>NZ_CP023694.1:6795000-9335698 GCF_008705135.1 Streptomyces coeruleorubidus | reverse complement strand
CCCGCGGAGCGGGTACCACATCGCTGCGCGATGTGCAAGCGAACCACCGTGCTGCGCACGGTGGTTGCGCTCACGCTCCGCGTGAGCGCTGGCGGGAGGCTGCGCCTCCCGCTCAATCTCGGCGCTGCGCGCCGAGATTGACGGTCCGTTCGCTGCGCTCCCGGACTGGCGGGACTGCGTCCCGCTACCAGGCTTCCGCTTCGCTCCAGCCTGGCCGGCGGGTCCGCTGCGCTCCCCCGCCTGACGGTCCTTCCGGCTGCGCCTCCAGGACCTTTCAGCCCGCTGACGCGGGCCAGCTGGCTACAGGCGAGGGTGGGTCTTGCCTGGTGTTCTGCGTATCTGGTGACAGTCCGTCACCAGATACGCAGACAAGGGTCAGCGTCTGCGGGCCCAACCGGTCCCGACCCCGGCCATATGCAGAGCCAGACACATCAGCCCCAGCAACATGACGTTCGTCGAAGAGAACACATCGTTGGTGCTGATGTCCGCCGCGTTGATCAAAAACGCAACGAAGAACAACACCGCCGCGACTATGCCAACCATGAAACGAACTCCTCTCAAGGGGGTGAAGCCCGTATGCCCCGGCTTCGCCCCCGCAGACATGAGCGGAGGCGGTCCAGGTCGCGCTTCGCGCGGCCCGAGGCTGGCAGCAAGAAGGGGAAGGCGGACACGGTACGCGTACCTGCTGGTCCGGTCACCCTTGGTCTCGCGGCCCGGTCCGTCCCTCGAAATCGCGTCGCACTCCCGCACCTTGGTCTTCGACCAGACCTGCCTCGTCAGGAAGGTCCAGCACGGTGCCGCAGTGCTTGCACAGCCTCCCGTCTTCGGCCGGCGTGCCACACGCTTTGCAGAACCGGTTGCCCATCTCGTCCTCAGTCTTCTGTGTCATGGCGCTCCAAGGCAGGCGGATAATGAGAGAAAGGGAGTACCCATCGGCTCAGTGCTGATTCGCCAGGGCTGATGTTGGTTCACGAAGAAGCCTGCTTCGTTTTAAGAGTGCGATAGACTCTGGAATCAGGTGGCTCCAGGTCTGTGGGCATCAGGAGGCGCTCCCAGCGTGATCTTCCGTTCTGGGTCAGGAAGGTGAGCCTGGTTTCTAGACGAAGAGGACGCAGTTCATCTTGCGTTGTCTGGGTGCGCGTTGTCGCTCATCGCCATGTGCAGCCCTTCGTTCAGCTTGCAGGAGAAGGCAGACTGAAATGGCGATGAAAAATCTCCGTCCCCACCAGCGGGAAGCCGTGGACGCGGTTCTCCGGGCACTCGAATTGCCTGCACGATTGACTGTGCCTCCGCGGGGGCTCCGCACTCAGGTGATCATGGCGACCGGGACTGGCAAGACTCTCGTGGCGGCCCGGAGCGCCGAGGAGCTCCGGGCGGGCCGAGTGCTGGTGCTCGTGCCCTCCCTCGACCTGCTTGCCCAGACCGAAGCCGCGTGGCGCGAGGGAAGCCGCACCGGGCCGATGATCGGGGTCTCCTCCCTGCGGGGTGAGGAGGTGTCCTTCCCCAACACCACGGACGTGGACGAGCTGGTCGACTGGGTGCGGCCGTTCGAGCGCGTCACGGTGTTCGCCACGTACGCCTCCCTCGGACTGGGCACCCTGGAACGGGCCCACGCCGCCGGCCTTCCCGGCTGGGACCTCATCGTGATCGACGAGGCGCACCGGACCTCCGGTCGGATCGGGAAGCCGTGGGCAGTCGTTCACGACAACACCCGCATCCCCGCCCTGCGGCGCCTGTACATGACCGCCACGCCCCGGCTGTGGCAGCTGGACGAGGACTCCGAGCAGGGCGCGCCGGGCGAGCTGGTGGCGAGCATGGAGGACGATCCGGACGGGCCGTTCGGCAGCAGGGCGTTCACTTTGACGCTCTCGGATGCCATCGACAGGGGAATTTGTGCCCCCTATCAGGTGGTGTGTGTGGACATCACCGATACCCAGCTCCAGGCCGCCCAGCTGCTGGGCGAAGACGCGCGCTCCGAGCAGGTGCGCGGGGCTCGGCTCGCGGCGCTGCAGACCGCGCTGGTGAAGGCGTCAGCCGAGGAAGGCTTTCGGCGTACGCTCGTGTTCCACCATGTCGTCAAGGAGGCCGAGGCCTTCGCGGCCGGCCTTCCCGACGTCGCCGCACAGCTGCACGCCGCCGACCCCGAGCTGTACCCCAAGACGATCTGGGCCAACTGGCTGTGCGGCGATCACAAGCCGGGGCACCGGCGGCGGGTTCTGACAGAGTTCGCCGACGGGCTCGCCACGGACGGCACCGTCGTGGAGAAGGGCTACCTGGGATCCGTGAAAGTCCTGGGCGAAGGCGTCGACACCCGCAACTGTGACTCCGTGTACTTCGCCGACGTACGCGGCTCCATGCCCGACCTCGTCCAGGCCGTCGGCCGGGCGCTACGGATGCAGCCGGGTGAGGGGAAGGTCGCCTCGCTCGTGGTGCCGGTCCTGCTCGGGCCGGGTGAGACGGCGGACAACATGCTCACCTCACGGGCGTTCGGCGGCCTGGCGAAGCTGCTGGAGGCGCTCAGAGCGCACGACGCCCGTGTGGTGGAGGCTCTCGCGCAGCAGCAGGCGCCAAGCCGCGTCAGGGGCGTACAGAGCCGCAGCGGGCCCCAGGAAGGTGACGAAGCAGCTGGCAGCGACCGAAGCGACCGTGGTCTGTCAGTACCGGCCAGAGAGCTGCTGAAATTCAGCACCCCCCGCGACCCCGCCCAGCTGGCCGCCTTCATCAACCTGCGCGTCCTCAATCCCGAACACCAGCACTGGCGACGCGGCATCGAAGCCGCCGCCCTCTACCACCGACTCCACGGCAACCTGAAAGTCCCCTTCACCTACCGGGTGCCCGACCGCAGCGATCAGGAAGCGGAAGCCGAGGGATGGCCGGCCTCCCTCGCCTCTTTCCCGCTGGGGCAATGGATCGCCGACGCCAGGCGCTTCTACGCCCGCGGGGACATGGACGAAGACCGCATCGCACAGCTGGAGAAGTTGGGCATGGTGTGGTCGCACTTCGATGTCGCCTGGGAAGAAGGCTTGGCCGCCGCCCGAGGGTGGGCGGCCGAGACGGGCCACCTCCTGGCCCCACTGGACGCCACCTACCAGGGCTACCGGGTGGGCATCTGGCTGAAGAACGTGCGGGCCGCCGCCCGGAAGGCTGCCGAGATCGAGCAGCGGCGTGCCGAAGGGCTCCCGGTCGGGTCGTCGGCCGGCGCGCTGTCGGACGAGCGGCGCGAGCAGCTCGAGGACGTCGACCCTTCCTGGTGCCCGGCCTGGCCGGTGGAGTGGCAGCGCGCCTTCCATCTAGTCCGGCTGCGCCTGGAGGCCGGCGGCACGCTGCCGATGGAGCCGGGTGAGGTCGTGCACCAGGGCGAGGACCTCGGGCGGTGGGTGCGCTCGGTCCGGTACGGGTGGGACAAGCTCACAGGCGTCCAGCAGTGGATGTGCGAACACATCCTCGGCATCCCACCCGCCACCGAGAACGAGAAACCCAGACCGCGGACCAGCCAGGCCGACAAATGGGCCTTCAACTACGCGGCCGCCCGTCAGTTCTACGAGCGTGAGGGGCACCTTCGGGTGCCGAGGAAGCACATCGAACGGATCATCATCGGCGGTGAGGACGGGGACGCGGGCGGCCGCGAGGACGGCGAGGACCAGGAGCAGCGAGAGCTCAAGCTGGGGGCATGGATCAGCAACCAACGCTCACGAGCCGCGACACTGTCGCCTGAGCGCGTGGAACAACTCTCCGCCATCGGCATGCGCTGGACGTAGCCATGGTGGCGGACACCACATGGTCTCCCTCCCAGCGGGTGAGAAGCAGTAGCGTCGCCAAGAGAGTCTTTAGAGCCCTCGCGACCGCGGCGTCGGCCAGCGCCGACGTGTGCGGGAAACGGCCCAACAGCGCCAGAGCGTCGAACACCGCCCGCTCATGCCTGCCACCGAGGGGCGCACCGGCGCCGGCACTCCCGTCATCCCCTTTCCAACTCGCTGGCACTTCGCCAAGCGCCATCCCGCGCCCTGAGCCGCCATCGCCTGCCCGGCGTAAGCCACCGCCCGGACCTACGACGTCCGCACCAGCCGCGTCCCTGCCTGGCAGCACCACGCCCGCCACCGCGGCGCTCTTCCCCACCGGCAACCCGGCGGCCGACGGCCGACGGCAAAGCGGGACGCGGCCGCCGGCACGCAGCAGTACCCGGCACGGCGCCCTCCCCTTACTGCGGCCAAGGGTGGACGTGTGCGCTGGCCGCACCGATCGCCGCTCTCGCCGCCTGTTCGACCAGCGAGATCCCGCGTTGCATCGACGCGTTGCCGCTGCTGAGGACCGAGACCAGGTACCGGTGTCCGTGCACCGTGATCTGACCAACGCTGTTGATGACCCACAGATCGGTTGTGCTCCGTTGGAGCCAGCCGTTCTTGAGGGCCCATCGGGAGCCTCGGGGGCCGGCCGCGGACACTCCCCAGTCCTGGTCCCGCGCAATCTGGCCTATCAGGCCCCGGATGTAGGCACGGGACGCCTGGCTCAGCCCTTCGGGCGAGCGGTCGGAGGCCACCGGCCCTCGGGAGAAGACCGCGCGCAACAGCTTGACCTGATCCGTCGCTGTGGTCTGGGTGAGCCCCCACCTCATGCCGGGACCGCCCTGTGTCGAGGAAAGCCCCAGCCGTTCGTTCGCCGCGTCGAGGCCTTCCGCCCCACCGATCGCCCGCCACAGCACGTTCGTCGCCTCATTGTCGCTCGTTCGGATCATCGCCTCGGCATTCCAGCGCTCCGCGGCTGTCAGCTCGCGGTCCTCGTCCTGCGCCTGGAGCAGCTGGGCCGCGAGGATGCCCACCTTGATGATGCTCGCCGTGTCGAACCTTGCGTCCTGCCCGTACCACGCGATCTCCTGGTCGGCGTTGTCCAGATCGAGCACCGCCACCGCCAGCCGCGTGTCGCCGCCCGGCAGGATTGGCCTGAGCGCCCTCGCGAGACGCGCTCCGCGGTTCACGTGCGGCGGTGCCATCAGCCCGTGTGCCGGCGCCTCCGCGCGTGCCGTGCGCGCCTGCCCCTCGTAGGGTGTGCCGGCGGCGGAACAGGCAGCGAGCGACGCCAAGGCTGCTGTGGCGGCGCAGGCCCTCAGCGTGTGCGCTCGGAGGTCGCGCGACCTGTGCGTCCGGGTCTGTCCGTCAGGCATGGCGGTGCAGGCCTCCGTGTTCCTTTAAAGAGAGACGGTGAGCAAACCAAGAGCAGGGCCACGCTCCTCATCCTTCAAGCCCCGCCCAACCCCGGCCAGCCCAGCCAGCCGCACCTTCCCCCATCCGAGGAACACACCCCCACGCGGACGGGCGTCGATCGCTACCCACGCGGCGGCACACAGCCCGCCCGGCTCAGCGAGCGAGAGCACCCCGGCCTGACGCGCCGTTACTGACACCACTCCACGCGGTCGGCCGGGCCTTGGCGGGGGGCTGCGGGCGGCTGGGGCGGGCGCAGCCTGGCCGTCTCCCTCACGTGCAGTAGGAGGGCACGGTTGCCTGGCGCGGCGAACAATTCCTGGTCCTCGCCGGAAACGAGCCGGGTGAAGCAGGCCGCGGCCCGCAGGAAGACACCCGCCCAGGGCGGCACGGGGTAGGCGGCGCAGCCGTCGGTGTAGCGGGCGCGGTCGTGCAGGGCGAGCGTGGTCGCAGCGTCGTCGTAGTCGCGAGGGTGTGCGGTGGCAGGTTGCTGGGGGGGGAGGCGCCGGTGATCAGTGCGGCGGCAACGGTCGCGGCCAGGCGAGGGTGCGCGGTCACCCCTTGAAGCCGGTGGACGACGTGCTGGGCAGCGTGCGGGGTGAGAGGCGTGGGTGGCGGGCGGTGCCGCCAGACGATCGGCGGCGGCGTGCACGGGGCGGTGCAGGGGCGGGGGCTGTCATAGGACACAAGGCGGTCCAGTGCAGGCGGAGTGAGCCACCGGTTGGCCGGGCGGGCGGGCTCGTCGGCAGGCTGGGGTATGGGGGCGGTCGCGCCGTAGTAGTGGTGGCGGGTGGTTTGGAAGTCGGTGGTGATGGTGTGGGCGGCCGTCTGCAGGGCCTGGTGCAGGGCGGCGGGCAGGTGGGGGCGGTGGCAGACCAGGGTCAGGTGGATACCGGTGAGCGTGCGCAGTTGCAGGAGGCGCATCGCGCGGCGGGCGGTGAGGCGGTGGGCGCGCAGGACGGTCAGCCGGGTGACGGGAAGGGCAGTGATCCAGGCCGTGGCGGCTTCCCATGCGGGCTGACGGCCGCTGGGGAAGCGGCCTGGAAGCAGGGGCGGCTTTTCCAGGGCGGCCAGAAGGTCGTGGGCGAGGCCGGTTTCACTGGTGGTGCCCGGGCCGGGGTGCAGGGTGATCCGGCCGGACGGCGGATGGTGGGCGGCCAGAGCGGTGTGCGTGTGGATCGCGTCGTCTTGGCGGTCGATGACCACAGTGACGGACGGTGGCGCGGCGAGCGGCATGGCGGCGTGGTGGTCAGGCAAGGCGGCTGAAGGCCCAGCGCAGCAGCTCCTGGTCGACGCGGGGGCGGCCGGTGCGGGCCAGGGCGGTGCGGGTGTGGGCGGTCAGCTGGGCCCAAGCGCGGAAGTTGCCGTGTGCGGCGTGGCTGTCGGCGAAGGTGATGTCGTCGGGGTCGGCGTCGGTCCAGATGGGGTGGAACAGGGGGATGGCCTCGAGGGCCTCGCTGGGGGTCAGGCGGGTGAAGTGCTGTTAGATGAAGATGCGGGAGGAGAGCATCGGTTCGCGGCGCAGCACGGTGTGGCAGCCCTCTCCGCCGACGAAGATGATCGCGAGCTGGGTGGCTGGTTCGTCCCACAGGTAGTGGAAGTATTCGAACGCCTCCCCGTTGAGCCACTGGGCGTCGTCGACGAGGAAGGTGCGGGGGCGTTCGGCCAGGGCGGTCTTCAGCAGGCGGTCGAACTCGCTGGGGTGGCGCGGTGGTTCACCGGCCAGGTCGAGGGCGGTGAACCATTCGTGGCGCACCGCGTGGGCGGTGGGCCGGGCCTGGAAGGTGATCTCGGCGGACGTCCTCGCCGGGTTCGAGTGCGCGCAGGCAGATGTTGACGGCGAGGGTCTTGCCGAAGCCGGCGCCGCCGTGGATGCACATCATGGCCCGCGCGGCGACCGTGTCGGTGATGTTCTCCCGGGCGGTGAGCAGGGCACGGGTGGTGACCACGGACGCATCGGGCAGGTCGACGTACTGGTAGGTGGCCGCGGTCACGAGGCATCTCCGTCTTCAGCGGGGTCTGCGGCCTGTCCGGGCGGGCCGTCGGGAACGGGTTCGGGCTGGAGCGGAACGGGGCGGTCCGGCGTGGTCCGGGTGGCGGGAGAGGGCGGGGTACGCCAGTCGGCCGGGGGCGCGGCGGGCGGGATGAGGTCCGGCAGCGCCAGATCCGACAGGTCGGTGTCGGCCGGCCTGAGCGAGTTCGGCATCCGCCTGGGTGCCTCGGGCTGGTTCACGGCGGCGTAGCGCTCGCGCTGGGAAGCTTCCAAGTGCTTCTTCAAACGGCGGGTACGGGCGGCCCGCGCCCGCCGTACCGCGCTGGCCTGTTCCTCGGTGGCCTGATCGGCCAGGTCCGCAGGAGCCAGGTAGCGGCCGGTGACCGTGTGGTAGACCTCGATCCGGTGGTCGTGGTGGGGCATGAAGCGGACGCGGACCTGGATCCCGGCCTGGCCGGTCATCCACGCACCCACATAGTCGTTTCTGCGGAAGCGGATGCCGCGGGTGGTCAGCGTGCGGGTACCGGCGTCCTCCAGGGTGAACGTCCACAGATCCGCGGCCGGCACGTCCCGCAGCGGAGTGGGATCGTCCTGCCACGCCTGAAGCGGGGTCCTGCCCCTCAGCGGTTCGGGGCGGTGCTCGGTGTTCCACCACCGTGTCCAGGCCAGCAGCCGGGCGGTGAAGTCCTCGAACCCGAGCAGCACCTCGTCCTTCGGCCGGGAAGAGCGTTTGCCGGGGCGCGGCTGGCGGACATAGCCGGGCAACGCGGCCAGGAACATGCTCTCCACCGCCCGGTTCAAGCCCTCCACGGTGCCCTTGAGATGGGGGGTGTAGGCGGGCAGGTCCTTCACCGTCACGCCCATCGTGCCGAACGCGGCGGTGACGGCGGTGGACAGGAAGTCCTTGCCCCGGTCCACCCGCACCTGCTCCGGTGTCCCTCCCGCGGGGCCGTAGGGCTCCTCGCGCAGCACAGCGGCGCGCAGCGCGGCCAGCACGGAGGCGCGGAAAGGGACGCCAGGGGTGACCGCGGTGCCGGTGATGACTTTGGTGGCGGTGTCGATGAACCAGGTCACCTACGGGCGCACCAGGTCGCCGTCGGCATCGACCAGCAGCGGTGCCTGGACATGATCGGCCTCCCAGACGTGATTGCGCCAGGAGGCCGCCCGTTTACCGAAGACGTCGTGCGCGCGTGCCGCATCCGGTCCCGCGGCAAGACCGGCCCGCTCCCCCGCGGTGAGATCGCGCCGCACCGCGCGCAGGAACGTCGGCAGCGACGGCACCGGGTCCAGCAACGGCACCGCGGCCGGCGGGGCGCCCGCGGGAGAAGCCGCCGATTCAGGCGGCGTCGTTGGCTGACCGTCGCGGCCGCCGGTCTCGGCCCGGGCCACCAACTGGCGGTGGACCGCGCAAGCGTTGCCGTGCCAGTACGCCAGCAGTACCCGGATCTCCCTGGTGATCTCGAACCGGTCACCGCTGCGGTCCCCGGGGCGGAGCGCGGCCCGAGGCGAGAGGGAGGCCTCAGCCAGCCACCGCCACACCGTCCGCTCCGACACGCCCAGGCACTCCCCGGCCAGGCGCACATGCTCCCGCGACAGCCGCCGCTCGGCGCGCAGCGCCAGCAGACGGCGCACCGCCGGCGCCCGCAACGCCGTCAACGACTCCTCCCCCAAAACACCGGCCGGATCCTCCGGCGGCGCCGTCGGCTGCCCGTCCACGCCATGCCCCTTCCGTTCCCATCCGCTTCCGTGGAGCCCGTCTTCGTTCACCCCGCCGGAACAGGTGAAGGCCCCCGCACACAAGCCCTTCGAGCAGCCCGGGGCGTCACGGATAGGGCCCAAGACGCGCGCAGGCCTGCTCGATCAGCTCCCGGTCCACACGCCTTGCGGGGTCGCGCTCGCGGGCCGCGTAGACATGCGACGTGATCTTGGCCCAGGTACGGAAATTGCCGCGGGCCATCTGCTCGTCCACCCGCGCAACGTCGTCCCGCTCCGCCTGCGCCCACACCGGATGGAACAGACTCAGCGTCTGCGGCACTTGAGACGGTTCAAGCCGGCCGACCTGGTGCCAGCTCAGCACTCGCGAGCGCAGCGCCGAAGCGCGGGCAAGAGCCCGCTCGCTTCCCGCCCCGCACAGCACAGCACCAGTGCCGCCGCACAGCCCGGCGCGTCCCACAACTGCCGCAGATAGTCGAGCAACGGCGGCGTCAGACGCTGGGCGTCATCGATAAACAGCACACCCGGCTCGGCCCGGTGCCCCCATCAGAGCCTGGCTGGCCGGCCCGGCCCGGTGCGGCAACGCCCCCGACGGCAGCCCGAACGCTTCACACAGCGAGGCCCGCAGCTGCGGCAGACCGGGCGCCACCCCGGCCACCGCCCGGACCACCGGCACCCGGCCGGGCAGAAGATGCAACGCCTGCTCGACAGCGACCGTCTTCCCCAGGCCTGTGTCCCCACACACAGCACATCCCGCGGGCCGCGACCGTATGCCCCACCGCCTCCACCACAGCGGCCACCTGCCGTGTGGACACCAGCCGGGCCCGCGGCCCGTACAACCGCACACCGCCGCCCCGCACCCCCGCATCCGCGGCGTCCTGCGGCACCGGTGCGTCGGCGGGCGGCCCGTCGGCAACAAGCGGACCACCCACCCCGTCCACGAGCCCCGAATCCGCCAGTGCCCGGTCATACCGGCTCGGCTGCAGCCCGGCCCGTGCCCCTGACGGACGGGCCACTTCAAGAACCCGGCCCACGGCCGAGATCCCGCTTGATCACGCGGTGCAGTGTCGGCAGCGAGGGCACACACTGCGCACCCCACCCCTCCAACACCCCCCTCCTCCTGGGCCCGGAGCATCCTGCGCCGCAACTCCGCGACGCTCCCTCCCGCCTCCGCGAGGACCTCCCACAACGCGTCACTCAGCGAAAACCGTCCTGCCGCGGCCGCGCCTCGACACGGCCCCGGCGCCCACCGGCCAGCCACCGCCACACCGTCCGCTCCGACACCCCCGCCAGCTCCGCCGTGATCCGCACATGCAACCCCGACAGCGTCCCCTGCCCATCCACCGCAAGAAGCCGCCGCACCACCACACCCCACGCCAACGACGCACCCCCCGGTCGGCACAACACCAGCCGACCCCACCCCACCCTCGGCCCCACCCACCGAAACCCCCCGAAGCCGTCATACGGCCCAGCCCACCCAACCCCGCCAACCCCTCACACAGGAACAGCGAAACCCATGACAGCCAGCCACCAACCTGCTAGTGCTGTGACCGCACAGGTTCGCCGGGTTGCCTAACCGGGCAATGGGGCAGGAGTGTCGTCCTGCCTCGTGTCAAGATGTCGCCATGCAGGTGTCGGATGCTCTCGTAGATCTTCAGGTTTCGGTCAGCCGGGAGCGGCTTGCGCTGGCCAACTTCGTCAGGTCCAGCGGTCCCGTCGGGAATTGGAACGCTGTCGTCCAAGAGGAAGCTGCCAGGCTTCAGAGGTCCCTCGAGGAGTCGGAGCGCACGTTGCAGCAGGTGGTGCGAGCTGCTGCGCGCACGGAAGACCAGGTCCGAGAGTTGCGGCACGCTCTGATGCGACGGGCGGCAATCACCCTCGCGAAGGAGAATCCGGACTCGGCTGTTTGATCAGGCGGCGAGAACTGGTCTACCGCCCCAGCGGATGCCCTTCTCGCTGCGGATTCGGGCGCGCTCGCGGCGTTCGGCTGCCAGGACGTCGCGGTGGCGGGCGTTGGCGTTGCGCCAGCGCAGGTAGGCGTGCAGGGCGCGGGTCTGCACGGTGTGGTTGGGGTAGTGCGAGTTGGCGATGGCGAACTGTCTCAGCGGCCCGAAGTGCGCCTCGATCGGATTCGCCCACGAGGCGTAGGTCGGGGTGAAGCACAGCTCGACCTTGTGTTTCCTCGCCCAGCGCCGGATGTCGGCGCCCTTGTGGGCGGACAGGTTGTCCAGGAGGACGTAGATCGGTGCACCGTCAGGCCTGGCGGCGCGGATCGATTTCAGCGCGGCCAGTGTGTTCGCGGCACCCTTCTTGCGGTGGTTGACGCCCCACAGACGGTCGTCGCCAGCCGAGTAGCAGCCGTGGAAGTAGCGCACCCCGTGAGTACGGTGGTAGGTGGCAGTGACCAGCGGGTGAAAGGCTGGCCGAGCTTGGTGGGGCGGGTGGTGGCCGTCTGGACGACTAAGTCCTCGTCATCAGAGTTGAGCAGGCGGGGACGGCCTCCCGCCCACCGAGGGTCCAGACAGGCCAGGCCGATCTCGTTGAACCGGTGGATCACATCGCGCACGGTGTCTTCGTCGGCTTGGACCAGCTGGGCGATCACCGGCACGCGGTTCCCACCTGCCGAGGCCAGCAGCATCATCGCCCGCCGATAGCGCACGGAACTAGTGCTGCCCCGACGCACGGTCTGCGGCAGCTTCTGCCCTTCCTGGACAGTCAGTCTGCGCACACGGACAGGCTCGGCCACCGCACCTCCAGAGGTCGGTTCGGACGTCACCTCACATCCAACCCCCACGACCACCAACCCGGCGAACCTATGCGGTCAGAGCACTAGTTGTATTGCCCCGAGAGGTTGGGTACGCGGCTGGCTGGGGTATGGCCGCTGATTCCTGTCTGGGGCCTCGCCCAGGAGGCCGTCGCGGTGATGTTGGCGCTGCGCGCCCGCCCGGACTCCGTCGTGGCGCGGCGATCGGCGTGCGTCGCGGGACGTACGCCGATCGCCGCGCCGCCTATTCGGTGAATGCGGTGAAGGACAGCGCCTTGTCGAATCGACCGGCGGCGAGGTCGTCGTGGCGGATCAGGAAACGTGCGAGGTAGACCTCTTCCGGACCGAACTGGGCAAGCGGCACCCACTCGCGCATCACCCGAAGAGCCTCTTCCTCAAGGCGCAGATGCCACTCGTCCGGCGGGACGACGAGTTCGCCGGCCTTTTCGCGTGCCTCAAGGATGTCCTCCGCCATCCTGGTCTCCGGCGTGGTGTACATGTTGTCGGTGGCAAGCTCGCCGATGCCCGCGGAGTACCCGCCGAGATAGATATCGGCGCCGTTGCGCTCTGGCCAGAGCTCTCTGGCCAGAGCGCAAAGTTCCTTTCTGTGTGCCAGGTTGCGAGCCAGGTGCTCCTGGTTGTCGGACCGCGAAGCCTCATCGTCGTCCTCGAACCAGCTGGGCAGTTCCGCGTTGACCGTGGCGAAGAGGTCGTACTCCCGGCCGACGAAGTCGAGCGTCATGTTGCAGAACACGTCCTCATCGTGGTCGGGCTCCTCCGCTGTTGCGGTGTCGGTGCCGGCCGGTACGTACACAACCCGCGCGAACTTCTGCTCGTCGGCGACGGAATAGGTCTCGTGGGCCCACTCGTGGTGCAAGAAGAGGAGCAGCGAGCCGTCCGCCGGCAGGGCGAGGCCGTCGACTCTGGGAAGCGCCGCACAGTCGAAGGAGGCGACGAACGGCAGCGGCCCGTGCTCGGAGGACGGCCACTCCATGCCCACCGGCAGCCGGGGTAACCCGCCGCTACGCCCGACCGGAACGCCGTTGGGGCGCTCGCTTGTCCAGATCGCGAAACGCAGGAACTCGGCGAACTTGCTGACCTCATCCTCCGGGATACCCCGTTCGATCGCCTCGCGATGGAATTGGCGGTGATAGTCCATGGCGAGGCATGTTATCTACCCGCAGAGGGCACGCACCGCCGGCCAACCGAACTCGCGCCGCACACCTGGGTCGCCGGGTAACCCGAGTCCGGCTGCTGCGCCGCGAGGGCGACAGCCGCCCACTCCGACCTGCAGTGGACGAACCTCGCCGTTGCAACCCCCCTTCGCCCATGCCCTGGTTGGAGTTGAGGATGAGGGAGGGAGGGCGGGATGGGCGGCCCGGCCGCGGTCGGGGATCGGGGCGCGCTCAGCCGGTTGCGCACCGCCGGGGCCGCCGCGCCGCGCCGCCGTCAGTGCGACGCGTCAGGTGGGGGACGTCGGCGGGGGAGGGCGGCGCAGGTGTGCGGGGGCGAGCAGGCCGGCGAGCGTGCCGCTGACCGTCACCACCCGGCGAGGCATGTGTGAGGGTTTCTTATCCCAGCGGTGACGTTGCCGATGGGATACCGGGGCACAAGAATTCGGCACGGTCCATGCGGGTGTCCGGCAGGAGGAGCCAGTGGCCGGTCATGAGGTCTATGCCGCCAGCGCATTGTCGGTGGTGGCCGCGATACTGCTCGCGCGATGGTGCCTGACGGGCCGAAGGAGCAGGCCGCGCACTGCTGGCGTATCCCGCCGTGCCTCGCGCTGGACGGCGCTATGGAAGGTCCGGCGCACGGGATCCACCACTGTCCGAGCCGAGCCACGCCTGCCGACGGGCGAGCCATGCGCTCAGCGGGCGGTGCAGGAGGCCGAAGACCTCGTGCACGGCTACTGGCGCCAGCTCCGTCCCCTCTACCTGTCCAAGCGGGATCACCATCAGCGCTGAGCCGGTCGGGCAGCATATGGCCGGTACGGGTGACCGGTCAGTTGCTGAGGGCTTGGCGGAGGGTTTCGCGGCAGTCGATGACGGCGTCGACGCCGACGATCTGCAGGAGGCGCATCACAGCCTCGGTCGGTGAGGCCAGGCGTATCCAGCCGCCGGCCTCGGTGAGGCTGCGGTGGGCGGCGATGAAGAGGTTGATGCCGGTGGAGTCCATGAAGGTGACCCGGCTCAGATCGACCACAATGCGGGGGCGGGGAGTTCCGGAGGCGTCCAGGGTCTGGCGGAGCGTCTGGCCGGTGTCGCGGTCGATCTCTCCTACCAGGGTCAGCACGATCCTGCCGTCGGTGGCGGCGGAGACGACCGACAGCCGGGCGGGCTGCGAGGCCTGTCCGGCGTCCGCCATCTCTCCCTCGACCATGTCGGTGATATTGGCACACCAAGATCTTCACCTGCCGTGCTGCCCGGCACAGAGCGGGTAATGCCCTCCCATCGAGGGCGTAAAGCGTGTACCAACCATGCGCGGGTACGCGCGGGGGTGTGAACGGGGTAGGAGAAGCGAGTCGCGATGGAACCGGCCCCGGTGGGTGAGGACAGCGCGGTACCGGATGAGCAAGTCATACAGACCACGGTGGCCCTGGAGGGCGACGGCGCGTGCATCGCCCACGCCCGCCACCTCGCCGCCGGCTTCCTCACGCGCGTCCAAGGCGAGTACGGCCTGCCGGTCTCGCAGCGTGCCATGGACCTGACCCAGCTGGTGGTCAGCGAGCTGGTCACCAACGCCCGCAAGTACGCGCCGGGCCCGGTGCTGATGGACCTGCGCATCGTCGGCGACACGGTCGAAGTGGTGGTGTGGGATGGCGATCCGGTGCTGCCGGTGGCCCGGGCCGCGGACGCGGGACGGCTGGGCCAGCACGGTCTGGAGATCATCATGGCCGTCGCCCAGGGTTTCGAAGCGCAGCGGGAGCCGGTCGGCAAACGCATCACCGCCCGCATCGCCCTCCTGGACGATCCTGGCGGCGCCATCGCCGGACACCGACCCCTTTAGTTGGGGCGCGTATTGAGTCGTGATCACTGAGTGGTCCGGGTGAGGTCCTTGATCCAGATCATTGAGGCGCGCAGGTGGAGGCCGGCGAGGTAGCTGTCGGGGGTCTTGTCGTACCGGGTGGCGATGCCTCGCCATGCCTTGAGGGATAGCTGACCGACGGGCGGCGCAAGTCCATCGAGCCGATGGCCGCCCGGCTCGGGGCTGACGGCAACCGTCAGGCTCTGGCGAACTTCATCACCACCAGCCCTCGGGACCCGGCGCATATCCAGGCCCAGCTGGCCTGGCGGATGGAGGCGGTGATCCGGCCGAAAGCCGTGGTCTTCGACGACACCGAGTTCTTGAAGGACGGGAGTGTCTCGGCGTGCGTGTCGCGGCAGTACACCGGAACCGCCGGCAAGGTCACCAACTGCCAGGTGGGCGTCTCACTCCACCTCGCGTCCGACCGCGCCTCGACGGCGGTCAACTGGCGGCTGTTCCTGCCCCAGACCTGGGACCCGGCCTCACCGAAGGCCGACCCCGGCGAGGTCGCCCGTCGCACTGCCTGCGGCATTCCCGACGACATCGGGCACGTGGAGAAGTGGCAGCTGGCCCTGGACATGCCCGACGAGACCCGTTCCTGGGGGATCGACGTGCCGCTGGCCATCCCGGACGCTGGGTACGGTGACGCCGCGGCCTTCCGGCACGGGCTGCAGGTGCGCGGCCTGAATTACGTGGTGGGGATCTCTACCACCCTGTCGGCACAGCCCGCCGACGCGGTCCCGGTGTGCGAGCCGTACTCGGGCAACGGACGCCCGCCGGTGCCGAAGTACCCCGACCCTGCCCGGTCGGTGAAAGAGCTGGTCATCGCGGCGGGCCGGAAGACCGCACGGCCGGTGCAGTGGCGGGAGGGCTCCCGGCCTGGCACCGGCCGCTCCGGGGTCAAGCGGATGTACTCCCGCTTCGTGGCCTTGCGGATCCGGCCCGCCGGACGCGAGATCCGACAGGCCACCGACGGCCCGGAGCTGCCCGCGTGCTGGCTGCTGGCCGAATGGCCCGCAAGCAAGAGCGAGCCGGTCCAGTTCTGGCTGTCCGACCTGCCCGCCGGCACCCCGCCGACCACCCTGGTCCGGCTGGCCAAACTCCGCCGGCGCATCGAGCACGATTACCGGGAGATGAAACAGGCCCTGGGCCTGGCCCACTTCGAGGGCCGCACCTGGGGCGGCCGGCACCACCACGTCACCCTCGTCTCCGTCGCCCACGCCTTCTGCACCCTGCAACGACTGGCCCGGGGCCCCAAAAGACACGGCGTCGGCCTGAGCCTCTACCAAGTTGTCCGCGACCTGGACCGGCGCCTGCCCCACCTGCAACCGCGACATACCCAGCCCAACACCGACCTGACCAAGCCCTACTAGGGTGCCGAAGCTCAGGTCGCTCACTCCTCCATGATGCCCTTGGGCGTTTCCTGCGCCACGGTCACCATCCTGGTGAGTGCAGCGCGCATGTAGCGGGCCCAGAGCTGTTTGAACGGCCCCGCGACGATCCAGCGGCGGCCTGGCAGCGGCCGGAAGTCGTAGGTCCACCGGATCGACGTGCCGGTGCCATCGGGCAGGAACGACCACTCGCCGCGCACCCCGGAGATCAGCTTGGCCAGCACATTGGTGAAGCCACTCAGCTCGTAGGCGAACCCGTGCCCCTCCGCGATCTCGGTAAGCCGCTCGTCGGCCTTGGAGTCGTCGGTGAACCAGGTCTGGCGCGACGTCCCCGGCCGGTTCCAGGTGCCGGTCTGGTCGCGCACTTCCGCGACGCCGGGGAACGGTCCCCACGGCTTGAACACCTGGGCGAGGTCGATCGGCACGATGACCTGGTAGGTGTGCGCGGGGCTGGACGTTGTACGGGCGAAGACGGTGATCGGGACACTCGTTTTGGTCATGCCACGAGCATCGCGGCCAGCGCCTGCCCGAGGCAGACACCTGTGCTGCTCAACCGTGCTCAGCGCTGCCCACAGGTCACTCCCTCGGCAACTGGTGTGGCGGGGTCGGTGTGGGTGTCGTGGCCGATTGTCGCAGCAGTTGTTCGGTGAGGCGTTCCTTGGCCAGGGCGAGGTGGCGCCGGTAGGTGCCGTAGGGCACCCCGAGTCGTCGGGCGGCAGCCCTGTGGGTACGGGGGGCCGTGATGTACGTGGCGGTGAGGGCCTCGTGGGCTTTGACGCCCGCCGGGTCGGTCTGTATCGCGTCGAGGGCGGTGGTGATGGCGCCGCGCAGGTCCGCGGCCGGGTCGGGTGAGCCTGGTGTCACGAGATGGGAGTGCAGCAGGGCGCTGGTCGCGAATGCGCGTGGGGTGTGCCAGGTGCGCAGCGCCTCGAGTACGCCTTCCTCGAACGCGGCGCGCGGCAGCTGGTCGTCCGGGCCCCTCGCGGGGGCGGTTGCAGGCCATGTCGCCAGGGGCGTGAGTGCGGTGCGCGCCCGGTTTTGCACCCACTGTTCCACTGTCTGCCGTCGCCAGTCCCGGCCGAAGACGTGCTGTCGCAGGCCGCCGACGTCCACGGCCGCGACTTGCGGCATTCCGGCCTCGGCGAGGTAGCGGCCCCACCGGTCGGCGTCTTCGAAGACGGTGAAGGTCACCGCGCGTTGCTGGGTCCTCATCTCCTCGGCGATGGTGCGCCGGCTGATGAGTTCCATCAGGGGTGAGGGCTGCTGGTGCCCGCCGGGTTGCACCGCGAAGCGGCGGATGCCCAGGTGCTCGCCCGGTCCCAGGGGAGCGGCCGTCTCCACGAGGTCCCAGACCGCTGCGATCACCGGGTCCTCGGCGCGGTCCTCGGGCAGGGGTGCGTCCAGTCGCAGGATGGCCATGAACGAAACAGGTGTGGTGGAGCCGGTGTAGCGGTGGACGCGGAAGGCGTCCGGCTGGCGGCGCAGCCAGTGCGCGACCGCGGCTGCCGATGCCGGGCCCTCGGCCGCCTCGGCCATGCGCAGCACGGCGGGCACGTCTTCGGGCCGGAGCGGAGTGTCCTCGATGTGGGGGTGCTTCCGGTGGTCGTACAGGTTGTCCGGGCGGTCGTGGTCGCGGAAGAGGAACATCCATTCCGCGACTCGTAAGAGCGCGTCGTCGGCGGTGGCGGAGCGTACGGCCTGCAGGCCGGCGAGCGAGATGCGGGCGCGGATGTCGTCGCAGCGCTCGGGGTCCCGCCAGCGCAGGTCGGCCTCGAGGGTCGCCCGCACCGCGTCGTGCGGGTGCAGCCCTTCGGGTGTGACCTCGATGTAGGGCAGCTGGCGCAGCCAGGTGAACACCGTATTGGTGTCCTCGTCACCCAGTACCGCGCGCAGCAGGGGCTCGCGGGTGACATAGGCCTGCGCGACGACTTCGAGGGCGCGTCGATGGAGGGCGCTGGGCAGGTCGCCGACCAGCCGCTCGACCAGAGTCGTCAGGGTGTCGCCGGCGGGGTACCACGGCGCGCCGGGCGCGGCCGGGGGCACGGAGGCGGCCAGGGAGAGGGCGAGCGGGCTGCCTCCGGCGAAGGCGACGAAGGCGCCGCGCTGCTCGGCGGGGACCCCCCGGGCGGCGAGCAGGGCGTCGGACTCGGCGGGATCGAGCGGCCGTACGGGCAGTGCGGTGAACAGTTGCGCCCACCCGGGGTCCAGCGACCATTCGGCGTCGGGGGCGACCCTGCCGGCCACCACCACGATCGCCTGGTCGGCGAGCCGCGGCAGGAAGGTCTCGCGCAGCCACGTCTCGAGGGGCTGGCACTGTTCGAAGGTGTCGATGAGCAGCACCGTGCCGGGTTCGGAGCATGCCGGGGCGGCGGCCTCCTCGAGTCGGCGCGGATCGGTTTCGAGGAACCGTCCGTCCACGTGTACCACGCGGCGGCCGGCGAGTTCCGCCTGCCGGGCGGCGTAGCGCACGAGCGAGGACTTGCCGATGCCGCCGGGGCCGTGCAGGTACGCCACAAACGGCGCTTGCGCCGCGCCCGACAGCATCAGGTCGAGCACCGCCCGCTCCTGCTCCCTGCCCACCAGCGCTCCGGCTCGTGCCGCGGCCAGTCGGTCCGCCAGTCCCGCCGCTCCCAATCCAAGCTCCTTTCGTCAGGCCCATTTTGCCGTCGAAGATCGGTGTGATGAAGCGCTTTCTACGTGAGAGTGGTACCGAGCGGGGCAGCATCCCGGGACAGGAGGCGCTACTCGGATGTGTGCAGCATCGACTCGGTGTCGTCCGGGTGTTAAGCCTCAGTCTTTGTCCTCGGCGTGGCTCGTCGCTTCCCCTTGGCCCGGCGTCGAGCGGGACGTGTCGTTGCCCCTTCTGCCGGCCCCCCTGCCGTCCAGGCCACCCAAAGGGCGGTCCTGACCGCCTCCTCCGACTCCTCCGGTTCGGTCTCCTCGCCCGGAGCTTCCGCTCGTTCGTCCATGTCCATCTCTCCTTCGGTCTGTTTTTCTCCGGGCGTGAAGCCGCGGTTCAGGGAGCGGGGTGCCTGCCGGCCAGTGACGTGACGATCAGTCCGGGGGGCCGCTCCCGCGGACCGGCGGCCACGGAGGCGACCGGCATGAACCGGTTCGCCGCACGCGAGTTGCAGGGAGCTGACGAGCATTTCGCGGGTTGCACCCGGTGGGTCAGGTGAGGAGGTACGCCCTCAGGATCGTCGCCGAGTAGGTGTTGCCCTCGGTGTCGGTCAGGGTCGTCTTGAAGGAGACGGAGCGGGCCTTGGTCGGATGGGTGATGGCAAGGGTCTTCTTACCGTGGTCGGTGGTCACGCCGACGGCGGACCAGGTTGCTCCGGCGTCGTAGGAGACCTTCACCACCAGGGACTTCAGGTGCTTGGCGGCCGGGCCCTCGATGGAGAGCGGGACCGTGGTGCGGCGGCCGGAGGCGGCCGTGCCGGTGGGGGTGAGGGTGGGATGGAAGCGGACGGTGGAGAGAGGGAGGGGGGTGGAGGCGCTCGGTTGCTGTGACGTGTGTTTCGAGGTGAAGGTCCAGGCCGCGGTAAGGCGGCTGGTGGTTGCGGCCACCGTGGCCGGGCGGGTCAGGTCCGTGCGGATCGTGTACCGGGTCGAGCCGGCCGGAAGGTCGTCGACCGTCTGGCAGAGGTCGCCGTCGTTGTCGAGGAGGGTGCTGCCGCCCGCCGTGACCGTCGTGTGCCGTGCGGCCACGGAGGACGCCGGGTGGCCGGCGCCGTCGGCCAGGTCGGGGACGCACAGGTCGAGCGTGTCACCGCTGCGCCACGCGCCGTACGCGCCGCCGACGAGCGGGCTGAAGACGCCCACGTTGTACGTCGACTCGTACGTCCGTCCCGCCCGGTAGGACACCGGGCTCTCCTCGCCGTAGAACACGTCGGTGTCGTCCTCGGAGGCGTTCTGCTGGCCGAGGCCGACCGTCCAGCCGAATCCCTTGGGCGTGGTGACGTAGGTCTTCACCGTCGCCGGAAGCGGGAACGGGGCGCTCACCGTGCCCAGCGACAGGGAGGGTCCGTGCCACATGGCGTTGACGATGCCCTTGCGGTGGGCGACGGAGGATCCGAAGTGCCCTTTCATCAGGGCGAGTTCGCTCATCCGCGCGGTGTGCCGATAGCCGGTGGGGAAGCGGTCGGGCAGGTTGTAGAGGAGATTGTAGGTGGTGCTGCCCTTCTGCCACAGGCCGCCGAGCTGCGTGCTGAGCTTCCCGGGCGCGGCGGCCGGCCCCAGCGTCGCGGTGCGCAGATTGGTGAACGGGCCCCAGAACAGAGTCGTGTTGTGCGCCTCGCTTCCGGCGCCCACGCCGAAGTTGAGCCAGCCGTCCAGCATCTTCCCGCCACCCCTCGGCGGAGTGATTTCGACCGGTCTGGCCTTGCGGGCGTCGAAGGTGACCGTCGTGTTCCTGGTGATCGAGAGCTTCGGTCGGACGAGGGCCGTGGTGCCCTCGGCTCCGGTTCCGCCTTCGGCTGCGGACATCACCGTGTCGACGACAAAGTCACCACGTGGGACGCGCACCTTGTAGACGCCTTTGGCGATCTGCTGCGAGTCGTTCAGTTCCGTGGTCCAGTAGTCGCCCGAGTGGCCGAAGATCTCGGTCAGCGGCGAGCTGACGGGTTTTCCGCCGCGGTCCAGGAACTTCAGGGTCAGATCGTGTGCCTCGGCCTCGCGTACGACGCCGAAAGCCGTCCGTACGACCGTTTCGGTGCCCGGCTCGGTGGCGATGACCGCGCCCGAGTACGCGCCGTCCGCCGCCTCGGTGCGGGTGTCCGCGGTGAGGTCGACGCTCGCGGTGCCGCCCGCGGGGATGGTGAGTCGCGGGGCGCTGAGCCTGAACATGCCCTCGGGCGCGGTCTGCCCGGACGGGCCGGTCGCGGTGGCGGCGAGGTCCAGGGTGACCGGACCGTCGCCGTCGTTGCGGTAGGTGACGCGCCGGGTGAGCGGCTGGTCGTCAAAGTGGGGCCATCGCTGCTCGCCGAAGGACACCGAGGTCTGCTCGCTCACCACGGTCTGGGTGAGCGCCGGCGCCACGGAGATCCGCCCGGTTCCCTGCTGGTAGCCGGTCAGGCCGGCCGTCGGGACGGCGGAGGCGGTCAGTGCCTGCTTGATCCGCTGTCCCGTCCAGTCGGGGTGCCGCTGTGCCAGGATCGCGGCGGCCCCCGCGACATGCGGCGTCGCCATCGACGTACCGGACATGGAGACGTAGCCGTCTGCCGCCGGGGCGCCCAGTTCGCCGTGTGCCGCCTTCGCCGAGACGATGTCCACGCCCGGCGCGGTGAGGTCAGGCTTCAGCGCGCTGTCGGCGGTCGGGCCGGTGCTGGAGAAGTCGGCGATACGGTCCTTGCCGTCGACCGCGCCCACCGCGAGCGCCGACTTGGCGGTGCCCGGGGAGCTGAGAGTCCCGGGCCCGGGACCGTCGTTGCCCGCCGCGGCGACGGTGAGCATGCCGGTGCTCCTGGAGAGGGCGTTCACAGCCGTCTCGACCGGGTCGTTCCCCGGGGTGTCGGTGTGGCCGAGGCTGAGGTTGGCCACCTTCGCGCCCTGCGCGGCGGCCCACTCCAGGCCGGCGATGACGCTGGAAGCGCTGCCCTCGCCGCTGTCGTCGAGCACCTTGGCGTTGAGGATCTCGGCGCCGGGCGCGACGCCCCTGTACAGACCGCCGGATCTGGCCCCCGAACCGGCCACGGTCGCCGCGACATGCGTGCCGTGGCCGGTACGGTCTTCCGTGCTGCCGGTGCCGCTGAAGTCCTTCGACTCCGTGACCAGCGAGGCGAGGTCCGGGTGTGTGGTGTCGATGCCTGTGTCCAGGACGGCGACCTTGACGCCCTTGCCGTCGTACCCGGCGGCCCAGGCGCCGGGCGCGCCGATCTGTGTGACGTTGCCGCTGGCCTCCCCCTGCACCGCCCGTGCCGTGAACCGGCCGTCCAGCCAGACCCGGGCGACTCCCGGGGCGGTGGTAAGGGTCTTCCAGGCGTCGTCGGCCTCGGACTTGGGCACGGTGAGCGCGGAGCCGCCCAGGCTGGGCAGGTTCCGGCGTACGGTGACGTCCGCGTCCGCCACCAGCGACTTCTGGGTGTTCGCGCGCCGGGCGCCCGTCCCGTCGTACGTCACGATCAGCGGGAGCGTGCCGCGCCGGGCGTCGTCGTATCCGGCGCGTATCAGGGCGCTGACGTCGAACAGCCGCTTGTCCAGGGTGCCTTGGCCGATGCGGGCGGCGGCGTCGGCCGGCACGACGTACTGCTCGCCGCCGAGGCGCCGGACGGACACCGGGACGTCCTCGCGTCCCGGCGCCTGCTGCACGCCGGTCACCCGGCCCCGGGCGTCCAGTCGGACCCGGTCCCCGGTGACCAGGGTGACGAACCGGGCCGGTGATCCGGCACCCGCCGCTGCGGCGGTGGCCGCCCCCGCGGTCCGCGCGCCGAACTCGGAGGCGGTGTCAGTGTCCGCGGTGCGCAACCCGAGCCCCGTACCGGTGTCCGTCACCGAGACGCCCGTCATCACTCCCGCGACCAACAGGGCGGCCAGCGCCGCCGATGAGGATCCGATACGCATCAGCCGGCCCGCCCCGGAACCTGCTTGCTGGCGTCGACGATGGCGCGCTGTGTGATCGCGCTGGTGAACGTGACGGTGCCGACCTTGAACGGGCTGTCCGCCACCTTCTTGACCACGACGTTGCGCTCGCCGAGGAACTGCAGGGTCTTCTTGTCGAAGATCCACTCGGTGCGCTCGCCGGCGGCGTCGTTCTGCCGGGCGATCGCCACCCCGTGACGGCCCACGGCATCGACCGCGTCGTCCACCGCCACGACCCCGGGGATCTTCGCCGCGGCCTTGTAGAGGGCGGCAGCGAGATCGGCCGGCGGATAGCTCTCGGTCAGCAGATCACCGATAGCGACGAAGGCCGCCTGGTCGCGGGGCACTTCGTGGTCCCGGACGGCGTCCGAGTCCCGGTAGATCCGCTGCAACAGCTGGTCAGGGTCGGTGGGCAGCTTTACCAAGGCGTTGTAGGCCGAGTCGATCGGGGTGTCGCTGGACAGGGTCATGCCCTTGTCGCTCGTCTCGCCCGCTTCGATCAGCCAGCCGTTCTTGCCGTCGAGGGAGTTCCAGACCTGGCGGGAGTGCAGCTCCTGGCTGACCACCGTGGTCTTGTTGTCGATGGTCTGGGGGTAGGTGCTAGCCACCTTCGAGGCGATGTAGACGAACTGGCCGGCGTGCGGGGTGGGCATGGAGACCTCGCCGGCGGCCAGGGAGATGCGGTCGAGCAGCTGGGGGGCGCCCTTGGCCTCGGCGGCGCCGATCTGGGTGGTCAGCGCGGGGCCGGTGGCCAGAGCGGCCCTACCGCCGCCCCCGTTGCCGCCGGACAGAGCGACGCCGGCCACCACCGCGCCGGCCAGGGCGAAGGCCGCGGCGGGCAGCACGATCGCACGGCGCAGGAACGGGTTGCGGCGCCGCGGGGCGAGGGCCGGGCGGATGGGGGTGCGGTCGGTGCGGAGGTCTTCGTGGATCTGGGCCATCATCTGCTCCTTGTGGAACTGGTGGCGGCCCGCCGGCAGATCCCGCTCGACGGAGGGCAGGAGTCCCTGGGTCTCCGTCCACTCAGCCGGGCGTGGCTGGGAGGGGCTGGCGTTCATCGGTTTCCTTCCTGTGCGGACCGGATCACGTATCCGTGATCACCTGTTATCTGCCGGTTCGCGGTGGTGGGTTCCCGTTTTCTTCTGAGCAGTTCCGCGTCGGCGAGCTTGCGGAGCTTGCCGCGGGCGCGGGACAGCCGGGAACGGACGGTGCCGACGGGAATGCCGAGGGCGCGGGCGGCCTCGGAGTACTCCATGCCCTCCCACAGGCACAGTGTCAGGACCTCGCGTTCGGGGCGCTTGAGCAGACTGAGCGCGGTGAGCGTGGCGGCGATCCGACGCCGGTCGTCAAGCCGTCCGGCGGTCTCCTCGGCGTGGTCCTCGACCTGCTCCTCCGCGACGCCCGCGGCTGCCGCCGCCTCGGCCGCGTTCCGGTAGCGCCGGTTGCTGCGGTACTGGGAGCGGGCGACGTTGGTCGCGATACCCAGCAGCCACGGCCGCAGCGAGCCTCCGTCGGCCTCGACCGACGCGCGACGCCGCCACGCCTCCATGAACGTGGTCGACATGACGTCCTCGGCCGCGGACCAGTCGGCGGTCAGCCGGAAAGCATGGTTGTACACCGCACGGGCGTATGCGTCGAAAAGCTCCGCGAAGGCGTCCGGATCTCCAGTTCGCACCCGGGTTCGCATATCTGTGGTCACGTCTTGAACTGACTGCGAGTGCGGGCGAGTTCCTGTGTCCTGCGTCACACCGGTCCCGGGAGTCACCTCCGCACCAAGGAAGCGGCCAATCCGCACACCACTATCAAGCCGGGACACCGCGCGGATCAGGACAACGTCTCGGACCACCCGGCTCGGCCCCGGCAGCCGGCTCGACGGTGACGACACGGTCGTATCCCAGGCCACGCCGCACGACTCGCCGCGCAGGCTGTTCGGCGTGGACCGATCCGGGCCTGATGACGAATCGCCGCAGCCCGAAGAGAGGTTGTCTCACTTGGCGAGACGACGGTAGCCAACCAGGGTGCAGGCGATGGCTGTGAAGGCGGTGAATTCTGTGGCAGTCGCCGAGCCACGCCTTGGTCCGCACTATCGTCCGAGCAGTGTCGGCCTCCTGCAGAGGGGCCAGGTCCTGTCCGGTCGGCAAGGAGGGAATCTCACGGGGCACCCTCACCTCGACCGGGCCGACGTCGGTCACACGGTCTTCGCCCGGGTGCCGTTGCGGCTGTTGCCGTTGTTCTTCCCGGCCGGGTCGTGCTTCTCGTAGCCGGCGTGGTCGGTGATCTCGCCCTCCAAGGCGGACTCCAGTACCCGCTTGGTCAGCTGCTGCACCAGCCCGCCCTCGCCGGTCAGCTGCAGGCCCTCGTTCCAGGCCCGGTCCACCAGCATCGCAGCGAATTGCCCGTCCGACACCGCACTCGACGGTGCCTGAACCACCTGCTCGGCCTGCTCGTTCCCCACGGCGGTCTCCGTCATCAGACGTGTCTCCTTGATCACCGGATCCGCCGTTGATCAGACACTCCCACGGCAAGCACCGTTGCAGTACCGGCGGTGTGTCTCTTCAGACGCGCCCGGCGGGTCGGGGTGGGGCGGACAGGAACGGGAGAAGCTCATGGGCGAAGGCATCGGGACGTTCCTCGGGAACGAAGTGGCCACTGCCGGCAATCACCGCCCCGGTCAGGTGCGGCGCGACAGTGTCGAGACTGTCGGCGAGTCGGGCGCCTGAGCTGTGCTCGCCGCCGACGGCGAGTACGGGCATGGGAAGGGTTCCTCCGGTTTCGTGCCAGGCCCGGTTGACGCGGCCGTCCTCAAGGAGGGTGCGGTAGTGCGCGAACCCGGCGCGCAGGGCCTCGTATCCGCGGTAGGAGGAGGCGACGGTGGCAACCTCTTCCTGCGGGAAGGTTCCGGGTACCGCGGACAACCAGTCGAACCACCAGGTGAGGAATTCGCTCTCCCGGCCTTCGAGGAGCAGCTCGGGCAGTTTTTCGGTCATGAAGAGGCCGAAGTGGAACAGACCGCCGGAGGCCACGTCCATCGCCTGCTCCAGGCCGAAGCCGGGTAGGGCGAGTTCGACGAGGACGAGGTGTTCGACCTCCTCGGGGTGGCGGCGGGCGTAGGCGAAGGCCACCATGCCACCGATGTCGTGCCCGACGACGCGTACGCCGCCGTGGATGCCGAGTTGTGCGAGGAGTTCGCGCATGTCCTGTGCCTGTGTGTCCTTGTCGTATCCGCTCGGGGGACGGTCGGAGGCACCAGTGCCGCGCAGGTCGGGCGCGACGACGCGGTATCCGTGCGCGGCGAGGGTTGGCATGAGGTGGCGCCAGGCCCGCCATGTCTGGGGCCAGCCGTGCAGCAGGAGTACGGGTGCACCGGACCCGCCGACCACGGAGTGCAGCCGGGTGCCGTTCGCCGTGACGGTGATGCTCTCGAATCCGTCGGGGAGGGGCGTTTCGTCGCTCATGGGATCACCTGGGGCTGGGTCGAAGAGTGAGGGCCGGCGGAGCGGGCGGCGAGCTCGGCCAGTACCTGTACCTGGTCGGTGGAGGTGACGCGGGCTCCGGTGCGCTCGACGACGCGGCGGATGCGGGCATCGTTGGATGGTCGGCGTTGTTGAGGGCGGGGCGGAAAGGGGCAGTTCAGCGCGCCGCCCTTGTGGCCAGTGAGAAGCACGACGCTGCTCCGGGGAAGGAAGGACTGTGACGGGTAACAGCCGGCGCCGTTGTGCCAGGGGCGCTGACCGGCCCAAGCGCCCGGAGGGCACGGAGTGGTCAGGTCTTCCGTGCGAGGGCTTCGCGGACCGCGGGTACGACTTCGGCGGCGAACGCGCTGATCTGTCGGGTGTGGTCTCGTTCGGGCCAGATGACGAAACCGTTCATCCCGACGGTGCATACGAGCGCGACAAGGTGCTCGGCCCACTGGGAGGCGGGACCCTGGAACGGGCCGGCCGACTCCGGTTGGATGACACCGGCGATGTTGTAGACCCGGCGGATCGTGTCCGGATCACGGCCCGCCGCCAGAGCTGCGTCGTCGATGCGGCGGACAGCCGTGGGCAGTGCGTCAAGTCCGAGGTAGGCATGCGAGGGAAGCCAACCGTCTGCCTTCGCACCGGTCAGAGCCAGCATGCGGGGTCCGTACGAGCCCAGCCACAGCCCCAGACCGGGGCTCGGCGCCGGGCCAGGGTGGACGCCGGCCAGCGCGTAGTGCGCGCCGTGCGTCCGCACACTGCGCTCGCCACTCCACATGGCCCGGATGACGGTGATCGCCTCTTCAAGTGCGTCGACGGCCTCTCTGGGCGTGCGACGGGAGCCGCCCATGGCCTCGACGGCTTCCCAGAAGGCGCCGGCACCCAGGCCGAGCTGGACCCGGGAGCCGGTCAGTCTGTCCAAGGTCGCCACAGCCTTCGCCAGCACGGCAGGCGGACGTAACGGCAGGGAACTGACCGTCGGGACGAGCGTGACATTTCGCGTCCGCGCGGCCAGGAAGGTGAGCAGTGTCCACGTGTCGTCGAACGCCGCTTGATACGGGTGGTCCTGGATGGTGAGAAGGTCAAGGCCGAGACTGTCGATGAGTAGTGCGTGCTCGCTGGAGCGGCCGACGGGGAGGGCATGTGGCTCTACGTTTGCGCCGAACAGGACAGGGAGGGGCATGGAAGTCTCCTGAGCGACCGGCGCTTGCTCGACGTCGGCCGCCGTCTCGGGAGCGGGAAAGGACACTGGTCCGCCGTCCCCTCGGAGGCAGCGCCTTCGGGACCGGCCGGCAGCCAGGGTCGGCGGCTGTTCGGCAGGGGCGCTCGGGTCCGTGAGCGGTTCACGGCCAAGGCGGATCATGCGGCGCTGCTCTTTGTGGCTGGCGTGGTCGGTGCCGTCGAGTGCGAAGTGGCGCAGGGCGGTGAACTCGGCCTCGATACGGTTGAGCCAGGAACCGTTGGTCGGGTGTAGGCGATGGCCACGAACGATCTGGTCCTGCTGCTCAGCTCAGCGGGGAACCTCACCCTGCCGACCGGTGCCGGGTTTGCCGGCCCTGCGAGTCACAGGAATTCGCTCCGGTAGGTCGAGGCCAACTCGGCCGCGCGGCGGCGGCGCTCCGCGAGTTCCTCCTGCGACAGCTGTGGCGGCGGCGCGTCCTTGTCGGCGACGACATCGCCGATGCGCGTGAAGTACTCGTCCTGGCCGGCGGGGGTGCACATGCACAGCATGCGGGCCGGCGCACCAGAGACGTTGCGGAAGTTGTGCGGGGCGTTGGCCGGGATGTTGACCGTGGACCCGGCCCCTACGGTGTGCTTCTCGCCGCGGAAGGTGAACTCGATCTCGCCCTCGAGGATCGTGAACATCTCCTCGAAGTCGTGCCGGTGCGGCGGCGGGCCACCGCCGTCGGGGACGCGCATGTCGATCAGGCAGTACCGGCCGTCGGTCTGCTCGCCGGTGACCAGCATGGCGTACGTGTTGCCCACCAGAGAGATGTACGTCGTGCCGGGATCGTCGGGGTCCGCCACGGTCAGGGAGCGGGACAGGTCGTCGTCGGGGATCATCGGAATCGTCTCCTTCAGAGGTCAGTCAGGTGAGGATCAGGTGCCGGGCGGGTCGAATGGAGTCCGGCAGTCTCCAGGCCGTCGATGCGCATGCTGCGCGAAGTGGGATTCCGGCCCGGCCGCGCGGTGCTTCAGTGTGTTCGTGCCGGTGCCCGAGGGACTCCATCGCGGCGGGCAACGGGGCGAGGGGCTCCCTGTGTGGAGCGCCTGCATAGCCCTCCTGCGGCACGGGGTGAGCGCGCTCGGTGCCGGCTCAGATCGACTTGAGGACGCGGATGCGGTCGGCGATGGCGCGGCGGGCGACGTCGGAGGTGAAGGCGATGGAGTCGAACTCGTGCGGGGCGCCGGGGTGCAGGTGGAATTCGACCGGCACGCCGGCGCGGCTGAGTTTGGTGGCGTAGGCGGTGTCTTCGTCGCGGAAGACGTCGAGCTGGCCGACCTCGATGTAGGCCGGCGGCAGGCCGGTGGCGTCCTCGAGCCGGGCCGGGGCCGCCGTGGCCGGGACGTCGGGCCCGCCGGCGGCCTCGCCGAGCAGGGCGGGCCAGGCGGTGAGGCTGTCGTCGTAGGACCACAGCGCGTAGGGCACGATGTGGGGATCGGGGGTGGTGGTGCGGTCGTCGAGCATCGGCATGATGAGGATCTGGCGGGCGATCTTGGGGCCGCCGCGCTCGCGGGCGAGGATCGACACGGCTGCGGCGATGCCGCCGCCGGCGCTGTCCCCCATGACACCGATCCGGTCGGGGTCGATGCCGAGTTCGGCGGCGTGTGCGTGCAGCCAGCGCAGTGCGCTGTAGGCGTCCTCGAGCGGGGTCGGGAAGGGGTGCTCGGGGGCGCGTCGGTATTCGACCGACAGCATCGGCACGCCGCTGGCGGAGACGTAGCGGGAGACCGGGCCGTCGAACAGGTCGATGTGGCCGAAGATGTGTCCGCCGCCGTGGAAGAACAGCACGGCCGGGCCCGGCGCCGCGCCGTCCTTGGAGTACCAGCGCATGGTGATCCGCGCGCCGTCGCCTGCAGTCGTGTGCTGCTCGCTGGTCTTCACGTCGCCCGGGATCGGCTGGGCCGTTCCCGCGGCGCCGATGATCGGCTCCCACAGGGCGCGCCGCGCCGCGATGTCGCCTACGGCCGGTGGTGTGGCGTCCGCCATCGCGCCGGCCATCGGGGCCAGCGCCTCGGCGATTTCGGGATCCAGACTGAGTGCCATGGTCATTTCCCTTCGGTGGAGGATCGGCGTCAGTCGGCGGACGGGACCACGATGACCTTGCCGTGCACCGCGCCTTCGGCGGCCCGGGCGTGGAGCGCGGGGAGTTCGGCCAGCGGTACCCGCTCGGCGACGTCGACGCGCAGTTCGCCGCGGTCGATCAGCGCCACCAGTTGGGCCAGTTGGTCGGCGTCGCTGCGGACGAACAGGTCGATGCCGCGCACGTCGCGCTCCTCGTCGCTTGGGGCGGGCATCCACACCGTGGTGTTCACGACGACCCCACCGGGACGGACCAGGGTGACCAGCGAGGCCAGTTCGTCCGGGGCGACCGGTGCGAGGTTGAGTGCGAGGTCGACCGGTTCGGTCACTGCTACGGTCACGCTGGTGGTGGTGTGGTCGATGACTTCGTCGGCGCCGGCTGATGTGACTGCCTCGCTGCTGCGCGGGCCGGCTGTGGCGATGACGTGGGCGCCGGCGTTCTTGGCCAGCTGCACGGCGTAGCCGCCGACCGCGCCGCCGGCTCCGTTGATCAGGACGCGTTGCCCGGCCGTGATCTTGGCGTGGTCGAAGAGCGCCTGGTACGCGGTCAGGCCCACCAGCGGCAGCGCGGCGGCGTCGGCCAGGGGGACGCTCTTGGGGGCCGGGGTCAGGACGTCGGCCGGCGCGAGAACGTACTGCGCGGCGGCGCCGTTGCCGTCCATCGGCAGGAAGCCGATGACGTCGTCGCCGACGGCGATGCCGTCGATGCCCTCGCCGACCGCGTCGATGGTGCCGGCGACGTCGATGCCGGGCGTGTGGGGCAGCTGCACCGGTATGGGGCCTTGCATGAAGCCGCCGCGGATGTTGCCGTCGACGGGGTTGAACGATGTCGCGGCGACGCGGATGCGGACCTGCCCGGCCCCGGGGACGGGCTGCTCCACGTCCTCGTAGCGCAGGACGTCGGGGGCGCCGTACTCGTGGAAACGCACTGCCTTCATTTCGGTTCTCACCTTCACTGCGATCGATGCTGCTTCGAATTCGAAGCAACTGTTGATGACGGTACCTCTACTTCGAATTCGAAGCAAGTGTTGTTACTGCCGGTGCGAGCGCATCGCCGCGGCGAGTTCGACGGCGGCTCGGCCGATGCAGGCGCGCAGCCGCGCCGCGTCGCTGAGCGCCGTGGCCTGCCAGTCGGCGGGGCCTGCGACGACGACCGTGGGCACGGGTTCGGCGTGCACGTCGGTCAGGCGCCTGCGCATCACCTGCGCGAGGTCGGGTGGCTGCCGGCGGGAGCTGCTGTCGAGCGCCAGCAGTACCGGCATGCCGGAGAGGACTTTGTCCCCGAGGACGGCGAAGAACGAGTCGAACACCTCGCTCGGGGATGCGGCGAGCACCGGGGTCGCCACCACCAGCCCGTCCGCTGTCACGACGGCCGCGATCGCCTCCCGCAGGTCGAGGCTGGCGCGGCCCTGGGCGGAGTGCTGGGCGAGGTCGGCCGTCAGCCGGTGCAGCTCCAGCACCTCCACCTCGGCGCGCGCACCCCCGGCTGCCAGTGACCGGCACACGGCCTCCGCGGCCAGGTCCGCGAGCAGGCGGGTCGGGCGCCCGTAGCCGACGCCGGCGCACAGGACGGCCAGAGACACCGGGCTCCACGCGGCGGTGCTCATCCCGGCATCGTGTTCATGGCTTCTGCGCTGCGGCCGGGCTGTCGTGCCGTCACCGGGAGGGCCGAGGACGACGTTGCGCAAGGTAGGGAATGCTCATGGCGGGTCCTCGGGATACGTGGGCGGCGGCGCCGTCCTTCGACTCGTAACCCTGCGCCGCGCCACTGCCCGATCTCCATGTTCTGCGGTGCTCAGTCGGGCCCAACACTGCCCACACCGTGCGCTCACGAGGTCACGACACCGGGCCGGGAGATCCTCGCGTCCGCCCGACCCACCGGCCCGGGATGGCACCGGAGTTCGAGGAGGAGTTCACTTCCAGCTCCGTCTGCGGTGGTCGGAACGGCACCACGCCACACTCTTCGAATTCGAAGCAGTAGACTTCGGTCATGCCTGATTCACCGCCGTCGCTCGACCCCGTGCAGCTCGGCGCCTACTTCGACCTCATCGAGGTGACCAGCCTGCTCCGGCATGCCGTCGAGCAGCAGCTGCGCGAGGCCGGCGATCTCAGCTATGTGCAGTTCCAGCTGCTGGCCCGCCTCGGAGACTCTCCGACGGGCAGTCACCGCATGACCGACCTGGCCGACGGCGTCGTCTACAGCCGCAGCGGCCTGACCTACCAGGTGGATCTGCTCCAGAAGGAGGGCCTGGTCGTCCGCGCTCCCTCGCCGGACGACGAACGGAGCATCACCGTCACCCTCACCGACGCCGGGCGTGAGCTGCTCGCGAAGGTGCTGCCGGGCCACATCGAGGTGGTCAGCCGCCTGCTGTTCAAGCCGCTTTCGCGCGACGACGTCGAAGCTCTCGCCGGCCTGCTGGCGCCGGTGCGCGACCACATGCGCTCGATGCCGTCCCGCTCGGCCGCGCCGCGCCGCCGCAAAGGCGGAGCATAAGGACTCGACCCAGACCACGCAGTAGGGACACGACACGTCCCGCTCGACGCCGGGCCAAGGGGAAGCGACGAGCCACGCCGAGGACAAGGGCTGTGGCGTAGCGCCCGGACGACGTCGAGTCGGTGCTACATACATGCGAGCAGCGCTCTCCGTCCCGTGAGCTGCCCCGCACTCGGTGCTACTCACGTGGAAAGCGCTTCATCAATCGGATCTTCGACGGCTGCCGGCCGAGCGCGGCGAAATCGGCAGGTGCGTCGACGGGGGCCGGGATAGTCGGTCCGCGCCGCACCCGCTCGGCCAGCCCTCAAAAAGGGCGGCGTCTGGCACGCATCTACCAACCCACGACCCGTGAGTGAGCAGTACTGATTATCCGGCGGCTTCGGTCGTCTCGTCCGTGGGTTTGTCGGGGTAGATCAGTTGCACGGCAAGGCCAATCGCTACGCAGCAACTCAGCAAGACACCGAAGCGTATGAACCTCGCAACCCCCTCCCAATCGGATGGAGGCCCCAGAACCAGCCAGAACGCGAGACCCATCGTCGCAAGGACAATTGCTACGCCAAGTAACCGACGCACCCCATGCTCCCTTCTCTTACGATCTTCAATCAGCCGTTTACTCTACTCATCGGAAACTTGCAGGAACGCGCAGGGCAGATGGCGGCCGGCTCAAGTCCTACGCATGGAACCTCGGTGGCACCATCGGGAGACCAGGCAGACCAGCCCGGCTCTCCTGGCCTGTCGAGCAGGCACCGTGGACGGCCCCGTCCTGCGCGGCGGCGATCGAAGACCGCAACGGTCGTCTGCATGCTCGACCTGGCTTTGTTCACCAAGCCACCGTCAGTTCCTGCAGCCCTCGCTTGTGAAACGAGGGGACCCACTTCAGCTCGGTGACGGGCACAGCCAGCTTCAGCCTGCCAAACCGATGGAAAAGGCTGGTGATGGCTACATCCCCTTGGAGTCGCGCGAGCGGGGCGCCGAGGCAGTAGTGGATGCCGTGCCCGAAGCCGAGGTGCGCCGGGGCGCGATGAGGATCGAAGCTGGCGGGCGACGCGAAGTGTGTCCCGTCGCGGTTGGCCGAGATCAGCGAGACCCAGACGCGTCCGCCGACTGGTATCCGGACGCCGCCGATAGTGATGTCCTTGAGCGCGAACCGGCGAACTCCCAGCATGAAGGGCGCGTTCCAGCGGAGTGTTTCCTCCAGAACATCGCGGACCAGGGTGTTCCTGTCGCGGACCGCATGTGCGTGCTGGGGGTGCAGCAGCAGCGCCAGGAGGCCGTTCCCGATGAGGTTGACCGTGTTGTCATATCCGGCGAAAAGGATCAGGAATGCCATGGCCAGGAGCTCGGGCTCGGTGAGGCTGTCGTGTGTATCGCGGGCTTCGATCATGGCGGAGAGGAGGTCGTCGGTCGGATGGGTGCGCTTGGCAGCGATGATCTCGACGAGGAACTGGTGCATCTCCCGCATTGCCCGTCGCGATTCCCTGGCCGCGTCTGGGGCGGGTGCGAGCAGCGTGTTGGTCCAGGCCCGGAAGTCGCGACGGGCATCGAGGGGCACGCCGAGCAGTTCGCAGATGACGGCCATGGGCAACGGGTTAGCCAAGGCCCTCATGAGGTCTACGGGCGGGTCGGTGAAGGCGTCCAGCAGCTCATCGGTCTGGGCCTGGATTCGAGGCTTCAATTCTTCGATCCGGCGGGGCGTGAAGGCCTTTGAGACCAGACGGCGCAGTCGCGTGAGGTCGGGCGGATCCATGTTCAGCAGGTGGGCATCCAGCTCCGGGGGCATCGACGATTGGTGGAGGCCAGTGCTGTGGGCATTGCCTTTGTCCAAGGACAGTCTCGGGTCCGCTAGCGCTTTACGGACGTCCTGGTAACGGGTGACCAGCCATACGCTGACGCCGTCTGGTGTGGTCGTCTGATGCACCGGGCCGATCTTCCGCAGCTGGTCATAGGCCTGGTGAGGGTCCGTTATGAGGACGTCGCTGAAGAGGCTGGGCGGGGTGGCGTGGGTCATGCGCGTACAGCTCCGAGGGTCTCCGCCTGGGCGATGGCGTCCTTGATGAAGTCGGAGCTTCGGAAGGCGGTGGCTACGCGGATCAGCCAGTCACGCTCGATGCCCATGTCGCCGGCCGCCGGGTGGTGCGGGACGGTTGTGGTGTGCTGCTGGGCGTTGCCCTCCTCCATGGCTTGAAGAGCTGCTTTTACCTGAGTTGCTTCAACGAAGGCCTCAACCTGGTCAGCAGGAACGTTGCTGCGCGCGATCAGTTTGCGCGCGTGCTGGGCCACCGCTGGGTCGACGTAGGGGCGGAGCGCTAATTGTGCGTCGCGGATTTCGATGATTTGACGACTGACCAGGAATGACAGTTCGTCGTGGCGGGCTGCGCGCCGTGGATTGTCCGGGTAGAGGTCCGGGAAGAGCACCACCTCAGGGAAAGCGTGGGTCAGGACCTCTCAGAGGAGGGAGAGCCGCCGGTAGGCGCGGTACTGGCTGATCCGCTCACGGGCGGTGTCCACCCCGACGCCCCAGGCCGGCATGGTGAAGCCGACCGCGAACAGCCAGGCGGAGATGCTTGCGCACATCGGTGCCACGTTCACGCTGATGAAGTGGAGCGGAGAGGTGCCAAGCAGGTCCCATATCAGGGATATGACCTTCGGCATGGCATAGCCCTGGCCGACGAGAGCGCCGACGGCGACGGTCCGCAGTCCTCTGCGGAGCCACGGGCGGTCGACGGCCGTGGCATATCGGCAGCACATCCGGGTGGGGCCGGTCATTCCGACAACGAACAGAACCCCGTAGATGAGCAGGAACTGGGTGATGTACGGCGTCTCTGCGTAGTACACGTCGAAGTCGACATGGTGTTCTCCGTCGCTGACGTCACCCAGGAAGAAGAACGTGATCATGGAAGCGACCGAGGTGACGGCGTAGGCCAGGAGGATGCGGTGCCACAGCTTGACGCGGACGGGTACTTCTGGCCGGGCCAGCGCCTTTGCGCCGCGATCGTCGACCGGCTCACCTTCGGCGGCAACCTCATTCAGACCGGCACCGACTCCTACCGCCTCGCCCTCACCCAAGCCAGGGCCGCCGCTCAGGACGCTGTCGGCTAACGATCTGGGGAGCGGTTTCCGGCCGAGCAACCCTGCGGACGGGTCGAAATGAAGTGGCGTCGCCGGTGCCCTGTTGTTTGGATGCCCGGCGTGACTTCTGCCGATTTTGACGATCACCCTGAGCGGGCACTGCTGGACCGGCTCGAGGAGTACTACGACGCGGTCCCGCGCCACGGCGCCCGCGTCGAGGACCACGGGCCGCTCACCCTGTTCGTGCGGGAGGGCGAGGGCTGGCCGTTCTACGCACGTCCCGCACGGGGATGGTCCGGACCGCTGGACGCCTCCGACGTGCAGAAGGTCCGTGCCCGCCAGCGGGAGCTGGGGATCCCAGAGAGTTTCGAATGGGTCGCCGAAACCACACCCCAGCTGCGGGCGGCAGTCGAGAAGTCCGGACTCGTGGTCCACGAACATCCGCTGATGGTGCTCGATACCGTTACTCCCGCAGCCCCCCTGGAGGGATTGTCAGGCAGCATAGAGGTGCGGATCGTAGGCGCGGACGATCCGATACTGCCCGGCGCCCTGGCCGTTCCTCACCTCGCCTTCGCCGAGCCGGGAACCCACGTCGGTTTCGCGGGAACACCGCAACTGGCGGAAGCGATCGACGCCCGCGTCGCCGACGGATCGGTGGACCACGCGATCGTGCGCATCCGGGCGGGTCTGACGGTGGTCGCCGCAGCTGTCGAGCACGGATCAGCGCTGTCCGCGGGCCAGCACCAACCGCTCGCAGGAGTCAGCGAGATCGTCGGCGTTGGAACGCTCCCCGCAGTTCGCCGTCGCGGTCTCGCACTCGCGGTCACCGCGGCACTGGTGGCCGACGCCCGATCGCAGCGCGCGGCAACCGTCTTCCTGTCTGCAGGTGATGACGATGTCGCGCGGGTCTACGCCCGACTCGGCTTCCGCAAGATCGGTACGGCGCTGATCGCCGAACCCTCCGAATAGGTCGACTCTGTCCACTTCGCAGCGGTGTTACTTCTCACCGACCTTTCCGGGCTCTGCGATCGACTAGTGGTGTCCAAACTCGGGTACAGACGGTGTCCGTTTTCACATACGAAGCCAAGGGTCCGCTCCGGACACAGCAGGCGCGGGTCCCTGCTATCGCCCGTCTCCGGGACCACCTCGCCGCACTCGGCGCCCCTCCTTCCGCCTCGACCGAGGAACTTTCCCATGTCTGCGCCTGCTCAAGGGCGGCCCTCGTACGCCGCCGTACTGCGCCTTCCGTACGCCCGACGCACCTTCGGTGCCACCCTGCTCGGGCGACTCTCGTACGGGATGCTCACCCTCTCCGTGATGCTGGCGGTGACCCGGGCCACCGGCTCGTATGCCGCCGCAGGCACGATCATGGCGCTGTTCGGCGCCACCAGTGTCTTCCTGTCCCCGGTACGGGCGGCCCTCGTCGACCGCCACGGCCCGCGCCTCGCGCTCCTTCCGATGGCCCTGCTCTATGCGGGTCTCCTGTGCGCCCTCGCGGTGGCCTCCTGGCGGCCCGGCGCCCCCGCCTTTCTGCTGGGCGCCATCGCCGCAGCCGCAGGCGCTGCGACGCCTCCGCTCGGCCCCTCGATGCGGGCCATCTGGCGTGAACTCACCGAGGAACAGCCGCTGCTGCAGCGCGCGTACAGCCTGGACGGCGTCGCGGAGGAGATGCTCCTCATCTCCGGTCCGCTGCTGGTCGGCGCGCTGGTGCAGATCGCGCCCCCGGCGGCCGGGGTCATAGTGAGCGCGCTGCTCGTGGGGGTCGGGACGTTCGCATTCGTCATGTCACCAGCCGTGCGGGACGTACGGCCGACTGCCGTTGCCAAGGCGGCGGCGCCCTCCGAGGCGCGGCTGCAGGGGGCGCGGGCGCTGCTGACGCCGGTCGTGGTGGCGGCCGGGGTCGGGCTGTCCCTGGGTGCCATGGATCTGCTGGTCCTCGCGTTCGCGACGGAGCGGCATCATGGTGACGACGTGGTCGCCTGGGTGCTCGCGGCCCTCTCGGCGGGCAGCGCGGTCGGTGGGCTCTTGAACGGTGCCGTCAACTGGCACATCGGGGCCCGGGTACGACTGCCGCTGCTGGCTGTCGGACTCGGTCTCGCCCTGGCCGCCGCGGGGCTCGCGCCGGGCGTGGGGGCGCTGACCGTGGCGGTGGCGTGTGCAGGATTCTTTGTGGCTCCGGCGCTCACCACGGCATACCTGCTGGCCGACGAGGTGGCACCGCCAGAGCGCCGCACCCAGGCGGGCGCCTGGGTCAACACGGCGGTGAACGCAGGGATCTCGGGCGGCACGGCGGTGGCGGGTCTGCTGGCGGCACGGCTGCCGCTCGAGGTGTGCTTCGCGCTCGCGGGCAGTGTGACTCTGCTCGCAGCCCTGGCCTGCTCCGTGAGGAAGCCGAAGACAGCCAGCCTGCCCCTGGGTGAAGGGTCTCCCAGCAGCCGAGAGCCTGCCCTCAGCAAACAATCTTCCGCACCCTCCGCAGCCCCGCCCGGCTCACCGAGTACCGAACTGAAGTCCCCCGCTGGTCACGCTCCAGAATCCCCGCCTCAGCCATGAACTTCAGATGGTGGTCGACTGTCGGCTGCCGGAAGCCCGGCCATTCGGCAGGTTCCTCAACGCAGATCCGGTCACCCGCCGGCATGCTGCACCCCGTTGGCGAACAGCTCAGAGACCACTAGCAGCACCGCCTCCGGCCAGCTCCCGCCCTCAGGAAATGTGTGGCTGCGGTGGCGCTCGAGGCTGCCCTGGAGCTGCGGGGGCGGCCCGCGCGCTCATGGCGGCTACTTCTGGGTCGCGGTGGTACTTCGACGTCGACCTGCCGCAGCGTGTGGTCCGGGTGGATCTGGTCGTCCATGCCGACGGGCGTCGGCCAGGGTGAGCGAGTTGACTTGACCCGTGCGGGTTCACGCCGCTCGAGTCTGTCTACCGAGCCGGCTCGGTCGCGTCAGCCGACCCGGCGTGCCCGCCGCCGAACACCTCCTTGACGAGTTTTTGCGTCGCCTTCTGGAACGCCTCTGCCATGGACAGTGCGGCGTCGTCGACATAGTTCAGCGCGGCGGTCAGGGTCTTGCTGCCGTCGGGCGTGCTGTACATCAGCGCCGCGTGGCCCGCCATGCCGCCGTTGTGGGTGATGACGGTGCCGCCGTTGTCGCCCGCGTCCTGCACGAACACCCCTAGGCCGTAGCCGACCTTGGGATGCGGCGTGCACATCTCGGTCAGCAGCGGGGCCGGCAGGAGCTTGCCGCCCGTCAGCGCGGAGATGAACGTGTGGAGGTCCTGGGTGGTCGAGATCATGTCTCCGCCGGTCGAGATCCAGGAGGGGTTCTGGCGGGTGACGTCGACCGTCTTCTGCCGGCCGGCGTCCTCGTACCGGTAGTAGGCGTGGGCGTGCGGCTCCGGGACGTCCTGCTGGGTGTACGGCGCCACCGTGCCCGACAGCCCGAGCGGGTCCAGGATCAGCCGCTGCATCTCCTCGGCCAGTGAGCGGCCGGTGACCTTCTCGATCAGCAGCCTGGCCAGCACGTAGTTGGTGTTGGAGTAACTCCAGTCCGTCCCCGGCTCGAACCGCGCCGGCTTGGACAACGCCAGCCGTACCAGCTCTTCCGGCCGGTAGGTCTTGAACCGGTTGTCCACCCACTCCTGGCCCGCGGTCGTGGCGGGGATCCCCGGCGCGAACGTCCCGTCGTCGTAGTACTCACCGGTGAAGTTGAACACGCCGCTGGTGTGCTGCAGCAGCATCCGCACCGTGATCTTCGTGTCCAGCCCGAACTCGGGCAGGTAGTCGGCCACCGGGGCGTCCAGCCCTATCGTGCCCTCGTCCACCAGTTGCAGCACCACGGTCGCGGTGAAGGTCTTGGTGTTGCTGCCTATCCGGACGTGCCCGTTCGTCGGCGGCTTCGCGGTCTCGCCCAGCTTGCGCACTCCGGCGCTGCCGACCCACTCGCCCCGCTCGTCGTGCACGCGCATCGTCACCCCGGTGAACCCGGACTCGACCATCTCCTCGATGGCCTTCTGCAGCTCCGGGCGGTCCTGGTCGGTAAGAGTGTTGGACATGGTGGTGTGCTCCTTGAGAACTGTTGTGGGATTCAACTGCACGGACGGGGTCGCCGCGGGGTGCCCCTGTTAGAGGCTGCGGGCGCTGATGTCGCCGTAGGCGGTGGTCGCATGGATGTTCAGGACGGCGTCGGCGCCGTCGGTGTTCTTGAGCGCGTTGTGGATCCGGCCGTAGGAGGCGCTGGCGTCCAGGGAGGCGGAGACCCCGCGGGCGGCACCGACCGAGATCTCGCCGTGCTCGGTGCGCAGTGTGACCGTGCCGTGCACGGCCTCGGTGACGCGGAGGTCGCCTTTTTGGGTGCTGATCTGTGCGGGGCCGCCCAGGCGGCCGACCGAGAGGTCGCCGGACTGCAGGGTCAGGTGGGCGCTTGCGGCCTCGTCGAGCTTGACCGCGCCCTGCGCGCTCTCGAAGGAGACGTCGCCGAGCTGTCCGACGCCCCGGAACTCGGCGAGGGCCGCCTTCACCTCGACGCGGGAGCCGGCGGGCAGTTGGACCGTCACCTCGATGGATCCGGAAGGGCCGAGGATCTGGTTCTTGGCCTCCGGGGCCTTGATCCGCAGGACGCCGTCGCCGTATACGACCTCGGTCTGCTCCGCAGCCTTCACGTCGCGGCTCTTGGAGGCGTTCGCGGGGAGGACCTCGACTGTGGTGTCGGCTCGGTCGGCGGCGATGCAGCGGATGTGGCCGACGGGTATGTCGAGGACAGCGGTCATCGGGGTGGGGGTGTCGAACTTCTGCATCATGCTTTCCTTCGGCTCGTTGTTTCCGATGACGGAAAAGCTACGTTGCATTTCTGGGTATGGCAATCGATTCGTTGCGTATGTTCGGCGTTATAGCAGGTAGATGCAGCAATTTCGTTGCAATGGCTTGGATATTCAACGCAACAAGCCTCGCCTCGTTCGTTGCAATGGATCGAGGATGAACGCTATCCTGCAGACACCACAGACCACGAAGGAGACCTCGATGCCGGGAGGCAGACTCACCCAGCAGGAACGCCAGCAGATCGCGCTGGGATTGGCCGACAGCCTCCCCTACGCGGAGATCGCCAGACGCCTCGACCGCCCGACCTCGACCATCACACGCGAGGTCATGCGCAACGGCGGCCCCACCGCCTACCGCGCCGACCTCGCCCACCGCGCCACCGAACACCGCGCCCACCGCCGCAGAAAGGCCGCACCCCGCGACCCCAACACGCCCCCACAGGCCCATGGGCGCGATGCCGAAGCCGTACGCGAGTACGAGGAGACGTTCACCACCGTCTTCATGCAATCGGGCCTGCCCAAGATGACGGCCCGGGTCCTGGCCAGCCTCTACACCACCGACGCCGGCAGCCTCACCGCCTCCGAACTCGCCGGGCGCCTCCAGATCAGCCCGGCATCCGTCTCCAAAGCGGTCACGTTCCTCGAAAGCCAGGGCCTCATCCGCCGGGAACGCGACGAACGCCGCCGCGAACGCTACGTCGTCGACGACGACGTCATGTACCAATCCACGATGGCCAGCGCCCGATCCACCGCCCACCTCGGCGAGGTCGCCCGGCAGGGCGTCGGCATCCTCGGCCCCAACACCCCGGCCGCCGCCCGCCTGGAGAACATCGCCCGCTTCGTCGACTTCATCTCCGAGAACATCGCCCGCGCCGCCGACCAGGCCCGCGAGGTCCTCCACACGAAACCCGACAGAACCTCGGACAGCGATACCTGAGTGAGTGTTTTGAACTCTGGTCGTGAGGTGCGTACGGCTGGATGATCTGGTTCGTGGCGGATGGCGGGACGGCTCGGCGGTACTGCCGGGAGTGCAGTGATCCGCTGCCAGTGTCGATGGCGGCGGAGGCGGTGTTCTGCTCGGGCCGGTGCAGGTCACGGCGGTGGCGGAGGCTGCGGCGGACCCGACAGCGAGCGATCGCGATGCAGCGGGGAACGGATCGGACTGCTGACCACGAGGATGGCTGCCACTTCAAAACGCACCCGATGTGGACCTCTTTGCCAGAGCTGCTCGACATGACGGCCACGGCAATCGAGACCGGCGGACTTGTGGGCTGCTACGAACGAGTCGTCATCGATGAGCGAGAGCTGGCATGGGAGTTTTGACCGGACAGCCCGGGACGGCCCCAGAATCGGTACCCCAGTTCACGGACACACGACTGGAAATTCAGCCTCAGCCCAAAGAGCTCGGACAGCGGCGGCGGGCATGTCGTCGGCGTCGGCGTGGTTGTCGGTACTCCACATCTTGACCTCGGTGGTGGAGCCGCAGACCGGTGGCCACCCCGGGCTTCCGGTGGCGGCGAAGTCGGCCCAGGCGCGCACCATACGGCGTGCCAGTCCCTGGTCCGCAGTGGTGGGTGCGCCGCCGATGAGAAATGCCAGGCGCTCGTCGTCCAGGTTGCCGAAGGCGAAAGGAACGTCCGCACAGTGCCAGGCGCGCACGACTCCGTGCGGGCCGGTGCGCCGCCGGTCGAAGCGGGACAGGAACGCCCGGCCGCCAGCCTGGGCGTGGAGTTCGGCGAGTCGGTTGCCGTACTCACCGAACAGCAGATCGCTGTAGATGGCGAGGTAGACGTCGAGCACCGTGGCCTGGGGCATCGCGGCGCGGTAGCCGGCCACCAGGCCGTCGGGGAGGCCGAAGTCCTCGGCGAAGCGGGCAAGCTGCTCGTCGGTGGTGACCTTTGCGCTACTGCCGACGGCGTCGAGCAGCCAGTACTCCTCCGTGGTGTGGCAGACCAGCAGGTCCACGTCCCGGGTCGCACCGGCCGCCATGCCCGTGAGGGGGTCGGTGGGCAGGACATCGCCGTCGAGGACGGGAGCGTAGAGCGAGGGGTCGTAGTGGCGGGATCCGGAGGCGGGGTCACGCCGGTAGTGGTCGACCACCTGGTCGGCGGCGACGACCAGGGCCTGCGGAGTCGCGGAGGCCAGGCCCTCGGACGTGGCTGGACAGCCCGCCGCGGCGGCGACCTCGCGCGTGGTCGCGGCGGCGATGTCGTGCGTGTAGCAGGGGCTGGCGGGGCTGTGGGCGATGGCACGGTGGAACAGGCCACGGGCGCGGTCCATCACCATGAGGCAGGCGACCGAAGCGGCCCCGGAGGACTGGCCGGCGATGGTGACGTTGTCGGGATCGCCGCCGAAGGCGGCGATGTTCTCACGTACCCAGCGCAGGGCGGCGACCTGGTCGAGCAGGCCCCGGTTGTCCGGGGAGGCGATTTCCCCGTCTGTCGGGACATGGCCGAAGCCCTCGAAACCGATTCGGTAGTTGAGAGTGACCACGACCAGCCCAGCGCGGGCAAGCACGGTGCCGTCGAAGTCGGGCTGGGCCGAGGAGCCGAAGGTGTAGGAACCGCCGTGGATCCAGACGAGGACCGGCAGGCGGCCACCATCCGGGGACGGCGTCCACAGGTTGACGGTGAGGATGTCCTCATCGCCGGGAGACCATACGGGTGCCCCGGGCAGCCGCGCCGACTGCGGGGAGATCGGACCGAATCCCGTACCCTCCCGCACTCCGGTCCACGTCGACGCCGGAAGAGGCTCCCGGAACCGGTTGGCGCCGAACGGCGGGGCGGCATAGGGGATTCCGAGGACGGCGACGACGTCGGCGGAGGCCCGAAACCCTCGGACCGAACCGTTCTTCGTCTTGAAGGTGTCCATAGAGACAGCCTCTCGCTACATGTCACGGGACTTGGAGGTAGGGGGCTTCAGCTTTGCATCACTCAGCGAGCCAGGACCAACACCAAGATCAACTTGATTGACGCGCCGGTGATGTCAATCCCCTGGTGCCGTCAGGTAGGCGGCGACGAAGACGCGCACTGTGGCGTCGGTGAAGCCGTCGAGTTCGGCGCGGGTGAGGTGTTCGCCGGAGCCGCAGAACATGACCCTGTTCACCGAGACTCCGGGGCCAGACGCCGAGCCCTGGTGTACACAGCGAGCGGCAACATGCCACGGCAGGAAGAGCGAACTGAACAACTTCACCTGGGACAGCGACAAGATGGCGAGGGACGGGACACGAGCAGCCCGCCGGGTCACTCGTGAGGGATGCGACCGGCAACCCAATTGTGTTTTTGTGAATCGCGCTGAGGTTGGCCGGGCCCCGGGGCGCCTCCCCCAGGGCCCGGGGAGCACATGCGTGGCTGCCATTGCCCTCATAGCCTGGTGTTGCTCGGGGTAGCCGCGGAGGTCTGTCATGCCCCGGAACATCTGGAGCGGCGCGATCAGCTTTGGTTTGGTCACTTCTCTGAACTAAGGCTGGCTCCCGCGCCGTGGGGGAGGCTCTCCACTGATGAACGAATGACTACCGAGTGCCCTCCCGTCGTCCCGTCAGCTGCCGCAACCCGTTGTCGGCGGCGTTTCCGAACCGGTGAGCCAGGCAGTCACACTCCCAGGTGACCGAGCTGGACTGCCCGGCCGTCGGCACGGAAGACTGCTGCATCAGGGCCTCCTGCTGCTCGGTGATTCGACACGAACGAGCTGTTCAGGAGGCCCTGTCCGTATGCGCCAAGCGCCCCACGATCACCCAATCGGGACTCCCGTTCGACGCGCATCTCTCAAGATCGGAAAGACAACAACTACTCAGGTCGGGGTCGCCCGAGGGATGTCTCCCCCTCGGGCCTACCGGGACCGGGACGCCGGCTCGGTGTCAGTCGTCGATCGCCTGGTAGACCGTGGTCCAGAAATCGTGGAAGAGCCGCGCCGGGTCCGGGACGGACGTCCCGACCTGGGTGAGCAGGATTCCGGTGATCTGGTTTTCCGGGTCGGCGTAGGTCGAGGTGCCGCTTCCGCCGTCCCAGCCGAACTGGCCGACGGGCGCGTAGTCGCCGCGGTAGGTGCGCACCGCCATCCCGAAGCCCCAGCCGCCGTGCTGCCCTTGGCCGAAGGACACATGGACGTTGTTGACGGCCATGGCGTGTCGGGCGGCTTGCTGCTCGGGCGCGAGGCGGTTGGTGGTCATCAGGTTGACGGCGGCCCGGGACAGGATCCGCTCGGTCCCGTGCATCCCGCCATTGAGCAGCATTCGGAAGTAGGCGTGGTAGTCGTCGGCGGTGGAGTTCAGTCCGCCGCCGCCGCCCTGGAACGCCGGAGGCTGGCTGTGGCGGCCGCCCTTGGCCTCGTCCCACACGTGGAACTCTCCGCTCTGCGGGTCGGGGGCGTAGAGGGGCGGCAGCCGGTCGATCTTGTCGGCGGGCACGTGGAAACCGGTGTCCTTCATGCCCAGGGGGTCGAAGATGCGTTCGCGCAGGAACGTCTCGTACGACTGGCCGGTGACCCTGGCGACGAGCACGCCGAGGAGATCGCTGGCGATGTGGTACTGCCAGCGCTCTCCGGGCTGGTGCATCAGCGGCAGCGCGCCGAGGCGGCGCATCCACTCGTCCGGCTCGGGCATCGGCGTCGGCAGATTGGGCGTGAGCCCCTGCTCGAAGACCGCGTTCATGATCGGAGTTCCCAGCGACGTCATATCCATGCCGAGCCCGAACGTGGAGGTCAGCACGTCCCGTACGGTGATGGGCCGCCGCGCTGGCACGGTGTCGTCCAGCGGGCCGTCGATCCGCTTCAGCACCTGACGGTCGGCGAGTTCGGGCAGCCACGGATCCACCAGGTCGTCCAGCCGCAGCCTGCACTCGTCGAGAAGGATCATCGCCGCCGACATCCCGACCGGCTTGGACGTCGAGGCCATCCGGAAGATCGTGTCCCGGCGCATCGGCGGGCCGCCGTCGTGGCGCATCGTCCCGAGCACTTCGGCGTGCGTCTCCTCGCCCCGGCTGACCAGCGCGACCAGCCCCGGAATCTTCCCGGACTCGACATACCGCGCCAGCACGTCGCGCATCCTGCGCAGCCCTGCTTCGGAGAAGCCGCTGTTGCTTTGTCTCATGATGAATCTCCTTGCGTGCAGTGTTCGATCTTCAAGACCCGCCCCGGCGTGGCGCGGCCGGTCTCTTTCCGGTATCTACGACCCCACCGGCCACGGGAAGCTGCTGTCCGCGTTCCTCGCCGCGATGGCGGAGACAAAGGGAGACCGAGCGGGAGAACATCCGCGAGTCAGCGCTGGAAGGGACAGAAAGCGCCGAGTTCGCGTCCGCCGCCTGGGCGGTGCTGATATTCCACCGGGCCGGGTCAGGCCTCAGGGGTTCCGGCCCACGGGTCGAGCGCCGTGTAGGCCGGCCGCCACTGGTGCTCGTAGGCATGGCGTGCCGGCCCGGGCAGGGGTGCCAGCAGCTTCGTGATCGTCCTCTCGTCGGCGTCGTCCAGGAGCCAGGGCAGGAGCCGGGGCGCGTCGGGGCCGATCCGCTGGACGTGGACCTGGCCGAAGTGGGCCCACTGCTCCGGCGTGACGACCTCTTGGACGAGCGGAAGCGCGGCCTCCTCCTCGTGGGCGAGGTGCCCGGTCAGGCCCGTGACGAGGGAGTCCGCGAGGTCGCCGACAAGGTTAGGCGTCGTTCCCGGATCCGCCAGGGCCTTGTCGAGCGCTTCGACAAGCGGATCGAGGGCCGCGTGCTCGGCCTCCATCGCCTCCAGGAGGGCGAGGTCGTCGGGCCTCCCGGTGAGGTTGCCGCGCAGGGCCGGCCACAGGGCGTCGTCTTCAGCGCGGTGGTGGACGTGCAGAGCCACCTTGAGAAGGTCCCAGCCCGCGGCGGCACGCAGGGCCTCGCCCGGGTGGCGATCGGCGCGCGAGGTGATGCGGGCGACGTGCTGGAGGTCGCGCCGAAGCGCGTGGTGCATCGCGTACATCACGGTCATGTCGAGCCGGTCGTTCATCGTGTTCTCGTTCCTTGCTCGTGACCGCGTCCGTGTCCCGTCGGCCAGCTCAGCCCCCAGGTGGTGCCCGCGGGGCGGGTGACCGCTTCCGCCAGACGCATCGCCGCCCGCTCGGCGTCGGTGAAGCAGGGTGCCTTGCCGGCCGGGATCACGACAGCCAGGTCCTTCATACGTGTCTGCATGGTGAAATCTCCTGTGAGCAGGCGTGGTTCGACGTCGCTCTCCGGTGGCTTCAAGGCTCCCTCGGGGCGGTGGACGTGATCAACGCCGGATCTGGAATGGCCCCGATAACCGGAGGGTTATGTCGGGGAACGTGAGGACGCGGGGGCGGGGCATCGTGGAAGTACGGGACATCGAGATCTTTCTGACGCTCACAGAGGAGCTGCACTTCGGGCGTACCGCCGCGCGGCTGCACGTGAGTCAGGCGCGTGTGAGTCAGGCGATCAAGCAGCAGGAACGCCGCCTCGGCGGCGAGCTGTTCGACCGCTCCAGCCGTCGTGACATCCGATTGACACCGCTGGGCCAACTCCTGCGAGACGATCTGAAGCCGGTGTACGCGGGTCTGCTGGCGAGCTTGGAACGGGCCCGGCTCGCAGCTCAGGGCGTCACCGCCACGCTACGCATCGGCATGATGCCCTTCAACCTGCCTGATCTGCACCCCCATTGGCGAGTCTTCCGGGCTCGCCACCCCCAATGGAAGCTTCAGGTGCGCCAAGCCTCCTACGTCGATCCGTTCGGCCGGCTCCGCGCCGGGGAGATGGACGTCCTGGTTGCCTGGCTGCCCGTGGAGGAACCCGACCTCACCGTGGGCCCGATCATGTTCCGCGACCCGCGCGTGCTCGCCGTCTCCAGTGACCACGAGTTGGCGGAACGATCCTCCGTATCGCTGGAGGTGGTCGCCGACTTCCCGCATGCCACGGCCCCCCAGATGCTGGACTACTGGGAGGACGCGTACCTGCCCTTCCAGACCCCCCAAGGCAGATCCATCGAACGCGTCGACACCGTCACCACCCCCGACGAGCTGATCAATCTCGTCGGCACCGGCGAGATCGTCCACACGTTCCCTGCCCACGTCACCAAGTACTGGGCCATGTCCCACATCCGGTGGCTGCCGCTCCCCGACATGCCGGCCCTGCCGTACGCCCTGGTGTGGCGCAGCGAGACCGAGAACGACCTCATTCGCGCCTTCGCGGAGGTGGTGCGCAGCCTCGGTATGTCTCGTCTGTGAATGGCCGGGTACAGAGGAGCGAGGTCCGAATTCCGCCAGCGCGCAGGGTCGCGGGCGCGTGACGCCGGGGCCGCCTCGCCGTCGTCGTGCCCCCTCGTCAAACGAGCGCTTCGACATGCGTCTTACGACCCCGGCTGATGGTCGGCCTGCCGAAGTCGGTCAGGCTCTACGACCTTCACCACACAGGGCACACCCTGTCGACGCAGGCCGGAGCGACGCTGAAGGACACGATGGTGCGGATCGGCCAGTCCTCGGAGAAGGCGGCAGGTCGCCAACGGGCTGGACGAGATGGTGCGCGCCGCCCGCGAAAAGGCCGCTGTGGTTCTGTCGGTAGTTGGTGACGTCAGTTGTTCGTGAAAGCTGACGGCACCAGGTGATGGCCCAGAAAGATGTTCGCGAATTCTGACGTCACCATCGGGGTTGCGGTGTCAAGCTGGATGTGCTCAGTAAAGGAGCACCCCCGATGCCGCCTGGCCAGTCGAAGGTCGAGTTGTACGCCGCGCTGCGGCGCGACTCCCGCGATGGCATGTCGAACCGGGCGTTGCAGTGCAAGTACGGCGTCACCTGGAGCACGGTCAACAAGGCCCTGACCTCGGCTTGGCCGCAGCCACGCACGACAACCGCTTCGGCGCGGCCGTCGAAGCTGGATCCGTTCACGCTGCTGATCGACGAGATCCTGCTCATTGATCTGGACGCGACCAGGAAACAGCGCCACACCGTCACCCCGGATCTACCGCCGTCTGATCGACGAGCACTCCTCGTCCGAGGCGTTGCGTTGACCACTTGAACCCGCACCGATGAGAGGGCGCAAGCGTCCTGCGAGCAACCGCGCGGTCCGGCCAGGGACTGAGAGTCCGGTGTTTATACCTTGCTCGCGACCACCATGTAGTTCTCGGCCTCAAGATCGAACGTGCTCAGTTCCGTTTGGAGTCCGACCCGGTGCAGCTCGACTTCGAGTTCCTCGTACCGGTAGGGCCAGCAGGACAGCAGTTCCGAGCGGACAAGAACCAACCCGGTCGCATCAACTTGCGCGATCGCAATCTCGATGTGGTGCTCCTCCTCCCAATGCGGCGCAATCTCCCAGCGGTAGACCACGACGGCATCGCGACCGTTCCGGCGGACGAGTCGGTCACTGATCTCCAGCCGGGAACCTCTGGCCCTCACGAGTTCCCAAGTGCGGGATGTGAGTACCAAGCGCCCGCCGGGGCGCAGAAGCCGTGACATCGACTCCAGAGCAGCACCCCTGCCTGTCGCGCCCGCGGCATGGTGAAGCGAGTTGCCAACGCAGAACACCATGTCGAACGTGTTGTCCTGGAAATGGTCGGGCAACTCTTCCCAGTTCGCCCGTACGGCCCGGACGGATGCCCCGAACTCCTCAGACAACTCTGCAGTCCGACGAACCATCGCCTCGCTGGCGTCAGTTGCGACAACCTGCATGCCACGACCGGCGAGGCCAACCGCCAACTGTCCGGTTCCGCACGAACAGTCGAGGACGTGAGCGTTCGACGGCAGGAGATTGAGGACGTCGTCGAACGACGCAGCGAACTCGGCTGGAGGCAACTTTGCATCCGAGATGAGCCATTCGTACACCTCGGCAAGCACGTCATAGCCTGTCACAACCACTACCTCCCTCACGCGGCAGACTCACGGTAGGACGTCAGTCCATCAGCGGAGCAAGCCGGGCACCAATGGTTTTCGCAAGGATGGCTCTGACGGTGTTTGTGGGTTGTCAGTTGTCCGTCTGAGTGGATGTCACCGGCTGGTTAGCTGGGAAGTTGTTCGTGAGAAGTAGTGTCACTCGCGGGGTTGCGGTGGCAAGGTGAATGTGCTCAATGAAGGAGCACCGCCGATGCCGCCTGGTCAGTCGAAGGTCGAGTTGTATGCCGCGCTGCGGCGTGACGCTCGCGAGGGCATGTCGAACCGGGCGCTGGAGCGCAAGTACCGGGTGGGCTGGCGGACTGTTCAGAAGGCGCTGAGTTCGGCGTGGCCGTCGCGCACGCTCCCGTCATGCTTCTGTGCGCCTACTCCAGCACCAGTACCACAGCCGCCCGGCACCTCGTTCACCTGGGACCGGCAGTTCGGGGCACGGGGGTCAGGCCATGTGGACACCACTCAGCGAAGCAGGGGTACAACGACGCGTCGGGCTGGGCGTGGTCGCAGCCGCCCTGGTCGCGCTGGCCGTCGTCTTGGCCAGCAGGGGCGGCGACGCGGACGAGGCGTCGATGTGGATCTCCTCGATCTCCGCATTCGTCTCAGTCTGCGCCTTCGTGGCCGACCTCGTGCGCGGACCGGCGGACAATCGGACGAGTGCCGACCGGCGACGACGGGCTGCTGACGAACTCGTCGAGGCGGTGCAGGCCCAGTGGGCGGTCGAAGCACGACTGCGCCGTCTGCAGGACCCGGAGCCGCTGAGCGTGCACTGGTCGCGCGTCGGCCCGCCGCTCGCCGACCACGGCCGGAACGTCTGGCGCGGGCGTCCCCTGCCCGCACCACGCGACGGCGACCAGCGGCTCGACCGGATCGTCGAGATGTTCAGGGACCTGCCTTCTCACCGCCTGGTCGTGCTGGGCGAGCCGGGGGCGGGCAAGACCGTCCTCGCCGTTAAGTTCGTCCTCGGCGCGATCGACGCCCGGCGGCCCGGCGACCCCGTCCCGGTGCTGTTCGCCCTGGCGGGCTGGGACCCCCGGTCGGTCGGTCTGCGCGAGTGGCTGGCCGAGCGGCTGGCCGCCGAGTACCGGCCGCTGGCGGCCGTGCGGGGCGAGCGCACGCTGGCCGAAGAACTACTGGACGCCGGTCTCATCTTGCCGGTACTCGACGGCTTCGACGAACTGCCTGCAGAAGCACACCCGGATGCGTTGCGCCTCTTGAACGCCGACCTCGACGAGCGGCTGCCCGTTCTGCTCACCTGCCGTACCGCCGTCTGGGACAGCGCAGTGCGCGGCGATGCTGACGTGCTGACGGCCGCCGAGGTCGTGGAACTGCGGCCGCTGGAGCGGGCTGCAGTGCGGGACTACCTGGAGCGAACGGCACGTTCGAACGGCGAGACTGCCCCGGGCGGAGAGCCTGCCACGGTCTGGACGGCCGTCCTTGACGCGCCCTCCGTCTCCTTGGCCGCCGTACTCAAGTCGCCGCTGATGGTGACACTGGCGCGCACGGTTTATGGGGATAGCTCCCGCGACCCGTCCGAACTCAACGACGAGGTTCGCTTCCCCACGGCCGAGGACATCGAGAAGCACTTGCTGGATGCCTTCGTCCCGGCGGCCTTCGCCGACCGTGCGAGCCCCTGGCGTCCGGAGGCTGCCGACCGCTGGCTCCGTCGCCTCGCCCGCGAACTTCCGAGCCACCGCCCCGACGACGTGGGCGGCACCGGAGCGGCTGGCCGTACCAGTGCGACAGGCGGTTCGAGTACAACCGATGTCTGGCGACTGGCCTGGTGGGAGCTGCCCGCCGCGATGCCGCCCGCGCTGCGCGTGCTCGGCCCGGCATTCCTGGCGCTGCTCGCCACCGCGACGCTGCTGGTCCCGCTGGCGGTGTTCGGCGGTGGCGTGGTCGCCAACTGGGACAGCCCGCTGTCGGCGGTACTCAACTTCGCGGGCATCTACGTGGGCCTGTGCTTCGGAATGGCCAAGCTGATGCCCGCCACGGCCCGGACTCCTCAGGGGCCACGGCAGTTGGCTCGCATGGCGCTGGTGATGACCGCTGCGGCTGCGGTCGTTGCGGTGGCTCTGGGCCTGCTTGTACCGCCGCTTGTCAGCTCGCGACTCGGCGCCGTATTCACCCAGCGGCCCGCCTGGTTCCTCAACGGGTGCTGTTTCGGCCTCGTCCTGTCGATGATGTTCGCCGTCGGCGGCTTGCCCCGGCGCCCCCTTCCGCTGGGTCTGCCGTGGGCATACAGCCCAGACGGTCCACGGGTTGTGCGGGCGCTGGGCGGCGTGGTCGTCCTGGCCGGATTTGTGATCTACGGCTGTGTCACGGAGGTACTCCCGGCCGCGACTTGCGTGGTCACCGGACTGCTGTTCTTCCTCGCGGGGATGCGGCGCGGCGAACGGGCGGCCGAGCAGTACACAAGCCCGGCCGTCGTACTGCGCGCCTTCCGGAAGGGACTGGTGCGGGGCTTCATCGCCTGCACTCTCATCAGCGTCTGCGCCGGGACCGTCGTGGGCTGCGTCACCGGCGCCTTCGCTGCGTACGAGATCCACTCGGCCGGCCGGCCATCGAACGACGACGTGATCCGTGGATGGCGACTTCGGGAGACCGACGACGGCCGCCGTTCCGTCCGCTCGACGCGACCCGAGAAGATCCTGTTGGTACGGCGTACGGCGCTCGCCAATCCGTTCGTCGTGAACGACCAGGCCCGGATCTCGTACAACGACGAACTCGGCGAATTCACGGGGAAGCCGTGGATCCAGAAGAAGGACGATCGGTGGGTGGTCGTCTGGAAGGGCGAGCCCGGCACATGGCGGGACAAGCCCGTCGACGCCCACAACCTGGTCGTCGCCCTGCCGCACGACGTCAAGGTGTGGTTGGTACGCCGTCCAGTCTGGGTCATCCTTCTCGACGCCGTGTGGCCCTGCCTCGGCTTCGGCATGCTCGTCGGCACCATCGGCGGCTGCGCCTCCGGGGTCTACCAAGCCCTGAACACCCCCTCCGACACGATCCGCGCCGCCGGCCCGCGCAACACCCTGCGCACCGACCGCGCCGCCACCTTCGGACGCAGCGCGTTCGCGGCCCTCGTTTCGGGGGCGGCCTGCGTTGTGCTGATCTCGGCAGCGGGGCGCGGCAGCACGCTGGGCACGATGCACACCGAGGTATGGGTGCAGGTCGGCACCAACACGCTCGCGCTGAGCGCCTGGGGACGGATGGGCGCGGCCCGGATTTGGCTGGCCGTGACCGGGCGGGCGCCGTGGCGGCTCATGCAGTTCCTAGCTGAAGCCCACCGCCGCGGAGTGCTGCGGCAGTCGGGCGCGCACTACGAGTTCCGCCATGTGCGGCTCCAGCAGCGTCTCGCCGCTACCGCGGACGCCGATGACACTGGGGCCCGCCGAGAGCCGTCCCCGATTCCGTGAGCCGTTGCTGCCCATCGACGCCCCTACCGCAAGCATCCAGGCATTGCTAGAGATCTTTGACGGTGCGGGTTACGCCGTGTCGTGACAGGTTGGTGTCCCGCCGGGTGTGTAGGCCGTGAGGATCTGCGCAGCGGGTCTGGCATTACTGACTTTGTTGGCGTGGTGTCGTCAAGGTGAGGCCGGTTCCGGCGAGGTAGCCATCGATGATTGCTGCGGTACTGGATCTGGCGGAGGCTCTGTCTGAGTGTGCGCATCAGGTGGTACCGCGAGAGCAAGAAGATCACCTTCGCGGGCAATGGGACCAACCTGGCCGCCGCGGTCTCGCGCTGGATGTAGCCGAACATCGAGCGAGAGTCGCGGGCCTATCCGCCCTGGGCTTGCACTTGCGCTACGGTGCCTTCGGCTGGACGCGCACCGCCGCCCGCCGCAGGTCGACGCCCACGTCGTCGGCCCGCGATCGGCCAAGGTCCTACGGGGCCCGCGACGCCCTGACGTTGCATCTCTTCGTCGACGGGCGGCGTGGGCGTGCCCGTCGAGTCGGAGAAGACCGATGCCACGTAACCAGAGCACCGCTGCTCGGCGCGCCCGTGCGGCGCAGCGCGAGACCGGCGCCAAGTACACCGCCGCACTGCGTCAGGCCACCGCGTCCGGCAGTTCGCCGACGGTGTTCTCCTTGCGGGAACTGCTCGTCGAGTGCACAACCTCCCCCGAGTGGACAGGTGACCATCCCGAGGTCGACGCCGAATGGGCACCGCGCATGTTCGACTCGGCGCTGCTGGACGGCCCCGTGCCCTACACGTCGGTCCTGCAGCTGACCGGTGACCTCGCGGCGAGCGGTCTGTCCGCCGAGATGACGATGGAGTCCCGCGACGGTTTCAACGCCGTTGTGGTGGCGTGCGGCGGTCGCCGCTTCCAGCTCCTGCTGTCACAGGACGACTGGGTCGCCGAGCTGTGCCTCGCCCCGGGGTGCCAGCACCTGCCGGTCGCCGAATCCTTGATCCCGTACTGCGAGCGCCAGCACCTCGCCCAACGCTCCAAGACTGAACTCGCCAAGATGGCTTGGGCGTGGGGCAACGACCGGCGGCAGGAGTTCGAGAGCACTCCGGCCGCCGCGCATGCGGGGGACCAGGGCGACGCGCTGATCGCGGCCGCTGTCGCCCAGGGAGCGTTCTCCGAGGTCGCCGCTGAACTGGTCGAGGGCTGCTACGGAGATCCCGATCTGATCGACGAGATCTACCTCAACGACGCAGAAGCCACGGCCATCCGGCATGCGATCGACAACGAACACCTCCGCCTGAGGAAAACGAACACCTCCGCCTGAGGAAGAGGGCCAGGTCCGCCGCCGCCCACATCCGCAAGCTGGCCGCCGGCATCTGCGTGTGCGGGGCCACCCCGTATCTCGCCCCTGAGGCGGACGTGCCCGCCCGGTACTGCTCCGCCCAGTGCGCCTCGTCAGCGGCGACCTCGACGGTGATCCGGTAAGTACACATCAGCCCCAGTTGGACTCATTGGACCCAACAGGGGCTGACGTGTGACCGGCTACGTACGAGGAAGCTCGATCAGCCGCATGTCCGCGATGCCTTGCGGCACCTGGACCTCGTACCTGCCCAGTAGTGCGTGCACCCACCAGCGGGTCAGCACCCGGATGAGCTGCTCGCCGAGCGGCGCGCGTTGGATCTCGGCGAGGAACGCCTCCCGCTCCTACTCCTTCAGGAGTCGCTGTACCGCGCCGATGGTGGGCTCGGTCGTGCCGATGGAGCGGACGTCGGTGAGGTGGGCCTCTTGGATGTCGCCCCACTCGAACGCAGGCCCGCCCTCCTCGTCGGCCGACAGAAGCTTGACCGGCAGGACGGCGATCAGTTCGTCCGGCACGTTCTTCTGGAGCGTGACAACGGCGTCGGCGGTGACCGATTCCGTGAGACGCCGAACGGCCTCCTCAGGAGTGCCGGCGCTCTCGCCGGTGAGGGCGAGCGCCGGGCAGTGGGCGGTGTGGACGGACGCGGGAGTCCCCTTTCCGCCCTTGGCGGTGCCCTGACGCGTGAGCTTGTGCGTGACGACGATGACGGCGTGCGTGCTCTGCACTCGGCGTCACCCCTTTCGCTGTTCTGTGACGGAGACGATCGCGGTGTCAGGCGAGGCCGGCAGAGGGATTGTCGTCCCATCCGTCGTCGCGCTGCATGTATCCGAGCATCGAGCGGGAGTGGCGGGCCCCAGACCTTAAAGGACAAGCTCAGCGGTCCTTGCGGATGCCTCGGAAGCCCGGACCGAGCCCGCGACGTCTGGGCGGCCTTCGCCCCGGGCCACCCGCCACGGGTACCGACGCCGCGCTGTCCCGCCCGGGCGCCTGGTCGTCCACGGTGATGCCCAGGCGTCGGCGCGCCTGGGCGGTGGCGGTCGCCACTGCGGCGAGGGCCTGTGCGAGGTCCTCCCCGACGGTGCTAAGGGTGTCGGTGAGGGTGTCGATCGCGTCGAGGACATCCTCAGTGGCCGCCGTGCTCCATGCGTCCGGGCCCGCGAGGTCCGCGAGGTGACAGGCGCTCTCGACGGCCTGTTCGGCTGCCTTCTCTACCCCGGGCCCGGCATGCGCCGACAACTCCATGACCGACTCAACGACCGTTCCGCTCGAAAGGGACCGGCGAGCAGTGTCACACGGAAGATCCCCTCGCTCGCCTGAGGCGCTGCTCGGGGCATGCACTCGAACGGCGGCCGGCCAGTGTGGAAGGCATGGTGCGTGACGTGGACGCTGCCGGAGCCGATGCTGACTTTGCCCGTGCCCGATCCCGATCTGCGGCCCGGCTGGGCCGCAGAACCTAAGTGGGACGGGTTCCGGGCCCTGGTCTCCGTCGACGCGGGGCAGGTGGTGCTGCGCTCAAGGCGCGGCACCGAGCTGGCCTCCGCGTTCCCGGAGGTTGTGGCCGGCGCCGCGCAGCTGCCGGACGCGACCGCTCTGGACGGCGAGCTGGTCGTGTGGGAGGAACGGCGGCTCGCCTTCGAGCGGTTGCAGGACCGGTTGCAGCGGCGTGGTGCCGGGGCGGCCCGGGCGGCTGCCGAGTGGCCGGCCCACTTCGTCGCCTTCGACCTGCTCAGACTGTCCGGCACGGACACGACACTCTGGCCGTACCGGAGGCGCCGGGCCGCACTGGAATCGCTGTTCTCCGCGCGGCCGCTGTCCGCGCCATGGGCGCTGTGCCCGTCGACCACCGACCCGGACACGGTGCGCGAGTGGCTGACATGGTCGGCGGTCGGCATGGAAGGCGTGGTCTACAAGCGGCTGGACAGTACGTATCAGCCGTCAGCGAGGGGCTGGCGGAAGTACAAGGTTCGGGAGACGACCGAGGCGATCGTCAGCGCAGTCACCGGACCTGTGACCGCGCCGCGCAGTCTGCTGCTCGGCAGGTACGACGCCCGAGGGCGCCTTGAGTACACCGGCCGAACTACCACCCTCACCCAGGCGACCAGCAGCACACTCGCCGGCCTCCTCGCTCCGGCCCTGCCCGGACATCCGTGGAGGGGCTGGTCGTTTGCTGCCGGATGGGGCACCAGGCAGACGCTGGACGTCACGCTCGTGCGTCCCGAGCTGGTCGTGGAGGTCGGCGTCGACGTCGCCCGCGACGCCGCCGGCCGGTGGCGACACCCCGCACGCCTGCACCGCCCCCGCACCGACCTCTCCCCCACCGACGTCCCTCTCCTGACGACGCCGCCGTGACGGCGGCGCCGCGGCGGCCCCGGCCGCCGCCGCGCAACACCGGCGAGTGCGTCCCGATCCCCAGCCGCGCCCGCGCCGTCCATCCCGCCCTTCCCTCATCCCTCAACTCCAGCCAGGGACATGGGCGAAAGCGGCCGCAACGGGGATGTCAGTACCCCGACCACGCCCAGACGCCGTGGTGACCTGCACGATCTCCAAGACGCTTGCTGACCGTCTCGCTGCCGCTGCTGCCCGGGCACGGCACGCGCTGGGAGGACCTGCGGATGACCGGCGCTGGCAGGACTGGTACGCGGAGGTGGACCGCCAGGGACCGCGCAACATCTACCGCACTCCGCGGAGCCTTGCTGTGGATACGCAGCCTCCCAGCCACTCCGTGATCTTGTTTCCTGGTCGCAGCCGACGCGTCTGCGGGGTGGCTCGCTCGGGTCACCGCCTGGGGACCTGAGCATCGAGCTTTACCCGGGTGGCCTCACTTCCACGGGTCGGTGAATGACCGGCCGGGCACTGGCTTGGCGATGAGCGCTACCGGGATGAAGAAGTTGACCTGGCCGATCGCGAACATCAGGGTGGCGAGCGCCTTGGGCTCATAGTGCTCGGCTGCCTGCGCATACAGCTCGTTCGAGACCCTCTCGCCGTCTATGGACGGCTGAAGGACGGCTTCCACAAGTGCCAGCGCGGCACGCTCGGCGCCTGTGAAGTACGGCGAGTCCTGCCAGGACGCCACCGACGTGATCCGTTCCTCCGACTCCCCGGCCTTGCGCAGGAAGCCCGTGTGCAGAACGGTGAGGTAGGTGCTGCCGACGATCTGACCGGCACGCAACTGAACCAGGCTGATCGTGCAGCGCGGTACCGAACCGTTGCCGGTGACCTTGAACAGCGCCGCCGACGCCTCCGCCAGCTCGGGAACGAGTTCCGCGGGGTCCTCGGACATCCGCGGAACCATCGAGACCTCCGCCGTGATCGAACGTGTTTCCATCGCCATCTCCATAGGGCTCTCATGTTGCCGTCACTGCCCTGACGGATCGCGACAGAGAAATGTGACAGACGGAAGACAGTCGTTCTTGGGCAGGCAGCCAGGTCCAAGCAGTGTCAGCGCGTGTTTCTGATCCCCGGTTCTGAGTAGCCTTGGTTCTACGCTGGCGTGGTGTCCAGAGGCGCCGGGCGGGTTGGGGAGAGGAACTGTCGGGCTTGTGGCGACCGGCTGAGACCGGGGGCGCGACCTCAGCCGGTGTACTGCTCCACGGCGTGTCGTGCCAGGCAGTGGCGTACGGAACGCCGGTTGCGTAAGCGCCTGGCGGCCGTGCAGGGCGGTGCGGGCGGGGTCGAGTGTCCCGAGTGCGGGGCCCGGTGGGTTGCCGGCGTCGACCGGAGGTCGAACGCAGTCTTCTGCTCGCGGCGGTGTGTGGTGAGGGCTTGGAGGCGCCGGAAGGAAACGTTCGACGAACGGGCACAGTGACCGCATTGCGAACGCATTCTGAGTCCGGCTTCGTTCAGAATCCGGTCACTTGCGGTCGTTTGTTGTGATCAGTGGGTTTTCGGTCTGACTCTCGGTGCTGAGCGGGCCGTGTACACGTCACGGACGTTAGCTCCGTGCTGCGGCCCGCATGGGTGGTGAAACCCATGGCGGAGGAGATCGACAACGTCGGAAGCGTCAGCCAGTCCCGTTTACGAGCAGATCGTGGCCGAGCTGCGGGACGTGGTGGAACAGCAGACGCGCGGGCAGTTCACGATCGGGGACCGCGCCCTGGAGATTGAGCCGATGAGGGAGCCGGGCGGCCACCACGCGGTGGCCCGGAGTGGTCGGTGACCACGACGCTCACGCGGCTGGCTGAGGACATCGGCCTGAAGTTCAGCACGGTGAAGTCAGTGAGGTGGACGTCCTCGCGATGGCCGGCCGACCGACGGCAGAAGGGCGTCTCCTACACCGTTCACCGGATCCTGGCATACATCGAGGACGACCAGGAACGGTTCGACGCGATCCTCACACCGCCCCAGGGCAGGGCCCGGTGGACGCCAGACGACGCCAGCCGTCGGGTCGGCAACCGGGTCGAGACACCGGTGACGCCGAAAGAGAAGGTCACCGCGATTCACACGCTCGCCCAGGACGACCAAGTCGCCGCTGCGGTGACCAGCGACTTCCTGAAGCGGCCGGAGGTGACGGCCAAGGTGACCACGGTGGACAAGGCCCGGGTGGTGGAGGAGTTCAACCCGCGACGAGCACGTGGCCACCACGGCGGCCACGAACTTGCTGCGCAGGCCGGGCGTCGCGTTTCGGACGATGAGCGACGACACCGCCCGCTTCCAGGTCAACCATGCCCAGAACGAGCGCAGTCGGCAAGCCCGCGCGCACTTCGAAGACACCAGCTCCGTCGCCCCGGCAGTGAAGAAGATCCACCGGACGGTGGAGTTCCTGGACCTGGTCACCGCCTGCCACTCCTTCGTCGCCGCGGTCGGCCGGGCTGTTCCGGGCCTGCGCGACCGCACCCTCGGCGAGGACGAGGCCACGATCGTGCACCAGAACGTCGCCAAGGTACGGGCGACGCTGGACTGGATCGAGACCGCGGTTGACACCGGCAAGGTCGACATGGATGACGAGCTCGCCCGCATGCTGCGGGGCGAGTAATCGTGCCCCGCGCATCGCGGCGCCGGGGCGAGGCCGCCCAACGGCACGCGGACACCCTGCGGTTCGTGCTGTTCGAGGCTAGACCAGCGGGACTGCTGTTCCCCCAGCTGACCCGTGCCAGCGGGCTGTCTCCCAGCCAGGTCAGGTCGGGGCTGGCCGCCCTGCGCGACATCATCGCCGAAAACAGCTGGCCACCGCTGATCTGGACCAGAGTCGACGGCTACCAGCTCGGCGCGGAGCGCGCCGCGCTGGAGGCATACGAACGGGCCGTGCTCACCGAGAAGCTGACCGAGTTCCGCCGGTTCATCACCGGCACCGTCGCCCCGCATGCCGCCGCCCACCCGGGCGACAAGTGGGTACGCCACATCGTCGCCCAGCTCAACTCCATCGAATCCACCCTCGGCCTCGTCGTCTCTTCCTGACCACCGAGGGGGCGCTCGGCCTCCGGCCGGCCACCCCCTCCCTGTTCGATCCGGAAGGAAGCCACAGCCATGCGTCAGCGTCGCTATCCCTCCGATACCACGAATGTGGAATGGGCTCTGCTCGAACCGCTTTTGCCGGAGCCGGCCTGCGAGACCAGCCGCGGCGGCCGGCCCGAGAAACACCCTCGGCGAGAGATCGTCGACGCCATCCGCTACGTGGTCGACACCGGCTGCAAGTGGCGGGCTCTGCCCGCCGACTTCCCGCCATGGCGCACGGTCTGGGGATTCATGGCCCGCTGGGCAGCCGCCGGAGTGATCGGACAGATCCGCGACCACCTCGCCTGCCGGATCCGCCGCGCGATGGGCAAAGGCCCCCGCGCAGTCGCCACCGTGATCGACTCCCAGAGCGTCAAGGCCGCCGAAACCGTATCCAAGGCCACCCGCGGCTACGACGCAGGCAAGAAAATCAACGGCCGCAAACGGCACATGGTCGTGGACACCCGCGGCCTGCCTCTCTCATGGTCATGGTCACCCCCGCCGACCTGCACGACGCCGCAGCCTCGAAGGAAGTCCTCTTCCGCCTCCGCCTGATGCACCCCGAGATCACAATCGTGTGGGCCGACTCCGCCTACGCCGGGAAGCTCGTCGACTGGGCGAAACAGCATCTCAACCTCACCATCAAGCCCGTCAGCCGCCCAAAAGACGCCTCCGGCTTCGTGATCCTGCCCCGCCGCTGGGTCGTGGAACGCTCGCTCGCCTGGATGATGCACGCCCGCCGCCACGCCAGGGACTACGAACGGCTCATCCAGCACTCCGAGACCCTGATCACATGGGCCGCCATCACCCTCATGACCAGGCGCCTCGCCCGGAAAGCCGCCACCCCCAGCTGGCCAAGGAAACCGGCGCTGGCCAGCTGATCACCCAGCCCGCCTACGCGCAGCCAGGCTGCTCGGACAACCATTCCGTTGCAGCGTCCAAAACGGGATCCTTGCTTCCCCCGCGTCCGAGGTTGTCGACGACTGGCTGGTCAGGCGGAATGGGGCTGTCGTATGCACGCCCCGTGCGGTCGGCATCCATCACTTCCGTCAGGTTGAGAATGGCCCCGTCGGACAGTCGGTGATTTACGTTGCCAGTGGGGACGCCTGTGGTGTCCTCGCCGAAGGATCGCGTATCAGGGCGCCCACGGAAGGCCACAGTCACCGCCTCCCCAGAACTGCCAGTGGAACGGCTGGTGAGTACCGCAACAGGGGCTGATCCGCCGCCTACGGGAGGACTTGTTCCCCATCCGGTGGAACCACCGTCCAGACGAGGGCTGCCCTTCTCAATGGACCACACCGTCTTCTTGCCGTCCGCATCGACGAACGACCCGACGTCGCCATCACCGAGGATCGGTCCCACGACGGCAAGCATCGGCCACATGTTGCCACCGAGGTTGCGGCGCAGGTCGATTACCCAACCGCAAGCGTTCGGACGATCAGCCTTCGCCACGGCATCTCGCCCCTCCCGCAGGTACTGCTGATAGACCTTCTCAGATCCCTGCACTCCGGGTAGCGACAAATACCCCATGCCGCCGGCCAACACCCGCCCTTCCACAGGGCTGCGGACCTGCTCGTCCCCGTGCGACTCCTCTGCCCTCTTCGGGTCGAAGAAGCTACTGTGCCCGTCTCCCAAACTGCCCAGAGCCGCCTCAATGGCCCGATAGGTATCGCCAGGACGCTGCGCGCTGCCTGCTTCGGTGAAGGCTGTTCGCCGTATCTCATCCCAGTCGACATCGTGGCGGCGAAGTGCCTTGTCCTCCATGAGGTCCAACGCGGTGGCCAGGTAGGACCGGGCCTTGTCAGACATTGCCGCCCCCGGAGTCGACGCTTCCTCCCCCGAGCACCCAGCCCCAGCAGCGAGAACACACACCAACCCAGCAGCCCCTAAACGCGGCAAGCGCCCCCGAACCATGTGCCCTCCCAGTCGCCAAACCAGTCGATCTATTGGTGACCCTAACTTCCGATGATCAGTGCGCGGCCGACTCCGGTTCAGAAACAGGCTCTCAGCGCGTGGCGCTCACGCTCGACGACCCTGGCATACGAAAGTTCACCGCGAATCTCCACGCCCCTACTACTCCAGTCGTAGGTCGCGAACTGGCATGGCGTCATCTACGTTGACTCGGTTGACGAGGATGATGACGGCCGGGTGCATCGGCATGGTCCGGAGCTTCTGCTTGCCCGGCGGATACCCCAGTGGGGTCAACTTTACGGTTGGGTGCGTCGCTCGGCGGCGTCGAACGCGGGCGCGAGCGGGGCCAGCGCCGCGCGGAGCTGGTCGGGTAGTGAGCCGGAGGGCACGACCAGTCCTCCAGCACCGAAACTCCCGGCGGCCTCTGCGTTCCCGGCCGGCCGGAGCCAGCCTTCCAACGCGATACGAATCGCCGCGGCCACGCTCGCCGCGAGAACGCGGGCTGTGTGCGCTCCGGCGTCACCTAGGCGTTCGGCGATCACCGCCGTGAGAGGGGGCTCGATGCCGGCGGTGGTATCGAGGAATGCGTCGCGCAGCGCGGTCTGGGTGGTGATCAGCAGCAGCGCCTGGTGTTCGCGCTCACTGGTGTTCGTGTATTGCTCGACCGCTGCTTCGGTGACGGCGTCAGCCAGACGCACCCCTGCGGGCCGGGCCGCGACCGCCGCCGCGATCCGCGCCTCCCGGTCCGCGGTAACAGCGGAGACGATCGCCTGCTCGCGGCTGGCGAAGTAGTTGTTGTAGGTGCGCGGCGATACCCCGGCCGCCTCGGCGATGTCCTCGACCCGCACCTGTTCCGGTCCGCGCTCCACGGCCAGGCGCAGGGCCGCCTCGCGTAGCGCCTCGCGCGTGGCCTGCTTCTTCCGCTCCCTCAGCCCTGGTGGTGGCAGCCCTGGTGGTGGTGTCGTCACGGTGTCAGCGTTCCACACATGACTGCGTGCACGCAAACTTGCGTGCACGCACTTTTCCTGTCAGCCTCGCCCGACCGAGACCGGCAGAGAGGACGTCTCCATGCGAGCAAGAGGAATGACCTACGACACCGGATTCGTCGTGCACGGCCAGATATCCCGCGAGCACTTCGACCCCGCGGTGGTCCGGCGCGAGCTCGCCATCATCCGCGACGACCTGCACTGCAACGCGGTCCAGATCATCGGCGGCGACCCGGACCGACTGGAGCTGGCCGCCGGTGCCGCCGCCGAGCTCGGCCTGGAGGTCTGGTTCTCGCCCTATCCCCTAGAGCTGGACCCGAAGCAGATCCTCAGGCTCTTCCGCGACTGCGCCGAGCGAACGGAACGGCTCCGGCAGCAGGGGGCCACAGTCGTGTTCGTCTCAGGGGTCGAGCTGAGCGTGATGAACCGCGGGTTCCTGCCCGGCCAGAGCCCCGAGGAACGGGTCGAGCATCTGATGAGCCAACCCGAGCGGCGGGCCGAAGCGATGCGCGAGCTCGGCGTGCGCATCAACGCATTCCTCCGCGAGGCCGCGGCCACGGTCCGCGAGCGCTTCCAGGGCAAACTCACCTACGCATCCATCCAGTTCGAGCAGGTCGACTGGACTCCCTTCGACATTGTGACGTTCGAGCTGATCCGCTCCGCCGAGGTCGCCGACCGGTTCCGGGACGCGGTGCGCACCCTGGCCCAAGGCCCGAAGCCGCTCGCCATCACCGGGTTCGGCACCGCGGCCTACCGCGGCGCGGGAGACCGCGGCGGGCGGGTGCTGGAAGTGGTCGATTACGACCCAGAGACCAGGGCCCCTGTACGGCTGAACGGCCTATACGAGCGTGACGAGGCAGGCCAGGCCGCATATCTGAGCGAGCTGCTGGAGATTTTCGAGACCGAGGGCGTGGACAGCGCGTTCGTGTTCCTGTTCGCCTTGCCTGGCTACCCCCACCGCCCGGACGGCGACCCCAGGAACGACTTGGACCGGGCAGGCCTGGGCATCGTCAAACTCCTCGAAGGGCGTCGGGGGCAGACCTACCCCGACATGGAATGGGAACCCAAGGCCGCCTTCGCGGCAGTGGCGCAGCAGTTTCGGAGGTGACAGGCCCGCGCACGGTGGCCAAGAGCCGGTCCTCGCGTGCCGTGTCGAGGCTGATCTGCTGGGCGACCTGGCCGGCGCCGACCAGGTCGTCGCCCCTCATGCTGGTCTCCCTTCTGAAACAGGCCGATTCCGTAACTTGCCTGCGCTGTCACGCCTGCTGCTTCGCGTGAGACCGGGGCGAGGCATGGTGTCACTCGCCCAGTGCGGCGAGGACGTCGTGCTCTCGTATCTCCCCGGACAAGACAGGGCCGCCAGCGAGGAGCAATACCGGCGGGACCGGCAGGTCGAGTGCGCGGACGCGGGCGAGTTCGGCCTGTAGTGCTTCCGCCCCGCCGCTGGTGGCCATGACGCCCGTCTCCGCGGCGAGCCGGTCGAGCACCGTGGTGTCCGCGATGTTCAGGCCGTCGGCGAAGTACGCGCGAAACAGTCGCTCGGCCATCTCTTCGCCCTTGCCTTGCGCGGATGCCTGCGCGGCGAGTCGGTGCGCGTCGAAGGTGTTGGTGAACACCGCACGGCGGAAATTGAGTTCGAGGCCGTCGTCGGCGCCGAACGAGGTGTCGGCGGCGAGCCGGGCAGCAACGGCCGCGCCGCGCTCGCGCGCCCAGACCTCGACCAGCGGTTCACCGACGGGTGATGCCTGGGGACGGAGCTGGACAGGACGCAATACGGTTTCGACGGTGCCACCGTCCGCGCGGTGGCGGATGACGGCCCGGAGGTAGCGGGTGAAGCCGAGGTAGCAGTGGACGCAAACGAAGTCGATGACGGCCTCGACGCGGCGCGGACGGTGCATGAACGGACTCCTGTCGGTGCGGTGCGGGTGGTATTCGGCGGCTCGGGTGTCACCAGGGCATGGGGCCGTCGGCCGTGTAATAGCCGCCGGTCGGTCCGTCGGGGCCGATCGAAGCCATGCGGACGATAATGTCGGCGCCCTGCTCGACGCTCTTGGCGCCGGTGTGGCCGTTGAGGTCGGTGGCGGTGTGGCCCGGGTCGACGGCGTTGATCCGCATGCGCGGCAGGGCACGCGCGTACAGCACCGTGACCATGTTCAGGGCGGCCTTGGAGGAGTTGTAGGGCAGCGAGGAGATCCAGAGCGGGACGAGCGAGGCGTGGGCGGCCGGGTCGGCCGCCACGGCCAACGAGCCCAGGCCGCTGCTGACGTTGACCACGACCGGCGACGCACTCCGGTGCAGCAGGGGCAGGAAGGCCTGGGTGACGCGCACGGCACCGAAGACGTTGGTGTCGTAGACCGCGAGCATGTCCGCGGCAGTGACCTCGTCGGCCGTCCGCATGGGGCCGGCCACGCCCGCGTTGTTGACCAGAACGTCGAGGTGCCCGGTGTGCTCGCGGACCTGTTCGACGGCCGTCGCGACGGAGTCGTCGTCGGCGACGTCGAGGAGCAACGGGCGGGCGCCGACCGCCCGGGCGGCCCGAGCGCCACGGCGGGCGTCACGGGCACCCAGATACACGGTGTGCCCCGCCCGCGTCAGGCGGCGGGCGGTCTGCAGTCCCAGGCCCTTGTTGGCCCCTGTGATGAGGGTCGTCGTCATGTCCGGCAGCCTCGCCGCCCGGCGGTCGGCCGGACAGATCACTGCTGTTCCTGGTAACGCCGGTACCAGGACGGCGTGGAGCGGGACGCCGATACTGGGGCCATGAGCGCACAGGGCGACAACGGAACTTCCCGGCGGGGCAGCGATCTGGGAAAGGCACTGCGCCGGTGGCGCGATCGCGTACCTCCTACCGCGGTCGGGCTGCCGGCGGGGCGAAGCCGCCGGACGCCCGGGCTGCGCCGCGAGGAACTGGCCCTGCTGGCGGGGATATCCGCCGAGTATGTGATCCGCCTGGAGCAGGGCCGGGCGACATCCCCCTCCGCCCAGGTGCTCGGCGCTCTGGCGCGGGCGCTTCGCCTGTCGGAAGCCGAGCGTGCCCACCTGTTCGCGCTGGCCGGGCAGCCCGAGCCCACGGACGGCCGACTGCCGGACCGGCTCACGCCGGGGGTGCAGCGGCTGCTCGACCAGATGCCGGGCACACCCGTCGGCGTGTACGACGCGGCCTGGACCCTTATCGCCTTCAACCGGCTGCACGCCGCACTACTGGGCGACCCGTTCCCACTGACGGACCGGGACCGCAACCTGGTCTGGCAGCACTTCACCGGCCCGCCCGGCCCGGTGCGCCACACCCCAGCGCAGCAGGCCCGCTTCGAAACCGCCATGGTCTTCGACCTGCGGTCCGCGTCCACCCGCTACCCCACGGACCCGGTCCTGCGCCGCCTCGTCACAGGCCTGCGCAGCACGAGCCCACGCTTCGCCACCCTGTGGGAGGCCCACGAGGTGAGCGGCCACATGCTGCACACCAAGACCATCCACCATCCCGAGGTCGGGCCACTTCACCTCGACTGCGACATCCTCACCGAACCCGGCGGCGACCTGCGCATCGTCATCCTCACCGCCCCGCCGGGCAGCGACACCGCCAGCCGTCTCGGACTGCTCGACGTCATCGGCACCCAGCAGATGACAGAACCATCCCACCCCCGGCACGGCGTCACCCCGCCCACCTACTCTCACCATTCAGCCAGCCCGAGCCCGCCCCACCACGATCGAACCCCCACACCCGCCCACCCGGCGAATACTGCACACTTCGCATGGCCAACCGACGAAATGCCCTGATTGCTGAAACGCGGCCGCCGCCGGGTGAGGCTGCCGCTAGTTGCCGGCCGCTGGATCGCCGTCCCCGAGGCCGATCCACCAGTGTCCGGCGTCCTTGACTACCAGCAGTTCCTGCCGCTGACCGGTCTCCTCGTACGCCACCGTCAGCGGGTTGAAGTAGTCGACGGACCCCTCCAGCACAGTGACCTCGACGTGCCCGCCCGCTGCTTTGCCGTACTCGCGTACATACTTGGCTGCGGCCGCTCCGGGCTGCTTGTAGGCGGGCCCGGCGAGCTCGGCGAGTCCCTTGGCGTCGCCGTCTTTGAGCCGTTGCACATAGATCCGGACGAGGATGTCGACGTCCTCGGCCGTCTCCTCTACGTCGGGGTACACGGACTTCTCCGCGCGCACCGTCACGTCGACCCTGGGCGAATCGGCCAGGGCATAGGGCGCCCGGAACCAGTTCCACCACACTGCGGCGATCCCGGCCACGACGAGTACGCCGCCGCACAGCAGGATGACCCGTTTCTTCATACGCATCATCTTCCCCTCACTACCAGTTGGGCTTGACGCGGATGATCGAGTAGTCGGTTCCCTTGTTGGAGCCTGCCAGGTAGAGGCCGGTGGTGCCTCCGTGCTGGCGGCTCGGAGGCCCTGCATCTGGGACGGTGGGTCAGGTCGGTCCAGCTGGGCTGGGACAAACTCACCTCCGTGCAGCAGTGGATGTACGAGCACATCCTCAGCATCGAGCCCGCCACCGAGGACGAGAATAAGTGTGAGTGCCGCCGGCTGGGGGCGGGCCTGGTGCGTGGAGCGACTTGTGATTACGTGCCAGACCGGGGGCGGATGCCGGTGTAGGGGCGTACGTCGATGACGGTCATGCCCGCCGTGTGGGCCGCTTCGACGCCCTCGTCACTGTCCTCGTAGACGGTGCATCGCGAGGGGCGGGCCCCGAGCAGCTCGGCCGCGCGCAGGAAGATGTCAGGTGCGGGCTTTCCGCGGTCGACGTCGTCACGGGTCACGAGGGCGTCGAAGTGGTCGCTGAACGGCTGGTGGCGCAGGGTTGCCTCGATGACGTGACGGGCTCCACCGGATGCCACCGCCATGGGGATCCGGCCGTGCATGGCCTCGACGACCCGAAGCACCTCCGGGTGCGGTCGTACGGTGTGGGCCTGTTCGAGGAAGATCCGGTCGCGGTCGGCGACAAGTTCTTCCACGGGGCGAGTCAGCCGCAGGGAACGCTCGCCGGCCAGGGTGCGGATCATCTCCGCGGACGAGGTTCCGGTGCGTGCGTCGAACCATTCCTGTGGGAGTTCCACACCTTGGGGGGAAAGGACGGCGGCCATGGCGCGGTAGTTGGCGTACTGACTGTCGACCAGGGTGCCGTCCCAGTCGAAGAGCAGACAACTGGCGTTGCGGGGGGCGAGGTCGGGGTGCATGAGTGCCTTCTGGATCCGGGAGGTGTAAGGGGTCAGGGTCTGCGCCGGTGTCCGTGACGCAGGGGCGCGGATGCTCGGGCTGGGGGCGCGCGGTCGGTCCGCGATCGGTCGGCAGTCACTGCGTGAAGCTGGCGGGCGTGGGCCGCGCCGCGACCACGAGTGGCTTACCCCGTGTCTCGGGCATGTACCGGGCCAGTGCCAGTGCCGACGCCCCGGTGATCGCGGCGTCCAGCGCGAACGATCCGGCCAGGGTCAGGTGCTGGAGCAGCGGGAGGAACGTCGTGGCCACCACGAAGTCCGCCGCCCAGTGGGCCGCTGTGGCTATCAACGCGCCCCGGGCCTGGGAGGGGTAGATCTCGGCGAGGTAGACCCAGAACACCGCCGCCGGGCCGACGGCGCCGGTGGTGATGAAGAGGCACAGCAGCAGGGCGGTGGCGGCTCCTTGGTGGCCGAGGAGTTCGGCGGTGGTGATTGCCCACGGCGGTGAGCGCCATGACGACGAGTCCGCCGATCATCAGCCAGTACCAGGTGGTTCTTCGGTTGGAACGGCACAGCGGCCCTACCGAGGAACACCCGTGATCGCGCGTCAGGAATAGTCGCCGCTTCCGGTCCTGGCGCAGGATGTCGCGTTCCCGGCCGGTCTGGGTATCGAGTGAGTCCTCGTGGTCGACGACGATGGTGTCGTCGGCCTGTTGAGCTCGTACCGACATTGTCAAGGCCGTTTTCACCCTCCACCTTGCGTCAGCATGAGGCGGGAACGGCTCATTCATTACCGTGCGCGGTGTACAGCGGACACCGCTTCTGGTCGAGTCCGGAGCGGCCGCAGCACCGCCATCCCTTCGTCGAGCCCGACCTGCATGGCGAAGTCGAACCGGTCGACCTCCAAGCACAACTCCACATCACTGGGGTGAGCACCGAGGCGTCGCCCGTTGCGCAGGTCGTCCGCGGCTGGGGAGGTGCGGGCTCGGTGCAGATAGGGGCCGGGGTCGAGACGGTCCTCGGTCAGGAGCCGATCCAGGTACTCGGCGCAGGCCAGATCCTCGGCGGCACGGCCGTCCTCGCCGGTGGCCACGAACGTCACTGAGTCGGCGCCAGCATCGGCCAGGGCCCGGGCCGTCGCGTCGGCGACGACGAAACTGGCGCATAGCGCTAATTTGGCCTCGACGACCGCCAGGGCCCCAACCGTTCCCGCAGTGGTCTTTTGAATCACGGTGCGGCCGGCCAGGTCGGCCTCCTGGATCAGGCCAGGGGAGTTGACGAGGTTGAACCCGCTGACCGGTGCCCCATCCTTGAGCGCAAGCCAGCCCGGGTGACACGCCTTGATCGCCAGTGCCTCGCCCTCGTCGGCAGCGAGGACGATCTTGTCTGCCCCGCGGTGGAAGGCCCATGCGGCGGTGGTGAACGCCCGCATCACATCGATTACAACCGCCACCTGTTCGGTGCCGTCCACGTCGGGTATTCCGACTACTCGAGAGTCCATGCCGGGATGGTTGCAGCCCGCTGAAGCTGTCCACAAGCCACATTGTTGGCTGAGCCGGTCGGTCAGCAGGGCCGCACGTCGCGCCGGCGTGCGGCCCTACGAGGTTCAGACGTCGTACGGCACGGTGATGAGTTCCATGGCGTGGCCCGCCGGGTCCATGAAGTACACGCCGCGGCCACCGTCGTTGTGGTTGATCGCGCCGGGCTGCTTCCCGTGGGGATCGGCGTAGTGCTCGATGCCGCGCTGGCTGATCTGTGCGTACGCTGCGTCGAACTCCTCCTCGGAGACCAAGAAGGCGTAGTGCTGGGGAGTGATCCGGTCCGCAGGGATCGTGGCGAAGTCCAGCGTGACGCCGTTGCTCAGGTCGACCGCGATGAACGGGCCCCACTCGGCGGTGATCTCAAGGCTGAGCAGGCTCGCGAAGAATTCTGCGGACTCCCGGTTGTCCCGGGCATGGACGATCGTGTGGTTCAACTCGACTGACAAGGAATGCCTCCGAAGGCATGTCCCGACACCTCCATGCCTCACCCAGCCGGTGACCGACACTCGATGTCGCCGCAGATCCTCACGGCGTTACTGGCGGTCTGCACCGCCTCAGCGAGCGAAGCGTAGTCTCCGGCGTGACCGAAGTACACGCCGTGTCCAAAGGAAACGGGGACGCCCATGCCCGCTTACGTCATCGTCAACGTCGATCTGCTCGACGAGGAGGCTGGTCTGGCCTACGCACACGTGGCCCAGAAGTCCATCCTCAGCCACGGCGGCCGTTACCTGATCTCGGGCCCCACTCCCAAGCCCGTCGAAGGCACCTGGGACTCGTCCCGGCTCGTGGTCATCGAGTTTCCCGATATGGACCGGATCCGGGAGTGGTACGACTCCCCCGAGTACCAGCGGGCCCGGGAGATACGAGAGGGCAAGGTCCACGTGGGGATGCTGTTCGTCGAGGGCGCGCCGCCCGAGGGCTTCTCCCTCCCGGGCTAGGAATTGTCGCGCAATCGTGTGCGGAGCCAGATGATCAGGGCTGCTGCGGTGGCGGTGCCCAGAAAAACGTAGCCGCGTTTGTCGTATCGAGTAGCTACGGCCCGGGACTGCTTCAGCCTGTTGATCGCCCGTTCGACGGTGTTGCCTTTCTTATACCGCTGTTCGTCGAATCCTGGTGGCCGTCCGCCGTGTGATCCTCTGCGCAGGCGGGCGGCCTGACTGTCGCTCTTCTCCGGGATGGTATGCCGGATGCCCCGGCGCCGCAGGTACTCACGGCACGGCCCATTGCTGTATGCCTTGTCGGCCGCCAGGCTGTCGGGCTTCTTACGCGGCCTGCCCTGACCGACCCGCGGGATGCGGATATTCTCCAGCACGCCATGGAACTGCCCGCTGCCCGCTGCCCGCTGCCCGTTGCCCGTTGCCCGTTGCCCGCCGGTGACGATCAGGGACAGCGGACGGCAGCGGCCGTCCGCGCTGAGGTGGAGCTTGTTGGTGAGCCCGCCACGCGAGCGGCCCAGTCCCTCACCGTCCTCACCACCCCCACCAAGTGGGCGAGCAGGCTCTGCCACGACGTTCCGCCCTGGTGTTCCGCTGTCTGAGCCCCCTTTGGCGTGAGAGCTGCCGGCGGATCGGTGCGGGCGCCCGCCGCGTGCTGATGAGCGCGCACGATGGTGGAGTCCACCGCGATCTCCCAGTCGATCTCCCCCGAAGCATCGGCCGTAGCCTGCACTTGCTGCAGCAGGCGTTCCCAGGTGCCGTCGGCCGACCACAGCCGGTGGCGCTCATAGACCGTCTTCCACGGTCCGAACCGCTCCGGCAGATCCCGCCATTGAACACCGGTTCGCACCCGCTGCAGGATCCCGTCGATTACCTGGCGGTGGTCCCGCCACCTGCCACAAGGGCCATTGCTGACCGGCAGAAACGGCTGTAGCCGGTCCCACTCCGCATCTGTCAGATCACCCCGCCCCATGCCCACCTCAACGACCCAGCCACGAAGCGGTCACATGATCGCCCGGACAAGTCTTAGTAGGGATTCCGGCTGCAGGCCCCGTGTCGGCGTACACCTGAACGCGGCCAGTCAGGTACAGCCATACGTCCCCGGTCCTGAAGGCGGTCGAGTACATCAGGGAGGGCCGGGGCTCGCCGGTCTCAGAGGGCGGGGCACATCGGGCGGGCAAGGGCGCGCCCTACGCTTCAGCGCGTCGCAGAGAGGCAGGCGTACGCCCGATGAAGTCCCGCGCGGTACGGGTGAGGTGGGCCTGGTCGGCGAAGCCTGCGGTGGCTGCGGCCAAGGCGGCGGTCGAATCCGGCAGGTCGGCGATCGCGGTGCGAAGCCGACCCCATCGGCGCAGGCGGGTAAGCGTAATGCCCACGTCCTTGCGGACCAGGGCGCGCAGCCGCACGGCCGACAGGCCGACCTCGGTGGCGATGGAGGTGATGGGCATGTCCGGATCGCGCGACGCGCACAGGTCGACAGCGTGGGCGACTCTCGGATCGAGTGGGGATGGGCACCCGGCGAGTGTCCGCAGCTCGGTGTATCCGGCGGTCAGGTCCACACCGGCGTCGGGGCCGTCGGAATCGGTGCTGCCGAGCGCAGCGAGCAGGCGGCGGATCTCGCCGGCATCGAGCCGTATCGGCTCCGGGTAGGAGGGCAGCAGCCAGGAGTCGATGAACAGGGCGATGTAGGGCGAGGTCGCCGCACAGGTGTGGGCCAACTGGGGCGGAACGATCAGCCCGAACGCCGCGACCAAGGGCCGTCCGGGCTGCCGGAGTTCGGCGTGGCCGCCGATCGGCAGCACCGCTTTCCACGCGGGCAGCCGGTGTTGGGCGACGCGGAACGGTCGGGATTCGGCGAACATCGTCGCTTCGGTGTCGGAGGCGAAGACGATGCGGCGATCGTTTTGTTCAAGTGCCCAAGCACGAGGTGAGCGGATCATCGTGCCATGCACGCTATCGCTGCCGTCGCCTTGGCGTTGTTCCTGGTCGTCACGGGAATCCTGCATTTCCTGGTCCCTGGCTACTTCCGCAGACTGGTACCCGCTTGGCTCCGCCGAGAACGGCTCCTCGTGGCCGTCAGCGGGTCGGCGGAGGTCATGGTGGGTGCACTGGTGCTGATTCCTTGCAGCAGACCGGCCGGGGGCTGGGCCGCCGCCGTCCTGATCACCTGTTACCTGGTCTCCCACGTGGACGCGCTGCGACGCGCGCGGCCGGACCGGCCCAGGCTGCTGGAACGGCCGGCCGGTGTGGTGGCTCGGCTGGTCGTGAACGTCCTGTACATCGCCTGGGCGGTCGCCGTGGCCAGATCGGCGGCCTGATGCACGAGACGTTTCGGGCCGCGAGCCGAGTCGGGCAGGGACGAGTCGGATTCCTGAGCCAGCCCGCCCGCTGCAGACGATCTCGTGACCTTCCGAAGTCCGCTCGCGAACGCGTACCAGCACCTGGGGAGGTTCACCTGCACGCGGCTGGGGAGTCACAGTCGTGCGCCGACACCGAGCACGCAGCCGATAACGAGCACCTGTGTTCCGACGACAGCGCCGTTATTTCGCCTCAACATTTACGAGCCTCTAGATCACCAACTGTCTCCGGAACACGCCATCAAACGCTGTTGCTGGAGATGAACGAAGTCAGCCGACGGCTGCGGGTCTTCTCGGCCCGGAGGGACGTGAACCACAGATGGTCTCGGCACGGAGGTAGCTCGACAGCGATGCTGGACAACGACATTCGCCGCCTGGTGGCGGCGCAGGGGCTGGGGTTTGTCGCCACTGTCCGCCCGGATGGCACCCCGAATCTGTTGACGGTGATCGTCTGCCCCGCGGTGTGCACCTGGTTCCGCTTGTCCGCGAGGATGTACATCGACGCGGCGATGTTGACCGCGTAGTCCAGGGCCACGGCCTTCTGCTTCGCCGGAGACAGGGACGTCTCGCCGGGCTTCTCGAGGCCGGCGAGACGCATGCCGTCGGTGACCTGGCCGACACCGTAACCGCAGTCCGACTGGTGCCAGTTGATCCTCCAGTACGCCTCGGAGGTCTCCCCCTTGTGCCCGTAGAACCCGGCGATCGCCGCCTGCGGGTTGCCCATCTGGCCCGGGATGGCGCCGCCTTCGGCCTGCCACAGGTTCGACTCCTGGGCGAGTACGCCCAGCAGCACCTGCGCGGGGATACGCGCGCCGGCCTTCCCCTTCAGCGTCGGGGCCGGGAACAGTCCCTGCGGGTCGACGGTGCCCAGGCCTGAGCGCCAGCCGCCCTGCCTGATCCACTTGGCGCGCAGCTCGCCGCGGATCGCCATGTTGACGGCCCACTCGACCTGGTTCGGAGTGGGCTGCAGCGCGAGTTGCTTGATGTCGTTACGGGGGATGGAGCACCACCGGTCCGTGTCGACCGGATTATGCGGGTCGGCCGCCGCCTGTGCAGCCCGCCCGCTTTTCTCGGGTGTCCGCCCGCTCTTCCCGGCTGCGCGCAGGGCCGGAGAGAAGGACTCCTTCCCCGTGCCGCTGGTCGTGTCGGCAACCGTCTGGGTGATCTTCTCACCGGTTGCCGTCGCGACACTGGTGATGGTCGGCGCAGCGGGATCCCCGTCCGTGGGGTCCTGGGACGTGCGCGCCCGGGGCGAGGGTTCGGCCTTGGTGAAACCCTTGCCCGCGTTCCCGATCCGGTCCAGACCCGCACGCACGCCGGGCATGAGCACGGGGTCGACGGCCAGTCGGCCCTGGCTGGACACATCCGAATCCGACGGAACGTCCAGGCGCGCCACCGCAGTGCCCGCGAGCTTCGCGTCCGTCGTGTCCCCGGTGAGGAACGCCCTGCCACCGGCGCCCTGTTCAAGGGCCAGGTCTCCGAGCTTCCCCGACGCGAGCAGCGACGGCGTGCCCCGGCCCTTCCACAGCTTGGCACGGGCCGTGCTGCCGATGCGGTCGAGGAAGGCGATTCCCGTGCGGGTGGGGCGGATGTCGAACGGCACACCGTCCGCGGCAGCCAGTCTCTGGAGCTTCCCGTCCGCCGGATCGACGCGCACCAGCTAACGGCCGTGTGCGGCGACGAGCCCGTCCTTCGTCGGGACGGCCGAGGTCACCTGGCCAGTGACGGTGGTATCGGTGGTCGTCTTGCCGCTGGTATTGACCGTGACGAGCCGGGTCTTGTGGTCGCGGAACGCGGTGAACGCGGCCGTCCGGGTCTCGGGGTTGCACGACGGGTCGAAGTAGGCCAGCGAGCCGGTGAAGGGCAGTTTCGTCACGCGGCCGGACTTCAGGTCGACGACTGCGGTGAACGCCCCGCACTGCATCAGATCCGGCTTGTTCGTGAACGTACGCGGCGCATACACGACCGCAGCGTGGTCACGGTCCATGACGCAGGAGTTACCGATCCACGAGTCCGCCGGCATGCCGGGCTCCGCCAACGTGGCAACAGTCCGCCACTGGTAGGCGTCCTTACTGTCCGCCACCAGGACCTTGAAGCCGCCGCTGTCCGCCGCGGTGGTCACGGCCCGGTCCGCCGAGGTCTTCCAGCTCTTCCCGAGCCGCTTGCCGGGATCCGGCACACGCGTCGGCGGCTCGGACGACGGACCGCCGGAGGGCTTCGGAGACGACTTCTGGCCCGGAGGGCTGGAGTCGGCGAACGCCGGCGCGACTTGTACGAGCCCGGTCAGGACCGCGGTGGCCGCAAGGCCCGCGATCCCAGTACGAGCTAATCCGTGAACTCTCAACTACCTACTCCAGTAGTGGGTTGTAAGGCTCAAGGGGGTGGACCGAATCGGCTTCCAGGGGGCTGAGAGACTGCGGTGGTCAACTCGAAAGTGACGACGCGGCATCGGCGAGGACTGCCCGCGCGCCCACCGGAAGGTCGGCCCCGGGTGGCACGGTCGGCCAAGGGGCTGGACTGATCGCCGCGGTCCCGAGCGGCAGTGCGGGCCGCACTGGGAGCAGCGCGACGCTTACCTCTCCGACACCTTCAAGCAGGCGTGTGGGCGCGAGGCGACGTCGCTCCGGCGGTCACATTTCGATGTAGTCGACCTTGTCGTTGAAGGTGCCACCGGTCGGGTAGTCGGCGGTGGAGAAGTTGTAGCAGTAGCCGGCTCCCAGGGCCATGTACGGGTCGGGCAGGCCCGTTCGGGCGTCGTAGGCCAACACGCCGCCCTGAATGCGGGCCACGCAGCCGGAGCTGGCCTTGTCCCGGAAGTCCCAGTCCCCGAGCTGCTTGGTCCCCTTGGCGGACCACTGGAGCCGACGTCCCTTGTAGTCCGCGTGCTCCCACAGACAGACCCAACCGGCAAGGCAGTCCTTAGAAGCCATGGGACTGAACTCAGCATGCTCGCCGTCATCGGGGTATTTCGCGGTGTTGCGGAGTCCTTCAGTCCTCTACGGGGTTTGTCCGGCCTCGTCGACGATGCCGCTGTTGGTGACGGCGACGGAGGTGACGACGGTGCCGGCCTTGCCCCAGGCGTTGTCCTCCATGAGGACTGTGCGCTCACCCAGCAGTCGGGCCGTGCTCTTGTCGAAGATCCACTCAGTGCGTTCGCCGTCGTGTGTTCGGGCGACGGCGACCCCGTTTCGGCCTGTCGCGTCGACGGCGTCGGGGACGACGTCGACTCCGGGAATGAGGGCAGCGGCGCGGTAGAGGGCCGCAGTGGTCTCGGGGGGAGTCACTCCGTTGCGCAGCAGGTCGCCGATCGTGACGAAGGCTTCCTGGTCCGGTCCCGTCGTGGAGTCGGAACCGGCTCCGTGATTCTTCTGAGCGTCGTCGCGGATCCGCTTCAGCAGAGCGCCGGGGTCGGTCGGCAGGGCAGCCAGGAAGTTGTAGGTCGGTGAGTTCAGATTGCCTCGGCCCGGAGTGCCCGGCAGCAGTTTGTCCTTGCCTTCTTTGCGCTGCAGAGTCTGTTCATTGCCGTCCACCGAGGTCCACTGCTCCATGGCCTCGTTTTGGCGCAGGAGTTCCGTCTCGCCGGACTTGGTCTCTGACAGCACCGATGTGTGGCCGACCGTCTTCACGTACGAGTACTGCCCGGCGCGCACCTTCGTCTGCGGCGTCGTAGCGGCGGCCAGAGCCGCTCTCTCCAGCAATTCGACCGACGCTGCCGAAGCCGGTGGCACGTCAGGCCGAGCGCCAGGGGAGCCGAAGTCGAGAGTAAGAACGACGACGGCCGCTCCAGCGGCCACTGCCGCTCCCAGCACCAGCCCCCAGCGCCCTCTCGACCGCAGCGCCAGACGGGGAGAGCGGGATCGCGCTTGCCGGTCGACCTCGCTCAAGAAGTGCTCACGGCGGGCTTCCACTCGTCCTGGTGCCGGCTCCGGATAGGGAGCCGGAGGCAGCATCCGACTCGCCTGCTCACGCTCGAGCTTTTCCTGCTCCAAACTCATCGTGCACTCCTCCTGTGGGAAGGGCCGGCTGAGGCCTCCCCGCTCTGCGATATGTGTCCGCTGCCGGTCCGCAGTTCCACACCATGCGGATCTGATACAAGCTCCTCCTCGACGAGCCGGCGCAGCTTCTCTCTCGCTCGTGAGAGCCGGGAACGTACCGTGCCCACAGGAATTCCCAACGCCTGAGCGGCCGCGGCGTACCCCAGATCGGACCAGACGACCAAGGTGAAGGCCTCGCGTTCGGTTCGCTTCAGACGTTGCAACGCTCGGGCTGCGGCGGCCAGCCGCTGAGCGTTGGCCATCTGGCCGACCACCTCGTCCGAAAAGTCAGGCAACGCTTCCGGCGGTGGTAGACGGGACATCGCCTCCCGATGCCGACGTGCCGCCCGGGCGATGTTTCGCATCACGTTGGTCGCGATGCCCAAAAGCCATGCCCGCACGCTTCTGACTTCCTCGCGCAGCTTGTCGCGCAGCCGCCAGGCCTCCAGAAAGGTGAGTGACATGACGTCCTCGGCGAGGGCCCAGTCACCCGTCGTCCGGATCGCGTGGGCATAGACGACACGCGCATGCTCGTCGAAAATCTCGGCGAACGCCGTCCGATCGCCAGACCGGACCCGTTCATGCATTAGGAAGTCCACAGCAACAAGTGTCCGCACAGCTGCATCGGTTCCACTTCTTCTCCGCCGCAGACGGAACTCGTTCCGGCCACCGACGTGTTCAGACATGCGCCGCACCCGGATGGCAATCGCCCCGGCCTGGTACGCAGCCGCGCCAAGGACCTGCACGAAGCGATCCCCAGCGAGCACACCACGAACACGCCGTACGGGAATTACGGAACGTCCTGGCCGCCTGAGAACCCGGCCAGTTCAGTCCAGATGGACGCGGGCTGCGCACGCCCTGGACGAGGAACCGAACCAGATGGCCTGACACGGTCCGATCGCCAACGCGGCGAGAAGGGCGGGCTGCTGGTGGGGCAGGATGGCCGCGGCGATCAGGAAGGGGCGGGGCGTGCGGCTGACCATCGATACCGAGACCGACAGCTACGAGCAGGCGATCGCCGCGGTGCAGGCGGCCTACGGGCTCCGCCCCGATGTTCCGGCCGACTGGCCGGACGCACCGGCGACCGAGCCCCGGCCCGGCCCGGAAGACCTGAGCGAGGACGACCTCGGGGACGGCTGGACGGACCGGCTTCTGTTCCAGATGATCGCATCCCTGATGCCCAGAGCCCGGGCGGTGTTGCGTCGCATCGTGGAGATGGGCGGCACGGCCACCTATGACGAGGTCCAGCAGCACTTCGCCGATCACCCGACGGCCCCGATACCCCGGACGAAGATCGGCGGGTCCCTGACGAGCGTCAAAGCGGTGCAGCGCCACGTCGGCCCGGCCGGCGCGGACCATCTACTTCAGTGGGACGAGCGAGCACGGCTCTACCGCATCGAGCAGGCCTTGGTGGAAGGCTCATCCGGGCCTTCGCCCTTGCTGACAGCCGCCCGGATCTAATGCGCCGTGATCCAGACAGCCAGGAGCCCAGTCCCCTCTGATCAGTGTCCTCAGGCGCTTCGCAGCGGCTCGGCCACGTCGCTATTCCCGCCGTGGTCGAGTGGGCGCGGTCATTTGATCGCGCCGGTCCAGTGGGGTGTGACGCCGCAGCACAGTTGGCAAATCAGCACGCTTGTTGGCAAACGCCGCTGATGTTGCTCTGCGGTTACTCTGCGGACTGATCAGTTGTGGTCAGGGGCCGTCGTCCGGATCGGGCGTACGGCGTCGGTGGCTGTCCACGGTGCAATGAGCGCGGCGGCCACGGAGACGGCGGCCAGGAGGAAGAACAGCGGTCCGTAGCCGCCGAGGGGCACGGCCAGGGCGGCGCCGGCGAACGGCGCGAGCGCTGCCGCTGTGTGGGCGGGTGCGGCGAGCAGTCCGGAGAGGCGGCCGTAGTGGGCCGTGCCCCAGCGGTCGGTGATGGCGGTGGCCTGGAGCAGGGTGAGGTTGCCGCGGACCATGCCGGCCACGATCGACACGGTGATGAGCAGGGCGTACGGGCCGGGGGCTGCGGCGAAGGCGGCGGTGGTGAGGCCACCGAGCGCGATGAGGACCGTCGTCCGCGTCGCCGCTTCGGTTCGGCGGGCGAGGGCGGCGTACAGGTGCGGCCGAGGGTCTGTCCGGCGCCACCGAGGCCGAGGGCCCAGGCGGCCTGGCTGGTGGTGTACCCGCGTTCCAGGAGAAGGGGGACGAGGGCGACGACGACGGCGTACATCGCGAAGCCGGACAGGGTGAAGGCGGCGGCGAGCAGTAGGAACGGCCGGCTGCGCCCGACGCCTTCGGCGCCTTCGGGAAGGAGGCCGGGCTTCTCACCTCCGAGCGGCGCGGCACCTGGGTGTACTACCGGGTCGAGCCGTCGGTGCTCGCCGCGATGGGCAAGCTGTTGACACTGCCCACCGCGGCCTGACGACCGGCAGACGGACGGAAGTGGGACGCCGTCGCGGCATCTGGCGCGACGGCCTCCTCGTCGAGCGCCGCAGCCCAGAGATCGACTGAATGCAGCCCGCCCGGTGAGCATGCGAGCATGCCGGTGCTCGGAGGTCTGGACGAATCCTGAGCGGACCTGCGGTGCCTTCGCCCGAAGGGAAGGTCGCACTGTAGCGGGCGGGGGCGGCCGCCAGCGAAGATGCCCGCCATGACCACTGATCAGAGCCATGTTCCGCTGCGCGCTACGCATCCGGGGTCCGTGGTGTTCGGCGCGGGAGGAGCCATCGGGGCGCTGGGCGGGATGATCGGGCTGGGCGGGGCGGAGTTTCGCCTGCCCCTGCTGATCAGCCTGTTCGGGTTCGCGGTGCTCTCGGCCATCATCCTGAACAAGGCGATGAGCCTGGTCGTGGTACTGGTTGCACTGCCCGCCCGGCTGGCCGCGGTCCCGGCCGCCGAGGTAGCCGCACGGTGGCCGGTCGCGGTCAACCTGCTGGCCGGCAGCCTGCTCGGTGCCTGGGCCGGAGCGAGCTGGGCGTTGCGCATGCGCAGCTCCACCCTCTACAAGGTGCTGGCGGCGCTGATGGTGCTCATGGCGGCCGCCCTGGTAGTCACCCACACCACCCCCGTGGATGCGCTCGCCCTGCCGCTGGGGGCCCAAGTGCCCGGTGGCGTCGTCGCCGGGTTCGGCATCGGCGTGGTCGCCGCGATCATGGGTGTGGCCGGAGGTGAGCTGCTGATCCCGACGATCGTTCTGCTGTTCGGCCAGGACATCAAGATCGCCGGAAGTCTCTCCCTGCTGGTCTCCCTGCCGACCATGCTGGTCGCGTTCGCCCGCTACAGCCGCGACGGCAGCTTCGCCGTCCTCGGCGCCAACCTCCGCTTCACCCTGGTCATGGCCGCAGGCTCCACAGTCGGCGCAGTACTGGGCGGGCTGCTCCTAGGCGTGTTCCCGGACCTGGTCCTCATCCCCCTGCTGGCCGTGATCCTGCTCGTCTCTGCCATCAAGCTCTTCCGCCACCCCTGATGTTGCCGAGGCGACAAGCTGGTGATCCGCGGGCAGGAAGGTGTGAGAGCGCACACTCAGTTGCTCAGCAACTCTGCGATCTGCGCTGCGGCGTTGCGGGCCGGGCGGCCGACACCGATGAGCGTGGCTGAGGCCGGTCCGGTCCAGTCGCCGTAGCCGAGCAGGTGCAGCCGCGGCTCGGCCAGGGCGCGGGTGCCATCGGTGGGGATGTGCCCACGCGGGCCGCGCACGTTCAGCGGGGCGAGGTGTGCCAGTGCCGGACGGAAGCCGGTGCACCAGATGACCGCGTCCGCGCCGGTGTGGCTGCCGTCGGTCCACCGTGCGCCGTCGGCAGTGAGCCGGGAGAACATCGGCTTCGCCTTCAGGAGTCCGGCATCACGGGCGGCGCGAACCGGGGTTACGGCGACGATGTCGCCGAGCGAAGCCACCCCGCCGGTGTCACTGCGGCCTGCATCAAGGGCACGGCGGCGGGCGGTGGCGACGTCGAACAAGGCGCGGCCGTCGATGTCGTCCGGCAGGAAGCGCGGCGGCCGCTGGGTCACCCACGTCACCTCCACCCGTCCGTCCAGGGCGAGGTCGGCGGCGATCTGGGCGCCGGAGTTCCCGCCGCCGACCACGACGACGCGCTGGCCGGCGAAATCGGCCGGACAGCGGTAGTTCACGGTATGCAACTGCCGGCCGGCGAAGACGCTCAGACCGGGGACGGCGGGCAGGAAGGGCCGCGACCAGCTGCCGGTGGCGCTGATGACCGCGCGGGCCCGCCAGGTGCCGGAGTCGCCCTCGACGAGGAGCCGGCCTGCGTCGCAGCGTACGGCCTCCACACGGGTGCCGTGCTGGACGGGCAGGTCATAGCGCTTCTCGTAGTCGGTCAGGTAGTCGACCACGTGCCCGGCGTCCGGGTAGGTCTCGCCTGCCTGAGCGGGCATGAGCCGCCCGGGCAGCGAGGAGTAGGCGGCCGGCGAGAACAGGTGCAGCGAGTCCCACATATGCCGCCAGGACCCGCCCGGCGCCGTACCGGCGTCCAGGATCACGTAGTCCAGGCGCTGGCGGCGCAGGTGGTAGCCGGCGGCGAGCCCTGCCTGGCCGCCGCCGACCACCACCACATCCGTGTGCTGCGTCACGGGGCCGTCGTCACCGCGCCGGCGGCGAACTTCCTCCGCCAGGCGAGTGCGACGTAGACCAGGCCGATCAGGACCGGGACTTCGATGAGCGGTCCGACGACGCCGGACAGGGCCTGGCCGGAGGTGACGCCGAAGGTGGCGATGGCGACCGCGATGGCCAGCTCGAAGTTGTTGCCCGCCGCGGTGAACGCGAGGGTGGCGGTGCGGTCGTAGGCGAGGCCGAGGCCCTTGCCGAGGAGGAAGGTGCCGAAGAACATGATCGCGAAGTAGACCAGCAGCGGCAGCGCGATCCGGGCGACGTCCAGCGGCTGCGAGGTGATGGTCTTGCCCTGCAGGGCGAAGAGGATGACGATCGTGAACAGCAGCCCGTACAGCGCCCACGGGCCGATCTTCGGCAGGAACGTCGCCTCGTAGTCGGCGCGGCCCATCTTCTGCTCGCCGATGCGGCGGGTCAGGAAACCGGCCAGCAGTGGGATGCCGAGGAAGATGATGACGTTCAGCGCGATGTGCCAGACGGACACGTCCAGGCCCTGGCCGTCGCCGAGGTTCATCCAGCGCGGCAGCAGGTCGAGGTAGAACCAGCCCAGCAGGCCGAACGCGAGGACCTGGAAAACCGAGTTCAGCGCGACGAGGACGGCGGCGGCCTCGCGGTCGCCGCAGGCGAGGTCGTTCCAGATGATGACCATGGCGATGCAGCGGGCGAGTCCGACGATGATCAGGCCGGTGCGGTACTCGGGCAGGTCCGGCAGGAAGATCCAGGCGAGTGCGAACATGACCGCCGGGCCGACGATCCAGTTGATGACCAGCGAGGAGATCAGCAGCTTGCGGTCGCTGGTCACGCGGTCGAGCTTGTCGTAGCGGACCTTGGCCAGGACCGGGTACATCATGATCAGCAGGCCGACGGCGATCGGCAGGGAGATGCCGCCGATCTCGACCTTGGCGAGGGCGTCGTTCAGACCGGGGATGGCGCGGCCCAGGCCGAGCCCGAGGGCCATCGCGGCGAGGATCCACACGGCGAGGAAACGGTCGAGCGTCGACAGCTTCGCGACGACCGATTCCTCGGTGGTCGCGGGTGCTTCAGTGCGGGTCACGGACAGGCCCTCTTGTTGTCGGCGGCATTGCGAGCGGACTCGGCCAGGTCGGCGAACTGGCCGGCGAGCTGGGCGATGACATCGGGCTTGACCTTGTAGTACGTGTACCGGCCGCAGGGCTCCGTCTCGACGACTCCGGCCTCGCGCAGCACTCTCAGGTGGTTGGAGAGGTTGGTCTGCCGGGCACCGGTCTCCTCCACGAGGTGGGTGGTGCACAGCGTCTCTTCGGCGAGCAGGGTCACGATCCGGAGCCTGAGCGGGTCGGCCAGCACCCGGATCAGATCAGTGTCGACTGACGTCATCATGGGCTGATACTCTCACATCACTCCGAGCTGATACCAGCCGGGGCTGATGACACCTGGGACCCGCATCCCTCCGCCCCGAAGGGGGTTCCCGTGACCGCCTCCCCGCCTCCTGTCCTGCCCGATGAGCGCCTCGCCTCCGGCATCGCCCGCCTCGCCCTGCTCTACCGCGGGCGCTTCTCCCCGGAGACCATCCAGCGTCTGGTCACCGACTCCTACGAGCGCCTCGCCGAGCACGCCCGCATCCATACCCACCTGGTCGTGCTGGCCGAACACCTGGCCGCCGAGCGGCTGGACGCGCTCGCGCATGTCAACGGGGCACCTGGCTGCGGTCTGCCACGAGTGCTGTTCGTGTTCAGCCACAACGCCGGCCGCTCGCAGATGGCCGCCGCCCTGCTCGCACACCGCGCGGGCGGACACGTGGTCGTCTCGTCCGCGGGCACACTCCCGGCCGCCGAGGTCGAGCCGGCCGTCACACAGGTCCTCACCGAGGCCGGGGTGGACCTCACCGACGCGTTCCCCAAGCCGCTGACCGACGAGGTCGTCCAAGCCGCCGACATCGTCATCACCATGGGATGCGGGGACGCCTGCCCCGTCCTGCCGGGCCGCCGCTACCTCGACTGGCCGGTCACCGACCCCGAGGGCGCCCCGCTCGCCGTCGTCCGTGGCATCCGCGACGAGATCGACGCCCACATCACCGAACTGCTCGCCTCCCTGCCGAGCACCTGAACCGCACCCCGCACCACCGCACATACCGATGACGAAGGAAGAACCGATGTCCTCCAGCCCGCTCGCCTCCGTGCTGTTCGTCTGCGTCCACAACGCCGGCCGCTCACAGATGGCCGCAGGTTTCCTCAACCACCTCGCGGGCGACCGGATCGAGGTCCGCTCCGCCGGCTCCGTCCCCGGCGACCAGGTCAACCCCTCCGCCGTCGAGGCCATGAAGGAAGCCGGCATCGACATCGCCGGAGCCAAGCCGAAGATCCTCACCACCGAGGCCGTCCAGGCCTCCGACTACGTCATCACCATGGGCTGCGGCGACGCCTGCCCCGTCTTCCCCGGCAAGAAGTACCTCGACTGGGCCCTGGAGGACCCGGCCGGCAAGGGCGTCGAAGGCGTCCGCCCCATCCGCGACGAGATCAAGACCCGCATCGAGGCCCTGATCGCCGAGATCGACGCCAAGCAGGAGGCGTGAGCTCCGTGCCGCAGCCCGACCAGGAGCGCGAGGTCATCATCATCGGCTCCGGCCCCGCCGGGTACACCGCCGCCCTCTACACCGCCCGCGCCCAGCTGAAGCCCCTGCTGTTCGGCAGCTCCATCTTCGTCGGCGGATCACTCACGACCACGACCGAAGTCGAGAACTTTCCCGGCTTCCCCCAAGGGGTCGACGGCCCCGCCCTGATGGAGAACATGCGCGCCCAAGCCGAGAGGTTCGGCGCCGAGATGATCGACGACGACATCGTCTCCGTCGACCCGACCGGCGACATCGAGCTCCTCACCGACTCCGCCGGCACCGTCCACCGCGCCAAGACGGTGATCATCGCGACCGGCTCCGGCTACCGCAAGCTCGGCCTGCCCAAGGAAGAGCAACTGTCCGGGCGGGGAGTCTCGTGGTGCGCGACCTGTGACGGGTTCTTCTTCCGTGACCGCGACATCGTCGTGGTCGGCGGCGGTGACACCGCCATGGAAGAAGCCACTTTCCTCACCCGCTTCGCCAGGTCGGTCACCGTCGTCCACCGCCGCTCCACCCTGCGCGCCTCGAAGGTCATGCAGGACCGGGCCTTCGCAGACGACAAGATCTCCTTCGCCTTCGACAGCGAGATCACCGAGATCAAGGAGACGAACGGCATGCTGAGCGGCGTCGTCCTGCGCGACGTCTTCACCGGCGCCACCCGCGACCTGGACGTGACCGGGCTGTTCATCGCCATCGGCCACGACCCACGCACCGAACTGTTCAAGAGCCAGCTCGACCTGGATGGCGATGGTTACATCAGCGTCGCCTCCCCGTCGACGCGCACCAGCCTGCCCGGTGTCTTCGCCGCCGGCGACGTCGTCGACCACACCTACCGCCAGGCCATCACCGCCGCCGGCACCGGAGCGGCCGCAGCCCTGGACGCCGAGCGCTACCTCGCATCCCGCAAAACCGCCCAGGCCGAACAGGAGCCGGCAGCGGTCCCGGCCTGACCGAACCGCGCCGCGGGCCCGCCACTGTGAGCCGAGCTCGCAGATCTGCGTTGTTATGCAGCCGCCGGGCCCGTGGTCCCGAACGCCATGAGGTCAGTCGTAGTCTCACCCCACAGCGGTGCGTCCCGTCCGAAGGGGGCGAACCCGCCCTGGCCCTTGAGGACCAGGGCGGGTTCGGCGTGGCCTTCGCAGGCATCGGATGGGCCACGGTGGTGGGCGACGCCGGGGGCCGGGTTACGCGCGGTGGAGTTTCCAGTCGCCGACGTTCTGGGCCCGGTTGTAGTAGGCGTTGGTGCACACGTCGTACTTGCCGCCGGCGGGTCCGCCTCCGTTCGTTTCCAGGAAGCCGCCGTTGTCGCCGTAGGTGTTCCACAGGTGGATCACGTCGCCGGGCCGGACATGCTGGTCACCGGGGCTGGACGCCTGGGCGAAAAGGCGCCAGCGGCCGGTACCGGGGGCGCGGTCCTGGTCTTTGGACGTCGAGACGTTGTACTTGCCGCCGCTGTTCTTCTGGTCGGCGGTCGCGTGCCCGTTGGTGTCGAGGTAGCCGCCGTCACCGCCGTAGAGGTTCCGCAGGTAGACCAGGTCCCCGCTGATCACGTTGGCACCAACGGCTTTGCCAGTGGCGGAGAGGATCTGCCAGGTTCCGGTGCCTGCTCCCCGCGTGGGCGAGTCCGCCGTCGACACCGCGTACTTCGCCCCGCCGTCGCTGCTGTGGCCGTTAGTATCCAGGTAGCCACCCGTCCAGCTGCTGTAGCCGTTCTGCAGGTGGACCTGATCGCCGTACTTCAGCTCGTTCGCCATGCTTCTCCCTTGGTCGGCGGAAGGCATGCGACGGTTCCCGCCCCGATGGGCAGGTCATCCCCCCGCAACCATCCGAGTCTCACAGTCCTTCGAGATGCCTTGGCCCGCTCCAGATGCCAAACCGCCCGTGAGGGGGGCACTGGAAGCGCGACCGCGGTTCACAAGCACCAGGGCGCACGGAACCCGGCTTCCGGCCGTCGGACCCACCATCGCCCCTGCCCGGACGGCTGGTGCTGTGGCCACCGGCCTGCCCACTACGGGGCTGTGCGGTCATCCGTGGACAGGCTGGTCGTTGCCCTCCGGGTTCGGCAGCCAGGCTCCAGAACGCCTCCAGGGCAAAGAGCAACCGCTGACGCAATGGGTGAGAGAGCGCCGCGCCGCACCATGGCGCGGAAATCAGTCCGGCGGAGTGCCGGTCCGGCCCCGGGCCCGGGGGTGGTGGAGTTCGCGGACCCGGCCCACACTGTGGGCACTTCTAGCCACTACTGTCGCCTCATCCGATGGGGAGGACGGGGGCGGATGAGTCAGTGGGGAAGGCTACGGTCGTTCTGGGCTGATACTGCGCTGTCAGTGAGGTGGGCGACGTATGTCTGCCTGCCTCTGGGGGTCGTGCTTGCGGTAGTTGGCATCTATGGAGACAGCCGCGGCTGGTGGGATGACCGTGGCTTCCTGACCAACCTGCTTTCGAGCATGACGAGCGTGTTCTTCGGTGTACCTTCTGCGCTGATCTTTCTGGGAAGACTCGGGTCTCACCAGGCTGAGGTTCTGCAGCGTCGCGCAGTGCAGCGACGTGCACGCCTCACACGCCAGCGCTTCCGCGAAGCAGTGCTTCAGGGATTCGCAAGCCAGGATTTGGAGGCACTCAAGCCCAAACTGGCTCAAATAGGCATGACACATCACCTGTACAAGGGCGCCATTGAGAACTACAGGAACGACCCCGAGCGGCGCGCCACGTTGCAGACAGTGCACGACGACTATGAGCGTCTGCTGAGCGAGTGCATACGGGAGCGCTCACCCCACGGCGTGCGGGAGTGGCGCGGCGATATCGTCCTCCTCTGGCGCACCCTGGACGAAGAGATTCGGCCACGTGTCGAGGAACTGGGACTCACTTGGCTCTCCACCAGGCACTATCTACATGTTCGAGAAAGCATGGCGGAACTTGAGAAGACATGGACCGGCGCTCGCCCGTTCACTGACGTAGAGCAGGCTCTCCGCATCCTCCTAGGTCAAGAAGAAGCACGCCGCCCAGGCGGCATAGAACGCGCTCGATCACGGCTTGGATCACGGTGTGACAGCAGCTACCAGATGACGATCGCGATGACGGGCCTGCTGATGCGCTTGGATGACCTGGACCGCATTGGCACCTGAAGGGTGTCGCAGAAGGCTCCGGTCGTCGATTTCCCACCATGATCCGACTGTTCAAGGATGCCGTCTTGTCCCGTTTCCCGGCGTGTGGTACAGCCAGTTGATCTCTGGGATAGCTCACCGGGCGATCTCCGAAGTCGTTCTGCAACACCCTTTAGGTTCTGTCTCTTTGGGCAGCGTCGGGTCCAGATGAGGATGCCCGCGAGGTGGAGTGCGGCCTGGTAGGCGATCGCGAGCTGTCGGTTCGTGTGGCCAGGCCGCGCCATAGGCGGTTGATGCACCGCTCGACGGTGTTCCGCTGCTTGTAGACCTCGCTGTCGAAGCGGGGCGGACGACCACCGAGTCGGCCTCGCCTCAGGCGGTGGCCGACTTGGTCGACGGCTGCGGGATGACCGCACGGATACCCCGGCGCCGCAGGTGGCTACGGATGGAGTGAGGAACACGCGCGGTCGGCCAGAACGGCCAGGGGCCGGGTCCGGGCCCTGCCCGGACCAGTGCGGAGCACGCGGATGCGGGACATCACTGTCTCGAACGCGGGTGCATCACCTGCCCGGACCTCCTCTGCACCGCGGTGGCTGCGTCGAGGCGTACTGGGGTGAGGGGGTGCTCCACCGGTAGGTCGGTGTCGATGCCGACCACTCGGACGCTGCCGAAGTCGTCTTTTCAGGAGCCGTGTTCGGGGTGCTCGTAGGCCGGGTGGATTTCGACCCAGCACGTCCGCCGGCCGCCATACGGAGGGGCGTGGGCGCGGAAAGTGTTGGTCATGAGCGGGGCCTCGCTGTGTGAGCACGCTGGCAGGTCCAGGCGTGTTGCTCTTGCCAGCGCAGGCAGGAGGCGCCTCCCCGAAGGACGGGGAGAGGGCGCGGGCCCCGCGAAGCGGGGAGTACCGCGGCAGTCGGGCCGCGGTACTCCTGACTCTACTGAGCGGGCCCGGGCGCCAGCGGGCGTTGCGAGGAGGCCGCCTCCGTGGTGGTCTCGGGCGCGGCCTCGGCGGCGGCACGGCGCTTGCTCCACTTGTCGTAGGCCACGGTCCCGGCGATGGCGCCGTCGGTGATGGCTCCGCCGATGCGGCCTGCACAGAAACTGTGCCGGAACGAGACCCAAGGGCGCCTCTGACGTGGCAGCCCCAGGACGTGCCCGTCCTCTCTGTCCGTGGCGAGACTGCCGCCGCAGGCAACGCTGTTCACCAGGTCTCGTCGAACGGAGCAAGGGCATGGCCAAGAAGCCGAAGAACCGCAGCACCGCAGCACCGCAGCATCAAGCAGACCCGTGAGGCACGTGGTCGTCTCGCCCGAGCGGCAGGAGGCGGTGGCAAGACTGGCGTTCGTCGTCAAGGAAGGAGGACCAGCTTCCCCTTCGTACGGCGGCCGAGCAGGTCCTCGTGCGCGTCGCGGGCCCGCGCCAGGTCGTACTCCGCGCCGACCAGGGGCCGCAGGCGACGCCGCGCCGTGAGGTCGAGCAGCTCCGCCAGCTCCCCACCGCCGGCACCGTTCCTGGCGATGAGCGGGATGACCCAGAAGCCGGCGACAGTGATGCTGTCCACCGCCAGTCGGCTCGGCGCAATAACGGAGGCTGTCTGCCGGGACGAGGCGCCGTAGGCCACCAGCCGGCCGAGGTATCCGAGTGTGTCCAGGGCGGCGTCGAGGACGGGGCCGCCGATGGCGTCCAGGACAATGTCGACCGGATGTCCGTGATTGGCGTCAAGGACCCGCTCTCGATAGCCAGCCGCGTCGCCGTCGATCGCCGCGTCCGCGCCGAGTTCGAGAGCAAAGGCACGCTTCTCGTCGGACGACGCCGTGGCGATGATCCGTCCTGCCCCGAACTCCCGGGCCAGTTGGACGGCGAGACTGCCGGTCCCGCCCGCGGCGGCATGGACCACCACGCTCTCACCGGCCCTGATACGCGCGACCGACCGCAGCAGATGCCACGCCGTCAGCCCCTGTAGAAGAACTGCCAGCGCCTCGCCCGCACCCACCTCCGGCGGCAACGCGACCAGGTGGCGGTCGGCGACAACCGTCTTGGCGGCGTAACCGCCCTGCGGAACGTACCCGAGGACTCGTCGGCCGGCTTCGGTCCTGCCGACGACCTCCATGCCGGGAATACGGGGCAGCGCGCCTTGGGGAGCGTACGGTCCGTCGGTGTGCTCTCCCGCGATCTGCTTGATGTCGCCGAAATTGACACCCGCGGCCTCCACCTGGACCAGAGTCTCGCCCGGCCCCGCCAACGGATCCGGCACATCGGCCTCCTCCAGGACCTCCGGGCCACCGAACCTCCCGAACCGCATAGCACGCATGAATACCCTTCCTCGAGATCACTGTTTCCAGCCCGTCCGAAGAGCTGCCCCGCAACGCTGGTCAACGGCCAAGCATGTGCGGAGTGCGGTCACCGGCCCGGGGAAGCGGGCGCCCCAGGATTCCTCTTCCAGGAGGAGCCCATTGGCCAGGTAGCTGATCGTGCGGTACAGCCGGCCGGCACGAGGAGTTCAAGCAGCTGGCCATCCTCCTAGTGCACGCGCAGGGCATCCCAGACAGCCTGCGAGAGCTGCGCCGTCTCGTGCAGTTCGTCGACCGCGCCGAGCAGTGCCGCATGGTGGGGCGGCCATGAGACGTTCGCCGCGGGATCGGTGTCGGTCGCTGCCTGAAGCTGTTCGGGCCGGAGCCCGGCCTGCCGGGCGAGGCTTGCGGAGTGCACGCCCCACTCGTAGGAACAGCCGGTGCGCGCGGTGACGCGGGCGATGACGAGTTCTCGGTCGATGTCGAGGAGGCTGCCGTGCCCCAGGAGGCCGGCGCCCAGGGCGAACATGCGCGAGGCCAGTTCCGGGTTGCGGTACAGGACGCGGAACAGCGCGAGCGGCTCATGCGGCACATCGGGGGGGGCATCCACCGGCGGAGTGCCTGGGCGACAGGGGCCGTGTACGGCGGAGTGAGCGGTTCGATGCGCGGCATGCGATGCCCCTTGCTTCGATTTTCGAATCAGGCCTTTCGGCCGGCCTTCGAGTGAAGGTGTCCCGCGTGCGCCTGGCGTCTTCGAACTCACCTGGGACGGAAACGGTCGAGCCACCTGGTCCTACGGGCCGGAGATGGTCCCGCGCGAGCAGCACCTCATCTGGCGTCGCATCGGCACGCACGACATCCTCACTGTCCCTTGTCACCCAATTCAAGCGGTTGACAGCGAACCTAGTCGTGCGGGATGAGCGCGCTGGGGGCCGCCGGAGACGGGGGGCCTCCGCCGACGAAGTCAGTCACCGACGTGGGTGGGGGGAGGCGCTGCGCGCAGTGCTGTCGATGAGCGGACTGGGTCAGCCTGCCAGTCGTGCGAGGGCCAGGGCGTGAGCGTGGTCGAGCGAGTCAGCAGCGGCGCAAGGGATGTCCGGCTGCACACCGGTGCCCTCCCAGTTCGTGCTGGAGACGGGGTTGACGGCGCGGCCGACGGGGACGGTGGCTTCAAGGTGTGGGTGCAGGGTCCAGCCCTGGCACGGGTGCGCGCCGCCGCGGGTGGGCTCGCCGACGACTACGGCGCGGCCGAGCTGCTGGAGGTCGTACGCCAGCTCCTCAGCGGCAGAGAAGGTGCTGTCGCTGGACAGCACATACAACGGCTTGCTGCCGCCGAAGCGCACGCCGGGAACGTGCGGCAGGCTCCAGGACTGCTCGCTGCGCTCGCCGCCGCGCCAGTACATGGTGTTGAGGTGGGTGCGCTCGTCCAGTAGGTAGCTGCAGACGAAGGCGACCGCGTCCGGGTCGCCGCCCCGGTTGGCGCGCAGGTCCACGATCAGCGCCTGGGCGCGGGAGGCCAGGGTGAGCGCGGCGCTCAGCGGTTCGGCGGCCCACTCCAGCGGAAACAGCATCGGTGCCAGCTCCACCACGGCGACCCCTCCGTCGAGCAACTGCACCCGGGGCGCACCGCCCAGAGAGGAGTCGAAGTCCCGGCGCATGGCGTCCCGGTTGGCAGCCCCCCGCTTCGGGGAGACCGGGGCGGCGTGGTGCTTCAGTCTCAGGTGCCGGTCGCCGTTGACAGACTGCAGGTCCGCGGTGACCAGGCGGGCGAGCTCCTCGGCGTCGTCGACGTCGTAGGCGCCCTCGGTGAGGCGTCGTTGCAGCAGGCCGGCCAGCTGCTCAGCTATCTCGGGGAAAACGTAGTGCTCGGTGAGCAGCCGGGCCGTCTCGTCGATGACAGGGGCCGGCGCAAGCTTCGTCGGAGTCGTCATGGCACGGAGTAGAGCACTGCCCTTGCGAAAGCGTCAAAGAGTTTAGACGCTTTCGGTATGCGTGATCAGCCTATTCACCGCCTCCTGAGGACGTCTTGGAGATCGGTGCGCCTGAGCAGTTCGCGGCGCTCTCTCACCCATTGCGTCAGCGGTTGCTCTTTGCCCTGAGCCACCGGCCTGCCACCACCAGCCAGCTTGCGGCCCAGCTCGACGCGAAGAAGGGCAACGTGGCCCACCACCTCAAAGTGCTCCGCGAAGCCGCGCTGGTCCACATCGCCGGGACCCGCCAGGTCCGCGGCGGCACCGAGCAGTACTACCAGCGCACGGCCCGCCAGATGGTCGTCGCCGAACCTCAAGCGGCAGGCACCGCCGCGATGCTTGCCGCGGTCGCCCAGGAGCTGGACCGCTCCCCCGTCGAAACCCACCTGACACTGCGCCACCTGCGTCTGAGCCCTACGAAGGCAAGAGAACTCGGCGAAACCCTCGCCCAACTGGTCGATGAGGCCGAGGAGGATGCAGAGGACCAGCCGGTGCACGGTGTGTTGGTGGCGCTCTATCAGCAGGCCCTGCCGACCAGCACCACTGGGGCGCGTATCGAGTCACGATCAATCAGCCCTGGCCCGTCCTCCTGGATAGGGTGACCAGGTGACGCAAACGCTCCCGTCCCTGACCACCGAGGCGGCGGCACTGTCCGTCGCCGGAGCCGGGCTCCGCCAGTACCAGATGGGCTCGGCCCTGATCGGGGCGGGGGCGGACGCGACCGTCGTCATCCTCGAGCCCGGGGACAACTCGGAGGTCAGCGGCGTCCAGGACTCCACCGAGGTGCTCCTGCGCGGCGACGCGGTCCCGGCGCTCCATTCACGGTTCGACTTCCGGGAAGCCTTGCCCCTTCACCTCTTCGCCGCTGGCCCCGCAAGCTGCCGTAGTGCTGAACAGCCTTACGGCTGCATCAACGCACCGGTCTGCGGCGGCGTGAAACGCACCAGGTCCCGGGCTGAATCTCCAGTCTTGAGCACGTACGTCGGGAAGCTAACAGAAAAAGCTTCTGACCTGCGAATATTCTCCTGTTAGTTCAGTCAACAGCACCGTGCCGATCACCGTGGCCAGCGCGACCGAGGACCACTCGATCAGATTCCACCAGTACCACCTGGAGGACATGGGTTCTCTGGGGCAGCACCCGTAGCGCGAGGCAGGCTCATTCGGTTTTGCGCAGCTCAGCGTCGGTTTCGTGGACGCTAGCAGGTGCAACACGTGTGGTGGTATCGCCGTTTCAGGTGAAGCCCCGGCACCGACGGCTGACGGGCAACAACTCCTGGAGATGCCTGCCCTCGTCGTCGCGAACGCTCTCGGCTACCACGACAAGAGCATCACCCGGCTCCGCAACGAGGTCGGCGGGACATGGAGCCGATATGCTTCCGGTGATCATTTACTTCACCAGCGGGCGGGTTCCCCGGGGTACTGGCGGCAGTTGTACAGCTCGTACTACCGGCAGATGCTGCCGCCGCTGCTGCGGACGCTGGGCTTCCGCTGCAACAACACCGCCTACCGGCCGGTGATGGACGCGCTCGCGCTGCTGGAGAAGTACGCCAGCGTCGACGGCAAGACCCACTTCTACGACGCCGGCGACACGGTGCCGATGGATGGCGTCGTACGCAAGGACTGGCGCGAGGCCGTCGTCGACGACAAGGGCAGGGTCGAACGCATCCCGTACGAGCTGTGCGTCCTGGTCGCGCTGCGCGATGCGATCCGGCGGCGCGAGATATACATCGAGGGCGCGGCCCGCTGGCGCAACCCGGAGGACGATCTGCCCGGAGACTTCGAGGCCACCCGCACCGTGCACTACGCGGCGATCCGTCAACCGCTGGACGCGCGGGAGTGCATCACGGACCTGAAGCAGCGGATGACGAACGGCCTGGACCGGCTCACGGCCGCGCTGACGGACGGCTCGGCGGGCGGGGTCAAGGTGACCACCCGGCACAGCGAGCCGTGGATCTCCGTGCCGAAGTTGGAGAAGCTGGACGAGCCCACCGGCCTCCAAGCGCTCAAGGACGAGGTCGTACGCCGCTGGGGTGTGCTCGACCTCCTGGACGTGCTCAAGAACGCCGACTTCGACACCGGCTTCACCGACGAGTTCGCCTCGGTCGCCGCGTACGAGCGCATCGACCGCGCCGTTCTCCAGCGACGGCTTCTCTTGGCCCTGTTCGCCCTGGGCACCAACATGGGCATCCGCGCCATCGTGGCGACCGGCGAGCACGGCGAGAGTGAGGCGGCGCTGCGGCACGTGCGCCGTCACTTCATCACCGTCGACAACCTGCGGGCCGCCGTACGGAAACTGGTCAACGCCACCTTCGCGGCCCGGGACACCGCATGGTGGGGCCAGGGCACCGCTTGCGCCTCGGACTCGAAGAAGTTCGGATCCTGGTCCAGCAACTTCATGACCGAGTACCACGCCCGCTACGGCGGGCAACGGCGTGATGATCTATTGGCATGTGGAGCGGAAGAACGTCTGCATCTACTCCCAGCTCAAGAGCTGTTCGTCGTCCGAGGTCGCGGCGATGATCGAGGGCCTGCTGCGGCACTGCACGGACACCGAGATCGAGTCGAACTACGTCGACACGCACGGCGCGTCGGTCGTCGGGTTCGCCTTCACCGAGTTGCTCAACTTCCGTCTGCTGCCGAGGCTGAAGAACATCGGCAGCATCCGCCTGTACCGCCCGGACGACACCCCGCCCGGCTGGCCGGCGCTCGGCGCCTCGCTGACGACTCGGTCGATCAAGTGGGACCTGATCGCCCAGCAGTACGACCAGATTGTCAAGTACGCCACCGCCCTACGCCTGGGCACCACGGAGGCGGAACAGGTCCTGCGGCGCTTCACCCGCGGCGGCCCCAAACACCCCACCTACGCCGCGCTCGAAGAACTCGGCCGCGCGGTCCGCACCATCTTCGCGTGCGACTACCTCGCCAGCCCCGGACCTGCGCCGCGAGATCCACGGCGGCCTCCAGGTCGTGGAGAACTGGAACTCGGCGAACACAGTGCTGCACTACGGCAAAGACGGCGCCCTCACCGGCCCGGACAAGGAGCACGCCGAGACCTCGATGCTCGCGCTCCACCTTCTCCAGTCCAGCCTGGTCCACATCAACACCCTGCTGCTTCAGCGCATTCTTGCCGAACCTGCCTGGGCCAGGAAGCTCTCGGACGAGGACCGGCGCGGGCTGACGGCGCTCTTCTGGTCGAACATCAACCCGTACGGCACGTTCCGGCTGGAGATGGACAAGCGGCTCGACCTGGCGCCCGTGACAGTTCCCCGCATCTGGTAAGCAGGCTCAGCTGACACGGCACGCGCAAGACGATCAGCTCCACGAGTGTCAGACGGCCTTTCCGGGACGGCTGGTGGGGAGGCGTTCCCAGAGGCGGACCAAATGCACGTGCAGCGCATCCTCGGCCTCCTCAGAGGTCAAGTGCCCTATGAGCACATGGCTGGTCAGGCCGTCCGCGAGGGCGAGCAGGGCCCGGGCCTCGCGCTGCGGATCGAGCGTCGCAGCGTCATCGTCGGCCGGGCCGCTCTCGCTGGCCTCCGTGATGAGGCGAGCGAGGAGGTCCTGGAGAGCCGCGTAACTGATTCTGAGTTTGGCGGCGAGTGGCTCGCTGACGGCGGCTTGGGCGACGAACGCGAGCCACACCCGTGCCTCGGCGCGGTGCTTTCTGCGGAGCAGGGCGATCTCGGTGGCCGCGTGGCCCAGGGCGGTAGCGGCTGACTGGGCTGGGCTGCTGGACAGGCGGGTCCGTACACGTTCGGTGATGCGCTCGCCGACGTGGTCGACGGCGAACAGGAGCATCTCCTCCTTATTGCGGAAGCAACGCTGAACGGCACCCAGGGAGACCTCCGCGCGGGTGGCGACGTCGCGCATGGTCACTCCCTCAGGTCCGTGTTCGTCAGAGAGGAGGCAGACGGCCTCGGCGATCCGTCGGCGTCGGCTCTCGTAGTCCACCTGCTTGGGCATGTTCGGGCGCCTCCTTTTTCAATACGATCGTATCGCTTCTGGGTTATGGTTCCGACGCGAGCGCTTCGACACATGAATCGCGAGCGCCACATGAATGGGGAGGACAAGAATCGTGCGGGACGCCCTATGGAAGATGCCGGCCGCGGCCCAGGCAGAGGCAGTCCGAAATGGAGACGTATCGGCTGTCGAACTGGTCGACAGCCACCTGGACCGCATCGCCGACGTCAACCCGCAGGTCAACGCGGTCACTCAGCTGATGGCCGAGCGCGCCCGTGAAGCCGCGGCGCAGACGGATTTGCGCCGGACCGCAGGCGAAGAGCTGGGGCCTCTGGCAGGGGTGCCGTTTACGGTGAAGGAGACCACCGCCGTCGAAGGTGTGCCGACCACGATGGGAATCGCGCGCTTCCGCGATCTGGTGGCGACGGCCGACGCACCCCCGGTGGCCCGGCTGCGTGCTGCCGGAGCCATACCGATCGGGCACAGCAACATACCCACCCTGATCTTGGCCGGGATGCACACCCGCAGCGAACTGTTCGGCGACACCGTCAACCCCTGGAACCGGAGCCGGACTCCGGGAGGTTCCAGCGGCGGCGACGGAGTGGCCGTCGCCACCGGCATGGCCGCGCTCGGGCTCGGCAACGACTCCGGCGGATCGGTACGGATCCCGGCCTCGTTCTGCGGCGTGGCGGGACTGAAGCCCACCGCCGGGCGATTCCCCGCCGACCACCGTATTCTCGGCCCGGACGACCCCGGACCGGCCTCACAGATGCTGGTCACCGACGGGCCCCTGGCCCGCAGGATCGCCGACCTGCGGCTGGCATACGAGGTGCTGGCCGGGGCCGACCCGCGGGACCCGCGGGCCGTACCGGTGCCCCTCCGCGGTGAGCCGCTGCCGGGACCGGTGAAGGTCGCGGTCGTCGCCGATCCCGGCGGCCACGGCGTCCACCCCACGGTCCGCGGAGCTGTCGCGGACGCGGCCGACGCGCTGCGGGACGCCGGGTACGATGTGCGGGAGATGGCGGACGTTCCGCGGCTGGATGAGGCACTTGAGGCGTACCACCGGATCGTCGTGACCGAATTCGCCCCGACCTGGCCGGTGGTGCGGACACTGCTCGGCGAGGGCGGAGATCGCTACATCGAGATGACGATGGAGAAGACCCCGCCCGCGACCGCAGCGGAGTTCATGCAGCTGATGGGGGTCTGGCTGGGCATCCGCCGCTCCTGGGCGGAGTTCCTCGACGAGTACCCGCTGCTGCTCGGGCCGGTGTTCACAGAGCCGGCCGTCGAGCCGGGGCTGGAGTCACGCGACCAGGCCGGACGGGAACGAGTCGGCTCGGGTATGCGCCTGTGCACGGTGACCAGCTTCGCGGGGGTACCGGGGGTCGCCGTACCGACCGGAGTGACCGACGGCCTACCGTCCAGCGTGCAGATCGTCGGGCGCGCGTTCCGGGAGGATCTCTGCCTGGATGCTGCCCAGGAGGTCGAGGACCGCCTCGGAGTGCTCACACCGATCGACCCTCGCCCGGAAGTCCCACCGGCCGCGCGGTAGGCAGTGCTACGACAGTGGGCAGGGAGACGGGCCCTCCTTGGCCGGGTCGGCGGGCGCCGGCCGAAGCTCACCGAGGACCAGGCCGCGCTCGCCCAACGGCTCTACGACGAGCGGGAGAAGACCGTCCAGCAGATCGCCGATATGTTCGGCGTCCCGCGGTCCACGGTGTACGGGCACCTCGACAAGACCAGGACTGTGCCTCATCAGCCGAAGAAGTCCGCGGTCATGAAGCCGTGAAAGCTACTAGCGGGTTACTTGTTCCCTGGTGTCTGGGCTAGGACTCCGGGGCCAATACGAGAGCCCACCAGTAAGAAGCCGCGTCACAACCGAGGATCTGTGACGTTCCGTGACTGGTGGGTCGTAGGGCTGGCCTGGGTAGGCCTTAACTCCGCTCTCCTTGACGGCGATATCGCGTCAGTTCGGACGGCCTGGCCGACCAGATCCGCTTCTGTCGATATGCGTGTGCATGGCGGCAGTTTGGGGTGCAAGCTGCCGGGGTGAATATGGAAGAGGTCCGCGCTCGGTTGGTAGGTCGATTCGGTCCCGAGGCAGAGGGTTGGCTCGCTGAGGTTCCGGACCTCGCTGCGCGTCTGGCTGCGCGGTGGGGTTTCGTGCTCGGTGAGCTGTTCGCGAGTGGAGCCTCCTCTGTCGTCTGTCGCTGTCAATGGCCTGACGGAACGCCGGCGGTTCTCAAGCTCAGTCCGGATCGGGCGCTGTTGTCCAAGCAGGTGGAGATGCTGCGCTTGTTCGCGCCGTCGGGTCGGGTGCCGGCCGTATTGTCTGCCGACGCGGAGGCCGGGGCGATGGTGTTGGAGGAGGTCCTGCCCGGCACCGAGGCCGACAACATGCCGCAGACGTCCTTGCCGCAGCAGTGGGGAGAGTTGCTTGCCGCGCTGCACGCCGTGGCCCCACCCGCGCACTGCCCACTGGATCTGCGCGGTCGGTTTGACGAGGCCTTCGTCCGGATCGGCCGGCGGCTGTCCGAGCCGGCCATCGGAGCACGGATTGACCAGGCCGCGTGGCAGCGGGCGATACGGCGCTGTGAGACGTTGCTGGACAGTCAGGCCAGGCTCGTGTTGCTGCACGGCGATCTGCACCTCGGCAACGTCCTGGACGGCGGCCCGTCGCGCGGTCTGATCGCGATCGACCCGAAGGCATGCGTGGGCGACCCATGCTTCGACGCCGTCGACTATGTGGTGGCCGGCGCCGGACAAGAGGGCGTCGAGGCCCGTTGCCAGCGGGTGGCGACCGCGTGCGGGCTCGATGGGGACCGGTTGTATGGCTGGAGCCGAGTGATCGCGCCAATGGCAGCCATCGCGCACCTCACCTATGACGGTCCAGAGCCGGTGATCGACGAACTACTCTCCCTGTCTCGCTGATCCCACGCGAATAGCAGTTCCTGCCGAGTGACCTCGGCTCTCGTCAGCCGCGTGTCGTGCGCCCGGCCGGGTCGCTCCAGGACACCCCGCTTCGGTAATCAGCGTAAGGCGGCGGGGGCCAGGCGGATCGCTTGTGGCTGCATTCGCCGGATGCGTATGGGTTTGGGCTTGCCGGCCGCTTTCACGGGTTCGACGGGCTTCCCAGCCGCGGGCGTCGGAGGTCACGCGCGCTGATTCAAGGCGCGGGTCAGTTCTCGGTTGGCCGCTCGGGCAGCCTCCAGTTCATCGTCACGTTCATCGAGCTGGCCTTGGATGTCGGCGAGGTTCTGTTCCAGCATCGTGATGCGTTGCTGAAGTTGGTCGATGTCGGCCGGCGCCCCAAGGCCCGACTCGGCCCAGGCAGCCTCGCCGAGGGTCTGAGAGAGGCGCTTCTCCAACTGCCGAACCCGCGTGGCAAGGCGTTTGTTCCGTTCCAGCGCGTTGGCCAGGTCGGCCTGCAGGGAGGCCCGGCTGACAGCGGCGATCCGCGCCTCCTGCGGAGGGGCGGCCGCGGCCGTGTGGACGCGTTGGAGGAGGTCGCGGTGCCGGTAGAGGAAGGTGCGGTCCACTCGCGCGGTGCGGGCGAGTGCCGAAACGGTGATGTCGGCGTCGCTTCGCAGCATTGTGTCCAGGGCCTTGAGGACCCGTTCACGGCGGCGGGCCGAGTCGGCCCGCCGGCCGTCGCTCATGTTGGTCATGCTGTTCTGCCGGGATGGAAGTCGGGCATGGGTGGTCCGACGCGGGGCATCCCGAGGCCGACGATGTGCCGTCGGCTGCGGCGCAGGACGCTGGTGGCTTCCTTGATCTGCGCGCGGTCCTCGTCGGTGAGGGCGTCGAGGTCCTCTCGGACACGCCGGACCAGACGACGGACCCGGGTGATTTCCTCATCGGAGGGTGTGGCCTCGGCTTTTGCCCAGTCGTCGGCGGAGGTGAACGCGGCTAGGCGCTCTCGGTTTCGCAGCAGGTCGGCGAGGTATGCCTCCAGGTCGGGGAGGTAGGAAGCGTCGGTGCGGAAGTCGTCGCAGCCGATGCAGCGGAATCGGACAGCGCAGGCGTGTCCGCCGGCCGCGACGTTGGACGGCTCGACGCAGACGCCGTAGGGTGCCTGAACTTCGCCGACGGCGCGGCGTGCGTACTCGTCGTCCAGCAGTTCCTTGGCTTGCCGCCAGGTGCGGTTGCCGTGGCGGTCGAACTGCATCGTCGATACGCGGTCGACGGCCTCGCGTTTGCGCTGCTCACCGACCCGGTAGTAACGCTGAGTAGTTGCCAGTTGGCGATGGTCCATCAGGCTTTGGAGGACATCGGGCTGGATGCCCTGGTCAGCATGCCGCTGGCAGTAGGTGTGCCGGTAGGCGTAGAGGAAGATCTTGGGCTTTTCGAAGGGCAGCATCTTGGTGACCTGCTGCCCATTGATCTCGACGCGGGTGGGAACCAGGAACTCGGGCAGTGACTGGATCCATTCGCGGTGGCGGCCGGACAGCCAGCCGGCCCCGATCGCTTTGCGGCCGTGGGGGTTGCCTACCCGTGTCGGCAGGAGCATCAGCTCAGCGGTGGGAGTCAGGGGGAAGTCGGTGCGGATCAGCTCCTGCTGCCTGGTGATCACTCCTGCGGTTGCCTGGGAGATCGGCAGTCGCCGTCCTTTGCGGCCGGACTTGTAGTTGTCGTAGATCAGGACGTTCTGGCCGGTGCTGTCCTGTTCGAGGCAGTCCCAGCGCAGTTGGCAGATCTCGGTGGGCCGCCTGCCGGTGTCGATCAGCAGTTCTGTGGCCACTCGGTTCTCGTTGCCGTTCCGCTTCGTGCCGGCGAGTGAGGGCAGGTGTTCGCAGACTTGACGCATGACCTCGGGCGGGAGGTCTTTGCCTGCTTCAGTGTCCTCGGGGTCGTCGGGGATGTCCTCGGCCAAGAGGGCGAAGTCGTCCGGCAAGCCGTGCAGCGGTTCGCCGGAGCGGGTCAGGCCCAGAGACCGCATTCGGGCCAGGTTGCTGCGTACGTATCGGCTGATGACCACTGTTCTGCGGGCTGAGATGACGCCGGTGTGGCGCAGATAGCTCAGCCGGTTGGTGAAGGCGGTGATGTCTCTGCGGCCCACGGCCTGGATGTCGTTGCCGCAGTCCTCGCGCTGCAGCTGCAGGCTTTCGGAGAGGAGTGCGAAAGCGCTGACGACTTCTTGGCATGTGGCGATGGCCTTGCCGCGGCGCTGAGGCAGGGAGAAGAACGCCCATTCCTTTGCGGCACTGCGGAGCCACGGCTGGTGGATCCCGGTGAAGCGCAGATAGCCGGCATGGCCGAAGACGGCGCCGTTCCACACGTCCTTGGCCCGTTCGCCCTCCGGGGTGAGCCCGAAGCGGCCGACTTGGGTGACCAGGCTGCTGCAGAACCCCCGTTCGCCGCGGGATACCTGGTCTAGGTCCACCGCGGTCAGCGAGGGCAATTCGAGCTCGCGCAGCCGGTTGGTGAGCGTCCGGAGCACGGGCTGCGTCGTGTGCAGCCCCTCTCGGGTACGGGCCTGGATGCCGTAGAGGATTTCCGCGACCACCCGGTCGGCCAGCCCGCGCAGGCTGACCTCGTTGTTTGCCGAGACAGGCGCGGTAGTACGCCGCCATCGGGCTTCGTCGTGTGTGCTCAGTCCGCGTTTGACGGCCGAGGACCAGCGGACGCGATGGCCATGGCAGTACGGGGATCTGCCGTCTCGCTTGCGGTGGCAGGCCAGGACCTCGCAGTGCCCGAAGGCCGGCAGGGGGACAACATCGTCGCGGACCAGGAACTCCTCCAACGTGACCTGAAGCCGGGTGAGCTGGCCGAGGTGGGTCGAGCAGACCGGTTTTCTCCATGACTGGAATGGCCGCGGGCATCCCTTCACCGAACAGTCCTCAACCCCGGTCCGGCGCGTACCGGGGCGAGCATGCTCCACGTACTCGTCCACGTCGGGCCTGCCTGCCTGCCTCCACCGCAGTCGGCACCCCTCGCACAGTTGTCGGGCAACACTGGCCTGCGAGCAGCCCGTCACCCTGCACTTCGGCATGCCCAGGAGGTGGTGGTCGTAAGGGAAGAACAGCATCCCGACCTCGTCCGACCAGCCCAGCAGGTCCAGAATTTCCTGACCCACCGCGGCCCGCAATTCCGCGGTCCTGCTGGCGTCCTTGTCCTCCTCCGAGCCCGCTGTGGGCCGGAGCGGAGCAGCGGTCACTTTCATCGGGCGCCCTCCCCGCCCAGCTCTCGCGGCGAGGGGACACGGTTGACTGCCTCACGCAGCCGTGATGCCGCCGGATGCAAGTAGGGGCGCGCGGATTCGGGGTGCTTGTGCCCCAGGAGCATCTGAACCTCGTCCAACTTGCCGCCCGCGTCGACAACGTTGCTGGCCATCGCGTGCCGGCACATCCGAGGCCCCACCCTGCGGCCCAGCCCCGCCCGCCGAGACAACGACTCGCACAACTCCCCGATTGCGTCCGCAGAGATCGGCGCACCCAGAGGGCGACGGAAGAGGTTGACGAGCAGAAAGTCGCTGCCGTCGGACTCCAGACGCTCATGCCGTTCCAGCGCGTACTGGTCGAATGCCTTCACGACCAGGAAGTCCACGGGCATCACCCACGACTTCTTCGACTTCGACCACGCGTTGTTCTCGTTCTGACGACGGACGACATGCACGTGGGCGCCTTCGACATGGCAGCCCAGTGACCACGAGTCCAGCAGCAGGTGAGGATCACAACGACGAAGGCCAGCGACCTGCCCTGGACGTAGCCCGACCCGGGACAGCAGGAGCATGATCAGCCGGTCGCGCGCCGAGCGGCAGGCGAGGAACATCGCAATGACCTCCTCATCGCTGGCTCGATCGACCTCGGTCTCGGGTTCTTGGAGTCGATGGTGGGCTCGCAGACGGTGGCGCATCGCACCACTCTCACCGCGGGCCGCCAAGGGCAGGTCGTGGTCGTCGCTCAGTTCGTAGATTTGCTCCAGCACCGAGGCCTGCACGGCCTTGTTGATGACCGCGTGGACCAGGAACATCCGCACGGCTGTGAGCACTTTGTTGATCCGAGTGTCCCCGCGGACCGGCTTGGTCCCGGGCCCGGGCACTACGACCTGGCGCTGCCCGCCGTTGCCGGGTGTCCACCTCAGCCAGAGGATGAACAGCCCCATCTCGCGAGCCGCCGTCCGCCAGTCCCGCCCCGTGCTCACGCACCAGCGCAAGAACAAGACGAGACCCTCGGCGTACGCCTTCGTCGTCAGCTCCGCCCGCCCTCGCGCCAGCCGAATCTCCCGCAGGAAATGGTCAGCGTCCTCGACGACCTCAAGATCGTCATCTACCACGGTCCAGTACCGGGGGCCCGAAGGCATCCGAACAGGAAATGCACGCACTTGTACCCCTAGTCCACGAGTCGATCGCAACGATCCACCGCAGAGCCACACCCCCGGAGAACCTGTCCTACGACCTCAACGAGGAGGTGCCGTACGACGTCACACCACAGTCCTGGAACCCCCCGAGAACATGGGCCGGGTACGAGTGCGCAAGTACTGCGAGATCGAGGACCGTGAGGTCGACCAGGGCGAGATCGGCAGGGGCTACCAGCTGACCAAAGAACAGGTCATCCCGATCAGGACTGCGCGACCTGCCGCTGCCGACGGCGAAGGCCATCGAGATCGTCGCCTTCGTGCCTCTGGAGTCCGTCGACCCCCTGAAGATCGGCGAGGGCTACTACCTGGCACCGAGCGGGCAGGTCGCCGCGAAGCCGTACAAGCTGCTGCGCATGGCCCTCGACCGGAGCAGCAAGGTGGCCGTCGCGAAGTACGCCTGGTCCGGCCGCGAATGCCTCGGGCTCCTCCGGGTCCGCGAGGACGTCATCGTTCTGCACGCCATGCGCTGGCCCGACGAGATCAGGTCGCCAGAGGAACTGCTGCCGCCGCCGGTCGAGCTCAGCGACGAGGAGATCGACGGTGCGCTCGCGCTCATGGACAGCATGACCCGCGAGGACCGAGGAGTTCCAGGACACTTACACGGAGGCCCTTGAGCAGATCATCGAGGCCAAGCGGGAGGACCGCGAGCCGCCGAAGCTTCGGGAGCCGGAGTCGAAGCCGGGGCAGGTCGTCGACTTGATGGCCGCCCTGACCGAGTCCGTCGAGAAGGCCAGGGCCTCGCGCGGCGAGGACGCCGACGTGCACGAGATGCCGAAGAAGACGGCCGCGAAGAAGCAGCCGGCCAAGAAGACGGCGGCGAAGAAGACCACGAAGAAGGCAGCGGCAAAGAACACGTCCAGGCGCTGGCCGCGCAGCGCCTAGACCTCGATGCCGAGCGCCGTGTCCGGCCTGCACTTCGTACACGCCGGCACCTGATGACGTAGCGCCTCGATCGCCTGCGCCCTGGTCGCGGGCTTCACCCGCTTGCCCGGGTCCCAGCACTCACCCGTGTGTACGGCAACGATGTTGCTGCGGTCCAGGCCCCGCTCGATCAGCCACTCGGGCATCGGCGGGCGCCGCGCTTCACCGACACGCCGCTCCGCTTCACGGCGTTCCTCATCGACGATCCACCTGCGAGTGCGGGCCAGGTCACGCTCCTGCACGCGCTCCAGGAAACGGAGCAGCGCGAGTCGCGACACCCCGGAATCGTTCATGCGTTCTATTCTATGATCGGGGCGCCACACAGCCCACCCCCACCCCACCCCACCCCGCGGAGCAGGCATGAACCACGAGGAGGCCGCCCGCAAGCTGGGCGTCGACCCGGCCTCCCTCTCCCCTGCCCCGCCCGCGCCCCGCTTCGCCCAGACCTGGGCGCGAATGCAGCAGGAGCCGCCCTGCTTCGCCTGCGGCCGGCCGTCCCGCACCAGCGGCGTGCTCCACGACCGGGACCACGGGCCCCGCTGGCTCGACCCGATGCCGCGAGTGCTTCCTCGCCACACCGCCGCGCTCCGTGTGCCGCCGGCGCGGTTCCTCGCGGAGCTGCGCGCGGTCGCGGCCGATGGGCCGACCAACGCCGCACCCTTGAGGCCATCGCGTTGAAGTACCGCACCGGCTCGCCCTGGCGAGATCTGCCGGATGAGCTGGGCCCGTTTCAGACCGCTCATAAGCGACTGCTCAGGTGGGCCGTGGACGGCACCTGGGAACGGATCCTGGCTGCGCTTTTGGTTCGACCCTTGCATGCTGGCTGTCATCGGTGTACTGCGCTGCGTTGCGGAGTCCTTCGGCCCTCTAGGGAGTTGCACCTTCGTCTGCGGCGTCGCAGCGGCGGCCAGTGCCGCTCTCTCCAACAGTTCGACCGACGCCGCCGAAGCCGGTGGCAGGTTAGGCGAAGCGCCAGGGGATCCGAAGTCGAGAGTGAGAACGACGACGAGACGTTCCTCGCCGAGGTGTCCGGCACCAACCCGTACCTCAGGGTGCACCCGGTTCTTCGCGGCCTTCACCTCGGGAACCGCTCCCGGACAACGCACCGCGTCAGCCGTTGGTCTCCCCGCGGGTGCTTGGCTCTGGACGACCCACAGGACCCCACGCACAATCGGTTCACCGGCAAGCGGTTCGAGAAGGCGCTCAACGTCACCCTCAGCTCCGTGATCTTCTGCTCCAGCGGCCAGGACCTCACCACCACCGGTACCTACATCGAGGTGGGCTCCCGCCTCCTGGAGCCGGCCCTTCTGGCACTCGCCGCGACAAATGGACATTTACGCTGTGATCTGGGCAACTTGGGCAGCACCTTGAGCGCGTGACTCGGCACACATCAGCCGCAGCGGTCATCGGCAACGCCCTCTACGCGATGCCCGTGGACCACCTGTCTCAGCCTCAGGAAGTCGTCCAGCCTCGACTAACCCCGGGTAACCGCAGCTTTGCGGAAGGGGTGGTGCCGGGGGCGCACATGGGGGCGCGCGAAATTCGCGAATGCATCCACCGAGAAGCGCTACCCCCATCCGCCAGCCCATGAATTATGAAGATCATCTACATGAGACAAGCGCTGCTGATCAGGCACTTGACCGCGCGTCACCACCCAACCCGCGCCCAGATCAGCAGTCTTCACAGATATCGAATCAGTAAAGGGGGTTCCGCCTAGCGAATTTTTGTTTAACCATGAAGGTCCACAGATGAGGGGGATTTGTGAAGATCACTGGTTGCGCTTTGCGCACGCTCGGGCAGGGGGCCCTGGCAGACCGGTGACGCGGTGATGGTGCCGTTCCCACACCGCTTCTCACGCAGTACCACGCCACGGCCGCCTGCTTCAGGAACAGGCGGCCGTACTTCAGGGGTGAGGAAAACCACCATGCACATATGTGTGCTGGGGCAGGGCTATGTCGGCCTGCCCCTGGCCGTGAGGGCCGCCGAGGCCGGTCATACCGTGACCGGCTACGAGCCCGACCGGACGCGTTGCGAGGCGCTGGCCGCCGGTTCGTCCTACGTCGAGGACATCGACTCCAGCCGGCTTCAGGCGGTGCTCGCTTCGGGCGCCTACACCGCCAGTTCGGACCCGCAGGACCTCAAGGGCTTCGACGTCGCCGTCATCACCGTGCCTACTCCGTTGACCGACCGCGCGCCCGACCTGAGTTGTGTACGGGACGCCGGGCGTGTGCTCGCGGAGTGGATCGAGCCGGGTGCCACCGTCGTGCTCGAGTCGACCACCCACCCCGGCACCACCCGCGATGTGCTCGTGCCGTTACTGGAGGAGGGCTCCGGCCTCGTCGCCGGGCGGGACTTCCACGTCGGGTTCAGTCCCGAGCGCATCGACCCGGGCAACGCCGACTGGCGGCTGGAGAACACGCCGAAGATCGTCGCCGGGCTGACCGAGGGCTGTCTGGGGCGGGTGAAGGAGTTCTACGACACCGTCACCGATGTCACCGTGCCCGCCTCGGGGCTGGAAGAGGCCGAGCTGGCCAAGGTGTTCGAGAACACCTACCGGCACGTCAACATCGCCCTGGTCAACGAGCTTTCGCGGATGGCCCACACGCTGGGCGTGGACGTGTGGCACACGCTGGAGCTGGCCGCGACCAAGCCCTTCGGGTTCACGAAGTTCCTGCCCGGGCCCGGTGTGGGCGGGCACTGTCTGCCCATCGACCCGGTCTACCTCAGTCATCACGTCAAGGCACGGCACGGGCAGACGTTCCGGCTCATCGAGCTGGCCCAGGACATCAACGAGAGCCAGCCCGACTATGTGGTGCGCCGGCTTCAGGACGCCCTCAGCCGGCGCTTCCGGCGGAGCGTGCACGGGGCGCGCATCCTCGCCCTCGGGGCCGCGTACAAGCCGGACACCTCGGACGCCCGCCAGTCGCCGGCCGTCGAAGTCACCGACCGGCTGCGGGCGATGGGGGCCGACGTCACCGTCGTAGACCCCTATCTGCCGGTGGCGGACGGCGGTTGCCGGGAGATTCCCTTCGGGACAACGACCGCGCCGGCGACCGTCGCCGACTTCGACGCCGTCGTCCTGCTCACCCCGCACGGCGAGTTCGACCTCGTGCGACTCGCCGCCGAGGCCGCCTACGTGCTCGACACCCGCGGCGTCATGGCCGTCGCACCCCACATCGAACGGCTCTAGAGAGCTACAGAAGGAAAGAGGGACAACATGTACGGACAGAACGGTGTGGGCGCCGCCATCGGGACCGCCACCGGCGGAGCCGCCCTGGCCGCCACCGGCGGAACCGCACTCGGGTGGATCGTGCTGGGCGCCATGCTCCTCGTGATCGGCGGCGTCGCGGTGTTCCGCACGGCGACCCGCGGCAAGCGAGTGACCGCTTGAGCACCTTCCCGGGCCGCGCCTCGAGAACGAGGTTCGCCGTGGTGACGACCGTGGTGGTGGCGGCTCTGGCCGCTGCCACCGTGGTGGTGCACCTCCAGTCGAAGAGCCCCATCCTGACGTTCTACTGGTGGCTGGGCATGACGGTGATCGTGCTCTGTCTCGTCTCGTTCCTGAAGGGCCGGTCCTTCACCCACCTCCCGGTCGCTCCGGGCCGGACGGTGGCGATCATCCCGGCCTTCGAGGAGCCCTCGGAGAACCTGCACCGCACGGTGCGGTCGCTGCTGGCCCAGACGCATCCGGTCGACGAGATCCACGTGATCGACGACGGTTCCCAGCAGCACCCCGTGGAACCCTTCGAGCACCCCCGGGTCTTCTGGCACCGGCAGGAGAACAAGGGGAAGCGCGGGGCGCAGGTCACCGTGTTGCGACACCTCCAGGAGCAGGACAAGCACTTCGACTACGTCCTCACCATCGACTCCGACGGCGAGCCCTTCCGGGACGCGCTCGAACAGCAGCTGCGGGCCATGAGCAACCCGAAGATCCAGGCCACCACCGGCATGATCTACATCCGCAACTTCGAGGAGACCTGGGTCTCCCGGGCCGCGGACATCGACATCGGCACCTCGTGCGTGATGATGCGCTCCTCGCGCTCCATGCTCGGAGCCCTGGAGACCACCTCGGGGGCGCTCGCGCTCTACCGGGCCGAGCTGCTCTACGACCACCTCGACGCCTACGAGGTGGAGTGCGGCACCGGCGACGACCGCTGGCTGGCGCTCAGGGCGCTCATGCGCGGTGAGGTCGTGGCCGTCAACGAGGCCGGCGTCGTCACCGACATGCCGACGACGCTGAAGAAGACCTACCGACAGCGTCTGCGCTGGGCCCGGTCGTGGTGGTGGATGCTGCCGTTCGTGTACGCGCGGCTGTCGCTCAAGCAGCTCATCTCGCCGACCTTCGGGCTGCTCCAGCTCGTCATCACGCCGGTGATGCTGGCCTGGATCGTCGTCATGACGCTCATGACCCTGGGCGGGCGGTACCACAACCCTGGAATTGCCCTGGTGTACCTCGCCGTGTACCTGGTGGTGCGGTACGGCCAGTCCGGGCTGTACGTCCTCATGCGGCCGGACATGACCACACGCCAGCGCTGGCGCTCCTGGCTCGTCGGCACCCCGGCGGCCGTGTTCATGAACATCGTGCTGCTGTGCCCGACGCGGTACTGGGCCCTGTTCAAGCTCCGCGACAACGCCTGGCAGTCGCGCGGGCTGACGGCGAAGACGGCGCTGCCGAAGGGTGGTCGCCATCGTGCCGGTAACAAGGACCTGCTGAACGCCTGACCGTCGGGCACGACCCGGGCGATGAGTTTCCCGCGTGCGTCCGGTCTATGGATACACAAGGGCCGCTCCCGGCCCCCGCACCCATAGGAGCCGCGATGACCACGGTCGTGATGCAGCCGCTTCGCCTGGGCCTCAGTACTGTGACTTCGCATGACCGACACCGAGATCGAGATCACCGCAGACCTGGTGCGCGACCTGCTGCAGGAGCAACATCCAGACCTTGCAGGGCTGGCCATCCGCGAGATTGCGGGCGGCTGGGGCAACCAGATGTGGCGCCTCGGGGACGAGTTGGCCGTGCGCATGCAGCGCATGGACCCCACCCCGGAACTCCAGCTCAAGGAGCGACGGTGGCTACCCGTGCTGGCCCCGCGCCTGCCGCTGCCCGTGCCGACCCCGGTGCGGTGCGGTGAACCCTCCGAGCGCTTCCCCAAGCACTGGACCGTGATGACATGGGTTCCCGGCGAGCCGCTGGATCACGGCTCGATCAGCCGCGGCGACCACGCGGCCGACACGCTGGCGAGCTTCCTCCGGGCGCTCCATGTGGAGGCGCCCGCCGAGGCGCCGATCAGCTCGGACTACGGCGCCCACCCCAAGAAGTGCACCGACGGCTTCGACAACTTCTTCCAGGCCGTTGTCCCCGACGACATCGCTGCCGACATCCGGGCCGTCTGGGACGATGCCGTCGCGGCCCCCGAGTGGGATGGCCCGCCGGTATGGGTGCACGGCGACCTTCATCCCGCGAACGTCGTCGTCTCGGACGGAACGCTGTCGGGCATCGTCGACTTCGGCGCCCTGTTCGCCGGCGACCCGGCATGGGACCTCGCCGCCGCATGGGTGCTGCTCCCCGCGGGCACGGCCGCACGGTTCTTCGACACCTACGCCCATGCAGACGAGGCGACGATCCGGCGCGCCCGCGGGCTGGCCGCGATGAAAAGCCTCTTCCTGATACTCATGGGACAGAACGGAGATCGGGGTCTTCCCGGCGGCAAGCCGCACTGGGGACCTGCAGGCCGGGCGGCACTTGACCGTGTTCTGAAGGGCGTTTGACGCACGCTTCTTCGAACTCTTTCTCGATCTTGGTCGAGGACCGTGCGGCACTCCACCTTCGTGGGTTCATCGATCACCACGCGTGATGGGGATGCCGAGGTCGACGGCCGTGTGCTGCCCGGGGCTCTGATCGAGCCGGCGGAGCTTCTCCTCGGCGTCGGCCAGGCTGACCCGGAGACCTCCGACCTCGCCGAGCCGGCCTTCCGTCTCGGCTTCGGCGATTCGGGCGATCAAGTTGTCGCGGATCTCGGCAAGCCGCGCCCGTTGGGCCGGGGGGCTCTCGCCCAGCAGCGGCGCAAGCAGTTCACCAGGTCATAGGAGCAGTCCAAGCTGCTCTGCTGCATCCGGGTGGACCCTTACGCCGGCCGCAACCGGCTTCCCCTCACGCGAAGTCCCCCTCCACAACCCAAGCGTTGAAAGGACCCTGCCCATGACCCACACCACCACGCCTGGCCGACCGTCCTGGGCACACGACGACTTCCTCCTGCCACCGCCCAACCCCACCCAACGCATCAACCTCACCCTCCCCGCGCGGGATGTGCACCGCCTGGAACTCCACGCGGCACTGACCACCGCCGGCGTCGCCCCCAAGCCCGGCGACCGCGAGGCCATCGACCACCTCAGCACCCTGCCCGACTACGTCCACACCGCACTGCACCGCTGGCTCACCCACACCACCCAATAACCAGCCCCCACCCGGGAAGTGATCATCGACACACACTTGGTGCGGTCAGCCGCTAAGGGCGAGCTGCCGGGCATGCCGGGCACCGGTCGGCCCGCCGCACTGAGTGTTCGGCTCGCGGGGCCCCAGCGCCGACGGGACAGCCTGGGCAAGCCCCCGTTCAGGAGAGGCTTGCCCAAGGGCCCTTTCGGCTCGCCCGGTCAGGTCCGCCGGCGGACGAGGCCGCAGCGGCCTCCACCCGAACCCGACACGCCCCTCATACCTGCCACGCTCCCCTGATCAACCGGCGCACGCCGTCGCGCGGAAGGCGTCAGATCCCCACGTACGACAAAAGCCCCCTCACCCATGCACTGAACCGGCAGTGTTGCCGCGTCCGGTCTGGGCGACGAGATTTGATGTCGTGGCCGTGCCTATCAACGTCCAGAGCGCCACCGAGGACCACTCGATTCAACGCCGCAGAAGCCGCTCGCGTCACATGGTGTCGGCCAGCTGTCGGCGAGCCGCAGATAGCGCCGTGTCCAACTGGCGGGTGCCCGTGAGCACACACAGCGTGTACGCCGCGTCCTCAAGCTGGCGCCGGGTCTCCGCGCTACCCCCGGACGCCAGGCACCGCCTGAGCATCTCGCAGCGTTCAACAAGCTCCCGCAGGAGCGAAGGATGCGCCGTGAGCATGACGACCGCCTCCGTCCTCGCCCGATCGGACCCGCCTTCTCCACTCCTACGGTCGCAAGTCCCGCAGCCCCCCGCACCCGGAAGACGAGCAGCCCGCCGGGCCACTTGTGCTTTTGTGAATCGCGCTGAGGTTGGGTCGGCCCCCGGTGACGACTTCTCCCCCAGGGTCCGTGGAGCACATGCGCGGCTGCCATAGGCCTCATAGCCTGGTGTTGCTCGGGGTAGTCGCGGAGGTCTGTCATGCCCCGGAACATCTGGAGCGGCGCGATCAGCTTTGGTTTGTCACGTTAACCGAACTAACCCTTGAGTATTCGCAGGTCAGCGGCCTCTTCCGCTAGCTTCCCGGGATGCTTCAAGGCGACCTCCCCGAGAGGGACTTGACCGCGTTCGTCCTGCCAGAGATCGGCAGACTGCACGAGACCGGAGAGCGGTGGACGCCCTACCAGTTACTGGGCTCCAGCGGTGCCGTCGTCGAGCCCGTCCAGGTCTTCTTCGCCGAGCTCCAGGCTGAGGACAAACCTGCCTCCACGATTCGCTCCTACGGCATGGACCTGCTGCGCTGGTGGCGGTTCCTGTGGGCACTCGACATCGAGTGGAATCGGGCGACGCGGACAGATGCACGGGACTTCACCCGGTGGATGCAGATCGCGAACAAGCCGCAGCGCCTGCACTGGCGGCATCGCAAGGCTGGCTACACCGCCGAGACGGCCCCGCAGACGGTGCGCAAGAAGATCGCGGGTACGCCAAACGCGATCACCGGCAAGCCCTCACCCGGCCCGCGGTACGCGGCGCGGACGCGGGCCCACTGCGAAACGGATCCGGGACCCGCGGACCGGCGCCGTCCCGCAGGTCGCCGCCTACGACTACAACGAACGCGTATGGAATCCGCCCATGCCGCTGCTCTTCCAGTACGATCGCAGCGGCGAGATCTCCGCCATGAACGGCGACTTCCTCCGCAAATGCCTCAACGACGTCCTCGACGCCACCGGCCTGACCGACGCCGACGGCTGCCCCCTGGACTTTGACCCTCACGACTTCCGGCGCATCTTCATCACCGACGCCATCCGCAGCGGACTCCCCCCACACATCGCCCAAGTCATCGCCGGACACTCCGACATCAACACCACCATGGGCTACAACGCGATCTACCCGGCCGAGGCCATCGAAGCCCACCGCGCGTTCATCGCCCGCCGCCGCACTCTGCGCCCCAGCGAGGAATACCGCACCCCCACCGCAGAGGAGTGGGATGCCTTTCTCGGCCATTTCGAGCGCCGCAAGCTCTCGATCGGCATCTGTGCCCGCGCTTTCGGCACTTCGTGCATCCACGAGCACGCCTGCGTCCGCTGCTCGATGCTCCGCCCCGAGCCCGACCAGCGTGGCCGGCTCATCGAGATCCGCGACAACCTCGTGGCCCGCATCACCGAGGCCGAACGCGAAGGCTGGCTCGGCGAGCTGGAAGGACTTGAGGTCAGCCTTGCCGGAGCCCAGGACAAGCTCGCTCAGCTGGATGCCGAACTGGCTCGCCGGAGCACCGCCGTGGATCTCGGTATCCCGACCTTCCGCGACATCGCTGGCCGGGACGGCACCTCACCTCGGCAGTCCGGGTGAGGTGCCGTCGGCTCCAGCGGCCTGAGCACAGCAACTTCCCGCCCGGGCCTCGCCTGCCTCGACCGGCTCGAACGCTGCCTGAATCAGATGACGGCCCGGCTGGTTTCGTAGGTGGGAACGGACAACATTTGTCGGCGGTTTCCGCAAGCACTTAGCGATCACTCGGGTCGGAAATGTCGACGAGAAGTGACAACACCGGAGGCCGCAACTGATCCATGCCGTGCACCTGGGTGAGTTTGATCCAGACGATCGTGGTCCGATGCGGGTATCCGCTGGACGCGTTAGTCGGGGAGGTGTCTGGGGGCGGTGATGCGGGCGGTGCTTGAAGGGCCGGATGGCGGTGGGGAGCCGGCAGTGAAGGGGCGTTGCTCAAACTCGCAGACGTCGCGCTGCAAGTCGCCGAGCACACGTCGTTCTTCTCGACCTTGATCTGCCTACCAGGTGACCGGAAGTTCACGCACGCCGTAGACCGTCATGGCCGACCGCAGTGGCACTTCCTCGGGCGCGACAGTGAGACGTAGCGCCGGGAAGCGGCGAAGCAGTGCGGGGAGGGCGATGCGCATTTCGGCGCGGGCCAGTCGCTGCCCGAGGCACCGGTGGAGGCCGTGACCGAACGCGAGGTGTCCGGCCGTGGAGCGGGTGAGGTCAAGCGCGTCCGGGTCGGCGAAATGGTCAGCATCCCGGTTCGCCGCGGAAAGTGCGACAGTGACGGACTCGCCAGCCCTGATCAGGCAGCCGTGGAGCTCGCTGTCCTCGAGCGCGACGCGGACCACGTGAGGGATGATCGTGAGGTAACGCAGCAGCTCCTCGACCACTGCAGGGGCGTCTTCCTCCTTGCCGCGGACCTCAGCCAACTGTGCGGGGTTGGCCAGCAGAGCGAAAGTGCCCAGCGCAAGCATGTTCGCCGTCGTCTCATGCCCCGCGATCAGGAGCAGGAGCGCCAGTCCGGCCCTCTCGTCCGCAGCAAGTCCCTCGTGCGCAGCGAGCCCGCTGAGCACATCTTCCTCTGGCCAGGAACGCTTGTGGCGCAGCAGGTCCCGTAGATATGCCATGAGCTCCCTGACCGCCTCTTGCCGGCGCTCCGGTGTGAGGTCGACGTTCAAGAGCGTGGCGGCGTTCCGCTGGAACCCCTGCCTGTCGGAGTAGGGCACCCCGAGCAGTTCGCCGATCACTTGTGACGGGATCGGCAGCGCGAATGCCTTGAACAAGTCGGCCGGGCCCCCGGCGAGCTCCATCGCGTTCAACTGGTCATTGACGATCGCTTCGATCTCCGGTTCGAGGAGCTTTATCCGGCGCACCGAGAAGTCACCGGTGAGTAACCGCCGATAGTGGTCGTGCTCGGGCGGGTCCATGCGGAGGAAGAATCCCGGCGGCACGGGCGCCGTTGCCGGCTGGGCAATCGGTGAGCGCATGTGGTCCGGGCGGACGCTGAATCGAGGATCCGCCAGGATCGCCCGCGCCGCGGCCAAGCTGGTCACCAACCACCCCTGACCACCGTCGGCGTAGGTCATCCGATGGATCGGGCCGAGCCCCTGCCGGCGGCGCAGTTCCTCGGGCGGATCGAACGGGTTCTGGCGGGCCGTGGGCATGACTACTGCCGGGGACGTGCTCTCCATCAGCCGCTCCTCGGTCGGTACGGACCTCCCGATAAAACAGCACTCACTGCAAAACGTCAATGAATGCAAAATTACATCGCATGCGGTAAGCGGTAAGGTGCTGTCGTGACCAGCGAACCAGGGCTGCGCCAGCGGAAGAAGATGCGCACGAGGCAAGCGCTCATCGAAGGCGCCCTGCGATTGTTCGCCGAGAAGGGTTACGACCAGACAACCGTGGCGGAGATCGCGGCCACCGCAGACATCGCGACACGGACCTTCTTCAGCTACTTCGACAGCAAGGACGACATCGTCTTCTTCGACGACAGGTCGCGACTGGAGCGCGCGGTCGAGATCATCGGAGAACGGCAGCCCGGCGAACCGGTGGCCGACCTGCTGCGGCGCGTCATCGACCAGAGTGTTTTCGCGGACACGGACTCGGAGCTGGCGCGGAAGGTCGGCCCGGCTCGGACCCGGCTGATCGCGTCGGTCCCGGCACTTCAGGCGCGCGAACTGCACCTGCTGTTCGACATCCAGCTACAGCTGACCGAAGCGCTCCACCTCGCTTGCCCCGAGCTGGACCTCGTCGAGGCCGCCGCGGCGGTGGGCTCGCTGGTCGGGGCGATCAAGGTCGTCGTCGCCGCATGCCAAAAGCGGGGAGACCGGCCGGAGCAGACCTACAAAGCCGTTCAAAGGGCCACAGACATCGCGATCGACGGCCTCAACTCGCTCCCCCGCCCGGCTTAGCGTGTTCAGCGCACGCGCACTCGGTCGTGGCACGGATAGCGGTGAACGCAGTCTCTGGCCGGTTTTTGAGGCTCGGACGGGTCAGCCTGAGGCTGCGCTCTGCGCCCGGGCGGCCCTGGCGCTGGCGAGCCGATAGGAGTCAGTGCCGGTTTCGATGATGTTCCCGCCGAAGGTGAGGCGGTCGACGATGGCCGCGCAAAGCCGTGGATCGGTGAATGTTTTTGTCCACCCTCCAAACGACTCGTTGGAGGCGATGGCGACGCTGTTCTTCTCCTCACGCTCCGTCAGCACCTGGAACAGCAGCTCAGCGCCCCTGCGGTCCAGCTCCATGTAGCCAAGTTCGTCGATGCAGAGGAGATCGACGCGTCCGTAGCGGGCGATGGTCTTGGTCAGGACCTTCTCGTCCGCCGCCTCGACCAGCTCGTTGACCAGCTTGGTGGCGAGTGTGTAGCGGACCCGGAAGCCGGCCATGGCGGCTTCGGTGCCGAGCGCGATCAACAGGTGGGACTTGCCAGTGCCGGAGTCGCCGATCCAGCAGAGCGGCAAGCCCTTCTTGACCCACTCGCAGGTCGCCAGGGTGTGAATGACGGCTGCGTCGACGTTCCCGTTGGCCTCGAAGTCGAAGGCCCGCAGCGACTTCTCCCGCGGGAACTGCGCCGCATTGATGCGCCGTTCGGAGCGGCGGCGGGCCCGGTCGTCGCACTCGGCCATCAGCAGTTCGGCGAGGAAGCCGCGATAGGACATCTGGTCGCGGGCGGCGGCTTCGGCCAGTTCGGGGAACTGGGCCCGGATGGTCGGCAGCCGGAGCATGCGGCATGCCTGGTCGACGGCGGCGGTGGCCGCCTGTTCGGTCAGCCCGCGGTGTCGTTTGAGTGTCACGGCATCTCTTTCTGGAGGGCGGGGCGGTCGGCGGTCGGCCGGCTGCCGGACTCGCAGCAGCTGGTCGTAGGCCGCGACCGAGGGCAGCGGCCGGGCGTCGGGCGGCAGCTGGGCCAGCCGCCGTTCGGTCAGCAAGGTCACGTTCGTCCGTTCCGGCTCCGCAGGGACAACCGGAGCCGCGACCTCGTCGGCTTCGGCCGCCTTCCGTGCCTCCAGGGCGACCGCGTCCGGGGTCAGGGCGCCGGCCCTGAGCGCGGAGGCAAGTCCGGCGACCAGGAGTTCATGGGAGACGTGGCGGCCCATCAACAGGACCTCGATCAGAGCCCGAGTGCCGTCCCGCTCGCCATGGGCAGCCTTCGCCGCCTCCCACCAGGCGTCATGAACCGGCGTGAACTTCCCTGCGGGGCGGGCCTGTTCAAGGGCGGTGGCCCCGGGAAACGCACCGGGCTTGCGGACCAGCGCCTCCAGGTAGTGGTCCAGATCAAGCCGGGTCTTCCCCTTGGCGATCAGCCGTTCATGGCGGGCGACCTCCTGCTGGCCGTCGTAGACCACCAGCTTGGACGCGTACAGCATGGCCCGGACGGTCCGGCCGATCAGCCGCACCGGCACCGAATAGCGGTTGGTACGGACACTGATCTGGCTGAAGCGGTCCACCCGCAGGCTGAACAGCCTCCCCGTCTCGAAGGGTTCGTCCGGTAACGGCTGCAGCAACGGCCGTTCGACGGCGAAGTACTCGCTCACCGGCCGCGGCCTAAAGGGTGTTGCAGAAGGCTTGGTGGTGGGCATGTCTGGGTGATGGCTGGCCTGCTGTTTCACCCTGCCATGGCGAGGTTGTGCATGGTGGCTACGGCCTGGACGGCGTGGTGGAGGCCGTCGCCCCTCTGGCGGCAGTCGCGCAGGATCTTCCAATTCTTCATGCGGGCGAAGGTGTGCTCGACGCGGGCCCGCACGCGCCGGTGTTCGGCGTTGTCTTCCTCCTGGCCGCGCAGGAGTGGACGTCCGGCTCGTCTGCGGTGCGGGACGATCAGCCCGGTGCCCAGGTAGGCGCCGTCCGCGATCACCGTCGTGCCCGCCGCCACGTCCGGCAGGACCGACTCGCGCCAGACATGCGCGTCCGCCTTGTTGCCGGGTGCCGGCCGGGCCGATGCCACCACCAGGCGGGTGTCGGCATCGATGATGACCTGCACATTCGCCGAGAACCGGTAGTTGCGCGAGGAGGCTGCGACCTGCCGGTCACGGACCGGGACCAGGGTGCCGTCCACGATCCATAACCGGTCGGTGCCCGGCACCGGCCTGGGCGCCGGCTCCAGCGCAAGCAAGGGTCCCAGCCGCTGGATGACCCGGCAGACAGTGGCAGGCGAGCAGCCGAACAGCGGCGCGAGCTGCCGCATCGTGAGGTTCGTGCGGTAGTACACGGCGACCAGCAGCACCCGCTCGGCCAGCGGAAGACACCACGGCCGGCCACCACCGGGGCCATTGCCGCCTCGCTCCCGCACCACCCGCAGCAGCTTTTCAAAGCGCCCCATCGGCAACCCGGTGAACGTCTCCACCCACACCAACTCAGCCCTCAACACCCCACCCATACAGGCAAAATGCCCGCCACCAAGCCTTCTGCAACACCCTTTAAAGGGTGTTGCAGAAGGCTTGGTGGTGGGCATGTCTGGGTGATGGCTGGCCTGCTGTTTCACCCTGCCATGGCGAGGTTGTGCATGGTGGCTACGGCCTGGACGGCGTGGTGGAGGCCGTCGCCCCTCTGGCGGCAGTCGCGCAGGATCTTCCAATTTTTCATGCGGGCGAAGGTGTGCTCGACGCGGGCCCGCACGCGCCGGTGTTCGGTGTTGTCTTCCTCCTGGCCGCGCAGGAGTGGACGTCCGGCTCGTCTGCGGTGCGGGACGATCAGCCCGGTGCCCAGGTAGGCGCCGTCCGCGATCACCGTCGTGCCCGCCGCCACGTCCGGCAGGACCGACTCGCGCCAGACATGCGCATCCGCCTTGTTGCCGGGTGCCGGCCGGGCCGATGCCACCACCAGGCGGGTGTCGGCATCGATGATGACCTGCACATTCGCCGAGAACCGGTAGTTGCGCGAGGAGGCTGCGACCTGCCGGTCACGGACCGGGACCAGGGTGCCGTCCACGATCCATAACCGGTCGGTGCCCGGCACCGGCCTGGGCGCCGGCTCCAGCGCAAGCAAGGGTCCCAGCCGCTGGATGACCCGGCAGACAGTGGCAGGCGAGCAGCCGAACAGCGGCGCGAGCTGCCGCATCGTGAGGTTCGTGCGGTAGTACACGGCGACCAGCAGCACCCGCTCGGCCAGCGGAAGACACCACGGCCGGCCACCACCGGGGCCATTGCCGCCTCGCTCCCGCACCACCCGCAGCAGCTTTTCAAAGCGCCCCATCGGCAACCCGGTGAACGTCTCCACCCACACCAACTCAGCCCTCAACACCCCACCCATACAGGCAAAATGCCCGCCACCAAGCCTTCTGCAACACCCTTTAGGGCGTGTTGCGGAAGTGCCGACGGCGCGGCACAACGATGTCTGATTGCCGCCAGCAAGGTCCTGCTGTGGTGCTCATGCTGGCGGCATGACGATGTCATCCACTACGGAGTCAGCAACAGTTCTCACCGCCTTGTATGCGGCTGAGGCGGAGTACCTGGCGGCGGGAGGCCCTGGCGAGGCTTCGTTCGACCTGCTCGCTCCCTTCTTTGCGCCGGATGTCGAGCTGCATCAAGCAGATGCTCTGCCCTATGGAGGCATTTGGCGTGGGCACAAGGGCATGACGCAGTTCTTCCTCATGATGGGAGAGGTGTGGGAGTCGTTCGACATGGTGGAGCAGGAGTTCCTGGCCACCGGCGAGACTGCGGTCGTGCTCACACAGGTCCGTGCTCGCGCTCGCGCGACCGGCCGTGAACTCAGCTTCCCCATTCTGCAAGCGATCACGGTCAAGGACGGGCGGATCACCGAGGTCCGTCCCTTCTACTGGGACACGCGGGCTATCGCCGACGCCTGCGCCGTGCCGAAACCGACAGCCTGAGGTCGACGGCAGAACCCACTGGTCACAACCACTCGTTGAGGACTGCCACCAACACGGTCGCCTCGTAACGGACGGCAAGCTTGTCGTAACTCGTGGCCACGGCCCGGTGACGCTTGAGGCGGTTGATCCCGCATTCGACCGCGTGGCGCTCGCGGTAGTCGGTCTTGTCGAACTTCGGCGGCCGACCACCTCGGGAGCCGAGTTCCTGGCGGTTGCGGACTCGGTCCGCCGGGACCGGAACGGTCGCCTTGATACCCCGTCTTCGCAGGTAGGCGCGGTTGCGGCGGGAGTCGTACGCCTTGTCGGCCCGCACACGGTCCGGTCGCTTACGGGGTCGACCAGGACCGATCCGCGGCACCCGGATCGCGTCCAGGACCGACTCGAACTGCGGAGAGTCGCCTCGCTGCCCGGCCGTGATCAGCACCGACAGAGGCTTCTGCCCCTGCTCGACGGCAAGGTGGATCTTGGTCGTCAGACCGCCCCGGGAGCGTCCGAGGCCGTGGTCGGCCGGCTCGACGGCAATGCCGCCGGGCGGCTCCTTTTGCAGACCCCCCTTTTCGCTGCCCCGGCCGCGTGTTGGTGGGCCCGGCAGACGGTGGAGTCTACGTTCACGTCCCAGGTGATCAGGCCCTTCGCGTCCGCCTCGGCCTGGAGCTGGGTGACGATCCTGGCCCAGGTGTCATCCCGCTGCCAGCGGCGGAACAAGTCATAGACCCGATCCCAGGGCCCATAGCGTTCCGGCACGTCGCGCCAGGGGGCACCCGTCCGGGTCCGCCACCGTATGCCGTCTATCAGCTGCCGCCGCGTCCACACCGGCGGACGGCCCGGCTTGATGCCCAGCGGCAACAACGGCTCCAGCCGGGCCCACTGGCCATTCGTCACCACGCCCCACAGAGCATGATCATCCACGATCAAGATCGACTTTCGCAACAGACCCTAGTCGAGGAACCCCAGCGCGTTGTCGGGCTCGCACTGCAGGCAGGGCTTGGCCCCCTCGGCGAGGGCGTGCAGTGCCTGCTCCTGAGTGACGCCCTTCGAGCGCTTCCCCGCGTTCCAGCAGCCGCCGACGTGGACGTCGACCGCGTCCCCGCCGGACAGACCCCGCTCGATCAGCCAGTCCGGCTCCGGTGGCCGAGCCTCGATGCCGCGCTGGCGCTCCTCCTCGCGCCGCTCCGCGTCCGCGATGGTTCCTGGCTGGTTCCGCATCCCTCAGTTCGTCGTGGCCGAATCGGAAGACCTCGTAGCCTCTGAGCTTGAGTTCGCAGTCGCCAGCCATCATCTCGGCGTGCTTGCGGCTGTCGGGTACTTGACCGCCGTCTCGGGTGTAGTGCTGGGACCGCTGCTTCCGCGCAACAAGAACAGCGGCAGCGCCATCCCCATCGTGCCCGGCTCGACCCCCATGTCCCGTGCCTGCCCGACGGTCAGCACCCACGCCGGCACAACGACCAGGAGGATCAGCGACCACGCGACCGCGAGCTCCCGCGCCGGGAGCAGTCCTCCTCCCGCTCCGGTCGGCGCGGGCGACCGAGCGGAGGCGAGGACGGAAGTCCGGAGGTGACGCATAGCTGAGCTCTCCTGCGTACATTCTCAGGACAGCACGCCCCCCGCCGCACCGCGACTGCGCCCATATCTGAAGACATCGGACTCGGCTAGCGGGGCGGTGGCTGCGGGGCGTCGTCTACCCACTGGTGCAGCGTCCGGTCGTCCTGGTGCTCGTCGGAGTGGCCACGCCACCGCGTGCAGTACTGGCGCCCTCGGACGGCACGGCAGACATGGACGGGCACCGGTTCTGCCCCTGGTAGCGCGCGCAGCTCGTCGGCGTAGATTGTGGCCGGCTTCTACGGTCCAGTCCGCGGCCTCCAGCGTGGCGACCAGGATCCGCACCGCCTTCAGCGAAGCCTGCCGCTCCAGCCGTACGAAGGCTCGGCGGCTGACGTCCAGCGCCATCGTCCTGACCGCCCCAGCCGACACAGTGCCCCCCGCCCCCGCGCAGCTGGAGGAAGGCACCGGCGACCTCGCCGCCCTGCTCGCGGCCGGCCGCGACGAGCTGCTGTTCGGCGCCCGCATGGTCGTCGACTTTGCCCCGGACGCAGCGCCCGGTGAGGGCGGTCGCCGTCCGCACGGGCCTTGACGTACAGGGCGGGCCAGCGAGTGTCGGCTCCCGGCGGGCAGGCCGCCATCAGGGCCTCGCTAAGCCGCTTGGAGCGCGGTCTCTCGCCCCTGAGGCCAAGCGGATGCTGCGGCAGCACGCTGGTTGGAGTATCAGCGGTCGCGGCCCTCAGCCCCGATACCCAGCGTCGTGAGCAAAGACCGACCAGCATGAAAGGAGGGCTGGCGGGTGCCCATCCTTGCGTATCACCACAGCCCTGATTGGACCAAGGAGCTCTACCAGGCGACCATCGACCAGGATTCCTGACCCTAACAACCTGCCGAGTGGGATGATCGCCCACTACGCCGCGCCGCTGGAGGGAGGCGGTTGGCAGGTTGTCGATGTCTGGGAGTCTGCGGAACATCACGACCGCTTTCTTCGCGAACGGGTGATCCCGGCCGCCCGGGAACTCAACGCGCCTCCCTTCGAGACCGAAATGACCGAGCTCTACAACTCGCTAGTCGCTTAGGCCCTGTCCGATGGGTCGGGTGACTCATCTGTGGGCCGATCGTTCCGAACTTCGTGGGGCGGGTGATCTTTCGGATAAAATCAAGCACACCATCCCGGAGCCGCGGGACCAGCGCGCCAACCGCCGACGCCGTGGCGGTAAGGGCGGTCGGCCGACCGGCTTCGACCGAGCGATCTACCGCCGCCTTAATGAAGTGGAGCGCACGATCAACCGGCTCAAGAGCTTTCGAGCCGTGGCAACCCGCTACGATAAGCGGGCCTATGTATTCCATGGCACGGTCACCATCGCCGCGATCCGGCTCTGGCTCCACCCGTAGGACGCAGCAAGGCAGCTGTCGAATTCGCCGTGTCTTGCCGCGTGACGGGACGGTTGGCGGAGGTGTACTCGTCCGCGGCGTTAAAGACGCTGGCACAGCCCGGGGATTCCCTCAGGCTCGGGAGGGAAACGCCGACCCGTTCGATGGGAGCTGTGCCGGGGACGGTCGCTGAGGTGGTCTCGGTTGGTCAGCCTGCTGTCGGGCTCTGCGGGTCCTGCGCTCGCGTGAACCCGTTGCTGCGTTCCACTTTCGCCACATGCAGTGTGTAGCTCTGGTACCACTCGGCTCGCCCGCGCTGTTGCGCCGCGCGGTGCTCGGCGTTGGTCCGCCACTGGGTGAGGGCGTCGGCGTCGCGGAAGTAGCTGACGGTGATGCCAAGCCCGCCGGGAGTCTGCGCGTGGTCCATCCCCAGGTACCCGGGGACGTCCTTCACCAGGTCCTCCAGGCGGGCGTCGGTCTCGCTGTAGCCGCTCTGGTCCTGGGTTCGCACCGTAGTGAAGACAGCCACGTAGTACGGGGGTTCATACGCTTCGACGGGCGCAACAGGCGCTTCCGAGTGATTGCTCATGGCGCCACCGTGAGGCGGGAAGCGCCGCCGCGCGGACACCTCTATTTCGATCTTCATCCGCGGGTCGGCGAGACCGCACATGAGCATCGTGGCGGCCGGCTGCACGTTGCCGAAGGCGCGGCGCAGGACCGGCCAGCAGGGTTCGAAGTCCTCGCGGTCGGGCAGTAGGTAGCGCACACGCACCACGTCGGCGAAGGTGCACTCCGCTTCGGCAAGGGCGGCCTCGATATTGCGCAGGCACTGCTCGGCCTGCTCCACCACGTCGTCGGAGATCGTCATGGTGGCGTAGTCGAACCCGGTCGTCCCGGACACATGCACCCAGTCGCCGTCGACCACAGCACGGGCATAGCCGATCTGCCCCTCAAAGGTCGAGCCGCTGAGGATCGCGCGTCGCTCTGTCATGCGCCGAACGCTAAATGACCAGCACTGATACGTCTAATACGGTCGCATGTACGGTCTGATATCTCTAGGCGTATGGAGCGCCCCGAACTCCCCCTACCGCAGTTGCACGCCTTCGTCGTGCTCGCCGAGGAACTCCACTTCGGCCACGCGGCCGCCCGCCTGGGCATCGCCCAGCCACCGCTGAGCCAGCAGATCCGCCGCCTGGAGGACAAGGTCGGCCACGCGTTGTTCACCCGCGCCCCAGGGCGGGTCACCCTCACCCCAGCCGGCAGCGAACTGCTGCCCGCCGCCCGGCGGGCACTCACCGACCTCTCGGACGGCCTGGCCGCAGCCCGGGCCGTCGGCAGTGGCCGGGCCGGCCGCCTACGGATCGGCTTCGCCGCCTCCCTCGCCCTGACGATCCTGCCCGGCCTGCTGCGCACCTTCCGTCATCAGTTTCCTGGAGTGCACCTGGACATCCACGAGATGACGACCGCTCCGCAGATCGCTGCCCTGCATGACCAGACTATCGACATCGGTCTACTACGCGAACCCCCCACCGACGAGACAGAGCTCGTCTTCAGGACGGTACTCAGCGAGCCTTTCGTGGCCGTGCTGCCGTCCACCCATCATTTAGCAGGTCAACGGGCCGTACAGCTTTCACAGTTGGCGGACTCGCCCTTCGTGCTGCTTCCCCGCATGGTCGGCCCGCCACTGCACGACCAGATCATCGGCCTGTGCACAGCAGCAGGGTTCACACCGCAGGTGGTCCAGCACGCGGTGGAGTGGCAAACCGTGTGCGCCCTTGTTGAAACGGGCCTGGGCGTCTCCCTGGCCCCGGCGAGCATCCGACGCATCCGCCTCAAAGGCGTCGCCTTCCGCAGGATCGAACCCCACACCGCCCGTACACGAGTGGCCGTCGCCTGGCGCGAGAACGACCATAATCCCCTGGTTACACATCTGCTGGCGACCATCAGCCAAGATTCGCCGGACAGGACCTAGGGCGTGTCCGCAAAGTCCCGCCTGCCCCGCGACGCCCGGCACGCACTCTCGCCGCACCGGTCGGGCAGCCTGGCCAGCCCTCTCCCCTCCTCAACCGCGCCATGTACGGCGCCTTTGCTAGGACCTCTTACGAGGTCTGCGTCCGGCGCTTCAGTGCTCGAAGACCGCCGTCGCCACCGGCACTGCCAACAGCAGGCTGAGTCCGACCAGGGGGAGGCGGTCCAGCCACAGGATGGCGGCGAATTCGCGCAGTGTCGCGGCCAGCCAGTAGGCGGGGGAGGTCGGCGCGCCCACGACGTGCACGGGCACGCCGACGCGGCGGGCCAGCAGGGTCGTGCGGTAGACGTGGAAGCCGCTGGTGACCACCGTGGCACGGTGGTCGGGAGTGGTGCCGTCCACGAGGGCCGCGCTGAAGCGGAGGTTCTGCCCGGTGTTGACGGAGCGGTCTTCCCGCACGATCCGGTCGGCGGGCACTCCGCGTCCGCGCAGATAGTCGGCCATCGCGTCCGCCTCGGAGCGGACCTCGTCGTTGCCTTGGCCGCCCGAGACGACGAACACCACACGAGGCGTGTCCGGTGCGCGGGCGGCGTCGATCGCGAGGGCGCGCTCCAGCCTGCCGGTCAGCAGCGGGCCGGGCCGGTCGCCGTTGAGCCCGGCGCCCAGGACGACGACATGGGTGGTTTCCGGCAGGGGGGTGCTACGGCCCCGGACGAACACGTAGCCGGCGAAGACCAGGAAGAGCAGAGTGAGGTATCCCGTGGCCGCGTTCACCGCGACCAGGAGGGCACCGAACGCCTCGCCGCCGACCGCGTGGAAGACCGCGTCGAGGCCGAGCACCGCCAGCACCGCGCTGCCGGCGGCCCCGGTCGCCAGCAGGGCTGGCTGCGGTCCGTAGCGCCGGACCAGGAGGACGCCGTCGGCCAGCAGCAGCAGGCCCAGCGCGAGCGCCAGGAGCAGGGCGGCGACGGCGAGGACGGTGGCGATGGTCGGGTGGGCTGCTGCACTGCGACCGGCCACGCCGAGTCCGGCAGAGGTCATCGCGAGGCAGAACAGGACGGCGGTGGAGAACCGGTGCGGTGCCAGCAGGGCGTTGACGACGCCGCCCGCGGCGAACACGACCGCGGCGAGGTACTCCGGGTACTCCGGCATGTGCCACACCGCTCCGCTCTCCCGCCCGCCGAGCCGCTGCCCGTACCCGCCCGCCTCTCGCCGCCCGCGGGTTCCCGAACCCGTGCAATACGGGGACCCGCTACGGACGGCCGCCGGCCATCCTCCCAGACCCCCTGTGGTGCGCCGAACTCGGGCGGGCGGTGATGCGTTCGGCGGGACCCGCATGCCGTGCCGGTGGTTCCCCCGCCAAAACGCAAGGCCTGGTCGAAGTGTCCATCGCCGTCGCCGGCGCTACCGGCGGCATGGCCTCCGGCATCATGGTCGCCGCCACCAGCTACCGCGCCCTCGCCCTCAACGGCGGCGTCCTCTCCCTCGCCCTCCTGCCCGCTATCGCCTCCACCGCCTACCGCCGATGAACCCCTCCGATCCCGAACTCCACGCGCCCGGCATCACCTTCGACGGCGCGGCCTGCTCTGCGTCACCCTCCTGCTGCGCCTGCGCAACGAGATCGCCGACGCACAGCCCGGCACCGTCGTCCACGTCATCGCCACCGACCCGGCCGCCCCGCTGGACCTGCCTGCCTGGTGCCGGCCGGTTTACGGCCTCCGGTTTGCCGCCGATGGCAGGATCGGACGTCATGGTCGCTCATCTGCCCTCACCGACCAGAACAGATGGACGACCCGAGCGCGCTGATCAGTCGGATCGAGGATGAGGACTTGGCCGTCGGCCTGTCGGGCCTGCGCTTCCTCGTCGCAGCACGGCTCCTGCGTTCGGGCGGGCCCCACATGCGGCCCGTGCTGCCAACTGCGTTCGGGTCAGCGCCGCAGCTCGGTGCACGCCGTCGGCGCCGAGCGGGCGGTGTCCCATCGCGACCCGCCTGCAAGAAGGCTGGCCCCGCTCGCAGAGGCCAGGAAGGGGCGTTCACGGTGATTCCTTAGAAGCCGTTGCCGTACCGATCATGGAGTCTGTCGATCGAACGAAGGTCTCGATCGGGTGATCGCGGGCACTGGCCGGCATGAGAGCAGGGCCTGGCGGTATGCGGAGAGTATCCAGGGGAGCGGTCGGCCGCGCGCTGCTACGGTCGGGCGCTATGAGCTGGCTCCCCGATGACTTCGTCCATCCCGTCCTGGTACCGCTGCCGGGCGGTGGTCATCACCTGCGGCCGATCCGGGAGGCGGACACCCCGCTCGACTATCCGGCTGTGATGGGTTCGCGCCAGCGGCTGTGGACCATCTTCGGCCCAGCCTGGGGCTGGCCCGCGGCCACCATGACATACGAGGCCGACCAGGCCGACCTGTTGCGGCACGAGAAGGAGATCGCCGCACACCAGTCTTTCAACTACGCGCTGTTCGACGCGGCGGAGACAGCTCTGCTCGGCTGCGTCTACATCGACCCACCGGAGAGGGCCGGCGCGGACGGCGAGATCTCCTGGTGGGTGGTGGACGAGCTGGTGGGCACCAAGGTCGAGCAGGCCCTCGACGAGCTGGTGCCGCGGTGGATCTCCGCCGACTGGCCGTTCGAGCAGCCGCGCTTCCTCGGCCGCGAGATCTCCTGGTCGGACTGGCTCGCCCTGCCGGAGCACCCCGACGCGTAAGTAGCTTTTACCCTAAGGGGTCGTTTTCACCTGCAAGGCGCTGATACCTTCTGGTTTGCCTGATATCGGGCTGTGGTGCTCGCGCGGCTGCTGATTTCGTCGATCCTGGATGGCCGGGTGGGGTGACGCCCGGCGCGTGTTGGGGCTTACGCATGTCTCATTCCAATACGCCCCGTTCCATGGTCGTGCTTCCACGGTCGAAGACGCACGCCTGGGCGCACTCGCGTCCGGGCAGTACGCCGACGTTATGAGTGAGCGACGTCCGTATCCGAGTGATCTGTCCGATGCACGCTGGGAGTTGCACCAGCCGGTCCTGGCGGCCTGGTGCTTCGAGCGCCGCGGCCGGGCCCTGGACTTCGGGCGGCCACCCGTCCATGACCTTCGCGAGATCATGGACGCGATCTTGTACGTGGACCGCACCGGGGTGCAGTGGCGCTACCTGTCGCACGACTTCCCGCCCTGGGAGACGGTCTACGGCTACTTCGCCAAGTGGCAGAAGGACGGGGTGTTCGCCCAGCTCAACGGCCTGCTGAGGGAGTTGGTGCGGCAGCAGGAGGGCCGGAACGCGAGCCCGTCGGCCTGCGTGATCGACGCACGGAGCGTCAAGACCTCCACCAGCGTCCCCGCCTCGAGTCAGGGCGCGGACGCGGGCAAGAAGATCGTCGGCCGGAAGCGGAGCATCGTGACCGACACGATCGGTCTCCTGCTCGCGGTGCTGGTCACCGCGGCCAGCGTCCAGGACTCCGTGGCCGGCACCCAACTGCTCGACCAGGTCGCCGCCGACCACCCCGGCATCCGCAAGGTCTGGGTCGACGGCGGCTACCGCAAGCACTTCGTCGAACATGCCGCCATCCTCGGCATCGACCTGGAGGTCACCGCCCGCACCCCCGGGACCAGGGGATTCACCCCCGTACCGAAACGGTGGGCGGTCGAGCGGACCTACGGCTGGCTCATGCTCCACCGCCGCCTGGCTCGCGACTACGAAACCCTGCCCGCCCGATCCGAAGCCATGATCCACCTGGCGATGACCGACCTCATGGCCCGCCGCCTCACAGGCGAAGCCACCGTCTCATGGCGTGACCCGACATCGCCGGATCAAATCCGCATTGCCGGATGAAACGTTGGGGGAAAACGACCTCTTAGACCGACGTGCACGTCTCCCGGTAAGGCGCGCTACCTGCGGCACAGAGCCCTGTGACCTCACAGAGTGAGGCCGTGTTGTCAGTGGGGGCTCGCACAATGGAGTGCATGAATCGACGTGAGCGCACCCTGCTTGCCCAGATCGAGCAGGATGTGCTCGACGACGGTAAGCCATTGGCCGGAGCCCTGCGCAAGTGCGTGATGCTCGGAGGCCATGCCAACTCCGCAGCGCTGTGCGACTGGGCCCAGCGCGAACTGCGCGGCTACGACGGCGTGGACCTGGCGGACATCCCGTCGTACCGCGTTGTCGTGGCGCCTTTGAAGGTTGACGCGGCGGTGATGAACGGTTTTGTGACGGGCCAGCAGGTCAGCCCCCGGCAGCTGCCTGACATCGCCCGTGACGCGATCAGCAACGAACTCCCCCTGCGTATGGGGATCGGCGAGCTCGAGGCGGCCGCGCGTCGAGTCAGTGAGTCGGGCGACGTGCTGAAGCTTCAGCCGGGGCAGGCCGCTGATCTGGTGCGCCTCATGAATCACGAGATAGGCAATCCCCGTCAGCACATCACCGAGCTGTACTGGGCCGTGGCGGCACCTGCCCTGATGGGTGTTCTCGACCAGGTCCGAACGGCGCTGGCCGACCTCGTGGGTGAGCTGCGCGTCGCCATGCCCTCGGACGACGACCCCCTGCCCACTCCCGAGCAGATCGGCCAGGCGATGAACGTTGCCGTCCACGGCAACCGCTCCCGCGTGGTGGTGACCAACGCCCAGGCCTCCGGGGAAAGCAGCGCCAGCGTCGCGCCGGCCGCCGACGAGGAGCCGGGACTGTTCGGCACGACAGGCCGCCGCATCGGCGCCGTCGCCGTGGGACTGGCGACCGTGATCGGCACCGGCGCCGCTCTGTGGCCGCTCATCAAGTAGCCCTGCGGCCGTCCGCGATCGGCTGCTCCCCGCGCCCGCGGGAATGGTCCCAGCCTGATCACATCGGACGTCGGGGACACGCTCTGCTCCCCGCGCCCGCGGGGATGGTCACACCCCAGCGAAGATCCACCAACTTCGAACCCGCAGGTCGTTGGGGCTGGTGTGAGTGAGCGATCGTGTGCTCGTACTGGTCGGGGCGATTGTCCGCGCCCAAGATCGCCTGCCGGGCCCGTCAGCGTGCGACTTCGGTGTTGGTCAGCATCAGCAGGGCCCGCAGCAGCGTGGTCGCGTAACGGGGGATGAATCGATCGACAACATATGCCGGTCGCTGATATATATAGGCGGCATGAATGAGCGACCGCTTCAGGAGCCGACGCTGCTCCTGCTCACTGCCCTGGCCGACGAGCCCAGGCACGGCTATGGACTGATTCAGGAGATCGACGCGATCTCCCAGGGCCGTGTGCGGATGCGCACCGGTACTCTCTACGGCGCGCTGGACCGGCTGGTCCAGCAGGGCCTGATCCGGGTCGAGCGCGAGGAGGTCGTGGACGGTCGGGCGCGCAAGGTCTACGCCCTCGCCGAGGCCGGCCAAGACGTGCTCGCCGCCGAGACGGAGCGGTTGCGTGCTGTCGTCGCCGAGGCGGAGCGTCGACTGGCCGCCCGTCGCGCCCACGCCATCCGTCCGAAGGGGGCCCTGGCATGACGCAGCAGCACAGCTCACTCGCGTTCCGCTGGGCGCTGCGCCTCCATCCGGCCGCCTACCGCGCTGAGCACGAAGCCGAGTTGACCGCGATCTATGCCGAGGCGACGCAGGATGCCGGCCCGCTCGGTCGGCTGCGCGAGGCGCTCGATGTCGCCGGCCATGGCCTGCGGCGGCGCACCGGCCTGGGCTCCGACCGGATGGCGGGTCAGGTCCTTGCGCAGGCAGCCCCGCTGGCTGTCGCCGTGGCGGCGGGTAGCTTCGTGGCGGGCCTGTTGTGGCTCTTCGCCCCCGCCGTCCGGACCTTGCCGGCGTCCTCGCCCCCTAATGTGCTGAGCCTGGCCAACACGGGCCTCACACCGCTGCTCTGGCTGGCGGCGCTCGCGGCTGTCTGGACCGGGCGCTGGACCGTGGCCCGTGCACTGGTCGTGCCGGCGATGGTGCTGTGCCTGGCCGACGTCCTGCTGGCCGCGTTCGCCTCCTCCGGCTTCCACGGCACCCCCTCGATCGCAGTGATCCGACTGGCCGTGCCGCTGCTCACCGGCGCCGTCGTCCTCGCCGCACCCAGGGATCTGCTCGGCCCCTCCCTGTCACAACGCCGCATGATCATGGGAACCACCGCCCTGGCGGCCGTCCTGGTGTCGGGCGTGCAGCTCGTCGAGATGTACTACCCCTTTACGCTGGGCGTTCTCAGCGACATCGGCCCGCTGTGGGCCGGGGTCCTGTGGGCCGGGGTCCTCGCGATCGCCCTGCTCTTCGGGACGCGTGACCGGTTGACCGTCGCGGGCGTGGCGGTGGCCGTGCTGCCCACCACGCTGCAGGTGACGGTCCAGCTCAACCCCGCGGGCGTGGTTGTCCTGCTCCTGGTCCTGCTCAGCAGCACGGTGCCCTTCCTCCGCGCGCGCCGGCGCCACGTCCAGTCAACCCCGCCGAGCGCGGCATAGCTGGCTCCGGGACCCCGGGCCGCACCCCGGATCGGCCCGGCGCTTCTGCCGGGCCTCCTGCTAGCCGGAGACTCCGCACATAGGGAGTTAGGTCCCCAGCCAGCGGGGTCGTGTCTCGTCGATGCCGAGGAGTTCAAGCAGGTGTGCTTGAACTCCTCGGTTGATGAGGCTCACAGGTGCGTCGGTCACGCTGCTGGGGCGAGAGTCAGGCTGGACAGCTGGCAGAAGATCATGCGGCCAGTGGGGCGGACTGCGCGGTTGTCGGGGTAGAGACCGCGCGTCCGTCCTGCAGTCGTGGCTCGACTCCCCCGCCGCCGATGAGTACTTCTCCCGCTCCGAGGTCTACCGGGCTGTCGTCGCCTCGCGCAACCGCAGCCTGGAGCACCTGCTTCAGATCCCCGCTGACGAGATCCTCATCGGGACGGTATCCAGACGCTCGCAGACCACGACACTCGCGGGCTGGTGGGTCAGATAGCAGCGGCGCTCGTCCGCGAACGTTCCGCCCGGCCCGTACTTCTCGTACAGCTGCCCGAGGCTTTCACGGTTGGCTTCGGCGAAGGCCTCCAGCTGCCGTACGCAACCCTCCCGCTGCTCGGTACTGACGGACTTGAGGACGACCGCGAGGATTTCCTCCGACAGGTCGCGGTCGAAGCCCGTGTAGCCGGTCAGGGACGCGAAAACCCGCTCGGCCGCCTCGAGTACCTAGTGCAACCGGTCCTCCCCCACGCTGTCGACCGGCGTGGCGCCGCTACTGGTTCAGGCGGGATGAGATGGCAAGGCCGCGGCGGGGCTCTGTTGCTGCCATCGCCTCACAGGGCGGACGGTGCGCTCGCCGTCCGCCCGGCAACGCGTCAGCGACCGCGCGGTACTTCCCCGGGTACCAGCGAACCTCCTGGATCACTCGCACTGCCCGCTCCACCCGAGAAGGGCCCCTTCCCTGGGCAAGAGTGGCATTCAGCCCAACGGCCCCAGCGGCGCCGAGGATGCCTACGCCGACCGCGACGAAAGGCAGCACCGGGAGATGCCCCACCACATCCGGATCGGGCGGGAAGGCCCGGCACCCCGCCGCGGGCCCCGTCAGTTGGGGAAGGAGAAGTAGAGCGCCTCGCTGTAGAAGGACCCGAAGTGCCTCTGCCAGTCGGCTCGGACCGAGGCCAGCCAGTCGTCGTTCTGGCCGGCGATCGCCGCCTCGGCCTGGGCGACGGCGTCGGGGATATCCTCGGACGCCAGACGCAGCACGCTCGCTGCCGGATCCTCGCCCGTCATCGAGACGATCTCCCCGGTCTCCAGGACGAAGTACTTCGCCTGCTGCTTGTCGAGGTGGGCCGTGGTCGTGGCAACGCATTCGGCGAACTCGGCGTCGTCCTCCAGGCCCTTGCCGACCGCGCGCAAGAGGCCGCGCAGCAGGGCCGCCCCGTCGGCATAGTCCGCGGCGATGCCGATCGGAGGGTTCCAGATCATGGACGGAACGACCGTCGTTCCGCGCCCCACCATGAGCTTGTGCGCCAGCGGGATATCCCAGTTGTGCTCGGATATGCATCGGATCCGCTTGGGGATCTCCGCCTCGTTCGGCATCGAGTCCGCAGAGTAGAGGTATGAACGGTTCGCCATGGATGGCGACGCTAGCACCGGGGGCCGACAACGCCGGCGCCCTCGGAATCCTCCAACGCCGGTCAGAGCGCGCGGGAGGATCGCGGCCCGGGTCCGCCCCGGGTCCGGGCGTAGTTCAACAGGTAATAGGAGTAGTCCAAGCTGCTCTGCTGCATCCGGGTGGACCCTCGCGCCGGCCGCAACCGGCTGATCTGGCGGATGACGGTGCGCACGCCGAAGCTGCGGGAGTTCGTGAGCCTGGGCTATACGTTGTGACCGGCTGTAGCGAGCGGTCAAGCAGAGGGCAGGCAGGTCCCGGCGGTCGCCCTCGCCGGCAAGGAGGCGTTCTTCCTCTTCCTCTACCTGGAGGTCCTCGACGCGTCCTTCTCCTTCGACGGCGTGATCGGTGCCTTCGCCATCACCAATCACATCTTCTGGATGGCCCTCGGCCTCGGCATCGGCGCCATGTACGTCCGCTCGCTCACGGTCTACCTGGTCCGTCAGGGCACCCTCGACGACTACGTCTACCTGGAGCACGGCGCCCACTACGCGATCGGCGCGTTGGCCGCGATCCTGCTGATCACCATCCAGCACCAGATCAGCGAGATCATCACCGGCCTGGTCGGGGTGTTCCTGATCGCGGCCTCGTTCCTCTCATCGGTCCGCCGCAACAAGGCGCTCGCGGCCGCCGGGACCGAGGACCCGGCCTCACAGCAGGGTGAGTCCCGCCTCTGACCTGACCGTCACACCGAAGCTCCCCCGTCGGAGGGTTCGATGCGGATCACGATGGATTTGGTCACCGGCGTGTTACTGGTCTCGGCCGTGGAGTCCAGGGCGACCAGCACGTTCGTCTCCGGGTAGTAGGCGGCGGCGCAGCCGCGCGGCGTCGGATAGCGGACGGCGCGGAAGCCGGGGGCGCGGCGTTCACCGTCCGGGTTGACGCTGATCAGATCGACCAGGTCGCCGTCGTGGAGATGGAGGTCGCGGAGGTCCTTCCGGTTGAGGAAGACGACCCGCCGTCCTCCCTTGATGCCGCGGTAACGGTCGTCGAGGCCGTAGACGGTGGTGTTGAACTGGTCGTGCGACCGTACCGTCGTCAGCAGCAGGTGTCCCGGCGGAACTTCGGGCGCGGTCGGTGGGTTGACCGTGAACTGCGCCTTGCCGGTCGACGTGGGAAAGGTGCGGGAGTCGCGCGGTGCCCGGGGGAGCATGAAGCCGCCGGGCTGCCGGACGCGCTCCTCGTATGCGTGGAATCCGGGGCAGACGTGCTCGATGTGGCGGCGGATCACGGCGTAGTCGTCGCGCATGCCGCGCCAGCCGAGGTCGTCGCCGAAGAGAGCGTGCCCGAGGTCGGCGACGATCGCGACCTCGCTGCGCAGGTGCGGTGATCCCGGAAGGAGTCGTCCGTGCGACGAGTGCACCATGGCCATCGTGTCCTCGACCGTCACGAACTGCTCACCGGAGGCCTGCCGGTCGCGCTCGGTGCGGCCGAGGCAGGGCAGAAGCAACGCCTCGGTGCCGTGGCACAGATGGGACCGGTTCAGCTTGGTCGCGACGTGGACGGTGAGGGCGCAGTTGGCCAGCGCGGTCTCCGTGACCTGCGTGTCCGGCGTGGCCGCGGCGAAGTTGCCGCCGAGGCCCATGAACACGTCGACCTCACCGTCGCGCATGGCCTTGATCGAGCCGACGGTGTCCAGGCCGTGGGCACGGGGCGGATCGAACCCGAACTCGTCGCGGAGCCTGTCCAGGAACGGTTGCGGCATCCTCTCCCAGATGCCCATGCTGCGGTCGCCCTGGACGTTGCTGTGCCCGCGGATCGGGGCGGGCCCGGCACCGGGGCGTCCGATATTGCCGCGCAACAGGAGGAAGTTGACGATCTCGCGGATGGTTGCCACGGCGTTGCGGTGCTGGGTGAGGCCCATCGCCCAGCAGACGATGACGCTGTCCGCGGCGAGCACGTCGGCCGCGCAGTCCTCGATCAGGCGGCGGGGCAGGCCGGCCATCGTCTCGATCTGCGACCAGTCCAGGGCACGCCATGCCGTTGCGGCCGCTTCGAAGCCGTCGCAGTACCGGTCGATGAAGTGGTGGTCGAGCACGGAGCCCGGCTGGGAGTCCTCCCGGTCGACCAGGGTACGGTTCAGGCCCGCGAAAAGGGCCAGATCGCCGTTGATGCGCACCGGGAGCCAGCGGTCGGCGAGCTGCGTGCCCGGGCCGACCAGGCCGCGCGCGGTCTGTGGGTTGTGATAGCGGCCGAACCCGGCTTCGGGGAGCGGGTTGGCTGCGATGATGCGGGCGCCGCGCCGCTTGGCCTGTTCGAGCGCGCTGAGCATGCGGGGGTGGCAGGTGCCGGGGTTCTGGCCCACGATGATGATCAAGTCCGCGTAATCGGTGATGTCGGAGATCGTGATGAGACCTTTTCCGACGCCAATGGTCGCGCTCAGGGCCTCGCCGCTCGACTCGTGGCACATGTTCGAGCAGTCGGGCAGATTGTTCGTGCCGAGCCTGCGTGCCAGCAATTGGTAGAGGAAGGCGGCCTCGTTGCTCGTCCGGCCGCTGGTGTAGAAGACGGCACGGTTCGGATCGGCGAGGCCGAGCAGGCGATCGGCGGTGAGCGCGAGCGCGTCCTCCCACGAGATGGGCGCGTAGTGCGTCGCGCCGGGGGCGAGGTGCATCGGCTGGGCCAGCCGGCCCTGCGACTCCAGCCAGTGACCGTCCCGCTCCCGCAGGTCAGCGACGGAGTGCTCGGCGAAGAACGCCGCGTCGACGCGTTTGCGCGTGGCCTCCCAGGCGACGGCCTTCGCGCCGTTCTCGCAGAACTCCGCGATCTTCCGATGATCGGGATCGGGGTCGCCCCACGCACAGCTCGGACAGTCGAAACCGTCGACGTGGTTCACCTTCAACAGCGTCTGCAGACTCCGCTTCGGCCCCATTTCGGCCATGGAATACCGCGCGGATTCGGTGATGCCGTGAATTCCGACGCTGGCCTTCTCGGGCCCTGACGAGGTCACATCCGATACGGACGGGTTGATCGGTTTCTCAGCCATGACTGCCTCTTTGCCCTATATGTGGACTATCGTATGCGAGAGCAAAGTCGACCGCAGCCGTCGCCTCACCCCGAGCAATTCCCGGCCGTCAGAACAGCCAGTCTTCAGGGCAAACCGCAGCCAGGTCCGGCACCCTCACCTGACGTCGACCAAGTCGCCGGCTGCCGTGGACGGGCGGCCTGGTCGGAGCCGCCGTGGTGCTTCACGTCGTAGACCCGGTCTCCGACGAGACCGACCGCGCCGGTGCCCTTGGGGCCGGGGGCGATGACGGCGACCGGGCCGTCGACGGGCCACTTGTCGATGCCTGTCGCGCTGAGACCCTTCCAAGAGTGGGGCGGGGCCTGCCGACATTGACGGAGAGCAGCTTCACCGCCGGGGGTCGGGCCGGCCACTCTCGGATCACCGGGGCGTTTCGCAGGTGATCTCGTCACGTGGGGTGTAGTGGGTGCGGAACGGCTCCCGCCTCACTTCCTTGCCGTCGTTGTGGAAGACCCGCTCGACGGTGACGTCGAAGCCCTCGAGCGGGGTCTGCGGCACGCATTTCTTGTCGGCGCTCACCTTCTGCTCCGGCTCTTTCACATTGCTGCGGGGCCCCTTGACCGATGTGATCCGGTCGTAATTCCTGGTGCTGAGGAAGGTGATGGTCACCGAGGTGTCGGTGGACTCGGCCTGGACGTAGATGGCGTTGCCGGAGTCGTTGGCGAACCTGAGATCGAGGCTGCCCCAGGCGACCGTCGCCTCCCGGTGGGGTGGGATGTGTGACGGTTCGCGGCCGACCCGACTTGCGACGGTTACTGCGCAGGAGAGCTACACGCATGCTGTTCGGTGCCGTTCTCTGCTCCCGTTGAGCAGTTCGGGACGGGGACCGGGGAGGTAGGTGGGTGCCAGGTGAGAATCCAGCCGGCGGTAAGCGCCGCCGCGCCGCCTGCCAGGGCGATTGCACCGCCTGTTCCGATGCCTGCGGCCGCCGCGCCGAAGCAGGCCGGCCCGATGCCCTGCAGCGTCATGCTGCCGGAGCCGAGCAGTCCGAAGGCCTGGCCCTGGCCATCTGGCGGTAGGGCGTCCAGGAACGGCCGTTGCAGGCCGAGACCGTAGGCGAATCCGAAGCCGCAGAGCAGCAGCAGACAGGACGAGACGCCCACTCCGGGCTCGGCAGCGAAGCCGACCAGCGGCAGTCCCATCAGCGCAGCATCAGTCGTCGCATCATCTGTCCGCGCAGCAGCAGGCCGGCACCGTGCAAGCTGGTCCGGACGGTCCCGCCATCGCCCCGAGCGCTGCCGGGTGTGTCGCCGAACTCTCCCGGCTGCAGCCGGGGTAGCCGGATGCGGACGGCGAGCGCGCAGCCGAGGTAGAGGGCGGCGCTGACCGCGAGCGCCCGGCGCGGACCGAGTGCCGCGACGGCCGCACCTCCCAGTGCCAGACCGAACAATTGCGCGCCGGAGGCAGCGATGTTGTTCAGTGAACGGCCCAGTACATAGGCGTCGCCCTCCAGCGACTGCGCGACCAGCCGACTCGACGCGCCGTGGAACACCGGTGTGGCGAGGGCGACCAGCGCCACGACACCAAGGCTTGCCACGATCGGCATCCGCACCAGGGCGAGCAGCAGGGCGGCGGCGCACGTCAAGGTGTAGCCGCCGGTGATGAGCGCGCGGGGCGGCAGTCGGTCGGCCAGCGAGCCCAGCAGCAGCGAGCCGAACAGCTGCGGGATGAAGCCAATGCCGAAGGCCAGTGCGCTCAGCAGCGCGGAGCCGGTGGCGGAGAAGACCAGCACCGAGAACGTGGTGATCCGCAGCGCGTCCGCAGTGATCGCGACGGTGCGGGTTGAGAAGAGCAGCCGGAATCGTGGCTCGGCCAGCACCTCCCGGTAGGTGGCACGGTGGTTGCCCTGCGCGGGTTCGGCGGTTGGGGTCATGACGCGCAGCCTCGCCGTGCGCCCACGCCACTCACCAATGATTCGTCGCTGGACGAATCGGAACAACGTCCCGCGATAGCATCCCAGGGTGCTGCGCTTCGAAGTCTCCGTCGAGGACCTGCTGCGCAGCCGCTTCGCGCTGTCGCCCGCAATGGACCTGTGCTTCCTGCTGCGCTCGCTTGCCGGCGAAGACAGGCCGCTGCCGCGAGCCTGGGCCACCCGGCTCCTGCCGGCCTTTGAACGGCTTCGCCGCGAGAGCGAACTGAACGCCGCCCTCGCCCTGCACAGCCCGCAATCCGGACCGAACTTCGTCGCTCCGCCCCCGCGCGGCCTCAGCCAGACCTGGGCAGACGACCTGGCCATGATCCGGGCCACACCGCTGGAAGCGGCCCGCCACGAAATCGCCACCAACGCGACCGGCCCGTCCGCCCGTGATCCCCGCGTACGCGCAGTGCTGGACTCCACGGACGCCGTCTCCAGGATCGCCGAGGCGATGGACCAGGCCTGGCACGAGCTGCTCGCCACAGACTGGCCGCAACTGCGCGCGATCTGTGAGCGCGACGTCGTGCACCGGGTGGGAGTGATCGGCGAACACGGATGGGCCACGGCCATCGAGAGCCTGCACCCGAGCATCGCCTGGCAAGCCGGCGGTATCGAGATCGGCCACTTCCCTCAAGTCGGAACAGTCCGCCTCGCCGGCGACGGGCTCCTGCTGATCCCTTCGGTATTCGTCGCGAATATCGCCGCGCACCTGGAAGACCCCTGGCCCAGGACCTTGATCTATCCTGCCCGCGGCACCGCCGCCCTGTGGGGCGAACAGGAGAGCGTCCCCAGACCGGATGCCCTGACCGCTCTCGTCGGCCGGGCCCGAGCCCGGCTGCTGTTGGCGCTGGACGCCCCGGCCAGTACCAGCCACCTCGCCCGAAGCCTCGCCATGGCACCCGGCGCGGTAGGAGACCACCTCGCCATCCTGCGAGGCGCGGGACTGCTCGTCCGCGCCCGGTCCGGACGGTCCGTGCTCTACCGCCGCACCCCGCTCGGCGAGGCACTGGTCGCCGGTTTGGGCTGAGGGCTCAGATTCAGCACTGCTTTCTTGAGGCGCCGCCAGCAGATGATTGCGCAGCCGAGGGTGAGGAAAGCCTCGTGGAACCGGCGGACCTCGTCCCGGTAGACCTCGTGGTCATAGTCGCGGTCGGCGTACAGATACCTGGGGCGGCGCAGTGGCTGGCCGCGCTTGCCGCGGATCGGCGGGACGTCCTGGATCAGCGGGATCAGTTGGGTGACGTCGTTGCGGTTGCCGCCGGTGGTGATTGCCGCGAGCGGGATGCCGTGCGCCTCGACGATCAGGTGGTGCTTGCTGCCTGCCTTGCCCCTGTCCACCGGGAACGGACCGGTGGCCGGCCCGCCCTTCACCGCGCGGATGTGGCTGGAGCCGACCGCTGCGCGGGAGAAGTCCAGCAGGTCTGCGGCCCGCAGCTCGGACAGCAGCAGCTCGTGCAGGCGCTGCCAGACCCCAGCCTCGTTCCAGTCCCATAGCCGTCGCCAGCAGGTCATCCCCGAGCCGAAGCCCAGCTCCTGGGGCAGAAACTCCCAGCGGATTCCGGTGTACAGCACGAACAGGATCCCGCACAGCACCTTGCGACTATCCGGACGCTGACGACCTGTACGCCGCGGATTACGTGGGACGACCGGCAGCAGCAGCCTCGATGCGCGCCCACAACTCGTCGTCGATCTCCCAAGGCCTGTCAGCGGTCTTCCTCGTCTCGACTGGCTCGCCCCCCCTTCAGCCAGTAGCAATGAGAACTGACACACCGTCATTCCCAGAGGTCCAGAAGCCTCTTTTTGTTAGGAGTCGTTAGTAGCCCCAGAGACAGCGTTCGCAACTCGCTGGAATGCCTGCTCGAGCACGTTGATGACCTGCTGGGGAGCAAGACCCTCGAGTCCATCAACAAAGTCGGCGGCGAGGTCACTGTCGAACGGGCCGATTCCCCACGTTCCGTCGCGCGCCTCGACCACACGCCGGGGAACTGCGCCCCGGCCCAACCTCCGCGCCAAGTGCCAGGGCTGCCACCTGCACTACGACCAGGACCACGCCCGTACCTGTAGGTTCGCATGTCGCGTGTCCCGCAGTAGCCTGATCGAGCGGAGTCCGTGAGACATGGGGGGTGGTGAGTGCAAGCGCCTGCGACCGTCGTGCAGCTCGCTCTGCTCGTCCTTCTGGTGCTGCCCGGGGTCACCTATCAGTTCGTCCGGGAACGCCGCCGTGGGCCGGTGCCCGGTGAGCGTGATCTGGGTGAGCGGGTGCTGCGGGCGATCGTCGCGTCGATCGCGCTGGACGCCCTGTACGCAGTGGTGGCGGGGCCGGCGCTGGTTCGCCTGGCTCGAGGCGCCGGCGGCGGCTGGGACGGCTTCGTGGAACGGCCGCGAGTGGTCGGCTTCGTCGCCGTGGTGCTGTTCCTCGTCGTGCCGGCCGTGGCGGCGGTCACCGTTTCCCTGGTGGATCGGCAGCGGCGCAAGGCTCGGTTCCTGCGCACGCCCAGCGCCTGGGACCACGCGTTCCGCGACCGCGAACCGTGCTTCGTGCGCGTGCGGCTCAAGGACGGCAACTGGGCGGGCGGCTGGTACGGCAACCGATCGTACGCCTCCTCGTACCCCCACCCGGCCGAGCTGTACCTCGAATCGGCGCGCGTGATGGGTGCCGACGGGGCGTTCGGCGCGCGCGTGCACGGGACGGCGGGCCTGCGGCTGCGGGCGGAAGACTTCGATGTGCTGGAGTTCGTCGAAGCCGGAGAACCGGCGGCCGTGCCGGGAGAGGAGCGATAATGGCGCACGAACCCGAGCTCTCGCACGAAGCCGAGCTCACGCCCGAAGAGGCGGCGCTGCTGCAGGAGGCCGCGGGACGCGGCTACACCCCGAAACGCACGGTCGCCGAGCCGGACGAGGCGCCCGGCGGCCCGGCCGGCACCTCGAACGGCAACGAGGACTGACGCGTGGGCGGCGGGCCCGCGAACGGTCCGGCCGAGCGGTTCTGGGAGGCGTTCCAGGTGGCCCGGCACAGCGCGGACCCCGCGTCGGTCGAGAAGGCGATCGAACTCGGCCATGCCCTGCTGGCCGCCGAGGACGTGGCCGAGCGCCGCTCGGTCCTGTCCGATCTCGGGGGCCTGCTGCAGACCCGCTACCACCAGACCGGAGACTTCGAGTTCCTGCAGGAAGCCGTCCGGGCAGTCACGGAGGCTTACCTCCTGGCGTACGGAAGCCCGGAGGATTCGGCGAGCTACGCCAACAACATCGGCATGCTGCTGCACACCGCCTTCCAGCGGAACCAGGACCGCGGAACCCTGGCCGACGCGCTGGACTGGAGCAGGACGGCCGTCGACGAGGAACCATCCACGAGGAAGGCGTTCTACCTGGACAACCTCGTTGTCGCGCTGCGGACGGCGTTCACCGTGACGAAGGACCTCGCCCCCCTGGCGGAGGCCGCCGAGCACGCGCGGGCCGCCGTCGCATGCTCCACCGATGACGTGTCCACCGCCAGGAGTCTGCACTTCCTCGCCGTCGTCCTGCGCGACTGGTCCCATGAGACCGGGGAGACCGGTGTCGTGGAGGAAGCCGTCGACGCCGCGCGGCGAGCGGTGGAGCTCACGCCGGCCGGGTCGTCCGACGTGCTCGAACGGTTGAAGATCCTCGCGTACCTTCTCGACGACCGCTACCGGGCTCGCGGAGCGCGGGATGATCTGGCCGAACTGCTTCGCGTCCGGCAGACGTTGGTGGCCCATACCCCGGTCACCGATCCGCGGCACTCGCAGAACCTCGTCGAGCTGACGACCACGGAACGAGACTGGGCCGCGCTCACCGGCGAGGGCCCGAAATCGGACCGTGGCTGGGAACGCGCCGACACCGAAGCCGAAATGTGCGGCCGGTACGCCGCCGAGTTCGAGCAGACCCGGGACTCGGCCCTGCTCGAGCGGGCGATCGAGCTCGGACGTTCGGCGGCGGCGGCGACCCCCGCCGGGCACCCCCGCCGCGGCGTGCGGCTGGACCACTTCGCCACGGCGCTGGCCACCCGGGGTGAAGCGTTCGGGGACCGCGCCGCGCTCGCGGAGGCCGTCATCATCGAGCGGGAGGCGGTCGCGTGCACGTCGGCGGGCCATCCGCTGCGCGTCCAGTTCATGGGCAACCTCGCCGTGAACCTGAACGCGTTGTTCCACGCGACCGGAGACCTGGCCCACGTCATGGACGCGATCGACGTCGCTCGCCGTGCCGCCGAGGCCACCGCCGGGCAGGGTGACCACCCGCGTTCGCTCGGGATCCTCGCCGTCGTGCTGCACAAACGGTTCAGGGTGACCGGCGAACTGCAGGTGCTGTCGGAGGCGGTCGACCGCGCGAGGGAGTCCGTCCGCCTCGGCGCGAGCCTGGTCGCCGGGCAGGCCCAGCGGCTCTCCAACCTTGGCACCATGCTGTCCGACTTGTTCACCAGGACGGGCGAGGCGAGCGTGCTCGACGAGGCGATCGACGTGCACCGCGCGGCCGCGGATGTGACGGCGGACGACGACCCGGGCCGGGCCGTGCGGCTGGCCAATCTCGGCGGTGTCCTGGGGATGGCCTACGAGAGGTTCGGCGACCGGAACGCTTTGCAGGACGCGATCGCCGCGCGTCGCGCGTCCGTGGCCGCGACTCCGCAGGACAGCCCGCACTGGCCCGGGTACACCGCGAGTCTGGCCGCCGCGCTCGGCGACTGGTGCACGAACCCCGTCGCACCCGCCGCCGCGCGACGGGAGCCGCCGGATCCGCAACTCCTCGCCGAGGCGGTCGGCCTGGCCCGGAGTGCGGTGCAAAGACCCGAGCAGGACGCCTATTCCCGGGCGGGTTTACTGACCCTCGTCGCCAACGTCCTGGCGCTCGGCTTCCGGCACCTCGGCGACGGCGACGCGCTGACCGAGGCACTCGGCTGCTACCGGGAGGCCGCGGCGTCTGCCGGATCGCCGGCGGAAAGCCGGGCGGAAGCGGCGGACCGGTGGGGCGATCTGGCCGCCGAGGCCGGGCATTTCGACGTGGCCGCCGAGGGGTACGCCGCCGCGGTCCGGCTGCTGCCCCGGCTCGCCGGGCGCCGCCTGGGCCGCGAGGACGCCCAGTACTGGATCGGCCGGTTCGCCGGGGTCGCCGCCGACGCGGCCGCGTGCGCGCTGGCCGCCGGCGACGAGGTGAGCGCGGTGACCCTGCTCGAATCCGGGCGCTGCGTGCTCGCCGCCCAGGCACTCGACAGCCGCGGCGATCTTTCCGACCTGCACGAGCGGGCACCCGAGCTGGCCGAACGCTTCCAGACGCTCACCGCGGAGTTCGAAACCGACACCACAAGCGACCGCGTGGCCCTCGCCGACGAGCTCGACGCGGTGACCGACCAGATCCGCGCGCTGCCCGGGATGGAGCGGTTCCTACGGCCCCCGCTGCTCACCGACCTCACCGAGCAGGCACACGAGGGCCCGATCGTGTACGTCAACGTCAGCCGGCACCGGTGTGACGCGCTGATCATCACTCCGGACGGGGTCCGGTCACGCGCACTGGACCGGCTGAGCGAAGAGGCCGTGAGCCACCGCGTACGCGCTCTGGACACCGCGTTCACGAAGGGGCGGCTGGCCGCCGAGCAGGCGATCCATGACACGCTCGAGTGGCTGTGGGACACCATCGTGGGCCCTGTGCTCGGCGAACTGGGGCTGACGGCGGAACCGACGGCGGATGGTCCGTGGCCAAGGATCTGGTGGGCTCCGGTCGGGCCGCTCAGCCTGCTCCCCCTGCACGCGGCGGGTCACCACCGCGACGGCGGACCTGTGCTCCTCGACCGCGTCGTCTCCTCGACGACGCCGACGATCCGCGCCCTGGGTCACGCCCGCGCGGGCCGCCGCGACGACCGGAACGAGCCGCGGCTGCTGGTGGTCGCGATGCCGCACACTCCGGATGCCCCGGACCTGCCCGGCGCACAGGCCGAAGCCGACCACCTGGCCGCTCTCATGCCCGGCGCCACGGTCCTGGTCGGCGCGGACGCGACTCGTGACGCCGTTCTCGACGCCTTGCCGGCCAGTGGCTGGGCGCACTTCGCCTGCCACGGGTACAGCGACCCGGACAACCCTTCGGACAGCCACCTCGCGCTGCACGACCACGACCGCGCGCCGCTTCGGGTGCTGGACCTTTCCCGGCTGCGTCTGCGGAACGCGGAGTTCGCGTTCCTGTCGGCCTGCGACACGGCCCGCACGACTGCGCGCCTGTCCGACGAGGCGCTCCACCCGTTGGCGGCTTTTCAGATAGCCGGTTTCTCCCAGGTGGTCGGCACGCTCTGGCGCGTCGACGACGTGGTGGCGCCAGCCTTCAGCCGGCAGCTCTACGGCAAGTTGATCGCGGACCGATCCGGTGCGTTGTGCGCGTCGGCGGCGGTCCATCGCACGGTCAGGCAGCTCAGGGCGAAGTATCCGAACCTGCCGTCGGTGTGGGCCGCACACGTCCACGCGGGCGCCTGATGACGCGCAAAGGTGAAGACGAGGGTCAAGGCGGAGGGTCGCCCGGCAGTGCTGGTGCTGTCGGGCGACTTCGACGCGAGCGGCATGGACATCAGCCGCTCCTTCGTCGAGATGACCAGCTGCTGGAAGAAGGTCCACCGCATCGGCCTGGAAGAGGGGCTGATCACCCGGCACGGCCTGCCGGTGCTGCGGGGCAAGGCCACCGACTCCCGGGCCGCTGACTTCATCGCCGCCCACCCGGAGATCCACGCCCGAGGTCAACGACACCACACGAGCTCCGTCACAGATCTCCGGCTGTAGTACGTGGGCCTCGGCTGACGTAGGCGGCGGTTCCGGCGGCGGTGAGTGCCGCTGCGACCACGGCCGCGGGTCGGCTGTCGGAGGCCTGTGTCTGCCAGGTCAGCGCCTCCCCCGCGGTGCCCATGCCCGGGAACGCCGCCGCGCCGAGCGTCCACCCGAGAGGCAGGAACCACGAGCGAGCGGTGCCGACCGTGGCCGTCCCCAGGGCGGTCAGGCCCAGCAGGCCGGCCGCGTCGCGGACGACACATCCGAACGGCCCGAACCGCGTGCCGGTGAGCAGTGTGGCCAGCAGCAGCATGAGTACGCATCCCAGGGCCGTGGCCAGGTGGGACATCCGCAGCCATCCCCACGGCCTCGCCGCCGTGCGGTCCAGGGTGTCGTCGGGGCCTCCGAGCGTGGTGGTGGCGACGGCTACGAGGAGCAGGACCGTCAGGGCGAGTACGGTGCTGCTCACCTCGCCCTTAACGCTGAAGGCCGTCGCCAGCAGCCAGGCGATGGCAGTGCCCGCGACGGCCGCGCCGAGCGCCGCCGGCACCTGGCGCGAGCGGACGTAGAGCGTCAGTCCTGTCATCGGGCGCCTCGGCTGAGGAGGTCGGTGGTGTCCTGGCACTTCTGGGCGGCCTGATAGACGGCGATCACCCGGGCTTCGGCCTCGGCTCCCGACAGTGCCTGCAGTCCCTTCCAGAGCTTGACGGCGTCCGGGTCATGGAATTCGAGGCCATCGGGACCGGCGGTCGGCTCCCGGTCGAGCAGCCAGTAGGCCGCAGCGGTGGCGACTGTGAAGTTCCGGTTGTCTCCGCAGCTGAGAGGGCTGGTGAACACTCCGGTGAGCATCGTCGGTTCGAGCCGTCCCGGGTTGGCGAGGTGACCGTGCTTGTCGACCGTGATACTCATCAGCGCGGTGTCGGCCCGCGACCTCGGTGACGTAGGAGGAGAGAACGTGGAGGTGTCCTCATGTGCCTCGACGATTGATGTTTTCGTCAGGAGTTCCAATGCGTGCCGGGCCTTGGGGGTTACCTCGGGCAGCAACCCTTCGTGCGCCCGGCTGACGCAGACCCGCGGGGTGTCGTCGGTGCACACCAGTTCCTGGGCGACCGGGTCGAGCGTCCCTTGGTCGTAGGCATCGCCGGTCGGCACCACCAGGGCCGTGGCCGTGGCCCCGATGGCCAGTGGCAGCAGCGCGGCGAACGCGAACTTACGGTCCTGGACGGCGAAGAGCACGACGCCGGCCACCGCAACGGCGGCCATCCAGAGTGCCTGGGCGGCGCTGACTCCGCCGTCGACGGTGTCGTAGTCGCTGAACATGCTCATCCCCATGGCCGGGGAGAACGCCGCCGTGAATCCGCCGTCCGGAAGGGCGTGGGGCGCGAGGATCAGTAGTGCGAAGCCGATCACGGCCAGCGCGGGTGCGGTGGCGAGCGCCGGCACCAGGCGTCCGACGGCCAACCCGAGCCAGACCGAGGCGATCATCGCGACCAGCCCAACGGCCACGACGACAAACGCGGCCGGCGGCAGGTAGCGCGCCGTGTCGGCGATCCGTGGTGCCGCCGCGAGGAGCGTGACCAGGTAGGCGACGAGCACCGCCAGGGCCGTCGTGGCCAGGATCGGCACCATGCGCTGCGGTCTTGGGCGGGGCACAGCGGCGAGCAGTTCGGCGACGTTCGCCCGGTGCTCGCGATAGGACTGCCAGGCGCCGGCGGCCATCGCAAGGGGCGAGAGAACCGCGAGGTATTCGCGCTGCGTCATGGCCAGCGCCATCCACCCCGTGGACCATCGCCCCGCGGTGGCGTGGAGGACGATCGTGCCGGCGACGGCGATCAGGAGCGCGGCGCCGAGGGCGGCCGAGCGCCGGAGCTCGATGCCGAGGATGCGGTTCATGCGTTGCTCCGGTGCTGGCGCAGGAGTGCGGAGTAGCCGCGCTCCGCCGGGCTGTCGCCCGCGTCGCCCTGCCCACCGCGGGCGATCAGGTCGTCGGGGGTGCCCTGGAAGAGGAGTCGGCCTTCGTTCATGAGGATGACGTCGGTGCAGGCAGCGACGACGTCCTCGACGAGGTGGGTGGAGACCAGGACACAGCTGTCGGCGCCGAGGTCACGCAGCAGGTCGCGAAAGTCGAGACGTTGTTCGGGGTCGAGTCCGACGGTGGGCTCGTCGAGCAGTAGCAGTTCGGGGTCGTTCACGATGGCCTGGGCGATGCCGGCCCGGCGCAGCATGCCGCCGGACAGCGTCTTCATCTTGGCGTCGGCCTTGGTCGTGAGACCCACCCGATCGATCGCGCGTTGTACGGCGTCGGGTATCGCGGTTTTGGGCATATCCTTGAGCCAGGCCATGTACGCGACGAACTCGCGGACAGTGAACCGCGGGTAAAAGCCGAACTGCTGCGGCAGATACCCCAGTTTGCGACGCACCTCGCGCAGGTCGGCACGGCCGTCCACCTCCGCGCCGAGCAGCGTCAATGAGCCGCTGGCGGGCTTGACGACGGTGGACAGCGCGCGCATCAGCGTGGTCTTGCCGGCGCCGTTCGGGCCGAGCACACCGTGCACGCCGGCAGTCAGCGTCAAGTCGAGTCCATCGACGGCCAGGTGCCGGCCGGCCCGGACACGCAGTTCTTTTGCGTGGACGAGCCAGGGATGAAGGGTGGGAGCCGTTTCGGCAGCACGCACCGCTCGCATGAGTCTCTCCTGTTGATCCTGTTGATGGGGGGGTCAGTTGCCACTGGTCAGGCGGCGGAAGTGCGTGGCGGCGAGCGGTGTGATCGCGGCAAGGGCCACGGTGGCCACCACCCAGTCGGCGGTGCTGCCCGGCTGCAGTACCGGGGACAGGGACTGGGCCGCCACACTCGGCAGCAGGACTGCCGCGGACCAGACCACCGCGAGTCCGATCGCCGCGCGCCGTACGCCGATGAGGGCGCCGAGCACGAGGGTGGCCCCCGTGAACGCCAGGCACGGCAGCAGAGTGAGGGCCAGCGAGGTTCCGGTGCTTACACCCGCCACCAGCAATGCCGGAAGCACGACGACGAGCACCGCGAGCGTCCGCCGCAGCACCATGGCCAGGCCGGCTGCCGGTGTGGTGGCGATCAGTTCCCAGGCGGGGTCGATCCGCCGGCTCCAGGCCACCGCGACGCCGGGTAGCGGAGCCACCGGGGCCAGCAGCAGCACGAGCGACGGCATGCTCGGCTCGGCGGAGTCCAGGAGTACGCCACAGCCCAGCACCGCGACGGTCACCGCGAGCCAGGGCAGCAGCGTCCACGCGAGCCAGCGTCGGTGCACGGCCGCTGCCGGTGTGCATTGCCGGGTCGGCGACGGGCTCGCTTCGATCGCCTGGCCGAGCGAGACGGCGACACGGTCGAGCAGATCCGTCGTGGCAGGGGTGGCCTTGGCGGCCAGTGACTCACGGCAGTGGGCGCACGCGTCGAGATGGACCTCGATCGACCAGAGCGCGGCGTCGTCGAGTCCGTGCCCGCCGTCCGCGTAGCGGGCCAGGATCGTGGTGGTGGGATGAGTCATGAGAGCGCCTTCCGCAACGCGATCCGAGCCCGCCGCGCGCGGGTTTTCACCGTGCCCTCCGGCATACCGAGCAGCACCGCCGTCTGACGGACCGACAGGTCATCGAGCACCATCGCCTGCAGCACCTGCCGCAACTCCGGTGGCAGCCGCAGCAGCGCCTGTTCGAAGTTCTGGTCGACGCGGTTCGCCATCACTTCGTCCTCGGCGGCCGGCGCGGTCGTATCGAGCAGGGCAACCGTCGGCACCCGCTCCTGCCGGGCACGTCGGCGGAACGCGTCGACGAGACGGTTCGCGGCGATCGTCCAGAGCCAGCCGACCGCACTGCCCTCGGTCACGGAGCCCGCATAGCTGCCGGCCGCACGCCAGACCGCCAGGTAGGTCTCCTGGAGCACGTCGGCGACGACGTCGTCGTCGGCGCAGCGGCGGCGGAGCCGCACCGCCAACCAGGGCGAAGTACGCCGATACAACTCGTCGAACGCTGCCCGGTCACCACCGGCGACGCGACGCACGAGTTCTGCCTCGTCGAGGTCTGCCATCCGTTTCACGATCAGGGAGACGAAACGACCGTCCATTCAGGTTCTCGGACGCTTCGGCGGGCTACCGAAAGCAACAGCGCTTCACGCCGAGCGCGAGGTCGTCCAAATCGCCGACCGGCCCGAATCGCACCGTGGGCAGCTGCCCTGGATAGCCTCGCGTACGCGGGCCCCGCGCTCGCCGGCGTCGTTACCGGGCGCCAAGTCGACCCTCACTGTGCAGGGGTTCGCCGAATTCGCCGGAGTCGTCGGCCTCGACGACAGCGCCCCCGACGCCCACCCGGCCGTGATCACTGGTTACACGGCCGCCCGGAACCGCCCATTGACCCGCGGTCAGAAACTGTCCGACAAGGCCCTCGCCGCCGTCCGAGCACCGGTCGAGCACGGCTTCGCCCACCTCAAGAACTGGCGGGTCCTCGGCAAGTCCGCACCGACCCGAAGTGGGCGACCGCCCTGGTGCGGGCCCTGCTGGTGCTGACGAACCGCGAAGTCTCCCGGTGACCGATGATCTACGCCGAAGTCATCCGCCCACGATCAGGACGAGCACTCCGGCCCCCGTCACACCAGACCCGTGACCAGCAACTTCACGATGCACAGTGCTCATTGGATGTATCGCCAGAGAGTTAACCGATGATCGTCAGGATGATTCCGATCACTCCCCACGCGATGCCGGTCCAGACGAGAATGACGGCCTACCGTGCCAGTGCCGTACCATCCGGCGCCGAGGCTGCGCCGGTCGGGTGGGCCGTAGGCGATGCCAAGGCGGCGGCTGCGATGGTGGCGGCCGCCATCGCAGCGAGGGCCTGCACGAGTTCCGCCCCCGGCGCCGCCAAGGGTTTCAGCGAGGGTGTCGATCGCACCGGGGACGCCCTCGCTCAGAACAGGACATTCCACGGTGGCGCGGCGCGAACAGTAGGAGACCAAAGGCGTCAGCCCAGAGGATCGAGCAGCTCGCGCTGGGCGCTAACCCCGGGCCCAAAATCTAGTGCTGTCCTTGTCCTCATCAACCCGGCCGCCGACCTCGACGAGCTAGCCGCGCGCACCCCGCGCAGCGGAATCGAGTCCAGCGAACGCCTTGGCCGCCGCAGGTGGGTGATCGGGCCGAGATGTCGTGGCCTTCGGCTACCGCAAACTCACCCACCGCTACGAGCGTAATTCCCGCAACTACCTGGCCTTTCTCGGGCTGGCCGCCGCGCTCTGCTGCTACAAGCGCCGCGTCCGCCCCACCGGTTAGGACACGGTCTTAGGCAGTAGGGTGCGGCAGGCCGAAGAGGACCGGGAGGTCGGCGATGTCGGTGATCCGCTCGTAGCCGAGCCAGTGCTCGTCGTGCTCGAAGCCGCGGTCGACGTACACCTTGTTCTTGATGCCCATGATGGCCGCGGAGCGGTGGTCATACATCGGGCTCGCGGAGACGTGCACGAGCTCGTCGGGTGTCACGCCGAGCTTGTCAAACATGTACTCGAAGGCGCGGAGTCGCGGCTTGTAGACGCCCATCTCCTCGGCGCTGATGACGACCTCGAACGGGGCCTTGAGGTTCTCCGCGAGGCGCCCGGCGTGCGCGGTGTCACTGTTCGTGATGATGACCAGCGGGACCTCCTCGGCCAGGCGGTTCAGCGCCTCGGTGACACCGGGGTACGGGCCCCAGGTGGGGATGATCTCGTACACCGCCCGCGCGTCGTCCTCGCGGTACTCGAGACCGACGCTGCGCGAGGCGCGTTCCATGGAACGCGCGACGACCTGGTGGAACGGCTGGTACGCGCCCGTGCACTCGTCGATCCGGTACGCCTTGCAGATCCGCAGGTACTCATCGGCGACCTCGGCTGGCAGTCGGTCGCCCAGGACCTCACGCATCGTGTCGTTGATGCTGAACTTGATCAGCGTTCCGTTCATGTCGAACGTCACGAACTTGGGCTTGATGTCGAATCCCACTGGTCCTCCTGGTGCTTCAGCGGAGCAGCCTGGCGCCGCTTTGTCGATTGTCGACCATGTGCATCGAGTGTCGATTAGGTGGAAACGATTGTCAATACCTTGAGGGGGCGCTCCCTCGAACCGCTGTCCCCCTGTCCTACTGTGCTCCTCTCCGTCGTAGCCATGAGGCTCCTTTCTGTTTGGTGACCAGACGTCGTGTCAGTTGGTGAGTCGGCGTTGGCCGATGAGGACTGCGGCTATGCCGACGAAGGCGAGGAAGCGCTCGGCCTTGCGTTCATAGCGGCGGTGCAGGCGTCGGCATCCGGCCAGCCAGGAGACCGTCCTCTCGACCACCCAGCGGCGGCGACCCAGCCGCTGCGAGGACTCGATGCCTTGCGCGCGATGCGGTGACGGACGCCTCGCTTGCGGAGCCATCGGCGCAGGTGGTCGTAGTCGTATCGCTTGTCGCCATGGAGCTTGGCCGGTCGCCGGCGGCGCGGGCCACGCCGGGAGCGGATGGGCGGTATCCCGCGCACGAGCGGTTCCAGGCCGAGGCTGTCGTGCATGTTGCACCGGAGATGCCCAGTGACAGGGGCAGACCGTTCCGGTCGGTGATCAGGTGGATTTTCGATCCGCTCTTGCCGCGGTCGGTCGGATTCGGTCCGGTCAGTGGCCCCCTTTTGCCGCCCGGACACTGACAGAGTCGATCGCGCACCGCGACCAGTCCAGTTCACTGCGGGCGCCGATTTCGTCGAAGACGACCCGGTGGAGGCGAGCCCACACCCTAGCCCGGCTCCACCGGGCGAAGCGCCGGTAGACCGTCGGCCAGGCCGGGCCGAACACCGGGGGCAGCTGCCGCCAGGTGCAACCAGAGGTGGCTACGAAGATGATCGCGGCGAGGCATTCGCGGTCACCCGCCCGCCGTCGGCCGCCGCCCTGCGGACGCTTCACCTCAGTCGGTGGCACCACCCGCCGGAACAGGACCCACAACTCATCCGGCACCAACCGCTCGATCAGATCCCTCACGCACGGCTCAACTTACGAGCACACCAAAGGAAACGACGTCTAAGGAGCCGCTCCGCGACGGTGAGCTCGTCCCGCTCGGCCCGCACCTCCGCCAGATGCTTGGCCAGCTGTTCTTCGAGTCCATCCAGCTCCGCGCGCCGCACGGTGATCCGTTCCAGCAGCTCGGGAGCCAGCATGCACCGGATCCTAGAAGGCCGCCCGGTCACGGTGAGTGCGAACCGACAGCTGGTCCTGGAGCGAGAGATGGCGGTCCACGGCCGGGTGCTCACATCCTCCCGGACGGCGGAATCGTCAATCGGTCACGCCGGACCGGGCGCTCGACCAAGATCATTACGAGCGCGTAGGACACGGTCTGGTACCGCACCAGCCATTGGCGTGACTGGTTGCCAGGCTGTTCGCCGGCCTGGGCATGGATGGGGATTTTGGTGATGTCAGGGCGTAACGGGGGGGGCTAGCGAGATGCCGCGAGTACGTCCCGGAGTACGTTCTCGAGCGTGACGCGGGCCAGCTCGCGTCTCAGGGTCCCCTCGATGCCCTCGTAGATGCTCTGCATTGCTGGCTGGATGCCGTGACCCACCACGCATCCCTGGTCCGGGGTGGTGCGGTGCATTGCGAACAGCGGGCCGGGTTCCACTGCCTCGTACACGTCGAGCAGGGTCATCGACTCCAGCTCGCGTGCCAGCGACCAGCCTGCGCCCACGCCCCGCCGGGACTCCACGAGCCCGGCCCTGCGCAGCTCGCCGAGCAGCCGTCTGATCACCACGGGGTTGGTGTTCGCGCTGGTCGCGATCTGCTCGGAGGTGGCGACCTCATGGCCCTGACGCTGGTAGAGACCGATCCAGGCCAGCGCGTGGGCGGCGATGGTCAGCCTGCTGTTGGCACTCATGGACTCCTCCTCTCGGCCGCAACGCTTCATGTTACGACAGCACAGTCGTAACAGTGAAGGTTGCAACAGCCTGTCGTAACAAATAACGTTGCGACTGCCAGGAAGGATCAATCAACGAGGTGAGAAGAATGAGCAAGCCACTCACGGGCAAGGTCGCCCTGGTCACCGGGGGGTCCCGCGGACTGGGAGCCGCGACCGTACGGCTGCTGGCCGAGCAGGGCGCCGACGTCGCCTTCACCTACGTCAGCTCCGAGAAGCAGGCGCAGGCCGTCGTCGACGAGGTGCACGGCAAGGGAGCCAAGGCCGTCGCCTTCCAGTCCGACCAGGCGGACACGAGCCGGGCGCTGGCGCTGATCGACGACGTGGTCGCGCACTTCGGCGGCCTGGACATCCTCGTCAACAACGCGGCGATCTCGGTGGAGCAGGGCCGCACGGTGGACGACCCGGACACCGACACCGCCGCACTGAACCGGATGCACGCCACCAACTACCTCGGCGTGATCGCCGTCATCCGGGCCGCCTCCCGAGTGCTGCGCACGGGCGGCCGCATCATCACGGTGAGTTCCGGACTGGGCTCCCGGGTCGGCGTCCCCGGCCTTGCCGACTACTCGGCGACCAAGTCCGGGATCGAGAGGTACACCATGGGCGTCGCACGCGACCTCGGGCCCCGGAACATCACAGCCAACGTCGTGGAGGCCGGACTGATGGAGGGCGGCATGGAAGGGCCGGGCCCCGAGACCCTTAAAGCCCTGGTCAGCTCGCTGTCCCTGCAACGCGTGGGGCACCCCGACGAAATCGCCGCGGCGATCGCCTTCCTGGCGAGCCCCGCCGCGTCCTACGTCACGGGCGCGGTCCTGGACGCCCACGGCGGCTACAACGCCTGAACCCGAACCCCTGCCGCGCGCCCCGAAGGACATCGCGCCTTCGGGGCGCGCACCGCCGACGACCCACGACAAGGCGTACGACTCGAAGGCCGTGCGCGGTGAGCTGCCACACCGCTGCATCCTGGTGCTACTCCCCTGCACCGGCTCCCCGAAATCAAGGGCCCGGGCAAGCTCCGCTAGTCGCCGAGCAGACCTTCGCTCTGCTCCACCAGTTCAAACGCCTCGCGGTCCGCTGGGAACGACGTATCGAACTTCAACGACGCCCTCGTCTCGCTGGCTTGCAGCCTCATCTGCTGCACTGCCCGTGCCGACCCCGGTGCGGTGCGGTGAACCCTCCGAGCGCTTCCCCAAGCACTGGACCGTGATGACATGGGTTCCCGGCGAGCCGCTGGATCACGGCTCGATCAGCCGCGGCGCCCACGCGGCCGACACGCTGGCGAGCTTCCTCCGGGCGCTCCATGTGGAGGCGCCCGCCGAGGCACCGATCAGCTCGGACTTCGGCGCCCACCCCAAGAAGTGCACCGACGGCTTCGACAACTTCTTCCAGGCCGTTGAGGCCGATGAAGCGAGGACCTCGGCCAGGGCGCGGCGGATGAATTCGCCGGTCGTGCGGAATGGGCGTGTGCGCCATGCGTAGCAGCCACGGATCACTTCGGCCCTGTCCCAACGGCCGCCGGCCTGGCCTACGCGCTTCGAGTTCTTTCCCAGTCATACGCCGAGCACCCCGCCTATCGCCAGGAATGGCGCCCCTAGCCGTCAAGGAGACAGACCTCAGTTGACGCCGGGCGCGGTGCTCTTCCTGCCCCGCGCATCGGCGACGGCATACGGCAGTCCGGGAAGGAGCAGCGCCGGGGCCACCCACAGTGGCAATGTGAACAGTTCCTCGTCGCCGCCCACCCATTGGGAGAGCAGCACTGCGGGCAGGCCGACGGCAAGGGCGACCGCGAGCGTCCTACCGAGCCCCAGGCTGCCACGCCGCAGCTCCCAGGCGATCGTGACCGCTGCGACGACGGTCCAGAAGGCGACATCGTTAACGCTCACGACCCGTTCGGTGGTCCACCGGAGCAGGCAGGTGGCCAGTATCAGCCAGCCGATCACGAAGCAGATCATCGCCGTCGTGCGCAGCAGCCGGCGGGCGAACGGAGCGCGGGCCCGGGCCCAGGAGGCGGCGAACTCTTTGACGTCGTTGCCCACGACGTCCTGGGGTGTGCGGCCTGCGGCCACCGCGTCGTCCAGGTGAGCGGAGAGCTCGTCGAGCATCTCCCGGACGGATCTGTCGTCGATGCCCCGGTACTCCCAGTTGCTGCGGCAGACCGCGAGTATCTGCTGGTTCGTCATGGTTCGCTGGTCCGTCATGGTGCGCTTCCCCCCATGGGTTCGGTGGCAGTCAGGATCCGCCCCACACGCCCGCTGAAGGCGTGCCATACGGCCCGGCCGCTCGCCAGTTCGATACTTCCCGCTTCGGTCAGGCGGTAGTACTTGCGCGGGGCGCCACCGCTGGCCGACGGGGCGCGGTATGAGGAGACGAGCCCCTCCCGCTCCAGCCGGGTGAGCAACGGATAGATACTGCCTTCGCTCACGAGTTCGAGCCCGTTGTCGGCGAGCGCCGCCACGAACTCGAAGCCGTAGCGCGGCCGTTCGGCGATCAGCGACAGCAGGCACAGATCGAGCACTCCGCGCAGCAGCTGAGTACGACGCTGATCACTGGTAGCGGGCAGCCCCTTTGTCATGCGGTACAAGATAGTCAGGCATTGCCATGCGCCGCAAGATACTTGCGGCGCATGACAAGGCTCCGACGGCGCAGGTACTCGGGGCAGGTCCGACTCAAGCATGATGGGCCGGACAAGTGCTGGCTGGAGCCCATATGTGGATGCCGCCGGATCGCATGCGGTCGCGGGTAGCGATCACCACCCGGCCCGAGGTCAGGGTTTCCAGGTACGGAGGAAAGAAGCGATCCGGTTTGCAGTGCAGCGCGGGTTGTTCAGCTCGTGGGCGAGTGCGGTCAGCTGTTCGCGGGTGGGGCTGACCGGAATGTTGCTGGCCTCGAGGTACATGACGGCGACGGCGCAGGCGACGGTGAGGTTGGAGCGTTCCAGCCAGCGGCAGCGGCCCAGGTTGTGTACGAGAGCGCCGGCGCGGGCGTAGGCGCCGTCGTAGACGGGCGTCTCGAGGAGTTCGCCGCGGTGGCGGGCGACGGCGGCTATGGGGACGCCGTAGTCGTCGGCGGCCGGGTCGCGGTGTCCGGCCCTCTCTGTCACTTCGAGGATCCAGGATTCGTCGACGTGCAGGATCACGCGGCGGCGCCGGGCTGCGGGTCGGCGTACGGCGCGTCGAGCTGCTGCTCCAGGTCGTCGAGGAACGTGCCGTGCTCATCGATGAGCCGCTGGGCGGCTGCCATGCCAGCAGCGCGTGCGCCGGTGGTGTCCTCGATGATGAGCCGCTCGACGTACTTGTTGAAGTCCAGGTGTCGAGCGGCCGCGGCGGTCTTGCCCGCGGCGAGCACATCCTCTTCCAGCCGGACCTGCGTCTGCTTCTTCGTGGAAGTCATGCCCTCATGGTAGCAGGGTGGTAGCACCGGGGTTGCAGGAGTACCTGACCGTGAAGAACTACTTGTCCTCCTCGACGATCAACCTCAAGGGCTATGTCGCCAAAGACGCCCCAGGCAACCGCTTCATGTTCCCTTCGAGCCACTATCTGCAGCCCCGGCGACTACATCAAGCTCCGCGGCGGCCAGGCACCGACTCCGACACCAAGAATGTGGTCTACCGCGACAACTGCAACTTCCTGTGGAACAACGACAAGGACACCATCTATCTGTACAAGCCCTCCGGCAACCGCCCGGACGTGCACTCCTACAGCAGAGGCGCGAATGATCGCGACGGCAAACGGATACATCAGCTTCCACAGTTGAGATAGCACCGGGCGCCGTCTTGCCTGCCTGATCGACACCACTGGTGGCCGGTTGCCAGGCCAGCCCACGGCCGTTTACTCACTCGGTTCGACCGGCGTCAGATCGAGCCCGGGCATGCGACCCGGGCCAGGACGGAGCCACTGCCAAGTACATCTGAGCGAGGCCGTCGGCTGAGATGCGCTGGAACTGCTGCTCGGTGGCGCCTTGCTCGTGGGCGGCGAAGAAGAGGTCCCGCCAGCGCGGCGGTGAACCAGGCCCTGGACCTAGCGCGGGCGACCAAGCTACCAGTGGCCGCCGTGCGGGAGCCGCTCGCCCGGTTCACCGCGGCGGCGGTCCCGTTGATGTGAATCTCGACCCGGCCGTCGCCGCCAACGGGTAACTGCTCAACGCCGACGGGGAGGTGGAGAACACAGCACGCCTGAAGGCGTCTCTGGCAGCGTTCGGCAGGCCGTCCGCGCGGCCATCGCCCACGCCAGTCCTTGGTGGACGCGGCACCGCGCGGCCCGGGCCACCTCGCAGGATGCGCAAGCGCCCTGTCCCCGGCATCTGGAAGACACCGTTGGCGAATCCGGTCCGCTGAGCCGAGGCACGACAGCTGTCACGTCAGCATGCTTGTTGTCATCGAGAGAACGACAGGCGAGCGTTGGTGACGGCTTTCCGCCGCTTGCTCCGCTGTGGAACACCGTGGACGAGGATATGATCACCAGCAAGGCGGGGTCGTAGCACAGAGGTAGTGCGCCGCGACATCATCTCGGAGGACGTCGGTTCGAATCCGACCGCCCCGCCCCTTCGATGGTCTCCACGTCGGTGAACTCCACGCCCAAGCCGTTTGCCCGAGTGTTGGTAGTGCGGAAGAACACCTCCGACAGGCTCTCAGCCGCGATGCACTGGAGCTACTGCTCGGTGACACCGGTGTCACGGGTTTCGAAGAGACGGCCCGTTCCAGCGCGGCGGCTGAGCCTGGGTGACGTCATGGAAGCGGGCGTCATCGGTCGTCTCCAGCGCGGCCGTGGACCGGAAGCGGGCCCTGGTGGAGACGACCAGGCCGGCGGTGATCGCGGCCTTCTTCTTCGCCCTCGCGCGGATCTGGCAGGCTGGCCCCGACGTGGTCAACGAGGCGGCGGGCCATGCGCGTTGGCTCATGATGACTACAGCGTTGAGGGAGAGGGCCGGCATGCGGCTGACGATCGATACCGAGACGGACACCTACGAGCAGGCGTTCGCTCTGTGCAGACCGCTTACGGGCTGCGTCCCGCCGTGCCCGCCGACTGGCCTGACGCCCCGGCCTCCGAACCCCGTCCTGGCCTGGAGGACCTGAGCGAAGAGAACCTGGGGCAGGGCTGGACGGACCGAACGCTGTTTGAAGTGATCGCGTCCCTGATGTTTGCAGCGCCGCGCCGGCCCGCTCGGCGTCCACCAGCTGCTCCAGCGGGACGAGCGGGCACGGCTCTATCGCATCGACCGGGTGCTGGTGGAAGGGCTCCAGCGGGCCTACGTCCTCGCCGATGCCCGGCCTGACCTGCTGCGCCGCGAACCGCCCGTCCGCGACACCTGAGGCGAGGACGAGTTCGCATCGGCCCATGAGATGCCTGTCACCTGCTCATGTCGCAACGGCCACGACGCATGCCGATCTGCTGTGTCCCATGGCGATTCGCCCACCCCGCCTCCGGTAACACCATCGGCGCTTCACGAGCTCGGCAAGGTCGACGTGCTGACACTCTGCCTCTCCTGACCGTCTTGCTGATCGCCTTCCTCACATCGCCGCCGTCGAGACCGCACCCTGCCGTCCGGTTTCGCCCGGCTCCCTATCCGCCTATTGCGCGAAGACGAGTGAGCGTTCATTATCAGGAATCCTGTTATTTTAAAGTTGCAACGAAGGGTGGCCGAGGCATGCTGCTGAGTCCGCGAGTCCAGGCCAGAGGGATCCAGCTGCTGCTCGGTCGGGTGATGTCGCGGGTCCACAAGGACCTGCGCTTCTCGGACATCCCGAAGCGCACCGAAGCCCTCCACGTGGAGACCGGCGCCGGCCCGGTGCCGTGCACGGTCTACCGCCCGCCGTCCGACACCGGAACTCCTGCCCCCGTGTACGTCAACTTCCACGGCGGCGGCTTCGTGGTCGGCCGCCCGGAGCAGGACGACCACATCTGCCGTTACATAGCCGCCGCGGCCGGCTGTGTCGTGATCAACGTGGACTATGCCGTCGCCCCGCAGCGGCACTTTCCGGTGCCCGTCACCCAGGCGTACGACGTCACCGCGTGGGTCGCCGAGAACGGCCCCGCGGGCGGCTGGGACGGCTCGCGCCTTGCCGTGGGCGGACACAGCGCCGGGGCCAACCTGACTGCCGCCGTCTGCCGCATGGCCCGGGACCGCGGAACCTTCTCGCCCCGGCTCCAGATCATCGACTCCGCACCGCTCGATCAGATCGCCGACCCGGCCACCAAACAGTCCCTCATCGCCAAGCCGCTGCTCAGCCCTCAGCTCATGCGGGTCTTCACGGCCGCCTACGTCCCCGACCCCGCCCACCGTGCCGATCCCCTTGTCTCACCCGCACTGGCCGATGATCTCGCCGGACTTCCTCCCGCCCTCGTCATCACCGCGGAGAACGACCGCTTGCGCGATGAGGGCAACGCTTACGCCAAGGCTCTGGAGGCCGCCGGCGTTCCGGTCGTCCACCGTGTCTTCGAGGGAGTCGATCATTACTTCACCCACACCGGTCCGGTACCGGCGGGGAAAGCCGCCATCGACCTGATGGCAACCACCTTGCGCACCGCACTCAGCGCCTGATGCCAGCCGGTCCGGGCAGGCGAAACAGGCTGCGGTGGGACGGGACCACGGAACAGGAGGGTGTCCGGGCGGCCGGCCTCCTCCGGCCACCAGGACAGCATCGTTGTCGCACCACCACCCGCGGCATCCTGCCGTGCGGTCGATGACATTCTCCCCGGATGACCCGGGCTCTTCGAGGTCTCCTCGATCCGCCCATGACTCCCGGGTCAGGGCCCTTCAGCCGGCCGCTGGAGCGCCCGCCAGCGCGGGGCGTCGTCATCAGGACTGTCCGGAGAAGCGAAATGGAACGGCACACCAAGGTGGCCGGCCAGCGCCCGGCCGGCCTTGGCGGCGGCAACGCCAGGCGGATCACCGTCCGGACGGTGGTAGACGGTCGCCAGGTGGCTTTCCCCGTCTGGGGCGTCCGAGACCGCGACCAGGAGCACGAACCAATCGTGCACGGTATCGCCGTCCCACACCGCCTCCACTGCTGCCACACGACCCGAGAGAACCGCGGCGCGAGCCGCAAGTGAGGCCAGGTCGAGCGGATCCGGCGGCGTGCGCTGCACTCGGTCGCCGAGGACCTCATATCGGGCGTGGACCACCCGCTCGGCCTGGTGCAGGCCCACCTCCAGGGGGCGCAGTGCCTCCCAGACGGACCTGACCGCCGACAACCGCCGATCGCGCAGCACGTCAGCATCGACCTCTCGGCGGGTCTGTTCCTCCATCAAGGCCCACCAGCCGCTCACTGGGGCACGAGCCGGGATCTCAGGGCATGCGTCATACGCCCGAAGGTACGTCAGAACACAGAGTGCGACCGATCTTCGGCTGGTGGTGCTGTCGAATCTCGCGAACACCGCACGCGGATCTCGTGGGCTTGATGCTCCCCAATCGGTGTCGATGCGCTGCCCAATCTTACGGATGGAGCCACCCGCCGCAGGCTGATCCTGCAGCAGGGCGCCCGGCGCCCTCGAGAAGTGGGCCACCGGCGACACGGGCTGGCTCCCGAGCAGTAGCGCCGTGAAGCAACCACGTGATCCGTCGTCGTCCATGCCCGGACCGCACGGACGCCAGGAGACGACAGACAGGGGGACGGCGGAGTCGGTTCTCGCCGACACGCCGTTCACGATGTACGGCATGTGCGTGACGTGCATTCTCGCCACCCCCGGCTAAAGCGCATCCGCCGCGAAGGCCTCGCGGCCGCCCTGGCCAAGCCGCCAACACTCCCCGCTGGCCCCCCGCCCGACCTGGGCTAATGTATGCCGCCCCGAACAAAGGAACGGAACACGGTATGGCGCACCAGGGGTGGGGACCACAGGGGCCGAACTGGCCGCAAGGACCGTACGGTCCGCAGGGGCCATACGGTCCGCAGGGGCCATACGGTCCCTACGGCGGTGGCGGCTGGCAGCCGCCACCGCCCAGACCGGGCGTGATACCGCTGGCACCGCTCGGGCTCGGGGCCGTCTACAACGGTGCGTTCTCGACGATGGGGCGGTACGCGCGGCAGTTGTTCGGCGCGATGGGCGCGGGCCTCGCCCTGCTCTTCGCCGCGACGGCCGCCGCGTTCGCGCTGGCCTACCTCAGCGTCGAGGACGACTGGCAGGTACTGATCCACGCCGACGAACCGACCTGGGCCATGGTCAGCCCGATCGTGATCTCCGTCGTGGTGGCGTACGTGGTGCTGATGCTGCTCACCCTGCTGGTGAACTCGTTCCTCTCCGCTGTCAGCCCGGTGGTCCTGGAACACGCCGTGCTGGGCCGGCGCACCACCTTCGGTGCGGTATGGCGCCGCGCCTGGGCCCGTACACCGTCGGTGCTCGGCGTCACGTTCCTCATGTATCTGCTGATCGCGATCCCGGTCGCCCTGTTCTTCATGCTCTGGATCAGCCTGATCGCCCTGCTGGTGGCGGCCGAAAGCCCCCTGATGGCGCCGGGGCTCCTGTTCTTGCTCGGGCTGCTGACCCTGCCCTTGGTGACGTGGCTGCTGGTGTCCTTCTCGTTCGCGCCCGCCGCCGCGGTCCTTGAGTCGGCCGGCCCGATCACCGCCCTGAAGCGCTCGTTCCGGCTGGTCCGCGGTGCCTGGTGGCGCACGTTCGGCATCCTGTTGCTCACCTGGGGCATGGTGGCCGTCGGAGGGTGGATCGTGCAGATCCCGCTGGTGTTCGCTAGTCCGCAGCCCTCCTACGACGCCTACGGCCCGTACGACGAACCGCCCGCCGACGTCGGCGAGTTCTTCACCGACGTGTACGGCGACGCGCTGCCCGGCCTGTGGACCTATCTGGTCCTCACCGTCGTCGTCACGCTGGTGGTCCAGCTGCTCGCCACCGCCTTCACACAACTGGTCAGCACTCTGCTCTACATCGACCAGCGCATCCGCCGCGAAGGCCTCGGCGAGAGCATGGCCCGGGCGGCCGGCTACCAGTAGACCGGCACGAAGGCACAGGAGGCAGGAAGCACACGGAAGGGCGGCCGGGCACCCAGCGGTACCGACCACCGGGCCGCCCTGTTGCCGCTGCCGGACCAAACTCCTGCACCAGTGCAAGAAGGTGTAGCGACCGAAGGTCGCGTTCACCCCAGTAACGGGGGTGAACAGTCAGGACTTAATGGAAGTCGGCCACCCCGGCCGTTGCGATGTGTATCCCCATGGCGACGATCATGGCAGGCGCCTTGGCCGTTACAGGCGAAAGTCCGCACGGAGACATCGAGCCGTGGCCACCAGGCACAGCACGACAAACTCGCGGTCCGCTACGAGGCTACCGTCGTCGTTGCCGCCTTCAACGAGTGGTGGTGACGTACTGGTCCGACTGCAACTCGAACACCCGGACTCGCCGACCGCAGGTGGGATTGACGGTCTCACGGACCGGACGCATCCCCAGTTTGGTCATGATCCGTTCGGAGGCGTCGTTGCCCACTTGAGTGATGCTGACGATCCGCTCCAACCCTCGCTCTTCGAACCCGAACCGTACAGCGGCCGCAGCGGCCTCCGTGGCCAAGCCCTTCCCCCAGTGGGAACGTCCCAGCCGCCAGCCGACCTCAACCGCCGGCAGTACCTCCGGCAGGAAGTTGGGCACCGAATGGCCAGTGAACCCGGCCAGCTCGCCAGTGGACCGGATCTCCACGGCGAACAGGCCGAAGCCCTGTGACTCCCACTCGCTCTCCCATGCCTGGACCCCGTCGCGAGTCTGCTGTTCGTCACGGACGCTGCCGTCACGGATCCACCGCATCACCTCGGGGTCGGCATTGACGGCAGCCATGGGCGCAACGTCTTCCTCGCGCCAGCGACGCAGAATCAAACGGGGAGTCTCAAGCGTGACCATCCAATCATTCTGGATCACAAATGGGCTCGCCGTCATCCTCACCAGGCACTTTCGATACACGCCCCAAAGGGTGTTGCAGAATTCTCCGGTCGTCGATATCCCGCCATGACCGCCGAACCGGAAGACCGTCGTGAACAGCCCTATCCGAGCGTGATCTGCCGACGGGATGATGCGGACCTTGACCCCAGCCGGCCGCGGCAGCCCGCCCCAGTGCTTCCGCACCGACCGCGTGAACCCGGCCCCGTCGACCCCGGCTTGATCGCTGAGAGGTCGATCGCCGGGCCCTGGTTGGCCTGTGTGGCGGCCCCGGAGGAGCAGGCACGCCGAGTCGGCCTGCTTATCGGCCGGCTGGCCAGCGCGGAGCGGGCGGGCTGGCCAGCCGTGCTGGACGCCTCGGAGTACCACAGAGCCCTAGCTAGTCCCCTACGGCAGGGTCTTGTCGTACGTCTTGTCTGTGTCCGAGTCGTAGACCAGCTTGCCGGCGGCGTCGAAGCCCTTGATGTGCGGGGTCTTCGTCACCTGCCGGTTCAGGACGCCGGAAGCGACGAACCAGCCGTGGTCCAGGGCGGCCGTGGCGCTGCCGTCGCCGTAGTCGACGGTCACCTTGGCCACGGAGGGGTCGACCATGCCGATCACGCCCCAACGGAAAGGGAGCTTCCACTTGCCCTTGTCGATCAACGACTGCTGGTACAGGTCACCCGCGTTCGCGTCGGGCACGACCGGACCGGTGTCCGGCCCGTAGGCGTCCTTCGTGCTGGTGCTGATGCCGGCGGACACGCCCTCCTTCACGTTGCAGATCACCCGGAAGCCCTCCGGCCGCTCTGCCACGCCGACGACGTGGATGCCGTCGCCGGGCGAGTTGGAGACGCCCGTGCTCTTCGCCGCCAGGATGATCCGGTAGCTCTCGGCCTTGGCCAGGTCCCCGCTGACCGCGCTTCCCACGTGCTCCTGATCGAGGCACTGCTCCAACGCGTCCGACGCCTGGGCGAACGTGATCCCGTCGAGCAATTGCTCCTCCGAGACGGGCGGTTGAGGTCCGGAGCTTGTCGTCGACCCGGAAGTCGACGCGGTCTGCGGGGCGCTGACCGACGACATCGGCGTCGCCGTGTCAGCGCCCCCTCCCCCGTTTCCCCCTACCACGGCGTACGCCCCCGCTGGCACCACGACCACCGCCGCCAGCGCCGCCCCGACCGCCGCGACCCGCCGCCGTTCCGCCACGCCCCGCCGGCGGATCGCCGGGTACGGCGCGGGCGAAGGCTGGATGGTGTGAGCGTCGTCCGTCATCAGTTTCCTCACCAGTTCCTCGAAGTCCCGCTCGTCGTCGGGCTCGTGCGCCGTGTGCGCCTCGTCGGCCCCATCAGCTCCGTGGTGCGCCTCACGTGCTTCGTACGCTTCGTGTGCCTCGTGGTTCACCTTCCACCTCCCAGTCCGGACACCGTGCGGCCCTCGCGCACCAGCCCCGGATACACCCGCAGCTTCGCCAGCCCCTTCGAGGCCTGGCTCTTGACCGTGCCGGGCGAGCAGCCGAGTACCTCAGCCACCTCCGCCTCCGACAGGTCCTCCCAGTACCGCAGGACCACCACCGCCCGCTGTTTCGGCGGCAGCAGGGCCAGCCCGGCGAGCAGGGAGCCACGCTCCTCCACTCGGCCGACGGCCTCGTCCCCGCCCGCCCTCTCGGGCGGGGCCGCGGTCAGCGCCTCCGTCACCCGCCGCTTGCGGAACCGGTCGCTGTTGCAGCTGACCAGCATCCGCCGGACGTAGGCCTCCGGGTTGTCGCTGCGCGCGATGCGCCGCCACGACCGGTACGCCTTCGCCAGCGCCGTCTGCGTCAGGTCCTCCGCGTGGTGGACGTCACCCGTGAGCAGGTACGCGGTCCGGACGAGCCGTGACCACCGCGCCCTGACGAAATCCTGGAACTGGCCCTCAAGTTCGGCCTGCATCAAGCACCCTCCTCGCCCTCCAGACCACCATTGGGGCGGAATCAGTTGCCCGTGACTTCTGGAACCGTTCGAATGACGGCATGGAGAGGGTGCCGAGAACGACGCCGAGACACCACGCCGAACTGGCAGACCACCAGGTCGAAGCCTCCGTTGATGGGCATCTCCGGAATCGGCCAGGGGCGCTCGTCGCCTCATTCGTGCAGTTGTCCAAGGCCGTGCTGACGAGCGCGGTCGCCGCAGGATGTCGCCACTTGCCTCTCGCAGTACCCGCAGGCAACCCCCGCTCACCGCTGGCCAGGCTACGGTGGCCGACGGCGCTGGCACTGCCTGCCGAGCCGCTTCTGCCTGCGGCGACCGCGCTCCCGCTGGCGGCCGGCTGCCCGCGTCACAGCCGCCTGCTCCGAGATCGAAGAGGCGGTCCCGCGCAACGTGCGACGGTAGCGCGGGACCGCAAGCCTCGGCCGTCCTGTCGGACCGGGCAACCGGACCGTACGGCGGCAAGCCGACGAATGCCCGCCCGGAGGTCCGTACGGGCGACGGCACCCCGGCTCACAACTCCCCGTCGAAGCGGGTCAGTGCCCCGTCGTGCATGGGGAAGTGGGGAGGCACCCAGACCACCATTCCTCGGTGCGGCGTGCGCCGCGACACCGGCTCCAGTGCTGCGTAGGTTGGCGCACTCATCGCCAACCGCAGACCGCCGTACGACGACCGCGCGGCCCCCGCTTGGGCTGTTGCGCTTTGCCGTCTTCAGCCTTGAGAAGAGCTGGTTGGTTTCAAAGGCCGAAGCGCGAGACCACCGCAATCGGCGCCGCCAACGGCTCCACTCCCGGCTCCGACGTCCCTGACTCCCTGGCCCACCCTGTGACGACACCGCAGGACCTGTCGCAGGAGTCGGACAGTGCGGACGCGGACGCGTCGGACGCCGACCCGAACGCCGTCGAGGTAGCGGACGTGGATGCCCCGGCTCTCCTGGCGCGTGCAGCGACGGTGCCTACGGCGGCATGCCGGGCGGCCTGTCGCGCACCGATGCCATGTGGGCGTTTTACGACGCCATCGACAACATCACCGACAGCCGCAACAACTGCTGATACGGCGACTCGGTCGGCGCGAAGGCGAACTTCCTGTCCGAAACCTGCTACGAGGCCGACATCAACAGCAGCTCCCAGTGAACCGACCGGGCGAGCTGAGCGCCTGGGACGCGGGCGACCTCAAGGGCAATCACGTCGCCGTGGCCTGCTCATGGACCTGGCCGATGGCCGGCGTCAAGAACGACCTTCGCGAGGCCGATGTCCGCTTCAGCACCCGCGATCAGGACTTCACGAACAAGCCGACCAGCAAATGCTCGAACAAATACGACATCCGCTCCGTCGGTACTCATGAGGCCGGACACGTCTTCGGACTGGGACACGTAGGTTCGGGACACGAAAACCTCACCATGTACACCAACTCGTTCACCTGCAACACGAAGGCCAGGACGCTCGGCAAGGGCGACGTCCTCGCCCTTCGCAGCATCTACTGAGGAGGCCGTTCATGAGTTGGGCCAAGCGATCCGTGACCGCGGTACTGACGGCAGCCGTAGCGGCGTCAGTTGCCGCCTGCACGTCAGAGGGCAGCAGTGCGGAGGACGCGGCGTCGTGCGTCTACCAGGTGACGTACGACGGGCGCACCTACCGGGATGTCGCCAACGCGGAGTTCACGGTCGGCAGTAAACTCGGGGCAGCGACCAAACCGCCGTGTGACGACACCGGCGGCCAGGACGAGGAGCCGGCCACGACTGAGATCGCCTACGCTGTGGACGGTATCTCTCCGAAGGTGGCCATCGCCGTCGGGGATTCACCCGACGACGTGCAGTTCGTCGCTGTCTACTCCGGAAATGAATTGCCGCCCGAGGTGGAAAAACTGATCGCCAGGTCATGGTGAACGGTGCGGGGCGTCGCTGGACCGGACAGGCCTCTGACGTCCCGCACCTGCCTCCCGCTCCATCGAAACCGCTCCCTTGCGGTTGCCGCTCTGTTGGGGCGCGGTGGGTCGCACTACAGAGAGATGTCGATCTGTTCCACGTCGGTGAACTCCACGCCCAGGACGTGAGCGCGGGTGTTGTTGTTCCGGAAGTACATCTCTGCCAGGCCTTCGGCGGCGATGCGCTGGAGCTGCTCGTTGGCACCCTGCTCGCGGGCGGTGAACAGCCGGTCTGCTCAGCGCGGCGGAAGGGCCCGGGTGATGTCGCCGATGCGGGCGTCGTCGGTCGTGCCCGGCGCGGCGGTGAACCCGAACCGTGCGCGGGTGGAGACGACCAGGCCGTCGGTGCTCGCGGCCCGCTTCTTGGCCTTCGCCCGGATCTGCGGCTGCCACCGCTTCTTGACCTCGCGCTCCGTGCGCTCGCGCAGGTCCCGGCGGGACCGCCTGAGCTTGCCCGCGACGTACCGCTCCACGGTGTGCTGGGACACCCCGAGGAGATCGGCGACCGGCCTGGTGCCCTTGAGCTGCTTGACGAGGTACTTCATCTGCGCCAGGGTGCTCTTGGGAATGGGGCGGGTGAACGCCTCTTCCAGCGCGCCGTCCCCAAACTGTCCCCGATCGGGTCCACCATCGTCGGCTACTCCCCTTCTCCGGCTCTCGGGTCGTTCTTGATGAGGTTGAGGTCGACATCAAGCAAGACGACGGCGATGGACATGCTGGGCGGGTCACGCACCGCTCGAAGGATGCCAGCGTTTGATGCGGCTGCGCACGGCAAGGACGGCCAGCGCGAGCAGGACGGGCTCGGTGAAACGGCTCGCCATCTCGGTGTAGGTGCCCCAGGTGGTGAGGCCCTGGCTGCTCGAGGGGAGCGCCACAGCGATCTGCAGGACGTCGCGGACCATGGACGCTCAGCAGGTCCGTTGGTAGGGAAAGCTCGGTATGTAAGCCCTCCAGTCTCGGCCGGACAAGCCGCTTCCTGCCCGGGCGCACACGGCTTTGGCTACCAGGTCGGGCGCTACAGGGTAGGTGCGCGGTGGGGTGTGGTCGCCACGGACTGTGAGTGTGGCTCCCTTGCGGCTGAAAGCGAGGGAGCCTACCCGATCCCCGGATGTAAGCAGACCGTCTCCGAGAGGCCTTGTCGTCGTCGTATCCCACAGCCGCACGGTGCTGCCGCCCGCAACGGCCAGGATGCGGCCGTCGGATGAGTAGGCGAGTGCTGAGACCGCCTGGGGGGCTTTGTTCTCCTTGCCTGCGGAGAGAGCGTCGAACATGGTGAAGCGGTGCTTGAGCGCGCGGTCCCAGATGGTCACCCACCCGTACTCGTCACCGACCGCCATCCGGTCCCTGCGCACCGGGTCAGCAGCAACGGAGGTCAGGCGGGTAGTGGCTTGGCCTCCGGGTTTGACGGGCGAAGATGCATCCTCCGAGGCGTGGGTTCTCCAACCAGGATCCACGGCGTTACCCAGGTACAGGGAGCGCACGACGGGCGTTGAGGCGGGCTGCTGCTCTATGTACCGGATCACTTTGTGGCGCGGTTCCAGCCGCACGTCCGAGACGATTCGGCCGTGCAGCGGGTATCGGTAGACCGGCTTGCGGGGGTTGCTGAGCCGCCATACCAGGATGGCCCCTCTATCCGCGTGGGTAAGAAAATCTCCATCGGCTGTCACGGTGACCGGAGATTGTGGGGATGTGCGGATGGGCGGCCCCTCTTTACCGGTTCGCACGTCCCAGGTACGTATCCGGGAGTCGGTGACGACGATCAGGCGTTCCTTGCCCAGATACAGGGGGTACGGCTGGACGCGGTCGGGGGGATGCGGGCCACAGGACAGGCGAACGGCGAGGGCCAAGGGGCCCGTGCTGCGGAAGCGGCGCTCAGTGCCGCCATCCCATAGTTGGAGTTCGCCGGAAGGCGTGCACTCTGCCTGATGCTTCCGGTCCTCGCGCGAGGTGCCCGAGGTCTGCGCGGATCCATGCGGCGGCAGTCTGCGGTGCCGTCGCAGATCCCACAAGGCTGTCAAGCGGCCGTTGTCGTCGTGCAGAAAGAGCATGTCGTCTGTGGGCCCGAAGCTCAGCGTGCCGTCGGTCAGCGTAAACGGAAGGTGGGTCGCCGCGCCGGACGTAGCGTCTCTCAGCTGCCATCTGCCCGCGGCGAGAAGCAGCAGCCGCCGCCCGTCGGGAGAAATGCGCACCAAGGCGTCGTCCTTCCGGACGGGCACCGAACGGATGAGCCGATGCGTGCTCAGGTTCCACAGCCGTACCCGACCGGCGCCACCGGAGACCAGCATGTCGCCGTCGTTGCTCAAGAAATGGCCCAAGGCAGGGTCATTGACAGCCGTGCCGGGCTCAGTGAAGGCGTCCTGCTCGGGCTGGGTCAAGGCACTCATCAGGGCAGCCCTGGCTTCCAGGGTGGGGCTGATACGCCAGGCCGCGACGCTCAGCCGCAGCGCGGTCTGAGGTTCGGCATAACGCAAGCTCTCCGCGACCGACGCGACCCGCCGGGATGTCGCCTCAGCCAGCCGCCGCTCGCCGAGGCGGTTCCACTGCCAGGCCACCAGACCTGCGATCACCGCTAGTGCAGCGGCTACACACAAGGAGGTCCTCAGTCGACGAAGCCGCTGCGCCGCCCGGCGAGTCGCCCACTGCTCGTGGTCGCGGGCGTCAAGGCTGGCTGTGAGAAAGGCGTGCTCCAGACCTGTCAGCTCCCGGCGCTCCAGATGCTCGTCGGCGGCGGTCAGACGGCTGCCCCGGTATAAGGCTCCTGGATCTCGGCCCAGTTCCTCCCAATTCTGGGCTGCTTCGGTCAGTCGCCGGTGCAGACGCAGGCTTTCGCGGTTCTCGTCGATCCATCCGCGCAAGCGCGGCCAGGCCGCGATGAGGGCTTCGTGCGCGAGGCTGAGCGTCTGCCCGTCGAGTGTCACGAGGCGGGCCTTGACCAGCCGCTCCAGAACCTCACCGGTGGCGGCGAAGTCGTCTGCGTTGTCCAGGTCCAGTTCCTTGAGCGACACGGGCCGGCAGGTGTCCTGCGCGCCTTCTCCTGGAGTGATCAGCCGCAGAAGGATGTGCCGGGCTGATCGGGCCTCGTGGGTGGACAGGCGAGTGTAGAGCTGCTCCGCAGTCTGGGCGAGAGCGCCCGCGACGCCTCCGGCGGCTTTGTAGGCCGTCAGGGTGAGGGCACGTCCCTTGCGTCGACGCCAGGTCTCCAGCAGGGCGTGGGACATCAACGGCAGCCCGCCGGGTTTCTCGGTGACGTCCTTGATGATCTGTGCGGTCAGGTCCCGCTCGACGATCAGACCGGCGGCAGATGCGGGTCTGACGATCGCCTGACGTAGTTCGGTGGGACTCATGGGTCCGACGAGCAGAATGGCGCGGCGCAGTGCCGCGGCCCATGCATGGTGCTCGGCGCAATGGCCGAAGAAGTCCGCGCGTACCGCGATCACGGCCCGTACGTTGTTCTCCGGGTCCGTCGCGGTCAGCAGCAGGTCCAGGCAGGCCCGTCGTTCCGCGGGATCGGCGCAGAGGCTGAACAGCTCCTCGAACTGGTCGACTACGACGACCGTGTCCCCGAGCTCATCGCGCGCCTTCATCACGGCGGCGAGGGCGGACAGGGGTGTGGGACCGGGAGTGAGGATGCGGATCGCCGCCGGCCGCCTGTCCGTGGCTGCTTCGCTCCGCAACAGAGGAATCAGTCCCGCACGCAGCAGAGAGGACTTGCCGCTCCCAGAAGCCCCGACGACAGCCACCAGACGATGGGCATGCACCCACTCGGCAAGCTGAGCCGAAAGCTCGTCCCGGCCGAAGAACATTTCAGCGTCGGCAGGTTCGAAGCGGGCCAACCCACGGTAGGGCGCAGCCTGTGCATCCTCCCCGTGCTGCAGTTCGGCGGCCGCCCCGCGGGCCGCCGCGTGCCAGCGTTCTTCCCACTCCGAGACATCCGCACCGCACGCTTGCACATAGGCCAGTACCACCGCGAGGGACGGCAACCGCTCCCCCGACGCCGCCCGTGACAGCGTGGCCGACGAATACGACGTGCGCTGCGCCAAAACCCGGTAGGTGAGAGCCCCGCCTTCCCGACGCAGTTTGCGCAACTCGAAAGCGAACGCCTGAACCGGGCCTGCCGCCGGGTCCAGCTCGCGTTCTCTACGGCCCATCCCTCCCCCGCCCATCCGTCGGTACAACGTCGAGCCTCACCGCCGGCTTCCTGACGCAGCTCGCGCAACTCGAACGCACAAGCGCTGAACCGGACCCGGCCCCGGATCGAGGTCCGCCTCCGGACGCCCCATGTCGCTTCCTGCTCCCCGTGCCGCCCCGTGTGCTGCAGCGGCGTCTCATCCCAGCACGCGCCCCACCACCGCGAAAGACACCATCTCGCCAACCCGGGCTTGTGACCTGCTTTGTTTCACGCCCGGGACACGGCTGTGCAACAACCCTCAGTCCTATGAACTCGATGCCGAACCAACCGAACGGCACGCCCCGGGATCCGACGGCGTGCCGACGTGGGCACAAGCCGTGCCCGTGAATCGAAGGTCGGATCGCGCCATCAGCCGTGCGGCAGGTGGCTACCGTTGAAAGGTGATTTCCCATGCGGACATCGCACAAGTTCGGCCTGGCAGCGTCGGCTGTGGTGCTCGGCTTGGCCGGCACCCTCACCACCACCGCCTCGGCGCAGCCTCAGGTGGCGGCGGCGCCGTCCGACTGCCCGAAGTACTACTTCTGTGGCTACAAGCAGGCGAACTTCAAGGTCCTGGCCTTCAAGTTCAAGGACTGCTACCTCCAGGAGATCCCCGACGGCCTGAAGGGCGGCGGGTCCTGGTACAACAACCAGTCAGCCGGGACGAAGGCCCGCATGTACGACAAGAACAAGAAGCTCATCTACACCACCCCGGGCGCTCCTTCTTCGGATGCGCGAGCCGACTGGCGTCCCGTGTGGTACGTCGACGCCTGCTGAGCGTCTCGTCCAGACCATCTGATCGCTGAATGAACGGTTCGCAACCGTCGCTGTGCGACGGTCTCATGGCAGGTGCCGGACCGGATGGTACCGGTGAAGTGTGCCTCACCAAGAACGGTCGGCACATGGAGCACTGCGCCCGTTACCAATGACGAGGCACGCCAGCACCCCAGCCCAACTGTCGGGACGCTGGTGGTAAATCTGGGACCTGCATGACGACGGCCTGTGCGACCCCGTAGGGGTTGTGCAGGCCATCGTCGTCCTGGACGAGATGCGAGAGCGTCACCGCTACGAGGTCGGATGCACTCAGCCGCGGCACGCCGTCGAATCCGGCGTGCACGCCGCCACTGCCTGGCCCGACACACCGCCGAGCAGTACACCGGATGCGCCTGGTGCCGGAGGCGCCGACTGGTCCGCAAGGCGGAGGCCGGCGCCTGCACCGGCGCTACGAACGCAAGGCGAGCCACTTCCTGGCCTTCACCAGCATCGCCTGCACCCTCATCTGCTACCGACGACTCGCCCAGCAGACGACTTCTAGGATGCGTCGGCGTAGGCGAGATGGGTGCCGCAGACGGTGCAGCGGAAGAGCATGGCGGTCGCCCCGTCGCCTAGGTGGGCCAGGAAGTGCTCAAGCTGGTTTTCGTCGTGCCAGCCGTCGAGACGCATGTCGGTCCGCAGCTGGTCGAGGGCTTCGGGATGCGCCGACAGCTCGGTGTGTCCGACTTCGCCCACGAAGGCGGCCGCGTCCTGGCAGTGGACGAGCCAGTGCGGCTCCTGCCAGGCGTGGAAGCCAGGGGTGCGGCGGGTGACCTCGTGCAAGACGTCTTCGCTGACACCGTCGAGCCCGTAAGAGTCAGCGAATTCACCCGCGAAGCGTTCAGCCGCACTCCCGTCTGCGATGCACCACGGGCAGAAACGTCCGTTGACCTCGTGTGCGGTGTAGAACGTGGCCGTGTAGATCCATCCCCTGTTGCGCTTGCAGCAGGCGCACCTCTCGGCGGCCGCACGGATGGACCCGCTTGCCAGAGGGTCTGGGTGAAAGCGAAAGAAGGGCAGGCTGGCACTCATCGCCGGTTCCCGATCTGCGCCCCGGTGGCCATGCCTGCTGATCCCATGGAGAGCAGTCTGTCCGCGAGCGGTTCCCCGATCAAGCGCGGCGTCGGACTCCTCGTGGCTGGCTTTTGTCGGTGAGTCCTGACACCTGTTGTCGATCGGTGGTGGCACCGCCCGGTGTTGGCGGAGAGTAATATCGCCGAGTTTTCTCACGGCCTGAGCCTGTCCTGCCGCACATCGAAGCAGACCAGTCCCATGGACTCTGCCACAGCTGCCGCGTAGGCCGACGCCTCCTCGGCCATGCTCCACCGCAGGGGGAAATAGATCAGCGGACCGCTGGCTTCGCCGATCAACGGACCGGTCGACCAGGGCGAGGTGTCCTCCTCGTCCTCGGTGATGCCGCACCACCGCTCAAGCAGTGCGGCCACGTAAGCCGTTATGCGTTCCGACGGAGGCTCTTCCACCTCACCGTCGATGTAGCGGTCGTACAGGTCGCTGAAGACCCGGCCGGCGGTCTTGTCGTCTGCCGGCCTCTCGCCTTCCCAGACAGCAAGGTCGAACCTCAGCCAAAAGAAACGACGCCTTTGGTGTCTTATGACCGCACCCTAGATGTTGCGGGTCAGGACGTTGGTGACGGCGCATAGTGGTGGGCAAGAGCGGTGGCGAGGTCGCGGAGGTGAGCCCTGGCTTCGGTGGGGCCGTGCACAGTGATGGCGCTCCCGAACGGCAGTAGTGCTCGCACGTCCTCCAGCTGCAGGAAGCGGATCGTTACCTTGCGGCCTGCGGCGGATTCTTCATGGTCGTCCCGGACGAGTCGTAGGCCGAAGATCCGTTGCGCTCGCTCGATCTGGGTCTCGTCGATGGTGGCGCTGACCTCTATCGCGTGGTTGTGTTCCCACTGATCAGTGAGCGCTGCAGCGACGGTGGCCAGGGTCTGGTTCTCGCGGATCCGTCGTGGCTGGTCGACTTCTTTCCATGTCGTGATCCGTTCGAGTCGGTACAGCCGTGGCACTCGGGCACAGTCTGCGACGAGGTACCAGATGCCGGCCTTGGCGAACAGCCCGTAGGGATCCACGACCAGGTCTCGTGGGCATGACTCGCGTGGGCTGTCGTACTCGATCCGTAGCCGGCGGCCTCGCCGCACTGCGCCGATCAGCGAGGCCGGAGTCGTGCCGGAAGCTCGTGCTTGACGCCAGGGACGGCTGTCCACGTGCACTACGTCGGTGAGCGGCAGGAGCTCATGAACTCGACGTGGCTGTGTAGCGACGATCTTGGAGAGCGCGCGCTGGCTTTCGGCCGATACGTTGAGCTCCGCACGTTGCTTCTCATCCAGCCCAGTGAGCGACAGATGATCACGCTCGCCCGGTGTGAGTCGCGTGAGGTCGAGCCCGGACCCGGGCAGCATGGTCACGCCTCCGAGGCGGCCCCGGTGTGCGGTCACCGGCAGACCGGCGTCGCGGAGCCAGTTCAGGTCTCGGGTGATGGTTCGAAGGGACACCCCGAGCGCCGAGGCAAGTTCCTGTGTGGTGACGGCATCCCTCGATTCGAGGAGCAGCAGCAGGGTGAAGAAGCGGTCTGGGGTCACCCACCAATTTTTTCAGGAATTGCGACACGATGCGGCGCATATCCCGGTCAGGCTGGTGGATGCGTACCTACGACCTGTGAGAAGGAACAACCATGACCACATCCGTCGTGTCCATCGTCTACGTGAACGACGCTCCCGCCGCAGCTCGTTTCTACGGCGACCTCCTCGGCATGCGCCCCTCGTTCGAGACTCCGGGATACATCGCCTTCGACCTCGGGCCAGGCGCTGACCTCGCTCTGTGGTCTGGCCAGTTCGAGGATCTGTCACCGGACGTCCCGCGCACCAGTGAGGTTTGCCTGGCCATCGACGGTGGACCCGACGAGCTCAACGCGACCTTCAAGCAGTGGCAGTCCAAGGGGGTCACGATCCTGCGCGAGCCTCACGATGCGGGGTTCGGGCTGACCTTCCTCGCAGCCGATCCTGACGGGAACCGTATCCGCGTCGCACCGCAGGACTGAAAGGCCGCAATGCGGCAGGCGCGCACGATACGTGTCGCGCCTGCCGCCGTCTGGCTTCGAGAGGACGAGGAGTGCCCCACGCGAATGCGTGGGGCGACCGGTGCTGGTCGCTCAGAACAGGACACTCGACGATGACGACTCCCGCGCCGCCGGTCACCGAGCCCGCCCCTCCGCCATGACGTGCCCGGGCGAGCCAGGTCGGGCTGTGCGCCAACACGCTCTCCTGACGAGTCCCCGAGGTGGCGAATCGGCGCGGCGGCCCCGTTCGGCGCGCAACACCAGCGAGCGCACCCCAGATCCCCGGCCGCGCCCGCATCGCCCCTCCCGCTCCCTTTACCCTCACTTCCATCAGGGCTATGGGCGAAGGCGGCTGCAGCGGGGATGTCAGTCGATGAGCCGGTCGACGCCGTGACCGTCGCTTACTTGGTCAGTACGAGCATCCTGCCGCCGCAGTCAGGGCAAGCCCGCACGAACGGCCCGGCCCGGCCGCCTGAAATGCAAGGACCGCACAGGACCGTGCGGCAGTCCGCGCAGGTCCATCCGCCCCCGATGGTGCCGATGACAATGTCCGCGTCCTGGTCGTCGATCTGGCCAAACCGGGCTGCCCGGCCGCATGTGCGGCAGTAATCGGCGCCGATGTTCGGCAGCATGTCGAGTGCCTGCCGGTCGCCGAGCGAGGCGGCCTTCGCGATGTGTTCCGCGGCGTCGTCGAACTCGTCCAGGCGACCGAGCGACATGCCCAGCGCGAAGTGTGCTGCCGCGTGGTCGGGCCGCATGGCCAGGCACGCGCGCAGCGGATCGACGGCCCCCCGCGAGTCACCCGAATTGAACAGGGAGGCACCCAGGAGGAACTGTGAATTCGGCGAGTCGGGCGCCAACGTCACCACCTCGCGGAACACGGAGGCTGCAGCGGCGTAGCGGCCCGCCGAGAACTCCCGCTGTCCCCGCTCGAAAGCCTTCTCGGCTGCGGCATCGCGGTCCCCTTGCCCACCAGCGCCTCGCCGACCGAATCGACCGAACATCTCGCTCCTCCATGTCGACGGTGTGCGAGGACCAATCGTTTCGCACTGGCACCGGGAGGGGTCCCGAAGTTGGAGCGCCAAGGTGGCCGGGTGTCACCGAGTAACACCCGCAGACAATGGTCGCGACGGCACCGCGCTCTGGCAACGTCCGGTCCGACAGACCCGCCCTCGCCAGCCTTGACCACCTCCGCTGGCCGAGCGTGTCCGAACGTGGATCGCAGTCGACGTGGCGGTGTCGTTGCCCGGGCCGTGCCCGTTGGGCCGGTGCCACTGGTGCAGCGTGTTACTAGCGGTCCAGAGCTGGCGTCCCCGAGCGTGAAGGTCAGGCCGCGCCTCCCATCTTCTGGTGCACTCCGCATGTCATGAACGCGGACTGAGCAAAGTTGGGGGAACCGCGTGTGCTGCCTGGTCACCGGGAGGGGCGTCGGCAGGTGCCCCTTTCCCTGCGCTCACGCCGGTGCGGGCACCTTCTCAGCTGTGTGGCGGCGCTTCCAGTACGCGACGGTCAGCACGGCCAGCAGCGGCCCCCAGAGGATCAGCGGCGCGTAGCAGACATAGAACCAGGCAGCCTCCCAGCCGTTGGCCCGGCTTGGAAAGCCGTCCGGCAGGTCGTCGCCTCGGATCGTGGTGCCCCTGATCTCGGAAGCGATGAACAGGAGGGTGAACAGGAGGGTGAGGATCGTGGCCCCGACGGCGCCTGGGATGACGGCTGCCTTCGTCGGGACCCGGCGGCCGCGCAGGACTGGGACCCAGCGTGGGAACACCTCGCCCCAGCGGGCGATCAGGCCGATCGCGGTGAACGCGAAAATTTCAGACATTATCGACAGAGAGATGATGTACGCCCCTCCGACCCCAAACCCGTCGTCGAACGCGGCCGGAAGCCGCCAGATACTCGATGGCAGGACGGCTAACGGCACGGCGTAGGCGACGAGTTGCATCCGCCGGGACACTCCGGCAACGGGCTCGTGGGCCGCCCGCCATGCAGCGCGGAGTCGTCCGGGGCGGGCGGCAGTGGGTTCTTCGACGCGCAGGAGCGGATGCATATGCGGTCCTCGGTTTCGGTGGACTGGTGGCCGACACGTTCAGCAATGAAGATCCCAGTCAGGGGGCCACCGAGGATCGCTCTGCGGGTTGAACTCGCTCCGCCTGATGGCCGGGGGAGCGGTAGACCACAGGATGACGGCAGGGCGCCACCTTCACGTCGACGCCCCCACTGACCAGTCGCCCCGGCCGGTGCCCCACGCCTGGGGCTGGCCATGGCCGGGACCCTACTCGGTCGGGTGAACACGGCGGGATCGGAGAACTTCTGCGGACGCCGGCGCGTAGTGCCAGGCATGAGGCAGATCGCTGACGCGCATGTGGCAGAGTCGGACCTGGCCGGTGGTGGAGGTCGCGGCCGCCGATGATGAAACGCGCTCGCGGTCCAGGAGCTGCTCGCCGCACGGTGCGCCATCGCACCGGCGGACCGCACGACTCGGGAGCCCGGCGAGCCCTGTGTACGGCTGCGCTGCTGAGTTCTGCCTGGCCTGCCGCACGGACGCGGAACGCGATTCGGCCGGTGAAGTGGTGATGGGCCGCACGCTTGGCTGAGCTGGAGAGGTTGAGGAACCAGAACGCGCCCAGGCCCCGGCCGCGTCCAACGCCATCGCCATCGCCGCCATCCTCCTGGCTCTGCGCGATGCCACCGGTGTGCGGCCGCACTGCTACTTCGCCTGGGCCGAAGGCAGCCCGCTGAAGCACATGTTCCGCTCCTTCCTGCTGGGGCGTGGTGACACCGCCCCGGCCGCCCGCGTGATCATCCGCAGCAACGAACCCGACCCCGACCGCCGCCCCGGCATCCATGTCGGCAGCTGCGGATGCCGGTGGGGCGGCGTATGCCGACACGGTGTCGGAATACGCCGCCCTCGAGCGGGACGAGCTGCCGGAGGCAGTCCGAGCGGTCACTTCGGGTCGCGGTTGAACACCGCCTTCGACCAGCGGTAGCCGAGCGCCGCCAGGCCCAGGCACCAGACGATGGTGATCCACCAGTTGTTGCCGATCTCGGTGCCGAGCAGCAGTCCGCGCAGCGTCTCGATGGCGGGCGTGAACGGCTGGTACTGGGCGATCGGCTGGAACCAGCCCGGCATCGCGTCGACCGGGACGAAGGCGCTGGAGATGAGCGGCAGGAAGACCAGCGGCAGCGCATTGTTGCTGGCTGCCTCGGCGCTGGGGCTGACCATGCCCATCCCGACCGCGATCCAGGTGAAGGCCAGGGCGAACAGCGCGAGCAGTCCGAACGCCGCGATCCACTCCAGGGCCGTGGCATCCGTGGAACGGAAGCCGATGGCCACGCCGACGGCACCGACGAGAGTCACGCTGATGACCGACTGCACCACGCTGCTGATGACGTGTCCGTTGAGCACGGAGCCGCGGTGGATCGCCATGGCGCGGAAGCGGGCGATGATGCCCTCGGTCATGTCCATGGAGACGGACACCGCGGTGCCGACCAGGGTGCCGCCGATGGTCATCAGCAGGATGCCCGGGAGGAGATAGGCGATGTAGTCCGAGCGATCGGCGCCGTCACCGCCGATGCCCGCGCTCATCACGTCGCCGAAGACGTAGACGAACAGCAGCAGCAGGACGATCGGCGTGAGCAGCAGGTTCAGGGTGAGGGACGGGTAGCGCCGCGCGTGCAGGAGGTTGCGGCGCAGCATCGTGGAGGAGTCACGCAGGGCGAGGGAGAGCCGGGCCGGGCGGGCGGGAGCCAGGGGGGTGCTCATCGGACAGCCTCCTTGGGCTGGTCGGTGCCGCCGGTCAGGGCGAAGAACACGTCGTCGAGGTCGGGGGTGTGCATGGTCAGCTCGTCGGCCTCGATGCCGGCGGAGTCCAGCCAGTCGAGGATGGAGCGCAGTTCGCGCTGGCTGCCGTCGCTGGGGATCTGCAGGGCCAGCGCCTCGTCGTCCCGAGTGACCTCACGCAGCGCGGAGGCGGCTCTCTGGTATGTGGACGGGTCGGTGAAGCGCAGACGGACATGGCCGCCGGGGATCAGCCGCTTCAGCTCGTCGGCGGTGCCCTCGGCGGCGATCTTGCCGTCGTTCAGCACCGCGATGCGGTCGGCGAGTTCGTCGGCCTCTTCCAGGTATTGGGTGGTGAGGAAGACGGTGACGCCGTCGGAGACGAGTTCGCGGATGATCTGCCACATGTTGTGGCGGCTGCGCGGGTCGAGGCCGGTGGTCGGCTCGTCGAGGAAGATGATCCGCGGGTTGCCGACCAGCGTCATGGCGATGTCGAGGCGGCGCTTCATCCCGCCGGAGTAGGTGGAGGCGGGCTTCTTCGCGGCCTCGGTGAGGTCGAACCGTTCCAGCAGTTCGGCGGTGACCTGCCGTCCCTCGCGTTTGGAGAGGTGGTGCAGGTCCGCCATGAGGAGCATGTTCTCCTCTCCGGTGATCAGCCCGTCCACGGCGGAGAACTGCCCGGTGACGCCGATCGCGGCGCGTACCCCGTCCGGGGAGGTGGCGAGGTCGTGGCCCGCGACTTGTGCATGTCCGCCGTCGGCGGTGATGAGCGTGGAGAGGATTTTCACGGCGGTGGTCTTGCCTGCGCCGTTGGGTCCGAGCAGCGCGAACACGGACCCGGCAGGGATACGCAGGTCGATGCCGTCGAGGACGGTCTTGTCGCCGTACGACTTGCGCAGACCGACGGTGGATACGGCGGCCGACGACTGGGGACCGTCGCCTCGCCTGGGCGTGGGCATGACAGATGAAGGCATGGGGCCCTCCGATCGAAGGCTGAAGTGAGTGGGTGTAGGGGCCGGTTGACGATGTGGTGCTCAGGCCCGGGCGCGGCGGACGTCGATGTTGCCGTACTTGGTGCGGGCGCGGACCTTGACGGTGTCCTCGGTCTGTTCAGGGGTCTCGGACGCGGTGAGGGTGTTGCGTACCTGGCCGGAGTTCGAGCTGACGTCGAGCCAGGCGGCCGTGCCTTCGCGGACGCCGACGTCGATGGCGCCGTAGTTGGTCTCCAACTGGACGTTGCCGCGGGCCACTTCGCCTACGCGCAGGGTGCCGTGGGCGGTGGTGGCGGTGACCGAGTCCTCGGCGCGCCGGATCTCGATGTCGCCGTTGGCGCCGCTCACCCGCAGCTCGCCGGTCGCGGCATCGACGGTCGTGGTGCCGTGCGAGTTCTTCAGGACGGCGGGGCCGTCGACGAGGCCGACGCGCAGGCTGCCGGAGCTGGTGGTGATCTCTGCCCTGCCCTCGATGCGGTCCACGGTGATCGAGCCGTGCGACGCGGTCAGCTGGAGCGGGCCCGTCGTGTCGAGGCGGACGTCGCCGGACGAGGTCTTCACACTGACCTCGCCGAGCCGGCCCTCGCCGAGCACCTGGGCCCAGGCGCCGGTCATGTCGATGCGCGAGTCCGCGGGCAGTTCGACCGTCACGTCGACGGTGCCGGTGCGGCCGAGCCCGCGCAGGTTGCCCTTGGGCGTCCTGACGGTCAGTACGCCGCCCGCGTAGGTGACCTCGGTCTGCTCGGCCGCCCGTACGTCCAGGTCCTTCTTCGGGTCGCGGGGCCGCACCTCGACGATTGTGTCGGGGCGGTCGCCCGCGGTGAACTGGATGGAACCGGCCTCCACGCGTGCGGTGACCGAGATCGGTTCGGGAGTGTCGAAAGAAGGCATGGCTGTCCCGTCCTCTTGAGTCCTTGGGTCGTCCCTGCTGGCGGGACGTGGTGGGGGGTGAAGGCGCTGGCGTGGGCGCGGCTAGCGCACCCAGCCCGTGAAGCTCTGTCCGACGGTCTGGGTCTTCTCCGTCGTACGCGGCCGGGTGCCGCCGTCGACCGCGGCCGACACGGCGCGCACCAGCCACGCGTTGACCGACAGGCCCTCACGGGTCGCGGCCTCCTCGGCGCGGGCCTTGAGGTGGGCCGGCAGGCGTAGGTTGACGCGGGCGGTGCCGCCCTCGTCGCCGTCGGACGGGGCCGGGGCCGGGGCCCTGAGAGGCTCGACGGGCGCGGCCGGCTCCGCGCGGGCGCCGCCGTCGATGGGCGGCGGTGTCACCACGAAGTCGGGGTCGAGTCCGCGCAGCCGTACGTCGACCGAGCCAGGGGCGAGTTCGCGGGTGATCTCGTCCATCGCGGCGGAGAGCACGTTGAGCATGGTCAGGCGGGTCGCCGACTCCAGGGGCGCGATGAGCCTCTCGGCCAGCTCTCGCGCTTCGTCGCCGCCGGCTTCGGCGGCCACCGCGAGTTCGCGGCGGAGGTTGTCGACATACGGGGTGAGGTCCATGACGCCATCATGGCACCGCAATGGCGCCATGCGCAAGCCCGGGTGGCACCTCCTGCGGGGTGAGCTTGAGGGGGATCAGCCTGAGCTGGGAAAGCATGTATAGGGCGCCGGGGATAATTGTGGCGCCATGCGATGGCGCGAGAAGGTGACCCGCCGCTTCCGGGCGCGCGGCTGGGCCGAGCCCAGGCCCTTAACTCAGCGACACAGGGCCCTTCTAGTCGCCCAAGGGGCATCGATGCCGGACCGAGCGAACCTGAGAGCGCCCCGGGTCGGCATCAGCCGACGCCAGTACAGGCGGGAACGCTCTGGCGCGCACCACGGCACACACCACGCCTGCGGCGCGCGCCGACGCTGTGGCGAGTCCCTGGCCTGCACGTCCGCGATTGCCTCCATGTCAGTGGCGCCAGATGGGTTCACTATGGCGTCATTAATGTGCCATAGTGGCATCACTGGCGGGCACCCCTTGGCTTCACATGCCGAGGGGTGCGCGTTTTCGCGGAGTTAGCCATCAAAGGGGTCGGATCATGGAGACAGCACAGAGTCAGGAGCAGGCGGCGCCCGCCGCCTTCACCGCCTTCGCCCGCTTCGTGCTCTGCGGCGGTGGGGTGGGGATCACCTCCAGCTTCGCCGTGGTGGCCCTCGCCTCCTGGATTCCCTGGGCTCTGGCCAACGCCCTGATCACCGTGGTCTCCACGCTCCTCGCCACCGAGCTGCACGCCCGCTTCACCTTCGGTGCGGGCGGGCGCGCGACCTGGCGCCAGCATGCGCAGTCGGCCGGGTCCGCGGCGGCCGCATACGCATGGACTTGCGTGGCGATGCTTGTCCTGCAGCAGATGGTGGCGGCGCCCGGTGCGGTGCTGGAGCAGGTCGTCTATCTGTCCGCCTCCGCACTCGCCGGCCTCGCGCGGTTCGCGGTGCTGCGCCTCGTCGTCTTCGCGCGGAACCGCGCGCAGGCCGCGCCCACCGTTCGCACCGCCCGTTCCGTGCACGCGACCGTGGCCCGCACCGCGGCACCGGCAGGCCCCGCGGTGCTCTGTTACGCCGCCTGACTGGTCCGCCGGGCGGCGTCCCGCGCGGGCAAGTGTCCTCTGAATCGTCGTTAGCGCCGCATTTGCCGCTGACGCCCGTTCAGCCCTGGCAGCGACAGGCCGGTTCCGGGGAAGATCCCATGACCGTAGTTGCTTCAGCGTATCCGTTTCGGCGAGCCGCAGACTCGATGAGCTGCTGATTTAGGGTGTAGATCTCTCCCCACCGCAGGAGGTTGCCGAAGGTCTGCTGGGCGATGTCCCACAGCGTGTCGCCAGCGGCCACGGTTGCCGCCTACGCCACCTGCGCGAAGACCTCACCCGAGGAACCGCAACTGTCACCGCGCTGGCAACTGTCGAGCGAATCTCCGGCGGTGATTCGTGGCGCGCTCGCCGCCGCCTTCACCACCGCCCGGACCGACGTCGACCAGGCTCTCCCCCCATACGCCCCAGGACCTGGACGACCTGAAGGCCGCAGCCGAGAGCTACGGGTACGGCTATCACGGCCAGCAGCCCACCCGCGTTCTGGCCGACCTGGTCACCGACTTCACGAACCTGCGCCCGCTGCTCATCTCTCGCCGGAGGCTTAGGCAGCTGCGGCCATCGCAAGGTCGTTAGGCTTCACACACCGATGAAGCGGTGGCCGCAGGCCTCCCGCAGCCGACCCACGAGCAAGATCAAGGTCTATGGCTGGAGGTCGCGCTGGTACCAGGTGCCTGACCTACCGCCGAGATCGGCCGGCGTGGCAGGGCCAACCGGGACGAACCCGGCCCTGGCCAAGACTTTCTGGGACGCTACGTTGTCGTGGGAGGTGGCCGCCCGCAGTGTGCGCAGGCCGTGCCTGGCGGTCGCAATCCGGCACAGCTCCCGGACGGTCGCGGTCGCCACGCCGCGGCCGGCGACCTGCTCCCCGACCCGGTAGCCGAGTCTGGCAGTGCCGTCCTCCAAGTCGTACAGGTTGAACCTGCCGAGTACCGAGCCGTCCTCGGCGACGAGCAGGTAGAAGGCGCACACGCCGGTCTCCTGCTCGGCCAGCGAGGCGTTGTACCGGTCGGTGAACTGGTCGAAGAAGTCGTCGCCGCGGTCGGAGATCGAGGCAGCGAAGTAGGTGCGGTTCGCCAGCTCGAAGGCCAGGACCGCCGGGGCGTGGCCGGTGTGCAGCCGCTTCAGCTCGGGCATCGCCCGACTCTAACCAGATCGTGCGCTGAGGCCACCTGAGTTTCCGCCAGTGGCAGACAGCCCCAAGATCAGGGCACATCACGATCTACAGCTCGAGTACTAGATGGCGTCAACTCCCCGGACTTGTGCACTTACTGGCGGCGCGGTCGGTGCAACGGAAGTCCGGTTGATCTACGTGTAGGAGTGTGGGGACGGCAGTGCATGAGGCGTCCGAACGTGCCAAGAAGTTTGGGGGGCTTTCCCTCGGATGGGCGAAGAAGTCGATGGACAGCCTCTGCCGCAAGCTGCCCAAACGCTGACCTCGCGCGCGCCGTCATACCGTGGGCCCGTGACGACCCCTCCCCACGATCCTGCCGACCCAGTGCTGGGTTCCCGGAGCAGGAAGTGATCGGGCGGTTGTGGAAGCGGCGACAGACGGAGACCGGTCGGCGCAGGGTCGATCTGGCGATAGCGTGCTCGTCATGACCGCTGAAGACGAGGCGCTGGTCGGCGGGATGGTGAACGCGGGGGGCGGTCTTCCGCCGGGGTGCGTTGGTTGAGCGCCCGGCGCCGCGCAACGCGCGCGCTCTGCATGCCTATCTCCTTGCGCTGAAGGAGCACGGCTTCGACGCGGCGCCGGCCCCTGTCGGTCCCGATGTGTGCCCGGACAACACCGTCTTCCGCGACGGCCGTGCCACTGCCCGTGGGTGCCCATGCTCGATCCCGGATCCGCAACTGCCCTCTGCCCCTCCGGGCTGGATGCGACCGCACGGCTGCGGATCCACCGCGAGACGTTCACGGCTGCTCTGCTGAACTGACCGGAGCGTTCGGGGACACACTCACAGGGCCTTCTTGGTGCTGGGGTCGTCTCCGATGGCCCTGGAACCGGTAGGGGTCGGTGCCGTTCTGTAGCTGCAACGGAAGGTGATTCGGTCGGCGATGGCCAAGCGGAGCCGGGAGTCGTTGCAGATCGAGTCCCACTGGTCGAACGCTCCGAGACCTTCTCGGCGTGAACAGCCTCAGCCGATCCGCAGAAGCCGGGAGAATCTCAGGCATCCGTGCGTCGTATGTGCAGGTGGCCATCGCGGGGGAAGGAGGGCGGCGCTGCGGGCAGGACGCTGTCGAAGTCGTAGCGGCTCTTCTGCGCAACCCGGCACGATGCCAGGTTGTCCACCTGGTGCAGGAGTTCGAGACGCTCCAGCCCGTCGGCTTCGAAGGTGTCGAAGGCCCAGCTGGTGAGTGCCTCCAGAGCGCGGGGTGCCACTCCCCTACCGCGAGCGTGCGCCCCGGTCCAGTAGCCCACCTCGGCCGCCGGTTTGTTGGAGGTGACTTCCTTGAGGACCACGTTGCCCACCAACTGTTCGCGAACCGCACCGGGTTGGGTCTCAAGGACGGCGAAGCCGAACCGGTCCCCCGCTGCCCAGCCCCGCTGCTGGGCCTGCACCCACCGTGCCCCCTCAGCATCGTTGTCCACGGCAGTGCTCGCCCACTGACGCAACGCGGGATCCCGGCTCATCTCGACCAATGCGGCAACGTCCTCCATACGCCAGGGGCGGAGAACGAGAGCGGGTGCGGCCGGCGTCGCGGTCACCTGAAGTACGACGGGGGGCACTCATCAACCGATCATATGCGGCGGCGTTTTCGCCCGACGCCAGCCGCGTCCGGCCCACGCCGCCTTGCGGCCGCCCCGTCATTGCTGTGTCCGGACGCGCAGAGCCTGGAGGGACCAGTCGAACACTGGAGCCAGACTCTCCGGGGCCGGCCAGCCGTTGACCACTGCGAGCAGTTGGAGGTACCGCTCCCTGCGAGGGTCGTTCACGCTCTCCAGCCGAGTCGCAAGCCGACGGCGAAGCTCGGCGTCGTCAGGGCGGCCCAGGAGGTGCGCGTAGTGCGCCGTGAACGCCGCGACGATCGCATCGGCCTGGGGCGAGGCGGGGTCGATGCCAGCGGTCAGGGCCGGGCCGGCCTGGTCACGGACGGCTGCGGCGATGTCGCGGCGCGGGCCCGTCATGTCGTTCCCGGCATGCTCGGCTGCCTGATCCTCGGCCATCCGCCGCACCATGGCGCGGAAATCCGGATCCAGAGACATTTCAGCCAGCTCCACCCACGCCTGGACCTGCTCCGCTTCCGGGTTGTCGGGCAACTCGGGGGTCATCGAGCGCATGACCCCGGCGAATGCGGGGGCGGCGTCAAGACCGCCGAAGGCTGCGTCGAGGAAATCACCGATCAGACGTCGGCGTTCGTCCTCGGAAAGCTGGGCCAACCGGTGCATGAGTTCTGTCTCCTCAGGTGTGGACCCGCGCTCGGCCACCGCCGTCAGCACCGCGTGCCGCAAACGCAGGATGCGGATGTGCACTGCCAGTGCTTCCGCGTGCGCCTCCGCGACCTCGGGAAGCGAGAGTTCGCGGTCCACGACCTTGCGGATCGTGGGGAGGTCCAGTCCCAGTTCGCGCAGGGTCCGCACGAGGTCCAGGCGTGCGACGGCGTTGATGTCGTACAGGCGGTAGCCGGCCGGGCTGCGGTCCGTCGGCGCCACGATTCCGCGATCAGAGTAGAACCGAATGGTCTTGACCGTGAGACCGGTCCGCCGAGCGAGTTCGCCGATCGAGTAGAGCGTGTCGCCGTCCATGCCCCCACCTTTGCGTCTCCCCCTACTGGAGACTCAAGCCCCTTCGCCTGCCAGCAGACAACCACGCCTCATCCACAAGTCGGGACGCCAGCATGGCCGGTTCGCCGCCGGCGACGTCCTGGACCACATTCCAAGATCGTTTCAGATCTTGATCAACACCCCGGCACGCGTCCTAGCCCTGCGTCGGGTTGCTGTCCAGCTTGCGCCGTTCCCGGCGGTTGGGATGGCGGATGACTACTCCTGCCATGCCGCCGGAACCAGTGAGCCGGATCAGCGGAGATCCCGGGAGCCGGTCGGGAGTGGTCTTGTCCGTCAGGCCGCCAACGCCGGGATCCATGCAGCTGGTGTCTACGGCCCAGCCGTCGGGAACGACAATGGTGACACCAGATGTCTCCCCGTACGCCTCCACTGCGACCTCCGTGAGGCGGCACTCGACCCGGGTGAAGTCAACCTTCACACCCCCCACGCCTCCGCGAGCGATCACGTGCCCGGGAACCTCCCAGCACCCGGGGCCTCGAGACGCACCGTACATGCCGCCCTTGAGCACCAGCGGCGGCTGGCTCTCAGTGGAATTCAGCCTCGGTAAGTCGGCGGTCAGTACGGCCAACTCGGCGTACGTTTTGGACGTCAGCGCCTGCTCAAGGCGCGAATCCAGTTCATCGAGATCGATTCGCCCCTCGGCTGCCGCGTCGCGCAGCTGCTCCACCACTGCTTCCCGGTCGTCGTGAGAGGCGCGCAGCTCTTCTGATGGTGCAGGGCGCGGAGAGGGCTCCGGAGGCCGGACAGTCATGGCCACAAGAATATGCAGCCAGCGGACTGAGCGGACTGGGACTGCACATCTCAAGCACTGCCTAGAGCTGATGCGCTGGGGGCGGACCGAACGCTTCGACAAGGTCGACCGCGGCCGCATCCTCATCTCCCTCGACGCCCGCCTCGACTTCGCCGGCCCCTCGGACGCCGATCACCAGGACGTTCGCGACAGCTCGACGGGCGTCATCGCCCGACCAGTCTCAGTGACTCTAGTGTCAGGTGGGCTCTGTGGCCGACGGCTGCGTCGCTGCCCAACTGGCGAGGAGCTTGAACCGGTCTTCGGAAGAGGTGCCGGGCTCGGCGGTATAGACAGTCAGGTCGTACACCGCACGATCGGACAGAGGCAGGTCCATGGATCGGTACACCAGCTCCAGTCGACCGACGTCGGGGTGCTGCAGTCGCTTGATGCCGTGGTGGCGGATGCGGACGTGGTGTGCGGCCCACTGGATGCGGAACTGGGCGCTGAGCGTGGACAGTTCGCCGATGAGCTCGCGCAGGGCCCGGTCGCGGGGTTCGCGACCGGCTTCGGCGCGCATCAGCGCGACAGTGGTCACAGCAGCGGCCTCCCAGTCCACGAAGAAATCGGCAGAGCCCGGATCGAGAAAGATGTAGCGGGCGATGTTCGGTCGGCCACGCCGGTCGACGGTGTCGCTGTCGAACATCGGCGCGTGCAGGGCACGGAACAGCGCGTTGTGGGCGATGACGTCCATGCGGCCGTTCCGTACGAAGGCCGACGACTTCGTCATGGAGTCGAGCATCCACTGGACGGAGGGCGGCACCTCGACATCCCTGCGGCGGCGAGGCGCACGCCGAGCGGGACCGGCTGCTCGGGCCAAGTCGAACAGGTATCCGCGCTCATCCTCGTCCAGTCGCAGGGCCCGCGCGACCGCTTCCAGGACGGTGACCGACGCCCGCATGCGCCCCTGTTCGACCCGCGTGTAGTAGTCGGTGCTGATGGAAGCCAGCTGCGCGACCTCCTCGCGCCGCAGCCCGGGCACTCGCCGCGGGCCGTTCGTGGGCAGTCCGACTTGTTCCGGTGTGATCCTGGCTCGTCGGCCGACGAGGAAGTCCCGGATGTCGGCCCGGTTGGCAGCATGGCGGTCGGGGCTCGAATTCCAGCGATCCACGCCGCGGGCGGGTCGCCGCCCGGAAGAACTCGGCGACGCGACAGCAGGGCGCCCAGGCATGCCGGTCGGCCCGGGGCCGGCTTCACCAGGCATACGCCTGCGGGGCCTCTCCCGGTCCCGGCCAGATACGGTCGAGACGTTCCACGGTCTCGTCGTCGAGTCGCACGGACAGCGCACCGAGGTTGGACCGCAGTTGATCGCTCGTCGTCGCTCCAGTCACCGTGGTGGAGACGACTGGGTTGCGCAACGCCCAGGCCAGCGCCACGTGCGCCGGCTTCGCGCCCAGTTCCCGGCACAGCCCCTCGTACGCTTCGAGCTGATCGCGGTGTGCTTCGATGCGCACCAGCATCGACTCGTCCCGGACGCGTCCCTCAGCGGCGGACTCGAGTGCGCCGCTGAGCAGGCCGGCGTGCAGCGGGCTATAGGGGATGAGGCCGATTCCGAGGTGACGCAACGCGGGGATGAGTTCGAGTTCCACGGCTCGTACGGCGAGGTTGTACAAGCTCTGCTCGGAGGTCAGGCCCATGAAGTGCCGTGCCCTGGCCTCCGACTGGGCGAGGGTCACGTCCCAGCCGGCGAAGTTGCTGCTGCCGACGTAGCTGACCTTGCCCTCGCGTACCAGCTGCTCCGTCGCCTGCCAGATCTCCTCCCAGGGCGTGGCCCGGTCGATGTGGTGCATCTGGTAGAGGTCGATGTGGTCTGTCTGGAGCCGCCGCAGGCTCGCCTCGCACGCGCGCCGGATGTGGTAGGCGGACAGCCGGCGGTCGTTGGGGCCCAGTCCCATCGGCTGGTACACCTTCGTGGCCAGGACGATGTCGTCGCGGCGCCCGCTGCGCTTCAGCCACCGGCCGATGGTCTCCTCCGAGACGCCGTACCCCTTGGCCATGTCCGCCGACTGCGGGCCGCCGTAGACGTCGGCGGTGTCGAAGAGGTTGATACCCGCGTCGATCGCGGTGTCCATGACCGCGAAGCTGGTCGATTCGTCCACGGTGTGACCGAAGTTCATCGTCCCGAGACCGATCCGGCTGACCAGCAGTCCGGAGCGGCCCAGGTGCCCGTATCTCATCTCGTCGCTCATGCACGCACCGTCCGTTCGAGAGGCGTGGCCTGTCAGGGCTTCAGCAGGACCTTGATGGCGCGGCGTTCGTCCATCGCCTGGTAGGCCTCGGCGGCCTGGTCGAGGGGGAGAGTGAGGTCGAAGACCCTGCCCGGGTCGATCTCCCGGTTCCAGATGAGGTCGATCAGCTGCGGCAGGAACCGGCGGACCGGGGCGGGGCCGCCGTGCAGGTGGGCGTGGGAGAAGAACAGCTCCTGGCCGTCGAGGGTGACGTCGTGGGAGACACCGACGTAGCCGACATGGCCGCCGGGACGGGTGGAGCGGATCGCCTGGAGCATCGACTCCTGGGTGCCGACCGCCTCGATGACCGAGTGCGCGCCCAAGCCGCCGGTCAGTTCCTTGATCTTTTCGACGCCTGCGTCACCGCGCTCGGTGACGATGTCGGTCGCGCCGAAGTCCAGGGCCAGCTTCTGGCGGGAGGCGTGGCGGCTCATGGCGATGATCCGCTCGGCGCCGAGCTGCTTGGCGGCGAGCACGCCGAGCAGGCCGACCGCGCCGTCGCCGACCACGGCGACCGTCCTGCCCGGTCCGGCCTGGGCGGCGACGGCTGCGAACCAGCCGGTGCCGAGCACGTCGGAGGCAGTGAGCAGGCTGGGGATCAGGTCGGCGTCGGGGGTGCCCGGGGTGGCGACGAGGGTGCCGTCGGCGAGCGGGACGCGCAGTCGCTCCGCCTGGGCGCCCATCTCGTTCATCCACTCCCGCTGGACGCAGGACGTCTGGTAGCCGGCGCGGCAGTTGGCGCAGGTGTTGTCCGAGGTGGAGAAGCCGCCGACCACGAACTGGCCGGGCTGGACGGTGGTGACGGCGCTGCCGACCTCCTCCACCACGCCCACGTACTCGTGGCCTATCGGGGAGCGAGCCTCGAAGGGCTCGGCCCCGCGGTAGGGCCACAGGTCCGAGCCGCACACACAGGCCGCCGCCACTCGGATGATCGCGTCCGTGGGCTTGAGGATCCTCGGCTCTTCGCGCTCCTCCACCCGGAAGTCACCGGGGGCGTGCATCACGACACCACGCATGGTGGGTTGCTCCTTGTGAACGGGGGTCCGGCCGCGTCGCACGGCCGGGCGGCTGAGTGCCACGTCATTCAGGGAACTCCCGTTTCGCGCGGGCAACCAGTTGCTGTTGAACCATGTACTGGCAGTACATCCCTACGGCCGCGCGGACGTCGTACGGTCAGGGGTGTGGACAACCGTGACGAAGTCCGCGAGTTCCTCACCTCGCGGAGAGCCAAGATCACCCCGGAGCAGGCCGGGCTGCCGTCCGGCACCCGGCGCCGCGTGCCCGGCCTGCGCCGCAGCGAGGTCGCCACGCTGGCCGACGTCAGCGTCGACTACTACGGCAAGCTGGAGCGCGGCAACCTGGCCGGTGTCTCCCCCGCGGTGCTCGAATCGGTCGCCCGCGCACTCCAGTTGGACGAGGTCGAACGGGCTCATCTGCTGCACCTGGCCCAGGCACAGGAAGGCTCTGACACGCTTGCCCGACCCCGGTCACGTTCCAGCCGACAGACAACCCTGCCCAAGAGCCTGCAGTGGGCCCTGGACGCCGTCACCGCCGGGCCCGCGTTCGTGACAAACGGCCGCCTGGACCTGCTCGCCGTCAACCAGTTGGCCCGCGCCTTCTTCGCCGACATCTACGACAGCGACACCCAGCCGCCGAACATGGCCCGCTTCCAGTTCCTCGACCCGGCGGCCCGCCGCTTCTACCCGGACTGGGACCTCATTGCCGACATGACCGTGGACGTGCTGCGCACCGAGGCGGGCCGCAACCCGCACGACAAGGACCTCCACGACCTGGTGGGCGAGCTGTCCACCCGCAGTGACGCCTTCCGCACCCGCTGGGGCTCCCACAACGTCCGCCGTCACGGTACCGGCGTCAAACGCTTCGACCACCCGGTCGTCGGCGACCTCACCCTTGCCTGGCACGGCTCTGCCGTGGACGACGAACCCGGCCTCACCCTCCTCATCTACACCGCCGAACCCGGCTCGCCCTCCGAAGAAGCCCTGCGCCTCCTCGCCTCCTGGGCCGCCTCCCAGGACGGTGCCGCCCCTACCGATCCTCTGGCGCGGTAGCCGGCCTCAAGGGAAGGCGTCGGTCAGGCGGTGGGGCGGTGCCTGCCGCCGTTTCCGTCACGACGCCCCGCACGGCAGTCTGTTCCGCCGTGGGAGGGCAGCAGTCGCGCCACCGACGCCTATCGCCAGCTCGAGGGCGGCAACCACGGCCTTCGACCCGCCGACCGGGTCCTGGCCGAGCAAGTCGACTTCCCCATCACTACGCGGCTCAGCTGCGCATAGCCGGCCGACCGCACCGACGGCCGTGGCGCGCGCCCCGCATCACGGTCTGGGCGGTCGCGGTGAGGCGGGAGGCGGCCGGGTGGGCAGTGCGCTGCGTAGCCCGGGAGCGCCTCGATCTCGGTGAGGGTCAGGAACGGGCGGTCGGCCAGGGCGTGGCCCGCCGGGAGCAGGACGACCGGCTCCTCCGGGCCGAGCTCCATCACTTCGAGACCGGGGGTGGCCACCGTCTGGAGAACTCAGCGCACCCTCGATGCCGTCCTGGTGCAGCCCGATGACGTCATGGCGACCCGCAGTGGCTGACCCTGCAGGCCGCCGAGAGACGTAGACACCGAACCGGTCGGGCCCGGAGGACGTAAGTTCACCACACCGCTTCTGCCTCACCTGCCCGCTGGGACGGGTGAAACCAACTCCCACCTGGTCATCCGGTCGTGCGCGAGGACGTGGCAACCAGCATGCTGCGCGGCGAAGTATCGGAGAGCGATCAGCTGCGCTGGCTTGATCGCATCGCTCGCCCGCTCTCGGCGTCTCCTCACAGACAACCCACAGACACCCCTCCCCCGTCCTAGGTGACGCGAGAGACGCCCGGGACCGACGGGACGTCTGCGCACGGGGTTTTGAGGAGAGGATCATTGATCCGTGCCCGGCGAATATGTGTGACCGCCGTGGCGGTGCTGGCGGCCCTGGCGGGCTCGCCCGGACTGGCACAAGCTGAACAGGCCCAAGAAACGGGGCCGTTGAGCGCGATGGACGACAACCCCCTTCCACCGGGGTGGCGGATCGGCGGGGAGGGCGGGGCGCGCGAGCTGGTCTGGCGTGCCCCGAAGGCCGTGCCCATGGGGGATGCGCGGGTCGAGTTCCGGACCGGGGACCGGCTGCTCGGCGTACCTAAGCCGGCGAGGGACGGGCGGACCTTCCGGCTCACCCTCGGCGAGACGCGGCCCGAGCAACTGACGGACCTTCAAGTGACGGCCGCGGGACGCCGGCTGGACGCGTCGGCCGACGACAAGCGCAGGTCGGGCTCGCGCGTGGCACGAGTGCCCGCGCCGGCGCCCGCGAACGGCGTTGATCCGGGCAAACCCGGCTCGTACCGCACGGTCACCGGGGAGTACGACCTCGACCCGGTGCGCCTGCCCGGGTTCGACAACCCGGTGGAGATGACCGCCAAGGTGGTGGCGCCGAAGGGTGCCACCGGCAGCCGGCCGCTCGCGTTGTTCCTGCACGGCCGCCACGGCACCTGCTACAAGCCGGGCTCCGAGGACGACGTGACCGGCGACTGGCCCTGTGCGGACGGTTACAAGCCGATCCCGAGCTACCTGGGCTATCTGCGCGACCAGCAACTGCTGGCCTCACAGGGCTATGTGACGGTGTCGATCTCGGCGAACGGCATCAACGCCCAGGACTGGGATGCCGAGGACGCCGGCGCGCAGGCGCGTTCCTCACTGGTACGGCAGCACCTCGCCCGCTGGGCCGGCTGGACCGCCCATCGCTCCTCCGCCCCGGCCGTCGTACGCAAGGCGGCGAAGGCGGACCTCTCCCAGGTCCTGCTCGTCGGCCACTCGCGCGGTGGAGAGGGCGTCAACCGGGCCGCCATGGACAGCCTGTACCCACCGCCGGCCGCCGAGGACGGCTACCGGGGCCCGGTGCGCTGGAAGGTGCGCGGGACTGTGCTCATCGGACCGACGATCTTCGGCCAGAATCCAGTCGCCGACGTGCCGTCCGTGACGCTGCTGCCGGGCTGCGACGGCGACGTGTCGGATCTGCAGGGCGAGGACTTCGTCGACGGGACGCGCGGGATCAGCCGGGGCACGGCACTGCACAGCGCGGTCTACATGGTCGGCGCCAACCACAACTACTTCAACAGCGAGTGGACCCCGGGCGAGGCCGTCGCACCGGCCATGGACGACTTCGGGACCGACCCGGAGCAGCCGGACCCGGTGTGCACGCCGGGTGCCGCGACCCGGCTGACCGCCGCCCAGCAGCACAAGGCGGGCGCGACGTACATCGCCGCGGCGGCCCGGCTCTTCCTCGCCGGGGACGATCGGGTGCGTCCGCTGCTCGACGGTTCCGGCAAGCGGGCCCCGTCCGCGGGCCCGGCCCGGGTGCTGACTCACGCGGTCGGCGGCCGCCGCAGCGGTGGTTTCCTGCCGGACGGCGGGGCGAAGGTGACCGGCGCCCGGCTGTGTTCGGCGATCGACCCCGAACCGGCCGTGGCATGTCTGGACCCGGAGACACTCGGATCGTCACCGCACTTCGCGTCGTGGGAGACGGAACGGGAGATCGGCCGCAGTGCGGTGGACCTGAAGTGGTCCGCACCGGGCCGGGCCGCGCGTATCACTCCGGCCAAGCCGCTCTCCCTCCGCGGCTCCCAGAAGCTGGCGCTCCGGGTCTTCGTACCGCCGAACACGACCGGCACGAAGTTCGACGTGTCCGTCACCGACTCCTCCAACCGTCGGGTGAGGCTGGGCTCGGTCCGGGTGGACGGGCTCCCGGGCTCCGAGAACACCGCCTCCTACTGGGCTCAGGAGCTACGTGTCCCGCTGTCTGCGGCAACCCGGGCCGGACTCGATCTCAGGCATGTCAAGTCCCTTGCGTTGACGCCCCGTTCGCAGTCCGGGCAGGCCTGGCTGATGGACGCATGGGGCTGGGCGCCGGGCACTCCCGCGGTGAAGGCGGCCGCGCTGCCGCGTGTCGACGTGGGCCGCACGATCGTCAGGGAGGGCGACTCGGGCACCCGCACCTACCGGATCCCGGTCGAGATCTCCGGGCACGGCAGCGGGCAGGTCCGCGTGTACGTCCTCGACCCGGACAGCGGCCGGTCCGAGAACCGCCTCGTGACCGTACGGCCCGGCAGCCACGCGATCGACGTGCCGGTCAAGGTTAAGGGCGACACGGTCTACGGCGACGACGTGGAGCACGACATCGCCGTAAAGGCCGTCCGCAACGCCGTCGTCGGCAAGTACCGGGGCGGGATCATCGTCGAGAACGACGACCCGGAGCCGGTGATCACCCTGTCGCCGGTCGCAGACCGGGTGACCGAGGGCGAGACGCTGACCTGGCGGCTGTCCGTGGACGCGCCCGCGGCGGTAGACCTCTGGGAGCCGGTGCGGGTGCTTCCGGTCACCGAGGGCGCCGAGCTGTCCACCAAGGACGTGGACCCGCAGTGGCTCCAGGACTCGTCCGGTGACGTGCCCGACCCCGAGCGGCCGCTGTCCGACGCGAGCCTGTGGGTGTGGCTGAACATCCCGCCCGGGAGCAGCAGCGTGGACTTCGTCGTGCCGATCGTGCGGGACCAGGTGGCCGAGCCGACCGAGTCGATGCGCCTGGCGCTGACCGACAGGAACGCCGAGCCGCTGCCGGACAGGCCGGTGCTGACGGGGACGGTGCTCGACAAGCCGTAAGCACGCTGTACGAGGGATTGTGAGCATCCTCTTGTTGCGGGGTCCGGTCTGTCCGGGCCCCGCGCTTCACAAGGTCAGGGGGATCCCGACCGCCCGTGTCCAGCCCCCGGCGCAGCCTGCGCCACTGATCCCCTGGTCAAGGGCCTGCCACCGATCCGTTCCCACCGTGGACGACGGCGACGCCGACAAGGGCCACGACTAATCCCACCTGCGGCGATGGTTAGGCGAGCGTGGCATCACCCACCGCGTCGCCCACAAGGGCATCGAGACCTCCACGCGACCGGGCCGGCACCGCTGGACCGGCGAACGCACCATGGCCTGGCTCGCTGGCTGCCGACGTCTCCACCGGTTCTCGCCTTCACGAGCATCGCCTGCACCTTGTTTTGCTGATCCAGCCTCGATCGCCAACTCGTAGTAGCCACCGGACCAGTGGGTCTGGTCCCGGAAGGCAGCAGGACTCGTCATGACGTGATCACGCGGCAGAGCCCAATCCAGTCCCACCGCCGTCGATGAGTGCGGCGGGTGAGGCGGGGACTGGCGGTGGCGGTCTCGGTCACCGGCTCGTCATCCGCTCGTGATCTTTCCCGTAACGCACCCAACGTCTCCGGATCCTTCTCAGATCTTTCTCGGATCGCCGGGCCAAACCACTTGCCATCGTCCCGACGACCACCCTATGGTCGTACGAACGTAAGACATACGATCGTAATTTAAACAAAGGAGCTCGTGATGGCGGCAACTCGGCCGGTGGCACTCGTGACAGGTGCCTCATCGGGGATCGGCAAGGAGACGGCCCGCGCCTTCGCCACGGCGGGCTTCGAGGTGATCGGAACCGCTCGCAACACCGCGCGAGTCACCGCGCCGGCCGGGGTGACCTACCTCGACCTCGACGTGACCAGCGACGAATCGGTCGCCTCCGTGGTCAAGCAGGTGATCGACCGGTTCGGGCGCATCGACGTCCTGGTCAACAATGCCGGCGTCGGCGCCAACGGCGCCGCCGAGGAGTTCTCCGTCGCCCGGACGCAGGAGGTCTTCGACGTCAACGTCTACGGCATCATGCGGATGACCAAGGCGGTTCTGCCGCACATGCGCACTCAACGGCGCGGACGCGTCATCAACGTCTCCTCCCTCAGCGGGTTCGTCCCCAGCCCGTTCATGGCCATCTACACCTCGACCAAGCACGCGGTCGAGGGCTACTCCGGGTCGCTGGACCACGAGGTCCGCGAGCACGGCGTCCGGATCCTGCTCGTCGAGCCCGGCCCGATCAACACCCCGTTCGGTGACCACAGCGTGCAGGGCGACACCCCATTGCCGCTCTACGCGTCGGGACGGCGCACGTTCGACGAGGTGCTGGCGAAGAACACCAGCGGCGGCGACGATCCCGCCGTCGTGGCCAAGGTGATCGTCGCGGCGGCCACCGACCGGAACCCGAAACTGCGGCGCACCGCCGGCTCGACGGCCGCAAGCATCAGCGTGCTCCACCGCGTCCTTCCGGCCCGGATCTTCGACCGCATCGTCCGCAGATTCAACCGGATGCCGAGCTGACGCTCACCTTTCGCGTACCCGAACCCGTCCGAAACCGACCCGCGTCTTCGACGAGGTGATGGCGGATGTGATGAAGGACGGCGACGACCCCGCCGTCGTTGCCAAGGCGATCGTCACCGCGGCCACCGACAAGAAGCCGAAGCTGCGCTGCGCCGCCGGCCCGCTGGCCTCACGCCTCACCATGGCGCGCCACCTCGTCCCCACCGGAACGTTCGACAAGCGGATCCGCAAGAACAACCGCCTGCCCGTCTGACCCCCCGGCCCGCCTCACGGGCGACGCCGATGACATCCAGGTCCGGGCCTCACGGGCGCCGATTCCAACCGCATGTCTCCCATACACCCGGCATCGCTGATGCCGCCGAAGGTCCATTGATCAGTCACTCGTTGGTTTACCGAGGAGAGTCATGCAGCAGCAACGCCAGCAATCCGCCCGGCGCAGTGCATTGAGCGCACGGCGTTTTCTGAAGAAGAACGCCGGAATCGCCGTGGCGGTCACCGCGACGGCGGCCGTCCTGGGGTCGGCGCCGTCCGCGTCGGCAGGGACGGGACATCCGTACAGCAGATCCATTGTCACCGACGTAACGACCGCGGCGACGTTCGACTACGCGGCGGGCGAGATCCCCGAGAACATCACCGTCAACCCCGACGGCTCAGTGATCCTGTCGATGCTCGGCAGTTGCGCGGTGTGCGAGCGCACTCATGGGCCGCAGCTGATGCGTATCTCCCCGTCCGGAGAACGCACGGTGCTGGTCACCGGGCATGTGGGTGAGGCGATCAGCGGCAACACCCGTGCCAGTGACGGCACCATCTACTACAGCGTGTGGGCCCCGGGCAACGCGGCCAGGAACGGCGTGTACACGCTGCTTCCGGACGGTACCCCGCAGCGCATCGCCGCTCTGCCCGCCGACTCGGGCCCCAACGGGCTGGCCATCGACCCGGCCGGACGCACCCTCTACATCGCGGACAGCCTGAAGGGCACCATCTGGTCCGTTCCCGTCTCGGGCGGATCGGCGACCCCGTGGCTGACCGACGCAGCTCTCGCCCCGGTTCCGACCGAAGCCCTGCCCATCGGCGCCAACGGCCTCAGGTTCCACAACGGCGCCCTGTGGGTCAGCAACTTCAACAAGGGAACACTGCTGCGGGTACCGGTCACCACCACCGGCACGGCCGGCCCCATCCGCCTGGTCGCGGGCGGCCTGCCCAACATCGACGACCTCAGCTTCCTGACCCCCCGCTCCGATGTGGTGTTCGCGGCGCAGAACGGCTCCTCCTCGCAGAACGGTCCGGACAGGGTTGTGGTGATCTACCCGAACGGCACCTACAAGCCCGTCCTGACCAGCGCGGACGGCCTCGCCTCACCCTCCGCCACCGCGGTCCGCGGCGACCGGCTGTACATCACCGACGGCGGGGTCCCCGAGCCCCACGACCCCAAACTGCAGACCGCCAGGATCAACTTCCCCGCTCTCCTCGCAGGCGCGGCACGCTGACCTGACCAAGGCGGCAGCCGGGGCGCAAGCCCCGGCTCCCATGGAGGAACACATCGTGCGGTACACGAAGGAACACAAGCAGGAGACGCGACAGCGGATCATCACGACGGCCGGCCGGCGGCTCAAGCGCAACGGCATCGACGGCTCCGGAATCGCCACGCTCATGAAGGACGCGGGCCTGACCAACGGCACCTTCTACGCCTACTTCCCCTCCAAGGACCAACTCGTCGCCACCGCGGTCGCCGACCAGATGTGCGCACAGCACGCGAACATCGTCGCGCAGGCGGCGCCCGGCCGTGCCGGACTCGAGCAGATCGTGCGCTGGTACTTCTCCCCCCAGCAGCGCGACAACTTCGAGGACGGCTGCCCCAACGCCGCCCTGCTCGACGAGATCGCACGCTCCACGGATCCCACCAGGCAGGCATACACCGACGGCGCGCTGGTCCTCATCGACGACTTCGCCGCCCGCCTGGCACCTCACGATCCTCTGTCGGCGCGTCTGCAAGCACTCGGCCTCCTCGGCATGCTGGCCGGGACATTGCAACTCTCCCGCGCCCTGACCGACCGGCAGCTCGCCGACCAACTCCTCGAACAGGGCATCCGCAACGCCCTCGCACTGCTGGATGCCGAGCAGCACACCTGAGACGCCAGACGAGATCGGCCGCACCGACCACCCCACTCACACCGCCTGACAGACCCTGGCGATACCGGCCCTGGCGGGCCGGTATTCCAAATGGCCCCATGGAGGTACCACATGTCTGAGCACGCTGCTGTTGAACTGAGTGGTCCCCGGCGGCCGGCACTCGTACGTCTACGGTGCCGGCCGGATTCCGGAGACCGACGCCGCCATCGCCCAGATCGGCGCCTGGGTCCGGGAGAAGACGAAGATCTGACCGAGCGGTACGGAAGCGGCAGTCGCAAGGTGCGCGCGTTTGCCGGAACGGGACGATGGACGGACGCCGGCATGGCCTGCGGTGGCGCGCAGGTCCGCGACGCCCGCGATCTCGTCCCGGTCCGGCAGGCGACAGCCGGGACGGCTGACCACGTCTGCGACTTTATCCGCCGCGCTACGGACGCCCATCGAGAAGTGGGCAACGGCTGATACCGACGTCTCACTGCCCAATCCGGTCCCCGAAAGTCTCACGCAGCTGCGCGCCGGCCGTCCCATCGTCGGAGTCGCACCGGCTTCCCAACCGTCCCCATTCTCGACGCCGGCCACCCGCCGGGTGGCCAGACGATTCCATACACCCTCGCTGAGGGGAAAGAACGAGGACCCGATGAGTACCTTCCACCCCGATCTCAAACGAGGTCGCTTCATCCCCAATGTGTCCTACGGACGTCTGTCGTCGCGCCTCGTGCGGAGCGTGAAGTGGCGCTCGACTGATCCAGGGCCGGACGTCACGGTCCAGGAGATCGTCGTCCCCGGGCCGAAAGACGCACCGCCCGTCTCGCTTCGCGTTTTCCAGCCGACCGGCTTGAAGGCAGCGGCTCCGGCGCTGCTCTGGATACACGGAGGCGGGCTGATCTTCGGCGCACCCGAGCAGGACGACCGTACGAACATCGCCTTCGCCCGCGAGCTCGGCATCACCGTCGCCGCAGTTCGTTATCGACTGGGGCCGGACCACCCCGCGCCCGCCGCGGTCGAGGACGCCTACGCCGCGCTGCGCGGACTGGCCGAGCGCGCGGACGACCTGCACATCGACATCGACCGCATCGCGATCGGCGGTGCCAGCGCAGGCGGCGGAATCGCCGCGGCCCTCGCGCTGCTCGCCCATGACCGGGCCGAGATCCGCCCGGCGTTCCAACTGCTCCTCTACCCCATGCTGGACGACCGCACGACGACGAGAACCGACCTGGACACCCTCAAGGTGCGCGTCTGGACGCCGAAGAGCAACCGGTACGGCTGGTCGTCCTACCTCGGCGACGCCGTCGCAGGACCCAACGTCTCCCCGTACGCGGCCGCCGCCCGCCGCGAGGATCTCACCGGTCTTCCCCCGGCCTGGACCGGCGTCGGCACCCTCGACCTCTTCCACGACGAGGACGTCGAGTACGCGCGCCGGCTCGGTGACAGCGGCGTCCCCTGCGACCTCGACGTCGTCCCCGGCGCTTTCCACGGCTTCGACCTCGTGTTTCCCAAGGCCGAGGTCTCGCGGGAGTTCTGGCGCAGGCAGGCACGGGCGCTGAAGGGCGCACTGTGAGACCGACATGTCCTGGCTGCCCGGTTGTCGACGCCTCCACCGCCGCTACGAGCGCGAGCCGGAACACTTCCTCGCCTTCGCCGCTATCGCAGCGACCCTCATATGCCACCGCCGGCTCACCAACCGAATGACGGCTTACAGCTGGTCCCCCATGCCAGCTGGTTCCGGAGGATGCGGCCCGCCACCGTCCTTGATGTCCTGCTCGCAGGTCCGTCCGTCGTAGGACTGGTCGTTGGGGAGCAATAGCACTCCGGCAACCTGCTCAGGGAACTCGACGGCGAGCCAGTCGTCGCCCGTGAGATCACCGTCCGGCCCGAACGCCTCGGACGAATAGACCGTCTGACACCCCAACGCCACACGCTCCTTATCGACCGCGCAGGCGTCCACTGCGGGGCCGGACATCTCGTCGGCGCCGTCGAAGCGGTAGTGGACGTGGACCTGGTCACCTTCGGAGGGCACCTGCGGGTGGGGCTCAAGGCGCCAGTCGACGACCTCGGCAGTGACGCCGAGAGGCCGCCCAGACGTGTCCTCGACCTGCACCCTGACACCCGCCTCACCGCGCTCCGCAGTCGTGTCGGTGCAGCCCCAGTGGGAAGAGCAGCCGGACAGGGCGAGAATCACCAGTGCCAACGGAGCACCGGCAACTACCCGTGCGGGGAACACTCAGGTGACCTCCGGTCAGGGTGGAGTGGAGCCGGGACCTCTACGAGGGTAAGGCACACCTGACTGCCGTAGAGATGCGCAGAGTCGAAGAGGGTCTGCACGGCGGCCCGATCGGCCCGGCGCCGACCGGCGGGTGCGCTGGGCACGCCGGAGGAGACGAGCGCCGCTCGACGGTGGCGACCGCGGCGATCCCGACCATCCAGACCAAGCCGCCCAACACACTGACGTTGCTGCCAAGGCGGGGTCGTTCCTACCTCGATCTCGGGAATCGACCGCGCGGACCCCGTCGATGGCTTCCACACCAGGGCGTGGGCGCCTCGGCCGGCCGACGGCTCGGGCCGCGCCCACTCCGGGCTCGCGTGCCCAGGGGCGATCTCGACGGTGCCCCACCGCGCGGGCCGTGTTTCAGCGCGTTGGAGCCGGGGCGGGTCCTGGCGCGGCCGGGCGGCGCTACTTGAGGGCTTGGCAGACCGCCCATCGAGTACGGCGGCTTGCCAAGCCCTGTCTGAAGAACTCGGCCGCAGCCGACGGTGGTTCGGGTCAGAGGCCGATGTCGGTCAGCCACTGACCGGTGGTGCGGGGGGTGATGCCGAGCAGTTTCTGGGCGGAGTTCTCGGGTGTGATCGAGCGGTCCGGAAGCGTGCTCATGGCCGCGTAGGCTCCGGCGACGTCGGCGGCGGGCCCCTCGCCGATCAGGGGTGCGACGGAGCGGCGGAACTGCTCGGGGGTGATCTGCTCGAAGACCACGTCCTGGACGAAGTGGGCGCCGAACGCCTCGGCCAGGTCCGGTCCGGTGATCGCCGGGAACTGTCCGACAGAGACCATGCCGGTGATGTCCGGGCGGTCGAAGAGAGCGACGACGGCGTCGGCGACGTCCAGGTGCGAGGCCCAGGAAGCGGGGAAGTCGACGCGGATCGGGTAGGGCAGCACGCCTCGCTCCCGGACCGTGTCGATGACGTAGGGCATGAGCAGGTTCTCCAGGTAGAACGTGGGCGCGATCACCGCATGGGAGACCCCGATGTCCGCCAAGGCGCTGACCAGTGCCGCGGCCGCGCCGCCGGTTTCGGGGTCGGTCGGGGCACCGCTGGTGGAGAACACCACTCGGGCCGGGCGGGCTGCGCGGACGGCGGCGACGATGTTGCGCGCGTAGGTCTGGCGGTCTTCTTCCGAGACCACCGGCAGGTGGACGAACACCCCGTCAGCGCCCCGGTATGCCTCGGTCAGTTCCGCTGTGGAGCCGTACCCGACGGCTACAACGCTCTGCGCGCCGTCCACGACGGCATCGGCGTTTCGGGTCAGAGCGGTCACGGCCTTGCCCGCGGCGGCGAGGGCAACGACGACGGGGGCACCCTGGGCGCCCGTGGCGCCATGAATCACGTAGGTCATGGCGCCATTAGTGCATGCGACGCACCAGTTACATCAACTGCACTAATGGGGGTACGGTCAAAAACGTGACTGATCCTTGTCTCCCCGAATGCGGCGTCGCCCGGTTCCTCACTCTGCTCAACGGGCCGTGGGCCACCCTGATCGTGCGCGAACTACTGCACGCCCCCCACCGCTTCAACCAACTGCGCGATGCCCTGCCCGGCATCAGCCCGCACACGCTGACCAGCCGGCTGCGGCAGTTCGAGCGGCACGGCATCGTCACCCGCACGACCTACGCGGAAATCCCGCCGCGCGTCGAGTACGCGCTGACCCCTCTCGGCGAGGGGCTGCGCGATGTCCTGGAGGCCATGGGAACCTGGGCCATGGCGGTACCGGATCCCGAGGCCGACGTCACCGCCTGATGAAGGCCCCCGCCCGGCGGCGCGGACGCGGTCACCCCGAGGACATGAGCCTCTGCCGCAGGGAGTCGTTGTCGTCGTGGTGAACGACCTCCTCGAAGCGCAGCCGCAGACCGTGTTTGTCCAGCAGTTCCGCGACGATCACGTCGAGCTGTTCGCGATGTTCCTTCGTCCGCGCCTGGAGGTACGCCTCGCGGACGTCTTCGGGCTCGCCGACGAGGACTTGGTCCATGCGCTCGCGGATGTACCGCTTGAGGTTGATGTGCTCCATGAACACCTCACTCACCCCCGCGTCGACGAGCTGGCCGAAGAGGTCGTCCAGGAGCTCGGGCTGGGTGGCGAAGTGAGGCAGGAGCGGGCCCACGAAGGCGTAGGTGGGGATGCCTGCCTCTTTGAGTTCGGCCAGGGTCCGCAGGCGGCGGGAGGCGAGTGGGGCGCGTACCTCCAGCCAGCGGCTGACCTTGTCGTCGGTGGTGGTCACGCTCATGCCGACCTCGGCGCGGGGCAGGCTGGTGAGCAGGTCGATGTCGCGGGTGACGACCGGTGACTTGGTGAGGATGCGGACCAGGCCCGGGTACTCGACCCTCTCCAGTTCGCGCAGGATGCCGCGGGTGAGCCGGTACTTCGTCTCGTGGCCCTGGTAGGGGTCGGTGACCGAGCTGAGCAGCATCGTGCCGCGGCGCTTGCCCTCCGGCATCTTCGACAGCTCCTTGCGGGCGAGCTCGACCGCGTTCTTCTTCACGTACAGGTAGTCGCCCCACTCCTTCGCCGATCGGCCGAACTGCCGTCCGGCGAAGCTGGCGAAGCAGTAGGCACAGCCCAGCACGCAGCCGGTGTAGGGGTTGATGACGTAGTCGTTCGACGGGGTCTTCGACTTCTGGATCAGGGTCTTCGCCTCGATCTCGACCGGCTCCATGACCACTTCCTTTTCTGCTGACCCGACCGTCCGTGTGGGAGACGCCGGGTTCCTCTGCTGTCCAAGGGCCGGCCGGCTGAAGATCACCGAACCCCCACCCATGGAACAATAATCTACGGAAGTTGCTTCCATGGAATGTAAATGGTTTGCTGGACTCCGGACCGGCTCAGGGGCCCTCACCCCCGCCGGTTCCTGCAAGGCGCCCCGCCGGGCGCGGTGGTCACCGCTTGGATTCCATCTGCCTCAGAGAGTCACATTCCGCCCACAGGGGGCGTAAAGGAGTGAGTGTCATGACCATTCCGGCCTTCAACTCGGTCGCCTGGTTCGAGTTCGGCACCGGCCAGCCGGAGAAGGTCAAGGAGTTCTACGGTGAGCTCTTCGACTGGAAGTACGTCCCCAACACCAACACCCCCGGCGTGACCTACCACTCGGTGATGACGCCGGGCGCCCCGCAGCCGACCGGCGGCGTGTGGGAGTCGGAGGGCGCCTTCCCCGACTACGCGGTCTTCTACGTCCTCGTCCAAGACGTCGCCGAGACCGTCGAGCGCGGGCGAGGGCTCGGCGCCAAGGTCCTCATGGAGCCGGCCTCCGACTCTGCGGGCTTCACCTTCGCCCGGCTGCGGGACACCGCCGGCAACCACTTCGGCGTGTTCTCCGTACCCGACGCCTGACGGTTTCCGCAGGTCCGCGCCTTCACTGTTCCCACCTGGAGGTTCCCGATGTCCGGCGCCAGCGCCGCCAGCGAAAAGATCCCCGTACGTGTCCACGGCGGTCCGACGACCGTGATCGAGTACGGCGGGCTGAGGTTCGTCACCGACCCGACCTTCGACCCGCCGGGCGAGTACCTCATGCCTCTCCCCGGCGACCACAAGCTCGTCAAGACCGAGCCGTCACCTGTCACCGCCGCCGACCTGGGGCGCGTCGACGCCGTCCTGCTCTCCCATGACGAGCACGACGACAACCTCGACAACGCCGGCCGCGCCTTCCTGCCGGAGGTGCCGGTCGTCTTCGCCACGGTCAGCGGTGCGGACCGTCTGGGCGGCAACGCGCAGGGGCTGGCCTTCTGGCGGAGCGCTGAGCTCAAGCGGCCCGACGGCGGCACCGTCACCGTCACCGGCCTGCCCGCCCGGCACGGCCCCGTCGGCTGCGAGCCGGTCTCCGGCGACGTCATCGGCTTCATGCTCACCTCCGACGACCTGCCCTCGGTCTACGTCAGCGGCGACAACGCCGCCCTGGAGCACGTCGAGGAGATCGCCGAGAAGTTCGCCCCGGTGGACACCGCGGTCCTCTTCCTCGGCGGTGCCCGTATGGCCTTCGCCTTCGACGGCGCCCTGCTCACCCTCGACAGCGCGCAGGGTGCCGAGGCCGCGAAGCTGCTCGGCGCCCGCCGGATCGTCCCCGCCCACTTCGACAGCTGGGCCCACTTCAAGGAAGGCCGCCACGAGATCGAGGCCGCGTTCACCGACGCCGGCCTGGCCGACCGCCTCGACTTCGCCCGATGACCACCACCCGCACCAACACCCGTGGAGCAAGCATCATGAGCAGCCCGAACATCGACATCGCCCGCACCTACTTCCAGGCCGTACAGACGGGAGACATGGCCACCCTCGGCGAACTCCTCGACGAGGCGATCGTCTGGCACCAGCCCGGCGCCAACCAGTTCTCCGGCGAGCACAAGGGCCGCGACGCCGTCTTCCAGATGCTCGGCAGCATGATGGAGACAAGCCGGGGCACCTTCGCCATCGACAAGATCCACACGCTCATGGCCAACGACGACCTGGTCGCCGCGACCATCCACTTCAGCGGCCGCCGCGACGGCGCGTCGATGAGCATGGACGGCGTCGATCTCCTGCGCATCACAGGCGGCAAGATCACCGAGATGTGGCTCTTCTCCGGCGACCCTGCCGCCGAAGACGCCTTCTGGGGCTGAGCCTCCGGGTGTCCGGGGCCGAGTCGGCCTCGGACACCCGCGAGCCGATCCGTACGAACGCGAAAGGCACCCACATGCGGAAGATGACCGAGCAGCAGTGGCGCGCGTTCGTCACGCACGGCACTCGCACCGGCAAGCTGTCGACCGTCCGCGCCGACGGCAGTCCCCACGTGACACCGGTCTGGTTCCTCCTCGACGGCGACGCCATCGTGCTCACCACCGAGAAGGACGGGGTCAAGGGCCGCAACCTCGCCCGTGACGGACGGTTCGCCCTCTGCGTCGACGAGGACCGGCCACCGTACGCGTTCGTCCTGCTCCAAGGACGCGCCGAGATCTCCGAGGCTCCCGACGACATGGTGCGCTGGGGAGGCCTCCTCGGCGCCCGTTACATGGGCGACGAACGCGCCGAGGAGTACGCCGCACGCAACGGCGGCCCCGGCAACATCCTCGTCCACGGCCACATCGACAAAGTCATCGCCTTCGGCGGCATCGCCGACTGACCTGTGGGCGGAGCGGATGGGGCGGGGCCGGGTGAAGACAGTCTCCCGGCAGCAGCGGCCCATCAGGCCACGGGCACCGCGCAGCCTTCGTGGCTCATGACGCCGGCCGGCCAGGCTGCTTCGGCGCCCGCGCGCCCGGCGCCGGCGTCTGCCCGGCGGCCTTCCGCTCCGCGTCCAGGGCCCGCCCGGCTGCCCGCAGTGTGCTGAGGACCGCCGTCACCTCGCGCACGGACCGCTCGGGAATCACCGATCCGATCCGCAGCTCCAACTCCTCCTCGAAGACCTTCAGCGCCCCGCCCACCAGCTTGCGCCCCTCAGGCGTCAACTCGACGACCGAGGAACGACGGTCGTTCGGATTGGCACGCCGCTCACACAAGCCCGCCGACTCCAGACGGTCGACCACCTTGCTCGTGCCGCCCACCGTGATCGAGAACTCCTCAGCGATGTCCTGGATCCGCGGCCCGGGCCGACGCAACAGCAGGTGCAGCACCTCGAACGAGGTCAGCGGCAGATCGTACTCGGCCCGCAACCGCCCCTCGATGCCGCTCCACAGCTCGATCTCCAGCGAGACCAGCTCCCGATACAGCCGCTTCAGGTCAGCCATCACTCATCTTCCGAAGAACTATCTTCCATAGATGATTAATTGTAGGTCATCGGCGTCGCCTGGGCTGCGCTCGGCATGAGGGCGTGGTCCACAAGGGGTGAAGCCCAACGTGAAGAGCGCGCTGAGGCCCGGCTCCATGTTGGTCGTGGTGACTGCTGGTCACAGTCGGGTCGCTATACGGTCCCGGACGATGCCGAACACGCCATTCCGTGGTGCAGTCTGGTCATGGCCTCACCGCCCGCGGACGACCAGGACACCCAGACGCCCCCTCAATCCCGCGAACGCCCCTCCCGGCTGATCGACATCGCGGTAGCTCTGCTGTTCCTGGTCGCGGACGCGGTCATCGTCGTAGTCGCCGCGATGCTGTTCGTCATGGTCGGCATGGGCAGCGCGAAGTCGTCGAACCCCTCCGCAACCGTGCACTCCCGCGACGTCCCCGTCCTGATGTGGCTCGTCGTCTGGGGCGTTCCGGCCCTGGCGGTGACCGGCGCCGTGGTGCACGCCCGCCTGAGAATGCCGGTCACCGCCGTCGTGCAGAGCCTGTTCGCGCTCGCCTGCACCTTCCTGGCCGTCATATGGACGCGAATGCTGCTGTCGTGAGGCCTGTCGTCCCGGCGCCGGAACTCCGGTCCGCACGCGGTAAGAGCTCGACTCCGGATGCCGATCCGGGCGTGCCAGCGCGGGTGCGCGGCCAGCCACGCCTTGGTGTGCTTGGCGGTGTGGGAGGCCGTGACGCCCGTACGAACTCCCGCCGGGCTGGTTCACCGGGGCGTGCGGGACGACCGGAATGGCGGCGTGAACGGGCGGCGACCGCGGTCTTCTCGTCGATGGAGAGCACCACCGCCACCGCTGGCCCTGCCCGTCGCCCACTCTCCACTGCCAACGATCATGGCGGGCCGCCGCCGCACCCGGCAGGATGGGCCCGTGCCGAAGAACCCACCGGAATCGATGCAGCACCACTTGCGCCAGCGTCTTAACCGCCACGCCCGCGAATGCTGGCCCCAAGTGGAAGCCATCACCGTCCGCTTCCGCACAGGATTCGCCTACGTGGCAGCGGAGTTGCCCGGCGAGGAGAGCCTGCCGCTGTGCCGACTGCGCTTCACAGGCGTGCCGCACACCTGGGGCTTCGCCCTCTACCTGGCCGGCAACGACAGCTACCGGGACAACGTCCTGCCCAGCGGACTGCCCGCCGGTTCCCCGGAGGAAGCCCTCGACTGCGCGGGCGGCCTCTACCTCAACGCTCTCGCGCCCGTCATCCGAGTGCCGACGGGACTCGTCGTCCTCGTCGGCCCACCGGCCTCGGGCAAGACCAGCTTCGTTCGGGCGCTGGTCGCGCGCCGGCAGATCGACCCGGAGGCCGTCGTGTCCAGCGACGAGATCCGCGCGGAACTTTTCGGCACCTCAACCGCGGAAGCGGAATCCGACGCGGCGGACGCACGGATCTTCGAGGAACGTGACCGCAGGATCGTCGCCAGGCTCGCAACCGGACAGAGCGCAGTCGCCGAGTCGACGAACGTCACGCCGCAGGCACGCGCACGGCTCATCGCCATCGCCAGGCGCTTCGACGCCCCCGTGACCATGCTGCGATTCAACCCGGACGTCACCGACCTCCTCCAGCAGTACACCCAGAGAGGCCGCACGGACCTCGCCGCCGCGGACGTCCGTGCCTACGCCGCCACCATGACCCGGGACGCCGGTGCCGATCAGCTCCGCTCCGAGGGCGCGACCACCGTCCACGATGTCCCCGGACGCCGCCAAGCAACCACGCCCGCCGAAGCCGCCGCGCACTTCTCCTTCTCCTGACAGAACCGACCCTTCTGGCCGCCGGCGTCCTCGCCACGGGCGCCGCTCACAGCCGCCCACCGCACACGACGTGGACGCTGTCGGAGCCGATGCTGAGCTCCCCCGTATCCGATCCCGATCTGCGACCCGGTGAGCAGCGGAGCCGAAGTGGGACGGTTCTCCAGACACTCAGATGTTTTTCACCTACTGGTGCCGTGGTTTCAGGAGGCTGTACGCGGCGGGTCACGTCACGGCCCGCGGCTCCTGGCAGATCGGGCGCTTCAGAGCCTCGATGATCTCGTTCGGCTGCACTGTTCGGTTCCTCCTTCTCAGCGCAGTTGCTCGGCCAGTCCGACGATGATGCCCTCCGGGCCGCGGAGGTAGCAGAGCAGATAGCTGTCCTCGAACCGGGCGATCTCGCCGACGAGTTCGGCGCCGTGAGGGCGCAGGCGGGCAACCGTGTCCTCTAGGTCATCAACGGCGAACATGACGCGGTGCGTGCCCAGGATGTTGTGCGGCCGGTTGCGCGGCCCGGCGCTGATCGCCGCGGGGCTGCGGTACTTCGCCAGCTCGAGCCGGCTGTGGCCGTCCGGGGTCCTCACCATCGCGATGTCACAGCGGACGCCGTCCAGTCCGGTGCACTGGTCGGCGACGAGGCCCTCGACCTCCGCCCTGCCCTCCAGCTCCATACCGAGTTCCACGAAGAACGCGATGGCGGCATCCATGTCCTCGACGACGATGCCGACGTTGTCCATCCTCTGAATCGCCATGCTGGATTCTCCTTCTTCCTCGTGCGGCCGGTGGTGGCCGCTGATGTCCCTGGGACGGAGCCGGTGGCACGTTCTCGACATCCTCAGACCGCCGAACTCCAAAAAATCTGGATCGCGCCTGAGCACCGCTACAGCAGACCCGCGAGCCAGGCGCCGCCACCGAGGGTGAGTGCGGCGCGGATGGCCGCTCCCATGAAGACGATCAGCCGCAGCGTGCCGTCCCCGCCCGACATCCGTGGACGGAAATGCAGATCAGCGCTGATGGGACTCGGGGATCAAGCTCCAGTACGTCACCGTCCGGCCGAACCTCGTCGACGAGGTACGCGCTGACACGGCCGGTCCACTTCGTCGCCTTCGACCTGCTCCGGCTGTCCGAGACGGACACGACCCTCTGGCGGTACCGGCGGCGCCGGGCCGCACTGGAGTCGCTGTTCGCCGCGCGAAGGTTGTCGGCGCCGTGGGCGCTGTGTCCATCGACCGCCGACCCGGACACCTTGCGCGACTGGCTGACATGGGCGGCGGTCGGCATGGAAGGCGTGGTCTGCAAGCGGCTGGACAGCCGTTACGAGCCGTCCGTGCGCGGGTGGCGGAATACAACTCCCTGGCCTCGCCGCGCAGTCTGCTGCTTGGCAGATACGACGGCCGTGGGCGACTTCGGTACACCGGCCGCACCACAAGCCTCACCAGACGGCCAGCAGCACACTCACCGGTCTTCTCGCTCGGGCTCGTCCCGGGCGCCCGAGGACGGGGCTGATCATATGCTGCCCGATGGGCGCACCAGGGAGACGCTGAACGTCACGCTCGTGCGTCTCGAGCTCGTGGTCGAGGTCGGCGTCGCGCCCGCGATGCCGCCAGCCGGTGGCGACACCGGCACGCCTGCACCGCCCCCGCACCGACCTCTCCCCCACCGACGTCCCCCTCCTGGCACCGCTGTCGCCGTGACGGCGGCGCAGCGGCGGCGGCCCCGGTCGGCGCGCAACACCGGCGAGCGCCCCGATCCCGGCCGCGCCTTCGCCCCCCCATCCCGCCCCTCTTTCTCCCCTCAACTCCAGCCAGGAACATGGAAGGCGGCCGCCAGGGGGATGTCAGCATCCCGACCACGCCCGTGCCCGGGATGCGCGGACGGGTCACGGCGCGACTTCTATCGCGGTGTATGCCAACGCTGCATCGGCGCCCGTCTGGTCAGCATCGAATAGCACGTCTTCGGAGCGCGCTCTGCGAATGGAGGCCGGCTGTCCCGCACCCCACCGTCGCTCGATCACTGTCGGGGAATCGTCGTCCTGTCGTCCTGCGCGCCACGAACCCGGGCGAGCAGCCGGTCGAGGGCGGGGCGAAGGGGCGCCGGTTGCGCGGTGGACGCCCAGGTCTCGATGCCGACAGGCTGGCCGCCGTCCCGCTGGATACCGTCGGCCAGGCTTCAAGATCCTCCTGGTGAAGCTGTCCATTGACAGGCCGGCGTCGGGGTGGTGTTCTACCTGCTCACCGTCGGACCGTGCGGCCTCGACGGCATCGCGGACTGGTTATCAAAGATCGTGAGCTCCACGGCGCGCTCCCTGCTTGCAGTCGTCACACCGGTGCGGGTGAGTCATCCCCCGAAGCCGGAGGTCCCCGGGAAGAAGTCGGCACCCTGGACGTATTCCATCGCCTCGGTCCACTTCGGGTCGCCCAGACGGCGTTCCATCTCCTCCGGGCTGACGTCCTCCACCCGCGTCTGGAGCCACCACAGATTGCCCAGCGGATCGCGTACCCGTCCGATCCGGTCACCGAAGAAGAGGTGTGTCACTTCGGTCACGGACGTACCGCCCGCCGCGACGGCCCTGCGGTGCGCGGCGTCGGCGTCCTCGACGTACAGGCGCAGGAAGGCGGGCGTCGGCGGCCAGTGTGGTGGCGCGTCGAACGGCATGACGATCGAGTCGCCGATCCGTACCTCCGCATGCCCGATCCGGCCGTCGTCCCCGACGACCCGGGCGATCTCCTCTGCGTCGAACGCCTCCTTCAGGTAGTCGATGAGGCCAGCTGTGTCGCGCGAGATGATCCACGGCGTGACGGTGTGGTAGCCGCTCGGGATCGGTTTTACGGTCATTCGCTGCCCTCCTGAGTGCGTGCTGCTCGTTCTGACGCTACGTGGCCTCTAGGCCAGATTCCGACCTAGAAGCCACTGAATGGAGACGATGCTCAGCCCCAAGAGGGCACCACCCACACGCTTGCACCCCATGACACAAGGAATACGGCTGATGATTACGTGGGACAGCGGTGACGTGGTACGTCCCACGCGACCTGACCCGCGCGACGCGATCGAGGCGCGACGGACGAGACAGAGTCAGCACTCGACCGGCGGGTCAGGCAAATATGGGACTTGGCCGTCCAGGAGAATCCCGACGTCTCGGGACCAGCACTCCCCCGCCTCCGCACACCCTGCTGGCGGATGACGGCGAAGTGGGTTCTGGTCTTCAGGGCCCTGTACCTGCTGGACGGCGGATTGCTTCGGTCGTGGGGCGACGCTCTGGTCTGGCCGGTGATCGGGATCCTGCACTGCGGGTTGGGCGCAAGCGGCTGCCGATGGAGAAGGTGAGCCTGCTGCACGTGCGCGGCTGTGGCTGGAGGTGCGGCATGCCGACCGACACTCAGCTCCCGTCTGCTGCCGGTCTGGCGGCCCGGCCTCACTTCAGATGTCGGGTGAAGAACTGGGCCGCGGCGTCTCCCGCGAACTCCGGGACGCCGGTGTGCCCGCCCATATTGGCGTACAGGGACTTCTCCTTGGAGCCGAAGGCGTCGAACAGGTCCAGGGCCGCCTGCCGGTCGTTCCCTTCGTCGTCCCACTGCAGCAGGACGTGCAGTGGAATAGTGACCTGGCGGGCCTCCTCGAACATGGCGCGAGGCACGAAACTGCCGGCGAAGAAACCGGCGGCCACGATGCGCGGCTCGACCACCGCAAGCCGGATGCCGATGGAGATCACTCCCCCCGAGTACCCGACCGGGCCGCCTATCTCGGGCAGCGGAAGGAGGGCGTCCAGGGTGGCCTGCCATTCCGGGACTGCCTTTTCGACCAACGGGAGGATGAGGGCGTCGACGATCTCGTCGCTGACCGGCTCGCCGGCCTCCATCGCCCGGCGCAGGTCGGCGCGGGCCTGCTCGGCGGCAGGCCAACGGGGCCGGTCTCCGCTTCCCGGGAGCTCGATCGTGGCCGATGCGAAACCCTGCGCCGCGGAGTGCTGGGCCCGTGCCACCAGTCGGGGGTACATCTTGCGCAGCCCGAGGGGAGGGTGGCCGAGCAGGATCAGCGGTACCGGTGCGGATGCGGATGCGGGTGTCCACAAGATGCCGGGGATCTCACCGAGGGTGAATTCGCGTTCGAGGACGCCGTCGTCGAGGTGCTGCTCTGAAGTGAAATGCATGGTCGTGCCTTTCGGGAGTGCATTGGAACGGCGCTCCCGGACGACCTGTCTATCGCCCGACCGTGACCCCGGAGGGAAGCACCCATGTCGATACTGCGTTCACGGGTACCACCTCCTCGATCTCTCGCACGGCCTCCCGGAATGTAGCAGTGGTCCCCCCTCGTCCGCCAAACGGTTTATATGAGCCGGCTCAGCTGGAGAAACGCGAAGGCCAGGAGCGAGACTCCGCAGCAGGCTTCAAGTGCGCGTACGGCCAGTGGTGGCAGCGCCCTGCGCAGTACCACGATCAGTCCCGCCGCGATCAGGCACCACAGCATCGAGGAGGCCATGAACCCGGCAAAGAAGACGCCCAGCTCCGCCGCCCCGCCCGGGCCCAGCACGGCGCCCACCCCGCCGGCCGCGCCCGACCAATAGACAACGTTCCATGGGTTCGCCAGGGACATGCCCGCCCCCACAGCCATGGCCTTGCGGTCCTTTTTGGCGTACGGCTCTGCGGTCCGATCGGACACCTTCCGCGCGAGCGCGTCGCGCAGGCCCGCCACCCCCAACCAGGCCAGCAACAAGCACCCGGCCACGGTGAGCGGCACGCGCAAGGCCGGCACCGCGAACAGCGCCCCTGCCCCCGCCAGGCCGAGCACCGCCCAAACGGCGTCGCCCACCAGCGAGCCGACCTGGACCGCGAAGGCAGGGCCGAACCCGCCCCGGATTCCGCGCCGAAGGGACTCGCTGAACACCGCGCCCGGCGCCGCGTTGAACACCAGCCCCAACCACAGAGCCACCATGAAGATCTCAGTCATGCCGGCCACTGTGGCGGGGCGGGGCCGTGCGGTCTTGTCAGATGTTGATCTGAGACAGCCGACGGTACCGGCCCGGTGTGATGGCGTAGGCCGCGGCGAAGTGGCGGTGGAAATGCGCCTGGTCGGCGAAACCGAGCACGTGCGCGACATCGGCGACGGGCTCACCCTTTCGCAGCCGTCGCCGTGCCTCGGCCAACCGGGCCGACAGGTGCCAGGCGTAGGGCGGGGTGCCGGTGGCGCGGGTGAACGTCCGGATCAGATGCTCCCGGGACATCCCTGCCTCGTCGGCCAGCTCGGCCAGCCGCGGCGCGCCGGACAAGTCGCTGCGGAGCCGGTCGAGCAGCGTGGCGATCCGGGCGTCAGCGGGTTCCGGAGCACGCATCCGCCGCCCTGCGGCCAGGTCAAGCAGCTGCGACAGCACGAGCACGAGCCGCTCCTGGATCAGAACAGCGGATCCAGCAGGCCGAGGGTGTCCCTCCGGTGCCAGCTCGCGGAATGCCCTGGCCACAGCGAGGAACTCGTCGCGTAGGTGTGGGGAGCGGACGACGGGCCGTTCGAAGTCGACGGGAGCGTCGCCCGTCAGTGATTCCACCACCGTTGGCGGGACATACCAGCTCACGGCAGCGAAGGACGCGTCGGGTGGGACCTGGGTGGTGCACGACTGGACCTGGCCGGGGTTGTAGACGGTGAACTCGTCCGGGTTCACGTCGAACGAGGCGCTATCCAGCCGGACTCGCTCCAGGCCGCAGAGGTTGACGCTGATCACGTACTCGTCGTGGCTGTGCCGCGGGAAGCCGCCCGACCGGGGACGCACTACCGTCAGCTGACCTCCGCCCCAGTCCGTGACATGCATGCGCAGAGAGTACGGCAGGCGACCTGCGCGTCATCGGCGCCTACGCCGTCACCTCCGCCTGCGCCTCCCGCCGCAAGATCCTCACCCGCAAACTCGCCCTGGTCGCCCCCGGACACGGAGACCCCTTCCTCCTCGACGAGAACACCCCCACCTGACCCGCAGAGGTCAACCCCGAGACCGGCTTCGGCAGGCCGTCGCCGTCCGGTGCTTGCTCGCGGTGCGCCTGCTGGACCTGACCCCCGTAACGGACGATCACCCCAGCCCCGGCGGCGCCGGATGTGCGCTGTCGACGGTCCTCGACTGCGTCGGCAGGACCCGGACGACACCAGCACGTCGGCCAGTTCAACATCGGCCTTCAACTGGGCAATCTCCTCGGCCTCGGCGCCCCGCGCCTCTTTCAGTCAACGGAGCTGCCGGCGCAGCCGTTCGAGCGACCGGGCATGCCGCCCAGGATGCGCTCCATCGCCGCGCGGACGCGACCGCGCTCATCGACGCCGTCGCGCTCCTGGCCGCCGAAGGAGATTGAGTTCGGCCAGGGTGGGAGGCGGCGGGAGGCGAGTGGGTCGCGGCCGGAGTCCGGAGTGCGGTCCCACCTGCTCGGTCCAGCCGAGCAGCACTTCGGCTTCGTCCTGGTCGTGCCCCAACCGGTTCACGCACGTGATCTCCGGCTCCGCCTTGGCTGGTGTTCTGACCGGGAAATTTCGCTGGGGCGGTAGCTGCGCCTCAGTAGTCTGCACGACGTGATCAACTCATACACGGGTTCCGACGATGCTGACGTCGCGATAGCCGGGGCGCGCGCCGGCGCGGACGTGGTCCGCAGCATGTACGGCCAGTGGCTCCCACGCATCGACAAAGCTGCCGGGGACTTCGCCACCGCCGCCGATGTGGCGGCCGAGGAGTCGATCCTCGACGTCATCCGTGCCGCCCGGCCCCATGACGCGGTGCTCGGCGAGGAAGGCGGGCAACAGGGCGCCGCCGACGCTGTGCGCCAGTGGCTGGTGGACCCCTTGTGCGGCACGCTGAACTACGCCGTCGGCAACATGCTGGTGGCCGTCAACGTGGCGCTGCGCGACGGGGCAGCAGCCGTGGCCGATCCGTTCAACGGCGAGGTTTTCTTCACCGACGGGGAGACCGCCTGGGTACGGCATGACGGGGCGGACGACGCACTCCTGACGCCCACGCCGGCCAGCCGATTGGTGGACGTCAACCTGGATCCGCCGTTCCCGAGTGCGCCGGGATTCCGGGCCGTGGATCTACTGGCCCACCTCGAGTTCGTCGAGCGTTTCCGGCCGCGGGTCGTGTCGACGACCCTGGCGCTGGCCTGGGTCGCTGCCGGCAAGCGCGCCGCGTATGTCACCGATGGCGGTGACCTCTCCAGGAGCGTGCACTTCGCCGCCGGCATCGCCTTGTGCCGGGCTGCCGGATGCGTTGTCACCGGGATCGACGGCGCGCCGATCGGTGAGACAGGCCGCGGGCTCGTGGTCGCCGCCGACGACGATACCCACGGGCTGCTCATGTCGATGATCCGCAGCCGAAGTTAGTGCTGTGACCGCACGAGTATCGCCGGGTTGGGTCGGGCTGCGCCATGCAAGGGCCTGCCGACCCAGCGGATGCCCTTCTCGCTGCTGTTCGGGCACCTGGGTACCCGGCATGACCCGCCGCGTGCCTGGCGCCTCCTCGGAGAGCCGGTGCCGATGCTCCACCCGGCTGAACGGCCGGCGGTGCCCGGTGTCGTGCATCCGCCGGGGCGGTCGAGGGGGAAGTCTTCGTGCCGGGGCCGGCCGCGACCCCGCGGCATGACGACGACGGCGGCGGACGACGGGAGGCACGACCATGGCGGCGGACGGACAGCCGGCCGGGCAGCAGCTGCACTGCCTGGTCACCGGGGCGTCCGGGTACATCGGCGGGCGCCTGGTGCCTGAGCTGCTGGAGGCCGGTCATCGCGTCCGGTGCCTCGCCCGCTCCCCCGGCAAACTCCGCGACCACCCCTGGGCGGCGGAGGCCGAGACCGTCCGGGGCGACGTCACGGATCCGGAGTCGCTCGCCGCCGCGATGTGCGGGATCGACGTCGCCTACTACCTGGTGCACGCCCTCGGAACCGGCTCCCGGTTCGAGGACACCGACCGTGCCGCCGCGCGGATCTTCGCCGAACAGGCGCGTGCCGCCGGCGTACGGCGGATCGTCTACCTCGGCGGGCTCACACCACGCGGCGTCCCGGAGGACTCGCTCTCCCCGCATCTGCGTTCCCGGGCCGAGGTGGGAGAGATCTTCCTCGCCTCCCCCGTGCCCGCCACGGTGCTGCGGGCCGCCGTCGTGATCGGCTCGGGGTCGGCGTCCTTCGAGATGCTGCGCTACCTCACCGAACGCCTGCCCGTCATGGTCACGCCCAGCTGGGTGCACACCCGCACCCAGCCGATCGGGGTCCGGGACGTGCTGCGCTACCTCGTCGGGTCGGCCACCATGCCGGACCACGTCGACCGGGCCTTCGACATCGGCGGGCCGGACGTCCTCACCTACCGGGACATGATGGCCCGGTACGCCTCCGTCGCCGGGCTGCCCCGGCGGTTCATCGTGCCGGTCCCGGTCCTCACGCCCCGGCTGTCCAGCCACTGGGTGGGCCTCGTCACCCCGGTCCCCGCTTCCCTCGCCCGGCCGCTGACCGAGTCGCTGCGGCACGAGGTCGTCTGCCACGAGCACGACATCGCCCAGTACGTGCCGGACGCTCCGGGCCGGCCGCTGCCGTTCGACGAGGCCCTGTCCCTGGCGCTGCGCAGGGTGCGGGAGGCGCAGGTCTCCACGCGCTGGTCCTCCGCCTCGGTGCCCGGAGCCCCCAGCGATCCGCTGCCCACGGACCCGGACTGGGCCGGCGGCAGCCTCTACGAGGACGAGCGGCACAGGCCGGTCGACGCGTCGCGGGAGGCACTGTGGAAGGTGGTGGAGGGCATCGGGGGCGAGAACGGGTGGTACTCCTCTCCCCTGGCCTGGGCGGTCCGGGGCTGGCTGGACCGGTTCGCCGGCGGGGTCGGACTGCGCCGGGGACGGCGTGACACCGAGCGCCTGAGGGTGGGCGACTCGCTGGACTTCTGGCGGGTCGAGGAGATCGAGCCGGGTCATCTGCTGCGGCTGCGCGCCGAGATGCGGCTGCCCGGCCTCGCCTGGCTGGAGATGTACGCCGAGACCGACGACGAGGGCCGCACCCGGTACCGGCAGCGCGCCCTGTTCCATCCGCGCGGCCTGCTGGGGCACGCCTACTGGTGGAGCGTCGCCCCGTTCCACGCCGTCGTGTTCGGTGGCATGGCGCGCAACATCGCCCGGGCGGCGGCGGGCGGCCCGGGCGGGCGCCGGAGCGCCGCGCGCGCCACCCGCATCCGACGGGTCCGCGCCGGGCGAAGGAAGAGGCAGCATCCCGCGTCCCCTGCCTCACCGCACCAGGAGTGACGCCACGACCGTCGCGGTCGTCCTGTTCACCTCGGACCTGCGTCTGTACGACCATCCGCCTTCGCACGCCGCGCTGAACGCGGCCGACCAGGTGGTTCCCCTGTTCGTCCGCGACCCCGCCGTCCGTGCGAACGGCTTCGACGTGCCCAACCGCAATGCCTTCCTCACCGATTGCCTGGCCGACCTCGGCTCCTCACTGCGTCGGCGCCGGATCGACGGTGAGCGCGCCGCCGTCGGGGGTCGTGCACCCGCAGCAGGTGCCAGGTGGCGGCGACCGCTTCGTCGAAGTCGCCGCACCAGCCGGCGGCACCGGTCCGTTCCCTCACCGCCTCGGGCCGTCGGCCGTGTCCGAATACAGCCGATCAGGGCCTGTGTACGCAAGCCGATCAGGACTTGTGCGACACGACCGACTCCAGGAGCGTGACGGCCTCTGCCAGCCCGGCCGGGCGCGGCAGGCCGGCCGAGGTCCGGCCGGCCCAGCCGGGACCGATCGTCAGGACGACCGGTTTGCGGCGGGCCCCGCGCACCCCCCACTCCATCGCGGCGACGTGCTGCGCCAGCGGCCGGCTGGCGGTGGTACGGGACTGCGCCCACAGCCCGACCGCGGCCGGACCGGTCCGGCGTACGGCCGTGACGAGCGACTCCACGGGCAGGGCACCGCCGAACATCCGTACCGGCAGGCCGCGTTCGGCCAGCGCGGCGGCCAGCGCCTCCAACGGCAGCGTGTGGTTTTCTCCCGGTACGCAGGCGAGCACCGTGGTGGCGCCCGGGCGGTCGGCGACGGCGGAGGGGGTGCTGCGCCGCAGCGCGCCGGAGACGTGCCAGGACAGGAAGTGCTCGACCTCGACGTACTTCTCGCCCGAGCTCTCCCACTTGCGGCCGACCGCCTGGAGCGTCGGCATGATCACCTCGGTCCAGGCGGTGACCAGCCCGTGCTCGTCGATCGTGGCTTCGAGCAGCTCGTCCAGCGCGGCGGCGTCGAGGCGCAGGGCAGCACGGGCGATGCCCTTGCATTCCTGACGCACGTCCCCCAGGCGCAGCCCGCTGCCCGCCCGGCTGCGAGCCCGCACGGCGGGGCGTGGCGCCGCGTAGGCGGCGGGGCGCGGTGCCGCCTCGGGTGCCGGCCGGGCCGGGACCGCTTCGGGCGGGGCATCGCCCCGCACCATGCGCGCCGCCTCGGCGGGCGCTATGCCGGTCGCGGTCAGTGCGCACATCCGCTCCAGCCGTGCCATGTCCCCGGCCGTCCAGCGCCGGTGCCGGCCGCCGGTGTGCGCGGCGGGACCGAGGCCGTAGCGGCGGTCCCAGGTGCGGACCGTGGTGGGTGCCACTCCCAGCCGCCGGGCCACCTCGCCGGTGGTCAGCCCGGCGCCCACCGGCACGCCTTCGTCATCCCGTTCGTGTACGGCCATGTCTCCACTGTACGACGCACAACCGACGCATGTTGTGCTGCGTCGTTTGTGCGCCGAACACTGGTTCTCGAGCGCATGGTCGCCGCCCGCACAGCGCGACCGGTGTGGTTCGGCAGACGGTCTTCCGTCCCGCACGGCGCCCGGCAGGAGGAACCAGGCCATGATCACGAACACGCTGTCCACGACCCTCTCCCCGCCCGTGGAGGAGACGCGCTACGAGGAGGAGCTGGCCCGTGGCCTTGCGGCGGCCGATGAGGAGGCGTTCGCCGCGATCTACCGGCGCTGGAGCTCACTCGTCCACACCATGGCCACCCGGCTGCTCGGTGACGCCCACGAGGCGGAGGACGTGACCCAGCAGGTCTTTCTCGGCGCCTGGCACGGGCGGTCCGGCTTCCGCCCGGAACGGGGACCGCTCGGCGCCTGGCTGGTCGGCATCACCCGCCGGAAGACCGTCGACGCGCTGGCGGCCAGGACGAGACGACTGACGCTCATCGACTCGGCCGCCCACGACACCGCCGCCGGCGCGGAGCAGGTTGAGGCGGCGCCGGACCGCGTCCTGGACCGGGTACTGCTCGTGGACGCCCTGTCCCGGCTGCCGCAGCAGCAGCGCGAAGTGCTCTGCATGGCCTTCTACGAGGACCTGACCCAGGCGCAGATCGCGGAACGCACCGGCATGCCCCTGGGAACCGTCAAGAGCCACGCCCGTCGCGGCCTGCACCGTTTGCGCCTGGTGATCGAACAGTCCGCCGCTCCCGGCACGGGCATGTGACCGCGTCGGAGAAGCACCGCCGGCCGCGCATCCGAGGCGGCCCCCACACCTGAAACGGGACTGAGACTCCGCACCGTACGGAGACTCCTTCTGAAGGGAAGATCCCCATGAGCTCCCGAATCCACCTCGCCGTCGCAGCCTCGGCCGGCGCCTGCGCCCTGGCTCTCGGCATGGCCGCACCCGCCATGGCCCAAGAACAGGACAAGGCCATGGTGTCCGTCTTCCACGGCATCCCGGGGATGACCGTGGACGTGTACGCCAACGGCGACGAACTGCTCAGCGACTTCAAGCCCGGCACGGTGACGGCCCCGCAGTCCCTCGACGCCGGGACCTACGACATCCAGATCTTCGAAGCGGGCATGGGACCCCAGGGCACTCCCGCCCTGGAGAAGAAGGTCGAGGTGCCCGAGGGCGCGAACGCCACGGTCGCCGCCCATCTCTCCGCCGACGGCAAGCCCCAGCTGACGGCCTTCGTCAACGACGTCTCGCAGGTCGGCGCCGGCAAGGCGCGTCTGACGGTCCGCCATGTCGCGGCCGCTCCCGCCGTCGACGTCCGGGCCGGCGGACAGCCCGTCTTCAGCAACCTCAGCCACCCGAAGGAGGACACCGCCGAGGTCGACGCGGGCACGGTCAACGCCGACGTGGTGCTCGCCGGTACGGACACCGTGGCCATAGGCCCGGCCGACCTGAGCCTCGAGGAAGGCACCAGCAACGTCGTCTACGCATGGGGCAGCGCCGGCGACAAGAACCTGGCCCTGAAGACCCAGTCCTTCAGCGGCATGGCATCGGCGCCCAAGGGCGTCGACGCGGGCGGCAGCGGTGCCGCCGTCACCACGAACTCCTCCGACACGTGGCCGGCCTGGGCCGCCGCGGCCGGAGTGGTCACGGTGACGGGCGTCCTGACGGCCCGCAGGGTCGCCGGCCGGCGTGGCTGACAGCGCGCGACGGCTGACCGGACTGACCGTGGCGGCTGCCGCTCTGGCAGCCGTCCTCGGTTTTCCGGACGGGCCGACGCACCCGGCCGCGCCCCCGCCCGCAGTCGTGGCCGCGACCTCCGGACGTACGGACGGGGCGGCCGCTGAGGCGGACCCCGGCACGGCCCAGGATCCGCCGCCCCGGCGCGTCCTGGTGCGCGGCGTGGGCCTCGACGCCCGGGTGGGCCCGGTGGGCGTGACGAACCGGGGAGACATGACCGTCCCCGACGAGCCCTCCGTGGCCGGCTGGTACCGCTACGGTCCGGCACCGGGCAGTGAGCGGGGGTCGGCCGTGCTCGTCGGGCACGTCGACAGCGAGACCGGTGAGATCGGTGAATTCGCCGCGCTGTACGACGTGCGGCGCGGGGATCGTGTCGAGGTGCGGCGGGCGGGGGCGGAATCGGTGCACTACCGCGTCGTCTCGCGCGTCACCGTGCCGAAGGACGAACTGCCCTCCTCGGTGTTCCGCCGGTCCGGTGCCCCCGTCCTGACGCTCATCACCTGCGCGCCGCCGTTCGTCCCCGAGAGGGGCGGCTATCTGTCCAACCTCGTCGTCACGGCGGAGCCCGCCGAGTCGCGGGGTCCGGCGAACGGGAGGGCGTAATGGCCCACGTAGAGCCCGCGCACCTGGTGGAACTGGCGCTGCGGAACACCCCGCCGACCGACGACGACGTTGAGGCCCTGCGGCACGTCGAGCGGTGCGACCGCTGCCGCGACGAGCTGCGGATGATGACCCGCGTGGTGACCGCCGCCCGCAGCGCGGAGCTGGTGGACCTGCCGACCGCACCCCCGGAGCGGGTCTGGCAGCGCATCACACAGGGCCTGTCACGCGAGTCCGCCCCACCCCGACCGCCCCCGAGGCCCCTCGGCCGCAGCGCAAAACGGAAGCTCCTCGTAGCACTCGCCCTCGCCGTGGTCGCCGGCTCCGTGGTCGCCGGCGGCGTCGCCCGCCACATGGTGAAGCGGAATGTCTGATGCAGTCCGCCAAGTGCGGAAAAGCATCCGGCAGATGAGCCCGTCCAGGGGCACTGCTGGCGACAGCGGGAGTCGTGGAAGGGCGGCCAGGAGTTGGCGCGGCTGGCCACGTTTCCCGCGCGTACCGTGGGCTCGTTCGCGTGGACCTGTTGCTTCCAGGGCCGCGCCCGGCCGGACCGCCGGACGGGCGCAGCCCTGCCCAGATCACCTGCGGGTCTCCTCCTTCGCCGCGGCGGGCAGGGAGATGCGCCAGGCGACGAACCCGGCCGCGGCGAGCCCGGCGATGGCCAGGAAGCTGCTGGCGAGGAACGGGTCGGTACCGTCCAGGGCGGGAGCGAACCCGATGCCGACGTAGATCGTGATGCCGATGGAACCTCCCAGCTGGTCGGCGGCTCGCTGGACGCCGGAGGCGATGCCGGCGTCGTCTTCGGTCACCCCGGTCACCGCGACGTACTGCAGTCCGACGAGCCCGAACCCCATCCCGGCAGCGATGAGCATCATCGCCGGAACCATCGCCAGACCGGTGGCCCCGAGGGAGGAGACCAGGGCGATGGCTGCCATCGCCAGCATGGTGAAGCCGATGCCGGCCAGGACACAGGCCCGGGCGCCCCACCGTCCGAGCAGCCGGGGAACCAGTACCGAGGCCACAATCAGGGACACCGCCAGGGGCAGCATCGTCAAACCGGCCTGGAGCGGGCCGGCGCCCAGCCGGTCCTGCAGGTAGTAGGTGAACAGCAGGAACGAGGTGGACAGCGCCGCGCTCAGCAGCGCGGTGGCAAGGTTGGCCAGGACGCGTGGCCGATTGCGGAAGAACCTCAGCGGCACGAGCGGCTTGCGCGAACGGCGCTCGGCCCCGACGAACAGGGCCCCGGCCACTACCGCGCCGACCAGCGCCACTGGCGGCAGCCAGGGCAGCGTGCCGTCCGCCTCTCCTGCCTCGACGACGCCGAGGGTGAACAGCAGCGGAGCCGCGATCAGCAAGAGCGAACCGGGAAGGTCCAGCGGTGCGGGCTCGGCAGGCCGTTCGTTCGGCACGAGGAAGATCACTGCGGCGAGCACGACCAGGATGAACGGCACGGACACCAGGAAGGTCCAGCGCCAGCCGAGCAGTTCGGTGATGATCCCGGAGCCCACGAATCCCAGGACGAGGCCACAGCTCGCGACGGCCGCCCACACGCTCAGCGCCCGGGACCTGCGCGGCCCCTCGGGAAACATGAGCACGATCACCGCCATCGCCGCCGGAAGCGCGATCGCCTCCCCGGCACCCTGCAACAGCCGGGCTGCCACCAGCACGGCGAAGGATGGCGCGAGCCCGGCCAGCAAAGACGCGGCACCGAAGAGCATGGTGCCGAACAGGAGGATGCGGCGCCTGCCGAGCACGTCGCCCAGCCTGCCGCCGAGCATCAGCAGCCCGCCGCCGGTGATCGTGTACCCGACCACGACCCAGGTCAGGGCGTGACCGTCGACTCCGAAGTCGGCGCCGATCGAAGGCAGGGCGACATTGACCACGGTCACGTCGACCGCGATGAAGAACTGCAGCATGGCCATGCAGCACAGCACCAGCCACGCACGCACCGGGGACGATCCGTCCCGGAGCGAAAAGGAAATGCCTGAGAACACCGAGTACTCCGTTGCCCAGAAGAAGTTCCGAGCAGCACGAACGTGCCGCTCCGGTCCCACCACGGAGCGACGACACGTTCAACAGAAGTGAGAGGAACGCCCCGCCGCTAGCGGAGCGTCCTCGTCACCGCGGCGCAAGCCGCGCACGAAGCACCAGACATGGCACCGATGCTACCGGAGCCGACGGCACGTGATCCCTAGGGATCACTCCGCCACAATTCTGTGAACTGCCCCGACGCCGCGCCCAGTTCCTGGCCGGCCCCGGCCGACCGGCGCCGTCGGACCAGATGCTGCCTCCTTACTTCCTCCCCTTCGCCCGACCTCTTACCGAGGGGCGACGGCCCGGGCTTGGGTGATGGCGAGGCGGCAGGATTCGGTGCCGGTCTGGATGAGGTTGCCTCCGAGGGGGTGAGCCGGTCGACGATGGCCACGTAGAGCCGGGAGTCGGTGAAGGTCGTGGTCAGCGGCCTTCTCGTCCGCCGACTCGACCGGCTTGACCCACTCGCAGGTCGCTCAGGCCGGGGTGAGGCGGCCGTGCAGGGAGCCCGTCAGAACTCCCCCGGCGTCAGGACTGACCGTTGCCCGCGATCCCCAGGGCCGTCCGGGTGGCCGTGGGTTCGTACTCGGGGGCGATGTCCGCCAGCACGCTCAGCGCGGTGCGCGCCAGATGACGGGCGACCACTCGGGCGGCTTCGGCCGGGTCGTTCAGGCGCAGTGCCTCCAGGAGCGCTTCGTGCTCGGCGTATGCCTTGCCCCATGAAGCGGGGGCGCCCAGTTGAGCCAGGCGGATGTAGCGCTCGCTGTGTTCGCCGAGCGACGCGAGCATGCGCTGCAGGTGGGGCCCGACCGCCTGGGTGGCGATGCCGTGGAACTCGTGGTGCGCCGCGTGCCATTCGTCCGGATGTTCGTCGACAGCCACCCTCTGCATCCGCTCCAGGGCGTCGCTCATGCGCTCGATGTCCTCGGCCGTGAACGACTTGGCCGTCATGCTGACGGCGAGCGTTTCGAGCATGATGCGGGCCCCGTAGACACCGTCCAGGTCCTCGGGGTCCACCGCCCGCACCCGGGCTCGCTGGTCGGGTCGCGCGTCGATGAGCCCCTCCTCCTGGAGCAGCCGGAACGCCTCGCGCATGGGTGTGCGGCTGACGCCCAGCTTCCGGGCCATTTCGGCCTGGAGCAGCACGGAACCCGGCGGCAGCTCGCCACTGAGGATCATGGTTCGCAGCCGCCCGTGGACGTCGAGAGCCAGGCGGCGCCCGCCCGCGGCGGCTGTGGGGCTTTCGTCCGGCGGGACGGACCGGGCAGCCTGCCCCTCGTCGTCGGCCGGCCACTGTTCCACGGGGGACTCGCTCCTCTTCCTGCTCACGCCGGGAGTCTACCCAGTGTGTATGCAGCCGACAGGCGAGCCCCTCTCAACTCCGGGACAACCGCTCACCCACCTCTCCTCAGCTGGATCCGGGCAGCCTGTAACTGTATTCACCTACGGGCCGATCAGGGACGTCAGCGGGCAGGCGGGCTGCCAGTCCGGCGTGAAGCGGCGGCGCAGGCCGGCCACCGCTTCCATGCCGCGCAGGGTCACCTCGGGGGGAGTCGACAGGCCGGCCGGCCCGAGGAGACCGGGGACAGCGGCCCGGACGGCGGCCTCGGGCAGACCGTGCCGTAGCAGGGCCGCCTCGATGCCCGGTGCGCCAGCGGCCAGCAGGTCCTCGGTGCTCACACGGCAGACCTCGGCATAGGCCCGGGTGTGCCACGCGGTGGCGGTCTCACGAGGGGTGACCACCACGTTGGTGATGAGGTCGGGTGCGACCTGGAGGTGGCCGCCAACGCGTGGGAATCCCTGCTCGGCGGCGAGGACGTCGAACGGCGGGTGGAGTGTGGTCCCGTCCACCGCCTCCGTCGGCAGGGCCTGGAACCGCTGCAAGGTGCCCCCCACCGGGACGAGCTGGTCGTCGGTCACCGGCGAGCCGGCGACGTCGGCGAGTACGGCGCGCAGCACGAACGCGAAGGCGCTCCGCGCGTTGTCGACCGCCCACCGGTCCGTCGGCACAGGCGCTCCGGAGCGCCTGTGCACGGCCAGCTCGCCCATGCCCTCGGCCCGGACGGCCACCGGATCCCGCTTCAGCAGCCCGCGCAGCAGGTGGTCGGGAGAGGTGTGCATGATGTCGTACTCGTCATCGTTCCAGCCGGCCATCTGCTGGTCGGAGGAGACGACCTGCACGAGGTTCACCTCCAGCCCGGCCTGCTGGAAGTACCCGGAGTCGATGGCGTGGTGGAGATGCACGGTGCCGGCGCCGGGGAAGATGCCCGCCGTCAGCCGTCGGGTGGGCTCGCCGGGCGGGCGGAGCGCGTTCAGCGCGTCGAGCATGACGAAGTTCCTTGCATCGGATGGTTCCTTCGAGTGCGGAAGGCGGGGCTGGGACGTCGCAGGCCGTCGGCTGCGAGTGTCCGGGCGGTCGCGTGACGCCGGTCAGGCGGGCTTCGCTTCCTGGTTGGTGATGAAGTCGGCCGGCGGTTCCCCGGGGCTCCAGATGGCCGCCGGGAGGTCCTCCCAGTCGGTCGGCTGCCAGTTCTCGGTGATGCAGTCCATGTCGCTGGAGTACTCGATCCAGCTGCCCCAGGGGTCCTGGAGGTAGTGGAAGAGGTTCGAGCCGAGGGTGTGGCGGCCCAGGCCCCAGCCCTTCGTATAGCCCACGGAGGCCATGTTCTGCGCGCCCCTGGCGATCTGGTCGATGTCGGACACCATCCAGCTGGAGTGGTGCAGGCCGGGGTGCTCCGCCGGGACGAAGCCGAAGACGTGATGGTCGCCGGGCCCCGAGTTCATGAACACGGGCCCGCCCACGATGCGGTCCGACAAGCGCAGTCCGAGCGTGCGGGTGTAGAACGCCTCCGAGGCGCTCACATCGGAGCTGAAGATCAGCATGTGGCCGAGACGCTGGGGGCGAGTCTGCTCGGTCGTGGTCAGCCAGCGCGCCCGGTCGATCCGGCGGACACGGTCGCCGACGTTGGCGTCCTGCCCGTCCGTGGTCCCGAATTCGCGCCAGGGAGCGATCCGCTCGTCACGGAGGTTGACCAGGTTGCCCTCATGATCGCGGAACCACAGCCCGCCGGGCACCTCCTTCGGCTCGTCCAGCAGTTTCAGGCCCAGGCCCTCCAGATGGCGTTGCCACTCGGGCAGCGAGTCCGGGTCCACCGCGAACGCCACGTGGTGCAGCCGCTTGACCGGCCCCTCCGTCAGCACGGTCTGGTCCTGCTCCCGGCCGTCACAGCGGATCACGACCGCGTTGCCGCGCTCCGCCGTCTCCAGTCCGAACGCGCTGTAGAAATCCGCACCCTTGTCGAGCGACGGCACCTGGAGTCCGTAGTGCAGGAGACCTTTGACACGCAACATGTGCACTCCTCACGGTTCTGGTGAATCCGCATTCCGCACGGGCACCGAGCTAAGTGTGTACACCTTCAAGGCTTGACGTCCAGGTTCCTGGTGCAGTCTTTTCCATGTCAGCGCGCCTGGGGTGCACCTCGAAGCAACCCCTTCCTCCGCCAATGTGTATGCACTATGGTTCTGCTGCTTCAGAGAGCCGCTTGCCGGAGGAAACATGACACCGCCTGAATGGTCGCTGGTGCAGTACCGGGTCGATGACTCGGAGAACGTCGTCGTCGGTGCGTACACCGACGACACTGTGGTCCAGGGGCCGCCCGGGACCGAGGGCCTCACACTGATGGAGGTCCTGGCCCGGTGGCAGTCGCTCGCGCCGCTCTTCCGCGACTGGACGCCGGCAGCGTCCGACGCCGTCGCGGGCGCCCGCCTCGCTCCGCCGCTGACGTATCCCAGCAAGGTGCTCTGCGCGGGCGCCAACTACTGGGACCACATCGCGGAGATGGGCTGCGAACGCCCTGGTGAGCTGGGCGACCCGTTCTTCTTCCTCAAACCGCCGACGACGACCGTGACCGGACCGGGCGACCCGGTGCCGCTGCCCGCCTACCCGGGCGCACGCGTCGACTGGGAGGCCGAACTGGCCGTCGTCATCGGCCGTGGCGGCCGCGACCTCGCGCCCGAGCAGGCCATGGACCATGTGGCCGGTTACCTGGCGGCGAACGACATCTCGGCCCGGGACCGGATCAAGTCCGACAAGCCGGTCGCCGAGCCGTTCACCTTCGACTGGGTGAGCCACAAGGGCCAGGACGGCTTCTGCCCACTCGGCCCGGGCCTGGTGCCAGCCTGGCAGATCACCGACCCCCAGAACCTGCGGATCCAGCTCAGCGTCAACGGAGTGGTGAAGCAGGACTCCTCCACCGCACAGATGATGGTGAAGATCCCCGAGGTGATCGCGGCGGCCAGCCGCATCACCCGGCTGGAACCCGGCGACGTCATCCTCACCGGCACACCGGCCGGCTGCGGAGTACCGCGCGGGGAGTTCCTGGCCGCCGGGGATGAGATAGTCATCGAGATAGAGCGGATCGGCCGCCTGGAGAACACGGTGGTGGCGTCATGAGCGACACTTTCACCGTCTCTGAGCTCGGCTGGTCGGGAGCGCTGCCGGTTCCCGCAACCATGAAGGCCATGCTGTTCCGCCGGTTCGGACCGCCCGACGTCCTGGAGCAAGCCACCGTCGGCACACCGCGCCCCGGTCCCGGAGAGGTCCTCGTCCGGGTCGCCGCGGTCGGCATCGGCCGACTGCTCGATCTCACGGCCCGCGCGGGCAACCACCCCTACGCCACGATCGAACCGCCCCACATCCTGGGCGCCGACCACGCCGGCACCGTCGCCGCACTGGGCGAGGGCGTGGACTCCGTACAGGTCGGCGACCGGGTGGCCGTCCTGCCCGGTGTCGCCTGCGGCACCTGCACCTACTGTGCGGAAGGCCGCGAGGAAGTCTGCGACAGCCTGACCGTGATAGGCACCCACCACCCCGGCGCCTACGCCCAGTACTGTGCGGTGCCGGCGCGCAACGTCCACAAGGTTCCGGACGGCATCCCGGCCGCGATGGCCGCCTCACTCGCACTCCTCGGCGCGGTCGCCGCCAACCAGATGACCCAGGCAGGGCTCCGCTCCGGACACTGGGTACTCGTCCAGGGCGCCTCCTCCGCGCTCGGCTCCACCACGGCCGCCTACGCCCCCGGCCGACTCCCGGTGGCTCAACCGATCACACACGACCAGGGCACCTGAACCGGACTCATGCCAGGCAGGTGCCCTGAGGCAGGTCAGTGAGGATCGCCCGGAGTGCTCGAGCCGTCCAGCTCGTAGATCGGCTGCCGGCGCACGATCTTCCACACGCCTTCGTGGCGCGCGCCGATGCTGACGCCGTTGTCGAAGCCGCCCGAGCGGGTAGGCCGCCGACGTCTCCATCGGCTCAGCCGGCCGCGCGTGCTTCCCGCACGGACAGTTCGGCGTCGTGCCAGTAGATCCACCCGTTGTGGGCGAAGGGGTCCACGCTCGAGAACGAGACGTCCCTGGCCTGCTGGGCGGCGCCGTCGGGCAAGTGGTTGCTCTGTGCCCTGCCCCGGCTCATCTGCTGCACGCGGGTGGCGCGCGGGCGGCGTATGTCCTCGTAGCGGCGGAGCGCGGCCGAGGGTGCTTGCCACTGGTCGGCCAGGCAGCCCGCCAGGACGGCGGCGTCCTCCATCGCTTGAGCCGCTCCCTGGGCGAAGAACGGGAACATCGGGTGCGCCGCATCACCCAGCAACGCGACGGGCCCGTTCGTCCAGCGGGGCAGCGGGTCCCGGTCGAGCAAAGCCCACCGCCCGGTACACTCCGCCGCCGCCAGCAGCACCCGCAGATCGTCGGCCCAGTCGGCGAACTCGGCGCGCAGGTCCTCGATCCGTCCCTCGGCCGACCACGATTCCGTCGTCCAGTCGTACGCGGGCCCGAACGCGACGATGTTGATCTGCGTGCCCGCGGAGATCGGATAATGGACAAGGTGACGGTCGGGGCCGAGCCACAACGTCTGCACCGGGCGGCGCGCGAACTCCGGCGCGCTGTCGGCCGGTACGAGGCATCGCCAGGCGCAGATCCCCGAGAACCGCGGTGAGCCCGCCTCGGTCACATGCTGTCCCACGGTGGTGTGGACGCCGTCGGCGCCGATGACCACGTCGGCGACCTCCCGTGTTCCGTCGGTGAACGTGAGCTCCACTCCCCCTCGCCCGGTCGGCGAAGGCCGGCGAGACGCTCCCCGAGCCGCAGCGATGGCTCGGGGCCCCTGCTGTCGTGCTGGCAGGCCGCGGCATCTCCCGGGGCCTCGGCGCCGACGCCGTTCTTTGAGCTGTCCACCTTCAAGGTGCATACACATTGAGCCTTCGAGTCGCGCTTTCCTGTACGCCACTCTTTACAGCCCCGTCATAGTGTGCACACTTAGCGGTGCAAGGTGAGCCACCGGCGAGCAGTCAGGCCATCGCCTCAACGAGCCTCGCCGATCAAGCTGCGTGCCCGCAGCCCTCCCGCATCCATGCCCTGACATGGCGCCGGTCGGCCTGCACACCACCGACAAAGCCCAGTGAGAGGAATTGTCATGCACGAAGAGAGCCGCGGAGGAAGTGGCGGCAAAGTCACCTGGCCTCCGGTGACCCTGCTGGTGCTCGCGATCTGTGGAGTCGCCATCGTTGCCGACGGGTACGACGTGGTCATCTACGGCGCTGTCATCCCGTCCCTGCTGCACGACCACGGGTGGGGTCTGACTCCGGCCGGTGCCGGTCTGATCGGTTCCTTCGCTCTGATCGGGATGCTCATAGGAGCCACGACCGTCGGCACACTCACCGACATACTGGGCCGACGCAAGATGCTGATCTGCTGTCTGACCTGGTTCTCGGTGATGACGGGACTGTGCGCGATCGCGACCTCCCCGGAGGTGTTCGGCATCTTCCGGTTCCTCGCCGGCCTCGGCCTCGGCGGCGTACTGCCGACCGCCTCCGCTCTCAGCGGTGAATACTCACACCCCAAGGCACGCAACCTGGTCTTCGCGATCATCTTCAGCGGCTTTCCCGTGGGTGGCATCCTCGCCGCCTTCACCGGGATGTTCGTGATTCCCCGGTTCGGCTGGCAGGCGATGTTCCTCCTCGGTCTCCTCCCGCTAGCCCTGATCGTGCCTGTGGCCCTGAAGTTCCTGCCGGAGTCGATCGCTTTCCTCCGGGCGAAGGGCAGGCACGCCGAGGCGGAGCGGACAGCTCGGCGCTGGAACATCACCCTCGAAGACACACACGAAGAAGCACCCACGACGACGCGGCCGTCGGCCGAAACCGACCCGAACAGCATGTCGCCGGTGAAAGCGCTGCTCTCGCGCGACTACATCGTGGCGACTCTGTGCTTCCTGGTCATGTCGTGCCTGTGCCTGTTCATGATCTACGGGTACAACACCTGGCTCCCGGAGATCATGCGCCAGGCCGGCTACTCATCCGGTTCCGCGCTCGGCTTCCTCCTGATGTTCAACCTCGGGGCTGTCGTCGGCCAACTCCTCATCTCCCTGGCCGCCGACCGGCTCGGCTCGAAGCCGATCATCGTCACGACGTACCTCCTGGCCGCCGTGGCCGTGATCCTCCTCAGCCTGCGGCTGCCCACGGCAGTGCTGTACGCGGCCGTCGCCCTGGGAGGTGTCGGAGCGATGGGAACGCAGACGTTCGTCCTCGCCTACGTCTCCAAGTACTACCCGGTGCGGATGGGCGCCACAGCGATGGGCTGGGCGCTGGGCTTCGGTCGCCTCGGCTCGATGCTCGCCCCGCCACTGCTCGGACTCATCATCGGGGCGGGGCTGGCGTTCCAGTGGAACTTCTACGCCCTCGCGGTGCCCGGCGTCATCGGTGCCGCACTGATCGGACTGGTTCCCCGTGCTCCTGGACAGGAAGCCCCGGTAGGACACGCGAGGGCGGACGGGCCCGTGCGCTCCCTGCCGGAGCCGACCTGATCATGCTCCTCCGGGACTCCCCCGCTCTGAACGCGCCACATTCCGCGATAAAGAGAACACGGCGCCGTGCGCCGGGATCACGCCGCAGCCGCCGACGTCACGACGGTGGACGTGGGGGGGTGGCCGGTGGTCAGCCTGTCGCGCGGCGGCCTGCTCGCGGGTGCGGGGTTGGGGGCGGGGCGGGCAGGCGACGGGGGAACGCCTGCCCGCCCCGGAAGCAACGACCCGCACAACGGGGGACGCGGGCCTTGCGGAGCCGCATGCACGGCTCACCGGTGACAGCGCACCGGTGACCGGGAGTGTGTCACACCCCCAGCGGCGATGGGTCCGTGCGCGGCACTGTGGTCACGCCGGCCGGATGTTCTCCGCCTGCGGTCCCTTCTGGCCCTGCGTGACGTCGAACTCGACCTTCTGCCCCTCCTGCAGCTCACGGAAGCCCTGAGCGGCAATGTTGGAGTAGTGGGCGAAGACGTCAGGTCCGCCGCCCTCCTGCTCGATGAAGCCGAATCCCTTTTCGCTGTTGAACCACTTCACGGTGCCCTTGGCCATGACTGCTCCTTCGAGGAAACCCAGGCTCGCACCCTGCGGGCCCGGGAGGTGATCGCCCTGGTCCGGAGAGGCGCTGAACAGCAAGAACGCCCATGATCGTGATCACGGGCGAACGGGACTTCGGAACCACGACTGCTGAATATCGACGCTACACCGCCCGGTCGCCAGCCGCTAACGACGCGGCCGGGCTGCCTCGCAGACCGCCAGCCGTCCCCCGTGCCTGCGCCCTTGACGGTCGGGGGTCGATTTTCGGCTCCGTGCGCGGCCCGGCCGGACGACGACGTCCCGCGTCCCAGGGCGATCCGCACATCCGGTGCCCCACCCATGTCACGGTTCCGCGCCCGGCTGCGTCGGTCCTGTGGAAGCGCCCCAACGACCACGACCGAAAGGCGACGGGATGGGCACGGACGCACCGGAAGCGCGGCTGCGAAACCCTGGCTGGTGCTGGCGGTACTCTGCGCGAGCTTCTTCATGACGCTGCTGGACACGACGATCGTCACGATCGCCATCCCCGAGATGGCTGCGGCGCTCGACGCGTCGCTGGACGACATCCTCTGGTTCGCCAACGCGTACATGCTGGTCTTCGCGGCGCTGCTGCTGCTCTCCGGACGGCTCGGCGACCGGTTCGGCGCACAGCGCACGTTCACCGCCGGGCTCGCGGTCTTCACGGTGGCCTCGGCGGTGTGCGGGTTCGTGGACACCCCGGGGCAGATGATCGCGGCCCGGGCGGTCCAGGGACTCGGCGCCGCAGTGATGATGCCGCAGACCCTGGCTCTGATCAGCGCCGTCTTCCCGGCGGAGCGCCGCGGGGCGGCCTTCGGGGTGTGGTCCGCAGTCGCGGGCCTCGCCACCGTCGCGGGGCCTCGCTGCTTGGCGTGTCGCTGAGCATGGCGGTCCTGGTGATGATGGAGACGCTGTCGCCTCTGGAGCGCGCAGTGTTCGTGCTGCACGAAGGCGCCGTGCGCAACCCCGAGAAACTGGGGCGGGTGCCGGCGGGGCCCGCTGAGCGGGTGAGGTGAGGACGCCGGTGAAGGAGCTGTCCTCCCAGGGCAGTGCGACCGCCCAGCGTTCGTCCTGGCGCCCGGGGCGTTCCATCGTGAGTCGGTAAGCCGGCACAGCGGCGCCGCCGACACGGTGCTCCACAGACAGACCTCTTCACCCAACCGGCATGACCTGCGCCGACCGTTGCGTCTTCAGCGAGTGGCGCGGTCTGCTGCTTCTCGGGTGATGTCGGCGTAGAGGCGGAAGAGGGTCGGCCGGGCTTCGCCGTGGTCGTGTTCGGGCAGGGCCGCCCAGCACCGGGCGATGAGTTCCCGGGCCTGGGTGCCGGGCCAGGGCTGGGGCAGGAGCTGAGGCGGCAGCAGGGGGTCGGGCTCCATGGCACGGGTGAGTTCGGCCGCCAGCTCGACAGCGATGGTGAGCAGTTCGGACGGGGAGAGTCCGGCAGAGCCGGTGAGCCGGTCGAGGCGGGGCTGGGCGATGCGGCTCAGGTGGTGGTAGCGGTTGGCGATTTCCTGCAAAGGCCATAGGTGGCGGGCGAGTTCGGCAGGCTCTCGGGTGTCGCCCCTGCGCAGGTCCGTCGTGCTGAGGAGGGTGAGCGCACTGTGGGCGCCGAGGCGGTGTGCCGCGTCTTCGACGTACGGTTCCCAGGCGTTGGCGCAGACGTACAGTCCGCCCTGGAGCGGGGCGCCGCCGAGGTGGACGAGTGTCTCGCGCAGGGCGTCCCGGGCCGTGCGCGCCGATTCGGGCACGGCGAAGGCGGCCAGGTGCCAGACGTCGTCCCAGGGGGCGAGCCCGGCGTCCTGGCGGAATGCGTGCCGCAGGAAGTCCGCGTTGGGGGCCAGGGATCGTATGGTGGCTTCCGTGGCGTGCAGCACTGCTTTGCGACCGCGGCCTTCGTGGGTGAACCGGCTCTCGGCCACGAGGCGTTTGACGCACAGCCGCACCTGCTGGTCGCTCATGCCGAGGGTCGCGGCGACGGTGTAGAGCTCGTCCGCGCTGACCGTGCCGTCCTCCCGGATCAGCGCGTGGACGAGCATGCGGGTGGGGATCTCGACGTGGTCGGTCACGGTGTGCGCGGTCCTCTCGGCCCGGCCGCCTCGACTGGGCGGTGCATGGTGGTCACCGCGCCGAACCCCAGCAACCTGCGGAGGTAGGGCGTGCGTTCGGTGCGGACGGCCGTGAAGCCGCGCCGCTCGTACAGGGCCCGGGCGCGCGGATTGGTGTCGATCACGTCCAGCCTGATCTCCCGGCAGTCCTGCTCCGCCGCGACGGCGGCCACTTCCTCGATGAGCAGGCTTCCGACGCCGCGGCCGCGCACGTCCGGGGCGACGGCGATGCCGTCCATGACGAGCTGTCCGTGCGCCGGCCGGCGTTCGAACAGGGCGAGGATCGGGAGTCGGCGCAGTCCTCCCAGGCGTCCGTACGCGCGCAGCACGGCGGAGGCCGATCCCCCGGTGAGGGCCCGCCCGCCGAGCTGGTAGCCGGCGAGGCCGACGAGCTGCCCGTCGAGGAGCGCGCAGACAGCGCGATCGGCGTTCAGGTGGGCGGCGATGAAGGGCACCGCCTTGCCCGGCGGGTTCAGTGCGGGACCGAGTTTGCGGCCGAAGGCGTCCCAGTAGAGCTCGGCCGCCCGCCGCTCGGCTCCCACCGGAACGCCTCGCTGGACCGTCACCGGTCCGGTTCCGGGGCTTGTCGCGTCGATGGCCATGCCGTACCCCCCATCTCGCTGCAACTCCTCGCTGCAACCTGGACTCAAATCTATCAGAATCCCAACGACCGTTCTTGCACTGATAGTTTGGGTGTCTGTCCAACCCGAACAGAGGCGGTCATCCCATGTGTGCAAAGACCCAGCCCCGACGGCGCGGGCTCCGCACCGTCGTGTGGTCACTCGTCATGGTCCTGGTCGTGGCCGCCGGTCTCGTCGGTGTGGTGCTGTGGCAGCACTCCTACGACATGGACGAGCAGCGGGTCTCGATCCGCCACGGCGGCCACACCCTCAACGGCGTACTGGCCACTCCCAAGGAAGGCCGCAAGCAGCACGGTCTGGTCGTGTACGTCCACGGCGACGGTCCCGTCGACGCCACCCACGACGACGGTTACAAGCCCATGTGGGAAGCGAACGCCAGGGCCGGGTACGCCTCGCTGTCCTGGGACAAGCCCGGCGTCGCAGGCGCACCCGGCAACTGGCTGGACCAGTCCATGGACGACCGGGCCGAGGAGGCAGCCGCCGCCATCGCCTGGGCGCGCGCCCGCCCGGACATCGACGGCGACCGGATCGGGCTCTGGGGCGCCAGCCAGGCGGGCTGGGTCCTGCCGAAGATCGCAGCGAAGACCCCGGTGAAGTTCGTCATCGCCGTCTCGCCCGCGATCAACTGGCTCCGGCAGGGCCGCTACAACCTCCTCGCCGAGCTGCGCGCCGACGGCGCATCGGCAGCCCGTACCAAGGCCGCGATCGCGAAGAGCGACACCACCCGCCGTCTGCTGGAACGCCATGCGACCTTCGAGGAGTACGTCAAGGCCACGCGTGGTGACACGGGCGGCATGACCGCCGACCGCTGGAGCTTCATCTCCAAGAACTACGCCGCGGACGCCACGCAGGACCTGCGCGCCCTGCGCGGCATACCGGTGCTGCTGGCCCTCGCAGGCCATGACATCAACGTGGACACCGCCGACACGGAGCGCGTCTACCGCGAAGTGCTGGACGCAGGCGGTGCGTTGACGGTCGAACGCTACCCGCACGCGACCCATTCACTGCTCAGGCAGTCCATCGAGCAGTCGGACGTCAAGACCACGCTCACCGCGCTCTTCTCCCCCCGCTCGCTCTTCGCGAACGGGTTCCTGGACGACCAGCGACAGTTCCTGAAGGATCCCGGCTGAGGCACGTTCGCGCCGCTTCACTGTGTCGTCGGGTCCGTTGCCCCCGTGGGGAATTCCTCGACACCGATGACCCGCAGCAGCTCCAGCCGCTCACGGGTCTCGGCATCCGCAGGGGTGAGCACCAGCAGTTGCTGGCCCTGGTCGGGAGTGACCAGGGTCTCGCAGTCCAGCAGCAGGTGGCCGACACGCGGATGCAGCAGGGTCTTGCGGTCGGCACGCCGGACCGCCACCTGGTGCTCGGCCCAGATCCGGCGGAAGTCGGCGCTCGCGGCCTGCAACCGGTCGACGAGTCCGGCGACCATGGAGTCGCCGGTCCGGCGGCCGGCGGCCGCACGCAGGTCGGCCACGAGCTGGCGGGCGTAGCGTTCTTGTTCCTCGGGCGGGGTGACGGCGCGGGCCGTGGGGTCGGTGAACCAGCGGTATACGGCGTAGCGGCGGTCGCCGGAGAAGCCCGTGTGATCACCCGCGAGCAGGAGGGCGGCCCGGTTCTGGGCGAGGACCTCGCCCAGGTCGGACAGGACCAGGGCCGGGGTGTCGCCGAGCAGGTCGAGCATGCGGATCAGGCCGGCGCGGGCCAGGCGGGCCACTCCGTCGGCGGGTGGGGGCTGGTGGCCGGCCAGGTGGAAGAGGTGGTCGCGCTCGTCGTCGGAGAGGCGCAGCGCCCGGGCCAGCGCGCCGAGCAACTGGACCGAGGGCCGGCTGCTGCGGCCCTGCTCGAGGCGTACGACGTAGTCCACCGACATGCCGGCGAGCGTGGCCACCTCTTCCCGGCGCAGGCCGGAGGTGCGGCGCCGCGGTCCGTCGGCGATGCCGACCTCGGCCGGACGCATCGCCTCGCGGCGGCGGCGCAGAAAGTCGGCGAGCTGGTCACGTTGCATGTCCCCATGGTCCTCGCAGCGGGCGAGCGGATCCAGGGAGCGTCTCTCCCAGGACGAACGCTCCGCTCCCGTACGTCGCGGCGCGGGCGCAGGGTGGGTGGCAGATCGACGACGAAGGAGAACGCGATGCAGACACGAACCCTGGGCACCACCGGCCCGGCCGTTTCCGCGCTGGGTCTGGGCGCGATGGGCATGTCGGGCGCCTACGGCGAGGCCGACCGCGCGGAGAGTATCGCCACCGTCCACGCCGCGCTGGAGAGCGGCGTCACGCTGATCGACACCGGCGATTTCTACGCCATGGGCCACAACGAGCTGCTGATCGCCGAGTCGCTGCGTGGCCGGGACCGGGACAGTTACCAGTTGAGCGTCAAGTTCGGCATGCTGCGAGGGCCGGGCCCGGTGTTCGGCGGGGTGGACGGCCGTCCCGAGGCGGTGAAGAACTTCCTGGCCTACTCGCTGACCCGCCTCGGCACCGATCACATCGACATCTACCGCCCCGCCCGGCTGGATCCGGCGGTGCCGATCGAGGAGACGGTGGGCGCGGTCAAGGAGATGATCGACGCCGGGTACGTCCGGCACCTCGGCCTCTCGGAGGTCGGCGCGGCGACGATCCGCCGGGCGCATGCCGTGCACCCGGTCGCCGACCTGCAGATCGAGTACTCGCTGATCTCCCGCGCGGTGGAGGCGGACATTCTGCCTACGCTGAGGGAGCTCGGCATCGGCCTGACCGCGTACGGAGTCCTCAGCCGCGGCCTCATCTCCGGGCACTGGTCCGCCGGCCACACCGCCGGCCCCGGCGACAACCGCGGCTTCAGCCCGCGATTCTCGAGCGGGAACGTGGAACACAATCTCGCCCTCGTGGAAGCACTGCGCCGGGTCGCCGTCGCGAAGGGGTGCACGGTCGCTCAACTGGCCATCGCCTGGGTGGCCGCACAGGGTGACGACATCGTGCCGCTGGTCGGCGCTCGCACCCGCGAGCGGCTGGCCGAGGCGCTGCCCGCGATGGAGCTGGTCCTCACCGCGGACGACCTCGCCGAGATCGAGAAGGCGGTGCCGCCGGGCGCGGCGCGCGGCGACCGATACCCGCCCGCGTTCATGTCCAGCCTCGGCGTCGGCAACTGAGTCCGCCGGTCACCGTACTCGCCCAGGTCACCCTTCAGGGGCGCTCAGCAAGGCCTGGGGCAGGTAGGCGGACTGGACGCGCAACGCCCAGCCGTGCACCTGGACCGCCAGTGCGGCCAGGGCGACGGTCTTCTGCGGGAGCAGGCTGCGGGGCGCCGCATCGGGAGGTGCGCTCTCCCGGTACTGGACAAGGCGATGCGACAAAGCCTGCTCGAAGGCCGACTGGTCATCCTCCAGCAGCACGCGCAACAGCTGCTGATCCGGCGTCAGGGCGCCCAGAGCATTCAGACGCAGCGCCCCGTCGAGACGCTCGTCGACCTCCGGCATGCACAACGTCACCGAGGGCCAGTCCCGAGGCAGGTGCCCACGCGCCTTGGTCAGATAGCAAGCAAGAGTGTCCATCTCCGCCAGTTCCCCCGGATCCGACTTCGAGTCCAGCTTCGAATACGGCACCCCGTCGTGGATGGCGGATGCGTGGTCACGCAGCAGCAGCCCGATGACGCGGTCCCGTTCCCGGACCATGCCGCTGATCACACCCAGCGCGAAGGTGTCCAGCCAGTCCCTCGCGGTGGATGCGTGCTCCACCACGGCCTCGAAGTCGGTGTCCTCGCTGCTGATGCTCTCGTCGATGAGGGGGAAGAGGATCTTCTGGTCGCCGTTGGGATAGCAGCCGAGGTCCAGGAATCCCAGGGCGCACTCCGCCGCGGTGCGCAGGACGATGCGTGACGGAGCGGTGCCGAGCCGGGGATCCGTCAGCGTGCGGGCGGCGAGGTGATCGAGGAGGTCGTCGCGCATCGCCTGCAGTTCCTCATCGGAGTAACAGTCGTATCGCATCGTGTGCCAGCGGCGACGGGTCCGCCCTTCTATGTCCTCCAGGGCTTGCTCGATCCGCTGCCGGCTCACGTCGTGTCGGGCCACATCCTTGATCGTCATGCACTCATCCTGACAGCCACCACTGACATCAAAGAGGCGTGCGGGCTCAGCCCTTGACGGCGGAGCTGGCGACGCCCTGGACGAACCACCGCTGGAAGAAGGCGAAGACCACCAGGACGGGCAGGACCAGGAGGACGCCGAAGGCGAGGATCTGGCCCCAGTCCGGGGGCAGTTGGGCCTGGAAGACGCTCATCTCCAGCGGCAGCGGGCGTACCGCCGGATCGGAGACCATCAGGACCGGCCAGAGGAACGAGCCCCACTGGATGAGGAAGGTCAGGATCGCAACGGAGGCGAAGGCCGGCTTCGACATCGGGACGATGATGGCGAAGAAGGTGCGCCAGGGGCCCGCGCCGTCGATGCGGGCGGCTTCCTCGATGCTCGGCGGAATCGTGCGGAAGAACGTGTGGAACTGGTAGACCGAGAAGGCGTTGGCGATGAACGGGAGCGCCAGGATGAGGAGGGTGTTGCGCTGGTCGTTGAACATGTAGAAGAGCGGGACCGCCACCGACTCGAACGGGATCAGCATCAGCAGCAGGACGAGGGTGAAGACGGCGTTCTGGCCGCGCCACTTCAGCCGTGAAAGTCCGTACGCAGCCATGGAGTTGACGAAGAGACCGCCCGTCACCACCACGAAGGCCAGCAGCAGCGAGATACCCATGAAGCGCCAGAAGTAGCCGGTGCTCTCGGAGTTGAGGCTGCCGAGGACGGCCGTGTAGTTGTCGAACGACAGGTTGGTGGGCAGGAAGCCGGACAGGCCGTTCAGGACTTCGTCGGACGGCTTGAGGCTGCCGATGAGCAGATAGATGGCGGGCAGCGCGAAGACGAAAGCCAGGACGGACAGGACGGCGTAGTCGAGGACGCGGCGCAGGGGATTGCGGGTGAGACCCGTGTTCATGCTCATGGTCAGTCCTCGTTGTCGGGCCGGACGACGCGGCGCTGGATGAGGGTCAGGACGACGACGATCAGGAAGAAGACGACGGTGATCGCGGACGCCTGACCGATGTTGTTCTGGTCGAAGGCGGTGGTGACCGCCTGGTACATCACGGTGCGGGCCGCGTCCTCATTGAGTCCGCCGCCTTTGACGAGAACGTAGACCTGGTCGAAGACGCGGAAGGAGAGCACCGAGGTGAGCATGGCGACGAACACGAGGGTGCCGCGGATGCCGGGCAGGGTGACATTCCGGAACTGCTGCCAGCGGGAGGCGCGGTCGAGCTCGGCGGCCTCGTAGAGCTCACCCGGGATCTGCTGGAGCCCGGCGAGCAGGATGACCATCTGGAAGCCGACGCCCTGCCAGACGGAGAGGATGATGATCGAGACCATCGCGGTGGCGGAGTCGCCGAGCCAGTCGAAGGCGCCCCAGTTGCCGAAACTCACCGCGTCCAGCGCGGAGTTGAGCATGCCCTGATCGCTGCGGGCGAGGATGAGCCGCCAGATCACGGCGACCAGCGCCATCGGGAAGACGACCGGCATGAAGAACAGGGACCGGAACAGGCCGATCGCCTTGAGCTTGCGGTTGAGCAGGATCGCAAGGCCGAGCGCCAGACCGGTCTGCACGGGTACGACGACCGCGGCGAAGGTCAGGTTGTTGAGCAGGGACCTGAGGAACGGGCCGGACAGATCGGGGTCGGTGAACAGCCGCCGGTAGTGCTCGATCCCGAACCAGGTCGGTTCCAGCGGGGAGCCGAGGCGGACGTTGTAGAAGGAGAGGACGACGGCGTAGCCGAACGGGATCCCGACGAAGGCGATGAGTCCGACGACGGCGGGCGTGGACATGAGCAGTCCGTGCAACCAGTCGCGGTTCTTGCGCACAGCGCGCGCCGGGCGCGCGGGTTCGACGGAGGTCACGGGTGGGGCCTGCTCCCGGGCATGGGGCGCGGCGTGCGCGGATTCGACGGATTTCACGGGGGGTCCTGTTCCCGGCGGGGGCGGGCGCGGTGTGCGCGGCCCGCCCCGGCCGATGGGTCCTACGGGATCTCGTAGCCGGCGTTGTCGGAGAAGTCCTGGTCGATGGCGCTGGCGGCCTTGGACAAGGCGTCCTTCGGGTCGGCGCCGCCGTAGACCGAGTTGAGGGCCTCGGCGAACTTCGCGGTGACCGTGGGGTATCCGGCGGTCAGCGGGCGGGTCACGGCGACGCAGGACTTGGTGATGTCGGTGTCGCCGCACGGCTTGGCGAGCTGGTCGGAGAACAGCTGGAGCGGGCCGCCCTGCTTGTAGAGGTCGCTCGCGGCGAGCGCGGACTTGGTGGCGGGCGGAGCGCCGTTGGCCGTGGTCATCGCGGCGACGTTCTCGTCGTTCAGGAGAGTGTCCAGGAACGTACCGGCGGCCTTGGCGTTCTTGGAGTCGGCCCCGATGCCCCAGGCCCAGGAGCCCTGGCCGGTCTTGGGGCCGTGGCCGAAGTCGGGCAGCGGCAGGACGACGAGGTCGTCACCGAGTGCCTCGCTGTAGACGGGGTACATCCAGTGGCCGACCCAGCTGAGCGGGACGCGGCCCTTGGCGAAGGCGTTGCCGTCGGTGTTGGGGTCGACATCCGACTTCCAGGACTGGAAGGTCTTCAGCGCCGACACGGTTTCCGGCGAGTCGATCGCGCCTTTCGCCTTGCCGTCCTTGAGGAGCGAACCACCGGCCGACCAGACGATGGGGGAGAAGCCGTAGGTGCCCCACTCGGTGGTGAACCCGTTGTTCTCCTGAACGTCGAGGACCTTGCCGTCGGAGTCCTTGGCCTTCAGCGCCTTGAGCGCGGCGGTGAACTCGTCCGCCGTCCAGGCGTCGTCCACACTCGTCGGGTACTTCACGCCGGCCGCGTCCAGCAGCTTCTTGTTGCCGTAGATGCCCAGGCCCGAGTCGTACTGGCCAAGGCCGTAGTGCTTGCCGTCGATCTCGCCCTGCGCCTTGTTGGCCTCGGTGGCGTTGTCCAGGGTCTTGGCGGAGACGTGGTCGTCGATCGGGGCGAGCTTCTGGTTGAAGACGAAGTTCGCCATGGTCGGGCCGTCGAACTCCATCACGTCCGGCAGCTCGGAGGCGTCGGTCGTCGTGATGGTCTTGGTGTAGTCGTTGCCGGGGATCAGCTTCAGCTCGACCTTGATGTCGCTCTGCGAGGAGTTGAAGGACTTCACCGCGTTCTGTATCGCGGTGTCCTCGCTCTTCTGGCCCTGGTGGGCCCAGACGCTGATGGTGCCCTTGCCGCTGCCCGCCTCGGCGGAGGTGTCGGTGGTACCACCCCCGCCACAGGCGGCCAGCGCCGCCAGGGGCAGGACGAGAGCCAGGCCCGTACTGGCTGTGCGGCGGGCATTTCTGCTGGTCGGACTCATGGCTGTGCCTTCCGTGCTGTGGCGAGGGTTTGCATGGCTGACGTGCTGTCTGGGCGTGGGGGAAGCAGGGCTCGAGGGGTGCGGGTTACTGCGGTCCGCGGGGTCGGGGCGGGGCGGTCGTCTCGCGCAGGACGAGGCGGATGGGCATCCGAACCTGCTCGGCGGGGGGTTCGGCGTCCGGTTCGTCCAACTGCCGCAGCAGCAGCCGGGCGGCCTCCGCGCCCTGTTCGGCGACCGGCTGGGCGACGGTGGTCAGGCCGACCACGTCGGCCAGTTCGTGGTCGTCGAAACCGACGACGGAGACGTCGTCCGGCACCTTCAGCCGGTGGCGGCGCAGGGCACGCAGGGCGCCCATCGCCATCTCGTCGGACTGCGCGAACACAGCCGTCGGCGGCCGGGAGACGGCCAGCAGCTCGGTCATGGCCCGTTCGCCGCCCTCGACGGTGTAGTCGCCGTCCGCCTCCAGGGCCGCGTCGTGTTCGATACCGGCGTCGGTCAGCACGTCCAGGTAGGCGTTGCGCCGCTCGACGGGAGTGGTCCAGTGCTGCGGACCGCTGGACCCGCTGATCATGCCGATCCGGCGGTGGCCGAGGTTGACCAGATGCCGTACGGCGCTCTCGGTGCCGGCCCGGTCGTCGATGCCGACGACGGTGAAGCCGGGCCGGGTGCCGCCGACCGTGGTGGCCAACGGTACCCCCAGCGAGCGCAGTGCGGCCGACTCCTCCTCGTCAGGGATGAGCAGCGACAGCACCGCGTCCACCCGCTTGCGGACCGGGAGCCTGGTGAAGAAACGCTTGCGTGTCTCCGGCGAACCGAGGTTGTACAGCAGCACGTCGTACCCGGCGGCGCTGAACACCTGCTCCGCGGAGTCCAGCACGGTGCCGAAGAACCAGCGGCCGACATACGGGACCACGACCCCGATGGTGAAGGTGCGTCCGCTGGCCAGGCTCGCCGCGGAACGTGAGGCTGTGTAACCGAGTTGCGCGGCGACGGCCGTGATCTGCGCCCGCACCTCCTCCGACACCCCCGGCCGGCCGCGCAGCGCGCGGGACACGGTGGATGCCGAGACTCCGGCGGCGCGGGCGACATCGGTGATGCTGGCCGTCACGGCTTGCTCCTCCGTTGATTTCACGTCGGTGTGATCTGTGGGTGACGTGACCGTAAACCCGCCCCCGTTGTTGCGCAAGCGTTTGCGTTCATATTTACTTGGGCCGATCCTCAAGAGATCCTTTTGTTATCAAGCGTCAGCGCACGCGTTTGGGCGCTGCGGAGCGACAGGAACTGTGCATGCGATACGCCCCGCCCGGCCTCTGCGTGAACGACTTCGCCCTGCTGCGGGACGGGGACGGCACGTACGCGGTGCTGCATCTGCAGGGGCCCTGGACAGCGGAGTTCGACCATCTGCGGATGGAGACCTCCTACGGCCGGGCGACCTCCGCCGACCTGGTCCGCTGGGAGCCGCAGGGCACCGCCTTCGGCAACGGGCTGCCCGGCCGGTTCGACCAGCAGGCGGTGTGGACCATGCACCCCCTCCGGCACGGCGACGGAATGGCGATGTTCTACACGGGCGTCTCCGGGCTCACGCCGGGCGGCTGGCCGGTCCAGTCGGTCGGGCTGGCGTACTCCGACCGCACCGACGGCACGGCCTGGCGGCGCCACGGGACCGGGCCGGTAGCCGAGGCGGACCCGCGGTGGTACCGCACCGGTGAACGCATGGGCTGGCGTGACCCGTTCGTCGTACGCGACGACGAGTCGGACGGCTGGGTCATGGCCGTCTGCGCCAGCGACGCCTCCCTCCCGGTCGAGGTCAGCGGCTGCGTCGCCTGGGCCACCTCCGACGACCTGGAGCACTGGACCGTCCACCCGCCGCTCATCTCCCCCGGCGACGTCGACGAACTGGAGTGCCCCGTTCTGGAACGCCTCGACGACGGCACCTGGCTGCTGCTCGGCTCCATCGGCGCCACCCGCGGCTTCGAGGCGTGGACCGCGCCCCGCCTGCGCGGGCCCTGGACCCGCCGGGGCCCCCTCGGGCCGACCGGCGCCTACGCTCCGCGCGTCATCGCCGCGCCCGACGGCTCCCGCGTCGTGCTGCACACCACACCCCGCCGCGTCGGCCTCAGCGACACCGGTGACCGCTGCCGCGGCATGCTCACCCAGCCGAAACTCCTGGTCACAGCCGAGGATGCGCCGCCCCGCCTGGAATGGTGGCCCGGCCTGGACGCCTGGCTCGGCGAGGAGACGGACCGGCCCGCCCTGCACGCGGTCGGCGACATCGGCATGACGGGGCCCGTCGAGATCACCCTGCGTACCGCCGGTCCGGACGGCGAGGGTCCCGCCCTCGCGGTGGGCTGCGACGGCAAGAGCCTCTGGGTCACCGGCCCCGACGGGAGCCGGCTCGGCGAGACCATCCTGACCGAACCCGCCACCGCCTTGCGCATCCTCACCATCGGCGAGTACGTCGAGGTCTACGCAGACGGTGTGTTCGTCCTGACCACCTTGTGCTACTCCGGTCACCCCGCCCCGTGGAAGGCCGTCGCCGACGGACGCGAACGCACCATTCCCGTGCGCCCGATCCGGCTGCCCGACCCGCACCGCGACGACGCCTCGGCCATCTGGCCCGGCCCTTCAACTCCCAGACGGCGAGAGCCGCGTCCGCTGACCGACACCCGGCACGACCCAGGAAAGGCCCAGCCATGAACGTCACCGCCGACGGTCTCCGCTTCCCCGACGGCTTCCTGTGGGGCGCCTCCACCGCCGCCCACCAGATCGAGGGCAACAACGTCAACAGCGACTGGTGGCACATGGAACACAGCGGCGGCTCCATCGCCGAGCCCAGCGGCGACGCGGCCGACAGCTACCACCGGTGGCGCGAGGACATGGATCTGCTCGCCGAACTCGGCTTCACCGACTACCGCTTCAGTATCGAATGGGCCCGCATCGAACCGGCACCCGGCCACTTCTCCCGGGCCGAGATCGCCCATTATCGACGCATGGTCGACGGCGCCCTCGAACGCGGCCTCCGTCCGATGGTCACGCTGCACCACTTCACCGTCCCGCGCTGGTTCGCCGAACGCGGAGGCTGGACCGCGGACGGCGCCGCCGACCTGTTCGAGCGGTACGTGCGGGCGACCGCGCCGATCATCGGTACCGGCGTACGGCACGTGTGCACCATCAACGAACCCAACATGATCGCGGTCGCGGGCGCCATCCGGGAACTGGGCACCGAAGCGCCTCCCACGGCGGGACTCGTGCTGCCCGACAAGGCCACCACCGACGCCCTGATCCAGGCACACCACCGCGCGACTGCCGCCGTCAAGGCGATCTCCGCCGACATCCAGGCCGGCTGGTCCATCGCCAACCAGGTCTACCAGGCCATGCCCGGCGCCGAAGCCGCCACCGCCGCCTACAGCCACCCCCGCGAAGACGTCTTCATCGAAGCCGCTCGCGACGACGACTGGATCGGTGTCCAGTCCTACACCCGCACGAGGATCGGCACCGACGGCCCCCTCCCGGCGCCCGACGACGCCGAACGCACCCTCACCGGCTGGGAGTACTACCCGCGAGCCATCGGACACGCCCTGCGCCATACCGCCGAGATCGTCGGTGACGTCCCCCTGATCGTCACCGAGAACGGCATCGCCACCGACGACGACACACGCCGCATCGCCTACACCACCGGAGCACTCCAGGAAGTCTCCGCCGCCCTGGAGGACGGTCTCGACGTACAGGGCTACCTCCACTGGAGCGCACTCGACAACTACGAATGGGGCTCCTACAAACCCACCTTCGGCCTCATCTCCGTCGACCCGGAAACCTTCGCCCGCACCCCCAAGCCCTCCGCAGCCTGGCTCGGCGGCCTCGCCCGCACCGGCACACTGCCACGGGCCACCTCCTGACAGACCCCTGCGTACAGTGGGGGTGTACTCAGCCGCGCTCGCAGGCACTGAGGGCGCCCGAGGACAGCAGACCCGCGATGACAGCGGACATCGACTTCACGGCGTTCTTCGACACCTGACGGCCACCGGGCGGACCAGGGACGATCTGGTCGGGAGGCACTTCTTCGACGCCCTGCCCGAGAATCCCGGCGCCCCCGACGACGTGGATCGGAGTCCGAAGGCGTCACTTCTCCGCGTCCTGGACACCGGGGTACCGGACACCCTGGTACTGCAGCCCTGACCGGCTGGCCGACGCGCTGCTGACCCGCCTCGCCGTCGCCGGCGGCGGCCCGGACGACATCGCCCTCGTCATCATCCGCCTGTGACTGCATACAGGTGCGGGACGGGTCAGGGTGTGATCGGGGATCGCTCCGGGACGTACCCCGATGCTCGGGTGCGTGCCCGCTGACAGTGTGAGGGGCATGACCTCACCGCGCATGTCACGACGGGCCTTTGCGGGCGCCGCCCTGTTGGGGACGGCAGCGCCGGCCGCCATCGCAGCACTGCCCGCGCACCGCGCCAACGCCTCGTCGGCGCTGCTCCCGCCGCTGGATCCCATTGCCCTGCGGGCGGCGATCGACGACCTGGAGCACCCGCCGTCGACCGCGGCCCAGCTACGAGTGGGCGGCACGGCCGGCCGCTGGTGCGGCACCTCGGGCGTGGCCGACATCAGCACGCGGCGGCCGGTGACGGTACGTGACAAGGTCCGGATCGGAAGCATCACCAAGGTCTTCGTCGCCACGGTGGTGCTCCAGCTGGTGGCGGAGGGCCGGTTCGGCCTGGACGCCCCGGTGCGGCGCGTCCTGCCGGGGCTGCTGCCCGCCCGCTTCGCGGCTGTCACCGTGGCGCACCTGCTGAACCACACCAGCGGACTGCCCGACCACGTCGGCATCCCGGAGCCGGACACCGCGGAGGAGGTCTTCCGCCACCGCTTCGACCACTGGACGCCGCAGGAGTGGGTGGCGACGGCGACGCACGGGCCGCTGAAGTTCGCCCCGGGCACCCGGCAGGAGTATCGCGGCATCAACTACGTCCTGGCCGCACTGATCATCGACGAGGTGACCGGCCGCCCGTACGGGGAGGCCGTCACGGCCCGGATCCTGCGCCCGCTTGGTCTGGCGCGCACCGTCGTGCCGGGCGACGACCCGCGCATCCACGGCCGGCACGTACACGGCTACCTGCGGATGGCCGACGGCACCCTGCGGGACATCACCACCTACGACGCGTCTTCCTCCCGCGGCGAAGGCGACATGATCTCCACCACGAGCGACGTCGACCGGATGCTCGCCGCGCTGTTCTCCGGCGAGTTGCTCCCGCCTGAGCTGCTTCGGCTGATGTTCACCCTGCCGCCGAACGACGTGCGCATGCTGGACGGCTCCCCGGCCCGCTACAGCACCGGCCTGCAACAGGCCAGCGTCAACGGCGTGACGCTCTGGGGCAAGACCGGCGAGACGTACGGCTACAAGAACGCCGCGTTCTCCACTCGTGACCAGCGGCGCCGCTTCGTGCTCGCGTACCACCCGACGACCGCCCGCAACGGCGAGGAGAGCCAGATGATCGTCCGGGTCGCCGACCTGCTCACCCGCGGCCCGAGCGCACAGGCCCGGTAGGACTCGGGGCGGGACCCCGCCAGGAGGTCCCGCCCCGTCTTCGATGGGTCATGGAGAAATGGGCCGTCCGACCGGGGTCAGAAACGGTCCGGGGCACGCTCCGGGAGCGGAGAGCCGGGGAGCACGTCCTGCTTCTGGTTCTTCCGTGCCTCCGCGTTCGAGTCGGCCGTCGCCTTGCAGGTCACGTCCTTGGCCGGGAGCTTGCCGGTGAGCAGGTAGCGGGTGACTGTACCGTCCGTGCACGCGTTGCCGCTCGGGTAGACGCCATGGCCCTCGCCGCCGAGGACGGTGACCATCTTCGAGCCCTTCAGGTCGGCGTGCAGGGCCTGAGCGCTGGGCAGCGGGGTCTGCGAGTCCCACTCGTTCTGGACGACCAGGGAGCCGACCTTGTTCTTCACCTTGGTCGCCGGTTCCAGGGACTTGGTCCAGAACGCACAGGGCTTGATGCTGGACGCGAAGTCACCGAAGAGCGGGTACCGGCCCTTGTCCTGGATGGCGTCCCGCCGGTAGCTCTCGGGGTCGCGGGACCACGGGGCCGAATTGTCGCCGCACACCACGGCCCAGAAGCTGGCCGTCATGTTGTCGGCCGGCACCTCGGCGGCATCGGCGGCGGCGTCTGCTGTTCCGGTCCGCTCGGATCCGGTGAGCGCCGCTGCCTTCTTCGCGGAGGCGGGCTCGCCGGCCGCGGCCTTCTTCAGCTCCACGAACGCCTCGGTGGCGTACTGCGGGCTGAAGAAGGCCCCGCGCATGCCGCTGCGGATGTCATCGCCGGTGACCGGCTGCCCCTCTACGTCGATGGGCTTCTCGTCGGCCTGCGCGACCAGGTCCCAGAAGGTCCGGTCGACCTTCTTCGGGGTGTCACCGAGGCCGTACTTCTCCGAACGCTCGGCGGCCCACTCGGTCCACCGGTCGAACGCGGGCTCGGCGCCCTCCGCCCACCACTGGATCATCCCTCGCCAGGCGCGCGCCGGATCAACCGCGCTGTCCAGCACGAACCGGTCGGCCCGGCGCGGGAAGAGCTGGGTGTAGACGGCGCCCAGATAGGTGCCGTACGAGTAACCCAGGTACGAGATCTTCTTCTCACCGAGGATCGCCCGGAGCAGGTCCATGTCGCGCGCGGTGTTGCGCGTGGTGATGTGCGCGAGCGTCTTGCCCGCTTTCTCCTTGCACTTGTTCGCGACCTCGCGTGCCCAGGCGACGTCCTTGTCGAACGTCGCCTCCTTGTACGGCCGCAGCCAGAGCTCCTCCTCCGGCTCCAGGTCGCAGGAGACGGGGCTGCTCCGTCCCACACCGCGCGGGTCGAAGCCGATGAGGTCGTACTTCCGCTGCGCGGACTCGGGGAGGCCCTCCCGCATTTCCAGCGGCATGTAGAGGCCCGGTCCCCCGGGGCCGCCGGGGTTGGAGAACAGGACACCGTGCCGCTTGCCGGGCGCGGTGCTCTTGATCCGGGATATGGCCAAGTCGATCCGCTTGCCTTGTGGAGCCCGGTAGTCCAGCGGGACCTTGATCGTGGCGCACTGGAACTCCGCCGGAGAGTCGGCCTCACACCGCTTCCACCGCGGCTTCTGCTTCACATAGCGTTCCAGCCCGCCCTTGGCGGCGGACGAGGAGGCGGTCGACGGGGTGGCGGCCGGAGCGGCGGTGGCCGTCGAGGTGGCGAGCGCGGGAGCCAGCGTTGCCGTGACACTCACGGCTAACAGGGGCGCGAGACGTCGTCTGCGCACGATATCGATCCTTCCGGTCGCGTGTTCGGACGGGAAAGATCTTTCAGGAATCGGTCACTCGTGCGGATCCCTCGCCGGGCTGGACTCGCCCTCCACCCTGGGGATGACACAACAGGTGCCTGTGGTACCAGAGTTGTAGGAAACGGCCGCCCCCGGCCGACGGGTGGATCACGGCCCGTGTCTAGCCGGCCAACCGCTGCTCCGTGGCCGTGAGGTACTCCCGGAGTGTCTGGCGGGACTGGACGAGCGTGTCGATCTGCTCGTCCAGTCCGGCGATGCGCGCCCGTAGCAGGTCCAGGGTCTCCGGACAGGGCGTCAGATCGGGGGCCGCACCGCTGACGCACGGTTGGAGATACCCGATCTCCTGGGTCGACAGCCCGGCATCGAGCAGTTTCCTGATCTGGGCGACGGTCAGCACCGCGTCGTCGCCGTACTCGCGGTAGCCGTTGTCACCGCGGTCGGGCACCAGCAGGCCCTGCGCCTCGTAGTACCGCAGTTGGTGCGGGTTCACCCCGGTGCGCCGACTCAACTCCCCGATCAGCATGCGCATTCCCCCTTGACCTTCATACCGGTGTGAACGTTGACGATTGTGCCACCGAGCAGAGAAGGAGCACATGATGCGGACCAGCACACCCGTCACGGTTCTGGGCCTCGGGCTGATGGGAAGCGCCCTCGCCGGGGCGTTCTTGCGCGCGGGGCATCCGACGACCGTGTGGAACCGCACGACGGCCAAGGCCGACGACCTCGTGGCTCGCGGCGCGACGCTCGCCGAGTCTCCGGCGGCCGCGCTTGCGGCCGCCCCGCTCGTGGTGGTCTGCGTCTCGGACTACGACGCCGTGGCGGACGTCCTCGACGGGCCGCTCGACGGCCGGGTCGTGGTGAACCTGACCTCGGGCACGCCCTCGCGTGCGCGAGCGCTCGCCGAGGAGGTGGCGCGCCGTGGCGGCGACTACCTCGACGGCGGGATCATGGCCGTCCCGGAGGCCGTCGGCACGACCGACGCCGTGCTCGCCTACAGCGGGCCCCGACCGCTGTACGAGGCGCACGAGTCCACGCTGGCCAGTCTCGGCACGGGCCTCCACCTCGGCGACGACCCCGGGCTCTCGGCCACGCACGAGATGGCGACGCTCGTCCTCATGTGGGGGATGCTCGACGGTTTCCTCAACGGCGCCGCGATCCTCGGCACGGCCGGTGTGTCCGCCACGGCGTACCTCCCCCTCGCGCAGACGGCTGTCGACACGGTGGCCGGCTGGCTGCCGGGCTACGCGCGGCAGGCCGACCACGGCACCTACCCGGCCGACGACGGCACGATCGACACCCACCTGGCGGCGATGGCGCACGTGGTCGAGGAGAGCGAGTCGCTCGGCGTCAACGCCGAACTGCCGAAGCTCGTCAAGGCACTGGCCGAGCGCGCGGCGGCCGCCGGTCACGGCGCCGGCGGATACGCCGCGCTGGTGGAGCAGTTCCGCAAGCCGTGAGTCGCGCGGTGGCGCCCGGGTGGCCGAGGGTCGCGGTGTCGTAACAGCGGGGCCGTCCTGTTCAAGCGGCCGGGCGCCGGGCAGGTGCGCCGCTCACAGGTCTGCGGCGTCCACCACGTCGCCCAGGTCGACGAACTTGAAGCCGGTCGCGGTGCGCGTGCCGCCCTCGCCGTCGGGGACCTCGGGGGTCTCGTGACCGTCCTGGACGACCAGCAGGCCGTTCGGATAGCGGCTGCCGAGCGGGGAGTTCAGGACGGCGGCGCCGTCGCACTCCTGCGCCCCGTCCAGGGTCGTCGAGGCCGCGCCGACGCGGAAGCCGCCTTGGTACTCGTTGTCCTCGCTCACCTCGCGGTCGTACACGGCGAAGGTGTCGTCGCCCTGGCTGGAGGCGAGCAGGTAGCCGTCCCCGTCGGACTCCTGGTACAGGGTCAGACCCTCGACATCGGCGGACAGCCGGTCACCGCCGTAGCCGGGGTCGGCGCCCGCCGCGCACTCCTCGGTCTCCTCGTCGTAGACGCCGGGGACGCCGAACTCGCGGACCTTGTCCACCAGGACCGGCTTGCCGGTGAGGTCGGCGCGGATCCGCCAGATGCCGATGTCCTCCTGGCCGGCGTAGAGCGTGCCGGTGGCGGGGTCCACCACCATGCCCTCGACTTGCGGGAGTTCGCCGGGCTCCGCGCACGGGGACCAGGTGGTGCCGTCGGGGAGGCGGAAGGAGGCGGGCAGGTCGAGTGTGCGGACGTTCTGGTAAGTGACCGTTCCGCTCGCGGTCGGCTTCAGTTCGACCAGCGCGAGGCGGGTCCGCTCCCGCCGGCTGACCAGGGCGTAGGTACGCCCGGTGGACTTGTCCCGCCAGGTGGCGAGGCCGTAAGCGGTGCGCTGTTCGTTGATCTCGGCCTGGTCGGTGGAGAAGACCGGCGCGGTGGCCGGGTCGGTGATGTCGGTCAGCGGGCCGCCGGGCTTCGACGGGTCGATGCGGTAGATCCGCAACCGGTCGTTGCCGCGGTCGCTGACCACGGCCACGTCGGCCCGGCCGGTGGAGGTGCGCAGACCGGTGACGAGGTCGACGTTGTTGTACCGGCCCGGGGCGTCGTCCTCGGCCGGCGGGCGGGGCGCGGGCACCGACTGCACCAAGCGGGCGTCCAGGTCGTACACCCGCAGGCCGCCCTCCTTGGCGGTCGCGATGACGAGGCTGCGGTCGGGGTCGGCCGCATTGCGCCAGATCGCCGGATCGTCCGCGTCGGAGTTGCCGCCCGCCTCGTCGTCGTAGAGGGCGGGGGTCTCGCTGACGGGCGCGACCGTCGGCAGGCCGCCGTCGGCCCCGGCCTGGGCGGGGATCAGGAGGGCGAGGACGGCGGCGCCCAGGGCGAGGGCGGCGGTTCTGCACGGAATGCGGTGGGTTCTCACAAGCACTTCCTTGGTCGAGGTCGAGGACATGTCGATCGTGCGGGGAGAACTTTGCGCGCAGGAGACTGCGATCTGTACACGTGATCACAGAAGAGGCGATTGCCTGCCAACTGCCGTTCAGGAAAGAACAGTAGGGCCAGGACGGCTCAGGGGGAGGTGACGGCGGCATGCGCGAGGGCAGCGGTCTGCTCCGGTGTGCCGTCGATCGGGACGGCCGCGCCCGCTTCGTCCTCGCCCATCGGTTCGAGGTCGGCGAACTGGGTGCGGAGCAGCTCGGGTGGCATGAAGTGACCCCGCCTGGCGGTGATGCGTGCGGCGATCAGTTCGGGCGAGCCGTCGAGGTGGAGGAAGAAGACGTGCGGCGCGGCGGAGGCCAGCCGGTCACGGTAGCGCCGCTTCAGCGCCGAGCATGCCACCACGCCTCCGCTGTCCGCGTGACCGGTCAGCCATCGTGCGATCTCGTCCAGCCAGGGGCGGCGGTCCTCGTCATCCAGGGGGTGACCGGCCCGCATCTTCGCCACGTTGGATGCGGGGTGGAAGTCGTCCCCCTCGGCGTAAGGAACACCGAGACGCTGTGCCAGCAACCGGCCCACAGTGGTCTTCCCCGAGCCGGACACGCCCATGACCACCACCAAGCGAGCAGTGTGGTGAGACATCCAGAACCTTCCCTTCGCGTCCTGTCGCCTGGAGCTCGATGAATGCCTTCAGAGCTCGATGACTACCTTGACGTCGTCCGGTCGCGGCGTGAACGCCTCCGTCGCGCGCTCCAGCGGCACCCGCCGGGTGATCACGCGCTCGAGCCACGACAGGTCGGCCGCGGCCAGCGCGTCGGCAGCCTGACGGTAGTGACGCAGGTTGGCGTTGACCGAGCCCACCACCGCGTCGTTCTGCAGCACCATCTCCCTGTTGATGGCACCCGCGTCCACGGTCATCCTGCGGCCGACGGGCGACACACCGGTCAGGCACACCACTCCGTAGGGCGCGGTGCCGGTCAGCGAGGCGAACACGGCCTCGTTCGCGCCGGTCGCTTCGAGGACGATGTCCGGGCACACGGCGGAGATGACGTGCTCGATGTCCTTCGCGTGGTAGGCGGCGCCCAGATCCCGCACCAGGGTGGGCTTCGGCCCCTCGGTCACCCGGTCGAGCACATGCACGTCCAGTCCGCGCTGTGTGCCCAGGAGGGCGGCCAGCAGACCGATGGGCCCCGCACCGGTCACCAGGACGCGCTGAGGCTCGAACCACGAACGGGCACCGACACGCTCCACCTGCTCCCATGCCTTCGCCACCACGGTGGCCGGCTCCATGAGCACACCGGCGCGGTCCAGACGCGGCTCCAGCTTCACCGCGTAGTCGGCCTCCACGCACCACGTCTGCGCGCCGTAACCGTCGATCTCCTTGATGCCGCGTTCGGTGTAGCGGCCGTTGCGGCACATGTCGAACTCACCGCGTGCGCAGGCCCCGCACGGCTCGGGGTCCGGGCGGCGCACCACCCCGGCGACCAGGTCACCGGCCGAGAAGCCGCCGGCGGGCGGCGCCTGCCGCACCCGGCCGAGGGACTCATGCCCCAGGACCAGCCGCTCACGGCCCGGTGGGGCCCAGCCGTACTCACCGCGGGCGATCTCCCTGTCCGTTCCGCACACCCCCACCGCCAGGCCCTCCACCAACAGCTCCCCCGCAGCCGGGGCGGGGTCGGGCACATCCGTCACCTCCAGGGAGTCCTTGGCGCCGGGCCGCACAGTCAACGCTCGCATCGCCCACCTCGTCCCTCTCGCCGGGCGGCGCGCGACAGCTGCACGCCGCTGCCTGACCGTGTGTCCCGTTCAGAGGCTTTCAGCACCGGCCGGCCGACATGAAGGGACACGACCGGGCCAGTGCCGCTGTTCCGTACCCTGACGGCATGCGCATGCGCCCCACCTTGAGCTGGACGCCTCCCGAGGACCTGCCGCCTGGTACCGCGGATCCGGAGCCGGTCGCCGACGCGCTGAGCACCGGCGGTGTGCTGGTGCTCAGCGGAGCGGGCATCTCCACGGAGTCGGGCATTCCCGACTACCGCGGCGAGGGCGGGAGCCTCAGCCGGCACACACCGATGACCTACCAGGACTTCACCGGCAGTGCCCAGGCCCGGCGCCGGTACTGGGCGCGCAGCCATCTCGGCTGGCGCACCTTCGGCCGCGCCCGCCCCAACGCCGGGCACCGGGCGGTGGCCGCCTTCGGGCGGCACGACCTGCTGTCGGGGGTCATCACCCAGAACGTCGACGGCCTGCACCAGGCCGCCGGCAGCGAGGACGTGGTGGAACTCCACGGGAGCCTGGCCCGGGTCGTCTGCCTCGCCTGCGGCGCCTTCAGCCCGCGCGGCGAACTCGCCCGGCGGCTGGAGGAGGCCAATCCGGGCTTCGATCCCGTGGCCGCCGGAATCAACCCGGACGGTGACGCCGACCTCACCGACGCACAGGTCGGAGACTTCCGCGTGGTGCCCTGCACGAGCTGCGGCGGCATCCTCAAACCGGACGTGGTGTTCTTCGGCGAGGCCGTTCCGCCACGCCGGGTCGAGCACTGCCGCGAGCTGGTCCGTGAGTCGGCGTCGCTGCTGGTCCTCGGCTCCTCACTGACGGTGATGTCCGGGCTCCGCTTCGTCCGCCAGGCGGCCGAGGCCGGGAAGCCGGTGCTGATCGTCAATCTGGAGCCGACCAGGGGCGACCGGCACGCCGTCACCCGGGTTGCGCTCCCGCTGGGAGTGGTACTCACGACCGTGGCAGAGCGGCTGGGTGTTGCCGTCGACGGTCAGGCGGCGGTGTGACGGTGACCGTGGTGGGGCGTCGTCGGGGCACATGCCGGTGCGTGGGCTGAGGGCCGCTCCTTGTCAGGTCACCGCCGCGCGCCCCGCGGAGCGCATGGCGGCGAACGCCCCGAGGTACAGGGCTGCGACGACCAGGAGCAGTGCCTGATAGCCCGTCACCAGGGCGAGGTACTCGATCGCGCCCCCGGTCATCGCGCCCAGCAGGTTCGCGCCGAACGCCGAGGTCGGGTCCGGGGCGAGGGCGAGGCGGTCCGAGAAGATGAGGTTGGCGCAGAAGATCGGGGTGAAGGCCAGGGCGATGGCGGCGGCGAGCCGGGCGGCGAAGGGCAGGGACAGCACCGCGCCCGCGGGGACGAGCCAGACCACCGCGAGGGAGCCGAAGAGCAGCAGTTGCAGCAGCAGTTGGTTGACCCTCCGCAGCCTGCGCCGGACCTCCACCGCCGCGAGGACGGCGACCAGGACTCCGAAGAAGACGAGTGCGTTGACCAGCCAGGTCGTGCCGAAGTAGAGGGCGAAGCCGATCACGTTCTTCGTTTCGAGCAGCATGAAGGCCGCACCCAGCAGGAACATGTCGGTGTAGCGGAGCGTGCCGCGGATGCGGACCCCGGTCAGGCGCACCGACAGGAGCGTCACCAGCAGGATCGTGCCCAGGGCGCCCAGGTAGAGCGTGGGGATGCTCCGGTGCAGCAGGTACGGGAAGGGATGGTCGTCGCTCGCGGCCGCCGGGACCGCGCCGCTGGGCCGCCAGGTCTGCGCGCAGGACTGGTCGGCGGGCGTCATCCCGGCCACCAGCACGGCCGCGTTCCTCTTGAACGTCGTCATGCAGGGGGCGTGACCGTAGACGTCGTCGAGGCTCCCCGCGAAGCGGTCCACCAGCCAGCTCTCGCGGTAGTAGTTGTACATGGCGAACGCGCCGTTCGGCGCCAGGTGGTCGCGTGCGGCCTCGAAGGCCTGCCGGGTGAACAGGTAGCTCTCCAGGCGCAGGTTGCTCGCACCGGCGACCAGCGTCAGCGAGTCCGGCAGGGCCAGGACGATCAGGTCGTACTTGGTCTTCGTCCGCTCCAGGAAGGCGCGCCCGTCGTCGATGTGCGCGCGCACCCTCGGGTCGTCGTAAGGCCTCGCGGGGTGCAGTTGTGAGCCGATCTCCTGGAGCCGGGGATCGATCTCGACCGCGTCCACGTGCTCCGCTCCGTAGGCGAGTGCGACCGCGACGTCGTTGCCGTTGCCGGCGCCGATGATCAGCACGCGCTTGTGGGGGTTGCGGGGCGTCTGGTCGTACGCCTGGCGGTAGGGCGAGTCCTCCCGCATCAGCACGGCTTGCGGGGCGGTGCTCTGGTGGGGGACGCCGTTGGCCGAGATGTACCAGGTCCGGGTGGTGGTCGGCGAGGGTTTGAGTTCGATCTTGTAGTAGGGCGACCAGGAGATGCCGCTCGTCGTCGTCTCCAGGAAGAGCGCGGCGACCATCGCCGTGAGGGGAATGCCGTACCGCAGGGAGTTGCGCCGTCCGCCGAGGACCAGCAGGGCCGCGGTGGCGAGTACGCCCCAGACGACCGAGGGAGCGCGCAGCCAGGACAGCACGGCGAAGGACAGCGAGCCGGTGATGCTGCCGATCAGGTCGTAGCGGTAGGCGTCGAGCGAGGGGAGCTGGCGGAAGAGATCCGCGGTGATCTTTCCGATCCCCGCCATGATCACCGCGGTCAGCAGGAAGATGGCCGGCAGCGTCACCCACTCGGGAAGGCCGGTGGTCTTCACGGCGGTGAAGTACAGGACCTCGCTGCTGCTCTGGCGCACCTGCACCGGGTACTCGCGCACCAGAATGACCAGCAGCGCGAGCGGAACGGGTGTCCAGCGCTTGAGCCACTGTCCGCGCTCGGCGGGGATCAGGAACCCGACGCCGATGCCGAGGAACGATCCCAGCAGGATGAAGTTCGAGAAGTAACTCAGGTGGACGACGTTGGCGCCCGCCCATCTGATCAGCGCCAGCTCGACGAAGAGCATGGTGGTGCTGGCCAGCACGAGCCTCCAGCGCACCGATCTTACTGATTGCCCCGATTCAGTCCCCTTCATGGCGCTTTACGGTGCCATTCTCGCTGCGGTGAGTCGAGGTGCCGTGCCGTGGCCCGCTCGTCCGCCGGACGCGCCAGCATGGCGACGGTCGCGGAGAACAGCCACGGCAGCCGTTGTGCGACGGGCAGCAGCGCTGCGCGGGCCGGGGGCTTGCGCGTCGCGCCGAGGAGCGCGTGCGTCAGCCAGCGGTAGCGCCGGGTGAGCCGCCGCCACTCCCCCTCGTAGGCCGCCGGGTCACCGCTGATGATGGCCCGCACCGCGGCGGGCGCCTGCGCGAGCGCCAGCGCGATGCCCTCACCGGTCAGGGCATCGACGTAACCGGCGGCGTCGCCCACGAGCAGTACCCGGCCGGCCGTGCGCGCGCTCGCGACCTGACGGAGCGGGCCTGCTCCCCGTACCGGTCCGGCGAGGCCGGCCCCGGCCAGCCGCTCCCGCAGCTCGGGGAAGGCGGCGAGGTGGTCGTCGAACGACCGGCGGGCGGTGGTGAGCACCGCGACGCCCACGAGGTCGTCGGCCACCGGCGTCACGTAGGCCTCCGCCTCGCGGGCCCAGTGCACCTCGACGTGGTCGCTCCAGGGGGCGAGCGTGTAGTGGCGCCGCAGCCCGTGCCGCAGGGGGGACCGGCGCGGTCGGTTCAGCCCGAGGGCGCGGCGGATCGGCGAGTGCAGGCCGTCGGCCGCTACGAGGTGGCCGGCGCGGGTGCCGTCGACCACCACCCCGTCCCGGTCCTGCTTGACGTGACGCGCGGTGCGCTGGTCGACGCGTACGCCCGCTGCCAGCACCGCCTCGCGCAACAGCGCGTGCAATGTCGTACGACGCACCCCGCGCCCCGGGCCCGCCCTGAAGTCCGCGTCGACGCGGCGGGGCCCGGCGACGTAGCGAATGCCCCGCAGGGAGTGCCCCGGCGGGTGCACGCCCAGTGCGGCCAACGCTGCGACGGCGCCCGGCATCAGGCCCTCGCCGCACGCCTTGTCGACGACGCCGGCGCGCTGCTCCCAGACGGTGACGTCGAGCCCCGCGCGGGCCGCGTGCAGGGCCGTGGCCAGGCCCGCGGGTCCCCCGCCGACGACGAGCAGATCCATGCGTGCCTCCTCAGGCCAGCCGTGTCAGGGCAGCGGCCTCGGCGCGGACGCGGGTGGCGAGCAGGAGCCCGTTGAGCGCGGTGAAGACGACCGCCGTGATCCAGGCCGCCTGCACGAGGGGAAGCGCGAGCCCCTCGATGACGACGGCGACGTAGTTCGGGTGCGGGATCCAGCGGTAGGGTCCGCCGGTCACTCGCGCGGCGCCGGGTACGACGATCACCCGGGTGTTCCACTGCCGGCCCAGCGTGGCGATGCACCACCAGCGCAGCCCTTGCGCGAGCACGACGAGGGCGAGCATCGACCAGGCCAGGACCGGTACGACGTCCGGGCGGCGCAGCCACACCTCCGCGAGCGCGCCGACGAGGAGGCCGGTGTGCAGCACCACCATGAACGGGTAGTGCCCCCGCCCGGACTCCACGCCGCCCCGCGCGAGGCTCCAGGCGGCGTTGCGGTGGGAGACGGCCAGCTCGGCGATCCGCTCCAGTCCCACGGCCAGCACCAGCACGGTGAACCAGGCTTCGCTGCTCACTGTCCACCACCACCCGGGGCGCGGAGGAGTACGAGTTCGGAGCAGAATCCCGGGCCCATGGCGAGCATGAGCCCGTAGGAGCCGGGCGGGGGCGGGTGGTCGGCGAGCGTGTCCGCCAGGACATGCAGCACCGAGGCGGAGGACAGATTGCCGATCCGGCGCAGCGAGTCCCAGGTCACGCCCAGCGCTTCCCGCTCGACGCCGAGGGCGTCCTGCAACGCCTCGAGGACCTTGGGGCCGCCGGGGTGCGCGACGTACCAGTCGAGGTCGCGGCTGGTCAGTCCGTGATCGGCGAGGAAGCCGCGGACGTCGTCGCCGACGTACCGGCGCACCAGGTCGGGGACCGCGGAGTCGAGAACGACTCTGAAGCCGCCGGAGCCGACGTCCCAGCCCATCATGCGTTCGGAGTCGGGGTAGAGGCGGCTGCGTGAGGCCAGCACTACAGGAGCGGCGGGGTCGTCGTTCTGTGCGAGGGGGTGCTCGCCCCCGACGGCCACCACGGCGGCAGCACCGTCGCCGAACAGGCCGCTCGCCACGGCGTTGGCGACCGAGGTGTCGTCGCGCTGGAGCGTGAGCGAACACAACTCGACAGACATCAGCACCGCCACGGCGTCGGGGCGGCCGCGCAGCAGGTCGTTCAGGCGGGCGATGCCGGCCGCGCCGGCGACGCAGCCGAGGCCGACGAGGGGCAGGCGCACCACGTCGGGGCGCAGTCCGATCTCCGCCGCGACCCGGGCCTCCAGGGAGGGCACGGCCAGGCCGGTCACCGTGCAGGAGACGATGTAGTCGACATCGGCCGGTGTGAGGCCGACGCTCTTGAGCGCGTCGACGACCGCGCGGCCGCCGAGTTCGACGCCGGCCCGGATGAAGACGTCGTTCGACTGGCCGAAGTCCTCGATCCGGCCGTACTCCTCCAGCGGCAGCACGGTGTGCCGGGTCTCGACGCACACGTTGCGGTGGAGCCGCTCGACGACACGGCGATCGACCGTTTTCCCGACCAGCGTGGTGGTGAAGGACTCGGTGATCTCCTCCTGTCGGTGGCGGTGCTCGGGCAGGGTGCCGCGGACGCTGAGGACGCGCATGGTCATGCTGGCTCCTGGGACGGGGCGGTGGGGCACGGGGAGCACCCGGCCGAGGCCGAGCGCGAGGTCGACCGTGACGGTGAGCGCGGGACTTGGGGCGGGACTGCCGGGGCGGTCGTGGCGGTCGTGGCGCGAGACGGGCCGGCGCCGCCCGGAGCGGTGTCTGCCGGTGCCATCAGGCGACCGTCAGCAGCACGACGTCGAGCAGGGCGATGGTCACCGCGGCACGGAAGGGAGCGCGCCCGCGGCCGAACCAGGTGAGCACCGCGAGGACGGTGACCAGTGCCAGGGCCGTCCAGGCCCACGCCGGAGGGGACCCGGCGGGACCGGCCACGGCGAGCGCCGAGGCGGCGGTGAGCAGAGCGGCGGCCAGGGCGCGCGAGGGACGTTCACCGATCCGGTGCGGCAGGCCGCGGACTCCGGTGGCTTCGTCGTCGGCGAGGTCGGGCAGCACGTTGAGCAGATGCGCTCCGACGCCGAGCGCGGCGCCGGCGGCGGTCATCCACCAGGGCGCCCAGTGAGGGGGCGAGGCAGCGAGGGTGACGACCGAGGGCAGCATCCCGAAGCCGCACGTGTACGGCACCCATGACCAGGGGGTCGCCTTGAGCCCGACGTTGTAGGCGTGGCCCGCGCCGGTGGCGAGGACGACGTTGACCAGGGCGCTGCGCCAGCCGGCGAGCGCGGACAGCACGAGGGAGGCGAGAGCGGCCACGACGAGGGCGCGTGCCACCCAGCCGACCGGGAGGGTACCGACGGCCAACGGCTTGTCGGTGCGGCCCACGGCGCGATCGCGCGCGAGGTCGAGCAGGTCGTTGCCCCAGCCGATCGTGAGCTGGCCGGCGAACACCGCCGCGGTGACGGCGGCGGCGGCCGGCGGGCGCAGGCCGCCGCGGAGCGTCAGCAGGCCCGTGACGGCGGTGACGGCCAGAGCGGGCCCGCCGTGGGCGGCGGCGAGCAGCGCGAGTGCACGCGGTGGTCCGGGGCGCGCCGTGGCCGTGTCGGCAGTCACGGGCATCGCCTCTCCGCGTCCAGCGCCGGGCAGTTCGCGTCACCGAGGGCGCGGGACACCGTGCGGGGGTGCCGCACGGTGTCTGTGCCGCACCCCTCCACTCCGTCTCCGGTCGCCCAGGACCACGGCCCGTCGTCACCGGTGATCACGTTGCGCATGCAGCATCGGTCCCACGTTGCCCGCCCGCTCACACGGGGTGGTCCGGCATCCGGTGGAATGGGCATGTCGCCGACGGCCGGTGAGCAGCAGGAGCAGGGCCGCGACTCCTGGGGGTAGCCGTTCAGTGGGTACGCCTGCGGCGGTGGACCACGAGGACGACGGCGCCCAGCAGAGCGGCTGCGGTGGCGATGAGCGTACGGCCCGCGCCCGTGGCGGCCGGAGTGTCGCCGGACGGTGCGGCCGCGGTCGGTGTGGCCGGCGTGTCGGCAGGGGGGACGGTGACGACGGCGTCACAGAGGCGTCGTCGCCTCCGGTGATCGCACTGGGTGCCAGGGCGAGCACCACGACGGCCGGCGATGCCCCGAACACCGTGCGATGAGGATTCATGCCCGTTGGGGGATCACTCCAGGCCGTTGCGATCGACTGCCGCTCTGATCCGGCCGAGCCACTCCGTGCCCAGCCGGCGCCCGTTCGGGAACTGGTCGTCTCGATCCCAGCGCCACGTCGTGATCATCGCCAGCACGAGGAGCCGGCACTCGCGCAGCACGTCCTGATCGACTCCCGGATAGTGCTCGCTGACTTCCTCGGGCGCATGGGCGAGGTCGAATTCGACGGGCCCACGGCAACACGTCTCAAGGTCTATGAACAGCAGCCCGTTCTCGGTGGTGAGCACGTTGCCCGGGTGCGGCTCGCCGTGCAGCAGCTGCTCGGCGCCGCCGCGCTCGCCGATCACTCGTCTCAGGCTCCCCAACGTGCCGCCGAGCAGCTCCCGGTCCGCGTCGGCGAGCGCCGGAGTGCGGTCGTGGTTCGCCACGAGTTGTTGAGCCTGCTCGACTCGATCCGTGAAGTGCGGTGTCGGGACGTCGAGCTTGCGCATGCCGGCGTGCAGCAGCTCGAGTGCATGGGCGTAGTCGGCTGGTGAGGCCTCGCGAGATGTCACGGGTTCGTAGTAGGTCCACAGCGTGACCACGAAGCCGTCACGCTCATGGACGCGTGGCTCCACTCGGGGATCGAGAGCAGCCACAGGGCACCCGGATTCGGCGAGCCGCTGAGCAAGCTCCACTTCGAACCGCGCGACCTGATCCGCTACGGGTGCCACCCGGGCCAGGACGTCACAAGGCAGCAGCCGCAGAGTGAGCTTGTTCGAGTCATGCAGAACCATCGCGTCGTCGGCTGTCAGGCCAAGTGACGAGGCGGTCGACATGGCCGCGGCCACGGCACGCGGGACTTCCGACGCCTGCATCGTCGCCTGGCCCCTCTCCCCTGAGCGCTGCGCTGCCCTGACCCTACAAGCGGTGAACTTACCAAGTGTCGGCGATCTGCCCCCTTAGGGCGGCTGGAACGTGGGGGTGGGCTGCGAGGCGGCGGGCTTCGGCCGTGACCTCGGCATCGACCTGGTCCACAGTCGCGTTGTCGTATTCGAGGACGTCGTACTCGTCATCGAGTTCGGCGAGCCGCTCAGTGAGGGGCAGTTCATGTCCGAAGCGCTGGTGAATACGGAAGGTGAGCTCCCGGGGTGTCAGCTCGCCGGCGAGCATGCGGCGTGCGAGCGCTCGGGCGGCGTCTTCTCGGCCGGCATCGCCGGTGGCCGGGTAGAAGGTGAGGCCCAGTTCGTCGAGTGCTACCGGGAGCAACTCGTGGACGTCGTAGTCCGCTTCGGCGCGCGTGCAGGCGGCGAGAACGCGAAGGCCGGGGGTGTCGAGTCCGGCGACGAGCGCATCACAGGCGGCATGGACGACATCGCTCGCGCGGATCTCTCCCACGCTCCAGAGGGCGGCATGGTCCTGTAGAGCGATTGCTGCTGCTTCGGTCGACGTCACTCGCCCATGATCCCTCCACGGTGCGTCCCGGTCGACCGGGTTTCACCCCGGCCCTCCGAGAGAGGGCCGGGGTGCCGGGGCCGAGCCCCGAACGTCCTTGATCGCACGACTCCCGAGTCGGGTCAGGCGGTTTGTACGCTGTACCCCCACCTCGTGCCCCTGGCGACCCGGGGAATGCGGAAGCACGTCAGATGGACGGGCCCCTTCTGGTCCTCGCGACTTCCCCACCGAGCATTGGATTCCATTGCGCGCCACGAACCCCATCCAGCGGTGGCGGGCCATGAATGCGCCCCACCTCGCCGAACTCCCCGAGGCGGTCGTGGCGTGAGCACGATCGCGGCCCAGGCCATCAGCACTCGGCGACTGGACCTGCTGCCGCTTCGCGTCGAGCACGCCGAGGAGATGGCTGGGGTGCTGTCCGATCCGGCGCTGCACGCCTTCATCGGCGGCGCCCCGGACACCCCCCAAGCTCTGCGCTCGCGCTACCAGCGCATGACCGCGGGCTCTCCCGATCCGGCCGTCTCCTGGCTGAACTGGGTGATCCGCCTCCGTGATGAGGCCTGTCTGACGGGCACGGTCCAGGCGACGATCAGACACTCCGGCCACAGCTCTCTCGCCGAGATCGCCTGGGTGACGGGAACTCCGTGGCAGGGAAGAGGCATCGCCACCGAAGCCGCCCGAGGACTCGTCGGCTGGCTCAGCCGGCAGCCGGTGCGGAGCGTCATCGCCCACATCCACCCCGACCATCAGGCATCCGCCGCCGTCGCCACCGCCGCCGGGCTCACGCCCACCGACCAGTGGCACGAAGGCGAGATTCGATGGCACCGGAGCATCAGGCGATAACCGCACCGCACCACGGGTCTTGACTGTCACTGCCCCAGGTGGCCGGGGCGTCGAAGACGGAGTTCGCGGCTTGGGGCCACAGCAACAGCGATCCGCACAGTCGTGCGACGTGATCACTCGATGGTGAGTTGTCGCGCTCTCGTGCCCGGTTCGCCCCGATGCTCGGAAGGACGGCGCGTGACCGGCGCCGCCCGGATGTGTGTGGGTGGGGGAGCATGACGCGAGAAGCGGGACGTCGGGACGGGTTGGACCAGCAGGCGGTGTTGCTGGTGGCGGGGCTCGCCGATCTGGCGGTGAGCACGCTGGGTTCTGCCGTGGGGTCGGTGCGGGGGCTGTTGCGTCGCTCGGACACCGCGGAGCTGGCGGCGGAGGCCGAGAGCGAGCTGATGGCGCGTGGGCGCTTGGTGCTGGACCGGTACGCGGCCGTGCCCCCGGCCCATCTGGAGATCCTCGCCCGGCACGCCCTGGACCGGAAGGCCACCGATGGGGTCTGACCGGTGGGAGCCGGCCGCGTTCAAGACCCGCGTCGACGAGGTGCTGCACCGGTTCGTCGCGCAGGAGGCCGACCAGTTCGCGGCGATCGATCCGCTCCTGGGCCCGGTGGCCGAGCAGCTGGAGATGGCCGTCGCGGACGGTAAGCGGCTGCGGGCCGCGTTCTGCTACTGGGGCTGGCGCGCGGTAGGGCAGCCGGACAGCGACGCGCTGGTGCGGGCGGCGGCCTCGATGGAACTGGTGCACGCCGCCGCGGTCGTGCACGACGACCTCATCGACGAGAGCTCCTTGCGGCACGGGCGGGCCACGGTCCACGTCGCCCTGCGTGGTGCCGTACGGCGGCGTCCGCGCGCCGACGCCGCCGCGAGGTCGTTGGCGATGCTGGTGGGCGACCTGCTGATGGCGCTGGCCGGGCAGTTGTTCACCACCAGTGGTCTGCCGGCCGCATACCTGTCCCGGGCTCGCCCGTTGTGGTCGGTGATGGCCCGCGAGCTCGTCGCCGGGGAGTGCCTGGACATTCTGAGCACCGGAGCCGGTCCGGACACGACAGCGTCGCTGAAGGTGGTCCGCTACAAGACCGCCAAGTACACCGTCGAGCAGCCCTTGTTGATCGGCGGCGCCCTGGCGGGCGCCGACGGGCGGCTGCGCGAGGGCTACTCCGCGTACGGGCTGCCGCTGGGCGAGGCCTTCCAGCTGCGCGACGACCTGCTCGGCCTGTTCGGAGATCCGGAACGCACCGGCAAGGCCAACGCCGACGACGTGTGCGGCAACCGGCCCACGGCCCTGCTGGCGGAGACCTGGCGCCTCGCTGACGACGCCGACCGCGAACGGCTGCGCGCCCTGCTCGGCCGGCGCCGCCTGGACGCGCAGGAGCTGAACTCGGTGCGCGAGGTGATGCGCGGGCTGAAGGCACCCGACCGCATCGAGGGCATGATCAGCGCACGCGTGGAGCAGGCGCTCGGTGCCCTGCACGAGCTGGACGCACCGGCACCTGCCACCAGCGCCCTGACCGCACTGGCGCAGTCCGCGGCGAACCGCCCGTTCTGAGCCTTCGCACCCCCGAGTGGCTGCGGACCCGCGCCGTGTCCGGCCGCCGGCCCGCCCGCCGGCCGTCCATGGTCCGTCAAGACAAGGAGCCCCGCCGTGATTTACACCGAGTCGTCGATGGACGCCCTGCGGCACGCTGGTGACGAGCTCGCCGACGCCACCGTCGCCGCCCTCTTCGAGCGCGGCCAGGTGGGCACGTTCAACACCCTGATGCGCTACGTCTCCACCGCCGGCGCTCCCCTGCCGGACGGGCTGCCCGACGTCGCCCGCGAGTACCTGGAGGCCACGGCTGTTCCGCCCTCCTGGGTCGACTGGGCGGAGATGGAGAAGGCGCGGCTGTTCTTCATCGACAACAACGTGCACATCTCCACCGCGCTGTCGTTCGCCTCCATGCCCGCCTGCTACGTCGTCCCGCATGTGGCGAAGCTGTTGTCGGCCACCCACGGGCTGGAGTACCCGTCCAAACGGATGGCGGAGACGGGTCAGTTCACCGTCTACCTGATGCAGCCCGACGCCTTCGAGGCCGGCAGCCGCTTCATCCCCGCCGTCCAGAAGGTGCGCCTCCTGCACGCCTCCATCCGCCACCACCTCGAGCGGGAGAACCGGTGGGACACCACCGCGCTGGGCACGCCGATCTGCCAGGAGGACATGATCGGCGGGCAGATGTTCTTCTCCCTGCTCGTCCTGGACAGCCTGCACCGCCTCGGCATCCACATGTCGCAGGAAGGCGCCGAGGCCTACTACTACGCCTGGCGGGTGGTCGGTGCCATGCTCGGCGTCGACCAGGACGCCGTCCCCGAGACCCTGGAAGAGGCCCGTACCTTCCTCGACCTGTACATGATCCGGCACATGGGGCCCTCCGAGGAGGGCGCGCACCTGACCCGGCAGCTCATCGACCTCTACGAGGACGTGGTGCCCGGTACCTTCTTCGACCCGATCGTCTCCGCTCTCATCCGCCACCTCGTCGGCGACACCTGCGCCGACTGGCTCGACGTGCCGCAGACCCGGTGGGACACCGCCGTCAAGGCCGTACCCCACCTCCTCGGCATTCTCGAAACCATCGAAGACCGCTCCCCGTTCGGTGCCTGGGCCCTGGATCGCCTCGGCCACCTCACCACCGTCCTGGAGCTGTCCTCCCTGACCCGGGGACGCGTCATGCACTACGCCATCCCCGAGCAGCTCAGGAAGGACTACGGCATCTCCAGCACGGCACCCCGAAGCCACCGATGGACACCTCCGGCCGCCACGGTCTCCTGATCGCCGCTCCGCCGCTGCCCCCCCCGCCTACAGAGAGCAGCTGTTCGCGAGGGTCACGGGGTTCGTCCCGGCGGGCAGGGCGACCGTGCGGGAGGCGGGCGGCCGTTGGCCGGACTCGAGCCAGGCCTCCAATGCCGTGAAGGCCGTGCGGTGGCACGGCGTCAGCGGACGGAGCCGGTCCGGGTACGTGTCGGCCAGGGCGTCGGTGTGGGTGCCGCCCTCGATGCGGTAGTAGCGGTGCAGGGGGCCGCGGCCGGTCCGGCGCACCATCCGGGCGTAGACGTCGGAGTCCTGGCTGATCGGCAGCAGCACGTCCACGGTGCCGTGCAGGGTGATCAGCGGCTTGCCGATCCGCCCGGTCAGTCCGATCTTCTTCACGGCCCTTCTGACCTCGGCGGGACGGGACGCGTAGTCGTAGTCGGCGTCACAGGCCGGCGTGCCCGTCGCGCAGAACGGCGTGCCCGCCTCGGTCGGCCCGTCGAAGCCGGGGTCCAGTTCCTCGCGGTAGACGCGCTGGGTCAGATCCCAGTAGACCTTGTGGTGGTACTCCCAGAGAAACTCGGACCCGGCCGGGAATCCGGCGGCGTGCAGGGCTTGGCGCGCCTTGCCGGCTCCCACGCCCCCGGCTGCGTACACGGGGTAGGTGCGCAGCGCCTCGGGCAGGAAGTCCAGCAGGGTGGGGCCGTCGGAGCGCCACAGGGTGCCCTCCCAGTCGACTCCCCCGTCGTAGAGCTCGGGGTGGTTCTCGAGCTGCCAGCGCACCAGGTATCCGCCGTTGGACACGCCGGTCACCAGCGTGTGTGACGGAGGACGGTCGTAGCGCCGGGCGACCGTCGCCCGGGCGGCTCGGGTGAGCTGGGTGAGCCGGTCGTTCCACTCGGCGACGGCGTCTCCCGGCGTCGTGCCGTCCCGGTAGAAGGCGAGGCCGGTGTTGCCCTTGTCGGTGGCGGCGTAGGCGTAGCCGCGGGACAGCACCCAGTCGGCGACGGCCCGGTCGTTGGCGTACTGCTCGCGGTTGCCCGGGGTGCCCGCGACCACCAGACCGCCGTTCCACCGGTCGGGCAGGCGGACGACGAACTGGGCGTCGTGCCCCCAGCCGTGGTTGGTGTTGGTGGTGGACGTGTCGGGGAAGTAGCCGTCGATCTGGATGCCGGGGACCCCGCTGGGGACGGCCAGGTTCTTCGGCGTCAGCCCTGCCCAGTCGGCCGGGTCGGTGTGTCCCGAGGCGATCGTGCCGGCCGTGGTCAACTCGTCCAGGCAGGCGGCCTGCTGGTGCCGGGCTCCCGGTACGCGCACCTGGGCCAGGCGTGCGCAGTGGCCGCCCGGGTTTGCCGGTGCCGACATGGCGGGCGCTTGGATGAGCGTGAGGGCGGCCAGGGCGAGGGCCGCTGGAGCGCTTCGCCGCCAGGAGCGCGGCAGGGGACGGACGGTGGGACGCATGGTGTGCCTCCGCGACGGCGTACAAGGACGCGCCGGAGGCTATGACGCCGGTTCGCGGCGAGATATGGGCCCGGGGACCACCATCCGCCGCCTGGCGGTGGCTGCCGGCACCACCCGGTCGGCTGGGCCGGGAGAGGCCTCGTCCGGTGAACTCCGGCCTTACCCGACCCATCACGCACGGTGCCATGTAGCGCCGTCACACAGCTCGTCGCCAAGCGTGGCCGCCCCACCCATGCCTACGCCGGCGAGCGCACCCCGATGATGCTCGCCACGCCGGTCACCGGATCCCCCGTCCGGCAACGGCGACACGAAGCATTCCTCCCCCACACCAGGAGGCATTCGTCATGGGACAGTCGCACCCTCCGTTCCCCTCCACGAGAAGCCGCCGCCGCCTCGGAGGCATCCGCCGCTGGGTCACCGCCGCCGCGGGGGCTCTGGCCCTCACCGGTGGCCTGATCGCCGCGAGCCCCCCGGCATCCGCCGCGGGTCTGACCCAGGTCACCGGCTTCGGCACCAACCCCGGCAACCTGTCCATGTACGCCTACGCGCCCGAAGCGCTGCCGGCCGACGCCCCGCTCGTGATCGCCCTGCACGGTTGCACGCAGAGCGCGAGTGACTACTACGCGCACTCCGGCTGGCCGAAGTTCGCCGACACTTACGGTTTCGCCCTGGTCTTCCCCCAGACGAGCAGCGCCAACAACGCCAACTCCTGCTTCAACTGGTTCGAACCGGGCGACAGTGCGCGCGGTCAGGGCGAGGCGCTGTCGATCAAGCAGATGGTCGACAAAGCCGTCTCCCTGTACGGCAGCGACACCCGGCGGGTCCACATCACCGGTCTGTCCGCCGGCGGCGCCATGACCGCGAACATGCTCGCCGCCTACCCGGACGTCTTCGCGGGCGGCGCCATCGCCTCCGGACTGCCCGCGCGGTGCGCGAACAGCGTGGCCGCGGCGTACACCTGTATGTACAGCCCGCCGGACAGGAGCCCCGCCCAATGGGGGGACCTGGTGCGCTCCGCCGCTCCGGCCGGCACGACCTCCTGGCCGCGCGTCGCGATCTGGCAGGGCACCGCCGACACGACCGTCAAGCCCGCCAACGCCACGGAGTTGCGCGACCAGTGGACGAACGTCCTCGGCATCGGCCAGACGCCCTCCCGGACCGAGAGCCTCGGCGCGGGCACCACGCGGAGCGTCTACGACGACGCCTCCGGCAGGCCCGCCGTCGAGGTCTACTCCGTCTCCGGGATGGGGCACGGGCTGGCCGTCGACCCGGGCAGCGGCCCCGAACAGTGCGGCAGTACGGGCACCTACTACCTCGACACCGTCTGCGCCGGCTACCACACCGCCCGCTTCTGGGGGCTCGACGTCAACGGCGCCGGCTCCCTGCCCGCACCCACGGGGCTGACGGTCACCGGGACCACCGACACCACCGTCTCCTTGAGCTGGAAGGCGGTCGACGGCGCGGCCTCCTACGTCGTCCACCGCGACGGCACGAAGGTGGGCACGACGACGTCGACCTCGTACACCGATACCGGCCTGGCGACGGGCACGACGTACACCTACACCGCGGCGGCCGTGGACACAGCGGGCGCGGCAGGCGTCGTCTCCTCGCCCGCGACCGCGACCACGACCGGGTTCACACCCACGTGCCACACGGCCGGCAACTACGACCACACGGTCGCCGGACGTGCCTACCAGAGCGGCGGTCACACCTACGCGAAGGGCTCCGGTCAGGCGATGGGGCTGTGGAACACGTTCACCATCCGCACCCTCAAGCAGACCGCGCCGGCCTACTACGTTGTCGCCGACTCCGGCTGCCCGGCCTGAGCCCGCCTGACTCGAACTCGTCGACTCAGAAACTGCGGTAGAGCTTCTTCTCCCGCAGCAGTTTCTCCAGCTCCTCGTCCGAGAGCGGGTGAAGGGTGTTCAGGAGACGACGCAGCCCGGGTTCACCGAGGGTCTGGCTGGTCACCTCGACCTCCGCCTTCCGGTGACGGCGGACGAGGGTGACGGCGTGATCGCCACTGGGGAGGTCGCGGATCATGCGCATCTCACCGCGCGCGTCCACCGCGCAGGTCACGCCCTTCTCCCGGAGGTCGGGACACCGGGGCGCCGGTGTGAGCGGCGAGCGCACCGTGAGCGCCACGTAGGAGAACACGTCCTCCCGGACACCGCGGTAGTCGACGCTGAAGGAGGCGGGGCCGGCCTCGGCACGAGACAGTTGCATCCCGGGCGGCGCAGCGCCCAGGTACAGCAGTTCCGCGTGCTCCCGGTACCGCGCGACCTCCGCTTCGTGCCGACGCTGCTCCGCCTGCGCCGGCCCGACGAAACCCCCGTAGACCACCCCGGCCGCCAGCACGGTCACCGCCCCCAGCCGCACCCAGCGGTTCGGCACGAAGAATGCCGCGGCCACGGCGTACGGAGCCCCCGTCAGCGCGATACGGGTCCTGGCGCCGCCCAGGTCGACGTCCCCACCGTAGGCGGCCACACCCGCCAGGACGCCCAGCGTGCCGAGGACGAAGACCGACACCGCCCAGCCGAGCCGCTGCGGCACGGAGCCGCACAGCGGCACCACGGTCCGCACCGGTGTGGCCGTTGCGGCCAGCAGACCCACCGTCAGCGGCACGCCCAGCAGGAGCACCGGCGCCGTAGCCCCTTCCCCGCCGCCCCAGGCCGCCATCACCAGCCCGAAGCCGAGCACCGGCACCATGGCCGCCATCATCGCCCAGACCAGGAGGAGGTGCAGGGCCGTCAGCGCCCGTCTGCCACTCGTCATGCCGGGGATCTTGTCAGCCGGGGCCCGGGCGCACATGAGTACTTGTACTCAGTCCCGGACCGAGCGGCCGGGCCGCTCGGTCCGGGACTGTTTCGAGGGCACCCAGGTGGTGCCGCACGCGTCAGTCCACGATCACCTCGGCACGCGCCGCCGGGTCCCGCCCGGCCCGTACGTCGCCGAAGTTCCCCTCGACCTCCGCCTTTTCCGCCGCGTTCGGATACGGGTTCGTGCACGCGGTGCCCGCGCTGGAACCGGACATCAGGCTCGAGCACGGTCCAGGCTTGCGGTCGGGCAGACCCAGGATGTGGCCGAGCTCGTGGGCGGAGATACGCACCGTGTTGTAGCCCTGGTCAACGGCCTGACGACCGATGTAGACGGTTCCGTTGCCCAGGGTCGTGGGCAGGGCGCGCGGCCAGCCGTTGTCCGCCAGGACCCGTATGTTCGCGCGTTGCCCGGCCGCGGCCGGCCGCAGCTCGACGGCGTCGACACTCTCGTTCCAGATCGCCGCGCCCCGGTCGACGGCGCTTCTGAACTCCGCGGAGCCGCCGGCGTCGTAGGTGAGGACACGGGGGGCCAGGGGGGCGGCCGGCGTGTGCCGGGCGGCAGCCGCGGCCTGGCCGCCCGTCAGGGACAAGGACACCAGACAGGCAGCGGCCAGGCCGCCGCTCAGCATGCGGACGTGCATGATCGACCTCCTTGTGGGGGAAGGACAGTCGTGCAGTCGTGCTCATGACATTCTCTGGAGCCCTTGCCCCACCACGGAGGAAATGAATCCGTCATTCCTCAGGCGTTCCGAGGGACTCCGGACTGAACGCGGGGGCCATACCTGCCTGTTGCGGTTTCCCGGTGTCCAGTCAAGCGCTGGCGTGGCCACGCCAGGCCGTCCTCCGCGGAGCGGCATGGTGCACGGGCTCACCCGAACGGGCGGCCTGCTGACGCCACAGCCACAGGGACGTCATGGACAGCAGGGCGGCGAAGACCACCAGGAGGACGACCGATACCCACATCTGCCGGCTTCCAGGGTCGTCCCATCCCGCCGATGCGGCCACCACACCCCACAAGACCGACCCCCCGGCGTAGAAGGTGCGCATCCTGCGCAGCTGCCGCAGGGCTCGGACGGACTCAGCGTGATCGTTTTCCGGTGCCATGCCGACGCAGGTACCCCGATACGCGCACTCCATCACCGGGGCCCCCAGCCGGGGATGTGGATGGTCGAGAATCCAGGTCAGATCGCAGGGCGTCTTAACAGAAGAGGCAGCTTGATGAAGCGAGGACGTACCGAGAACGGACTGCGCTGGATAGCCGACGCCTACGGCACCAGCTTCACGCTCACCCTCAGCGAGGGGCTCTCGCCGTACGAGCTGCTGCGCGGCATCGGCGCCGAGGAGCACCACCTCGTCCCGCTTTCCCGCTCCGCGGCGTACGAGCTGCTCCTCCGGAGCGAGGATGACCACATCAGTGACCTGGACTTTCTGGACTGGGAGGACGAAGCGGCGGTCACCCGGCTGACGCGCGCGGGCTTTCTGCCAGCTCCGCCGGACGTCATCGTCAGGGCCGGCTCGGTCGCGGGCTGGGCGTACGCGCTGGAGGAATTCAGCTCCTACACGGGGAACCACCTTGCCGCGCTGTCCCAGCGGGGACGGGCCTTTTGCGTGCATCGCAACGCGAAGGGCTTCAGCAGCGTCGGCTATGCGGTCCACGGCGAAACGGTGACGACCTTCGAGCCTGGTCTGCCGCATCTCACGAGCGGGATACCGGCCGAAGAGGCGCTCGGCTTTGTTCCTGGCGACGACGAGGTGGCTGATGTGGCGTTCCTTCAATTCCTGGAGCGCGAGCTCGACATCTGCCTCCCTTGGGAGGAGACCGAGGCGGAGCTACCCGCAGCCGCATTCGCCTGACGCCGTTCGCGATCAGCGCTGTGTCCCGGCGGAACCGCTTGCGCTGCCGCGCTGACGCGTGCGTGGACGGTCAGTCCGGCGACCGCATCCCAGCAAGCCGTTCCAGGACGCCGATATCCCTGCTGGTCAGCGTCCGTTCCAGCATTCCGGCGTCCCATAATGGGCGCCATCTGTGGCAGGCGGGACGGATCGGCGAACAAGCTGTGGTCGTCCAAGCAGTCCGCTGGGCAACCCACTTCCGCACCATGGAGATCTTGATGCGTTCGCGTTTTGCCGCCCGCCCCGCCCGCCTCGCCCTCGCCGCAGTCGCGGCGGTGGCCCTCACTGCCACAGCGACCGCCACCGCCGCTGCCGACAGCCGGAGTGACACCGCGCGGGCTTGTGCAACCAACGACCTGGACTTCAGGGTCGGTTCCGAGACGCAGGCCGGTGGATACCTTCTCGTCACCGCCAAGGCGAAGTCCGGCGTCACCTGCTCCCTGAAGGGCGTCTTCCCCTCCGCCTCCTTCGGCTCCTCCATCGACACCGAGGTGTCGCCGGCCGAGCAGGGCGTCAGCGAGAGCATCACCCTGTCCGGCTCCACCGCCGCCTACGCCGGCATCAGCCCCAAGACCACCGACGGCAACCAGGGCAGGCAGTTCGACCAGCTCCACCTCTCCGTCGCAGGCGACGAAGCCAACTCCGTCACCCTCGACCTCCCCGAGGCCGTCACGGTCGACAAGCCCGTCGCCACCAACTGGCACGCCGATCCGGCCGACGCGGTGCCCTTCGCCGGATGACATCCGTGCCCATCGTCTCCACCGGGACCGGCGACAGCGGCGTCACCTGCCCGCCGGCCCGCGCTCTCCGCCCCCTGTCCCGGTGACAGGGCGGCAGCAACCGCCCCCGGCCGACGGACACACCGTCGGCCGGGGGCACACGCACACTTCGACGTCTCGATGCTCCGGGAACCGAGCGGGACGACCGGACGCTGATCCCTCCTACGAGGTCCGCGAGGCGAGGTACTCCTTGACGCCCGGCGCGGTGTGCGCGTCCTCCACGTTCACCGCGGCGCCGACCGCCTTGGCGTCCGGCTTGTGGACGTAGGTCGAGGTGTTGGCCGGCTGTGCCTTGTCGGAGAAGTTCTGCGCGGTGCCGAGGCCGACGTCGACGTTGGACTGGGAGCGGTGGGCCTTGACGACGTCCTCACGAGCGAGGCTGCCGTTCTCGCAGGCCCGCTTCAGGTCGGTGCCCATCAACTGGGCGGCGTTGTAGCCGGAGAGGACACCGGAGTCGATCAGGGACCCCGGGTACTTCTTCTTGTAGGAGGCGACCATCTTGCGCACCCCGGCCAGGTCGGAGCTGACGGCGGGCGCGGCGCTGACCACGTTCAGCAGGGCGGCGAGGGCGGGTGCGGCCGGCGTCTTCATCAGCTGCGGGGCATAGCCCGGGGCGCTGCTGACGACGGGTACCTTCAGGCCGCGGGAGGCCGCGACCCCGACCAGGGAGGCGGTCTGGGCCGGTCCGGCGCTGATCAGGATCGCCTTGACGCCCTCCTTGCGCAGCGCCGAGACCTGCGCGGACAGGTCGGTGTCGGTGGCCTTGATCTTCTGTCCGGCGACCTTCAGGCCCGCCTTCTTCGCGGCCCACTTCGAGCCCTCGAGCGCGTTCGCGCCGTAGTCGCCCTCGAAGTAGACGTGGCCGATCGTGTCACCCTTGTCCAACCCCTTGGTGCGGGTGAGGAAGTCGACCGCGGCGATCATGTCGATGTCGTAGGTGGTGCCGAGGACCTGCACGGAGTCCCGGTCGAGCAGGGAGGCGGCCCAGGCCTGCGGGAAGGTCAGCACCTTGTCCCGCTCGATGTCGTCGAGCAGCGCGGCCATCACGGGCGAGCCGATGACCTGGGGCAGCGCCACGACGTCCGAGGAGATGTCGGCGTAGGCGGTGACGGCCTTCTGGACGTCGTAGCCGTGGTCCTTGACGACGATCTCGACGCGCCGGTCGCAGATGCCGCCGCGGGCGTTGACCTCGTCCGCCCACATCTGCTGGGCCTGCACGATGCTCTTGCCCAGGGTCGCGTAGGGGCCGGTCAGGTCGGTGAGGGCGCCGAGCTTGATGGTCTTGTCGGTCACTCCGGGCCCGGTCTTGACGCCGTCGGCTCCCTCACCGGCGCTCCCGGAGGAGTCCGCCTTGGAGCTGCAGCCGGTGCCCGCGAGCAACAGGGCCGCGACGGCCGCGGCCAGGAGTGATGTGGTGCGCATGGCACGGGGCGTGTGGTGCGTGTGGTGCGAGGACTTCACGGGGTGGGCTCCTTGGCTCGTACGGCTGACGCGGGTGGCTGGGACGGGGAGGCGGCATCGGCGGGCGGTGGGGCGGTCCGACGGCTGCGCAGGCGGGCGCGCAGGCGCCGGACCAGACCGTGCAGCCCGTCGGGGGCGAACAGCAGGATCAGGACGATCGCCGCTCCGTAGAGGTAGCGGGCCGCCTCGGTGGGACCGACCGCGCCGTCGGTGGTGCCGGGGGCGGCCACCAGCGGCAGTTGGTCGGCGTAGCGGGTCATCAGCAGGGGCAGCGCGGTGACGAAGACGGCACCGGCGGTGGCTCCGGCCACCGACCCCAGCCCGCCGATGACGATCATTGCGAGGTAGTCGACCGACAGGACGAGGCCGAAGTAGTCGGGCACGACGCGGCGGAAGGCGAGGGCGAGCATCACCCCGGCGAGGCCTGCGTACATCGACGAGACCACGAAGGCCGCAGAGCGGTAGCGGGAGACGTCGACGCCCATCACCGCGGCCGCCGTCTCGCTGTCGCGCAGGGCCACCAGGGCGCGTCCGGGACGGCCGCGGAGCAGTCCGCGTGCGGTGAACCAGGTGATCGCGAACAGCGCGAGTCCCAGGTACCACAGCCGTTCCTCGGCGCCGAACGGCACGCCGAGCAGGGACAGTTCGGAGTCGGCGGAGAAGGAGAAGCCGCCCACTTCCAAGGGTGGCACCGAGCGGCCGTTGAAGCCGCCCGTGACGGAGTCCGCCGTGAGCAGGACGTGGTGCCCCAGGAAGACCAGTGCCAGGGTGGCGACGCCGAGGTAGACACCGCGCACCCGGCCGGCGACAGGGCTGAACAGCCCGCCCGCCACCCCGGCCAGCAGCACCGCGAGCACGGCCGCGAGGGCGGTCGGCAGCCCCGGGCCGGGCTCACCGGCCAGCCATACGTAGCCGTAGGCACCCACGGCCAGGAAAAAGGCGTGACCGAGGGAGAGTTGGCCGGCGGTGCCGGACAGCAGGCCCAGGCCCACCGCGCCGACGGCCGCCGCCATCGAGAACAGTCCGATGCGCAGCCAGAACGCGTCGAGGTAGAAGGGCAGGGCGCACAGCACGACGACGGCCGCGAAGGTCCAGCCGAGACGGACGGCGCGGGCGCGGGAGAGTCGCTCAGACACGGACCGCCGCCTTTCCGCCGAACAGCCCGGTGGGCCGCACGAGCAGCACCAGCACCATCACCGCGTAGGGAGCGACGTCGCCGAACCCCTCCCCCAGGATGTGCAGGTCGGACTGGTAGCCCGCGACGAGCGCCTCGGTCAGGCCGATCAGCAGGCTGCCCGCGAGGGCGCCGGGCGGCGAGGCCATCCCGCCGAGGATCGCCGCCGGGAACGCCTTCAGGGCGATCTGCCCCGTGGTGCGCTCCAGGCCGGGTGCGGGGAACGCGGCGAGGAACACCGCCGCCAGGGCCGCCAGCGCCCCGGCCAGGCACCAGGCGAGGGTGCGGATGCGCACCAGCCGTACGCCCATCAGGGCGGCCGCCTCGACGTCCTCGGCCGAGGCGCGCAGCGACAGGCCCCAGGACGTGTAGCGGAACAGGGCGAAGACACCGGCGATGACCACGGTGGAGACGACGATCGCGGCGATCCGGCTGTCGGCGACGGTCACCGGCCCCAGTCCGCTGACCGAGTCGCCCCAGGGGTCGCCGAGCGAGAGCAGGTCGCCGCCGATGCGCCGCGAGAGGTCGGTGAGGATGACGATGTCGACGCCGATGGTGACGATGGTCTGCACGTGGGCGGTGTGCGGGTCGGTCCCGCCTGCGTGGAGCAGGAAGCGGTCCATGGCGCCGGCCACGGCCGCGGTCACCAGGACGGCCACGGCGAGGGCTCCGGCGAAGCCGAGGTCGTCGTGGAATACGGCCGTGAGGTAGCCACCGAGCAGCAGCAGCGAGCCGTGGGCGAAGTTCATCACGCCGGACGCCTTGAAGATGATGACGAAGCCGAGGGCGACGAGGGCGTAGACCGCGCCCAGGGCGAGGCCGTTGAAGATGTTGTCCAGGAAGGTGGTCATGCGGCGTCCTCCGCTTCGGCCCCGGTGCCCAGGTAGGCGCGCAGCACCTCCGGGTCGCGGCGGACCTCGTCCGGGGTGCCGTGCGCGATGACACGGCCGAAGTCGAGGACGGTGACCTCGTCGGCCAGGCGCATCACCAGACCCATGTCGTGCTCCACCAGCACCACGGACAGGCCGAGTTCCGCGCGTACGGCGTGCACGACCTCGACCGTGCGGACGCGTTCGGCCGCGTTCATCCCGGCGACCGGTTCGTCCAGGAGCAGGACGCTGGGCTCCAGGCACAGGGCGCGGGCGAACTCCACGCGCTTGCGGTCACCGTAGGAGAGCAGGGCGACGGGGCTGTCGAAGTGCGGTCCCAGACCGGTGAGTTCGGCCGCCTCACGGGCCCGGGCGAGTTGTTCGCGCTGTTCGCGCCGCGCGTGCGGCAGGCGCAGTGCGCTGGCGGTGAAGCCGGACCGGGACAGGGCGTGGCGGCCGAGCAGCAGGTTGTCGGCGACCGTGCCCTGGGTGGTGACGATGTTCTGGAAGGTGCGGGCGACGCCGAGGGCGGCTATGCGGTGGGGGGCGAGCCGGGTGAGGTCGGCGTCGCCGAGCCGTACGGTGCCCGTGGCCGGGCGGCACAGCCCCGACAGGACGTTGAAGCAGGTGGACTTTCCCGCTCCGTTGGGTCCGATGAGCGCGTGGACGGAGCCCGGGGTGACGGTGAAGGACACCGCGTCCAGGGCGGTGAGTCCGGCGAACCGGACGGTCACATCCGTCACGGTGAGCGCGGGTGGTGCGGTGGTGCGGGTGGTCACGCGGCTCCCTGCCCCTCGGTGGTTCCGGCGGCTCTGGTGATGTCGCCGGCGTCCGTGGTTTCTGTGGTCGTCTCTGTGGTGTCTGGGGTGTCTGGGGTGTCTGGGGTGTCTGTGGTGTCTGTGGTGTCTGTGGTCTCTGTTGTCTCGCCCAGGTACAGGCGCCGTACGGCGTCCGTGCGGGCCAGTTCGTCGGCGGGCCCGGACAGCCGGACCTCGCCGACCTCCAGGACGTGGGCGGTGTCGGCGAGGGACAGCGCCATACCCGCGTTCTGCTCGACGAGCAGGACGGCGGTGCCCTGGGCGTTGATCTCGCGGACGACCTCGGCGATCCGGTAGACCATCTGCGGGGCGAGGCCGAGGGAGGGTTCGTCGAGCAGGAGCAGGCGGGGCGCGGCCATCAGGGCCCGGCCGATGGCGAGCATCTGCTGCTCACCGCCGGAGAGGAGCCCGGCGGCCTGCCGGGTGCGTTCGGCCAGGCGCGGGAAGAGCGTGAAGACCCGGTCCCGGGCCTCGGCGACCTGGGCCGGGCGGCGCCGTCCGAGGCCGAGGCCGCCGGAGCGCAGGTTCTCGTCGACGGTGAGCCCGGCGAAGACCCGGCGGCCCTCGGGGACCTGGACGACTCCGGCGCGCACCGCGGCGACCGGGTCGCGCCCGTCGAGCTCTGTGGTGCCGTAGCGGATACGGCCGGCCGTGACCGCGCCGCGGTGCAGGCGCAGGGTGCCCGACACCGCCCGCAGCAGGGTCGTCTTGCCCGCGCCGTTGGCGCCGAGCAGCGCGACGACCGTGCCGTGCGGGACGGTCAGGGACACGGAACGAAGGGCGGACAGGGCGCGGCCGTAGGTCACGTCGAGGCCCTCCACGCGCAGGGCACGCTCCTCGTCCGGTGGTGCTTCGGGCATCACGGCTCCTCGGGTCCGTGCCTGGGGCACGGGGGCTTCGGGGGAAGGGCAGCCCACGACAGCACGGGCGCGGGCGCGAGGTACAGGTGTTCGGGCGGGGTGGCTGCGTGGTCCCAACGCGGGTCGGCGGGGATTGTGCGGCTGCCCAGGGGGAGCGGCCGGCGCAGCGCCGGGGACGGACTGCCGGCCTGTGGGTGGCGGCGCTGGGCCCCGCTATGAAGGGGGTGGGCGCCGCCGTGCGGAAGGCGTGTGCGTCGCCATGCGGAGAGGTGAGCGCCACCATGCGGAGTGGGCGCCGCCACGCGGAGGGGTGTGCGCGGGCCGGTTGCTCCGGGAGCGCTGTGAGGCGGCACGGGGACCGTACGAGGCATGCGCCGTGGCCCCGGGCGGGGCGCGGAAGCCGGGAGACGCCGCGGTCCGCGCGGCAGCGGCGGCGGGACGCCGGTCAGCCGCGCGGCAGCCGGTGCGCCGTCAGGGCGAGGCTGATCTCCACCACGTCCAGCGGGCGGGCCAGGGAGCGGCCGATGAGCTGCTCGCAGCGGCGCAGCCGGTTCAGAACGGTGTTGCGGTGGCAGTAGAGCCGTTCGCCGGCACGCTGGGCCGACCCCTCGGACGCGAACCAGACGACCAGGGTGTCCAGCAGTACGTCCCGGTCGGCCGGTTCCAGCCGCAGCAAGGGGCCGAGCACCTGCTCGGTGAGGGACGCCCCGAGCTCCGGGCAGGAGGCGACCAGCGCCTCGGGCAGGTGCTCGGTGAGCCGGACCGTGCCGCCCTCGGGCGGGCAGATGCTCAGGGCCAGGTCGGCCAGGCGCCGGGCGTCGCCGACGGCGGCGAGCCCCGTCACGGCGCTGCCGACGCCGATCCGGTACCCGGCCGCAGCATCGGCGGGCAGGGCCAGCGCTGCCACGGCGTCTCGGTCGTCCTCGTCGCCGACCAGGACGATGCCGTAGTCCACTTCCGCTCCTGAGTGCCAGTACGCGCTCGTGCCGGGTAGGACGGCGGTGGCCAGGACGCCTGCGGATTCCTCCGGCCGGCTGCCGGCGACCGCGACGACGATGTACCGGCCGTGTTTCGGCAGGCCGAGCCCCTCGGCGGTCTCCGGCAGGTCGGCGATCCGGCTCGTGCCGTCCAGGAGGGCCGCCGCGAGCAGCCGCACCCGGTTCTCGCGCCGCCACGCCAGCTGCCGCTCGGCCTGCCGGTAGGCGTCCGCGACGAGGGTGCAGTGCTCGTCGACGAAGTTCCACACGTCGGTGGCCACGTGGACCAGGAGCCGGACGTCCTCGGGCTCCGAGCGGGAGGTCTCCTCGACCAGCCGCTGCCACACCAGGGACCCGCCCAGCCGGAACGCGTGCAGCAGGGCATCCAGCGGCAGGCCCTGCTCGGCCCGGGCGACGCCGATCCGCCAGGTGCAGCGGTGGGCGGCCTCGCGGGTGCCGCGCGGGTCGAGCAGCGAGGTCACGCTGTGCCGCAACGAGCGGTACACCTCCTGCCAGGTGCCCGCGTGGTCGTTCTCCAGCACGCTCCGGTACGCCGGCTCCTGCTCGCGCAGCACCGCCAGGAGCCGGTCGGTCAGCTCCGGCAGGTCGTCGAGCAGGACGCGGGCCGCCCGGTGCAGGACGCGCAGCGCGTCGGCGTCGATCAGCGACCGGATGCGTCGTGTCCGCGGCTGCGGAACGGGCATCGGCCCGGTGCGGAACGTCGCGCGTGTGCGTGCGGCAGGATGCATCGCGGTCCTTCCCCAACTCGGCTTCCCGGTTGTGCTCCGACGCCGAGTGGCCTCGGTGGCGTCCGGCGGGTGCGCTGCCTGTGCGGCCCTCGCCACCCGAATCGTCCTGCATCGAAGAATGACATACCGTCCGGTCGGTCCCCAGAGTCGTGCGGCGGTCTTTTCCGTGCGGACCGCCGGGAACGCCTCGGGGCAGACCGCCGGGGCTCCCTCCGGCGGACCGCCAAGATCCCCGCTTGGCGGACCGCAGGGAACGTCTCCGGGCGGACCGCCGACCCCCTGCCGGACAGACCACTGAGGTCCCTTCGCGGGCAGACCGCCGGCCCCCTCCGGGCAGGCCACCGGAAACGCTTCCAGACCGCCGAGGTCCCGCCGAGCGGGCCGCCGGGATTCCCCCAGGGCGGACCGCCGGGACCCCCTCAGCACAGGCCTCTGGGCCCCTCCGGGCGGACCCCACCAGGGCCCCGCCAGGCAGACCACTGAGGTCCCCCAGGCAGACCACCGGGATTCCCCGGGCGGGCCGCCAGGACCTCCTCAGCGCGGACCCGCAAGACCCCCGCCCGGCAGACCACCCAGGTCCCCTCCGCGCAGACCACGGGCCCTCTCCGGGCAGGCCACCGGAAACGCCCGCAGGCAGATCGCCGAGGTCCCCGCCGAGTAGACCACCGCATACGCAGCCAGGCGCATCGCCGAGATTCCCGCCGGGCGGGCCACTGGGAATCCCCCGGGCGGGCAGCCGGGCCTTGTCTGCGCGGGCGCTGGGGTCTCCCTCCTGGGGAGGCCTCAGCGGCTCTCCTGGTCGACCATGCGGGCCAGTTCCATGCGGGAGCGTACGCCGAGGGCGGCGAAGACATTGCGCAGGTGGTAGTCGACCGTGCGGGTGCTGACGGCCAGCCGCTGGGCCACCTCCCGGTTGGTGGCTCCCTCGGCCACGTAGCGTGCGATACGCAGCTGCTGGGGCGTCAGCCGCGACAGCCCTCCCGCCGCCTCCGTCACGGACGCGGCTCCGTTGGCGCGCAGCTCGCCCCGCGTCTGGTCGGCCCAGGCGCCGGCGCCGCAGCGCTCGAAGCCGACCAGGGCGGCTCCGAGCCGGCTCCGGGCCTCCCGCAAGCGGCGGCGGCGCCGCAGCCACCGGCCGTGGAGGAGCTCGGTGCGGGCACGTTCGAAGTCGCCGCCCCTCTCGTCGTGCAGGGCCAGCGCCCGCAGGTAGAGGTCGTCGGCGCGGTCATCGGGGGCGAGCAGGGCGCGGCAGCGGGCGAGCTGGGCCGGCGCGTGCGGGTCGACGCCGAAGGCCGCCCACCGGGCGAGATCGGCGAGGACCGTACTCGCGTCCTGGGGGTGTCCGGCCAGCACCGCGGCCTCCACGTAGCAGGGCAGGGCCAGCATCCACACGGCGAAGTGGCCGCGCCGGGGCCCGGGCCCGACGAGCGGGCCGAGTCGGTCGTAGGCGTCCAGGGGACGGCCGCGGGCCAGGTCGGCTCGGGCGGTGGCCCACTCCGCGAGGGTCGCCGTCTGGGCCAGGCCGTGACGGCGGGCGGTGGTAAGGGCCACCGAGGCATGGCGCGCGACCGTGGCCGTGTCCCCCTCGATGGAGGCCGCCAGGGCGAGCATGGCGTGGTGGCTGGCGGCCGTGTTGCGGTACCCGGCCGCAAGCGCGGCCCGGACACCCTCCTCCGCATGGGTGCGTGCCTGCGCGTGGCAGCCGGCGCGCAGTTCGCCGTAGGCCAGGTATTCGAGGGCCCGGGCCTCGGCCGCGGGGCAGTCCGCGTCGCGGGCGGCCGCGAGGGCGCGGGCCCCGGCGGCGCGGGCCGCGCGGACGTCCCCGAGCAGCAGGGCAGCCGCCGCGGCGCGCAGCAGGCGGTCCGTCCGGCCGTCGGTGCGCGCCTGGTCCAGCACGCGCCGCAGCGGTCCGGCGGCGCGGTCGGGGGTCCGGGCGAGCAGGGCTCGCATGCCGTCGCGGTAGTCCCGCACGAATGCGTCGCGTGCCCACCCCGGCCCCGGCCCGCCGGACGACTCGGGCGGGCCGCTCTCAGCCGGAGGAACAGTGACGTCCGTGGGGTCGGGCGAGGCCGGTCGGTCGGCGTCTAGTCCGGTCGTCGGGGCACCGTCCTGGTCGGCGGCGACCTTGTCGGTGGCGACCTTGTCGGTGGCGACCTTGTCGGTGGCGGCGGCGGTGACCAGTCCCGCATAACCGCCTGCGCGCCCTGCCGTGTCCGTGCCGTCGAGAGTAGTCAGACAGAGCGTGACGTCACCCGTCGCCCAGGCGGCGTCCGCGGCGGCGAGGCGTGCGGCCTCGGCCCTGTCCGGGGCGTCGGCGGCCAGCAGGGACGCGGCCAGCAGCAGGGACGCGCGGGCGTCGCCCACCGGCCCGTCGAACAGCTGCCGCCTCCCGCGCGCGAGTGCGGCACGGCCGCGGTCCGCGGCGGCCGGCCCGGCGCTGTCTCCTCCGTTCCGGCCCCCGATGGGGAGAGCCGTCCGCACACGGCTTCCGTCTCCGTTCATTCCCGGGAGGTTACTTGCGCGTAGTGAAGACCGGAAGGCTGACGTCCGCGCATCCTCGCGCGCACATCCGCGGGTTCACCTGCACGTTGACCGGGCACGGCCGGTGGACGGATTGTGCCGGCGCCCAACGGCCGGTCGTCTCGGCCGTGCCCCGGCACGACACCGACACCGGCGGCGGACGCGTCGCACGCGCCCGCCGCCGGTCCCCTCGTTGCCGCGGCCGCGCAACCCGGGGCGCGGGTGTCAGGACCCGTGCGGGCAGTTGCCGCGGTACTCCTCGATGGTCAGGCTCGGCCGGGGCAGCGGGCACAGGAACTGCTCGTAGCGGGTGTCGTTGTCGATGAACCGCTTGAGCCAGGAAATGCTGTACTTCGCGATCGTCGTGTTCGACGAGTTGGGCGTGAAGTGCGTCGCCGAGTTCAGCTCCAGATAGCCCCGGTCGAGCGAGGAGGACAGGCTCGAGTAGAAGGGTTCGGCGTGGGACGAGACGGGAGCGATGGAGTCTCCGTCGGCTCCGAAGATCAGGGTCGGTGTGGTGAGCTCGGGCCAGGTCTTGTCGAGGTTCCACGGGGTCAGCGGGATCGCCGCCTGGAGGCCGGGACGCGACTTGGCGGCCTCCAGGCTGCCGCCGCCGCCCATCGAGTGGCCCATCACGCCGAGGCGGGAGGCGTCGACGCGGCCGCGCACCGAGCTGCGCTCGGTGAGGTGGTCCAGGGCGGCCAGGAGCTGACGTCCGCGGGAGTCGGGCTGGTCGGCCGTGGTGAGCGTGTCGATGGTGAACACCACGAAGCCCTGCGAAGCCAGACGCGGTCCCAGCCAGGCGATCGACGACTCGTAGGCGGTGTAGCCGGGCGAGATGGCCACCGCGCCGAACGTGCCGTCGCTGGTGCTCGTCGGGTAGTAGATGGTGCCGCCGCCGAATCCCGTGACGGACAGCGAGGAGACGGACGTCTGCGACACGGCGTACGGGCCGCGCGGCGCCTCGATGCTGGACGTGGTGGGGGCGGGGCCGCGCTCGTAGGGGTTGTCTGCGGCGTGGGCTCCCGGGCCGGCCAGGGGCCCCAGGCCGGCGAGGACGGCGAGCGCCGCGGCGGTGCCGGCCAGTCGCCCGGTCCGGTGCCGGAGGGAGCCGGAGGGATGGGTGGGTGAGTCGGTGTGGGGGTGGAGTCGCACGACGAGTCGTCCTCTCTGTCATGGCGGCGACTCGTGTCACGGGCACGCGGGACCTGGGGAGTCCGCAACGTGCCCGCGGAGGGCACCGCCATCGGGCTGGCCGTGCCACTGTCGAGGACCGGCACCCGCGCGCGGACCGGCAATGTCACCGGTCACCTCGGGCTGCGGGACGTCGCTCCGCTGCCCGGCGTGATCGCGAGGGATCCGGAAACGCGCTGACTCAAGGCCACATCGGTGTGCAGCATATGGTGGTCCGAGTACGCGCTGGGTCGCACGCGGTGCCTGAGCGGGGCCATGCCTCGCAGGAAGACGTAGTCGAACTTGAGGTGCCAGTCGGTGGTCACCTCACAGGTGCCGGCGGGCGAGGGACGACACTGAGGGTCCGCATCCGTGGCCAGTGCCCACATCCGGGCGAGCTCGGGAGCATCCGGTACGGCGTTGAAATCGCCGAGCACGATCGCGCGGTCGTGCCGGGCGACCTCGGTTGCCAGTACCGCCGTCTGGTCTGCCCGGACTTCTTCCTGACGTCGTTGGGCGAGGTGTGTGTTGAAGACGCGGACCCGCTGGCCGCCCACCGTGGTCGTGACTGCCATGTACCCACGGTCCTCGGATCCGCCGTCGGGGTATTCCACGTGGACGCGGTCCGTCATCGGTGCCGCCGAGAGAACCGCCTGGCCGAAGGACCCCGGACTCCACGGCAGTCCCCCGCAGCGGCCCCAGTTCTGAAGAACCATCCCGTACTCGACGTGGTAGACCAGCCCGTGAAGGCTCTCCAGATAGTCCCGGATCCTCTCGACGTCACGCACGCACGCTTCCTGAAGACCGATGACCTGCGGCGCGTACGCGGCGATCTCCGCCGCCCGGTCGACGTTGCTCACCTCGCAGGGATTGCAGATGTTCCACGTCATGACCCGGTTCGGCACGGCATCCCTGACGGCAGCGATGGGCAGTGACCTGCCGAAGACGGGACCGCCTGGTGCGCTGGGGCCGAGGAGCATCATGCAGACCACGGTCATGGCGCCCGCGAACAACCGCGTGGCCCTTCCGAACACCATCGCCTCCCCAGTGTCCCTGCACATGGCATCTGACGTCCCCCAGGCACGAGGTTATGGGACGGGAGGGACAGCAGTACATGCTTCACCCACTTCAGGCCGCAGGCACGAACTCATATCCGCTTACTGCCGCGTTGGCACGCTGACACCAACACATCGAGGACCACGACGGGCGCCTGACACAACTCGGTGCGAACAACCGGCTCCGCATGTCCGTACTATCTCTACACGAAGGCACCCTGCGGCACGCGCGATGTCCTGCCAGGCCGGCCGAGACCTCGCCCCCCGGAGAAGCTTCGCCCGCCGCACGGCCACACGCCGAGGAAAGGTCAGCACCATGCCCGAGACAACAACTCCCGCCACCGAACTGGCATCGCAGTACATCGCCCAGGTGACCGGCGACCTGGAGACCAACCTCAAGGAGCAGGAACGGATCAGTGCGGAGATCGCCTCACTGCAGGAGCAGCTCGCCGCCCTGCAGCGTGACCACTCCGTGCTGGTGAACATGCGGCAGGCACTCGGCGTCGAAGCGGCCCCGGCCGAGCCCGCTGCCGACAAGCAGAGCGCCACAGTGCCCTCGCCACGGCGGAGGAAGGCCGGCGCCACGCCCGACGGGAAGCAGAAGGCACGCAAGGCCACCACCACCCGTCCGCGGAAGAAGGCAGCCGGAAAGACCGAAGCCAAGGCCGCGGGTGCCACGAAGGCAGCCGGAAAGACCGAAGGCAAGACCGCGGGTGCCACGAAGGCGGCCCAGCCCACCCTGGTCGAGCTCATTCGCCACCACCTCGCCGCGCAGAAGGAACCGCGCTCCGCTGCTGAGGTCTCCGCGGCGCTCAGCCAGGCTCACTCCGATCGCGACATCGCGGCCAAGGTCGTGCGCGTCACGCTCGAGGCACTGGTCGCCAAGGGCCAGGCCGAGCGCACCAAGCAGGGTCGGTCCGTCTTCTACACCGCCTCCGCGTCGGAGCCGACGGCCGCGTCCGACGCCGAGGCACAGCCGGAGAACGCCGGCAACTGACGGCGCGTCATCAGTGTGGAGGCACACTGAATGACATCGCGGCGATGCCGGGAAGTCAGTGCGGCCGGCGACCCAGTCAGTCAGATGTGGTCTGCTTGCCGACGCAGGACCCGGTGGACGACCGTCGGCGCCCCAGGGTGCCGACGGCGTCGCACGACTCGCTCTCGCTCGCTGCCTGGCCGGTCGCTCGCCCTCCGCGGAGGCGCCGGGATCAGCTCCCGCGGGTGAAGAGCTTGTCCTCGGTGGAGCCGGTGGTGCACAGCTTCTTTTCCTCGCTGGTCATCTTGCGGGACTTGACCACGACCGCGCTGTGCTTGCCGTCCGTGCCGCTCGGGGCCGGGCCGGTGACCACATCGGGGACGAACCAGTAGTAGTGGCCCCACTTGGGGTCGTCGTAGTGGGTCTGCCACGTGCCGGTTATCCGCTGCATCACCTGGGCGCGGGAGATCCAGCCGACTTCTCCGGGCCGCACGTTCACGGTGAAGGAACTCGTCTCCGTGTGCGTGCTCTGCCACGTGTAGTTGTACGTCGCGGTCACACTGGCCGTGATGATCCCTTCGATGCCTCCGCCCGCCGTGACCGAGCCGCCCACCGAGTGGGAGGAGCCCACGGTGTCGGCCCAGGACATCGACTGGGAGGCGGGCGAGTCGGTGCAGTTGTAGAGCAGTTCGGAGACCTGGCGGGGCTCGCCGAGGTACGCCCGGCCGATGCCTGGGGAGTTGAATGTGCACTTGCCTTCCCCGGACGCGCAGTCGGCCATGATCTGCTGCGCGGTGGGCTGTTCCTCGGCCGCTGCGGGGACGGCCGTCGCGATCACTCCGAGCGCGGTCACCGTCAACGCCAGCGTGCGGCTGCCGTAACGCAGTGTGCGGTTGTTCGTCATGGTTGGTGCCTCTCACCCTTGCATGGGGGGACAGTGACCACACCCTCCCTGTTACAGGAGGGTGTTCAGTCACCGCCTGGTGCCCATGAGGCTCACGTAAACCGCAGTCCATCTACACCAAGGAAAAGCAAAGTTGTAATTGATTTCCACAAATGATGAAGAGTCAACAGAGCGGTCAGAGCCTGGAGTTGGGGAGCGGGGCGCGGGTCAGTTGAGGGGGTCGAGGGTGAGGTAGGCCTGGCGCGGGTTGCCGTCGTGCACGAGGGACTCGTGGTGGCCCACGTCGTCGAAGGCGAAGGCGTACGCCTTGCCGTCGGCCATCTGGGCGTGGATCTTGCGGGCGTAGTGGTTGGTGACGTTGTCCTTGTAGAAGGCGTCGGCGCTCGAGTCGGGCTGGTTGGGGTTGGTGAGCAGGGTGGAGCGGTTGAAGCCGGCGCACAGGGTGCGTGAGATCGGGCCGCGGACCTGGTCGTTCGGCGCGTCGAGCTTTCTGTGGCAGCCGAAGACCGAGGAGGCGTCCGGCTTTTCGAAGCTGGTGACGGTGGTACCGGCGCCGTCGGTGAAGCGCATGACGTTTCCGGAGACGCGGCCGTAGTACCTCGTGCCCGGCCGGTCGGCGAACGGGGTGACCGTCAGGGTCGAGGTGGAGTACTTCTGCCAGACGCGGTTGACGTAGTCGTCCATGACGGTGGCCGGCAGTGCGCCGGTCTCCAGGCCGTACAGCGGGGACAAAGCGCGCAGTACGGTGCCGTCGGGCCGGGTCTGGATCAGGTTGGCCCAGCCTCCGGGCTGTCCCCTGAGGGCGTTGAAGAAGCCCTGGTAGCCGCCGGGCTTGAGGCGGCCGGTGGACGCGGTGGTTCCGTCGGCTCGCTGCACTCCCACCGCGTACGGTGCGGAGAACATGTCGACCTGTGTGCTGTTGATCCACAGGCCCGCGTCGTTGAGGGTGTACTCCGACCAGTTGAACAGGATGTTCCTGTTGGGGTCGGCCGGGTTCTGCACGGCGGGCTGGACCAGGCCGCCGGTGGTGAGTCTGAACACCAGTTTCTGGCCGTAGGAGAAGTACACGCGGCCGGAGAATTTCGGCATGCGGATCGTTGTCGACTGGCCCGCTGCCGGGCCGGGGATCGACGCGTCGGGTGCGGGAGTCGGCGGGTTGCCGCCTGCCGGCCAGGGGTGGAACGTGCCGTTCGCGTCGGCCCAGCCCTGCCGTCCGGTCGACAGTTCGGTGCCGAGGTTGTAGATGTACACCTGCTCACCGCGGGCCGAGTTGTTCGTGATCTTCAGGGGGATCGTCGCCGGGACGGCGGCGTGGGCCGGTGTACTCGCTCCGGTCGCGAGAAGTGAGCCGGTCAGGGCCGTCGTCAAGGACAGCCCGACAGCCGTGAGGCTGCGTCTGAGAGTGCGTAACATGCTCTGTCTCCGTTCGACAGGTGGCCGATCCGGGAAGGGGTGAGAGCGCTCTCAAGAGCGTGGCGCGTTGGTCCGGACCTGTCAATGAGCCGGGACAGATGCGCAGTTGTGCGTCCCATGGTCCGGCGTGGCCGTCCGTGACGCCGACCGCCTGGGGGCGGCGTCACGGACAGGGGGTCAGTGCCCGAGTGCCCGGTCGGTCTCCTCGCGGAGGAGGTCGACGTAGTCGCGGGTCCAGGCCTCGATCGTGGTGCGGTCCCACAGGTCGGCCGAGTACTCGACGAAGCCCTTCAGTTCGTCGCCGGCCGGGACGAGGCCGAAGGTGAGCAGCGTGCGGGACGCGGCGGGGGCCAGGTCCTCCACCGCCGTGGTCAGGCCGGGCAGTTCCACCTCGGCGTCCAGGGAGCTCTGGTACGCGAAGCCGACGTCCAGCCGGTCCGGTACGTCGACGCCCGTGCGCTCCTGCAACGCGGGGGCGATCCGGCGCACCGGCATGGCCTGGTCCATGCACTCCACCGCCGTACGGGCGACGCGGTCCGTCAGGGCGGCGAAGGCACCGGCCGCGCCGCCCCGCACCGGCAGCGCGAAGCCGGAGATCGTGCAGGCCAGCAGGGATTCGAACGCGCGGCGCTCACGGTTGGCGTAGGAGATGTTGAACACCACGTCGGACTGCCCGGACTTCTGCGCGAGCAGCCGGCCCAGGGCTGCCGCGGTGACCACGAACGGCGTCGTGCCCCGCTGTCGCGCGAGGCGTTCGACGGCAGAGCGCACCTCGGCGGGGACCGTGAACATCACGGCGCCGCCCCGGCCGCTCGGCTCCTCGGGCCGGGGCCGGTCCAGGGGCAGGCCGACCGTGAACGGCACGCCGTCGAGCTCGCGCAGCCAGAAGTCCAGCTTGCGTTCGTCGGTGGCCCCGTCGGCCTGTTCCCGCTGCCAACGGGCGTACTGGGCGGGCTGGCACTGCACGGGCGGCAGGGTGTGGGGCTCTCCCCGGAGGGCGGAGCCGTAGAGCGCGGCCAGTTCCTTCAGCAGCAGGCTGACGGACCATCCGTCGCACGCGGAGTGGTGCAGGACGAGGAGCAGCACCCAGGTGTGCTCGCCGGTGCGCAGCAGGCGCAGGGACATCGGCGTGCCGCGGGTGGGGTCGACGGGTGTTTCGGCGGCCCGGGTGCTCGCCTGGTCCAGGGCCCGTTGCCGCTCGTGCTCGGGGCGTGCGGCGAGGTCCTCGATCGGCAGCTGGACCGGGCCGGGCCGCAGTACCTGTTGTTCCCAGCCGTTCCCGCTGGCGGACAGGCGGGTCCGCAGTCCCTCGTGCCGTTCGACGAGCTGGGTGAGCGCGGCGCGCAGGGCCGCGACGTCCAGGTCTCCGGAGAGGGTGATCCGCAGGGCGACGTTGAAGACCTGCGGGAGGGGGTGTTCGGCGTGCACCGTGGCGAAGCGGGTCTGCTGGGCGGTGGCGGGTGCGCTGTGCTCCACCGTGCCGGGGGCGTCTGCGGTCTCGGCGGCAGGGCCCGGGGTCATCTCCGTGAGCGTTCCGGCCAGGTGGGTCGTCATGGCCCGCAGGGTCGGCTCACGGTAGAAGCTCAGCATCGGGTACTCGGTGCCGAACTCCTCCCGGACCTGGTTGACCAGCCGCATCGCGGTGATCGAGTGGCCGCCCAGGTCGAAGAAGGAGGTGTCGGCCGTGACGGTGTCGGCGTCGATGCCGAACTCGGCTGCCCACAGGCGTCGTAGGCGCCGTTCGATGTCCGTGCGCCGGCCGGACGCCGGGTCCCCGCCGGTGCCGCTCCGCCCGCGGCCCGGTGCCGTGGTGACGAGGTCGGGCACCGGCAGCGCGGTGCGGTCCAGCTTGCCGTTGCCCGTCAGGGGCAGGGCGACCGGGATCCGCCAGGCGCGCGGCACCAGGTACTCCGGGAGCCGGACGGCCAGTTCCTCGGCCAAGAGGTCGGCGAACGCCTGCCGGTCGTCGGCCGAGGCGCCGACCGGGTCGGCGGGGACGGCGTAGGCCGCCAGATACGCCTCTCCCCGGTCGTTGCGGCGGGCCAGCACGGCCGCCTCGCGCACGCCGTCCAGGGCGTTGAGCACGCGGGAGACCTCCTCCGGCTCGACCCGGAAGCCACGGATCTTGACCTGGTCGTCGGCCCGGCCGCGGAACTCCAGCTTTCCGTCGCCCCTCCAGCGGACCAGGTCGCCGGTGCGGTACCTGCGGGCGTCCGGGCCGCCGTCGGGGTCCGGCAGGAAACGCTCCTCGGTGAGTTCGGGGCGGTGCAGATAGCCGCGTGCGACGCCGGGGCCGCCGACGTACAACTCCCCCGTCGTACCCACCGGCACCGGGCTGCCGGCGGCGTCGAGCACGCTCAGTGTCACGTTGTCGACGGGGCGCCCCAGCGCGATGGGACGGGCGGGGTCCTGCTCCCGCGGGGACACGGTCTCGGTGGTGCACAGGACGGTGACCTCGGTCGGCCCGTACACGTTCACCGTCTCGTACGGCGCCTCGGGCCGCGGGCGGGTGCGCAGGACGTCGCCGCCGAGCAGCAGGTGACGCAGGGGCGGCTGGTCGGTCGGGGGCAGGCGGAGTACTTGTTCGCCCAGGGCGGTGGGGAGGATGGAGAAGGTGACGCCCTGCTCGGCGTACCACCGGGCCAGGGCGAGCGGATCCCTGCGCGGTTCCTCGCCGGCGATCGTGACCGACGCTCCGGCGGTCAGCGCCGGCCAGATCTCCAGCAGCGAGGCGTCGAAGCTCTGGCTGCACACCACGGCACTGCGGTCGGCCGGGGTGAAGGCGAAGCGCCGGTGCTGCCACTCGCACAGGTCGACCACGCCGCGGTGCGTCAGCACGACGCCCTTGGGGGCGCCGGTGCTGCCGGAGGTGTACAGGACGCAGCACGCGGACCGGGTGTCGGAGGCGGGCATGGTGGCAGGCGGGGCGGTGCGGCCGGGCGCGTCGGGTGGCACGACGGCCACGTGCCCGGGCAGGTTCAGCGCGGCGGCCGCCTCCTGCGTGGACACCACGGTCCGGGCCCCGCACTCGGCGATGACCTGCTCGGCGCGTGCCCGCCCCAGGGACGGGTCGAGCGGCACATAGGCGCGGCCGGCCTTGAGCGCGGCGAGCATGGCGACGACGAGGTCGGCGGAGCGTGGCAGCCACAGCGCCACCACGTCGGCGTCGCCGTCGGCTGGGCTGTGCTGCCCGCGCAGGACCGCCGCCAACTGCTCGCCGCGCTCCTCCAGTTCGCCGTAGGTGAGGCGACTGTCGCCGCTGATCACTGCCGTACTGTCCGGTCGCGCGGCTGCCTGCCGGGCGACGAGAGCGTGGACGGTGGTGTCCGCGGGCGGGCGGGCCGGGCCGCGTTGCCAGGACCGCGGTACGGGCTCACCCGCGGCGGCGGTCTCGACGGCGGCCGGGGCGAGCCGCGACAGGGGTGCCTCGGGAGTGTCGACCGCGGAGGTGAGCAGGTCCCGGAAGGTGGCGAAGAACCCCTCGACGGTGTGCTGGTCGAACAGGTCGGTGTTGTACTCCAGATGGCAGCGGATGCCCTGCGGCTGGTCGGTGAAGTAGACGGTGAGGTCCGTCAGCGCCTTGTCGGGACCCACGTCCAGCGGTGTGGCCTCGATGCCGGGCAGCTCGAAACGGAACGGCTCGGCACGCTGGAACTCGGCGAACGTCTGGAACACCGGCGTCCGGTCGACCGCCCTGGCCGGGGCGAGTTCCCGCACGACCTTCTCGAACGGCACGCGCGCGTGGTCGTACGCGTCGAGGGCGACCGAGCGCACCCGGTCCAGCAGCGCGGTGAACGCGGGGTCGCCGGACAGGTCGAAGCGCAGCGCGAGGGTGTTCACGAAGAACCCGAGCACGTGCTCGGCCCGCTCGGTCCGGTCCGAGAACGGGGTGCCGACGACGATGTCCGTCTGCCCGGTGATCCTGTGCAGCGTCGCCGCGTATCCGGCGAGCAGCGTCATGAACAGGGTGGTGCGGCGGCCCCGGCTCAACTCGCGTACCTTGCGGGAGAGTTCGGGGTCGAGTGTGTGGAAGGCCGCCCGGCCGTTGGAGGTCATCGGCGACGGGCGCGGCCGGTCGGTGGGCAGGGTGAGGACGGGCAGGTCGCCGCCGAGAGTGCGGCGCCAGTGTGCCAGGTCCGCTTCGGCCTCGGGGCTGTTCGCCGACGCCGCCTGTTCCCTCGCGTGCTGGGCACAGCTCCAGGTGAGGGCCGGAAGACTGGGGGTGGTGCCGTCGCGTTCCGCCCGGTAGAGGGCGGACAGGTCGCGGGCGAGGACAGTGGCCGAGGCCGCGTCGACCACGATGTGGTGCAGGGACAGGACGAGGACGTGCTCCGCCTCGGCGAGCCTGACGAGCCGGGTGACGAACAACGGGCCTTCCGCCAGGTCGAAGCGGCGAGCGCTCTCGGCCGCCAGGACGTCCTGGAGCGTGGTCCGGGGGCTGCCGGTGCCGTCCACGACCTCGAAGTCGGGCTCGGCGGATGCCCGTACCTGCTGACGCGGCTCACCGCCGTTCTCCCGGAAAACGGTGCGCAGGCCCTCGTGCCGGGCCACGAGCCCGCGGAGTGCCGCGTGCAGGGCGGGTACGTCGAGGGGGCCGTCGAGACGCACCGCCTTGACCTCGTTGTAGGCGGTACGCCCCGGGAGCAGGCGCTCCAGGAACCAGATCCGCTCCTGGCCGGACGACAAGGGGGCGTCGGTCGGGGCAGGTTCGGCAGTGGACGGCCGGCGGTGGTCGCGGCGCAGTGCGTCCAGGCGGGGCAGGCCCGAGCGCAGCTCGTCGGGTCCGACACCGAAGTCGACGAGTGCCACGATCTCGTCGGCACCCGCCGCGGTCACCGCGTCCACGACCGGGCGGACCGTGTCCACCGTGCCGATCAGGGCGCGCTGGTCGCAGTAGCGGCCGTAGGCCCGGTGGAAGACGGCCTCCAGATCGTCCTCGCTGAGCGCGGCCAGATCGACGCTGTGCCCGAGGCTGTTGGTGACGCCGCTGAACAGGGACAGGGACGCGCGCATGTAGCGGGACAGCGGTTCGTACGCCTCCGTCCTCGCGGTGTCGTGGTCCTCCGCGAGGTAGGTGTGCAGCAGGACGGCCACCCGCCCGGCGTCCGGGTCCAGGCCGTGCCGGGCCCGTGCGCTCCGGTAGCGGGCGATGTTCTCCGTGAGCTGTTCGACGCTCTGGGTCATCAGGTTGGTGACGATGCCCAGGCCGTGACGGGCGGCCAGTTCGTAGGAGGCGGGGTTGCCGACCACCGCGGTGTACATGGGCGGATCGTCCTGCACCGGCCGTGGGAAGAGCCGCAGGTCGGCGGCCTCGCCGTCACCGGTGGTACGGCGTACCGCCTCTCCGCGCCAGAACCTGCGCACCTCCTCGAGCTGTTCGAACATCAGCTCCTTGTGCCGGCCGAAACGGTCCGGGAAGAAGGCGAAGTCCTTGGAGCTCCAGCCGCTGGCGACACCGATACCGACGCGCCCGCCGGAGAGGTTGTCGACCATCGACCACTCCTCCGCGACCCGGATCGGGTCGTGGAGGGGCAGGACGACGGACCCGGCGTTGAGACGGATGCGCTCGGTCTCACGGGACAGCGCGGCCGCGAGCACCGCCGGGTTGGGGAACAGGCCGCCGAAGGAGTGGAAGTGGCGCTCGGGCATCCACAGCGCGTGGAAACCGTGCCGGTCGGCGAACCGGGCGACCTCCATCAGGAGCTCGTACTGGCCGTGTCGGGGCACCGAGGCGTCCTGCGGGTAGTCGCCGAAGAAGTAGACGCTGAAGTCGGCGGTACGCGGGGCGGTTTCGGCCGCACGTGGGGCGGCCTCGGCCACGCGTGCCGTGCGGGGTCCGGTGACCGCCGCGGTGTTCCAGGCCATGGACGCGACGGGAGCGGCGGATGTCTGCGCCGGCGCGGTGGTGGGTGCGGGAGCCGGTGCCGGGTCCGGAGAGGAAGCCGGTGCCGGAGCCGGAGGCGTGGCCTTCAGCACCACGGGCCGCCCGCCCGGGAAGAACCCCGCCGACCTCAGCTCGCGCAGCGAGTCCCGTACCGCGTCGGCCACGAACTCGATGTCACCGTCCGAGTGGGCCGTGGACAGGAAGAAGTTGCGCCACTCCCAGACGTGCACGCCCCGCAGCATCAGGTGGTGGTAGAGGAGCTCCATGTCGGCCCGGTGCTCGAAGCGGAACTGGGAGCCGAAGTGGGTCATCCGCAGCGGGTACTCCTCCGCCTCGAAGAAGCCGTTGAGCGTCGCAGCCAGTTCCGCGGTACGCGTGTTCAGGCGCTCCTGGAGGTGCGGACTGTGCTCCTTGAGGTGCGTGAGGACGGCGCGGGCGGCGACCATCGACACCGGGTGCTGGATGTACGTACCGCCGAAGAACGTCGTGTCGGCGGGCGGGTAACTGTCGTCGCCGTACGACCAGTAGCCGCCGTCGACACCGTCCATGATGTCGGCGCGGCCCGCGATGGCACCGATGGGAAAGCCGCCGCCGAGGAGCTTGCCGTAGGTGGCGAGGTCCGGGGTCACGCCGTACAGCTCCTGCGCGCCGCGCGGGGCGGGGCGGAAACCGGTCAGCATCTCGTCGAAGAGCAGCACGATGCCGTGGCGGCGGGTCAGCTCCCGCAACTTGCGCACGAACTCGGCCGGTCGGAGCGAGGGGTGCCTGCTCTGCACCGGCTCCACGACGACCGCTGCGATGTCGTCGGCGTGCCGGGTGATGGCCTCCAGGGCGGCGTCGCTGCCGTAGTCGAGGACCAGCAGATCCGAGACGGAGGCCTGCGGGATGCCCCGGGAGACGGGCACGGTGATCTGGTCGGCGCCGCTGCCCGAGGCGCGGCCGAGGACGTTGTCGGCGTGGCCGTGGTACGCGCCCAGGAACGTGACGATCTTGTCGCGGCCGGTGGCGGCGCGGGCCAGGCGGATGGCCGCCGAGTTCGCCTCCGTGCCGGAGTTGGCGAAGGCCACGCGCTCCAGTCCGGTGAGTTCGGCGAGGAGTTCGGCCGCCTCGCCGGTCTCGATGGTGCGGGGGCCGAGCTGGATCCCGCGGGACAGGTGCTCGCCCACGGCCTCGGTGACGAAGTCCGGCTCGTGGCCGAAGAGGAGGACGCCGAAGCCCATGGTGATGTCGACGTACTCGTTGCCGTCGACGTCCTCCAGCCGCGCCCCGCTCGCCCGGCGGCCCGCGATCGGGTACAGCATCTCCTTCGTGCCGCTGCGGAAGCCGACGACGGCACGGCTGTCGGCCAGGACGCGGCGGTAGCGCTGGGCGATCTGCTTGGAGGTGGGCGTCCTGGCGGTGTAGCGGCGGACGAGGTCGTCCAGGTGCTTCTGCTGGGTGTGCGGGGAGGCGTCCCGCACCATGCCGGAGTTCCTCGCGACCGACACCCGGGGGCCGTGGACGCGCGCGGGTTCCGGGGATCGCTGCTCCGGGTCGGGGGTTCCGTCGCCGATCTGCCGGGCGATCCGCTGGGAGAGCTCCTCCATCGCGGCCAGGTCACGGTCCAGTGCGGCGGATATGCCGTTCAGCCCGCTCACTTGGCCACCCTGCCGTTGAGCCGATCCGTCACCGAGGCCGTCTGGAGCGCGAGCAGTTGGGAGAGCTGGGACATCATCTGGAGCTGTATCCGGGACATCTGCTGGATCTTGTCGGCCAGGTCCTCCAGCTCCTCACGGGTCGCGTATGCCGGAGCCGGGGCACCGGCGGCCGGGGCGGGAGCGGGAGGCGCGGCGGGAGCAGGCGCGGGAGGCGGGGCGGGAGCAGGAGGCGCGACGGGAGATGGCGCCGGCGCCGGCGGGGCAACCGCGGGCTCGGGGTCGGCAGCGGCGCGTGGTTGCGGTGCGCCCACCCCGGTGGGGCCCGCCCCCGTGGCGCCCTCCCCCGCGGCACCCACCGCCGCGATGCCCGCGTCCGGCATACGGGCCACGATGAACTCCGCGAGCCGCCGCGGCGTGCCCGTCTCCTCCAGCAGCTGCCGCATGGTCACCTTGACCTGGTGCTCCTGTTCCAGTTCCCGCAGCACACTGATCATCTGCAAGGAGTCGGCGCCGAGGTCGAAGAAGTTCGCGTCACCGACGATCGCCGACGGATCCCCGCCGAGATGCCGGGCGGTCGCCTCGACGATGCTGTGCAGTACTCGTGCGACCGCTGCCTCTTGCTGAACCACTTCGGCTCCCTTGCTCGCTGATGTTCCCGTGCTGAGGGCCGTCGGCGCCGGCCCCGTCCAGTGGTCCTGGTGCTGGAATCGGTATCCGGGCAGCGGGATGCGTCTGCCGCCGCTGCCGGCCAGGAGCGTCTCCCAGGCGACGTCCGCTCCCGCGCAGTGCAGCCCCGCGGCCGCACCCCAGAGGGCGCCGAGCCCGGTGCCGCGCCGCAGGGACGGCAGGGCACGTACGCCGGGCAGAGCCCGGCGCGCCAGACCGCTGAGGGTGGTGTGCGGCCCGATCTCCAGCAGTACCTCGGGCTGCTCGGCGCCGATTCCGCGCAACGCCTCGTCGAAGCGGACGGGCTCGCGCGTGTGCCGGAGAAGGTGGTCCGTGCCGGGGATCCAGCCGGGCGGGCGGGTCACACCGTCCAGGGCGCTGACGAACGGGACCCGAACGGGCCGGAAGTCCACATCGTCGAGGCCTTTCCGGAACTCCTCCAGCATCGGTTCCATCAAGGCGGTGTGGAAGGCGCGGGTCACCGGCAGCCGCTGCCCCGGTGTACCGCGCTCGTCCAGCAGTTCGCACGCCCGGTCGACGGCGGCCAAGGGACCGGCGAGGACCTGGGCACGGTCCCCGTTGGACACGGCCGCCTCCAGTCCGGGAACCTCCGCGGCCAGGGCGAGGGCGCTCGCCCGGTCGAGCGGCGCGGCCACCATCGCGCCGGGCGCGCAGCGCTGCCGCATCAGCCGGCCGCGTTCGGTGGTCAGGCGCAGACCGTCCTCGAGCGACAGAGCCCCGGCCGCGTACAGCGCGGCGTACTCCCCGACACTGTGCCCGGTCACGGCGTACGGTTCGACGCCGCAGTCGCGCCACAGTTGGACGAGGGCGCATTGCAGGGCGAACAGCGCGGGCTGAGCGGTGTCCGTTCCCACGAGTGGCGCCTCCCCCGATCCCTTCCCGCACAGCGCCGGGAGCAGGGAGTCGCCGGTGAGGTCGCGGTAGTGCTGTTCGCAGGTGTCGAGCACTTCGCGCGCGGCGGGGAAACGCGCGTAGAGGGCGGCGGCCATGCCGGGGTAGTGGCTGCCCTGGCCGGTGAACTGGAACGCCACGCGCGGGACGCCCTCAGCAGGGGGCGTCCCCGTGGTCACCGCTGCTCCGGGGGTTCCGGCGAGCCAGGCGTCGAGGGCGTCGGCGAGGGCTGCCGGGGTGGAGCCGCGGGCCGCGAGGCGGTGGCGGCCGTGGGCGCGGCCGAGGGCGGCGGTCGTGACCAGGTCCGGCAGGTGCGGTGCGGGGGGCTGCCGTAACCGGTCGCGGAAGGCCCGGGCGTTGTCCGCGAGGGCCTGCGGGCTGCTTCCGGAGACGAGCAGCACGTCGGGAGGCGCGGCCCAGCCGGTCCTGGGCGCGGGTTCCGGGGCCTGTTCCAGGATCAGATGGACGTTGGTGCCGCCGACGCCGAGTGAGGTGAGGCCCGCGCGGCGGGGTGTGTCGCTCGCGGGCCAGGGCCGGGCGGTCCGGGGGATGTAGAAGGGGCTGCGGTCGAGGTCGATGAGAGGGTTGGGCTCGCTGAAGTTCGCCATCGGCGGGATCACGCCGTGCCGCAGGACCAGCAGGACCTTGACGAGGCCGGCCAGTCCGGAGGCGGCGTCGAGGTGGCCGATGTTGGCCTTGGCCGAGCCGAGGGCGCAGTAGCCGTCGCGGTCGGTGTCCTCGCGGTAGGCACCGGCCGCGCCTTCGAACTCGATCGGGTCGCCCTTGAGCGTGCCGGTGCCGTGCGTCTCCAGGTAGCCGATGGTGTCCGCGCCGACGTCCGCGCGTCGCAGCGCCTGGCGGATGGCGGCGTGCTGGCCCTGGGCGCTCGGCGCGGTGAACGCCGACTTGCCCGCGCCGTCGTTGCTTATGCCCCAGCCGCGGATGACGCCGTGGATCGTGTCACCGTCGGCGACGGCCCGGGCCAGCCGCTTCAGTACGACGGCCAGGACACCGGTGCCTCCCACGGTGCCGTCGGCGCCGGCGTCGAAGGCCCGCAGGCGGCCGGACCTGGACAGGATCGAGCCCTTGACGTGGCGGTAGCCCAGGACCTGCGGCACGTGCACGGCGGTGGCGCCGACGAGGGCGATGTCGCAGTCGCCCATGAGCAGCGACTGGGCGGCCGCCTGCACGCCGACCAGCGAACTGGAGCACCCCGTCTGGAGGTTGACGGCGGGGCCGGTCAGGCCCAGCCGGTAGGCGACGCGGGTGGCGGCGAAGTCGGCGTAGTTGCCGACGGTGATCTGCATGTTCGCCGCCCAGTCGGACGTGGGATGGCTGGGCAGGACGTTGTTCAGCAGGTAGTTCTGGAAGGTGTACAGGTGGTATCCGGTGCTGGCGTAGACGCCGACGCGGGTGCCGCCGCGTTCGTCCGGGTAGCCGGCGTTCTCCAGGGCGTGCTGGGCGCACTCCAGGAACATGCGTTGCTGCGGGTCGGTGACCCGGGCCTCGCGGGGGCTCATCCCGAAGTGCTGGGCGTCGAAGCCGGCGATGTCCTCCAGCAGGCCGGAGGCGCCGACGAAGTCCTCCGCCTCGTACTCCTCGGCGGGGACACCGGCGGCGGCTAGTTCCTCGTCGGTGAAGCGGGTGATGCGGTCGGTGCCGTCGCGGATGATGCGCCAGAAGTCCTCGGGCGTGTCGGCGCCGGGCAGCCGGAAGGCCATGCCGATGACGGCCATCCGCGGGTCCGGGTCGCTGGCGTTCATCAGCCGCGTTCCTCCGTCATGGTCGGTGTGTCGCGCCCGGCGGGTTCTGCCGCGGGCGGGGCGGGTGTCGTCCTGCCCCGGCTGACCAGCCACAGGAGCAGTGCCGCGCACAGGGCGATCGCGAGTCCGTGGAAGGCGGCCACCACCTGGAGCGGCGAGAAGGTCTCCAGGAGCGCGCCGCTGACCAGCATGCCCAGTCCGAAGCCGGTGTTCTCGGCGGAGGCGGTGAGCCCGAAGAGGCGGCCGCGCTGGTCGTCGGGGGCGGTCTGGAGCCTCGACACGTAGACGATCTCGGTGAATCCGTCGGCGGCTCCGGCGACGAGCGCGGCGATGACGGCCGGCACGGTCGGCAGTCCGCTGAAGACCACGATGAACCCGGCGGACATCACACAGGCGCCGAGCGCGAACGCCCGCTCCCCCGGTGTCCGCCCGGTCTTCTTGGTGACCCGGCCGATCACCTGCTGGGCGACGATGTTGCCGATGGCCCAGGTGGCCCAGAACTGGCTGATGAACGTGGCCGGATGGTCGGGGTCGAGGCTGCTGGAGTAGATGGGGAGGGCGACGTTGTGGGAGGACGAGCCCAGCCCGTCGACCGCCCGGATGGCGATCATCGCCATCAGCAGCGGAGCCGTGCCCAGCAGCATCCGGGCCGTCCAGCGCGCGGCGCCGGAGTCCTTCGCGGAGTTGCCGCCCGCGGCGTCGGTGGCCGCCCTGGTGCGGACCGGAAGCAGGGACAGCACGGTCGCGGAGACCAGGAAGGTCCCGGCGTCCAGCGCGAACGCCGCCGAGTAGCCGAGCTCCGCGACCACCACGCCCGAGGAGGCGAACCCGGCGATCATGGCGAGTGAACGCCCAGTCACCAGCAGTCCGTTGGCCCGTACCCGGTGCTCGGCTCCGACGATCTCGGGGATGCTGCTGCGCAGGGCGACCTGGGAGAGCGTCGAGCAGCCGCCCGTGACCACGGCCAGGACGTACAGCAGCCCCGGGCGCGTGCCGTCGGGGGCGAGCAGCAGCGACAGCAGGGCCACGGCCTGGCACAGGTCGGCGCCGACCATCAGGCGCTTGCGGTCGTGGACGGAGACGAGCCGCCCGCTCACCCAGCCGGACACGACACTGGTCGCCAGGCGTACGGCCATGAAGAGGCCGGCGGCCAGCGCGCTGCCGGTGGCGTCGTAGACGAAGACGTTCAGCGCCACCATGTTCAGGTAACTGCCGTACGCCGAGATGCCGTTGCCCAGGACGAGCAGACGGAAGTACCTCATGCACCTTCCCCTGGTCCGCATGCAGGGTGTGACTGGAGTGAGACCGCGATCGCCCTGCCCGCCTGCTCAGCGGCGATACGGGATCCAGGCGGACGGCGGTCGCGGGCCTGGTCGCCCGTCGCGTCCGCCGGTCATGCCCCCTCGCAGGCCCAGCACAGAAACCATTCCCCCCAAGAGGCCGCCGGACGGCGGCCATCGGTCCGCAACCCAAGCAGATCCGGACTGACGCGATCAAGACTCGACGACTGGTCTAGACGACTTTCGGTCCGGATTTGGCGATTTCGGAACGCTCGGGAGCGGACCTGGCCCCACCTGGCGTTCAGCGGCGCAGGTCCGCCTCGTTCGCCGCCGCGATGACGCGGTCGTGTTCGGTGCGGGTGAACAGGTTCTCGGACAGCCAGCGGCCCGCGAGGGTGCGTACGGCGCGTACGAAGTGGGCGGCGGTCGGGAAGGGGGCCTGCTGCCACAGGAGGTCGAGGAAGGTCCGGCCGTCGGCGCGGGCGTGGTTCGGCACGCCCGCGTCGGACCCGCCGAACACGATCGCGGGTTCGGAGCGTCTGAAGTAGGCGTGGTAGGGGGCGTCGTCGCCGATGTGGAAGGGGGCGAGGGTCAGGTCGTGCGTGGTGAAGTGCAGGGGGCGGGTCGTCGGCTTGATCGCGTCGGCCAGGTCGCCGCGGAGGGTGAAGTCCTTGTAGAAGGAGAAGGTGCGGAACTGCTGTTCCGGGCTCCGGGCCGTCAGGAGGAGCGGGCCGTAGAAGAGTGACTGGACGGTCGGATCGTCCAGGGCGCGTTCGATGCGCAGGTGGTAGGGCGTCGAGATGCGGACGCGGTCCCCCCGGCGCCAGTTCCTGTTCAGGGTGAGGTAGGTGCCGGGCTCGGCTTCGGCCCGGTGCGGGGCTCCGTTGACGGTGACCGTGACGCCCGCCGTGGCCCAGGAGGGGACGCGGAGTTTCAGGGCGAGCGGGCCTCCCCCCTCGCGGAAGGTCAGGGTGCGTACGCCCCCCGCCGGGTAGTCGCTCGTCTGCTCGATGACGAGGCCCCGTTCCGGCCAGCGCAGGGTGGAGGCCAGGTAGAGATTGACGTACAGGGCCCTGCCGTCGGCGGAGCGGAAGTAGACAGAGTCCTGGTACTTGGTGTGGTTCTCCATGCCGGTGCCGCCGCAGCAGGTGCCGGTGTTGCCGTACTGGCGCCGTACGCCCGGGCCCATGCCGACGAAGTAGGTGACCTCGGGGCTGTCGGTACCGGGGGCGTCCCGGCGCGAGGCGAGGATGTGATTGGTCAGGCCCCGCTCGTAGTAGTCCATGTAGGCGGGGTCGGGGTCGTGGAAGAAGAGCTGCCGGCTCAGCTTGAGCATGTTGTACGTCGCGCAGGTCTCGGCGTTCTTGTCGTCCAGGGTGGCCGCGATGGCGCCGCGGGCGCGGAACATCTCGCCCTGCCCGGTGCCGCCCAGGGCGTACGTGCGGGGGCCCGCGACCATGCCCCAGAAGTTGCGGGCCGCGGCGGCGTAGCTCTCCTCGCCGGTGTGGTCGAACAGGCGGAGGTAGCCGGTGAACTGAGGGATGTGCTGGTTGGCGTGTCTGCCCTCCAGGATGTCGCGGTTCTCCGCGCAGGCGGTCAGCAGCGCGGTGTTGTCGAAGCAGCGGGCGGCGGCGAGGTGTTCCGCCCGGCCGGTGAGGGCGTACAGGTCCGTCATGACCTCGTTCATGCCGCCGTACTCACCGGCGATGTAGATCGACCACATGCGCTCCAGTTGGGCCTTGGGGAGGTGGCCCAGCCGGCTGTGCACCCAGTCGCCCATCTTCGCGGCGATGGTCAGCGCCTGTCGGTTGCCGGCCAGGGTGTGGGCGTCCAGGAGCCCGCGCATGATCTTGTGGCAGGTGTAGTACGGCGCCCAGATGGTGGGGTACGTCGTGTAGCTCTCCAGGAGGATGAACTGGGTTTCCGGGTAGGCCGCCAGGTAGCCGGGGTGACTCGGCTTCGGGGTGCCGTGTTCGGCGAGGGCCTGCTGGCATTCGCCGAGGGCGGTGACCAGGTGGTCGAGCTTGGACTTGAGGGCGGCCTCGCGTGTGTCGGCGTATGCCTGGGCGACGAGGGTGAGGAAGTGGCCGCCGTAGTGGCCGCGCAGGTTGCCGTCGGCCGTTTCCCAGCCGCCCGGCGGGCGCGCGCCGCGGGTGTCGAGTCCCGCGTTGGCGCGGAAGACCGCCAGGATGCGGTCGGCCGGGTACGTGCGGGCGTAGTCGAGCATCAGGTCGCGCTTGGTGCGGAAGACGCCTCCGCCGAGGCTGACCTCGTGCAGGGCGAAGGGCCGCACCGGCCAGTCGGGCTGGGCGGGCAGCGCTCCCCCGGCCTTCGCCGTGGAGGTCGCCGGGGCGGCGTGGGCGGCTTCGGCCAGGGGCCCGGAGGCCAGGAGCGGGGTGGCCGCGGCACCGGCGGTCAGGCTCAGCACGCGGCGCCGGGTGGGTGGCTGGGACATGGCGCACTCCGATCGTCGTGGATCGTCAGCGGATGGAGAGGGCCCCTCCGGGGCGAGGGTCATCCGGGGGCGTCACGGTGACCGTGGCCGTGGCGCGTTGCGAGGTGCCCGGCACGGTTCCCCCGACCTCGAAGGTTCCGGGGCCGGCGTACTGGTCCGGGTCCACCGGGTCCCAGGTCACCTGTGTGCGGCTGTCCTTGGAGCCGTCGTTGTACGTGGCGACCACCGTGGCGGGGAGCGTGGGGGGCCTGCCCGGGCGGGTGGTGACGCGTTCCCCGGCGATGCTGGTGATCTCCACCGCACCGTTGAGCCGGACCCATACGGTGGCGGTGACCGGCCGCGCGGTGCGGTCGGCGAGGCCGGTGACCGTCACGCTGGTGCCGCCCTCGGCGACCTGGTCCTCGGTCAGGGCCGGCCAGGCCACCGGGGAGCGCGCCGTGGAGCCGTCGGCGTACACCAGCGTCACCTGCTCGGGCAGGTCGGGGACGGTGCCGCGGAGGGTGGGGATGTGGGTCTCGCGCACCGACTCCGGTGTCTCGGCGTAGACCTTCCACTCCTGTACGCCGAGGGCGAGGTTCGGGTGTCCGGTGAGCTTCGCCCGCAGGGCGGTGGTGGTGACCGGGGTGAAGGTGGTCCGGTTGTAGCGGTCCTCGGCGGTGCCGTAGCCGCTGGGGCCGGGGACCTCGCGCCAGGTGTCGCCGTCGCGGTACTCGATGACCCAGGACTCGGGCACGCCCACGCCGTCGGCCGCGCCGGGCTGCGCGTCGCGGAAGAAGTACAGGTCGGAGCCGGCCACGCGGACGGGGTCGTCCCACGTGTACTGGACCCACTGGGTGCCCTTCTGCGGCCAGCTCCCCCAGCGCGGGGCGTCCGAGGACGAAGCGGGTTCGCGGCCGTCGTTGACCGCGGTCACCGACTCCCAGCCGGAGGTGTAGGACGCGGTGGGGGTCGCGGACGGTGCCAGGTTCACCTGGCCGTCCCCCAGCTCCCCGACCTTCACCACGACCCGCTTCGACGACGTCGACCGGCCGTCGTCGGCGGTGAGTTCCAGGGCGTAGGTGCCCGCCTCGGTGAACCGGGCGACGGTCGTGGCGGCGCGCGGGTCGTCGAAGATGACGGTGCCGCCGTCCGGGCCGTCGGCCGCCTTCCAGGAGGCGGACAGTGCGCCCTGCGGCAGTCCGTCGTCCTCGACGATGCCCGTGAGCCTGACCTGGCCCGGGCGGGTGTACGTCGTGTCCCGCCAGGCCTCGACGTAGGGCGGCCGGTTGCGGGCCGCCGGCGGGCGCGCGCCGGTGTCGTGGGCCTGGATCTCCTTCAGGCCGCTGGTGTGGCCGTCGCGGTGGCGCAGCAGCACCCGCAGCTTGGCCGTGCTCACCTCCTTGAAGCGGACCTGGTTGAGGTTGGCCCGCGGGTAGGGCGGTGACTTGGCAGGTCCTGGGACGGCCTGCCACTCGCCGTTCCCGTCCTGGTACTGCACGGTGTAGAGGGCGGGTTCGGCGTATCCGCCGGGCCGTTTGTCGCTGTAGAAGTGGAGCCGGACGTCGTCGACCGTGCGTTGGCGGCCGAAGTCGAGCTCGTACCAGTCCTCGGTGTTGCCCGAGCCGCGGGCGCCCCAGTAGGGCTCGTTGACGGTGAAGCCGTCGACGGCACCGGCCACACCGTGTCCGTCGGCCTGGTGGGAGGCGCGGGCGGTGGCGCCGGCGGCGAGGTTGTCCCCGGCCCTGCCGGTGAGGTCCCGGCCGGCCTTGGCGAACAGGTCGGTGACGCGGTCCTTCCGGCCGTAGGTGACGTCCTGCGGGCTCGCGACCGCCGTACGCAGGCCGGTGGTCTTCGCCTTGGCCCCTCCCCCGTCGGGGAAGGTGACCTTGCGGGTGGCGGGGTCGTAGACGAGGTGGGCGAGGCGGTCGGCGGTGAGGGCGAGCTTCCCGTCGAGGTAGACGGAGTACCCCTCGGGGACCTGGCGGCCGTACGGCCGTTTCCCGTCGCCCGGTTCGTCCCACACGACGGCGACGTCCGTGCCGCGGTAGTTGATGTCGGTGACCGCGAAGTGCGGCCAGTCGACGTCGATCGGCTCCAGCTCGATCTTCCGGTCCGTGCGCGGCCGGAAGCCCATCGCGTCCTCGATGACCGTCCAGTTGGTGGTGCCGAGGATGGTGTGGTGGATCCAGGAGCGGTAGCCGATCTTCTGCGGTTCGGCGGTGCCGTCGGCCCAGAACTCGTTCTGGTCGGGCCACCGGTTGTCGCCGTCGATGTAGTGGGCCCAGGCGTTCCAGGACAGCAGTTTCTTGTACCACGTGCTGTCGATGTACTTGTTCGGGTACATCCGCAGCACCGAGGACAGGAAACGGAAGGTGACGGTGGAGTTGATGACGGAGAAGTTGTTGCTCCCCGGGTGCCCCTGTTCCGCCGCCTCCGCCTTGTCCGCCTGGTTGGCGGTGAAGAACGGGAAGACGGGGTACTGCTTCACGTCCGCCCACAGGCGCAGCGCTTCGAGGTACTGCGGGTCCTCGTCCGGGGTGGGCATCAGGCCCACGCTGTACGGGTAGTAGTTGTTGATCTCCTTCCAGGGCACCAGGGTGTCGCTCGCGACGTGCCGGTGCTTGAGCAGCTTGTCCTTCGGGTCCCAGAGGTGTTCGAGGACGGCCTTCCGCACGCGGTTCGCCGTCGCGCGCATCTCGTCGGCCTTCGCGCTCTCGCCGAGCAGGTCGTAGGCGCGGGCCGCCGCTGTCGCGTTGCTGTAGACGTAGGCGGATTCGGCGCGGTCCAGGTTCCCGGGCTTCCAGTCGAAGGACACCGCGTCGGCGTCGTTGCCGGTCATGGCGCCCCAGTCGTATTCGATCAGGCCGTTGCCGTCCTCGTCGTAGTTCTCCAACTGGCCGCGGACGTCCTTCTCCGCGTAGCGGGCGAGGTTGCGCACGATGCCGTCGGGGCCGCCGTGCACCTGGTAGGAGCGCCAGGCCGCCTCGGAGATGTACTGGGTGTAGCTGTTGGACCAGTTCTCCGGGTCGCCGGGGTTGTCGGTGTACTTGCCGTTCTTCGAGACCTCTCCGGCGGACACCCACGGGCCGTAGGAGTAGGCCGGGTCGCGCAGGTACTTGAGGTCGTCGACGAACATGCCGACCGTCAGAGCGATCGCGTTGTTGTAACCGAGCACGCCCTCCATGGAGGTGGGGAACTGGTAGTCGTTGCCCGGGATGTCGGCGTCGAGGTAGTTGTAACGCAGCAGCCACCAGCGGTAGTACAGCGTCTTCTCGATGTTGTCGTCGGGGATGTCGAGGTAGGGCAGGTTCTCGGCCCACCAGCGGTTGTACGTCTGCACGTGCCGGCGGAAGGCCGTGGCCGGGGAGGCGGTGCGCACGGAGTCGTACTGAGGCCGGGAGTCGGTGATCTCCTCGGTGACGAAACCGAGTTGGACCTTGGTGGTGAGAGTGCGGCCCGCGGGCAGGGTGAGCGTGCGCGTCAGGGAGTCGTCCTCGGGGGTGAAGCCGTCACCGCTGAGGCGGGGGAAGACGGTCGTGAGGTCGTTTTTCGCGGGCACCGCGCCGGTGAGCTCCCGGCCCTCGGCGGTCGTCGCGTACGGGGACGTGGCGCGCAGCCGGACTTCGCGGCGCTCAGACCCTGCATTGGTGAGGGCCAGGTTCGTGACGGCGACGTTGGCCTCGGTGATGAACTTGGTCTGTGTCACCTTCAGGCCGGTGGCCTCGTGCGTGAACTCGCTGCGCCAGTAGCTGGGCGTCTGTGTGCGGGCGCCGGTGTCCTCCCGGAGGGTGAGGTTCTCACCGTCGGCGTTCAGGGTGAGCGTGTAGGCGGAGCGGTTGTCGATGCTCTCCCAGTAGGCGACCTTGCCGGCGAACCCCAGCCTCGCGGGCTCGTGTTCCTTCATGAACACGGCGCGCCCCCGGGTGAACAGCCAGTCGCCTGCCGGGTCCTGGCCCTTGCGGGCCAGCATCCGGTCCATCCAGAAGTCGGTGCCGTCCCCCGCCCTCCGGTCGGCCTCGTACTGGGCGCGCAGGGTGCGGTGGACGGTGAAGCCGGCCGGGAGGGCGGGGACGGGGTCGTCCGTTCCGGAGTAGACCGGGTAGCCGATCGCCGAGTTGTCCGCCGCGGCCGGGGTGGTCGCGGTGAGCGGGACGAGGAGGCCCAGGGCCAGCGCTGCGGCCAGGGTGCCGCGGCGGTGCCGTCTTCGCGGTGCGGGCACGACTACCTCCGGGTGGGCGTCGTCGGGGGCGGGGGTGTGGTCGGGGACTGGGTGGTCGGCAGCCACACGCGCATGGTCGAGGGGCCGCGGTTCGCCCAGGAGTGGTACGGGACGAGCGTGATCCCCGTGCGGTCGGCCGCCGGTTCGGTGGCCCGGTCGAGCGGGCTGTACGGCCATGCGGTGTCGTGCGGGTCGGCGGGGGCGGCGAGTTCGCCGGGGGCGACGACCGTGCCGTCGGGCCCGTCCTCCGGTTCGGCGGACGGGTCCACGCGGAGCGCGCCGACGTCGTGTCCGTCGGGCAGGTCGGTGGACTCGGCGCAGTAGACGAGGGGGCCGCGCTGGACGGCCACCGTGCCGCGAGTCGCGTCGATGCGCGGGTCGGAACCGATCCAGTGCGGCGCGACGGGCAGTTCGAGGCGTATCTCGTCGCCGGGCCGGAAGACCCGCGTGAGCCGCGCCGTGCCCGGGGCGACCGTACGGCGTTGCCCGTCCGGGTCGACCAGCCGGGCGGTCGCGCCCGCCGCCCACGCGGGGACGCGCAGGGACAGGGTCCAGGGGCGGGCCGGAGAGCGGCTGATCCGCACGGCGACGGTCCCGCCGGACGGGTAGTCGGTGCGGACCCGCAGCGCCACGCCCTGCCCGTCGGCGAGGGACGTGGCGAGCTCCGCGTCGGCGTACTGGTGCAGTTGAACACCGCTGTCGTCCGTGGTCGCCAGATACGCGGGCAGTTGGGCGAGGGTGCGCGCCACGTTGGTCGGGCAGCACGACACGGCGAACCAGGGGGCGCGCAGGCCCGAGTCGGCGCGGGCGCTGGCGCGGTCCCCGGGAGGCACGGTGCCGCGGTGGCGGCGGTGCAGGGTGTTGGCGTAGAAGAAGGCCCGCCCGTCCTCGGACGGGGACGTGGCGATCACGTTGAACAGGGTCCGCTCGGCCAGGTCGGCGAAGCGCGGTTCGCCGGTGGCGAGCAGCAGCCGCCAGGCGAGCAGCACGGAGGCGACACCGGCGCAGGTCTCCGAGTAGGCGCGGTCCGGGGGCAGGACGAAGTCGTCGCCGAAGGACTCGTCGCGGTGGTGCGAGCCCATCCCGCCGGTCAGATAGGTCCGCCGGGCGACCGTGGCCTCCCACTGCCGTACGACGGCGGCGAGCAGGGCGTCGTCGCCGGTCTCCACGGCCACGTCGACGGCGCCGGCCGCGAGGTAGAGGGCGCGGACGGCGTGGCCGCGCAGTACTCCGGCCCGGCGGACGGGCAGGTCGTCCTGGAAGTAGGCGCGGCCGAACTCGATGTCGGCGAGGGTGCCGTGGCCGCGCCGGTCGACGAACAGCGCGGCCTGGTCGAGATAGCGCTGCTCCCCTGTCAGCCGGGCGAGTTCCACGAGGGCCGTCTCGATCTGCGGGTGTCCGCAGATGCCCGGGTTGCCTCCCGGGCCGAAGGAGGCGCAGACGTGGTCGGCGGCCCGGCGGGCGATCTTCACCAGCTCGCCCTCGCCCCGGGCGCGGGCCTGGGCGACTCCCGCCTGGATGAGGTGGCCATGACAGTAGAGTTCGTGTCCCCATTCGAGGTCGCTGTAGCGGGACTGCTGACCGGGGCGGCCGAAGGCGGTGTTCAGATAGCCGTCCGGGGCTTGGGCGGGGGCGATCACGTCGGTGAGTGCGGTGATCTCCGCATCGTGGGACCCGCCCTCCCACGCCATGGCTTCGAGCAGCTTGTACGTCTCGGAGTCGGCGAACTCCCGGCCGCGCCGGTCGCGGTGGATCCGGCCCTCGGCGGCGGCCCGGAAGTTGCCGGTCCAACCCTCGCGTTCCATCCAGTCGCGGCAGTGTCCGAGCGTCGCGGTCGCGTTGGTGTGGCGGCGCCGGGCCCAGAAGCCCCCGGTGATCCTCACCTCGTCGAGGCCGAGCGGGCGCAGCCGGCCGCGGGTCGGCGCCACCGGCAGGGCGGATGACCGCGCTGTGTTCTCCCTCACCAGTTCATGCCTTCGGTTCGTCCCTTCGGTCATGGTCGGCTTCCGTGCGCCTCAGCCCTTGAGCGCGCCGGACATGAAGCCCCTGATGTAGTGCCGTTGCAGGAGCAGGAACAGCAGCAGGCAGGGCACGGCGAGGACCACCACGCCCGCCTCGGTCGCGCCGTAGTCGACGGCTCCCATGCTCTGCTGCCGCAGGTTGGCGACGGCCAGGGGCAGGGGTGCCTTCTCGCTGTCGGAGATGAGGATCAGCGGTGCGATGAAGTCGTTCCAGGCCGCGAGGAACGCGAAGAGCCCCACGGTGATCAGCCCCGGCCGCACCGCCGGGAGCAGGACCCGGCGCAGCGCGCCCGCCGTGCCGCAGCCGTCGACGAGGGCCGACTCCTCCAGTTCGCGCGGTACGGCCTCGAAGGAGATCCGCATCATGAAGGTGGCGAACGGCAGTTGGAACATCGCGAGGACCAGGCTCAGCCCGATCAGCGAGTTCTCCAGGTGGAGCCGGCCCAGCAGGACGTAGAGGGGGATGAGGAGCGTCGCGTACGGGACCATGAGGATGGCCAGGGTGACCAGGAACAGCAGGTTCTTGCCGGGGAAGTCGAAGCGGGCGAAGGCGTAGCCGCCGAGCAGGGACACGCCGAGGGTCAGGGCGACGGTCAGGACCGACACGATGGTGCTGTTGAGGAGGTACCGCCACAGGCCCGCGTCGTAGTCGAGCAGGGTCCGGTAGTTGCCGAGGCCGTAGCCGGACTGCTGGGCGGTGCCGGGCTGGCCGCTGACCGACGCCCAGGCGTTCCACAGCAGGGGGAAGAGGAAGATGACGGCGAGGCTCGCGGCGACGACGTAGTAGGGCGTGCGGCCGAGGGCGCGGGTGAGCACCGTGGTGTCCCTTCTGGGCGCGGCGGGGTTCATGAGTCGTCGGCGTTGCGCAGGCCGCGGAACTGGATGGCGTTCAGCAGGAGCAGCACGGCCAGGACGACGATCGACAGGGCGGCCGCGGTGCCGAGGTTCAGCCGCTGGAAGGCCTCCCGGTAGATCAACTGGACGATGGTGACTGTGCTGTTGTCCGGCCCGCCCTTGGTGAGGATGAAGAACTGGTCGAAGGCGAGCAGGGAGCCGGTCACGCACAGCAGCAGGCACAGGGCGAGGGAGGGCCGCAGCAGCGGCAGGGTGATGGAGCGGAAGATCTGGCCGCGGCTGGCGCCGTCCATCCGGGCCGCCTCGTACACCTCGTGCGGGATGCGCTGGAGGCCGACGAGCAGGATCAGCATGTAGAAGCCGGCGAACTTCCAGACGATGAGGAAGACCGTCGACAGCAGGGCCGAGTTCGGGGTGCCGAGGAAGGACACCGGGTCGTCGACCAGGCCGAGCTTCGCCGGCAGGCGGCTGAGGGGGCCGGTGGTGGGGCTGTAAAGGCCCCAGAACAGCAGGGAGGCGGAGGCCAGCCCGAGGGCGCTGGGCAGGAAGTAGACCGTACGGAAGAAGCCGGCTCCGGGGCGGGATTCCTGCACGAGCAGGGCGAGGCCCAGCGCCAGGGCGAGGAGTACGGCCGTGACGATGACGGTGTAGAGAAGGGTGAAGCGGATCGCGGGCCAGAACAGGGTGCTGCCGGTGATGTCGCTGTAGTTCTCGGGGGCGTTGACGCCGCGGTCTCCCGCCAGCAGCGGCCAGTCGCTGAGCGACATCTGCCCCACCAGCAGCAGCGGCAGCAGGAAGAAGACCGCGACGAAGACGGCCGTGGGGGCCGCATAGGCCAGGCCCTTGGCCCTGCGGGACCGCCACCAGCGCGGGGCGGCGGCCGGGGACGGGCGTCGGGGTGGCACTCGGGGTTCGGCGGCCGTTCGGTCGGGCGCCTTGACCTGCATGGCTCTCCTCTGCCGGACGACGTGGAAGGGGGCGGGGCCAGGCGCTCAGTCGGCCAGGGAGGCGGTGACCGCCTCGTTGTCCTTCCCGACGGACGTCCCGTCGCCGAAGACCGCGCCTCGCATCAGGGTCAGCCAGGGCCCGTTGGGGTCGTTGAAGGTCTGTCCGAACTTCAGGGCGTACGGAGTGCGGCCGTGGGCGACGAGTTCATTGATGGTGACCAGCCGCGGGTCGGCCTTCGAGTGCTTGTTGGACGCGAGGTCGGTGCGGGCCACCACATCCTTGTGCGCGGCGACCACATCGACCTGGGCCTTGTCGCCCAGGGACCAGGCGAGGAAGTTCCAGGCCTGGTCGGCCGATTCACTCGTGGCGGAGATGCCGATGGCGTCGCCGCCGACGAAGGTGGACTTGCCGCCGTCGGGTCCGGGGATGGGCGCGACACCGAGGTCCAGGTCCTCGGGCATGAGCCCGAGCGTGGTCGACGGCATGGGCATCACGCCGACCTTGCCCTTGGGGAAGACGCCGGTCCAGGTCGTGCCCGTCTCGTCGCGCGCGCCGGGGGCGACGATGTCGTCCCGCACCCAGCCGCGGTACGTGTCGTAGACCTTCTTCGCGGCGCCGGAGGCGAGGTTCGCCTCGGTGCCCTCCTCGTTCAGGACGTCCTCGCCGGCGGCCCAGACGGACGGCCACCAGGTGAAGACGCCGCAGCCGCCGCAGTTGCCGCCGAAGAAGGTGCCGTCGACGCCGCCGCCCAGCGCGTCCACGGCCCGGGCCTGCCGGTCCCACTCGCGCAGGGTGGCGGGCGGCTTCTCGGGATCGAGCTCGGCCTTCCGGTAGAGGTCCTTGTTGTAGAAGAGCACCGACAGGTCGAGGGTGTGCGGGACCACGTACTTCTTGTCCTCGTACGTGCCGGCCTTGATGTGCGACTGGGCGAGGTGCTCGGCGAAGGGCAGGGCGTCGACGCGCTCGGTCAGGTCGGCGAAGAGGCCGCTGGAGGTGTAGTTGGGCACGAACACGACGTCGGAGGCGAACAGGTCGGGCAGGTCCTTGGATCCGGCTGCCGCGCCGACCTTGGCCTGGTAGTCGTCGGTGGGGACGACCGTCAGCTCGATCTTGTTCTTGTGGCTCGCGTTGTACGCCGCGACCAGGGCCTCGCTCTGCGGCCGGGTCGCCGCACGCGTCCACATCGTCAGCTTCGTGCCGTCGTCGACACCCTTGGCATCCGCCGCTCCCCCTCCTCCCCCGCCGCCCGAGCCGCCGTCCCCCGACCCGCAGGCCGTCACCAGGCTCGCGGCGGCGAGCAGCGCGGTGATGCCGGTGACTAGGCGGCGCAGGTGTCCACGTGGTCCGGCCGTGCTCCCCATGGTCGATCCCCTCGTGTCGCGGCGGACCGTGCGCGGGCCTGCCGGTCGGGACGATGGCTGTGGTGGCACTGAACTGAGCGGCGAAAAGAAACAGAAAAGGCTTTCTGAGACGCTAGAACTCGACTCACCGCCCGTCAATCCCCCTGTAGCAGACGGCTCTTGGCCAATCACCGAAACCACTGAGAGCCGCTCGACCGAAACCCGTCGCGTAGTGTGTGACGCGAGACGAGACAGGAGAACTCTCATGGCAGAGGCCACCCGCCCCGCTCGTTCGCAGCCCGCCACGCTCAGCGATGTCGCCCGGCTGGCGGGCGTGTCGATCGCCACGGCGTCCAAGGCTCTCAACGGCCGCAGCCAGGTACGGGCGGAGACCAGGGAACGGGTCATCGAGGCGGCCGAGCGGCTGGCGTTCCGGCCCAACCAGGTGGCCCGGGGCCTGCTGGCCGGGCGGACGGGCACGGTGGGGCTGCTCACCAGCGACCTGGAGGGCCGGTTCGGGATCCCGATACTGATGGGTGCCGAGGACGCCTTCGGAGCGGGCGAGGTCGCGGTGTTCCTGTGTGACGCCCGGGGGGACGCGATCCGCGAGCAGCACCATGTCCGCGCGTTGCTGGGCCGCCGGGTCGACGGCCTCATCGTGGTCGGCAGCCGGACCGATCCGCGTCCGTCCCTGGGACGCGAGCTGCCCGTCCCCGTCGTCTACGCGTACGCGCCGTCGGAGGATCCGGAGGACCTGTCCATCGTCCCGGACAGCGTCGGCGCGGGCCGCATCGCGATCGACCATCTGCTGGCCTGCGGCCGTACTCGCATCGCGCACATCACCGGCGACCCCGGCTACGGCGCGGCGCGGGAGCGGGCCGAGGGCGCCCGGGCCGCGCTCGCCGACGCCGGCCTGGCGCTGGTCGGCGAGCCGCGGTTCGGGGCGTGGTCGGAGGGCTGGGGCCGGGCGGCCACGGCGATGCTGCTCGACCGGCACCCGGACGTGGACGCTGTGCTGTGCGGCAGCGACCAGATCGCCCGGGGCGTCATGGACGTGTTGCGCGAGCGCGGCCACCGGGTGCCGGAGGACGTGGCGGTGATGGGCTTCGACAACTGGCGTGTCCTGACGTCGGCGTCCCGACCGCCGCTGACCAGTGTCGACATGAACCTCGAACAGGTCGGTCGCGCGGCGGCGCACGCCCTGTTCACGGCGATCGCCGGCACGCGGCGGTCGGGAATCGAGACCCTGCCCTGCCGGGTGGTGATCAGGGGGTCGACGGTGCCGCTGTCGTGAGCCGGTCGCCGGTCACGGCGCGAGGCGGTCGAGCGCGGCCAGCACCGGTGCCACGCCGTCCTCCTGGGCCAGTCGGCGTGCCAGGGCCTGGGCGCGGTGGCGGTAGGCGGGGTCGCTCGTGGCGCGGCGCAGGGCGGGGGCGAGGACTTCGGCGGTGAGGCGGCGCAGCGGGACGGCGCGGGGTGCGGTGCCCAGCGCGACGAGACGGGACGCCCAGAAGCCGCCGTCGAACTGCACGGGCACCGGCACGGTGGGGACTCCCGCACGCAGCACGGCGGCGGTGGTGCCCGCCCCGGCGTGGTGGACCACGGCGGCCGTCCGGGGGAACAGCGACGCGTGCGGCACGTCGCCGACCGTGATCACGTCGTCGGCGTCGGCGGCGAGGCCCGCCCACCCCTGCTGGATCACGCCGCGCAGCCCCGCCGCACGCAGGGCGCGCACGATCTCGCCGCTGAGGTGTTCCGGGTCGGGCACGGTGGCGCTGCCCAGCCCGACGAAGACCGGGGCGGGCCCGGCGGCGAGGAACTCCTCCAGCTCCCCGGGCAGTGGGCGGGTGTCGTACGGCCACCAGTACCCGGCGATCTCCAGTCCGGGCCGCCAGTCCCGGGGGCGGAGCACCACCAGTTCGCTGAAGCCGTGCAGCACGGGCCACCGTGCCCGCTCATGGCTACGGCGGAGCACGGACGCGCCAGGCAGGGTCATCCCGTGCCGGGTGCGCAGCCGGCGCATGGCCTGCGTGAAGACCCGGTCGACGGCGGCGGTGACGGCCACTCCGCCCAGGCGGTTGCCCACGGGACCGAGCGAGCGGCCGCCGAGCATGGGCGCGCCGAACTCGCTTGTCGGATGCTGGGGTTGGAGGAACAGTCCCAGGCTGGGCAGGGTCAGGCCCGCGGCGATGGCGCGGCCCAACGGAGCCACGGCACCGGCGGCCAGGACGGCGTCCGCGCCGCGGGCCGCCTGTACCAGGGCGTCGGTCATCGCCTCGGCCGCGGACCGTGCCATCGACACCGCGCGCAGCAGCTTGCCGAGCCCTGTGGTGCTGGCGTGCAGGCTGCGGCCGCTGTCGGAGCGCGAGATGGCGTACGGATCGACCGGGGCCGGGCAGAACCGCACTCCGGAACCGGCGGTCAGCGGCTCGAACAGGCCGTGCGTGACGAGCGTGACCTCGTGCCCGCTTCGCGCCAGCCCCGCGCCCAGCCCGGTGTAGGGCGCGACGTCGCCGCGCGATCCCGCCGTCATGATCACCACGCGCATGGGTCCCAGTGTGGCCCGGCCGGGCGGGCGACACGCGGTGTACGGCGGCCGGTGTCCGGGAATCGCCGGTGCGGGTGATGCCTGTGTGTGAGCGAAGGGGCTTGTGTGCCGGAGGAGTCAGTCGGTGTCCAGTGCTTCGAGCAGGCCGGCGGCGGCGTGGCGCAGCCGATGGGAGGCGTCGGTGGTGAGGGCGGTCAGTCGGCTGTGGGCTTCCTCGCTTCCGGGTGGCAGCGTGCCGGTCGCCGCGACCCGGCGTCCGAGACCGAGCACGGCCTCGTAGCGGACCGGCTCATGCGGGTCGTCCAGGCCACGCAGGAAGCGCCGTACGTCGTCGTGGGTGTGCTCGTCGGTCTCGTCGTCCCCGTCGAGCAGCGACAGGGCGGCGGCCCGGACCTCGCCGGAGGCCGCGCCGTCCGCGAGGCGGCGTACGGCGGGCAGGGCCTGGGTGAGGCCGTCGAGGGCGTTGCGTCCGCGCCAGATGTGGGGTCCGCCGGCAGCGAGGCGGGCGACCAGGGCCCGGGCCACGGGGCGGCGTTCCCATGGGCGGAGCCCGTTCCAGACGAGTTCTCCGAGACCGTCGATCGCGCCGGCGCGCACCTCGTCGTCGGGGTCGTCCAGCAGGGGCAGCAGCAGCCAGACGGCGTCCCATCCTCCGCCGGCCCCGACGGCCGTGGCCGCGGCGGCCCGGGGGCGGGGGTGGACCGTGCGGTCGGCCATGACCGTGCGCAGGTGTGCGGCGGCCATCGACGGGGCCGCTTCCGCCAAGGCGCGTGCGGCCGGTGCTCCGGCTTCGGGATCGCGCAGCCACCGCACCGCCGGTACGGTCACCCGCTCGTCGCCCAGGCCTCCGAGGCAGCGCAGCAGGTACGCGGCCACCCCGGGATCCCGCTCGGTCCGCAGCGCCGCGGCCAGCGCGTCCCGCACCTCCGGCCGTGTCACGTCGAACAACCTCCGGGCCACGGCTTTCCGTACCTCGGCGGAAGGATCGCCCAGTCCCGTGAGCAGGGAGTCCAGGAGCTGCTCGGTGCAGCGGTCCGGCAGCAGGTCCAGGGCACGCACGCGGGCGGCACCCGGGCCCCGGCGGGCGGTGCGGATCACCTCCGCCCGTACTGCCGCGTCGTCCCCGAACCGGTGCACCAGACTCCGGGCCCGCCCCCACACGGTGAAGTCCGGGTCACCGAGCAGCCCGACGAGGGCCGTGACGTCCCCGGGTACGCCCAGGGCCCCCAAGCCGTCCAGGGCGTTGATCCGCAGGTGGTGGTCCGGGTCGGACAGCAGCCGTGCGAAGGACTGTGTGACCGCCGGTCCTCGGAGTCCCAGTCGGATGGCGGCGACCGAAGCCCTGCGCCGTACGCGGGGGTCCGCGTCCTCCATCAGCGGGACCAGCGCCTCGCCGCCCGCCTCGGGGTCCCCGAGCCGGCCGAGGGCCAGGGCGGCGGCCGCGCGCACGGTGGGCGCGGGGTCGCCGGCCGCCTCGGTGAGGACGCGGACGTACCCGGCCCCGCCCGTCCTCCCGAGCCCCTTCACCGCAGCCGCGCGCCGCTCCGGGTCGGGCGCCTCCGACTCGCGCAGGAGGAAAGCGATCTGATGGTCCGCCCCCATGGCCACCTCCGGGAAGGAAGACCTCCGAGCCGGGAGAAGGTTGCCCGGTGACCGGGGCGGGACCGGTTCCGGTCCCGCCGCCGCCCGGTGGCGTCAACTGCCGGACGGTGTGGGCCCGGTGTCCGGGCCGGCTTCCGGCACGATCACCGCCTGGGACGGGCTCTCGCTCGTCGGCTGCGTCGGTGCCGCCTTCCGGCGGAACTCCATGGTCAGGCGGTCCGGCTTGACCGTGACCACGGCCTGGGGCCGCGGCGCCGGGGAGGTGAGTTCGAAGGACTGCCAGGTCCGCAGGACGGTCGCCAGGATGATCTGGAGTTCGGCCCAGGCGAAGTTCTCGCCGATGCACTTGCGGCGGCCGTCGCCGAAGGCGAGGAACGAACCGCGGGTGGCCGACACGTTCTCGGGTGTCCAGCGGTCCGGGTCGAAGGCGTCGGGGTCGGCGAACACGTCGGGGTCGTGCTGGTGGAGGTAGGGGCTCCAGACCACGTCGGCGCCCCGGGGCACGAGGTGGCCGCCCAGGTCGATGTCACGAGTGGCGGTCCGGGTCACCAGCCAGGCCGGCCCGTACTTGCGGATGGCCTCCTGCAACACCCGGCGGGCGTACGGGAGGTGTTCGAGGTCGCCGTAGCGCAAGGGGCGGTCCCCGCAGACCTTGGCGAGTTCCTCGCGCAGTCGCCGCTCGATCCGCGGATGGCGGGAGATCTCGTAGAGCGTCCAGGCCAGCGTGGTTCCGGTGGTCTCGATCGCTCCGGTCAGCAGGGTGATGGCCTCGTCCTGGAGCTGCTGACGGGTCAGCGGGTCCTCGGCGGTCAGCAGAGTGTCGAAGAGGCCGGTCTGCTCCTCGGGGGCCGCCGCGTGCGGGCATCCAGCGGCGTTCGAGGCCGTTTCGGCGTCAGCAGCCGCTTCGGCACCGGGGGCCGTTACGGCGTCGGAGTCCGCTTCGGCGCCGGAGGAAGAGCGGGCTGCCCGGCTCGCACGGTGGTCGATGGCCTGGTCGATGAGGGCGCGCAGGCGGGCCACGCGCTGCGCGTGTGCCCGGTTGGCGGGCAGCGGCAGCCTGGTCACCCAGGGCGGGAGGATGGTCTGCCGGATCGTGCCCTTCATGATCTCCGGCATCAGCGCCGTGAACTCGCCCTCCAGGTGTTCGGGCAGGTCCGCGCCGAACAGGGCGACGAGGAAGGCCGCGAGCGTGACCTCGTTCATGTCCTCGTACACGTCGCGCGGCCGCGCCTCGGACCAAGCGCCGACCATCGCCGCGACCTGCTCGATCATGGCGTCGCCGCGGCCGGCGATGTGCGACTTGTTGAACATGGGCTGCATCAGACGCCGGTTGCGCAGATGGGCGTCGCCGTCCGCGATCGTGGCGAGCCCGTCGCCGAAGAAGACACGCAGAGCGTCGATGATCTTCCCGCCCTTGGCGTAGTGCGCGGCGTCGGTCACCAGGACCTTGCGAGTGAGGGCGGGATCGGTGACGACGTAGGCCGGGGTGGGGCCTATCCGGATGCGCACCACGGGTCCGTGCTCGCGCAGGGAGCTGATGAACGGCAGGGGACGGCGGGCGAGTTGGAGGCCGTGGCCGATCAGGGGGAGGCTTCCGGGGGCGGTGCGGGTGGGGGACGTCGCGGGAGCGTTCATGGCCGGTTTCACTCCTTGTGGGGGCGACAAACGATCGATGCATGCCCACGGCGTGGTGGTGGAACTCCCTGGCTCGGTGATCAGTGCGTCACATCCGGTTCGCGGAACAGCGGGTGGGTAGGCGCTCCCCCTCGCATTGCGGAGGTGGAGATGGACATCGGTATAGGCCTTCCCAACACGGTTCCGGGGACCGAGGGTTCGGTTCTCGTGGAGTGGGCCCGGCGGGCCGAGGAGGCGGGATTCAGTACGCTCGGGACGATCGGGCGGCTGGTCTACCCGGGGTACGAGGAGCTGGTCGCGCTGAGTGCGGCCGCCGCGGTCACCAGCCGGATCCGGCTGACGACGAGTGTGCTGCTGGGGCCGCTGTACACGAACAGCGCGCTGCTGGCGAAGCAGGCGGCCTCGGTCGACCGGCTCTCCGGGGGGCGATTCGTGCTCGGTGTGGGCCTGGGCGGGCGTGACGACGACTTCGCCGCGAGTGGTCTGCCCACCGAGGGCAGGGGGCGCCGGCTGGAGGAACAGCTGACGGAGATGAAACGCGTCTGGTCGGGCGAGGAGCGGGGGTTCGCCGGTGCGATCGGGCCGGCACCTGTGCGCGAGGGTGGTCCCGAAGTCGTCCTGGGCGGGTCGACGCCGGCCAGTTTCCGGCGGGTGGCCCGGCTGGCCGACGGCTGGATCATGGGCGGTGGCACGCCGGAGATGTTCGCGGAGGCGTCGGCCGGCGTCGATGCCGCGTGGAAGGAGGCGGGGCGTACCGGATCGCCGCGCAAGCTGGCGCTGGTGTACTTCGCGCTCGGCCCGGACGCCCGGGCGCTCGCGGACGGCTATCTCCAGGACTACTACGGCTTCCTCGGCGACGCCGCCGCGCAGGTCGCGGCGAGTGCCGCGGTGAGCGCGGAGATGGTGATGTCGTACGCCGACTCGTTCGCCGCGGCCGGCTGTGACGAGCTCATCTTCGTGCCCGCGGCGTCGGGACTCGAACAGGTGGGGCTGCTCGCCGAGGCGACCGCCTGAACGGCCGGCGCCCCGCCACTCACCCCTCGGTGGCGGCCGGTTCCGGGAGCGCGATTCCGGCCTGCTCTGCGCGGAGTTCGGAACGGACGAGTTCCAGGAGGCGGCCCGTCCAGTTCCGGCCGCGGCCGCCGTTGTCGCCCCAGAAGCCGGAGTCGGAGTCGTCGTAGACGAGTGTCGCGTCGTGCGTGTCCAGGAGGATCCGGGCGAGGGCCGGGTGCCTGGTGTACTTGGCCCTCAGCAGCGCGGTCATGACGGCGGTCCGGGCCTGTTCCCAACCGTCGCGCCGGGAAGCGCCTGCCGCGATGTCCCGGGCGGCGTACACGGTGTTCGCCTCCCTGATGGCGGCCCGGGCGTCGGGGTCCGTGGTGGACAGGGCCCAGTACGCGTGGGCGACGGAGGGGTAGGTGACGCCGTCGGCCGGGACGGGCGCGGGGAAGTCATTGCGCAGTGCAGTCGTGCCAGGGTCGTCCGGGACTGTGCGGAAATGGCTCTGGTACAGGTGGATGGCGGGGGCGAACGGTGTCGCGGGCCCGTCTGCCGGAACTCGGGCGGGCCGTTGCGCGATCCACCTCGCCCGCTCCTCGAAGTAGGCGATCGCGTCGTCGTATTCCTCCTGCGTGACCGGTTCGCCCGGGGCGCCGTCCAGGTGCTCGCCGGGTCCGGTCACCAGGACCTGGAGCGGCCAGTCCTTGCGGTCCATGTCGCCGAGCGCGTAGTGGCGTTGGGTCTCGGGAATGCCCAGGTAGGCGGCGCGGGCGGCGGTCCGGTTCTCCTCGGTCCGGTCGGCGAGGAACGCGTCGACGGCGGCCAGGCAGCGGTCCGTGGAGTCCGGGCGTCCATTGAGCTGGTCGATGGTGTCCCGGACCTCGGCCAGCAGCAGCTCGGGCGTGAGCCAGGTGCGCGGCTCGCTGAACCGCCACGCGGCCAGATCATGGGCGGACACCCTTGCGCCGTCCGGGAGTTCGGTGGCGACCCAGCCGCAGCGCAGCTTCTCCGCGAACTCCTCAAGGGTGACCAGGCCCCAGCAGTCGATCAGCCCGTCCGCGTAGATGAACAGGTCGGTCAGGAAGTAGTCGCCGTTGCGGATGAAGGCGTGTCGCCAGGTCCCGGGGACGCGGACGCCGTCCGCCGTGCGGTAGGTGATGCGGTTGCCGATCATCCCGGCATTCTGTCGGAACCGCTGGTCGGCGCAACGTGTTTGCCGCCTGGCGGCGACGCCCGGAGCCCTTCGCGGTGACGCCGAGGGTTCTTCGCTGCGACGCCGAGGGTTCTTCGCGGTGACGCCGGGAGCCGGGTCCTCCCCCACCGTCCGGAGGAGGGCCCGGCTCCCGGCCGCCGGTGGCTCAGGACGACTGGGCGCTCTGGTACAGGTTCTGTGCGTCCGCGCCGAAGTACGGGCCGTACATGGCGTTGGGCAGGAAGTTGTACTTGAAGCTGTTCACCGAGGACTGCAGCCCGGTCCCGGTGGCCGCGTTGAACTGGGTGAACCACGGGCCGCCGCTGGAGCCGCCGGTCATGTTGCAGGTCAGACCGTGGTCGCTGGAGAGCAGGAAGTCGCGGTAGGTGGTGCCGCTGCAGTAGATGAACTTCTCGCCGTCGTAGGGAGCGGCCGCCGGGAAGCCGAAGGCGTACATGGCCTTGCTGTAGCCGGTGTTGAAGGCCAGGCCCTGGCCGCCGACGACGTCGGTCAGCTTCTTGCCGTCCAGCGGGGCGACCACGGCGGCGCCGATGTCGTAGTTGATGTCCTCACTGGCCGTCCACTGCGGCGTGGAGAGGATCTTGGAGGCGGTCCAGGTGCCGTACGGGCGCTGCCCGTCGTGGTAGCCGGGCACGAACACCCAGTTGGTGTGCCAGGCGCCCTCCATCTTCACGCAGTGGCCCGCGGTGATCACGGTGCTCTTGTTGGCGCTGGTGACGGCGTTGCCGGAGCAGGAGGCGGTGCGCCCCTGGAAGGTGAAGAACACCCGCCCGGCGGTCTTGGTCACCGCTCCGCCCCCGCTCCAGGGCCCGCCGCCGTTGGGTATCGCCAGCAGACCGGCGTCGGAGGCGGGCGTGCTGGGTGCCACGACGGTCGCCTTGCCCTTGCGTATGTCCGATGTCCGCATGTCGGAGCGGTCGACGGACAGGACGTCGAGCGGGGTGGCGGCGCGCATCCGCTGGGGGGTCCAGAAGTCGAGGGCGCGTTCCTGCGCCGAAGGCGCCACCGTTCCCGGGTCGGGCGCGGCGCTCGCCGGTGCGGCGGTGACGCCGGTCGCCAGCAGTGCGGCGACGCCGGCGAGTGCGCCGAGGACGGTGCGACGAACGCGGCGGGTGCCGCTGCCGGAGGAGCGAAGGCTGCGAGGTGTGCCTGTCACGCGGTCTCCTTCTGCTGTGGGGGCCGGGTGGTGGGGCATCCACCCGGTCAGGCAGTGGTGTCGCTGCGAACCAGAGGGCAGCGTGCCACCAGGAGACTGATATGGACAGGTGCATGTCACCGAGATGACCGAAACACCACACATTCCCCGCGTCGGGGACACGGGCGCGTCAGGAACACGGGCTCGGGGAGAAGGGGCGGGCACAAAAGAACCCGGCCTCCACCGGGTCTGTGGTGGAGGCCGGGGCCGGAAGAGCCGGCGCCCTGGGTGTCAGAGGGGCGTGGGGCCGGCGTCGCCGCCCGGCTGGATGCGTCCGCGCCAGGCGCCGGACTCGCCGCCGCGCTTCTCGATGTACTGCTTGAAGCGCCTCATGTCGCCCTTGATCTGGCGGTCGATCGTGCCGAGCATGTCCCCGGCCTTCTCCACGGCCCCGCTGGGCTCGACCTCCATCACGAGCTCCACCCGGGTATGGGTGTCGTCCAGGCGCTGGAAGCGGACAGTGCCCTTCTGATGGGTGTCTCCGCTGGTCGTGCGCCAGGTGACCCGCTCGTCGGGCAGTTGGTCGACGATCTCGGTGTCGAACTCGCGCCGTACTCCGGCGACCTTGGTGGTCCAGTGGTTGTGACGGTCGTCCAGCTGCCTTACCTCCTCGACGCCCTCCATGAAGTTCGGGAACTCCTCGAACTGCGTCCACTGGTTGTAGGCAGTGTGGATGGGGACGTCGACTTCCACGGCTTCCTTGACGGTGCTCATCTGTCTGCCTCCGTTTTCCTGATCGACTGCTGGAGGCCCGTCGGCCCACACAGAGGTCCGGGCCCGGGGCGGGACGAGTACCCGGGATCTTGCGGTTGCCACACGGTTCGTGCCGTCCGGGAAAGGAAACGGAACCGGCCCGGCCGCCGATCGAACACGGATACGATCCCCGGCGTGCGTCTCCCACTCCCCCGCTCGGCCTCCGGCTGGACGATGGCTGTCTTCGGTGTGCTCGCCGCCGCCCTCGGCGCGGTGGGTTTGGTCTCACCGGCCACGCAGTTGTCGCTGCTGGGGCTGGCCGCCCCGGGCGAGCGTGCTGGCGGGGACTTCACGCCCGCGTTCCTGACGGCGTCGTCCATGGCGGCGCTCAACATGGGCGTGTACTACGTGCTGGCGGCGCTGGCCGACTGGCGGGCCTTCTTCCGGTGGACCGTTCCGTTCCGGCTGCTCACCTGCACGGTCTTCACCGCCGCGGCACTCAGCGGGAGAGCGCCGGGCGTCTTCGTCGGTGTCGGCCTGTGGGAGGGCGCCGGGGCGGTCGCCACGGGTGCGGCGTTGCTGCTGGAACGGCGCCGCCGGACGGACGGGCCGGCGCCCGCACCGTGACCGGACGGGACGGGACCCGCTGTTCGGTCACGGCGCGGGCGGGTCAGGCGGCGGAGGTGGTGGCCTTGGCCGTCTCGGAGCGGAAGCCGTGACCGAGCTCGCGGGTCAGGCCGTGGTAGTGGCGGAAGTTGTAGATGAGCGGGCTCCAGACGGCCGGGTCGATGTGGTGGGTGCCGGGTACGACGACGTGTTCGGCGGCGTGGACGCGCAGCACCTCGCACTCGACGCTGAGGAAGAGGCCCGCTCCGCCGGGTGTCAGCGCGCGTGCCCGGGCCTCCAGCTGGAGCGCGCACTCGGCCACGCGCGGCGGCTTCACGAGGTCGGCGGCCGCCGGAGTGAGCCCGGCCGCGGCGAACTTGTCGGGCTCGTAGCGGTACAGCGCCCGCTTGGCCTCCGGCACGGGGTGGGCCCCGGTGAGCGGTGCGAGGCGTTCCACGTGCTCCCACAGCTCCGGCGAGGCGATGTTGATCACGAGCTCAGGGCGCTCGGCGAGGTTGCGCACGGTCCTGCTCTCGCTGCCGATGCCCAGGACGACGTGCTGTCCCAGAGCCCAAGCGGAGGAGATCGGGGCGAGATTGCAGGAGCCGTCGTCGTTCTCGGTGGTCAGCAGCACGACGGGCGTGCCGAAGTAGAGGACGCTGGGCTGGATCACACGGTGGGTGTCGGTCGTCATGGCTCAGGACGCTACGGGCGGGACGTTTCGATGCGCGTCGAAGTGTCGGCCGGGGACAATCGGTCGGTGACCAGCCCCGACGTCCATGCCGAAGAACCGGATCTCGCCTCGCTGGCGGCGCTGCTCGCCGATCGCACGCGCGCCGCGATCTGTCTCGCCCTGCTCGACGGCCGGGCCTGGACGGCATCCGAGGTGGCCCGCCTCGCCGGTGTCGCGCCGTCCACGGCCACGAGCCATCTGAACCGGCTGGTGGACGGTGGTCTGCTGGCTCAGGAGCGCCGGGGCCGGCACCGTCACGTGCGCCTGGCGGACCCCGGCATCGCGGAGATGATCGAGGCGCTGGCGGCCAGGGCGCCCCGCCGGCTGGTCCCGGTCCGTTCGCTCACCGCTGCCCGCCGACACCGCGCCGTCGGATTCGCCCGCGTCTGCTACGACCATCTCGGCGGCTCTTTCGCCGTGGCGATGACCGATGCCATGACCGCTCGTGGGCTGTTGTCCTGGGAGTCCGGCCCGGCCCTCACCGCGTCCGGCGCGGCATGGCTGACGGACCTCGGGATCGCGGACGAGGCGGTGGGGGCGGCGGGCCGTCCGCATGTGCGTACCTGCCTGGACTGGACGGAGCGGCGCCCTCATCTGGCAGGCGCGGTGGCCGCAGCGGTGTTCCACCGCGCGCTGGAGGCGTCCTGGCTCGTGCACGGCGACGGCTCCCGCGTCGTGCGGCTGACGGATCAGGGGCGCGACGCCTTCCGACGGCACCTGGGCCTGGCGGACGAGGTGCTCACGACCGGCTGAGCACCTCCCCGCCCCGGGACGGCCGGCCGGCTCAGAACCGGTGCTGCTGCTGCGGCTGCCCGTACGCCTGGCCGCCGTCGCCGCTCGTGCTCTGGGCCTGCAACTGCTCCGCCTGTTCCTTGGTCACCTTCTGTTCCGCACCGCAGAAGGTGCACTGCGTGAGGTACTTCGTCGAGATCGGGAACAGCGGCACGAAGAACAGCGTGAACTTCGTGACGCGCTTCCTGAGCGTGTGCGCGGCGGGGTTGCCGCACTGACCGCAGACCAGCGTCAGTATCGCCAGCTGGTACAGATACCCCTTGGTGCCGAAGATGATCACGTGACGGTCCTTCCCGGGTCGGATCTTCCCCCAGTGTCCTGTATCGCGTTCCACCCCGGCGAACCGGTACCCGCGGGAGATGTGCCCTCGCTCGTGCGGGAGCCCGGCGGGGCGTGGTCCAGTCGGGTGAGAGCGTGCCGGGTGCCTCCCGGTGCGCCGATACCAGCTGAAGCCGTCCGGCCCGGGCCACCGTGAGGTGGCCCGGGCCGTGGCGTGCCGGTGTTCAGCTGGAAAGCGCCGTCAGCACCACGGTCTTGGCCTCCTCCTGGACCTGGCGGAGGTGGTCGGGGCCGCGGAAGGACTCGGCGTAGATCTTGTAGACGTCCTCGGTGCCCGAGGGGCGGGCCGCGAACCAGGCGTTGTCGGTGGTCACCTTGATGCCGCCGATGGGTGCGCCGTTACCGGGGGCCTCGGTGAGCACCGCGGTGACGGCGTCCCCGGCCAGGGTGTCCGCGCTGACCTGTGCCGGGGAGAGCTTGGCGAGCAGGGCCTTCTCCTCTCGGGACGCCGGGGCGTCGATCCGGGCGTACGCCGGTTCGCCGAAGCGGGCGGTCAGCGCGGCGTAGTGCTCCGACGGGGTCTTGCCGGTGACCGCCGTGATCTCGGAGGCGAGCAGCGCCAGGATGATGCCGTCCTTGTCGGTGGTCCACACGGAGCCGTCCCGGCGCAGGAAGGAGGCCCCGGCCGACTCCTCCCCGCCGAAGCCGATGGTGCCGTCGACCAGCCCGTCCACGAACCACTTGAATCCGACGGGCACCTCGGCCAGTTCGCGGCCGAGGTCGGCGGCGACCCGGTCGATCATGGCGGAGGACACCAGGGTCTTGCCGACACCGGCGGCGGCGGGCCAGCGGTCGCGGTGGGCGTACAGGTAGGAGATGGCGACGGCGAGGTAGTGGTTGGGGTTCATCAGGCCCGCGTCCGGGGTGACGATGCCGTGCCGGTCGGCGTCGGCGTCGTTGCCGGTGGCGACGTCGAAGCGGTCGCGCTGCTCGATGAGCGAGGCCATCGCGTACGGCGACGAGCAGTCCATCCGGATCTTGCCGTCCCAGTCCAGCGTCATGAACCGCCAGGTGGGGTCGGTGTGCGGGTTGACCACGGTGAGGTCGAGGCGGTGCTGTTCGGCGATCCGGCCCCAGTAGGCGACGGACGCCCCGCCCAGCGGGTCCGCCCCGATGCGCACCCCGGCCGCGCGGATGGCGTCCAGGTCGAGCACGCCGGGCAGGTCGGTGACGTAGGTGCCCAGGAAGTCGTAGCGGCCGGTGGTGGCCGCGGCGAGGGCCCGGGCGTGGGGGATGCGCCGGACGTCCTTGAGGCCGCCGCGGATGATCTCGTTCGCCCGGTCCTGGATCCAGGAGGTCGCGTCGGATGCGGCCGGGCCGCCGCTGGGCGGGTTGTACTTGAACCCCCCGTCGGCGGGCGGATTGTGGGACGGGGTGACCACGACGCCGTCCGCGAGGCCGGTGGTACGGCCGCGGTTGTGGGTGAGGATGGCGTGCGAGACGGCCGGGGTCGGCGTGTAGCCGTCCGCGTCGTCGATCAGCACCGTCACCTCGTTGGCGGCGAACACCTCGAGCGCGGTGACCCGCGCGGGCTCCGACAGGGCGTGGGTGTCGGCACCCAGGAACAGCGGGCCGTCGATGCCCTGGGCCGCGCGGTACTCGCAGATGGCCTGGCTGGTCGCGGCGATGTGGTCGTCGTTGAACGCGCCGGCCAGTGAGGTCCCGCGGTGTCCGGAGGTCCCGAACGTGACGCGCTGCCCCGGGTCGTCCAGGTCGGGGTGGAGCGCGTAGTACGCGGTGACCAGCCGAGCGACATCGACGAGATCTTCGGGACCGGCCGGACTGCCCGCTCGCTCGTGCTGCATGGGCCCGCTCCTCCACATGGATGTGATCCTTCGCTTGCGGTCTCATCCTTCCTCGTCACAGCCGTGACGCGCGAGAGGGGCACCACTGTGAGGGCCGGATGTGTGCCAAGCCACGCGGTGGACCGTCGGACCGCGCCACGCACCACAAGGAGGCGGCGCCGCTCACCACAAGGAGGCGGCGCGGCATGCCACCGGAACGCCCGGTGATGCGCCGCGCCGCCTTCCGGCCCTGTGGCGTCCTGCCGAGGGGATGCCCGTAAAGTCCCGCCTCGGGTCAGATCCGTCCGCCGGTGAGCCGGGTGAGCGGGCCATGCGTCTGGCGTCCCGCGCGGCGTCCCACGGCGTACGACGCGGCGCTCAGGGCGGTCAGGCCGGCCCCGACGCCCGCGGCGACGGCCTTGCGGTGGGCGATCACCGTCCAGGCCGTCTTCGCCGTGGCGGCGACCTGACCGGAGGCCGCGACGACGGCCTGACGGCCCGCCTCGACACTCCTGGCCGCGGTCTGCACGGCCGCCGTCGTCGTCTCCGCGGAGCGTTCGGCGCCTGCCTTGACGGCTGACGCCGCGTCATCGGCCTTGGCCGACGCGCGCTTCGCGGCCTGGGCCGTTGGCGCGGTCGCCTTGTCCGCGGCGCCCCGGGCCTTGGACTCCGTGGTCCGTATGGTGGTCGGCTTCTGATTCGTGCGCTTGTTCTCTTCAGTCATGGACTGCGACTTGCCTCTGACTCCGGCGGCAAACACGTTCGGTCGCGCACCGTCCGGGCGCGCGGAGGGCTGAGCCCCTCGTCGGAGGGGTAAGCGAGCTACAAGCAAGACGACGTCAGAACACGAAGGAAGTGCATCATGGCCGGCATCCTGAATCGCATCAAGCAGTTCGCCCGGAGCCCGCAGGGGCGGCAGGCCGTCGAGCAGGCACGGCGGGCCGCCGCCGATCCGCGCAAGCGGGCCCAGGCCCAGCGGCTGCTGGGCAAGCTCCGCGGGCGCCGCTGACCGGGCCCTCCCCGACCGGACCGGCCGGGGAGGGAATCCTCCCGGAAACCAACTCTTCGGGCACGCAAGTGTGTTCATGCCCGGCATGGGCACTTGTGTCGCATCACACTGAGAGGAGCTGGTTCGATGGACACGGCAGGCAACGGCCGGAAGGTCTGCGCGTTATGCGTCGCCGGTGTGCTGGCCGGCACGGTGCTGGTCGGCTGCGGCGACGAGGACGGCACGGGTGACGGCGCACGGGGTTCCTCGGCGCAGGGCAACACACAGGAGCAGGGCACGCAGGCGGTGCGCTCCGCCTACGACAGGACGGCCGAGGAGGACACCGCCAAGGTGAGGCTGCGGGTGCAGACCTCGGCCCAGGGCGCCTCGGAGTCCGCGAACGGCCAGGGCGCCGTGGACCTGGACGACGGCGACAGCGTCATGACGCTCACGGTGCAGGGGCAGCGGATCGAGCAGCGGGTGGTCGATCAGGTGCTGTACCAGAAGATGCCCAGGGGGCAGGCGCCGGGCGGCAAACCCTGGATCAAGATCGACCTGGGGAAGGTCTCCGCACAGCAGGGCACGGGCGACCGGTCCATGAGCGATCCGGCGCAGTCCGCGGCGTACGCGAAGGCGATCACCGACAAGGACGTGACCAAGAAGGGCACGGCCACGATCGACGGCGTCGAGACCACGCACTACCGCGTCTCGGTCGACGTCGCCGAGCTGCCCAACGGCGACGCGCTGCGGCAGCAGGTCGGCCCGACGCTGCCGATGGACGTGTGGCTCGACGAAGAGGGCCGCATGCGCCGTCAGCAGGTCGACATGACCCTCAAGTCCGCACCGGGGTCGACGCAACGGTCCTCAACCGATGCCTCGCCGTCGGCCCAGCGGGTGACGGTGCGCACGGTCATGGACTTCACCGACTTCGGCACCGAGGTGGAAGCGGACGCGCCCCCGGCCGGACAGGTCACCGACATGACCGGCAAGGCCCTGGAGCAGGGCAAGAAGCAGGGCTGACCCGCGCTCATCCCACGCCGCGGCTGCGGAACCGCCGTACGAGGTCGTCCGCGGCCGCCGCCCAGTCGGGGTGCCCGAACGTGAAGCCCGCGTCCAGGAGGCGGCCGGGGACGACGCGGCGGCTCTTGAGCAGCAGTTCGGTGTCCGAGCGCAGGACGAAGGCGCCGGCCTCGGCCATCAAGCGCGTCGCGGGCAGGCCCACCGGGACACCCCACGCCGTACGCAAGGCGCGCATGAAGTCGCGGTGCGGCAGGGGCGCGGGAGCGGCGAGATTGACCGGGCCCGCGATGTCGTCCCGGGCGACCAGGAACTCGACCGCCCGGACGAAGTCCTGTTCGTGGATCCACGACACATACTGCGCGCCGCCGGCGACAGGGCCGCCGAGGCCCAGGCGGGCCAGCCGCAGCAGGACGTCGAAGACGCCGCCGCGGTCCGGGCTCATGACCATGGCGGCACGCAGAGCCACCTTCCTGGTGTGCGGGGTGCCGGCCGTCCCCTGCTCCCGCTCCCAGGCCTTGGCGATGTCGACGCTGTAGGCCCAGTAGCCGGGGGCGCCGGGTTCGGTGCCGCCGATCACGCCGGTGGCCTCGTCGTTGGGCGCGTCGAAGCGGTGGGCGTAGACGGTCGCGGTGCTCATCTGGAGCCAGACCCGGGGCGGCCGCGCGGCTGCGGCGATCGCCTCGCCCACGACCCGGGCGGAGTGGACCCGTGAGTCCATCATCTCGCGGAGGTTGGCGGGGGTGTAGCGGCAGTTGACGCTCCGGCCGGCCAGGTTGACCACGACATCGCTGCCGTCGATCTCCCCCGCCCACGGGCCCAGGGTCGCGCCGTCCCAGTGCACGTCGCCCTGCTGCCGTGGCCGCCTGCTGAGCACCACGACGTCATGTCCGGCCGCGCTCAGCGCGCGCTTCAGGACCGTGCCGACCTGCCCGGTCCCGCCGGGTATCACGATCTTCATGTCACTCCCCCTCGACGTGTGAGAGTGACCCTAGCCCACATTTGAACGTGTTCAAAACTTCTGCCGGCGTAGGACTTAGCCTGCGCAGATGCACCATCGGGCAAGATGGGGGCCATGAGCGTAGTCAAGATCAATGTGCTGACCGTGCCCGCCGAGCAGCGGGAGACTCTGGAGAAGCGGTTCGCTTCCCGCGCGCACACCGTGGAGAGCTCGGACGGCTTCGAGTGGTTCGAGCTCCTGCGCCCGGTGGAGGGCACCGACACCTACCTCGTCTACACCCGGTGGCGCGACGAGGCGTCGTTCCAGGCCTGGATGGAAGGACCGATGAAGGCCGCGCACCAGGGCGGCGGCGAGGGCGGCGAGCGCCCCAAGCCCGCGGCGAGCGACTCGACGCTCTGGTCGTTCGAGGTGGTGCAGCAGGCGGGGCCGAAGGGCGCCTCGTGATGCGAAGGAGAACGCCTTAGTCGTCGCCTTGTTCCGTCGCCGGTTCGGCCGCGAGCACCAGGATCGCGATCTGCACCCGGTTCTCCAGTCCGAGCCTGGTCAAGATGCGGTTGACGGTGCTCTTCACGCCGGCTTCGCTGAGGCCGAGCGACCCGGCGATCCGCGCGTTCGAGAGCCCGCGGGCGACCAGTTCCGCGACGTCCCGTTCGCGCCGGGTGAGCGCCGCCAGCGGGTCGCCCGGGCCGCCGGGCGGCCCGTCGGCCGGTGACGGGCGGGGCCGCACGCCGGACAGCAGTGGCGGCGGCAGGTCGGAGAACGCCCGGATCAGCCGCCGCGTGACCGTCGGCGCGAGCATCGCCTCGCCCGCCGCGACCACTCCGATCGCCTCGGCCAGCAGCTCCGGCGTGGTGTTCTTCAGCAGGAACCCGCTGGCCCCGGCGCGCAGCGCGGCGTGCACGTACTCGTCCAGGTCGAACGTCGTCAACACCAGCACGCGCGGTCGCGGCCCGGGGTGCGGCCAGCCCCGGAGGATCCGCGCGGTCGCCTCCACCCCGGTCATGCCCGGCATCCGTACGTCCATCAGCACGACGTCCGGGCGGAGTTCGTACGCCGCCTCGACGGCCCGCGCGCCGTCCGCCGCCTCGCCCACCACCTCAACGTCCGTACGCCGCCGCAGCATCATCCGCAGCGCCGTCCTGACCAGCTCCTGGTCGTCCACGGTCAGCACCCGCACCGGCGGCGTCATCGGCCCTCCTCCGGCGCGTACGCGCCGTCGGTGAGCACGTACGGGCTGCCGTCCCGCGGCCGGAACGTGGCCACGACCCGCCAGCCGCCGTCCGGGACGGGTTCCGCGCGGAGCGTGCCGCCGAACAGCGCGGCGCGCTCGCGCATGCCGATCAGCCCGAGCCCGGAGCCGGGCATCGGGCGGCGGTCCGGGGCGGGCACGGCGTTCTCCACCGTGACGGTCAACCCGCCGTCCCGGCAGGCCAGTCCGACGCTTACGGGCACGGCACCGGCGTGCTTGCGCACGTTCGACAGCGCCTCCTGCACGACGCGGTACGCCGAGACCTGCACGGCGGGCGGCAGCTCCGCGACCGGCCCGGTCACCGTGAGCGTGACCGGGCAGCCCGCCGCCTCCGACTCCCCGGTCAGCCGGTCCAGGTGGCGCAGCGACGGCTGCGGGAGCGGCGCGGCGCCACTCTCCGGCGGCGGGTCCGCGAGCAACCGGACCAGGCCGCGCATCTCGTCCAGCGCGGTGTCCGCCGCCTCGCTGATCGCCGCCACCCCCTGACCGGCGGCGCGCGAGTCGTCCGGCAGAACGACGGTGACCGCGCGTGCCTGCAAGGCGATCGCGCTGACGTGGTGGGCCACGAGGTCGTGCAGATCGCGGGCGATCCGGGCGCGTTCGGCGGCCACCGCGCGCCGGGCGCTGACCCGCTGTTCGGCACGGAGCCGTTCGGCCAGGTCGCGCAGGCGCGCGGCGTCCGCGTACAGCCGGCGCCGTGACGCGCCCAGCAGCCATACGGCGGCGGCCATCGCGGCGGCCACCAGGTAGTCGGCGGGGCCGAGCGGGATGGCGGTGTCGGCCGAGGAGATCACGTTCAGCCGGCCGTCGACCCACTCCGGGACGAACAGCGTCGTGATGAGCGCGACGGGAGCCAGGAGGCTGCGCGGCGCGGGCGTGTGCCGTGCCACCGAGTAGCAGGCCAGGAACACGGACTGGGCGTTGTCGCCGAAGGGGTCGAGCAGTTCCCCCGTCAGATAGCAGACCGCTGTGGCGGCCAGCACGAGCCCCGGACGCGAACGCCGCCACACCAGCGGCAGGCCCGCCCCGACGAGCGGTGCCATGACGGCGGCGGTCGGGCCTGCGCCGTCGGGCAACGGCAGGCGCAGCCGGAGCAGCACGGCGATGCCGGTGAGGGCGGCGGCGACGAGCACGTCCGCGGGGCGCCCGGCGAGCCTGCGGCGCAGCGTGGCGGCGGACGCCCGTACGGAACCGGCCGACACCCGTGAGGAACCGCGCGGCGCCAGTGAGGACCGTACGGACCGGTCCGTTCCGTGTCGCCGCCACGAACCCCCCGTCATGCCAACCCCGTCCCTGTCCCCGTCCCCGGTCCCCGCTCGCCGAGCGGTCTTCACCCCCGCGGCCCTGCCGGCATCGTATGACCGGCGATCACAGGAGACGCAGGGCACGGAACGAAAGTTGCCCCGCCCGCCCCTCCCGGCGGACGACGCCCGCCCAAGGGCCTCGCTCCTAGCGTCGGTGGTGCTTTCCGCACACAGCGTCCGTACCTCTGGAGGATCCCGTGTCACCCAACCCGTCCCGACGGCCTTCCCGGTCGCGCCGCCGACACCTCACGCCGGCGATCGCCGCCGCCCTCGTCATGGCGGTCGCCGTGCCGACGGCCGTCACCGACGCCGTCGCGGGGGTGAACGACGACGCTTCCGCCTCCGCCGCCGCGCGGCACACGCCGTTCCAGCGGGATGCCGACGCCGTACGCGACACCGGCGCCATCGGCGTGCAGGCCCGGGTGAGCGGCGGCCGGCATGGTCCCGCCACCGTGACGAGCGGCACCGCCGACATCCGTACGGGCCGCCCGGTGCCCGACGGCGGCTACTTCCGGATCGCCAGCAACACCAAGACCTTCGTGGCCGCCGTCGTCCTCCAACTCGTCGGCGAGCGGAAGGTGGCGCTGGAGGACACCGTCGAGAAGTGGCTGCCGGGCGTGGTGCGCGGCAACGGCAACGACGGCCGGAAGATCACTGTCCGCCAGCTCCTCCAGCACACCAGCGGCATCCACGACGACTACCCCGCCATCGAGACGGCGAAGAAGTACTACGAGGTCCGCTTCCGCCCGTTCACCCCCGAGCAGCTGGTCGAACGGGCCATGCGGCACCGCCCGGACTTCCGGCCCGGCGAGGGCTGGGGCTACTCGAACGTCGGCTACATCCTGCTCGGCATGGTCATCGAGAAGGCCACCGGCCACACCTGGCACGACCAGGTACGGCAACGGCTGCTGAAGCCGCTCGGGCTGCGGCACACGTACTACCCGGGCGGCTCGCCCGCCGTCCGGAAGCCGCACGCTCGCGGCTACCAGCGGTTCGGCACGAAGCCGAAGCTCGTCGACGTGACCCTGTACGAGGACCCCAACGCGTCCGGCGGCCTCATCGGCACCACGGCCGATCTGAACCGCTTCTTCCGCGACCTCCTCGGCGGCAAGGTCCTCAAGCCCGCGCAGCTCAGGGAGATGAAGCGCACGGTCCCGTTGAACGACGAGTTCCAGGTGCCGTACCCGGGCGCGCGGTACGGGCTCGGGCTGATGAGGACCGGACTGCCGTGCGGCGGCTGGTCCTGGGGCCACGGCGGGGACGAGATCGGCTACATGAGCCGGAACGCGGTGAGCGACGACGGCCGGGTCGCCGTCACCGCCTCGATGTCCACCGGGTGGGCCACCTCCGTCGAGGACGTGCTGCGGCAGCACCGGGCGGGTGTGCGGCTGGTCGCGAACGCGTTGTGCCGGGAAGGGGGGCAGGCCGTACGGCCCAGGTGACGGGGCCCGGTGCTACCTCCCCGGGGGACGGCGGCCGGGGCTGGTGCTCAGGGTCGCCAGGAGCGTGACGGTGCGGCGGTACGGCCCACCGCCGCCGCCAGCTTGCGGAGTCGGCGCCAGTCCAGGCGGGGCGGCGCCTCGGGGACCCCGGGGCGGTTGCGGGGCACCCGGACGCGCAGGGCACGGCGGGCGATGCGGCAGTGGACGGGGGAGGGCAGGGTGAGGGCCTCGCCGTCGAGGCCGACCTCCAGGTGCGGTGCGTCGGCTTCGACGACCACGTGCTGGGCGGTGAGCACCGTGAGCCCCTCCGGGCGCGGGGCCAGCAGGAGTTCGGCCGCTTCCACGGCACTGTCGACGCGGACGGCGAGCACGCCCAGCTTCCCGGAGTCGAGCCGTTCGCGCCGGCCGAAGCCGAACGGGTCGTCCATGCGGTACGGGTTGTTGCTCACCAGCACGGCCTGAGGGTCGGCGATGGTGGTGCCGTCGGCGCCGGCCGTCAGCCGCGGGCCGCTCTGCCGGGTGAGCAGTTCGGGCAGCCGCTCCAGCGCCGCGCCCACCTTGTCCTCGCGATAGCCCGGGCTCTGGACGACGGCCCCGTACGCGCCGAACGACGCGTTGTTGACGAAGGGGCGGTCGTCGGCGAAGCCGAGGTCGACGCGGAGTTCCACCCCGTCGGTGAGGGCGTCGAGGCACGTGGACGGGTCGTCGCGGTCCAGGCCCAGGTCCATGGCGAAGTGGTTGCGCGTGCCTGCCGAGATGACGAGGAACGGCAGGCCGTGTTCCGCCGCGACGGCGGCGACCAGTGCCTGCGTGCCGTCACCGCCCGCGACGCCGAGCAGGTCGGCTCCCTCGGCCACGGCGGCCTTGGCCAAGGCGGTGACGTCCTGGTGCTGGTCCGGGTCGAGGAGGACGACCCGGGCACCCAGCGCCTCGGCCTTCTCCTTGATGCCGAACTTCCCGACCTTGCCGCCGCCGGAACGGGGGTTGAGCAGCAGGAAGGGGCGCTTCGGCGGTGGCGTGCGGTATTCCTTGACCCGTACCGGCCGCAGGCCCGTGCTGCGCAGGGCGTAGCGGCCGCTCCAGACCGCGAGGCACCACAGCAGCAGGGACGCGAAGACCACCCAGAGCAGATTCGCGACGGCGAAGAGGGTGATGACGGCGACGGGGGCGACGACGGCCAGCGCGGCCGCCGCCGTGCGGGCCGGTCCCCGGCGGGACAGGACCCACCAGACCGCGGCCGCGGTCAGGGCGAGCCCAGCCAGGCCGGCCGCGAGCAGCAGCAGTCCGTTCAGACCGCCGGTCACGAGGGGCAGCGACGCCGCCAGCGCCACCGAGGCCAGGGCTCCCCTGGCCGCCCATCTCTGCCGGCGGTGATTCCGCTCGATCATCGCCGATCCCATGTGGTTCCTCCGCTCGAAGGCGCGGGCGGACCTTCCGGACCGCGCCCGGCCGTGAAACATCGTGCCCGCCGACGGATCGGCATGGCTACCGCCATCCCTGATGGCTCCCCCGCCGTGAGTCATGTCAGACGTGACGATCTTCCGGGGTGGAGCCATCGGTAGCGTACGCGGCCCCGTGAGCGCGGTTCCGCGCACCGGGGCACGTCGGCGCACACCCGCGCCGCCGCTGCCGGCCGCGGACCCGCACTCCCCCTTGACCCAGTGAGTCTTATTACGCAACTCTGCTGGCACAGTCCCTGTCGACGAGGAGGCCGGCACGCGATGGAGTGGACGGGCGCGTACTACGCGGACAGACCGACGGTCGAGGTGACGACCTGGATCGCCGCTCCGCCGGAGCGGGTGTGGGCGCTGGTGTCGGACGTGACGCGGATGCCCGAGATGAGCGAGGAGGTGCAGTCGGTGCGGTGGGTCGACGGGTCCGCCGGTCCCGCGGTCGGGGCCCGGTTCGTCGGGCGGAACAGGCACGAGGCGTTCGGCGAGTGGGAGACGACCTCCACGGTCGTCGCGTACGAGCCGGGGCGGGTGTTCTCCTGGGCGGTCGGGGATCCGGACGAGCCCAGTGCCGTCTGGCGGTTCGGCCTCGCGCCCAGGAACGGCGGGACCGAGCTGTCGCAGTGGATGCGGATGGGGCCCGGGCGCTCCGGGCTCTCCTTCGCGATCGACGCCATGCCGGAGAAGGAGCAGAAGATCGTGTTCGTGAGGTTGCGGGAGTTCGAGCGCGGCATGACCGCCGCGCTGGAGCACGTCCGGCAGTGGGCGGAGGGGTGATGCGGACGGCGACGACCGTCGAGGCGTCGGGCCTCGGCTCCTGGTCCCGGCAGGCCGACTTCGTCGTCGAGGCCGAGAGACTGGGGCTCGACGTCTGCTGGGTGGCCGAGGCGTGGGGATCCGACGCCCCGTCCGCCCTGGGCTTCTACGCGGCCCGTACGGAACGGATGCTGCTGGGCTCCGCCGTCATGCAAGTCGGGACGCGCACGCCGGTGGCTCTCGCGCAGACGGCGATCACTCTGTCCAATCTCTCCGGCGGACGTTTCCTGCTCGGCCTCGGTCCCTCGGGTCCGCAGGTGATGGAGGGCCTGCACGGGGTGCCGTTCGCCCGTCCCCTGGCGCGTATGCGCGAGACGGTGGAGATCGTGCGGCAGGTGCTCGCGGGCGGCAAGATCTCCTACTCGGGCTCGGAGTTCAGGATTCCGCTGCCCGGCGGAGAGGCGGTGCCGATGCGCCTGTCCCTGCGGGCCGAGCACGCCGTGCCCGTCTATCTGGCCGCGCTGTCGCCCGCCATGCTGCGGCTGACCGGCCAGGTCGCCGACGGCTGGCTCGGCACCAGTTTCGTACCGGAGGGCGCGGCGGACGCCTACTTCGCTCCGCTGGACGAGGGGCTGGCCGCCGCCGGTCGCAGCCGCACCGGCTTCGACGTCTGCCAAGGGGCCGAGGTCGCCTTCGCCCGGGACGAGGAGGCGCTGGGCGCCATGGTCGCGGGCCGCAAGAAGGAACTCGCCTTCAGCCTGGGCGGCATGGGCTCCGCGTCGGCCAACTTCTACAACCGGGCCTACAGCCGGCAGGGCTGGGCCGAGGTCGCGGCGGAGGTACGGGAGCGCTGGCAGGCGGGCGACCGGGACGGTGCGGCCGGTCTGGTCACCGACGAGATGGTGCTGGCCACCACGCTCATCGGCACGGAGGAGATGGTGCGGCGGCGGCTGCGCGTCTGGCGGGACGCCGGGGTGGACACGGTCCGTCTCTACCCGGCCGGGGAGACCTTCGAGGACCGGCTCGACACCCTTGGCCGGGCGATCGAGTTGGTCCGTGAAACCGACGAGATCGGCGGCGCGGCCTGAACCCGGCGGCGGGTAAGCTCCGGTGCTGATCACCGGACGAACGACCAACGGGGGGACTCCGTGCGGGCCAGGGCCACCGTGACGACGACCGCACTCGCATGCCTGCTGGCGGGCGCCGCACTGACCGGGTGCGGCTCCGGCGGCACCGGCGAGGAGAAGTCCGCCGGCGACATCCTCGACGAGGCCAACGCGACGATGCGGAAGCTGAACTCCGTCACGGTCGACATCACCAACCGCACGACGAGCGGCGGTTCGGTCACCAACCGCCTCGTGACCGACCTCGACAGCCGGTGCAGATCCAGGACCACGTGGTCCGGGGGCAGCGCCCTGGAGCAGATCCGGCTCGGCGAGACCGACTACGTCCGGCCGAACCGGGCCTACTTGCAGAAGTGGAAGAACTACCCGGGCCTCACCGACGAGCAGAAGCTGTGGGTGAAGACGCCGGTGGACCCGGCCGGCGCCGGACGCGACGGTCTCGCCTCCTGCGAACGGCCCTTCGACTCGTTCGGCACGGCGCGCAAGGGCGGCTCCGCCCGCGTCGAGGGCACGGAGGCCGTCAAGTTGGTGGTGACCGACAAGGCGGACAAGGCGGGGACGTACACCTTCTACGTGGCGGCCGAGGGCAAGCCGTACCTGCTCAGGACGGTCTACAAGAGCGCCGCACAGCACACCACCACCTCCTTCAGCGCCTTCGACGAACCACTCGACATCCGGGCGCCGAAGGCGGGCGAGGTGCTGAGCGTGCCGGGCGGCAACTGACCCGCCGTCACGGGAGAGCGAGCGTCTGCCGACAGCGCTTTCCGTTGGAATTCGGCAGCAATTGGCCGAGCGGGGCGAATCGGCTCACAAGGGCTTGACGGGGCGGGATGTGCTCGGCCTACTGGAAGGCGCAGCGGGCCGTGTCGGGGGTCTGGTCCGGCGCCGGCCCGGCGGGCCGAACAGCTCCGTCCTCCCCCACCGATACGCGGGTCAGGGGTCTGATGGTGCGGCGAGGATGGGCAGCGGCGATGGGCCTGGTGGCGTGCCTGCTGTTGCTGCATCTCGTCGTCCCGGGGCTGGCGCGGGGCGGGCACCCGGCGGAGGCCGCGGCCACGGCGGCGGTGGATGCGGTAGATGCCGCGGATGCGCTGGAGCCGGGCGCGACTTCGGGCACCGAGGCCGAAGGAACCGGGGGCGAGAGGGCCGGGGCCGAAAGGGCCGGGGAGCCCTGCCCCTGCGGGGAGGAGCCGTCGGTCCGGCAGCCGGTGGCGCGGACGCCGAGGGCGGCGGGAGCGGCCCGGGCCGGTGCCGTGGTGGGCGGCGCGCCCCTGGTGGACCGGGGTGGTGCGGACGTCCGGGCTGCGGGAACGGCCCGGCGCCCGGGGACGGTCGCGCCCACCCCGAACGCCGTTGAGTTACAGACGTTTCGCTGCTGAGTGACGGCGGTACCGACAGGGCCTGCGCCGTGCGGCCCGAGTACTGCCTGGTGCCGGTACGCGGTGATGTGCAGGCCTTCGTGTGTCCCCATGCCGATGACACAGGAGGCGGAGTTGCCCGGAAAGCGTGTTCTGATTCTGAAGCCGGACGAACTGAGCCCGACCGACCAGAAGATGTGGCGGGAGATACGGACGGAGTCCGGAGCCCCGGCGAATCCTTTTCTCGACCCGGCGTTCACCACGGCGGTGGGGCGGGTCAGGCCCGCGGCCAGAGTGGCGGTGCTGCAGGACGACGGCTCCCCGGTCGGGTTCTTCCCGTACGAGAGGGGGCCGTTGGGGCAGGGCCGGGCCATCGGGCTCGGCGTGTCCGACAGTCAGGGTGCCGTGTTACGCCCCGGGATCCGGGTCGACGCCCGCAGGTTACTGCGGTCCTGCGCGCTGTCGTCCTGGGAGTTCGACAACCTCGAAGCCGGCCAGGGGGCCTTCGCGCCGCACGCGGTCGAGGAGCTCGCGTCCCCGGTCGTCGACATCGGCGAGGGGTTCGAGCGGTACGCCGAGCGGCTGCGCGCGAAGTCGCCGAGCTTCCTCAGACAGACCCTGGCCAAGGAGCGCAGGCTGGCCCGGCAGGTCGGCGAGGTGCGGTTCGCGTACGACGCCCGGGACCCGGATGCCTTGCGGGCGCTGATGGAATGGAAGTCGGCACAGTACCGGCGGACCGGCCGGCGCGACCGGTTCGCGCAGGAGTGGATCACGCGCCTGGTGCGGTTGCTCGGGGAGAGCGAGGAACCGGAGTGCCGTGGCGTGCTGTCCGTGCTGTACGCGGCGGACCGGCCCGTGGCCGCGCACTTCGGTCTGCGCTCGCGCACGGTGCTGTCCTGGTGGTTCCCGGCGTACGACCGCGACTACGCCAAGTACTCCCCCGGCCTCGTGCTCCAGCTGAAGATGCTTCAGGCCGCGGCGGCCGACGGCGTCGAGACGGTCGACCTGGGGAGCGGTCCGGCCCGCTACAAGGAGTCGCTCAAGACTCGTGACCTGCGGGTGTACGAGGGGGTGGTGGTACGGCCGGTGCCGGGTGGGGCCGTCCACTGGCTGGGCCGGGAGCCCGCGCGAGCCGCCCGTCGCTTCGTCCGCAACCGGCCCCGCCTGGCCGGCGCGGCGGCGCGGGCACTGGAGGAGGTGGGGCGGCTGCGCGGTCGCTGAGACCGGACAGCCCGGGCGCCCGGCTCCGGGGAACCGGGCGCACCGCGATCACCTCGTGGCGGTCCAGCTGTGGGCGACGTCCACGATGACGCGGCCGTCGAGCTGCAACACCCGGAAGGGCAGCCGGGCGCGGACGCCGAGCCCGATCTGGGTCTCGCCCTCGAAGCTGCCGGCGAACCGGGTGTCCCGGAAGGTGCGGTAGCCGGTGAGGTCCACGCCCGGCAGCGGGCGCGCCACCCGGCCGGGATACGTGGCGGCGCCGGTCTCCGGGTCGTAGGCGGGCGCGGCCACCCGTACCTCGAGGACCGCTCCGCCGGCCACGGGTACGTGCCGGCCCGATCCGTCCTGGTGGAGCTGGTCGACGTAGCGGACGGAGTAGCCGACGTCGCTGCCCGCGCCGGGCACGTCGACGACCATCCGGTCGAAGCAGGCGTGACGGCCGGTCCGGATGTCCTTCACCGGCGCGATGGTGCCACTGGTGTCGGTCTTGGGGAGGCTCCCCCAGCCGGTCGGGCAGGCCGTGGCCTGGGTGGCGGCCTGGGCGGCGACGGGTGCGGCACCGGCCGGGACCGCCGCCACGCCCACCGTGGCGCCCACGAGCGCGAGAGTCGCGCATGCTGTTCTGATTCGTACCATTTCGGCCCCCGAGGCTCGCTTGTTGCTGGTATCGGGTGAGACGACCGATGGGACCGAAAGGTTGCACCCGCCGCGCCGGACCGCCGACCATGGCACATCCTGGTGGGGAGCGATGGGGTCCGGTGCGTCCGTACCGGGAGGACGCGAGATGGATGAGTCAGCCGCCGTACCGGACGGGCCGCGGTCACCCGGGGGCCGGAGCCGGGGCGGTGGTGACGGCCGGGTCCGGACCGGGGACACCGGCCGGATCGAGGATGCCCTGACCGCTCCGCTCATCGAGGCCGTACGGGACCTCGGAGGCTACGGCGGGCTGGTCTACCTGCGTTCCCGCGACCGACGTTCGCTCGTGCTGGCGCTGGTGACCGGGGTGCCCCGGTCGCTCCTCAGAACGTGGTGGCGGGTGCCGGTGGGCGGTGCGCTGCCCATGGCCGAGGCCTACCGGCGCGACGAGACCCTGTGGCTGCCGGACGAGCGCGCCACCATGGTGCGCTTCCCGCACTTCACCGCCGGGCTGCCGTACTCCTTCGGCTCGGCCTACCGGCCCGTCCGGGCCGCCGGCGAGGTCGTGGGTGTCCTGGTCGTGCTGCGTTCGGCCGCCCGGTCGCCGCTGGACACCGACGCGGTCGAGCCGGCGCTGCGCCCCGCCGGGCAGGTCATGGAGGAGCGTCTCACCCGCCTCACCGCCGTCGCGCCGGGCACGGGCTCCGCCGCGTACCGGATCGAGTACGACGACGAACCGATCGGCGTGCGGCTGCCCACGCCCGCCGTCCAGCCCGTCCGGGTCGGGCTCATCGACTGGGACCTGGACACCGACCGGTGCACGGCGGACGACGAGGCCCTCGCTCTCCTGGGCATCGGCCGGGCGGACTTCGGCGGCACGATGGCGGACATCGAGGCCCGCGTCAGCCCCGACGACCTGCACGAACTGCGGGCGAGCCGGCACGACGCGCTCACGCTCGGCCGGGTCAGATGCCGTCACTTCCGGGTGCGGGACGACTCCGCGGGCGACGAGGAGGCCGGCTACCGGCCCGTCGAGCTGTGGGGGCATCTCGTGCGCGGCGGCACGGGTTCCGACCGGATCCTGGTGGGGGCCCTCGTCGACGCGGGCAGCGGGTTCACCGCGGCCGAGGCCGCCGAGCGGCTGCCCGACGGTCTCTTCTCGCTGGACCAGGACGGCCGTCTGACGTACGCCAACCGCCGCTGCGAGGAACTGCTGGGCGGCGGCCGGGAGGCGCTCCTGGGCCGCTATCCGTGGGAGGTGATCACCTGGCTCCGGGATCCCGCGTACGAGGACCGCTACCGGGCGGCGATGCTGTCGCAGGAGCAGGTGTCGTTCCTCGTGCGGCATCCCGCCGGGAAGTGGCTGAGCTTCGTGCTGTACCCGGACGTGCACGGGCTGACGGGCCGGGTCCATCCGACCGGCCCGCCCACCGGGGCCGAGGCGGGGCGCGAGGCCGGGTCCGCCGCCGGCGCCGTGCCGCAGGCCGCGGCCGCGGCGCCGCCGCCCGGGCCGGTGGCCGCGGCGCGTGCCGGGGCGCTCTACCACGTGGTGCAGATGGCGAGCGTGCTCACCCAGGCGGTCACCGTCGAGGACGTCTGCCGGGCCGTGTCCGAGCAGCTGCTGCCCGCGTTCGGCGTCCGGGAGCTCGCCCTGTACACGGTCCGCGAGGGCCGGATGTACCTGCTGTGGGAGTCGGGCTACCCGGAGGGGTTCCTCGCGCCGTTCGAGGGTGTCACCCTCGACACGCAGCTTCCCGGGGTGCACGCGCTGACCACGCGCCTGCCGCTCTTCTTCGAGTCGCCCGAGGACCTCTCCCTCGCCTACCCGGGCATCACCCTGGACCGTATGAGCGCCTGGTCGTTCCTGCCGCTGATCGCCTCCGGGCATCCCGTCGGCTCGTGCATCCTCGGCTGGGACACCCCGCACCGGTTCACCGCCGACGAGCGTTCCGCGCTCACCGCGCTGAGCGGTCTGGCCGCGCAGGCGCTGGAGCGGGCGCGGCTCTACGACGCCGAGTCCGCCGTCGCCCGCGGTCTCCAGGAGGGGCTGCTGCCGCACCGGCTGCCCGCCGTCGAGGGGCTGCGCACCACCGGCCGCTATCTGCCCGGCACCCAGGGCATGGCCATCGGCGGGGACTGGTACGACGTGATCACCACGGGGCGCGGGGTGGCCCTGGTCATCGGGGACGTCGAGGGCCACAGCGTGGGCGCCGCGGCGGTGATGGGCCAGCTGCGCAGTGCCGTGCACGCCTTCGCGGCGAGCGAGCGGCCGCCGCAGGAGGTCATCACGCACACCAACCGGCACCTGGCCGAGCTGGAGGCGGACGTCTGCGCCACCTGCTGCTACATCGAGCTGGACCCGCGTACGGGGCGGGCCTTCGCCGTACGGGCCGGGCATCCCCCGCCGCTGCTGCGCCACCCCGACGGGCACGCCGAGACGCTGGACCTCGTGGGCGGCGTGATGCTGGGCGTGCAGACGGACGCGGTCTACCCCGTCACGGCGCTCACGCTGGCTCCCGGCAGCGTCCTCGCCCTGTACACCGACGGGCTCGTGGAGCAGCCCGGCAGCGACATCGAGACCGGCATCGAGGAGGTCCGCCGCTGCCTTGCCGACACTCCGGCGGACTCGGTGGACCATCTCGCCGACCAGCTGGTGCGGACGGCACGCCGCGCCCGGGAGCGGCCGGACGACGTGGCGCTGCTGCTGACGGCGTATCGCTGAGCGAGCCGGCTGCCGGCCGACCACGCGCGGCCCCGGTTTCTCGCACGTCCCCGTCTCACAGGTCCGCCGTCTCGCGCGATCGGCGTAGACAGGGTGGTGCGGGGTACGGTGGGCGAGACCGGTGAGCGAGGCGGTGGTGGCGGTGGAATGGCAGCAGTACGCCGAGCAGATGGCGATGCTCGCCCGGGATCTGGTGGCGCAGGATTCGGTGCAGGCGACGCTGGACGAGATCTCGGCATCCGCTGTGAAGCTGGTCGAGGGCTGTGACGCGGCCGGGATCCTGGCGGTGTCCAAGGGCCGGGCCGTGACGCTCTCCGTGTGCGGTGACATGGTCGAGGAGTCCGACCGGTTGCAGGGCGAGCTGGGCGAGGGACCGTGCTTCGACGCGGCCCGGCGCGTGGACGGCGAGCGGCTGTTCCGCATCGCCGACATGACGAAGCCGCAGCCGTCCTGGCCGCGGTTCTCACAAGCTGCCCGCGACCTCGGGATCGGCAGCATGACCGGTGTGCTGCTCTACACCGGCCAGGAGGACTTCGGCGCGCTCAACCTCTACTCGCGCCGGCCGGGGGCCTTCGGCAAGGACATCGAGGCCGCGGGCTGGCTGCTCGCCTCCCACGCCGCCGTCGCGCTGGCCACCGCCCGCACCGTCGACCAGCTGGAGCACGCCCTGGAGACCCGGCATGCCATCGGGGAGGCCATGGGGATCCTCATGGAACGCCACCGGATGAGCGAGGACGAGGCCTTCGACGTGTTGCGGCGTATCTCTCAGCACCACAACGTCAAGCTGCGCGACGTCGCCCGGCACGTCCGCGTCGAAATCCCCGGCCAGGCCTGACCGGAGCGGCCGGGGTGTCGGCCTCAGGCCGGGCCGCCGTCGGGCCGGGCGGTGCGCAGGAGGAGCACCGTGATGTCGTCGGCGTGCTGTCCGGTGGGGGTCGTGTGGCGGACGAGCCTGTCGATGAGCCGTTCCAGGTCGTGGCCGTCGCCGGTGCCGAGCCGGCCGGCCAGGTCGGAGGTGGCCCGGGTCGCGTCGGTGCCGGGGAGCTCGACGAGTCCGTCGGTGTACAGGGCGAGGGTGCTGCCGGGGAGCAGGGGCGTGGTGGTGACCGGGTAGTGGGCGCCGGTATCGATGCCGAGCAGCGGGCCGGGTTCGACGTCGAGGACGCCTGCGGCGGCGTGGGCGGGGCGCAGCAGCGGGGGCACGTGGCCCGCGCTGGCGAAGGCCGCCTGGTGGCGTGCCAGGTCGAGGTGGGCGTAGAGGCAGGAGACGAGCAGTTCGGAGTCGAGGTCGGCCAGCAGCCGGTTGGTGCGGGCGAGGACCTGGCCGGGTGCGGCGCCCGCGGTGGCGTGGGCGTGGATGGCGGTGCGGACCTGGCCCATGAGGGCGGCGGCGGCGACGCTGTGGCCTTCCACGTCGCCGATGACGGCGGCCGCGGTCGTGTCGTCCAGGCGCAGGACGTCGAAGAAGTCGCCGCCGACCTCGACGCCGTGGCCGGCGGGCAGATAGCGGGCCGCGACGTCGAGGCCGGGCAGGCGCGGCAGGGCCCGGGGCAGCAGGGCGCGTTGCAGTTCGTGGACGAGTCGCTGCTTGGCGTCGTAGAGGCGGGCGCGGTCCAGGGCCTGGGCGATCAGGCCGGACAGTGAGGTGAGGACGGCGCGTTCGTCGGCGGTGAAGGCGTGCGGGCGGTCGTAGGACAGGATGCAGCAGCCGACCGGCCGGCCGGAGATGATCAGAGGGAGGAACGCCCAGGCCTGTTTGCCGCTGATCTGGGGGGCCCGGGGGTAGTTGCCGGCCATCTCGGCCGGGTCGGCGAAGAAGGCGGGGGCACCACTGGCGAGGACCTGGCCGGCGGGAGTGAGGCCGGTGTCGAGTGACAGGGTGTCGAGGCGCTCCATGACGTCGGCCGGGTAGCCGTGGTAGCCGATGATCTTCAGACGGCCGGCCTCGGCGGCGGACAGCACCAGGCCCTGGGCGCCGAAGGCGGGCAGGATCTGCTGGGCGATCAGCGTCACGAGGTCGCGGACGGTCACCGTCTCGGTGAGCGCGGCGGCGAGGTGCACGAGTTGGTAGAGCCGTCCCGTCGGCGCGGCCGCGGGGGGCCGTGCGGCGACGGGCGGCGGCGGGTCCTCGGTCTGCTCCCCTCCCGGGACGACGCGGACGCTGATGCCGCTGGTGTCGGGGTAGAGCTGGAAGGTCAGCCACTGGTCCGGCGGGCGGAGCACGGTGAAGGACACGGGGGCTCGGCTGACGACCGCCGTGCGGTAGTGGTCCTCGTGGACGGGGTCGTCCAGCCAGGCCAGGGACTGCCAGGGGCGGGTGCCCAGCAGCCGGTCGGCGCGGCGGCCGAGCAGGCGGGCGGCGGTGGCCGTGGCGAAGGTGATGCGGCCCTCCAGGTCGAGGGCGAGGGCGCCCTCGGGGAGGCGTTCGAGGTAGTCGGCGGCGGCCAGGCCGGTCTGCACGGGGTGGTGCGCGGCGTCGACGGGGACGACGCGCGGCTGCTCGGGCAGGGTGGGGGGCCGGGAGGCTTCGTCCAGCAGGCGGGCCACGCGGCGGGCGCTGGAGGTGATGTGGCCGTGTTCGCGGGGCGTGATCCTGCGGGGCCGCATGGCCGGCCACATCAGCACGATGCCGCCCCAGCAGCGCCGTACGCCGCTCAGCGGGACCGCGGCCAGGGCGAACGGGTAGGGCAGGACGGCGGCGGCCCGCGGGTAGCGGCGGGCCATCTCGTCCTGGCTGCCGACGCAGATCAGTGCGTCGTCGCGGATCGCGTCGGCGACCGGGACGGGTGCCGTCAGCGGCAGGCGCTGCCACGGGGCGCTGAACGCCACCGGCAGACCGCACAGCGCCACCAGGCGCAGCACCGGCTCCGCCTCCTCGATCAGGTAGAGGCCGCCGATCGAGGCGCCGGTGCCGCGCACGGTGTCGGCCAGGACCGCCCCCAGGGCGTCGTCCAGCGATCCGGCGCCCCCGGGCGGCTCGTTGCTCCCGGGCATGGTGTCCTCCCGCTCTTACCCGGACGCTACGCCTCACGGGGCGTGGGGGCACGTCATCGGGCCGGGCCGCGGAAGGACGCATGGTGCCGGAGGGCATGGCCGGGCGTTGTGCCGGAGGGCATGGCCGGGCGTTGTGCCCAATGGCATGGCCGGGCGTTGTGCCCAATGGCATGGCCGGGGCGGGTGCCGGGCTGGCAGAATCGGAGCCCTCGACGGCGACCGGGAGGCCGGCCTTGCAGACGCTCACATCGCAGGATCCACTGGCCGTCGCCGTCACCGAAGCGATCCGGGGCGGCGATCTGCCCGGGCTCCGGCGCCTGCTGGCCGAGCATCCCGGGCTGGCCACCGTCCGCGTCACCGAGCACGGCGAGGACGGCAAGGGCACGCGCAGTCTGCTGCACATCGCGACCGACTGGCCCGGGCACTATCCCCATGGTCCCGAGGTGGTCGCCGCCCTCGTCGCCGCCGGGGCGGACCCCGGCGCCCGGTTCGGCGGTGCGCACGAGGAGACGCCGCTGCACTGGGCGGCCAGCAGCAACGACGTGCCCGTCCTGGACGCGCTCATCGCCGCCGGGGCCGACATCGAGGCCCCTGGTGCGGTGATCGCCGGCGGCACACCGCTCGCCGACGCCCGCGCCTTCGGCCAGTGGCGTGCCGCACACCGGCTCGTCGAGCACGGCGCCCGCACCACCCTCCAGGACGCCGCCACGCTCGGCCTGCTGGACCGGGTGCAGGCATACGTCGAGGCCGGTGAGCCGCCCTCGCCCGACGAGATCACCAGCGCCTTCTGGGGTGCCTGCCACGGCGGTCAGCTGGCCACCGCGCAGTACCTCCACCGGCACGGCGCCGACATCGACTGGTGCGGCTACGACGACCGGACCCCGCTCGACATCGCCCGCGCCCAGGACGCCGACGACGTCGTGCGGTGGCTGCGCGGCCTGGGCGCGCGGAGCCGCTCGTAGCGTCCGCGAGGTCTCACAAGCAGTAGCGCACGAGCCACTCGTCCTGGTTGTACGCGGTGCGCGCGGGGTCGAGCGTGCTGGCCGCGCGCTCCTCGACCATGTCCTCCAGGCGCACCGGCTCCGGCAGCGTCCCGAAGCGGGCCTGGCGTGCTGCCGAGGCCTCCGTCTCGCTGCTCCGCTGCGACATCGCGTCCTCCACGGCGATTCCCCTCTCCGGTTGGTCTCCTGGACCGATCGGCCTCCCTGGGCAATGAGTTGACGTACCAGGGAGCCGCATGGTTCCCCGGGGGATCGCTTGTTCGACCCTACGAACTTTCCGCTCGGCTGTTTCCCTTGCGGCCCACGAGTGATAGTAAACCTTCCTATCAGTTCTGCACGGCCGGCTCTTCCAACCCCCACTGCTTGGAGGCACCGTGAGACGCCCCTCGACCCCGGCAGCGCGCCGCACCGTTCTGGCACTGTTCGGCGCCGCTCTCGCCACCGCCCCGTTGCTGAAGCCACCGCACGCCACGGCCTCCGTCCGTGCGGCCGGGCTCGACGACCCGGCAAAGAAGGAGATCGCCATGCAGCTCGTGTCGAGCGCGGAGAACTCCTCGCTCGACTGGAAGGCGCAGTACCAGTACATCGAGGACATCGGCGACGGCCGCGGCTACACCGCCGGCATCATCGGCTTCTGCTCCGGCACCGGCGACATGCTCGACCTCGTCGAGCTCTACACGGACCGCAAGCCCGGCAACGTCCTGATGAAGTACCTGCCTGCGTTGCGCCGGGTCGACGGCACCGACTCGCACGACGGCCTCGACCCCGGCTTCCCCGGCGATTGGCGCAGGGCGGCCCGCGACGCCGAGTTCCGGCGGGCACAGGACCACGAGCGCGACCGGGTGTACTTCGGCCCGGCGGTCCGGCAGGGGAAGGCGGACGGGCTGCGCGTGCTGGGCCAGTTCGCGTACTACGACGCCATCGTCATGCACGGCGACGGCAACGACCCCCTGAGCTTCCGCAACATCCGCAAGCGGGCACTGCGCACGGCGAACCCGCCGGCGTGGGGCGGTGACGAGGTGACGTACCTCGACGCCTTCCTGGACGCGCGCGTGTGGGCCATGAAGCAGGAGGAGGCACACAGCGACACCAGCAGGGTGGACACGGCGCAGCGTGTCTTCCTGCGCAAGCGCAACCTCGATCTCGACCCGCCGCTGGACTGGAAGGTCTACGGCGACAGCTACCACATCGGCTGACCCACCGCGGCCCGGGCGGGAATTGGTCCACCAAGCAGGCACAGAAGTGGACCCCTTCCCGGGCCGCTCGGCTGCCTAGCGTCGCTCGTATGAACGCCACCACCACGCGCGGAGCTCTTCTCGCCGCGCTCGCCTGCGTCCTCGTCGGAGGATCCTTCACGGCCAACAGCCTCCTGGGCGACTACCCGTACGCGGGCGGCCAGTTCCTGCGCTACGGGCTGGCCTGTCTGCTGCTCGTGCCGCTGGGCGGCAAGGGCGCGACCGCCCGGCTGCGGGCACTGACACCCCGTCAGTGGGTCCGGCTCGCCCTGCTCGCCGCCGTCGGCATGGTCGGATTCAACCTGGCCGTCATCGCCGCGGAACGCACGGCGGAGCCGGCGGTTCCGGGCGTGTTCGTGGGCTGTGCGCCGGTGGTGGTCGCCGTGCTCGTGCCCCTCCTGGACGGGCGCGGACCTCAACGGGAGGTGCTGTACGGGGCGTTGCTCGTCGCCGTCGGCGCCTGCACCGTCCAGGGCTGGGGGCGCACCGACGGGGCGGGCATCGCCTTCTCCGTGTGCGCCCTGGCGGGGGAGGTCGGGTTCGCCGTGCTCGCTGTACCCGTACTGCGGCCCCTCGGCCCCCGGCTGCTGTCCGCCACCGTGTGCGCGGTCGCCGCACTGGAGTCGGCGGCGGCCGGGCTGCTCGCCGACGGCGCCGGGTGGCTGCGGCGTCCGGACGCCGTCGAGACCTCCGCGCTGCTGTGGCAGGCCGTGGTGGTCACGGTGGTCGGCTTCGTGTGCTGGTACATGGGCATGCAGCGGATCGGCGCGGAACGCGCCACCCTCTTCTCCGGTCTCATCCCGGTCGCGGCGGCCGGCACCGCACCGCTCGTCGGTACGGGCTCCTACGGTCTCGCGCAGGCGGCGGGCAGCGCGCTGGTCGGCCTCGGCGTCGCCCTGGGGTCCGGGGCGCTGACGCGGACGGGCGGAGGCGGGCCGTCGGTGATCCGGGCGGACGGCCGCACTCCCCCGGCCGCCGCCTTCCGGGGGAACGGCAGCCCCGAGGGGCGTGGCGACGCCGCGTCCGGCATGCCGGAGTGATCCCGCGCGCATCTAATGGACGGCGTCGAACGTCCCGGCCCACGCAGGAGTCCAGGTCCATGCCGCACACCCGCACCGGTGAAGGGGACGAGAAGGCCGCGCGTGCGGGTCTGCTGCGGAGGCTGGGCGAGTGGTGCGCTCGCCACTTCGTGGTGGTCGTCATCGCCTGGCTCGTCGCGCTGGTGGCTCTCCAGGTCGTCAGCCGCTCGGTCGGGGGGACGTACTCCGACAACTTCACCCTGCCCCAGGCGCAGTCGCAGAAGGGTCTGGACGTGCTCGAGCAGCACGATCCGCAGGCCGGCGGTTACAGCAGCCAGATCGTGCTGCACGACGGCGGGCAGTCCCTGTCCTCGCTGAGTTCCCAGATGTCCACCACGGTCGCCGATCTGGAGAAGCTGCCGCACGTCCTGTCGGCCCAGAACCCGCTCTCCGGCTCCGGCTCGTCCTCGGGTCAGTCACAGCAGAACGTCGGGCCGTTGTCGGACGACGGGAAGACGGCTTACATCACCGTCCGCTTCGACGTGCAGCCGTCGACCCTCGGCGACGACTACCTGAACGGGGTCGACGACGCCGTACAGCCGCTGCGTTCGGCCGGAGCGGAGGTGGAGTACGGCGGGCCGCTCGGCGAGCTCGCCCGGCCGGCCGCCGACGACCGGGTGAGCGAGCTGATCGGCTTCGGCGTGGCCGTCGTCGTGCTGCTGGTCGGGTTCGGGAGCGTGCTCGCCGCCGGTGTCCCGCTGCTGACCGCGCTGATCAGCGTCGTCGGAGGCCTGGCCGTCCTCGGACTGCTGGCCGCCGCGTTCACCTTCGCGACCGTCTCACCGACCCTGGCCACGATGATCGGCCTCGGTGTCGGGATCGACTACGCCCTGTTCCTGATCACCCGTCACCGGCAGAACGTCCTCGACGGAGCGGACCCGGTGCGGGCCGCCGGGCAGGCGGCCGCCACCAGCGGGCGCGCCGTCCTCGTCTCCGGCTGCACCGTGATCATCGCGCTGGCGGGCCTGTCCGCGTCCGGGGTCTCCTTCATCGCCAAGCTCGGGTTCGCCGCCGCCGTCACCGTCGTCTCGGCCGTCGTGGGGGCGCTCACCCTGGTCCCGGCCCTGCTCGGGCTTCTCGGCCGGCACATCGACCGCTACCGGGTGCGCCGCCCCGTCGCCGAGACCGACCCCGAGGCGGGTGACGCGCCGCAGGGCACCTGGCACCGGTATGCGCAGCGGGTGGAGCGCAGACCGCTGTGGTTCCTGGCGGCGGGTGTCGCCGTGATCGTCGTCCTGGCGATCCCGGTGCTGTCCATCCGGCTCGGGCACATCGGTGACGGTGCCGACCCGACGTCCTTCACCGACCGGCGGGCGTACGACCTGATGACCGACGCGTTCGGGCCCGGGTCCAACGGTCCGCTGACGGTCGTCATCGACCAGACGGGAGTACCGGACTCGCAGCGCTCCGATCTGGCCTCGAAGGCCCAGCAGACGCTCGACTCGGTCGAAGGCGCCGCGGTCGTCACCCCCCTGACGTCCACCCAGGACGGGGACGTCCTGGTCGGCACGGTCTACTCGACCCAATCCCCGCAGAGCGCGACGACCACGGACCTGACCAACCGTCTGGTCGACGACACACTGCCGGACGTGGTCCAGGGCACGGACGCCAAGGGTTACGTCACCGGCACGACGGCGGCGCAGGTCGACTTCCGCGACATCGTCGCCTCCCGGCTGCCGTTGATCATCGCCGTCGTGGTCGCCCTGGCCTTCGTCATCATCCTGGCCGTGTTCCGGGGACTGCTCGTCGCCGTGAAGGCCGCCGTCCTCAACGTCCTCTCGATCACCGCCTCGTACGGCGTGGTCGTCGCGGTGTTCCAGTGGGGCTGGGGTGGCTCCGCCCTCGGCGTCAACGGCACGGTGCCCATCGAGAGTTACGTGCCGATGATGATGTTCGCCATCATCTTCGGCCTCAGCATGGACTACGAGATCTTCCTGCTGTCCCGGATCCACGAGGCGTGGCTGCGCACCGGGGACGCCAAGGCCTCGGTCGCGCACGCCCTGGAGATCACGGCCCGGGTCATCACGTGTGCCGCGCTGATCATGGTGAGCGTGTTCGCTGCGTTCATCGTCAGCGACAACATCGTGGTCAAGATGCTCGGACTGGGGCTGGCCGTCAGCGTGCTCATCGACGCCACCGTCGTGCGCCTGCTCATGGTGCCGGCCGTGATGACGTTGCTGGGACGGCACGCCTGGTGGGCTCCGCGGTGGCTGGAGAGGGTGCTGCCGCACATCGACGCCGAGGGGCGACGGGCCTAGGCGGCAGGTGTCAGCGGAGCACCAGGTGGACCAGGGCGACGGTGCCGACCGACACGATCAGGGTGCGCAGGACGGCCGGGCTGAAGCGGCGGCCCGTCCTGGCTCCGATCAGGCCGCCCAGGGCGGAACCCACGGCGATGAGCAGGACGGCCGTCCAGTCGAAATCGGCGAAGAAGACGAAGAGCACGGCGGCGACGGTGTTGACGACGGCGGCCAGCACGTTCTTGACGGCGTTGAGCCGCTGGAGCGTGTCGTCGAGCAGCATGCCCATCAGGGAGACGTAGATGATGCCCTGGGCGGCGGAGAAGTAGCCGCCGTAGACGCTGGCGAGCGTCAGGCCGGTGAACAGCAGCGGGCCGCCGTCACGGCGGGCGGGAGCGTCTGCCGGGCGACGGCGGCGGACCTGCTTGGCGATCAGCGGCTGACAGGCGACCAGGACGAGGGCGAGGCTCACGAGGACCGGCACGATCCGCTCGAAGGCCGATTCGGGCAGGGTCAGCAGCAGGACGGCGCCCGCGAGGCCGCCCAGTACGGCGCCGATGCCGAGCAGCAGGACGCGGCGCCGCTGCCCGCGGAGTTCCTCGCGGTAGCCGATGGCCGCGCTGATGGAGCCGGGGACCAGGCCGAGCCCGTTGGACACCGTCGCGGTGACCGGGGACAGGCCGGTGGCGAGCAGTACCGGGAAGGTGATCAGCGTTCCCGAGCCGACGACGGCGTTGACGGCGCCCGCGCCCGTACCGGCCGCGAACACGGCGGCCATCTCGCCCGGCGTCACAGTGCCGCTCCGCCTATGGCACCACCGCGTCCGGCGTTCCTGGTGAGGTTCATGGGATCACGCTAGAGGGTGGGCGGTTCGGCGGCCGTCGAAGGGTCGCGGATGACCGGGGACGGGGAACGGCGGCAGGATCCGGTGGGGATCCTGCCGCCGTTCGCCGGTCGTGGCGGTGCCGTCGTCTCAGCCTCGCCTGACGCGGCGCAGGACGACGAAGCCCGCGATGACCAGGACGGCGCCCGCCGCGGCCGGCCAGAGCTGGGCGCCGGTGTCGGCGAGGCCTCCGCTGCCGACCGCCTGGGGCTCCGTCCGGGACGGGAGCGACGGGGTCGGCGCGGCGCTGGTCGCCGTTCCGACGGCCTGGGACTGGCCGAGGCCGTCCGTGTCCTTGCCCGCGTCGTCCTTCGAGCCGCCCTGCTCACCGGCGTTCGCGGTGCCCTGTCCGGGGGTGGGCGTCGCGAAAACCTCCGGTTCGTCGGTGCGCGGCGCGGCCGTGGGCGAACCGACCTGCTCCGGCTGCTCCGGCTCGGGAGCCGGCTTGTTCGTCACCGGGGGCTTGGCGGCCTGGTCCTTCCCGCCGTCGCCCTTCCCGCCGTCGCCGTCACCCGTGTCGCCGGGCTTTCCGCCCGCGTTGCCGTCCTGCGGGGCGTCCGGGGTGCGCGTGGGCTGCTCCTGCGGGGCCTCGGGGGCCTTCGTCGGCTCCTCGGGGGCCTTCGTCGGCTGCTCGGGGGCCTTCGTCGGCTGCTCCTGCTGATCCTCTTCCGGCTTGTCGCCGGGCTCGGCGCCTGCTCCGGCGCCGCACTTGCGGCCGTCGTTGATGCAGTCGGCCATCTCCCGCATCAGGTCCTCGTCGAAGACGTTGATGAAGTCGCCGTGGTCCGTGACCGGCTTGTGCAGCTGCTCCGGGAAGGAGTCCACCGCGAACAGCGGTGTCGTACGGCCGCCGTCCTCCAGGCTCGGCGCGTCGACGTCGTAGACGATGCGCTGGACGAGCTGCGGAATGGGCCGGAAGCCGGACGGGCAGTTGCCGGCGGCGTCCGCGAAGGCCACGTGGGTGCGGTGGTTGGCGCTGTCGATGTTGCGGCCGTCCCAGCAGCTCTGGAACTTGAAGGTGCGCACCACGTCGCTGCCCTGCGGGCACAGCGGGTACTTGTCCTTCAGCTGCCGGTCCTCGAAGCCCGTGCAGCTCCAGGAGGCGTTGGCGTTGGCCGGGCCGTTGACGAACGACTTGGCGTCACCGGTGATGATGCGCAGCAGCCGCGGCATTTCGGTGACCTTGCCCTGCGGGTTCCCCACGAAGGTCAGCGTGACCTGCTTCGGCGTGACGATCTCGCCGGCGTTGCCCTCGATGCCGCCGCCGGGCGAGTTGGCGTCCTGCTCCTGGGTGCCGTTCTGGAGGCGCAGCACGGGCCAGTAGTAGGAGGACTTGTCGCCCTGGTCGGCGCAGCTCGTCTCGGCGTTCGCGAGGTCCTGGTCGCTGGCGAAGGCGTTGTTGGCCTGGTTGCCGATGTAGTCGTGGAAGTGGTGGGCGCCGTTGGTGACGCCCGGGGCGGCGATGATGTTGTCGGAGTTGAACAGGCCGTTCTCGTTCACGCCGCAGTCGGTGGTGAAGGAGCCCCGGGAGGCTTTCGTCCCCTGGCGGGGGCTGCCGGCACCGGGCTGGACGCTGGTGATGGGCGCGAAGTCGGCGGCGACGGGGCCGTTGCCCGCCTGTCCGCCGTTGGCGCCCTGGCCCTGGCCGTCGCCCTGCTCCTGGCCGTCCTGTCCCTGCTCCTGGCCGGGCTGCCGGCCGCCGTCGCCGTCCTGGCCTTCGCCCTGCGCGGGGGCCTGGTTGCCGGAGTCCCGTACGGTGCAGGCGGCGAGGGCTTCGAGCCCGTCGGGGCGGTCCCCCACGCGGTCGATGGCGATGGCGATGCGCTCCAGGGTCGCGGCCCGCTTGTCCTTCAGCGGGTTCATGATCGCGTTGTCGGCGAAGCCGGAGTCCTGCTGCACCTGCTGCGCGGACTCGCTCAGCCGCTGGTAGGCCTTGGCGATCTGCTCGTCCAGGAGGGCGAGTTCCTTGTCGACCTCCCCCCGTGCCTGCTCGGGGACGGAGGTCAGCTTGCTGCCGACGTCCGGGCAGTCGATCGTGGCGCCCGCGGTCCGGACCCCCGTACCGGACCGCGTCTGGGCGGAGTCACCGCCCGAACCGCCGTCGGTCGCGGAGGCGTAGACGTTGGCGGCCATCAGGCCGCCTCCGCCCAGGATCAGTGCGAATGCGGCGAAGGTCGCGCGTCGTGGTCCGGTAGGGCGTCTTCGCGTGTTGCGTCCCAAGGGTGCTCTCCTGCGCTTGTGGCGAACCGGGCATGAAAATCCCCTCGCCCCATACGTACGGGAGCACCGGTGTGTTCAAGTGTTTCGAAAATTTTCGGAGAACTCTCATGAAGCCGCGAAACACCCGAGCCCCGCCGGACACACGGTCCGGCGGGGCGGCGCAGGTCAGCGGAAGTTCACATCACTGCAGAGGAAGTAGGTCTGGTCCATGTGCGACGCCTGCCAGATCGTGTAGACGACGTGCCGGCCGCTCAGGCCCGAAGTGCTCACGGGGATCTCGTAGTTCTGGCTGGGCGCGTACTTGCCGGTGCGCGCGACGAGCCGGAGGTCGTTCCACGTCAGCGGCTGGGTGGCGGGATCGAAGCCCTGCCGCGTGACGTACACCTGGAAGTAGTCGGCGCCGTGGCTGGCCTGGTCGTACAGCTTCACCGTGAAGTTGGAGCCGATGTCCGTCGTCTTCCAGGCGCCCACCGTGTCCAGGGAGTTGTACCGGCCGCCCTCGGTCCGGCCGCCACTGCACAGCTGGCCGTCGGGGACCACGGCCTGGAAGTTGCCGCCCGAGCCGTTGCGGTACAGGCCGTTCCAGTTCCACATGGCGTTGGGGTCGTCCTGCCACGCCTGCCAGCACATCGGGTCCTGCTGCGCCATCGCGGGATTCAGGTGGTCGCTGCCCCAGCGCAGCCAGCAGCCGTAGTTGCGGGAAGCCGGGTCGACGACCGAGCCGTGCGCGACGGCGGTGCCGCTCCAGGGGATGAGGCTGAGCAGCGCGGCGACCAGGACGCTCAGGGCGAGCGTCAGACGCGACCGGACCCTCGGGGCGGGACCTCTAAGAACATGACCATGACAATCCATGATCTCCTTCTTCCGGATGTGGGGGTTGTCGTACTTTCGGTGTGTTTTTCGTGGGGAGTGCGGCAGCGCGTGGGAGCGCTCCCGCACTGCACAGGCTGCGCCCGACGACGCAAACGGGCAACGTTCGATTGCGCCACTTCCGCACCGCCTGGCGCGTTCGATGCGTTCGACGCCACAGCGTCCGCACCTGCGCCGGTCTTCGGGAAAACACCTGGGTGTACCCCTGGGTCCATCCGACCGTCAGGTCGCTCCGGCACTTTTCACCTGACTGAGCCCCCAACTCATCAGGAGTCACATGTCTGCCCCCAACCGCCGAGGCGTCCTCATCGGCGCTGTCGGCGCTGCTGCCGGTCTCACGATTGCCCCGGCCACGGCGCTTGCCGCCTCGCAGAGCCCCGAGCGGCGCGAGCCTCTGGCCGCCGGACCCGGCAAGAAGTGGGACCTCGACGGCAACGCGCAGCGCTTCCGTGGCAACACGTTCGTCTGCCCCGTGCCCCAGGACTCGGCCTTCTTCCACGCCGAGACCGAGGCGATGGAGATCATGAAGCGGTCCTCCCTCGCCGATCAGTACGTCTGCCTGCCGCACCAGAGCATGCACATGACCGTGTTCGATGCCACGACGCAGGACACCGTCATCGACAAGCAACTCCCGGCTTGGCTCGCTGACTGCGCGGACGTCTCCGAGGTCTCCCAGCGGATCCTCGCGCGCCTCCAGGAGTCGACGCTGACCCCGGTGGGCCCGATCACGATGAAGGTCAAGGGGTTCGGCCCCTTCGACGCCGGCTTCACGCTGGAGCTCACCCCGGCCGACGACGCCACCTTCACCGGACTCTGGACGATCCGACGGGAGCTGAGCGTCCTGCTGGAGCTCCGGGCGTCGGACTTCGAGACCTACCAGTTCCACTCGACCCTCGGTTATCGCCTGGTCAAGCCGTTGGCAGCCGACGTGCCGCCCATGAAGCGACTGGCCGCGAAGTGCTCCGCTCTCTTCACCGGCGAGGCGGCCACCGTGACCCTGGAGCACCCGGCGTTCAACCTCTTCGACGACATGCTCGCGTTCCCGCAGTTGTGGCGGCTGCCGAAGGCGTGATCCGCCGTTGCCGACCGGCTTTCAGCGGTGCGGAAGGGGGCCGTGCCAGTCCAGGCACAGGACGGTGGCGTCGTCTTCCGGGTGGCCGTTGCAGGCGTCGGTGACTGTGGTGGCCAGATTGCGCGCGACCTCGCGCGGGTGCTCGCCGGCGGTGTCACGGATGAGGCCGGGGAGGTCGACTTTTTGCGCTTGGCGCTCTTGCATGCCGTCGGTGTAGAGCACAAGGCGGTCACCGGGGCGCAGGTCGAGGTTCTGCACCTTGTAGGGGCCCTTGTGCTCGGCGACGCCGAAGGGCAGGTTCACTGCGAGGCGCAGTTCGTCGACCGTGCCGTCGCGCAGCCGCAGGGGCCAGGGGTGGCCCGCGTTGACGAGCTGGGCGCCGGTCCCGTCCAGGGCGATGCGCAGCAGCTGGCCGGTGGCGAAGGTCCGTCTGCCGTGGTCGAGGAGGGCCTGGTGGGTCTGGCGGGCCTGTTCGGCGAGGCCGGTCCCGGCGCGGCGGGCGCCGCGGGAGGCGTTGACCAGGAGGGTGGCCATGAGGGCGGCGTCGACGTCGTGGCCCATGGCGTCGGTGATGGAAAGGTGCAGGGTGTCGTGGTCGACGGCGTAGTCGTAGGTGTCACCGGCGATGTCGGCGGCCGGGACGAGGGCGCCGGCGAGGGCGAACTCGGCGGCCTCGCACGAAGGGGCCGAGGGCAGCAGCTGGCGCTGGATCTCCGCGGCCAGGCTGACCGAGGTGGTGCGGTTGCCCCAGTGGTAGAGGTCGGTGAACCGGCGGTCTGTGACGATGATGTACGCCAGCGCGTGCGCGGCCTCTTCCACTTGCTCCAGGACATCCTGTGTGACCTGGGGAAGGAGCAGCTCCAGGACCCCGACGGCGTCGCCGCGGTTGGTGACGGGGGCCAGCACCCGCTGCCCGTGCTCGCCCTCCGGAGCCTGCACCAGTTCCTGGGCGCGCAGGACCTCGTCGTAGATGCTGTCGTCGAAGGGAACCTGTTCGGCGCGGCGCTCCTGTCGCGTAGCCGCCTCCTCGCTGACCCGCAGCAGGCGCTGGCCGACGACGTCGACGCACAGGAATGACACGTGCCGCGCGCCGAACCGGTCGCGCAGGTCGCGCGCCACGACATCGAGGGAGCCCACCGGTGCGGCGTCCTCCGCCGTTGCCAGCACCTCAGCCAGTCCGATCCGATCGCGTGCCACGTCAGCCTCCTTTTGGGTTGCCAACTCGTTTTCCCGCGGACGCGACAGGCACAGCACGGCTGTGACACATGCCTCAGCCTGTAGACGCCGGAACACGAAGGCCCCCCGGAGACGTCACCCCCCTGACTGCCCCCGCACGCCTGATGCGAAGGTTCGGGGGTAAACGGGTCGCAGCACGTTCGGGTGACAGGGGGTGGGCCGGCATGGAACAGACGGCGGGCGGTGAGGGCGAGCAGTCTCTGGTGGAGAACGTCGTATCGGTGTCGGGGGCGTTCGAGAGCAGCGAGGACATCGCCGTCGCCCGCGATCTGGCCCGCAGCTTCCTCACCGACGTCCAGGCCGTGCACGGGCTGCCGGTGTCCGGGCGCGCGATGGGCATGGTGCAGCTCGTGGTCAGCGAGCTGGTGACCAACGCCCGCAAGTACGCACCCGGCCCGTGCCTGCTGACGCTGGAAGTCAACGGTGGCGCGGTGGAGGTGAGCGTGTGGGACAGCAACCCGACGCCGCCGGCGATCCTCGCGCCCGACCCGACGCGGATCGGCCAGCACGGGCTGGAGATCGTCATGGCGGTCGGCCGGAGTTTCGCGGTCCACCGCGAACCCGTGGGAAAACGGATCACCACGGCCATCGCGCTGGCCGACGATCCGGGCGGGGACGTCACCGGCCGACGGCTGTGACGGCTTTCGCCCTGCCTGGCCGCTTTCCGCGCCGCCTCCTGCGGCGGACGAAAAGGGCAGGCGAGGCGACCGGTCATCGACATGGCCGCGCGCGGTGGCCGACGCGGTGACGGCGGCGGTGACAGGACACCGAACCGGTGCGGCATGAGACCAGGGCGGGCGGGTAAACGTCCGGAGCCGGCTGGGGAAGGGCCATGAAGCCTGGGGAGGTCGAAGGGCCCTTCCCTACCGACAGAGTCCGGCGTCTCTGGGGGAACCTGCGCCCACAGCCGGTCACACACTGGGCTCCGGCCCGTCGCCCGGCACGCCGATCCCGTTCCCGTCGCGTTTCCGCCACCGTGTGCACGATGGAGCCGGCAGGCCCGCTACTGCGGCGTGCACCACCGTCCGCATCGCATCGCCGGCAGGCCCACGCTGATCGGCCGCCGGCGCGGTGAACCCGCGGGCCACCGAAGCGGCTGTTCGCCGACCGGGGCCACGACTATGACAAGCACCGCCGCCCGCCACGGAAGCGCGGGATCAAGCCCGTCATCACCCGCCGCGGCGTTGCGAACAGTTCCGGCCTCGGCCGCAGGCGTTGAGGGCGGATCATTGTGAGCCCAGCTGTCAGAGCCGGTCGAGTTCCTTCGTGGTGCGGCCGAGGTAGGTGGCCGAGCCGGGCTCGGGGACGTCGAGCTCGTGGAAGCCCATGCGGTCGTAGAAGGCCCTGGCTCGGGTGTTGGCGGTCGCCATGGCCAGGTGGACGGCCGGCACTCCCCTGTCCTGGAGGGTCGCGAGGAACGTCCGCATCAGGCGGCGGCCGTGGCCGCGCCCCTGCCACTCGGGCAGCAGGTCGATGTGCAGGTGGGCGGGGTAGGCCGCGAGTTCGGGCAGCACCATCCGCTCGGGGTCGTGCAGCAGTCCCGCCATCGCCTCGTCCGGCGTGCGGGGCGGCCGCGGCGGCTTCGGGTAGCGGTCGGCGACCAGCGGCAGCCAGGTGGCGCGGAACGCCTCGGCGAAGCGCGGGGTGTCGGCCGTGCCGAGGATGTAGCCGACCGCCCGCCCCCGCCCGTCGTCCAGCACGAAGGCCAGGTCCGGCTCCAGATGGACGTACGGAGCCGCGAAGGTGGCCGGGAAGATGCCCGGGTCCGTGTAGTGGGGGCGGCTGTCCTGGCCGTTGTGCGCGGTGCGGACGCAGATCTCGTCGAGGGCCGGACGGTCCTCGGGCTGGTACGGGCGGATGGCGGGGAGCTTGGTCATGGCGGCATCGTGCCCGTGCTGGGAGCGCTCCCTCAACCCGATTCGGGGAGCTTCCGAAGGCCCCTGAAACCGGCCGATGGCTGTGCGAAACTCCGGCCATGACCACCGTGACCCAGTTGCGCAAGGCCGCGCTCGCCCTCCCGGAGGCGGAGGAGGGGACGCACTTCGGCATGGTCGCCTTCACCGTGCGGGGCAGGGGTTTCGCCTCGGTGACGAAGGACGGCAGCGTGCGGCTGCATCTGCCGCAGGAGGAGACCGACGCCGCCCTGGCCGCGCATCCGGCCGGTGACCGCCTCGTGCGCCGGGGCACGCCGATCGGTTTCGCCGTGCCGCTCGCCGACATCGACGGCAAGGACCTCAACGCCCTGGTCAGGGCGGCCTGGTTCAGCCGCGCCCCGAAGCGGCTCGCCGCGGCGCTCGCCGCGGCGGAGGCGGGGACGGACAGCCCGGGTGGCGACCTGCCCACCGGAATCGGCAGGCCCGCCACGCAGGCCCTGCGCGGTGCCGGCGTGACGACGCTGGAGCAGGTGGCACAGCACTCGCGGGCGGAGCTTCTCGCGCTGCACGGGGTGGGGCCCAAGGCGGTGCGTGTGCTGTCGGAGGCGCTGGAGCAACGGGGGCTCGCCCTGCGCGGTGAATGACCCGCGGATGGCCAACGCCGTGGTCCGAGCGCGGCTTAACTGCCCAGCTCGGGGTTACCCGGCTCACATGGTGAAGCTGCATATTCCGGGACGAAAAGAACATCACGAGTCCGAGGCTCCGCCGCAGGACGCCGCTCCTGCGCGGGCTCCCGCTCCGGCGGGGAAAGAGCCCGGTCCGGCCGCGGAGAGGCCCGCTCCGAGGCCGGACGAGGAGCCCGGCCCGGGGCCCGAAGTGGAGCGGGCGGCACCGGACAGCCCGAGTGACCTCCCCCGGAAGTCGTGGGGGGCGGTGCTGAAGGGGAGCATCCGGGAGTTCAGGGACGACGAGCTGACCGACCGGGCGGCCGCGCTCACGTACTACGGGGTGCTGGCGCTGTTCCCGGCGCTGCTGGTGCTGGTGTCGCTGCTGGGCATCACCGGCAGGTCGACCACCGACAAGGTGCTCGACAACGTCCAGCAGCTCGCCCCCGGCTCGGCCCGCGACATCATCACCCGGGCCGTCGAGCAGTTGCAGGGCAACGCCGGTATCGGCTCGCTGATGGCGATCGTCGGTCTCGTCCTCGCGGTGTGGTCGGCGTCCGGCTACGTGGCGGCGTTCATGCGCTCGGCCAACGCCGTCTACGACATGCCCGAGGGCCGGCCGGTGTGGAAGCTGCTGCCGGTGCGGGTGGCCGTGACGGTCGTGCTGATGGTGCTGGCCGTGATCAGCGCGCTGATCGTGGTCTTCACGGGCGGACTGGCCCGGCAGGTCGGAACCACGCTCGGGATCGGGGACACCGCGCTGACCGTCTGGTCGATCGCGAAGTGGCCCGCCCTGGTGGTACTGGTCACGATCATGATCGCGATCCTGTACTGGGCGGCCCCGAACGCCAAGGTGAAGGGGTTCCGCTGGATCACGCCGGGCAGTCTGCTGGCGCTGCTGATCTGGATGATCGCGTCGGCCGGCTTCGCGGTCTACGTGGCCAACTTCGCCTCGTACAACAAGACCTACGGCACGATGGCCGGCGTCATCGTCTTCCTGGTGTGGCTGTGGATCACCAACCTGGCGATCCTGCTGGGCCTGGAGTTCGACGCGGAGACGGTCCGGCAGCGGGCCATCGCCGGGGGTCATCCGCCCGAGGCCGAGCCGTACACGCAGCCGCGTGACACCCGCGCGTGGGACGAACAGGACCGGCGCCGGATGGAAGAAACCTGATCCGTTCAGCCCATGAGTCCGGCGGCGACCGTCGCGCCCAGTTCCCAGCACTTCTCGACGTCGCCCTTGCCGGGCTCGCCGGTCACGGTCACGGCCTCGGCGGCGCGGCGCCAGCCGAGGCCCGTCGTGATCGACTCGATGCCCCGCACGGCTCCGGTGACGTCGTTCCCGCCGTGCACCCAGTAGCCGAACGGCCGGCCGCGGGTCGCGTCCAGGCAGGGGTAGTAGACCTGGTCGAAGAAGTGCTTCGAGGCGCCGGACATGTAGCCGAGGTTCGCGGGGGTGCCGAGCAGGTAGCCGTCGGCGGCGAGGACGTCGGAGGCCGTGGCGGACAGCGCGGGCACCCGGACGACCCGGACGTCCTCGATCTCGGGGTCCGTCGCCCCGGAGACAACGGCTTCGAACATCGCCTGGCAGTTGGGCGACGGCGTGTGATGGACGATCAGCAAGGTGGCCACGTCACCCGACCTTACAAGTCGTGACGAGCATGCGTGCCGGGCGCGAGATCTGGTACCCGTCCGTCGCTCTCCGTACGAGAAAGGGAGGTATTCGCCTTGTCACAGGTCGAGGAATCCATCGAGGTCCGGGTCCCGGTGCACACCGCGTACAACCAGTGGACGCAGTTCGAGGACTTTCCCCAGTTCATGGACGGCGTCGAGCGCATCGAGCAGCGCACCGACACCCTGACGCACTGGGTGACGAAGGTCGGCGGCCAGGAGCGGGAGTTCGACGCGGAGATCACCGAGCAGATCCCCGACGAGCGCGTCGCCTGGACCACCGTGAACGGCGAGGCCAGGCAGGCCGGGGTGGTCACGTTCCACCGCATCCAGGACGACACGACGAAGGTCATGCTCCAGATGGAGTTCGACCCCAGTGGCGTGGCCGAGACCGTGGGCGACAAGCTCGGGTTCGTCAAGCGGCAGGTCTCCGGTGACCTGCGGCGGTTCAAGCAGTTCATGGAGGCCCGTGGGACGGAGACGGGGGCCTGGCGCGGCGAGGTCTGACCCGGCGGACGGGAACGGCGGCCGCCACCACTGCACGTGGTGGCGGCCGCCTTCTGTCGTCGTCCTGTCTCGTCGCCCGCTACGCCCCCACCGGCCGGGCCACCCCGCTCTGGAGCCGCTCCCGGGCCTGCTGACCCAGGTCGTTGAGCCGCAGGGCGAGTCGTGCCGCGGCGTCGTAGAGGGCGTGGACCGCCTGGAGGTGTTCCAGGCGCGGGGCCAGGGCCGAGAGGGCGATGGCCAGGGCCACGCCGGCCCAGCCGACGGGACCCAGCGGGGTGCAGCCGAAGAAGTGGCTGACGCCGGGCGTCTGGACGAGGGCGGCGAGCACGGCGGCCGAGCCGAGGGCGGTCGCCCACACCAGCGGGCTGTGGCGCCGGCCGGAGAGGGTCTGCACGAGCTGGGCGCCGACCACGCCGCACAGGGCCATGGTGGTGGACCGGCGTTCGGTGCCGGGCGTGAGGCGGCCGATGAGGTACGCCGTGACCGCGCCGAGGCAGGTGGTGACGCCCCGGCGCCGGATGGAGCGCAGCAGCGGCGCGCCGAGGACGTTGAGGCCCATCGGGCCGGTCGCGGCGTGCTCCGCCGTCGAGGGGTCGTCGCTCGGCGTGACCGCCACCGCCATGGCCGGGAACATGTCGGTGAGCAGGTTGACCAGCAGGAGCTGACGCGTCGACAGGGGGGATGCGCCGGCCAGCAGGGTGCCGAGGACGCTGAAGCCGACCTCGCCGGCGTTGCCGCCGATGAGGATGCTCACCGCGTCGGCGACGCTGCGCCACAGGGCACGGCCCTCGACGACCGCGTCCACCAGGACGGACAGGTCTCCGGAGGTGAGCACGAGGTCGGCGGCGTTGCGGGCGGCCGCGGAGCCGCGGGACTCGATGCCGACCCCGACGTCGGCGGCGCGGATGGCGGCGGCGTCGTTGGCTCCGTCGCCGGCCATCGCCACGACCCGCCCGGCCTGTTGCAGGGCCTCCACGACGTGCAGCTTCTGCTCGGGTGCGACCCGGGCGATGACGCCCGCGCCGCGCAGCACCCGGACGCGTTCGCGGCGCTCCATGGCGACGAGTTCGTCGCCGGTCACCGCCTCTGTCTCCTCCGGCCAGCCCAGTTGCAGGGCGATGGCGCGGGCGGTCTCCGGGTGGTCGCCGGTGAGCATGACGGGCAGGATGCCGGAGCGGCGCAGTTCCGCGAGCAGGGCGTGCGAGGTCTCGCGCGGTACGTCGGCCAGGGCGACGAAACCGCTGAACTCCAGGTCCGCGAGCGGCGCGTCGAGTTCGGTGTCGGCGTCGTCGGCCCGGCAGCGGCGCCGGGCGACGGCGAGGACGCGCAGTCCCTGCCCCGCCAGCTCGTGGGCGGTGTCGGTCGTGCCGTCGGGGAGGTCCCGGCAGGCGGGCAGGATCGTCTCCGGGGCGCCCTTGACGACGAGGAGTTCGCCGAAGTCCGGGTCGCCGTCGCGGCCGGCCGCCGCGGCGTAGCCCCGCCGCGTCTCGAAGGGCAGCTCGCCGGTCGGTGTCCAGCCCTCGTCGGGCGGGGCGACGTCGAGGACGGCCTCGTCGGTGGCGTGCGCGACGCGGCGGCCCTGGCCCGTTTCTTCCTGCGGGCAGGCCCGCGCGGCCAGGCGCACGATCGGCTCGGCCTGTTCGGCCTCCACGGGCAGCACGGTGCCGTCGGCGGTGGCGACGCGGACCAGGCGCAGTTTGTTCTCGGTGAGGGTGCCGGTCTTGTCGAAGCAGACGGTGTCGACCCGACCGAGCGCCTCCAGGGTGCGCGGGGTGCGGACCAGGACGCCGCGCCGGGAGAGCCGGCGGGCGGCCGCCATCTGCGCGACCGTGGCGACGAGCGGCAGTCCCTCCGGTACGGCGGCGACCGCGACCGCGACACCGCCGCTGACGGCGCGTCGTACGGGGCTGCCGCGCAGCAGGGACAGCCCGGTCACGGCGGCGCCGCCCGTGAAGGTCACCGGCAGGGCCTTGCGGGTCAGTTCCTGGAGCCGGGCCTGTACGCCGGCGGGCGGCGGGGTGCGGGCCGCGAGCGTGACGGCGCGGCCCGCCTCGGTCTGGTCGCCGGTGTTCACGACGAGCGCGGTGGCGTGTCCGGCCACGACGGTCGTGCCCTCGAACACCATGCAGGCGCGCTGGGCCACCGGCAGACCGGGGGTGGCCTCGACCGCCTTGGTGACCGGCAGGGACTCGCCGGTGAGCGCCGACTCGTCGACCTCGAGACCGTCGGCGTCGAGCAGCCGGGCATCGGCCGGTACGACGTCGCCGGCGCCGAGGGTGATCTCGTCGCCGGGGCGCAGCCGGGCGGCGTCGACGGTGACGGTGCGCCTGCGCCCGTCCCGCCTGCGGGCCTTGGGCTGCTGCCGGGCGGCCAGCCGGGCCAGCGCCTGTTCGGCACGCATCCGCTGGAGTCCGCCGGTCACGGCGTTGAGGTCCATGGCGCCGACGACCAGCAGCGCGTCGACGAGCGAGCCGAGCAGTGCCGAGGCGACGGCGCCGGTGGCCAGGACGGGGGTGAGCGGGTCGTCGAGTTCGCGGCGTACGGCGCCGGCCGCCTGCCAGGTCCAGCGGACGGGGGCCGCGGCCGGGTGGTGGCCCAGGCGGGCGGCTTGTTGCCGCGAGCGGTCGGCGAGCAGGGTGAGTCCGGTGGGCTCGTCGTCGTCGCGGCGGGTGCGCCCCAGCCGGTCGCGGGCCTCGTCGGGTTCCAGGGCGTGCCAGGGGATGTGCAGCCGGGGCTCGGGCGGAGTGGCCCGGGCCACGCGGACGGCTTCGAGCCAGCCCGCGAGCAGGGCGTTCGCGGCGGCGATGTTGACGGGGGCGTGCCGGGTGAGGGGCCACAGGAGCCGGCGGCCCGGGGGCTGCCCGCCGCGCGCGACCAGGAGCCCCGACAGGGCGGCGCCCGCGCGGGCCAGGGTCTGCGAACGGCGTCCGACGCGCCGGGCCGCCGGGATCGCGGTCAGCAGCCGCCAGACGTCGGCGAGTCCGCCCGAGGCCAGCACGTCGGCGCCCCAGGAGACGGCCGCGCGGCCGTCGGTGAGGGCGATGGCCACGTCCCCGGCGGGCAGTCCGGCCGCCACGTGTCCGTCGCCGGACCCGTCCAGGCGAGCGACGGTCACCACCACGTGCCCGTCGTCCTGGAGGGCCCGTACGACGTCTCCGAACGGCTTCCCGCCCGGGGCGACCTCGTCGGCGAGCCGGACGATGTCCTTCAGGTCGGAGCCGCCCGCGATCACGACGTGCAGTCCTGCCCGGCGGGCGGCGTCGAGGACGGCCTCGGCGAAGGGATGGACCGGGTCGTCGGGCAGCCGGTCGAAGTCGCCTTCGGCGTCCTGCCGCCGGCTGCGCAGGGCGTCGGCGTGCAGGACGAGGGCGTCGGCGATCTCGAGCTGGCGCAGGCGCTCCCCGCTGCGCACGAGGATCCCGGCCTGCGCGAGGAAGGTGCCGAGGGTCGCGCCGAAGGCGGCCGGACCGTAGCGGGCCGCCTTCGGGGATCCGGCGAGGACGGCTTCGGCCGCTTCCCTCGCGGAGTGTGTGACGAGGAGGGTGGCGGCGGCGCCGGCAAGGCTGCCGGTGCTGGCGTGGGAGGCGTACTCCTGGGCGGGCGTCACCTTGAGCGGCGGCCGGGTGTCCGAGGGGTAGGGCAGGCTGGTGCGCTGTTCGTGGCAGATGTCGTCGTGCAGTGCCTCGAAGGCCGCGGCCCTGGCCACCGCCTCGGTCAGCTGGGTGCTGCGCAGCACACCGTCGAGCACGAGCGCCAGCGGGGTCTGGCCGACGCCGTGTGTGGCGGCGTTGGCGGCGGCGAGGACGAGTTCCATGCCGTGGGTGCCGAACCGCTGCCGGAGCAGGGCACGGAAGCGGGGGTTCTCCCGCAGCAGTGTGACGGTGGCGGTGACGATGCGTGACGTGGGTGGCAGGCGCAGGGACCGGCCGGCGAGGGCACCGGCGGCGCCGGCGGCGTCCAGCAGGATCGCCGCCGCGGTGGCGCGCACCTCGCCGGGGTCGCCGGGGTGAGTGGCCTCCTCGGCCTCCGGGTCGGCGCCCTCGGTCAGGCCGAGGCGGGCGGCGAGCGCGGTGGCCCGCTCGCTGACGCGGTCGGTGACGGCGTCCTCGACCACGGTGATCACCAGGCGGGACAGCCCCTCGTCCCAGTACGCCGCGAGCACGTCCGGGTGGTCGAGCAGTTCCCCGGCGACCTTGTGGGCGAGGCCGCCGATGTCGCCGTCGGGCCGCCGCAGGGCGAGGTGGACGCGCTGTCCCGCCCGCCAGTGCTGTCCACCGGCCAGGGCGTTGCGCGCGACGTTGCGGACGCGCCGCGTGGTGTCGTAGACGGACGTCACGCCCTGGGCGGTGCCGCGGGCGGCGCCTGCCGCCGCCCCAGCCATGGCCCCGACGAGCGGGGCGACGTCGAAACGTGTGAGCATCTCCTGTTTCCCGACTCAGCCGGTGGGCCGGCTGTCGTGTCCTTGCCGGCCGGCCTGCTCCCGGTCCGGCTCCTCCCCGTGCGGGTCGTGGTGCGCGGTGGCTTCGGCGACCTGCTTCAGCGCGGAGGCGGTGGCGGTGTCGCCCACTTTCGCGGGCTGTTCGTGGACGTGGTTCTCCGGCCGGTCCTGCCGGTAGTGGGACGAGGCGAGTTTGTCGCCGGGGCCGTACGAGGAGGTGTCCTGATCGTCCGGCCTGCCCTCGGCGCCGGCTCCGGAACGGCGTTCACCGGTCCCGGCGGTCTGCGTGCCGTCGTTCGCTGACGCGCCGTCGGGTCGCTGTCCGGGCTTCGGTTGCGTCAGCCAGGCCACGGCCGCGCCGGTCAGCGCCACCGGCCACTCCACCACTCCGGCCACGCCGAGCACTCCGGCACCGGCGTAGACCGCCATCCGGCGGCCGCGCGGCGACACCGCCCCGATCCTGTCCAGGGTGTCTCCGGCCACCTTGCCCACCTGCCCCGCACCCGGCAGATGCCTCAGACCGGACGCGACGGCCCGCAACGGCTGCGGAAGATCGGGCGAACGTGATGTCTCCTGGTTCATGGCGACCTCCACAAACGCGTTGTCCAGCGGCTTCAACCGGTTTCCCAGCTCCTTCCCCCATATTCCGACTTTGCTGGAGCTAGCGCTTGTCTTCTTCAGCCGGGGACTCGGCCGAGGTCTCAGCCGGGGTCCCGCAGGACGGTCTCGCCGTCGTGGACGCCGCCCACGCAGCGCTTGGTGTACGACTGCCATCCGTCGCCCACGGCGGAGATGACGATCGAGCCGCCCCCGGCGATTGTCGACGAGACGGTGCACGTGCGTGAGGCGAGTCCGGCCCCGGGGCGATGACAGGGCCGGGCGCGCCGGTCGGGCAGCCGTCCCGGTTCGTCGCGGTCGGCTCGACCTCGGCCTCGGCGGAAACCGGCCCTCGGTCGGGTGCTCTTCGCGGGCCTTTCGTGTCGGTGTGGCGGCTCCGGGTACTCAGAGCGGGCACGCAGCAGGCCGTCACGGGTCCGGCACCGCGCGGCGGCGGGGTGCCCTTTCCGCGAATGGAGTGGTCATGACGCAGAACGGTGATGACGCGACGCTCGTCCGGCGACCGGGAATCCCCGATTTCCGGCTGGCACCGGACCAGTCCGAGCCCGCGCCACCGCAGGACCCGCAGGCCGACGAGCCGCCGCAGGAGCTGCCCCTGGACCGCAACCAGGCGATTCTGGAGGCGGCCAAGCAGGTCGGCGCCCTGCTGAAGCGCAAGGGGCACCTCTTCGCGCTGGCCGGGAGCGTGGCCGCCTACGCCCACGGCGGCGAGAAGAACCTCCAGCACGACGTCGACTTCGCCATCCGCCCCGAGGACGCGGACGCGGTGGCGGCCACGCTGCGCGAGGCCGGGCTGACGGTCTACAGCCCGCCGGAGGACTGGCTGATCAAGGCCACGTGTTTCGGCCAGCCGGTGGACATCATCTTCGAGCTGGCGCACCGGCCGGTCGGCGCGGACATGCTGGAGCGGGCGGAGGAGGTCTCGGTCGACTCGGTGCGCATGCCCGTGCTGGCCCCGACCGACCTGCTGTGGAGCCTGATCGCCGCCTTCTCCGAGCACCACTGCGACTTCGGCGCGGCCCTGCCCATCGCGCGCGCCCTGCGCGAGAAGGTCGACTGGGAGCGGGTGCGGCGCGAGTGCGGGGACGAGCCCATGCCCGCCGCGTTCTTCTTCCTCCTGGAGCGCCTGAACGTCATCTGACGCGGAAGGAACACCCATGACTACCCACGGCTCACAGCCCCCGGGCGGCGGGGAGCCGGAGCAGAACCTGGAGTACCGGATCGCCCACCTCCAGGACCGCCTCGCCTCCGGTGAACTCGGTGAACTGGGCGTACGGGTCGAGGCCCGCGGCCGGACGGTGCTGCTCACCGGCACCGTCCCCTCGGCGCCCTGCCGCGACGAGATCGTCCGCACCGTGCAGGAGGAGCTCGCCGGGGTCCCGGTGCACAGCGACCTCGTGGTGACCGAGACGTCCTCCCCCGACCACGCGGAGGAACTCGCATGATCCGCATCGCAGCCGTCGGAGACATCCACATGGGGCCCGACAGCCAGGGCCTGCTCCGGCCCGCCTTCGAGACCCTGCCCGAGTGCGCCGACCTCCTGCTGCTGGCCGGGGACCTGACCCGGCACGGCACCCCCGAGGAGGCCCGGGTGGTGGCCCGGGAGGTCCGGGACCTCGGGGTTCCGGTGGTCGCCGTGCTGGGCAACCACGACCATCACGACGACCGGCCCGACGAGGTCACGGCCATCCTCCGGGACGCCGGTGCCCATGTCCTGGAGGGGCAGGGCACGGTCGTGACGAGCGGCGGGGCGCGGATCGGCGTGGCCGGCACCAAGGGGTTCGGCGGCGGTTTCGTCGGCCGCTGCGCCGGGGAGTTCGGCGAGCCGGTCATGAAGGAGTTCGTCAGGTACTCGCGCCGATGCGCCGACAGCCTGCGCGCGTCCCTGGAGCAGCTGGGCGAGGAGGGCTGCGACGCGCGGATCGCCCTGACCCACTTCTCCCCCGTCCCGGACACGCTGGCGGGCGAGCCGCTGGAGATCTATCCGTTCCTGGGCAGCTATCTGCTGGCCGAGGCGATCGACACCGCCGGCGCCGACCTCGCGGTGCACGGGCACGCGCACGCCGGCACGGAACACGGCATGACGAACGGCGGCGTGCGGGTGCGCAACGTCGCCCAGCCGGTCATCGGGCGGGCGTTCCACGTCTACCATCTGCCCGTCCACGACCACGTGACCACCGGGGCCGCAGCTCAAGCGGCCCGCTAGACAGCCCAGTCCCCCATCCGCCGCCGGCCCACGCCGGCGGCGTTCTCGTGTCCCACTCGTGTCCCGCGGCACGCGGCGCCTGCCAACGGCCCGCCGCTGACGGCTGCGTGACGTGACGAGCCGCTCGCGTACCGCCTCTGGTGTGAACGCCCCGCAAGTCGTGCCGCTATCAGGCATTTTGTCTGCTTAGCATGCTTGCTCCGCGCCCCGCACGAGAGGACACCAGATGGCGCTGACGGGTCGTCAAAGACCACCGTCCGAGCATGCCTTCTCCCCGCACGACGCCGTACTGCGCACCGCGGCACCGCACGTCGCCCGCCGTCGCTTCCTGACCGTCACCGCGGCGGCCGCGATGCTCGCCTTCTCCACCAACCGGCCGGCCCGCGGTGTCACCGCCGCTCCCGAGCTGGACGCGGCGCGGATCACCAACGACCCGTTCACCCTCGGCGTGGCGTCCGGGGACCCGCTGCCCGACTCGGTGCTGATCTGGACCCGGCTCGCTCCCGAGCCGTTCGCGGAGGACGGCGGCCTGGGCCGGCAGCGGGTCGTCGTCCAGTGGGAAGTGGCCATGGACGAGTGGTTCGCCCTCGTCGAGCACCAGGGGGTCGCCACGGCCCACCCCGAGTACGCCCACAGCGTGCACGTCGACGTCAAGGGCATGATGCCGGACAGCCACTACTACTACCGGTTCCGGGTGGGCACCTGGATCAGCCCCGTCGGGCGCACCCGGACGGCGCCGGCCGAGGGCAGTGCCGCGGACAGCCTGCGACTGGCCGCTGTCGCCTGCCAGGCCTACCAGGACGGCTACTACACCGCCCATCGTCATCTGGCGCAGGAGGACGTCGACGTGGTCTTCCACCTCGGCGACTACCTGTACGAGTACCCGGTGGACTCCGCCGGCGGGGACCGCCGCTACACCGACCGCAAGCTGCCCGACGTGTTCAACCGCGAGACCACCACGCTGGCGGACTACCGGCTGCGCTACGCGCTCTACAAGAGCGACCCGGATCTGCAGGCCGCGCACGCCCGGCACCCGTTCGTGGTCACCTGGGACGATCACGAGACCGAGAACAACTACGCGGGCGCCATCGACGAGAAGGGCGGTCCTGCTGAGCAGTTCCTGGTGCGGCGTGCCGCCGCCTACCGGGCGTACTGGGAGAATCAGCCGCTGCGTGCCGGGCAGCTGCCGCAGGGACCCGACGCCCGGTTGTACCGCCGGCTGGCCTGGGGCTCGCTCGCCCAGTTCGACATCCTCGACACCCGCCAGTACCGCTCCGACCAGGCCTACAACGACCGGCCGCACGCGCCGGGCCCCGAGTCCGACGATCCGGCCCGCACCCTCACCGGCGCCGCGCAGGAGCGCTGGCTGCTGGACGGCTGGCGGGACTCCGCCGCGCTGTGGCACGTGATGCCCCAGCAGGTGTGCTTCTCCCAGCGCAAGTTCGACCTGACCGCGCCGGCCCGGGTCTCCATGGACGCCTGGGACGGCTACCGCGCCTCCCGCAACCGCCTCATGGCGGGCGCGAAGGCCGCGGGCGTCGACAACTGGATGGTCCTCACCGGCGACGTCCACGTCGGGTACGCCTTCGACATCAAGGACGACTTCGACGACCCGGCGTCCAGGACGGTGGGCACGGAGTTCACCTGCACCTCCATCGCCAGCGGCGGGAACGGCGCCCGGAAGCCGACCGAGTGGGACACGTACATGAAGGCCAACCCTCACTTGAAGTTCTTCGACGGCCGGCGCGGCTACCTCCGGGTCGCACTGGGCCGCGAGAACGCCCAGGCCGACTTCCGGACCGTCTCGGCCATCACGACGCCCGGGGGCACCGTCTCGACGGCTGCGTCCTTCGTCACGGAGGTGGGTTCGCCCGGTCTGAAGCCCGCGTGACCCGCCTGGCGTCCGCAGTACTGCACTTGGCGCCCCTTCCCCGCGCCAAAGCGCGAAACGGGGCGGCCCGGGACATCACTCCGGGCCGTTCCGGCAAGGCCTTTGTCCTTGCGACAGTTCCAGCGTGAGCGAAGGAGACACACCGAATGGTCCACAGACATACCGTGACCGGACGCCGGGCGGCCCTGACCGCGCTCGGCGCACTCGTCGCCACCGGGATCCCCTCGGCCGTGGCGGCCGAGCCGGCGCCCCCCGCGGGATCTCTTCCCTCGTCCGCCCAGACCCTCGGCGCCGACCGGCCGTCGGCTCCGGTACTGCGTGCTCTGCAGCGCGACCTCGGGCTGACCCCGGCCCAGGCGTCCCGGCGGCTGGTCAACGAGGCGGAGGCGGGCACTCGGGCGGGGCGACTGCGCAACGCGCTGGGCAACCGTTTCGCGGGGGCCTGGTTGCGCGGCGCGACGTCACAGGAGCTGGTCGTGGCGACCACCCACGCAACGGATGTGCCCGTCATCAGGGCCCAGGGCGCCAAGGCGGCCGTCGTGAAGAAGACGCTCCGCGACCTCCAGGCCGCGAAGCGGAAACTGGACGCTGCGGCGGGTCGCGTCAGCACGCGTGACACACCCCTGTGGTACATCGACATCCCGGCGAACCGGGTCGCGCTGGAGGCCACGAACAAGGCCGCGGCCGCCGCCTTCGTCAAGGCCGCGGGCCTCGACGGCAAGAGCGTGGGCGTCAAGGTGACGGCGGACCGGCCGCGCCTTCTCGCGGAGATCACGGGCGGCGACGCCTACTACATCGACGGCTCCGCCCGCTGCTCCGTCGGCTTCTCCGTCACCAAGGGCGACCAGCAGGGCTTCGCCTCGGCGGGCCACTGCGGCAAGAGCGGCGCCAGGACGACCGGGTTCGACAACGCGGAGCAAGGCACGATCCAGGCTTCCACGTTCCCCGGCAAGGACATGTCCTGGGTGGCCGTCAACGACCAGTGGACGACCACCCCGAACGTGAAGGTCGAGGGCGAGCAGAAGGTGCAGATCACCGGCTCGGTGCAGGCGCTCGTCGGGGCCGCTGTCTGCCGCTCCGGCTCCACCACCGGGTGGCACTGCGGCCAGATCGAGCAGCACGACACCAGTGTCAGCTACGCCGAGGGCAGGGTGGACGGGCTGACCCGGACGACGGTGTGCGCCGAGCCGGGCGACTCCGGCGGGCCCTTCGTCGCGGGCGTCCAGGCGCAGGGCGTGACCTCCGGCGGCATGGGCGACTGCAAGAGCGGGGGGACCACCTTCTACCAGCCGATCAATCCCCTGCTCAGGGACTTCGGCCTCACGCTCAGGACCGCCGCCGCCCAGCCCTCGGCACCGGGGGACAACGGCACGCAGGCGTGGGCCGCCGGACGGGTCTATGAGGCCGGTGCAACGGTGAGCCACGCCGGTGTGCGCTACCGGTGCCTGCAGACCCACCAGGCCCAGGGCGCGTGGGCGCCCAGCCGCACTCCGGCCCTGTGGCAGCGGGTATGACGAAGGGTCAGGGCTGTCCGGCGCCTGGGCGGCAGGTGCCGTCGGTGCCGGACGGACCCCGCTACTCCTCCTCCGCCAGCAGCTCGTACGCGGTGGCCAGGAACGGGTCGTGGGCGCGGAAGCGGCGGGTGCACAGCGCGGCCAGGGCCGTGCCGGTGTCGGGGCGGAAGCCCAGGAACGCCTGCTGGCCGAGGGTCGCGCCGCTGTGGAAGTACATCGGTCCGCCGCCGGTCGGGTGACAGAACCAGGCGATGGTGTGGACGTGCCGGTGCCCGATGCCCCGGCGGAGCACGGGGCGGCGCACCGCGCGCAGGGCGGCGGCCAGCTGCGATGGCGCTCCGGTCGGGTCCAGGTGAGCCTCGATGAAGGTGAGCAGATCGTGCGGCGTGGCCCGCACGGCACCCGCCGCCTGGAAGCCCCCGGCGTCGAAGGGGGGCACGGGCGACTCGCCGTCCTTGCCGTGCCCGGGGGCGTCGAGCCCGGAGTCGTCCGCCCGCAGAGTCGTGCCGTTGAGGCCGAGCGGGCGCAGGACCTGGTCGGTGAGCAGGTCCTCCCATGGTGTGCGGGTCGCGGCGGCGAGTGCGTGTCCGAGTACGGCGACGCCGTAGTTGGAGTAGCGCCAGCGGGTGCCGGGGCGGTGGCGGGGCCGGTGACGCAGGAAGGCGTCGGCGACCCGGGCGGCGGGGAAGCGGGCGTAGGGGTTGGTGTGCCAGGCGGGCAGGCCCCGGAGGAAGAAGCCGGCCGGCAGGGCGGGCAGCCCGGAGGTATGGGTGATCAGGTGGGCGAGCGTCACCGGGTTCGCACCGGGCGGCTGTCCCCTCGCCAGGAGGGCGGCGGCCGGTTCACCGCCGGACAACTCGCCGCTGTGGATCAGCCGGGCCAGCAGCAGGCCGGTGAACGTCTTGGCGGCCGAGCCGGTCTCGTAGCGGAGGTCCTCGCGGGGAAGCGGCGGGGGCGGGGAGGTACCGCCGCTCGCGATGGTGCGACGGCCGTGCCGGGAGAGGGCGAAGACGACGTCCGGGGCGTCGGATGCGGCGACGGCGTCCGCGAGACGCTCGGCGAGCGGGCCGTCGACCGGGGACACAGCCGACCGAGGGACGCGCCGGGCAGGGGTCGCGGCCGCGGGCTCCGCACGGGGGGCCGGGGGCTCGTCCGCCGCCGTGTTACGCGTCGGCGGGGACTCGTCCGCCGACTGGGAACGCAGAGCCGGCGCCCGACCCGTCGGTGTGTCGCGCGGAGCCCCCGGGCCCCCGTCCGTCGCCGTGTCACGCGGTGGCAGGCCCTCGTCCGCCGGCCGGGAACGCAGAGCCGGCGCCCGACCCGTCGGTGTGTCGCGCGGAACCCCCGGGTCCCCGTCCGTCGCCGTGTCCCACAGGGGCGGAAAGTCGTCCGCCGGCCTGGCACGCGGAGCCGGAGTCTCGGCGCCGTCGAGCGGTTCGCCGGGCCACGGAGTATGCCGACGGGCCGTCATGATGCCTGGGCCAGCCGGGACAGGGACCGGGACGTGGCCAGGACGGAGGCGTAGGCGGCGACCAGGGTCGGGTGGTAGACGATGTCGAACACCTCGTCGGGGGCGCCTTGGGGCATCGTCCGCAGGGCGGGCATGGCCCCGTCGGGCTGCTGTGCGGCGGCGAAGCCCTCCCACGCCCGTTCGTCCAGGGTGGGGCGGGGCAGGCAGGCGTCGACCACCAGAAGTTCGCCGAGCAGGTCCCAGCGTTCCAGGTCCAGCCAGTCGTCGATCCAGACCGGCAGCCAGGTCGCGAGGTAGTCCGCGGTGCCGGGCGGCAGGCCGTCCGGCCTCTCCCCCCAGTCGGTCAGGTGGAAGACGTTGTGCGTGACGTCGTAGGCGATGTGTCCTTCCACGGTCCAGGGCTCGGGGGTGCGGGCCAGCCAGGTCGTGTCCCGCAGTTCGGCTTCCGGAGGCCGGGGCGGGAGGCCGAACCGGCGCTGGAACGCGGACAGGCCGAGCCGCCGGGTGGGGGTCGCCTCGAACGCCACCCAGCTCTCCAGCCGGTGGTTCAGGCGGGCCGCCCGCTCGATCTCCGGCTGGCTGTAGCCCAGTTCCTTGAAGGGCAGGTACACCTCGAACGGGATGGGGGAGAGCGGCTCCGTGAGCTGCCCCCGCACCAGCATGCGGCCGCCGTCCAGCGTCTCGCGCCAGGCGTGGTCGAGGAGTTGCCGGGCCAGCTGCGCCTGGCGCGATCCCGCGACACCCTCGCGGAACAGCACCTTGCAGATCATGGCGAGTTCGCCGATGGGTTTGAAGCGTTCCAGGAAGCCGACCTCCGGGTCGACGTCGGGTTCCAGCTGGAATCCGTCGCGGTGGGCCCACAGCCATTCCAGCGCGCCGGCTCCGACGTTGTGGATCAGGCGGGTGTCGGTCATCCCAGCACTCCTTGTCCGCCGGGCCGGTGGTGCGTTCCTGCCCGGGTTCCGTCGTCGAGCCGCCCGGTGGTCAGGGTTGCGGCGAAGGCGGCCATGAGGGTGGGGTGGTAGTGGGAGAGGAAGTCCGGGCCGCTGTCGTGGTCCGTGCCGCCCCCCTGCTCCGGGATCGCGCCGGAGGGGTGCTGTACGGCCGCGATCCGCGCCCAGGCGTCCTGGAGGATGTCGCGTTCGGGCAGCAGGGGCAGGCTCGCCGCCACGGCCAGCAGCTCGCAGCCGAGGTCCCACATCCCGGCGTCCAGACAGGTGTCGAGCCAGGGCGGCAGCCAGTCGGCGAGGTAGTCGGCCAGGTCCGGGGGTACGCCCCCGGGCCCGGCGCGTCCCCAGTCGGTCAGGTGGAAGACCACGTGGGTGAGGGAGTAGCCCGAGGACGCCTCGAAGGTCCAGGGCTCGGGCAGCCCGGCCAGCCAGGTGCGCCGCAGTGCCTGCGGCATCGCGTCGGATTCCCGGATGCCGCTGCGGATCTCGGCGTTCAGGACACCGAGCCGCCGCGTGGGCTCCTGCTCGGTCACCTGCCAGCCGCGGGTGCGGGCCACCGCGGCGGTGGCCGCCTCGTACCCGGGGTGCCGCAGGCCCGCCGCGGCCATGGCGGCGTACACCTCCAACGGGTAGGTGGCGAAGGGCTCCAGCCGTTGCAGGCGCAGGAACAGCTCTCCCTGGCCGGTCTGCTGCCACGCGAAGGCCATCAGGTCCGCGGCGCACGCGTGGAGCGGATCCGGCGGCGCGGTGTGCCGGGACACGGTGGCGCACACCTGGGCCAGTTCCCCCAGCGGCTTCCAGCTGCGGTTCACCTGTCCGTCGGCGGCCAGTGCGTCCTCGCCCAGCGCGAACTGCTCGCGATGGGCGGACACCCAGGCCAGGGCGTCCTCGGCCACCTGCCGTGTCCCCCGTGACTCCCTCACACGAACGCTCCCGCCCGTGTCAGCCGTGCCGCCCGTACCTGCAGCGCCACGAGCGGGTCCTGTCCGCCCATCAGCTCCACGAAGTCCAGGCCGTTCTCGAGTCCCAGCGTCTGCGGTACACCCTCCAGCAGGGTCAGCCAGCGTCCGGCGCCGGCCGCCTGCCGCCAGTCCCTGCGGCGTACCGCGCGCACGAAGCCACGGGCGACGTCGACCGGACGCTGACCGGCCGCGCGGGCGACCGCGCAGTCCTCGCCCGGCAGGGCGAGGGCGGCCAGCACCGCGAGCTGGTGCGTGAGGACTTGCCAGGTGGCGCCCTCCAGCCAGGCGGCGTCGGGATCGCCGTCCGGGCCGTCGGCGTGGCCCGGGTCGAGACGCCGCAGCGTACGCCGCATGGCCCAATGGCTCCACACCACGGCGGGGGCGGCGCCGGGGCCGGGCGGGTAGGCCTCCACGGCCTTCCGGAACACGGCGAGTTCGCCGGGCAGGGGCGGGGCGTGCAGAAGGGTGCTCGGCAGCAGCGCGTCGGCTCCCAGCACGCGTACGGCCGCAAGGGTGAGGCCCTCCGCTTCCACGTCGGCCAGCGCCGGGGCGGCCGCACGAGCGTGGTCTCCGCTCCGAAGAGCGGAGACCACGCCGGAAGCGAGTTCCTGCACCGCGCCCTGCAAGAGGGACGAAGTGCCTGACTGCTCCATGGTCACTCCTGTCGATCCACTCAACCCTTCTTGGGGCGCGGGGTGGGCGGCGACAGAAGCAGACCGAATCCGCCCTTGAACAGCGCGAGTGCGGCGCACTCACGGCTGTCGCGGTAGATGCCGTCGGTTTCTGCCGGGTCGAGTGCCGCCTCGATGTCGGCACTCTGGATGCCCGTCAGTTCCTCGGTGAACTTCTCGGTGGAAGTCATTGCACCATCTCCTTGGGGAAGCGGATGCTTTCTCCTCTAGTGCACCCGATACGGACATTTCATGCCAACTTACCCAGGAGTTTATTTTCATAACATATTCAACATCTGTCACATAAGTTACAGCAAGGCCGGTAATTGACGCCGGGACGACCCGTGTCGGCATCCAGCGCCCGCAGCCTGACAGAGTGTCGGGGGACGGCCGCGCCCGGTCCGGGCCAACTCCCCGTCGGCTACGCCGTGGAGACCACCGGCTCAGCCCCGCGCCACGACCCGCAGAGTGCGGACGGAGGAGTCCGCCGCGTCGGGGATGAGGACGCCGTGTTCGACGCCGCTGCGCAGGTAGTCCAGGACCTCGTCGGTGACGACCTCGCCGGGTGCCACCACGGGCACGCCCGGCGGGTAGGGGCTGATCATCTCCGCGGAGATCCGTCCGGCGGCCCGCTCGGCGGGCACGTGCTCGACCGGGGCGAAGAACGCCTCGCGGGGCAGCATCGCCTGCTCCAGCTCCAGCGCCGAGGGCTCGGGCAGACGGACCGGCGGCCGCCGCTCGATGGTGTCCGCTCGCTCGACGAGCGCGGCAAGGGCGTCCACCAGGACCGTCTCGGTCTCGTCGTCGTCCGCGTAGGTGATCGAGGCGCTGATGCGGCAGGTGTCCGAGCCACCGACGTCCACGTGGCGGTGGGTTCGCAGCCACTCCGCGGCCTGCATCCCGCTGATGCCGAGCTTGCGTACGTCGATGACGAGCTTGAGCGGATCGAGGTCGGCGGTGAGCCCCTCTTCCACGACCTCACGGCCCATGGGCCGCAGACCCGGCAGGTCGGCGACCACCGCCCGGATGCGCTCGGCCCGGCGGATGGCGGCTTCCAGGAGCTCGTGCCCCTGTTCGACCATCTGGCGGCGCCAGCCGTCGAGCGTGGCGTAGACGAGGGAGGAAGCGCTGGTCGTGCCGAGCAGGTCCTCCCGCTGCTTGAGGGCCTCGGGCGAGACGCGGTCGTACTGGAGGTGGAAGACGGAGCTCTGTTCCACGGCCCCGCCCATCTTGTGCACGCTGGTCACCACCAGGTCGGCCTCGGCGTCCATGCCCCAGGCGGGCAGGGCGGGGTGGAACGGCAGGTGTGCGCCCCATGCCTCGTCGACGATGACGGGGACGTCGAACTCGTGGCACACCCGGGCCACTCCCCCGATGTCCGCGCAGGAGCCCCAGTCGGTGGGTGTGATGAGCAGCATGCCCTTGGCGTCGGGGTGTTCACGGAGCCGCCGACGGACGTCGTCGGGCTCGGGCGGGTGGGCCAAGTGCCGTTCGGCGTCGAACTTCGGATGCACCCAGATCGGCTCGACGCCGTTCACGACGACGGCCGCGATGACGGACTTGTGGGCGTTGCGCGACAGCAGCAGCTTCTCGCCCGGGCCGGCCGCGGCGATCATGGCCGTCTTCACGGACAGGGAGCTGCCACAGGTGGAGAAGAACGCGTGCTCGGCACCGACCGCGTCCGCCATCAGCTCCTGGGCCCGGCTGAGGACTCCCTGCGACTGGCGGCGGTCGTCGAGGCCGTTGAGGGAGAGCACGTCGGAACGGAACACGTCGAGCCCGACGATCTCCGCGACCCGGGGGTCCACTCCCCTGCCCTGCTTGTGGCCCGGCGGGCCGTAGGCGATGTCGCCGCGGCGCCGGAAGTCCTCCAGCGCCTCCAGGACGGGCACGCGCGAGTGGTCCATGGTTCCTCCCGGATCCGGCCCGCCCGGCCGCCGCCGCGGCGTCCACGCTGTCGTGGCCCGGCGGGTACACCGACCGTGTTGCACTCGGGCAACGGTCGAAACGCGGTGGGTGCGGCGGCAACGGGCCGGGCCGGTTCGGGGCACAACCACCCAGGTCGCAGTGCGGCGGTGCCGCCCGCACCCGGTGTGAACCCGCCCAGATGCACAACCGCACCGGACGAAACGCGGCGAGTGCCGCGGGAGGGCGGAACCGGGCCGGGCACGGCGGTGCCGCCGCACCCGGCGGAGACCTGCCCGAAGGCACACCGCACCAGACGAAACACAGCGACCCTCACGGCAAGGCGAACCCCGATCGCTGTCGTCCGGTGCGGCCGTGTCCCCGATCGCACCCGGCAGGCAGGGAGAATCCCGCAGACCGGCTGCTCGGTCCACCGGTCGAGGTCGCGTCCCGCCAGGGGATCAAGGGGCACGGCCCCCGGTAGAAGCGCCGCGGGTGTCGCCGCACCGGGCGGTGAAACCCGGTCGGGGACGCACCGCAGCCGACGCCGGGGAGGCCCCTGTGGATCGCACGCGTGAGGACGTACACCAGGCCGTCCGGGAGGAGGTGGCGGTCCGGGCCGACGCGCTGTGGGATGTGGCCTCGCGGCTGCACGCCGATCCCGAGTACGCCTTCGCCGAGCACCGGGCGGCGGCCCTGCTGTCGGGTGAGCTGGAACGGGCCGGTTTCGCCGTGGAGCGGGGCGTGGCGGGGATGCCGACCGCGTTCACGGCGCGCTCGGGCCGGGGCCGGCCCGCGGTGGCGCTGCTGCTGGAGTACGACGCCCTGCCCGGCCTCGGCCACGCGTGCGGCCACAACCTCATCGCGGCGGCGGGTCTGGGAGCCGCGCTGGCGGTGGGGGCCGTGGCGGAGGAGTCCGCCGGGTCGGTGCTGGCGGTGGGCACACCCGCCGAGGAGGGCGGAGGCGGCAAGGCCCTGGAGGTGGAGGCGGGGGTGTTCGACGGCGTCGACGCGGCGCTGATGTTCCATCCGGGCGTCCACAGCTGGGCGCGGGCGCCACTGACCGCGCAGGTGCAGTACCGGGTGGCCTTCCACGGCCGGGCCGCGCACCCCACGGGGAACCCGACGGAGGGCATCGACGCGCTCGCGGCGCTGGTGGAGCTGTTCAACGTGCTGGCCGTGCTGGGGCGGCGGCTGCCGGAGGGCTCGCACGTGCAGGGCATCGTCACCCAGGGCGGCACCGCCACGAACATCGTCCCGGAGTACGCCGAAGGCCTGTTCGGTCTGCGCGCGGCCACGACGCCGGCCCTGGAGGACCTCACGCACCGGCTGCGGGAGTGTGCCGACGGCGTGGCCCGGGCCACGGGCACCACCGCCGAGGTGGAGCGGGCCACCGTGCGCTACGAGCACTTCCGGGACAGCGAGGCGCTGTCCGAGCGGTTCGCCGCGCATCTGTCCCGGGCCGGGATCCCGCTGTCCCCGCCCGTGCCCGGCGTGTACCTGGGGTCGTCCGACGTCGGGAACGTCAGCACGCGGGTGCCCGCCATCCACCCGTTCGTCGCGATCATGGACGGGGACGGTTCCGACCACACCCCGGAGTTCGCCGAGGCCGCCGCCTCTCCCCGCGCCCGCGAGGTGCTGGTCGCCGCGACGGAGGCCCTCGCGTGCACCGCCGTGGACGTCCTGCTGTCGGAGGAGCTGCGCGAGGAGGCCTGGGCCCGGCACCGGGCGGCGCGAACGGGGTGAGTGCTTCCGCTCCCGGTGGGGAACCCGGCGAACGCCGAACCCACCGACACCCAGGAGAGGGCCATGAGTCTGTTGCGCGTCCTCGGCCGTCCCATGCTGGCCTCGATGTTCCTCACGGGCGGCCTGAACTCCGTCCGCGACCCGAAGGAGGTCGCCCCGGTCGCCGAGCCCGTCGTACAACCGGTCACCGAACGCGTCTCGGCGCTGCCGGACCGCACCGAGCAGGTCGTACGGCTGAACGGCGCCGTGCAGGTCGTGGCCGGGCTGATGCTGGCCACCGGGCGCATGCCGCGTCCGGCCGCGCTGGCCATCGCGGCCACGCTGGTGCCGACGACGCTGGCGGGGCACCGCTTCTGGGAGGCGGAGGATCCTTCTGAGCGGGCCCAGCAGCGGATCCACTTCTTCAAGAACATGTCCATGCTCGGCGGGCTGCTGATCGCCGCGGACGACACCGGCGCCCGCCCCTCGGTGGTGTGGCGTGGCAGCCACGCCGCCCGTGGCCTGCGACGGGACGCCGGTCTGGTGCGGCGCTCCGTCCGCGCCACCACGGGCCCGGCCGCGGCCGCGGGGCGTGTCCGAGCCAAGCTCCCGGTCTGAGCACACCGAAGGGGGGTCTCCCGGACCGCGCGTTAGCCCCCTGGGGCCTTGGGGACCCGGGGGCTGGAGGTGAAGGACATGGGACACGGAGGAAACGTCATCGACGAGCTGGTGACCGATCACCGCGAAGTCGAGGAGATGTTCGGCAAGATCGAGGCGCTGCCGTCCGGCCACAAGGACCGCAAGACGTACGCGGACCAGGTCACGATCGAGCTGGTGCGGCACTCGGTGGCCGAGGAGGCCTACCTCTATCCGGCCGTACGCGAGCACGTGGCCAACGGTGACGCTCTCGCCGACCAGGAGCTCGAGGACCATGCCACGGCCGAGCGGATCATGAAGGACCTGGAGGGCTGTGACCCGGGCGACGCCGACTTCGACCGGCTGATGGGCATGCTGATGAGCGAGATCCGCTCGCACATCGCCGACGAGGAGGGCAACCTCTTCCCGGCCCTGCGGCAGGCCTGCCCGATGGACGCGCTCAACGAGCTGGGCGAGAAGGTCCGGAAGGCGAAGAAGACCGCCCCGACCCGGCCCCACCCGGCCGCCCCCGACAAGCCTCCGGCCAACAAGCTCCTGGCTCCGGGCACCGGGATGATCGACCGGCTGCGCGACGCGCTGACCGGTCGCGGCAAGTCCGAGTAGAGCGGCCGCTGCCGCACACCGCGGTACAGGAGAAGGGCCCGTCGCCCCGGCGACGGGCCCTTCTCTGTCCGCTGTGGCCGCCGTCACGTGACGCGGCCCGGGCAAGGTTCATGATCGACAACTGTGATCAACCACACTCGCGACGCCAAATCCCCGGACGCTGACGGCGGTTGGGACGCGTGGGGGCGGTGGAAGAGGTACGGATGGATCCGACTCGGGGGTCTGCTCTGCCACGATGGTCGGCGCCGTATCAGGCGAGGGGAACCACCGCGCAGCGCAGCCGGTGCTTCTCGTTCCCCCCGCCCTCCTCCTCCTGAGTCCTCCGACTCGTCTTGCGAGTACAGCACTGTGTCTTCGTCCCCCTCCCCTGCCCTGCCCGCCTCGCGCTCGCCCTGGCGGTCGCTGCGGTACCGCAGCATGCGCTGGTGGTCCGTCGCGAACTTCGTGTCGAACGCCGGTACGTGGATGCAGCTCACGGTGCAGAACCTGCTGGTCCTCGAGATCACCGGGTCCGCCGCCGCGACGGGGCTGTCCATGTCCGTGCAGGCAGCCCCTGCCCTGCTGATGAGCGTCCTCGGCGGCGCTGCCGTCGACCGGTGGCCCCGCAAGCTGACGGCGACCGTGAGCCAGGCGCTGCTCGGCGCGATCGCCTTCACGACGGCCGTGCTCGTGGCGCTGGACCGGCTCGACATGACCTCCCTGATGGTGCTGGCCGCCGTCACGGGTGTCGTCGCGACCGTCGACAACCCGGCGTGTGCGCTGCTGGGCAACGATCTCGTCCCACCGGAGGACGTGCCCTCGGCCATCGGGGTCGGGGCGCTGGTGCACCAGTCGGGCCGGCTCGTGGGAGCGGCCATGGCCGGTGTGGCGGTGGGGTTCCTCGGCACGTCCGCGGCGTACTTCGCGAACGGTGTGTCGTTCCTGTTCGTGGCCTCGGTCATTCCGTTCCTGCGGCCGGCCGCCGGAGCGGTGCGGGACGTCGCCGTGGGGCCGAAGCGCACCGGCTCGGACATGTCCGTGCGCGAGGGGCTGGCCTTCTTCGCGCGCCGGCCGCGTCTGATGGCGCTCGCCGGGGTGACCGGGATCAGCGCGGTGTTCGGCCGTAATTACGGGCTCACCCTGGCCGTGCTCGTCACCGGGCCGCTCGCGGGTGGTGCCGGTTCGTTCGGCACGGTGTCGACCGTGCTCGCCGTCGGCGGCATCCTCGGCGCGGTCCTCGGCGCCCGGCTGCGCCGGCCGTCCGTGCGGCTCGTGGGGGCGCTGGCGGCGGCCGGGGCACTGCTCCAGGTGGTCGCGGGGCTGTCGCCGTCCCTCGCGGTGCTGATCGTGCTCGTGCTGCCGATGGCCGTGGTGGAGTCCGTCTCCGACACCGCCGGCACGGCCGTCCTCCAGACCGACCCGCCCGCCCACCTGCGGGGTCGCGTGCTGGGCGTGTGGGGCAGCATCGGCACGGTGTGGAGCCTGGGCGGCCCGCCCGCGCTCGGCCTCCTCATGGAACTGGCCGGCGCCCGCGGCGCCCTCGTCACCGGCGGCCTGCTCATCGCCGGCTCGATCGGCGCGGGCTACCTGCTGCGACAGCGCCGTACCACGACGCCGGTGGTCATCCGGACGGAGGAGGGCGACGTCCAGGGGCGGCCGGCGCTGAGCACGGCGGCCTGAGCGAGCGCGTGGCGGGGGTGCGGGGGCTGGTGGCCGCGACCGACTGAGGCGGATCCCGGAGTCCGCACGGCGGTCGGCCGCGGCTGCCGGAGGGCCGGGGCAGCCTGAGCGGCCGGCGGCGCTGCCACCGACGGGCCAGGAGGGCCGCCTCACAGCTGATCGGCCGCGACAGCATGGAGAGACCCGGCCAGGCCGCAGAGATCGACCGACCGAGCTGCCGCCGAGCGGGGCGCCGCAGGGTCCGAGCAACTGATCGGCCGAGCTGCCCGGCAGGGCCGCACGGGCCCATGACCGATCGGCCGGACTGCCCTGATAGGGCCCTTGAGCCCCGCGACCGATCAGCCGGACTGCCCCGGCAGGTCCCCAGAGCCACACGCCCGATCGGCCCGACCGCCCCGGCAGGTCCCCAGAGCCACACGCCCGATCGGCCCGACCGCCCCGGCAGGGCCCCAGAACCCCCACAACCGATCAGCCCGACCGCCCCAGGCGGGGCGCCTCAGCGGTAGGTCAGTCGTTACGTCGTCATGTCTTCATGTCGTCAGGTCGTCAGGTCGTCAGGAACCCGACGGCCGCAGAGCCACCGTCGCCGCCTTCGCCGCCCGGCGGGTCAGCAAGGTCGTGGAGCGGCCGTCGAGGTAGGGCAGGACCACGGCCTGGCCGCCCCAGGTGCGGAGCGCCTCCGCCTCGGGCAGGTCCTGGACGGAGTAGTCGCCGCCCTTGACCCAGACGTCCGGGCGCAGGCGGGCCAGTACCGCCTCGGGGGTGTCCTCCTCGAAGACCACGACGGCGTCGACGCTGCCGAGCGCGGCGAGGACGCGGGCGCGGTCCGCCGCCGGGTTGAGCGGGCGGCCCGGGCCCTTGCGGCGGGTGACGGACGCGTCGGAGTTCAGGCACACGATGAGGCAGTCGCCGATGCGCCGGGCGCTCTCCAGCAGTCCGACGTGACCGGCGTGCACCAGGTCGAAGCAGCCGCCGGTGGCGACCACGGTGCCGCCCCGGGCCCGGACGCTCTCCGCGAGGGCGAACGCGTCGGTCGCGGCGTCGTCCGCGGGGCCGGGCGGCGGCTCGGTCCGCCACAGGTCGGGGTTGCCCGCGCCGCCGGCCGCGACGAACGCGGCGGCCTCGGCGACGGCCCGTTGCAGCGCCTCCTCGGGGAGCAGGCCGTCGGCGAGGGCCGCCGCCGTCGTCGCGGCGAAGCAGTCGCCCGCCCCGCACGGGTCCCCGGCGGCCCGGTAGGGCACGGGCACGAGCATCGGCGTACCGGAGCCGGGCCGGGCCAGCAGCACCCCGCGGTCACCGAGGGTGACAGCGACACCCGCGGCGCGCCACCGCTCCGCGAGCCGCGTCCCGCGCTCCGCGTACGCGCCCAGTGACGTCCCTCCGGAGCCGGGGTACAGGGCTCGCGCCTCCGCCGCGTTGGGGGTGACGAGCCGGGCTCCGGGCACGGGCGGGTCACCCTTGGGGTGCGGGTCCCACACCAGGGGTGTGCGGCGGGCGGCGGCCTCCAGGTGCGGCCGCAGGGCGCCCGCGGTGTGGCGCCCGTAGTCGGCGACGAGGATCGCGCGGGCGCTCGCCAGTGCCTCCCGGACCGCGTCGTCGGGTTCGCCGGGGGTGCCGCCGCCCCGGTCGATGCGGACGACGGGCCGGCCTCCCGCGAGGACACGGGTCTTGACCGGCAGGGTGCCCTTGAGCGGGAGCTCCAGCAGCCGGACCCGGCCGCGCAGGTCACGCCGTACGGCCTCGCTGGCGTCGTCGTCACCGAGCGCGGTCACCAGGACCACCTCCCGGCCGCCGCGCGCGGCGAGGGCGGCGGCCAGTCCGGCTCCTCCCGGGTGCCGCCGGTCGCCGGTGACGTCGACGACGGGGGCGGGGGCGTCCGGGGAGAGCCGGGTGGAGACGCCTTCGATGTCCTCGTCGAGGAGGACGTCCCCGACGACCGCGAGCGGTTCCGGTCCGGTCATGAGGTGCCTCCGTGAGTGAGGACCGTGCGCCGTGCGAGGGGTGTCGACACGGCCGTGTCGAAGCACTCGCAGAGCAGGTGGACGGCGACGAGGTGGATCTCCTGGACGTTCGCGGTGCTGCCGGCGTCGACGCACAGGGCGTCGTGGGCGGCTTCCGCGAGGGGGTTCGGGCCGCGCCCGGTGAGCGCCCAGACGCGCAGTCCGGCCTGGCGGGCGGTCACGGCCGCGGCGATGAGGTTGGCGCTGCGGCCGGAGGTGGACAGCAGCATCAGGATGTCGCCGGGGCGGCCGTGGGCGCTGACCTGGCGGGCGTAGACGTGGTCGAAGCCGTAGTCGTTGCCGATGGCGGTCACGCTGGACGTCTCGGCGTGCAGGGCGAGCGCGGAGTAGGCGCGGCGTTCCTGGCGGTAGCGGCCGACCAGTTCGGCGGTGAGGTGCTGGGCCTGGGCGGCGCTGCCGCCGTTGCCCGCGGCGAGCAGGCGGCCGCCGCCGGTGAGGACGTCGGCGAGCCGGCTGCCCCAGTCCGCGATCCGTTCGAGGCCGTCCCCGCGGAACCGGCCGAGTGCCTCGTCCAGTGACCGGCAGTGCAGGCGGGCGGCATCGAGCGCGGGGTGTGCAGAGTGTTCGCTCATGCTGTTCGGGTGTGCCGCCGCCCGGTGGACGGTGGCGGACCCGCACCTCCTTCGGTCTTCAGGCGTCGGCGACGGCCGGCGGGTCGGGGACGGATCGCTTCAGCCGGCGCCCGTCGCGGCGGGCTCGGCGTCGAGGACCTCGCAGTAGGCGGCCTCGGTGGCCGCGGCGACCTGGCCCCAGCCGTAGCGGCCCAGGACCCGGCGGCGGCCGGCCGCCCCGCACGCGGCGCGGGCCGCCGGGTCGGCGAGCAGGCCGGCGACGGCGCGGGCCAGGGCCTCGGGGTCGCGGGGCGGCACCAGCCGTCCGGTGCCGGGGTCGGCGACGGTGTCGAGCTGCCCGCCGACCGCGCTGGCCACGACGGGCACGCCGCAGGCCATGGCTTCCAGCGGGACGATGCCGAAGGGTTCGTAGTCGGCGGGGCACACCACGACGTCGGCGGAGCGCAGCAGCGGCGGCACCTGCTCGCTGGGCACGGCGCCGGTGAAACGGACCCGGTCGGCGACGCCGGCGTCCCGGGCGATGCCGCGCAGCCGCCGCACCTCCGGGTCGTCGTCGAGCCGGTCAGCGGGCGGCCCGCCGACCACGACGAGCTCGGTGCCGGGCAGCCGGGCCAGTGCGGCGACGGCCACCGCGGCGCCCTTGCGCGGCACCAGCCGGCCCAGCTGGAGCAGCCGGTGCGGGTACGGTCCGCGTGGCGCGGCCGGGCCCTTGGGGCTGAACCGGTCGGGGTCGACGCCGCACGGCACGATGCCGATCTTGTGCGGAGGTATGCCCATGCGGGTCAGTTCGGCGGCCTCGTCCCGGCAGGTGGCGACGATGCGGTCGCAGCCCAGCCCGATCTCGGTCTCGCCGGGGATCCGCTCCGGCGGGCTGGTGTCGGCCTGGCGCTGGTGCCGTCGCTTCACGGTGCCGAGGGCGTGGTACGTGTGCAGCAGGGGCAGCCCGTGCGCGCGGCTCGCCCGCAGCGCGGCCAGGCCCGACATCCAGTAGTGCGAGTGCACCAGGTCGGGGGCCCGGGTGCGCCAGCCGCGTGCCAGGTAACGGCCGAACTCACCCATGTACGGCAGGAGCTCGTCCTTGGGCAGCGGCTCGGCCGGCCCGGCGGGGACGTGGTGCACCTCGACGCCGTCGCGCAGTTCCACCCGGCAGGGCAGGTCGGGCGCGTCACGGCGGGTGTAGACGGTGACACGGTGACCGCGGTCGGCGAGCGCCCCGGCGAGGCAGGCGACGTGGACGTTCTGGCCGCCGGCGTCGACCCCGCCGAGCGCGGCGAGGGGACTCGCGTGCTCCGAGACGAGCGCGATCGCGAGGACGCCCGGGTCGAGGGGGTCGCCGCCGAGCGGTCCGGTGGGGAAGGGGCTGAGGGACGGGGTCATGAGCACACCTCCGTGATCAGGCGCTCCCAGTCGGCCAGGAAGCGCTTGAGCCCGTAGCGTTCGAGGGCCGCCTGCCGGGCCCGGGCTCCGTCCGCGGCCGCGGCCTCGGGTTCGTGGAGGTAGCGGCGGGCGACGCGGGCCAGGACGTCGGGGCGAGTGGAGAGGGTGCCCGCGCCGGGCGGGAGGGCCTCGACGGCGCCGGTGGTGGCGAGGGCCAGGACGGGCAGGCCGAGGTGCATCGCCTCCAGCAGGGACAGGCCGAGGGAGGTCCAGCGCACCGGGTGCAGGTACATGCGGCGTTCGGCCATGGCCGTGTGCAGCTCGCTCTGGGGCAGGTCGGCGGTGCGGCACCGGTCCGGTGGCAGGCCGAGGTGGCCGGCCAGGCCCTCGGTGCCCATGCCGAACACGTCGAGCGGTACCGCCTCGGCCAGGGCGGGCAGCAGGTCCGTGCCGGTGTACCGGGCGCGTCGCACGGGTTCGTTGACGACGACCGCGGCGCGCGCGAGCCGGCCGGTGTAGCGGTGGCCCGGGTCGACGATGCCGTGCTCGACGACCTCGGTCCGGGTGGTTCCGCAGTCCCAGAACAGCCGGTTGAAGTGCGTGACGTGCACGATCGTCAGATCGGAGCGGTCGGCGCACGGATGCCGGGTGTCGGGTACGTCGCCGTCGGGCGCGTTGTGCTCCAGGTACAGAGCGGGTACGTCCCGGCCGGGGCGGCGTCCGCCGAGCCAGCGTTCGGCCAGCTCCGGTTCGTGCGGCCGCTGCAGGACGACCAGGTCGACGGGCGTGTCGCGGAGTTCCCCGGGGGTGACCTCGCGCACCGAGGCGGGCCAGGAGAAGGTACGGGCCCGCCCGAGGCCGTCCGGGTCGCGGCCCGGGGTGACGGGGACGAGGTAGGTGTGCGGGCCCTGGACGAACGCGGTCGTCCAGGAGCCGTGCACGTGCCACAGCAGGATGTTCATACGGCCGCTCCTCGCTCCGTCTGTTCTTCCTGGTCCGCCGGGTCGTCCGTGAGGGCCGCCACGGCGGCGAGCACCTCGGCGTCGCCGATGCCGTCCAGGCAGGGGTGTCCCGGCACGGGGCAGTGCCGGGCCCGGGTGTCCGCGCAGGCGGCGTACCGGTCGCCGAGCAGAACGTGCGGTACGCCGTAGGGGGCCCACAGTTCGGCCGGCACGACCGGTGCGAAGAGGCTGACGACGGGTGTGCCGACGGCGGCGGCGAGATGGGCCGGGCCGGTGTTCCCGGCCACGACGACCCGCGCCCCGGCGAGGACTCCGGCCAGGTGCGGCAGGTCGGTGGCGCCGCCGAGGTCCAGTGCGTGCCGCCCGGCGACCCGCGCGGTCAGCTCCCGCTCGGCGCGGCCTCCGGTGACGACGACCCGGTATCCCTCGGCGGACAGGGCGGCGACGGCCCGTGCCGCCCGGCCGGGGGTCCAGGCGCGGGCGGGGACGGCGGCGCCGGGGTGGACGACGATGTACGGCTCGGGCCCGGTGAGGCGGGTGGTGGGGGGCGGCGGTGTGACGCGCAGTCCGCCGTCGTCGCCGGGCGGCAGGGCGTAGCCCGCGGCGCGGGCCAGGTCGAGGGCGGCGAGGGCCTCGGGGCGGTGCGGCGGTCTGCGGTGCCGCAGGTCGAGCAGCGCGCCCGGGTAGTCCTCGCTGTCGGCGGCGGTCCATCCGATCCCGGCGAGCCTGAGCAGCAGGGCGATCGGCAGCGGGCTCTGGTGGTACGACACGAGGACGAGCGCCCGGTCGAAGCGGCCCGCGGTGAGCGTGTCCATCAACCGCCGGGTGGCCGCCCGCGTGACCGGAGGCGGCTCCAGCCCGACCCAGGGGGCGTCGTAGGTCAGCACGTCGTCCGCCCCGGGCAGCATCCGCGCCGCCGCGGCGCCCTGCGGTCCGCACAGCAACGCGGTGTACGAGGACCCGGCCGCGACGGCCCGCACGGCGGGCCCGGCCAGGAGCACGTCTCCGGCGCTGTCGAGGCGGACGACGAGGGTCCGGGGCAGGCGGCTGCGGGAACGGAAGGGGGTCATCGCGCCTCCCCCGACGGCAGGGCGGGGTGACCGCGGGGTACCGCCGCCGACGCGGCCCGATGGCGGCGCGGTTCGCCGACCGGCCCGGCCGGGCTGTGCCGCCACTCCCCCGTCGCCGCACCGGCATCCCGTCGTGGCTGTCCCGCCGGCGCGGCGACGGGTGCCGGGTCGAGGACGATGCGAACCGCGGCGAGCAGGTCGGCCGCCGTGGTGTCGGCCGACACGGTCTCCTCGGGGCGGGTGGCGGCCGTGGGGACCAGGACGCCGCGGGCCCCGGCGGCGCGCGCGGCCTCCACGTCGGCCCCGATGTCGCCGATGACGACGGTGCGTTCGGGCGGAACGGCGAGCCTGCGGCACGCGGCCAGGACCAGGCCGGGTGCGGGTTTGCGGCAGCCGCAGCCCTCCCCCGGCCCGTGGGGGCACACGGCCCAGACGGAGAACGGCCCGAGCAGTTCCTCCACCCTCAGGCGTACGTCCTCGACCTGGCGGGGGGTCAGCAGGCCACGGGCCACGCCCGACTGGTTCGTCACGACGCCGACGGGAATCCCGGCGGCGCGCACGGCGTCGAGGGCCTCCCGGGCCCTCGGCATGGGCGCGACCCGCGCCGGGTCCCCGTTGTAGGGGACGTCGGCGACGAGGGTGCCGTCGCGGTCGAAGAGGACAGCCGCGGGGAGCGGGCCGCCGGGGTCGTGCGCGTGCGGGGGCTGCCGCACGCCGGTGGGCCCGTACGGCCCGGAGAGCAGCCATGGACCGGTGGGCCGGGTCATGACCGCAGCCGTTCCCTGACCGCCGGGCGGGCCGCGGGCTCCGGCCCGCCGGTCCCGAGCGGGCTGAGCGGCCGGGCCGTACGGTGGGCGAGTCGCCCGCGCAGCCAGTGCCAGGTGGCGGCCGGCGGGATGAGAGCGCTGGTCACGACCATGGTGAGCACCTCGTCGCGGGTGCGCGGCCCGGGCAGGATCCGGGCCAGGGCGAACTCGGTCGTGCCGGCCAGCCATGCGGCGGCACAGACCCCGGCCGGCCGGTGCCGGCCGAGCAGGGCGCAGCCCAGCGCGGTCACGCCCGCTCCGGTGACGGCCAGGTGGACAGGCAGCCGCCCGCGAGGCGCCTCGGCCCGGCGCCACCAGTGGCGGCCGTGCAGCCGGGTCATCAGCACGTCGTCGGCGTTGCCGGCCTGGAGACGGACGGAGGTCCAGCGCCCGGCCGGCCGCACGGGGTGGGTGGTGGTGCGCCGGCCCCCGGTGAGCGTCCAGCCGGCGTCGAGGATGCGCAGCGCGAGGTCGGCGTCCTCCCGGAAGGCCCGCCGGAAGCGCTCGTCGAATCCGCCGACGGCGGCCAGCGCGGCCCGGCGGTAGGCCATGTCCGCGGTGATCCAGCGGGCGGCGGCGAGTCCGGCCGTGTTGCGTTCCCAGTCGGTCGGGCGGCGGTCGGCGGGCAGCGGCACGTCGATCCGGGCGGTGATCCCGGCGGTCCGCTCCGTCGCCGCGGACAGGTCGAGGGTCAGGTCGTCGCCCCAGGTGGGCCCGGGTACGACGTCGTCGTCGAGGAAGACGATCCAGGGCACGTCACCGGCGGCCCGCCAGCCGAGGTTGCGTGCGGCGGCGGGTCCGCGCGCCCCGCCGGGTACGACGATGGTGCGCGAGCGCAGGGACGGCGGGACGTCGGCGGTCAGGGGCGGACGGGCCGCGCCGGGCCGGTCGTCGACGAGGACCACCCGGACCGGCCCCGGTCCGCCGGCCTCGGCCAGGGCGTGCAGGCACACGCGCAGACTGGGCCGTCCGAGGGTCGGGACGACGACGGCGTACTCGGCGTCCCGTGCACGGGCTTCGGGCTCGGTCATCGCAGGCCTCCGGCGTCCTCGGTGCGGAACAGGTCACCGCGGCGGATGGCGTACGGGCCGATGGCGAGCAGATCGACGGGCGAGGAGCCGAAGCACTCCAGGGCGTCGCGCGGGTCGTCGACCATGGGCCGCCCGGCGGTGTTGAGGCTGGTGTTGACGACCACGGGCAGCCCGGTGAGCCGCTCGAACTCGCCGAGCATGCGGGCCACCAGCGGCTCGCGGCCCGGGTCGACGGTCTGGATGCGGGCGGTGCCGTCGACGTGGACCACGGCGGGGATGCGGTCCCGCCACTCCTGGGCGACGTCGTGCACGAACAGCATGTACGGGCTGGGCAGCGGGCCGTCGAAGATCTCGGCGGCGCGGTCGGCGAGGACCATGGGGGCGACGGGCCGGAACTGCTCGCGGCCCTTGACGTCGTTGAGCCGTTCCAGGTTGCCCGCGTGCCCGGGATGGGCCAGCAGGGAGCGGTGGCCGAGCGCCCGGGGGCCGTACTCGGAGCGGCCCTGGAACCAGGCGACGATCGCGTTGTCCGCGAGGGCGCGGGCGACGGTGGCGGCGATGTCCGGGGGCCGCTCGAAGGGTACGGCGGCCGTCTTCAGCCAGGCTCCGAGCTCCGCGTCGGACCAGTCCCGGCCGAGGTCGGCGCCGGACATGGGCTCCGGCTCGTCGCCGGCGCCGGCGGACAGCAGCAGGGCGCCGCCCAGGGCGGTTCCGGCGTCTCCGGCGGCGGGCTGCACCCACACCCGGGAGAAGGGGCCCTCGCGTGCGATACGTGAGTTGGCGACGCAGTTGAGTGCGACGCCTCCGGCGAGGGTGAGCACCTGGTCGTGGGTACGGCCGTGCAGCCAGCGCACGAGGTCGAGCAGGGTCTCCTCCAGCACGGCCTGGGCGCTGGCGGCGACGTCGGCGTGTTCCTGCGTCCACGGCTCGCCGGCGCCGCGCGGAGCGCACAGCTCGTGCCAGGGCACGCCGGTGGCGTGGAAGCCGCCGTCGCCGGTCGGGTACACGTGGCGGCGCAGTTCGGTGAGCATGCGCGGGGTGCCGTGGGAGGCGAGCGCCATCACCTTGAACTCGTCGGAGGAGCGCAGGAATCCGAGGTGTTCGGTGAGTTCCTCGTAGACGAGGCCGAGCGAGTGCGGCAGGTCCTGCGCGTACAGCGCCTCCAGCCGGTCGCCCACGCGGCGTGCGGCCAGGTGGGAGGCGCGTTCGCCGCGGCCGTCCAGGACCAGTACGGAGGAGTCGCCGGCGTCCGGTGCGGCGAAGGCGCCGGAGGCGGCGTGGGCCATGTGGTGCGGCACGAAGCGGACGATGCCGGGGTCGAGGCCGGGCAGGGCCGTCCGCAGGAATCCGGGTGCCTCGCGGGCGTACGTCAGCCGCAGGTGGTCCCACGGGTCGTCCAGGCCCATGTCCTCGGCGGGCCGGGCCAGTGCCGGGTCGAAGGAGTAGGTGACCGCGTCGAGGTCCTGCGGGCGCAGCCCGGCCCGCTTCAGGCACCAGGCAGCGGCCTTCTCGGGCAGTTCCCAGGCGGCGAACGGCAGGGGTCGCTTCCCGTGCTTGCGCCGGGAGAACCGCTCCTCCTCAGCGGCGGCGACGGTCCGCCCGTCGATCACCAGGGCGGCGGCCGGGTCGTGGAAGAGGGCGTTGATTCCGAGGATGCGCATGGGGGGTGGCGGCCCTTTCGGCGGTCGGGAAGGAATCCGGACGCGGTGGTGCGGGGGGGGAGGTGCCCGAGCGGGTCAGTCGTGGTCAGTCGCCGGTTCCTCGCGGAACCATGCGATCGTGCGCCGCAGCCCCTCCTCGGCACGCACCTGCGGTTCCCAGCCGAGCTTGTCGCGGGCCAGGGTGATGTCCGGGCAGCGCACGGCCGGGTCGTCCACCGGGCGTTCGATGAAGCGGATCTCCGACGGGGAGCCGGCGAGTTCGACGACCAGCCGGGCCAGGTCGAGCATGGTGATCTCGGTCGGGTTTCCGATGTTGACGGGGCCGCGCATGCCGTGGGCGGCCGCCGCGAGGATGCCGCGGACGGTGTCGTCGACGTAGCACAGCGACCGGGTCTGCCGGCCGTCGCCGGTCACGGTGAGGGGCTCGCCGGCCAGGGCCTGCCGCACGAAGGTCGGCACCGCGCGTCCGTCGTGGCCGCGCATCCGCGGGCCGTAGGTGTTGAACAGCCGCACGATGCAGGTGTCGGTGCCGTGGGTGTCGGCGTGGGCGGTGGTCAGCGCCTCGCCGAAGCGTTTGGCCTCGTCGTAGACGCTGCGCGGGCCGACCGGGTTGACGTTGCCCCAGTAGCGCTCGTCCTGGGGGTTCTGCTGCGGGTCGCCGTAGACCTCGGAGGTCGAGGCGAGGACGAAGCGGGCTCGGGAGGACCGTGCGAGTTCCAGGGCGTTGCGGGTGCCGAGGCTGCCCGTCTCCATGGTGTGCAGCGGCAGTCGCAGATAGTCCGCCGGGGACGCCGGGGAGGCGAAGTGCAGGACGAGGTCGGGCCTTCGCTTGATCCGCAGGCCCTCGGCGACGTTGGCCTGCACGAGCGTGAAACCGGGCCGTTCGAGCAGCGGGGATATGTTCTCGGGCCGGCCGGTGCAGAAGTCGTCCACGCAGGTGACGGCCGCGCCCGCGTCCAGCAGGGCGGCGCACAGGTGGGAACCGACGAACCCGGCGCCGCCCGTGACGACGGCGTGTTCCCAGCTCCGTGAGAGGGCGGTGGTCATCTCGGTCTCTCCTCCGTCAGCGGCGTACGGCCCGGCACGACGGTGTGCGCCTCGGACCGCTGAGGGTGGCCGGAGGCCGTCGAGCCCACGATCAGCGTCCGCCGACGCAGCGAACACGGCACGGTCGCGTACGGCAAACCGGTGAGTCACGGAGGGTGACGGAGTGGGGTTACCGGCTGTTCGCGCAGGTGAGGAGGTGAGTGGAGGGCTGGGAGCGGGGTGGGCTCGTCCAGCCCGTGACGGGGCGTGCAGACCAGTGCCGTCGGGGACCGGCAGCCAGGCACCGCCGAATAGTCGGCGAGGCGAAACCGCCGTGAGCCGGTGGGGGCCTGCCCCCCGTCAGGCGATCAGTGTGCGGCCCGGGAGCAGGCGGTCGAGGAGTTGGGTGTGGTGCAGTTCGGCCACGGGGGCGAGCAGGTCGGGGTGGCGCAGCAGGGCGGCGGCGCGCTGGTCGCTGTCGTCGGGCGCGACGAGGCGGCGGAACTCGGCCGGTGCGCCGGTGCTGTGGCTGCCCTCGGCGAGCGCGGCCACCGCCAGGGCGGCCAGCTCCGGGTCGGTGAGCAGACTCGCCGCCCAACTGGCCACGACCTCGTCCACCCAGGTGCGCCAGGCGTGCGCGTCCACGTCGTCGTCCAGGGACGCGTCGGCGCCGGTGACCCAGTCCAGCCGCGCGGAGCCGCCCGGGCCCGCCACGTCGACCAGGGCGGCGTCCATCGCCGTCGGGTACCTGAGCCACGCCGCGACCGTCACGGCCTGCCGGGCCTGCACCTCGCACAGCGCGGAGGCGAGCGCTCCGCCGGAGGCGGGGAAGGCGCGGGTCAGCCACTGGGCGGTCGCCGCGATGACAGGAGAGAGGTCTGCTTGCACTGCCGGGCCGTCCGAAAGGGGTGGGGAAGCGGGGGATCTGCCCGTAGACGGTAGCCGCCGCCTCGCGTCCCCGGACGTGATCGGGACCTCGTCCGGGCTGTGGCCTCGGCCACAGCCCGGACGAGGCTCGTACGCAGGGAGCTGATCCCGTTTCGCCGGGAAGGTCCCGGGCACCCGCCCCGCGTAGCCTCCCGCAAGCCGGAAAAGTCCGGTGAATCCCCTGTTCCGGCCGCCGCCCCGGGACAGGGCCGGAGCAGGAACAGGAGCAGTGTCATGACGGAACAGCGAACGGATCCGCCGGGCGCCCACCGTGCTCCGGCCACCGACATGTCGCTGCTGGGCATCTACCTCAACGACCACCTCGCCGGCGCCACCGCCGGGACCGCGCGGATCCGCTATCTGCTGCGCTCGTGCCGGGGTACGGCGCTCGGCGACGCCCTGGAACCGATCACCGCCGAGATCGCCGAGGACCGGGCGAGCCTGCTCCACATCATGCGGCGGCTCGACGTGCCGGTGCGCCGCTACAAGGTCTACGCGGGCCGGGCGGCCGAGCAGATGGGCCGGCTGAAGAGCAACGGCAGCCTGGTGCGGCGGTCCCCGCTGAGCACGCTGTGGGAGCTGGAGGCGATGGGTCTGGGGGTGGAGGGCAAGACGGCCGGCTGGCAGACGCTCCGCGACCTGGCCGCCACGGACCCGCGCCTGGACGCGCGGCAGCTCGACGACCTCATCGAACGGGCCCGGCGGCAGCGCGCCACGCTGGAGGAACTGCGCCGCAAGCAGGTCGATGTCGCCTTCCGCGAGCACTGACGCACAGGCTCCCCGCCGCCAACCCCGCCTTACCAGAACCTGCTGCTGAGAGCCGGCTGGTGCGACAGCTCCACGGCGTCCCGCAGCCGCAGCGCGACGCTGATCGTGGCGCGCAGGGCGGAGGGACGTACGGTCTGGGCGGTCTCCGTGGCGAGGACCAGCAGGCAGGCAGCCGCCTGCTCGACGATCGGCGCGGGGAGGATGAAGTCGTTGTCGGCGGCCGCGCGGAACGCCTTCAGGGGGATCGCGGCCCCGTCGATGGCCCGGTGCGCGGCCTGCTCCAGGTGCTGTGCGGCCTGTTCGCACACAGGGGCGGGCAGGGCGATGGTGCGCTGGAACGATGAACTCGTCATGCTCCGACTGGTCCCCCGGCGGCGGCCGGTTCTGTCGGCGGGCGGCGGGATTTCACCGTCCCGCGTGACCGGGACGTGGCGAATGTGTCCACCGCCGCCACCGGCGACCGGTACACCGCCGAGGAGATCCACACCTTCCTCGAGGACTTCTACGGCGAGCACGGCCCGGGCGACTTCGCCCGCAAGTACGGGATCTCGCCGCACCTCGAGGAGAAGGTGGCGGCCAACCCGGAGTTCGACGTCCTGCTGTGCGCGCAGAACGTCCCGGCGTCCATCGACATCGGTCCGGTCACCACCGCCCAGTCCGCCGGGGTCGGCTGGGCGACCGTGAGCACGTACTGGAACGGCGGGTCCGACAAGGCTGACTTCACGGCGTACGTCGACCTGGACGCGACGCGGCCGATCCAGTTGCTGGATGTCGATTGCGGATCCGAAGGCTGAGTGCCGGGCCACCGGGGGCCCGGTCGTACGCTGGGTGTTCGATCAAGCTCGGACCCGAGGGAGGAGCGCGTATGACCGCCCCAGCGGATGTCGTGGCCCGGCTCACAGGGCGGGCGGTCACGGGTGAACGGCCGCTGTCCGGGACCCTCGCCGAGGTCACGCTCGACGACGGGCGGGTGGTGATCGCCAAGCGTGCCGACGATCCGGGGGCGGCGCGGGCCGAGGCGGCCGGGCTGCGCTGGCTGGTCGGCGCCGGCACGGTGCGGGTACCGGCCGTGCACGGCCACGACGGGAACTGGCTGGTCGTCGACCGGGTCGCGCAGGGGCGGCCGAGCCGGGAGGCGGCGGTCCGCTTCGGCCGTGACCTGGCCGCCCTGCACGCCGCCGGGGCGCCCGCGTTCGGCGCGCCGCCCCCGGACGGTCCGGCGGACGCGTACATCGGGCTCGCCCCGATGCGCAACGAGCCCGGCGCCGACTGGCCGGGCTGGTACGCCGAGCATCGCGTGCTGCCGTATCTGCGGCGCGCGGTCGACCAGGGCACGGTCCGGCCCGGTGAGGCGACCGACGTGGAACGACTGTGCGAGCGGCTGCCGGAGCTGGCGGGGCCCGCCGAACCGCCCGCGCGGCTGCACGGCGACCTGTGGAACGGCAACGTGCTGTGGGCGGCCGACGGGCATGTCCGGCTGATCGACCCGGCCGCGCACGGCGGACACCGCGAGACCGACCTGGCGATGCTGCGTCTGTTCGGCTGCCCGTACCTGGAGCAGGTGCTGGGCGGCTACCAGGAGGAGGCGCCGCTCGCCGACGGCTGGGCGGACCGCGTCGGCGTGCACCAGCTTTTCCCGCTGCTGGTGCACGCCGTGCTGTTCGGCCGTGGTTACGCGGACCAGGCCCTCGCGGTGGCCCGTGGCGCCCTGACGGGGTGACCGGTCACCGGGTCACGACGTGCCGCTCGTCCGGCACGCAGTGGGTCATGGTGAGGCCCTCGACGTCGCGCGGTGGGTTCTTGCCCAGGTTGGCCAGGCGCTCGCGGTCCTCGTCCGTGAGGTCCTGGCTCGCCAGCGGCTCCAGACCGGCCACGTCCTCGGGGCCGATGCCCAGCCCCTCGCCGACCCGCAGGCCCAGGTCGTTCTCGACCAGCAGGAAGTGCCAGACCATGCGCTCCTGCACGGGCCGGTCGCACTGGGACAGCAGGTCGGTGAAGTTCTTCACCAGGTCGTCGCGCTCCCAGTCCTCCAGGAGCAGGTAGCGCTGGCCCGCCTGCATGTAGTCGTTGGTGCGGGGGATGCGCTTGCGGGTGAGCCGCCCCTCGATCACGGGTCCCTGCTCGTCGTGGGTCGGGTAGCGGGCCTCGCGCAGGCCGCCGGTGATCGACGGCTCGTAGTTGACCTGCGGGTTCTCGCCGCCGCCGTCCACGTGGTACGCCATCTGGCCGTCACGCTGGTTGGTGCGGACGTCCGCGTTCTTGGCCTGGTTGACGGGCAGTTGCAGGTAGTTGGGGCCGACCCGGTAGCGCTGGGTGTCGCTGTAGGAGAAGGTCCGGCCGACGAGCATCTTGTCGTCGGAGAAGTCGAGGCCGTCGACGAGGACGCCGGTGCCGAAGGAGATCTGCTCGTTCTCGGCGAAGAAGTCCTTCGGCATCCGGTCGAGCACCATCCGGCCGACCGGCTTCGGCGGGAAGTCCTGCTCGGGCCAGGTCTTGGTGTCGTCCAGCGGGTCGAAGTCGAGGTCGGGGTGGTCGTGGTCGTCCATCATCTGGACGAGCAGTTCCCACTCCGGGTGGTCGCCGCGTCCGACGGCCTCGTACAGGTCCTTGGTGGCGTGGCCGAGGGAGTCGGCCTGGACGTTGGCCGCGTCCTCCTCGGTCATGCTGCGCACGCCCTGCTTGGGCATCCAGTGGTACTTGACCAGTTTGGTGTCGCCGTCGGCGTTGACCCACTTGTAGGTGTTGACGCCGAAGCCCTGCATGTGGCGGTAGTCGGCGGGGATGCCGCGCGGGCTGAACAGGTTGACGAGCATGTGCATGGACTCGGGCGTCTGCGACATGAAGTCAAAGATGCGGCGGGGCTGCTGCTCGAAGGTCACCGGGTCCGGCTTGAGGGCGTGGATGACGTCCGGGAACTTGATCGCGTCACGGATGAAGAAGACGCCGAGGTTGTTGCCGACCAGGTCCCAGTTGCCGTCCTCCGTGTAGAACTTGACCGCGAAACCACGCGGGTCGCGGGCGGCCTCGGAGGAGTCGCGTCCGCCGATGACGGTCGAGAAGCGGACGGCCACGTCCGTGCGTTTGCCGCGCTCCTGGAAGAGTTTGGCCCGGGTGTAGCGGCTGATCGGCTCGTCGCCCCAGGTGCCGTAGGCCTCGAAGTGACCGTAGGCGGTGACGCCGCGGGCGTGCACGACGCGCTCGGGGATGCGTTCCCGGTCGAAGTGGCTGATCTTCTCCAGGAACTGGTAGTTCTCCAGCGTGGCGGGGCCGCGGGGCCCGACGGTGCGCTGGTTCTGGTTGTCGTAGACCGGATGGCCCTGGCGGTTGGTGAGGACCCTGCGGTCGTCGCCCGGAGCGGGACCGGTACCGGATACGTCCGTCATATGCATGGGCTCCTTCGGCTCATGGCCGGCGGCCGACCGGGGCGGCGCCGCGAGCGGCCGCCCGGCCGGTCCTGGCGGAACGCCCGGGTACCCGGCGGAGCGGGGTCAGTCACGTGCCGCCCGTACGTGCCGCACTTGCGCACCGCGACCAGCTGTGCCCGGCACCGCCGCCGCGGTCCTCGTTCCCAGGGCGTTGCCGCCCTGGTCAGTGTGCGTGAACCGGGGCGCGGTCAGGCGCCGGCTACCCGTGCCGTCCCTCGCACACGGACCACACCTCCGCGAGGAGGGCCGGGTGGTTCTCGCCGTACGCGTCGACGGCCGCGGACACCGCGTCGAGGGCCGCCCGGAGCGGGTCGGGTTCGGCGGCACCGGTCACCGCGGGGAGGGCCATGTGCGGCTGCGACATCCGCAGGGACGGGTCCGGTCGGCCGATGGTGAACGCCCCGGCACACATGGCGGAGTCGGCGGCCGCCGCTTCCACCACGGCGGCCGCAGGGCCCACCACAGCCCGTGCCGCATCCTGGGGCTGCGGGATGGGATCGTCCGCAGACGCGGGCGGCCGGAAAGGGGGCCGCTCGGGTGGGACGGCCCGGCCGACGGTCCGGTCCGGGACACGCGGGTCGGTGGCAAGCCTCTGCCACATGCGGGCCTCGTCGTCGAACGGCGGCGGCAGTGGACGGCCTTCGCCCAGGGCCGTGAGCGCGTCCGCGACCCAGTCGAGGGCGGTGAGACCGGCCGCCTCACACGCCCGGCGGGCCACGAACACGGCCACCGCGCGCTGGGTGGCGGGGCCGGAGGCGTCGATCGCGTGAACCAGGGCGGGGTCGAATTCGAGCAGGCCGCGGACGCTGCCGCCGACGTCGCGCAGGGCCTGGCTCGGTGGCTGTCCGCCCCATTGCCATCGTTCGAAGGCGAGCCGGCGTTCCCGTTCCGCCGTCTCCTGCGCGAGGCGGGCCTGGCGTTCGGCTTCGGCGCGTTCGGCGGGTGTGGGAGGCGGCGGCAGTTCGCGGGCGTAGCGGTGCCAGTAGGCGGCGGCCTGCGAGCTCTGCTTCAGAACACGGTCCGGCTCGGGCGGGGCGGGCCAGAACTGGAGGAGGTAGCAGTCGAGCGGGGGCTCGCCGTCCGGGCGGATGTCCCGCTCGCTCGCCCGGTCCATGCCCTTGGCTGAGTACCGCACCCGGTAGTCGGTCTCGTCCAGGCCGAGCTGCCAGGAGGCTCCCCCTCCCCATTCCACCAGCGCGCCGTCCGCCGACACGGGACGGAAGGACACCTCCACCACGTCCTCCCAGGCCGGGTCCAGCGGCGGCGCCTGCTCGTGCACCTCCACCGTGAAGCCCACGTCGCCGGTGTGCAGCCCGGTGTTCAGCCACAGGGCGCCCGGTGTCGCCGCCCCGCACAGTCCCGCACGCTGCCCGGCGAAGGCCTCCGAGAGGCCCAGCTCGAAATTGTCCGGATCGGTCTCGACGTAGATCTGGCCGTAATGCACATGGACCTCTCCCTCGACCGGCCTGCGCACGATCAGCTCCTCCTCGTCCGGGGATGGGATGGTGAGCTGCCGGCATCGTGGCATCCGCCACTGACAATCAGAGCGCGTTCACGGGAGAGCAGAGGCATGCGGCACGTCTACTGGATCGGGGGCGGGAGCGGCGCGGGCAAGTCCACGATCGCCCGCGGACTCGCCGATCGGCAGGGCTGGCGTCTGTACTCGACCGACGATGTGATGGGGGATCACGCCCGCCGGACCACTCCCGACGAGGCCCCGTTCCTGCACGAGTTCATGGCCATGGACATGGACGAGCGCTGGGTGAACCGGCCTCCGGAGATCATGCTCGAGACGTTCCACTGGTACCGCGGTGAGGGCTTCGGGCTGATCGTCGAGGACCTGCTGCGCATGCCGCGGGAGACGTGTGTCGTCGTCGAGGGTTTCCGTCTGCTGCCGCACCTCGTACAGCCCCTGCTCACCGAGCCCGGACACGCGGTCTGGCTCCTGCCCACACCGGAGTTCCGGCAGGCCGCGCTCACGAGCCGGGCCCCGCCGGGAGAGGGCTTCACGGCGAGGACCAGTGACCCGGAGCGGGCGAACCGCAACATCGCCGCACGGGACCACATGTTCACGGAACGCCTCCGCGAGGAGACCGCACGCCTCCGGCTGCCCACGGTCACCGTCGACCTCACGCTGTCGGAGGACGAGCTCGCCGAGCGGGTGAGCCGGGTCCTCCGGCTCTGACCTCATCGAAGAGCCGGGCACCAAAAGGGCCCGGACCCGCCGACCGGCGATGTCCGGGCCCTGTGACCCCGGTGGGGCCTCAGCCGCCGTTGAGGCGTGCGCGCAGGAGGTTCTTGCCCAGTTCGGCACCCTTGCGGCTGTCCGCCTGGGCCTTGCGGAACAGGTCCGCGACCTCGGTGTCCTTGGCGCGCTCCGCGTCCTGGATGTAGCTCTCCAGGCGCAGGGCGTTGTTCAGGCACGCCTCGACGTACCAGATCAGGTTGTAGTCCTTGTCCTGCGTACCGGTCACGCCGCCGGTCTCCGTCTCGCTGGCCATTCGGACCTCCTTCTCGCGGAGCGGACCTCTCTTCAGGCGCCGGACGGGTACCCGTCCTCCGGCCGGGCACACAGCCCGTCCGCATCACTTTCGGTCACCATCCGATCACGCCCTCCCGGGACCGGCTGCCATCCGGGGAGCCGGATCCGTGTGCACCACCAACTCCCCTCCTCCGTACGGCAATCCCGACAGTTGCCACAGAAGCGAACAGACGCCGGTCACTTTCCGAAAGAAGTGCCGATCCACCGTGCGAGATCGGTCGATGACGGTGTGTACTGTGCTGCGGGTGGCTCGTCAGAGCACCTCGGACTCCGCCACATGCCCGACTCCCCCTGGACTCGACTCGATGATCGAAATACCGGACCTGGTCGTCGGCGGTCTCGCCGTCGGCACACTGTCCGCGTTCGCCCTCGGCGGCGGGTGGCTTCGCTCACGACGGCAACTGGCCGCGCAGCGTGCCAAGACGGCCGCACTGAGGGCGCAACTCGACGGCACCTCGCGGACGTTCACGGCCGAGGTCGAGCACCTGGCGGCGCGGCGTGTGCCCGCCGCGGCCCGGCAGGCGGCCCATCCGCACGTCACCGTGCCCGGTCCGCTCAACCCGCAGCTCGCCGGTTCGCCCCTGGGCCTGGCGCTGGAGCAGGTGCTGAAGGGGCTGCACGCCGAACTCGCCGCGCAGCGCACCAGGATCGACGCCGCCGCGCAGGCCGGGATGCGCGGCGCCACGCGGGAGATCCAGGCGGCGCTGTACCGGTTGCAGGACGCCCTGCGCGGTCTGCAACAGCGGTACGACGACCCCGAGTTGGCGCAGACCCTGTTCGAGCTGGACCACGAGAACGAGCAGTCGCTGCGGCGCGCGCAGATCGCCGCGGTGGTGTGCGGGGCCTGGGTGGGACTGGCCCGGGAGGAGTCCCACCTCGTGGACGCGGTGACGGGCGGTCAGGCCCGGCTCGCCGGCTACCGGCGCGTCCGGGTCCACAACCACCTGGCGGCGGGCACCGCCCTGGTGTCCCACGCGGTCGAGCCGGTCGCCATCATCGTCGCCGAGCTCCTCGACAACGCGCTGCGCCACTCGGCGCCCGACACCGACGTCGTGGTCAACCTGGAGGACGTCCACCACGGTGTCTGCGTCACCGTGGACGACGCCGGGCTGGGCATGACGCAGGACGAACGGGCCCGTGCCCAGTGGTTGGTGGCCGGCTCCGAACCGATCCTGCTCACCGAGCTCGGCGACCCGCCGCGCATGGGACTCGCTGCCATCGGCCGGCTCACCCGGCAGTTCGATCTGAGCGTGGACCTGTCCTCCCCGTCCCCGTACGGCGGTGTGCGGGCGGTGCTGCGGGTCGACAGCCACCTGCTGACCCGCATCGATCCCGCCGAACTGCCCCCGGCGGCCAGCGCCCCGCGTTCGACGCGCAGGGCGGAGCGAGAGACGGCGGGCGGTGCTGCCTCCTCCCCGAGTGGCGCCTCGTCGCACGGTGCCGAGCCGGACGCCTCCGCCCAAGCCACCCCTGCCGCCGCTTCCGCCCCTCCCGGCCCGGCCCATGAAGCCGAGCCGGCCGCGGACACCGCGTCCCGGAAGCCCGAGCAGCCGTCCACCACCACCGCCACCCGTCCCACCCCGTCCGACGATCACGGCTACGGCACGGACCAGGACGACCAGGCCTCCACCCCGGCCCCCGGCCACCACGGCCCCCGTGACAGCGGCGGCCTTCCCCAGCGGCGTCGCCGCAGCCGGGCCACGCCCCTGCCGAACACCCCGGCCTCCGAACCCGCACCCGCACCGCAGCGCCGGCCACGGCGCCCCGAGGAGTCCGCCGCCGCCCTCGGCGCCCTTCAGTCCGGCACGGCTGCCGCACGTTTCGCCGCCCGGCCGAACACCGGCGCCGTTCCAGCCGTACCTGATGATGCCCCGGCCGCGACCACGGCCGACGGAGCGACCGACGACACCGGCCGAGACCGGAACGACCACGAAGGGGGAACGGCTCGATGACCAGCCGCGCAACGGGGGACACGGCCTGGGTGCTCGAACCGGTCCTGGAGGTGCCGCACGTCGTGGCCGCCGTCCTGCTCACCCGGGACGGGTTCGTGACGGGCTACACCGACGCGCTGTCGCAGCCGTCGGCCGAGCGGGTCGCCGCCATCACCAGCACCGTGCAGGGCGCCTGCCGTACCGCGGCGGCGGCGTTCGCCGACACCGACCGAGCCGACATCCGGCAGGTCGTCATCGAGTCGGACCACGGCTACGTGCTCATCGTGCCGACGGACCACGGCACCTGTGTGGCCGCGTACGGCGATCCCGAGGTGCGCTTGGACCTGCTCGCGCACCGGGTGCACTCGCAGGTCGCGCGGCTGGGCGAGAAGGCGATGGCCGCCGGGCCCCGAGGTGCCGACGGCGACACGCCGGCATGACCGGCCGCCGAGGCGGCCGTCCCCTGGTTCCCGCGTATCTGTCGACCGGCGGGGTGGCCCGGCCCAGCCGTGCCCATCTGGAGCGGCTGTCGGTTCTCACCGGCAGCGGCGAGCCGGCTCCCGCCGATCTGCCCGCCGCGCAGGCGGCCCTGCTGGAGGAGCTGGAGTACGGGTCGCTGACGGTGGTGGAGGCCGCGGCCCTGCTGCGGCTGCCCGTCTCCGCCGTGCTGGTGCTGGCCGACGACCTCATCGACCGTGACCTGGTGCTGGCCCGCGCGCCGATCCCGCCCGCCCGGCGCTTCGACCCCGACCTGCTGAAGAGAGTGGCCGATGGCCTCCGCGACCTCAAGCACCGTTGACACCACCGCCGGCGGTGGTGGCATCCATCTCCCGGACACCGCCCACGACCTGGTGAAGATCCTGGTCACGGGGCCTTTCGGGGTGGGCAAGACCACCCTGATCGACTCCGTCTCGGAGATCCGCCCGCTGCACACGGAGGAGCAGCTCACCGAGCCGTCCGCGCAGGTCGACGATCTCGCCGGGGTCCGGGACAAGTCGACCACCACGGTCGCCATCGACTTCGGCCGGATCAGCCTGCCGGGCGGGATCGTGCTGTACCTGTTCGGCACGCCCGGGCAGGAGCGGTTCCGGTCGCTGTGGGACGACATCGCCCACGGGGCGCTCGGCGCGCTCGTGCTGGTCGACGCCCGCCGGATCGACGCCTCGTTCGACGTGCTCGGGCTGGTGGAGGAGACCGGGCTGCCGTACGCGGTCGCCTTCAACACCTTCCCGGACGCCCCCCGGCACCACACGCCCGAGCAGTTGCGCGCCGCCCTGGACCTGGAACCGACGACCCCGATGGTGACCTGCGACGCGCGCGAGGCGGACTCCTCGATCGACTCCCTGCTCGCCCTCGTCCAGCACCTGATCGACCGACCCGCGGAGCACCGGTGACCCACCCGTCCCCTGCCGAGCAGGCCTTCTCCCTCGCGGCGCCCGTCCGCCTGTGGGAGGACGGCTTCGCCCGCGATCCCCGTCCGTACTACGCCGCCCTGCGCGCCCAGGGCCCGGTCGGCTGGGCGGAACTCGCGCCCGGTGTGCCGGCGTACGTCGTCACGGACCGGCGGGCGGCGCTGGACCTGCTGCACGACACGAAGACGTTCTCGCACGATCCCCGGCCCTGGCAGGCCACCGTCCCCGACGACTCCCCCGTCCTCGGGATGATGCGCTGGCGGCCCAACACCCTGTTCGCCGACGGTGCCGCCCACATCCGCTACCGCACCACGCTGATCGACGCCTTCGACCTGGTGGAGCCGCACGACCTGCGGGCCCGGGTGCACCGGGCGGTGCACCTGCTGGTGAGCCGGATCGGACCGCGGGGCGAGGCCGACCTGGTCGGCGAGTTCACCCGGCCGCTGATGGCGCTGGTGTTCAACAGTTTGTTCGGGTTGCCGGACAGCGCGAGCGACCGGCTCGACGCCGCGCTCGGCAAGCTGATCGAGGGCGGCGCGCAGGCGGCGCAGGGCGAGGCGGAGTTCGGCGGGTACGTGCTGGAGCTGATCGCGGCCAAGACCGAGCGGCGCGGCGACGACCTGCCGAGCTGGCTGCTGGACCATCCGGCGGGGCTGACCCCCGAGGAGGTCACCTGGCAGGTGTTCCTCACGCTCGGCGCCGGCCACGAGCCGACGGCCAACCTGGTGTCCAACGCGCTGTCCAGGATCCTCGGCAACCCGGCGTTCTACTCGACGCTCACCAGCGGCGCCCGGCCGGTGACGGACGCGGTGCTGGAGGTGCTGCACCACGAGACGCCGCTCGCCAACTACGGCATCCACTACGCCCGCACGCCCGTCACCTTCCACGGAGTGTGGATCAGGGCCGCGGTGCCGGTGGTGATCTCGTACGGGGCGCTGGCGCAGGCCACCGAGCAGGAGCGCGGCGCGGACCGGCACCCGGGCGACGCCTCCCACCTGTCCTGGTCGGCGGGCCCGCACGCCTGCCCGGTCAAGCAGCACACCCTGCTCATCGCCACGGAGGCGATCGAACGGCTCACCCAGTGGCTGCCCGACCTGGAACCCGTGCTGCCCCGCGAGCGTCTCACCTGGCGGCCCGGCCCGTTCCACCGCTCGCTGACGGCGCTGCCCGTCCGTTTCACTCCCCGCTCCCCCGATCAGCCAGGAGGACGACCGTGACCGTGACCGACCGCATCGCACTCGACCCGTCCGGCGCGGACATCGCGGGCGAGATCGCCCGGCTGCGCACCCTCGGCCCGATCGTGCCCGTGGAGCTGCCCGGCGGCATCCCCGCCTGGGCGCCCACGCGCTACGACACGCTGAAGGAACTCATCCTCGACCCGCGGGTCAGCAAGGACCCGCGGCTGCACTGGCGGCTGTGGCCCGAGATCGGCGAGCACCCGTCCTGGGGCTGGATCGTGAGCTGGGTAGGCGTGGTCAACATGCTCTCCACCTACGGCGCGGACCACACGCGGCTGCGCAAGCTGGTGGCGCCCAGCTTCACGCACCGGCGCACCGAGGCGCTGCGGCCCCGGGTGGAGGCGATCACCGCGGAGCTGCTGGACTCGCTCGACGCGGCCGACGGCGAGGTCGTGGACATCAAGGAGGGGTTCGCCCATCCGCTGCCGATGCGGATCATCTGCGAACTGTTCGGTGTCCCCGACGAGTTACGCGGGGACACCGCCCGGATGATCGCGGCCCTCATGGACACCACCGACCCGAGCCCGGAGCACGCGGCGTCCGTGCAGCGGCAGATCGGCACGGTGCTGCCCGCGCTGATCGCGCACAAGACCGCGCACCCCGGTGACGACATGACCACCGAGCTCATCCGGGTCCGGGACGAGGACGGCGACCGGCTCAGCGACGAGGAGCTGCTGTACACGCTGCTGCTGGTCATCGGGGCCGGCTTCGAGACCACCGTCAACCTGATCGGCAACGCGGCCGTCGCCCTGCTCCGCCGCCCCGAGCAGCTCGCCGCCGTACGGTCCGGGGAGATCGGCTGGGACGCCGTCGTCGACGAGACGCTGCGCGCGCACCCGTCGATCGCCTCGCTGCCGCTCCGGTTCGCCGTCAGCGACCTCACCGTCGGCGGCATCACGATCCCGGCCGGTGACGCCATCCTCACGACGTACGCCGCCGCGGGGCTCGACCCCGAGCACTACGGGCCGGACGCCGGCGTCTTCGACGCCACCCGCGCCGCCGACGACCATCTGGCGTTCGGGATCGGGGTCCACCGCTGCATCGGGGCGCCCCTGGCCCGTCTGGAGGCGCTGACCGCGCTGCCGGCGCTGTTCGACCGGTTCCCCGGCCTGAGCCTGGCCACCGGTGACGAGGGCCTGCGGCAGGTGCCGTCCTTCATCGCCTTCGGCTGGCAGGAGATCCCGGTGCGGCTGCGGGGCTGAGGCCACCGGACAGACGCCGCCCCGCGGGGCAGCTCGCGGGAGCGCGACCGGTCCCCCGTTCCGGTCGAGCCCCCGCGGCTCGTTGAAGCTACGTGAACGGCGGAGGCGTTGTGAATCGCGTCGATGCCCGTTGCGTGCTCAACAGGGCTCACCCGTGCACAGCTGAGTCCGGATAGCCCTGTTTCGTCCCGCCCCGACCTGACCGGCCGGTTGCCTCCGAGGCAAACCGGTCAGTCGTGGCGGTGGAGAACCGGCAGGTCGAGGTCGCCGACGGCCAGGTGCGCCAGCACGACCTCGTACAGGTCGGTGCCCGCGGCGAGGAGCTGGCGTTCCAGGACGGGTTCGGCGCTGCGGACGTGCTCGCGCACGGTCTGCGCGTGCATGCCCAGGGCCTGCGCGGCCCGTTCGGCGTTGCCGCCGGCGGCGATCCAGGTGCGCAGCGTCCGCCGCGGGTTCCTGGCGTCCGCGTCCAGCCGGCCCAGCAGGTGCTGGGCCCAGGTGCGTACGGCGGGCCCGGACAGCAGGTCGGAGAGCCGGAGCGTGGAGTCCGCGGTGGCGTCGGTGAACTGGGCGTCGATCAGGCCGATCTGGGTGTTGAGCGCCAGGTGGACCACGGTCCGGACGGTGAGGTCGGCGAAGTCGGTGCCGAGCAGGGCCTCCACGCGTTCCATGCGGGCGCGGACGGTGTTGCGGCTGACGCCGAGGACCTTGGCGGCGTTGACAGCGGTGAATTCCAGGCCGAGGCGGGTGGTGGCGAGGAGTTCGGCGCGGGTGTGGTGCGGCAGGGTGTCGAGCGGGCGCAGCACCCGGGCGGTCCAGGCGCGCAGCGCCTGCGGGTCCATGAGGCGTTCGGGGTGGGTGCGCTCGGCGTAGACCGCGGTCTTGTCGGGCCGGAAGTGGGCGACGGCGAGGGCGCTGACGGCCTGTCCGTAGGCGGTGGCGGTCCGGGCGAGGCTCTGCCGGACGCTGCCGCCGAGGAAGATGTCCGGGTGCCGGCCGACCAGTGACCGCAGGGCCTCGCCGGCGGTTTCGCGGGGACTGACGACGATCACGTGGCCGTCCATGGCCGGGCAGCGCACGACCAGGGCGTCCTCCCTGGTGCTGTCCAGGCACTCCTCGGCGATCCGGTCGCGTACGGCGGGGTCGGACTCGACGACGTACACGCACGCCGTGTCGGCGTCGAGCAGTCCGGGCCAGAGTCCGGCGGCGACGCGGCGGGCGGCGATGGTGTCCTCGACCATCAGCAGTTGCAGGATCGCCAGGCGCAGGTCGGAGGTGGCCCGCCGGAGCCGGTGTCCGGCGGCCGTCGACTCGCGCGCGGTCAGCAGGAGCTCGATCACCTGGGCGGTGTGCGTGACGACGTCGGCGGCCCGGCGGTCGAAGGGGGTCTCGCGGGAGACGGCCAGGACGCAGGTGTGGGACGGGTGCTCCACCCTGACCAGGCGCAGATGACGTTCCCGGCTCTGCCAGGCGGCGGAGGCGATCCGGCCGGCCGTGATGTCCGTGACGAGGTCCTCGTCCAGCGGGATCCGGGTTCCGGCCATGAGGTTCCCGGCGGCGTCCTGAAGGGCCACGGACCCGCGCACGGCACCGGAGAGCCAGCCCACGACCCTGCGCACGTCCCGCCCCGCCGGGCGCAGGTGCTCGAGCAGTTCCTCCGCCCACGCCGGACCCTGCCCGGCCTGCGTCTCCCGCTGCCGGTTCCCGTCCTCTCGGCCAGCCACCTGGGCCTTCCCCTCGCTCCTCGCACCGCCTCCGGCGCACCGGTCGGGGACGTTACCTCACCCGTCCCGCGCTCTCACCCCGGGTGAACGCGCCCCGGCGCCCGCCCGCAGGCCCGACACCCCACCCTGCGCCGCCCGCACCCCGCGGGCGGCATAAGCTCGACGGATGGCGAAGTACTACGACGTGCACCCCGACAATCCCCAGCCCCGCACCATCGGCCAGATCGCCGACAGCATCCGTGCGGACGCTCTTGTCGCCTACCCCACGGACTCCTGTTACGCACTGGGCTGCCGCCTGGGCAGCCGGGACGGCATCGAGCGGATCCGGACGATCCGCAAGCTGGACGACCGGCACCACTTCACCCTGGTGTGCCAGGACTTCGCGCAGCTCGGCCAGTTCGTGCGGATCGACAACGACGTGTTCCGCGCGATCAAGGCGTCGACGCCCGGCAGCTACACGTTCATCCTGCCCGCGACGAAGGAGGTGCCGCGCATGCTCCAGCACCCCAAGAAGAAGACGGTCGGTGTGCGGATCCCCGACCACGTCGTCACCCAGGCCCTGCTCGCCGAGCTCGGTGAGCCGCTGCTGTCCAGCACCCTGCTGCTGCCCGGCGAGGAGGAGCCGATGACGCAGGGCTGGGAGATCAAGGACCTGCTCGACCATGTGCTGGACGGGGTGGTCGACTCCGGTGACTGCGGCACCGAGCCGACGACGGTGATCGACTTCTCCGGCGGTGAGGCCGAGATCGTGCGGCACGGCGCGGGCGACACGACACGGTTCGAGTAAAGGGCGCGCCAAGGGGCGTTCACGGTCGCACCGCCTGCGGGGGGTGGGCGAAATGCCCCGGGAAGCGGCGTGTCACGATGCCCGTGATCCGGATCCGCCCGGTCACGTGGACGGGTTCCTGGCCGAAACCCCGCAGAGAGGCAGCACAGCCATGACCGCCGTACAGGGAACCGCTGTCGACATCACCACCGAGGACGGCACCGCCGACGCGTATCTGACCCACCCCGCCGGCGGAGCCGCCCACCCGGCGGTCCTGCTCTACATGGACGCCTTCGGACTGCGTCCCCGGCTGCGGTCGATGGCCGACCGGCTGGCCGGCGAGGGCTACACGGTGCTGGTGCCCAACGTGTTCTACCGGCACGGCCGCGCCCCGCTGTTCGATCTGCCCGAGTTCATCGACCCGGGTGCGCGGCCGGAGATATTCGAGCGCATCATGCCGGTCATGCAGGCCCTGACGCCCGAACTGGCGATGCGGGACGCCGGTGCCTATCTGCGCCGGCTGGCCGAGTCGCCCGCGGTGGCCGACGGTCCGGTCGCTGTGACCGGCTACTGCATGGGGGCGCGGCTGTCGCTGCTCACGGCCGGGACCTACCCCGAGCGGGTCGCGGCCGCGGCCGGCTTCCACGGCGGGCGGCTGGCGACGGGCACGCCGGACAGCCCGCACCTGGTGGCCGGCCGGGTCACCGCCGAGCTGTACTTCGGTCACGCCGACCAGGACCCCTCGCTGCCCCAGGAGCAGATCGAGCGCCTGGAGGAGGCCCTGACCGCGGCGGGCGTCCGCCACCGGTGCGAGGTGTACACCGGCGCGCCCCACGGTTTCACGCAGGCCGACACCGCGTCGTACGACAAAGAGGCCGACGAGCGGCACTGGTCGGCTCTGCTCGACCTGCTGAAGCGCACATTCTGACCTCAATCGACTCCTGCTGAAGAGAAGTTGCCGTCCTACCGACGGTAAGGGCTTGCTTTCCCTCGATCACTGCGCGTAGACCTTGCTGGAAAATCAGCCATGACTCGGGGGGAGTTGGCTCATGGACGGCACGGTCGACGGGTTCCGCTACGGTGCGGTGACTCCGGTGGCGGCGTATCTGATGGCCTGTCTGGGAGGGGCGCTGGGGCTGCGGTGCATCGTGCGTTCGCTGCCCGGCGCGCGGTCGTTCAAGCCCGGCTGGCTTGCGTTAGGCGCCGCCTCCATCGGGTGCGGCATCTGGACGATGCACTTCATCGCCATGATCGGCTTCCACGTGGAGGAGACCCGGGTCCGTTATGACGCTGCCACGACGGTGCTCAGTCTCGTCGTGGCCGTCGCCGTTGTGGGCATCGGCGTGTTCATCGTCGGCTACCTCGGCACGGGCGGTGTCACCCTGGCGGTCGCGGGTGTCATCACCGGACTGGGAGTGGCGGCCATGCACTACCTGGGCATGGCCGCGATGCGGCTGCACGGCGACATCGGCTACGACCCGGTCGGCGTCGCCCTGTCCGTGCTGATCGCCATCGCCGCCGCGACCGCCGCGCTGTGGGCGGCCGTCACGATCCGCGGCTTCCTGACGAGCGTCGGGGCGAGCCTGGTGATGGGCGTGGCGGTGTCCGGGATGCACTACACGGGCATGGCAGCCGTCAGCGTCCATGTGCACGACACGACCGGCGGGACCTGGGAGGGCGACTCGCCCCTGTCGCTGCTGCTGCCGATGCTGCTGGGGCCGGTCGTCTTCCTGCTGCTGGCCGGGGTCGTGGTCATGTTCGACCCGATGCTGGTACACGGCGAGCGGGCCGGGAACCGGAAGCCCGCCCCGCACCCGGGCGCCTCCGCCGGGGTCACATCCGCCAACTCCATCCCCGCGCCGCGCACTTCGTGGCACGACACGGACTCACCCACGCGCGGCCGGTGAACGACCCGCCCGCGGACGGCGCGTAGATCATTGTTACGGTGCAGCGGTGTCCGACTCCTCACGCGATACCGCCGAGGGCGCCGGCTGGGGTACCGACGAACGCGGCGCGTACCAGCGGCTGATGCCTTCGAAGGCCGAGAAAATTTCCTGGCTGGACCCGAAGATGCTGTGGGCCGCCCGCAACGGCGTGCTGGCCTCCTGGTTCGGGGACCCGACCGGCCGCACCCGCGGCCGGTGGGTGGCGCAGCGCGCGGCCGCCGGCGCCCCGGCCGACAAGGTGATCCGGCGCGACGACCCGGACCGGTTCTCCTTCCTGGTCATCGGCGACACCGGCGAGGGCGACGATCCCCAGTACGCCGTCGTGCCGGGCTTTCTGAAGACCGGTCAGGACACCAGCTTCGCCGTGCTGGCCAGTGACGTGATCTACCCGGTGGGCAGCGCGGACGACTACGGCACGAAGTTCTTCCGCCCGTACCGGGACTACCGGGCGCCGATCTACGCGATACCCGGCAACCACGACTGGTACGAGGACCTCGGCGGCTTCATGCGCGTCTTCTGCGACGACGCCCCGCCACTGCCGCCCGAACCCCGGCCGCGCCCCCTGACCCGTGCCTGGCTGCGGTCCCTGCTGTGGCACCGGCCGCGCCCCGACGACGGCCGGCACCTCGCCGAGGCACGCAAGTCGCGCTCCGCACCCGCCCAGCAGGCCGTCCAGCCGGGCCCGTACTGGGCGATCGACGCCGGACCGGTACGGATCATAGGCGTCGACACGGGACTGCTGGGCACCCTCGACGCCGAGCAGGGCGCCTGGCTGCGCGAGGTCTCCCGGGGATCCCGCCCGAAGATCCTGGTCACCGGATCTCCCCTGTACGTGGACGGCAGACACGAACCGTGCGCCATCGAAGGGGGCGGCACCGTCGACGACATCGTCCGCGACCCGGCGCACCACTACGTGGCGGCGATCGGCGGCGACATCCACAACTACCAGCGGTACCCGGTCCGGCTGGACGACGGACGCACCCTCCAGTACGTGGTCGCGGGCGGCGGCGGGGCGTTCATGCACGCCACCCACACCATTCCCCGCGTCAACGTCGCGAACGTGACCGAGCGGGACTTCCGCTGCTATCCGCTGCGCGGCGACTCCCTCGCCTTCTACAGCCGGCTCTACGGCCGCCGGCTGCGCATGCCCCGCTTCTTCACGCTCACCGAGGCGGAGGCGACGGCCGTGATCGCCGAGCGCCTGGGCATCCCGCCGACCCGTGTGCCGGGCGCGGCCACCCGCGTCACCCGGCGCGTCCGGCTGGTCGCCGGGCTCCTCGGCACCGGCCGCCGGCCCGACCGGGCCAAGCGGTTCCGGCTGCCCGTGCGCAAGATCTACACGTCGCTGTTCTCGCCGAGCTCGGCGACGTACAGCCCGCCGTTCTTCAAGTGCTTCCTGCGCCTGGACGTCTCCCCGGAGGCGATCCGGCTGCGCTGCTACGCGGCCACCGGCAACCGGGCCCAGGAACTCGACCCGCCGGTCGAGGACGAGGTGACGATCCCGCTGCGCTGACCCGGTCCCCCGGGAACCCGCGCGGCGGGAACAGCGCGGTCCGCCGCGGGGTTGACACAGGTGCACCATTGAACTTTCAACGATGGAGGGCCCGTGCCACCGACCCCACGACCGCTGCGCAAACTGGGCTTCCTGACCATCGGGCTGTTCGACGAGGCGGATCCGCGGCGCGGCCACGAGTCGACGCTGGAGATCATCGAGCTGGGCGAGCGGCTCGGCTTCGACAGCGCGTGGGTACGCCACCGCCATCTCCAGTACGGCATCTCCTCCCCCGTCGCCGTCCTGTCCGCGGCCTCCCAGCGCACCCGCCGCATCGAACTCGGCACGGCTGTCATCCCGCTCGGCTGGGAGAACCCGCTGCGCCTCGCCGAGGACCTGGCCACCGTCGACCTGCTGTCCGGCGGCCGGCTCAACCCGGGCGTCAGCGTGGGCCCGCCGATGCACTTCGACCAGGTCAAGGGCGCGCTCTACCCGGACACGGCCGAAGCCGAGGACTTCGGCCACGGGCGGGTGGAGCGGCTGCTGGACTTCGTGCGGGGCAAGCCGGTGACGGACTTCAGCGGGACGGAAGGCTTCGAGACCTTCTCCGACCGGATACAGCCCCACTCCCCCGGCCTGGGCCGCCGCATGTGGTACGGCGGCGGCAGCCTGCGGTCGGCCCGGTGGGCCGGCGAGCACGGCATGAACCTCCTCACCAGCAGCGTCGTGAAGGCCGAAGACCCCGACGGACCCCACGACTTCGCACAGATCCAGCTCTCCCACATCCAGGCGTTCCGGGCCGCCCACCCCGACGGCGAGGCCGCCCGCGTCTCGCAGGGCCTCGTCGTCATCCCCACGGACTCCGCCTCGCCCGCACAGCGCGCCCGCTACGAGAAGTACGCCGCCGAGCGCACCCCCCGCACGGCCGGACCGCAGGGCCCGGCACGGCTGCTGTTCGCGCCGGACCTGGTGGGGACCTCGGAGGAGATCGCCGAACGACTGCACGCGCACGCCGCGTTCCGCGAGGTGGACGAGGTCGCGTTCGCGCTCCCGTTCACCTTCGAGCACGAGGACTACGTCCAGATCCTCACCGACATGGCGACCGGGCTCGGCCCGGCTCTGGGGTGGCGCCCGAGCGCGTAGGCCACCGGATCGACCCGGGGCGGGGCGTCTCCGGCCGGCAGACCGGCCTGGGGAGCGACGCGCCACCGGCGAACGGTCGCCCCGAAGGCGGCCTCTCCGGCGGACCAGAACAACCCCGGAGGCGCGGGGTGTCCCCAGCGGACCAGACCTACCCCGGAGCCGCCGCGTCCCGAACACCAGACCACCCCGGGGAGCAACTGCCACCGGCAAACGGTCGCCCCAAAGGTGGCGCGTCCGACGGACCAGACCGACCTCGGAGGCAGCGCCTCCCCAACGCACCAGACCCCCGCAGGCGACGCATCCCCGACCGGCCCGCCCGACCGGCGCGGGTCACCAGCGCCCGGGCGCAGTCCCGGTGATCGGCTCCGACGCCCTGCCGTCGACCCCGACAGGCACATCCCCGGCGAGCATCACCCGGTGCATGATCCGCGGGTGATCGAGGTGCGCGGTGTCGCCGGGAGCCAGATGCATCGTGGCGCGGTTGTCCCAGAACGCCACGCTGCCCGGCTCCCAGCGGAACCGGACCGTGTACTCGGGCCGGACCGCCTGCTCCAGCAGCATGTCCAGGATCGCGCCGCTCTCGGGCCGGGAGAGGCCGGCGATCTGCTCGACGTAGTAGCCGTTGACGTAGAGGATCCGCTCGCCCGTCTCCGGGTGGACGCGCACCAGAGGGTGCAGCGAGGCGACCTGGCGGTCCAGCAGGTGGCGGACGTACGCGTCGTCGCCGGGCCGGGGCTGGTAGCCCACACCGAGCCGGTGCTCGGCCCGCAGGCCGTCGACGAACTCCCGCAGCGGCGCGGAGAGTCCGGCGTAGGCCGCCGCGAGGTTCGACCAGGTGGTGTCGCCGCCGTAGGGCGGCACGGTCTCGGCGCGCAGGATCGTCGCGGCGGGCGGGTCGACGCGGGCGCCGTGGTCGCAGTGCCAGCCGCGCAGCAGGGTGTGGCGGCGGCGCCGCAGCCACTCGTCGTGCTCCATGCCGAACCGCCCGCCGAGTTCCAGCCGGTCGGCGGTCGTCTCGATCTCGGGGAAGTCCGGGGGCGAGGCCTTGCCGCGCCGCGGCAGCACCACCGTCTCACCGAACCGGCGCGCGAACGCCACGTGCCCGGCGTGGTCCAGCCGCTGCCCCCGGAAGAACACCACCTTCCACCGAAGTACCACCGCCCTGATCGCTGCGATCACGGTGTCGTCGAGGTCCCCGGCCAGGTCGACCCCGCCGATCTCGGCGCCGATGTGCCCCGCGACCGGCTTCACCTCCACCCCGGCGTCCCGCACCGCCTCGTCCGTCATCGGGCTGTCCGTCGTCATGCGCACTCCGCTGGTCGTGGGCGTGGTCGTGCCTACCGGAAGATCGTGACAGCGATCCCCGCCCGGGGCGACACCGCACCAGCGCCCGCGCCCCTCACACCTCGAACTCCCGGATCACGGTGTTCCGGAACACCGCCTTCCCGTCGACCGTGAACAGCGCGAGCCCGGTGTCGACCAGGTACGGGAAGACCGCCGACGCGTGTGCGTACCGGCCGTCGTCGAGGAACAGCTCCACGGAGGTGCGGTCGACCAGGATGCGCAGACTCACCGTCCGCCGGGCCGGGTCGAAGGGGCTCCGGCTCTCCTGCCATCTGCCCGACAGGTCGGGTGACACGCTGGGGCGGCGGTTGAGGTAGGCGTAGTCGCGGTGGACGCCGGCGTCGATGTGCCGGACGCCGTCCGGGGAGCGCCGCAGCTGCACTCCCGCGCCCGTGAGCTGGTCCCACGTGATCTCGCAGGTCAGTTCGTAGGCGGTGCCCCGGTAGTCGAGGACGCGGGTGCCCTCGACCTCCAGGTCGCCGAGCCGCACCGTGCGGGAGACGTACCGGTCGAGCGCGGCGACCGGCCGGGACGCCAGGTGGTACGTGCCGTCGGCCGCGCGCTTCAGCGTGATCTCGCGGACGATCGAGTCGGTGCCGTTGAAGCCGTCGCTGTCGATGGTGGGCGTGATGTGGGCGTAGTCCCAGTTGTTCAGCCAGCCGATCGCGTAGCGCGTCCGCTCGTCGAGGGCGCCGTCCGCCGTCCGCTTCTCGAAGGTGACGGCCCCGTACCAGTCCCAGCCGTGGTCGAGCCACTGCGGCTCGTCGGCGTCGGCCGTGAAGGCGCTGCCGTCGAAGGAGCCCGTCCAGTACGCGTACGTGTTGGGCAGCCCGGCTCCCTTGCCGTTGGCGCTCACCCCGAGCACCCACTTGGCCGTGCCGTCTTCGGCGCGGATCCGGAACAGGTCCGGGCACTCCAGCACGCCGATGCCGCTCCTGACGAAGCCGCCCACGTACGTCCAGGACTTGAGGTCGGCGGAGTGGTAGAAGCCCACCTTGTCGTTCTCGGCCAGGGTCATCACCCACCGGCCGCGTTGCTCGTCGCGGATCACCTTCGGGTCGCGGAAGTCGCGCACGCCCGGGTTGGGCAGCACCGGGTCGGTGCCGTGCGGGGTGAACGTCCGGCCTCCGTCGGTGGAGTAGTACAGGTACTGCGCCTGGTCGCTCGGGCCGTCGTGTGGCGACATCGTGGCCAGGACGACGACCGCCCCCGCCCCGAAGCCCGCCGTGTTCTCCGTGTCGACCACCGCGGAGCCCGACCAGACGTCGCCGTTGGGGGTGGTGTCCTTGGGCACGGCGATCCCCCGGTCGGTGAAGGAGACCAGGTCGGTGCTGGTGGCCAGTCGCCAGGCGGTGCCGATCGCGCCGGACAGGTAGTCGGCGTTGTGCAGGTAGTAGTAGTGATACGCGCCGTCGATCCAGACCGGGCGCTGCGGGTCGTTCTTCCACTGCTCGGGGACGGTGAAGTGGTAGGCCGCGCGGTAGCTCGCGCAGCCGTTCCGCGGCCTGGCCTCGGCCGTGCCCGCCGCGGCGGGCAGCAACGCGCCGGCCGCGCCCACGGCCGACCCGGCGAACAGGGCCCTCCTCGTGATCCCGCCCATCACACCTCGTTCCTCTCGTCTGAAACGGCTCATGTGCATCAGGACTTTGGGACCTAACTCGTTAAAGGTCAAGCCGTCGCGCGGTCTTGACACGTCTGGGCGGCGCTCACATCATCTGGGGCATCAGTCCTCAACTAACACGAGTTAGGCCCCACGATGACCGACTCGCACCTCACCCGCCGCAGGCTGTTGCGGTACGGCGCCTACGGCGCGGGTGCCGCCGCCCTGGGCGGCACCGCCGCGAGCTGGGAGCGGCTCACCGGAGCCGACATCCCCGGACGTGACGACGGTTCCCTCGTCGTCGCCACGCTCGGCCCCGCCTACGGGCCGGAGGCCATCCGCACGCTCCGCGAGGGCTTCCGCGAGCTGCACCCCGACATCAAGCTCCAGATCAACGCGGTGCAGGCCGTGGACTGGTCGGACTTCTTCGCGAAGATCCTCACGCAGGTGGCCGCGGGCACCGCACCGGATCTGGTGTACGTGGCCACCGAGGGCGTGCAGTTGTTCGCGCAGCGGCTCGGCGTGGCCCTGGACAAGTGGGTGAAGCGGGACGCGGCCGAGCTGAAGGAGTACTTCGCCGACGTCCACCCGTCGCTGGTCGAGTCGATGATGTACGAGGGCAGCCTCTACCAGCTGCCGGTGGAGTTCAACGCGGCCGACATGTACCTCAACCGCCAGGTGCTGCGGCGGGCCGGGGCGCAGTACCCGCCGGCCGACTGGACCCGCGACGACTTCACGACGCTGCTGCGGGACATGAAGCAGGCGAGCGGCGCCCGCTTCACGCCCTACTTCTGGACCAACCGGCTGTGGGGCGGTGTGGTGCCCTGGCTGTTCGCGAACGACACCAATCTGCTCGCGGAGTCCAAGGCGCCCGGCGGCGAGTGGCTGTGGGACTCCTTCTACTCGGCCGGCCAACGCGCGGGCCGCGGCGGCGGCTTCCGGTGGACGACGCCGCAGGCCACGCACGACCGGGTGGAGGAGGTCTACGACTATCTCGCCTCCCTCGTGCGGGACGGCCTGTGCACCCGCCCCGAGGGCGGCAACGGCCAGAACCTCATCGGCGTGTTCTCCACCGGCCGGGTCGGTGTCACTCCGGCGGGTGGCTTCTGGGCGGGCGGCCTGCACCTGGCGGGAATGGACCGGGACGGGTTCGACGTGCAGTACTTCCCGCGCTGGCGCACCCAGCGCATGCAGTACGGCGCGGCGGGCTACGCGCTGCTGCGCACCTCGAAGAGGCAGGAAGAGGCCTGGGAGTTCATCAAGTACGCGGCCCGCAAGGACACCCTGGCCCAGCTGTTCACGACGAACCAGACCACCCCGGCCCGCCGCTCGATGCTGACCGCCGGCCGCTACGAGGAGACCGGCCCGGCGCACTGGCAGGTCTTCTACGACACCCTCGACCGGTTCCCCGACACGGGACCGATCCCGGCGCCGCCGCAGGTCGCCGAGGTCGAGCAGCTACTGCTCAAGCACACCGGCACGGCCCTGGCCTCCTCGCGCTCGGTGCGTCCCGCGCTGCGCCGGTTGCAGGGCGACTTGGAGAAGGCGATGGAGCGTGACGCATGACGGACACCCGGATACCGCCCGCCCGAGCCGAACGGCCCGCGGCCCCGCCCGCCAAGGACGCACCGCGTCCCTCGGCCCGCGACCGCGGCACCCGACTGCTGGCCACACTGTTCCTGGCCCCGACGATCGTCGGCATCGTCGTCTTCACGGTCGTCCCCATCGTCGGCTCGGTGGTGCTGAGCCTCTTCCACTGGAATGTGATCGACGAACCGCGCTTCGCCGGCGGCTCCAACTACGGCGCGGTGTTCGGCGACGAGACCGTGCTGGTGTCCTTCCGCAACACCCTCGTCTTCATGGTGCTCGCGGTGGCGCTGCAACTGCTCGTCGCGCTGGCACTCGCCCTGACGCTGACCGGGCGGATGCCCGTGTGGCTGCGGTCGGTGTTCCGCTCGGCGTTCTTCTTCCCGCTGGTGCTGTCGGCCGCGTCGATCTCGGTGGTGATGAAGTACCTGTTCAACCAGGACTTCGGGGTGATCAACTGGCTGCTCGGCTTCGTCGGGATCGCGCCGGTGCCGTGGCTGACGTCGGAGAACGCGGCCATGGTCACCGTGGTGCTGGTCTACGTCTGGCAGCAGTTCGGCTTCTCGTTCCTGCTGTTCGTCGGCGGTCTGAACAACATCCCGAAGGAGATCCACGAGGCCGCCGCCCTGGACGGCGCGACCGGCCTGCGCAAGCACCTCTCCGTCACGCTGCCGCTGCTGTCACCGACGCTGCTGGTCGCCTCGGTGGTGGGCATCATCAACGCGCTCCAGGTCTTCGAGCAGCCGTACGTCCTGACCAACGGCGGTCCCGGTGACTCGACCCGCACGGTCGTGATGGTGATCTACGAGACCGCGTTCGAGCAGCTCCGCTTCGGTGAGGCGTCCGCGGTGGGTGTGCTGCTGTTCGTGCTGATCATGGCGGTCACGGCCCTCCAGTTCCGGCTCAGCCGGCGTTTCGTCCACTACCAGTGAGCCGGGTGAGTCCCTTGAGCCAAGCAACCCTGTCCTTCAGCCGTGCGCGCCACGGGCTGGCGCCGTGGGCGCGGATCGCCGGGCTGACGGTGTGCGCCCTGCTCACGCTCGGCCCGGTGGTGTGGACGGTGTCCACCTCGCTGCGCACGCCCGCCGAGGCGTTCGACCTGCCGCCGCAGCTCATCCCGTCCGACCCGTCGACCGAGGCGTACCGGGGGGTGTTCGGCCAGATCGACGTGTGGCTGCTCGCCCTCAACTCCACGCTGGTCACGGGTCTGATCGCGGTCGGCCAGATGATCACGGCGGGGCTGGCCGGATACGCCTTCGCCCGCCTGGAGTTCCGCTTCAAGAAGCCGCTGTTCGCCCTGGTCCTGGCGACGATGATGGTGCCCTTGCAGGTCACGATCGTGCCGGTGTTCCTGGTCCTGAAGTCGATGAGCCTCACCGACACCCTCCTCGGGCTGATCATCCCGGCCTTCCCGACGGCGTTCGGCACGTTCCTGATGCGGCAGTACTTCCTGGGCATGCCCAAGGATCTGGGCGAGGCGGCGATGCTGGACGGTGCCGGCCCCTGGCGGACGTTCCGGTCGGTGTACGCCCCGCTGGCCGCGCCCGGCCTCGCGATCGTCGGCGTCCTGGCCTTCAACTACCACTGGAACGAGTTCTTCCGGCCGCTGATCCTCGAAACGTCCGGCCAGAACTACACGTTGCCGCTGGGGCTGGTCTCCCTCCAGGGCAACCTCGGCACCGGTTCCGTCTCCGTGGTGCTCGCCGGTGTCGTCCTCTCCATGATTCCCGCCGTCGCCGTGTTCGTCGTCGGCCAGCGCCCTCTGCGTGAGGGCATCACGTCCGCAGGAGTCAACCGTTGAGCCTCGCCGCTCCCCCGCAGGACCCGCACGCCCCGCGCTTCCGGGTCCGCCCGCCCGCCAACTGGATGAACGACCCCAACGGTCCGTTCCGCTGGCGCGGCCGCTACCACCTCTTCTACCAGCACAACCCCGACGCCCCGGTGCACGCGAACGTCCACTGGGGCCACGCCTCCAGCCCCGACCTCGCCCACTGGGAGCACCACCCGATCGCCCTCACCCCGACCCCGGGCGGCCCGGACGAGGCGGGCTGCTGGTCCGGGTGCGTGGTCGACGACGGGGGCGTGCCGACGGCCGTCTACACCGGGGTCGACCGTGACCACAGCGGACTCGGCACGGTCTGCCTGGCCCGGGCGGCGGATCCGGACGACCCCGCGCTGACCGACTGGACTCCCCTGCCCACGCCGGTGGTGACAGGCCCGCCCGAGGGCCTGGACGTGGTGATGTTCCGCGACCCGTTCGTCTTCCGGCACGGCGGCCGGCGCCGGGCCCTGGTCGGCGCGGGGCACGCGGACGGTACGCCGTCGGTCCTGCTGTACGACTGCGACGACCTGACCGACTGGCGCTTCGCCGGTGTGCTCCTGGACGGCCGGGACCCGGCCGCCGCGGCGGCGTTCGGCGACCGGGCCACCGGCTGGGAGTGCCCGCAGCTGTACGCGACGCGGGGCGGCGAGTGGGTGCTGGTCGTCTCCCTCTGGGACGGCGACCCGTGGACCACCGGCTATCTGACGGGACGTCTGGATGCGGACCTGCGCTTCTCCGCCCGGGCGGGCGGTCTGCTCGACCACGGCCGCGACCTCTACGCGCCCGCCGTGCTCCAGGAGCCGGACCGGGCCCTGATGTGGGGCTGGTCGTGGGAGGCCCGCGAGCAGGGCGAGGCCGGCTGGGCCGGCGTTCTGACCGCGCCCCGGGTCGTCGACGTCCATCCGGACGGGGCGCTGCGGGTGACCCCGGCCCCGGAGCTGCACCGGCTGCGCGCCGCCGAACCGTTCGTCACCGCCCCGGGCCGGGCCGCGCTGCCTGCGGCCTACGACCTGACGGTCGGCGCCCGCGATCACACCACGGTGAGTCTGCTTCGGTCGGCCTCGGGCGCCGAGCTGACGGTCCGGCTGGACCCGGGCGAGGGCACCGTGACCCTGGACCGGGGCGACTGGCCGCGCAAGGAGGCCGAGGAGGCGGCGGTCGTGGTGCGGGTGCCGCCGCAGGAGGAACTCACGGTGCGTGTCCTCGCCGACGGCTCGCTGTACGAACTGTTCGTCGGCGACCGGGCCACGGTCACCGAGCGTGTCTACGTACGGCCTGACGACGTACGGGAGTTGAGGGTGCCGTGCGGCGCGACCGTCACCGGGTGGGAGCTGGTCCCACCGACGCACGGCTGATCACCGGGCAGGCCAGGCGCCGCACGGTGGCGGGCGGCGTCCGGCCGGTGACGATGGAGTCCAGCAGGAGCCGGGCGGCGGCCTCGCCCATCTCCCGGTGGGGCAGCGCGACGGTGGTGAGGGGCGGCGTGAGGTACGCGGCCATGTGCTCCTGGTCGTCGTAGCCCACCACCGACAGGTCGCCGGGTACGGCGATCCCGAGCCGGGTCGCGGCGTGCAGGACACCCGCCGCGACCCGGTCGTTGTAGGTGAAGATCCCCGTGGGCCGGAGGTCGGCCGGGGTGCCGTCGAGGAGGCGGACGGCACCCTCGTAGCCGCCGGAGATCTCGCCTCCGGTCCGGACGACCCAGTCCCTGGGCACGGTGATGCCCTCGGCGCGCAGCGCGTCGCGGAAGCCACGCAGCCGCTCCGCCGAGGCGATGTCGTCGTGCCCGCCGACGAGCGCGACCCGCCGGTGCCCCTGCTCCAGCAGCAGCCGGGCCGCCGTACGGCCGCCGGCGCGCTCGGCGGGGACGACGGCGGGCAGCGAACCGTCCTCGGGCAGGCAGTTGGCCAGCACGGAGTGGGTGCGGTGCAGGCCCTCGGGGACGCGGACGCGGCGCAGGGACATGGCCGCGTAGATGATGCCGTCGACGCGCCGGTCGAGGAGTTCGGCGACCGCCGCGTCCTCCTTGGCCGGGTCGCCGCCGGAGTCGACGGTGAGGACCAGGTGCTGGCCGGCCCAGGCGGTGTCCATGGCGCCGCGCAGCAGCCGCCCGGCGAACGGTGAGGAGGCGATCTCGTCGGTGACCAGGCCGATCACGGCCGTACGGCTGCGGCGCAGACCGCGGGCGACGGGGTCGGGCCGGTAGCCGAGCTGGATCGCGGCCTGCCGGATGCGTTCCTGCGTGGCGGGCGAGAGGTTGCCCTCGGCGCGGCCGTTGAACACGAAGGACACCGCGGTGTGCGACACGCCGGCGAGCCGGGCGACGTCCCGCGAGGTGGGACGCCCCGGTCGTGCCGCCGGCTTCTCCTCGGCGCTGCCCATGCCGTCCGCCGTCCTCATCCCCCACCCGTCCGGTTGATCATTGCTCACCCTATCCGTGACGCTGGAGGGACGACACAGGCAGACGACACGGGCAGACCACACAAGTCAACGGGAAGGTCCGACGGTGATCAGCATCCCGACGCACACGCTCAACGACGGCACGACGCTCCCCGCCCTGGGCCTGGGCACCTGGCCGCTCGGCGACGACGAGGCGCAGCAGGCGGTGCTCTCGGCCCTGGAAGCGGGCTACCGCCTGATCGACACGGCGACGAACTACCGCAACGAGACGGGGGTCGGCCGGGCCGTGGCCTCCGGCGTGGTGCCGCGCGAGGAGGTCGTCGTGACGACGAAGCTCCCGGGCCGGCACCACGGCTACGAGGAGACGCTCGCCTCCTTCGAGGAGTCCCGGACGCGTCTGGGGCTGGAGTACGTCGACCTGTACCTGATCCACTGGCCGCTGCCGCGGGTGGACCGGTACGTCGACTCGTGGAAGGCCATGATCAAGCTGCGCGAGGAGGGACTCGTACGGTCCGTTGGCGTCTCGAATTTCACGGCCGCGCACATCGAGCGGCTGGAGAAGGAGACCGGGGTGCTGCCCTCCGTCAACCAGATCGAGCTGCACCCGTTCCTGCCGCAGGAGGACCTGCGCGCCTTCCACGCGGACAAGGGCGTCCTCACCGAGAGCTGGAGCCCGCTGGGCCGGGGCACGACCCTGCTTCAGGACCCCGCCGTGGCGCGGATCGCCGGGGCGCACGGGGTGACGCCCGGGCAGGTCGTGCTGCGCTGGCACACGCAGCTCGGTGCGGTGCCCATCCCGAAGTCGGCGAACCCCGAGCGGCAGCGCGAGAACCTCGACGTGTTCGGCTTCGAGCTGAGCGAGGACGAGATGGCCGCCGTCGCGGACCGGACGCACCGGCGCGTCGGCGGGGACCCCGAGGTGCACGAGGAGTTCTGACGGGTACCCGGGGCCCGCGAGGCAGGAAGGAGCCGCAGGTGGCTGAGCGGGACCGGCTGCGGGACTACCGCGGCAAGCGCGACTTCGACCGGACCGCGGAGCCCCGGGGCAGCGGGGAGTCCGCCGGGGACCGGCCCCGGTTCGTGGTGCAGATCCATGACGCGAGCACGATGCACTTCGACTTCCGGTTGCAGGTGGACGACGTCCTGAAGTCCTGGTCGATCCCCAAGGGCCCCTCGGCGGACCCGAAGGACAAGCGGCTGGCCGTGCCCACGGAGGACCATCCGCTGGAGTACGAGGAGTTCGAGGGCGTGATCCCCGGCGGCGAGTACGGCGGCGGCACGGTGATCGTCTGGGACCACGGCACGTACGAGCCGCTGAGCCACGACCGCAAGGGGCGGCCCGTCGACTTCGCGGAGTCACTGGAGCGCGGGCACGCCACGTTCCGGCTGAGCGGGGCGAAACTGCGCGGCGAGTACGCCCTGACCCGGTTCCGCGGTGGTCAGGGCGGTGCCGGCGAGGAGGCCTGGCTGCTGGTGAAGCGGGCCGGAGGCGCCCGTACGCACGGGGCTCCCGATCCGCGCCGGGCGCGTTCGGCGATGTCCGGGCGGACCCTCGCCCAGGTCGCCTCCGACGCGGCCGGGGAGTGAGCCGGTGATGACCGGTCCCCTCGACGCGCTGCCCGACGGACAGCGGCGGCTGCTGGGCCGGGCACGTCCGGGGGCGGAACTGGCCGCTCGCCCGATGCTCGCCACGCTGAGCGACCGGCGGGACTTCTCGGACGCGGACGAGGAGTGGGTGTTCGAGCGGAAGCTGGACGGGATCCGGGTGCTGGCGGTCCGGGAGGGCGAGCGGGTGACGCTGCTGTCCCGGTCGGGCCGTCGGCTGAACGACACCTACCCGGAGATCGCGGAGGCGCTCGCGGCGCAGTCGTGTGCCGACTTCGTGCTCGACGGGGAGATCGTCGCCTTCTCGGGCGGGCGCACGGACTTCGCGCGGCTCCAGCAGCGCATGGTGCTGACCCGGCCTCAGGACGTGGCGGCGAGCGGGGTGGCCGTGACCTACTACGTGTTCGACCTGCTCCGGCTGGACGGGACCGACACCAGGGAACTGCCGCTGCGGGCCCGCAAGTCGCTGTTGCGCCGGGCGCTGGCGTACCGCTCCCCGCTCCGGCTGACCCCGCATCGCAACGCGGGCGGTGCCGAGTTGCTTGCGGACGTCTGTGCCCGGGGCTGGGAAGGTCTGATCGCCAAGCGTGCCGACGGTGCCTACGAGCCGCGCCGGTCGGCGGGCTGGCTGAAGCTGAAGTGCTCCTCGGGGCAGGAGTTCGTCGTCGGCGGTTTCACCGAACCGGCCGGGAGCCGCGTGGGACTGGGCGCGCTGCTGCTCGGCCACTACGAGGGCGGGCGGCTCAGGTACGCGGGCAAGGTCGGCACCGGTTTCGGCCGGCGCACGCTGCTCGACCTGCGCGAGCGGCTCGACGGGCTGCGGGAGTCCGGCTCGCCGTTCGACGGGCCGGTGCGGGAGGCGGGCGCGCGGTGGGTGCGGCCGGAGCTGGTGGCGCAGATCGCGTTCACCGAGTGGACCCGTGACGGCATGCTGCGCCACCCGCGGTACCTGGGGCTGCGGGACGACAAGGATCCGCGGGACGTGGTGCGGGAACGCCCGTCGGGGCGCGCTGCCGCGTGAGCGTGAGCGGTCGGGTCAGAACAGCGGCGTGAGCGGCTGTTCGCACCAGATGGTCTTGCCCCGGGTGGTCTGCCGGCTGCCCCAGCGCTGGGTGAGCTGGGCCACCAGCAGCAGTCCGCGTCCGCCTTCGTCGTCCTGGTGGGCCCGCCGCAGGTGCGGGGAGGTCGAACTGCCGTCGGACACCTCACAGATGAGGGTCTGGTCGCGGATCAGACGGAGCTGGATGGGCGTGGCGCCGTACCGGATGGCGTTGGTGACCAATTCGCTGACGACGAGTTCGGTGACGAAGGCCGTCTCGTCCAGCCCCCACGCGGTGAGCTGTTCGGTGGCGGCCTGGCGGGTGGCTGCCACCTGCGCGGGGTCCGGGTCCACGTCCCAGGTGGCGACCTGGTCGGCGCCCAGCGCCCGGGTGCGTGCGAGCAGCAGGGCCACGTCGTCGCTGGGTTCCTCCGGCAGTACGGCCTTCAGCACGATGTCGCACTGGGCGTCGAGCGATTCGGCGGGCACGGTCAGCGCGCGGCACAGCTCGTCGGTGGCGTGGTCGACGTCGCGGTCGCGGTCCTCGACGAGTCCGTCGGTGTAGAGGGCGACGACGGAGCCCTCGGGCAGCTGGAGCTCCGTCGCCTCGAACGGCAGCCCCCCGACGCCCAGCGGGGGCCCCGCGCTCATGGGGATCAGCCGCACGGACCCGTCGGGCAGCACCAGGGCGGGGGCGGGGTGCCCGGCGGCGGCCAGGTTCAGCCGGCGCGTGACGGGGTCGTAGACGGCGTACAGGCAGGTCGCGCCGAGTTCGGCGACCTCGTCGCCGTCGTCGTCCGACGCGAGATGGGTGACCAGGTCGTCGAGGTGGGTGAGGAGTTCGTCCGGTGGCAGGTCCACGTCGGCGAGGGTCCGTACGGCCGTGACCAGCCGGCCCATGGTCGCCGTGGAGGGGATGCCGTGGCCCACGACGTCACCGACGACGAGCGCGACCCGGCTGCCGGACAGCGGGATCACGTCGAACCAGTCGCCGCCGATGCCGGCCGCCGAGCCGGAGGGCAGATAGCGGTGGGCGACCTGGACGGCGGCCTGGCCGGGCAGTCCCCTCGGCAGCAGGCTGTGCTGGAGGGCCAGTGCGGTGGTGCGTTCGCGGGCGAAGCGGCGGGCGTTGTCGACGCAGACCGCGGCGCGGCTGGCGAGTTCCTCGGCGAACACGGCGTCGTCGGCGGCGTAGTCGTCCACCTGCCGGATACGCACGGCCACGGCGACCCCGAGGGTGGTGCCGCGGGCCCGGAGCGGCACCGCCATCATCGAGTGGACGCCCTGGCGGTAGGGGCGGCCTTGAGGAGCGCGTGTGTTGCGCTCCGCGACCCAGCGCATGAAGGACGGCTCCCCCGCCTGGCTGACGATCGCCCGGCCCTCCAGCATCGCCCGCGCGATGGGCGAGAACCCGGGGTAGACGTCCACTTCTCCCAGGTGGACGGCCGCTTCGGGGGTGCCCTCGCTGACGGATCCGTGGGCGACACGGCGCAACACGATCTCCTCGGTGGACACGGTCGGCGACTCCTCCGCGCCGAGGACCCAGTCGAACAGGTCCACGCTGGCGAAGTCGGCGAACCGGGGCACCACGACCTCGATCAGCTCCTCGGCCGTGCGCACCACGTCCAGGGTGGTGCCGATGGCCGCCGCGGCCTCGTTCAGCAGGGCCAGCCGCTGCCGCGCCCAGTACTGCTCGGTGCTGTCGATGGCGGCCAGGGCGGTGCCCAGGAGGTCGCCGGAGGGGTCGCGGACCGGCCACATCTCGGTGACCCAGGCGTGCTCCCGGTTCAGGGCCGGGGCACCCGTGTAGCTCTCGTAGCGCAGCGGGCGGCCGGTCTCGACGACGTGGCGGAGGTGCCAGTTGAAGCCGAGGCTGTGCTCGGCCTCCTCGACGGTCTCCGGGAAGTGCCGACCCAGCAGGGTCTCCTCCGGTACGCCCATCACATGGCAGGCCGCGTCGTTGAGCCGCAGGTAGCGCTGGTCGGTGTCGAACACGGACATCGATATGGACGCCTGCTGGAAGGCCTGTCCGGCCAGGGACGTCTCGGCGCTGCCGGGCGGCTCGGCGGTGATCACGTAGCCGTCCGGTGCCCCGTCCCGGCCGGTCACGGCGCAGGCTCTGACGCGAAGGCCGACCAGATAGCCGTCGTGGTGCCGCACCATGACGGTGCCCGACCGCGCGGACACCGCCGCGGACGGTACGTCCTCGGCGAGCAGTCCCCGTACGGACCGGCCCACGGCCTCCTCGGCCGGGTAGCCGGTCAGTCGCCGGGCACCCTCGCTCCACCCCGTCACGGTGCCGCGGGCGTCGATGATCACAGCAGCGGAGGCGTCCTCCATATCATCCAGGATTGTCCCTTTGCCGCCCTGTATCAACCGCGACAGAGCATTCGTGACAGTGTCAGGCCCGGTGCGCGCGCAGCGCGGCGAGCGCCCGGTCGGCGTGCGCGTTCATGCGCAGCTCGCTGCGTACGACGTCGAGGACGGTGTGGTCCCGCGCTATGACGAACGTGGTGCGCTTGGTCGGCGCCAGGGAGAAGCCGCGCTTCACACCGAACCGCTCGCGGACCGTGCCGTCGGCGTCGGACAGCAGGGGCATGCCGAGGGCGTGCTGTCCGGCGAACTCCTGCTGGCGCTCGACGGTGTCCCCGCTGATGCCGACGGGGCGTGCGCCGACGGCGGCGAACTCGGCGGCGAGATCGCGGAAGTGGCAGGCCTGTGCGGTGCAGCCGGGGGTCAGGGCGGCCGGGTAGAAGAACAGCACGACCGGCCCCTCGGCGAGCAGTCCGGACAGGCTGCGGACGGTGCCGGTCTCGTCGGGCAGGGAGAAGTCCTCGACCTTGTCCCCGGCCTCCACGCGCGCGGTCACGACCGGCCCTCGGCGTTCCGTGCGACGCCGCGGGCCCAGAGCACGAGGGGCACCTGGAGCGGCAGGCGCCCGAAGGCCGCGGCCTTCTGCGGGGCGGGGCGGTGGCGCCAGTCGGCCGCCATCTTCACGTTGGCGGGGAAGACCCCGACGAAGAAGGCCGCCGTGGCCAGCGCGGCCGCCTTGCGGGTACGCGGCAGCGTCAGGCCGGCGGCCAGCGCGAGCTCGGCGGCGCCGCTGGCGTAGGTCCAGGTCCTGGGCGTGCCCGGCAGGCCGCGCGGGATGGTCGCGTCGAATGGGCGGGGGGCGGCGAAGTGGGCGACGCCCGCGGCGGCCAGCAGGCCGGCGAGCAGCAGGGGCGAGCGTTCGGACCGGGACACGGTTTTCTCCTCTGATGGCCTGCCGCGCGATATTACTGGACGGTAAAGGGATGGCTCGGGCGGGGGCTTCGACGGGTCAGCCGCGGCGGTTGTGCGTGCCCGGGGTGTAGCCGAACGAGCGGCGGAAGACGTCGATGAAGGCGCTGGCGGAGGACCAGCCGCAGCGGTGGGCGACGGTCGTGACGGGCAGGCCGTCGGCCAGCATCCGCAGGGCGTGGTAGAGCCGCGACTGGGTGCGCCACTGCGGGAACGTCATGCCGAACTCGCCGCGGAAGAGCCGGCTGAGGGTGCGCTCCCCCACCCCGGTCGCGGCGCCGAGGGCGGCGAGGGTGCGCGCGTCGGCCGGGTCGGCGTGGACGAGCGCGCAGACGGCGGCCAGGCGCGGGTCGGCGGGCGTGGGCAGGCGCAGCGGCTGCTGAGGCGAGTGCCGCAGCTGGTCGCGGAGGACGGCGCGCAGCCTGCGGCGCTCGGGGCTGCCGTCGCCGGGGTCGCGGGTGTAGGCGAGGATCAGCTCGCGCAGCAGCGGGCCGACGGCCACGACGGCCGGGTGGTGCAGGCCGAGGGGATTGTCATCGGCGGGCAGGCCGACCAGGTGCAGGTCGAGCCGGCCGTGGGCGCGGTGGGCGTGCACGGTGCCGGCGGGGACCCAGATGGCGCGGGTACCGGGCGCGAACCAGGTGCCGGCGTCGGTGGTGACGGCGACGACGCCGGAGCCGGCGTAGACGAGCTGGTGGTCGTCGTGCCGGTGCGCGTCGATGCGGTCGCCCGCGGTCAGCCGCTGCGCCCGGGTCGGCGCCGTGGGGGCGTGGCGGATGTTCGGCACAGTCCGGCAGATTATCGGAAGCGGGCCGGCCGCCCCGGCGGCGACGATCGCCGGGTGACCGCTTCCCGCCGCAACCGGCCCGTCGCTCTGCTGTCCCTGGGACACGCCTGCGTGGACGTGTACCAGGGCGCCGTGGCCGCTCTGGTGCCGTACTTCGTCGCCGAGCGCGCCTACTCCTACGCCGCCGCCTCCGGCGTCGTGCTGGCCGCCTCCTTGCTCTCGTCGCTGGTGCAGCCGCTGTTCGGGGTGCTCACCGACCGGTGGGCGATGCCGTGGCTGCTGCCGCTCAGCGCGCTGACGGCCGGGGCGGGCGTCGCCCTGAGCGGCGTGACCGGCTCGTACACGTCGACGCTGGCGGTGGTCGCCGTGTCGGGGGTCGGGGTGGCCGCCTACCATCCGGAGGCCGCCCGGGTGGCGCGGGCCGTCGCGCGCGGCCGGCACTCGGCGATGGGCTGGTTCTCCTTCGGCGGCAACGCCGGTTTCGCCCTGGCACCGCTGCTGGTCTTCGCCGTGGTGGCGACGGGCGGGCTGCGTGCCTCTCCCCTGCTGGCCGTCCCGGCGGTGGCGGGAGCGGCGCTGTGTGCGGCGGCGGTGCGCGCGGCCGCGTCCGGGGCGGCGGGGGCCGGTGCGTCCGTCGCCGTGGGCCGGGACGACTGGGTGTCCTTTCTGCGGCTGTCCGGGGCCGTGGTCTGCCGCTCGGTCGTGTTCGTCGGCCTGAGCGCGTTCGTCTCGCTGTACGTGCGGGAGCGGACGGGTGGCGGTGAGGCGGCCGGTACGGCGGCTTTGTTCGTGCTCTACGCCGGTGGTGCGGTGGGCACGCTGGCCGGGGGGCGGCTGGCCGAGCGGCACGGGCGGCTGGCGGTGGTGCGCCGGTCGTACGCCCTGACGGTGCTCGCCGTGGCCGGTCTGGTCCTGGTGCCCGGACCGCCGGTGTACCTGTTCGTCGCGTTGACGTCGGCGGGCCTGTATGTGCCGTTCTCGCTGCACATCACGCTGGGCCAGGACTGTCTGCCCCGGCAGGTGGGCACCGCGAGCGGGGTCACGCTGGGGCTGACGGTGAGCGTCGGCGGCCTCGCCGCGCCCCTGCTCGGGGCGCTGGCCGACGCGACGTCCCTGCGGACGGCCCTGCTGCCGCTCATCGGCCTGCCCGCGGTGGGCCGGCTGCTGCTGTGCCGGCTGCGCGAGCCCGGACCGCCGGGCCCCGCTGTCGCCGAGCGGGCGGATCCGCGTGACCCGGCCGCACGGTGACCGGGGGGATCAGGCCCGGCCCGCCGGGGCGGACTGGGGCTCGGGCATCTCGTCGACGGAGTGGGCGAGGAAGTCGTCGACCATGCGGTGGAAGAGCGTGGCGAGCTGCCGCAGCTCCTCGGGGGACCAGTCGGCCAGGGCCATCTGCATGCCGCGGACGCCGACCTCGCGGATCTTGGTGATGGCCTGCCGGCCGGCGTCGGTGAGCTCGATGCGCTGGGCGCGCCGGTCGTCGGGGTCGGGGACGCGGGTGACGTAGCCCGACTTCTGCAACTGCTGCACCGTCCGCGTGACGTGCGAGGCCTCCACTCCCAGCCGGGCGGCGAGCTCCCCCGGCCGCAGCGGCTCCGAGTCGGCGACCTGCCGCAGCAGCGCGACGGCGGCACGGTCGAGCGGCACTCCCGCGAGGGCCATCAGCCGGTCGTGCTGGCGGGCGCGCGTGCTCAGGTAGGTGATGCGGGTGAGCGCACGCTCGATCTCGATGACTTCCGGGGAGGGGACGTCGGGGAGCGGTGGTGTGGACATACGAGCCACTTTACCATCTCGTTGCCTAACTCAAGCAATATAGCGCCGGGAGTCAGTCCGGGCACCCGCCCGCCGCGGTGCGCCGGTGAGACCGGCGCCCGGATCGACGCCGTTCAGGGGAAAGACCCGCGGAACGCGCGTGACCGGACCCCGGGACGTCCACAACTCACCCGTGGACCTGCCCCTGATCCCGCCCATGCTCGCCACGCCCGGCACCCTGCCGCCCGCCGCGCAGGACGCGCGCTGGGCCTATGAGACCAAGCAGGACGGCCAGCGCGTGGTGGTCTACCTCCCCGGGGACGGCAGCGTGCTGCTGCGCGCCCGGTCCGGGGAGGACATCACGGCCGCGTATCCCGAACTGCGGCCGCTGGGCGCCGCCTTGGGGCCCGTGCCGGCCGTGCTGGACGGGGAGGTCCTGGTCCTGGACGAACAGGGCCGGGCGAGCTTCCAGTTGCTCCAGTCGCGCATGGGCCTGGCGCACGCGCCCGCGAGGGCGGCCCGGCGGGCGGCGGAGGTGCCGGTCCATCTCGTGCTGTTCGACCTGATGCATCTGGAGGGCCGGTCACTGACCCGGCTCCCCTACGCACGACGCCGCGCGGCGCTGGAGGACCTCGGCCTCGCCGGGCCCTCCTGGTCGACCCCGGCCGCGATCGTCGGCCACGGCGCCGAGGCCCTGGCCGCCACGCGCGAGCACGGACTGGAGGGCCTGGTGTGCAAGCGGCTGGACTCGGTGTACGAACCGGGGGTGCGCTCCCGGGCCTGGATCAAGATCCGCAACATGCGCACCGAGGACGTCCTGGTCGGCGGCTGGCAGCCCGGCAAGGGACGGCTCACCGGCCTGCCCGGAGCGGTGCTGGTGGGGCAGCGTGCCGCGGGGCGGCTGCGCTACGTCGGGAGTGTGGGCACGGGCTGGAGCGAGGCCGAGCGGACGGAACTCGCAGGGCTGCTGCGGGCCGCCGCGACCGACGTCTGCCCCTTCGACCCCGCCCCGCGCGCCCCGGGTGCGCACTGGGTCGTCCCCCGGCTGGTCGGCGAGGTCCGCTACAGCACCCGCACCCGGGAGGGCCTGCTGCGGCAGCCGTCCTGGCTGCGGCTCCGGCCGGATCTCGCGCCCGAGGAGGCGGCGGCCGACATCCCGGACGACACGGTCTGAAACGGCGCCCGACGCCGGTTGTTGGACCGCGATTCACCTCTGAGATCACTCCTCCCTCTTGGCATGGACGCGTTCAGCCAGGAAGCTGAACCTCCCTTTCCCCCCACAGCCGTTGGGCTGCGCCCAAGAGGAGGACGCAGTGTCGTCACGCCCGTTCGCACCCCGCAGGAGATGGCTCACCGGACTGGCCGGTGCCACCGCCCTCGTCCTCGCCTTCCCCGCCACGGCCTTCGCCGCCCCGCCGCGGGCGCTGCCCGCCAACGCCGAGTCGCTGGAGCAGACGTTCCAGCCCGCCTACGACTACGACACCGACGGCTGTTACTCCACTCCCGCCGTCGGCGCGGACGGCACCGTCAACGGCGGGCTCAACCCGACCGGCGCCCTCAACGGCGACTGCCGCGACGCCTCGGACCTGGACAACACCAACGGCTACTCGCGTTACAAGTGCAACAACGGCTGGTGCGCCATCCTGTACGCCCTCTACTTCGAGAAGGACCAGGCGGTGGCCGGCAGCGGCATCGGCGGCCACCGGCACGACTTCGAGCACGTCGCGGTGTTCGTACAGGACAACCAGGTCAAGTACGTGTCGGCGTCCGCCCACGGTTCGTTCAGCGTGCACGCGGCGTCGCAGGTCCGCTTCGACGGCACGCACCCGAAGATCGTCTACCACAAGGACGGCGTGAGCACCCACTGCTTCCGTCTCGCCAACTCGAACGACGAGCCGCCGGAGAACCACAAGCGCACCTGGCAGTACCCGCCGCTGGTCGGCTGGAACGGCTACCCCGCCGGAGTGCGCGACAAGCTCACGTCCTACGACTTCGGCAGCGCCAACTTCGGCCTGAAGGACGGCAACTTCGCGAACCACCTCGCGTCGGCGAAGCCCTCCGGCATCGCCTTCGATCCCTACGCCTGATCCTGGCTCACTCCTGCCGAGGGCTTAGGTCCCCGGCAGGGTCCGGTCTCCGCCCCGCGTCCGATCCGTCGGCGCGGGGCGGCCGCATAGCGTCCCCTCATGGACGCGCACGACACGACAGGGACACTCGAAGAAGCCCTCCAACGGCTCCACGCCTCGGGGCCGGAGCGGCTCGGCCGGCTCACCAACCACGCCCCCATGGTCGTGGAGGCGCTCGCCGCGCACGGGCAGGCGGGTGCCGTGCACCGCTGGCTGGATCTGTACCGGCCCAAGCTGGAGGACTTCCCCACGCCCGTCGCACCCGTGACCGACGCCAACTGGCGTGAGGCGCTGGGAGATCCACGCCGGGCCGCCGACTGGATCGGGTATGTCGGCCGGGCACTCGCCGAACAGCCGTGGCGGGACGTCCTCGCGACATGGTGGCCACGGCTGCTGCCCGGGCTGTACGGCGGCTCCACGCACCCCGTCATCCGCGTCGGCCACGCCGTACGGGCCCTGGAAGCCGGCGAGAGCGCCCCACGGCTCGCCGAACTCGCCCACGGGCTGGGCTACTGGGCCGCCCGGCACCGCCCCGTGTCCGGCATCACCGAGCTGCCCGCCGCGCCGAGTGCGGCGCGGTCCCTGGACGCCGTGCCGCCGATCGCCGATCCCCGAGGCGGATTTCCCGACCGGCTGGCGGCCGTACGGCGGTTGCCCCTGTGGGCGGGCGACGTGACCGACCCGGACACGGCACGGGCACGCCTGACCGAGCTGGTCCGGGCCGCGACCCATCGGTACGCCACCCACGGCCACGGGGAGGAGACCATGCTGGTGCACGCGGCGACGGCGCCCAACGCCGTGCTGCGCGCCCTCGGTTCCCTGCCCCGCGAGCTGTGGGCACCGAGCCTGCACGCGGCGTGGACCGCGTCCGCCGCGGTCACCGCCATGTACGCCCCCGCCGGGCCCGTCGCCCACGTCCCCGCACCCGGCTGCAGCCCGCAGGAGGTGCTGGAACAAGCCCTCGCCCACGGCGACGAACACGTCATCAAGCTCACCGACACCGCCCTCGACGTCGGCGACGAACGGGCCTTGGCCGCGGCCCTGCGCGCGGTCGAACTCAGCGAGCCCCTCGTCCCGAACTGACGTACGCCGACGGGTGGTCGGGGGAGGAACGGCACGGACGGGCCCCGGGGAGGGACTATCGTGTCCGCATGTCCGTCCCCGAACTGATCCGCATCGTCTCCCGCGACTCCCCCATGGCGCTCGCCCAGGTGGAGCGAGTCCGGGGCGAGCTGGCCGCCGCCCATCCCGGAGTGCGCACCGAGGTCGTCCCGGTGAAGACCACCGGCGACAAGTGGATGGGCGACCTGTCCAAGGTCGAGGGCAAGGGCGCGTTCACCAAGGAGGTCGACGCGGCGCTGCTGGCCGGTGAGGCCGATCTCGCCGTGCACTGCGTGAAGGACGTGCCCGCCGACCGGCCGCTGCCGGCGGGGACGGTGTTCGCCGCGTTCCTCAAGCGGGACGACGTCCGGGACGCCCTCATCCACCCGGGCGGCCTCACCCTGGACGAGCTGCCGGCCGGGACCCGGATCGGCACCTCCTCGGTCCGCCGGGTCGCCCAACTGGCCGCCACCCATCCGCATCTGGAGTGCGTGCCGTTCCGGGGCAACGCCAACCGGCGCCTGGCGAAGCTGGCCGCCGGAGAGGCCGACGCGCTGCTGCTCGCGGTCTCCGGCCTGGAGCGCATCGGCCGGCAGGACGTGATCAGCGAGATCCTCTCCACCGAGACGATGATGCCGCCCATCGGCGCGGGCGTGCTGGCGCTGCAATGCCGTGAGGACGACGCCGACCTGATCGACGCGGTGAGCGGTCTCGGCGACCCGGACACCCACCGGGAGACCACCGCCGAGCGCATGTTCCTGCACGTGCTCCAGGGGCACTGCAACAGCCCGATCGCCGGGTTCGCGCAGGTGGACCGCAGCGGTGAACTGTCCCTCCGGGCCTGTGTGTTCACCCCGGACGGCAAGACCCGGCTGAACGCCCACGAGTGGGCGGGCCGGCTCGACCCGGCCACGCTCGGCACGTCGGTGGCCGTGGCGCTGCTGCGCCAGGGTGCCCGCGAGATCATCGACGGCATCCCGCACTGACCGGCCGGGCGCCCTGACGCGGGATCAGGCGGTGCCTTCCCCCGCCTGATCCTGGAGGAAGACGCTCACCTGGTGGGCGAGGCTGTCGCGCACCGCGCCCTGCTGGGCCCCCGCGTGCGCGCCGATGCCGCCCGACCACAGCCGGCGGTCGGCCCACTCCTCCTCGACGCGCAGCTGGACCTGGACGTCCACGAGGCTCAGGGACGCCTCGGCGCCGGCCGCGTACAGCACGGCGGTGGCCCGGCGCAGCGGGTAGACGTCGAAGCCCTCGATGAACTGCGAGTTGCGCCAGTCGAGGAAGGCACTCTCCCCCTCCGGCCCGATCCGCACATCGATCTGGCCGTCCTCGAGGTGGATGCCGAGATGCCGGCTGCCGCGGTTCTCGACGGTCACGCGGAGGCTGAAGTACGTCAGCCCCTCCGCGGCGTCGTCGCGGCCGCGGGGCGGCTCGGCCAGTTCCAGACGGTGGACGCGGACGCGCAGACCGGCATGCTCGTCGTACTCCTGCCAGTCCCCGACCACGTTCGGCTCGTACACTCTGCACCTCTCGACCTCTGGAAGCTGCTTCCTATCTGTGGTCTCAGCGCACTGTCAAATGAGCAGAATGCGCTGTGGCCAGGCAGTTCATCCCTTTTGATCGGTGATCAAGCCGTGCCCAGCGGTTATCCGGGAACAGTTCGCGAAAGCGCTTGCCCCGGCGTGCCGCACATCACTTCCACGAGTGAAGATCAACGGGCCAGACGGCCCAGCAGGGCCGAGGCCGCGGTGACGCCGAGGGCGGCGGCCACCAACAGCACCGCGAAGTCGGAGGCCAGGTGGTGGGGCGTGCCGAGCAGGAGCCCGCGCAGGGCGTCCACCTCGTAGCTGAGCGGGGTGGCCTTGCTGACCGCCTGGAGCCAGCCCGGCATCACGGAGACCGGGTACAGGGCGCTGGAGCCGAAGAACAGCGGCATGGTGATCGCCTGTCCGATGCCCATGAGGCGGTCGCGGCTGAGGACGATGCCGGCGATGGTCATCGACAGGCAGGAGAAGAAGGCCGAGCCGAGGACGACGATCGCGGCGACGGCGAGCAGCTTGAGCGGGTTCCAGGTCAGTGCCACGCCGAGCAGGGCCCGTCCACGGCCCGGGTCTCGCCGAAGGCGTGGACGAGCCCGGCGCAGGCGACGGCGTCGGCCTGTGGTCGGTCGGTGTCCGGGGTCATGTATCCTCGGCCTCCTCGTGCAGGGTGCCGGCCAGCTTGCGCAGGCCGGGATCGCCGCGTGCAGTGCCTGGCGGTCCGCCTCGTCGAGCCGCGACACATGGCGTCGTACGAGATCGGCGCGGCGGCGGCGCCACTCGCGCAGCCGTGTCCCGGCGGCGGGCGTGGGCAGCAGCCGGGCGGCCCGCCGGTCGGCCGGGTCGGTCTCGCGGACCAGATAGCCCGCCCCTACGAGCTGGTTGACCAGGGTCGACACCGAGTTGGCCGCCAGCCCGAGGTCCTTGGCCGCGTCGGAGACGCCGATGCCGGGTCGCGTCACGACCAGGCGCAGCAACTCCACCTCGGCGCCGCGCAGCCGGGGGTCGGGCATCTCACGGCGCAGGCGACGCCGCATCAGCCTCTGGACCCCGACGAGCGCGTCGGCCAGCTCTTCGGGGAAAGGTCTCCGGCTCCATGCGGCGAGATCAGCTCTGCTAAAGAGATAAATGCTCCGAGGCGGGGTCAAGAGATCTACTCGAAACGGCAGCCGCTCTCCGGGACGCCTGGGGTCACAAATGAGCGTATTGTCTGAAATGTTTCGTAGTCTCCCCGCCCGGGAATGGGCGATGAAGTGCTTCGGACAGGAGGCACGTCCGTGGGAGCCGCCCGGGCCCGCGGTGCCCTCCGTGAGGTTCGAGTCCGCGCTTCCCACGGTGTCTGTCCTTTCGGCACCTGCTCAGGGAGGTGCGCACCATGCGTATCGCCGGCAGCACCAGAACGCACCCCCACGACGACGCCCCCGACACCGCCGAGGCGTTCGAACGTCTCGCGCGGCTGCCCGAGGGGCCCGAGCGCAAGGCCCTGCGCGACGAACTGGTCGAGGCCTGGCTGCCCATGGCCGAGCGGATCGCCGTCCGCTTCCGGGGCCGTGGCGAGGCCCTGGAGGACCTCTACCAGGTGGCGGCCCTCGGTCTCGTCAAGGCCGTCGACCACTACGACCCGGCGCGCGGCAACGCCTTCGAGGCCTACGCCGTGCCGACGGTCACCGGCGAGATCAAACGCCACTTCCGCGACCACATGTGGACGCTGCACGTCCCCCGCCGGGTCCAGGACCTGCGCAACCGGGTGCGGCACGCCGCGAAGGAGCTGTCGCAGACCACCTCCGGCCGCTCCCCCACGATCGCCGAGATCGCCGAGTACGCCCACCTCACCGAGGGCGAGGTGCGCACCGGCATGGAGGCCCTGGAGTGCTTCTCCGCCCTGTCGCTGGAGGCGGAGATGCCCGGCACGGACGGCTACGCCCTCGGGGACGCGATCGGCGGGCCGGACCCGGCCTTCGACACCGTGGTCAACCGCGTGGCCGTCAAGCCCTGCCTGGAGGCGCTGCCGGAACGCGAGCGGATCATCCTCTACCTGCGGTTCTTCAAGGGCATGACGCAGAGCCGCATCGCGGACCAGCTCGGGATCTCGCAGATGCACGTCTCCCGGCTGCTCAGCAGCTGCTTCGCCCATCTGCGTGAGGAGCTGCTGACCGAGGCCAGGTGAACCCACAACCCCAGGGCGGCGCCGCCGGGCAGATCACTGCTCCGGCGGCGCTTCGGGGATCTGGGTCGGTCCGGCGCGGTCGAGGGCGTCCTCCAGCTCGGCCCTTATCTCCCGGGGCATGGCACCGGTGCGTCCCCAGACGAGGATCATTTCGGCGACGTTGCGCAGCTTGATGTTGGTGTGCTGGGAGACCTCCTTGAGCACGGCCCAGCCCTGGTCCGGCGAGATCCGGCCGAGCACGACGACCATCCCGATCGCCTGGTCCACGACCGCGTGAGAGACGACCGCCTCCTTCAGCTGCCGGACCTCTTCCTGCAACTCGAAGATCCGCTCCGAGCCCCCGTCCGTGGGCATGGTCACCTCCGGGTCCGGTGCGCCGCTGTCCCCATGGCCTCGTGGAGTGCTTGAGTGCCTTGACGCAGTGTCCGACGCCTCCATCGTCGTCACTCGGCCCGCCCGGTGCCACCGGGGCGGTCCAGGCCGGTCCACCACTCCGTTTCGCTGCCGTCGCCGGGGTACTCGGCAGGCGCCCACAGCGGTTCCGGTTGGACACTGGTGTCATTCCTCCGGTGGCTGCCAGGCCGACGAGATCAGGACGCGACTGCCATGAACCACGACACCCCCATCCCCTCCGGCACAAAGGACGTCGTCTCATCACACTCCGTATTCGGCGCACCCTGTTGGGTGAGTCTGACCAGCAGGGACGTCAAGGCGACCGAGGAGTTCTACGGCGCCGTGCTGGGCTGGCAATGGCGGCCGGCCAAGCTCGGCGACCGGTTCCGGATCGCGCTGGCGGACGGCTCGCCGGTGGCCGGGATCGCGGGGGTGGCCACCATGTGGCAGATGGCGGTGGCGTGGACGCCGTACTTCGCCGTGCGGAGCGCGGACGACGCGGTGGCGCGGGTGCAGGAGCGCATGGGCACGGTCGCGGTCGGGCCGATCTCGCTGCCGCCGGGGCGGGCGGCGCTGCTGGCCGACCGGGACGGGGCGACCTTCGGGATCTGGGAGGGCGACCTGTTCACCGACTGGGAGACCTGGCGCAACGCGCAGCCGGCCTTCATCACGCTGCACACGCGTGACGCCTTCGACGCCGCCATCTTCTACGGCGAGGTCCTCGACTGGGCGTCGGAGAGCCCCGGCTGCTGCGAGGTCCACTACGAGGGCGGGGAGGTCGTCCTGCGCAGCCGCGGCGACGTGGTGGCGCGCATCGAGTCGGGAGCGCTGGAAGCGGCCCCCGACCCGACGATCCGGCCGCACTGGCAGGTCCACTTCACCGTCGACGACGTCGAGGCCTGCACCCGGGCCGCGGAACTGCACGGCGGCAGCGTGCTGTCCAAGGGCAGCGACGAGGCGGTGCTGCGCGACCACGACGGCGCACAGTTCACGGTGACGAGCCGCCGGGAACGGTGACGGCCCGCCGGGAGCGGTGACGCGCGCGCCGGGACGGCGGCTCGCCCACCGGGAGCAGTGACGAGCCGCCGGGAACGGTGACTCGCCCGCCGGGGATGGTGACGCGCGCGCTGGACGGCGGCTCGCCCACCGGGAGCAGTGACGGCCCGCCGTGACCGCCCGCCGGAACGGCGACTCCCCCACCGGGGACGGTGACGGGCCGCCGGGGACGGCGACTCGCCCACCAGGAACGGTGACGGCCCGCCGTGACCGCCCGCCCACCGCGAAGGGTGACTCGCCCACCAGGAACGCGGTGACGCGCCCGCCGGGAGCGGTGACGGCCCGCCGTGACCGCCCACCGCGAACGGCGACCCGCCGGGGACGGTGACGGGCCGCCGGGGACGGTGACTCGCCCACCGGGGACGGTGACGGGCCGCCTGGGACGGTGACGCGCCCACCGGGAGCGGTGACACGCCCGCCGGTGACCGCCCGCCAGGAACGGCGACTCCCCGACCAGGAACAGTGACGCGCCCGCCGGGAACGGCGACTCGCCCACCAGGACGGTGACTCATGCGTCGGCGTGCGTACCGGGTCGGTTGCCGCTGTTACTCCGCCTCGTCGCGGGCGCGTCGGGACGGGCGGGACAGCAGGACCATGGTGCGGGGCCCGACCGTCAGGGCCGTGCCCGCCTTGTGTTCCGATTCGTCGGGGGTGCCCTCCGGCTCGGCGGTGTCGATCAGGGCCGTCCAGCGTTCGCCGTAGGTGGCGTCCGGGAGGCGGAAGGCGACCGGCTCCCAGTGGCTGTTGAACAGCAGGAGGAACGAGTCGTCGACCACGGGGCGGCCGCGCGGGTCGGGCTCGGCGATGGCGTCGCCGTTGAGGAAGACGCCGACGCAGTGCGCGTCGCCGCGCTGCCAGTCCTCGTCGGTCATCTCCTGGGCGTCCGGCGCCAGCCACACCAGGTCGGGCAGCGGCTGGTCCGCACGGGTCAGGGTCTCGCCGAGGAAGAAACGGCGCCGGCGGAGCACGGGGTGACCGGTGCGCAGCCGGATGACGTACCGGGTGAACTCCAGCAGGTCGCGCTGTTCCTCGGTGAGCCGCCAGTCGATCCAGGAGATCTCGTTGTCCTGGCAGTAGGCGTTGTTGTTGCCTCGCTGGGTGCGCCCCAGTTCGTCGCCGTGGCAGAGCATCGGGATGCCCTGGGAGAGCAGCAGCGTGGCGAGGAAGTTGCGCTGCTGGCGGGCGCGCAGCTCCAGCACGGCCGGGTCCCGGGTCGCGCCCTCGGCGCCGCAGTTCCAGGACCGGTTGGTGCTCTCGCCGTCCTGGTTGTCCTCGCCGTTGGCGTCGTTGTGCTTGTCGTTGTAGGAGACGAGGTCGCGCAGCGTGAAGCCGTCGTGCGCGGTGACGAAGTTGACGCTGGCCCGGGGGCGGCGCCTGCTGTGCTGGTACAGGTCCGAGGAGCCGGTCAGCCGGGAGGCGAACTCGCCGAGCGTGTGGTCCTCCCCGCGCCAGAAGTCGCGCACCGCGTCGCGGTACATGCCGTTCCACTCCGACCACAGCGGCGGGAAGTTGCCCACCTGGTAGCCGCCTTCACCGACGTCCCACGGCTCCGCGATCAGCTTCACGCGGCTGATCACCGGGTCCTGCTGGATGAGGTCGAAGAACGCCGACAGCCGGTCCACCTCGTGGAACTGCCTGGCCAGGGTGGCCGCGAGGTCGAAGCGGAAGCCGTCGATGTGCATCTCGGTGACCCAGTACCGCAGCGAGTCCATGATCAGCTGGAGCACGTAGGGGTGGCGCATCAGCAGGCTGTTGCCGGTGCCGGTGGTGTCGTAGTAATGCTCCCAGTCGCCGTCGACCAGGCGGTAGTACGAGGAGTTGTCGATGCCGCGGAAGGACAGCGTGGGGCCCTTCTCGTTGCCCTCGGCGGTGTGGTTGTAGACCACGTCGAGGATCACCTCGAGCCCGGCCGCGTGCAGGGTCTTCACCATCGACTTGAACTCGGCGACCTGCTGGCCGCGGGTGCCGTGGGCGGCGTAGCCGTTGTGCGGCGCGAAGAAGCCGATCGTGTTGTAGCCCCAGTAGTTGGCCAGGCCGCGGTCGTGCAGCACGCCGTCGTGGACGAACTGGTGCACCGGCATCAGCTCCACCGCGGTGATGCCCAGCGAGGTGAGGTGCTCGACGGCCGCCGGGTGCGCGAGTCCGGCGTAGGTGCCGCGGAGTTCGGCGGGGACGTCGGGGTGGGTGCGGGTCAGGCCCTTGACGTGTGCCTCGTAGATCACCGTGTCGGCGTAGGGCCGGCAGGGCCGGGTGTCGTCGCCCCAGTCGAAGGCCGGGTCGGTCACCACACCGAGCATGGTGTGCCCGGCGCTGTCGGCCGGGTCGGGACCGTCCGGGTTCCGTTCGTAGAGCGAGGGGTGGTTGTCGATCTGCCCGTCGACCGCGCGTGCGTAGGGGTCGAGGAGCAGCTTCGCCGGGTTGCAGCGGTGGCCGGCGGCCGGGGCCCACGGCCCGTGCACGCGGTAGCCGTAGCGCTGGCCGGGGCCGACGCCGGGGAGGTAGCCGTGCCAGACGAAGCCGTCGACTTCGGTCAGCGGCACCTGGGTGTGGGTGCCGTCCTCGTCGACGAGGACCAGCTCGACACGTTCGGCCACCTCGCTGAAGAGGGCGAAGTTCGTGCCCTCCCCGTCGTACTCCGCGCCCAGCGGGTAGGGGCGTCCGCTCCACGCGGACGCCCCTTTCCGGGTCTGCCGCCGGGTCACCGGGCGTCCTCCAGGACCTCGTCCGCGGTACTGGCCGGACCGGCCAGCTGGGCGATCCGCACCTCGCGGGGCACGTCGAGACCCTCGCGCAGGTGCGGGGCGGGCGCGGTCGGCACCAGCGGGACGCGTTCGCCGGCGCGGGCGCGCTGGGAGAACCAGATGACCTTGCTGCCGGTCTCGGTGGCGCAGCAGCCCCAGCCGTCGCTCATCGCCGCGAGGTGCTCCAGGCAGCCACGCAGTTCCTGGTCCGGGCGCAGGGCGCGGTCGTTGTCCCCGATGGCGGTGATCAGGTGCTGGCCGTTCCACCACATCTCGATCGACGTGTTCTTGTCCGTGGCGTGTTCGTCTATGGCCTTGAGCAGCATCTCGGCACCGCCGCAGACGGGCTGGACCAGGTTGTCCAGGTCCCAGAACTTCAGGTGAGCGGCCAGAATGCGGCTGACCTGTCCCACCCGTTCCGGGCTGACTTCCACGTCGAGGTGGTAGTAGCAGGGCACTGCGGTCTTCATCGGTCGGCTCCTCACCGCGAAGCTCAGCTCCTCCTCGCTCCCGCGGTCCTGCGGGACGAGCCCCGAACACGGAACGTGAGCGTGTATCGCTTCTGAGTCACCCTCAGCCTGAGGGTGCTAGCCCGTTCGTGCAACACGAGCGCACAGTTGAGCCGCTCGACCACCCAAGTGAGCACTCCCGGATGACCTCAACGGCTCAGTCGAGCCGCCATTGGTTGAAGATCCAACAAGACGCTGCGTTGTCACACGTGCACCATGTGTGAAGAACTCGATCGCCGTTACGGGTCCGTGCCGCTGTGGGCAGCGGCCGCCGTCCGACCGTCGGGAGACCGTGCCCCTCGAGCCCGAAAGGTGATCGGCGCCATGCTGCTACCCGCCAAAGCCGAAGTCGCCCGGCAGTTGCGGCGTTACCGGGCCTGGGAACGCGTGATGCTCGCGGCACCGAACGACCGCACGGTGCGGGCCACCTTCGAGGACTCCGGCTACACGCTCTGCGTGCTGATGGGCAAGCGCTGCGCTCGGGAGGCGGCGGACGCGGCCGAGCGGTACCTGCGCACGAACCAGGTCACCTATCTGGAGGAACAGCAGGTCACCTGTCTCCAGGAACAGCCGGTCACCTGTCTGCAGGACCAGAACGAACGGCCCCGTCCGGCCGCCGCGGTCTGGCGAAGACCGCCGGCGGCGGAGCGGCGCTCCCCCGCGGGACGGTAGCCGCCCCGCACATCTCGTCCCCTGAACCGGGCCCGTGGGCCCGGCTTCCGAGCACGGTGGAGGTGAGGACCATGAGTAGGACCCGGGCCATCGGCCGTATCCCGGTACGGGACGTCCGCCCGGCCGTGGAGTGCGGCAACCGGCCGGCCAAGGCGGTCGTGGGAGAGACGTTCGAGGTCACCGCCACCGTGTTCCGGGAGGGGCACGACGTGGTCGCCGCCAATGTCGTCCTGAAGGATCCCGAGGGCCGCCCCGGCCCGTGGACGCCGATGCGTGAACTGGCCCCGGGAAGCGACCGCTGGGGCGCCGAGGTCACCGCGGACGCCGTCGGCCGCTGGACGTACCGGGTGGAGGCCTGGAGCGATCCGGTGGCCACCTGGCGCCACACGGCGGGCATAAAGGTACCGGCCGGCATCGACCCCGGTCTGGTCCTCGAAGAGGGCGCCGATCTCTACGAGCGAGCGGCGGCCGGCGTTCCCAGGGAAGCCGGCCGCGGCGTGCTGCTCGACGCGGCGAAGGCGCTGCGCGACGACTCGCTGCCCCCGGTGGCGCGGCTGGCGGCGGCGCTGACGCCTCAGGTGGACGGGGTGCTGGCCCGGCATCCGCTGCGGGACCTGGTCACCACCTCCGAGCCGCTGCCCCTGCTCGTCGAGCGGGAGCGGGCCCTGTACGGCTCCTGGTACGAGTTCTTCCCGCGCTCGGAGGGCACCCGGCAGCAACCGCACGGCACCTTCCGCACCGCCGCCCGACGGCTGCCGGCGATCGCGGCGATGGGCTTCGACGTGGTCTACCTGCCCCCCATCCACCCGATCGGCACCACCTTCCGCAAGGGCAGGAACAACACCCTCTCCCCCGGCCCCGACGACGTCGGCGTGCCCTGGGCGATCGGCTCGCCGGAGGGCGGCCACGACGCCGTCCACCCCGATCTGGGCACCCTGGACGACTTCGTCTGGTTCGTGGCCCAGGCCCGGGAGCTGGGCATGGAAGTCGCGCTGGACTTCGCGCTGCAGTGCTCCCCGGACCACCCCTGGGTGCAAAAACACCCCGAGTGGTTCCACCACCGCCCTGACGGCACCATCGCCTACGCGGAGAACCCGCCGAAGAAGTACCAGGACATCTACCCCATCGCCTTCGACGCCGACATGGACGGCCTGATCGCCGAGACCTGCCGGGTGCTGCGGCACTGGATGGACTGCGGGGTGCGGATCTTCCGGGTGGACAACCCGCACACCAAGCCGGTCGTCTTCTGGGAGCGGGTCATCGCGGACATCAACCGCACCGACCCCGATGTGATCTTCCTGGCGGAGGCGTTCACCCGCCCGGCGATGATGCACACCCTGGCCCAGATCGGCTTCCAGCAGTCCTACACGTACTTCACCTGGCGCAACACCAAGGAAGAGCTGACCGAGTACCTCACGGAGCTGTCGGGCGAGGCCGCCTCGTACATGCGGCCGAACTTCTTCGCCAACACCCCCGACATCCTGCACGCCTACCTCCAGCACGGCGGCCGCCCCGCCTTCGAGGTCCGCGCCGTCCTCGCCGCCACGCTGTCGCCGGCCTGGGGCATCTACTCCGGCTACGAACTGTGCGAGAACACCCCGCTCAGGGAAGGCAGCGAGGAGTACCTCGACTCGGAGAAGTACCAGCTCAGGCACCGCGACTGGGAGGCCGCCGAACGCGAGGGACGCACCATCACCCCGCTGCTCACCAGGCTCAACACCATCCGCCGGGAACACCCCGCGCTGCACCGGCTCAGGAACCTCCGCTTCCACCACACCGACAACGACGCGCTCCTCGCGTACAGCAAGCGCACCGGGTCCGATGTCCTCCTGGTGGTCGCCAACCTCGACCCCCACCACACCCAGGAGGCCACGGTCTCGCTGGACATGCCCCAACTCGGCCTGGACTGGCACGAGTCGGTGCCGGTACGCGACGAGCTCACCGGCGAGACCTACCACTGGAGCAGGAACAACTACGTGCGTCTCGAGCCGGGGCGGGCTCCCGCGCACGTCTTCCACGTCCTGTCGCCGCCCGCCGCGCAAGGGAACGGAGGGGCAGGAACGTCATGACCGTGAACGAACCCGTGCCGGACACCTTCGAGGACACCCCCGTCAGGGACCGGGACCCGGAGTGGTTCAAGCGCGCCGTCTTCTACGAGGTGCTCGTCCGCTCGTTCCAGGACAGCGACGGCGACGGCGTCGGTGACCTGAAGGGCCTGACCTCGAAACTCGACTACCTCCAGTGGCTCGGCGTCGACTGCCTGTGGCTGCCGCCGTTCTTCAAGTCGCCCCTGCGCGACGGCGGCTACGACGTCTCCGACTACACCGCCGTACTCCCGGAGTTCGGTGACCTGGCCGACTTCGTGGAGTTCGTCGACGCCGCCCACCAGCGCGGCATGCGCGTGATCATCGACTTCGTCATGAACCACACCAGCGACCAGCACCCGTGGTTCCAGGAGTCGCGCAAGGACCCCGACGGCCCCTACGGCGACTACTACGTGTGGGCCGACGACGACAAGGGCTACCCGGACGCGCGGATCATCTTCGTCGACACCGAGACGTCGAACTGGACGTTCGACCCGGTGCGCGGCCAGTACTTCTTCCACCGCTTCTTCTCGCACCAACCGGACCTCAACTACGAGAACGCGCGCGTCCAGGAGGAGATCCTGGCCGCGCTGAAATTTTGGCTGGACCTGGGCATCGACGGCTTCCGGCTGGACGCGGTGCCGTACCTGTACGCGGCCGAGGACACCAACTGCGAGAACCTCCCCGCCACCCACGCGTTCCTCAAGCGCGTCCGCCGCGAGATCGACACGCAGTACCCGGACACCGTGCTGCTCGCCGAGGCCAACCAGTGGCCCGAGGACGTCGTCGACTACTTCGGCGACTACGCGGCCGGCGGCGACGAGTGCCACATGGCCTTCCACTTCCCGGTCATGCCGCGCATCTTCATGGCCGTGCGGCGCGAGTCCCGCTACCCCGTCTCCGAGATCCTGGCCAAGACCCCGGCCATCCCCTCGGGCTGCCAGTGGGGCATGTTCCTGCGCAACCACGACGAGCTGACGCTCGAGATGGTCACCGACGAAGAGCGCGACTACATGTGGGCCGAGTACGCCAAGGACCCGCGGATGCGCGCCAACATCGGCATTCGCAGGCGGCTCGCTCCCCTGCTGGACAACGACCGGCACACCATCGAGCTGTTCACCGCGCTGCTGCTGGCCCTGCCCGGCTCGCCGATCCTCTACTACGGCGACGAGATCGGCATGGGCGACAACATCTGGCTCGGCGACCGCGACGCGGTGCGCACGCCGATGCAGTGGACCCCGGACCGCAACGCCGGGTTCTCCACCTGCGACCCCGGCCGCCTCTACCTGCCGGCGATCATGGACCCGGTCTACGGCCACCAGGTCACCAACGTCGAGGCGTCCATGGCCTCGCCGTCGTCGCTGCTGCACTGGACCCGCCGCATGATCGAGATCCGCAAGCAGAACCCGGCCTTCGGCCTCGGTTCGTACACCGAGCTGTCCTCCTCCAACCCCGCGGTGCTGGCGTTCCTGCGGGAGTACGAGGACGACCTGGTGCTGTGCGTGAACAACTTCGCGCGGTTCGCCCAGCCCACCGAACTCGATCTGCGCGAGTTCGCCGGGCGCCATCCGGTCGAGCTGTTCGGCGGGGTCCGCTTCCCCGCGATCGGCGAACTGCCGTACCTGCTGACCCTCGGGGGCCACGGCTTCTACTGGTTCCGGCTCACTCGAGTCGCATCCCGCATCGGCAGGCGGCTGTGAGCACGCGCCGACGAAAGGAGGCGTGACCATGCCGAAGACCGCATCCCTCCGCCCGAGCCTCACGCGCCTGGCCGAGCCCATGGAGTCGCTCGGCGGGCTGCTGCGCGACTGGCTGCCGCGGCAGCGCTGGTTCGCGGGCAAGGACCGGCCCGTCACGGAGCTCGGCCTGCTGTCGATGACCGAGCTGTTCCCGGGCTGTCTGCACCTGCTGATCCACGCCGGTCACGCCGGCCACACAGGCGTGCCGTCCCCGGGCGGCGCTCCCCCGTCCGGCGACTGCTACCAGCTCCTGCTCGGCGTACGGGAGCATCCGTCGCCGCGCCTGGGACGGGCGCTCATCGGGCAGGTGCAGGACGGGCCGCTGGCCGGTCTGACGGTCTACGACGCCCTGCACGACCCCCGTTCGGCCCAGCTCCTCCTGGACCGGCTGCGGCACCCCGGCACCGCCGGCCCCCTGCGGTTCGACTGCGACCCGGACCAGCCGGTGCCCGGCGGACTGGTGCCGCGGCTGCTGGACGCCGAGCAGTCCAACTCCTCGCTGGTCTACGGCGACGAGTACATCCTGAAGGTCTTCCGGCGCATCCAGCCGGGCGTCAACCCCGACCTGGAGGTGCCGGGGGCGCTGGCCAGGCAGGGCTGTCACCGCGTGCCCGCGCCCGTGGCCTGGTTCCAGACGAAGCATCCGTTCAAGGCCACCCTCGGCGTGCTCCAGCCGTATCTGCGGGACGCCTCCGACGGCTGGACGCTGGCGCTGCACGCCCTGGCCGCCGGGGACGACTTCACGGCCCAGGCGCGGGCGCTGGGCGCGGCCACGGCGGAGGTGCACCTCGCGCTCGCCTCGGCCTTCCCGGTCGGCGAGCCCGGGGAGAACGGGCACACGGCGACCGCGATGTCCGAGCGGCTGGCCGCCGCCGCGCACTGCGTGCCCGCGCTCCAGCCGTACGTGCCGGGCCTGCGGACCGCGTTCGCCGCCCTCGCCACCTGCGACGCCGGTCCGCCGGCCCAGCGCATCCACGGCGATCTGCACCTGGGTCAGGTGCTGCGGGCCGGACGCGAGTGGTTCGTCATCGACTTCGAGGGCGAGCCGTCCCGGCCGCTCTCCGAACGGCGCAGCGCCCACTCCCCCGTGCGGGACATCGCCGGGATGCTGCGCTCCTTCGACTACGCCGCCCGGCAGCGCCGCCCCTGGCGCCCGGAGTGGGCGCGACGCTGTCGCGAGACCTATTGCGCGGGCTATGCCGCCCGCGCGGGCTGGGACCCGCGCAAGAAACACGGACTGCTCCGGGCCTACGAGACGGACCGGGCCGTGTACGAGGTGCTGTACGAGGCACGGCACCGCCCCGACTGGCTGCCTGTACCGATGGCGGCGATCGAGCGCCTCGCTGTGAGAGGAGACTGAGCCGTGGCCCTGCGCGACACCTCAATCCCGGAGCCGTCCGGCCCGGTCCCGGGCGCGACCGCGCCCGCCCTGAGCCCGGAGGACCGCGGGCGCCTGCTGGCGGGCGCCCACCACGACCCGCACGCGCTGCTGGGCGCCCACCCGGTCCCCGGCGGGATCGCGTTCCGGGCGCTGCGCCCCTTCGCCCGCTCGGTGAGCGTGGTGACCGGCGGCGAGCGCACGCCGCTCGTCTCGGAGGGCGACGGCCTGTTCTCCGGTGTGCTGCCGCTGGCGGAGATCCCCGCGTACACCCTGCACGTGGCGTACGAGGGCGGTGAGCAGGAGGTGCACGACCCGTACCGGTTCCTGCCCGCGCTCGGCGAACTCGACCTGCACCTGATCCGGGAGGGCCGGCACGAGCAGCTGTGGCAGGCGCTCGGCGCGCAGCCCATGACCCACGAGGGCGTGACCGGCACCCGGTTCACGGTGTGGGCGCCCAACGCGCAGGGCGTGCGGGTCGCCACGGATTTCACCTACTGGGACGGGACGCAGTTCCCGATGCGCTCCCTCGGCGCGTCCGGCGTGTGGGAGCTGTTCCTGCCGGGCGTGGGCGAGGGCACGGCGTACAAGTTCGAGATCACCTCCCGGTACGGCCACCGGTTCCTGAAGGCGGACCCGATGGCACGCCGCACCGAGGAGCCGCCCAACACGGCGTCGATCGTGACGGCCTCGCACTACGAGTGGGGCGACGCTCAGTGGATGGCCCACCGGGCGGACACGCCGGTGCACGAGGCGCCGTTCTCGGTGTACGAGGTGCACCTGCCGTCCTGGCGGCCGGGTCTTGACTACCGGCAGCTCGCCGAGGAACTCCCGGCGTACGTCAAGGACCTCGGCTTCACGCACGTGGAGCTGATGCCGGTCGCCGAGCATCCCTTCCACGGCTCCTGGGGCTACCAGGTCACCGGCTTCTACGCGCCGACCGCACGGCTCGGGACCCCGGACGACTTCCGGTTCTTCGTCGACGCCTGCCACCGGGCGGGCATCGGCGTGATCATGGACTGGGTGCCGGCGCACTTCCCGAAGGACGACTGGGCGCTGGCCCGGTTCGACGGGGACCCGCTGTACGAGCCCGGGGACGGGCGGCGCGCCGAGCACCCGGACTGGGGCACGTACGAGTTCGACTTCGCCCGCACCGAGGTGCGCAACTTCCTCGTGGCGAACGCGGTGTACTGGTGCGAGGAGTTCCACATCGACGGGCTGCGCGTGGACGCGGTCGCCTCGATGCTCTACCTGGACTACTCGCGCGAGGACGGCCAGTGGGAGCCCAACGCCTACGGCGGCCGGGAGGACCTGGCGGCCATGGCGTTCCTCCAGGAGATGAACGCGACCGTGTACCGGCGCGCCCCGGGCGTGGTGACGATCGCGGAGGAGTCCACCGCCTGGGGCGGCGTCACCAAGCCCACCGACACCGGCGGGCTCGGTTTCGGGCTGAAGTGGAACATGGGCTGGATGCACGACTCGCTGGAGTACCTCTCCCACGAGCCGGTGCACCGCAAGTACCACCACCACGAGATGACTTTCTCGATGGTGTACGCCTACAGCGAGAACTACGTCCTGCCGATCTCCCACGACGAGGTCGTGCACGGCAAGCAGGCGCTGGTGTCGAAGGCGCCGGGCGACTGGTGGCAGCGGCGGGCGAACGTCCGCGCCTACCTCGGCTTCATGTGGAGCCACCCCGGCAAGCAGTTGCTGTTCATGGGGCAGGAGTTCGCGCAGGGAGCCGAATGGTCGGTGGAGCACGGGCCGGAGTGGTGGCTGCTCGACGACGGCTACCACTCGGCGGGCGACCACCGGGGCGTGCGTGATCTGGTCCGTGACCTGAACACGGCGTACCGGGCGACGCCGGCACTGTGGCAGTGCGACACCCGCCCGGAGGGCTTCCGCTGGGTGGCGGTGGACTCGGCCGACGACAACGTCTTCGCGTTCCTGAGGTACGACGCGGAGGGCAGACCGCTGCTGGCGGTGGCGAACTTCTCCCCAGTAGTCCGGCCCGACTACGGCCTCTGGGTCCCGGGCGACGCGGTCGCCTGGCAGGAGATCCTCAACACCGACGACCCGCGCTACGGCGGCAGCGGCGTCACCAACCCGGATCCGGTCAAACCGGAGGACGGCTGTGTCCGGATCACGCTGCCGCCGCTGGCCACGGTGTGGCTGACGCCGTTCGCTCCGTGAAGTCCCGCGGCCGCACCAGGTGTCCGACCCGCCTGTGAGGGGCACTGGGTGTCTACCACCGGGAACACCCGGTGGCGGACGCCGCAGGGTCACAGAAGGGCGGGCATCAGGGTGCGCACCGTCGGAGTGGAGGAGGAACTCCTCCTGGTCGACCCGGAGACCGGGGAACCGCAGGCGAGGTCCGCGGCGGTGCTCGCCCGGGCCGAGCAGGACGACGCGGATCAGGACGTCTTCGAGAAGGAACTCCACGAGCAGATGCTGGAGTTCGCCACCCATCCGCAGTCGTCCATGGAGAGCCTGCGCGCGGAGATCGTCCGCTGCCGCAAGGAGGCGGCCCGGCACGCCGGGGAGATCGGCTGCACGGTCGCGGCGCTCGCCACGTCCCCGCTGCCGGTCAGCCCCGCGGTCGGCGTCAACCGCCGATACCAGTGGATGGCCGAGCAGTACGGCATCGCCACCCGGGAGCAGCTCGTCCTGGGCTGCCACGTGCACGTGTCCGTCGAGTCCGACGAGGAGGGCGTCGCGGTCATCGACCGGGTGCGGCCCTGGCTCCAGGTCCTGACGGCGCTCAGTGCGAACTCGCCGTTCTGGCAGGGCAAGGACACGGGGTACAGCAGCTACCGCAGCCGGGTGTGGCTGCGCTGGCCGTCGGCCGGCCCGACGGAGATCTTCGGCTCGGCCGAGCGGTATCACCGGCTGATCGCGGACATGGTGGCCACCGGCGCTCTCCTCGACGACGGGATGATCTACTTCGACGCGCGGCTGTCCCAGCGGTATCCGACGGTTGAGGTCCGGGTGTCGGACGTCTGTCTGCACTCCGGCACGGCCGCGCTGGTCGCCACGCTCGTCCGCGGGCTGGTCGAGACCGCCGCGCGCGAGTGGCGGGCCGGCCGGGAACCGCTCGACCACAGCGTCAGCCTGCTGCGGCTGGCCGACTGGCTGGCCGCCCGGTCCGGGCTTTCGGGCGAGCTGCTGCACCCCGCGACCATGCGGCGCCTGCCCGCCGAGGCGGTCGTCCGTGCCCTGCTGGACCATGTAGAGGAGGCCCTCGCGGACACCGGGGACCTCGATCGGGCCCGGGCCGCCTGCGAGGAGCTGCTGCGGGAGGGCAACGGCGCACAGGTGCAGCGCGCGCTGATGGAGCGCACGGGGAGCCTGCGGGACGTCGTCACCGAGTGCGTCCGCCACACGCAGGCGTGAGCGTCCCGTCTGCTTCCGCGGACGGGTTCGGAGGATTCCGGCCTCAGAGGATCAGAACCAGGGCGTAGGCCAGGAAGAACGCCGCGATCAGCACCACGAGGACGATGATCACGGCCATCGGTGCCTTGGCCCAGCCCTTGGGCGGGTTGTGCGTCTCCCGGGGCCCCGCCTCGGGCATGCTGCTCTCCGCGGGCGGGGTCTCGCCGGGCGGTACGCCGCCGCCCGGTTCCAGGCCGGAGCTGCGTTCGGGTTCGGGATCGGGACTGATGTGACTCATGCCGTCCGGGTCCCCCGATCACGCCGAGATCATCAGCGGGACGACTTCCGTATTTCCCGACCCCTGAGGGCCGCGGCTCGACTACATTCGAGCCCCGCCGATGACGCTACCCGTCGGCAATGTGACACCCCGTACACGTCAGGAGCAGTGCATGCGCGACCTCGCCCTCGCTCCACCGGCCGTCTCGCCCTTGACCGGCGGGCTCGCCGACAGCGTCTTCGAGACGGCGGACCGCGAACCCACCCGGCCGGTGCTCGCGCGCCGCGCCGACCCGGCCTCCGCCTCCTGGGAGGAGGTGACGGCGATCGAGCTGCGCGACGAGGTGGTGGACGTGGCCAAGGGGCTGATCGCCTCCGGGTTAGCGCCGGGGCACCGCGTGGCGATCATGGCGCGCACCCGGTACGAGTGGACGGTCCTGTGCTACGCGCTGTGGGCCGTGGGTGCCGAGGTCGTCCCGGTCTATCCGACGTCGTCGCGCGACCAGGTCGAGTGGATCCTGCGGGACGCCGGCTGTGTGGCGGTGGTGGTGGAGGACGAGCAGGGCGTCATGACCGTCGGCTCGGTGTGCGCCTCGCTGCCGCTGCTGCGCCACGTCTGGCAGCTGGACGCGGGCGCCCTGGAGGAACTGGCCGCGCGCGGGCAGTACGTCCCGCACGCCACGGTCGATTCGATGCGCCGCATCGTGCTGCCGGACTCCACGGCCGTCATCGCCTATACCTCCGGCACGTCCGGCCATGCCATGGGCTGCGCCCTGAGCCACCGCAACCTGGCCGCCCCCTGCGATACGCTGCTGACGGGCTGGGGGCACACGGCGGCACCGCGCGGGGAGCAGGGCTCCGTGCTGGCGTTCCTGCCCTTCTCCCATGTGTACGGGCTGATGATCCAGGGCCTGTGCCTGCGCGGCGGCCTGGTGATGGGACACCAGGCCGAGCTGGGCGGGGAGGCACTGTCGTCGGCGCTGCGCTCCTTCAGGCCCACGTACTTCTACGCGGTTCCGTCGGTCTTCGAGAAGATCTACAAGAACTTCCTGCGCACGGCCCAGCAGGGGGGCCACGGTGGTCTGTTCGAGCGGGCCGCCGAGACGGCGCGCGACTTCGCCGGGGCCCTGGAACGCCAGCGGCTGGGCCGGGGGCGCGGGCCCGGCTTCGACCTGCGGTTCCAGCACGCCCTGTACGAGCGCACGGTGTACCGCAGGCTGCGGGACGCGCTGGGCGGCCGGGTGCGGCGGGCGACGTCCGGCGGCTCTCCCCTCAGCCGCGACCTGTCGCTCTTCTACGAGGGCATCGGCATCTACGTGCACGACGGCTACGGCCTGACGGAGACCGGCGGCGGGGTGACGATGCAGCCGCTGGGCCGGGAGAAGTCCGGGACCGTCGGGCAGGCTCTGCCGGGCACGGAGATCCGCGTGGCCGAGGACGGGGAGATCCTGGTGCGCGGCCCGTCGGTGTTCCAGGGATACGTCGGTGACGAGGCCGCCACCCGGGCCGCGCTGCGCGGCGGCTGGCTGGCCACCGGGGACCTCGGGGAGCTGGACGCCGAGGGCTATCTGACGATCACCGGCCGCAAGAAGGACATCATCATCACCAGCAGCGGCAAGAGCGTCGCCCCGGCCGCCCTGGAGCAGCGGCTGCGGATGCACCCGCTCATCCACCAGGCCGTGGTCGTGGGCGACAACCGGCCCTGTGTCGGTGCCCTGATCACGCTGGACCCGGAGTTCCTGGCGCACTGGCGGGCGGCGCTGGCGCTCCAGGGAGAGATGCGGGAGGCGCGGGAGGAGAACGCGCTGCGGGAGGAGGTGGCGCGTGCCGTGGCCGCGGCCAACAGCGCCGTGTCGCGGTCGGAGTCGATCCGGGTGTTCCGGGTCCTGCCGGAGCCGTTCGACGTGACCAACGGGCTGCTGACGCCCTCGATGAAGCTGCGCCGGGACGAGATCGTGCGGCACTACGCGTCCGAGATCGACGCGATGTACGAGTCGCGCAGGCGCCCCGGCCGTCCGAGTCCCAGGGACGAGCCATCGAACTGGGACGACGCGGACAACGTGTTCCGCTGAGCACGGAACTGGACGAGTAGGCCTCGGCCCCTCGGGAACACGCAACAGTGGCGACGCAAGAGAAAGGACGACAGCCCTGACGACAGCCCTTGCTGACGCCGGGCCGGAAAGGCGATATGTCAACCGAGCCGCGTGGGGATGACGCACTGACCTCCGAGGAGATCCCGAGCCGCACGAACAGCTTCGTGGGCGAGCCGCACGACGTGACGGGAGCGCGGCTGGCCGCGGAGGAGTTCCTGCGTGATCTGTCACGCTCCTCCCCGCCCTCTGCCCCCGAGTACTGGGACGACATCCTGTTGGTGGTGACGGAACTGGCCGCCAACGCGGTCCAGTACGCCCCGGGTCCGTTCGCGCTGCGGATGCGCCGGACCTTCGACGGCGTGCATGTGGTCCTGCACGACACCAGCTCCACGGAGCCGGCTCCGCGCCCGTTCGATCCGCGCAGCGGGGGCGGCGGCATCGGCTGGCACCTGATCCACACCTTGTGCGACCAGGTCAGCGTGGTGAGCGACGAGCGCGGCAAGGACGTACACGTGTTCCTGCCCTGGTGAGCCCTGAGCCGGTCACGAGCGCCGCACGCCCGTGACCGGCTCAGGGCTCAGTCATGCCGAAGTCGTCGCGCGCGGTGGCAGCCGGTCGTAGTAGTCGCCCACGGCCGTGAGGTATCCCCGGTCCCGGGTCTCGCTGTCGGTCTGGAAACGGGGGGCCGCCTTGGCGTCTCCCCTGGTGCAGCCCAGTGTGATCTTCCGGCCCTGCGTGTCGATGCCGGTGACGACTCCGGCCGGCACCAGGACGCTGCGGCCGAACACCCAGACGCCGGTGTCGACGACCAGGTGCCGCATGCCGTGCGGGGCGTCCTCGCGGTCCACGTGCCCGATCGTGCCGTCGGTCGCGGCGACGGCGAAACCGGTCAGGTCCTGTCCCTCGATGTGACCGCTGCCCGGCGCGTACGACCAGATTCTGTCGATGGCCACGCTGCTCCATCCTCCCTGACGGTGTGCGGATCGTGGAGCCCGGCGGGAGGTTCCCGCCCACCCTGCTCCACAGGCCAATTACCCTCCTGCCGCAAGCGCATTCGGCGCACACACGTGCCACCGTACGTCGCCGGCGGCGGGCTCCGGCAGGTTTCTCCCCGGGGGCATGGAGGACGGTTTCCGGGGTAATCGCGGGGGCGCGGTGGAATTCGGAGCCCGGTAGCGGAGGGAGGAACGTGAGAAACAGCAGCAGAGCCCGCGTCACGACCGGCATCGCCCCGCACCGCGGTCATCCACAGAGGTGACCTGCCCAGGCCGTAGCACTTGATGGAGGTACCCGTGCCCCTCGCCCAGAACCCGCTGTCCGTGGAAGTCGAACTGCCCCGGGAGGACGTGGCCCTGATCACGGTCGACGGCTACCTGGACGTCGACACCGCGACCGAGTTCCAGGCCCACCTGGCCAACCAACTCCACCACGGCCGACGGCACTTCCTGCTCGACCTCTCGTCCGTCCCCTTCATGGACTCGTCCGGGATGAACATCATCTTGCGGGTGTACCAGGAGACCCGCAGGACCGCCGGCAGCGTGCACGTCATCAGCCCGACGCCGGCCGTGCGGCGCGTCCTCGACCTGACGGGCGTCAGCATCACGGTGCCGATATCGGAGAGCGTCGACGAGGCTCTGGCCCGCGCCGACGAGGCGCCGGACACCCCCGAGGAGCCGGGGGTACAGAGCGCCTGACGGGTCGGCGGGCCGCCGGCGCAACCGGCGTTCCGGTGCCCTCGCTCCACCCCGCCCGGACGGCGGTCCGTCTTTCACGCGCCGGTGACGGCGGTGGCCAACCCCCGTTCCCGCCAGCCGGATCGGTTGCGCCGGATCCGGTGTCGTACGAGGTCGGCGCATGGTTAGAGTTGTCGCCCGGCAAGTGTCACAGCACCGTCCCGTTGCCTGAGGCGGGCTCGGTCGACGCAACGCGGATGAGGAGAGAACGTGCCGGAGCACGAAGCGGACGGACAGCTCGCCACGCCGACGCACGAGGTCAGGGACTTCCTGCACCGCAGGCGTGAGCAGATCGCCCAGCGATGGGCGGACGAGCCCCTGTTCCGCACGGTGTTCACCGTCTCGCGCGACGAGGCGGTGGAGGCGAGCAAGGTCGTCGTGGACGCGCTGGCCCAGGTGGCCGACTCGGAGCAGGTGGAGGACCCGGACGCGGCGGGATTCAGCGGGGTGCGCGAGCAGCTGGCCCGGATGGGCGCGGCCCGCTCGCGGGCCGGGCTGTCGAACACCCAGGTCGCCAGCGAGCTGGCCGCCCTGCGGCCGCCCGTGGAGAACCTGCTGGCCTCGGATCTGGAGGAGGCGCCGCCCGAGCATCTGCGGGCGTGTTCGACCACGCTCACCGTGCTGATGGGAACCCTGCGGCTGGTCGCCATGCAGACGGCGCTGAGCGAGTGGCAGGCGCTGAGCGACCGGCAGCGGCTCCAGCTGATGGAGGTGGCGACGCCCGTCATCCGGCTGTGGGACGGCGTCGTTGCCGTGCCGCTGATCGGGACGCTGGACAGTGCCCGCAGCCAGGTGGTGATGGAGACGCTGCTGAACGCCGTCGTCGACCAGCACGCCCGGTTCGCGATCCTCGACATCACCGGGGTGCCGACGGTGGACTCGCTGGTGGCACAGCACCTGATGAAGACGGTCGCCGCGGCGCGGCTGATGGGCGCCCAGTGCATCGTCTCGGGTATCCGCCCCGCCATCGCGCAGACCATCGTCCACCTCGGTCTGGACCTCGACGTGATCACCCGTGCGAGCCTCGCCGACGCGCTGGGTTACGCGCTGCACGAGCTCGGCGCCGACATCGTGAACCCGGGTGCGGGTCAGCGGTGAGCGACGCGTACTCCCGTCCCGTCACGGGCCACGTGCCGGTTCTCCGGCTCGGTGACGTCCTGCTGGTCACGCTCCAGGGGGACCTGCACGACAGCACGGCGCAGCAGCTCCAGCAGGATCTCGCGGAGACCACCTCCCGTACCGGGGTGCGCGGTGTCCTCATCGACATCTCCGGTGTGGAGATCGTCGATTCGTTCCTGGGCCGGGTGCTGGCCGAGATCGCCGCGCAGGCCAAGCTGCTGGCCGCGCGGACCGTGGTGGCCGGCATGCGCCCGGCGGTCGCCATCACCCTGGCGGAACTGGGCCTGACGCTGCCCGGGCTGACCACGGCGCTCAGCACGGAGGCGGGCATGGAGCTCCTCTCGCAGCAGTCCCCGGCGTACCGCCCGGGCGGGCGGCGTCAGGAGAGTCCGTGATGCACACTGCCGCGGGCGTGGAGGCCTGCCTGCCCATCCGGTCGGACATGGACCTGGTGTGGGTACGACAACACGTGCGGCAGGCCGCGGCCCGGCTCGGCTTCGGCCTGGTGGAGCAGACCAAGCTGGTCACGGCGGCCAGCGAGCTGGCCCGCAACACCCTGGTGCACGGCGGTGGCGGACAGATGGAGGCCACGCACCTCAGCAGCGCGGGTGCGCAGGGGCTCCGGCTGGCCTTCACCGACGAGGGGCCGGGCATCGCCGACCTGGACCAGGCGCTCAGCGACGGCTACACCTCCGGCGACGGGCTGGGGATGGGGCTGAGCGGCGCCCGGCGCCTGGTGCACGACTTCGACATCGAGAGCACGCCGGGCGACGGCACCACCGTGCGGGTGACCTGCTGGGTGGGCCGGCCGCCGCGACCCCGCGAGGAGGCCTGATGCCGCGCGTGTGGGACGTCCCGGTGCGCGACTCGACGCGGGTGCGCGACGCGCGGGTCGCCGCGGAGGGCGCGGCCGCGCTGGCCGGTCTCGACGAGCGGCGCACCGCGGCCGCCGCGCTGGTCGCGACCGAGCTCGCGACGAATCTGCTCAAGCACGCCGAGGGCGGTCAGGTGCTCATCGAGGTGGTGGCGCCGCCCGCGCCGCGGGAGGGCCGTGCGGAGTCCCGGGTCGTGCAGATCGCCACGATCGACCACGGCCCGGGCATCGCGGACGTACCGGCGGCGCTGCGCGACGGTTTCTCCACGACCAGCTCGCTCGGCGCGGGCCTCGGCACGTGTCAGCGTCTCGCCGACGACTTCGCCCTGCACAGCACGGCCGGCCGCGGCACGGTCGCGGTGGCCCGCGTGGGCACCACGCCCCGCGGTCGCGGCGGTCCGGCCGCGCGGGCGGAGGCCGACGTGGCGGCGGGCGGCCGAGGTCCGGCGGACGGCATGGCTGTTCCCGGCGCCCCGGCGTGGTCCGAGGGCGGGGCCTCCACCGGCGGCTGGTGGCCGGGCGGGGCCGCACGGGGCGGCGACGCGCCCGTGGGAGCCGTGGCGTGCGGCGCCCTGACGGGGCACGCGGCGGTGCCCGGCGGCTCGCCGGGGTTCGCCGGACCGACCGGGAGCGTGCCCGGCCACAGTGGTGCTGTCGACAACGAGCCCGGTTCCCAGCAGGTCTCCGGTGTTCCGGGCGGCGACGTGCGGGGCCCAGGCGCACCGGGCCGTGACGAGCGGCCCGGTCCTCCCGGTGACCGGTCCCTGCCCGTCGCCGGCGTGCGCGCCGGAGGCGTGAACATCCCCTACGGCGGAGCCGAGTACTCGGGTGACGCCTGGGCGTGGGTGCGTTCCGGGGACCGGCTGACACTGATGCTGGCGGACGGTCTGGGGCACGGCCCCGAGGCGGCCCGGGCCTCGTCCGCGGCGGTGGCGGCGCTGCACCGCTGGGCCCACCTCTCCCCCGCCGAGTCGCTGCAACGGCTCCATGACGCGCTGAAGGGCACCCGGGGCGCGGCCGTCGCCCTGGCCCAGCTCGACGTGCGGGCCGGGCGGCTGCGGTTCGCCGGCATAGGAAACGTGGGGGCGCGGCTGCGCACGGACGGCACCTGGCGTCCGCTGCTGTCGCGGCCCGGCATCGTCGGCGTGCACCGGCCCACCACCCTCCGCGAGGAGGAGGCCGACTGGGCCGCCGACCGGCTGCTCGTCCTGCACACCGACGGCCTGCCCAGCCGCTGGACGCCGCCGTCCGATGCCGGTCTTTCCGCGGCCGACCCGGCCGTGACGGCCGCCTTGGCGATACGTGACGCGAGCAGTCCCGCCCGTCCGGTGCGGGACGACACCGCCGTGGCCGTGCTGACTCCGACCCCGCCGGAACACCCATGATGCGTACTTGGCAGATCACCACCGTCACCGATGCGGCGCGCGCCCGCATCGCCCTCGCGCGCCTGGCCGCCGCGTACGGTGTGCCCACCGTCGAACGGACGAGGCTGGCCGCCGCTCTCAGCGCCCACCTGCGGCAGTGCCTCACCAAGGGCGGCACCTGGCTGCTCACCCTGGACATGGCCGGGTCCCCGGCCGAGGAGGGGCTGCTGCACGCCGTGGTGACGCCGTCGCCGGACGCGTCCGCTGCCGCCGGGGAACCGCCGTGGGAGGTCACGGTCCCCTGCCCCGAGGTGGCCCGGGCCACGGAGGGCGGCTCCGTCGAGGACGATCCCGCCGCCCTCGCGGAGGCGCTGCTCGGCGCCGACGAGGACACGGCCGTGGTGCTGGACAAGCTCGGCGAGCAGGAGGATCTGGTCGCCTTCCACCGCGAGGAGCTGCACCAGACGAACCAGGGCGTCCTGGCGCTGCACGCCGAACTGGACGCGGCGGGCCGGGCCCAGCGCGAGGCCTTCGCCGCCGAGCGCAGGGCCCGCAACGAGGCGGAGAGCGCCCGCCGCAGACTGACCTTCCTCGCGGACGCGAGCGCCGTGCTGACGGCCTCGCTCAACCACGAGGAGATCGTGCGCCGGCTGCCGGACCTGCTGGTGCCGGAGTACGCCAGCAGTGTCGACGTCTGGCTGTTCGACAACGAGGAGGACAAGCACCGGTCGGCGCCGCATCCGGCCGCCGCCGTGGTGGCGGCCCGGACCGGGCGGCCCCAGTACGCGGCCGACCATCCCGGCGGCCTGCCCGGCGTCGACGACCAGCCGCCGTCCGCGCTGGATCCCGCGCGGCCGCTGCTGTGCGTGCCGCTGCCGACGCGGCGGGCTCCGCTCGGGGTGCTGACCCTGTCGCCGCCCGGTGCGCGGTGGGACCCGGACGACGCGGTGATGCTGATCGAGCTCACCCGGCGGGCGAGCATCGCGATCGACAACGCCCGGCGCTTCGAGCACAACCGCGACATCGCCGAGACGCTGCAACGTGCCCTGCTCACGGATCTGCCGGCCACGCCGGGTCTCAGCCTGGCCGCGCGCTATCTGCCCGCCACCCACGGGCTGAACATCGGCGGTGACTGGTACGACGCGTTCCCCCAGCGGGACGGCGGTCTCATCACCGTCGTAGGCGACGTCACCGGGCACGGTCTGCACGCGGCCGTCATGATGAGCCAGCTGCGCACCGCGCTGCGGGCGTACGCGGTCGACGGTGACAGCCCGGGCCGGCTGCTGACCCGGCTGCACCGGTTCCTGCACCATCTCCAGCCGGACCTGTACGCCACCGCCGTCATCGCCCGGCTCCACCCGGACGAGCCCACGCTGACCTGGGCCGCCGCGGGTCATCCGCCGCCGGTGCTGCGGCTGCCCGACGGCACCGTGCGCACCCTCGACGCCAAACCCGGCGCCATGCTGGGCATCCCCCTGACCCAGGAGATCGGCGACCACACGGTCCGTCTGTCGCCCGGCTCGACACTCGCGCTCTATACGGACGGGCTGGTCGAACGGCGCGCGCAGGGCATAGACCCGGGCATCGAGCGGCTGGCCTCGGCGCTCGGCGGGTTCCGTTCGGCGGAGCTGGACGCGGACCTGGAGGGCTCGGCGGACCGGATCCTGCATCCGCTGCTGAGTGATTCGGAGCGCGACGACGACGTGTGTCTGCTGCTGTGTCATCTCCAAGGGGACGCCGGGTCCTGACGGCGGGCCCGGCCGACCGTGTGTGCACGCGTTCTTCACTCCCGCCTGGTGCTTTTCGGCCACGGGGCGGGCATGGTGGTGATCGACGCGTTCGTCTGCCTGCCGCGTCCGACTGGCGTGCCGGTCGGAGACGCGGTGGGATCAATGGGGTGCGAACCAGCGATCCAGGGGCAGTCGATAGGCGTTCGAGGCAGACCGCCTGGAGCCGCAGAAAGGGATGAACACCGTGACACGACCCAGGATCCTGGTGGTTGGCGCAGGCTTCGCCGGCGTGGAGTGCGTCCGCCGTCTGGAACGGAAACTCTCCCCGGACGAGGCCGACGTCACGCTGGTGACGCCGTTCGCCTACCAGCTCTACCTGCCGCTGCTCCCCCAGGTCGCCTCCGGCGTGCTGACGCCGCAGTCGATCGCCGTCTCGCTGCGCCGCAGCAAGAAGTACCGCACGAGGATCATTCCGGGCGGGGCCATCGGCGTCGATCTGAAGTCCAAGGTCTGCGTCATCCGCACGATCACCGACCAGATCGTCAACGAGCCGTACGACTACATCGTGCTGGCCCCCGGCAGCATCACCCGCACTTTCGACATCCCGGGGCTGACGGAGCACGCGTTCGGGATGAAGACGCTCGCCGAGGCGGCGTACGTCCGTGACCACGTCATCTCGCAGCTGGACCTGGCCGACGCCAGCCAGGACCCGGCCGAACGGGCCTCGCGGCTCCAGTTCGTGGTGGTCGGCGGCGGCTACGCGGGCACCGAGACCGCGGCGTGCCTCCAGCGGCTGACGCACGCGGCCGTGAAGCGCTACCCGCGGCTGGACCCGGGCCTGATCAAGTGGCATCTCATCGACATCGCGCCGAAGCTGATGCCTGAGCTCGGCGAGAAGCTCGGCAGCAGCGCCCAGGAGATCCTGCGCCGGCGGGGCATCGAGATCTCCCTCGGTGTCTCCATCGCGAAGGCGGGCCCGGAGGAGGTCACCTTCACCGACGGGCGGGTGATCCCGACCCGCACGCTCATCTGGACGGCCGGGGTCGTCGCCAGCCCGCTCATCGCCACGCTGGGCGCGGAGACCGTCAAGGGGCGGCTCGTGGTCGCCCCCGAGATGAACCTGCCGGGCGACGACGGGGTGTTCGCGCTCGGCGACTCGGCCGCCGTGCCCGACCTGGCCAAGGGCGACGACAGCGCCATGTGCCCGCCCACCGCGCAGCACGCCCTGCGGCAGGGCAAGCACGTCGCGGACAACGTCATCGCGACGCTGCGGGGGCAGGCCAGGAAGCCTTACGTCCACAAGGACCTGGGGCTCGTCGTCGACCTCGGCGGCACCGACGCGGTCTCCAAGCCTCTGGGCATCGAACTGCGCGGCCTGCCCGCCCAGGCCGTGGCACGCGGCTACCACTGGTCGGCGCTGCGCACCAACGTCGCCAAGACCCGGGTGATGACGAACTGGCTCCTCAACGCGGTCGCCGGCGACGACTTCGTACGGACCGGGTTCCAGGCCCGCAAGGCCGCCCGGCTGAAGGACTTCGAGTACACCGACGCCTATCTGACGCCGGAGCAGGTGCGGGCTCACGTCGAGGGGACCGCCCGCCAGGAGTAGGCCCGGGCCGGAGGGAGGCTTCCGCTCGTGGCATGTCATGCTGAGGTGCGGATCTTGGTGTGAGTCGGGAGAGAGTGCGGCGGCGTGAGGGCAGCGGGACGGTCGGTGCGGGCACGGCTGCGGGACCGGATCGCGGCGTCCGACCCGGGGCTGCTGCGCCTGACGGCCGGGCTGCGGACGGTCGGCGCCATCGCCCTCACGCTGGCCGTGCTCGCCCCGCTCGGGGCCGATGTGCATCTCCTGGTGGCGGGGGCCATGGCGGCGATGGTCGCCACCTTCGCCATCCGGGAGAAGCAGCTCGGCGCCCAGGCCGTGACACTGGCGCTGGGTCTTCCGGTGGCGCTGGTCTCCGTGACGCTGGGCGCGGTGCTCAACGCGCGTCTGTACGTCGGTGACGTCTTCTTCGTCGTCCTGATCTTCTGCGCGGTCTACGGCCGCCGGTTCGGCGACCGCGGCACGGCGCTCGGGCTGATCGGGTTCCAGATCTACTTCCTGTCCCTGTTCGTCGGCGCCGAGGTGTCCGCGCTGCCTGCGCTGTGCGGCGCCATCGCCGTGGCGTTCTGCTCCAGTGCCCTGCTGCGCTTCGCGGTCGTGCCCGCGACCCCCACGGGCGTGCTGCTGCGGCTGCGCCTGGCCTTCCGCGCCCGGCTGGCCCAGCTGGTGTCCGCGCAGCTCGACCTTCTCGACGCCGCCCCGGACGAGATGGACAAGGCCCTGGAGGCCGTGCGCGAGGGCACGGCGCGGCTGCACGAGACGGCGATGATGATCCAGGCGCAGCTCGAGGAGGGCACCCCGGACGAGTCGGCGGCCCGTCTCGTGCAGCGGCGTATCGCGGACGCCGAGATCGCCGCCGAGCGGCTCGGTCTGCTGCTGCTGACCTCCCGCAGCGCCGAACGGGCCGACACGCTGACCCTGCACCTGCCGGGCGCTCCCGCGCCGTCGGTGGGGCAGCCGGCCGTGCCGGACGAGACCACCGCCACGCTCCGCCGTGATCTCCAGGCGCTGCGCGCTCTCGTGCTGCGGGCCGGGAGCGGCGATGCGGGGACCGGGCTGGCGCACGTGCGCAACCGTCTCCTCGGCTACCGGGACGAGGAGAACCTGCCGCCCGCGCCCGCGGCCGTGCAGGACGTGTTCCGTGGCATCGGTGAGGCGGCCCGCTCGGTGCTGGGGCTGCGGATCGCGCTGGACGGCCCGCAGGACGAGTCGGACGACACCCCCGCGACGGCCCGCTCCCGTGAGGAGCTGGACGCGGAGGACGCCGCGATCGACGGCGGTGAGGAGCCGGCGGAGGAGCAGGAGACGGGGCTGCGGCGGCCGACCACGCGTGCGGCCGTGCAGGTCGCCGTCGGGTCAGCGCTGGCGATCGTGGGCGGCGAGCTGTTGTCCACGCAGCGCTGGTACTGGGCGGTGCTGACGTGCTGGATCGTTTTCCTGAACACCGCCTCGACGGGCGAGATCCTCGTCAAGGGCTACCGCCGGCTGCTGGGCACGGTGTTCGGCGTGGTGGCGGGCATCGTCCTGGCGGGTCTGGTCGGACAGCACACCTGGACGGCGTTCGGCCTGGTCCTGGTGCTGATCTTCGCGATGTTCTACGTGGCCCCGCTGTCGTACACGCTGATGTCGTTCTTCGTGACGGCGATGCTGGGGCTGCTGTACACGCTGCTGCACACCTACAGCCTCGACGTGCTCCTGCTGCGGGTGGAGGAGACGGCGCTCGGTGCGGCCTGCGGGGTGGTCGCGGCGGCGCTGGTGCTGCCGGTGCGGACCGACCGCCGTACGAACGAGCTGCTCGGGACCGTCCTGGACCGGCTGGCCGAGGTCACCGAGGCCGCGGTCGGCCAGCTGAGCGGGGGGCCGGCGGACGAGCTGCTGGACAAGGCGCGTGACCTGGACCAGGCACTGGCCGACCTGCGGGCCGCCACGCAGCCGCTGACCCATCCGGTCACGCCGCTGCGGGCCCGGCGCCACACGGCCCGTTACGTGGTGGCGCTGCTGGAGACGTGCGCGTACCACGCGCGGACGCTGGCGGCCACGGCCGAGCTGCTGCCCACGCATCCCTCGATCGCTGCGGATCCACGCCTGCGCGGGGCCGCGGGGCGCACCGTGCGCAACATCGAGACCATCGCGGCCCGGGTCGCGGACGAGCACGCCGCCGCCCGGGTCGAGACCGGGCCGAGCATCGCCTCGCTGCTGGGCTCCGACGCCGGCACACCGCGCTACGGCCGGATCACCGACCGCGTGCTGCGGCATCTGGAGCGGCTGGACGAGGCCGTGGTGGGTCTCGCGCGTCCCCTGGGCGTGCCGATGGCGGAGCCCCGGGCCTGAGAGATCCGGGGCCGCTCAGAAGTCGGTGGGCAGTCCGCTCACCTCGGCGATGCCCCGCAGCTCCTCCGTCTGCCGGTGCCGTTCCTTGATGTAGTCGGCGATCTCGCCGAGGCGGACCGGGTCGGACGCGGTGGACGCGTCCGTGACGATCCTGACCGGGCCGGTCTCGTCGACGTCGAGTTCGATCACTTCGTTGTCCAGGCGGCCGGTGACGGCGGTGGCGATGACGAGGGCCACCTCGTCACGGACCTCCTGGGGCAGTTCGTCGTTGGCCCCTGAGTCGAGTGCGAAGTCGAGGCTGGACAGGCGCTCCTCGTCGATCGCCTCGAGGACCGGTTCCACCACACGCATCAGGAGGCGGTAGTCCTCCGTGTCCATCCGGATGCGCAGGAGGTCCAGGTACATGTCCACGGGCCGGCCGTCGCCATGCGGAATCTCGGAATCGCTCATTGGCCTCGTGTTCCCCGGATGACGCGGCTCAGACGCGGCGCCAGCGGGCCATGGCGAAGGAGAACACTCCGAACAGCACCAGCCCGGCGGCGACGCAGACCAGCAGCCAGGGGCCGAGGGGGGTGTCGGCGAAGCTGCGCAGGGTGTCGTCCAGGCCCTTGGCCCGGTCGGGTTCGTAGTCGACCGCGGCGCGGACGGCGAAGACGCCGGCCACCGCGAACACCAGTCCGCGGGCGGCGCCTCCGGCCACGCCGGTGACGTCCACCAGCCGCCGTGTCCGGGGGCTCATCTGCCCGAGCCGGAGCTTGTCGTGGTACTTGCGGAGCACCGCCCGTACGCCGATCCACCCGCCGGCCGCGATGATCGCAAGGCCGGCCGCGCCGACCAGCCACTGGCCCGCGGGCATCTCCAGCGCCCTGGCGGTGGCGTCCTGGGACTGCCGGTCGCTGGATCCGCCGCCGCTCTGGCCGCGGTTCGCCGCGAACGACAGCACGGAGTAGGCGACGAAGACGTAGAACGCGAAGCGGGCCGTCGCCAGCAGCCGCTTGCGGGCGCTGCGGCCGTCCTTTCCGACGGAGCCGAACAGCATCTCGGACAGCCGCCACAGGGCCATGCCGACGAGGCCGATGCCCAGGGCCCACAGCAGCACCGCGCCGAACGGCTTCTGTGACAGTTCGGCCAGGGCTCCCCCGCGGTCGGCCTGCTCGCCCGTGTCGCCGAAGGCGATCTGCAGGGCGAGGGCCCCGACGAGCAGATAGATCACACCCCGGGCGGCCAGGCCCGCCCGTGCCGCCCCCTCGGTCACCGAACCCCGCGCCGCTCGCCGGGCCCGGATCTGACCGCCTTGTGCCATCGCACTCGTGTTCATGTCGACCTCCCGGCACTCCGGATGCCCCGGCCGGGCCACCCCACACCCGGCACGGCCGCCGGACCAGGGGATTCCGGTCACAGCGGGGGCCTGCCGCGTGCGATTCAGGACCGCCGGAACCTCGACCCGCGGCCGGCACGGCCGAGGGCGTGCAGGTGCTCCAGGGCGTCCAGGACCACCGTGTGGTCGTGCCAGGCGAGCCACCGGCCCGCCTGGCCGCCCACGATGTCGAGGGCCTTGGCCTGGGCCGTCGTCAGTCCTTGGACGGGCCGGTCCAGGTGGGCCGAGACCATGCCGACGCACAGTCCGGACGCGGTGGTCAGGGGGACGCTGTGACAGGCTCTGCTGCCCGCCGCGAGGATGGCCCGGCGGGCCGGTTCACTGAACAGCGGGTCGCTCTCCACGTCCCGCACGGTGACCGGGGCGACGTCGCGGGCGGCCCGCGCGCAGGCGGTTCCGTCGTCGCCGACGTGGGCGAAGAAGTCGACGAACTCGGGGGTGTGTCCGGTGTGCTCCTCGATGCGCAGACCGCCGCGGGCCTGGTCGGTGAGCTGGACATTGCCCATGCCGGCGCCGGTCACCGCCAGGGTGTGGCTCAGCACGGCCTTCAGGACGGCACCGCGGCTGCCGGACCCGGACCGGTGGGCCGAGGTGAAGGTCAGGGCGGGTTCCGGCTGGCGGACGCGGCGCGGGAACCACAGCTGCTCCCGGCCGTCGGGGCGCGGTGCGGTCACCAGGAAACCCGCCAGGGTCCGCAGCTTGACGTTGTACCGCTGGGACGCCCGTTGCATCAGCGCGAAGGCGCTCTCCCCGTCGGGCAGCGCGTACCGCTCCTGGAGCAGGCCCTGGGCCTGGGAGATGAGCGGGTACACGCGGGCCCTGGCACGAAGGTCGCGCACCTCGGAGCGCAGGCGCTCCAGTTCGCTGTCGTCGTCGGCGGCTGCCGGTCCCGCTGCGGACATGGAACTCCCCGGTCTCGGTGGCGTGACATGAAGGGGCCCGGCCGCGGTTGCCGCCGTCGGCCGGGCCCCTGCGTTGCCACGCCTTCCCCGTCACGTCACGCGCACACTCCGATCACGCGGGCTCCGGGGCCGCCATGCGCCTCTCGGTGACGGTCAGCGGGGTGGTCTCGCGGGCCGGTGGGGGTACGGTCTCGAGCCACTGGTGGGCGACCTCCAGGGCGCGCTCGACGTCCCGGGTGCCGGTGGACACGCACAGCGTGTACGCCAGGTCGTGGACCCGTGTGCTCAGGTCGGCCTGTTCGCTCGCTGCCACGGCGGCCGACAGTGCCTCGTACTCGTCGACGAGGTGGCGCAGCACGGCGGGGTGGGGCCTCAGCATCGATTCCTCGCTCTTCTGGGGTCGGGTGGTCAGGCCGTCGTGGAGGTGCCGCGGGTGCCCGTCCGCTGTCCCAGGACCTCGTCGCGCACGCGGGCGCAGCTGCGGCTGATGAGGCGGGAGACGTGCATCTGGGAGATCCCCAGGTGGTCGGCGATGCGGCTTTGTGTCATGTCCTCGAAGAAGCGCATGTAGAGGATGGCCCGTTCGCGTTCCGGCAGGCGGCGCAGGCCCTCCTTGGCGGACTCGCGGTCGACGACGACGTCGTAGGACGAGTCGGCCGCGCCGAGGGTGTCCGCGAGGCTGTAGCCGTCGTCGTCGGCCGAGAGCTCGGCGTCCAGCGACAGGGTGCTGAAGCTCTCCAGGGCCTCGAGCCCGGCGTTGACCTCTTCCTCGGTCAGGCCCGTGTGGGCGGCGATGTCCGCCACGGAGGGCTCGGGGCTGCCCGGGTTCTGGGTGAGTTCACGGCGTGCCACCCGCACCTTGTTGCGCAGTTCCTGCACTCGGCGGGGGACCCGCAGGGCCCACATGCGGTCCCGGAAGTGCCGCTTGACCTCGCCGGTGATGGTGGGGACGGCGTAGCTCTCGAAGGCTCCCCGGCTCGGGTCGAACCGGTCGATGGCCTTGACCAGCCCCAGGGCGGCGACCTGCCGGAGGTCCTCGATCGACTCTCCGCGGTCGCGGAAGCGGCCGGCGATGCGGTGGGCCATGGGCAGCCACAGCGTGACGAGCTCGTCGCGGACGGCTTCCCGGTCGGGCCCTTCCTCCATCTCCGCCAGCCGGGCGAAGAGGGCCGCGGTGTCCGGAGCGTCGTCGTGCCGCCGCCGGGTGGCGGGGGCCGTCGTTTCGGGCGTGCCGGGACGGTTGGTGGGCGTATCGATGAGCATGCGGATTCGCTCCTGAACAACGATGGTCTCAGGGGTTACCGCGGGACGGTCGCTGCCCGGATCGCCTGGAGGGCCTCCGGGGCAGTCATGCATACCGCTCCCGCTGGCGCGCCTCCGGTCCGAAGCACGAGATTGCGTCTGCCCTGCCCCCGGTGGAGCAAACTCCACTTTGCTGTGCAATCTGGAGGGAACAGGTCCACGGGCGTTCAGGAAAGGGGCACGACGGCGGTGATGCACTTGCCGCCGGCGGGCAGGTCGGACACACGGACGTCGCGGGAGAGCCGGCAGACGATGGGCCAGCCGTGACCGCCGTGCCGCAGCCGTCCGTGCGGATCGGTGGGCGGCGCGGTCACCGGCAGTTCGTCGCTGCGGTCGCTCACCGAGAGCCGTACGCCGGGGCCGTCTATGTCGACGCGGAAGTCGGTGACTCCGCCGCCGTGCAGGATCGCGTTGGTCGTCAGCTCCGAAGCGACGAGCAGCGCGTCGGACAGGGCGTTCGCGTCACACGCGGTGTGGGTGGTGCGGCAGCGTTCGGCCACGGCGCGTTCCACGGCCCGGCGCGCTTCGGCGGGTTTGCACGGCCGGGCCCGGTTCACACCGGGCTGTTCGAATAGCGATTCGATCATGTGCTCCTCGCACATCCTCAAGCTCCCTGCTCGGTCAGGCATGAGCCGGGTCCGGCCGCGTACCGGGGCCGCCCGCCCGGGCACGCCGTGGGCTCACGGACCCGCTGTCGGTGTTCCCTTCCACCGCCCGCGGCTTCGGGGGCGCGTATCGCGCGAGCGCCGCGGGTCTCCCAGTTCGGCTGACCTCTCCCCGCACCTGCAAACCTCGGTTCGCCCCACTGCCGGAAAAAGAGCCCGAAAAGACCCCTGGGAGCCCCGGGACGGCCGTGAATCGATGCCGACGGCCGTGAACCCGAGCCAACGGCCGTGAATGGGTGCCATCACCACGCGTCGTCGGGGTACGCGGTGTCCATGACCGATGTGGTGGATTCGGACGAACTGCTGCGGCGCATCCAGCGCGCGAGGGCCTGCGCGGTGCACGAGGAGCGGGCTTGGCGGAGCAGGAGCGAGGAGCTGGGCGCGACCGACCCGCAGGGAGCCCGGGACGCGACCGTGCGGCAGATGTCCTACGAGGCGGTGCTCAGGGTGCTGGACGAGATCGTGACTCCGGGCAAACACGCCGAGGAGACCTGACCAGGAGGGCCGTTGCCCGGTGACGGGCACGGGCGGATTGCGGGGTCACCTGCCGGGAACCCGGTGCGCATGACAGTCGACCACACCAGAGCACCGGTCCTGGAAGCCCTGGACGCGTACCGCCGCAAGGGGCACCTGTCGTTCACGCCGCCCGGGCACAAGCAGGCCCGCGGCGCCGACCCGGCGGTCCGGGAGGTCCTGGGCGACGCGGTCTTCCACGGCGACGTACTGGCCTCGGGCGGTCTGGACGACCGGCTCACCCGGGGACGGGTGCTGCAACGCGCCCAGGAGCTGATGGCCGACGCGGTGCACGCCGAGCACACGTTCTTCAGCACGTGCGGCAGCTCCCTGTCGGTGAAGGCCGCGATGCTGTCGGTCGCCGGGCCGCACGAGAAGCTGCTGATCGGGCGTGACGCCCACAAGTCGGTGGTGGCGGGTCTGATCATCTCCGGTATCGAGCCCGTCTGGATCGAGCCGCGCTGGGACGCCGAACGGCACCTGGCCCATCCCCCGTCCGCCGAGGACTTCGACCGGGGCTTCGACGCCCACCCGGACGCGCGGGGTGCGCTGGTCACGAGCCCCACGCCGTACGGCGGCTGCGCGGATCTGCGGGCGGTCGCCGAGGTGTGCCACCGGCGCTCGCGGCCGCTGATCGTGGACGAGGCCTGGGGGGCGCACCTGCCGTTCCACCCCGAGCTGCCGTCCTGGGCGATGGACGCGGGCGCGGACATCTGCGTGACCAGCATCCACAAGATGGGCAGCGGCCTGGAGCAGGGCTCCGTCTTCCATCTCCAGGGCGATCTGGTCCCGCCGGCGCTGCTGGGGATGCGCGCGGACCTGCTGGGCACCACGAGCCCGTCGGTGCTGATCTTCGCGGGTCTGGACGGCTGGCGCCGTCAGATGGCGCTGCACGGCGAGGAGCTGATGGGCGGCGCGCTGGCGCTGGCGGCCGAGGTCCGGTCCGCCATCGAGGAGATCGACGGGCTGCACGTCAACGACCGCGACGACTTCTGCGGCCCGGGCCTGTCCGACGACCTCGACCCGCTGCCCGGCGTCATCGACCTCGACGGGCTCGGGATCACGGGCTTCCAGGCGGCGGACTGGCTGCGCGAGCACCGGCAGATCGACGCGCATCTGGTGGACCACCGCCGCATCGGCGGGCAGATCACCCACGGCGACGACCGGGAGACGACCGGGCAGCTGCTGGAGGCACTGCGGGACCTGGCGCGGGCCGCCCGGGACCTGCCCCGGGCGCCGCAGGTGGAGGTGCCGTCGCCGGCGGGGCTGCGGATGGAACAGGCGGCGCTGCCCCGCGACGCGTTCTTCGGCCCGGCCGAGGACGTGCCGGTGGCGCGGGCGGCCGGACGGGTCGCGGCCGAGATGATCACGCCGTATCCCCCCGGCATCCCGGCCGTCCTGCCGGGCGAGCGCCTCACCGAGCCGGTGCTGGCGTACCTGCGGACCGGACTGGCCGCGGGCATGCACCTGCCCGACCCCACGAACCCGGAGCTGGAGACGGTCCGGGTCCTCGCCGAGGACGCGGACTGAAGTGAAACGGGTCACGCAACCCGGTCCCGGGTGCCCGCACGCCCCCTGGATGGTTTACCGTTCACTCATACGTGGTGCCGGAGTCGACCCACCGTCCTCCGCACCACCGCTTACGGCCCTGGCTGGTCTCCCCCGTCCAGCCAGGGCTTTTTCATGCCCCGGGAAAGTTGCGCACGCCGAGGTGCCCTGGGACCCGCCAGCGGCTGAAATGGGCGTAGGGAAAGCACCGAAGTCGACCGCCCGGCGAGGAGCTCCGCATGACCAAAGCGATCAAACTCCTGACCGCCCTGCCGCCGCCCCAGCGGCAGCGTCTGATGACGCTCGCCCGGGAGGTGTCCTTCCCCGAGGACGCCCGGATCTTCGAGGCGGGCGCCACGGCCGACCGCTTCTGGGTCATCCGCTCCGGCGCGGTCTCCCTGGACCAGCAGGTGAACTCGCTCCAGCGGGTGACCGTGGCCAGCCTCGGCGCGGGCGACCTGCTCGGCTGGTCCTGGCTGTTCCCGCCCTACACCTGGGACTTCGGCGCGGTGGCGTTCAGCCCCGTGCGGGCCTACGAGTTCGACGCGAGGGCCGTGCTGGCGCGGTGCGAGGAGGACACGGAGCTCGGGCTGATGCTGGTGCGGAATGTCGCCGAGGTGCTCGCACACCGGCTGGAGATGACCCGGGGCAAGCTGATGGAGCAGTACACGCTGCACCGGCGAGGCGCCCTGTGAGCCGTCAGACGCGGTAGCGCCGCAGCGCCGGTACGGCAGCGGCCAGGACCAGCATCACGGCGACGACGAGCAGCCCGCCGCCCGCGACGGCGGTACGGGGGCCGAAGGCCGAGCCCGCTGTGCCGTGCAGCATGTCGGCGAGGCGCGGGCCGCCCGCCACGACGACGGTGAAGACGCCCTGCATGCGCCCGCGCATCTCGTCGGTCGCGGCGGACAGCAGGATCGCCCCGCGGAAGACCATCGACACCATGTCGGCCACCCCGGCCACGGCGAGGAACGCCACCCCCACCCACAGGTTGCCGCTCAGCCCGAAGCCCGTGATGGCCGCGCCCCAGACGACCACCGACCCGATGACCATCCAGCCGTGCCGGCGGGCCCGGGAGAAGGTGCCGGAGAACAGTCCGCCGAGCACGGCACCGATGGGAATCGCCGCGAACAGCAGACCCAGCGCCAGCCCCTCGCCGTACGGGGCGTAGGTCTGGGCGGCGAGCTGCGGGAACAGGGCCCGGGGCATGCCGAGGACCATGGCGATGATGTCGGCGAGGAAGGACAGCAGCAGCACGGTGTGCCCGGAGATGTAGCGGAATCCGGCGGCTATCTCCCTCACGCCCGCGCGGCGGACCGCCGTGCCGAGGGGCGGCAGCGACGGCAGCCGGTACACCGCCCACACGGTCACGCACAGGGCCAGCGCGTCGATGAGGTACAGCTCGGGCAGCCCGATGACGGGGATGAGGGCGCCGGCCAGCAGCGGGCCCGCCACCTGACCGGTCTGCATCACGGTCGAGCCGAGGGCGTTCGCCGCGGGCAGTTCGTCCTCGGGGACCAGGCGGGCGATGGAGGCGTTGCGGGCCGGTGCGTTCAGGCCCCAGAAGGCCTGCTGCACGGCGAGCAGCACCATGAGCGCGGCCACCGACTCCAGGCCGGTGAAGGCCTGGAGCCAGAAGAGCAGCGAGGTCACGGCGATGCCGATGTTGGTGATCAGCAGCAGCTTGCGCCGGTCCATGGTGTCGGCGATCGCGCCGCCCCACAGCGCGAACACGATCAGCGGCACCAGGCCGGCCAGGCTCGCGGCGCCGACCCATGCCGAGGAGCCGGTGATGTCGTAGATCTGCTTGGGCACGGCGACGGCGGTGAGCTGGCTGCCGACGGCCGTGACGATGGTCGAGCCCCACAGCCGCCGGTAGGCGGGGCGGCGCAGGGGGCGGGTGTCCATGGCCCAGCGCCGCCGGGGCGCGTGCGGCTCCGGGTCCTGCTCTGCCGTCTTGCTCTCGCTCGCGTCCACTCGCCGCTTCCTCGATGTCCGCTACATCTTTCTGGGCGGGGATCACTATCGCACCGGTCGCCGAGCGCGCGGCGGCCGGTCTCAGCTTCCGGCGATCAGCACGGCACCGAGCACGATCATGGTGGCGGCGACCAGGCCGTCCAGGATCCGCCAGGCGGACGGCTTGGCGAGGAAGCGGCCGAGCATCCGGGCGCCGAAGCCGAGGGCGGTGAACCAGCAAAGGCTGGCCAGCACGGCGCCGAGACCGAAGGTCCAGCGCAGCGGGCCGTGGTCGGCGGCGACGGAGCCGAGCAGGAACACGGTGTCGAGGTAGACGTGCGGATTGAGCCAGGTCATCGCCAGGCAGGTGAGCACCGCCCGGCGCATCGATCCGGCCGCCTCCCCCTCCGTCTTCAGTGCGCCACCGTCGGGCCGGAACACCCGGCGGGCGGCCAGGGCGCCGTAGCCCAGCAGGAACGCGCCGCCGATCCAGCCGACCGCCTTCAGTGCGCCCGGCCAGGTCACCACCACCGCACCGACCCCGCCGACGCCGAGGGCGATGAGCGCTGCGTCGGACAGGGCGCAGATGGCGACGACGGCGAGGACGGCCTGGCGGCGGATGCCCTGGCGCAGGACGAAGGCGTTCTGGGCGCCGATGGCGACGATGAGGGACAGTCCGGTGCCGAAACCGGCGGCGCCGGCCGTGAAGGTGCTGGTCATGGCGTCGACGCTACGGACGGGCCCGATCCGGGTCCAGCTAAAGATTCTTACGTATCATTAGCAGCCGTGATGGTGACCGATCTCCCGCTGGACCAGGTACGGACCCTGCTCGCGGTCGTGGACGAGGGGACGTTCGACGCGGCGGCGGCCGCGCTGCATGTGACGCCGTCGGCGATCAGTCAGCGTGTGAAGGCGCTGGAGCAGCGCACGGGACGGGTGCTGCTGCTGCGGACCAAGCCGGTGCGGCCGACCGAGTCGGGCGAGGTGCTGGTGCGGCTGGCCCGGCAGGTGGCGCGGTTGGAACGGGACGCGTACACGGAGCTCGGGCTGAGCGGGACCGGGGAGCCGACCCGGGTGTCGGTGGCGGTGAACGCGGACTCGCTGGCCACCTGGTTCCTCCGGGTGCTCACGCGCGTGCCGGAGGAACTGCGGCTCTGCTTCGAGCTGCGCCGGGAAGACGAGGATCACACGGCGGCGCTGCTCAGGGAGGGGGTGGTGATGGCGGCGGTGACCTCCTCGCCGGATCCCGTGCCGGGGTGTTCCGTCCGGTCGCTGGGGCGGATGCGCTACATCCCCGTGGCCGCGCCGGACTTCGCCGCGCGCCACCTCGACGGACCGCTGGACCAGGTGCTCCCCGACCTGCCCGTGGTGGCCTTCGACCGGCGGGACGACTTCCAGGACGGCTTCGTGCGCCGGCTCACCCGGGGGCGGAGCAGCGCGAGCGCGCTGCGGCACTACGTGCCGACCTCGGAGGGTTTCGTCGAGGCCGTGGCCGCCGGGCTGGGCTGGGGCCTGGTGCCCGAGGCCCAGGCGGACCCGCTGCTGCGCACCGGGCGGCTGGTCGAATTCGCCCCGGGCCGGACGGTGGACGTGCCGCTGTACTGGCAGCAGTGGAAGCTCGACTCGCCCGCGCTGGTGCAGGTGGCCGAGACGGTGACGGCAACTGCCGGGGAGGCACTGCGGGCGTGACGCCCAGGGGGTGTGACGCCCAGGGGGTGTGACACCCCCTAGTCCCGGACGTCCTCCAGTTGGGCCCCCGCGCTGTCCAGCAGCATGTCCAGGGCGGTCGGATAGGCGCTGGTGAGCATCCGCGTGGCGAGCAGGGGTGCGGCCTCCGCGATGCGGGGGTGGGTGGTGGCCGGCAGGCGTGCGTACGTCGAGCGCCACATCTCCTCGTCGGCCCGCAGCGCGGCGCTGGGCAGGGCCAGGGAGGCGGCGTCGAGCGCGGCGAAGGCCAGTGTGGTGTCGACGAAGGCGTGGTAGACGCGCACGGCGTCCGGCACCGGGAAGCCCGCCGTGCGCAGGATGTCCAGGACGGCCTCGTCGGCCGCGAGTTCGTGGGCCCGGCCCGAGACGCGGCTCGCGGTGAGCACGGCCGCCTGCGGATGCTCCATGTACGCGGCGTGGATGCGCAGCCCGACGGCCCGCAGATCCGCCCGCCACTCCCCCGTCGGCACCCAGCCGCGGAGCGCCTGCCCGATCAGCGCGTCGCCGATGGCGAGCGTCAGATCGTCCATGCCCCGGAAATACCGGTAGAGCGTGCTCGGGTCGGCATCCAGGGCCAGACCGAGCCTGCGGGCGGTCAGCCCGGCGCTGCCGTGTTCGCGCAGCATGCGCAGCGCCGTGTCGACGATCAGCTGTTCGGACAGCACGGTGCCGCTCTTGGTGGGCCTGCGCCTGCGGCGTTTCTCCTCCGGCACCACGGGCTTCGGCACGACGGACTCCCTCCATGCTGCTCCTTATGCCAACGCCATTGACCTTAAGTCACGGGGCGGCGTTGTATCTCCCCGAGGGCGCGCCACGTTCTTCGCAAAAGGGAGTTTCTGTCATGCGTGTACTGCTCGTGGGTGCCGGAGGTGTGGGCGGCGCGATCACCCGGATCGCGGCCCGGCGGCCGTTCTTCGAGGCGATGGTGGTGGCCGACTACGACCGGGGCAGGGCCGAGGCGGCGGTCGCGGCGCTCGGCGGTGATGCACGGTTCACCGCCGGACAGGTGGACGCGGGCGACGAGGCGGCGGTGGCCGGGCTGCTGGCGCGGCACCGCTGCGACCTCCTGCTCAACGCCACCGATCCCCGGTTCGTGATGCCGCTCTTCCGCGCGGCCCGCGCCGCGGGCGCCACGTATGTCGACATGGCGATGTCGCTGTCCCGGCCGCACGCCGAGCGGCCGTACGAGGAGTGCGGGGTCAAGCTCGGCGACGAGCAGTTCGCGCAGGCGGCCGACTGGGAGAAGGAGGGTGTGCTGGCCCTCGTCGGCATGGGCGTGGAGCCGGGCCTGTCGGACGTCTTCGCGCGGTACGCCGCGGACGAACTCTTCGACGAGATCGAGGAGATCGGCGTCCGCGACGGCGCGAACCTGACGGTCGACGGCTACCGCTTCGCGCCCTCGTTCAACATCTGGACCACCATCGAGGAGTGCCTCAACCCTCCGGTCGTCTACGAGGCCGACCGGGGCTGGTTCACCACCGAACCCTTCAGCGAGCCCGAGGTCTTCGACTTCCCCGAGGGCATCGGCCCGGTCGAGTGCGTGAACGTCGAGCACGAGGAGGTACTGCTCGTCCCGCGCTGGGTCGACGCGCGCCGCGTCACCTTCAAATACGGCCTGGGCGGCGAGTTCGTCGAGACGCTGAAGACGCTGCACCTGCTGGGCCTGGACCGCACCGATCCGGTGGCCGTGCCGGGTCCGGACAGTTCGGTGGCGGTCTCGCCCCGGGACGTGGTCGCCGCGTGCCTGCCCGACCCGGCGACGCTCGGCGAACGCATGCACGGGAAGACGTGCGCGGGCACGTGGGTGCGGGGCGTGCGGGACGGCAAGCCGCGCGAGGTGTACCTCTACCACGTGGTCGACAACCAGTGGTCCATGGCGGAGTACGGCTCTCAGGCCGTGGTGTGGCAGACCGCCGTCAACCCCGTCGTGGCACTCGAACTCCTCGCCACGGGCGCCTGGTCCGGCGCCGGTGTGCTCGGCCCGGAGGCCTTCCCGGCCCGCCCGTTCCTGGACCTGCTGACCGCCTACGGCTCACCCTGGGGCATGCGCGAGGAGTGAGCGTGTCCGGGCGGCGCTGTTTCACCACGCGTCGACAGGTGACCCGAAAAGGAGCAATCATCCGAACGGGCACGTTTCTACTGCGATCGCAGGTGACTTCGATGGACAACTGGCGAGACCACGCTGCCTGCCGGCACGAGGACCCCGAGCTCTTCTTCCCGATCGGCACCTCCGGCCCGGCCCTGATGCAGACGGAGCAGGCCAAGGCGGTGTGCCGGCGCTGCCCCGTCCAGGAGCCGTGCCTGCAGTGGGCGCTGGACACGGGGCAGTCCATCGGCGTGTGGGGCGGAACCAGCGAGACGGAACGGCGCGCGCTGAAGCGGCGGGCGGCGGCCCGGCGGCGCTCCGGCTGACGCCACTTTGGCCCGGGGCGCCACTCCGGTCGGCGCCCCCTACTCCCCCTGGGGGCCTCAGCTGCGGCGCAGCGGCCCCCAGGGGTTCTCCTGCCGGGACACCTCCGCCTTCGCCTCGTCGATCACCTGCTGGTCGATCCAGCACATCGGCCGGGCGTCGGTGACCAGCGGTTCGTTGTCCGGCCCGCGGGAGGTCTCCTGGCCCGCGAGCACCCAGGCCCGCACACCGGGACCCTTCTCGTGCGGCAGATGGGCGTAGTCGTGCAGGCGACGCGCCACCCACACCCGGACGGGCCGGTCCTCCCACCAGTCCTCGACGTCGAGCGGATTGGCGGACAGGCCCGGCATGGGCACGCCCGTCAGATCGTCGGTGCTGGACACGTCGCGGAGATCGGTCGCGGGGCCGCGCGACCAGCGGACGTACAGGCCCTGATGCTCTTCGACCAGCTCGGTGAGCTCGGCGAGTGTGCGCACGACCGGCAGGTCGTCCGATCCACTCATGTCGTGTCCTCCTCCCTCGACGCCGTCAGGCGGACGGAGTACCCGCTCGGCGCGAGCGGAATCGGTCCTTCGGCGCGGACGGGTGCCGGCGCCCGGCCGGGGTTACGCTCGCGGCACATCCGTCCGCCGCAGCAGCAGAAGGGGCCGAGCATGAGCGTCCGCGTACGCCGCGTCTATGATCCTCCCGAGCCGGAGGACGGGGTGCGTGTCCTGGTCGACCGGCTGTGGCCGCGGGGGCTGGCGAAGGACGCGGCGCGGGTGGACGAGTGGCCGAAGGCGATCACCCCGTCGACGGAGCTGCGCCGCTGGTACCACGCCGGCGAGGGCTCGTACGAGGAGTTCGCCGGGCGGTACGAGGCGGAGCTGGCCGCCGACGAGGCGGCCGAGCTCCTCGACCACGTCCGCGACCTGGCCCGCAAGGGGGATGTGACGCTGCTGACCGCGTCGAAGACGCCGGAAGAGAGCCACGCCACGGTGCTGGCCCGCCTCGTGCGGAGCTGAGGAGGCGGGCCGTCCGGGCACGGTCAGGCGGTCTGCTTCGCCGCCGCCCGCCCCGCCGCCCGCCCCGAGAAGAGGCAGCCGCCGAGGAAGGTGCCCTCCAGCGCGTTGTAGCCGTGGACACCGCCGCCGCCGAATCCGGCGACCTCGCCGGCCGCGTACAGCCCCTCCACCGGCTTGCCGTCGGCTCCGAGCGCGCGGGAGTCGAGGTCCGTCTGGATGCCGCCGAGCGTCTTGCGGGTGAGGATGTGCAGCTTGACGCCGATCAGGGGGCCGGCCGCCGGATCGAGGATGCGGTGCGGGGTGGCGACCCGGCCGAGGCGGTCGCCGATGTAGCGGCGGGCGTTGCGGATGCCCTGCACCTGGGCGTCCTTGGCGTAGGGGTTGGCGATCTGGAGGTCGCGGGCCTCGATCTGGCGCTTGATCCCGGCCGCGTCGAGGAGCGGCTTGTCGGTGAGCTCGTTCATCTTCTCGACGAGCTGTTCGACGCTGGGGGCGGTCACGAAGTCGGCGCCCTTGCGCAGGAACGCGTCGACCGGCCCGGGCGCGCCCTTGCCGAGGATGCGTTCCTTCAGGAACCCGGCGCGGTCCTTGGCGGTGATGTCGGGGTTCTGCTCGGAGCCCGACAGGGCGAACTCCTTCTCGATGATCTTCTGCGTGAGGATGAACCAGGAGTGGTCGTACCCGGCGATGTCCTCGGTGGTCCGCAGGTGCTTCAGGGTGCCGAGGGTGTCGTAGCCGGGCAGGTAGGGCCCGGGCAGGCGGCGGCCGAGGGCGTCGAACCACATCGAGGAAGGGCCGGGCAGGATGCGGATGCCGTGGCCGGGCCAGATCGGGTCCCAGTTCTGCAGGCCCTCGGTGTAGTGCCACATGCGGTCGCGGTTGACCAGCCGTACGCCGGCCTCGGCGCTGATGTCGAGCATCCGTCCGTCGACGTGGGCCGGTACGCCGGTGACCATCTCCCGCGGCGGGGTGCCGAGGCGCTCGGGCCAGTAGCGGCGGATGATGTCGTGGTTGGCGCCGATGCCGCCGCTGGTGACGACGACGGCCTGGGCGGTGAGTTCGAACTCGCCGACGGCGTCGCGGCTCGAGGCGACGCCCCGGGGTGAGGAGTCCTCGGCCAGGACCGTGCCGCGCACGCTCCGGGCGCTGCCGTCCTGCATGACCAGTTCGTCGACGCGGTGGCGGTGGTGGAAGGTGAGCAGTCCGTCGCGCGCGGCCTGCTTGGCGTAGCGGACGAAGGGTTCCACCACACCGGTGCCGGTGCCCCAGGCGATGTGGAAGCGGGGCACCGTGTTGCCGTGCCCGTGCGCCGTGAGGTCGCCGCGCTCGGCCCAGCCGACGGTGGGCAGGAACGTGATGCCGTGCCCGTTCAGCCAGGACCGCTTCTCCCCCGCGGCGAACTCGACGTAGGCGCGCGCCCAGCGCACGGCCCAGGTGTCCTCGTCGTCCAGCCGGTCGAAGCCCGCGCTGCCCCGCCAGTCGCTCCAGGCGAGGTCGAAGGAGTCCTTGATGCCCAGCCGCCGCTGCTCCGGCGAGTCGACGAGGAACAGCCCGCCGAAGGACCAGAAGGCCTGTCCCCCGAGGTTGGCGGCGTTCTCCTGGTCGACGAGGGCGACCCTCCTGCCCCTGCTGGTCAGTTCGTGTGCCGCGACCAGGCCTGCGAGGCCCGCTCCGACGACGATGACGTCGGCGTCCATGGCGACGTTCCCTTCTTCAGTTCTGCCTGTGGTCGGGGGTGCCGCTGCCGTCGGTCAGCAGGGCCGTGAGCAGTTGCTTCAGCCAGGCGCGGGCGTGTTCGACGTCCCGGTCCAGCAGCAGTTGCGTGGTGACGCCGTCGTAGGCCGCGACCACGGCGTGGGCGGCGCCGTCGGTGTCGCCCAGGACGGCGGGCAGTGCGGTGTGGCCGCGGGCGCGGGCGAGCCGGTCTGCGATCGCCTGCCGCAGCCGCGCCCGGTGCTCCAGCAGGCTCCGGGCCACCTCCGGGTCGCGGGCGGCGTGCACCAGGAAGTCCGTCTTCACCAGGAGCCAGTCCCGGTCGAGGAGCAGCACGTCGGTGACGCGGTCCACGGCGGCCGGCACGTCGAGGCCGGGCCCGTCGAGGGCGAGGGCCCCGGACACCTGCTCCGCGATCAGGTCGGCCCGCTCGCGGTAGAGGGCGAAGAACAGCTCGTCGAGGCTGGAGAAGTTGGAGTAGAAGGCGCCCCTGCTGTAGCCGGCGGCCTCGCAGACCTCCTCGATCGAGACGTGCCCGAAGCCCTTGGCCGCGAACACGGAGAACGCCGCGTCCAGGAGGTTGGCCCGGGTGCGGACACGGCGCCTGGTCACACGCCCGGTCGTTCGCTCCACGGCCATGCCCGGCCTCCTTTCGATACGTCACTGTATTCGATACACCGATGTATCGAAAGGCTCGGAATTCCCATGGAACAAGTTTTCGATTACGGGGTACGCTGGGGCCATGCACCTCCAGGGCTCCCTCTTCGACCAGACGGACGAGCTGCGGCTCGCGCCTCTCGACGGGATCAGCCGTACCGACCTCGGTTTCGGCGCCTGGCTCGACGTCCTGCCCGGGTGGCTCAGCGGTTCCGACGCGCTGTTCGAACAGCTGGCAGCCGAGGTGCCGTGGCGGGCGGAGCGGCGCACGATGTACGACCACGTCGTCGACGTCCCCCGGCTGCTCGCCTTCTACGGCGCCGAGGACCCGCTGCCGCACCCGGTCCTGACCGAGGCGCGCGACGCGCTGAGCGCCCACTACGGCGAGGAACTGGGCGAGCCGTTCACCACGGCCGGGCTGTGCTACTACCGCGACGGCCGGGACAGCGTGGCCTGGCACGGCGACCGGATCGGGCGGGGTGCGCGCGAGGACACGATGGTCGCCATCCTGTCGGTGGGAGCGCCCCGTGACCTGCTGCTGCGTCCGATGCGGGGCGGTCGCGACACCGTGCGCCGGCCACTGGGCCACGGCGACCTGATCGTGATGGGCGGCTCCTGCCAGCGCACCTGGGAGCACTCCGTCCCCAAGAGCACCCGCGCGACGGAGCCGCGGATCAGCATCCAGTTCCGCCCGCACGGCGTGCACTGAGCCCGAACGGCCACGCCCCGCCGGTCCGTTGAGGACCTGGCCGTTCCGCCTGCCGTGGCGTCTGCTTTCCTTCTCTCGTCGGGCTGGGACCACACCAACGCGGGGCGATCATGCGGGCAGACGTACACCAAGTCGCGGACGGCACCTACCTGGTGCACGGCTCCGACACCAACTGGGTGATCCTCGCGGAGGGGGACGCCGTCACGCTCGTCGACACCGGCTACCCCGGCGACCGGGAGCGTCTCCTCGCCTCGCTCGCGGAGGTGGGAAGCTCCCCGGAGGCGGTCGCGGCGGTGCTGATCACGCACGCGCACAACGACCACCTGGGTTCCGCCGAGTACCTGCGCGCGACGTACGGCACGCCCGTGTACCTGCACGCGGCCGAAGCACCGCACGCGCGCCGGGAGTTCCTGCACCAGGTGTCTATCGGGACGGTACTGAAAAACGGCTGGCGGCCGGGTGTGCTGCCATGGGCCGTACACGCGCTGCGCTCCGGCGGCACGACGCACAACCCGGTCACGGCCCCCGAGCCCTTCCCGGCGGGGCCCCTGGACCTGCCCGGGCGGCCCGTGCCGGTGCACACGCCGGGCCACACCGACGGGCACTGCGCCTACCACCTGCCGGGCACCGGTGTGCTCGTCTCCGGCGACGCCCTGGTCAGCGGGCACCCCACCTCGCCGGTCGAGGGGCCGCAGCTGCTGCCGGACATGTTCCACCACGAGCGCCCGCGTGCCGTGGCGTCCCTGGACGTCCTCGCGGAACTGGAGGGCGAGCTGCTGCTGCCCGGGCACGGTCCCGTCCACCGCGGCTCGTTGAAGGACGCCGCACACCGGGCCCGGGAGCGCGCCCTCTAATCTGAGGTGACGATCAGCGGCGAGACAAGGACACCCGGCTCATGGCACTTCAGATCAGCGCGACCAACCCGGAGCATCCCGCGCTTCTGCTGGAGCTGCCGTGGGACCTGCCCCTGGAGGAGTGGCCGGAGGAGTACCTCGTGCCGCTGCCCCGCGGCATCTCCCGGCACGTGGTGCGTTACTCCCGGGCCGGCGACGAGGTGATCGCCGTCAAGGAACTGGCCGAGCGGCCCGCGCAGCGCGAGTACGGGCTGCTGCGCGACCTGGACCGGATCGGCATCCCGGCGGTGGACCCGCTGGCCGTGGTCACCGGCCGTACCGGCGCCGACGGCGCCCCGCTGGAGAGCGTGCTGATCACCCGGCACCTGGGCGGCTCGATGCCGTACCGCTCGATGTTCGAGACGACCATGCGCCCCGCCACCATGCACCGGCTGATGGACGCGCTCGCCGTGCTGCTGGTGCGGCTGCACCTGGCCGGGTTCGCCTGGGGCGACTGCTCGCTGTCCAACACGCTCTTCCGGCGCGACGCGGGCGCCTACGCCGCGTATCTGGTGGACGCCGAGACCGGTGACCTGCATCCGCAGCTCAGCTCCGGGCAGCGTGAGTACGACCTGGACCTCGCCCGCGTGAACATCAGCGGGGAGCTGCTGGACCTGGAGGCGTCCGGGGCGCTGCACCCGTCCGTGGACCCGATCGAGTTCGGGATGGAGATCTGCGCCCGCTACCGCGGCCTGTGGGACGAACTCACCCGCACGTCCGTCTACCCGGCCGGGAAGTACCACTACATCGAGCGCCGGATCCGCCGCCTGAACGAACTCGGGTTCGACGTCGCCGAGATGCAGATCGAGCACGCCTCGAACGGCGACACGGTCACCTTCGTGCCCAAGGTCGTCGACGCGGGCCACCACCAGCGCCAGCTGCTGCGCCTGACCGGGCTGGACACCGAGGAGAACCAGGCCCGGCGGCTGCTCAACGACCTGGAGAGCTGGATGGCGACCCAGGACGACTACGCCCCGGGCGACCCCCTCGGCGCCCGCCCGGAGGTGCTGGCCCACCGCTGGGTGCGGGAGGTGTTCCGGCCGACCGTGCGGGCGGTGCCGCCCGAACTGCGCGGTTCCATGGACCCGGCGGAGATCTACCACCAGCTCCTCGAACACCGCTGGTACATGTCCGAGCGGGCCCAGCACGACATCGGCATCGAAACGGCGGTCGAGGACTACATCCAGAACATCCTCCCCAAGGCCCGCAAGACGCTCCAGCCGACGGCGGACTGAGCCACAGCCACCGTCAGGCGTGCGGGACCACGGCCACCGGGCAGTCCGCGTGGTGCAGCACGCCGTGCGCCACCGAGCCGATCCGGGCACCGACGGCCGTACGGTGGGCCCGCCGTCCCACGATCATCACCTGGGCCGTCCCGGCCACCGACAGCAGCACCTGCCCGGCGCTGCCCATTTCGACGTGCTCCTCCACCGGCACGTCGGGGAAACGCTCCCGCCACGGCAGGACCGCGGCGGCCAGGGCCTTCTTCTCGTAGGGCTCCAGCCCCCCGGCCTCGTCGAGGAGCTTCAGCGAGCCGGGGCTGTAGGCGAACACCGGCGGCAGGGTCCAGGCCCGTACGACCCGCACCGTCGCCCCGCGCGCGGCAGCCGTCTCGAACGCGAACCGCAGCGCGTCGGCGCTGTCCTCCGGGTCGCCCTGCTGGCCCACGACGATCTCCCGTCCGGCGGCCTCGACGGAGGGCTGGTCACCGGCCCGGACGAGCACGACGGGCCGGGTGGCCTCGGCGATGACCTGCTGGCCGACCGAGCCGAGCAGGAAACCGACGATCGGCCCGTGGCCGCGCGAGCCGAGCACCAGCAGCTCGGCGCCGGCAGCCGCGGCGACCAGGGTGTCGACGACCGGGCCCTCCACGACGTCGGTGGTCACCTTTAGGTCAGGGTGCCGTTCGGTGATGGTCCCGACCGCCTCGGTCACAGCGCTGTGCACCCACTCCGCCTGGCTGTCCGCGTCCCCGGCGATCCCGGCTTCGAGCGCCTCCTGCGGCTGGAACCGCCAGGCGTGCACCACGCGCAGCGGCCGGTCGCGCCGCACCGCCTCGCGGGCCGCCCAGGCGAGGGCCGCGAGGCTCTCCTGCGTTCCGTCGACCCCTGCGGTGATCGGGCGTGTCATCCGGCTGCCTCCTTGTGTGAATGCCACTGCATGCAAAAGCCACTGCGACGATGATCAGTTTTCACTATTCTTCCCGCATGTCTCTGGAGTGGGAGCAGGTAATGGTGGACTCGGCCGATCCCGTGGCGCTGGGCCGCTGGTGGGCCGAGGCGCTGGGCTGGACGGTGGTGAACGACGCACCCGACGAGTTCGAGATCCGGCCCGCCCCGGACCGGCTGCCGGGGCTGCTCTTCACGACCGTGCCGGAGAGCAAGACCGTCAAGAACCGCCTCCACCTCGATTTCCGGCCCGACGACCAAGAGGCCGAAGTGGCCCGGCTGCTGGCGCTCGGCGCGCTCCACGCCGACGTGGGGCAGGGCGAGCAGCCGTGGGTGACGCTGGCCGACCCGGAGGGCAACGAGTTCTGCGTGCTGGGGGCCCGCCGGAGCTGATCTCCGTATCGGAGCGCCCCCCGGCGATCGAACATACGATGGGCGAAGGTCGGTGCGGTGCCCCGGGGCGCCGTGCCGTGAGTCGACCGCCCGGTGTGGGGGACGTATGGCACAGGCCGCCGATGCGGCGCGGACCGTCGTCATGACCGTGGACGACGACCCGGGGGTCTCCCGGGCCGTGGCCCGGGACCTGAGGCGGCGGTACGGCGCGTCGTACCGGATCGTGCGCGCGGAGTCCGGCGAGTCCGCGCTCGACGCGCTGCGGGAGCTGAAGCTGCGCGGCGATCTCGTGGCCGTGATCCTGGCCGACTACCGGATGCCGCAGATGAACGGCATCGAGTTCCTCGAACAGGCCCTGGACGTCTACCCGGGCGCCCGGCGGGTGCTGCTGACGGCGTACGCGGACACGAACGCGGCGATCGACGCGATCAACGTCGTCGACCTCGACCACTACCTGCTCAAGCCGTGGGACCCGCCCGAGGAGAAGCTCTACCCGGTCGTCGACGATCTGCTCCGGGCATGGCGGGCCGGCGACCACCGGCCCGTCCCCAGCACGAAGGTCGTCGGGCACCGCTGGTCGGCGCGCTCCTCGGACGTCCGGGAGTTCCTGGCCCGCAACCAGGTGCCGTACCGCTGGTACTCCTCCGACGAGCCGGAGGGGCGGCGGCTGCTGGCCGCGGCCGGTGAGGACGGGATGCGGCTGCCGGTGGTGATCACGCCGGACGGGACACCGCTGGTGGAGCCGGAGGCAGTCGACCTCGCCGCCCGGGTCGGGCTGGCGACGACCCCGACGGCCGAGTTCTACGACCTGGTCGTGATCGGCGGCGGTCCGGCCGGGCTCGGCGCGGCGGTCTACGGCGCCTCCGAAGGGCTGCGGACGGTGCTCGTGGAGCGGTCCGCGACCGGCGGGCAGGCCGGGCAGAGCTCACGCATCGAGAACTACCTGGGCTTCCCCGACGGCGTGTCGGGGGCCCAGCTCACCGACCGGGCACGGCGGCAGGCGACGAAGTTCGGCGCCGAGATCCTCTCCGCGCGCGAGGTGACGGCGCTGGAGGCCAACGGCGCCGCCCGGATCGTCCGGTTCTCGGACGGCTCGGCGGTCGCCGCGCACAGCGTGATCCTGGCGACCGGCGTGTCCTACCGGCAGCTGGCGGCGCCCGGCTGCGAGGACCTGACCGGGTGCGGAGTGTTCTACGGCTCGGCCCTGACGGAGGCTCCCTCCTGCCAGGGACAGGACGTGTACATCGTCGGCGGCGCCAACTCCGCCGGGCAGGCGGCGATGTACCTCTCACGGGGCGCCAAGTCGGTGACGCTGCTGGTGCGCGGCGAGTCGCTGGCGGCGTCGATGTCGCACTACCTCATCCAGCAGATCGAGGAGTCCCCGAACATCCAGGTGCGCGCCCGCACGGTCGTCGAGGAAGCGCACGGCGACGGTCACCTGGAGCGGCTGACGCTGCGGGACGTGGACACCGGCGAGACCGAACAGGTCGACGCGCAGTGGGTGTTCGTGTTCATCGGCGCTGCCCCGCGGACCGACTGGCTCGACGGCACGGTGCTGCGGGACGAACGCGGGTTCATCCTCGCCGGACCCGACCTGACGCCCGACGGCCGCCCGCCGGAGGGCTGGGAGCTGGACCGGCCGCCGTACCACCTGGAGACCAATGTGCCCGGCGTGTTCGTGGCGGGCGACGCCCGCTCCGAGTCCGCCAAGCGGGTCGCGTCCGCCGTCGGAGAGGGAGCCATGGCCGTGATGCTCGTCCACCGGTATCTGGAGCAGTCGTGAGCGGGCAGCCCCTGCCTTGCGCCCCGCAGGAGATCGGCTCCCTGTTCCTGTTCGAGAAGCTGACCCCCGAGCAGCTGGGACGGCTGTGCGCCGAGGGGCGCGTGGAGCAGTTCGAACCCGGCCCCGTGTACACCGAGGGTGAACCCGCCACCTGCTTCTACGTGATGCTGGAGGGCACGGTCGTGCTGTACCGCCGGGTCGGCGGGGACGACGTGGAGGTGACCCGGACCTCCCAGCGCGGGGTGTACGCGGGGTCCATGCAGGCGTATCTGGGCGACCGGGTGCGGCAGGTCTACAACAACTCCATGCGCGTCACCGAGCCGACGCGGTTCTTCGTGCTGCCCGCCGACACGTTCGCAGGCATCATGCAGGAGTGGTTCCCGATGGCGGTGCATCTGCTGGAGGGGCTGTTCTTCGGTTCGAAGAACACCCAGCGGGCCATCGGGCAGCGCGAGCGGCTGCTGGCGCTCGGCTCGTTGTCCGCCGGCCTCACCCACGAGCTCAACAACCCCGCGGCGGCTGCCGTACGGGCGACCGCGACGCTGCGGGAGCGGGTGGGCAAGATGCGGCACAAGCTGGCGGTCATCGCGCAGGGCTCGTACTCCCCCGAGGTCATGGCGAACCTCATCGACCTCCAGGAACGCACCGCCGAGCGGGTCGCCAAGGCACCGACGCTGAGTCCGCTGGAGGCCTCCGACCGCGAGGACGCGCTCACCGACTGGCTCGACGACCACGGCATCCCGGACGGCTGGCGGATCGCCCCCGCCTTCGTCCAGGCCGGTCTCGACGAGGACTGGCTGGACCAGGTCGCGGCGGCGGTGGACGAGGAACTCCTGCCGAGCGCCGTCGGATGGCTCAACTACACCGTCGAGACCGAGCTGTTGATGGACGAGATCAACGACTCCACCGCGCGCATCTCGCATCTCGTCGACGCCGCCAAACAGTACTCCCAGCTCGACCGGGCGCCCTTCCAGAACGCCGATGTGCACGAACTGCTCGACAGCACGCTGCTGATGCTGTCGGGCAAGATCGGCCGGCGGATCAAGGTCGTCAAGGACTACGACCGGACGCTGCCGAGGATCCCGGCGTACCCGGCGGAACTCAACCAGGTGTGGACGAACCTGATCGACAACGCGGTCTCGGCGATGAACAGCGCGGGCGGGGAAGGGACGCTGACCGTACGGACGGCCCGGGACCACGACCGGCTGCTGGTGGAGTTCCGGGACACGGGCGTCGGTATCCCGGCGGAGGACCGGGGGCGGATCTTCGACCCGTTCTTCACGACGAAGCCGGTGGGTGAGGGGACCGGGCTCGGGCTCGACATCTCCTGGCGGATCGTGGTCAACAAGCATCACGGGAGCATTCAGGCGGAGTCGGAGCCCGGGGACACGCGGTTCCAGGTGCTGCTTCCGCTGACAGCGGTCGAGGAGGAGTCGGCATGAGTGGTGAGAACGGGATCGACCCGAGTGCTGCGCCCAGCGGGAGCGGGTGTGCGGAGTGCGAGGCCGCCGGGGGGTGGTGGTTCCACCTTCGGCGGTGTGCGCAGTGCGGGCATGTGGGGTGCTGTGACAGTTCGCCCGCGAAGCATGCGACGGCTCATTTCAGGGAGTCGGGGCATCCGTTGGTGCAGAGCTTCGAGCCGGGTGAGGTCTGGTACTGGGACTACTCGACGAACGAGTTGTACGAGTCGGGGCCGGAGCTGGCCGCGCCGGTGAGTCATCCCGCGGATCAGCCGGTGCCGGGGCCTGCGGGGCGGGTGCCGGATGATTGGGCGAGGGTTTTGCGGGCCTAGGGCGTGTCCGTAAAGTCCCGTCGTCCGCCGGAGGGCGGGCCCCGCGGCGTTCGGTGCGTGCTCTCGGCGTGCCGGGCGGACGCCCGCGTACTGGTTGTACGCGGGTGTTCGGCCGGTGCGGCGAGAGTGCGTGCCGGGCGTCGCGGGGCAGGCGGGACTTTGCGGACACGTCCTAGGAGCTCGGGGGTTGTTGTTTGGTGGCGGCTGCGGGTTGTTGTGGGTTGATCGCGCCCACGCGGCGGAGCCGCATAGTGTCACAGCCCCGCGCCCCCAAGAGAAGAAGGTTGGTTCTGTGCCGCAGGCTTCATACGTCACGCCGGTTGTCGGGCGGGGATCCGAACTTGCCTGGCTGACCGGCGTGCTGGAGCGAGCCCGGCGTGGGGAGGCTCGTGCGGTACTGGTCGCCGGGGACGCCGGGGTCGGTAAGACTCGGCTCCTGGACGAGGTCGGGGGGCGGGCCGCCGAAGCGGGCATGACCGTGGTCACCGGGCACTGCGTGGATCTCGGTGATGTGGGGCTGCCGTATCTGCCGTTCACCGAGATCCTGGGCGTGCTCGCCGCCGACGAGCGGTTCGCTTCCGCCCTGGCCGCTCATCCCGCGGTCGGGCGGATGCTCGGAGGCGGGAGCGATTCCGCTCGGGACGTAGACGGGCGGCTGCGGCTGTTCGAGGGGATGGCGGGGCTGCTGGCCGATGTGGCGGATGTCGCGCCGCTGTTGCTCGTGCTGGAGGATCTGCACTGGGCCGACCAGTCGTCGCGGGATCTGCTGCGGTTCCTGCTCGGCCGGGGTGTTCTGCGGCACCGGCTGGCGGTGTTCGCCTCGTACCGGGCGGACGACCTGCACCGTCGCCATCCGCTGCGGCCGCTGCTCGCGGAGCTGATACGGCTGCCCGCCGTCGAGCGGCTGGAGCTGCGGCCGCTGGGCGATTCCGATGTGGCCCGGCTGGTGCGGCAGCTCGAACGGCGTCCGCTGGCGGAGGCGACGGTGCGGCGGATCGTGGAGCGGGCCGAGGGGAACGCCTTCTACGCGGAGGAGTTGCTCGCGGCGACGGACACGGAGTCCGGCGGGGTGCCCAGCGGGCTCGCCGACGTGCTGCTGATCCGCTTCGAGCAGTTGTCCGACACCGCGCAGCAGGTGCTGCGGACCGCGGCCGTCGCCGGGCGCCGGGTGGAGCACGAGCTGCTGCGGGAGGCGGTCGGGCTTCCCGAGGAGGAGCTGGAGTCGGCGCTGCGCGAGGCGGTGGGACGGCAGTTGCTCGTCGCCGGGGGCGACGACACGTACTCCTTCCGGCACGCCCTCGCCCGTGAGGCCGTCTACGCGGATCTGCTCCCCGGGGAGCGGGCGCGGCTGCACGGCGCGTTCGCCCGGCTGCTCGCCGGGCAGGGCCGGGCCGCGGAGAGCGCTGCCGAGCGTGCCCACCACTACCGGGAGAGCCACGACCTCGCCGAGGCGCTGACCGCCTCCCTGGAAGCCGCCGACCACGCCCAGCGGGTGGGCGCGCCGGCCGAGGAGCAGCGGCATCTCGAAGCGGCCCTCGACCTGTGGCCGGCGGTGGGTGCCGAGGCGCGGCCCTCGAGCGGAGGCGTCGGCCGTGTGACGCTGACCTTGCGGGCCTCGGCGGCCGCCGCGCACGCCGGGGAGCTGCACCGGGCGGTCTCCCTCGCACGGTCCGCGCTGGCGGAGCTCGGCCAGGACGCCGACTCCGAACTCGCCGCCCGGGTCCGCTACACCCTCGCCGGGAACCTGTTGAGCGTGGACAGCCTGACGGCGGCGTTCGCCTACAGCAGCGAGGCCCTGGCGATGATCCCCGAGGATCCGCCGTCGCGTACGTGGGTGTGGGCGGCGGCCACGCATGCCATGGCCGCACGCCACGTCGGGGGGAACGAGACCGCGCTGCGGGTCGCCCGGCGGGCACTGAGCGTGGCCGAGGGACTGCGGATGACCGACGCCCAGGCGGACCTGCTGGTCTCCCTGGCCGTCTTCGACGGAGGCGGGCGGCGCGGCCCCGAGGGCCGTGAGCGGCTGCTGCGGGCCCGGGAGCTGGCCCGGAGTTCGGGCAACGCGGCCGTGGAACTGCGTGCCCTGTTCAACCTCGCCATGGGCTACTACGAGTCCGGTGCGCTGGCGGAGTGCGTGCCCTGGCTGACGGAAGGCCTGGACCGGGCCCGGCGCGCCGGGCTGCTGTCGTCCCCGTATCCGCTGGAGATGCGGTACCTGCGGCTGGTGGTGCTGCATGTGCTGGGCCGCTGGGACGAGTGTGTGCGGGCGGCGGCGGCCGATGCCGAGCCGCTGCCGGCCGCCGGCGCGTACACGGTCGGTCCCGCGCTGTACGTCGCCCTGGCGCGGGGCGACATGGCGGCCGCCGACCGGGCGCGTGCCCTGCTGGAGGGGCCCTTCGACTGGATGGCCACCCTGGTCGCGGGCATCGTGCTCACCGACGCGGCGGCGCTGCGCCGTGATCCCGGGGACGCGGTGCGGTGGACGCGGTCCACGGTCGCGGCCCTCACCGACGAGGCGGGGGCCCGCCCGGAGGTCGCGGTCCGGCTCGCCGCCCTGGCGTTGTCAGCGGTGGCCGACGCGGCCACCGAGCCCCGGTCGGCCGGTGACGAGGCGACGACCCGCCGCTGGACGGACACCGCGGCCGAACTGGTGGAACTGGCGCGAGCCACCGCCACCCACGCCGAGCACGGCACTCCACAGGGCCCGGAGGGGCAGGCGTGGCTGGCCCGTGCCGAGGCGGAGTGGATCCGAGTCGTCTCGGGGCCGGACGCCGCGGCCTGGTCTCGGGCGCTGACGGCGTTCGGCTTCGGCGACGTCTACGAGCAGGCACGCTGCCGGCTGCGGTACGCCGAGGCCCTGGTCGCGGCCGGGCGTCGCGAGGAGGCGGCGGCCGAGGCCCGCGAGGTCCGGGAGACCGCCGACCGTCTCGGCGCCACGCCGCTGCGGGAGCAGGTGGACGTCCTGGTCCGGCGCGGTCGCCTGGCGGACACGCCGGACACCGACGAACGCGTGGTGCTCACCGCACGCGAGCAGGAGGTGCTGCGGCTGCTGGCGCTCGGCCGCAGCAACCGGCAGATCGGCGAGGAGCTGTTCATCACCGGCAAGACGGCGAGCGTCCACGTCTCCAACATCCTCGCCAAGCTGGGCGCGGCGAGCCGCGGCGAGGCGGTGGCCATCGCCTACCGGGAGGGTCTGATCACCCCGGAGCGGTCGGCGTCCGGCTGACCTGCGGACCGCCGCCGGCCGGCGGGGGCGTGTCCCTGATGCGGGCTAGCGGGTCCCGCAGTCGAGGCTCTCCGGATCGACGGCGTCGGCCATCGCCTGCATCCCCTTGTCGTTGGGGTGCAGGTGGTCGCCGCCGTCGAAGGCGGGGAGGAGACGCTCGTGGTCATAGGGGCTGCGCAGGATGCGGTCGAAGTCGGTGACCGCGTCGAACTCCCCGCTGCTGCGGAGGAAGGTGTTGACCTCCTGGCGCACGGCTTCTCCCTCGGGGTCCCATTCCCGCCATCCCTTGTAGGGGGCGACCGTGGCGGCGACGACGCACTTCCCGGCCGCGTGCACCCGGTCGGCCAGCGTGCGGTACCCGGCGATGAGCTCGTCGGCCGTGGCGCCGGGCTCAACCTTGATGTCGTTGACGCCCTGGAAGACGAACACCGTGCGCAGGCCGGGCAGCGAGAGGACGTCCCGCGACAGGCGGTTCAGGGCGCTCTGTCCGGGGCCGTCGGTGAGGACCTTGTTGCCCGCGATACCCGCGTTGGCCACTCCCTCGACGGACGTCGTGGGGGACGTGCGCAGCCGGCGGGCCAGGTAGTCGGGCCAGCGGCGGTCGAGGCCGGTCGTGGACTGCCAGCCGTCGGTGATCGAGTCGCCGAGGGCGGCCACGGCGCCCGCCGCGGGCCTGGGCCGCACGGTGACGGCGTCGAGGTAGAACCAGGAGCCGGTCCGCTGCGCCCAGTTGGCACCGCTCTCCTCCGCCGTGTGGTCGCCGGCGGTGGTGTACGACGTCTGCATCGCCATCCAGTGCCCGGTGAGCACTCCTCCCGCCCGGGGGACGTAGAGGCTGACCACGAGCTTGCTCGCGGCGGGGACGTGGCCGGGCAGCGGGTCGCTGTAGACGATGCCGCCGGCGGGGACCGTGACGGAGCGCGCGCCGTCGAAGGTCAGGCGCCGGTTGCTGCCGGGGACGAGTGCGGCTCCGTCGCGCTGTAGCCCCGCGTGGACGTTGCCGAACGTCACCGGCTGGTCCCCGAAGGCGTTGGACAGCCGCACCCTGAGGCCGGTGCCGCCGACGCTGGTGTGCACGACCAGCCGGTAGCCGCGGCCGTCGACCGCCTCGCCGATGCGGTCGGCGGAGGAGGCCCAGGTGACCACGCCGTACTCGGTCCCTGTCGGCGCGCCGGCCGGCGGGTCCGGCTCGTCCCCCTGGGGTGCGCCGCCGGAACCGCAGCCCAGCAACAGGCAGCAGCAGACGGCGGCCAGGGCGGTGCGGCCGCGAGGGCGTGCGGTGCGTGGCATCGGGGGGCGCTCCTTCGGCCGGTGTGCACGGTCGGGCGGTGTAGGGGGCGAGATCCCGCAGCGTCGCGGAGCCACCGGGACCGAGTCGGACAGTGCCTGCCGTCCCGGCGTACGACACGTTAGTGGTGCGGCCTCGAGGAACGGGCATCGCTCTTCGAGGTGGTCGCAGGCGGGAGCCGGCTTTCTGGTCGTGGACGGGGGCTGACGTGGGAACCCCCGCGCCGCCACGGCCGTTGTCCGGGCATCCGCGTCCCCACGGGGAGGCCGGTACGACGACAGCAGGGGGGCGTGATGAACGAGTTGGTCCCCGGTGGCAATCTGCCGCTTCCGGGCGGGGCGGTGACCGTCCGGGTGCCCGGCCCGTTCGACGTGTCCGCGCTCGTCACGGACGACGGCGGAAAGGTGCGGGACGACGGCGACTTCGTCTTCTACAACCAGCCGGCCGCGCCGGGAGCGACGCTCCGGGGCGACGCGCTCACCGTGGACCCGGCGAGGCTGCGCAGCGGGGCCACCCGGGTCACCGTCGCCGTCAGCCCCGCCGAACCCGGAACCCCCCTCGGTCGCCTGCCGTCCCCCACGCTGCACGTCACCGACGCCGGAGGCCGCCCGCTCGCCCGGTTCACCCCACCGCACCCCCGCCAGGAGACGGTCCTGCTGCTCGCGGAGCTCTACCGGCGCGGCGACCGCTGGAAGCTGCGGGCCCTGGGCCAGGGGTATGCCGACGGACTGGCGGGACTCGCCAGGGACTTCGGTGTCGACGTCGTGGACGACACGCCCGCGACCGGGCCGGACTCGCCGGCAGTCGGTGCGTCGGGCGCGCGGCCGGGCTCCCCCGGCGGCGGCGCGCAGCGAGCGGCCCACGCCCCCACCCACGCGCCGACACCGCCGACGGCCGCGCGGCGCCCGACCGGGAGCGCAACCGGCGTCGGCCCCTCCCCCGGCCCTTCCGCCTCCGTACCGTCCGCCCCCGACCCGGACGGCTTCACCGCCCTGGTCAACTCCGCCCGAACCGCCATCGGTTCACCACCGGTCTCGCTCGACCCGCGGCTCGTGTCCGCGGCGCGGGCCCACGCCGCCGCCATGGCCGCGTCCGGACGCCTCGGTGTCGAGAGCCGGGACGGCGTCTCCGTCTACCAGCGGGTCGTCGGCGCCGGGTACGCGTACCTCACCGTCGGCGAGCACCTGGTGTCCGGCCCGCGCGCCACAGCCGAGTTCGTCGCGTACTGCCTGCGCACGGACGGGGCCCGCCGCATCCTGCACGAACCGGCGTTCACCCACGCCGGAGTGGCCCACGTCCACGACGGTCCCACCGACGACACGTACTGGACCGCGCTCTGGGCCAGGCCCCTCACACCGGACGGGCTGACGGGCGCGGCGGCGGCCGTCACCGACCTCACCAACCGGGAGCGCGCCCGGGCCGGGCTCCCGCCGCTGGCCGCCGATCCCCTGCTCACCGCCGCCGCCCAGGCACACAGCGCGGACATGGTGGCCCGCGCCTTCTACTCGCACACCGCGCCCGACGGCAGCCGGCCCTGGGACAGGGCAGCGGCCGCGGGCTCCACCCGGCGTTCCATCGGCGAGAACATAGCCTGCGGCCAGCGCTCCCCCGCCGAAGTGGTCGAGGGCTGGATGAACAGCCCGGGCCACCGGGCCAACATCCTCAAGCCCGGCTTCACGCACATCGGGGTCGGCTTCGCGGGCGGCGGCCGGGCGGGAACGTACTGGACGCAACTCTTCGGCGGCTGACACCGCACGACCGCGCGCCCTGCCGTCACTCGCCCGATCTTGGCGGAGGGGAATGCTCCGGGTGAGGATGCGTGTATGAAGGGTGACCTCTTTTCCAGCAGGCACATGGCGCAGCCGGCCGTCGCACCGGGTATGACGGCCGAGAACGCCAAGTGCCTCCGCTACACGGTGAACGGCGAGATGCTCGCCCGACAGGGCGTGATGATCGCCTACCGCGGCAACCTCCAGTTCGAGCGCAAGGGCCAGGGCGTGGGCGGCATGCTCAAGCGCGCGGTCACCGGGGAGGGACTTCCGCTGATGGCCGTGCGCGGACAGGGCGAGGCATGGTTCGCCCACGAAGCGCAGAACTGCTTCATCGTCGAAGTCGAACCCGGCGACGAGTTCACGGTCAACGGCCGTAACGTCCTGTGCTTCGACGCCACGTTGTCCTACCGCATCGCGACCGTGAAGGGCGCCGGCATCACCGGGGGCGGCCTGTTCAACAGCGTCTTCACGGGGCACGGCCGACTGGGCTTGGTGTGCGAGGGCAATCCGCTGGTCATCCCGGTCTCGCCGCAGTATCCGGTGTACGTCGACACCGACGCGGTCGTCGGCTGGACGGCGGGCCTCCAGACCTCTCTGCACCGCTCCCAGTCCGTCGGCTCGATGCTGCGCGGCGGCTCCGGCGAGGCCGTGCAACTGGCGCTCCAGGGCGAGGGATACGTCGTCGTGCGGCCGAGCGAGGCGACACCGCAGAAGGCCGGTCAGCACTGAACTTCGAAGCCGACGAGGCTGTGGTCGAGGGCCCGCCGGAAACCCGCGGGCCCTCGTGCGAACTGAACTCTCCTCCCACTGCGCCGGGATCAGGCACCGCTCCCTGTCAGGTGAGCCAGCTGCCCGCCGCGCACTCGGAGGCGGTGACCCACCGGTGAGACCCGATGCGGTCGTTCACCACCTGCCCGGGCCTGTTGTGGAAGTAGTTGTCCGTGAGGTTGTCGGCCCACTTCTCTCCCGGAGCGAGGCAGACATATCCGTTCTGATACTGGTAGTCCTTGTCGTAGTAGAAGGCGACGACGTCCCTTCCCCCGACGAACCCGCTGTTCATCACGGAGGACGCCACTATGTTGGCGGGCCTCTGAAACGCGCCGGCGTCATCGCCCCAGCTGCGATCATCTCCCGGCGTCACGCCGAGAGGCCGGTCCCCGTTACAGCCCCAGTCCACCCAAGCCCGCACATTGCCGTCACGGCCCGGCCATCTCGCCGCGCAGAGGTTGTCGTCTGCCGCCGCGGCAGAGGTGGTCGGTGCCATGAGCCCGAGGGATGCCAGGGCGATGACGATGGCGGCTGTGCCTGATCTGCGCATGACGTACTCCTTGCTGTCTCCGCCTCTGGTGAGGCATGCGGTTACACGAACGGGTCGTGGAGGTGATGGGTGGTCAGGCCCGAGGGCCGACGATCTTCTTGGCACGGTCGAGCGCTTGGTGCTGCAGCCGGAGGTACGTGTCCAGGGCTTCCCCGTAGCGGTCGCGCAGCTGAGCGACGTAGTGACTCTCGCGCTCCTCGCCGACGGCGCGAAGGTCGGTGTCCTTGGCGCAGGTGGCGTCGGCCACGGCGAGCTTCCGCTCGGCCTCGAAGACCTTGGGCTCGGCCGCCCGGTCGGACTGTGCGACCGCCGACTGGCGGGAGGCACCCGGGTCCTCGTAGTCGTAGCCAAACCGCTTCATACACCGCGACCAGGCGTTCTGCGCTGCCGAGAACCGCTGGTCGGCCAGCACCCGGGGCACGTAGAGCGCGCGGAGATGCCCGGCGGTCTTCTCCGCGCGGAACCACTCCCGGGGATCCCCGTACAGCTTCTTCTCGGATTCGGCCACGCAGCCCCCCATCTGTTTGCGCACGCTCCCGCCACCGGGGATCTCGACGGCCATGACCGGCACGTCGACCCCGCCGTCCAGAGCCTCGTCGTAGGCCTGGCGCCGCTGCTCGGAGAGCCGCTTGCGGTAGGCGAGGTTGGGGTTGGCGGCCCGGGCGGCGGCATCCTTGGCCTGGAGGCGGCTGCCGTACCCGTACTTGCGGGCCCAGGCGACATCGTCCAGCACATAGCCGAGCGTGCGGCTTTCCTCCAGGCTGAGCCGCGCGGCCTCCCAGAACTCGAAACCCTGGCGTCTCATGCACGCGCCGATCAGCCGTTGCTGTGCGTCCGAGATGCGCAACTGCTCGGCATCGGTCAGTTGCCGGGCTCCTCCGGTCGACGGCGGCCCCGCTTTCACCGGAGGGTGCTTGGCGCTGTCACAGCCGGTGATGACGGCCGACACAAGGAGCAGGCTGATCACTGCCTTGCGCATGACGTCCTCTCGCGTGGGGTGTGAACGAGGAAGCGGGGAGGGGGAGAGACAGGAACAGCGGGGAGCGCGTGCGGAGGGATCGTCTGCGAGATCGGGCTGTTCCTTGTTGACAGATGTGGTGCGCACAGGAACCTAGAGGGCCGCCGGCCCCGACCGGCCCTGACAGGTGTCAGGGGCCCGCACGGTGATCTGCGCCTCACAGGCAACCCCGTCCGTGCGGTCGACGTCTTGATCCACAACAGGTGATGCCCTGGCCCTGGCGGCCAGGGCAGGTTTCCACGTTTCTATACACGCTATGTATACGCACTGTGTATACATCGTGCGCATACGGACCGAAAGGCATCGATGTACGGCAAGGCATTCGCCCCGGAGTACCAGGGCGCGCTCACCAATCTGTCCGTCAACTCCTCCCTGACCGACGTCCTGGCCGCCGGAACCGAGCAGTTGAGGGCGGCCGAGCGTGCGGGGAAGCCCGGGGAGGCGGCGCGTTCCGGACTGGCGGTGGCAGAGGCGCACCGCCGGCTGGGCCGGGTCGAGGACGCGGACCGGGCGTGGAAGGCGAGTTACCGGGCCGCCCGCCGGGCCGGGGACGTCGCGGCGATGGCCTGGGCGCTGTGGAGCGGCGGCACGCTGGCCCGGCAGCGTGGGGCGTTCCGGCTGGCCCGCAGGCTGCTCCAGCTCGCGGCGGACCTGGGCGAACGGGGCGGGGACATCGTCGTACGCGGCTACTCGCTGGCGGGTCTGGCCGAGACCGGCCGCATCCAGGGCGACTACGAGGCCGTCGGCCGGCTGCACGAGCAGCTGCTCGCCGAGGCCCGGCGGCGCGGGGAGGCGCGGCACACGGTGTGGGCGCTGGAGGGCATCGCACAGATGCACCGCAACACCGGGGACTACGACACCGCGTACGCCCTGTTCGAGGAGTCCGCCGAGATCGCCGCGCGCGCCGACGACCGGCGCGGTCACGCCTGGGCGTTGCGCGGTCTGGCCGACGTCGTGTCCGTGCGCGACGGGGACACCGAGCGGGCACTGGAGCTGCTGAGCGAGGCGGAGACGACGTGCCGCGCGATGCGGCTGTCCAGCGCGCTGGCCTACAACCACAAGATGCGCGGCAACGTCCTGTACCGGGCCGGGCGTTACGCCGAGGCGCGCGCCCTGTACGAGCAGGCCCTCGCGGAGTTCCGTGAGATGAGCGAGCCACGCGGGGAGGCGCTGTCGCGGCTGGGCCTCGCCAAGTCCCTGGCCCGGCTGGGCCGCGACCGCGCCGAGACGGCGGCCGAACTGTCCGAGCTCGCCGGCACACTGGAGCGGATCGGGCTCCAGCACGCCCGCAAGATGGTGGCTCGCGCGTACGACGAACTGGGTATACCGGACGCCGGGCTCGTCGAGGCGAGGCCGACGGCGGAGGTGGCACGGTGACGGCCTCCTCCACGGCGGTAGAGGCGGCGCGGCGGGGCGGGGCCGTGCATGAGGAGGAGCGGGAGCACGGGGACGGCCGCCGGGCGGCCGGGCTTCATGCGGGCAGTCCCGACCACCCGGGCGCCCCCGACCATGCACCCGGCTCCCACCCCTCACGCGGCCCCGGCCACTCGGCTCCGTCCGACCCCCTCGCCGACCCCCACCAGATCCTCCACCGCTGCCGCACCCTCGTACGCCCCGCCCTCGCCGAAGCCGTCGGGCGGCTGCACCCCTGGGTCGGTGAGATGGCCGCCTACTCCTTCGGCTGGTGCGAGGTGGGCGGTGCCCCGGCCGTCGCCTCGGGCGGCAAGGGCGTACGGCAGGCGCTCGCGGTGCTCGGCGCCGAGGCCGCCGGTGCGTCCGGGCGGGACGGGGTGGCGGCGGCGGTCGCGGTGGAGCTGGTGCACGCCTTCTCCCTGCTGCACGACGACATCATGGACGGCGACGCGGACCGGCGCCGTCGCCCGGCCGTGTGGAAGGCCTACGGCACGGGCCCCGCGGTCCTCGCGGGCGACGCCCTGTTCGCGCTGGCCGTCGAGACGCTCGCCGCGCAGCCGGGCGGTGCCGCGGCCGTGCGGACGCTGTCCGTCGCGCTGGGCGACCTGGTGCGCGGGCAGGCGGACGACCTGCTGTTCGCCGAGCGCCCCTGGACGGGACCGGAGCGGGTCCGGCCGGACGAGTACCGGGCGATGGCGGAGCACAAGACGGGCTCGCTGCTGGGCTGCGCGGCCGCGCTGGGTGCCGTGCTCGGCGGTGCCGCTCCCGAGACGGCCGCCGCACTCGACCGGGTGGGCCGGCACCTTGGGATCGCCTTTCAGATCGTCGACGACGTGCTGGGCATCTGGGGCGATCCGCAGGTCACCGGCAAGCCGGTCCACGGTGATCTGCGGGAGCGGAAGAAGACGTTCCCCGTGCTGGTCGCGCTCGGCTCAGCGCGTGGCGACCGGCTCGCCGCGCTCCTGGAGGCAGGCGACGATCCCGGTGCGGCGGCGGAGCTGATCGAGCGGGCGGGCGCCCGTGCGGCGGCCATGACGGAGGCCCGGCGTCACCTCGCCGCCGTCGAGACGGAGCTCGCCGGGGTGCCGCTGGAAGCGAGAGCCCTCGGTGAACTGCGGTCAATGCTGGGCTTCCTGGTACGGCGCGACGTCTGAGCCGACCGCGCTCGGGAATCCGTCGGCGAATTCATCGGAGGGGTGTCGAGTTCAGCCGGTGGACACCTTCGCATTTACCGTCGGTTACCAGCAGGCCAGCCGGGGATTGGGGAATCCGCGGGCCGCGGAGAAGAATTCTCCGCACCCGCGGCGACGCCCTCCGCGACCCCGGGCGACCGAGGTGAGCCGCTCCCGAGCCCGCGAAAGACCGTTTTCTCTCGCACACTTGACCCCCTCTCTTGAATAAAAGACAAGAATGAACCCGGAGTTGTGATCCGGTTGAACGCAACACGGTCCATGCCCCGTACCTCTGGAAAAGGTGAGAGCCGGATTTCCAGCGAGGGATGGCCATGGGCAGGGCGCACGTCTCCACACACCAGTTGGTGGCCGGCCGGTACCGGCTGCTCGAGATCATCCAGCGCGAGACCAACCGCATCTGCTGGTACGCCGAGGACATCGGTGCCGGCGAGGTCTCCCGCCCGTGTCTCGTCACGCAGATCGGGCTCCCGGACGACACGTACGAGACCGAGCGCCGGACCGCCGGCCGCCTGCTGCGCACGTCCGAACGCATGGTGCTGCTGTGCCCCGGCCGGATCGCCACGGTCGTCGACGCCATCGAGGAGGCCGGCACCCTGTGGACGGTCACCGAGTGGATCGACGGCACCCCGCTCGGCGAACTCCTCTCGGAGCAGGGCACGTTCAACTACGTGCGGGCCGCCCGTATCGGCCTGGAGGTGCTCGACGTGCTGGACGCCGCGCACGCCGAGGGCGTCACGCACGGCGAGCTCAGCCCCGGCCAGGTGTTCGTACGCGAGGACCAATCAGTCGTCGTCACCGGCTACGGTCTGGTCGGCGCGACCCTCGCGCCCCGGCTCACGGCACCCGCGTTCGCCTCCCCGGAGCAGGCCCGCGACCAGCACATCGGGCCCATGGCCGATCTGTGGGCGCTCGGCGCGATCCTCTACACGATGGTCGAGGGCCGCCCGCCCTTCCGGGACCGGGGCCGGCCGGAGAACACCCTGAAGGCCGTGGACCGGCTGCCGCTGCGCACGCCGATGCGCGCCGGGCCGCTCACTCAGGTCGTGCAGGGGCTGCTCCGCAAGGACGCGCGGGAACGGCTGACCCGCCCGGTGGTCCGTGAGGCGCTGACCCGCGCGCTCAGCGAGGACCCGGAAGCCGCCATGGGGGCGGTACCCGCGCCGAGGCTGCGCGGCGCGTACGCCGCGATGCGGCCGGGGGGGCCGGCGTGGAGCAGACGGACCATGGTCGCCGGCACCACCCTGGCCGTGGTCACCGTCGCGGTCGCCGTACTCGCCGCGACCCAGGGGCTGCCCGGCGGCGACTCGGGCAGCGACGCGGCGGAGTCCCCGGCCCGGCCACCGGCCTCCGCCGCCACACCGGGCGAGGGCACCGGCGGCGGCAGCCCCGAGCCGTCCGAGCCACCCGGCCGGACCGGCTCCCCCTCCCCCACGCCGTCTCCGTCGTCCCCCGACCCCAAAACCCCCACCCCGACGCCCACGCCGTCGGCCCCGGCCACGGGCCTGCCGGCCGGCTTCCGGACCTACCGCGCACCGGAGGGCTTCTCCGTCGCGCTCCCCGCGGGCTGGAAGCCGCTGGACACCGATCGCCAGGGCGATCTGCGGTACCGCGTGACCTTCGGTGCCGCCGGTGACGACCGCACGCTGGCCGTCACCTACAGCAAACGCGTGGGCCCGGATCCCGTGGCCGTGTGGCGGGACGAAGTCGAACCCAACCTGGAGCGGTCCGGCGACTACCGGCGCATCGGCGAGATCCGCGCCACGACGTACCAGGGACGCGAGGCCGCCGACTTGGAGTGGACGGCGGACGTCGACGGCACCCGGATGCACACCTTCGGCCGGGGCTTCCTGCTGGGCGAGGGCCGGAGCTTCTCGCTGCGCTGGACGACCCCGGACGACGACTGGGAGGACAAGGCGAACCAGGAGGCTCTGCGGACCTTCCTCAAGACGTTCCGGCCGGGCTCAGACTGAGCCGCGCGGGGCGCGCAGGCGGGTGAGCGGCCTGGGGTCGAAGGGCTGCGTGCGCCAGCTCGCGGTGAGCGTACGGTCCGTGAGGGAGCAGGTCAGCGCCAGGCGGTGCGGGGTCTCCAGGAACACCACCTCCACGGCCAGCGCGCCGGAGTCCGTCCAGCCGCCGCTCACGGCGGTCGGGAGCGGTTTCTCCGCCACCGTCCAGCCCGCCCCTCCGATCCGCACGTCCAGCCTGTGCTCGCCCTCGGTGAGCCGGAGCGTCCAGCCGTCCGCGCCCGGTACGAGCCCCGCCGACAGAGCGGGACCGTCCCCCTTGGAGGACCTGAACTCGGCGGCCGCCCATTCCTCCGCCCGGTCGGGCGGTGCCGGCCTGCCCGGTGCGGACGGCAGCGCGAGGTGGGCGAGGCGCTCCCGCAGGGCCTCGTCGGCGGCATCCCGCCCGGGCAGCGGCTCGGGCCCGAAGGCGGGCAGCAGGTGCCGCCAGACGAGGTTCAGGTAGTCCTGCATCCGTTCGGTCGCCGAGGTCGCCGCGATCACCGCGTCGTGCTCGGGCAGCACCAGGCAGAACTGGCCGTACGCGCCGTCGCCGCGGTAGCCGTGCCGGGAGATCCAGAACTGGTAGCCGTAGCCCTGGTCCCAGTCCTGCCGCTCCACGTCTCCCATGGCTCCGGCGGTCGGTATCCGCGGACGCGTGGCCCGGGCGACCCACCCTTCGGGCAGCAGCCGCTCGCCCTCCCAGACCCCGTCGCGCAGATAGAGCTCGCCGAGCCGGGCGACGGCGTCGGTGGTGGCGTGCAGACCGCTGTAGCCGATCTCGCGGCCGGCGCGGTCCCGCTGCCAGAACGCCTCGCCGATGCCCAGCGGATCCAGCAGCCGCGGGCGCAGATACGCGGTGAGCGGCTGCCCGGTCACCCGCTGGACGATCGCGGCGAGGGTGTAGGTGGCCGGCTGGTTGTAGGCGAAGACGGTGCCCGGATCGCGGTCCGGCGGCAGCAGCAGGAACCCGCGCACGGGCTCCTCCTTGTCCAGCCCGTAGACCTCGTCGACGGTCTCCCGCTCGTGGCCGCTCGACATGGACGCCACGTGCCGTACCAGCATGGCCCGGCTGCGCGGGTCGGTGATCTCGGCCTCGAGCTCCGGGAAGTACGAGATCACCGGCGCGTCGAAGTCGAGCAGTCCCTCCGCCTCGGCCAGGGCGGCGGCTGTTCCGGTGAAGCTCTTGCTGAGCGAATACAGCAGGTGCGGGCGGTCGGGGGTGTACGGCGCCCACCATCCGGAGGCGACCAGCCGGCCGTGCCGCATGATCATCAAACTGTGCGGCTCGATCTCGGGGGCCGCTTCGAGGGCGTCGAGGAAGGCGTGGACGCCGGACGCGTCGACGCCCTGGGCGGCGGGGCTGTCCGCGGGCAGAGAGGAGGCACTCATGGGGGCATCCTGCCCCCGCCGGGGGACCTTGATCGAGCAGTTTTCACGCCCGTTGTCAGGGGACTCGCCGGTTATGGTGCAAATCGGATACACGATGATGACCGAGCAGGCCGGCCCCCGAGAGCTCGTCGACCATGTGGTGCGGGCCGAGGAGGCGGGCTTTGACTTCTCGGTGACCTCCGACCACTACTTTCCGTGGCTGCGCTCGCAGGGACATTCGCCCTACGCGTGGGCGGTGCTCGGTGCGGCCGCCCAGGCCACGTCACGTATCCCGCTGATGACGTACGTGACGTGCCCGACGTTCCGCTACCACCCGGCGGTGGTGGCGCAGAAGGCGGCGACGGTCCAGTTGCTGTCCGAGGGCCGGTTCCGGCTGGGGCTCGGCTCCGGCGAGAACCTCAACGAGCACGTGGTGGGCGGCGGCTGGCCGTCCGTCGACGTACGGCACGAGATGTTCGAGGAGGCCGTGGAGATCATCCGCGCCCTCTTCAAGGGCGGCCACGTCAACCATCGCGGCACGCACTTCGACGTGGAGTCGGCCCGGCTGTGGGACCTGCCGGACGAGGCGCCGCCCATCGGCATCGCCGTCTCCGGGGAGCGGTCGTGCGAACTCGCGGGCCGGCTGGCTGATCTGGTGATCGCCACGGAGCCCAAGGCGGGGCTGCTGGAGGCGTTCGACCGGCACGGCGGCGAGGGCAAGCCCCGCGTGGGCCAGTTGCCCGTCTGCTACGACCCCGACCGCGACACGGCGATCAAGCGCGCCCACTCCCAGTTCCGCTGGTTCGGCAGCGGCTGGAAGGTCAACTCGGAGCTGCCGCATCCGGATTCCTTCGAGGCGGCGACCCAGTTCGTCACCCCCGACGACGTCGCCGACTCCATCCCGTGCGGCGACGACCCGGACGCGTTCGTCGAGGCCGTCCGCCCGTACGCCGAGGCCGGTTTCACCGAGATCGCCCTGGTCCAGATCGGAGGCGAGTCGCAGCCGGCGTATCTGGACTGGTCGGAGAAGACCCTGCTGCCGGCCCTGCGCGACGCCTTCGGCTGAGGTCCTCCCCCGTCCGGGCCGACCCGGGCCATGGGCACGTATAGGCTGCCGACCTGCACATACTCAACCGGCCAGCCTATTCAGGAGAGTCGTCCGTGACCCTAGCGACCACCCCGCCCGTCAGCTCCCCGGCGCCCGTGTCCGAACCGATCGCGCGGGACGCGCGGGAGTTCGGGGCGTACGCCCGGACCGGAGGGTGGGCCTTCGGGCTGAAGGTGGCACGCAGCGTGCGGCCCGGCGGACAGGGACCGGACGAGACGCCGAAGGTGTCGGCGAGGGAGTTCGCGGAGCTCGCCGGGTGCTCCCCCGAGCGGGTCATGCGCTACTACAAGGCGTGGGACCGGGCGGCCGACGACGGGCTGGTCCCGCACTTCGAGGCCCTGGCGCCGGGGCAGGAGGTGGACCTTCCGGACGCCGACGTGTGGCTGAGCTACTACGTCTCCCGCTCCGGCGCCACCTCCGAGCGCGGCACCGCCATCGCCGAGGCCGCCGAGGCGGAGGGCATCCGGCCCACGAAGGCGCTGGAGGTCGCGGAGAACCCCACCGCTCTGCGCGCCGCGATCCTCGCCGACCCCGCCACCGCCCGCGCGGCACGCCAGGCCCTGCTGGACCGTGTCCGGGAGGACCCGGAACTCCAGTCCGAGCTGGCCCGTGACGTCGTGCGCACGGACGAGCTGAAGAAGGCCGTCGCCGGCGAGAGCAGGGCGGCCGACCGAATCGGGTACGTGCGCCAGATCGCCGAGTCGGGGCAGATCAAGACGCCCGCCGGGCAGACCGTGGACGCGCCGGCCGACCTCCGTCAGGAGGCCGAGCGGCACCTGTCGCTCATCGACGAACTGGACGAGGACGAGGACGCCGGCGAGTGGGCCGCCGAGGCGTACGACACCATGAAGTCCCTCGTCGTCGAGACGGTCGAGACCGACCCGGCGCTGCGGGTGCGGGAGCGGCGCACGAAGTTCTACAGCAGCCTCCAGAAGGCGACCAAGGTGTTCGAGGAGCTGACCTTCGACGACGCCGGGGAGTTCTACGAGGACGACATGGTCCAGCGCCTGGAGGAACTCCAGCGGGCCGTGGCCGTGTGCATCGAGTCCCTGCGCGGTGCCCGCGGGAATCACCCGGAGGGCTGAGCATCTTGTGCGTATGGGGGGTACTAGAGGGCTCTACGTCGGTTGGTTCTTCCGGAGGCCCTCTCGTGAACTCCTTCGTGCACAAGACCCTGGTGGTGCAGCTCCAGGCGGGTGACACGGACCGTTTCTCCGTGCTCGCCCACCTGAGCTACGACGCCGCGGACCCGTTCGCCGTCACCGTGGTCTTCAGCCACGACGGCCGGGTCCTCGCCCGCTGGCAGCTGGACCGCGAGATGCTCGGCGAGGGGCTGCGGCGTCCGGTCGGGGTGGGGGACGTGCGGATGCGTCCCGAGTCGCTGGGCATGTGGCGGGAGTTGCGCATGGAGTTCCTCGGTGACGCCCGCCCCGACGGCGGCCGTCACCACGCGGTGGTGTTCGCGTGGGCCCCGGCGTTCGCGGCGTTCCTGCGCGAGACCCACGAGGTGGTCCCGCCGGGCCGCGAGGAAGTCAGCGTCGACGACTTCCTGGCGAACGTGATTGCCGGGGGCTGACCCGGGGCGTTTCCCGCTGACGAACCTGCCGTGCTGTCCGCCGCCACCCACGCAGTGGTGCTGATGGCGGAGAGCACGGCAGGTTCGTCACTTCGCCGTGTGGCGGTGCCGGGTCCACAGAGGCAGGACGAACCAGCACAGCAGGTACCAGCCGACCACGCCGGCGACGAGGTAGGGCACGAAGCCGTCGTGCGTCGCCACGCGCAGGATCAGCAGCAGCGAGGCGGTCGTCGTGGCGAGCAGCAGCACGAGGCCGAGCAGTGTGAGCCGGGAGGCCAGCCGCACCGCCTGGGGCTTGACGCGCCGCCCGGAGACCAGGCGGTGCAGGGACACCGGCCCGATGAGCGCCCCGGTCGCACACGCGCCGAGGACGACCGTCACGAGGTAGATCGTCTGGTCCGTGTCGGTCAGGTCGTCGTACTTCTCGGTGAACACCACGGTGAGCAGGAAGCCGAACAGGATCTGCACGCCCATCTGGGCCACGCGGACCTCCTGGATGAGCTCCTGCCACATCCGGTCCGCTCTCTCCTCCTCCGTCTCGTTGCGCCCCCGGCGCCTCGGCGCGCCCTCTGCCGTGTCCGCCACTGTTCCTCCCCGGGTAAGACGTGAGTGCTTCTCTCACGCGTGTTCCCCGTAAGCGGCCGTCGTCCCGGCCTGCGGGCGGTTTGACCGATCAGCGGACGGTTACACGGACGGCGACTGAAGCACAGCCCGAGGAGGTCGTGGACGCATGTCCGGTACGCAGCTCACCGTCACGCTCAGCGGCGGGGGCGCCGACGACGCACGAGCGGTCGTCCGGGCCCTGGAAGGCACCTTCGGGGCGCCGGACGAGGTTCCCGCCGACGAGAACGCGACGGTGCACATGGCGACCTTCGACGGCGGCAGGGACGCGAGTCCCGCGAGTGATGCCGGGGCGGGGGCCGAGCGCCTGTCCGCCCCGGTGACCGTCACCGTGCAGGGCGCCCCGGAGGCGGTGCGGCGCGCGAGCGACACGCTCACCCGGGCCTTCACGGCCCGCGACGACGGTGCCGCCTCCGGCGACCAGGAGCAGGAGAGGCAGCTGCTCCTGGTGCCGTGAGCTCTTGGTGCCGTGAGTTCTTGATGCCGTGACGGGGGGCTCGCCTACCAGCGGAATTCGACCTGGTCCTTGATCCTCCGGTCGTAGAGGTCGCGGATCGCCGTCAGCGTCTCGCCGGACAGCTCCGGCAGGCGGGCGGCGGCCGCGTTGGCACGGGCCTGCTCGGGTGAGCGGGCGCCGGGGATCACGGTCGTGACGCCGGGCTGGTCGATGATCCAGCGCAGGGCGAGCTGGGCCGGGGTGCAGCCCTCGGGAGCGAGCGCCGCGAACTCGGCTGCCGCCTCGACGCCGGTGACGTAGTCGACGCCGGAGAAGGTCTCGCCCACGTCGAAGGACTCGCCGTGCCGGTTGTAGGTGCGGTGGTCGTTCTCGGGGAAGACCGTGTCCCGCGTGTACTTGCCCGACAGCAGGCCGGAGGCCAGCGGGACGCGGGCGATGATGCCGACGCCCGCCTCGCGGGCGGCCGGGAGCACCTCGCGCAGGGGCTTCATGCGGAACGGGTTGAGGATGATCTGCACGCTCGCCACGTTCGGGCGGGCGATCGCGGTCAGCGCCTCCGCGCAGGTCTCGACGCTGACGCCGTACGCGGCGATCCGCTCCTCCTCGACCAGGGTGTCGAGAGCGTCGAACACCTCGTCCGTGGAGTAGACGGGTGTCGGCGGGCAGTGCAGCTGCACGAGGTCGATACGGTCGACGCCGAGGTTGCGCCGGGAGCGGTCGTTCCAGGCGCGGAAGTTGTCGAGCACGTAGTTCCCGGGGATCTGGTCGACCCGGCGGCCCATCTTGGTGGCGACCAGGACGTGCAGGTCCGGCCTGCCACTGAGGAACGCGGCGATGGTCTGCTCGCTGCGGCCGTCACCGTACACGTCGGCGGTGTCGAAGAAGGTCACCCCGGCCTCGGCCGCCGCCTCCAGTACCGCGAGGGCTTCCTTGTCGTCGACGTCCCCCCAGTCGGCACCCAGCTGCCACGTGCCGAGACCGACGACGGAAGCGTGCTGACCCGACCTGTCGAATGTGCGCTCGTCCATGGCGTCAGTCTGTCATCCGTCACGGCCGCGCGCGGACCGTCCGGATCCGGGCCGCCGACCCCGCCGGATTCACTCACACGAGTGAATAGAGTCGACAGGAACGCGTCACGTGTCAACGGGCCCCTAGCGTGGCTCGACGTGGCAACCGGTTCAGTGAGCAACATTCCGTCGGACGGGGCGCGTTGGTCGCGCCGCAGTTTCCTCCTCACCGCGGCCGCGCTGGCCGCGGTGCCGGGTCTCCCGGCGGATCCGGCCGCCGCCGCGGCGGAGTTGCCGGACTTCCCGGCGGGCGTCGCGCTGTACCGCTCGGCGTACCGGAACTGGGTCGGCGAGATCACCGCCGACGGGATGTGGGCCTGTGCGCCGGGAAGCCCCGGCCAGGTGGTCGAGGTCGTCAACTGGGCCTGGCGGCAGGGCTGGCGGGTGCGCGCCCGGGGCGCCTCGCACGGCTGGTCGCCCCTGACCGTGACGGAGGGGACGCCGTCCGGTGCGCCCGTCCTCCTCGTCGACACCGCGCCCCACCTCACCGGCCTCGCCCTGGACTCGCCGGCCGCAGTGCGCGCCGGCACCGGCGTGACCATGGAGGCACTGCTCACCTTCCTGGAGGAGCACGGCCTCGGTGTCACAGCGGCTCCCGCCCCGGGCGTCCTCACGCTGGGCGGCGCCCTGGCGATCGACGCGCACGGCACCGCCGTCCCCGCGCGGGGCGAGCGACGCCTGCCGGGGCACACGTACGGCTCGCTGAGCAATCTGATCCTGTCGCTCACGGCCGTGGTGTGGGACTCCCGGGCCGGCGCGTACGCGCTGCGCACCTTCCACCGTGACGAAGGGGACTGTGCCGCGCTGCTGACCCATCTCGGGCGGTCCCTGGTGACCGAGGTGGTGCTGCGGGTGGGCGCGAACACCGACCTGCGGTGCGTGAGCCGTACGGACATCCCGGCCGGCGAACTGTTCGCCCCGCCCGGCTCCGGGAACGGACGCACGTTCGCGAGCTTCCTGGAGGAGGCCGGGCGGGTCGAGGCCATCTGGTTCGCCTTCACCGAGCATCCCTGGCTGAAGGTGTGGAGCGTCTCCCCCACCCGGCCGCTGGCCTCCCGGCGCGTGACACGGCCGTACAACTACCCGTTCTCCGACAACGTCCCGGCCCCGGTGGCGGAGCTGGTGGGCCGTATGACGTCTCAGGCGGCCTGGTACCTGGCGCCGGTGCTCGGCACCGCGCAGTACGACGCGGCCGCGCTCGGGCTGGTGGCGACACTGTCCGGCGACATCTGGGGACCTTCCAAGAACACTCTGCTGTATCTGAAGCCGACCACCCTGCGGGTCCACGCGAACGGCTATGCCGTGCTCACCTCCAGGGACCGGGTGCAGAAGGTCGTCTCCGAGTTCGCCGCGTTCTACCGGGAGCGGCTGACGGCGTACGCGGCGCGGGGCAGCTTCCCGGTCAACGGCTCGGTGGAGATCCGGGTGACCGGCCTCGACGACCCGGACGACTCCGGAGTGGCCGGGGCCCGTCCGCCGCTGCTGTCCGCGCTCCGGCCGCGCGCGGACCACCCCGAGTGGGACACGGCCGTGTGGCTGGACATCCTGACACTGCCGGGCACGCCGGACGCGGAGGCGTTCCTGCGCGAGATCGAGCGGTTCCTGCTGCGCACGTACGACGGCGGGTCCGCCCTGACCCGGGTGGAGTGGTCCAAGGGGTGGGCGTACACGGACGACGGGGTGTGGAGCGACGAGGAGGTACTGGGCTCGGTGGTGCCGGCCGCGGTCGGTCCGGCCGAGTGGGCCGAGGCGGACGCGGTGCTGGACCGGCTGGACCCGCACCGCGTCTACGGCAACGCCTTCCTGGACCGGCTGTTCGGGCAGGGCGCCGAGGAGTGAGCGCCTCACCCCGGCGCGCGGGAGGTTCTCGTACCACTGGGCGCTGAAGCGGGCCGCGCTCAGCATCACCGGACGGACGGCCGAATCGCGTCACCTTCTGTGCGTGACGCGCACCACGGGCAGCGGGCCGCACGGGGAGAAACATCCGTCACAGCACGCCTCGCGGGCGGAACTTCCCCTTCCGCCCCGCCGGAACACCCCCTCGCGGCAAGATCATCTTCGTTCAACCTTGCACGACATAAGGGGAATTGCCCGATTCGCAGCCAACCGGCTCGCGTGGATTTCTCCCGGTACCGGGCGGACCGATAGGCATGTGTGGTCATCAGCCGAACGAACTCAGGAGATCCGCATGCCGGAACTCAGCCGTCGCCGTGCGCTCACCGCCGCGGCCGTCGTCGCCGCGACCGCGGGGGCATGGCCGGCAAGCGCCCCGGCCACGGCCGCCGGGCACCACGACTCCCCCGGGACCTTCGACGAGGTCTACAAGGGCCGCCGGATACAGGGCCGCCCGGCCGCCGGAGCCGGTCATCACCACCACGGCGCGGGATACGCGGTGTTCGTCGACGGTGTGGAACTGCACGTGATGCGCAACGCCGACGGCACCTGGATCAGCGTCGTCAGTCACTACGACCCGGTGCCCACCCCGCGCGCCGCCGCCCGGGCCGCCGTGGACGAGCTCCAGGGCGCGCCACTGCTGCCCTTCCCCGCCAACTGACCCCTTCCGTAAGGCATCTGGAGCGCCCGCACATGACCGTCCGCAAGAACCAGTCCGCCCTGACCGCCGACGAGAAGCGGCGCTTCGTCGCCGCGCTCCTGGAGTTGAAGCGCAGCGGCCGCTACGACGAATTCGTCACGACGCACAACGCGTTCATCGTCTCGGACACCGACGACGGCGAGCGGACGGGGCACCGCTCACCGTCCTTCCTGCCCTGGCACCGAAGATTCCTCCTGGAGTTCGAGCGGGCGTTGCAGTCGGTGGACGCGTCGGTGGCGCTGCCGTACTGGGACTGGAGCGTCGACCGTTCGCCGCGCGCATCGCTGTGGGCGCCCGACTTCCTCGGGGGCACCGGGCGCGAGCGGGACGGCCGGGTGACGGACGGGCCGTTCTCGGCGTCCTCAGGGAACTGGCCGATCAACGTGCGGGTCGACGGCCGTACGTTCCTGCGACGGTCCCTCGGTGGCGGCGGGCGTCAGTTGCCGACGCCGGCCGAGGTCGAGTCGGTGCTGTCGATACCCACATACGACATGGCGCCCTGGAACAGTGCCTCGGACGGTTTCCGCAATCACCTCGAAGGGTGGCGGGGCGTCAACCTGCACAACCGCGTCCATGTGTGGGTCGGCGGGCAGATGGCCACCGGGGTGTCCCCCAACGACCCGGTGTTCTGGCTGCACCACGCGTTCATCGACAAGCTGTGGGCCGAGTGGCAACGGCGGCACCCGGGCTCCGGCTATCTGCCGGCCGCGGGCACGCCGAACGTGATCGACCTGCGCGAGACGATGAGGCCCTGGCACGACACGAGCCCGGCGGATCTGCTGGACCACACGGCGCACTACACGTTCGACGCCTGACGCCCAGGGGGTCGAAAATGCCGGACTCGTCGTTCCCGCTCCAGGCAGGATGTCGCTGTGCATCCCATCCTGTGCGGGCTCGCCGCCAACCCGGCCCTGTCGCCCGAGCTGGTCGACCGCCTGATAGCCATGGCGGACGACGACATCGCCACACACCTCGCCTATCGCGCGGACCTCAGCCGCGCACAGGCGGTCGCGTTGGCCGGGCGCGTCGAGGAGAGGGCAGTGCATCTCGCGTACGAGGGCCGGCTGACCGCCGCCGACATCGATCCCTCTGTCCGGCCGGACGCCGCCCTCGCCCTGCTCGACCAAGGCGCCGGCCGGCCGGAGTGGGCGCGTCTCCTCGCGGCGGACCCGGTCCTTGAACGCCGGGAGAAGCTCGCGGCCTGCCCCGGTCTCCCGTCCGACGTGGTGGACACGCTCGCGGTGGACCGGGACGTACGTGTCGTCGCCGAGCTCGCGGCGGCGGCCACCTCGGACGTGGCCGCGAGGCTCGCGGCCCATCCGCACGCCGAGGTCCGCCGCGCGGTGGCGGGCAACGAGGCGACACCCCCGGCCGTACTGGCAGCGCTGGTGACCGGGGAAGGGCTGCCCGCGGCACGACGCTGCCTGGTCTGCGACCGCCACGAGCCCCCCTTCGTTCACGATCCGCAGTGTCCGCGGCTCGACTGCGATCTGCCGCCGGGTGCCTCCTGTGACGGCACCCACGAGTCCGCCGTTCACGGCGTGCGGGAAGCGGCACTCCGCAACCCCGCCACCCCCGTCGAAGCCGTCGTCGGCTTCGTGGACCATCCTTCGACGCTGCTGCGCTGGGCGCTCGCCACCCGCGAGGACCTACCCGGACCGGCGTGCGCGCAGCTCGCCTCGGAACCCATTGCGGGCATCCGCGCCGACCTTGCCGCGCATCCCGGGCTCGACGATGCCCTGCTCCGTGCGCTGGCCGGCGACCGCGACCCCGACGTGCGCCGTACGCTCGCACACCACCCACGCGTACCGCTCGACGTACTCACCGACCTGGCCCGGACTGCCAAGATCGGCTCCAGCCTGCTGCCCCGTATCGCCGCCGCGTCTCCCGCCGAGGTCGAAGAGCTGGCCATGTCACCCGAGCCGGCCGCCCGCATGCTCGTGGCCCAGCGACGCGATCTGCCGCCCGAGATTCGCAACCGGCTGGCCGACGACCCCGACGCGAAGGTGGTCAAGGCCCTCGCTCCGCACCCTGGCCTCAGCGAAGCGCAGTTGCGTGCCATGGCCGACCGACACGGCGTCCGTGTCCTGGCCAAGGTGGCGACCAACCCGGACGCGTCCCCGGCGCTGCTGGAGGACCTGGTCCAGCACAAACCAGTGGTGCAGAAGATGTTCCGCGAGGTTGCCCGGCATCGCAGCGCCACGGCCTCGGCACTGCTGGTCTGTCTGACGGACAGGCAGGCCAGACCCGTGGCCGCCGGCCACCCGGCAGTCCCGCCACCGGTCCTCGTGGAGCTGCTCGCCGACCCGGAGTGGCAGGTAGTGGAAGCAGCAGCGGCCAATCCGTCCCTGCCTCCTGCCGTGATGTGGGACCTGCTACGCCACCGCGAGGGAATGTCCCGGGGCGGAGCCGACTCACCACCGGGATTGCCTGCGGGCGGGTGAAAACGTAGGTTGAGCTCCGTTTTCTTGTTCGAGGGTCGAAAGGTGCCACCCGGTGGGTCGACGCGAGAAGCCGGTGGACCCCAGCGCCGGTCCGGTGCAGCGCCTCGCTCACGACCTGCGCCTGCTGAGGGAGAAGGCCGGGAAGCCGCCGTACCGGGAGATGGCCGAACGGGCGGGGTACTCCACGACCGCCCTGTCGCAGGCCGCGGCCGGCGATCAGCTGCCGACTCTGGCGGTGGCGCGCGCCTACGCGGAGGCGCTCGACGCCGACCCGGACGAGTGGGAGGCCCGCTGGCGGGAGGCGGACGCCGAGCTCCGCGCTCCCGCGGCCGACGAGCGGGCTCCGTACCGGGGGCTGGCCCGCTTCGAACCGGACGACAGTGACCTGTTCTTCGGCCGGGAGGCGCTGGCCCGCGACCTGCTGCGCCTGGCCCGCGCGCACCGGTTCGCTGCGGTGTTCGGGCCCTCCGGCAGCGGCAAGTCCTCGCTGCTGCGGGCCGGCCTCATCCCGCTGCTGCGGGAGGGCCCGGGCGCCGGCCGACCGGCGGTGGTCCGGGTCCTCACCCCCGGCGAGCGGCCCGCCCACACGCATGGGCGGGCGCTCGTTCCCCAGGACGGTGAGCAGGACACCTGGGTGATCATCGACCAGTTCGAGGAGCTGTTCACCCTCTGCCACGACCGCGAGGAGCGGGACCGTTTCCTGGGCCTGCTGCTCGGCGCGCGGGAGCCGGAGAGCCGCCTGCGGGTCGTGGTCGCGGTGCGCGGCGACTTCTACGGCCACTGTGCCGAGCACCGGGAGCTGGCGGAGGCGGTCAGTCACGCGAACCTGCTGGTCGGGCCGATGAGCGGGGACGAGCTGCGGGAGGCCGTCACCGGCCCGGCCAGCACGGCGGGGCTCAACGTGGAGCGCGTGCTGACCGGGCGGATCATCGAGGAGGCCGGCGACCAGCCGGGCGCGCTGCCGATGCTCTCGCACGCCCTGCTGGAGACATGGCGCCGCCGCCGGGGCCGCACGCTGATGCTGGCCGCGTACGAGGAGGCGGGAGGCGTGCGCGGGGCGATCGCCGCCACGGCCGAGCAGGTCTACGGCGATCTGGACGAGGGTCAGGCCCGTACGGCCCGGCGCATCCTGCTGCGGCTGATCGCCCCGGGGGACCGTACGGCCGACACGCGCCGCCCGGCGTCACGGTCCGAGCTGGGAACGGGTGAGCTCGACGTCCTGGAGCGTCTGGCCGCCGCCCGCCTGGTCACCCTGGACGGCGACACCGTCGAACTCGCCCACGAGGCCCTGATCACCGGGTGGCCGCGCCTGGCCGGCTGGATCGAGGAGAGCCGGGGCCGGCTGCGCGCCCAGCGGATCCTCGGCGAGGCCGCCCGCGCCTGGGAGGAGCTGGACCGTGACCCCGGCGCGCTGTTCCGGGGGTCCCGGCTGGAGCGCGCCGAGGAGCTGTTCGGCAGGCAGCGGGAGAAGGACGACACCGACGACCTCACCCGGGTGGAGCGGGCCTTCCTGACCGCCTCGGCCGCCGCCCGTGACGCCGAGCGGGACGCCGGAACGCGCGCCGCCCGCCGCACACGGGCCCTCGCCGTCGGTCTCTGCGTGTTCCTCGTCCTCGCGCTGACCGCGGGGCTCGTCGCCTGGCAGCGCGACCGGGTGGGCGAGGAGGAGGCCGCCAAGGCCACCGCCCGCCGTCTGGCCACCGTCGCCGAGAGCCTGCGCGCCACCGACCCCCGTACCGCGTCCCTGCTCGGTGCCGCCGCGTGGCGGATCGCCCCGCTCACCGAGTCCCGCTCGGCCCTGCTGGGCGCGCTCGCCCAGCCGGAACGGGACGCCTTCACCGACCCCCAGACCGGCCAGGACGTCCGGCGCTTCCTCACCGACCAGGGCCGCACCCTGCTCAGGGCCGACGGAGCCCGCGTCACCGCATGGAACGTGGCCGAGCACCGCCGTACCGCCGCCTACCACCTGCCGGACGACGCGGAGGCGACCGGCGTCGGCCCGGACGGCCGCTCCCTCGTCCTGACCGGGGCGGACAGCGACACGTTGTGGAACCTCCCCGAGGGGAGATCCGTCGCCGATCTGGGCGACGCCGAGCTCGGGGCGACCGCGCCCGACGGGGACGCCTACCTCATCCAGCCGTTCGACGGGCCCGGCCGGGCGCAGGTCCGCCGGACGGAGAACGGCAAGGTCCTCTTCACCACCGGGGTCTCCCGCACTATCACCACGGCAGCCCTCGGCCAGGGCGGGCGTGTGGCCGCTCTCTGCCCGGCCGAGGGCCCGCCCCAGGTGTGGGACACCGTGCGCGGCAGGCAGTTGCCCGGCGCCTGGCAGAAGGCGGACAACACCGTGTGCGGCACCGGCTCGGGAGCCGACGGCGGGGACCGGCTGCTGCGCCTCAGCGCGGACGGCAGGCGGCTGGCCTCGATCCACGGGACGGCGGCCACCGTCTGGGACGTCGGCAGCGGGCGTGTCGTCGCCGACTTCGCCAGCGGCGGCACGACCGGGTTCGCCCAGGCGGACCTCTCGCCCGACGGGGAGTTCCTCGCCACGGCCGACGACCAGGAGATCGCCGTATGGCAGCTGGCGTCGGGGGGCGGGCAGGTCTTCCACCGGCCGCTGGCCGGGGCGGAGGTCACAGGGCTGACGTGGACCCCGGACCACGGCCGCCGCGTCCTGCGCTACCTCGACCGCGCCACCGTCCACACCTTCGACCTCACCGACCGCCTCGCCGCACACTGGCAGAGCACCCCGGCCGACGCCACCCTCCTCGGCCCGGACGGAACCACCCTCGCCACCGCCACCCGGTCCGGGCACGGCTACCGCTTCGAGCTGCTCTCCACCAGCACCGGCGCCGTCCTCGCGCGAAGCACGCTCGGCCCCCTGCCGAGCGACACCGGCGACGAAACCCCGCGGCTGGCCTTCAGCCCGGACGGCCGCACGCTCGCCGTCGCCGACACCACGTCCTCGGGCGGCTCCCTGCGGCTGCGCTTCACCGTGTGGGACGTACGGACCCACATGGTCCGTACGAGCTTCACCACCTCCGGAGCGGCCGACCGCCCCGTGTCCGCGCTCGCCCTGGGCACCGACGGGCACACACTGCTGGCCGTGCGCTCCGCGGGTGACGGCGAGGCGGCGGAGGTCTGGGACACCCGGACCCACCGCGTCTCCCGAACCCTGCGCGGCCTCTTCGGGCAGGGCATGGCCGTGCGGCCGGACGGACGGCTGCTCGTCGGCTCCGCCGACCAGTACGCCGACGTCCCCTCCGGCAAGGTCACCGGGTGGGCGCTGGCCGACGGCCGGGAGGTCACCGCGCTCGCCTTCAGCCCCGACGGCGCCCGGCTCGCCGTCGGCGACACCACCGGGCACGTGACCCTCTGGGACGGCGACCTGCGGCACACCACGGGTGTCCTGACCGGCACCGCCGACACGGCCCCGAGCAGCCGGACCGAGGCCGTGGGCGCTCTGGCCTTCTCCTCCGACGGCGGCACTCTCGCCGTGGGGGGAGCCGGCGGGACCCTCCGGCTGTGGGACACCGCCGGGCAGCGACTGCTCGGCGGCGATCTGCCCACGTCCGGGGACGAGGTCCGCTCGCTCGCCTTCGGAGGGAACGACGGCATGCTCTACGCCACCGGCCCGAACGTGCTGCTGCAACGCCGCCCCATCGCCCCCGACGCGGCCGTCCGCGCCATCTGCGAACACGCCGGGGGTGGACTCACCCGGGCGCAGTGGCGGCGGTACGTCCCCGACGCGCCGTACCGGCAGGTCTGCCCAGCAGCGCGCTGAATGCACACAAAAGTGGGCAGAGTGCCGCAGGACCCGGCCCTCAAATTGTTCACGGTGACCCCGGGGCTCGCTGAAAAACGCCCCTGACCAGAACGATCGGAGATCACAACGGCCGTCGGCGTCCTCGAACGCGGCGGCCGCCCGGCGTCCGGTCCGCGACGCCCGGAAGGTCTCCTCTCCTCAGGTTCTGGTCACATGCGCTCTCACACCCTGCTCCCCGCCCTCCTGCTGCTCGGCTCGCTCACCGCAGCCTGTGCGCACGGCTCCTCCGAACCCCCGGTCACGGCAGCCGACGGCGCACGGCCCGGCTCGTCGCCGTCCCCGGCCCGGACGGTCGACCCGTCGAAGATCAAGGGTCTGGAGATCGTCAGCGACAGCAGCGAGAACGGCTCCTGCCCCTTCGCGACCAGCTACCCGGACGTGCCGGGCGCGGAGGCGATGACGGCCGCGATGAAGAAGGACGTGGAGCGGCGCCTGGCAACCTTCCGCTCGGGGGTGTGCACGGGTTCGGGCGGCGCGGACGGCCGCGAGCTCAACATCAGCCACCAGTTCCTGGTCGCCTCCGGCGACGTGCTCGGCGTCCGTCTCACCACCCAGGACCAGAGTGCGGCGGGCGACGGGCTGTCCGCCAGGACGTACTGGTACGACGGCAAGGCCGGCGCCTACCCCACGGCACTCGGACTCGTCGCCGACGGCTCCCGGGACGCCTTCGTCGCCGCCTTGAAGGATCAGCTCAAAGACCGGGAGGGCGTGGATGCAGCCGCCCTGGACGACAAGTTCTCCGACCCGGACACCCGCGACGCCGCCCTGTACGACATGGCCTTCACCGCCGACGGCGGACTGCGGGTGCACTTCGACCGCGGCGACGTGGGCGTTCCGGCCGCCGGGGCCCAGACGGTGACCATCCCCAAGAAGACGATCACGCCATGGCTGTCCGCGTTCGGCAAGCGCGCCCAGCGGCAGACCGTGAGCCCGAGCCGTTCACTCGACCTGGGCGCGCCGCACGTCCCCGCCCCCGCCGTCCCCACCCACACCGCCTCCGGTGACGACGACACCGATTGCAAGAAGGTCAAGTGCATCGCCCTGACCTTCGACGACGGACCCGCCGTCCCCGAGACCTCGGCCCTGCTGACGCACCTCGCCCGGTACAGGGCGCGCGTCACCTTCTTCACCGTCGGCCAGAACGTCGCCGCCCACCCCGACCTCGTCCGCGCCGAGGCGAAGGCCGGCCACGAGATCGGCAACCACTCGTGGAACCACCCCGACCTCACCCGGCTCAGCTCCCGGCAGGTCGCCTCCCAGCTCAACCGCACCAGCGCCGCCATCAAGGCCGCCACCGGCAGGACCCCCACCCTCTTCCGTCCGCCCTACGGCGCCGTCAACCGCACCGTCAGGGCCGCCACCGCCCTCTCGCCGGTGCTGTGGGACGTCGACACCGAGGACTGGAAGTACCGCGACCCCGCCAAGGTCGCCCGGACCGTCATCACCAAGGCCCAGCCCAACGACGTGGTCCTCATGCACGACATCCACGCCACCTCGGTCGCCGCCGTCCCCGAGATCCTGCGCACCCTCACCGCCCGCGGCTACCACTTCGTCACCGTCAGCCACCTTCGCGCCACGCTGTGACGCCGGGGGCCGGGCCAACAAGCCGGTGCCGGGGGTGCCCGCTCAGTGCCGAGCCGGTCCGTTGGGGCCGGAGACGGCGCCGAGCTGGGCCAGGCCGTCGAGGATGTCGGTGCAGGTCCAGTACTCGACGAACCTGCCGTCGGCGACCCGCAGGATGTCGTGGCCGCTGAAGGAGATCTCCGTGCCGACGGGGGCGGTGGCGTGCGGGATGCCGCCGGCGTAGGTGGCGCGCATGGTCCACCGCGCGGCGATCACGTCTCCGTCGATGATCGGTCCGAGGTCGACGGTGATGGCGATGCCGCCGAAGGCGGCCATGGTCTGCTCGATCTCGGGCAGCAGCCGCGCCGGGCCGGTGACCGCCTCGGAGTCGCTGCCGTCGGGACGCGCCTGGTGGACGAGGAAACCGGGGGCGAGGATGTCCTCGGCATGGCGGAAGTCGCCACGCCACATCCGGCTCCAGCGGTCGTAGAGGGCGCGCATCTGCTCGCGGCTGTGTGGAGCTGTGGGTTCTTCTCGAATGGTCATGATAGAAAGATGCTGCATCACACAACATCTGCGCAACACAGTTATTCACGGATAAGGAGTCAGGGGGGTTACTTCATGCCGGAACGGACGACCCGCGCGGCGGCGGTCGCGGCGGTCACCGCGGCAGCCCGGCGCCACCACGCCGCCTACACCCTCTTCAACCAGGCCCTGGCCGAAGAGCTCGGCCTGCATCCCACAGACCTTCAGTGCGTGAGCCTGCTCGGCCTGGAGCCCGGCCCGCACACCACCGGCGAGATCGCGAAACTGACCGGGCTGACCTCCGGGGCAGCCACCCGCCTCGTGGACCGGCTGGAGAAGGCCGGCCTGGTGGAACGCCGGCCCGACACACACGACCGGCGCAAGACACTCGTCTCCCTCACCACCGCGCGCACCCCACACATCGAGGCCGCCTGGGAGGCACCCGGCAGGGCCTTCGGCCAAGCCCTGGACGACTTCACCGACGATGAACTCGCCGTGATCGAACGCTATCTGCAACGCGTCACCGACGTCGGCACCGAACAGACCGCGCGCATCCGGGAAGGCTGACCAAGAACGGTGCAGGGCGCGCGGAGGGTCGGCACGGCGCTGTACGAAAAGTCGCGGGCCGGGCAGCCCGCGGGTGACACTGGTACCGCCGCCGGCGGCGGTACGGCCGGCGGCTCGTCCGAGGACGACCGTGATGGACGCCGAGATCGTCAAGATGACAAGCGGGAGGCCGGCTGACGATGACCGGGAGCGGGCCGCGGACGACCGAATTGGCGGAGCTGCGGCGCCTGGTGGAGGAGCGGACCGCCGATCTTCAGCGGGTGAAGGCCGACTACGACAACTACCGCAAACGGGTCCGGCGGGATCGCCTGGCCGTACGCGAGATCGCGGTGGTCAACGTGCTCCGGGCGCTGCTGCCCGTGCTGGACGCGGTGGACCGGGCGTGCGCGCACGAGCCGCTCACGCCCGGCCTGGAGGACATCGCCGACAGCCTGAGGGAGCAGCTCGGCGCGCTGGGCGTCACGTCGTTCGGTGAGGTGGGTGATCCGTTCGATCCCGCCTGCCACGACGCCCTGGCGCACCACGCCTCCCCGGACAGCGACCACCTGGTCTGCTCGGCCGTCCTCCGTCCCGGCTACCGCCTCGGCGACCACCTGCTGCGACCGGCCCACGTGGAGGTCGCGGGGCCGGCTCCACCCGCGAGGAACGCGCACGAGGGCGACCGCGGCGTACGGCCTTCCACCGACGGCGGTGCGCCGCCCTTCCCCATCGCGCGCGGCTGACCGGACCAGGGAGCCGGCCGGCGTGGGCCGAGCGCGGCGTACACCCGGCCGGATGCCGGCCTCATCACGCCTGGCACACCGTCCCCCGACGCCCTTCCCTTCGAAGGAAGTCGGCATCGATGCCCGCAGACACCCGTGGCCGCCCTCGCCGGTGAAGCATCGGTGAAAACCCTGCGGAAGCGGTGTCATGGGGGCCGCATATGCTGCACCGAACGATCACGTGGGATCAGGGGAGGGCGCGGCATGTTCGGCAAGCTGTTCGGCAGGGGTGCGGAGAGACCGGTGGCGGATCCCCACGCCCTGCCCGTCCCGCGCAGGCAGAAGCACGGGGTGTACACACTGCGTGCGCTCGGGGACGCGCGGGTGCTCGCGCTGGTGGAGGCCGCCGACGCAGGTGACTGGGAGGCGGTGAAGGCGGCGCTGGTCCCCTTCGATCTCGGCCGCGACCACCAAGTCCTCGGTGAACTGGCCGACCTGGACGGTGTGCAGGACTGGATCGGCCGCGCGGTCGAGGAGGACAAGGAGCACCGGGCGACGGCCCTGCTGATATCCGGGACGCGCCACATCAGCTGGGGCTGGGAGGCGCGCACCGCCGCGCGTGCCGTGAACGTCACGCAGGAGCAGTGGCGGGTTTTCCACGATCGGCTCCAGATCGCCGAGGAGCAGCTGCTCGAGGCCGCCGAACTGCGGCCGGACTGGGTCACTCCGTGGCGCCGCCTCCTCACCTCCGGCCGGGGCATGTCGCTGGGCCCCGCCGTCAACGAGACCCGGCGCGACGCCGCCCTGCGCCGCGACCCGCTGGACCTGGAGACGCACCTGGAGTGGGTGTCGCAGTTGCAGCCGCGCTGGGGCGGCGAGCCGGGCCAGGCCCTGGCGTTCGCCCAGGAGGCGCTCGCCCGCGCCCCGCAGGGGCACCGGCTCGGCTGCGTGATCGCCATGGCGTACATCGAGGAGTGGGTCGAGGCGGAGCGCGGGGACTACCTCGAAACTGCCGAGATCCAGGCGCAGTTGCGGGAAGCGGCGGACCACAGCATCCTCCACCCCGCCTACGTGTACCGCCCGGGCTGGCAGCAGGACTTCAACATGTTCGCCATGGCCCTGTCGCTGGCCGGTGAGCGCCACACGGTCCGCCGCGTCTTCCAGACGCTCGACGGTGCCTACACCAACTGGCCCTGGACCTACTTCGCGGAGCCCGAGAAGCAGTTCGCCCGCCACCACCGCCGCGCCTGAGCGCACGCCGGCCCACCATCACCGCCGCGCCTGAGCACGCGCTCCGGCTCACCATCACCGCCGCGCCCGAGTCGCGCCGGCCCCGATCCCGCCCGCCACCTCTCCCACTCCGGACTGCCCGATGACTCTGCCCGACACCGCCGCGAACCCGGCCGGCGCCGACCGCACCTTCCAGGTGGATCTGCGCGGCCTCGTCGATCTCCTCTCCCACCACCTCTACTCCAGCCCCAAGGTCTACCTGCGCGAGCTGATGCAGAACGCGGTGGACGCGCTGACCGCCCGGCACGGCCTCGAACCGACCGCCCCCGCCGGCGCCCTCGGCATCCGCCTGTACGCCGACGGTTCGGTGGTACGCGTCGAGGACGACGGCGTCGGTCTCACCGAGGCCGACGTGCACACCTTCCTCGCCACGATCGGCCGCAGCAGCAAGCGCGCCGAGAAGATCGCCGAGCAACGCGGCGACTTCATCGGCCAGTTCGGCATCGGCCTGCTCTCCTGCTTCCTGGTCGCGGACGAGATCCACGTCCTGAGCCGCTCCGCCCGCACCCCCGACGCACCGGCCGTGGAGTGGCGGGGGCGCGGCGACGGCAGCTACACCGTCCGCACCCTGCCCGCCTCCGCACGCCCCCGGCCCGGCACCACCGTCACGCTGACGCCGCGCGCCGACGCGGGCGAGTGGACCCGGCCGGCGCAGGTGCACGCGCTGGCCCGGCACTTCGGCTCCCTGCTGCGCCACCCGGTGACCTTCGACGACGGCACGGGCGGGCCGGGTGAGCCGGGGGCGCCCGTCAACCCCGAGCCCGCGCCCTGGGCGCGTACGTACCCCACACCGGGAGCCCGTTCCCGCGCGCTGGCCGCGTACGGCGAGGAGGTCTTCGGGTTCAAGCCGCTGGACACCATCGAGCTGGACCTGCCGGCCGTGGGCCTCAGGGGCATCGCGTGCGTGCTGCCCGAGGCGGTGCCGGCCGGGCGGCGCCACGGCCACCGGGTACACGTCAAGGGCATGCTGCTGTCCGAGCAGGCAGAGGAGATCCTGCCCGAGTGGGCGTTTTTCGTCCGGTGTGTCGTCGACGCCGAGAGTCTGCGCCCGACGGCGTCCCGCGAGTCCCTGTACGAGGACGACACCCTCGCCGCCGTCCGCGACGCCCTCGCCGAGCGGCTGCGCGCGTGGATCGCCCGGGCCGCCGCCAGCGACCCCGACCTGCTCGCCCGCTTCCTCCAGGCCCACCACCTGGCCGTGAAGTCGCTCGCCGTGCACGACGACGAGATCCTGCGGATGCTGTTGCCCTGGCTGCCGTTCGAGACCACCGACGGGCACACCACCCTCGACGAGTTCGCGCGCACCCACCGCACCGTGCTCGTGACGTCGAGCGTGGAGGAGTTCCGGCAGGTCGCCGCGATCGCCTCGGCCGCCGGGCTCGGCGTCGTCAACGGCGGCTACACCTACGACCGCGACCTGGTCCACCGGCTGCCCGAGATCAGGCCCGAGGCCAGCGTCGCCGACCTCGACCCGGCGACCCTCACCGCCCACCTCGACCCCGTCGACCGGGAGACGGAACTGGCCGCCGCGGCCTACCTCGCCCTGGCCCGCGACGCCCTCGCCGTCTTCGACTGCGACGTCGCGCTGCGCACCTTCCAGCCCGCCAACGCCCCCGCCCTCCTCGTCGACAGCCGCGAGGCCCGGCACGAGCGCACCCGCTCCCAGCTCGCCCGCGAGCAGGAAGGCGGCCTGTGGGGCGACATCCTCGGTGCGCTGCGCCAGGAGGCCCCGCGGGCCCAGCTGATCCTCAACCAGCTCAACCCGCTGGTCCGCGCCGCCGTCGCCATCGACGAGCCCGAGCTGGCCCGCACCAGCGCCGAGGCCCTCTACGGACAGGCCGCGATGCTGTCCCGGCGCCCGCTCAGGCCCGCCGAGTCGAGCCTCATCAACCGCTCCTTCCTCGACCTTCTCGCCCACGCCCTCCGCAAGGACAGCTGACGATGCCCACCGCACCCCATCCCCAGAGCACGGACGAGCTGTACCAGGCGCTCCAGGAGAACGACCGGCGCCCCTACGGCCGCACCCGCACCGTCACCGCCGAGGAACTGGTCGACGCCGCCGAGCAGTTCGCGGAGCCCGTCCCGCTCGTCCACGCGCTCCTCGAACTCCAGGAGGCGTACACCTACGGCGCCGAACCCCGCAAGTCGCCCGTCGCCTTCGCCCGTCTGCTCACCCTCTTCGACGAGCAGCCCGACGTCTTCGACGAGCGTCTGCGCCACATGCTGTTCTGGCGGTTCAAGTGGGTGGCCCACGCCCTGCGCCAGCTGCCCGAGGTGCCGCTGGCCAGTCTGCGCCAGTGGCTCACGGAGATGCGTGACCGGTACGAGAAGGCCGGCCTCGGCCTCCAGCCCTACTACGGGCAGGCGTACCAGCTCGCCGCCCACGTCGGCGAGGACACCACCCTCGCCTACGAGCTGTGGGCGGCCCGTACCCGCACCCGCCTCAGCGACTGCGAGGCCTGCGAGATCTGCGAGCGCGCCCTGTACCACCTGACGGCGGGCGACGACGAGCGGGCGCTGCGCACCTGGGAGCCCGTCCTGGCCGGGAAGGAGTCCTGCCGGGAGGAGCCGACCCGCTCCGTGTCGTACGCGCTGCTGCCCCTGCTGCGCACCGGCCGCACCGACCGGGCCCGCGAACTGCACCTCGCCGGCTACCGCGGCTGCCGCCGCGACCCCTCGATGGCCCAGGAGGTGGGCCGGCACCTGGAGTTCTGCGCGCTGACCGGCAACGAGGCACGCGGCCTGGAGCTGCTCGCCGAGAACCGGAGCCTGTTCGGGGAGGTCGACTCGCCGCTGGACCTGCTCGGCTTCCTCACCGGCGTGGAGGTCCTCCTCCAGCGCGTCGAGCTCCTCGGCCACGGCGAACTGCCGGCCGCGGGGTTCGCGGGCCGCACCTGGACGGTGGCCGGACTGCGCGCCGAGGTGCGCGGCCGCGCCGACGACCTCGCCGCCCGCTTCGACGCCCGCAACGGCACCACGGCCCACACCGACCGCCGCACGGCCCGCCTGGACCGTGCCCCGCTCCTGGACGCGCTGGAGCTGACCCTGCGCCCCCGCAGCCTCGACGACGTGGCCCCGGCCGCCCCGGTTGCCGCGCCGGTCGCCCGTACGGCCGCCGCCGTTGCGGAGTCGGTGCCCGAACTCATCGCCCGGGCACGGGTGTTGGACGAGCAGGGCTATCCGGACGCATCGGCCTGCTGGGCGCGGCTGCGCACGCTCGTCGCCGCCCGCGACTACACCCACCCCGACGACCCGGCCGTCGGCCCGCTCGTACGGCTGCGCGCGGACCTGCTGGCCGACGAGGCGAGCCGGGCCGGCGACAAGGACGAGTTCGCCGTCGCCGCCGGCCTCTACGAGGAGGCAGCGGGCCTGTACGACGACGCCGGACTGCCGGGTCAGGCGGCGCTCGCCCGCGCCAGTGCCCTGCTCGCCGCCGCCGAGGTCCCGGTGGAGGGCGCCGGCGCGACCGAGGCGAAGGCCGCCGCGCTCACCGCCGCCCACGCCTCCATCGTCCGTCTGCACGAGGAGACGCCCGGCCTCGCCCCGCACCTGGAGGCCCGCCTGCTGCGGATGCGGGCGACCGCGCTCGGCCTGCGCCTGCAGACCTCGGGGAGCCGGGAGCACGTCGCGCCGGTCCTCGCCGAAGTGGAGCTGCTGCACGCGTTCGCCACCCGTCACGATGTCGTCGGGCAGGTCTCCGGCGCCCTGCTCCTGCGAGCCAGCACGTACGCCCTCTCCGGCGACCTGCCCGCCGCGGTCACCGAGATCGACACCCTCCTCGACCGGCTGAAGGCGCACGGCCCCGCCTGGCACCTGCCCCGTACGCTCGGGCTGCGGGGCCGGCTCCAGCTCGGTCTCCAGGACGTGCAGGCCGCGCACGCGGACCTGACCGAAGGCCTGCGGCTGGCCGCCGACTGGCCGGCCGACGCGGTCGACGCCGCCCGTCTCCACGGTGATCTGGCCCAGGCCTGCATGTTCCTGGGGCGTCCCGACGAGGCCTTGCGGCACCTGACGCGCTCGGCGGAGCTGGACCTTCGCCACGGCAGCCGGACCGACGCGTTCTGCACCTACAGCAACGCGGCCCAGCTGAGCCTCGATCTCGGCCGCGTCGAGGACTGCATCGCCCTGCTCGACTCCCTCCTGGCCGAACCGGACGTCACCGCGGGAGAACTGGACGACCGGCTCGTCGCCCAACTGCGCCTGACCCGCGCCCGCGCGCTCCACGCGGGGGACGACCTCAAGGCCGCCACGGCGGAGTTCGTCGCCCTCGCGGCCGAGTCGGCCGGCTGGGACGACGACCCGGGAAGCCACGCCATGATCGCCGCGGAGACCGCCGTACTCCTCGGCGAGTCCGGCGAGTTCGGCCGGGCCCGCGAAGCCGCGGAGCAGGCACTCGCCGCCCATGCCCGGGACCCGCGCTACGAGCAGCTCAGCAACTGTTTGCGCGAACTCGCCCGGCTTCAGGGCCAGCAGCAGGGCCCCGACGGGCTGGCCGACGCGCTCGCCTTCCTCGCCGACGCCGGCCGCGTCGCCGATGAGGCCCGCGCCGCCGGGTACGAGGCCCGCGGCCGTTCCCTGGACTCGGCCCTGGCCTACGAGCACGGGCGGGTCAACGCCTACGCCGGTGCGTACGAGGACGCCCTGGCCGCCCTGGAGAAGGCCCTCGCCCTGCTCGGCGAGCCGGGAGCGGACCAGGACCACGCCGGGGAGTGGGCCGAGTGCGTCCGGCTCGCGGGTGCCGTGGAGGGCATCTATCTGGAGCGCCCCTCCCCCGCCCTCACCCGCCTGGACGCGGCGGTCGCCCGCCTCACGGCCCTGGGGCACACCGACGAGACCGAGCCGCTGACCTCCTTGACGGCCCGGCTGCGCGACGAGGAGTGAACACGGCGTCCCGGTGCCGGGGTGGGCTGCCGCCTCGGTACCGGGGCCGCCGCCTGCCCCTGAACCGGCCACTGCAGGTACCGGACGTCGCTCCGGGCCTGCGGACAACTCCTCGTCGTCGACCCGTCCCTCGCCCCGGCAGCTTTCCCGCCGGTCCTCCTCGGCGACGCCGGCACCCCAGCCCAGGGTGTGCTGGTCCCCTTGGCCGGCCCGGCACTCCTCGCCACCGCGGTGGCGAACACCGCCACCCGGCTACGACGTCTCCTCGACGAGGCACTGCGACGGGCGCTCAGCACGAGCCCGCGTCATGGATCAGGCCCGGTTGAGCCGGGCGGCGATTCCGTGGCCGATCAGCAAATAGATGACCGCCGGGAGGCCGTAATTAAGGACAACGCGTAGACCCTCTGTGTCCATGGTGAAAATGTCCTGCGCCCATCCGGACAGCCAGTCCGCCATTCCGTGGACGAACTCGACGAAGGGATTCGCCTGGTTCGCGTCGAGCAGGTAGAGCACGATCCACAGGCCCAGCAGTCCGGCCGCGATATCGGCGATCGTGCAGGTGGCGAGGCCTATCCGCCGCGCGGTGTCCTGGTTGCGCTCGGGGCGGCCAGGGCCCGGGGCCTGGTCGTACGCCTGATATCCGGAAACCGGGTCGGTGCCGTTCACGAAATATTCCCATCTCGCGTGTGCGATGTCGACAAGGGTCGCCCGAGGCAGTGAGATTCAGCCGCGGACTGGCCTGTTTCTGCTTACCTCTGCGCCGTGCGAGCACCGCCGTGTTACACCTCCGGGAAATCGGCTTGTGGCTGCCGGCTGCGTGGTCAAAGCTGACTCGCGATGATGCCCTTGACCGAGATCGACCGACTGAAGCAGACCGTGTCCGCAGCATGGGACAGCCCGATCGCCGACCAGGTCGCCGCGCAGTGGGGTTACCCCGCCGGCACCGCCAGGTGGTGGCGCTCCAGTGCCTCACATGTTTTCGTGCTCCCGGACGACGGCCGACGGCGGTATCTGCGGTTCGTGCCCGGCTCCTGCCGCGGACCTGAGTCCCTGGCCGTGGTGGCCGAGCTGATGGCACGGCTCAGCGACGGCGGCTCGGCGGTGGTGCGGCCGGTCGCCGCCGAGTCCGCAGCGCTGACCGTGACCGTGGCGACCGGTCTCGGTGCCATGCACGCCATGGTGGTGGAACCGGCTCCCGGCGCGGAGGTCGACGTCAGCGAACTCACCGAATCGCGAGCGCGGCAGTGGGGGCAGGCACTGGCCCGGTTGCACCGCGATGCCGCCGGGCTCGGTGCCGGGCTGCCCGAATCGTTCGGCGAACTTCCGGATATCAATGAACTATTCGCCGATGACGCCGAGTTGGTCGAGGCGACGGCGCGGCTCACCGACGTGATGCGCGAGTTGCCGCGTTGCGAGGACCGCTGGGGTGTGGTGCACGGCGACTTCGAGCTGGACAACATGGCCTGGGAGGAGGGCGGCCCGACCGCCTACGACTTCGACGAGGCCGCCCTCTCCTGGTACGCCGCCGATATCGCCTTCGCCGTGCGCGACCTGACCGACCGCACCGGCCGGCCCGCGGCCGGGCACCGGGCACGGTTCGACGCCTTCCTCGACGGCTACCGCGGCGTGCGCCCGTTCGACGATGAGGAGCTGGGGCGCCTGCCGCTGTTCGCCGGCCTGCACGCCGCGGCTTCTCTCGTGCGCATCACCCGCGCGCTGGGCGAACCCGCCCGGCAGGAACCGGATTGGCTGTCCGAGCTGCGCGCCGATCTGACCGGCATGGCCCGCACCCACCGGCAACTCGTGATCGACATCGGCCGGGAAGTGGGCCGAGAGATCCACGAGTGAGGTTCGACGGCCGCTGTCACGACGGTTGAAGCAGCCCTCGAACGAAGTCGGAGACCAGCGCCGCCACCACTTCCGGAGCCTCCAGGTTCATGGCATGAGTGGCGTCGATCCGGCTGACGGTGATCGTCGGCCGGGCGCGGCAGAGCACGGCCAGTTCGTCGGAGACCTCTTGCCCGAACCGGGTGCTGAATTCGTCGAACCACTCCATACCGGGCACCGGCGGCAGCCGTCGGCCGGCCTGTACCAGCAGCAGCGGGCAGTCGGCCCCCTCCAGCCATGCGGCGACACCGAGCGCGCCGAGCTTGTGGAGTTCGTCCCGGATCTCCAGCGCCGTCGCCCGTTCCGGAAGCGTCTGCCACGTGCCGTCGGGCAAGAGGCGTGCGGCCGCGCGGGCAGCGGCCTCCGCACGGCCGGCGGGAATCCCGAGCCGGGCAGAGTCGTTGACGGCCTTCTCTGCGATGTACTCGGGTGGCGCGACGGCCCCGGACGACGCCAGCAGCGCCTCACCCACCCGGTCGGCTCCGGGGTACTCGCGTCCCCACCAGAAGCCGTCGAGATTCACGGCGGCACGGGCACGGGCACGGTTCGGGTTCGCCCGGGCGTACTCGACCGCGACCATTCCGCCGAGGGAATGGCCCACCAGGACGGCCTCCGGCACGCCGTGCGCGTCGAGCGCGTCCGCGAGGTGCCGCACGACGGTGGGCATGGTCCAGGGCGAGATGCCGGGAGAGCGACCGTGGCCGGGGAGGTCGACGGAGAGGACGCGGTGCCCGGCGGTGAGGAGGGTGGCGGCGGCGTCCCAGTCGGCGAGCGACCGTGAGAAGCCGTGCAGCAGAACCAGTTGAGGGCCATCGCCCCCATAGTCATGGACATGTAGGAGTGTCATCGGGTTGCACTGTAGGGGGCACACAGCGAGTCGAGCACCGGATTAAAGATCGCCGGGAGCGCGGAGGCCATCGACGGTCAGAGGTCGAACTCGAGGTGCTCCACGTCGGTGAACTCGACTTCGAGGCCGTGGGCGCGGCGGCCGTTGTCGCGGAAGTACACCTCGCCCAGTGCCTCGGCCGCGATGTCCCGCAGTTGCTGTTCCGTGCCGCCGGCCTCCTTGGCCTCGAAGAGGCGGGCGGCGTACTGCGGGGGCAGGGCGACGGTGAGATGGCGCAGCCGGGCGTCGTCGGTGGTGCCTGGGGCGGCGGTGTAGCCGAAGCGGGCGCGGGTGTCGATGACGATGCCGTCGGTGGTGGCCGCCGTCTGCTTGGCCCTGGCCCGGATCTGGGGCTGCCACCGCGCCGTGACCTCGCGCTCCATGCGCTGCGCCAGGTCGGCACGGGGCTTTTTGATCTGGTCCTTCACATACCGTTCGACGGTGCGCTGGGTGATGCCGAGCAACTCGGCCACCGGCCTGGTGCCCTTGAGCTGCCTGACCAGGTAGCGCATCTGTGCACCCGCGCTCCTGGGGATCGGGCGTGTGAACGCCTTCCGCAGCGCGGCGTCGAGACCGTCCCCGACCGTGTCCATCGGCTCGCTCCCCTATTCCCCGTCGTCCTTGGCCGTGACCTCACCGGTCTTGATGTAGCGGGCGAGGTTGAGGACCTGTCCGTGTTTCTCCCGCACCGCTTCGGCCCACAGAGTGGTCTGGGTGCCCTCGTGCTTGACCATCCCCGGCGACACTCCGAGCCGGAAGCTGCCGGGCACGGTCTTGCCGTCGGCGTCGTACGGCAGGACGTGGAGCGGGCTGGGACCGTCGGCGGCGTAGACGGCGCAGTCCGACAGGACCGCCACCGGGTACTGGCCGGTCGCGACGGCCAGGTTGAGCATCTTGCGGTGCATGTTGATCCGGGCCCGGGAGATGACGACGGCGCGGATGTCGGGCCGCCATGTCGGGCGGGAGAGGGCGGGCCAGGGCTGCCCGGGCTTCCAGCCGCCGCCACGCGCCCGTTCGCGCAGCTTGCCGATGCCGCCCTTCACCGTGGACTTGATCGCGTCCAGGACGATCGCCATCTCGGGATCGCGTTGCCTGTAGCCGTCCATCGCCGTCAGGAACTCCGGGGTGCGGAGCTTCTCGCCCACGCCCAGGTCCGCCATGGTGTCGACGTACGCGTTGCGCAGCCGCTTGTACCAGCCGTCCAGGAACCTGCCCCGGTCCTCCCTCACCCAGGCCTCGGCCGGGGCGACGTCGTAGCCGAGCTCCACCGCGTACGCCACCGTCGGAGTCGCGTACCAGGCCGGGCCCTGCGGGCGCTCGCCGGTCGGCGTGAACGGGCTGGGCAGCAGCGCGCCCTCCAGCCGGCGCCACTGCTTGCCGACCAGGACGCGGGAGAGGTCGACGTGGGAGAGGTCGACCAGCCATGACCCGGGCAGCGTCGGGTCGAAGGCGGGGCGGGTGAGGTGCACGGGCGGCGTCGCCAGGCCGACGACGGCTCCGTTGGCGGCGGCGCCGAAGGCGAGGTTGACGTCGATGCCGACCAGGTACCGCCGCATGCACTCGGCGTCGGTGAGCTCGCGCGCCCAGTCGTACGCCTCCTCGAACAGCATCTCGTCCGGGCCCCGCTGGTGGAAGCGGGGCAGACCGGCGAGCAGTGGATGCCCGTCCGGGGCCTCGCACGGGGCGCAGTCGATCGGGTGCTCGCCCAGCGAGCCGGGCCGGTGTTCCTTGTGCCGCTTCCCCGTCTCGTCCGCCTCGCTCGCCCGGGTCGGCGGATTGAGGGCGGTCATCAGCTCCAGGCCGGTGACGGCCGTCGAGCCGCGCGGCGTCATCACGCGGGCCGCGTAGGTGCCCAGCACGCGGGCGAGTTCCGCCGGTTCGAGCTGCGCGGCGTGGCCCCAGGTGCGGGCGTCGAGCGCGTTCCACGAGGGGATGCACAGTTGCACGCACTGGCGCTGCCGGCCCTGGGCGGGGCGGTAGATCCGCGCCCACGGCCCGAAGCCCCGCTTGGTCAGCCGCCAGTCGGCCCGGTCCAGTTGCCTGAGGATCTTGTGGCCGTCCGGGAGGCGTCCGGCGAGCCGCTCGGCGTCCGACAGCTCCACCGGGAGCCCGTACCGTTCGCACGCGGCCTCGGTGAGGACGAGCAGCGGGTCGGCGTCCTTGCCGGAGCCGTGCAGCCTGCCGGCCCCGAGCCGGGCCTCCTTCAGCGTCCACTCCACCAGCGCGGGAAGTGACTTGGCGGGCACGTCGAGGACCAGGCCGCCGATGCCGTAGCCGGTCACCTGGGAGCCGTCGTCGGCGTCGACGACGAGCAGCGGACCGTTCGCGAACCGCGGGTCGGTGTCGGTGGTCGGGGGGTTCGCCGGGGCAGCCTTCCGGGTGCCGGGGCGGCGCGACGTCGACGACGGCCTGGTCGTGTCCCCGGCCGCCGGACGCGGCACGGCGGCCGGACCGGTGGGGCGAGGTGCGGCGTTCCCGGGAGGAGCCGCCGGGGTCGGGTCCGTTGATCCTGTGCGCGGTTCGGCTGCCGATGGTGTCGGCACGGCGGGGGCAGGGGCGGCAGGCGTCTCGGGAACCGACGTGTCCTTCGGGGGCACAGCGGCGTCGGTGGCGGGGTAGAGCTGGGCGAGCTGCTTGAGCAGGCGGGCGTACGCGTCGCGCTCCGGCGGGCGCGGTTCGGTCTTGCCGGCCTCCCAGCCGCTGACCGTCGCGCGCCGTACTTGCAGAGCGGCGGCCACCTCGTCCAGCGTCAGGCCGTGGGCCTGGCGCAGCCGCTTGCGTTCCGCCGGGGGCGGCAGCGGGGAGCGGGACGCGACCAGGGCGTCGACCGCGTCGAACAGCTCGGACATCGAGCACCTCCGACTCGCCACCCTAGCGTGGAGCGTCGCTTTCGCGTACGAAGCGCGTACGTACGGCGTTCGTGTGGCCGCCTCGCGCGGTCTCTGCCTGACGGCACAGGCCGGTGTCACGCATGACGCGGTCGATGGTCGCTGCGAGGGTGCTGTCGGCGCCGATGACCGTCTCGACTCCGCCGGGCAGCAGGTCGAGCGGCCGGTACCAGTCGCGCAGCCGCGTCTCGTCCACTTCGTCGGCGATCGGCTTGGTGGCGTGCCGGGCGAGGGTTTCACCGAACGGTACGTCCAGGTAGTAGTGGTGGGTCGTGCCGCGGTGGTCGGCACGCAGCCGGCCCAGCATGTCGCCGTAGCGGTCGGCGTAGAGGATGCCTTCGACGACGACATGGAACCCGGCGTCCAGGGCGTAGCGCGCCACGGTGTCGATCAGGCCGATGTTCGCGGCACCGGGCACGTCGTGTTCGCGCAGTACGACGCGGCGGAGGTTGTCCTGGGCGACCAGGGCCAGGCCGCGGCCGAACTCCTTGCGCAGACCGGTTGCGACGGACGACTTGCCCGAGGCGCTGTTGCCGCGCAGAACGACCAGCCGGGTTTCCTCGCTGCCCACCATCACGGCGGTCACCCTATCGACGGCCGCTCCGTATGGGACCCGGGCCGTCATCCCGGGGGCGCCGCGCGTGCGGAGTGGCGCAGGCAGGAGAGGGCCACCACGAAGGGCCAGACCGACTGGAGAGTCGTGACCGCGCGTTCCGCCACACCGGCGACGCCGCGCAGGTGCAGTTCGAGCAGGAACCATGCGGCGCCGACCGCCATCACCGCGGTGGCTCCCAGGGAGGGTAAGGGCCGCAGGGCCCAGGGGACGCTGTCGCCGGTTCGGACGGCCAGGACCGGCCAGGCCGCAAGGACGATGAAGGCGATGACGGCGACCGAGCCGTGGCTCAGGGAGCCGCCGCTGCTCGGCGCCGGGACCAGGGCCACCACCAGGGCGGCCACTCCCCCGGCCGCCAGCGCCACCCGGCCGGGGGCCGCAGCCGGGCGCAGCCCCCAGGCGGTGAGCAGGTGGCAGGTGCCCAGGGCGATGAACGCGCCTGTCATCACCCAGTAGCCGGAACCCCCGGGGGCCGCCAGGACGCTGATCGTCTGAGCGGCCGGGTCGTAGGCGGGGCCTTGCAGTGCCGCCGCCACCATCCAGCCGATGATCAGCACGGCAGGAGCGCACGCCGACGACACCAGGGCCCATTTCGTGACACATCGCACCAGGACACCGTAAACGGATCATCCGCTCCCCCCGTCCCACTACCGCCGCTCCGGGCGGGTCCGACCGAGGGTTTCGCGGCACGATGGACTCCGTGCGCCGACGGCGCCTGTGGCGCGGTCCGGCGCTCTGCCCGCGGAAAGGTGATCGGTCATGGAGCTCACTCTGGTGGTGCTCATCATCATTGTGGGGCTGACGTTCGACTTCACCAACGGCTTCCACGACGCCGCGAACGCGATCGCCACCTCGATCTCCACCAGGGCCCTGACCCCGCGCGTGGCGCTCATGATGGCCGCGGTGATGAACTTCTGCGGCGCCTTCCTCGGGACCGAGGTCGCCCAGACCGTCGGCAGCGGCATCATCGCCGCGCCCGAGGACGACTCGGGTCTGCTGCTGGTCCTGTGCGCCCTCATCGGGGCCATCGGGTGGAACGTGTTCACCTGGTGGCGGGGGCTGCCGACCTCGTCCTCGCACGCTCTGATCGGCGGGCTGGTCGGTGCCGCGCTCGCCGCGTCCGCGACCGTGCACTGGTCAGGGATCGTGGACAAGGTCGTCCTGCCGATGCTGTTCTCCCCTCTGGTCGGCGTGGCTCTCGGCTACACGCTGCACGTGGCCATCCTGTGGCTGTTCCGTCGTTCGGCGCCCCGGCGGATCATGCGCCGGTTCCGTATGGCACAGACCGTGTCCGCCGCCGCGATGGGGCTGGGGCACGGCTTGCAGGACGCGCAGAAGACCATGGGCGTCATCGTGCTCGCCCTGGTCACGGCGGGCTGGCAGGACGACTTCTCGGTTCCGATCTGGGTGATCGCCGCCGTGGCGGCCGCCATGGCCGCCGGCACCTACAGCGGCGGTCGTCGCATCATCACCACCCTCGGCCGGCGCATCGTCCACCTCGACCCGCCGCGCGGGTTCGCCGCCGAGACCGCCGCCGCGGCCGTCCTCTATACCACCGCGTTCCTGCTGAAGGCGCCGATCTCCACCACGCAGACGATCACCGCGGCCATCCTGGGTGCCGGTGCCACCCGGCGTGCCTCGGACGTACGCTGGCAAGTGGCCCGTTCCATCGTCACGGCCTGGGTGCTCACCTTCTTCGGCGCCGGGATTCCCGCCGCCGCGATCTACCTCGTTCTGCACGCCGTCACCGGTCTGTGATCCCAGCCCGGAGGCCCACATGATCGCCTTTTCGCCGCACACGCCGGACCCGCCGCCCCGCGAGGCTCCTGGCGGACCTACGGGCGGCCTCCCGGCGCCTGGGCGTTTCGCGCATCTGCACCCCGACGACGGTGCCTGTCTGATGGAGAGCGCCGCCTTGCTGGCCGGTGACCGGTTCACCGACAGCCCGGCCGGTACGCATCCGGCGCTCGCGGCTCTGGCCCGCATGGTCAACGACAGCGTCGGCGACGCCACCCGGCATGCCCTGTGGCCCCTGGCCGCCGAGCTCGCCGACGCCCGTCCCGCGGACCGGGCCTATGCGCCGCGGCTCGTCGGCCGGGTCGTGGACGAGGCGCGCGTGCTGCGTCCCGCATCCCGGCGTCTGGCGCGGCGCGGCCGTGCCTGCCGCCGGCGAGCCGAGAGGCTTGCTCACGTCCGCGCGGGCGGGCTGCCGGACCGTATCGCCGATCTGTTGTGGTGGCGTGGGCCGGGGCGGCGGCACCTCGAACACGCTCTCAGGGTGCTGTGCGCCGCGCCGGACGCGGATCAACGTCTCGCCCGCCTGCTGCGCGAAGCCGTGGCCGAAGCCCGGGACGGCGTGGCCCCGGGCGAGCGGGTGCCGACGGCGGAAGAGCACTGCAACCGGTAGGGGCACGGGCCCGTCCTACAGGGCACCATGATCCCTACAACAAGCTCCCCCGGTCCCTGGACCGCGCCGGTTCGGCAGGTGCTCGACTTCGCCTGGACGCAGACCCGGGCGTGCGCGTTCGCGATCGCGCTGCTGTCCGGCGTGGCCGTGTCCGCCCTGCTGCCCGGCCTTCCCGTGGCGCGCTACGACCTGCTGGTGGTCTATGGCGTGCTGCTCACGCTGGTGTTCTGGCTGCGCGGCTGGGAGAACGGGCGGGACGTCGCCGTCATCGCGGTCTGTCACGTCATCGGACTGGCCTTCGAGCTGGTGAAGGTGTCGCTCGGTTCGTGGAGCTACCCGGAGCCGGGCGTGCTGAAGTTCGCCAGCGTCCCACTGTACGGCGGGTTTCTGTACGCGGCCGTCGGCAGCTACGTGTGCCGGGCCTGGCGACTGTTCGATCTTGAGCTGGTGCGCTACCGCCCGCGGGCGACGGCGGTGGTGGCCGCGGCCGTCTACGTCAACTTCTTCAGTCATCACTGGCTGCCCGACGCGCGCTGGGTGCTGGCGGGACTGCTGCTGGCCGTCACCGCGGGAACGTCGGTGCGCTTCACGGTGCGGGGTGTGCCCCGGCGGATGCCGTTGGCCCTGTCGTTCGTCCTGATCGGGTTCTTCCTGTGGGTGGCGGAGAACCTCGCCACCTTTGTCGGTGCCTGGCGCTACCCGTACCAGGAGCACGGCTGGGAGCCGGTGGGGGTGGCGAAGTTCGGCGCCTGGGCGTTGCTGATCAGCGTCACCTTCGTCCTGGCGGCGGTCGGGCGGCGCTCGAAGCCTTGAGCCACGTATCATCCTATGGACACAAATTGGATGATTTGCCTTCGAGGGTCGTCACCGACCGTGGCCATCCTCGCCGGAGTGATCAATGTCCCGCACCGGCACGACGGACGACGGAGACGAGCTGCTGACCAGGCTCGAGGCCCTGACGGCCCAGGCGCGCGCACAGGCCGAGATGCAACGGTCACGGGTCGAGCTGGCCATCGCGCTTCAGCGTGGCATGCTCCCGCGCGACCTGCCCGCCGCGAGCCGGCTGCACCTCGCCGTGCGGTACGCCCCCGCGTGCCAGGGGCTCAACGTGGGCGGCGACTGGTACGACGCGTTCGCGCTGGGAGACGGCCGGATCGGGCTGTCCATCGGTGACGTCCAGGGGCACAACATCGAGGCGGCCGCCTTCATGGGGCAGGTGCGGGCGGGGCTGCGGGCCCTGGCCTCGGTCACCAGCGATCCGGGGGAAGTGCTGGCCCGGACCAACGATCTGCTGCTGTCCCTGGGTTCCGATCTGTTCGCCACCTGCACCTTCATGCGGCTCGACCCGTGTGCCGGGGTGCTGGAGAGCGCGCGGGCCGGGCACCTGCCGTGCGTCTGGGCCACGGCGGACGGGAAGTCTGGTGTCACCACGGACGAGGGCGGGCCGCCCCTGGGGATCCAGGCGGAGATGCCGTATCCGGTGACCCGGTACGAGCTGACCACGGGGGGCGTGTTCGTGCTGCTCACGGACGGTGTCGTGGAGGGGCCCTCGCTGCCGCTCGAGGACGGCCTGGACCAGGCGATGCGGCTCGCGGGCATCGCGGCGGTGGCGGGCATGGACGTGGACGCGCTCGCGGCCGCCCTGATCAAGGGTGCCGAGCGTGTGGGGCACGACGACGACGCCGCCGTGCTGGTGGTCGGCCTCGACGGGCCGGGGGCTCAGCCCTAGGGCGTGTCCGTAAAGTCCCGTCGTCCGCCCGGAGGGCGGGCCCGGCGGCGTCCGGTGCGTGCTCTGGGGGTCCCCCCGGCCGAAGGCTGGGGAGTGCCGGGCGGATGCCCGCGTACTGGTTGTACGCGGGTGTTCGCACGGTGCGGCGAGTGGGGGCACCTCCCACGCCCTTAAGGCAGTGGGCGAGCGTGCCGGGCGTCGCGGGGCAGGCGGGACTTTGCGGACACGTCCTAGGGTCTCGACGGGCCGGGGCTCAGCCGTGGGGCCTCGACGAACCGGGAGCTCGGCCATAGGGCCGCAGGGCCCCCGCTCTCGCCTCGCCGTCGCGGCGGCCTCGGTGTCTCATGGCTGCTGTGGTGGATAGCCGGGATCTGCGTACGCCGGTCGTCGTCGCTCTGCAGACGCTGGCTGTCGCCGCCTGCTACTACACCTCGGGGCAGCTCGGCCTGCTGCGGGAACTGGTCGTCGAGGGCTCGGTCGTCACCCCCATCTGGCCTCCCACCGGCGTCTCGGTCGCCTTCCTGCTGGTCTTCGGGCTGCGCTGCTGGCCGGGGATCGCCCTGGGCGCCCTCTTCGTCATCCTGTCCCTCACCTCCCTGACGCCGTCGGCCCTCGGCGTCCTGGCGGGCAACACGGCCGCACCCGTCGTCGGGTACCTGCTGCTGCGCCGGGCCGGTTTCCGTACCGATCTGGCCCGGCTGCGGGACGGTCTCGCCCTGGTGTTCCTGGGCGCGTTCACCGCCATGCTGATCAGCTCGACGGTGGGCGCCGGGATCCTGCTCGTCACCGGCAAGCTCGACTGGCCGAGCTTCTGGGCCGTGTGGCTGGCCTGGTGGGTCGGAGACGCGATGGGCGTGCTGATCGTCACCCCCGTGCTGCTCCTGCTGTCCCGCGTCCGCCCGCCGCTGCGCCTGTCGCGTTGGAAGGAGGCCACGGGCCTCGCGCTGATCATCTGCTGCGTCGTGCCGCTGGCCGCGCACAGCCCGGTCAGTCTGCTCTTTCTCATCTATCCCCTGCTGATCTGGGCGGCGCTGCGCTTCCAGCTCGCCGGCAGCATGCTGTGCGCCCTCTTCGCGTCGATCATGGCGACGGTGGCGGCGACCGACCGGTCCGGGCCGTTCGAGCAGCTGACCAGGGTCGAGGTGATGATCAAGCTCCAGGCGTTCAACGGGGCGATGGCCCTGACGGCCCTGATCCTGTCGGCCGTGATCACCGAGCAGATCAACACCAGGCGTTCGGTGGAGCGCGCCTGCCAGGAGCTGGTCGAGGTCCTGGAACACCTCACCGCGGGCGAGTCGGCGGACGGCCGGGCCTCCCCGGAGGACGGCGGGCTCGTGCGGCGACAGGACGGGTGACCGTACGCCTCCGACGAGCCCACCGGGCGGTGACTGCCGAGGCGCACGGTTGGCGCCATGACCGAGGTGGAGGTGCTGCAACTGCTGGTGTCACCCGCGCATCGGCTGGCCGGACGGCCGTCGGACGGCCCCTCCCCCGGCCCGTCCGACGAGCGCGTCCCCCAGGTGGAGGTGCGCCGCGGGCTGGTCGGCGACCGCTACTAGGGGGCTTCTGATGGCCGTGGGAGAACCTCCCGGCGGACGCCGACCTCCGGCACACCCGCCGCAACGTCCTGGACGTGACCATCGGCCCCGGCGCACAGCGCCCTGCGCGGGCGGGCGGGGCGGTGTGCGGTGCACGCCGCTGAGCGACGGGGTGATCACGCTGGGCCCGGCGACGTTCCGCGTCGTGGCCGGGCCCGCCGACGCCGGGCCCTGAGGCGTACCCCCGCCCGGCATGGGTTCAGCCGGCCCCGGGGGCCGTGCGGATGGCGGCGATGTCGAGTTGCAGACGCACCTTCTCGCTCACCATCGCGCCTCCCTCGGCCAGCCTGCTGTTGTAGGTCAGACCCCAGTCGGAGCGGTTGATGGTGGTGGTGCCGTCGAATCCGACCCTTTCGTATCCGAAGGGGTCGGTGACGTGTCCGATGTAGGTCAACTCCAGTACGACCGGCCGCGATATGCCTTTGATGGTGAGGTCGCCCGACATGCGATAGAGGTCGCTGCCCGCCTGTTCCACCGCGGTGCTGGTGAAACGCATACGCGGATAGGCCGCGGCATCCAGGAAGTCACGGCCGACCAGGTGGGCGTCGCGTTGTTCCACTCCCGTGTCGACGCTGGAGGTGAACAGTGTGAGGTCGGCCCGTGACCGCGCGGGGTTGCGCGCGTCGAAGTAGAGGCGGCTTTCGTACTCCAGGAAACAACCGCGCACGGTGGTCACCATGGCATGCCGGACGGAGAAGCCGATCCGGCTGTGAGCAGGGTCGACGACCCATTCGCCGGTGAGATTCACCAGGTCGGGGTCGGGCAGGACGGCGGTGGGGGAAGCCGGTGCGCCTGCGGGACGCTGTGGGGGGACTGGCGGTGCCTGCCGGCGGGACGGCACCACGCGGTTGAACAGGTTCATGATTCATCTAGGTACTTGAGTTTGGTTATTGCCGCAAGTCCCCTTCCCGTTTACGGCTGTTGCGGACGAGCCTCCGGCCTTTTTGCCGCCGCTTTGCACAGAATCCACACACGGCTGTCGCGATGTACCGACGAAATAACCATCCAGGGGCCCCGGTTTTTTCATTTCGGGCATATCGGCGATTTGGCCGGAGTCACCTCGATCGCGAGATCGTTGTCGACGGTGTAGTAGGGGCGCCAGGAGGATCCGCCCGCCGTGAGCGCCGGATAGACGAAGACGTGTTTGCGGTCCGCCACGTCGTCGAGGAGCCTGCCGATCCGGATCGGCGGCGCGTCGGCGGTGGGCCGGACGAAGGCGTCCCAGATCCGGCCGGGGCCCGCTGTGCCACCCGTCAGATCCTCGGGCCCGGCCGTGAAGGAGAAGCCTCTGGCGTCGTCGTCGATCCGGGGACGGAGGTCCCGTACGGTGTCGCTCCCCCGCAGGCGCAGCCGTACGGTGGCGTCCTCGTGGAGCTCGGCGCCGTGCAGGCGGGCCTCGACCGTCATGGCCTGTTCCGTGACGTCGATCGCGCGAGCCTCCGCGTGGGCGGTGCGCCGCCAAGCCCTGAGTGCGAGGAAGCCGTCCTTCGTGACGTACGGGATCCTGACGGCGACCGGTGAGGGCCGGTCCCGGAGGTGGCCGTCGACGAGGGCCCGCAGGTCTCTGAGGCCGGGGCGCAGCCGCTGTCGTTCGGCTTCCGGTTCCGGCAGCAGGTACAGGTCCCAGCGGCCTTCGTCGAGGACCGGGTCCGGTTCCAGTACGGCGTGCAGGTCGCCGTCGGCCCGGCCGGGCTCCAGGTCGAGGAGGTGGAGGGTCGTCTCGGGGCGGCCCTTCTTGGGGCGCAGCCTGAGCAGCAGCCGGGGACGGGAGGCCGGGCCCGGCGGGAGACGGAAGGTGATGCGGCCGTCCGGGTCGATCGCGCAGTGGGTGCGCAGGTGGGTGTCGAGGTGCGTGGTCATCGGCGTCCCTTGCGTATCGCGCGCAGTGCGCCGGCGGCCGCGGCGTGGGCCGCGTCGCGGGCGGCGTGGCCCCGGCCGATCAGTGCGCTGCTGGTTCGGTGGTCGGGCGGAGTGGTGGTCCGTGGGCCCGCGCTCCGGGCCGTGCGGGCCTCCTCCAGGAGGCGTTCGGCCTGGGCGACGACGGGGCCCGGGGCGAAGCGGCGCGCGTTCTCCAGGGCGGTACGGCCCATGTGGCGGCGCCGTTCGTCGTCGCCGATGAGTTCGAGCAGGGCCGAGGCGAGGGCGCCGGCGTCTCCGACCGGCACCAGCCGGCCGTCGGCTCCGTCCTGGATGATCTCGCCGGGGCCGTAGGGGCAGTCGGTGCTGACGACGGGCAGTCCGCAGCGCATCGCCTCGACGATGGTCATGCCGAACGGCTCGAAGTTGGACGCGGCCGCGCCGATCGAGCCCTTGGCCCATTCGGCCTCCATGGGGGTGGCGGCCCCCATCAGGAACACGTTGTTCCACAGGCGGAGCCGTTCGATGAGTCCCCGCAGCCTGGGCTCCTCCTCGCCCTTGCCGTAGATGCGCAGCCGCCAGTCCGGAAAGGCGGCTGCGACCTGGGCGAACGCCTCGATGAGCAGGTCGTAGCGCTTCACCGGAACGAGCCGGCCGGCGGCGATGACGATCTTGGCCGTGCCGTCGGCGGGAGGCAGCGCGGGGTCGGGGACGCTGTTCGGGAGGGCCTCGACGTGGACGCCGGGCAGCCACATCTTGCGCCGGTAGGCGGCGGCGTCCGCTTCCGTGACGGTGGTGATCACGTCGAGGCGGCGGTAGGCGCGGCGCAGCGCGGTGCGCAATCCGGGCGGGTGGTTGTCGAGGGTGAGGTGCTCCTGGCCGACGCGCAGGACGCGCTGCGGGGCCTGCCGCGCGATGTGCACGTTGAGGCCGGGCCGGGTGCCGATGACGACATCGGTGTCGAGCGCCTCCAGGCACTCGCCGATCCGCTGGTCGGTCAGCTCGCTGTACTGGCGGTGGCGGTACTCGGCGGCCGGGAACACCTTCGCCGGTCTCTGGTGCAGGGGATGGTCCGCCTCCTTGCGCAGGTCCACCAGCGCGCGCAGGCGCACGCGGGGATCGAGGACGAGATTGGGGTGCTCCCGGTGACGTAACGCGGAGACGATCTCCACGTCGTGCCGCTCGGCGAGCGCACCGGCGAGGTTGAACGTGGTGGTGATCGTGCCTCCGATTCCGTAGGCGTTGTGAATCAGGAAAGAGATCTTCATGGTGGCGTAGACGGCCCCAACCACCGGACAGTTGTTCGCCGTTATCACTCTGTGGCCCTGTGGGGAGGCGGGGCACGGACCAGCCCGTTCCGGCGTGATCTCGGACATAAGTGGTCTGGGCCATACCGCTTTGCCGCCCGGATGTGGATAGCTTGATGTGTTTGCCCGCAGCAGCGTCGCGTCACCGGGTGCACCGTCGTCATCGATCTCCAGGAGACCCATGCGCCCCCGAATAACCTCCGTCCCGCGCATCACGTCCCTTCCGCCCCTCGCCCTGGCCGGCGGCGCGCTGGCCGTGGGCGTGGGCGGGCTGTATCTCGCCGGGCTGATGCTGACGGGCGGGGAGATCGACTCCGGTACGACGGTGCGCGGGGTGGAGATCGGCGGCCTCGGCCGTGCGGAGGCGGTGCGGAAACTGGAGCGGCACCTCGGCGCGGCCGGGGCGCGGGAGCTGTCCGTGCAGGTCGGTGGCCGTACGGGCACGGTCGATCCGCGGCGCGCCGGGCTCTCGTTCGACGTCCAGGAGACCGTCGACCGGGCGGCACGCACCGGCGCCGACCCGGTCAGCGTGATCGGCGGGTTCTTCCGCTCGGGCGGTGACATCGAGCCGGTCGTACGCCTCGACGAGGACAAGGCCCGGGCCGCCCTCGGCGGGCTGGCGAAGGGGCTCGACCAGAAGGCCCGGGACGGTGCCGTCACCTTCGACGACGGGCGGGTCGAGCAGGTCGCACCCCGCACGGGGTACGCGCTGGACGTGAACGGCGCGATCGACCCGCTGCGCTCCTCCTTCCTGCGCGGCGGCACCCGCTCGGTCACGCCGCTGCCCGCCCGCGAGACCCGGCCGAAGGTCACGGCCGACGAGGTACGGCGGGCGGTGCGCGCGTTCGCCGGGCCGGCCATGTCGGCGCCCGTCACACTGTCCGCGGGCGGCAAGCGGTTCACGGTCGGGCAGGCCGTGCTGGGCGAGCACCTGGCGATGCGGCCGGACGGCAGCGGCAGACTGAGACCGGAGCTGGACGCCAAGGGACTGCGCGACGATCCCGCCGTGGCCGGCCCCCTGGACGACGTCACCACCACCGCCGAGAACGCCAGGCTGCGGCCGGACGGCGACAAGGCCGTGGTCGCCGAGGACGCCAGGGTGGGCCAGGAGGTCACCGACAAGGCGCTGGGCAAGGCGGTGCTGCCACTGCTCACCAGGTCGGGCGCGGACCGCAGCGGCGAGGTGGCCGTGCACCGGACCCAGCCCGAGATCACCCGCGAGAACGCCGCGGAGCTGGGGCTGACGGAGAAGATGTCCTCGTTCACCGTCCACTTCGAACCGGCGGAGTACCGCACCAAGAACGTCGGCCGGGCCGTGGAACTCATCAACGGCTCCCTCGTCAGGCCGGACGAGACGTGGAGCTTCAACCGGACCGTCGGCGAGCGCACCGAGGCCAACGGCTTCGTCGAGGGCATCATCATCCTCGACGACCAGTTCACGAAGGCGTCGGGCGGCGGTGTCTCGGCCGTGGCGACGACCGTCTACAACGCGTTGTTCTTCGCCGGGGTCAAGCCCGTGGAGCACGGCGCGCACTCCTTCTACATCGAGCGCTACCCGGAGGGCCGCGAGGCGACGGTCGCCTGGGGCAGCCTGGACCTGCGGTTCACCAACGACTCCGGCAAGGCGATCTACATCCAGGCCGAGTCCACGGACACGTCCGTGACGGTCTCCTTCCTCGGCACCAGGAAGTACGACGAGATCAAGTCGGTCAAGGGTCCGCGCACCGAGGTGAAGAAGCCCGAGAAGAAGGTGAGCGACGACAAGGAGTGCGTGCCGCAGACGCCGCTCGAAGGGTTCGACGTCACCGTGGAGCGCGTCTTCTACGACGACGGCCGGGAAGTGAAGCGGGAGCCGTTCCGTACGCACTACACGCCGCGGAACGAGATCGTCTGCGAGTGATCCACCCGCCGTTCGCCGGTCCGTGACATGCCCGTGGACGTCTCCTTTCCCGCAGGGGCGTTGACCCGCCCCCGGGGCCCCAGCACAATGAGCGCCCAGTGCTGAGAGCGCTCTCAAAGGAGTTCCATGACTGGCAGACAAGGCCCGGCGCTGAGCCGGCGTTCGCTCATCGGTGCCGGCCTCGGCATCAGCGCCGCGGGGTTCGCCGCGGCAGGCTCCGGGCAGGCCCTGGCGGCTGGTTCGGACGGCGCCGCGGGTCGGGACGGGGCGGTGGGTTCGCAGGGTGCCGGCCCGCTGTCGGCCCCGGACAGGGGGCGCGCCTTTCTCGCCGCCGCCATGGATGCCTACCCCGACCACGGCAGCCTCCGCCTGACCCAGAGCTACACCGACCAGGCGGGCCTGTTCAGCACCGCGTTCACCTACGACAACGCCCTGGCGGTCCTGGCCCACCTCGCGGCCCGCAGGCCGGAAAGCCTGGCCAGGGCAACGGCGTTGGGCGACGCCCTGCTCTACGCGCAGACCCACGACCCGGCGTACGACGACGGCAGGCTCCGGCAGGCCTACAACGCCGGGCCGTACACCTTCTACGACGGCTCGCCGCAGCCCGACGGCTTCGTACGGGCGGACGGCACCGCGAACGTCGGTACGCAGTTCGGCTTCACCGGCACGGCGGTGGGCGACATGGCCTGGGCGGGCATCGCGCTGAGCGCCCTCGCCCGCCGTACCGGGGCGCGTCGTTTCCTCTCCGGTGCCGTGCGGATCGGCGAGTGGATCGAGCGGACGGGTCGTACCGACGAGCCGCTAGGCGGCTACAAGTTCGGGGTCGACGGAGCGAATCAGAAGCTGCCGTTCACCTCGACCGAGCACAACACCGACCTGGTGTGTCTCTTCGGCCGGCTGGCCCGGCTCACCGGTGACCGGGTGTGGCTGGAGCGACGCGGGCGGGCCGAGGCGTTCGTGAAGCGGATGTGGGAGCCGGCCGGGGGGTACTTCTACACCGGCACCAACGACGGGGTGACCGTCAACAAGTCCCCGATCCCCGAGGACACCCAGACCTGGACCCATCTGGCGCTCGGCTCCCGCACGGGCGGGTACGCCCGCTCGCTGGACTGGGCCGCGGCGGAGCTCGCCGTCCGGGATCACGCGGGCCGCACGAACAGCACGGTGCCCGCGGGGCAGTCGTACGAGGGCGTCACCTTCAGTTCCGCGAGCCTCGTGGCGAACGAGGACGCGCCGATCGCGCAGGACCAGCCCAGACCCGACCGCAACGGTGTGTGGTTCGAGGGGACGGCTCATCTCGCGCTCGCTCTGCGGGACCGTGGGAAGCGTGGTGACGAGGCGCGTGCCCGGCGCATGCTCGCGTCGACCGAGCAGGCCCAGGAGCTGCTGGGCGCCGGCCAGACCGTCGGCGGCAAGGCGCTGCCCGAGCGGGCCGGGGTGGTGTCCGCGAGCAGTCCGCTGGACACCGGGTTCGGCTTCGGCTACTACCCGTACCGGCACACGGGCGCGACCGCCTGGTACCTGATGGCGGCGGCGCGGTACAACCCGCTGCGGGCCTGATGGAGCGGCCCGGTCCGCCGTCGCGTGCGGCGGACCGGGCGGGGTGTCAGGCGAGGCGGTGGACCCTTTGGTCGGTCAGCTCGTAGCGGGCGCCGACGATCGCGAGCCGGCCGGTGGTGATCCTGGCGGCGAGGTCGGGCTCCGCCACGAGCTTGGAGCGCACGAGCCGGACGTTGGCGTCGACGGTCGCGTCGATGCGCGCGTCGCCTTCCTGGCCATGGTCTATGGCGGGGCTGATCTGGTCGGCCAGGTACTGGATGTGCGCGGGCAGGCGGCCCCCCGACTCCTCGGCCTCGACGGCGGCCCGCACGGCGCCGCACGACTGGTGTCCCAGCACGACGACGAGGGGTATGCCGAGTTCCAGCACGCCGTAGGCCACGCTGCCGAGCACGGCCTCGTCGAGGACCTCGCCGGCGGTGCGGACGGTCATCAGGTCGCCCAGGCCCTGGTCGAAGACCAGCTCCGGGGGCACGCGCGAGTCGATGCAGCCGAGGACGACCGCGAAGGGGTGCTGGGCGGTGGTCAGGGTCCGCCGCACGGCGGGCGTTTCGTGCGGGTGGCGTTCCCGGTAGGTGCACCAGCGGCGGTTGCCCGCGGCCAGTTCCCGCCAGGCCTCGCCCGGGGTGCCGGGCCGCGGGGGCGCGCTCCGGGTGGGGGTGGCGGCGGTGGCCGGGCGGGCGGCGGCGAGGCCCGTGCCGAGGGCGGCGGCACCGGTCAGTGCGGTGCGCAGGAGGGTGCGGCGGACGGGGCCGCCGGTGGTCGGCCGTGGACCGGCGAAGGGGTGCGGTTCACGGCCGGCGCCTCTGTGGGCAGCGGAATCAGTGTTCACGGCCAGAACGTATGCCCGAATCCGGGCGCAGACGCGTTCCTTGCCGTTTCATGGTGAGAGTTGGGTAAGTGATGTTCTTACCTTGAACGGGATTTGACGATCCCTCAGACAACACGGGACGCCCCGGGCCGGCGGGCCCGGGGCGTCCTGTCAGGCGGGTGTGATCAGACCAGGTCGAACCGGTCGAGGTTCATGACCTTGACCCACGCCGCGACGAAGTCGTTCACGAACTTCTCCTTCGCGTCGTCGCTCGCGTAGACCTCGGCGAGCGCCCGCAGCTCGGAGTTCGAGCCGAAGACCAGGTCGGCGCGGCTGCCGGCCCACTTGACCTCGCCCGTGGCGGCGTCGCGGCCCTCGAACGTGGTCTGGTCCTCCGAGGTCGCCTTCCACGTCGTGCCCAGGTCGAGCAGGTTGACGAAGAAGTCGTTGGTCAGCGAACCGGGCGTCTTCGTGAGCACGCCGAGCTGGGACTGCTGGTAGTTGGCGCCCAGCACTCGCAGGCCACCCACCAGGGCGGTCATCTCGGGGGCGCTCAGGGTCAGCAGGTTCGCCTTGTCGAGCAGCAGGAACTCGGCCGGCAGGCGGTTGCCCTTGCCGAGGTAGTTGCGGAACCCGTCGGCGGTCGGCTCGAGCGCCTCGAAGGACTCGGCGTCGGTGTGCTCCTCCGTCGCGTCCACACGGCCCGCGGCGAAGGGAACCTCCACCTGGAAGCCGGCTTCCTTGGCGGCCTTCTCGACGGCGGCGGAGCCACCGAGGACGATCAGGTCGGCCAGGGAGACCTTCTTGGCACCGGCGCCGGAGTTGAACTCCTGCTGGATGCCTTCCAGGACGCGCAGGACCTGGGCCAGCTCGTCGGGCTCGTTGACCTCCCAGCCGCGCTGCGGCTCCAGGCGGATGCGGGCGCCGTTGGCACCGCCGCGCTTGTCGCTGCCGCGGAAGGTGGACGCTGAGGCCCAGGCGGTGGACACCAGCTGCGAGACGGACAGACCCGACTCCAGCAGCTTGGTCTTGAGGGTCGCGATGTCCCCGTCGTCGATGGCCTCGCCCTCGGCCTCGGGCAGCGGGTCCTGCCAGATCAGGGTCTCCTCCGGGACCTCCGGGCCGAGGTACAGCGACTTCGGGCCCATGTCACGGTGGGTCAGCTTGAACCAGGCGCGGGCGAAGGCGTCCGCGAACTCCTGCGGGTTCTCGTAGAACCGGCGGGAGATCGGCTCGTAGATCGGGTCGAAGCGCAGCGCCAGGTCGGTGGTGAGCATCTTCGGGCGGTGCTTCTTCGAGGAGTCGTGCGCGTCCGGGACGATCTCCGGGGCGTCCTTGGCCACCCACTGGTTGGCGCCGGCCGGGCTCTGCTCGAGCTCGTACTCGAACTCGAAGAGGTTCTTGAAGAACCCGTTGCTCCACTGGGTCGGCGTCGAGGTCCAGGTGACCTCCAGGCCGGAGGTGATGGCGTCCCCGCCCTTGCCCGTGCCGTAGGTGCTCCGCCAGCCCAGGCCCTGCTCCTCCATGGAGGCGGCCTCGGGGTCGGCGCCGACGTGGTCGGCCGGGCCCGCGCCGTGGGTCTTGCCGAAGGTGTGGCCACCGGCGATCAGGGCGACGGTCTCCTCGTCGTTCATCGCCATGCGGCGGAAGGTCTCACGGATGTCGCGGGCCGCGGCGATCGGGTCCGGGTTGCCGTTCGGGCCCTCCGGGTTGACGTAGATGAGGCCCATCTGGACCGCGCCGAGCGGGTTCTCCAGCTCGCGGTCGCCCGTGTAGCGCTTGTCGTCGAGCCAGGTGGTCTCGGGGCCCCAGTAGACGTCCTCCTCGGGCTCCCAGACGTCCTCGCGGCCACCGGCGAAGCCGAAGGTCTCGAAGCCCATCTGCTCCAGGGCGACGTTGCCGGTGAGGATCATGAGGTCGGCCCAGGAGATGCTCTGGCCGTACTTCTTCTTGACCGGCCACAGCAGACGGCGGGCCTTGTCGAGGTTGCCGTTGTCCGGCCAGCTGTTGAGCGGGGCGAAGCGCTGCTGGCCCTGGCCGGCGCCGCCGCGGCCGTCGCTGATGCGGTAGGTGCCCGCGCTGTGCCAGGCCATACGGACCATCAGGGGGCCGTAGTTGCCGAAGTCGGCGGGCCACCAGTCCTGCGAGGTGCTCAGCACCTCGGCGATGTCCTGTTTCACGGCCGCGAGGTCGAGGGACTGGAACGCCTCGGCGTAGTCGAAGTCCCCACCGAGGGGGTTGGCCACCTCGGGATTCTTGGCAAGGATCTTCAGGTTGAGGCGCTCCGGCCACCACTGACGGTTGCCGCCGCCCTGGGTCGGGTGCAGCGCGCGGCCGTGGGCCACGGGGCAGCCGCCGCTCGTCTCCTCCTGCTTCGGGTCGGTGACGATCGCGTCGTGGTTCTCAGTCATGGAAATCCTTCCGGACGGGGTGGATCGCGGTGCTCGGGTGGATCACATCGCTCAGGAACTGAGGGCGGTGGAGCAGGCGGGGCACAGGCCCCAGTAGATGACCTCGGCCTCGTCGACGGCGAAGCCGCGGTCGTCGGACGCGGTCAGGCAGGGGGCGTGGCCGACCGCGCAGTCGACGTCGGCGACGGTCCCGCAGGAGCGGCACACGAGGTGGTGGTGGTTGTCGCCGACCCGTCCCTCGTAGAGGGCCGGGCTGCCGGGGGGATCGAGGCGGCGTATGAGTCCCGCCGCGGTGAGTGCGTGGAGCCCCTCGTACACGGCCTGGACGGAGATGTGGCCGACGCGGCCGCGCACCTCGGAGGCGATCGCCTCGGCGCCGAGGTGGTCACCGTCCCGCACGGCCTCGAGCAGTGCGACGCGGGCGGCCGTCACTCTCAGGCCGGCACCGCGCAGTTCCTCGGCGGTGGTCGGGGTCCGGGATGCGGTCATGGCGGACAACCTATCCGCACAAACACGAGCGGTTCAAGAAAACGAACAGTTCAATTTTGGTGTCGCGCAGGTGCGACCGGGCGTGGCGCGTGTACGCCTTGGCGCTGCACCCTTGTTGGCACACTGTGACCTCCGTCACAGCATCGATGATCGGGCTTCGGCGCGGTGGCGGGATGGTGTCAGCCGTGTGCGTGTCGCGCCAGCACCACCCGTGCCGTTTCGGCCATGGCCTCGTCGACCATCCGGCCCTCGAAGGTGAGGGCGCCGATGCCGTCGCGCTGGGCCGACTCCACGGCTGCGACGAGTCGGGTGTAGTGGTCGAGTTCCTCGGGCGTGGGGCTGAAGACCTCGTTGATCACAGGGACGTGGGTCGGGTGGATCGCCATCATTCCCTCGTAGCCCAGGGCACGGTTCTGCTCGGCGCAGGCACGCAGGCCCGTCAGGTCGGCTATGTCCGTCCACAGTCCGGTCACCGGGCACGGCGCTCCGGCGGCGCGGACGTCGAGCAGGACGCGGGAACGGAGGGCCAGGGTCTCGGTGCCCTGCGGGCTCCACCGGTAACCGACGGCGCGTTCCACGTCGCCGCCGGGTGCGGTGAGGGCTCCGGCGTATGCGACACGGGGGGCCGCGGCGGCGATGTCGTAGGCGTCGTGCAGGGCGCGGGCCGACTCCAGCAACGGGACGAGGGCCGTCGTGCCGGCGGGCAGGCCGCGTTCGTGTTCGCACCAGCCGATGAGGCGGTCCGCGAACCGTACGTCGACCGCGGTGTGCACCTTGGGCAGGACCACCCCGGCCAGTCCGGGGCGTACGACGGCACGCAGTTCCTCGGCGGCGGTCCAGTCGCCGAGCGGGTTGACGCGGACGAACAGGGCCATGCCGCCGGCCGGTTCCGCGGCGGCCTCCGCCAGGGCCTCGGCCACCCGGGCCCGGGCGAGCGGCTTGTCGGGTGCGGGAACCGCGTCCTCCAGGTCGAGGACGACGGCGTCGGCCCCGGCCGCGCGCGCCTTGGGCAGCCAGTCCGTGCGGTGACCGGGGACGAAGAGGAGGGAGCGGAGTGGGGGGCGGGGCGGGGTGGTGGGGTGGGGTTCGCGGGTGGCGGGTGGGCGGTTGGTGCCGGTGCTTGTGAAGCGGGGCTCATGGGCACTGGGCGTGCGAGGCGTGTCGGTGGTCGCTGCGCGCGGCTTGTCGGTTGTCGACGTGCGGGTGACGTCGGAGGCAGCCTGGCGCGCGCCAGTGCCAGGCGCGCGGGCGACGCCGGTCCCGACCGGACGCACCTCGCCCATGCCAGGCGCACGGGCGACGCCGCCGACAGCCGGGCCCGCCTCACCGACAGCAGACGCGCAGGCCTCGCCCTCGCCAGGCATGCGAGCCGGGGCGGCCGCAATCGGACGCACGCCGTCAGTAGCAGGCGTGCCGGCCATGCCGGTCCCCGGCGAACCCACCTCGCCGGTGCCAGGCACCCGTGCGACGCCGGCGGCAGCAGCCGCGCAGGCACCGCCGGTCGCAGCCGGGCGCCCGTCACCAGGGCCAGGTGCGCAGGCGGCGTCTGCCGCAGCCGGGCGGGGCCCACCAGCGGCGGGCATGCGGGCCTCGCCGGTAGCGCCGGTGCGGGGTTCAGACGACATCGTTCTTCTCCAGGTCGGCCAGTTCCCGGTCGCTCAGGCCGAGCCAGTCCCGGTACACGAGGTCGTTGTCCTGCCCCAGCGCGGGTCCGGTGCGCCAGATGTGGCCGGGGCGTTGCCGGAAGTGCGGGATGACGGCCTGCATCCGGACGTCGCCCAGGTCGGGGTCGTCGACGGTGACGATGTCGCCGCGTTCGGCGTAGACCGGGTCGGCGGCGATGTCGGCCGCGTCGAACACCCGGGAGGCCACCACCTCGGCGCGGGCGAAGGCCTCCAGGCATTCGGCGGCCGTGCGGTCGGCCACCCACACCCGCAGCCCGTCGTCCAACTCCCCGCGCCGTGCGTGCTGTTGATCCGACGTCGCGAACTCCTCCTCCGGCAGACCCAGCAGCCGGGCCACGTTGCGCACCGAGCGCAGGGTCGCGGAGGTCACGGTGATCCACTGCCCGTCGCGGGAGCGGTAGGTGTTGATCACGGCGGCGGGCGCTACGGCGAGCTGGTTGCCGGAGCGCTGCGGCACGGTTCCCAGCTGGTCGTGGACGATGACCTGCCATTCCACGAGCCGGAACAGCGGCTCGAACAGGGCCAGATCGATCCACTCGCCGTCGAAGCCGGGGTCGTGGTCGCGCCGGTGGAGGGCGGCCAGGACGGCATAGGCGCCCATCAGGCCGGTCACCGCGTCGCCGTGCGAGAAGCCGGTGTGGACGGGCGGCCCGTCCGGGGAACCGGTCAGGTGGACGACGCCGCTGCGGGCCTCGCCCATCTTGCCGAAGCCGGGGGCGTCGGCCTGGCTGGAGGTGGCACCGAAGCCGGAGATCTGGAGCAGGACGGCCTTGGGGTTGATCCGGTGCACGGACTCCCAGTCGAGGCCCCAGCGGCGCAGGCGCCCGGCGCGCAGGGTGACGATGACGACGTCCGCCCAGGCGACGAGGCGGTGGGCGACCGCACGGCCCGACTCGTGGTGCAGGTCGAGCGTGACCGAGCGCTTGTTGCGGGCGGCCACCTTGAACCACAGGGGAACACCGTTGCGCCGGGGGCCCATCGCACGGGCGGCGTCACCGGCGCCCGGGGGTTCGACGTGGACCACGTCCGCGCCCTGGTCGGCGAGCATCGAACCCGCGAGCGGGCCGGCCACCACATGAGCGAACTCGACCACCTTCAGTCCGCACAACTGGCCCTGCCCGGCGGTGTTCGGCATGTCCTTGTCCGACACGGATGCGTCCCCTCGGCTGAACTGGTCCGGTTCTTCAGACTGCCGAGGCGCAGAAATGCCTGTCCAGCAAAAGAAGACCATCAATCCATGCGGCCGGCGCATGAATCGCGGCTCTCGACGGTGGCTCAGGCCCAGGTGACTCCCGGCGGCAGGTCCCTGCCCTGGGCACGGAAGTCCTCGAGCGTCTCCAGGAAGTGCTCGGTGACACGCGGCAGGGTGCGGCGTGCGCGCAGGGCGATGTCGAGGCGCCGGTCGACCACGGGATCGACGAGCGGCCGGAACACGAAGGGCCCGGTGCCCAGCAGGGGCAGCACCAGGGCGGGCAGTGCGCTCACGCCGAGGCCGGCGGCGACCAGTCCGCCCACCGTGGCGACACTGCCGGCCTCGGCGGCCGGGACGGCGTGCGCGTCGACCTGGCCGAACGCGGCGTCCGTCAGCCGCCGTACGCTCGAGTCCCGTCCGACGGCGAGGAACGGTTCGCGGGCCAGATCCGCCCAGCCGACCTCGTCGCGGTCGGCGAGCGGATGATCCTCGCGCAGGACCGCGACGAAACGGTCCCGCACCAGCGGGCGGTGCTCCAGCCGCTCGGGCGGCACACCGACCGTGGTGATCGCGAAGTCCGCGTCGCCGGACAGGACCCGGTTCAGCACGGTCCGTTCGAGGCCGTCCAGCAGGCGTACGGCCACGCGCGGCCGTTCCGTGCGGAAGCCGGAGATGACCTGCGGAAGCAGTACCGCGGCGACGGAGGGCAGGGTGGCGACGGCGACCGTGCCGGACTCGCCGAGCAGGAAGCGGTCCAGCTCCTTCATCCCGGCCCGGTGGGCGCCGAGTATCTGCTCGGCGATCCGCAGAGCCTCCGTACCGGCGGCGGTCAACTGCACGTTGCGCGTGTCGCGTTCGAGCAGCTGTGCGCCGACCTGCCGCTCCAGGTCGGCGACCGCGCGACTGAGGGTCGACTGCGAGACGCCCAACTGGGCGGCCGCCGCGGTGAAACTGGTCGCCCGGGCGACGGCCGCGTACGCCGTCAGTTGACGCAGGGTGGCATCCATGGCCGGGAAGCGTACGTCAGAGTGGGCCGATTGATGCGTGGATCGCATCGACAGATGCCGGTTTGATGCTGGACATGGATCATCCGGCGCTCGGACACTCTCGGCTATCCCCGTACGCCCCGCCAGACCCCGCTCTCCGCGCCGGGGACCGCGACCGAGAAAGCGAGCGCCACCATGCCGGCAGCCCTGGGCTTCGCCACGATCGCCCTGTTCCTGTTGCTCACCATGACCAGACGTGTCTCGGTGCTGGTCGCGCTGGTGCTGCTTCCGGTGCTCGCGGCGCTGGCGGGCGGGTTCGCGGGCGAGCTGGGCGGGATGGTGCTCGACGGGCTGTCGAAGGTGGCGCCGACCGGCATCATGATCGCGTTCGCCGTGCTGTACTTCAGCCTCATGGTGGACGCCGGCCTGTTCGATCCGCTGATCCGCGGACTGCTGCGGCTGGCCAAGGGCGATCCGCTGCGCGTCACCGTCGCCACGGCCGTCCTCACGCTGTGCGTGGCCCTGGACGGCGACGGGGCCTCGACGTTCCTCATCACCGTCTCCGCGCTGCTGCCCGTCTACCGGAAGCTGGGCATGAGTCCGCTGGTGCTGTCCGGGGTCGTCTGCCTGGGGGCGGGCGTGATGAACATGCTTCCCTGGGGCGGGCCGACGGTGCGTGCCATGGCGGCGCTGAAGCTGGAGAGTTCGGACGTCTTCACGCCCGTGCTGCCCGCGATGGGGTTCGGGATCGCGTGGGTCCTGGTGGCGTCCTGGCTGATCGGCCGCCGGGAGCGGCGACGGCTCGGCGCTCTCACCGGGCCGGGCGAGGAGACCGCCGCGGGTGAGCCGGTTCCCGCGACGGCCCCCACCCTCGGTGACGACCCGGTGCCCGCGACGGCCCCCGCGCCCGGTGACGGACCGGGTGCCGTCCGGGTCGCGGCGCCCGCGCCGCGCCGGCTGACGGTCTTCAACCTGCTGCTGACCGTCGTGCTCCTCGTGGCGCTGATCCTGGAGGTCATGCCGCTACCCGTGCTGTTCGTCCTCGGGTTCGCGGTGGCTCTCCTGGTCAACCACCCCACGTGGGAACAGCAGCAGGCACTGCTGGACCGGCACGCGAAGAACGTCGTCCTGGTGACGACGATGATCTTCGCGGCCGGCGTGTTCACCGGGGTCCTGACCGGGACCGGGATGATCGACGACATGGCCGAGGCGCTCGTGTCCGTGATACCGGACTCCGTCGGCGGCCATCTCCCGGTCCTCGTGGCCGTCACGGGCATGCCGCTGAGCCTGGTCTTCACCCCGGACGCCTACTACTTCGGTGTCCTGCCCGTCCTGGCCGAGACGGCCCACGGCTTCGGCACCGACCCGGCCGAGATCGCCCGGGCCGCCGTTCTCGGCCAGATGACGACGGGCTTCCCGCTCAGCCCGCTGACCGCCGCCACGTTCATCCTGGTCGGCATGAGCGGCGTCCAGCTCGGCGAGCACCAGCGGTTCATCTTCCGCTGGGCCTTCGCCACCACGCTCGTGATGACCGCCGCCGCCGTCCTGACCGGCGCCCTGTCCCTCTGATCGGTGCTCACCTCCGGGCTGGGTCTCCCGGGGCGGCCGCCCGGACCACTCCCCTGGCCGTGGCCGACCTCGGCCGTCCCACGCCGGCCGAGCCGCGGCGGTGGGGCCGTAGGTCCGCGGCGCGGCTCTCCCGGAGCGACGCGGGCGGCCGGGACGGCCGTACGGGCCGAACAGCGGCGCCGACGGAAGACCGGTTCCCGGAGGGGAAGGGCGCGGGCACCGTGCGGTCCGGTGCGGTCCAGGGGCCCGGCCGAGAGCCGGCCCGGGCCATGAGGGCCCACCCGTCCCATGAAGAACCGGCCCGTCCCATGAGAACCGGCGCGCCTACCGGTCGTCCGATGAGGTCAGGCGTCCGATGAGGTCAGGCGTTCGAGCTGGGCGGCGGCCGTCGCGGCTTTGCGGTCGGCTTCGCGGACCCGGCGGTCGGCCGTGCGCGCCCGCTCCCGGGCCGACCGCTCCGCGAAGCGGGCCTGCTGGTGCTCCTCCCTGGTGCGGGCCAGTTCCTCGGTGAGTTCGTCGACGCGCCCCTGGAGGCGGGACACCTGCTGTTTCGCCTCCTCCGCGGCCTGGCCGGCGGCCGCGGCCTCGTCCTTGAGCGCCCGCAGCTCCCGGTCGGCGGCCTCGGCGTCCCGCCGGGCCTGGGCCAGCCGTCGCCGCTGTTCCTCGCCGGCCTTGCGGCCCGGGCGGGAGGGGGCCGTCGCGGCGGACGGGCGAGGCTGTGTCGTGGCGCTCTCCGTGCCGGCGCTCTCCGCGAGCGGGAAGCCGACAGCGGCGCTGAGCGGCTTGGCCAGCCGGCCGCTCGCCCATGCCTGGGCGGCCTCGGGGTCGGCCAGTACGGCGTGCAGGGTGTTCTCGACCTCCCGCTGCACGCCCTCGCCGATCGGATGGCCGGCCTCCACGGCGAGCTGCCGGGCCTGAGCGGACAGCGCGCGGATGAGCGCGTGCTGCTGCCGGCTCAGTTCGCGCAGTTGTGTGCGGTCCAGGGCGTGGTGGGCGTGCCGCAGTCCTTCGCCCAGGCGGAGCAGGGGCTCGACATCGCCGGGCCGGCTGCGGACCAGGAGGTTGCTGGCCCAGGCGGCGAGGCTGGGTTTACGCAACGTGCCGATCCGGTCGGCGAGTTCACGGTCACCGGCCGTGCGGGCGGCGGCCACGGCCGATGCCCGGGCAGCGGTGAACTCCTCCGGCCGCAGGGCGTACAACTCGTCGGCCACAGCGTCGAAGTCCATGAGCGTCCCTTTCGCGTGGCGGCGCTGTTCCGATCATCCCAGGCAAGGCCGCGAAGGGCTCGTGGAGCGCGGCGTTCCGGCGGGGCGGAGCGCTCCGGAGGCACCCCCTTCATGATCCGGAAATCGACGGTTTAACATATGAGCGCCGCCTAGCTCGAAAGATGGATCTGTGACTGTCAACGACGACTCGTTCACCAACTGGAAGAACCGCGAGGAGATCGCGGAGTCGATGATCCCGATCATCGGGAAGCTGCACCGGGAGCGGGACGTGACCGTCCTGCTGCACAGCCGCTCCCTGGTGAACAAGTCGGTGGTCAGCATCCTCAAGACCCACCGGTTCGCCCGGCAGATCGCCGGCGCGGAGCTCTCGGTCACCGAGACGCTGCCGTTCCTGAAGACCCTGGCCGAGCTCGACCTCGGGCCGTCCCAGATCGACATCGGCATGCTCGCCGCGACGTACCGCGAGGACGACCGCGGCCTGTCCGTCGCCGAGTTCACCGCCGAGGCCGTCGCCGGTGCCACCGGAGCCAACAAGATCGAGCGCCGCGAAGGGCGTGACGTCGTCCTCTACGGGTTCGGCCGCATCGGCCGGCTCGTGGCCCGGCTGCTGATCGAGAAGTCCGGGTCGGGCAACGGTCTGCGGCTGCGGGCCATCGTCGTGCGCGGCGGTGGGGAGCAGGACATCGTCAAGCGCGCCTCGCTGCTGCGCCGCGACTCCATTCACGGCCAGTTCCAGGGCACGATCACCGTCGACGAGGCGAACAGCACGATCGTCGCCAACGGCAACGCGATCAAGGTCATCTACGCGAACGACCCGTCCGAGGTGGACTACACGGCGTACGGCATCAAGGACGCCATCCTCATCGACAACACCGGTAAGTGGCGCGACCGCGAGGGCCTGTCCACGCACCTGCGCCCCGGCATCGACAAGGTCGTGCTGACCGCGCCCGGCAAGGGCGACGTCCCGAACATCGTGCACGGCGTCAACCACGACACGATCAAGCCGGACGAGCAGATCCTGTCCTGCGCGTCCTGCACGACGAACGCGATCGTGCCGCCGCTGAAGGCGATGGACGACGAGTTCGGGGTCCAGCGGGGCCACGTCGAGACCGTCCACTCGTTCACCAACGACCAGAACCTGCTGGACAACTACCACAAGTCCGAGCGCCGGGGCCGCAGCGCGCCGCTCAACATGGTCATCACCGAGACGGGTGCCGCCTCCGCCGTCGCCAAGGCGCTGCCCGACCTCAAGGCGAAGATCACCGGCAGCTCCATCCGGGTCCCGGTGCCGGACGTCTCCATCGCGATCCTCAACCTCCAGCTCGCGAGGGAGACCACCCGCCAGGAGGTTCTCGACTACCTGCGCGAGGTGTCCCTGACCTCGCCGCTGAAGCGCCAGATCGACTTCATCAGCGCGCCCGACGCGGTCTCCAGCGACTTCATCGGCTCGCGCCACGCCTCGATCGTCGACGCCGGCGCCACCAAGGTGGAGGGCGACAACGCCATCCTCTACCTTTGGTACGACAACGAGTTCGGTTACTCCTGCCAGGTCATCCGTGTCGTACAGCACGTGTCCGGGGTGGAGTACCCGACGTACCCGGCTCCGGCGGTCTGAGCCCTGGGGACCACGCGGGGCGTGTCCGGCTGGCACGCCCCGCGTTCTCATGCCTCAGGAGCGGGTCAGCTCGATCCTGTACTGCCGTGTCTTCGAGCCGTCCTCGCTGCTGACGGTCACGACGGCCACGCGTGATGTCTCCTCGCGGACGGTGACCTTCGCGTACGGGTCACGTGGTGTGGCGGTGACCTTCGCCCGGTCCGGGCGGTCGGTGGTCACCCGGTAGGCGGTCCGGTCCGGGTCGAAGCCGCCGATCGCCACGCCGTCCACCTCGATCGACGCGGCCGCGGCGTCCGCGGAGGCGCCGGGTGCCCTGGCGAACAGCTCGATCTCGCCGAGGGTGATGTAGCCGCCCGGCCGGGCCGTCATGACCACGCGTACCCCGGTCACCGGGCCGGAGGCGCGCACCGGGACGTCGGCGACGGGTGTGCCCTCGGTGCCGACGGACACGGTCTCGCTCGCGTCGGTCCAGGTGCCGTCGGCCCCTCGCACCTGCACCTTGAGGGACTCCGCGAAGCTGACGTTGGTGCCGTCGCGGTGGAAGTGGGTCACCACCCGGGTCAGATCGCGCGCCTCGGGCAGAGTGAAGGTGATGGTGTCCGACGGGTTCTTCGTGCCGGACCTCCAGTTCGACCAGGCCTTCTCGGACGTGTTTCCGTTGCGCAGGCCGTCTGCGGAGTACCCGCTCTCGGTGTACGTCGCGCCGACGGTCACGCCCTCGTCGGGCGCGGCGTTCTTCTCCCGGGGTGCGGTCACCTGGACGCGTACGGTCGCCGCCGCCCCGGTGCCGCCGGGGACGTGGGCGGTGCCGCGCAGGGGCACCACTCCGGCGTCGTCGAACGCGCCGTCGGGTGCGGGGTCCCAGGTGACCGGGAGCTCGGCGGTTCCGCCGTGCCGTCCGACGCCGGTGACGGTGGCGGGCAGGTCGGGCCGTCCGCCGGTGTAGGTCTTGGCGCGGGCCGGGAGGGTGGAGCCGATGGTGTCCACGGTGACGACCGCCTCGGCGCGGACGGTCCGTCCGAGGGCGTCGGTCGCCCTGCCCTTCACCCTTACCGTTCCGGGCTTGCTCCAGCGTGTCTCGGAGGGCAGCGTCCACCGCACGGGGAGGGCGCCCCGGGCGCCGTCCCGGAAGACGGGCGTCACGGTGCCGGGCAGTTCGGGCGCGCGGCCGGGGACGGTGAACGCCTCGGCCGGCTGGGTACGCAGCACCGTCTCGTCGGTCACGGCCCAGCGCTGGTTCGCGTTGGAGGTGGGAAGGAAGGCCGACACGCGGGCGCCGTCCGCCGTCGACTGCCCGACGACGTCGAGGAGCCGGCCCGTGGCGGCGTTGACGAAGGTCCAGGTGCCGTCTCCGGTGGTCGACATGATCCACTGCGCGGCCGGTGTGTCGGCGTCCTCCAGGACGGCGTCGTCGTTCCGCACGGCGAGGCGTTCGCCCGTCTCCGCGTTGAGGAGGGCGTAGCGGTCACGGTTGCCGTCGCCGCGGGTCAGCCGTTTCACGGACCACAGCTGGGACTTGGCGGCCGGGTCGGGCGTACGGACGACGACGCCGTCGCCGTCGGCGGACGGGGCCAGGGACTTGCCGCTCTGGGCTCCCTGGAGGCGGTAGACGTGGCCGGGCTGGACGAGCGCGGCGTCCTCGGCGGTGCCGGACACGCCGTCGACGAGGAGGGTGGTGACCGACTTGGCCGGGACAGTGACCGTGGCGGAGTCGTCCTTCACCTTCACCGGTGTACCGCGGACGAGCGCTCCGCCGGCGCTGGTCACCACGGGCGTGACGGTGGCGCCGGGGGCGACGCGCTTGAACCGCGAGAGGTCCAGCGTCACGGCACGCGGGGTAGTGCCGCTGTTGACGTGCACGACGGTCGCCCCGCGGCCGGACTTGCGGACGGCGGCGACGCTGGAGGGGTCGTCGGCCTTGACGAAGTGGTCGCCGGGCCGGATGTGGTGAGTGAAGTTGCGCAGGGTGTGGAACTTGGTGTTGGCCCGCACCGGGCAGGTCTCCAGGGTGTCCTTCGCGGTGCAGTTGAACGGGATGTGGATGCTGCCCCAGTTCTTGCCGGCCGCCGCCTGAGGGATGGAGTCCTCGACGGGCTGCCACAACACCCAGGCGGACGGCTCCAGTTCACGGATGTCCTCGACGACCCGGGTGGCGATGCCGAGCCCCGGATCCATACCGGTGAAGTCGGTGCCGGTCCCCCAGGTGCCCTCGACCTCGCTCATCCAGAACGGCTTGTCCGCGGCCTTGGCGCTGTCCCGGGCGCTGGTGCGCATGCCGGTGCCGTACGTGTGCACGTTGAGCTGGTCGACGGCGGCGCGGGCGGAGTTGTCGTAGGCGTTCCAGTTGCGGACGAAGGTGCTGGGGTTGGTCTCGTCCATCGCGGAGATCGTCGCGCGGGTTCTCGACTTCTCCAGTGCGCGGTGCAGGGCCAGGACGACCTTCTGCTGGAGCTCCGGGCCGGCGTGCGCGCCCTCCTGGCGGCCGCCGGTGGGCTGTCCGTCGGGGCCGATCTGGGTGCCCCAGTAGTTGGTGTTGGGCTCGTTGAGCGGGGCGATGGTGTCGAACTTGATGCGGTGCTTCTTCTCCAGCTGCTCGGTCACCTTGACCAGGTAGGTGGCGAAGTCGTCGACGCGGTCGGCCCGTATCTGATCGGTGTTGGCGTCGAAGCCGCCCGAGACGTAGCCGCTGACGGTCTGGAACCAGGGCGGGGAGTTGCTGAACGCCTCCCAGCGGGTGATCTTCTTCTTGACGCGGTCCACCCACCAGCGCTGGCCCGGGTCGGCGGACCAGTCCCAGTGGTCGGGGTTCTCGGGGTTCCACCAGTCGGTGTCCTCCCTGGTGGTGCCCTCGGGGGCCTTCCAGAAGCCGTCCATCGTCGCGCCGGTCTTCATGTAGTCCTTGCGGACGTCCGGGGCGTTGCCGCCGCCGATGTTGTAGCGCGCGATGTTGAGGCGGAGGCCGTCCTCACCGAACAGCATGTCGGCGAGCTTCTGCCGGATGGGTTCCGGGTAGCGGCCGGTGATGTTGGCGAACCAGACGAGGCTTGTCCCCCACCCCTCGAACTCCTGCTGCCGGTAGGACGGGTCGATCCGTACCGTGACCGCGCTGCCGGGCGGTTCGGCGGCAGCGGCAGGAGGTGCGGTCACGAGTCCCGCACCGAGAACCAGGGGGACGCCGGCCGCCAGTGCCCGGGCGAGGCGATGTCTGCTGGACATGAATTCCCTTCGAGAGCGAACAGAACCGCGCAGAACCAATCGAGTTTCCCGAATGTTTTAGGACGGCAATCAACACGTCAAGAGGCGGGACGAGTTGGGAACCGACGCACACCCCTTGACGCGCTCCACCTCGCCAGTCCAATAATGATCGCCCACAGATCGTCCACATATCTAAACGACGTTCTCTGTTGTGTACGCGAGCGAACGCGGGAGGCACAGTGACCGGTTCAGGCTTATCCCGCAGTCGTCCGATCGTCGCGTCCCTCGCCGTCCTGCTCGCCGCCTCCGGCTGCTCGGTGGCCGGTGCCGACCCCATCGGCGGCGGTCCCGACACCCTGCGCATCGTGCTTCCCGAGGAACCGCCGACGCTCGAACCCTGTGACGCCTCGCTGACCGCGACGGGCCGGGTGACACGGGCCAACATCACGGAGGCGCTCACCGAGCGCGAACCGTCCACGGGACGCCTGGAACCCGCCCTCGCCACCAAGTGGACCCGCGATTCGGCCACTTCGTGGACCTTCACCCTCCGCAGGGGTGTCACCTTCCACGACGGTTCGCCGTTCACCGCGGCGGCGGCCGCGTTCTCCGTCAAGCGCGCCACGGACTCGGGGATCGACTGCAACGTCGACGGCTACATCTTCGCCGACAGCGAGCTCACCGCCACACCCGTCGACGACACCACGCTCCGGGTCACCACGGCGAAGCCCGACCCGATCCTGCCGCTGCGCCTGTCCTTCGTCGAGGTCGTGCCGACAAGCACCGATCCGGATTCCCGGGTGCGCGAGCCGGTCGGCACGGGGCCCTACCGGATCGACGAGTGGAACCAGGGCCGCTATCTGCGGCTCAAGCGCTTCCCCGGCTACTGGGGCAAGGCCCCCGACTTCGCCGCCGCCACCTATGTCTGGCGCGCCGAGGGCAGTGTGCGCGCCGCGATGGTCACGAACGACGAGGCGGATGTCGCGATCGGCCTCGCGCCGGAGGACGGGGCGGGCGACCGGGCCGTCGAATTCGCCACCAACGAGGTCTCGTACCTGCGGATGGACGCCACCAAGCCGCCCCTGGACGACATCCGCGTCCGGCAGGCCGTCAACTACGCCATCGACCGGGAGGGTCTGGTCACCGCGGTCTTCGCCGGCCGGCCCACCGGTCAGCTCGTGGCGAAGGGCGTCACCGGCCACAACCGGCGCCTGCGGCCGTGGCCCTACGACCCGGAACGCGCCCGGAAGCTCGTCGCCGAGGCCCGCGCCGACGGAGTCCGCACCGACACCACGCTCACCATCATCGGCCGCAACGGCATCTACCCGAAGGCCGCCGAGGCGATGGAGGTCGTCCAGGACGGCCTGATCAAGGCCGGGCTGAAGGTCAGGATCAAGATGCTCGACGTCAACGCCTGGCTGGAGTACCTGCTGCGCCCCTTCCCCGCCGGCGACACCGGCCCCACCCTGCTCCAGGCGCAGCACGGCAACCAGGCGGGGGACGCCGCGTTCACGATGGCGCAGATCTACGGCAGCGAGGGCGCCCAGAGCAGCTACGGAACCGACGCGCTCGACACGCTCATCGAACGGGCCGAGCTCGCCTCGGGCGGGAAACGGCAGCAGGCGTTCGCGGACGCGTTCACCCACCAGAACGACAAGGTCGTACGGGACGCCGTCATGGCCAACATGACCGGCCTGCTGGCCCTCTCCCCCAAGGTCCGCTACCGGCCCGATTCAGCCACCAACGACGAGATGCGGCTCGCCGACATGCGGCGCGCGGACTGAGGGAGGACATCACGTGCTGACCCTGCTGCGCCGCCGCGCGGTCTCCAGCGTCGTACCGCTGCTCGTGGTGGTGCTCGGCGTGTTCTTCCTGGCCCGCCTCACCGGCGACCCCGCCAACCTGTACCTGCCGCTGAGCGCGACGCCCGAGATGCGGGCCGAGTTCGCCGCCCGCAACGGCCTGGACGACCCGCTGATCACCCAGTTCGGCGACTATCTCGCCCAGGTCGTCCATCTCGACTTCGGCGAGTCGCTGCGCACCGCTCAGCCGGCCGGCGAGGCCGTCCTGCGGGCCTTCCCCGCCACTCTCCAACTGGCCGGCTGGACGATGCTGCTGGCCATCGTGGGCGCCGTGGTCATCGGCAGCCTGGCGGCCTACCGCCCGAACTCGGCGACCGACCGGATCGCGAGCTTCCTGTCCTCCACGGCGGCCAGCGTGCCCGACTTCTGGATCGCCATCATGGGCGTGCTGGTCTTCGCGGTCACGCTGGGCTGGCTGCCCACCTCCGGCACGAGCGGCGCGGCGGCGTGGGTGCTGCCCGTGGCCACGCTGCTGATCCGGCCGTTCGGCGTGCTGGTCCAGGTGGTGCGGGGCGCCATGGTCTCCGCGCTGTCCGCGCCGTACGTGAAGGTGGCGCGCGCCAAGGGGGCCTCCGAGTTCCGGGTGGTCTTCGGGCACGCCCTGCGCAACGCGGCCGCACCGGCGCTGACCGTCGCGGGCGATCTGGCCGTGGGGCTGGTCAACGGGGCCGTCGTCGTCGAGACGATCTTCGGCTGGCCCGGGATCGGCAAACTCATGATCGACTCGGTGCTCCAGCGCGACTTCGCGGTGCTCCAGGCGGCAGTACTCCTGACCGCTCTGGCGATCTTCGCCCTCAACATCCTGGTGGACCTGAGCCACGCGCTCCTCGACCCGCGGGTACGGCAGCGGGCGGCGGCATGAGCCAAGGACGGGACATGCTTCAGAAAGCCACATCCGAGGCGGGCGCCACGACCGTACGGCGCCGGTGGTACGCCCTGCTGCTCCGGGACAGGTTCGCCTCCGCGGCGGCCCTCGTCCTGGTCCTGGTCGCGCTGTGCGCCGTCCTGGGACCGCTGCTGGCCGGGGACCTGGCGACCCGCCAGAACCTGCGCGCCCCGGGCCGGCCCCCGTTCAGTCTCGACCACGGCTGGGCCTTCGTCCTCGGCAGCGACTCCCTCGGCCGGCCCGTCGCCGCGCGGCTGCTGACCGCGGCCGGGACGACACTGGCCGTGGCGGTGCCCGCCGTGCTGTGCTCGCTGGTGATCGGCTCGGTGTGGGGGATGTGGGCGGGGTATCACGGCGGTTGGCGCGAGAACGTGTCGCTGCGGGTGGCCGACGTGATCCTCAGCTTCCCCTCCCTCCTGCTGGCCGTGGTGGTGCTGTACGTCTTCTCGCCGAGTGCGGCGAGCATCGTGCTGGTCCTGGCCGTCGCCCGGATCCCCGTGTATCTGCGCACGGCCCGGGCCGAGGCGGCGGAGCTGCGCAGCCGGCTGTTCGTGGACGCGGCCCGTACGTTCGGCACCGGCGGTTGGGCGACCATACGGCGGCATGTCGCGCCGAGTGTGCTGCCGACGCTGCTCACCGTCGCCGCGCTCGACTTCTGCTTCGTGATGCTCGCCGAGTCGTCGCTGAGCTTCCTGGGCATCGGCATCCAACCGCCGGACGTGAGCTGGGGGTTGATGGTGGCCCAGGGGCGGCAGGAGTTGCAGAGCGCGTGGTGGATCGCGCTCTTCCCGGGTCTCGCGATCGTCCTCACGACCGTCTCGGCGACCGTCCTCGCCTCCTGGGCCCGGATGACGACCGACCCGGGGCAGCGGTGGCGGGAGGGGGTCCGGCGGAGTGGCCGGCGTGCTCGGGGGGCGCGCGGGGCGAGCGCGGACCCGGCGACTCGTGACGGTGCCGTCGCCGAGCCGGACACGACCGCCGACCCCGACACGACCGCCGACCCCGACACGACCGCCGACCCCGACACGACCGCCGGTCCCGACACGACCGCCGCTCCGGGCGGCAGCCGTCCCACCGGCACCGAACCGCCCACGCCGGCCGACGTCCTGGTCGTGGACGACCTGTCCGTCGACGTCCACACCCCGGCCGGGCCCGTCCACGTCGTCCGCCGGGTCGGCTTCTCCGTGCGGTCGGGCGAGACGCTGGCGCTGCTGGGCGAGTCGGGCTGCGGCAAGAGCATGACCGCCCACGCCGTCGCGGGCCTGCTCGACCCGGTCGCGGAGGTGGTGGGCGGGCAGGTGCGCCTCGACGGCGAGGACCTGCTCGGTCTCGGAGCACGGGCCAGGCGCCGGCTGGCCGGCCCCGGTGTGGCCATGGTCTTCCAGGACGCGCTCAGCGCGCTCAACCCCGTCCTCACGGTCGGCACCCAGCTCGCCGAGCCGTTCCGCATCCACGAGGGCCTGTCCCGGCGCGCGGCGAGGGCCAGGGCGGTGGAGCTGATGGAACGCGTGGGCATTCCGGAGGCCCGCTCCCGGGCGGACGCCTATCCGCACCAGTTCTCGGGAGGGATGCGTCAGCGCCTGCTGATCGCGACGGCGGTCGCCCTGCGGCCGAGGGTCCTGATCGCCGACGAGCCCACGACGGCGCTGGACGTCACCGTGCAGGCGCAGATCATGGACCTCCTGCGCGAGTTGCGCGGCGAACAGCGGACGGCGCTCGTCCTCATCACGCACGACCTCGGGCTCGCCGCCGAGCACGCGGACCGGGTCGCCGTCATGTACGCGGGGACGGTGGTGGAGACCGGGCCGGTCGCCGAGGTGTTCGGCAAGCCTCATCACCCCTACACCCGAGGCCTGCTGGCGTCGGTACCGGCCGAGCAGCATCGGGGCTCCAGGCTGAGCTCCATCCCGGGGAGCCCGCCGGACCCGGGTGCGGTGCCGGCCGGCTGCGCCTTCCGTACGCGCTGTCCCATGGCCCGGGAGCGTTGTGCCACCCACCGTCCGGCGCTGACCGGCACCGGGGCCGGCCGGGCCGCCGCCTGCCACTTCGGGAAGGAGCTGGCCGATGCCTGACCAGGGGCCACTGCTGGAGGCCACCGGGCTGGCCAAGAGCTTCAAGGTGCGGCGGACCGTGCGAGGCGGCACCCGGCTGCGGGCACTGGACGGGGTGGACCTGACCCTGGGGCGCGGGGAGACCCTGGGCCTGGTGGGCGAGTCCGGCTGCGGCAAGTCCACGCTGGCGAGGGTCCTCCTGCGGCTGGAACGGCCCGACGCGGGCACCGTTCGGTACGAGGGAGTCGACCCCTTCACGTTGTCGGGTGCGGAGCTGCTCGCCTGGCGCCGGAAGGTGCAGATGGTGTTCCAGGACCCGTTCGGTTCGCTCAACCCCCGTCTGTGCGCGGCGGATCTGATCGGCGAGCCGTGGCTGACCCACCGCGGCCTCGTTCCCGCGTCGAAGCGGGCGGCCCGCGTGGCCGAGCTGCTGGAGATGGTCGGCCTGCGCGCGTCGGACGCGAGCCGTCACCCGCACGAGTTCTCCGGAGGACAGCGGCAGCGAATCGGGATCGCCCGCGCCCTGGCGCTGGAGCCGGAGGTGATCGTCTGCGACGAGCCCGTCTCCGCGCTGGACCTGTCGGTGCAGGCGCAGGTGCTCAACCTCCTGTGCGACCTGCGGGACGAGCTGGGACTGTCGTACGTGTTCATCTCGCACGACCTGTCGGTGGTGCGGCACCTCGCCGACCGGGTCGCCGTGATGTACCTGGGCAAGATCATGGAGACGGGCCCGACGGAGGAGGTCTACGAGCGGCCGCGCCACCCGTACACGGAGGCGCTGCTGTCGGCGGCCCCCTCCCCCGTGGCCGGCGGCGGCCGCAAACGGCAGCGCATCCTGCTCACCGGTGAGATCCCCTCCCCGGCCGACCCGCCGTCCGGATGCCGGTTCCGTACCCGGTGCCGGCAGGCGCGGGATCTATGCGCCGAGGAGGTCCCCGCGCCTCCGCCCCGGGAGCCCGTCCACGGGGCGGCATGCCATTTCCCTCTGGAGGAGAACCCGCCGGTGACTGCGTGACGGGCGGCGCCTTCCGCGTTCTCCTCCAACCGGAGGCAGGGGTACGGCATAGCCCTGATGCGTCGGGCACCGCAGTCGCCGACGGGGCGTTGACCGGCGGCCGTTCGGTCGATCCGGTGCACTCGGTCGGCCGACGGGTCAGTGGCAGCACCCGTCGGCCGCCTGGTGACCGGCCGCGGTGTCCAGGCGGCAGAAGCACGACGCCTGGATCGGGACGTCGGCCAGCGCGGTCGCCATCTTGAGCTGCTGGGCCACGAGAGCCGCCTCGGCGGTCTTGCCCGTCCGCAGCAGGCACTCGTAGAAGCCGTGCAGGGACCAGACGTTGCCGGGGTGCTGGAGGGGGCGGGGCAGGGTGGCGTCGAGGCCGAGGTCCGCGCGGTAGACCGCCTCGGCCTCCGTCACCCGGCCCTGTTCCAGCAGCAGGGCGCCGTAGGCGTGGCGGGTGGGCTGCATCCAGCCCCAGGGCTCGTCGTAGGGAAGGTTGTCGTCCAGCTCGATGGAGCGTTCCAGGGCGGCGAAGGCGAGGTCGTGGTTGCCCTTGCGGTATTCGAGCTCGCCGTCCAGCATGGCCGCCGCGACGGCGAGGATGTCGCGGCAGGTGTTGTTGAACAGCGTCCGCGACTCGGGCACCCGGTTCACCGCCGCGCGGAAGAGTTCGCGCTCGGCCTCCGCCCGGTCGACCTCGCCGGTGGCCGAGAGGGCGACGCCCCGGGCGTAGTGCCGCATGGCGGTGGTCACCGAGTACAGCTCCGGGTCGGCGGGGGCCGGCAGGGCGAGGATGTCGGCCCAGCGGCCGAAGCGGATCAGTACGTGGACGCGCATGGCGAGGAAGCCCTCGAGCCAGTCGGCCATCGGGGGGCTCTGCACGCGGAGCAGCTCCTCGGGGATGGCGGCTTCCAGCTCGGCGGCGGTGTCGAGGGCGACCTGTGCCTGACCGAGGAACATGGCCCCGTAGATCTTGAAGTGGTAGTTGTGCGCCCGGTAGAGGGTGTAGAAGTTCATCGCGCCGGCCCGGCGGCGGAACTTCTCGTCGGCGGCGATCGCGGCGCTGTTGGCCGCGACGACCTGGCGATAGTCCCCGCACAGGACGTCGAGGTGCGAGGGCATGTGGAGCAGGTGCCCGGCGTCGGGGACGATGCCGCGCAGCCGGTCGGCGACGGTGAGGGCCTGCTCCGGTGTCGGGGACATCTCCATCAGGTGGATGTACAGGTGCAGAACCCCGGGGTGCCGGGCGCCCGCGTCGGTCCCGAGCGCGCCTTCCAGGACGGCCCTGGCCTCCGAGGTCCGTGCGCCCTCGGCCGGCTGACCGGTGGTCAGGTCCCACAGCTGCCAGGGGGTGAGGTTCATCAGCGCGTCGGCGTGCAGGGTGGCGATGTCCGGGTCGTCGGGCGCCAGTTCGTAGACCGCGCGCATCGCGTCCGCGTAGGGCTCGTTCCACACCGAGCAGTCCTCGACGGCCTCCGCCTGCGGGTAGCGGGCCCGCAGCGCGCCGATCAGGGCCTGCTCGACCGGGGTGGCCCCGACGGCCTTCTCATGGGCCCGTTCCACGGCGGCGTGCGTACGCTCCACCGTCCGTGCCAGTTCCTCGCCTTCGAAGAATTCCCAGGGCTTGTTGTAGTTCGGGCCCAGCGCGTAGGCGATGCCCCAATACGCCATGGCGCACTCGGGATCGATTTCGGCCGCCTTTTCGAAGCAGGCGACGGCTTCCTCGTGATGAAAGGCGTACGTCCACACCAGGCCGCGGTCGAACCAGAGTTGGGCCTCGACGGAGGAGGTGGTGACGGGACGGCTGTGCGTGCCGAGGTCGTAATAATCGCCCATGGTTTTCTCCTGGGAAAGCGGCCGGGAGCCGTGAGAATAGCGGCTGCGGACGCGCCCTCGATCACCGATGAATTCTCGTATTTCCAGATTAGCGGGGCACCTTTGAGAACATGACTGATGAGATCGAGGGGCGGCGGTGCAGCAGGACGCCGCCAGGGTCAGACGCTGGTCAGGAGCTGCGGCGCCAGGACCTTGATCATGGTGTTGGTCCAGCGGAGCTGCCGGAGCGTCTGCGGGTGGCAGTCGGTGACCAGTGCCAGGAGCCGCTCGTCCCGGGTGGCCTGCGCCGCCTGGGCGAGCATCTCCCAGTGCAGGGAGTTCCGCGCGGCCGCCAGATGCAGATCGCGCAGGTCGTGCAGGAGAAGCAGACCGGTCTCAGGGCGTCGGCCAAGGGCTTCCGACGCCTTCTCCCGGAGCGTGGCGAGCGCGCCGGGTGACGGGTTGCCGCGTGGGCCGGACAGGTCGAGGCCGTGGTCGCGGCCCGCGTCCGCGAGGAGGGCCGCGTGCTCGCGCGACCAGCGGGCGACGTCGAGGGCGACATGGTGGAACTCGTGGTCGGTGTGGTGCCGTGCGGCGGCGGCCAGCAGGTCCTGCTCCAGGTCGCGTTCGCCGTCGTGGAGGAGGCGCAGGGTGATGCCGATGCCGGTCATGTGCTGCTCCCCGCCGTCTCGGTCCGGGCCCGGGTGTCGCTCGCGCGCCGCGCGACGAGGGTGACGCGCGCCGCGCCGGTCTTGAACAGTGGCTGTTTGGAGACCGGGTCCCAGTCGGTCACGGTGGTCTCGTTGGCGGCACGGCCGGGGCCGTCGTCGGGCGGGCGGTGGCCCGCCGGGGTGTCCCAGTAGCCGTAGTGGAAGGGCAGGAACACCATGCCGTCGCGGATCGCGGTCGTGCGCAGCCGGGCCCGCACCGCCCCGCGCTCCGTCGTGACCTGCACCAGGTCGCCGTCGGCGAGCCCCTGGGCCGACGCCTCGGCGGGTGAGATCTCGGCCCAGACGTCCGGCGCGGCGGCGTTCAGCTCGGGGGCGCGGGCGGTCTTCGTGCGGGTGTGGAAGTGGTACACGGTCCGGCCGGTGATCAGCTGGAGGGGGTAGTCGGCGGAGGTGTCCTCGTGGGGCGGCAGGTACTCCGCTGCTTTGATGACCGCCTTGCCGTCCGGGTTGAGGGACCGGTACTCCACGGGCTCCACGCTCGCCCCGGTGACCATGTCCTTGCCGTAGCTCTCGCAGGTGTCGGGGTGGGCGAACGAGATGCCGTCGGTGTAGAGGCGCGCGGTGCCGTCGGGGGCCTGTTCGGTGCAGGGCCACTGGATGCCGCTGCCGCCGCGCAGCCGTTCGTAGCTCAGCCCCGTGTAGTCGCAGGGGCGGCCGGCACTGCATCGCTGCCACGCCGCGAACGCCGACTCGGGGTCGTGCCAGGTGATCAGCGGCCCGTCGTCCTTGTCGCGGAAGTCCATGCGGGCGGCGAAGTCGAGGAAGATGTCCAGGTCGGCCCTGGCCTCGCCGGGCGGTTCGACGGCCTTCTCCGACAGGTGCACGGTGCGGTCGGCGTTGGTGAGGGTGCCGGTCTTCTCGCCCCAGGTCGCCGCGGGCAGGACGACGTCGGCGAGCTGCGCGGTCTCGGTGAGGAACAGGTCCTGCGCGACCACGAACAGCCGTTCCTGGGCGAGGACCGACCGGATGCGGGACAGCTCGGGCAGGGACACGGCCGGGTTGGTGCCGGTGATCCACAGCATCCGGATCGAGCCCTGCTCGGCGTACCGGAAGATCTGCATCGCGTGCGTGGGCGGCGCGTAGTGCGGGATCGTCTCGGGCTTCACGTTCCACACGGCGGCCAGTTCGGCCACATGCTGGTCGTTCTGCCAGTTGCGGAAGCCCGGCAGATCGCCGTCCGCGCCGCACTCGCGGGTGTTCTCGGCGCTGGGCTGCCCGTTCATCTGGAGCAGTCCGCGGCCGGGGCGGCCCAGCATGCCGCGGATCAGGTGCAGGTTGTTGACCTGGACGGCGGCAGCGGTGGCCTGGTGGGATTGGTAGACGCCCTGGAGGACCGTGGACAGCAGCCGCTCGGCGCCGCCGAGGATCTCCGCCGCCCGCTCGATCTGCGCAGCGGGCACGTCGCAGATCCCGGCCGCCCACCGGGGCGTGCACTCCTCGACCGCGGCCGCGAGCTCCTCGAAACCGACGGTGTGCGCGTCGACGTAGGACCGGTCGACGCGGCCGGTGCGGATGATCTCGTGCAGCAGCGCGTTGAGCAGCGCGACGTTGGTGCCCGCGCGCGGGGCCAGGTGGACATGGGCGCGCCGGGCGACCTGCGTGTACCGCGGATCCACGCACACCAGCCGGGGCGGATCGCTCCCCTCCAGGCGGTCCAGGAGCCGCATCCACAGGACCGTCTGCGTCTCGGCCATGTTGTGCCCGAACAGGGCGACGGTGTCGGCGTGGTCGATGTCGTCGTAGGAGCCGGGCTGCCCGTCGCAGCCGAAGGTCTCCTTGAGCGCCTCGGCGGCGGTCGCCGTGCACAGCCGGGTGTTGCCGTCCAGGTGGTTGGTGCCGATGCCGGCGCGGGCGAGCACGGCCAGGGTGTAGTACTCCTCCAGGAACAGCTGTCCGGTGGTGTAGAAGCCGATCGAGCCCGGTCCCTTGTCGTCCAGGAGATGCCGGGTCCGGGCGGCGATCCGGTCCATGGCGGTGTCCCAGTCGGACTCCGCCAGCCGGCCGTTCTCACGGACCAGGGGCCTGGTGAGCCGGTCGGGAGAGGCGTTGGCCTGCCAGCCGTAGAGGTCCTTGGGGCCCAGGCGTCCGCGGTTCACCCGGTCCGCGGCCCGGCCCCGCACTCCTACGATGCGGCCCTCGCGCACCGCGATGTCCATCGCGTCGCCGTTGGAGTGCAGCAGCGAGGCGGACTGCACCCACCGCTCCACGTCCTGCTCGGCGGTCCCGGCCCGCAGATGCGCGTCCGTCCGGGACGGCCACGGCGTGCCGGGGTCGTACGGGGTACGCGCACCCCAGGGATCCGCGATCCGGTCGGCCGAGGTGTCCACGGTCCCACCTCCCACAGGAGAACGTCCCCTGGCGAGTACCCCGCCGTGACCACCGAAGCCCCCGGTGACGCTGAGTACACCAGAGTGGCACAGGGCGCACACTGTGTCGCGGGGGACGATCAGCCGGTCGTTCGATCGTGGGCACCTTCGCCACTGGGCTGGCAGCGGCCAACTCCCGCTCCCTAGGATGTACTTCCTGTCCAGCCAGTCCGTTGGCACGGCACCACGCAGGGGGAACGATGCACTCCGAGAAGCAGTTGTCCACCGAGATCGACGCGAACGTGCCGACGGCAGCGCGTATGTACGACCACTACCTGGGCGGCAAGGACAACTACGCGGCCGACCGTGCCGCGTGCGAGGAACTCGACAAGGTCGTGCCCAGCACGCGCCGCCTGGCCCTGAACAACCGGCGCTTCCTCCAGCGGGTCGTGCGGACCCTCTCCCAGGAATACGGCATCCGGCAGTACCTCGACCACGGATCAGGCCTGCCGACGCAGGACAACGTCCACCAGGTCGCCCAGCGCATCGACCCCACGACCCACGTGGTGTACGTCGACAACGACCCGATGGTGCTGGTCCACGGCCGTGCGCTGCTGGAGCAGGACGAGCGCACGAGCGTCATCCACGCGGACCTGCGCGAGACCGACCTGATCTTCGACCACCCCGACACCAAGCGGCTGATCGACTTCTCCGAGCCGGTGTGCGTGCTCTTCAACTCGGTGTTCCACTGCATCCCGGACAGCGACACCGACGGGCCGATCGCGGTGGCGCGCCGTGTGCGGGAGCGGCTCGCGCCCGGCAGTTTCATGGTGATGTGCCAGCTGGTCAGCGAGGACCCCGAGGTCCGTCACTTCGTCACGAACTTCATGGACCAGGCGACCCAGGGGCACTGGGGCCGCGTGCGCGAGGAGAAGGACGTCGCCGCGTACTTCGAGGGTCTGGAGATCCTCGAGCCGGGGCTGGTGGAGGTGTCCACGTGGCGTCCGGACACCGAGGTGGCGCCCCGTCAGCTCACCCAGGAGTGGATCGAGTTCGGCGGCGTGGGGCGGATTCCCCTGGAGAAGTGACTCAGGTGCCTCGCACGGGACGCAGGTCGACCCGCGTGAGGCACTCGCACGTCACGCGTAGCGCTGCTCCATCGTCGTGCGCAGCAGTTCCAGGGATTCACGCGGCTTGAGCGCCTCGTCCGCAAGGCGGTCGAGCGCGATCCGGTACTCCTCCGTCTCGTCGAGGTCCTCGAGGAAGTTCGCGCTCTTGATGTGCTCCAGGTAGACCACGTCGGGGAGGTCGAGACCGCCGAAGCGCAGATACGTGACCGGGATGGCCGGCGCCGAGGCGTTCGTGACGTTCAGCGGGATGATCTGCAACGTCACGTTGGGACGTTCGGCCATGTCGACGAGGTGCGCGAGCTGCTCCCGCATCACCTCGGTGCTGCCCAGGACGCGCAGCAGCACGGACTCGTCGATGACCGCCCACAACTGCGGGGCGTCCGGCCGGAACAGCAACCGCGCCCGGTGCCGGCGGAGTTCCACCCGGCGCTCCACCTCGCCGGCCGGCGCGTTCGGCAGGCCCCGCTCCACCACGGCCCTGGTGTAGGCGGGTGTCTGCAACAGGCCGGGCACGTACTGGATCTCGAAGGTACGGATGGTGGCGGCGGCCTCCTGGAGTCCGACCAGCCGATCGAACCACTCGGGCATCAGCCGCTTGTCGTACCGCTGCCACCAGCCCGGCTCGCCGGCGCGCTGCAACAGCTTGAGCAGCACCGAGGCCTCGTAGTCGTCGGTGCCGTACAGCCGGAGCAGGGCGCGGACGTCGTTCTCCGTCGGCGGGCGGCGGCCCTTGCCGGACTCGATGCGGGACAGCTTCGCGGCACTGAAGCCGACAGCGCGCGCCGCCTGGTCCTGGGCGAGCCCGGCGTCCTCACGGAAGCCTGCCAGCTGTACGCCGACCAGCATCTTCAGCAGAGTCGGCGCCGGCTCGGGCCTGTCCAGGTAGGGTTCCAGACGGGAGATGCGATGCGACGCGGCGGACATCCTGACTCCCAGCAGACCGGCACAGAGGGCGATTTACACTATCGCACTCCGCCGGGCGTCCCCGCACCCCTCGGAGAAGCCCCATGGAAATGGGGAGTTGGGCTCCACTTCACCGTGCGGGCTTCACGGCAGGCGGGCTTCACGGCAGGCGGGCTTCACAGCAGGTGGTCGAACTCGCCGTCCTTCGCCCCGGCCAGGAACGCCGACACCTCCGCCGCCGTGTAGACGAGCGCGGGCCCGTCGGGGTCACGGGAGTTGCGCATCGCGATCCCCCCGTCGGCGAGAGGGGCCACTTCGACGCAGTTGCCCTCGGCGTTGCTGTGCCGGCTCTTGATCCAGCAGGCGTCCAACGAGCTTGCCTGCACTCCGTTCTGCACTGGTGGCACCGCGATCTCCTTGCTGTTCTCGTCCATGTCCCGGCTCGCGTACCCAACACGGCTTGATTCTCACGCAATTTCTCGTGCAATTGCACGGAAGCGCCGTCAGCGTGGATAATAGCTGGCGGCGTCAACCCCTGGGCTGGCGCCGCGTCCTGACCTCGCATCGGGGAGATGCCGTGTCATCAGCTGCGCAGCACGTGCTCCGGCCGCCTAGTAGGGCTGCGGCACACGCAGGCGCGCCCGGCACGGGCACCGGATTCCCGCCCGGCCCGCCCACGGGGACGTCGTACGAGGCGACGCCGTACGGGACCCCGCCCCCGATGCCGGAGACGATGCCGCAGCCCTCGGCTGCCCTGTCCGCCTCGGCCGCCCTGCGCGTCGAGTGCAGCAGGGAGGGGTTCGCGCGCGTCCGGTCCTTCACCCGCGACACGCTGCACGTCTGGTCGCTCGGCCACCGCTACGACGACACGACGCTCGTCGTCACCGAGCTCGCCGCCAACGCCGCGACGCACGCGGCACCGGCGGCGGGCGCGCCGGAGATCCGGCTCGGATTCCTCCTGGACCCCACCCATCTGCTGGTCACCGTCTCCGACCCCGACGACCACCCGCCCGTGTACGCGCCGGCCGGCTCCGCCTGGGAGGAGCACGGCAGGGGCCTGTGCCTCGTCGACGCCCTGTCCGAGGAATGGGGCTGGACCCCCTGCCCTCCGGCGGGCAAGACGGTCTGGGCCAGGTTGTCGACCTGTCCACCCATCTGACACGACTGCCGCGGAAAGGCCTCACGCCATGCGCAGCGCTTCGACGGAACACCCGAGCAGCAAGCGCCCACAGCGCCCCGACGCCCCGTCCGGGGTGGCCGGGAACACGCCGCTCACGGCCCTGGACCGCGTGCCCTGGGGCGACATCCAGGACTCCACCGGTTCGGCGGCCGCCATTCCCCTCCTTCTCAACGGCATCGCCTGGGGCGACGCCGACACCGCCCGCTCCGCACTCGCCGACCTGCGGAAGCGGATCTGCCAGTTCGGCTTCGTCGTGGAGCAGGCGACGGCCGCCACGGTTCCCTTCCTGTGGGAGCTGGCCAAGCTGCCGCAGGTGACCTGCCGCGCCCAGATCATCCGGCTGCTCAAGAACATCGCCGAAGCCCGGCAGTGGGAGAGCACCGCGGCCGCCTATCCGAAGCTGCTGAACCGCCGGGAGAACCCGGTGGTGTGGGAGCGTGCGGCGCGCCAGGCGGTGCGGGCCCGCCGCGGTGAGCTCGGCCGGCTGATGGCGGACGAGGACACGGAGATCGCCCGGGCCACGACCGAGCTCGCCCGTTCGCTGGCCACCTGAGGCCGCGGGACGTCCCGGAGGGTCTGCCGTCCGTGCCCGTTCCGGGGGCGGACACCGTACGCGGGCGTCCCGGGCGCCGGGAGACGTGACGATACGGTGAGGACCCCCTGTCACCATGGGTGATGCCCCTCGCCTCGCGCGGCCGGGCAGTGTAGACATGGCACATGGTCCGACTCTTGGGTCGATCCGGGACTCGATCGCCCCTGCGGCCCGGCGCTGCGCCGTCCGAACGGCAGCGGCGGGAGGCGGGCCCGTCACGGTGGCATCCGGTGACGGGGCTGCGGTCGGTGCTGGGCGGACGCAGTGTCGCCCGCCAGGTGTTCCTGCTCGTCGTGGTGATCGTGCTGCTGCTGGTGGTGGCGGCCGTGGTGGCGCTGGTGCTGCAAGTGCGGCACGACACGACCCAGGAGGCCCGCAACCGTTCGCTCGCCGTCGCGGAGACCTTCGCCAACGCGCCCGGCACGATCGAGGCACTGGAGAGCCCCGATCCCACGGCGGTGCTCCAGCCGCGTGCCGAGGCCGCCCGTGAACAGTCGAAGGTCGACTTCATCGTCGTCATGAACACCGACGGGATCCGCTACACCCACCCCAGGCCGGACCGCATCGGGAAGAAGTTCGTCGGGACGCTCGAGCCCGCGCTGGCCGGCAGGGCGGTGACCGAGCAGATCACCGGCACGATCGGCCCCCTCGTACAGGCCGTGGTGCCGGTGAAGGCTCCGGACGGCGAGGTCGTCGGCCTGGTGTCGGCCGGGATCACCACCGCCAACGTCGGTGGCACCGCCGACCGTCAGCTGCCGCTCGTGCTGTCCGCCGCGGCGGTGGCGCTCATCCTGGCGACGGCGGGCGCCGCGCTGGTGAGCAGGCGGCTGATGCGCCAGACCCACGGGCTCGGGCCGCACGAGATGACCCGGATGTACGAACACCACGACGCCGTGCTGCACGCCGTGCGCGAGGGCGTGCTCATCGTCGACGACGGGGGCACCCTGCTGCTCGCCAACGACGAGGCGCACCGTCTGCTCGGGCTGCCCGCCGACGCCGAGGGCCGCCACGTGCTCAGCCTGGGGCTCGACCCGGGCACCGCCGAGCTGCTGGCCTCCGGGCGCGTCGCCACGGACGAGGTGCACCGCGTCGGGGACCGGCTCCTCGCCGTGAACCAGCGCACCACGGACCGCGCGGGCGTCCCGCCCGGCAGTGTCGCCACGCTCCGCGACTCCACGGAGCTGCGTGCCCTCTCCGGCCGGGCCGAGACCGCGCGGGAACGGCTCAACATGCTGTACGACGCAGGGGTGGGCATCGGGACGAGCCTGGACGTGACCCGTACGGCCGAGGAGCTGACCGAGCTGGCGGTGCCCCGGTTCGCCGACTTCGCCACCGTGGACCTGTTCGACGCGGTGCTGAGCGGCGGGCAGCCGGATGCGGCGGCCGGGCTCAGCCGCACGGCGCTGAGCGGGATCCGCAAGGACGCTCCGCTCTACTCCGTCGGCGAGCGGATCAGGTTCGTCGAGTCCTCTCCGCAGGGCCGCAGTCTCGGCACCGGCCGGCCCGTCCTGGAAGCCCGGCTGGGCGAGGCCCCCGGCTGGCAGGCACAGGACCTCGAACGCTCCGCGCAGATCGTGGAGTACGGCATCCACTCCCTGATCACCGTGCCGCTGCGGGCCGGCTCCCTGGTGCTGGGCGTGGTCAGCTTCTGGCGCTGCGAGAAGCCGGAGCCCTTCGACACGGACGAGCTGGCTCTGGCGGAGGAGCTGGTCGCGCGGGCCGCCGTCTCCATCGACAACGCGCGCCGCTACACCCGCGAGCACAGCATGGCGGTGACGCTCCAGCGCAGCCTGCTCCCCCGGAACCTGCCCGAGCAGGACGCCCTGGAGATCGCCTACCGTTATCTGCCCGCGCAGGCCGGGGTGGGCGGCGACTGGTTCGACGTGCTGCCGCTGTCGGGGGCCCGGGTCGCGCTCGTGGTCGGAGACGTCGTCGGGCACGGGCTGCACGCCGCGGCCACCATGGGGCGGCTGCGCACCGCCGTGCACAACTTCTCCGCGCTCGACCTCCCGCCCGACGAACTCGTCGCCCTGCTGGACGAGCTGGTCGGCCGCATCGACCAGGACGAGACGCAGGAGGACGGCAGCGCCCCGGTCACCGGCGCGACCTGTCTGTACGCCGTGTACGACCCGGTCACCCGGCGCTGCACCCTCGCACGGGCCGGGCATCCCCCGCCTGCGCTGATCCACCCCGACGGCAGTGTCGAGTTCCCCGACGTGCCCGCCGGTCCCCCGCTCGGTCTCGGCGGTCTGCCGTTCGAGACGGCGGAGCTGGAGCTGGCGGAGGGCAGCCGGCTCGTCCTCTACACCGACGGGCTGGTCGAGGACCGGGAGCGGGACATCGACGTCGGTCTCGACATGCTGCGGGAGGCACTGAGCCGGGCTGGACAGTCCCCCGAGGACACCTGCCGGACCGTCCTCGACGCTCGGCTCACGGCCCGCTCCAGCGACGACATCGCCCTGATCGTCGCGCGCACCCGGGCGCTCACCGCCGACCGGGTCGCCGAGTGGCCGGTGCCGGCCGACCCGGCCGCCGTGGGCGAGGTGCGGGCGGCCGTCTCCCGGCAGCTTGCCGAGTGGGGACTGGACGAGCTGACGTTCACCACCGAGCTGATCCTGAGCGAGCTGGTCACCAACGCGCTCCGGTACGGCGGCGGCCCCATCCACGTCCGGGTGCTGCGCGACCGCAACCTGATCTGCGAGGTGTTCGACAGCAGCAGCACATCTCCGCATCTGCGGTACGCGACGATGACGGACGAGGGCGGGCGGGGGCTGTTCCTGGTCGCGCAGCTCGCCGAGCGCTGGGGGACGCGCTATCTGCCCGCCGGGAAGGTGATCTGGGCGGAGCAGCCGTTGCCGTGAGCGGGCCATAAGGCCGTCTACGGTCGGTCATAAAGTCGCCTTATGAGCTCATAGACCGGACCCGCGTACCAACTTAGGCATGCCTCAGTTTAGGCTTCACGGCGAGATCACTTGTCGCCGCTCGAAGGGAACCTGACCATGCCCCGCCCCCTGCGGGTAGCCATCGTCGGATCCGGCCCCGCCGGGATCTACGCCGCCGACGCCCTGCTCAAGTCCCAGGTGGCCGCCGAACCCGGCGTGTCCATCGACATCTTCGAGCGCATGCCGGCGCCGTTCGGCCTGATCCGTTACGGCGTCGCGCCCGACCACCCGCGGATCAAGGGCATCATCACCGCCCTGCACCAGGTCCTCGACAAGCCCCAGATCCGGCTCTTCGGCAACGTGGACTACGGCACCGACATCAGCCTGGACGACCTGCGCGCGTTCTACGACGGCGTGATCTTCGCCACCGGCGCGATGGCCGACCGGTCGATGTCCATCCCTGGCATCGACCTCGACGGCTCGTACGGCGCCGCGGACTTCGTCTCCTGGTACGACGGCCACCCGGACGTGCCGCGCACCTGGCCGCTGGAGGCGGAGAAGGTCGCCGTGCTCGGCGTCGGCAACGTCGCGCTCGACGTCGCCCGGGTCCTGGCCAAGACGGCGGACGAGCTGCTCCCGACGGAGATCCCGGCGAACGTCTACGAGGGCCTGAAGGCCAACCGGGCCAAGGAGATCCACGTGTTCGGCCGCCGTGGCCCGGCGCAGGCGAAGTTCAGCCCGATGGAGCTGCGGGAGCTGGACCACTCCCCCAACATCGAGGTCATCGTCGACCCCGAGGACATCGACTACGACGAGGGCTCGATCGCGACCCGGCGCGGCAACAAGCAGGCCGACATGGTCGCCAAGACCCTGGAGAACTGGGCGATCCGCGACACCGGCAACCGGCCCCACAAGCTCTTCCTGCACTTCTTCGAGTCGCCGGTCGAGATCCTCGGCGAGGACGGCAAGGTCGTCGGACTGCGCACCGAGCGCACGGAGCTCGACGGCACGGGCAACGTCAAGGGCACCAGCACGTTCAAGACCTGGGACGTCGGCGCGGTCTACCGAGCGGTGGGCTACCTGTCCGACAAACTCCCCAAGCTGCCCTGGGACATCGACTCCGGCACCGTCCCCGACGAGGGCGGGCGGGTCATGCAGGAGACCGGCGAACCCCTCCAGTCCACGTACGTCACCGGCTGGATCCGGCGCGGCCCCGTGGGGCTCATCGGCCACACCAAGGGCGACGCGAACGAGACGGTGGCCAACCTGCTGGACGACTACGCGAACGGCCGGCTGCACACGCCCGCCACCCCCGCCCCCGAGGCCCTGGACGCGTTCCTCGCCGAGCGGAACGTCCGCTTCACGACCTGGGACGGCTGGTACAAGCTGGATGCCGCGGAGAAGGCGCTGGGCGAGCCCGAGGGCCGCGAGCGCGTGAAGATCGTGGAGCGTGAGGACATGCTGCGGGCGAGCGGCGCCTGACGTCCCATCACCCTGCGGGCGGGTCCGGTGGAGATGTCACCGGACCCGCCCTTTTGCGTGCTTGAACCGTGTACGATCCGGATGCTTCACCAAACCATCACATGACCTTCATCGGAGGGTCACGCAAGGGGGGACGAACGTCCATGCGTATACGCCTTGTCGCCACCACGGCCGCCGCTGCCGGAGCCCTGGCCGCCCTGACGGCGGTTCCGGCCCATGCCGCCGAGTACAACTCCGCGCTGAAGATCCGCGGGATCCAGTACGACGCTCCCGGGAGCGACTCCAACCGCTGCTCGACGGGGAACACCGACGAGGAGTACCTGACGATCAAGAACTACTCGCGGTCGACGACCGTGAACCTCAAGGGCTACGTGGTCAAGGACGCCGCGGGGAACAAGTTCACCTTCACCGCGAGCCACACCCTTCAGCCGGGTGACTACGTGAAGCTGCGCGGCGGCAACGGGACCGACTCCGACGCGAAGAACGTCGTCTACCGCGACAACTGCAACTTCATGTGGAACAACGACAAGGACACGATCTACGTGTACAAGCCGTCCGGCAGCCGTGCCGACGTGCACTCGTACACCAAGAGCGGCTCCGACAAGGACGGCAACGGGTACATCACGTACCACGGCTGAGCCTTTTGCCGAACCGGCAACAGGCTTCGCGTGCGGCGCGGCGGACGCCGGATGATCGGTGGACCGAGCACCTTTTCTCCGGACCGCAGGAGGATCCATGTCGCAGACGTCCGCCGGCGACCGCACGCACCGCCTCGTCCCTTCACCGGCCGGCCGCGTCCACCTCGTCGAGCAGGGTGACGGGCCGCTGGTACTGCTGCTCCACGGGTTCCCCGAGTCCTGGTACACGTGGCGTCATCAGCTGCCTGCCCTGGCCGCAGCGGGCTATCGCGCGGTGGCCGTCGACGTCCGCGGCTACGGGCGCTCGTCCCGGCCCGCGGCGGTGGACGCGTACCGGATGGTCGAGCTGGTGGAGGACAACGTCGCCGTCGTCGAGGCGCTGGGCGAGCGGTCCGCGGTGGTCGTCGGGCACGACTGGGGTGCGACGATCGCCGCGACGTCCGCGCTGGTCCGGCCCGAGGTGTTCCGCGCGGTGGGGCTGCTGAGCGTGCCCTACACGCCGCCCGGCGGCCCCAGGCCCGGTGAGGTCTTCGCGCGAATGGGCGGCGAGGAGGAGTTCTACGTCTCCTACTTCCAGCGGCCCGGCCGGGCCGAAGCGGAGATCGAGCCCGACGTGCGCGGCTGGCTCGCGGGTTTCTACGCCGCCCTGTCCGCCGGCACGATGCCCGAAGCCGGTCCGCATTTCGTCGCCCGCGGAGGGACGCTGCGCGACCGGTTCCCCGTCGGCCGCCTGCCGCGCTGGCTGAGCGAGGCCGACCTGGACGTCTTCGCCGGGGAGTTCGAACGCACGGGCATGACCGGCGCCCTGAACCGCTACCGGAACATGGACCGGGACTGGCAGGACCTGGCCGACTTCGCCGGCGCCCCCGTCACACAGCCGTCGCTCTTCATCGGCGGCGCCCTGGACGCGTCCACGACCTGGCTGGCCGACGCGATCGAGGCGTACCCGGCCACTCTGCCCGGACTGACGGCTTCTCACATCCTCGAAGGCTGCGGGCACTTCCTCCAGCAGGAGCGCCCCGCCGAGACCAACCGGCTCCTGACCGACTGGCTCGCCGGCCTGCCCCGGGTCAGGTGATCCTCGTAGGTGCGGCGATCCGGCGTGCCGGGGCCCTCCGCGACGTGTCCGTGGCGGAGGGCTCCCGTCCGTGGTGCCGGCTCAGACCTCCAGATCGTTCTCGATCCGGCGGAGCTGGTGGCGGGCCATCGCCAGGTTCGCGCGGCTCCCGTCGAGCACGAGGTAGAGGAACAGTCCGCTGCCTCCACGTCCCTTGAGCAGGCGGATGAGGTGGTACTGGGAGTTCAGGGTGATGAGGATGTCTTCGATCTCCTCCTTCAGGCCCAGGAGTTCCATGGTGCGCAGCTTGGCCCGTACGACATCGGTGTTGCCGGCGGCGGCGACTTCCAGGTTGAAGTCCTTGGTGCCGCCGAGGGTGCCGAGCGCCATGCCGCTGGTGTAGTCGACGAGTGCCACAGCCGTCGCTCCGTCGATGGAGCTCAGGCATTCCTTCAGCGCGGTCTCGGTGTTGGCCATGCGGGCGGTTCCTTTCGTTCGGTGTTTCTTCGTTCGCGGATTCTTCGGTCGGTCAGGAGGTTCGGGAGGTGCGGAAGGGTCAGATGCCGGTCTGCGGGCGCGGCTGGTGGGTGGGCCGCTGCGGGGTGCGTACCGGGAGGGTGCCGATGGGGCGGGTCGTGACCGTGGGCGCCGCCGCGAGGTGTTCGGCGGGCGCGGGCCGGTCGGCGTGGCGGCCGGTGCCCGGTTCGACGTGGGTGGCCACCAGGTCCGCGATCCGGGCGCCGCTGCGCCGGCCCTCCAGGTGGAGGCGTCCGACGTTGACGCGGTCCTCGGCGAGAAGGGTCAGGACGGCGGTCGCCCCGGCCGCATAGGTGGCGACGTAGCCTCCGGAGCCGCGCACCAGCAGCTCGCGGAAGTCGCCGCGCGCTGCGGCGTCGGTCATGCGGTGGGCGACGCCGAGGGCGGCGGCGGTGAGCGCCGCGAGCCCCTCCGGTTCGGTGTCCGGGGCGTCGTGGGCGAGGACTAGTCCGTCGACGGTGGCCGCGAGCGAACCGGTCAGCCGGGGTATGCGGGTGCGCAGCCGACGCAGTTCGTCGAGGACGTCGGTCTCGACGGCCATGAGCAGTCTCCTTTCGGCACGCTGTCGTCGCGCGCGGATCACAGTGCCTCCAAGGCGTGCAGGAGCCGTCGCAGCAGTGCGGTGTCGGGCTCGTCCGGTGCCGTGGGACGAGGGGCGGGGCCCGGCTCGGCGGACACTGGGGCGGGAGCGGGTGCGGGGGCAGGGACAGGAGCAGTGGCAAGGGCTGGGGCTTTGGGGACGACCAGCCCGGCGGCGGCCAGGCGGCGGAGTTCGACGAGGGTGTGGAAGGTGCGGCAGGCGAGGGCGGTGGCGATCTGGGCGGCGGTGCGGACGCCGTCGACCTGGGCGAGGGTGCGGCTGCGGCGGGCCGGCAGATCCGCCGGGCCGGTACCGGTGACGCGGGCGAGCGGGGCGAGGTCGATGGTGGCTTCGGGCCATATGCGGTGCAGCAGTTCGCGGCGGCGTCTCGACTCTCGCAGGACGGTGTCCACCGGCACGGCACGGACCGCACCCAGCCAGTGCGAGACTCCGGGGCGGAAGCGGAGCACCGGTCCGTCGTGGGCGAGAACGAAGTACGCCGCGTCGAAGAGGGCGCCCAGGTGGCACAGTTCGAGCGCGCCGGCGGCGAGGTGGCCGCTGTCCACCAGCTGACGGCCGACGCGGCAACGGCGGCCGGCCTGGTCGATGGCCTGCCACCAGCCGTCCGGGGCGAGCGCGCCGCTGTGCGTGAGCAGATCACCGACGTCGGGGGTGAGGGCGGATTCGACGTGGACGACGTGTCCCGCGGCGAGGTAGACGATCCCCGCCTCGGTGGACACGGCGCCGCTCGCGCCCTGCGCGGCGAGAGTGCCGAGCAGGGCCGAGGCCGGTTCGTCCGTGCGTGCGGTCCGGGTCGGCGTGATCATCCGAGCACCAGTCTGTCCGCCATCTCGGCCAGCCGGATGCGGGCCAGGGCGAGGTTGCCCTCGGCTCGGTCGAGCCATAAGTGCAGGAACACGGTGCTGTCGAAGGTCGTGGTGACGAACCTCAGCAGGTGGTACGAGTCGGTGTTCGTGATGATCAAGTCCTGTACGGGTGGTTCCTTGCCGGACGCTCCGTCCACGTCGCCGCCGGCCGGGGCGAGCGCGCCGCTCTCCGTGGCGAGGCGGGCGAGTTCGGCGGTCTCCGCGGCCGCCGCTTCCAGGTCGCCGCCCGGCGCGTCACCCACCGCGCCCAGGGCGAGACCACTGATCCAGTCGACCACCGCCGCCCCTCGCGCACCGGGTAGCCGCATGGCTTCCAGCAGACTCTCGTCGATTCCGGGCACGCCGAATCCCCCTCCCTGCACGGCCGTTCCCGCGAACGTGAGCACGACACTACGGAAAGTACTCGGCCCAGGTGAAGGCTTTGGCATTTTCCAAAGGAATGTGCAGTGGAGCGGGCAGGTGCGTACGGGATCGATCCGAAGTGAGCAGGACCTGTCCCGTCAGGCAACAGGGCTTCCCTCGGTCTCTCGCCGCTCGCCTTGATGATGTCGACGCCGTCCATGTCGGGCAGACCGAGGTCGAGCAGTACGGCGTCGGGCTGACGCGCGGCGGCGAGACGCAGGGCCGTGGCGCCGTCGGGGGCGGCGCCTACGCAGTAGTGACGTGCCTGCAAGTTGATGACGAGGGCCCGTACGAGCTGCGGGTCGTCCTCCACGACGAGCACCCGGGTCATGGGTGTGTGGGCTCCTGTTGTACGGACTTCACGGTGGCGGAAGCCGGCGGAGGAGGAAGGTCCTCGTCTCCGTCGGCTCCCGCTCCTTCAGCTCGTCAGCCCTTGGCCACGAGGGCCCTGAGCGCGATGTTGAGTTCCAGCACGTTGACCCGGGGCTCGCCGATGAAGCCGAGGGTGCGGCCCTCGGTGTGGTCGTAAACGAGCTTCCGCACCTGGGCGACGGTCAGGCCGTTGCGCTCGGCGACGCGGTGGACCTGGAGGTCGGCGTAGGCCGGGGAGATGTCCGGGTCGAGGCCCGAGCCCGAGGACGTCACGGCGTCGGCCGGGACCTGGGACGGCTTGACCTTGTGGTCGGGGGTGGAGTTGTCCTTGAGGACCCTCGCCTTGGCCTCCTCCACCGACTTGACGAGTTCCTGGTTGTCGGCGGAGAGGTTGGTGGCGCCCGAGAGGATCAGCTTGTACTGGGTGTTGACCGAGTTCTCACCGAGCCCGTTCGCGGGACGCGGCTGGAAGTAGTCCAGGCTGTAGCCCTGTTGCCCGATCAAGGACGAGCCGACGACCTTGCCGTCCGCCCTGATCTCGGAGCCGTTCGCCCTGCCGGGGAACAGCCCCTGGGCGATGCCGGTGACGACGAGCGGGTAGATGACGCCGGTGACCAGGGTCAGCACGAGGAGGGCGCGCAGGCCCGCTCCGAGCAACCGGGCAGTGTTCACAACGGAGCTGTTCATGGTCCTTCACCACGCTTTCAAAAAAGTTACAGCCCGGGAATGAGAGAGATGAGCAGGTCGATGAGCTTGATGCCGATGAACGGGGCGATCAGCCCGCCCAGCCCGTAGATCGTGAGGTTGCGCCGCAGCAGGCGGTCCGCGCTGACGGGCCGGTACCGCACGCCCTGCAGGGACAGCGGCACCAGGGCGATGATGATCAGCGCGTTGAAGATCACGGCCGACAGGATCGCGGAGTCGGGAGAGGACAGGCCCATGATGTTGAGCTTGTTCAGGCCCGGGTAGACCACCGCGAACAGCGCCGGGATGATCGCGAAGTACTTGGCGACGTCGTTGGCTATGGAGAACGTGGTCAACGCGCCTCTGGTGATGAGGAGTTGCTTGCCGATCTCGACGATCTCGATGAGCTTGGTCGGGTTCGAGTCGAGGTCGACCATGTTGCCGGCCTCCTTCGCGGCCGACGTGCCCGTGTTCATCGCCACGCCGACGTCGGCCTGGGCCAGGGCCGGGGCGTCGTTGGTGCCGTCGCCGGTCATCGCGACCAGCTTGCCGCCGGCCTGCTCGCGTTTGATGAGGGCCATCTTGTCCTCGGGGGTGGCCTCGGCGAGGAAGTCGTCGACGCCTGCCTCCTCGGCGATCGCCTTCGCGGTCAGCGGGTTGTCGCCCGTGATCATGACGGTCTTGATGCCCATCCGGCGCAGTTCCCCGAACCGCTCGCGCATCCCGTCCTTGACGACGTCCTTGAGGTGGATGACGCCCAGGACGCGGGCGCCCCACTCGTCGTCCACCGCGACCAGCAGCGGGGTCCCGCCCGCCTCGGAAACGCGCTGCGCGATCCGGTCGGCGTCCGCCGCGACCGTGCCGCCCTGCTCCCCGACCCAGGCGATGACCGAGGCCGTGGCGCCCTTGCGGATCCTGCGGCCGTCGACGTCGACGCCCGACATCCGGGTCTGAGCGGTGAACTCGATCCACTCGGCGCCCACGAGCTCGCCCTGGTGGCGCTCGCGCAGCCCGTACTTCTCCTTGGCCAGGACGACGATGGAACGGCCCTCGGGCGTCTCGTCGGCCAGTGACGACAGCTGGGCCGCGTCCGCCACGTCCGCCTCCGTCGTGCCGCCGACCGGGACGAACTCGGCGGCCTGCCGGTTGCCGAGGGTGATGGTGCCGGTCTTGTCGAGGAGCAGGGTGGAGACGTCGCCGGCGGCCTCGACCGCCCGGCCTGACATGGCCAGCACGTTGCGCTGCACCAGCCGGTCCATGCCGGCGATGCCGATCGCGGACAGCAGTGCGCCGATGGTGGTCGGTATCAGGCAGACCAGCAGGGCGATCAGCACGACCATGGTCAGGTGGGTGCCCGCGTAGTCGGCGAACGGCGGCAGCGTGGCCACCGCGAGCAGGAAGACAATGGTGAGCGACGCCAGCAGGATGTTCAGGGCGATCTCGTTGGGCGTCTTCTGCCGTGCGGCGCCCTCGACCAGATTGATCATCCGGTCGATGAAGGTCTCGCCCGGCTTCGTCGTGATCTTGATGACGATGCGGTCGGACAGGACCTTCGTACCGCCGGTGACGGCCGAGCGATCGCCGCCGGACTCGCGGATGACCGGGGCCGATTCACCGGTGATCGCCGACTCGTCGACCGACGCGACGCCCTCGACGACGTCCCCGTCACCAGGGATGACATCCCCGGCCTCGCACACCACGAGGTCGCCGACGCGCAGCTCCGTACCCGGCACCCGCTCTTCGGCGTCCCCCACGAGACGGCGGGCGACGGTGTCGGTCTTGGCTTTGCGCAGGGTGTCGGCCTGCGCCTTGCCGCGGCCCTCGGCGACCGCCTCGGCCAGGTTGGCGAAGATCACGGTCAGCCAGAGCCAGGCGCTGATGGTCCAGCCGAACCAGTCGCCCGGGTCCTTGAAGGAGAACACCGTAGTCAGCACAGAGCCGACCAGCACGACGAACATGACGGGCGACTTGATCATCACCCGCGGGTCGAGCTTGCGGAAGGCGTCCGGCAGTGACTTCACCAGCTGCCTGGGGTCGAACAGGCCGGCGCCGACCCGGCCCTCCTTGTGCCCGGTGGGTACATCGCGGTGCGGCGCCCGGGTGGGAGTGGTGGCGGTGGACATGGAGTCCTCTTGCTTCTCTGTACGGGTGGTCATGACGCCAGCCCCTCGGCGAGCGGGCCCAGCGCGAGGGCGGGGAAGTACGTGAGACCGGTGATGATCACGATCGCGCCCACCAGCAGGCCGGTGAACAGCGGCTTCTCGGTGCGCAGGGTGCCCGCGGTCACGGGCACCGGCTTCTGCTCGGCGAGGGAGCCGGCCAGCGCCAGCACGAACACCATGGGCAGGAAGCGGCCCAGCAGCATCGCGAGTCCGGTCATGGTGTTGAACCAGTCGGTGTTCGCGTTGAGCCCGGCGAAGGCCGAGCCGTTGTTGTTCGACGCGGACGTGAAGGCGTAGAGCACCTCGGAGAAGCCGTGCGCGCCCGCATTCAGCATCGAGTGCGGCGGGGTCGGCAGGGCCATGGACACGCCGGTGAAGACGAGCACCAGCGCCGGCGTGATGAGGATGTAGCAGGCGGCCAGCTTGATATCGCGGGTGCCGATCTTCTTGCCCAGGTACTCGGGGGTGCGGCCGACCATCAGCCCGGCGATGAACACCGCGATGACCGCCATGACCAGCATGCCGTAGAGGCCGGAGCCGACACCGCCGGGCGCGATCTCGCCCAGCATCATCCCGAGCATGGCGATGCCGCCGCCGAGGCCGGTGAAGGAGGAGTGGAACGAGTCCACCGCGCCGGTCGAGGTGAGCGTGGTCGACACCGCGAAGATCGAGGACACGCCGACGCCGAAGCGGACCTCCTTGCCCTCGTACGCCCCGCCCGCGGCCTGGAGCGCCGGGCCGTGGTGGGCGAACTCGGTCCACATCATCAGGGCCACGAAGCCCAGCCAGATGGTGAACATCGTGGCGAGGATCGCGTACCCCTGCTTCACCGAGCCGACCATGACCCCGAAGGTGCGGGTCAGCGCGAACGGGATGACCAGGATCAGGAAGATCTCGAAGAGGTTGGTGAAGGGCGTCGGGTTCTCGAAGGGGTGGGCGGAGTTGGCGTTGAAGTACCCGCCGCCGTTGGTGCCGATCTCCTTGATGGCCTCCTGCGAGGCGACCGCGCCGCCGTTCCACTGCTGCGAGCCGCCCATGAACTGTCCGACCTCGTGGATGCCGGAGAAGTTCTGGATCACGCCGCACGCCACCAGCACGATCGCGGCGATCGCCGCCGCCGGCACCAGGATCCGCAGGGTGCCGCGCACCAGGTCGGACCAGAAGTTGCCGAGCTCACCGGTGCGCGAGCGGGCGAAGCCGCGCACCAGTGCCACGGCGACGGCCATGCCGACGGCCGCGGAGACGAAGTTCTGCACGGCGAGACCGGCGGTCTGCACGACGTGCCCCATGGTCTGCTCGCCGTAGTACGACTGCCAGTTGGTGTTGGTCACGAACGACACGGCCGTGTTGAACGACTGCGCCGGGTTGACCGAAGAGAACCCCAGCGAGCCGGGCAGGACGCCTTGGAGCCGCATCAGCAAATAGAGGAAGAGGACGCCGACGGCCGAGAAAGCGAGCACGCCGCGCAGGTACGCGGACCAGGTCATCTCGGTGTCGGGGTTGGCACCGATGCCCTTGTAGACCCACTTCTCGACGCGCCAGTGCTCGTCGGAGGAGTAGACCCTGGCCATGTAGTTGCCAAGGGGGATGTAGGCGAGAGCCAGCGCGGCTATGAGCGCGAGCAGCTGGAGCACGCCGGCAAGTACGGGACCCATCGGGGCTCAGAACCTCTCCGGGAAGATCAGGGCGAGGACGAGGTAGCCCAGCAGGGAGACGGCCACGATCAGGCCGACGATGTTCTCGGTGGTCACAGCTTCGTCACCCCCTTGGCGACGAGAGCCACCAGCGCGAAACCCGCGAGCACTGTGACGACGAAGGCCAGATCGGCCATCGCGAACTCCTGGAGTGAGGTGCGGTGAAACGGACGATCAGAGGAAAGCGCCGCTTTGGCCGGATCGGTCTGCCGTTGACGGCTCTCTTACGGCGGGACCCACGGCCTTGACGGGACTCTGACGCGGCCCGGCTCAGAGGAGCCGGAAGCGGAGCCGACAGATCACCGCGTCCGTCTCCCGCCGCACGGCGTGCGCGACGACCGCGCCCCGCTGGTTCTGCAGCAGCCGCTGCCACAGCCGCTCCGGCTCGGTCTCGGGGATCAGCAGGGTGACACGCGTGTCCGGCACGGCGGCGGCCACTCCACGGACGTACGCGGCGATCGGACGGCCCAGGCCGCGCCGCTCGCTCCGCCCAGGAGCGCTCCAGGGCGTGCAGGTGGGCCCGGTCCTCAGGGTCCGGGAGGGCCTCCGAGGTCAGCCTGGACAGGGACGAGACGGGAACGAGCACCAGTGAGCGTTTTCGGTGCGGGGATTCCTGGATGCGGCCGAGGCCGAGCCGCTCGCCGATCCGGGCGTAGGCGCGGTGCACGGTCTCGAAGGCGACCATGAGGAGTGGCAGGGTGATCACGATCAGCCAGGCGCCCGCCATCCCCGTCCCCGCTCCACTCACCAGTGCCGCACCATGCCCACCTGCGCGATGGTGAAGCCGACGAAGACGCCGATCGCGAAGAGCGGCCCGAGGGTGTTGGTGTCGCCGCCGGAGAAGACGAGCAGCGCGGCCGAGTCGATGGCCAGAGCGAGGGCACCGTGCCGGTGGACCTGCCGGTCCGCCTTGAGGGCGAACACGTGCGGCGCGTAGTTGTCGCGGGCCAGTAGCTCGAGCAGCACCGTCAGGCCGCCGAAGGAGGTGTTCGCTGACAGGGCAAGAAGGATCACGGTGGCGAACTGGATGACGTAGAAAGCCCAGTTATGGCCGGGCGAGGCGTCCGCGAGCTGGGCGAGGACCGTGACGCCCTCGACCGGCTGGAGGTGGAAGCGGCCGCCACCGACGTCATCGCGTCCAGCGACAGCGCGGCGAGCCCGGTAACGGTGGTCAGCCGGCGGCGTTCACCGGCATTAGGGGGCTCCGTAAGGTCTTGTGCGGCCCGGGAGGGCCGGGTGTAGCCGAGTAGGGCATGCCAGTGGTGGCTAGAAGGAGTGGCCGTCCGGCTCTCCGGGGCGCCCTGGCTACTGAATTGAGATGTGCGCGCGTTGTGCGGTCGCTGTTTACGGAGCGAACAGCGGGGTGTTCCTCGGGCCGACGGCACAACTGTGTGGCACGAGGAGGGCGAGTGAGTAAGCGATACGGCCAAGCCTGGTGGGATCGACGCGGGCAAGGTCCATCACTGGGCGGCGGTGGTTGACGAGACCGGCGGGACACTCTGGTCGAAGAAGATCGATAACGATGAGATGGCGATCCTGACCGCGCTCGGCGAGATACTGGGACCTGGCGAATGCGAGCCGCCCCAGCAATCTAGGCGTTCGGCCAGAACTGTGCGTTGTAGCGCTCGACTCCGTGCACCACACCGTGCTGGGTCTGCGCAGATGCCGCCTCACGGCCGGTGCACACCACTCGCACCGTCCAGACGCCCGGCCCGTCCGACAACTCGATCGCCTCTGGCATCGGTCCTGCCGCCACCCCCCTGGCGCGCAGCTTGCCCGAAGAACAAACGATGCCGGCCGGGGCTGTCTCGTCCCACTCTCCGGCCGGCACTGCGGGCTCCCCGTCCCAGATCTCCACCGTCAGGGACGCAGTGTGGGTGTGCCCGGCACTGTAGAAATCAAGGCGCCCAGGGTGAGCAGTGAGGAACGTGCCGCTCTCGAAACCCTCAGGGAACAGCACAGGAACCTGCGTGTCGTCGAAGTCCTGCAAGGCCCATCCGTTGTAGTCCACATTCACCGGATACTCCTGGCCCCTGATCAGGCTGGCCACGTCGTCCACCTCTTGTCGTCGTCTGGTGCGAGGGGCTCGATCATCGTCGATCTTCGGCGGCGAAATCACTGCGGAACCAGCCTTTGCACGGCGAGGCGGCGGAAGCTGCACAGGCAAGACATGGGCCTCGGCGCTCTTCGATAGACCATGCAGGTGGCTTGACTCAGTCATTGAGACTCCTCGCCGGCGGGGACGGCATTCGGCTCGGTGGTCAGGACGGACATCGGCCAGGGGCAGCACGGCGGTTGGGGCTTCGGGATGGCGGTGCGCACCTACCGTGGCGACTACGCCCCCGTCGGCCAGTTCGGCTGGGACGGCGGAGCCGGCACCTCGACGTACGCCGACCCGGACAACCAGCTCGTCGGCATCCTGCTCACCCAGACCGGGATGTCCACTCCGGATTCGGCCCGGGCCATCCACGACTTCTGGACGACCCTCTACCAGGCAGTCGACGACTGACCTGCCTGCCTGGTCGAGGCCGCTCTGGCAGAACACCTCGACCAGGCTTCGGCCTTCGACGCCGGACGTCGGCGGCGAGGCCGTCGCTGCGCCCAACGGACACGGCGAGCAGCTCGCCGTAGGTGGCCGACCGGCGCTGACTGACGTGACTGTGCCGGCGTTCGCCCGGGCGGCTGGGGTTTCAGGGCCGGTAAATCATCTCGATGAGACCGGCCGCAATCAGAGCCCAGGCGGCGAGCCCCAGGAGCCACAGCGATTCGGTGAGGACTCCGGCGGTTCCCAGGGCGGCCATGAGCAGGAAAAGGGCGTACTGGATGCGCCGGAGACGGCGGTAGGGATCGTTGGAATCCGTCATCGCGCCCACTTCCTTTCGGTCGCCGGTACGCCGCGTTTTCCGGGCGAAGGTGACGGGCTCAGCCGCCGACGTGGATGCCGGGGCGGCGGTCGGGGTCGGGTTCGTTGCTGCGGATGATCTCGCGGGTGACCGGAGCCGTGTCACCGCGGCCGAGGAGGAAGTAGCGGATCATGTGCACCAGGGGGCTGCCTTCGGCCCAGGCGAAGTAGCAGTGCGGCAGTACGCCGGTGGCGTTGCGCAGGGCGAGGAGGATGGCGGCGATGGCGTTGGGGGCGGCCGGTGCCTCGGCGCGCAGGATGCGGTAGCCGTCGACTTCGACGCCGTGGACGGTGAGGGTTTCGCTGAAGTCGGACGGGTCGACCACGTCGATCTCCAGGAAGAGCACGTCAGCGGGGCCCGGTACCGGGTTGGTGCCGCGTTGTTCGCGTTCCTTGGCGCTGTACTCGGCGAGGTCGCCGGCCTGGCGGCGGTTGGCGATGATGTTGATGGACTCGTCGTGGGCGAGGGTGTCGGCGATGAACCGGCGGGCGGTCTCGTCGAAGACGATGCGGTCCGCGCGCAGTTCGGTCGTGCGCGAGACGCGGGAGATCAGCGACACGATGATGATGCCCAGGATGAAGAAGCCGGAGATGGCGATGCCGTCGGGCTTGTCGACGATGTTGGCCAAAAGGGCGTAGAGCAGGACCGCGGTGAGCAGGGCGAAGCCCACCGTACTCGCGCGGCGACGGTTGCGGGCCATGAAGACGGTTACGGCGAAGGCTCCGGAGACCATCATGGCCAGGATCCCGGTGGCGTAGGCACCGGCCTGGGCGTCGACGTCGGCGTCGAAGGCAATGGTGATCAGGATGCAGAGCGCGGTGTAGACGATGACGACCGGACGCACCGCGCGTCCCCACTCGGGGGCCATGCCGTAGTCGGGCAGGTAGCGGGGAACGATGTTGATCAGCCCAGCCATGGCGGAAGCGCCTGCGAACCACAGGATGAGGATGGTGCTGATGTCGTAGGCGGTGCCGAACGCCTCACTGACATGCTCGTGCGCCAGCCAGGCCAGCGCCCGGCCGTTGGCCGCACCACCGGGCTCGAACTCCTTCTCCGGAATGAGGACGGTGGTCACGAAGCTGGCGGCCAGCAAGTAGACGCTCATGATCACAGCAGCGGTGGTCAGAAGGCGGCGGGCGTTGCGGATCCGCGAGCGCAGCCGCTGCTCGGCGTCGGCACCGTCGGCCGCCACGAGCGGCATCATGCTCACACCGGTCTCGAAACCCGACAGGCCCAGCACCAGCAGCGGGAAGGCCAGCAGCGCCGGACCGGCAAGGTCGCCGAAGCCGCCTCCGCCGTCGACGAGCGCGTCGGTCCAGGCCGTCAGCGCGCCGTCCGTCGTGAAGACGTGGACCAGGCCGACTCCGATGACGACCGCGTTGAGCGCCAGGAAGACGGCGACCAGCGGGATGGCGACACTGACCGCCTCACTGAACCCGAGCAGGAAAACGCCTCCCAGGACCAGCAGCAGCCCCACGGTCAGGGCGACCTCGTGGCCGTGGAGTGCGGAGGGGAAGAAGGGGTTCTCCACCACATGTACGGAGGCGTCCGCCGTGGACAACGTGATGGTGATGATCCACGAGGTGGCCACGAACCCGAGCAGGACCAGAACGAACAGCTTGCCCCACCAGAACGGCAGCAGATCCTCCAGCATGGCGACCGACCCCGCGCCGTGCGGGCTCTCCTTGGCCACCTTCCGGTACATCGGCAGCATCCCCAGCAGCGTCAACGCCACGATCAGCAGCGTCGCCAGAGGAGAGACGGCCCCGGCGGCCAGAGCGGCGATCGCCGGCACATAGGCCAGACTGGAGAAGTAGTCGACGCCGGTCAGGCACATCACCTTCCACCAGGCATGCTGCTCGGCATGACTCTCTCCGGCCGCCGGCCCCACCGGCTGCACCCGGTGACGCAGCAGCCACCGCGCCGCCTTGCCTGTCGGCGGTGTCCGCAGAGCTGGACTGTCCACCGACTCCGGCATTATCGGCCGGTTGGCACCACTCATGTCCCCTATGCCCTTCCCTGTCTGACCACCGAGTCGGCCGCAGCAGCCATCGCCCTGACGGAACTGCAACGATCACCGAGTATGCGGCCTCCCGGCCGCCACCCAGCGCCGAGGCACGTATGAGCCAGCCAGTGATGGAACTTACGTGCTGACTGTGGCGCTGACCGAGCGTCCATCGGACGGGAAGGCACCCAGTGTGGACCAGATACCCCCGGGCGCGGTGTGCCGCTCCATGTGCCGACTGCCGGCCCCTCAGGCGGGAACCGACCTTCACGGCCACAGACCGGACCCCAGCAGCCAGACGGCACGGACAGCGGCCGATGCACAGAACGACGTCATCGAACGACTTGTTCATAAGACTCAGTCGGTATGATGCGGCTATGGCTCACGTTCCCGCGGCCGAGCGCCGCCCTCAGCTGATCAAAGCGGCCATCGACTACATGGCGAGGGAAGGGGTCGCGGCCGGAAGCACTCGTGCCATCGCCGCCGAGCTGGGAGTGGCCCAGGCCACGGTGCACTACACCTTCGGCACGAAGGAGGAGCTGTACCGAGCCGTCATGGAGCAGCTCACCCAGGATCTGATCGCGCAGGTCGAGCGAGCCGCCCCGGTCGGCGCGGGGTTCGAGGAGACAGTCAGCACGCTGGCTGCCGCCCTGTGGCAGACGGTCCGCGAGCAGCCCGCCAGCCATCAGCTCCTTTCCGAACTGACTCTGTTCGCGCTCCGCTCCCCCGCCCTGAGCGAAGCCCTCGAGAGTCACAACCGGAGCGTGACCGAGGTGACGGCGAGACTGGTGGCCGAGGCGGCCGAGCGTACCGGCCGGCCTCTCGCCCAGCCTGCGGAGACGATCGCGCGATTCTTCCTCGCCGGCTTCGACGGGCTCACGATGCAACGTCTCGCGCACCCCGACGAGGAGGCCGAGCACGCCTGCCTCCAAGCGTTCGTGTCCGCCGTGATGGCGATGGCGGGCGGTCGCCTGGATCTGGTGCCCGTACCTGCGAACTGACACCGTTTCCGTATCCCGTAGCGCCCGCAGGACGGGCGAACCACACACAGATGGCATTGGCATCGACCTGGTCGATGCCAATGCCATCTGTGCATTCGCTCCATCTCTCATCGAGTGTGCGGGCATGGGCAGTGGCTCTTCCCCACTGGCAAGCCGGACGACGGCTTCCCGGATGAGGCGGCGGGGATCCTGACCGCGGCGGCGACACGCTACCGGCGACCCATCTCGCAACAGCCCCGCGGCACAAGACTCGATCCTTCGACTTTGTCGAGTGATAAAGTCCGTCGAACGGAAGCTGCTGCATCGCTGTCGCTCCGTGCGCCCACCCCTGCTCACGGGGCGTTGCGCGGATCCCCTTCACGGAAGGACCGACTCACCATGCGTGTGTTCATGAAAGAACCGGTCGAGAGGATGGACCGGCCCTACGCCCGGCGCTGGTGGGCTCTGCTGGTGCTCTGTCTGAGCCTGCTGATGATCGTGATGGCCAACACCGCCCTCACGGTCGCGGCTCCCTCCATGACTCAGGACCTCGGCCTGTCCAGCACCGACCTGCAGTGGGTCATAGACGGCTACACCATCCCGTACGCCGCCCTGATGCTGCTGTTCGCCGCGATCGGCGACAAGTACAGCCGGCGCGGCGCGCTCGTTCTCGGGCTCGTCCTGTTCGGCGGCGGAGCGATATGGGGTTCACTCGTCGACAGCGCGGTGGGGGTCGTCGCGGCACGTGCCGTGATGGGTGTCGGCGCGGCGCTCATCATGCCCGCCACGCTCTCTCTGCTCGCCGCGACCTTCCCGCGCGCCGAGCGGACCAAGGCGATCACCTTGTGGGCGGGCACCGCCGGTTTCGCCATCGCCGCCGGACCGCTGATCGCGGGCATGCTGCTGGAGAGCTCCAGCTGGCAGTCCACCTTCCTGATCAACGTTCCCGTGATCGCCCTCGCCATCGTCGGCGCCTTCGTCCTGGTACCGCCGTCCAAGGCCACGCACGCGCCGCGGATCGACTACGCCGGTGGACTGCTGTCGGTGGTGTGGATCGCCGCGCTGGTCTTCACGCTCATCGAGGCCCCGCACGGCTGGGACGCCAAGGCGGTCACGGGCGCGGTCATCGGGGTCGTCGGGCTCGTGGCGTTCGTCCTCTGGGAGCTGCACCACCCTCACCCCCTCCTCGACCCGCGCCGCTTCGCGAACCGCGCGTTCACGGGTGCCAACATCGCCGTCGTACTGTTCCTCCTCGCGGTCTTCGGCGCCTTCTATTACCTCACCCAGCACCTCCAGTTCGTCCTGCGATACGACGCGTTGGAGACAGGCATACGCATGCTGCCGCTCGCCGGCGCGGTCTTCGCCGGCTCCGTGCTGACCGGCTACCTCACCCCGCGCATCGGCATGAAGGCGACGATCATCGCGGGGATGGCCGGCGGCACGACGGCTCTCGCGCTGCTCACCCAGGTCGACAAGTCGTCGTCGTACGGTGATTTCGTGGCACCCCTCCTCGCGCTCGGGCTCGGCATCGGCCTGGCGCTCTCGCCCTGCACGGACGCGATCATGTGCGCGTTCCCAGAGGAAGAGCTGGGCGTGGGCAGCGCGGTCAACGACACCTCGCAGGAACTGGGCGGGGCGATCGGCATCGCCATACTCGGTTCGCTGCTGTCGACCTCGTACTCGTCAGGTCTGTCGGATGCGACAGCGGACAGCAAACTCCCGGCCGACGCGCTGAGCCAGGCGCAGGACTCGGTCGCCGCCGGGTACGGGGTCGCCCAGGGGATCGGTGACCAGGCACGGCAGCTCGCCGAGCAGGCGGCGCGGACGACCGACCCGCAGCAGGCCGCGCAGCTCAAGGAGCAGGCCGGTCAACTCGCCAACGACGCCCGGCAGATGGCGGACGCGGTCGGCTCCTCCTTCGCGGACGCAGTGGCTCACACCAGCCTGGTGGGCGCGGCGATCCTGGGGATGGGGACGGTCTCCGTGGCCTTCTTGCTCCCCGGCAATGGCCGCACTGCGGAGACCGGGGCGGAGAGCGGGTCCAAGCCCGTGGAAGGGGCCAGGACCTCGGTCGCCTCGGAGAAGGCAGCGGAGTTCACGGGTCGGTGATCACGTGGAGCTGTGAGCCGGACTTCCCCGGTCTACAGCGCACGGACGCGGGGCCGCCAACACCCGAGCGCCTCGCTATCGTTGGTCTGGTTGTCGTAGCTGGGGCACGGGGGGCTTCATGGGCGTGTTGCTGTATTACCCGAAGGTGAATCCGCCCACCGAGGTCGTCCACCAGGCCCTGCTCTACTGGGACGGTCTCGCCTCGGTCGTGCCCCGCGACCCGCGGGTGTATGAGGCGCTCGTCGGTGCCGAACTGCGACGGCTGGAAGAGCGTGAGCTGTACCGGCCGCTCACATTCACCCGTGAGACGCTCGAGGTCCTGACCGTCCACGGGCCCGCGTACAGCAGAGCCCAGAGCTGGTCAGTCCTTACCCGAGAGCTCCGGCGTATAGCGGCTCGCCCGGATCCGCCCAGACCCACCTCGCCGCCCGAAGCGGTCCTCCACACGTCAAAGATCACTTTCGAGTTGGAGCGGCTCCTGCTTCACCTCGGACTGGCCACCGACGTCGGGCCCCTGGGCCGGGGAGAAGCGCTGTCCGTCTCCAAGGAGGTGCAGGCCCTGGTCGTCGGCGTGCTGGCCCGCGAGCTCGCCGCCGCCACGGACCTCGCCCTCTTTCCGTACACGGACAGCGAGGACGCGTACCGCAACACCCTGCGTCCGGTGTCCCCGACCCGCTGTCTGGCCTGGGAGATGGAGCTGGGCCGGCTCCTGCCCGTGCCGGCGCCGGGCACGCCGACCGAGGAGGTCCTCACTTTCCGTGAGAAGCACGCCGAGGAACGACGCCGCCTGATGCGCGCCCTGCACCGCATGCTGGGCGATCTGCGCCGCGACTACGAGCACCCGGCGGACGTCCTCACCCAGCTGCGTGCGGAACTCTCCGAGGCGGTCGAGGACTATCGAGCGGCCCGCCGCGGCAGCCGGATGGCCTGGGTTCACCGTTCGGTCACGGTGTCGGTCGCACTGGCCGCCGCGGCGGGCGGTGCCCTGTTGCTGCCGGACCTCGGCTGGTTCCTCGGCACGATCGGGGGCTATGCCCTGAACGTGGCCACCCGGGAGATCCGCCCGCTGGCGAGCGCCCGGGACGACCACGACTTCAGCTATCTGCACCGGGTGCAGAGCGGACTTTCCTGAGGGGAACATCACCGTGGTGCTGGCGACGAAACTCCCGGGCAGGGCACGGCTGGAGGCAGGGCGTGCGTGGAGCCTCCAGATCACCTACGCACAGGGGTGGCGGGTAGTGCGCCTCTCGTCCGGCGACGACGCGCCGACGTGGGACGAGATCGACCGATGCCTCGCCGAGAAAGGCTACGACCGCACGTCACCGGCGCCCTGTCGCGCCCCCGAGGCGGGCGACGAGTTCGACGTGATGGGCTGGAGCTCGCCTTCCTACCCACGATCGCGCCGGCGGGAGAAGGACCACGAGCGGCCCGGGCCGCCGCAAAACCTCACCATTGCCCTGCCCTTGGCGGAGGTGGGCGAGATACGGCGGGCCCTGGACGCGATGCAGGCCCGCCTTCCGTGGCCGGAGAAGGCCACACCGGTCACCGCACTGATCGAGGCGCTGGATGCCGAGGATCCGGTGCGGGTGACGCTCCCCGCCGCCACCGTGAGCGCCCTCCACCACACCGTGTCGATGATCGGCCCGTGGACTGACTGGCTCGACGGCGACACGGTGCGTCTGGCAGGGGTCCTCTCCCGGCACCTGAGCAGTGCACAGCCCAGCGTCGGCCCCTGGCCTCACGTCCGAGACACCCTTCAGGACGCTCTGCGCGAAGCCCTGTCCCGCCCCGGCGCCGAGGGGTTGGCCGCCCGCGACGAACTGCTCGCCTTCCTCCTCACCTTCGCCGACGTCCACCGGACGGCGACGACGGCGGACGATATGGAACAACGACGCCTTCAGATGGAGCAGACGGCAGCGGAGCGGACGGAACCACAGCCTCAGGAGTCGGACGCGAGCTCGTCCGACGTTTAAGAGGTCATGTCGTCCGGCTGGGGTAGGCGGCTGCTCGTGCCGGGGATGGCTGAGCGGCTGGTGCCGGACGAGCTGTGGGAGCTGTGCCGGCGTGTGCTGCTCAGAGGGCCCGTCACGCAGTGATCGGGGGGACGACCGGCCATGCCGTTCAGAGTGTCCGAAGCGGTGCTGCGCCGGACCGAGCACTGGTTCGTCCGGCGGGGTACGCCCACCATGATCGAGGGGTACGGCTTCGTCGATCACGTACTACCGCGGATGCTGCCGTCCCTTGTCTTCGCGGCGCTGGCCGGCCTTGCCTGGCTCGTCCCGCTCAGATCCGCTTCGCCCGATCATCGACGAGATCGAGCGCATACTCACCGTGCACGCGGTCTACGTGGTCGTGCGCGAGACCGCCCCGGCCCCGCCCGCTGGAGAGGACAGCCGCTGACGTCGGGGTCAACTCGGAGCTGACCCGGCGAAGTCCACGGCGAACTCCGCCTTCCCGGCAGCTGGTCACCGCCCTGCGAAGCGCCGCACGGGAGCGCGACCGACCGCTACGGCAGAACGCGAACGGTGGCGTCGACGTGGGGCGTGACCGGCTCCCGCTGGATGTCGAGGTTCTGGGTGACGGCCTTGACGATCTCCAAGCCGTGCCGGCCGACGCGATCAGCAGGTGGCGTTGTCGTCCATGCCAACAGCGGACACAGACGGTCCACGACTCGGCTCACCGGCCCGGGCCCCGAGCGGGCCTCGCCCCGGCGCCCACGCCCGGAAGGGCGGGGCGCCGCCGGTAGAAGGTGGATCAGCCGGGCCGGGTTCCGGTCAGGCTACGGGTGCCGACGGCTCCCGCCCGGTCGACGGCCGGCTTTGGCCGAACAGCCCGTCGGCGGGCACGCCGCTGAGCCACGCCGAACGCCAGGCCGACTGGCTTGCAGGCGACTTTGGATGCCTTCACTGCTACCTCCTGCCTCGGCGCAGCAGCCACGCGGCCACGGCCACGCTGCCGATGGCTATCAGTACGGTGCCGTTGGCGCGGGCGGCCCGGGCACCTTGCTGCGCCTTGGCGCGGACCGGTTCGGGTGCCTTGTCCTGCCACACCTGACCGGCCTGTCCGGCCTTGGCTTTCACCTGCTCGGCGGCTGCCGTGGCCTTGTCCTTGACCGGGTCGGGCAGCTTGTCCTGCACCAGGTGCGTAGCCTCGGCGGCCTTCACCTTGACCTGCCCGGTCAACTCCGCGGCCTTGGCGCCCGCCTGCTCCGTCAGCACGCCCACCTGCTTCTTCACAGCGGTCGCCTTCTCCTGTGTACGGGCCTTGACATCCGTTTTGACAGCCAGTTCCTCGACGGTCTCCCCGAGTTCCTGGCGGGTCTGCTCGACCTGCTCCTGCAACTGCTCGGGGCTCGAGGCGGTGGGCTCGTCGTGAGGCGGCTGGGTCATCGCTGTGCACTCTCCTTGATCTCGGCCAAGTCGGCCTTGACGCTGTCGATGGTCTCGATGGTCTGCTCGGGTGCCGGTGAAGCGGCCTGGTGACCTCCTTCGTGCCCGTCAACGCCGGCACGGCGGTGATCACGCCGAGGGTTTCTGACGATCAGGGCCGCGGCCCACACCGGGAGGGGGACAGCCAGGGCTGCGATGGCGGTGGCGGCCAGGGCCTGCAGCGTCAGGAAGCCGACCAGACCGACCGCCGAAAAGGCCCCGCCCTTGCCGTAGCGCTTCCCCTTCTCCTTCATGTCCGCCTGGGCCAGCCCGTCTCCCGGGTACCCGGACGCGAGTACGCCATCCAGCGGATCTCCGGCAATCGGGTGGCTCGTGCCCGTCAGCGCAGCAGTCGGCGTGCCAGGCGGGGGACACGACGGACCAAGGCCGCCGCGGCCAGACCGGTCGTGGCACCGACCGCGACGTCGGAGGGGTAATGGGCACCCGTGTGCACGCGTTCGGCGGCCACCATGACGGCCGGCACCGCACAAACCGCGCCCACCCACGGCCACACCGCTGCCACGGCGGCACTGAACGCCACCCCCGCGGCGGTGTGCCCGGAGGGGAAGGACGAAGAGTCGGGTCGCTCATGGACATCCTCGTGCGAGATCCACTCCTTCGGCGGCCGACGCCGATGCCACACGCGCTTGAGTACGCAGTTCGAGGCCAGTTCCGCCATGGCCATGCTCGCCAGGCCGACGGTCGCGGCCCTGCGCCCCCGCCACCCGGTGGCGGACAGGGCGACGGCGGCGCCCCACCACAGCTTGGTGTGCTCGGCCGTCTCCTCCACCGCCGGCAGGACCCGCCGAACGCAGCCCGACCGCCACGACGCCACCCACCGCGTCACCCGGTGATCTCGCTCACGAAGATCCGTCAGCACTCCCATGACCTGCGACTTCCCTCTCCGAGCAGCGCCTAACTCGCCCTCGGCGGAAACCTGACCTCATTCGAGACGGCGCCGGTCTTCCTCGCTCCACGCACGGGTGTCGCGGGGCGGGACATAGGGCTCTTCATCCTCGGGCAGACCGCCGGCGACGGCACGCTGGCGGGCCATCTCCGCGTCGAACTCCAGGCCGAGCAGGACCGCGATGTTGCTGATCCACAGCCACACCAGGAAGACGATCACCCCGGCGAGGGTGCCGTAGGTCTTGTTGTAGGAAGCGAAGTTGGCCACGTAGAACGCGAATCCGGCCGACGCGATCGCCCAGATCACCAGGGCCAGGAAACTGCCCGGCGTGACCCACCTGAAGCCGCGGCCCTTCACGTTCGGTGTTGCCCAGAACATGATCGCAATCATGATCGTGACCAGCACGACCAGGACCGGCCACTTCGCGATGGACCACACGGTCAGCGCCGTGTCCCCGACCCCCAGAACCGCACCTGCCTGCTGTGCCAGGCCACCGGTGAACACCACGATCAGAGCGCTGACCACCGCCAGCACCAGCAGCGCCACCGTCACTCCCAGCCGCACGGGCAGCACCTTCCACACCGGCCGTCCCTCCGGCGTGTCGTACACGGCGTTGGCCGTACGGATGAAGGCCGCGACGTAGCCGGATGCCGACCACACCGCCACCACTAGACCCACGATCGCCACCACCGAGCCGATACCAGCGTTGCCCTGCAGCTGCGTCACGGCATCGCGGATGACGTCGCGGGCCGATCCAGGGGTGAGTTTCTGCAGGTTGTCCAGCACTTGCTGCGTCGCCGACTGGCCGGCGATCCCGAGCAGCGACACGAGCACCAGCAGCGCCGGGAAGAGGGAGAGAACCCCGTAGTAGGTCAGCGCCGCGGCCCGGTCGGCCAGTTCATCGTCCTTGAACTCCTTGACGGTGCCTTTCAGCACCGCCCGCCAGGAGCGCCCGGGCAACTGCGTCGGCTCGTCCGGGGCCCGCCGCTCCACCTGCTCGTCCGGCCCCGCACCCCCCTCGCGCCCGGGCTCGGTGTCCTGGCCGGTCGCGTCGTACCGGCCCAGCTTCCGCGTCGTGACGTTCCGTGCCATGACGGGCGGGTATCCGGGCGCGCACTCGGCATACCCACCCACGCCCTGCATCCGTCCGGATCGGTCAAGTCAGCGAGTTGCCGAGGTATTTGCGCGTCGCTCAGGACGCAGAGCGGCGGCGATCGTCCTCGGCCGGGTGCCCGCCCCCGAGAGCACGCTGACGGTTCATCTCCCTGCCCGGCGTGATCCAGCAGAAGCCACGGACCTTCACGTTCGGTGCCGCGCCGGGAGCGAGCTTCTGGATGTTGTCCACCACCTGCTGCGTCGCCGACCGGCCGACGATCCCCAGCAGCGAGATCCAAGCAAGCAGGACCCGCCCCGATGCGGATGGTGGGCGGGCCCTGCTCGTGCGGACCATTGTCGGGACCGGGTGCCGGTGGGGCCACGAGTGTGATCCGCCGGTGTGCGCGCGGCGCTCACACCCCGTGCGCGCCGCGCGCCTCCGCGCACCCGGTACTGCCCCCTGGCGCCACCGTGCGCCGCAGGGCGCTGCCCCGTGTGTGACCCCGGGTTATGCCCGTCGGCCTGCGGCGACGATACTGACAGGCGCATCTGCCCCCGTTCACAGTTGGACCCATGCCGACCTCCTCCTCCGTCCGCCCCATGACTCCCACCACGGTGTGGCTGGCTCGCGGCCGCCATGCCGAAGGCGCCGCGGTAGACGTGCTCCGGCGCTCACTGGAGGAGCGCAAGCGAAGTCGGGCCATCGACGACTTTCTGGAGTTGCCCGAGGTCGAGAGCGAGGCCGGGGCCGAGGCCGCCCCGGCGGAGCGGGTCTTCGAAGCCCGCTGGCGGGTCGACGAGACGGTGCCCGTGCGGGCCCGGATCGGCGTGACGCCCGGGCCGGACGGCGGGCAGGAGTGGATGCTGGTCGCGGAGGCCGAGCAGCCGTGGAACGACGACTGGCCGTCGCCCGCCGCGCTGTTCTGGCCGGAGGAGCCGGACATCGCCTGGGACCGGGACGGCGCCGCGGAGCTGTCCCTGCGGAAGATCAACCCGCTCCCCCACGACGACAAGGAGACGCGGCGCCTGTTCAGGAACGCGGGGCGCGGCGGGTGGCACATCCATGTGGTCGTCCACGAGGCGATGACCACGGACGAGCGAGGCCGGTTGCCGGTGGCGCGGTGGCTCCCGCCGGGCCTGCGGCACCATGTGGTGGAGCACCGCGCCGCGCCCCAGCAGCACCGGGGCCTCAACTGGGCCCTGCGCGACCTGGGGGTCCAGGTGCCGCGCGGCGGTGCCGCGGTGCTGCCCGGCCGCCCCGCGCCGGACGGTTACGAGGCCGAGGACTTCTCCGTCCGCGCGGTCTTCCTCGACGGCTCGGAACCCACCGACCTCGTCGACGCGGTGAGGCGGTACGCCGCGCTGCCGAGACCGCTGCCCGACGGCGCCGAGGACGCCCTCACCGCGCTGCGGGAGGACTGGCACCTGCTGACCGTCGAGGAGGAGCTGGAGCGACAGCGCGGGTTGGTGGCCATGTACGCCGAGGCGCTCGAGGCCATGACGAAGTCACGTGACCTGTACCGGGAGGCGGCCGAACGCGCCCACGAGGCTCTGGTCGCCTACCAGGAGTCCGCCGAGGCCGCTCCCGAGCGGCAGCGGCCCTCCGACACTCCCGTAGCGTCTCCACTGCAACAGCTCACACGCACGTTCGAACGCTTCAAAGGCAGGACCCAGCGTCCCGTGGCCCCGTCCCAGGACGAGCCCTAGAGCTCGTCCTGGCGGGGCGCACGTGTCAGTCGTGGTCTGGTGGATACGCGGTCCGTACGGCAGTACGGCCCGCCCGGGAAGGTCCTCCACCACATGGACAACGACCAGCACCACTCGGAGACGACGCTCCGCGTCAACGGCAAACCCCACACCCTCACCGTCGACCACCGGCGGGTCCTGCTGGACCTCCTGCGGGAGGATCTGGACCTCACGGGCGCCAAGAAGGGCTGCGACCACGGCCAGTGTGGCGCGTGCACGGTCCTGGTCGACGGGCGGCGCGTCAACAGCTGTCTGCTGTTCGCGGTCGCCCTGGACGGCTGTGAGGTCACGACCGTCGAGGGGCTCTCGGACGACGGCGAGGAACCGCACCCGCTGCAACGGGCCTTCCTGGAGCGCGACGCCTTCCAGTGCGGCTACTGCACCCCGGGCCAGATCTGCTCCGCGGCCGGCATGCTCGCCGAGGCGGCGGCCGGTCACCCCTCGCACGTCACCGACCCGGCGACGCCCTCGGCCGAGCCGGTGCCACTGGACCGGGCGGAGATCCGGGAGCGGCTGAGCGGCAACCTGTGCCGGTGCGGCGCGTATCCGCGGATCGCCGAGGCCGTGGAGGACGTGATCCCGTGAAGGAGTTCGCCTACGTCCGCGCCGGGAGCGTCGAGGAGGCGACCGCCGCGTACGCCTCCCACGCCGGTGCCCGTTACCTCGGCGGCGGCACCAACCTGGTCGATCTGATGAAGCTCGGCGTCGAGCGGCCCGCCGCCCTCGTCGACGTCACCCGGCTGCCGCTGGACGCGGTGGAGGAACTGCCGGACGGGGCGCTGCGGATCGGGGCGATGGTCCGCAACAGCGACCTCGCCGCCCACCCGCTGGTGCGCGACCGGTACCCGGCGCTGTCGCAGGCGGTGCTCGCGGGCGCCTCGGGGCAGTTGCGCAACGCGGCGACGACCGGCGGCAACCTGCTCCAGCGCACCCGGTGCCCGTACTTCCAGGACCTGTCGAAGCCGTGCAACAAGCGCGAGCCGGGCAGCGGCTGCGGCGCGCGGGACGGCGTCCACCGTGATCACGCGGTGCTCGGGCACTCCGCGTACTGCATCGCCACCCATCCGTCGGACATGGCGGTGGCGCTTGCCGCTCTCGACGGGCGTGTGGAGCTGTACGGCCCCGAGGGCGCCCGGAGTGTCGCGGCGGCCGACTTCCACCGGCTGCCCGGGGACCGGCCGGAGCGGGACACCGAGATCCGCCCGGGCGAACTCGTCACCGGCGTGGTGCTGCCGGCCGCCACGGCCGGGCTGCCGTCGGCGTACCGCAAAGCCCGCGACCGCGCCTCGTACGCCTTCGCGCTCGCGTCCGTCGCGGCCGTGCTGCGCGTGTCGGACGGCGTGGTCGGCGACGTGGGACTCGCTTTCGGGGCGCTGGCGCACCGGCCGTGGCGGGCCCGGCGGGCGGAGGAGGCGCTGCTGGGCGCGGCTCCGACCGCCGCCGCGTTCGAGCACGCGGTCGACCTGGAACTGTCCGCGGCGCAGCCGCTGCGCGACAACGCCTACAAGGTGCCGCTGGCCCGGGGGATCGCCGTGGACGTCCTGTCCCGGCTCGCGGACGCGGCGCCGGCGAGGAGGACTTCATGACCGGCAGCGTGGGAGCCCCCGCCGAGCGCCGGGAGGGACGGGAGAAGGTCAGCGGCGCCGCCCGCTACGCCGCCGAGTACCACTACGCCGGCCGGGCCCAGGCCTGGCCGGTGCCGGCGGCTGTCGCCCGGGGCCGGGTGACCGGCGTCGACACGGCGGCCGCCCTGGCCGTCCCCGGTGTGCTCACCGTCCTCACCCACGACAACGCGCCGCGGCTCGCCGAGCCGGACGATCCCACGCTCGCCGTGCTCCAGAACCCCCGGGTCCCGCACCGCGGCTGGTTCGTGGCCCTGGTGGTGGCCGAGACCCTGGAGGCGGCGCGGGCCGGTGCCGCCGCGGTCCGTGTCGACTACGCCGCCGAGGAACACGATGTGACCCTCACGGCATCCCACCCGGGTGTGTACGTCCCCGACGACGCCAACGCCGAATATCCGGCCGTCCGCGAACGGGGCGACCCCGACGGGGCCTTCGGTTCCTCGGCCGCCCGGGTCGATGTCGCCTACCGCGTGCCGCCGTTGCACAACCATCCCATGGAGCCGCACGCCAGCACCGCCCGCTGGGACGACGGCCGGCTCACCGTGCACACCTCCAGCCAGGGCGCCGGTGCCGTGCGGAGCGTGCTCGCCGGGCTGTTCGGCATTCCCGAGGAGCGGATCGTCGTCACCGCCGAGCACGTGGGCGGCGGCTTCGGTTCCAAGGGCACGCCGCGGCCGGACGTGGTGCTCGCCGCGATGGCGGCGCGGCAGACCGGTCGGGCGGTCACGGTGGCACTGCCCCGCCGGTATTTGCCCGCCGTCGTCGGGCATCGCGCGCCCACCCTGCACCGGCTGCGGCTCGGTGCCGACGCCGACGGACGCCTCACCTCCCTCGTGCACGAGGTCACGACGCACACTTCCCGGATCAAGGAGTTCGTGGAGCAGGCGGCGGTCCCGGCGCGGGTGATGTACGCGTCGCCCCACAGCCGTACGGAGCACCGGGTCGCGGCGCTGGACGTGCCCTCGCCGTCGTGGATGCGGGCGCCGGGCGAGGCGCCGGGCATGTACGCGCTGGAGTCCGCCATGGACGAACTCGCCGACGAACTGGGCATGGACCCGGTCGAACTGCGCGTCCGCAACGAACCGGACGTCGAACCCGACAGCGGCAAGCCGTTCAGCAGCAGGCACCTGGTGGAGTGTCTGCGCGAGGGCGCCCGCCGCTTCGGCTGGGCCGGGCGCGATCCCCGGCCGGGCTCCCACAGGGAAGGGCCCCTGCTGCTGGGCACGGGCGTGGCCGCGGCGACGTATCCCGTCATGGTGTCGCCCGCCACGGCGTCGGCCCGCGCACTGCCCGACGGCACGTTCCTGGTGCGGATCAACGCCACGGACATCGGTACGGGGGCCCGGACAGTGCTCGCGCAGGTCGGCGCCGACGCCCTCGGCGTGCCGCTGGAGCGGGTGCGGATCGAGGTCGGCAGCACCGAACTCCCGCCGGCGCCGCTGGCCGGCGGCTCGTCCGGCACCGCCTCCTGGGGCTGGGCGGTCCATGAGGCCGGTGCCCGCCTGGCGCGGCGGCTGGCCGAGCACCGGGGGCCGCTGCCCGAAGAGGGTCTCGACGCCCGCGCGGATACGACGGGCTCGGCGGACGCCGAGAGCGACTGGGCGCGGCACGCCTTCGGGGCGCACTTCGCCGAGGTCGCCGTGGACACGGTCACCGGCGAGGTCCGGGTCGGGCGGCTGCTCGGGGTGTACGCCGCCGGGCGCATCCTCAACGCCCGTACCGCACGCTCCCAGTTCGTCGGCGGCATGACGATGGGCCTGGGCATGGCGCTGACCGAGGGCAGCACGATGGACGCCGCGTTCGGTGACTTCACGGAGTCGGACCTGGCGTCGTACCACGTGCCGGTGCACGCCGACGTCGGCGGGATCGAGGCGCACTGGCTGGACGAGGACGATCCCCGTCTCAACCCCATGGGCAGCAAGGGGATCGGTGAGATCGGCATCGTCGGGACGGCCGCGGCGATCGGCAACGCGGTCCACCACGCCACCGGCGTCCGCTTCCGTGAACTCCCACTGACGCCGGACCGGGTGCTGGCCGGGCTGCTCGACCACCGTGCGGCGCACGACGCCCGGACCGGTCCCGCTACGGGCGGATCCGGTCCGGTGCGGGGCGTGTAGGCGTCACTCCGCCATCCGGCGTGCCTCGGGCGCCGGCGCGGACGCCCACTGTCTGCGCGCGAGAGGCGCCACCATACGGAAGACCAGGGCGACGAGCGCCAGCAGTGCCGCGCACACGGCGGCCGCGGCGGCGAGCCACGGCGGGGCGAGCGCGAGGTCCACCGCCCGGGGCAGGGACGCCGACGAGGAGGAGTTCCCGTATGCCTGGGCCGCGGCCAGCACCGTGGGCACCACCACCGCCCCGCCCAGCACCACCGCGACGGGGCGCAGCGCCAGCAGCAGGGCCAGAACCGTGCACAGCACCGACAGGCCGAGGCCCAACGCGTGCAGGTGCAGGGACGCTCCGCCGCGTTGCAGCGGGAAGTGGGCCACCGCGCACAGGACCAGCGCCAGGGCCGCGAGCCAGCCCGACCACGACACCGACCTGGCGAGCCGGTCCGTCGTGGCGAGCCGGTCCGTCGCACGGGCGCGGCCGGCGGGCGGGTCGTCGAGCGTCCGGTGGGCCTCACGGGCGGCAGCCGGGCGTGCCGCACGGCGCCTACCCGGCCGGCCGGACTTCTCGGCTCCCCCGGTCTCGTCATCAGGACGCGAAATGCCCTCCGGCAGGCGGCCGTTGCGGTCCAGACGCTCAAGGCCCAAACGGTCGATCAGTTCGACGAGCTCCCCGACGGACCGGCCGGTGGCGGCTGCCCGTAGGGCCTCCTCACGGACGTGGGGCATCTGCGGCTCCTTGTGCAGGAGGGTCACCAGCCGGGTCACCTCCTCCACCGGGCGGTGCGCGGCGGCGGCCCGGATGGCCTCGTCCGCGCAGTCGGCGTCGCGCGGCGGCTTCGTCAGCATGGCGATCAGCCGGGAGACGTCCTCCACGGGCCGGCACACCCCGGCGGTGCGCAGCGCGTCGACCTTGGCCCGCGTGTGGTCGGGCGACTCCTCCAGCGAGGTGATGAGGTCGACGACCTCCTCAAGCGGCCGGTCGGCCACCGCGGCGTGTACGAGGTCGCTCACCGCGTCGCCGTACGGCGGGCCGGCGATCGGCCCGGTGCCGGGCCGGAGCTCCACCGGGTTGTCGTCGAGGGACCGGATGACGAACGGCCGCGCTGCCGGCGGCTGGTCCGTCTCGTCCTGGCCGGGCTCGGCGGGCCGAGCGGGGTCGCCAGGGTCGGGCGCGGTGGGCCGGGCGAGGGCGCCAGGATCGGGCGCGGTGGGCTGGGCGAGGGCGCCAGGATCGGGCCCGGCAGACTGCGCGACCTCGTCCGGGCCGGACGCGGCGGGCCGCACGGCCTCGGCCGGCGCCTGATCCGCAGGGTCCGTGGCGGGGGCGCCAGGCCGTGCTTCAGCCGGATCCAGCCATTCCTGTGCGGGCGGGGCGGGGCGCGCCTCCGCCGGGTGCATCCAGTCCTGGCCGGGCGCGGCGGACCGGGCAGCCGGGTCCGAGCCGGGAGCGGCGGACCGCTCGGCAGCCGGGTCCGAGCCGGGAGCGGCGGACCGCTCGGCAGCCGGGTCCGAGCCGGAGGGAGCGGAGTGCGTTGCCGCGTCGCCCGGCGCGGGGGTGGAAGGCGGCTCGGACACCGCGCGCGAGTCGGGGGCGGCGGGCCCTGCGGACGCCTGGTCCGCCTGGTCCAGGCCAGGTGCGGCCGCCCGGGCACGCGCCTCGCCCGGCTGGCCGAAGCCGGGGGCGGCGGCTCGCACACGCGCCTCACCCGCCTGGCCGAAGCCAGAAGGGGCCGCCCGCGCACGCTCCTCGTACGACTGGCCCGAGCCAGGAATAGCGGCCCACGCATCCGCCTGGTCCAAGTGGTCCGAGCCGGTCGCGGCGGACCGGGCGGAACTCATGCCCGCCTCGTCCGGGAGCGGGGCGGCGGGCCGTGCGGCGGCCTGGCTCGTCCGGTCCGGGCCCGGGGCGGCGGGCCGGGCGCCCGCACCCGCATCCGCATCCGCACCCGCACCCGCACCCGCACCCGCACCCGGATGAGAGCCGAGGGCGCCGGGCTCCATGCCCGGCCGGTCGGAAGAACCGTACGTATCGTGCGAACCGGCGGCGGGCTGCGCGCTCGTCTGCTCCACCTGGTACGTGCCGGTGGCAACGGTTGTCTCGGCGGACGGCTGGGCGGACCCGTTCGGCTCGTCGGGTATGGCAGGTCCGTTCGAGCGGGGTGATGAAGAGCAGGTGGTCATACTCGCCTCCATGCGGAAGAGTGCGGCCGCTCCTGCGCCCCCCGTCGTGTGACGAGCGACGTTACGCTGACCATTACTAGGCGCCCCCGTCACGCCGTGCCACTCGGGTGAGCCACCGGGATGACCACCCGCACCCACGGCAGCACGGAAAATCCGCCGACACGGCGACATGTCGGGCCCGGGCCGCAATACAGCCGCCGGAAACGGGAATCCAGGAAGGGACACCCCGTGTCGCGGCACGCCAGGAGGAGGGCAGCCCGTGGATACGACCACAACGGTGATCATCCTGGCCGCGGTTCTCGCGGCCGTCGTCCTCGTTTTCGCCGTGGGCGTCCTCGTGCGGCTGGTCAGAACCCGGCGCGAACTGCGGCGCGCGGGACTGCCCACGGGCCCACGCTGGGTGTTCTGGGGCGCGGTTCTCTATTTCGTGCTGCCTGCCGACGTGCTGCCCGATCCGGTGTACCTGGACGACATCGGCGTCCTGCTGCTCGCTCTGCGCACCGTCCGCGGCTCCCTCGGCGAGCGGGAGCGCAGTACGACACGCCGACCGGACCGCCAACCGGCCCGATGACTACGGAAAGTAAGGAAACCAACCACCCGTTCGATTCGTATAAGTCTCTGGGAGCCGAAAAGAGTCGGCGGACCGGGTGGCCGTGCCCCTGGATCCGGCTTGATCGGCGCAACACCGACGAGGGAGAGACGATGCAACCGTTCGCGCTCAACTACGCGCGCCCGGCAGTGGAGTTGGAAGCTGTCGTTCCGTACGTGTACGACGCCGGACAGCAGCTGAACGTGCTCCACGACGGCCGGGTGGCCGCCTCCGACTTCGCCCTGTTGAGAGAGGTCGGCACCACGACGTCCACCGCCGGCTCCAAGACGCACTTCGACGACTGACCGCGGGCCGCCGACGATGACGGTACTGATCCTCACCTGCGAGGAGGATGTGACCGCGGACATGGTGGTCGTGCACCTGAACGCGGCGGGGGTTCCGGTGGTCCGCGTCGACCCCGCGGATCTGACCGGCGGTGTCGCGCTGTCCGGGGAGTACGTCCACGGCCGTTTCCGCGGTCATCTGTCCGCCGGGGGGCGGCTGGTGAGCATCGGGGGACTGCGGTCGGTGTGGGTACGCAGGCCGGGCACCCCGGCCGGCCGGGCGGCCCAGCCGTCCGCATGGCTGACCGAGGAGGCCGCCCAGGCGCTCTACGGCATGCTGCGGGGCTCGGACGCGCGCTGGATGAACCACCCCGACGCGGCCCGCCGGGCCCGGCACAAGCCCTGGCAGCTACGGCTCGCCCAGCGGTGCGGCCTGCCCGTGCCGGCGACGCTGATCACGACCTTCCCGCTCGCCGCCCGCGAGTTCTCGGAGCGCTACCCGGACCTGGTGGTCAAGCCGGTGTCGGGCGCGCATCCGCAGGACCCGCCCCGGGCCGTGCCGACCAGCCGGGTCCCACCGGACACGGACTTCTCCGCGGTCGCGTTCGGGCCGACGCTGCTTCAGCGCCGGATCTCCAAGCGGGCCGACATCCGTCTCACCGTGGTGGGGGATCGAATGCTGGCGGCCCGCAAGGCGACCGCCGCGGACGCGGATCCCGACGAGGTCGACGTGCGGTTCGCCGCGCCCGGCGCGCCCTGGCGACCCACCGACGTGCCGTCGTGCATCGCGCCGGGCGTCCGGGCCTATCTCCGGGAGGCCGAACTGGCGTACGGGGCCTTCGACTTCGTGGAGGACGCCGACGGGACCTGGTGGTTCCTGGAGTGCAATCAGTCGGGGCAGTTCGGGTTCGTCGAGGTGGAGACGGGCCAGCCGATCGCCCGCACCATCGCCGAGTGGCTGGCGCGCCCCGTTCCCGAGGCGCCGTCGCCTGTCAACGGCGCGAACTCGAGGGCCTGTTGAGTACCGGGACCGGCCGTCCACCGGTCCCGGTTCACTGCTGCCGCGGTCCGGGCAGCATGGCCGTACGCTGCCACCCCGTGCCCGGGGAGTGCGGGCGGTCGTAGCCGGGGGACTGCGCGGGCCGCATGACCAGCTCCAGTTCCCTGCTCACGCGTTCGGCCTCGCGGCGAACCTGTGCGGGCACATCGCCGCACTCCGCGATGAGTCGGTCGTAGATGGGGGAATCCTGGAACACCCGTCAACGCGCCTTTCTGCTCGTCGGCCCCGTAGCGGGGGCGAGAGAGCCGAGTGTAGGCGGAGCGGTGTCCCGGAGTGTGAATTACCCGGGTGGACTTGACGCAGACCGGACATCCGTGACATGCGGGCAGCCTGGGCTCAGGCTCCTGTCGTGGAGCCCGGCCGGACGATCATCAGGACCGTGACCGTGGCCCACAGGAGGTTGAAGATGCCGGTGAACATGGCGAGTTGAGCGGCGTTGCGGTGCTCGATGGCCTGCTCGCCCCTCAGTTGGCCGAGAAGTTCCTCTTGGCGGGGCAGGACGAAGGCGACCAGGATGCCGGCGGCAGCGGCGGTCAGTGCGATGGACGTGACGAGCCATCCACTGCCCAGGACGCCCATCGCGGCGCCGGTGGCGAACCCGAAGAGCGGGACGGTCAGTCCGATACCGGCGTAGACGCGGCAGATGCGGTGCAGCAGCGCGACCGTGCTCACCGCCGACGGGTCGGGGACGGCGCCGCCCGCGGGGACGGCGCGACGCGCCGCGGGCGGGAACATGCTGGCCGCGACGGTCACGGGACCGATGGCGACGATGGCGGCCAGCACGTGCAGGGACAGCAGGATCTTGGTCACCGGGGCTCTTTCCGTGATGCGGTCGACGGTGCCGGGCCCACGTTAGGGAGCCCGGGCGTGATCGCCCATGGGCTGAAACGCCAGCTTCCAACGGGTTCCCGCCAACTCCTGTGACCTGCCCTCTTGCCTCGCGGGCCGGTGTATCGGCGGTTCGTGCGCCTGGCGGGAATGCCCCTAGGGTGGCGGTCATGCACTCCGTGGCGATCCTGGTTCTCGATCGAGTGGTGCCGTTCGACATGGCGGCGCCCCAGCAGACGTTCGCCTGGACCCGGATGCCGGACGGGCGGCCGGCCTACCGGGTCCGGTTGTGCGCCGAGACGCCGGAGGTGCGCGCGGACGGCGGTTTCACGCTGCGCGTCGACCGGGGTCTTGAGGCGCTGGCGGAGGCCGACACGATCATCGTGCCGGGCTGCTCCCCCGAGGCCGCGCCGCCGTCCGAGCCGGTGCTGGCGGCCCTGCGGCAGGCGGCCGCGGCCGGCACGCGGATCGCGTCCGTGTGCGTGGGCGCCTTCGTGCTGGCGGAGGCGGGCCTGCTGGACGGGCTGCGCGCCACCACGCACTGGGTGGCCGCGGGCGACCTGGCCCGCCGTTTCCCGCAGGTCGAGGTGGAGCCGGACGTGCTGTACGTCGACAACGGGCAGATCCTCACCTCGGCCGGTGCGGCCGCCGCGCTGGATCTGTGCCTGCACATGATCCGGCGGGATCTGGGGTCGGCCGTCGCGGCGAACATCGCCCGGATGTCGGTCATGCCGCTGGAACGGGAGGGCGGACAGGCCCAGTTCATCGTGCACGAGCACCCGCCGGTGCCCCGCGGGTCGGCGCTGGAGCCGCTGCTGGAGTGGATCGAGGACAACCTCGCGCACGAGGTGACACTGGGCACGCTGGCGGAGCGTGCGGGGATGAGCGAACGGACCTTCAGCCGCCGCTTCCGCGAGCAGACCGGCACCACGCCGTTGCAGTGGCTGCTGCGGGCGCGGGTGCGGCGCGCCCAGTACCTGCTGGAGAACACCGACCACTCCGTGGAACGGATCGCGCGGCAGGCGGGGTTCGGCTCGCCGACGGCGTTCCGGGAGCGGTTCCGGAAGGTGGTGGGCACGACGCCGTACGCGTATCGCACGGCGTTCCACGGGAACGCGAACGCCCCGGCGGCCCGTTCACAGGCCGCCGGGGCGATACCCGGTTCATGACCGGGCCCTACGAGATGTCAGCCGACCAGCCTCAGACCGTTCTCCCCGTCCGCGTCCGCTTCCTCGGACCGCTCCTTGGTGAGCAGCAGGGTGTCGGCCTTGGCGATGGCGTCGGTGATGTCGGACGTCCCCATCATCACGCACAGTGTGTAGCTGACGTCCTCAAGCTCGCGTGCCGCCGTCGGCACGTGCCTCTCCGCCTGAGTGATCCTCAGCGACGCATACCGCGTCAGCAACTCCCTGACGACCTTCCGGTCCGGTACGAGCACGTAGCGCCCCTCTCTCTGTTTTCGCTGCGCATGCCCGAACCACGCGGAAACATTCACACGTTTTTCTCACCAGGGGCGGATCTGACGAAAACTGATCGTCTCTGACTTCCTGTCAGAGGGCGTCCAACTCCGCCAGTTCCTCCGGCGTCAGGGTGAGGTCGGTGGCGGCGAGCGAGTCGCGGATGGTCTCCGGGCGGCTGGCGCCCGGGATCGGGACGACCACGGGCGACTTGGCGAGCATCCACGCCAGGCACACGCGCTGCGGGCTCACCCCGTGTGCCTCGGCGATGCGGGCGAAGGGGGCGTGGCCCGAGCCGAGTTCGCCGGCCTTCGAGATCCCGCCGAGGGGGCTCCAGGGCAGGAACGCGATGCCGAGTTCGTCGCACAGGTCCAGCTCCGGCTCGCTGGAGCGGAAGGCCGGGGAGAACTGGTTCTGCACGGAGGCCAAGCGGCCGCCGAGGATCTCGTCGGCCTGCCGGATCTGCTCGGGGTTCGCGTTCGAGATGCCGGCCATGCGGATCTTGCCCTCGTCCAGCAGGTCCCGGATCGCGCCGACGGACTCGGCGTAGGGGACGCGCGGGTCGGGGCGGTGGAACTGGTAGAGCCCGATGGCCTCGACGCCGAGCCGGCGCAGGGACGCCTCGCAGGCCTCCTTGAGGTGGCGGGGGCTGCCGTCCAGCGTCCAGCTGCCGTCGCCGGGGCGCAGATGGCCGCCCTTGGTGGCGACCAGGACGTCGCCGCCGCGTTCGTGGGAGGCGAGGGCCTTGGCTATCAGGGTCTCGTTGTGACCGACCTCGTCGGCGCCCCGGTGGTAGGCGTCCGCGGTGTCGATCAGGGTGACCCCGGCGTCGAGCGCGGCGTGGATGGTGGCGAGGGAGCGTTCCTCGTCGGGTCGTCCCTCGATGGACATGGGCATCGCGCCCAGGCCGATCGCGCTGACGTCGACATCACCGATGCGGCGGGTGTGCATGTGCTCGTGACCTCTTCCGGCTGTCGCTGAGGCTGTCGGGCGATGGTGCACTCCAGCCTGGACGCCGGGCGGCCCGGAGGTCCAATAGAAGAAGGAGAACGCATTCAGCGCTCGGGCAGCTGAATCGCGCCCGCCCCTTGCCGACCGGGTCGGCGGTCCCTTGTCACCCGGGGATGAAACCCCGCACCGGAGGACTCAATTCCCCCACACAGAGCTGCGATCAGCACGGCACTCCCCCGCCCCGCTGCCATATTCGAGAACCACTTCGGAGGTGGTTGTGAGCACAGAGGTGACAGCATCCGGTCCGGGGGAAACGGCAGCGTACATACCCGGGAGCACCGCGGAACGCGTCGCCGGCCTGGAGCGCCGCCGGGACCAGGCGGTGGCCCCGGGCGGGCCGCGCAGACGCGGGGAGTTCTCGGCCCGGGAACGGATCGAACGGCTCGTGGACAAGGACTCCTTCACGGAGACCGGCCTGTTCGTCCGGGCTCGGCCCGCCGGGGAGGACGCCCGCCGCCCCTACGGCGACGGCGTGGTCACCGGGTACGGCACGGTCGACGGCCGCCCGGTGTGCGTGTTCGCCCAGGACTCCACGGTGTTCGGCGGCAGCATGGGCGAGGCCTTCGGCGAGAAGACCGTCGCGCTGATGGACCTGGCCCTGAAGACCGGCTGCCCGGTGATCGGCCTCAACGACTCGGGCGGGGCCCGTATCCAGGAGGGGGTCGCCTCGCTCGCCCTCTACGCCGAGCTGGTGCGCCGCAACGTCAAGGCGTCCGGGGTGATCCCGCAGATCTCGGTCGTCCTGGGGCCGTGCGCGGGCGGCGCCGCGTACTCGCCGGCGATCACCGACTTCACGGTGATGGTGGACGGCGCCTCGCACATGTTCGTCACCGGCCCCGACGTCATCGAGACGGTCACCGGCGAACGCACCACGGCCGAGGAGCTGGGCGGCGCCCGCACCAGCAACACCGTCAACGGCAACGCCCACTTCCTGGCCGCCGACGAGGAGGACGCCCTCGACACCGTGCGCGACCTGCTGTCGTACCTCCCGGCCAACAACCTGGAACGGCCCCCGGAGTACGCCCCCGGGCCTCCGCCGCCCGGCGCCGACCTCGACGAGGTGGTCCCGGACCGGCTGGGCGAGGCGTACGACATGCGGGCGATCCTGCACGCGGTCGTCGACGACGGTGAACTGCTCCAGGTGCAGGAGCTGTTCGCGCCGAACATCATCTGCGCCCTGGCCCGGATCGAGGGGCGCTCGGTGGGAGTCGTCGCCAACCAGCCGCTGCACGCCGCCGGGGTGCTCGACATCGACGCCTCGGAGAAGGCGGCGCGATTCGTGCGGTTCTGCGACGCGTTCGGCATCCCGCTGCTGACCTTCGCCGACGTGCCCGGTTACCTGTCCGGGGTACGGCAGGAGCAGGCCGGCATCATCCGGCGCGGAGCGAAACTGCTGTACGCCTACGCCGAGGCGACCGTCCCCAAGGTCACGGTCGTGGTACGCAAGGCCTACGGCGGCGGATACGCGGTGATGGGCTCCAAGCACCTGGGCGCCGATGTGAACCTCGCCTGGCCCACCGCCCGTATCGCCGTCATGGGCGCCGAGGGGGCCGTGGGCGTTCTGCACCGGCGGGAACTCGCCGCGGCCGACGACCCCGAGGCGCTGCGGGCCCGCCTGCTCAGCGCCTACGAGCGCACCCACGGCACGCCCTATCTCGCCGCCGAGCGCGGCTATGTCGACGCCGTCATCGCGCCGGGCGAGACCCGTGAACAGGTCTGCCGCGCGCTGCGCGCCCTGCGCGGCAAACGCGCGCCGATGCCGGAACGCCGGCACGGCAACATTCCCCTCTAACCGCCCCCCTCTCCCCCTTTACGACCCCCAGGCCGATCCGCGCCGTGAGGAGCCCCGCCTGATGGACAGCCGCCGCCCCCCGCTCGCGCCCGTGTGCCCCACGCTGCCGGAGTACGTCCGGCACTGGGCCGAAAGCACCCCGGACCGCAGGGCGTTCACCTTCGTCGAGCACCCGGCACCGCACTCGCGCGGCGTCCACCGCACCCTGACCTGGCGCCGCCTGGACGTACGGGTGCGGGCACTGGCCGCGCGCCTCACCGACGAGGCCGGTCCGGGGGACCGGGTCGCGCTGCTGTGCCCGCAGGGCACGGAGTACGTGACCGCCTTCCTCGCCGCCCTGGCCGCCGGGCTGGTCGCCGTGCCGCTGTATCCGCCGGGCCTGCCCGGGCACGCGGACCGGCTCGCGGGTGTGCTGGCCGACGCGCGTTGCTCGGTCGTCGTGACCACGAGCCGCTGCCGGGACGAGGTGCGTGACTTCCTCGGCCCCGACGGACCGCGGATCGTGGTCGCGGACCAGGTGCCCGACGACGCCGCCCGCGACTGGCGGCCCGTCCCGCCGGACGCCGAGGCGACCGCCTACCTCCAGTACACCTCCGGTTCGACCCGTGCCCCGGCGGGTGTGGAGATCAGCCACGGCAACGTCGTGGCCAACGCCCGCCAGGCGCTCACCGCGTACGGAGCCGACACCCGCCCGGTGACGTGCGTGGGCTGGCTGCCGCTCTACCACGACATGGGGCTGGTGCTCAGCGTCGCGGCCCCGGTGGCCCGAGGGGTCCTGTCGGTGCTGATGGACCCGGCCGCGTTCCTGCACGAGCCGGTGCGCTGGCTGCGGCTGCTCGCCGCGCATCCGAACGCCGTGAGCGCCGCGCCCAACTTCGCCTACGACTACTGCGCCGCGAGCGTCTCCGAGGACCAGAAGGCGGACCTGCGGCTGGACCGGGTGACCGCGCTGATCAACGGCAGCGAGCCGGTCCGCCCGGGCACGGCCGACCGCTTCCACGCCGCGTTCGCCGGTCAGGGCCTGACACCGGAGACCCACTGCCCGTCGTACGGGCTGGCCGAGGCCACCGTGTTCGTCTGCGCGGCCCGGCCGGGTGAGCCGATCGGCCGGTTCGCGCTCGACCGTGACGCCCTGGCCGCCGGGAAGGCCCTGCCGGCGCGGCCGGACGATCCCCGTGCGGTGCTGCTGGCGGGCTGTGGCACCCCGGCGGGCCAGCAGGTCCGGATCGCCGACCCGGTGACGCGGGCCCTGCTGTCGGAGGGCGAGGTCGGCGAGATCTGGGTGCGGGGACCGAATGTCGGCCGGGGCTACTGGAACCGGGGAGCGGCGGACGTCTTCGGCGCCGAGTTCGCGGACGCCGCGGCCGGGCCCGGCGGCTGGCTGCGGACGGGCGATCTGGGGACGGTGCTGGAGGGGCAGCTGGTCGTCACGGGGCGGTTGAAGGACCTGATCATCGTCGACGGCCGCAACCACTATCCGCAGGACGTCGAGGCGACGGCCCAGGACGCGGACCCGGTGGTGCGCCGGGACCGGCTCGCGGCGTTCGCCGTGCCGGGCGGCGGGGGTGAGCGGGTGGTGATCGTGGCGGAGCACGCGCGGACCGCGCGCCTCGCCGAACTCGACGTTCCGGCCGTGGCACGGGCCGTGCGCGGCGCCGTCTCCGCCCGGCACGGGCTGCGGCTCGCCGACGTCGTCCTGGTGCCGCCGGGCACGGTGCCGCGTACCTCCAGCGGGAAGGTGTCGCGGGCCCTGACCCGCGCCCGGTATCTGGAGGGCGCGTACGGCGGCCAGGCCGGTGCGGCGACGGCGGGTGCCGCGGGATGAGCCCCGTCGACGAGGGCGCGCTGCGCCGGTTGATCGCCGAAAAGGTGGCCGTCTGGTACGGCACCTCTCCCGAGAACGTCCCGATGGACCGGCCGCTCGCCGACCTCGGCATGTCCTCACGGGACGCGGTCGCCCTGGCCGGTGAGCTGTCCCGGGCCACGGGCCGCGAGCTGCCGACGACGCTGCTGTGGGAGACGCCCACCGGTCAGGCGCTGGTGGCGCGGTTGTGCGACACGGAGGCCTCGGGAAGCCCGGGGCCGGCCGAGGCGGCGCCGGTGCCGCGAGCCGGACTGCCGGGCGGGACGGCCGAGCCGGTCGCCGTCGTCGGGGTCGGCTGCCGGCTGCCCGGCGGGGTGCACGGCCCGGACGGCTACTGGCGGCTGCTGAGCGAGGGCGTCGACGCGATCCGGCACGTCCCGGAGGACCGCTGGCGCGACTTCACCGCCTTCCCGCCCGCCGACGCGCATCCGTACGGCGGCTATCTCGACGACATCGCCGGGTTCGACGCGGACTTCTTCCGCATCACCCCGCGCGAGGCCGCGGTGATGGACCCCCAGCAGCGGATCCTGCTGGAGGTCGTCCACGAGGCGCTCGACCATGCCGCCGTGCCGGCCGGGTCCCTGGCGGGCACCGCCACCGGGGTGTTCGTCGGGGTGTCGGCCCCCGAGTACGGGCAGCTCACGGGAGCCGATCCGGCCGCCGTGGATCCCTGGGCGCCGGCCGGGGGCGCCCTGAGCGTGACCGCCGGACGGCTCGCCTACGTCCTGGACACCCGGGGGCCGAGCCTGGCCGTCGACACGGCCTGCTCTTCCTCGCTGGTCGCCGTGCACCACGCCTGCGTCAGCCTGCGCTCGGGCGAGAGCGACACGGCGATCGCCGCCGGCGTCAACCTGCTGCTGTCGCCGGCCGTCACCGTCGCCTTCCGCAGGGCGGGCGCGCTCGCACCGGACGGGCGGTGCAAGCCCTTCTCGGCGGCGGCCGACGGCATCGGGCGCGGCGAGGGGTGCGCGGCCGTGATCCTGAAGCGGCTCTCCGACGCCGAGCGGGACGGCGACCGCGTGCTGGCCGTCATCCGGGCCACCGCCGTCAACTCCGACGGCCGCTCGAACGGCCTGATGGCCCCCAACCCGGCCGCCCAGCAGGCGCTGCTGGAGAGCGCGTACACGCGGGCGGGGCTCGCCGCGGCGCAGGTCGACTACGTGGAGGCGCACGGCACCGGCACCCCGCTGGGCGACCCGATCGAGGCGGGAGCGCTGGGCGCGGTGCTCGGCGCGGGCCGGGACCCGGACCAGCCGCTCCTGCTGGGTTCCGTCAAGGGCAACCTGGGCCATCTGGAGTCCGCCGCGGGCATCGCGGGCCTGGTGAAGACCGTCCTGGCCCTGCACCACGACAGCATCCCGCCGTCCCTGCACTGCGCGCAGGGCACCTCCCTCGCCGAGGAGCGGCTGAGGGTGGTGACCGAGCCGGAGCCCTGGCCCCGCTACGGCGGCACCGCGCTCGCGGGCGTCTCCGGGTTCGGCTTCGGCGGCACCAACGCGCACGTGGTGCTGGAGGAGGGGCCGCCCGGCCTGGTCCCCGTACGGCCGGCCGAGGAGCCCGCCGCCCGTCTGTACGTGCTGTCCGACCTGGACGCCGGGCGCGTCCGCGACACGGCGGGCAGGCTCGCCGACTGGCTGCGCGAAAGCACCGCGCACCCCGCCGACGTGGCCCGGACCCTGGCAGGACGCACCGGCCGCGGCCCCGTACGCGCCGCCGTGGTCGCCCGGGATCGCACCGAACTCTCCGAGGCGTTGGGCGCGTTGGCGGCGGGCCGCCCGGACGCGCGGGTGATGACCGGGGAGCGCGACCGGGTGGGGCGCGGCCCGGTGTGGGTCTTCTCCGGCTACGGCAGCCAGTGGCCGGGCATGGGCCGCAGGCTGCTGGCCGAGGAACCCGCGTTCGCCGCCGCCGTGGAGAAACTCGACCCGCAACTCGCCCCGGAGTGCGGCCTGTCCCTGTACGAACACCTGTCCTCGGGGGCCGGCCTCGACCGCCTGGACGTCGCCCAGCCCGTGCTGTTCGGCCTTCAGCTGGCCCTCGCCGAGCTGTGGCGTTCGTACGGGGTCGAGCCCGCCGCCGTGATCGGCCACTCCATGGGCGAGGTCGCGGCGGCGGTGTGCGCGGGCTCGCTGGACGTGGCGGACGGGGCGCGTGTCATCGCCGTACGGGCCCGGCTGCTGAGTGGACTGAGCGGCGGCGCGATGGCCGTGGTGGACCTGGACGACGCCGAGCTGGAGTCCCTGGAGCGGGACTTCCCCGGTGTGCACGTCGCCGTGCACTCCTCCCCCCGGCAGAAGGTCGTCACGGGCGAGGAGGCCGCGGTGGCCCGGCTCGTGCGCCGGCTGGAGGGACAGTGCCGGGCGGCACGGGCCATGCGGGTCGTCGGCGCCGGGCACTCGCCCCAGGTGGATCCGCTGCTGCCGGAGCTCGCCGGCGCGCTGTCGGGCATCCGGGGCCGGCGGCCGCGTGTCCCGGTGTACTCCACCGTCCTCGACGACCCGCGCGGCGACTGCGTGTTCGACGCGGCCCACTGGGCGGCCAACCTCAGGCGGCCCGTCCGCCTGGACCGGGCGCTCGCAGCGGCCGCGGCCGACGGTCACACGGCGTTCGTCGAGATCTCACCCCACCCGGTGCTGGCCGGGGCCGTCGCCGACGCCGTGCCCGACGCCCTCGCCCTGGCCACCCTGCGCCGGGACGCCGACGGGGCGGAGGCGTTCGCCGGGCAGCTGGGCGCCCTGTACGTGGGGGGCCAGCGGCTGCCCGTGCCGCCGGGCCGGGTCGTCGACCTGCCGGTGCCCCGGTGGCGGCACGTGCGGCACTGGTGGACGGACGGCCGGGCCCGCACCGAGCCGGTTTCGCCGGAGCCGGCGGCACCTCCCGCCGACGTGGTGGAACCCTCGTCGGTCCTGGCCCGGCTGACCCACCACATCGCCGCTGTCACCGGCCACCCGCCCACCCGTGTCACACCGGGCACCGCCCTGGCGGAACTGGGTCTGGACTCGCTGATGGCCGTCCGCGTCCGCACGGCCGTGGAGCGCGAGTTCGGCGTCGAACTGCCCCTGCGCGACCTGTTCTCCGCCGCGACGGTCGAGGACGCCGCCACCCGGATCCGGCATGCCCTCCCCCACGAGGACACCCCGCTGCGCCCGCTGCGCGCCACCGGTTCCCGGCCCCCGCTGTTCCTCGTCCACGCGGCCGGCGGCCCGGTCGCCGTCTACCGGACGCTCACCGAACGGCTCGGCGAGGACCGGCCGGTGTACGGGCTGGAGCGGATCGAGGAGGCCCGGACCGTGCCGGAGAAGGCGCGCCGCTACGCCGAGGCCATCGCCGCCGCCCACCCCGACGGGCCCTGCCTGCTGGGCGGTTGGTCCTTCGGCGGGTTCGTCGCCCAGGAGACCGCGCGGCAGCTGACCGCCGCCGGACGGGACGTGCCGCTGGTCGTGCTCCTCGACTCCGTACGCCCCCTCCCCCGGCCCGGTCTGACCCGCGCCGACCGGATCCGGGCGCATTTCGAGGGCTTCGCCGGCCACGTCGCCGACGCCTACGGAGTGCGGCTGGAGTTGCCGTACGACGAGCTCGTGGCCATGGACGACGACCGGGAGCGCATCGACTCCGTGCTGCGGGCGCTGCGCGAGGCCGCCGAGGTGCCGCCCGCGGCGCTGGAGCACCAGCGTGCCTCCTACCTGGACATGGGTATCGGGGAGTCGCACCGGCCCGGCGGCTACGACGGGCCGGTCGTCCTCTACCGCGCCACCGAGCCCGCGCCCCACACCGTGCGCGACCCCGCGTACGAACGCGACGACGAGGCGCTGGGCTGGGACGAGGTGTGCCCGCGCCTGGAGGTCGTGCCGGTGCCCGGTCACCATCTGTCCCTGCTCGATCCGCCGCACGTCGACGAGATCGCCGCCCACCTGAGCCGGGTGCTCGCCGAACGGGCCCCCTGAAACGCCAACCGAGGAGCCGCCATGCCCGATCTGCCGCCGAAGCCCGCTGCCGGAGTGTCCCGGCGCACCGTCGCCAGAGCGTCGGCCGCCGCCGGCCTCGCCGCCTTGTTCGGGACCGCGGGCGGAACGGCCCGTGCCGCGGGCAGAACGGCCCGTGCCGCGGCCGCCACCCGGCTCGGGCCGCGCACGCTGGACGTGTCCGTGCCCTCCGCCGCGCTCGGCCGCAGCGCGCCGGTCCGGCTGATCCTGCCGTCGGACTTCGGTGCGCGGCCGGAGCGGACGTATCCCGTGCTGTACCTGCTGCACGGCGCTCATGACGACTACACCTCCTGGACCCGCGAGACAGACATCGAGGCCTTCACCGAGGGCCGCGACCTGATCGTGGCGATGCCGGACGCGGGGCCCACCGGCATCCCCAGCGTCTGGCGCGGCGGCCCCGATTACGAGACGTTCCAGGTGAAGGAGGTGCCGGCGCTGCTCGCCCGGGACTACCGGGCCTCCGGCGTACGGGCGGTCGCCGGGGTCTCCACGGGTGGCTACGGCGCGATGGCCCACGCGGCCCGCCACCCCGGAGCGTTCAAGGCCGCGGCCTCCTACAGCGGCATCCTCGACACCACCGCGCCCGGCGTTCCCGCCATCATGGACGCCATCGTGGCCCGCGAGAACCTGCCGGCCGCGTCCCTGTGGGGGCATCCGCTGCTGAACCTGCTGACCTGGCGGGACTTCAACCCGCGGGCCCGCGCCACAGGGCTGCGCGGCACCGCCCTGTACGTCTCCCAGGGCAGCGGGGTGGGCGGCGGCAACGGCGGCGACCCGCTGCCCGGGGTGCTGGAGAGCGCCCTGTGGCCCTCGGCCCAGGGCTTCGCCGGCACGCTCGCCCGGCTGGGCATCCGGGCCACCACGCACCTCTACTCGGGAGGAGGACACGACTGGCCTTACTGGAAGCGGGAGTTCACCGCCTCGTGGCCGATGCTCGCCCATGCCCTGGGCGTGCCGGAGTGACGGGGGTGCCGTCGGGGCACGGAACGGAGCGCAGGGGTCGTCCGTCCAACACAGGACTTCCCGCTCGTCTCAGCGGTTACAGTCCGCGGACGAGCCGCTTCCGCTCGAAAGGAGTGTCCGTGATGGCTGTGCCTGCCCAGCACGGCGTGCCGGACCGCCCCGGCATGCCACCGATGCCACCCGAGCTGGCGGAGCTGCTGCGCGCCCAGCTGGCGGCCGTCGCCGACCAGGTGGAGGACGAGGTCCGCCGTCAGGTTCCCGAGTACGCGCGGCCCGCCGACGGGGCGTACGGCAGGAACCTGCGGGCCGGGGTGGTGCAGGCGCTGACCCTGTTCGTCGACCACATCGCCGACCCGCGCGACGACGGGGGCGCGATCGCGGCGACGTACTACGAACTGGGGCGCGGCGAGGCCCTGGAGGGCCGCAGCCTGGACGCGTTGCAGTCCGCGCTGCGGGTCGGGGGGCTGCACGCCTGGCGGCTGATGGGCAGGACGGCGGAGGAACTCGGCCTGGACTCCACGGTCGTCGCGGCGCTCGGCGAGCTGGCGTTCCGGACCGTGCACGAGGTCGCCCAGGCGGCCGCGGCCGGTTATGCGGAGGCCCAGCTGCGCAGCTCGGACGAGCTGGAGCGGCGCCGCAGACGGCTGCTCGACCTGCTGCTGGAGGACGGGCCGGTGGCGCTGGAGGCGGTGCAGGACCTGGCGCACGGGGCGCGCTGGCCGGTGCCGCGGACGGTCGCCGTCGTGGCGCTCGCGGCGGCGCCGGACCGGCAGGAGGAGGACCGGCCGCTGGCCGCGGCGGGCGCGCTGGTGGACATGGAGTCCCGGCCGCCGCGCATGCTGGTGCCCGATCCGGAAGGCTCCGGCCGCTTCGGCCGGGCGTTCACGCTCGCGCTGCGCGGCCGGCCCGCCGCGATCGGCCCGACGGTCGCGGTCACCGACGCCGCGCAGTCGCTGCGGCTCGCCACCCGGGCGCTCGGGCTGATGGGACGCGGGCTCCTCCCCCGCCAGGGCGTGGTGCGGTGCGCCGACCATCTGTCGACCCTGCTGCTGTACGGCGACGAACCGCTGCTCGAACGGCTCCGGGAGCGGGTCCTCGCGCCGCTCGACACGGTCTCGGCCGGGCAGCGCGACCGGCTCGCCGAGACACTGCTGGCGTGGCTGCTCAGCGGCAGCAACGTGCCGGACGTCGCCGTGCGGCTACACATCCACCCGCAGACGGTCCGCTACCGCCTGCGCCAGCTGGAGAAGCTGTTCGGCGACGCCCTGCACGATCCGGAGACCCGCCTCGACCTGATTCTCGCGTTGCGCGCGGAGTCATTGCGTACGCCGCGGAACTGATTCCCCCGTACGCAGCGCAATCGGCGAGTTACTCAACCGGCGACATACTCAATCGGCGACAAAAAACCGCGGCGATTCCATAATCCAGTCCATAACACCCCGGGAGACACAGCGAATACGTTCGGGCCGTCCTTTTTCGCAGGCGCTCGACGCGCCTCACCCGCGGAGGATTCCCCCATGCGTATCCGTTTGTGTCTCGCCGCGCTCTCGCTGGCCGGCGGGGCCGGTCTCGCCACCCTCTCGGCTCCCTCGGCCACGGCCACGGCCACGACTGCGGCCACCACTGCGGCCGCGGCCTGCACGGACGTCGAGGTGGTCTCGGCGCGCGGCACCTTCGAGCCGGGCACGCTCGGCTTCATCGTCGGCGACCCGGTGTATTCCGCCCTTAAGAAGAAGGTGGCGGGCAAGAGCCTGTCCAGCTACGCGGTGGACTATCCCGCGAACCTTTTGCCGACGTCTGCCGCGCGGGGCAACACGGACCTGGTGAACCATGTGAGGAGCCAGGCCGCCGCCTGCCCGAATCAGCGTTTCGTTCTCGTCGGCTATTCGCAGGGCGCGAACGTCGTCGACAACTCGATCGGCATCAGCAGCGCGGGCGCGGTGGTCGGCAGCCCCATCGTGGCCACGCTGCCCGCGGCGGTCGAGCCCAAGGTCGCCGCGGTGCTGCTGTTCGGCAACCCGATCCGAGCCCTCGGCAAGAGCGTCACCGGCACGTACCAGAGCCGCACCCTGGACATCTGCGCCAAGGGCGACCCGGTCTGCGAGAGGGGCGGCGGCGACACCGGGGCCCACCTGAGCTACCGCGACAACGCGGACGAAGCGGCGACGTTCGCGGCGGGCAGGCTCTGACCCCCGACTGACCGAAGCGACGAGTCCCCGCGCCGGGGCACGGTTTGGCCCCGGCGCGGGGCTTTGGCGCGGGCGCGGGTCTTGGCCCGGGCCAAGGCTTGGCACCGGCACAGGTCTGCGTCGGACGGCAGGTTCGACCGCAGCGGGCGTCCCGTGACGCCCGAGTCATGGCGGTGTGCGAAGGGGCCCGGGAGGAATCCTCCCGGGCCCCGGGCGTGCGTGCGGGCGAGTGGGCTAGCGCGGGGAGCGTGCGAAAGCGGCGAGGCTCGTGGAGACGGGCTCGGGGCGGCCGTTGTTCTGGGTGGGTGCGGCGGTCAGTACGTCGAGGTGCTGGTAGCCGTCGGCGATGACGGGGTGGAGCTCGGGCGGGACCCGACCGGCCAGCAGCCCCTCGCCCGCGAGGAGGGTGAGCACCGGGTTGGCCTTGAGCCCGCCGGGATGCACGACGAGCTTCTTGACCTGCGGCGAGGTGGACAGCTGGATGTCCGTCACCAGTTTGGTCGGGAAGTACTGTTCGGTGAAGTCCAGCGGCTGCTCGGCCAGGCTGCGGGCCAGTTGCCGCACGTCGGTGACCTCTTCGCCGGGGCCGGTGAACGGCGTGCCGTCGGCCGACCGGTGGCCGGGGTCGTCGGGGTCGCCGACGCGGTCGTAGTTGCGCCAGGTGTAGAGCGGTCCCTGCGGCCGGTCCGGGATGGCCTTGTACGCGGTGCCGTACAGCCCGGGCTGCTGCGTCCCGCCGTTGGCCACGGGGAAGCTCTTGTCGGCGATCGGACCGCCGTCGAAGAAGCCGATGCTGGTCTGGAGGAAGGCGAGCGGTACGGAGTTGTCGTCCAGCAAGGCACCGAGCACCGCCCCGTTGGTGAGCCGGAAGTCCTTCACCGCGGGCTTGCCGGTGAGGAAGGCGGCGGTGTTCTTGGAGAACAGGACGCGGTGGGTTGCCTCGATGTTGAGGTTGGAGGGCAGGTAACGCGGCAGGCTCGCTTCGGCGTCCGGGTCCTTGAGGGCACCCATCCCCGCGATGCCGAGCAGCGTCATGGTCTCGGGATTGAGCAGCACCGGCGCGGACAGCGAGCGCGGCAGCACCCCGCTGTCGAGCCCCGCCTGCACCACGCCGTAACCGAGGCCGACGTCGGGCAGGTTGGTGTCGTCCGGCAGGCTGCCGCTGAGGTCGGCCAGCGAGGTGGAGACGGTCGTGTCGAGGGCGAAGTAGCCGGCGCACTGGTTGTATCCGGCGTCCGCCGTGGTGGCCCGGTCGCCGTCGAAGTCGGCGGCGGCGAAGTACCCGGTGATCACACCGCCCAGCGAGTGCCCGCCGCACAGCACCTTCCGCTTGCGCTGCGTCTGGTCGGGCAACTCGGCGGTGAGCAGGTCGTACTGGTCGCGCACGGTCTGCTCGATGCCGAGCTTCGCCATCCAGCCCAGCTTCTCGTTGCCGGTGAAGCCGGCGAAGGTCCGGCCGTCGACCTGCTTGCCCCGGTAGTAGTAGTCGACGGCGGTGTGCTGGTCGCCGGAGGCGATGCCGGTGCGGTCCTCCAGGCAGTTTGAGCGCCGGTCCAGCGCCCAGAACTCGATGTGCACGCCCTGCTCGGCGGCTCGCGCCACGGTGTTGCGGGCCACGCTGTCGAACGCCCCGGCCCCCTCCAGGATGCCGGGCTGGGCGACGAGGATCCGGTCCGCGTCGGCCGAGGCGGCGGGCCCGTCGGCGGAGCGGTAGCGCAGGTACGACAGCCAGTCGCAGGCGGCCGGACGCGGCCCGGCCGACTCCGGCAGCGGCGCCCTCACCCGCACCACCGACTCCGTCACCCCGGTCACCGGCGACGACGACGCGACCGGCGTCTCGGTCCGCGCGCCGTCGGCCCGGGCACCCGGAGCCGCGGCGGTGAGCGTCCCGGCGGTCAGCAGCACCGCCAGCGCGGCCCCCCGCCACTTCCCTCTTGTCCTACGGTTCATGTCCATGCCACGGACGCTAGGGCTCCGGCAGGAGGTCGCTCAGGGGGTGCTGATGAGAACTCAGTTTCCGGATCGTGCCTTGTCACCGGCGCACAGAGCCTCCGTGGCCGGGACCGGCGATCGGTGGGCCTGACGGGGTCAGGACCAGCGGACCCGACCGGGTCAGGACCAGCGGACCCGACCGGCTCTCACGCTTCAGAACCCCCTTATCGGCCCGGCCGAGCTGCGAACCGGCGGTTTCGGGAGCATGGTGGGGCTATGGACGGTCAACCCCCTGTGGTCGTGCAGCCGCCCGCGTCGGACGGCGGACGGCTGGTGACCATCCGCGGCGAGCGCATGGGCGTCGCCTACAGCCTCTTCGACGTGCTGGACCTGCTGCACCGTGAGGGTCTGCCCACCGCCGACACGGCCGTCGACGACACCGAGCTGATCGAGTGGCGCGGCGGCGGCCCGTACGACTGGAACAACGGGTCGTCCGACGAGGCCTGAGCCTTCGTGGAGCCCCGTTGCCTGGGCCCCGTACGCGTGAGGCCCTGTCTCAGTCCTCCCCGGCTGCGACCCCCGCTCCCCCGGCCAGCCGGTCGAGGCGGTCGCGATGGGCGGGCGTCAGCTCCAGCTCCGCCGCGGCGAGGTTCTCCTCCAGGTGCTCGATGCGTGCCGTACCGGGAATCGGCAGGACGACCGGCGAGCGGTGGAGGAGCCAGGCGAGCGCGACCTGCGTGGGCGTGGCACCGAGGTCGGCCGCCACCGCCGCGATCTCCGCCTCGGCCCCCGTCTTCCCCCAGGCGACGGGCCGCCATGGCAGGAAGGCGATTCCGGCCGCCGCACAGGCGTCGAGCACCGGCTCGTATTCACGGTCGAGCAGGTTGTAGCGGTTCTGCACGCTCACGATGTCGACGATCTCCCGGGCCTGCGCCAGCTCGGCGACGGTGACCTCCGACAGCCCGATCCGGCCGACCAGGCCCTCGGCCTGGAGGTCCCGCAGCGTGCCGAGCTGGTCGGCGAGCGGTGTCCCGGGGTCGATGCGGTGCAGCTGGAGCAGCTCGATCCGCTCGACGCGCAGCCGGCGCAGGGCCTGCTCGACCTGGTGGCGCAGGGTGCCGGGCCGCCCGTCGAGCCGCCACTCGCCCTCGATGCGTGCGACACCGACCTTGGTGGTGATCAGCAGCTCGGCCGGATAGGGGTGCAGGGCCTCGGCGAGGAGCTCCTCGTTGGCTCCCCCGCCGTAGAGGTGGGCCGTGTCGATCAGTGTGACGCCCAGGTCCACGGCCCGCCGGGCGACCTTGAGGGCGTTCTCCCGGGCGGGTCCGGCCTCGGTCGGCAGGTGCATGGCTCCGAAACCGAGCCGGCGTACGTCCAGATCCCCGCCGATGCGGAAGGTGGTCGTTGTCATGAGCGCGGTCCTCCCCCTCTGCTCAAGGCGCCACGCCAACAGGGCGGTTGACGACGAGGCCGGTCACCGGAAGGGACGCGCCACCCCCGGCACGGCACCGCTCGACGAGCCGTCGTCAGTGCCCGGCGTTACGCTGCGCGCACATGGCCCTCGGCCCCTTCACGGAGGTTCTCATGGTCTCGCGTCTCAACCCGTACCTGTCCTTCGACGGCGACGCCCGGCAGGCGATGGAGTTCTACAAGGAGGTCTTCGGAGGCACCCTGGCCCTGAACACCTACGGCGACTTCGGCCAGGCGGAGGCCCCCAACGCCGACAAGATCATGCACGGCATGCTGGAGACCCCAAGCGGCTTCACCCTGATGGGCGCCGACAACCCGCCGGGCATGGAGTCCGCGCCGGGCCAGCCCTTCGCCGTGAGCCTGAGCGGCGACGACGACGCCGAGCTGACCGGCTACTGGGAGAAGCTGTCCGAGGGCGGCTCGGTGTCGGTACCGCTGGAGAAGCAGATGTGGGGCGACGTGTTCGGCATGTGCACGGACCGCTTCGGCGTCCCATGGATGGTCAACATCAGCAGACCGGAGAGCTGAGCTGCACAGAACGCTGGACGGTCGGGGACCGTCCGCCCGCGGGGCCGCCCGCACACGCCGTGCACTGCCGGTGTGTGCGGGCGGCCCCGTTTGTCGGAACGTCCTGTTTGTTGGAACGTCCTGACAAAGCTGTTGACATCACCCCAGGGCGCCCGCATAGTACCTGCCACTAGAGCGCGCTAGTGCGGCGCTCCAGTTACCTCCCCGGACCGGGCACGGCCCCCCTTTCCCAGCACACCGAGGTGCACCCGACATGCGCAGACACCACAGATCCGCCGCCCTGACCACCGCCGTCCTCGCGGGCGCGCTGCTCGCCGCCGGCTGTTCCAGCGGCTCCGGCGGGAAGCAGTCCGAGACCGGCGGCACCGACGCCGCCGCGGGCAAGGCCACCACGCCTCGGATGACCGTCGCCCTGGTCACCCACGCGGCGCCCGGCGACACCTTCTGGGACCTGATCCGCAAGGGCGCCCAGGCCGCCGCCGCGAAGGACAACATCAAGCTCGTCTACTCCAGCGACCCCGTCGCCGGGAACCAGGCCAACCTCGTGCAGAACGCCATCGACCAGAAGGTCGACGGCATCGCGCTCACCGCCGCCAAGCCCGACGCCATGAAGGCGGTCGTGGCCAAGGCCAAGGCGGCCGGCATCCCCGTCGTCGGCTTCAACTCCGGCCTGGACAACTGGCAGGAACTCGGCATGCTCGAGTACTTCGGCCAGGACGAGAACATCGCCGGCCAGGCCTTCGGCGAGCGCCTCAACCAGCAGGGCGCCAAGCACGCCGTCTGCGTGATCCAGGAGCAGGGCCAGGTCGCGCTGGAGGCGCGCTGCGCCGGCCTGAAGAAGGGCTTCAAGGGCACGACGGAGAACCTGTACGTCAACGGCACCGACATGCCCTCCGTGAAGTCGACGCTGACCGCCAAGCTCCAGAAGGAGTCCACCATCGACCAGGTGGTCACGCTGGGCGCCCCGATCGCCATGACCGCCGTGCAGTCGGTCAAGGACGCGGGCAGCAAGGCCGAGGTCGCCACCTTCGACCTCAACAAGGATCTCGTCGGCGCCATCCAGAGCGGGGACATCCAGTTCGCCGTCGACCAGCAGCCCTACCTCCAGGGCTACCTCGCCGTCGACGCGCTGTGGCTCTACCGGACGAACGGCAACTTCAGCGGCGGCGGCACCGCGCCGGTGCTCACCGGGCCGGCCTTCGTCACGAAGGACAACGTCGACAGCGTCGCCGAGTTCGCGAAGAAGGGGACGCGCTGAGACAGGGACTCGCTCAGGAAGGGACTCGCCGGCCCTCCGCCGGAACGGGCCCGCTCGTTCCCCGCACCACGAGTTTGGGGTCCAGCACCGCCTCCCTCGGCGGCAGTTCCCCGTTCTCCAGCCGTTCGACGGCGAAGCGGACCGCGTGCTCGGCCATGAGGAACGCGTCCTGGCGGACGGTGGTCAGGCCGAGCGGCATCAAGTGGGAGAGGTGGCTGTCGTCGTAGCCGACGACGGACAGGTCGCGCGGGACCTCGACGCCCGCCCGGGTCAGGGACATCAGCAGCCCCATCGCGCAGCGGTCGTTGCCGGCGAGGACCGCCGTCGGCAGCGGCCGTCCGCTGTCGCGTTCGGCCAGCAGCAGCCGGCCGGTCTCGACGCCGGACTCCTCGGTGTGCTCACCGGGGATCACCCGTGCCTGCGCCTGAAGCCCGTGGCGGCGCATCGCGGCGCGGTAGGCACGCCGCCGCTCCGCCGAACCGGGGCCGCGTCCGCCGTCGATGTGCACGATCCGGCGGTGCCCCAGCTCCACCAGGTGGTCCATGGCCTGCCGGACGCCCTTGCCCTCGGCGGAGTGCACGAAGTCGACATGGGCCTGGGGCACCCGGCGGCTGATCGAGACGGCGACCGTGCGCTGCCCGAGCTCGGCGAGATAGTCGGGTTCGGCGTCCGGGCCGAGCAGGATCACGGCCTCGCAGCGGTGGCTGAGCAGCGCCTCGACCGCCTTGGCCTCGCTGCGGCCGTGGGTGGCGCCGGAGAGCAGGACGTCGTAGCCGAGCCGTTCGGCTTCGGGGTAGATGCCGGTGATGAGGTCCGTGTGGAAGGTCTGCTGCACGGTGAACATCACGCCGAGCGTGCGACTGCGGCCACGGGCCAGCAGCCGGGCCGCGCTGTCGGGCCGGTAACCGATCTCGTCGGCCACGCGCAGGACCCGTTCCCGCGTCTCCCGGCTGGCCCCCGCCTGGTTGCGGAAGATGATCGAGACGAGCGCGCGGGACACGCCCGCCTTCTCGGCGACGTCCGCCATCGTGGGCCGCTGCCTGCCCGATGCATCCACGTGTGAACCCACCCTCCGACTCCGACCACCTTACGGGGCGTCCCGCACGGGATCCGTACGAGGACCCCGCAATCTCCCGGCAACAACCTATTGACATGACATTTGGACAGGGGTCATCGTACTCGAACTAGAGCGCGCTAGTAGAGCGCATCAGTTTCACGCCCGCCCCCTTCCTCTCCCCGAAGGACCCTCACCATGGCAACGGCGCCAGCCCCGCTGCGTACGACCGTCGGCAACCTGTGCCTCGGCTCCGCCCCCGACTCCTGGGGCGTCTGGTTCCCCCAGGACGAGCACCAGGTGTCGTACACCCGTTTCCTCGACGAGCTCGTCCAGGCCGGATACGAGTGGCTGGAGCTCGGCCCGTACGGCTACCTCCCCACCGACCCGCAGCGGCTGAAGGCCGAACTGGACGCCCGTGGGCTCAAGGTCTCCGGCGGTACCGCGTTCGGCGCGCTGCACCGGCCCGAGGCGTGGGACGAGATGCTCGCCCACGTCCGGCAGGTCGCCGCGCTGACCGCCGCCGCGGGGGCGCACCATCTCGTCTTCATCCCTCCGATGTACCGGGACGAGAAGACGGGTGCGTTCACCGAGTCGCCCGAGCTGACCGCCGGGCAGTGGGCCGGGTTCGGCCGGGCCGCCGACCGGCTGGGCAGGCTGCTGCTGGAGGAGTACGACGTACGGCTGGTCGTCCATCCGCACGCCGACAGTCACATCCAGACCCAGCCGGAGATCGAGCGGCTGCTGAACGAGTCCGACAGCCGGTACACGAACCTCTGCCTGGACACGGGGCATGTCGCGTACGGCGGTGGGGACAACCTCGATCTGATCCGCCGCTTCGGTGAGCGGGTCGGCTACGTGCACATCAAGCAGATGGACCCGGAGATCCTGGCGCAGGTCGCGGCCGAGGACCTGTCCTTCGGCGAGGCCGTGAAGCGCGGGGTGTGCGTGTCACCGCCGGCCGGGGTGCCGAAGCCGGCCGGTGTGGTTGCCGAACTCGCCCGGCTGGACGCGGAGTTGTTCGTGGTCGTCGAGCAGGACCTGTACCCGTGTGCTCCCGAGGTGCCGCTGCCGATCGCGGTCGGCACCCGTGAACACCTGGCCGGCTGCGGACTGTCGGGTACCCGGCGCCCGAACATCGACGAGTAAGGAGCGGCCATGGACGTCACGGACGACACGACACCGGCCCCCGTCCCACCCCCCGCCACCGCCGTCGCGGACGACGCCCCTCCGGCGGTCAGGCGGCGGCTGCGGCTGATCACGATCATCGCCACGTTCGGTGGTCTGCTCTTCGGCTACGACACCGGAGTCATCAACGGCGCCCTGCCCTACATGACCGAGGACCTCGGCCTGACCCCGGTCACCGAGGGCATGGTCACCAGCTCGCTGCTGCTGGGTGCCGCGCTGGGCGCGGTGACCGGCGGCCGGTTGTCGGACGCGCGTGGCAGGCGGCGCAACATCCTGCTGCTGGCCGTGCTGTTCTTCGTCGGCGCGCTCGGCTGCACGCTGGCCCCCACGACCGAGGTGATGATCGTGGCGCGGTTCGTGCTCGGTCTCGCGGTCGGCGGCGCGTCGGTGACCGTGCCGGTGTACCTCGCGGAGGTGTCCCCCGCGGAGCGGCGCGGCGCTCTCGTCACCCGCAACGAGCTGATGATCGTCAGCGGTCAGCTGCTGGCCTTCACGTCGAACGCGATCATCGCCCGGGTCGGCGGCGAGTCCGGGGGCGTGTGGCGCTGGATGCTGGTCATCGCCACGCTGCCGGCGGTGGTGCTCTGGTTCGGCATGCTGGTGATGCCGGAGAGTCCGCGCTGGCTGGCCTCCCAGAGCCGCTTCGGGGAGGCCCTCGAAGTGCTCAGGCAGGTGCGGTCGCAGGCCCGGGCCGAGGCCGAGCTGAAGGAGGTGTCCGCGCTCGCCGTCAAGGACGAGCAGGCCAAGCTCGGCGGCTGGCAGGACATGAAGAGCACGCCGTGGGTGCGCAAGCTGATGTTCGTCGGGTTCGGCATCGCGATCGTCCAGCAGATCACCGGCGTCAACACGATCATGTACTACGGCACGCAGATCCTCACCGATGCCGGTTTCGCCGCCGACAGCGCGCTGACGGCGAACATCGCCAACGGCGTGATCTCGGTGCTGGCCACCTTCGTCGGCATCTGGCTGCTGGGCCGGGTACCGCGCCGCCCGATGCTGATGACCGGTCAGGCCGGTACGACCGTCGCCCTGTTGCTGATCGGTGTCTTCTCCCTGGTGCTGCCCTCGGGTGACGCACGGGCGTTCGCGGTGCTCGCCATGACGGTCACGTTCCTCGCCTTCCAGCAGGGTGCGATCTCGCCGGTGACCTGGCTGATGCTGTCGGAGATCTTCCCGATGCGGATGCGCGGTTTCGGCATGGGGATCGCGGCCGTGGTGCTGTGGCTGACCAACTTCGTGATCGGGCTGGTCTTCCCGTCCCTGGTCTCCGGGATCGGGATCTCCAACACCTTCTTCCTCTTCGTGGTGGCGGGCGTGCTGTCCCTCGCCTTCGTCAAGCGCTACGTCCCCGAGACCAAGGGCCGCACCCTCGAAACCCTCGAAGCCGAGCTCCGTAGCCGCTTTTCCTGACCCTCCCTTCGAAGGAAACGACCATGACCGTACGTGTAGGCGTCATCGGCGCCGGAATGATCGGCCAGGACCACGTCCGGCGGCTGACCGAGGTCGTCACCGGGGCGTCCGTGACGGCCGTGACCGACATCGACGCCGACCGCGCCGCCGAGGTGGCGGCCCGGGCCGGCGCCACCGCGCTGCCCACCGCCGCGGAGCTGATCGCCTCTGTGGACGTGGACGCCGTCCTCGTCACCTCCTGGGGACCCACCCACGCCGAGCACGTCCTGGGCGCGATCGCGGCCGGCAAGCCGGTGTTCTGCGAGAAGCCCCTGGCCACGACCGCCGAGGACTGTCTGCGGATCGTCGAGGCCGAGCGGGCGCACGGCCGCCGCCTGGTGCAGGTCGGCTTCATGCGCCGCTTCGACGCCGGCTACCGCCAGATGAAGGAGGTCCTGTCCACCGGCTCGCTCGGGGCCCCGCTGATCGTGCACTGCGCCCACCGCAACCCGACCGTGCCGGAGTCGTACCACTCCGCCATGGCCGCCCAGGACACCGCCGTGCACGAGATCGACGTGCTGCGCTGGCTGCTCGACGACGAGATCGTCTCCGCGCAGGTGGTCACCCCGCGCGCCACGAGCAAGCGCTTCGCGCATCTCAAGGACCCGCAGATCATGATCTTCGAGACGTCCGAGGGCGTCCGGATCGACCTGGAGGTCTTCGTCAACTGCCAGTACGGCTACGACATCCAGTGCGAGGTCGTCGGCGAGGACGGCCTGGTCCGGCTGCCCGACCCGGCGGCCGTCGGGGTCCGCACCGCCGCCCGGCACGGCACGGGTGTCCTCCAGGACTGGAAGGACCGGTTCGCGGAGGCCTTCGACACCGAGTTCCGCGAGTGGGTCGCGGGCGTCGCCGCCGGCGCCGAGCCCACCGGCCCGTCCTCCTGGGACGGTTACGCCGCCACCGTCATCACCGACGCCGCCGTCCGGTCCCTGGAGACCGGCGGCGGGACCGTCACCGTCGACATGAAGCCCCGCCCCGCGTTCTACGGAGGGACCGCGTGAAAATCGCCCTCGACCCCTATATGTTCCGCGCCCTGCCGATCGACGAGATGGTGCGCACGGTCGCCGAACTCGGCTACGAGTACATCGAGTTGTCGCCGCGCGCGGAGTTCATGCCGTTCTTCCTGCACCCGCGTGCGGACGACGCGCGGGTGGCGGAACTGAAGCAGTCACTGCGCCGGCACGGTGTGCGGCTGTCCTCGGTGCTGCCGCTGTACAAGTGGTCCTCGCCGGACGAGACCGAGCGGCAGGCCGCCGTCCGCTACTGGAAGCGGATGATCGAGATCACCGTCGAGCTCGAATGCCCGCTGATGAACTCGGAGTTCAACGGCCGGCCCGAGCGCGCCGCCGAGAGCGAGGCCGCCTTCTGGCGCTCGCTGGAGGAACTGCTGCCGGTGTTCGAGCGCGAAGGCATCGCTCTGAACCTGGAGGCGCACCCGGACGACTTCTGCGAGGAGAACACCCCCGCCGTCGATCTCGTCCGCGCGATCAACAAGCCGTGGGTGAACTACCTGTACTGCGCCCCGCACTCCTTCCACCTCTCCGGCGCCTCGGAGGCCGGCGCCGACATCGCGGCGATGATGCGCTACGCCGGTGACAAGCTCCAGCACGTGCACATCGCGGACTCCTTCAACCACAAGGGTTCGTCCGGCCTGCGCTACATCCTCAACCCGCCGGGCACGCCGGCCCGGATCCACCAGCACCTCGACGTCGGCCAGGGCGAGGTCGACTGGGACGCCTTCTTCGGCACCCTGCGTGAGCTGGGCTTCGACGGTGTCGCCACGTCCTGTGTCTTCGCCTGGGAGGAGCGGGCCCGGGAGTCGTCGGCGTTCATGCTGGACCGCATCCGCAAGGAGCTCGCCGCGTAGGGGGGCGTCCCAGAACCTCCGGCCGGGGCCCCCACTGCGGGAGGGCCCCGGCCGGAGCCCGTGTCAGGAACTCGTGAGGACGACGAGCTGCCGGGTCGCCCGGGTCATCGCGACATAGTGGTCGACCGCTCCCTCGATGCCCGTGCCGAAGTCCTGCGGGTCGACGAGGACGACCAGGTCGAACTCCAGCCCCTTCGACAGCTCCGGGGGCAGCGAACGGACCCGCGGCGAAGCCGGCCGGAACCCGGGATCGCCGATCACACAGGCGATCCCGTCCGCGTGGTCGGCGAGCCAGCTCTCGAGGACGGAGTGCAGCTCCGCGGTGGATCCGTGCACGACGGGAACGCCGCCGCTGCGGATCGAGGTCGGCACGTTGGCGTCCGGCAGCGCGGCCCGGATGACCGGCTCCGCCTCCGCCATGATCTCCTCCGGTGTCCGGTAGTTGATGCTCAGCGAGGCCAGGTCGACCCGGCCGAACCCGACCCGCTCCAGCCGCTCCCGCCACGACTCCGTGAACCCGTGCCGGGCCTGGGCACGGTCCCCGACGATGGTGAAGCTCCGGGACGGGCAGCGCAGCAGCAGCATCTGCCACTCCGCGTCCGTCAGTTCCTGGGCCTCGTCCACGACGATGTGCGCGAACGGGCCGGCCAGGCGGTCCGGGTCGTCGGTGGGCAGGGCGGACTCGTCGACCAGGGAGTTGCGCATGTCCTGTCCGTGGAGCATGACCAGCACCCCTTCGCCGTCGTCGTGGGTGTGGGCCTCCAGCAGGTTGTCGATGACCCTGTCCATGCGTTCGCGTTCGGCGGCGACGGCGGCGGCGTGCCGGCGCTTGCGCCGTGACGCCTCCGGGTCGCCGAGCCGCTGGCGTGCCGCGTCCAGCAGCGGCAGGTCGGACACCGTCCAGGCGTGCGGATCCTCGCGCTGGAGCTTTCGCACGTCGTCGCGGCCGAGCCAGGGGGCGCACATCCGCAGATAGGCCGGTACCGACCACAGGTCTCCGACGAGATCGCTCGCCTCCAGCAGCGGCCAGGCGCGGTTGAAGGCCGTGAGCAGGTCCCTGTTCCGCGACAGCGACCTGCGCAGCAGGGCGGCCGGCGCGTCGCCCTCGTGCTTGTCCTCCAGGATCGTGAGCAGTTCCTCCCAGACCTGGCCGCGCGCGTCGTTGTGCGGGGTGCCGGGTTCGGCCGCCGCGAACGCCACGAGCCAGTCCTCGGCGCTGAGCCGGATGTCGGACCAGTGGGTCGTGACCGTCATGCCCTCGGTGGGCGGCTCCTCGTAGAACGCGACGGCCTTCTCGATCGCCTTCACCATGTCCGCCGACGACTTCAGGCGCGCCACGTCCGGATCGGTCTCGACGGCCGCTTCGGCCCCCTCGGTGACGAGGTCCCGCAGGATGCAGGTCTGCACGCCCTCCTCGCCGAGGCTGGGCAGGATGTCGGAGACGTAGGAGAGGTAGGGCCGGTGCGGGCCGACGAACAGCACGCCGCCCCGGCGGTGGCCGAGCCGGGGGTCGGAGTAGAGGAGGTAGGCGGAGCGGTGCAGGGCGACGACGGTCTTGCCCGTGCCCGGGCCGCCGTCGACGACGAGGGCGCCGCGCGAACCGGCGCGGATGATGGCGTCCTGGTCGGCCTGGATGGTGCCGAGCACGTCCCGCATCCGGGGCGAGCGGTTGGTGCCCAGGCTGGCGATGAAGGCGGACTGGTCGTCGAGCGCCGCGTGCCCGACGGCTCCGTCCGCGGTGAACACCTCGTCCCAGTAGTCGCTGATCCGGCCGTCCGTCCAGCGGTAGCGGCGGCGGCTGGCCAGGCCCATCGGGTTGGCGTGGGTGGCGCCGAAGAACGGCTCGGCCGCGGGGGAACGCCAGTCGACCAGCAGCCGGCGCCCCTCGCTGTCGGTGAGGCCGAGCCGTCCCACGTACACGGGCTCGGGGTCGTCCACGCCGGCCATGTGCCCGAGGCACAGGTCCAGGCCGAAGCGCCGCAGTGCCCGCAGACGGGCGGTCAGCCGGTGGATCTCGGCGTCCCGGTCCATCGCCTGCCGGCCCTTCCCGCCGGGCGCCTTGCGCTCGGCGGCCAGGCGGTCGGACAGCTCGGCGATCGACTGCTCGAGACAGGCGGCGATGGCGGCGAAGTGCCGCTCGTCCCGGGCGATCAGCGCCGGGTCGGCCTTGTGCGCGAGGCGGTCGGGAAGGTCGAACGCGCTGGTGGTCAGGGGGGTCACGTCATGCTCCCGTATCCGCAGGTCCTTGTAGGCCGGACAGTCTGCGGCACACAGGGGGCCTTGCCGCAAGGCCCCCTGTCTGCTATAGGTTGAGAGTGGCAAGGAGAGGACTCCTTGCCTTTCTTGTTTCTGAGCGGGCTCCGCCCGCCCCGATGTCACACCGGTCCGGGTGCCGTCATCCAGCGCCACTGGGTGAACTCCTCCAGGCTGGCTGTGCCGCCGATGCGGGAGCCGTTGCCGGAGATCCCCACGCCTCCGAAGGGGGCGTTCGCGGCGTCCTTGGCCGAGACGTCGTTGATGTGGACCATGCCGGTGCGCAGTTGCTCTGCGACAGCGGTCGCCCTCGGTACGGAGCCGGAGTGCACGGCGGCCGTCAGGCCGTACGCGGTGTCGTTGGCGATCTCGACGGCCTCCGCCTCGCTGTGAAAGGGAATGACAGGGGCGACGGGACCGAAGATCTCCTCGGTGAACGCGGGCATGGCCCGGTCGACGTGGTCCAGGACGGTGGGTGGGTAGAAGAGCCCGTCGCGTCGGCCGCCCGTGAGCACCCGCGCCCCGCCGGCCACGCTCTCGTCGACGATGCGCTCGATCCTGGTGGCCAGCCGCTCGCTGATGATCGGGCCGACGCTGACGCCCTCCACGCGCGGGTCGCCTACGCGCAGGGTCCGCGCGTGCCCGACCAGCGCGTCGGTGTACGCCTCGACCAGGTCGGCATGGACCAGGTGGCGGCCGGCGGCGACGCACGCCTGTCCCTGGTATCCGAAGGTGCTCACGGCTCCGGCCAAGGCGGCCGCGTCCACATCGGCGTCCTCGAGCACGACGAGCGAGTTCTTGCCGCCGAGTTCCAGGGCGACCCGCTTCAGTCCCTCACCCGCCGCACGGGCCACGTCGCGTCCGACCTCGGCGGAGCCCGTGAACGCGACCATGGCGACATGAGGGTCTGCCGCGACCGCCTGCCCGGTCTCCGTGCCGCCCGGCAGGACGTGCAGCACCCCGTCGGGGAGGCCGGCGTCCTCGAAGAGCCGCGCGACGAGGACACCCCCGGACACCGGAGTGAGGGGGTCCGGCTTGAGCAGCACGGTGTTGCCCAGCGCCAGTGCGGGTGCCAGCGCCCGCATCGCGAACAGGAGCGGCGCGTTCCAGGGGTTGATGACGCCGACGACGCCGAGCGGCACCCGCCACGCCAGACTCGTTCCACCGGAGGTCTGCGGGGCCAGGACCTCGCCCCTGGGCAGGGACGCGAGTCCCACGGCGTGCGTCAGTTGGGCGAGGGCGGCGTTGATCTCGTAGTCGCCCTTGGCGGGGACGCCGGCTGACTCGCGGACGATCCAGTCGCGGACCGTGGCGCTGTGCTCACGCAGCGCGGATGATGCGCGCAGCAGGACCTCGATACGGTCGGAAGGAGCTGCCGTGGCCCAGTCATCGGCGGCCCGGGCGGCCCGTGCGCCGGCCAGAGCGACGTCTGCGGGGGAGGCGACGCCGATGTCGGCCAGCGCGTGTCCCGTGGCCGGTTCGATCACCTGGCGTGTGCCGCCCTCGGATGCGCGCCAGCCCGCGCTGTAGATCCTCCCGGCCCACTCGGCCTGGTCCGGCCACCTCTTGCCGTTGCCAGTCATGGGCGCCCTCCGTCCGGGGTCGGTGCCGCCATCCTGACATGAGGACCCATTCGCGCCGGTCTGTCACTCTTGTTGTCTAGTGTCGTAAGAGTGATGGTGCGACGCACCTCGGATTCAGGGCGCTCCCGGGCAGCAGGCCCCAGGGCGGGATTGAGGGCAGATGACGTCATGATCGGATCCGCGTCCGCATGGGACGACGGCCCGAGCGCTCGGCCGCAGGAACGTGTCGACGGTGCGGCGACGGCCAGGGTCGTCGTCGATGACCTCGGGGTCGTGACCGCGTGGAACGAAGGAGCGCGGCGGCTGCTCGGTTACCGGGCCCCCGAGGTGGTCGGCCGGAAGGCGGCCGTGCTTCTCGCGGACGCCGCTCCGACCGACGCGCTGAACGCGCTGACCGGCCTGCGGAGGTGGAACGGGACGGCCACACTGCTGCACCAAGACGGTCACCGCCTCACCGTCGGGCTGCTGGCCCATCACCGGGAGCTCGACGGGGACGACTGGCTGCTGGTGTCACCGGTGCCCCGGCCGGCACCCACGCCTGAGGACGACACGTTCCTGCGGCGCAGTTTCGCCCAGGCTCCCTACTCGATGGCTCTGTACGACACCGGACTGCGGTTGCGGTGGGCGAACGCGGACATGGAACGTGTGATGGGCCTGTCCGAGCAGGAGATGCGCGGCCTGCGGGTGACGGAGATCGTCCTCGACCCGGAGAGCGAACGCGCCGAGGAGGGCATGCGAACCGCCCTGGAAACCGGTTCTCTTCAGGAGCTCGGAGCCGCGCTGCACCTCGCCGGCCATGAACGGGAGAGCGTGTGGTCGGTGTCCCTCGTCCCTGTGCGGGGCTCCGACGGGCGACTGGAAGGTGTCCTGCTGTCGGCACACGACGTGACGGAGCAGCACCTCGCACGGCAGCGACTCGTCCTGGTCAACGACGCCAGCCTGCGGATCGGCAGCACCCTGGACCTGCCCCGTACGGCTCAGGAACTCGCCGACGTGGCCGTCCCACGGTTCGCGGACTTCGTCACGGTCGATCTCCTGCCGGCGATCGAGGGGGGTGAGGATCCGCCGCAGGGTTCTCCGCACGGTCCGGTGATGCTGCGCCGGGTCGCCTGCCAGTCGGTGCTGGAGGGCTGTCCCGAAGCCGTGGTGCAGATCGGGACGGTGGCGGCCTATCCGGAGGGTTCCACCGCGGCGGTGTGTCTGGCCGCGGGGCGGCCACTCATCGAGCACATCACGCCCGCCGCCCTGGAGAATCTGGACCGGACGGCCCCGGAGCGGGCCGAACGCATGCGGCGGTTCGGGTTCCACTCGGTGCTGGCGGTGCCGATGCGTGCGCGTGGCCTCACCTTGGGAGTGGCCACGTTCTCCCGCCATCGCCAGCCCAAGCGCTTCGAGCAGGACGACCTGCTGCTGGCCCAGGAGATCACCGCTCGCGCCGCCGTGTGCATCGACAACGCCCGGCGGTACACGCGCGAGCGCGACACCTCCCTCACGTTGCAGAGCAGCCTGCTGCCGCAACGTCTCCCCGAGCAGGCGGCTCTCGATGTCGCCTCCCGTTACCGGCCCGCCAGCGCCCGGGCCGGTGTCGGCGGCGACTGGTTCGACGTCATTCCGCTCTCCGGTGCCCGGGTCGCTCTGGTCGTCGGCGACGTCGTGGGCCACGGCGTCCAGGCCTCGGCGACCATGGGGCGGCTGCGCACCGCCGTGCGCACGCTGGCGGATGTCGACCTTCCCCCGGACGAGTTGCTGACCCACCTCGACGACCTGGTCGACCATGTCGCCGGCGGCGGCGACACCACGGCCCCGCTCGACGGTGACATCGGCGCCACCTGTCTGTACGCCGTCTACGACCCGGTCTCGCGCCACTGCACGATCGCCCGCGCGGGCCACCCCGTGCCGGCCCTCGTGACACCTGACGGCACTGTCGAGTTCCTCGAGGTTCCGGCAGGCCCTCCCCTCGGCCTGGGCGGCCTGCCCTTCGAATCGACCGAGCTGGAGCTGGCCGAGGGCAGCCTGCTCGTCCTCTTCACGGACGGGCTCGTCGAGGTCCGCGGCCGTGACATCGACGAAGGGATCGCCGCCCTGCACGAGGTGCTGCGGCGACCGGCTCAGGATCTGGAGGCCATGTGCGATGCCCTGTTGCGCACCCTGCTCGCGGATCGTCCCTCCGATGACGTGGCCCTCCTCGTGGCCCGCACCCGAGCCCTCGACACCTCCCACGTGGCGACCTGGCGGGTGTCGCCGGACCCCGCCGCAGTCGCCGATGTGCGCAGGGCCGCGTGCCGGCAACTGTCCGAGTGGGGCTTGGACGATGCCGTGTACGTCACCGAGTTGGTCGTCAGCGAACTGGTCACCAACGCCATCCGGTACGGTCGGCCTCCCATCGAGCTGAGACTGATCTACGACCGCGCCCTCGTCTGCGAAGTCTCCGACGGCAGCAGTACCGCGCCCCACCTGCGCCGGGCCCGTACCTTCGACGAAGGTGGACGCGGGCTGCTTCTCGTCGCTCAGCTCACCCAGGCTTGGGGGACCCGTCAGACCCCCGACGGCAAGATCATTTGGGCTGAACAGTCGCTTCCCGGTGACTGAGGTCCGCCGCCTGGACTCCCCCACGGCCGGTTCCGTATGACACGCTCTTCGGCGAGCGGGCGGCCGGGGAACGGCCGTCGGCTGTTCAGGGCACCGTGGAGAGGCGGCGGCATGCGCATAGGACTGCTCGGCACCGGCCCGTGGGCGCAGATGGCCCACGCACCCGCACTCAGCGGGCATGACGAGCTCTATTTCGCCGGTGTGTGGGGGCGTCGCCCGGAGGCCGCCAAGGAGCTGGCCGAGCGGCACGGTGTCCGGGCCTACGACGACGTGGACGAGCTGTTCGCCGACGTGGACGCGGTCGCCGTGGCGCTGCCTCCTGACGTGCAGGCCGGACTCGCCGCGCGGGCGGCGCGCGCCGGGTGTCATCTGCTGCTCGACAAGCCCCTCGCGCCGACGGTGGAGCAGGGACGGGCCGTGGTCGAGGCCGCCGGGGAGGCCGGGGTCGCCTCGGTCGTGTTCTTCACGACCCGCTTCCAGCCCGAGCCGGCGGCGTGGATCGCCAAGCAGGCGGCGGTGCCGGGCTGGTTCACGGGGCGGGCGCAGTGGCTCGGGGCGGTGTTCACCAGCGAGAGCCCCTTCGCCACGCCGTGGCGGCGGGAGAAGGGCGCCCTGTGGGACGTCGGCCCGCACGCCCTGTCCGTGCTGCTGCCGGTGCTGGGCGACGTGCGGCGGGTGTCGGCGGCGGCGTACGGCCCCGGGGACACGGCACACGTCGTCCTCGACCACATCAGCGGCGCGTCGAGCACCCTCACCCTGAGCCTGACGGCACCGCCCGCCGCGTCCGGTGCCGCCGTGGAGCTCCTCGGGGAGGCCGGGGCCGCGGTCCTGCCGGAGAGCTCCGACGGAGCGGTTCCCGCACTGAGGCGGGCCGCGGACGCCCTGCTCGCCGCCGCCCGGACCGGCCGCCCGCACGCGTGCGACGCGGCGTTCGGCCTGCGGGTCACGGAGATCCTGACGGCTGCCGACGACTTGCTGAACGGCGGCGGGCGTTAGCCCTGGAGTACGGCCGGGTTCCTACGCCGGGTCGAAGTTGAGGCGTTCCTTCACCACCGGGTAACCGGCCTTGGCGAAGTTCGCGGCCATGGGGAAGTTGCCCTGGTCCGTGGCAGCCGCGACGAACTCGGCGCCCTGTTCGACCAGGAAGTGGGTGCACTCGGCCAGCAGGTCGTAGGCGTAGCCGTGGCCCCGCTGGTCGGGCAGGACGCCGATGAAGCCGATGCACGGGCCCGTGGGGTTGTGGGCCGGGATGTGGATGCCGGCCATCTCGCCCTTCGGGGTGTACGCGACCTGCCACCACTCGCGCGGTGAGGGGCACCAGTGGAAGAAGTCGAGTTCCTCTTGGGCCGCCTGGTCGAGTCCGCCCTGCTCGATGGCTTTCAGCGCGTGGGCGTCCAGTGTGACGGAGTGGATGCGGCGCAGCGCGTCGAAGAACACGGCGTCGTCCGGTTCGGCGCGGAAGGTGAGGCGCCCGGGCCGCTCGGGCAGGCCGCGGTCGGGGGTCCACCGGTACAGCAGGCGTTCCACCAGGAGGTCGTAGCCGGCCTTCCGTGCGGCGGTGAAGCGGGTCTCGGCCGCGGCGCGCAGGGCCGGGACGTCGCGCCAGCCCGCGGGAAGGTTCAGTTCCAGTTCCACCTGCCAGGGGGCGGAGCGCAGGAGTGTGGCGCCCGCTTCCTCCTCGCCTTCGGCCACGTCGAACCAGTTGAGGTTGAGGGGCTCGGTGTCGTCGGGGCCGCCCCACCAGGCGCCGCGGGCCACGACCCTGCCGTCGCGCAGGGCCACCCGCTTCCAGTCGGGGCGATGCCGGGTCAGCCGGTGGCCCTCACGGGCGCCCAGCGGATCGGGCAGGGTGTCGAAGAGATCGGCGTCGCTCGCGTCGAGCGCGCGGATGACCACATCGGTCACGGAATTCCTCCGGGATGCATGGTGCGGAGAGCGCTCCCGGTGAGGTCAGTCGAGGCACGCCGGGACGAGGAGCAGGGAGCGCTGGAACGGTGTGAACTGCACGGCTCTGCCCTCCTTCCACCGGTCTCGGGGCGTGACGCCGACACGCTACGGGATCACCGACGGACCGTCCATCGCTTTTCCGACGCGGCTCAAGTGGCCCTTAGGAGTCGGTCAAGCGACCGTCAGGGCGCCCAAGTAGCCGCCTCGGCAAGGGGTTTCGGCATGACGGACGGGTTGGCGGGAGTACTGCCCGTCCGTAGCATCCGTGACGCGGATCCATCTGAGAGCGCTCTCAGGACCACTGATCCACATCCGTACCCCCACACCAGGAGACCCCCCACATGACTCCTCGTCACCGACGCCCGCTCACCCGCCGTACGCTCCTCCCGCTCTCGGCGGCGCGGTGGTCGCCGCCCCTGCCGTCGCCGCGCTGGCCCCCCACGCCATGGCGGACACGACCGGGAGCAAGGCCGCTCCGAGGGCAGCGGCCGGCCTCCCCCTGACGCTCGTCAACGACAGCGGATCCTTCGGCAACGCGAGCGTCCACGTCTACGTCGTGGGCAACGCGGACGGCCGGCAGGTACGCCTCACGCCCGACGGCACACTGGCCCCGGTGGCCCTGTCGGACAACGGGCCCGACGGCTTCGCCGACTACGCGATCGCCCTGGCCGGGCCGGCCGGCCCTCCAGTACCCCGCCGGCTGGGTGACATCCGATCCCGACTACGGGGTGCTGCACGACTGTGCGGAGTTCACGTACAACGCGTCGGGGATGTTCTGCAACACCACCATGGTCGACATGTTCAGCGTGCCGCTGAGCATCCGGCTGACCGGCGCGAAGGACCAGACGACGGGCACGTTGCGCGAAGGGGGCCGGGCGGCCGCGTTCGCCGCCGTGCGGGAGGTCCCGGAGTTCGGGCGGCTCGTGGTGGACGACACCCGGATCATCGCCCGGCCAGGGCCTGGACGCCGGGCTGTTCGCCGAGGACTACTTCGCGCCCTGCATCGACCCAACGACGGGACGACGGGGCCGGTCGCCGCGATCCTGGGTGCCGGTTTCAACCGCTCGACGCTGGTGGGATCCGCCGCCCAGCCGATGACCGACCCCGCGTCCTTCTACCGGACCGGCCTCACCAACCACTACGCCAAGGCCATGCACGCGGCCGCACGGGACGGCAAGGCGTACGGCTTCGCCTTCGACGACGTGGCCGACTTCGCCTCGTACGTCCAGGACACGGCGCCGACGGGGCTGCGGCTGACGCTCACGCCGTTCTAGCAGGCACGCACGCCCCTCCTCACTCCACTGACCACCGCCCCTGGTGACGCGGGCCCGGAGTGCGGCGCCCGGTGGGGCGTAGCAGCGTGGTGGTGTGAGCAGAGCGCGCGCCCGGCTGCCGCGCCGGGACAGGGATCGGGACCGGGACCTGGACCGGCGGGGCTGGCTGCGCGGCGCACCGCCGCCGGTCTGGGCGCGGCTGCTGCCCTCCGTACTGCTGGCAGGCGTGTGCACGGCGGAGCTGATCAGTCCGGTGCCTCTGGACGTCGGCTTCCTGCTGGGCGCGATCCCGCCGCTGGCTGTGCTGGCCCACGGGCCGGTCGTGACGGCGGTGCTCGGCGCGCTGGCGGTGGTGGTGCTGACGGTTCCCGTCTTCCGTCTGGACAACCCCGGCAGCACCGATCTGCTGACCGTGTGCTTCGTGGCCGCACTGAGCGTGCTGCTGTCCTTCGTGCGCAGCAGGCGTGACGCACAGCTCGTGACGGAACGGGCCGTCGCCGAGGTCGCGCAGCGGGCGGTCGTGCCGCCGCTCCCGGAAGAGGTCGGGCAGGTACGGTGCGCGGGCCTGTACCGGGCCGCGCAGAGCGGGACGCTGGTCGGGGGCGACTTCTTCGACGTACGCGCGGGCCCCTACGGCGTACGGGCGGTCATGGGCGATGTGCAGGGGCACGGGCTGTCGGCGGTCGCCACGGTCGCGTCGCTGCTGGGGGCGTTCCGGGAGGCGGTGCTGGACCAGCCGGATCCGGAGGCGGTGGCGGCCCGGCTCGACCGGAGGCTGGCGGTGGACTCCGCGGGCGAGCCGCACGCCGAGTTGTTCGCGACGGCCGTGCTGCTGGACTTCTCCGCCGACGCGCGTGTGGTGCGGATCGTGGCGTGCGGGCAGGCCGGGCCGTTGCTGCTGCGGGACGGGCGGACCGTGGAGCTGGACGTCGAGCCGTGCACGCCGCTGGGGCTGGGCCTCGCCGAGGTCACTCCCCCGAGGGTCGTCTCGGTGCCGCTGCGGGCCGGTGACCGGCTGTTCCTCGCGTCCGACGGTGTCACCGAGGCCAGGGACGCCGGCGGGGTCTTCTATCCCCTCGCCGAACGGCTGCCGGGCCTCGCCGACCAGGATCCGGCCGCGCTGGCCGAGCGGGTGTGGACCGACCTCGTCCGGTACTGCCCGGACGTACGGGACGACGTCACGATGCTCGTCCTCGCGCCCCGCCCGCGGGGCGGGCCCTGACGGCGGCCGGCGGCGGGGCGCGGGACCTCCCGGCGGGATTCCGGTCGGCTTTCGCCCGGGTTCCGGCGAGGCTCTCGGCAGGGCTTTCGGGAGGGTGCCGGTGCCGGTTCACGGGCGGTGGCCGGGGCTCTCCGGATGCACGTTGGGCTCGCGCGTTGAATGGTGATAGCGGACCCGTTTTTCAGCACCGGGGCCGCCCCAGCGATCCGGACCCTAGGAGCAGAGAATGTCGACCTCACAGCCCCACGCGTTCCGGCCGCCCGAGGACAGCACCACCCCGGACCGCCTGCTCCACGCCCGCACCGGCACCGATGTGTCACCGGAGGACCTCGTCCTCGCGTCTGGCAAGGACCTCACCCCGCGCAACCTGGAATGGGCCAAGCGCAAGCTCGCGGCGGAGGGCCCGGCCGCGCTGGAGAAGCTGCTGCCCTAGAGGGTGCCTTCCCCGCGGGACGTCACGCGTCACGGACTCCGTGACGCGTGACGCCGCGCGGGTCACACCCTGTCGTCGTCCTCCGGCAGGTCGCCGTCGTCCTCCGGCAGGTCGCCGTCGTCCTCCACCACGTGTACCGCCGCCTCCTCCGCACCGGCCGCGCCACCGTCGATGCCGATGTCCGTCGCGACGGTCTCCTTCGTCGTGTCGGGGTGGGCGCCCTCGTCCGGGGCGACCAGGCGGCCCGCACGGACCGTGCCCGCCTCCGGGTCGACCGGTTCGCCGTCGCCGTCGGGGCTGTCGCCCACGCCGTCCCCGGCGGGCTCGGGGGACACGTCGGGGACCTCCTGGGAGAGGCGCTCGTCGAGGGTCTCCCCCTCGTGCTGCTCGGCGGCGGTGGTGCCGCGCTTGGTGACGCCGAGCGGCTTCTCCGGCGGGGAGTAGCCCTCGTCGAGGGTGTCGTCGTAGGTCCGTTCGTCGACGGCGTCCTGGAGGTCCAGCGGCGCGGCGTCCTCCTGCTCCTCGTTGCTCCCGGTGGGCTGGTACGCGTCGTCCGCCATCGGTTCGGGGCGCATCGGTTCCGTGCCCATCACTTCTGCCTCCCTGTCGCGCTGCGTCGACTCGTTCGTCTCATGTGCCCGTTCCGCGTTTCCCGTTACGCGGGCTCTAACCCCGGGCCAGGTCACCCGTCCACTTCTCCTCGATGCGCGCGAGCCTCCACCCCAGCAGCGCCACCACCCAGGTCGCGACGAACAGCGCGACGACGACGTAGCCGAGGACGTTGAGGTCGAGGCCGGAGATCCAGTCCCAGAAGGGGCCGTGCAGGCCGAGCCCGTCCACGAGCAGACCGAGGAGTTCGACGGTCCCGATGAGCAGGGCCACGGCGACGGACAGGCCGGTGATCGTGAGGTTGTAGTAGACCTTGCGGACCGGCTTGGAGAAGGCCCATCCGTAGGCGAAGTTCATGAAACCGCGGTTGTTCAGCTGCTCCTCCAGGGCGGCCTCGTCGTAGCGGCCCGAGCGCATGCCGCGGAACACCTTCCAGATGCCGGCGAGGATGACGAGGTTGACGGCCGCGATGAGGTAGAGGAACGCCCCGGAGACGGTCGTACCGATCAGGCCCGTGACGTCGTGCAGCGCGGAGCCGTCGTCGCGGACCGGCCCCGCCAGGGTCTTCACACCGAGGGTGAGCAGGAAGGCGAGGACGAAGACGACGCTGGAGTGGCCGAGGGAGAACCAGAAGCCGACCGACAGCGGCCGCTGTCCCCCGCACATCAGCTTGCGGGTGGTGTTGTCGATGGCGGCGATGTGGTCGGCGTCGAAGGTGTGCCGCATGCCGAGCGTGTACGCGGTGACGCCGATGCCAACGCCGAAGGTCTGGGTGCCGATGGCGCGGTGCTCGGGGGCGACGACCGCGACGAGGGTGACCCAGCCGATCACGTGCAGGGCCACGATGACCGCGGCCATCCCACCGGCCCTGGTCCACTCCTGCCGCGTCATGGAGGTACGGACGCGGTGCCGGGCCGTGCGCTGGGCGGCAGCCGGGGCGGGGAGGGGCGGAGTGGACTCAGGGGCGGCCGTCATCGGGGGGAAGGTCCTTCTGTCGGACGGACGGCTGCGGGCAACAGCCTCGTGCCATCCTCTGGTACCTGCAACCCGTATGCAGTAAAGCCCGCGGCAGGTCTTGTCCATGGAACCGAAAACTCCGCGGGACCGAGGACTCCTCGGAGCCGGGCACCCCGCGGCCGCGGCGGGTCACACCGCGGCGTTCGGTCCGTCCGGCCGGCTGCGGCGCTGCTCGATCAACTCGCGGCTGAGTCCCTCCGTCTCCGATTGGGGAAGCCGCTCGAAGCCGTCCTCGGTGATGACCGACACGACGGGGTAGATGCGGCGGCTGATGTCCGGGCCGCCGGTCGCGGAGTCGTCGTCGGCCGCGTCGTAGAGCGCCTGGAGCGCGGCCAGGGCGGCCTCGCGCCGGGACATGCCGGGGCGGAACAGCTTCTTCAACGCGCCCCGGGCGTACGGCGATCCGGAGCCCTCGGCGTGAAAGCCGAACTTCTCGTAGCGGCCGCCGGCGACGTCGAAGCCGAAGATCCGGCCCTGCCGGCCCTCGGGAGCCGCGGGGTCGTAGCCGGCGAGCAGCGGGACGACGGCGAGGCCCTGCATGGCCTGGCCCAGGTTGCCCCGGATCATCGTGGCCAGCCGGGTCGCCTTCGCGGCGAGGGTCATGGGGACACCCTCGACCTTCTCGAAGTGCGTCAGCTCGACCTGATAGAGCTTCACCAGGTCCAGCGCGAGCCCGACGGACCCGGCGAAGGCCACGGCGGTGTGGTCGTCGGCGGGGTGCACCTTCTCCAGGTCGCGCTGGGCGATCAGGTTGCCCATCGTCGCCCGCCGGTCGCCCGCGATCAGCACGCCGTCGCCGTAGGTGAGGGCCAGCACGGTCGTGCCGTGCGGGGCGCCCTCGGCGCGGACGCCGTCCGGGAGGATCCGGCGGGTGCTCAGCAGTTCGGGGCGGTGGGCCGCCAGGAACTCGGTGAAGGACGAGGAGCCCGGTGTGAAGAACTCCTCCCCCAGCCGGCCCTCGTGGTCGCTCCCCGCCATGGCGTTCCCCCTTCGTCCGTGACCGTCAACCGACTCCTACCTGAACGGGCCTGGCGGGAAACGCGAGTTGGGGCAGGAGTGCCGTGCGGCGTCAGGGGCCGGACCGCCGCGCGGGCGGTGCGACGCGGACATCCAGGTCCGAGATCCGGTGGACGGGCCAGGTGCGGGCGTAGCGGGGAGGGGTGCCGCCGGCCGGTGCGATGTGGGCGACCGGGAGACGGTCCGCGGTGCGCAGGATGTCCGCCGCCGTGGTGTTCTCGTTGTGGCCGGCGGTCGCGCCCGAGGAGCAGCCGGTGTAGTAGCCGATCGGGATGGCCTCGTGGCCGGTGAGCAGGCAGGGCGGGCGGACGCCGAGGCGGTGCAGTTCTCCGGCGGTGCGGTCCCAGTCGCGGCGGCTCTCGGTGTTGCGGGAGACGGCGCCTTCCAGGACGGCGATCTGCACCGCCAGGTGCCCGGCCAGGCCGAGCGCGACCAGCGCCGCGGCCACCGGCCGCCACTTTCCGCCCGGGGTCCTGACCAGGTGCCACAGGGCGTCGGCGACCGGGATCGCGAGCAGCGCGTAGGCCGGCTGGAGGAAGCGGGGTGCCGCGTAGCCGATCATGAACAGGTACGGCAGTGCGGCCGTGGCGGCGCAGGCCAGGGGGATCAGGGTCCGTCCCAGGCGCCGGGCCCGGGCCGCGACGACCAGGCCGAGTCCGGCCAGGACGGGCAGGGCGAACCACCAGACGGTGACCAGGGGGTTGGGCATCGGCACGGTGCACGGCCGGCACAGGGCCCGTCCGCCCAGGCTGCGCAGCTGGTCGTCGACGGCGATCTGCCAGCCCAGTCCGCCCTGGATGCGGGAGGCGTCCGACAGCCGCTGTCCGAGGCCGCCGTGGCCGAGGTAGGCCTCGATCACCCACTCGACGGCGCCGGCCGCGAGGCCTGCGGCGAGCGCGAGGAGGAGTCGCCAGTGGCGGCGGACCAGGGTGAGGACGAGCAGCGGCACGGTCACCCAGACCGCGTCGGTGGGCCGCATCCACGCCATGAGGGCGGCGCCCGCCGCGATGCCCCACAGCGCCGCCCGGGCGGATCGGTCCGCCCGGGCCCGCAGGAAGCAGCCCACGCTGATCAGGGCGCCGATCGCGACCCAGTAGTTGGGCATGGCCTGCGGACCGTAGAAGAGGGTCACCCACAGGGAGGCGAAGAGGGCGCCACCGAGGACCAGGACCCGGGTCGGGAACAGACCCCGCCAGGCGCGCAGGGCCAGGAAGAGGGCGAGGCCGGACAGCAGGGCGAGGTAGACGCGCAGCAGCGGGACGGACGACGACCAGGATGCGACGGGCGCCACGAGCAGGGACACGCCCCGGGAGCGCGGTGCGCTGAAGAAGGCCGCCGGGGTGTGGGAGGTGACCTGGCTGACGTAGACGATCTCGTCCCAGCCGAGGCCGAGGACGGGCCGGACGAGGACGAGTTGCGCGAGGACGAAGACGGCGGCGAGCGCGGCGAGCGGTCTGTCGACGCCTCTCCTGCGGGGGGTCCTCGATGCGGCCGCCTGTTCGCGTCTTCGCATACGAACGAGGATGGCGTTCGCACCGTCGGACATCGTCCACCCCTTACCCCTACGCGCGTAGGGCCGCTGCGACCTCCACGGCCCGCAGGCCGATGATGGAAGTCCGATAATCGGAAAACACGGCCAAACTAACCCGCGGGGTGGGGACATGCAGAGCGGAATACGGCCAAGTGCCTGACGCGATCCGGGGGGTCAGCGGGTGTTCGGGGCGCGGTGCGGGGGCTGGCTCGGGGCCGGACGCCGGGTCGGCGGGGGAACGGGACGGGTGACGGGGACGTCCTCACTCACCGTCACCTCGCTGCCGTGGTGGCGGATCGTCAGGGGCGGACCCGAGCGCAGGGTGTACGTGGCCTGCCCGGCGGTCAGCTCCACCCGCAGGCACCGGCCGAGGAACCCCACCGAGAAGGCCAGCCGGCTGTACCTCTCGGGCAGGCGCGGCGCGAACCGCAGGCCGCCGTCGGCACACCGCATGCCGCCGAACCCGGCGACCAGCGCCATCCATGTGCCGGCCAGCGAGGCGATGTGCAGTCCGTCGCGGGTGTTGTGCTCCAGGTCCCCCAGGTCCATCAGGGCGGCCTCGGCCGTGTAGGCGCAGGCCAGGTCCAGATGGCCGGTCCGGGCGGCCATGACGGCCTGGACACAGGCCGACAGGGAGGAGTCCCGTACGGTCAGCGGCTCGTAGTAGGCGAAGTTGCGGGCGATCTGCTCCTCGTCGAAGTACTCCTCGAAGAAGCTGCCGCAGGTGTACATCGCCAGGACGAGGTCCGCCTGCTTGATGACCTGCTTGCGGTACAGGTCGAAGTACGGGAAGTGGAGCATCAGCGGGTATTGGTCCGGGCCGGTGCGGTCGAAGTCCCAGCGCTGGTAGCGGGTGAAGCCGGCGTGCTGTTCGTGCACGCCCAGCTCCTCGTTGTACGGGACGTGCACGGCCTCGGCGGCGTCCCGCCAGGCGGCCCGCTCCTCCTCGTCGGCGCCGAGCCGGGCCGCCTCGTCGGGGTGGCGTTTGCAGGCGTCGGCGGCGGCCAGCAGGTTCGCCCGGGCCATGAGGTTGGTGTACGTGTTGTCGTCGGCGATCGCGCTGTACTCGTCCGGCCCGGTGACGCCGTCGATGTGGAAGACGCCGCGGTCGTCGTGGTGGCCGAGGGAGCGCCACAGGCGGGCGGTCTCCACCAGCAGCTCCACTCCGGCCTCGCGCTCGAACTCCTCGTCGCCGGTGGCCGCCACGTACCGCACCACGGCGTCCGCGATGTCGGCGCCGACGTGGAAGGCGGCCGTGCCGGCCGGCCAGTACGCGGAGCCTTCCGAGCCCTCGATGGTGCGCCAGGGGAACGCGGCGCCGCGCAGGCCGAGCTGGGCCGCGCGCTCCCGGGCGGCGGGCAGGGTGTCGCGGCGCCAGCGCAGGGCCTCGGCGGCCGCGGCCGGCGCGGTGTAGGTCAGCACCGGCAGCACGAACGCCTCGGTGTCCCAGAAGGCGTGGCCGTCGTAGCCGGAGCCGGTGAGGCCCTTGGCGGGGATGGCGCGCTGTTCGGCGCGCGCGCCGGCTTGGAGGACGTGGAAGAGGGCGAAGCGGACGGCCTGCTGGATCTCCTCGTCGCCGTCGATCTCGACGTCGGCGCGTGCCCAGAAGTCGTCGAGGTAGGCCCGCTGGTCCTTCAGGAGCCCCCACCAGCCGCTGTGCGCGGCCGCCGCCAGCGCCGCCTCGACCTGGTCGCTCATCGCGGGCCGGGAGCGCGCGCCGGACCAGCCGTGCGCGACGAGCTTCTCCACCCGCAGCCGCTCCCCCGGCTCCAGGACGGAGGTGATGGTCAGCCGGGCCACGTCCACGTTGCTCTCGCTGCTGGTCGTGGTCCGTTCCGGGCCGGTGACGAGGTGGTCGGCGGCCACGGCGACCCTGAGGCCGCTGCGCCGGGTGCGGTGGACCAGGCGCAGCCGGCTGCCCGAGGCGAGGTCCTCCTCCGGTTCCAGCGGCGACTTCAGCGCCCGAGCGGCGCGCGGGTCGCCGTCCGGGGCGGGCAGGCTCTCGTTGGCGACCAGTTCCGACTGGACGACCACGCGGGTACGGCTGTCGACGGGCTCCACCTCGTACGCCACGGCGGCGATCGCCCGCTGGGTGAGGGACACCAACCGGGTGGAGCGCACCCGGACTGTCGAGCCCGCCGGGGAGGTCCACTCGCAGACCCGTTCCAGCACGCCGCGCCGCAGGTCCAGGGTCCGCTCATGGGCGACGAGCCGCCCGTAGCGCAGGTCGAACGGCTCGTCGTCGACCAGCAGGCGCAGCACCTTGCCGTTGGTGACGTTGATGGACGTCTGGCCCGACTCGGGATAGCCGTAGCCGGCCTCGGCGTACGGCAGCGGGTGCAGTTCGTGGACGCCGTTGAGGTAGGAGCCGGGCAGGCCGTGCGGTTCGCCCTCGTCGAGGTTGCCGCGCCAGCCGACGTGGCCGTTGGACAGGGCGAACACCGACTCGCTCTGGGCCAGCAGGTCGAGATTGAGCTCCGTCTCGCGCACCGTCCAGGGTTCGACGTTGTACGCCCGCTGTGTGATCACTCCGCGTCCCCCAGTTCGGCGAGGTCCTTCACCACGACGTCGGCGCCGTGCGCGTACAGCGCGTCGGTCTGTCCCACGCGGTCGACACCGACGACGTATCCGAAACGGCCCGCGCGGCCCGCGTCCATGCCGGCCAGGGCGTCCTCGAAGACGGCCGCTTCGGCCGGCTGGACGCCGAGGTCCTCGGCGGCGGCCAGGAACGTGTCGGGGTGCGGTTTGCCGGGCAGCTCGCGCTCGGCGGCGACCACGCCGTCGATCCGTACGTCGAAGAAGTGCTCGGCGCCGATCGAGCGCAGCACGTCACGGCAGTTGGCGCTGGAGGAGACGATCGCGGTGCTCAGGCCATGCGCGCGGACCGCCTCCAGATAACGCAGGGTGCCGTCGTAGGCCTCGACGCCTTCGGTGCGGATCTTCTCGAGGACCAGCTCGTTCTTGCGGTTGCCAAGCCCGTGCACGGTCTGCGCGCCGGGTGGGTCGTCGGGGTCGCCGTCGGGCAGGTCGATGCCGCGGGACGCGAGGAACGTGCGCACGCCGTCGGCGCGTGGCCGGCCGTCGACGTACTCGTCGTAGTCGGACGCGTCGAACGGCCGGAAGTCCGCGCCGTCGCGTTCGCGCAGGAAGGCGTCGAACATCTCCTTCCAGGCGGCCGCGTGCACGACGGCCGTCCTCGTGACGACGCCGTCGAGGTCGAAGAGGCAGGCGTGGATGTCTTCGGGGAGTCCGAGCTGCGTCATACAGGACCGGTTTCCCTCCCGGTGGTGTTCCAGTGAGTGGCGCACGCCACACGCAGGGGGCGCGAGGGGCACGGGGCTCTCGGTGCCCGAGCCCGGACGCGGGTGACAGACTCTCTTCCGTGCCGCTCACCTTCGACGACCTCGTCCGCCGTGCCCGCGCCCTGCCCCGGGGCGGCCGGCGCGCGATCCTCGGCATCACCGGCAGCCCCGGCGCGGGCAAGTCGACGCTCGCGGAGCACCTGGTCCGGGACCTGAACGGATCGGGCGCCCCCTGGGTCGCGCATGTCCCCATGGACGGCTTCCACCTGGCCGACGCCGAACTGGAGCGCCTCGGCCTGCGCGACCGCAAGGGCGCGCCCGACACCTTCGACGCGGCCGGTTACGCGGCCCTGCTGGCGCGCCTGCGCGAGGAGACGCACGCCGGCGACATCGTCTACGCCCCCGCCTTCGAACGGGTTCTGGAACAGCCGCTCGCCGGCGCGATCCCGGTCCCGCCTGCGGCCCGCCTGGTCATCACCGAGGGCAACTACCTCCTCCTGAACACCGGGGCCTGGTCCCGTGTCCGCCCTCTCCTCGACGAGGTGTGGTTCTGCGAACTTCCCGAGCCGGAGCGGATCCGCCGACTGGTCGTCCGGCACGAGCAGTTCGGCAAGACGCACGAGGAGGCTCGGGCCTGGGTGTCCCGCTCGGACCAGCCCAACGCCGAACTGGTCGCGACGACCCGGGGGCGGGCCGACCTGGTGGTGCCGGGGTCGGCGCTGCCGCGCGTGCGGGCGTGAACCATGCGCATGACCCGGCATCGATCACGCGCCTAGGGTGCCCGCATGGGCTTGGACATCACGGTGCTGGCAGTCGACTGGGAGCGGCTCGAAAGGACGCCGTTCGAGGAGCGGTACGCGTTGCTCGAAGACGCCGCGCTGCCCGAGGACGAATGCGACTGGGACGCGGAGCCCGAGCGGGGCTGGGTGTGGCCCGCCGCGTCGGGCGTGCCGTGGTGCGGCCGGTACGAGTTCCATGGCACCACCGGCTCCTACAAGCCGCACTTCTGGGCGGGGCAGGCCTGGGAGGACGTGCGGGAGCATGCCGGGCCTGAACAGCGCGCGCACCTGGACGCGTTCCTGCAAGGCCTGATCCGGGACGACGGCACCGGCACCGAGGACGACACCGTCTCCGGCCTGTTCCCCGCGGACCCCGATCCCTGGCGCCGTCGGCTGCTGCTCGCCTGCCCGCCCGCGACCGTGTCCGCGCTGGCCGGCCGCTGGGCACGAGCCGAGCCCCTGCTGGAGAGCCTGCGCGAGCAGTACGGCGTGCATGCCGCGTGCCCCGGGCGGTGGATCGAGGACTTCGACGAGTTCTCGGGGCTGCTGCGGGAGTGGGGCGTGGTGGTGACGGAGGCCGGCCGGCGCGGGTGGGGGCTGGTCGGTCTGCCGTTGTGACGCGGACTCACGCGGTTCACCTGTGCCCGCAATCCGTTTCCCGGCCGCACCCGCGATGAGGCATGATCGGTCGCATGATCAGGTCCGCCGCCCTGAACGACATCCCCGAGATCCGGGCGATGATCCGCGAACTCGCCGCGTACGAACGAGCCGTTGAGCAGGCCCGGGCCACCGAGGAGCAGCTGCGAGAGGCGCTGTTCGGTGAGCATCCGGCCGCTTACGCGCTGATCGCCGAGGACGACGGGACGGGCGAGGCCGTGGGCTACGCCCTGTGGTTCCCGCGCTTCTCGACCTGGACGGGCACGCGCGGCATGCACCTGGAAGACCTCTACGTACGGCCGCGGGCGCGCGGCGCTGGACACGGAAAGGCCCTCCTCGCCGCCCTCGCCGCGACCTGCCGGAGCAACGGCTATGACCGCTTCGAGTGGTGGGTCCTGGCCTGGAACACACCGACGATCGACTTCTACAAGTCGCTCGGGGTGGAACTCCTGGAGGAGTGGAAGGTGTGCCGGCTCAGTGGTGAGCCCCTCAGGGAACTCGCCGCTCAGGCACCGGACGTCGTGAACCCCGCCTCCGACGTGTAGGAGAGACATCCGTGCGAGCTCCTGTGACCGAGGTGATCGAGGCCCACCGTGTGCTGGCACGCCTCGTCGGCCCGCTCGACGACGAGCAGGTCCGTGCGGCGTCCGCCCTTCCCGGCTGGTCGCGCGGGCATGTCCTGGCCCATCTCGCCGACAACGCCCGGATGTTCGCCCGTCTCGCGGAACACGCCCTGCGGGGAGAGCTCGTGCCCGCTTACGACGGGGGCGTGGACGAGCGCAACGCGATCATTGAGGCCGGCGCGGGCCGCAGTGCCGCCGGTCATCGTGCCGAACTCGCTTCCCGGAACGCCGAGTTGGAGGCGGTCTGGGCGCGTTTCGGCGACGCCGACTGGGGCCGTCCGGTGACGTTCCGCAACGCGGACGTCGCCGCGACGGTCTACGCCCGCTGGCGTGAGGCCTGGATTCACATGGTCGATCTGGACCTCGGCGTCCGGCCGGAGGACTGGCCCGCGGAACTGGCCTGTCACGCCATCGACTTCCTGCTGTGCCGGCTGCCGGCGGGCACGGGCGTACGCGCCGAGGACGTGCTGCGGGAATGGTCCGTCGGTGACCGGACCGGCACGATGGTCACCGGGCGGGTGCGCGACCTGGCCGCCTGGCTGGCCGGCCGGACACCCGCCACGTCGCCGGTGGCGGCGGAGGGGCTGCCCGTGCTCGGGCCCTGGCCGCCGCATCCGCCGCAGGGCCGTAGGTGAACTGCTCTCAGGCGTCCGTTCCGCAGGACAGCGTCAGCTCCGGTTCGGCGTTCGCGTCGCCCGCCGCCTCGCCGATCACCGCCGTGAACGCCTCGGTGCGGACCGTGAGGGCCGTGCCCTCGCTCTCGAACGCCGGTGTGAACTCCTCGTCGCCCGGGCCGTAGCGGACCGCGAAGACGTGCAGGTCCTCGGGTGCGCCGGGGGCCGGTTCCGCCTCCAGGGCGGAGGAGGCGACCAGGTGGCGCCAGCCCTCGTCGGGGTTGCCATAGCCGCGCGGGTCGAGGGCCAGGGCGAACGCCGCCTGTTCCGAGGTGTCGCCGATGTCGTCGACGCAGTCGGGGTGTTCCAGGTTGCCCTCCGGCGTCATGCGGGCCAGGGCCTGCTCGGTGACGTCGGCGAGGACGGCGTCGTACGCCTCCGGGGTGTCGGGGAGGTCGTGCAACGGGCCGCGCTGGTGAGGGAGGTGCACGGGTGGATCAGCCCTTCATGCCTGAGGTGGCCATGATGTGGATCGTCGGGGTCAGGGATCACACGACAGGTGCGGCCCGGCGGGCGCGCAGTGCGACGGTCAGCGTGTGCGGGCCATGTCCACCGACGTAGACGCGGTTCCCGGTCGTGGCATCGGTGCCGCCCACCACGGTGTAGTCCTGCCCCGGGTCGTACCGCAGGACGTCGCTCCGGTCGGGCCCTGCCAGCGGTTCGCCTGACTCCACGTCGGCCTCGATCCGGATCTCGTCGTCACCGACCCGGTAGGTCATCGGCCCGGCCGTCAGGCACCAGCGCCCGTCGCCGATCGGTGCGGCGCCCTCCGGCACGCCACCCGGCCGGAAGGTCAGTTCGAGGGCCCAGGGCGCCCGTGGTCCGCTGATGTCGATCCGCAGGTCAGCACCGTTCTCCCTCAGGTCCACCTCGACGCGGGTCGTGTGGGAGACCTCGTCCCCAGGCCGGTCCGGGAAGGCCATCGCGGCCGAGAAGCGTCCCTCGTCCGCCATCCGGTAGGCGCCGTCCTCCCGTCGCCGGTCCGGCGGGAGCGGCTGGTAGTAGGCGGCCGAGAGGGTTTCGGTGAGCCGGTAGCGGCTGTCGGCGAGCCCTTGCATGTCGGCGGCGCGGAACGGGCCCAGGTCGAAGAAGCCCCGTGAGAGGCGGACCGCGTCGAGGACCGCGTCGCCGGCGAACAGGCGCAGGAAGGTGGGATTGCAGGCGAGGCCCGAGCGGATGCGCCGGTGCTCGGGCACGTCGGAGCCGCCGTAAACCACCGTGTGCGCGGTGGCCGAGGCGCGTACGGCGAGGCCCGCGGTGGTGAGGTACCGGTCGCGCGGCAGCGCCTGTGCGGCCGGTGCCGGCAGGACGCGGCACAGCTCCGGGGTGAGGAGGGTCTCGGCGAGCAGGCCGGGGTCGTCGATGCCGTCGGCGGCCGCCTGCCGCGCCGCCCGGCTGAAGTCGCCCCGGCCGGTGCGGATCGCGAGCAGCCGGTAGTGCGGCAGATAGGGCGCGAGCGGGAACGGGTCGTGCTGGTCCTGCCGTCGCGAGTGGACGGTCTCCACCGTGCCGTCCGGCCTGATGAGGTCCAGGGTCATGGCGAGATTGCGTTCGACCGCGTCCAGCAGGTCGCCGCGGCCGAGCACGTCGGCCAGCAGCAGCAGCGAAGGGTTGGTCACGTGGGCCGCGTAGTTGGCGCTCCGTTCCGAGTACAGGCCCTCCGCGTCGATGTCGACGCCCTCGGCCAGCCACTCCTCGACACGGCGGAGCAGCCGGTCGTCGGGGAACGACCGATGCAGGCGGGTCAGGGCCGCGCACAGCTCCCAGCGGTGGTTGGGAGTGTGCACCCCACCGGTCAGGAGACTTTCGCAGGCGGCGCCGGCGATCTCGGCGAGCGCGGCCGTGACGCCGCGCAGTTCCGGCCCCGCGCCCGCGGCGAGGACGTGCGCGTCGCACACGTCGTTGACGGTGAACGCGGAGTCCGGCGGTGACTGCACGTTGTCGCCGCCGGCGAAGAGGCCGGTGGTGGTCTGCGCGGCCCGGAGGGCGCCGAGGTGGGTCATCGTGGCGGCGACGGCCTGCCCGCTGCCGTGCAGCGCCGAGTCCGGGGAACGGTACGCCGCGACCAGGGTCTTCACCCGGCGCGCCAGGGCGCGGTGGGTCACACCGGCGGGTGCTTCGCCGGGGCGGGCCGCCAGCGGGGCGGCCGACCGGTCGGCGGCGCCGGCCACCGCGCGGACGAACTCGTGGTCGAGCGGGGTGGGCAAGGTCAGTCCTTCAGTCCGGCATTGATGTTGGCGTTCATGACGTAACGCTGGAACACCAGGAAGACGAGGATCAAAGGGATCATGGAGATGACCGATCCACCGAGCACCACCGACCAGTTGATGTTCTGCGCCCCGACGAGGCTCTGGATGCCGATCTGCACGGTGAACTTCTCGGGGTCGTTGAGCATCAGCAGCGGCCAGATGTAGTCGTTCCACCGCCACTGGAACGACAGGATGGCGAGCGTCAGCATGATGGGCCGGGAGATCGGCACCATGATCCGCAGGAAGATCGACAGCTCACGCGCCCCGTCGATGCGGGCGGCCTCGATGAGCTCGTCGGGGACCGTCAGGAAGAACTGACGGAACATGAAGCATCCGGTGGCGGTGAGCACGGCCGGGAGGATGATGCCGGCGAGCGAGTTGTACAGGCCGAGGTCGCGGACCACCAGGAACTGCGGGGCGAGCATGACCTCGCCCGGCAGCATCGTGGTGGCCAGGATGCCGACGAAGAAGACCTTGAGCCACTTGTTGTCGTACTTGGCCAGCGCGTACCCCGTGCAACAGCTGACTCCCACCGTGAGGATCGTCGCGATCACGCACACGATGGCCGTGTTGATGAAGTACTGGGAGAAGTTGGCACTGTCCCACGCCGCCTTGTAACCCGACACGGTGGGGTCTTCCGGAAACAGCGTCAGTGGAAGGGAGAACAGGTCTCCCGCCGGCTTGAAGGAGCTGAGGACGAACCACAGCACCGGCAGCCCGTAGAGGGCCGCCAGGACCCACAGCAGTGTCGTCGCGGGCACCGCGCGCCGAAGCCCGCCGCCGACCGCGCCGCGGGGCCGCTTCCTGGAGACGGCCCGTGCGGAATCGGCGTCGGCCTTGCGCGGCATGTCTGTGGTTGTCATCGGTTCTCCACCCGCCGGTTGACCATCAGCTGGATGATCGCGACGGCCATCAGGATGAGCATGAGCACGAACGACGCGGCACTCGCGTAGCCGATCTGGCCCGCTTTGAAGCCGGTCTGGTAGATGTACTGAACAAGCAGGTTGTTCGACGTGCCGGGGCCGCCGTTGTTGAGGGAGGCGAACAGCGGGTATTCCTTCATCCCGTGGATCGTGTTGAGCAGGATGACGATGAAGGACGTCGGCGCGATGCTCGGCAGGGTGATGCTGAAGAACTGGCGCCACGGACCGGCGCCGTCGAGCGCGGCCGCCTCGTAGTACGACGTCGGTACGTTCTTGATCGCCGCGATGAACAGCAGCATCGAGAAGCCCGTCCAGGCCCAGGATGCCGCCACCACGACCACGATCAGTGACAGGTCCGCGTTCGACTGCCACGGCACGGCGCTTCCGCCGACCTTCTCGATGAGGTAGTTGACCAGTCCGAAGTTCTCACCGAACAGCCACCGCCACAGGACACCCACGACGATGGGTGACAGCAGCCACGGGATGAAGAAGAAGACGCGGGCGACGGACACGCCCTTGGCGTGCTTGCTCACCAGCACGTTGGCGATGAGCAGCGAGAACACGAAGTTCAGCGGAACGAAGAGCACCGTGTACAGCAGCGTCCGGGTCAGCGCGTCGAAGAAGGTGGAGTCCCCGAACAGGTGCTGGTAGTTGTCCAGTCCGACGAACTGGAACGCCCCTACGCCCGTGTAGTTCGTGAAGGAGTAGACGAGCCCGATCACCGCCGGCCAGACGAAGAACAGCGCGAAGAGCACGACGTTGGCCGCGATGAGGACGAGCGGCGCAAGGGTGTACTTACTGCGGCTCCTGGGCGGGCTCGCGGACACGTCCGGGGCGCGTTTGGTCATCTTCCTGACTCCGTGCTGGTGGAATGGGTTCCTGTGGGGCTCAGGCCATGAGCCCGGCATCGCGTGGGTCCCGAGGCCGGGCGGCGGTGTCTCGACCCCGCCGCCCGGGCCTTCCGGCCTGCGCTCAGCCGCCGACCTGCTGGTTGTAGCCGGCCACGATGTTGTCCAGCGCCTTGTCGGCCGACTGCTGGCCGTTGATCGCCTTGCCGAGTTCCGTCTTGGTCGGGTCCTCGGTGAGGCTCTTGCCCTTCAGCACCCAGTTCGTCTGCGCGGTGTTGAAGTAGCCGGAGATCGGGGCGTACAGCGGGATCGACTCGTTGTACAGCTTGAACGCCGCCTGCGCCGCCTCGGACTTGAAGGGGTACTTCGGGTTCAGGCCGGTCTCGACGGGCAGGAACCCGGACGCCTCGCACAGCGCCTGGTAGTGGGCCGGCTCGTACAGCCAGGACAGGAACTTCGTCGCGGCGGCGGCCGCGTCGCCGTTGTTGTTGAAGCCCACCGTCATGCCGCCGCTGTTGACGTCGCTGGCCTGCACCGGCTCGGCGGGAGTCGGGACGCTCGCCCAGTCGAACTTCTTGATGCTCTCCGCGAAGGCGGGCACCTGCCACACGCCGGACCAGTAGGCGACCACGTCACCGCTCTGGAACATGGCCGACGGGTCGGCGCCGCTGGTCCACACCGACTTCGGCATGGTCTTGTCGTCGTTCATCTCGACGAAGCGCTTCACGGCCTTCCTGGTCGCGGCGTCCACCGAGAACTTGCCGGAGGAGTCCGCGTGGACGTACTTTCCGCCGAGCTCGTACACCATGGCGCGGAGCCGGGAGGGCGACTGGTCGAACGTGAGGGAGTACTTGGCGTCGGTCTTCTCCCGGACCTTGTCCGCCGCCTTGATGAATTCGGTCCAGGTCCAGGTCTTCTGGGGCGAGGTGGGGACGGAGACGCCGGCCTTCTTGAACAGCGTCTCGTTGATGAACAGGCCGGAGGCGGTGATGTCCGAGGGGATGGACAGCACCTTCCCGGACGAGTCCTTGGCGATGAAGTTCTTGTTGATCTTGTTGCTCTTGTTGTTGGCGATGGAGCCGAGGTCGATCAGCTTGTTCGCCCAGATCGGGTCCAGCTTCGGCACCGCCGCCACGTCGGGCAGGGAGTTCGCCTGCGCGGCGTTGCGCAGCTTCGCGTCGTAGCCGTCGTAGGGAATGTTGACGAGGTTGACCTTGACGCCGGTTTCCTTCTTGTACTGCGCCACCATCTTCTTCCAGCCCGCGTCCTGTCCCGGAACCGTGGAGATCCAGAACGTCAGCGACTTGGAGGTCCCGCCCGAGCCGGATTCCGACCCGCCGCAGGCGGAGAGCAGAAGGGCACCTGCCGTGGCCACGGCAGCGAGGGGAACAACGCGGCGTATGCCGCCGCGGCCGAGCCGGCGAGAGCGCCGCACACCCAGACTGGTCATCTTCAATCCCTTTTCGTCGTAGCGGAAGAAGCACGGCGCCAGCCGAGGCGGCACGGGTGCATTTTGCGGGAAAGTTTCGCTTTCCGGGGGCACGGCCTCGCCCGGCCGCGTCGCCTTGACGGGTGGGGTCCCCGGCCATGACGGCCGATGTCGCACAAGCACGCCCTCGTGCGGCTGCCGTACTTCGCGTACGGGCGGGAGGCTCACCCGGAGTCGGCGTCCCGGCCGACTCAGAAAGCGCTTGTCCGGACATTGGCAGACCGATGGCGCGGCCGTCAATGCTTCGCCCGCACAGCTCCGGTCACGGTTTGAATTCCATGGGCGACCGCGAGCCTGCTGGCGCCCGCCACCGTGCCGGTGTCGCCCACGACACTGCTGACCACCTCGGTGGGCCAGCTCAGCCGGGCCAGCTCGGCCCGTACCCCGGGCAGGAGCTGCGGATCCGCGCCGGTGCCGCCGCCCAGCACGATCAGCCCGGGGTCCAGTACGGCGGCGACGGCGGCGGCGAGCCGGCCCACGTCGGCGGCGTGCGAGGCGACCACGGCACCGGCTGTGGCATGCCCCTGCCCGGCCAGGGCGAGGAGCCGCTCGGCGGTGCGCGGGCGGGGCCCGTCGCCGTCCTGCCAGGCCTCGGCCGCACGGCGCAGCAGGGTGCGCGAGCCCATGCGCTGCTCCAGGGCCTCGTGGCGCGGGGCGCGGTCGTCGTCCCAGGGGTAGGGCAGCCGGGCCACCTCACCGGCGGCGCCGTTCGCACCGCGCAGCACCCGGCCGCCGATGACGACGGCGAGGCCGATGCCGACGCCGATGCGCAGGTAGCCGAAGGTGTCGCGGCCGACGGCGGCGCCCTCGTGGAGCTCGGCGAGGGCGGCGCAGTTGACGTTGTTCTCCAGGTGGACGGGGACGCCCTCGGGCAGGGCGACGGCCATGGCGTCGAAGACGGGTCCGGCCTTGGCGGTCGCGGGGCGCTCCCCGGCGCGGTCCCGTATGGGGACGTCACCGACGGCGACCACGACGGCCCGCAGCGGGGCCCCGGCGGGCAGGGCGTCGAGGACCTTGCGGACCGTGTCGGCGGCCTTTGGCCTGGACCCGGCGCCCTCGGCGAGCAGCGTGCCGTCCAGGGCGCAGCCGCGCACCCGGGTCACGGCGGGCCCCAGATCGACCGCGAGCACCGCGCCGGCGGCCGGGCCCAGACGGTAGATCGCGGCACTGCGGCCGGTGCCCCCGGAGGCCCTGCCGGAGTGGGCGGCGAGCTCGACCGCCTCCAGTTCGGCCACGGCGGAGGAGACGGTCGGCTTGGACAGGCCGGCGCCGGCCGCCAGCTGGGGGCGGGTGGCCGTGCCCGTCCCGGCCAGTACGTCGAACACCACACGGGCACTCTCACTCAGGTGCATGGTCTCCCCAGGTCGTGCTGCGGCCGTGCAGAGCGGCGGCAAAGGTCGCGCGGCATCGGGATTCCGTGCCTCTTGACGCGCACCCTACTTCGTTAGTTAACTTCCTAACGAACTTCACGGTACTCGCCTGCCGTGGCCCGCAGAAGCCCGTCCCGGGGCTTCCCTACCTCTTCAACTGGCGTGGTCCGACGCACGGTTCGCCTGCCGTCGCCGTGACCGCGCAACGACGAAAGAGGACCCGTGCAGGACTCCACGCCTTACGTGGTCGGCATCGACGTGGGCGGCACCAAGACGCATCTGCGTGCCCTCGCGGGCGGCGAGAACGTCGTCGACCGTGTCAGCGGCAGTGCGGGCTGGCGGCCGCACGACCCCGGGGCCGCGGCCGGCCGGCTGGCCGCACTGATCCGTGACGCCCTGCCGGCGGACGCACGCCCGTCCGCCGTCGCCGTGGGCGGTCACGCCTGCGAGACACCGCGCCAGTGCGAAGCCATCCGGGCCGAACTTCAGGAGCGGCTCGGGGTGCCCGCGCTGGTCGTGGGCGACGCCGAACTGCTCGTTCCCGCCGCCGGGCTGGACAAGGGCGTCGGTCTGGTCGCCGGTACCGGTTCGGTCGCGGTGGGGCGGCTGCCCGACGGCGGTCCGGTCCAGGTCGGCGGCTGGGGTGCGGTGCTGGGCGACGAGGGCGGCGCGGCCGGACTCGTCCGCGAGGCCGCGCGGGCCGTCTGGGCGGCGCACGACCGCGGCGAGGTTCCGGACGCACTCGCGACCGGTCTGGTCGAGGCCTTCGGCGTTGCCGAGGTGCCCGCGCTGGGCGCCGCGCTGGAGGCCGCCACGGACGTCTCCGGCGAATGGGGCCGGCACTCCCCCGTGGTGTTCGCCGCCGCCGAGGCGGGCTCACCGCTCGCCCGGGCCGTGATCGCCGACGGCGGCCGGGCGCTGGCCTCGCTGGTCGTACGGCTCGCCGGGCGCGGGGTCGCGGTGGACGACGTGGTGGTGGCGGGCGGCACGGTGCTCGCCCAGCCCGCGCTGTACGAGGCGTTCACCTCCGCGCTCGCCGAGTCCCTGCCCGCGGCCCGCCCCCAGCGGCTGCGCGTGCCGCCGGTCGAGGGCGCGGTGGCGCTGGCCCGTTCGCTGCTGTGAGCCGGGCGGACCCCGTTCAAGTTCCGGACACCGGCTCGTGGCCGATCCCTCTCCGAAGGGTCACGGCACGGCCGTAGATCTTCGCTCGTCCCCCCGGCCGAACGGCCGAAAACCGCGCCTCGGAACTCCGGCGCAGACTCCCGTCGCAGAACTCGAGAGAGGCACACGCATGCCGTCACCAGCCGGGCCCATCGCCACCGCGTCCGTCAACCGGCGGGGCTTCCTCAGGACGTCCCTGGGCGCCTCGGCCGGTCTGCTGGCCGCGCCCGCCTTCGCCACGTGGCTCGCCGCCGCCGACGCGAAGGCCGCCACGGGCCCCGCGGCGTTCGTCGACGACTACAAGTCGAATGTCCTGACGAACCAGACCCCCGAGACCAACGCGGTCCTCCGGATCCTGGGCGGCATGTCCCAGGTGTGGAAGACCGGCGACGCCTGGGACACCGGCCGGGTCCTGGACCGCGAGGTGCTGCGCGCCAACATGCGCTACTGCGCTTGGGTCACGACATCGCGCACCGAGGCGCAGGCGAAGGAGGCCTTCCTTTACGACCGTCAGCACCAGAGCTACGCCATGATCGGCGGACTGGGTCCGCTCGCCGGGCTGTACAAGTCCGGCGCCAAGGCGGTCACGTCGATCACCGGCGCCCCGGACGGCACGCCCCCGGGGAAGATCAGCGACACCCTGCCTGCCGACGCCCCGGCCGGATCCGCGCTCGGCGCGGGCTCCTACGAGTCGGAGCTCGGCAAGGTCGCCAAACTGGTGGACACCGTGCGCGGGCCGTTCGCCTCGGGCAACCCTGCCAAGTTCGCCTTCCAGTACCCGCGTCCGTGGCGGATGAACGAGGACAGCGAAGTCGTGGACACCGGGAAGAAGGACGCCCTCGGTTACCCGGTGTACGACTCGGACGTGATCGTGGCCCCGCAGCTGCTGCGGCAGCGCTCCGAAACCCCGGAGGAGGACGGCGGTTTCCCCAGTGGCCACACCAACGCCTTCCATCTGGCCGGTCTGGCCTTCGCGTACGCGGTGCCCGAGCGTTTCCAGGAGCTGGTGACGCGGGCGTTCGAGCTCAGCCACACCCGGATCATGTCGGGCATGCACTCCACCGTCGACGTCATCGGCGGCCGCATCATGGCGACCGCCCTGACCGCGGCGACACTGGCCGACCCGGCGAACACCGAACTCAAGGCGGCCGCGCGCGCCCAGGCCCTCGCCTACTTCACGCAGAAGACCGGCACGACGGCGGACACGCTGTACGCCTACGCCCACTCGGACTCCGATGACACCTACGCCGACCGCGAGGCCAACGCCCGGTCGGTCGAGCGCAGGTCGACGTACGTCCTGCCCCGCCGCGGCCGCAAGGACCCGCTCACCGTGCCGAAGGGCGCGGAGGTCCTGTTGGAGACGCGGCTGCCGTACCTGAGCGCGGCCCAGCGCCGCGAGGTGCTGCGCACGACCGCGCTGCCCTCCGGGTACGTCCTGCTGGACGGCTTGGAGCAGTGGGGCCGGCTGAACCTGTTCGCGGCGGCGGACGGATACGGCGCCTTCGACAGCGACGTCACGGTGACGCTGGACGCGGCGGCCGGGGGCTTCCACGCGGCCGACGTCTGGCGCAACGACATCGAGGGCGACGGCGGACTGACCAAGCGCGGCACGGGCACGCTCACGCTGACCGGCCACAACCGGTACCACGGCGGGACCGTGATGGAGGACGGCACACTGGTCGCCGCCTCGCCGAACGCCCTGGGACAGGGCGACGTCCGGGTCACCGGCGGCACGCTGCGCGCGGAGAAGGTCCTGCGGGTGCGCGGCTCGTACGTCCAGGAGGGCGAGTCGACGCTGGAGCTGACGCTGCGCGGGAACCACGGCCCGGCACTCACGGTGAGCCGGCGCGTGCTGCTGGGCCCGGGCAGCGTGCTGTCGCTGCGGCTCGACGCCGAGCGGCCGCCGGTCGCGGGGACGACCGTCCCGGTCCTGTCGGCTCCGGCGCTGCGCGGCCGGTTCGACCGTGTCGAGCTGGACTCGACGACGCTGCGGGCCGTGCCCGTTCACACGGCTGACGGTCTGTCGATGCGACTCGTGAAGCGGTGACGCCCCGGGCGGCGGGGGCTGATGCAGAGTGGGTCCATGAGGGACCTCCGGATCGCTCCCGCCGTCCCACGGCCGCGAAAGCGACCGGGCGGCTGGCCGAGTTGATCGGCGGCAGCCGCCCGGTCGACGATGTCGGGCACTCGATCACGATCTATCGCCGTTGAGCGCTCGATGGCCCTTCAGTGGGCCGCGTGGAAGAAGCCGTCCGTGCTCACGTGCTGCATGACGCGACTGGCCACGCGATAGCGCCCGTTGGGCACGTCGGGACACCTCGCGACGTGCACCGCGAGCGGGCCCGCGAACTCGTAGCCCTTGCGTTCCGCGTGGCGGATCAGGCTGTCGGTCAGGGCCTGTCCCACGTTGGTGCCGTGGCGCGTCAGCTGGTCGTGCACCTCGTCGGAGAGTTCTACGTCGTAGGCGTTGGGGACCATGATCCGGTCCGCCCGGCACACCACGGCGTTGTCGTCGCACGCGTGTCGCAGGGCGTCGAGGACCTCGACCGGCTCCTTGTCGAGGACCCGCGCCCACAGGGCCTCCCATCGGTTCTCCAGTGTCTCTTCCAGCGCACTCAGTGCGCCCATGCGGTCTCACCTGCCGGAAGCGTCGTCGGTTCGGTTAGGGGTGGCCGGGGGTGTGCTAATGCTCGTCGTAGTCGTCGGGCCGTACCTCGGCCTCCTCCAGGGCCTCGCGCATCGTGCGACCGCTCGCGCCCGGCGGCCGGGTCTGGTGCTCGTCCTGGTGTTCCAGGACCTCGTCCGTGGTCTGCGTCTTCGGCCGGTTCTCCTCGGGGACGGTCATGACGATGGCTCCTCCTGCCTCGTGTCGGGATCTTCTGCCGCGGCGGGTTCCCGCCCGGCGCCCGGGTATCCATCTGCCGGGCACCTCATGTGCCGGGTGAAGAAGCCCTGGTCACCAGGGGGCGTGAGCTATGTTGAACGTCCGCGGGAGACGAAGGAGGCGCACCGGTGCCATCGTCGCAGCAGGCACGCGCACAGGCATCCGCGATCACCTCGGGGAAGGCCGCACCCGAAGCGGAGGTCTCCCCCTCCGCCCAGCTCAGGGCGCTCTTCGACCGGCCCCGGCTGTCCCCGGGCCAGCGGCGTATCGCCCAGTACCTGATCGAGAACATCACCGAGGCGGCGTTCCTTTCCATCACGGATCTCGCGGACCGGGTCGGCGTGAGCCAGCCCTCGGTGACGCGGTTCGCCTCGGCGGTCGGCTTCAGCGGCTACCCGGCGCTGCGGGAGAAGCTCCAGGCCATCGCGCTCGGCACCCTCGCGGGCGGCGGCCCGGCCGAGGAGAACCGGGGCAACGAGCTACAGGCGGCGGTCGACGCCGAGATCGAGAACCTGGAGAACCTGCGGCGGGACCTCGCCGACCCGAACCTGGTGATCGACATCGGCCGCAAGCTGGCGTCCTCGACCCCGCTGACGGTCCTCGGCCTGCGCATCTCCGTCTCGCTGGCCGAGTACTTCGCCTACGCCGCCCGCCGGATCCACCCGGACGTGCGGCTCGTGACGCGGGGCGGGAGCGTCGCCTACGACGCGCTGCTCCAGTCGCGCGAGGCGGGCGGCACCTGGGTGCTGGCGTTCTCCATGCCGCGGCACGCCCAGGAGACACTGACGGCGGTCCGGGTCGCGCGGGGCGCCGGGCTCAAGGTCGCCCTGATCACCGACCTGGCTCTCGGGCCGCTCGCGGACGAGGCCGACGTCACCTTCGCCCTCGGGACCGGATCGCGCCTGGTCTTCGACTCCTACGCCGCCCCGGGCGTGATGTGCTCGGCGCTGCTCCAGGCCATGACGGACGCGGATCCGGAACGGACGCAGGCCCGGCTCGAGGAGTACGAACAGGTCGCCGACCAGCATCACTTCTTCCTCCGGGACTGAGCGGCACGCACCGGGCCATGCCTCAGCTCCTCACATGGGGACCCTCCACAACAAAGCGCGCATGAATGTTTTCATGCGTCTTGAAAACCGGATGGCATATATAAATACTGCTCACGGATCGCGACCCGGCCGTTCCGGATCCGTTCCGCACCCGAGGGGCCGGCTCCTACCCGCTTCGGCGTCCCGGGTGTCCGTGGCGGCCCCGGTCATCCCCTAGGCCGGGGCCACCCCGACCCGTCGTCCACCCTCACGACGCCGCACACCCGGAAGCGATGATCATGCCCCTGACGTCCACGCGCATCAGCCCGGACTGGCCCTGCCAGGTCAAGACCCCCGGGAGCTACGACTGGGAGCGCTCGGCGGCCAAGTGGCTGCGTGAGCTGGTGCCCGCGCGCTACGCCGGCTACCCCGTGTTCATCCGCCACCCCGTCCTGCTCGCCCGGCACGCCCAGATCCAGGTGCAGCAGGAGATCAGGGTCGCCCGCACCGCCCTCCAGACCGCCCGCGCCGACCTGCCCGGACTCGGTCTGCACGAGGGCGTCATCGAGCACACGATCAAGCTGTACGCGGCCGAGGTCATGCAGTTGCAGCACATCGCGCGCAGCGTCCGGGCGGTCACCCAGGCTCTGGTGGAGGCCAACCGCCAGCCGTGACTCGTGGGGCATGACCCGCGGTGTGCGTGGCACACGTGACGGAATGAGCACCACCGAAGTCCGGCGTGAGCCGGTGACCACGGTTCTTACCTGGCAGGTGCGTCCCGGCCGGGAGCAGCAGTTCGAGGAGTGGACGCACGGCATCACCCGCTGCGCCAGACAGTTCCCGGGCAACGAGGGCGTCTCCTGGCTCACGCCGGAGGACGGTCACCGCTACCACGCGGTGCTGCGCTGGTCCGACCAGCACCGGCTCGCCGCCTGGCTGGAGTCCGAGGAGCGCGCGCACTGGCACCGACGGATCGATGACATCGCCACCGAGGTCAGCAGTGAACGCCAGTCGACGACCGGTATGGAGACGTGGTTCAGCCTGCCCGGCACCACCGTGCAGGCCCCGCCCCGGTGGAAGATGGTCCTCACGACGTTCCTCGGCGCCTATCCGTTCACCCTGCTCATCCAGTGGCTGGTGACGCCGCACACCACCGGCTGGCCGCTGCCGCTGCGGGCCGCCGTGTTCCCGCTGGTGCTGCTGCCGGTGCTGACGTATCTCGTCATGCCGAGGCTCAGCCGGCTGCTGCGGCTGTGGCTGTATCAGCGCGACGGCCACTGACGGCTTGAGGCTGGTGTGACCGGTGTGGCCGTCGGGATACGGGAGCAGTCCGTTCCACAAGGCCGTCTTCGAACCGGCGCGGGTGTGCGATGCTCAACGCGTGACGAGCGAGCCCGTGACGCCGGCGGAGCCCGGTGCCGCACCGGACCTGGTCGAACTGGCCAGGATCGTCGCCCGGCAGCGCGCCGAGCTGGACCGGCTGCGCGACCAGGCGGCGATGTCGGCTGTCGTGGAACGGGCCAAGGGCGCGGTGATGGCGCTGACCGGGTGTTCCGCGGACGCGGCGGACGAGCGGTTGCTCCAGCGGGCCAAGGCGGCGCGCCACACCCTCCTGGAGGAGTGCTGGATCACGCTGGGATCCCTGGCGCCCACGGCACCCGGCCCGGGCGAGGCGGCCGAGCCCGTCGGCATCGACACCCCCGGCTTCGGCTCCGACGTCCTGCCGGAGACGGCCGCGCCGGACGATGTCGCCCTCGCCCTCGCCCGCCTCGGGCAGGCCCTCGTTCGGGTGATGACACCGCACGACCTCGCCCGGTGTCTGCTGGAGCATCTCGCGCACGACATGGCGGCCGACGCCATCATGATCTACGCCCGCAGGCCCGACGGCGGACTCGAACTGATCGGGCACGCCGGCATCGACGACCAGCTCGCCGCCCAGTGGAGCCAGGTGCCGCCGCTGAGCGGCATCGCGGCGCTGGACGCGCTGCGGACGGGCGAACCGTGCTGGCTGGAGGACGTCGCCACGCATGAGCGGCGGGAACTGCTGATCGGTGACCCGCCCGAGCGGTGGCGGTCGCGCGTCTGGCTGCCCGTGCCCGCCGCGGGCCCGGCCCACGTCTGCATCGGCGTGCTGCGCGGCCGAGCCGGGTCGTTCACGGCCCGCGACCAGGCCCATCTGCGGGGCGTCACCGAGCTGTGCGCCGGCCGGCTGCGCGCCTTCGACGCACCGCCCGAGCGAGTCGGCGACGCCGCCACGGACGCGGTGCAGGCCCTGTTCGACGCGCTGCCGATCGCGGCGATGCTGCTCACCCCGCTGAGGGGCGCGTCGGGCGAGCCCGAGGACTTCCGGGTGGAGGCCGCGACCGCCCGGGCGGGTGACCTGCTGGGCCGCGCCGGTGAAGAGCTGGCGGGGCGGCGGCTGCTGGAATTCCGGCCGGCCCTGACGGAGGAGCCGCTGTGGCAGGGCTGTCTGCGCACACTGACCACCGGGGAGCCGTACGAGAGTGAGCCGTTCGCGCACGAGGAGGTCGCGGCGGGTATCGCTGCGCTGTCCACGTACTCGGCGCGGGTGGCTCGGCTGGACGACGCGCTGGTCGTCAGCTGGATCCGGCACGGTTCCTCCGACCGGCAGGAGCAGCGGCTGGCGGACCTCCAGCGGCTGGGCAACCTCGGCTGGGCGAACTGGAACCTGGCGACCCGGGAGGCCTCCTGGTCGACCCAGGTGTTCGCCATCTTCAGCCGGGACCCCGCGCACGGCCCGGTGGGCCTCACCGCGGTGCCGGAGCTCGCGCTGCCCGAGGACGCGCCCGCGCTGACCCGCGCCGTGCGGGCGCTCGTCCAGGAGGGGCAGGCGTTCGACCTGCCGTTCCGGGTCAGAACGAGCGGCGGTATCCGGCATCTGCGTCTCGTGGCCGAGGCCGTGGCCGACATGCACGGCACGCCTGTCGAGGTGCACGGTGTCGTCCAGGACATGACCGCCCGGCGGCGGGCGGAGCTGGCCCTGGTCGAGAGCGAGCAGGCGATCCTCACGCAGCACGACGTGCTCCAGGCCGAGCGGACCCTGGCGTCCCGGCTCCAGCAGGCGCTGCTGCCGCTGGCCAACCGGCCGGTGCACCTGGCGGGACTGCGCGTCGAGGTCGCCTATCTGCCCGCCCAGTCGGGGGTGCACGTCGGCGGTGACTGGTTCAGCGCCGTGGAACTGCCCGACGGGGACGCGCTGCTGGTGGTCGGCGATGTCGCCGGGCACGGTGTCGACGCCGTCGCCACGATGGCACAGCTCCGCTTCACCGCGAAGGGCATGGTCATCACGGGTTCGTCGCTGACCGGCGCGCTGGCCCGGCTGAACACGCTGCTGCTGCACTCCCGGGACTCCCACGCGACGGCCACGATGGTGCTGGCCCGGTACGAACACCGGCAGCGCCGGCTGGTCTGGGCCCAGGCGGGGCATCCCCCGCCGCTGCTGCTCAGGGACGGCGAGGTGCGGTACCTGGACCGCCCCAAGGGCATGCTGCTGGGCGCGACCTCGACGCCGGTCTTCGAGGAGGCGGAGTGCCGTCTCGCCCCGGGCGACCGGCTCGTCCTGTTCACCGACGGCCTGGTCGAGCACCCCCCGGAGAGCATCGACCGGGGTCTGGAACGCCTCGCCGACGCGGTGGCCGCCCCGCGCGCCGAGGGGCCGGGATCACTGGGGCAGCTGCTGGCGCGGATGCTGCCGGACGAGCGGCGGGACGACGTGTGCGTCGTCGACGTCCGGGTTCCGAGGATGCGAGAGGTGTAGGGGACGGCCCGTTCGCCGTTCACGAGTCGCCGCGGTGCCGCCAGTACCACCACAGGCCCACGACCAGGGCCAGCAGGAACAGGCTGGGCAGCACCAGGCCCGGGATGCGGGAGCCGTTCATGGGCGTGGCCTTCTGTCGGCGGGCGGGGCGCCTCGTGCCTCGTCGCCCCGGCTCAGGATGACGCCCGGCGGGCCCGGCGTCCCGCTTCTTTTCCCGGACGTTGCCCGGTGTTCGACCCACCGGGGGCCGGCTCAGTCGACCGGGTGACCTGGGTCGATGGTGAGGGCGCCGGAGAGGCGCAGCAGCGGCCCGTCGTACGCCTCGTGTCCGCCCCACTCGACAGGGTCGAGGACGAAGCCGATGTGGTCGCCGCCGCCCGCGCGCGTCACGATCCGGCCGACGAACCAGGCCGGCACGTCCTCCAGCACGACGGCCCCGCCGTACGCCTCTCGCAGCCGGAGCCCCTCGAACTTGTCCGTCCGGTCTCCGGTCCGCCCGCCGAACAGCTCGGCGAGGCCGTGCTGTTCACGCGCGAGCAGGTGCACGGCGAGCACCTCGGCGTCCCGAGCCACCCGGAAGGTGTGGTTCACCTCGGACAGCCACACCACGAACCGCACGGGCCGCATCGAGCACTGCGAGGCGAATCCGACCAGGCACCCCGCCCGTTCACCGCCCGCGACGGCCGTGACCACGCACATCTCGGGGTCCAGCCGCCCGATGAACGCGTCCATGCCCGCCATGCTCACACCACTCCCTCGCCCTCGCGTCCTCTGCCGTCTCGGCATCACCTCACCATGTCGGGTGGGTGGGTGCCATCCCGGGGTGCGATGCCCCGGGGCCGACGCCGGCTGCGGGACGACGCCGCCGGTCCGACGGGTGCGTACGAGGGGCCGATGCCGCCGGGCGATCGCTGCCGCCCGGTTTCGGACCGGCCCCCGACTGGGGGTCCGGCGCCCGGGCCGGCGGCCGTCAGGGCTGGGCGGCATCAGGGCTGGGCGGCATCAGGGCTGGGCGGCATCCGGGCTGGGCGGCATCCGGGCTGGGCGGCATCAGGGCTGGGCGGCATCCGGGCTGGGCGAGCGGCGCCGTGAGGCCGACGGGTGCCGGCCGGCGAGTCGGCACAGCCCAGCATCAGGCCACCCCACGACCAGCCCCCCGGCCACCCACGCCGCACGACGCCCGGACCAGCCGGACAACGCCGCCGAGCCGACGGGTGTGTCTACCGGCGGGACGGTGCCGTTCGGCGGACGGTACGGCCCGGGCGCCTGGCCGGCCCACGCCCCGGCGGCCCGGCGCCCGGCCGCGCGAGGCCCGGGCCGCGCGACGACCAGGCCGGCGCCGGTGCCGGCCACGTGCGTGCCGTCCGGCGTCCGGGGTGTCCGGCGCTCGTGCCGGCCTGGGGATTGCCCCGCTGCCGACGATGCCGCCCGGCGGGCAAGGCAGGTCAGCCAGCCACCGGTGCCGGCCGACGCCCGGGGTCTCCGGCGCCCGTGCAGACCGCGGGAATGCCCCGCTGCCTGCGATGCCGCCCCGCGGGCAGGGGCGAGTCAGTCGGCCACCGGTGCCGTGCGGGACTCCAGGGCGAGGCGGGTGTCGTTGCCGTAGACGCCGGTTTCGTCGCCGCGGATGCCGTACCAGAGTTGGAAGCGGGCGACCGCCGCGGTCAGTGTGGGGTCGTAACGGCCGCTGGTGGAGCCGTCCCGGTAGACGTCCGGGATGCGCAGGAGGCGTTCCTGTAGTTCGGTCACCTCGGGGCCGGTTGCTCCCTCTCGGAGGGTGCCCGGGCCGTCGGGGTCGGCGGCGGGCGGGGTGGGTGTGGGTGTGGGGGCAGCGGCGGAGGCGGACGCGGTGGGGCGGGGAGCGGGCGCCGTCGCCTTGTCGCCGGTGTTCTTGCCGGGCAGCAGGAGGGCGGCGCCGCCGAAGCCGATCACCGCGGCCGCGACGACGGCCACCGCGACGGCCGCGCGGCGCAGCCCTGGTCCGGGCCCGGCACGGCCGTAGCCGCTCTCGCGGCTGAGGGGCGGGATTTCCTGCGTCAGGTCCTCGGAGCCGGCCGGCGGCCGGGGCAACGCGACGGACTCGTAGCCGCGAGTCCCGTAGCTGCGGGGCTCGTAGCCGCGGGACTCGTTGCCGCCCGGGGCCGAGCCGATCTCCTCGCGGTACTCCCGCATCAGTTCCGCGAGTGCGTCGGTGCGGCGAGGCCGCAGCACGCGGATGGGTTCGAGGGCCGGTCCGTCGTGCGGCTGCCGGGGCTCGGACGGTGTCGACACGCTGCTCTCCTTCCGTCCGGGCTCGGGGGCGCCCGTCTTCGGGGATCGTCCTGCCGCTAGATACGCGGCTGCCGGGCCAGGAGTTCAGAGGGAACTCGGTTCCTCCCGGAGAGTGCACTGAGTGCCATGCGTACCCTTCCGGGTGCTACGTTCCCGCTCATGAGCTCCGAGAAAGCCGACCCCGGGACCGGAAAGCCGCCCATGCGGGACGCCCTGGTGGCGGCGGCCTTCCAGCTGTTCCTCGAGCGGGGTTACGAGCAGACCACCATCGACGACATCGTGACGCTGGCCGGGGTCGGACGGCGCTCGTTCTTCCGCTACTTCCCGTCCAAGGAGGACGTGGTCTTCCCGGACCACGAACGGTGCCTGGCCGACATGACGGCCTTCCTCGCGGCGGGCGGCGGCGACGAGGAACCCGTGCGGCGGGTCTGCGACGCGGCCCGGCTGGTACTGCGGATGTACGCCGAGAACCCGACGTTCTCCGTGCAGCGCTACCGCCTCACCAAGCAGGTCCCGGGCCTGCGCGCCTACGAACTGTCGGTCGTGTGGCGCTACGAGCGCGCCCTGGCCGAGTATCTGCGCCGGCGTTTCGCGGCCCGCCGGGACGGCACCCTCCAGGCCGATGTGATCGCGGCGGCGGTGGTCGCGGCGCACAACAACGCGCTGCGCTCCTGGCTGCGTTCGGACGGGCAGGACGACGCGAGCGCCACGGTGGACCACGCGCTGGCGTACGTGCAGTCCGCGTTCGGCGGCACGCCGGTGCCTCCTGCCGGGGAGCAGCCGGAGGACGTGGTGGTCGTCGTGTCCCGGCGTGACGCGCCCTTGTGGCGGGTCGTGCAGGAGATCGAGTCGACGCTGGGGCGGGGCTGAGGGTCCGCACATTGAGGGAACGGAGTGCCTTTACGAGTGGCACTGAGTGCCATACTCTGTGCTGCGTGCGCGGTGGCACGGCGAACCGGGCACACCTGTGCGCGGGCGACCGTGCACACGGGATTCCGGCCGAGTGCAGGGAGTTGACAGCGTGTACCACCACTCAGGAAGCGTCGCTCAGCAGGCAGCCGGCTCCCCGACGGGTCTGCTCGACCCGAGGGGCCCGGCCACGGAGGCCATCCTCTTCCAGCGCTGCACCTGGTGCGGCACCGCCATGTACCACCGGGTGCTCTGTCCCGTCTGCCGCGGCAGCGACCTGCGGACGGAGCGCAGCGAGGGCGTGGGCACCGTCCGCCACTCCACGGTGGTGCACCGCAACACCCCGGCGGCCCGCAACGTGTCCCTGATCGAGATGGCCGAGGGCTTCGTCGTACGCGGCCGGGTCATGGGCCCGCCCATCGGCATCCACAGCGGGGACCGGGTGCGGCTGTCGACCGCCAAGGACCCGGTACGGGGTGAGCCGGTCTTCCAGTTGATCGACGAGCCGTACCGGGCCTGGACCTGACGGGCGGTCCGGTCACCGGATCCCGGGGAGCAGTTCGCCGGTGCGCACGGGCCGTCCCGTCTCGAAGCTCCGGTTGGCCGCGAGACCGACCGCCAGGGCGAGTGCCCCGTCGCGTTCGGTGGCCGTCGGATGGGCCGCCGCCGCGGTGTCCGGGGCGCGGGTGGGGCCGACGGGTCCGAACAGCGCGTCGAGCATGCGCGGGTCGCCGCCGCCGTGCGCCTCGTGGGCGACCGCGAGCGGCACGTCCACCGGGGGCCGCCACAACGGGCGCAGGGTGAGGCGGGCGCCGCCCGCGTGCTCCGCCGCCGTGTCCCCGTGCACGGCACCCGCGGCCGAGGTGACCCGGGTCAGGGGCGGCTGCCAGCGGCTCTCCTCGACCTCCAGTTCCAGCCGGCCCGCGCTGCCGTTGAACATCACCCGGTAGCCCTCCCACGGGGAGTAGGCGGTCAGGTGGTACGTCATCGTCGCGCCCCGCGCGTAGCGCACGAGGACGGACATGTCGTCCTCGATGGTGATCGGCCCGTCGAAGACGTTCCGGTCGCGCAGGTAGCCGTCGTCGCGCTCGGCGTCCAGGTAGAGGGCGCGCAGGGTGTCGTTGGCCGCGAGGTCCAGGGCGAAGGGGTCGTCCGCGGCCCGGTCGGCGCCGTGGGCGCGGTCGTAGTCCCGGCGCAGTCCGTGCCGCTCCCCCGCCTCGCGGCCGTAGAAGCCGAGCCGCCCGTAGCCGAAGGCCTCCCGGGGCTCGTCGGCGAGCCACCAGTTCACCAGGTCGAAGTGGTGCGAGGACTTGTGCACCATCAGGCCGCCGCTGTGGCGTTTCTCGCGGTGCCAGCGGCGGAAGTAGTCGGCGCCGTGCCGTACGTCGAGCAGCCACTCGAAGTGGACCGACAGCACCTCGCCGATCGCGCCCTCGGCGAGCAGGGCGCGGACCTTCTCGTGCACGGGGTTGAAGCGGTAGTTGAAGGCGACGGTCAGACGGTTGCCGGTCTCGCGGACGGTGTCGAGGATGCGGGCGCAGCGCTCGGCGTCGACGGTCATCGGTTTCTCGGTGACGACCCGGCAGCCCGCTTTCAGGGCCGGGACGATGTAGCGGTCGTGCTCGGCGTCGACGGTGGTGACGACGACCTCGTCGATGTCCTCCTCGGCGAGCAGGTCGGTGAAGCGGTCGGGCTCCCACGGGGTGGCGGCCGGCGCGCCGGTCTCGGTCAGCAGCCGGTTGTGGAAGGCCATCCGGGTCGGGCTGGGGTCGCACAGCGCGGCCACGAGGTGGCCGGGGCGTTCGGCGAGGCCCCGGGTGAAGAGCTGGGCCCGGTGGCCGGTGCCGACGACGGCTGCGCGCAGGACGGGAGTTCGACTCATGACAGGTGGTCTGTCCCGGGGACGGGCCGTCCACTCCCCGGCGCCGAAAGCGCTTGCTGAAACTGTGGTCAGCGCGTGAGGGTGACGCGGATGCCCACGGTGCCGTCCAGGCCCCGGCGCAGCCGGCTGCCGAGCAGGGTGAGCCGGCCGGTGAGGCCGTACTTGCGGGCGATGAGCTGCCGGTAGCGGGCGGTGGTGGCCGGGTCGCAGATCTCCGCCGTCGCGGGCACCTGCTCGCCGGTGGGATTGCCGCGCAGGTCGCAGGGGCCGACCAGGACGTCGGCGCGGTTGCGGATCCGCTTCACCTTCCAGGAGTCGGCCGGCGTCCAGGCGCCGAGCGCGATCCCGTCGCGCACCACCCAGACCGGGGTGGCGACCGGCGTACCGTTTCTGCGGTAGCTGGTGATCAGCAGGTACTTGCCCGCGCCCAGTTCGTCCAGCGCACTGTCGTCCATGGCGGGCAGTGTACGAGCGCGTCCCGCGCGGCGTGCCCCCGGGTTTCAGTGCGGCGCGGCGGCCATACGCCGCACCGCCTCCCCGATCACCTCCGGCGAGGTCGCCAGGTTGAGGCGGACGTGCCCGGCGCCGCCCGTGCCGAAGGGAAGGCCGGAGTTGAGGGCCACGCGGCCGCGGTGCAGGAAGGCGGCCGCCGGGTCGTCGCCGAGGCCGAGCGCGCGGCAGTCGAGCCAGGCGAGGTAGGTGGCGTCGCCCGGGCGGTAGCGGATCTCGGGCAGGTGCTCGGCCAGCAGATCGGCGAGCAGCCGCCGGTTGGCGTCCAGGCCGGACAGCAGGGCGTCCAGCCAGGCGACGCCGTCGCGCAGGGCGGCGGTGTGGGCGATGACGCCGACGTGGCTCGGGCCGTGCCCGACCTCCTCGGGCATCCGGGCCAGGTCGGCACCGGCCCCGGGCCCGGCGATCGCGAGGGCGGCCTTGAGCCCGGCCAGGTTCCACGCCTTCGAGGCCGACATCAGCGACAGCCCGCGTTCGGCGCCCGGCACGCTGAGGTACGGCACGAAGTCCGTGCCCCCGACCACCAGCGGCGCGTGGATCTCGTCGGCGACGACGCGGACGCCGTACCGCTCGGCGAGCGCGGCGACCGCGGACAGTTCCTCGGCGGTGTGCACGGTGCCGGTCGGGTTGTGGGGGCTGCACAGCAGAAAGGCGGCCTGTCCTCCGCCCGCCACCGCCTGCCGGAAGGTCTCCTCCAGGACGTCGAGGTCGATGCGCCCGTCCGCCCCGAGCGGAGCCTCCAGCACGCGCCGGTCCATGTGCTCGACGAACTGGTAGAACGGCGGGTACACCGGCGGGTTCACGACCACCGCGTCCCCGTGTCCGGTGACCAGCTTGAGCATCTCGACGACGCCCAGCATGACGTCGGGCACGATCGCGGTGCGCTCCACGGCGAGCCCGTCCCAGTTCCACCGCTTCCCGGCGAAGGCGGCCAGCGCCTGAGCGTAGGCCGTACCGGCGGGGTAGCCGGTGTCGCCGAGGTCGAGCGCCTCGGTCACGGCGCGCACGACGGGCTCGGCGAGCGGCACGTCCATCTCGGCCACCCACAGGGGCAGCACGTCCTCGGGGTAGGTGCGCCACTTCATGCTCGTACGGCGGCGGAGACGGTCGAGAGTGAGGGCTTGCAGGGGATTCGGTTCACCGGACGTCTCGTGCGGGATCCTGGTCATGGGCACACGATAGGGGGCTGTGCAGTGAGCGGGAATCGTGAGGACGGGGAGCGGGGAGGGGCCGAGGGCCCCTTCCTGGAGATCGCCTGCGACGAGTCCGGGTCGGACGGCGAGAACCTCACCGGCGGGAACACGGACGTGTTCGCGCACGCCAGTATGTCGCTGTCCGAGGCGACGGCAGCGGCGGCCGTACGGGAGATCCGGGACCGGATCCGCTCACCGGCCGAGGAGTACAAGGCGAACCACCTGCTGCGGGAGAAGCACCGCGCGGTGCTGGAGTGGCTGCTCGCGCCGGACGGGCCGATCCACGGGCGGGCGCGGGTGCATCTCATGGAGAAGTCCTTCTTCGTGGTGGACCGGGCCGTCGGTCTGCTGCTGGGTGACCCGGGCCAGGCCGTCGCCCTGTTCCGCGAGGGCCGCCGGGCTTTCGGCGAGGACGGCTGGCGGACCTTCCTGGAGGCGGCCAACCAGCTGCTGCGGGTCCGCAACAACGGGGAACCGGGCGCCCCCGTGGAGGTCTTCTACGACACGGTCGACGCCCTGCGGCGCGCCCGCCCGGGCACCGACGCGACGGCGACCCTGGAGCGGCTGGCCGCGACCCGGCCCCGCGCGGTGTCCTACCGGGCGGCGTTCCTGGACGGACCGCCCCTGATCCCGGTGCTCAACCCGCTCCTCCCGGCGATCGTCCGGACGGCCGCGCTGTGGAGCGGCGACGGGCGGCCGGTCCGTCTGGTGCACGACCGGCAGAACATGCTGACGCCGGACCGCATCGCCTGGATCGAGGAGGCGGCCCGGCAGGCGGGGGTCGGCCTGGCCGGGCTGCGGCTGGTCGTCGCGCGCGAGGACGCCCGGGTGCAGGTGGCGGACTTCCTCGCCGGGATCGCCCGCAAGATCGCCTCCGACGAGCTGAACGGACGCGGGGACCCCGTGCTCACCGCGCTGCTGCGGCCCTACGTCGATCCGGCCTCGGTGTGGGGCGACGCGCGCAGCCGGGCCCTGCTCGCCGCCCCGGCGGACTCTGGGCCGACCGCCCCTGCCGCCGGCCGGCGGTGAAGAGATCACGCGTGCGCTGAACACGGCACGGCTGCGCCCCGTATGGGAAGAGGGCACTCAACTCAAGGAATGCCCCGCGGTGTTCACACCGTGTTGTTCGGGTTCGGGAGCCATGCATGAGGCACGCACGACGACGGGTCGTCCGGCGAGTGACACGGCTGGCGGCCGTCGGCGGACTCCTCCTCGGAGGAGCGATGGTCACACGCGCCGTGGCGAGCGAGCCCCCGGACCCAACGATCGGGGTCCCGTACTCGGCACAGCCGGCCACGAGCATGGGCACCGACCTCGTGTCCCGCCTCGGCACCTCCCGCACGGCGGGCAGCTGGGTCGACTCCGCCGGCCGGCCGGTCGTCGCGGTCACGGACGAGAAGGCGGCCGACGAGGTCGAGCGCGCCGGCGCCCGGGCGAAGATGGTGCGCCACAGCATGAGCGACCTCAAGTCCGCTACGGCGACGCTGCGTTCGGCGCCTCGGGTGCCCGGCACCGCCTGGGCCCTGGACTACAAGAGCAACGAGGTGGTGGTACGGGGCGACCGCACCGTCTCCGCCTCCGACTGGTCCCGGCTGACCGACGTCGCGGAGGGCATCGGCGGCTTCGTGCGCATGGAGCGCACCGAAGGCACGTTCACCACGCGGATCAACGGCGCGGAGCCGATCCTGTCGACCGCCGGGCGCTGTTCGGCGGGCTTCAACGTGACCGACGGGAAGACCGACTTCATCCTCACGGCCGGGCACTGCGGGCCCGACGGTTCCGTCTGGTTCGCCGACGACCGGGGCCGGGAACAGGTCGGCACATCGCTCAGGGGGAGCTTCCCCGGCGACGACTACTCCCTGGTGAAGTACGACAGCGGTCGCGCGGGCGAGGGCGCGGACGTCGTGGCGGTCGGTGGCGGCAAGGGCGTGCGGATCACGGGCGTGGCCGATCCGGAGGTCGGGCAGAAGATCTTCCGCAGCGGCAGCACGAGCGGGCTGCGCGAGGGGGAGGTGACCGCGCTGAACGCGACGGTCAACTACCCCGAGGGCACGGTCACCGGCCTCATCGAGACGAACGTGTGCGCCGAACCCGGTGACAGCGGCGGCCCGATGTTCGCCGACGGCGTCGCGCTCGGTCTCACGTCGGGCGGCAGCGGGGACTGCGCGGCGGGCGGTACGACGTTCTTCCAGCCGGTGACCAAGGCGCTGACCGAGCTGGGGGTCAAGCTGATCGTGGCCAAGCAGGCCGGTGGAGGCACCGGCGCCTCCCCCGCGCCGTCCGCCTCGCAGGGCGCCGCCTCGCCCGGCTCGGCGGCGCCGGTCACGGGCGAGGACGTGTCGGGCCTGCTGACCCGCCTCACCGACCCGCGCAACGTGGGCCCCGGCCTGCTGGTCATCGCGGGCAGCCTCGTCGCCCTGGTGGCGACCCGCTGGATCCGCGCGGAGCAGGACCGCAAGGCGTATCGGCAGCACTACTCGGCCACTTGGGGATGATGCCGTCACGTCGGGTGAGGAGGCCTCATGACCGTACTGCTCGGCGCCACCGAGCTTCAGCGGGTGGTCACACCGCAGGCCATGGTCCGAGCCCTGCGCCAGGGCTTCGTCGCGGCCCTCGCCACGCGGACCGCCCCGCAGCGCGTGCGCCAGAGTCTGCCGGCGTCCTCCGGGAGTATCGCCGTACTGCTGCCGGGACTGCTGCCCGGCATCCCCGCCTACACGGTCAAGGTGAACGCCAAGTTCCCCCGTGCCGACCCGGCGATCTCCGGCATCGTCTGTCTCCACGACCTGGAGACCGGGGAGTTGCTCGCGCTGCTGGACTCCGCCTTCGTGACCGCGTGGCGGACCGGGCTGTCGGCGGCGTTGGCCACCGACCTGCTCAGCCCGGCGGGAGCACGCGCTGTGGGGATCATCGGCGCCGGAGCCCAGGCGGACATGACGCTGCGCGGGCTGACCCGGTTGCGCACGATCGAACGAGTCGTCATCCACGACGCCGATGACGGCCGGGCTCACCGGATGGCCGAGGTCTGGCAACGGGCCGGACTCGCATGCCAGGTCGTCGGCAGTGCGCGAGAAGTCGCCCAGAGCTGTGACAGCGTCGTCACCGCGACCTGGTCCCGCCGCCCGCTGCTGCACCTCCCGGACGTCCGGCCGGGCTCGCACATCACCTCGCTGGGAGCGGACGAACCGGGCAAGGCGGAACTGGATACCGGGCTGCTGCGGCATGCCCGGGTCGTCGTGGACGACCTCGACCTGGCGATGACGTCCGGCGCGCTCGGCAGCGCGGGCCTGCGCCGGGAGGATGCCGCGGCCGTGCTGGGCCGGATCATCGACGGGACCGTCCCGGCACGGACCGATACCGAGCAGGTGACCGTCTACACCCCGGTCGGTCTGCCCTGGCAGGATCTCGCGCTCTCCTGGGCCGCCTATCAGGCGGCGCTGCGGGACGGGGTCGGCGTCGGCTTCCGGTTCCACGCCCGGCCCAAGGACGAGGGCGACGCGTGAGCACGCCTGCGCAGGGGCGGCTCTGTCTCACCCCAGTGTGAGCAGCACCGTCGCCGCCCCCGCCCCCAGCAGCCCCAGGGCCTGGCGTCGGCTGATCCGCTCGTGCAGGAGGGCGAGGCCGAGGATGACGGGCAGGGCCGGGTAGAGGGACGCGAGGACGACGGCGACGGCCAGCAACTGGCGCTGTGCGGCGAGCAGATACAGCACGAGGCCCAGGGCAGCACCGGCCCCGATGAGGAGGGCCTGGACGCAGCGGCCCGGCGGCAGCTTCAGCCGGCGGGCGTGGCGGACGGCGTCAGGCAGGAGGACGAGGACCGCGGCGACACGGCCCGCGGCGACGGGCCACAGCCCGCTGCCGGCGCCGGCCTGGCCCAGAGCGAGGTACTGCACGGCCACGCCCGCGCTGGCGAGCAGTCCGTCCGCCGTCCCCTTGCCCGAGCCGCCCCCGCCTCCGGAGACGAACCACAGCGCGGGGACCGTCACGGCGATGCCGAGCCAGGCCAGGGCCCCCGGGCGGTCGCCGAGGACGAGCACGCCGCACAGCACCGACAGCGCGACGCCCGTGACGGCGCTCACCGGCACGACGACGCTCATCGCGCCCCGGCTCAGCCCGCGGTTGAGGAACCGCATGGCCATGCCGCTGCCCACGCCGGACAGCGCGCCCCACAGCAGGTCGGCGGTGTGGACGGCGTCGGCGGGCATGAGGAGTGCGGCGGCGCAGGCGAGCAGCAGCCCGCCGAGCTGGCCGAGGAAGGTGACGGCGGCGTGGTGGATGTGCCGGGACAGCAGGCCGCCGGCGAAGTCGACGATGCCGTAGACGACGGCCGAGGAAAGTGCGAGAAGGGCACCCATTGGACCAGGGGTGCCCCAGGACGAGGGTCCGATGCGTCAGCGGACCTGGCTCACGCTCAGGCCGCGGGCGCGGACTGCGGGGCCGCGGCGGCCCACTCCAGGACGAGCCGCTGGTACTCCTCGCGCTGCTCGCCGCTCAGTGTCCCGCCCGACCGGCGCCACAGGGCCCGGATCTCCTCGTTGACCTCGTCAGCCGTTCGCTGGGAAGAGGATTCAACAGTGGTGGACATGCTGTGAAGCATACGTCGCCGCACGTGAAGACGATGTGAGTAATCGTGAGTTAAACGGTCATTCCGGACAGTGTTGCTGATCACGTCCATCTCCCAGTAAACGTGAGCCTGTTCACGCTTCGGCCGATCCCAGCACCAGCACCTTGATGGCCAGAACGGCCGCGCCGCGCGCCCAGTCGTGAAAGTCGGACACCTTCGTCTCCAGTTCGACCGGGGCGGCCAGGGGGTGCCGGTTGTCGCGGACGGTCTCCTCGACCGTCTTGCCGGCCACGTCCATGAGCCCGACCCCCTCCCCCGCGAGAAGGATCTTCTGCGGCATCACGAAGTTGGAGATCTGCGCGACGAGCGTGCCCAGGGCGCGTGCGGCCTCAGTGACGACCCGAGCGGGCATGGGGTCGCCGGCGGCGGCCGCCGCGAGGATCTCCTCGTACGTCCGGTCACGGCCGGTGGCGGCCTGGACCTGGTAGCGGATGTTGGGGATGGTCAGCAGCGAGACGGCGCTGCCGCGCCGGCCGTCCGGAGTGAGCGGGCCGTTGGGGTCGACGATCCAGTGGCGGCCGAAGCCGCGGTCCTCCTCGGCGTACGGCACCCGCTTGCCGCCCAGGACGAGTCCGTAGCCGATGCCGGCGCCGATGGTGAGGACGACGAAGCGGTCCAGGCCGCGTCCGGCGCCGAACCAGGTCTCGGCCTCGACCAGGGCGGCGACGTCGTTCTCGACGACCACGGGCAACCCGGTGCGCTCCTCGACGAGGTCGGCCAGGGGGACGTCCCGCCACAGCAGGAAGGGGGACTCGCCGACGACGGCGCGGTCCTGGACGAAACCGCCGACTCCGATGCCGATCCCGGCGAGCCGGGGATGGTCGCGGGTCAGCTCGGCTGTCATCTCCCCGAGCACATCGGCGACTTCGGCGGGGTCGTGGGTGGTGAGCGGGCGGTCGTGGCGGGCGACGATGTCACTCCTGAGCGTGGTGACGACGCCGTAGACCATGTCCTCGGTGATCTTGAAGCCGAGGAAGGACCAGGAGTCGGCGACGACGTCCAGCGGTGTCGAGGGGCGGCCCTGGCGCGCCTCCGCCGGCACTCCCGCCTCGGCCACCTCGACCAGCAGGCCCGACTCGATCAGCGGCTTGGTCAGCCGGGTGAGACTGCCGGCCGACAGCCCCAGCCTGCGCGCGAGCTCGGTGCGCGACAGCGGGCCGTGCACGAGCACCTCGATCGCCACCGCGCGCTCCCCCGGGCTCAGCGGCGGCCAGCCGGCCATGCCTGCGGTCATTCGGTCCGCTCCCCTCACCCTTTTCTTTCGCACTGAAACCAACATGACCACTCTAAGTCGATGACGGTTCCTGCGAAAAGATGTTTGCACCCCTCTTGACGCAGCAATTGTTTCGCACCAAAAGTAAGTCCCGCCAGAGGACGAGCCGCCGCAGCGAGGGAGTCTCCCGATGACCATCGCCTCCAGCAGCCCTCCGTCGCGCCTGCCCGCGGGCGGCGCGACGGAGACCCGCAGCAAGCCCAGGACACGACGCGACGACGTGAGCGAGAACCGGGGTGACGGACGGCTGGCCGCGGTCTTCATCGCCCCGGCGCTGCTCGGCTTCCTCGTCTTCCTGCTCTGGCCGACGCTCCGGGGCATCTATCTGAGCTTCACCCGCTTCAACCTGCTGACGCCGGCGGAGTGGGTGGGCCTGGACAACTACGTCCGCATGGTCAACGACCCCATCTTCTGGGACTCGTTGGCGGTCACCGTCGAGTACGTCGTCATCAACATCGGCGTCCAGACGGTCGCGGCGCTCGCCATCGCCGTCCTCCTCCAGCGGCTGACCCGGTCGGCGATGCTGCGCGGCATCGTGCTCACGCCGTACCTGATGTCGAACGTCGTCGCGGGTCTGGTCTGGCTCTGGATCCTCGACACCCAGCTCGGCATCGGCAACGAGATCATCAGCGCCCTCGGCGCCGACCGCATCCCGTTCCTCGCCGACGAGACGTGGGCGATCCCGACGATCGCGCTCATCAACGTGTGGCGGCACGTCGGCTACACCGCGCTGCTGCTGTTCGCCGGTCTCCAGGCGATCCCGAACGACATGTACGAGGCGGCCAGGGTGGACGGCGCGAGCGAGTGGCGGATGTTCTGGCGGATCACCATGCCGCTGCTGCGGCCGGTGCTCGCCGTCGTGCTGATCATGACGGTGATCGGGTCGTTCCAGGTGTTCGACACCGTGGCCGTGACCACCGCGGGCGGTCCGGCGAACGCGACCAACGTGCTCCAGTACTACATCTACGGCTCCGCCTTCGGACGCTTCCAGTTCGGCTACGCCTCGGCCATGTCCGTCGCCCTGCTCGTCGTGCTGAGCGCGATCACCATCCTCCAGTACCGGCTCACCCGGGCCGGCCGGACCGACCTCGGCTGACGGAAGGGAGACACCGGCATGGCTGCCGTGACGACAACGACGTCCACGACTCTGCGACCGGTCCGGCGCAGGTTCCCCTTCGGGCGGGCCGCCGCCTGGACCGTGATGGGACTGATCGTCCTCATCACCCTGCTGCCGTTCTACTGGATCCTGCGCACCGCGCTCTCCACCAACGCGGGTCTCAACGCCGATCCGACCAACCCCCTGCCCGTCGACCTCACCACCAGCGGCTTCGAACGCGCCCTGGGCATGCAGTCGGCCGAGGAGGCCGTCGCGCAGGGCGGCGCGGGCGGCGGGCTCGACTTCTGGCGTTATCTGCTCAACTCGGTGCTGGTCTCGACCCTGGTCACCGGCTGTCAGCTCTTCTTCTCCGCGATGGCCGCGTACGCCTTCTCACGGCTGCGCTGGCGCGGCCGGGACGCGGTCTTCGGGCTGTTCCTGGCCGGGATGATGGTGCCGACCATCTTCACGCTGCTGCCGAACTTCGTTCTCATCAAGCAACTGCACCTGGTGGACACGCTCCTCGGCATCGCGCTGCCGACCATGTTCATGGCGCCGTTCGCGGTGTTCTTCCTGCGGCAGTTCTTCATGAACATCCCCCAGGAGGTGGAGGAGGCCGCGCTGCTGGACGGCGCCGGGAAGATCAAGATCTTCTTCCGGGTGGTGCTGCCGATGGCGTCCACGCCGATCCTCACGCTGGGCGTGCTGACGTACATCACGTCCTGGAACGACTACTTCTGGCCGCTGATGGTCTCCTACAGCGACAGCTCGCGGGTGCTGACCGTGGCGCTGGCGATCTTCCGGGCGCAGACCCCGGCGACCGGCGTCGACTGGTCCGGGCTCATGGCGGCGACGCTGATCGCCGCGCTGCCGATGCTGGTGCTGTTCGCCTGCTTCGCGCGCCGCATCGTCAGCTCCATCGGCTTCACCGGCATCAAGTAAGGGGACTGTCATGCGAATTCGTCTGCGTACGCTCGTCGCGGCGACCGGAGCGCTGGCGCTGTCCCTGGTCAGCGGATGCGCGCAGCAAGGCGCCGCCGGATCCTCCGCGAACACGGTCACGTACTGGCTGTGGGACGCGAACCAGCTGCCCGCCTACCAGGCCTGCGCGAAGGGGTTCGAGAAGGAGAATCCCGGACTGAACGTCAAGATCACCCAGTTGGGGTGGAGCGACTACTGGACCAAGCTCACCGCCGGGTTCATCGCCGGTACCCAGCCGGACGTGTTCACCGACCACATCCAGAACTTCGGCCAGTACGCCGACCTGAAGGTCCTGGAACCGCTCGACGACCTCGGCATCGAGGACTCCGACTACCAGCCGGGCCTCGCCGCCAACTGGATCGGGAAGGACGGCCACCGCTACGGCGCTCCCAAGGACTGGGACACCGTCGCGCTGTTCTACAACTCGAAGATGACGAAGGACGCCGGCCTCACCGCCGAGCAGCTGAACAGCCTCGCCTGGAACCCGGAGGACGGCGGCACCTTCGAGAAAACCATCGCCCACCTCACGATCGACAGGAACGGCAAGCGGGGCGACGAGCCGGGCTTCGACAAGAACAACGTCAAGGTCTACGGCATGGCCAGCAACGGCGGCGGCTTCGGCGACGGCCAGACCCAGTGGAGCAACTTCGCCGCCTCCGCCGGGTGGAGCTATCTGGACAAGCCGCGCTGGGGCACGAAGTACCAATACGACAGCAAGACCTTCCAGTCGGTCGTCAAGTGGTACTTCGGTCTGGCGAAGAAGGGCTACATGCCACCGCTGTCCGACTACAACGTCCAGTCCAACCAGGCGAACACGCAGGTCGCGGCGGGCAAGGCCGCCACCGCGTTCGACGGGGCCTGGATGATCTCCTCGTACGCCGGGTTCAAGGGCCGGGACATCAAGACCGCCCTGACGCCGGTCGGCCCGACCGGCAAGCGCGCCACCATGATGAACGGCCTCGCCGACTCCGTCACCAAGGCCTCCGAGAACAAGGCGGGCGCCAAGAAGTGGGTGGCGTACCTGGCCTCGGACCAGTGCCAGAAGGTCGTCGGCGGTTACGGCGTCGTGTTCCCCGCCACCCCGGCCGGGACCGAGGCCGCCGTCGCCGCGTACCGGAAGAAGGGCATCGACGTCTCGTCGTTCACCGAACCCGTGGCCGACAAGAAGAACTTCCGGACCTTCTCGTACCCGATCGCCAGCTACTCGGCGGACATGACGGCGCTCATGTCCCCGGCGATGGAGGACATCTACGGCAACGGCAAGCCGGTCAGCAGCCTCGATCAGACCAACGAACAGATCAACCTGATCCTCTCGCAGTGATCACCACCGACCAGTGAAGGGCACGCCTCACATGACGTTCTCCATCGGCATCGTCGGCGCCGGACAGTTCTCGGGCCAGTTCGCCACGCTGTTCCAGGCCCACCCCGGCGTCGGCGCCGTCTACGTCACCGACCTGCTGCCCGAGCGGGCCGAGCAACTCGCCTCCGCCCAGGGGCTGACGGGCACCTTCCCGTCGTACCAGGCCATGCTGGAATCGGAGGACGTCGACGCCGTCGCGATCTTCACCCAGCGCTGGACGCACGGGCCGCTGGTGCTCCAGGGCCTCAACGCCGGAAAGCATGTGTACTCGGCGGTCCCCATGGCGATCAGCACGGAGGAGATCGCCGCGATCATCGACACCGTCAAGGCCACCGGGCTGACGTACATGATGGGCGAGACCAGCGAGTACAACCCGGCCACGGTCCACGCCCGCAACCAGATCGCCCAGGGCGCCTTCGGGCGGCTCTTCTACGCCGAGGGCGACTACGTCCACGACATGGACCTGGGGTTCTACGAGGCCTACCAGTACAGCGGCGGTGAGAACTGGAAGGCCACCGCCAGCTATCCCCCGCTGCTGTACCCGACGCACGCGGTCGGCGGGGTGCTGGGCGCCTGGCGGACGCACGCGGTCAGCGTGTCGGCGATCGGTGTCGTCGACGACCGGGGCGACGGCGTCTTCGACAAGGAGGTCAGCCAGTTCGGCAACGACTTCTCCAACGCCACCGCGCTGTTCGAGGTGGCGGGCGGCGGCTCGTTCCGTACCAACGAGTTCCGGCGGGTCGGCTACCCGTCGCACATACGGGAGTCGCGTTTCCGCTTCTTCGGCACCGAGGCGAGCATGGAGCAGCTCGCCACGGTCGCCCTGTGGCAGGACAAGCAGGGCGTGAAGGACATCAGCGAACTGCTGGAGCCCAAGCCCACCATGGCGCCCGACGACCCGTCGCTCCAGCACATCGCGCCCGAGCTGCGGGCCGCGTTCACCTCCGGGTCGGCTCCCGTGCACGACCGTGCGCGGCTGCCGAGGGAGTTCGACAACCTCCACAACGGCCACGAGGGCAGCCACCACTTCCTGGTGGACGACTTCGTGACCGCCGTCAACACGCGCACCCTGCCGTCGGTGAACGCGTGGGTGGCCGCCCGCTACACCCTGCCGGGCATCATCGCGCACGAGTCCGCGCGGCAAGGTGGTGTGCGGCTGGAGATCCCGGACTTCGGGGACGCGCCGCAGTAAGGGGCGGGTCCGAGCCGGGTGCCTGGGATCAGGTGCCCGGCTTGCGGCCGTACACGAAGACGTCGTCGTTCTTCTTCAGCAGCGACCAGTACTTCTTGGCGTCGGTCTTGGTCATGTTGACGCAGCCGTGCGAGCCCGGCGGGTTCCACATGCTGACGCCGACCGAGTGGAAGGCCTGGCCGCCGTCGAAGAACTGGGCGTAGGGCATCGGCACGTCGTAGATGGACGAGACGTGGTCGATGTTGCGCCAGTAGATCTTCTTCAGGCCGGTGCGGGTCTCGTAGCCGTTGCGGCCGGTGCGGACCGGGACGGGGCCGTAGACGAGCTTCTTGCCGTCCTGGATCCAGCTCAGCTGGAGGCTCAGGTTCACGCAGGCGATCCGGCCCTTGTTCACCGGGCACTTGCCGTCCTTGTTCGGGTTCTTCCCGACGGCCTTCTGCTTCTGCATCAGGTCCATCACCCCCCAGGTGACGGGCCCGGCGTAGCCGGCGTTCGGGGAGATGCCGTGCTTGGTCTGGAAGGCCTGGATCGCCTTGCAGTCGGCGGCGGACTGCTTGCCGTCGACCGGGCGGCCGAGGAACTTCTCCACCTGCTTCTGGTACGGGCCGGTCTGCGTGGTGCAGCTCGCGGCCGCGGCCGGCGTGGCGCCGAGCGCGAGCGTGAGCGGTGCCACCAGCCCGGTGATCCCGAGTGCGACGGCGCCCCGTCTGCGTACGTCCCCCATGGTTGGTCCTGCCCTTTCGCGGAAGTGGTCGCATGGTCTGCTGATCCCTGCCTGCTAGACGGGCGCACGGGGGCTTCGGTTGTGCGGGCTGACAGCCTGCGACGAAACGGTGACATACTTCACCACTCGGTCGGCAGGAGCGGGTCAGTTCCGCAGCGCGTCGCGGAAGCCCGTGTTCACGGCGGTGAGACCGCCGTCGACGACCAGCGTGGTGCCGGTGTCGACGGGCGTGGGCGACGGCCGCCTCGACCGCGCCCCGGTCGGCCACGTCGCACCCAGGCCACTCGACGGTCAGGCCCTCGTCCCGCAGCGCCGCCGCGGTCCCCGCGGCTGGGCCGGGTCCCGGTCGGCGACCAGGACCCGCGCTCCTTCCCGGGCGAACCGGCGGGCGGTGGCGACGCCGATGCCGCGCGCCCCGCCGGTGATGAGAACCCCGTACCGTTCCTGAAGACTGAGCAGGAGTGAACCTGATCAGTCGCACGCCCCGAACGGTCTTGGGCGCACTGGTCCCCGGCGTACTCAGCCCCGGGGCGGCGACACGCCTCCTGTGCGTGGTCCGAGCCCGGGAGGCCAGTTCCCTGCGCGAGCTGGGCCAGGTGGGTACGGCCAGTAGCGACGGGGAGGCCCCGAACCATCCTCTGGTGGAGCGGGGGCCCCGCACGCCGGCGCCGTACCCGGCGTCCCAGATCGCACGATCACGTTAGCCCGATCAGCCCAGGGCCCCGCAAGCTCGCGAGCCGACCACCACTCGATCGAGCTAACTCGACCTCCTGCGCACTCTCATGGCAGCAGCTGCCAACCCCGCGAACGCCTGGTGTCCGTCATGCGCCGACCGTACTGCCCCGGCGGTCCCTCAGCGGTAGCCGGTCGTGTCGGCCGGCTTGCCCGCGTCCTGGACCTCGACGAGGTAGCGCCAGGCGTCCGGGCGGCTGCCGTCGAGGTCGGTGAAGCCGTACTCCCGGGCCAGGCCGCCGCTGGAGAGGGAGCGGCCGTTCCAGCGCGCCACGTCCGGGTCGGCGGCGAGCGCGACCACGGCCCGGCCGACGTAGCGCGGGGTCTCCGAGATGGCGAAGTGGGGGACGCGCTCCAGGGCGTCGCGCCAGTTGTCCTCCCGTACCCCATAGATGTCGAGCATCATCTCCGAGCGCAGCCAGCCGGGGGTGAGGGCGACGGCGGTGGCGCCGCGCGGGCCGAGTTCGTGGCCGAGGGCGAAGGCCATGCGCAGGACGGATGCCTTGGCGAGGTCGTAGAAGAAGTTCACGCGGTAGTTGCCGGCGTTGTAGTCGGCGGTTCCGTCGGTGACCTCGACGACCAGGCCGCCGGGCCGGCGCAGCATCAGAGGCAAGGCGTGGTGGCTGGTGATCGCGTGCGTCTCGACCGCGAGTCTGAGCAGGCGCAGGCCGTTGTCGAGGTCGTGCTCCCAGAGCGAGCTCTCCCACTCGAAGAGCTTCTCGCCGCCCCAGATGTCGTTGACCAGGACGTCGAGGCGGCCCTGTTCCTCGGCGATGCGGTCCACGAGCGCGCGGACCTGCGCCGGGTCGAGGTGGTCGGTGGGTACGGCGACGCCCTGCCCGCCGGCCTCGGTGACCAGGTCGGCGGTGTCCTCGATGGTCTCGGGCCGGTCGTACTCCGAGCGGCGGGTGCGCGTGCTGCGTCCGGTGACGTAGACGGTGGCGCCCGCCGCGCCGAGTTCCACCGCCATGCCCCGTCCGGCGCCCCGGGTCGCACCGGCGACCAGTGCGACCTTGCCCTTCAGTGGAGCTGACATGTCCGACCTCCCGAGACCGTGGTTGCTTGTCGCCTCCAGGGTGACGGGTAAGCCGGACATCTTCTGTCGCCTTTTGCGGGCGACGCGCGATCAGTGGCCGCGGGCGATCCACTCCTGGAGGTGCGGGGCCTCCGCACCGATGGTCGTGGAGTCTCCGTGGCCGGTGAGGACCTTCGTCCCGGGCGGCAGCGTGAGGAGGCGGTCGCGGATCGAGTCGATGATCGTCGGGAAGTGCGAGAAGGACCGGCCGGTGGCGCCGGGACCGCCCTGGAAGAGGGTGTCCCCGGTGAAGACGGTGGCGAGCCCGGGGTCGTATAGGCACACCGCGCCGGGCGCGTGCCCCGGGGTGTGCAGGACGCGCAGGTCGGCGCCGCCGGCCTCGATCACCTGGCCGTCGACCAGCCAGGCGTCGGGCTCGCGGTCCGGGTGGGTCTGCTTCCACAGCGGCAGGTCGTCGTGGTGCAGCCAGATGGTGGCGCCGGTGCGCTCGGCGAGGGCGGGGGCGGCGTCGATGTGGTCGTTGTGGGCGTGGGTGCACACGATGGCCGTGAGCCGGCGGTCTCCCACGGCCTCGGCGATGGCGTCGGCGTCGTGCGCGGCGTCTATGACGATCGCCTCGTGGTCGTCGCCGACGATCCAGACGTTGTTGTCGACGTCCCAGGTGCCGCCGTCGAGGCTGAACTGCCCGGAGGTGACGAGGTGTTCGATGCGCGGGGCCATCACAGCACCACCACCGAGCGCAGCACGTCGCCGTGGTGCATCCGCTCGAACGCCTTCTCCACCTCGTCGAGCTGGATGGTCTCGGTGACGAACGCGCCGAGGTCCAGGCGCCCTTGCAGGTGCAGGTCGATCAGCATGGGGAAGTCACGGGAGGGCAGGCAGTCGCCGTACCAGGAGGACTTCAGCGCCCCGCCGCGCCCGAACACGTCCAGCAGGGGCAGTTCGAGTTTCATCTCGGGGGTGGGAACGCCGACCAGCACGACCGTGCCGGCGAGGTCGCGGGCGTAGAAGGCCTGCTTGTACGTCTCCGGGCGGCCGACGGCCTCGATGACGACGTCGGCGCCGAAGCCGCCGGTGAGTTCGCGGATCGCCTCGACCGGGTCGGTCTCGCGGGAGTTGACGGTGTGGGTGGCGCCCATGGTCCGGGCGGTCTCCAGCTTGCGGTCGTCGATGTCGACGGCGATGATCTTCGCCGCTCCGGCGAGGTGCGAGCCGGCGATGGCGGCGTCGCCGACGCCTCCGCAGCCGATGACGGCGACCGTGTCGCCCCGGCCGACGTTCCCGGTGTTGATCGCGGCGCCGATGCCGGCCATGACGCCGCAGCCGAGCAGCCCGGCCACCTGCGGCGCGACCGCCGGGTCGACCTTGGTGCACTGCCCGGCCGCGACCAGCGTCTTCTCGGCGAAGGCGCCGATGCCGAGGGCCGGGGAGAGTTCCTGGCCGGTCGAGGCGAGGGTCATCTTCTGCCCGGCGTTGTGGGTGTCGAAGCAGTACCAGGGCCGCCCGCGCAGACAGGCGCGGCATTTCCCGCACACCGCACGCCAGTTGAGGATCACGAAGTCACCGGGCTCGACGTCGGTGACGCCGTCGCCGACCGCCTCGACCACGCCCGCGGCCTCGTGGCCCAGCAGGAAGGGGAAGTCGTCGCTGATGCCGCCCTGCTTGTAGTGCAGATCGGTGTGGCACACCCCGCAGGCCTGGACGCGCACGACCGCCTCCCCCGGGCCGGGATCGGGCACGACGATGGTCTCGATCCGTACCGGCTCGTCCTTGCCCGGTGCGATCACACCGCGTACTTCCTGCGCCATGCTGACTCCTTCGTCGGCTCGTAGGCCGGATGCCTTCCCTTCCGACCCTACGCGCGACTGATCGCCAAGGGGCGCGGATCGGCCACCCGCGGCGCCGTATCACCAGCTCACGCGCTGTCCGAAAACGCCGGGCAGCGCACCGGCGGCCCCGTAGCCTGAACGCTCCGCCCGACGCCGAAGGAGCGACGTGAGCATCGCAGAGACCCAGACCGGTACACCCGCCTGGCGGCTGCTCCTCGGATACGTACGGCCGCACCGCCGGTCCCTGCTCGCCGGTGCCGTGCTCTCGCTGGTCACCGGGGCGACCGGGCTGATGCTGCCGCTGGTGGCGCGGGGCCTGATCGACGATCTGGCGCACGACCGGGCGATCACCGGCGCGCTGCTGGCGATGTCGGCCCTGGTCGTGACCAACGCGGCGGTCGGAGCGCTGGGTTCGTACGTGCTCCGGCGCACCGCCGAGTCGGTCGTGCTCGGCGCGCGGCGCTCGCTGTCGTCGTATCTGCTGCGGCTGCGCATCACGGCCGTGGACCGCACCGAGCCCGGCGACCTGATGGCCCGGATCACCTCCGACACCACCCTGCTGCGCACGGTCACCACCGAGTCACTGGTCGGTCTGGGCACCGGTGGCCTCACCCTGGTGGCGACGATCGTGATGATGGGGCTGGTGGATCCGGTGCTGCTCGGGGTCACGGTGGCCGTGATCGCGGGCGCGGGGGCAGTGATCGGGACGATCGCGCCGCGCATCAACAAGGCGAGCAAGCAGGCCCAGCAGGCCGTGGGCGTCATGGGCGCCGCGCTGGAGCGGGTGCTGGGGGCGCTGCGCACGGTGAAGGCCTCGGGCGCCGAGCACCGCGAGGAACGCGCGCTGCACGAGGCGGCCGAGGAGTCCTGGCGGCAGAGCGTGCGCGCCGCCAAGTGGTCGGCCGTGGCGGGCAACACGGCGGGGCTGGCCATTCAGATCGCGTTCCTCACGGTGCTCGCGGTGGGCGGGGCGCGGGTGGCGACGGGCGCCGTGGACGTGGCCACGCTGGTGGCGTTCCTGCTGTACGTCTTCTTCCTGATCTCCCCGCTCCAGGAAGTCATCGGCGCCGTCGCGCAGTACCAGACGGGGTCCGCGGCCCTGGCCCGGATCCAGGAGGCGCTGAGCCTGCCCGCCGAGCCGCCGGTGCGCTCCGCGCCACTGCCGTCCGCTGGTGAGCCGCCGGCGTCCGTCGCCTTCCGCGACGTCCGTTTCCGCTACGCCGACGATCTGCCGCACGTGCACCACGGGGTGACGTTCGAGGTGCCGGCCCGGGGGATGACGGCGTTCGTCGGCCCGTCCGGCGCGGGCAAGACGACCGTGTTCTCCCTCATCGAGCGGTTCTACGACCCCGAGTCCGGTGAGATCGCGCTGGACGGGCGGAACGTGGCGGAGTGGGAACTGCCGCGCCTGCGCGCCGCGATCGGCTACGTGGAGCAGGACGCTCCGGTCCTGTCGGGCTCCCTGCGGGACAATCTCACGCTGGGCAATCCGGACGCGGACGACGACGCCCTCGCGCGGGTGCTCAAGACGACCCGTCTCGACGGTCTGGTCGCCCGGCTGCCCGCCGGCCTCGACACGCTCGTCGGGCATCGCGGCACCAAGCTGTCGGGCGGTGAGCGGCAGCGGGTCGCCATCGCCCGGGCTCTGCTGCGCCGCCCCCGGCTGCTGCTGCTCGACGAGGCGACCTCGCAGCTGGACGCGGTGAACGAGGCGGCGCTGCGCGACACCGTCGCGGACGTGGCCCGTACGACGACGGTCCTGGTGGTGGCGCACCGGCTGTCGACGGTGACGATGGCCGACCGGATCGTGGTGATGGATGCCGGGCGGGTCCGGGCGGTCGGCACGCACCGCGAGCTCGTGACCGCCGACCCGCTCTACGCGGAGCTGGCGGCGACCCAGTTCCTGGCCGCGGCGGACTGAGCCACCGGGCAGGCGCGAGGGCGGCGCGGCGAGGCCGGTGACACCCGCGGCGAGACCAACGGCGGCGACGAAACGTCGTGTTGGGATCATGCCTGTCGCGACGCGCGCGGTCCGGCGCCGTTGCCTGCGCTTGCCGAGCTCGCCGGACGGGAGGAGGCTCGACAGGAGGAGAGGCTCCTCGCGGCCCGCTTCCGACCGGGTCGCGGCCCTTCGAAGGAGGTCATCATGGGAACCGCGGCAGACCCCGCCTTCGACAGAGAGACACTGCGCCGGGGCGTGGAGGGACAGAGCCCGGACCTGCTGCTCTCGCTCTACGCGGACGACGCGGAGTTCCGCATCGTCGACCGCACGACCCAGCCCAGCCACCCCAAGGTCCTGCACGGCCGGGACGAGATCAGCCGGATGCTGGAGGACGTCTACAGCCGCGACATGTCGCACACACTGGAGCGGTGCGTCATCCAGGGCGACGAGGCCGCGTACAGCGAGAGCTGCGAGTACGCGGACGGTGTGCGCGTCCTGTCCGAGTCCATGATCTCGCTGAAGGACGGCAAGATCGCCGAGCAGACCCTGGTCCAGGCCTGGGACGAGGAGTAGGGGGAACCAGGCCGACGAGCCCCGCAGGGGGCTCGGTTAAGGTGGGGCCGGGCCGTGACTGGCGCTGAGGTGGAGCACCACCGGGGAGCGGCTCCGCAGGAGTCGATGCCGTGCGCCTGGGCGAAGCAGCACACCAGCCCAGGAGTGGATCATGTCGCAGGCACGGCTCATGGACGGAACCTCGCTCGCTCGGCGGATACTGGAGGAGACCGGCAAGCGCGCGGCCGGTCTCACCGAACGGACAGGCACGGCACCGTGCCTCGCGACGGTTCTGGTCGGCGAGGACCCGGCGTCCGTCACGTACGTCCGGATGAAGCAGAACCGCTGCCGCAAGGCAGGCATCACCTCCCGGCACGTGGCGCTGCCCGCCACCACGACCACCGAGGAGCTCGTCGGCACGCTCGAGGCGCTCTCCGCCGACCCCGGCGTGCACGGGATCCTCCTCCAGCACCCGATGGGCGAGCACATCGACGAGCGGGCCGCGTTCGAGGCGATCGCGCCCGGCAAGGACGTCGACGGCGTCACCTTCGCCTCCTTCGCGACGATGAGCTTCGGCCTGCCGGGCTTCGTGTCCTGCACGCCCGGCGGGATCATGCGGCTGCTCGACGAGTACGGCGTCGACCCGGCCGGCAAGCGGGCCGTGGTCGTGGGACGCAGCGCCATCCTCGGCAAGCCGGCCGGCATGCTGCTGCTCGCCCGGGACGCGACGGTCACCTACTGCCACTCGCGCACCCGGGACCTGTCGGCGGCCGTGCGGGAGGCGGACATCGTGGTGGCCGCGGTGGGACGGCCCCGGCTGATCCACGGCCAGGACGTCAAGCCCGGCGCCGTCGTGATCGACGCCGGGTACAACCCCGGCAACATCGGCGACGTCGACTTCGACTCCGCCGCGGAGCGGGCCTCGCTGATCACGCCGGTGCCGGGCGGCGTCGGCCCGATGACCATCGCCACGCTGCTGGAGCAGACCGTGGACGCCGCCGCCCGGCAGCTCGGCGCGGCCGGGGTCTGATCAGCGCATCCACGCGCTGTACGACATCACGTCGCCCTTCTTGACGCCGTACTCGGGCTCGGCGGTGCTGAAGGTGCTCTCCAGGCCGAGGACGGCTCCGGTGACCGGGTCCATGATCAGCATGCGGCGGGCGCCGGGGCCGTCGTACACGTACGCCTGACCGCGTCGCCCGAGGCGGTCGGTCACCTGGCCGACGGGCCGCAGCCCCTCGGTGCCGGCCAGGAGGCGGGCGAGTGTCGCGGTCTCCCGGGCGCCGAGGGTCCAGTGGTCGAGCAGCACCTCGACCGCGTCCAGCAGTTGGGGCGTGGTCAGGGGAGTGTCCGAGTACTGGGCCTCCGTCAGATAGGCGCGCAGCCGGTCGGGGGCGTGCGGCGGCGGGGACTGGGGCGGGGCGTCACTCCAGCTCGGCGGATACGTCTGGTCGCTGAGGACGTGCCCGTCGTCGACGAGGTGCGGCTCGCCGCCCTCGCCGGAGAGGACCGGGCGACCCGGATGCCTGGGGTCGGTCGCCACGACCAGTTCCGTGTGGCTTCCGTCGGCCCGCCAGCGCACGATGCGCTCCTCGGGGACGGTGATCGGGGGCTTGTCGTCCGACATGCCCATGCTCCAGGTCTGCACGTGCGTGCCCTTGCGCAGGCGGGGCGAGCCGTCGGCTGCGGCCTGTTCGGCGCGCTCCGCCAGCCGGTCCAGGGGCAGCGGTGTGGAGCCGGTCTGCACGACCAGCGGACGCGGCGCGGCGACCGCCGGTGTGGTGTTCGGGCCGCTCAGTACGAGGGTCAGCGCGAGGGCGGCGACCACCGCCGTCGCGACGAGCCCCCAGGCCAGCCGGGGCCGTCCGGCGCCCGGCAGCAGCCGGTCCCGCAGACCGCCGGAGGGCCGCTCCCGCAGCAGCCGCTCCAGCCGGCGCTCAGCGCCGTGGTCCAGGGGGCCGTCGCCGAAGTGGGGGCCGTCGGACGGCACCGGGTTGGCACCACGCAGCAGTTCGAGTTCGTCAGCCATGGCCGTGTTCCTTAGGGGCGGTCACGTGGGTGGCGGTCAGGGGGCGCGGGGCGCGGGCGTGGCCGCCGGTCGGGGGCGTAGGCAGGGAGCGTGCGTCGCGGCCGAGCCCGGTGCTGGTGACGGGACCGGAGGGAACGCCGGTGACGGGCGGCCCGGAGAGCACGTCAGTCATCGCCGGTCCCCCTCGCGCAGTGAGTGCCCGGTGTCCGCCGTCACCGCGGGACGCATGCGGTCGATCTCGGCTCTGAGGCGGCGGCGGGCCCGGTGCAGCCGCATCGTGGCGGCTCGCCTGCCGCAGCCGAGGGCGACCGCGACCTCCTCTATGCCGAGTTCCTCCCAGGCCGTCAGGCGCAGCACCTCCTGGTCGGACGCGGAGAGCCGGGCGAGTGCCTCGTGCACCCAGGCGCCGGGGGTCTCGGTCTCGGGGCCTTCCGCGATGTGCCGTCCGTGGGCGGTGTCGTCGTTGCCGAGCCGGTCGACGAGCCGGCGGCGGCGTCCGTGGCCGCGCACCGTGTTGGCCAGGCAGTTGCGTGCCACGCCGTACAGCCAGGGCAGCGGGGAGGAGGGCAGGTCGGCCCGGCGCCGCCAGGCGACCGTGAACACCTCCGCCACCACTTCCTCCACCTCGCCGGCCCGCCCGTCCAGTCGCCGCGCGACATAGCGGCTGACCGCCCAGTAGTGCTCGCGATAGGCAGCGGCGAAGATCTCGTCGTTGCTCATGTCCCGTTCGTGTCCGGCACCTTCCCGATCGTCACACCCGATTCTCGTGATGCTCGTCGCGTCCATGAAGTGTGACGTCCGGGCGGGGCTCGGACACAGGCGGAGCATGAGGCACCTGAAGTGGCTGACGACCACGGATCACAAGACGATCGGCACGCTGTACCTGGTGACGTCGTTCGCGTTCTTCGTCATCGGTGGCGTGATGGCGCTGTTCATGCGCGCCGAGCTCGCCCGGCCTGGTCTGCAGATCATGTCGAACGAGCAGTTCAACCAGGCGTTCACGATGCACGGCACGATCATGCTGCTGATGTTCGCGACGCCGCTGTTCGCCGGCTTCGCGAACTGGATCATGCCGCTGCAGATCGGCGCGCCGGACGTGGCGTTCCCCCGGCTGAACATGTTCGCCTACTGGCTGTACCTGTTCGGCTCGCTCATCGCGGTGGGCGGCTTCCTCACCCCGCAGGGCGCGGCCGACTTCGGCTGGTTCGCCTACAGCCCGCTCTCGGACGCGGTCCGCTCGCCGGGCATCGGCGCCGACATGTGGATCATGGGTCTGGCCTTCTCCGGCTTCGGCACCATCCTCGGCTCGGTCAACTTCATCACCACGATCATCTGCATGCGCGCCCCGGGCATGACGATGTTCCGCATGCCGATCTTCACCTGGAACGTGCTGCTGACCGGTGTGCTGGTCCTGCTGGCCTTCCCGGTACTGGCCGCGGCCCTGTTCGCCCTGGAGGCGGACCGCAAGTTCGGTGCCCACATCTTCGACTCCGCCAACGGCGGGGCGCTGCTGTGGCAACACCTCTTCTGGTTCTTCGGCCATCCAGAGGTGTACATCATCGCGCTGCCGTTCTTCGGGATCATCTCCGAGGTCATCCCGGTCTTCTCCCGTAAGCCGATGTTCGGTTACCAGGGTCTGATCGGCGCCACCATCGCGATCGCGGGTCTGTCCGTGACGGTGTGGGCGCACCACATGTACGTCACCGGCGGTGTGCTGCTGCCGTTCTTCTCCTTCATGACCTTCCTGATCGCGGTCCCGACCGGTGTGAAGTTCTTCAACTGGATCGGCACCATGTGGAAGGGCTCGCTGTCCTTCGAAACACCGATGCTCTGGGCGACCGGCTTCCTCATCACGTTCGTGTTCGGCGGGCTCACGGGCGTGCTGCTGGCCTCGCCGCCGATCGACTTCCACGTCTCCGACTCGTACTTCGTGGTGGCGCACTTCCACTACGTCATCTTCGGGACGGTCGTGTTCGCGATGTTCTCCGGCTTCCACTTCTGGTGGCCGAAGTTCACCGGCAAGATGCTGGACGAGCGCCTCGGCAAGATCACCTTCTGGACGCTGTTCACCGGCTTCCACGGCACGTTCCTGGTCCAGCACTGGCTGGGCGCGGAGGGCATGCAGCGGCGGATCCCCGACTACCTGGCGGTGGAGGGCCTGACGACGCTCAACACGGTGTCGACGATCAGCTCGTTCCTGCTCGGCATGTCGATGCTGCCGTTCTTCTACAACGTCTGGAAGACGGCGAAGTACGGCGAGCGGGTCACGGCCGACGACCCGTGGGGCTACGGCCGTTCCCTGGAGTGGGCCACCTCCTGCCCGCCGCCCCGCCACAACTTCGTCGCGCTCCCCCGGATCCGCAGCGAGTCCCCGGCGTTCGACCTGCACCACGCGGACGTCGCGGCGGCGGACAGGGAGCTGACGCTCCGATGACCGCCATGGAAGGTCTGCCCGTGGATCTGCGGGCGTTCCACAACGAGGTCGAGGGCCATCTGCTCGCCGCCGCCGCACACGAGGAGGCTCGCGCGGCCGCCGCGCGCTTCGCCGCCCGGCTCGAACGGCTGCCGGAGGCCGGACGGGAGGAGGTTGAGCGGCTGTTCGCGGCGGAGCACCTCGCCCTCGCCCAGGCTTCGTGGCACCGCACGGCGCGGCGCGGGCAGGAGCTGCGGGGCGAGTACGAGGAGGTGTACCGCAGGCTCCGCGCACGGCTGCTGGCCGGTCTGCTGCTGGGATGCGCGCTGCTGGTGGCGGTGAATCTCGTGGTGCTGGTGTCGGTCTAGCGGTGTCAGGCCTCGCTGTCGGCTGGTGTCCTCAAAACCTCGATCAGGCTGGCGTAACTGTCCTGTCCGTGACCGGCGGCGGCGGCCTTCTCCATGGCGGTCTTGAGGAGCTCGGGCAGCGCGTTGTCGATGCCACGGGCCGCCGCCGCGTGGATGAGGTGGTCGATGGCCGCGATCTGCACGTGGACGGTGGCGTCGTCCCCCGGGTAGCGGCCGGCGTCCACCTGGGGCGCGTACGTGGTGAGGAAGCGCGTCACCGTGCTCAGCCAGCGGATCGCGACCGGGGTGAAGGCGGTGGCCGGTGTCCGCTCGGCGCCGACCAGCGCGGTGCCGTGCAGCCAGCCGGTCATGGTGGACCACATCAGGCCGAGCAGGGCGGCGTCGTAGAGGGAGGCGAGGCCGGGGTCGGTGCCCAGGTGGAGGGGGTCGCCGAGAGTCGCCAGGGTGGAGCGGTGGGCGTCGAAGACCTCCTGGTAGCCGCTGTAGAGGAACATCATGGCGGGGTCGCCGACGCCGGGCGGGGTGGTCATGATGGCGCCGTCGAGGTAGCCGGCCCCGTGGGAGTCGGCCCACTTGACCGCCTCCTGGGCCTGTTCGGGGGACCCGGAGGTGAGGTTGACCAGGGTTCTGCCCGCCAGTTCGCCGGTGGCCGGGTCGAGGGCGGTGTACAGCGCCTCGTAGTCCAGGACGCAGGCGATGGTCAGCGGTGAGGCGGCGATCGCCTCCTGGGGTGTGCGGGCCAGGCGGGCACCCCGGTCGACCAGGGGGCGGGCCTTGTCCGGGGACCGGTTCCACACAGTGGTCGGGTGGCCCCGGTCCAGCAGGGCGGCGGCCAGTGCCGAGCCCATCGAGCCCAGTCCGACGACGGTGACCGGCCGGTGTTCTGCGTTCATTCCCAACTCCTCGGTATCTGCTGCCAGATGACGCGTGATCACGTACGGACACGCTCGCAGGGCACGAAGATCGGGAACAGTGACAGCGGTGACGGCCTCCACCAAATTCCTGCCATTAGGCTGCGGAGCATGAGTGCCGGTTCTGTCGCCGTGGTCGTGACCGAGGAGATCGGGGTCCCCTCGTGGGATCTGTACGAACTGAGCATCCCGTGCACCGTGTTCGGCAAGCCGCAGCCCGATCTGGCCGACCCCTGGTACGACCTGCGGCTGTGCGGGACCGGGGCCGGGGCGGAGGAGGGGGACGGTGCGGCGGGCGGCCACGGGCTGAGCCTGCGCACCCGCTACGGACTGGACGACCTGGTCGGTGCCGACACGGTGATCGTGCCCTCCGTGCCCGACCCGTGCGTCGAGGAGGGCAGGCCGCTGCCGCGGGAGCTGATCGAGGCGCTGCGCCGGGCTCATGAAGCGGGCACCCGCATGGTCTCCCTGTGCACGGGCGCCTTCGCGCTGGCCGAGGCGGGGCTGCTCGACGGACGGCGTGCCACCGCCCACTGGATGCACACCGCACAACTGGCCGAGCGTTACCCGAAGGTGCAGGTGGACGCGTCGGTGCTGTACGTGGACGACGGCGACGTGCTCACCAGCGCGGGACTGACCGCCGGACTGGACCTGTGTCTGCACCTGGTGCGGCGCGATCTCGGGGCGCACGTCGCCAACCAGCTCGCGCGCCGCATGGTGGTGCCCGCCCACCGGCCGGGCGGGCAGGCGCAGTTCATCGAGCTGCCGGTGCCGGCCGGCGACGACGAGGGGCTGGCGCCCGTCCTCGAATGGGCGAGGGCCAACCTGGACCGGCCGCTGACCGTCGCCGACCTGGCGCGGCGGGCCGCGATGAGTCCGCGTACCTTCTACCGGCGGCTCCAGGCCGTCACCGGGACGACCCCGCTCCAGTGGCTGCTCGACCAGCGGCTCGGGCGCGCGCGGTCACTGCTGGAGTCGACGGACCTGCCGATCGAGAAGGTCGGGGAGCTGAGCGGCCTCGGCACGGCCAACAATCTCCGCCACCACTTCCTGAGGCACCTCGGGGTGTCGCCCGGCGACTACCGGCGGGCCTTTCCCGGGGCCCCGGCGACCGGGCGTGGACGTACGCGGGTCTGAGTCAGGTCTGCGGACTCCAGCCCGGGGGCCGCAGGATCCCCAGCAACTGCCGGACCAGTTCGTCGACGACCTCGTCCAGTGTCGCGTCGACCCAGCCGGCGCTCCAGTCGTGCAGCAGACCGTTGACGCTGCCGATGAAACCCGTCGCCGCGAGGCGGTAGTCGCGCGGTGCCGCCTCACCGCGCGCGGCGGCCGCCCGGGCCTCGGCGCAGATGAGGTCGACCCAGCCGGCCCGGCGGGCGAGCCGCTGCTCCTCCAGGCGCGGGCTGACGCCGATGATCTCGACGAAGGTGATGCGGATCCGGCGTGGATCGGCGGCGAGGTTCCCGGCGTAGGCGCGGAAGATCGCGGTCGCGCGCTCGACGAGCGGCAGGTCCGCCGCCTCGGCCGCCGCCTCCACCACGGCCGCCTCGGCCCAGTCGTTGACCTGGAGGTGCAGGGCCGCGAGGACGTCCTCCAGGGTCCGGAACTCCTCGTAGAACTGACGGGTGGACAGGCCGGCCGCCTCGCTGAGCGCCGCGACGGTGGTGGCGCGGAAGCCTGGGGTGTCGCCGAACAACCGGAGCGCGGCGTCCAGGAACCGCCGGCGCCGCTCGGCCTGCCGCTCCTCGGCGGTCTTGCCGCCGTAGCGGCCGGTCGGCGCTCTGAGTCTGCCCGGCACCGGCTCTCCCTTCATCCGCTCGGACACCCATCTTCGCTCGCACGCGATTTTGTCGTGGCCGCGGTCTTGTGAAGAAGGCCGCCCCTTCCTTACTTTGCAGTAAGTTGACTCTGAAAGTACGTGTGTTCAGATTCCTCACCCCCACCCGCAGAGGAGGGATCAGCCATGCCCGTCTTCCGACGACGGCACCTGTGCTCCCTGACCGCCACCCTCGCCCTGACCGCCACCGTTCCCGCGACCGCCGCCCACGCGGACGCCCCCGGAGCCTCCGCCGCGCTGCGCCAAGTGCTGTTCGTGGGCAACAACTGGGACGGCACCGCCGAAGTCATCAAGTCCACCGGCGACTTCGCGAGGATCGGCCGGATCAACGTCATCCCCGACAAGGACGAGCGGATGGCGGAGATCAACGCCGATCCGATCAGATGGATCGCCTTCATGACGATCCGCAACAGCGTCGGCGAGGGGCACGACCAGTTCGTCGACGACATGTACTCCACGCCGGACGGGAAGTCGGTGGTCGTCTCCCGGCCCAGCTTCGCCGACGTCGTCTCGATCGACCTGGCCTCCGGGCGGACCAACTGGCGCTTCCCAGTGTCCGGTTTCCGCGCCGACCACATGGCCGTCTCCCCCGACGGCAAGCGGGTCGCGGTGTCGGCCTCGACCGGCAACACCGTGCACGTCCTGGACATCGAGACCGGCAAGCAGCTCGGCAAGGCCGCCACCGGCGCCAAGCCGCACGAGAACATCTTCACCAAGGACGGCAAGTACATCTACAACATGTCGATCGGCGAGGTGAACACGCAGACCGACGCGCCCTGGCTGGACTGGACGAAGGGCGACCGGCGCATCACCGTCATCGACGCGACCACGTACCAGCAGATCAAGGTCATCGACATGCGCTCGCGCCTGGACGCGATCGGCCTGAAGGACTTCTCCGACGCGGTCCGGCCCGCCGTGTTCTCGCCGGACGAGTCGAAGCTGTACTTCCAGGTGTCGTTCTTCAACGGCTTCTTCGAGTACGACCTGGCCTCCGACAAGATCACCCGTACGAAGACCCTGCCGAAGAACCCGGCGACCAGCGACGACCGCACCACCTTCGTCAACGACTCACGCCACCACGGCCTCTCGATGAGCCCGGACGGCAAGAAGCTGTGCGTCGCGGGGACCATGGACGACTACGCCACGGTCGTCGACCGCGGCACCCTCCAGGAGGGCCCGCTCGTCACCGCCGCCAAGCCCTACTGGGCGACGGTCAGCGGTGACGGCAGGAGTTGTGTCGTCTCCGAGAGCGGCTCCGACCAGGTCACGGCGATCGACTTCGCCACCGGGAAGAAGGTCGCGTCCGTGCCGGTCGGGGACCACCCGCAGCGTGTCCGGCTCGGTCATGTGGAGGCCGGCTGGACGAGCCCGTCCGCTAGTTGACCTCCTTCGCGGTCCATGCCGCCAGCTCGGAGCGGGCCGCGTTCAGCAGATCCGCCGAGGGAGCCGTCGCCCCGTTGGTCACCAGCGCGTAGTGCAGGACGCCCGAGTCCGGCGCGGTGAGCAGCAGGCGGCGGCTTCCCGTGCCGCCGGGCTCCTGGGCCACGCCGACCGGGGTCGTCGAGGTGTACGCGGGCGGGGCGTGGGACGTGCCCAGGTCGGAGACGACGGTGGTGGACGCGGTCGGGAAGCTCGCCGGCAGGTGCAGTTCGGTGGGTGCCCGGCCGCCGTCCGAACGCCACAGCAGCAGCCCGTACTGCCCCGAGCCCACCAGCCGCTTCACGTTCGGCAGTGAGTCCGGCACCGGGTTCCAGGTCAGGGTCGTCGAGCCGTCCCGGGAGCGGTCCTCGTAGGTGAAGCCGACGGTCTCCCCGGCCGTGGCGCTCGGGTAGAGGCGGTCCAGGAGCCGGGCGTCCTGGCGCAGCACCGGCTTGCCCGAGTCGTCGAGGCGTACGGCGGACAGGTCCTCGTCGTTCCAGGCGTCACCGGCGGTGAGCACCTTGTCGGGGTTGCCGTTCATCAGCTCGCGGTGCCGGCCGTTGTAGATGTCCCACTGCCATTGCGAGCCGGAGAGCACCGGTCCCGAGGCCGCCGGGTCGGACCACCAGTCGGCGCCCTTCAGGCGGGAGTCGAGGGCCTGGTACATCGCCTTGAGGACGGTCGGCGCCTTGTCGGAGACGTTGCCCGCCAGGGGATGCCCGAACTCGCTGACCACGGCGGCGGTCTGCGCGGCGGCCGCCCGGTCGCGGACCGTGCGGAAGTCGCCCGCGTACTGGCCGTCGGCCGCCTTGCCCCACATGAAGACGCCGGAGATGGCCTTCTGGTCGTAGAAGTGGGTGTTGAAGACGTAGCGGGGTCCGAGCTTGCCCGCGTCGAGCAGGCCGCCCTCCTGCTTCTGGAAGTCGAGGTTGGCGTTCCAGAAGAGGTTCGGCTCCACGAAGGCCGGCTTGTCCCGCCAGCCGGCCGCGTCCATACGGGCCCGGAACCTCTCGAAGAACGGCCACAGCACGTCCTTCTCCCAGGCGCGGCTGGTCTGCCCGGAGTCGTAGACGCCGGCATGCGGCTCGTTGTAGGGGTCGAAGCCGACGACGCCCTTGAACTGGTCGGCGCTCAGGTGCTGTCGGACGTACGCCATGGTCTTCTCGGCGGTGGCGAGGAAGGCGTCCTGCACGCCGTGCGCGTTGTGCCAGAAGTCGTACGTGGCACGCTTCACGGCCTCGTTCTGGGTGATGTTCTGCCCCCAGAAGAGGCAGATCCCGCAGGACTCGTCGGGGTAGTTCCCGGCGTCCACCGCCCACTTGGGCGCGCCGTCGCCCGTGTACCAGCTGTCGGAGTCGAAGAGGTGCCGGGAGTAGAGGTCCTGGTGGAAGTCGGGGTAGACGCGGATGCCTGCGTCGAGGAAGGCCTTCATCTGGGCGGTGGCCGCGGCCAGATAGGCGGTGTCCACCTTGCCGCGCTCGGGCTCGGCGTAGGCCCAGGAGAGCAGGAAGCGGACGGTGTTGCCGCCGCCGAGGGCGCGCAGCGCGGTCGCCGACTCGCGGGCGTCGGCGACGGAGGCGAAGGGCAGGCCCTTGTTCTCCGCGAGCTTGGTCTCGCCGGAGACGTTGTAGCCGCGCAGGACGACCTCGCGGCCGGAGGCGTCGGTGAACCGGCCGTTCTTCACGGTGACGGCCGGGTCGTCGAACCAGAGGGAGCCGGGAGGGGGCGCGGCGATGGCGGGCGGGACGCCCGCCACCGACAGGGAGCCGAAGAGGACAGCCAGGACAACCAGCAGACGTACTCGGATAGTCGGCATGTCCACTACAGTCCGGTGATATCAGGACACCGTCAACACCCCTGACTCTGGAGTAAGTTCCCTCTCGGCCAGCGCCCACACCTCAACCACCCACTCTTCGTGTCACGTTCAACAAGTACTCCTTCCTGTTCAGCGGGTTGTGGTCGGTGCGCGGACGCTCGGGAATCGTGCCGTGCGTGACTGGCGCATAGTGGTCGAAGACGCTCTCCAGTTCTCCCTCACCGCGGGTCAGTCCCGGCAGCAGTTGTCCGAGGGCGTGCACCCGGGCCGCCGGCACGGTGCCTTCGAGGACGCAGAGGTCGCCCCGGTTGCGCGTCGCCTCCGGCACGGCCGCGAGCCCGGCGAGGACCGGCAGCAGGGCGCCGAGGGTGTCGGCCGGGACCTCGACACGGAAGCGGTGCATCGGCTCGTGGACCCGTGTCCCGGCCCGCCGCAGCGCCTCGACGAGCACCAGCGGGGTGACGCCGCGGAAGTCGGCTCCGGTGCTCGACATGCTCTTGTCGAAGCCCTGGTGGGCGTGGCTCTGGCGGGGTGAGTAGCCGCTGTGGGTCATCGTGACGGTGCAGTCGGGGACCTGCCAGCCGTACAGCCCCTGGTCGAGGGTCTCGCGCACGGTGTCCTCGACGGCCTTGAAGAAGGCGTACGGCATGGACCCGAGCTCCACCTCCAGCCGGAAGCCGACGCCCGAGCCGACCGGTGCCGGTTCGACGCGCAGCCCGACCGTCGCGAGGAACGGGTTCGGGTCCTGCTTGTTGAACTCCACGGCGTGCCCGGTGCCGACGAGCCGTTCGACGCACAGCGGGGTGGTCTCGCGGAAGGTGACGTGGAGACCGTACTCGTCGGCGAGCGTGGCCTGGACGACCTCCTTCTGCACCTCGCCGTAGAGGGAGACGGAGGTCTCCTGCCGGCGTTCGTCCTGGCGCAGGCCGATCAGCGGGTCCTGTTCGGCGAGCTGGGTGAGCGCGAGGTGCAGTGCGCCTCGGTTCACACCGGGCCCCGGGACGACGACCGTCTCCAGGGTGGGCGGGGCGAAGAAGTGCTCGTACGCCTTGCGGGGTTCGCCGATCGCGTCGCCGATCCTGATGTCGCCGAGGCCCCACAGCCGGGCGATCTGCCCGGCGGCGACGGCGTCCGCACGGGTGTCCGTGCCGTGGCCGAAGACGCTGATCCCGGTGATCCGGCCCTCGGTGCCGTCCGCTCCGCAGGGGATCCGGTCGCGGGTGCGCAGCGTGCCGGAGTACATCCGGGCGTAGGCGACCTTCTCCCCCGCCGGGCCGCGCTCGACCTTGAACACGGTGCCGGAGACCGGCCCGTCCGTGTCCCCGTCGGCGGCCGGCAGCAGTTCCTCGATGCCGGACAGGAGCGCGTCCACGCCCGCGCCCGTGGCGGCGGAGCCGAAATAGACCGGGTGGACCAGGGCCTCCTGGGTCTGCGCGACGAGGGACCTGCGCAGGAGGGCGTCCGTGACAGCGTTCTCGACGTAGGCGGACAGCAGGGTGTCGTCGTGGTCGGCCAGGACGTCGAGGGCGGCGGCCGGGCCGGGTCCCGGGACGAAGCGGGCCGCGCGCGTGCCGAGGCCGGTGGCGGTTCCCATCGGCACGATCGCGGGTGTCAGGCGGGCCGCGACCGACCGCAGCACCTCCTCGTCCCGCGCCCCGCGCCGGTCGATCTTGTTGACGAAGAGCAGGGTCGGGATGCGCAGCCGCTGGAGCGTCCGCATCAGCACCCGCGTCTGCGCCTGCACGCCTTCGACTGCGGAGATCACGAGGACGGCGCCGTCCAGCACGCCGAGCACGCGCTCCACCTCGGCGATGAAGTCCGGGTGACCGGGTGTGTCGATGAGGTTGACCGTCACACCGTCGAGCGGGAACGAGACGACGGCGGACTTGATGGTGATGCCACGCTGCCGCTCCAGCGCGAGGGTGTCGGTACGGGTGTTCCCGTCGTCGACGCGGCCGACCTCGTCGATCACCCCGGCCGAATGGAGCAGCCGCTCGGTCAGGCTGGTCTTACCTGCGTCGACATGGGCGAGAATTCCAAGGTTGAGCAACTGCACGAAGCGTCATGTCCTTCGGAGAGAGAGCCGTTCCTGTCTGGGGGGACATGGACGCAGGGCGCATCTGTTGCTCCTCGGTACTCGATGACGTCGTGGACCCGAGCAGTGCAGCAGACCGGCCCGGTGGGCCACAACGGAATTAACCGCCGACGGGGTACCCGTGGGGTGTCTGGAAGGAGCCGGTCGTGCGTGACATCCTCCCGGTGCTCGGCCGCTGGTACGCGGCCGGGCTCCCGTTCGGCCTGGCGACCGTCGTCGAGGTCAGCCGCAGCACGCCGCGCGATCCGGGCGCGGCGATGGCGGTGGGTCCGGACGGGGAAGTCGTGGGCAGTGTGTCCGGGGGCTGTGTCGAGGGCGCGGTGTTCGAGCTGGCGCAAGAGGTCGTGGCGAGCGGCGAGGCCCGGCTGGAGACCTTCGGCTACAGCGACGAGGACGCCTTCGCCGTCGGCCTGACCTGCGGCGGTGAGATCACGCTGCTGGTGCGTCCCGTGACACCCGAGCTGGATCCCGCCTTCGGCTCGGTCGTGGACTGCGTCGCGGCCGGAGAACCGGTGACCACGGCGACGGTGACCGACGGCCCGGCCCCGCGCGGGGCGACGCTCGCCGTCCGGCCGGACCGGGTGTCGGGCACGCTGGGCACGAGCGGCCTGGACGCGGCCGTCACCGCCGACGCGCGCGGCGAGCTCGCTCTCGGTGCCACCGGGCTGCGGCACTACGGGCCGCGGGGGCAGCGCCGCGAGGACTCCGTCAGCGTGTTCCTCCAGTCCTTCGCACCGCCGCCGCGGATGCTGGTCTTCGGCGCGATCGACTACGCGGCGGCCGTCGCCCGCATCGGGGACTTCCTCGGCTACCGGGTCACGGTCTGCGACGCCCGCCCCGCCTTCGCCACGCCCCGGCGCTTCCCCGAGGGCGTCGAGGTGGTCGCCGAATGGCCGCACCGCTACCTGAGGGACACGGACACCGACGAGCGCACGGTCGTCTGCGTCCTCACGCACGACCCCAAGTTCGACGTGCCGCTGCTCCGGGAGGCACTGCGCCGGCCCGCCGCCTACATCGGGGCGATGGGCAGCCGCCGTACCCACGCCGACCGGGCGAAACGGCTGGCCGAGGCCGGGCTCACCGAGCGGGAGCTGTCCCGGCTGCGCTCACCGGTCGGTCTCGACCTCGGGGCCCGTACGCCCGAGGAGGTGGCGGTGTCCGTCGCCGCCGAGATCGTCGCGCTGCGGTGGGGCGGCACGGGGGCTCCGCTGACCGCCACGGAGGGTGCGGTGCATCCGCCCCGGCCCCGGTGAGTCAGGGCCGGGGGCCGTCGTCGGCGGGCCGTCGGCCCCAGGCGGAGATCATCGGTGAGGTGGCGAGGTCGAGGCGCCCGGCCTCGACGTCGGCGAGGTGCCGCTCGATCTCCTCGTCCGTGGCGAGGCCCTCGGCGACCAGCTTGTCCCGCACCTGCCGGACGGTGGCAGCCTCCAGGACGTCGCACGCGGGCGAGGTGACCGGGAAGTACCCGTCGGCCTCGACGTCGGCGAGTCCGGCCTCGCGCAGCAGCCGGGGCAGCCTGCGTCCGTAGGAGAGGTCGGCGCCGCGCTGCCGCAGCAGCTCGCGGAAGCCGGTGCGGAGCCGGTTGGCCAGCTCCTGCTCGGGGCCGTACTCGTCGGGGCAGATCAGCGGCTGGAGCGCGGGATCGGCGTCCTCCACCAGCAGCCGGCCGCCGGGGCGCAGGGCCTGGATCATGGTGCGCAGCGCGGCGTCGCGCTCGGTCACGTGGACCAGGACGAGGCGGGCGTGGACCAGGTCGAAGGGTCCGGCCGGGGGTTCGTCGCGGCCGACGTCGTGGCGGAGCACCTCGACTCCGTCGGGGGCGGCCGCCTCGGTCCAGGACACGTCGATGTCGGTGGCGAGCACCCGCCCGCGCGGCCCGACGCGCTCGCGGAGCCACGCGGCGACGCCCGGCCCGCCTGCCCCGACCTCCCAGCACCGCCACCCCTCGGCGACACCGACCGTCTCGAAGTGCCGGAACGTCGAGGCGTCGAAGAGGGCGCCCAGCGCGTCGAAGCGCGTACCGGCCTCGGCCTGCCGGTTGTCCAGGAGGTATCCGTCGTCCCGCGCCATGCGCCGATCATGACATGGCGGTTCTGTAAGCGGCCGGACAACCCCTAGCCGGGCGTGCGGGGCGGCAGCCGGTGCAGTTCCACGTCGGTGAGACGGCCGTCGGCGACGGTGGCGGTCATGTACGTGCAGTGGGGCTGGCGGCGGCGGTCCGTCGGGGAGCCCGGGTTGAGCAGGCGCAGGCCGGTGGGGGCCGTGGTGTCCCAGGGGATGTGGCTGTGCCCGAAGACCAGCACGTCGAGGCCGGGGAAGCGGGCTGCGCAGCGCTTCTCCCGGCCCTGCGCGGGGCCCGTCTCGTGGACCACGCCGAAGCGCAGCCCGCCCAGCTCCGCGTACGCCACCTCCGGCAGCCGGGCGCGCAGATCCGGTCCGTCGTTGTTGCCGTACACGCCGACGAGCCTGCGGCAGCGGTCCTCCAGCAGGTCGAGGGTGGCCGTGTCGACCCAGTCGCCGGCGTGGAACACGACGTCGGCGTGCGGGAGTTCGGCCAGCAGGGGGGCGGGCAGGGCCTTGGCCCGTTTGGGCAGGTGAGTATCGGACATGAGAAGCAGGCGCACATTCTCACCCTAGAGGCTTCCGGCCGCCCCGCCCGGGAACCCGGTCGATCTTCAAACAGGCGGAGAGCGCAGCTCAGTTGCCCCTGGCCGGAGATGATCACGGCCCGGTCTCGAAAGGTGAGGCGGCATCGCCGACCGGGTTAGCATCGGGCAACACGCAGTACAACTGGACGTCTACGGCAAGCGACCCGAAGGGGCCCGGAAACCCGATGCCGGTCAAGGTCAGCGTCATCGTCCCCGTCTACAACCCGGGGATCTACATCGAGGACTGCATCGCCTCGCTCCAGAGGCAGTCGTTGCCTCCCGAAGAGTACGAGGTGATCTTCGTCGACGACGGCTCGACCGACGAGACGCCGGCCCGGCTCGACGCGCTCGCCGCCGAGGACCCCCGGATGAAGGTCATCCACCAGGAGAACTCCGGCTGGTCGGGCAAGCCCCGCAATGTCGGCATCGAGGCCTCCCGCGGCGCGTTCGTCATGTTCGTCGACAACGACGACTACCTGGGCGACGAGGCCCTGGAGCGAATGTACGACTACGGCGTGGCCAACGGTGCCGATGTCGTCGTCGGCAAGATGGCCGGCAAGGGCCGCGGCGTGCCGGTGGAACTGTTCCGCCGCAACCACCCGCACGCCACCGTCGAGAACGCCCCGCTCATCGACAGCCTCACCCCGCACAAGATGTTCCGCCGCGCCTTCCTGGACCGCATCGGCCTGCGCTTCCCCGAGGGCAGAAGGCGCCTGGAGGACCACGTCTTCATCGCCGAGGCGTATCTGCGCGCGGAGAACGTCTCCGTGCTCAGCGACTACGTCTGCTACTACCACCTCCGGCGGGAGGACGGCTCCAACGCCGGTTTCGAACGCTTCGATCCGGTCGGCTACTTCAAGAACCTCCGTGAGGCCCTCGACGTCGTCGAGCGGTACACCGAGCCCGGACCGGTGCGTGACAAGCTCTTCCGGCGCTGGCTGCGCGTGGAGATGGTCGAGCGGCTGCGAGCCCGGCGCTTCCTCAAGCTGCCGGACGACTACCGCAGGGAGCTGTTCGCCGAGATCCACGAGGTCGTCGTCGAGCGGTTCGGTCCCGGCGTCGCGGCCGGGCTCCAGCCGACGCAGCAGGTCGTCGCCGCACTGACCGCGGCCGACCGGTACGACGACGTCGTCTCCTTCGCCCAGTGGGAGGCCGGTGTCGCGCCCAAGGCGGCCCCCGGGCACGTGGAGTGGAGGGACGGCTCCCTCAGCGTCGGCTTCACGGCCGAGTACACCTCCGGCGGGGAGCCGGTGACCTTCCCGGCCGACGCCGAGGCGACGCCGCTGGACGACGCGCCCAAGGATGTGTCCGAGGCGGTGGAGTGGGTGGCCGCGCAGACCGCCGCGCGCTTCGGCCAGGCCACCGCGGACCTGCTGCTGCGGGAGCGGTCCAGCGCCGCGCAGTACTTCATGCCCGTGCGGTTCACCCGCGAGACCGTGCCCGTCGGGGACGGCGGGGAGGTCCGGCTGGTGCTGCGGGCGACCGCCACCGTCGACCCGGCCGACCTGCCGAAGGACGGCGTCTGGGACGCGCTCGTCCGGGTCAAACTGGGCGGCTGGACCAAGGAGTGCCGGCTGGGCCCGGCGCCACGGGAGAGCCGGCCCACGCCGGACGTGGGGGTCGTCGGGGGTCGGCCGGTGCTGCCGTACTGGACGGATCCGCACGGCAACCTCTCCCTGGAGCTCGGAGTGCGTGGCAAGCGGCTCGGGCTGGGCCGCGTGCAGCAGTCCGGCGTCACCGTCTCCGGCGACCACGTCCGTGCGCTGCTTCCGGTGTACGTCCCCGGCGAGACCGAAGTGCGGCTGCGGTTCGTCTCCGCCCAGCAGATCCTCGAGGCGCCCGGCACGCTCTCCCCCGCCACGGACGGGACGGGGGCCGTGCTGGCGGCGGCCCTGCCCGTGGAGAATTTCGCGCGCGGCGTCTGGCGGGTGGCCCTGTGCCTGGCCCCGGACGCCGCCCGGCCGCTGTACACCGGGCTGCCGTTCGCGCTGCGCTCGGCGGGCGGGCGTGTGCAGGTGGCGCCGGTGCCGCAGCCCGGCCTGGCGCTGCGGGTGGCGCGGCGTGCGCGACGCGCGGTCGGTACCGTGCGTCGGAAGGTTTCCCGCATCAGGATCGGAGGGCAGTGACGGCATGCGACCACTGGGGATAGAGGGTGCCTGGGTGCTGGAGCCCAAGGTCTTCCCGGACGACCGGGGCAGCTTCCACGAGTGGTACCGCAGCTCGGAGTTCCGTGAGGCCACGGGCTACGACCTGTCCCTGGCCCAGGCCAACTGCTCGGTCTCCCGGCGGGGCGTGCTGCGGGGTGTGCACTTCGCGGATGTGCCGCCCAGCCAGGCCAAGTACGTCACCTGTGTGCGCGGTGCCGTCCTCGACGTGGTGATCGACATCCGCGTGGGCTCCCCCACCTACGGGCAGTGGGAAGCGGTACGGCTCGACGACGACACCCGGCACGCGGTGTTCCTCGCGGAGGGACTGGGCCACGCGTTCATGGCCCTGACGGACGACGCGACGGTGGTGTACCTGTGCTCGGCGGGCTACGCCCCGGAACGCGAACACGGCATCCACCCGCTCGACCCGGCCCTGGGCATCGAGTGGCCCGACGGAATCGAACCGCTCCTCTCCCCCAAGGACGAACAGGCCCCGACCCTGGCCGAAGCCGAACGCGAGGGCTTGCTGCCGTCGTATGAGGCTTGCCTGGCGTTTTACGAGGAGCTGCGGGGGCGGCAGCAGGACGGCTGACATCCGCGGCGCTCCCGGCGGAAAGGCCGAGTCACCTCACCCCGGCACGCCGAAGGCCCGGGCGCGCGCAGCGCCCGGGCTCGGATCCGCAAGGCGCCGGAGGCCTCAGCGGCTGACGCCCACCTGTTGCAGGGCCTTGCGCAGGGGCTCCCAGCCGATGGGGCGGGGCAGGCCGCGGTTGCGGGCCTGGACGAGGGGGCGCCAGAAGCCGGCTTCCACGAGGGCCTCGGGGCGCACCGCACCGGCCCGTTCCAGGATCGCCTCGGGGACCTTCTGCGGGTCGGGGATCTTGTACTCGGCCATGATCTCGTCGTACTTGTCGTGCAGGACCCGGTTGTTCGGGTCGGCGCCGAAGACGACGAGCTGGCCGGTCGGGGCGGTGTCCACCTGCACCGTGACCAGGTCGGGGCGGTAACGCGCCAGCACCTCGGTGATCTTGAAGACGTCGCCGGTCCAGGCGTTGGTGTGCCGGTCCCGGGCCGCCTCGTCGATGCTGCGCGGCAGCATGTCGTCGAGGACGATCACGCTGGACCAGTCCGAGTACTTCTCGACGTTCATGAAGTCGCGCAGTGCGAACTCGAACAGGTGCATGCCGTCGATGAACGACAGGTCCAGCGTCGTTTTGCGCCAGTAACCGATCGGGCTGCGGCCGCGGCGCAGGTTGCGCAGCGGGTGACGGCCGCCCTTGAGGTGCTGGAGGGGGTTGTCACGGGCGAAGAAGTCGTCGCTGGTGGCCTTCACCAGGTGGACGTCGCACCTCAGCTCCGACACCACCTTGAAGGCGGGGTCGATCGCGATGCTGGGGACGCGGGACAACGTCAGGCTGCGGCCGTCGTTGACGCCGATCTCCAGGTAGTTGCGATTGGCGCTGACCTTGTGCAGTTCCCGGAGGAACTCATGGCGTTTCACGAAGGGGGACCTTCCTTGCGGATACGGGGCAGTGCTTCGTGCAGGGCGGAGCGCCAGTCGCGCGGCAGCGGCAGGCCGATCTCCTGCCACCGGCGGTGTGCGAGGGCGCTGTACGCCGGGCGGGGCGCGGGCCGGGGGAAGGCCGCGCTGCTGGTGGGGCGGACCCGGTCCGGGTCGGCGCCGATGAGGGAGAACACCTCGCGTGCCAGCTCGTACCAGGTGGCCTCGCCGGAGTCGGTGGCGTGGAAGACGCCGTGCGCGTCGGGGCCGAGCCGTACGCCGAGGTCGGCGATCCGTTCGGCGACGTCCGCGCTCCAGGTGGGCTGCCCGCGCTGGTCGTCGACGACGTCGAGGGTGTCGCGGCGGGCTTCGAGTCCGATCATGGTCCGCACGAAGTTAGTGCCGTGGACCCCGTAGAGCCAAGCCGTGCGCACGATCGCGCTCGCTCCGGGCAGTTCCTCCAGCACGGCCCGCTCCCCGGCCAGTTTGGTGCGGCCGTAGGCGGTGCGCGGGCCCGTCGGGTGGTCCTCCGGGTAGGGGGTCGTGCGGGCCTCGCCGGAGAAGACGTAGTCCGTGGAGACGTGGATCAGGCGGGCGCCGTGCGCGGCGCAGGCCCGGGCGAGCAGGCGCGGTCCGTCCCCGTTGATCTCCAGGGCGCGGGCCTCGTCGCTCTCGGCGTCGTCCACGGCCGTGTATGCGGCGCAGTTCACGACCACGTCGGGCCGGTGGTCGCGCACAGCCGTGTCGACGGCCGCGGGCGCGGTGATGTCCAGGGCCGCACGGTCCAGCCCCACCACCTCCTCGCCGCGCCGGGTGAGCTCCTCGACCACGTCGTGGCCGAGCATTCCGCCCGCCCCGGTGACCAGCCACCTCATGCGCGCTCCTGGGCGACGCGCTGCTTCAGGGGCTCCCACCAGGCGCGGTTGTCGCGGTACCAGGCGACGGTTTCGGCGAGGCCGGTGGTGAAGTCGTGGCGGGGGCTGTAGCCGAGTTCGTCGCGGGCCTTGGACCAGTCGACGGAGTAGCGCAGGTCGTGGCCCTTGCGGTCCTCGACGTACTCCACCCGGTCCCAGTCCGCGCCGCAGGCCTCGAGGAGCAGGCCGGTGAGTTCCTTGTTGGTGAGCTCGGTGCCGCCGCCGATGTTGTAGACCTCGCCGGGCCGGCCCTTGGTGCGGACGAGGTCGATCCCCTGGCAGTGGTCGTCCACGTGCAGCCAGTCCCGGACGTTGCGGCCCTCGCCGTACAGCGGCACCTTGTGTCCGTCGAGGAGGTTGGTGACGAACAGCGGGATGACCTTCTCGGGGAACTGATGCGGGCCGTAGTTGTTGGAGCAGCGGGTGACGCGCACGTCCAGGCCGTGGGTGCGGTGGTAGGCCAGGGCGAGCAGGTCGGAGGAGGCCTTGGAGGCCGAGTACGGGGAGTTGGGTTGCAGGGGGTGGCTCTCCGGCCACGAGCCGGTCTCGATGGAGCCGTAGACCTCGTCGGTGGAGACGTGCACGAAGGGGCCCACGGCGTGGCGCAGGGCGGCGTCCAGCAGGGTCTGGGTGCCCAGCACGTTGGTGCGCACGAAGTCGGCCGCGCCGGTGATCGAGCGGTCGACATGCGACTCGGCGGCGAGGTGCACGACCTGGTCCGCGTCGGCCATGAGCTTGTCGACCAGTTCGGCGTCGCAGATGTCGCCCTGCACGAACTCCAGCCGGGGATGGGCGAGTTCGAGATTGTCGAGGGTGCCGGCGTAGGTGAGCTTGTCCAGCACGGTGATGCGCGGCGCGTCGGGCGCGTCCGAGTCGAGCAGTGCGCGGACGTAACGGGAGCCGATGAACCCGGCTGCGCCGGTGACAAGGAGGTTCATGAAGTGATCTGTACCTTGCTGTGGTCTCCGAGGACGAAGCGGTGGGCGCTGGGGACACTGGGGGCCGGTGTCACCTCGACGTGCCGGCCGATCAGCGAGGCCTCGATCCGGCCGACGCCCTGGATCGAGGAGTCCCGCAGCACGATGGAGAACTCCAGTTCACTGTCGGTGATCCGGCAGTTCTCCGCGATGGAGGTGAAGGGACCCACGTAGGAGTTGCTGATGACGGTTCCGGAACCGATGACGGCGGGGCCGACGATGCGGGAGTTGACGATCCGCGCGCCCTCCTCCACCACCACGCGGCCGATGGTCTCCGACGCGGTGTCCACGTCGCCGTCGATCCGGCGGTCCATGCCCTCGAGAACCATGCGGTTCACCTCGAGCATGTCGCCGACGTTGCCGGTGTCCTTCCAGTAGCCCGTGATGACCGTGGAGCGCACGTCGGCGCGGGAGTCGATCAGGTGCTGGATGGCGTGGGTGATCTCCAGTTCGCCGCGCCAGGACGGTTCGATGGCGCGTACCGCTTCGTGAATCAGGGGGGTGAACAGGTAGACGCCGACCAGCGCCAGATCGCTCTTGGGCCGGTCGGGTTTCTCCTCCAGGCCGATGACCTGGCCGGAGGGATCGAGTTCGGCGACGCCGAAGGCGCGTGGGTCCGCCACGCGCGTGAGCAGGATCTGGGCGTCGGGCCGGTTGCCGCGGAACTCGTCGACGAGTCCGCTGATGCCGCCGACGATGAAGTTGTCGCCGAGGTACATCACGAAGTCGTCGTCGCCGAGGTAGTCCCGGGCGATCAGTACCGCGTGGGCCAGCCCCAGGGGCCGCTCCTGAGGGATGTAGGTGACCTTCAGGCCGAACTGCGACCCGTCGCCCACCGCTTCCTCGATCTCCGCGGCCGTGTCCCCGACGATCATGCCCACGTCGGTGATGCCGGCCTCGGCGATCGACTCCAACCCATAGAAAAGTACGGCCTTGTTGGCCACTGGCACCAGTTGCTTGGCCGACGTGTGTGTGATCGGCCTCAGTCTTGTTCCTGCGCCGCCGGACAGCACGAGAGCCTTCATTCGGTTCACCATAGTCGTGATCCGGCGGATGTGAACATCACTTCTTTTAGTTGTCGATGCGCGGAGTTACGAGCGTCGTCACCGCGCGGCCCCCTGGGGAGCGGTCAGTCCTCGCCCCTGACGATGTTCCAGTCCGGCTCGGAGCGCGCGGTCCGGGTGGTGGCCCGGTCCTCCACGGCGGGGAGGCAGGTCCGCATCGCCGCCTTGCCGCGCAGGCGGCGTGCCTTCGACCAGCCGGTCTCGGGCCGACGGACGACGGGCTTGTCACTGGTCTCCATGGACGTCACGACTCATCATCTTCCTTCTGCGTTCCGCTGCTGTTCGAGTCCCCACGAACAAACCGAACAAACACGAGTCGTGACGTCCCGGCCGCGCTCTGAAGTCCCGTACGCCACAAGGCTGTTGCCCCCACACACGACGGCCCCGCGCACAGTGCGTGCGCGGGACCGTCCGGCCGGGTGCTGTCGTCAGGTGTTGGGACGCGCGGCACTGATGTCGCCCAGCGCCGAGTCCGGATCGCGCTCCATGGCCATGTCACCCAGGGAGACGATGCCCACGGGGTGGCCGTGGTCGACGACCGGGATGCGGCGCACGGAGTGCTCGCGCATCAGCTGCACCGCCTGGTCCAGGCCGTCGTCGGGGCTGACGGTGACCAGGTCGTCACTGCACGCGCCGGCCACGGTGGTCTGCTCCGGGTCGCCGCCCTGACTGATCGACCGGACCACCAGGTCACGGTCGGTGACCACACCGCGCAGGTCGTCGCCGTCCGTCACCAGGACGACGCCGAGGTCCTCGTCGCGCATGATGCGGGCCACCTCGGCGACGGAGGTCTGCGGCTCGACCGTGGCCGGATCGCTGGTCATGATGTCGCGGACATGCTGAGCCATGACGTTCCACTTCCTTCGGCTCGGGTTCTCCGTCTTGCGCCGCCCGGGTACCCGGCGAACCGGCCCGGTCACCAGATGATCGTGGGCGAGGTTCACCGCCCGAGGACCAGCTCCGCCCACACCTGTTTGCCGCCGCTGACCGGCAGAGTCCCCCACGTCGCCGACACGGCCTCGACGAGGAGGATGCCCCGGCCGCCCGTGGCCTCCCAGCCGATGCTGGCCGGCCGGACCGGGCTGCGCGGGGAGGCGTCGGCGATGGCGACGCGCAGGCGGTTGTTGATGAGCGTGAGGTCCATGCGGACCCGGCCGTCGGTGTGGACGAGGGCGTTGGTGACGAGTTCGGAGACGACGAGGAGGACGGCGTCGATGTCCTCGGTGACACCCCAGGAGCGCAGGGTGCGCCGGGCGAAGCGGCGGGCGTGCCCGACCGCCTGCGGGACGCGCCACACCGTCCAGCTCTCCCGCAGCGGGCGCAGGTCCATGCCGTCGTAGCGCAGGAGGAGCAGGGCGACGTCGTCGCTGCGCGGGGCGTTGCCGAGGAGGGCGTCGGCGACGAGCCCCAGGTCGGCGGGGGCGGCTTCGGCCAGCCGGCCGGCGAGGCGGTCCATGCCCTCGTCGATGTCGGTGCCGGGCGTCTCGACGAGGCCGTCCGTGACCAGGGCGATCACGGTGCCGGGCGGCAGCCGGAGCGGGCTCATGGGGAAGTCTGCCCGGGTGATCACCCCGAGGGGCGGGCCGCCCTCGGCCTCCGCGATCTCGGTCCCGCCGTCGGGGTAGCGCAGCACCGGCGGCAGGTGCCCGGCGCGCACGCACCAGGCGGAGCCCTCCTCCAGGTCGACGTCGACGTAGGCGCAGGTGGCGAAGAGGTCGCTCTCCATGTCCATGAGCAGCCGGTTGGCGTGCGCGACCACGACATCCGGCGGGTGGCCTTCGACGGCGTAGGCGCGCAGGGCGGTGCGCATCTGGCCCATGAGGGTGGCGGCGCCGGCGCTGTGCCCCTGGACGTCGCCGATGATCAGAGCGACGTGGTTGTCGGGCAGCGGGATGACGTCGTACCAGTCGCCGCCGAGTTCGAGTCCGGCCGTGCTGGGCAGGTAGCGGGCGACGGCCACCGCGCCCGGCAGCCGGGGCAGGCGGCGCGGCAGGAGCTGGCGCTGGAGCATGCCGACGAGTTCGTGTTCGGCGTCGAAGGCCCGGGCCCGCACCAGGGCCTGTCCGGCGAGGCCGGCGCAGGCGGTGAGCAGGGCGCGCTCGTCGGTGCCGAAGTCGTGCGGGGTGTCCCAGCCGATCAGGCAGGCTCCGGCCATGCGGTTCCCGGCGGGCAGCGGCAGGACGGCGAGGCCGCCGGGGCCGACCTCGGCCAGGGAGCGTTCCAGGGGGCTGCCGGCGGGCCAGATCCCGGCCCGGCCCTCGCGCAGCGCGGCGGCGAGGGTGGGCATGGCACGCACGGGCGCGTCGGGCCACTCGCCCCGCCACTCCGTGCGCCACAGCTCGGGCCAGACCTCGGGTTCGGGCGGGTCGAGGACGGTGACGACGAGCCGGTCGCTCTCCAGCTCGGCGAGGGCGATCCGGTCGGCCCTCAGCGGCCGGCGCAGGGCGGCGACCACGGCGTTGCCGACGTCGCGGACGGTGACGGCGGTGGCCAGCGCGGTGGCCAGGCGCTGGACCCGGGCCACGTCGGTGACGTCGGAGCGCAGCGTGGAGGCGTCGGCGACGGTGCCCACGAGCCGTGCGGGGTGGCCCTCGCCGCCGGGCAGGAGACGCCCGCTCAGCCGGAGCCACTTCGGCGGCCCGGTGGGCTGGAGCACGCGGAACTCCAGCTCCCGGTCGCCGATGGACATGTGATCCGCCTCCACGACGGACATCAGCGAGGGCAGGTCCTCCGGCACGGTCATGCCGAGCAGGGTCTCGACCCGGCCGTCGAACTCCACGGGGTCCAGGCCGAACAAGTCCAGCAGCTCGTCGCCGACCCGTACGCGGCCGGTGTCCATGGCGAGGCTGAAGGCGCCCGGCGGCAGTTCACCGCCCTCGGCGAGCGCGGCCGGGGCGGTGACGGCGACCGCCTCGGAGATGAGTTCCAGGCACTTGCGGTCGTCGGTGTCGAACCCGGCGGGGCGCTCGCTCACGGCGAGCAGGCAGCCGCCGTCGTTCCCATGCACCGGCAGGGCGACCAGGTGGAAGTCCCGGGACGGCACGCGCCGCGCCTGGGCGTGCTCGGCGAGTTCGGCCGGGCCCATCGAGACCGGCCGCCCGGCGCGGTGGGCCTCGGCGACCGGGGACCGCCCGGCGCGCGGGTAGCTGTCGCGCAGCCCGTACAGCGTCCTGGGCACCCCGGCCGACTCGACGAGGCAGAGCAGTTCGCCGTCCTGACCGGGCGTGTACACGGCGACGAACGCGGCACCGGCGAAGACGAGCGCCTGCTCGAGAGCGCGGTGCACCTGTTCGGGCGACCCCTGATCGACCGCGATCGCTTTGAGGGCACCTTCGGCACGCAGCGTTCGCGTTCCGCGCTCTTGGGCGCCCTCACTGACCACGTTGGCCATTAGAGCGCTTATGAGACACCTGCGCAGCCCCTGTGACCGTTCCGTGGAGGCGGGCCGGTGCGGGCGCTCGAAAGCCACCGAACATGTCTTTACCCATGCGTTCCGCACGGTGTTCTCGTGACAGGCGTGACTGTCCGGGCCCGTCGCGTGGCTGGAAGGCTCGGTGCCCGTCACGGAGGGGGACGCATGGACAAGCGGTACGAGGTGTACGCGCTCGCCGACCGGCATTTCTACGAGACGCCGGACCGGCTGCGGGGCGGGCAGGAGGCCGCGCAGGGGGCGGCCGCGCACCTCTACGAGACGGCCCGCCGGCCGGTGCCCGAGGGCTGGGAGGCGGCGCGGATCGGCGACTGGCTGACGATGACGCCGCTCGGCCCGGACGGCGAGCCGCTCCCGGGTCCGGCGCAGGGCTGGAAGATCCACGCCTCGGCGATCCGGTCGAACGCGGAACGGATCGCCGGGATCGTGTGGGACTACTGCGTCGAGCGGCGGATCCCCTTCAAGTTCGTGCCGGGCCCGCACCTGCTGCACCTGCGCAACACCAAGTACGCGCCGCGCGACGGCAGCGGCAAGTTCGTCACCGTCTATCCGGCCGGTGAGGAGCAGCTGCACGAGGTGCTGCGCGAGCTGGGCGCGCTGCTGGAGGGGTTCGAGGGGCCGTACATCCTGACCGACCTGCGGTGGGGCGAGGGTCCGCTGTACGTCCGGTACGGCGCCTTCGCGCGCTCGTTCGTCGTGGACGACCGGGGCTCGCTGGTGCCGGCGGTGCGGGACGGCGAGGGGCGGCTGGTGCCGGACCGGCGGGCGCCGTCCTTCCAGGTGCCGGAGTGGGTGACGCTGCCGGAGTTCCTCAGGCCTCATCTGGAGGCGCGCAACAACACGACGACGGGCGACCTGCCGTACCGCATCGAGAAGGCGCTGCACTTCTCCAACGGCGGCGGTGTGTACACCGGCACGGACACGCGCGACGGGCGCAAGGTCGTGCTGAAGGAGGGCCGGCCGCACGCGGGGCTCGCCTCGGACGGCGCCGACGCGATCGCCCGGCTGGAGCGGGAGAAGCGGGCGCTGGAGCAGGTCGCGGGCACGGGTGTGGTCCCGGAGGTGCGCGACTGGTTCGAGCTCGGCGGCCACCGTTTCCTGGTGATGGACTTCCTTGAGGGCCGTCCGCTCAACTCGTTCTTCGCCGAGCGGCATCCGCTGCTCGCGCAGGACCCCGAGCCGGAGGCCGTCGCCGCGTACACGGCGTGGGCGCTGCGCATCCACCGCAGGGTGGAGGAGGCCGTGGCGGCGGTGCACGCACGCGGCATCGTCTTCAACGACCTGCACGTCTTCAACATCATGGTCGCGCCGGACGAGGAGACGGTCTTCCTCCTCGACTTCGAGGCCGCGGCCCCGCTCGGGGAGAACGGCCGCCAGGTCGTCGCCCACCCGGGCTTCTTCGCGCCGCCGGACCGCAGGGGCGCCGACGTCGACCGGTACGCCCTGGCCTGTCTGCGGCTGGCCCTGTTCCTGCCCGTGACGACGCTGTTCGTGGTCGACCGCGGCAAGGCGGCGCATCTGGCCGAGGTGATCGCCCATCAGTTCCCTGACGTGCCACGGGAGTTCCTCGACGAGGCTGTCGCGGAGATCACGCGGGAGGTGTCCGGCCGTACGGTGGCCGCTCCCTCCTCCCCGGTGGACCCCGGCGACTGGCCGTACAGCCGCGACTCGATGGTCAAGGCCATCCTCGCCTCGGCCACCCCGGAGCGCGACGACCGGCTCTTCCCGGGCGACGTCGCCCAGTTCTCCGACGGCGGCGGGCTCGGGATCGCCCACGGCGCGGCCGGGGTGCTCTACGCACTGGACGCGATCGGCGCCGAGCGGTACGAGGAGGGCGAGCGCTGGCTGCTGGCCCGGACCGCGCCGGCCCCGGTCGGCACGCCGCTCGGCCTGTACGACGGGCTCGCGGGCGTGGCCCTGGTCCTGGACCGGCTCGGGCACCGGCAGCGGGCGCTGGACCTGGTCGAGGGCATCCTCGCGGAGAGGTGGCAGAACCTCTCCTCCGACCTGCACGGCGGACTGGCCGGGCTGGGCCTCGTCCTGGGCCATCTGGCGCGCACCACCGGGGAAGCGGTGCTGCGCGAGCGGGCCGACGAGGCCGCCCGGATCCTCGTGCGACGGCTCGCCGAGCCGCTCCCGGCCACGCCCCGGCGGCGCGCCGGACTGCTGCGGGGCGCGACCGGTCCGGCGCTCCTGCTGCTGCGGCAGTACGAGTGGACCGGCCGGGCCGAATGGCTTCAGGCGGCGGCCGTGGCCCTGCGCCGGGACCTGGAGTCCTGCGTGACCCGCGAGGGCGGTGCGCTGGAGGTCGACGAGGGCTGGCGGACCCTGCCCTACCTCGGCGACGGCAGCGCGGGAATCGGCATGGTCCTCGACGACCTCGTGGCCCACGCCCCGGAAACGGCCGGGGAGTTCGGCCCGGCCTGCTCCGGCGTGCTCACCGCCGCCACCTCACGCTTCTACGCGCAGCCCGGGCTGTTCCAGGGCCGCGCCGGAATGATCCTGCACCTCGGCCGCACGACCGAGCCGGGCGCGACCGCGGACCGGCTGGCCGGGCAGATCGCCGCACTCGGCTGGTTCGCGATGGCCTACGAGGGCCAACTCGCGTTCCCCGGCCACCAGATGATGCGGCTGTCCATGGACCTCGCCACCGGAACGGCAGGGTGCCTGCTGGCGCTCGGCGCGGCCCTCGACCCGGCGACCGACGCCCACCTGCCGTTCCTCCCGCCGCCGAACCGGCGGCCCACCTGAACGCGGCTCCGCGACCCGCGGAGTCGTGACACCACCCCGTCCCCACGGATGACCACGGACGGACACCCAACGGAAGGACACACCATGGCACTTCTCGACCTCCAGACGATCGAGTCCGAGGAGCGGACGGACGGCGGCGGCGCCAGCACGGTGAGCCTGCTCTCCTGCATCAGCGCGGCGAGCGTCCTGCTCTGCCTCTGACCGGCGTCATGGCCCCGGGCGGTCTTCCCCTTCGGGGAGGGGCCGCCCGGGGTCCGTCCAATCCTGTGAAAGGCCCGTATGAGCACGCGTGGTGACGACGACCCGGCGACCGGACACGCCCGCACGCTGCTGCGCACGGCCACCCGGTACAGCGGGGCCCGCTGCGCGGCCCTGTGCCTGGTGAGCACCGCCGCCACCGGTGCCGGGCTGCTGCTGCCGGCCGCGCTGGGCCGGGCCCTCGACCTTCTGCTGGCGCATGCCCCGGCGACCCGCTGGGTGCTGTACTGCGCCGGCCTCGTGCTGATTCTCGCCCTGCTGGACGCGGCGCAGACCGTGCTGACCGGGACCGTCGACGCCCGCAGCACCGCGTGGCTGCGCCGCCGGCTGACCGGACATGTCCTGGGCATCGGCCCGCGGGCCGCCGACCGCTTCGGCTCGGGTGACCTCGTCGCGCGCCTGGTCGGCAACGCCGCCGAGGCGGGGACCACTCCGGCGGCCCGTGCGGCGCTGCTCGCCGCCCTCGCCGGTCCCCTCGGGGGTGTGGTCGCGCTCGGCCTGATCGACTGGCGGCTCGCGGCCGTCTTCCTCGCCGGGGCGCCCGTTCTGACATTCCTGCTGCGTGCCGTGGCCCGTGACACCGCTCAGAGCGCCACGCGTTACCAGCGGGCCCAGGGCCGGATCGCCGCCGCGCTGGCCGAGGCCGTCGAGGGTTTCCGCACCGTCCGGGCGGCGGGTACGGAGGGCCGGGAGACGGCCCGGGTGCTGCGGCCACTGGCCGGCCTGTCCGAGGCCGGGCACCGTATGTGGCGGGTGCAGGGACGCGCCGCAGCACAGGCGGTCGCCGTGGCACCGCTGCTCCAGCTCGGGGTCGTCGCCGTGGCCGGTGTGCTGCTCACACGGGACCTGTTGTCGGTGGGCGAGGTGCTCGCCGCCTCGCGGTACGCGGTGCTCGCGACGGGCGTCGGCGTCCTGGTCGGCCGGCTCGCGGGCCTGGCCCGGGCCCGGGCGGCGGCCCGGCGCCTCGGCGAGATCCGGGCCGAGCCCGCCACCGCGTTCGGCGAACGGCGACTGCCCGACGGGCCCGGGCGGCTGGAGCTACGCGACGTGACGGCCCGGCGGGGCGGACGCACCGTGCTCGACGGGGTGGACCTCGTCGTACCGGGCGGCACGACCCTCGCCGTGGTGGGCCGGTCGGGCGCGGGCAAGTCTTTGCTGGCCGCGCTCGCCGGGCGGCTGGCCGACCCGGACGCGGGCGAAGTGCTCCTCGACGGGGTGCCGTTGCGCGAGCTGCCGCACGACGATCTGCGGCACGCAATCGGTTACGCCTTCGCCCGTCCGGCCCTCCTCGGCGGCACGGTCGAGCAGGCGATCGGCCTCGGACTCGCATCGCCCTCCCCCGACCACGTCCGGGCGGCGGCCCGCACGGCCCTCGCGGACGACTTCGTCCGCCGCCTCCCCGACGGATACGACACGGCCGTCGCCGACGCCCCCCGCTCCGGCGGCGAGTCCCAACGGCTGGGGCTGGCCCGGGCGTTCGCACACGGCGGCCGGCTGCTGATCCTCGACGACGCGCTCTCCAGCCTGGACACGGTGACGGAACGCCACATCACCGACGCCCTCCTCGGCGACGGCCCGGGCACCACACGGCTACTGGTCGCCCACCGCAGCGCCACGGCCGCGTGCGCCGACGCGGTGGCCTGGCTGGACGAGGGGCGGGTGCGGGCGGTGGGGCGGCACGAGGAGCTGTGGCGGCTCGCGGAGTACCGGGCGGTGTTCGGGGAGGGGATGGACTCCGCGTACGCCGGGGCCGGGAGCGAGGCGGAGGCATGACGGGCATGACGGACAGCCCCGTGCGGGGCGGACTGCCTTCGCGTGGCCTGCGGTTCCTGCTGGCCCGGTGGCGGGTCCTGCTGCGGCTCACCGCCTGGTCGGTGCTGGAGACCGGGCAGACCTTCCTCATCGGGTACGGGCCCGCCCGCGCCCTGGACGACGGGTTCCTGCGAGGGCGGCCGGATGTCGGGCTGGCCTGGCTGGCGGTGGCCGGTGTCGGTGTCCTGGCCGGGGCGTACGGGACCGCACGGGTGTACGCGGCCGTCGCCGCGCTGGTCGAACCGTTCCGGGACCGGCTCGTGGAGCGGGTGGTCGCGCGCGGAGTGCGGACCGGTGACGCGGGTTCCCTGTCCGGGCTCACCCAGCAGGTGGAGATCGCGCGGGACACCTTCGCCGGGCTGGTCATGGTCTCCCGCTCCTTCGTGTTCACCGCCGCCGGTGCCCTGGCCGGGCTGTTCACGCTCGCCCCGCCGCTCCTGCTGGTCGTCGGGCCGCCCCTGGCCGCGGGGGTGGCGCTGTTCGCGGTGACACTGCGGCCGCTCGCCCGGCGGCAGCAGGCGTTCCTCGTCGCCGACGAGGCCCTCGCGGGACACCTGGGCACCATCTGCCCGGGCCTGCGGGACATCACGGCGACCGGCGCCGAGGCACACCTCGCCGCCGCCACCGGCGAACGGGTCGAGGCGGAGTTCCGGGCGGCACGCTCCCTGGCCCACTGGGGCGTACTGCGCGTGGCGTCCCTGGCGCTCGGCGGCCAGCTCCCGATCGTGCTGCTGCTCGCCACCGCCCCGTGGCTCCTGGCCCACGGTGTCACCACCGGCGCCCTGGTCGGCGCCCTCGCCTACGTCACCCAGTCCCTGCTGCCCGCCCTGCGCAACCTGATCCACGGCCTGGGCACCAGCGGCTCCCGCCTGACGGTGGTGCTGCGCAGGCTCGCCCCGGCGGGTTCCGCCGAGACCGACGGCACGGGCGGCGACGGAACGCGGTCGCGGACGGACGGGCGGCCCGCGGACACGACGAACGGGAGTGCGGGGCAACGCCGCGCGGACACGACGAACGGGAGTGCGGGACAACGCCCCGCAGACACGACGAACCCACGCGCGGAGCAACGCCCCGCAGACACGACGAACCCACGCGCGGAGCAACGCCCCCCGGACACGGCACAGCAGCACCCGGATCCCCGCCCCGCTCCCGGCACCCGCGCCGACAGGCCCCGCGGCGGACTCCCGGGAGCCGTACGGGCCCCCGACGGCACACTCCACACGCCCACCGCACCGGCATCCGACGGCACACCCCGCACCCCCACCGCATCCGACGGCACCTCCCGCACCCCTACCGCCGACGGCCGGACCACCCCCGCCGGCGATTCGCCGCCCGCCCCCTCTCCCCCAGCCCTGTCCCTCTCCTCCGTCACCTTCGCCTACGGCCCCGCCGGCACCCCCGTCGTCGAGGACCTCGACCTGACGCTCCCGGCCGGCTCACACCTGGCCGTCGTCGGTCCCAGCGGTGCCGGCAAGTCCACGCTCACCGCCCTCGTGGCGGGGCTTCTCACACCGGACCGGGGCACCATCGCCGTGGGCGGACACCCCGTGCCCGGGCCGGAGGCGGCCGCTGCCCGGGTGCTCATCCCGCAGGAGGCGTACGTCTTCGGCGGCACGCTGGCCGAGAACCTCGCGTACCTGCGCCCGGAGCCGGTGCCCGAGGAGGAACTGCTGGCCGCGGCCGGGGCGGTCGGCCTCGCCCCGCTGGCCGGCCGGCTCGGCGGCCTCGGCGCCCGGGTCGATCCGGCCGCCCTGTCGGCCGGCGAACGGCAACTGGTCGCGCTGACCCGGGCCTATCTGTCGTATGCCCCGCTCGCCCTGCTCGACGAGGCGACCTGCCATCTGGACGCCGAGGCGGAGGAGCGCGCCGAGCGGGCCTTCGCCGCGCGGCCGGGCGGGACCCTGGTGGTCGTCGCCCACCGCGTCAGCTCGGCCCGCCGCGCCGGCCGTGTGCTGGTCATGGACGGCCGGAGCGCGGCCTGCGGCGGCCACGAGGAGCTGATGCGGTCCTCGGCGCTGTACCGGGACCTCGTCGGGAGCTGGGCGCCCGCACCGTCCCGGCGGCGGTCAGAGCCAGCCCTGTCCCTGCGAGATGCGGATCGCGTCGATGCGGTTGCGGGCCCCGGTCTTGCGGGTGATGGCCGCCATGTAGTTGCGCACGGTCCCGTGGGACAGGTGCAGGCTCCCGGCGATCTCCGCGATGGAGGCTCCCTCGGCCGCGAGGGATAACACGCTCAGCTCTCTGCGGGTCAGCGGCATCTCGGCCGCCTTGAGGAAACCGAACCCCAGCGAGTCGTTGACGAAACGTTCCCCCTGGGCGACCCGGCGGATTCCGCGCAGCAGGTTCTGCGGCGAACCCTCCTTGTCGACGTAGCCGAGCGCCCCCGCCTCGGCCGCCCGTTTCAGCAGTCCGGGCCTGTTCGCGGTGGCGAGCACGAGCAGGCGCGGGCGCGTCCGGTCCGGGCCCGGCCGGCACAGCTCGCCCAGTGGCGGGATGCCGTAGGAGTCCGCGCACTCCAGGTCCGCCGCGCAGACGTCCGGCCGCGCGGACGGCAGCAGTCCGGGAGCGCCTCGCCACGACGTGTCGTGCACCACGAGATCGGACTCCCCCCGCAGCCACTCCGCCAGCACCGATCGCACCAGACACTCGTCGTGCACCAGAAGCACCCGGATCACTGCCACCCCCTCGGCTCGTCGTACGCCACCTCGTCGTGTTGAGCGCGTGCCCCATTGTTCGCGACCGTGACCCTGCGTGGGCGCGGAGAACCGGCCATCAGGGTGCGTGGGGGCGCACGTGCGGCGCCCATACACCCCACCGCGCTTCGACTTCGGCGGCATGGGTCGCGGCGGTCGGGGTACGCGGGCGCCCCCAACGGTGCCCGTGGGTCTGTGACCGACGGTAACCAGGTTCGTCCCCGTGCCGCTCGTCGTGCGCGACGGGCCGCCAGGGAGGAGATTTGTTCGTGGGCCCGGTCGCGCGGCCGTGCGAGGAGGTGGTCGGCGTGTCCGACGGACAGTCGTCCGCGCAGGCGCCGGCGGCCGCCAGGACGCCGGTCGGCCGGCCTCTGCTGTCCTTGGCGCTGGCCTCGATGATGGACGAGGTGCACGCCCACTCCGGCGCGGTCTACCTGCTGGCGCAGGACCAGCCGGTGCTGGAGATGGCGGTGATGGCGGGGCTGCCCCGGGCGTTCGCGGCGCCCTGGGAGCGGGTGGGGCTGAGCTCGCCGATCCCGGTCGCCGACGCGGCGCGCGAGCGCAGGCTGGTGTGGGTCGGCGGCGAGGAGGAGATGGCCCGCCACTATCCGCGGATCGCCGTGGTGCTGCCCTATCCGTTCGCCCTGGCGGCGGTGCCGGTGGCCACCGAGTCCACCGTGTACGGCGCGGTGTTCGTGACCTGGCCGGGCGGGCATCCGCAGGAGCTGTCCGACCGGGAGCGCGATGGCCTGACCGCGGCCTGCGGCCGGCTGGCGGTCCGGCTGGAGCGGGCCGCCGAGCACAGCATCCCGCCGCATCCCGAGACCGATCTGGTCGCCTCGCCCCTGGTGGGCGGTATGGCCGGCACGCTCGGCACGGTCGAGGCGGCCCGGATGGTGAGCCGGCTGCCCTACGGGCTGGTCTCGCTGGATCTGCATGGGCGGATCGGCTTCGTCAACGCGGCGGCGGCCGAGCTGCTGAACGTCCCGGTCAGCCGGCTGCTCGGCACGCAGCTGTGGGCGTCGGTGCCGTGGCTCAACGACCCGGTGTACGAGGACCGCTACCGGGCAGCGCTGATGAGCCAGCACACCGCCTCGTTCGTGGCGCTGCGCCCGCCCGGCGAGTGGCTGTCGTTCCGGCTGTATCCGAGCACCACGGGCCTCAGCGTCCGGATCACCAGGTCCCGGGCCGTGGCGGAGATGAACCGGGCCGCTCCGCCGCCCGACGGGACGCCGACCCGGCTGGTCACCATGTCACAGGTGCTGGACCTGGCCAGCGCGCTCACCGAGGCGGTGGGGGTGCAGGACGTGGTGCAGCTCGTCGCGGACGAGATCGCCCCGGCCGTGGGCAGCCAGGCCCTGGTCGTGCTGGGCTCGCGGGCGAACCGGCTGCGGGTGCTCGGGCACCGCGGGTACCGGGACGCGGCCGTGGTGGAACGGTTCGACGGGATGCCGCTGACCGAGCCCACTCCCGGTACACAGGTGCTGCGCACGGGCGTGCCGGCCTTCTTCGAGTCGCAGGACCAGCTTGAGCGCCTCTACCCGGCGCGGGTCGCCACGCCCGACGGGTTCGCGGCCTGGGCGTATCTGCCGCTGATCGCCCAGGGCCGGCCGGTGGGGACGTGCGTGCTCTCCTACGCCGAGCCGCACCACTTCCCGACGGAGGAGCGGGCGGTGATGACCAGCCTGGCCGGGCTGATCGCCCAGGCACTGGAGCGGGCGCTGCTCTACGACGCCAAGCACCGGCTCGCGCACGGCCTCCAGGAGGCGCTGCTGCCGCACTCCCTGCCGTCGCTGCCCGGCATCGAGGCGGCCGCCCGCTATGTGCCGGCCACGCAGGGCATGGACATCGGCGGCGACTTCTACGACCTGGTGCGCACCCAGGGGATGGCGGCGGCGGTGATCGGGGACGTGCAGGGCCACAACGTCACGGCGGCCGGGCTGATGGGGCAGGTCCGCACCGCGGTGCGCGCGTACACGGCCGTAGGCCAGGCTCCCGAGGAGGTCATGCGCAGCACCAACCGGCTGCTGCTCGACCTGGGGGCCGACCTGTTCGCCAGTTGCCTGTACCTGCGCCTGGACCCGGCGCACGGCCGGGCCGTGATGTCCCGGGCGGGTCATCCGCCACCGCTGCTGAGACGTCCGGACGGGCGGGTGCGCGTCCTCGACCTGGCAGGGGGCCCGCTGCTGGGCATCGACGCCTCCGCGGTGTACCCGACGACGGAGGTGGCCCTCGCCCCCGGCTCCCTGCTCGTCCTCTACACCGACGGGCTGGTCGAGTCCCCCGGAACCGACTTCGAGGAGGCCCTCGCGGGCCTGGGCCGCCGCCTGGCCGACGCCGGGGACCAGCCGCTGGACGAACTGGCCGACAGCCTCGTCCGCCAGGAACCCCACCGCACGGACGGGGAGGAACGGCTCGACGACATCGCCCTGTTGCTGCTCAGGGCCGTCGGATAGGGCCCGGACGTTCTCCTGCGGACCCCTCCGGCGCGCGGAAGGGCCGGCCCTCCCGCCGGAGGGCCGGCCCGGTCCACCGCCGGCCGGAACCGCATGAGCGCGGCTCGGGCCGGGGCGGCTTCTAACGCCGGTGGGCGCCGCCGACCAGGACCCGCCCGAACGCGCCTCAAGCCGCTCGGCGGCCGGGAACGCGATGGACGCCAACGGCCCGGAACCGCGGCTCGGCCCGGTCGGCGGCCGGGAACACCGGTGGGCGCCATCAGCCCGGAACTGCGGCTCAGCCCAGTCGGCGGCCGAAACGCCCGTGGGCGCCATCAGCCCGGAACCGCGGCTCAGCCCAGTCGGCGGCCGAAACGCCCGTGGGCCGGCCCGGTCCCGCCAGGAAGGGGGCGGAACCGGACCGGCGGCGTCGGACAGGCTGCCGACGTTCTCGGGTCAGCGGGACTCGGTCAGACCGGAGTCGTCCCCGACCTCCTGGCCCGTGTCCTGACCGGCGCCGGCTCCGGCGCCCGCGTCCTCGCCTCCGGCCTGCTCACCGGCACCGGCACCAGCACCGGCACCGGCACCGGCCTCTTCACCGGCACCGGCTTCCTCGCCCGCACCAGCACCGGCCTCGCCGCCGGCTCCGGCCTCCTCACCGGCGCCCGCTTCCTCACCGGCACCTGCGCCGGCGTCCTCGCCCGCACCGGCTTCCTCGCCGGCACCGGCCTCTTCACCCGCGCCGCCGGCCGCGCCGCCCGCGCCGAGGGTCGCGCCGACCGCCTCCAGGGCGGTGGTCACCGGCTGGAAGAACGTCTCGCCGCCGACCGTGCAGTCGCCGCTGCCGCCCGAGGTCAGGCCGATCGCGAGACCGTCCTGGGTGAACAGCGAGCCGCCGCTGTCGCCGGGCTCGGCACAGACGTTGGTCTGGATGAGGCCGGTGACGGTGCCCTCGGGGTAGTTCACCGTGGCGTCGAGTCCGAGGACCTGGCCGTCGGCGAGCCCGGTGGTGCTGCCCATCCGGAAGACCTCCTGGCCGACGGTCGCCTCCGCGGCCTCGGTGATCTGGACGGTCTGGTCGCCGGTGTTGACCTCGCTGGGCGCCTCGGTCGCCGGGTCGTCGTACTTCACGAGTGCGAAGTCGCCGTCGCCGGGGAAGGTCGACTGGTCGACGGTGGCGATCGGCTGGCCGCCCTGCGTGTCCGACCACTCGTTGCCGCCGAGGGTGCAGTGACCGGCCGTCAGGAAGGCCGGCGAGCCGTCGCCGGCGGTGACGTTGAAGCCGAGGGAGCAGCGCGAGCCGCCCGCGAAGATGGCGTCACCGCCCGAGACGAACGGCTTGAAGGTGCCCGCGGACTTCTTGAGGGTCGCCATGCCGGAGCCGAGGCTCTGCACGGTGGACTCCAGTCTGTCCCACTTGGCGCCGGTGACGGTGCTGTCGGCCGTCACCAGGAGCTTGTTGGTGCGCGGGTCGATCGCCCACGAGGTGCCCGCGATGGTCGCGTCCGACTTCAGGGTCTGCGCCCCGCCCTGGAGCTCCGACCAGCTGTTGTCGACCTCGCGGACCTTCGCGCCCGCCGCCTTCGCCTGCACGATCACGTTGTTGTTGTCGCCCGGTACGACGTTGACGACGAGCTGCTGGCTGTCGCTGTCGTAGTAGGAGCCGCCGAACGCCTCACCGAGGAGCCCGGAGAGCTGCGAGGCGAGATCCGAGGCGTCGCCCGCCTTCAGGGTCTTCGGCGCGGCCGCCGCGTCGTCGGACGAACCGTCCTGCGACGCGTTGGCGTTGGGGAGCAGGATCGCGGCCGCGCCGAGCGCCACCACGCTGCCCGCCGCTATCGCGGCCTTGCGCTTCGGAATTCGCTTGTGACTCAAACTTCTCTCCTCCTGGGGAACGGAGTAGGTGCCGCCGTCCGGCAGCTCTTGGGGGGCGCCTGGATGGCTGTTGGTACGCACGGGCCGTCCGGGGCGTTCAATTCCGTTTGCAAGTGATCCATTCGCATCGCGGAATCAGCCAACTCCCGCCACCCGGGCACCGACCGCGCGGTCTGCGACCGCCCTGGTCACAGCGGCACGCCGGGGAGGACGAAACGCGTCGGCGCGCGGCTGCCCCATGGCCGGATGACGGCGTTTCAGACGCGGCCCTCGTGACGGCATACCGAACGAACACGATCCGTGTCCGACCAGAAACGATCTGTTGACATCACAGAGCGGAATCCCACCTTCAGCGAATCTGCACATCGAATGCTCAACCCGGTCACCGAGTCGAGGGTTACCCGCGCGCCGACCGCGTCGGTCATGCCTTTGGGGCGGGAGTGCCGGATTCGCCGTTCCGCGATGTAAGGGGCTGGATGGGCCGATGCGGTGCCGCATGTGAAGAAGTCGCCACGAAGGCGTGCCCACACCTGCACGCTTCGGTGCCGCTGGGGCGCAAGTTGCCTGGTGGGACGGGTGGTTGATTGGAAGCCCGCGCCCGCAGCGTGCTTTGATCCATCGCACCGCGGGGGCCGCTCAGGACACTCGGAAACGGGAGTCCGGCACTCGCGGTCGCGGCCGTCATCTGTCCCCAGAGGGGGCCGCTCCCCCCTTGTGAGATATCCATACGGAAGGAAGTTCCATCATGAACTCCACCCCCCAGGTTGAGACCGTCGAGATCGCCGACGCCGAGCTCGACGCCGTCTCCGGCGGCCTGTCCGTGAACGCCGTGAACACCGTCACCGACACGGTCGACGGCATCGCCCCGGTTTCCGGCCTGGTCAACACGGCCGTCGGCACCGTCGAGGGCGCCACCGGCCTGAACACGGCCCCGGTCACCAACCTGGTCGCCGGTCTCTGATCGAGCCCCAGTGCCGTTGACTCCCGGAGCCGCAGCCGGCGGTTCCGGGATCTTCGGGTGCCGTAACCACGTCCGCTACGGCTGTAAGTACCTCTTCTACGGGTGAGGGAAGTTCCTTGCAGTTCCGCCAACAGGCCCTCGCCAAGCTCCAGTCACCAGAAGAACTCGACCTTCCGGTGCGTTTCGCCCGCCCGCAGGGCTGGCTTGTGCTCTCGGTGACGGTGGTCGCGATGGCGGCCGCCTCGGCATGGGCGGTGACCGGCTCGGTGACCTCCACCGTCAGCGCACCCGCCATCCTCACGCACGGGCAGGGCAGTTACCTCCTCCAGAGCCCGGTGGCGGGCCAGGTCACCGCGGTGCTCGCGAAGCAGGGTGAGCGGTTGCCCGCCGACTCCCCCGTGCTCAAAGTCCGTACACCCAAGGGCGAAACCGTCGTCCGCACCCTCGACGCGGGCCGTGTCTCCGCGCTCGCCGCGACCGTCGGGCAGATCATCCAGACCGGCGCGAACGTCGCCGCCGTCGAGAAGGTCGCCCGCACCACGGACGCGTTGTACGCGACGGTCTACGTCCCCGCCGAGAACGCCGCCTCGGTCCCCGACGACGCCGCCGTCGACCTGACCGTGCAGTCGGTGCCGACCCAGGAGTACGGCGTGCTGCGCGGCCATGTGAAGTCGGTGGACCGCTCGGCCCAGTCCCCGCAGCAGATCGCCGCGTTCCTCGGGGACAGCCAGCTCGGCGAGCAGTTCACGAAGAAGGGCAGGCCGGTGGCCGTGACGGTCCGGCTGGACAAGTCGTCCGCCACGAAGAGCGGTTACAAGTGGTCCTCCGCGGACGGGCCGCCGTTCAAGCTGAACTCCATGACACTGGCCTCGGGGTCGATCCGGCTGGCCGACCAGCGTCCCGTCGACTGGCTGCTGCCGTGACCGCGACCGCACCGGACACCCGGGGCCGGCGCCGCGCCGCCCCGCCCAAGCGCAAGGTGCCCAAGGCCGGGGCGAAGACCGTCCGCACGCCCACCGTGCTCCAGATGGAGGCCGTGGAGTGCGGCGCCGCCTCCCTCGCGATGGTGCTCGGCCACTACGGCAAGCACGTCCCGCTGGAGGAGCTGCGCATCGCCTGCGGCGTCTCCCGCGACGGCTCGCGCGCCAGCAACCTCCTCAAGGCCGCCCGCAGTTACGGCCTGACGGCCAAGGGCATGCAGATGGACCTGGCCGCCCTCGCCGAGGTGAAGTCGCCGGCCATCCTGTTCTGGGAGTTCAACCACTACGTCGTCTATGACGGCATGGGCCGCCGCTTCGGCCGCCGTGGGGTCTACATCAACGACCCGGGCAAGGGCCGCCGGTTTGTCCCCATGGAGGACTTCGACGGCAGCTTCACCGGTGTGGTGCTGGTCATGGAGCCCGGCGAGGACTTCACCCGGGGCGGCCGCAAGCCCGGCGTCCTGGGCGCGATGCCCGCCCGGCTGCGCGGTACCGCGGGCACGATGCCCGCCGCCGTCCTGGCGAGTCTGCTGCTGGTGGGGGTCGGCGCGGCCGTGCCCGCGCTCAGCCGCACCTACATCGACGAGTTCCTGATCGGGAACCAGACCTCGCTGCTGCCGACGCTGTTCACGGCGATGGCGGCGTGCGTCCTGCTCACCGTCGTTCTCACCTGGCTCCAGCAGGCCAACCTGCTGCACGGCCGGATCATCTCCTCGACCCTCTCCAGCGCTCGCTTCCTGCGCCATCTGCTGCGGCTGCCGGTCACGTTCTTCTCCCAGCGCAGCCCGGCCGACCTGGTGCAGCGGCTCCAGTCCAACGACGCGGTCGCCGAGACGCTGTCGCGCGACCTCGCGGCGGCGGGCGTGGACGCGGTCGTCGTCGTCCTGTACGCGGTGCTGCTGTACACCTACGACCCGCAGCTCACGTTCGTCGGCATCGGCGTGGCGCTGCTGAACGTCGTGGCCATGCGGGTCGTCATCCGCCTGCGGGCCACGCGCACGGCGAAGCTGCGCGCCGACACGGCGCGGCTGACCAACACCGCCTACACCGGTCTTCAGCTGATCGAGACGATGAAGGCGACCGGCGGCGAGGACGGCTACTTCCGCAAGTGGGCCGGCCAGCACGCCACCACGCTGGAGGAGCAGCAGCGGCTCGGCGTGCCGAGCGCCTGGCTGGGCGTGGTCGCGCCGACGCTGGCCACCCTCAACAGCGCGCTGATCCTCTGGATCGGCGGCATGCGGGCGGTCGAGGGTCACATCTCGGTCGGTCTGCTGGTCGCCTTCCAGGCCCTGGTCACCCGGTTCACCGCCCCGCTGACCCGGCTCAACGGCGTCGCGGGCCGCATCCAGGACTTCGCGGCCGACGTGGCGCGGCTGAAGGACGTGGAGAACTTCAAGGCCGATCCGCTCTACGGCCGCCCCGAGTCCGGCGAGTCGACGCGCCGCCTCCAGGGCCACGTCGAGCTGGAGAACATCACCTTCGGCTACAGCCCGCTCGACAAGCCCCTGCTCACCGGCTTCGACCTGACGGTCGGTCCCGGGCAGCAGGTCGCGCTGGTCGGCGGGTCAGGCAGCGGCAAGTCCACGGTGTCCAGGCTGATCTCCGGCCTGTACGCGCCGTGGGAGGGCGTGATCCGCATCGACGGACAGCGCATCGAGGACATCCCGCGCGGGGCGCTGGCCGCCTCCGTCTCCTTCGTCGACCAGGACGTGTTCCTCTTCGAGGGCACGGTCCGCGACAACGTGGCGCTGTGGGACCCGTCGATCCCGGACGAGGCGGTGGAGGACGCGCTGCGGGACGCCGCCCTGCTCGACGTGATCACACGGCGTCCGGGCGGCATCCGCAGCAAGGTCGAGCAGGACGGGCGCAACTTCTCCGGCGGGCAGCGCCAGCGCCTGGAGATCGCGCGGGCGCTGGTGCGCCGGCCGAGCATCCTGGTCCTCGACGAGGTGACGAGCGCGCTGGACGCGGAGACCGAGCTGGTCGTGATGGACAACCTGCGCAGGCGCGGCTGTGCCTGTGTGGTGATCGCGCACCGGCTCAGCACGGTCCGCGACAGCGACGAGATCGTCGTCCTCCAGCACGGCACGATCGTGGAGCGGGGACGGCACGAGGACCTGGTGGCGCGCGGCGGAGCGTACGCGGCACTGGTCAGGGAGCGGTGAGATGACGGCCGTTCAGGGACACGAGGGTGACCTCGTCCTCAACGCGTTCGGGCAGATGGGCTCGCGCATCGACTGCGCCGGGTTCAACCGCCTCGATCTGGAGGGCCCGCAGGTGCTGTGGCTGGTCGCGTCGGGTGCCGTCGACCTGTTCGCGGTGGACGCCGGCCAGCAGGGCCACTGGCACCACCTGGGCCGCCTGGAGGCGGGCTCGCTGGTGCTCGGGCCCGTGGCGGGGCCCCAGCACACCCTGGTGGCCCGCCCGCTGCGGGACTGCGTGGTGCACCGCATCGGCCTGCGCGAGCTGTACCAGCCCGCCAACACCGCGACCTGGTCGTACGACGAGTACGGCAACCCGCAGTACGTGCCGCCGACGACGAGCCCGCTGGAGTACGCCCTCGCCCTGGGGGTGGGCCGCAGCCTGTCCATCCTCTTCCAGGCGCCGATGGCGACCGAGCGGGCCGCCGCGCCCACGGACGACGACGTGTTCTGGATGCAGGTGCCGCCCGGCAGCGTCCAGTACGGCTCGCTGTACGGCGCGGAGGCCGCGGCCGACCTGCTGATGGACCCGGCGCTGTGGCAGTCCATGGTCGACCAGCAGTACCGGCTGCTCACCACGCTGGACCGCTGGATCGAACAGCTGGAGCGCACCCACGAGTCGCGCACGGCCGAGGGCATCAAGGCCGGTGAGGCGGTGCGCGCCCAGGCCGACCAGACGCTGCTCGCGTCGATCGGCAAGCGGTCGTCGAAGCGGACCACCGCGGCCGACGCCGACGCCACGTACGCGGCGTGCAAGCTCGCCGCGCAGGCGGCCGGGATCAGCCTCACCGAGCCCACCCAGAAGGGCACCGGCGGCGACCGCCTCGACCCGGTCGAGCAGGTCGCCCTGGCTTCCCGCGTCCGCACCCGGTCCGTGCGCCTGGACGGCCGCTGGTGGCGGGACGACGTCGGGCCGCTGGTCGGCCACCGGGCCCTGTCCGGCGCGCCGGTGGCGCTGCTGTGGCGGCGCGGCGGATATGTCGCCGTCCATCCGTCGACCGGGCGTGAGACACCGATCGAGAAGGCGAACGCCGACGAGTTCGAGCCGCGCGCGGTGATGTTCTACCGCCCGCTGCCCGAGCGGCGGCTCAGCCCGCTCAGGCTGCTGCGGTTCTGCATGCAGGGCACGCGCCGCGACCTGACGGGGCTGCTGCTCAGCGGACTGGTGACGGTGGCGATCGGCGCGCTGGTGCCCATCGCGACCGGCAAGGTGCTCGGCGAGTTCGTGCCGAAGGCGCAGACGGACCTGATCGTGCAGGTGTGCCTGGCGGTGATGCTCAGCAGCGTGGTGGCGGCGGCCTTCATGCTGTTGCAGAACCTGACCATCCTGCGGCTGGAGGGCCGGGTCGAGGCCACGCTCCAGCCGGCCGTGTGGGACCGGCTGCTCAGGCTGCCGACGAGGTTCTTCACCGAGCGCTCCACCGGCGAACTGGCCAGCGCGGCCATGGGCATCAGCTCGATCCGCAGACTGCTGGCGGGAGTCGGTCCGACGGTCGCCCAGTCGGTGACGGTCGGGGCGATGAACCTGGGGCTGCTGCTGTGGTTCAGCGTGCCGATGGCGATGGCCGCGGTCGGCATGCTCGTCGTCATCGCGGCCGTGTTCCTGGGGCTCGGGCTGTGGCAGGTGCGGTGGCAGCGGCGGCTGGTTGTGCTGTCCAACAAGCTGAACAACCAGGCCTTCCAGACGTTGCGCGGTCTGCCCAAGCTGCGGGTGGCCGCCGCCGAGAACTACGCGTACGCCGCGTGGGCGTCCCAGTTCGCGCGCAGTCGTGAGCTCCAGCAGAAGGTCGGCCGCATCAAGAACCTCACGTCGGTGCTGGGCGCGGTGTATCTGCCGCTGTGCACGCTGCTGATGTTCATGCTGCTGGCGGGCCCGGCCCGGGGCTCGATGTCGGCGGCCGCGTTCCTCACCTTCAACACCTCGGTGACGATGGTGCTGACCTCGGTGACCCAGCTGACGAACGCGTTCGTCTCGGCCGTGGCCGCGCTGCCGCTGTTCGAGGAGATCAAGCCGGTGCTGGACGCGACGCCGGAGGTGCGCACGGCGAGCACGCGTCCGGGCCCGCTCTCCGGGGCGCTCGAGGCGCGGCGGCTGTCCTTCCGCTACTCCGACGACGGTCCGCTGGTCCTGGACGACGTGTCGTTCGAGGTGCGGCCGGGCGAGTTCGTCGCGGTCGTCGGCCCCAGCGGCTGCGGCAAGTCGACGCTGCTGCGCCTGCTGATCGGCTTCGACCGCCCGGTGTCGGGCAGCGTCCTCTACGACGGTCAGGATCTGGCCGCGCTCGACCAGTCGGCGGTGCGCCGCCAGTGCGGTGTGGTGCTCCAGCACGCCCAGCCGTTCACCGGCTCGATCCTGGACGTCATCTGCGGCACCGAGCCGTACACGCCGGAGGAGGCGATGGCGGCGGCCGAGATGGCCGGGCTCGCCGAGGACATCAAGCGGATGCCGATGGGCCTGCACACGATCGTCTCGGGCAGCGGCGCCGTCTCCGGCGGCCAGCGCCAGCGGCTGATGATCGCCCAGGCGTTGATCCGCCGGCCGCGCATCCTCTTCTTCGACGAGGCGACCAGCGCCCTCGACAACGAGACCCAGCGCACGGTCATCGAGAGCACCAAGGCCCTCAACGCCACCCGGATCGTCATCGCCCACCGGCTGTCGACCGTGCTGGACGCCGACCGGGTCGTGGTGATGGAGGACGGCAAGGTCGTCCAGCAGGGCCCGCCCGCCCAGCTGCTCGCCGACACGAACGGCCGGCTGCACGAGCTGGTGCGGCGCCAGATGGCGTGAGGATCCGCGGTCTGCCGGGTGGCGTGTCTTCGCCGTACTCCGGGGACCGGATCGTTGGGCTCTGTCAGAAGTGGGTACCCACGGCCCATGCGAATGAGCGTGGTGGACGTGGGATCGAACACGGTCAGACTGGTGGTCGCGGACGCGGACGACGGCGTACCGCTTCCGGTGCACACCGCCAAGTGGCGGCTCAGGCTGTCCGAGCAGGTCACACCAGGGGGACCCATCCCGGAGCAGGCCGTCGAACAGCTGGTGCACGCGGTCGCCGAGGCGAGCCGGACCGCCACCCGGTGGGGTGCGGCCGGCCCGCTGGCGTTCGCGACCGCCGTGGTGCGCGGCGCGCCGAACCGGCACGAGGTGCTGCACACGGTCCGGACCCGTACGGGTGTGGACCTGTGCACCCTGCCGGGCGAGGTCGAGGCGGAACTGACGTTCCTCGGGGCCCGGCGCTGGATGGGCTGGCGGTCGGGGCCGCTCGCGCTGCTCGACATCGGTGGCGGCTCGCTCGAAGTCGCCTTCGGGCGCGGCCGGTTGCCCGACTTCGTGGCGTCGTTGCCGCTGGGCGCGGGGCGGCTCACCCACGAGTTCTTCAAGGACGAGGACCCGCCGTCGCCGGAGCGGGTGCGGGCGTTGCGCCGCAAGGTCCGCCACCAGCTGCGGGACGTCGCGGCGCGGATCCGCTGGGAGGGCCCGCGCACCGCGGTCGCCACCTCCCGCACCTTCCAGCAGCTGGGACGGCTGTGCGGTACGGCACCCGGACGCCACGGCCCGTTCGTGGACCGGCAGTTGCACCGCGCGGCGCTGCGGGAGGCGATCCCGCGGCTGGCCGCCCTGCCCGCCGCCGAACGCGCGCTGCTGCCCGGCATCTCCGCGCCGCGGGCGGCGCAGAGCCTGGCCGGAGCGGTGGTCGCGCACACCGCGATGAAACTGACCGGCATCAGGTCCGTCACGGTCTGCCCCTGGGCGATCCGCGAGGGCGTGCTGCTGCGGCACATCGAGGACGGCCCCGCCTGGTGGGCGGAGGTCACCCGCCGCAACGAGGAGGCGGCCCCGCCCGACCCGGTGCCGCTGCGCATCGCCACCGCCTCCAGCTGAGCACCGGCGGACCGGACGGACGCACCGAACGCAGGAAGGAGACCCCCGTGTCCCAGGACAAGAATCACGACAGCTCCGACAACAAGCCCGAGACGGCGCTGGAGGAGGTCCTGCGCGAGATCGAGGACGCCGAGAACCGCACGCAGGACTCCACCGAGCAGCGCCGCCACCGGGGCGAGGCCGGAGAGGCCATCACCCCCAACACAGGCGCCCAGGAGGAGTCCCACGGGGACTGAAATGGGGGAGGTCAGGGGGGCCGGGCCCACGCCCGGCCCCCCTCCATGACGTGCCGGTGCCTTTCCACGCCGGTGGCTTTCCACGCCGGTGCTACGCGGGTAGGTGACCCCGGGCGCCGGGCGGGTACCCGGTGCGCATGGAGCACCACCGTGAAGAACCAGGACTGCCACCCCCGCGCGGCCCGCTGAGCGGGGGCGTCGAGGCATACCTGCGGGGAGCGGGCCGGCTGCCCCGCCTCGAGGACGTCGCCCGTGCCGAGGTGTACGGAGAGGATCTCCAGCTGGCGCTCTACCTGTGCTACGAGCTGCACTACCGCGGGTTCGCGGGGGTGCCCACCGACCGCGAGTGGGACCCCGGCCTGCTGCGCGTCCGGGCGGCCCTGGAGCACCGCTTCCTGTCCGCCCTGCGTGCCGACGCACCGGTCCACGACAGCGTGGACGAGGCGCTGGCGGACCTCCTGGTCGAGCCCGTCGACGGCGCGGGGGTCACCCACTTCCTGCGTGACGAGGGCGAGCTGTGGCACCTGCGCGAGTACGCGGCGCAGCGCTCCCTGTACCACCTCAAGGAGGCGGACCCGCACGCCTGGGTGCTGCCGCGGCTGTGGGGCCGGGCGAAGGCGGCGATGGCGGCGGTGGAGTTCGACGAGTGGGGCGGCGGCCGGGCCGACCGTGTGCACGCCCGGCTGTTCGCCGACCTGATGACGGACCTGGGCCTGGACACCACGTACGGCCGCTACCTCGACGCGGCGTGTGCCGAGGCCCTGGTCACGGTGAACCTCATGTCCCTCTTCGGCCTGCACCGGGCCCTCAGGGGCGCCCTGGTCGGCCACTTCGCGACGGTCGAGATCACCTCGTCACCGGGATCGCGGCGACTCGCCGAGGCGATGCGCCGCACCGGCGCCGGGCCGGCGGCCGAGCACTTCTACGACGAGCACGTCGAGGCCGACGCGGTCCACGAGCAGGTGGTGCGCCACGACGTCATCGGCGGCCTGCTGGAGGATGAGCCGCACCTGGCCCCGGACGTCGCGTTCGGGATCGACGCCACCGAGTTCGTCGAGGACCGCTTCGCCGCCCGGCTGCTCGCCGACTGGCGCGCGTCGCGTTCGTCACTGCATGCCCCACTTGCCCTGGAAGCGGCCCATATCTCCTGATTGCCCGGGTACCCGAGCACCGTGAACCCACTGGTACCCCCGGGCGTGTACGCCCCACAGGAAGACACCGAGTTGCTGGCCGGCGCTCTGTTCGACGAGCCGTTGCCGCCCGGCGCGGAGGTCCTGGACGTCGGCACCGGCACCGGCGCGCTGGCCTTGGAGGCCGCGCGCCAGGGTTTCCGTGTGACCGCCGTGGACGTGTCGCGGAGGGCGGTGTGGGCCGCGCGGCTGAACGCCGTACGAGCGCGGCTGCCGGTCCGCATCCGGCACGGGAACCTCTTCGATCCGGTGCGCGGCGAGTCGTTCGACCTGATCCTGGCCAACCCTCCGTACGTGCCGGCGCCGGACGGCGCCCGACGGCCGCGGGGCGCGGCCCGCGCCTGGGACGCGGGTGACGACGGACGGCTGGTCGTGGACCGGATCTGCCGGGAGGCGCCTGAGCTGCTGCGTCCGGGCGGGGTGCTGCTGCTGGTGCAGTCCGCGCTGAGCGGCCCGGACCTGACCGTCGGGCAGCTGCGTTCGTCCGGCCTGAAGGCCGCGGTGACGTGCCGGCGGCGGATCGCGTTCGGCCCGGTGCTGCGCGGCCGGGAACGCTGGCTGCGGGAGCGGGGGCTGCTGCCCCCCGCCGAGGACAAGGAAGAGCTGGTGGTCGTCCGTGCCGAACTCCCCGTCTGACCGGTCCGCGGCGCCGCGCCGCGTCACGGTCCAGCGCAAGGGCCCACTGCTGGTGGAGGGCCCGGTGGAGGTGGAGCTGGAGGACGGTTCCGTCGTCACCTCGAACCGCTTCCGCGTGGCCCTGTGCACGTGCCGCCGCAGCCGCCGCTACCCGTGGTGCGACACGAGCCACCGCGACCGGGCCTGAGCCCGGTCGCGGTGGGCGGCAAGCCCAGGGGCCGGCGGGCGGCCCCACTCCGCCCACCGGCCCCCTTGTACGAGATCGCAGGTCCCCGCGACAGCGGCCCGGCTCCCCAGCCTCGAGCCGCTGTGTCTCACGGGAACGGCGCGATCCCGGTCTCTCAGAACGCGAAGACGCCGGAACCGTAGGCGTTCTTCACGCACTCGTTGGAGAAGGTGCGCTCGTAGGAGACGCGCTGCCCCTGCCAGACACCGTCGACGGTGACGACCACCGGGTCGTACTGCTTGGTGCACATCACGCCGTCCGTGGCGGTCAGGGCGTGGATGTCGCCGCCGACACCACGCAGTTCCGCGCAGGCCGAGGCGGCGACCGGGTGCGTGCCGGAGGGCCTCGGGGCACAGGTCAGGGTGACCGCGCGTTCCGGAGTCGCTGCGGCCGCGCTCTCACCGTGGCCCACCGTGAGAACGAGGGCCGACGGGGCGTAGAGCGCGGTGGGGGCCTGACCCGGACTGGCGAGCGCGGCCCCGGACAGGGGTCCGCAGACGGCGGTGGCCGTCAGGCCGAGGGTCATGGCCCAGCGCGCGGTGTTCCGCATTGTGTGCATCCTTCCGCTCGATTACAGGGTGTGCCGGCCCGTGCTCGATCGGTGCCCGGGGCGGCGACCGCGAGTCTGCCGAGTCCGCCCCCGAAACACACATCGACCCCACCGGTTTCAGTAACCTTGCGTGTTGAATCAGTGGCGTGAAGTTACGGAACGCGCCCGTGTGAAGCCCGTAACCGCGCGGGCTCCGGGATCACGAAGCGGCCAGATGGCCGATTTCCGCGGGTTCGTTAATAGGCCTGAAACATTCCGATTCCGCTCTCGGCCGACTGCTTCGCGACCCCTTGTGTTCATGCTCAGGCGGAGTAATCGTCATTACATGATTACGACAGAGCAGCGAGAGAAACTGCGCGGCTGGTTCGCCGGCCGCCTTCCCGACGACCTCTTCGAGGAACTGACCGAGATCACGGTCGACCGCGAGGAGATCACCGTGATCGGCCGCATCCCCCAACCCCGGCTGGCCGAGGACGCCCCGGCCGCCGAGCGGGAGGCGGCCCTGGAGAGCCGGGTGCAGGACTTCCGGGAACGCACGCGTGAGGACCGGATGGCCGTGGCCCGGGAGGCCGAGCACCGGTTCCGCCGGAAGGTGTCCTGGGGTGTGGAGTGCGGCGGACGGCGGACGCTCTTCACGCACGTGGCCGCGCCCGTGATGACACGGCTGCGCCAGCCGGAGCGCCAGGTCCTCGACACCCTGATCGCCGGCGGCGTCGCCCGCAGCCGCAGCGACGCGCTGGCCTGGTGCGTGCGCCTGGTCCAGCGTCACACCGACGACTGGCTCGCGGAGTTGCGTGACTCCCTCGAACACGTGCAGCGGGTCCGGGCCCAGGGGCCGGACGCCGAGCCGGATCGAGCGGATCACACCGAGCACACGGATGACGAGGAGTGACCATAGAGTGGAGGATTGGTCCACTCACAGCGCAGAGAATGGATGAACCGTCCTCTGGTGTCGTCCGCCTGCGGCGCCCTACCGTCGGCAGCACCCCAGAGGACGGGCTCCGCACGCCGCCGCACACCCAGGCGCCGGCGAGCGGCCGTCCGCGACGCCGCCGCGCCACCCCGCGCTCCACCGCCCCGTCCCCGCTGGAGCCCTCTTGTCCTCGCCGGCCGAACATCCCCCGGGCGCCGACCTCCCCTCCCCCGCCGCGCCTCCCCCGTCCCTGACGGAGGTCGAGGCCCACGGTGTCGAGCGCATCCCCGACACCGAGCGCACCGCCACCCCGCTGGACCTGTTCCGGCTCGCCTTCGGCGGTGCCAACACCTTCTCCACCTGCGTCCTCGGCGCCTTCCCGATCCTGTTCGGCCTCTCCTTCTGGCAGGGCCTCACGGCCACGCTCCTGGGGGTCGTCGCGGGCGCGCTGATCCTGTGCCCGATGGCGCTGTTCGGCCCGGCCAACGGCACCAACAACGCCGTGTCGTCCTCGGCGCACCTGGGTGTGCACGGCCGCGTGGTCGGCTCCTTCCTGTCCTTGCTGACGGCCGTGGCCTTCTTCTCCCTCTCGGTGTGGAGCTCCGGCGACGCCCTGGTCGGCGGCGCCCACCGGCTCTTCGGCCTCGACCGGGGCGACCTGTCCTACGCCGTCGCGTACGCGCTGTTCGCGGTGCTGGTCCTCGCGGTGTGCGTCTACGGCTTCCGGTTCATGCTGTTCGTCAACAAGATCGCGGTGACCTCGGCGAGCGCGCTGTTCCTGCTCGGCGCCGTGGCGTTCGCGGGCGACTTCGACCCCTCGTACGCGGGCGCCTTCACCGACTCGGCGGACGCGGCGACGACGGCCCTGTTCTGGCCGTCGTTCATCGGGGCGGCCCTGATCGTGCTGTCGAACCCGGTGTCGTTCGGGGCGTTCCTCGGCGACTGGTCGCGCTACATCCCGGCGAGCACCCCGCGCCGGAAGGTGGTCGGGGCCGCGTTCCTGTCGCAGATCGCGACACTGCTGCCGTTCCTGTTCGGTCTGACGACCGCGAGCGTCATCGCGAGCAAGGCGCCGGAGTACGTCGATCCGGCGGCCCCCGACTTCGTGGGCGGGCTGCTCGCGATCTCGCCGGGCTGGTTCTTCCTGCCGGTGTGCCTGCTCGCGCTGATCGGCGGCATGGCGACGGGCACGACGGCGCTCTACGGGACCGGGCTCGACTTCTCGTCGGTGTTCCCGAGGCTGTCACGGGTGCAGGCGACGCTACTGGTCGGCGCGCTGTCGATCGGGTTCGTCTTCGCCGGCCGGTTCGGGCTGGACCTCGTCCGGTCCATCTCGACCTTCGCCACGGTGATCATCACCTGCACCACTCCGTGGATGGTCGTGATGATGCTGGGCTACTGGACGCGGCGCGGCTGGTACGACCCGGAGGCGCTCCAGGTCTTCAACCGCCGTCAGCGCGGCGGCCGTTACTGGTTCGCGCACGGGTGGAACTGGCGGGGCATGACCGCCTGGTGGGTCTCGGCGCTGACCGGCGTGCTCTTCACCAACCTGCCCGGGCAGTTCGTCGGGCCGCTCGGCGACCTCGCGAACGGGGTCGACATCGGTCTGCCCGTGTCGCTGGTGGTGGCGGCGGTGCTGTTCCTGACGCTGCTGCGGCTGTTCCCCGAACCCCGGGCGGTGTACGGGCCCGAGGGCGCGCGGCTGGCCCGGACCCTCGAGGTGCCGGTGCCGCCGATCACCGGGCCCGGCGCGCAGGGGGCGTTGTCGGACCCCTCGGCTACGTTGCCGGCATGACCGACTTCGTATTGGTGGCGGGGACGTGGCTCGGGGCGTGGGCGTGGGACGAGGTGGCCGCGGAGCTGCGCGGCGCCGGGCATGACGTCCATCCGCTGACGCTCTCGGGCCTCGCCGAGAAGCAGGGTGTACCGGCCGGGCAGCAGACGCACGTGCGGGACATCGTCGACGAGGTGGAGCGCCTCGGCCTGCGCGACGTCGTCCTCGTGGGGCACAGCTACGCGGGCATACCCGTCGGGCAGGCCGCCCAGCGGATCGGGGAGCGGCTGCGGCGCGTGGTGTTCGTCGACGCGAACGTGCCGGTGGACGGGGAGTCGTTCCTGTCGGGCTGGCCGAGCGACGCCGTGCGGCAGGCGATCGCCGAGCACGACGGGTTCTGGCCGCCGCTCGGCGCGCCGGAGTACGCGGGGCAGGGACTGACGGACGAGCAGATCGCCCGGATCGTCGGCGGTTCCCCGCATCCGGGTGCCACACTCACCGAACCGGCCGTGCCGGCAGGCCCCTTGGGCGACCTTCCGGCGACGTATGTGAAGTGCCTCCTCGACGGGGACGAGCCGATGCCGGCGGTGGCCGAGCTCCTCAAGAGTGACAGCTGGGAGCTCGTGGAGCTGGACACCGGCCACTGGCCGATGTTCTCGCAGCCGCACGCACTCGCTCGCCTCCTGGACGCGGCGGGGGGCCGCCCCTGATCCGCCGTCGCACACCCCTCGGTATCGTCGGCCGTCGGGCACGGTCTCGACGAGGAGACGACGAGAGGCGGTTGCGTACGGTGGGCAGACACTGGGCGGACTTCCAGTACGAGATCTACCTGAACGGGATGACGGGTGCCGTACCCCGGCTGCCCACCGATCTGACCCGGCTGGAGGAGCTGACCGAGCAGCGGCTCGGGCCCGGCCCGGTCGGCTATGTGGCGGGCAGCGCGGGCAACGGCAGCACGAGCCGCGCCAACCGGGCGGCCCTGGAGCGTCGTCGGATCGTGCCGCGCATGCTGCGGGACGTGCACGAACGGGACCTGTCGGTGGAGGTGCTGGGCCGGGCCCTGCCGGCCCCGCTGGCGCTGGCCCCGGTCGGGGTGCTGTCGATCATGCACCCGGACGCCGAGTCCGCCGCGGCCCGGGCCGCCGCCGCGCAGGGCGTGCCCTTCGTCCTGTCGTCCGCGTCGAGCACGCCCATGGAGCAGGTCTCCGAGGCGATGGGCGACGCCGAGCGGTGGTTCCAGCTGTACTGGCCCAGGGACCCCGAGGTGGCCCGCAGCTTCCTGAACCGAGCCAAGGCGGCCGGGTTCAGCGTGCTCGTGGTCACCCTGGACACGCCGCTGCTGGCGTGGCGGCCGCGCGATCTCGACCAGGCGTATCTGCCGTTCCTGCACGGCGTCGGCACGGCCAACTACTTCTCGGACCCGGCCTTCCAGGCGGGTCTGGCCAAGCCGGTGCACGAGGATCCGAACGCGGCCGTGATGCACTTCGTGGGGATGTTCGCCGACCCGGCGAAGAGCTGGCCGGACCTGGCGTTCCTGCGGGAGAACTGGGACGGCCCGATCGTCCTCAAGGGCGTGCTGCACCCGGACGACGCCCGGCAGGCCGCCGAAGCGGGCATGGACGGTGTCGTCGTCTCCAACCACGGCGGGCGCCAGGTGGCCGGGTCCGTCGCGGCGGCCGACGCGCTGCCCCGCGTGGCCCAGGCCGTGGGCGACCGGCTCACCGTCCTCTTCGACAGCGGCATCCGCACCGGCGACGACATCTTCAAGGCACTCGCCCTCGGCGCCCGCGCCGTCCTCGTCGGCCGCCCGTACGTCTACGGTCTCGGCCTGGACGGCCGGCCGGGCGTCGAGCACGTCATCCGCTGCCTGCTGGCCGAACTCGACCTCACCCTCGCCCTGTCGGGCCACGCCACGCCTGGCACGATCGGTCCGGCCGACCTCGTCGAGGAACCGGCCTGACAGGCGGGCTGCGCGACACGTGCGCCGCGCAGCCCCGCTCAGGCCCCGGGGCCTGTGCTCACGCCGTCCCCCCGCGGGGCAGGGTGACCTGCCGGGACGTCGGGCCCTCCTGCTCCTCGATCGACAGGGAGCCCGCCGTCGTCGGCACGGGCTCGGCCTGCCAGCGCTGCTCGTCGGAGCGGTCGCGGACCTTGACGACGACGTCGGCGCCGGGGTCGTCGTTGGTGGAGGCGAGGGCGAGCTGTTCGTCCCAGCGGGGCAGCAACTCCCCTTGCACGGTGAGGTCGTAGCGCACGTCCTCGCCCCGCTCGGCGTCCTCCTCGGCGCAGGTGCCGAGGACGACGACGCCGGCGTCCTTGTGCGAGTCCAGGCACAGGCCGGGATCGGCGACGCTGCGCAGCAGCCCGTCGGTCTCCAACGTCCACTGCTGGGTCCACGCCGTCGAGCACTCCGCCAGCTTCGTCCCCGAGCCCTCCTTCGGCAGGTCCCGGACGTCGAGGCACAGGCCGGCGCCGGCGTTGCGCAGCCGCGTCACGCCCGGTGCCCCCGTGGGAAGCCTGGCCGTGTCGGGCGGCGTCACGGACTCGGCGCCGGTGCCGCCGGCGGCGCTGCTGGAGCCGGCCGGGTCGGCCTGGCCGCCGTCGTAGGACGACACGTTGATGATGAGCACGGTCGCCAGCACCCCGGCCGACACCGCGCCGACGCCCGAGAGCAGCGCCCGTGAGGAGCGCATCGCGTCCGGGATGCGCGCGCCCGGGACCCGGCGGACCTGCATGGGGATCCGGGACAGCAGGCGGTGGCGTCCGCCCTCGGGCCGCCCGTCGCCCCGTCCTCCGCCGCGCCGGCCCGTACGCTTGCCCCGCGTGCCGTGCGAGGACCGGCCCGGGCGCGAGTCGAGGTAGCGGCGGGCTCCCCAGCCGAGTACCGCTTCGGCGATCAGCGGGCCCAGCCCGCCCTCGAAATGGCTCAGTTGTTCGGCCGCGTTCCGGCAGTAGCGGCACTGCGCCAGATGTTCCTGGACGTCGGGCAGCAGTGCGCCGCCCCGGCGGATCGGGACGTCGAGGAGGCGGTTGTAGAAGCGGCAATCCTGGGTCGGCGCGAGTTCGCTATGGGCATGTACACAACCCTCACGGAATGCGGCACGCGCTTGTTCGAGTGCGGCCGACGCGATGTCGGTATCCATGCCCAGGAGGCCGGCCGGGACGCTTAAAGGATCGGCCTCGACCTCGACGTGCCAGAGCAAACAGCGTGCGGCTGCGGGAAGTGCCTGAAATGCCCGCTCCGCGAGGGCGCGATTTTCGGGCGTCATGGACGTCGCCGCGCGCAGCCCGCGCCCTCCGGCCGGTTTCTGCAAGGCCGGCAGTACGGCGGATATTCGATCGTCGCCGGACCACTCCCGGACCGTGTCGCGCACGGTCGCCAGAAGCGCCGGGCGCAGCGCGACGGCCGACTCACCGAAGGCGAGGCGGTTGAGGGTCCGGTGGAAGGCGGTCCCCGTGACCATCTCGGCGACCTGCGCCGACGAGGCGAGACAGATGACCGCGTACTGGTGCACCGGCTGCCAGTGCCGCGCCATCAGCAGCGCGACGGAATGGGCGGCGACCCCGCCCTCCGGGCTGCCTCTCAGGGGGGCGGCGAGAGATTCATCGGATTCCCCGGCATCCCCGCCGGGCGGGGGATACGGAGGACGAGGGGGGTGGGGGGTGGGCACTGAGATGGTTCCTTCCCACGCGCATGTGACACACAGAAGTCCTGCCGCCGAAAAAGGAGCCCGGTGGGTGCGTACCTCTTTTGGCGCGGCGCGGGAGGTGCGAATTCACCGACGGCGAATCGGACCCGGTCTGCAAAACGCGTGCGACACTCGGCCATTCCCCCCGCACGTCTGTTTCACTCTTGCACAACCCCCACACGGCCAACAAGGCGCCCGTGCAACATCAAGCCCATTGACAGAAAGTCAGAGACGGGAACACATGCGCGCCGGTCGCACCGGTTTTCGACCTTTTCAGATCTGCCAGGACCGCAGCCGGTCGGCCGCGCCGTAGACGTCGGTGGTGCCGGACATCAGGTCGCGGGCGAGGTCGACGAGGGCACCGTAGGGCGGGTCGATGCCGACGCCGCTGACGAACATGTAGGCCACGGCCGTCGCGCACGCGAAGCGGGCGTTGGCCGAGGGCAGCGGGCGGAGCACGGTGATGGTGTGCAGCAGCGCGGCGGCCCGCCAGGCCGCGTCGGAGTTCACCCCGAGGCGCGGCGGGTCGACACGGTGCCGGGCGACGGCGGCGACCAGCGCGGAGAAGTCGTTGACGGTGGGCTGGTCCGGCAGGACCTCTTCGTGGCGCTGAAGCAGCCAGGGCACGTCGATATGGATGACGGGTGCCATCGGTCAGGCGGCCCGCCCTTCGCCCTTGCTGGGCGGTTCGTCGTCAGGGAAGGCCGCGGCGAACTCGTCGGCGTGGGTCGCGAAGAACCTGCGGAAGGCCTCCGCGCCCTCCTGGAGGGCCCGGTGGCGGGCTATGTCGGCCGCGGCCGCCTCGCGCACGAGTGCCTTCATGGACGTACCGCGCTCCTTGGCGATCTGCCGCAGGTCCTCAAGTTCGCGGTCGCTGAACTCCACGTTGAGAGCTGGCATGTCCTCACGGTACCGCTCGGGTACTGACTCGTAAATACCAGCAGGTCAGAGGGCAGACTTCGCGGTACCGGAGGCGGCGCGCCCGGGTCATCCGCTGAGATCTGCATCACATCACACCTCCCGATGTCACATTCCGGGCTCCCCGGCGGCTCGCAGTAGTGACCGCGTCTTCTGGGAGGACCACGCATGACCGAGATCCCCGTCCCCGGCACCGCAGCCCCGCTCGACGAGGCGACCGGGGTGTTCGTGGACCATCGCGAGCTGCTGTTCGGCGTCGTCTACAACATGCTCGGCAGCGTCGCCGACACCGAGGACGTCCTCCAGGAGACATGGCTGTCCTGGACGGCCCGCGGCGGGGGCGCTCCCCTGGCCGGCGTCGACAATCCCCGGGCCTATCTGGTCCGGGTGGCGGTCAACCACGCGCTGCGGCGCCGGGCCGTGATCAGCCGCAGGCAGGAGACGTACGTGGGCGCCTGGCTGCCCGAGCCGCTGGTCGCCGACGAGGGCGCCGACACCGCCGACGGCCCGGCCCTGCGCTCGGAGTCGGTGTCGCTGGCGATGCTGGTGGTCCTGGAGTCGCTGACCCCGCTGGAACGGGCCGTGTTCGTCCTGGGCGAGGTGTTCGGCTACCCGCACGCCGAGATAGCCGGGATCATCGACCGCTCCCCCGCCGCCGTACGGCAGTTGGCGCACCGGGCCCGCGAGCACGTGAACGCGCGGCGGCCGCGGTACGAGGCGCATCCGCGGGTGCGGCGGGAGGCGACCGAGCGGTTCGTGCGGGCGGCGCTCGGCGGTGACATCGCCGAGCTGATGGAGGTCCTCGCGCCGGACGTCACGGCGTGGACGGACGCCGGTGGCAAGCGCAAGCCGGCGAGCCTGCGCCCGGTGCACGGCCGGGACAAGGTGGCCCGCCTGCTCACGTCCGGACGGGGCGGCCCGAGCAACCCGGTGTTCCGCTACCGGCGGGTCAACGGCGACGACGCGGCGGTGCTGTTCGACGGCGACGCGCCGTTCGCCGTCCTGGTGCTGGACCTCACCCCGGAGGGCGACCGGGTGCGGGGCATCTACGTCGTGGCCAACCCGGACAAGCTCGCCCACCTGCCCAGGGAGGCGGTGTGAGCGCCGGACGGGGCGAGCGTCTCGCCGACTGGTTCGACGGCCGGCTCGGCACCCACACGCTCGGCCGGAAGTACCTGCGCAAGGTGTTCCCCGACCACTGGTCCTTCCTGCTCGGCGAGATCTGCCTGTACAGCTTCGTGGTGCTGGTCCTCACCGGTGTGTATCTGACGCTGTTCTTCCATCCGTCGATGAACGAGGTGACGTACCAGGGGAGTTACACACCGCTGAACGGCGTGCGGATGTCCGAGGCCTACGCCTCGACGCTGGACATCAGCTTCGACGTGCGCGGCGGGCTGCTGATCCGGCAGCTCCACCACTGGGCGGCGCTGGTCTTCGTCGCCGGGATGCTGACGCACATGATGCGGCACTTCTTCACCGGCTCGTTCCGCAAACCGCGGGAGGTCAACTGGCTGTTCGGCTGGCTGCTGCTCTTCCTCGGCCTGTTCGAGGGCCTGTTCGGCTACTCGCTGCCGGACGACCTGCTGTCGGGCACGGGCCTGAGGTTCGTGCACGGCGCGCTGCTGTCGGTGCCGATCGTGGGGACGTACCTGGCAATGTTCCTGTTCGGCGGCGAGTTCCCGGGCCATGACATCGTGGCGCGCTTCTACTCGCTGCACGTCCTGCTGATCCCCGGGATCATGGCGGCGCTGATCGTGGCCCACCTGCTGCTGGTCGTGTACCACAAGCACACCCAGTTCGCGGGCCCCGGGCGCACCGAACGCAATGTCGTGGGCGCGCCCTTCATGCCGGTGTACCTCGCGAAGGCGGGCGGCTTCTTCTTCCTGGTGTTCGGGGTGCTCGCGCTGATGGCGGCGGTGGCGACGATCAACCCGGTGTGGTCGTACGGCCCCTACCGCGCCGACCAGGTGTCCACGGGCGCCCAGCCCGACTGGTACCTCGGCTTCGCCGAGGGGCTGGTGCGGATCATGCCCGGCTGGGAGATCACTCTGGGGGGCCACACGCTGGTGCTGGGCGTGTTCATCCCGATCGTGGTGTTCCCGCTGCTGCTGCTCTTCATCGGGGTGTACCCGTTCCTGGAGGCCAGGTTCACCGGCGACGGGCACGAGCACCATCTGCTGGACCGGCCCCGCAACCGCCCGGTCCGCACGGCGATCGGGGCGGCCTGGATCAGCCTCTACCTGGTGCTGCTGGCGGGTGGCGGGAACGACATCGTGGCGACCCGCTTCCATCTGTCGATCAACACGGTGACCTGGGCGGTGCGGATCGCGATGTTCGTCGTCCCGGCGGTCGTCTTCTTCATCACCCGGCGGATCTGCCTGGGGCTCCAGTCGCGCGACCGGGAGCTGGTGCTGCACGGCCGGGAGACCGGCGTGATCAAGCGGCTGCCGCACGGCGAGTACGTCGAGGTGCATGAGCCGCTCGACCAGGCCCGGCTGCACACCCTGACCGCCCATGAGCGGCCCGGGGAACTCGTGGTCAGGAGCGGGCGCGACAGAACTCCCGGACGGTCCGGTTGAACGGCTCCGGGGCCTCGATGTTGCTGAGGTGCCCGGTGCCGGGCAGCACGACCAGGGTGGCCTCGGGGATCGCCTCCAGGAGGGGACGGGCGACGAGGTCCACCGGCGAGCGTGTGTCCAGCTCGCCCCACAGCAGCAGGGTCGGCACCGTGATCTTGGGCAGCAGGTCGCGCAGGTCGGCCCCGGCCATGATGGTGAGCTCCGTCCGCATGCTCCGGGGCCGGGTGTCGGCGGACATCACGGACAGCAGGCGGACGGCTTCGGCCGGTGGCCGCCCGGCGAACAGGCCGGGCACGGTCGGTGCGAACTCCTCGGCCGGGACCGCGAGCATCCGCTCCGCCCCCTCGACCCGCGACCGCACCTCCGCCGGAGGCAGCGAGCCCTTCCAGCCGGCGTAGGTGTCCACCAGGAGCAGCGTCCGGACGAGCTCGGCGTGGTGGCGGTAGAGCTCCAGCACCACGGTCCCGCCCCAGGACAGGCCGAGCACGTGCGCCGGACCGAGGTCCACGTCCTCGATGACGGCCGCCAGACAGCGGGCGTAGTCCGCCAGGACGAAGGAGGGCGGTACGTCGGAGGAGCGGCCGGCCCCGGGCTCGTCCCAGGCGACCACGGTGAACTCGTCAGCCAGGTCCGCGATCTGCGGGCGCCACAGGCGGGCGTCGGTCGTGGCGCCGTGCGCGAGCACCAGGGGCGGGCCCTGGCCCACCCGGTCGTAGGCGACCTCGATGCCGGCTACCCGCACCGCGTGCATGACACCAGGCTACGCGCGGGTGCCGGAGGCGTCCTGTCGGCGGACTCCCCCGGCACCCGGCGCGCTCGGGTCGCCTCCTACCCCTGGTCCGCCACGAAGGCGGCCATGCGGGTCAGGGCGGCGTTCCAGTTGATCGTGTGCTCGTTGGTCGACCAGGACTGGATGTCGTCGATGTAGCAGAACTGGCCGACGCAGCCCTGGAGTTTGCTCTGTGCGTAGGGGTCCTGGATGCTCGAGTTCGGTCCGCCCGCCAGGGTGCCCTTCGGCGGGTTCGGCTGGTTCGGGTCGAGCTGGCGGGCGTACCAGCGGCTGTGCTGGTTCTGGGCGCTGACCTCGCCGTAGCCGGTGACGTAGGAGATGTTCAGGGCGTTGCGGCCCAGGATGTAGTCCATGCTCTGGAGCGCGCCGTCCCGGTACTTCGAGGCGCCGGTGATGTCGTACGCGGTGGCGAGGACGACGGCGTTGTTGAGGATCTGGTGGCTGGAGCCCCAGTCGTACTTGTTGCCGTCGGGGGCGTACGGCATGCCGTAGGGGTGTGCCTTCAGGGTGGCCAGGTAGCGGTCGGCGCCCTTGACGACGGACTGGCGGACCTTGTCCCGGCCAGGCAGCCTGTTCGGCACCGTGGCGAGGTCGAGCCGTCCCGCCGCGCCCGTGCGGGCCCAGTCGAAGCCGATGGGGGCGAAGATGTCGGCCGTGTGGACCGGCGACTTCAGGACGTAGTCCTGGAACCGCTTCTCACCTGTGGTGAGGTACAGCTCGGCCGCCGCCCAGTAGAAGTCGTCGGTGACGTCGCTGTCGGCGTAGGCGCCGCCGCCTATGCCGTCGCTCTCGGAGGCGTAGCGGTCGGGGTGGGCGAGCGCCGCCGACCAGGCCTTGCGGGCGGCCGCCAGGGCCCTGTCGGCGAACGCCTTGTCGTAGGGCCGGTAGAGGCGGGCCGCCTGTGCGGCCGTGGCCGCGAGGTTCAGGGTGGCCGCGGTGGACGGCGGGTGCAGTTCGCGCTTCTGCGGGTCGTCACTGGGCAGCAGCGGCAGTCCGGTCCACTGCTCGTCGTGCATCTTGTGGTGGGCCATGCCGGCCAGCGGCTTGCCGTCGGGCACCTGCATCCTGAGCAGGAACTCCAGTTCCCAGCGGGCCTCGTCGAGGATGTCGGGGACCTTGTTGCCGCTCTCGGGGATGGCGAGCGTGCCGTCGCCGAGCTTGCCGGCGTCGCCAGTGCGGGCGTGCAGCGCGCGTTCGTGGGTGCTCAGCACCTCCCAGGTGGAGATGCCGCCGTTGACGACGTACTTGCCGTGGTCGCCGGCGTCGTACCAGCCGCCGCTGACGTCCAGGGTGTAGTCGCAGACGCCGGGCTGGCACGGGACGTCGGTGTCGCCCTTGTTGGGGGCCACGCCCACGTGACCGGCCGGGCGGCCGTAGCCGGGCCGCAGGTCGTCGCGTATCGCGATGCCGCTGCGCTGGGTGTAGTAGTACTTCGCCGAGTCCAGCCGGAGCCGCTCGTAGGCGCTGGCGTCGATGTCGAAGGGGCGGCTGGTCTCGCCGTCGGCGACGAGTGTGAGGCCCGTGCCCTTCTTGCGGTACGCGCCGAAGTCGATCGAGTGGACGTTCTGCCCGGAGGAGGCGTCGACGCCGCGCGGCACGGTCGTGCCCCGGGCGACCGTCTTCCCGCCGGAGGTCCTCAGCTCCCAGGGCAGTTTCGCCGTGGCGTCGGTGACCAGGGTGGCGTTCTTCGGCCCGGCGGGCAGATAGGCGACCTGGTTGACGCGGACCCGGGGCCCGGTGTCGGGCTCGTACGGCTCCGGCGTCACCCCGCCGAGCAGGGAGACGTCGTCCATGCAGAAGCGCCAGGGATCCGCGCTGCCGCCGAGCTGGAAGCCGACCTGGCCCTGGGTGGTGTCGGCGGGTGCGGTGAAGGTGTAGGAGTAGGTGTCGCCGGAGACGCTGAGCTGCGGTGTCACCTCGTGGTAGGTGTCGTACGGCGACACCGACAGGCCGACGATGGCCCGCACGACGTGCCCGGCGGGCGTGCCGGTCGCGCTGAACGACAAGCGGTAGGACTCCCCCTTCACGAGGGTGATGTCGTTCTGCCCGACGGCGGCGTCCCAGCGGTTGGCCGTGCCGCCGGGGACGTCGGCGCAGAGCCGGCCGTCGGACAGACCCGCGGTGACGTTGCTGGTCGCCCACCACGGGTCCATGGTCGTGTCGAAGGTGCCGTTCCTGACCTGCTCGACCTCCTCGGCCCCGGCCGGTGCGGAGGGCAGCGCGGTGAGCGCGGTGGCCAGCAGGGCCGTCAGGGACAACAGGGCGGTTCTGCGTCGTTTCACGTCCGGGCTCCTCTGGAGAGGTGCGGGTGGCGCTCGGCGTGGGAGCGCTCCCAGATGTGGATGCCCGCCATGGTTGTGGCTGATGTGACGCCCCGTCAACGGTCCGGACAGGACTGGCTGTTCGCCGCTCGTCCGGACCGTCGTACCCGAGGGGTCAGGCAGCCGGGGTCTCCAGCCTGCTGATGCGGAGGGCGCCCCGGGCCTCGTCGGGGTGGCGGCTCGTCATCGTGAGCCGGATCCGGGAACCGCGGACGGCCTTGAACGTGATCACCGTCGGGGTGTCGGAGGCGGTGGCCCAGTCGATCGCCGTGTCCTCCACGGCCCGCCACGCGCGCCCGTCCCACACCGCCACCTCGACGGCCGCGGGCAGGCTGTGCGTGGCGTCCACGGTGAAGGAGACGTCCACCCGGTCGAAGCCGCGGGTGCGTCCGTGGTCGACCGTGACCCAGTCCTCGGCGCGCGCGCCGTCGAAGGCCGGCAGCAGGGCCGTGGCCTGCTTGTGGAAGCCGTTGGACCAGCCGGTGGCCGGGTCGCCGTCGAGCATGGCGGCGGGCAGGGTGTCCGGGCGGCCGGAGTAACTGGCGTCCGCGTGGGGGTAGTCGACGGGCGCGGGGTGCTCAGGCCGGAAGGCGGGCGGGGCGGTCTCGGTCCGGTTCGCCGCCCTGGTGGCGCGTACGGTCGCCGTGCCGGTGCGCAGGCCGCCGGCGCGGGCGGTCACCTTCACCGTGCCCGTCTTCGTGCCGGAGCGGACGATGGCGAGGGCCTTGCCGTGGAAGGCGGTGCGGGTGCTCGCCTGGTAGCGCTCGGCGCTCTCCTGGCGGCCGTTGTCGAGCCCGGCGAGCGAACCGCCCGCCACCTCGAAGGAGAGCAGGTGCTCCGCGTCGGGCACCACCACACCGCGCCGGTCGACCACCTCGGCGGTCACGAAGACCAGCGAACGCCCGTCGGCGGCCAGGGACGTGCGGTCCGGCGTCAGGCGTATCGCGTGCGGGGCGCCGGCGGTGCGCAGCACGTCGGTGGCGACCACCTTGCCGTCCCGCCGCGCGACGGCCTTCAGCTCGCCCGGCCGGTAGGGCACCTTCCAGGTCAGGTGGAGCTTGCCGGCGCTGCCGTTCGGGCTGGTGTAGCTGCCGGGGTAGGGGCCGTCGGTGAAGGTCTTGTCGTCGCCGGTCGCCTCGGTCGTCTCCAGGTACGTGCGGCCGTCGACGGTCTTCTTGGTGTCGAACCGCCGTACGCCCAGGGACTTTCCGTTGAGGAACAGCTCCACGGTCTCGACGTTCGAGTACGCCCAGACCTCGACCGTGTCGCCCTCGGCGTGGTTCCAGGTCATCGGCAGCAGATGGACCATCGGCTTGTCGGTCCACTGGCTCTGGAACAGGTAGTACATGTCCTTGGGGAAGCCCGCGGTGTCGACCGCGCCGAAGAAGGACGCCTTGACCGGGAAGACGTCGTACGGCGTGGGCTCGCCGATGTAGTCGATGCCCGACCACAGGAACTGCCCGGTGAACCACTTGCGGTCCCGGTCCTTCTTGTGGCCGTACTCGCCGCTCATGGTCCAGGAGGCGAGGTTGTTGTCGTACGAGGAGGTCCCGCGCCTTCCGGGCGTGTAATTCTCGCCTGTGTTGAGGTGTTCGGGCTCCTGGTACTCGCCCCGGGTCGAGGTCTCCGAGGAGGACTCGGACTCGAAGAGGAAGAGGTGCGGGTAGGCCGCGTGCAACTGGTCCACCGACTTGGCGGTGTTGTAGTTGAGGCCGAGGCCGTCCAGCTTGGCCAGCATCAGGTCCGCCGCGGAGCCCTTGGCGGGGAGGCGGCGGTACTTGTCGGAGCCGATGACCAGCGGGCGGGTGTCGTCGGCGGCCCTGATCGCGGCGATGATCCGGTCGGCCATGGCGAGACCGGCGGTGGAGGTGGAGTCGGGGACCTCGTTGCCGATGGACCACATCAGGACGGCGGGCGAGTTGCGGGCCGCCAGCACCATCTCGGTGGCGTCCTTCTCGCACCACTCGTCGAAGAACCGCCCGTAGTCGTACCGGTTCTTCCCGGTGCGCCAGCAGTCGAACGCCTCCACCAGCATGACCACGCCCAGCTCCTCGCAGACCTGGATCACCTCGGGCGCGGGCGGGTTGTGGGAGGTGCGCAGGGCGTTGACGCCCATGGACCGCATGATCTCCATCTGGCGGCGGACGGCGTCGATGCTGACCGCGGCGCCGAGCGCGCCCAGGTCGTGGTGGAGGTCGACGCCCTTGAGCTTGTGGTGGGTGCCGTTGAGGAAGAAGCCCTCCTCCGGGTCGAAGCGGAAGGTGCGGAAGCCGAAGGGCGTGCGGCAGGTGTCGGTGATCCTGCCGCCGACGCGCAGTTCGGTGTGCAGGGTGTAGCGGTGCGGGGCCGCGATGTCCCACAGCTCGGGACGCCGGACCGTCAGTTCGTGGGTCTCGGTCCGCTCGCCGGTGACGGCGGCCGTGGAGGAGGTACGGGCGACCGTCCGGCCCTTCTGATCGACGATCCGGGAGACGACCTCGACGTCGGCGCCCGCGCCCGACGCGTCGACGACCGAGGTGTCGATCCGTACGAGGGCCCGTTCGGCGGAGATCTCGGGGGTGGTGACGCGGGTGCCCCAGCGGGCCACGTGCACCGGCTCGGTGATCACCAGGCGGGCCTCGCGGTAGATGCCGCTGCCCGAGTACCAGCGGCTGCTGGGGAGCCGGTTCTGGACCTTGACCGCGAGCACGTTCTCGGTGGTGCCGTCGGTGTGCACCAGGTCGGTGAGGTCGAGCGCGAAGCCGGTGTAGCCGTAGGGGTGGCGGCCGGCCTCCTCGCCGTTGCAGTAGACGGAGGAGTCCATGTAGACGCCGTCGAACTCCACCGAGATCCGCTTGCCGGCGAGGGCGGGCGGCAGCGTGAAGGCGAGGCGGTACCAGCCGAGGCCGCCGGGGAGGAAGCCGGTGCCGCTGGTGGTGCCGTGCTCGGTCGTGGGGCTCTGCTCGATGCTCCAGTCGTGCGGGACGGCGACCTCGCGCCAGCCGGAGTCGTCGTGCCCGGGAAGGTGGGCGTCGGTGTAGGCGCCGGTCGGGTCGGTGATCCCGCCCGGGTTGACCAGCGCGAAGCGCCAGCCGTCGCGCAGGGCGACGGTGCGGCGGCCGGACGCGCCGCGCACCTCCTCGGCGGCCCACGCCTCCGGGGCGCCCAGCAGTGTTCCGGCCGCGGGCGCGGCGGCGGAGGCGAGCAGGACCGATCTGCGCGTGACCGACATGGCGGCTCTCCCTCATTAGGGACCAGAAGTACTCACAACTCATCGCGAACAAACAGATTCTGTCGAGGTGTCACACAGGGCCGTCAAGAGTGCGGGAGCGCCGTTCTGCCCCAGAGGTCACATCGGCCGGAAATGCGCCTTGACCGCTGCTACCGGGCGGCCCGGGGGTTACCGGTCCACGTCGGGCACCCACGGACTAGTCTGGAACTCAAGCGACCTCTCTGATCACTGTGAGTGTCCGTATGGAGTGCCGACGATGAGTCCGGACGAGCCGTTCGACGATGGCGTGGCCGCCCGTGCCGTCATCGCCGCCGACGGCACGCTCACCGAGTGGAGCGAGGGCGCACACCGTCTGCTGGGCCACCCGGCCGCCGAGGTCCTGGGCCGTCCGGCCATCGAGCTGCTGGCCGACGGAGCGGAACCGCCGCCCGTGCCGGAGGACGCCCGCTGGAGCGGGACGGTCACACTGCGTCACCGCGACGGGCACGCGGTCTCCGCGTGGGTGGTCGCCCACCGCAGACCGCCCGACGGCCCGGAGACGGCCGAGTGGCTCGCCGTGTCCCCGCCGGAGGCCCTCGTCCGGGAGCTGCCGGACGACCCGCTGGTGCGGGCGGCCCTCACGCAGTCGCCCTGCGCCACCATGATCTTCGACGAGCGGCTGCGGCTGCGCGGCGTCAACGACGCCATGGCGGCCCTGGTCGGCCTGCCGGCCGACCGGCTGCGCGGCCTGCGGCCCACCGACATCGGCAGCCGGCCGCAGAACGCGGAGCTCGAGGAGTATCTGCGCCGTGTGCTGAGCACGGGCCGGCGGCAGGACATGCAGACGTACATGAAGGCCAGCGGCGAGAGCCGGGCCGCGCACGCCTGGCTGGCCCGGCTCGCCCCGCTGACCGACGACTCGGGGCGGGTGCGGGGCGTGTGCGTGACCGCCCACGACTTCAGCGACCAGTACCGGTCACGGGAGCGGCTCCAACTGGTCAACGAGGCGAGCGTGCGCATCGGCACCACACTCGACGTCACCCGCACGGCCCAGGAGCTGGCGGACGTGTGCGTCCCGGCGCTCGCCGACTTCGTCAGCGTCGACCTGCTCGACGTCCGGGAGCACGGCGGCGAGTCCGCCGGCCCGCCGACCCCGCCGGTGAGCCTGCGCCGCGCCGCCCACCAGTCGGTCAACCCGGGCAGCCCCGAGGCCGTGGCCAAGCCGGGTCAGGTGGACGTCTATCCGGAGGGCTCCCCGCAGGCCGCCTCGCTCATCGCGGGTCACGTCGTCGTGGCCTCCGGAGCGGACGGCGGCGACCTCGAGAAGTGGCTGGCCTGGGACCCGGTCCGGTTCCGGCGGGTCCGCGAGTACGGCATCCACTCCACGATGTCCGTGCCGCTCCAGGCCAGGGGCACGACCCTCGGGGTCGCGGTCTTCACCCGCTTCCGGCGCCCCGAGCCCTTCACCGCCGACGACGTGCTGCTGGCCGAGGAGGTCACGGCCCGGGCCGCCGTCTGCATCGACAACGCCCGCCGCTACTCCCGCGAACGCGAGACGACGCTCACCCTGCAACGCAGCCTGCTGCCCCGCACACTGCCGCGCACCGCGGCGGTGGAGGCGGCCTCCCGCTACCTTCCCGCCACCCGCTCCGGCGTGGGCGGCGACTGGTTCGACGTGATCTCGCTGTCCGGGATGCGCGTCGCGATGGTCGTCGGCGACGTCGTCGGCCACGGCATCCAGGCCTCGGCCACCATGGGCCGGCTGCGCACCGCCGTCCGCACCCTCGCCGACATCGACCTGGCCCCCGACGAGCTGCTCACCCACCTCGACGACCTGGTCGTGCGGCTGTCCCAGGAGTCCGGCGGCGACGCCGGTACCGGGGAGGTGGGCGCGACCTGCCTCTACGCGGTCTACGACCCCGTGTCGCGACGCTGCACCCTGGCCCGGGCCGGGCACCCACTGCCCCTCGTGGTCCCGCCGGACGGCCCGGCCCGGCAGCTCGACCTTCCCTCGGGCCCCCCGCTGGGGGTCGGAGGGCTGCCGTTCGAGTCCGCCGAGGTGGAGCTGCGCGAGGGCAGCGTCCTGGCGTTCCACACGGACGGGCTGCTCGCGAGCCGCGACCGGGACGTCGACGCGAGCCACCGGATGCTCCGCGAGGCACTGTCGGCCCCCTCCGACTCCCTGGACGAGACCTGCGACCGCGTCCTGCACGCCCTGCTCCCGCCGGGCGGCTCCGCCGACGACGTGGCCCTGCTGCTGGCCCGCACCCGCGGTCTGCCGTCCTCCCAGGTGGCGACGTGGGACATCCCCGCCGATCCGGCGCTGGTGGCGCCCATCCGCAAGCAGGTCGTCGACCAGCTCGACCGCTGGGGACTGATCGAGGCCACGTTCACCGCGGAGCTGGTGGTGAGCGAGCTGGTCACCAACGCCATCCGCTACGGCGCCCCGCCCATCCGGCTGCGGCTGATCCACGACGCGTCCACGCTGATCTGCGAGGTGTCGGACACCAACCACACGGCTCCGCACCTGCGCCGTGCCAAGACCTGGGACGAGGGGGGCCGCGGTCTGCTCCTGGTCGCCCAGCTCACCCAGCGCTGGGGCAGCAGGCACACCACCGAGGGCAAGACGATCTGGGCCGAACTGGAACTGCTCGACGGGATGTAAGGAGCTCTCTTACCAACCCTTGGTTTCATGGGCGGGCACGACCTGATCACGTCGCGGAGGACGCCGCCCTGAACACCCTGCTCGCCGAAGTCCTGTCCGTGGCGCTGCTGGCCGCCGTGCTCGTCTGGGCCGTGCTCCGTCCGCGAGGACTGCCCGAGGCCCTCCTGGCGGTTCCGGCCGCCGGGCTCGCGGTCGCCGTCGGAGTGATCCCGCCGGACCACGCGTGGGAGGAGATCCAGCGGCTGGGGCCCGTGGTCGGCTTCCTCGCGGCCGTGCTGGTGCTGGCGCACTTCTGCGACGTCGAGGGGCTGTTCACGGCATGCGGGGCGTGGACGGCCCGGTGGGCGGCGGGGCGCCCCACGCGGCTGCTGACCGCGGTGTTCGCGCTGGCCTCCGTCGTCACGGCCGTGCTCAGTCTGGACGCCACCGTCGTCCTGCTGACACCGGTGGTGCTCGCCACCGCCACCCGGATGGGCGTCGAGGCCCGGCCGCACCTCTACGCGTGCGCCCATCTGTCGAACACCGCCTCGCTGCTGCTGCCGGTCTCCAACCTGACCAACCTGCTGGCCTTCACGGCGAGCGGGCTGAGCTTCACCCGGTTCGCGGCACTGATGGCGCTGCCCTGGCTGGTGGCGATCGGCGCCGAGTACCTGGTGTTCCGGCGCTTCTTCGCCGACGAACTGGCCGCCCCCCTCCCCTCCCCCGACCCCGCGGAGCCTCCCGAGCTGCCCCTGTTCGCCCTGATCACCGTGGGCTGCACGCTCGCCGGGTTCGTCGTGGCCTCCGCCCTCGGTATCGCGTCGGCGTGGGCCGCCCTGGCCGGTGCGCTCGTGCTGGCCGTGCGGGCGCTGCTGCGGCGGCGGGCCACCCCGCTGACGGTGGTGCGGTCCGCGGCCCCGGCCTTCCTGGCGTTCGTGCTCGCCCTCGGCGTCGTCGTGCGGGCGGTCGTCGACCAGGGGCTCGCCCACGCGCTCCACCGGGTGCTGCCCGACGGATCGGACCTGCTCGCGCTGCTGGGCGTGGCCGCGCTGGCCGCCGTCCTGGCGAACCTCGTCAACAACCTGCCCGCGGTACTGGTGCTGCTGCCGCTGACCGCCGGAGCCGGTCCCGGTGCCGTGCTGGCGGTGCTGCTCGGCGTGAACATCGGCCCCAACCTGACCTACGCCGGATCGCTGGCGACCCTGCTGTGGCGGCGGATCGCGCAGCAGCACGGACAGCGGGCCGGGCTCGGGGAGTTCACCCGGCTCGGACTGCTCACGGTGCCCGCCGCGCTGGTGCCGGCCGTGGCGGCGCTGTGGCTGTCGCTGCGCGTCGCCGGGGTCTGAGCGCGCGTCCGGTCAGCGGTGGCCACCACCGCCGCCACCGTAGCCGCCGTACCCGTAGCCGTAACCGGGGTAGCCGTAGCCCGGGTAGCCGTAGCCGGGATAGCCGTCCTGGCCGTCCCCGTCGCAGGGGTGGCCGTAGCGGTCACAGGCCGAGTCGGTGGGGGTCGCGCTGGTCGGCGCCGGCCGCGGTGTCGCCGACGGGGCGGCGGGCGGGGTCGGTGCCGGTGTCGCCGTGGGCGTCTTCGACGGCGTGGGAGTGGGGGTGGAGGTGGGACGCGGCGCCGGGGCGTCGGCGTTCCAGTTGACGACCTCCATCTGGAGGTCCGCCTTGGAGGTGTCGATCGCCCAGCGCTGGACCTCCGCGTCGGCCCGGGCCTTGAGGACGAGGGCTCCCGAGCCGTCGGTCGCGGCCGGGGCCAGGGCGAGGTCCTGGTTCCAGCGGGGCACCAGGGCGCCCTGGAGGGTGAAGTCGTAGCGGATGTCCCTGGTGTCCGGCCGGGACGCTCCCGTGCACGCGGCCAGCCGCACCGAGTAGCCGAGGTGCGAGTCCAGGCACAGATCGGGGTCGGCGCCGTTGCGCAGCAGGCCGTCGGTCTCGTACGTCCACTGCTGGGCGACGGCCGAGGAGCAGGCGGTGAGTTCGGCCTCCGCGTCCTCGACGGCCTTGTCGCCCTCGATGCCGACGCACAGTCCCGAGGCCACGTTGTGCAGCCGGCCGCGCAGGGCGCCCTTCTCGGCGTCGCCCGCCCCGACCCAGGACGAGTCGTTCGTCGACTCGCCCGCGTCCGGGCCGGGCGTCTCGGCGGGCCGTCCCGCGCCGGACTGCGGGGAGCCGTCGCCGGAGTTGCCCAGCGACCACAGGACCAGCGGGAGGACGACCAGGCCGCTGACGGTCAGGACGCTCACGCCGACGGTGCGGCGGCGGGAGGCGCGGCGGGCCGCCTTGTGAGCGGATCTGCGGGCCGCTGTGCGGTGGCCTTCGGCGCGCGGGCCAGGGGTGGTTCCACTGGCCGGCGGGGCCTCGGGCGGGGCGGGGAAGCCGTCGTGGGCGGGCGCCTGCGCCGCTTGCTCCGTCGCGGGAGCGGGTGGCGCGGCCGCCGTGCCGACCGGGTCGGTGAACGACTCCCCGACCATGCCCGCGAGGACGACGGGGTCGGGGAAGGCCTCACCGGCCACATCGCCGGGGAGCAGCCTCTCCGCGGCGGCCGTCTTCGTGCCGGGCCGCGGGGCGTCGGTCACGTCGCTCTCCGCCGCGCCGCTCGGTCTGCCCTCCGCGTACTCTCGTCCGCCCCAGCCCAGCACGCCCTCCGCCAGGGCGAGACCGAGCCCGTGGTTGAACTGGTCGAGCTGGTCCGCGGCCGCTGCGCAGTGCCCGCAGCCCTGGATATGCGCGCGTAGATCGGGGTCGAGGTCGAGGGCGCCACGCCGGTACGTCACGTCGAGCAGCCGCAGATAGCGCCGGCACTCCTCGTCGGGCGCGAGTTCGCGGTGCAGCTGGAGGCTCTCCTCGCGCAGCCGGTCCCGGGCCCGGCCCAGTTCGACGCGGGCGCCCTCCTCGTCCAGGCCGAGCAACCCGGCGGGGACGGCGAGCGGTTCGGCCTCGACCTCGACGTGCCACAGCAGGCAGCGCGCGGACTGGGGCAGCCGCTGGAAGGCACCGGACAGCAGGCGCCGGTGCTGCTGGGGCAGCAGCCGGGCGGCCACCCGCTCCCCCTCGCCGGCCCCGGACAGCAGTTCCGGGTGCAGCATGTCGCGTCTGTGGTCGGTGGCCCACTCGGCCGCGATACGCCGTACGGTGACGAGCAGATGGGGCCGCCACGCGGAGGTGGGACCGGTCTGGCGCAGGGTTTCACCGAAGAGCCGGGTGAATGCGGCGGTGGTGAGTATTCCGGCGGAACGCGGGCCGTCGGTGCACAGCCGGGCGTAGGCGGAGGCCGCCTCCCAGTGCCGGTCCAGCAGTTCGCCGACGGGGTGAAGTGCGGGGGTCGCCCCCGTCCACTTCCTGAGCTCGGCGCTCAGTTCCTCGTCGGTCGCGCCGATCCTGCGGGCCGGACCCGGGGAATTCGACGGGCCTGCGTCGTTCACGGCTGCATTCCTCTCACGGACATGCGGAAGAAAGTCCATACCAAGGGGTATGTCGACCCGGTGGCTCGCGCACACGAAGAAAGGCGTGTGGTCCGGACGCCGACAAGGCACACCTTTGCACAGGTCAGCGACAGGGAACAAGGGATCTCACAGTTTCGTGCATTGCGTGCGCGGCCAGGGCCTTTTGACAAAGTGTCAATGTGTGGCGCGAAAGGGATTTCCGGGCTGTCCCCTCTCTTTTTCAGGTGCGTTTTCACCCGGTCCCGGGCGCCACCCGGAAACCATTGAACTGCCGCCTGCACAGCAGCTCACACCCTCGGGCCTTCCCGGCATGCCCCTTTCCAGGTCTCCTCTCGGAACCAATGACCATACCGCCGTTCAGCCCCGCCGACCGCCGTGCACCGCGTTCCGGTACGCCCCCGGAGGTGTCCCGTAGCGCTCGCGGAAGACGCGGTTGAAGTGGAACGGGCTGGCGAAACCCGAGGCCGCGGCGACGCGTTCCACGGGCAGATCGGTGCCCTCCAGCAGCCGGGCGGCGTGCCGCAGCCGCGCCTCGCGCAGGGCGCGCATGGGCGACCGGCCGAGCTGGCGGCTGAACAGATGGGCGAAGCGGGACGGGGACAGGGAGACCTGCTCGGCCAGCGAGCGGACGGTGTGCGGGGCGCCGGGGTCGGCGTCGATCAGCTCCTGGGCCCGTTGGATCCGTGCGTCGAGCCCGGGACGGGGTGCCGCCGGGCGGGCACCGGCGGTGGTGAGGAGGACGATCTCCTCCAGTGCGCACAGGGCCAGTTCACGGGCGGCGCTGCCGTGCGCGACGGCGATCTGCCCGTCGGGGGCCACCACGTCGGGCGGTGCCCCGGCGCCGGGCCGGCGGGCGTCGGCGTGCATCCGCCGGAACGCCGCCTCGACACGGCCGTGCACTCCGGCCGGGGCGGACGTGACCACGTACACCCCGTCACCGGCGTCGTACGGCCGCAGCCATCCGGGCCACGACGGGCGGGCCTGGCAGTGCGCCCACCAGAACCGCCAGTGCCGGGCGCCGGGCCCGACCGCGTAACCGTGCGGGACGCCCGGGGCGAGCACCACCAGCCGGCCCGCGCCGGCCGAGGTCTCCACGCCGCCCTGCCAGAGCCGTCCGCGGCCTGCCGTGGTCCAGGTGAACAGCCAGCTCGCGGAGCCGCGCGGCCGGTTGACGACGTATCCGGGCGGCTGGTCGAAGTGGCCGAGCACGACCAGGCCGGGCGGTGGTGCGGGGTCCCCCTCGTACCCGTGCTCAGCAGTGCCGGGCAATCCGTCAGCACGCACGGGCATCCTCCTCGGCGCCTCGGTGGCCTAGCGTGTCGTGCCGGGGACACCTGACCGAGGAGTGCGCTGATGACAGTCACGGGCAATGGCGCCGCCGGCGCTCCCATCCTGGACCCCGCGGCGCTCCGGCGGTACCGGGAGCGTTTCGAGGAGGACGGTTTCACGGTCGTGCGCGGGCTCTTCGGGGCCGACGAGACCGGGCGGCTGTGCGACGAGTTCTCGGCGCTGCGTGCGGCCGGACCGGTCCCCGGGCACTTCGAGCCGCGTGCGTCCGGGCCGGGCGCCGATCCGCTGCACGTCTGGCCGCGGGTGATGCACCCGCACGAGATCAGCGACCTGGCTCGCGACGTCCTGCTGGACGCCCGGCTGCGCACGGTTCTGGAGGTGCTTCTCGGGGAGGAGGTCCTCGCCGCGCAGAGCATGTTCTACTTCAAGCCGCCGGGGGCCCGGGGGCAGGCGCTGCACCAGGACAACTTCTATCTGCGGGTGGAGCCGGGCACCTGTGTGGCGGCGTGGCTGGCCTGCGAGGTGATCGACCGGGAGAACGGCGGGCTGGAGGTCGTGCCGGGCACGCACCGGATGGACCTGTTCTGCCCGGAGGAGGCGGACGCGGGGGTGTCCTTCGCGCGGGAGTACGTTCCGCCGCCGCCCGGGCTGGCGCCGGTGCCGGTGGACATGGAGCCGGGGGATGTTCTGTTCTTCAACGGCAGTCTGGTGCACGGGTCGCAGCCGAACCGTGCGGTGGATCGGTTCCGGCGGTCGTTCATCGGGCATTACGTGGGCCGGTCGGCGGAGCGGATCGGGGGGTTCTACCGGACGTTGACGATGAACGGGGCGAGGGTGGAGTTGCCGGAGAGCGAGGGGGCGGGGCCCTGCGGGACGGAGTTCGCGCCGCAGGGGCCCCACTGAGCGCTCCGCGGGAAAGGCGGTGGTTCGTCCGCGGCGCCGTCGTGGCTGGTCGCGCCCACGCGGCGGAGCCGCACATCGATTCAGCCCCGCACCCCTACACGGTTTCAGTGGCCGGCGATCGGATGCGGCGTGTAGGGCCGCTCCAGTTCGTCCAGTTCCTTGTCGCTGAGCTGGAGTTCCACGGCGGCCACCGCGTCCTCCAGGTGCCCGGGCTTCGACGCTCCCACGATCGGTGCCGTCACCGTGTCCTGGTGGAGCAGCCAGGCGAGGGCGATCCGGGCGCGGGGCACGCCGCGCGCCTCGGCGATGCGGGTGACCGCCTCGACGATGGTCCGGTCGCCCTCCTGGTAGAGGTTGCCGCCGAAGGTGTCGGTGGCGCTGCGCTCGGTCGTGGTGCCCCAGTCGCGGGTGAGGCGGCCCCGGGCGAGGGGGCTCCAGGGCAGCACGCCGACGCCCTGGTCCGCGCACAGGGGCAGCATCTCGCGCTCCTCCTCGCGGTAGAGGAGGTTGTAGTGGTTCTGCATGGAGACGAAGCGGGTCCAACCGTTCAGCCGGGCGGTGTACTGGGCCTTGGAGAACTGCCAGGCGTACATCGAACTCGCCCCGATGTAACGGACCTTGCCGGCCTTGACGACGTCGTGCAGGGCCTCCATCGTCTCCTCGACCGGGGTATGCGGGTCGAAGCGGTGGATCTGGTAGAGGTCGACGTAGTCGGTGCCGAGCCGGGTGAGGCTCTGGTCGAGCTCGCTGAGGATGGCCTTGCGGGACAGTCCGCCGCCGTTGGGCCCGGGGCGCATCCGGCCGTGCACCTTCGTCGCGAGCACGATCTCGTCACGGCGGGCGAAGTCGCGCAGGGCCCGGCCGACGATCTCCTCGCTGGTGCCGTCGGAGTAGACGTTCGCCGTGTCGAAGAAGTTGATCCCCGCCTCGACCGCCTGCCGGATCAGCGGGCGCGAGGCCTCCTCGTCGAGGGTCCACTCGTGCCGGCCCCGGTCCGGCAGGCCGTAGGTCATGCACCCCAGACAGATCCGCGACACGTCCAGGCCCGTCGAACCGAGCTTCACGTACTGCATCGTTGCTGCTCCTGCCTTCGGGAGGTGTTCCAGACGGAGCGTACGTGTTCGCGTGCACTCGAAGACGTGCCCGGGCCGCAGTGAGCCTGTGCGGGGTCAGCGGCTGACCGTCAGCCGCGTTCGACCAGGTCCAGCGCCCGCTCCCACCCGAACTCCGGCCGCCCGCCGTCCTCTTTCGGCTCTCCGGAGTACGGGTCCCCGAACCGCACGCCCATCCCCCGCAGCCGTTCCAGACTGTCCCGGTAGGCGGGGTGGGAGGACAGCGCGTCGGCCACGCACGGCAGGACGGCGATCGGCACACCGAGTCCCGCGGCCTCGCACAGGGTGCCCAGGGCGAGGGTGTCGGCGATGCCGGCCGCCCACTTGTTGACGGTGTTGAAGGTGGCGGGCGCGACGACCACGGCGTCGGGCGCCGGGAACGGGCGCGGCTCACCCGGCGTGCGCCAGGCGGACCGGATCGGGCGGCCCGTCTGTGCCTCGACGGCCGCGGTGTCGAAGAAGCCGTTCATGGCGACGGGCGTGGCGATGACACCGACCTCCCAGTCTCGCTCCTGCGCCGCGGTGATCAGTTTGCTGACGTCCGCGGCGATACCGGCGGCGCAGACGACGACGTAGAGGAAGGGCTTCCGGGTGGGCTGTTCGGTCATCCCGGAAACCCTAGTCACTCCGCCTGCCTCACCGGACGGGGAGCGTGGCTCCGCGCTCCGGCTCCGGCCGTGGGCCGAAGATGCGGCGCTCCCGCTCCTCGATCGGTACGTCGTTGATGCTCGCCTCGCGGCGGGTCATCAGGCCGTGCTCGTCGAACTCCCACAGTTCGTTGCCGTAGGAGCGCCACCAGCGGCCGTCGGCGTCCCGGCACTCGTACTGGAAGCGGACGGCGATGCGGTTGCCGTCGAAGGCCCACAGGTCCTTGCGCAGCGCGTACTCCTGCTCGCGCTCCCACTTCCGGGTCAGGAACTCGGCGATCCCGGCGCGGCCGGTGACGAAGGTGTCGCGGTTGCGCCAGACGGAGTCCTCCGAGTAGGCGAGGGCGACCTTGTGCGGATCGCGGGTGTTCCAGGCGTCCTCGGCGGCCTGGACCTTCTGCGCGGCGGTGTCCCGCGTGAAGGGCGGCAGCGGCGGGCGGCCGGTCATGGGTCCTCCCCTGATCGACAGTGGAGAACGGGCGTTCTCCCCAGCGGTGCTACGGTAGGAGAACGCTCGTTCTCGCGTCAAGGAGTGGTCGTACATGGACAGCGCAGTGGCCCGGGAGCGGGCGCTGGACGCCGCCGAGGAGCTGTTCTACGGGCGGGGCGTGCGGTCCGTCGGCATGGACGACGTCCGCGGCAGCTCCGGGGTCTCGCTCAAGCGGCTCTATCAGCTGTTCCCGGCGAAGGAGCAGCTGGTGGAGGCGTATCTGGAGCGGCGTGACGCGCGCTGGCGCGGGCAACTGGCCGAGTACGTCGAGCGGTACGGGGAGCCGCGGGAGCGGATCCTTGCCGTGTTCGACTGGCTGGGCCGGTGGTTCGGCGAGCCGGACTTCCGGGGCTGCGCGTGGATCAACGCGTACGGGGAGCTCGGCGCGACGTCCCCGCGCGTGGCCGGCCAGGTGCGTGCCCACAAGCGGGCTTTCCGGGACTACCTCACCTCACTGGTCGAAGCGGCGGGGCTGCCCGGCCCACTGGCCGGGCAGCTCTTCCTGCTCGCCGAGGGCGCCATGGTCACGGCGGGTGTCACCAGGAGCGCCGAGCCCGCGGCCGAGGCGCGGGAGGCCGCCCGGTTGCTCCTGGAGGTCGCCTGATGCTGTGTCAGCCCACGGTCTCGGAGACGGTGATGGCGCTCACAGGGCAGGCCCGGGCCGCCTCCCGCACCAGCGGGCTGCCGCTGCCGTCCTCCCGGCCCGGCAGCAGGGCGCTGTAGCCGTCGTCGTCCTGGGTGAACACGTCCGGGGCGGTCAGGGCACACTGGCCCGCACCGATGCAGACGTCCTTGTCGATGTCGATATGCATGGCGGAAGCCTCTTACCAGGTCACGGGAAGTTCCAGCATCCCCTGGATCGTGTCGCCGGGTTTGAAGGGGATTTCCTCTGCGGGAGCGGCCAGGCGCAGCGTGGGCAGCCGGTCGAAGAGGGTGTGCAGGGCGATCTCCAGTTCGGCGCGGGCGAGGTTCTGGCCGAGGCACTGGTGGATGCCGAAGCCGAAGGCGACGTGGTGCCGGGCCGGGCGGCTCCAGTCGAGCGTGTCCGGATCGGGGTAGACCGTCTCGTCGCGGTTGATGACGGAGGTCGCGAAGACCACGCCGTCCCCCTTGCGGATGGTCGTCCCGGCCACCTCGATGTCCTCGACGGCCAGGCGCAGCAGACCGTCGGCGATCGACAGCATCCGCATCAGCTCCTCGACCGCGGCCGGAAGCAGCCCCGGGTCGGCGCGCAACTCGGCGAGCCGCTCGGGGTGCTGGAGCAGGGTGTAGGTGCCGAGCGAGATCATGTTGGCGGTCGTCTCGTGGCCCGCGACCAGCAGGATGAGCGCCAGGGCGGTCAGGCCGTCGCGGTCGAGCGCGCCGTCGCGAAGCTGCCGGTGGACGAGGTCGTCCAGCAGGCCGGTGCCGGGGTCCTGCTGCTTGTGGTCGATCAGCTCGCCGAAGTACGCCTCCAGCCGGTCGCGGGCGTCCTCCACGTCGGCGGTCTCCGGGCCGCGCAGCAGCCGTCGCGACTGCGTCTCGAAGAAGTCGTGGTCGGCGTACGGGACGCCGAGCAGGGCGCAGATCACCATGGACGGCACGGGCAGCGCGAAGGTGGTCACCAGGTCCGCGGGCGGGCCCTGGGCGATCATCGCGTCGAGCCGCTCGTCGACGATCTGCTGGATTTGCGGCCGGAGTTCGACGGCCCGTTTGAGGGTGAAGTCGCCGACGACCATCCGCCGCTGGGTGCGGTGCTCGGGGTCGTCGACGCCCAGCAGGGCCGTTCTGCGGTTCGTGATCCCGGCGAACCGCCGGGTCGGGGCGGGGAAGCCGGGGCGGCTGCGGTTGGAGGACAGGCGCGGGTCGGCGAGCAGCGCGCGGGCGGTCGCGTGCCCGCTGACCAGCCACGCCTCACGGCCGTCGAAGAGGGTGATACGGGTCAGGGGGCGCTCGCCGCGCAGCGGATCGTAGGCGGCGGGCGGCTGATAGGGGCAGGTCCGGCTCTGGGGGAAGGCGACGGGTGCGGTCGTTTCCGTCATGAAGACCTCGCAGACGAAGTATGCGTCGTGCCGATCTTCATTAGATGCCTCGGGCATCTATGGGGCGACGCGAAGTTCGGCCAGATCGGCGCACGGTGCAACATGGCCGAGGAATGCCGTCTTCCAGTTCGAACGCCGGGCGTCGGGAGCCGGGTGCGAGGCTTGGCCCTCGCCGGACGCCGGGGCGCGGCGGTGCCGGTTCGAAAACCGGTTGTCGGCGGGACGGGACAGGCCCCAGGATCCAGCCATGCCTACGTTCGCCGTCCATCTGCCGCTGTCCGCCGCCGCTCCTGCCACGCGCCGACAGCAGCCGTCCGGACACCGTGGAGGGCCGACCGCGCCGCGGTCATGACGACCGCGCTCCTCGCGGGGCTGCTCGCCGGATACGGCATCGCCGTCCCCGTCGGCGCGGTCGGGACGTACCTGGTCTCCCTCACCGCCCGCACGTCCCTGCGCACCGGTGTCTGTGCCGCGCTCGGCATCGCGACCGCCGACGGGCTGTACGCCCTCGCGGCCACGCTCGGGGGAACGGCCCTGGCCGGCGTGTTGCGGCCGGTGCTCGGGCCGCTGCGGTGGGTCTGTGTCCTGGTGCTGCTCGTGCTGGCGGTGTGGGGCGCGGTCACCGCCGTGCGGGAGTACCGCGGCCACCGGCTGGCCACGCGGACGGCCCCCGCTCCCCCGGGACCCGGCCGGGCCTACCTGGGGCTGCTCGGCATCACCCTGCTGAACCCCACCACCGTGATCTACTTCGCGGCGCTCGTGCTCGGCTCCCAGGCGACTGGCCCGGCCGGCCCGCTGGAGCAGGGCGTCTTCGTGCTCGCCGCCTTCATCGCCTCCGCGAGCTGGCAGGTGCTGCTCGCCGGGAGCGGGGCCCTGCTGGGGCGGGCGCTGACCGGTCACCGGGGCCGGCTGGGGACGGCGCTGGTGGCGAGCGGGGTCATGACGGCTCTGGCCGTGCGGATGGCGCTGGCGCCGGGGTGAGGTGCCCGGCCGGCTCGATGTGCCGCGGTGCGGATGATTCGGGGGCGTACCGGTGTTGAATCCGGGTGCCAGTCAGCCGTGACGCGACGATGGGACGGATGCCATGCCTCTCGAGGGCGAGTACGAACCCAGCCCGACGCAGTGGGTGCGCAAGCAGGTGGAACTGTACGAGAGCTCCGGCGGTACGGAGGGGACGACGCTCCAGGGCTCGAAGATGCCGGTGGTCCTCCTGACCTCACGGGGCGTCAGGAGCGGCAAGCTGCGCAAGACACCGGTGATGCGGGTGGAGCACGAGGGGCGTTACGCCGCGGTCGCCTCGCTCGGTGGCGCGCCCAAGCACCCGGTCTGGTACTTCAACATCAAGGCCGATCCGCACGTGGAGCTCCAGGACGGTCCGGTCAAGCAGGACATGATCGCCCGCGAGGTCACGGGCCAGGAGAAGGCCGAGTGGTGGGAGCGCGCCGTCGCGGCGTATCCGGCCTACGCCGACTACCAGAAGAAGACGGACCGGGAGATACCGGTGTTCGTGCTGGAGCCGGCTGACGGGGGGTGAGTCCCCGGGGGCTTCGGGCGGGCCCGGGGTGATTCCGGCCGGGCGGAGGCCGCCCTTCGGCCAGGCCGCCGGGCGGAGGGCGCACTTCGGGCCAGCCGCCGGGCGGAGGTCAGCCCTCCGGGCAAGCCGCCGGGCGGATCGGAGCCGGCCGGCGGCCGGGGCAACGCGACCCCGAAGACGGGCGCCCCCGAGCCCGGACGGAAGGAGAGCAGCGTGTCGACACCGTCCGAGCCCCGGCAGCCGCACGACGGACCGGCCCTCGAACCCATCCGCGTCCTGCGGCCTCGCCGCACCGACGCACTCGCGGAACTGATGCGGGAGTACCGCGAGGAGATCGGCTCGGCCCCGGGCGGCAACGAGCCCCGCGGCAACGAGTTTCGGCTACGAGTCCAGCCCTCCGGGCCAGCCGCCGGGCGGAAGCCAGCCCTTCGGGCAGGCCGGTAGCGGTTCGCCGTCCAGGCGCCATGTCTCCGGCCGCAGAGGGCGAAGCGGCCACCGCCCGTCCGGCCGGCGCCCTGGACGTCGGGCGCGCTCCGTGGTCGGTCCCTCGGGACCCGCCCGGAGCGACGACCGGAGCGGGCCGGACAGCCCAAGCCGACCACCCTGTCGGGTGGTCGGCGAAAAAACTTCTCCGGGGCGCTGCATGAACCGTCCGCGACGGGGCACGCGAGGGTCAGGCCCCGCCGCGTTCCCCCGTCGCGGCGGGGCTTTCCGCTGCCTCCTGCGCGCGACGGTCGGTGACGTCGAGGAAGATCTGGTCGGCCTCGGGCACCGTCCGGGCTATGGAGCGCTTGATGCGGACGGCGACGTCCTCGACGTGCTCGCTGTCCAGGCCGGGCACGAGGTCGACGCGGGCGGCCACGAGGGCCGAGTCGAGGCCCGTCTTCATGGTGAACAGCGCCTCCACGCTGTCGATCTCCGGCTGTGCCCGCAGCAGCTCCCGGATCCGCCCGCTCGCCTCCCGGTCGGCCGCCTCGCCGATCAGCTGGTCGCGGGCGTCACGGCCCAGCCGGTAGGCGACGTAGACCAGCAGCGCGCCGATCGCCAGGGAGGCGGACGCCTCCCACACCACCTGGCCCGTGACCATGTGCAGCGCCATGCCGGCGATGGCCAGCGTGACGCCGAGCACCGCGGTGCCGTCCTCGGCGACGACCGTGCGCAGGGCGGGGTCGCGCAGCCCGGCGACCGTGCCGCCCTGCCGGCGCACCTGGTACAGCGCCCGCAGCAGAGAGGCGCCCTCCGCGAGGAGGGCGATGCCGAGCACGATCAGACCGGCGACATAGCCGCCGAGTTTCTCCTCCCCGCCGCTCACCAGGGCCTCGATGCCCTGGAAGAAGGAGAAGCACCCGCCCATGACGAAGATCCCGACGGCCGCGAGGAGCGACCAGAAGAACCGCTCCTTGCCGTAGCCGAAGGGGTGACGCCGGTCGGCGGGGCGGCGGCTGCGGCGCAGTGCCGCCAGTAAGAACACCTCGTTCATGCTGTCGGCCACCGAGTGGGCCGCCTCCGACAGCAGCGCCGGCGATCCCGCGGCCAGGCCGCCGACCGCCTTCGCCGCCGCGATCACCAGATTGGCGGCGAGCGCCACCAGCACGGTGACGCGTGTCCTCCGATCAGTTCCTTCTGCAGTCACCCACGCCGATTGCCCCGGTCGGCGGTGCTCACACCGTGCCGTCGGCGGAAAAAGGGGAACGCGTTCACCAGGGCACACGCACGACAAGCAGGCCACACGTATGCCGAAGGAGGTCATCCCCATGAGCCGCGACGACGGCGACGGCGGCAACAGCGCCTACGGGAGGAGGTCGTTCAAACGGTCCAAGGCGCATTTCGCGGACCGGATCACCGCCGACGGCCGGGACGGCTGGCCGGCGGAGGCCGGCCGCTACCGTCTGGTCGTCAGCCGCGCCTGCCCGTGGGCGAGCCGGTCGCTGGTCTCCCGGCGGCTGCTCGGCCTGGAGGACGCGCTGTCCCTGGCCGTCGCCGACCCGATCCAGGACGACCGCAGCTGGCGCTTCACACTGGACGAGGACGGCCGCGACCCGGTCCTCGGCATCCGCTACCTCAGCCAGGCCTACGACCGGCGGGAGACGGACCACCCGGGCGGTGTCAGCGTGCCGGCGATGGTGGACGTGCCCAGCGGGAAGCTGGTCACCAACGACTACCAGCAGATCACGCTCGACCTCGCGACCGAGTGGACGGCGCTGCACCGGGAGGGCGCGCCCGACCTGTATCCGCTGAAGCTGCGCGACGAGATCGACGAGGTGATGGCGGACGTCTACGAGGACGTCAACAACGGCGTGTACCGGGCGGGTTTCGCCACCGAACAGGAGGAGTACGAGACCGCCTGCGCGGGCGTCTTCCGGCGGCTGGAGCTGCTCGCGGACCGGCTGGAGCGGCAGCGGTACCTCGTCGGCGACACCATCACCGAGGCGGACATCCGGCTGTTCACCACGCTGGTCCGTTTCGACGCGGTCTACCACGGCCACTTCAAGTGCAACCGCTGGAAGCTGACGGAGAACAGGGTGCTGTGGGGCTATGCCCGTGACCTCTATCAGACGCCCGGGTTCGGCGACACCGTCGACTTCGACCACATCAAGCGCCACTACTACCAGGTGCACACGGGCATCAACCCGACCCGCGTCGTGCCGCTGGGCCCGGACCTGTCCGGCTGGCTGACCCCGCACCACCGCGAGGAGCTGGGCGGCCGGCCGTTCGGTGACGGCACGCCGCCCGGGCCGGTCCGCGCCGAGGAGCGGGTCCCGGCCGCGGGCACACCCTGACCACTTTCCACCCACCCTCACCGATCAAGGAGATTCGCGTGGCCAAGAAGAAGAAGCTTCCCTTCGCCTACCAGCCCCTCGGGTTCGTGCTGGGCTGGTCGAGCGGCTGGCTGGCCGGGCTGGCCTTCCGCAAGACGTGGATGGCGATCCGGAACGAGGAGGACGCTCCCGACGCGCTGGACAAGGACCGCGGCTGGGGCGAGATCCTGCTGGCCGCCGCGGTCCAGGGCGCCATCTTCGCCGTGGTGCGCAGCGCGGTGGACCGCGCGGGCGCCAAGGCGATCGAGCGTTCCACCGGCACGTGGCCGGCCGGGGAGAAGGGCGGCCGCGACTGAGAACGACGCGGCCCCGCCCCGCCGGTGCGGCGGGGCGGGGCCGGCCTGTGCGGGGCCGCCGCGCCCCTCAGATGTCGATCGTTGCCCGTACGGAGATCGCGGGAGGGCCGCCGGCAACCGGCCCGCCGCCTCCGGTCAGCCCTGTTTGGGCGCGGTCGGTGGGGTGCGGCGCAGGACGAAGGAGTGGCCTGCCGGGTCGGCGTAGCCCCGCTCCTCCAGGGGGCCCGAGGCGTCCTTGGCCTCCAGGGGGCGGCCGCCGAGGGAGATGACCCGGCGTTCCACCGCGTCGAGGTCGTCCACCACGAATTCCAGGTGCGCCTGGAGGGAGTTCTCCGGGCGGGGCCAGCTGGGCGGTGTCGCGTTGACGTCCCGGCGCAGGGCGACGCGGAAGCCGTCCGCGCCCTTGATCTCCACCCGGTTGGCGGTCGCGTCCGCCTCTTCCCCTTCCAGCAGCTCCTTGTAGAACACGGCGAGTTTCTCGGGCTCGGCACAGTCGAGCACCAGGACACCCGCTTTCACCAGTGCCATGTCTCCTCCGCAGGATTCCGGCCGCGGGGCGGTCGTGCCCCGCGGCCCTGTACCTTGCGGATATCCCGGTCCGGCCGATTCAGTCGGCCGTCAACCACCGTCCGGCGCGCATGAGTTCGCGGCCGTCCAGTTCGTTGGCCTCCCGCCAGGCCTGCACCCGCTGCGGCACGACGCGGAAGTAGAGGTACGGCGTGGCCAGCCCGCGGGGGTCGAACCCGGTCTTGGCGGCGAAGAGTTCGGCGTCCTGCTCGGTCAGCTCGCCGGGCTGGACGGTCTCCACGGTGCCCTCGACGAGCACGACGTCACGGGTCGGCCCGATTCCGACGCGGGCCCGGCCGGTCGCGGCCAGATTCCGTCCGGTGGGGCTCGACGCGGGGGTGGCGAACAGCAGGTACGAGCCGTTCCAGAGGAAGGACAGCGGGACGAGGTACGGCGTCCCGGACGTGCCGTCGGCCGTGGCGACCCAGGCGTCCACGTCGTGCTCCAGGCGGTGCAGGGTGTCCTTCTTGCGCTGCTCAGCGCTGCGTGCGGGTTCGGACGTCATCGTCGGCAATCCTCCTGAAGCGTCGTCAACTGACGTCTACCAGTGTGACGTTCCGAGGCTGCGGAGGCACGGTGGACAAGCCGATGCCGGGTGAGGGACGAGGGAGTATACGCAGCTCATGCGGTTCGGGCAGTAACGGAGATCACGGCAGGGTCACGGAATGGCTGATTCGCGCCTTGGGCAGTCTCGTACCGCTTCTCGGTTCAACTTTCGGACTGTGAAGCCGAGTTCGAGTGTGCGGACGGTCACGGCACCGTCCGCTCGCAGGGGCGGGGGGCTCTGCGGTCCGTCTCCCGAAAGGAAGCCCATGCCTCAGGACGTCCGGTTCGACCTCCCCTTCGACACCCCGGTCAGCGAGCATCTGGAGTACGCCCGGGCACGTCATCTGCGCTGGGTGTGGGAGATGCGCCTGGTCCGCAGCCGGGAGGGGTTCGAGGAGTACAAGTCCTGGGACCTGCCCCAGGCGGCCGCCCGCACCTATCCGCACGCGTCGGCGGACGACATGGTCGTCCTGATGAACTGGTTCTCACTGGCCTTCCTCTTCGACGACCAGTTCGACGCCAGTCAGCCGGACCGCGCCGACCGCATAGCGGAGGTCGCACGGGAACTGATCGTCACTCCCCTGCGGCCGGCCGGCAGCCCTCCCCGTGTGGCCTGTCCGATCACTCTCGCCTGGGCGGAGGTGTGGAACCACCTCTCGCATGGCATGTCCCTGACATGGCAGACGCGTTTCGCCGCCTCGTGGGGGCGGTTCCTGGTCGCGCACTGCGAGGAGGTCGACCTGGCGGCCCGGGGCCTGGAGGGCACGCTGGGGCTCGACGAGTACGCCGAGTTCCGGCGCCGTACGGTCGGCATCCACCACAGCATCGACGCGGGCGAGCGCAGCCGCGGCTTCGAGGTGCCGGCACAAGCGATGGGACATCCGGTGATGGAGCGGATGCGTGATCTGGCCGCGGACACCATCGGGTTCATGAACGACATCCACTCCTTCGAGCGCGAGAAGCGGCGCGGCGACGGCCACAACCTCATCGCCGTGCTGCGCCGGGAGCGGGGCTGCTCCTGGCAGGAGGCCACGGACGAGGCGTACCGGATGACGATCGCCTGTCTCGACGAGTACCTCGAACTCCAGGAGCGCGTCCCGCAGATGTGCGACGAGTTGCGGCTCGACGAGGCGGAGCGGGACCGGGTGCGGATGGGGGTCGAGGCCATCCAGCACTGGATCAACGGCAACTACGAGTGGGCGCTGACCAGCGGCCGCTACGCGGCGGCGAAGGAGGGCCCCGTGGCGACGGCGGAACTGGCCGGGCGGGGCTCGGTGGACGACCTGCTGACCGTGTGAGGAACGGGGTGGTGCCCGGCCGGTGTCCGGCCGGGCATCCTCGTCAGACCGGGAACTCGACCGGCAGGCTGTCCAGCCGTGACTCCCACGTGGAGGCGGTCGAGGTGAGCTCCTCCGGGGGCACGGCCAGGGTCAGGCCCGGCAGGCGGTGCAGCAGCACGTCCACGGCGATCTCGATGATGGACTGGCCGATGCTCTGCCCGGGGCACTCGTGCGGACCGGAACTGAACGCCAGATGGGCCTGGTTGCCCTGGACCGAGACGCCGGTGTCCGGCCGGATCTCGGGGTCGACGTTGCCCGCCGCGAGGCCGAGGACCAGCAGGTCGCCCTCCTGGATCTGGTGGCCGCCGAGTTCCAGGTCGCCGGCGGCGAACCGGCCCGGCAGCACGGCCAGCGGGGGGCTGTTCCACATGACCTCCTCCACCACGGCCGAGATGTTCAGCTGCCCGCTGATCAGTCCGGAGAGCCGGGCGGTGTCGGTGAGGACGAGCTGGAGGACCCGGGCCAGCAGGTTGCTGGTCGTGGTGTGGGCGGCGATCAGCACCAGACGCAGATGGCTGACCACCTCCTCCTCGTCGAGGCCGGCCGCGTGCCCCAGCAGGGCGGTGGTGAAGTCGCCACCGGGTTCGGTCCGCTTGCGCTCGGCCAGTTCCCCGAGGATCAGCATGATGCGCTCGTTGTGCGCGAGGGCGTCCTCACCGCCCTTGAGGACCTGGGCGCAGGACTCGACCAGGTCCCGGCCCTCCACCTCGGGCAGCCCGAGGATGCGGGAGAGGACGAGCATCGGCAGGTACTCGGCGTAGTCCGGGACGAGGTCGGCGCGTCCGGTGTCCGCGAACGCGTTGATCTGCTTGTTCGCGAAGTGGGTCGCGTGGCGCCGGATGCCCCGGGTCGCGGCCGCCTGGAGTCCGTCGGTGACGGCGGACCGCAGCCTGCGGTGCGGCTCGCCGTCCTGGGACACGCAGTCGGGCCGCCAGCCGAGCATCGGGATCAGCGGCGAGGTCTCCTCCACGCGCCCCTGTGCCCAGTCCCGCCAGATGCGCGCGTCCCGGCTGAACTGGCGGGGGTTGTCGAGCACCCGCCGGTTGTCGCGGTAGCCGAGGACGAGCCAGGCCGGCACATCGCCTTCGAGCAGTACCGGTGCGACGGAGCCGTGTTCCTTGCGCAGCCGCTCGTAGATGCTCCCCGGGTCGGTCGCCGCCTCCGGCCCGTACAGCCGGGTCAGGTCGGTCCCGTGGTGGGCGACGGGGCAGCCTCGCACGGCCTGGAGGCCGTTTTCGGTCTGATCGTTCATCGGGGCTCCAGGGCCACGGCCGAGCGTTGTTTCAGGTGGTGGATCAGGGCGACGAGGACGTCACGGCTGGAGGCCCGGTCGCGGGCGTCGAAGGCCACGACCGGGGTGTGCTCGGGGATGTCCAGTGCGTCCCTGATCTCCTCGACCGGGTAGTTCCGGGAGTCGGGGAAGACGTTCAGCGCGACGACGAACGGGACGTCCTGCCGCTCCATCTCCTCGATCGCCCGGAAACTGGATTCCAGGCGGCGCGTGTCCACCAGGACGATCGCGCCGAGCGCGCCCTTGAACAGCCCGTTCCACAGGAACCAGAACCGCTCCTGGCCCGGCGTGCCGAACAGGTAGAGCACCAGGCTCTCGTTGATGCCGATCTTGCCGAAGTCCAGGCTGACGGTGGTCTGCGTCTTGTCGGCGACGCCGATGAGGTGGTCGACGTCGACGCTGGCCTGGGTGAGGGTCTCCTCGGTGGTGAGCGGCTTGATGTCGCTGACCGACCGGACCATGGTGGTCTTCCCGGTGCCGAACCCGCCGGCGATCATCACCTTCACCGAGCGGGTGTCCCCGGCCGCCCGCCCTCCGGGTTGGTCAAAGCCTTTCAAGTCCACTGAGTACCTCCTCAAGGAGCGCGAGGTCGGGCCCGCGGCCGGCGTCGTGTGCCGGGATGGGGTCGCGGGCTTCGACGCGACCTGCGTCCAGCAGGTCCGACAGCAGCACGGCGAGAATGTTGAAGGGCAGCCCGAGGTGGGCGCCGAGTTCGGCGACCGACAGCGGATCGCGGCAGCGGCGGAGGATCTCCTCGTGCTCGTGCTGCATACCCGGTAACGGGGCGGCTCGGGCGACGACGAGGGTCGCCACGTCGAGGCTCGACGCCGAACCGCCCGGTCCGCTGCGTCCTCCGGTGAGGACGTAGTAGCGCTCGAGACCGGACGGGTCGGACGGCCTGCGGGGAGCACTCATCCAGAGTGCTCCTCCAGGCGCGGAGTGGTGCCGAGAAGCTCACCCATCCTGCGGGCCAGGTCTCTCATCTGGTGCCCGAGCAGGCCCTGGTCGAGGCCCTCCCTGGCGAGGACCCCGAGGTACGTCTCCACACCGGCCCGGACGACGAAGAGGTGCCCGCCGTCGACCTCGATCATCGCGAGGCGCAGCTGCCCGGCGTACTTGGGGAACTGCTCGGCGACCGGCTGGGCCAGCGCCTGGAGGCCGGCCACCACGGCGGCGAAGCGGTCGACGTCGTCGGGGTCTTCGGCGCCGTAGGAGGTGATGGCCTTGCCGTCGCTGGAGGCCACCAGGGCGAAACGGATCTCCTGGATGCTCTCGACGAGATCGCGGAGCGCCCAGCTCACATCTGTTCCTTGCTGCGTCATGAGGACTAGTCGCTCTCTTGGGTGCGGTGCTCTGTGAACTCGCGTCCGGCGGGAGTGTCGCGGTCGTCGGCCGCCCGGGACGCCTCCGCGGCGTCGCGGCCGGCGGTGGCGAAGGCCGCGAGGCCGGAGAAGGAGGCGTCCGGCGGGACGGCGGAGACGGCCGTGCTCCGGTCGCTCCGCTCGGCCTGCCCGGGCCCGTCCGTCTCGTTCCGCTTGCTGCGGCGCCGGGGCAGCCCGCCGGGGGTGGTCTCCACGACCTCGGACTCCGCGGCCGGTGCCGGTGCGGTGACCGTCTCGTCGCGGACCGGGGCGGGCGCGGCGGGGCGGGCCTCCGGGGCGGGCGCGGCCTGGGTGGTCGCGGCCGCGGGCAGCGGGCTGAAGTACTTGTGCGGAACCACGACCACCACGGAGGTGCCGAGCCACGGCGAGTCCGCGAAGGTGACACGGATGCCGTAGCGGCGGGCGAGGGCTCCGACGACGCGCAGACCGATGCTCGCGTCCTCGGTGATACCGCCGAGGCCGGCGCCGGGCGCGGTGCCGGCGAGGGCGTGTTCGGCCTCGCGCTTCTTTTCCTCGCTCAGGCCCTTGCCGGAGTCCTGGATCTCGATGCCGACGCCGTTGGGGACCTCCTTGCCGGAGATGAGCACCGGCTCGGTGGGCGGCGAGTAGCGGGCCGCGTTGTCCAGGAGGTGGGCGAAGATCAGCGTGAGGTGGTCCACCAGGCCGCCGTCGACGCCGAGTTCGGGCAGGTGGCGCACCTGGACGCGGTGGAAGTCCTTGATCCGGCCGATGCCGCCGCGCACCACGCTCAGCAGCCGCTGCGGTTCCTGCCACTGGCGTCCCGGACGGTCCGAGCCGCCGAGCACACCGATGCTCGCGGCGAGCGAGTCGGCGGGGCCGAGTTCCTGGTCGAGCTCCATCAGGCCGCGGGCGACGGCCGGGAGCCTGCCGTGCTCGCCCTGCATCTCGTGCAGCCGGCCGCGGAGCTTGCTGGTCAGCACGTGGATGCGGTTGCCGATGCTGATCACGGCCTGCTCGGCGGAGGTGGAGCGGTCGAACTCCGCCTCCAGGCCGACCAGGGCGGTGCGCAGGAGCTTGCGCAGTTCCGCCTGGAGGTCGGCGCTGACCTTCGCGCACTGGTTGACGGTCGGCAGGACGTCGTCGATGGCCTCGCCGGAGCGCAGCTTCTCCATCGCGTCGGGCAGTTGCTCGTCGGCGAGCCGGGCGACCGCGGCGAGCTGGTGGGTGAGCTGCTCCTGCCAGACCTCGGCCTGGTCGGCGAGCTGGGCCTCGTAGGACCTGGCCTGCTCGGTCAGCCGTTCCTCGTACGCCCGGGACTGGTCGGCGAGCTGCGACTCGTACGTGGCGCTCTGGTCGGCGACGTGCCGTTCGTAGGCCGCGTTCTGCTCGGTGAGCTGCGACTCCAGGGTGGCGCGCTCGGCGGAGAACTTCCGTTCCAGGCCCGCGACGTGCTGCTGCCACTGCGCGTTGTGCTCGGCCTGCGTGGTGCGAAAGGAGCCCTCTGCCCGGTGCAGTTGGGCCCGGGTGCGCAGCAGCAGGCGCACGCACACGGCACCGGCCGCCGTCGCCGCGACACCGGCGACGGCCGTGGTTAGTCGCTCCGAGCTCATGAACGTGGCGGCAACCGTCCCGCCTCCCAAGCCCAGCGGCATCAACCACCAGCTGTACCAGGCGACAGGGGCCCGCGCCGCCGGTGGCGGAGTGGCGAGTTCCATCTGCATCCTTCGAAGCAACACGATCGAATGGGGGGTGTGCGGACCGCACTCATGAGTACGCACTGCGAGTCGACTGGACGCGATCGCGCCAACTCGCAGCGCCGATGGGAACCTTATCGGGTTTACACCCGAGAGGATCAACCTCGTCCCCCGGCGGACGTGAGGGTTCCGTCACGCTCCGACAGGAAGCAACAGGTCGACAAATGGCTTTGCTCGCTGCCCAGTTGAGCGGAGACCGGGCCCTGCCTGGTCAGCGCGTGGTCTGGAACGTGCGGCGGTAGGCCTGCGGGGTCACCCCGATCGCCGCGCTCAGATGCTGGCGCAGGGAGGCGCCGGTCGCGAAGCCGACCCGGCCCGCGATCTGGTCCACCGTGAGGTCGCTGGACTCCAGCAGATGCCGGGCGCGGGCCACCCGCTGCTGGATGAGCCAGCGGCCGGGACTGAGGCCCACCTCGTCGTGGAAGCGGCGGGCGAAGGTGCGCAGGCTCATCCGGGCGTGGCCGGCGAGGTCGGCCAGGGTGAGCGGTTCGCCGAGGCGTTCCAGGGCCCAGGAGCGGGTGGCCGCGGTGCTCGCGGCGCCCTGTTCGGGGACGGGCTGTTCGATGTACTGGGCCTGGCCGCCGTCCCGGAACGGCGGGACCACGCAGCGGCGGGCGACGGTGTTGGCCAGCCGGCTGCCGTGGTCCTTGCGGACCAGGTGCAGGCAGATGTCCACGCCGGAGGCGGCTCCCGCGGAGGTGAGGAAGGGGTGGTCGTCGACGAACAGCACGTCCGGGTCGAGGTCGACATGCGGGAACATGCGCCGGAACCGGTCGGCGACCTGCCAGTGGGTGGTCGCCCTGCGCCCGTCGAGGAGCCCGGCGGCGGCGAGGACGAAGGCGCCGGTGCAGATGGAGACGATGCGCGTCCCGGGGCGTATGAGGGCGAGCGCGGCCAGGACATCGCCGGGCACCTCGTCGGTCAGGTGGGCGGGGGCGATGGGCGCGATAACCACGGTGTCGGCGGTGGCCAGGGCCTCGGGGCTGTGCTCCACGGTGATGCCGAAGTCCGCGTTCGTACGCACCGGACCGCCGTCGACCGAGCAGGTCAGCACCTCGTACCGGCCGTCGGCCGCGCCCAGGATCCGGCTGGGGATGCCCAGCTCGAACGGGTACACGCCGTCCAGGGCCAGGACCACCACTCGCTCACGTCGCATGGCACGATCCTATCGAAGGTTGACCATTCTGCCATTGGCGGGCCGGGCGCGGGCGGGCACGCTGGATGACCATGAGCACACAGAACACGATGCGAGCCATCAGCCAGGACGTCCTCGGCGGTCCCGAGGTCCTGAAGGAAGTGGAAGTCGAGCGCCCGGCGCCCAGGCCGAACGAGGTGCTGGTCCGGGTGCGGGCCGCCGGGGTCAACCCGACCGACTGGAAGCACCGCGCCACGGGCGGCTTCCTGGGCGAGCCGCCCTTCGTCCTCGGCTGGGACGTCTCCGGGGTGGTGGAGGCGGTCGGCATCGGCGTCGCGGCGTTCGCACCCGGGGACGAGGTCTTCGGCATGCTGCCCTATCCGTACGGGCACGGCTCGCACGCCGAGTACGTCATCGCCCCGGTGCGGGCCCTGGCACGCAAGCCGGCCGGGATCGACCACGTCCAGGCGGGCGCGCTGCCGTTGGTGTCGCTGACCGCGTGGCAGGCGCTCGTCGAGCACGCGGACCTGAAGTCCGGGCAGCGGGTGCTGATCCACGCCGCGGCGGGCGGGGTCGGGCATGTGGCGGTGCAGATCGCGAAGGCGCGCGGCGCCCATGTGATCGGCACCGCGAGCGCGGGCAAGCACGAGTTCCTGCGGGAGATCGGCGTGGACGAGGCGGTGGACTACCGGGAGACCGACTTCACCGAGGCCGTGAAGGACGTCGACGTCGTCCTGGACACGATCGGCGGCGACAACGCGCTGCGTTCACTGCGCGTGCTGCGCCCGGGCGGGGTCGTGGTGTCGATCCTGCCGGGTGGTTCGGACGACTTCTACAAGGAGGCCGAGCGGCTCGGTGCACGAGCGGTCCGGATGCTGGTCGACGCCGACCGCACCGGCATGGAGACGATCGCGGAACTGGCCGAGACCGGCAGGCTCCGCGCCACGATCGCCGGCACCTTCCCGCTGGCCGCCGCCGCGGAGGCCCACGCCTCGGGCGACACGGGCCGGACGACGGGGAAGCTGGTCCTGGTGAACGACTGACCCGGACGGCAGTGCCCCGAAGGGGCGCGGGGAACTGCGCGACAGGCCACGGCTCAGCCGCACACGCCGATCCACCGCGCCCCCGAGCTCTGATGCGAACCGGCTATGACGGCCCGCCGCGTCAGAACGTCAGCACCGGCTTGATCGTCTTGCCCGACCTCATGTCCTGGACCGCCCGGTCGATGTCCCCGAAGGGATACGTACCGATCAGCCGGTGCAGCGGCAGCCGGCCGTCCTTCACCAGACGGACCAGCGCGGGGATCATGGTCTGGGTCTCGCTGTCGCCGAGGGTGAGACCCACGATCCGCTTGCCGCCGAGCAGCCCGTTGACGTCCAGGGCGACCTCGGTGCCGAACGGCGGGGCGCCGACCACGACCAGCGTGCCGCGGGCGGCGAGCGCGTCGACGCCCTGGCGCAGGACGCCGACGTTGCCCGTGGTCTCCACGACACCGTCCGCGCCCTGGCCGCCGGTGATCTCGGCGAGGGCCGAGGCGAGGTCCGTCCCGCTCGTGTCGACGGTGTGCGTGGCGCCCAGCTCCGTCGCCAGGGAGAGGCGCTCGGCGACCCGGTCGACGGCGACGATCCGCGTGGCCGGGGTGAGGGTAGCCGCCATCACGGCCGACAGACCGACCGCCCCGGCGCCCAGGACGACGACCGTGCTGCCCGTGTCCGGCTTCAGGACGTTCCAGACGGCACCCACACCGGTCTGCACCCCACAGCCCAGCGGGGCGATGGACTCCAGCGGCACGTCCGGGTCGACCTTGACGAGGCTGCGCTCGTCGGCCAGCGCCCGCTCCGCGAAGGAGGACTGGCCGAAGAAGTGCCCGCCCAGGGTCTGACCCCCGCGGCTGATGGTGTTCGTGCCGTCGGCCCGGCTGCCGCCGAGCAGGTTCAGCGGCAGCCAGGTCGCGCAGTACGCGGGGTGCCCGCCGCGGCAGTTGCGGCAGTCGCCGCAGGAGGTGAAGGAGAGCAGGACGTGGTCGCCGGGCGTGACGCCGGTGACGGCGGAGCCGACGGCCTCGACGACGCCCGCGCCCTCGTGGCCGAGGACCCCGGGCAGCGGGAAGGGCAGTCCGCCGCTCGCCACACCGAGGTCGGTGTGGCACAGGCCGGTGGCGACCATGCGGACCAGCGCCTCGTGCGGGCCGGGTTCGTCGAGGACGACGTCGGAGAGGGTGAAGGGCGCGCCGCCGGACTCGACGACCGCGGCACGGGTGGTGGTGGGCATCGCAAGAGCTCCTTGACGACTGTCTCAGTCGAGCGAGACGACGACGGACTTGACCTTGGTGTAACCGGCGAGGGCTTCGGGCCCGTACTCGCGGCCGTAGCCGGAGTCCTTCACGCCGCCGAAGGGCACCGCGGGGTCGAGCATCGCCCAGTCGTTGACCCAGACGATGCCGGCCTGGAGCCGGTCGGCGACCCGGTGCGCGCGGGCGAGGTTGGTGGTCTGGACGCCCGAGGCCAGGCCGTAGGGGGTGGAGTTGGCGAGGGCGACGGCCTCGTCCTCGTCGTCGAAGGGCTGCACGGTGAGGACCGGCCCGAAGATCTCCTCCTGGATCACGCGGGAGTCGTTCGACAGGTCGGCGATGACGGTGGGCCGGTAGTAGTAGCCGCCGTCCAGGTCGAGCCGTTCGCCGCCGCAGACGATCCGGGCGCCCTCCTTGCGGGCCAGGGCGACGTACTCCTCGACCTTCTTCAGGTGCTTCTCGGCCGCCATCGGGCCGATGACCGTGGCCGGGTCGCGCGGGTCGCCGACCGGCACACCGGGTACGGCCTCGGCGAGGATGCCGAGCAGCGTGGGGTACACCGAGCGGGCGACCAGCAGGCGCGGGCCGCCCATGCAGAACTGGCCGGTGTTGAAGACGAAGCCCTTGATGACCGCGCCGACCGCCTTCTCCAGGTCGGCGTCCTCGAAGACGAGGTGGGCCGCGTTCCCGCCGAGCTCCATGGTGACGGGCTTGAGCGCCTCGCCGGCGACGCTCGCCACGTGCCGGCCGATCGCGGTGGAGCCGGTGAAGGCGATCTTGTCGACACCGCGGTGGCGCAGCAGCGCCTCGCCGGCCACCGGCCCGCTGCCGGTCACGACGTTGACCACGCCGTCGGGTACCCCCGCCTCCTGGAAGAGCCGGGCCATGTAGAGGGCGCTCAGCGGGGTCTCGTCGGCGGGCTTGTGGACGACGGTGTTGCCGGCCGCCAGCGCGGGGCCGATCTTGCTGCCGGCGAGGATCAGCGGGAAGTTGAACGGGGTGATCGCGGCGACCACACCGAGGGGCTCGCGCTTGGTGTAGGCGAGGGCGTTCATGGGGGTGTCGCGCAGGGCGCCGTCCTGGCTCTGCGCGAGGTTCGCGAAGTACTCGTAGTCGTTGGCCGCGTTCGTCACGTCGACCGCGCCGCACAGTGTGATCGGCTTGCCGACGTCGAGGCTCTCCAGCGCGGCGATCTCGTCGGCGTTCTCGCGGATCAGCTGGGCGACGCGGTGCAGCACCCGGCCCCGCTCGCGGCCGCTCAGACCGGACCAGGCGCCCTCGTCGTAGGCCTCGCGCGCGGCCCGGACGGCCGCGTCGACGTCGGCCGGGCCCGCCTCCGCGACGGTGGTGACGACCGTGCCCCGGGACGGGTCGACCACCTCGGTGCGCGCCCCGTCGGCGGCCTCGCGCCACTGTCCCCCGACGAACAGCCGGCCGGGTTCCCTCTCGAAGGTGGTCATCGCCACTCCTCAGCGTCGTCGCCAAGTTTTCAATAAACAGGATTCCTGTTGGTTCGCAGTCTCATTACAGACAGGTTTCCTGTCAATGGTCTAGCCTGCATCCATGCTCGACGCACAGGTGACCAAGGCACCCCCTTCCCTGCTCTACATGGTCAAGCAGGTGGAGCTCGTCGTGCGCTCCCATCTGGACGAGCTGGTCAGACCCTCCGGTATAACCGCTCTCCAGTACACCGCGCTGACCGTGCTCGAGCGACACGACGGACTGTCGGCGGCCCAGCTGGCGCGCGACTCCTTCGTCACCGCGCAGTCCATCGCCGACCTCGTCCGCTCCCTGGAGGGCCGCGGGCTGGTGCGCCGGGAGCGCAATCCCCGCAACCGCCGCGAGCGGCTGATCCTGCTCACCGACGCCGGCCGGGAGCTGCTCGCACGGCATGCCGGGCCCGTCCGGGAGCTGGAGGAGCGGATGGTGCGCGACCTCACGGCACACCAGACCGAGCAGTTTCGCCAGGCTCTCGCCAAGGCCTGGCACGCCCTGTCGTAGGCCGGGACGCACGCCGGGGAACACGCCGGCACTCACGCCCGCGTACGCCCCCCGCGCGAACCTCGGCCAACTCGGCCGCAATTCAGAGACATATGTCAATCGAACATGCTCAAATTCACCCGTTGGAGGGTAACTTGCAGGGCGGGGAACGGTTCTGAGGACCGCGGCCCCTCCCCACGCACGGAGCAGGCTGGAGGCGATCTCGTCGTGCGGCAGGAACCTGCACCGCTCACCCGGCATCTGCGCGTGCGACAGGAACGGGGGCACACGGTGCTGGAGCTCCGCGGCGAGATCGACCTCGCCGCGGCCACGGAGATCGCCCCGCACCTGGACCGGGAGACGAGCCGCCGCGCCGCCCGGGTCGTGATCGACCTCAGCCGGATCGAGTTCTTCGACTGCTCCGGCCTGCGGCTGCTGTACCGGGCCAGGAGCCGGGTGCTCGACCGGGACGGGCAACTGCTCCTCGTCTGCGCCCACCCGCTGACGCTGCGCGTCCTGCGGATCACCGGCCTGTCCCGGCTGCTGCCCCCGCAGCCGACGCTCGACGCGGCCCTGGAGCAGCCGGAGGCGGCGTCCGGCTCGGTGTGAGCCGGGCGGCGTCCGGCCCGGTGTGATGCCCGAGTGCGCCCTGCCGTGCTTCCGCTGACATCCTCCCCTCCTCAACCCACCGGTCTGGCAAGGCTCGTGGCGGGCATCCGGACAGTAGGAAGGAGGGCCGTCGCATGACGACTCCCGTCAAGCGTCTCCCCAGGCGCGTGCCCGGCTGGGCGAAGGTGGTGGGCGCGCTGGTGCTGCTGCTCGTCGTGTTCTTCGCCGGGATCCGGCTGAGCGTGATCCCGGGCCTGAAGGACCTGTTCGGCACCGACACCCACGACCGGTCCGGCCCCGCGCTGCTGAAGTCCGTCCAGGACCTCAGCCGTTACGACGCCGCCTCCGGCAACTTCCAGGTCGTCGTGGACCTGGAGAAGGACGCCAAGTTCCTCCCCGACGCGATCCGCGGCACCCGCACCCTGTACGTCGGTGCGGGCACCGTCGACGCCTACGTCGACCTGGGCAAGGTCGGCGACGACGACGTGCAGGTCAACGGCGACCGCACGTCCGCCACGCTCCGGCTGCCCCACGCGCGGCTGGGCCGGCCGGCCCTCGACCCCGACCGTTCCTACGCCGTCTCCAAGCAGCGCGGTCTCTTCGACCGCCTCGGCGACCTCTTCTCGGACAATCCCAACGGCGAACAGGCCGTGCAGAAACTCGCGGTACGGCACATCGGCGACGCGGCGAAGGAGAGCGAGCTGACCGCCCGCGCCGAGACCAACACCAGGAGCATGCTCGAAGGCCTGCTGCGTTCCCTGGGGTTCAAGGAGGTACGCGTTACGTACGGGAACTGAGGGCGCGGTGAAGCATGGGGAAACCGTGGCCGGGAACGGTCCGTGGCGGCATCGTCGGCACGGCTGCGGGTAACCGCCTTATCACTCAGGGAAGTTGAAGACTGGAGGACACAATGGCCGGTGCAGCCTCACGTCTCCGTACGGCCGGCCCCGGCCGTGAGCGACGCCCGCTGCCGCTGCCCGTCCGACTGCTGGCGATGCTGTGCGCCTTCGCGTTCATGGTGGCCTTCGCCGTGGTGCTGGCCCGGCTGACCCTCCAGCCCTCGCCCGCGTCGGAGGCGCTGACCCACACCAATCTGCATCCGGGCCGCTCGCTGAGGGCCTATCTCGACCAGCCGGAACTGCGGGACGCCGTCCGGCAGGTCGGCGGCAACATCCTGCTGGGCGTCCCCTTCGGTGTCCTCGTGCCCGTCGTCGCCCCGCGCACCCGCGGCATCCTGCGCCTGCTGCTGCTGACCGCCGTGGTGATGCTGCTGGTGGAGTTCGCCCAGGGCGCGCTGGTCACCGGCCGTGCCTTCGACATCGACGACGTCATCCTGAACACGACGGGCGCGCTGATCGGTTACCTGCTCCTGGGCCGCCGGATGAGCCGCGCGGTCCACGCGCGCGGGCCCCGCGGCGGCCGGGCGGGGAAGAAGCCGGCCCAGCGCACCTAGCAGGGCCTGGTGCACGGTCAGGGCCTAATGCACGGTCCAGGTGAACTTGTCGCCGCCGACCCAGCGGACCACGTCCGGATCGTCCAGGTCGTGGACCGTGATGCCGAACGCGGCGGCGGCAGCCAGTACGTCGGTGACGGTCTTGGCCTCCCCGACCACCTGGCCGTCGATCTCCACGATCCGGAACGGCGGTGTAGTCGGCTGCACCCCGAGCACCACGATCCGCGGGTGGGATATGTACGGGCTCGCGCTTTCGGTCATGCATCGAGCGTAGAGCGCATCCGGCGGTAGTGCGGAGTCGAGCACCGGCGGGATCAACCGGTCCGCTCAGGGGCGGCGCCAGTCGTCGCTCGTCAGGTGCGAACCGGCCTGCGGGCCCATGCGGAGCATGCCGCCGTCGACGCTCCAGGAGGCGCCGGTGACGTAGGAGGCGTCCGGACCGGCGAGGAAGGCGATGACGGCGGCGACCTCGCGGGCGTCGCCGGGCCGTCCCAGCGGCACACCGGGGCGGCTCTCGGTGTGCGGGTCGGTGTCCTCCTGCCCGGTCATGGGCGTGGAGATCTCGCCGGGTGCGACGGCGTTGACGGTGATGCGGTACTCCGCGAGTTCGAGTGCCATGACCTGGGTGAGCAGGCCCAGACCGCCCTTGGCGGCGCAGTACGGGGCGGCACCCACGCGCGGCTGGTGCTCGTGGACGGACGTCACGTTGACGATCCGCCCGCCGTCGCCCTGCCGGATCATGTGCCGGGCCGCCTTCTGCCCGCACAGGAACGGCCCGACGAGATCGACGTCGAGAACCTCGCGCACGTCGGACAGTTCCAGGTCGAGGAAGGGTGTCATGGTGCCGGTGCCCGCGTTGTTCACCAGCACGTCGATACGGCCGAGGCGCTCGCACAGCTCGTCGAGGGTGTCGGCCGCCTCGGGCAGCCGGGTGAGGTCCATCCGGGCGACCTCGGCCCGTCGCCCGTGCGCCCGGACCTCCTCGGCCGTCTCCTCCGCTCCCTTGTGGTCACTGTGCCAGGTGATGCCGACGTCCATGCCCGCCTCGGCCAGCCGTACGGCGGTGGCCCTGCCGATGCCGGAGTCGGCGCCGGTGATCACGGCGACCTCGCTGCGGGGCGCGGTGGGGGCGGACATGGCAGGCCTCCTCGTCGAGCGTGCGGGACGAGGCATCGCAGTACCCGGGTGCGTACCGGGCAAACCGCGCGCCCGTCGTGCGGCCCGCCGGGTGCTGGGGAACCCTTGTGGTGGAGGTGGCGATGGATCCCGTCGAGGCACTGGACCGGATCGCCTTTCTGCTGGAGCGGTCCCTGGCGCCGACGTACCGCGTACGGGCCTTCCGTACGGCGTCCCGGGTGCTGAAGGAGCTGGGCGAGGACGAGGTGCGCCGGCGGGCGGACGCCGGGTCGCTGGAGTCGCTCAAGGGGGTCGGTCCGAAGACCGCGCAGGTGGTGCGGGAGGCACTGGCCGGTGAGGTGCCCGGCTATCTGCGGAAACTGGAGGGCGAGGCGAAGGAGCCGCCGGCCGTCCGGGGTGGCGAGAAGCTGCGGGCGCTGCTGCGCGGCGACTGCCATCTGCACTCCGACTGGTCGGACGGCGGCAGCCCGATCGAGGAGATGGGCCGGGCCGCGGCGGCGCTGGGGCACGAGTGGGCGGCGCTGACCGACCACTCGCCGCGCCTGACGGTGGCGCGCGGGCTGTCGGCCGAGCGGCTGCGGGAGCAACTGGACGTGGTGGCGGAGCTGAACGAGACCTGGGCGCCGTTCCGGCTGCTGACCGGCATCGAGTGCGACATCCTCGAGGACGGCTCGCTCGACCAGGAGCCGGAGCTGCTGGACCGGCTGGACGTCGTGGTGGTGTCGGTGCACTCCAAGCTGCGCATGGACGCCCGATCGATGACCCGGCGGATGGTGGCCGCGGTGCGTGATCCGCACTCGGACGTGCTCGGGCACTGCACGGGGCGGCTGCTGACCGGACGGGGGCGGCCGGAGTCGGAGTTCGACGCGGACGAGGTGTTCGCGGCGCTCGCGGAGACGGGCACGGCGCTGGAGATCAACAGCCGGCCGGAGCGGCTCGACCCGCCGCGGCGGCTGCTGCGCCGGGCCGTGGACGCGGGTGTGCTGTTCTCCGTCGACACCGACGCGCACGCGCCGGGGCAGCTGGACTGGCAGATCAACGGGTGCGCGCGGGCACAGGAGTGCGGGGTGCCGCCGGAGCGGGTGGTGACGACGTGGTCCCTGGACGAGCTGCTGGCCTGGACCCGTGAGCGGCGGGTGCCGTCCGGCGTGACGGGCGGCTGAGGTGGTACCCGGGTGGCCTGGGAGCAGCCGTGGAGGAAGGGATCGCACGCATGGCGAAGGCGGAACGGGCGGCCGTGTTCGACGTCGACGGCACGCTGGTCGACACCAACCACCTGCACGTCGTGACGTGGTGGGAGGCCTTCCGCCAGGCGGGCCACGACGTGCCGATGCACGCCGTCCACCGGGCCGTGGGCCTGGCCTCCACCGACCTCGTCGCGCACCTGCTCGGCGAGGACCGGGACACCGACCAGGACGCGGCGATCAGCGCCGCGCACAAGGCGCTGTACGGGCAGTACTTCGACCGGCTGCCCGCGCTGCCGGAGGCGGGACCGCTGCTGCGGCGGCTGCACGGGGACGGCTGGGCCGTGGTGCTGGCCACCTCGGCGGGCGGCGCGGAGCTCAGCGCGCTGCGCCGGGCGATCGACGCGGACGACGCCATCACCGCCACGGCCAGCGCCGACGACGTGGACGCGGGCAAGCCCGCGCCCGAGCCCGTCGAGCACGCACTGGACCTGGCCGGGGTGCCGGCGGAGCGGGCGGTCTTCGTCGGGGACACCGTGTGGGACATGCGCGCGGGCAGCCGGGCCGGGGTGCGCTGTGTGGGCGTCCTGTGCGGCGGCATCCCGCGCACCGACCTGGAGAAGTCCGGCGCGGACGCGATCTACGCCGACCCCGCGCACCTGCTGTCGTCCCTGCGGGACAGTCCGCTCGCATGAGCCGACGTGAAACAGCCGGTCACGCGGATACTCGCAGCGCATGACGCGTGTGACGAGTGTGGTTCGACGGGCGGCTCGCACCTTCGGCCGCCGGAAGAACGGAGCCGCGGCGGCGAACGACACCCGCCCGACCGGGCAGCCGGCCCGGGAGACACGACCCGACGAGACGACCGACAGCCGGACGGCCCGGGGGACGGCCCGCGACGAGACGACCGGCAGCCGGACCACCCGGGGAACAGCCCCCGAGGAGACGAGCGACAACCGGACAACCCGGGGTACGGCCCCCGACGAGGCACCGGACGACCCCACGGCCCGAAAGACGCTCCCCGACACGACGACCGACAACCGAACGACACGGGAGACACCCCCCAACGAGGCACCGGACGACCGCGCGGCCCCAGAGACGCTCCCCGACACGACGACCGACAACCGAACGACCCGGGGAACAGCCCCCGACGAGGCACCCGACGACCCCACGGCCCGAGAGACGGGTCATGGCAGGGAGACGGACAGCCGGGCAGCCCGGGAGACGGGACCCCACAGGGCGACCGACGCCCCGTCGGCGCGGGGGACGCAGGCCCGCGAGGCTACCGGCAGCCGGACAGCCCCGCAGACGCAGTCCCACGAGGCGGCCCGCAGCCGAACAGCCCCTGAGACGGCCCGCGACCACGCAACGGACAACGCCCAGCCCCGGAAAACCCAGCCCCGCAAGCCAACCGACCGCCAGACCGCCCAGGAGACGCGGCCCGGCTCGGCGGCCGGTGGCGCGTCGGGCCGGGGCGGCAAGGTCATGGACAGCCGGGCGGCCGCCGATGCGCTGCGGGAGCGTATGGGGGATCTCGGGCAGGGAGTCCGTGCCACGCGGCCGCTGGACGCCGTGCGGCGGGAGGCGCGCAGGGCCGTGGAGGCCGTCCGGGCCGCCTGGCGTGGGCCCGGACGGGAGCGGGACCTGGTCGTCCAGTCGTTGAAGGCCGCCGCGGCGGCGGTGATCGCCTGGCTGGTGGGCGGCGTCTGGATGGGAGATCCGCTGGCGCTGATGGCGCCGTGGGTGGCGCTGGTGCTGGTGCAGGCCACCGTCTACAGCTCGCTGGTGCAGGGGGCGCGGCAGTTCGGGGCGATCTGCGTCGGCAGCGTGCTGGCCTCGGCGACGCTGGCCCTCACCGGCGACACGACGGGCGCGCTCGCCCTGTCCGTCCCGGTGCTGATGCTGCTCTCGAACTGGCCCCGCTTCGGCGACCAGGGCATCTACGCGGCGACCACGGCCCTGTTCACCCTCACGTCGGGCGCGGTCGGCATGTCCGGCGTCGGGCACCGCATCGGGCAGGCGGCGCTCGGTGCCGTCATCGGCGTCGCCGTCAACGCGCTCGTCCTCCCGCCGATCCATCTGCGGGACGTGCGGGAGAACCTGGCGACCCTCGCCCGGGAATCGGGCGACGTCCTGCGCTCCGTCTCCGATGACCTGCGCCACGGTGACTGGGACGCGCAGACCGCCGCCGGCTGGCTCAATGCCTCGGCCCAGCTGGAACGCCGTCTGGACGCGCTGCGCTCGGCGCGTCGCTGGAGCCAGGAGAGCCTGCGCCTGACCTACGGCCCGCTGCGCGCCCTGCACCGCGTTCCGCACATGCCTCTGCCGCCGCCGGACGTGGACGAACGCCTCGGCCGTGTCACCGGGCACGTCACCGCCCTGACCCGGGCGCTGGCGGTGGCCGTGGACGACAGCCGATCGCCCGCGCCGCCCGAGGGCCGGACCCTGCGCTCGTACGCGGAGCTGCTGGAGCTGCTCGGGGACGTTTGCGACGCGGAGGCCGACCGGCTGCTCGACGGCAGCGTGGACCCCCGCCGGGGCGACGAGAGGGAGGAGAGGATGCGGGAGCTGCACCGGTACTTGCAGGAAAGGCTGCGGGAGCACGCCGGCATGGGGGCCGAGCACACGGCGGTGCTCGGCACACTGCTGCTCCAGGCCGAGAACCTGTGGGCGGAGGTCCTTCCGGGCCACGAGAGCCAGTGACACACATCACCGCGAGAGAGGCTCGAGCCCGGAACACCCAGAAGTGGTTCCCCGTTGAACAACACGTGGGTGCGGATGGGACAGTGTCCCCGGGCCTCACCATTCGCCCACAGGGACGATCGTTCGGCTGAAGCCCTGTGGAGCCTTTCGCCGAGAGGCGACCGCCATCCGTGCCCACCTCTTGAGCCGCCCCGGCCGTGATTCCCCCGTCCGGCCGGGGCTTTCCTCTGCCCACGTGCAATCGGCGCGACCCGGGTACTCGGTCATCCTCCGAGCACGGTCGCGGCCGAGAGGAGCAGATGGTGAGCAGCGGAACAGGCATGAGGATCGTCGTCACGGGCGCCACCGGCAACGTGGGCACCAGCGTGGTGCGCCTTCTCTCGGAGGATCTGGAGGTCGCCTCCGTGCTGGGCCTGGCCCGGCGGATCCCCGACTGGTCGCCGCCGAAGACGGACTGGTCGGCGGTCGACCTGGCCTCCGAGCAGTCCGATCTGACCGAGCAGTTCGAGGGCGCCGACGCGGTGGTTCATCTGGCCTGGGCGTTCCAGCCGACGCACGACCCGGCGGCGACCTGGCGCACCAACGTGCTCGGCAGCATGCGGGTGTTCGATGCCGTGGCCGCCGCGGGCGTGCCGGCGCTGGTGCACGCCTCGTCCGTCGGCGCGTACTCGCCGGGCCCGAAGGACCGGGCGGTGGACGAGTCGTGGCCGACGCACGGCTGGCCGGACGCCGCGTACTGCCGGGAGAAGGCCTATCTGGAGCGCGCGCTGGACACGTTCGAGCGCGACCACCCCGAGACGCGGGTGGTGCGGATGCGGCCCGCCTTCCTCTTCAAGTGGGAGTCCGCGAGCGAGCAGCGCCGGATCTTCGGCGGGCGATTCCTGCCCGGCCCGCTGGCCCGCCCGGAGCTGCTGCCCTTCCTGCCCGACATCCCGGGGCTGCGGGTGCAGGCGCTGCACACGGACGACGCGGCGAACGCGTACCGGCTGGCCGTGCGCTCCGACGCCCGGGGCGCCTTCAACCTGGCGGCCGAGCAGCCGGTCGACGCGCAGGTGCTGGGCGAGATGCTCGGTGCGCGCCCGGTACGGCTGCCGCGCACCGCGGCCCGTTCCGCGATCGCCGCCGCCTGGGGCCTGCACCTGCTGCCCGCCTCCCCGCACCTGTTCGACGCGGTGCTGCGGCTGCCCCTGATGGACTGCACGCGTGCGCGTGCGGAACTCGGCTGGCGGCCGGAGCGTACGGCGACGGAAGTGCTGGAGGAGTTCCTCCAGGGCCTTCAGCAGGGCGGGGGCGCACGGACGGAACCGATGCGGGGACGCAAGGTGGGCTGACGGCTGACCACACGGACCCTGCCCGGACGGCCGATGGCCGCAGCCGACCCCCACAGTCGGCTGCGGCCATCGACGCCCATGGCGCCGGAGCGCCCGATGGCGCTCAGGCGGAGGACTCGTCCGGGTCCGGATGCTCGGGGTGGACGGTTCCGGAGCTCGGTACGCCCTGCCGCCCCGTCCCCGCTTCGTCCGTGTCGGGGACGTCTCCGGCGGGCTCGTCGGCCTCGTCCCCGTCGTCCTTCCCGTCCTTGCCGGTGCCCGTGAAGCGCGGGGCGACCTCCCACGGGTCCTCGCCGGCGTCGGCCTGCTGGTCCGGCATGTCCCGCGGCACGGGCTCACCGTTCTCGCCGGGTCCTTCGAGGCGGTGGTCGGTCACGGCGTGCTCCCTTCACTGGTCCGGGCGCCACGCGAGTACCTCCGGTGTGACCTGGGAAACCTCAGCGCGACACCGACAACGCCTCGATCTCGTCCAGGGCCGCGACGAGCTCCGGAGCGACCCTGTCCCGCACCCAGCGCTCCTGTTCCTCTCCGACCTCGCGCGGAATCGTCTCGGTGAGCATGATCAGGTACAGGTAGGCGCGGTACAGGGCCAGCCGGAGGCGGGCCGGGACGTCGAAGCCGGCCTGGCCGCCGGCCTCCCGGTAGCCCGCCAGGAACGCCTCGTCCTGCTCGATGTCGCCCAGCAGCGCCAGGGAGACGAAGTCGGCCAGGGGGTCGCCCCAGAACATGCGCTCCCCGTCGATGAGCCCGCCGATGCGGGCGTCACCGGCCGAACGGTCGACCATGATGTTGCCCCGCCACAGGTCGAAGTGCACGAGGCACGGGACGGTGACCTCGTCGAGGGCGCCGTACGCGGACCGGGCGGTACGGGCCACCGTGTCGACGGGGCGGGGCAGCCACGCCCGGTAGCGCCGGGCGTCGTCGAGGACGGCGTCGAACATCGTCGTGAACGCGGTCCGCCAGTCGGGGGCGAGCGGGCCGAGGGCGCCGGAGGGATAGCCGAAGCCGGGGCCCGTCACGCGGTGCAGCCGGGCCGTCTGGCGGCCCAGCTCCGAGCGCAGTGCGGTCTGTTCCGTGCCGGTGAGAGAGCCGTCCCACGGTGTCCCAGGGCAGGCCGTCATCAGCAGGAAGTCGTCGCCCATGGTCACCAGCCGCGGTGCGGGGACTTCGGCATGGGCGGCCGAGCGGTAGAACTCGGCCTCCGAGACGAGGAGCCGGCGCTCGTGACGGAGGCCGGGGGTGGCCGCCGCGGGCGGGATCTTCAGCACGTAGCGGGTGCCGTCGGTGAGGCGGAGTTCCTCGACGGTGTTGTAGGTGCCGCCGGTCAGCGGGGCGAGGTGGGCGAGGTGGCCGGGATCCAGGCCCGCCGCCTCCAGGACGTGCCGGGCCCGTTCCCAGGAGTCCACCACCGTGCGCCCACCCTCCCCTTCGCCTTCGGTCAGCCGGCCGCGTACACGTCCTCGACGTAACGCCCGTCCGCGACCAGCCCGTCGAGCCACTGCTCGGCGGCCGTCTCGTCGGCGCCCGGCGTGTGCTTCCGGTACAGGGTACGGAACGCCTCCCGCACACCGGGGGCCATCCGGGAACCGTCACCGCAGACGTACACCCGCGCTCCGGCGGCCAGCAGGGCCCAGACCTCCTCGGCCTCGGCGGCGATGCGGTGCTGCACGAACCGCACCTCGCCCTCGGGGGTCTCACTGAAGGCGGGGCGCAGGGAGACGGCCCCGGCGGTCTCGGCGGCCCGCAGTTCACCGGCGTGCAGGAAGTCGGCGTCGGGCGCGTCGCAGCCGAAGTAGCAGACAGCCGGGGGGAGTTCGGCGCCTGCCGCGAGGGCGGCCGTACGGTCGGCGATGGCGCCGCGGAACGGGGCGAGGCCGGTGCCCGCCGCGATCATGACGACCGGCGCCGATCCGCCGGTGGCGTCGATGCGGAAGGCCTCCCGGCACGGCTGCACGCGCGCGTACACCGTGTCGCCGGGCTCGGCGCCGGCCAGGTGGCCGGATCCGGTGCCCCGGTAGACGCCGCGGCCCGAGCGAGCCGGTGCCTCCAGCAGCGACACCATCAGGTCCACGTGAGCGGGGTCCACGGCGGGTGAGGAGGAGATGGAGTAGTGGCGGGGGCGCAGCGGGGTGAGGAGGTCGAGGAGCCGCGGCCAGTCCAGGGCGCCGCGCAGGGCAGGGTGGTCTTCGATGATCTCCACGAGGGTGCGCGGGTCGTCGGTGAGGGCGGCCAGGGCCGTGCGCTCGGGCGGGCACGGGTTGGCGGCGGCGAGCGCGGCCAGTTGCCCGGCGCTCGGGCGCTCCTGCAACTCCACGTGATGCGTGAGGAGCTGTCGTACCGTCACGGGACGGTCGACGGCGATTCCGTCGCGGCGCGGGCGGGTGGCGCGGATGTCCAGGACGGTGTCGAGGTCGACGCCGAGCGCGGTGGCGGCGCGGGTGACGACGTCCGGGTGGTTGGCGGGCAGCACGGTGAGGTGGTCGGCCGTGCGGTAGGTGACGCCGTCCGGGAGCGCGACGCGGAGGAACCGCTTGCGGCGCGCGTAGCCGGGCGCGGTGAGGTCGTACGCCTCGGCGACCCGCATGGGGAGGAGCTCGTGCCGTTCGGCCAGGGCGTCCAGCGGGCCGCCGGTCAGGGTGCGGACCTCGTAGGCCGCGGTGGGCTCGGGGTCCGGGGTCGTGGCGTCCGGGTCGCCGTACCGCTCCAGCAGGGCGACGCGGAGGGCCGTCGTGAACTCCCGGACCGTGCCGGTGAGGTCGCCGGAGGCGTCGGCGGCGGCGCGGTCGAGCAGCCGGGTGGCGCCGGACTCCGCGAGCCGCTCGTCGATCCGGGTGGGGACGTGCTGGTAGGTGGCGGTCCAGTTGCGGTCGCCGACGCCTAGGACGGCGTAGGTCACGCCGGACAGGTCGTGGGTGTCCTCCAGCCAGGCGGCGAAGGCGGTGGCGTCGTCGGTGGGGCGGCCGTTGTAGGAGGCGGCCGTGATGACGACGGGCCGGTCGGTGGGCAGGCCGTCGGCGTAGGCGTCCAGGGGCGCCACCCGCGTCTCGCAGCCGACGGCGGCGGCCTCGTCGGCGAGCCGGCCGGCGAAGTCGCGGCAGGTGCCGTAGTTGCTGCCGTGCAGGAAGAGGGCGGCGGTGCCGGGGCGGACGCGGGCGGGGAGGCCCTGTGGTTCATCGGACCGGGCGTCCCGGACCGGGGCGGCGCCCGGCAGCGGGGTGTGGACACGGTCGGCGGGCGTGCGCGGGGTGAGCGTGAGGATGAAGCCCTCGGGCTTGAGGGTGAGGGTCTCCTTGACGTGGAGCCGGTAGCCGGCGTGGTCGCTCAGCCGGTAGCGGTGGACGAGCATGGCCAGCAGCATGGTCGCCTCGTGCAGGGCGAACTGCCGTCCGATGCAGGCGCGCTCGCCGGTGCCGAACGGCTTGAAGGCGTGCACCGGTCGCTCCGCCTCCGCCTCGGCGGTGAAGCGGGAGGGGTCGAACAGCTCGGGGTTGTCCCCCCACACGGGCTGGCGGTGCAGCATCGGCGTGAGCACCAGGGCGGACTGCCCGGCGCGCAGCCGGATGCGGCCGCCGAGCAGCGTGTCCTCGCGGGCCTCCCGGGCGAAGACGGCGGCCGTGGGCCACAGCCGGAGCGCCTCGTTGAGGACCTGGCGCGTGTAGGTCAGCCGGCCGATCTCGTCGTACGTCGGCTCGACGTCCGCCGCGTCGCCCCACAGCTCGTCGACCTCGCGCTGCACCAGCTGGAGCGCGGTGGGGTGCTTGGCGAGGTAGTACAGGGCGAAGGACATGGCGCCGGAGGTGGTCTCGTGGCCGGCGATCAGGAAGGTGATGACCTGGTTGCGGATGTTGGCGGTGTCGAGCGTGCTGCCGTCGGCGGGGTGCTCGGCGGTGAGCATGAGGCCGAGGAGGTCGTCGGCCTGGCTCTGGTCGGTGCCGGTGCGGGCGGCGATGACGTCGTCGACGACCTGGGCGAGAAAGGCGGAGTCGGCGCGGAAGGCCGCGTCCGCCGCCGAGTAGTCCCGGCCCGGGACGCGTGCGAGGCGGGTCATGCTCCACTCCAGGCAACGGACCATCGCCTCGACGAAGGGGTGCGGCTCGGCCCGTTCGAAGGAGCCGAAGTCGTAGCCGAAGCCGGCCAGTCCGATGGTGTCGAGCGTCATGCGGGTCATGTCGCCGGGCACGTCGACGGGCTGCCCGGCGCGGGCGTCGCGGTCCCAGGAGGCGATGAGCCGGCGGGCCACCTTCAGCATCACGGGGTGGTAGGTCCGCATCGAGCCGAGCGCGAAGGCGGGCATGAGGATGTCGTGCGCCTTGGCCCAGTTGGGCTCGTCGTTGTACGCGGTGAACAGGCCGTCGGCGGCGAACTCGCGGACGTTCTCCAGACCGGGCCCGATGTGCTTGGCGAACCGCTGCTCGTCCGAAAGCTCGGCCACGAGGTCCAGGTCGCCCACGAACAGGGTGTCGCGTCCGTACAGCCGCCGTACGAACACGGGCCCGTGCTCGCGCATCAGGTCCATGGCCTGCTGGACGGGCGCGTCGCCGGGTCCGGTGCCGGAGATGTCGGCGACGGGGACACCGGGGAGGACGTCTGCGGGCCGGGGGGTCTGTGCGGTGGGGCGCATGACGCGACAACTGCCTTTCGCGGTACGGAAGTACTGCGATCCAGCGTGATTGACGGGACCCTGTGGGCCGTGCCGCGGTCCTACATGATTGTGTAGTACATGCAGACGCGTCGCCCTTGCGCGGGGGCGACCCGGCGTGGCAGGAGATGCTCGTGGACCAGGCCCGGCAGGAGGCCGTGACGTGGCGCAACCGCGCCCTGCTCCTCTTCGACCGGGTCGCGATGCCGGTCGCGGTGTGCGACGTGTACGGCGCGGTGCTGCTCGCCAATCCGGCGATGGCCGCGGAGTGCGGTACGACGCCGGGGCGGCTGCGCGGCCGTGCCGTGCTGGACCTGTTCAGCCCGCGGGAGGCCACGCAGGTGGAGCGCATCGCCCAGGCCCTGCGACTGCGGCACCGCTCGCGCTACCAGGTGTCGGTGGGCTGGCGGGCGCCCGGCGGCGCGGAGCGGTACGGGGAGCTGACGGCGGACCCGGTGAGCGACACGGTGGAGGACACACCGGCGCTGCTGGTGATGCTGCGCGTGGACGGCGAACGCACCCCCTCCCCCGCCCCGCCCGCCGGACAGGCCCGGATCACCCCCGTGGAGGCCCGCATCCTGGCCCTGCTGGCCGCCGGCGCCACCACGGCCCGGGCAGCACGCGAGACCGGCCTCACCACCGACGGCGTCACCTACCATCTGCGCCGCCTGTCCTCCCGCTGGCACGCCACCAACCGCACGGAACTGGTCGCCCGCGCCTACGCGCTGGGGGTGCTCACACCGGGGGTCTGGCCGCCGGAGGCCCCGGCCGCGGAGTAGGCGGTGCCCGCTCCCTCCGGGGCTCCGAAGCGGGCGAGGGTGTGCCACACCATCTTCAGGTGCTGGAGTTCGTGTCGGCCCGTCCGGGCGGCGTCGCCGATGGCCCTGGGGTCGATCAGGCCGTCCCGGGCGATCCGCGCGCCCAGTTCCACGTACTCCGGGCCGCGGTAGTCCGCGTGGCGCCGCAGCCCGGCCACGGTGAGCCGGTAGCCGGGGTGCCACTCGACGGGGCAGGGCAGCCGCCGGGCCGCGGTCTCGACCGGTGTGCCGCGGTAACAGGCGTCCAGCACCAGCGCCTCCACGTCCCGGGCGAGATCGACGCCTCCGTGCACGTGCGCCTCGACGTAGTCGTCGAGGGCGTCCTGCTCGTCCGCCTCGGCCAGCGCGATGAGCGACATGCCGGCCGCCACGCCGAAGTCGGCCGGCTCCGCGGCGCTGTCGGGGTAGCAGAACGTGGCGCGGGCCACGGCGCCGGCGCGCAGCCGGAAGTGGGCGGAGCCGAAGCGCGGCGCCGCGCCGACCACTTGCCGGCGGAAGTTCAGGGCACCGTAGACGGGCCGCTCGTGGCCGGCCGCTTCGTCGTACGCCCCGCCGAAGATCCGGCTCTCCCAGAGCCACCGGTCGCCGCCGGGGCGGGCCGTGAGGCCGCCGTTGCTGGTGCCGGTGACGAACTGCGAGTGGTAGGCGCCGTCCCGGGCGAGCGCCACGAGGATGGGCACGCCGCCCGCCGGCCGGTCCGGGTGGAAATTCAGTGTGATCCGCACCTCCGGATCGACGGCGGGCCCCGACGAGCCGCCCGCCACATGGCGCAGCGCCGTACGTGCCCGTGCGGACGCGACCTCGGCAAAATCCACTGGCTCCCCCTTGTTCGATGCTTCTAACCTGATCCCGAAACCTAGGACCCCTAGGTTTCGCCGACGGCGACCGCCGAAGACGACCAGGAGCCCCCCATGAGATCACTCACCGAACAGGACATCCGCAACTCCTTCATCAACTGCTCCAAGGGAGAGGCCAAGCGTCTGTCCGTCCCCCGGGACCTCGCCGAGCGGCCTTGGGACGATCTCGACTTTCTCGGGTGGCGGGATCCGGGAGCACCGGACCGGAGTTATCTGGTCGCCGAGCGCGAGGGACGGCTCGTCGGGGTGGCGATGCGGTTCCAGCCCGCGCAGCGGGGCTTTCTGCACCGCAGCATGTGTTCGCTGTGCCTCACGACGCACCCGCGGGGCGGTGTGGCGCTGATGACCGCACGGAAGACGGGAGCGGCCGGGCGCGAGGGGAACTCCGTCGGGGCGTACATGTGCACCGACCTCGCCTGCTCGCTGTACCTGCGTGGGAAGAAGGTGCCGGACAGCGGGGCCCGCTTCGAGGAGAGCCTCACCCTGGAGGAGCAGATCGAGCGGACGATGGGCCATCTGACCGCCTTCCTCGACAAGGTGTACGCCTGAGGCTCTCGGTCGCCTGCGGTTTCCCCCGGCATTAACGTCCTTCATGGACGCGTTCGATACGCCAGGGGAAGGGGAACAGCCCCAGGATGCAAGAGGTACGTGAGTGGACGGCGCACGCCAGGCGGATCGTGCACAAGCGCCGGGACCCCGTGGTCGTCCAGACGGTGCGGTCCGCGTTCGCGGCGACGATCGCCTACGTCATCGCGCTGCGGCTGAGCCCCGAGGCGGCACCGCTCACCGCTCCCCTGACGGCCCTGCTGGTCGTCCAGGTGACCCTGTACGCCACGCTCACCAACGGCTTCCGGCGGGTGAACGCCGTGGTGACCGGCGTCCTCGTCGCCATCGCGTTCAGCCTCCTGGTGGGCCTGACCTGGTGGAGCCTCGCGCTGCTCCTCGTGGCCTCGCTGGCCGTGGGACGGCTGGTGCGGGTGGAGGAGTACGTACCCGAGGTCGCGATCAGCGCGATGCTGGTGCTCGGGGTCACCACCGTCGGGGACACCGCCTGGGCCCGCGTGGTGGAGACGCTGATCGGCGCGGTCGTCGGACTCGGCTGCAATCTGCTGCTGGCTCCGCCGGTGTGGGTGGAGGAGGCGGGCGCGTCCATCGAGGGTCTGGCGCGCCGGCTGCGGCAGCTGATGCTGCGCATGGGCGAGGAGGCGGCCGGCGGTACGCCCCCGGACCGCGCGGCGGAGCGGCTGCACGAGGCGCGGCGCCTTGACCACGACATCGTGGAGGTGGACGCGGCGCTCCGGCAGGCGGAGGACAGCCTGCGGCTCAACCCGCGCGTGCGGGAGGGCCTGCTGCACCGGGTGGTGCTGCGGACCGGCCTGGACACGCTGGAGATCTGCACGGTCGTCCTGCGCGTGCTCGCGCGGTCCTTCACCGACCTGGCGAAGGAACGCGAGCCCGAGCCGCTGTTCGATGCCGAGACGGGCGCCGCGCTGGAGCAGCTGCTGTCCGAGATCGCCGACGCGGTGGTGAGTTTCGCGGTGCTGGTGACCACCCATCTGAGCGCGAGCGCCGAGTCGGCGGAGGAACGTCTCGCCACGGAGCTGCGCACCGCGGCGGGCACCCGCGACAAGCTGGCCCTGCTGCTGCGCAAGGAGGCCGAGCGCGAAACGCGGCACTGGCAGTTGCTCGGCGCCGTCCTGACGGAGGTCAACCGGATCCTCGACGAGCTCGACACCGAGCACCGCACCCGGCGCCTGTTCGAGGAACTGGACCGTGTGTCCGGGGAGCAGCGCGTGCGGATGCCCCGGCTGACGCGGCTGCGTGAGCGCCTGGGCGTTCAGGAGCAGATGTGGCGGAACCGTACGGGGGTCGGCGGGCGTTCTCGCTGAGCGACCACCCGGAGCGGGTCGCACGCCACGCAACGCCAGGTGCCGTTGTTGCACCCGGTGGGTGATCCACGCCAAGGTGGCTGTCGCGACGGGGACGAGTGACGACCTGAGGGGCGACATGGGCAGTGGTGGCTGGAGCAGGCGCCGGTTCGTCGGCGCACTGGCGGGCGGAGCCGCCGCGGCGGCGCTGCCCGCCTGTGACGACGCGCCCGCTCCCGCGTCCCCGACGACTCCGGCGGGCCCCGAGTCGAGCGCGAGTCCGTCCCGCGGGGTCCGGCGCCCGTCCGGCCCGCGCCCGCTCTACCTCGGCACCTACACCTCCGCCGAGGGCGGCGGCAAGGGCATCGGGCTGGCCACGTACGACGCGGCGACGGGCCGGATCACCGGCACCGGCACGCTCACCGGCGTCGACGACCCGTCGTACCTCGCGATCCACCCGGACCGCCACACCTTGTACGCGGTGAACGAGCGCGAGGACGGCGCCGTGACGGCCGTCCGGCTGTCCGACCGGAAGGTCCTGGGCAGCCGGAGCACCGGCGGCGCGGCCCCCTGCCATCTGTCGGTGCATCCGGGCGGGCGCTGGCTGCTCAGCGCGGACTACGGCTCGGGCAGCGTGGCGGTGCATCCGATCGACGCCTCGGGCGCCCTCGGCGAGCGGACCGATCTCGTCCGGCACACCCGACCGGCACCGGGCCCGGGCCAGGAGGGTCCGCACGCCCACCAGATCTTCACCAGCCCCGACGGCGGCCATGTGCTCGCCGTGGACCTGGGCACGGACACCGTCTACACGTACCGGCTCGACGAGAAGGCCGGCACGCTCACCGAGGCCGCGCAGACGCGTACCCGGCCGGGCGCTGGCCCGCGCCACCTGACGTTCCACCCCGGCGGCCGGTACGCCTACCTCGCGAACGAGGTCGACAACACGGTGGCGGTCTGCTCGTACGACCCCGCCTCCGGCCGCGTCACGGTCGGTGAGCCGCAGTCCACGGGCACCGGTCCCGGCACCAACTACCCGGCGCAGTTCCTGGTGACCCCGAACGGCCGTCACGCTTTTCTCGCCAACCGCGGCGACAACAGCCTCACGCGCTACGCCGTCGAGGCGGACGGCGCCCGGCTCAGGCTGCTGGACACCGTGCCGGTCGGCGGGGACTTCCCGCGCCAGATCGCCTTCTCGCCGGAGGGAACGCTGCTGTTCGCGGCGAACCAGAAGTCCGGCACCGTGACCGTCTTCCGGGTGGACGGGACGAGCGGCGCGCTGCGGCGCGCCGGTGAACCGTTTCCGTCACCGGTCGCCGTCTGTGCGCTGCCACTGTAGGGCGCGCGGGCAGGCCGCGGCGGTCGCCTGGCTGAGCAGGACGTGCATGCGCTCGGTGAGCTGCGCGACGTCGTCGGCGGGTGTGTGGAACGCCAGCCGTACGTCACCGTGGGCGCGGGTGCGTTCGATGCGCAGCGTCAGTCCGTGCCGGTCGACGGCGAGGGGCTGGACGCGGACCGCGCCGTGCAGGCTGTCGGAGCCGATGAGCCGGGTGAGCCGCTCGACGACGTCCGCGTGGCAGTCGGCGAGGTGCGTCAGCAGCCGGGCCTCGGCCGTGCCGAGCGGGTCGGGCGTCGCGGCGGCGAAGTCGTCGAGGTCGACGACCACGGCCCCGGACGGCTGCCGCAGCACCACGCGCGTGGCCCGGAAGGCCAGCCGGTCCTCCTCGACGGTGAACCAGCCCGCGAGCCACAGCCGGGCGCGGATCCGGTCGCGCACGGGGACGGGGGCCACGTCGGCGAACTCCAGCACCGCGGACGGCTCGCCGCGCGGCGCGCAGATCGCGGCCCCGAGCAGGGCGCTGTCCTCGGGCACGTCCACCAGCACCCGGCCGTCCTCGGTCACCGTGTGCGCGCCGACCAGCTCCTCCCGCGTGCCCTCCGCGGTCACCGAGCAGGACCATGCGGCGGCGAGCACCGAGCGCGCCCGCTCCGCCGCGGCAGGGGCCGCCGTCCATCCGTGGCTGTCGTCACCCATCCCAGACCTCCTTAGGTAAGCCTTGCCTAACCTACCGAAGATCGGGGCGTGAGCCAACCACGTCACGTGATCTTTACGAGGCCTTTCAGGGAGTGAGCACGCCCAGCAGGGCACGGGCGCACAGCTCACGCACCTGATCCCGGCTCAACTCCGTGCCGCGCAGCCACTCCAGGCAGACGGACGTGGTGAACGCCAGCCAGCCGCGCACGGCCAGCCGCACCTCCGGCCGCCCTTCGCAGGCCGGGCCGAACTCGGGGTCCTCGGCGAGCGCCGCGAGGATCTGCCGCTCCTGCGCGCCCAGAGCCCGCTGGTAGACCCGCCGCACCGCCTGGTCCCCGGCCGCGTCGGCGCGATGGAAGGCGCGGTAGCCGTGGGCATGGGCCTGGACGTACTCCAGGAACGTGTCGAGGCCGCCCGCGAGCTGCTCGCGCACCGGGACGCCGGGCACCGGCGCCGTCATGCGCAGCATCCGCTCGCTCTCGCGCTCGATGACCGCCGCGAAGAAGTCCCGCTTGGTCGGAAAGTAGTGGTACAGCAGCCCGCGCGACACCCCGGCGATCTCGGCGACCTGCTCGATCCACACGTCGTCGTACGGACTCTCCGAGAACAGCCGCGCACCGACGGCCAGAAGCTGCTCCCGGCGCTCCTCGGTGCTGAGCCGGCGGCGCGTGCGCCCGCCCTGGTTCGCGGCCATGCCCGCACTTTACTTGACGCCGGTTCAACAACGGGACCACACTGAACCGCGCTATTGAACCCACGTACAACACGTGCGAACCCGCCGCTGGATCAAGGGAGATCGCGTCATGACGCAGGCGCCGGTACGGGACGGGCTGCCCAGGGGGTTCCGGAGTGCCGAGCTGGGCTGGCCGGAGCTGGACCGCATACCGCATCCGCCGCACCGGGTCCCGCTTCTCGGTGACGTGGTGGGCGTGAACCGGCGCACTCCCCTCCAGGACACACTGCGGTACGCCCGGCAACTGGGTCCGGTCTTCCGCCGGAAGGCCTTCGGCAAGGAGTTCGTGTTCGTGTGGGGTGCCCGGCACGCGGCCGACCTCGCGGACGAGTCACGCTTCGCCAAGCACGTGGGTCTCGGCATCGCGAACCTGCGGCCGGTCGCGGGAGACGGCCTGTTCACGGCGTACAACCACGAGCCCAACTGGCAGCTCGCGCACGACGTGCTCGCCCCGGGGTTCAGCCGTGAGGCCATGGCGGGTTACCACCCGATGATGCTGGCCGTCGCGCGGCGGCTGACGGAGCACTGGGACCGGGCGGCGGCGACGGGCCGGGCGGTGGACGTGCCCGGCGACATGACCAAGCTGACACTGGAGACGATCGCGCGCACCGGCTTCGGCCACGACTTCGGGTCGTTCGAACGCTCTCGGCCGCATCCCTTCGTGACCGCGATGGTCGGCACGCTGACCTACGCGCAGCGGCTCAACACGGTGCCCTTCCCGCTGGCCCCGCTGCTGCTGCGGAGCGCGAGCCGCCGCAACGCGGCCGACATCGCCCACCTCAACCGCACGGTCGACGAGATGGTCCGGGCACGGCGCGCCTCCGGCCGCGGGGACGGGGACCTGCTCGACCGGATGCTGGAGACGGCGCACCCCGAGACCGGGGAGCGGCTGGAGCCGCGGAACGTCCGCCGTCAGGTCATCACCTTCCTCGTCGCCGGCCACGAGACGACGTCCGGCGCGCTCTCCTTCGCGCTGCACTACCTCTCCCGCCACCCCGAGGTCGCGGCCCGGGCGCGCGCCGAGGTGGACCGCGTCTGGGGCGACGCGGCGGAACCGGCCTACGAACAGGTGGCCAGGCTGCGCTACGTCCGCCGGGTGCTGGACGAGTCGCTGCGGCTGTGGCCCACCGCACCGGCCTTCGCCCGGGAGGCACGCCAGGACACGGTGCTCGCCGGGGAGCATCCCATGCGGCGCGGGGCGTGGGCGCTGGTGCTGACGCCGATGCTGCACCGGGACCCCGAGGTGTGGGGCGCGGACGCCGTGCGGTTCGATCCGGACCGCTTCGACGCGCGGGCCGTACGGTCCCGGGCCCCCCACACCTTCAAGCCCTTCGGAACCGGGGCGCGGGCCTGCATCGGGCGCCAGTTCGCCCTGCACGAGGCGACGTTGGTGCTCGGCCTGCTGCTGCGGCGCTACGAGATGCGGCCCGACCCGGCGTACCGGCTGCGGGTGACGGAACGGCTGACGCTGATGCCGGAGGGGCTGCGGCTGCACCCGGAGCGCCGCACGCCGGTGCGGGAGCCGGCCTCAGTCCCGCGCTGTCCAGTGCCCGGGGCGGGTGACTGACTCGGGCAGCCGGGTCCCGGCACTCCCCCGGGCCGCGTTGAGCTGCGGCTGGGTGAGGAAGAACGCCCCCGTCAGGTCGGCGTCCGTGAGGTCCGCGTCGCGCAGGTCGGCACCGATCAGGTCCGCGCCCCGCAGATCCGCGCCCGTGAGGTCGGCGGCGATGAGGTAGGCGCCGCGCAGGTCGGCGCCGCGCAGGTCGGCGCCCTTGAGGCGGGCGCCCATGAGGTCCGCGCCCCGGCGGTTCTTCTTGCGCCCCTTGGTGCCGGCCCTGGCCAGCTCGCTCGTCCTGAGCAGCAGGACGTTGACCTCCTGGCGGTGCGCCGCCACGTCCAGCCCGGCGAGCTCCTCGGGTGTCAGCCCGGTCAGCTCCTCGGTCTTCTCCAGGGCCTCGCGCAGACCGGCGTGGACGGGACGGGCCGCGGGCAGGGAGAGCGCCTCGGTCAGGTACCACAGCAGCTCGTGCAACTGCCGGACCACCGGGAAGACGTCGAACATGCGGCGGGCGTGCTCCGGCGGTGCGGACCTCCAGTCCTGGCCGCCGAAGGTGATCTGTGAGACCTGCTGCCCGGCGCCGAAGCAGTCGTAGACCGTGCAGCCGGTGAACCCCTTCTGCCGCAGCCGGGCGTGGATGCCGCAGCGGTGGTCGCTCTGAAGATTGCGGCAGGGGGTACCGGCGTCCTTGTCGACCGCGAAGTCGGCCGAGGCCGCGAAGGGCAGGGCGACGCAGCACAGTCCGAAGCACCGCTCGCAGTCGCCGCGCAGTTCCGCCCGCGCGGCCTTGTGATCTCGCATGCCGTTCAGCATACGAAATGACAACTCGCCGAGCTGACCGCCGCCCGGGTCAGCCCGCGAGGCCGGGTGCCTCCAGGCGCTCCAGCCGCTCGGGGTCGGCCAGGATGTACATGCCGGTGATCCGGCCGTCGGCGATCGTGACCCCCATGACCGACTGCACGTGTCCCTCGGGCGCGTTGACGACCCCGACCGAGCCGTTGACCAGCACCAGCTCCGCGGACTGCGCGAACCGGGCGAACATGAGCGCCTGCTCCGCCACCGCCTTCGCCCCCTGGAGGGCCTTGGACACGGCCGCGCCGCGCACCAGGGCACCCGAGTCGGCCCGCAGCACCACGTCCGGGTGCAGGAGCGCGAGCAGCGCCTCGAAGTCCCCGCCGCGCGAGGCGGCCAGGAAGGCGTCGAGGACCTCCTTCTGCCGGCCGAGGTCCGGCTCGGCCGCCGGGGTGGCACCACGCACCCGGCGCCGGGCGCGGCTCGCCAGCTGCCGGGTCGCGGCCGGGCTGCGCTCCACGATCGGCGCGATGTCGTCGAACGGCACGGCGAACATGTCGTGCAGCACGAACGTGAGCCGCTCGTCGGGCTCCAGGTTCTCCAGGACGACGAGCAGGGCCAGGCCCACCGCGTCGGCGTGCAGCACCTCCTGCTCCGGGTCGATCTGCGACAGGGGCCTGAGCACCGGGTCCGGGACGAAGGTGTCGTCCATGGGCTCCTCGCGGCGCGCGGTGCGCGAGCGCAGGAGGTCCAGGCACACCCGGCCGGTCACCGTGGTGAGCCAGCCGCCGAGGTTGTGGATGTCGCCGGCGTCGGTGCGGCCGAGCTTCAGCCAGGCCTCCTGGACGGCGTCCTCCGCCTCGGCGAGCGATCCGAGCATGCGGTAGGCGACGGCCTTCAGCCGCCCCCGGTGCTCCTCGAACCGGTCGGCCAGCTCCTTGCTGTCTGTCATGGTCTCCCCCGTCTCCCCTGTCATCCGCGTCATCTGCCGAACAGTTCGAACGCCACCGCCGGCCTGCCCCCGAACCGCTCCCCGGTGGCCTCGGCGTGCTGGGTGAGGAAGCCCCGGACGTAGGTCTCCGGGTCCTCGTCGGTCAGCACCTCGATGTAGGTGCGGTGCTCCAGCAGGGAGCGCACCGCGCGTTCCATGCCGGGCGTCGCGTCGACCGCGTGCGTGGGGGTGCTGGAACCGGCGACGGCGACCCAGCGCACGCCGTCCCACGGCTGAAGGCCCTGCTCGGTGAGCTCCGGGAAGATCCACCGGTTGCCCGCGTCGCCGGCCGCGTCGAGCGTGGCCCGGCCGACGGCCACGTGGTCCGGGGTGTTCCAGGCGACGCCGCCCCAGGTGTCCCGGTGGTTGAGCGTGATGACCAGCTCGGGCCGGTGCCGGCGGATCGCGGCGGCGATGTCGCGGCGCAGGGCGGTGCCGTACTCGATGACACCGTCCTTGTGGTCGAGGAACTCCACGACCGGCACGCCGACCACCGCCGCGCTCGCCCGCTGCTCCCGCTCCCGCAGCGGCCCGCACCGCTCGGGCTCCAGTGTGTCGATGCCCGCCTCGCCCCGGGTCGCCAGCACATAGGCGACCTCGCGGCCCTCGTCGGTCCAGGCCGCGATCGCCGCCGAGCAGCCGTACTCGAGGTCGTCGGGATGGGCCACGACCGCGAGGGCACGCCGCCAGTCGTCCGGCATGGGCTGGAGTTGAGTGGTCGTCATGTCGGCAGACTAATCCGCGCCACCGACATCACCACGCGTCCGGCACGGCATCACGCCTCGTTCCGCACGAGCGCCAGCAGCCGGTCCAGGACCCGCCCGCCACCGGTGCGCACGCCGTCGTGCTCGAACTCGTCCGTGACCCAGGTGCGCAGGCCGCGGATCGTGCGGGCGGTGCGCAGGGAGTGGGCGGTGTCCACGTACATGTCGTCGTGGTAGACGGCGGCGACGACCGGTACGTCGTTCGCCGCGAGGCGGGCCGGGTCGTACAGGGGCGTCCAGTCGGTGCGGGCGGCGAGCAGGTCGGCGGTCTCGCGCAGGGGGCGCAGCGCCGGGTCGCAGTCGAACATCCAGGGGTGGATCGACTCGCCGGTGAACAGCAGCGGTTCGTCGCCCGCGAGGGCCTTCGCGGCGTCGAACTGCGGGAACTCGGCGCGGACCCGCTCGGCCGACCATGCGGTGGGCCGGGCGTCCTGACCGTAGATCGACTCGTGGATCAGGGCGTACAGCGGGTGGCGGGCGTAGGACAGCATGCCCTGCGCCTGCTCCTGGAACGCGTCGGAGAGCGTGAAGCCCTCCGGCGTGCGGACGAAGGCGTTCTCGAGGAGGTAGTGCAGGCGGTGGGTGCCGTCGCCGGTGCCGAGGACGATGCCGAGGGACTGGAAGGCCTCGACGGTCAGCCGGTAGCCGTTCGGCAGGACCACGTCGTGGGTCAGGAGGTGGTCGGCGATCCGGCGAGCGCGTTCGGCGTCCAGCGGATAACGGGCGTAGTGGGCGGCGACCTTGCGTTCGATGCGCGGGAAGGCCGCCCGGTAGACGTCGTCGGCATGGGCGTCCAGGGAGGGCAGTCCGCCGGTGATCACGGCGGTGGCCAGGCCCTCGGGCGCGAGGGAAAGGTAGGTGGTCAGGCAGAAACCGCCGAAGCTCTGGCCGAGGACGGTCCAGGGGGCGCCGCCGGTGACCTGGGCGCGGATGGCCTCGCAGTCGCGGACGATCGAGTCGGCGCGGAAGTGCGTGAGGTAGGCGGCCTGTGCGGCGGGACCGCCGCGCAGCGGGAGCGTCTGCCGGTTGGCGGGCGTGCTGTGGCCGGTGCCGCGCTGGTCGAGCAGGAGCACGCGGTACTCCTTCAGCGCGCGGCCGAGCCAGCCGGGCCTGCCGACGGAGCGGTCCGCGCCGAAGCCGGGTCCGCCCTGAAGATAGAGCAGCCACGGCAGGTCCTGGTGCGCCTTGTCACTCGCGACGACCTCGCGGGCGTACAACTCGATCGTCTCGCCCCCGGGGTGGTCGTGGTCGAGGGGGACGGTGAAGCGGCGGTCGGTGAGGACGACTCCGGGCTGGCGGTAGCTGAGGGTCAACAGGGCTCCCGGGACGGACGGATTTTCGGACCGCGTCCCAGTTCATCACAGGGAACGTCCGCGGGTGGCCCCTTCGGATCATGAAGTCTTCCTGAACGACGGTTCAGGTTCAGCGGACGGGTCAGCGGGCGGACAGACTGGAGCGGCGGACCACCAGCTCGGGCTGGAGCACGACCCGCCGGTGCTCGTGCGGCCGGGCCGGGCCGTCCTCCTCCGTCTCTTCCAGGAGCAGGTCGGCCGCCATGGCGCCCATGGTGACGGCGGGCTGCCGTACCGAGGTGAGCGGGACGGCGGCGGCCGCCGCGAACTCGATGTCGTCGTAGCCGACGATGGCCAGGTCGTCCGGGACGCCGACACCGGCCGCGTACATGGCCTGGAGGACACCGAGCGCCAGCAGGTCGTTGGCGCAGAACACGGCGGTCGGGCGGTCGGCGAGGCCGAGCAGGCGGGCGCCGGCGTCGCGGCCCGCGGCGACGTCCAGCCGTTCGGTGGGCAGCTCGCGCAGCGCGTCGGGGCCGAGCCCGGCCTCGGCGAGTGCTTCGAGGGCGCCCGTGCGCCGGTCGCGGACCTGGTTGAGGCCGGGCGGGCCGCTGACGTACGCGATGGAGCGATGTCCGGCGTCGACGAGGTGGCGTACGGCCAGGGCGCCGCCCGCGACGTCGTCGACGGAGACCGAGCACTCGGTGGTGCCCTCGGCGACCCGGTCGACCAGGACGAACGGGATGCCGTGCCGGCGGAACGTCTCGATGTTGCGGCCCGTGGCGTCGGCCGGGGTGAGCAGCACGCCGCGTACGCGCTGCTCGGCGAAGAGCGACAGGTACTCGGCCTCCTCGCCCGGGTTCTGGGCGCTGTTGCAGACCATCACGCCGAGTCCGGCCTGCCGTGCGGCACGTTCGGCGCCGCGGGCCACGTCGACGAAGAAGGGGTTGCCCATGTCGAGGACGAGCAGCCCCATGATCCGGCTGCGGCCCGCGCGCAGCTGGCGCGCGGACTCGCTGCGGACGTAGCCGAGCCGGTCTATCGCGGACAGCACGCGGGCCCGGGTCTCGGTGGCGACCGTGTCCGGGCGGTTGATCACGTTCGACACCGTGCCGACGGAGACTCCGGCGACGCGGGCGACGTCCTTGATACCCACCGACTGGGCCATCGGTCAGGGACCTCCTGGTGAGATGAGGGGGGCGGCGGCCGGAGCGGCTTCACATTACCGGCATGCCGCCCCGGCGACCGGCTTCGGTCAGGCGGGCAGACGGAAGTCGATCACGTGCAGCGCCGAGGGCGTCGTACCGCTGGACTTCTCCTGGTACATGAAGGACAGCACAGCGTCCTGCGCGACGCGTGTCTCGTCGATGACGACCTCGCCGAAGGCGTTGAGGCCGCTGCCGTCGAACAGGATCTTCCAGTCGGTGTATCCGGAGGCCGCCGAGGCGCCGGCGACGCGGCCGAAGGGGAAGATCGCGTACGCGTTGTCGTACTTGTCCAGGATCAGTTTGGTGCGCTGGCTGGAGTTCAGCGGGACCGGGATCTCGGTCTTCTGCCAGGCGCCGGAGGCGTTCCTGCGGACGTGGAAGGCGCGGCCGTTGCGCGTCCGGTCGGTGACGTAGTTCGTGGTGCACTGCCCGAAGCGGCCCGGGACGTAGGAGATGATCGCGTGCGGCCGGCCGGCGGAGTCGGTGAACTGGCTCTCCTGGTTCATCAGGGAGTGGTCCGGGTTGAGCGGGTCGACGACCAGGCCGGCGTCGTTCACGGACACCTTGTCGGAGCCGCCGGTGACGCCGACGACGGTGCCCGCGTTGTTGCGCCAGGTGCGGCCGCGGTCGTCGGAGTAGACGTAGCCGGTGTCGTGGTTGGTGATGCCGCCGCCGTTGCACATCACGGCGCCGTTCTGCTCACGCCAGGTGAAGAAGGTATGCAGTCGGCCGTTCCTGTCGTAGTCGATGCCGTGCAGGTACATGTTGCGGGCGGTCGAGGAGCCGTGCTCGCTGGTGTAGGTACCCGTGGAGCCGGACCACTCGCCGAGGTTGGTCCACTTGGTGCCGTCGTACTCGGCGAGGGCGTTGCGGCCGTTGCCGGAGACGGCGACGCGGTAGCTCAGCTGGAGCCTGCCCTCCGGCGTGGATACGAACTGCGGGTAGGTGAACTGCGACGTCAGCGCCAGGCCGTCCAGGGTGGACTGGGGCGCGCCGAAGCGGCTCGCGGTCCAGCTCAGCCCGCCGGGGTTGTCCAGGAGCCCGGCGGCCGACTTGACATAGGTGAAGCCGTCGCTGTGGGAGTCCATGTTGAGGTGCAGCCGGCCGTCGACCCTGGAGACGCCCATGGAGATCACGTTGTGGGAGTCGTTGTACCGCAGGGTGTGCCCGACCTTGACCGTCGACCAGGTACTGGCGCCGAGGGCCCGGCGGCCGACGACGGCGTTGCGGTCGGCGGTGTACCAGGCGGCGTACTGGTAGCCCTTGTAGGTCAGCAGGCCGTTCTTCTGGAACGCGTTGTTGTTGACCAGGCCGTCGTACGACACGAAGAAGAGGGCCTGGCTGTCGAGCGTGGTGGTGCCGGTCCTGGTGACGGAGGGGCCGGGGTCGGCGGCCCGCGCGGTGCCGGAGGCGAGGGCGGGCGTCACGACGGCTCCGGCGAAAGCGGCGGCCAGCAACGTACGTCTGTGCATCTCATGAACTCCATTGTTCAGGCGAGGTGGAACACTTCCGTGAGCGGTTTCATGGCCTCGTCGGGCCGGGCGCCGTCCAGCGACTCGAAGAACGGCGCCATCTCCGCCTGCCAGCGGGCGTTGACGTCGGTGGCTTCCATTCCGGCCTGGGCGGCCGCGAAGTCCTCGGTCTCCAGGTAGCCGACGAGCAGTCCGTCCTCGCGCAGGAAGAGCGAGTAGTTGTGCCAGCCTGTGTCCGAGAGCGCCTGGAGCATCTCGGGCCAGACGGCGGCGTGCCGCTCGCGGTACTCGTCGAGGCGGTCCGCCCGGACCTTCAGCAGGAAGCACACGCGCTGCATCAACGTCCCTCCGGGAATCAGAAGTTGAACTGGTCGATGTTCTTGGCGTCGAACACGGTCGGCTTGCCGAGGCTGATCACGCCGTCCTTGCCGATGGTGTACTCGCCCATGGAACCGGCCTTGAAGGTCTCGCCCTCCTTGCCGGTGATCTGCCCGGAGGACAGGGCGACGGCGGTCCGCGCGGCCAGCTCGCCGAGCTTCGCCGGGTCCCACAGCTCGAACGCCTCGACGGTGCCGTTCTTGACGTACTTGCGCATGTCGTTCGGGGTACCGAGACCGGTCAGCTTGACCTTGCCCTTGTACTTCGAGCCCGACACGTACTGGGCGGCGGCCTTGATGCCGACGGTGGTCGGGGAGATGATCCCCTTCAGGTTCGGGTACTCCTGGAGCAGGCCCTGGGTCTGCTGGAAGGACTGCTGGGCGTCGTCGTTGCCGTACGCGGTCTTCACCAGCTTCATGTTCTTGTACTCGGGCTTCTTCAGCTCGTCCTTCATGAAGTCGATCCAGGTGTTCTGGTTCGTCGCGGTCTGCGCGGCGGACAGGATCGCGATCTCGCCCTTGTAGCCGATCTGCTTGGCGAGCAGCTGCACCTCGGTACGGCCCAGGTCCTCGGCGGAGGCCTGCGAGACGAAGGCGTTGCGGCAGTCGGGCGTGGTGTCGGAGTCGTAGGTGACGACCTTGATGCCGTTCTTCATGGCCTGCTTGAGCGCGGTGCACAGGGCGCCCGGGTCCTGCGCGGACACGGCCATCGCGTCGACCTGCTGCTGGGTGAGCGTGTTGACGTAGGAGACCTGGCCGGAGGTGTCGGTCGCGCTGGACGGACCGACCTCCTTGTAGCTGGAGCCGAGCTCCTTCAGCGCCTTCTCGCCGCCCTTGTCGGCGGAGGTGAAGTACGGGTTGTTGACCTGCTTGGGCAGGAAGCCGACGGTGAGGCCCTTCTTCAGCTCGGCGTTGGGGTCGGCCTTGCCGGCCGCGGCGGCGGAGCCGCCCTCACTCTGCACGTCCTTCTTGGTGGTGCCGCCACCGCAGGCGGTGAGCGCCAGGGCGAGAGAAGTGGCGGTGGCGAGCGCCGCGCAGCTGCGGCGGAGGGTTGACTTACGCATGACGATGATCCTTACGAGGAAGGGCTGGGTTACGAGGTCGGAGTCGAGGCGGCTCTGCGGCCCGCCCTCGCTACGGAGATCTGCCGTGCGACCCGGGGGCCGAGCACGGAGAGGACGAGCAGAACGCCGGTGACGACGATCTGCGACTGGGCGGAGACGTCCTGGAGGCTCATGACGTTCTGAAGCGCCCCCAGCAGGAATACCCCGGCGATGGCGCCACCGAGCGTGCCCTTGCCGCCGTCGAAGTCGATACCGCCGAGCAGTACGGCGGCTACGACGGACAGTTCGAGGCCGGTGGCGTTGTCGTAGCGTGCGCTGGCGTAGTGCAGCGCCCAGAAGATGCCGGTGAGCGACGCCATCAGGCCCGTCACCGTGAACAGGATCAGCTTCTGCCGCTTGACCCGGATGCCGGCGAACCGCGCCGCCTCCTCACTCGCCCCGATCGCGAACAGCGACCGCCCGAACGGCGTGGCGTGCAGCACGACCACGGCGATGGCGAGCAGGACGAGGAACGGCAGGAAGGCATACGGGATGAACGTGTCGCCGATGCGCCCGGACGCGAATTCCAGGTACTGGGTGGGGAAGTCGGTCACCGCGTCCGACCCGAGCACGATCTGCGCGACACCCCTGTACGCGGCGAGCGTGCCGATGGTGACGGCGAGGGACGGCAGCCCCAGCCTGGTCACCAGCAGGCCGTTGATCAGCCCGCACACGACACCCAGCAGCAGGCAGATCGGGATGATCGTCTCGATGGCCATGCCCTGGTTCCACAGGGCGCCCATCACGGCACCGGACAGACCCGCCGTGGACGCCACCGACAGGTCGATCTCCCCGGAGACGACCAGCAGGGTCATCGGCAACGCGATCAGCGCGATGGGCAGCGTGTTGCCGATGAGGAACGACAGGTTGAGCGCGTTGCCGAACCCGTCGACGAAGCCGAAGGAGAACAGCAGCACCACGATCAGCAAGGCACCGACGACCGTGTCCCAGCGGACCGCTCGGCTCAGGGAGATGTCAGCCATGGCGGGCGTTCCTCTTCTTCAGGGCGGAGGCCACGCGCAGCGCGACGATCCGGTCGACCGCGATGGCGAGGATGAGCAGGATGCCGTTGATGGCGAGCACCCAGACGGAGCTGACGCCGAGGGCGGGCAGCACACTGTTGATGGACGTCAGCAGCAGCGCGCCGAGGGCCGCGCCGTAGACGCTGCCGGAGCCGCCGGTGAAGACGACGCCGCCGACCACCACGGCGCTGACGACGGTGAGTTCGTAGCCGTTGCCGGTGCCGGAGTCGACGTTGCCGAACCGCGCGAGGTACATCGCGCCGGCGAGTCCGGCGAGGGCGCCGCAGAAGGTGTACGCGGCGAGGATCCGCTTGCGCACGGGGATGCCGGCGAGGCGGGCGGCCTCGGGGTTGGAGCCCAGCGCGTACAGCTCGCGGCCGCTGGCGAAGTGCTTGAGGTAGTAGGCCGTCGCCACCAACACCGCCAGCGCGATCAGCGCCAGGTACGGCATCGCCGAGATGCCGCCGGAGCCGAAGTCGACGAAACCGCCGGGCAGATCGGCCGCGGTGATCTGGCTGGAGCCGACCCAGATGGAGTCGATGCCGCGGATGATGTAGAGCGTGCCGAGGGTGACGACGAGCGCGGGCACCTGACCGAGGCTGACGAGCAGGCCGTTGAGCAGTCCGAAGCCGATGCCGAGCAGGACCGCCAGCGCGATCGCCACGACCGGGTTGCCGCCGCCCTGGAGATACGTTCCGGCGGCGAAGGCGCTGATGCCGAGCGTGGATCCGACGGACAGGTCGACGTTGCGGGTGATGACGACGAGGGACTGGCCGGTGGCGACGAGCACGAGGATCGTCGCGTTCAGCAGCAGGTCCTTGATGCCCTGTTCGGACAGGAACTGGCTGTTGCCGGCCTGGGTGACGGCGATCATCACCAGGAAGACGACGAGGATGGCGAGTTCGCGCATCTTGAAGACGCGGTCGACCAGCCGGGTGCCGCTCGACTTGGGCACGTCGGCCACGGGGGCCTCTTGGGGAGTGACGACCGTCATGCGGCGGCCCTCCCGGTGGCTGCGGCCATCACGGTTTCCTCGGTGGCGTCGGAGCGTGGGATCTCGGCGGTGAGCCGGCCCTCGTGCATGACCAGCACGCGGTCGGCCATGCCGAGGATCTCGGGCAGGTCGGAGGAGATCATCAGGACGGCCACGCCGTCGGCGGCCAGTTGCGACAGCAGCCGGTGCACCTCGGCCTTGGTGCCGACGTCGATGCCGCGGGTCGGCTCGTCGACGATCAGCACCCTGGGGCCGGTGGCGAGCCACTTGGCGAGCACGACCTTCTGCTGGTTGCCGCCCGAGAGGGTGTTGACGGTGTCGGCGATCCGGGCGTACTTGACCTGGAGTTTGACGGCCCAGTCGAGGGAGCGGCTGCGCTCGGCGCCGCGGTCCATCAGGCCCGCCTTCACGGTCGTGCGCAGCCCGGTGAGCCCGATGTTCCGCTCGATGGACATGTCCATCACCAGGCCCTGGGCGCGCCGGTCCTCGGGGACCAGGGCGAGTCCGGCGGACATCGCGGTGGACGGGGCGCCGTTGACCAGGGCCTTGCCGTCGACGGTGACCTCGCCGGCGTCCCAGCGGTCGATGCCGAACACGGCCCGGGCGACCTCCGTACGCCCGGCGCCGACGAGTCCGGCGAGGCCGACGATCTCGCCGTGCCGTACGTCGAAGGAGACGTCGGTGAACACGCCCTCGCGGGTCAGGCGGCGCACGCTCAGGGCGACCTCGCCCGGCCGCACGTCCTGCTTGGGGTAGAGCTCGTCGAGGTCGCGGCCGACCATGCGGCGCACGAGGTCGTCCTCGGTCATGCCCTCCAGCGGCTCGCTGCCGACCAGGGCGCCGTCGCGCAGGGTGGTGACCCGCCGGCAGATCTCGAAGATCTCCTCCAGCCTGTGGGAGATGAACAGTACGGCGGCGCCCTGGTCGCGCAGGGTGCGTACGACGCCGAAGAGGCGGGCGACCTCGCTGCCGGTGAGCGCGGCGGTCGGCTCGTCCATGATCAGGACGCGGGCGTCGAAGGAGAGGGCCTTGGCGATCTCGACGATCTGCTGGTCGGCGATGGACAGGCCGCGGGCGGGCCGGTCGGGGTCGAGTTCGACACCGAGGCGCTCCATGAGGGCGGCGGTCGCGTTGTGCGTGGCCTTGTGGTCGATCCGGCCGAGGGCGCGCCGGGGCTGGCGGCCCATGTAGATGTTCTCGGCGATCGACAGGTCGGGGAAGAGCGTGGGCTCCTGGTAGATCACGGCGATGCCGGCGTCGCGGGCGTCGCCGGGGCCGTGGAAGGTGACGGGCGCACCGTCGAGCAGCACCTGGCCGGCGTCCGGCCGGTGCACTCCGGCGAGTGCCTTGATGAGGGTGGACTTGCCGGCACCGTTCTCACCGGCGAGCGCGTGCACCTCCCCGGGGAACAGCTCCAGGGAGACGTCCCGCAGTGCGCGGACCGCGCCGAAGGACTTGGAGACGTCCTTCAGTGCCAGAACCGGGGCCGGACCCGTGGTGGACGGGTGGGTCATGGGGGCTCCTCGACGACGCCGGCGGGACCGCCTCTCGGCGTCGTGGGCGTCGTGAAAGGTTTCAACTGGATTGCCGGGACGTTAGGCGGGTCGCGCATGTCACGTCAATGGGTTCCGGTCGAAAAAGTTTCGAGGACAGAAGGTCACGCCCTGGTCACGAGTAACCGTGTCGACCGGAGGGGTTGACACCCCTTCGGGGGGCCCATAACTTCGCGTCCTGAATCGTTTCATTCGGTGGTCGTTACGACCCGATGCCTCAGGAGCCCTGACGTGACCGAGCTCGCCGCGGTGAAGGCCGCTCTCAAGACCCAGGCAGTCGAGACGCCGTCGTGGGCGTACGGGAACTCGGGCACGCGCTTCAAGGTGTTCGCGCAAGCGGGTGTGCCGCGCAATCCGTACGAGAAGCTGGACGACGCGGCAAAAGTGCACGAGTTCACGGGGGCCGCACCGACCGTCGCCCTGCATATTCCGTGGGACAAGGTCGACGACTACGCGGCGCTGGCGAAGCATGCCGAGCAGCGCGGGGTGAAGCTCGGCGCGATCAACTCCAACACGTTCCAGGACGACGACTACAAGCTCGGGAGCATCTGCCACCCGGAGGCTTCTGTGCGCCGCAAGGCCGTCGATCATCTGCTGGAGTGTGTCGACATCATGGATGCGACCGGGTCCGGTGATCTGAAGCTGTGGTTCGCCGACGGGACGAACTATCCCGGGCAGGACGACATCCGTGCCAGGCAGGACCGGCTCGCCGAGGGGCTCGCGGAGGTCTACGAGCGGTTGGGCGACGGGCAGCGGATGCTGCTGGAGTACAAGTTCTTCGAGCCGGCCTTCTACTCGACCGATGTGCCGGACTGGGGCACGGCGTACGCCCACTGCCTGAAGCTCGGGCCGAAGGCTCAGGTCGTCGTCGACACGGGGCATCACGCGCCGGGGACCAACATCGAGTTCATCGTGGCCACGCTGCTGCGGGAGGGGAAGCTCGGGGGGTTCGACTTCAACTCGCGGTTCTACGCGGATGACGACCTCATGGTGGGCGCGGCCGACCCCTTCCAGCTGTTCCGGATCATGTACGAGGTGATCCGTGGCGGGGGGTTCTCGCCCGAGGTCGCGTTCATGCTCGACCAGTGCCACAACATCGAGGCGAAGATTCCGGCGATCATCCGGTCGGTGATGAATGTGCAGGAGGCGACGGCGAAGGCGCTGCTCGTGGACCGGGAGGCGCTGGGTGAGGCGCAGAGGTCGGGGGACGTGCTCGGGGCGAATGCCGTGGTGATGGACGCGTACAACACCGATGTCCGGCCTCTTCTTGCTGAGGTGCGGGGGGAAATGGGGCTCGACGCGGATCCCATCGCCGCGTATCGCCGTTCCGGGTGGGCGGAGAAGATCGTTGATGAGCGGGTTGGTGGGGAGCAGGCGGGGTGGGGTGCGTAAGCGTCTGCCGAGATCTGTTGTCTGCGGGGTGCGGGCCGAGTGTGGCTGGTCGCGCAGTTCCCCGCGCCCCTGAGGGCACCTCACCCACTCTCTTTTGAAAAGGAACTCTCATGGCAACCCATCCCGAAGCCGCCGCCCTCCTGGCCCGTTCCCACCGGCTCGGCTCCGATCCCCGTAACACCAACTACGCGGGAGGCAACGCCTCCGCCAAGGGCACCGAGACCGACCCCGTCACCGGTGGTGACGTCGAGCTGATGTGGGTCAAGGGGTCCGGAGGTGACCTCGGCACGCTCACGGAGGCGGGACTCGCCGTGCTCCGGCTGGACCGGATGCGGGCGCTCGTCGATGTCTATCCGGGTGTCGAGCGTGAGGACGAGATGGTCGCCGCGTTCGACTACTGCCTGCACGGGAAGGGCGGTGCGGCGCCGTCCATCGACACCGCCATGCACGGGCTGGTCGAGGCCGCCCACGTCGATCACCTCCACCCGGACTCCGGTATCGCGCTCGCCTGTGCCGCCGACGGGGAGAAGCTGACCGCCGAGTGTTTCGGGGACAGTGTCGTGTGGGTGCCGTGGCGGCGGCCCGGATTCCAGCTCGGGCTGGACATCGCGGCCGTGAAGGAGGCCAACCCACAGGCCATCGGGTGTGTTCTGGGCGGGCATGGGATCACCGCCTGGGGTGACACGTCCGAGGAGTGCGAGCGGAACTCGCTGCACATCATCCGGACCGCGGAGAAGTTCCTCGCCGAGCGCGGCAAGGAGGAGCCCTTCGGGCCGGTGATCGAGGGGTACGCCGCGCTGGGTGCCGGGGAGCGCCGGGAGCGGGCCGCCGCGCTCGCGCCGTACGTCCGTGCCCTCGCGTCCCAGGACCGGCCTCAGGTCGGGCACTTCAACGACTCCGAGGTGGTTCTCCACTTCCTGGCGAGCGCCGAGCATCCGCGGCTGGCCGCGCTGGGCACCTCCTGCCCGGACCACTTCCTGCGGACCAAGGTGCGGCCGCTGGTCCTCGACCTGCCGCCGACGGCTCCGCTCGACGAGGCCATCGCCCGGTTGAAGGAGCTGCACGCCGAGTACCGCGAGCAGTACGCCGCCTACTACCAGCGGCACGCCGAGCCGGACTCCCCCGCCATGCGCGGCGCCGACCCGGCGATCGTGCTGGTCCCGGGCGTGGGCATGTTCAGCTTCGGCAAGGACAAGCAGACCGCCCGGGTGGCCGGCGAGTTCTACGTCAACGCCATCAATGTGATGCGCGGGGCGGAGGCCGTGTCCACGTACGCGCCCATCGAGGAGTCGGAGAAGTTCCGCATCGAGTACTGGGCGCTGGAGGAGGCCAAGCTCCAGCGGATGCCGAAGCCCAAGGCGCTCGCGACGCGGGTCGCGCTGGTCACGGGTGCGGGCAGCGGCATCGGGAAGGCGATCGCGCACCGGCTGGCCGCCGAGGGCGCCTGTGTCGTCGTGGCCGATCTCAACGGCGAGAACGCGGCCGCGGTCGCCGAGGAGCTGGGCGGGCCGGACAGGGCCGTCGCCGTGACCGTGGACGTGACGTCCGAGGAGCAGATCGCCGAGGCGTTCCGGGCGGCCGTGCTGGCCTTCGGCGGTGTCGATCTCGTCGTCAACAACGCCGGTATCTCGATCTCCAAGCCGCTGCTGGAGACCTCGGCGAAGGACTGGGACCTCCAGCACGACATCATGGCGCGCGGGTCCTTCCTGGTGTCGCGGGAAGCGGCGCGGGTGATGATCGCGCAGGAGCTGGGCGGCGACATCGTCTACATCGCGTCGAAGAACGCCGTGTTCGCCGGGCCCAACAACATCGCCTACTCGGCCACCAAGGCAGACCAGGCCCACCAGGTGCGGCTGCTCGCCGCCGAGCTGGGCGAGCACGGCATCCGGGTCAACGGGGTCAACCCCGACGGTGTCGTGCGGGGCTCGGGGATCTTCGCCGGTGGGTGGGGGGCCCAGCGGGCCGCCGTGTACGGGGTCGAGGAGGAGAAGCTCGGCGAGTTCTACGCCCAGCGGACCATCCTCAAGCGTGAGGTGCTGCCCGAGCATGTCGCGAACGCGGTCTTCGCCCTCACGGGCGGCGACCTGACCCACACCACCGGGCTGCACGTCCCGGTCGACGCCGGCGTCGCGGCCGCCTTCCTGCGGTGAGCGCGGCCGTGAAGTCGTACGCCGCGGTCGACCTCGGCGCGTCCAGCGGGCGCGTCATGGTCGGCCGCGTCGGCCCCGACAGCCTGGAGCTGGCCGAGGCGCACCGCTTCCCGAACCGGCCCGTGCGGGTGCCCGAGGGGCTGCGCTGGGACGTCCTGGGTCTGTACGCGGGGGTGCTGGACGGGCTGAAGGCGGCCGGGCAGGTCGACTCCGTCGGGATCGACAGCTGGGCCGTGGACTACGGGCTGCTCGACGCGGACGGGGCGCTGCTCGGCAATCCCGTGCACTACCGGGACTCCCGGACGGAGGGGGTCGCGGAGAAAGTGTGGGCGACCGTCCCGGCGGAGGAGCTGTACGCGGCGACCGGGTTGCAGTACGCGCCCTTCAACACCCTGTACCAGCTGACGGCCGCTCGGTCCTCGGCCCAGCTGTCCTCCGCCGAGCGGCTGCTGCTCATCCCCGACCTGCTGACGTACTGGCTCACCGGTGAGCAGGGCACCGAGCTCACCAATGCCTCGACGACCCAGCTGATCGATCCCCGGACCCGTGACTGGTCGTACGACGTCGCCTCGCGGCTGGGGATCGACCTGAGCCTGTTCGCGCCGCTGCGCCGGCCCGGTGATCCGGCGGGTGTGCTGCGGGACGCGGTGCTGGAGGAGACCGGGCTGACCGGGCCCGTGCCCGTGACGGCGGTCGGGTCGCACGACACCGCGTCGGCGGTGGCCGCCGTACCCGCCGGGCGGGAGCGGTTCGCGTACATCTGCACCGGCACCTGGTCCCTGGCCGGACTGGAGCTGGACGCGCCGGTGCTGACCGAGGAGAGCAGGGCGGCCAACTTCACCAACGAGCTGGGGCTGGACGGCACGGTCCGGTATCTGCGCAACATCATGGGGCTGTGGCTGCTCCAGGAGTGCGTGCGGGCCTGGGGCGAGCCGGACCTGGGCGCGCTGCTGCTGGAGGCCTCCAAGGTGGAGGCGCTGCGGTCCGTGGTGGACGCGGGCGACGCGGCGTTCCTCGCGCCGGGGCGGATGCCGGAGCGGATCGCCGAGGCGTGCCGGGTCTCGGGGCAGCCCGTGCCCGAGTCGCCGGCCGAGGTGACGCGCTGCATCCTCGACTCCCTCGCCCTCGCCCACCGCAAGGCGGTTCAGGACGCGCAGCGGCTCGCCGGGCATCCGGTGGACGTGGTGCACGTGGTGGGCGGCGGTACGCGCAACGCACTGCTGTGCCAGCTGACCGCCGACGCCTGCGGGCTGCCGGTGGTGGCGGGGCCGACGGAGGCGGCCGCCCTGGGGAACGTGCTCGTGCAGGCGCGGGCCCACGGTCTGGCCGGTGACCTGGCGGGGATGCGGCGGCTGCTCGTCCGTACGCAGCCGCTCACGCGGTACGAGCCGCGCGGCGGGACCGAGCGGTGGCGCGCCGCGCAGGACCGGCTCGCCGGGGACTGACGGGGTCTCCCCCGGGCCCCGTTCCCCCACTACGCTGCAACTCATCCGATGATCGACCACAAGGAGCCGCGATGCGTGTCGCCCTGTTCCTGACCTGCGTCAACGACACGCTGTATCCGGACACCGGGCGCGCCGTGGTGAAACTGCTGACCAGACTGGGCGTCGACGTCGACTTCCCGATGGCGCAGACCTGCTGCGGCCAGGCGCACTACAACACCGGATACCGTCACGAGGCCGAACCGCTCGCCCGGCACTTCTCCGATGTCTTCGGCGAGTACGAGGCGATCGTGACGCCGTCCGGGTCGTGCGGGGCGATGGTGCGGGAGCTGTATCCGCGGATGGGCGAGCGGGCCCGGGCCGAGGGGCGCGGGGACACCCTCGCGGCCACGCTGGCGCCGGTGGTGCCGAAGACCTACGAGCTCACCGAGTTCCTCGTGGACGTGCTGGGCGTGACGGACGTCGGGGCGTACTACCCGCACAAGGTGACGTACCACCCGACCTGTCACGGCCTGCGCGGGCTGGGCCTCGGCGACCGGCCGCGGCGGCTGCTCCAGGCCGTGAAGGGGCTGGAGCTGGCCGAGCTGCCGGGGGCCGACGAGTGCTGCGGGTTCGGCGGCACCTTCGCCCTGAAGAACGCCGACGTCTCGGCGGCCATGGGCACCGACAAGGTGCGCAACGCCGAGTCGACGGGCGCCGAGGTGCTGTGCGCGGCCGACAACTCCTGCCTGATGCACATCGGCGGGACGATGACCCGGCTGCGGACCGGCATGCGGCCGGTGCACATCGCGGAGATCCTGGCGAGCACGGAGGAGGAACCTGCCGTATGAGCGGGACGTTCGTCGGGATGCCGGCGTTTCCGGAGGCCGCGCGGGAGGCCGTGGGCAACACGACCCTGCGCGGCAATCTGCGGCACGCCACGCACACCATCCGCGCCAAGCGGGCCAAGGCCGTGACGGAGGTGTCCGACTGGGCCGAGCTGCGCGAGGCGGGCAAGCGCATCAAGGACCACACACTGCGCCATCTCGACCGCTATCTGGAGCAGTTGGAGGAGGCGGTCACGGCGGCCGGCGGCATCGTCCACTGGGCCGCCGACGCGGCCGAGGCCAACGAGATCGTCACCCAGCTCGTGAAGATGACCGGCGAGTCGGAGGTCGTCAAGGTCAAGTCGATGGCCACACAGGAGATCGGGCTCAACGAGGCGCTGGAGGCCGAGGGCATCCGCGCCTACGAGACGGATCTCGCCGAGCTGATCGTGCAGTTGGGCAAGGACCGCCCCTCGCACATCCTCGTCCCGGCCATCCACCGCAACCGCGGCGAGATCCGCGACATCTTCTCCCGGGAGATGAGCGAGTGGGGCCGCCCGGCCCCCGAGGGCCTCACCGACACGCCCGCCGAACTCGCCGAGGCGGCCAGGCTGCACCTGCGGGAGAAGTTCCTGCGCGCCAAGGTCGGCATCTCCGGGGCCAACTTCATGGTCGCCGAGACGGGCACGCTGGTGGTCGTGGAGTCGGAGGGCAACGGCCGGATGTGCCTGACGCTGCCCGAGACGCTGATCTCGGTCGTCGGCATCGAGAAGATCGTGCCGACGTGGCGGGACCTGGAGGTGTTCCTCCAGACCCTCCCCCGCTCGTCGACGGCGGAGCGCATGAACCCGTACACGTCGACGTGGACCGGCACGACCGACGGGGACGGGCCGAGCACCTTCCACCTGGTGCTGCTGGACAACGGCCGCACCGACACCCTCGCCGACGAGGTCGGCCGGCAGGCGCTGCGCTGCATCCGCTGCTCGGCGTGCCTCAACGTGTGCCCGGTGTACGAGCGGGCCGGAGGCCACGCCTACGGCTCGGTGTACCCGGGGCCGATCGGCGCGATCCTCAGTCCCCAACTGCGGGGCACGGGCAGTGAGATCGACGCCTCGCTGCCGTACGCGTCCTCGCTGTGCGGCGCGTGCTACGAGGTGTGCCCGGTCGCCATCGACATCCCCGAGGTGCTGGTGCATCTGCGGGAACGGGTCGTGGAGGGCGGGGAGGTCACCCGCGAGGGCAACAGGGTGGTGCTGCGGCCAGCGAAGGGGCATGCCGCCGAGCGGGCGGCGATGCGCGCGGCCCGCTGGGCGTTCACGCACCCGGGCGCGCTGCGCACCGGCCAGCGGGCCGCCTCCCGGACCCGGCGCTTCCATCCCCGGACGCTGCCCGGGCCCGGGCGGGCCTGGAGCGGAACCCGGGATCTGCCGCCGGTGCCCGCCGAGCCGTTCCGGGACTGGTGGCAGCGGACGCGCGGCGGGAAGGACGGTGCCAGGTGAACAGCAGGGAGCGGATTCTCGGGCGGGTGCGGCGCGCGCTTGTGGACGTACCGCGGGACGACCCGTCGTACGAGCAGGCGGTTTCGCGCGACTACGCGTGTGAGCACGGGGACAGGAGTGTCGAGCAGACCGTCGAACTGCTCGCCGAGAATCTGGCGGACTACCGGGCGATCGTGCACCGTACGGACGCCGAGGGGCTGGCCGGGCTGATCGCTGGGCTGCTGGAGAAGCGGGGGTCGGCTTCGGTGCTCGTGCCGTCCGGGCTGGACGAGGGGTGGCTCTCGCAGACCGGTGTGACGCGGGTGACGGACCGGGCGGAGAGCACGCCGCACGAACTCGACCGGGTGGACAGCGTCGTGACGGCCTGTTCGGTCGCGATCGCGGAGACCGGGACGATCGTGCTGGACGGCTCGCCCGACCAGGGGCGGCGCCGGATCACGCTCGTCCCCGACCACCACGTCTGTGTGGTGCGCGTCCCCGAGCAGGTCGTGTCGTCCGTGCCGCAGGGTCTCGAACGCCTCGACCCGGCACGTCCGTTGACGTGGATCTCCGGGCCGTCGGCGACCAGTGACATCGAGCTGGACCGGGTCGAGGGCGTGCACGGTCCGCGCACGCTGGAGGTGATCCTGGTGGGGGACGCCTGACTCGTCGCCGAGGCCTGGTCGGAGCCCCGCATGCCGTGTCCCGAGTCGCGGGGTGTCGCTGAGTACACCCGCGATACGGGTTCTGCGGCCAGTGTGGCCGCCTCGCCTTCTCCGTAGCGTCGTCGGCGAGGCACAGGGCGTGCCGGACGAAGGACGAAGGGGGACGGCGATGCTGCGCACCGGCTCACGACAGGACCAGGACCCGGGACCCGCCGCCGAGGCGCTGCGGCTGGTCAAGGTCACCAAGACCTACGGGAGCGCCGACAGTGCCGTGACCGCCCTGGACGCTGTGACGCTCGGTCTGGGGCGTGGCACGTTCACGGCGGTGATGGGGCCGTCCGGCTCCGGCAAGTCGACGCTGTTGCAGTGCGCGGCAGGGCTGGACCGGCCCGACAGCGGGATCGTGCGGGTCGACGGCACCGAGCTGACCGGCGGCGACGAGGCCGAGCTGACGAAATTCCGGCGCGGGCGGATCGGGTTCGTGTTCCAGCAGTACAACCTGCTGGAGACGCTGACCGTCGCGCAGAACACGGTGCTGCCGCTGAAGCTGGCGGGGCGGCGCGTGGACCGGCGGCGGGTCCGGGAGGTGCTGGCGTCCGTGGGGCTGGGCGACCGGCTCGGGCATCGACCGGACCAGTTGTCGGGCGGTCAGCGTCAGCGCGTCGCCATCGCCCGGGCGCTGGTCACCGAGCCACGGGTGATCTTCGCGGACGAGCCGACGGGCGCGCTGGACACGCGCAGTGCGCGGGACGTGCTGCGGCTGCTCCGGGAGGCGGTACGAAAGCACGGCCGGACGGTGGTCATGGTGACGCACGACCCGGTCGCCGCCTCGTACGCCGACAGCGTGCTGTTCCTCGCGGACGGCCGGCTGGCGGGCCGCATGGACGACCCGACGGCGGACGCGGTCGCCGAGCGGCTGGCGCACCTGGGCGACGACGTGCCGGCGGGGGTGTGAGCCGTGTTCGTTCTCGCGATGCGGTCGATACGGCAGCGGCCCGGACGGTTCCTGGCGACCCTGCTGTCCGCGTTCCTGGGCGCGGTGATCATCATGACGTTCAACTCGATGCACGACACGGCCGGGCAGCCGGGCGTGGACCCGACGAGCTCGGAGACCTTGTCCACCGCTGCGGGTGTGGTCGGCGGCTACGGCACCCTGCTGGTGTTCTTCGCGATCGCCTCGACGCTGACGGTGAACGTGCGCCAGCGGGCCGCCGAGATGGAGCTGTTGCGCTGTTCGGGGGCGACTCCGGCGCAGATCAAGCGGATGGTGGTGGGTGAGGCGGTGGCCGTGGCCCTGGTGGGCGCGGCCCTGGCGGTCGGACCGGCGATGCTCGGCGGCCGGGCGCTGCTCGACGTGTTCCGGGACAGCGGTCAGGTCGCCCGGTCCGTCGACCACTCCTTCGGCCCGGTGGCGTTGCAGTCCGGTGCCGGCATCACGCTGCTCGCCGCCGCGGGTGCCGCGATCCTCGCCGTGCGGCGTGCGACGGGCGGGAGCCGGCGTCGGGGCCGGGCGCGGACGGTTCTCGCCTACGCGGCTCTGGTGGCCGGTGCCGTGTCGGTGACCTCGACGTTCGTGTTCTCGGCGACGGACGCGGCGCTGATGGCGCCGCCGGCGTACGGGGCGATCCTGCTGTCGGTCGGGTGCGCGCTGATGGCGCCGCGGCTGCTGGCGGGTGTGCTGGACCGGCTGCCGCTCGGCGGCGCGAGCGGCTGGCTGGCGGTGCGCAATCTGCGCGAGCGGGCCGGGCAGCTCGCCGGAATCCTGATGTCGCTGATCCTGTTCACCGCCGTCGCCACGGCGACGCTGACCATGCAGGCCGTGGAGAGCGACGCCGTCGCGGCCTCGGGGGCCGTGAAGTCGGTCGACGCGAAGAACCTGGAGACGCTCAACTTCACGGTCGTCGGCATCATCGTGGTCTTCGTCTGCGTGATGCTGGTCAACTCCCTGTACGCGGCGACCACGTACCGGGAGCGGGAGTTCGGGCAGCAGCGCCTCGCCGGGGCCACCCCCGGTCAGGTGCTGGGTGTGGTCGGGGCCGAGGGGCTGGTCCTGACGGTCACCGGCGTGTGCTTCGGCACGCTGGCGGCGCTGGCGGGGATCGTCCCGTTCACCGTGGTGCGCACCGACGCGGTGCTGCCGGACCAGGCATTCGGCGTGTGGCTCGCGGTCGTGGCGGTCGCGGCGGCGGTGACGCTGGGGACGGCCCTGGCCACGGCCCGGCGGGTGCTGCGCACTCCCGCGGTGCGGGCGGTGGCGTCGGCGGCGTGATCGACGACACGCGGGGGCCGGCCGCTTCGGCGGCCGACCCCCGTGACAGCTTCGCTGAACAAGCGCTTAGATAGGTACTCTCGTCCGCCCGCTGTCGCCGCCGACCTGGGAGGCCCCCGTTGTTCACATCCGTCGACGACGTCTCCGCACGTCTGGCCGGGACCGGCTATCTCGCCTCGCCCGCCGTCGCCACGACCGTCTTCCTCGCCGACCGGCTGGGCAAGCCGCTGCTGGTGGAGGGGCCGGCAGGCGTCGGCAAGACGGAGCTCGCCAAGGCCGTGGCCGAGGTGGCGGGGGCGCGACTGGTGCGCCTGCAGTGTTACGAGGGGGTCGACGAGTCCCGGGCGCTGTACGAGTGGAACCACGCCAAGCAGCTCCTGCGCATCAGCGCGGGCCGCGACGAGACGTGGGACGAGGCGCGCACGGACATCTTCAGCGAGGAGTTCCTGCTCACACGGCCGCTGCTGACCGCCATCCGGGGCGACGACCCGAAGGTGCTGCTGATCGACGAGACCGACAAGGCGGACGTCGAGGTGGAGGGCCTGCTCCTGGAGGTGCTCAGCGACTTCCAGGTGACCGTGCCCGAGCTGGGCACCATCACCGCGACGCGCCGCCCCTTCGTCGTCCTCACCTCCAACGCGAGCCGGGAGCTGTCCGAGGCGCTGCGCCGCCGCTGCCTCTTCCTCCACATCGGCTTCCCCGAGGAGGAGCTGGAGCGCCGCATCGTACGGCTGAAGGTGCCGGGGCTCGACGAGGCGCTGGCCCGCTCCGTCGTCCGGGTCGTGGGCGCGCTGCGGGCGATGGACCTGCGCAAGGTGCCGTCGGTCGCCGAGACCATCGACTGGGCGCGCACGCTGCTCGCACTGGGCGCGGACTCCCTGGACGAGACGGTCGTGCGGGCCACCCTCGGCGTGCTCCTCAAGCACCAGGACGACGTGCTCAAGGCGACCGCCAAGCTCGACCTGGACGCCCTGTGACCACGTCGGCGGGCGTCGCGGAGCGGCTGACGTCCCTGGTCGGGGCGCTGCGCGCGCACGGCGTCCGGATCGGCACCGGCGAGACGGTCGACGCGGCGCGGGCGGTCGAGGCACTCGGCCTCGCGGACCGGGAGCTGCTGCGCGAAGGACTCGCGGCGACTCTGCTGCACGGCACCGGCCAACGGCAGGTGTTCGACCCGGTCTTCGACCTGTACTTCCCACGCGGCGTCGGCGGCCCGGAGCAGCGGGCCGCGGGCCGGGAGCATCTGCGCGACCGGCTGGCGGCCGCACTGGCCGCCGACGACCGGGCGCTGCTGGGCCGGCTGGCGGTCGAGGCGGTCGACGGTTTCGGCGGCTACGGTTCCGCGCCGGAGTCGGACGGCTGGTCGTCGTACCAGACGCTGGAACGGCTGCGCCCGCAGACCCTGCTGGCCCGGGTCCGCGACGACGTGCGCGGCCGGGGCGGGAGTGAGAGGTTCGCGGACCGGCTGCTGGAGGACGAGATCCGGCGGCGTATCGAGACCTTCCGCGCGCTGGTGGCGGCGGAGGCGCGGCGCCGGGTCGCCGAGCGGCGCGGCCGGGACGAGATCGCCCGGCGGGCGGTGGCCCCGACCGCCGACCAGGTCGACTTCCTGTTCGCCGGGAAGGCCCGGCTGGCCGAGCTGCGCCGGACCGTGCAGCCGCTCGCCCGCAAGCTCGCGACCCGGCTCGCGGCCCGGCGCCGCCGCGCCTCCCGGGGCGCGATCGACCTGCGGCGGACCCTGCGCGGTTCGCTGTCGACGGGCGGCGTGCCGATGAAGCCGGTGCTGCGCAGGCGGCGTCCCGTCCGCCCCGAACTGGTGCTGCTGTGCGATGTGTCGGGGTCGGTGTCGGGCTTCTCGGACTTCACGATGCTGCTGGTGCAGGCGCTGCACGACCAGTTCAGCAAGGTGCGGGTGTTCGCCTTCGTCAACCGGATCGACGAGGTGACCGGACTCCTGCGGCACGGCACCGCGGACCCGGAGGGGCTCAGTGCCCGTATCCAGGCGGAGGCCACGCTCACGGGCTGGCACGGCAGCAGTGATTACGGCATGGCGCTGGGCGAGTTCGCGGAGCGCTACGGTGACGCGGTCGGTCCGCGCACGACCGTGTTCGTCCTCGGTGACGCCCGCACGAACATGAGCGACCCGAACCCGCCGGCCGTACGGCAGATCACCGAACGGGCCCGCCGCGTCTACTGGCTGAACCCCGAACAGCGCTCACGCTGGGGCACGGGCGATTCCGCCGCGCCCGCCTACGCCGAGCTGGTCGAGATGCACGAGTGCCGCACGGCCCGGCAGCTGAGCGCCCTGGTGGGGCGGCTGCTGCCGGTGTGATCAGGCGGGCCCGTACGAAGGACGGCGAGGCTAGTGCTTCTTGGCGTACTCCTTGGCCATGCTGCCCGCGAAGTCGTGGACCACGCACTGCTCGTCGCCGACGACCCAGGCGTCGTGGCCGGGCGGGCAGACGAACACGTCGCCGGGTCCCACTTCGCTTTCCGCTCCGTCGTCCATGCGGATGCGCATACGGCCCGAGACGACATAGCCGTTGTGGTGGATCTGACAGCTGTCCGTCCCGGCGATCGGAGCCACGGACTCGGACCAGCGCCAGCCTGGTTCGAACGTGGCCACGGCGAAGTCCAGACCCGTCATGTGGACGGCTTCCAGATGGCCTCGGGGGTAGTCGCGCCGCTCGTCCGGCTTGTCGATCGTCTTCACCTCAAGCATGACGCTCCTCCTCCGTGAGGGGTGTGCTTCCATCGTCCGTCCGTCGAGGGGGCCGCGCCATTCAGCGGCTGCCGGCGCCGCAGAGCCGGGCGAAGCGCTCGGCGTCGATGTTGCCGCCGGAGACGATGACGCCGACGCGGCGCGGAAGAGGACCGGCGCGGCCGGTGAGCAGGGCGGCCAGCGGGGTGGCGCCGCTCGGCTCGACGACGATCTTCAGGCGTTCGAAGGCGAACCGCATCGCGTCCCGGATCTCGTCGTCGGTGACCAGGACGACGTCGTCGACGAGCCGCCGGTTGACGGAGAAGGTGAGTTCGCCGGGTGTGTGCAGGGCCTGCCCGTCGGCGATGGTGTGCGGCACCGGGATGCTGACGCGCCGGCCCGCCTCCAGTGAGCGCTTGGTGTCGTCCCCGGCCTCCGGTTCGACGCCGATCATCCGGATGTCCGGGTGCAGTCCCTTGGCCACCGTGGCACTGCCGGCCATGAGCCCGCCGCCACCGACCGGTGTCAGCAGCGCCCCCAGCTCCCCCACTTCTTCGAGGAGTTCCAGTGCGGCCGTGCCCTGCCCGGCCATGATGTGCGGATGCTCGTACGGCGGGATGACGGCGAGACCCCGCTCGGCGGCCAGGGCCTCGGCGATGGCGACGCGGTCGCCGGTGTAGCGGTCGTAGGTGACGATCTCGGCGCCGTAGCCGGCGGTGGCCGCGCGCTTGGACGGCGGGGCGTCCTCCGGCATGACGATCACGGCGGTGGTGCCGAGCTCGCGGGCGGCCAGGGCGACGGCCTGGGCGTGGTTGCCGGAGGAGTAGGCGGCGATGCCCCGGGAGAGCTGGTCGGGGGTGAGGCGGGAGGCGGCGTTGTAGGCGCCGCGGAACTTGAAGGCGCCGACGCGCTGGAAGTTCTCGCACTTGAGGTGGATCTCGGCGCCGGCGAGTGCGTCCAGGGTGCGGGAGCGCAGGACGGGCGTGCGGTGGGCGACGCCCTGGAGCCGGGCGGCGGCGTCCCGGACGTCGTCGAGGGTGACCGGTGGGGTGGTGGTCGTCACGCTTGTCCTCCAGCGGAAGTGTCGGAAGCCGTGCCGTGCGCGGCCCGGGCCTGGGAGAGGTAGTTGTAGGCGGAGGCGCGGGAGATGCCGAGCCGGGCGGCGACCTGCTCGACCGCGCCGCGCACGGCGAAGACACCGCGCGTGTCCAGGCCGCCGAACAGCTCCAGGCGCTCCGCGCGGTCGAGCTCCGCCCAGCTGCCCCGCTGTTTCGACTGGTGGGCGTCCACGAGGGCGTCGACCACGGAGTCGATGTCGTTGCCGAAGGTGGTGGTCGGCAGCTCGGCGGGGGCCGCACCGAGTCCGGCGAGGGCGCCGAGCAGGCCGTGGACCTGGCTGACGGCGCCTACGTCCACGTTGACGCAGAGCGCGCCGAACACGGCTCCGGTGGAGTCCCGGAGCACCATCGTGGAGGACTTCACCAGCGTCCCGTTCCGGGTGCGGGTGACGTAGTTCAGTTCGTCGGCCGCCTCGTCCCCGTCGGCGAGGACGCGCATCCCGATCTCGCTCATCGCGCCGCCCACCGTCCGCCCGGTCACCGATCCGGCCACGGCGACGACCGACTTCTCCGGGTTCCGGTAGTCGTGCAGTACGACTTCGCAGACCGGTCCGAAGGTCGCGGCGATCCCGTCGACGACCGGTGTCAGCGCGGCGAGGATCGCGTCCCGTTCCGCTGCCAGAGTCTCTCGCATGCCTTTAGACTACACGTCCAAGGCTTGGACCAACAGTCCAGTCGATCCCGGTCAACAACTGGCAATGGTTTTCACATGACTTCGGCCAGAACCCGCTCTTGACATTCATTGCCATCTAGCGTGGCGCCTGCCTGACATCCCGTCCGCACATCCGTCATGGAGGAGCCATGCCCCTGTCCACGTCCCGCCGCCTGGCGCTGCTGACCGGCGCGTCACTGGCCCTCCTCGCGGGCTGCGGCAGCTCGTCGGACTCCGCCGACGCCGAGAGCGCCCCGGCGAAGGTGCCCGTGGTCGCCTCCACGAACGTCTACGGCGACATCGTGCGGAGCATCGGCGCCGACAAGGTCGACGTCACCTCGGTCATCAGCGACCCCGACCAGGACCCGCACTCCTACGAGGCCGACACGCAGAACCAGCTGGCCCTGTCCAAGGCGAAGGTCGTCGTCGAGAACGGCGGCGGCTACGACGACTTCGTCGACCGGATGCTGAAGAGCGGCCACAACGACTCCGCCCAGGTGATCAACGCGGTGCGGGTCTCCGGCAAAACGGCGCCGAAGGGCGGCGAGCTGAATGAGCACGTCTGGTACGACTTCCCCACCGTCGCCCGCGTCGCCGACCGCATATCCGCGGCCCTCGCCAAGGCCGACCCCGCCGACGCGGCCGCCTTCAGGAAGAACGCCACCGCCTTCAAGGCCGAGCTCACGCCCTTGGAGGCGAAGGAGGCACGGATCAAGAAGGAGCACGGCGGTGAGGCGGTGGCGATCACCGAGCCCGTGCCGCTGTACATGACCGAGGCGAGCGGCCTGGTGAACAGGACACCCGCGGCGTTCAGCGAGGCGATCGAGGAGGGCGACGACGTCTCACCCCGGGTCCTCCAGGAGAGTCTGGCCCTGTTCGGCGGCAGGAAGGTCGAGGTGCTCGTCTACAACGAGCAGACCTCCGGCCCGCAGACCGAGAAGTCCGAGGCGGCGGCCAAGGCGGCCGGCATCCCCGTCGTGCCCGTCACCGAGACCCTGCCGAAGGGCGAGGACTACCTCGGCTGGATGACCGCCAACGTCGACGCGCTCGCGAGCGCGCTGGCCAAGTGACCCCGGTGTCCGGGCAGGACGGCACTCCTGTCGTCGGTCTGCGCGGCGCGGCCCTGTCGTACGGCGACCGCACGGTGTGGAGCGGCCTCGACCTCGACGTACGGTCCGGGGAGTTCCTGGCCGTGCTGGGGCCGAACGGAGCGGGCAAGACCAGCTTCGTACGGGCGCTGCTCGGCCGTCGGCCGCTGTCCGCCGGGACGCTGACCGTCCTCGGCCGGCCCGCTCGCGAGGCCGCCCGGCACATCGGCTACGTCCCGCAGCAGGCGGCGCTGTCCGCGCAGGCCCTGCTGCGCGCCCGGGACCTCGTGCGGTTCGGCATCGACGGGCACCGCTTCGGGCCGCGCCTGCGCACCGGCGCGGTCCGCCGCCGGGTGGACGAGATCCTCGAGTCGGTCGGGGCCGCGGCCTACGCCGACGTCCCGCTCGGGATGCTGTCCGGCGGTGAACGGCAACGCGTGCGCATCGGGCAGGCCCTGGCGACCGACCCGAGCATCCTGCTGTGCGACGAACCGCTGCTGTCACTCGACCTGAACCACCAGCGGGCCGTCACCGGGCTGATCGACGCCCGGCGCCGGTCCCACGGCACGGCGGTCGTCTTCGTGACCCACGAGATCAACCCGGTGCTGGGGATGGTCGACCGGGTGCTGTACCTGGCCCCCGGCGGCCACCGGGTCGGCACCCCGGACGAGGTGCTGACCTCCGAGTCGCTGTCCCGGCTCTACGGCACGCAGGTCGACGTGGTGCGGGTGCGGGGCCGGGTCGTCGTCGCCGGGGCCCCCGACGAGCCCGCCGCGCCGCACCATCCGGGGCAGGTTCACGAGACGGACGGAGTGCGCGCATGACGCTCGCCGACGGGGTCTGGCAGCAGATCTTCGACTTCACCGACTACGGCGAGCTGCTGGCCCTGGTCCGCAACTCCCTCATCGCCGGCGTGGCCCTCGGTCTCGTGGGCGGGCTGGCCGGGGTCTTCGTCCTGATGCGGGACCTGCCGTTCGCGGTGCACGGCATCAGCGAACTGTCCTTCGCGGGCGCGTCGGCCGCCCTGCTGCTGGGTGTGAACATCGTGGCGGGCTCGATCGCCGGTTCGCTCCTCGCGGCCGGCGCCATCGGGGTGCTGGGGACACGGGCCCGGGACCGCAATTCGGTGATCGGCATCATCATGCCGTTCGGGCTGGGCCTCGGCGTGCTCTTCCTCGCCCTCTACAAGGGCCGGGCGGCCAACAAGTTCGGCCTGCTCACCGGACAGATCGTCGCCGTGGACACCCCGCAGATGTCGTGGCTGCTCGGCACGTCCGTGCTGGTTCTGATCGCTCTGGCGGTCATGTGGCGTCCGCTGGCCTTCGCCAGCACGGACCCGGATGTGGCTCAGGCACGCGGGGTGCCGGTGCGTGCCCTGTCCTTCGCGTTCATGCTGGTGCTCGGGCTCGCGGTCGCCCTGTCGGTGCAGGTCGTCGGCGCGCTGCTGGTGCTCACGCTGGTCGTCACCCCGGCCGCGGCCGCCGCCCGCGTCACCGCGTCGCCGGTGCTGCTGCCCGTGCTGAGCGTGCTGTTCGCCGTGGCCTCGATCGAGGGCGGCATCCTGCTCGCGCTGGGCAGCAGCGTGCCCATCAGCCCCTACGTCACGACGATCTCGTTCGGCGTCTACGCGGTGTGCCGGCTGGCCGGGACGTACCGGGCCCGGCGGTGGGGGGCGCGGCGGACGGCGGCGGTGCGGGCGGCGTGACGCGCTGATCGGCGGCAATCGCTACGGGGCCGTGGATTCCGCCGAGTCGAGGGCGTTGGCTCCGGCGGGGCCGGGGGTGCCGAGCAGCGCGGCCAGATCGTCCGCCGTCTCGGCGGGTGTGTTGCCCTCGTCCGGCACCTCCGAGCGGCCGTGTCCCACTCACGGCCGTCCCCGCCCCAGCCGTGCACCAGCAGCACGGCGGGGGCGCCGGCGGCGCCGAGCGTCGTGGTGAAGAGACGGACGCGGCCGGGGTCGGGCACGGGCTTCTCCTTTTCCGGCGACGAGGCAGTCGCCGTACTCGCGCCCACCAGCATGGTCGCGCCCGCGAGCGGTACGCCGCCGGACATGCGTGGCTCGGCCGTCGGCGGGAGGCTGGTCATGTCAGCACGGTCGGGCCCCGAGGAGATCGTCATGGACAGCGCCACCCTGGAGGACATGCGGACGACATTGCGGGGGCCGGTCACAGGCCCGCGGGACGCCGAGTACGACCAGGCCCGCAAGATCTACAACGCGATGATCGACAAGCGCCCCGCCGCCATCGTGCGGTGCGCGGACGCCGCGGACGTCATGGCCGCGGTGACCTTCGTTCGCGATCACGGTCTGGAACTCGCCGTACGGGGCGGCGGGCACAGCGGCCCGGGCCTGTGCCTGGTGGACGACGGCGTGACCATCGACCTCTCGCCGATGCGCGGGGTGCGCGTCGACCCGGCCGCGAAGACCGCCCAGGCCGGCGGGGGCAGCCAGCTCGGCGACCTGGACCACGCCACGCACGCTTTCGGCCTCGCCACTCCCACGGGCATCATCTCCATGACGGGCGTCGCAGGCCTGACCCTCGGCGGCGGACACGGTTACCTCACCCGCAAGTACGGCCTGACCGCGGACAACCTGATCAGCGCGGACGTCGTGCTGGCCGACGGCAGCTTCGTCACCGCGAACGCCACCGAACACCCGGACCTGTTCTGGGCGTTGCGTGGTGGCGGCGGCAACTTCGGCATCACGACGTCCCTCACCTACCGGCTGCACCCGGTGGACACGGTCGGGGCGGGGGTGACCGTCTGGCCGGTCGAGCACACCCGCGAAGTGCTGGGGTGGTACCGCGAGTTCCTCCCCCGGGCGCCGGAGGACGTGTACGGGTTCTTCACCGTCTTCGTCGTCCCGCCCGGACCGCCCTTCCCCGAGGAGATCCACAGGCAGAAGGTGTGCGGCATCGTGTGGTGCCACACCGGCGATCCGGACCGGCTCGACGAGGCTCTCTCCGTGGTCCAGGAGCCCGGCTCGCCGGCCTTCCACTTCGCGGCACAGATACCCTACGTCGCGCTGCAGAGCATGTTCGACGAACTGATCCCGACCGGCTACCAGTGGTACTGGCGCGGCGACTTCTTCGACCACATCCCCGACGCCGCCCTGGACATCCACCTCGAGTACGGCGAGAACAATCCGACGCAGCTCTCGCTGATGCACCTCTATCCGGTTGACGGAGCCGCCCACCGGGTGGGCCCGGACGACACCGCGTGGAGCTACCGGGACGCCGTCTGGTCCGGCGTCTTCGCAGGTGTCGATCCCGATCCGGCCAACGCCGGGATCATCAGGCAGTGGTGCGTCGGCTACCAGGAGGAGCTGCACCCGTACTCCATGGGCGGCTCGTACGTGAACTTCATGGGCACGGGGGAGGGCCAGGAACGGGTCCGTGCGACCTACCGTGACCACTACGACAGGCTCGCCCGGGTCAAGCGGACGTACGACCCGGACAACCTGTTCCACGCCAACCAGAACATCGCGCCGGCGCAGGGGTGACGACCACGGATCCCCGTTCCAGGAGGCCGATCATGGGGCAGATGATCAACGCCGACGGTGTGGAGCTGTGGGTCGAACGACGAGGTCAGGGACCCGACGTCCTGCTCATCGCGGGGCTGGGAGACCCCGTCGAAGCATGGCAGGCGCAGCTCGACGGGCTCGCGGACCGCTACCGGCTCACGGCCTTCGACAACCGTGGAGCCGGGCGTACGCCGCTTCCCGAGGAGCCGCTCTCCGTGCCGCGGATGGCCGACGACGCCGCGGCTCTGCTCCGGGCGCTCCGGGTACCGGCCGCCCATGTCGCCGGTTTCTCCGGGGGCAGCTTCATCGCGCAGGAGCTGGCGCTCCGGCATCCTGACGTGGTCCGCAGCCTGGTGCTCATGAGCACGGTGGCTCGCCCGGACGCCTACTTCCTCGCCATGACGCGCTTCTGGCACTGGATGGTGGAGCGCGCCCCGGACGAGCGGGCCATGCTGGAGGCGTTCTTCCTGTGGATCTACACACCTCGCGCCCACGCCGACGGCATGGTCGACCAGTTCGTGGAGGAGACGCTCGCTTTTGAACACCCGCAGTCCGTCGAGGACTTCCAGCGCCAGCTCGCGGCGTTCACCGGGCACGACACGCTCGACCGTCTCGGCCGGATCACCGCGCCGACCCTCGTCCTCGCCGGCGAACTCGACCTCGCCACGCCGCCGCGCCTCGGCCGCGTGGTCGCGGACAGCATCCCGGACGCCGAGTTCGAGGTACTGCCCGGGGAGGCCCATCAGCCCTTCCAGGAGGTGCCGGACGTGTTCAACGCCCGGGTCGACGCGTTCTGGCGCGGAGTGGACGCAGGAGGCTGACGGCCGGTCAGGATTCGAGCCGGCGCAGTCGTTCGGCGTCGCAGGTGCGGGGGCAGGTGGCGCAGGCCTCGTCGGGGCGGATGGCGTAGTAGAGGCAGCAGCCCGTGCGGGTGCGGGTCGGGTGGTGGCGGCCGTCGGCGCCGGTCAGGACGCGGAAGTCCGCTCCGGCGGGGTAGGGGCTGACGGGTTCGGGGAGCAGGGCGGTGGCGGCGCGCACGGCGTCGTCCTCGCGGCCGAGGGTGCGGCCCAGGTACCAGATCCCGGAGACGAGATCGTCGCCGACCATGCCCCACAGGGCGCGCGGGCCGCGGCGTACGGCGGGTCCGAGGGCGGTGAGCAGCGGGCGCATGTGGTCGGCGACCGCGGCGCGCAGTTCGGCCCGCAGGGCCTCCTCGTCCGCCACGGTCACGGCCCCGGGCAGCGCGGCGACGGGGTCGCCGGGCAGACAGGCCACGCGGGGCTCGGGCGTGACCGTGTACGTCCCGGCCGCGAGGTCCAGGCGCACCGACTGGGGGCGCACGCGGGGCACGCGGCGCTCCAGGTACCACACGCCGCTCATCAGCAGGGCGATCGACCAGGCGTAGTCGTGCAGGGCGCGTGAGGCGGCGACGTGGGGGCGCGGGGTGTGGCCGTGGCGTGTGCGGATGCGGGTCGCCTCGACGTCCACGAAGGCGTCGAGGGATCGCTGATCCGAGGTCAGTTCCGCGCCCGAAAGGGTGTGTTGACCGGCAGCCGCCCAGGGGTCCGCGACCTCGACGTCCAGTGCCTCACAGACGCCGGTCAACCGCCGGTAGGCGGCGGCGAGGACGGAGGCGAGGGCCGGCGGTGACTCCAGGACAGTGCGCATCGATCACTCCTACGGGCAGTTGCAACCCGTGGTTGGATAGGCAAGGCTAACCTAAGGTACAAGATCGTCGGCGTCCTCATGGATGTCCGCAGATCAAGGGCCGTCCATGTCACAGGGGTCCCGCGGCACGCCGCCCGCGCCTTGACCGAGCGGCCGCCGACCCCGCCACTCCTGGAAGACCGCCATGCGCCTGTACCTTCTCGCCCTCAACCCGACCGACTCCGTCACCGAGGGTTTCCTGCCCGCCGCCGCCCGGCTGGGCCTGGACGTCACCATGCTCACCGACCAGCCCGGCGCGCACCGGAGAACCTGCCCGGACATCGAGGTTCTGGAGTGTGACGTGCGGGACTTCCGGGCCGTCGTGGCGTGCATGTCGGGCCGTCACCGTCCCGACGCGGTCTTCACCAACAGCGACCACCTCCAGACCCAGGCCGCCCTCGCCGCCGCCTACTTCGGCCTGCCGGGCAAGGACTGGCGCGCCGCCCTGCGCTGCAAGGACAAGGCGGAGATGCGCCGCCGGCTGGCCGCCGCCGGGGTGGACACCGTCTGGTCGGCCGAACTCGCCGAACCGGCCCCGCTCGACGCGCCCTACCCGTGTGTCGTCAAGCCCCGGGAGGGCGTGGCCAGCGAGGACGTGGTCCTCGTCGACGGGCCCGAGGACCTGGTGACCCGCGCCAAGGAGATCCTGGAGCGCCGCCCCGGCACCACGCTGGTGGTCGAGGAGTACCTCCCCGGCGAGCTGCACACGCTGGAGACCCTGGGGGACGGCCGGGTCCGCCATGTCCTGGGCGGCTTCCGCACCGAGCTGTCGCCGCCGCCGCACTTCGTCGAGGAACGCCTCACCTTCGTCCCGGTCCACCCCGAGCCGGTCGTGACGCAGGTCCTCGGGCAACTCGACGCGCTGGGCGTCGGGTTCGGTGCCTGTCACACCGAATTCGTGGTGCACGAGGGCCGGGCGCGGATCATCGAGGTCAACTACCGGAACATCGGCGATCAGTGCGACCTGCTGCTCGCCCGGCTCCTCGGCATTCCGCTGTTCGAGCTCGTCATCGGAACACACCTGGGCGAACCGCTCCCTGCCGGCCTGGGTGCCCGCCGCGACGGTGCCGCCCTCGTGGAGTACCCGTGTGCCGACCGGGCCGGAACCCTGACCGAAGCACCGGCCGCCGCTGACCTCACCGTGGACGGTGTGCGTCTGACGTACCGTCCGCTGCGGGCCGTGGGCGAGCGGCACGAGCTGTACCGCACCAACCGGGACTACCTGGGCGTCCTGCGGGCCACCGGCGCCGACCAGGAGAGCGTGGACCGTGTGGCGGCCGATTTCCTGGCCGCCTGCCGCTGGGAGATCCAGGCGTGACCGTACCGCCGCCCCCGCCGGACGCCTGCGCGGCCGGGCTGCTCACCCGGGTGCTGAGCGCCCTCCTGCGCGAGGACGTCGTCGGGCTGCGCTCCCGGAGCACCCTCGTCCACCGCCCGGACGGCCCCTGGCTGCGGCGCGCCGCCGGGCACGACGCGCTGCTGCTGCCCGTCGCCGAGGACGGTTTCCAGTGCGCGTACGCCGCGCGGCTGCCGCTCCTGAGCCGCGCGTCGGACGGCGCCGAGCTGACGTCGTACGCCGACGTACTGGACGCGCTGCGCGCGCTCGCCGAGCCCGAGGACCGGGCCGGCTTCGACGCCTTCGCCGAGGAGTGCCGGCAGACACTGGCCACACTGCGGCTGCACGCCGGCACGCGCGCCGGCATCGCGGCGGAGCTGACCTCCCACCACGGGGCCGACCCCGCGTGCTGGACGGGTCTGGACGCCGGCCTCGCCTTCGACGCGCTCGCCGCCCGCCTGGACCATCCGGTATATCCGACCGGGCGCGGCCGGGCGGGACTGGCGGAGGAGCAACTGCGCTCGTACGCGCCCGAGTTCCAGCCACGGTTCCCGCTGCGCTGGCTCGCCGTGCCCCGGGGCGCGGTCCATGTGGCGGGTGCCCTCCCGGAGTCGTGGCCCACGCCCGCGCGGCTCGGTCTGTCCGGGCTGGAGCGCACACACCTCGCCCTGCCGGTGCACCCGCTGACCGTCGGCCCTCCGCTCGACGAGGCGTTACGGGCGACCGGCCTGCGCGGGCGAGCGGTACTGGCCGAGCGCGGCTGCCTCGATGTCGTACCGACCCTGTCGATGCGCACGGTGGCGACGGCGGCGGATCCGACGCTGCATCTCAAACTGCCCCTGACCACCTCGTCGTTGGGGCTGCGCAACAAGCGGTCCGTCAAGCCCGGCACCCTCGTCGACGGGGCCGTCGGGCAGCGGCTGGTCCAGCGGATCGTCGCCCGCGAGCCGCGTTTCCGGGACACGATCCTGCACGCCGACGAGACGGCGTACGCCCACGCGGGTCACGAACTGCTGGCCGTGCTGTGCCGCCGCCACCCCGCCGGTCTCGCGGACTCGGTCGTCGTACCGATGGCGGCGCTGCTCGCCGAGGCACCGGACGGCCGGCTGGTCCTCGACCATCTCGCCGACCGCTTCCACGACGGCGACCCGCTCGCGCTGCTCGACGCCTGCCTGACCCTGCTGTTCGACTGGCAGACCACACTGTTCGGGTACGGCGTCGCGCTGGAGTCGCACCAGCAGAACATCTCACTGGTCCTGCGGCCGGGCAGCCTCCGGCTGCTGTTCAAGGACAACGACGGGCCACGCGTCAACACGCGGCGGCTGCACGCCCGGCTGCCCGGCGCGTGGGAGTTCGACGACGCGCGGGTCCTCGGCACGGACGACGGGCCGGTGGCCGACCTGTTCACCACGATCACCGTCCATCTGTGCGCGGGCGCCTACGCGTTCGGCCTCGCCCGGCACGGACGCGCGCCGCTGCCCGTGCTGCTGCGGCTGGTGCGTGAACGGCTGGCCGAGGCCGTGGCACGGCTCGGGGGCGAGGCGGGGGACGTTCTGCGCACCCGGGTGCTCGACGCCCCGGAGCTGCCGGTGAAGGCGATGGTCACGGCCGGAACGCTGCTGAGCAAACAGCGGTCGGGCGCCGCCGACATCAACAAGCACTACGTCACCGGCCCCAACTACCTGCTGCCCTCCCGGAGTACGTCATGAGAGCCGTGAGCCGCGACCGCACCGGTGCCGCCGCCCTCGTCCCTCTCCCTGATCCCGTCCCCGCATCGAACCCGCGCACCCCGCTGGAGCCTGCCATGCCCTCGCTGACCGAATCGCCCGGCAGCACCGCCGCCGCCCCGGTCTCCCTGCCCACCGCCGACGACGTGGTGGCGCACACCCTGCTGAACTGCCTGCTGCGCGAGGTGTCAGGGCCCGAGCGCCAGACCGTCGTCGCCGACGGGCATCTGCTGCTGCGGCTGCCCCGCCGCGGGGTGCTGCTGCGGGTCGCCCTGCGCCGGACGTCGCTGCTCGGCGCGCACCGGTTCACCGGCCCGGTGCGCGAGGAGCGGGACGGCGGCCGCAGGGACGTGGACTGGCGGCGACTCGCCCAGTACACGTGCGACGAACTGTCACTGCGCACCGGGGTGCGCAACGAGGAGTTCCTGGAGCAGGTCGCCTCCAGCCACACGGCCGTCGCCGCCGCCCTCGCCACCGGGCACGCCTCGGACCTGCCGGACGGCCCGCGGTCCGCCTACATCGCCTCCGAGCAGTCCCTCCTCTTCGGGCACCGCTTTCATCCCACGCCCAAGGCCCGTAGCGGCGACCCGCGTTCGTGGGCCGCGTACGCGCCCGAAGCGGGTGCCTCCTTCCCGCTGCGGCACCTCGCCGTGCGGGAGCACCTGATCGCGCAGGAGAGCGCCGAACCACCGGCTACCGCCGCCCTGGACCGGCAGCGCGCGGACGTCCCGGACGGCTACCGGCTGCTGCCGGCCCACCCCTGGCAGTACGAGACGCTCCGGGAGCACCCGCTGCTGCGGGCCGCCCTGGACCGTGGTGACGTGCTCGACCTGGGGCCGGGCGGGCGGCCCTTCGCGGCCACCGCGTCCGTGCGCACGCTGTACGACGGGGAGACGTTCCTGAAGTTCAGCCTGAACGTGCGGATCACCAACTGCGTGCGCAAGAACAGCAGTTACGAACTGTCCGGGGCGGTCGCCCTGACCCGGGCACTGGACCCGGTGCTGTCCGGACTCGCCGGGCGGTTCCCCGGCAGTGCCGTGCTCCGCGAGCCCGCCTACCGCACGCTCGCCCTGCCCGGGCCCGGCGGCGCGCCGGACCGCGACCTGCTGGAGGGCTTCGGCGTGATCGTCCGCGAGGGCCTGTCCCGGCGGCTCGCGCCGGGCACCACTCCCCTGCTCGCCGCCGCCGTCGCCGACGAGTACCCGACCAGTGCCGCACACGTCTCCCGCCTGCTCGCCGGAGCGGACGCGGCGGCGGTGCTCGACTGGTGGTCGGCGTACCTGGACCTCCTCCTGCCGCCCGTCCTGGCCGCCTACTTCGACCACGGCCTGGTGCTGGAGCCGCACCTCCAGAACGTGCTGCTCTGCGTCGACGACGCCGGACGGCCCGCCCAGGTCCTCTTCCGGGACCTGGAGGGCACCAAGCTGCTGCCCGAGCAGCACGCGCACACGCTGGCCGCGCTGCCGCCCGAGGTGGCCGGGCCGATGACGTACGACGCCCGGCGCGGCTGGGACCGCGTCGTCTACTGCCTGCTGGTCAACCATGTCGCCGAGCTGCTCGCGGCCCTCGCCGACCTGCATCCGGAGGCGGAGCCGGCGCTGTGGGCGCGGGTGCGCGGCACGCTGCGGTCGTACGCCGACCGGCACGGCTGCCCGCCCCGCCTGGCCGCCCTGCTCGCCGGGGTCCCGCTGCCCGCCAAGGCCAACCTGCTCACCCGCTGGGAGCGCAAGGCGGACCGGGCGGCGGGATACGTCCGGCTGCCGTCACCGCTGGGCGAGGACGTGCTGCACGAGGCCAAGAGGAGCTCCCGATGACCACCGCCCACCCGACGCCGGCGGTGCGTGACCGGGTCCTGTCGCTGCCGCCGTCACGGTTGCCGGCCTACGTCTACGATCTGTCGGCGCTGCGCGCACACGCCGCCCGGGTCCGGGCCGCGCTGCCCGGACGGGTCGAGCTGTACTACGCGGCGAAGGCCAACCCCGAGCCGGAGATCCTGGCCGCGCTGGACTCCTGCGTCGACGGTTACGAGGTCGCGTCGGGCGGTGAACTCGCCCATGTCGCCAAGGCGGTGCCGGGCCGGCCGCTGGCCTTCGGCGGGCCGGGCAAGACGCCGGACGAGATGACGGCCGCGCTGGAGCTGGGCGTCGGACGGTTCCACGTCGAGAGCGCACACGAGCTGCGCGTGCTGGCCGAGCTGGCACGCCGCCTCGTGCCCCGGCGGCGGGTCGCGGTGCTGCCGCGCGTCAACCTGCCGGTGCCCGACGGCTCTCTGGCGGGGAGCTCACTGGCGATGGGCGGGCGGCCGACGCCCTTCGGCATGGACCCGGCCCGGGCCGAGCCGCTGCTCCGGGCCCTCGCCGACGGGACGTACCCCCAGCTCGAACTACGCGGAATCCACGCCCACTTGGCGAGCGGACTGGAGGCGGCCGAGCTGCTGGCCGTCGCGGAGGGCGTGGTCGGCTGGGCCACGGGGCTCGGCGTGCCGATCGCGGAGGTGAACGTCGGGGGCGGCATGGGCGTCGACTACGCCGACCCGGAGCGCCGCTTCGACTGGGCCGCGTACGGCGAGGGCCTGGCCCGCCTCGCCGACGCCCACCCGGGGCTGACGCTGCGGATCGAGCCCGGGCGGGCGCTCACCGCGTACTGCGGCTGGTACGCCACGGAAGTGCTGGACGTGAAGCACAGCCACGGCGAGGAGTTCGCCGTCCTGCGGGGCGGCACCCACCATCTGCGCACCCCGGCGACGAAGGGACACGACCAGCCCTGCTCCGTCCTGCCGGTGGACACCTGGCCGCACCCCTGGCCGCGACCGTCGGCACACAGCGGTCACGTGACCCTCGCGGGGCAGCTGTGCACACCGAAGGACGTGCTGGCCCGCCGGGTGCCCGTGCGGGACCTCAGGGCCGGGGACCGGGTGGTGTTCTCCCTGGCGGGTGCCTACGCCTGGAACATCTCGCACCACGACTTCCTGATGCACCCGCGGCCCGGGTTCCACTTCCTGTCCGGCGACGCCCCTGCCCTGTGAACCGCTCGCGGGCGGGCCGGCGCCCACCGGACGGAACCGGTGGGCCCCAGGACGCGTCAGGCCGCGGCCAGGGCCGGTGACGCGACCGGTGGCGGTTGCTCCGCCTCGGCGAGCAGGGCCATGAGCGTCGCCCGGGCGCGGGCGACACGGGAGCGGACGGTGCCGACCGGGCAGTCGCTCAGCTCGGCGGCCTCCGCGTACGGAAGGCCGAGCAACTGCGTGAGGACGAACGCCTCGCGCCGCTCGTCCGGCAGTGAGGCCAGCAGTTCCAGCAGCGCCACGCCGTCGTCGAAGCCGGGCAGGCCGCGCGGCTGGGCGAGTTCGACCGCCAGCTCCCACTCCGGCAGGTCGGCCCGGCGGGGGCGTACGGCGGTGTACCGGAGGCTGTCGGCCACCGCACGCCGGGCGATCGCCAGCAGCCAGGCGCGCGCCGAGGAGCGGCCCTCGAACCGGTGCAGGCTGCCGAGCGCCCGCAGGAACGTGTCCTGCGTCAGATCGTCCACGGCCTGCGGATCGGCGCACAGATGGGCGACGTAGCGGATCACGTCACGGTGCAGGGCGCGCACGAAGCGGTCGACGGCGGCCGAGTCGCCGCCGCGGGCGGCCAGCGCCCAGGCGGTTATCGACTCGTCGGCCGACGCCGGACGTTCTCTTCTCTCGTGCGAAAGGGGCAGGGCAGGAGTGATCACCTGGTGTCCTTCTCGGGATTCCGGGACCACGGCAGGGCGAGCACGCGGGCATACGGGATGCCGGGCGTGCCCGCGCGTGGCTGCGCGGTCCGGTGAGTGAGGGATGGGGCGTACGGGCGTACGCCCGGCACCGGGGCGAAAGCAGGGCCCGCCCCGGGACTTACCGGCTGCCGTCAGACGGCAGCGGCCCTCACGGGTGGTCCTCTCGAGGTGATCGCGTGAACGAGAAGGAGGAGGCGCGGCGCCCGGTCCGAGGACCACCGCCGTGCGCGCACGGGCGGGGGCGGCGGTGCGGGCAGGGCGAACAGGAGCCGCAGCGGCGCGGCCAGCCAGCCGCCCACGGCACGCAGGAGACGGAAGACGGCCCGCTCCCCGTGCCCCAGCCACAGGCCGCACAGCAGGGCGGCGAGCAGGTGGGCGGCGAGCATGCCGAGAGACGAGCCACCGCCCGGGGTGTGTCCCGCGTGACCCAAGTGCTCGGACACAGACATGGAATCCATGCTCCCCATGTCGTGCCCCATGGATCCCATACCGCCGGCCCCGGGGTCCATGGAGTCCATGCGCGGGGACCGCAGCGGCGCCGCCGGTGCGAGCGAGAACGCCGAGTGCAGGGCCGTCTGGACGGCCACGGCGACGGCGACGACCAGCCGGAGTCCGCGCTCGCGGCCCGCCAGGCACCAGCCCACCGCGCTCGTCACGGCCCAGCCGGCCAGGAGCGTCCCGAGGGGCACGTGGTCGCCGGACATCATGACGTGTCCCATGGCGGCGAGCACGACACAGACGGCCGCGAACACCGCGGCCCGTATCGTGCGAGCACACCACCCAGCCGTCATGGCGCCTCATCCTCGCATCCGGCACCGCTCCGTCACCCATGGGTACGGACATCGCCCGGGCCGGGCACTCAATCCACGCCATGTGATCCAGACCACTACCGGCGCAGGGGAGGCATTCCGGCTTCCGGTCAGTGGTGGGCGTGCACGACGGCATGCCCCTTGCCCCGGCCGATCATCCACTTGTTGACCGGCGTCGTGATCAGGAAGGCGACCACGAAGCCGCCCAGGAGCGCGGACCAGAACAGGCCGTCCGCCAGATGGGCGTCCATCGCGCCGGGGGTGAGGGCGATGATCGCGTTGTCGACGAGTTCCATCACGGTGATCGAGACCGTGTCCGCGGCCAGGGCGACCCGGATCGCCGCCCCCAGGCCCAGGCCGGCCCGCAGGACCGCGAACAGGGTGAACGAGTAGCCGAAGAGGAACGCGAGCCCGATGGCCAGGGCCATCGTGGGCACGTTGCCCCACTCCAGCGCGGTGCCGATCACCATGCCGAGGATCTCGCCGATGGCGCACCCGGTCAGACAGTGCAGCGTCGCCTTCACGGCGGTCCCCCAGGTCGCCGTTCCGTGGGGGCGCCCCTCATGGTCATGAGTGGAGTGATCCATGTGATCCATGGCACCGACTATATACCCCCTAGGGGTATTCACGCCATGGGTGGCACCACGAACACCGGTGCTTCCGCCTGCCGTTCTAGAGTGCTCGTCATGACGACACCAGCGACGCGGGCCACACAGACCTATCTCTCCGAGTTGTTCTCCCTGCACGGCCGGGTCGCGGTGGTCACGGGCGGCAGTTCCGGCATCGGCCGCGCCATCACCCGTGCCCTCGCGCGCGCCGGGGCGAGCGTGGTGGTCGTGGCACGCGGTGAGGCCGGACTGATCGCGACGGTCGAGGAGCTGACGGCCGAGGGCTGCCGCGCCGCCTGGGTCAGCGCGGACCTGAGCACGCGCGAGGGGGTGCGGACGGCCGCCGAGCGGGCCGTCGATGCCTTCGGGGAACCCGACATCCTCGTCAACAGCGCCGGGATCAACGTGCGTCCGCCGATGGACGAACTCACCGAGGACGTCTGGGACCTCACGATGGCCGTCAACCTGGACGCGCCGTTCCTGCTGGGCCAGCGCTTCGGCCCCGGCATGGCGGAGCGCGGCCACGGCCGGATCCTGCACATCAGCTCGCAGCAGGCGCACCGGGCGTTCGTCCAGAGCGGTGCCTACGGCGCCTCCAAGGGCGGCCTGGAGTCACTGGCGCGGTCCCAGGCCGAGGCGTGGTCGCCGCGCGGCGTCACCTGCAACGTCCTGGTGCCGGGCTTCGTCATGACACCCCTCAACACGCGGCTGTCGTCGGATCCGGAGAGGGTGGCCGCCCTCGCCGAACGCACGCTGATCGGGCGGAACGGACTGGCCGAGGACTTCGCGGGAGCGGCGGTCTTCCTGGCGAGCCCCGCGTCCGCCTACATCACCGGGCAGGCGGTCTTCGTCGACGGCGGTATGTCGGTGCACTGACCCCGCCCCCGGCGCCTGCCGGTCAGCGCCCGGAGGAGTCCTTCCGCCAGACGAAGACCTCCGTGCTCGGCCCGCGTTCGGAGAACCTCCCCACCGGAGAGGCCTCCCGAAGCAGCCGGCGCAGGTCCCCTTCGAAGTCGTCCCGGCGCCCTTCGAACAGATGCGGCGCCGAGAACGACATGGAGAACACCCAGGCGACGACATCGTCGACGGTCCGCTCCAGCGCCTGCCCGCCGGGTACGACCAGACGCCGGGGACCGGAGAGTCCCGCCCGGGCGAACACCTCGGCCTCTCCCCCGGCTGTGCCCTGCGGCAGCACTCCGCGGCCCGCTCGCCGCACGGGGCCCAGATACCGCTTGACCAGCTCGTCCACCGCCGCGTAGGGGACCGGCGGGTGCGGCAGGCCGTCGAGGGCGCGGTGTTCCGTCTTCAGATCCGCGATGTGCACCAGGGCGCCGCCCGGCTGGAGCATGTCCCTGACGGCCGCCGCGACCAGGTCGCGGTCCATCCAGTGGAAGGACTGCGCGAAGGTGGCGACGGCGAACGTGCCGAGCCCCGCGGGCAGAGTTTCGGCGCGGGCCCTCACCCACCGGGCCTTCTCCCCCACTCCCCGGTCGGCGGCCCGGCGTCCGGCCTCGGTGATCATGCCGCGGTCGGGGTCCACGCCGACGACCTCGCCGAACAGATGCGCGAGGCTGAGGGCGATGGTCCCGGGCCCGCAGCCCACGTCGATGAGGCGCCCCTCCCCGTCGGGCCGCAGGACCTCGGCGAGCGCGTCCGCGAGCCCGGGGGCGTACGGCGGCCGCCCCCGCTCGTAGTAGGCGGCGGTCCCCGAGAACAACGTCTCGTCCCACTCCCAGTCGGCCACCACACCGCCCACCACCCTCACCGCGCAGAGCTCCACGATCACCCGGCCGGGCGATGAGCCCGATGATTCCACGCCCCGCCAACCGGCCGGGGGCACAGGACCGTTGATCCGCCGACCGGGCAGCGGCCGAGGGGCGATCGTCAGTGCCCGGTGTCACGCTGGGCACACCGAATCTGCGGAAGGGAAGCATCGCCATGATCACCACGGAGTTCGCCCCCGGTTCCCCCTGCTGGCTCGACCTCGGCACTCCGGACGTCCGGGCCGCGGCGGCCTTCTACGGCGCCGTGCTCGGGTGGGACTACGAGTCCATGGGCGAGAGCGAGGACTTCGAAGGCGGCATGTTCCGGAAGGACGGCAAGATCGTCGCCGGTCTCGGCAAGCTCACGGAGGAGGGTGCGCGCCCGGCCTGGATGCTCTACTTCAGCGTCCCCGACGCGGACGCCACGACGGAGGCCGTGCAGCAGGCCGGCGGCACCGTCCGGGTGGCGCCGATGGACCTCGACGACTGGGGCCGGATGGCGCAGTACAGCGACCCGCTGGGCGGCCAGTTCGCCGTCTGGCAGCCGGGCACGACCAAGGGCGTCGACCTGGTCGACGAGCCGGGCTCGCTGTCGTGGACCGAGCTGTACACGAGCGACGCGGCGGGCGCGAAGGCGTTCTACGGCGGCCTGTTCGGCTGGCAGTTCAGCGACATGCCGCTGCCGGGCGACGGGGGCACGTACACCCTCATCACCCCCGCCGGGCTGCCCGAGGAGCGCATGCACGGCGGCCTCATGGAGCTCGGCAAGGAGAACCTCTCGCTGGCGGGCGGCCGGCCGTACTGGCACCCGGTCTTCGCCGTGGAGGACTGCGACGCCGCGGTGGCCAAGGTCACCGAGAACGGCGGCAGCGTGCAGATGGGGCCCGAGGACGCGGAGGGCGTCGGCCGGCTGGCGGTCTGCGTCGACCCGGCGGGCGCGGACTTCGTGGTGCTCACCCCGGCGGAGAGCTGAGCGCGGCCCGGACTGCGCGGCAGCTCTGGCGGCCGGTCACCCGGAGGGCCCGGCGCGCTCGCCAGGTCCTCTCCCTCGTCGGGTCCGGGACCCTTGCCCACGCGGCGATGGACCTCAGGCCCCGCCCCAGTTCTTGCGCCTACGGCGACACGGCCCTGGTCGCCGGGCGCGTGACGAACACGGTCCACGCGGGACGGTCGCCGGCTGTGTGTGCTGACGCACACCATCTCGGCACTCCGGGACGATCACCAGTTGCATATGATGTGCAAATGCACGACTACAGCATCAGGGCAGCCACGGCGGAGGACCTCGACGGCGCCCGGGCGGTGATGCTCGACGCGGTGTACCGCGACTTCGAGACGGGATACGTGCCGGGCTGGCACGCCGACATCATCGATCCCGCGGCCTTCTACGTGGCGCCGCCGCGGCACACGCTCCTGGTCGCCGTGGACGAGCGGGACGGGACGGTGGCGGCAACGGCGGCGCTGGACGCGCGCGGCCCGGCGCATCCGCCGAACCCGCGCTGGCTGGCCGAGCGGTTCCCCTCGGGCGAGACCGCACAGCTCCGGCGGGTGTACGTGCGCCCCGAGCACCGGCGGCGGGGGCTGGCCCGGCGGCTGGTGGAGGGTCTGCTGGACTTCGCGCGGGCCGACGGTGGTTACCGGTCCGTGTATCTGCACACCTATCCGCACTCGCCCGGCGCGATGGGCCTGTGGCGGACGCTGGGCAAGGTGGTGTGCGACGAGCGGGAGGAAGTGCCCGGCGGCGGCAGCGGCGTGGTGCACTTCGAGATCCCCTTCCTCTGAGCGACATGGGGCCGACGCCGAACGCCTCGAACTCACCCCTGACCAAGGGCCTGGCCGCCGTGCGCGCTCTCGCGCGCGGCGGCGGCCCGACGCTGCTGTGGCGGGTCGTGCTCACGGCCGGCCTGGTGGGCGCGATCGGCCTGCTGCCGTGGCTGTCGCGCACCGACCCGGCGCTGACCGTGCTCAAGGCCCGCTCGGCGGACCGCGATCCGACCCCCGAGACGCTGCGCGCCATCCGCGACGAACTCGGACTGGACGACGGCCCGTTGGTCCTGCTCGGCCGCTGGCTGGGCGGGCTGCCGCACGGGGACGCCGGCACGTCGTGGGTGTCCGGCGCCCAGGTGCTGCCCTCCGTCACGCAGGCGCTCGGTGCCTCGTTGCTGCTGATGTCCGGTGCCCTCGTCGTCGCCGCGGCCACCGCGACGGCCGTGTGCACCCGTACGCTCCGGCTCGGCTCGCGGGGCCGGCTCGGCACGCGCGGTGCCGGCGGCACGGCGACCGCGGTGCTGGCCGCCCTGCCCGAGTTCCTCGTCGCCTCGGTGCTCGCCTCGGTGATCGGCGTGCAGCTGGGCTGGCTGCCGGCCCTGGGCTGGTACGGGCCGCAGTGGATGGTGCTGCCCTCGCTGGCCCTCGGCCTGCCCGCCGGCGCGGTCCTCGGGCGGATGCTGGACGACCTGCTGCCCGGCGCGTTCGCCGAGCCGTGGGCCCTGGCGGCCGCGGCCCGCGGGGTCCCGCCGACGTCCCTGGCGCGGCAGGCGGTGCGCCGCTGTGTGCCCGGGCTGCTGCCCAACCTGGGCCTGTTCGTGGTCGGTCTGACCGGCGGATCCGTCGCCGTCGAGCAGATCTTCGACATCCCGGGCCTGGGCCGGCTCACCCTGCACGCCGCCCTCGCCCAGGACCTGCCGGTCCTTCAGACCGGCACGCTCGCCCTCGTCCTGCTCGCGGCCACCGCCGGCGTCCTCGCCCGGCGCACGGCCCGGCAGCTGATCGGGCCGGCGCTGCGCGACGGCGCCCTGCACTCCCTGCACCGCCCCGCTCCACCCCCGTCCCGCACCCTGCCCCTGCTGTACGGGGCGCTGCTCGCCGCGGTCATCGGCCTCGGCCTGCCGCGCGACGCGCTCGCCCTGGACCCCCTCGCCCGGCTGCAAGCCCCCTCCCCGGAGCACCCGTTCGGGACGGACGCGCTGGGCCGGGACGTCCTCGCCCGTGTCGCCCACGGCGCGCTGAACACCCTCGGCACGGCGCTCGCGGTGGGCGCCGCCGCCCTGGTGGCCGGGCTGCTGCTGGGGCTGCTGCCGCGGCTGTCCGGGCCGCTGGTCGACACCGTCAGTGCCGTACCGCCCGTCCTGGCCGGGCTCCTCGTCACCGGAGTCACGGGCAGTGGCCCCTGGGCGCCCGCCCTCGCCGTCGGCGTCGTGGCCTGGTCCCCGCTGGCCGCCCACACGTCCTCCCTGCTGCGTCAGGAGCGGGCGACCACCCACCTGGCCGCCACCCGCGCGCTCGGCGCCGGGCGTTGGTACCTGCTCCGGCGCGAACTGCTGCCCGCCCTGCTGCCACCGGTGACCCGGCACGCCCTGCTCCGGCTGCCCGGCGTCGCGCTGAGCCTCGCCGCGCTCGGTTTCCTCGGCCTGGGCGCGCAGCCGCCGTCCCCGGAGTGGGGCCTGCTGCTCGCCGAGAACCAGCCGTACACCGAGCGCGCCCCGTGGGCCGTCCTCTTCCCGGCGGCCGTACTCGCCCTGCTGGGGGCGCTCGCGGTAACGGCCGCCGGCGGCGTACGGCTGCCCCGGCGGCGTGGGCGGGCCGGCAGCCGGGCGGGGCCGCCCGGGGACCGGTTCGTCCCCGCCCCGCGACGGCGCCCGAACCGTCCCGACGCCCTCCTGACTCCTGTGCCCACCCCGACGAGGGAAGAACGATGACCGGCCTCATATCCCGCGCCCTGGCCCGCCGGGCCGTCCACGCGCCCAAGGGCGAGAACTCCGACGACGGGACGCCCAAGGCCCCGCGCGAGAGCACCCGGCGGCTCTGGCGGGACCTGTCCCCGCTGCTGCGGCTGCTGATCGTGACCCAGTGCGCCTTCAACATCGGCTTCTTCGCCGTCCTGCCGTTCCTCGCCGAGCACCTCGGCACCGCGATCGGCATGGCGGGCTGGCTGGTCGGCTTCGTCCTCGGCCTGCGCACCTTCAGCCAGCAGGGCCTGTTCGTGGTCGGCGGCTCGCTCGTCGACCGCTACGGCGTACGCCCGGTCGTGCTGGCGGGCTGCGTACTGCGGATCGCCGGGTTCGCGTGGCTCGGGTTCGCGGAGGCGAGCTGGACCGTGATCGGCGCCGTGCTGGTGATCGGCTTCGCCGCCGCCCTGTTCTCGCCCGCCGTGGAGTCCGAGGTGGCCCGCCAGGCGGTGGTCTGGGAGGAGGAAGGGCACGGCTCACGCACCCGCCTCCTGGCCCTGTTCAGCGTGGCGGGCCAGGCCGGGGCCTTCGTCGGACCGCTGCTCGGCGCGCTGCTGCTCGCCGTCGACTTCCGCACCGCGTGCCTCGCCGGTGCCGCGGTGTTCGTGCTCGTCCTCGCCGGGCACCTGTGGCTGATGCCGCAGCACATCCCCGGCAGGGTCCGCGTCCGGCAGCGGGGCGGGGCGCGCCTGCTGCTGCGCAACCGCCGCTTCCTGACGCTGTGCTGTGCGTACGGCACGTATCTGCTGGCCTACAACCAGCTGTATCTGGCCCTGCCGGACGAGGTGCAGCGCGCGACGGGCTCCCAGGCGCCGCTGTCCTGGCTGTTCGCCCTGTCCTCGGTGCTGGTGGTGTTCGCTCAGCTGCCCATAACCCGCTGGGCGGGCGACCGGCTCGACCTGCGCCGCTCCATGACCGCCGGGCTGCTGCTGATCGCGTCCGGTTTCGCGGTGGTGGCCGCGGCGCGCCCCGCGGGCTGGACGGGTGCCGCCGGGCTGCTGCCGGCCGCTGGTTTCGTCGTGCTGCTCACCCTGGGGCAGATGCTGGTCGTGCCCGCCGCCCGCGCCTGGGTGCCCGACCTCGCCGAGGAGGGCCGGATCGGCCTCTACATGGGTGCCCTGTCGTCCGTCTCGGGCCTGATCGTCCTCGCCGGCAGCGCGGCCACCGGCTCCCTGCTCGACACCGGCCTCCCGGCCGCCGTCCCCTGGCTGGTCCTCGCGGCCGTACCCGCCCTGGCGGTGACACTGCTGCCGCGCCGCAAGGAGCGGGCGCGGGGGGCGGGCGCGGTGGCCTGACGGCGCGCGGAGGCGCGGGCAGGCGCGGGGGAAGAGACAGCGGCGGTCCGGCCCGGCGCCCGAAGGCACGGGGAAGAAGCCCGGCAGCCACGCGCGCCGCACGATCACCCCGGCGGGCGGCTCCTCCGATCCCCGGTTTCCGGGACCGTGCCGGCCCCACGGCACCGCACCGGGGAACGGTGGTCACGCGGCGCCAGTATCCTGGGTCGGCTGCGGCACCCCCCACCAACCTCCGCTCCGACGCGGGGAGTTACGGCCTGCGGCGAGGACCTTCCCACGAGCATAGGACGAGGACTAGTGCTGCTAGCGGGCCGCTACCGGCTGGACGTTGAGATCGGGCGCGGCGGAATGGGAGAGGTCTGGCGTGCGTACGACGAGACGCTCGCCAGAGCGGTGGCCGTCAAGCTGCTGCTGCCTCAGGACACCGATGCCACGGCGGCCTCCCGGTTCCGTCTGGAGGCCCAGACGGCCGGGCGTCTCAACCACCCCAACGTGGTCGGGGTCCTGGACTTCGGCGAGTACGACAACCGGCTGTACCTGGTGATGGAGCTGGTCGAGGGTGACAGCCTCGACCGGGTGCTGTCCGTCTCCGGCGCGCTCCCGGCCGAGCGGGTGGCGGGACTCGCCGCGCAGGCCGCCGCCGGACTCGCCGCCGCGCACCAGCAGGGCATCGTGCACCGGGACGTCAAACCCGCCAACCTCCTGCTGGACGCGGGCGGCACGCTGAAGATCGGCGACTTCGGCATCGCGCGCTTCCTCGACGACCCGGGCGCCGCCCTCACCGCCACCGGCCAGATCGTCGGCACCGGCCTCTACCTCGCGCCCGAACGCGCTCTGGGCCGGCCGGCGGGTCCCGCCTCCGACATGTACTCCCTGGGGTGCGTGCTCTACCAGCTCCTCAGCGGCCGCCCGCCGTTCCAGGCCGACACCGCCGTCGCACTCCTCCACCAGCATCTCGACAACACTCCCGTACCGCCGCGCGAGCTCGGTGTCACCGGTCTGCCCCCGGCCTTCGAGAGCTACCTCCTCGCCCTGCTCGCCAAGGAGCCCGATGACCGGCCCACGGCGCAGCAGGCCGCCGAGTGGTTCGCCGGCGGCGCCTGGCAGGGGCTGCCCGAGCCGCTGCCGGAGGCGGCGTCCCCGGTGCCGTCCTCCGGGCCGGGACCGTACGCGGCGTCCCCGGCGCCCTCCTCCGGGCCGGCGCCGTACGCGGCGGCCGACGCCCGCGTCCCGGCCACGTACGCGCTGCCCACGGGTTCTCGCACGGCCCCGGGCGGGCGTTCACGTCGCTCGGCACCTCGCAACGGCCTCGGCAACCACCGGAGAACGGCCGCGACGGTGGCCGCGGCGGCGCTGTTCCTCGCCGCGATGCTCGCCGGCATGATGTGGTTCTCGCCCGACAAGACCGCGACGGAGGGCACGGAACCCGACGCGTCCCCGTCCGCGAGCAGCCCGGCCGCCGTCTCGTCCGCCGACTCCGCCGAGCCCCTGTCCTCCGCCCCGGCACCCGCCACGACTCCCCCGGCCGCGGGCACAGTGGCCGATGTCACCCCCTCCCCCGCGACACCCGGCACCCCGACCTCCGCCGAACCGACGCCCGGCCTCGCGAGCCCGACGCAGGAGGCGATCAGCGACCCGCCGGAGAAGGCGGACAAGCCCAAGCAGGAACAGCCTCCGCAGTCCTGGGAGACCGGGGAGGACGATGACGACGAGGGCGACGACTGAGCCCTCCTGCGCCGGTGTGCGAGCGGTCGCCCCTTCACGCGCCCCCTCGCGCGCCCCCTCGGCTGGCTTGTCATGGCCCTTATCTCGGCATTACTGTCACCACGCCTTGGTGAACGGGAAATCCGGTGTGATGCCGGTGCGGCCCTCGCCACTGTGATCGGGAAGTCCGGCTCCGGCCCTCGCGGGCAGCCACTGGGTTCTCACGGACCCGGGAAGGCGGAGTACGGGCGGTGGGACCCGTGAGCCAGGAGACCGGCCAAGGCGCGTCAACCATCCACGAGGTGCTGGAGAGGGTCTGCTGAGCCATGCACATTGCCGAGGGTTTCCTGCCTCCGGCGCACGCGGCCGCCTGGGGTGTCGCGTCTGCGCCGTTCGTCGTCCACGGAGTCCGGTCGCTCACCCGTGAGGTGCGCGAGCACCCCGAGAGCACCCTGCTCCTCGGCGCCTCCGGCGCCTTCACGTTCGTCCTCTCCGCCCTGAAACTGCCGTCCGTCACCGGCAGCTGCTCCCACCCCACCGGCACGGGCCTGGGAGCCATCCTGTTCCGGCCGCCCGTCATGGCGGTACTGGGCACGATCACCCTGCTCTTCCAGGCACTGCTGCTCGCGCACGGCGGTCTGACCACGCTCGGCGCCAACGTCTTCTCCATGGCGATCGTCGGGCCCTGGGCGGGATACGCGGTCTACCGGTTGCTGCGGCGCTACGGCGTGCGGCTGATGGTCGCCGTGTTCTTCGCCGCGTTCGTCGCCGACCTGTCCACCTACTGCGTCACCAGCGTGCAGCTGGCGCTCGCGTTCCCCGACCCGGGCAGCGGGTTCCTGGGCGCGCTCGGCAAGTTCGGCTCCATCTTCGCCGTCACCCAGATCCCGCTCGCGGTGAGCGAGGGGCTGCTGACGGTGCTCGTGATGCGGCTGCTGGTGCAGTCCAGCAAGGGCGAACTGACCCGGCTGGGTGTGCTCATCGCCGACAAGCAGGCCCGCGGCGAGACCGAGGCGGTGGCCCGATGAGCAGGAACACGAAGATCAACGTTCTGCTGCTGCTCGTCGTGGTCGCGCTCGCCGTGCTGCCGCTCGCGCTCGGTCTCGGCGACCACAAGGAGGAGCCGTTCACGGGCTCCGACGGCGAGGCGGAGACGGCGATCACCGAGATCGAGCCGGACTACGAGCCCTGGTTCTCGCCCCTGTACGAACCGCCGTCCGGTGAGATCGAGTCGGCGCTGTTCTCCCTCCAGGCGGCCCTCGGTGCCGGCGTTCTCGCCTACTACTTCGGCCTGCGCCGGGGCCGGCGGCAGGGTGAGCGGCGGGCGCGGGAGCGGGATTCCGAGAGCCCGGCGGCCGGCGCCGCCGAGGAGTCCACGGCCGAGAGGGCCTGAGCCGCGTGCTGCCGATCGACGCGGCGGCGCACAGCAGCCGCTGGCGCCGCCGCCATCCCGTGGACAAGGCCGTGCTCGGGCTGGGGCTGACCCTCCTGGCGATCTCGCTGCCGCCCTGGCCGGGCGCGGCTCTGGTGCTGCTGACCGCCCTGGTGGTGCTGCTGGGTCCGGCGGGCGTGCCCTGGCGCCGGCTGTGGCGGGCCTACCGTGTGCCGCTGGGTTTCTGCGTGACCGGCGCGTTGACGCTGCTCGTGCAGGTCGGCGGGCCGGGGGGTTTCGTGTCCCTGGCCGGCGACGGGCCGCTCCGGGCCGGGGAGTTGCTGCTGCGCACCTCGGCGGCCTCCCTGGGGGTGCTGCTGTTCGCGTTCACGACACCCATGTCCGACCTGCTGCCGCGTCTGGTCCGGGCCGGGGTGCCCGCGGCGGTCGTCGACGTAGCGCTCGTGACGTACCGCATGAGCTTCCTGCTGCTGGACTCCGTGCGCCGGGTCCGTGACGCGCAGGCCGCCCGGCTCGGGCACACCACGCGGGCCGCCGCCTGGCGTTCGCTGGGCGGTCTCGGCGCCACCGCGTTCGTCCGGGCCTTCGACCGGGCTGTCCGCCTCCAGGCCGGTCTGGCCGGGCGCGGCTACGACGGCACCCTGCGCGTCCTGGTGCCCGAGGCCCGCGTCTCCGTCCGTTTCACGGCCGCCAGTTGCGTGCTCCTCGCGGCGCTGGCCGTCCTCACCTTCGTACTGGAAAGGCCGCTGACATGAGCGAGCCCGCCCTCGTCGCCCTGCGGGGCGCGTCCTTCGCCTACGAGGACGGCCCGGCCGTGCTCAGCGGCCTCGACTTCGAGATCCGCGAGGGGCGCGCGCTCGCGCTGCTCGGCCGCAACGGCAGCGGCAAGACCACGCTGATGCGGCTGCTCAGCGGCGGACTGAAGCCGCACGCGGGCCGGTTGACGGTCGACGGGCAGCCGGTGACGTACGACCGCAAGGGCCTGACCCGGCTGCGCACGACCGTCCAGCTGGTGGTGCAGGACCCGGACGACCAGCTGTTCGCGGCGTCCGTCGAGCAGGACGTGTCGTTCGGGCCGCTGAACCTCGGTCTGGACGACACGGAGGTGCGGGCGCGGGTGGCGGAGGCGCTCGCCGCCCTGGACATCACCGCCCTGGCCGACCGGCCCACCCATCTGCTCTCCTACGGGCAGCGCAAACGCACCGCCATCGCGGGCGCGGTCGCCATGCGGCCCCGGGTCCTCGTGCTCGACGAGCCGACGGCCGGACTCGACCCCGACGGCCAGGAACGGCTCCTCACCACGCTCGACGGACTCCGTGAGGCCGGCACCACGGTGGTGATGGCCACCCACGACGTCGACCTCGCCCTGCGCTGGGCCGACGACGCGGCGCTCCTCACCCCGTCCGGAGTCCGCACCGGGCCCGCCCCCGAGGCACTGGCCCGCCCCGATCTCCTCCGGGAGGCGGGCCTGCGACTGCCCTGGGGTGCCGCCGCGGCGGAACTTCTCCGCGCAAAGGGTCTGTTGACGGGCGAGGAGCCGGGACCGCGTACGCCCGCCGAACTCGCCGCCCTCGCCGCCGTCGCGGCCGGACGGCTGGGGGCGCACGGGGGCTGAGGGCTGCCCCCCCTCTTCGTCGCCACGCGAGCTCGCCCAGGGGCCGCCCGGCCACCGGCCGAGTTGACCGGACCGGCCGTGGAGCGGGCGCGGTGGCGTCAGCCCGGGCCCGGCGGCGTCCGCTCGGCGTCGTAACGGCTCGGCGCCGACGCGACGGTGGGCTCGGTGGCGAGGGCGGCGGCCAGCACGGCCGCGTCCTCCAGCGCCTGGCAGGCGCCCTCACCGAGGTGCGGGGTCACGGCGTGGGCCGCGTACGCCCGCCGAACTCGCCGCCCTCGTGGCCGGACGGCTGGGGGCGCACGGAGGCTGAGGATCGCCCCTCTTCGTCGCCACGCGGTTGCGAGCTCGTGCCGGGGTCCGTCTCGGCCGAGGGACGGGTGGGTTACGTCAGCCCAGTCCCGGCGGTGTCCAGTCGGCATGCCGCAGGATGGTGCGGACGGTCATGCCGGAGGGGGCCAGCCGGAGAGCGGTGTTCCGCACGGCGACGGCCAGGGGGTGCGTCAGTTGCTGGCCCAGCCGGCCGGCCTGGCGGGCGGCGCGTGCGACGGACTGGCTGCGCGGGCGGCGCTCGGCGTCGTAGCGGGCCAGCGCCGACGCGACGGTGGGCTCGGTGGCGAGGGCGGCGGCCAGCACGGCCGCGTCCTCCAGTGCCTGGCAGGCGCCCTGGCCGAGGTTCGGGGTCATGGCGTGGGCCGCGTCACCGAGCAGCGCGATCCGGCCGGCGGTGAAGGCGGGCAGGGGCGTCGCCAGTTCGTGGATGTCGTGGTGCAGGACGGCGTCGGACCGGGTCGCCGCCAGCAGGGCGGGGATCGGATCGTGCCAGGTGCCGAAGCGTCGGCGCAGCTCGGCGAGCGGGTCCGTATGCCGTATCCCGGGCGGTGAGTTGAGCACCGCGTGCCACTCGGCCCGGCCGTCGGCGAACGCGATGTGCCCGAACTCGGCGCCCCTCCCCCAGGTCAGCTCGAAATCGGTGTCCAGCTCGACCGCGTGCTCGGTGATGGCGCGCAACACGGTCGATCCGCTGTAGGCCGGGCCGGGGTGCCGGGGGAACAGCAGGGCCCGGAGCCGGCTGCCCACTCCGTCGGCGGCCACGACCAGGTCCGCCTCCAGGACGGTGTCCCCGAGCGGTACCCGCACCCGGTCGGCGTCGGCGTGGTCGACGGACGTCGCCTCGGTGCCGACCAGCAGGCATCCGGACGGCAGTGCCGAGCGCAGCAGGTGGTGCAGGACGGCCCGCGGGATACCGACGATCGGCGTGCCCAGCTCGCGCTCGAGTGCGGTCCCGTCCATCGGGGCCAGCCGGCCGCCGTCGGGGACCCGGGTGCCCCCGGTGTACTGGGGCCGCGCGGCCGCGCGCACCGCCTCGCCGACGCCGAGGGCGTCCAGGGCGCGGATGCCGTTGGCGTGCAGGGAGATACCCGCGCCCGCGTCGGCCAGGACGGGGGCGCGTTCGACCACCGTCACCTCCCAGCCGATCAGGCGCAGACCGATCGCGGCGGCCAGCCCTCCGATGCCCCCGCCCACCACCACCGCGCTCCCACCCATACCGGCCCTCCCGTCCGCCCCACCCACCCTTCTACAGACGTAGAAGGTACCTCGCGAGAGTACTCCGCCCCTCTACAGGTGTAGAAAGGGGGGATGGCCCCAGACCGACGTACCGTCCTCGCCGACGCGGCCATCGGCGTGCTCGCCGAGGCCGGTATCCGGGGACTGACCCATCGCGCGGTGGACCGGGCCGCGGACCTGCCGGCCGGCACCACGTCCGCCTACTACCGCACCCGCCAGGCCCTGCTCACCGCACTGGTCCGGCGCCTGGTCGCGCTCGACCAGGCAGAGCTCCAGGAGATCGGGGACCGGACGCCGGTGCCGCGGAATGCCGAGGAACTGGTGGCCGGGATCGCCGCCTTCGTGGAGCAGCGGCTCGCGGGGGACGGACGGCGACGCTCCCTCGCGCGCTACGCGTGCGCCATCGAGAGCGTGCACCACCCCGAGCTGCGGGAGATCCTCGTGCCGCGCCGGAACGCGGCGCGGCAGGCCGTACGCGACTTCCTGGCCGCGCGGGGCGTCGCGGACGCCGAGGACCGCACGGTCACGCTGCTGACCTGCGTGGACGGATTGGTCTTCGATCGCCTGGTGGGGGGCGGATCGGTGTCGGACCAGGAGATCCGCGGACTGGTGGCGGCGGCACTCCGATAGCCCGCACACCTGCCGGCACCACCGGCCACGGGGTCGGCGGGGTGACGCCGGTCAGTCGAAGTAGGACTCGAGCGAGCCGCGGCGCCGCATGTCGAGCGTCGCGCAGTGGAACGAGCCGCCGAACGGCGCGTAGTGCAGCAGGTCGCACGGGATCGGCTCGAAGCCCCACTTCTCCAGGGCCCGCAGCATGCCGGTGTGGTGCCGCTCCGCGATCACCCGCCGTTCGTCGATCATGAGGACGTTCATGCTGAGCCACTTGCCGCACATCGACGTGACCTTGAGCAGGGCCTCGTCGATCGGGTCGGGCTCGGGGGCGACCAGGACGTCCCAGGAGCTCAGGATGCCGGGCAGCCGGTCGATGTCGACGTACTCGGGGTTGACCAGCACCTTTCCCGGCGCGAGCAGCACGAACGTCGTGTCGATGTGCATGGGGGCGCGGCAGCGGCTCTCGATCTCGTGGATGCGGTACTCCGGCCCGAGATGGCGGCGCAGCCAGTCGATGCCCATCCGGTTGGTGACGTTGCTGCGCGTGACGAACAGGTCCCGACCGGCCCGGACGAAGTCCGCCGCGTCGAAGACGGGCTCGAACTCGGTGAGGATGTACCTCATCGGCTCGCCGTCCTTCGGGATCCGGAAGTCCGGTTCGAACAGTTCGTCCGTGAGCTGCGGCTTGGGTGCCGCCGTCCAGCGCGCGCCGCGACGGAAGTAGTCCTTGAGGAGCGGGCGGTAGGAGTGGGTCTCGAAGTACCGGCAGGGCCAGGCCATCGGGGTTTCGATGATCTCGTCGCCGATCACGAGCATGCTGTCCCGCGGGCAGGTGTTGCAGAAGCCCCGTGAGGTCCAGTCCGGGGTGCCGTAGCGGCGCCGGTGGTCGACCGCGTCCGGCCGCCTGACCGTGACGCCGAGGGACTCCAGCAGGGCGACGAACCCGTCGATCTCCTGCTGGGCCTGCTCGACGAGCATGCGCGGATACCGCAAGCCGGCGGCCAGGCCCTGCAACCGTCCGGCCCAGGTCGGCACGTTGCAGGTCACGACCGGGTGGCCGGAGGGGATCGTCGCGCCCTCGAGGCGCCCCACGATGATCTCCTCCAGCGGATCCCACTCGGTGTGCGAGTTGACCGGCGAGACGAGAGGCTCCACGGCCTCGTCGGTCGCGGCCGATGTCCTGGGCCTCCCCATGATGGCCATGCCCACCACCTTCGGATCGCGGGATTTTGGTGATGCACCGCACTTACCAGGTTACTCAACGTGGCCTGCTGGCGCTGTGCACGTCAACAGTCGCGTTCGCCCGCATCGGCCGCGCGGGCGAGCCGGCCGTCCGCACAGCGCTTGTCCGCCCTCGCGGCGCGGCACTACGTTGCCGATGTGGATCTCTTCTCACGCTCCTGGACGGCGTTGCGCGCGGCGGTCGCCGACCTGTCCGACGAGGACTTCTCCCGGCCGTCCGGCTGTACCGGCTGGCTGGTGCGGGACCTGGTGTGCCACCTGGTCATCGACGCGCAGGACGTCCTGATCACCCTCGCCACCCCCGCCGACGGGGAACCCACCCGGGACGCGCTGACCTACTGGGAGATCTCCGACACGCCGCCGACCGGAGACGACCCGCTCGACGCGCTGACCGTCCGGCTGGCCGCCGCGTACGAGGAACCGCACCTGCTCAAATTCCACCTGGACGACGTCGGCTCCGCCGCCGGCCGCGCCGCGGGACTCGCCGACCCGGGCCTCAGGGTCGGCACCCGCGACGAGGTCCTCACCGCAGGCGACTACCTCTCCACGTACGTCATGGAGTGGACGCTGCACCACCTGGACCTGATCGCGCACCTCCCGGACGCCGCGCCGCCGCCCTCGGAGGGACTCGCCCGGTCCCGCGAGATGCTGGAGCGGATCGCCGGGAGCGCGTTCCCCCGGTCGTTCTCCGACCAGGACGCGCTGCTGGTGGGCACGGGGCGGCGACCGCCGGCCGACGCCGAGCGGGCCGAACTCGGCGCACTGGCCTCCAGGCTCCCGCTCTACCTGGGCTGAGCGGGCGACCAGCGCTCGCAGAACCGGGCCCAGGAGCATCTGAGGCTCCTGGACCCGGTGGGAACGCGGTGACGTGGCGGGCTGGCCCCTCGTAGTGTCAGTGCCGCAGGGCCGGCCGGCTCCGCACCACCGCCCCGCCCCGAGTCCGCCGACCGTGCCCCTTGGCGCTCCCTGCGCACCACCGCCCGGCCGGAAAACGCTTGGACTCCGTGGCCGCTATCGCGGGACACTTCCGGACTCGACCCGAATCTCCACACATCCGTTTCGGTGATGGCCCCTGCCCGCACCAGCGCGTGGCGGGCGGCCACAGAACGACACAGGGGTGGGATGGAAACGCCTGGATCGCGCAGGGTTCAGCCGGGCAAGCGCTCGGTACTACTCGCACTTCGTTACTACGGACGGGAGTTGTCCCGGCTCCGCCGGCTGACGGCACCCGCGATGCTGCTCATGGCGCTGGGCAACATCGGGATCAACTACATCGCGCCGCTGATCGTCGCCAAGCTCGTCGGCGACATCGCCGACGGCAGGGACGTCACGGTCGACTCGGCACTGCCGTACGTCCTCGGCTTCGCGGGGGTCCTGCTGCTCGCGGAGGCGCTGTGGCGCGTCGCCATGCACTGCCTCAACCGCCTCGACGCCCTCGGCATCGAGCACCTGTACGTGATCGGGATGGACGAGCTGTTCGCCAAGGACGCCTCGTTCTTCCACGACAACTTCGCCGGTTCGCTGACCAAGCGCGTCCTGAGCTTCGCCTCGCGTTTCGAGCAGTTCGTGGACACGCTGGCGTTCCAGATCGTGGGCAGCTTCGTGCCGCTGGTCTTCGGGGCGGTGGTGCTGTGGCGCTACGAACCCCTGCTCGTGGTCGGACTGCTGGTGATGATCGCGCTGACCGGGGTGCTGGTGGTGCCTCTCATCCGGCGCCGCCAGGCGCTGGTCGACCTGCGTGAGGAGGCGATCGCCCGGGTGTCGGGCCACGTCGCCGACAGTCTGATGAACATGGACACGGTGCGGGCGTTCGCCGCCGAGGAGCGCGAGGCCGCCGAGCACCGCTCCCGGGTCGCCACGTCGCGCCGGCTCACGCTGCGGTCGTGGGACTACGGCAACCTCCGCATCGACACGCTGGTCGCGCCGCTGTTCGTGCTGACCAACGCGGTGGGCCTGCTGCTCGCGGTCACGCTCGCCGGGGGCGGGCACGGCGTGGAGGCGATCGTGGTCGCCTTCGCCTACTACGGCAACGCGACGCGGATCATGTTCGAGTTCAACCAGATCTACCGTCGGCTGGAGAGCTCCATGACGGAGGCCGCGCAGTTCACCGAGCTGCTCCTGACACCGCCCACCGTGCTCGACCCGCCGTCCCCGGAGCCGCTGCGGCCCCGGGCCGCCGACATCCGCTTCGAGAAGGTGACCTTCGCGCACGAGGGCGGCAAGCCGTTGTTCGAGGGGCTCGACCTGGATGTGCCGAGCGGGGCGCGGATCGGCCTGGTCGGCCGGTCCGGTGGCGGCAAGACCTCCCTCACCCGGCTGCTGTTACGGATGACGGACGTCGACGGCGGCCGCATCCTCATCGGGGGCCAGGACATCAGCCGGCTGCGCCAGGCCGACCTGCGCAGCCAGATCGCCTACGTGCCGCAGGACCCGGCGATGTTCCACCGCACCCTGCGGGACAACATCGCGTTCGCCCGGCCGGACGCCACCGAGGCCGAGATCCGCCGGGCGGCCGAGGCGGCCCACGTCACCGAGTTCGCCGACGTGCTGCCGGACGGCTTCGACACCATGGTGGGCGAGCGCGGCGTCAAGCTGTCCGGCGGTCAGCGCCAGCGCGTCGCCCTCGCCCGGGCGATCCTGCGCGACGCGCCGATCCTGCTGCTCGACGAGGCGACGAGCGCCCTGGACTCGGAGAGCGAACTCCTCGTGCAGGAAGCGCTGTGGCGGCTCATGGACGGACGGACCGCGCTGGTGGTGGCGCACCGGCTGAGCACGGTCGCCACCATGGACCAGCTCGTCGTCCTCGACCGCGGACGGATCGTCGAACAGGGCACCCACCAGGAGTTGCTGACGATCGACGGCGCCTACGCGAAGCTGTGGCAGCACCAGTCGGGCGGGTTCCTCGACGACACGGCGGGGCGAGCCGAGGTGCTGTGAACACGGCGTGGGCCGTCTCCTCGCCCCTTGTGGAGGCGGCCTCACACCGCGCCGTCGCCGGACCGGTACGGGGCGAGGTCCAGCCTGCTGTGGACCAGTTGTGCGAAGTGGGTCAGGGTGCGGTCGCCGCCCATCAGCTCGGTGGCCGCGAGGCGGACGTCGAAGTGCTCGCCCGCGCGCACCATGAACTCGGTACTCAGCAGCGAGTCGAGGCCGAAGTCGGTCACGGGCCGCGCCGGGTCCAGTTCCTCGGGGTCGCTGTGCAGCACGGTGGCGAGCAGCCGGGTCAGGGTCTGGGTGATCGCGTCCCGGGCGTCGTCGGGGGTCATGGCGGCCAGTTCGCGCAGCAGGTCCGCGCGGCCTTCCGGGTCGGGACCGGCGTCGGCCGGCACGAGGCGGGTGAAGCGGGCGGTGGCCAGGGCGGGCAGCAGCCGGCGGGCGCGGCTCCACCGGTAGCGGCCGACGCCTGCCACGTCGGTGTCCGGCTGGAGCAGGCCGCCGGCGGTGGTGAGGGCTTCGGCGACGGTGACGGGCTGGAAGCCCCGCTCGGCCATGGCGTCGCCGATGGCGTGCCGGGCGACGTAGCCGGTGTCGCCGATCGGGCCCCAGGCGAGGACGGTGGCGGGGCGCCCTTGGGCGCGCCGGGCACGGCCCTGGGCCTCCAGGTAGGCGTTGCCGGCCGCGTAGGGGGCCTGGCCGATGTTGCCGACGGCGGCGGCGATCGAGGAGTACGTGACGAACAGGTCCAGGTCGTGGCCGGCGGTGAGGCGGTCGAGTCGGGCGGCGCCCTCTGCCTTGGGAGCGAGGACGGCGCAGAAGCGGTCGTCGGTGAGTTCGGACAGGGGCGCGTCGTCGAGGTGCATCGCGGCGTGCACGACGCCGCGCAGCCTGTGGCCGGTGGCGTCGATCTCGTCGGCGACCCGGCGCAGCGCCGGCTCGTCGGTGATGTCGGCGGCGTAGGCGGTGGCGTGTACGCCGCGCCGGGACAGGTCTTCCAGGAGGGCGGGCGCCTCGGGGGCGGCCTGGCCGCTGCGGGAGACCAGCGCCAGATGGCGGGCCCCCTGGTCGGCGAGCCACCGTGCGGTGGCGGCACCGAATCCGCTCAGGCCGCCGGTCACCAGGTAGGTGCCGTCGGCGTCCAGGGCGGTGGGACGGGGTGCGGGCCGGACGGGGACGGGTTCGTCCAGCGCGTTCCCGTCGGCGGGATCGAGGGAGACCACCACTTTGCCGACGTGCCGGGAGTGCTGGAGGACCTGGAAGGCCTCCTCCACGCGTGCGGCCGGGTAGACGGTGTGCGGCAACGGCCGGTACACGCCGCGGTCGATGAGCGACACGACGTCGGCGACGAGGCGGGAGCCGCGGTCGCGGTCCTGCATGACCGGGTCGAGATTGAAGCCGATGAAGGTGAGGCTGCGGTCGAACGGGCGCATCGGCAGCGGGTTGTTGAGGAAAATGTCCCGCTTCCCCAGTTCGATGAAGCGGCCGTTGGGGCGCAGCAGGTCGAGTCCGTGGGCGATCGCCTCACCGCTGAGGGAGTTGACGACGACGTCGACGCCCCGGCCCTCGGTGAGTTCGCGGACCCGTGGGACGAAGTCCAGGCTGCGTGAGTCCAGTACGTGCCAGGCGCCGAGGCTGCGCAGCATGGCCCGTTTGGTCTCGGTCCCGGCCGTGGCGATGACGCGGGCGCCCCGGGCCCGGGCGCACTGCAGTGCGGCCAGGCCCACGGCTCCGGCGCCGCCGTGCACGAGAACCGTCTCGCCGGCGGCCAGGCGCGCCTGGTCGGCCAGGACGTGATGGACCGTCAGGAACGCGACCGGGAAGGTCGCTGCCTCGGCGTAGCTCATTCCGTCGGGGATCTTGATCAAGCTGTAGTCGTAGGTGATGCCGTGGGAGGCGAGGGCTGCTGGAACGGCGCCGCAGACGCGGTCGCCGACCGCGAGGTCACGCACTCCGGGGCCGACGGCGCGGACGATGCCGGCGCCGTCGGTGCCCAGTCCGCGGCTGAGCGGGCTGTCCTCCACGGCCTCCGGGGGCAGCAGGCCGTTGGCGCGCATGGGGTCGCGGTAGTTCAGCGCCACCGCGCGGATCTCCACGGCGACTTCGCCGGGGCCGGGCCGCGGGACGGATGTCTCACGCCAGACCAGGCGCCGGGCCGGTCCCGGGTCACTGGCCTCCAGGAGGAAGGGCGCTCCGACGGGCACGGCGGGGGGCTCGTCGGCCGGGTGCTCGATGTGCAGAGGGGTGAAGCGGCCGGCCGGGGTGAGGACGACCTCGTCCTCGTCCGCGCTCTCGCTGCCGTCCGGGGAGCGGCCCGCGGTGAGCAGCTCCGCGGCCAGCCGCCGTGCGTACGCGGCCGGGTCCGCCGTGCGGTCGAGGGAGATGCGCCTCAGTCCGAGGGCGGGCTGTTCGTTGGCCAGGGTGCGGGCGGCGCCCCAGACGGCCGCGTCCTCGGGGTGCGCGGGGCGTTCCGGGGCGGGGAACAGGCCGGTGGGGCGCGTCACCAGCCACACCTGTGGGCCGCGGTCCTCGGGCAGCGTCCGGCAGGCGGCGGCCAGGGCGCGCAGGACGGCCGCGCGGTGGGTGGTCCGGGCGACGAGGTGGCGCGGGTCGGGCTCGGCGAGGAGCAGGACGATGCGGGGCGCCGCCTCGGCGGGCAGTGCCGCCGTCCATGTGCCGGTGTCGGTGGGGGCGGTCAGGACCGTGGCCGGGCCGAGCAGTGCGGCCAGTTCCCGGGCGGTCGGCGTCTCGGCGTCGGTCTCCGTGGCGACGAGCCAGGCCGTGCCCGGCGGTGCCTCGGGGAGGGCGGGCGGATCCGCAGGGTCGCGGGGCGCGGCGGCCACCATCACGGAGTGTCCCTCGGGACCTGTCTGCCAGGAGCTGGCGAAACCACACCGCTCCAGCAGTGGCGTCCACGCCTCGCGGGGCAGCAGCCGGGTGGTGGGGCGCAGGGTCCGGTCACCGCGTTTCCACAGCGACTCCAGTCCGCCCAGCAGCAGGGCGTCGAGCCGTTCGTCGTGCCGCTCGGTGGCCAGCAGGTGGCCGCCCGGGGCGAGGAGCGAGCGCACATGGCGCAGCGCGGCGGCCAGGTCGGCGGCTGTGTGCAGGGCCTCGCCGGCCAGGACCAGGTCGAAGCCGCCCGGCGGGAAGCCCTGGACGGCCGGGTCGGCGTCCAGGTCGAGGGTGCGGTGGTCGATGAAGTGGCAGGCGGCGAAGCGGTGCCGGGCGCGGGCGAAGGAGGCGTTGGAGGGGGCCGTGCTGGTGTAGTGCGTGCGGTCGGCCGGCAGCATCGGCAGCACGGCAGCGGTGAGGGCCGTGGTGGTCGCGCCCACTTCCAGGACGCGAAGCGGGCGGTCGGCGGGCCAGTCGCGGACGATCCGGTCGAGCAGCGCCTGCACCACGCGGTGGGTGAAACGCTGGGCGGGCGCGGTCTCCTGGTGCTGTTCGAGGAAGCTCTCGCCGACGGGCAGCAGATCGCGCGGGTCGACAGTGCCGCGCAGCATGTCGGGCAACTGCCGCAGCTGACTGTTGAGCAGCAGCGCGACGGGGCCGAAGCGCGGGTGGTCCTCCAGCAGGCTCCGCAGCGTCTCCTCGGGGCACGCCGTGGCGCCGGTCAGCCGCCAGGCCTCCCCGTCGGCCTCGGCCAGCCCCTGCTCGATCAGCAGGGGCAACACCAGCCGCACCAGCCTGCGGTGCCGGGGTACGAGGCCCCGGCCGACCAGGTCGGTCATGGTGAAGGGCTCGCCGGGGTCGGACAGCAGGCCGCGCAGGGCCGCTGCCCAGCAGTGCGCCCCGGCCCGTTCCGCGACGGCCGTGAACCGCTCGTGGCCGCTGACGTCGAGGTCGGCGCGTGCGGCGGCGATGCGCGCCCGGGCGGCGGACGCCACCTCGGCGGGAGCGGGCAGCGGGGACGGCGGGGCGGGCTCCGACAAGCGCGGGGCCGCGCGCAGGACCGTGCGCTGGACCGTCAGCGGGGGGTAGTCGCCGAGGCGGGCGCGCCGAGTGCGGCACTTGTCGATCTCGGCGGTGACGGTGCCGTCGAGGTCCGCGTACGTGATGTCCCAGCAGACCTCGTTGGCGCTGCGGCTGCGGCGCCGCAGGTGGACGACGCCCTCCGGCGCGGGGGTGCGCCACACGCGGACCGCGCCGAAGACCGAGGGCAGATAGCCGACGGCTTCCCGGGTCGGCTGCTCGGCCAGGGCGATGGTGGCCTGCAGCGGTGCGTCCAGCAGCACGGGGTGGACGGTGTAGGCGTCGCCGGGGTGCTCGAGCCGGTACCACGCCAGCAGTTCGTCCTCGCCGACATCCAGGCTGCGCAGGAGCCGGAACGCCGGACCGCACTCCAGCCCGAGGCGGTGGCAGTGCTCGTAGTAGTCCGGGCCGGTGACGGTGCGGGAGCAGCGCGCCCGGAGCGCGGCGATGTCGAGCGGTCCGGGGGCGGTGCCCAGCCGGGTGCGGACCTGGGCGCGGACGACCGGCTGGATCTCGGCGCCGCGCGTGTCCCGTGTGCTGATGGTCAGGGTGCCGTCGGCCGGGGTGACGGCGGTCTGGAGGGCGGCGCCCGCCGGGTCCGGCCAGGCGAGGGCGAACGGGCGGGAGATGTCCAGGTGCCGCACCTCCACCGGGTGGGCCAGCGCCCGCTGCCCGGCCGTGACGGCCATCTCCACGTACGCGGCGGCGGGCATGAGGACACTGCCGCCGATCCGGTGGTCGCCGAGCCAGGGCACGAGTTGAGGCTCGACGGTTCCGCTCCACAGGGGGTGGGGCGCGGGCTGGCGTTCGCCGAGCAGGGGGTGATCCAGTACGCCGGTGCCGCTGGTGTGCAGGACGAGGTCCTGCGGGGTGCCGTGCCAGTGCCGGTCGCGCTGCCAGGGGTAGGCGGGCAGGGCGGCGACCCGGCCGGGCTGCGGGAAGTGGACCTGCCAGTCGGCTTCGGCACCGGCGGCGAGCAGGGCGGCGACCGCAGCCGTGGCCTCGCGCGGCCCGTCCCCGTCCCGGTGCAGCGTCGGCACGTACGTCAGTGCCGTGCGGCGCAGGTAGGGGCGCAGCACCGGGTGCGGGCCGATCTCCACGACGATGCCGATGTCCTCGTCCGCGAGGCGGCTCATGGCCTCCGCGAAGCGGACCGGCTCGCGCACGTTGCGCCACCAGTACGCCGCGTCGAGTTCCCGTCCGGTCAGCGGGGCCGCCGTGACGGTGGAGACGAACGGCACGCGCGCCGTGGCGGGGGTCAGACCCGCCAGGGCGGCGCACAGCGGTTCCTCGATGGGGTCCATGGCGCGGCTGTGGAAGGCGTAGTCGAGATCCAGCTCGCGGAAGAAGACGTCACGGGCCGTCAGTTCGGCGCCGAGGGCGGCGAGGGCCTCGGGGTCGCCGACCACCGTCACGTCCCGGTCGCTGTTGATGCCGGCAATCTCCAGTGCCCCGTCGAAGCGAGCCAGTTCCTCGCGGGCGGCGTCCTCGGCGAGGCCGACGGCGGCCATGCGGCCCCGGCCCGCCGTGACGCCCTGGGTACGGCTCCGCTGGGCGATCACCAGCGCCGCCTGCTCCAGGGTCAGCGCCCCGGCCGTGTACGCGGCGGCCACCTCGCCGACACTGTGCCCGGCCACCGCACGCGGGCGCAGGCCCTGGGCCGCCAGCAGAGCGGTCAGGCCCACCTGGACGGCGAACAGCACCGGCTGGGCGATCTCCGTACGGGCCCAGCGCGCCGGGGTGGGGCGCTCCAGTTCCTTGGCCACGGACCAGCCCAGATGCGGGGCCAGCGCGGCGTCGGCCTCCTCGACGGCGGCGCGGAAGACGGCCTCACCCGTCATCAGATCCGCCGCCATCCCGGGCCACTGGGAGGCGTTGCCGGAGTAGACGAACGCGACGGCACCCGGCTCGGCCCTGCGGGTGACGGCCCCGTGGGACGGCGCGTCGGTGAACAGGTCCTCCAACCGGTCCGCCGCCTGCCGCGGATCGGCGGCCAGCACGGCGGCCCGGTGCGGGTGGGCGCTGCGCCGCAGGGTGCTGGTGTGGGCCAGGTCGTAGAACTCCTCGGGTGCCGCCGAACGGAGCCGCTCCGCCATCCGCGCGCTCAACTCCCTGAGGGCCTTGGGGGATCGGGCGGAGATGACCACCGGCACCGGCCTGCCCACGGGCTCCGTCTTCACGGGCGGCGCCGGGGGCGGTGGTACGACGACGGCGTGGGCGTTGGTGCCGCCGAACCCGAAGGAGTTCACCCCGACCGCGGCCCGCTCCGAGCGGGGCAGTTCCACGGGCGTCACGGTGGGGGCGAGGCCGAGCGCGTCGAAGTCGATGGCCGGGTTGAGCGGGAGGGCGTGCAGGGAGGCGGGTGCGGTCCGGTGGCGGAGCACCAGGATCGCCTTGAGCAGGCCGGCCATGCCTGCGGCGGGTTCGAGATGCCCCAGGTTGGACTTGACCGAGCCGACGGGCAGCGGGCCAGCGCCGCGGCGCGTGCCAAGGGCCTGGCCGATGGCCCGGGCCTCGGCGGGGTCGCCGACCGGGGTGCCGGTGCCGTGCGCCTCGAAGTAGACCAGGTCGTCCGGGCCGATTCCGGCCTCCTGGCACACCGCGCGCAGCAGGGCCTCCTGGGCCTGCGCGCTGGGCAGGGTCATGCCGGTGGTGCGACCGTCGGAGTTGGTGCCCGTACCGGCGAGGACGGCGTGGATCCGGTCGCCGTCGGCCACCGCGTCGGCGAGGCGCTTCAGCACCAGCACGGCGCCTCCCTCGGCCCGCACGAAGCCGTCGGCGTCGGCGGAGAAGGCCGCGCACCGGCCGCGCCGCGAGAGCATCCCCGCGTAGCAGAACCCGGCGAACGAGTAGAGATCGGCGAGCACGTTGACACCGCCGACCAGGGCAACTCGGCTGGTGCCCTCCCGCAGGGTGCGGCAGGCGCGGTCCAGTGCCACCAGCGACGAGGAGCACGCGGTGTCGACGGCCATGCTGGGGCCGCGCAGGTCGAAGGCGTACGACAGGCGGTTGGCCGTGATGGACAGGGTGGCACCGGGCATGGTGTGCGGGCTGGTGTGGTCCTCCGTGACCATCAGCACGGTGCCGTAGGCCGGGTCGGAGGCTCCCACGTACACGCACGTGTCGGACCCGGCGAGCGTCTCGGCCGGGATGGCGGCGTCGTCCAGCGCCTCGGCGGCCATCTCCAGCAGCAGCCGCTGCTGCGGGTCGAGGTGTGCGGCCTCCTTGGGCGAGATGCCGAAGTACGCGGCGTCGAAGGACGCGATGTCGTCGAGGAAGCCCCCGGCGGCGGTGTAGCTGCGGCCCGGGCGCACCGCACCCGGATCGACGAACCGGTCCTTGGGGAACCGGTCCGGCGGCATCTCCCCGACGAGGTCACGCCCGTCCCGGAGGACCGCCCACAGCCCGTCCAGGTCGGTGATGCCGCCCGGCAGCCGGCAGCCGACGCCCACCACCGCCACCGCCCGGTCGTCCCGTCCCACGCCCATGACCCGCCCCCTGTTGCGCCGCTTGTCCGCATCGAGCGGAGGGACAACTGCCCTCGTGGACCGGTGCCCAAGTCCCGGTTCACCCGTTGGCGTGGTATCCGTCAGACGAACGAGTGAACTCCAAGTCACGTTGCGTGACCGGCAGTTACGGTGGCGCGGTGCTCGAAGCCCCGCGTGCCCGCTTGACAGCCGTCGCCGTCCATCTGCCGTCCCGCTACCGGACCATGGAGGAGATCCGGGCCGGGATCGCCGCCGCCGGAAGTCCCTACGTACCGCCGCCCGGTCTGCTCCAGGACGTCACCGGCGTGCGCGGCGTCCATGTGCGCGAGGAGGGCGAGTGCTCCTCCGACCTCGCGGTCTCGGCTGCCCGCAAGGCCCTCGCGGACGCCGGCACGGCCATCGGTGACGTGGACCTGCTGCTGTACGCCGCCACGTGCCAGGACATGTTCGAACCGGCGACCTCGCACCTCGTCGCCGCCAAACTGGGCGCCACCTGCCCGGTGTTCGACGTGACCAACGCCTGCAACAGCGTCCTCAACGCGATGGAGGTGGCGAGCGCGTTCATCGCCACCCGCCGCTACCGCACAGTCCTCATCGCCTGCGGTGAGACGGGCACCATGGTCACGCGCTGGCACGTCCCCGACCGCGAGGCGCTGATGCGGGCCATGCCCGGCTACACCGTCTCCGACGCCGGCGCCGCCCTGCTGCTCACCGCCGGGCCCGCCGGGCAGGACGACCCCGGGGTGCTCGCCCTTCGATTCGCCGCGGACTCCACCGCCTGGAACGCCTGCACCGTGAGCGGCGGCGGCTCCATGCACCCGAGGGCGTTCGACGACGAGCACATGACCATCCGGCTCAACGGCGACCTGCTGCGCACCACCGCGGTCGAGGGCCTGCCGTTCCTCCGGCAGGCAGCGGAGCGGGAGTTGGAGGCGGTCCGCGCCAGCTCTTTCATCGCCTTCCACCAGATCGGCATGCCCCAGTACCAGGAGATGGTCGACAGACTCCCCCTGCCCGCCGACCGGTGCATGCCGGCCGTGGCGGAGCACGGCAACTGCGCCGCGGCCTCGCTGCCCCTGCAACTGGTCAAGGCGCTGGAGACCGACCGCATCGAGCCGGGCGACACGGTGGCGATGATCGGCCTGGCCAGTGGCATGAGCTTCGGTCTGGCGCTGGTCCGCTGGTGACCGCCGAGAACCGGCGCACGGCCGCCGCGCCCGCTTCCGTCCTCCAGCTTCTGCTGCCCGGTTACCCGGGACGCGAGCACTGGCGCCTCGTGCCGTCGACGGGCCAGCACTATCTGGACGTCGGCACGGGCGACCCGCTGCTGTTCCTGCACGGCAACCCGACCTGGAGCTACGCCTGGCGCAAGCTGCTTCCCACGCTGGTCCCGCACGCCCGGTGCCTGGCCCCGGACCTGCCCGGACTCGGCCTGTCCCAGCACATGGAAATGCCGTCCGACCCACAGGCCCGGTATCTGCGCCAACTGGACCACCTGGACGCCCTCTACGAGCACCTGGTCCGTCACGAGGGAGTCCCGCGGCAGGGCTGGACGTTCGTCGTGCACGACTGGGGCGGCCCGCTGGGCGTCGCCTGGCTGCTGCGCAACCCGGGCGTCGTCTCCCGCCTGGTGGTCCTCAACACCATTGCCTTCCCCTGGCCCGACGGCTACCGGCTGCCGTTCTACCTGCGCTGGATCAGGGATCACCGGCCGGTCGCGGACGCGGTGCACGCCACCAACGCCTTCGCCCGGGCCACGGTCCGTCTCGGCGTCACCCACCGGCTCAGCCGGGCCGAGCGGCGCGCCTACCTGCTGCCCCATGCCCGCCCGGGCAACCGCCGGGCGATCGTGGAGTTCGTCCGCGCCATCCCCCGTCACCCCGAGGACGCGGCCTGGCGGCTGCTCACCCCCCGCGACGGCGCCGACGACCTCGCAGGGCTGCCGATGCTCATCGGCTGGGGCATGCGCGACCCCGTCTTCACGCCGCTGGTCCTCGCCGAGTGGACCCGCCGGTATCCCCACGCCGTCGTCCACCGCTTCCCGCGCGCCGGGCACCTGGTGATGGACGACGCCGGAGACGAACTCGGCGGGCACATCCGCGACTTCCTGCGAGGACGAGGACAGCGATGACCACCGCACCCGACAGCGTCTCCGCCCGCCTCGCCCGGCTGGCCGAGGACCCGCGGGCGACCGTGCTCGTCCACTGCACCGGCGCCTCCTCCGACCGGGCCGTGACGACGGCACAGTTGCTGGACGGCTGCCGCCGCACCGCCGACTCCCTCCGGGCGGCCGGGGTGGGACGCGGCGACAAGGCCGTGGTGATGACCCGGGACGCCTATCAACTCCTCGCGGCCCTCTACGCCCTGGCCTCGATCGGGGCCGTCCCGGTGCTGATCGAGCCGCGCGCCGAGGTACGGCGCTGTCTGGACGAGATCGCCCCCGGCGTCTTCATCGGGGATCCCCTGGCACACGTGGCGCGCCGGGCCCTGGGCTGGGGCCGCGGCCATGTCCGTACGGCCCTGGTCACCGGCCGCGCCTTCCCCGGCCAGGACCGGCTGCTGGGACACAGCCTGCCCTTGGCGGTGCCGGACGGCGACGGCCCCGCGCCACGCGTCCCGGAACCGCGGCCCGAGGACCTGGCGATGATCGCCTTCACCTCCGGTTCCACCGGACAGCCCAAGGGCGTCGAGTACGACTACAGCACCCTGGCCGGACAACTCACCGCCCTGGACGCCGTACTCCGCCCGGCGGCCGGTGACGTCCTGCTCTCCTGCTTCCTGCCGTTCGCCGCGCTGGGCCCGCTGCTCGGCCTCACGACGATCGCCCCGCAGGTCGACCATCTGGCGCCGGCCCGCACTCCCCCGCGGCACCTCGTCGGCCCCCTGTTGCGCCACGGGGCCGACATCGTCCTCGGTTCACCGGCGGTGCTCGGCCTGATCGCCGGCCACTGCGAACGCCACGGCCTGACGCTGCCCCCGGTCCGCCGTGTGCTGTCCTTCGGCGCACCGCTGCGCCCACGCCTCGTCGAGCTGCTGTCGAAGGCCCTGCCGGCCGGGGCGGAGATCCTCAGCGTCTACGGCGCCACGGAGTGCCTGCCCGTCGCCGCCATCAGCGCCGACGACCTGCGGGCGCTGCGCACCCAGCCGCCCCCCGGCCACGCCGGCACCTGCCTGGGCCGGCCGCTGCCCGGCGTCGAGGCGCGCGTCCTGGACGCGGACGCCACCGGGCTCGGGGAGATCTCCGTCGCGGGGCCCGTGGTCAGCCCGGGCTACCACGCCCGCCCCGACGCCACTGCCGCCGCCAAATCGCTCGCGGGAGGCGCCCTGTGGCACCGCACCGGCGATCTGGGACGCATCGACCACGAAGGCCGGCTGTGGTACCTCGGCCGCAAGGCCCACCTCGTCACGGGTGAGGACTTCACCCTCACCACCGAGGACGTCGAGGCCGTCGCCGACACCGCCGCCGGAGTCCGCCGCACCGCCCTGGTCGGCGTCGGCCCGGCGGGACGGCAGCGGGCGGTGCTCTGCGTCGAACGCGAACCCGGCACGCCCAAGGGCACGGTTCTGGACGCGTTGCGGGCCGTCCTCGGCGGCCACCGGCACGGCCGCCGCATCGGCACGGTGCTGTTCCATCCCCGCTTCCCGACCGACGTCCGCCACAACTCCAAGATCGACCGTGCCCGGCTGGCCGCCCACGCCGCCAAGTACGGGTCGGGAGGCGCCCGATGAGGGTCCTGGTCACGGGCGGCAGCGGCTTCCTCGGGCAGGAGATCTGCCGCCGGCTCGTCGCCCGCGGCACCACGACGTCCTCCCTCGGCCGCCGTCCGAGCCCCGCCCTGGAGCAGCTAGGCGTGCGGCAGCACCTGGGCGACCTCGCCGACCCGGCCGCCGTCTCCCGCGCGCTCGCCGGCTGTGACGCCGTCATCCACAACGCCGCCCTGGCGGGCGTCAGCGGCCCGCTCAGGCCGTACTGGAGAACCAACGTCGTCGGCACCCGCAACGTCATCGACCAGTGCCGAGCCCACGGGATCGGCACCCTCGTGTACACCTCGACCGCCAGCGTCGTCTTCCGGCCCGGCGGCCTGGAGAACGCCGACGAGCGCTGCCCCTACCCCCGCCGGCACCTGGCCGCCTACCCGCGCACCAAGGCACACGCGGAAGCCCTCGTCCTGGCCGCCGACGGCCCTGCCCTGGCCACCGTCTCCCTGCGCCCCCACATCATCTGGGGCCCCGGCGACCCGCACTTCGCCCCGGCCCTGGCACGCGCCGTACGCGCGGGCCGGCTGGTGATGCCCGGCGACGGCACCAACCTCATCGACACGACCCACCTGCACACGGCCGCCCACGCCCACCTGCTCGCTCTCGACCGCCTCCGGGAGGGCCGCCCCATCGGAGGCCGCGCCTACTTCATCACCCAGGACGATCCCCGCCCGCTGCGCGAGCTCACCGCGCACTTCCTGCGCGCGGCCGGCCTCCGCGCCACCTGGTACACCATCCCTCACCGCCTGGCCCACGCCGCCGCGGCCACGTCCGAGACCGTCCTGCGGCTGACCGGCCTCGGCCGCACCCACGCCCTCAGCCGCTTCCTCGTCGCCGAGCTGGTGCATCCCCACTGGTTCAGCGTCCGAGCGGCCCGCCGCGACCTGGAGTTCGAACCACCGGTCAGCTTCGACGCGGGCATCGCCGCGCTGTCCGGTCAGTGGCCGTAGGGCGGCTGCCGTCAGGTCCGGGCCAGCTCCGCGGCGCCGAACGACACGTCGAAACGGTCGCACCAGATGCTCACGCTGCTGAAGCCCGAAAGGTCCGTGTCACCGGGGAGGACGTAGTTCTGGCTCCCCTTGTTGCCTTTGAGTTTGCCGAGGCTGACGTACTTGCCGTCGTCGAAGACGTGCCAGCCCGCCTTCCCCTGCTTCACCGGCGCGTCGGTCAGCCAGACGCGCAGATCCGGTCCGTTGCTGGTGTTCAGGTTCTCCAGCCGGACGACATGAGAACCGTCGGCCAGCCGTACGAGCTTCACCGTGCCCGAGGTCGCGTGCTCGTGGCTGATCAGCTCACCGCTCGCCAGCGTCCGCGGACCGGTGGCCGGGGAAGGCGACCCGGAAGGCGACTCGGCGGGCGCCGCTGCGGGAGGGGCGGAGGTCTCCGCGACCCCGGGCAGGGCCTCCTGAACGGTCTCGTCCTGCCACAGCTTCCACGGCTGGAACCAGTACAGCCCGAAGCCGGCTCCGCCGACCGCCACCACCAGCATCGCGATGACCAACGGCCCGGTCAGCACCTTGCGCACGCGCCCCATCCCCACTCGCCTCCTGAGAGTTCCGCAACCCTCCCGATTCAACGCCGAAGCACGGCCGCCCCGCACCCTGCGGCTGATGACGGAATCCTTACGTCTGGAGCCTCGACGGCTCGCCGTGCGTCCGCCCCCGGCATCGAGGATGCTGGGCCTCAGCAGCCGACCCCGCGTCCGGGCCGGGCGAGGACGAGGAAGCAGCGCCATGACGATCGACGTGTCCGCGGAGCGCGTGATCCCGCTCCCGCCCGAACGTGTGGCCGAGTACGCCATGGACTGGCGCCATGACGCCGAGTGGACCCAGGGCATCCGCACCGCGGGGCTCACCCGGGAGGCGGATAAGGGCGGCTTCGGTGTGAACGCCGAGGTCACCCGGACGGCATACTTCCTCGGACGGCGCATCGACTACGTCCTGCGGGTGGCCGCGTACGAACCGCCTCACCTGCTGGACATGATCTCCGTGGCCGGCCCGATGCCCATGCATGTCACGTACGCCTTCGCGCCGGACGCACGGGGCACCCTCGCCCGCATTCGCGTCCGGGGCGGCGAAGGCGGCTTCTACCGGCTGGCCGCGCCGCTGCTCGCGCGCCAGGTCCGCTCGTCCCTCCGCAAGGACCTGCGCGACCTCGAACAGCGGCTGACCGGGTGGTAGCGGAGCCACTGGGCGCTGCGCTTCTCGGCCACCACCCGGCCACGCCTGACCTGACGGGCCTGGCCGCCGACTCCACCCGGGTGGGCGGCAAAGCGCCGCGCCCCGGGCGCCGGAACCTCTCCGTGCTCGCCATGTTCCTCGGCGCCCTCGCCGGCGCCGGGATCATCCTGCACGGCCGCCTCTCCTGCGCGCTGGGCCTGACGCTGCTGCTGCTCGCGGTCACCGCCGTGACCACGCACCGGCTCTCGGCCACCGATGCCCCTTGGGCCCGCCCCCGGCCCTGAGCGGTCCGCCGGTGGACCACCGGTAATTCCCGACGCGGTGATCACGCCGGCCACGGCGTGATCACCTCACTGCGGCTGATCCCTCCAGCCCGGCGAAGGCGAGGATGTCGGGGACCGCGTCACGCAGACTCGCGAAGTGACGGTGCACGCCGGCCACCGCAGCCGCGGTGTTGACTCCCCATACCGTCATGCCGGCCCGCAGCCCTGCTTCGACGCCGGACGGGGCGTCCTCGATGACCAGGCAGTCCTCGGGCCGGACACCGAGCTGCTCGGCGGCCAGCAGGTAGGGCGCGGGCGAGGGTTTGCCCTCCTCCACCGCGGCGGCGTCCACGATGACGCGCGGGACCGGCAGGCCCGTCCGAGCGAATCGCCCGCGTACCCGGTGCTCGTAGTTGGAGGTCACGAGCGCCCACGCCCCCGACGGCAGGGCGCCCAGAAGCTGTGACGCGCCGTCGAAGGCCCCGTAGGCGCCGGACCGGACGTCCTCGTCCTCCAGCTCGTGCAGCGCGGCCAGGCACCCCCGTGGGTCCTGGTCCGGAGCCACCTTCGCGAAGGTCTCGATCGGCCTCGTCCGCAGGGCCACCCGATAGACCTCGGCCGCGTCGAGCCCGTATCGCCCCGCCCAACTCGCCCAGACGCGGCGTTGGTTGTCCACGGCGTCGATCAACGTGCCGTCGACGTCGAAGAGGACGCACTTGCCGGGGCCGGGCTGCACAGGCTCACTGGTCATGCCGTGATCATGCCAGGGGCTAGAAGGGCAGTTCACGGACACCGCGCGTCGGTGTCCGCCGAGCCGGCCCCCGACGCCGCCAACGCCTGCCATTCGCTGGGGGACATACCGTAGGCGTCCCGGAAGGTGCGGCTGAAGTGGGAGGGGCTGCTGAAGCCCCAGCGGTGTGCCACGGCGGCCACGGTCGTCCTGCGATTCGACGTCCGGGCGAGTTCCTGCCTGCACGCGTCGAGCCTGCGCTGCCGCACCCACTGGCCCACTGTCGTGCCGTCGTCCTGGAAGAGCTTGTGCAGATAGCGGACGGAGATGTGATGCGCGCGTGCGATCGACTCCGGTGACAGCTCAGGCTCCGTCAGATGCTCCTCGATGAAAGCCCGGATCCGCGACAGCATCTCGCCGCCGGCCTTCGACGCGCCGGACGTCTCCGGTCCCGTCTCCGCCTGAAGGAGTTCCATGACGAGGACGGCGAGGAGGTCCACGGCACTGCGGGCGAGCCGGTCCCCCATCGCCGACCGGTGGAACTCCGCCTCGGCGGCGAGCGCGGACAGGAAGCCCGACACCAGCGCCCCCATACCGGAACCGTGCCGCACCGGCACGCCGACGACCCGGTCCAGGTCCGGCTCCGCGACGCCCAGGTGGCGGCGGCTCGTCCGGAAGTACGTCATCAGGCAGTCCTCGCCGAACCGGAGGACATCACGCCGGGCCGGATCGCAGAAGACCATGTCCCCCGGCTCCAAGAAGGCCTCGTCCTCCCCGGCCCGGGTGAGCGCGACCGTCCCCCGGACGTGCAGGCCCAGGTAGAGGAACTCGCCCTCCCCCTCGTCGGGCATCGCGGACAGCATCCGAACGAGATCGGACACACGGGTCATCGATAACTCGGTCCTGAGAACTCCAAGCTCCGGGACCGCGTCGCCGGGAAACACGCGCGCTGTCGCGGTGCGCCGGCTCGGCACGCCGCCCTGGAGGGGTCCTTCCTCGCGTACCGGTGCGCCCTGCGTCATGGTCTCCGCCCTTCCGAGGTGATGTTCGCGTTCGAGGCAGGCGCACCGCGGGCCGCGCACCGGACCCCAACGGGTTCCGGGCCGGCCGCGGAGCCGCCTGCACTGATCCGGATGCTGTCAGAGCGCCGGGAGGAAGCGCTTATGTCATGCAGCTTCTGGATGGCGACCGAGGCGGGAGCGGACAACGTCACCGTGGGAGCGCAGCTCCTCCAGGCCACGCTACGCGCCGCGCAGGGGGACCATGCGGCGGCGCACACACGGGCGAGCGGCGCGGTGCGCGGCCTCGACCTGCGCAAGTCGCGGAGCCTGTACGTGCGTTACCGGCAGGCACGCGGGACGGCGTTCCTCGCCGAGGGCGATCACCAGTCGGCTTACGAGCAGCTCCGCCGGGCCTTCACCCGCGACTTCCACCCGGAACCCGTGCACTACCACGTCTCCCTGTACTGCCTCTCCGATCTCGCCGCGGCCGCCGTCCGCGCCGGGTAGGTGGCCGACGCCCGCGTCGTGCTGCACGCCGCCGAACGGGCCATGCGCGCGTCCCGTTCCGCCCGTCTGGACGCGGTCGTGCACCGCGCCTCGGCCCTGCTGGGCGATCCCGACGAGGCGGAAGCCCATTTCCGCGCGGCGACGGACCCGGTCACCGCCCCCTGGCCGTTCGAGCACGCTCTCGCGCACCTGAACTTCGGTGAATGGCTGCGTCGCCGTCGTCGGTCCGTCGAGGCGCGGCCCGCGCTCGGCACCGCCCTGGAGATCTTCCAGCGGCTGGACGCCCGGCCCTGGGTCGAGCGCACCGCCGCCGAACTGCGCGCGGCGGGCGTGGCGGTGGTACCCACCGCGGCGCCGGAAGCCGTGTCCGGCCTGACGCCGCAGGAATCCAGATCGCCCAACTGGCGGCCGAGGGCCTGACGAACCGGGACATCGGTGCCCGGCTCTACCTGTCTCCGCGCACCATCGGCTTCCACCTGCACAAGATCTTCCCCAAGCTCGGCGTCACCGGCCGCGCCCAACTCCGCGACGCCCTCGGTGACCTGGCACGGCCGGACTGACCCGGAGAGCCGCCGCGCCTCGCGACGGATGTCTGCGGATGTCCAACGGATGCCTGCAGATGCCTAACGGTGGGTCCGCTGCGCGATCCACCCCGCCATGGCCCGTACGCCGATGCCGATGGACCGCTCGTCCGGGGCGAAGTCGGGGAAGTGCGGGTAGCCGGTGGTGATCGGGGCGCCGGGGGCGCGGACGCCGAGGAAGGTGTACGTGCCGGGGACGCGCTCCAGGTAGAGGGCGTAGTCCTCGCCGCTGAAGGGCGGGAACGCGGAATGGAGCGTGGCGACCGAGTCACGGCCCAGCCTGCGGCGCAGGTGGCGGGCGAGCGCGCGGGCGTCGGGTTCCGGGCAGACCAGGGCGGGGAACGGCTCGGCGGGAAAGCTCACCGCCGCTCCCGCGTACGGCTCGGCCAGCCGGCGGATCTCCTCGCGTACCTCCGTGTACCGCTCCTGCGGCCAACAGCGGTAGGACACGCTCACCTTGGTCTCCTGTGCCGAGGCCCGGAGGGCGACGAAGCGGGCGAACGGCCCGTCGGGCGTCTGGGCGTCGGTGACCATCCGCTCGATGTCCGCGGGCGTCTGCGGGGGTGTCACCGTGGCGAGGGCGCCGATCCCGGCGGCCAGTCGCCGCGCGGCATCGGGCGCGTCCGGGCCGTGAAGCGTCACTTCGGCCTTGTCCTGGCCCGGCATCCCGTAGCCCCCGGTCACAGCGAACCGGCCGACGGGGAAAGGCCCGCAGTGCAGCGCGTGGATCTCCTCGACACGGGTGCGCTCCAGCACGCCCGCCTCGACCAGTGCCCGGGCTCCGGAGAGGCTTTCCTCGGCAGGCTGGAAGAGGAACACCACCGTGCCGCTCAGGTGCCGCCGCAGCCGTGCCAGGACCTTCGCGACGCCGAGGGCCACCGTCGTGTGGATGTCGTGCCCGCACAAGTGGGCCGCGGCGTGACCGCCTCCGACGACGTCCTTGGGCGGCACCGCGTCCATGTCCGCCCGGTACGCGACCGTCCGGCCCGGACGCGCACCGTGCAGGACACCGACCACACCATGGCCGCCGACCCCGGTGGTGACGGTCAGCCCGGCCGCCCGCAGCTCCCGGGCCACCACGCCCGCGGTGCGACGCTCCTCCCCCGGCAGCTCGGGGTGCCGGTGGAAGTCCCGTCTCAGCTCGATCAACCCGCCCTCGAGGCGCGCGGCCTCGGCGTCCACCGCCCCGTTCCCCAGCGGCCCCCTCCACCCGCCGGCGGCGGCCTTCCCCGCGGTACCCCACACCGTTGCCGCACCGACTGCCGCCGCCATGCCGGCCAGCAGCGTACGGCGGGCCGGAGCGTGCTCCGTAGGACGCTTCACTGTTCCCCCTTCACGGTCCGTCACGTGGTCACCCGGCGAGCGGGAGACCCGTGCGTACACGATCACTCGTCGCGCGGGCCGCCGCCCATCCGGCGAGCCACCGCTCGTGGGTGGGGACACCCCCCGTCCGTCCCCGTGGCCCTGGCCCGGCTCGTGCGGTGGTCGTTCGGCGGGGATGCCGTCCCGCTGCGTGCCGTGCGGGCGTCTGCTCTAGTCTCGTCCATGGCCGATGACGATTTTCGGCCAGCCAGGTGACCAAATCAGTCACGTACGCCGAGGTGAACACCGAGAAGCAGGGCCCGGACACGGACACCAGTCCCGATCCCACGGCTCGACGAGCTGCCGCCCTGCCGACCTCGCTGTCAGGAGGACCGTTGCACCACGATGAGCGGGCAGACCGGCCCGGAAGCCACGGCGAGCACCAGGTCCAGCGGGAGCTGGGCACCGTCGCGCGCGCCGACCGGTTCTACGACGATCAGGTCCTGCGGCGGCTCAATGCGCGGATGCAGGAGTTCGTGGCCCGCCAGGAGATGTTCTTCCTCGCGACCTCGGACAGCCACGGCGAATGCGACAGCACCTTCCGGGCCGGCCCGCCGGGTTTTCTCCGGGTGCTGGACGACGCGACTCTGGCCTACCCGGAGTACCGCGGGAACGGCGTCATGGCCTCGCTCGGCAACATCCGGGAGAACCCGCACATCGGCATGCTGATGATCGATTTCTCCCAGGACCGCATCGGCCTCCATGTCAACGGCCGCGCACGGCTGGTCACCGACGACACGATGCGCCGGAGGATTCCGGACCTGCCGGTCGACCCGGTGCCCGGCCGCCGCCCCCATGTGTGGGTGGAGATCGAGGTCGAAGAGGCATACATCCACTGCTCGAAGCACATACCGCGGCTGGTCAGAGCCCCCCTCCGGCAGAACACCGACGGCACGGACCGCTCCGCCGCCGACGGCGAACAGGCCTGGGGCACCGACGACCCCAAGCGCAAGGGGGGCGACTACTTCGGAGCGGCGGCCCGGGAACGGGGAATCGACTCCCGCTGAAGGCCGGCCGGGAAATGGCCGGCAGGTCTTCCGGTTTCTCCTTTGCTAACGCCACGCAGGCACGATCTGCCGATGACGGAGAAAGCACATCTCCGGTGTTCGGCGGATGTGCCGAACGCACTCAGCGTGCGCATCACTGGCGTCAGGGAGACGAAAACATGGAGAAGACCGATGTCGTGGTGGTCGGCAGCGGCCCGACCGGGCTGCTGCTCGCCGCCGAGCTGGCGCTGGCGGGCGTCGACGTGGTGGTGCTGGACAAACTGCCCGAGCGCCGCGTCCAGGCAAAGGCCCTCAACCTTCAGCCCCGCACCGCCGAGGTGCTCGATCTGCGCGGCCTGCTCGACGACGCGCATCAGCGCGCCATCGCCACCGTCACCGAGGGGCATTTCGCCAGGCTGCCCGTGCCGCTGCGATACGACGGCTGGTCGGCCCGGCGCCCCTACCAGGTCGGCATTCCGCAGGCGCGGGTCGAGGAGCTGCTCGAAGAGCGTCTCCTCAGCCACGGGATGCGTGTCCGCTACGGGCACGAGCTGGTGGGCCTGGTGCAGGACGGCACGGGCGTCACGGCCACCGTGCGCGTCCCGAACGGCGACGAACGGACGCTGCGGGCCGCCTATCTGGCCGCCTGCGACGGCGGCCGGAGTACCGTCCGCAAGCTGCTCGGGGTCCCCTTCCCCGGCACCGACGCGCGTGCTTTCGGCATCGTGGCCGACGTGGTGCTCGGTCGGACCTCGGCGGCGGTGCCGACCCGGTGGACCTCCACGGCGAAGCTGTTCGCCCACACCGCGCCCGCCGGGCAGGTCACCGCCCTGATCCCGCTGGACGAGCCCGGCCACTATCAGCTGTTCACCATCGGCCCGGACATCCGCCCGGAGAGCCGGGAGGCTCCGGTGTCGAAGGCGGAACTGGAGACCGCCCTGCGAAAGTCCTACGGGGAGGAGGCCGAGATCACCGAAGTGCGCCAGGCCACCCGGTTCACCGACGCCTCGCGCCAGGTCGAGCGGTACCGGGTCGGCCGGGTGCTGCTCGCCGGGGACGCCGCCCACATCCACTTGCTGGCGGGCGCCCAGGGGATGAACCTCGGTATCCAGGACGCCATGAACCTCGGCTGGAAGCTCGCCGCCGAGGTACTCGGCCGGGCACCCGAAGGACTCCTGGACAGCTACCACGCCGAACGCCATCCGGTGGCCGCGGAAGTGCTGGAGAACACCCGCGCGCAGGGGCTGTTCATGTTCGCGAAGGAGGACCCCGGGGTGGACGCCCTGCGCGGGCTGTTCACCAAACTCCTGGCGCTGCCCCAGGTCAATCGCTACCTCGCGGGCAGGATTTCCGGCCTCGGCATCCGGTATCCGATGGACGGCGCCGACACCGGGTCGTCCCATGAGCTGCTGGGCGCCCGGATGCCGGACATCCAACTGGCCGACGACGTCTGGGCCGGCGAGCTGCTGCACACGGGCCGCGGCGTCCTGCTGACCGTGGACTCCGCCTTCGTCGACGCGGCTCGCCCCTGGTCCGACCGCGTCGAAGCGGTGCTGCTGCCGGAGATCCCGCTCACCGGCGAGGGTGCCGACGCGCTCCTGATCCGCCCGGACGGCTATGTCTGCTGGACGGCTCCGGCCAAGTCCGACTTGGAGACCGCCCTGACCACCTGGTTCGGCACTCCCACCTGATCCGACCGACCGGATTCCGGAATTCTGAATTTGACAACTCGGCCGACGTTATGTGCAACGGGATTTCTTCCGTTCGCCGCTGTGCTCATACACACACCGGGCCGGTCAAGCCTGAAATCATCACACCGAATACGGATTCCAGGAGCCCGCTGCTCTTGAAATCCGGGTGTTAGGGTCGGATTTCCGTGCCGAGACTCGACCGTGCATCGCCACAGGACTCGACATTCCACGTCTTCTCCCTGTCCGGGTCAATGACTTTCCACGCCCCTCGCCCCACCTTTGGAGTTCTCCCTTGTCTGCCGACAGCACAACCACGGCCCCCGCGCAGCCGGGTACCGATGCCTCCGGGGCTTCCCCGGGCGGCCGGCACCTCGGCCTGGCGCTCTTCGTGATCGCCGCGGCCCAGCTGATGGTGATCCTCGACGCCACGATCACCAACATCGCCCTGCCCGCGATCCAGACCGACCTGGGTGTCACCGACGCGAACCTGGCGTGGATCGTCAACTCCTACGCGCTGGCCTTCGGCGGGCTGATGCTGCTCGGCGGCAAGGCCGGCGACCTCTTCGGACGGCGGCGCATGTTCCAGGCGGGCATCGCCGTCTTCACACTCGCCTCCCTGCTGGGCGGACTCGCCCCGAACGAGGGCCTGTTGATCGGCGCCCGCATACTCCAGGGCGTCGGCGCCGCACTCGCCGCGCCCAACGCGCTGGCCCTGATCACCACCACCTTCCCGGTCGGCAGGTCACGCAACACGGCCATGGGCGTGTACGCGGCCATGGGCGGCGTCGGCGCCACGGTCGGTCTGCTGCTGGGTGGCGTACTGACCGACGCGCTCGACTGGCGCTGGGTGTTCTTCGTCAACATCCCCATAGGCCTGGTCGTCCTCGCCGGCACCAGGAGCCTCGTCGAAGCCGAGCGGCACCCCGGCCGCCTGGACGTCCCGGGCGCCATCACCGGCACCGGCGGCCTGATCGCACTCGTCTACGGCATCACGCGGGGCGGCGAGCACGGCTGGACAGACGGCCTGACGGCGGCCTCCTTCGCGACGGCCGCCGTACTGCTGACCGTGTTCCTGGTCGTCCAGTCGCGCGCCGCGGACCCGATGATGCCGCTGCGGCTCTTCAAGGACCGCAACCGCTCCGGCAGTTACGCGACGATGCTGTTCGTCGGGTCGGGCATGTTCGCCATGTTCTACTTCCTGACGCTCTACATGCAGCTGATCCTCGGCTTCAGCGCGGTCAAGACCGGCTTCGCGTTTCTGCCGTTCAGCGTCGGCATGGCTGCCGCCGCGGGCATCAGCTCCAAGCTGATCACCCACCTGGCGCCCCGGCTGATCGCCGGACCGGGGCTGCTGGTCGCGGCGGGCGGCATGTTCTGGTTCGCCACCCTGGAGCCCGGCTCCTCGTACGCCGGACATCTGATGCCGGCGATGTTCGTCACCGCGCTCGGGCTCGGCATGAGCTTCGTCCCGATGACACTCGGCGCGGTCAGCGGCGTCGACCACCAGGACACCGGCATGGCCTCGGCACTGCTGAACACCGCCCAGCAGATCGGCGGCGCCCTCGGTCTGGCGGTCCTGTCGACGATCTCCACGTCGGCGGCGAACGACCAGCTCCCCGAGGCGGCCTCCGCCTTCTTCAGGGGCCTGGCCACCAAGGACTTCCCTCTGGTCGCGAAGGCGGGCGAGGCGCTGACCCACGGCTACACCATGGCCTTCGTCGCCTCCGGCGCCATGTTCCTGGGCGGCCTGGCGGTCATGTTCCTGGCCGTCGACTCGGGCAGGCAGCAGCACGCCGAGGGCGCCGCGCCCCTCCACATGGGCTGACCCCCGACACTGCCACGACGACGTACGGCGGAGGCATCGCCCCACGACGCCTCCGCCGTACCGGAGCGGACACACACCATGACCACCCCACAGCACCCTCAGCCGGACCCCTGGTCCGAACCCCTACAGCCGGCCCAGCCCGACGCGGCCCGCACCCGGGCCTTCCCTCTCTTCCCCCTGGCGGCCCTGACCGTATGGGCACAGGACCACCTCCCCGCGAGCGACTCACCAGCACCGGCCGGCCGCTCGCCCTTCGTCAGGAGTTGTCGATGCCCAGCCTGCCCGCGCCCCTTGCCCGGATGATCGAGGTCCGGGGAATGCCGTGCACGGTGACCGGGACAGAAGATCTGTCGCCGTCGTTCCGGCGGGTCCACCTCGCCGGCGAGCGTCTGAAGGGGCGGGAATGGGCACCGTGCCAGGTGACCACGTTCCTGGTCTCGCCGACCGCGTTCCGGCGCTACACGCCGGACGCGGTCGACACGGTCACCGGACGCATGTCCATCCTGTTCCACCGGCACAGCGCCGTTGTCCCGGGCCCGACTTCACCCGGTGACGCGTGGCTCGACAGTCTGACGGCCGGCGACCCGGTCTCCGCGATGGGGCTGGAGGCCATGCGCGGTTTCCGTGCGCGTGCCGAACCGGGCACCACCCTCGTGTGCGGCGATGCCACGACCGTGGGCCTGTGGTACTCGATGATCCACTGGCTGGGTGACCGGGCCCGGGTGTGCGGTGTGGTCGAGGTGCCCGCGCAGGACGTGGCTGTGGTGCGGGAGCTGCTGCCCGGTGTACAGGTCGTCGCGCAGAGCCAGCAGCCGGGGGAGGCTGTGTTGTCCTGGCTGGGCGACGCCCCGCCAGGACAACAGGTCACGCAGGCCTACCTGGCCGGGCACGGGCAGACCGTCCAACGCGCGCGGAATGTGGTCCGTACCCGGTATGACCTGCACCGGTCCGTCATCCACACGCAGCCGTACTGGGCGACGGGGAAGGCGGGCCTGTGACCGCCGGCACGACGTACTGGGCAAGCTCCCCCTGGTTGAGGTGACCATGGACAATCCCCGGCAGACGGTGCCGCACGCCGTAGGTCTGATCCAGCACAAGATGTCCGTTCCGGACGTGCCCGAGCGCCTGGTGCCACGGCCCAGGATCGCGACAGCCCTCGGCACACTGATCGAGCGACGCCAGGTGGTGCTCGTACTGGCGACCGCGGGCGCCGGCAAGACCACCGCCGTCAGCCAGGCGACAGCACGCCTGCCCCACCCGGTGGCGTGGCTGTCGGCCGACGCGACCGACGCCCGTCCGGGACGCCTGCTCGCCTACCTCGAAGAGGTCCTGGCACGGCACGCACCCGCCGCGCACCAGGTGGCGACCCGTGCGCTGCGCGCGGGCATCCAGCACGCGGAATCCGCCGGGCTCCTCGCCGAGTCCCTGCGGGGACACACGCTGGTGCTGGTGCTCGACGACCTGGAACGCCTGGGGGTGTCGGGAGAAGTCTGGGAGACGCTCGGCTCCTTCCTGCACTACCTTCCGCGAACGGTGCGCACGGTCCTGGTCAGCCGGCGCGACATCCCGCCGGCGGTGCACCGGCGGCTCGACCCCACCTCGGTGGCCTCACTGCGCGAGGAAGACCTCGCCTTCACCGTCGAGGAGGCGGCCGAGGCCCTGCGGCTGAACGACAACGCCACGACCGACCCGGCACAGGCGGTGTCGGCGACGGGCGGCTGGGTCACCGGTGTGCTGTTCGAGGCCTGGCGCTCCGAGGAGCACACCGTGGTCGTCGGAGGCGAGGCCGACCCGCTGCACGGCTACATGTCCTCCCGGATCCTCGCGGAACTCTCCGACGCGGACCGGGACTTCCTCGTCACGGCCGCGGTCCTCGACGAGGTGACGGCCGGACGGGCACGGGCGCTGGGCCTCGCCGCGCCGGCGAGACGGATGCAGTCGCTGCGCTCGGTCCGGCTGCCCGTCGTCTGGTCCCGGGACGGGCGCACGATGCGCTTCCACCCGCGGCTGCGGGAGTTCCTGCTGGAACAGCTCGGCCGGCGCGACGACGAGGAGCTGCGCCGGATCCGCCTCGCCCACGGCCGGTTGCTGGCCGGCGAAGGCCACGACGAGGAGGCCACCGAGGTCCTGTTGCAGGCCGGGGAAGCCGCCGAGGCACGCAACTGTGGGGCGCGGGTCATCCTGCGTGTGATCGAGCGGCTCGACCTCCCCGTCGCCGAGCGCTGGCTGGACGCGTTCGGCCCGGTCGGCCCCGAGCCCCACGAACTGACCACGGCACGGCTCATGCTCGCCTGGGCCCGGGACGACTACCGCGGGGGCACGGCCATCGCCGACGCGCTCCTGGATGCCGGTACCCGAGACGAGGTCGCCCGGAGATCGGAACGGGCGGCAGCGTTGATGATCTACTGCTACGCCCAGTGCGGCCGCCCCGGGGACGTGGAGGACATCCTGCGGCTGGCCGGCCCCGGTGCGGAGGTGGCCGCCGTGCGTTACTCACTGGGCACCATGTATCCCTCGTACCGCGTCGACACTCCACCGGAGCTGACCGGCGGGCCGTCCGACGCGTTCGTGCTGTTCGCGAAGTACTGGTTCGGCCACCTGAGCGACCTCGACATCTCCCTGGAGTCGCACTGGGGTACCTCCCTGGCCGCCCCGTGGCAGATCGCGGCGCTCCGCGCGCAGGGCCACACCCGCCGGGCCCTGGAGCTGTACGAACGGACCCGCGACTCGGTCTCCAACTCCCTGAGCCTGCACGCGGTCCTGCCGGAACTCCTGCTGGACGCCGGGCGCCCGGGCGAAGCGATCACGGCTCTGGAGGAAGGCCGCAGGCTCGCCCTCGCCGCCGGGGCACGCACCTGGTATCTCGGTTTCACGGAAGGGCTGGTCAGGCTCAGGATCCTCGACCGCCGCGACCCCGCGGTGTCCATGGCGCTGCTCGACGGACTGGACGACGACCCGCTCATCGAACAGGCGGTGCAGCTCAGCGCCAAGGCCCGTGCGTGGCGAGGCTGGCTGCTGCTGCGCGGCGGCGCGGATGCCGACGCGCTCGACTGCCTGCGCGAGGCCGTCGCGCTCCTGAGAGCCGGCGGCCTGTTTCTGGAACTGCCCGTCGCGGCAGTGCTCCTGGCGGAGGCGGAGTGGCGCGCCGGTCACGAGGACGAGGCCGACCGGGCCGCCGATCTGGCCCTTGAGGTGTCGGGCCGCCAAGGCTCCCACCACGTATTGCTCCAGGTCCTCGGCGAGTTCCCCGCCGTCGCCTCGCGCCGCATCGACGCCGAGGCCGAAACGGACACCCCGTGGCACGCCGTTGGCCGGGCGCTCGCGGCCCAGGGAGCGAACATCCAGGTCGCCGAGCGCATGCCGGCGGTGACGGTCTCGGAGTTCGGACGCCACGCCCTGCTCGTCGACGGCGCCGAGGCCCGCCTGCGCATCAGCAAGAGCCTGGAACTGCTCTCCTACCTGAGCAGCCGACCCGGCCACGCCGCCGATCGCCCGCGGGTTCTGGAGGCGCTGTTCGCACGCGACGACCGGTCCACCCGCGCCTACCTGCGTCAGGCCGTCCACCAGCTCAATCTAGCCCTGCCGCCACGGCTGCGCCTGACCGTCGAACAGAACAGGCTGTCCCTCGCCGACGAGGTGGCGCAGGGCTGCCAGTCGCTGCTGATGGAGTCCGACCTCGCTCACGCCAACCGGCTGACCGGCCGGGCGAGGCTGTCGGCGATCGAGGTGCTGCTCGCCCGCTACGAGGGCGACTACCTGCCGGACCGCACCTCGCAGTGGGTCGAGGAACGGCGCCGGGCACTGTCCCGGCAGGCCGCCGACGCGCTCTCGTCGGCGGCCGACCTCGCCCTGCGGCTGCACCGGTACGGCGACGCCGTCCGCCTGTGCGAACGTGCAACCGCGATCGACCCGCTCCGCGAGGTGGCCTGGCGTGTACGGATGCGCGCGGCGAACGCGCTGGGCGACGACGACGGCGTCCTCACGGCGTTCCAGGACTGCGAGGCAGCGCTGGCCGGGATCGACGCGACGCCCTCTCCCAGCACGCGCAGGCTGCTCAAGCGGCTACAGCGGTAGAGCGGTCCGGCTCACAGCCGCTCATCGCGGCTCCGCGGGGTGGTGTGTCCGAGCTGCTGCGGAGGCGCGGGGCCACGCTGCGGAGCTTCTCGCAGGTCTCCTCCCACTCCCGTTGCGGTGTGGACTGGCCCATGACTCCGGCACCCGCGCGCAGCCGGCTGCGTCCGTCGCGTTGGAAGACCGTGCGCGGGACCAGTGCCGCGTCGAGGGAGCCGCCGGCGTCCGCGGTGAACACGGCCCCGGCGTACAGGCTCCGGGGCTCGCTCTCGTAGCGGCTGACGGTGCGCAGCGCCTCCGGTTTCGGGCAGCCGGTGGCGGTGATCGCGGGGAACGGGGATGCCTTGTATAGTCGACAAACGACCAAAGGAGGGCGCCAGGATGGCCCACAAGTTCGAGTGGCAGGAGCAGCGGACGACGACGCCGGACGGCGTCTACCGTGTGCTGCGCGCGGCCATCCTCGACGGCACCGTCCCTCCTGGTGGCCAGCTGCGCGAGGCGCACATCGCCGCAGACCTCGGGATCAGCCGGTCCCCGCTGCGCGAGGCGCTGACCAGGCTGGAGGAGGACGGGCTGGTCGTGAGGATCCCCTTCCGCGGGGCGTTCGTCGTAGAGGTGAGCGCTCGCGAGGTCGCCGAGATCGCCTCGGTCCGCCTGCGTGTCGAGCCGTACGCCGCCGAGTTGTCGGCCCAAGCCCTGCGCGGCACCGAGCGACCGCAGTTGATGCAGACCGTCGAGGACCTCCACCGGGCCATCGAGAAGGACGACATCCCGGCCGGCATCGACGCGCACCTCCGCTTCCACCGGCTCTTCTACGACCTCTCCGAGCACAGCGTCCTGCAGAGTCTCTGGAACGGCTGGGAGACCAAGCTGCGCCTCTACCTCAGCCTCGACCATCGCACCTACAGCGACCCGCACGATCTGGCCGTAGAGCACGAGAGGTTGGCGACGGCTGCCCTGGAAGGCGACAGCGACGCGTTCCGTCAGGAACTGGCCGCCCACTTCCAGTCGGCGCTGCAAGCCCAGCCGGGAGACGGACCGTCGTAGACGGTTCCGACGGCACACCCCACCGATGGAATGGCCTTACGCCGTGCGGGCCGCGTGTGCCCCGGGAGAAGTCCCTAACCACACCGGGCCCGACCGCATCACCCGCCCCGTTCGCGCCCCCGCGCCGGGCCGTGACCGGCGGACCCGCCTCACAGCGGGCCCGCTGCCGGTGTCATCCCCTCAGCGTCCGTGTCGCACCTACTTGATGAGGTCCTTGAACTTGTAGTAGCCGCCCGCGAAGGGCAGGAACCAGGGCGGGCCGAAGTGGCCCGGGATCCGCTTGAAGGGCAGGTCGCTCCAGGGGTTGGCGGCCGGTGTCCCGTTCATGCACTCGGCCATCTGCTTGCCCATGTGCGTCGCCATCTGGACGCCGTGGCCGGAGTATCCGAGCGAGTAGAACAGCCCGTCCTGCTCGCCGGCGTGCACCATCCGGTCCATGCTCATGTCGACCAGGCCGCCCCAGCAGTAGTCGACGCGCGCCTGGGTGAGCTGGGGGAAGACCTCGGTCATCGCCTTGTGCAGGATGCGTCCGCTCTTCTCGTCCGACTGCCGGCCGGCCATGGCGAAGCGGGCGCGGCCACCGAACAGCAACCGGTCATCCGGGGTGATCCGGAAGTAGTTCAGCAGGTTCATGGACGTCGATGCCATCCGCCGGTTCGGCAGCAGCATGTCGCAGACGTCCTTGCCCAGCGGCTCGGTCACGATGATGAAGCTGCCGACGGGCGCGATCCTGACCTGCTGCCAGCGGAACGGCCGGCCGGTGTGGCCGCTGGTCGCGACCAGGACCTGGTCGGCCCGGACGGTGCCGCGCGGCGTGACCAGCTCGTGCTTCGTGCCACCGAGCCGTTCGATCCCCTCGACCGGGGCCTTCTCGTGAATCGTCACGCCGATCCGCGCGGCCGCCTCGGCGAGCCCCTTGGTGAACTTGCCGACGTGCAGCCCCGCGCTCCTGGCCTCGACCATCGCGCCGTGGTAGCGGTCGGAGCCGATCTCGGCGCGGAGCTCGCTCCTGGGGACCAGACGGGTCTCCAGTCCGAGCCGGCCGGACATGATCTCGTGGGTCTTGCGCAGACCATCGAGGTGGGCCGGCTTGGAGGCCAGGTTCAGCTTGCCCGTGCGAGCGAAGTCGCAGTCGATCCCCTCGTCGGTGACGAGCTTCTCGAGCGTGTCGACCGCGTCGTGGTAGGCCATCAGGTACGCCTTCGCGGTGTCGAACCCGTAGCGGGCGACCGCGTCACGGAAGCCGATCGACAAGCCCGTGGTGGCCATGCCGCCGTTGCGGCCCGAGGCTCCAAAACCGACCGTGTCCTTCTCGAAGACGTGCACGTTCGCGCCCTTGCGCGCCAGGTGCAGTGCCGCCGACAGGCCGGTCAGGCCGGCCCCGATGATCGCGATGTCGACGTGCCCACCGATGTCGGTCCGGGACCGGTCCGGCCCCTGGGGAGCGGTGTCGAGCCAGTAGGGGGTGAACTTCATGTCGCTGCTCTCTCCTGCCAGTGCTGTCAACCGCTCTGGAGACGCACGTGGGTCAGGCCCTTCTTCGATGTCCGCCTGTCGGATCCGCTCTGAGAGGAGGCTCGGGGCCCGTTGACAGTGGTCGACCATACTCATATGGTCGACAATCGACAAGCGACAACGTGGTGGCTGTCTCGCAGATGACAACTGGAGAAACCATGAGATTCGAGAGCAAGCCGAAGTTCGTCACGTTTGACATGAACGGCACGCTGATCCACTTCCGCATCAACGAGGTGATCCGCCGGGTCCTGGGTGACCGGCTCCCGGCCGAGATCGCCGACGAGTTCCTGCGGACCGGCAACCAGTACCGGATCGACGAGTGCCTGGGCGCCTACCAGCCGTTCCACCAGGTCGTCGCCCACTCGCTGGAACGGACCATGCGCAGGTTCGGCCTCGAGTACCGCGAGGGCGACGGTCAGGCGGTGTACGAGGAGATCCCCACGTGGGGCCCCTACCCCGGTGTCAGCAAGGCCCTGCGGCGCCTGGCCGAGGAGTACCCGCTGGTGATCGTGACGAACTCCGACGACGTGCATGCCAAGCGCCTCGTGGAGAACCTCCAGGCCCCGTTCGAGGTCGTGATCACCGCCGAGGAGATGGGCGTCTACAAGCCACGGCTCCGCGCGTTCGAATACACGCTGGACAAGCTCGGTGTGGCACCCGACGAAATCGTGCACGTCTCGGCGAGCCCGAAGTACGACCTCCGCTCCGCGAACCACATGGGCATCAAGAACACGGTGTACATGGACCGCGGCTTCGAGCACGACGAACACTGGCTCGGCTACAAGCGGATCACCGACGTCGCCGATCTCCCCGTCCTTCTCGGGCTGCCCCGCCCTTGAGGAAAAGGTGACCACAGCATCACCGACCACGTCGTTCTCTACACCGAGACGCCGACCGCCCGCCTTGCTCGCGCGGGCGGCGGCGATACCCGCCGGAGCGTCGCATCCGGCGATCCCCGCAGCGTGCACCCCTTGACTCGGTCCCGGCCCACTGTCATTCTCTTGCCACTTTTAGCGTGAAGCTTCAGGAAATCGCGCTAGACGGGATAGATAGCGGCCCGAGGTCCACCTCCGGACAGTGATCGCCGTCCCTGAGGTTCGAGATCACCACCACCGCTCCCGGACGCATTCTCCCGAAGATGCACGGGCTCACCTTCCCCCCCCGCGTGCGGAGCCCTCCGCCCTCGCGCAGCCCCAGGGCGGACCGGCCCGGCCGCACGACCGCTGGCATCCCCCTCAGCTCCAGCACAGTCGGTCCCACGCGCCCCTAGATGAGGAGTATTGCCATGAGTGATCCCCAGATCGGCCGAAGAGCGCTCCTGCGCGGAGCAGGCGGTCTGGCCGCCCTCGCCGCCCTGCCCTCCCTCGCCGCCTGCGGCACCGGGACCAGCCGCAGCGCTTCCACCGGCACCGGTGGGAAGGGCGGCAAGACGGTGGTCGTCCGCGACAGCGGCGGTTCCTACGGCGCGGCCCTGCAGAAGGCGATCTACACGCCGTTCACGCAGGAGACGGGGATCGGCGTCAAGGTGCTGAACCTGGACGACGCTCCGCTGCTGGCCCAGATCAAGCAGGGCCGGCCGCAGTGCGACCTCATCAACAACTCGATGATGTCTCACCTGAAGTATGTGAAGCAGGGTGCCCTGGAGACGCTGGATCCCGGCCGGCTCAAGAGCCTGAAGAGCGCGAAGGTCCCCGAGAACCAGATCACTGAGCACGCCATCGGGCACAGCTTCTACGGCCAGTGCATCGCGTATCGCACGGATGCCTTCGATGGCCGCAAGCCGGAGTCGTGGGCGGACTTCTGGGACACCAAGGCGTTCAAGGGCGGCCGCGCGATGGTCAGCCCGGACGGTGACCTGCCGGAGCTGGAGTTCGCGCTGCTGGCCGATGGTGTGCCGATGGATAAGCTGTACCCGCTGGATGTGGACCGCGCCTTCAAGGTGCTGACCCGGCTGCGGGGTGACATCAAGAAGTTCTGGGACAGCGGCCCGCTGCCCGGCGTGCTCCTGAGCCGCCAGGAGGTGACGATGTCCACGGTCTGGGACGGCCGGATCGCCGATCTCCAGAAGCAGGGCGTCCCGGTCGAGCGGCAGCTCAACGGCATGCGCCGCCAGTTCTCGGGCTATGCCATCGCCAAGGGCGCGGCCAACGTGGATGGCGCCTACCAGCTCATGGACTTCGCGTTGCGTGCCGAGAGCCAGGCCGCCCTGGCCAAGGCCTTCCCCTCGAACCCGTCCTCTCCGGTGGCCTACGCCAAGCTCACCGAGGACGAGCGCAACGCACTCGCGGGTGCGCCGAAGTACTACGACGAGGGCTTCGACGCGGACATCGACTGGTGGCTGAAGAACGAATCGGCCGTCACCAAGCGCTGGTTGGAGTGGGCTCGTGGCTGAATTCGATGTGGTCACACCGTCTGTGACGGTGGCCGGCGGCACCCTGCCCACCGCGACGGGCAAAGCGTTGTCGGTGGTGGCCCTGCGCAAGACCTACGGGGACGTCGTCGCGGTCGACGAGGCGTCCATGGAGATCGCGGCCGGGGAGTTCGTCACCTTCCTCGGCGCCTCCGGATCGGGCAAAACCACGACCCTGATGATGATCGCGGGCTTTTGCGAACCGGACTCCGGCACCATCACCGTCGGGGACCGCGACGTCACGAAGCTCGCCCCGCAGAAACGCAACCTCGGCTTCGTGTTCCAGCAGTACCTGCTCTTCCCGCACATGACCGTGAGCGAGAACGTCGCCTTCCCGCTCACGCTACGCGGAGTGCCGAAGGACGAGATCCGCAGGCGGGTCGGGGAGACGCTGGAGATCGCCGGTCTGTCCGGGTTCGGCAACCGTAAGCCGCGTGAGCTGTCCGGCGGGCAGCAGCAGCGTGTAGCGCTGTGCCGCGCACTCGTCTACCGCCCGCCGGTCATCCTCATGGACGAGCCGCTGGGCGCGCTGGACAAGAAGCTCCGTGACCAGCTCCAGGTCGAGATCAAGGCCATCCAGCAGGAACTGGGCCTGACCGTCATCTACGTGACGCACGACCAGGAAGAGGCCCTGGTCATGTCGGACCGCATCGCGGTGATGCGCAACGGCCTGATCGAGCAGTTCGACACCCCGAGAGAGCTGTTCGAACGCCCGAGGACCCCGTTCGTCGCGGACTTCCTCGGCGCGGCGAACTTCCTGCCCGGCCGCATCGAGCAGCACACCGACGAGCACACCCTGGTCCGCCTCGATGCGTCCGGCGGCCTGATCAAGGCACGCCGCCACCAACTGGCCTCCGGCACGCCGGTCAAGGCCGCCGTCCAGCCGGGCCGGCTGCGGGCCTGCGCCCCCGACGACGGCTTCTGCACCGGCACGGTGGAGACCGCCACCTACGTCGGCACCCTGGTCCGCGCGGGCGTGCGGATCGACGGTGGTGACGCGCCGCTGCTGCGCCTGGAGGTACCGGCCGGCCGCGGCCCCGTCACCGGCGAACGGATCGGGATCACCGCCGACCCGGACGACGTCAACCTTTTCGCCGTCGAACAGGGAGGGTGAGTCATGGCTGCCCTCACCGCCACCGCCCCTGCCCGTCCGCGCAAGCTCCTGGCCTCGCGCAAGACCCGGGTCGGCATCCTCTACGCACTGCCCGTCGTCGTCTACCTGCTGGTGCTGTTCGTCTACCCGATCTTCACCACGCTGTTCCTCAGCCTGAAGAACGCCGACGGCTCCCTGACGCTGCACTGGTACGCCGAGGCCCTGACCGGGGTCAATCTGTCGGTGCTGATCACCACGCTGCGGATCTCCGCGGAGACGGCGCTGCTCAGCCTCGTCTTCGGGTTCCTCCTGGCCAACGCGATCTCGCGGCTCAAGCCCCTGTGGGCGGCACTGGCGATGCTGATCGTCGTCGTTCCGCACTTCATCAGCGCCCTGGTGCGCACCTACGGCTGGATCATCCTGCTCGGTGACAAGGGCCTGGTGAATGAGACCCTAGGCGCCATGTCGGTACCGGGGGCCCCGTTCCGGCTGCTCTACAACGAACTCGGCGTGGTCATCGGCACCACCTCCATGATGCTGCCCTACACCGTGCTGCTGCTCTACGGCGTGATGCGCGGCGTGGACCGCCGCCTGCTGGCCGCCGCGTCCAGCATGGGCGCCGGACGCGTGACCATCTTCCGCCGGATCTACCTGCCCCTGGTCGCCCCCGGACTGGCCAGTGCCGGACTGCTCAGCTTCATCCTCTCGCTGGGCTACTACATCACCCCCGCCCTGATGGGCGGACCCAACCAGACGATGATCGCCACCCTCATCAACCAGCAGGTCACCAAGGAAAACCAGTGGAACGGGGCGGCCGCTCAGGGCGTCATCCTGCTGCTGCTCACCTTCGCCGGGCTGCTGCTGGTCAAGCTCGTCAGCTCCCTGGGCGCCAGCCGTAAGAAGAGGAGCGCGTCATGATGGAGCTGCGCAAGACCCTCGCCGGGCGCATCACCCTGACCGCCATCGCCACCGTGATCCTGCTGTTCCTCGCCCTGCCGATCGTCGTCATCCTCGTCACCTCCTTCAGCAACAACGCCTTCGCCGCCTTCCCCCCGGACTCCTGGACGCTGGGCTGGTACAAGGCACTGTTCGCCGACGGCAGCAAATGGCCCGCCGCCCTGACACTCAGCGCCTTCGTCGCCTGCCTGAGCACCGTGTTCTCACTGATCATCGGCGTGACCGCGGCGACCGCCCTGACCCGCAGCGAACTCCCGCTGCGCTCCGCGGTCTACGCCCTGGTCCTCGGCCCCCTGCTCATCCCGCAGATCGTCACCGCACTCGGGCTGTTCCTGCTCTTCGAACCCGCCGCGATGCTGGGCAGCCCCATCGCCATCGCCCTCGGCCACACCGTGCTCGCCTCACCCATCGCGGTGCTCATCCTGATCGCCACCCTGCGCGGCATCGACGAACGCCTCGAGGACGCCGCCGCCAGCATGGGCGCCAGCCGGCTGACCATCGCCCGGCGCATCACCTTCCCCCTCGCCGCACCCGGCATGATCGCCGCCGCGATCTTCTCCTTCATCACCAGCTTCGACGAGTTCTACATCTCCCAGTTCCTCTCCTCCGTCGACACCGTCACCCTGCCGGTGCAGGTCTACAACTCCCTCACCTTCGACATCGACCCCAGCGTGACCGCGATCAGCGCCATCCTCATCGCCTTCGCGATCCTCGCCCTCGCCCTGGTCGCCCTCGTGCGCTGGCTCGGCTCCGGACGCCAGAACTCCCTGCTCTCCGTCGAGAACACAGCAGGCATCGCCGCACCCGGAGGCGAGACCGTATGACCACCAGCCCTGTCCCTGCCCGGCTCCACACCTGAGCGAGCCGGACGGAAGCGCAGGGCTCGCCCGCGCCCTGGCCGGGTGGTGCAGTGACCGGCGCACTGCGGATGCGGGGACACATCCCTAGCCGCCGTGACGATTCAGGCGACAGCCGCGCGCATCGTGGCCGCCGTGCGCGGATCCGCCGGGAAGAACGTCTCGATGGCGATCTCGTCGAGCGTCACGTCTCGCGGCGAGCCGAACACCGTAGTTGTGTACAGCAGCGCGAGTTCGCCGTACTCGGACGACAGCCTCAGCGGAACCACCAGGTCGTCCGCCGCCCCGTCCGGGGAGGGCTCATCCGCGTCTCCCCCGGGAACGGGGTAGCTCTCCAGCTCCGCGAGCAGCTCCGCCAGACCGGCGGCCGACGTCCGCTCCAGTTGGCGGCGGACCCGGCGCAGCACGTGCGCCCGCCATTGCGCGAGGTTCCGGATGCGCCGGGACAGGCCGTCGGGGTGCAGGGTCGCCTTCAGCACGTTGAACGGCGGCCGCTCCGGCTCCCCCGCCGCGTCGCCGAGGAAAACTCCCATGGCCCGGTTCGCGGCCAGCAACTCCCAGCGTACGTTGACGGCGAGCGCCGGATTCGGCTCGTGTCCGGTCAGGACGGCCTCCACCGCGGCGCGCGCCGCCCCCAGGTCGGCGAGGGCGCGCTCGGCGTGCACCGGGGCGAAGCCCGCGGCCAGGTAGAGCGCGTTGCGTTCCCGCAGCGGCACGTCCAGCTCGTCGCACAGCCGTCGGATCATGTCCCGGCTGGGGTTCGCGCGCCCGGTCTCGATGCAGCTCAGGTGCCGGGTGGACAACTCGGCGGCGAGCGACACGTCGAGCTGCGAGCGACGCCGACGCTCGCGCCAACGCCGCACCAGCACCCCGACCGGCTCGGTGGTGGTCGTCATGGGTGGAAGGTTGCCCTGCCTCGCGTGCCACGGCAATGACCTACCAGGTCATCGACAGCCCTCGCCGGCGGACCCAGAGTCGGAGGCGGATGCGCAGCTCGTAGCGCAGTGACCTACCGGACGAAGGGACACCGGCCATGACCGAGTCGACAGCACAGCCCGAGCCCCGGACCGAGACCGAGACCGAGACCGAGAAGGAAACCGTCGTCGAGCAACTCGAACAGCTCGCGCAGTACGTGCGGTTCTGGAACGCCGGCACCGAGCCGGAGCAGCGCCGACTCGCGGCCACGGCCCTCGCTGAGGGCGTCGAGTACCGCGCGGAGATCGGAATCCTCAGCGGGGCACAGGCATTGATGGACTTCCGGAACCAGTTCGTCGACCACGTCGGCACCGCTGCGCTGCGGCTGCGTGAACGGCCCCAGGTCCACCACCGCCGCGCCAGGCTCCAGTGGGAGATCCTGACCGGCGACGGCGACGGCGCGTCCTTCGCCACGGGAACCGATGTGATCCAGTTCGACCAGGACGGCCGGATCAGCTCCGTCATCGCGTTCCTCGACCGGGCTCCCGCAGGCTTCGACGCCGAGGCGCATCGCTAGGGGGTGTCCGCCACAGAAAATACTTGGCTAGCCACATAATTGCTGTTACGTTATGTGTCTAGCCACCTAATTGGTGGCGACACCCAGAGAGGAGTCGTCATGAAAGCCATCCTGTTCGACCGTTTCGGCGGCACGGAAGTACTGCGCGAGACGGACATCGAGGTTCCGCAGCCCGGCCCCGGCCAGATCCGCGTCCGCGTCAAGGCGGCCGGGCTGAACGCCCTGGACGGCAAGATCCGCTCCGGGGCACTGGAGGCCGTGTTCCCGACGCCGCTGCCCTCCGTGCCCGGTCACGAGCTCGCCGGCGTGGTGGACGCCCTGGGTGAGGGCGTGCGGGACATACAGGTGGGTGACGAGGTGCTGGGCTGGTCGGACACCGGCTCGTACGCCGAGTACGCGCTGGCCACCACCGTGGCTCCCAAGCCCGCCGGGCTCGACTGGCAGCACGCGGTCGCGCTGCCGGTGGCGGGCGAGACGTCCGAGCGGGTCCTGAACCTGCTCGGCGTCACCGCCGGGGAGACCGTGCTGATGCACGGCGCGGCGGGAGCGGTCGGAACCCTCGCGGTCCAGCTCGCAGCGGCCCGCGGAGCGCGTGTCATCGGCACCGCCGGCCCCGCCAACCAGGAATACCTCGCCGCGCTCGGCGCCACCGCGACCGTTTACGGCGAGGGCCTGGTAGAGCGGGTCCGGGCGCTCGCCCCCGACGGCGTGGACGCGGTGTTCGACCTGGCCGGGAAGGGAGCCCTCGAGGACTCCATCGCCCTGCGCGGCGGCACCGAGCGCATCGTCACCATCGCCGACTTCCGCGCGCACCAGCTCGGCATCACCTTCGCCAACGGCCCCCAGGAACGCTCGGCCGCCCGCCTGGCCGCCCTGGCCCAGGACGCCGCGACCGGCAAGATCGTCACCACCGTCACCGCCTACCCGCTCGACCAGGCGGCCACGGCCCAGCAGGTCAGCGACGCCGGGCATGTCCGCGGCAAGCTCGTCCTCACCCTCGACTGATCACGCTGCCTCTCTTTTCCCCCCAGCGACCACCTGGTTATCACCGCACCTAAGGACGACACATGCTGAACTCCCTGTGGATACCCACCACCGTCGGGGCCATCACCCTCCCCCACCGCCTGGTCATGGCCCCCATGACCCGTGACCGCTCCACCCCTGAAGGCGTACCCACCGAGATGAACGCCGAGTACTACGCCCAGCGGGCCTCGCACGCGCTGATCATCACCGAGGGAACCCAGCCCTCCACCGACGGACAGGGCTACCTCCTCACCCCCGGCATCCACAATGACGAGCAGATCGCCGGGTGGCGCAAGGTCACCGACGCCGTGCACGCGGCCGACGGCCGGATCGTCATCCAGCTCATGCACACCGGACGCATCGCCCACCCCGACAACACCCCCCACGGGCGCCTGCCGGTCGCCCCGTCGGCGATCCGGCCGGAGGGCGCGATGTTCACCGCGTCCGGGCCCCAGGAGATGCCGACCCCCCGTGCTCTGTCGGAGCAGGAGGTCGCGGCGACCGTCGACGACTTCCGCCGCGCCGCGGCGGCTGCCGTCGCGGCGGGCGCCGACGGCGTGGAGATCCACGCCGCCAACGGCTACCTGGTGCACCAGTTCCTGTCCGACAACACCAACCAGCGCACCGACCGCTACGGCGGCTCCCTCGACAACCGCATCCGCTTCGCCGTCGAGGTCGCCACCGCCGTGGCCGACGAGATCGGCGCCGACCGCACCGGCCTGCGCATCTCCCCCGGCAACCCCTACAACGACATCGCCGAGTCCGACACCGCCGAGCTGTATCCGGCCCTCATGCGCGCCCTCAGCCCGCTCGGCCTCGCCTACCTCCACGTCCTCCACGCGGGCGACGACGCGCTGCTGGAAACCCTGCGCGCGCTGTGGCCGACCACGCTGATCCTCAACAGGGCCGGCAGCGACCTGCCCACCCGGGCCAAGGACATCGAGCACGGCAGAGCCGACCTCGTCTCGGTCGGCGCCCTCGCGCTCGCCAACCCGGACCTGGTCGAGCGGCTACGCTCTGACGCGCCGCTGAACACCCCCGACCCGGCGACCTTCTACGGCGGCGGAGCAGCCGGCTACACCGACTACCCCACCCACACCGTCTGAGGAACCGAACCATGCCCGCCCCCACACCTCGCATCCCCACCACGGCCGGCGAGGGGCCGATGAGCTACGCGATCTTCCAGCTCGCCCGCGCTCACCGCGCCCGCGCCGCCGCCATGCTCCGCGAGATGGACCTGCATCCCGGCCAGGAGCTGCTGCTGATGCAGCTCCTGGACCGGGACGGCCAGACCCAGTCCGAACTGCTCGAAAGCGTCGGCCTGGACCACTCCACCGTCTCCAAGTCCCTGCGCCGCATGCAGGACGCCGGCCTGCTCGTCCGTGAGCCGGCCGAACACGACCGGCGGGTCATGGTGGTCCACCTCACCGACAAGGGCCGTGCCATGCGCGAGCCCCTGGCAGCCATGTGGCGGGCCCTGGAGGAGACCTCCGCGCAGAACCTGTCGGCGCAGCAGGCGGAGACCTTCGTCCGCACCGCCTACGCCATCGCCGACGCGATCAACAGCCGCGCTGTTCCGCGGGAGGAGTCCGAGTAACTCCCCCTGTGCGCACCCCGGTTCGGCCCTGCCCTGCCCTGCAAGCTCCCACCTGATGCCTCGGGGGCAAGGTCGTCGACGAACTGCTCGAGCGATCGCTCGCACCGGACAGGGCCTGAAGCCGGTACCACCACGTCGATCGGCGGTACCGGCTTCTGGTTCCGTTCCCCTCAAGATCCGGTTTGCCCCAACACGCTCAGCCGAAGCTGCCCAGGCGTGCGCAGAGGTGGGCGGCGGCGCCGTCCATCAAGGTGTCGGCGATCGCCTCCACCGTGCGGGCTCGCCACGGGTGGAGCTCGGTGTCCGCGACCACCTGGTTGAAGGCGCCCATGGCGGGGCCGCAGTGCACCAGGTAGTCCACCCGGGAACGCTGGTCACCGCTCACCGCGAGGCGGAAACCGCGTGTGAAGTAGCCGCGGAACACAGCCGCCAGCTGCTGCTCGGGGGTGCTGCCCACCGCGACGGGCGCGGGGGCCTCGCCGCCCAGGTACCGGTCGAGGACCTGGCTCCTGGTCTCGTCGTCAAGCTGGGCGAGCGAGCCGTGCCGGCGCCACAGCTCGTGCAGCCGGGACGCCCGGGCCGGGAAGAACAGCCCCCGCTTGAGGTAGCGGGCCTGGACGCCGAGGTCGAACAGCTCGCCCCAGGGCGCGGTGTCCACGTCGTACTCGCGGGCCTCCTGAAGGATGTCCTTCACCTCCGCACTGGTGGCCGCCTCCACGGAGCACTGGTTGACCGAGCCGGTCAGGACGAAGTCGGCGCCGAGCAGGAACGCGGCCCCGGCGGCCTCGGGCGTGCCGATGCCGCCCGCGCATCCCACGTGCACCCGGTGGCCGCCCGTCGCGGCCGTGTCGCGCAGCCGCAGCACGGCGGGCAACAGGGTGAGCAGGTCGGCCGTGCTGCTCAGCCAGCCGCCGTCGGCCTCCACGCACAGATCGTCCGCCATCGGCCGGCCGGCCGCCGCGCGGGCCTCCTCCGCGGTGACCTCGCCCGCGTCCAGCAGCTTCGCGACCAGCCGCTCCGGCGGCGGAGCGAGGAACTCGGCGGCCACGTCCGTGCGGGACACCTTGGCGATGATCCGGCCGCCCTTGAGGCGGAACCGGACCAGTGCGGGGGTGATCAGCGGGAAGCCGGAGGCCTCGACCAGGTCGACGCCGTGCCGCAGGAGCAGGTCCACGAGGGCGGACTCCTCCTCCGGGGTTCCGTGCCGGTACAGCAGGTTGACGCCGAAGGAGCCGCCCAGGCCCAGTTCCCCGGCCAGGTCGCGCAGCAGGCCGTCCACCTCGTCGAGGGGCAGGCCGCCGGTCCCCAGGAAGCCGAGCAGCCCCGCCTTGGCCGCCGCGCCCAGCATCTCGCGGCCCGAGATGCCGCCGTACAGGGCGCCCAGCAGGTACGCGCGCCGCAGACCGTACCGCTCCCGGAAGGTGGCGGCTCCGAGCGTGTCACCCGTCGGGGCGACAGGGGCCGCGGGTCGTACGGGGGACGGCAACTGGCCGGAAGGCAGCCGCTCATCGAGTCGTTCCCCCGCTCCTGGCGCGGGCAGCGGCTCCGCGTTCTTCCTGATCTTGGCGACCAGATTGGTCAGGACCCGGCCCGGGCCCAGCTCCACGAACTCGAAGTCGCCGTGGCCCATCAGCCGACGCACCGTGTCGGTCCAGCGCACCGGGGAGGCGATCTGTGCGGTCAGGGTCGCCTTGACGGCGTCGGCGGCGTACGGCTGCGCGTCGACGTTGGCCAGCACCGGGACTTCCGGGGCCCGCAGGGTGAAGCCGTCCAGGAAGCGGGCGAACTCCGCGGCGGTGTCGCGCATGTGGCGGGAGTGGAAGGGCGCGCTGACGTTGAGCCGGACAGCGCGGACACCGGCCGACTCGAAGGCGGCGCGGGCGGCGTCGACGGGGGCGGCCGGACCGGACAGCACGAACTGGTCGGGGGCGTTGTAGTTGGCCAGGTCGAGATCGTCGATGCCGGAGTCGGCGAGCACCCGCAGCACGGTCGCCTCGTCGCAGCCGACCACCGCGGCCATCCCGCCACCGCCGGCCTCCGCCATCAGGGCGCCGCGCCGCTGCACCAGGCGCAGCCCGGTCTCGAAGTCGAAGACGCCGGCGGCGAACAGGGCGGCGTACTCGCCGAGGCTGTGGCCGACCAGGTAGTCGGCCGGCTCGGCGTCCTCGGCGAGCCGGTCGAGGTAGGTCAGGACACTGACGACGTAGAGCGCCGGCTGTGTGTACTCGGTACGGCCCAGGCGTCGCTCCGGATCGTGGACGCACAGTTCCTCGATCGAGTAGCCGAGCACGCGGTCGGCGATCGCGACCTCCCGCGGGTACCTGGCGAACAGCTCCTTGCCCATCCCCCGCTGCTGAGACCCCTGACCTGGGAAACCGTAGACCTTCATGCCGTGTGCCTTCCTTGCCGTCTTCGCTGTCACCGGAGTCGGATGTGGATGTGTGATCGCAGAGGTGGAGGGGGAGGTGGCCGGTGCCGCGAGCGTCCGGGCCTGTTCCATGACCCGTGGGTCGTGGCCGAACGGGCTGAGCAGCGGCAGCGAACGAGAGCGGTCATCCGTCGGGAGGTTGCCGCGGACGAAGTTGTGCAGGGTGCCCGAGGGGCCCAGGTCGAGGTAGAGGAAGTCGCCGCGGGCCCGCATCGCGGCCATGGCCCGCTCGAACTCGATGGGCTTGCGCGCGACCTGCCAGAAGTGGTCGGCACCGGGCCGCTCGACGAGCCGTCCGTCCACGCACGACACCCAGGGGATGCGTGGTGGGGCGAAGGCCACCCCGTCGAAGACGGCCCGGCACTCGGCGAGGACACCGTCCATCAGGCTGGAGTGGTAGGCGTACTCGACCGGCACCCGCTGGTGCAGCACGCCGGCCGCGCGCAGGGCCGCCTCGGCCCGGTCCAGGTCCGCGTCGGTGCCCGCGACCACGATGTGGCCGGGGTAGTTGCGGGCGGCGACCTCGCAGCCGGGCAGCGCGGGGATCCGGTCCCGGCCGTCCGGGCGGGTGATGACCGCGAGCATCCCACCGCGCGGGCCGGCGGGCAGGCTCTCCGCCTGCCGGACGAGCAGCCGCAGGCACGTCTCGGCGTCGACGCTGCCGGAGACGACCGCGGCCGCGTACTCGCCGAGGCTGGAGCCGAGCACGTAGTCCGGCTCGATGCCGACCGCGCGCAGGGTCTCGGCCAGGGCGAGTTCGATCATGACGATCGCCGGGTGGGTGAGCCGTGTGTCGATGAAGGGGTCGTTCTTGCGCCGGGCCGGGTCGAAGATCCGGGCGAGGACCGACTCGCCCAGCAGTCCGGCTGCGACGGCGTCGTACCGCCGCAGGGCCGTGCGGAAGACCTCGTCGGACTCGAAGAGTTCCTCGCCCATGCGGTAGTACTGCGAGCCCTGCCCGGAGAACATGAAGACCACGGGCAGGCGCCCGGCGGGCGTCTCGGTCAGCGGGGGTGTCCCGCCTGCCCCGGTCATCGGTAGGTGTCCCAGAACAGGCCGGCCGCCGCCGACCGGCCAGGTGCGTCGGGCGACTCGGAGGCGGTGCCCCGGATGACGACCGTGCGCTCCGGCAGGGGCTGCGGCAGCGGCGCCCGGGCGGCGCGGTGGTCCGCCGGGGCCGGGGCGAGCAGCAGGTGCGCGTTGGTGCCGCCGTCGGCGAAGCAGTTGAGCGCGGCCCGGTCCGCGCCCCCGGGCCACGGGCGGTGCTCCCTCGGGAAGTACATCGCGGAGGCGTCCAGGTCGAAGTGCGGCAGGGGCTGCTGTCCGGAGCAGAACGGCACCTGCTGCCGGTGGTGCAGCATCAGGACGACCTTGATGAACGCGGCGATGCCCTCCGCGGCCAGCGGATGACCGATGTTCGGCTTCACCGAACCGAGCGCGAGGCGCGTGGAACGGGCCGGGCCGGCGCCGTAGACACCCTCGATCGCCTTCAGTTCGAGCAGGTCGGTGACGGTCGAGCCGGAGGCGTTGGTTTCCACCCAGCCGACGTCCTGCGGCGCGCGGCCGCTGAGCGCCAGTGCCTCGGCCATCACGTCCTTCTGGGCCCGCAGATTGGGGGTGGCGGGTCCGGCGGTGCGTCCGTCGTTGTTGATCGCGATGCCCTCCAGTACGGCGAGCACCCGGTCGCCGTCCGCCTGGGCCTGGGCCAGCGGCTTGAGGACGACGACGCCGACGCCCTCACCGAGCACCAAACCGGCCGCCCGGCCGTCGAACGCGTGGAACTCCGGGCCGGGGTTGAGCAGTCCGCGCTGCCCGAACACCCGGTGCGCCCGGTCGTCGGCAAGCAGGCTCACACCGGCGACGACGGCCGACTCGACGGAACCCGTGCGCAGGGCCTGTACGGCCATGTCCATCGCCACCAGGGCGGAGGAGCAGGCGGTGTCCACCACCAGGCTCGGGCCCTGGAAGTCGAAGAACTGGGAGATGTTGGCCGCGAGGTAGTTCTGGCCGGTGACCACGACCGGGTTCTTGGCCCGCTCCAGGGCCGCCGGGTCGGGGGTGTGGGTGGCCCGGCCGCCGACGTACACGCCGACCCTGCGGCCCTTGAGGTCCGCGGGGCGGTAACCGGCGTGGTGCACGGCCCTGTCGACCTCCTCCAGCAGGAGCAGCGCCTGCGGGTCCATCGCCTTGACGTCCGCCTCGGACAGCAGGAACCGCTCGGGCGCGAACCGCAGCGCCTCCGGCAGCAGCCCGGCGTGGTAACCGAGGGAGCGGCCGAAGCGGGAGTCCGGGATGGGACGCAGCGCCGTACGGCCGTCCCGCAGCAGCTCCCAGTAGGCGTCGGCGGAGTCGGCGTCGGGGAAGCGGCAGGAGAGGCCGACCACGGCTACGGCGCCCGCTCGCGGGTCCGGGCTGTGGGAGGTGGCACCTTGCTGACGGACGGTGGCGGGTGGGGCGGAGGGTGCGTCGAAGGCCCAGACGGATGCCGGGGCTGCGGATTCCGACGGTGTCGGGGCCGCGGACTCCGGCCGTGCCTCAGCCTCCGCCTCCGGAGCCGTGCCGCCGGTCTCCGTGCCGCCGGTCTCCGTGCCGCCGAACTCCGCGAGAAGCGCCGTCCGGTGCTCCTCGCCGAGATACGCCGCGAAGCCGTCCACCGTCGGGTGTTCCAGCAGGGCCGACGGGTCGACCGAGACGTCCAGGCGCTGGGCGACGGTCTGGACGAGCTGGGAGACCATGATCGAGTCCATGCCGTAGTCATGGACCGGGACGTCCACGGCCAGCTTGGCGCGGTCGAAGCGCAGTTCCGCCGCGAGCTGGTCGAGCAGCCAGGACGCGACCGCCTCGACGGCGGCGCGCACCTCCGCGCCCGCGCCGGCCACCGGTCGTGGCGCGCCGGCCGGTGCGGTGGGTGCGGCGGGAGGTGCGGTGGGTGCGGCGGGCGGAGACTCCAGGCGCCGTGCCGTCAGGCGCTCGGCGCTGAACTCGGCGCCGGAGCGCGGCAGTACGGGCATCACGACCCGGGCGCCGCTCTCCAGCGCGCGGTCGAGCAGGGCCAGCCCCTGTGCGTCGGTGAGCGAGGTCAGGCCGGAGGCCTGGTAGGCGGCGCTGCGCGCCTCCCCCATGCCGGTGTCCTTCCAGCTCGGCCACTGCACGCTGATCAGCGGCAGACCGTACGGGCGGGCCTCGGCCATCGCATCCAGGTAGGCGTTGGCCATGGCGTAGTCGCTCTGGCCGACCGCGAGGGCGGGAACGGCGGCGGCGACCGACGAGTACAGCACGAACAGGCCGAGCGGCTCGTCCCGGAAGCACTCCAGCAGGGCGTCCAGGCCGAACACCTTCGGTGCGAGGACACGGGCGACGCCGGTCTGCGGCTTGCGGATGAACGCCGGGTTCTCGAAGTCGGTGAAGCCCGCGCTGTGGATCACTCCGCCGACCGGGCCGAGCCGCAGTCTGACGTCGGCGAGGACCTTGGCGAGGGCCTCCTTCTCGTCCAGCGGCACGGCGATGGCCTCTAGTTCGACGCCCTGGGCGGCCAGTTCGGCGAGCGGGCGCAGCTTGCGGCCCAGCGGGCCGTCCTCGGCGATGTGCGCGGCCCACTCTGCGCGCGGCGGCAGCTCCTCTCGGCCGGTGAGGACCAGCTTGCGCACGCCGTGCCGGGCGACGAAGTGGCGCGCGGTGAGCAGCCCGAGGCCGCGCGTGCCGCCGGTCACCCACAGCACGTGGTCCGCCGGGAAGCCGAGTTCGGCGCGCTGTGCCCGCGGGGCCTCCCCAAGCGTCGCCAGGTGGCGCTCTCCCCCGCGGTAGGCAACCTCGGCGGGTTCGCCGTCGGCGGACAGCTCCTCGGCGACCCAGCGGCACAGCTCCTCGTCGGTCGCGGCGCGGTCGGTCTCGACGTGGCGCGAGCGGACGTGGCGGTACTCGCTCTGCAGCATCCGGTACAGGCCCACCCGGGCCGCTCCGCCGAGGGCGGGCGTGCCGCGCGAGACGAGCAGGGCACGCAGGTCACGGCGGCCGAGGTCGACGAGGTGCTGGAGCCAGCGCAGCCAGGAGGGCAGCGCGGTGTGCGTGGGCGGCAGCGCGGGTCCGGTGCAGCCGGCCAGGTCGACGACGGCGTCGAAGCGGTCCCAGCGGGTGCCGACGTCGGTGAGTTCGGCGTCGATCCGGTCGGCGGTGAGCACCTCGGCGGCCGGCAGCACCGCCGCGAGCCGTGCGGCCAGCGACTCGGTACCGGGTGCGGCGAGTACGGCGGTCAGGGCCGGCGGCGCCGAACGGGGCACGGCCGGGGCGGGGCGCCACTGCCGAGTCAGCAAAAGCCCCTCGGGGTCGCGTCGGGCGCCGGGAGCGCTGTGGCTCGCATCGGACACCTCGTGGTCGGCGCCATGGGCACTCAGGCCGCCACCGAGTGCGTCCCGCCCGGCGCCGAGGGCGGCCAGTTCGGCGTCGGCGGCGGCCAGCCAGACCCGGTCGCCGTCGAAGGGGTAGCCGGGCAGCGCCACCCGGGCGGGCCTGCCGCCGGTGTGCAGGGCAGGCCAGTCGACCTGCTGTCCGCCGGTCCAGGCGGTGGCGTACGCGGCGGGATCGGCGGGGAGCCGCTCGCCCGCGACGGGTCGACGCGGGTCGACCACGCCGGTCCAGCTGCCGGCCGGGGTGCCGCCTGCGGCGAACTCGTCGAGCCGGGCGCACAGTTCGGGCAGGTCATGGAAGAGTACGGCCAGCCGGTGGGCCATCGCCTCCCGGCCCGTCTGCAAGGTCCAGGCGACCTGCACGGGGGTCGCGGCGGTGTCCTCGGCGCGCAGGTGGGCGGCCAGCCGCCGCGCCTGCGCGGCCAGGCGGCCGGCGTCCCGCGCGGAGAGCACCGCCAGCTGGGGACCGGCCGGGGCGGTCCCGGCACCGTCGCCGTCGCCGACGTACTCCTGCAGGATGATGTGGGCGTTCGTGCCGCCCGCGCCGAAGGAGCTCACGCCCGCCGTCCTCGGCCGTACCCTGCCGTCCGCCAGGACGCGGCGGGGCCAGGGCGCCCGCTCGCGCTGGACCTCGAACGGGTTCGCCGTGAAGTCGATGTTCGGATTGAGGCGGTCGGCGTGCAGGGACGGCACCAGCTCGCCGTGCCGCATCTGGAGCAGCACCTTGGTGATCGCGGCGATGCCGGCGGCCGACTCGGCGTGCCCGATGTTGGACTTGACCGAGCCGATGGGCAGCCGCTCGGGCGGCTCCTCGCCGAAGGCCCGCAGCATGCCGGTGATCTCCACCGGGTCGCCGAGCGCGGTGCCTGTGCCGTGCGCCTCCAGGTAGTCGAGGTCGGCGGGAGCGAGCCCGGCCCGCTCCAGCGCCGTGCGTACGAGGTCGCCCTGGGCCTTGGGGTTGGGGACGCTGTAACCGGCGCCCGCGCCGCCGTGGTTGACGGCGGATGCCTTGACCACGGCGAGGATCCGGTCGCCGTCGGCGAGAGCCGCGTCCAAGCGCTTGAGCAGGACGGCGCCCGAGCCCTCGGCGGGCACGTACCCGGTTCCGCCCTCGCCGAAGCTGCGGCAGCGCCCGTCCTCGGCGAGGAAGCCGCGCTGGGCGAGCTGGAGGAACTTCACCGGGTGGCTGGAGATGTTGACCCCGCCGGCCACGGCGACATCGCAGTCGCCGTTGCGGATGGCGAGACACGCCTGGTGGATGGTGACCAGCGACGAGGAGCACATGGTGTCCAGGCCGACGCTGGGACCGGTGAAGTCGAAGAAGTACGACACCCGGTTGGCCACCGAGGCGTACGACGAGGAGGTCGCGAAGCCCTCGCCGCGCAGCGCCTCCTGGACGCCGTACAGCTGGTAGTGGCCGTACATCATGCCGACGAACACGCCGGTGCGGGCGCCGCGCAATTGCTCGCGGGTGTATCCGGCGTCCTCCATCAGATGCCAGACGGTCTCCAGGAACACCCGCTCCTGCGGGTCGGTGTGCTCCGCCTCGATCTGCGACATCCGGAAGAACAGCGGGTCGAAGCGGTCGGCGCCGGGTACGAAACCGCCCCACTTGCCGTAGGTCTTGCCCTTGGCGGACTTGTCCGCCGCGTAGAACAGGCCGTGGTCCCAACGGTCGGCGGGGATCTCCTCCACGCTGTCCCGCCCGGCGCGCAGGTTGCGCCAGAACTCGGTGACGTCGCCGGCCTGGGGGTAGCGTCCCGCGACGCCGATGATGGCGATGGCGGCGGCCTGCGGGTCGGGCGCGACCGGCTCGGACGGCTCGGACGGCTTCATCGGAAGCACGGTCGCCGCGGAGGCGGTGGCGTCCGGGGCGGCGGCCGGGAACGCGCCGGGGTGGGACGCGGCCAGGTGGCCGGCGAGGTCGCGTACGGTCACGTACTCGAAGAGCAGGGTCTTCGACAGCGGGCCGACGTGGTCCTCCAGGCGGCGGACGAGGCTCATGGTGATGAGGGAGTCCACGCCGTACCGGTCGAAGGGTTCGTCGACGGTGATCTCCGCCTCGGGCAGCTTCAGCTCCTCGGCGAGCAGCCGCAGGACCAGTTCCTCGGCGCGCTCGTGCGCTCCGGGTGCGGCGGTGGCGGACTCGTCCCGGGGCGACTCGGCGCCGTCGAGGGCCTGGAGGATGCGGTCGGGGTCGCCGGCGGCCAGGAGCAGGCGCGGTGCGGTGTGGGCGAGGGCGCGGTCCAGGGCCAGCAGGGCGGGGGCGGTGCGCAGCGGGCGCATGCCGAGCACACGCTCCATGTAGGCCTCGGCGTCGGCGTCGACGCGCATCGCGCCGTCGGCCCAGACCGGCCAGGCGGCCGCGAGGGTGCGGCCGTGTCGGGTGCCTTCCCGGCGGCGCCGCTCGCGCTCCTCGGCGAAGTGGTCGAGGAAGGCGTTGGCGAAGGCGTAGTCGCTCTGGCCGGCGTTGCCGAAGGCCGCGGCCGCCGAGGAGAGCGCGACGAAGTAGTCCAGCGGTTCGTCCGCCGTCGCCTCGTCGAGCAGCACGGTGCCGTGCACCTTGGCGGCGAGGACGGCGTCCGCGTCCGCACGCTGCTTGGTGCGTATGAGTCCGTCCCTGAGGGCGCCGGCCGCGTGCACGACGCCGCTCACCGAGCCGTGCGCCCGGCGGGCCTCGGCCACCAGGTCGCGTACGGCGGCCGGGTCGGTGACGTCGGCGAGCACCACCCGGGCGCCGAGGGCGTCGGCGCGGGCCCGGGCCTCGGGGCCGGGGGCCGTGCGGGCGGCGAGCACGATGCCGCCGCCGGTGACACCGGCGGCCTGCCGCGCGGCAGCGATGTGCTCGGCGACGAGCAGGCCCAGGGCGCCGGTGCCGCCGGTGACGATGTGCGCTCCGGCACCGGTGAACGCCGTGCCCGGCACGGCCGGGAGGCTCACGTGCCGCCAGGCGCGGCGGGCCCGGCCCTCCGCGTCCGTGCGCGTCTCGGGGCCGCCGTCCGTGCCGAGTTCGGCGGCGACGGCCTCGCCGAGCGGGCGGCCCGGGTCGAGGGCCAGGACGCCGAGGGCGACCGACGGTTGCTCCAGGCGCACGGTGCGGGCGAAGGCGGCCATCGCCGGCTGGGCGGGCGACGGGGCGGGCTCGGGGTGGACGTACAGGTAGCGCAGCGCGTCGCGGCGCTCGCGCTGCCAGGCCTGCAGGAAGGCCAGGGCCGCGTGGAAGCCGTGCTCCACGGAGTTCCGGGCGGTGCGGTCGCGTCCGGCCAGGTGGACGACGTGGACGGGTCCGGCTCCGGCGGCGCGCACGGCGGCCTCGGCGTCGAAGCCACTGCCGAGCGGGATACGGCGGACGTCTGCGCCCGCCGCCGTGAGGGCGACGGTCACCTCGGTGGCGTCCGTGGCATCGGCGGCGTCGCCGGAGGCGGGGTCGAGCAACAGGACCCGTGCGGCGGCGGGGAGTTGGCCGTGCGGAGCCGGCGCGGCCTCCCAGACGGGCTCGAAGGCGTGGACGACGTCGACGGCGGGCACGGCCTGTGTGCCGGGCGCGGATGCGGTTTCCGTCCCTCGCGTGGCGTCCGCCGGGCGCAGCGCCCTCAGCGTGAAGGACTCCAGAGTGGCGGCCACCTGCCCGTTCTCGTCGAGCAGGGCGACGTCGAAGGCGAGGGAGCCCGCCGGGGCGGGACGCCGGGCCGGGGTGGCGTACGCGTAACCCCGCTCGGGCAGAGGGGCGTGCAGTCGCACCGAGCCCAGGGAGAACGGCAGGTACGGTGCCGGGCCCGCCGGGTCCCCGGCGCCGGGGACGAGCCGGCCCGCGGTCTGCAGGGCGGCGTCCAGCAGCGAGGGGTGGAAGGTGTACGCACCGGCGTCCGCGCGCTGCGGCTCCGGCAGGCGCAGCGTCGCCAGCGCCTCCCCCGGGCCCTCGGCGATCTCCTCGATCACCCGGAAGGCGGGACCGTAGGCGAAGCCGAGCCGGACGAAACCGTCGTAGCAGTCGGCCCCCGCCTGGACGCGGGTGCAGCGGGCGCGTATGTCCGCCGGGGCGAGGGGGGCGGGCCGGGGACCGGGGTCGTCGAACCGCAGGGTGCCGCCGGCGTGCACCGGCGCGTCCTCGGCGGTGCCGCGCACTTCGAAGGCGGCGCGGGAGCGGTCGCCGGTGACGCGCACCAGCAGCGGGTGCCCGCTGTGGCCGGAGGCGACCCGGACCGGCGCCGCCCACACCAGGTCGTCGACGCCGCGCACCGGGACTCCCCCAGCGGCGAGTTCGCCTGACAGGCGGCCCATCTCCAGATAGGCCACGCCGGGCAGCACCAGGTCGCCGCCGACGACGTGGTCGCGCAGGAAGAACTCCTCGCCCGTCAGCGTCTTGGCGAACCGTTGCTCGCCGAAGGTGGAGACGTTGGCGTCCAGGAGGGTGGGGTGCAGACGGGGGCCGGGCTCTGCGGGGCGCTCGCCGGGGGCGACCCAGTGCCGGGGGCCGGCGAACGGGTAGGCGGGCAGGTGGACGCGGCGCCGGGCGGCGCCCTCGTGCAGGGTCCGCCAGTCGACGTCGGCGCCGTGCATCCAGGCGGCGGCCAGGGCGTGGGGATCGCGCAGGTCCGGAGCGACGGAGTCGCCCGTCTGAAGGGCCGTCACCTGGGCGGTGCGTACGGCGCTGGGGCGCCCGGCCAGGTACGCGGTGAGCTCGGCGCGCAGGGCCGCGGTGCCGTCGGCGACGAGGGCGAGCCGGTGCGGCATCGGCTCCCGGCCCGTCTGCAGGGTGTAGGCGAGGTCCTCGGCCGGGACGTCCTGGCGCCCGAGGTGGTCGGCGAGCCGGGCGGCCGAGCGCCGGAGCGCGTCGCCGTCGCGGGCCGAGAGCACGAAGACCTGCTGGGCCGCGGGCTCATCGCGGGTGTCCGGCATGGGGGGTTCCTCCAACACGATGTGCGCGCCCGCCCCGCCGAAGCCGAAGGAGCTGACGCCGCCACGGCGGGGCAGTTCGGCTCCGTGCGCGTCCCGGGGACGCGGCCAGGGCCGGGCGGTGGCGGCGACCTCGAAGGGGCCGCCGTCGAGTTCCAGATAGGGGTTCTGCTCGCGGAAGTGCAGGCTGGCCGGGATGGTGCCGTGCCGCATCGACAGGACCACCTTGAAGAGTCCGGCGATACCGGCGGCGGCCTCCAGGTGGCCGATGTTCGTCTTGACCGAGCCGATCGCGCACGGAGCGGACCCGCTGGGCGCGCCCTGGCCCGCCCGCAGCCGGCGGAAGGCGGTGCTCAGGCCGGTGGTCTCGATCGGGTCGCCCAGGGCGGTGCCGGTGCCGTGCGCCTCGATGTAGCCGACGGTGTCCGGGTGGACGCCGGCGGCCTGGTAGGCCTCGACCAGCAGGTCGGCCTGGGCCTCGGGGTCGGGGGCGGTGAGCGAGGTGGTCCGGCCGCCGTGGTTGAGCGCGGCGGCCTTGATCACGGCGTGTACGGCGTCGCCGTCGCGCTCGGCCCGCTGGTGCGGCTTGAGCAGGACGACGCCCGCACCCTCACCGCGCACATAGCCGTCGGCGCGGCTGTCGAAGGCCTTGCAGCGGCCGTCGGGACTGAGCATCTCGCCCTGGCTGAGCGCCTCGTAGACACCCGGGGCCAGGATGAGGCTGACGCCACCCGCGATGGCCAGGTCGCAGGTGCCGTCGCGCAGGGCGGCGCAGGCCTGGTGGACGGCGGTGAGGGAGCCGGAGCAGGCGGTGTCGACGGCGATGCTGGGACCGCGCAGGTCGAGCAGGTACGACACCCGGTTCGGGACGATCGACAGGGCGGCGCCGGTGAGGGTGTGGCCCTCGGTCGCGCGTCCGGCGGCCCGCTGCACCTCGTGGTAGTCGGAGTTGGTGACGGCGATGAACACGCCGACCCGCTTCCCGGCCAGCTCGGAGGGGCGGTAGCCGGCGTCTTCGACGGCCTGCCAGACGGTTTCGAGCAGCAACCGCTGCTGCGGATCCATCAGTTCGGCCTCTCGGGGTGAGATGCCGAAGAACGCGGCGTCGAACCGGTCCACGTCCGGGGCGAAGCCGCCCCAGCGGGAACGGGAGCGCGGGTGGTCGCGCCAGTCCCAGCGGTCGGCGGGGATCTCGCCGACCAGGTCGTCGCCGGCGGCGAGGTGGTCCCAGAACTCCCTGAGGTCCATGGAGCCGGGCAGGCGCCCGGCCATACCGATGACGGCGACCTCACGGCCGGCGGGGGCCACCGGGGTCTCGGACCCGGCAGGGGTGCCAGAAGTCCCGGACCCGGCACGGACCGCCGGAACCTCGGGCCCGGCCGGAGCGGCCTGTTCGGTGGCGGGGGCCTGCTGGTCCGTCCCGAAGTGGGCCGTCAACGCGGCCGCGTGATGCTCCCACAGGTGCTCGGCGAGCGCGTGCAGGGTGCCCCGGCGGTAGAAGAGGGTCGGGTACTCGGTGATGCCGTACGCCGTGCGCAGCTCGCTGCTGAGCGCGGTGAAGCTCACGGAGTTCATGCCGGTCTCGCCGAGCGGCGTGTGCGCGCCGATCTCCCCGGGGGGCAGGTCCACCAGGGCGGCGACCATGCGGGCCAGCTCGGTGACGAGGGCCTCCGTACGGCCGCCGGTGGCTCCTGCCGTGGCGCCGGTACGGGCCGCGGACCGGGACCCGGCGCCGAAGCGGGCGCGCAGGTCGGCCAGGGGCAGAGCGGCCAGCGTGGTGCGGTCGGTCTTCCCGTTCAGGGTGCGTGGGAAGCCGGTCACCCGGACCAGGGCGTCGGGCACCATGTGGTCCGGCAGCCAGGCCGACAGCCGCTCGCGGTCCGGCTCGGCCGCGCCGTCCTGCAGGACGTAGCAGCCGAGCAGGGTGTGCGACCCCGCTGCCTGTCCACGGGCCACGACGACGGCCTCCCGGACGCCGTCGAGCCGGCGCAGTGTCGCCTCGATCTCCTCCAGCTCGACCCGGTGGCCACGCACCTTGACCTGGGAGTCGAGCCGGCCGAGGTACTCGATCGTGCCGTCGGCGAGCCGTCGTACGAGGTCGCCCGTGCGGTACATGCGGGCCTCGGCGCGCGCCGCGAACGGGTCGGGCAGGAAGCGCTCGGCGGTCAGTTCGGGGCGGCCGAGGTAGCCGTCGGCCACGCCGTCGCCGCCGATGTACAGCTCCCCGGCGACGGCGGTGGGGACGGGCCTGCGCGCGCTGTCGAGGACGTGGAGCGCGGTGTTGGCGATCGGGGCGCCCAGGGTGACGCGGCTGCCCGGGGTGAGACGGCTCGCCGCCGACCAGATGGTGGTCTCGGTGGGGCCGTAGAGGTTCCACACCTGCCCGTTGCCCGCGAGGAGCGCCTCGGCCAGGTCGGCGGGCAGCGCCTCACCGCCGCACAGCACCTTCAGCGCCGGGTCGCCCTGCCAGCCGGCGGCCAGCAGCATGCTCCAGGTGGCCGGGGTGGCCTGCATGACGGTGGGGCGGGCCCGTTCGAGGGCCTCGCGCAGCCGCAGCCCGTCGCGGGCGTCCTCGGCGGCGAGAACCTCCACCGTGCCACCGGTGACCAGCGGCAGGTACAGCTCCAGGCCGGAGATGTCGAAGCAGACGGTGGTGAGGGCCAGCAGGGTGTCGCCGGGCCCGAAGCCGGGCTCGCGGGCCATCGACCACAGGAAGTTGGTCAGCGCGCGGTGCGGCACCCGGACGCCCTTGGGGCGGCCGGTGGAACCGGAGGTGTAGATGACGTACGCGGCGTCGGACGGGCCGGCCTGGCCGGGCGAGGGCAGGGCCGGCGGCTGCTCGGAGGTGTCGACGACCAGCCGCGGCACGGCCGCGAGGCCGACGCCGGAGGCGGAGTGGGTGAGCAGCAGGTGCAGCCCGGCGTCCTCGGCCATGTAGGCGAGCCGGTCCCGCGGGTAGGCGGGGTCGAGCGGTACGTAGGCGGCGCCGGAGGCCTGGACGGCGAGGAGCGCCACCGGCAGGTCCTGATCGCGTGGGAGCAGCACCCCGACGGTCCGGCCACGGCCCGCGCCGGCGGCGGTGAGCCGGGCGGCGAGGGCGTCCACGCGCTCCACGAGTGCGCGGTACGTGAGTTCGGTGCCGGAGTGGCGGACCGCGACCGCGTCGGGCCGGGCGTCGGCCTGCCGTCGTACCAGTTCCCAGACCAGGGTGTCGGCCGGGTAGTCGGCGGGGGCGGAGGGGGTGAGCCGGGCCCGCTCGTCCTCGGTGAGCAGCTCCAGGTCGGCCACCGGGGTGCCGGGCCCTTCGACGGCGGCGGCGAGGAGGGTGGTGAAGTGGGCGCCGAGGCGGGCCACGGTCTCCTCGTCGAAGAGGCCGGGGTCGTACTTGAGCGTGTAGCGGCAGCCCTGTTCCTGCTCGACGACCTCCAGGGTCAGGTCGAACTCGCCCTCTTGGTGCACGCCGTCGACCGGGCCGAGCACCACGGCGTCGCCGGACGCGTCGCGGCGGGCGGTGCGGGTCCAGTTCTGGAAGTAGAAGGCGACGTTGAAGGGGGCGCCGGCCTCAATGTCCGCGCGGCGGAGGTCGTCGGCCAGGGTGATCAGCGGGTACGTGCTGTGTTCCAGGGCCTTCAGCACGGTGCGGTGGACGCGGCGGACCAGGCCGCGGAACTCTTCGGCGCCGTCGATGCGTTCGGCCAGCACCACCATGTTCATGAAGTAGCCGAGCGTGTCGTCGAAGCCGCTCGCCGGGCGTCCGGCCGTCGGCGTGCCCACGGCGATGTCGGCCTGGTCGCTGTAGCGGTGCAGCAGCGTGAACCAGGCGGCGAGAACGACCCCGAACAGGGACGTCTGCTCGGCGCCGGCGAGCGCGCGGGCCCGGTCGACGACCGCGGCGGGAATGTGCCCGTCCAGGCTCGCTCCCTGGAAGCCGGGCACGGGCGGGCGGGGCCGGTCCAGCGGCAGCGGCACGGTGGTCCTGCGTCCGCGCAGCCGTTCGGTCCAGTAGGCGCGCAGCCGCCCGCCCTCGGCACCGGCGAGCAGCTCGCGCTGCCAGGCGGTGAAGTCGGCGTAGCTGCGGGCGGGGCGCTCGGCGGGGAGGGCGCAGCCCGCGAGGAGCGCGCGATAGCCGGCTTCCAGCTCGCGCAGGAGCAGGGCGATGGAGACACCGTCGAAGACCAGGTGGTGGAAGGTCAGCAGCAGCGCGTTGCGGCCGTCCCCCAGGGTGTAGAGGGTGGCGCGGACGAGGGGGCCGGCGGCGAGCTCGAAGGGACGGCGCAGGTCGGCGCGCATCCGGTCACGCAGCTCGGCGTCGCTCGTGGCGGTCAGGAAGACCTGCTGGAAGGGGAGTTCGGGCTCGGTCGCGATCCGGGCGTACGGCCCCTCGTCGCCGGCGTGGACGGTGGCCCGCAGCTCGGCGTGCCGGTCGACCAGGTGCTGCAGGACGGTCCGCAGGGCGAGCACGTCGAGGCCGCGGTCGAGCCAGAGGGCGAGGGGCAGGTTGTAGGCGTAGGTACCGGGCGCGATCTGTTCGATCACCCAGAGGGCGCGCTGCCCCTCGGACAGGGGGTGGCGGCTCTCCTCGCCGTCGGTGCGCGGGCGCAGGACGCGGGCGGCGGCCTCGGTGGCCGGGGAGACAGCAGCGGAGACGGCCGATGCGCCGGCCGGTGCAGGTGCGGTGGGCACCGGGGCGGGTGTCCCGGGCGCTTCGGGCAGGGCGGGCCCGGCCGCCACCCCGGCGAGCCAGTTGGCGGCCAGGTGGGCGGTCAGCTCACGCAGGGTCGGCTGTTCGAAGAAGTCGCCCAGCGGTACGGCGACACCGAACTCCTCGTCCACGGCGGCGACGATCTTCATGCCGCTGAGTGAGTCGAAGCCGTAGTCGGCCAGCGGCCGGCCCGGGTCGATGCGCTCGTCCAGCTTGAGAACCCGCTCGACGAGGTCGCGCAGGCGCTCGGTGAGGGCGACGGTGGAAGTGGTCGCGTCCGAGGGGACGGGGGTGGACGCGGGGGCGGTGGCCGGGCCTGCCGTGGGCGCGCTCAGCAGGACTCCGTCGCTCTCCGCCACCAGGACGGTCTGGCCCAGCGCCGGTTCGCCGGCGCCCATCGCGTGGACCGGGGCGTATCCCTCCTCGTGCAGGAGCCGGGTCCAGCCCTCCGGGGAGGCGAGCGGGGAGTCGGGCATGCGCAGGTGGCCGTCCTCGAAGGCCCACCAGCCCTCCAGGACACCGCCGCCGATGGTCAGCAGCGGCCGTACGGAGGTCAGTTCGTTGAGGACCAGCCAGCCGCCGGGCCTCAGCAGCGCCTTGGCCTTGCGCAGGGTGGCCCGCAGGTCGCTGGTGGCGTGCACGACGTTGGTGGCGACGACGAGGTCGGCGCAGGCCGGCTCGAATCCCTGTTCCACCAGGCCGCGTTCGAGGTTGAGCACCTGGAAGCGGGCGAAGTCGTAGTCTTCGGCGAAGCGTTCCCGGCCGTGCTCCAGGAAGCGCGGCGAGATGTCGGTGAAGGTGTACCCGACGCGTCCGGGGTACGCGGCCAGCGCGGGCAGCACCCGTTCGCTGGTGGCGCCGGTGCCGGCGCCCAGTTCCACGACCTCGACCGTGCGGCCCTCCGGCAGCTGCGGCAGGCGCACGTCCAGGAAGTGGCGGACGGTGTCGCGGACCAGGAGGTTGAAGGAGTCGGTGAGCGGGTTGCCCTTGTAGAAGTTCTGCACCAGCTTCATCGAGGAGCCGGGGAACATGATCTCGGTGGCGCCCACCTCGCCGCGCAGGATGCGCGGGTACGCCTGGAGGAACAGGCGATTGAGGGTGACCGTCGGCTCGATGTCCGGGTAGGCCGCCGCGATCCGGTCGAACTCCGCCTCCCAGCGGCCCGAGTGCTCGTCCGCGTCGACGGCATCGACCGCCGGGGTGGTGCTGACCAGGTCGCCGTCGCGGGTCAGGAACCCGGCGTCGGCCAGGATGTTGAGCAGTGCTTCGTGCAGCCTCCGGAAGCGGTCGAGGATGCCGAGGCGGCCGCGCAACTCCTCGGCACCGTGCCGTTCGCCGGAGCGCCGGAGGGCTCCCATGCGCTGGTAGACGCCGAGCAGCATGGGTGCGGAGACGGCCTCCAGCTCCTCGTATCCGGTCAGGACGCGGCGGGCGGCCGGGGCGGCGGTACCGGTGCCGAGGTGTCCGGCCGCGGCGGCCAGGGCGGACGGGTGGCCGCCGCCGAGGACCTCTCCGTCCAGGGCCGGGTCGTGCCCCATGGCCTCCAGGGCCCGGCGCCCGGCGCGGATCGGCATGACCTGGGGCAGCCCGCTGCCGAGGATGCGGTGCACGGCGGCGATGCCCGCGGCGGGGCTGAAGCCCTGGATGCCGAGCCCCGCGAAGATGCCGGCGAGTCCGGGCCGGGCGCCGGAGCCGACCATGCCCCAGTAGCCCTGGTTGACGACGGTCACCGGATACGGCAGCCGGTCGCGCAGGAACAGCGCGTAGGCGTCCTCGGTGGCGGAGGCGCAGATGTAGGCGCCGTTGCCGGCGAAGCTGCCGAAGGAACCGGCGGAGGAGAAGTAGACCAGGAAGTCGAGGTGCTGGCCGTCGACGGCGGCGGCGAGCGCGGCGGCGCCCTCGGTCTTGACGCGGGTCGCGGCGGTGAAGGTCTCCTCGTCCAGGTCGGCGAGGGCATGGTTGTCGAACACCATCGCGGCGTGCACGACCCCGTGCAGGGCACCGAAGCGGCGGTGCGCCTCGGCGACGGCGGCGGTGAGGTCGGCGGTGGCGCAGGCGTCGCCGCGGAGGTGGGCGACGTCGCCGCCGAGGGCGCGGATCTCCTCGGCGGCGGCGCGCTGTCCGGGGCCGAGGTCGCCGCGGCTGAACCACACCAGCCGGGCCCGGTGGCGCTCGGCGAGGTGGCGGCTGAATTCCTGGGCGATGCCGCCGGTGCCGCCGATGAGCAGGTAGACGCCCTCCTCCCGGAAGACGGGGCCGGGCGGGGACAAGGTGACGCGGCCGAGGCGGCGGACGTAGCGGGCCCCGCCGCGCAGGGCGACGGTGCGGCCGCCGGCGTCGGCGGGCGCGGCCAGGATCGCGTCGGCCAGGGCGGCGGTCGCGTCCTCGCCCGTGAGATCGGCCGAGGCGAAGTCGACGGCGCCAACCCGGAGTTCGGGGCGCTCCTTGGCCACGACCTGGAGAAGGCCGTGCATGCCCGCGGCGAAGGGATTGGCGGCTGCGGTGCCCGCGACCGGGTGGACGTCGCTGGTGACCACGACGACGCGCGCGGCAGTGGTCGAGCGGACCAGGTGGAACAGGGAGAGGGAGCCGGTGCGCAGCTGCTCGGCGGCCCGGTCGGCGCCCAGGCCCTCGGCGATGCCGGTGCCGACGCCGCCGAGGTGGAGCACCAGGTCCGCGCCGTCGGCCCGCTCCAGCCAGGCGGACGGGGGGAGTTCGTCGATGCGGACCGGCTCTACGCGGCTCTCGGGGATGCGGGCCGAGATCGCCTCGGCGAGCCAGGCCGAGGCCTCGGTCACCAGGGCGACGACGCGGCCCACGCTCGGGGCGGGCCCGGCAGCGGGTGCGTCCTCGCGTACCCACAAGGGCCGGTAGAAGTCCGGGAGTTGCTCTGCGGAGGCGTCCCCGGATCCGGCCGGCGGTGCCGGGGCGATGCGGGCCGGGGGCTCGGGGATCCAGTAACGCTTGCGGGCGAAGGGGTACGCCGGCAGCTCGATCCGGCGGGCCGCGGCGGGGGTGACACGGGACCAGTCGACGTCGGCGCCGGCCAGCCAGTGCTCGGCCACCGCCGCCAGGTCCCGCCGGGTCAGGGCCGTCTCCAGGGCCTCGGCCTCGGTGCCGGCGAGGACGAGCCGTGCCCGGGTCGCCCGGCCGGTGCCGATCCGGGCGTCGGCCGTGCCCTCGGCGTACGCCTCCAGCAGCGCGGCCGCCTCGGCCACGGAGCCGGTGGCCAGGGCCAGCCGGAACTCGTGGGGGGTACGGCCGGACTGGAGCGTGTGGGCGACGTCGGCGAGTCGGAAGGGGTCTTCGGCAGGGCGGGTGGCTCTCTGAACACCGGCGCCGGCCTGTGCGACGGCCGCGCCCGGCGCATCCGGGGCTCCCGAGGCGTTGCCGGCCGACCCGTCGGCGCCTGCGGTCCCCGCGATCGCCTGCGCCATCGCGCCCAGCGTCCGTGCCGTGGTCACCGCCGCGGGCAGGGTGCCGTCCAGCTCCGCCGTCAGCGACGCCTCGAAGCGGGCCCGTTCGGGGAGGCCGAAGCCGCAGTCGGCGAGGTCGGTGCCGAGATCGAGGTCCTCGGGGGCCACGCCGACGGTTTCGGCGGCCAGGCGCAGGCACAGCCGCTGGGCGTCGCCCAGGGCGTCCCCGCCGGCGCCCGCCGGATCCGCACCCGTGGCGCCGCGCAGGAACGCGGCCAGGTCGGCGGCGTACGCGCGCAGCCGGTCCTCGCTCTTGGCGGACAGGACGAGGAGCTGGTCGGTGTCCGGCGCGACGGGCTCGGCCGGTGGTGTGCGGTACTCCTCCACGACCAGGCAGGCGTTGGCGCCGCCCCCGCCGAAGGAGCTGACGACCGCGCGCAGCGGCAGGTCGCCGTCGTCCTCCGAGGGCACCCAGGGCTGGAGGGTCTGCTGCACCTCGAAGGGTGTGGTGGTGAAGTCGATGCCGGGGTTGCGCCGGGCGGAGTTCAGCGAGGGCGCCAGCGTGCGGTGGCGCATCTGGAACAGCACCTTGGTCAGGCCCGCGACACCGGCCGCCGACTCCAGGTGGCCGATGTTGGACTTCACCGAGCCGACTGCGACCGCCGGCCGCCCGGCCCGTTCCGCCGCGTCGATGCGCCCTCCGAAGGCCTCCACGAGCCCGGCGATCTCGATGGGGTCGCCGAGCGGCGTGCCCGTGCCGTGGGTCTCCACGTAGCCGACGGTGGCCGGGTCGGCCTGGGCGCGGTGCAGGGCGGCGCGGATCACCTCGGCCTGCGCGGCCGCGCTCGGCACGGTGTAACCGCCGGTCTTGCCGCCCGCGTTGATGGCGGAGCCGCGGATCACGCCGAGGATGCGGTCGCCGTCGGCGATCGCGTCTTCCAGGGGTCGCAGCAGTACGGCGCCCACGCCCTCGCCGTCGACGAACCCGTCGGCGTCCGCACCGAAGCTCCTGAGCCGGTCACCGCGCGAGATCATCCCGCGGTCGGCCAGCATGCGCAGGTGCATGGGGTGCAGGATCAGGTTGACGCCGCCGGCGATCGCGGTGTGGCACTCCCCCGACCTGATGCTCTCGCAGGCCAGGTGGATCGCGGTGAGCGAGGCCGAGCAGGCCGTGTCGACGGCGAGGCTCGGGCCGGTGAAGTCGAAGGTGTACGAGACCCGGTTGGCGATCGACCAGTGGTTGGAGTGCGCGTCGGTGCGCACGCCGAGGGCCGTGGCCTCGCCACCCATCCACTCGTAGTTGTTGTTCATGACGCCGGCGAAGACGCCGACCGGGCCCCGGGCGGCCAGCTCTGCGGCCGGGTGGCCGGCGTCGTCCAGGACGGCTGCGGCGGTCTGCAGGAACAGCCGCTCCTGCGGGTCCATCGCCTCGGCGTCGGCCGGCGATATCTGGAAGAAGAGCGGGTCGAACTTGTCGACGTCGTCGATGAATCCGGCCCACTTGCTGTAGCTGCCGCGCACCCCCGCCGGGTCGTGGTGGGCGTCGGCGTCCCAGCGGTCGGCGGGCACCTCACGGATGCAGTGCCGGCCCGCGGCCAGGTTGTCCCACAGCTCGGCGGGCGTCTCGGCCAGCGGGTAGCGGCCGGCGACGCCCACGATCGCCACGCCGTCGCTCGCCGGGGCCGGGGCGGAGGCCCGGGCCAGCAGGCTCAGCAGCAGCTTTCGCTTGTCGTCCACAGTTGCTCTCTCTCACAGGTCTTCGGTCGGCCACCGTGGGCCGGGGCGTCGCCGCAGGGAGGGGTCAGGCCTGGCCGGTGTGCCGGGCGGCCGCGCGCTGGGCTCGCCGGGAGGTGCGCGGCGCCGGGGCGGTGCCGTCGCCGCCCGGGGGCGTGCCGGGGGCGAGGCCCATCAGCTCGGCGAGGTTGTCCACGAAGGACCGGATGGTGGGGAACTCGACGAAGGAGGCGGCGGGGACCTCGAAGCCCAGTTCCTCGCCGAGCTTGGCGACGACCTCGATGAGCACCAGGGAGTCCAGGCCGAGGTCGAAGAGGTTGGTGTCGGGGACGGCGAGGTGCCGGCCGCCGAGGACCTTGCCGATCGCCTCGGTGAGGTAGTCGCGGATCAGTTCGACGTTGTGCTGCGGGTCGGCGGGGTCGAAGCGGGCGATCAGCCGGTCCCCGGCCGGTGCCGCCTCGGTCCGGGCGCCGTGGCCACCGGGCTCCACCCAGTGCCGCCGCCGTTCGAAGCGATGGGTGGGCAGGGGCACCCGGTGGATGTCCCTGCCGGTGTGCACGGCCGCGAAGTCGAGGTCGGCGCCGAGCACCCACTGGTCGGCGGCGAGGGTGAGCAGGTGGGTGAGGCCGCCGGGTCCGCCGTCCGGTGGGGTGAGGCGGACCGCGTGCCGGCCGGTGCCGTCGAGCAGCGCGTCCAGGGATGCCGTCGCGTCGGCCGGGCCGGTCCAGACGGCGGGGTCGCGGCCCTCGTCCTCGGTCATCCAGCGGCCGGTGCGCGGTGATACGACGGGCAGCCGGGGCGGGACGACGCGGTGGGGAGCCGTGCCGCGGGCCAGGGCGAGGGCGTCGGTGAGCGGGAGGGCCTCGGCGAGCGCGGCGGCCGTGGCGAGGCCGGTGCCGGTGGCGGCGAGGCCGGCCGGTGCGACGCCCCAGGCGGTGAGGACGGTGGCGAGGGCGTACTCGTGGCAGCAGGCGGCGACCGCGCCGTCCTCGGCGAGGAGGGCCTCGGCCTCGCCAGGGCGCCCCAGGGCGGCGGCGCAGGCGTCGGCGGCGTCCCGGTAGGCGGGCACCGACGCGTACAGCTCGGCCGCGTCGGCCGGGTCGGTGCCGTTGCCGGTCAGGACGAGGACGGGGGCGCTCGGCTCGCGACCGGTCACGCCACGGCGGATGCGCTCCTCGTCGCCGAGGGCGAGCGCCATGGCCGCGGAGCGGGTGCTGCCGGCGACCAGGGCCAGCCGGTGGGTGTGGGCGCGGCGGCCGAGGCCGAGGGTCTGGGCGACGGCGGCCGGGTCGAGGCCGGGGTGGGCCCGCAGATGGCGGGCCAGGGCGGCGGCGGCCTGTCCGAGGGCGTCCTCGGAACGGGCGGAGAGGACCAGCAACTCGGGCCGGTTCTCGTGCGGGGCCTGATCGCGGGCCGGGCCCTCCTGCAGGATCACATGTGCGTTCGTACCGCCGATGCCGAAGGAGCTGACACCGGCGCGCAGCGGGCCCGTCTCGCTCTGCCACTCGGTCTTCTCGGTGTTGACGAAGAACGGGCCGGCGGCGAAGTCGATGTCCGGGTTGGGCTCGGTGAAGTGCAGGCTGGGCACCAGGGTGCGGTGCTCCAGCATCAGCGCGGTCTTGATCAGGCCCGCCATGCCGGCGGCCGTGTCCAGGTGCCCGATATTGGTCTTCACCGAGCCGAGCGCGCAGTACCCGGTGCGGTCGGTGCCGTCGCGGAAGGCCTCGGTGAGCGCGGCGACCTCGATGGGATCGCCGAGCGGAGTGCCGGTGCCGTGGGCCTCGACGTAGCCGATGGTCTGCGGGTCGACGTCGGCGACGTCCTGGGCGTCGGCGATGACGGCGGCCTGCCCGGAGATGCTGGGCGCGGTGTAACCGGTCTTGGCGGAGCCGTCGTTGTTGATGGCGGAGCCCTTGATGACGGCGTGGATCCAGTCGCCGTCGGCGAGGGCCTCCTTCAGTCGCTTGAGGACGACCGCTCCGGCGCCGCTGCCGATCACGGTGCCGCGGGCGTCGGCGTCGAAGGCGCGGCAGTGGCCGTCGGGCGAGAAGATCATGCCTTCCTGGTACTGGTAGCCCTGGCCCGGCGGGTTGAGGTGGACCGCGCCGACCAGGGCCATGTCGCACTCGCCGCCGAGCAGGGCGAGGCAGGCGGTGTGCACGGCGACCAGCGAGGTGGAGCAGGCGGTGTTGACGCTGATGCTGGGGCCGGTCAGGTTGAGCTTGTACGACACCCGGGTGGCGAGGAAGTCCTTGTCGTTGGCGAGCATCAGCCGGTAGTGGTCGACGGAGGAAGCGGCCCGGTAGCGCTCGCCCAGGTTGTGCAGCAGGTAGGTGTTCATGCCGGCGCCGGCGTAGACGCCGATGGGGGCGTCGGTGCGCTCGGGGTCGTAGCCGGCCCGTTCCAGGGCCTCCAGGGCGCACTCCAGGAAGACCCGGTGCTGCGGGTCGAGGATCTCTGCCTCGTCATGGGTGAACTGGAACAGCTCGGAGTCGAACAGGTCGGTGCCGGGGATGGTCTGGGCGGCCTTCACATAGCGCGGGTCGGCCAGCCGGGCGGCGGGCACGCCGGCGGCGAGGAGTTCCTCGTCGGTGTACCGGGTCAGGGTCTCGCGGCCTTCGCTGAGGACGTCCCAGAAGCGGTCGACGGAGTCGGCGCCCGGGAAGCGGCAGGCCATGCCGATGATGGCGACGTCGGAGTCGGAAAGCGTCATGGTGCTGGTTCTCCTGCTCGGGTGTCAGCTCAGCCGTATGCCGAGGTCGGCGGCGACGGATCGCATGTCGAGGAAGCTGCGGGCGACGAAGCGGGCGGCGTCCTCCGACGCGTCCATGCGCTGGAAGAGGTCGACGAGGCTGCGCTCGTGCTCGTCGCGGTCGCCCTCCCCGGCCGCGATCTCCTTGACGACCGTGCCGAGCCGGTCCTCCACGTCGGCGAGGTCGAGCGAGCGCGGGAACTTGATGCTGAAGGTGTTGCGGTCGTAGGAGGCGTTGCGCTTGACGGACCGTACGTGGCTGGCCGCGTTGAGCTTGTAGAACATGCAGTCGAAGTTCGAGAACGAGTAGTAGTTCAGCAGCGGGAAGAGCGTGCAGTGGGTCTCCAGCGGCGAGGACTGGTACAGGCCCTTGGCGCGCAGTTCCTCGACGATGCGGTCGGGGTCGTACTCGTGCCGCATGGCGATGAACGGAAAGACGATCTTCGGCAGGTTCTCGTCGTCGTCGAAGAGGAGCTCCTCCAGCTGCCCGCCGAAGAGCGTGTCGGTGAGCCGCTCACCGAACGTCTTGTAGAAGCCCCGCACGATCTCCCGGACGTTGGACTCCATGGTGAGGATCTGCTGCGGGTCGGCGCACAGCGCGATGTAGGGGATCTTCTGCCGGTAGGCCATGAGGATCGCGCGCAGCACGAAGAAGGTGCGGCAGGAGACGCAGGGCAGCTTCTCGTCGAGGTACTTGCCGGGCTTCTTCGGCGCGGGCCGGTTGAACACCTCGCGCATCATCAGCTTGATGTTGTCGTCGTCGGCGTCGAGGACGAACGTCGCCGGGATCTTCTCCCTGGCCAGCGCGATGTTCTTGGCGGCGTGCACACTCTCGAAGGGCACGTCGAAAGTGAAGGCCAGCACCCGCTTGCCGTACTCGTTGACGAACTTGTCCAGCATGTACGTGCTGTCCTTGCCGCCGCTGTACATGAACAGGCAGTCGTACTCGCCGGTGGCGGGCGGCGCCTGCTGGAACTCGGTGAACACCTCGCTGGTGTAGCGGTAGTTGACGAGCAGGTCCTCGGCGAAGTCCAGGTTGCACAGGTTGCACACCCCCTGGTCGTCGAGCACCACCCCCGGATGGCTGGCCTTGAGCGAGCAGACCTGGCAGCTGGACACGGAACCCCCTGGCGATACGGACGGATCGGGCTGTGCGGTGGGCGTGGCGACGTCGGGTCGGCCGGTCATGGGCGCCGCCCCCTGCGGTCGCGGCGGCGGGCGAGGGCCGCGGTGTCCCGCGAGCGCCGGGGCCGGGACACGGCGGGCTCGGCGGGGTGATCGGCGTCGGCGACATGGGCGGCCATGGCCCGTACGGTCGGATGGCCGAACATGTCGAGGCGGGTGATCTGGAGACCGAGCCGCTCGCGCAGGGTCGCCACCACGGACGTCAGGCGCAGCGAATCGCCGCCGACGTCGAAGAAGTTGTCCTCGGCACCGACCCACTCCAGCCCGAGCGCCTCGCACCAGACCTCGGCGATGCGCCGCTCCAGGTCGGTGCGGGCGGCCGCCGCGCCGCCGGCGACGCGGACGACGTCCGGCTTGGGCAGGGCCTTGCGGTCGACCTTGCCGTTCGGGGTGAGCGGCAGCCGGGGCAGGACGACGAGGGCGGAGGGAACCATGTAGGCGGGCAGGCGCTCGCCCAGGGCCGCCCGCAGCCCGGCGGCGTCCGGCGGGCCGGCCGGGCCGACCAGGTAGCCGGCCAACCGGCGTTCGCCGGGCCGGTCCTCGCGGACGACGGCGACGGCGGCGGTGACGCCGGGCAGCAGGCACAGGGCGGACTCCACCTCGCCGAGCTCGATCCGGTAGCCGTTGAGCTTGATCTGGCCGTCGATCCGCTCCAGGTACTCCAGGCGGCCGTCGGGCAGGTGGCGTACCAGGTCGCCGGTGCGGTAGGCGCGGCCGGCACCGCCGCCGGGGGCGGTGACGAAGCGTTCGGCGGTCAGCTCGGGCCGGCCGAGGTAGCCCTCGGCGACACCGTCGCCGGACAGGTACAGCTCGCCGGGGATGCCGGGCGGGACCGGGACGGCGCGCTCGTCGAGGACGTGGCAGCGGGTGTTGCCGATGGGCCGGCCGATGGTGGCCGCCTCGCCGGGCAGCACCCGGTCCACGGTGGACCAGATGGTGGTCTCGGTCGGGCCGTACATGTTGTACAACGCGCCGACGCGGGGCGCGAGGTGCGCGGCCAGCTCGGGAGGCAGCGGTTCGCCGCCGCACAGCGCCCGCAGCGCCGGATCGCCGTTCCAGCCGGCGGCGAGCAGCATCTGCCAGGTGGTCGGGGTGGCCTGCAGGACGGTGGGCGCGGAGCGTTCCACGCGTTCGCGCAGGGCGACGCCGTCGGCGGCCTCGGCTGCGGACAGGATCTCCACGGTGCCGCCCCGCACCAGCGGCAGGTACAGCTCCAGGCCTGCGATGTCGAAGCACACCGTGGTCAGCGCGAGCAGCGAATCCCGGGAGTCGAAGCCGGGCCTGCGGGCCATCGTCCACAGGAAGTTGACCAGCGCCCGGTGGCCGACCTGGACACCCTTGGGCAGGCCGGTGGAGCCGGAGGTGTAGATCACGTAGGCGAGGGTGTCCGGGTCGGAGCGGTCGAGCGGGGCCGCCGGCGGCCCGGCGGTGAGCGCGGTGGAAACCGGTACCGGGGTGACCGGGAACTCCGCCAGGGTGCCGCCCAGCGTCTCGTCGGTGACGACCAGTCGGGCGCCGGAGTCCTGGAGCATGTGGCCGATCCGGGCGGGCGGGTAGATCGGGTCGATCGGCACGTAGGCGGCGCCGGTACGCAGGACGGCGAGGAGGCTGACCAGCAGTTCGGGCGAGCGCTCCAGGTAGACGCCGACGAGCGTGCCGGGGCCCGCGCCGAGGCCGGCGAGGTGTCGGGCCAGCCGGTCGGCCGCCTCGTCGAGTTCGCCGTAGCCGAGGGCGCGGTCCTGGAAGCGGACGGCGATGGCGTCCGGTGCGGCGCAGGCGATGTCGGTGACCAGCCGGGTCACGGTCTGCTCGCGCGGATACTCCTCGTCGGTGTCGTTCCACCGGACGAACAGCAGCTCCCGCTCCTCGGGGGCGAGCAGGTCGGCGGTGCCGAGCGGGCGGTGGGGGCCGGCGGCGAGGGTGTCGAGGAAGGCGGCGAAGTGCCCGGCGAGCCAGCGTTCGTGGTCCGCGGTCAGTCCCGCGCCCGCGTGGAAGCCGACGGTTCCGTGGGCGTCGATGCGGACGGTCAGCGGCCGGTCATCCGGTTCGGCCGCGTCGCCGGGCAGTACGACGGCGACGGGCAGCCGGGTGCGGGCGGCGCCGGTCAGGTCCGGGTGGCGCAGGGGCACGTCACGCCGGTACGGCGTGCGGTCCCGGAGTTCGTCGAGTGCGGTGCCGATCAGGTCGGTGAAGCCGGGCAGGGTCAGGTCGAGCAGCCCTTCCGGGGCGTGCAGGGGCACGTCCGGCGCCAGGATGCGGGAGGCGGCCGGAGAGGTCGCCGGCGGGACGGACACGGCGACGTGCCGCTCGTCGCCCCGCGTGAGCCGGGCGAGGAAGGCCAGGACAGCGGCGAGGGCCGGCCGCTCGGGCTCCGTACTCCGCTCACGCAGGGCCTCGGGCAGCGGGACCGGGCCCGCCGGGCGGGCCACCGGGATCAGCGGGCCGAACCTCGGCGGGAGCACCGGCCGCAGCGACCGCAGGGAGCGCAGCCAGTGGCGCTCCTGGCGATGGGCGGCGCGGGCGGCCTCCGCGAGTTCGGCGACGGCCGCGTCGGGCAGGTGCGGGAAGCGGCCGTCGAGTACCCGGGCCAGGGCGAGGGGGTCGAGCCGTTCCCCGGACAGGGCGGCGAGGTCGGTGAGGCGGACGTCCCGGTCGCCGGTGGCCACGGTGAGGGCGTCGGGGCCGGCGTCGACGACGGTGCCGGGCTCGGCGGTGGAGGGCCGGTCGGTGACCTCCACGGCACGGACGGCGAGCAGGTCGCCGCCGTGGGCGAGCAGCGCCGTGCCGAAGTCGTTGCGGCGGCGCCCGAACGCGGTGGCCCGCACCAGTGCGTCCAGTTCGGCGGCGGGCTGGCGCCAGTCGAACACACCGCCCCGGGGCAGGCCGTCGTACCGGCCGTGGTAGGTACGCAGGCCCAGGTCCTGCGGCGTGCGGGTGGCCGTGCCGGCGGCCAGTTCGTCGACGAGTTCGGCGAAGGACTCGACGCCCGCCTCGAAGCAGGCCACGTCGAGGTCGTGCACCGTGGCTGCCGGGTCGACGGGCACCGTGCGCTGCTTGAGCACGTCGCCGGTGTCGGCCTCCAGGTTCATCACGTGCCACGTGACGCCGTGCTGTTTGTCGCCGTCGAGGATGGCCCAGCTGGTGGAGAACAGGCCCGCGTGCCTGGGCAGCGGACTGTCGTGGAAGTTGACGGGCAGCCGGGTGGGCAGGGCGAGCACCTCCTCCGGGAGCATCCGGAGGTTGGCGATGCTGAACAGGTAGTCGAAGCGCAGCGGGGCCAGCCGCTCGGCGAGGTCCGCGCCGAACGGTACGGCGGGCAGACCCTCCCCCTCAGCCCAGTCGAGCAGCTCGGCGGAGGGGGACACCACGGCGGCGACCGTGTGTCCGCGGGCCATGAGCAGCCTGGTGCACTCGACGAGGAGTGTCTCCTCGCCGATCACGACACAGCTGAACGGCTCGGCAGTCATCGTCCGCCTCCTTCGGACTCCCCGCGCGGGGAGAGCAGTTCGGCCAGCAGCTCGTCGACGGCTGCGTCGGACAGACCCGCGACCAGGCGCTCGGCGTCGCCGGCCGGGGTGGGTCCGGGCGCTGCTTGGGTGGGGGTCTGAGGGGTGGTGACGGGGGCATCGGGGGTTTCGGGACCGTGCGCCCGGGCGCCGAAGTGGCCGGCCAGCTGCCGGATGGTGATCCGCTCGAACAGCAGGGTCGCCGGCTGGGGTCCGTAGACCGCTTCCAGGGCGCGGGTCACCTCCAGGACGACCAGCGAGTCGACCCCGTAGTTCTCGAAGGTGAGGTCGGGGTCGAGCTGGTCGGGGGTCATCTCCAGGACGCGGGCGAAGACGTCCGTCACCTGGCGCAGGGTGTCGTCCTGGGAGGCCGGGGAGCCGGGGGCGACCGGGGCCACGGCGGAAGCCGCGGCAGGAGCCGGAACCGGGGGCCGTTTCGGCTCGCGCTCGACCGCCGGAGCCGGCCCGTAGCCGGGCACCACGCCGTCGCTGACGGCGGCGATGACGCTCTGGAAAGCCGGTCCGGCCTCCGTCGTCGGGGCGGCCGCGCTGATGTCCGTGAAGCCGCACGCCGCCAGCGCGTCCCGCCACTGGCGCTCGCTCGCCAGCGGGGAGCGCGGCATGCGCTGCTCGGGGTCCGAGGACAGCCACCAGCCGGCCGTCAGGCCGAAGACGAGCGCCAGCTGGTGCTGCGGGCGGGTGCCCTCCACCAGCAGCAGGGCGCCAACCCGCCGCAACAGCCGCTTGGCCCCGGCCAGCGTGTCGGACAGCCGCCGGGTGGCGTGCAGGACGTTGGTGGCGAGCAGCACGTCGTGGGCGCCGGGGGTCAGGCCCTGCCCTGCCGGGTCGGCCTCGATGTCCAACACCTCGAAGCGGGTGAAGGGGTACTGCGCGCCGAAGCGGTTCCTGGCCTTGCGGACGAAAGCCGGGGAGACGTCGGTGAAGATGTACTCGATGCCGTCGCCGTAGGGGGCGAGGGCGGCGAGCACGGCCGCCGTGGTGCCGCCCGTGCCGGCGCCGATCTCCAGGATCCGCACCGGAGCGGTGGCATCGGCGGCCCTGCGGGCCTCGACCTGCTCGGCCACGAGCCGCGCCACCTCCGCGTTGCAGCGGTCGGTGACCGGGTCGCCCCGGTAGACGGCGGCCACACGCTCGGCGGAGCCGTCGGGGAAGAGGACCTCCATGGCGGGGCGACGGCCGGTGAGGACGTCCGGCAGCGCGGTCAGGCAGTCGCCGAGGAGCGTGACGACCGGCGCGAGGGACGGGTGGCGTTCCGTCAACCGACCGCACTCGGCGACGAGTTCCTTCTCGGGCGCGGTCCTGCGGCCCGTCGGGCGCAGACGGCCACCGTCCGTGACGGCCAGCCAGCCCGCCTCGGTCAGCATGTCCAGCTGCGCCTGGAACAGCGCGGCGTGCTCGGGCACCACGCCCAGGCGGGGGGCGAGTTCCTCCCGGGAGGCCTCCCCCGCACCGAACAGGCCCGCCCGGTCGAGCGCCGACGCGAGCAGGCGCAGTGCCAGCTCCTCCGCCTCGGCGACCGCGCGCTGGTGCGCGGCCAGTTCACGGTCGGCGCCGGGCGCTCCCGGGAAGCGGACCTCGGGCAGCGGGTCCGGCACACCGCCCGGCAGCACGCTCAGGGTGCGGTCGGGGTCGATGCCGAGGTTGTCCAGGATGGGCCTGTCGGCGTCCAGGGCGAACGCCTGTGGCAGCCCGGACGCGAGGGTCCGCTCGACGACGGTCATGCCCTGCTCGGCACTCAGCGGCCGGATGCCGGCGGCGCCGAAGCGGCGCAGCACCCGCTCCCGCTCCGGGTCGCCGCCCGCGTGCCAGTAGCCGAGGTTGAGGACACGCACCGGGAAGGGCAGGGTGCGGGCGGCGTGCAGGGCAAAGGCGTCGGCGAAGGTACAGCCCGCGGCGTAGCCGGCCTGGCCGTGGTTGCCCTCGAAGGCCACGCCGGACGAGTAGAACAGCGCGAAGTCCAGCGGCACCTCGCGCACCGCGTGCAGCAGGCTCCAGGTGGAGTCGGTCTTGGACTCCAGGGCGGTCCGCAACCCGTCCTCCGGCAGCTCCCTCAGCACCTGGTTGACCAGCACCATCGCGGCGTTGATCACTCCGTGCAGGGCGCCGAACTCGTGTACGGCGAGGGCGACGGCCTCCCTCAGCGCGTCCGGGTCGGTGGCGTCGAGGGCGAGGTAGCGGACCTCGGCACCCGCCTCCTCCAGCTCGGCGACGGTCTGCCGCCGGGTCCCGTCGAGCGGGGAGCGGCCGACCACGACCAGCTTCGCTCCGTAGGCGCGGGCCAGGTGCCGGCAGGTGTCCCGGCCGACGGCGCCGAGGCCGCCGACGACCAGGTAGACGCCGCCCGGGCGGAACAGGGGTGCGGCGGCGGGCAGTTCGACCCGCTCCAGGGTGCGCACCCGGCGGACGCCCGCGCGCAGCGACACCGGCACCGGCCGGGCCGGGAACGGCTCGGCCACGATCGCGTCGGCCGCCTGGGTGGCCTCCGCCGCGCGCACGTCGACGAGCGCCACGCGCAGCGCGGGGAACTCCTTGGCCGCGACGGCGGCCAGCCCGGCGGTCCCGGCGGCCCACGGGGAGGAGTCGTCGCCCGCCTCCAGCGGATGGACGTCCGTGGTGACGACCTTCAGGCGTGTCTCACGTTCCAGCAGGCCGTGCCGGGCCAGGGCCCGCACCAGGCGGTACAGGGCGACCGGGCCCCGGTCGGTCAGGGCGCGCAGCTCGGCGCGGCCGGCGGGCTCGCGCCCGGGGGCCGTGGCGAGGAAGTAGACCAGGTCCGGTGCGCCGGATCCGGCCAGGGCGCGGTCGAGTGCGGCGTCCGCGAGGCCGCCGGGGCCGACCGGGAGCCGTCGTACGTCGGCGCCGTGGTGGGCGCGGGCGATGCCGGCTGCGGGCTCGGCGTCCAGCCGGTCCCCGACCAGCAGCACGCTGCGGGCGGCCGCGGCACGCTCCACGGCGGGCCGGGCGGTCCACACCGGCCGGTGCACGATAACCGCGGACGGTTTGGCCTCCCGGTAGGTCAGGCCCTCGAACCGGACCCTGACCGCGCCGGTGTCGTCGCAGAGCAGCACCTCGCAGCGGTCGGTTCCCGTCTCCCGGACGTACGACCAGCCGGTCGTGGGGACGGCGCCGAACACCTCGACGCGGTCGGCCGCGAACGGCAGCATCGGCCGGGCGTGTTCGCCCCGGCGGCGGACCAGCAGGGCGGCGACGGTGTGCAGGGCGGCGTCCAGGACGCCCGGGTGCAGGGCGTGCGCCGGGTCTCTGCCTGCGGCCTCGCCGATCCGGCCGAGCACCTCGTCCCGGCCGGTCCACACCTGCCGGACGCGGCGGAAGAACGGCCCGTACGGCAGTCCCTGCCCTGCCAGTGCCCGGTAGAAGGAGTCTTCGCCCGGGCCTTCGTCCAGGCGGGCGCGCAGCGCGGGGACGTCGAGGGGGGCGGGCGCGGCCGGGGCGGCAGTGAGGCGGCCGCAGGAGCGTACGGCGTCGTCGGCGCCGCGGATCTCGTACCGGTCGCCGTCGAAGGCCACCGACACCGTCTCCCCGGCCCCGCTCAGGGCCAGCGGGAGGACCCAGCGGACGTCCACGCAGGCCCGCCCGGCCAGTCCCCCGCTCGCCTCGGCGACCAGGTCCAGGTGGCCGACACCGGGCAGGATGGGCCGTCCGTCGACCACGTGGTCGCGCAGCACCGGCTCGTCGGCGGCGAGCCGCCGCTCCCACCGGCGCGGGCCCGGGGCCGGGGCGGGAGCGGGCGTGGTGTCGAGCCAGTGCCGTACCCGCTCGAAGGGGTACGTCGGCAGCGGCACCCGGCGGCGCTCGGCGGGGCGCAGGCGGTGCAGCAGGTCCCAGTCGACGGTGACGCCCGAGACCCACAGGCGGCCGAGGAGGTCGTCGGCGCCGGCCGCGATCTGGGTGGCCAGGAAGTCCTCGCCGCCGATGCCGTCGGTCAGCAGGCCGGCCAGCGGCGGGTGCTGCTCCACCCGGCCCCGGTGCAGCCACTGCCCGCCCTCGCCCCGGCCGACGGCGGCGAGCTTGCCGGCCGCGTCCGCGAGGTCGGCGGCGACGAACGCCAGCCGTACGGCGAGGGGTTCGCGGCCCACGCGCAGGGTGTGGGCGACGTCGGCCAGCCTCGGGGCACCCGGCTCGGCGAGGGCGCTGCCCAGGTCGGCCGCGCGGGCGCGCAGCCGGTCCTCGTCGCGGGCGGACAGGACGATCAGCTCCGCCTGCCCGGGCCCGGCCGGGGCCGGCTCAGGGGGCAGGTACTCCTCCACGACGACGTGCGCGTTGGTGCCGCCCGCCCCGAACGAGCTGACGGCGGCGCGCCGTGGCAGCGGACGGCCGTCACCGTCGTACATGCGCGGCCACGGCGCCGTCTCCCGCTGCACGGTGAACGGCGAGCTCTCGAAGTCGATGACCGGGTTGAGTTCCTCGGCGTGCAGCGTGGGCAGCAGAGTGCCGTGGCGCAGCTGCAGGACGGCCTTGGTGAGCCCGGCGATCCCGGCGGCGCCCTCCAGGTGGCCGATCGCGGACTTCACCGAGCCGAGCGCGCAGAATCCCGTGTCCGCGGTGTGCCGGGCGAAGGCCTGGGCCAGCGCGGTGTGCTCGATCGGGTCGCCCAGGGCGGTGCCGGTGCCGTGCGCCTCGACGCAGCCGATGGTGCGGGCGTCGATGCCCGCGGCGTCCAGCGCCTGTTCCACCAGCGCCTGCTGGGCCTGCGGGTTGGGCACGGTGTAGCCGCTGGTCCGGCCTCCGTGGTTGACGGCGCTGGCACGGATCACGGCGTGCACGGTGTCGCCGTCGCGGACGGCGTCCGACAGCCGCTTGAGCACCACGGCGCCGACGCCCTCGCCGGGCACGTACCCGGTGCCGCCCGCGCCGAAGGCCCGGCAGCGGCCGTCGGCGGACAGCATGGTCTTGCGGCTGAGGTGCACGTACTTGTCGGGGTGCACGGCGACGTTGACACCGCCGGCGATGGCGTACGAGCACTCGCCGCGGCGGATACTCTCGCAGGCCTGGTGCACGGCGACGAGGGACGCGGAGCAGGCGGTGTCGATCACCACGCTCGGGCCGCGGAAGTCTGCGAAGTAGGAGACCTGGTTGGCGATGGCGGAACGGTTGGCCAGCACGACCTGGTGGTTGCCGCGAGCCGACTCGGCGGCTGCGAGGACCGCGTAGTCGTCCCACATGACGCCGACGAACACGCCGGCGTCGTGCCCCTGGCCGCCGTGGCGGGGCGCCGGGATCCGGGACGGCGGGTAGCCGGCGTTCTCCAGCGCCGACCAGGCCGTCTGCAGGAAGAGCCGCTCCTGCGGGTCCATCGTGCGGGCCTGCTTGGGTGCGATCTGGAAGAACAGCGAGTCGAAGGAGTCCACGTCCGACAGGAAGCCGCCCCAGCGGCTGTAGCTGCGGCCCGGTGCGGCCGGGTCCGCGTCGAACAGGGCGTCGGCGTCCCAGCGGTCCGCGGGGACCTCGGTGACGCAGTCGCGGCACTCGGCGAGGTTGCGCCAGAACTCCTCCAGGGTGTCCGCCTGGGGGTAGCGGCCGCTGATGCCGATGACGGCGATCGGCTCGTCGGCGTCCCGGCGGGCGGGCGGGCCCGGGGCGGGCGCGGACGCGGGAGCGGCGTCCTGCCGCGTGGGCTGTGTCTCCTGCCGCTGCAGCGGTGTCTCCTGCCGCGACGGTTCGGTCTCCTCGGGGAACAGGCGGATGACGGCGTCGGCCTGCTCGGCGAGGATGTGGCCGGCCAGCTCGTCGACCGTCCGGAACTCGAAGAACACGGTGCCGCGCAGGCCCGGGAAGTCCTTGCCCAGCAGCGAGTTGGACTCCATGACCAGCACCGAGTCCAGGCCGTAGTCGTCCAGCGGGACGCGGCTGTCGAGGCGCCCGGCGGGCAGCTTGAGCACGCCCGCGAGGACCTCGCGCAAGTGCTCCACCAACCGGTCCCGGAGCCGGCCGGCGCGGGCGGCGTCGGGCGCCGGCGCGACGGGCCGGGACGGGGCGGGCGTACCCGTCAGGGCGGCGTCGACGGCCGTCGGGTCGCCCCAGGCGGGCACGAGCCACGAGGCGCCGGCGGCGAAGGAGCGGGCGAGGAGGTCGAGGCCCGCTTCCGCGGTCAGCGCCCGCATCCCGCTGCGGCGGGTGTACGCGGCCAGTTCCTCCTCGCGGACCAGCCCGTCGACCCCGCCGACCGCCCAGAGCGGCCAGGCCAGGGACAGACTGCGGCCGTGCACCGCGCCCTGGCGCACCCGGCGGTCGCGGAGCACCGTGTAGAGGTCGGCGAACCGGTTGGCGGTGGCGTAGCCGGCCGCTCCGAAGTCACCGATGAGAGAGGAGACGGAGGAGAAGACCACGAAGAGGTCGAGCGGGTCCTCGCGGGTCAGCCGGTCCAGGTGGACCAGGCCATGTGTCTTGGCGCCGAGCAGCCGGGCGAAGCGCTCCCGGTCGCCGTCGGCGCGGCCCTCGTCGGCGACGCCGGCCAGGTGGAACACTCCGTGCAGGGCGCCGAACCGGTCCCGGGCGGCGGCCAGCGCCGCACCGAGTTCGTCGGCCCGGGCCACGTCGGCGCGCAGCGCGAGCACCTCGGCGCCGAGGCCGGTCAGCGTGCGGTGCCAGGCGCGGGTGCGCTCGTCCGGCTCGGAGCGGCCGATCAGTACCAGCTTGGCCGCGTGGGTGCGGGCCAGATGCTCGGCGAGGACACGGCCGATGGCACCGGCGCCGCCGGTCACGACGTACACGCCCCCGTCACGCAAGGGAACGTCGGCCGGGGTGGCCGGGCCGGTGAACGGGCGCAGGGCCCGTTCCTGCCGCTCGCCGGAGGCCGTACGGCGGACCTCCAGGCCTGCGGCGCGGGGTGCGGCGCGCAGTTCCACCGCGACGGCCTCGGCGACCTCGGCGGCCGGGGCCGCGATGTCCACGCCGAGGGTGAGCAGTTCCAGGCGCGGCGCGACGGGCCCCGTGGAGCGGGCGAACCCGGCCAGGGCGGCCCACTCGGGCCGGTCCTCACCGGCATTCTGCGTGTGCAGCACCAGGCACCGCACCCGGCCGGGCAGCACGCCGGTGCGGGCCGCGTCGAGCACGTCCAGGACGGGGGCGCAGGCGCGGTCGAGCAGGTCGGCGGGCGAGTTGCCGTCCGCGTCGCCGAGGACGACGGCGAGGTCGAGCCCGTCCTCGTCGGCGAGGGAGGCGAGTCGGCCGGTGTCCTCGCCGACGGCGACGACGCGCCGCCACACGCCGGTCGCGGCCAGCGCGGACTCCAGTTCCGGGTGACGGCCGAGCAGGACGAGGGTCCCGGCGGCGTCCGCCGGTTCCGGGTCGGCGGCGAGGCGCCAGTACGGCTCGTACAGGCGGGGTTCGCCGGAGGCGGGCTCGGGCCCGGCCTGCGCGGTGGGCGTACGGCCGGCAAGCGCCGCCTGGGCGCCGGCTGCAGGGCCGGCGAGCGTCGCCTGGATGCCGGGCAGACGGCCCGCGAAGTCCTGTACGGAGGCGAGCACCCGGCCCTGGTCGTCGTACACGGTCAGGTCGAAGCGGCGCACGCCCGCCGACTCTCCGGCCACGCGGGCGTGCGCGTGGCAGACCTCGGGCAGCGGGGCGAAGGAGTCCAGGGCGCCGAGGCTGAAGGGGACGGCGAGTTCGCCGGGCCGCGGCGCGGTGGTCCGGCCGGTCCAGTGGCAGGCCCGCAGGGCGCCGTCGAGGAGCGCCGGGGGCAGCTGGGTGCCCGGGACGGTACCGGTCTGGGCCAGCCGGACCAGCGCCTCGCCGGGGCCGACCCGGATCTCGTCGATGACCTGGAAGGAGGGGCCGTACGCGAACCCGGCGTCCGCGTACTCGGTGTACGCGGTGGGTCCGTCGCGTACGACGGACAGCCGGGCGCGCAGCGCGGCGAGGTCCTCGGCGGCCTCGGGGGCGGCGGGGGCCGGGACGGCTCTGCCGCGGGCGTGGGTGGTGCGGCCGGCCCCGGTCCCGCTGTACACCTCGAAGGCCAGCCCGGTGCCGTCCGGGCGGAAGGTGACGTACAACTCCAGTTCGCCGTCGGAGAGTTCGACGGCCCGGCCCCACACCACCTCGCGCAGGGCGTGCCGGGTGCCGGGCTCGGCGAGCGCGGCGGCGGCGCGGACGAACTCCAGCGTCGCCGCGCCCGCGAGCAGCGGCCGGCCGTCGATCACGTGGTCGCGCAGCAGCGGGTCGTGCACGCGCAGCGTCTTGCGGAAGCGGACCTCGGTGACGGTGGACTCGTTGGCGTCGACCAGCGGATGCGGAGCGGCCGTGCCCAGGTCGGGGTCGAGCGGGATCCAGTAGCGCTCCGCGGCGAACGGGTACCGCGGGGCACGTACCCGGCGCGGGGCGGGCCCCGGCCGGCCGGCGTGCCAGGCCGCCCAGTCCACGTCGGCGCCGCCCAGCCAGCGGCGGGCCGGCTCGGCCAGGGGGCCCGCGTCGGTGAGGTCGGGGGCCGGACCGCCGTCGGCGAACCGGAGCAGGGCGGCGACGAGTTCGCCGCCGTCGGTGACCGCCACCGCGAGCCGGGCGTCGAGGGGCTCGCGGCCCACCTGGGTGGTGAAGCACAGGTCGGCGAGCGGCACGCGCTCGGTCCGGACGAAGCGGGCGGCCGACTCGGCGTAGGCGCGCAGCCGTTCCTCGTCGCGGGCGGAGAGCAGGAACAGCACGGGTTCGCCGGTGCGCTGCTCGCCCGCCGGTACGTCGGTGACGGGGTCGGGGTTCGGGGACTCCTCCAGGACGAGGTGGGCGTTGGCGCCGCCCGCGCCGAAGGAGCTGAGGCCGGCCCGGCGCGGCCGGTCACCGTCGGGCCAGGCGGACAGCTCGCGCTGGACCCGGAACGGGGAACGCTCGAAGTCGATGTTGGGGTTCAGCTCGGCCGAGTGCAGGGAGGGCACCAGGGTGCGGTGCCGGAACTGCAGCAGGACCTTGGTGAGTCCGGCGATGCCGGCCGCGGACTCCAGGTGTCCGATGTTGGACTTGACCGAGCCGATCGGCCAGGTGCCGGGCGCGGCCCCGGCGGACCGGTAGGCGTGGGTGAGGCCGGTCAGCTCGATCGGGTCACCCAGGGCGGTGCCGGTGCCGTGCGCCTCGACGTAGCCGATGTCCTGCGGGGTGACGCCGGCCCGTTCCAGCGCGGTGGTGATCGCGCGTTGCTGGGCGCGCGGGTTGGGCACGCTGTATCCGTTGGTCCGGGCGCCGTGGTTGACGGCGCTGCCCAGGATCAGGCCGTGGATACGGTCGCCGTCGGCCAGCGCCTTGCGGTGGGGCTTGAGCAGGACGGCGCCGACGCCCTCTCCGGGCACATAGCCGTCGCCGCCCGCTCCGAAGGCCCGGCAGCGGCCGTCGGAGGACAGGAAGCGGCCCTGGCTGAGGAAGGCGAACTTGTAGGGGTGGACGGAGACGTTGACGCCCCCGGCGATGGCCAGTTCGCTCTCGCCCCGGCGCAGGCTCTCGCAGGCCAGGTGGATCGCGGTGAGCGAGGAGGAGCACATGGTGTCCAGCGCCATGCTCGGACCGGACAGGTCCAGGGCGTGGCTGACCCGGTTGGCGATGGTGGCGAAGGACGAGCCGGTGAGCGGCCGTCCGCCGCGCAGGGCGTCCAGGGCGCCGTGGAACTGGTACTCGCCGTACATCACGCCGACGTACACGCCGACGGGCCGGCCGGCCAGGTCGGAGCGGCGGTAGCCGGCGTCCTCCAGGACGTGCCAGGCGTTCTGCAGGAACAGGCGCTCCTGGGGGTCCATCAGTTCGGCCTGGCGCGGGGAGATGCCGAAGAAGAGCGGGTCGAAGCGGTCGACGTCGCGCAGGAATCCGCCCCACCGGGTGTGGGCCAGGCCGGGCGCCGCCGGGTCCGGGTCGTACCAGCGGCGGCTGTCCCAGCGCTCCGCGGGGATCTCGGTGATGGCGTCGCGGCCCTCGGCCAGGGTGGTCCAGAGCTCGTCGAGGTCGTCGGCGGCCGGATAGCGGCCGGCCAGGCCGATGACGGCGATGGCGTCGGTGTCGTACTCGGCGGGTTCGGCGACGCCGGCCCGTGCGGTACGGCGCGGGACGCGCGGCGGGCGCGGGGAGGTGACTTCGGCCGTGGGCGTGACCGGTGCGGCCGCCTGTGTGCCGCCGGTCAGCTCGGCCGCGTGGTGCTCGGCGAAGTAGCCGGCGAGTTCACCCAGGGTGGCGTACTCGAAGAACAGGGTCTTGGACAGGGCGTCGAAGTGCCGGTCCAGCTCGCGGTTGAGCTTGGCGATCATCAGCGAGTCGATGCCGAGCCGGTCGAACGGGGCGTCCTCGGCCAGTTCGGCCGGGTCCAGGCCGGTCTCGGCGGCGATCAGCTCGCGCAGCAGCCGCAGGGCCTCGTCGCGCGGGCTGCCGCCCTCGGCGGGCGCGGTGGCCGTGGTGGTCCGGGCCGCCCGGGTGACGGGCGCGGTGAGCGCGGTGGTGATGGTGCGGAGGTCTCCGTAGGCGGCGACGAGCGCGCCGGGGGTGCCGAGGGCCTGCTCGAACAGGGCGAGGCCGATGTCTGTGGGCAGTACGCCGAAGCCGGTGCGGGCGGCGATGTCCGCGGCGGCCTCGGTGCTCTGGCGCATCCCGCCGTCGGCCCACATCGGCCAGGCGATCGCGGTGATGCGGCCGTGCCGTTCGGCGTAGGCCTCCAGGTAGGCGTTGGCGTACGCGTAGTCGGTCTGGCCGGGGTTGCCGATGTGGGCGGCGATGGAGGAGAAGGCGACGAAGAAGTCCAGCGGGTCGTCGGCGGTGGCCTCGTCCAGGGCGCGCAGTCCGGCGGCCTTGGGGGCGAGGACGGCGGCGAAGTCCTCGGCGGACTTGGTCAGGGCGTAGCCGTCGCGCAGCACACCGGCGGCATGCACGACACCGGTGAGCGGCCCGAACTCCTCGCGTATGGAGGCGAGTCGAGTGGTCAGGGCGTCCGGATCGGACACGTCGACGCTGCGGTAGACCAGGCGCTCGTCCAGGTCGGCGGGCCGTTCGCTGCGGCCCAGCAGGACCACGCGGGCGTCGGCCCGGGAGAGCAGCCGGCCGGCGACGGCGCGGCCCAGTCCGCCGGCCCCGCCCGTCACGACGTACACGCCGCCGTCGCGGACTGCTGCCGGGCCGGCGGCCGGGGCCGGCTCGGCCTGCGGGATCCGGCGGCCCTGTGCGGTGTGGGCGACCTCCGGGTCGCGGCCGTGGCCGGCCAGTTCGCCGGCGAGCGCGTCGGCCTCGGCCACGTCCTCGGCGAGGCCGACGGCCTGCACTTCGAGGAGGGGGTTCTCCGCGCGGACGGTCCGGGCGAAGGCGGCGAGTGCGGCGCGTTCGGGGCGTGGGCCGTCGGTGTCGTGGCGGTGCAGCAGCAGGACGCGCACGGGTGCGGTGGGTCGGGCGGCGAGGAGCGTCCGGATGACGTGCAGTGCCTGTTCGGGGGTCGGTTCGTCGACGAGGACGACGTCGGGCGCGGTGGCCGGGTCGAGGTCGCGGGTGACCGTGCCGATGCCCAGGGCGGTCAGGTGAGCGGCGAGCTGTGCGCCGCGCGCCGGATCGGCGGTGACGACGGCGGCCGTGTTGCCGAGGGGCGCGCCGGTGGGCTCCGCGGGCACGGCGGTCCAGCGGCGGACCAACAGGGCCGACTCGCGGGGCTCGCCGAGGACGCGCACGGCGAGGTCGTGCAGGCGGGCCAGGACCTGGCCGTGGGGGTCCATGACGGTGAGGTCGGCGTGCGCGGTCCGCTCCCCCAGCCGGCCGGCCGTGACGTGGACGCGGCAGGGCCCGGTGACGGGGGCGTGCACGCTGAGTTCGCCCAGGGCCAGGGGCAGGAAGCCGTCGGCCCTCTCGCCGTAGGCGCGGGCCAGCAGCACGACCAGGGCGTGCAGGGCGCCGTCCAGGAGGGCGGGGTTGAGCACGGCGCCGTCGAGCGAGGCGCCGTCGGGCAGTTCGAGGCTGCCGAGGGCCTCCCCGTCGCCGAGCCGGACCTCGGTGAGGGCGCGCATCCGGGGGCCGTAGTCCAGACCGTGAGCGCGCAGGACGTCGTAGCAGTCGGTGTGGGTGACCGACTCGGCGCAGCGGGCGGCGACGGCGGCCGGGTCGGCCGCTGCCGGGCGCTCGACGGCTCCGGGGTGGATCTCGCCGGCCGCGACCACCCGCTCGTCGGCGGTGAGTTCGAAGCCGACCGTGTCGCGCTCGCGCCACAGCTGGACCAGCGCGGTGCGCGGCCCGGTGGCGTAGGAGAGCAGCTGCTCGAAGGAGACTCCGCGCAGCCGGACCGGTCCGCCGAGGGACAGTTCGCCTGCCGCGCGGGCCAGTTCCAGCTGTCCGGCGGCGGGCAGGACGGGCTCGGCGGCGACGCGGTGGTCGGCGAGGTAGAACTCGCTACCGGTGCGGGAGCTGCGGTAGGCGAGGGTGTCCAGGGTGGAGACGTTCTCGTCCAGCATGGGGTGCGGGCCGGGGCCGGTGACCCGGTCGGCGGGTGCGTCGGCGTCCGGGCCGGTCAGCCAGCAGCGGCGGCCCTCGAAGGGGTACGTCGGCAGTGGGACGCGGCCGCGCTCCTCGCCCTCGAACCAGGCCGCCCAGTCGACGGCGACGCCGGCCTGCCAGGCACGGGCCACGCCGTCCCAGGGGCCGTCGGTCACGCCGAGGGCGACACCGCGGATCTCGTCGTGGGCGGCGCGCACGGGGATGCGCGCGCGGACGGCGGGTGGTACCGGGCCGTCGCCGGTCAGCGCCTCCTGAAGCCGCAGCGCCCCGGTCACGCAGGCGGCGGCCCGGGCCGCGAGCCCGTCGCCGTGCACCGCGAGGGGGGTGATGCCCCAGTCGAGCCAGAGCTTGCCGAGCGCGTACTGCACGGCGAACGCCCGCCCCCGCTCGCCGAGTCGGTCGGCGCCCGCGGCGAGGGCGGCCTCGTGGTGCCCTGCGAAGGCGGGCTCGGCGGCGGCCCACCGGTCCGCCAGGCCCGCCGCGTCCGGGACGTCCTCGGCGAAGACGAAGGAGACCTCGCCGGTGCCGGGCCGCTCGGCGACCGGGGCCTCCTGCAGCGCCCGGGCGAGGGCGGCGCGGTCGGAGCCGGTGACGGCGAGCCGGTATTCGTGGGCGCGGCGGCCCACGGCCAGCGTGTAGGCGACGTCGGCGAGCGCGACCGGGTCGTCGCCGTCGAGGTGGGCGGCCAGGTTCCGGGCGGCCGTGGCCAGCGCGGTCGCGGTACGGGCGGACACCACCAGCAGCTGCTGCGCGCGGCCTGCGTCGCCGGTGACGGGGGCGGGCGGGGCCTCCTGGAGGATCGCGTGCGCGTTGGTGCCGCCGATACCGAAGGAGCTGACGCCCGCGCGCAGCGGGCCCTCCCCTGTCCAGGGGGCGACGCCGGTGCTCACCTTGAAGGGGCCGTCCGCGAAGTCGATGGCCGGGTTGGGGGTGGTGTGGTTGACGGTCGGCACCAGCGTCCGGTGCTTCATCATCAGCACCGTCTTGATCACGCCCGCGACACCGGCCGCCGCGTCCAGGTGGCCGATGTTGGACTTCACCGAGCCGATGGCGCAGAACCCGGTGTCGGCAGTGGACTCCCTGAACGCCCGGCTGAGCGCCGAGACCTCGACCGGGTCGCCGAGGCGGGTGGCGGTGCCGTGTGCCTCGACGTATCCGATGGAGCGCGGGTCGACGCCGGAGACCGTGTGCGCCTCGCGGATGACGGCGGTCTGGCCGACGGCGCCGGGCGCGGCGAAGCTCACCTTGCCGGAGCCGTCGTTGTTGGTGGCCGTGCCCTTGATGACGGCGTGGATGGTGTCCCGGTCCGCGATGGCGTCCCGCAGGAGCTTGAGGACCAGGACACCGACGCCGTTGCCGAGGACGGTGCCGCTGGCGTCCTTGTCGAAGGTGCGCACGTGCCCGTCCCGGGACAGGATCGCGCCCTCCTCGTACAGGTACCCCTTGGCCTGCGGCAGTTTCACGGTGACACCGCCGGCCAGCGCCATGTCGCACTCGCCGTTGATCAGGCCCTGGCAGGCCAGGTGGAGGGCGACGAGGGAGGTGGAGCATGCGGTCTGGACGGCGTAGCTGGGTCCTTTGAGGTCGAGTTTGTACGACAGCCGGGTGGCCAGGAAGTCCTTGTCGTTGCCGACCATCACCGCGAAGTGGTCGGAGGTGGTGGTCTGGTCGACGTGGGGCAGCACCTGCTGCTGCAGGTAGGTGTTGATGGCCGCGCCGGCGTAGACGCTGATCAGCCCGTCGTAGCGGGCGGGGTCGTAGCCGGCGTGCTCCAGGGCGGCGTGGCCGGCCGTCAGCAGGATGCGGTGCTGGGGGTCGGTGATCGCGGCCTCGGCCGGGGTGAACTCGAAGTACCCGGTGTCGAACAGGTCGACGTCCGGAATGATCCCGTGGGCGGGCACGTACTCCGGGTCGTCCAGCAGCCGGGCCGGCACCCCCGCCGCCGCCAGTTCCTCGCGGCTGAACCGGGTGATGCCCTCGCGGCCCTCGCTCAGCAGGCGCCAGAAGGAGTCCAGGTCGTCGGCGCCGGGGAAACGCCCGGCCATGCCGATGATGGCGACGTCCGTTTCGGCAACAGCCGGAACCGGGTTGTTCACTGACCCAACACTCCTTATTTCCTGCGCTCACTTGGGGAAGAGACGGTGCTCCGGCTGGTAACGAACTAGCGGGCAGCCGCTTCCGCGAGGATGGTGTCGCCGTGGTACCAGGGGTTTCCGGCGGCCTCGGAGATGAGGTTGCGCGACTGCGTCTCGTGTGCGCGGCCGAGAGCCAGCGTGAGGTGCTGGACGAACTCCAGGGCGGTGAAGTACTTCCGCATGAAGGTGGGTTCGGTCATGGGGATCTCGATCACCTCGATGTTCCCGTTCTCCGGACGGTCGCTCGTGAGCAGGTCCGTCAGGTTCTTCCGCTTCGCCTGCGTGTACTCGTCGTCGTCCGCGTCGGCGAAGACCAGCACGCTGTGCCTGCGGGTCGGGTCCGACAGGGTCGCCACCTCGCTGTGGCAGAACTCGTGGAAGTAGTTGCGGGTGGCCGGCACCATGGCGATCTCGTTGAGGTGCATCTTGGCCAGCTTGAGCAGGCTCTCGTGCCACATCGGCGAGGCGATCATGATGATGTTGGCGTCCCGGCTCCGCAGGGCCGCCCCGCCGGCCAGCTCCCGGTGGTCATGGGTGAAGTCGTGGGCCAGGTGATCCGGGAGCGCCCGCACCTCGTCGCCGAAGTCCTGCGGGACCAGGCCCAGCCGGAAGAAGACTTCCAGCAGGATGGCGAAGTACTGCCCCACGTGGAACAGGGGGTACTCGCGGTCGGGCTCGCTCAGCTCCCAGCGGAGGATGGACACACCAGCCTCCCGGCCCAGCTCGGCCAGGCGCCCGCCGGAGGTGAGCAGGATCATTCGGTCGTGGGCGTGCGCGAGTGTGTGGAAGGCTCGCGCGGGCTCCAGGGAGTGGCCGCTGTAGGAGCTCAGGATGATCAGGGTCCGGTCGTCGTCGATGACGGAGGACGGCAGCAGGTACGCGTGGTCGTAGTCGTTGAAGACGTGGAACTCCACCTCGGTGCCCGTCGAGATGAAGAAGGCGCGGACAACATCGGAGACGATGGCCGAGCACCCCATGCCGGTGAACACCACACGCTTGAAGTGACCTGCGGCGATACGGGCGCGCAGGCTGTCGGTCAGCTCGTCCAGCGAGTATTCATCGGACTTCGTGAATCCCTTCCGGTAATGCTCGGAGAGAAATTCCTCGTACCGGTCCATTCGAGTACGCACGTACACAGCCTCTTTCCGGAAAATGGGAGTGAATGCATTCTCGCTCACACCGCGAGAATCACCACATGAACTGTCCGCCGTCCACGATCAACTTTTGACCGGTGACATATGAAGATTTCTCCCCGACCAGGAATTCCAACGCGTCGGCCATCATGTCGACATCTCCGATGCGTCGCTGCGGGATCTCATCGAGCAACCTGTCGCGGTAGTGCGGTTCGTCGGTCCGGAATCGCGTGCGCATCTCCTCGGTGTCGATCATTCCGGGAATGAGCGAGTTGACGCGAATGGTCGGAGCGAGCTCCATCGCGAGGCATTTCGTGAAGTGCAGGAGCCCCGCCTTGCTGGCGCAGTAGTTCAGCCCGTCGAGCCGGGGGCGGATCCCCGTGGTGGCTGCGACGTTCACCACCGATCCACCGCCGGCCTCGAGCATCTTCGGCGCGAGCCTCCGCGTGAGGTAGAACGGCGCGGACAGGTTGGCCGCGATCACCTGGTCCCAGTCGTCGAACGACATGTCGAGGAAGGGACGGTCGATGTTTCGCCCGGCATTGTTGACCAGCACCTTCGGCGCCCCGTACGCCGCGAGCAGCTCGTCCGCCACGGTGACCACCGCGTCGGGGTCCGCGAGGTCTGCCCGCAGGGCCCGGAAGGAGTCGCCGAACTCGCGCTCGGCCGCGGCGGCGGACTCCTTGTCGCCCCGGTAGAGCGCCACGACCCGGTACCCCAACGACACCAGGCGCCCACTGAGTCCGAGCCCGATACCTTTCGTACCGCCGGTCACCACCGCGAATTCCTTGTGCACCCTCATGTCTCCTGTACGCATCGACGGACTCGCCGGAAGAAGAAACTCATCTGATCCTGCAACAAGGCCAGGAAGAATCAGCCGTGGAATGTTGGCAGGGGTAGGAACACCGGTCGGCATCAGCGGACCGACGAAGGCCGCCTGCAGAAAATGCGGCGCCCATTTCAGAGATCTCGCTCAGCCTAGCTCGATTACATTCGCTCCAGCAAGACCGAATTCACAGGTCGGCCCATCATATTGCTGTGCCGCCTGTTCGGTCAGGTTCGCTCCGTCAGTCTGCAGCGGACCTGACCGGTGGGTCGCAGGGTGATTCCGGTGTTCAATGGAATGTCGGTGTCGACAGCCGTGAACGAGTAGTTCTGGAGCAGCACGCTCAGCGTGAGGGTGGCGTTCAGCATCGCCAGGTGCTGGCCGATGCACGCCCTCGGTCCACCACCGAACGGGAACCACGCGTAGCGCGGACGCGCGGCCTCGTGCTCCGGCAGGAACCTGTCCGGGTCGAACGCGTCGGGGTCCTCCCAGATGTCGGGACGTCGCTGGACGACGCCCGAGCTGACCACCACGTCGGCGCCGGCCGGAATGGTGTACGAGCCGACCTGCACGTCCTCGGTGGCTACACGGCCCTGGGCCGGCGCGGCGGGGTAGAGGCGGAGCGTCTCCTTGAGCACCTGCGTCAGGTAGGGAAGCTTGTCCAGGTCCTCGGCGACGGGCTCACGACCGCTCAGGACACGGTCGACCTCCTGGTGGGCGCGGGCCTGCACCTCGGGGTGACAGGCGAGGAGATGCAGAGTGAGACCCAGTGTGGTGGCGGTGGACTCGTGACCGGTGACGAGGAAGACGAGGACCTGGTTCCGGGTCTCCTGCGCACTGATCGGGTTGCCGTCGTCGTCGTGCGCCCGCGCCAGCAGGCTGAGCATGTCGTTCCGGCCGGTCGGGGTGGTCGGCCCGTCGGCCCGGCGGCCCGAGATGATCTCGTCGCACACCTCGTACAGCTCACGGTGCGCCCTGGCGGCGCGCAGATTGCCCGGCGTGGGCACCTTCCGGGACAGGTTCACCGGGGCGAAGGCCCGCTTGACCGCATAGGCGTTGATCAGCGGGAAGTTGCGCTGAACCGTGGGAACCATCGCGTCCACGTCGTTCTTCCGGCCGAAGAGGATGCGGGAGATCGTCCGCAGTGTGTGCCCCGTCATCTCCTCCGCCACGTCGACGGTCGCGTCCGGTGCGGTCCGCCACCGCTCGACGAGGCTGCCGGTCTCCTGGGTGATCTCCGAGCCGTAGTTGTTCACCTGACGAGGGGTGAACAACGACTGGAGCATGCGGCGCTGGCGCAGGTACTCGTCCCCCATGCTGGTGAGCAGCCCGTTGCCGAACGACTGCCGCAGCTCCCCGAGGAACCGGTTCTCCTTGGTGAACGTCTGCGCCGAGGACGCCAGCACCTGCTGAGCCCCGTCCGCCGAGAACACCCCGTAGAACTCCGCCCGCATTCCCGGCGGACCCACTGTGAACCGGACCACGTCACCGTGGTCGCGCAGCGCCTTGCGGTAGGTGCCCAGCGTGTCCCGCTGGAGGTCCATCAGCGACCCGAACAGCGGGTGCCCCGCCATGGTGGGGGGCGCTGAAACCGTCGAAGTGGTCGCGGTCATGATGCTGTCTCTCCTTCTGCTGCTTCCGTGCCGGGCCGCGTCCTGCGGGCCTGACGCGTCGGGTGTGGCGGGTGCCGGTCGTGCCGTGGGGTGCTCGACCGGGCATGCGCTCGCCGGACGCTGATCCGTCCAGGCCGCCGCGGTGAACTCCAGGCAGTCCGGCCGCCCTGCGGGGCCGAAGGCCACGGTCCAGCCGGCCGGAACGTCGATGGCCGACGGCCACAGCGAGTGCTGCCGCCGGTCGTCGACGAGGACGAGGTAGTCGGTGTCCGGTCTGTCGAAGGGATTGGTCATCAAGGCGCCCCTGGTGAGTCCGGCGCCGCCGCCGTGGCGGCGCGCAGGTGGGCCACGTCCGATTGCGGGGACGCCACGATCTCCGCCAGCAACCGCTCGTAGGTGCGAGCCATGCGCTCGACGGTCCGCGGGGCGAAGAGGTCGGTGCTGAACTCCAGGTAGCCCTGCAGTCCCGAACCCGTCTCCTCCGCGACGAGGTTGAGGTCGTACTTCGTGGTCGTCGTCGCGGGACGCAGCAGCCGCACCTGAAGGTCCGTCCCGTCACCGCCGGCCCCGGTGGGGGCGGCAGCGGGCAGCAGGTTGAACATCACCTGGAACAGCGGGGAGCAGCCCGGTTCGGGAGTGGGAACCAGGGCCCGGACGAGGTCGGGGAACGGCAGGTCCTTGTGCTCGTGCGCCTCGGTGGTGACGCGCCTGGTCTGCGCCAGGACGTCGGGGAAGGAACGGTCCGCGGGCACGTCGAGACGGAGCGTCAGCAGGTTGACGAAGTAGCCGACGACTCGCTCCAGTTCGCTCCGCGGCCGGTTCGACACCGCGGTGCCGACGGCCAGTTCGCTGCCGTCCATGTGGCCGCCCAGCAGAACGGCGAAGGCCGACAGCAGGGTCATGTAGAGCGTGACTCCCTGCTCCTGGCTCAACCGGCGCAGGGCTTCCAGTAGTTCGGCGGAGATCCGGAGATCCACGGACGAGCCCTGGTACGTCTTGACCGGGCATCGTTCGTAGTCGGCACGCAGCGGCGGGCAGGCCGGCAGCCCGGCCAGTTGCCGTCGCCAGTAGTTCTCCTGCCGGGAGAGTTCCGCGGCGTCGGTCGTGAGCGCCTGCCAGCGGGCGAACCCGGCGTACGACAGGGGAAGCGGCGGAAGCTCCGGTGCCTTCCCCAGGCTGAGCGCGCGGTACAGCTCGAGCAGCTCCGCGAGTACGACGTTCACGGACCAGCCGTCGAAGACGCCCCAGGGCCGGGTCAGCACCCCGATGTGCTGATCGTCGGACACGATGAGCAGGTGTGCGCGGATCGCGTACCGGTCCTCCGGCGCGAAGGGGCGCAGCCGTTCGGCACGCAGCCACTCCGTGACTGCCTCCTCCCCGACGGCCGCCCGCCGCAGCGCGAAGTCGTCGGCGGGATGGACGCGCTGGGTCACCGTGCCGTCGTGCCGGGCATAGCCGGTGCGCAGCACCGCGTGCCGTTCCACCAGTGCCTTCACGGCGTGCGCGTAGGCCTCGCGGTCCAGAGGGCCGTCGATGCGGAACGCCAGTTGGACGTTGTCGTGCGCCGTTCCCAGGTGTGCCGGCCGGTTGAGGAACCACAGTTCGCGCTGTTGGAGCGTGATGGGTGCCGGACCCCGCTCCGCGGCCTCGTCGGCCTCGGGCCGGTCGGCCGGGGCCGACGGTCCGTTCTCCTGCTCCGCGGGCTGCTCCAGGACGGCGGACATCTCTTCGACGGTGGCCCCGCTGAAGATCAGCTGGAGCGGCAGTTCGGCGCCGGTCTCCTTCCTGATCCGCAGAGTGAGCCGGGTCGCGAGCAAGGAGTGCCCGCCGAGATCGAAGAAGTTGTCCTGGAGTCCGACCTGGGTGAGACCGAGGACGTCGGCGACGATCCGGCACAGCGCGCGCTGTGCCTCGGTCCGCGGGGCGACGTACCGCTCCTTGGTCACGTCGGCCTCGTCCGGGGCCGGCAGGGCCCGCTTGTCGACTTTGCCGTTCGGTGTGACCGGCAGTTCGTCGAGGACCACGAACACGCCGGGCACCATGTAGTGGGGCAGCTGCGCGGAGAGGTGCTCCTTGAGGGCTCGGGCCAGCGACGGCCCCCTGCGGCCCAGCTGCGGATGGTTGGTCGCGGCGGGTGCCCGATAGGGCTCGCGCGCCCGCACGCGGGGCAGTTCGCTCCGGCCGAGCACCAGGTCGAGGCCGTCGAGCCGGTCCTGCGACCACGTGGTCGCCACATGGAAGCCGAGCTCCTCGGCGTGCCGGAGCACGGCTTCCAGCTCCCGGGCCTCGTCCGCGGCCCGTGAGCGGGGCGCGAGCGGTTCGGCCGCCCGGGGATCCGGCCTGCGCCCGAGCTCGGCGCCCAGGCGCACGGCGTCGCTGACGCGGGGGTTCGTCAAGCCGCTGACCCCGAACCGGTCGGGAACCTCGCCGTCCAGGAGGGCCCGCAGCTGCGCCGGGGAGGCGGCCTCCAGCCACGGCAGGGCGGTGGCCGGCGCGGTGTCCTTGCGCAGGATGACGTCGTAGCGGTAGGCGAGTGCCTCGCTGTTTCCCTCGCCGCGCCGGACGATGAGGTCGACCGCCCCCAGCTCGGGGAGACGCTCGGGCACCCGCGCGAAGTACATCGGGCTGACGAGCAGTTCCCGCTCCTCGCGCCGGCTGCGCCGCACCTGGGTGGCCAGCGCGTCGAGGGTTCCGCCGGGCTCCGCTCGATCCCGCTCGGCCGCGCAGAGCTGGGCGGTGAACAGATCCAGGTTCCGGACGTCGCCGACGAGGATGCTGCCGCCGCCCTCCAGGAGCGGGGCCAGGAGGCCGAGTACCTCCTCCAGGTATTCCTCGTTGGGGAAGTGCCGCACCACCGAGTTGAGCACGATCGCGTCGAACCTCTCGCTGGTCAGCTCCGCCACGGACCTCGCGTCCCCCCGCGTCAGGGTGACGTGCGACCATCCGCGGTCCGCCACGCCGCGGCGTGCCGCGTCGAGGGCCGTGGCCGACGGGTCGAGCGCATGCACCGAGGCGCAGTCCGCGGCGTAGCGCAGGAGCAACTCTCCCCCGCCGCAGCCGATCTCCAGTACCCGCTTCGGCCGAATGCGCCGCAGGTGCCGGGCCGCGGCCTCGACGGCCTCCTGGCCGGCGGATCCGGTGCCGAGCGCATACCGGTCCTCGGAGTGCTGCCGCCACTGTTCGATGTGGGCGGCGTTCTCCTCCTGGTCGGCGCTGTGCAGCCACTGAGGAGTCGGGCTCACGTAGGCGGCGAGCGTGCGGGCGGCGCCACTGCCCTGCGGGACGACCACGGCACGGTGCACCGAGGGGTGCTTGAGCAGCACGTTCGCGACTTCGCCGGGCTCCACGCGAAAGCCGCGCACCTTGACCTGGTCGTCGACACGGCCGAGATAGTCGAGCGTGCCCTCCGCACGCCATCTCACCAGGTCACCGGTGCGGTACATGCGTGTTCCGGAGTCGAACGGACTGGCCACGAACCGCTCGGCGGTCAGTTCCGGCCGGTTCAGATAGCCACAGGCAATGCCGTCACCGGAGGCGTAGAGCTCACCGGGCACTCCGAGGGGCACCTGTCGCAGCGCCTCGTCCAGCACGTACACCCGGGTGTTCCACACCGGAGGGCCGATGGGCACGGCTGCCGCTCCGGGCTCGGGCCGGTAGCGGCAGGCGGTGACGGGACCGCCCTCGGTGGGCCCGTACAGGTTGTGCAGTTCGGTGTCCGGGAGCAGGCGTGCGAACCGCTCGGCGAGCTCGACCGGGAGCGCCTCGCCCGCGGTCTCGACGCGGCGCAGGCCGGTGCACAGGTGCGCGGTCGGTTCCGAAAGGAACTCGGCCAGCATGGACGGAACGAAGTGGAGGTCCGTGACCCGCTCTTCGCGGATCAACCGTGCGAGGTACTCCGGATCCTTCTGCCCGTCAGGACGGGCGATCACCACGGCCGCGCCGACCTGGAGCGGCCAGAACAGCTCGGGCACCGAGACGTCGAACCCCACCGACGTCTTCAGCAGCATCCGGTCCTCGCCGCTCATGCCGTAGTGACTCTGCTTCCACGCGGTCCAGTTCAGGCCCGCACGATGGGGGATCACCACGCCCTTCGGCCTGCCTGTGGAACCCGAGGTGTAGAGCACGTACGCGGCGTCGTCCCTGCCCAGCTCGACATGGGGGTTGTCGTCCGGGCAGACGGTGGTGTCCGGCAGCTCCTCCAGGACGAGCAGCGGCACGCTGTCGGCGAGCACCTGCTCCACGCGCTCGTCCGGGAGGTCGGTCTCCAGGGGGAGATACGCCGCTCCCGTCTTCACCACGGCGTGGACGGCGACCACCAGGTCGAACGAGCGCGGCATCCGGATCGCGACCCGCTGCCCGGGCCCGGCGCCCCGCTCGATCAGCCAGTGCGCGAGCCGGTTGGCACGGGCGTTCAGTTCCGCGTACGACAGGGTGCGGCCCTCGAAGATCAGCGCGGTGCGGTCCGGAGTGCGTGCCACCTGCGCCTCGAAGGCGGCAGGCAGCGTCTCGTGCGGGAGGGGTGTCGCGGTGTCGTTCCACTCGGCCAGGCGCTGCCGGTCGCCCGCCGGCAGGACATTGACGTCCAGCGCGGCGGTACCGGTCCCGTCGTCCGTGGCGAGGGCGTCGACCAGGCCCGCCAACGCGGTTTCGAGACAGTCGGCCACCGCCTCGCAGGTGACCGTCTCCTCGACCTGGATGTCCAGCGACAGCTCGGTGCCGAAGTCGTCGAGCGACACCGTCACGGGGTAGTTGATGGCGTCCACGGCCGCGATGAAGCGCACCCCGTGGTCCTCGATGCGCGGCAGCTCCTCGTCGTGCTCCGCCTCGAAGTGACGAAAGTTGACCACAGCGCTGAACAACGGGGCGTCGCCGTCCAGGCCGCTGCACCGCTGGACCAGTCCCAGGGGGCTCTGCTCCCGTGCGATCAGCTCCCGCAGCCCGGTGTCGACGTCCGCGATCAGCTCGCGCACGGTCCGGCCGGCGAGCCGGGTGCGCAGGGGAAGCGTGTTGATGAAGTTGCCGAGCATGCGCTCCACCCCGGGCACGCCCTGCAGGCGCCCGGACATCACGGCGCCGAACACCACGTCGTCGCGCCCACTGGTGGCAGCGACGAAGCAGGCCCACGCCGCGTGGAAGAGACAGGCCGGGCTCAGTTGCAGACGCTGGGCCTGGGCGCGCAGGTCGCGTGCGAGAGGCTCGGGCAGCGCTCGTCGCAGCCGGCCGACCCGCCGGCCGTTGCCGTGCACGTCGGTGAGGCCGAACGGCGCCGTGGGTTCCGTGACGTCCTCCAGGGCCGCCCGGAAGTGGGCCACCGTGTCGTCGGCGGTGTGCCTGGCCAAGGTGTGGGAGACGAAGTCGCGGTAGGGCGCCGGAGTGGACAGCAGGTCGACGCGGCCCGACATGTGCACTGCCAGCTCCTGCAGGATCAGTCGCAGGGAGGTGGCGTCCTCGATGAGATGGTGGGCGGTCAGGAGCAGGTGGCGCCGCTGCGAGTGCGGCTCCTCGGCGACGACCAGGCGCAGCAGCGGCGCGCTGTCGAGGCGCATCCGCTCCTGACGCGCGAGCAGTTCCCTCGCCTGCTCCTCGGGGTCTCGGCCGGCGGCGAGAACGGTCCGCTCCACGGGGAGCCGCGCGGCCCGGTGCACGACCTGGACCGGTTCGGGCAGGCCGGTGGTGAGCACGGCGGTGCGCATCACGTCGTGGCGGTCGACGACGCGCTGCAGCGCGTCAATGAACCGGGCGCACGCCTGCTCGTCGTCGGCCCGATAGAGGGTGGAGACAAGGTACGGGTCGTTGTCCGGGTCCATCAGGTGGTGAAAGAGGATGCCCTCCTGCGTGGGCAGCAGCGGGTAGACGTCCTGGATGCCGGCCGCCCCGCCGGGCACGGCGGCCACGACGGTGTCGATCTGCTCCTGTGTCAGGTCGATCAGCGGAAGCAGGTCGGGGGTGAGGCGCTCGCAGTGCTCGGGGATCCGGTTGGCCGGGACGGTGTACGCGGGCGCCTCCCCGGTCGCGTCGATGCGCGCCGCCAGATCGGCCAGCGTGGGTGCGGTGAAGACGTCCTGGACGGTGATGTGCAGACCGCTGTCCTTCAGCCGCGCCACCAGCACCGTGATCATCAGGGAATGGCCGCCGAGGGCGAAGAAGTTGTCTTCGGCGCTGACCCGGTCGGCGTCGAAGCCGAGCAGTTCGGCGCAGACGTCGGCCAGGCGCCGTTCGGTGTCGGTGGCAGGTGCGACGTAGGCGCGCTGGGCGAAGGCGTCGATGCCGGGGGCGGGCAGGGCACGCCGGTCGAGCTTGCCGTGCGCGGTCACCGGCAGGGCGGCGAGTTCGACGTATGCGCTCGGCACCATGTAGTCGGGCAGGACGCCCTCGAGGTGCCGGATCAGGTCGGCGCGGTGGTCGGTGAGAGCGTTTCCGGGTTCGGGCACCACGTAGGCGACCAGGCGGGGGCTGCCGGGCTGGTCCTCACGGACCAGGACGGCCGAGGAGCGGACGAGGGGGTGCTCCGTGAGCCGGTGCTCGATCTCGCCCGGCTCGATGCGGAAGCCGCGCACCTTGACCTGGTCGTCGGCGCGGCCGAGGAACTCCAGGTCGCCGTCGGGCAGTCGGCGCACCAGGTCGCCGGTGCGGTACATGCGGGCGTCGGGGGAAGGGGCGAACGGGTTGGGCACGAACCGTTCGCGAGTCAGCTCGGGCTGGTGCAGGTAGCCGCGGGCCAGCCCCGCGCCGGCAATGTACAGCTCGCCGACGCAGCCCACGCCCTGCGGCGCGAGAGCCTCGTCGAGCACGTGCAGTTGGATGTTCTGGATCGGCCGGCCGATGGGAACGACGCGGGGCGTGGCATCGGCGGGGACGGTCCAGTGGCTGACGTCGACGGCTGCCTCGGTGGGCCCGTACAGGTTGTGCAACGGCGCGGTGTGCCGCTCGTAGTGGCGTGCGCACAGGTCCGGGGGCAGCGCCTCGCCACTGCAGAACACCTGCCGTACGGTCGCGCACCGCTCCCAGCCCGGCTCCTCGACGATGCTGCGCAGCATGGACGGCACGAAGTGCAGGGTGGTCACGCCGAACGCGCGGATCGCGGAGACCAGGTAGGCCGGGTCACGGTGACCGCCGGGCGCGGCGATCGCGAGACGGGCACCGAAGAGCAGCGGCCAGAAGAACTCCCAGACGGACACGTCGAAGCTGTAGGGGGTCTTCTGCAGGACGACGTCGTCACCGGTGAGTCGGTACTCGTTCTGCATCCACTCGATGCGGTTCACCGCGGCCCGGTGCTCGACCATCACGCCCTTGGGGCGGCCCGTGGAGCCGGAGGTGTGGATCACGTACGCCACGTGACCCGCGTGCGCGGCGGTTTCGGTCCCGGTGACGTCCGCTTCCGGGGTGTCGAGGACGTCCGTGCCCTCCTGGTCGCGCAGGGTGCCGTCGGGGTGCATGACGAGCAGGTGCTCGACGCTGTGCAGTGGTTCGGCGTCCAGGTGCGGCTGGGTGAGGACCACGGCGACCCGGGAGTGCTCCACGAGGTCGGCGCGGCGGGCCGCCGGGTAGGACGGCTCGATCGGCATGTAGGCGCCCCCGGCCTTCAGGGCGCCCAGAATGCCCGCCACCATTTCGGCGGAACGCTCGGCGTGCAGACCGACCAGTGTGTCCGGCCCGACACCGTGTCTGCGCAGTCCGCGGGCGATCCGGTCGGCCCAGGCGTCGAGTTCGGCGTACGTCCATGAGCGGTCGATGGTGACCAGGGCGGTGCGGTCGGGGTGCCGGGACACCCGCTCCTCGAACAGTTCGTGCAGGCACCGGTCGTCGCTGAAGGATCGCTCGGTGTCGTTGAACACCTCGACCACCTGACGACGCTCCTCGGCGTCGATCATGGCGAGTCGGGACACGGGCAGCGCCGGATCGTCGGCGACGGCGGCGAGCAGCCGGGTGTAGTGACCGATGAAGCGCCGGATGGTCTCGCGGTCGTACAGGTCGGGGTTGTACTCGACGGTGCCGACCAGGCCGTCGGGGGACTCCCGCAGGTCGACGGTCAGGTCGAACTTGGTGAAGCTGAGATCGAAGTCGACCGGGGAGACTGTGAGACCGCCGAGAGTGGCGTCCCGTCGGGTCTGTGCCTCCTGGAGGACGAACATCGTCTGGAAGACGGGCGAATGGGCGAGGCTGCGCTCGGTGTCCAGGGCCTCCACGACGGCCTCGAAGGGCACTTCCTGATGGTCGTAGGCCTCCAATGCGGTCTTCTTCACCTGGGCCAGCAGATCGCGGAAGTCCGGATCGTCCGCGAGGTCCGCGCGCATCACCAGGGTGTTGGCGAAGAAGCCGATGAGATCCTCCAGCTCGCGTCGCCCGCGGTTGGCGACGACCGTGCCCACGGCGATGTCCGTCTGGTGGGTGTAGCGGTTGAGGACGACGGTGTAGGCGGCCAGCAGGGTCATGTAGAGCGTGGCTTCGTGGACCTTGGCGACGTCATGCAGGGCGCTCAGCAGATCCGCCGGGCAGGTGAAGTTCTCGCTGGCGCCCGTGTAGGTCTTCACACGCGGGCGCTCCCGGTCGGCGGGCAGCGTCAGCCGTGGATCGACACCGGCCAGCTGACGCTTCCAGTAGTCCGTCTGACGGCCGTGCAGGTCGCCGGCGAGCCGCTCACGCTGCCAGGACGCGTAGTCGGCGTACTGCACGGGCAGCGGCTCCAGCGGGTCGGGGCGGCCCCCGCTGAACGCCTCGTACAGGGCGACCAGGTCGCGGAAGAACACGCCGACCGACCAGCCGTCGGACACGCTGTGGTGTGTGGTGACGAGCAGGTGGTGCTCCTGCTCCGACTGTCGCAGCAGCCGTACCCGGATCAGCGGCCCGCGCTCCAGGTCGAACGGGGCGGCGGCCTCGTCGCGGCAGAGCGCGGCGAGCCGGGCCGGGTCGGCCAGCTCCTCCTCGGCGACGGTGAAGTCGCTGCCGTCGCCGATGACCTGGCGGGGTACGCCGCCGTCGTCGGCGAACCGGGTGCGGAGCACCTCGTGCCGCTGGACGACCGCCTCCAGGGCGCGCAGCAGCGCGGGGCGGTCGAGGCGGCCGCTCAGCCGCATCGCCATCGGGATGTTGTAGGCGGCACTGGTGCCGTCCAGCTGGGCGAGGAACCACAGCCGCTGCTGGGTGAAGGACAGGGGCACGGGTGTGCCGCCGGTCCGGGGCAGCCGGGGGACGGTCTCGAGCGCGGAGAGGTCGACGCCCTGCTTGCGCAGAAGCGCGATCAGCGCTCGCTGCCGCTTCTCCGGCAGGGAGCGGATCTTCCGGATGAGATCAAGGCCGGTGTCCTGACTGGTAGTGCCCATCGTCGTCCCTCTGCCTCAGCTCTCGATGTCCAGCGCGTCCAGCTCCTCGTCGCTCATGTGCTCGACAAGGGCGATGCTTTCGAGGACCAGATCCAGCTCGGGTGTGCGCGTGTCCCCCGCCACCAGGAGCCGCTCGCGCAGTTCCCGGGCCATGTCGGAAAGGCGCGGCGCGGCGAAGACCGCTTCGACCGGCAGCTCGACGCCCGCCCGCTCCTTGAGCAGGTTGATCAGCCGGGTGGCCAGCAGCGAGTTGCCGCCGAGCGAGAAGAAGTCGGTCCGTCCGGTCAGCGTGGCCGCGTCGACCTGGAGGACGTCGGCCCAGGCCTGTCGCATGGCCTGCTCGGCGTCGGTGACGGCGCCGGCGGGCGGCACGAGTTCCTGTGCCCTCTCCTCCGGTACGGCCGCCTGCGGGTCGCGTCCGACCCAGTAGCTGCCCGCCTCGAACGCGGTGGCCGGCAGGGGCACCATCCGTCGCCGCCCGGTGTGCAGGGCGCTCCAGGGCACCCGGACCCCCCGCACCCACAGGGCGGCCAGTTCCTCCAGGGCCCCGTCGTCGGCGAGCCCTGCGAGGAAGGCCTCGCTCCGCGCGCCGGACAGGACGGAGGCCCAGGCTCCGGGGTCTTCATCGGTGCTGCCCCGGTACACGGGGACCGTCGTGGGGGTGCCCGCCAGGTGGTCGGCGAGCGCCTGGGCCAGTTCGGCACGGTCGGCGGCGACCACGGCGAGCCGCTCCGTCAGCGGTTCGCGGCCCAGCTGCGTGGTGTAGGCGATGTCGGCCAGACTCGCCGTGTCGTCGCCTTCGAGGAAGGCGTGCAGGCGGCGTGCGGCGATGTGGAGGCGTTCGGGGGTGCGGGCGGAGACGAGGATGACTTGGGGTGTGGGGTCGGGGGTGTTCTGGTCGGGGTGGGGGGTTGCCGGTGGTGCTTCGATGATCATGCTGATGTGGCTGCCGCCGGCTGCGACGGAGTTGATCAGGGCGCGGCGGGGTGTGGTGCCGCGTGGTTGCCAGTGTGTGAGGTGGTCGGTGAGTTGGAGGGGTGAGCCGTTGAGGTCGAGGTGGGGGTTGGGGGTGCCGGTGTCGAGGAGTGGTGTGATCTGGTGGTGTTGGAGCTGGAGGACGACTTTGGTGAGCTGGGCGATGCCGGAGGCGGCTTCGGGGTGGCCGAGGTTGGATTTGACGGTGCCGACGTGGACGGTGCCGCCGGCGTCGGTGAACACTTCGCGCAGGGCGCGTAGTTCGACTTCGTCGGAGAATGCGGTGCCGTTGGCGGCGGCTTCGATGTAGCCGATGTCGGCGGGTGTGGTGCCGGCGCGTTGCAGTGCCCGGCGCATGGTGGTGACCTGGGTGCGGTGGCTGGGTGTCATGAAGCCGTTTGAGCGGCCGCTGTGCTGGGAGGCGGTGCTTTTGATGACGGCGAGGACGGTGTCGCCGTCGCGCTGGGCCGTCTGCAGTGGTTTGAGGAGGACGGCGCCGACCGCTTCGGCGGGCAGGTAGCCGTCGCCGTCGCGGAAGCTGCGGCTGCCGGGGTGGGTGCCGAGCAGCTGCATCTGTGAGAGCGCGAGGTATTTGTCCTCGTTGACGGTCAGGTTGATGCCGCCGGCGACGGCGAGTTCGCATTCGCCGCGCAGCAGGTCGGCGCAGGCCAGGTGGATGGCCATCGCCGAGGAGGTGCACATGCTGTCCACGGCCAGGCTGGGGCCTTCGAGGCCGAAGAAGTGGGAGACGCGGTTGGCGATGAGGTTGTAGGAGGCGGACGAGGTGAGCGCCGAGAGGGCGGGGTCCTGTGCGGGGTCGGCCCGGTACATCTGGTAGGCGGCGCCGACGTAGACGCCGACGCGCCGGCCGTAGCGGCGCTCGATCACCTCCTGGGTGAGGCCGCCCTGTTCGAGCAGGTGCCACACGGTCTCCAGGAACAGCCGCTGCTGCGGGTCCATCGCGGCGGCCTGGCGGGGCGAGATACCGAAGTGCAGCGGGTCGAAGCGGTCGATGCCGTCCAGGAACGCGCCCCACTGGGCCTGGCCGCCGCTCTTCCAGCGGTCGTCGGGGACCTCGGTGACGCAGTCGCGGCCCTCACGCAGCACCGCCCACAACGCGTCCAGATCGTCGGCGTGCGGGTAGCGTCCGCCGATCCCGATGATGGCGATGTCCTGACCCACCGACGGCGAGAGCGAGGGCGAGGGCGGGAGCGGGGCCGGGACGGTGGCAAAGGTGTCCGCCCGGGCCGGCTCCGGCACAGCGGCACGGGCCCGCACGGGGGGCTGGGACGCACTCGCGCCGATCAGGGTGCGCAGCGCCTGCGGGTGGTCGGCGGCGAGGTGGGCGGCCAGAGCGCGCACCGTCTGCACCTCGAACAGCAGCGTGCGCGACAACGGCCCGAAGACGTCCTCCAGCGGCTCCAGCATGGCCACGGCCAGCACCGAGTCCATGCCATAACGCTCCAGCGGCGTATCGGGATCAAGACGTCCAGGAGACAGCTTCAGAGCAGAGGCCAGCACCCGTCTGAGATGGGCCACAGCACGATCCTCGACCAACCCCGCCTCGTCACCACCGACCACCGCAGCGGGCACAGAATCCCGCGCCGACGCATCCGTCGTGGTCTGCGGTGCCGTCCTCCCGGCGTGCTCTGTCAGCCGGGTCAGCAGCGCGTCGCGGTCACCCGCCACCACCAGCAGTCCGCCGTCCGTGACGCCGCCCGCGGCGCCGGCCAGGGCCTGGTGCAGGGCGGCCAGGCCCTGCCGCGTGTCGAGGGGGGCGAGACCCAGGGCGAGCAGCTGGTCGCGGACGGGGCCCTCGGCGCCCATGCCGCCCTCGTCCCACAGCGGCCAGTTGACGGACACGGTACGGCCACTGCGCCGCCCGGCGTTCACGAGCCGGTGGCGGTGGGCCGCGTAGGCGTCCATGAAGGCGTTGGCGGCGGCGTAGTCGCTCTGGCCGGGGTTGCCGAAGGCGCCGGCGATCGAGGAGAAGCAGACGAACAGCTCCAGTGGCTGCTCCTGGGTCAGCTCGTCGAGGTGGACCAGTCCGGCGACCTTGGGGGCGAGGACCCGCTCCAGTTCCTCAGCACTCTTGCGGACGACGAAGTTGTCCTCGATGACCCCGGCGGCGTGCAGCACACCGGTCAGCGGGCCGTGCGCGTCGGCGATGTGGGCCAGCAGGCCGGCCAGGGCCTGCCGGTCGGCGACGTCGACACGCTGGTGGTCGACGATCAGGCCCGCGGCGCGCAGGTCGTCCAGCGCGGCACGCTGGTCCCCGGTCAGCGGGGAACGCCCGGTGAGGACCACGGTGGCGCGGCCGACGGTGGCGGCGATGTCCCGGGCCGTGATCAGGCCGAGTCCGCCGGTGCCGCCGGTGACGAGGTAGACGCCGTCCTCCCGCCACGGCGCGGCGGCGGGCCGGGCGCCGGTGACGTCGGTGAGGCGGCGCACCAGGCGACGGCCGTCTTGGTGGCGCACCTCGGGCTCGGGGTCGGCGGTGGCCTCGGCTGCGAGTCGGGCGGCGACGGTGGCGGGCGAGGCGCCGTCCAGGCACTCCAGGTACTGGGTGTGCAGCTTGGGGTTCTCCAGATGGGCCGTGCGCAGCAGCGCGCCCAGGCCGCTGAAACAGGCCAGTCGGTCACTGTCGCCGACGGCCGCCACCTGGAGCAACGTCGGCCGTCGCACGCCCTGCTCCAGCAGCCGCCGGGTCAGTGTGAACAGCCTGCGCGCGGCGTCGGTGTACAGGCGGTCCAGCGGGCCGTCGGCGAGGTCGAGGATGGTGCACTCGGTGCCGGCGGGCAGCGCGGCCCGCAGGGTGTCGCGCGCGTCGGCAGCGAGGCCGAGCATCACGACGTGCCGTTCCGAGAAGGCGCCCGCCGCCCCGGTGGTGGCCTGCGTCTCGGTCCACTCGGGCCGCAGCAGCACGACGTCAGGGGTGCCGGCGGCCGGGGAGTCGGCGACCGGGGAGTCGGCGACCGGCGCGGGCCGGTGCGGTGCGCCCTCGGTGTCGATGTCGAACCAGCAGCGTTCACGGGCGAAGGGGTAGCCGGGAAGGCTGATGCGCCGCACGGCGCTGCCGGCCGGCCAGGCGTCCTCCCAGGGCACCTCGGCGCCGTCGGCCCACGCCGTGAGCAGGTCCTCGTAGACACCCTGCCGGGTCCGGGCGGCCAGGGCGGCGCCCACCGCCGGGGCGTCGGCGGGCCGGTCCGGGCGGACGGTACCCCGGTGCCATGGGCCGGTCACGGCGGGATCGGTGGCGAACACGGCGAGCCGCTCGCGGGCCTCGGCGAGGCTGCTCGCGGCGAAGGCGAGGCGCTCTTCCAGTGCCATGCGTCCGGTCTGCAGGGTCCAGGCGATCGCGGGCAGGTCGGCGTCGGTCAGCTCACCGAGCCGGGTGTGCAGGCGGCGGGCCTGCTCGACGAGCTGGGCCTCGCTCTTGGCGGAGAGCACCAGCAGCGCCGGGCCGGCCGACACGGCTACGGGGCCGGCGGGCGGCTGGTACTCGGCCATGACGACGTGGGCGTTGGAGCCGCCGCCGCCGAAGCTGGAGACTCCGGCAAGCCGCGGCAGCGTACGGCCCTCCAGCGTGGGCCGGTGCCAGGGTTCCAGGGTGCGCTGGACGCGCACCGGGGTGCGGTCGAAGTCGATGTGCGGGTTGAGCGTGGCGGAGTGCAGGCTCGGCACGAGTTCGCCGTGGCGCAGCTGGAGCAGCACCTTGGTGAGGGCCGCGATGCCGGCGGCGGATTCCAGATGCCCGATGTTGGACTTCACGGAGCCGATCGGCAGCTGCTCCGGGGCGCCGCCCGCGCGGTTGAAGGCCCGCTCCAAGCCGCTGACTTCGATCGGGTCACCCAGGGACGTACCGGTGCCGTGCGCTTCGAGGTAGCTCACGCAGCGCGGGTCGACGCCGGCGGCGGCGAACGCCTCGGCGATGACCTCGCCCTGTGCCACCGGGGTGGGCACCGAGTAACCCGAAGTGCGCCCCCCGTGGTTCACCGCCGTGCCCTTGATCACCCCGTGGATCTGGTCGCCGTCGGCGATGGCCCGCTCCAGCGGCTTGAGGAGGACGGCGCCGACGCCCTCACCGGGCACGTAGCCGTCGCCGCCCTCGCCGAAACTGCGGCACCGGCCGTCGCTGGAGAGGAACTTGCGCTGCCCCAGCACCAGATACTTGTTGGGGTGCGGAGTGAGGTTGACGCCGCCCGCGAGCGCGCTGTCGCACTGACCGCTGCGGATGGCCTCACAGGCCAGGTGGACAGCGGTCAGGGAGGAGGAGCACATGGTGTCCACGGCCAGGCTCGGGCCGTGGAAGTCGTAGAAGTACGACACCCGGTTGGCGACCGTGGACGCACTGCCCCACAAGGCCGCCGGCTCGCCGCGCTCCTGCGCCTGGGCGCCCAGGAGCTGGTACTCCTGGTACATCACACCGACGAACACACCGACCCTGGCGTTGCGGGACAAACGGTCGGCGGTGTATCCGGCGTCCTCCAGGGTGTGATGGGCGCACTGCAGGAACAGCCGTTCCTGCGGATCGAGGTGATCGGCCTCCAGCAGCGAGATCTGGAAGAACAGCGGATCGAACCGGTCGATGTCGTCCAGGAAGCCACCCCAGCGGCCGGCACCGGCCTCGGCATACCGGCCGTGGTCCCAGCGGCCCGCGGGAACCTCGCGGACGCAGTCGCGCCCGGCGCGCAGGTTCTGCCAGAACTCGCCCAGATCGGCGGCCTCGGGATAACGCCCGCTCACACCGATGACCGCGATGTCGCCGGAGTCCACGGCCTCCGGCTCGACCGGCATCTCGACGGCGGGCAGCGAACGGCTGGACAGACCGGTCAGCTCCGTGCACACACGGCCCTGTTCGTCCACGACGGTGACGTCCAGCCGGGCGGAGGCCCGGTCGGTGCCGCTGCCGGGCTGGTGGCGGATCCAGGCGTAAGCCCGGGCGGGCGAGGCGGCGAGGGCCTCGGTGCGGGTGAGGGCGAACGGCAGGGCGAGCGCCGCCGAGCCGCCGTCGCCCAGCCACAGGCCGATGGTGCTCTGCAGGGCGCCGTCGAGGATGCTCGGGTGCATCAGGCCGCCGTGCAGCGGTTCGGCCGCGTCCGGCAGGCGCAGTTCGGCGAGGACCTGGCGGCGGCCCTCCGTGTCCCTGCCGGTGCGCAGTTCGGTCAAGGATCGCTGCGAGGGGCCGTACTCCAGGCCGAGCCCGTCGTAGAGGCCGTAGACGTGCTGACCGGAGTACGTCGCCTCGGTACATGCGGCCCGCAGCTCGGCGAGGGGCAGGGTGCGGGGGGTGGCGTCCTCGGCAAGGCTCGCCCGGCCCTGGCCGCACAGGGTGGTGACACCATCGGGGCCGACCGCGAGGATCTCGTACGCGCAGCCCTGCCCTCCGGTGCGCACGCGGACGCGCAGTGTCAGCCCGTCGGGGCCGTACACGGCGGCCCGGAGCCACACCACGTCGGTCAGCCGGACGGCGGCGGTGTCCTCCCGGCCCAGCGCCCGGGCGACCGCCACGCGGGCCATCTCCAGGTGCGCGACCCCCGGCAGCACCCGACCGCCGCGGACCTGATGGTCACGCAGATACGGTTCCGAACCGTCGAAGCGGGTCTCGTACGTCATCTCGTCCGCCGGGCCGCCGGGCACGGTCCGCTGGAGCAGCGGGTGGGTCTGCGGTGCGGAGGTGCTCGGCGGTTCGCCCTGGGCAGCGGGCGTGTTCTGGACGCCGTGGGTGCCGACGAGGTGGGACGCCATGGCCTGCAGCGTGCGGTGCTCGGCGAAGACGCCCGGAATCAGTGCCAGCCCGTACCGCTCGTTCACCCGCTCGACGAGACGCGCGCGTCCGCCCAGGTCCAACCCGAACTCGCTGAGCTCCGCGTCGGGGTGCACATCGGCGGGTTGCACGCCGAGAAGGGCAGCCACCTCTTCGGTGAGGGCGGTGCACACGGCGGAGAAGGAGCCGGGGGTGCCCGTGGCGGACGGAGCCGGGGCCTTTTCCGCCGGAGTCTCGGCGGCGGGAGCTTGCGCGGGGGCGGCCGGCACAGCGGGAGTGGGCGCCGCAGGTGCTGCCGCGACGGCACCGGCAGGTACCTGAGGCTCCAGCCACGCCGCCAGCTCCGCGATCGTCCGATGCTCGAACATCACCGTCGGCGACAACTCCACCGACAGCCGCTCCTCCAACTCCCCCACCAGAGCCAGCAGATCAGCCGACCCCAACCCCAACTCGTAATACCCCACACCCACATCCACCGCATCAGCGGACACACCCAGCCGAGAACCCACCAACCCCCTCAGCACAGCGGACACAGACACGGAATCCACCACCGGCGCGGCAGCGGGAGCGGCAACGGGCACTGCGGCCGGCACAGCGGGAGTGGACCCGGCAGGTGCCGCCGCGACGGCAACACCGGCAGGCACCTGAGGCTCCAGCCACGCCGCCAGCTCCGCGATCGTCCGATGCTCGAACATCACCGTCGGCGACAACTCCACCGACAGCCGCTCCTCCAACTCCCCCACCAGAGCCAGCAGATCAGCCGACCCCAACCCCAACTCGTAATACCCCACACCCACATCCACCGCATCCGCGGACACACCCAGCCGAGAACCCACCAACCCCCTCAGCACAGCGGACACAGACACGGAATCCACCACCGGCGCGGCAGCGGGAGCGGCAACTAGCACTGCGGCCGGCACAGCGGGAGTGCCGCCACGGACGTCGAGCGCGCCGGCCGCGCGGATGCGCTTGGCGACGAACTGGCCCACCTCGGCGACCTTCCGGCCGGCCTCGTCGTAGAACTCGACGACGAGGCGGATGAGTTCGTCGTCACGGCGGACGGAATCGGCCGGCACTCTCACGTAGCAGCGCCCGCCGAGCGGTCCGGCCGCGCGGAACCGGTCGAACATCAGCGGCAGGTAGAGGCCGGGGCCGTCGTTGTCCCCGTGCAGCATGCCCAGGGCGACCCCGCCGCCGAGAAGTCCCGCTTCGAAGAGGGCGGGGTGGAAGAGGAACGCGCCAGTGGAGGCCTGGTGTTCGGGAGCGAGTTCCAGCTCGGCGATCCAGTCGCCGGGACGGTGGTGGACCGCGCCGCCGAGCTTCATCAGGCCCGAGTGGTGGAGGTCGTACTCGCGGCACCAGGTGTAGATCTCGTCCATGGTGGTGCGTCGGGTCGCCCCCTGGACGGGCAGCGGGAGCCGCTCCGTGAAGGCGACGGGGCCGCGGTGGTGCGCGGTGACGACGGCGTGCAGGACGTCGGCGGTGTCCTGCGCGCGGCGGCTGCGCACCTCGATGCGCCATCCCCCGCCGGCCGCGGCGCGCCCCTCGACGGTGGTCAGGACGGCCTCGCCGGGCCCGGCGACGAGTGGCGCGAGAATGGTGAGGTTGCGCAGCTCCACCTCGGGCATGGGGTGTCCGTGCCGGGCGAGCACCTGGAGCACCAGGTCCACGTAGCCGACACCGGGCAGCAGGCTGCGGCCGTACACGACGTGCCCCTGCAACAGGGGATTGTCGGCGGTGACGGTAAAGGTCTCGGTGAACGTGGGCAATGCGGTCATCGGTTTTCCGTCCCAAGAAAGGTACGCGAGGGTGCCCGAGTGTGCGTGGCGCGAACCGGGGATTCGTTTACGGGCAGGGGGAGAGCGATGGCTGTGAGAATGAACCCGTCGCGGTGCATCCAGCGCCCCGTGAGCCGAGGTACCGGATTCCCGGCCGCCTGAGGAGGAGGCACCAGGAACCGCGCGGAGAAGGAACCGCCGGAATCGATTTCGATCTGCGCCCCGTCGAACCCCAGCATCCGCTGGGCGAGGGGGAACCAGACCTTGTAGACCGCCTCTTTGCAACTGAACAGCAGGCGATCCCATGGCACCGCGTCGCTCTGCGCGCCGAGCCGTTCCACGAGGTCTCGTTCGGCCGGCAGGGCGACCAGGTCGAGCAGGGTTCCGGGAAGCGGGGCACCTTCCTCGGCGTCGATGCCCACGGCATGCAGCCGGCTGGCCCGCGCCACCGCGGCCGCACGGTATCCGGAGCAGTGCGTCATACTGCCGACCACTCCGGCCGGCCATTGCGGGGCCCTGTGCCGCCCGGGCGGCAGGGGAACCGGAGGAATACCCAGTTCACCGAGCGCGGTACGAGCGCACCGGCGCACCGTCGAGAATTCTCGTCGGCGCCGTGGTACGGCATCGGCGATGGCCGCCCGTTCCTCGGCGAAGAGGTGAATGTCCGCGTCGTCGTCGAATGCCTCAGCGGACATCACGTCGACGGGAAGTAATTCCTCGATCACAGTTTCCCCCGTGCCCTGTTCCCCAGTCGTTCGCCGGATGATCAGCGAGAAGCGCTCGCCGAGTTCCCTGAACTCAGCGAAGCCGACAGTCCCAGTTCACGGTCGAGTTCGATACGGCCGAGCATGTACGAGCGCACGCGTCTTCCCCCCGTTGTTCGCTTGCGTCTTCCGGTCGCGAAATGGGCTCACACAGGTGGAGCCATAGCCAGACGGAGGCTGTGCGGCCGCGTATCGGTCCAGTTCCCAGCGATGAATGCGGTAGGAACCGCCCAAGATGGCCACGTCGGCTTACTGATGCCAAGAGTCAGTGGCCGCAGAATGAACCAGAGAAAGACAATCACCGAGATGCCGCCCCCCAGTCCATGCGGCGTGAGGTTTCCCCACCCGCCCCCCGTTCGAATCGAGAGCTTAGGTTGACCGGATCACGACCGTCAACCGTCTCCTCAGGACCACGCCGGTCGATACTTCAGTCCGGACTTCACCGCGCAACATCCGTCCCGGGACCGGGGAAAGAGAGAAGCGGAATTCACTCATGCTGCCATCAGACCTGGCCGGCCAAGGCTCTTGGCAGCAAACCGGACTCACGTGTGCGCGGCCGTGGGCCGCACGTCAGCGCCCCGGTCGGTACGCGCACGGCAGACGATCGGCCCAGCCGCCAGGCGGCGGGAGAAGCAGTCGATGACGTCACCACGCACCTGACCTGGTCGAGTGAGATATTCGGCAACGCCCGTGTTCTGGAGGGCGGATCATGGTTGACGGCTTGCAGCGGATGACCTAAGCTCCCTTCGCATTCGATCAAGGTTGCGAAACTCTCGGGGGGTGAATCCAACCATGATGGTCGAGGACAATCAGGGGTTGTGTGAGTGTGAGCGTGAGTGGTGAACTTCCGCTCTGGCTCGTGTAACAAACTCACCATTCAACTTCTGCTTCCCGGGGCGCTGCCCATCCTGAGTGAGATCGTCGTTCAGACGCGCCAGGTCAGCCGGCTCGGCACACGGCGGTCAAGCCTTTTCCGGGGCCACTTCGTTGCACTCCACTGAGCATCCACTTTCTTCAGTGGCGCCTTCAGGATTCGACGCGCATCGTCACCGGACCTGACGGGAGACTTCTCTCGCGATTCCTGGCACCCGCTCCAACAACCGGCGGGAGCCTGGTCCGTCGCGTCACGAGACGCTGACTGATCCCCGACGGACTTTCCCTGCCCGCCGTCGTCCTGCACTGAACACACTGCCCTCCAGCCCCGCAGCGCGGTTCGTTTCCAAACCGCATACGCGTGCGCCAGCGCTCGGCAGTTCACCGTGGCGCAACTCCGGCTGTTTCCACCGGCCGTGCCCCTACCGGGCCTATCCGCCGGCCTGATGCTCCTTCTCGGACGGACACCGATGACCGAATCCACCATGTTCAGCGAGACCTTCACTGTCACCGCCGACAACCCGCTGCTGCACGGGCACGTCGTCCACGGACGCAGCCTCCTGCCCGGAGTCGGTTACGTGGACCTGGTCCTCCAGGTCCTCGCTCGGCATGGCCACCCGGTGCGAGACGTGGAGTTACGCAACCTCACGATCCTTGCTCCGCTCGTCGTCGGGTCCGCCACGCCTGCCCTCACCACCGTCGAGGGACGTCCGGGGCCGGACGGCGGCTGGCGTGTCGAGGTCCGCAGCCGGCACCCCGAGGACACCGTCGACGTTCTGCACGCCGTCGCGACCGTGCGCCGCTGCGCCTCCGCCGCCTTCCCCGAACGGCTTCCGCTGCCCGTCGACGGGGCTGCCCGGCGTACCACACTCGATGAGATCTACAGCTGGTGCCGCGAGTACGACCTGGTCCACTCCGGCCTGATGAAGATCAGCGGAGTGATCCATCACCGGACCGGCGACTGGATCGCAGAAGTGGAGCTCGCCCCCGAACACCAGGGGACCGACCCCGCGTTCCTCTTCCACCCGGCCCTGTTCGAGGCAGGCCTCCTCGGCGGTGGTGTGGCCATCGGCATGCTGTACGACGACGACGGGCCCGGACTCTACCTGCCGCTCATGTTCGAGCGGTTCCGCGCCACCGGACCACTGGGGAACCGCTGCTACGTCCGCGTCCCCGCCGACTCCGTACGCCGGGACGAGGAACTCATACGGCTCCGCGTGGAGTTCTACGACGCCACCGGCGCGAAGGTCGCCGAGGTGGGCCGGTTCGTGGCCAAGCGGGTCCGCGCCGAGGCGTCCCTCGACGTCCGCGGCGACACCTCCACGCTGCCGGTACCGGTCCCTGCGGCGCCTGTGGCGGCTGCTTCGGCTGGGGGCGGTGCCCTCGTGGAGATGGTGCGGGGACTGGTGGCTGCCCGGCTGGAGGTGGCTGCGGATCGGGTGGATGTCGAGCTCGGCTACTACGAGTTGGGGTTGGCGTCGGCCGACCTGTTGTCGTTGGTCGCGGCCTTGGAGGAGCGGCTGTCGGTGGAGTTGTCGCCGACGGTGATGTTCGAGCATCGGACGGTCGCGGAGTTGGCGGTGTGGTTGGAGTCGCAAGTGCCCGCGCAGATCCCGGCGACCGCCTCCCCCACGGCTCCCCTGACAGCACAGCCCCATCCGCTGCTCCACCGGACCGTCCCCGGCGACGGCGACGGCACGACGTACGAAACACGCTTCACCGGTGACGAGCCCTGCCTGCGCGACCACCGGGTGCACGGCGGGAAGGTTCTGCCTGGCGTCGCTCATCTGGAGATGGCCCGGGTGGCTGCCGCGAAGGCGCTGGGGAAGGGCGACGCCGCCGCCGTCCGGCTCACCGACGTGGCGTGGCTGCGGCCCGCCCTCTGCGGTCCCGACGGACTCGTGCTGCGGGTGCGCGTGTGCACAACCGCTGCGGGCGGCTGCACGTACGAGATCCACAGCGTGGACCAACGAGGTGACACCACCCTGTGCAGCCAGGGGCGCGCGGCCCTCGCCCAGGACGCCTCGCAGCTCCCGCTCCTCCTTGACGACCTGCGTGCCGCCTGCGCCGATGCCGTCCACACCGGCGAGCACATCTATGGGCTCTACGACGGCACGGGAATGGTCTATGGCCCCTCCCAGCGGTCGGTCGCTCGGCTGCACGTCGGCACCGACCCCGACGGGCGCCCCCAGGCCCTGGCCGAACTGCGCCTGCCGCCCGAGGCGGAGCCTCTCGGCGCCGCGGGTCTGATGCACCCGAGCATCCTCGACGGCGCCCTCCAGGCCACCGTGGGATTGTGGCCGGCTGAGACGGCCGATGGCCGGTCGCCCGGCCTCGCGCTGCCGTTCGCCCTCGAACGCGCCGAAGCCGTCGCCGCCACCCCCACCACCGCGTACGCGTGGATCCGCCACCGGCCCGGTGGCGCCGTGGAGACCACAGCGGCGCGGCTGGACGTCACCGTCGTGGACGAACGGGGCCGTGTGTGCGTGGAGCTGACCGGCCTGTCCACACGCCATCTGCGGGACTCCGTGCCCGCTGCGGTGGTCGGTGGTGAGGGGGCGGGGTTGGTCGTGGATCGTGCTGTGGCCCATCTCAGACGGGTGCTGGCTTCTGCTCTGAAGCTGTCTCCTGGACGTCTTGATCCCGATACGCCGCTGGAGCGTTATGGCATGGACTCGGTGCTGGCCGTGGCCATGCTGGAGCCGCTGGAGGACGTCTTCGGGCCGTTGTCGCGCACGCTGCTGTTCGAGGTGCAGACGGTGCGCGCTCTGGCCGCCCACCTCGCCGCCGACCACCCGCAGGCGCTGCGCACCCTGATCGGCGCGAGTGCGTCCCAGCCCCCCGTGCGGGCCCGTGCCGCTGTGCCGGAGCCGGCCCGGGCGGACACCTTTGCCACCGTCCCGGCCCCGCTCCCGCCCTCGCCCTCGCTCTCGCCGTCGGTGGGTCAGGACATCGCCATCATCGGGATCGGCGGACGCTACCCGCACGCCGACGATCTGGACGCGTTGTGGGCGGTGCTGCGTGAGGGCCGCGACTGCGTCACCGAGGTCCCCGACGACCGCTGGAAGAGCGGCGGCCAGGCCCAGTGGGGCGCGTTCCTGGACGGCATCGACCGCTTCGACCCGCTGCACTTCGGTATCTCGCCCCGCCAGGCCGCCGCGATGGACCCGCAGCAGCGGCTGTTCCTGGAGACCGTGTGGCACCTGCTCGAACAGGGCGGCCTCACCCAGGAGGTGATCGAGCGCCGCTACGGCCGGCGCGTCGGCGTCTACGTCGGCGCCGCCTACCAGATGTACCGGGCCGACCCCGCACAGGACCCCGCCCTCTCGGCGCTCACCTCGTCCGCCTCCTACAACCTCATCGCCAACCGCGTCTCCCACTTCTTCGGCCTCGAAGGCCCCAGCCTGGCCGTGGACAGCATGTGCACCTCCTCGGCGATGGCCATCCACCTGGCCTGCGCCGACCTGCTGCGCGGCGAATGCGAACTCGCCGTCGCCGGCGGCATCAACCTGACCGTCAACGAGGACAAATACCTCGCGCTCTCACAGATGCAGCTGCTCGGCACCCACCCCGGCAGCCGCAGCTTCCGCGACGGCGACGGCTACCTGCCCGCCGAAGCGGTCGGCGCCGTCCTCCTCAAACCACTGCAGACGGCCCAGCGCGACGGCGACACCGTCCTCGCCGTCATCAAAAGCACCGCCTCCCAGCACAGCGGCCGCTCAAACGGCTTCATGACACCCAGCCACCGCACCCAGGTCACCACCATGCGCCGGGCACTGCAACGCGCCGGCACCACACCCGCCGACATCGGCTACATCGAAGCCGCCGCCAACGGCACCGCATTCTCCGACGAAGTCGAACTACGCGCCCTGCGCGAAGTGTTCACCGACGCCGGCGGCACCGTCCACGTCGGCACCGTCAAATCCAACCTCGGCCACCCCGAAGCCGCCTCCGGCATCGCCCAGCTCACCAAAGTCGTCCTCCAGCTCCAACACCACCAGATCACACCACTCCTCGACACCGGCACCCCCAACCCCCACCTCGACCTCAACGGCTCACCCCTCCAACTCACCGACCACCTCACACACTGGCAACCACGCGGCACCACACCCCGCCGCGCCCTGATCAACTCCGTCGCAGCCGGCGGCAGCCACATCAGCATGATCATCGAAGCACCACCGGCAACCCCTCACCCCGACCAGAGCACCCCCGACCCCACACCTCAAGTCGTCCTGGTCTCCGCCCGCACCCCCGAACGCCTCCACATCGCCGCACGCCGCCTGCACGCCTTCCTCGAAGGCGACGACACGGCGAGTCTGGCCGACATCGCCTACACGTCCCAACTCTGCCGCGAGCACCTGCCCGAGCGGCTCGCCCTCGTCGCCGCCGACCGCGAGCAGCTCGCGCAGGCCCTCGAACAGCACCTGGGCGACGGCGCGGCCGCCACGGCGGGCGGCGCGACCTCGCATCGCGGCAACACCGAGGAGGACGCCGGGCCCCTGACCGCTGTCCTGACCGGTGCCCGGGGGGATTCCTTCCTCGCCGATCTCGTCGAGGACCACGTCCTGGAGCAGCTCGCCGAACTGTGGGTGCGCGGTGCGCGGGTACCGTGGCACGGCCTCCACGCCGGGCCGCGCCGCATGGCACCGCTCCCGGCGACCGCGTTCGAGCCGGGCAGCTACTGGGTCGGCCGTGCACCCCGGCTGCCCGCGCAGGCCCCCGCGGCCGAGACTGCGCCTCCCAACCCGCCTCGCGACCTTGCCGCGCCCGCCGACGCCGAACGCACCATGGCCGGAGTGTGGGCCGACGTCCTCCGGATCGAGGCCGATGGGCTGGTCGGGCACAGCGATTTCTTCGCGCTCGGCGGCAACGCGCTGCTGGCCACCCGCCTGGTCACCCTGCTCAAGGAGCAGACAGGCGTGGAGCTGCCGGAGCAAGCGGTCTTCAACGCGTCACGGCTCGCCGACATGGCGCAGGAGCTGAGGCGGCACGCCCCCCGGACCGGGGATGCCGACACCCGGATGCAGGTGCTGGACCGGATACGGCACCATGTCGCGGAACTGCTGGGCTTCGACGCCGGCCGGCTGAACGTCTCGACCCCGCTCACCAACCTCGGTATCGACTCGGTGACGGCCATGCGCACCCGAGGTCTGGTGGAGGCTGAGTTCGGACGGGTACTGCCGGTGGCGGCGCTGCTCGACGGGGCGAGTGTCATGGACATCGTGGACTGGATCCTCGACGGCCGGACCGACGCGGAGGCCAGGGAACCGCTTGTGGCGTCCGGGAGGGGCACGCGCCAGGAAGGCTTCGAGCCGCTTGTCGTGCCGGGCACCGACGGAACCGTGCGGTACCCGGCGACCCGTGACGTCATACGGCTGTTGCGCACGGAGCAGCTGGGCACCCCAGGGGTCACCCACAACATCGGCTCCGCCGTGCAGCTCGCCACTCCGGTCAGCCGGGAACGGCTGACCGGAACACTGGACAACCTCGCCGCCCGGCACGCGGCCTTGCGGACGGCGATCGTCGCAGACCCTGAGCACGGCCTCCAGCTGGAGGTCGGGCAGAGCCTGCCCGGAACCTTGCTGCGATGGTCGCCCGTCGACGAGGACACGGACGCGGACCAGCGGCTGCGCGAGCTGCTGGAACCACCGTTCGAGCTTGCCGTGGCGCCGCTGTGGCGGTTCGAGCTGCTGGACTACCCGTCGGGGAAGCAGGTACTGCTCTACGGTGCGCACCACGCGGTGTCCGATCTGTCCTCACTCGCGCTGGTGGCAGCAGAGATCGGCGCTGAACTCACGGGTGAGCATCTGTCGTCCGCTCCCTCCTTGGACGATATCGACGGTCTGATGCGGGCACAGCCGGCGCGAGAGGAGACGGACGGCCAGGAGGCCTCTTCGGCGCAGCCGCGTGAGTGGTTCTCCGGGGTCCGCAGGCTGGATCTGACCCTCGCCAAGCCCCGCCCTGCGGCACGGTCGTACCGTGCGGCGACCGAGCTGGTGGAGGTCCCCGCCGGGCTCTCGGAGCGGGTCGGAACCGAGGCAAGAGGGCTTGGGATCACCCCGGCCGCCTTCTGGCTGGGCACGCTGACCATGTTCCTCGCCCGTCTGCGGGAGCGCAGCCGGTTCGTGCTGGCGGTTCCGGTGGACACCCGGATGCACGCAGAAGCGCTCGACGCGGTCGGGTTCTTCGGCGTTCCGATCCCGTTCCCCGCCGAGGCCTCCCCGGGCGAGTCGGTGGCCGAGGTGTTGCGCCGGACCGACGACCGTCTGGGCGTGCATCTGGAGAAGGGCATTTCCTTCTCGGACACCATGTCCACGCTGGTGGCGGAGGGGCTGTATCGCAACGACGCGCCATTGGTCGAGGTTTACTTCAACTACCTTCCTCCGCGCGGCCTGAAACTGCCCGGACTGGAGATGCTCCCCGCGGGCACCGGCCACTCCGACCTCGATCTGATGATCAGCGTGTCACCGGATCTGGGTCAGATGCGACTCGACTACAACCTGGACATCCTCGACAGCGCCAGCTGCGCCCGGTTCGGCCGGGACTTCCTCCGGCTGATCGCCGAGGTGATCGGCCAAGCAGGCACGGGCACAGTGGGCGCTCTCCCGGTGCCCGCACCCCCGTCGCGCTCATCGGCACCCCGATCCGTCGCCCTGGCAGCCACCTTTGCTCTGGGCAACCTCTCCGCGCTGCTCGGCCTCGCCCTGGAGGGCACGGGACTCACTGTCGCCGAAGGTCCGTATCACCAGGTTCTGGCCGCCCTGCACGACCCGTCCGGTGTTCTCTCCGATCCGTCGGCCGCAGCAGCCGTCGTCCTGCTGCGCGCCGCCGACCTGGGGCGTTACGGCGACATCAGCGACGAGTTGCTGGCCGAACTGGGCGAGGAGTATCCGGCAGCCCTGCGCTCGTTGGCCGAACGCACGGGGAAGCCCGTGATCGTCGCCTTTCTTCCCGCCCACTCGACCGAAGGGAGGCTCCATGACTGGGAGGAGCAGGTGAGTTCCCGGCTCCGGGATCAGGCCGGCATCGCGGTCATAGGGCCGGAGACCTTCAGCGGCGATGATTTCGCCGACCCGTTCGACGCCGAGACGGACGCACTGGCGCACCTGCCGTTCCGGACGGAGTTCCAGGCCGCAGTGGCGCTTGCCCTCGCCGAACTGGTGCAGGCCTCCCGCCGCACCCCGCCCAAGGTGATCGCGGTGGACGGCGACGAGACTCTCTGGGACGGCATCGCAGGGGAGGACGGGCCGGAGCACGTGGGCCTCGTGGGGGCCCGTGCCCAGCTTGCCCGCCGACTGCTGCAGTGGCGTGCCGCAGGTGTTCTGCTGGTGCTGGTCTCCAACAACGACGAGGCCACCGTACGTGCCGTACTGGACCGGCCCGACAGTCTGCTTCGCGCTGAGCACTTCAGTGTGGTCTCCGCCGGCTGGACACCGAAGCCCGAGCGCCTCAAGGCGGCGGCGGAGGAACTCGGGCTCGGGCTGGACACGTTCATGTTCCTCGACGACAACGCGGCCGAGATCGCCAGGATGAGGGCAGCTCTGCCCGAGGTGCTCTGCGTGACCTGCCCGCCCGGAGAAGGCCTGCCGGACTTCCTTACCAGGCTCTGGCCGGTCGTTCCACGCGCGGCGACACAAGAAGACGCCGCCCGGGCGGACTTCTACCGGCAGGACAAGGTGCGTGAGGAAGCACGTTCCCGAACCACGTTCGCCGACTTCCTGGAGCGGCTGGACCTGGAAATGGACTTTCAGCTGCTCAGCGCCAACACGATGGAACGTTCCGTCCAACTGGCCCGGCGCACCAACCAGTTCAATCTCCGCCCCGCGACGGTGGGCGAGGCGGAGCTGACGGGCTGGCAGCAGGACGGCGAGGTGTGGACCGTACGGGCGCGGGACAGGTTCGGCGAATACGGGCAGGTCGCCGTCGTCGTGATCCGTCCCGATGGCGAGACGCTCGAGGTCCTGGGCTGGATGATGAGCTGCCGGGTGCTCGGCCGCGGTGCCGAGGAACGGGTTCTCGGCTGGCTGGCAGACCGAGCCGAAGCCTTGGGCTGCCCGGCCGTGCGCCTGATCGCCGAGCATACGCCCCGCAATATCCCCGTACGCCGGCTCGTGGCCGCCTTGGGCGGCGGGGCCCCAGAGGCACCGCGCCTGGAGGCAGTTGTCCTCGTGGACCGGCTCCGGGACTTCCGCTCATGGGACACCACAACAGACGAAAGCGTGGAGACAACCGCATGAATCCCAGCCCTGAGACAGGTGGCGACGTACCGGCGCGCCATCACGAGGTGGACCGGCAGCACGAGGGAGAACTGATCGAAAGCGGTCCGCGCGGGTCCGCCGCGATCGCCGGTCTGCTGGCGCGTTTTCAGCCGCCGCCCTCGCCACGGCAGTCGGTGGACAGCACGAACGCCCCGCAGGGCCCGGTCAGCGGCACACCGGCCTGGGGTCTCGAACAACTTGCCAAGGCCATCGTCTCGAAGGCAGCCGCCCTGCTGGACATCAAGGAGATCGACACCGAGACCGATCTCTTCGACGCCGGTGCCACCTCGGTGGACGCCGTTCGACTCGTCGCCGTGCTCGACCGTGAGCTCAACGTCAGACTCAGTCTGGACGACGTCTTCGCCGACGCCAGGCCCCGGCGCCTCGCTCAACGCTGGCTGGGCAGTCCGACGAAACGCCCACTGCCCGAGGCGCCCGCCGCCACCGGAGCCCCTGTGGCGCCCGCCGCCACCGGAGCCCCTGAGCTTCCGGTAGCCTCCGCGCCGTCCGCCACCACGACGGCATCGCAGGGCACCGACATCATGCCGACCGAGACCGTCACGCCGGACGAGACGCTCCCTGTGCTCGACGACCATGCCGAGGACCTGGCCCTCATCATGGCCGACCTCGCGCGTGCGGACCAGCTTCCCTGGTGCGGCGACCCGGAACCGGTCCCGCCCCGCCGTGTCCTGCTGACCGGTGTCACCGGCTTCCTGGGGGGCCACATGCTGCTCGACCTGCTGCGGCACAGCGACGCACATGTCGTCTGCCTGGTGCGCGGGGACACCGTGCAGGATGCGGAACGGCGACTCGCCGAGGGCCTCGCCGGTTTCTCCCTTCCGTGGTCGGCCGAGATCCGACGACGGGTCACGGTCCTCCCCGGCGACCTGCGCCGGCCCCGACTCGGCCTGACGGACGAACAGTGGGAACTGCTGGCGAACGAGCTCGACTCGGTTGTCAGCGTGGCGGCGGCCGTGGACTTCCTGCGCGGCTACCCGTCGCTGCGCCGGACCAATGTCCTCGGCGTGCTGACCCTCGCCGAACTCGCGATGACCGGACGGCCCAAACCGCTGCACCACATTTCGTCCATCGCCGTGTTCAATGAGATCGGCATCGCCTCGATGGGTGAAGACGATCCGGTGGCACATGTGGACCGGCTGACGGCTGGGTATGACAAGTCGAAGTGGGCGGCCGAGGCAGCCCTCAGGCGCGCCCGCGACCGTGGCCTGAAGGCAACATTTCTGCGCCCGGGCGGCATCGTCGGCCACACCCGCACCGGCGCCTACAACCCGCACGACATCAATACGGGCCTCTTTTCCGCCATCTCCCGTTACCGCGTCGCGCCCAAGATCAACTATTCCAACTCCGCCCCGGTGGACTGGGTGAGCCGCGTCGCGACCGCTGTGATCTGCGAGCCGAGCGGCTGGGGCCAGAACTACCACCTCACCGGACGGCCGGACACTCTCACCGAGATGGTCCGCGATCAGGAACTCGGTGGTCTGAATGTGCGGGTGATGGCGTGGGATGTCTGGCTCAAGGACTTTCTGGCCCGCTGCGAGAGCGATCCGGTTCCCGAACTCGAATTCATGGCGCGGGTGCTGCGCAACCCTGCCGGCCAGAAGATCGTCGAGGCGAGCGTCACAGCTCCCATGGCGACAGGGGAGCGGACCGAGGCGTTCGTCGCCCGGCACAAACTGCCACCACCCACCCGCTACGACGCGCAGGCCCGGCTCAAGAGCTACGAGCGAATGGCCCGTGACGGCCTGGTGATCCTGCCCCATCGCGACGACCCACCGCACCTGTGGTTCCGGGAGACGATGCGGGGCAAAGTCGGCCCGGCCGACGGCAAGCCTGACACTCACTGCAGCTTCGCGCTGACCCTGTCGATCGCCAGCATGTACCAACTCGTGCAGCACCGCACGATCGACGTACGCGGCACGGTCTCCTGCTCCTTGCTGCACCCGGATCCGCTGACCGTGGATGACGGCGAGATCTGGGTCCGTCCCCACGAGGGAGTGCCGCACCGCCACGGCCTGGACCACCCCCTGCTGCGTTACCGCCTGGCCCTGCGCGATTCCGACGGAAACGGCTGGTGGCTGGAGGGCTGGAAGACGGCCCGGGCCCGCTTCGACTACATGAAGCAGGCCCGTACTCTCACCATCCGCGCCGGGCGCGAGGGCGAACCGGCGAGCCTGGCCGGAACGATGAGGGTGCCCAAAAAGTCCTACAAGCGAGAGCAGATAGACGGTATCCGGGTCAATCCGAATCTGTCGATGCGGGAGCAGCGGATCGCCAAGCTCGCCTGGCTGACCTGGTTCAGCGCGCAGTTGGGCCAGGGGCTGCTGGAGCCCACGCTGCGCGCCGGCGCCGAACTGCTCGACCTGCGCCCGGACGCCATCGACCTCGACAAGGACAGGTACCAGGCCAAACTCAAGCAGTGGGAAAAGGACAGGAAGCACCTTCGATGACACTACGACCGCTCTATGCCCCGATGGATCGCGTCACCGTTGAGCAGATCCCGTTCCATGCATCCGACGGCACGGAACTCGGCCTGTCCCGGCTGATCGCCAACACCCCCACCGATCAGAACGGCACGGACCGTCCCGCGGTCCTGCTCCTGCACGGTCTCACAGCTTCGGCCGACATGTTCGTACTCCCCGAGACGCGCAACCTCGTGGACGTCCTGCTCAGCGCGGGCTACGAACCATGGCTGCTGGACTGGCGGGGCAGTTGCCGCTTGCCGCACAACGAGGGCCGCGTCCGGTACACCTTCGATGATGTGGCGCTCTATGACATCCCGGAAGCGGTGTCGTACATCCGCGACCGGATCGGCCGGCGCCAGCTCTTCGTGGTCGCCCACTGTCTCGGAGCACTGTCGCTGTCATTGAGTATGACCGGCGGCTTGGTGCCAGGCCTCGCCGGAGTGGTGGCACAGGGTGTGTTCATGACGCCGAAATACTCCGCGAGGTCCCGGCTGCTCGGCCACCTCGGCGGGGAGTGGGGCCGCTCCCGCTGGACTCACCTCCCGGTCGACTTCACCAAGGTGGGCTTCCGCTCGCGCTACACGCCGATGTTCGCGCTGGCTTCCCTCTCGGCCGGCGACTGTGACGACCCCACCTGCCATATCCTGCACAACTCCGCATGGGGTACCGGCGCGTCACTCTATGTCCACGAGAACCTGCACGAGCGAACCCACAACCGGCTCGCCGAACTGTTCGGTTCCGCGCCCACCTGGATAGGGCCGCATCTGCGACGCATGGAATTGGCCCACACGGCGATGCCCTGGAACACGGCCGGCCAAGGCTACGACCAACTGCCGGAGAACGCCCTGGACAGCGCCGACCGCATCGACTGTCCCGTCTTGCTGCTCGCCGGCAGTGACAACAAAACCTTCCACGATTCAAACGAGCTGTGCTACGACATCCTGTCCAGCCGTCACCCGGACCTCGACGTCCGGTACGTCGAAATTCCGGGCTACGGCCACGTCGACCCTTTCATCGGCCGTGGTGCCGCCCTTGACGTGTTCGGCCACATCGTCGATTTCCTCGACGAAAGGTCTGCCGCTTCGACCTGAGTCCTGCTTCTGAGACCAGCAAGGATGTTGTGGCGCTGTCCACGATCACCTGGACCTCACGCTGAGGGTCCGCACGCCGTCACAGGGTTCGCGCGAAAACACGTGCGCCGCGGCGCGGGTCCAGGGACGTCGCCCACGCCTCGGGCGCGAGGCGCAGGCCGGCCGGGGCGAAGCCGTGCCGCAGGAAGAGGCTGCCGCTGCCGACCGTCGCGGTGAACAGGGAACCCACCGACTGGGCGCGCGCCCTGGCCACCGCGGCAGGCAGCAGCCGGCCTCCCAGTCCGCTGCCCTGCCGGTGCCGGGCCACGCAGAAGTTGTAGAGGACGCCCGCGGGACCGCGACCCCCCTCCGCGTCGGCCGCGTGTACGCGCAGGGCCAGGCAGCCCTCCATGGTGCCGTCGGGTCCTCGGCCACGACGAAGTCGGCCGCGTGGGCTGCATAGAGGGAGAGGGAGGCGGGGCACGGGCATAACTCCCCCGAGCGGACGAAGGGTTGGGACAGGGCGGCGAGTGCGGCGGCGTCCTCGGGGCGGGCGGGGCGTACGACGGAGGTCGCTGTGCGAGGAGTGTGCGGCAACGGCGGTGCGGCGGGCGGCATGGCCGTGTTCAAGGCTTCCCTTCCCCGCTTTCGGATCCGGCGCCGCGTCGGTCGCGGCCGTCGACGTAGGTCGCCACCACCTCGATGTCGCCGATGCGGGAGGTGTCGACGCGCCGCGGGTCGAGCCGAGTACTCACGGTTCCTGTGCCCCTGCCGGCTGCTAAGCACCGGTCGCTGAGGAACAGGCGCGAGGGTCGCCCCGCCACACGGTGTCAGCCAAACGCAGACGTCCCAGACCGGACCCGCCGGCCCCCTACCGCCATCTCATCGCGCATCCGCCCCCTCGTGCCAGTGCACACTTCGCCGGGAACTCCCGGGAAAACCAGGGAAGTGGAGGGAAGCACTCCGCAACCCCCAGCACAATTGCCCAGGTCAGCAGCGGTGCAGGTCACGCCCAGGATGCCACCGGCACAAACGAACTGTCCTGCCGGGATGTTCTGGCGTTGTCTGGGCACCGCGCTGACCTGCGCGATAGCCCCGACACACAGGGCCTCGTGCACATCGCGTGCACACTTGCGAGGGCCAAGCTGTGACAGCTAAGCCCGGGGGTCGTTTGCTCAGTCCGTTGGGCAGGCGAGGACGCATCATGGCAGCTCATGCCTCCTACGCTGTGAGCGCAGCAGCAACGCCGCCTCATGCAGCCCCGCAGGAGACGGATGCCGAACAGTTCATCGAAGGAATCCGGTGCGTTTTCCCAGTCCACTTCTAGAGCGAAGCCGTATGTGTCCAGCGTCTCGGCGCGAGTGCCGTGCCTCATCCGAGCTTGCACACGCCGGGGCGCTATGCCAGCGGCGATCACGACAGCGTCCATAACGTCCCGTACATCTCGGAACGTCGCCGTGGCGGCGACCATGACTCCTTTGGCACGTGCTCTGTCTTACGAGCCGGCCGTACTCCTCGGCCGGAGAATCCAACCACTCCGGTGACGGTGGCGCAGCGCGTACGCCGCCTTCAGCAGGCCATAAGCCCCGGCCAGGCGTCTCACGCACTCCACGGGCCGACCCCATTTCGAACGAGCACCCGAACGTCACCAACGACCGAGGGATGCCGGACCCGTCACGGAGATCTCAGGTGCCATCAGCGCGATCGTCATCGGCATCGTGATCAGTTTCCTCGGCCGACTCCTCATCCCCGCGCGCCAGCGCGTCGGCATCCACTGGACGATCCTGATCGGCCTCGCCGCCGCGTTCATCGGCATCGGCATCGCCTCCGGCCTCGACGTCGCCGACACCAAGGGTGTCGACTGGGTCGAGTGGCTCATCCAGATCGCCCTCGCCGCCCTCGGCGTCGCAGTGGTCAGCAAGGTGAGGCTGCGGCACTGAGGCTTGTCCCCTGCTCTTGAAGCCGGCCTGCGGGTCATTCGCCCGCAAGGCCGGCTCGGGCTGCCCGGTCTCCTTGTGCTCTCCGTCCTCGTCGCGCCGCACGGGCCATAGCTGCCACACCAGAAGACTCGCCGCTACCAGCCCGGCGACGCCCCAAAGAATGTTCTGGGCAGACGTGACGAAGGCAATGATTCCGCCACCTTCGGCAGCGGAAGCGTAGTAATCGGGTGCATGGCTCGATTCAACTCGCAGGGCGTGGTCAGCGGTGGATGCCGGGCAGCTCTGAGCCGCCCGGCACATCGCGATGAGATGTGCGGACACAGCGGTCACTCCGGTGTCAAAGAGGAAGACGCACCGCGGTCATGTGCGGGCGCGTTGACGTGACGGGGGGAGTACCGCCGTACTAGGGCGCGCAGGGCTGCACACGGTGTAGCAGGACCGTGAGAGCGCGCGGCCGAGGGAGGGCCACCGGGGGAAGAGGGGGCCGGGGTGGCTGCGGAGGCGCCATACCGGTCAGGCGCAGGACGAGCCCGATGACGTACAGCAAGCAGTCCCACCAGCGATGGGCGGTGGCGGCTACGGCGTACGTGAGACGTGCGGGCAGGTCGGAGGCGCTGCGGAAGGCATGGGTCAGAGCCAAGGCCGCCACCAAGTTCAGGGCCACCATGGCGAGGGCGTTGTGGTGGATGGCGGAGGGCAGTCGGACGTGGCCGTCGAGCGCCGGGGCCGCGATGTCGCTGTCGGTGAACTCCAGCCAGAGAGGCAGCAGCGCCTGGACGGCAGCGAGGGCGAACATGCTCCTGCCGTTCGCTCCGGCCCGCAGGACGGGACCGGCGCAGCCAGCGAGAACTACGACCGCCAGCACAAGAGCTCGCCAGGACATGGACGAGTCGGTCGTCGCGTGATGCAGCCCAGCGGCCAGAGCGACGCCGGCCACCGCGAACCCGACCGCGCGTGCGGCGGTACCGCCTGCGGTGCGAACGAGTGCGTGATGAGCCGACATGTCTGGACCATCATGACGCATCAGGAGCGCGCCGCGGCGCCACAGTGGCATTCCCGCATCCCACCCCCTACAGCCGACCAGTCCTCAGTCGCTGCCTGATACGTAGACGTAGACGTCGGCGAGCAATGCCGCCAGACCTGCGCGCAGTGCACATCCGACGGCGCGGCGTGCGAGTTCTGTAGCGAGTGGACCCAGGCCGTATACGAGCACCGCCACAGCGAGGGCGAACACCCCCGGAGCCGGTGTCTTGCCAACTGCCCGGGAACACGGGGATCGGCGCATCGGTGAAGAACGGTTTTCCGTGTGCGGCGCGGAGCATGACGTTCCACAGAATCGGCCCCGCCGCGACGGGGCCGATTGCCCCCCGTGACGACCACAGCGATGCGGCCGCCTCGGATGACGGCGGCCAGCAGCACAGCGGCGAAGACGGCCGACAGGGCGGCTCCGTATCCGATCTGACCCCAGCCGATCATGACGCCTCCTACCCATCAGCGATGTAACCGTGGTTACACACGCCTGCGTGAAGGAGGTGCCTGTGTCATGACCGCACAGTCCCAGCCCCCGGGCACAGCCCAGCGAGGCGAATGGGTCCTGCTGTCCTATCGGATGCCCCGCGAGCCCTCCACGCCCCGCATCGCTGTCTGGCGCAAGCTGAAGCGGCTCGGGGTCGCACAGCTCTCCGACGGTCTGGTGGCGCTGCCCGCCGATGCCCGTACGCGCGAGCAGTTGGAGTGGATCGCGGACGAGGCGATCGAGGCCGGCGGCGCCGCCTCGATCTGGCTGGCCCGGCCGACTGCCTTCGCCCAGGAACGGGAGCTGGCCGCCGGCATGGCCGAGGCGAGGGCCGCCGAGTACCGGGCCGTGATCGACCAGGCCGACCAGGCAGCAGACGGCACCAACACCGCAGCCGCCGTGCGCAAGCTGCGCGCCGAGTTGCGGCGCATCGGCCGGCGCGACTTCTTCCCGCCGCCCGAACGCGCCCTGGCGCACGCCGCCGTCCGCGCCCTGGCCGAGCAGACCGAATCACCTCAGGAGGAGAAAGCATGAAGTGGGCGACCCGCGCCGGCATCCACATCGACCGGGCCGCCTGCGCCTGGCTGATCCGCCGACACGTCGACAAGGAGGCGGAGTTCGTCTTCGTCACCGATCCAGCACAAGTCCCCGAAGGCGCGACCCCGTTCGACATGCGTGGCGTGGAACTCGGTCACCACGGCGGGGACTGCTCGTTCGAGACGATCCTGCGCCGGTACGAATTGACCGATCCGGTGCTGTGGAAGCTGGCCGAGATCGTGCACGAGGCCGATCTCGACGACGAACGCTACGACGCCCCCGAGGCGCCCGGCCTGGACGTCGCCCTGCGCGGCTTGTCCATGATCTGCGACGACGAGCGGATCCTGGAACTGACCGGGCCCCTCTTCGACGGGCTGTACGAGTACCACCGCCGGGCCACGCTGATCGGGCGTGATCCCGCGTGAGCGCCTCGGAGACCACGGCCGGGACCACGGCGGAGTCCGCCGCCGTACGTGATGTCGTGCCTTTCCGGACGGCGGTGCGCACCTGGTTCGCGATATCCCTGCAGACCTTCGGTGGTCCGGCCGGGCAGATCGCGGTGATGCAGCGCGCGCTGGTGGAGGAGAAGCGGTGGATCGGCCAGCAGCGGTTCAACCACGCCCTGAGCTACTGCATGCTGCTGCCGGGTCCTGAGGCCCAGCAACTCGCCATCTACGTCGGCTGGTTGCTCAACGGTACTCGAGGCGGCCTGGCCGCGGGCACCCTCTTCGTCCTGCCTGGCGTCGTCGCCCTGCTCGCGCTGTCGGCGCTGTACGTCGCCTTCGGCACGACCGCCGCCGTCACCGGGCTGTTCGCCGGGCTCGCCCCGGCCGTGGTCGTCATCGTCGCCCAGGCGGTGTGGCGGGTGGGCCGACGGTCCCTGACCCACCCCGCTCTCATCGCGCTCGCAGTCGCATCCTTCGCCGCGCTCGCCCTGTTCGCCGTCCCCTTCCCGCTGGTGGTTGCGGTGGCCGCGCTCATCGGCTGGCTGCTGGCCCGCCTCGCCCCGCAGACCCTGCGCCCGGCCGCCGCGCACACCGCCGACGACGGCCCACCACCGCTGATCGCCGACGACGCGTTGCACGCCGAACGCCCCAGCCGTCATCGGGCGTTGCGCATTCTCGGGCTCGGCCTGTTGTTGTGGGGCGCGCCACTCGCCGCAGTGGCGGTCCTCACAGGCACCGGAAGTGTCTTCACCACCCAGGGCCTGTTCTTCTCCGGCACCGCCCTGGTCACCTTCGGCGGCGCCTACGCCGTCCTCGCCTACGTAGCCCAGCAGGCGGTCCAGCACTACGGCTGGCTCGGCGCGGGCGAGATGGTCCGCGGCCTCGCTCTCGCGGAGACCACGCCAGGGCCTTTGATCATGGTGGTGCAGTTCGTGGCCTTCCTCGGCGCCTACCGGGATCCTGGCGCCCTCAACCCCTGGGCCGCTGCCCTGCTCGGCGCGCTGCTGACCACGTGGGTCACCTTCGTGCCCTGCTTCCTGTTCATCTTCCTCGGCGCGCCCTACATCGAGCGCCTACGCGGGAACCGGTCTGTGTCCGCCGCGCTGACGGGCATCACGGCGGCCGTTGTCGGCGTCATCGCCAATCTCGCCGTCTACTTCGCGCTCCACACCTGGTTCGCGAAGGTCGACGACCGTACCTGGGGGCCGCTGCACCTCCAGCTCCCCGATCTGTCCACCGTGCGGCCCACCGCCTTGGCCATCACCTGCGCCGCCCTGGTCATGGTCTTCGGACTGAAGTGGAGCGTCCTGCGCGTCCTCGGCGTCTGCGCCGTTCTCGGTCTTGCGGTGGCCGGGGTGACGGCCCTCGGCTGACATGGCACCAAGGGTCAGCCAGGCAAGCGGCAATCCGGACGAGCCGTCTCTTTGGGGATCCCACCCCGCCCACGCTCGGTCATGCCTGATGATGGGCGTGCCATGACCGAGCTGAGTACGACGTTTCGCGCGCCACTGCCCGTGTTCCGGGCCGCTGTGTTCGCGTTCGTCGGCACGGTGCTCGGGGTGTCCGCGCACCATCTGGTCGCCGAAGGACCGGCGCCCTGGCGGCAGAGCGCGGCCGCTGCCGCCGTGCTCTTCGCCGTGGGACTGGCCGGGGCCCGGCGTCCCCGTTCTCTGATGTCCGTGGTGGCGGTGTGCGGTGTGGCGCAGTCCGCGCTGCATCTGTGGCTGGCGACGGCACACGCGCACTCTGCCCCGACTATGTCCGTGACTGCGCACGCCCATCACGGGACGGACGCTCACACGGCCTGGCACGAGCGGCTGCACGGCTCGCTCGCGATGACCGCCGTACACGCGGCTTCGGCGGTGTTGGTCGCTGTGCTGCTGCACCAGGCGGACACCGTGTGCTGGTCACTGGCACGGGGTATGACGGCCGCGGTCGACGCGGTCCGCGCCCGGATGGCCACGGTCCGGACGCTGCTGAGGGAACGCCTCGCAGCCGCGCGGTACCGGTTGCCGCCGGCGGTCATCGGGGCGTGGCTGCAGGGGCCGCCTCTGAAGAGGGCAGTGCTCGCAGACGTGCTGGTACGCAGGGGACCGCCCCGGGCAGGTACCCCTCTCGCCATTTGACCTCTGCGGGACGCCCGACCGGCCGTCCCGCGCTCGTCCCTGCCTGGAGACACCCATGTTCCATGCCATGAAGAAGCACGGCACCGCCCGGCACTTGGCCCTGCTGACCGCCGCGACCGCCGGCGCCGTCCTCCTCACCGCCGGCCCGGCCGCCGCCCATGTGGAAGTCGAGGCCGACAACGCCCAAGCCCTCGCCGAGAACGTCAAGCTGACCTTCGTCGCCGAGTCGGAATCCGCCGACGCGGGGATCACCGAGCTGCGCGTGGTCCTGCCCAAGGGCATCGCATCCGCCGACGTGGCCTACGACAAGGGCCCCGAGGGCTGGAAGTTCACGGCCCGCGACGACGGTTACGTCATCAAGGGCCCGGCCGTGAAGGCCGGCGAGGACGCCGAGCACTCGGTCGTCGTCAAGCAGCTGCCCGACGCGAAGGAACTGGCGTTCAAGACGCTGCAGACCTACAGCGACGGACGGATCGACCGCTGGATCGAACTGAGTGAGCCCAGCGGCGACGGCCACGGCAACGAGGCCCCGGTCCTCGAACTCAAGGCCGCCGCGCCCGGCGCGAAGCCCGCCAGTCCGTCCCCGAGCGAGAGCCGGCCGGCGTCGCCCTCCCCCACTCCCACGGAGACCGAGCCGGAGTCCTCTCCGGCGGCCCAGGCCGAGGCGAAGGAGGACGGCGGCGGCCTCTCGACCGGTGCGTGGATCGGCATCGGCGCCGCGGTCCTGATCGTGGCGGGCGGTGCCGCCTACGTCGTACGCCGTCGGGCCGGCGCCCAGCAGTAACAGCAAGGATGCCGATCGGCCCCTTTGCCCACGCGGTCTCCGCAGAAGCGGCGCCGCGGCAAAGGGGCTGACCGATCGTTACCCGGTACCCGGCAGGTGCGCCGTGTTGGCGAGCAGCACCGCCGGGGCCATCGCTACCAGCACGGGCACTGCGAGAGCGACGGCTGCCGCCGTGCCCGTCAGAGCCCGTGACAGCCGCCCCGGTACTGCGGGCGGGGCGGAGATCAGGCGGCGAATGCGCTCGGCCGGATCGGGACCCGTCATAGCGACTGCGCCCGGCGGCGCGGGATCTGCCGTCCCCGGTGCTGTGCACATCTCCAGCAGGGCCGAGGCCACGGTGCGCCGCCCGTGCTTGCGAGCCGCCTGGTCGTCGGCCGCCATCTCCGCGAGACGGCGTACCTGGTGCGCGTACGGGCGCAGCAGCCCCATCCAGCCGAGGGCCGCCGTCAGGACGTCGGCGGTGAGGATCGCCCGGTGGTGACGCAGTCGCAGGTGGGCCCGTTCGTGTTCGAGGGTGGCGGCGAGTTCCTCGGGTGAGAGCAGGTCCTGGGCCGCGGTGGTGACGACGATGCGGGAGCGACCGGGCGGTCCGGGTATGCAGAAGGCGGCCGGGGCGGCATGCGCCAGTACGCGAACCGCAGGGTCGTCGCCGCGGCCGTGCGAGCCCTGGGCGTCGGCTGTCAGCCGGTGGCGGTCACGTGCGCGGCGCACGCGCAGAGACCTTCGCGCAGCGGTCCACGACAACCCCGTCATGCCCAGAAGGAGGGCGAGCAGTGCCGCCTCGGTGATACCTCTCGCCTGCCAGGCACCGCCGTAGGCGGCGTGGATCAGCGGTTTGTCGGCGTGGAAGAGCCACACCATGCCGTGTTCCCACAGGTCGTGCGCGGCCAGGACCAGGGCGCCGCTCACCGATGCCAGCAGCCCCAGGGCGCAGGAGTGCCACAGGCGCAGGGCTGCCTGCGGGTGGCGGCTGACCCAGCTCGCCCCGGCCAGTGCCCGAGTCACAGGTCCGCCGATCAGGAGCGCGTGTGCGAGGAGCCCAGTGATAACAAGCATGGTGGACTTCCTCAGCCGTCGGCGCTCGGCTCGGCGGGCATGTCCGCCAGCGCTCTGCGCAGAGCAGCGGCCTCCGAGGCGTCGAGGCGACCGGCGAAGCGCAGCAGGGCACTCTCACGGTCGGCCGACGACTCCAGGGCCTGCTCCATGAGTTCGGCCGAGTAGTCGTCGGCGGTGCGCACAGGGCTGTAGCGGAAGGACCGGCCCTGCTTGTCCCGCTCCAACCACCCCTTCGTGCGCAGGCGTTCGGTCACCGTCATGACCGTCGTGTACGCGGGGTCCCGTCCCTCTCGATGGAGTGCGTCGACGATCTCGTGGACGTTGAGCGGCTCGCCGCTCGCCCACATCACCCGCATGATCTCGGCTTCCAGTTCACCGAACGGTCTCATCGCTCTTGTCCCGCCCCTCGTCACCGCACTGTGCCGCACGTTCACGCGTCCACGACTCCCGACCGTATCGGGAACCGCAGAGCGACAGCGGCTGGTTTTCTACCCTCCGTAGAAATTTTACCCAGGATCGAACTTCTATCCGCTGTAGAACTTCTACGCGACGTAGTAATTTTCTTCTGTGGACGTCGAGCGAGGCGCATCCGCGCCACTGAGCCCTGCCCTGCCCGCCCCCGACCCCTCCGGCCCCGTCGGCCGCATCCCCCCATCGCGCACCCCCAGCCGAGGCACCCCCTTCGGCTGCGCACTGCGACCGATGGGGCCGGAGGACCTGCCGTTCGTGGTGGACGAGCACCGCGACCACTTCCCCGACGGCTTCTTCGCCCGGCTCGGACCGGGCTATCTGACGGCCTACACCCGCACGTACCTGACGAGCCCCCACGCGCGGGCGTACATCGCCGAGGCCGATGGAGCACCCGTCGGCTTCCTGGTCGGCGTGATCGACCCGGTCGCGCACCGCCGGCACGTCGTACGCGCTCACGGACGGGGGCTCGCCCTGCGCGCATGCATGTCTCTCTCCGTCCGCCCCGGACTGTCTCTGCACTTCATACGCACCCGTCTGGGACGTTACGCACGCAAGCTGCTCCCCGGCCGCCGCGAAACAGCCCCCCAGGCAGCCGAGAGCCGGCCACGGGCCGGAGTCACCGCCGTCCTGGCCCATGTCGTCGTCATCGGCCGGGTCCGCTCGTACGGCCTGGGCTCGGCGCTCGTCCGTCGCTTCACCGAAGACGCCGCCTCCGCCGGATGCGCCCGAGTCAGCCTGGTCACGGCAGCCGGACCCGACGGCGCGGGCCGCTACTACGAACGCCTCGGCTGGTGGTGCGCCGGCCAGACCCGCACGCCCGAGGGCCGCACCCTCCTGACCTACGAATACGACCTTCCCCACCGGCTCCCCCGAGGAACAGCGCAGTGATCCGTACCGTCCGGCCATGGCCACCGCTCGCGTTTGCGGCCCTGTTCCTGGCCACGGCCTGCACGGCCGCAGCCGACACCGGCTCCACCGCGCCGGGCACCAGTTCGGCGACCTCCAGCCCGACACCGTCCCCCGCCCCCTCCGCGGATGCGGTGATCCGTTCGGTCCCCGCTGCGCAATGGCAGAAGATGAAGGAAGCGGGGATGGTGCGCAGGGGATGTCCCGTGACCTCGCCCGACCAGCTGCGCCGTGTGGAGATCAATCACCACGGATTCGACACGAAGACCCACCGCGGGGTGCTCGTCGTCAACGCGGACACCGCCGACAGCGTCGTCCGCATCTTCACCGAGCTCTTCGACACCGGCTTTCCCATCCGGCAGATGAAACCCCTGGAGGAGTACGGCGGCGACAACACCGCCAGCCTGGCCGCCGACAACACCGCCGCCTTCAACTGCCGTCGCCCCGATCAGATCAACGCGCCGACCACGGAGTCCCCGCACGCCAACGGCCGCGCTGTCGATATCAACCCCCTCGAGAACCCCTGGCAGGATCTGCGGTGCAAGTGCTGGAAGCCGAGCGCGAAGCACAGCGCGCGCTCGCAGGGCAAGGGCAAGATCCTCGAAGGCGGTCCGGTCTGGCGGGCGTTCACGACCGAGGGCTGGGTGTGGCAGAACATCGACGTACCTGACTACATGCACTTCGACACCGGTTACCCGTCCAGGCCCTACGGCGGGCCGAGCGCCGACGCGAGGTGAAACTCCTCCTCTTGGCAACCCCCGGAGGCGCCCGGTCAGTCGTGCGGTGCCTGCCCGCTGACCCGGTGGTCGGCGTGGCTCAACGCCTCCATCACGAGCCGTCGCAGATGCCCGTCCCGGAGGCGGTAGTAGACGCGCCGCCCTTCGCGCCGTGTCTCCACCAGACCCGCGAGCCGCAGCTTCGCCAGGTGCTGACTCACCGCGGTCCGGGATGCCTCGCACCGCTCGGTCAGTGAGCCGACATCCGACTCCCCTTGGGCGATCAGCCAGAGCAGGTGCAACCGCGTCACGTCGGAGAGCATCGCGAACACCTCGGTCGCCTCCGCGAGACGCGCGCTGTCCGGGGGGCGCAGATGCGCACCAGGTGCAGTTGGCAGGGACTCGCGAGCAGGCATGCACACAGCGTAGAGGCAGGAACGAGCCAACGTCGCCCGCCCTCGAGGGGATCCGACGTCCACATGTGCACAGGTGCGCACTTATGGATACAGTGAGAGTCGGCCGCGCCCGTCTCGACCCGCCGAGGGATTGCCGCATGCTGTCCGTCCTGCGCAACCGCACCTACCGCCGTCTCTTCACCGCCCAGGTGATCGCCCTGGTCGGCACCGGACTGGCCACGGTCGCGCTCGGTCTGCTGGCGTACGACATCGCCGGCGCCGACGCGGGCTCGGTCCTCGGCACCGCACTGGCGATCAAGATGGTGGCGTACGTGGCGATCGCCCCGGCCATCGGCGCGGTCGCCGACCGGCTGCCACGCCGGGCGCTGATGGTCGGAGCAGACCTCGTCCGGGCCGCGGTGGCGCTGACCCTGCCGTTCGTGGACCAGGTGTGGCAGGTCTACGTCCTGATCTTCCTGCTCCAGTCGGCATCGGCCGCGTTCACGCCGACGTTCCAGGCGGTCCTCCCGGACGTGCTGCCCGCAGAGCGCGACTACACGCGGGCACTCTCACTGTCCCGCCTCGCCTACGACACGGAGAGCCTGTTCAGCCCGGCACTCGCCGCCGCGCTGCTGTCACTGATGACCTACAACTGGCTGTTCCTGGGCACGGTGGCAGGTTTCCTGGCCTCAGCGGTTCTGGTGGTGTCGGCGATGCTGCCGAAGCAGGTCGCCCCGGAATCTCGCGGCGACAGCGTGTACGCCAAGGCCACCGCAGGCACGCGCCTCTTCCTCGCCAGCCCGCAACTGCGTGCCTTGCTCGCCCTCGACCTCGCGGTCGCGGCGGCGGGTGCGGTGGTCACCGTCAACACCGTCGTCTACGTCCGTGACGAGCTGGATCGCAGCGCGGCCGACGTGTCGCTCGCGCTCGGCGCGTACGGCGGGGGTTCGATGGTCGCCGCACTGCTGCTGCCCCGGATCCTGGACCGCGTCCGCGACCGCACCGTGATGCTGCGCGGCGCCTTGCTGCTCACCCTCGTCTTCGCCGCACTCGGCGCACTCACGGCATCCGGCGGCGCCCCCTGGCGCTGGCCCGCGCTGCTGCTGACCTGGGCGGCCTTCGGCGCGGCCGGCTCGATGGTGCTCACCCCGACCGGCCGGCTGATCCGCCGCTCGGCCCCGCCCGAGGCGCGCACCGCCGCCTTCGCCGCGCAGTTCTCCCTCTCGCACAGCTGCTGGCTGCTGACCTATCCGCTGGCCGGCTGGCTCGGCGCGGCCGCCGGCCTGCAGTCGGCGGTGGTGACACTGGGCCTGATCGCGCTCACGGCCGCACTTCTGGCGGTACGGCTGTGGCCGGCGCAGGAACCGGGCCCGGTCGAGCACGAGCACAGCGACCTCCGCGCCGACCATCCACACCTCGCGGATGCCATACGCGTACGGGGCGCATGGCGGCACAGCCATCACCCCCTGACTGACGGGTTCCACGCCCACCGGTGAGGAGCGGCCGCCGAGCGGCTCCTCGGCGGCCGCTCCTCACCGGATCAGACCCGGGCGATCAGCGCATACCGTTCGTCGCTGACCGGGTGCCCCCACAAGTCGGGCTTGTCGCTGAGGTCTTCCACGCGGAGCTCGGCCACCAAGGGCCGGACGGCGGCGGCCAGCTCTTCGGCGGCGATGCCTCGGTGCCAGGGCAGGGTCTCGGCGCCGGCCACGTAGGGCTGCCCGGTCTGACCGGCTTCCCGCCACCGCCCTTCGACCAGGATCAGCGTGCCGCCCGTACGAAGCCGTGAGATCCAGTCCCGCAGAGCGGCGTCGGGGTCGGGCAGGGTCCACAGCAGGTGGCGGGACAGGACGACGTCGTAGCTGTTCTGATCGGTGGGCGGGTTGGCGGCATCGCCCACCAGGAAACGGCCCTCGAGGCCCGCTGTCGTGAACTTGCCCCGGGCCTGTTCGACCATCCTCGGGGCGAGGTCCACCGCGGTTACCCGGTGCCCGGCCTCGGCCAGCAGGCGGGAGAGCGACCCGGTGCCACACCCCACGTCGAGGACGTCCACGGCAGCGGGCGGCATCCAGTCATCCAGGCACACCGCCCACGCCGTTCGGGTCGCCGCACGGCGCAGGCCGTGGTCCGGCTCGTCGTCGAAGGCGTCAGCGGCGGCATCCCAGTACGCACTGATAGCAGCAGAGTTCGTCATGCGGCCGATCCTGTCAGCCGGCACTGACATCGCCGGCCACCCGGACCGGCACCAGCTTCCGGGCCAGGTACCCGGCGCGGTCCAACTGCGCCACCAGCCCCGCGCACACCAGCCCCGTCGCGGCCAGTGCGGCCCACGGCAGCCACCGGACGCCGGTGTCGAACAACGCCCCGACGGCGAGATTCCCCAGCGAGATCGCGATGCCGCAGGCAGTGTTGTAGGCCCCGTAGTACGTCGCGACCAGCCGGTCTCCGGAAAGCCGTACGACGGTGTCCATCTCGAAGGGGTAGAGCAGCGCCCCGCCCCAGGCCAGCAATACCGCGCACACCGCCAAGGCTCCTGCCCCGACCACCGCGTCGTGCGAAGCGGGCAGCAGCGGCAGGAACGCCACCCCCATCACCACCAGCCCGTACACGATGGCCCGCGGCCCGGACAGACTCCGCTTCGCCCAGGCGGTCAGTTTCAGCTGGCCCGACAGCGCGGCCAGCGCCGAGACGGCGAAGACCGCGCCCGTCATCAACCCGGCCTGCTCGCCGAAGAGTTCCCGGGCTCGGAGCGGGAGAGCGAGGTAGACCTGGAAGGCGAGGACGTAGGAGCCGGACATGGCGGCGGCGAAGAGCAGGAAGGGCCGGTTGGCTGCGATGGTGCGCCAGTCGGCTGCCACCGCCCGCCATGCCGGGTCCGCGCTGCGGTCGACCGGTGGGCGGGCCGGCAGGGCCCGGGCCTGAAGGACGGCCAGCGCGCCGAAGATCAGCGCGGCCACCGCACACACCGCGCTGAAGTCCCAGGTCAGCAGGGCGAGTCCGGCGAGCGGGCCGACGAGGATGCCCGCCTGGTAGAAGACGTTGAAGACGGAGAACGCCTCGACGCGCCGCTCTTCTCCGGCCTCCGCCGCGAGATACGCGCGCACGGCCGGATTGAACAGCGCCCCCGCAAGGCCCGTCAGCGCCGAGGCGATGATCAGCGTGGGGAGGCTGCCCGCCACCGCGAGCAGGGCGAAGGCGACCGTCCGCAGGGCACAGCCGGCGAGGATCATCGGCTTGCAGCCGTACCGGTCGGCCAGCGTGCCGCCGACGAGGAACATGCCCTGCTGGGAGAGGTTGCGCACGCCGAGCACGAGTCCGACCGCCCAGGCCGCGTACCCGAGGCCGTGGGCCAGATGATCGGCGAGGTAGGGCATGAGCATGTAGAAGCCGAGGTTGATGGCGAACTGGTTCACCATCAGCAGCCGGACCGGACGGTCGAAGGAGGCCACCTGGACCCGCAGCCGCCTCATCGCGCACCCGCCTTCGCCGCGGCCTTGCGACCCAGCGGGTCCCGCACGCGACTGCACCGCGTCCACCCGGTCACGACGCACTCGTCCTGCTCGGCGATCTCGTCGGGCTCCGGCGCGGGTCGGTGGCCGAGGAGGTCGTGTTCGCGGCACCAGGCGTCGTTGTAGACGGTCTCCAGGTAGCGGTGCGGGCCGTCCGGGAACACGGCGGCGATCCGTGTGCCCGTCGGATACGTCCGTGCCACCCACCCGGCGACCAGCGCCACCGCACCGACGCTCCAGCCGCCAGATGCGTAATGTCGGCGGGCGAGCTGACGGCAGGCCCACACCGCCTCGCCCGGGGCCACCCAGTGGACCTCGGTGAAGGCGTCGTAGTCCACATTCGACGGATGGATACTCGACCCCAGCCCGCGCATCAGCCGCGGCCCGGCAGGCTGCCCGAAGATCGTCGAGCCGACCGCGTCCACGCCGATCAGCTTCAGCCCGGGGCACCGCTCGCGTAGCCCCGACGTGATGCCGGCCGAGTGTCCGCCCGTGCCCACCGCCGCCACCAGGACGTCCACGCGACCGAGTTGGGCGAGGAGTTCGGCGGCCAGTGGCCGGTAGGCGGCCGCGTTGTCGGGGTTGTGGTACTGGTCCGGGCAGTACGTCCCCGGGACATCGGCCAGGAGTTCGGCGACGCGCTCGCGGCGGGCCCGCTGCCAGCCACCGTCGTGATGCGGGGCGGCGACCTGGTCGACGTGTGCGCCGAGTGCGGTGAGCAGGCGCACCATCGACGGCTCCATGCCCGGATCGGTGACGACGGTGACCGGGTGACCGTACGTCAGCCCGGCCAGGGCGAGCCCGAGCCCAAGGGTGCCGCTGGAGGACTCGACGATCGGCGCACCCGGCGCGAGGTCGCCACGGCACCTCGCCTCGCGGATCATGTGCAGACCGGGCCGGTCCTTGATACCGCCCGGATTGGCGCCTTCCAGCTTGGCGTGGAAGCCCCGGCCCGGCGGGGCGAACGGCTCGTCGATCCACAGGACCGGGGTGTTGCCCACCAGGTGGGCCGGGTGGCGGGCGATCGGAGGGACGGGAGTGTCGCCCCCGACGGGGATGAGGGATTCGAAAAGGGTGGGGTCCATGAAGGTACGGCTCCTTCGCACCCACCGGTCGGGCGGGCGCGGTGCTGGCGGTACAGGGGCGCGCGGGCACGCCGGACCGTGGGCTGCCGCCGTCGCGGCGCGGCCCAGGTCAGGGCATGCGGGCTGTGCCTACTGCCGCCAGACGCAATGCCGTGCGCATGCGGACCGACCGCCTCCCGGCCCCACATCACCTTCGGCTGGGCCGACGCGGCCGAGCGATGCCTCAGAGACGGGCCTACTGGCGACGGGCTCGATGATCAGCGGAGCATGGACAGGATGGCCGCCCGAGTCCCGGACGCGGTCCACCGCGTGCCCGACGTCCTGAGCGGCTTCGTGACTGTGTCCGTGCTCGGACCCGACCGCCGCCTCAACCTCGGCAACCGGCTGTACCGCGCCCACGGCGGTGAGCGACCTGTGGGGACCGAGGAAGCCCGGCCCGTGCAGGGCGCCCAGCAAGTGGGTCGCCACCAAAAGGATCAGTCCGATGAGCAGCACGGATGGCACGGGACGCTGGGTGCTGCGGCCGGCCATCACAAGGGTCACAAACGCAGCGTAGTTGCTCGATTACGCATGGCTGCCGTGCGACGCGCTGGCCTCGCGACCACCAACCGGCTCAGATCCTCTGAATGCCCCAGAAGGCCGCGATCACCACGACGATCACGGCGGTCACCAACCAGACGGCCAAGCCGACACGACGCATCCATGGACTCACACTCGATTGATGCCCGTCGGCCATGCCGTCACACCAAGCGAGGATGAGCCGCTGCAAGACGGGGAACGCGGTCCCATGAGCGCCTCTGAGGAGGAACCATGGGCCCACAACGGCGATCACTTCCCGCCGTCGTCGCGGCGGCCGCACTCCTCGCAGCCGCCGTCTCGTGCACGGACGACGAACCCCGGCCGACACCCCCGACCTTCACGTCGACCAGCACACCGAGCCGCACGCTGCCTCCCACCACCTCACAGTCCCCGACCCCGACGGCAAGTGCCCCGGAAGATCCTGCCGAAGCCGAAGAGGAGGTTCGCGACGCTTGGGCGCGATTCTTCAGCCCTGAGACTTCCGTCGAGGACAAGGCGGATGTCGCGGAGAGCGGCAACGAGTACCAGCTCATGATCGAGGCGCTCGTCAAAGACCCGGAGACACGCACGCTCCGGATACGCGTCGATGCGGTGACCTTCACCTCCGACCTGCATGCGCGTGTCGACTACACCCTTTTCTCTGACGCCACGAAGGTCGGGCCGGACGGACCGGGTGCGTCCGTACGCCAGGACGACACGTGGAAGATCTCCGCGAAGACGGTGTGCTCCCTGACGAAGTACGGCAAGGACGTCCCCCAAGCGCCGATCTGCTGACGGCCCGCCGGCTCACCCTGACCAGAGTCCCGGACCCTGCCGACGCCCATAACCCGGTGGCAACGGCCGGGCCCCTCTTGAAAGCTCTGCCGCAGGGCTCGTCAACGCGCCGCAGCGACAACCAGCACCAACTTGCGCACGCTGAACCGATCACGTCGCAGCAAGGGCCACTCGATGAGGAGGTACGAAGCGAGAGCCGCCACGACCGTTGCCGTGACGCCGGCCCAGAGCAGCCAGCCGCCGTCCATGCCCAGTTCGGAGAGCAACCTGAGGACGGGGTAGTGCCACAGGTCCCGTAGCTGAGGTTGCGCCCGACCCACGCCAGCGCGGAGAGCGACAGGAGCCGGGACGGCCACACCTGCGGGCACAGGTCCATCGCGGGCACGACCACGGCCGACAGAACGGCGGCGGCCAGGAATCCGACCGAGCACCACACGGGGTTCCACCCGCTGTGTTCGGTCATCGGAACCTGCCAGGCGATCAGCCCCAGCAGCTTGAGCGCGGGCAGCGCTTCTGCGGATGACCCAGGGGCCATAACGGGCCGGGCCGCACCGCCGGCCACTGCGAGGCCCGAGGAGCGGCAGAGAGTGCATCTGCAATCCGGGCCCCCGCCCCCTTCATCGCCGTTCAGGACAGGCGAAGGTGGGTGGCCGGTTCGGCGTTACTCAGCCCCCGGGCCAGGCAACCCAGCACGCCGAGTTCACGCAGACAGCCAACGCCTCCCCTCTCCGGGCAACCGCGGACAGGCCCTACTCGCACCCCGCCCACACATGAGCTATCGTTCATATGGATATGGATTTCATTTTCATCTAGGCTTCGTTCGGCACGCCACCAGGAGGTGAACATCGGTGTGAGCGCCCTGACGACCCAGCAACGACCCACCCGGCAGCGCTCGGCCCTTCTGGAAGCTCTCGCGAACTGTCACGACTTCATCTCCGCACAGGATCTGCACGCGCGCATGACCGCCGATGGCACTCGGATCGGCCTGACCACCGTCTACCGAGGACTGCGTGACCTGGAGGCCGCGGACGCGGTCGACGTCGTCCAGGCCGGTGTCGGCGCCGGTGAACGGCTCTACCGGTGGCGGCCCGGCGACGGCCACCGCCACTACCTGATCTGCCGTGCCTGCGGCAGCAGCAGCCCGGTGGACTCCGAGGTGGTCGAGGAGTGGGCGGGACGAATCGCATCCGACTCCGGATTCGCTGCGGTGGAACACACCGTCGAACTCACCGGCGTCTGCGCCGGCTGCCAACCAGCCACCAATTGAGGAGAACCGCCGCCATGCCCCTGGGATTCGGGCCAGGAAGCCCCGCCGCACCGAGCCCGCACCTGCGCGAGCTGAAGGAGACCGTGCGCACCCTGCTGCAACTCGACGACGACACCGCCGTCCTGATCCGCCAGCTCGCCTGCACGGAACCGGGCTGCCCGCCCCTGGAGACGGTCGTCGCCGTCCTGCCGATGAACGGCCCGGCCCGCCGCTGGACACTGCACCGGCCCACTGACGAAGTCACCGAAGACGACCTCAAAGCCGTCCTGCTCACCACCGCACCCGAAGGAGCCTGACCCTGATGAGCGAAACGACCACCACGGACGCGCCGCGCGACGGGCGCGTGCCCGTCACCGTACTGACCGGCTTCCTCGGCTCGGGCAAGACCACTCTCCTCAACCGCATCCTCACCGAGCACCACGGCATGCGGATCGCCGTCATCGAGAACGAGTTCGGCGAAGTCGGCATCGACGACGCGCTCGTCCTCGACGCAGAGGAAGAGATCTTCGAAATGAACAACGGCTGCATCTGCTGCACCGTGCGCGGGGACCTCATCCGCATCCTGGCCGCACTGATGCGCCGCCGCGAGCAGTTCGACCACATCCTCATCGAGACCACCGGACTCGCCGACCCCGCACCGGTCGCGCAGACCTTCTTCATGGACGACGAGATAGCCGCCCAGCTGCGTCTGGACGCCATCATCACGCTCGTCGACGCCGCCCACGTGCTCCAGCACCTGGACGAGGTCAAGCCGGAAGGCGTGGAGAACGAGGCCGTCGAGCAGATCGCCTTCGCCGACCGCGTGGTGCTCAACAAGACGGACCTGGCCGACGACGCCACCCTCGCCGAAGTGGAGGCCCGCATCCGCTCGATCAACGCGCCGGTGCAGATCCTGCGCGCCCGGCACGCCGGCGTCGACCTCCGGCAGATCCTGGACGTGGGCGCCTTCGACCTCCAGCGGGTGCTCGCCGACGACCCGTCCTTCCTCACCGAGACCGAGCACCAGCACGACACCACCGTCACCTCGGTCGGCATCGAACTGGGCGGCGAGCTCGACGACAACCGCCTCAACGCCTGGCTCGGCCACCTACTGCGCACCAAGGGCGTCGACATCTTCCGCTCCAAGGGCATCCTCGCCCTGGCCGGCGAACCGAAGCAGTACGTCTTCCAGGGCGTCCACATGCTGCTCGACGGCACCCTCGGGCGCGAGTGGCGCGAGGACGAACCGCGCGGCAGCAAGCTGGTGTTCATCGGACGCAACCTCGACCGCGAGGCACTGGAGCGCGGGTTCGCCGACTGCCTGGCCACGGCGGGAGCCGCCGCGTGAGCCTCATCGTCGATTCCGATCTCGCCGTGGCCTGGGAGCTCACGGTCGACGACGCGCCGGTCGCGCTCAGCGCCCGCGGCGACCTGGTGGCCGTCACCGGAGCCGAGGGCACGGTCACGGTCCTGGACGCCGCGATGGGCGCCGAGATGGGCGCGCTGGAGCTGCCCGGCGGCGCACTGCGCGTCGAGCTCTCCCCCGACGCGGGGCAGTTGGCGGTGACCGGCCCCATGGGGTACGCGCTGTGGCGGCGCGCCGACAGCCGTACGGTCGTCCGTGAGCCGGGCGCCTGGTCGGCCGCCGCGGCATGGGCGGACGAGGCCCGCGTCGCGGTCGCCTCCGGGCGGCGGGCACTCGTCCTCGACACCGACGGCCAGGAGCTGTGGCGTACGGAACCCGCGGCCTCCACCGTCACCGACCTGGCCTGGCTACGGCAGGGACGGCGCCTCGCGGTGGCCGCCTACGGTGCCGTACGCGGGCACGAGCGCCACACCGAGAAACCGGTGGTGACCTACCCCTACGTCGGCTCCCACCTCGCCCTCGCCGTCGCCCCCCACCGGCAAGTGGATCTGCAGCGGCAACCAGGACGCCTCCATCCATATCTGGCGCACCCGGGACGGCAGCGAGCTGACCATGTCCGGCTACCCGGAGAAGGTCTCCCGCCTCGCCTTCGACGACACCGGCTTCTGGCTGGCCGCCGACGGCGCCCCGGACGTCACCGTCTGGGACTTCTCCGGCAAGGGACCGGCCGGCACCGCGCCCCGCTCCCTGCGGTGCCACGAGACGATCACCGCGCTCACCTGGCGTCCCGGCCCCGCCGGGCACCTGGCCAGCGGCGGCCACGACGGCACGATCGCGCTGTGGCACGCCACCGCGGGCCGGCCCCAGTCGCTGCTTCGGCCCGCGCGCGAGCTGGACGGGGACGGCACCGCGGTCGCCGCGCTCGCCTGGGCGGGCCCGCATCTGCTGATCGCCGCCTGGCGCGACGGCAGGGTCCGGGCGTACAGCGTGCCCTCCCGGACCGCGCTGTGAACCGCTCCGTGATCCGCGCGGCGGACCGGCCGTGCACGCTGGTGGTCTGCCGGGGGTGCTGCTGCGGCAACCGGCGCAAACACCGGGGCTTCGACCACGCGGGCCAGCTGGACCTGCTGCGCGCCAGCGCCCTCGCCTCCGGCGGACGCTTCACCGTCCGTACGACCGACTGCCTCGGGCCCTGCGACCACGCCAACGTCATCGTCGTCCAGCCCTCCGCCGCCGGACGCCGGGCCGGGGGCCGGGCCGCCTGGATCGGCTTCGCCATGGACGACGACTGCACGGAGGAACTGGTGCGCTGGGCGGCCGACGGCGGACCGGGCGTCGCCGACCCCCCGGCCGCCCTGGCCCTGCAGTTCTTCCGCCCGCCCCGCCAGACCCGGAACCGTGCACGCCGGTGAGGCACCGGGCGGCCGCGACGTCATCGCGGCCGCCCGCCTCGACGACGTGACGGCGGCTTCCGTCGCCACGACCCTCCAGGCACTGGGCACACCGTCCCGCCTACGGATCCTGACCACCCTGCGGCACGCCCCCCACTCGGTGACCGAACTCGCCGCCGCCGTAGGCATGGAGCAGTCCGCCGTCTCCCACCAGCTGCGCCTGCTGCGCGCCCTGGGCCTGGTCACCGGAGAGCGCGTCGGCCGCCGGATCGTCTACCGCCTCCACGACGACCATGTCGCCCAACTCCTCGACCAGGCCGTCCACCACATCGAACACCTGCGTCTCGGCATCCGCGACACGCACTGACCGACCGCCACCACCACAGGAGGCGCTGGTCTTCGCGCGGGCACAGTGTTCACCCGGCCAGGAACCCTGTTCCACCCCACAGCCCCGCCCATTGGCAAGCGGAAGCCTCCAGAGGGTTCAAGCCCCCTTTGCGAAGACAAGCACCTCCGTGGAGGCGACGCCCATGGGCGTCAGGAAGCTGGCATCCAGGCTGCAGCCGAGGGTCGCGAAGAGGTCCACGCATGTCTGGCGTGGCATGGCGGCTGGGTAGGAGTCGTGCCCCGCGCCGCCCTGCGTCGCCCAGGCGCGTACCGCGGCCGGATCCAGGCAGGTCTCTGTCATGACGTCGAAGACGATCCGACCACCGGGTCGCGTGACGCGTGCCATCTCGAAGAAGTAGCGGGAGGCGCCGAGGAAGGTCACGGTGTTGAAGACCTTATGGGCGTGAACGAGGTCGATGCTGCCGTCGGGTGTCGGGGCGAGACTGCTTCCTGCGGTCGGTTGGGCGACCACGCTGAAGGTGTCCACCAGGTAGTTGGCCCAAGGCGCTGCCGTCTCGTAGATCTCGTAGCGGTCTGGTGCACACTCCTTCAGTGTCTTCTCCAGGTACCGCCCGGATCCGGGGCCGATCTCCAGCACCGTGTCCGGGCTGGCCGCGAAGACGCCGAGAGCGCGCAGTTCATCGATGGTGGACTGGGTGGCGCCAGGCGTCCCGTTCATGACCTCGTCGATGTAGTCACCGACCGACAGACCGGCCGCCCGTGCAGCCCGCATCGTCGCCTCGAACGGGATGAAGTCGTCGACGCCCCCCAGGTTGTTGGTGCTGCGCACGATGTCGAATCCAGCACGTCCCAAGAGTCGTTTGACCCCCGACTTCAATACGGACTTTCCCCGGCCTGCTGCCTTCATCAGACATACCCCCCCAGGTCGTCTCCAGCCTATGTCAGCATAAGATCACGGACTCGGATGCGCAGTGAGACGGCGAATGCGCTACGGGGCTGGGCCGACACGCCCCTAGGTCGAGCGCCATGTCAGGGCAGCCATAGTTGCAGGCGGGCGATAATGACCAGGGCCTAGTAGTAGCGGGCGCGTTTGCCGTAGCGGGTGGCCAGGGCTTTGTTGTGCTTGAGCTTGTTGAAGCAGCGCTCGACGACGTTGCGGCGCCGGTAGGCGGCCCAGTCGAGCCAGCAGCGACTGTCGCCGCGCCGGACGCGGCCGTTGAACTGGTCGATCCCCTCAGGAATCGCGGTCTTGATGCCGCGCCTCCGCAGGTAGGTTTCGGGAGTCAAGACCAGCCATCTCGTGCTGGGGCAGGGACGGGCTGCCCCACCGGTCCGGAAGCCAATGCCTGTGTGCTCTCTGAAGTGGCGACTTAGGATCAGGGGGATGACCAGTCGTTTGTCATGCCAAGGGGGCTCCATGGCCGAGCTTGTCCGGCAGCAACACCTTGATGCGGATGTGGAGTATCACGGCTTTGGGTTTCAGGAGTCCGATGACGGTGATCTGCCCGTCCCGTTCCCTGACGACTTCGCGCAGGGCGTGTTCCTGAATGCCTTTCCGGGGCGTTTCGACATCTACAGCGGTGGCCACACGCACACCGCTGCGGTCACCGTGGAGGTGTGGAACGGGGAGCCGCCCACGCAGGATTCTTCGCGGTGGGACGAGCAGGCTGAGGCCGACTTCGAGTCGACCAGTGGTGAAGTGGCCGTATGGTCCATGGGCTTGGGGCGCGCCGATGACGTGATCACGCTTGCCGACTCGGGGGGTTCCTGGCGGGTGCGGGTGAGCTGTGCTGGGCGCAGGGAGGCTGCCGCACTGTCGGAGCAGGAAGGTACGGGCGAAGGCGTGGAGAAGTACCTTGTGCAGTTCTGGCCCGCGACGGCCTGAACACGGTCAAGGGCGGGGTGCGGCCTCCGCACCCCGCCGTCGGCACGTCAGGAGACGATCTTCACGATGAAGCCGTCTTCCATTCCGTCGATGATCCGGTTCTTGGCGTAGAAGCTGATGAGCAGGTTGCCGCCCGCACCGTTGTCTTCCTCTGCGATCGGTTTCACAGAGAAGTTGAACTTCTTCGCGTCCGCGTCGTAGTCGTGCTCCGCCGCGCCCTCATAGGTGGTGGCGAAGGGGTACTCGTCGCACTCCCGAGTGCCACCGTGCGTGTAGTTGGCGCCCCAGTATCGCTTGCACTGCTTGACCGCCGCCTTGCGGTTGTCGTCCTTGCGCGTCTTGTTGACCGTTCGGTGCAGCGGCTGATCGGGCGTCTGACCAGGCACCTTCTTCGCTGACATGTACGGCTTCGTGTCCGCCGGCTTGGTGAACGCCGTCTTGATGTGCTGAGCCACCGCACGCTCCTTGGCGCCGGCCTTCGTGCTGTAACTCAGCATTCCGATGTAGGCGAAAGAGGCTGCGCCCCTCTTGTCAGGCTTGCCGCCGCCGGTGGAGTTCGCAAGGTACTTCGCGGCGTCCCAGCGCGGCGGCAGGAAGAACAGGTCGCCCTTGAGATCGCCGGTGAGCTTGGCGTTGGGTGGCGGTGTGATGGTGATGGACGGCTGGTAGATGGCGGCGATCAGATCCGTTGTGCCGCCGCTCCCCTGGCCGGGCTTGGCGTTGATGGTTTCGTTGAACGCGCGCAGCACCTTGAGTTCGGCGAAGGTCTTCGTTCCGGGCATGCTGCCGCCCCGGGTGTAGCGAACCGTGGACGGCCAACTGTTGGGTATCTTCCCCTTGGTATCGATCTTCATCGCTGGTGCCTCGGTGGTGCCCTCCGATTCCATGTCGGTGAAGTAGTACTTGAAGTTGATCGTGCGGCTGTTCTTGGCGATCGTTCCCACGACCCGGACGTTGAACATGCTCACGCCGGAGGGCCTGCCATTGACGAGCCAGGTCTGTACGAACGAAGCACCCGAACAGGCCGCGAACCGGGACGTGAAGTAAAACCTGTTGGTGGTGCCCAGGCCCTTCTTGCACTCGTCGAGCGTCATTGTGCGGGCCGGTTCCGGGGCCGCGATCATGGGCGTCGGCGAGGGGGTTGCACTGACAGGTGCGGTGCGGGAGGGCTGAGTTGCCAGTCGCGCGTACGACGCCGCAGGCCCCACCGTCTCGTGCGGCAACTGCGCGATCGGCTCCGCGTTCCGGGCAATGTCCCGCAGACGTTCCATGCCGCCCTCGCTCTGCAACTCCTCGAGCGATGGCGTGGCCGAGCCAATCGGCAGGACGTACGACTCAACCTCAAGATCAGCCGACGCGTCTGCCTGCGCCATGGACGGCACCGCCGACAGCAGAGCGACCGCGGTCGCCATGGTGAGCGCCTGTCTGCCAACGCTCCTGAGCCACGGTATGTGCATCGAAACCCCCGAACTATGTGATCCGAATCGATGATTCGAATGCATGGTCGAGAGAAGGTCTATCGATCGAGCAGTCGCAGGCATGGGCGACACGCCGGATTTGACGTGATCGCCACCACTGTTGGCCGAGATCCACTCGCTACTGACGCATGCTTGAGCGGTTTGGGCAACCAAAGTTCAACCGCCCATGAGACTCCGCGTCACTTCTCCTCTCCGTCACACCCAAGGCGCATGACGAAGCCCCGGAAGACGGCGGGTGCGGACGCGCGTTCGGCCAGAATTCCAGCAGATCGGGTCGGATTACGACAGAACAGCCAGTCATCCGCGGCCATGCGACGTGGTAGGAGCTTCTCTCCTACTCAGTGAGCCTCTTCAGCGTTGGCGCTCCAGGGTGAGGACGGCCTTGGCAATTGACGTCATGCGGTTTGGACTGCACCGGGACCTGCGGAAGATGCGCCAGGACTTCAGGCGCGCGACGCCGCGCTCGACCGGTGCCCGTGCCGCGGCCAAGGCCCGGTTGACGGTCTTCTCGGTGAGCGTGAGTTCCTGCAGGGGCCTGCGCTTGATGGCCGTGGTCAGCCAGAGGCCGCCGCCCTGCTAGGCAAGGTCGGCCAGGATGGGCACGCCCTGGCGCTCGCACATGCGGATGATCCGGTGGGTGCGGGCAGCGGTCAGGCCATGGGCCCTGCCCGGGAGCGCGGGTGAGAGCCACAGCAGCCGGCCGTCCGGATCGGTAACCACCTGCACGTTCACGCCGTGTCGGCGGTGCTTATGGGAGTAGTCGGCTCGTCCGTCGCCGACCCGGTCGCACTCGGCGAGGGTGCCGTCCAGCAGGACGAAGTCCGCGTCGGTCTCGCGCAGGACCTTCAGCAGACCCGGCGCGTGGTCGGCGAGCAGGTCGATGACTGCCCCGGTGTAGGCGTGGGCGGTGGCCTCGCTGATCCCGAACCCGGCAGCGATCTTCGCCAGGGTGGTGTGCTCGCGCAGGTACACCAGTACCACCATCGCACGCTGCGACGGGCGCAGCTTGCAGCGCCCGTCGCCCTCACGGGTGACGATCAGCATCGTCACCCACTCCACGGGCGCATGCGGCAGGTCGAGCGCGGCAAGATAGATGACCAACGAGGCCCCCGAGCAACATGATTGAGACGTCAGACATCTCGATCAACACCCCGAGAGCCTCGTTCGTTGCCCATGGTGGACGTCACATGATCGGTGGCCAGCTCGAAGAAGCTCACTGCGCCCGCGGGAGAGGTTGCAGCTCGCCGGTGTCTGGGAACCATGACTGTATGACGGGGCGGGTTCAGGCTTGGGTCGGTGGCGCAGCGGCAGGTGCCGCAACCGCGTCCTTGGCGGCCTATTTGATCGTGGTCGGCTGGGACAAGGCAGACAAGATTGCTAGTGTTCTAGCGTTGTTCGTTGCCTTGGCAGGTCTGGTTATTTCCATGCTTGGGGTTCGGCGGGAAATTCGGCCACCTGAGCCTGACCCATCCGGGGATGGTGGCCGCGGGCGGTCGCACCAATACCAGAGCATCGTGATTAGGGGCGGTGCCGGTTATGCGTCAATGAATGGAAATGTCAGCCACTACGAAACGGGCGCCACAGGGGCGACGCTCCCACCTCCACCTAGGAGCCTGAGCGGTGATGAGGGAGACGGCAACCGGTGAGGTTCGAGAAGGACAAGGGCCGCCAGCCCATCGCATCGCAGCAGAGCGTCAGGGTGGAGAGTGGTGTCGGTTACGGGGTGCAGGGCGCTGATATCCACGTCTTCGGCGATGGTGTGCCCGTGTACCTTCTGGCGAACCGGAAGCCCCCACCTGTAACCGATGCCAAGTTCCTACGTGAACTGCCCAGTCGCATGCTGAATGCCCACTTCCAAGTCGTCGACTTTACCGGACGTCAGGACGAACTCGCCCAACTACGCGAGTGGCGGGACAAGGAATCGCGCCTCGCTGTACGCTGGCTCTATGGGCCCGGCGGGCAGGGAAAGACCCGACTGGCGGACCAACTGGCGGCGGAATCTGCGGTACTCGGCTGGAAGGCCGTCACCGCTCTCCATGGCCCGGGCCTGGTCTGGCCATCACCCAGCCTCCAAGAAGACCTAAGCCTGACCGATGCCGCAGGAGTCCTGCTGATCGTCGACTACGCCGACCAGTGGCCGCTCTCGCACCTCACCTGGCTGTTCAGCAACGCACTGCTCCACCACACGATCCCGACCCGCATCTTGCTGGTCGCCCGCAGCGCAGAGGCCTGGACACCCATCCGTGCAACGCTCGCCAACCACCAAGTAGACGTAAGCAGCACACAGTTGCGCCCCCTGCCAGACGGGCCGGCCGGTCGCTTGCAGATGTTCACCACCGCCCGTAACGCCTTTGCCGCCTGCTACGGACTCCAGGACGTCGCCCACGTCGCGTCTCCCAGCCCTCTGGAGAACCCGGAGATGGGCCTGACCCTGACCGTTCACATGGCCGCGCTCGTCGCCGTCGACGCTTCGGCCCAAGGGTGCCGCCCCCCTCAGACGCCCGAAGGACTTACGCTGTATTTGCTGGACCGTGAACACCTGCACTGGGCACGGCTCTACGGCGACGGAACCCACGAACTCACACCAGGCCAGCGCACCCACCACACTCCGCCCGCATCCATGGAACGGGCAGTGTTCACCGCCGCCCTCACCGGAGCGCTGCCTTGGGCCCGGGCCATTCAAGTACTCGACAGCCTGCGCCTTGCCCCCGGCACTGAACATGTGGCAACTGATCACGTCCACTGCTATCCGCCCTTGATGCCCAGCCCGCCTAACGAAACAGAATATCTCTCCGCACTGGAACCCCTCTACCCAGACCGACTCGCGGAAGACTTTCTCGCACTCACCTTGCCCGGCCACCACGCCGACTACCCAGCCCAGCCCTGGGCCTCCTCCACTATCCAGGAGCTGCTCACAAGGACCGCAAAAGGCTTCGCCGCGCCCTGGACTCCCCGGACCATCGGCTTCCTGGCCGCAGCAGCATCCCCGGGTCGCTGGTCCCACGTTGCAGAGCACCTCAACGGAATCCTGCTCAACGACCCTGCACTGGCAGTCGCCGCTGGCAGTGCTGCGCTCATATCCCTGGCCGAAATCCCCGAGATAGAGCCGCAGGTGCTGGAAGGCATCCAGCTATGCTTTCCCGACGGGCCATATCCAGAACTTGCGCCCGGAAGAGTTGCGGTCCTCAGAAGGACGACCTCCTACCTTTTGGCCAACACCTCCGACCCGGCGGAACAGGCCGCCCTGCACAGCGAGCTGGCCGTGAGCGCCGGTCAGGCGGGCTGGAACGAGGAGGCGCTGGCGGCCATTGAGAAGGCGATCAAAATCCGGCGGCGACTGGCGCTGGAGCAGGCTGCCCAACTACCTTCCCTTTCGGAGTCACTCAGCAACCAATCGGCCATTCTTTCCGGCCTCGGTCGGTACCACGACGCCCTGATTGCCTCCGAGCAAGCCGTCAGGATCCAACGACGACTGGAAGAGACACGCACCGGGGAGGAATGCGATCTCGCCCATGCGCTGAGTCAGCAAAGCGTCGCCCTAATGGAACTAGGGCGCCTAGAGGAGGCACGAGCCAACCTGGAAGAAGTAGTCAAGATCCGATCTCGTCACGTAGAGACACGGGACGACCGGCGTCGCTATGCCACATCCTTAGCCAACTTGAGCATGGTCCTGAGGAAGCTCGATAGGTTTCGCCAGTCTGTTGAAGCCTCGATGTCGGCCTTCATGATCCGAAAAGCGCTATACGAGGAAAACCCCGCTGACTCCCTACCCGGCCTGGCGGACTCCGCCAACACCCTCGGCACGCAAATGCTGCAACTTCGGTGGTTCGACAAAGCCGTCTTCTTTGGTGAGGCCGCAGTCCATTTCTACCGGCAACTGGTTCACGCCAACCGGGACATGTACGGGCCGGATCTGGCCAATTCCCTCACCAATCTAGGACTAATACTGGCAGAGGCGGAACGTCACGACGAAGCGCTGGCCCACGCCGAGGAATCTGTGGAACTCAACCGTTCCCTTGCGAGTACCAACCGTGCGGCTTACGAGCTGGACCTCGCCAACGCGCTGAGCAATCTCGGAGTGCGGCTGTCCCTCCAAGAGCGCATGCACGAAGCAGTGGCAGCCACCTGGGAAGCCGTACAGATCCACCAGCGTCTGGCGAGCGACAACTGGGACGCCTTCGGAGAGCGCTATGCCATGTCGTTGAGCAATCTCGGGTACCAGCTGGCGAAAGTGGGCGAGCGGCAGGACGCGCTGGACGTCTCCAATGAGGCGGTCCTGCACTACCGAAAACTGTCGGAGACAAATAGCGTTTTCACTTCTGAGCTCGCCAGAACGCTTCTCAGTTATGCCGGGATCCGACTGTACCTCCACGAAGAAGAGGGGGCGGCGTTGCAAGCAGCCGCAGAGTCCTTCACTCTCTACAGCAAGCTCACGGCGAAACTTCCCGAAGCCTTCGCGGCGCACCTACCCGTCACCCTCGGCACAGTGGCTGACGCTCTATCAGCCCTGGGGCGGGAAACAGAAGAGGGGCAAATTCGGCAGTGTATCGAGAACGCAGACTTTGCTGCAGCAGCTAACATCGTGGCTGCCTGGTGACAGTCAGACGGCTTCCGCATACCGGTCGGTGGGCGTGATCAGCCGAACGGGGTTCTGGATCGGTGAGCTTCTTCGAGCTGGCCACCGATCATGTGACGTCCACCATGGGCAACGAACGAGGCTCTCGGGGTGTTGATCGAGATGTCTGACGTCTCAATCATGTTGCTCGGGGGCCTCGTTGGTCATCTATCTTGCCGCGCTCGACCTGCCGCATGCGCCCGTGGAGTGGGTGACGATGCTGATCGTCACCCGTGAGGGCGACGGGCGCTGCAAGCTGCGCCCGTCGCAGCGTGCGATGGTGGTACTGGTGTACCTGCGCGAGCACACCACCCTGGCGAAGATCGCTGCCGGGTTCGGGATCAGCGAGGCCACCGCCCACGCCTACACCGGGGCAGTCATCGACCTGCTCGCCGACCACGCGCCGGGTCTGCTGAAGGTCCTGCGCGAGACCGACGCGGACTTCGTCCTGCTGGACGGCACCCTCGCCGAGTGCGACCGGGTCGGCGACGGACGAGCCGACTACTCCCATAAGCACCGCCGACACGGCGTGAACGTGCAGGTGGTTACCGATCCGGACGGCCGGCTGCTGTGGCTCTCACCCGCGCTCCCGGGCAGGGCCCATGGCCTGACCGCTGCCCGCACCCACCGGATCATCCGCATGTGCGAGCGCCAGGGCGTGCCCATCCTGGCCGACCTTGCCTAGCAGGGCGGCGGCCTCTGGCTGACCACGGCCATCAAGCGCAGGCCCCTGCAGGAACTCACGCTCACCGAGAAGACCGTCAACCGGGCCTTGGCCGCGGCACGGGCACCGGTCGAGCGCGGCGTCGCGCGCCTGAAGTCCTGGCGCATCTTCCGCAGGTCCCGGTGCAGTCCAAACCGCATGACGTCAATTGCCAAGGCCGTCCTCACCCTGGAGCGCCAACGCTGAAGAAGCTCACTGAGCCAGCAGATGAGCTAGAGGGCCGGCCCGTGGTCCCCCTCCGGGGTCAAGAGGGCCCCGGCCTCAGGTGCAGCGCGGCACGGAGCCGCCAGCCTGGGGTGAGCCTGAGGTCGGGCAGTGCCAGACCATGAGTGGCATCCCGGCCGCAACCATGTCACGGTCGACATCGAGCAGCGGGAAGCTGACCCTCATTTCCGTGCCTACTCCCGGCTGCGGGTGCTGTACCTCTCGTCGGGCTCATACTCGTCCTCGTTCGGCTCCCACTCGGGATCGAAGTTGGGATGATCGACGTACGCAGTAGCAAGGTGGCGAAGCACCGGCTTGAGCGCGGCTAGCATGACCATGGCGGGCCCGTGAACCATGAAGTCTCCGGCGCCGGCGTTCCGCTGTTGGCACTCCACGAAGCGCAGAAGCCCGCGCTTAGCGGCAACATCGGCAAGGACGCGGGCGCTCAGAGCCCCCGAGCCCTCGCCCTTCACAGCGCGGGCCGCAGCGTCGTCCTCGTCAAGACGAGCGCTCAGAAACGACACCAAGTCCGCAGCGTCACGGTCCATGGGGTACCCCTCGATCTATAAGTGTGAGTGCCCCATCATCCACTGGAGCTCGGACAACCAGGCCCCGCGAAAGCGCGTTGAGTCCCCTTGTATCCGGCTGAGGAGCGGCAGACGCGGGCCCGCAGCGCCGCCAGATGAGGACCTCGCTGGCTCGGTTTCCACAGACACTCGACCAGGACCTCCGGGCTGTCCGGGTGAGTCCGGCCCATCAGCCGTTGGCACGATCGGTGGCGTCTCCGAAACGCTTAGCCTTCGATGCGGTAACGGCTCTGGGACACGACGGCTTGGCGGATCTTGGTGGTGAAGTCGGGGGTACGGGCGATCCGATCCACGCCGCCGGCCTTGTTGCGGCGCAGGACGCTCTTGAAGCTCTGTTCCAGAGTCCCTGTCATGCGGAACATCAAGTCGTCGGTGAGATGGCCGAGGTCGATGTTGAGAAGGTCCCGCAGCGAAGGCTGCCGCAGTCGTGTGAGGGTGTAGGCGGACATGGCCGCCAACGGATAGAGCCAGTTTTCGAGCGAATCACCCAACAAAGGCCGATCCTCGGCGTGGTGGGTGAGGAACGCGCGCAGCCTGGTGTGCACGTCGAGGCACAAGGGGTAGATGTCCAGATCGTGCCGTGGGGAGAAGATCTGCGCGTAGTGCTGATCGTCGAGCAGCAGCGCGTCGGAGTGCCGTAGTGCGGTATGTGGTTCACGCAGCACGAAAGCGGTGAACTCGCGAGCAAGCCTGGCCATGCTGACGACGCGATCGAGGGGAAACCCGAGATTGCGGTAGTAGCTGGCTCGGCGCTCGTAGTAGTAGCCGCCCGCCTGGCCGAGGCTCTCCTCGATGTCCTTCTGGATGGACTCGGTGGCTCGCAAGGCGCCGGCGGGCAGCTGGGTCTGGCTGTTGGTCGCCCGGATGATGCGGTCGCGAGCCGTGCCGGACTCAGGCGCGACCACGATCTTCACGAGGAGGGACCGGTCGCGGTGCTGACCACCGTTCTGGAAGTAGCTGTAGATCTCGTGGCTGGTCTGCAGCCCGTTGACAATCTGAGGCTCCCTGACCACGATCTTCTTACCGGCAATCTGGGCAGCGTCCGCGACGACGGTGACACCGTTGTTGAACCACCAGAAGTCCTCGCCAGTCCCAGACTTCAAGGTCTCACCGATGGCATTGTTCACGGCCGTGGACCCCGCATAGTCGCGCACGTTGGACTCGAACAGCTCCAAGCGCAAAGCCTCGTTGTCGGACGAGATGAAGCGGTAGTACTCGTCCAGCCGTGCCAAACACACGTATCCCTCGCCGAGCGATGTACTCATCGGCGTTTCAGTAAACACCAGCTGTGCGACGGCTTTGGCTCCACGGGCAGTCCGCTCGCGCAGGTCAGCGGCGTTGAGATATTCCAGGTCCGCCCGCGTATCGGATGTGATCTTCGCAAGCACCCGCCTGAGTCTGTCACCTTTGGCCTTTACGTTGGGGTGCGGTGTCTCTGCCGACTTGTTCGCGTAGATGACCTTGATGCGCACCTGCGGGAAGGAGGACGCCAATTCCTCAAGGATATGCAAGAAGCGACGCGTACGTTCAAGCAGCTTGGCGTTGGTGTGCGCGACAAGGTCTTCCTCATCCCGGCCCATGTCCAGGAGAGCAGGAAGATGGAAGTGCAGCTTCTCGATCACCGACTCCTGGTAACCCGACGAGTTCTTCGCCTGCAGGATGACCAACTCGATCTTGCCGGCACGCGACGGAAGAAACTGATGCGCATCAGCGGTGATGTAGCGCTCGTCCACGAACGTCCAGATGCCGTCGATGCCGCAGTCATGCGCGCCGTCGACGATGCCGTCCGTGATCTCATCGTTGTCCAGATCCCAGTCCTGCAGAGACTTGTCCGCGGCGAAGAAAGTGAAGAAGTCATCCCGGCTCTTGTCCGGCGCCAGCTTGCGATGCTGGTCCTCCAGGATACGCTCCAGCAGCCGCTGATCATTGCTCTGCACCGACACCACGCGCCCCCCCAACTCCACACTGACATGAAGATGTTGGCAGGTACGACCGGCCATGAACAGGCCGCGCGTGGAATCCCAACGCGCCCCTCCGCATGCGCTCCCCTCCGCACCCCACGCACCGCACCGGGCCCTGCGCCAGGCTGCATCGTGGACCACAGTCGGCCACATCCTCGCCGGGTCCACAACGCCTGCGCGGCCTCGTCCAGGTAATCCGCGATCGGCGCAGCCTCGAGGGGCAGTCAGTGCCTCAGATGCCTCGACAAGTATTGACTTTGCACAAGGCAAACACTGGACCTGGTTGGTCGCGAAGAGTTGCCGAGTCGCATGCTGCGCATCGGGCGTAACGAGCATGTCGTCGCCGCGTCCTTGCTCCGGTTACTTCGAGAGAGAACAGCCGACGGCAACGGTGCCCACGCTGGACGCTGCAACCCCCCAACACGGTCGTCACAGCATCGGTCCGGGATCCCTGCCACCACGAGAGCACGCTGGGCCGCACTCACTCACGGTGTCAGCCAAAACGCAGCCCACCCCGGACCGCCGCCTGACGGCCTGCTACCGCCATCTCATCGCGCACCCCGCCCCGCTCGTGCCAGTGCACAACCAGTGCACACTCGGCCGGGAACTCCCGGGAAAACCAGGGAACTGGAGGGAATCACTCCGCAACCCCCAGCACAATTGCCCAGGTCAGCAGGGGTGCAGGTCACACCCAGGATGCCACCGGCACGAACGAACTGTCCTGCCGGAACAGCTCCGTTCCGTTCGGGCGTTCCACGCGGAGCTGGTAGGCGTAGTGGCGCAGGTAGTACCCGGGGTAGTTGTACGACTCGAAGCGGACGGAGCCCGGCGACGTGCCGGTCCGGAGGATGAACGTGGCGTCCTTGGCGAACGTGCTCGTGCCGTCGTTCGGGTCGAAGCGGGCGCGGAAGTCCCAGTGGCGCAGGTAGTTGCCGGCCGCGTCGCGGAAGGAGTAGCCGCTGCCGTCGGCCAGGCCGGCGACGACCGTGAAGGTGGCGGCCTGCTTCTCGGCGGTGGTGCTGGAGCCGCTGACCACGGGCAGGTTGAGGAGCGAGGACTGCTGCTGCCAGTAGCGGGTCGAGTAGTTGGCGGACCGGAAGGAGCGGGTGGTATTCCGGGTCAGGCTCGGTCCGCCCGTGACCGTCTCCTTGACGACCGTGAAGTGCCGTGCCGTGCCGGAGATCCCGGGCAGCGCGGCCGGTGCCGTCCAGGTGGCGAAGGTTTCGTGGCTGTCGCTGTAGTAGTAGGTGCCGTCGCCGTAGCCGTCGAAGAAGATGCGCCAGCCGCCGTTGTCGAGCCTCACGAGCGCCGGGCCCTCGCGGTAGCTGCCCCAGCCCGCCCAGTCGCCCGTCCTGCGGATCGTGTACGGGCCGGTGAGGTTCGAGGCGGTGGCGTACTCGATGTACTTCGTCGTCTCGTTCTTCGGGAAGGCGTGGTACGTCGAGCCGGTCTTCACGATGAACGTGTCGATGTGGTTGGCGCCGATGCCCGCGAGCGCCACCGGTGCACTCCATGCCGTCAGCGCCGAGTTGGTGGCCCTCAGCAGGTACGGCGTGAAGATCCACTCGTCGTTCGTGGTGGAGCAGGACACGATGACGCTGACGCTGCCGTCGCTGTCGACGAACCACTCGGGCGCCCAGGCGCGGGAGAGGTTGGCGACGGGGACGGTGTAGTCGTACAGGAACGTCCAGTTGACGCGGTCGGAGCTGCGGGCGAAGCCGATGGTCCTGCTGGTGTCCTGCCAGGTGCGCGTGGTGTAGGTGACGTAGTAGTAGCCGTCGGTATGTCTGATGACGCTCGCGTCGCGGATCCGGCCCGCCGGCGGCGTGTACGCGGAGGAGCGCAGCAGCCGGAAGTCGGTGGCGTCGTCCGACTGGTAGACGTTGACCGTACCGTCGTCGCTGTCGAGGAACGGCACGATCGTGTACCGGGTGGCGGAGCCGTTCGGCGGTGCGGCGGCCAGGGCACCGCCGAGCAGTCCGGGCGCCTCGCCCAGCAGCACCGCGGAGGCGGGCAGGGCGGCCAGGGCGCGCAGCAGCGTACGGCGGGACGGGGCGACGGGGCGTGAGGTCACGGGCGGCTCTCCCTGAGACACAAGGGGTCGATATACCGAACAGGGTTCGGCAACTCGATCAGAGTGGGGGATCAGAAAGTAAGGGCGGGGCAGGGAGGCGTCAATGGTTTGAACAGGAGCCGATGAGCCCAGTGAGGTAGATGTGGCCGGTGGGTGAATGTCCACTCCTGTGGTCGGCGTACCACCATCGGCCATCGGACGTTACCGTTCGGTAGAGAAGCTGCTTCCGGAGGTGTCCGTATGACGCTCGACCGTGCCGCAGGCCTGGCGGAGACCGCCCGTGCGCTGGCCGCCGGGGACGTGACGTCCCTGGCGCTGGTCGAGCGGACGCTGGCGCGGATCGAGGCGGCGCAGGGCAGTATCAACGCCTTCCGGATCGTCCGGGCCGAGGCGGCGCTCGCCGAGGCCGAGGCCGCCGACCGGGAGCTGGCCGCGGGCGTGAGCAAACCGCTGCTCGGCGTGCCCGTGGCGGTGAAGGACGACATGGACGTAGCCGGCGAGCCGACCGCCTTCGGCTGCTGCGGGGAGTTCCCGCCGGTCCCCGAGGACGGCGAGGCGGTCCGGCGGCTGCGTGCGGCCGGAGCCGTGATCGTCGGCAAGACCAACACCTGCGAGTTCGGGCAGTGGCCCTTCACCGAGGGGCCGGCCTTCGGCGCGACCCGCAATCCGTGGAGCACGGCCCATACGCCCGGCGGCTCCTCGGGCGGCTCGGCTGCCGCGGTCGCCGCCGGTCTGGTGCCCGCCGCGCTCGGCTCGGACGGCGCCGGCTCGGTGCGGATCCCGGCCGCGTGGACCCATCTGGTCGGCATCAAGCCGCAGCGCGGCCGCGTGTCCACCTGGCCGCGCGGCGAGTCCTTCCAGGGCATCACCGTCAACGGCACCCTGGCCCGTACGGTCGCCGACGCGGCCCTGCTGCTGGACGCGGCGAGCGGCAACCACGCGCAGGACCCGCACCGGCCCCCGGCCGTCGACGCGTCGGCGGCCGTCGGCCGCGACCCCGGGCGGCTGCGCATCGCGCTCGCCCTCAAGCCGCCGTTCACGGCGGTTCCCGCCCGGCTCCTGCCGGAGGTGCGGACCCGGGTCGTCGAACTCGCCGACCGGCTGGCGGCCTTGGGGCACACGGTCGAGGAGGCGGACCCGCCGTACGGGCAGATCGGGCTGACCTTCGTGCCGCGCGCGACCGCCGGGATCGCCGAGCGGGTGGCCGAGGCGCCCTTCCCGGCGCTGCTGGACCGGCGCACCCTGGGGGCGGCCCGGCTGGGCCGGCTGCTCGGCGGGGCACCGCTGCGGGCGGCCCGGCGGGCGGAGAGCGTCCTGCACCACCGTATCGGCGGGTTCTTCACCTCGTACGACGTCGTCCTCGCGCCCACCACCGCCGCTCCCCCGCCCCGGATCGGCGCCCTGCTGGAGCTCAGCGGTTTCGCCACCGACCGGGCGATGATCGCCGCCTGTCCATACGCCTGGCCGTGGAACGTGCTGGGCTGGCCGGGCGTCAACGTGCCCGCCGGTTTCACGGCGGACGGTCTGCCCGTCGGGGCCCAGCTGCTGGGCCCGGCGAACAGCGAACCGCTGCTGGTGCAGGTGGCCGCGCAGTTGGAGGCGGAGCTGCGCTGGCACGAGAAGTGGCCGGCGCCGCCGGTCACCGAGCGATCCACTGCCGCCTGAGCGGCCCCGTACCGGTCCAGCAGGGCGGATGCCTCGGGCCCATGCGGACACCCCCTAGGGTGCCCCCGTGACCGCGTTTACCGATGAGAACGTCCCGGGCCGCTCCGGCCCCTCCGCCACCGTCCAGGCCGATCCGCGCGAGGTGGGCTGGGTGCGCACCGAGTACTCGCCCGCGCACGACGGCGATCCCGACCCCGGCGAGATCGTCTGGACGTGGGTGCCCTACGAGGAGAACGACGGGCGCGGCAAGGACCGCCCGGTGCTCGTGGTCGCCCGCGAGCCGGCGGGGACGTTCCTCGCCGTGCAGTTGTCCAGCAAGCGGCACGACGGCCATCGCGAGTGGGTGCCGATCGGCAGCGGCCCGTGGGACCGGTCGGGCCGCGACTCGTGGGTCGACGTGGACCGGGTCCTGCGTCTGCACGAGGACGGCATGCGCCGGGAGGCCTGCGCCCTGGACCGTATGCGGTTCAACCTCGTCAGGCACCGGCTGCGGGAGCGCTACGGCTGGAGCTGAAGGCCTTCCCCAAGGCGTCCCGCTCCCCGGAGCACCACGGCCCCCACCGGACGGTGCAACGGGGTTTTCGCCACCGGAGAACACCAGGGAAAGTGCCGGAAAACGTCCGGCCGCCCCGGATGACCGCCCCGGAACGCCCCGGTTCGCCCCCTTGTGCCGAGCGGGACGAACGACTTGGGTGGGACGAGTGATCCCGGCCCGGGCCGCCGAAGAGCCCGAACCGGTGGCATGGTGGAATCTCAGGAGGATCCCGACATGTCCGATGCATCTACCGCACCGGCGGGTGGCTGTACCGAGCCGCACCCCGCCCTGTCCGAAGCCGAGGTCGAGGCCCTGGTCCGCGGCATCTGCTTCAAGACCGGCCCGCCGCGCCGCCTCGGTGTCGAGGTGGAATGGCTCGTCCACGAGCTGCGCGCACCACAGCTCCCCGTCACACCCGAACGGCTCGACGCGGCCTACGCCGCACTGCGGCCCCTGTCCCTGAGGTCGGCGCTCACCGTGGAGCCCGGCGGCCAGCTGGAGCTGAGCTCGCCCCCCGCCGCCTCACTGACGGACGTCATCGCCACCGTCTCCGCCGACCTCGACGCCGTCCGCGCGGTCCTGCGCGGCAACGGCCTCACGCTGGTCGGCCTCGGCCAGGATCCCTGGCACGAACCCCGCCGGTTCCTGCGCGAACCGCGCTACGACGCCATGGAGGCCTGCCTCGACCGCACCGGCCCCTCCGGCCGCGCCATGATGTGCACCTCGGCCTCCGTGCAGGTGTGCGTGGACGCCGGACACGAGGAGCCGGGGCCCCTCGGTCACGTGCGACGCTGGTGGCTGGCCCACCATCTGGGGCCGGTCCTGGTGGCCGCGTTCGCCAACTCCCCGCTCGCCGGTCACCGGCCGACCGGCTGGCTGTCCACCCGGCAGCTCGTGTGGACCCGGATCGGCCCCGGCCGGGCCGGCGGACCGCCGCTCGACGCCGACCCGCGCGGCGCCTGGTCCCGGCACGTGCTGGACTCGCCCGTGATGTGCGTACGGCGCGACGGCGCGCCCTGGGACGTCCCGGAGGGCCTCACCTTCCGGGAGTGGATCCGCACGGGCGTCCCCCGGCCGCCCACGCGGGAGGATCTGGACTACCACGTCACGACGCTGTTCCCGCCGGTCAGGCCGCGCGGCCACCTCGAACTGCGCATGATCGACGCGCAGCCCGGCGACGACGGCTGGATCGTGCCGCTGGCCGTGGTGGCGGCGCTGTTCGACGACCCGGAGACCGCCGAGACCGCCTACCGGGCCGTGAAACCGCTGGCAGAGCGGACGCTGGGGCTGCCCGCGCCGCACAACCCGCTGTGGCTCGACGCGGCCCGCAGCGGGCTGGCCGACGCCGAGCTGCGCGAGGTGGCCGTCACGTGCTTCACGGCCGCGCTGGACGCCCTGCCCCGGCTCGGCGCCACGCCCGAGGTGACGGACGCCGTCACGGACTACCTGGACCGCTACGTCGTCCGGGGCCGCAGCCCCGCCGACGACCTGCTCGACCGACAGCGCGGCACGGACGGTCGCGCCCACGGGAAGGACCTGCGCCCATGACCGACACCAGCCCCGCTGTCGACGCCGATACCGCCGACCCGGAGGTTCTCCGCGAGCGCGCGGTCGCCTCGCTGGTCGTCGCCCGCGACCGCACCACCTTGCTGACGAGCTGTGTCGAGGAACCCGACCTGACCGCGCAGCACTCGCCGCTGATGTCGCCGCTGGTGTGGGACCTGGCGCACATCGGCAACCAGGAGGAGCAGTGGCTGCTGCGGGCCGTCGCCGGGCACGAGGCGATACGGCCCGAGATCGACGGCCTCTACGACGCCTTCGAGCACCCGCGGGCCGAGCGGCCGAAGCTGCCCCTGCTGTCGCCCGCCGAGGCACGCACGTACGCGGCCGATGTGCGGGGCCGCGCGCTGGACGTGCTGGAGAAGGCCGCGTTCCACGGGACGCGGCTGACGGAGGCCGGGTTCGCCTTCGGGATGATCGCGCAGCACGAACAGCAGCACGACGAGACCATGCTGATCACCCATCAGCTCCGCCGGGGGCCGCAGGCGCTGACCGCTCCCGACCCGGAGCCGGTGCCGCTGTTCACCGGCCCGTCCGAAGTCCTCGTCCCCGGCGGCCCCTTCACGATGGGCACCTTGGACGAGCCATGGGCCCTGGACAACGAACGGCCCGCCCACCGGCGCGAGGTCGCGCCCTTCCGGATCGACACCACACCGGTGACGAACGGCGCGTACCAGGCGTTCATCGAGGACGGCGGCTACGACGACCCGCGCTGGTGGACGGCGGACGGCTGGGCCCACATCCGCCGGAACTCCATCTCGGCCCCGCTGTTCTGGCGGCGGGACGGCAGGCAGTGGCTGCGGCGGCGCTTCGGCGTCACCGAGGTCGTACCGCCGGACGAGCCGGTGCTGCACGTGTGCTGGTACGAGGCCGACGCCTACGCCCGCTGGGCGGGACGCCGGCTGCCCACGGAGGCCGAGTGGGAGAAGGCGGCCCGGTACGACCCGGCCGGCGACCGCTCCATGCGCTACCCGTGGGGCGACGCCGACCCGGGCCCGGAGCACGCCAACCTCGGCCAGCGGCATCTGCGTCCGGCGCCCGCCGGAAGCTACCCGGCCGGCGAGTCGCCGCTCGGCGTACGGCAGTTGATCGGTGACGTGTGGGAGTGGACGGCGAGCGACTTCCTGCCGTATCCGGGGTTCAGGGCGTTCCCGTACAAGGAGTACTCGGAGGTCTTCTTCGGGTCCGACCACAAGGTGCTGCGCGGCGGTTCGTTCGCCGTGGACGCGGTGGCCTGCCGGGGCACGTTCCGCAACTGGGACTACCCGATCCGGCGGCAGATCTTCTCCGGGTTCCGCACGGCCCGCTCGGAGGACGTCTGATGTGCCGTCATGTGGCGTACGTGGGACCGGCCGAGCCGCTCGGCCGGCTCCTCGTGGAACCCCCGCACAGCCTGTACCGGCAGTCCTGGGCACCCCGCCGGCAGCGGTACGGGACGGTCAACGCCGACGGCTTCGGCGTCGGCTGGTACGCCGAGGGCGATCCGGTGCCGGCCCGCTACCGCCGGGCCGGGCCGATCTGGGCGGACCTGTCGTTCGCCGATCTCGCCCGGGTCGTACGGTCCACCGCGCTGCTCGCCGCGGTGCGGGACGCGACGCTGTCGGGCGCGGACGCGGAGGCCGCGGCGGCGCCGTTCGCCGCGGGGACCTGGCTGTTCAGCCACAACGGGGCGGTCAAGGGCTGGCCCGGCTCGCTCGCGCCGGTGTCCCGCAGCCTGCCGCCGGAGGATTTGCTGTCCCTGGAGGCCCGCAACGACTCGGCGCTCGTGTGGGCCCTGGTCCTGGCCCGGCTGAGGAACGGCGACGAGCAGGGCCAGGCGCTGGCCGACACGGTCCTGGAGGTCGCCGCCGCGGCCCCCGGTTCCCGGCTCAACCTCCTGCTCACCGACGGCGACACCGTCACCGCCACCGCCTGGGGCGACACCCTCTGGTATCTCACCCGGCCCGGCGGCGGCACCGTCGTGGCCTCCGAGCCCTACGACGACGATCCGCACTGGCGGGAGGTGCCCGACCGCACCCTGCTCGCGGCGAGCCGCACGGACGTGCTGCTCACGCCGCTCAAGGAGCCGACCGACGCCTTCGTGCCCGCACTCCCCGAGGAGCCCCGTACGTGAGCCCGTTCCGTCTCACCCGCACACTGCCCGAGGACGCCACGGACGCCGCGCTGCGCGCCGACGTCCACCGGGGTCTGACCGGCCGTCCCAAGACGCTGCCGCCGAAGTGGTTCTACGACGCGCACGGCAGCGACCTCTTCGAGAAGATCACCGAGCTGCCCGAGTACTACCCGACGCGCGCCGAACGGGAGATCCTCCTCGCCCGTTCCGGCGACATCGCCGCGGCGACCCGGGCCCGCACCCTGGTCGAGCTCGGCTCCGGCTCCTCGGAGAAGACGCGGCATCTGCTCGACGCCCTGACGGAGCTGCACACCTACGTCCCCGTCGACGTCAGCGAGAGCGCCCTCACCCAGGCCGGGCAGGCGCTCGCCGCCGAGCGGCCGGGGCTCGACGTGCACGCGCTGATCGCCGACTTCACCGCGGAACTGACACTGCCCGGCACTCCGGGGCCCCGGCTGGTGGCGTTCCTCGGCGGCACGATCGGCAACCTGCTGCCCGCCGAGCGCGCCGCGTTCCTGGCGTCCGTGCGGGCCCTGCTCGCGCCGGGTGACGCCCTGCTGCTGGGCACGGACCTGGTCAAGGACGAGGAGGTGCTGGTCCGGGCGTACGACGACGCGGCCGGGGTGACGGCCGCGTTCAACAAGAACGTGCTCACCGTGATCGACCGCGAACTCGGCGCCGACTTCGAGCCCGCCGCGTTCGACCACGTGGCCGTGTGGGACGCCGAGCACGAGTGGATCGAGATGCGGCTGCGCTCCCGTACGGCGCAGACCGTGAAGGTGCCGGCGCTCGGTCTCGCCGTCGACTTCGCGGCGGGCGAGGAGCTGCGCACCGAGGTGTCGGCGAAGTTCCGGCAGGAGGGTGTGCGCGCGGAACTGTTCGCGGCGGGGCTGGACCTGACCCACTGGTGGACGGACGAGGCAGGCCGGTTCGCACTGTCGCTGAGCATGGCCCGCTGACACCCCCGGCCCCCTGGACGGCGGCGGGCGAGAGACGACGTCTCGCGCTTCGCCGCCGTTTGGGGCACGGTGGAGTGACGCGCGGCACATCCGTCACAGAATCAGGAGCAGCGGCATGTCGAACCACACCTACCGGGTCACGGAGATCGTCGGCACCTCCCCCGACGGCGTCGACCAGGCCATCCGCAACGGCATCGGCCGGGCATCGGCGACCCTGCGCAACCTGGACTGGTTCGAGGTGACCCAGGTGCGCGGCCAGCTCGAGGACGGGCAGATCGCGCACTGGCAGGTGGGACTCAAGGTGGGCTTCCGGCTGGAGGAGTCCGAGTAGCCGGCAGTCGGGCGTCCTTCGAACGGCCGGCTCAGTCCGGCAGGGGCGCCGAGGTGGAACGGCCCGGCCGCTCGCCCTCGGGCGGGTAGTCGCAGTCGATGCTGCTCACCTCCCGGTCGCCGTCCTCCGAGTCGACGATCGCCACGCCCGTGCAGGCCCGGCCGTGTTCGTCGGTCCAGGTGACGATCTCGCTCCGGTCGGGCTTCGCACAGCCGGTGAGCAGCACGGCGCCGACGAGCGCGGCTGCCGCGAGCGCGCCCCTACGACGTCCCTTCATGGCATCCCCCGTATGTCCACTGTCCGCTGTCCGGGCACGAGTGCGCCGGGGCGGCCTGGTTCCTGGTTCCTGGGCAAGGAGATACCCGCCGGAGGTAAACGCTCCGCCAACTCGTGCTCTCAGGTGCGCCCTTCCCGCTCCTGCGCCACCTTCAGCTCGGCGGACCTGGCCGCCCAGTCGGCCCGTACGACGGTGAAGCCGGCGCGCCGGGCGTCCTCGCAGACCAGTTCGTCGTCGTCCACGAGGACGCGGATCTCGCGCGTGCGGGCGAGCCGCCGCAGGATCTCCAGCTTGGTGAACCGGGCGGGCCGGCGATCGGCGTCGCGCCGCATGTACACCCGCCCCTCGGGCAGCTCCTGCGCGGCGAGCCAGTCGAGCGTGTCGCGCCGGCAGCGCTCGGGCCGCCCGGTGAGGTAGACGATCTCGCACTCCCGCACGCTCTCCTTGACCAGCGCGATGCCCTCCGGGAGCGGCGGGTCCTGCGGCGCCGCCGAGAAGAAGCCGTCCCAGTCCCGCGGCCTGCGCTCCAGGAACCGCTGCCGGTGCGCGGTGTCGGCGAGGGTGTTGTCCAGGTCGAACACGGCCAGCGGGGCCTTGCTGCGGTCGTCGTTCACGCTGCCCACCCTAGGCCGTCCGGCGGTTCCCGTCGTCTGCCCCGGGCACGCCGGCCGCCCTCCCCGGGGGCGCGTGGCGGCGAGTCCACTGACGGGCCCCGGCCCGCAGGAACGCTCAGGCACGCGCCGGCCAGTCCACCACCGCGCCCCAGACCACGAGAACGCCGGGACACACGACGGCGACTCCACCACCGGGCCCCGGCAACCTTCACCCCCCGGGCGGCCACTGCTCTGCGACACCCACACAGGCATAGGCACAGACACAGGCAGGAGGCCGTATGCGCAACGCAAAGATCTGGTCGGTGGCGATGACGGGGGCCGCGATGGTCATGGCGCTGGCCGGGCCGGCCGGGTCGGCGGCCGCCGCCGGCGCGACGCTGGTCGTGGCGCCGAACGGGGACGACTCCGCCCCCGGCACGCTCGCCCGGCCGCTGAGGACCATCCAGCGGGCGGTGGACCTGGCGCGGCCCGGTGACACCATCAGCGTGCGCGGCGGGACGTACGCACTCAGCGACAACATCACCATCACCACCTCGGGGACCGCGTCCCAGCCCATCACCCTCTCCCCCCACCAGGGCGAGCGCGTGGTCGTCGACGGGGAGAAACTGCCCGCCAGCCACACCCCGGTCGGCGGCAGCATCCCGCGTGCCGAGCGCGGCGCGGTCCACATGGAGGCGTCGCACTGGCGGATCTCGGGTCTGGAGATCGTCAACGGCCCGTACGGCGTGTACTGCGACGGCTGCGACAGCAACGTCTTCGCGCGCCTGAGCACGCACGACAACTACGAGTCCGGCTTCCAGCTCCAGGGCGCCTCCAGCGGCAACCAGATCCTGAACCTGGACAGTCACGGCAACCGCGACCCCCGCAAGAACGGCGAGAGCGCCGACGGCCTGGCCATCAAGGAGGGCAGCGGTTCGGGCAACGTGGTGCGCGGCGCCCGGCTGTGGAACAACGTCGACGACGGCTTCGACGCCTGGAAGTTCACCTCACCGATCACGATCGAGAACACGGTCGCGTACGGCAACGGCTTCAACCGCTGGAACTTCCCCGACTTCGCGGGCGACGGGAACGGCTTCAAACTCGGCGGGGGCAGCCCGGCCCCGGCCGTGGCCCACACGGTCCGGGGCAGCGTCTCGTTCAAGAACGCCAAGCACGGCTTCACCGACAACGGCAACCCGGGCTCCCTCACCCTGAGCCGCAACTCCACGTACGGCAACGCCGGTACGGGTTTCGACGCCGACGTCCCGGCCGGAACCGCCAGGCTCACCGGCAACCTGTCCGTCACGGACCAGCGCCCGGCGGCCGTCGGGTCCGGGACCGTCACCGACGGAAACTCCTGGAACCTCGGCGGAACCTGGGACGCCGCCTCGGTACTGAGCACCGACCCGGGCCCGCTCACCGGCCCCCGGGCGGCGGACGGCTCGCTGCCGAAGGCGCCGGCGTTCCTCGTCCCCCGGTCCGGCGTCGCCGTCGGCGCCCGCTTCTGATGGTCCGTACTATTCGCTGACCGCCGGCCGTCCCTTTCCCGCAGGCCGTCCCACTATCACCAATCCTTCGACCGTGGCGTGAACCAGCCATGCTCTGAGGTCAATTGAACCGCACAGTTGATGGCTCAAGCGTCGCACTGACATACTCCGCATTCAGCCTCGCCACCACCCGTGGCCGGGGCTGATCGGGGATCTCCACACAGAACCCCGAGGCCGTCCGCGTGAATCCGAACAGCGAGTTTTCGGTTTCACGAGACCCCCACAGAGCCCGCACCCCCACAGTGCGTCCGGCATCCCTCCACCCTGCTCGAAAACCGGACGAGACCACTGACTCGAAGGGGTCGAGTGCGGGGCACGTAGCAGCGAAGAAGGTGCGCCTGTGCCCGAATTTCCACCGCGACGGGATGACACTCCCACATTCCCGCTTCCGCACATCGAACACGCTCCGCCGTCTCGCATATCCGACCATCCCGAATTCCACTCTCTGCGTCGCGCGCAGCGCCGGTTCGGCACCCGGGCGACGATCCTGTCCGTCGGCGGATTCCTGCTGTATGTGCTGTTGTCGAGTTTTGTGCCCGCGGTGATGAACCAGCCGCTGTTCGGCCACCTCACGATCGGACTGAGCCTCGGTCTCGGGCAGTTCGTCATCATGGGTGTGACCGCGTGGTGCTACGTCCGGCACATGCGCACCCGGGTCGATCCGCTCGCCCGCGGCCTGCGGTCCCGGCAGTACGAGAACGAGAACCGCCGCACCCGCCCGTCGGCGCCGCCCCGAGGGGCCGGGCAGCCCGCCCAGCACGGCGCGAAGGGGTTCCGCACGTGGTGACGATCGCCGCCATCGACGACAGCAGTCTCCAGCTGACGTTCGTACTGTTCCTGACCGTGGTCGTGATCACCCTGTTCACGGCACTGCTGACGGCGCCTCAGCGCGACGAGATCAGCGAGTTCTACCTCGGCAACCGCACCATGTCGCCGTTGCGCAACGGCCTCGCCATGTGCGGCGACTACCTGTCCGCCGCCACCCTGCTGGGCAGCACCGGACTGGTCGCCCTGACCGGGTACGACGGACTGATGTATCTCGGCGGCACCACCGTCGCCTGGATGATGGTGCTGCTGCTGATCGCCGAACCCCTGCAACGCACCGGGAAGTTCACCCTGGGCGACACGGTGGCGCTGCGCCTGCCCCGGCAGCAGCGGCCGGTGCGCGTGGCGCTGGCCGTCTGCATCCTGGCCATCACGACCCTCTACCTGGTGGCCCAACTCGTCGGCAGTGTCGCCCTGCTGACACAGTTCACCGGCGCGCCGAGCGCCACCACCCGCACCCTGTGCGTGGCCGTGATCGGTACCTTCGTGATCCTGTACGCCTCCCTCGGGGGCATGCCCGGGGCGACGGTCATCCAGATCATCAAGGCCGTGATGCTGATCGCGGGCGTGCTGTTCACCGCGGGATGGGTGCTGTACCACTTCGACTGGAACCCCAACGCGCTGCTCGAGAGGGCCGCCGACCGCAGCGGAACCGGCTTGACCTTCCTCGAACCCGGGCTGCGCTACGGCGGCACCGTCAGCAACAAGCTGGACTTCCTCAGCCTCGAACTGGCCATCGTCCTCGGCCTCGCCGCCCTGCCGCACGTGCTGATGCGGCTGCTCGCCCCGCGCAGCAGCAGCGTCCTGCGCCGCTCCGTGGTGTGGGCCATCGGCCTGGTCGGCGCGGTCTGCTTCGGGGCCGGCATCCTCGGCCTCGGCGCCACCGCGCTCCTCGGCCGGGACGCCATCGAGAGCACGGACCGCACCGGCAACGCCTCGGTCCTGCTGCTCGCGCACGAGCTGGGCGGCAGCGTCCTCACCGCGCTGCTGACCTGCCTGGCGTATCTGACCCTGCTCGCCGTGGCGGTGGGCCTGACCCTGGCCGCGGCCTCGTCCCTCGCGCACGACCTGTACAGCGAGGTGATCCGCAAGGGCCGGGCGAGCGAGACGGAGGAGCTGACCGTCGCCCGGCTGTCCGGGGCGGTCATCGGCATCCTCGGCATCCTGCTGGCCCTCGTCGCCTGGGGGGCGAACACGGCGACGCTGGCGTTCCTGGCCTTCGCCATCGCCGCCTCCGCGATCCTGCCGACGATCATCTACACCCTCTTCTGGCGCCGCTTCACGGCGAAGGGAGCGCTGCTCAGCCTCTACGGCGGTCTGGCCAGCTCCGTCCTGCTCGCCGTGTTCTCCCCCGTCGTCTCCTCCGCCCCGGCCTCGTTCTACCCCGAGGCCGACTTCGCCTGGTTCCCGCTCCAGAACCCCGGCATCGTCTCCATCCCGCTGGGCTTCCTGCTGGGCTGGCTCGGCACGGTGCTGGACAAGGGCCCGGCGGAGGACGCCACCGCACACGAGGAGTTCGAGGTGCGGATGCTCGTGGGCGCCGGCGACTGACGCACCACCGGGACATCGGTGTCCGGGCACCGGGGACGCGAATTGTTAATGGGTTCCATTTTCATGTAGCGTCCTCGGTGCCTGTCCACCGAGGAGGAGTCCCATGGCTGTCCCGAAGCGGAAGATGTCCCGCAGCAACACCCGCCACCGCCGCGCCCAGTGGAAGGCCGCCACGCCGACGCTGGTCCCGGTCACCGTCGACGGCGTCCGTCACCTCGTACCGCAGAACCTGGTCAAGGCCTACGAGCGCGGGCTGCTGCGCCCCGAGGGCTGACGCCGTGTCGCTGGAACGGCTGCCCGTCACCGTCCTCTCCGGATTCCTGGGGGCGGGCAAGACCACCCTGCTCAACCATGTCCTCGGCAATCGCGAGGGGCTGCGCGTCGCCGTCATCGTCAACGACATGAGCGAGGTCAACATCGACGCGGCCCTGGTGCGCGGCGGCGAGGCCGCCCTGTCGCGGACCGAGGAACGCCTGGTCGAGATGACCAACGGCTGCATCTGCTGCACGCTCCGCGACGACCTCCTGGAAGAGGTGGACCGGCTGGCCCGCGAGGGCCGGTTCGACCATCTCCTCATCGAGTCGTCCGGGATCTCCGAGCCGATGCCCGTCGCGGCCACCTTCGCCTTCGCCCGTGACGACGGCGCCACCCTCGACGACGTGGCCCTGCTGGACACCATGGTCACGGTCGTGGACGCGGCCAACTTCCTCGCCGAGCTGGACAGCGGCGACGACCTCGCCGAGCGGGGTCTCGCCCCCTACGAGGACGACGAGCGCACGGTCAGCGATCTGCTCGTCGACCAGGTGGAGTTCGCCGACGTCCTGGTCCTCAACAAGCTCGACCTGGTCGACGAGGAGACGGCGGCCCGCCTCCGGGCGGCCCTGACCCGGCTGAACCCGGTCGCCCGGCTGGTCCCGGCGACGCACGGCCGGGTGGACCTCCGCCAGGTGCTCGGCACCCGGTTGTTCGACCTGGAACGCGCCCAGCAGGCACCGGGCTGGGTCCGGGAACTCAACGGCGACCACGTGCCCGAGACCGAGGAGTACGGCATCTCCTCCACCGTCTTCCGGTCCGAACTCCCCTTCCATCCCGGGCGGTTGTGGACGTTCGTCACGGAGGAAGCGGACACCGGGACGTACGGGCGGATCCTGCGCTCCAAGGGCTTCTTCACCCTGGCGAGCCGCCCGCGGGTGACGGGCCTGTGGTCACAGGCCGGCTCCGTCGCCCGCTTCGAGCCCTCCGCGGCCCGGGACGGAGACACCCCGTTCGCGCAGGAGCTGGTGTTCATCGGCACCGGGCTGGACGCCCCGGCCCTGCACTCCGCCCTGACCGGCTGCCTGATGGCACCCGGCGAGCCCGTACCGGCGGACGACCCGTTCCCCGCCTGGGACACCTACGGCATCGACGAGGCCTGCGAGCACGAGCACGACGTGGCGGTCTCCGCGGTGTAGAAGAGGCGGCGGACCCGGTGCAGCCACGCCTCGACGGCCGCCTCGCCGGGCCGCTCGGGCAGCACGGTGGACGTCTCGTCGAAGGCGTCCTCGTAGTGCCTGAGCAGGGGCAGCGCGGCCGCCGGGTCGGCGGCGACGCGCTCACCGAAGGCGTGGTACTCATCGGGGTCCTCGACGCGGATCTCCAGTCGGCCGGTTGAGTACAGCGACAGGCCCTGGTGGCACAGCCGCTTCAGGTGCCGGGCGTGCTTCGCGGTGCGCTTGCGGGTGTCCGCCGAGAACGAGCCGTCGCCGCGGTTCTCGAGCCGGCGGAACTGCTGGGTGGCGTAGCCGAGATAGGCGTCCCGGACGCGCTTCGCGCACAGGAACGACGTACGTATGCCGATCAGTTCGTCGCCCAGCGGGGTACGCACCTCGTACAGCTCGTCCGGGAGCCACACCAGTTCCATGGCGGTCGGATTGCCGCCGAGGGCGAGCCGGCACCACTTGGCGGCCTCGTGCAGGGTGCGGTCCGGTGCCGTGGTGACGTGGGACTCCTTCGGCGTGTGGAGCCCGTGCAGAGCCTCGGTGGGCGCGGCGAACACACCGAGGCGGTCGATGTCCGAGCCCTGACGGGCCAGGCCGTACGCGGTCGAGCCGACGATGCCGGACAGCAGGATGTTCGCCACGGCCATGGCCGGTCCCCCCCTCTTCACGCGCTGTACCCGGCGGTGCCGGGCCGTGCCGGTCCATTGTCCTGACGTGCGGGGACGCGGTCACCGGGTTTTCGGCGCGGCGGCACCGGCGGGAATGCCACGATCCGCCGCGCGTTGAACCCGGTGTGAGTTCCTCGATCGCCTCCACCCGTTTCTCCGTCCTCGACCGGTCCCGCACCCGCGAGGGGCACACGCATCCCGAGGCACTGCGCGACACCGTGCGGCTGGCCGGGGAGCTGGAGAGGCTCGGGTACCACAGGCTGTGGGTCTCGGAGCATCACGGGGTGCCCGGGGTCGCCGGTTCCGCACCGACCGTGCTGGCGGCCGCCGTCGCCGCCGCGACGCGGACGATCCGGGTCGGCACCGGCGGGGTGATGCTGCCCAACCACCGGCCGCTGGTCGTGGCCGAGCAGTTCGGGGTGCTGGAGTCGCTGTTCCCCGGGCGGATCGACATGGGTCTGGGACGGTCCGTGGGCTTCACGGACGGGGTGCGCAGGGCCCTGGGCCGTGACAAGGAGGACGCCGAGGACTTCGAGACCCAGCTGCGGGAGCTGCTCGGCTGGTTCCGGGGCACCTCCCCGACGGGAGTGCACGCCCGCCCCGCGGAGGGACTGACCGTGCCGCCGTTCGTCCTGGCCATGGGTGAGGGCGCCGGCATCGCGGCCCGGGCGGGTCTGCCCATGGTCATCGGCGACTTCAGGAACCGGGAGAAGATGCGGCGCGGCATCGATCACTACCGCGAGCACTTCCGCCCCTCGCCCTGGGCGAGCGAACCGTACGTGGTCGTCTCCGGCACGGTCGCGGTGGCCGGGACCCCCGAGGAGGCCCGGCGGCTGCTCGTCCCGGAGGCCTGGGCGATGGCGTACTCCCGCACGCACGGCACCTTCCCGCCCCTGCCGCCCGCCGAGCGCGTCGAGGCGCTCACCATGACCGGCAAGGAACGCGGCTTCTACGAGTCCGGCCTCACGGGCCAGATCGCCGGCACCGAGGAGCAGGTCGCGCACGAGCTGGAGACGGTGCTGAAGGAGACGGGGGCGCAGGAGGTCCTGGTCACCACCAGCACGTACGACCGCGAGGCGCTGCTGGACTCCTACCGGCGGCTGGCCGCGATCACCTCCGGTTAGAGTCGTTGCCCATGCACGACCCCCATGGCCCCCACGACCCTCACGATCCGTACGTCCGTGTCCGCGGTGCCCGCGAGCACAACCTCAAGGGCGTCGACGTCGACATTCCGCGGGACGTGCTGGCCGTGTTCACCGGCGTGTCCGGCTCGGGCAAGTCGTCGCTGGCGTTCGGCACGATCTACGCGGAGGCGCAGCGGCGCTACTTCGAGTCCGTCGCACCGTACGCGCGCCGGCTGATCCACCAGGTGGGCGCGCCCAAGGTCGGGGAGATCCGCGGTCTGCCGCCGGCGGTCTCGCTCCAGCAGCGCCGTGCTGCTCCCACCTCGCGCTCCTCGGTCGGCACCGTCACCAACCTCTCGAACTCGCTGCGCATGCTGTTCTCCCGGGCCGGCACCTATCCGCCCGGTGCCGAGCGCCTCGACTCCGACGCCTTCTCGCCCAACACGGCGGCCGGGGCCTGCCCGGAGTGCCACGGGCTCGGCCGGGTCCACCGTACGAGCGAGGAGTTGCTGGTCCCCGACCCGTCGCTGTCGATCCGCGAGGGCGCGATCGCCGCGTGGCCGGGCGCCTGGCAGGGCAAGAACCTGCGGGACGTCCTCGACGCCCTCGGGTACGACGTGGACCGGCCGTGGCGGGAGCTGCCCGCCGACGAGCGTGAGTGGATCCTGTTCACGGACGAGCAGCCGGTGGTCACCGTGCACCCCGTGCGGGACGCGGACCGGATCCAGCGGCCGTACCAGGGCACGTACATGAGCGCCCGGCGGTACGTGATGAAGACGTTCTCGGACTCCAAGAGCCCGGCGCTGCGGGCGAAGGCCGAGCGGTTCCTCACCAGCACGCCCTGCCCGGCGTGCGGTGGCAGCCGGCTGCGGCCCGAGGCGCTCGCGGTGACGTTCGGCGGCCGGACCATCGCCGAGCTGGCGGCGTTGCCGCTGGTGGAGCTGGCCGCCGGTCTCGACGCGACGTCGGAGACCGCCCGGGTCCTCACCGACGACCTCACGTCCCGTATCGCGCCGATCGTCGAACTCGGCCTCGGCTACCTCAGCCTCGACCGGTCCACCCCCACTCTCTCCGCGGGCGAACTGCAACGCCTGCGCCTCGCCACGCAGCTGCGCTCCGGCCTGTTCGGTGTCGTCTACGTCCTCGACGAGCCGTCGGCGGGGCTGCACCCGGCGGACACCGAGGCGCTGCTCGTCGTGCTGGAGCGGCTGAAGGCGGCCGGGAACTCGGTGTTCGTGGTGGAGCACCACCTCGATGTGGTCCGCGGGGCCGACTGGCTGGTCGACGTAGGTCCGTACGCGGGCGAGCACGGCGGGCGGGTGCTGCACAGCGGCCCGGTGGCCGGGCTGGCGGCCGTCGAGGAGTCGGCGACGGCCCGCCACCTCTTCGACGACTCCCCCGCCCCCGCACGCGAGGTGCGCGAACCGAGCGGGTGGCTGAAGACCGGGCCGGTCACCCGGCACAACCTGCGCGAAGTGACCGCCGAGTTCCCGCTCGGGGCGTTCACCGCGGTCACCGGGGTGTCCGGCTCCGGCAAGTCCTCGCTCATCGGGGAGATCACGCAGGACACGGCCGGAGTGGGCCGCCTGGTCTCGGTCGATCAGAAGCCGATCGGACGTACCCCGCGCTCGAACCTCGCCACCTACACCGGCCTCTTCGACGTCGTACGCAAGGTGTTCGCGGCGACCGACGGGGCACGCGCGCGGGGCTTCGGCGTCGGCCGGTTCTCCTTCAATGTGGCGGGCGGGCGCTGCGAGACCTGCCAGGGTGAGGGGTTCGTCAGCGTGGAGCTGCTGTTCCTGCCGAGCACGTACGCGCCCTGCCCGGACTGCGGCGGGGCCCGGTACAACCCTCGGACGCTGGAGGTGACGTACCGGGGGCGGAACATCGCGCAGGTGCTGGACCTGACGGTGGAGAGCGCGGCGGAGTTCTTCGCGGACACCCCGGCCGTCGCCCGCAGCCTCGGCACGCTGCTCGACGTGGGCCTGGGCTACCTCCGCCTCGGCCAGCCCGCGACCGAGCTCTCCGGTGGCGAGGCCCAGCGCATCAAGCTGGCGAGCGAACTCCAGCGTGGCCGGCGCGGCCACACGCTCTACCTCCTCGACGAGCCCACGACCGGCCTCCACCCGGCCGACGTGGACGTCCTGATGCGCCAGTTGCACGGCCTCGTCGACGCCGGGCACACGGTGATCGTCGTCGAGCACGACATGTCCGTCGTCGCGGGCGCGGACTGGGTCATCGACCTCGGCCCGGGCGGCGGCGACGCGGGCGGCCGGATCGTGGCAGCGGGACCGCCGGCGGAGGTGGCACGGTCCGGGCAGAGCAGGACGGCGCCGTATCTCGCCCGCACGCTGTCCGGGGCCGGCTGAGGCCGGTCGGGGAACGAACCAGCCCCACGCGGCGGCCCAAGGGGAACAACCTCGGCACGCCCTACGCCACCAGCACCGTGTGCGTCCACGCCGGCGCCGCCGTCTCCTGGGGTTGGGCGGCATGGGCCAGGGAGCGGCGGTCGGAGTGGGTGCCCGGGGCGATGGGGGCGCGAATCTCGACCTCCGCGACCAGGCCGCGGGCCGTCGCCACCCGCCACAGGGAGGCGAGCAGGGTGTCGTCGCCGACGAACGCGGGGGCGGTGGTGGTGGTTCCGCCGGTGAGCCGGTAGCGGATCCGGACCGGCTGGACCGGCACCCCGGCGTCGAGGGCGGCCTGGAAGACGGCCCGGCGGAAGGTGCCCTGGGCCCGGCCGCACCAGGTGCTGCCCTCGGGGAAGGCCGCGACGGCGGCGCCCTCGCTCAAGGCCCGGGCGATACGGGCGACTGTGTCCGGGAGGGTCCGCAGCCGGTCCCGGTCGATGAACAGGGCGCCGCGGGCGGTCAGCGGCCCGGCGACGGGCCACCGCCGTACCTCGCTCTTGGCCAGCATCCGCGCGGGGCGTACGGCGGCGAGCAGCGGCACGTCCAGCCAGGAGATGTGGTTGGCGACCAGCAGCAGTCCGCCGGTGGGGGCGGCGGCGCCGGTGATGCGGACCCGGACCCCTGCGGCCCGCACGATCCACCGGCACCACCGCCGGATCAGGGACGCCGGTATCCGAGCGCCGAGCGGCGACAGCAGGATCCCCGCGAGCAGCAGCAGGACGACCCCGGTGAGCCGCAGCAGGGCACGCGGCACGGCACGCGCCGTCGCCCCCGCCGGCGCCTCGACACAGGCCCGCGGTGTGCAGGGCGCGGTGGGCAGCCAGGCACTCATCAGGCGGGGACGAGGGACAGGAAGTGCCGCAGGTAGCGCGCGTTGATCCGGCTCATCGGCAGCAGCACGTACAGGTCGGCGACGCCGAAGTCCGGGTCGTGGGCCGGTTCGCCGCACACCCAGGCACCGAGGCGCAGGTAGCCGCGCAGCAGGGCGGGCAGTTCGACGCGGGCGGCGGGCGCCGGGCCCGGGACCCACGGCAGCAGCGGCCGCACGCGGTACTCCTGCGGAGACAGGTGCTTGGCGCTCACCCGGTCCCAGGTGGCGGAGGCCAGGGCTCCGCCGTCGGCGAGCGGGACGGAGCAGCAGCCGGCGAGCCACTCGTGGCCCCGTTCGACCATGTAGCGGGCGATACCGGCCCAGATGAGGCTGATGACCGCGCCGTCGCGGTGGTCGGGGTGCACGCAGGAGCGGCCGACCTCGACGAGCTCCGGCCGGATCCCGGCGAGGGAGCTCAGGTCGAACTCGCTCTCGGAGTACAGGCGTCCGGCGACCGCCGCGCGCTCCGGCGGCAGCAGCCGGTAGGTGCCGACGACTTGGCCGGTCGTCTCCTCACGGACGAGCAGGTGGTCGCAGTACGCGTCGAACGGGTCGACGTCCAGCCCCGGTTGCGGGCCGGCCAGCAGGGCGCCCAGCTCCCCGGCGAAGACGTCGTGCCGCAGCCGCTGCGCGGCACGCACGTCCTCCTCGGTCCGGGCGAGGGCGACGGTGTAGCGGGTGGGGGCCGTGGGCTGCGCGGGGCGGTCGACGGTCAGTACGCCGGTCATGGCTCTCTCCTGGTCACGGGCCGGGGGCGGCGAGCGGTGCCGCCGTCACTGTTGTGCCCATGCCGCCTGACCTTCGCGTGACCAGTGCCGGGAGCGTGGATGCCGGGATGTTGAATGCCTGGGGCCCGGAAAGGCGAGACGGGGCCGGTGAGCACCGACCGGCCCCGCCCGTCCGCACCAGACGGCGAACGCTTCTACCTGCCCGGACCTACCGCTTGCTCACCTTCCGCGTGGCCCGCAGCCACTCCTTGTTCATGCCGGTGATGGACATGAGCGGAATGCCCTTGGGGCACGCCGTGGCGCACTCTCCCGTGAGAGTGCATCCGCCGAAGCCCTCCTCGTCCATCTGCGCCACCATGTCCAGCACCCGCGTCTCACGCTCGGGCGCGCCCTGCGGCAGCACGTTCAGGTGGTTGACCTTGGCGGACGTGAACAGCATCGCCGCCCCGTTCGGGCACGCGGCGACACACGCACCGCATCCGATGCACTCGGCGTGTTCGAAGGCGAAGTCGGCGTCCGGCTTCGGCACCGGCGTGGCATGTGCCTCGGGAGCCGCACCGGTCGGCGCGGTGATGTACCCGCCGGCCTGGATGATCCGGTCGAACGCCGAACGGTCGACGACCAGGTCCTTGATCACCGGGAACGCGGACGCCCTCCACGGCTCGATGTCGATCGTGTCGCCGTCCTCGAAGGACCTCATGTGCAGCTGGCAGGTGGTCGTCCGCTCGGGCCCGTGCGCGTCGCCGTTGATCACGAGCGAGCACGCGCCGCAGATGCCCTCGCGGCAGTCGTGGTCGAAGGCGACAGGGTCCTCGCCCTTGAGGATGAGCTCCTCGTTGAGGGTGTCGAGCATCTCCAGGAAGGACATGTCGGACGAGATGCCGTCCACCTCGTACGTGGACATGGTGCCTTCGGCGTCGGCGTTCTTCTGCCGCCAGACGCGCAGGGTGAGCTTCATGCGTAGCTCCGCTGGGTGGGGTGGACGTACTCGAAGACCAGGTCTTCCTTGTGCAGGGCCGGAGCCTCGCCGGTGCCCGTGAACTCCCAGGCGGCCGCGTACGCGAACTCCTCGTCCTTCCGGTCGGCCTCGCCGTCGGGCGTCTGGGACTCCTCGCGGAAGTGGCCGCCGCAGGACTCGCGGCGGTGCAGCGCGTCGAGACACATCAGCTCGGCCAGCTCCAGGTAGTCGACGACGCGGTTGGCCTTCTCCAGCGACTGGTTGAACTCCTCGCCGGTGCCGGGGACCTTGACGCGCCGCCAGAACTCCTCACGGATCTGCGGGATGCGCTCCAGCGCCTTGCGCAGCCCCGAGTCGGTGCGGGCCATGCCGCAGAACTCCCACATGAGCTCGCCGACCTCGCGGTGGAAGGAGTCGGGCGTGCGGTCGCCGTCGACGGACAGCAGCAGGTTGAGCCGGTCCTCGGTCTCGGCCAGCACTTCCTGGACGACCGGGTGACCGGCGTCGACCCGGTCCCCCAGCGGGTTGCGGGCGAGGTAGTCGTTGATGGTCGCCGGGAGCACGAAGTAGCCGTCGGCCAGTCCCTGCATCAGCGCGGAGGCGCCGAGCCGGTTGGCCCCGTGGTCGGAGAAGTTGGCCTCGCCGATCGCGAACAGGCCGGGGACGGTGGTCTGGAGGTCGTAGTCGACCCACAGGCCGCCCATCGTGTAGTGCACGGCGGGGTAGATCCGCATGGGCACCCGGTACGGATCCTCGTCGGTGATCCGCTGGTACATGTCGAAGAGGTTGCCGTACTTGGCCTCGACGGCCCCCCGGCCCATGCGCTCGATGGCGTCGGCGAAGTCGAGGTAGACACCCTGCCCGCCGGGGCCGACGCCCCGCCCCTCGTCGCAGACGTTCTTCGCGGCGCGGGAGGCGATGTCACGCGGCACCAGGTTGCCGAAGGACGGGTAGATGCGCTCCAGATAGTAGTCGCGCTCGTCCTCGGGGATCTCGTTCGGCGGGCGGTCGTCGCCCTTGGCCTTCGGCACCCAGATGCGGCCGTCGTTGCGCAGCGACTCGCTCATCAGCGTCAGCTTCGACTGGTGGTCGCCGGTGCGCGGGATGCAGGTGGGGTGGATCTGCGTGAAGCAGGGGTTGGCGAAGTAGGCGCCGCGCCGGTGCGCCCGCCAGATCGCGGTCGCGTTGGAGTTCATGGCGTTCGTCGACAGGTAGAAGACGTTGCCGTAGCCGCCGCTGGCGAGGACGACCGCGTCCGCGAAGTAGGTGTCGATCCTGCCGGTGACGAGGTCCCGGGCCACGATCCCGCGCGCCCGCCCGTCGACGACGATCAGGTCGAGCATCTCCGTACGCGGGTGCATCTCGATGTTCCCCGCGGCGATCTGCCGGCTGAGGGCCTGGTAGGCGCCGAGCAGCAGTTGCTGTCCCGTCTGGCCGCGGGCGTAGAAGGTCCGCGACACCTGGACGCCGCCGAAGGAACGGGTGTCCAGCAGGCCGCCGTACTCGCGGGCGAACGGCACGCCCTGCGCCACGCACTGGTCGATGATCTCGACGGAGATCTGCGCGAGCCGGTGGACGTTGGACTCGCGGGCCCGGAAGTCACCGCCCTTGACGGTGTCGTAGAACAGCCGGTGGATCGAGTCGCCGTCGTTGCGGTAGTTCTTCGCGGCGTTGATGCCGCCCTGCGCGGCGATGGAGTGGGCGCGGCGCGGGGAGTCCTGGTAGCAGAACTGGACGACGTGGTAGCCCTGTTCGGCGAGGGTGGCCCCGGCGGAGCCGCCGGCCAGGCCGGTGCCGACGACGATGACGGTGTGCTTGCGCCGGTTGGCGGGGTTGACCAGCTTGGCCTCGAAGCGGCGCTTGTCCCAGCGTTCGTTGATGGGGCCCTTCGGGGCCTTGGTGTCGGTGACCGGCTCGCCGGTCGCGTAGTCGGTGTAGGTCATGTCAGCTCACCACTCCGGTCATGACGCCCACGGGTACGGCGATGAACCCGGCCGTGAGCAGCAGCGCGAGGACGTCGGCGACGGTCTTCAGGGCCCGGTCGCGGGTGCGGCTGCCGGCGCCGAGGGTCTGGGCGGCGCTCCAGAAGCCGTGCCGCACGTGCAGGCCGAGCGCGAGCATCGCGACGATGTAGATGACGTTGCCGTACCAGGTGGAGAAGGTGTCCACGACGTTCTGGTACGGGTGTCCGGGCCGGAAGCCGGGGTGCACGGTGCCGGTCGTCAGGTCCAGGATGTGCCAGACGATGAACAGCCCGAGGATGACCCCGCCCCACCGCATGGTCCGCGTCGCGTAGCTCGCGCGCGGCCTCTTGTGCACGTACTTGCTGGGCCGCGCCCTGATGTCGCGGCGGCTGAGCTGGTACGCGGACACGGCGTGGGCCACGACGGCGGCCACCAGCACGATCCGGACCAGCCAGAGCGTCCACTCGTAGTGCATGAACGGCTCGCCGACGGTGCGCAGCCAGTGGGCGTAGTGGTCGAACTCGCCGGCGCCGAAGAAGATCTTCAGGTTCCCGATCATGTGGACGACCAGGTACAGCAGCATGATCAGCCCGCTGACCGCCATCACGGTCTTCTTGCCGAGGGTGGAGTCCCACACGGTGCGTGCCATGGACGGCCGTCGGCCCGTCCGCGTTGCCAGTGCCATGGCACAGCACGCTACGGACGCGCAGCCGATCGGTCCAAGACATGGTCCAGCTTGATTCCATAGGCCGGGGCTATCGTGGGAGTATGCAGTTCCAGCAGCTCCAGTACTTCGTGGCCGTCGCCGAGACCCGGCACTTCACCCGGGCCGCCGATCTGGTCCATGTCGCGCAGCCGTCGCTGTCGCAGCAGATCAAGGCGCTGGAGCGGGAGCTGGGCGCGGATCTGTTCCTGCGGGCCCGGGGCAACATCTCGCTCACGGACGCCGGGGAGGCCCTCCTCCCCCTGGCCCGGCGCATCCTGGCGGACGCGGACACGGCCCGGCACGAGGTGCTGGAGCTCGTGCAGCTACGCCGGGGACGGGTGCGGCTCGGTGCCACGCCCAGCCTGTGCACGGGCCTGCTGCCGGACGTGCTGCGGGCCTTCCACGACCGCTACCCGGGCATCCAGCTCCTGATCGAGGAGGGCGGTTCGCACGACCTGGTGCGGGAGCTGGCACGCGGCGCGCTGGATCTCGCCCTGGTGGTGCTGCCCCTGCCGACGCCGTCCCCGGCGCTGACCACGGTGGAACTGCTGCGTGAGGATCTCGTCGTGGTCTCCTCCCCCGACGCGCCGAAGCCCGGCCGGGGGCGGCGTACCGTGCGCGTCGCCGACCTGGAGGGCGAGCGCCTTGTGATGTTCCGGCACGGCTATGACCTGCGGGAACTGACCGTGGCGGCGTGCCGCGCCGAGGGGTTCGAGCCGGATTTCGCGGTGGAGGGCGGGGAGATGGACGCGGTGCTGGGGTTCGTGCGGGCGGGGTTGGGGATGGCCGTCGTGCCGCGCATGGTGGCCGCGCGGTCCGGGCGCGGCCTGCGGGTCACGCCGCTGGCCCGGCCCGGCCTGCACCGCACGATCGCCCTCGCACACCGCAGCGATGTGGCTCCGCCACGGGCCGCGAGGGAGTTGCAGCGGATGCTGCTGAAGCGGTGAGCCCCCTGCAGGGACGGATATTCGCCGCACCCTGAAACCTTCGTGCGTACGCTCGGCCTGTGTGCGGTGAGCAGGACGCCAGGTATCGGGACGACACGAAGGTGCTGGCGGCGATCGGGACCCACGTCGCGACGCAGACCGACCGGGTCACGGTACGGCTGCCGAGGGCACTGGCCGAGGCTGCGGTGGCCGCGTGGGAGCGCGAGGAGAACGACGCGCCGGGTGAGGAGACGCCCGAGCGGTACGCGCTGCGTGACGGTGCCGCCGATCTGGCGCTCATCGGTCTCGCGATCACGGAACACGGCCGCTGGGAGGGCGAGGAGGTCGCCGTCGACCTGGACCTCGCCTCCGCGGGAGCGGCCGTCCGAGCCGCGCAGTGACCGGCCGGCCCCACTCGGCCGCGTCACCCGGTGGCGGCCGCGGTCCCCGCCGGGCGTGCGGCCGCGGCGGCCCGTGTCCGCTCCAGCGAGGTCCGGGCCTGTACGCGCAACGTGGCCAGGTCGAAGCGGACCGCCTCGCCCGGGGCCCCCGTCAGCCCGTCGCGTCCGCCAGTGCCAGTTCGTGCAGCCTCTCCGGCGGGCCCGGGCGGGCGTAGTACCAGCCCTGGGCGGTGTCACAGCCCAGGATGCGGAGTTGTTCGGCCTGGGCCCCTGTCTCGACGCCCTCCACGGTGACCGCCAGGTCCAGGCTGTGGGCCAGGGAGACGATCCCCTCGACGATCTTGAGGTCGACGGGGTCGGCCGGGAACTGCTGCATGCTCTGGGTGAAGGAGCGGTCCAGCTTGAGGACGCTGACCGGCAGGCGGCGCAGGTTGGCGAGGTTGGAGTAGCCGGTGCCGAAGTCGTCCAGGGCGATGTCGACGCCCATCTCCGCCAGGCGGCGCAGCGGCTTCAGCAGGTCGTCGTCCGCGCCGATCAGCGCCGACTCCGTGACCTCCAGGCAGAGCGCGTCCGGTTCGACGCCCGCGCGTTCCAGGATGTCGACGGTGTCCTGGACCAGGCCGGGATGGGTGAGCTGGCAGGGCGAGAGGTTGACGTTGATCCGCAGCGGGCCCACGGCCTCCGCACCACCGTGCAGTTCCCGCCACTCACGGGCCTGCCGCACCGACTGCTCCAGGACCCAGCGGCCCAACGGCACGATCAGCCCGGTGTGTTCGGCGAGCGGAATGAAACGGTCCGGGCCGAGCACCCCGTGCTGCGGGTGCAGCCAGCGCACCAGGGCCTCCGCACCGCGCACACTGCCGTCGCCGAGATGGACCAGCGGCTGGTACTCGATGAAGAACTCGCCCCGTTCCAGGGCCGTCGGCAGCGCCGTGGTCAGCCCGTGCCGGGTGATGGCGCGGGCGTCCGCCTCCGGGTCGGCCAGTTCGAAGCGGTTGCCGCCCGCCGACTTGGCCCGGTACATGGTGATGTCGGCGCTGCGCAGCACCTCCGCCGGGCTGCGCTCCCCGGCCGGGCCCTCGACGATGCCGATGCTGCCGCGCACGGTCAGCTCCCGGCCGTCGACGCTGATCGGCGCGAGCAGGGCGTTCATGATGCGCGTGGCGAGCTCGTCGACCTCGCGCTGGGTGTCGGGGCCCGTGGTCAGGGCCACGAACTCGTCGCCGCCGAGCCGGGCGACCATCTCGCCGGGCGCGGTGGCGCAGGACTGGAGCCGGTCGGCGACCTCCACCAGCAGCCGGTCGCCGGCCGCGTGGCCGAGGCTGTCGTTGATGGTCTTGAAGCCGTCCAGGTCCAGGTAGCAGAGGCCGAACCGCTGGCCCTTCCCGGCGCCCAGTGCCTTCTCCAGGCGCTCGAAGAAGAAGGTGCGGTTCGGCAGGCCGGTCAGCGCGTCGTGCGTGGCCTCGTAACGCAGCCTCAGATTGAGCAGCCGCCGCTCGGTGGTGTCCTCCATGAGCGCGAGCTGGTACTGCGGACTGCCGTCGGCGTCCCGCAGCAGGGAGACCGTCAGGTTGGTCCACAGGACCGTTCCGTCAGGGCGGTAGAACGCCTTCTCCAGGTGGTAGTGCTCACGCTCGCCGCGCACGAGTTCGTCGTAGAGCCGCCAGGTCTGCGGCGCGTCGTCGGGATGGGTCCACTCCATGACGTTGCGGCCGCGTATCGTCTGCTCGGAGACCCCGAACATGCGCAGCAGCGCGCCGTTGACCTGGAGGATGTTGCCGTCGAGGTCGGCCATGCCGATGCCTATGGCCGCGCCCTCGAAGACGGCGCGGAAGCGGGCCTCGGTGGCGTGCAGGGCCTGTGCCACCACGCCCTGCGCCTGGAGGGCGGCCTGGGCGATGGCCTCCTGCTCGGCCAGCGTCCGCTCGCGCAGCGCCTGCGCGAAGCCGGCGGCCATCGCGTGCTGGAGGCGGGCGGAACGCGCCCGCAGGCCTTCCTGGTCGCCGTCACCACCGCAGTACAGGACGAGGTACGCGTCCACGCAGTCCAGCGTGCGGCTGAGCGCCTCCGGGTCGGTGCAGTGCGCGTCCACGAGGGCGGCGCCCACCGCCCTGCCCGCGTCGGCATCGAAGGCCCGGGCCAGCAGTGCCTCGCTCAACCGCCGAGCCAGCGGCAGCAGTTGCTCCTCGAACTCCGGCCGGGTCGACGACGTCGAGGTCACCGGGAAGACGGCCCGGCTCCAGATCGTCGCGAACCGGCGGAGTCTGTCCTCCGGCCCGTCCGGTTCCGCGCTCACGCCGTACGCCCCACGCCCGCGAAGCCGGAGAACGCATACGGATCCTCGTCCTCCGGTGCGGTGTCGGGCCGCCAGCGCGGCATCGCCACCAGTCCGGGTTCCACCATGTCGTACCCCTTGAAGAACCGCGCGATCTCCTCGCGCGAGCGCATGATCAGCGGGCTGCGGATGTCCTGGTACACGTTCACCGCGCCTCCGGCCCGCTCCGGCGGCAGCGGGATCCCCTCGTACGAGGCATGGGTGAGCACGAGCAGGCTGCCGGGCGCGAGCGCCTCGCGCAGCTCGGCCACCGCCCCGTACGGGTCGTCCTCGTCTTCCACGAAGTGCAGTATGGCAACGAGGAGCAGCGCCACTGGCTGATTCAGGTCGATCAGCCGCTCCACCTCGGGGCTGCGCAGGATCTCCTGGGGCTTGCGGAGGTCCGCGGCCACGATGTCCGCGTCGTCGTTGCCCTGGAGGACCGCCTGGCTGTGCGCCACGGCCACCGGGTCGTGGTCGACGTACACCACGCGCGCTCCGGGGCGGGCGGCCTGGGCCACCTCGTGCACATTGCCGAAGGTGGGGATGCCGGAGCCGATGTCCAGGAACTGGCTGATGCCCTGGTCGGCCGCGTAGCGCACGGCGCGGCGCATGAACGCCCGGTTCGCCTGCATGATCTTGGGGAGCCCCGGCATGAACTCCATGGCCCTGCGGGCCGCTTCCCGGTCGACCTCGAAGTTGTGCGATCCGCCCAGGTAGTAGTCGTACATCCGGGAGACGCTGGGCACCGATATGTCGATGCTCCGTGGGGCCCAGGCGGGACGCTCCATCTATCTCTCCAAGGCGTAGGCGATCCGGTGTTCGAGCAGAGGCTACTGATCGCCCGCCAATGGAGCGACCCGAAACGGAAATTGACCATCCGTTCCCGGTCACTGCCTGCGGCACGTGCCGAATTGATACCCGCACGCACACCCTTCGAACATATGACGAACAGTGTTCGAGCACGTCAAAACGGTCCGCCCCTCCGTGAGTCACGGAGGGGCGGACCGGGTCGGCTCCGTCGGGTGGACGAGAGGATCAACCCTGGGGAGGTTTCTCTACTTCTCCGAAGCGCCGACCAGCTTCCCGTCGGGCCGCACGGCGTACCAGGTGCCGCCGACGCCCTGGCCGTTGGTGTCGCCGGGAGCCTTGTCACCGGCGAAGGTGTAGATCGGCGAGCAGTTGATCGTCTGCTGCTTGCCCTTGCCGTCGGTCCGGTCGAAGATCATGTACCCCTTCTCCTGGATGCCCTTGGTGTCGGCGAAGTCGACGGGCTCCACGAGCGGCCACTTCTCCAGGCACTCGCCGGTGCAGTTGGAGACGGGCTTGGGCCAGGCCTCGTCCTTCTTGAAGCGGTAGACGGTCATGCCGTTCTTGTCGACGACGATCTCGCCGAGCTTGGGGTCGTTGCGGGTGGACAGCCCGGGCTGCGCCCCGGCCTCCTCACCGCCTGCCTCCTCGCCGCCGGCGGCCCCGCCGCCCTGCGCCTTCTTGCCGTCGGGGGCCAGCGCGTACCACTTGCCGCCCACGCCCTGGCCCTTGACGTCACCGGCGTTGACGTCCTTGGCGTAGCGGTAGGCCGGCCAGCCGCCGACGGTCAGCTGCTTGGTGCCGTCGGCCCGGGTGACCGAGCCGAGCAGCGACTTGTCGATGCCCTCGCCGGCCTCGGCGTCGTCCGCGGGCACCGGCGGCCAGGTCTTGGCGCAGTCGCCGTCGCAGTTCGACTTGGGCGGCTGCTCGCTGTCCTGGTCGAACCTGTACAGAGTGAGGCCCAGGCTGTCGGTCACCACCTTGCCGACCTCCTCGGCGGTGGCGACGGACAGCTTGCCCGCGGGGTTTGACGGGCTGGAGGGGCTCGGCGAGGCCTGCTGGGCGCCCGCGGTGCCGCCCACTCCGTTCCCGGTGCCGATGCTTCCGTAGTCGCCGGGCGCCGCCGTGGCTCCCACGTTCTGGCTGGCCGCCGGTGGGCTGTCCTGACCGCACGCCGTCGTCAGCGCCAGGACCGCCGCGGCGCTCGCCACGAGTGAGGCGCTCCGCCAGGAGGTCTTCATCGTCAACTCCCCATAATCCCAAGGGTGTTGCAGCGCCCTGCTGCGCCGCCGCACGGTCATGAGTACGCACCGGAGCCGTGTTTGTGTTCAACGACCGGCCAAATTTCTTTCCGGAACCTGTGACGGCCACCGCTCGCCACCGCACAGAGGTACGCGTCGCACGCCTCGCGGACGTCCGCCCGTCAAACCGTCGGCACCCGGATATCCCTCTTTCGGGGCAATCCCCTTGCGCTCCGGCGCGTCCCGGCGGGGCAAGGCTCATGATCTTCGTCGTGCATGGACCCGTATCGACTCAATCCGCCCTCGCCGCAAAGGCCTTGGCGGTGGCGACGCTGACCTGGGCGCTCGTCGGCGCGCCGGCCGGAGTGGCGGTGGCCGACTCCTGTGCGTACGCCTCGACGGGGCCGGACGGCACGGAGGCGGTGGCGATCGCCGGAAGCAGGACCTGGCCGACCAAGCCGCCGTGCCCGACACCCACACCGACCCCCACACCCACCCCGACCCCGGCACCCCCGCCGCCGAAGCCGACTCCGAGACCGACGCCGCCACCGGACCCGACACCACCGCCACCCTCACCCTCACCCCCGAAACCGACCCCCACGGCCAGACCGGAGCCGCCGCCTCCGCCTCCGCCGCCCGCGCCACGCCCGGCGCCGCCCCGGCCGGCCCCCAGGCCGGTACCTCCCCGCCCCCCGCCCCGGCACCGAAGCCGTCGGCGAAGCCCACCCCGCGTCCGTCCGCGACGCCCGTGCGCTACCCGGTGTACCGCGCCGCGCCGCGGCCACGACCGGCGAGCAGGACCATGTCGCCGCTCACCTTCGTCCTGCTCGTCACGGTGCCCGCGGTGGTCGCCGTCGCCGCGCTGCGCGCGCGCTGATCCCTGAAGCTCTGGAGGCATCTCTTGCCGGAATGGCTTGTTCTCACCCTCGCGATGCTGGCCGCGTGTGTCGTGGTGGTCGTCATCACGGTCGTACGCCACCGCACCGCGTCCGACGACGAGGACCCCAGCGAGACCCCGGACGTCATCGAGTACATGACCATGTGGATCGGCGTGGTGTACGCCATCGTCCTGGGTCTGGCGATCGCCGGTGTGTGGGAGGGGCGCAGCGCCGCCCAGGACCACGTCCAGGCGGAGGCCACCGCGCTGCACGAGATCTCGGAGCGGGTCCGGGTCTACCCGGACGACGTACGCGACCGCATCCGGGACGACATCCACACGTATGTGAGCCACGTCGTCACCACCGAGTGGGACACCATGGCCGACGAGGGCCAGGTCACCGAGCGCGGCCGTGACCTCTTCGAGCGCCTCCGCCAGGACGTCACCGACTACGAGCCGGAGACGGACTTCCAGGCCCAGGCCTACCAGCCGCTCCTCGACCAGGTGACCGCGGCCAGCCAGGCCCGGATCGCCCGGGCGGAGTCGACCGGGGAGACCATGCCGGGCGTGGTGTGGTTCGGGCTGATCTCCGGAGCCGTCGTCACCATCGGGATGATCTTCGCCCTCCAGATCCGCAGAACGACGCGCGAACTGGTCCTCGCCGGGCTGTTCTCGGCGCTGATCGCCTTCCTGCTGTTCCTGATCTGGGACTTCGACGCGCCCTTCAGCAGGGGTGTGACCGCGTCGGCGGATCCGTTCCTGAACCTCTTCCCGGGCACCGGGGACTGACGCCACCCGCACCACGGAACCGGGCCGGGGGGCGCGCGACACACCGTCGCCGTCCCCCGTCCGCGTCACCGGGGTCCCCCGGGCAGCCCACACCTGTGCCCCATTCGCGCTACTGCGATCGCGCCGCCGCGCGCCCGTTCTTAGCGTTTCAGGCATCGAGGTGCACTCGTGACGTGAGCGGAACAGGTCCGCGGCGGCTCCTCGGGGACCCGGAGGATTCACCATGCGCGCGATATGCGTCGCTTCGGCCTCGGCCGTACTGCTGGCCGCCGGCACCCTCACCTCCTGCGTGCCGGCCGACGCGGCCGTCCGGACCGACTTCGGCTTCAGTGTCGAGCCCTCCACCGTCGCGGCGGGCGGCCGGGTCACGCTGCGTGTGCAGCGCAACGAAGCATGCCGGGGGGAGGCGGTGGTCAACTCACCGGTCTTCGACATGCTCGAAATCCCGTGGCACCAGTCGTCGGCGACGGCCAGGGTCGACCGGGACGCCAAGCCCGGGGCCGAGCACTCCGTGGTGTTCATCTGTGACGAGTCGAGCGGCAGAGCACATCTGACCATCGCCGGCGACCGTCCGCCGCACCACTCCCCGCATCGCCCGTCGGACCGCCACCGCCATCCGTCGAAGGGCGTGCACGCCGGAGAGGGCGGCACCCTCGCCGGTTTTGACCTGAGGGAGATCGGCCTCGGCGCCGCCCTCATCGCCGGCACGCTGGGCACGGCGTACCACTTCACACGCCGCCGCACCGACGAGGACGCCGGCTGACCCGCCCGACGCACCGCACGCCCAGGTCTGCGCCCCGGATCCGTCGAGGAATCCGGGGCGAAGACCGTTCACGTGCGAGGCGGCGCGTCGAAGGAGCGGGGAACGAGGCGTCAGACGCGCCGCTCGGCGCGGCGGCGCATCCAGAACACCCCGCCGCCGACGAGCGCCGCGGTCACGAGCCCACCACCGATGGCCATGTCGGTCGGCGTCGCACCGGTGGTGCTGCTGCCGCCGATACCGCCGCGGACACCGCCGATGACGGTGAAGGCATGGGGCTTGGTCAGGCTCTTGCCGTTGCACGTGACCGTGATGTCGTACGGCCCCGGGCGGGCGTTGTTCCTGATGGTGGCGGTGCCCCTCGCCGTCTCCTTGGCGCCGGAGATGGGCGAGAGCCTCGCCGGCCTCGTGAACGCGTTGGAGGTCGCCGTGCCGCCGTGGCGGCAGCCGTCGACCGTGATGGTCAGCTGGCCGCCGCGGGCGATCACGCTGGGCAGGGCGACGATGTTGCTGGGCGTGTCCCACGCGACGGCCGCGGGGGCGGAAAGGCCGAGGGCGGCGACCGCGGCGCCGGCGACCGCCAGGGCACGAGTGTTACGCATGTGAACCTCCGCGGAAGACGCCCCGGGACCCGTCCCCGGTCGATCGGCGAGAAAGCGCCTCCCAGAAAGACAGTCAGTTGCCTTGCCGTGACCCGCATTTCGGGAATGGTCCGTCCTGGTGAGAGAAGGCGCCGCGGGACAACGGCGCAATCGGATATCGCCGCAGGTCACACACCGTCAGAAAATTCCTCGCGGTGGCAACTCGGATGGCGCACCTCATGCCCACGGGCCACCCCGGACGGCCCGGACCGCCCTGCGCCACCCGTTCGCTCCTGCCCCGTCGCCGGTTCCGCGCGCGGCACTTAGCGTTCTGATATGCGCGAACGACACGGCGACGGCCGGGTCGAGAGGGGATGGCCCATGTCTGCGTCCGAGCTGGCCGAGGCGGAAGAGGAGGCGCGGCGGAAGAAGCGCGCCCCGTGGGGCGTGATAGCGCTGGTTCTGCTGACCGGCCTCGCGCTCATCCGGAATGGTTCGGGGGAATTCGACGAGGGCCCGCCGCAGCCCGCGACCGCGGCCGCGGCGGACAGCCGCGTGCCCGGGGACACCTTCGCCGGGAGCGTCAAGCCCCTTCCCTACGCCCTCCCGGACCGGATCAGGATCCCGGCGATCCAGGTCGACGCGCCGATGATTCCCGTGGGTCTGGACGCGGACGGCTGGGTCGGCGCGCCGCCTCCGGAGGACCCGAACCTGGCCGGCTGGTTCACCGGTGCCGTCACCCCCGGCGAGAAGGGCACCGCGGTCGTCGTCGGCCATGTCGACAACGAGCAGGGCCCCGCCGTGTTCTACGGGCTCGGGGCCCTGAAGAAGGGAAACCGCGTCGAGGTCGCCCGGCAGGACGGCAAGACCGCCGTGTTCGAGATCTACGGCGTCGAGGTGTTCGAGAAGAACAACTTCCCCGGCGACCGCGTCTACGCCTCCAAGGGCGCGGCGGAGCTGCGGGTCATCACCTGCGGCGGCGGTTTCTCCCAGCAGAACGGCTATGAGGGCAACGTCGTCGCCTTCGCCCGCCTGGTCGAGGTGCGCTGAGCGTCCCCGGCCCGGCGGGCGAAGGCCCGACGGCATGTCTCACGCGTAGTGCCGCCGGGGCACGGTCACGTGGTAGCCGGAGTCCAGCAGTTCGGGCAGATAGCGCCGCAGGGCCCGCACGCTCTGCGAGCGGTCACCCCCGGCGTCGTGGGCGAGCACCACGACACCGGGGGCGGCGCCGTTCTCCACCCGCCTGACGATGGACCGGGTGCCCGGGGAGGTCCAGTCGAGGGTGTCGAGCGTCCAGCCGAGGGGTTCCATGCCGAGTTCGGCGCCGAGTTGGAAGGCGGCGCGGTTCCAGGCGCCGTAGGGGGCGCGGAACCACTCGGGGCGCTCGCCGCAGGCCTCCTCGATGACGTCGCAGGTGCGCTCCATCTGGGAGCGGATCTGCCGGCGGGTGAGGCGGGTGAGCAGCGGGTGGGACCAGGTGTGGTTCCCGACGACATGGCCCTCGTCGGCCATCCGGGCCAGCAGCTTCTTGCTGTCGGCGGCCATCGCCCCGCACACGAAGAACATGGCGCGCACGTCGTACTCGGCCAGGGTGTCGAGGATGTCCGGGGTGTAGCGGGGGTCGGGGCCGTCGTCGAAGGTCAACACCATGGTGCGGCCACGGCCGGAGACGCGCAGCAGCGGCTCGCGGCGGACCAGGGTCCGGCGGGGCGCGGCCTGTGGCGGGCCGTATCCGGTCAAGGGCTGGAGGCGGTACGCGGAGGCGCCGAGCGGGTGGCGGGCCTGGGGCCCCGAGGCCGGGACGGACCCGGCGGGGCCGTCCCCGGTGACCGCCGCGAGCACACCGGCCGTGGCGGCCGCTCCCACGGCGCCGGTGCCCGCGATCAACAGCCGGCGCCGGGTGAGCAACTGATCCTTCTTCATGACTCATCAGTCGCCCGGCGGAAGGCCGACGCACCTGAGCAACACCGGTGCGGCGGCACGGATTCACCCGAACGGCCCAGACAAATGGGTCAGTGGCCCGCGCACCGGGGGGAACGGCAGGGCCTTCCGGATCGTCAGTCCGGTGAGGCGGCCGCGTCGAGCTCGCGGTGCCGGATGCGGACCTGGTCGGACAGGCCGGCGAGAGGGCCGGCGGGCTCGGTCCCGTCCCCTCCGGCGAGGCCGAGCGCCGCCGCTGACGGCAGCCCCTCCGTCGTGGCGGGCCGCTGTCCGCCCTTCGAGTGCCCTCATCCTCTTCCCCACAACGTGCGCATCGACGGCGAGCGCTCCCGCCTCAGTACCTGGCCTGGGGCCTTCGATAGCCTCGCAGCGTGACGGAACAGCACTCCCATCAGTTCGAACGGGGCACGGACGGGCCGAAGGTGATCGTGGCCGGGGTGGACGGCTCCGACTCGTCCCTGCGCGCCGTGGCCTACGCCGCCGGCCTGGCCCGGCGCCAGCACGCGCTGCTCGCCGTGGTGTACGTGCAGCCGGTGCTGGCGGCGGGCGCGGCGCTCGGGGCGCCGGTGGCCGGGACGACCGACGAGATCGCCGAGGACCTGGTGGCGCAGATCCGGGACGCGGCCGAGCGGCTCAAGGGGATATTCGAGGTCCGCTGGGAGTTCCACACGTTCCGCGGCGACCCGTACAGCGGCCTGGTGAAGGCGGCGGACGAACTCAAGGCGGACGCGGTGGTCGTGGGCGCGTCCGAGCAGGCGGGCCACCGCATCGTCGGCTCGGTGGCGGTGCGGCTGGTGAAGGCGGGGCGCTGGCCGGTGACGGTGGTGCCGTAGGCCTGTGCCGGCATGCCGGCAGGACGATCCCACGCAGCGGGGAGCGGTGCGGCTGCGTCTGGAGCCGGTGCCCCTCGTCGCGCACGACCTGAGCTGCGCCGTGTCCCCGGGAGGCGGCAGGGACCTTGCGCGGCGTCTTCCGTCGCGGGGGCACCTGGGCCATCATGATCCGCCATCAGCCGTTTGCCGATCGCGAAGAGGTGAGGCGCATGGCCGGGCTCCGCATGGGTGAGGGGATTCTCCGACGCAAACCCATCGAGCAGATCGAGGAGACGGAAGTCGGCAAGGGCACCCAGCTGGAACGGTCCCTGGGGCTGTGGCAGCTGACCGCCATCGGCGTGGGCGGCATCATCGGCGCGGGCATCTTCACCCTCGCGGGAACCGTGGCCAACGGCACGGCGGGTCCGGCCGTGCTCGTCTCCTTCCTCATCGCGGGCGTCGCGAGTGCCGCGGCGGCCCTGTCCTACGCCGAGTTCGCCGGGCTCATCCCGAAGGCCGGTTCCGCCTACACCTACGGCTACGCGGTGCTCGGCGAGCTCGCGGGCTGGTTCATCGGCTGGGATCTGTTGCTGGAGTACACGGCGATCGTGGCGGTGGTCGCGATCGGCATCTCCGGCTACTTCAGCTTCCTGGTCGGCGAGATGGGCGCCGACCTGCCGAACTGGATGCTGGGCGCCCCCGGCACCGGTGAGGGACACAAGGTCGACCTGTTCGCGGCGCTGCTGTGCCTGCTGATCGCGTATCTGCTCACCCTCGGCATCAAGAACGCGGCCCGGTTCGAGACGGTCGTGGTGGTGCTGAAGGTCCTGGTCGTGCTGCTGGTGATCGGGGTCGGTGTGTTCCACATCGACACGGCGAACTACAACCCGTTCTTCCCGTACGGGGTCGGCGGGGCGTTCACGGGCGCGGCGACGGTGTTCTTCGCGGTGTTCGGCTACGACGCCATGTCGACGGCGGCCGAGGAGTCCAAGGACGCGCAGCGGCACATGCCGAAGGCGATCATCTACTCGCTCGTCATCTCGATGGTCCTGTACGTGGCGGCCTGCCTGGTGCTGACGGGCATGCAGGACTACAAGGACATCGACAAGGAGAGCGGCTTCTCGACGGCGTTCAAGTCGGTGGGGCTGAGCGGGCTGGCGGACGTCATCGCGGTGGGCGCGATCATCGGCATCCTCACGGTGATGTTCACGTTCATGCTGGGCGTGACCCGGGTGTGGTTCTCCATGTCCCGTGACGGGCTGCTGCCCAGGTGGTTCGCGAAGACGCACCCGACGCGGCACGTGCCCACGCGTGTCACCTGGATCGTGGGGTTCGCGTCGGCCGCCATCGCGGGGTTCCTGCCGATCGGCGAGGCGGCCGAGCTGACCAACATCGGCATCCTGCTGGCGTTCGTGGTGGTGTGCGCGGCGGTGATCGTGCTGCGCTACCGGCAGCCGGACCTGCCGCGCACGTTCCGTACGCCGTGGATGCCGGTCGTGCCGGCGGTGGGCATCGTCTTCTCGATCTGGCTGATCACCTTCCTCCAGTGGCAGACCTGGGCGCGGTTCGCCGTCTGGTTCGCGCTGGGGCTCGTGGTCTATTTCGCGTACTCCTACCGGCGCTCGGAGCTGGCGCGGCGCTGACCGGCTGGCTGCGGGTCTACTCCCCCATCATTAGGCCGTCCTCGGCCGCGCCCCGGCTGAGCACGACGTCGCGGATGCGGTCGCGGACGGCCTGTACGCCGGCGCCCTGGGCGATCGCCCGGTTGAGGTTGACGACCCGGCCGGCGTCGACGTCGAAGAGCTGCGGTACGAACTCGGCCTTCGTCACCTCCCAGCGGCCGCCCGGCCGTGCGGGCGGGGCGAAGGTGAAGCGGCCGAGGGTGGACTGGTTGCCGCGCGGGTCCCGGGCGCCCTGGTGGTTGGTCATCTCGCCGGCGATCTGGTCGCCCATGCCGTAGATCACCCAGGTGCCGTTGACCTTCTCGTAGGCCTGCGGGACGTGCGCGTGGGTGCCGAGGACGAGGTCGATGTCGGGGCGTGACCCGCTTCGTGCGGCGGTGAGGCTCCGGGCCAGGGCCAGTTGCTGCTCGTCGGGGGCGTCCTGCCACTCGGTGCCCCAGTGTGTGGAGACCACGACGACGTCGGCGCCGGCCCGGCGCGCGGCCCGGGCGTCCGCGAGGATCCCGGCCTCGTCGATGAGGTTCACGGCCCAGGGCTGTCCGTCCGGCAGTGGGATGCCGTTGGTGCCGTAGGTGTAGGCGAGGTGCGCGACCTTGGCCGGGCCCGCTTGGAGGATCGTCACCGCGCGGGCCTCCTCCTCGGCGCGAGCCGAGCCGGCGTGCCGTACGCCCGCGCGGTCGAGGGCGTCGAGGGTGCGGCGGATGCCGTCGGCGCCGTCGTCGAGGGTGTGGTTGGAGGCGGTGGAGCAGCCGTCGTAGCCGGTGGCGGCGAGGGCCCGGGCGACCTCGGGCGGGGACTTGAAGGCGGGATAGCCGGTGTAGTCGCCGTCCACGCCGTACACGGTCTCCATGTGGCACAGGGCCACGTCGGCGCCGGAGACGACGGGGCGGATCCCCGCGAGCATCGGCCGGAAGTCGTAGCCGGTGCCGCCGGCGTCGAAGCGGGCCCGGTCGATGATCGTGCTGTGCGGGAGGACGTCGCCGGAGGCGACGAGTGTGAAGCCGCGGGGTCCCACCGCCGAGGGTGCCGGGCGTCCGGGGCCGGTCGGTCCGTGGCTGCGGGCCTGGCAGGCGGCACCCGCGGCGAGGGCGACGGTCAGGGCCAGGGCCACCTGTCTGCTGCGTGCGATCATGCATTCACCCCACTGTGGGCGTTGTGGTCGTATTTACGCACAAACAGGAAAGAAGGCTCACCGCGCCCCACGCGGCTCCGACACGCTCATTAGCCCGTCCGGCGCGCGCCCGGCGGGCGGCCGTGACCGTTCGTCGAACCGTTCGTCGACGCGATCGACCGTCCGCCGCACAGGCGGATACGTGGCCTGTCCCCCCGGCTGGGCCCTGCGGTGGCATACGGCCATGACGGCCGGATCCACTCTCACGAACGGAACGACCGCCGAGCACGAGCTCGCCGCACTGCAGCGGGAGCACGGCCGGCCCCTCTTCGCGCTCCTGCTCCGGCTCTGCGACGGAGACCGGCAGCGCGCGGAGGACCTGGTCCAGGAGACGCTGGTGCGTGCCTGGCAGCACCCCGAGGCGCTGCGCGCCGACGACTTCGAGTCCGTACGGCCCTGGCTGATGACCGTCGCGCGGCGGCTCGCGATCGACGCCCGGCGGGCCCGGCAGGCCCGTCCGGCTGAGGTCGGTGACGCGGTGCTGGAGAACGCGCGGGTCATCTCCGACCACGCCGAGCGGGCCGCGGCGATGCTCGACGTCCGCCAGGCTGTGAAGACACTCACTCCGGAGCACCGTGAAGTCCTGGTGCTCGTGTACTTCCAGGGGGCGAGTGTGGCGGAGGCAGCGGCGACCCTCGGCATTCCGCCCGGTACCGTGAAGTCCCGCGCGTACTACGCGCTGCGCGCCCTGCGCCGGGTGCTTCCGGGATACGCCGCCGACCTGCGCTGAAACCCATGGCTGAGTCAAACCTCCGTAAAGCGCCTTGCTGAGGACCCCGGTTGAGTAATCGGCTGTTCCCATCCGTGTTCCGGATGGGGCCGTCAGCGCCCCGGGGCCCGGTGTCGGGCACGCGCACGTACCGGAGGAAGGCAGGAAGGGATGCTGCACAGAAGCGAAGAGGGCACGGACGGCGCCGACGGTGAACTGACCGTCCCCATGGCGTGGTTGTACGCCGAGTACATCGCCGACGAGCTGCTGCGGACCGGCGATCTGATGCCGCCGACGTCCTTCGAGTTCCGCGCGGGGCGGGACGCCCTGGCGCTGACCATCTTCCTCTCCGACACCGAGGGAGAGCTGTCCGGCATCAGGGTCGTCACGCAGTTGGAGACGTGGCTGTCACTGACGGCGTACGACCAGCCGTGGCAGGAGTGGGTGCGCGAGCGGCTGGCCGAGCTCGCCACCGAGGCCGCGGAGTCGGGCCGGCCCGCGCCGGACCTGGACCTGGCCGAGGATGCCTGGCGCTGGCTCCAGGAGACGGAGCTGCTCGCGCCCGACCTGAACGCGGTGCCGGGCGGCGCTCCGGTGGTCGGGGAGGACGAGGGACCGAAGGTCTGGACGCCCGCCTGGCAGCTCGGACTGCCGCTGGGACACCTCGCCATCCATCTTTTTTAGATTTCCGCGGCACCGGACCAATCCGCGGGCCGGAGCGCTCCGAATCCTTTGGTTGCGATTGTGTCACCGGCTTGAGTGATTCCGCTGCCTGGTCCGTACCGGTGGGAGCAAGGAGTAACCCCACCCGCACCCAACGGCACGAGGATTCGGCATGAGGTCCCTGGAAAGGCATCGCGACGTCGGCGCCTACGCGCTCGGCGTGCTGGACGAGGCGGAGGCCTTCCGCTTCGAGGACCACCTCATGGAGTGCCCTCGGTGCGCCGCAGAGGTGACGGAATTCGGCCCGACGACACGGCAGTTGATGCTGTACCGGCGGGCGACGCCACGGTTCGTGCACCCGATGGCGCAGCCCGGTCCGCGCATGCTGGACCGGCTGCTGGCCGAGGTGGCGACGCGGCGCCGGGCCGGGCGCCGGCGCATGCTGTTCGGCCTGGCCGCGTCGGTGGTGATCGCCGTGTCGGTACCCGGCGTCGCGATGATGGCGCGGGGCGGCGCCGAGGAGCCGGTGCGGATCGCGGCGACCGACGCGCGGTCGGGTGTCTGGGCCCAGGTCACGGTCGAGGACAAGGCCTCGGGCAGCCAGGTCGAACTGAAGGTGAAGGACGCGGCCGGTCCCCGGCCCTGCCACCTGGTCATCGTCGGCCGTGACGGCACGGAGGAGACCGCGACCAGCTGGCACGGGCCCGGGCACGACGCCCACCCCAGCACGATGATGGCCAGCTCGTCCATGCATCCCGACGAGACCGCCCGCTACGAGGTCCGCTCGGCGGCCGGAGAGGTTCTGGTGAGACTCCAGCCGCAATAGCCGGGCCCGCCGGCGGGGCTGTCCTCCGTCCGCCCCTGTCGCCGGGCACCCCGTGCGCCCCGGTGTGAGACTGCTGGACGACGCGCCCGGGAGGCCCCGGGCGCCCGCGGTCCCGGCGAGGGGAGACGAGGTGACGACGGCAGAGACCGGCGACGGTCGCCTGGAGGAGTTCCTCGCCGATCCGGAGAACGCGGCGCTGGACCTGACCACCGCGGCGGCCCGCTGCACCAAGGCCCTGGGGCTCCAGCACTCCGTCGTCTACCTCGCCGACATCCAGCAGCGCCGGCTCGTCCCGCTCACCGACGTCGCCCCGCCCCTGCCCGTCGACGACTCGCTCGCGGGCTGGACCTACCGCACCCAGTCCCTGCGTGTGGAGGAGTCCGAGTCGGGCGGCATGACGGCCTGGATCCCCCTCGTGGACGGAGCGGAACGCCTCGGCGTCCTCGCCGTGCACGCGCCGTCGCTGACCCCGGCCGTCCTGCGCCGCGGCAGGGCCCTCGCCACGCTCCTCGCCATGATGATCACGTCCACCCGGGCGTACCAGGACTCCTTCGTCCGGCGTACGCGTGCGAACCCGATGCGCCTGCCCGCCGAGATGCTGCGGGCCTTCCTGCCGCCCCGCACGATCGGCACCCGGCACGTCGTGTCCACGGCCGTGCTGGAGCCGGCCTACGAGATCGGCGGCGACGCCTTCGACCACTCCCTCACGGACACGACCCTGCACGCCACGGTCCTGGACGCCATGGGACACGACCTGGCCTCCGGGCTCACCACGGCCGTGTCACTGGCCGCGTGCCGCAACGCCCGGCGGACCGGAGCGGACCTGCCCGAGCTCGTGGAGTGCGTCGACGACGCGCTGGCGCACTGGCTGCCCGACCAGTTCTGCACGGGCGTGCTGGCCCAGCTGGACCTGGCCTCCGGGATACTGCGGTGGAGCAACTGCGGGCATCCCACCCCGCTGCTCATCCGCGACCAGCGGCTGCTCGTCGACGCCATGCGGCGCGACCCGGATCCGCCGATGGGACTGCCCTCGCTGCTGGCCGGGCGGCAGCGGCAGACGCATGAGATCGCGCTGAAGCCCGGTGACCGGGTGCTGATGTACACCGACGGGGTCACCGAGGCCAGGGGTTCCGACGGCGCGGAGTTCGGGCTGGAGCAGTTCGCCGACTACATCATCCGGGCGACGGCCGCCGGCGAGCTGGCGCCCGAGACGCTGCGGCGCCTCATCCACTCCATCCTCGACTCGTCCACCAGCCGGCTGCGGGACGACGCGACCATCCTCATGTTCGAGTGGTCGGGCCCGGCCCGCTGAGGGCGAGGCCGGGGGCCACGACCGGCGCTCCCGCGTGCCGTGCGTCAGGGCGCCGTCGCTCGGTCCCGCAGCGGTAGGGCCAGTCGTCCCAGCAGCCCCGCGACCAGGGCGGTCTGGGCGGGCACGGTGTCGGGGTAGATGAACTCGCCCCGTGCGTGGGCGCCGTCACCGACCGCGCCCATGCCGCAGAGGACCGGCAGGCCCAGCGCTGCGATGAAGTTGGCGTCACTGGCGCCGCCGACGGCGGCGTCGGGCAGGCCGTCGCGGCCCTGCTCTCGGGCGACCTCGCGGGCCAGGCCCAGGAGGGGGGCGGAGGCTGCGTTGAGGGTCATCGGCGGCCGGTTCCAGGCGTGTTCGATCTCGATGCGGACGCGGGGGTCGCTGACCTCGATGGCGTCCAGTTCGCGGTCGACGCGGGCCTGTTCGGCCACGCTGCTGACCCGGATGTCGACGCTTGCGGTGGCCTGCCCGGCGACGACGTTGGTGGCGGAGCCGCCCTCGATGAGCCCGGTGTTGACCGTCGTGCCCCTGCCGGGGGCGGCCACGGCCGCGGCGGCCACCACGAACTCGGACAGGGCGGTGATCGCGCTCGCCCCGTCCTGAGGCGCGAGCCCGGCGTGCGCCTCGACGCCGGAGGCGGTCACCCGGAAGATCCCGGAGCCCTTGCGGGCGGTCTTGACCGCGCCGTGGGCGGTCGGCTCCAGCACCAGCGAGGCGTCGGCCTTCCGGGCGACCTCCTCGATGACCGGCCGTGAGGACGGGGAGCCGATCTCCTCGTCACCGTTGAAGAGGAAGGTGACGGCGGGCACGGGTGCGCCGCTCTCCCGGGCCAGTTTCAGGGCCCAGATGCCTTGGGCCAGGCCGGTCTTCATGTCGAAGATGCCCGGCCCGCTGAGCTTGTCCCGGCCGTCGTCGGACGCCTCCGGCTGCTGCCATCCGGCGAGGGTGCCGGCCGGCCATACGGTGTCGTAGTGGCCGACGAGCGCGACGTGACCGGCGCCGGTGCCGGTGTAGGTCAGGGTGAGGGTGTCTCCGCACGCACCGCCGGGGTGGCGCTGTTCGTGGTCGGGCCGGCCGAGCCGGTGGACCGTCAGTTCGCGCAGGAGGTCCAGCCCCGCCGCGAGTCCGGGGAGGTCGTGGCTGCTGGTCTCGTGGCGGACGAGGGTCAGGATGTCGGTGACGATCTCCGGCGAGACGTCCTGGGCGCGTGCGGAGAGGGCGGCGGCAGGCGATGCGGTCATGATCTGCTTTCTCGGACGAAGGCGGGGCGGAAGCGGGGGCTGCGTTCTCTCGGCGGAAGGTGCCGGGTCAGCTGACACCGAAGGGGATGCCCAGCAGGTACCAGGCCACGAAGAACGCGATCCAGACGACCCAGACGACGGCGGCGATCGGAATCGTGAAGGAGGCCAGGGTGCCGATGCCGGCGGACTTGCGGTACTGCTGGATGAAGCCCAGGGCCATCACGAAGTACGGACTCATCGGGGTGACGCAGTTGGTGACCGAGTCGGCGACGCGGTAGACGGCCTGGGTGGTCTCGGGCTCGATCCCGATCAGCATCAGCATGGGCACGAGCACCGGCGCGGCCAGCGCCCACAGCGCGGAGCCGCTGGTGATGAGGAGGTTCATGAAGGTGATCAGCACGGCGATGCCGACCAGCACGGTCCAGCCGTGCATGTCCAGTTCGCGCAGGGTCTCCGCGCCCTGGACCGCGAGGATGTTGCCGATGTTCGTCCACTTGAAGTAGGCCAGGAACTGGGAGATGGCGAAGAACAGGACGAGGATCGGCGCCATCGACCGGGTGCCGTCGGCCATCGCGGCGATGATGTCGCGGGCGGCGGAGAAGGTGCCGGTCATCCGGCCGTAGACGGTGCCGAGCAGGGCGAAGAACACGCCGAGGACGAGGGCCATCCCGCCGATGAGCGGGGAGTCGACGATGCCGCCGTCCTCGCCGCGCAGCGGTGAGGACGCGGGAATCATCGACACCGCCAGGAGCCCCAGGAAGCCCACGGCCACCAGCCCGGTCACCCGCAGGGCACGGCGCTGCTGCTCGGTGATCTGGATCGCCGTCAGGTCCGAGGCGTCGGGTCCGGTGACGGGCTCGTCGGGTTCCAGGTCCGAGCGGCGGGAGAGGACCTTGTCCACGACGAGCGTGATCACCAGGGCTATGAGGACCGACGAGCCGAGCCCGAAGAAGTAGTTGGCCACCGGGGTGACGACGTAGTCGCCGTCGATGGTGTGGGCGGCGGCGGTGGAGATCGAGGACAGCAGGACGTCGGTGGGGGTGAGCGAAGGGGAGGCGTCGTAGCCGGCGGAGATCGAGACGTAGGCGACGATGCAGCCGAGCACCGGGCTGCGGCCCGCCGCGCGGAAGATGAGCGCGCCGAGCGGGATGAGGGTGACGTAGGCGGCGTCGCCGGCGACATGGCTGACCATGGCCGTCATCGACAGGGCGAAGGTGAGGTACCTGCCCGGCACCCGCGCGACCATGCGGCGCAGCAGGGCGGCGAACAGCCCGCTCCTCTCGGCGACGGCGATGCCGAACATCACGGTGAGGATGGTGGCGAGCGGCGGGAAGGCCGCGTAGTTGTCGACGGCTCCCTCGACGGCCATGGTGAGGCCGTCCTTGCTGAGCAGGTTCCGCACGTCGATGGTCTCGTGCGTGCCGGGGTGCACGGCGCTGACGCCGACTGCCGCCAGTACGGCGCTGAGGACGGCGACGACCCCCGCGAGGATCCAGAACAGCCAGAACGGGTTGGGGAGTTTGTTACCGACCTTCTCGATCGCCGCGAAACTCCGGAACGCGGCGCGCAGGAGTCTCGACCGCGGTTCGGTCGGCTGGGGCTGGGCGGAGGTGGTACTCATCGGTTCCTCTTCGCACATTCGAGGGATGTTCCTGCGAACAATGGCACTCCGATGAGAGATTCTCTAGCCTCTGGATGTAACAGTGGGATTAATCGGCAGTCTAAGGTGGAGTGCTATGACCCGCCCTCTCCTGGACGAGCTCGACCGGCGCCTCATCGGCGCACTTCACCTGGCACCCCGGGCCACCTGGGACGACATCGGCGGGATCCTGGCCGCCGACGCCGGCACGCTCAAACGCCGCTACGACCGGCTGCACGAGGCCCGGATGGTCCGCGTGATCGGGCAGGCCGACTGGGGCATGCACTCCACGACGATGCCGGTCCACGTTTTCCTGGACATTACCGGCGAAACCCCGCTGGCCGTCCTCCACCGGCTCCGTGACCTGCCCCACGTCCAGCTCCTGGCACAGATCTCCGGCGACTACCCCCTCTACGTCGTGGTCCACGCCCCCTCCGAGGGCGCCACGAGCGAGGCGATCGACCGGATGTTCTCCATCCCCGGCGTCCGCCGCGTCAACGCCCTGCCGGCCCTCAGCACCCTGCGCCGTGGCATCACCTGGGACCCCCGGTTCCTCACCGAGGCCGAACGCGCCGGCCTGCTCGAGCTCACCGGGGCCCGCCCCGAGGGCACCGCGACGGCGACACCCCCCGCCAAACCGCTCAGCGAGGCCGAACGCACGGTCGTCGCCCAGCTCATCCAGGACGGCCGCGCATCCGCCGCGAGCATCGCCCGGGCCGCCGGTCTGGCCACCTCCACCGCGCACCGCGTCGTCCGCCGGGTCCTCGACGAGGGGTGGGTCAAACCGCGCCTGGAGATCGTGTCGGAATGGCTCGGCTTCCAGACCCCCTTCATGCTCCGTCTGCGCGTGGCCCCCGGCGAAACCCCCGACGTCATGCACCGCATCGACCGGCTCCCCCAGACCCGGCTCGCCGTCCACGTGGCCAGCGACATGTCCGTCCTCGCCACCGGCCTGGTCACCGACCGCTCCGCCCTGGCGCGCTTCGTCGACGACGAACTGTCCGGGATCCCCGGCATCCTCGCCGTCAGCGTCGGCGTCATGCTGGCCGAACCGCGCCGCTACTGGCTGGACCGGGACGGGACCTCCGGTCTCGGCGAGTTCCACGCGCCGGCGCTTCTGTAGTCCGGTCCGACGGCGCCGGCCGGCGCGATGGATCCAGAACGCCGTCGTCCGCGGCGGCTCACTTCAGCAGCCGGGACATCCTGCGGTCCGCCAGCGGTTTCCCGCCGGTCTGGCAGGTCGCGCAGTACTGGAGCGAGGAGTCGCTGAAGGACACCTCGCGGACGGTGTCGCCGCACACCGGGCAGGGCTCACCCGTGCGGCCGTGCACGCGCAGGCCGCTCTTCTTCTCGGCCTTCAGCCGGCCGGCCGCCACACCCCGGGAGCGTTCGACCGCCTCGGTGAGCGTGTCGCGCAGGGCCGCGTACAGCCGCCCGGTCTCCTCCTCGCTCAGGGACGCGGCCAGCTTGAAGGGCGACATCCTCGCCGCGTGCAGGATCTCGTCGCTGTAGGCGTTGCCCACGCCCGCGATCAGGCTCTGGTCGCGCAACGCGCCCTTGAGCTGCCGCCGTTCACCGGCCAGGAGTTCCGTGAAGCGCCGCTCGTCGAAGTCGCCGGCCAGCGGATCCGGGCCGAGCCGGGCGATGCCCTGGACCTCCTGCGGGTCCGCCACGACGTACACCGCGAGCCGCTTCTGGGTGCCGGCCTCGGTCAGGTCGAAACCGGCGCCGGTCTCCAGGGCCACGCGCAGGGCGAGGGGGCCCTTGCCGGGGCGGGGCGGGCCGTCGGGGAGGCGGTCCTTCCAGTGCAGCCAGCCGGCGCGGGCCAGGTGCGTCACGAAGTGCGGGCCGTCCGCGGCCTTGATGTCGAGGAACTTGCCGTACCGGCGCACGGCGGCCACCTCGTGGCCCTCCAGCGCGGACAGGGGCGGGTCGTACGTCTTCAGGACGCTGATCGCGACGGGCAGCACCCGTACGATCTCGTGGCCGACGAGGTGCTCGGTGAGGAAGTCCTTGAGCGCCTCGACCTCGGGGAGTTCCGGCATAGGTCCAGAGTGCCACGCGGTCTCATTCCGGGTCGGGCACCACGAACTCGCACCACACGGCCTTGCCGCCGCCGCGCGCCTCCACGCCCCACAGGTCGGTGAGCAGCTCGACCAGCAGCAGGCCCCTCCCGGAGACGCCGGACTCGCCCGCCTCGCGGCGGCGCGGCAGGGCGCTGGAGGAGTCCTCGACCTCGACGCGCAGCCGGCGTTCCGAACCGGTGAGGGCCCGCAGGGTGACGATCGCGGAGCCCTCGGTGTGCATCAGGGCGTTGGTGATCAGCTCGTCGGCGACCAGTTCGATCTCGTCGGCGCGGTCCGCGGCTCCCCAGACGCCGACCGCGGTGCGGATCGTGTGCCGGGCCTCGGCCAGGGCCGCCGGATCGCCGGGGGCGACGAGCCACTGGAGCCGGCGGCCGGAACGCGGGCCGTCCGGCCCCCGCCGGCGCAACAGGAGCAGCGCCACGTCGTCGTCGCCGCCGCGTTCGGCGGCCACGTCGATGAGCCGGTCGGCGAGGTCCCGTACGTCGTCGGGACCGGTGGCGACGAGCGCGGTCAGGGTGCGCATGCCGTCGTCGAGGTCGGCGCCGGGCTGCTCCACCAGTCCGTCGGTGCACAGCAGCAGGGTCTCGCCCGGGTCCAGTTCCACGGTGCCCACCGGGTAGTCGAGGCGGCCGAACTCGGCGGACAGGCCGAGCGGCAGACCGCCCGGGACGGTGACGCGGCGGCAGGAGCCGTCGGTCTGCCGCACGAGCGGATCGATGTGGCCGGCCCGGACCACCTGGAGCACGCCGGTGGACAGGTCGGCCTCCGCGTAGAGGCAGGTCGCGGAGCGGTCGGTGTCGAGTTCGTGCAGGAAGACGGAGGCGCGGGCCATCACGGTGGCCGGGGTGTGCCCCTCGGCGGCGTAGGCGCGCAGCACGATGCGCAACTGTCCCATGACGGCGGCCGCGTGCGTGTCGTGGCCCTGGACGTCGCCGATGACGGCGCCGACCCGGCCGCCGGGCAGCGGGATCAGGTCGTACCAGTCGCCGCCGATGTCACGGCCGAGGGAGCCGCCGATGGTGGCCGCGCGGTAGCGGACGGCGATGTCGGCCCCGGGCACGCTCGGGATGGTCCGGGGCAGCATGGCCTGCTGGAGGCCCTGCGCGAGGTCCATCTCCTGCTCGTAGAACATGGCCCGCTGGAGGCTCTGCGCGATGCTGCTGCCGAGGGCGACGAGGATGTTGCGCTCCTCGGGGGTGAAACCGTGCCGGTCGCTGTAGAGCAGGCCCATCGCGCCGATCGGCTGTGCCTGGACGATGAGGGGCAGATAGGCGGCCGACGTGATGTTCAGTTCGGTGATGTGCGGCCAGAGGATCGGGTAGCGCTCGGCGAACTCCTCCGGCGACTCGATGAAGCAGGGAGCGAGGGTCCGTACGGCCTCGCTCATCGGGTAGGGCTCGTCGATCCGGGTGACGCGGGTGCCGGGCACGAAGCTGTCCGAGGGGCCCTCGGCGACCAGGCGGATGCGGCCGGCCTCGACCAGGCCCATGACGAGGCTGGTGGCGCCCAGGTGGGTGAGGCCGTGGGTGTCCTTGAGGACGTCGATGACGTCCTGGACGGTGCGGGCGTGGGCGAGGGCGGCCGTGGTGAGTTCGACGACGCTGGTCTGCTGCCGGCGGGCCTCGTCCTGGGCGGCCTGGTCGCTGCGGGCCTCGCTCTCGGCGAGTTCCTGGGTGGCGTCCCGGACGATGCCGATGATGCGGCGGGGCCGTCCGGTGTCGTCGCGCCGGATGTAGCCCTGGGTGTGGGTCCAGCGCAGGGAGCCGTCGCGGCGGCGGACGCGGAAGTAGGCGCCGTAGTTCTCGCTGCCGTCCTTGAGGGCCTGGCTCACCGCGGTGTCCAGGCGCCGGGCCTCGCCGGGCGGGACGCGCTTGGAGAGGGTCTCGGGGTGGTCGTCGTACTCGTCGGGGCGCACGTCGAAGACCTCGTGGGCCCGGGCGTCCATCTGCATCAGGCCGGTGTCCAGATCCCAGTCGAAACTGCCCATCCGGTTGAGCGCGAGAATCGGGTCCGGGTGGGCGGGCCAGTCGTCCGGGAGGGACAGGGCGCTCGCTCCCCGATCAGCCATGGGCCCACCTTGCCAGGATTCGTCCGATTCTTCGACCGGATGTGCTGAGTTTACGGGCCGCTCCGCCGAACCGGCCCTCAGTTACCGAAGACGTCCGTGGGGCTGCCGAGGATGCTGTCGTCGGCCGGATCGTCGGGAATCAGCCCGGCTCCGTCGGGCAGATCGGGGTTGTCCGGCACGGCGACGGGGCCGACCTCGTCGAGGCCGCCGGCATCGTCGGGGGGCGGTTCGTCGGGCAGCGGGCCGGGCTCGTCGGGCGGTGGTGCGTCCGTGACGGTGTCCGGGGGGCCGATGTCATCCGGGGAGCTCACGTCCCAGGAGGACGCGCTGTCCGGGTCCGCAAAGACGCCGGACTCGCGCGGGGCGAGGGGCGGTGGCCCGGACGGCTGGGGCGTCGGCGCCGGGGAGTTCGTCGCCCAGACCGGTGGCGGAAGGGCCCGGTCGCGGCGTACGTCGTGGCCGATCCGCCGTTCGATCCAGGTGCGGGTGGTGACGTCGACGATCGTGAAGTCGGCGATCGTCTGCGGCGCGGGCGTCACGACGACGACCTGGCCGGGCCGGTAGCCGGGCCACGGGGTGCCTTTGACGGCCGGCGTGCCGCGCAGCGCCACCGGCGGGCGGAGCGGGTTGCCGCAGGCGCACCGGACGCGCGGCACGCCCCGGTCGTCGACCAGGACGGCGGTGCCCGCCTGGAGGACGGCCTGGTGGCCGGCGGCCCGGCCGGCCCGGAAGCCGTGGTTGGTGACGCGGGTGTCGGCGCGCAGCACGACCGGGGTCAGATTGCGCAGGTGGTCCGGGACGGACGCCGGGGAGACGCCCGCGACCCGGGCGAAGGCGCGTGTCCTGGCCCGGTCGCGGGCGAGGTGGCCGATCTGCCGGGCGACGTCGCAGCTACCGGTCCGCTCGATGCCGCCGTACAGGCCGGGTGTTCCGCCGGAGAGCGAGCGCAGGCCGCTCAGGTCGGCGGAGACCGGGGCCGCGTCGCCCGGGCCGGCCGTCTCGGGCGTTCGGGGGATGGGGGACGGGGTAGCCGTCGTGGTGGCCGTGGAGTCCGTGAAGGGGTTCGGCCCCTGGGCCGCGGCCGCCTGGAGGAAGAGTGCCCCGCCGGCGCCCGCGGCGTCACCCTCGCCGTCGCCGCCGCCTTCGCCGCCGCAGCCCGAGAGGAGGAACGTCACGAAGAGCGCGCAGGCCGTGGCGAAGGTCCCGGTAGGTGTCCGCACTTCGCTCTCCAGACAACTTCGTCATGAATGAGGTAATTGATCACTATTGTTTGCTTCACTCACTCGGGTCACGCAACCGGAGCGGTTGCACGCGGAGCGTGACGACGGGGTCCGGCGCAGCACTGGGAGGAGCGCACGGCCGTGGACTGGTTCACCGCATCCGACTACTGGCTGAGCCGGCTGGTCTTCCAGCGGGCGCTGGCCGCCGTCTACCTGGTCGCGTTCCTGACGGCGGCGTTGCAGTTCCGCGCGCTGATCGGGCAGCGCGGCATGCTGCCGGTGCCGAAGTTCGTCGAGCGGGTGCCCTTCAAGCGGGCGCCGAGCCTGTTCCAGCTCCACTACTCCGACCGTTTCTTCGCCGTCTGCGCGTGGGCGGGCTGCGCGGTGGCGGCGGCGCTGCTGGCCGGGCTGGACTCGCTGCTGCCGCTGTGGGGCGGCATGCTGCTGTGGCTGGTGCCGTGGGTGCTGTACCTGTCGATCGTCAACGTCGGGCAGACCTGGTACTCCTTCGGCTGGGAGTCGCTGCTGCTGGAGGTCGGCTTCCTCGCCGTGTTCCTCGGCAACGACGAGGTGGCGCCGCCCGTCGTCGTGCTGTTCCTCCTGCGCTGGATCCTGTTCCGCGTGGAGTTCGGCGCGGGGCTGATCAAGATGCGCGGCGACGAGTGCTGGCGCAAGCTGACGTGCCTGGACCACCATCACGAGACGCAGCCGATGCCGGGCCCGCTGAGCTGGTTCTTCCACCATCTGCCCCGGCCCCTGCACCGGGTCGAGGTGGCCGCGAACCACCTCACCCAACTCGTGGTGCCCTTCCTGCTGTTCACGCCGCAGCCGGTCGCGACGGCCGCTGCCGCGCTGATGATCGTCACCCAGCTCTGGCTGGTGCTGTCGGGCAACTTCGCCTGGCTGAACTGGATCACGATCGTGCTGGCCCTGTCGGCGGTGCGGTTCCCGGCCGATCCGCCGTCGGTGCCCGGCGCGCCGCTCTGGTACGAGGTCGTGGTCCTCGCGGTCGCCGCGCTGCTGCTGGGGCTCAGCTACCAGCCGGTCCGCAACATGATCTCCCGCCGCCAGGTGATGAACCGGTCCTTCGACCCGCTCCATCTGGTCAACACCTACGGCGCGTTCGGCAGCGTCAGCCGGGTCCGCCACGAGGTGGTCGTCGAGGGCACGGCCGACGACGTGCCGCGTGAGGACTCGGACTGGCGGGAGTACGAGTTCAAGGGCAAGCCCGGTGATCCCCGGCGCTGGCCGCGCCAGTTCGCGCCGTACCATCTGCGGCTCGACTGGCTGATGTGGTTCGCGGCCCTCTCCCCCGCGTACGCCGGGTCCTGGTTCGGCGCCCTGGTGGAACGGCTGCTGGAGAACGACCGCGACACCCTGAAGCTGCTGCGCCGCTCGCCGTTCCCGCCGGACGAGCCCCCGCGGTACGTGCGCGCCCGCCTGTTCCGCTACCGCTACACGACCTGGAGCGAGCTGCGGGAGACGGGCGCGTGCTGGGAGCGGACGTACGTACGGGAGTTCCTGCCGCCGACGCGGCTGGCGGAGACCGTTCAGAGGTCGTAGACGCGGGTGGCGGTGGACCCGAAGATCCGGGCGTGGTCGGACGGGCCGGTCAGCCGGCGCGCGGTGTCGAGCACGTCGCCGTAGGCCGTCGCGAGGGTGCACACCGGCCAGTCCGAGCCGAACATCAGGCGGTCCGGGCCGAAGGCCTCCAGCACGACGTCGGCGTACGGGCGCAGGTCGTCGATCGTCCAGGACACGAGGTCGGCTTCGGTGACCATGCCGGAGAGCTTGCAGACGGTGTTGGGCAGCGCGGCGAGGGCGTGGAGGTCGGACGCCCAGGGTTCCAGTGCGCCGGAGGCGATGGGCGGCTTGCCCAAGTGGTCGAGGACGAAGGTGAGTTGCGGCAGACCGGCGGCCGCCTTCGTGCAGGCCGGGAGCTGGTGGGGCAGCACGACCAGGTCGTACACCAGTCCCGCGTCGGCCACGGCGGTCAGGCCCCGGCGTACGTCCGGACGCAGCAGCCACTGCGGATCCGGCTCGCCCTGGACCTGGTGCCGGATGCCCTTGAGGTACCGCCCGCCGGGCAGTTCCCGCAGCCGGGCCAGCTCGTCGGCCACGTCGGGGCGGGTCAGGTCGGTCCAGCCGACGACCCCGGCGATCAGCTCGTGCTCGTCGGCGAGGGCCAGGAACTCCGGGGTCTCCTCGGGGACGGTGACGGTCTGGACGAGGACGGTGCGGTCGACGCCCGCCGCGCGAGCCTCGGGCAGGAGGTCCTTCACGGTGAAGTCGCGTCGGATCGGGCTGCCGTCGGCGATCCAGTCCTGGTCCCGCACGGACAGGTCCCATACGTGGTGGTGCGCGTCGACCACGGTCATGACGGCAGCTCCCAGACGACGGGCAGGCCGGCGTCCGCGCCCTCGCCGGAGTAGTCGTGCACCACGTCCAGCAGCTCGGCCATGCGGGCCTGCCAGGCGACGTTGACCGGCAGTTTCTCCAGTTCGGCGAGGAGGCGGGCGTAGTCCTCGCACTCCAGGACGTGGAACAGGTCGGTGCCGCTGCGCCAGATGGTCCAGGAGGTGGCGCCCGCGGCGCGGATGGCGTCGGTGAGCTCCCCGGGCACCTCACGGTGGGCGGCCTCGTAGTCGGCGACGCGGTCGGCGCGGACCTTGGTGTGCAGGGCGACTCTCATGACGGCTCCTTGGCCGAGGCCGTCGTGGAGGACGGTTCCTCGCCAGGGACGGGGGCGTCGGCGGGCAGCAGGCCCTTGGCGCGCAGCTCCTGCCAGAACCCGGCGGGCACCCGGGCGGCGAACTGGTGGGCGCAGTCGCGGACTTCGTGTGCCGATCTGGCTCCGACGAGGACGCTGGCGACGGCCGGGTGGGCGGCGCAGAAGGCCAGGGCGGCGGCGCGCAGCGTGGTGCCGTGGCGGTGGGCGACGGACTTCAGGCGCAGCGCCCGCTGGACCAGGTCGGAGGGTGCGACGGTGTAGTTGTACTTGGCGCCCGGCTGCGGGTTCGCCAGCAGGCCGGAGTTGAAGGCACCGCCGATGACGACGGACCTGCCCCGCTCCTGGGCGGCGGGCAGCAGGCTGGTGAGGGCGCTCTGGTCGAGCAGCGTGTAGCGGCCGGCGCACAGCACCAAGTCGACGTCGGTGTCGCGGACGAAGCGGGTGAGCATCTCCGCCTGGTTCATCCCGGCACCGATCGCCCCGACCACGCCCTCCGAGCGGAGTTTCTCCAGCGCCGGGTAGCCCTCGCGGAAGGCCCACTCGGCGTGCTCGTCCGGGTCGTGGAGGTAGACGATGTCGACCCGGTCGAGGCCGAGGCGTTCCAGGCTGGCCTCCAGGGTGCGGCGGATGCCGTCGGCGCTGAAGTCCCAGACGCGCCGGTGGGTGGCGGGCACGGCGAAGCCGCCGGCGAGGTCGTCGCCGGTGCCGTCCGTGGGCTCCAGGCGGCGGCCGACCTTGGTGGAGATCGTGTACCGGTCGCGGGGGCGGTCGCGCAGGGCGGCGCCGAGGCGGCGTTCGGACAGGCCGAGGCCGTAGTGCGGGGCGGTGTCGAAGTAGCGGATGCCCCGCTGCCAGGCGGCCTCCACGGCCTCGCGGGCCTGTTCCTCGCCGACCTCGGTGTACAGGTTGCCGATGGTGGCCGCGCCGAAGGACAGGGCGCTGACCCGGACGCCGCTGCCGCCGAGCCGGTTCACCGGGCCACCGGCCGCAGCCGCAGGCCCTGCATGCCGCCGTCGACGGCGAGCGAGGTGCCCGTGGTGGCGCCGGACAGAGGGCTCGCCAGGTAGGCGATGGCGCCCGCGACCTCGTCGGCGCCGACCAGGCGGCCGGTGGGCTGGCGGGCCTCCAGGGCGGCGCGTTCGGCGGCCGGGTCGGGGGCGGCGTCGAGGAGGCGGCCGACCCACGGCGTGTCGACCGTGCCCGGGTTGACGCAGTTGACGCGGATGCCTTCGCGGACGTGGTCGGCGGCCATGGCGAGGGTCAGCGAGTACACGGCGCCCTTGGTGGCGCTGTACAGGGCGCGCTGCGGCAGGCCCGCGGTGGCCGCGATGGAGCAGGTGTTGACGATCGCCGCGTGCGCGGAGGCGCGCAGGTGGGGCAGGCAGGTGCGGGCGGTGCGCACCATGCCGACGACGTTGACGTCGTAGACGCGGTGCCAGTCGTCGTCGGAGTTGTCCTCGACGGTGCCCTGGGCGCCGATGCCCGCGTTGTTGACCAGGACGTCCAGCCCGCCGAGGTCGGCGACGGCCGCCGCCACGGCCTCGCGCACGGACGTGTCGTCGGTGACGTCCGCCCGGTAGGCCAGCAGGGGCTTGTCGACCGACGACGGGTCCAGGTCGAGGACGGCGACTTGTGCGCCGCGCTCGGCCAGCAGTTCCGCGGTGGCCCGGCCGATGCCGGAGGCGCCGCCCGTCACCAGGGCCTTGATGCCCTCGAAGTCGCTCATGCAGCCCGACCCTTCTTCTGCTTGTCGAGGTCGGCGGCCCAGAACTCGCCGCCCGGGTAGGTGAACCGCGCCAGCGACTCGGGCCGCATGGCGGCCGAGAAGCCCGGCGCGGAGGGTGCCGTGTAATGACCTTCGCGGATGACCACCGGGTCGAGGAAGTGGTCGTGCAGATGGTCGACGTATTCGATGACACGGTCCTCGGTGGTTCCGGTCAGGGCCACGTAGTCGAACATCGACAGGTGCTGGACCAGTTCGCACAGGCCGACGCCGCCCGCGTGCGGGCAGACCGGGACGCCGAACTTGGCCGAGAGCAGCAGGATCGCGAGGTTCTCGGGGACGCCGCCGACGCGGGCCGCGTCGATCTGGACGACGTCCAGCGCGCCGGCCTGGAGGAGTTGTTTGAAGACGATCCGGTTGTGCACGTGCTCGCCGGTGGCGACCTTCACGGGGGCGACGGCGCGGCGGATCGCCGCGTGGCCGAGGATGTCGTCGGGGCTCGTGGGCTCCTCGATCCAGTAGGGATCGAACTCGGCGAGCGCCTTGGTCCAGCGGATGGCCTCGTCGACGTCCCAGCGCTGGTTGGCGTCGACGGCCATGCGGATGTCCGGGCCGATGACGGAACGGGCGACGCGGCAGCGGCGGATGTCGTCGTCGAGGTCGGCGCCGACCTTGAGCTTGATCTGCCGGAAACCGTCGGCGACGGCCCCGGCGGCGAGCCGCGTGAGTTTCTCGTCGTCGTAGCCGAGCCAGCCGGGCGAGGTGGTGTAGGCGGGGTAGCCGCGCTCCAGCAGCCGGGCCGTGCGCTCCTCGGCGCCCTCTCTGCCCTGGTGCAGCAGGGTCAGGGCCTCCTCGGGGGTGAGGGCGTCGGTGAGGTAGCGGAAGTCGACCTGGCGGACCAGCCATTCGGGTTCGGCCTCGGCGAGCAGCCGCCACAGCGGCAGGCCGGCGCGCTTGGCGGCCAGGTCCCACACGGCGTTGACGACCGCGCCGATCGCCATGTGCATCACGCCCTTCTCGGGGCCGAGCCAGCGCAGTTGGCTGTCGCCGATCAGGTCGCGGTTCAGGGTGGACGGGTCGGCGCACAGGTCGTCGACGGAGCGGCCGATCAGGTGTCCGCGCAGCGCGTCGATCGCGGCGACCTGGACCTCGTTGCCCCGCCCGATGGTGAAGGCGAATCCGTGTCCCTCGTGCCCGTCGGCCGCGTCCGTGCGCAGGACGACGTAGGCCGCCGAGTAGTCGGGGTCCGGGTTCATCGCGTCGGAGCCGTCGAGCTCGCGCGAGGTGGGGAAGCGGATGTCGTGGGTGTCGACCGCGGTGATGCGGGCGGGCGTCGGGGACACAGGGGGCCTTTCGGGTCGGTTGCGGAGGCGGGCGGGTCAGTCCTGGGCGCGGCCCGTGGTGACGCGGGCGATCATGAGGGCGACCAGGATGATCCCGCCGTAGATGGCCTGGATCCAGAACGACGGCACCTGGGCGAGGGTGAGCAGGTTCTGGACGACGCCCAGCAGGAGGACGCCGGTCAGGGCGCCGAACATGGTGCCCTTGCCGCCGTCGAGGGCGATGCCGCCGATCACCGCGGCCGCGAACACGGTGAAGATCATGTTCTGGCCCTGGTTGGCGCTGATCGCGCCGACGTACCCGGTCTGCATGATGCCGCCGACGGCGGCGAGGACGCCCGCGACGACGAACACGCCGAGCATGACGCGCTCCACGCGGATGCCCGCCGCCCGGGCCGCGTCCGCGTTGCCGCCGATGGCGTACAGGGCGCGGCCGACCCGGTGGTACTTCAGGACCAGCCCGGCCACCGCGAAGGCGATCGCGGCGAGCCAAACGGACAGCGGGACGGTGAGGAAGGTGGTGGTCGCCAGCGAGTAGAAGCTGTCGGGCATGCCGAACAGCGTCTTGCCCTTGGTCGCGCCGACCAGCAGGCCGCGCAGCACGATCAGCATGGCGAGCGTCACGATGAACGCGTTGAGTTTGAACTTCACGACCAGGACGCCGTTGAAGGCGCCGACGGCCGCGCCCGCGACCAGGACCGCCAGCAGGGCGAGTGCCGCCGGGAGTTCGGTGCCCCAGCCGGACGCGGCGGCGGGCAGCACGAGCAGGGCGCCGACGGCCGGTGCGATGCCGACGACCGATTCCAGGGACAGGTCGAACTTGCCGGTGATCAGCACGAGGGACTCGGCGAGCACGACCATCGCGAGGGCGGCGGAGGCGCCGAGGATCGAGACGATGTTCCGCTCGGTGAGGAACGAGTCGTTGACCACCGCGCCGAGCACCAGGAGCAGCAACAGGGCGGGCACCAGGGCGAGTTCGCGGGCGCGGCGGAGCAGGACGGCCTTGGCGGCGCGCGGGTCGGTGGCTCGCGCGGGCGCGAGCGGCGGGGCCGCCTTGGTGTCAGCCATGGTCCACTCCTTCGATGGAGGCGATGAGCTCGTGGTCGCGCCAGCCCGCCGGGTGCTCGGCGACGACCCGGCCGTGGAAGAGGACGAGGACCCGGTCGCAGCGCCTGAGGTCGTCGAGTTCGTCGGAGACGACCAGCACGGCGGTGCCGTCCTCGCGGGCGCTGTCCACCCGGGCGAGCAGCGACTCCTTGGACTTCACGTCGACGCCCGCGGTCGGATTGACCAGGACGAGGAGCCGTGGGTCGGAGGCGAGGGCCCGGGCCATGACGACCTTCTGCGCGTTGCCGCCGGACAGGTCCGACACGGGCTGGTCGGGGCCCTCCGCGTGGATGTCGAGGCGTTCGATCAGCGCCGTGGCGACACCGCGCTTGCGGTCGGTGCCGACGAAGCCGAAGCGGCCGAGCCGGTCCAGGACGCTGAGGGTGGCGTTGTCGCCGATGGACATGCCGAAGACCAGCCCCTCGTCGTGCCGGTCGCGGGGGACGAAGCCGACGCCGGCCTTCAGCGCGGCCTGGACGTCGCCGAACGGCAGCGGAGCGCCGTCGACACGGGCCGTCCCGCCGGTGGGGGTGTGCAGTCCGGTGAACGACTCGGCGAGCTCGATCTTGCCGCTGGCGCTGGATCCGGCGAGTCCGACGACCTCGCCACGGCGGACGGTGAGGTCGACGTCCTGATACGCGGGCGAGGTGAGGCCGCGGACGTCGAGGAGGACGGGCCCGGCGGCCGCGACGGTCCTCAGCCGCTCGGCCTGTTCGGCGATCGTCTCCCCCGCCATGGCCTCCACCAGGGCCCGGCGGGGCAGGTCGGCGACCGGGGCTGTGGTGATCCAGCGGGCGTCGCGCAGGACCGTGACGGTCTGGCAGACCTCGTACACCTCCTGGAGGTGGTGGGAGATGAACAGGAAGGTGACGCCCGAGTCCTGGAGGGTGCGCATGCGCGTGAACAGCCGCTCGATCTCACGGTTGTCGAGCTGGGCGGTGGGTTCGTCGAGGATGATGAAGCGGGCGCCGAAGCTGAGGGCCCGGGCGATCTCCACCATCTGCCGGTCCTCGACCTTGAGGTCGGCGGTGCGGGCGCCGGGGTCGACGCGCACGTCCCAGGTGTCGAGGAGCCGGGCCGCCTCGGTCTTCAGGCGGCGCCAGCTGATGAACCCCCGCTGGAGCGGCTGCCGGTTGATGAACAGGTTCTCGGCGACGGTCAGTTCGGGGACGACCGTCGGGTGCTGGTAGACGCAGGCGACCTTGCGGCGCCAGGCGTCGCGGTCGGTGAGCGGGGGCGCGGGGTCGCCGTCGAAGCGGACGGTGCCCTCGTCGGGGGCCTGAAGGCCGGTGAGGATCCTGACGAGGGTCGACTTGCCGGCGCCGTTGCGCCCGACGAGGGCGTGGGACTCGCCCGGCAGAACGGTGAGTCGCCCGTCGGCGAGGGCGGTGGTGGGGCCGTACCGCTTGACGATGCCCCGCGCTTCAACGAGTGACGTCGTCATTTGACCGTGTTGCCCCAGAGCTTGGGGTCGTCGACGTTGTCCTTCGTGACCAGCGGCGCGGGCAGCTGGTCCTCCAGGATGCCGCTGGGCAGTTTGACGATGGTCGAGTCGTGGTCCGTCGGGCCGGGCTTGAACGTCTTCCCCTGCATCGCCGCCTTGATGTAGTACATGCCGTACTTGGCGTAGGCGTCGGCGGGCTGGGAGACGGTCGCGTCGATCTCGCCCTTGCGGATCGCGTCGAACTCCTGCGGGATGCCGTCGTTGGAGACGATGGCGATGTGCCCCGGCTGCCCGGCCTTCTTCAGCATCCCCTTGGACTTGAGGGTCTGAAGGGTGGGCGCGAGGTAGACACCGCCCGCCTGCATGTAGATGCCCTTGATGTCGGGGTTGGCGTTGAGGAGGGTGTCGAGTTTCGAGGCCGCCGCGTCGGACTCCCACTTGGCGGGGATCTCCAGGACCTTCAGCTTCGGGAAGTTCTTCTTCACGCAGGCGCGGAACGCCTCGGAGCGGTCGCGGCCGTTGACCGAGGCGAGGTCGCCCATGATCTGCACGACCTTGCCGGAGGTGATGTGCTCGCCCAGGTACTGGCAGGCCTTCTCGCCGTACGCCACGTTGTTCGCGCGGACGACCATGGCGACCTTGCCCTTGTCGGGCGCCACGTCCACGGCGACGACCGGCACGCCCTTGCGCTCGGCCTGGTCGAGGCCCGCCTCGATGGCGGCGCTGTCCAGCGGCGCGACGACCAGGCCCTTGACGCCCTGGTTGAGCTGGTTGTTGATGTCGGTGATCTGCTGCGAGGGATCGCTGTTGGAGTTGACGGTCTTCATCGCGTCCACGCCCTCGGACTTCGCCATCTTGGGCACGTAGTCGTTGTACGACTGCCAGAACGGCGAGGTCAGCAGGGGCAGGACGACCCCGACCTTGCCGCTGCCGTCACCGCCGCCGGCACTGGAGGCGCCGGTGTCCTTGGTGCTGCCGCACGCGGCGAGCACGAGACAGGCACCGGCGGCGAGAGCCACCGTGCCGACGATCCGGGATGTGTTCCGCTTGCGCACTGTGCTTCCGGGCATCCGAGGGTGCTCCCATCGACCGGTGTTCCAGCAGATGTCCGCATACTTATCAGACCACTCGCCCGCCAGAACACCCTGTGACACCAGATTTTCGCGCTTCTGGCGCATAGTGGTCCGACCACCTCGCGGATTAGACTGCGCCACAGCCGGTGATCGGAGGAATGGCGTGGACGACGAGACAGCCCCGCAGAAGGGCACCGTGACGCAGCGCGCCATCGAGCGGATCAAGGCGATGATCGGCGAGGGCCGGCTGGAGCCGGGCCAGCGGCTGCCGACCGAGCGTGACCTCGCCGTCCAGCTCGGCATCTCCCGCAGCTCGATGCGGGAGGCGATCCGCGCGCTCACGGTGCTGGGCGTGCTGGAGGCCCGGCACGGGTCGGGCATCTACGTCACGCAGCTGGAGGCCGGCGACCTGCTGGAGACCTTCGGCGTCGTGGCGGACCTGTCGCGCGGCCCGCGTCTGGTGGAACTGCTGGAGATCCGGCGGATCCTGGAGTCGACGGCGACGGCGCTGGCCGCCGCCCGGATCACCGCGGACCAGCTGGCCGAGGTCGAGAAGCACCTGGCGGCGATGAACGCCACGGACGATCCGGAGGAGATCCTCGCCCACGACCTGGCCTTCCACCGTGAGATCGCGGTGGCCGCGGGAAACGAGACCATGGCCGCGATCCTGGAGGGCCTGTCGTCGCGGACGTTCCGCGCCCGTGTCTGGCGCGGCTACCAGGAGGAGGGCGCCTTCGCCCGCACCCGCCGCGAACACGCCGCGATCCACCGCGCCCTGGCCGCCCGCGACCCGGAGGCGGCCCGCGCGGCGGCGGCCGCCCACGTGGGCGAGGTGGAGGAGTGGCTGCGGGCACAGCTCGGGCCCCAGGGACGGTCCCCAGGGCCCGATGTGCCGCCGCTTACTTGAACTGACCGGGCTGGTAGTCACCCGCCGGCTGCTGGAGGATGACGTTCAGCCGGTTCGCCGTGTTCATGAAGGCGATCAGGGTCACCAGGGCGACGAGCTGCTCCTCGTCGTAGTGCTTGGCGGCCCGCTCCCACACGTCGTCCGGCACCCCGCCGGCGCCGTCCGCGATGCGGGTGCCCTGCTCGGCCAGCTCCAGTGCGGCGCGCTCGGCCTCGGTGTAGACGGTGGCCTCCCGCCACGCGGCGACCAGGTTGATGCGCACGGAGGTCTCACCCGCCGCCGCGGCCTCCTTGGTGTGCATGTCGATGCAGACCGCGCAGCCGTTGATCTGGCTCACGCGGAGCGAGACCAGCTCCCGGGTGGTGGCCGGCAGCGGTGAGTCCACGACCAGCCGCCCCAGGGACATGAACTGCTTGATGACCTTGGCGGCGCTCGGGAGGGCGAAGACGTCCAGTCGCGCGTTCATGGTGAACTCCTGTGTCGTTGTCGATGCTTACGCCCTTATGAGCCGGCGGCTCGGCCCGATGTGACATCGAGGAAGGTGACGTGGGCCACAATGGGCCGTATGCGACTGCGGGGCACGGCCTGGGTCACCGCCGGACTGCTGGCGGCCGTCGCGATCGGCTGTACCGGCGGCGGGGACGAAAGCGCGCCCGAGGCCTCTCCTACGTCCACCCGGGCCACGAGCGAGCACCCCCGCACCACGCCCTCCCCCACCCCGGCCGACCCCGTCTCCCTCCCGGCCCTGATGCAGCGGAAGCACACCGGCTCCGGCCTGCGTCTCGGCGCGGTGCTCGACCGGACCTCCGCCTACACCCGCTACGCCGTCACCTACGAGGCGAACGGTCTGACCATCTCGGGGATCATGAACATCCCCGAGGGCAAGGGCCCGTTCCCGGCGCTCGTGCTGGCGCACGGGTACATCGACCCGGACGTCTACTTCAGCGGCCAGGGCATGCCCCGGGAGCAGGACCGCCTGGCCCGCAGCGGCTACGTCGTCCTGCACACCGACTACCGCAACCACGCCCGCTCCGACGACGATCCCGGCAACGACGTCGGACTGCGCCTCGGCTACACCGAGGACGTCATCGGCGCCGCCCTGGCCCTGCGCGACTCCGGGCGGCGAGAGATCGACGGCGACCGGATCGGGCTGTTCGGCCGGTCGATGGGCGGCGGGGTCGTGTACAACACCCTGGTCGTTGCGCCCGGCCTGTTCGACGCCGCGGTGGTGTACGCGCCGGTGAGCGCACGCCCGGAGGAGAACATCGACCACTTCCAGCGGCCCGAAGGCGATCCCCTCGTGGCCGAGATCGAGGAGGAGCACGGCACGCCGGAGGAGAACCCGGCGTTCTGGCGCGCGGTCTCGCCCCTGACGTACGTCGACCGTGTCACCGAGCCCCTGCTGATCCAGCACGGCACGGCGGACGACACCTGCCCTCCCCGCTGGTCACGGCAGGTCGCCGCCGCGTTCGAGAAGGCGGGCAAGGACGTGGACCTGCGCACCCACGCCGGTGAGGGACACACCTTCGGGCCGAAGTGGCCGACCTCGATGGACCTCACCGAGGCCTTCTTCGCACGCCACCTGCGCTGAGGGCCTCGACGTGCGCCCCCGGCCGGTGCACAGTTCTCCCTACGTACTCGCCAGTAAGCCCGTCCTTCACGTCGAGGAGCCTCTGTGACCACCTGGGCCGGCCGCACCGCCGCCGAGATATCCGCCGCCGTACGCGAGAAGCGGGTCACCCCCCGCGAGGTGGTCGCCGAGCACCTCGCGCGGATCGAGCGGCTCGACGGCCGTGTCGGTGCCTTCCGCAGCGTGCGCGCCGAGGCGGCGCTGACGGAGGCCGACGAGGTGGCCGCACGCGGCGATTTCGACCGTCTGCCCTTGGCCGGGGTGCCCGTGGCCGTCAAGGACAACCTCGCCGTGCGCGGCGAGTCCACCCGCGTCGGCTCGGCCGCGACACCGGACACTCCGGCCGCCCAGGACCATGTCACGGTGGCCCGGCTGCGGGCGGCGGGCGCGGTGGTCGTGGGCCTGACCAACGTGCCCGAGCTGTGTGTCTTCGGCACGACGGACGGCGTGCTGGGCACCGCCCGCAACCCCTGGGACCCGACGCGCTCGGCGGGCGGTTCATCGGGCGGCAGCGCCGCCGCGGTCGCCGCCGGGATGGTGCCGATCGCCCTCGGCAACGACGGCATGGGTTCCCTGCGCATACCGGCCGCGAACTGCGGCCTCGTCACCATCAAGCCGGGACACGGAGTGGTCCCGGCGGGTGACGGTGACGGCGGCTGGTTCGGCTTGTCGGAGAACGGACCGCTCGCCACGACCGTCGAGGACGCCCGTCTGATGCTCTCGGTGCTCGCGGACGACGAGCCCGCCCTCCGCGCCGAGCCCGGCCCCCTCAGGGTCGCCGTGTCGCTGCGCAGTCCGGTGGCCGGCGTCACCATCAGCCGGCCGTACGCGGCGGCCGCACGGGAGGCGGCCGGGGTGCTGATGAAGGCGGGCCACCTGGTCCGGCGCGCCGACCCGCCCTACCCGATGTCGCTCGCCACGACCTCACTGGCCCACTGGACGGCCGGCACCGCGGCGGACGCCCAGCACCTCGACCCGCGTCTGCTGACCCGGCGCACCCGGATCCACGCGAGACTCGGCCGGCCCTTCATGGGCAGCGTGCGCTCCGGGGCGGCCCGGGAGCAACTGCGCCGGCGAATGGAGCCGTTCTTCACCGAGTACGACGTGCTGCTCACGCCCGCGCTCGCCCGCCGCTCCCCCAAGGCCGCGCCCTGGCACGAGCGGGGCTGGCTGAGCAACGTCCTGGCCAACACGAACTACTCGCCGTTGACGCCCCCGTGGAACCTCACCGGCTGGCCCGCCATGTCGGTCCCCTGCGGAACCCTCCCCTCCGGCGCCCCGTGTGCCGTGCAGTTGGTGGGACGCCCCGGCACGGAGTACCAACTCCTGGAAGTGGCCCAGCAGTTGCAGGAGCGTAATCCGTGGCGGCGTACGGCGCCGATGAACTAGAGTCGCCCGGGTGACTGCCGGGTCGGCCGTAGGCCATGCACGAGTGAGGCGCCCGGCCTCGGAGTGAGCGCGGCGGGGGTGACCCCGCCCGGGCCCGCCCGAGAGCCGGAGAGGGCACGAGCCCCGCCTCCCGTCTCCGTGTCCTCATCCCCTCGCGCCCGCTGCGGCGCTTCACCACGGATCCCGAGACCCGGAGACCCTTCAGACTCATGTCCCACGCACAGCACACACCCGAACTTCCGGCCACCGTCGCCCACCTCAACCACACAGTCGTCTTCGCCTCGGACCGCCAACTGTCGGCGGAGTTCCTGGCGGCGGTCCTGGGCCTCGAGGTCGGCGCCCCCTTCGGGCCGTTCCTGCCCGTCGACCTGGGCAACGGCGTGACCCTCGACTACTACGAGAAGCGCGACGAGCCGATACAGGGGCAGCACTACGCGTTCCTCGTGCCCGAGGAGCAGTTCGACACCATGATCGCCCGGCTGGAGGCGCTGGGCGTGACCTACTTCGCCGACCCGAGCCACACCGAGCCCGGCCGGGTCAACGACCTCTTCGGCGGCCGCGGCGCCTACTTCGCCGACCCGGACGGCCACAACATGGAGATCATGACGCGACCGTACGCCCGTCCCTGACGGCCGCCCGGGAGACCGTCCTGGCCACCACCCAGTGGTGCTTGCCGAGGCGCCGGACCCGCTCGAAGCCGTGGCTCTCGAACAGCGTCACCGTGCCGGTGTACAGGAACGACGCGGAGACGGACCGGCCCTCGGCGTCCTCGGGGTAGCCCTCCACGGTGCCGCCGCCGAGGCGTGCGATCTCGTGGAGGGCGCCGTCGAGGGCGGCGGCGGCCACGCCCTGGCGGCGGTGGGCCCGGTCGACGAAGAAGCAGGTGATCCGCCAGTCCGGAAGGACGTCGAAGTCCTTCTCGTAGGCACGCCGGTGTTTGATGCGGGGCAGTTCGGGCGTCGGCCCGAACTGGCACCACCCCACGCAGTCCTGGCCGTCGTAGACGAGGGCGGCGTGCGCGCGGCCCTCGCGGACCCGGCTCTCCTTCTCGGCGCGGTTCTGTTCGGGTGTCTTGGTGCGGCTCAGGCCCTCGGGGTGGAAGGCCATGCACCAGCAGCCGCCCCACACGCCGTTGTGCCGCTCGACCAGACCGGCGAAGTCGGGCCAGCGGGCCGCGTCCAGAGGCCTCACCCGAAAGCCGGCCATGGATCCCTCCGATGTGCTGATGCTCTAGAGCGCCCGGTACATGACGTGCAGTCCCACGAGGCCGTGCCGGGGATGGTCGAACGCGTCGGGCACCGTGCCGAGGATCGTGAAGCCGAGGGAGGTCCACAGCTTCACGGCCGGGTTGGTCTCGACGACGGCGTTGAACACCATGCCCCGGTAACCGGCGGCCCGGGCCTCGGTCAGGAGGTGTTCGGCGAGGGCCCGGCCGTAGCCCCGGCCGCCCTGGTCCGGGTCGACCATGAAACCGGCGTTGGCGATGCGGGCGGCGGGACCGCCGTAGTTGGGGGTGAGGTAGGCGGAGGCGACGACGCCGCCGCCGTCGTCCTCGACGACGTAGACGCGTTTCGCCGGATTCATCCACAGGACCCGGGCCTCGTCCTCGGAGGTGCCCGGGTCCCATGCGTAGGTCTCACCCGCGGCGACGATGCGGTGCCAGAACGGCCAGATGCGCGGCCAGTCGTCAGCCGTTGCTTCCCTGATCAGCATGGACGCGAGTCTGGCACGCCCATGCTGATCGGCGAACGCGGAGGGTACGGCGCCCGTTCAGTCGACGCTGGGCAGGATGTGGGGCTCGGCGAGGTCCTCCTCGTAGCCCGCGAGGCGGATCGGGGCCGACCGGGCCCACACATCGAGGCTGCCGAGCTCGTCGGACCGGCGGCCCTTGCGCTCGGTGCGTTCCTTGGGGCGTTGCTCGCGATTCGTCTTTTCCGGTGTCACCGCGCACTCCTTATGTGTCGGTCACCCTCGGGACGTGCGCGCCGGTCCTGCTCTACGCCTGACGCCCGCTCGGGTCTGATGCCAAGATGCAGTTCGGACGCGGTGGCGCCGGTAATTCGCGGGAGCGCGGGCCGTGGTGTACCGGCTTGTCCCATGACGGACCGTGGGTGTGGGTCCCGTCCTGCTGTCCGTCGGCCCCAGATTAACCAAATGAGCGGCCCCCCGCTCGATGGGGCTGAAAACTGCCGGTAACGATCGCGCGTCATCCCGTGTTCAACTCGGGTTTACGCACCGATTTACCATGGAAAGGACGTTTTACGGATCACTCGAACGGCTTAAGCCCGCACCGGCGGTTTCCAGACGGTGGCGCAGGACCCCGCCGCCTCGGGGCTGTCGGCTGACGGACCGTCATGAGACGGTACGCCGATGACGTCACCGTCGTACGGCCTGGAGGGCAGGGCCGCCGTGGTCACGGGGGCCACGCGCGGCATCGGACGCGCTGTCGCGGAAGCGCTCGCCTCGGCGGGCGCACTGGTGTGCGTCACCGCGCGCGACGCCGGCGAAGTACGGCGGACCGCCCTGGAACTGGGCGGCATCGGGCTCGCGGGCAGCCTCGCCGACCCGGGCCATCCCCGGCGGCTGACGGAGCTGGCCCTTCGCGAGTTCGGCCGCCTCGACGTCCTGGTCAACAACGCGGCGACCAACCAGCCGTACGGACCGCTCATGGACGCGGCCCCGGAGGCCTGGCGCGAGGCCTTCACCGTCAATGTCGAGGCACCGCTGCGACTGGTGCAGTGCGCGTGGCGGTCGTGGATGTCGGAGCACGGCGGCACGGTGATCAACGTGTGCACGGAGGGCGCCGGCCATGTCGGCCCGAACGTGGGCGCGTACGGCACGAGCAAGGCCGCGCTGCTGCACCTGACCCAGCAGCTCGCGGGCGAGCTGGGCCCCCGGGTGCGGGTGAACTCCGTCTCCCCCGGCCTGGTCCGCACCGAGATGGCACGATTCATGTGGGAGCCGGGCGAGGAACAGATCGCCGCGGGGCTGCCGCTCGGCCGGATCGGGGAGCCCGGGGACGTCGCACGGGCGGTGGTGTGGCTGGCGTCGGACGAGGCGGAGTGGGTGACAGGGGCAGACCTCGTGGTGGACGGCGGCACCCGGGCACGGGCAGCGCGCACCCCGGCCCCTTAGGGGCGCGGGGCTGTATCGACGTGCGGCTCCGCCGCGTGGGCGCGCCAAGCCGCACTCAACCCGCTGACGCCAGACCCGAAACCCCTACCACTTCCCCGGCTCGTAGTCCTTCAGGAAGACCCCGTACAGATCCTCCCCCGCCTCACCCCGCACGATCGGGTCGTACACCCGGGCCGCCCCGTCGACCAGGTCCAGCGGCGCGTGGAAGCCCGCCTCGGCCAGCCGCAGCTTGTCGTAGTGAGGCCGCTCGTCCGTGATCCACCCCGTGTCGACCGAGGTCATCAGGATCCCGTCGGTCTGGAACATCTCCTGCGCACTGGTCCGCGTCACCATGTTCATGGCGGCCTTGGCGGCGTTCGTGTTCGGGTGCCCCGCACCCTTGTAGCCGCGACCGAACACGCCCTCCATGGCCGAGACGTTCACGACGTACGCGCGTCCGCTCGCCGCCTTCTTCGCGGCCTCGGCCATGACCGGGCGGAGCCGGCTGATCAGGATGAACGGCGCCGTGTAGTTGCACAGCTGGGTCTCCAGCAGCTCCACCGGGGAGATCTGCTCGATCGTCTGCACCCAGGTGTTGCTGTCGACGACGTCGGGGACCAGCCCGCCCGCGTCGATCGCCGTGCCGTCGAGGTGCCGCTCGACGCTGGCGTTGCCCGCGACCAGGGCGAGGTCGGCGACCTGCTGGGCGTCGAGGCCGCTGGTGCCCAGGGGCAGCGCGGCCAGGCCGTCGACCGCGCCGGAGTTGAAGGCGCCGATGACGTGGTGGGCGGGGAGCTCACCGGCGGGCAGCGGGGCGCTCTCACCCTCGACCAGCGCGGCGTAGGCGGAGGGCAGGCGGCGTACGGTCTGGGTCGCGTTGTTGACGAGGATGTCGAGCGGGCCCGCCTCGGCGACCTGCTCCGCGAGGGCCACGGCCTGGGCCGGGTCGCGCAGGTCGATGCCGACGACCTCCAGGCGGTGGATCCAGTCCGCGGAGTCGTCCATCGCCTTGAAGCGGCGGATGGCGTCCTTCGGGAAACGCGTGGTGATCGTGGTGTGCGCGCCGTCGCGCAGCAGCCTCAGCGCGATGTACATGCCGATCTTGGCGCGGCCGCCGGTGAGCAGGGCGCGCTTGCCGCTGAGGTCAGCCCGGACGTCGCGCTTCTCGCGGTTCACGCGGGCGCAGTCGGGACAGAGCTGGTGGTAGAAGTAGTCGACTTCCACGTACCGGGTCTTGCAGGTGTAGCAGGAGCGCGGGCGCTGGAGTATCCCGGCGATCCGGCCCTCCTCGGTGCGCGAGGAGGGCAGCAGGCCCTCGGTCTCGTCGTCGATGCGCTGGGCGGAGCCGGTCGCCGTGGCCTCCGTGACCGCCTTGTCGTGGGCGGTCTTGGCGGCCCGGCGCTCCTGGCGGCGGCGCTGCTTGACCGTGCGGTAGACGCCCGCGGTGGCCCGGCGCACGGCGACGGCGTCCGGGTGGTCGATCTCCAGCTTGTCGAGTTCCTCGAGCACGCTGAGGCAGACGGCCAGCCGCTCCGGGTCGATGCCGGGTCCGTACGAGAGCCCGCTCGCCTCGTCCATGGCCTGCGGGCCGTCCTCTGTCACCGTCATCGCCGCTGTCGTTCCCTGCTCTGCTGTGGCGGCGCGCCGGTCGCGCCCGCTTTCGAAGGGCGAATTTTACGTCAGTGGCGGGCCACACCGCCAAACCCGCCCGGTTCAGGACCGGCAGGCGGTGATCAGAGTGCGCACCTCCTCCGTGACGGCCGCGGCGAGCCGGTCGAGGTCCGGCACGGCTTCGCCGTCGGCGACGAGCCCGTAGTGGACGCTCCCCCGGTACGTCGAGACCGCCACCGCCACCGAGTGGCCGGGGGCCAGCGGGGCGAGGGGGAAGACGGCGGTGAGCGGGTTGCCGCCGAGCTTCAGGCCGAGGCTGGGCAGGGGCACGCTGGTGACCAGGATGTCGAACCAGAGCCGGGCCGCCTGGCCGACCAGGGGTCCGCCCAGCCGGTGGGCCAGGGCCGGGACGTGGTCGGCGAGCAGGGCGACGGCGCCCGCGCCCCGGTTGGGGCCGGCGTCCTTGTTGCGGTCCATGGCGGTGCGGACCGAGGCGAGGCGGGCCAGCGGATCCGGGTCGTCCACCGGAAGCCGTATCAGGTAACCCGAGAGCCGGTTGCCCTGCGGGTACGCGGTGCGCGGGCGGCGCTTGGAGACGGGGATCAGGGCGCGGGGCGCGACGTCCTCGCTGCCGTCGCCGCGTTCGTCCAGCCAGCGGCGCAGCGCGCCCGCGACGACCGCGATCAGGACGTCGTTGACGGTGCCGCCGACGGTCTTGCGGACGCGGTGCACGTCGTCGAGGTCGAGCAGCACTCCGGCGGTGCGGCGGGTGCCGCTCGGCTCGCAGGTGAGCGCGGGGGCGGAGCGCACGTCGAGTGAGGAGAGGGCGACGGAGGCGCCGATGTCCAGGGCCCGGCCCACGTCGGACAGGGCGCCGCGCACCACTCCCGGCAGCTCGCGCACGTCCGGCAGCAGGCCGCGCGGGGGCTCGGCGGGGCGGGGCCGGGGCGCGGGCATGTCCATCGGGTCCATGACGCCCGCGGCGAGGGTCAGCGCCCGCAGGCCGTCGGCCAGGGCGTGGTGGAACTTGAACAGCACCGCGAAGGAGGTCCCGTCCTCGCCGGGCAGCACATGGGCCTCCCACGGCGGCCGGCCACGCTCCAGCGGACGTCCCATGAGCCGGCCCGCGACCGTGTGGAAGTCGGCGGTCGGGGCGTGCAGCCGCACATGGTTCAGGGCATCGAAGTCCGGGTCGGGTTCGCGGGCGGCGCCGCCGAAGGCGAGGGGCCGGCGCAGCGCGGCGGGCAGCGGCTGCCACACGTTGCGGATCCGCATCCGCAGTCCGGGCACGCCGGCGGCGCGGGCCGCGAGCAGGTCGGCCGCGTGGGCACCGGCGGCGGGCGAGTGGGCCGAGAAGATCCCGAGCGCACCGAGGTGCATCGGGTTGTCCGCGGACTCGATGTTCCAGAACGCCAGGTCGAGAGGAGCGAGCAGGTCAGCAGTCAAGGGCTTGCCTCGCGTCGACGACGGGTGGGCCAGCAGTCAATCGCCCCCAGCCGATTACGGTCAAGTACGATCAGGCTACGTACAGTTAACACCAGATTAAGTCCCGCCCCGATGAAAGGGGCGGGACTCATGGTGCATGTGAGGTCAGTCCAGCACGGGACGCGGCGCCGAGCACCCCGTGGGAGTCACCCGGGAGGCGTCACGGATCAGCGCCTGATGGGCTGTCCTCAGCCGGGCCGTGTCCGGTTTCAGCACGGCCCGGTCGTACGTCAGGAAGCCGTTCAGCTCGCCCTCGACGTCCGCGATCTGGGTGTAGACGGCCCCGTTGCCGCCCCGGCAGACCAGCGCCCGGACCTCGTCCAGCTTCGCGAGGTAGTCGTCCGTGTAGGTGGCCGGGTCGACGTCGACGTACGACTGCTGCACCGACCAGGCGTGGCCGGGCACCGCGAGACCCAGCCCGCCGTACTCGCCGCTGACCAGGGCGCGCTCGCCGTCGGGGCGGGGCGGCAGGGCCGCGCTCGGATAGCCGTGCTCATCCATGATGTCGCCGGTGCCGCCGTCGGCGCCGAGGTTCAGCCCGGACTGGCCGTTGACGAGGCGGGTGGGGTCCCAGGCCTTGGCCTGCTCGGCGACCCGGCCGACGTCGTACTGGCCCCAGCCCTCGTTGAAGGTCACCCACATGACGACCGACGGGCTGCTGACGTGTTCGTCGATCATCTCCTTCAGCTCACGCTCGTAGCGGGCGCGGGAGGCGGGGCTCGGGTTCACCCCGGCCGTCATGGCGGGCATGTCCTGCCACACCAGCAGCCCGAGCCGGTCGGCCCAGTGGAACCAGCGGTCCGGCTCGACCTTGATGTGCTTGCGGACCGAGTTGAAGCCGAGCCGCTTGTGCGCCTTCAGGTCGTAGGCGAGTGCCTCGTCGGTGGGCGCGGTGTGCAGACCGTCCGGCCAGAAACCCTGGTCGAGGGTGGCCATCATGAAGACCGGCTCACCGTTGAGGATCGTCCGCGGGACGCCGTTGACCTTCTCGACGGCGATGGAGCGCATCCCGAAGTAGCTGCCGACCCGGTCGGCGCCGACCTTCACCTTCAGGCCGTAGAGGAACGGGTCGTCGGGCGACCACAGGTGCGGGTCGCGGACGGTCAGTGTCAGCGGGCTGCCGGTGCGGCCGCTCACCGTGGCGACCTTGCGCCGGCCGTCGTACGCCGTCGCCGTGATCGGTACACCGTCCCGGACGCCCCGGGCCTCAACGGTCAGCTTCTCGCCGGCCACGTCGGGGATGAGCTTCAGGGAGTCCACGTGGTCGCGGGCCACCGGCTCCATCCAGACCGTCTGCCAGATGCCGGAGGACGGGGTGTACCAGATGCCGCTGGGGTCCAGGCGCTGCTTGCCGAGCGGCGGGTTCTCACCGGAGGCGGAGTCGGTCGGGTCGTAGACGCCGACGATCAGCTCCTGGGTGCGGCCGGGTTTCAGCGCGTCGGTGATGTCGGCGCTGAACTTGTCGTAGCCGCCCTCGTGCTCGGCGACCTTGGTGCCGTTGACGTACACCTCGGAGCGCCAGTCGACGGCTCCGAAGTTGAGCTTGAGCCGCTTGCCGGAGCCGATCCGCCAGTCGGGCGGGACCGTGAAGGTGCGGCGGTACCACATGCGGTCCTCGTGCCGTTCGATGCCGGAGAGCTGGGACTCCACCGGGTACGGGACGAGGATGCGCTCCTTCAGCGTCCTACCCACGGGTGGCTGCTCGCCCGGCTCGGCGGCGGCGAACTGCCAGCGGCCGTTGAGGCCCTGCCAGGCTTCCCGGGTCAGCTGCGGGCGCGGGTACTCCGGGAGGGCGTTGCCGGGTCCTACCTCGTCGGCCCAGCGGGTGCGTAGCTGGTGGGTGGAGCGATTGGGGCCGCTGGTCCAGAACTCCTTGACAACGTTGCCGTCGGCGTCGCTGAGGCCGCCCCGGCCGTCGTAGCGGACGTCGGCGGTGCCGCGGGCCGTGCCGGTCTTGTTGCCGACGACCGGTTCCTCGAGGGTCACCAGGAGGGACGTGGGGTCGGACGGGTCCGGCCGGGCCGCGCCCAGGGGCCATGCGGCGCCGCCGATCACCGCCTCTAGGTGGTCGGTGAAGCTCGCCGGGGGCGCGGCGAGGGGCTGGGCGAAGTCCAGCTTCAGGGTGCGGCCGGTGGACTGGACCGTGGCCGCGAGGGCCCCGTCGTAGTCGAAGCCGTCGGGGAGGCGGAACGCCGACTGCGGGACGGGCCCCTTGCCGCCGCCGGGCTGCGTCCAGCGGAGGTGGAGGTTGGAGCCGCCGTAGTGCTCGAAGTACTCGACCTTGATGTCGTAGGGCGTGCCGGCGGTCAGGTCGACGGGCTGCGCGGTCTGTTCGCGGTCCCAGTCGTCGACCCAGTGGTCGATGGCGAGCTGCCCGTCGATCCAGAGGCGGAAGCCGTTGTCGCCGATGACCGAGAAGGTGTGGGTGCCTGTCCTCTCCGGGACGAGCTTGCCGGTCCAGCGGACGCTGACGTCGTCGGACTGTCCGGTGGTGAAGCTCAGGCGCGGCTCCAGGTTGTCGAAGTCGAGGTCCTGGTCGAAGGTCGTCGCCTTCAGGGTGTGGAAGTCGAAGGCGCCGGGGGCGGAGTGCGTGTAGTACTCGCCCTTGAGGCCGTGGATCTCGGCCGGGTCGTCCGCGAGGGCGGGTGCCGCGGTCAGGCCGGTGAGGGCGAGGAGCGCGGCGAGCAGTAACGCGAGTCGGGCTCTGAGGCGTCTGGTACGCACGGAACCTCCATAACAACGTTGTCATGGACAGGAGTTCGCATGACAACATCACGGATTCCGCTCTTCGTCCAGAGGCAGGACAAAGTCCCCCGGCCGCTCCTCCTCAGGTGACCAACTGCCCCTTCCCGAGGGCGATGACGCCGCCCTTGGACACCGTGTACAGCTCCGCGTCGCGCTCCGGGTTGACGCCGATCGTGGCGCCCGGCGGCACCTCGACGTTCTTGTCCAGCACGGCGCCGCGCACCACCGCGCCCCGGCCGATGTGCACGTTGTCGTGCAGCACGGACCCCTGCACGACGGCCCCCGGGTCGACCACCACACCCGGCGACAGCACGGACCGCGTGACCTGCCCGCGGATCAGGCAGCCGGCGCTGATGATGGACTCGCTGGCGATGCCCCCGGCGTTGAAGCGGGCCGGCGAGAGCTGGTACGAGTGCGTGTAGATGGGCCAGCTGCGGTTGAACAGGTTGAAGGCCGGGCGCTCGGCGATCAGGTCCATGTGCGCCTCGTAGTAGGCGTCCAGCGTGCCGACGTCCCGCCAGTAGCCCTGGTCGCGGGTGGTCTCGCCGGGCACGTGGTTGGCGCTGAAGTCGTACAGCGCGGCCTCGCCCCGGTCGGTGAGCTGGGGCAGGATCGATCCGCCCATGTCGTGCACGGAGTGCTCGTCCTCCGAGTCCCGCTGGAGCGCCTCGATGAGGGCCTTGGTGGTGAAGATGTAGTTGCCCATGGATGCGAAGACCATCTCGGGGTCGTCGGCCAGGCCGGGCGGGTCCGTCGGCTTCTCCAGGAAGCGTTCCACCGTCTGGCCGTCCGAGCCCGGCGTGATCACGCCGAACGCCGAGGACTCGGTGCGCGGCACCCGGATCCCGGCCACCGTGACGCCCGCTCCGCTGTCGATGTGCTGGGTGAGCATCTGGCGGGGGTCCATGCGGTAGACGTGGTCGGCGCCGAAGACGGCGACGTACTCGGGGCGCTCGTCGTAGATCAGGTTCAGCGACTGGAGGATCGCGTCGGCGCTGCCCAGGTACCAGCGGGGGCCGAGGCGCTGCTGGGCGGGCACGGGGGTGACGTAGTTGCCGAGCAGGCTGGACATCCGCCAGGTTGTGGTGATGTGCCGGTCCAGCGAGTGCGACTTGTACTGCGTCAGGACGCAGATGCGCAGCACGTCGGCGTTCACCAGGTTGGACAGGACGAAGTCGACCAGGCGGTACGTACCGCCGAAGGTCACCGCGGGTTTCGCCCGGTCCGCGGTCAGGGGCATCAGACGCTTGCCCTCTCCGCCCGCCAGCACGATTCCCAGGACCGAAGGACCACCACGACGCATGGCCGCTCCCCTCACGCAGATTTCCCGATGCCTGCCCCTGAGCAGCTCGTACTAAGCCTGTTTCAGGATCTCCTCGTAGAGCCGTACCGTGCGGCGGGCCACCGCGTCCCAGCCGAACTCGCCGACCGCGCGTTCCCGCCCGGCCTCGCCCATCCGCCGGGCGGCCTCCGGGTCGCCCAGGACGGAGTCCATGGCCCGGGCGAGTCCCGCCTCGAAGCCGTCGCCGGCCGGGACGAGCAGGCCCGTCCTGCCGTCGTCCACGACCTCGGGTATCCCGCCGACCGCCGAGGCCACCACGGGCGTGCCGCAGGCCATCGCCTCCAGGTTCACGATGCCGAGCGGCTCGTACACCGAGGGGCAGACGAACAGTGCGGCGTGCGTGAGGAGCTGGATCACCTCCGGGCGCGGCAGCATCTTCGGAATCCAGAAGACGCCGTCGCGGACCCGGCTCAGCTCCCCGAACAGCTCGCGGAACTCCTGGTCGATCTCCGGCGTGTCCGGCGCGCCCGCGCACAGCACGACCTGCGCGGCCGGGTCGATGTCCCGCACCGCGCGCAGCAGGTGGGGCACGCCCTTCTGGCGGGTGATGCGGCCGACGAACAGCACGTACGGACGGGAGCGGTCGAGGCCTATGCGGTCCAGGGCGTCCGTGCCGTGGTCGGGCCGGTACAGGCTCGTGTCGATGCCGTTGTGGATGACGTGGACCCTGTCCGGGTCCAGGGCCGGGTAGCAGCCCAGGATGTCCTCGCGCATGGCGCCCGACACGGCGACCACCGCGTCGGCGGCCTCGATCGCGCTGCGCTCGGCCCAGCTCGACAGCTCGTAGCCGCCGCCGAGCTGCTCGGCCTTCCAGGGGCGCAGCGGCTCCAGGGAGTGCGCGGTCATCACGTGCGGGATGCCGTAGAGCATCTTGGCGAGGTGGCCGCCGAGGTTGGCGTACCAGGTGTGGGAGTGGACCAGCTCGCGGCCTTCGAGGGCGGCGGCCATGGCCAGGTCGACGGAGAAGGTGCGCAGCGCGTCGTTGGCGCCGTCGAGCGTGGACCAGGGCCGGTGGCGCCGCACGCCGTCGGCGCGGCCCTCGCCCCAGCAGTGCACGTCGAGGTCGACCAGTGGTCTGAGCTCCCGGGCGAGGAACTCCACATGGACACCTGCGCCGCCGTACACATCCGGCGGGTACTCCCGGGTCAGCAGTCCGACGCGCACCCGCAACTCCCTGCTCTCAGCGGCCGTTCCCTTTCATGGTCACCCAGATGGGGCGTGTGGGGAAGAGCGAGGCGGCCGTGTGAAGCAACAGTCACCACACAGGCCCCCGCCGGGCACGCGGTAGTACAGACAGCAGCTGCGGCGCCGGAAGGCCGTGCCGGTGAGGGTTCCGGCGCCGGTCAGCAGGGGGTGGGCGAGGAGTTCCGCGGTCAGGGAACGGGCCCGGGCGGCGGTGTCCGTACGGCCGTGCCGCCGGGCCCAGCGGTCGAGTTCCCGGGCGGCGCCCGCCAGCGCGGAGGCGGCGTTGCCCCGCAGCAGGCCCGGGGCGAGGCGGTGGTGGGCGCGCAGGGCCGCCGAGAGGGGGTCGAGGTGGCCGCGCAGGACGACGTCTGCGAGGACAGCCCCTAGGGTCTGCGCGTCTCCGGGGAGCGGCCGTACGTCCGAGAGCCACAGGTCGTCGGGGGCGCCGGCGTCGGCGTCCCATTGCAGCAGCCGGGGGTCGAGGTCGGGGACACGGCCGTAGAGCGCGGCACAGCCGAGCGCCACGGACCAGAGGCGGGCCGCGAGTCCCAGGTGGGCCACGGAGGCCGCGACGCGCGACTCCGGGGGGCGCAGGGCGGTCGCTACTCTTCCGACACGGAAAATCAGGGGATTTCCGTATACATCCGGTGCCGTGGCGGCGTAGGCCTGTGCGAGAGTGGGAAGAGTCCCGGCCGCCGCTCCTCCCGTACGCAGCACGAAGTAGCCGCCGAGCGGGCGGAGCGCGGCGAGGTCGGGGTCGAGGTTCACGAAGAGCAGTAGTACCAAGGCCCCTAAGGGACGCGACCCGGTGACCCCCGACCGGGTCGCCCACCCTGGGGATGACGGGTGTCCCCTCGTACTCCATCGGCAGTAGGACCCAATGAGTGCTCAGGGACGACGACGGGAAGACCTGGACACGGCAGGGTGTTGGTCATGAAAGCCGACCTTTCACCGCGCCGGGCTGATCGCCCCCGCCTGACGCAGAGGAGCAGCCGATGAGCGCCCTCGCGTTGTCCGTCCTGCTGTCGCTCGTCTCCGCGTTCGCCTACGCGGGCGGGGCGATCGTGCAGGAGCGGGTCGCGGTGTCGTCGCCGGACGAGCAGTACGCGCCGCTGCGCCGGCCGGGCTGGTGGGCGGCGGTCGCGCTGAACGGCCTCGGCGGTCTGCTGCACGTGGTGGCGCTGGCGTACGGTCCGCTCAGCCTGGTGCAGCCGCTCGGCGCGCTGACCATCGTGGTGGCCCTGCCGATGGCGGCGCTGTTCGTCGGCCGCAAGGCGGGCGCCACGGCGTGGCGGGGCGCGATCATGGCGACGGTGGGGCTCGCGGGTCTGCTGTCCCTGGTCGCAGCGTCCGAAGCGCAGTCGCTGGACGCGGCGGAGCGGGTGGCCGTGGCCCTGGTCACCGCGGGTGCGGTCGTGGCGCTGATGATCGCCGGCCGGGCCGCGCACCGGCACCCGGCGGTGCGCAGCATGCTGCTGGCGACCGCCTCCGGTATCGCGTTCGGCATGTCCTCGGTGTTCACCAAGACCGTGGCGGTCGACTGGACCGGCGGTGTGTCGGCGGCCGACGCGCCGTCCCTCGCCGTGATCGGCGTCCTCGCCACGGCCGGCATGCTGCTGTCGCAGGCCTCCTACCGGGGTGCCGGCCTCGCGGCCCCGCTGGCCACGCTGACGGTCGTGAACCCGGTGGTGGCGGCCGCGGTCGGCATCACGATGTTCGGCGAAACCTTCCGCTACGGCACGACGGGCACGGCGCTCGCCCTGAGCTGCGGCGTGGTGGCGGCGGGCGGCCTGATCCTGCTGACGACGGAGCGGCTCACCCACGCCCACCCGGAGAGCGAGGGCACGGGGCTGGAGGTCGCCGGCACGGGGCCGGCTCCCGTGGCTACGGGCCTCGGGACGACGGGGACGCTGCCCGGGCCCGCCGGGGAACCGGCCGGGAGCGGGCGGGGTCCGCTGGAGCCGGTGGGTGCGGAGGCCGGGCGCGGGGGCGGCTTGAGCGGGGCCTTGAGTGCGGAGTCCCGGCGCGCGGGTGACCTGGCCGGGACCATCGGTGGCCTGCCCGGACCGGTCGGGAGCCAGCGGGATCTGCTGGAGACCGTGGGTGCGGAGGCCGGGCGCGGGGCGGGCTTGAGCGGGTCGGTCGGTGCGGAGGCCGGGCGCGCGGGTGACCTGGCCGGAACCATCGGTGGCCTGCCCGGACCGGTCGGGAGCCAGCGGGATCTGCTGGAGACCGCGGGTGCGGAGGCCGGGCGCGGGGCCGGCTTGAGCGGGTCGGTCGGTGCGGAGGCCGGGCGCGCGGGTGACCTGGCCGGGACCGGGGGCAGCCTGCCCGCACGCGTCGGCGGCTCGGCCGCGACCGTGGGCGACTTGGCCGGCCCTGCCGGGGAGTCGGCCGGGAACGTGCAGGGTCTGCCGGAGACGGTGGGTGCGGAGCCCGGGCCCCTGGGCTCCCCGACCGGCATCGGCGCGCTGCCCGAGGCTGTGGCGCTGGGCGTCGGGGCCGGTGACCTCGGCGGAGCCGGCCGGGGGCCGTCAGGGGACGTGCCGGTGCCCGTACCCGCTGTTGCCGTCGCCGAGGAAACCGGCGTCGGCCCGGACGTCACGTACGAGAGCGGGGAACCGTCGGTGCCCTCCGGGGAACGCCCGCTCTCCTACGCCGCCTTCTACGGCATCCCGTACGTGGCGATGCCCATGGTGCACCGGCACCGCAGGCGCATCAGATCCTGACGCCGCCGGCCCTGAGGTACGCGATGGGGTCGACGTCCGAGCCGAACCCGGGCCCCGTCCGCACCTCGAAGTGCAGATGCGGGCCCGAGCTGTTTCCGGTGGAGCCGGAGCGGCCGATGCGCTGGCCCGCGCTCACCGTCTGCCCGTCCCGCACGGAGATCGCCGACAGGTGGGCGTACTGGCTGTAGCGGCCGTCGCCGTGCCGGATCACGACCTGGTAGCCGTACGAACCGCCCCACCCCGCGCTGACGACACTGCCCGAGGCGACCGACTTCACGGACGTGCCGGTGGGCACGGGGAAGTCGACGCCGGTGTGGTAGCCCTTCGACCAGGACGAGCCCGCCTTGCGGTAGGGCGTCCCCAGGGAGGCGCTGACGGGAGCGACCAGCCCCTGCCGGGTGGCCGTGGACCGTGCGGCGCGCTCCTTGCTCTCGTCCTTGGACCGGTCCTTGGACCGATCCTTGGCACGCTCCTCGGCGCGGTCCGGAGACGGTTTCTTCGACGACGGCTTCTGCGACGGCGGTTTCTTCGTCGTCGGCTTGGCCGACGGGGCCCGCTCGGGCGCGGGACGCGTCTTCGTGGCGCCCTCGCCGCTCAGCGCGAGCCGCTGGCCCGGCACTATCAGATCGGGATCGCTCCCTATGGCCGAGCGGTTGGCGGCGTACAGACCTCGCCAGCCGCCCCGCACCTCCCGCTCCTCCGCGATGCCGGAGAGCGTGTCGCCCCGCACCACCGTGTACATCTCGGCGCTGCCCGCCCGGGACTGCGGCGTGGACTGCGGCCGCACGTCCTCGATGGAGGTCTTGGGCCTCTGCTTCCGGTCTGCCTTCTCACCCTTCCTCGTGCTCTCGGAGGCCGGCCGGATGTCGGGCTCGGCTCCGCCCCGGGTCAGTCCGGCCCGTACGGAGCACACCGGCCAGGCGCCCGGGCCCTGCCCGTCGAGCACCTTCTCGGCGACGGCGATCTGCTGGTCCTTGCCGGCCAGGTCCGCGCGCGCCGCGTAGGCCCGGCCGCCGTACGCCTCCCAGGTGGACTGAGTGAACTGGAGTCCGCCGTAGAAGCCGTTGCCGGTGTTGATGTTCCAGTCGTTGCTCGACTCGCAGGCGGCGACCTTGTTCCAGGTGTCCACGTCCGCCGCCTGGGCGGTGCCGGCGCCCATGAACGGGAGCGCCATGCCCGCGCCGCCCGCCGTGACGGTGAGTGAGGCGCGGTTGATCCTGTTCGGCTGATACCGGCGATGCCGGCCGCGTACGGCCATCGAGAGCCCCCCTAGACATGCGTCAGGAGGGGCAAAAGTAAGCGCTGCTAACCGGCCAGGACAAGGCGGCTATCGGCCACCCGGTTGCCCAAATGGCCGGGATGAGGCCCCTGTTGCGCGTCGTGCGCCTCGGCGGTGCACCGCGTACGGCACCCGGTGCGCGGGTGCGGCGCACGCGGGGACGCGTACGTCGGGTGAGTGCGACGGGGCTCTTGTGCGTATCTGCCTGCGCGACGTCGTACGACCCGCGCGTGCGGACGAAGTAGCGGCACGTCAGGATGGGCGACGGGGGCATGCTGGTGGACAGCACCGCAGCACCGATACCGAGGTCTTTAGGAGCCAACCGAATGAGCAGTACAGCGCAGATCGGCGTCACGGGTCTCGCGGTCATGGGCCGCAACCTCGCCCGCAACTTCGCCCGCAACGGCTACGCGGTGGCGGTGCACAACCGGACCCCCGCGCGCACGCGCGCCCTGGTCGACGAGTTCGGCGGTGAGGGGGAGTTCGTCGCGTGCGAGTCCGCCAAGGATTTCGTGGCCGCGCTGGAGCGGCCGCGGCGGCTGGTCGTGATGGTGAAGGCCGGTGAACCGACGGACGCTGTGATCCAGGAGTTCGCGCCGCTGCTGGAGCCCGGCGACATGATCATCGACGGCGGCAACGCGCACTTCGCGGACACCCGGCGCCGGGAGCGCGAGCTGCGCGAGCAGGGCATCCACTTCGTCGGCATGGGCGTGTCCGGTGGCGAGGAGGGCGCGCTCAACGGGCCGAGCATCATGCCGGGCGGCCCGAAGGAGTCGTACGACTCGCTGGGCCCGATGCTGGAGAAGATCTCGGCCAAGGCGGCCGACGGTTCGCCGTGCGTCTCGCACGTCGGTCCGGACGGTGCCGGGCACTTCGTGAAGATGGTGCACAACGGCATCGAGTACGCGGACATGCAGCTCATCGGCGAGGCGTACCAGCTGCTGCGCGACGTCGCCGGGTACTCCCCCGCCCAGATCGCGGAGATCTTCCGCACCTGGAACCAGGGCCGCCTCGACTCGTACCTGATCGAGATCACGGCCGAGGTGCTCTCGCACGTGGACGCGGAGACGGGCAAGCCGTTCGTGGACGTGGTGGTGGACCAGGCCGAGCAGAAGGGCACCGGCCGCTGGACCGTGCAGATCGCGCTCGACCTGGGTGTGCCGGTCTCCGGCATCGCCGAGGCGGTCTTCGCCCGTTCGCTGTCGGGCCACGCCGAGCTGCGGGAGGCCTCGCGCGGGCTCGCCGGACCGAAGGCGCAGCCGATGGGCGAGGCGGAGGCCGCGGCCTTCGCCGACCGGGTGGAGCAGGCGCTGTACGCGTCGAAGATCGTGTCGTACACGCAGGGCTTCCACGAGATCGACGCGGCCCGCGACGAGTACGGCTGGGACATCGACCTCGGCGCGGTCTCCGCGCTGTGGCGGGGCGGCTGCATCATCCGCGCGGCCTTCCTGGACCGGATCCGCTCCGCCTACGACACCCGGCCGGACCTGCCGAGCCTGCTGGCGGACGCGACGTTCGCGCAGGAGATCGCGGACGCCCAGGACGACTGGCGCGAGGTGCTGGTCGCCGCGACCCGCCAGGGCGTGCCGACGCCCGGTTTCGCCGCGGCGCTCGCCTACTACGACGCCCTGCGCGCGGAGCGGCTGCCGGCCGCGCTGACGCAGGGGCAGCGGGACTACTTCGGCGCGCACACGTACCGGAGGGTGGACCGGGACGGGTCGTTCCACACGCTGTGGGGTGGGGACCGGTCGGAGGTCTCCGCGTAGGCGCTCGGCGCTGACGGAAACGGTACGGGGCCGGTGGACGGCCGCATCGGCTGTCCACCGGCCCCGTTCTCATGCGCTGTGCCCGTTCTCATGCCGCCGTTCAGGACAGCGGCGGGCCCGGCTCGGGGTTCGGTACGGGTTCCGGTCCCGGCGGGATCGGGGACGGGTCGGGGCCCGGCACCGGGTCGGGGCCCGGGGGTGCCGGTGGGGTCGGACCCGGTGGAGTCGGACCCGGTGGAGTCGGACCCGGGGGCGTCGGACCCGGCGGCGGGATCGGGGCCGGGGGCGGAGGGGTCGGCTCCGGACCCGGCGGAGGCTGCGGGTTCGGCACCGGATCGGGATGCGGCTCCGGGGGCTGGGGCTCGGGGCCCGGCGTCGGCCCCGGCGGCACGGGGTCGGGATACGGATTCGTCATGAGGTCCTCCAGCCAGTCGCTCGACTCCGGCTCTGGACTACTCCCCCGCCTACCCGTCGACCGCTTCCCCAGTCACCCCCGCGCGGGACGGGGAGGGGCCAGGTGGGGGTAACGGGCCCGGGCTCGGACACCGTACGTCCCGGCTCGGGAGTCAGAAGCGGCCGGGGTGTTCGGCCAACCAGCCCTTCGCGGCTGTCAGTAGGGCCTGGTCAGCCGGTGGGGCCTCGTCGGGGTGGCGTTCGGACCACTTGGCGACGTAGGGGCAGAGCGGGGCGACGGCGCTGTGCTCACGGCCGGCGATGCCGTAGAGCTCTCGCGCCAGCGCACCCGCGATGCCCTGGCCCTCGTGGGCCGGTTCGACGATCGTGTGCACGGGCACGAGCGCGCGTTCGGGGCTGTCGAGGACGAAATACTCGATGCGGCCGACTACTTCACCGCCGGACACCGCCTCCAGGCGGCCCGCCTCGCGGTCGTCGCGGATCTCCAGGTCCCTCATGGACACGCTCCTGTCCCCGGTACGTCGGTCAGGCCCGAACGGCCTGCGGGCTGCGCTGCTGGTCCGAGCCCGGTACCGGCTCGGACGGGTCGGCGCCGAGGTCCACGATCCGGTTGTCGCGGTCCACGTGTACGACCCGGGGGGTGAGTGCCCGCGCCTCGGCATCCGTCACCTGGGCGTAGCTGATGATGATCACCAGATCGCCGGGGTGGACGAGATGGGCGGCGGCCCCGTTGATCCCGACGACACCGGATCCCCGCTCGCCCTCGATGACGTACGTCTCCAGCCGGGCGCCGTTGGTGATGTCCACGATGTGCACCAGCTCGCCGGGCAGCAGGTCGGCGGCGTCCAGCAGGTCGGCGTCGATGGTCACCGATCCGACGTAGTGCAGGTCGGCCTGGGTGACGGTGGCTCGGTGGATCTTGGACTTGAACATGGTACGAAGCATTTTCAACTCCCAGAAGACGGCTCCCTGCCAGCTTTCTGCAGGTCAAGGGCGTTCTTCACTGTACACGGGCACGCTTCGGACTCGAAGATTGTGAGGAACATCGCTTAACTCTGGCGAGAAGGGTCCCTGCCTGCTTCTTCGCGCCAACCAGGCTGCTGCGATGCCGTCGCCAAGGCACCTGTTCAGACACCCGTCTCGGAATGTGCAGGGACTGATGCTGATCAGATGCTGACTTAGCTGACGACATATCAGGCACAGACAAGTGAAGCGCGGGGACTGACGGCGAAGGGGCCAGCGGATCCCGCACGAGCCCCGGTGCTGGCCTCCCACGTCACGAACGTCCGCTTATGGCCGGAGCGGCACCCTTGGCGACGTGCCACTCCGGCCCTCAGTGCCCGAGGTCAGTTGTAGACGTTGAATTCTGCGACTGACCACCAGCTACGCGCAACGTCGCCTGTATTGACGACCTTGATGTAGCGAGCTGTCTGCGTGGGGAAGAAAATCAGGTGGACTCGCTGGCCGTCCGCTGCGGAAGAAACCTTGGTCCAGTCGGTTCCATCCGTGGATACGTATACGTCTGTGCTCCGCGCATAGTCGCTGACACTGCCGCCGACATCCAGCACGATCTTGTCGAAGGTCTGTGTCTGCCCCATGTCCACTTGGATCCAGAGGCCGTCGTACTGCCCTGTTCCGGAGCTGTACCGGGTGTCGGAATTGCCATCGAGCATGTTTCCGGGCGCATCCCACTGGCTTGCGTCCGAAGCCTTTGCGGTCCAGCCTGTCCGCGGCAGCGCAGGACCGAGATCTATGACGTCGAACGATGATCCACCTGCGTCTGCTCCGCTGGCCCCCTTCACGGAAACCGTGACCTTTCCCGCTGGAAGCCCCTTCGGAACGTAGGCGCTGATGCTCATGTCCGACCAGGTGTCTATTTCGGCATAGCTCGATCCGAAATACACCGTACCCAGCCCCTGTGCATCGCCGAAACCAGAACCGCGAATCGTGAACTTGGAGCGCGGCGTTCCTCGTTCCGGCTTCAATTCGCTGAACGTCGGCGATGGGAAGCTCGACAGCTTCTTGGTGGTGAACATCGCCGAGGTGCCGCTCGGCAGCGTATAGGTGTACGAGCCGTCGGTTGACATCTTGAAACTCTTGCTGTCGGCGGTCCCGTTGAATACGACGGTGACCTGCGACCCTTCCTTGCTGGTCCAGGTCTTCAGCTGGAGGCCGTTCGATACCGCTGCCGGAGCTGTGATCGAGCCGGTTCCACGCGCAGACCCGTACACCTCGATGTCGCCGATGGCCCACCAGAAACCGGATGCCGCGGTACTGACGATGCGAATGTACTGTGCCGTTCGGGTCGGCAACGTGACGGCTATCTTTCCAATGCCACCGCTGCCGCTCGCAATGGCGCTGCCCCAATCGACTCCGTCGTTCGAAACGTAGATTTGATACTTGGTGACATAATCGAACGAATTATTCACGCCGGTGTCGAAGACGATTTTGTTGAAGCTCGTGGGGATCCCCAGGTCGATCTGGAACCAGTCGCCGCTCGTCGTCCCGTGCCCGAGACTCCACCTGGTGTTGATGTCGCCGTCGATCGCGTTTGCGGCCACACCCCAATCCGGCTGCGCGGAAGCCGTGGCGGTCCATTTGCTACGGCTCAGCGCCCTTCCGGTCGTCTGGACGGAAGCTCCGATCGGAAGGGAGTACGTGACCAGCTTGTTTCCGGTACGGATGGAGTTCTGATAGGGCAGCAGTTCCGGGTCGTACGTGACGGTGACCGGGCCGGATGCCGACTTGAAGGTGAAGTCGTGTGTCGGGTCAGAGACCTTGGTCGCTGCGGGGGTACGGCCGCTCTGCGCAGGTCCGCAGTACGTGAAGGTGACGGCGTCGCCGGCGTTCAGGGTGTAGTCGAACGAGTGCGTGCCGTCCGCGACGCTGAAGGTTCTCGCGGCGCTGCCCGAGTTGTGGGCGATCAGGACCTTCGATCCGTCCGGGTTCTGGAACGCGACGTTCTCTATGCTGCCTTCCCCGAAGGTGTTCGAGTAGATCCGGCGTGCTCCAGGCTTGACGAACCTGCTGGCATGAGCGAGGGCGTGGTAGTCCACGTTGTAGGTCACCCGTCCGTCGGCCGGGTCGATCGTGAGCAAGCCCCGAAGCATGGGTATGCCGGCCGTGTCGCTGTTGAGCGGGCCCCTATCGGGGTCGAGTGCGATGTTCCACAGCATCACCCCGTTCGCCCAGTTGCGCGTTCCGTTGATGATCCACGTTCCCAGTGCTTCGCTGAACGCTGTCTGGTTGCTGTCCTGCCAAACGCCTCCGGTGGCTTCCGTGATGAAGGTTTCCTTGCTCGGGTAGTCGTTGTGGACCACCGTCTGGTAGTTCGGGTTGCCGCTGTAGATGTGCCACCCGGTTCCCGCGGTGTACTTGGAGGCTGCGGGGTCGCTGAAGATCGTCTCGGGATACGAGGGCACGTCCCAGTTGTGGTCCCAGGCCAGGATCTTCGTGGAGATTCCGTTGGCTTCGAACGCCTTGCCGATCTCCTGGATCAACTCGGCTTCCTGGTACGCGGACAGGAACATGCCGGGCCAGGTGGGAGTACCCATGGGTTCGTTCTGCGGTGAAATGTAGGAGATGGGCACGCCGGCTTCGCCATAGGCTTGGATGAACTTGACGAAGTAGTTGGCCAGCGCGGAGGTGTACTCGCTCTTGAGGGTGCCTCCGATCATGGAGTCGGAGGTCTTCATCCAGCCTGGCGGGCTCCACGGGTTGGCCATGATCTTGATGGACGGGTTGAGTGAGAGGGCCTGCCGCAAGGCCGGAATGATGTACGGCACGTCATGCTGGACGGAGAAGTTGGATAGTGTGGGGTCTGTTTGTCCCGCGGGCATGTCGTTGTAGGAGTAGTTCCCGGACGCGTTGAAATCCGTGGCGCCCATCGGAGAGCGGAGCAGGCTGAGGCCGATTCCCTTCGAGGGATCGAACAGCTTGTTCATCAGTTTGGTCCGCTCGGCAGTGGACAGCTTGTCGATGAGCCAGGCGGAGGAGTCGGTCATGGCCCCGCCGAAGCCTTGGACCTTCTGGTACTTGACGCTGTCATCGATCTTGATCGTCAGCGGGTTGGTCGTTCTCTTCGCCTTGAACAGCACATCGTCCTGGCCGGCGACCCACTTGTCGGCCGCTACGTCCGTCAGCCACACACGGACGGAATTGTCACGTGACGCTTGCTTCAGCTGCGGGGCGGCGATGGCGTTGCCGGAAACCTGGGTCCAGGCGGCGGCGACACCGACTGCGGTGGCCAGGAACTGGCGTCGTCCGAGACCGTATGACCTCATGGAGGATCCTCCTTCGGACCTGCTTGTTCAGTACTTGGAAGAGCGGGTGGGAAACATTGCCGAGGTGGGGGATCGACCGGTTGGGGTCGGTTCTACGGCGACGCCGGCGCCAACTCTGCGGCGCCGATGCTCGGCTCCTTGATCACGAGCGGGTGCAGTTCCCAGGCGTCGACCGCGAAGCCGAGGCGCGTGCCCGGGGCGGTGCGGGCCTGCAGTCGCCACGGGCTCTGCCCTGTGGGGTAGAAGCGCAGGGTGAGGACCTGGCCGGTGGTGATCAGGAAGATTTCGGCGATGGAGTGGTCGACGACGACGCGCAGGTCGAGGGGCCGGTCTGGCGGGCAGGGCATCCGGTGGGAACCGCCGCGGGCCCGGCTGTCCAGTGAGGCGTGGTCACGGTCGACGACGAGTTCGCCCGCGTCTACGTCGAGACGGATGTCGAGGTACTCGGAGCCGTCCGGGGTGGTGAGCAGCCGCAGGCCGGCGTTTCCGGTCGGCTCCAGACGGGCCGTCAGGTCGAAGGCGCGGCCCACGGTGCCGAGGTCCACCGGCTGCGGGCCGCGCGTCGCGCCTGTGGCGGTGACGGTGTGTCGGCCGCGCAGGGCGAGTAGTTCGGTGGCGGGCTGCTGGCGCAGTGTGCCGTCGTCGTGGACGTGGATCTCGCGGGGCAGGGTGAGGGCCCCGGCCCATCCGTCCGCGACGGCCCATGCTTCGTCGCGGGCTTCCCACGACCAGCCCCACAGCAGCCACCGGTCGCCCGGTGCCCGCAGCAGGGCGGGGGCGTAGCAGTCGGGGCCGTGGTCGACGGGCACCGCTGAGCCCGCCTTGAAGTGGCCGTCATGCTCTTCGCCGATCAGGGCCGCGACGCTCTGCGGACCGGTGGGTTCGGTCCACGTGCTGAAGAGGAGGGCGCCGCGTCCGTCGGCTGCCGGGAGGTATTGCGGGCATTCCCAGCCCTCCCCGGTGAGCAGGTCGGTGCCACCGATGGGCTCCGGATGGCGGGTGGCGAAGGGCCCCCGGTAGGCCCAGTTCTCCAGGTTGGGTGAGTCGTAGAGGAGGGCGGCGGCGCGGCCGTCCGCGAGGGCGGCGCCGACCAGCATCCGCCAGCCGTCGCCGTCCTGCCAGACGTACGGGTCGCGGTACATGGTGCAGCCCTCGGGCAGCTCGGGGATGACCAGTTCACCACTCGGGCTGAACGTCCGGCCGCCGTCTCGGGAGACGGCCCGGGTGATCGGCTGGTGCTGGAACGAGCGGTCCTCGCGGTGCGCGGAGTAGAAGGCGACCAGCCGTTCGCCGTCGGAGACGGCGTTACCGGAGAAGCAGCCGTCGGCGTCCAGGCCACCGGGGTTCGGGGAGAGGGCGATCGGCAGCGGCTCCCAGCTCAGCAGGTCGGGGCTGCGGAAGTGGCCCCAGTGCATGTTGGCGTGGTTCGCTCCGTGCGGGTTGTACTGGTAGCACACGTGGTAGTGGCCGTCGTGGAAGACCAGCCCGTTGGGGTCGTTGATCCAGTTGCGGGGCGGGCGCAGGTGCGCGACGGGGAAGTGTGGATCGCGGGGTGGGGTGGACACACGCGTGCCTTTCCGTATGACAGGGGACCGCCCCGCCGGCCCTCTGGTTGGCGGGGCGGCGGGCCGACGGGGCGGTGGTCTCCAAGCCTGTGTGCGGCCTTCAGGTCCGGATGCGGAATTCCACGCTCAGCTGCTGCTCCCGCCGTGAGCTGGGGCCGACGCGGAGTGCGAACTCGCCTGGTTCGACCACTCGGCGGTTGTCGGCTGTGACGAGTGAGCAGTGCGCGGCAGGGATGCTGAGGCGGACGTCCAGGCTTTCGCCGGGAGGGACCTCGACCTGGGTGAAACCCTTCAGCTCCTGCTCGGCCCAGGTGACGCTGGTGGTCAGGTCGCTGACGTATGCCTGGACCGTTTCCAGGGCCGGGCGGCTTCCGCTGTTGGTGAGTCGCACCGTGGCTTGGACGGTGCCGTCGGCGGAGACGTCGTCCTCGTGCACGGCAAGGTCGGAGTAGGTGACCGTGGTGTAGGTGAGGCCCTCGCCGAACTGGAACAGGGGGTCCTGGGTGAGATCCGCGTAGCGGTTCCCGTGCTGGCCTCGCACCTGGTTGTAGAAGACCGGTTGCTGTCCGACGTGCCGTGCGAAGGAGACCGGAAGCCGGCCGCTGGGTTCGGTGAGTCCGAGGAGGAGCTCGGCGATGGCGCGGCCGCCGCGCATGCCCGGGTTGAACGCCTCGATGAGGGCTGCCGCGTTCAGTGCCGACTCGGGGAGGGTGCTCGGCTTGGACTGGGCCAGTACGACGATCATCGGTGTGCCGGTGGCGGCGACCGCGTCCAGCAGCGCGATCTGGCCCCCTTGGAGGTCGAGCGTGGCCGTGGAGCGCACCTCGCCGGTGAGGGCGATGGTGTCGCCCACGACCACGACGGCGTAGTCGGCGGCCTCCGCGGCGGCGATGGCCTCCTGAAGCTGTGCCTGGTCGACCGGGGCAGGGGTGAAAACGGCCGGCTGCGGTTGGCCGTCGGGCCCGAGGGACCACTCGGAGTTGGAGGCGGGGCTTTCGATGTCGGCTCCGCGGGCGTACGTGACGGTCCAGTCGGCCGGCGCGACGGCGCGCAGGCCGTCGAGCACCGTCTCCACCGACTCACGTGGATGTCCGTCGGGCATCCACGGGACCTGGCCGGTGGCGCCCGCCCAGTCGCCGAGCATGGCTTGCGTGCTGTCGGCGTTGGGGCCGATGACCGCGATCGTCCGCTGCTTGCCTCGGCTCGCGGCGCGGCCGGTTCCGTCCGAGGTCAGCCCGCCCTCGAGGGGCAGGACCCCGTCGTTGCGCAGCAACACCAGGGAGCGTCGGGCGGTTTCGAGGTTGAGGTCGGCGTGTGCGCTGCAGCCGATCACCTGCGCCTGCCGGTCGGGGTCGGGGGCGCGGGGGTCCTCGAAGAGCCCGAGCTCGAACTTCAGCCGCAGAACCCGCCGTACCGCGTCATCGATCTGCTTCTCTTCAATCAGGCCGCGGGCGACCGCCTCCTGGGCGCCCTCGAAGAACTGCGGCGTGGCCATGATGAGGTCGTTGCCGGCGTTGACGGCGACCGCCGCCGCCTCGGCGTAGTCGGCGCAGGTCCGCTGGTCGTAGACCATCCGGCCGACGTTGTCCCAGTCGGTCACCAGCGTCCCGGTGAAGCCCCACTCGCCCTTGAGCACATCGTTGATCAGCCACTGGTGCGCGGTGATGGGCACCCCGTCGATGGACTGGTAGCCGAGCATGAAGCCGCGGCAGCCGGCCCGTACCGCCTGCTCGAAGGGGGGCAGGAACCACGAGCGCAGCTTGCGGGGGCTGAGATCGGCTTCGCTCGCGTCGCGCCCGCCCAGGGTTTCGGAGTAGCCCGCGAAGTGCTTGGCGTACGCCAGCGCCGCTGTCGGATCGCTGAGGCCGTCGCCCTGGTATCCGCGCACCATTGCCGCGCCGAGTTCGCCGATCAGGAACGGGTCCTCGCCGAACGTCTCGTTGATACGGCCCCAGCGCAGGTCCCGGGTGATGCACAGGACCGGGGAGAACGTCCCGTGGATTCCGGTCGCCGCGATTTCGGTCGCGGCCGCTCGGGCGACTCGGTGGAGCAGGGAGGGGTCCCAGGTGCAGGCCATGGCCAGCTGGGTCGGGAAGATGGTCGCCCCCGGCCAGAACGAGTGGCCGTGGATGCCGTCGTCGGCTGTCAGCAGCGGTATGCCGAGCCGTGTCTGCCGGGCCAGTTCCATGGCCTGCGGCATGAGGTCGGGAGACACGTGCAGGACTGCCCCGGCCAGCTTGGCCGACACGATGTCCGCCAGGTCCCCGTGTTGTGCGTCGAGCATCAGCAGCTGCCCGACCTTCTCCGGCAGGGTCATCCGGGACAGCAAGTCGTCGGTTCTCGCTTCCACGGACGCTTCCGGATCCAGGTACGCGGCAGAGTGGACCGGCTGTCCCACGGTGTTCTCCAAGAGATGAGTCGTCACAGATCAGAGAGTTGATGGGCGACGGTGAGAGCTTCGTCGCGCGAGCGTTGCCGCCCGGCGCGGCGGGGCTCGCCTGCCGTCCGTCCGCCGCTCTGGGCGGGACCGGTACGGCATGGGACGGCGGGGCGGGAGCCGGGGTGTCACTTCAGTCCGGTGGTGGCGATGCCCGCCACGAAGTGGCGCTGGAAGAGCAGGAAGACGATCATCACCGGCAGCAGGACGACCATGGCGCCGGCGAGCAGGATGCCGAAGCGGGTGAAGGACTGTCCGCTGCTGGCCAGGGCGAGGCCGACGGGGAGGGTGTACTGGCTCTCGTTCTGGGCGACGACCAGGGGCCACAGGAAGTTGTTCCAGGAGCCGAGGAAGGTGATGATCCCGAGGGTGGCGAGGGCGGGCTTGGTCAACGGCAGGATGATCTTCGCGAAGATGGCCAGTTCGCGGCAGCCGTCGACGCGGGCGGCGTCGATGAGTTCGTCGGGCAGGGTGGAGATGAACTGCCGCATCAGGAACACCCCGAAGGGCGTGGCCAGGAACGGCAGGATCAGCCCGAGCAGGGAGCCGGTCAGCTGCATGTTGGCCACCAGCACGTACAGCGGGACGAAGGTGACCAGGCCGGGGATCATGAGGGTCCCCATGACCAGCAGGAAGACGGCGCGCTGTCCGCGGAACTCCAGCTTGGCCAGGGCGTATCCGAGCATCGAGCAGAAGATCAGGTTGCCCGCGGTGACGGCGAGGGCCACGATCACGGAGTTGGCGAACATGCTCGTGAAGTCGAGCGTGCTGAACAGTTCGCCGTAGTTGGCGGTCGTGGGCGCCGTGGGTATCAGGACGGGCGGGACCCTGCGGATGTCGGCCTCGGGCTTGAACGACCCGGACAGCATCCACAGGAACGGCGCGATCATCAGCAGCAGGGCGCCGGCGAGCGGTATGTACAGCCAGGGCTGGCCCCAGTTCTGGCGGATGCGGCGGCGCCTCAGGGCGCGGTTCGTGCCCGGTTGTGGCGTTCGGAGAGTGGAGAGGGTGCTCATGAGGCATCAGTCCTTGTCTCGCAGCACGCGGAACTGCAGCACGGTCAGCGCGACGATGAGGACGAAGATGACGTAGCCGGCGGCCGACGCCATCTCGTAGTTGCCGTTGCCGAACTGTTTGTAGGCGTACAACGTGGCCGACAGGGTGGAGTCCAGCGGTCCGCCGTCGGTCATGACGAACGGCTCGTCGAAGAACTGCAGATAGCCGATGCCGGTGGTCACGGCGGTCAGCAACAGGGCCGGCCGCAGGAGCGGGAAGGTGACCCGCCAGAACCGCTGCCAGGGCCCGGCGCCGTCGAGTTCGGCCGCTTCCATCAGGGACTGGGGTACGGACTGCAGGCCCGCCAGCATGATGATCATGACCGTGCCGAGGTTGCGCCATACCGCCATCACGATCATGACGGGCAGAGCGAATCGGGTGTCCGCCAGCCAGGCCGGACCGTCGATCCCGAACCAGCCCAGGACGAGGTTCACCAGTCCCGCCCGAGGTTCGAGCAGCGTCTTCCACACCACGGCGACGGCCACGATGCTGGTGATCACCGGCAGGTAGAAGCCGACCCGGAAGACGGCCCGAAAGCGGCGGATGCCCCGGTCGAGGGCAACCGCCGCCGCGAGCCCGGCGGCCAGGGTCAGGGGCAGGGCCACCAGGACGAACACGCCGGTGTTGCGCAGAGCGGTGAAGAACTGCGGGTCCTCAAAGAGGCGTACGTAGTTGGCGAAGCCGACGAACGACACGTTCAGCGGTGTGCGCAGGTCCGCGCTCTTGGTGTCGGTCAGGCCCATCAGCAGCGACCACACCACCGGCAGCAGCATGAAGGCCAAGAACAGCGCGAGGAACGGGGCGGCGAGGACCCAGGCCGCCCGGGCCTGCCTGCCGCGCGCCGTGCTCCGGAGCCCGGAGTGCCGGCGATCGGCACTCCGTTCCGACCCTGCGGTGCCCTGCTCGTGGGTGTCGCCCCGCTCGGGGAGCGTTTTCGTGGACATGGATGTCATCCGTCCGTACGCGGGTTGTCCGTACGAGGGGTACTCACGCGGCGGCGCTCAGCGGCCGGTGCCGATGCTGGTGGCCTTGGACTGCAGCGTCTTCTGCACCTCGGCGACGGTGGCCTTGCCGAGGGTCAGCTTCTCCAGTTCGGAGTCGATGGTGTCGGCGATCTGCTGCCAGGTCGTGATGGCGGGCGGCGCCTTGCTGACCTCGAGCTGCTCGGCGAACGCCTTCATGTTCTCGTCCTCGGTCAGCTTCCCCTCTGTCCATGCCTGCGGCGAAGGGGGCAGGGTGCCGGTGGCCTTGGAATAGGTCGCGAGGTTGGCGGGCTCGGTCAGGAACTGGGCGAACTTCCATGCCGCGTCGGGGTTCTTGGCGTCCTTGAACACCGCCAGGTCGCTGCCGCCGGCGAACCCGGTGGGCTGCTTGGTGTAGGGCATCGGCATGGTCTTCCACTTGCCGTCCAGCTCCGGGGCGTCCTTGTGGAGGCTGCCGCCGGCCCACGCGCCCTCCTGGTAAACGGCGATCAGCCCGTCGCGGAAGCCCTGCACGTTGTCCGACCTGTCGGTCGGCGCCAAGCCCTGCTTCGGGACGCTCGCGTAGTCCTCCAGCGCCTTGGCGACCTCGGGCGAGTCGAAGGTGAACTTCCCGGTCTTGGCGTCGTAGATGTCACCGCCCTGCTGCCAGACCATCGGCACCCAGAAAATCCAGGAGTTGAAGCCCATCACCAGCCCGCTGGCATGGCGCAGCTTGGGGTTCTCCTTGCCGGCGGTGGCCTGGATGGCCTTGAGGTCCTTCAGGTATCCGGCCCGGTCGCCGGCCAGGGCGCCCTTGATACCGGCCTTCTTGGTGATGTCGGTCCGGTAGAAGACCGCTTGGGTGTCGGCGATGAACGGGACGCCGTAGGAGATGTCCTTGTACTTGGTGGTGTCCCACTGGCCGGGGTAGAAGTCCGAGGACTTGATCGACGCCGGGGTGGCCTGGAAGCCGTTCAAGGCGGCCATCTCGGCCATCCAGGTGCTGCCCACCATGGACATGTCCGGTGTGTTGCCGCCGGCTATCGCGGTGGTCAGCTTGTCGTGGGCGCCGTCCCACGGGACCGCGGTGATCTTGACGTCTGCGTCCGGGTTTTCCTGCTCGAACTTCTTGGCCAGCTCCTTCAGGTCGTCGTCGGGATCTCCCATGGACCACATGACCACCGTCCCCTTGGCCTTGCCCGCGCCGATCTCGGCGGGGGCATCGTTGCCGGGGCCGGAATCCTCGCTCCGGCCGCAGCCGGTGGCCACGAGGGCTGCCGTGAGGGTGACGCACAGGGTCTGGACGGTTCTGACAGCGTGACGGGTGGTGATACGCATGATGCGGCTCCTTGCCGTTGAGCGAGACAGGCGCGGGGGGCGGCGAAGGGTAGGAAGGGCGGGCGCCCGGATGGGCCGGCCCACGAGTGGGCAGCGTCTGCGGTGACAGCGGCGGCGGCCCCTCGCGGGTCGCGGTGGGAGCGTCCGACGCGGAGTGGGTAGCGGCCGGGCGGGATGTGCCAGGCGCCCCTTCGGTGTCCCGGATCGGGAAACGCGCGGGCGAAAAGTGCAGGTGGGCGGTGCCGCGTGAACGCAGGCGCAGCCGCCCTGAGTTGTGAGGAAGGCGAGGCCCCGAAGAGGTTCGCCGATGTTTCAAGGAGACGGGGGGCGGTGCGTCAGCGGCAACGCACCGCCCGGCCGCGAGGCGCCGTCATTCGCTCATCGCGATGACGTCGCGTCAGTTCGAGCTCGGCTCTAACGTCGAGCCGCGGACCACGAGGCTGGTGGGAATGATGCGCGAGGGAGCGGCCTCCGGCGATCTGCGCACGTGGTCGAGCAGCAGACGAGCCGCCGCCTCACCCATCTCCCGCATCGGCTGGCGGATGGTGGTCAGCGCCGGATAGGTGTACGACGCCACCTCGACGTCGTCGAACCCCACCACGGCGACATCCCGCGGAATCTTGAGGCCGGCCTCGTGCAGGGCCGCGATCACACCGGCTGCCAAGGGGTCGTTGTGCCCGAAGACCGCGTCGAACTCCACGCCGTCCGCGAGAGCTTGCGCCACCGAGCTCCGGCCGTCGTCGAACAGGAAGTCGCCGCAGATGATTCTTCGCGGGTCGAGTTCGATCCCGGCCTGCGCATACGCGTCGACGAAGCCGCCCAGCCGTTCCTGCGTGCAGCCGTACTCATCAGGACCGGTCACCACCAGAGGGCGACGGCGGCCGATGTCCAGCAGGTGGCGCGCCGCCTGCTCACCGCCCTCCCGGTTGGTGGTGGCCACGTAGGGGAACCCCGGCCGCTGGAAGCGGTCGTCGATCAGCACCACCGGCAGTCCGGCCTCGTGCAGTTCCGTGATGGATCCCAGGGCCCCCTCGGGCTCTATCACCAGCAGCCCGTCGAACGACTTGGCAGCGACCTGCAGACCCAGCCTGCGCAGTGACTCCTCACCGCGGTTCCAGGTCAGGATCCGCAGCCCGAAGCCCTCGGCCTCCAGCGTTTCGACGACCGCCTGCACTATGCCGGCCCAGGCCCAGGCCAGGTCAGGGACCAGCATGCCGATCATCTGTGTCGTGCCGCGTGCGAGCCCCACTGCCCCGGCGCTCGGCACATAACCGAGTTCCGATATCGCCTTGCGGACCTTCAAGACGGTGTTCTCGTTGATCTCGCCCTTGCCGTTCAGCACCCGCGAGACCGTCGTCTTGCTGACCCCGGCCCGCGCGGCCACATCGGCGATAGTGACTCCCATGTCACCTCCCCTCCCTTCCTGCAGAGGCGGAAGACGTCCTCCCGCTCCGAAGGGCCGATCGTACAGAGGCCCGTGGAACCGGTACCGGAATCGGTTCCGGAACCGGTTTCGGTAGCGGTTCCGGCAGTGAAGCACCGAAAGGCCCGACCGGTCAACAGGCCGGAAACAACTCGTTCACCGGCCCGTCTCGGCGTCGACGATGAGGCCGAAGCTTGCCGGGCGGCCCCCACCCCACCCCTCTGACCTGGGCGGTTATCGAAACCGAGACCGCCACTGCCAACGGGTCGGCGCGGTTCGCGACCACCGACGACAGCCGATGAACTGCCGGTCGTGCCGGAGCAATTGCGCCCGGACCGTTGACGCGGAGGCCGGATTGGGCTTCATAATCGGGCACTCGCTGTCATCGATGACACAAGTCAACGATGACACCCTCGGTCGACGGCACGGAAGCCGGCATCGGCCTGGGGTGCACTTTTCGGTCCGTCGCGCAGAAGCCGCAGTCACCGCTGCGTGGACGGCCGCGGGACTAGGAGACACCATGAGCTCTGCACGCGTATCCCGGCATGCCCGCATGCGGATGATGGCGGCGGTCGCGACCGTCTGCGCCCTGTCAGCAGCCCCGCTGGCCCCCCAGGCCGTCGCCGCCGACACCCCGACCTACACCGAGACCTACAGACCCCAGTTCCACTTCACTCCGCAGAAGAACTGGATGAACGACCCCAACGGGCTCGTCTACTACAAGGGCGAGTACCACCTCTTCTACCAGTACAACCCGAACGGCAACACTTGGGGCGACATGTCCTGGGGGCACGCGGTGAGCAAGGACCTCGTGCACTGGGAGGAGTTGCCGCTGGCCCTGTCGCACGACGACGAGGAGATGGTGTTCTCCGGCAGCGCGGTCGTCGACTGGAACAACACCACCGGCTTCGGCACGAAGAAGAACCCGCCCATGGTGGCGATCTACACCAGCGCCTACAAGAACGGCGGCAAGCAGGCCCAGTCGCTCGCCTACAGCACCGACCGCGGTCGCACCTGGACCAAGTACCAGGGCAATCCCGTGATCGACATCGGCTCCGACAACTTCCGCGATCCCAAGGTCCAGTGGTACGCGCCGACCAAGAGCTGGCTGATGACGGTGTCGCTGTCCGCCGAGCACAAGGTGCGGTTCTACTCGTCGAAGAACCTCAGGGACTGGGAGTTGCAGAGCGAGTTCGGACCGGCCGGTGCGACGGGCGGAGTGTGGGAGTGCCCCGATCTGTTCCCCCTCGCCGTGGACGGGGACAAGAAGAACATCAAGTGGGTCCTGGTCGTCAACATCAACCCCGGTGGTATCGCGGGAGGTTCGGCTGCCCAGTACTTCATCGGCGACTTCGACGGCAAGAAGTTCACCGCGGACGACAAGGGCACGTACACCCCGCCCACCGGGAAGGTCGTCCAGGACTTCGAGGGCACCGGCTTCGGTACGTGGACGAGCACGGGCACCGCGTTCGGCCGGGGACCGGCAGCCGGGGCGGTGGACGGGCAGGGGACCGTCGACGGCTTCGACGGCAAGGGCCTCGCCAACAGCTTCCACGGCGGTGACGGCGCCACCGGCATCCTCACCTCCCCCTCCTTCACCGTGGACAGCCCCTACCTGAACTTCAAGATCGGTGGCGGGCGGCATCCGCACGAGGCCGGGACCGTCATGGGCAGCACTCCACCCGAGGGCACGGTCCTCGCCGACTTCGAAGGCGGAACGTACGGCGACTGGACGGCGACCGGGGACGCCTTCGGCACCGCACCGGCCACCGGCACCCTCCCCGGCCAGCAACAGGTATCCGGCTTCCTGGGAGACGGGCTGGTCAACACCTTCCGGAACGGCGACTCCACCACCGGCACCCTCACGTCACCCGAGTTCACCATCGACAAGAAGCACATCAACTTCCTGATCGGCGGCGGCAATCATCCGGCCGGCTCCGACAACCCGACGGCCGTCGAGCTCCTCGTGGACGGCCGGGTCGTCCGCAGCGCCACCGGAAAGGACGCCGAGGCACTCAACTGGGCCTCCTGGGACGTCAGCGAGCTCGCCGGCAAGCAGGCGCGGATCAGGATCGTCGACGACAACACCGGCGGCTGGGGCCACGTCAACGTCGACCACATCGTGCTGTCGGACAGCCAGGCCCAGCGCGTCTCCCAGGAGACGTCCGTCAACCTGCTCGTCGACGGCCAGGTCGTCCGCAGCGCGACCGGCGCCGACAGCGAGACCCTGGACTGGGCCTCCTTCGACATGCGCCCGTACGCCGGCAAGAAGGCGCAGATCCAGGTCGTCGACATGAACACCGCCGGCTGGGGCCACGTCATGACCGACCAGTTCACCGCCGCCGACAAGCCCGCCAAGTCCGTCGTACAGCGCGCCGACTGGGCCGACTACGGCAAGGACTACTACGCGGCGGTGTCGTGGGAGAACGCGCCGGGCGGCAAGCGCTACATGATCGGCTGGATGAACAACTGGGACTACGGCCAGTCCGTCCCCACCTCCCCCTGGCGCGGCGCGCAGAGCGTTCCGCGGGAGATGGCCCTGCGCACCGTCGACGGCCGCGTCCGGCTGACCAGCAAGCCGGTGGGCAGCCTGGAGTCCCTCCGGGACAAGCGCCCGGCGACGGCGTCCGACATCACCGTCAAGAGCACCTCCAAGCCCCTGACCGGCCCCACGGCCAAGGGCAAGGCACTCGACATCGAGGCGACCTTCTCCCTCAAGGACGCCGACCGCTTCGGTCTGAAGGTGCGCACCAGCGCGGGCGGCGAGGAGACCGTCATCGGCTACGACACCACGACCCAGGAGCTGTACGTCGACCGCACCCGCTCCGGCGCCGGGGACTTCAACGGCACCTTCCCCGGTGTCCAGACCGCACCGCTGAAGACCAAGAACGGCAAGGTCAAGCTGCGGATCCTGGTCGACTGGTCGTCCGTGGAGGTCTTCGGCGGCAACGGCGAAGCAGTGATCACCGACCAGATCTTCCCCGACCCCTCCAGCACCGGCGTCGAGGTCTTCGCCGAGGGCGGCACCGCCACCCTCGACCACATGCGGGCGTGGCAGTTGGGGTCCATTTGGCGGTGATGAGCCGGGGTCCGTGCGCCGGTCGGCCAGGAGCGGCTTCCGGCGCGCGGGCTCAGAAGTGGGTGGTGACCCCGAAGGTCTGCCGGAGCCGGGCCATGTCGTGACGGTCGTGATCAGCAGGTTCATAGCCCTGGTGGAAATAGACCTGCTGCTCGGGCGACAGGCACGGGACGGTGGCCCCGAGAATCCACAGACCGGCATTCAGGATGCGGGCGGCCTTGGCGATGCTCCCAGGCATCAGGTGCCGGTAGGTCCGATACGTCTCCTCAATGGACTTGTGCCCCATCCAATCGGCCACGTCGGTGATCGGTATTCCGTTCCCGAGCGCGTTCGAGGCGAGGTAGTGCCGGAAGCTGTACATGCCGACACCGTCCTCCGCGGGGAGGTTCTCGAAGAGCCTCTGCACACGGCGGCGTTCCATCGGTTCCGTGTAGTAGCCGCTTGGGCCGCGCAGGAGTTAGTCATCCTGCGTGGTGCCGTGCTTCTTCTCCTCAAACCTCTCCGTCACTTCCCGCATTGAGCGCGGCAAGGGGACCTACCGGAACTCCATCGCCTTGCGATGCTTCAGCTTCGCCGGCTTGTGCGTGTTGGAGTGGATCAGCTCATGCACCCGGTAGGTCCTCCGCCACAACGTTGTTGACGCTCACTGCCCGGGCTTCCCCGTTGCGCAAGCCGCAGCCCACCATCATGACAATCTCAAGCGCGAGATACTCGTCAGCGGCAGTTTCCATAGGCGTCCCGCAAGATTGCCTTCAGAGTGCGGAAGCTGTTCACCTGATTTCCGCGACCCACCCCATCGGCCTCCAACTCGTCCAGGAAACGCTCGACCACGATCGGCGTGACCGAGTTCAGCTTCCTTGATCCGAGACGAGGGATGATGTGCACGTTGATGGAGCTGTCCATGTGCCAGCCCGTGGAGTACTCCGTCATCCTCCGCTGCCGCGGCCGCCACCTGCTGACCGAGTTCCCGGCGAGCCTCGGCAACGGACGGCGCCGTCTTCCTTTTCCCCACATATATCTGCGTAAGGCGCTCGATCGCGTCGTCCCACGTGTCCTAGCCGACCTCTTCACGCTGCTTACCTAGAGCGTCCCAGAACCGAATCGTGTACGGGTGCGGGCAACCGATCGGCCGGGAGCAACCAGCACTCCTTGAAGAAGGACCCCATCCCACGGGCGAGCTGTCGAGCCACGTATCAAGCCTTCCGAGCAGGGCGCCGGGCGGGGCAACAGGTCCCAGTCGCAGGTGCAGGTGCAGGTCAGCAAGCCGGACACCGTCCAGCCTGATGCTGACCTTTTGCTGACCCCGGTGCGGCGATCAGGGCGGTGACCTGCGGAAACACCCAAACGCTAGATCTTGGACTTGAGCATGGTCCGAAGCATGGAACAACTCCTGATCTGTCAGCCGTCCCGAGATGTCCGAGGACTCACACTCACACCGCCCCGTACCGACCGCACTGCTGACTGTTGACATTTGACAGACTAACGTTCATGAATGTTAAGAAGAGCGCCACGGAACACGACCGACGAGAGGGAAGCCCTGTGAGTCCAGAGTCTGCAAGGCCGACCCGACTGCCTCGCGAGACCTTCGCCTCGATGGTGACCGAACGCCTTCGGGAGGACATCATCGAGGGCACCCTCGCCCCCGGCACACAGCTCAGCGAGGTGGAGCTGGCCACGAACTTCGGGGTGAGCCGCGGGCCGATCCGCGAGGCGCTCCAGCGGCTGATCCAGGAGGGGCTGCTTCGCGGCGAGCCTCATCGGCGGGTCTCCGTCCCGGTGCTCACCAAGGAGGACGTCGCCGACATCTACCTGGCGCGTACGGCGTTGGAGTCCGCGGCCGCCCAGTCCATCATCGCCTCCGGCAAGTCGGAGGAGGCCTTCGAGCAACTGGACAGGAACGTCAGGGCGATGGACTCCGCCGAAGCGGCCGGCGACTGGGAAACGGTGAAGAGGCACGACTTGGATTTCCACACCGTCCTGGTAGCCGCCTCGGGGAGCCGGCGACTCCAGCGCATGTTCAGCACGGTGATCTCCGAGACCCGGCTGTGCGTGGGCGCCCTCACCGCGGAGGAGGCCCGGCATGGTCACGAAGGCGAAAGCCCTGGTGAAGGCACGCACCGCAAGATCAGCGAGATGATCCGGGACGGCGACACCGCGGGCGCGCTGGAGGCGCTGAAGAAGCACTTCGACGACGCTGTGTCGGTTCTGGCCGGCCGGGACGCGGAGGGACCGGCCCCGCGGAAGTGACGCACGAGGTGAGGGGGTGTCGCCGCGGTGGAGCAGCTAGAAGGCGGTGTAGCCGCCGTCCACGGGGAGAACCGCTCCGGTGATGTACGACGACTCCGGTGAGGCGAGAAACAGGACCGCGTTCGCGATCTCCTCGGGGCTGGCGAGGCGCTGGAGCGGTATCTGCGCTTCACGCTCGCGGCGGTAGGCCTCGGGGTCGGGCCGGCGCTGGAACGACGCCTCGATGACGGGTGTGACGGTCAGGCCCGGAGCGACGACGTTGACGCGGATGTTGCGCGGGGCCCATTCGATGGCCGCTCCCTTGGCCAGCATGATGAGGCCTCCCTTGGCGGCGGAGTACAGCACTTCCTCGGGCTTGCCGACCATGCCGAGCCGTGAGCCGACGCAGACGAAGGAGCCCCCGGTCTCGGGCATGAGCGGCGCGAAGTGCTTCATCACCAGGAACGCGCTGAGCAGGTTGCTGTGCAGCACGTTCTTCGCGTCCTCGTACGCCATCTCGGTGAGCGGGCTGCTGACCTGCAGACCGTGGTTGATGACGACGACGTCGACAGTCCCCAGGGACTCGGCGGCCCGCTGAGCGAGGCTCGCGACGAACGCCTCGTCGTTGAGGTCGCCGGGGACGTACAGGTCGTCGGGCTCGGCGGTGTCCAGCTGCTCCCTGCGGCCGGTGAGGAGCAGCCGCGCGCCCTCCCGGCGGAAGTGGGAGGTCACCGCTTCCCCGATTCCGCTACCGGCTCCGGTCACCAGCGCCGTGACCTTCTCAAGTCTCATGTCAGCCACTCTTTCTTGGTTGGGCGGGGAAGTAGGGCGCTGTTGCGCGGCCGCTCAGCTGAGACGGCCCCGGGCCGCGACCGGCCATCGCTGCGGCATCGTGCCCTGCGAGTCGGTCACGATCAGTTCCTCGAAGTTGTTCACGATCGGGCACACGTGGTTGGGCACCATCGGGAGGACGGTTCCGAGACTCGGCCGCGGCTGCTCGGGCGGCACGGCGAGAAAGCCGTGGTACTCGTTGAGCTTCGACAGGACCAATTTCCGGCCGGCGATCTGGCCGTATCCGCGCTGCGGGTCGCCGTCGCGGCCGAGGGCCTTGGTGCCGATGTCGAGGATCACCTGGCCCGGAACCCAGTCGCTGACCACCGTGGTCGCGACGAACAGCGCGATCTGGTCCTCGTCGCACGCGCCGAGCCGGGTGTTGTCCATGTCGCAGAAGACGTACTCGCCAGGACGGATCTCGGTGATGAGATCGCTGGTGGAGAAGGCGACCGTGGGCGTGGAGCCGGCACTGACCACCTCGGCGGTCACCCCGACGCCGGCGAGGCTGCGCACCGCCGTGGCCAGCGCGGCTTCCTGGTCCCGCGCGGCGCGCTCGCGAGCGTCCGGGGCGGAGCTGCCGTGTCCCGGGTAGGTGTAGACGCCCACGGGCACGAGTCCGCGCTTCCGGGCGGCGAGGGCGAGATCGCCGGCGGCCTCGGGCGGCGTCCCCGAACGACGGGCACCGCAGTCGATCTCGACCACGACCTCGAGCCGCCCGGGCTCGTCACCCATCGCGTCGGCGAGCGCCTCGACGGCCGCGACGTTGTCGACGCCCACGCGGAGCCGGGTCGTCGTCCCGGCGAGCCGGCGGATCCGCTCACCCTTGGTGCCCGCGGGCCAGATCGGGTAGGCGAGGAAGATGTCGTCGAAGCCGGCCGCGGCGAAGACCTCCGCCTCACCGATGTTGCCGGCGGTGATCCCGACGGCCCCCGCCTCGACCTGGAGCCTGCCGATCTCCACGCACTTGTGCGTCTTGACGTGGGGCCTGATCTCCAGGTTGTGCCGGGCGGCGAAGCCCTGCATCCGGTCGATGTTCCGCTGCATGACGTCGATCAGCACGATGGGCGCGGGCGTGTCCACCCGCTCGACCAGCGCGTCGAGTGCTCGTTGGAGCCGGTGCACGCTGCGCTCCTTACATGTCGGTACACGTCGGTGTGGGGCGGATGGATGGCGCGCCTCGCGCGCGCGGTTCCGGTTGGGTCGCGCCTACGCGGCGGTGCAGACCATCTGGATCTCCACGGGACTGTTTCGGGGCAGTCCGGCGACGCCGATGGCGGTACGCGCGTGCCGCCCGTTCTCGCCGAGCACCTCGTAGAGCAGGTCACTCGCCGCGTCGGCCACCTTCGACTGCTCACCGAAATCCGGCGTACTGGCGACGAAGACCAGCATCTGCACGATCCGGACCCGGTCCAGGTCACCCACCGCGTCCGCGGCGGCGGCAAGGCAGTTCACCACCGCTTGACGTGCCAGACCCCGGGCCGCCTCCATCTCGACGTCCCGGCCGACGATGCCCTGGCCCAGCAGCACACCGTCCTTGTAGGGCAGCTGGCCCGACACGTAAACGCTGGAGTCGACCGTCCGGTGGTTCACGTACTTCGAGTCGCCGCCGACGCGGGGAAGTGTGAAGCCGAGAGCGCCGAGGCGCTCTGAAGCCGAGCCGGTTCGCGTGCTGGTTTCCACTGGTCCTCCTGTGCGATCCGGGCCGCCTCTGGGAGGCGGCCCGATGTCGATGGAGTGACGGTAAGACGCACTCTGCCAACTGTCAACAGTTAGCTGTTTGCACTCAACCCGGTCGTCGCGGGAGTGCTCACGGGTGTCCGGGCGCACGCGCGACGCGTCAACTTCCGGGATTTTTAATTAGGTTAGGCTAAGCTAAGGAGTATTCGTGAGTTCGGATCCGTGCGGTGCGTCACCAGGGAGGGAACCGCCGTGGGCTTGCCGACCATCGACTCGTATTCGATGCCGGATCGTTCCTGCCTTCCCCGCGCGCACGTCTCGTGGAGGATCGATCCGGCCCGTGCGGCGCTGCTGGTCCACGACATGCAGAACCACTTCGTCGGGGCGTTCCCGGCGGGGCGCTCCCCCGTGGTGGAACTCGTCGACAACATCGTGGCGCTGCGCGAACTCGCCGACGCCCTGGGCCTGCCGGTCGTCTTCAGCGCGGAGCCGGCCGGACAGCCGCCGGGCACGCGGGGTCTGGTCGCCGACATGTGGGGGCCGGGCATCGGGGACGAGCCGGATGCGGCCGCGATCATCGCGCCCCTCCGGCCCCGCCCCGGCGAGCACCTGCTGGCCAATGTGCGGCACAACGCCTTCCTGCGCAGCCATCTCGGCAGACTGCTGCGCTCCAAGGGCCGCGACCAGCTGATCATCTGCGGGGTGCACGCACATCTCGGCGTCCTGCTGACGGCGGCGGACGCCTTCATGAACGACATCCAGCCGTTCGTCGTCGCCGACGCGGTGGCCGACATCTCCGCGGAGGAACACTCCCTGGCCCTTCGATGGGCCGCGCGCAGCGGCGTGGTCTGTACGACGGACTCCCTGCTGCGCGGCCTGCTCCTCCACAAGGAGCGGCGGAACGCGTGACGACGCTCCACCCTTGTCCGTCCGAAGTGCTGGCCTGCCCATGAATGGAGTGGCTCCGTGAGCGTGACCCAAGCCGACCAGGTCGCGACCTGCTCCCCCGAAGAGCTCCACCCGCCGGAGGAGCTAAGGGGCAGCACGGTCGTCGTCAAGTACGGCGGCCACGCGATGGTGGACCCCGGCTTCCAGGAGGCGTTCGCCCACGACGTCGTGGAGCTGTGGCGCGCGGGTCTGCGCCCGGTCGTCGTGCACGGCGGCGGACCGCAGATCAGCGCGATGCTCGACCGCCTCGGCCTGGAGACCCGGTTCGAGGCGGGCCTCAGGGTCACCACCCCGGAGACCATGGACGTGGTGCGCATGGTGCTGACCGGACGGGTCCAGCGGGAGCTGGTCGGTCACATCAACACCCACGGCCCCCTCGCCGTGGGGATGACGGGCGAGGACGCCCACACCATGACGGCCGTACGGCGGCCGGCCTGGGTGGACGGCCGGGCGGTGGACATCGGCCTGGTCGGCGATGTCGTCGACGTGAATCCGCGCGCGGTGCGCACGCTCCTGGAGCAGGGGCACATCCCCGTGGTCTCCCCCGTGGCCCGCGGTGAGGACGCGCAGGTCTACAACGTGAACGCCGATCTGGCGGCGTCGGCCCTGGCCGTGGCTCTCGGCGCCGCCCGCCTGGTGGTGCTCACCGACGTGGCGGGACTGTACGCCGACTGGCCGCACAGCACCGAGGTGATCGAGCGGCTGACGGCCGATGAACTGGCGGCGCTGCTGCCGGGGTTGGCGGCCGGGATGCTGCCGAAGATGGAGGGCTGTCTGCGGGCCGTCCGCGGCGGCGTGCACAGGGCGCACGTGCTCGACGGCCGTGTACCGCACGCGCTGCTGCGGGGCGTACGGGGCCGGAACAGCCCCGGCACGACGGTGTTTCCGGAGCAGGGCCCGGGCGCCGGGGCGAGCTTCGCCTGAGGATCCGCCGCCGTCACAGGGTTCGCGCGAGGACGCGCGCGTTGCGGCGCGGGTCCAGGGAGGTCGCCCAGGCCGGAGGCGCGAGGCGCACGCCGGCCGGGGTGAACCCGTGCCGCAGGAAGAGGCTGCCGCTGCCGACCGTCGCGGTGAACAAGGAGCCCACCGACTGGGCGCGCGCCCTGGCCACCGCGGCACGCAGCAGCCGGCCTCCCAGTCCGCTGCCCTGCCGGTGCCGGGCCACGCAGAAGTTGTAGAGGACGCCCGCGGGACCGCGACCCCCCTCCGCGTCGGCCGCGTGTACACGCAGGGCCAGGCAGCCCTCCAGGGCGCCGTCGGATCCCTCGGCCACGACGAAGTCGGCCGCGTGGGCGGCATAGAGCGAGGCCGGTCGTCGGCGTAACGCCCCCGCCCGCACGAAGGGCTGGGACAAGGCGGCGAGTGCGGCGGCGTCCTCGGGGCGGGCGGGGCGTACGACGGAGGTCGCCGGGAGAGGAGAACGCGGCAACGGCGGTGCCGTGCGGTGCGTAGCCGTGTTCAAGGCTTCCCTTCCCCGCCTTCGGGTCCGCCGTCGCGTCGATCGCGGCCGTCGACGTACGTCGCCACCACCTCGATGTCGCCGATGCGGGAGGTGTCGACGCGTCGCGGGTCGTCGCCGAGCACGACCAGGTCGGCGCGCTTGCCCGGGGAGAGGCTGCCGGCGCTGCCTTCCCAGTGGCAGGCATAGGCCCCGGCGACGGTGTAGGCGCGCAGCGCCTCCTCCACGGTGATGCCCTCGTCCGGGCCGATCACCTGGCCGGACTCGGAGGTGCGCTCGACCATGAACTGGACGGCCCGCAGCGGGGATCCGTCGGTGACCGGACGGTCGGAGCTGCCGACCAGGGTGATGCCGTGGTCCAGGAACGCCTTGCCCCGGTACAGCCAAGGTGCCCGCTCGGCGCCCATGATCGCCGCGTAGTCGTCGCCGAAGTAGCGCAGGAAGTTGGGCTGGACGACGGCGCTCACGCCGAGCCGCGCGAAGCGCGAGAGCTGGTCGGGGCGGATGAGGCCCGCGTGTTCGACGCGGTGCCGGACGCCGTGGCGCGGGCGCAGGCGCTGAGCCCGTTCCAGGGCGTCGAGGGCGACGTCGGCCGCGCGGTCGCCGATGGCGTGCACGGCGAGCTGCCAGCCGGCGAGGTGACCGGCCACGATCGTCTCGGTGAGCGTCTCGGGGTCGTCCTGCAACTGGCCCGTGTGGTCCAGCCCTTCGTACGGGCTGCTCAGCGCGGCGGTGCGGGCCATCATGCCGCCGTCGGTGTAGATCTTCAGCGCGCCGACGGAGAGCCAGTCGTCGCCGAAGCCCGTGCGCAGGCCGAGGTCCAGGGCCCTGGGAATGCCGTCGGCCTCGTGCGCGGCGACGGGCCGCAGCCGGTCCGCGGCGACCATGAGCTGCACCCGGAGCGGCAACAGGCCCTTGTCACGGGCGAGTTGATAGGCGCCGAGTTCGACCGGACTGTGCCCGAAGAGGGCGCCGCCGATCCCTGCCTCGGCGCAGGCGGTGACGCCTTCGGCGACGCAGGTCCGGGCGGCGCGTCCGATGGCCTCGGCGAGTTCCTCCTGGGAGTACGGCAGGCGCAGCGCGCGGGCGGCGCCCATCGCGCCCTCGGCGAGGAAACCGTCCTCGTGCGGGACGCCGGCGGGGAGCAGGTCCAGGACGGCGGTGTTGACGACGCAGCCGTGTCCGGAGTCGTGCAGCACGAACACCTTGTGCCCGTGGCTCACCCGGTCCAGTTCGGCGGCGGTCAGATGACGGCCCAGGGCCCGCTGGTCGTAGCCGGCGATGCTCACCCAGGCGCCGGGCGAGCCCTTCCGGAGGACGGTCTCCTCCACGACGGCCAGCACGTCCTCGATCCGCGTGCGGCCCGCGATGCTCGGCGTGTTCTGCTTGAAGCCGGTCCAGGCGAGGTGCACATGGGCGTCGATGAAACCGGGCAGCACGGTGGCGCCCTGAAGGTCGATCACCTCCCGTGCGGGCAGCGAGGTCACGGCCTCGTCCAGGCCGACGATCCGGCCCTTCCAGATGCCCAGGTCGTGGGCGACGGGGTGGGCCGGGTCCATGGTGACGAAACGGGCGTTCGTCAGTCTGGTGCAGAGCATCGGGCGTCAGGCGTCCATGGACTCGGCGAGGGAACGGGGGCGCATATCGGTCCAGTTGGCCTCGACGTACTGCAGGCAGGCCTCCCGGGTGTTCTCCTCGAAGGCGATGGTCCAGCCCCCGGGCACATCCGCGAAGGACGGCCAGAGCGAGTGCTGGCCCTCGTCGTTCACGAGGACGAGGAAACGGCCGTCGGCGTCGTCGAAGGGGTTGGTGCTCATGTGCCGGTGCCTCCAGTGAAAATTAGGTTAGGCTCGCCTAATCGCAACTGAGCTTAGCCTTCTCGCTTTCCGCTCCACAAGGAGACGTGCAATGAGGTTGGTGGGGGAAGACACGTTCGCCGCGTTCGGACTGCCCGGCACACCCGGCACCGACGAGTTCTGGGCGGCCGCGCGGGCACCCGCGTCGACACCCGACGGCGACGGCTGGACGACCCTCTTCCTGTGGCGTGGGGCCGATGCGGCGAGCATCGAGTTCGAGAGCTGGTCCGAGCCGGTGCCCCTGCGCCGCTTCGGCGACACGGACTGCTGGTACGCCGAGGTGCGCATGCCCGCGCGGCTGCGGGTGACGTATCAGTTCCGCGTGGGCGAGGAAGCGTACGCCGATCCGTTCAACCCGATCGGGGCCGGCGGAGACCGGTCCATCGCCGCGACGCCGGACGCGCCGGCCCAGCCGCACTGGCCCGCTGTCGGCGCCGACGGCGTGCTGCCCCTCCCCCGCACCCGGATCCGCTGGGCCAGTGAACGGCTGGGCGGGCGGCGGACCGTGCGCGTCCATCCGGCGGGCGGCGGCGGGCCGGTGGTTCTGCTGCTGGACGGGGACGACTGGCTGTATCTGCACCCGGCCATGACCGCGTTCGACTCGGCGGTCGCCAGTGGGGAGATGCCGCCGGTCACCCTCGTCTTCCTGCCGGCCAAGGACAGGGAGGCGGAGTTCGCGTGCGGGGCCGCGCTGTGGGAAGCGGTCCGGGACGAACTGCTGCCGCTGGTGGTGGAGTCCGGGGTCTCCGCCGAGCTTGACCGGCTGGTGGTCGCCGGGCAGAGCCTGGGCGGGCTGAGCGCGCTGTACGCGGCACTGGAGTTCCCTGACCTGGTGTCCCGCGTCGCCTGCCAGTCACCGTCGTTCTGGTGGACGCCCGATGCCCTGGGCCTGGCGGACCCCTTGGGCGGCCCGGTCGGCGGAGCGATCGCCGCGCGCCTGCGGGAGCGCCCCGACCTGTCCGGTCTGCGGGTCGCGTTCGACGTGGGGGAACACGAGACGCGGATGCTGCCCCACTGCGAGCTGGTCGAGACCCTGGCCGGACAGGCCGGTGCGACGGTTCAGGTTTCGCGGTCGGCGTCGGGCCACGACCGGGCGGGGTGGCGGCAGGCCCTGCTCAGGGATGTCGCCTGGGCCCTCGCTCACCACGGCTGACGCGATGAGAAGATCCAACTGAGCCGTGTCCGCGTGATGAGTGGTTGAGCGTTGTCATCAGCACGCCCTGCGGCCCACAGTCGTCGTCACTTCCGCTGCGGCGGGATCAACGCCGCCGCGGGGGCCAGTGTCCGGCCGTCGCCCTGGCCGCCGGGGACCGTCGCGTCGTGCACCGGCATGTCGTCCCGTATCAGGTTCTCGGGGATGAGGACGGCGGCCGTGGCCCCGCCGCTCTCCGAGGAGCGCAGTTCGACGCCCAGGCCCTGCCGGGCGGCGATGCGGCTGACCACGATGAGCCCGATCCGCTTGGCGTCGAGCAGGTCGACGTCCTCGGACCGGATCTTGCGGTTGGCCTCGGCCATCGATTCCTCGTCCATGCCGAAGCCGCTGTCGTCGATCTCGACGAGGAGGCCGTCACGCATGCGGGCGGCCCGCAGATGGACATGAGCGCTGGGCGGTGAGAAGGAGGCCGCGTTCTCGACGAGTTCGGCGAGCAGATGGATGACGTCGGCGACGGAGCCGCCGTTGAGGGAGACACGCGGTATGGCCCAGAGCTGGACCCGGCCCGGCTGCTCGATCTCCGCGACGGCGGCCCGCAGGACGTCCACCAGCGGGATGGGGTCGTGCCAACCGCGTCCGGGCGCGAGACCGGACAGGATGAGCAGGCTCTCGGAGTGGCGGCGCATCCGGGTGGCGAGGTAGTCGACCTGGTACAGCTCCTGCATCTCGGCAGGTTCGCGCGGGCGCTGCTCCAGTTGGTGGAGCAGGTCGAGCTGGCGGTGCAGCAGCACCTGGCTGCGGCGGGCGAGGCTGACGTACACCTCGGAGATGCCGCTTTGCAGTTCGGCTCGCTCGGAGGCGGCCTTGAGCGCGGCCCGCTGGACGGCGGTGAGTGCGGTGCCCACCTGGGCGAGTTCGTCGCCCACGAGGCGGCGCATCGGGGCCTCGGCGTCGATGTCCACGCCCTGCCCTGCGTGCAGTCTGCGCATGGCCCGCGGCAGCCGGCGCCCGGCGACCTCCAGGGCGGAGTCGCGCAGGTCGAGCAGTTCGACGATGAGCCCCCGGCCGACGCCCACGGACACGAGCAGCGACAGCAGCACGCCGACCAGACCGAGGATGACGGCGATGCCGGAGCTGCCCAGGGTGTCCCAGCCGAACGCGTCCGCCTTGGCCGTGGCCCCCGTGCCGGCGTCCGACTCGGCCTGGGCGAGCCCCTCCAGTACGGTGCCGGCGGCCTCGTCCCAGTCCCTCAGGAGGCCCGCGGAGATGACCGAGGTGCCGGGCCCGGCGCCCCGCACCCTGTTCTCGACGGCTCTGAGGGTGTCGTAACTCCCGTCCCGAAGCACCGCGTTGTACGCCGTCCGGTGCTCCGGCTTCAGGTCGGCCACCGCGGGCTCCAGCAGCTCACGCTGGGTGGCGACGGCACCGACGAACAGCGTGTACTGCTCCGTGGTGAGCTTCCCGGGTCCGCTCGCCGCGGCGAGAAGGGCCTGTTCCTGGGCCACGGCCTCGCGGGCGCGGGCGAGTTCGAGGACGACCCGCGCCTCGGACGCGGTGTCGGTGCCGTTCTCGCCGGTGAGCGCGCCGGTGACGGCGAAGGCGTGCTCGATGACCGTCGAGTACCCCGTGAACACCGTCTGGGCGGCGCCCTTCGCGTCGGCCCGTGCGCGCAGTCCGGTGAGTCCGCGCGCGTCGGCCTCCAGGCGGTCGATGCGGGCGGGCAGCCCGGCGTCGAGGAGTTCGGCGTCCGCGGTGGCGGCGTTGGCGCCGTCACGGAAGGCGGCGGCGGCCTGGTCGGTGGCCTTGCGGGGTTCCTCGATCGTGTCGGGGCCTGCCGTGCCCGGCGCGGCGGCGAGACGCGTGGCGGCGGTCCGTTCGGCCTGCAGCGCGGTGACGAACCCGTCGAGCGGGGCGAGGAGTTCGGCGTTGACGTCCTTGACCCGCTCGGCGTCGCCGATGCTGGAGGCCGTGGTCACCGCGGCGAAGCCCCACAGCGCCATGAGGGACACGATGGGCAGCATGAGCAGCGCGACGATCTTGGCCCGGACCGATCTGGGGCGCAGCCGTTCCGTTGTACGGCGGATGACACGCATGAAATACCTCTTCGAGGGTGGGTGTGGTGCGGCTCTGCGGGCGTACGGCTCAGGCGGTCGCTGTGGTGGCGGGAGCGGGCGCGGTGGCGGTCGCGGTGGAGAGCTCGACCTCGCGCAGCAGTTCGGCGGCGACGGACTCGGCGCGCTTGCCGGTCGGGGAGAGCGCGACGTACGCGGAGGTGAGGAAGAGGAACGAGCCGAGCACGACGGCGAGCGGGAAGAGGAACTCGGTGGCCGTGGCCCCGGGGAGCTCCGCGCTGCTGGGCGCGAGGCTCACGTCGACGGCGTACATGGCCGTGTAGTGCATGCTGCTGACCGCCAGTCCCATGACGAGCGCGGCGACGGCGGCGAGGACGGGGCCACGCACGGTGAGGGTGAGGGTCAGCGCGGCGCTCGCGGCGACGACGGCGATCACGACGGAGGCGGTGACGCGGATCGGATCGTAGTCGACCGTGCCGTGCAGGTTGAGCGCGGCCATGCCGGTGTAGTGCATGGCCGCGACACCCAGTCCGGTGCCGAGCCCGCCGAGCGCGACCGACGCGACGCGCGAGCGCCCGTACCCGGCGGTGAAGACGCCGGCACTGACGACGGCGATGGCGATGGCGAGGCTGAGGACGGTGAGCGGGACGTCGTAGCGGATGGGCGTGCCCTCGACGCCGAAGCCCATCATCGCGACGAAGTGCATGGTCCAGATGCCGGAACCGATCGCGAACGAGGCCAGCAGCAGCCAGTTCCGTTTCGAGGCGCCGTCGGTCTCGAGGGCCCTGACGGTGCACCGCAGGCCGAGGGCCGAACCGACGCAGGCCATGACGTAGGAGAGGACGGGAGTGACCCATCCGGCGCTGAAGTGGTCCATGTGTCCCACGGGGAAACCCCCTCTCGCCCGCCGGGCGGAGAGCTCAGCGCGCACGTAAGTACCGCCGGTAACAGAGACCCGGGGGGACGCAATCACGCCACTGCTTGCCGGAGGTCGGTGAGGATTAAAGTACTGCGGTGCGGAGTACTGCCCCGTTTTCACGCAAGTGCTTCACACTCCCCTTACCTCGTCTGTACTTCACCGCCCACACGGCTCGCCGAAGAGGCAGAGGGCCGCACCGGCGCGGCGGTTCGGGCCGGAATATGCCCCTGAGCCGGCCTCGCGCCGTGGCCGAAAAGATGCGCTAGGAGGCGGTCGTGGAGACCAGTGGGCCGCGACGGCCGCCTGCTGAAGCGGACCACCGGTCACCGGACCACGCTCACCGGGCCACCGCGAGGCAGTAGTCCTCGTCCGTGGCCAGGAGGTTGCGGTGGGTGTCCTCGGCCGTGACGACCCCGTCGTCCACGACCAGGACCCGGTCGGCGGCGTCCAGGAGGGCCGGGCTGCTGGTGAGGACGATGGTGGTGCGGCCCCGGCGCAGCTTCGCGACGTTGCGTGCGATGAGCTGTTCCGTGACCGCGTCGACGGCCGTCGTCGGATCGTGCAGGACGAGGACGTCGCTGTCGGCTGCCAGGGCGCGGGCCAGGGAGAGCCGTTGGCGCTGTCCTCCGGAGAGGTTCGCGCCCCGGTCGCGGACGCCGTAGTCGAGGCCTTCGCGGTGGAGGGCGACGACGTCGGTCAGCATGGACGCCTCGACGGCCTCGGGGACCATGCGGCTGGTGCCCGACGGGTCGATGTTCGAGCGGAGCGTGCCCGCGAAGATCTCCGCGTCGTAGGGGTTCACCAGCACGTGCTCGCGGACGGCCTCGACGGACAGGTCCGCGAGGTCCCGCCCGCCGACCCGCACCGTTCCCTCGTACGTGCCGGGCGGGACGTTCACGGCCAGGATCGACGCGAGGTCGGCCGCCGCGCGGGGCTGGTATGCGGCGATCGCCACGAACTCGCCTGCGGACACCTGGAACTTCAGCTTGCGCAGGGTTCCGTACCGGACGCAGTCGATCTCCACGTCCACGCTCTCGGCCGGGTGTTCGGATCCCGGCGTCATCACCGGTGGCGCGGTCAGCACCAGTGCCATGCGCTCGGCCGAGGCGCGCGCCATCATCACGTACTTCGGCATCTCCGAGAACAGCTTGAGCGGTTCCATGATGAACTGCGCCAGCCCCACGGCCATGACGAGTTCGCCGATGCTGATCCGGCCGTCGAACGCCAGCCAGCCCGCCGTCAGCGTCACAGCGCCGGCGAGGACCGCGTTGAGGGCCAGCGCGGTGCCCGCGTACGCGCCGTTCACCTTGGCGACCGTGACCGCCTGGACCTTCGCCTCCGTGCTGACCTCACGGTAGGAGCGGAACGCCGCGTGGTTGCCGCCGAAGCCGTGCAGCGGGCGCAGGCCGGTGATCAGGTCGGCGACCTTCGCGCCCGCCCGCGCCACCCGGGCCTGCTGTTCCTGGGTGCTGGTGCCGATCCGCTTGGACAGCACGCTCAGGCACGACAGGATCGCGACGGTTCCCACGATGACCAGCAGGCCGAGCCGGATGTCGGCCAGGCCCAGCGCGACCGCCGCGACCACCACCGCGACCAGCGAGCTGATCAGCAGCGGCACCACCTCGATGATGTCGGCGGTCTGGTCGGCGTCCTCGGTGGCGATGGTCAGCACCTCGCCGGACTTGAGGTCGACGTCCCTGGCCACGGGCTGGAGTCCGCAGGCCGCGACCTTCACGCGCCAGCGGTGCGCCTCCGTCGTGTTGGCCTTCTGAAGGATGCGCATCCCGAACCGCCAGGACAGCGACACGGTCGTGATGATCACAGCCAGTACGGCGATGGAGAGGCCGAGCGCGCCGAGGCTCCGGTCCCGCATCGTGTGCTCGACGATCAGGCCGAGCGCGATGGGGAAGGCCGTCTCGCCCGCCTGGTACATGCCCATGAGGAGGGTGCCGCCGGCCATGGCGCCGATGTTGCGGCGCAGGGCGGTGCTGAGGATGTCGGACCCCGAGCGGGGCCGCTGCGTGTCAGGAGTTGTCATCGAGGTGGCGGGCAATCGCTTCCGGGGTGCGCAGGGTGAACAGGTCTCGGATCGTGATGACGGGACCGTACTCGCGGCGGAGCAGCCCGATCAGCCGCACCGCCAGCATGGAGTGTCCTCCGAGGGACACGAAGTCGCTCACCGCGCTCACCTCGTCGTCGTCCAGGTCCAGTGCCTCGGCGAAGTACTCGCACACCACGGTCTCGGTCTCGGTCTCGGGCCCCCGCTCCCCCACCGTGGTCAGCGCGCCCAGCGGCTTGGCCTCCGGCAGCGCCTTGGTGTCAGCCTTCCCGTTCACCGTCAGCGGGATGCTGTCGACCTGGGCGTAGTGCGTGGGGCGCAGGAAGTCCGGTAGTCCGGCGCCGACTTCGGCTGCCACCGTGGGCAACTCCGCCCCGTCCAGCACCAGATAGGCGGCCAGCCGGTACGAGCCGTCGACCTGCGGGTCGGGCTGGGCGACCGCGGCGACGAATCGCACCGCCGGGTGCGCCGCGAACGCGGCCTCCACCTCGCCGAGTTCGACGCGGTGCCCGCGGATCTTGACCTGCTGGTCGGTGCGGCCCAGGTACATCAGGTTGCCGTCGGGCCGGCGGACCACCAGGTCCCCGGTACGGTACATGCGCTCGCCCGGTTCCCCGAACGGGCAGGCGACGAAGCGGTGCGCGGTCTGGGCGGGCTGCCCGAGGTAGCCGCGCGCGATGCCGACGCCCGACACGTACAGCTCACCGGGGACGCCGTCCGGCAGGGGGCGCAGCCAGGGGTCGAGGACGTACACGTCGGTGTTGTCGATCGCGACACCCACCACCGGGTCCTCGCACTCGAAGGTGCCGACGCCGAGGGTGTTGATGGTGTACTCGGTGGGTCCGTAGAGGTTGTAGCCGACCGTTCCCCCGGTCTCGGCGAGCCGCTGCCACAGCGTCGGGGTGACGGCCTCGCCGCCGAGCAGCACCAGCGGCGGCCGGCGTTCCGGGTTGTCGAGCAGGCCCTCGGCCACGAGCTGCTGGGCGTAGGTCGGGGTCACGTTGACGACGTCGATCCCGTGCTCCAGGCAGTACTCGACCAGCCGGGGCGCGTCGCGGCGCAACTCCTCGTCGCAGACGTGCACTTCATGGCCGTCTGCGAGCCACAGCAGCTCCTCCCAGGACATGTCGAACGCGAACGACACGGTGTGCGCGATCCGGAAGATCCGGTGGCCGTGCTCCGCCAGCACCGGCTCGAAGATCCGGCGCTGATGGTTGATCAGCATGTTGGTGAGTCCGGCGTACTCGGTCACCACGCCCTTGGGCTTGCCGGTCGATCCCGAGGTGTAGATCGTGTACGCGGGGTGCCGCAGGCGGTCCGGGTCGTCCGGTGCGAACGTCACATACGGCTCGGCCTCGGGCAGCGGGCGGTCCAGCTCGATCAGGTCACCGTTCAGCGAGCTCAGCCGGGGCGACACGGCGCTCACGGTGAGGATCACCTCCGGGCGGGCGTCCTCGACGATCGCGGCGATCCGCTCGTCCGGATGGTCCAGCTCCAGCGGCACGTACGCGGCGCCGACCCGCAGCACCGCGAACAGCGCCACGATCGAGTCGAGGGAGCGCGGGATCGCGAGCCCCACGTTCGCCTCGGGGCCGATGCCCCGCCGGGCCAGCACGCCGGCCACCGCGCGGCTGCGGTCCCGGAGTTCGGCGAACGTCATCGTCGAACCGTGGGCGACGAGCGCGACCCGATCCGGTGCGCGGTCCGCCGCCTGGTCGAACCGGTCGACGACGGTGTCCGTGCCGACGTCCGTGCGCTCGCCCCGCGAGGGCTCCGGCCCCAGGCCCCGCAGCGCGCCCACCGGTCCGGTCGAGCGGGCCAGGTCCTCCAGGACGCGCAGGTAGTCGTCGAGGAGGCGACGGGCGTTCCCGGTGTCCCGGTCGCGGTACTCCAGCTTGACGGTGAGCCGGTCGCCGGGCGTGACGACCCAGGTGAACGGATAGTGGGTGGAGTCGTCGGCCTTCACCGAGGTGATGCCGTGCCGGGCGTTCATCTCGGCGAAGGCGTCCAGGTCCAGGAAGTTCTGGAGCACGAACAGGTTGTCGAACAGGGTGTCGTGCCCACTGGCCCGCTGAATCTCGCCGAGCCCCAGGTGCTCGTGCTCCATCGCCTCGACCCTGGCCGTCTGCACGGCCGAGAGGTAGTCGCGGACCGTGTCGTCCGGCCGGGGCCGCGTCCACATCGGCACGGTGTTGAGCAGCACGCCGACGATGTCGGACAGTCCCTCGCCCTCCCGGCCGGAGACGGTCACGCCGAACACGGCGTCGCTGCGGCCCGTGTGGGCGCCGAGGAGGAGGCCGAACGCGCCGGTCAGCACCGAGTTCAGGGTGACGCCGTGCGTCCTGGCCGCTTCCCGCAGCAGGGCGGACTGCTCGGCGGACAGCGTGTGCACGAGCGCGCGCGGCAGGTCGTCCGAGAAGGACGGCGCCGGTCCGGCGAGCAGTGTGGGGCCTGGGAGGGCGGCCAGGAGCTCCGCCCAGAAGCGTTCCAGGACGGCGGAGTCCTTGGCGTCGATCGCCCGGGCGTAGTCCTCGAAGCTCGGCGTTGCCGGAACCGCGTCGAGGGGATCGCCCGCGACGGCGGCCTCGTAGGCGTCGAACAGGTCCCGCAGCATGATCTCGCGGGACCAGCCGTCCCACAGCAGCAGGTGGTAGCTGAGCAGCAGGCCGTCGCGGTCGTCGGGCAGACGCACCACGGTCAGCCGGATCAGCGGTGGCTCACCCGGGTCGAACCCCGTGTCGCGGTCCCGGGCCCGCAGGGCGTCGACCTCGGCCTCCGCCGCCAGCTCGACCGTGCGGACGTCGACGCGCCGGCCGGCCTTGAGGACCTGGACCGGGTTGCCGCCGGAGTCGGTCGTGAAGCCGGCGCCCACGACCGGGTGCCGGGCGATCACGTGCGCCATCGCCTCGGCCAGCGCGCCGGTGTCCAGGCGCCGGTCGAACGTGAACCAGCTCTGCGCCACGTAGTGCCCGGCCGAGCCCGCCATCTGGGCCTGGAAGAACAGGCCCCGCTGGAGCGGGGTGACCGGAGCGGTGCGCTCGGCCGTCGTGGCGGCGTCCGCGATGCGCTGGAGGGCGCGGTGCCAGTGCTCGGTGATCTCGTCGGGGACGCCCTCGGCGAGGGTGAAGGCCGTGTGCAGGCTCCCGGTGGTCTCGTCGAGCCAGGCGTTGACCTCGACGGCGTAGGGGCTGCCCTGGTCGCCGCCGGTGAGGTGCACCGCCTGGGACTCGCTGCCCCGGCCGAGGTAGTTGAACAGCACCTGCGGGCGGGCGGTGCCGAGCAGCGGGGCCGTCTGCGGGTTGAGATACCTGAGCTGTCCGTAGGCGACGTGGGCACGCTCGTCCGGCTGGCGTTCGGCGACTTCGCGCGCGGCCGCGACGGGGTCGGTGTGCGCGGTGAGCCGTACGGGCGCGATGGAGGTGAACCAGCCGACGGTACGGGTGTAGTCGTGGTGTTCCACCGCCGGGACGCGACCGTGCCGCTCCAGCTCGATCGCGAGGTCGGTGGGCGAGGGCTGGATGTGGGTCAGCGCGGCGCGCAGGGCTCCGCACAGCAGTTCCGTGAGGCCGACGCCGAGTGCGGCGGGCGCGGTGCGCGTCACGCGGTCGCTCGCTTCGGGCGGGAGGACGACCGTGGTCTCCCGCAGTCCCTCGACGGCGGGGAGCAGCGGGGGCGCCTGGAGCGTGGTGAGCCAGTGCCCGAGGTCGTCGGTCGCGTGGGCGGACCGGAGTGCCAGGGCTTCGGCGTACTCGGCGTACGGCGTCGTCGGCGCGGCCAGGGCATCCCCGCGCAGGGCTGCGGCCAGGTCGTCCAGCAGGATCAGCCAGGACACCGAGTCGACGGCGAGGTGGTGCACGGTGACGACCAGGGTGCGGCTCGCCTCCAGCCACGAGAAGGCGACGACCTCGCCCGACTCGGGGTCGAGCCGTCCGGCGGCCTCGTTCGCGGCGGTCGTGGCGTCGGGGGTGTCCGGGCGTACGACGGTTGTGTCACGGGCGGGTTCGGTGCGGAGGGTCCACACTCCGTGTTCGGTAACGAGCCTCAGTCGCAGGGCCGGGTGTGCGGCGACTACGGCGTTGGCGGCGCGTTCGACATCGGCGAAGGAGCTGTCCGGGGCCACGAGCGTTCTGGCCTGGGCGAAGCGGGTGAGTGAGCCGCCAAGTTCGCGTTGGCGCAGGATGATCGGCGTCGGGGGGAGGGGGCCGTCCTCGCGGTGGGTGGGGGCGGCGGTCTGTGGTGTGTGTGTCGCCAGGTGCTCGGCGAGCGCGCGGGGGGTCTTGTGGAGGAACACGTCCCGGGGGGCTATGGGCAGGCCGAGTGTCCTGGCCCTGTTCACGACCGTGATGGCGATGATGCTGTCGCCTCCGGCGTGGAAGAAGTCGGTGTCGGCGTCCACGGCCGTGCCGGGCAGTGTCTGGGTGAAGATGTCGACGAGTGCGGCTACAGCTGAGTTTTCGTCCGCGGGTGCGTCGTGGCTTGTCGCGCCCCGCGGCGGAGCCGCAAATTGATACAGCCCCGCGCCCCTATCGGTCCGCTTCGCCAAGGCCCTTCGATCCAGCTTGCCGTTCACCGTCAGCGGCAGGGCGTCGATCGCGAGCACCCGCCCCGGCACCATGTGCACGGGCAGCTTCGCGGCCAGTCGCTCGGCGAAGTCGGACGGCACCTCGCCCACCACGTGCGCCACCAGGTGATCCCCGCTCTCCGCCACCGTCACGGCCACGTCGATCACGCCGTCGAGTTCCCGGATCGCGGACTCCACCTCGCCCAACTCGATGCGGAAGCCCTTGAGCTGGACCTGGTCGTCGGCGCGGCCGGCGAACTCCAGTTCGCCGTCGAGGGTGCGGCGGGCGAGGTCGCCCGTGTGGTACATGCGGGAGCCGTCCGCCGCGAAGGGGTTCGCCACGAACCGGCCCGCGGTGAGGCCGGGCCTGCCGAGGTAGCCGAGCGACACCTGGTCGCCGGCGACGTAGATGGCGCCCACCCGGCCCGGCGGGACCGGCCGGAGCCGGTCGTCGAGGAGGTAGGTGACCAGGCCAGGTATGGGGCCGCCGATCGGGCTGACGTCGTCACCGGGGCCGAAGTCCTCCTCGGTCAGCACGCGGTGGGTGACGTGGACGGTGGTCTCGGTGATGCCGTACATGTTGACCAGCTCGGGCGAGCCGGTGCCGTGCCGCTCGACCCAGCCGCGCAGCCGCCCGAGGTCCAGTGCCTCGCCGCCGAAGATGACGCGGCGCAGGGCGGGCAGCGGCTCGCCGGCGTGCCGGTCGGCCTCGATGAACTGGTAGAAGGCGGACGGCGTCTGGTTGAGCACGGTCACCCCGCGCTCGCGGACCAGCCGGTGGAAGTCGACCGGGGAGCGGGTCAGCCCGTACTCCGGCACCAGCAGCTCACCGCCGTACGCCAGCGCGCCCCACAGCTCCCAGACCGCGAAGTCGAAGGAGAAGGAGTGGAACTGGACCCAGACGTCGTGCGGGCCGAAGTCCATGTCGGGCTGGGTGTTGGCAAGGAGCGTCACCACGCTGGAGTGGGGGACGACGACGCCCTTGGGCCGGCCGGTCGATCCGGACGTGTAGATCACGTACGCGGGGTCGTGCCAACTGGCCCCGGGGCCCGGCTCGGTCGTGACCTGCGGAAGTTCTTCGCCCTGGACGAGCACGCGGGCCCGCACGCCCGTGCGGGCCAGGAGCTCCGTGAACCGGTCGCGCTGCTCGCTGTCCACGAGGACGACCTGCGGGGCGGCGTCGGCGAGGATGTACTCCAGCCGTTCGTCCGGGTAGGCCAGGTCCAGCGGTACGTACGCACCGCCCGCGCCGACGATCGCGACCAGGGCGACGACCTGCTCGACGGACCGGGGGACGGCGACGGCGACCCGCCGGCCGGGGCCGACACCGGCCGCGCGCAGAGCCGAGGCCAACTCGTTCCTGGCCTGCGCCAGTTCGCCGTACGTCAGGGACCGGGTACCGCCGTCGAGGCCGCACTGGGTGACGGCGGTGGCGGCCGGGTCGCGCCGCGCGGCGGCGTCGAAGAGGCCGCCCAGGGTCGTCGGCGTGATGCGCGCGGGACGCCGGTCGCCCTCGGACGCCACATCGTCGACCAGGGTGTCCGGTCGGGTGAGCAGGGCGGTGAGGGTCGAGGTGAACGTGTGCAGGATCGACTGGGCGGTGGTCTCCCGCAGCAGCTCGCCGTCGTAGATCAGGTTGAAGCGGGGACGCCCGTCGAGTGCGCGTTCCACGACCAGGGTCAGCGGGTAGTGCGGTGCGCCCTCGTTGACGAGGTCGGTGACGACCAGCGTGTCGCCGGGCCGCCGCAGTCCGTCCACGTCGGTCGCGACGTCGAACACCACCAAGGTGTCGAAGAGGGTGCCGGCGTCGGCCTGGCGGCCGATCCTGGCCAGTGAGACGTGCTGGTGCGGCAGGACTGCGCCCTGGTGTTCCCGCACCGAGGCGAGCAGGTCCCGCACGGTGGTGGTGCCGGTCCAGCGGGCGCGTACGGGGATCGTGTTGATGAACAGACCCACCATGTCCTCGATGCCGGGCACGTCCGCGTCGCGGCCGGACACCGTGGAGCCGAACACCACGTCCCTGCCGTGCAGGACGCCGCCCAGTGTCACCGCCCAGGCGCTGTGCACGGCCACGCTCAGCGGCACGCCGGCCGACCGTGCGGCCGCGTCGATGTCGTGCTCCGGCCGCACGGCGGTGTCGGCGAACCGGTCGGACGGGGTGTGCCCCTCGGCGACCAGCGAGGGGCCGGGCAGGTCCGCGAGCTGCTCGCGCCACACCCGGTCGCTCTCCTCGGCGTCGCGCCCGGCGAGCCAGCGTACGTAGTCGGCGAAGCCGCCGACCGGGTACACGGTCCCCGGCGCGTGGTACTCGGCGAGCAGCGCGCGGAGCATCGGCGGCACCGACCAGCCGTCGGCGATGATGTGGTGCACGGTCTGCACCAGGACGTTGCGGCCCGGGCCGCCGCGGACGAGGGTGTAGCGCATCAACGGGCCGGTCGCCAGGTCGAATCCGGCGCGGCGGTCCCGCTCAGCCAGGTCGCGCAGCTCGGCGTCGGTGATGCCGGGGCGGTCCAGGGTGGTGAACGGCGCCTCGACGCCGCTCTCCAGTACGGAGACCACGCGGCCGTCGGCGAGGGCCACGAACCGTGCGGCCAGGTTGGGGTACAGCGTGAGCAGCCGGGTGGCCGCCGCCGCGAGCCGGTCGGCGTCCACTTCGCCGTCCAGGGTGAGCAGTTGCTGTTCGACGTAGGCGCCGGCCGAGTCGTCGTCGAAGACGGAGTGGAAGTACAGGCCCTCCTGCAAGGGCGTCAGCGGCAGGATGTCCCGCAGTGCCGGGCCGTCCAGGGCGTCGACGTCGGCCTGTGTCAGCGGTACCAGGGGGAAGTCGCTGGGCGAGTGGCCGCCTTGCGGGTCGAGTGCGGCCAGTCCGGCCAGGGCGTCCTGGAAGTAGGCGCCGACGGTGGCGATGTCCTCGTCGGTGAACATGCCGTCGGGCCAGGAGATGGTGGTGACCAGGTCGTACTCGCCGGTCGGGGCCGGTTCGGCGATCGCGTTGAACTCCAGGGCGCGCGGCAGGCGCATCCGCGGATCACGCTTCTCGCCCAACTGGCCGGTGGTCCGGGCGAGTTGCCAGTCGCCGGGCTCTCCGGCGGCGAAGCGGCCCAGGTAGTTGAAGAGCACCTGCGGTGCGGGCGCGTCGAACTCGGTGTCGGTCAGGTACCGCAGGGCACCGTAGGAGACGCCGTTGTCGGGCACCCGGGCGAGGTCTTCCTTGACCGCCTTGAGGGCGGCGGTCAGGTATGCGGGTGCGGTGAAGTCGGCCGCCGCGCCGGGGTCGACGGTCACCGGGAAGAGGGTGGTGAACCAGCCGACGGTCCGCGACAGTTCGGGCTCGAAGCCGGCGGAGGGCGCCACGAACTGTCCTTCGCGGCCGTGGCCCTCCAGTTCGATGTGCGCGAAGGTCTGGTCCTGCCCCAGGTCGCGGCGCCATCGGGCGAGCGCTACGGCGAGCCCGGTCAGCAGGACGTCGTTGACGCCCGCGTGGAACTTCGCGGGGATCTCGCCCAGCAGCGCGGACGTGATCTCCGGGCCGGCCGAGACGGTCCGCAGCCGCTCCGTGGCGACGGTGTCGGCGTCGGACAGCGCACGCCTGCCCACCGGGCGGTCCTCTCCCGGCAGGGGGCGCCAGTAGTAGGAACTGTCCGCGTCGAACGCCGCGCGCTCCAGCAGCTGCGTCCAGCGGCGGAAGGACGTGCCCACGGGGGGCAGTTCGACGGGGGTGCCCGAGGCGAACTGCCGCCAGGCCGTGGCCAGGTCGTCCATCAGGATCCGCCAGGACACGCCGTCGATCACCACGTGATGGGCGACCAGGACCAGTTGCCCCGCCTCACGGCGCCAGACGGCTCGCAGCATCACGCCGTTGTCGGGGTCCAGGGCGTCGGTGGCGAGTGCGACGCACGCGTCGAGCGGCCGGTCGCTCTCCTGCCACCCCGCGACGGCCCGGTCCGGTTCCGGGATGTCGAAGCTCCAGCGGTTTCCGCACACCAGCCTGGCGCGCAGCATGTCGTGCCGGCGGACGACGGCGGTGAGGATCTCGTCGAGCGCGTCGGCGGTCAGGTTGGGAGGGGTGTTCAGCACGACGGACTGCACGAAGCCGTCGATCGCGTCGGTGGTCTCGCCGAGCCACTGCACGATGGGCGAGCCCACGACGGACCCGGTCGCGACATCGCGGTGGTCGACGGTGGAGACGTCCTCCCGGCTCGCGACCGCGGCCAGGGCCCCCACGGTGCTGTGGGTGAAGATCTGCCGTGCCGTGACGTAGAGGCCCGCGTCGCGCAGCGCGGTCAGCAGCGAGATCGCCAGGATGCTGTCGCCGCCGAGCTGGAAGAAGTCCTGGTCGACGCCGACCTCTTCGAGCCGCAGCACCGCCGCGACCGCCGCGCAGACCGCGCGCTCGTCGTCGGTGGTGGGCCGTACGAGGGGGCCCGTGCCGATCGTGGGCTCCGGCAGGGCGTTGCGGTCGAGCTTGCCGTTGGCGGTGAGCGGGAACTCCGTCATGACGACGATGTGGGCGGGCACCATGTACTCGACCATGTGCTCGGCGGCCCACGCCTTGACCTCGTCCGCCCGCAGCTCCTCGCTGCCGGCGGCCGGGATGACGTAGCCCACCAGGTAGGTGCCGCCCGCCGCGTTCTTCCTGGCGACGACGCAGGTGTGCCGTACGCCGGGGTGCTCGGCGAGGCCGACCTCGACGTCCTCGATCTCCAGCCGCATGCCGCGGATCTTGATCTGGTTGTCGGCGCGGCCGAGGAAGTCCAGGGAGCCGTCCGGGGCGAACCGGGCGAGGTCACCGGTGCGGTAGAGCCGGGAGCCGTCGTCCGCGAAGGGGTTGGCGACGAACCGGGAGGCCGTCAGCCCGGGCGCGTTGACGTAGCCGCGTCCCAGGAGGAACCCGCCCACGTACAGTTCGCCGCCGACGCCGACGGGGACCGGGCGCAGTTCCTCGTCCAGGACGTAGAGCTGGGTGTTGGGGTTGGCCTTGCCGATGGACGTCGACAGGCGTTCCGCCTCTCCCCGGTAGATGACGTGGGAGACGCCGATGGTCGTCTCGGCCGGGCCGTAGCCGTGGTACATGGGGATGTCGAGCTTGGTGCGGAACCGCTCGTACAGCTCCGGGGTCAGCACCTCGCCGCCGCACCACACGTGCCGCAGGCTGTCCAGGCGGCCGGAGTCGCCGGCGATCTCCAGCAGGACGTCCAGCATGGACGACACCAGATACGTGAAGGTGACGCGCTGTTCGGCGATCACGCTGAGCAGGTGGTGCGGGTCGCGTTCGCCGCCGGGCCGCAGCACCACCAGGCGGGCGCCGGACACCAGCGGCAGGAATATCTCGTTGATGGAGATGTCGAAGGACAACGGCGCCTTGAACAGCGAGGCGTCGTCATGGCCGAAGCCCAGGATCTCGTTCACCTGCCACAGCAGGCGCTCGCTGATCGCCTCGTGGCGGATCATGGCGCCCTTGGGCCGTCCGGTGGAGCCGGATGTGAAGATCACGTAGGCGAGGGCGTCGCCGTGGACGGTGACGCCGGTTCCCTCGGTGGGGTGGGAACCGTAGCGCCAGTCGTCGAGGTCGACGGCCACGGCCGGCGGTTCGGCCGGGTCGTGCTCGCCCGAGGCGTTGAGCTGTACGACGACCCGGGCGTCCTCGATGACGACGGCCCGGCGCGCGGCGGGCCACTGCGGATCGAGCGGCACGAACGCGCACCCCGCCTGGAGCACGGCGAGCAGTCCGATGACCATGTCGGCGGAGCGGCCCAGCGAGATGCCGACGACCTGTTCGTGGCCGAGGCCGCGTTCGATCAGGTGGTGGGCCAACTGGCTGGCGTGTTCGGCCGCCTGACGGTAGGTCAGTGACCGGTGCTCGTCGACGATGGCGACGGCGTCCGGCCTGGTCCGTGCCTGCTCGCGGAACATCTCGACGATGGTCGGGCGGATCCGGTCGGCTTCGGTGTCGTTCCAGCGGGCCAGGAGTTCGAGTCTCGCGGCCACGCCGGCCGGGCTGATGGTGCCGAGGGGCCGGTCCGGGAAGTCGGCCAGGTCGTCCAGCGCGAGCTGCGCGTCGGCCGGTGCCACACCGTCCGGAACGGTGATGCTCCGGCCGTCCGCGCCGACTTCCCAGTCACCGGGCCCGGCCCCGCCGTTGTCGACCCATCCGAGGACGTCGGCGAACAGGGTGCCGGGGGTGAGGTCGATGCCGTCGGGGCTGCGGCCCGTCGTCCAGTACGACAGCCCGATGGCGCACGCTTCGGTGATGGTCCTGTCGGAGTAGTCGCCGGTCCGCCGGCGTACGTCGGCCAGGCGTGCGGGAGAAAGCCGTACGAGACGAGCGCTCGGTTCCATCATCGAAGACTCAGCACCCTTTCAAGGAAACCAAAGTAAGCCCAGCCTAACTTAGGCTTGCCTAACTACCCTCGCGCCATGCCTGCCACAGTCGCGCGTACCGGCCGCCCAGAGCCACCAACTCGTCGTGCGTGCCCTGTTCGACGACACGGCCCGCGTCCAGCACGGCGATCCGGTCCGCCGCCATCGCCTGGGTCAGCCGGTGCGCCACGAACAGCGTGGTCCGGCCCGCGCACGCGGCCACGACCGCGCGTTCCAGCTCGGCGGCGCCCTCGCTGCCGGCCTCGGCGGTGGACTCGTCGAGCACCACCACGGGCGAGCGGGCGAGCACCAGCCGGGCCAGGGCGATCTGGGCGACCTTGGTGACGTCCAGGCGCTCGCCGCCCTCGCCGACCGTGGTGTTCAGCCCGTCGGGCAGCGCTTGGACCCAGGCGTCGGCGCCTACCGTGCGCAGTGCGTCCGTGAGTTCGGCATCGGTCGCCCCCGGCGCGGACAGCCGCAGGTCGTCGGCGAGCGGGCCGGAGAAGACGTGCGTCTCCTGCGTCAGGATGCTCACCAGGGCCCGCGCCCCGGCCTCGTCCAGGCCCGCCAGGTCGGTCGCGCCGATGCGCACGGACCCGGCCTCGGGAGTCCCGATGCCCGCGATCAGCGCGGCCAGGGTCGTCTTGCCCGCACCCGTCGCACCCACCAGGGCGAGCGAACCCCCGGCCGGGATCGTCAGATCCACGTCCCTCAGCACCGGTTCCTCGGCGCCGGGGTAACGGAACGTCAGCCCCCGCACCGTCACCGGCAACGGCTCGGCGTCCGCCGGCGCGACGGCCGGGTCACCCACCAGCCGGCCCTCCCCGGCCTCCCCCAGCACGCCGACCAGGCGGGTCAGGCTCGCGCCCGACTTCTGTGCCTCGTCGAAGGTGAACATGATGAGGCCCAGCGGGCCGAACAGCCGGTGGAACAGCAGCGGCGCCGCGGACACCTCGCCCAGGCTGGCGGCGTCGGCCTCCAGCAGGGCGTACCCCACCAGGAGGATCAGGACCAGCCCGATGAACTCGGCGCGGTTCTCCCGGCCGACGAACCGGCCGAAGAACCGGAACACCTCGATACCGAGATCGCGCACCCGCCAGGACTCGCTGGTGACCTTCTCGCGGAAGGCGCCCTCCAGTCGGTACGCCCGGACCGTGTCGATCCCGTTCAGACCGCTGATCAACGCCTGCGCGCGGTCGGCCTGGGCCACCCGCTGCTTCCGGTAGAGCGGCGCGGAGCGGGGGAGGTACCAGCGCAGGGCGAGCGCGTACGCGGGCAGCGCGCCGGCGCCCGCCAGTCCGAGCCGCCAGTCCAGCCCGAACATGCCGAACGTGGCGATGGTGACCAGCACTCCGGCCGAGAAGACCGTGGGGATGGCCGTACGGATGCCCTTGGAGATGACGGCCACGTCGTCGCCGACCCTGGAGAGCACGTCTCCCCGGCCGACCTGTTCGATGCGGGCGCTCGGCATCCCCAGCACCGCCCGGACGGCTCCTTCCCGCAGCCGCGCGAGCAGGTCGGCGCCCAGCCGGCCGATCAGGTAGGTCGACACCGCGGTGGCCGCCGCGCCGAGCAGCGCGGCGGCCCCGATCAACACCCCGATGGTGACCAGGATCGAGCGCGACTCGCCCTCGACCACGCCGTCGACCACCCGGCCGAGCAGCAGGACCGGGAGCACCTGGAGCGCCGCGCCGGCCACCGTGGTGAGCACGGTGGCCGCCGACAGCAAGGGCACCTCGCGGCAGTGCGCCGCGACCCATCGGGTGGCCTCGCGCCCGGTCGCCGTGTGCAGCGTCGCCGGGGCGGGGCGGGTGACGGTCGCGCTCACACCGCGACCCGGGCGGGAAGGGGACAGGACATGGTGACCGGCATCGCTACTCGGCCACCGACTTCACGAGCTCGTCGACGGCGTACGGCATGGACAGCAGGGTGCCCTGGGAGATGGCCGCGCCGACCGCCGGGCCCTCGCTGTCCAGCAGGTAGGACACGTTGCCCTTCTTCACGGCGTCCAGGTTGGCGAACAGCTTGAACTTCTTCAGGGCCGCCGTGTCGGCCTTGTCGTTGATGACGAAGATGCGGTCGACGTCGACCAGGTCGACGCGCTCGGGCGAGAGCTTGGTGTAGAAGCTGCCGTCCGCGACCTTGTCGATCTCGGTCTGGTACTTGAAGCCGATGCCCGTCACGAGCCGGCCGCGCACGTCGGTGGAGGTGAACGGCGCCACCGAGTTCTCGTACCAGGACAGCACGACGGCGGTCTGCTTCGCGAGTTCGGGGTTCGCCTTCTTGGCCGCGTCGAGCTTGCCCTGGATGTCCTGCACCATCTTCTCGCCCTCCTCGGCCTTGCCGAGTGCCTTGGCGATGTGCAGGGCGTTGTCCTGCCAGGGGGCGCTGAACGGCTCCTTCTCGGCCTTGGTGCGGGCCACCGTAGGCGCGATCTTGGAGAGCTTGTCGTAGCCGGCCTGGTCGATCTCGGAGTAGACCGCGACGATCAGGTCGGGGCGCAGGGCCGCGATCTTCTCGTAGTTGGGGCCGGTGTCACCGTTCTTCATGATGACCTCGGGCTTGGTGTCGCCCCACTTGTCCTTCACCCAGGGCCACTGGGTGTTGATGTCGGGGCTCTGGCCCGCCGGGTTCGGGTACTGGTCGGTCATGCCGACCGGCTTGATGCCGAACGCCAGGACGGTCTGGTCGTCGGTGTAGCCGACGGTGACGACCCGCTTCGGGGTCTCGGTGACCTTCGTGGTGCCGAACGCGTGCTCCACGGTGACCGGGAAGGCGCCGGCCGCGGCGGTCGAGGTGTTGTCGCTGCCCTTGTCCGCCGAGTCCGATTCGGAACCGCACCCGGCGAGGAGGCCGACGCCGAGCGCCGCGGCGGAGAGGAGTGCCGCGGCCCGCCGCCATGGCGTCCTGCGCGTCGTTCTGTGGAGGAGCATCCGTCAATCCCCTTGCTGTTCGCACTGTCCACTGCGCCCCCGGGTAAGGGCAGGCAAACCGTATCGCAAGGCAGTAAGGTAAGCCTAGCCTTACTGACGTAACTTTATGGCTAACTAGTCGAGTTGGACATGCGTGCGACCGATCGGGACGATGAGCGGCCGGTCGCCCACCGGGTCGTCGATGACCTTGGCACGCAGTCCGAACGCCTCGTGCAGCAACTCGGCGGTCAGCACGTCACGGGGATGCCCCTGCGCCAGGATCGACCCGCCCCGCATCACGATGAGGTTGTCGCTGTAACGCGCGGCCAGGTTGAGGTCGTGCAGCACCATCACCACGGTGCATCCCGACTCGTGCAGATCGTCGACCAGATCGAGCACGTCCATCGCGTGCGCCAGGTCGAGATAGGTGGTCGGCTCGTCGAGCAGCAGCAGATCGGTGCCCTGGGCCAGGGTCATCGAGATCCAGACCCGCTGGCGCTGACCGCCGGACAGCGCGTCGACCGGGCGGTCGGCCAGGTCGGACACCCCGGTCATGGCCAGGGCGCGCTCCACCACGTCGGCGTCGTCCGAGGACCACTGCCGCAGCCAGCTCTGGTGCGGATGGCGGCCCCTGGCGACCAGGTCGGCCACCGTCAGCCCCTCCGGCGCGACCGGCGCCTGCGGCAGCAGGCCGAGTTTCCTCGCCACGTCCCGCGTCCTGAGCCGGGCGATGTCGTCGCCGTCCAGCACGACCGTCCCCTTGGACGGCTTGAGCAGCCGGGACAGGGTGCGCAACAGGGTCGATTTCCCGCAGCCGTTGGGGCCGATGATGGTGGTGATCACCCCGGGGGGTATCGCCACGTCGAGATCGTCGATGACGGTCCGGGCGCCGTAGCCGACCGTGACGCCCCTGGCTGCCAGCCGTGAGGCTTGATCGGACTTCGACTCGACCCCGGTGACGGACTGAGTGACCACAAGGCCCCCTTACTTAGGCTCGCCTGACTTTGTACCAGCTATCTGCGGTTCGCCCGTACCAGCAGATAGACGAGGAAGGGGCCGCCGATCGCCGCGGTGACCACGCCGACCGGGAGACTGACGGGCAGTGCCGTGCGGGCGACCAGGTCCGAACCGGTCAGCAGCAGCGCGCCGACCAGCGCGGAGGCCACCATGGGCGGCGTCGGGCAGCGCGCCAGACGCATCGCCACCTGCGGGGCCACCAGCGCCACGAACGGGACCGGGCCCGCCGCGCTCACCGCCACGCCGGCCAGCAGCACCGCGCACAGGAGGAGGACCGCTCGCACGGCCGAGTAACGGACGCCCAGGCCGGCGGCGACGTCGTCACCGAGGTGCATCGGCTTGAACTGGAAGGCGGCGCCCGCCACGACGACCAGGAGGACGAGCGTGCCCCAGACGGCCACTTGGACCTCGTCCCACGACCGGTCGTCCAGCGAGCCGACCAACCAGGCCTGGGCCTGGGCCACGTCCCTGATGTCGGCCGTGACCAGCAGCCAGGTCGTGAGGGCCTCCATCACGGCACTCACCGAGATGCCGATGAGGATGAGCCGGAGCCCGTCGATGCCGCGCCGCCAGGCGAGGAAGTACACCAGCAGGCCCGTGCCGAGACCGCCCATGAGGGCCGCCGCCGACAGGCCCACGGAGCTGACGATCGCCGCCGCCGTCCCGCCCGACACCGTCACCAGGAACACCGCGACCGCGCTGGCGCCGTTCGTGATCCCCAGGACGTCCGGACTGGCCAGCGGATTGCGGGCGATGGACTGCGTGAGCGCCCCGGACACCCCCAGCGCGATGCCGACGACGACCCCGGCCAGGGCGCGCGGCATCCGGAGATCCATGATCACGAACTCGTCGACCTGCTCGCCCCGGCCGAGGAGCGTGGCGATCACCTGGGGCAGCCGGATGGGGAAGTCCCCGACGCCGATGGACAGGCAGAACACCAGGAACGTCGCCGCCGCGAGCAGCAGCGAGACACACACGATCCACGGCCGCCACACGAACGACACCTGGCCGAGCCGCACGCCCGGCGTCACCGACGGCTTCACGTCTGTCCTGTTCATGCGCGGGTTCACGCCTGTCCTGTTCATGCGCTCTTGAACTTTCCGCGCCACACCAGAGCCGCGAAGAACGGGGCGCCCAGCAGGGCGACGACGACGCCCGCGTCCAGCTCGCTCGGCCGCACCACCAGGCGGCCCACGATGTCGCAGACCAGGAGCACGATGGCGCCGAGCAGTCCCGCGTACGGCACCAGCCAGCGGTAGTCGGGGCCGGTCAGGTACCTGGCCACGTGGGCCACCATGAGCCCGAGGAACGCGATGGGCCCGCACGCGGCCGTCGCGGCGCCCGCCAGCAGGGTGATGGCGGTGATGCCGATGGTCCGGCTCAGCGCGATGTTCACCCCGAGGCCGCGCGCCACGTCGTCACCGAGGTTGAGCAGGTTGAGGGCCGGCAGCATGATCAGGGCCAGTACCAGTCCGGCCGCGATGAACGCGGTCACCGGCCAGATGACACCGAATCCCACCCCGGCCACGGAGCCCGCGTTCCAGAACCGCAGCGCGTTCAGCGACTTCTGGTCCGACAGCGCGATCGCCGTGGTCATCGCCGCGAGGAACACCGTGACGCCCTGCCCGGCCAGGGCGAGCGTCAGCGGGTTCCCGGCACCGCGGCCGATGCTCGCGACGCCGAACACCACGACACCGGCGACCGCCGCCCCCAGGAAGGCGAACCAGATGTACTGGAACGGGTCGGAGAGCCCGAACACGGCGATCACCGTCACCACGGCGAACGAGGCGCCGGAGTTCACGCCCAGCAGGCCGGTGTCGGCGATCGGGTTGCGCGTGTACCCCTGGATCAGTGCACCGCCGACCCCCAGGGCGACGCCCGCCACGATCGCGAGCACCGTCCGGGGCACCCGCACGGTCTCCACGATGAGCCGGATCTCGGTGAGCCGCTGGTCGGACTCCGGTGCCGCGAACAGCCCGTGCCACACCTCGCCGGGGCTCAGCGCGCGCGCCCCGACGGCCAACGACACGGCCCCCGCTGCGACGAGGACCAGCACCAGCGCGCCAAGCCCCACAACTCGGCGCCGACGGGCCTGAGTTGTGACCTTGGACGCGGGACGCTCCACTGCGATCGTGCCCATGTCGACGTACGTTATCCCTTTGATCAGTGCCGCCGCGCCTGCCGGGTGGGCCCACCTGGCGAGGCGCGGCGATGTGCCGGCGAAACCGGTGGGTGGACTAGCGGGCCGGGCTGCCGGTTCCGTCGGCGACCGTCCGCGCTTCGTCCGAGGCGGACTTGCGGCCCCGGTCGAGGAGCGAGTCGAGGATCTCGCCGACCCTGATGGCGGTGTTGGACAGCAGGGACGAGGTGATGCCGTGCGTGTGCTCGGTGCCGCCCTGGAGGTAGATGCCGCAGTGCAGCTCCGGCTCCGTCGCGATGCGGTAGTCGCGCTCGACGCGGACGCGGCCCTCGTCGTCCCGGAGGCAGCGGTCGGCCACCTCGCCGAGCAGACCGACGGGGTCGGCGGGGCTGTAGCCGGTGGCGAACACCACGACATCGGCGTCCAGGAGGGTCTGCTCGCCGGTGACGAGGGACGTGACGGCGGCCGTGACCTTGTCCGGCGTCTCCGTGACACCGGTGAGCCGGGAGACGTTGAGGAAGCGCAGCCGCTCGGTGCCGAGGACCTTCTCCTGGTACATCTGCCGGTACAGGTCGTCGATCAGGTCGATGTCCACCACGGAGTAGTTGGTGTTGCCGTGGTAGTCCATCAGCCGGCGTTTGACGTCCTTCGGCGCCGCGAAGAACTCGTCGACGGCCTCGGGGTCGAAGATCCGGTTGGCGAAGGCACTGTCGTCGGCGGGGCTGTAGCCGTAGCGGGAGAAGACGGCGCAGACCTCGGCCCCGGGGAAGCGGCGGTGCAGGTAGGCGACGTTCTCGGCTGCGCTCTGCCCGGCGCCCACGACGACGAACCGGGAGGGTGAGGTGCCCTCCAACGCGTCGACGCGGCCCAGCAGTTCGGAGTTGTGCCAGACGCGGTCGCTGCGCTCCACGCCCTCCGGCATGAGGGGGCGCAGGCCTGTGCCGAGGACGAGGTTGCGGGCCCGGTGGACCTCGAGGCCCTCCCCCGAACGGACCGTCACGTCCAGGTACTCCACGACGCCGTCGCGCACGACGGGCATGACGCCGACGACCTCGTGGCCGTAGGAGACCATGTCGTCGACCTGGCCGGCGGCCCACTCGAAGTAGTCGTGGAACTCCACCCGCAGCGGGAAGAGGTTCTTGTGGTTGATGAAGTCGATCAGCCGTCCCTTGCTCTTGAGGTAGCACAGGAAGCTGTACTCGCTGGCGGGGTTCCGGAGCGTCACCAGGTCCTTGAGGAAGGACACCTGCATGGTCGCGTCGTCGATGAGCATGCCTCGGTGCCAGCCGAAGCGCGGCTGCTGCTCGAAGAAGTGAGCGGAGACCGCCTCCTCCCCGCCGGCGCCTGCGTTGTGCTCGCTGAGCGCGATCGCCATGGCCACGTTGGACGGCCCGAAGCCGATGCCTATGAGGTCGTGGATCAAAGGGGCGTCGCCAGGACGAGCCTGTGCCATGTCACTCCCATCGTGCGGTGCGGCGGCCCTTCTGGGCAGGCAGCCGTCGGTCGAGCATCGGGAAGTACGGAAGTCGGGCACGCCGAAGAGGCACCACCCAAAACTTAGGTAAGGCTAAGCTCATCCCGTGAAGGTGTCTATAGACAAAACGGACACCCCGGAGCGGGCGGGTCGTCAACACATGCGCGGACTGGCCCCGTTGACCACTTAGGTAAGCCTTGCTTTACTGGCCACGGCCATTCCCTGCTTCGAGGAGGAACCCCATGCGGGTCGTCATGTTCGGTTACCAGACCTGGGGGCACCGCACCCTGCAAGCCCTCCTGGACTCCGAGCACGACGTGGTCCTGGTCGTGACGCACCCCAAGAGCGAGCACGCGTACGAGAAGATCTGGAGCGACTCGGTCGCCGACCTCGCCGAGGAGAACGGCGTACCGGTCGTGATCCGCAACCGCCCTGACGACGACGAGCTGTTCGAGCGCCTCAAGGAGGCCGACCCGGACATCATCGTGGCCAACAACTGGCGTACGTGGATCCCGCCGCGCATCTTCGACCTGCCGCGCCACGGCACGCTGAACGTGCACGACTCGCTGCTGCCGAAGTACGCCGGCTTCTCCCCGCTGATCTGGGCGCTGATCAACGGCGAGCCTGAAGTGGGCGTCACCGCGCACATGATGAACGACGAACTGGACGCCGGCGACATCGTGCGGCAGGAGGCGGTGGCGGTCGGGCCGGCGGACACGGCGACCGACCTGTTCCACAAGACCGTCGACCTCATCGCCCCGGTCACCATCGGCGCGCTCGACCTCATCGCCTCCGGGCAGACGGAGTTCACCCAGCAGGACCGCTCCCAGGCCAGCTTCTTCCACAAGCGGTCCATCGAGGACAGCCGCATCGACTGGACCTGGCCCGCCGAGGACCTGGAGCGCCTGGTCCGCGCCCAGTCCGAGCCGTACCCCAGCGCGTTCACCTTCCACAAGGGCAAGCGACTCGAGGTCCTGGCCGCCGTCGTCTCGGAGGGGCGGTACGGCGGCACACCCGGCCGCATCTTCTACCGCGAGGGCGAGGGCGTGGTGATCGTGGCCGGAGCCGACGCCCGCACCGGCCGCAACCACGGCCTGGCCATCACGCGCGTGCGGACCGAGGACGGCCGGGAGTTGCCCGCGACCGAGTACTTCACCGCCATGGGCGGCTACCTGACCAACCAGCCCTGACGCTGCTGTGAAACTTCTGTGCAACGCGTGGGGCTTTAAGTTTCAAGATTCCCTTCACCGGCGGCGGCTGCGACAGTAAGGCCCATGGGGGCAGTACATGACGTCAAGTCGAACCACCGGGACGACAGTTGGCCTACCACGACACGTACCACCGGACTGCCGGCACGCTCCTGAGCCCCGTCCTCGGCTGGGTCCTGGCGCTCACCGGGGCCGTGGTGCTCCCCCTGACCGCCGCGACGGCCGCCGGCCCGGGATCCGGGCAGTGGCGTGACCAGAGTCCGGGCCTGTACACCGTGAGGATCGCGGAGGACGCGACGGAGAAGCCGGGCGCCTCGACGGTCTCCGTCCCGGCCCCCGCGCCTTCCCCCGTGCCGGCGCCCAGCCCTCCGCAGGGCGACGGCCCGCCGTAGGGCGACGGCCCGCCGTGGTCGGGGATCACGCCCGCCAGGAGTACCGCCGTTCGGGCCGGCCGGCGACGCCGTAGCGCAGGGACACCTCCGCGCTGCCGGTGCCGTGGAAGTACTCCAGGTAGCGGCGGGCGCTCACGCGGGACACGCCGGTCAGCGCGGCGCACTCGGAGGCGGACAGGGTGCCGTCCGCCTCGCGCAGGGCGCGCTCGACGAGTTCGGCGGTCTCCACGCTCATGCCCTTGGGCAGCGCGGGGGCCGATGCGGGAACGCCCGTCCCGGCCAGGACCCGGTCGATGTCGGCCTGGCCTCGTACCACCGTCGTGAGCAGCCGGCCCCGCTGGGCGGCGTAGCGCTCCAGGCGGGGGCGCAGGTCCTCGAAGTCGAAGGGTTTCAGGAGGTAGTCCACGACACCCTGACGGACGGCGCCACGGACCGCGTCGGCCTCCTGCGCGGCGCTGATGACCATGACGTCGCAGGCGTGGCCGGCGGTGCGCAGGCGGGGGATGACGTCCAGGCCGAAGAGGTCGGGGAGGTACAGGTCGAGCAGGACGAGGTCGGGGCGCAGTTCGTCCACGGCCTCGACCGCCTGTCCGCCGGTGTGGGCCACGCCGACGACACGGAACGGCTCGACGCGTTCGACGAACGCGCGGTGGACCCGGGCCACCATGAAGTCGTCGTCGACCACGAGGACGTCGATCGTGCCCGCCTTGTCGCGCGTTCCGGTCTTGTCGTCCGTTCCCGTCATGCCGCGCGTTCCGGTCATGGGGCCGCTCCTTCCGCCACCGCTTCGGTGAGGTGGCTGACGGTCATGCGTGCGGTGAACACGGCCCCTTCAGGGGTGTTGGCCACCGAGATCTCTCCCCCGTGCCGTTCACAGACCAGCTTGGTCAGGGCCAGTCCGATACCGCGCTCGCCCTCCCGCGCGGCCTTGGTGGTGAAGCCGTGGGAGAACACCTCGCGGGCCAGTTCCGGAGCCACGCCCGGCCCCGAGTCGCGGACCACGATCTCCACGCTGGAGGCGTCCTGCCGCAGCGCCACCTCGACCCACCGCTCCCCGTGGTGCGCCGCGGCGTCGACGGCGTTGTCCACGAGGTTGCCCACCACGGTCGCCACGTCGGCGGCGTCCGCCGGGGCCAGCCGCTCCAGCGCGGTGTCGTCCGAGATGCGCAGGCTGACCTTCCGTTCGGCCGCGAGGGACGCCTTCGCCATCAGCAGTGCGGCCACCGCCGTGTCCCGCACGCGGCGGCTGAGGGTGATGTCCAGGGACTGCCGGTGCTGGTTCAACGCGCGGATGTAGCGCACGACTTCGTCCTGCTCGCCGATCTGGATCAGCCCGGAGATGGTGTGCAGCTGGTTGGCGAACTCGTGCGCCTGCGCCCGCAGCAGCTCCGAGGAGCTGCGGAAGGAACCGATCTCCCGCTCCAGCCGGGCCAGTTCCGTACGGTCGCGCAGGGTGGTGACCGAGCCGAGGAGCCGGCCGTCCTTGGCGACGGTCATCCGGTTCATCACCAGGACCCGGCCGTGACGGACGACGACCTCGTCCCGCTTGCCGGCGGTGGTTCCGGCCAGCACGTCGCGCAGCCGTCCGTCGATGCCCAGGCCGTCCAGGCTCTGGCCGACGCAGTCCTCGGGAAGGTCGAGCAGGCGGCGGCCCATGTCGTTGACGAGGGTGAGCCGGTGCTGCGGGTCCAGGGCTATCACGCCCTCGGCGATGCCGTACAGCATCGCCTCCCGGTGCTCGGCGAGCCCCGCGATCTCCCCCGGCTCCAGCCCGAGGGTCTGCCGCTTCACGCGCCGCGCGAGCAGCCAGGAGCCGGCCACGCCGAGCCCGCTGGCGATGCCCAGGTAGGCCAGCAGATATGAGGAGGCGCCGTTGAGCCGCTGCCACACCGTCGGATCGGCCTCGCCGATCATCACCGTGCCGAGGATCCGGCCGAGGTTCTCCTCCGTCGCCCCGAGGACGGGGACCCGGGCGGCCAGCTCGCGGTTGCCGTCCAGCGTCAGCGGCCCCGACCAGCCCCGCGCCTGGTCGGTGGCATGCCCCGGGGGCAGCCGCTCGCCGATCACCGTGGGGTTGGTGGAGCTGACGATCCGGCCGGAGGCGTCGGCCACCGTCACCGAGGTCACTCCGGACTGCGCCTGCGTGGCGAGCACCAGCGGGGCGAGGGTCTCGCCGGGCGCGGGACGCACGAGCTGGCTGCGCACCAGGGGGTTGGCGGCCAACTGTTCGGCCAGCGCGCTCACCCGGCGTCCCTCGACGCGGTTGAAGGTGGCCTGCGACTGGGCGAGCGAGACCGCGGCGACCGCCAGCAGCACCACCACGACGATGGCGAGCTGGAGCACCAGCATCTCGCCCGCGAGCGAATGGCGACGAAAGGTGGCGACCACAATGAACTCAATCTTCAATGCCGACACAGGTGGGGCGGCTCGTGTGCCGAGTCGCACAATCATGACGCCGGCCAGGGAAAACCGGAAGTGAGGTGTCATGAGACGTCCCGCACGCGCCTTACTCGGTGCCTTCTCGGCCCTGGCCCTGCTGGCGGCCGGGGCGTGCGGTGGGTGGCCGGGCGGCGGACCCGCGCGGGACCTGCGGCTCATGGTGCCCAACACCCCGGGCGGCGGCTACGACACCACGGCCCGTACCGCGGCCCGGGTCATGGAGGAGACCGGGATCGCCTCGGACGTGCAGGTGTTCAATCTGCCCGGCGCCGGCGGCACGGTGAGCCTGAAGCGCCTCGCCGACGAGCGGGGCAACGGTGATCTCGCCCTCCAGATGGGCCTCGGAGTCGTGGGCGCGGCTCATGCGGCGGGGTCGAAGGTGACCGTCACCGAGACCACCCCGATCGCACGCCTCATCGAAGAGGCCGGCGCGATCGTCGTCCGGAAGGACTCGCCGTACCGGACGATCGGCGCGCTGGTGGACGCCTGGCGCGAGGACCCCGGGAGCATCGGCGTGGGCGGCGGGTCCTCGGCCGGCGGCCCCGACCATCTGCTGCCGATGCGGCTGGCGCAGACGGTCGGCATCGACCCGAGGAAGGTCGCGTACGTGCCGTACGACGGTGGGGGCGGTGAGCTGCTGCCCGCGCTGCTGGACGGCAGGGTCGACGTGGCCACCAGCGGGTTCGGCGAGTTCCTCGACCAGATCCGCGCCGGCCGGCTGCGGGTCCTGGCCGTCACCGGCGAGCGGCCGGTCGGTGTGCTGCCGGGTGTCCCGACCCTGAAGTCCTCGGGGATCGACCTGGTCTTCGCCAACTGGCGGGGCATCGTGGCCCCGCCCGGCATCAGCGACGCCGACCGGCGGCGCTGGGTCGAGGCCCTGACCGAGCTGCACGACTCCCGCCAGTGGCGGGCCGAGCTCCGGCGGCACGGCTGGAGGGACGTGTTCGCCACCGGCCGTGCCTTCGAGTCGTACCTGGCCCGGCAGGACCGGCAGGTCGCCGGTCTCGTCCGCGAGCTCGGGCCGCAGTGACGTCAGGAGGTGTTCGCGCTGGGGCCGATGCCCTGCAACTCCCGGACGGTGCCGCCCAGTTTCGCGCGGAGGGGTTCGAGCATCTCCGGCTTGGCGCTGACCACCCAGCGCATGCCGACGAGGTACTTGCCGCCGTAGACGCTGGCCGACTCCAGCCAGGTCTCCTTGAGCTTCTCCTCGGGGAAGGTGGTGATGAGGTAGTCGCCCTTCTTCGTGTGGCACACGCCCTCGCGCAGCTCGTCAGCCTCGGTGCGGATCTTCACCTTGCAGCCGGTCAGGCCGGCGATCACCTCCACCTTCGCCGGCGCGACGACTCCGGCGGCGGGAGCGGCGGACCCGCTCGGCGTCGCCGTCCTGCCGCCGGCGGCCGGCTCGGCGTCGTCACCACCGCCGCAGGCGGTGACCAGGGGGAGCACGACCAGCGCGGCGGCCGGCGCGGCGGTGCGCAGCCGGTGGGCGCGGGACAGGGGCCGGCGGTTGGATCGTGCGTGCGGTTGCTGCTGGAACACGTCGTTTCTCCGGATGCGAACCGTCCTGCCCTCGCGGGCAGCGGGAGTACTCGTCAGGGGTACGGATGCGCACCCGGAGCCGTTCACCCAGGCCGGGGCGTCGGCGCTCTACGCGGCCGCCCCTTCCACGACCGGGCTCTCCGTCCCGCCGAACTGGGTCCGGTACAGCTCCGCGTACCGCTCCCCCGCCGCCAGGAGTTCCTCGTGCGTGCCGCGTTCCACGATCCGGCCGGCCTCGACGACCAGGATCTGGTCGGCCGTCCGGATCGTGGAGAGCCGGTGGGCGATCACGACCGCCGTCCTGCCTTCGAGGGCTTCGGCGAGTGCCTCCTGGACCGCGGCCTCGGAGGTGTTGTCGAGGTGGGCGGTGGCCTCGTCGAGGATGACGACACGCTGGCGGGCCAGCAGCAGCCGGGCGATGGTCATGCGCTGGCGTTCCCCGCCGGACAGGCGGTAGCCGCGTTCGCCGACCACCGTGTCGAGGCCGTCGGGCAGCGACCGTACGAGGTCGTCGAGGCGGGCGCGGCGCAGGGCGTCCCACAGGTCGCTCTCCGTGGCATCGGGGCGGGCCAGGAGGAGGTTGGCGCGGACGGTGTCGTGGAAGAGGTGCCCGTCCTGGGTGACCATGCCGAGGGTCTCCCGCAGGGAGCGCGCGCTCAGGTCGCGGACGTCGACGCCGCCGACGCGTACGGCGCCCTCGTCGGCGTCGTACAGGCGCGGCAGCAGTTGCGCGACGGTCGACTTGCCCGCGCCGGACGAGCCGACGAGCGCCACGGTCTGCCCCGGTTCGGCGCGGAAGGAGATGCCGTGCAGGACCTCGTCACCGCCCCGCTTGTCGAGCGTGGCGACCTCCTCCAGGGAGGCGAGGGAGACCTTGTCGGCGGACGGGTAGCCGAAGCGGACGTGGTCGAACTCGACCGCGACGGGCCCCTCTGGTACCCGGCGCGCATCCGGCTTCTCCTCGATGAGCGGCTTCAGGTCGAGCACCTCGAAGACCCGCTCGAAGCTGACCAGGGCGCTCATCACCTCGACCCGCGCCCCGGCGAGCGCGGTCAGCGGCGCGTAGAGCCGGGTCAGGAGCAGCGCCAGCGACACGACCGCGCCGGGCTCCAGGGTGCCGCGCAGGGCGAGGGTGCCGCCGAGGCCGTAGACCAGGGCCAGGGCGAGGGCGGAGACCAGGGTGAGGGCGGTGATGAACGCGGCCTGGGCGGTCGCCGTCCGGACGCCGATGTCCGCGACCCGGCGGGCGCGTTCGGCGAACTCCGCCGACTCCTCCTCGGGGCGCCCGAAGAGCTTGACCAGGGTGGCGCCGGGTGCGGAGAAGCGCTCGGTCATGCGGGTGCCCATGGCCGCGTTGAGCGTCGCGGCCTCCCTCTGCATACGGGCCATACGGCTGCCCATGCGCCGGGCCGGGATCACGAACACCGGCAGCAGCACCAGTGCGAGCAGGGTGATCTGCCACGACAGCGTGAGCATCACGGCGAGTGTGAGCAGCAGCGTGACGAGGTTGCTGACCACTCCGGACAGGGTGTTGCTGAACGCGCGCTGGGCGCCGATGACGTCGTTGTTGAGTCGGGAGACGAGGGCGCCCGTACGAGTGCGTGTGAAGAACGCCACCGGCATGCGCTGCACATGGTCGAAGACGGCGGTCCGCAGATCGAGGATGAGGTGCTCGCCGAGCGTCGCCGACAGCCTCCGGCCGAGGATGCCGAGCGCCGCCTCCGCCACCGCGATCAGCGCGATGAGCAGGGACAGGCGTACGACGGTGCTCTCGGTGCCGTCCGAGACGATCGCGTCGACGACACTCCCGGCCAGGACGGGGGTCGCCACGGCGAGCAGGGCGGTCCCCACGCCCAGGAGGACGAAGAGGGCGATGCGGCGCCGGTGCGGGCGGGCGAACGCGCCGATGCGGCGCAGGGTGGCGAGGGCGAACGGACGGCGCTCCTCCTGGGCGTTCATGACGGTGTGCAGTTGTGTCCACGCTGTGGTCTCCATACTCATGGGAGAGAACGTAGAACCTCAAGCAATCTTGAGGTCAAGGCGCTCGCACATCGCCCCGACATCCCGCACAATCGGCCCGAACCCCCTCTCCCCGTCCCCTCGCACAATCGGCCCGAACCCCTTCTCCCCGTCCCCCCGCAAAGGCCCCGATGACGCTCTCCTCCCAGCCGCTCCCCGCGCGTAAGACGCCGTCCGCCCGTCCGCAACCCGCCGTTGGCGGGGCGTGGGAAGCCTCTGCGGACGTGACAGCGGTACAACTCCCCGAAGTCCGCCCGGGACGACTCCCCCGTCGCGTCCCGGTCCGCCGCCTGCGTCAGATCCTGTGTCTGCTTCCGCTCCTGCTGGTCACCGTGGTCGCGGTGCGGCACCGGTCGGTGCTCGCCGAGGGCTTCGCGCATCTGGGCAACGCCGAATGGCCGTGGCTGCTGGCCGCGGTGGGCGCGACCTGTCTGACCTGGGTCGCCGCCGCCTGCACCCGGCAGGGCGCGGTCGTCGAGCGGCTGCCCCGACGGCGGCTGCTCGCCACGCAGTTCGCGGCGGGCGCGGCCAACCACCTGCTGCCGACCGGGCTGGGCGCGAGCGCGGTCAACCTGCGGTTCATGACGGTGTGCGGGCTGCCGCTCGCCCGCTCCTCGGCGGCTCTCGCGCTGTACCTGCTGGCGGAGAGCGTCGGCCGGGTGGCCCTGCTGGGTGTCCTGTTCGTCGCGCTCCCGGACGCGCTGCGGCTCGGCACGCTGGTTCCCCAGACGGCGTTCGGCCCGCTGCTGGCCGGTGCCGGTGTGGTGTTCGTCATCGCCGTCGCCGTGCCGGCCCTGGTCCCCCGGGTGCGCTCGGCCGTGCTGTCCTTCCTGCGGACGGCTCTCGGCGAGGCCCGCTCGGTGCACACCCGCCCGGCCCGGGCCCTTGCCCTGTGGGGCGGGTCCTTCGCGTTCCCCGCGTTGCAGGCGACCGTACTGGTGCTGGTGGGCCGGGCGATGGGGCTGGACGTGCCGCCCGCGCACATGGCGGTGGCCTACCTGGCGGCGACGGTCGCCGTCGCGCTGGTGCCCACCCCGGGCGGGATCGGCTCGGTGGAGGCGGCGCTGGTCATGGCGCTGGTCGCGGCGGGCGGCCCGGCCGCCGTGGCCACGGCCGTGGTGCTGGCCTTCCGGGTCATCACGGTCTGGCTGCCACTGCTGCCGGGCGCGCTGACGCTGGCGGCGCTGGTACGCCTGAAGGTGATCTGACCGGCCGACAGGCCCCGAGTGCCCGGGCGGAACTCCCCGGTCCGGCCGGTTCCACGGTACGAAACCCCGTGCGGAATGCGGCAGGATGAACGATCGCGCCGACCCCGGGTCAGGGTGGTCGGGCGCGACCGACATCCCGCAGGACGAACAGGTGACGACGTGACGAAACTTCACATCCGGCAGCCGGCAACGGCCTTCGCCGCAGTTCTTCTTCCCGGAGGTGACAGGTGAACCGGGCGCTCACCGCGGACGATCTGGTCTTCGCCGGCATCGCCCTGGCGTCGGGCCTGCTGGCGGCCTTCGCACTGCGCATGCTGCTGCGCTGGCTGGGCCGGCACGCCGACCGCACCCGCTGGAGCGGGGACGACGTCATCGTGCACGCGCTGCGGGCCGTGCTGCCGTGGGCCGCGGTGGTGGGCGGCGCGGCGGGCGCGGCGGCGGTACTGCCGCTGACGAAGACGGTGCAGCACCACACCAACCAGGTGCTGACGGTGCTGCTCATCTCCGTGGCGACGGTGTCGGCGGCGCGGGTGGTGACCGGCCTGGTGCGCACGGTCACCCAGTCCCGTTCCGGCGTCGCCGGCTCGGCCACGATCTTCGTCAACATCACCCGGATCCTGGTCCTGGCGATCGGCTTCCTGGTGGTGCTCCAGACGCTGGGGATCTCCATAGCCCCGATGCTCACCGCCCTGGGCGTCGGCGGTCTGGCGGTCGCGCTGGCGCTTCAGGACACCCTCGCCAACCTCTTCGCGGGCATCCACATCCTCGCCTCCAAGACCGTCCAGCCCGGTGACTACATCCAGCTCAGCAGCGGTGAGGAGGGCTACGTCGAGGACATCAACTGGCGGCAGACGACGATCCGCAACCTGTCCAACAACCTCGTCGTGCTCCCCAACGGCCAGCTCGCGCAGGCGAACATGACCAACTTCATGCGCCCCGAGCAGCAGCTGACCATCCTGGTCCAGGTCGGGGTGGCCTACGACAGCGACCTGGAGCACGTGGAGCGGGTGACCAACGAGGTCATCGCCGAGACGATGACCGAGGTCGAGGGCGCGGTGCCGGACCACGAGCCGATCATCCGGTTCCACACCTTCGGCGACTCGCGCATCGGCTTCACGGTCATCCTGGGCGTCGGCGAGTTCAGCGACCAGTACCGGATCAAGCACGAGTTCATCAAGCGCCTGCACAAGCGCTACCGCACGGAGGGCATCCGCATCCCCGCCCCGGCCCGGACGGTGGCCCTCCAGCAGGGCGGGGTGGTCATCCCGCAGCAGCGCACGGGCGAGATCGAGCCGAACGAGATTTCCTCGGTCCGGGTCGACTGAGGCCTCGCGGGGGCCGCTGCGGTGCTCTTGAGCGGGTGGTCGGCCAACATGACCTGTACCACCCCGGGGCCATGAGCGAGCGGGACGGGTACGGGGTACGCGATCCGCTCGCCGATCGGGCGCCGGTCGCTCCGGAGCCGGCCCCCACTGCGTGCGGCGGCCCGCCCGCCGGTATCCGACCTGGGCGTTCGCGGGAAGCTGACGAGCGGGCGAGGCGGCCGGCCGGTGCCGCCGACGCCGGACGAAGCCGGTGTCGCCGGGAGCTACGGCTCTCGCCGGAGCCGTCGCCGCCCCGACCAGGGCAGTCGCGGGGCCGCCACCCGCGGCACTGTCTCCCCGGCCCGGGCCCTGGGGCGGTCGCTGGCGCGAAACTAGGCGTGGACCCCTGTCGAGACGAGGTCCGTCAGGAGATATCTTGATGTCGAGCAATGTTGCAGACGTGGAGCGGAGCACCCGGTGACTGACTCGACCATCATCTATACGCACACTGACGAGGCCCCGGCCCTGGCAACGTATTCCTTCCTGCCGGTGGTCCGGGCGTACGCCTCGCAGGCGGGTGTCGCCGTCGAGACCCGCGACATCTCGCTGGCCGGGCGCATCATCGCCCTGTTCCCGGAGTACCTGACCGAGGACCAGCGCATCCCTGACGCCCTCGCCGAGCTCGGCGAGCTGGCCAAGACGCCCGCCGCCAACATCATCAAGCTGCCGAACATCTCGGCGTCCATCCCGCAGCTCAAGGCGGCGATCGCCGAGCTGCAGGGCCAGGGCTACGCGCTGCCGGACTACCCGGACGACCCGAAGACCGACGAGGAGCGCGAGATCCGCGCCCGCTACGACAAGGTCAAGGGCTCCGCCGTGAACCCGGTCCTGCGTGAGGGCAACTCGGACCGCCGTGCCCCCGCGTCGGTCAAGAACTACGCCAAGTCCCACCCGCACCGCATGGGCGCCTGGTCCGCCGAGTCCAAGACGGACGTGGCGACCATGGGCCAGAACGACTTCCGCTCCACCGAGAAGTCCGTGGTGATCGCCGAGGACGGCGCGCTGCGCATCGAGCTCGTCGGCGACGACGGCAGCACCACCGTGCTCCGCGAGTCCGTACCCGTCCAGAAGGGCGAGGTCGTCGACGCCTCCGTGATGCGGGTCGCCGCGCTGCGCGAGTTCCTGACCGAGCAGGTCGCCAAGGCCAAGGCGGAGGGCGTGCTGTTCTCGGTGCACCTGAAGGCGACGATGATGAAGGTCTCCGACCCGATCGTCTTCGGCCACGTGGTGCGCGCCTTCTTCCCGAAGACGTTCGCGAAGTACGGCGACAAGCTCGCCGCGGCCGGCCTGACCCCGAACGACGGTCTGGGCGGCATCTACAAGGGCCTGGACGCCCTGCCCGAGGGCGCCGAGATCAAGGCCTCCTTCGACGCCGAGCTCACCGAGGGCCCGGAGCTGGCGATGGTCGACTCCGACAAGGGCATCACGAACCTGCACGTGCCCTCCGACGTCATCATCGACGCCTCCATGCCGGCCATGATCCGCACCTCCGGCCACATGTGGGGCCCGGACGGGCAGGAGCACGACGCCCTGGCGGTCATCCCGGACTCCTCCTACGCGGGCGTCTACCAGGCCGTGATCGAGGACTGCAAGGCCAACGGCGCCTTCGACCCGTCCACCATGGGCACGGTGCCGAACGTCGGCCTCATGGCGCAGAAGGCCGAGGAGTACGGCAGCCACGACAAGACCTTCGAGATCGCCACCACGGGCACCGTCCGCCTGGTCGACCAGAACGGCACCGCGCTCATCGAGCAGACCGTCTCGGCCGGTGACATCTTCCGCGCCTGCCAGACCAAGGACGCGCCGATCAGGGACTGGGTGAAGCTGGCCGTCACCCGCGCCCGCGCCACGGGCGACCCGGCGGTGTTCTGGCTGGACGAGACCCGCGCCCACGACGCCAACCTGATCGCCAAGGTCGAGCAGTACCTGCCGGAGCACGACACCGAGGGCCTGGACATCCGGATCCTGAACCCGGTCGAGGCGACGAAGCTGTCGGTGGAGCGCATCCGGCGCGGCGAGAACACCATCTCCGTCACCGGCAACGTGCTGCGCGACTACCTGACCGACCTGTTCCCGATCCTGGAGCTGGGCACCAGTGCCAAGATGCTGTCGGTCGTCCCGCTGATGGCGGGCGGCGGCCTCTTCGAGACGGGTGCGGGCGGCTCGGCGCCGAAGCACGTGCAGCAGCTGGTCAAGGAGAACTACCTGCGCTGGGACTCCCTGGGTGAGTTCTTCGCCCTGGTGCCGTCCTTCGAGCAGCTCGCGAAGGTGGCGGGCAACGCCCGCGCCCAGGTCCTCGCCGACACCCTCGACCGCGCCACGGCGACCTTCCTCAACGAGGACAAGTCCCCGACCCGGCGCGTCGGCGGTATCGACAACCGCGGCAGCCACTTCTACCTGTCCCTGTACTGGGCGCAGGAGCTGGCCCGGCAGACCGACGACGCGGACCTGGCGAAGGCCTTCGGCCCGATCGCCGAGACGCTGGCCGCCAACGAGCAGAAGATCGTCGACGAGCTGAACGCCGTCCAGGGCAAGCCGGCCGACATCGGCGGCTACTACCAGCCCGACCCGGCGAAGGCCGCTGAGGTCATGCGCCCGTCCGCCACGTGGAACGAGGCGCTGGCGTCCCTGAGCTGACGCCCCGGACCACTCGGTCCCTCCGCTCCGCCCCGGCCTGCGCACCGCCCGGCCGGGGCGGAGTTATGTTCGAAGAGGCCGGGCTTTCGAGCGGAGCCCCCCGACACCGTCCCCTGGAGCCGCCGCGTGACCGACGACCTCCGGTCCTTCGACGTCCTGCCCGGCGCCGGGCACTCCCCCGTGATCCTGCATGTCCCGCACTCGGCGCGGGAGATACCGCCGTCCGTACGGGCGGACATCGTGCTGGGCGACGACGAGCTCGCGCGGGAGCTGGACCACATCACCGACGCGCACACGGCTCAGATCGCCGAGGCGGCGGCCGGAGCGGCCGGTGTCGTCCCATGGCGGTTCGTCAACCGGCTGTCGCGGCTGGTCGTCGACCCCGAGCGCTTCCCCGACGAACGGGAGGAGATGCGGGCCGTCGGAATGGGCGCGGTCTACACCCGGACCACGCACGGCGCCGTGCTGCGGTCCGGGAACGTCGAGGCCGGGCCGCTCGTCCAGCGCTACTTCCTGCCGTACGCGCGGGCGATGACGCAGGCCGTGGCGGACCGGCTGGCGGCCACCGGGCGGGCCGTGATCATCGACGTGCACTCCTATCCCCGCGCCCGGCTGCCGTACGAGCTGCACGGGGAGGGACCCCGCCCGCCGGTGTGTCTCGGCACCGACTCCTTCCACACCTCTCCCGGGCTACTGGAGGCCGCGCGGCGGGCCTTCGGGGACGTCGGGGAGACGGGGCTCGACAGCCCCTTCAGGGGGGCCTACGTGCCGCTGGAGTTCTACGGGACCGACCCGCGGGTCGAGGCGCTCATGGTGGAGATCCGCCGGGACACCTACATGACCGAGCCGGGCGGTCCCGCCGGCCCCGGCCTCGGACGGCTCGCCGCCGCGCTGGCCCGCGTGGTCGACGCCGTGTCCGGCTGACCGGCACCGGCTGGAGCACTCCTAGGGCGTGTTCGCCCTAGGCCCGCAGCCACTCCGTCACCACCACGTCCCCGCCGGTCCGCAGCCGCAGGGCGAACGGGCCCGGGGGCGGTGCGTCGGCGGTGAAGCGGCCCAGGTCGTCGGACGTGAGCGAGGAGCCGGGGCGTGGTCCGGTCAGGACCTCGATCCTGGCCGGCTGCGGCGGCAGCACCTGGCCCATCAGCCCGTGTGCGGTGACCTCGACGTCGACGGTCACCTCGCCCGCCTGGAAGGTCAGCATCCGGGGCGGGTCGCCGGCTCCCCGGACCGGCAGGGCGTCGACCAGCGAGTCGAAGGTGAGCTCCGCGACGCGGGCGTCCAGGTCGTGCAGCGCGTAGGCGTCGACGGCGATCTGCTGGAGCTCCGCCGGAACGGGGTCCAGGACGGCGGCGGCCTGCCGGAGTTCCTCCTCCAGCAGCCCCGCGTCCAACCCGTCGTCCCCCCAGCTCTCTTCGTCGAACAGCTCGTCGTCGTTCATGTCGCTCATATCGCCCCCCGCGCTTCGAGCCGGGCCCGCAGGCGGCGCAGACAGCGCTGGCGCAGCGGCCCGATGCTGCCCACCGCGATCCCGAGCGCGGCGGACACGTCCTGGTAGCTGGGCGGCGGCGTGGCCATCAGCACCCGCAGCAACTGCCGGCACCGCTCGCCCAGTTCCTCGAACTCCTGCCACAGCCGCCGTACCCGTTCGCTCTGGGCGGCGGCCTCCTCGGAGTCGAGCAGCGACTGTTCCGGCGTGCCGTCCTCGCTGACCCGGTCCAGGATCTGTGGATCGTCCGTCAGGGTCAGCCGTCGCGAGCTCCGGATGACCTTCAGGCACTCGTGGCGCGCGGTGCTCGCCAGCCACGCGCCCGCCTTGCCGGGTTCCCGGATCCGCCCGAGGTGCTGGGCGAAGCGGAACCAGGCGGTCTGGTAGACCTCGTGGGCGTCCGCGTCGGACAGCCGATGGGCCCGCACCACGGACCACACCAGGGGGCTCAGCCCTTCCACGAGCGCCTTCCAGGCCGCCGCGTCGCCGTCGGCGGCGGCCTGGACGAGCGCGCCGGCATCAGTACGGTCCACGGCAGCCCCACCCCTCGAGTACGGCACGTCATCGTACGCCGTGGAGGGGGCGGTTCCGGCCCTCACAGACCGGGGGTGAGCGGGACGACCGGGACAGGGCGCCAGGTGGGCGGGCGCAGCGCCGGTACGTGCGCCCCGCGCACCTCCGCGAAGCCGGTATCGGCGGCGATCAGTCGCCGCCGGGCCGCGCGCGGATCGGTCTCCTTGTGCGCCGTCATGTGGGCGGCGACCAGGCCGGCGGTCACGGGGGTGGCGAAGGAGGTACCGCTCCACTGCGCGTACCCCTCGAACATCACCTGGTCCGGCTTGGCGGAGGCGCTCTCGTCGCTCAGCACGCCGGTGTGGCGGGGGTGCCGGCAGGTGCAGCCGTAGGTGAAGCCGTAGCGGCAGGCGTCGTACGTGGAGTGCTGGTAGACGTACGGGACGGGTGTCTCGAAGCCGGTGAGGGCGCTGGTGAGGCGCTCGCCGGGGGCGTAGACCTTCACCCAGGGGCCGTGGTTGGTGAAGCAGGCGCCGGACTCGCCGTCGCTGCGCAGCGCGCCGACCGACAGCACGGAGTCCTCCCAGCCGGGCAGGTCGGCGTAGGCGGCGGGCCAGAAGGGGGTGGCGCTGCCGTTGTTGCCGGCGGCGGCGACCAGCAGGGTGCGCTGCTCGCGCAGTTCCCGCATGAAGTTCTCCACGCCGAGCAGGCCGTCGGTGCGGCCGTTGGAGGTGCCGGCGGAGAGGCTGAGGACGTCGGGCCAGCCGCCGGCGTCGACGGCCTCGAAGAGCTTCTCGCCGAACTCCGACTCCAGGACGGCGCCGGCGTCGTTGAGGCTGCCGCGCACGGTGATGTCGGTGTTGGGCGCGACGGCGGCGACGAGCCCGGCGATGAACGTGCCGTGCCCGACGTACTGCTGGAGGATCCCCTGCTCGTCGCACTCCTGGACCTGGGCGTCGCCGTCGGCGTGGGCGAGGAGCGCGCAGGAGCGGTAGTCGTGCGTGAGGCCGGTGTCGACGACGAGGACGCCGACGGCGGTGCCCGGGTCGTACGCCGTGTCCGCGGCCGCCGGGTTGGGCGGCTCGCTCGCCGGGACGGGTACCGGTTCGTCGCCGGGGCAGGCGTTGACCGCGATGTGCACCACGTGGTTGCGGGCGACCATCCGGTGCCCGGCCCGGGCCTCGCGCTCGCGCACGGACCGAAGGGCCTGCGCGACGGCACGGTCGGTTCCCCGGCTGCCCTCGCCGGGGTCGCCGACCCGGATCCGGGTGACGCCGCTGCGGCTGGCCCGCGGGCCCGCCCGGCGGACCTGGTCCTGGTCGAGATCGGGTGCCGCCGTGAAGTGCGCCCGTACGGTGTCCTCGACGATGCGGGCCTCCTCGCCGTCGCGGACGAGGACGACGCCCTTCTCGTACATGAACTCGGCCGAGTCGTCCGGTCCCATCGCCAGGGGGACGTCCGGCATCGAGCGCTGGATCTGGTCGAACTGCTCGTGGAATCGCTGAGGTGCCATGCGGGTCCTCCCACTGGGCGACGGCGTCGGTCGGTGCGGCGAACGGTCGTCGGTGCTCGTCGACAAGAGCCGCCGGGCGGCTTTTTGATACAGGTCCAACCCTGTGTGCCGCCGTTCGGGGGCCACTACCATCCGAGGAGTGACAGCGGGAAGCGGCTCGGTGCAGGAACTGCTGCCAATGGTGTTCGCCGATCCGGGCGAGGCTCTCGCGAGGGCCCGGGCGCTGCTCGACGCCGTCCCCTCCCCGCTGGACGCCTCCGTCGCCCATCAGGTGATCGGTATCTGGCAGCGGGACTTCGGTGATCTGCGGCTCGCGCTGAACCATCTGCGGCGGGCCCGGGAGTTCGCGGCGCGGGCGGACTCGGCCGATCGGGAGGCGGACGTACTGGCCACCCTGGGAGTGGCGCTGGTGCACGCGGGGCGCACCCGGGAGGGCTTGGCGGCGTTCGAGCGGGGGGTCGCGCGGGGCGGCGGGCACACCCGGGCCCGGGTGCTGTACCGGCGGGCGTACGTGTGGTGGGTGCTCGGTCACCATCGCGAGGCGCTGGAGGACGTACGCCGGGCGATTCCCGTGCTGCGCCAGGCGGAGGACGTGATCTGGACGGCGCGGGCGCTGACCTTGCGGGCGACCGTGCACCTGGCGCTGGGCGCGGTGGAGCGGGCCGAGGCGGACTTCGCCGCGGCCGAGACGCTGTGGGAGACCACCGGCCAGGAGCACGACAAGGCCGACGCGGTGGAGAGCCGGGGACTCGCCGCGTTCCGGTCCGGTGACGTGCCGGCGGCGCTGCGGCTGCTCGACGAGGCGGAGGAACGCTACGCCCGGCTGGGCACGCCGACGTTCATGCTGAACATCCGGCGCTGTGAGGTGCTGATGGCGGCCGGGCTGGCCCCCGAGGCACTGGCCGAGGCGGACGCGGCGATCGGGAAGCTGGACGGGATCGGCGGCGGGCAGCGGCGCACCTGGTGGGAGACGCACGCCCGGCTGGTGATGATCGAGGCGCGGCACGCGGCCGGGCGCGGCTCGGGGCGGCTGGTCGCCGACGCCGCCGCGGTGGCCGGGAAGCTGGCCGCCTTCGGCGCTCCGGCCGCGCCGGAGGCGTCACTGCTCGCCGGCCGGATCGCGCTGGGTCTGGGCTGGACGGCGGACGCGGAACGGCATCTGGCCGTCGCCGCCCGCAGCAGACGCAGCGGCCCGCCGCTGGCGCGGATGACGGGCTGGGCGGCGCAGGCGCTGCGGGCCCGGGCCGCCGGGTCCACCCGGGGTGTGCTGGAGGCGTGCCGGCGCGGCCTGGACGTGCTCGACGACCACCGGATGACGCTGGGCGCCTCGGAGTTGCGGGCCCGCGCCACCGAACAGGGCGCGGAACTGGCCGCGTTGGCCGGTCGGGCCAGCCTCGTCTCCGGCGGCCCGCGGCGGCTGCTGGTGTGGAGCGAGCGCTGGCGGGCCACCGTGCTGTCCACTCCGCCGACCCGGCCGCCCGCCGACCCGGAACTGCTCAGCGGCATGACCGCCTTCCGTGAGATCGCCTCCCGCGCGGAGGCCGCCCGGATGGAGGGCCGGCCGGTTCCGGCTCTGGAGCGTGAACAGCGGCGCCTGGAGCGGCAGATCCGCTCCCGGACCCTGCACATGCGCGGCGAGACCCCCGGTGGGGGTGACCGCTTCGACGTCGGCCGGCTGCTGGAGCGGCTGGGCGACGAGGTACGGCTGGTGGAACTCGCCGTGCTCGACGGACGGGTGCAGGTGCTGCTGTGCGGGCAGGGGCGGGTGCGCAGGTTCGAGGCGGGGCTGCTGGCCGACGCGGAGACCGAGGCCGAGCACGTGCAGGCGGGGCTGCGGCGGCTGGCGCACCCCGGGGCAGAAGCGCGGCTTCCGGTGGTGGAGGCCGCGGGGCGGCGGCTGGAGGAGCTGCTGCTCGGACCGGCGGCGGAACACCTGGGCGGCGGCCCGGTGGTGATCGTACCGCCGGGGCGGCTGCACCGGGTGCCGTGGGCGCTGCTGCCGTCGCTGCGGGAACGCGTGCTCAGCGTGTCGCCGTCGGCCGGCAGTTGGCTGCGGGCCCGGGAGACCGCGCCGCCGCCGGACGGCCGCCATGTGCTGGTACGTGGCCCGGGCCTGGCCACGGGCGGCGCCGAGGTGCCCGAACTGGCCGGCCGGTACGCCTGCGCGACGGTCCTGGAGGACGACGAGGCGCGGGTGCCGCGGGTGCTTCAGGAGCTGGACGGGGCCGCGCTGGCGCACATCGCCGCGCACGGCACGTTCCGCGCGGACAGCCCGCTGTTCTCCTCGCTGCGGATGGCCGACGGGCCGATCGTCGTGCACGACTTCGAGCGTGTCGACCGCAGCCCCTACCGGATCATCCTGTCCTGCTGCGACACGGCTCTCCTCGCCTCCGTCGGCGCCGACGAACTGCTCGGCCTGGTCACCGCGCTGCTGCCGCTCGGCACGGCCGGGGTGGTGGCGTGCAGCGCGCCCGTCAACGACGCCGCGGTGGTGCCGCTGATGCTCGCGCTGCACAAGGGCCTCGGGGCCGGCCTCTCCTTGGCGGAGGCGCTGCGCGACGCCCGGGCCGCCCTGCCGGGCGACGCGCTGCACCAGGCCACGGGGTGGGCGTTCTCGGCGTTCGGGGCGGCCTGACCCGTCCCCTGTTCGGGTCAGGCCGCCGGTCAGGGTGCGGCCTCAGGCCGGCTGGGCTTGCGGGACTTCCGTCAGCAACGGCAGGGCGCCGCGGTCGCTCGCGCCGAGGCGGGCGTAGGCGCTGTACAGGTGGTTGCCGACGGTCCGGATCGACAGGGTGAGGCGTTCGGCGATCTGCCGGTTGCTCAGGCCGGCCGCCGCGAGCGTGACGACCTGCCGTTGCCGGACGGTGAGTTCGCCGAGGACCAGCCCGGACAGGGCGGGTGTGCGGGCGCCCTGGCAGCGCCGGGCCAGGGCGACGGCCCGGGTGCGGGAGTGGCGGGCGGCGCTCGGATCGCGGTGGGCGCGCACGGCCTGGGCGTGCGCCTCCGCGGCGAACAGCGTGAAGCCGCGCCGCTCCAGTTCCTCCGCCACCTCGACCAGGGCCGGGCCGTCGGCACGGGTCAGCGCGTCGGCGTGCCGGGCGAACACGCCGGTCAGCCGGTCGATGACCTTCTCGGGGGCGCCGAGACGGACGGCGTCGTAGGGGTCGGTGAGGGCTTCGAGGTCCAGGTCCCCCCGGCTGTCCACCGGTGTGCGGGCGCGGGCGAGTTCGTCCCGGCACGACGCGTCCCCGGAATCGCCCCGCAGGCCTTCTCTCGCCCAGGCCTCCGCCTCCCTCAACTCGCCCCGCAGCCGGGCGAACCGGGCGCGTAGGGCGGCGTACCGGCCGGGCAGCGGGCCGCCCTCGGCGACCAGCCACTCCCCCACCGGCGTGGGCATCGCCCGCACGTCGTCCTGGTCGATCCGGCGGGCCAGTGCGGCCGATTCGGCGTCTAGCGCCGAGGCGTACGCGTCCGGCGTCCGGGCCAGCCGGCGCGCCCGCAGCCGGCCGGCCGCGGCTCTGAGCACGGGGCCGTGGAGGGGGTGGGCGAGGCGGACGCCGCCCAGGTCGTCGACCTCGATCAGGCCGTCGGACTCCAGGACTTCGAGGGCTCCGATGTCGAGGTCGAGGTCGTCCAGTGTCCGCGACAGGGGTTCGGCGAAGGCGAGGCGGTCGAGGGTCTCCCGTTCGAGCGGGCAGGTGCGGCCGAGGACATGGGCGGTGCGTTCGCGGACGGCCGTGGTCAGCGGCACCGGGCCCCGCCACGCCCGTTCGCCGGTGCCCGGCACGACGGTCAACTGTCCGCGGACGGCCCCCAGCAGGTCGCGCAGCAGCCGCAGGTCGCCCCGGCTCAGGCGCCGCAACCGGTTGACGGTCAGTGGTTCGAGGGGTCCGGCCCCGGCCGCTGCGAGCAGTTGCGCGGTCTCCTCGTCGGGCAGCCGTTCCAGGGCGAGACGCGGCAGCAGCTCGCCGGTCCACAGCCGGGCGATCGCACCCGGCACCGGGCTGCCGTCCGTGGCGACGACCAGCAGGCGGGTGCGGCCGTGCACGGCGAGCTGGTGGACCAGGGCGGCGGAGGCGTCGTCGAGCAGATGGGCGTCGTCCACGACCAACGTCCGCACGCCCGACAGGAGCTGGACCGCGCGGTGCAGGGTGACCGGCTCCGGCAGCAGATGGGCGAACGCGGCGAAGGGGATGGCCCGGCTCTCGGGCGTACCCGCCGCCCGGGCGCAGTCGGTGCCGCGGAGCGCCTCGGTGACGAGGCGGGTCTTGCCGCACCCCACCGGGCCCGTCACCACGATGCCGCGGCGTCCGCCGGCCAGGGACCGGCGGACCAGCTCCAGTTCGTCCTCCCGCCCGGCGAACGGCCAGGGCAGCTCCAGCGTCGTCGCGTCCCGCTCGTAAGTCGTCACACATGCATGAGCGCCGCTACTCACTTCTGATACAGGGCGACTTGAGTAGCCCCCGACTCAGGCGCCCGGGACCGGCCGCGGGGCAGGCTGTGGCCATGACCGCACGCTACTGCTCGCTGGCACAGGCGCCGGCGCCCGCCTTCGCAACCGGGCTGGCGGCCGAGCGGCTGAGCGCGCTCGCGAGCGGGCGGCGGATGTGGGTCAACGGCACGGTCCTGCACTACTGCTTCTTCGACCGTGACACCGACGCGTCCGTCATCCCCGTGCCGGGGACGGGGATGACGCGACGGGTGTCGTGGGCCGGCGCCGGGGAGCAGCGGGACGTGGTGCGCGAGTGCTTCGAGGAGTGGCGGCACCTCGGCATCGGGATCACCTTCGCCGAGGTCGACGACCCTTCGGAGGCCGAACTGCGCATCGGGTTCCAGTTCGGCGCCGGCTCCTGGTCGGCGGTGGGCCGGGACGCGCTGCCGGCCGGCCGGCACGAGCGCACCATGAACTTCGGCTGGGACCTGACCGTGCCCGGGGAGCGCGGGACGGCCCTGCACGAGATCGGGCACGCGCTCGGCATGCTGCACGAGCACCAGAGCCCGTTCGCCGGCATCCACTGGGACGACGAGGCCGTGTACGCCGAGATGGCGGGCCCGCCCCACCACTGGAGCCGGGAGCGGACGCGCTACAACATCCTGAGCAAGCTCGACCCGGACGAGGTCAACGGCTCCGTCTGGGACCCGCATTCGATCATGGAGTTTCCGTTCCCGTCGGGGCTGGTCCTGGAGCCGGAGCAGTACCGTGCGGGTCTCCACCCGCCCGGCACCCTGTCCGCCGCCGACAAGGAGTTCGCGCTCCGCTGGTATCCGCCGGCGCTTCCCCCGGGCCCGCCCGAGCTGGTGCCGTTCCGCTCGGCGCCGCTCGGTCTCGGGCCTGGCGAGCAGGCCGACTTCGTCGTCGACCCGCCTCAGACCCGCACGTACACGCTGGGCACCTTCGGCGACAGCGACGCCGTCGTCGTGGTCTTCGAGGAGCGGGACGGGGAACCCCGCTACCTCGCCGGGCGGGACGACGGAGGAACTCCGCACAACGCCACGATCAGCGCGCGGCTCGTCAAGGGCCGCCGCTACTTCGTCCGCGTCCGCCTGTACTCCGCCTGGGGTTCCGGCGAGACGGCGGTGATGTGCTGGTGACGGCACGGATCCGCCGCGCGGGCACCTGAGCCACAGTCCGGCGCCGGGGGAAGGGTCGAGGACGTCGCCTCATCGGGGGTGGGTGACGTCCTCGACCACGCCATGCGTTCTGAACCGGTGCGCTCTGCCCACCGGCGCGTGCGCCCTTGCGACCCTTGCCCCCAGGAGTGAGGGCCACCCCGACTATCCACACCCCACTTCGGTCCGTTCACCCCCGTCCGCTTGTGCGAGCAGCCCGTCGACGAACGTGCGGAGCCCTTCGGGGTAGATGTCCCGTGCGGCCAGCGCGGCCCATCGGACGCCGATGGCGGCCAGGTGGGGCACATGGGACGGGTCCAGGTCGTCTCGGTAGGCGAAGGGCCGGCCTTCGTCCCGTCGGCGGGCGGAGTGGGCGCGGACGAGGACCTCGCCGACGGTGTAGTACCAGATGTTGCGGAAGACGTCGACGCTCTGTTCGTGTGTGCATCCGTGGTCGCCGGCGCCGGCCACGATGGCTTCGACCATCCACATCGCCGATTCGTCGAGGAGGCCGACGAACCCGTCGGCCGAGAGAACCTCCGCGGCCCATGGCCAAGCCGTGAGGGCGTCGTGCATCGCGGTGGCGGCCGTGACGATGCGCTCCCGTGGGTCACCGGGCAGTTGCGGGCGTTCGATCTGCTCGATGTGGTGATTGAGCAGGAGGAGCAGCAGGTCGTCCTTGTTCCGGATGTGGTGGTAGAGGGTCGTCGTCCCGATGCCGATCTCGGCGGCCAGGCGGCGGATCGTCAGCTTCTCCCAGCCGTCCTGGTCGATGAGCCGACGGGCGGCCACCAGGATCTGCGCACGGGAGGTCAAGGGGGGCCGGCCGGTGCGGCCGTGCGGTGCGGGCGCTCGGGACATCGTCCCATCATGCCGCCCCGCCGTCCCCCGCCTCGAAACGGGTGCGGTTCGGCTTTCGGGTTCACGGCGGCCTGTCCCATGCTACTTTCGGAACGTGTTCGAAAAGTCAACGGGCAGCGTGGGGAAGGGAGTTCGTGATGACGAACAGGTCCGGTGCTCGGCCAGGTCTCACGCTCGGCACGGTGGCCCTGGTGCAGTTCATGGTGTCGCTGGACCTGTCGGTCGTGAACGTCGGACTCCCGCAGATCGCCGCCGGCCTCGGCTTCAGCGCGGTGGGCCTGACCTGGGTGATCCACGCCTACGCCCTCACCTTCGGCGGGCTGCTCCTGCTGGGTGGCAAGGCCGCCGACCGGTACGGCCGCCGGCGGATCCTGCTGCTCGGACTCGGCCTGTTCGGGCTCGCCTCCCTCGCCGGCGGCTTCGCCCGGGATCCCGGCCACCTTGTCGCCGCCCGAGCGGTACAGGGCATGGGGGCCGCCGCGCTGGCTCCGGCCGCACTGGCGCTGCTGACCACGACGTTCCCCACGGGCAGGGCCCGCGTCCGGGCCTTCGGGGTATGGAGTGCGACGAACGCCGCCGGAGGCGCCTTCGGCGTCCTGTTGGGCGGCCTGCTCACCGAGTACGCCAACTGGCGATGGGTCATGTTCGTGAACGTGCCGATGGCCGCTTGTGCGCTGGTCCTGGCCTGGCGCGGCGTCGCCGCCGACCGGCCGACGGCTCGCGGTGGCCGTCCGGACGTGCTCGGTGCCGTCCTGGTCACGGCGGGCACGACCCTGCTGGTGTTCGGCGTCGTGCGCACGGATCAGTACGCGTGGACCTCGCCGGTCACCCTGACGACTCTGGCGGTCGCCGGAGCGCTGCTGGCCGCGTTCGTCCGTGTCGAGCTGACCACCGCCCGCGAACCTCTGGTCCGGCTCGGCCTGTTCGCCAACCGCTCGGTCACCGGCGCGAACGCCTACACGCTCCTGGTCGGTGCGGCCATGGCCTCCTGCTTCTACTTCGCGTCCCTCTACCTCCAACAGGTCCTCGGGACGGGGCCGGCCCGGACCGGGATCATGTTCCTGCCGTTCGCCCTCGCCGTGGTCGCCGGCTCCGTGCTCGCCGTCAAGTTCGGCTACCGTCTCACCCCCCGCGTCCTTCTGGTCATCGGCGGACTGCTGACTGCGACCGGGCTCGCCTGGTTCGGCCTGATCAGTCCCGATGGAGCTTTCACCACCGACGTTCTCGGGCCCTCGATCGTCACCGGCGGCGGCTTCGGGCTCTGCCTCGGACCGGTCGCCTCCCTCGCCACCGCCGGCGTCGCACCGCACGAGACCGGCACCGCCTCAGGCCTGCTCAACAGCTCACGCCAGATCGGTGCCTCACTCGGACTCGCCGTCGTCGGCGCCGCGGCGCACCACCGCACCGGCCGGACCGCCACACCCGAGACGCTCAACGACGGATACGCGCTCGGGCTGACCCTCAGCGCCGCGCTCCTGATCGCCGCGGTCATCGTCGCCCTCACCGTCCTGCGCCGAACCAGTCCACCGTCACGGGTCGAGCGGACCGATGACCGTGCTCTGTTCCCCGCCCGGGACTGACCATGCCAGACAGGAGGATCATGACCACCACCGACCTCGCCACGGCGAGGGAGCAGTCCCCACCACAGCAGTCCACACCACCCCCCGATGCCGATTCCAGGGTGGGACGGACCATGGCGGGGCTGCTGCGCCCCTATTACTTGAGTTTCGCCGCCGTCGTGACTCTGCAGGTCTTAGGCGCCCTCGCGGGTCTGATGCCGCTGCTGGCGGTCGTCGAACTGGGGCGCACTCTGCTGGCGCCCGGCCCGACCGATCACGGTCATGTCTGGTTCGTCGTGCTCGCGGGTGCGGTCGGCTTGCTCCTCCGGCTGCTGTTCACGGCCGCGTCGTCCGGGATCGGGCACATCATCGACGGTCAGGTGCAACTGACGTTCCGCCGGCAACTGGCCGCACAGCTGGGGCGCGTACCGATCGGCTGGTTCTCCCGGCGCGGGACCGGCGAGCTGGCAAAGGTGGTGGGGGAGGACGTCAGCGCCGTGCACCCGTTCATCGCCCACACCCCCGGCGAGCTTGTCTCCGCCTTCGTGGTGCCGCTGGTGTCGCTGATCTACCTGTTCACCATCGACTGGCGGCTCACACTGATCACGCTGATACCGGTCGTGCTGGCCGTCGCGCTGGTCCCCCTGATGATGACCCCGACCCGGCTGCGTGAACAGCAGGAGTTCGACGTCGGCATGGGCCGGATCGCGAGTTCGGTCGTCGAGTTCGTCCAGGGCATCTCGGTGGTCAAGGCGTTCGGCGGAAGTGAGCGCGTCCACCGTAGGTTCCTCACGGCCGTGGACGATTTCGTCGGCAGCTTCTTCCGGATGGTGCGCGGGCTCGCCGGAATCGCCGCCGGGATGCAGGTGGTGCTGTCGCCGCCGTTCGTGCTGCTGGTCGTGCTGATCGGCGGTACGGCTCTCATCACCACCGGTGACATGGCCGCGGCCGACCTGCTGCCCTTCCTGCTGCTCGGATTGGGCCTGACCGCTCCCGTGGCGGCCCTGGGCCACGGCTTCGACGACATGCAGGCCGCCCGGCGCGCGATCGGCCGGATCCGGGACGTGCTCGAGGTGCAGCCGCTACCGGAGCCCACGCACCCGGCCTCGCCCCAGGGGCACCGGGTGGAGTTGCGTGACGTCCGGTTCGGCTACGAAGCCGGTCACGAGGTGCTGCGCGGGATCGACCTGGTGCTCGAACCTGGGACGGTCACCGCGATCGTCGGGCCGTCGGGAAGCGGGAAGTCCACGCTGGTGCAGTTGTTGCCGCGGTTCTTCGACCCGACCCACGGTTCGGTCACCCTCGGTGGCGTCGATCTGCGCGAGCTCGGCAGCCGGGAGCTCTACCGGAAGATCTCCTTCGTCTTCCAGGACGTCCGGCTGCTGCGCGCGTCGGTCGCGGACAACATCGCGCTGGCAGTACCGCACGCCGACTTCGACGACGTCGTGCGCGCCGCCCGGCTGGCGCACATTCACGATCGGATTCTCACCTTGCCCCGCGGATACGCGTCGGTGATCGGTGAGGACGCCGGGCTGTCGGGTGGCGAGGCACAGCGGATCTCCCTCGCACGGGCGCTGCTCGCCGACGCGCCGGTTCTCGTGCTCGACGAGGCGACCGCCTTCGCCGACCCGCACACCGAACAGGCGGTGCGCCGCGCACTGGCGACGCTGGAGGGCACCCGGACGATCCTGGTCATCGCCCACCGCCTGGAGACGATCGCTGAGGCCGACACCGTCGTGATGCTGGACAACGGGTCGATCGTCGAGCGCGGCAAGCCCGCCGAACTGCTGGCGCGGAACGGACGGTTCGCTGCGTTCTGGCAGGCCCAGCGGTCGGCGATCGCCGACCGGACCGAAGCCCGCAGTGGCGTACGGCAAGGAGGTGAGCCCCGATGATTCGCATGCTGCTGCGCGTGCTGGGGCACGAGTACGCCCGGCCGGTGCGTCGCACCGTGGCCCTGATGACGACGACCGCCCTCGTCGAGGGTTTGTCCTACGCCTTGCTGGTTCCCGTGCTGCGGGCGCTGTTCGGGAGTACCCCCGAAGACGCCTGGCCCTGGCTGGTCGCGTTCGGGGCCGCGGTCGCCCTCTACGCGGTGCTGCGTTACGTCAGCGATCGGTCCGGTTTCCTGACCGGGACCACGCTGTTGCGCGGCACGTACCACCGTCTCGGCGACCATCTGGCCCGACTGCCCATCGGCTGGTACGACGCAGGCCGCCTCGGGGAGGTGTCCGTCCTGGCCAGCCGCGGCGTCCTCGAAGCGATGAGCGTGATCGCGCATCTGCTGGCACCGTTCATCTCCGCCTGTGTGACGCCCCTGACGATCGTTGCCGTCATGCTGGCCTTCAACTGGCAGACGGGCCTGGCCGCGTTGGCCGCCGTTCCGATCGTGGCGGCGATCCAGACGCGGACGGGTCGCTCGATGGCCGCCACGGACGCGGAGCGCCACGAACGCGACCACGAGGCCACCGGGCGAGTCATCGAATACCTCCAGGCCCAGCCGGTGCTGCGCGCCGGCGGCCGGACCGTCGAACGCTTCCGGCTGCTCGACGACTCGTTGCGAGAGGTCCAGCGCGCCTCCCGCCGAACCGCGCTGTCGGCCCTGCCCGGCGTGGTGGGTCTGGCCCTCGCGGTGCAGACGATGTTCACCGTCGTGCTGGCCCTGGGCGCCTACCTCGCACTCGGCGGAAACATCGGTGCGGCGGAGGTTCTGGCGCTCCTGGTGCTGGCCGCCCGCTGCGCGGATCCGCTGCTGTCGCTGTCGGACATCGGCGGCCGGCTCCGCGGCGCGCGTCACCAGTTGGCGCGGCTCGACACGGTATTGCGCACCGAGCCGCTGCCGGAACCGGCCGAACCGATCCAACCGGTACACCACGACCTGGAGTTCGAGTCCGTCACCTTCCGGCAGGGCGACCGCACGGTGATCGACGACGCGTCGTTGTCCGTGCCGGAGGGACAGCGGCTTGCCGTTGTCGGACCGTCGGGTGCGGGCAAGAGCACGTTGCTGCAATTGATCGCGCGGTTCTACGACGTGAACGCGGGCGCTGTGCGCGTGGGAGGGGTGGACGTGCGCGCGGTCGACACGGAGGTGTTGATGGCGCGGATCGCCATCGTCTTCCAGGACGTCTATCTCTTCGACGGCACGATCGAGGAGAACGTACGCCTCGGCCGTCCCGACGCCGACGAAGCCGAGGTGCGGGCGGCAGCGACCGCGGCGCGGCTGGACGAGGTGATCGAGCGGCTGCCCGGTGGATGGGCAGCGCACGTCGGGGAGGGTGGCGCGCTCCTGTCGGGCGGTGAACGCCAGCGTGTCTCGATCGCGCGAGCACTGTTGAAGAACGCGCCCATCGTGCTGCTGGACGAGGTGACCTCCGCACTGGACCCGGTGAACGAGGCAGCCGTCCACGAGGGCATCGAGCGCCTGATGGCCGGCCGGACGGTGGTGATCGTCGCGCACCGGATGCGGACCGTCCAGCGCGCCGATCACGTCGTCTTTCTGGACGGCGGCCGGATCGTGGAGAAGGGCACCCACGACGAGTTGCTGCGCCGCGGCGGCCGCTACGCCGATCTCTGGAACGCGGGTACTGCTGTGGGATCACCGTGCCGACCAGATGAGACCCGCACCGAGTAGCGGGAGGTCCGGACAGCGTCGACTCGCGGATGTTCTCCCGCTCGGTCCGCGCCCTGCAACAGGCAGCAACTACCCGCCATGGAAGGATCGCGGCCATGTCCCTCAGCGTTCCCCGCCTCCGGATCGGCTCGACCGAGATCATCGCCCTCGCGGACGCCGAGGGCCCGTTCTTCTCCCCGCGCGCCGAGGCCTTCCCCGAGGCCACGGCCGCACAGTGGGCCGAGGCCGACCGCTACGACCCCGGCGCGGTCGACGCCGAGGGCCGCTGGCGGCTCCAGTTCCGCGCGTACGCGATCCGCGGCGACAAGGGCCTCACCGTCGTGGACGCCGGGATCGGTCCGGCGGACAGCCCGGCCCGCTCGTGGGCGCCCGTGCCCGGTGCGCTCCCCGAGTCGCTCGCCGCCGCGGGCATCGACCCCGCCGAGGTCGACACCGTGGTGCTCACACATCTGCACACCGACCACGTCGGGTGGGCGGTCGTGACCGAGGCGGCCGTCCCCTCGACGCGCGGCCCGGTGGACGGCAACGCTTCCGCCGGCGGCGCGACCGGCGACCGCCGCCCTTATTTCCCGAACGCCGAATACCTGCTCCAGCGGGCCGAGTTCGAGGCCCTCGACGCGCTCAACCCGCAGCTCCGCGAAACCCTCACCGACCCGCTCACGGCCGCCGGACGACTCCGGCTCCTCGACGGGGACACACCACTGCGCGCCGGACGCGCGGTCGCCACGCCCGGTCACACACCCGGACACCAGAGCGTGCTGGTCGCCGACGGGCGCGAACTGGCGCTCGTCACCGGTGACCTCCTGGTGCACGCCCTCCAACTGCTCCACCCCGAGCTCGCCTACGCGCACGAGGCCGACCCTGAGGCGGCCAGGCACTCCAGGGAGCGCATGCTCGGCCGCGAAGCCGCCACCACGCTGCACCTGGCGACGCCGCATCTGACGGAGCCGTTCCACTCGGCGTGATCGCATCCGTTCGGCGCGGGTCAGCCCAGAAACGATCAAGAGGTCGTGTCGGATTCCTCCGACACGACCTCTGACCCGCGACTCTTACAAGTCGGGACGACAGGATTTGAACCTGCGACCCCTTGACCCCCAGTCAAGTGCGCTACCAAGCTGCGCCACGTCCCGATGCGGCCTCGCGCGGGTGAACCGCGTGATCACGCAGGTCAACCCTACCGCATCCGCACACCGGGCCCTCATGGACGTCTGGCGGCTCCGGGGCAGCCACGTCGTATCCCCCGCGCCGGCGGCCGAGATGTGCCCCGGTCCAGCCGACGAGGCCCGCTGTCGACACGGCGACGGCGAGAACGGCCCACCAGGGCAGGTCCGCCTTCGTCGCGTGTCCGGCACAGGACGCGACGGCGAGGAGCGCCGTGACGGCGCCTCCCGTCGCTTCGGCTCGCCGGACACGCCGGTCCCGTGCGTCATCCACCCGTTGCTCCCCCTTCGCCCTAGGATGCCCGCAAGCCTCAACTCGTGGGCATATGCCGCAAACAATACGCTAAGTCGACGGGTACCCCTGACCAGGGGCATAGAGGTCGAGACGGACACCACGGGCCGATTCCCCGCTCAGTGGGCGCCGACGAACTCCCGCCCGGCACCTGTCGAGGCCGTTGAAAGGATCGCCACATCCTGGAAGCGGCCGGCACACCAGTCAGGCCAGCAGGGTCGCCAGGGTGAGCCTCGTGACGTCGGCGAGGTAGCCGTAGTCGAGCGTCTCGGGCGTGTCGGACGTCCGGTGGTAGTGCGGGTTCCCCTCCCCCTCGTACGCACCGATCGTCACGTCGCCCCGTGCCTCGAACGGCATGTAGTCGCTGGAGTAGATGGGACCGAGCCGGACCGGCAGCGCCGTGTGGTCCGCGGCCGCCCGCGCCATCACCTCGGCGAAGGCCTGCGACGCAGCGTCATTGCCCGGTACGGAGTTCCCCAGGTCGCGTTCCACCGTCACGGAGCCGTCCGCCGGCGGTCTGCCCACCATGTCGAGGTTCACGACCCGGTGGGCCCCGTCCCCCGCCGCGTGCAGCGCCTCGGCATACGCCGAGGATCCCCACAGCCCCTGCTCCTCGCCGGAGAACGCCACGAACCGGATCGTCGAAGGCAGCGGAACAGTCGCCAGGAGGCGCGCGATCTCGATGATCGCGGCCACCCCGCTGGCGTTGTCGTCGGCGCCCGGCGCGCGTGCCGTCGCGTCCCCCGGGTCCTCCATGCGGCAGTCGTAGTGGGCGCACAGCAGGACGACGGGGCTGCCGGGTGCCGTGCCGGGCTTGGTGCAGATGACGTTGTCGGCGCTGTGACCGGCGTTCGTCCAGGTGCGCCGGACCACGTCCGGGTAGCCGGCCGCGGTCAGCCGGTTCACGATCTCCTCGGCGGCGGGGCCGACGAGGGGCGAGAAGGTGTGCCGCGTGTGGAAGGCGGCCAGTTCCTCGACCGTGTTCCGCAGCGCATCCGCCGACACCGAATCGACGGGTGGGGCGGTGGACCTCCACCGCGCTGAGCCTGTCTTCTCGCGTCGAGTCGGCACGAAGCGTTCGGCGGCACTGGGCGGGTACCTCTTCTCGGGAGGCGCGAGGGGGAGATCACGTCCCATGGCAGGCCTCCTCAGCCGGTGTTGAGGGCAGGCTGGCAGTAGGCACAGCCGTTGTAGCCGCGCGCGAGCGCGTCCTCGGCGCGCAGGAAGGGCACCTTGCTGCCGGCACCGAGCCTGGGCCAGTGCGGGCAGGTGGAGATGTGCAGTTCGCCGCTGCGCGGGTTGCCGAAGAAGAAGTCCTCCAGCTCCTTCACGGCCGTGATCTGGATGGTCATCCGCCCCGCGATCAGCCCGTCCTGGTACTGGGTGGCCACGAACGGATAGAGGCGGAGGTGCTCCGCGTGGTGGGAGAAGTCGATCGTGATGTCGGCCGCCACCCGGTCGTCGGCCTCCAGCGTGAACCCGTCGACCACGGCCGTTGCACCGCCGGGCATCTCCAGCGTGGAGCGCACCGCACCCGCCTCGGTCACGGTGAGGCCGGTCAGCTCCGCGTCGTGCGTGATGCGGCTCAGCGTACGGATCGAGACCCGCGTGTCGTCCGGCAGGGCGGTCGCGTCCAGATGCCAGGAGCCGGTGGTGCGGGCAAGGCCGCCTCGCAGCGTGATCGTCATGTGCGTCTTGCCACCCGGTGCGGCCAGCTGCGGCGCCACGTTCCGCTGAGCCACGTTGTTGTCGAACCGGACCAGGTGACCGTGCGGCACCGGCCCGTTGAGGGTGGCGGTGACGGCGGGGTCGGGGGCCCCGTGCACGACGGCGACCAGGCATTCGTGGTCGACGATCTGCGGGGTCCACACGAACGGCCCCACCCGCACCGATCCGCCCGCCGGGATCGGCTGGTTGATCACCAGAGTGCCCAGTGGCTGGAAGTGCGTCGGCCAGAGCATCCCCGTGCCCGGATCGCACCGGAACGTCTCCACCTGGAACGCTCCGCTCGCGGCTGCCTGGGTCCCTCGGTTGTGCACCCGCACATAGAGGTAGTTGGGCCGGTTGTTGATGGGCGGCTCGTGTCCGAGCTCGGGATTGTCACCTGTGCTGATGTCGTTGTTGCGGACCCAGATGTCCGGCGACGTCCAGAACGGGGCGCTGCTCGGGACGGTGCCGAGGTCCGCGGGGTTGTCGCCGATGCAGACGTCCACCGGCCGCGGCGCCCAGAGGCCCTGGTTCACGAAGGCCTCGTCCATCACCTTGCTGTAGAGGCCGCCGGTGAGCGCGGAGTCGGCCGTGATGCAGCCCCTGGCCATGCTCACGGCGTGACCGGGAGCCGTCGAGCTGTCGTCCGGCACGATGAGCAGCATCTCCAGCATCGTCCTGTTGATCGCGTCGGCCGCCGCGATCCGTACGGCGGGATCGGGTGAGTCGCCTCCCATGCCCAGATAGCACCGCCACAGTGCCGTGCCGAGCATCGAGTTGCGCAGGTTGACGCCGAAGCCGTTGAACGCCGGGTCGTCGAACCGCTCGGTGAGGTCGAGCCGTCGCTCGGTGCTCCACTGGTCCGTCGCGTTGTTGTCGAAGGGGAACGTCTCGGTGCGCCGGTGCCCGTGGGGGTTGAACCGGTCGCGGTAGATCGCGGGCAGCGCGTCGCAGACGCTGTGCTCGTACGAGCCGGAGCCGCCGTGCTGCGCGCCGAGCCAGTCGAACACGCCGTGGGCGTACTCGTGGGCGATGACCCCGAGGTCGCCCGCGTCGGGTGCCCCGCCCTCGCCGAAGCGGATCCGTGGGGGTGTCAGCGTTCCGTGCCACTCGCTCTGGTCGGCGCCGTCATAGGCCTGGGCGTCGACCTCGACCTTGACCATGTTGGTGTTGAGCGTCGTGTTGCCCAGGCTGCGCAGGTAGCGTGCGAAGGAGTCGAGCCAGTAGTAGGCGTTCGCGCTCAGGAAGGCACGGTCGGTGGGGTAGGGCTGGTAGCTGAAGTCCGGCGATGTCTCCTCCGGTTGGGGGAAGGCCGGGGTGTCCCAGTCGGTACACCTGATCCAGTCACCGTCGAGCCGGAACCTGCCCCCGACGGCCGGCCCGACCTCCGCCTGGACGTCGCGGCAGGAGGCGTCGAGGGTGGCCGTGCTGGAACCGCCGTGCACGGTGGCGTCGTCGGACGCGGTCACGGGGTCGGGCATGAAGACTCTGAGGCCGGCCGTCACGTATTTCCCCGCGAGGGCGAGCCAGAGCAGCTTTCCGGAGACGGCGTCCATGACGACACGGAAATGTTCGAAGGGGCCGGTGGTCTCGACGAGCAGATCGTGGACGAGGTGGAGGGCGCCGTCGGGCTTCCGCCCCTTTTTCAGCAAGGCGATCGACGCTGTGGGGTAGTCCGTGTCCGGCAACGGGGGCCTGGTCGTGTCCCGCAGGTACACCAGCTCGTCCCTGATGACGCCGGCGGATTCGAAATCGCCCTGGAACGGCGCGAGGGCGCTCTTGCGCACTGCGTCGAGCGGCTGGGCGGCGCCGGGGTCGGGGGCGTCCGCGACATCGATCTCCGCCGTGTGGTCGACCTGGATGACCGCGGCCTGTTTCACGTCGGCCACGGCCTGAACGGTGGCTCCCACGATCGGGAGGTCGTGGTGAAACTGCTGGTAGCGCACGCGTAGCGTGGCCGCGCCTTCGGCGGAATCCACCTCGCGCAGGTCGATGCGGTCGGTCTTGAGGTCCTTGGACCGTGCCCTCATGAAACGGTCGATGGCCTTTCGCGCCGTCGGCGCGCGGGTCAGGGTCGCTCCGGGATCCACGTAGGTCCGCAGAACACCGTCGGCATCCGCGTGTTCACCCGCGTCCGGGACCATCCTCAGCGGTTGGCCGGCCTCTGGGCCCGGCATGTTCCTCTGCTGTTCGGCATGGTGCGAATCCATGAGATGCCTCCTCCAGCGAACGTGGAGGGAAAGAGAGAAGAAAACGCCAAGCCGCCTTGGCACTCTCGGATTTGGGGTGTCGGGAAAAATTCTAGTCCCGTGCACGAAGAGCGGCGACTTGGGAAAATCCGCCGGAAGCAACCTCGTTGGCGTTCGCCTGGTTGACGATTCGACAGTGGAAAACGAAAAAGCGGACCGCTCAACCATCGGGCAGAGTCAGGACGGTCGGCCCGTCGTCCCCCGGATCTCCAGCGCCGGCGCCGCCAGATGGAGCCGCCCCTCTCCCCCGGGCCGCTCGAAGCGGTCGAGGAGGAAGCGGGCGGCGCGGCGGCCGACCTCGTGGCCGGCGTTGTCGACGGTGGTGAGCCACAGGTGGCGCAGCCGGGAGATGCTCGTGTTGTCGTAGCCGGCGACGGACACGTCGTGCGGGACGCGCAGGCCCAGTTCCTCCGCCGCCGAGAGGGCGCCGACGCAGGTGATGTCGTTGACGGCGAAGACGGCGGTGGGACGGTCGGGGCGGCTGAGGAGGCGGACGGTGGCGCGGTAGCCGCCCTCCTCGGTCATGTCGCCGGTCTCGACGACGGCCCGGTCCGCGAGGCCGTGCGCCCGCATCGTCGCCTCGAAGCTGCGGCGGCGCAGTTCGCCGACGGCTCCATAGCCCGCGAGGTGGGCGATGCGGCGGTGGCCGAGGCCGATGAGGTGCTCGGTGACCAGCCGGGCGCCCTGCTCGTCGTCGCCGGCGACCTGGTCCACCCCGGGCGGTACCGGCTCGCGCGCGCCCGCCAGCACGACCGGCATGCGCTCGGCGACCACGCCGAGGGCCGCGGGATCGGGCAGGGTGCCGACCACGACCAGGCCGTCGACGCGCAGGTCCAGCAGCGGGTCGGCCGGGTCCTGGCCGGTGCGGCTGTTGAGGCGGGCGTCGGCCAGCAGCATGTGCAGGCCATGGGCGTGCAGGAGGGAGTTCAGGCCGTCGAGGAGGTCGACGAACCAGGGGTTGCGCAGGTCGTTCAGCAGGACGCCGACCGTGCGGGTGCGCTGTTCGCTGAGGCTGCGGGCGGCGGCGTTGGGCCGGTAGCCGAGCTCCTGGGCGGCGCGGAGGACGGCCTCGCGCTTCTCGGGGCGTACCTGGTCGGAGCCGCGCAGCACAAGGGAGACCAGTGACTTGGAGACGCCGGCCCGTTCGGCAACGTCGCGGATCGTCGGCGGTCTCATGGGATGGACCGTTCCATGTGGGTCAGCTGCTTGTCAAAGGGTTGACAGCCCTGGGAAACCGCGCTCAGGGTGGGCTGGACAGGTTCTGGAACGGTCCAAAGAGGGGCTCTCATGGTGGACACGCTCGGCGTCGCCGTCGTCGGTTTCGGCTGGATGGGGCGGGTGCACACCCAGGCGTACGCGCGCGTGCGGCACCACTATCCGCAGCTGTCCCTCGTTCCGGAGCTGGTCACGGTCGCCGAGGAGGTGCCGGGCCGGGCCGAGGAGGCCGCCGGGCAGTTCGGGTTCGCCTCGACCACGCGTGACTGGCGCGACGTGGTCGCCGACCCCCGGGTGAAGGCGGTCAGCATCACCGCGCCGAACTTCCTGCACCGCGAGATCGGCGTCGCCATGGCCGAGGCGGGCAAGCACATCTGGATCGAGAAGCCGGTGGGTCTGACCGCCGAGGACGCCCGTGCGGTGGCGCACGCGGTGACCCAGGCGGGTGTGCAGGGCGCCGTCGGCTTCAACTACCGCAACGCGCCCGCCGTCGAGGCCGCCCGTGAGCTGATCTCCTCGGGCGAGATCGGCACGGTCACGCATGTCCGCTTCCGGCTGTTCAGCGACTACGCGGCCCATCCCGAGGGCGCGCTGACATGGCGCTACGAGCGGGAGCGGGGCGGCAGCGGCGTGCTGGGCGACCTGGCCTCGCACGGCACGGACCTGGCCCGGCACCTGCTGGGCGACATCGCGTCCCTGACGGCCGACACGGCGATCTTCCTTCCGGAGCGGGCCCGTCCCGCCGGAGCGACGGCGGGCCACAGCCGCGCCTCCGGCGGCGAGCTCGGCCCGGTCGAGAACGAGGACTACGTCAGCTGCCTGCTCCGCTTCGCCTCCGGGGCGCGCGGTGTGCTGGAGGCCTGCCGGGTCTCGGTCGGCGAGCAGAACAACTACGGCTTCGAGGTGCACGGCACCAAGGGGGCGGTGTTCTGGGACTTCCGCCGCATGAACGAGCTGGGGATCAGCCGCGGCACGACCTACCAGGACCAGGCCGTCACCACGGTGTACGTCGGCCCGGGCCATGGCGAGTTCGCCGCGTTCCAGCCCGGCGCGGCGAACGCCATGGGGTACGACGACCTGAAGGTCATCGAGGCGTACCGCTTCCTCCGGTCCGTCGCCGAGGGCACCCCGCACGGGGCGACCCTCGCGGACGCCGTGCACAGTGCGGCCGCCCTGGACGCGATGGCGCGGTCGGCGTCGAGCGGTGCCTGGGCGGACGTGGCCGCGGGGGCCTGACGTTCAGCCCGCCTTCCGGGGGCGGCGGCCCAGAACGAACCTCACCGGGGCGAGGACGAGCCACAGCCACATGGCGTGGGCCCCGGCCACCAGGGCCAGCGGGACGGTCACCGCGAACACCACCACCAGCGTGGCGCTCTCGACGAGGTAGGGCGTGCTGCCGGTGTCGGAGGGGGTGCCGTCGCGGAGCCAAGGGCGTTTCGCCAGGACGGCGGCCAGTGCCAGATGGCAGGCGCCCAGTGCGGCGACCGCCGCCGCGTAGACGGCGACCGACACGGGCACGTCGCCGTACTCCGCGAGCAGCCTGGTCGGGAAGGGCACCAGGGCCGCGACGCCCAAGCCGGTGAGGGCCAGGATGATCACGTGTCCGTCGACCTCCCGTACGTCACGGAAGATCCTGCGGTGGTCGCGCCAGAAACTGCCGAGCACCGCGACGCTGAGCGCGTAGGCCCCGAGGTCCGGGAGCAGCCGGTGCAGGGCTTCGCGATACTCGTCCGCGTCCAGGCCGCGCGGGACGTAGAGGTCCAGGACCAGCAGCGTGATGGCGATGGCGAACACGCCGTCGGCGAGCGTCAGCAACCGGTCCGGCCCGCCGTCCGGGCGTGAGGTCCACATGAGGACGACGGTAGGGGCCGTGGCGTATGGCGTTCCGGATACACGCCGGGGTCCCGCCCGCGACACCGCCCCGGCTCACACGGCCGCCGCCTGCGGCGGCATGTTGTACGGCGTCACCACCTGGATCGCCGACGGCAGTGACGGCCCGGCCGGCGGCAGGGCGCCGTGCGCCCGCATGACCGTGTGGCAGGCCTCGCGCACGTCCTGGCGCAGGTCGTGGTGGAGCACGGCGGACAGGCGGTGCGCGCGCAGCAGCCGGGTGTTGTCGTGGTCGAGGTCGTGCGCGACGAACACGGCGCAGTCGCGGCCGAGGTCGTCGAAGGCCTTCAGCGTGGCGATGTTGCCGCCGCCGATGGAGTACACCGCGCGGATGTCCGGGTCGCGTTCCAGCGCGGCCCGGACGAGGTCGTACTGGGTGGCGTCCAGCCCCTGCCCCTCGGCGATCTCGACCAGCGTGCGCTCGGGGTGCCGGGCCCGCATGGCGCTGCGGAAGCCCATCTCGCGTTCCTCCTCGTTGCGGAAGAAGCCGCTGCTGAGGCTGGTCAGGATGTTGCCCGGGCGCTCCCCCAGCCACTGGCCCATCAGATAGGCGGCCGTCGCGCCCGCCGCCCGGTCATCGATGCCGACGTAGGCGCGGCGGGCGCTGGCGGGCAGGTCGGTCACCAGGGTCACGACCGGGATGCCGGCGGCTTCGAGGCGGCCGACGGCGGCGGTGACCTCGGGGACGTCCGGGGCCTTGAGGATCACGCCCTGCGAACCCCGCCGGGCGATCCGGTCCAGGATCCGCACCAGCTCCCCGACCGGGCCGGTCTCGCGGAAGTGGAAGCGGGAGCGCAGCACCGCCGGGTGCAGGGACGGCAGCTCGGCCTCCAGGGCGGCGCGGATCGCGGTGGTGAAGCGCTCGGGCGCCTGCATCACGATGTCGACCATGAACGTCCTGCCGACGAGCCGGACCTGGGTGCGCTGCCGGTCCAGGTCGGCTATCGCCCGGCGCACCTCCTGCGCGGTGCTCTCCCGGACCCCGCCCCGCCCGTTGAGGACGCGGTCGACGGTCGCCTCGCTCAGGCCCGCCTGACGGGCGATCTCCCGGATCGGGAAGGGGTGGCCCATGCGCCGGCTCCTTGAGGGGTTTTTGATGGCTGCCTGCTGGTTGTTCGAGGGGTTTGTACTGACAAGAATGACAGGGCTGCGTCGCTCCATGACCCCGAAGGGACGACGATGTCCTTCACTTCCGTACACCCCCGTGTCTGGCTGTCCGAGCAGGACTGCGATCTCGACGCGTTCCGCGCGCTGGTCGAGCGGGCGACGGACCCCGCCGACTATCCGCACGCCTCGGCCGTGGAGCGGAACGTGCCGGTCTACGACGCCGGTCTGCTCGAGGGTGACCGGGTGGTCCAGGCCGAGCTGGTGCGCGCGCTCGCCGAGGGACCCGGCATCGTCGTCTTCCGCGGGGCCTTTCCCGACCCGGAGGTCGTGGACCGGGCCACCGCCGTGTTCGACGCCCTGATCGCCGAGCAGCGCGCCTCGGGCGCGACGGCCGGTGACCACTTCGCCAAGCCGGGCGCCAACGACCGGGTGTGGAACGCGCTGGAGAAGGCGGCCCTGTACGACGCGGAGGCGTTCGCCGACTACTACGCCAACGACGTCCTCGCCCTCGTGGCGACGGCCTGGCTGGGCCCCGGCTACCAGGTCACCTCGCAGCTCAACGTGGTCAACCCGGGCGGCGCCGCCCAGACCGCGCACCGCGACTACCATCTGGGCTTCCTGTCCGACGAGGCCGCTGCCGCCTACCCCGGGCACGTGCACCGCCTCTCCCCCGCGCTGACCCTCCAGGGCGCGGTCGCGCACTGCGACATGCCGGTGGAGTCGGGGCCGACGATGTACCTGCCGCACTCGCAGAAGTACGAGCCGGGCTATCTCGCCTGGCGGCGCCCGGAGTTCCGGGCGTACTTCGAGGCGCACCAGGTGCAGCTGCCGCTCGCGAAGGGCGACGCGGTCTTCTTCAACCCGGCCCTCTTCCACGCCGCCGGTACCAACCGCTCGGCGGACATCCGGCGCATGGCCAACCTGTTGCAGGTGTCGTCCGCGTTCGGGCGCGCGATGGAGACGGTGGACCGGGAGGCCGTGGCGAACGCGGTGTACCCCGTGCTGCTGAAGCGGAAGGCCGAGGGCGCGAGCGACGCGTGGCTGGCCAACGTCATCGCGGCGAGCGCCGAGGGCTACCCCTTCCCCACCAACCTCGACAGCGACCCGCCGGTCGACGGCCTGGCCCCGCCCTCGCAGGCGGATCTCGTACGGCGGGCCCTTTACGAGGGGTGGCCGCCGGAGGCGCTCCGTGCGGAGCTGCGGGCCGGTACCGCACGGCGAGAGAGCTGAGGAACCTCGTGGGACTTCTCGACGACAAGATCGTCCTGGTCAACGGCGGCACTCAGGGGGTCGGCGCCGCCATCGCGCGGGCCGCGGTCCGCGAGGGGGCGGTCGTGGCCGTCACCGGGCGGCGCCCCGGGCCGGGCGAGGCCCTGGTGGCGGAGCTGACCGCCGCGGGCGGCAAGGCCGTGTACGTCCGGGCCGACCTGTCGGACGCCGCGCAGGCGAAGGCCTCCGTGGCCCGGGTCGTGGAGGCGTACGGCCGCGTCGACTGCCTCGTGAACTCCGCCGGGCTGACCTCCCGGGGGACGCTGCTGGACACCACGCCCGAGCTGTTCGACCAGCACATCGCGATCAACCTCAAGGGGCCGTTCTTCGCGATGCAGGCGGCGGTCGCGGACATGGTGGCGCGTCAGGCGCCCGGCACGGTCGTCAACATCATCACGTCGTCGGCGCATGGGGGGCAGGCCTTTCTGGCGCCGTACGTCGCCGCGAAGGCCGGCCTGATCGGGCTGACCCGGAACGCCGCGCACGCGCATCGGTGGGATCGGGTGCGGATCAACGGGCTGAACATCGGCTGGACGGCGACGGAAGGCGAGGACGCGACGCAGCGCGTGTTCCACGGCGCGGGGGACGACTGGCGTGAGGTCGCTGCTGCCCGGTTGCCGATGGGCAAGTTGGGCCAGCCGGATGAGATCGGCGAGTTTGTTGTGTTTCTGCTGTCGGAGCGGTCCGGGGTGGTTACCGGGTCCGTTATCGATTGGGATCAGAACGTGTTGGGCGGACTCGACTAAGGATGTGCCGCGCGTTGTCGTTGGTCGTGTGCGGCGCCGTCTTGGCTGGTCGCGCAGTTCCCCGCGCCCCTGAGGGCGTAGCACCACCCCCCGTTCAAAACTAGGAGCAATACCCATGCGTATCGGAATTCTCGGCCTCGGCCGGATCGGCGCCTTTCACGCCGAGACCCTCTCCGGGCTCGGCGCCGTCGAGTCCCTCGTCGTCACCGACCCGTTCGCGGACGCCGCCAAGGCCGCCGCCGAGCGGTTCGGCGCCGAGGTCGTGGACTCGCCGGAGGCCCTGCTGGCCGCCGGTGTGGACGGCATCGTCGTCGCGGCCGCGACGGACGCCCACCCCGCGCTGATCCTGGCCGGGGTGGAGGCCGGCATCCCCGTCTTCTGCGAGAAGCCCGTCGCCAAGACCATGAGCGAGGGCGTCGAGGTGCTGAAGGCCGTCCAGGGCAAGGGCGTGCCGATCCAGATCGGCTACAACCGCCGCTTCGACACCGGTTTCGTCAACGCCCGCGCCGCCGTGCAGGGCGGCGAGCTGGGCAAGCTGCACACGGTCCGCTCGACCACGCTCGACCCGGCGCCCCCGCCCGCCGCGTACATCGCCGCCTCCGGCGGCATCTTCCGCGACTGCTCGGTGCACGACTTCGACATCATCCGCTGGGTGACCGGCCGTGAGGTGACCGAGGTGTACGCCGTGGGCGGCAACCGTGGTGCCGACTTCATCAAGGAGGCCGGTGACGCCGACACCACCGGCGCGATCCTCACCCTGGACGACGGCACCATCGCGGTGGTCTCCAACTCCCGCCACAACGCCCGCGGTTACGACGTCCGCATGGAGCTCCACGGCTTCACGGACTCCATCGCCGTCGGCCTGGAGGACAAGCTGCCGCTGCGTTCGGTCGAGCCGGGCGTGACCTTCCCGGCGGGCACCCCGCACGACTTCTTCATGGACCGCTTCACCGAGGCCTACCGCGCCGAACTGACCGCGTTCACCGAGGTCGTCGCCGGCACCCGCCCCTCCCCCTGCACGATCGAGGACGCCCTGGAGGCGGGCTGGATCGCCGATGCGTGCACACTGTCGCTGCACGAGCACCGTCCCGTGACCATCGAGGAGGTACGGCAGGCATGAGCGAGAAGGGCCGGGAACCCCTGCGCATAGGAGTGCTGGGAGCCGCGCGGATCACCGAACGCTCCCTGATCGACCCGGCCCGGGCGACCGGCCACCGCCTCGTCGCGGTGGCCGCCCGCGACCGCGCCCGAGCCGAGGCGTTCGCCGCCGGGCACCGTGTGGAGCGGGTGGCGGGTTCGTACGCCGAGCTGGTGGCCGATCCCGAGGTCGACGTCGTCTACAACCCGCTCGCCAACGGTCTGCACGGCCCGTGGAACCTGGCCGCCCTCGCGGCGGGCAAGCACGTGCTGTCGGAGAAGCCGTCGGCGAGCAACGCACAGGAGGCGGCGGAGGTACGGGAAGCCGCGGGGAAGGCCGGGACGGTCTTCATGGAGGCCTTCCATTACCTCTTCCACCCGGTCACGCGCCGCCTGCACGAGCTGCTGGACTCGGGTGAACTCGGCGAACTGCGGCATGTGGAGGCGATGGTCGCCATCGCCGCCCCGCCGGACACCGACCCGCGCTGGTCGCTGCCGCTGGCCGGCGGCGCCCTGATGGACCTGGGCTGCTACAGCCTGCACGCGCTGCGCGTGCTCGCCCCCTGGGCGGGCGGCCCGCCCCGCCTGGCCGGGGCGCGGGGCGAGGAGCGCGCGGGTGCGCCCGGGGTCGACGAGTGGCTGGACGCGGACCTGGAGTTCCCCGGTGGCGCGACGGGCTCGGCCCGTTGCCACATGGCGTACGACGGGCTGGACATGAGCATCCGGATCACCGGCTCCCGGGGCGAGGCGACGGCCCCGAACTTCGTGCTGCCCCAGATGGACGACCGGATCGTGGTGCGCACCCCGGAGGGCGAGCGCACGGAACACCTCGGGACGCGCTCGTCGTACACGTACCAGTTGGAGGCGTTCGCCGCCCGGGTGCGGGACGGTGCGGCGCTGCCGCTGGACGCGGACGACGCGGTGACGACGATGGCGCTCATCGACGACTGCTACCGCGCGGCCGGGTTCGAGCCCCGGCCCCGTACCAGGATCTGAGAACACGCCGAGCGGGCCGGGGGCGCGTCCCCGGCCCGCTCGGCCCGTTCACGCGTACAGCGCGGGTTTCTCGACCAGTTCGACCTCGACCCGGCCGCCGTCCTCCAGCGCCCGCACCCCCGCCTCGCACACCGCGGCGGCGGCGTAGCCGTCCCAGACGCTCGGGCCGGTCACCTCGCCGCGGCGGGTGGCGTCGACCCACGTCTGGACCTCCCGGTCGTAGGCCGTCTCGAAGCGTTCGGTCCAGTCCTGGGCGATGGTGCCGCCCCAGCGGCCGGCCATGTTGGTGACCAGGGCGTGGCCGTCGCCGATGCGGGCGGTGCCGCGTTCGCAGACCACCTCCGCCTGCACCTGGTAGCCGAAGCCGCAGTTGACGAAGATCTCCACGTCGGACAGGGCGCCGCCGTCGGTCTCGAAGACGACGAACTGCGGATCGCGCAGCCCGTCGGGGGCGTTGGCGGACGGGGCCGGGCGCAGCACCGTGACCGCCGTGATCTCGTGGTCCAGCAGCCAGCGGGTGGCGTCGGCCTCGTGGGCGACGGAGTCGCTGATGAGCATGGAGCTGGTGAAGAAGGGCGGACTGGCGACGTTGCGGTGCCGGTTGTGCACCATCAGCGGACGGCCTAGCTGACCCGTCGTCAGCAGGGCCTTCAGCTTGGCGTACTCGGGGTCGTAGCGGCGCATGAAGCCGACCTGGACACGGCGGTGGCCGAGGCGCAGTTCGGCTTCGAGGACGCGCAGGGCGGAGGCCGCGTCGGGGGTGAGCGGCTTCTCGCACAGGACGGGCAGGTCGCGCTCGAAGGCGGCGAGCAGCGTGGCCTCGTGGGCCGGGCCCGGGGAGGCGATCAGGACGGCGTCGACGTCGGGGGCCGCCAGCGCGGCGGCCGGGTCGGTGTGGGCGCTGCAGCCGTCGACGCGGGCGGCGACGGCCTTCGCGCGTTCCGCGTCGACGTCCGCGACGGCCACCACCCGTGCTCCGCTGGTGACTTCGTGGAGGCGGCGCACGTGGTCCGCGCCCATCCTTCCGGTACCGATGACCGCGACTCCCAGGGTGGCGCGCTCAGCCATGGCCGTCCTTTCGGGTCGTCAGGCGCCGCAGGACCTCAGGAACTTGCGGGTGCGCACCGCGATCGGCAGCGGCTTGTCCGGCTCGCAGGGGTACATGTCCTGCTCGACGATGGCGAACAGGTCCACGCCAAGCTTCTGTGCTGCCGTGAGCACCGGACCCAGCTCGGGCACACCGGCGGGCGGTTCGCACATGACTCCGCGCGCCACGGCGGGGCCGAACGGCACCTCGTTCTTGACCACGTCGGCGAGGATGTCCGGGTCGACCTGCTTGAGGTGCAGATAGCCGATGCGCTCGCCGTACGTCTCGATCAGCTTGACGCTGTCGCCGCCGCAGTAGGCGTAGTGCCCGGTGTCCAGGCAGAGGTTGACCGCGTCGGAGTCGGTGGAGTCGAGGAACTGCTCGACGTGCTCCTCGGTGTCGATGTGGGTGTCGGCGTGCGGGTGGACGACGATGTCCAGACCGTACTTGTCCTTCACCTCGCGGCCGAGGCGCTCCATGCCCGTGGTGAGGTTGCGCCACTGCTCGGTGGTGAGCTCCGGCGGCTCCAGGATCTCGGCGGTCTTGTCGTCCCGCCAGAAGGACGGGATGACGACCAGGTGCTTGGCGTTCATCGCCTGGGTGAGCGCGGCCACGTTGCTGACCTGCTCCCAGGTGGAGTCCCACTCGGACGGGCCGCGGTGCAGGCCGCAGAAGATCGTGCCGGCGGAGACCTTCAGGTTCCGCTTCGTCACCTCGTCGGTGAGCCGGGCCGGGTCGGTCGGCAGGTAGCCGTACGGGCCGAGTTCGATCCACGAGTAGCCGGCTTCGGCGACCTCGTCGAGGAAGCGCACCCAGGGCACCTGCTGCGGGTCGTCGGGGAACCAGACGCCCCAGGAGTCGGGGGCGGAGCCGACCCGTATGCGGTCGAGCGCGAGGGCCATGTCAGGACTTTCCTTCCGAAGACGAGGCTACGGGGGCGGTGAGGTCTCCCGCCTCGGGGAGCTCTTCGACGTCGACGCCGCGTACCTGCGCCAACTCGTGCTTGAGGGAGGCCAGTTCGGTTCCGCCGGCCATGTGGTTGGTCAGCTCCTCGAGGCTGACCTCGCTGCGGGAGGCGGACAGTTCCATGGTGCCGAGGCGCAGCACGCTGAAGTGGTCGCCGACCATGTAGGCGTGGTGCGGGTTGTGGGTGATGAAGATGACGCCCAGGCCCTTCTCGCGGGCGGCGGCGATGTACTTCAGCACGACACCGGACTGCTTGACGCCGAGGGCGGCGGTCGGCTCGTCCAGGATGAGGACGCGGGCGCCGAAGTAGACGGCGCGGGCGATCGCGACGCACTGCCGCTGGCCGCCGGAGAGCGTGCCGATGGGCTGCTCCATGTCGTCGAGGACGATGCCCATGTTGCGCAGTTCCTCGTCGGCGGTCTTCTTCATCTTCTCGATGTCGAGACGGCGGACGGGCCAGGGGCCCTTGGTCATCTCGGAGCCGAGGAAGAAGTTGCGCCACACCGGCATCAGCGGGACGACGGCGAGGTCCTGGTACACCGTGGCGATGCCCTTGTCGAGGGCCTCGCGCGGGGTGGAGAAGCGCACCGGTTCGCCGTCGACGAGGAACTCGCCCTCGGTGTGCTGGTGCAGACCCGAGACGATCTTGATGAGGGTGGACTTGCCGGCGCCGTTGTCACCGAGGACGCAGGTGACCTGGTTGGGGAAGACCTTCAGGTCGACGCCGTGCAGGGCGCGGATGTTGCCGTAGGACTTGCCCGCGCCGCGGAGCTCGACGAGGGGTCGGTCCGTCTCGGGCGGCGTGTCCTGGAGGACGGCACCGTGGGTGCCGGTTTCGTTGCTGGTCATTGCGGTCACCTCCGGGTCGCCGTGCGCTGGACCCACAGATTGATGAGGACGGCGCCGAGGAGCATCACGCCGAGGAAGGCCTTGAACCAGTCCGGGTTCCAGCCGGCGTAGACGATGCCCTGCTGCACCATGCCGAACATGAAGGCGCCGAAGACCGGGCCGATCGCGGAGCCGTAGCCGCCGGTGAGCAGACAGCCGCCGATTACGGCCGCGGCGATGTAGATGAGCTCCTGGCCCACGCCCTCGCCGGACTGCACGGTGTTGAAGGAGAACAGCTGGTGCATGCCGACGAACCAGGCGCCGAAGCCGACCAGCATGAACAGGGAGATCTTGGTGAAGGTCACCGGGACACCGACGGCCCGGGCGGAGTGCTTGTTTCCGCCGACCGCGAAGATCCAGTTGCCGTACTTGGTGCGCAGCAGCACCCAGGTGGCCAGGGCCGCGAAGACCAGCCACCACACGACGGTGATCTTGACGTTGACCCCTCCGACGGTGAACGTCGAGGCGAAGAGCTTCTGCGCCTGGGTGAAGCCGTCCATGTCGCTGATGTCGTCGGTGGCGACGTTGCCGGTGACCAGCTTGGTCACGGCGAGGTTCACGCCCTGGAGGATCAGGAAGGTGCCGAGGGTGACCAGGAAGCTGGGCAACCCCGTCTTGACCAGCAGCCAGCCGTTGAACGCCCCGATGGCGAGCGACACCAGGAGGGCGACGATCACGCCGACCCAGACGTTCATGGTCAGCTGGTAGCTGAGCATCGACGCGGTGAGCGCCGAGGTGACCACGGCGACACCGGCCGACAGGTCGAACTCGCCGCCGATCATCAGCAGGGCCACCGGCAGTGCCATGATCCCGATGGTCGACGACTGGTACAGGATGTTGGCCATCGAGCTGCCGTCGCGCACCGGCGGTGCCGCGAACAGGAAGAACACGAGCACGGCGACGGCGCCGAGGAAGACGCCGACCTCGGGCCGGGCCAGCAGCCGCAGCGCCATCGGGCGCTGCCGAGTCCGGCCGTCGGACTGCTTGGGGCCGGGGGCCGGCGGTGTGTCCACCGCCGGCGCAGCCTGTTGGGTCATGCTCATCACCGGGTGCCCTTCGCGGCGAACTCCCCGATCTTGTCGACGTTGGACTTGTCGACGAAGGCCGGGCCGGTCAGCACGGGCTGCTCGCCGCCGCCGCTGTAGTTGCCGTTGTTCTTGTAGAGCCACAGGCCGTCGACGGCCAGGTAGCCCTGGAGGTAGGGCTGCTGGTCGACGGCGAACTGGATGTCGCCGGCCTTGATGGACTTGATCAGGTCCTTGTTCAGGTCGAAGGTGGCGATCTTCGCCTTGCTGCCGGCGTCGGAGACCGACTGCACCGCGGTCAGCGCGAAGGGGGCGCCGAGGGTGACGACGTAGTCGATGGACGGGTCCTGCTTCAGCTTGGCGGTGATCGTCGACTTCACGGACGGCATGTCGGTGCCGTTGACGTTCTGCGGGTCGACCTTGCCCTCGAAGGTCTTGGCCACGCCGTCGCAGCGCTGCGTCAGGCCGACGTTGCCCTGCTCCTGCATGACGCAGAGGACCTTCTTGGCGCCGACCTCGTTGAGCTTCTTGCCGAAGGCCTCGCCCGCGACGGACTCGTCCTGGCCGAAGAACTCCAGCAGGTTGAGCTTCTTCCAGTCGCTCAGGCCGGAGTTGAGTCCGACCACGGGTATGCCGGACTTCTCGGCCTTGCCTATGACGCCCTTGAGGGCGTCCGGCTTGGCGAGGGTGACGGCGATGCCGTCGACCTTCTGGTCGATCGCGTTCTGGACCAGGTTGGCCTGGTTGCCCGCGTTCGGGTCGGCGGAGTAGACGAGCTTGATGTTGTCCTTGGCGGCGGCGGCCTCGGCGCCCTTGCGGACGGTGTCCCAGAAGGTGTCACCGGGCGCCTGGTGGGTGACGAGGGCGACGGTCATGCGGGGCGTGGTCGCCTTGCCGGCGGAGGCGTTCGCGGCGCCTTCCTCGGACTTCTTGCCCCCGGAACTGCTGGAGCAGCCGGCGAGGGTCAGGGCCGCTGCCGCGGCAACGGCGACAACCGGCGCGATTCTGCGGGAGCGGGGGTGAGAAGAGCGGTCCATCTTTCCTGGCACCTCACTGTGCTACTGCGGGGGAAAGGAGGGGATCACGAGGGATCCGTGGTCCCGGAGCCTTACGGAGTCCGGATCATGATGCCGCAAACACACTGTTGCGATGCCACGGGATACAAGTCCCTGCCGCGCCCGCTGTCAATACTTTGTTAAGACATCATTTCACAAGCAGGTCCGAATGTAAGTACAAACTATTGACAGGGCCCTGCTCCGGCACCTACACCTGTTAAGCGGCAGGTCCCAGGTCACCCACGCCCCACGGTGTCAGGAGGGCCCCGGACCCGCATCCCCAGCTTCCCGAGGAGGTCGCGCATGGCCGGGCCAGCCCAGTATTTCGACTTGATCACGATGGGCCGCATCGGGGTCGACCTCTATCCCCTCCAGACCGGCGTCCCGCTGCCCCAGGTGGAGACGTTCGGGAAATTTCTGGGAGGTTCGGCGGCCAATGTGGCGGTCGCCGCGGCGCGCCTCGGACGCCGCACGGCGGTCATCACCCGGACCGGCAACGACCCCTTCGGCACCTACCTGCACGAGGAGCTGAGGTCCTTCGGCGTCGACGACCGCTGGGTCACCCCGGTCGACGCGTACCCGACGCCGATCACGTTCTGCGAGATCTTCCCGCCGGACGACTTCCCGCTGTACTTCTACCGCCGCCCCAAGGCTCCCGACCTGGAGATCCACACCGACGAGCTGGACTTCTTCGCGATCCGCGGGGCGAGGATCTTCTGGATCACCGGGACCGGCCTGAGCGAGGAGCCGAGCCGCTCCGCCACGCTCGCCGCCCTCAAGGCCCGCGACAAGGCGGGCATCACCGTCTTCGACCTCGACTGGCGGCCGATGTTCTGGGCCGACCCCGAGGAGGCCCGCCCGTACTACCGCGAGGCGCTGCGCCACGCCACCGTCGCGGTCGGCAACCTCGACGAGTGCGAGATCGCCACCGGCGTGCGCGAGCCGCAGGCCTGCGCCGACGCGCTGCTGGAGGCGGGCGTGGAACTGGCCGTCGTCAAGCAGGGCCCCAAGGGCGTCCTGGCCGTGCACCGCGACGGCACCCGGGCCGAGGTGCCGCCGGTGCCCGTCGAGGTGGTCAACGGCCTGGGCGCGGGGGACGCCTTCGGCGGTTCCCTCTGCCACGGCCTGCTCGCCGGCTGGGACCTGGAGAAGACCATGCGGCACGCCAACGCCGCCGGTGCCCTCGTCGCCTCACGCCTCGCCTGCTCCTCCGCGATGCCCGCCGAGTCCGAGGTCGAGGACCTCCTCGCCGGGGTGTCGTCGCCGAGCACGAGTCACTGAACGGAGCCTGCATTGAACATCGGCATCCCCGACCTCACCACGGTCCGGGCCCGGAATCCCGAGGCCGTCGCCGAGGCGGCCGCCCGCCGGGTGCGCCGGCCGCTGATCGGCGACAGCGGCCGGCTGATGATCGTGGCCGCCGACCACCCGGCGCGCGGCGCCCTCGGGGTCGGTGACCGGCGCCTGGCCATGGCCAACCGCGCCGATCTGCTGGAACGGCTCTGCGTCGCGCTGTCGAGGCCCGGGGTCGACGGGGTGCTCGCCACGGCCGACATCCTGGAGGACCTGCTCCTGCTCGGGGTGCTGGAGAACAAGGTCGTCATGGGCTCGATGAACCGCGGCGGCCTCGCCGGCGCCACGTTCGAGATGGACGACCGTTTCACCGGCCACCGCGCCGAGGACATCGCCCGGCTCCGCTTCGACGCGGGCAAGCTCCTGGTCCGCATCGACTACGACGACCCGGGTTCGCTCACCACCCTGGAGTCCACCGCGCGGGCGATCGACGCCATGGCGGCCCGGCAACTGCCCCTGTTCGTCGAGCCGTTCATATCCCAGCGGGTCGACGGCACGGTGCGCAACGACCTGTCCGCCGAGGCCGTCACCCGGTCCATCGCGATCTCCTCGGGGCTGGGCGGCACCTCCGCCTACACCTGGCTGAAGCTGCCCGTCACCGACGACCCGGACGACATGGCCCAGGTCCTGGAGACCTCCACGCTCCCCGTCGTGCTGCTCGGCGGCGAGGTGGGCGGCGACCAGGAGGGCGCGTACGAACGCTGGCGCAAGGCCCTGCGCCTGCCCACCGTGCAGGGTCTGGTGGTCGGGCGCTCGCTGCTCTACCCGGCCGGGGGCAGCGTGGAAGAGGCAGTGGACACGGCCGTCGGTCTGTTGTGAGTCGCTCTGTCGGCCTGTTGTGACCCGAAAGGCACACGATGACGTATCACCTTCCCGCGGGTAAGGCCCTCGGCGGCCCCTACATCGTCGACGTCACGCCCGAGAAGGCCGGCTGGGACCACTCCAGCCTGCGGATCCTGGAGCTGCCGCCGGGCGGCACGCACTCCTTCGAGGCCGGCGACAGCGAGTGGATCGTCGTCCCGCTGAGCGGCGGCTGCACGGTCGCCACGACGGACGACTTCGGCCAGGACACCTTCGAACTCCGGGGCCGCCGGGACGTGTTCAGCGGCGTCAGCGACTTCGCGTACGTGCCGCGCGACGCCCGGGCGACCGTGACCTCCGCCGCCGGCGGCCGCTTCGCGCTGACCGGCGCGCGCTGCACCCGCCGGCTGCCCGCCCGCTACGGCCCCGCCTCCGAGGTGCCCGTGGAGCTGCGGGGCACCGGCAACTGCTCCCGGCAGGTCAACAACTTCGGCGCGGCGGGCGTGTTCGAGTGCGACAAGCTCATCGCGGTCGAGGTGATCACCCCGGGCGGCAACTGGTCGTCGTTCCCGCCGCACAAGCACGACGAGCACCGGCCGGGCGAGGAGTCCGTGCTGGAGGAGATCTACTACTTCGAGTTCGCCGGTCACGACGGCATCCCCGGCCTCGGCTACCAGCGCGTCTCCCCGTCCGGCCCGGGCCGCGACACCGATGTCCTGGCCGAGGTCCGCGACGGCGACGTCGTCCTGATCCCGGACGGCTGGCACGGGCCGTCGATGGCCACGCCGGGCCACCACATGTACTACCTCAACGTCATGGCGGGCCCGGAGGCCGAGCGCGCCTGGCTGATCTGCGACCACCCCGACCACGCCTGGGTCCGCGACACCTGGCCGGACCAGCCGGTCGATCCCCGACTCCCCCTCTACACCGCCCCGGAGACCTCCGCATGAGCGCCCCCACCCGCCGACTGACGACCGCCCAGGCCCTGGTGCGGTTCCTGTCCGCCCAGTACACCGAGCGGGACGGCGTGCGCCGCCGGCTGATCGCCGGGACCTGGGGGATCTTCGGCCACGGCAACGTGGCGGGTGTCGGCCAGGCCCTCCTGGAGGCGGGCGAGGACGTCATGCCGTTCCACCAGGGCCGCAACGAGCAGTCGATGGTGCACGCGGCCGTCGGCTACGCCCGGCAGCTCAACCGCCTGTCCGCCCAGGCCGTGACGACCTCGATCGGGCCGGGCGCCACCAACCTGGTCACCGGTGCCGCCCTGGCGACGATCAACCGGCTGCCGGTGCTGCTGCTGCCCGGCGACTACTTCGCCACGCACTCCGCCGACCCCCTGCTCCAGCAGCTTGAGCACCCGGTCGAGGCCGACGTGTCGGTCAACGACACCCTGCGCCCGGTGTCCAGGTACTTCGACCGGATCACCCGCCCCGAGGCGCTGATCCCGTCGGCGCTCCAGGCCATGCGCGTGCTGGCCGACCCGGCCGAGACCGGCGCCGTCACCCTGGCCCTGCCCCAGGACGTGCAGGCGGAGGCGTACGACTGGCCGGAGGAGTTCTTCGCCGAGCGCGTCTGGTACGTACGGCGTCCCGCGCCGGACCCGGTGGAGCTGACGGCGGCCGTCGAGGCGATCCGGTCGGCCGGGCGGCCGCTGATCGTCGCGGGCGGCGGCGTCCACCACAGCGAGGCCGAGGCGGCGCTGAAGGCGTTCGTGGACGCCACCGGCATCCCCGTCGCCTCGACCCAGGCGGGCAAGGGATCACTCCGCCACGACCACCCCGCCGACCTCGGCGGCATCGGCCACACCGGCACGGCCGTCAGCGACGACCTCGCCCGCACCGCGGACCTCGTCATCGGCGTGGGCACCCGCTACACGGACTTCACCACGGCTTCCGGAACGCTCTTCCAAAACCCGGACGTGCGGTTCCTCAACCTCAACATCACCGCCTTCGACGCGCACAAGCTGGCCGCGAGCACGCTGGTGTGCGACGCGAGGTCGGGCCTCGAAAGGCTGCTGGAGGCGCTCTCCGGCCACCGGGTGAGCGAGGCGTACGAGGCCGCGTACCGCGCCGGCAAGGAGCGCTGGGACGAGGTCGTCGAGGCCGCCTACCGCGCCGACGACGAGAGCGCGGTCCCGACCCAGACGCAGGTGCTCGGCGCGCTGGACGCGGCCGTCGGCGACGACGACGTGGTGATCAACGCGGCCGGCTCGCTCCCCGGCGACCTGCACAAGCTGTGGCGCTCCCGCAGCCCGCGCCAGTACCACCTGGAGTACGGCTACTCCTGCATGGGCTACGAGATCCCGGCCGGCATCGGCGTCCAGCAGGCCGCTCCCGGTACGCCGGTGTGGGCGCTGGTCGGGGACGGCACCTACCTGATGATGCCGACGGAGATCGTCACGGCCGTCCAGGAGGGGCTGCCGCTCAACATCGTCCTCATCCAGAACCACGGCTACGCCTCCATCGGCGGCCTGTCGGAGGAGACGGGCGGCGAGCGGTTCGGCACCGCCTACCGCTTCCGGGCCGCCGACGGCACCTTCACCGGTGCCCCGCTCCCCGTCGACCTGGCCGCCAACGCTGCCAGCCTCGGCATGGACGTCCTGCGCGCCAAGACGGTGCGAGAGCTGCGCGAGGCACTGGCCACGGCCCGTGCCTCCGACCGGCCGACCTGCGTGTACGTCGAGACCGACCCGGCCCCGACCGCTCCCCCGGCCGAGGCCTGGTGGGACGTGCCGGTGGCCGAGACCGCCTCCCGCGAGGCCGCCGTCGAGGCCCGCGAGCGCTACGACCGGCAGGTCGCCGGACGCCGTCGCCACCTCTGAACATCCGCGAAGTCCCCTCGAACTCCCCGTGAAATCAGGCTCCACGAAAGGCCCTTGCGCACCATGAAGACCATCACCCACTGGATCGACGGCAAGCCCGTCGAGGGCACCTCCGGCCGCTTCGGCCCCGTCTACAACCCGGCCACCGGCGCCCAGGAGAAGCAGGTCGCGTTCGCGGCCGTCGACGAGGTGGACGCCGCCGTCGCCTCCGCCAAGGCCGCTTTCGAGTCCTGGGGGGAGTCCTCGCTCGCCAAGCGCACGGCGGTCCTGTTCAAGTACCGCGAGCTGCTGGACGCCCACCGCGACGAGATCGCCGAGCTGATCACCGCCGAGCACGGCAAGGTGCACTCCGACGCGCTCGGCGAGGTCGCGCGCGGCATGGAGATCGTGGAGCTCGCGTGCGGGATCAGCGTCCAGCTCAAGGGCGAGCTGTCCACGCAGGTCTCCACCAGGGTCGATGTCGCCTCGATCCGCCAGCCGCTGGGCGTGGTCGCGGGCATCACCCCGTTCAACTTCCCGGCGATGGTGCCGATGTGGATGTTCCCGCTGGCCATCGCGTGCGGCAACACGTTCGTGCTGAAGCCGTCGGAGAAGGACCCGTCGGCCTCCTTCCGCCTGGCCGAGCTGGCCTCCGAAGCGGGCCTGCCGGACGGCGTCCTGAACGTCGTGCAGGGCGACAAGACGGCCGTGGACCGCATCCTGGAGCACCCGGACATCGAGGCGGTCTCCTTCGTCGGCTCGACCCCGATCGCCAAGTACATCCAGCTCAAGGCCGTCGAGCACGGCAAGCGGGTGCAGGCCCTGGGCGGCGCCAAGAACCACATGCTGGTCCTGCCCGACGCCGATCTGGACCACGCCGCCGACCAGGCCATCAACGCGGCGTACGGTTCGGCGGGCGAGCGCTGCATGGCCGTGTCGGTCGTGGTCGCGGTCGGTGACACCGGTGACGAGCTGGTCGGCAAGATCGCCGAGCGGGCGAAGAACCTGCAGATCGGCCCCGGCGACGACCCGGCGTCCGAGATGGGCCCGCTGATCACCCGGGAGCACCGCGACAAGGTGGCGTCCTACGTGTCGTCGGCCGCCGAGCAGGGCGCAGAGGTCGTGGTCGACGGCACGGGCTTCTCGGTCGACGGCCACGAGGACGGCTTCTTCCTCGGCGTCTCCCTCCTGGACCGGGTGCCGCTGACGGCGGACGCGTACCGCGACGAGATCTTCGGCCCGGTGCTGTGCGTGGTCCGCGCGGACACGTACGAAGAGGCCATCAAGCTGATCAACGACTCCCGCTGGGGCAACGGCACCGCGATCTTCACCCGGGACGGTGGCGCCGCCCGCCGCTTCCAGCTGGAGGTCAAGGCCGGCATGGTCGGCGTCAACGTCCCCATCCCGGTCCCCGTCGGCTACCACTCCTTCGGCGGCTGGAAGGACTCGCTCTTCGGCGACCTGCACGTCTACGGCAACGACGGCATCGCCTTCTACACCCAGGGCAAGGTCATCACCACCCGCTGGCCGGACCCGGCCGACGCGGGCGGCATCAACCTCGGCTTCCCGAGCAACTCCTGACGCCGAGGGGGGCAATCCGTGGCACACCGATGGGGGGTAATCCATGGCGAGGACCGGTGACCGGGCCCGCACCGCCACAGTCCCCGCGCTCAGCGCGCTGGACTTCGCCCTGGACCGGGGCAGTCCCGTGCCGCTGTACTACCAGCTCGCACAGCAGCTGGAGTCGGCGATCGAGCACGGGGTCCTCGCCCCGGGCAACCTCCTGGGCAACGAGGTCGACCTCTCGGTGCGCCTCGGCCTGTCCCGCCCCACGGTCCGCCAGGCCATCCAGTCCCTCGTCGACAAGGGGCTGCTGGTCAGGCGGCGCGGGGTCGGAACACAGGTGGTGCACAGCCAGGTCAAGCGCCCCCTGGAGCTGAGCAGCCTCTACGACGACCTGGAGGAGGCCGGGCAGGGACCCACCACCCAGGTCGTGCGCAACGAGGTCGTCCCGGCCTCCTGCGACGTGGCGGCGGCGCTCGGCGTCGCGGAAGGCAGCGAGGTCACCGTCCTGGACCGGCTGCGCCGCACCCACGGCCAGCCGGTGGCCCTGCTGTGCAACTACCTGCCGGCGTCTCTCGTGCCCCTCGACGACACCCGCCTGGAGTCGACGGGCCTGTACCGGATGATGCGCTCGGCGGGCATCACCCTGCACAGCGCCCGGCAGCGCGTCGGCGCCCGCGCGGCCACGGCGGAGGAGGCCGCGCGCCTGGACGAGGAGGAGGGGGCGGCGCTGCTCACCATGCAGCGCACGGCGTACGACGACACCGGCCGTGCGGTCGAGTACGGCACGCACATCTACCGCGCGTCGCGGTACACGTTCGACTTCCAGTTGCTGGTCAGGCCTTGACCGGGCCCCCGCTGGTCGAGGCCCTGTCCTTCGACGGTGCCGCTGCTAGCGGTCCCCCTTCCGCAGCATCCGGCTGAACGGCGTGTCCGGGCGCTCCAGGCGTTCGCCGTCCAGCGTGATGTCGACGGCCTCGTTGAAGAAGGCGACGCGTCCCTGGATCGCCGCCACGGCGGGCAGCGGCTCGGGGTAGCTCCAGACGATGTTGGGCGGCACATCGCCCTCGCCGTGCCAGGACCAGTACTCGGCGGTGCCCTTGTAGGGGCATCCGGTGCTGTGGTCGGTGGCGTCGAACAGGTCCAGGCGGACGTCCTCGCGGGGGAGGTAGTACCGGGTCGGCAGGGACGTCTCGAAGAGCAGGACGGGGGCGTGAGTGTCCGCGACGACCCGGCCGTCGATCTCGACGCGGACATGGCGGCTGCTGGGCAGCGCGTCGACGCGTTTGTGCGGGTCACGGGGGTGGATGAAGATCTCTTCCTCCTCCTCGTACCAGTGGTCGAGGCCCGTGTCGGTGCGCAGGAACCACTCGAAGGCGATGTGGCCGGCCAGGTCGTCGGCGGGGAACGTCCAGGCCGCGTTCGCGCGCACCTCGCCGTCGGCGTCGAGGTCGTAGAAGATCCGGGAGCCGCTGTGCTTGCCGGTGGGCGGGTTCTGCGCCGGGCGGAGGAGGTCGGTGCGGACCTCCTCGTGCGGAAAGGCGTACTGCGGCACGGGCAGGTGGGGTTCCCAGACGAGGACGGGGTGCCGGCTGTCGACGACGGTGATGTCGCCCTTGCGGCCGCGCACCCAGCGCTCGCTGGGCTCCCACATGAGGCCTTCGGGGGTGGTCCTGATCGACCGGGCGGCGGGGTGGGCCGGGTGGGTGGTCATGGCCGGTGCTCCTTCCGGAGGTCCGGGTGTCCGGTTCCCTCCACGGTCCCACGAGCTCAGTGGGCCGCGTCGAGCCTGGCCCGCTGCCCGGCGGTCAGTTCCAGGTCCACCGCGGCGAGGTTCTCCTCCAGCTGGGCCACCGAGGAGACCCCGGCCAGCGGGACGATCGGCAGCTCACCGCCGATCTGCCAGGCCAGCACGACCTGGTTGACGGTCGCCCCGGTCTCCCGGGCCACCTCCCGCAGCGCCGCCAGCCTGGCCGGGGTGCCGGGGTGGTCGAAGTCCGCGGGCAGCCGGTCCGGGCGGGTGTAGGCGCCCTTCAGCAGCGGCGAGTAGGCGACCAGGGTCAGTCCCGGCTCGGCCCGCAGGTAGCTCAGCAGGTCGGGGCCGGCGTGGCCGAGGCTGCCGTCCGGGAACAGGCTCTCGGGTACGTCGCTGCGGGGGCGCAGGTGGCTGTGCGCGTACTGGAGCACCTCGTAGCCGGGCAGTCCGGCCGCGGCGGCGAGGGCGCGGGCCCGCTCCACGCGCCAGGCGGCGTGGTTGCTCACGCCGAGCAGTCCGACGGTGCCCTCGGCGACCAGGGCGGCGAAGCCCTCGACGGTCTCCTGGAGCGGGACCTCGTGGTCCTCGATGTGGGCGTACAGCAGGTCCAGCTTCGCCAGGCCGAGCCGCTCGCGACTGCGTTCGGCGGACTCGCGGATCACCTTCGCCGACAGACCCTCGGCGTTGTCGACGTAGCTGGTGCCGGGGGCCAGGGGGCGGGCGCCGAGCTTGGTCGCGATGACGATCTCGTCGCCGATGCCGCGGCTGCGCCGCCAGCGGCCGAGGAGTTCCTCGCTCTGGCCGCCCCGGCCGCCGTCGACCCAGAAGGCGTAGTTGTCGGACGTGTCGATGAAGTTCCCGCCGGCTTCGACGTAGCGGTCGAGGACGGCGAAGGACGTCTTCTCGTCCGTCACCGAACCGAACAGCATCGCGCCGAGCGCGAGGACGCTCACCTCGCGGCGGGTCTGCGGATCCGTGCCGATCGTGCGGTACTTCATGGCTGCTCCTCCCGTGCGCGCCCGGGGTTCGGGGCACGAACGGCAGTCTTCATCTTGAAGCGCACTTCAAGTCAAGGCTCGCACGGGTCAGTTGGCGAACGGTCCCTCCAGCGCCGCCCACTGCAGCAGCATGATGGTCTTCGCGTCGGCGATCTCCCCGGTGCGGATCATCTCCAGGGCCCTGCGGAAGGGCAGCTCCAGGATCTCGATGTCCTCGCCCTCCTCGTCCAGACCGCCGCCCTCGTGAGTTCGGGTCGACGGGCCGTAGGCGGCGGCGTAGAAGCTGACGCGCTCGGTGACCGAGCCGGGGCTCATGTAGACGTCGAAGACGTGCCGGACCTCACCGATGGTGTGGCCGGTCTCCTCCACGACCTCGCGCCGCACCGCGATCTCCGGGTGCTCGTCATCGTCGTCGAGCAGGCCGCCCGGGGTCTCCACGAGCATGCCGTCGGGGTGCCCGTTGACGTACACCGGGAAGCGGAACTGGCGGGTGAGCAGCACGGTTTCGCGTTCGGTGTCGTACAGCAGCATGGTGGCCCCGTTGCCGCGGTCGTGTGTCTCGCGTTCCTGGGTGCTCCAGGTGCCGTCGGCGTGCCGGAAGTCGAAGGTCGTGGTCCGCTCGACGTACCAGTGGCTGGACAGGAGCTTCACGTCCCGCACCTTGACGCGGGGGTTGCCGGTCAGGTCCCGGCCGGTCCGGTCGAGTCCGGTGCGGCCCCTGCGGTCGGGGGTGTCGATGCCGGCGGTCATCGGGCACCGGCCGGGCGGGAGGAGAAGAGCGAAGTGGTCATGCCCGCTTCTACCATCCGGGACCGCCCGGTGCCGCACGTTCCGGATCGGCACGGGTGTCGGACACGGGAGGTGACGCGTCTGCGACTGCCCGTCGCCCGGTGAGCCGGGAGACAGTGGGAGGCCGGTGTCGCGGCCTCTGCGGGCAGGCCTGTGGGCCACGGCGCTCCGATTCGCCTCACGGGGGAGGACCCATGCAAACCGGCCGGAACAACAGACACGCACTCGTCGTCGGCGCCGGTATCGGCGGACTGGCCACCGCGCTCGCCCTCGGCCGTGCCGGGTGGCGCGTGACCGTGCTGGAGCGGGCGGCGGCCATCGGGGAGATCGGCGCGGGCATCCAGCTCAGCCCCAACGGGGTGCGCGTGCTGAGCTCCCTCGGTGTGCTGGAGGGGCTGCTGCCCACGACGTTCCGTCCCGAGGCCGTCGAGATGCGGCTCGGCCGTTCCGGTCGGCAGGTGTTCCGCATCGAACTCGCCGAGACCGCCGTACGGCGGTGGGGCACCCCCTATCTGCACGTCCACCGTGCGGACCTGATCGACGCCCTCCTCACCGGGACGGTCGGCAGTGGCCTGGACATCACGCTCCACACCGGGTCGGCGGTGAAGAGCTACGAGCAGAGCCCCGAGGAGGTCACGGCACTGCTCGACTCGGGCAGGCGCGTCAGCGGCAGCCTGCTCGTCGGTGCCGACGGCATCCACTCGGTGATCCGCAGTCAGATGCTGGGGGCGGGCGAGCCCCGGTTCACCGGCCATGTCGCCTGGCGGGTCACGGTCCCGGTCGAGCGTCTGGGGCGTGACGTGCCCCCGCCCACCGCGTGCCTCTGGGTTGGTGACCGGCGTCACGCGATCACCTACCGGCTCCGGGGCGGGGCACTGGCCAATCTCGTGGCGGTCGTGGAGCGCGACGAGTGGCGGGGAGAGTCCTGGACCGAGCGCGGCACACGGCAGGACGCGCTGGCGGATTTCGGGGGCTGGCACCCCACGGTCACCACCACCCTCCGGGAGGCGGACGCCCACTACCGCTGGGCGTTGTTCGACCGCGAGCCCCTCGAGACCTGGACCGACGGACGCGTCGCGCTCCTCGGTGACGCGTGCCATCCCATGCTGCCGTACCTGGCCCAGGGTGCCACCATGGCCATCGAGGACGCACAGGTGCTCGCCCACCGGCTCGAAGGCACCGACGACGTGCCCCGGGCGCTGCTCTCCTACTCCGCCACGCGGCGACCGCGTACCGCACGCGTCCAGGCCGGATCACGCCAGAACGGGCAGCGGTTCCACCAGGGAAGCACCTTCGCCCACCTGCCCCTGTGGTTCCTGGGGAAACTTGCTCCCCGCATGTACCACCGCCGGCTGGACTGGCTCTACGGACACCGGATGCCTTGATCGCCTTCTCCCCCGGCCCATAGGAAAAGGCCTCCGCAGGCAATCGCCTGCGGAGGCCTTCCGCACCGTCGGGACGACAGGATTTGAACCTGCGACCCCTTGACCCCCAGTCAAGTGCGCTACCAAGCTGCGCCACGTCCCGGTGCGCGCACACCGCGGTGAACCGCGTGATCGCGCGAACAGCACTTTACCGCACACCCCTGGCCGCGCCGAAAACGGCCCGGGCGGGACAATCGGCGTATGGGCAGCACAGGCAGTGAGGAAAGCACGGGACGGCCGGCCGGCGCACGCGACCGCGACAGCGAGGGGCGGGCGCGCAACGCCCGGCCGCGGGACGGTCTCGGCCGGCCCCTGCCGTACGACGCGCCGGGGGTGCCGCGGCAGCCCGAGGGCGTCGTCCGCACCCCGGGGGAGACCGTCGCCGAGGCGCAGCGGCTGCTGGACGAGGGGAAGCCGTTCCACGCGCACGAGGTCTTCGAGGACGCCTGGAAGTCGGGCCCCGACACGGAGCGGGAACTGTGGCGCGGGCTCGCCCAGCTCGCCGTGGGCCTGACGCACACCGCCCGCGGCAACCTCACGGGCGGAGTGCGCCTGCTGCGGCGCGGTGCGGGCGCGGCCGAGGCGTGGGCGTCCGGCTCCGGGGAGGCGACGCCACACGGGATCGACGTCGCAGGCGTCGCCGCCTGGGCACGGGAGCTGGCCGAGGACGTGGAGCGGGAGGGCCGGCCGGTGGACGCGGGGGCGCGGGCGCCCCGGTTGCGGGGTGCGGACGCCGGGCGCTGAAAGCACCCCCACGACTGACACGACTGGCGCGCACATCACCGGGCACCCGTGCGGCGTTCTGGCATGCGCACGTAGTCCACTGGTGTGAGGGTGACGTCGTGACCGTCGTGGAGGAAACCGCACTGCCCGCCTCCCAGCCCCCGGTGCTGGACACCCGTCGCCGCAACGTCGTCTTCGTGACGATCATGCTGGGGATGCTGCTCGCGGCCCTCGACCAGACCATCGTCGGCACCGCTCTGCCGACCATCGTCTCGGACCTGGGCGGGGCGGACCACATGTCGTGGGTGGTCACCTCGTACCTGCTCGCGGAGACCGTCGCGACCGTGCTGGCCGGCAAGTTCGGCGATCTGTTCGGCCGCAAGGTGGTCTTCCAGGTCTCGGCGATCGTGTTCATCACGGGCTCGTTCCTGTGCGGTCTGGCCACCAACATGTCCATGTTGATCGCCTGGCGGGCGATGCAGGGCATCGGCGCCGGCGGGCTGATGGTCACGTCGATGGCGTTGATCGCCGACGTCATTCCGCTGCGCGAGCGCGGCAAGTACCAGGGCGCGATCGGCGCGGTGTTCGGTGTGGCCACCGTCATCGGGCCGCTGCTCGGCGGGCTCTTCACCGACCATCTGACGTGGCGGTGGGCGTTCTACGTCAACGTGCCCATCGCGATCGTGGTCGTCGCGGCGGCCGCCCGCACCATCCCGGTCGTGAAGTCGGTGTCCCGGCCGGTCATCGACTATCTGGGCATCGCGCTCGTCGCGGCCGGCGCCAGCGCGCTGATCCTGGCGACGAGTTGGGGCGGCAACGAGTACGCGTGGGGTTCGGGGGTGATCATCGCGCTGTTCGTGGGCGGTGTGATCGCGCTCGGCCTGTTCTGCTGGGTGGAGACCCGGGCGCGCGAGCCGATGCTGCCCATGCGGCTGTTCGCCAACCCGGTGTTCACCGTCTGCTCGGTGCTGAGCTTCATCGTCGGCTTCGCGATGCTCGGCGCGCTGACGTATCTGCCGACGTATCTCCAGTACGTCGACGGTGACTCGGCCACGGTGTCCGGCGTGCGGACGCTGCCGATGGTGGGCGGGCTGCTCATCGCGTCGGTCTTCAGCGGCGGCGTCGTCAGCAGGACCGGGCGGTACCGGATCTTCCCGATCGTCGGCACGCTGGTGATGGGCGCCGGTCTGTTCCTGATGTCCCTCATGGGGCCGGACACCGGCTCGTGGCTGGAGTCGCTGTACATGTTCGTCATGGGCACCGGCATCGGCCTGTGCATGCAGGTGCTGACGATCGCGGTGCAGAACACCGTCGACTACGCCGACCTGGGCACGGCGACCTCCGGTGTGACCTTCTTCCGCACGCTGGGCAGTTCGTTCGGCACGGCCGTCTTCGGCACGATCTACACCAACGCGCTGGCGCCCAACCTCCGCGAGGGGGTGGCGCGGGCGGCGCAGACCGGCGGGGTGGAGCCAGACACCGTCGCCAGGGCGGCTACCAGCCCGGACGGCGTGCACGAGCTGCCGCCGGCCACGGCCGCCCCGATCATCGACGCCTACGCCGACACCCTCCAGACCGTGTTCCTGTGGACGGTGCCGGTGGCCGCGCTGGGCTTCCTCGTCGCCCTGTTCCTCAAGCAGGTCCGGCTGCGCGACACCGCTCGGACCGGGTCGACCGACATGGGCGAGGGTTTCGCCTCGCCGAGCGGCGCGGACTCCCAGCGGGTGCTGGAGGCCGCCGTGGGGAAGATCATCGGCAGTACGGACCTGGACACCGCGCGCCGGATCATCCTGGAGTCGGACACCCGGCTCGATGTGGCGGGTGCCTGGGCGGTGATGCAGGTCGAGCTGTTCACGCGGATGGTCGGTCATGCCAGTCTCGGGCTCATCGCGGCGCGGCGACGGATGCCGCCCGAGGTGTTGCTGCCGGTCTTCGAGCGGATGGTCGACGAGGGATTCCTGACCCGCGACGGCTCCCTCCTGTCCCACACGGAGGCCGGTGCCCGCGAGGCCGCGGTCATCACCAGGGCCTGGGCCTCCTGGCTGGAGGACCGGCTGGGGCAGGACATCGGCCGTCCGTCGGACAGCGACCTGCGCGTCGCGGTCGACGCGATCGCCAAACGGCTGCTGGTGGAGGACCTGAGCCACGGTCTGCCGGCCAGGCCGGCGAAGGTCCTGGCGACCAGCACGGTGTGACGGGCGGCTGCCGCCCTGCCCCGGGCACCGACCGGCGGACACGCCCCACCGTGGTTATCGTCCAGGCATGAAGTCCGTACGTGCCGTGCTCGTCGACATCGACGGGGTGCTGACCGTCTCGTGGCGGCCGTTGCCCGGGGCCGTGGAGGCGTTGCGGGAGATCCGGGATGCCGGGCTCGCCGTGCTGCTGGTCACCAACACCACGTCCCGCACCCGGGCGTCGATCGCCGGGACGCTCACGGACGCGGGGTTCCCGGTGTCCGCCGAGGACATCCTGACCGCGCCCGCAGCCACCGCCTCCTACCTCGCCGAGCACTGCCCCGGCGCCCGGTGCGCCCTGCTGAACAGCGGCGACATCGCGGAGGACCTCGATGGTGTCATCGTCATCGACCCGGCGGACTCCGGCACGGTGCCGGATGTCGTGCTGGTCGGCGGGGCCGGTCCGGAGTTCGGCTACGCGGCGCTGGACCGGGCCTTCGGGCACCTCCAGCGCGGAGCCCGGCTGGTGGCCATGCACCGCAACCTGTACTGGCGTACGGCCGAGGGGCTGCGGCTGGACTCCGGCGCGTTCCTGGCCGGGCTGGAGCAGGCCGCCCGGGTGGAGGCCGAGATCACCGGGAAGCCGGCCCGGGCGTTCTTCGAGGCGGCGCTCGCCCGGCTGGGCGCGAGTGCGGGCGAGGCCGTGATGGTGGGCGACGACGTCGAGTCCGACGTGCTGGCGGCGCAGCGGGCCGGGATCGCCGGGGTCCTCGTCCGGACCGGCAAGTTCCAGCCGGAGGCGCTCCGGGCCGCCGACGGCACGCCCGACCACGTGATCGACTCCTTCGCGGACCTTTCGGCTCTGCTGTGGGGCTCAGCGCAGGAGTAGCTGCAATCCGCCCACGACCGTCGCCTCGATGACCAGCTGTTCGAACAGCCGCTGGTTGATCTTGTCGACCGCCCACTTGCCGAGGAGCGCGCCGGGCACGACGAACGCCACGAGTGCCAGGTCGAGCAGCAGGGAGCGGCCGTCGATCAGGCCGAGGCCGGCGCTGAAGGGCAGCTTGGAGACGTTGACGATCAGGAAGAAGAAGGCCGACGTGCCGAGGAAGCCGAGCTTGCGGAAGCCGGCGGACAGCAGGTACATCGACATCACCGGGCCGCCCGCGTTGGCGACCATGGTGGTGAAGCCGCCGAGGACGCCGTAGGAGCGGGCCTTGATACGGCCCGTCCGGGTCGTGACCGACTCCGGCTCCTGCTCGGCGTCCGCCGTACGCCTGCGCCAGACCGTCACCGCGGCCATCAGCAGCAGGATCGCGCCGATCGAGGTCCGCACGATCGCGTCGTCCGCCCACACCAGGAACACCGTGCCGACGACGACGCCCGCGGCGACCGCCGGGAACAGCCGCCACAGCGTGGGCCAGTGGGCGTGCCGCCGGTAGGTGGCGACGGCGAGCAGGTCCCCGGCGATCAGGACCGGCAGCAGCACGCCGGTGGAGGCGCGGGCGGGCAGCACCGCGGCGAAGATGGCGAGGCTGACCGTGTTGGCCCCGCTCACGGCGGTCTTCGAGAAGCCGACGAGCAGGGCCGCGAAGGCGAGCGCGGCGAACTCCCAGCCGGTGATGTGCCAGAGCGTCGTGGTGTTCATGCGAGCACTGATGCTATGTGCAACGAACCGGGGTCGGCAGTGCCGTCTCGCCTGGTGGCACGAGGTGGCTACGCCTGCTCGACCAGCAGCGCGCTGCCCTGCCCCACCCCGACACACATCGTCGCCAGTCCCCGCCGCGCCCCCGTACGCCGCATCCGGTGGAGCAGCGTCGTCAGGATGCGGGCGCCCGAGCAGCCGAGCGGGTGGCCGAGGGCGATGGCGCCGCCGGTGGGGTTGACCAGCTCGGGGTCGATGCCGAGCTGGTCCACGCAGGCCAGGGCCTGGGCCGCGAAGGCCTCGTTGAACTCGGCCTCCTCCAGGTCGCCGACGTTCCAGCCGGCCCGGGTCAGTGCCTTGCGGGTGGCGGGGACCGGGCCGATGCCCATGACGTCGGGGTGGACGCCTGCCGAGGCTCCGGCGACGTAGCGGCCGAGGGACTCCAGGCCCAGTTCGCGCAGGGCGTCCTCGCTGACCAGGAGGAGGCCGGCGGCGCCGTCGTTCATCGGGGAGGCGTTGCCCGCGGTGACCGTGCCGCCCTTCCGGAACACCGGCTTGAGCCGGGACAGCTTCTCGTACGAGGTGTCCTCGCGGACGCACTCGTCGGTGTCGACGACCACCCCGTCGGGGCGTTCCACGGGCAGGAGCTCGTCGTCGAAGTGGCCGTTCTTGCGGGCGAGGGCGGCGCGTTGGTGGCTGCGCAGGGCGAAGTCGTCCTGGCGTTCGCGGGCGATGCCGTAGCGTGCGGCGACCTCCTCCGCCGTCTCGCCCATGGAGAGCAGGCCGTGCAGGTCCCGCATGGCGGGGTTGACCAGGCGCCAGCCGAGGCGGGTGTCCACGGTCTCGATGCGGTGCGGCAGGGCCTCGTCGGGGCGGGGCAGGACGAAGGGGGCGCGGCTCATCGACTCGGAGCCGCCCGCGATGACGATGTCGGCCTCGCCGGCGGCGATGGTGCGGGCCGCCGTGGTCACGGCCTCCAGGCCCGAGGCACAGAGGCGGTTGACGGTGGCGCCGGGCACGGACTCGGGGAGGCCCGCGAGCAGCGCGGCCATGCGGGCGACGTTGCGGTTGTCCTCGCCGGCCTGGTTGGCGGCGCCCCAGTAGACGTCGTCGACGCGGGCCGGGTCCAGCGCGGGCACCTCGCCGACCAGGGCGCGGACGACGGTGGCGGCGAGGTCGTCGGGTCGTACCGGCGAGAGGGAGCCGCGCAGCTTGCCGATGGGGGTGCGGCGGGCGGCCGCGAAGTGGACGGGACGCACGAGAGGACTCCTCACACCGCTTAATTAGCACTGCTAGTTTCGGACTATAGACCCTCGGTCCGCCCCTGTGAAGATTCCGGGGGCAGAGGTGCCCTCGGAGGGCGTCATCGCAGGCCGGAACAACCGGCCTCCGTGCTTCCGCATCGGGTTTGCCCCAGGGGGCCCGGGGCACCCGCGCGTGCATGGAGTGGTTGCGGAGCGCCGCCTGTGTGGACGAGGACCCCGAGTTGTTCTTCCCCGTGGGCACGACGGGTCCGGCCCTGCGGGACGTCACGGCCGCGAAGCGGATCTGTGCGCGCTGCCCGGTGACCGACCAGTGCCTGAGCTTCGCGCTGAGCAGTGGCCAGGCCTCGGGCGTGTGGGGCGGGACCTGCGAGGAAGAGCGCGACGCACTGCTCCGGACCACGAGAAACGACGCGAGGAGGAGAAGCGCCCTATGACGGCTGTGCGGAGCACACTGCCCGACGAGGCCCGCCGGGTCTCGTGCGAGGCACTCCAGGACACCCTGGTGGATCTGCTCGGGCTCTCGCTGATCGGGAAGCAGGCGCACTGGAACATCGTCGGACCGCGGTTCCGGTCGATCCACCTCCAGCTCGACGAGGTGGTCTCGGCCGCGCGGAACTTCGCCGACACGGTGGCGGAGCGGTCCGCGGCGCTCGGCGTCCCGCCGGACGGCCGGCCCGAGACCGTCGCCAAGGCCTTCACGCTGCCCGCCCCCAAGGAGGGCTGGGTGCGCGACTCGGACGCCGTGCAGGTGATGGTGGAGTCCCTCCAGGACGCCGTCGGCCGGCTGCGCGAGCGCATCGACGCCACCGAGAAGGCCGACCTGGTCACCCAGGACCTGCTGATCGGCATCACCGCCGAGCTGGAGAAGCAGCGGTGGATGTTCGACGCCGAGAACGTCCCCGGCGAGGGCTGACCGGCGCGCACGTACGTACGGAAAGGGGCATGTGATGACCGACGCCCTTGAACTCGACGCGCTGTGGGAGGACTTCCACCGCGTGGTGAACATGACCTCGCAGGAGCTCGCCGCATGGCTGCGTATGCGGGACGCCGACGAGGACGCGGAGCCGCTGCCGGAGCATGCGGGCACGCAGACCGGGCAGCACGTCCTGGCGATCCTCCAGAAGCGGCGCACCGACCTGACCGAGGACGACCTGCGGGTGATGCGGAACGTCGTGGACAGGGTCACCTCGCAGGTGGACCTGGAGGACGAGCCGCTGCCCGAGGTGACGGCCGAGGACACGCGCCGCCGGCACCGGCTGATGACGGTCGGCCACGATCCGCTCAAGGGGTAGCAGCCGTGGACCGGCAGCGGCGCGTCGTACGCGAACTCCTCGACGCGCACGGCCGGACGTACGCCGATGAGGCGGGCATCCGGCTGAGGGACACCCCGCAGCCGCTGTACCGGCTGCTGGTGCTGGCCCATCTGCTCAGCGCCCGCATCCGCGCCTCGGTCGCGCTGGCCACCGCCCGTGCCCTGCACGAGGCGGGGCTGCGCGACCCGCACCGCATGGCGGAGGCCGACTGGCAGGAGCGCGTGGACGCACTCGGCCGGGGCGGCTACCGGCGTTACGACGAGCGTACGGCCACCCAACTCGGCGAGGCGGCCGAGCTGTTGAACGAACGGTGGGGCGGGGACCTGCGTCGCCTGCGCCGGGAGGCGGACGGCAAGGTGTCCGAGCTGCGCCATCTGCTCCAGGAGTTCCCCGGGATCGGCCCGGCCGGCGCCGACATCTTCCTGCGCGAGGCACAGGGAGTATGGCCGGAGGCCGCTCCCTGCCTCGACGCCAAGGCCCTCCAGGGGGCCGAGCGGCTGAACCTGCCGAAGGACACGGAGCGCCTCGTCGAACTGGCGGGCGACACCGACCCGGCCGTCCTCGCCGCCGCGCTGGTGCGGGCGGCGGTGGACAAGGACGTGGCCGAGGACGCGATGCGGCGGGCCGGGTGACCGGCCTCCTGTCAGCGTGCCCGGCCTCCTGTCAGCCGAGCAACCACCCTCCGTCCACCGTCAGTTCGACCGCGTTGACCGACCGGTTGCGCAGCAGGAAGTCGACCGCGTCCACCACGTCCGCCACCGCGGCGAGCCGTCCGGTGGGCGTCTCGGTACGCAGCACCTCGAGCACCTTCTCCGGCTTGGCCTGCCAGTACGGGCTGTCGCCGACGACACCGGGATGCACGGCGCTGACCCGGACGGGAGCGAGTTCGACGGCGAGGGAGTTCATCAGTCCCCGCACGCCCGCGTTGACCGTCGCCACCGTCGTCGCACCCGGGTAGGGACGTTCCTTGGCCTGTCCGCCGAAGAGGACGATGGCGCTGTCGTCGTGCAGCCGGGTCCGCAGCGTGTGCACGACCTCGGTGTAACCGACGAGCTTGAGCGTGACCAGCCGCAGAGCGGCGTCGATGTCGTACTCGCTCACCTTGTTGTCGTCCCGGGAGACCCCAGCGAGCACCAGATGGTCGACGCGTCCCACGTCGGCCAGCGCCGCCGCGATCTCCAGCGGCCGCCCCAGGTCGAGGGCGATGCCCCGGGCGCCGAACTCCTTGGCGATCAGGTCGGCGCGGTGGGCGTCGCGGCCGGTGAGGACCACCTCGTCCCCCTGCTCGGCGCGGGCCCGGGCGAACGCGAGGCCGATGCCCGACGTGCCGCCGACGACAAGGACACTGCTCATGACCCCTCCTCAAGCACCTGGCGCAGATAGTCCCAGTCCCTGGTGAACCGGTACGAGTGCCGAGCCGGTGGCTGCGGCGCCTGCGTCTCCAGCCAACGCAGGGGCCCCTGCCCAGCGTTCACGAACCCATGCACACAGCCGGCGCCCGCCCAGGCGAGGTCCCCGGGCTCCAGCCGGTACCGCTCGCCGTCGAGGGTGGTCTCGGCGACGCCCTCCAGGATCAGATACGTCTCCTCGAAGGGGTGGTCGTGGGTGCCGATGACGCCGTCGGAGGCGTACTGCACCATGAACATCGTCGAGCCGACCGCGCCCAGGTCGCCGTCGACCATCATCTTCACGGTGATGCCGCTGTAGACCAGCAGCGCGGTGCGCATGCTCGCCGTGACGGCCAGCAGGTCCTGGGACTGCTTGCCCGGGTCCATCTGGCCGGGCTCGAAGTGGCCGAAGGAGCGGGTGCGCGGGTCACGGACGTCGACCCGGACGGGATCGCGAGCGGGCAGGTCCGGCACCGTCTGGGTGTCGTAGCCGTAGCGGGCCCGCGGCACGGGGGCGAGCATGTCCGCCCAGCGGCCGCCGGTGTTCCCGGCGCCGCGCCAGGCGTGCGGGACGCCGATCGGCAGCAGGCCGTAGTCACCCTCCTCCAGCAGGTAGGAGCCCTCGGGCACGTCGAGGACCACGGCCCCGTCGAGGACGTGGAAGCTCTCCTCGTACGAGTGCACGTGGGCGGGTACACGGCCGTTCGGTCGCAGTTCGCACAGGCCGAAGCCGGTGTGCGCACTGCCGTCGTCCTCACCGACCAGCGTCCGCCGCCGGTGGCCCAGGCCGTCGTACGGCGGCTCGGGAAGATCGGCCGCGCGGCGGACCAGGTGATTCGTCATGCCGTGGCCTTCTCCCCCTTCGGCGCCTTCATCTCCTTCGCCGCGAGGAGCCGGTCCCGGGCCTCGGAGACGAGCCGCAGGGCACGCCCGGTGTCGGTGAGCAGCTTGCCGTCACGCTTGTGGATCACGCCGTCGACGAGGACGGTGTCGACGTTGGACACGTCCGCGCACAGGGTCACCGCGGCCGCCGCGTCGTGCACGGGCGCGACGTTCAGCGCGGTGGCGTCGATCGCGACGATGTCGGCGCGCTTGCCGGGGGTCAGGGAGCCGGTGCGGTCCTCCAGACCCGCGACATGGGCGCCGTTGACGGTGGCGATCTCCAGCATCTGACGTGCCGTCAGCATGTTGCTGGGAACCGGCATGTTGGCCTGCCAGCAGTCGGCGTTGACGCGGGCGCGTTCGGCGCCGAAGGCCGCGCGGATCTGGGTGAACATGTCGCCGGGCACGGTCGTGACGACGTCGATGCTGAGCGACGGCCGCAGACCGTGCTCGATCGCCTGCATCACGGGCGGCCAGCCGTGCCCCATCTGGAGCTCCACCTGCGGCGCGACGGACACCGTGCCGCCGCTGTCGGCGACCATCCGCCACTCCTCCTCGCTGAAGTAGCAGCAGTGGACGTAGGTGGTGTCCGGGCCGAGGAGCCCCATGCCGTGGAGCTGTCTGACCATGCCGAAGCGGCCGGCCAGCCGCCCCATGGCCACGTGCACGGTGATCGGGATGCCGAGTTCGCGGGCGAGGGCCCACTCGGAGGCGACGACGTCGTTGACGCAGAAACCGGGTCCGCGCGTGGCGAGGGCCATGGTCAGCAGGCCGTCGTCCGACGCGAAGTGCCGGGCGCGGATCCGCCGTACGTCGTCGGCCGGTATCGCGATCTTGCTCTCGAACCAGTAGTCGGCGAGGGAGGTGTTGGCGCTGCCGTACGCGTACTGCGCCCGGATGCCGGACTCCGTCAGGCCCTGGATCGCGGCGTCCGGGTGGTCCGGGGTGTTGTTGATGTGCGACCAGTCGACGAGGGTGGTGATACCGGCGTTGAGGCATTCCAGCGCGCCCGCGAGGTTGGCCGCGTAGACGTCCTCCGGGGTGTACAGCGGTGCGAAGGTGTCGAGGACTTCGACGAAGTAGTCGTCGAGGGTGGCGTCGGGGGCGACGCCCCGGATCGGCGCTTCCCAGGTGTGGCGGTGGGTGTCGACGAAGCCGGGGATCACGATGCGGCCGGTCATGTCGAGCACCTCGGCGTCGGCGCTGATCTCGGGCCGCACGGCCGCGATCCTGCCGTCCTCGACGAGGACGTCCCCCTGGGGCAGATCCCCGACGGCGGGGTCCATCGAGATCACGTGACCGGAGCGCAGCAGTGTTCTGGTGGTCATCGCGCTTCCTCCCATGGGGTGTTCGGTGCGTGGGCGGGTGGGCAGCTCAGTAGGCGGCGAGTCCGCGGACCGCCGTGACGACCTTGTCGACGGTGGGGATGACCTGTTCCTCCAGCGCGTCGGCGAACGGCAGCGGGACGCACTCCGCCGCCACCCGCCGCACGGGTGCGTCCAGCAGGCCGAAGCCCTCGTCGGCGACGATCGAGACGACGGTGGCGCCCCAGCCGCCCTGGTAGGGGTTCTCCTCGACGGTGAGGAGCCGCGAGGTCCCGCGCACGGAGTCGAGGACGGTCGCGGCGTCCAGCGGGACCAGGCAGCGCAGGTCGACCACCTCCGCCTCGATCCCCTCCCCCGACAGCACGTCGGCGGCCTTCAGCGCCAGGGGCACCGTGGAGGCGAGTGCGACGAGCGTGACGTCGGCGCCCTCGCGGATGACGGCGGCCCGGCCCAGCTCGACGACATGACCGGGCGGTGGCGGTGCCCCCTTGGTGGCCAGGAGGGCCTTGTGCTCGAAGAAGACCACGGGGTCGTCGCTGCGGATCGCCGCCGCCATCATGCCGATGACGTCGGCGGGTGTGGCCGGTGCCGCGATCTTCAGGCCGGGGACGGTCAGCGCCCAGTTCTCGGTGGCCTGGGAGTGCTGGGCGCCGAAGCCGAGCCCGCCGCCGTTGGCGGTGCGCACGACCAGGGGCACCGTGACCTGGCCGCCGGTCATGTAGCGGACCTTGGGGATCTCGTTGGCGAGGTAGTCCCAGCAGCAGGCCAGGAAGTCGGAGAACATGATCTCCGCGACGGGCCGCATCCCGGTCATCGCGGCGCCCATCGCCGCACCCACGATGGCCTGCTCGGATATGGGCGTGTCCCACACCCGCTCGGGCCCGAATTCCTTCAGCAGACCCACGGTCGTTTTGAACACGCCGCCGGCCGCGGCGATGTCCTCCCCGAGGCACACGACCGACGTGTCCCGGCGCATCTCGCGCGCGATGCCCTCGGCGACCGCTTCCCGGTAGGTGATCACGTCCGCCATGCGGCACCTCCGTCCGCCCACACGTCGGTCAGCGCCTCCCGCGGATCGGGCGGTGGCCCTGCCTTCGCCGCCTCGACGGCCCGCTCCACGACGGCCCGGGCCCGCTCGTCGGCCCCGGCGACCGTCTCCGCCCCGACCCCCAGCTCGGCGAGCCGTCCCCGTGCGAGGTCCAAGGGGTCGTGCTTCAGCCACCGTTCGACCTCCTCGGCCGGACGGTAGGCCGCCGGGTCGGAGCGGCTGTGCCCGAAGTGCCGGTAGGTCTCGGCCTCCAGCACGGCGGGCCCGTCCCCGGCCCGGGCCCGCCGCGCGAGCCGCGCCACCGCCTCCTCGACGGCCTCGACGTCGTTGCCGTCGACGACCTCGCCGGGGATGCCGTGAGCGGGCGCCCGGTCGGCGGCGGGCCGGGCCACCGCCGTGACGTCGGCGATCGGCGTGTACTCCATGTACTGGTTGTTCTCGCACACGAACAGCACCGGCAGCTTCCACACGGCGGCCAGGTTGAGCGACTCGTGGAAGGCGCCGATGTTGGTCGCGCCGTCCCCGAAGAAGGCGACCGCGAGCTGGTCCGTGCCGCGCAGCCGGGCCGACCAGGCCGCGCCGACCGCCATCGGCAGATGGGAACCGACGATGGCGTACGAGCCGAGCATGCCGGTGGCCGCCTTGGTCAGGTGCATGGAGCCGCCCTTGGCCTTGCACAGCCCGGTCGCCCGGCTCATCAGCTCGGCGAGGCACTCCTCGGGGGTGGCGCCCCGGGCGAGGGCATGGTGGTGGCCTCTGTAGGTGGCGAACACATAGTCGTCCGGGCGCAGGGCCGCGCTCGCGCCCACGGCGATCGCCTCCTGCCCGGCGGCGAGATGCGTGGTGCCCTTCACCAAACCCTGGAGGAACAGGTCGTGGGCGGCCTTCTCCGTACGGCGGATGACGGCCATCCGCTCGTAGCAGGCGAGGAGTTCGGCGGCGTCCATCAGCTCGCCCCGTCGCCACGAGAGGTGTTGAGATGGGACTGCGCCTCCCGGCGGGTGTTCAGCTCACCGCCCACCGTCCAGTACTTGCGCCCGGCCACCAGCAGTTCCTCGGCGGGGAACTTGGTGATGACCTCGCAGCCGTCGGCGGTGACGACGAGCTCCTCCTCGATCCGGGCGGCGGACCAGCCGTCGGCGGCCGGCCAGTAGGTCTCCAGGGCGAACACCATGCCCTCTTCGAGGACTTCCGGGTGGTCGAGGGAGACCAGACGGCTGAAGATCGGCTTCTCCCAGATCGACAGGCCTACGCCGTGCCCGTACTGGAGGGCGAAGGCGGCGGTCTCGTCGGCGAAGCCGAACTCCTCCGCACGCGGCCAGACGTGGACGACGTCGGCGGTGGTCGCGCCGGGCCGGACGAGGGCGATCGCCTGGTCCATGTACTCGCGGCAGCGCACATAGGCGTCCCGTTGCGCCCGGGAGGCGCTGCCCACGGCGAACGTGCGGTAGTAGCAGGTGCGGTAGCCGAGGTGGCTGTGCAGGATGTCGAAGAAGGCCGGGTCGCCGGGGCGGACCAGGCGGTCGCTGTAGACGTGCGGATGCGGTGAACACCGCTCGCCCGAGATGGCGTTGACGCCCTCGACGTACTCGCTGCCGAGGTCGTACAGGACCTTGGCCACGACGCCGACGCACTCGTTCTCGCGCACGCCCGGGCGCAGGTAGCCGTACAGCTCCTCGTAGGCCGCGTCGACCATGGCGCAGGCCTGGGTGAGCAGGGCGATCTCGTCGCCGGTCTTGATCCGGCGGGCCTCCAGGAAGACCTGCTGCCCGTCGACGACGTCGATGCCTTCGGCGCGCAGGGCGGCGAGGACGGGCATCTCGGCGACGTCGACGCCGAGCGGTTCGTTCGCCAGCCCGTGGTCGCGCAGCTCGGTGGCGATCTTGGCGGCGACGTCCTGCGCGATGCCCGCGTCCGGGTGGAAGGCGCCGCGCAGGGTGGAGATGCCGGCGCGGGCGCCGGTGGGCGGGCCGCCCTTGCCGTCGCTGTAGTCGAGCCACGGGTTGTAGAGCTGGTGGTGGCGAGCGGCGGAGCCGAAGTCCCAGACGACCGGTTCGCCGTCGCGCACCAGCAGGGCGAAGCGGATCAGCTTGTCCATCGCCCAGGTGCCGATGTGCGTGGCGGTCATGTAGCGGATGTTGGCGAAGTCGAAGCTGAGCACCGCGCCCAGCGCGGAGGGGTTCAGGGACTCGTGCAGCCGGGCCAGGCGCTGTCCGCGCAGCCGGTCCAGGTCGATGCGCTCTTCCCAGTCGACGGCGTTGGGCCCGTATGTGCGGATCGCCATGGCGACCACCCCCACTTCGGAGTGAACGCCCGGGTGCCGTGGGTGTCAAGTGTCACTGAACATCGCCGGAGACGAACCAAACACCCACTGCCGGTACCTCTCCATCGTTGCGGTAGCGGTGGGGGGTCGTCGACTCGAAGGACACGGCGTCGCCCGGGCGCACCGTGTACTCGTCGAAACCGAGCGTGAGGATCAGTTCGCCGGAGGTGAGATAGCCGTACTCGGTGCCGGTGTGCCGCATCAGGCCGCCCGAGCCGGAGGAGGAGCCACCGGGCCGGTAGGTCACCAGCAGGAAGTCGACATCGGCGCCCGGCACCCGCCCGAGACGCTCCCAGACGACGCCCGAGTCCAGCTCCAGCGTCTCGCGCTCACCCGCGCCGACCAGCGGGCCGATCCGCCGCCCCGGGTCGGCGGCGAAGGCGGCGAGGGCGGGCAGGACGGCGCCGGGCGAGTCCACGCCGGCCATCGGCGAGGAGGCCCGGGCGTCGAAGACGGACTCGACGGATATTCCCAGGACGGTCGTGATCGCATAGAGGGTGCTGACGGACGGCTGGCTCTTCCCGGTCTCGATCTGCGACACGAGGCTCGCCGACACACCGACTTCTCGTGCCAGCGCACGCAGGCTCATCCCGCGCCCCAGACGCGCCTGCCGGATACGCGCCCCGACGGGCGGCACGACGGCGGCTGACACGGGCGGCTCCTCTCGGGTGGCGTGCGGCTTCACTTCCCGGACTGCGTGTGCAGTCTCATTGAACAGCGCACGGGAGCCCGGACGCCACTACTTCCCTGCCGGGAACACCGCCCGCACCTGCCAGCCCGCTCCCCCGTCCGCACCCCCGCGAGGTCCCGCGTGCAACTCGCCGCCCAGCGCGGTCACCCGTTCCGTCAGGCCGACGAGGCCGAAGCCGCCGCCGTGGGCGGCCTCGGGGAGCTGGGTGCCGCCGTGGCCGTCGTCCGTCACCGTGACCTCCAGCCGGTCGCCGGGGCGGGCCAGACGGACGGTGACCCGCGTGGCGTCGCCCGCGTGGCGCCGTACGTTGGTCAGCGCCTCCTGCACGACCCGGAACGCGGCGGCCTGCACCTCGTGAGGCAGGTCGTCGGACACGGCCGGGTCACGCTGCAGGACGGTCTTCTGCGCCGGGGTCGCGAAGCCCTCGACCAGGTCCGTGACGGCGGCCAGGTCGCCGACGGGACGGCGATCGGCGGCCTCCGGGCCGGTGTCGCGCAGCACGCCCACCGTGCGCCGCATGGACGCCAGCGCCTCGGTCGCGGCGCGCTCGATGCCGGCCAGGACGGGGTCCAGGTCCTGCGGCTGCCGGGCCGCCATCATGCGGGCCATCTGCGTCTGCACGAGGATCCCGGTGACGTGGTGCGCGACGAAGTCGTGCAGGTCGGCGGCGATGGCGACGCGTTCGGCGCGGCGGGTCTCGCCGACCGCGACGGTGCGCCGGTAGTCCAGGGACCGCAGGTACGCGGCGAACCCGGTGACGAGCCCGACCAGGACCAGCCCGACCAGGGCGTACGCCAGCACCTCGTCCTGCGACGACCGGAAGTACCGCACCGGCAGCAGGAGCAGGGCGACCGCGTCGAGCACCCCGCACACCAGGGCCCACGGCCACGGGCAGTGGCGTACGGCGATGAACAGCAGGCTCAGCAGGATCACCACCTCGCCCGGCCCGAACGGCTCCTGCGCGCGGCCGGTCAGCAGCACGCCCGTCGTGAAGAGCGCCGAGACCACGGCGGGCACGGCGGTGCGCGACTGCGGGGTGAGCCACGGCGGCCTCCGGTCTACCGGCCACAGCACGGCGGCGAACCCGACGAGCAGCACCGCCACCGGCGGCCAGAGGGCGCCGCGGAGGCCGTTCGCGATGAGCAGGTCGAAGACCGAGGCCGCCAGCAGCAGGCCGACTCCGAAGCCCCGCACACAGCCCCGGGGAGAGGTGGATCTCATGCGGCTCACGGTATGCGAGGCCGGGAGCGGCGGGATCGGCCGAACGGCCGAGGAGCCGACGCCCTGACCTGGCCGTTCGGCGGAGGCGCGCGCCCGGGTCCGCGGGCGAGGCTGGAGCCTCATCCGGCACGTACGCTGACGCCCCTGCCCCGTCCCAGCCCTGAGGCATGATCGACCCATGACGACCCCCGTCTCACCCGGCCCGGCCGGCGAGCCCGGCGCCGCAGGCCGCCGCGGCGCTCCCATCCGGGTGCTCATCGCGGACGACCAGGACATGATCCGCACGGGATTCCGGTTCTTCCTCGACGCCCAGCCGGACATCACCGTGGTCGCCGAGGCCCGCGACGGCGAGGAGGCCGTGGCGCTGGCCCGCCGCGAGCGGCCGGACGTGTGCCTGCTGGACATCCGGATGCCGAAGCTGGACGGGCTGGAGGCGACCCGGCTGCTGGCCGGACCGGACGTCGCCGACCCGATGCGGGTGGTCGTGGTCACCACGTTCGACCTCGACGAGTACGTGTACGGCGCGCTGCGCGGCGGCGCCTGCGGCTTCCTGCTCAAGGACTCCGGGCCGACCCTCCTGGCGGAGGCCGTCCGGGCCGCCGCCGCGGGCGACTCGCTGGTCTCCCCCTCCGTCACGGTCCGGCTGCTCAAGCACGTCACCGAGCCGGCGGCCGCCGACACCGGGCCACGGCCGGCGCCCCCTGCTCCCCCGGCCCCCGCGGCGCCTCTCCGGGAGCCCCTGACCGAGCGCGAGCTGGACGTGGTCCGCCTGGTCGCCCTCGGCCGGACCAACGCCGAGATCGCGGCCGAACTGTACGTCTCCCTCTCCACGGTCAAGACACACCTGTCCAGCGTCCAGCTCAAGCTGGCCGCCCGGAACCGCGTCGAGATCGCGGCCTGGGCCTGGCAGAACGGGCACGCCCGGGCCGGAGCGTGAGGCGCCCGCGCAGCGGGAGGCGCTCACCCGAACAGTCCGGTGCCGGTGGTGGGCCTGCGGTGCCGGTGGTGCCCTGAGGACACGCGTCACGTTCCCAGGAGGCACTCCCGATGACCCGTCGTCCGTACCGGCTCGTCCGCGTTCTCTCCTCCGCCCTGGCGGCAGGCACGCTGCTGGCCACCGCGGCATGCTCGGACGACGGCGGCACGGACGGTTCGCGCGTCTCGGGCGTCACCGCGTCACAGGCCGCCGGGCAGCGGCAGACCCCCTCTCCCACCACCACCCTCACCACGGACCGCGCCCGCACCGCGCTGATCACCGAGGCGGACATCGAGGACGACTGGACGCAGGTCCAGGACACGGAGGCCGAGAACTGGCACGACAGCCTGCTCGTCGGCAGGGTCGACGTCTCCGACTTCCTCACCGCCAAGGCCCAGGCCGCCGACTGCCGGCGGCTCCTCGACTCCCTCTTCGACGACGATCTGCTGGGCAGGCCGTCCGGAGCGTCCGAGCTGCGCGGCTTCGAGCAGGGCGACTCGCGCCTGCTGTACCAGGTCGCCTCCTACCAACGGACCGACCCGCAGGACTCCTTGAACTGGATGGCGAACCTGCCGGAGAAATGCGACCAGTTCACTGTCACCGACGGCGGCGAACAGCGCACCGTCCAGGTCGTCGAGACCTCGCTGCCCGGCGTGGGCGACGCCCGTGAGGGCCTGCGCGTGACGGTACGGGGCACGACCGGGGGCACGCCGGCCACACTGGCCCTGGACGTCGCCGCCGTACGCGTCGGCGACGACGCGATCACCGTCGCGGCGGGCGGGCTCGACGGGGACGAGGACGACTCCGTCGAGCAGGCCGTGCGGCTCGGCACCCAGCGCCTGAAGGACGTGCTGGCCGGCAAGACGCCCTCCCCGAACCCCGGCGAGGTCCAGTAACACGGTCGGCGGCCCTCCCCCGCCGCGCGCCGACGGCCCCGCCGGCTCTGCCGATTCCCGGGACAGCGTGATCATCGGAACGGCACAATGACGGCGACGGCCGGTACCGGTCGCTCGTGCGAGGAGAGGAAGAGACGTGAGTGAGAGCCACACCCCGCCGAGCGGCTCGGCGAGGCTGAACACCGGTGTGGCGCACAACGCGCGCGTGTGGAACTACTGGATCGGCGGCAAGGACAACTACGAGGTCGACCAGCAGGTCGGCGAGCACGTGGCCGGCATGTTCCCGATCATCCGGGACATCGCCCGGGCGGACCGGGACTTCCTGGGCCGGGCCGTGTCGTTCCTGGCCGGCGAGCACGGAGTGCGGCAGTTCCTCGACATCGGCACGGGGCTGCCGACGGCGGACAACACCCACGAGATCGCCCAGCGGCTCGCGCCCGACTCACGGATCGTCTACGTCGACAACGACCCGATCGTGCTGGTGCACGCCCGCACCCTGCTGACCGGCACCGACGACGGCGTCACCGCCTACATCGACGCCGACGTGCACGACCCGGACGCCATCCTCGAACGGGCCGGGCACACCCTCGACCTCACCCGTCCCGTCGCCGTCATGATGCTGGGCATCCTCAACTTCGTCCTGGACACGGACAAGGCCCGGGACATCGTGCGCCGTGTGATGGCCGCGGTCCCCTCCGGCAGCTTCCTCGTCCTCACGCATCCGACGTTCGACGACGAGCTCGGCGGCGCGGGCCAGATCCCGGCCATGAAGTTCTGGAACGAGAACGCCACTCCCCCGATCACCGCCCGCAGCGGCGCTGACATCGCCGCGTTCCTCGACGGTCTGGAACTGCTCGAGCCGGGCATGGTGTCGTGCGGGCAGTGGCGCGCCGACGCCGGCTCGGCCGTGCTGGTGCCGCAGTACGGCGCGGTGGCCGTGAAGCCCTGACGCCGGGCGCCCACCTTCGTCGAGGAGGACGTATGACGACCCTGGCCGATCCCGTGCCCGGCGGGCGTCCCGGCGATGTCGAGCGGGCCACCGCGCTGTCCGGCGAGCTGTCCGGGCGGGGTGTGCACGGCGTCGTGCTGTCCTACGTGGACACCGCGGGCATCGGCAGGGTGAAGACCGTCCCGACGGCCCGGCTCGCCTCCGCCGCGGCCTGGGGCGTCGGCATGTCCCCGGTGTTCGACACGTTCCTGGCGAACGACTCCATCGTCACCACCGACGTCCTCGGCTCCCCCGACGGCGATCTGCGCCTCTACCCCGACCTCGACCAGCTCGTGGTGCTGGCCGGGCAGCCCGGCTGGGCGTGGGCGCCGGTGGACCGGGTCACGCAGGACGGGGAGCGGCATCCCGGCTGCGCGCGCACGTTCCTGCGCCGCGTCGTCACCGAGGCGGCCGAGCGGCACGGCCTGACGTTCAAGGCCGCCGTGGAGGTTGAGTGGACCGTGGCCCGGGGGGACGCGCCGGGTGACGCGTTCGTCCCCGCGACGACCGGTCCGGCGTACGGGGCCACACGGCAGGTCGAGCTCGGCGACTGCACCGCGGACCTGCTGGCGGCGTGCGCGGCCCAGGGCCTCGACGTGGAACAGCTCCATCCCGAGTACGCGGCCGGGCAGTTCGAGATCACGGTGGGTGCCGTCGACCCGGTGGCGGCGGCCGACCGCAGCGTGCTGGTGCGGCAGACGGTCCGCGCGGTGGCCAGGCGGCACGGGCTGCGCGTCTCCTTCGCCCCGGCCGTCGTGGGGCAGGGCGTCGGCAACGGCGGGCACGTCCATCTCTCCGCCTGGCGCGGCGGGGTCAATCTGCACGCCGGGGGCGAGGGCCGGTACGGCATGACGGCCGAGGCGGAGTCGTTCACGGCCGGCCTCCTCGCCCACCTGCCCGGTCTCACGGCCGTGACCGCGCCGAGCCCCGCCAGCTATCTGCGGCTCAGGCCCACCCAGTGGGCGGGGGTGTTCACCGCCTGGGGCCACGAGACCCGGGAGACCGCGCTGCGCGTCGTCACCGGCACCGCGGGCCTGCGCGACCAGGCGGCGAATCTGGAGATCAAGCCCGTCGACCTGGCCGCCAACCCCTACCTCACGATCGGCTCCCTGATCGCCGCCGGGCTGGACGGCCTGACCTCGTCCGCCGCCCTGCCTGAGGAGACCACCGGGGACCCGGCACGGCTGGGCGGGGCGGAGGCGGCGGCCCGGGGCGTACGGCGGCTGCCGGTCTCGCTGGAGCAGGCCGTGGAGGAGTTCCGCGGGGACGAAACGCTGCGGGCCGCACTCGGCCCGGTCCTGGCCGACGCGGTGATCGCCGTACGGCGCGGAGAGCTGGCGTCCGTCACCGGGCTCGACGACGACCAGGTGGCGGCGGCATACCGGTGGAAGTACTGACGTGGGCGCGGTCCGCGAAGCGCTCGACGCGCTGAGCCTGGTCGACCACCACTGCCACGGCACGGTGGCCGCCGATCTCGACCGGGAGGCCTTCGAGCCGCTCCTCACGGAGGGCGACGCGTGGCCGGGCGTCTCGCCCTTCGACAGCCCGGTGGGCGTGGCCGTGCGCCGCCACTGCGCTCCCCTGCTGGACCTGCCCAGGCACGCCCCCGTCGAGCGGTACCTGGCCCGGCGCTCGGAGCTCGGCCGGCGCGAGGTGCAGCGGCGTTTCCTGCGCGCCTCGGGCACGGACGTCTTCTGCGTCGACACCGGTTTCGCCCCCGACCGGCTCACCACCCCGCGCGAGATCGCCGAGGCCGCGGGCGGGGCCGCGTACGAGGTCGTGCGGCTGGAGAGCGTCGCCGAGTCGGTGCGGGTCGCGGGGGTCGAGCCGGACGCCTACGCGGAGGCCTTCCGGGCGGCGGCGCTGGCCGCCGTACGGCGGCCCCGCGTGGTGGGCGTGAAGTCGGTGGCGGCCTACCGCACCGGCTTCGACCTGGACCCGGCCCGCCCCTCGGACGCGGAGGTCACCGGCGCCGCCCGGCACTGGACGGCCCGCGGCGGCCGCCTGGACGACCCGGTTCTCGTACGGCACCTGCTGTGGACCGCCGTCGACCTCGGTCTGCCGCTCCAGTTGCACACCGGTTTCGGCGACAACGACATCCGGCTGCACCGGGCCGACCCGGCCCGCCTCACGGACTGGCTGCACCTGACCGCCGGGACGGTCCCGGTCCTGCTGCTGCACTGCTGGCCCTACCAGCGGCAGGCCGCGTACCTCGCGGCGGTCTTCGAGCAGGTGTATCTCGACGTCGGCCTCACCCTCCACCACGTGGGCCCCGCACGGGCCGGCGCGGTCCTGGCGGAAGCACTGGAGATCACACCGTTCCGCAAACTGCTGTACAGCTCCGACGCCTATGGTGTGCCGGAGTTCTTCCACCTCGGGGCACTCGCCTTCCGGCAGGGCCTGGCGGGACTGCTCCAGGAGCGGGTGGACGCCGACGAACTGTCCCTGCCGGACGCGCTGCGGATCGCCCGGTGGGCGGGCCGGGACAACGCCCGGCGGGTCTACCGGTTCCCGGACGACTCCCCGGGAGGCGGTTGAACGGCGTGTGGCCGGTCACAGTTCCTCCCGAGCGGCTATCCAGGAAGTCCGAACGGCTGAAAGTATGATCAAGCGATGTCTGACATGACCGAAACCACGCCCGGCTGGCTGTCCTCCGACGACCTGGAGATGGCGCGCGCCCGCATGCCGATCCTGTACGTCGACGCCGTCCCGGTCCGGGTCGACGACAGCGGCGAAGTCACGAGTGTCGGTGTGCTGCTGCGCATGGGGCCCGACGGAACGGTCAGCCGGACGCTGGTCTCCGGCCGTGTGCTGCACCACGAACGCGTCCGCGACGCCCTTCTGCGCCACCTGGAGAAGGACCTCGGGCCGGTCGCGCTGCCCCGCGTCCCGGCGTCGCTCCAGCCGTTCACGATCGCGGAGTACTTCCCGACGCAGGGCATCACGCCGTATCACGACCCCCGTCAGCACGCGGTGTCCCTCGCCTACATCGTGCCGGTGACGGGCGACTGCCGGCCCCGGCAGGACGCGCTGGACCTGGTGTGGTTCAGCCCGCAGGAGGCCGTCTCGGAGGCGGTGCAGAGCGAGATGCCGGGCGGCCACGGGGTGCTGCTCAAGCAGGCGCTGGCCCACGCGGGCTGCGCGATCTGACCGCCCGGGCGGTCACGAGAGGACCCTCGCCGATGCGGCTTCCCGACGCGACCGAACCACCGATGCGGCTGCCGGACATGCCGCTGCACGACCCGTTCGTCGTCGCCGACGAACCGCCGCGCACCTACCACCTCTACACATCCAACGTCCCCTCGGTGTCGGGCGTGGACGGCACCGGCACGATGGTCTACCGCAGCCACGACCTGCGCGACTGGACGCGCCCCGTCGTGGTGTTCCTGACCGCCGAGCAGGAGGGCATCTGGGCGACGGACGGCGCCTGGGCCCCGGAGGTGCACGCCTGGGACGGCAGGTACTACCTCTTCACCACCCTGCACAACGCGGACCGGCCGCTCCCGGTCCCACCGCCCAACCAGTGGGGTGTCCCGTTCCGGACCCCGACCCATATGCGTGGCACGGTCACGGCCGTCTCCGACTCACTGCTCGGCCCGTTCACCGTCCTCGACCCGGCACGCCCCGTCCCGCCCGAGCGCCTCATGACGCTCGACGGCACGCTGTACGTCGACCCGTCCGGGCAGCCCTGGATGGTGTACGCGCACGAGTGGCTCCAGACGATCGACGGAACGATGGAGGCGGTCCGGCTGGCCCCCGACCTGTCCGGGACGGTCGGCGACCCGGTGTACCTCTTCAAGGCCTCGGACGCGCCCTGGACCGCCGAGCAGATCCCCGCGGGAGTGCCGCACCAGCTCCCGCCCTACATCACCGACGGCCCCCAGCTGTACCGCACTCCTGACGGGTCCCTGCTCATGCTGTGGTCGACCTACGAGAAGAACACGGCCGGCCAGGACGGCACGATCAGCGGCGGCTACGTGCAGACGTACGCCGTGTCGAGGTCCGGGGACATCCAGGGCCCGTGGCGGCAGCACCGGCCGCTGGTCCGCGACGACAGCGGCCACGGCATGCTGTTCCGCACCTTCGACGGGCAGCTGATGATGATCCTGCACCGGCCGTTCGAGAACGCCCGCGGGAAGCTGTACGAGATGGAACTGCGCGGCCACGAGCTGGAGGTGCTGCGCCGGCGCGACGACCTCGACGGGGGCGGCTGACCCGGCCCGGCGTCTGCCCCGAACGCGATCAGCGGGTCCGCCGATATCGGCAGACCCGCTGGTCGACTCTGTCGGGACGACAGGATTTGAACCTGCGACCCCTTGACCCCCAGTCAAGTGCGCTACCAAGCTGCGCCACGTCCCGTTGCCCGCCTGACCTGGGGATTCCCCCGGCCGAACGCGCAGGGAAACAATACCGCACTCGCACCGGTGATCGCGCATCCGTTTCCGCGCATCCGTCGCTTGACCTCAACAATGGTTGAGGTTGCACGCTCGTGCACATGACGAACGCGACGGACATGACACACACGTACGCCGACCTGCCGGGGCTCATGGGCCTGATGACCGGCGACGAGAAGCACGGCCCGGCCGCGACGTCCACGCTGGACGTGCTGTGGGTGCTGTACGACCGGGTACTGCGGGTGAGCCCGGAGCGGATGGCCGACCCGGAGCGGGACCGGTTCCTGCTGTCGAAGGGGCACGGGCCGATGGCGTACTACGCCGTGCTGGCCGCCAAGGGCTTCGTGCCGGTGGAGTGGCTGCCGGGCTTCGGCTCGTACGACTCCCCCCTCGGCCACCATCCCGACCGCACGCTCGTGCCGGGGGCCGAGATCGGCAGCGGATCGCTCGGGCACGGGCTGCCGATCGCCGTCGGTACGGCACTGGGGCTGCGCGCCCAGGGGCTCGACGAGCCGCGGGTGTGGGCGCTGATCGGGGACGCCGAGCTGGACGAGGGCAGCAACCACGAGGCGATCGCCTTCGCCGGGCCCGCCGGGCTCGACCGGCTGCACACCGTCGTCGTCGACAACTCCTCCGCGACATACGCCCGGCCCGGCGGGATCGCCGCCCGCTTCGAGGCGGCGGGCTGGTCCGCGCTGACCGTCGACGGCCGTGACCACGAGGCGCTGTACGCCGCCTTCACCGCACCGCACCCGGGCCGCCCGCACGTGGTCGTGGCCCGGGTCGAGCCCAAGTCCGCCTGATTTTTCCACCGGAAAGGAAGCAGAACTCCATGGACACCATGCGTGACCGGTTCGCCCCTGTCGTCTCCCGGCTGCTCGACGAGGATCCCCGCGTCGCCGTGGTCCTGGCCGAGATCGGCGTGGACGGCTTCGCCGAGGCCGCCCGCCGCCATCCCGACCGGGTCGTCAACGTCGGCATCCGCGAGCAGCTCCTGGTCGGGGCGGCGGCCGGGCTGGCGCTGACCGGGCTGCGGCCCGTCGTGCACACCTTTGCCAGTTTTCTCGTCGAGCGGCCCTTCGAGCAGGTCAAGCTGGATCTCGGGCACCAGGACGCGGGCGCGGTGCTGGTGAGCGCCGCCGCCTCCTTCGACTGGCCGGCCGGGGGCTACACCCACATGGCGCCGGGCGATGTGGCGCTGCTCGACACCCTGGACGGCTGGACCGTCCATGTGCCGGGCCACCCGGACGAGGCCGAGACGCTGCTGCGGCACGCGGTCGCCGCGGGCGACGACAAGGTGTACGTGCGGCTGTCCCTTCAGTCCAACGGGCGGGCGCTGCCCGTCGACGGGCAGCGTTTCCGCACGGTCCGCGAGGGGCGCTCCGGTGTCGTGGTCGCCGTCGGGCCGATGCTCGACACGGTGCTCGCCGCCACGGAGGGCCTCGACGTCACGGTCCTGTACGCGACCACCGTCCGCCCCTTCGACGGGGGCGCCCTGCGCCGGGCCACCCAGGCGGCCGGGACGGACGTCGTGCTCGTCGAGCCCTACCTGGCGGGCACCTCGACGGCGGCCGCCAACGACGCGCTGTCCGAGGTGCCGCACCGGGTGCTGGGGCTGGGCGTGGGCCGTCGCGAACTGCGGCGGTACGGGCAGGTGGAGGAGCATGTCGCCGCCCACGGCCTCGACGCCCGGTCGCTGCGGGAGCGCATCGGGGGCTTCGTCGGGGCGGCGGTTCCCGCGTGAGACCGAGAGGAGGTCATTCCCCCGCCGCGAGGCCCAGCCGGGGGTGTGCCTCCAGGAGCCGGGTCGGGGCGGCCTGGCGCCAGGAGTCGGCCAGGATGTCCCGCAGTTCGCCCTCGTCCTCCAGCGCGTCGAGCCGGGCCCGCACCCAGGCGAACTGCGCCTCGTGGTCGGCGATCCAGAACTTCTCCGGCTCGGCGAGCGCCAGTTCGTCCCGCTCCTCCTTCGGGCAGCGCACGGCGATGGACGTCTCGTCCTCCGGCAGCGTGGCGAACATCTTGCCCGCGACCCGGAACGTGGGCATGCTCCAGGCGATCTTCTCCGTCGTGTCCGGCAGGGACAGAGCGATACGTCTTACGTCTTCGGCATCCGGCATGGCAGGCACGGTATCGGCCGCCACTGACAATCACCTGGTGAGAGCGGTCGCCGGTACGCGCTTGTAGTAGATCGTCGTCGGGCGCAGCTCGCCGTCGGGGTTCGCCGCGTAGTCGGGGATCGCGCCGATCGCGGTCCAGCCGGCGGACCGGTACAGATGCTCGGCGGGACTGCCGGTCTCGGTGTCCAGGTGGAGGAGGGTGACGCCGGCCTCGGCGGCAGCGCCCTCCGCCGTGGTCAGGAGCCCGCGTCCGAGGCCACGGCCGCGGGCGTCCCGGTGCACCATGAGTTTGACGAGTTCCGCGCGGTGACGGCTGTTCGGCTTGGCTGGGAAGGCCAGGCTCACGGTGCCCAGCACCCGGTCCCCGTCGTGCGCCGCCCACACGGCGAGCCGTCCCGCTGCCACGTCGGCGGCCCGTTCCTGCCACCAGGCGAGCGCCTGCGCACGGTCGAGCGGGGCGAGGAAGCCGACCGAGGCACCGCCGCTCACGGTGTCGGTCAGCAGGTCCGCCAACGCCCCGGCGTACTTGAGCAGTTGAGTCCGGTCCAGACGGATCACGGCCGCACCACCGCCAGCAGGTACCGGACGCCCTCGGGAGCGGCGCACCGGAACCGGGTCGGGCCCCACACGCGCATCCTCAGGCAGTCACCGGCGCCCAGGCGGTGTTCGGTGTCCTGCGCGGTCACGTCGAGCGCCCCTTCCAGGACCCAGATGTGCTGTTCCAGACCGGCCACGGGCGGACGGTCGTAGGCGATGTCGGCGCCGGCGGTGAGGCATCCCTCGACGAGCTCGCCGCGCAGTGCGGCGTGCGGTGGTGACACGGATCGCCGTACGAAGCCGGAGGCCTGGTCCTGCCAGACGGGCTGGTCGGCGGTCCGCACCACGGGGGCCGGTTCGGCCTCGACCTCGCTGAGCAGTTGGGACATGGTCCGCCCGTAGACGGCGCACAGGCGGTTCAGGAGGGAGGCCGTGGGGCTGATCTCCGCCCGTTCGGCCCGGGACAGGGTGGACCGGCTCACTCCGCTGCGGTCGGCCAACTCGCCCAGGGAGTAGCCGTGTTCGGTCCGCAGCTCGGCCAGGCGGGCGCCCAGCCGGGTGTCGACCGCGTCGATGCCGTCGTTTCTCATATGCGGGACGCTATCCCGGATATGAGACGACCCCGTTAACGAGTCCTCACACCTGGGCCGCCGCACCGAGCGCGTCCAGCACCGGGCGGATCAGGGGATGCTCCTCGGCTCCCCGGCGTACGGCGGCGAACACCCGCCGGGTGGGGGCCGTGCCGTCGACGGGGCGGACGACCACTCCGGCGAGGTCCATGCCGCGCAGTGCCGAGCGCGGCACGAGGGCGACGCCCGCGTCGGCGGAGGCGAGGGCGACGACCGCGCGGAAGTCGTCCGAGGAGTGCTCCATCCGGGGCTGGAAGCCGGCGTTCTCGCAGGCCAAAACCACCACGTCGTGGCAGGGGTTGCCGGGGTACGGGCCGATCCACGAGTCCTTGGCCAGTTCGGCGAGCGGGACCTCCGCCGCGTCGGCCAGACGGTGGGTGACCGGCACGACCGCGTCGAAGGGCTCGGCGTACAGCGGCACATGGGTCAGCCGTGGGTCGTCGGCGGCGGGGGCGCCCCGGTACTCGACGGCGACGGCGACATCGACCTGGCGGTCCAGCACCATCGGCAGGCTGGCGTCGCCCTCGGCGTCCTGGACGCGGATGCGGATCCCGGGCGCCGACTCGGCGAGGCGGGCCACCGCGGGCGCGACGACCAGGACGATGCCGGTCGCGAAGGAGGCGACCGTGACGTTGCCGGCCGCTCCCGAGCTGTACGCGGCGAGCTCCGCCTCGGCCCGCTCCAGCTGGGCGAGGACCGCGTTGGTGTGGCTGAGCAGAATCTCGCCGGCGGGGGTGAGGCGTACGCCCTTGGCGCCGCGCTCGACGAGCCGGTGCCCCGTCTCCTGCTCCAGCGCGGCGAGCTGCTGGGACACGGCCGAAGGGGTCAGATACAGCGCGGCGGCAGCCGCCGTCACCGTACGGTGGTCGGCCACCGCACGGAGGATGTGGAGCCGCCGCGCTTCGATCATGCGATCGATTCTCTCAGGTCGCCGGTGTTTTTCAGCCGGCCAGCTCCGCCCGTGCCGCCAGGAAGGCGTCGACCGCGCGGTTGACGTCCTCGGTCGAGTGCGCGGCCGACAACTGGACGCGGATCCGGGCCTGGCCCTGCGGCACGACCGGGTACGAGAAGCCGATCACATACACGCCGCGCTCCAGCAGCAGCTCCGCCATGCGCCCGGCGACCGCCGCGTCGCCGATCATCACGGGGGCGATGGGGTGGTCACCGGGGAGCACGTCGAAGCCCTCCTCGGTCATGCGGCCGCGGAAGAGGGCCGTGTTCTCGGCGAGCCGGACGCGCAGGTCGTCCGCCGACTCCAGCAGGTCGAGCACCTTCAGGGAGGCCGCCGCGATCACCGGGGCGAGGGTGTTGGAGAAGAGGTACGGCCGGGAGCGCTGGCGCAGCAGGGCGACGATCTCGGCGCGGGCGGCGACGTAGCCGCCGGAGGCGCCGCCGAGCGCCTTGCCGAGGGTGCCGGTGATGATGTCGACGCGGTCCATGACGCCGTGCAGCTCGGGCGTACCGCGGCCGCCGGGGCCGACGAAGCCGACGGCGTGCGAGTCGTCGACCATGACCATCGCGTCGTAGCGGTCGGCGAGGTCGCAGATCTCGCGCAGCGGGGCGACGTAGCCGTCCATGGAGAAGACGCCGTCGGTGACGATCAGCCTCCGGCGCGCGTCGGAGGCCTCCTTCAGCCGGGCCTCCAGCTCGGCCAGATCACGGTTGGCGTACCGCAGGCGGCGGGCCTTGGACAGCCGGATACCGTCGATGATCGACGCGTGGTTGAGCGCGTCGGAGATGACCGCGTCCTCGGGGCCGAGCAGCGTCTCGAACACACCGCCGTTGGCGTCGAAGCAGGAGGAGTACAGGATCGTGTCCTCCTGGCCGAGGAACGCCGACAGCCGCGCCTCCAGCTCCTTGTGCACCTCCTGCGTACCGCAGATGAAGCGGACGGAGGCCATGCCGTAGCCCCAGCGGTCCAGGGCCGCGTGGGCGGCGGCGACGACCTCGGGGTGGTCGGCGAGGCCGAGGTAGTTGTTGGCGCAGAAGTTGAGGACCTCGCCCGGCCGGCCGCCCGCGGTGACGTTCACGGTGGCGGACTGCGGGCTGCCGATCACGCGCTCGGGCTTGTGCAGTCCGGCGGCGCGGATCTCGTCGAGGGTGGCGCGCAGGTCGTCGCGCACGGAGTCGAACATGAGGGCTCCTGAAGTGCTTGGCGTGAGGGGGAGTTACGCGGTCCAGTCGAGGATGACCTTGCCGCCGCGGCCGCTCGCCGCGTCGGCGAACGCCGCCTCGAAGTCGCGGAAGCCGTAGCGGCCGGTGATCACGGGCGCGAGGTCGAGGCCGCCTTCCAGCAGCACGGACATCGCGTACCAGGTCTCGAACATCTCGCGGCCGTAGATGCCCTTGACGGTGATCATCGAGGTGACGATCCGGGCCCAGTCGACGGGGAACTCCTGCGCGGGCAGGCCGAGCATCGCGATCCGGCCGCCGTGCGTCATGTTGGCGATCATGTCCCGCATGGCCTCGGGGCGGCCGGACATCTCCAGGCCGATGTCGAAGCCCTCGCGCAGGCCGAGCGTGCGCTGCCCGTCGGCGATGGTGGCGCCGGCGACATTGAGCGCGAGGCTGACACCGATCTTGCGGGCCAGTTCCAGCCGCTCCTCGCTGACGTCGGTGATCATGACGTTGCGGGCTCCGGCGTGCCGGGCCACGGCGGCGGCCATCAGGCCGATCGGGCCCGCGCCGGTGATCAGGACGTCCTCGCCGACGAGCGGGAACGACAGCGCGGTGTGCACGGCGTTGCCGAACGGGTCGAAGATCGCGGCCACGTCGAGGTCGACGGGCACCCGGTGCACCCAGACGTTGGCGGCGGGCAGGGCCACGTACTCGGCGAACGCACCGTCCCGGCCCACGCCCAGCCCGATGGTGGCCCGGCACAGGTGACGGCGGCCGGCCAGGCAGTTGCGGCACTTGCCGCACACCAGGTGGCCCTCGCCGCTCACCCGGTCGCCGACGGCGATGTCGGTGACGTCCCCCCCGGTCCCGACGACCTCGCCGACGAACTCGTGGCCGAGCACCAGCGGGGTGCGGATCGCCTGCTGCGCCCAGCCGTCCCAGGCCCTGATGTGCAGGTCGGTGCCGCAGATACCGGTGCGCAGCACCTTGATCAGTACGTCTCCGGGCCCGACGGCGGGCTCCGGGACGTCCGCGAGCCACAATCCGGGCTCCGCCTTCTGTTTGACCAGCGCCTTCACCGCTACGGCTCCAGGGGGTGAGTCCCGGGTCCGGGCACGCCGAAGGTGCCCCTGGGCCGGGAAAGGAGTGGAATCGCACAGCAATCTGCCGTACGGCGGCCGCACCGGTCCATCGAGGTTTTCTTAAGCGGCGCCTCAGCTTTCCTTCACGCCCGCCCGGGTGCGCCGCGGAAACCCGGGGCGTGTCAGTAGGGCAGCCTGCCGTCCCAGCCCTCCAGCTGTACGACGAGCTGCGCGGCGTGTTCCTTGATGGCCGTCAGGCCCGGCTTCCCCCACGGCCGGGGCCCGACGTCGGCGACGCTGACCGTGCCCAGCACCAGGCCCGTACCGTCGATGAGGGGTGCTCCCAGGTAGGAGCGGATACCGAACTCGTCGACCACCGGGTTGCCCGCGAACCGCGGATAGTCGTGGACGTCCTCCAGGACCAGCGCTTTGCGTCGCGCCACCACATGGGGGCAGAAACCATGGTCGCGGGGCAGAGTACGGCCCACCCGGGGGCTGGAGCCGTCGCTCCGCACCACCGGCGCGATGGCCGGAACGTGCAGCCCCGCGTAGAACTGGCCCCGCTCGTCCGGGAAGTTGACCATGGCGTACGGCGCCCCGGTGAACTCGGCGAGGCGGTGCGCGAAGGCGTCGAGTGCGGGTTCGGGGCGCTCCCCCAGCCCCAGCAGGCGCAGTCGGCCGGCTCGGGCGGGGGCCTCCTTGTCCTCGGGTGTGAGCAGTAGACGACCGGCCGGACGCGGCGGGTCGTAGCTCATGGGCGTCCTCCCGGACTGTGGGCATGCGTCATATACGGGCTCCCTGGCGGGTGTTGGAGGATCACATGTGGGCGCCATACCCCGTCGTGGGGGCGGGCGTATGGGCGATGAGATGACGCACGAGGGTCAGCAGGGTCTGGACCCCGGAGCTGGAGATCCGGGCGTCACAGCACACGACGGGGATCTCGTCGGAGAGATCGAGGGCCGCGCGCACCTCCTCCGGGTCGTAGCGGTGGGCGCCGTCGAACTCGTTCACGGCGACGATGAAGCCGAGGCCGCGCTGTTCGAAGAAGTCGACGGCCGCGAAACACTCCTCGAGGCGGCGGGTGTCGGCGAGGATGACCGCACCGAGCGCGCCCTCGCACAACTCGTCCCACATGAACCAGAACCGCTCCTGGCCAGGGGTGCCGAACAGGTACAGCACGTGTCTCGGGTCGAGCGTGATGCGGCCGAAGTCCATGGCCACGGTCGTCTCGACCTTGTTCTCGATGCCGTCGAGGTTGTCGGTCGCGGCACTGACGGTGGTGAGCAGCTCCTCCGTGCTGAGCGGCGCGATCTCGCTGACCGCGCCGACGAAGGTCGTCTTGCCCACGCCGAACCCGCCCGCCACCAGGATCTTGAGGGCGGTGGGGAAGGGATCGCCGCCGTGGCCGGAAGCGTCGGCGTAGTCAGAGCTGTCGTCGTAGTCCATCGAGCACTGCCTCCAGAAGGGCCCGGTCCGTCGGGTTGTGGTGGAACGCGGGGGGCTTGGTGGTCAGCGCCCCGCAGTCGACGAGGTCCGCCAGCAGCACCTTGGTGACGGCCACCGGCAGCTTCAGATGGGCGGCGACCTCCGCGACCGCGACGGGCACACTGCACCGCTCGAGTGCCTGCGCGTGCTCGGGGCCGAGGTAGCCGAGGGGGGTCGCCCCAGTGGCCATCACCTGCGACATGAGGTCGAGCGCGACGGTGGGACGGGTGCGGCCGTTGCTGACCGTGAACGGGCGCACCAGCCGCCCGGCCGCGTCGTCGAGCCAGGGCCCGTCACCGGCCGCCGCCACGCTCAAGGCCTCATCGCCGGGGATTCGACGGACTGCTGGCGGGGAGCGGTGACCAGGTACGGGCGGACGCTCTTGACCAGCATCGCCATCTCGTAGCCGAGGACGGCCGCGTCGGCCTCGCGGCCGGCGAGCACGGCCAGGCAGGTTCCGGAGCCGGCGGTGGTGACGAACAGCAGCGTCGAGGCCAGTTCGACCACGACCTGCCGGACGTCGCCGCCGTCGCCGAAGCGGACGCCGGCGCTGCGGCCGAGGGAGTACAGGCCGGAGGCCAGGGCGGCCATGTGGTCGGCGCTGTCCGGGTCGAGGCCGTGCACGGACTTCACGAGTCCGTCGCAGGACAGGAGCACCGCGGCGGTCGTGTGCGGTACGCGCTGCACGAGGCCGCTCATCAGCCAGTCGAGATCGGAAACATGGGCGGTCGGCGCATCGCTCGCCATGGTGGATCGACTCCTTGGGGTACGAAGGTCTGCGGGAGCGCTGGGGGTGGGGGTGGAAACGGGGGTGGTCATCCGGCGGGTGCGCTCCCGTCGTGCCGGGTGGTGCTGTGGTCGGGGCGGGACGCGGTCACACCGTCCCGGGCGCCGTGCGCCTCGGTGGTACGGGCCGCGTCCACGGTGGGGAGGGACTCGGTGTGCACCGGCTCCATGGGGATCGGGTCCCTGTGTGGGGACTCCCTCAGTGCGGACTCCCTCAGTGCGGACTCCCGGTGTTCGGACTCCCGGTGTGCGGGCTCGCTGTGGGGCGGCTGCATGTGTACCGGCCCCACGTGTGCCGACTCCGTGTGCGTCGGCTCCCTGTACGTCGACTCCGTGTGCGTCGGCTCCATGTCGCCCCACTCCATGTTCCCGGCCTCCATGTGCTGTTGGGCCTCGGCGAGGCCGATGCCGCGCTGGAAGGCCGCCATCAGGCCGGGGTCGTGGCTGACGAGGTGGTCGGAGTCCTGGCGCGGCGTGGGACCGTCGCGCAGCTGGGGGGCGATGTGCTCCTGGGCGCGGCGGCGGGGCAGTTGGGGCTTGCCCATGGTGCCGCGCACGGTGCCGTTGCGCGGGGTCGGCGGCGTGGTCACGTTCTCGGCGAGGACGCGCCGGTCGTCGGCACTGATACCGGGCCTCGCCTCGGCCGGGTTGGGCCGCTCCCGATGGGTCCCGCGCACGGGCAGGGGCGCGGGCCGACCGCTCTGCGGGCTTCCGCCGGAGCCCCGTTCGACCTCCTGCCGGTGCGTCCGGGATACGGCGGGCGGGACAGGCGGCAGTGCTTCGGGCGCGGCACTTGCCCCGGACGGGAATCCGTACCCCACCGAGGACACCGACGCGGGCGCGGATCCGGCCTCGGGCGGGCTTCCCAGCCCGGCCCCACCGGACACGGTCCCCTCGGCTCGGGACGTCCCTCTGGATGCCGCGCCGTCTCCCGCCCCGGCCGCGGACTGCCCGAGCTGTTCCTGTTGTCCGTTCTGCCGGGTCTGCCGCAGCGGTACGGCCGGGCGATCCGTACCGCCCGCCCCGCCCTCCGGCTGCCCGGTGCCCCCGGGCGCGCCCGCCTCCGCGCCCAGCAGCGCCTGCGGCACGACGAGCACCGCCTGCACCCCGCCGTAGATGTTGCTCTGGAGGCGGACGGTGATGCCGTGCCGCCTGGCCAGCTGCGAGACGACGAACAACCCGATGCGGCCGTCCGCGAGGAGCCGGGCGACGTTCACCTGGTCCGGGTCGGCGAGCAGCGCGTTCATCCGCGTCTGCTCCTCCAGGGGCATGCCCAGTCCACGGTCCTCGACCTCGACGGCGAGCCCGGAGGTGACGAGGTTGGCGCGCAGCAGCACCTGGGTGTGCGGGGCGGAGAACACCGTGGCGTTCTCGACGAGTTCGGCCAGCAGGTGGATGACGTCGGCCACGGCGTGTCCCCGCAGGGTGCCGTCGATCGGCGGCACGAGTTTGACCCGCGAGTACTGCTCGACCTCGGCGATGGCCGAGCGCAGCACCTCGGTCATGGGGACCGGGTTGCTCCACTGGCGGCGGGAGACGGCCCCGCCGAGCACGGCGAGGTTCTCGGCGTGACGGCGGATGCGGGTGGCGAGGTGGTCGACGTGGAAGAGCCCCTTGAGCAGGTCGGGGTCCTCCATCTCGTTCTCCAGCTCGTCGAGGATGGAGATCTCGCGGTGCACCAGCGACTGGAGGCGCCGGGCGAGGTTGACGAACACCTCGAGCTTCTGTTCGCTGCCCGCCTGGCTGGAGAGCTGCGAGGCCTGGACGACGGCGCTGACGGCGCCGTCGTGCGCACGGTTCAGGTCGGCGGCGAGGAGTTCGAAGTCGTCGGCGCCCTCGGCGGGGCCGCCGCGGTGACCGGCCGGCGGGCCGAGCTGCGGCGGTCCGTCGCCGCGGCGCAGCGTCTCGACCAGGGCGCGCAGGTCGGCCTCGCGCCGTGCGGTGGTGCGGCGCAGGACACCGATGCGGTCGTGCACGGACCGGGCGGCCCGGTTGGCGGCCACCGCGGCGACGACGATGCCGACGAGGGTCACCGAGACCGCCCCGGCGAGCACGGCCCACAGCATCGGCCCCGGCCGCGCTCCGGTGGACCGGACGGTGAAGAGGACGGCGGCACAGCCGCTGAGGGCGACGGCCGTGGGCGGCAGCACGGCGAGACGCAGCAGCTGGGGCCGTATATGGGTCTCGGGCAGCGCGGGTGCGGTGCGGGCGGCCGGCCGCCCGTGCCGCCCGCCTTCACGGCGGTCGGCGCGTGCGGCCGGGGCGCGGAGGTGCGACATCGGTGTCCTCGAACTGGTCCGTCGGTCCTGGGTGCCAGGGGGGCTTGCGGTGGTACGACCGGGCTCACGGGGTCGCTTCCGCGCACTCCGGGCCGTCAGCCCGGGCTCCCCCCGCTCCCGCCCGGCACCACCGCGTCCGGAGTCCGTGCGCTGCCCGGGGCCGGAGGAGGCCACCACGGCGGCGCCCGTACCGGCGTCGGTCGTGCGCGGGCAGCGGGAATCCCCCTCGCGTCGACTCCCTCGTCCGCCTTGCGCCTGCACGTGCCGGTCCCCACTCCCCTGATCCGCCTGTTTCCCGACGGACACTGACAGTAGTCGTCAGCGCATCATGTGCGGTGGGCAGTTGACAAACTCATACGGTGAGCGTCCCGCTCTGGTATGAGGTCTCGTACGACAGACCGATAACTGCAAGACACGTCCGGCCGCGACCGAAAGCAGTTCGATCCGACCTGGTCAGAAGTGGTCATGCAGACATGGCGAGGGCCGGGGAGCCTCGCGCTCCCCGGCCCTCGCCGTCTGCCCGCCGTCCGCTCCGGCTCAGCCCGCCGGAAGCGTTTCAGGGTCCTCCATGCCCTTCCCCGCCTTGCCCTCTTCGTCACTCAACGTATCGGCCTGGGCCACGGCTGCCGCGTTCGACGCGGTCCTGATCGTGGCGTCGGCGAGGGCTTCACCGGCCGGGAAGCCACCCGCCGGGGCGAGCGCCACCCCACGCCACCACGGCTCGGACGGGACGGTCTCGGCCGTGGGCTCGAAGGGTTCACCGGGGCGCGGCAGGGCGATCCGGGCGCCCACGGCACGGGCGGCCGCCATCGTCCCCTCGCCGGGCTCCGCCCACGGATGCGTCGCCAGGTTGAACGTGGCCCAGTGGATCGGCAGCATCGGGCCGTGCTCCGGTCCGCCCTGGAGGTCGAGGTGGGCGCGCATGCCCTCCTCGGGGGTCATGTGGATGTCGGGCCAGAAGTCGGAGTACGCGCCGATCTGGATCATCGTGGCGTCGAAGGGTCCGTGCTCCGCGCCGATCTCCTGGAAGCCGTCGAAGTAGCCGGTGTCGCCGCTGTGGTAGATCCGGTGCTCCTCACCGGCGACGACCCAGGAGGCCCACAGGGTGTGCTGGGTGTTGCGCAGCCCCCGGCCGCAGAAGTGGCGGGCCGGAGTGGCGGTCAGGGTGAGGCCGCCGATCTTCGCGGCCTCGTGCCAGTCCAGTTCGCGCAGCCGGTCGGCGGACACGCCCCAGCGCTCCAGGTGCTCCCCGACGCCGAGCGGCACGGCGAACAGCGTGTCCGTGCCGGCCAGGGCCTTGATGGTAGGCATGTCCAGGTGGTCGTAGTGGTCGTGCGAGATGACCACGACGTCGACCGGGCCGAGCGCGGCCAGCGGCAGGGGCGCCGGGTGCAGCCGCTTGGGGCCGGCGAAGGGGAACGGGGAGCACCGCTCGCCCCACACCGGGTCGAACAGGACGCGCCTGCCGTCGATCTCGGCGAGCACGCTGGAGTGCCCCATCCAGGTCAGCCGCAGCCCGGTGGCCGGTGGCCGGGCGATGTCGGCGAGGGTGGTGGCGTGCACCGGCACGGTGCCCTTGGGGCTGCGGCGTGGCCGGGTCTCCTTGTCGAAGAAGACCTTCGCGAAGTCCAGGGTTGAGCCCGAGGGCCGGGTTCGCGCGGGGCCGCCGGGGTTCCGGAAGACCCCGTTCTCGAAGTGGGGTGATCTGCGGATGCGCGCCATGCGCTCGCCGCTCGGGTCCGCGCCGAACGCGCCGGGCCGGAGCGCGCGGAGCCCGGAGCTCAGAGAACGGAAACCGGCCACGGTACCTCCAGGTGGAGTCGGTCAGGCTTTCCATTATGGGCGGCCCCTCCGACACCACTGGGCCGCAGGGGTCCCACGACCGCGATACTGAACGGATATTCAGTAATCACGGCGAAGGAGCCCGCATGGCCAGTCCCCTGCTGTCCCTCACCTGGACCGACCACGTCACCGGCCGCCAGGGCTTCCTGGTCGTCGACCGGCTGGTGCGCGGTGTCGCCAGCGGCGGCCTGCGGATGCGCCCGGGCTGCACCCTGGACGAGGTCACCGGCCTGGCCCGGGGCATGACCATGAAGGAGGCCCTCCACTACGACCCGGACAGCCGCTACGTCCCGCTCGGCGGCGCCAAGGGCGGCATCGACTGCGACCCGCGTGATCCGGAGGCCTACCCGCTGCTGGTGCGGTACCTGCGCGCCATGCGGCCGCACATCGAGAGCTTCTGGACGACCGGCGAGGACCTCGGACTCAGCCAGGACCTGGTGGACCGGGCCGCGGCCGAGGCGGGACTGGTCTCCTCCATCCAGGCCGTGTACCCGCTGCTGGAGGACGAGGGCGAGGCCCGGCGGCGGCTCGGGGACGCGTTCGCGGTGGAGGTGGACGGGATCGGGCTGGACGAGCTGGTCGGCGGCTGCGGTGTGGCCGAGGCGGCCCTCACGGCGCTGGACCGTGCCGGGGTGCCCCACGCGGGGACGCGGGTCGCCCTCCAGGGGCTCGGCACCATGGGCGGCGCCACCGCACGCTTCCTCAGCCGCGCGGGACTCACCGTCGTGGCCGTCGCCGACATCAAGGGCACGATCGCCAATCCGGCGGGGCTCGACATCGAGGCGCTGCTGGCCGCGCGGGATCTCCACGGCACGGTGGACCGTTCCGTGCTGCGCCCCGGCGACCGCGAACTGCCGGGCGACGCCTGGCTGTCGGCCGACACGGACGTCCTGGTGCCCGCCGCCGTCTCGTACGCGATCGACGCCGGGAACCAGGACCGGATCACCGCCCGCTGGGTCGTCGAGGCGGCCAACATGCCCGTACGGCCGGAGGCGGAACGGCTATTGGCCGCACGCGGGGTGACCGTGCTGCCGGACGTCGTGGTCAACTCGGGGACGAACGCCTGGTGGTGGTGGACGCTGTTCGGGGACATCGGCGCCGACGCCGAGGAGGCGTTCGCGCACACACGCCGCTCGATGCGGTCCCTGGTCGAGCGGATGCTGGCCCGCGCACAGGCCGACGGCACGACACCGCGGGCCGCCGCCCACGCGCTCGTGGCGGACCGGCTGCCGGTCATAGCGGAACGCTTCGGCTGGTACCGCTGACGGACGGCGAGGCCCTCGCGGGCACCTTGCCGGACCGGCCGAATACACACGTCAAGCGGGTGCACGCGCGTGTGTAGGGTGACGGCGTGACGAGAGTCCGGTTGAGCGTGGCGGAACGGCGCGGCGAACTGCTGAGGGCCGCCGTCGAGCAGATCGAGGCCCGGGGTGTGACGGCGGTCAGGATCGCCGACGTGGCCTCGGCGCTGGGTGTGAGCAACGCGCTGGTGCTCTATCACTTCTCGACCAAGGAGAGGCTGGTCGCCGCCGCGTTCCGGCACGCGGCCGAGGCCGATCTCGCCCATCTGCGCAGGCTCCTCGGCCGCCGTACGTCGGCACTGCGCCGGCTGCGGTCGGCCGTACGGTGGTACGCCCCGACAGGCCAGGCCAAGGGCTGGCCGCTGTGGATCGAGGGCTGGGCGGCGGCACTGCGCGAGCCCGCGCTGCGGGAGGTCACCCAGGACCTCGACAGGCAGTGGAAGGCGGCCCTCGCCGAGGTCATCGCGGAAGGCGTGGCCGGGGGCGAGTTCCACTGTCCCGACCCGCAGGGCACGGCCCTCCGCCTCACCGCCTTCCTCGACGGCCTCGCCGTCCAGCTGACGTCCTACGCGGGCGCGCTGCCACGGAGTCGGGCGCAGGAGTGGGCCGAGGAAACACTGGCTCGCGAACTCGGCCTGGAGTCCGCGGCCTTGACCCGGCCCTGACCGGGCCGGCGATCCAGGGCTGCCGCCCCTCCCCTCTCTATGCGCGGTCGCCGGTGCCGCCTGAGGTCGTCTCAGGTTTGGTGTGGAGAACCTCCCGGGCCTGCTCCGCGGCGCGGATGAGGCTCTCGGCGACGAAGTCGACGAAGCGGGCGATGTTCTCGAGGCGGGTGGCGGCCGGGGTGTCGGGGCCGAGGACGCCGACGCCCTGCCGTGCGGTCTCGGCGAGCTGGGCGCTGGACCGGGCGCTGGCGATCATCGACTGGTAGAAGACGTCGTCGTCGACGGCGTAGCGCTCGCGGCGCCCCTCGTCGCGTTCCCTGCGGATGAGGCCCTGGCTTTCGAGGAACGCGACCGCTTTGGAGACGGACGCCGGGCTGACCTGGAGGTGCCGGACGAGTTCGGACGCGGTGAGGCTGCCCGCGTCGGTGGTGTAGAGGCAGGTCAGCACCCGGGACATCATCTTGGGCAGACCCTGCCCCATGAGGAGGGTGGTGAACTTCGGGCCCACACGTCCGCGAACCGGTCGCGCAGCGGGAAAGCGAGCTGACCGGTGCCGCAGGCCAGGTCCAGAAGGCGTCCACGCCCGGAGGGGGCCGTGCGGCGGGCCAGGTCGGCGAGCATCGCGTCAGGGTAGGGAAGACGGAAGCGGTCGTAGTAGCTCGCGGTGCCCCGGTACAGAGCGGGGTCGAACCTCACCTCGTCGGCCATGCGGCCACCCTCCCACGGGTCCGCCCCGCCAAGCGGCTTCTGATCCGTCCCCGGGCCATCACGGGGCAACGAACCCGCCACACGGCAAACGCCGGTGATCAGCCTCGGACCTGGTGGGTGGTTGGGCATCCCCGGCGTGCTCGTCGCCTCAGAAGTGCGAGGCGACCGACCGCCCTTCGGCTCTGGCACGCAGTTGCAGCTCGTAAGCGAGTCAAACCGCAAGTCGACGAACACCCCTGCTCGTCGCGCAGGTTCGAAGCGAACTCCCCGCCCTTGCCCCGGGACGCGTGCGCGCCCGCCTACGGCGAGAAGGGGACGTGTCGGGGAGGGGTGTCCGCGCAGTGGTTGGGCGTCAACGGACAGTCAGTCGTCGTCCGACCCCATCGCGCCGTACCGAGGACGGAAACCCCCCGACGCGGCCCCGACCCACAACCGGCGAGAAGGCGCTACGCGCACCCCCACCGAAACCGCACAGGCCGCCGCAGGCACCCCGCCCAACCGCCGGAGGCACGCGCACGCCCGCCCCCTCACGCCACCGAAGCGATCCGCATCCTGATGTCCTCCGGCGACAGAGCACCCTTCGCCGTCACGTGATCCCCCGACGACTCCCCACGCAACCGCCGCCCGATCCACGGCACCAGGAACTCCCGCGCCCAGTGCACATCGTCCCGCCGGACCTCGAGCGGCCCGCGCGCCGGCAACGGCGGCCACGGCTGCTCCGGGTCGGCCGGAACCTCCAGCCCGAGCACCTGCCCCGCGCGGAGCGCCACTCGCGTGTGCCCCTCGGGCGACAGGTGCAGCCGGTCGGCGTCCCAGGCCCTGCGGTCCTGGACGCTGCGCAGGGACCACAGGTCGAGGACGGGGCAGCCGTACCGGTCGGCGATGGCCCGGACATGCCCGTTGTACGTCGCGATCTTGCCGCGCAGGTGCTTGAGCACGGGCATCCCACGGGTGTCGAACCCGGTCGTCACCATCACCGTGCCGGCCACGGCGGTGAGCCCCACGAGGGCCCGCTCGAACCGCTCGGCCACCTCGTCCGGGTCGGTTCCGGGCCGGAGGATGTCGTTGCCCCCGGCGCAGAACGAGACGAGGTCGGGGGCCATGTCGACGGCCCGCGGAACCTGGTCCGCCACGATCTGGTCGAGGAGCTTCCCGCGCACCGCGAGGTTGGTGTACTGGAAGTCGCCTTCGGGCCGGCGGTCGGCGAGCAGGACGGCGAACCGGTCGGCCCAGCCGACGAACGCCCCGTCGGGGCCGGGATCACCGACGCCCTCGGTGAAGCTGTCCCCCACCGCCACGTACGACCCGATCACTGCTCTGCTGTCACTCTTCGAATCGTCTGCCACAGCCGCTCATGATTCACCCTTTAATGTGACCTACGCGACCGTAGGCAAGGGTTGACGGGCGGTGAGATAAGCCACTTCCCAAGTGTTCGCCAACTCCGGAATAGGTCACCCGTCAGCGATGTTGGGGGGTCAGTCGCCATACCCGGAAGCCCGTGATCCGGAAGTGGCTCCACACGGTCCGGAAGGCGAAGTGCCCGCCGGTGTACGGCTGCGGGTCCGTGTAGTCGAAGACGAGGCGCCCGTTGTTCCACCACCTCACCGTCGAGCCGTCGGAGACGATCCGGACCCGGTGGGGCTCGTTGGGGACCAGCAGCGGCTCGGAGTAGTCGTAGACCAAGGGCCGCACGCCGGGCTCGCCGACGTACCGCCGCAGCCGTGTCGTGGTGTTGTAGTTCGCGCCATAGCCCGCGTAGTACGTCGTCAGGTGGTCGTACTCCTCCAGCGCCCCACCGCGCGGCGTGGCGAAGAGATCACCCGGGGAGCGGACGTCGGTCGCGTTCCAGAAGTTGTTGAGGTCCGAGACACGGTCGTTGACCCCGCCCTCGGAAACCGGCGTGGCGGTGTACTCGAGGACGAACGGCCCGTCGAGCCGCCGCCTGAACCACACGGTCGCCCCGCTCGGCACGTCGATCTCCAGGACGCCGCGAGAGGCGGTCACGGTCCCGCCGTCCTGGAGTTCGGCCGCCCACTGGGAGAGGCCGTGACAGAAGTCGTCGTGGGCGATGAGGCGGCGGTTCCGGGGCGCGGCGTGGGCGGCACCCGTCGGGGCGAGGGCCGCCAGGGCGGCTCCGGCGGTCAGGGCTGCGAACGCTCTGCGAGTGGTCGGCACGGGACACGTCTCCTCGGTGATCCGCCTGGAAGGCTCTAGAAAGCGCTTGCGCTCCGGACTGGATCACTGTGTCCCAACTGCCGCCCGCTGTCGATCCCTTGGGCCCGGCCGATCACGGCAAGCCCGCACACGCCGAAGGCCGGACCCGGGGATCGGGGTCCGGCCGACGGTTGCGTGTCAGGCGGGTGGTCGTGCGGTCGGTCAGCCGACGGAGACGCCGTGCGAGCGCAGGTAGGCGACCGGGTCCACGTCCGAGCCGTAGTCCGGCGTGGTGCGGATCTCGAAGTGCAGGTGCGGTCCGGTCACGTTGCCGGTGGCACCGGAGAGGCCGACCTGCTGTCCCCCGCTGACGGTCTGGCCCGCCGAGACGGAGAGCGAGGACAGGTGGGCGTACTGCGCGTAGCTGCCGTCGTTCAGCTTGAGGACGACCTGGTTGCCGTACGCGCCGCCCCAGCCGGCGGAGACGACCGTGCCGGCGCCGACGGCCTTGAGCGAGGTGCCCGTCGGGACGACGAAGTCGACACCGGTGTGGTAGCCGCTGGACCACATGCTGCCGGACATCCGGTACGGGGTGCCGACGGTGGCGCCGTCCACCGGGGCGCTGTAGCCGCTGGAGGTCGCGGCGGCCGGCTTGGCGGCGGCCGGCTTCGAGGACGACTCGGAGGCGGACGACTTGGGAGCCGAGGGCTTGGCAGCCGAGGACTTGGAGGCCGAGGACTTCTTCGGCGAGGACGGGGACGAGCGCTTGGACTCGCCCGCCGCCGCCTTCTTGCCGATCGACAGCTTCAGGCCCGGGTGGATCAGCGACGGGTCGTCGCCGACGGCGTCACGGTTGTCCGAGTAGAGCTTCTTCCAGCCCCCGTCGACGTTCTGATCGTCGGCGATCTTCGCGAGGTAGTCACCGGACTGCACGGTGTACGTGCGGGCGGCCGTGGCCTTTTCGGCGGCCTTCTTCTCGGCGGCCGGAGCGGACTGGACGGTCTTTTCCGCAGCCGACTGCGGGGTGGCGGCGTGAGCGCCGGCGGCCCCCATGAGCGGAAGGGCGAGAGCGGCCCCACCGGTTCCGGCGACGGCGATGGAGCGGGTGAAGCGCTGGGTCTTCGGGCGGCGGTGCTTACCCTTCGCGGGCATGGCGAATTCCTCTCCGTCGCCTGCGAGGTGAGCTGTCGGGTTCGGGCTGGAGATGCCCGGCCGCGCCGAGGCGCGGCTTAACCCCAAGCCGTTCCGGGAACCGGAACAGGCGTCTTACCTGTGGGTCCCCCGCTCCTGCCGTACGTCGGGTCAGTGTGTGGGGCTCCGGGCGGCGGCAGGATTAGGCGTCCGTCCGGATTGGGGTGGAACGTAAGCGACCAAGACGCAAAGGGACAAGTTCGCGGTTGCCTGTGACGGCGTTTTTCTTGACGCACCGGCACATTTTCCGTGACGGAGCGTGGATTAGCGATCTCCGGCTTTCCTCAATTCCCCTGAATATCGCCAGGATTACGTGCACATGGCAACAACACATCGTCACGAATATGACGATGCTCACGCACCCCGACCTCATCTCCTTTACGATCGGGGCACGTTATGCCGAAATAACCGAAGCACTCTCTATTCGGACAGAACGGCTACTTACGCTTAAGCCGGACGACGGCGGCGTCCAGATCCCCGCGCAGACCGACCCGCAGCCCGTGATGGAGCAGTACGGCACCCCGGTGAACTTCTCCCGTTTTGAGGCATTCGTACGATGCCGCGGGGTCGAGGCCCCGCAGCCGGAGCGCCGGTACGGGCTCGCCGTAGCGCTGCGCCTGGAGCCAGGCCAGGACGACGGTCTCGTCACCGAGGGCGTACTGCACGGCGCTCAGGCCGCCCTCCGGCGGTCGCAGCCGGTACTGGTCGCCACGCTGCACCACGGGCCGGATCTCCTTGTAGAGCGCCACCCAGTCCCGCGCCTCGGCGAGTTCCTCCTCCGTCCACTTCGTGAGATCGCCGCCGACCCCGAGCACCCCGGCCATGGCACTGACGAACCGGAACCGCAGGGAACTGGCCCGCTGGTTGAGCATGGCGTTCGGACTGTCGGTGACCCAGGCGGCCATGACCCGGGCGGGATGGATCTGGCTGAAGCCGTGCTGGATGGCGAGCCGGTCGAGCGGGTCGGTGTTGTCCGAGGTCCACACCTGGTCCGTGCGGCTCAGCACACCGAGGTCGATCCGGCCGCCGCCGCCCGAGCAGGACTCGAAGGCCACCCCGGGATGCGCGGCCCGCAGCCGGTCCAGCAGCGCGTAGAGGGCATGGACGTGGTCGACCCACAGCCGCTGCGGGTAGGGGTCGTCCGGCCAGCCGGCGTCGGTGAAGCAGCGGTTGAAGTCCCACTTGACGTAGTCGATCGGGGCACTGGAGAGCAGCCCGTCCAGCTGCTGCCAGAGGTACTCCTGAACGTCCTCGCGGGCCAGGTTCAGTACGAGCTGATTGCGGAACTCCGTCCGCTTTCGTCGCGGTTGGTACTGCACCCAGTCCGGGTGCGCGCGGTACAGGTCGCTGTCGGGGTTGACCATCTCCGGTTCGACCCAGATCCCGAACTGCATGCCGAGGCCGTGCACGTGGTCGGCGAGGGGCTTGAGGCCGCCCGGGAAACGGTCCGGGTTGGGGGTCCAGTCACCGAGCCCGGCCCGGTCACTCGTACGCGCCCCGAACCAGCCGTCGTCCACCACGAACAGCTCGACGCCCATGGCGGCGGCCCGCTCGGCGAGCGCCCGCTGCTGCTCCTCGGAGATGTCGAATTCGGTGGCCTCCCAGGAGTTGAAGAGCACCGGCCGGTCCCGGTCGGCGTCGGGGATCACGTACGCCCGCTGGTAGGCGTGCCAGGCGCGGCTCGCCCCGCCGAAACCGCCGTCGCTCCAGAGCCCGGCGAAGACGGGAGTCGTGTACGACTCCCCCGCGGCGAGCATCAGCAGGCCCGAGTCGTCGTACCCGGCCCCGCCGGTGATCTGCACGCGCGCGTCCGGGAGCTGGGCCACGGCGATCCGCCAGGACCCGGACCAGCCCAGGGCGCATCCGTAGACCTCGCCGCTCTCCTCCGTCGCGTCGGTGTCGAGCGCGACCCACGGCAGGTGCTGGTGACCGGTGTGGCCGCGGCGGCTGCCGATGACCTTCTCGCCGTGGGTGAGGGCTGAGCGCTCCAGCCGGGACTCGGCGCCCCAGCGGCCGTGCAGCTGGGACAGCCGCCAGGTGTCGCGGTCGGGCAGGGTCCAGGTGGCGGAGTCGGCGCGCAGCACCTCGACGGACGGCCCGCGGTTGTCGAGGGTCACCCAGCGCTCGACCACGTCCGCCGAGGAGCGCATCCGGTAGTGCAGCCTGATGGTCAGGTCACCGTCGCGGAAGCGCAGCCGCAGCTCGCCGTCCCCGGTGTCATGCCCCTCGTAGGTCCACTCGGTGCCGCGCCGCTCCGGGGTGCGGACGGACAGGGCGGGCCGGGCGAAACGGGGGCCGCCCTCGACCGGGTACTCCTCGCGCCCGTCGAGCGGGGACTCGAAGGGCCAGTAGTCCGGCAGCGGCCGGACGGCGAGGGCCTCGGCGTCGGCGAGGCCGATCCGGGGGCCCCAGTGCAGGTGCAGCAGCTCGTCGCGGTCGGTGACGTGAACGGCGTAGCTACTGGCCGGCCCCGAGAGGACCCAGGTACGACCGTCTTCGGAGATGTCCAGCATCAAGCCCTCACAGGTTCGAACAGGCCCGATCAGGAGCGACCAGGCCCCAACATCATCAAGGGCTGCAGGGGCTCCCGGCAACGCCTGTGGACAACTCATTGCCCCAGGCAGGCATGTCGTATCGTCGAGTGATGCCCGTCGACGAGCCGCGCCGGCGGCGCCGAAGGGGAGGAGCCCTCGTGACACAGCAGGTCCCGTCGACCGAGCCCGAGCTGGCCGGAGTGCGCAACTTCCGTGATGTGGGCGGACTGCCGACCGTGGACGGCCGGCGGGTGCGGCAGGGAGTGCTGTTCCGCAGCGGCCACCTCGCGCACGCGACCGGGGAGGACGCCGCCTTCCTGACCACCCTGGGCCTGCACACGATCTTCGACTTCCGCAACGCGGCGGACCAGAAGCTCGAGGGGCCGGACGTCGAGCTGCCGGGCGTGCGCAATGTGAACCTGCCGCTGAGCGACCCGGCCGACGGCGCGGAGTTCTGGCGGATGGTCCGCGACGGCGACCTGGACCAGCTGCGCGCGATCCTCTCGGACGGCAAGGGCGCGAACCGCATGATCGCCTCGTACCGCATGATCATCCGGACCCGCACGGCCGAGCACTCCCGGGTGCTGCACGCGCTCGCCGAGGACAGCGTCCCCGCCCTGATGCACTGCGCGGCGGGCAAGGACCGCGCGGGTCTGTCCATCGCCGTGACGCTGCTCGCCCTGGGCGTCGAGCGCGAGGCGATCGTCGACGACTACCTGAAGTCCAACGCCAAGCACCGCCGCTACAAGGTGCACCGCAGCAGCTCCGCCGCCTCGGCCTACTCCCCCGAGGTCATGGAGCTGCTCAGCCCCCTGTTCGACGCGCGCGCCGAGTACCTGGCGGCGGCCTTCGACACCATCGAGGAGACCTGGGGCGGCGTCGACACCTATCTCCAGAAGGGGCTGGGACTCACCCCGGAGACCCGGGAGCGGCTGCGCGAGCGACTGCTCGACTGAGGACAGGGACAGGCCCTAACGGGCCCCCGCCTCGAAGAGGAAGTACACGAACGCGGCGAAGATGTGCCCCACCACGAGGTAGACGAACAACCGCACCCACAGAGCGCGGGGGAACTTCTCCTCCATGTCCTTCATGGCATGTCTCCAGGGGTGGGGCCCAGGCACAGGGCGGCCGTGGGGCTCTGCAAGAGGGTGTGGACGAAGAGCAGTTCGACGCCGTCCGGGTCCTGGGCGGCGATCCGGTGCGGGGTCAGCGAGTCGAAGTGGGCACTGTCGCCGGGCGCGAGCTGGTGCGTGGTGTCACCGAGGCTCAGCCGCAGCCGCCCCCGGAGCACGTGGAGCCACTCCTCGCCGGGGTGGACGCGCACGATGTCGCCCTGGGAGCCATGGGGGACGTGCACGCGCAGGGCCTGCATCCCGCGGCCGGAGGCGCCCGCCTGCCAGTACGTCCAGCCGCCCGCCGCGGTCGGTTCCATGTCGGCGGCGCGGACGACGGCGTCCCGGTCGGCGACCGTCTCGCCGAGCAGCTCGGAGACCGTCGTACCGTAGATGCGGGCGAGCGCGAGGAGCATCGGCAGGGAGGGCTGGCGTTGCCCGGTCTCCAGGCGGGAGAGGTGGGCGGGCGACAGCCCGGCGGCGCGGGCCGCGCCCTCCAGGGTCAGGGAGGCCCGGCGCCGCAGTGCACGCAACTGCGGTGCGACGGCGGGCAGCGCACCGGCCGCCTGGTCAGCCGACGGGTCGGCCCCGGGCCGCCCGGTCTCGGAGGAGCTCATGCCTCCATTCAGCCGGAGCCTTGCCTCTGCGGCAAATTTATTGCCTCTGAGGCAAAAGCACGAACGTCCGCCCCCGGCGCAAGCGCTACCGGTTGGCCACCGCCTGCTTGACCAGCGTCTTCCCGAAGTCCCAGACCAGCCCGCCGTCATGCGCGTCGTCCATCACGGCCGTGAAGGCGTCGACGAACCGGTCCACCTCCCGCTCGCCGATGATCAGCGGCGGGATCAGCTTGATCACCTCCATGTGGTCGCCGGAGACCTGGGTGAGGATCCGGTGCTTCTGGAGCAGCGGTACGACGACCATCTGCGCGAACAGCCCCCTGCGTGCGGCCTGGAGCACGGCCCAGCGGCTGCGCAGTTTCAGCGACTTCGGCCGGCCGAACTCGATGCCGATCATCAGGCCCCGGCCGCGGACGTCGGCGAGCATCTCGTACTTGTCCGTCAGTGCCGCGAGCCGGGACCGGAGCAGTTCCCCGGTGGCGCGCACGCCCGCGACGATCTGCTCGTTCTCCATCACCGACAGCACCGCCAGACCCGCCGCCATGGCCTGCGCGTTGGACCCGAAGCTCGCCGAGTGGACCAGCACCCGGTCCATCGACGAGTAGACCTTCTTGAAGATCCAGTCCTTGCCGAGCGTGGCGCCCACCGGCACATAGCCGCCCGAGAGCGCCTTGGCCACGCACACCAGGTCGGGCTCCACGCCGTCCTCGTGCTGGTAACCGTAGAAGTCGCCGGTCCGGCCCAGGCCCGTCTGCACCTCGTCGGCGATGAGCAGCGCCTTGTGCCGGTGCAGCAGCTCCTGGGCTGCCCGCAGATAGCCGGGCGGAGCCTCCAGCACGCCCTTGCCCTGGATCGGCTCGACGATCAGGGCGGCGACGTCGCCCTTCCTCACCTCCCTTTCCAGCGCGTCGAGGTCGCCGAGCGGGACGGCCGTGTCGGGCAGCAGCGGGGCGAAGCCGTCGCGGAAGCCGGACTCCCCGTTCACGGAGAGGGCGCCGGTGGTCAGGCCGTGGAAGGCGTGCGCGCAGTACAGGATCCTGGGCCTGCCGGTGACGAACCGGGCGAACTTCAGGGCGCCCTCGACCGCCTCCGTGCCGCTGTTGCCGAAGAACACCCGGTCCAGGTGCGGGCTGTGCGCGAGCAGCTTCTCGGCCAGCAGGCCGGGCAGCGGCTGGCAGTCGAACCGGGTGAGGTCGGCGAGCTGGGCGTCCAGGACGTCGTGCAGCGCCTTGCGCACCACAGGGTGGTGGCGGCCCAGGCCCATCACCCCGAACCCGGCGAGCATGTCCAGGTAGTCGTTGCCGTCCGCGTCGTAGAAGTAGGCGCCCTCGGCGCGCTCGTAGACCTTGTCGAAGCCGATGGTGTGCAGCATGCGCGGGAGCTGGTGGTTGAGGTACCGGGTGTGCAGCTCGTAGCGCTCGGCTCCGCGTTCGGCCAGCAGCGCGCCGAGGTCGAACGCCCCGGCCTGCGACGACTCCGACGCGGACTCGGCGGTTGTCATTCCTGTGGCTCCTTGGACAGCTCTTCCTTCACGGTCAGGCTCGCGCTGATCCGTCCGGCGACCTCGACGGGTGTCAGGCCGATGTCGGCGAGCACCTCCCCGCGCTTGGCGTGCGCGAGGAACTGCTCCGGGATCCCGAAGCGCCGCACGGGGACGTCGACTTCGGCATCGCCCAGGGCCAGCGCCACGGCCGAGCCGACCCCGGCCGCCCGGCTGTTGTCCTCGACGACGGCGACCAGGCGGTGTTCGGCGGCCAGGCCCGGGAGCGCCGGGTCGACCGGTTTGACCCAGCGGGGGTCGACGACGGTGCAGCCGATGCCGCGGGCTTCGAGCAGCTCCGCCGCCTGGAGGCACACCGGCGCCATGGCGCCCACGGCGACCAGAAGTACCTCCGCCCGGTCGGCGCGGTGCAGCACGTCCAGTCCGCCCACCCGGTCGACCGCCGGGATCGACGGGCCGACGGACTCCTTCGGGAAGCGCAGCAGGGTCGGGGCGTCGTCGACAGCGACCGCCTCGCGCAGCTGGGCGCGCAACTGGTCGGCGTCGCGCGGCGCGGCGATCCTCAGGCCCGGCACGACCTGGAGGACGGACATGTCCCACATGCCGTTGTGGGAGGCCCCGTCGACGCCCGTGACGCCGGCCCGGTCCAGCACGAAGGTCACCCCGCACTTGTGCAGGGCCACGTCCATCAGGAGCTGGTCGAAGGCGCGGTTGAGGAAGGTGGCGTAGACGGCGACGACCGGGTGCAGGCCGCCCGTCGCGAGGCCCGCCGCGGACACGGCCGCGTGCTGCTCGGCTATGCCGACGTCCCACACCCGGTCCGGGAACCGCTCGGCGAACCCGCCCAGGCCGACCGGATGCAGCATGGCCGCGGTGATCGCGACCACGTCGTCCCGCTCCTCGCCGATCCTGACGATCTCGTCGCCGAACACGGAGGTCCAGGAGGGCCCGCCCGCCGGCGAGAGCGGCGCGCAGGTCAGCGGGTCCATGACGCCGACGGTGTGGAAGTGGTCCTCCTCGTGGGCGAGGGCGGGTTCGTAACCGCGGCCCTTCTCCGTGAGGCAGTGGACGAGGACCGGACCGTGGAAGCGCTTCGCACGCCGCAGGGCGGACTCCACGGCCCCGATGTCGTGCCCGTCGATCGGGCCGACGTATTTCAGGCCCAGGTCCTCGAACAGGCCCTGCGGGGCGAACGCGTCCTTGAAGCCCTTCTTCGCGCCGTGCAGGGCCTCGTAGAGGGTGGTGCCGATCAGCGGCGTGCCCTGGAGCACGTCCTTGCCCCAGGCCAGCACCTTCTCGTAGCCGTCGGTCGTGCGCAGGGTCGCTAGGTGGTTGGCGAGGCCCCCGATGGTCGGGGCGTAGGAGCGTTCGTTGTCGTTGACGACGATGATCAGCGGGCGGTTCTTGGCGGCCGCGATGTTGTTCAGCGCCTCCCAGGCCATGCCGCCGGTCAGGGCGCCGTCGCCGATGACCGCGACGACATGGCCCTTCTCCCCCTGCACCTGGCGGGCCTTGGCGAGCCCGTCGGCCCAGCCGAGCGCCGTGGACGCGTGGCTGTTCTCGATGACGTCGTGCTCGGACTCCTCGCGCGAGGGGTAGCCGGACAGGCCGCCCTTGCCGCGCAGCTTGGAGAAATCCTGACGTCCGGTCAGCAGCTTGTGGACGTAGCTCTGGTGGCCGGTGTCCCACAGGATGCGGTCGACCGGCGACTCGAAGACCCGGTGCAGGGCGACGGTGAGCTCCACCACCCCCAGGTTGGGCCCCAGATGACCTCCGGTCCTGGCGACCGCATGCACCAGGAACTCCCTGATCTCGTCGGACAGTTCGCCGAGTTCCGCCTCGGACAGCGCCTTCAGGTCGCGTGGTCCCCGGATGGTCTCCAGAATCGTCACGATCGGGCCCCCTTCGGTTCCGTGCTGTTCAGCTCACGGTGACGGCCGGCTCCCCCGACCCCATGCCGTCCTGCTCCATCTGCTCGGCGAGCTTCATCGCCTCTTCGATCAGCGTCTCGACGATCTTCGACTCGGGGACGGTCTTGATGACCTCGCCCTTGACGAAGATCTGCCCCTTGCCGTTGCCGGAGGCCACCCCCAGATCGGCCTCCCGTGCCTCGCCGGGGCCGTTGACCACACACCCCATGACGGCGACCCGCAACGGCACTTCCATGCCCTCGAGTCCGGCCGTGACCTCGTCGGCGAGCTTGTAGACGTCGACCTGGGCGCGACCGCAGGACGGGCAGGAGACGATCTCCAGCCTGCGCTGCCGCAGCCCCAGGGACTCCAGGATCTGGATGCCGACCTTGACCTCCTCGGCCGGCGGCGCCGACAGCGACACCCGGATGGTGTCGCCGATGCCCCGCGACAGCAGCGCGCCGAAGGCCACCGCCGACTTGATCGTGCCCTGGAACGCCGGGCCCGCCTCCGTCACACCGAGGTGCAGCGGGTAGTCGCACTGCTCGGCGAGCTGCCGGTACGCCTCGATCATCACGACCGGGTCGTTGTGCTTGACGGAGATCTTGATGTCCCGGAAGTCGTGCTCCTCGAACAGGGACGCCTCCCACAGGGCCGACTCGACCAGGGCCTCGGGGGTCGCCTTGCCGTACTTCTGGAGGAGACGCCGGTCCAGCGACCCGGCGTTGACGCCGATCCGGATCGGCGTGCCGTGGTCCTTCGCCGCCTGCGCGATCTCCTTGACCCGGTCGTCGAACTGCTTGATGTTGCCGGGGTTGACGCGGACCGCCGCGCAGCCCGCCTCGATCGCGGCGAAGACGTACTTCGGCTGGAAGTGGATGTCCGCGATCACCGGGATCTGCGACTTGCGCGCGATGGTCGCGAGCGCGTCGGCGTCGTCCTGCGTGGGGCAGGCGACCCGCACGATCTGGCAGCCGGACGCGGTGAGTTCGGCGATCTGCTGCAACGTGGCCCCGATGTCCGACGTACGGGTCGTCGTCATCGACTGCACCGACACCGGGGCCCCGCCCCCGACCGCCACCGGACCGACCTGGATCCGGCGCGAGACGCGCCGCTCCGCGATCGGCCGGACCGGTACCTCGGGAACGCCCAGCGGGATGGCGGTCATGGCCTCACTCCCGGTTTCCGGAGACCGTCTCGCGCATGGCGCGCAGGGACTCCTTCAGCGATCCCATGGTGGCGAGGACGGCGGTGGGCTCGTAGCCGCAGTGCGCCATGCAGTTGGCGCAGCGGGGGTCCTTGCCGCGGCCGTACTTGTCCCAGTCGGTCTCCTCGACCAGCTCCCGGTACGTCGGCACATAGCCGTCGCTCATCAGGTAGCAGGGGCGCTGCCAGCCGAACAGCGAGTAGTTCGGGATCGCCCAGGCCGTGCACGGGAAGTCGACCTTGCCCTCCAGGAAGTCCAGGAAGAGCGGGGAGTGGTTGAGCCGCCAGCGGCGCCGGTTGCCGCCCGCGAAGGCCTTCTTGAACAGCTCGCGGGTCTGCTCCACGCCCAGGAAGTGCTCCTGGTCGGGGGCCTTCTCGTAGGCGTAGGCGGGCGAGATCATCATCTCGTCGACCTTGAGGTCGTCGTTGAGGAAGTTCAGCACCTCGATGATGGTCTGCGGGGTGTCGGTGTTGAAGAAGGTCGAGTTGGTGGTCACCCGGAAGCCCTGCCGCTTGGCCTCCTTGATGGCCTCGACCGCCTCGTCGAACACGCCCTCCTTCGCCACCGACTCGTCGTGCCGCTCGCGCAGCCCGTCGATGTGCACCGCGAAGGCGAAGTAGGGGGAGGGCTTGAACTTGTCCATCTTCTTGCGCAGGAGCAGGGCGTTGGTGCACAGGAAAACGTACTTCCGCCTGGCCACCAGCTGACGCACGATCTCGTCGATCTGCGGATGCATCAGCGGCTCGCCACCGGCGATGGACACCATGGGGGCGCCGGACTCCAGCACGGCCCCCACGGCCTGCGCGACCGGCATCCGCTGCTTGAGCACCCCGGCCGGGTGCTGGATCTTGCCGCACCCCTCGCACTTGAGGTTGCAGGCGTACAGCGGCTCCAGCTCCACGATGAGCGGGAACTTGTCCCGCCGGCGGAGCTTCTGTTCAGCCAAGTATGTAGCGACCTTGATGGACTGTCGGAGCGGCATGGCCATCTGGCTCACCTCCTGGGGAGCAGCAAGGAACGGTGCCATTCGAAGAAAGCGGGAAGAACGGAACGAAGGACACGGAAAGCCGATATTCCACCGCGCACCGTGCCGATCCGGACGAGTTCATGTTCTGGAGCGTCCACGACCACCCGGACGGCCGCAACCGGGCGCTCACCCGCGCGCACGGCGCTCAGGAGCGTGGCCGCCGACTCCATGTCGACCGCGATGGCGCCGGTCGCGCGCAGATCCGACCGTTCGTGACCTCGGACTACATGGTCGGAGCCGGTGAGCGGCCCGGTGTGCACGGTCCGCCCGGGCACCGCGCGGCCCAGCTCCTTGACCAGCAGGTCGGTCCCGACACAGGCGGTCGTGCCGCGCGGGTCGCGGGTCTCCTCGGCGACGACCAGGTCACCGGGGTGCATGCCGGGTGCGAGCCCCGCGCAGAAGCCGGTCGCGAGGACGGCGGCGTCGCGCAGGGCCGGATCGGCAAGCATCCGGGTGACGGACCGCTCGGCCGCCGCCGGACCCATACCGGTCCGCAGCACGGTGACCGGCCCGTCGGCGCCGCCACGGTCCCCCGCGCGCAGGGCGAGCTGCTCGATGCCGAGCGCACAGGCGATCAGCAGCGGGGCCGGAGCGGGCTGTGAGCTCATCAGCTCCCCTTGGCGTCGGCGAGCGGCTTCCCGGCCGCCCCGCCGCCCTGGTGCCGGTCGGCGAAGGGCTCCCCGTGCAGGTACCGGCCGAGCGCGGTGAGCGGGAACACCTGCCGGTAGAGGTGGTAGTTGATCGAGAAGTCCCACGGGAAGCCCGTCCCCGTGAAGTACGGCTCGTCCCAGGAACCGTCCTCCCGCTGGGTGGCGGCGAGCCACTCGATGCCGCGTTCGACGGCCTTGGAGTCCCGCTCCCCCGCCGCGAGCAGGGCCATCAGGGCCCACGCCGTCTGGGAGGCGGTCGAGGCGCCCCGGCCGCTCCACTCCCTGACGTACTTGTAGGAGCGCAGGTCCTCGCCCCAGCCGCCGTCGTCGTTCTGGACCGCCTCCAGCCAGGTCACGGCCCGGCGGATCGCCGGGTGCGCCGCGGGGATGCCCGCGGCCACCAGGGCGGGTACGACGGACCCGGTGCCGTAGACGTAGTTGACGCCCCAGCGCCCGAACCACGAGCCGTCGGGCTCCTGTTCGGCCAGCAGCCACTCGATGCCGCGCCGGGTGCGCGGGTCGTGGGCGAGGCCCTCCACCGCGAGCATCTCGACGACGTGGGCGGTGACGTCGGCGGAGGGCGGGTCGATGACCTCGCCGAAGTCGCAGAACGGCAGCCGGTTGGGGAACGGGCTGGTGTTGTCGACGTCGAAGGCGGCCCACGCGCCGTTCTTCGACTGCATGCCGAGGGTCCAGCGCACGCCGCGCCCGACGGCCTTGGCGACCCGCACCGGGTCGTGGTGGGTGATCCGGCGCAGCGCGAGGATCACCTCGGCGGTGTCGTCGATGTCGGGGTAGTTGTCGTTGTGGAACTCGAACGCCCAGCCGCCGGGCGGCAGTCCGGGCCGCTGCACCGACCAGTCACCGGGCCGGACGATCTCCTCGCCCAGCATCCAGTCCGCCGCCTTGACCAACTGCGGGTGGTCGGCGGGCAGTCCGGCGTCGACGAGCGCGATCGCGGCCAGGCAGGTGTCCCACACGGGCGACTGGCAGGCCTCGATCATCCGGGCCCCGTCCTCGCGCCACACGGCGAACCGGTCCAGCGAGGCGAGTCCCTCGCGCATCACGGGGTGCTGGAGATCGTAGCCGAGCAGGTGCAGGGCGATGATCGAGTACACGGCCGGGGGCTGGATGCCGCCCCAGCAGCCGTCGTTCTCCTGCCGCTCGATGATCCAGCGGGCGGCACTGTTCATGGCGGCTCTGCGCAGTCTGCGCGGGGCGACCTTCCTCAGGGCGTGCAGCCCCTTGTCCATCCGCTGGAAGGCGCCGTCCCAACTGAACACCGGGGCAAGCGGCTTGGCCGGGTTCGGGTGGGCGGGGTCGGTGTGCAGCTCGTCCAGCGGGAAGGGCGCGGGGCGTACCGGCCGCTTCGCGGAGACGATCGTCAGCGGGACGACGGTCTGCCGCGCCCAGCAGCCGAAGTCGTAGATGTTGAGCGGCACCCACTTCGGGAAGTAGATGAGCTCCGGAGGAAGTTCGGGGAGGTCCTCCCACTTCCACCAGCCGAACAGCGCCAGCCAGATCCGGGTGAAGACCCGGGCCGCGGCGATGCCGCCCTGCTCGCGGATCCAGGCGGAGGCCTTCGCCATGTGCGGTGCGCCGGGCTCGTCGCCGGCCAGGCGGAGGGCGACGTAGGCCTCGATGGTGGCGGAAAGTTCACCGGGGCCGCCGTAGAAGGTGGCCCACGTGCCGTCCTCGCGCTGCTCGCCGCGGATGAAGAGCGCGGCGGCCCGCGTGGTCTTCTCGTCGCGGATGCCGAGGAACTGACGGAGCAGCAGGTCCTCGGCGTCCATCGTGACGTTGGTCTCGAGGTCGCCCTTCCACCAGCCCTGGGCGTCCTGGCGCGAGAGCAGGAAGTCCGTGGCGCGCTGTGCGGCGCGGGCGGCGGCTTCTTGTACCCCGGCCGCCACGGGGGTGTCGGTGTCGGTTTCGCTGGCCGCGGCGGCGCGGGGTGGCAGGGCCCCGGTGCTTCCGTCGGTCGTCGCTGTCATGGCTTCCCCTTCGTGCAGTGGTGCAAGGTGTGCAGCTGCTGTGGGTCCGCCGTCGGCCGGTGCTCCGTGGTGTCTCGCGGCACCGGCCGGCGACTACGCGAGGGCTATTCGACCGATAGTGATCATCTCTTTCGTACGACGACGAAGTCCGCGAGCGCCGTGAACTGCTCCCGCACCCGGTCGGGCATGTCGACGGCGTCGAGGGCTTCGATGGCGATGGTGTGCTGGCGGCGGGCCTCGTCGGCGGTCCACTCGCGGCCGCCCGCCTCCTCGATGAGGGCGGCGCGGGCCGCGAACTCCTCCTCGGAGAAGGTCTCGACGTCGCTGCTCTTGGCGTCGGCGGCGAGGATCTCGCCGAGCCGCTCGGAGGCGGATCCGCCCGCCGCGAGCGCGGCCACGACCGGCAGCGACTTCTTGCGCTGGCGCAGGTCGCTCCAGGTCTGCTTGCCTGTGGAGACCGGGTCGCCCCAGATGCCGAGGAGGTCGTCGACGGCCTGGAAGGCGAGGCCCAGGTGGTAGCCGTACTTCTCCAGCGTGTCGGCGGTGCGGTCGTCGGCGCCGCCGAGGACGGCACCGATGGAGCTGGCGCAGGCGAGCAGGGCGCCGGTCTTGTTGCCCTCCATCTCCAGGCACTCCTCGACGGTGACGCGGTCGCGGTGCTCGTAGGAGATGTCCTGGGCCTGACCGTCGATCAGGGCGCGGGTCGCGGTGGTGAGACGGCGGGTGGCGCGGCCGGCCTCGACGGTGCCGAGTTCGAGGAGCACCTCGTTGGCGAGGGCGAACAGGGCGTCGCCGACGAGGATGGCCTGGGCGGGGCCGTGCACCTTCCAGACCGTGTCGCGGTGGCGGCGCTGTTCGTCGCCGTCCATCAGGTCGTCGTGGAGGAGGGAGAAGTTGTGGACGAGTTCCACGGCGACGGCGCCGGGGATGCCGGTCTCGGGGGCGGCTGACATGACCTCGGCGGACAGCACCGCGAGGGCGGGGCGCACGGCCTTGCCGCCGTCCCCCGCCGCGGGCCGGCCCTGGGCGTCGATCCATCCGAAGTGGTAAGCGGCAACAGTGTCCATGGGAGGTGCCAGGCGGTCGATGGCCGCCCGCAGTACCGGAGTGGCCAGGGTCCGGCCGCGCTCCAGGAGCGCGGTCACGTCCACCGCCTCGGCAGTCCTCGAGGCCGGGGGCACAGTGGGCACAGTCTCTCCTCTTGTTGCGGTACCGGGGGTGCGGGGGCCGTCTGCCGCGCTGCGTCCGAGCGTCACGCCGCCTCCTCGAACTCGAAGAGGTGGCGAGGGCGGGGCCGGCCCAGGGCGCCCAGCACGGCGTCCGCCGCGCTCACACCACTGCGGACCGCACTCTCCATGGTCGCGGGCCACCCGGTGGCGGTCCACGCTCCGGCCAGGTACAGGCCGGATGCCTTGGTGCGGGAGCCGGGCCTCAGGCGCCCGACTCCGGGGGTGGGAGCGAACGTCGCGGTGCGCTCCCGGGTGACGAAGAAGTCCTTCACTTCGGCGCCGCGGGTCAGCGGCAGCAGCCGCTCCAGCTCGGGCAGGTACCGCTCGCGCAGCACGGCCACGGGCTCGTCGATCTCGTCCTGGGCCGCCGACTGGGACAGGGCGAGGTACTGCCCCTCGCGCAGCCCGGAGGCCTCGGTCCGGTCGAAGACCCACTGCACCGGGGTGCCGAGGGCGGTGAAGAACGGCCGGCCGAGCACCTTGCGGTCGTACACCACATGGACGTTGAGGATGGGCGCGGTGCCGATCTCCAGGAGCCGCTCGGGCGCGTCGAGGGCATCCGCGGGCAGCAGGTCGTGCGCCTCGCGCTGCGGTACGGCGAGCACCACCGCGTCCGCCTGGAGCGTCTCGCCCGGAACCTGGACGCTCCACCCGCCGTTCCCGTCATGGGAGACGGAGGTGACGCGTGAACGGACCTCGGTGCGGACGCCCGCGGAGTCGAGCGCCTTGCGGGCCAGCCGGTCGTGCAGGTCGCCGAGCGGGACGCTCGCCCAGCCGATGTCGGCCGCGCCCGGGTCGGACAGCAGACCGGTCTTGAACACCATCGCGGCGAGCCCCAGGGAGGCATCGCCCGCGACCGCGTTGAGGGTGGCGACCCCGACCAGGTCCCACAGGGCCTCGACGGCGCGCTTCGACTGGCCGTGCGCGGCCAGCCAGCTGCCGAAGTCCTGTGTGTCCAGGGCCGGATCGGCGAGGTCGAGGCCCTTGAGCGCGAGCGCGGCCCGGCCGACCTTGGCGCGGTCGGCGAGCGACAGGTGCGGATAGGTGGCGAGGCTGCGGCCCAGGTGCAGAGGCACGGGCAGCGCGTCGCGCCGCAGCCTGCCGAGGCGCCGCCCCGCGGGCCGCGCGACGTCCAGGACGGGCACGTCGAGCCGGTCCTGGAGCGGGGCCAGCGCCGCGCCCTCGATGCGGTCGAGGAACCAGCGGTAGGCGGTGCAGCAGCGCAGGTACACGTGCTGTCCGTTGTCGACGGTCAGCTCGCCGCGCTGGAAGGAGAAGGCCAGGCCGCCGAGTCTCGGCCTGCCCTCCAGGAGGGTGACGCGCACGCCGGCGTCGGCGAGCGCGAGCGCGGTGGTGACGCCGGCGAGCCCGCCGCCCACCACGACGGTGTGCCGCCCCTTCGCGACCGGTCCCCGGGATCCCGTGCCGTGGGTCATCGTGCACCCTCCCCTGCGCGGCGGCCGTGCTGCTCGACTGGTGCGCGACCGACCGTCTCCGTCAGGGACGCCGTCCCACGCCGGAGGGTTGCCCACCACTTGTCTCCGACGGTTCGGCCGAGAGGGGCGCCGTGTCCACGCTCGTCCGCGGAGGCCACACGAGCGGAACCGCCCGACCCGGCGCCGACGACCGCGACTCGCCCCCGTCCGCAAGCTGTCCGGGAGCACAGGACGGCACCCGCGCGGCGGGCGTGAGCCCGGTGCTCGGTGGCATCCCTCTGGACCGGTTCGTTCGTCACGCACGCCTCCTGACGGCCCGTCGGGTCACATGGCGGGCGTCGAGGCCGGACAGGCCGCGCACGGCGACGTAGGCCTTCTCCCGGCCGGGCAGGGAGACGCGGCCGCGCAGCACGGCCTCGGGGTCGCGCTCGATGCGGTCGAGAAGGCGTCGGTAGATGCCGGCCATGGCGGCGACACAGGCGCCGCTGCGCCGGTCGAGCATGGGGAGCAGCCGGTAGCCCTCGGCGAAAAGAGCGCGGGCCCGTCGCACTTCGAAGTGCACGAGGCCCGCGAAGTCGGAGCCCTCCGGTGGCCGCGGCCCGCTGAAGCCGGCCGAGCAGCCGAACTTGGCGAGGTCGTCGGCGGGCAGATAGGTGCGTCCGCCCACGGCGTCCTCGCGGACGTCTCTGAGGATGTTGGTGAGCTGGAGCGCCAGACCGAGCGTGTCGGCATACTCCGGCGCGCGCTCGACACCGCGCGCCCCCGGTTCCGTGCCGAACACACCGAGCGAGAGCCGCCCGATGGCCCCCGCCACACAGCGGCAGTAGACCTTCAAGTCGTCCCAGGTCTCGTACGTCTCGCCGCGTACGTCCATCAGGACGCCGTCGATGAGCTCGTCCAGGCCGCCGAGCGGGATCGGGAAGTGCCCGGCGGCGTGCTTGAGGGCGACGGCGACCGGGTCGGTGTCGTCGTCCGCCACCCGGCCCTCGCGGATCCGGCTGAGCAGCGTCCGGGTCTCCTCCAGCCTGGCCACCTTGACGTCGTCGGCGAGCGCGCCGTCGCCGATGTCGTCGACCCGCCGCGAGAACGCGTACAGCGCCGACATCGCACGGCGCTGGGGCGTCGGCAGCAGCCGGATGCCGTAGGCGAAGTTACGGGCCTGCCGCCCGGTGACGGCCTCGCAGTAGCTGTAGGCGGCGAGTACCGGCGGGGATGCGTGTGGTTCCGACTCCACGGTCCGGATCACCCCTCTCCTCGCAGAGTCACGCCCACCTCACGCAGCAACTGGACCTTGCCGGGCTTGGGCGGGCCGGGAAGTACGTCGTAATCAGCGGCGGCGATGGCGCGGACGGCCGCCCTTCCCCCCGCCACGAACCCTGCGAGCAGCAGCTTCAACCTGCCGTGGACGCTACCCACCAGGGGGGCGCCTTCATTCAGGAGATCCAGGGCCCTTTGCGCTTCGTACGCAATCAGCGCACGGACCGACGCTCCGGCGGATTCCGTGACAAGGTCCGCCTCCTGGACGTGAAAGCGTTTCATGTCGGCGGCGGGCAGGTAAACGCGGTCGCGGCCGAGATCCTCGGCCACGTCCTGGAGGTGCTCGACGATCTGGAGGGCCGTGCAGATCATGTCGGAGCGGCGGATCCGCTCGGGTGTCGAGGTGCCGGTGACGGCGAGGACGAGACGGCCGACGGGGTTGGCGGAGAGCTCGCAGTAGGCGAGGAGGTCGTCGTAGGTCTCGTACCGGCCGACCAGTTGGTCCTGGCGGTTGGCGGCGATCAGGCCGAGGAACGGCTCGGGGGTCAGGGAGCGGCGGCGGACGGTCGGCTGGAGGCGGCGCAGCAGGGGGTGACGCGGGGTCGAGTCGAAGACCCTGCGCAGGTCGGCCTCGAAGGCGTCCAGCAGGACCAGCCGGTCCTCGGCCTCCTGCGGGGACACGCCGAGCAGTCGGGCGTCGGCGCCGCCGGGGGCCAGGTCGCCGTCGCCGATGTCGTCGACGAGACGGGCGAAGCCGTAGACGGCCATGAGGTCGGTGCGCCAGGCCCGGGGCAGGAAGAAGGGGGCCACCGGGAAGTTCTCACCCGCGGCCTTGTCGAGCGTGCCGCGCTCCGGATCGAGGGCGCGCGCCGTGCCGGTTCCCGTCACCACCGGCTGCCCGGCGCGGGGACGGCACGTGCTGCGTGGAGCTGGGGAGTTTCCGTAGCCATCGCCGTCACATCTCCCGTTCTACACTGCCGACCCAATACACACTATTTCGGACACGCCGCCCAGCCGTCCGCACGGCGGTGCGACGAGCGATGTCGCGCATTATCGCCCTGATTGCCGTGTTTCGGGACCGGTACAGCTTACGTTGTACAGCGCATCGAGGTTCGCCAGGGTGTCCCGCACATCACGAGAACACACCGATTGGCCCCAAGATTCCTAAGTAGGGCCGAAGTTGACGCTTCTTTTGCAGACGCAGGGCCCCGCCGGAACAGTTCCGGCGGGGCCCTGGACGGGCCGGACTACTTGCCGGTGAACTTCTCGTACTCCTTGAGCACCTCGTCGGTCGGGCCGTCCATCCGCAGCTCACCGCGTTCCAGCCACAGGACGCGGTCGCAGGTGTCGCGGATCGACTTGTTGTTGTGACTGACCAGAAACACGGTGCCGGCTTCCTTGCGCAGCTCGCGGATGCGGTCCTCGGAGCGCTTCTGGAACTTGCGGTCGCCGGTGGCCAGGGCCTCGTCGATCATCAGGACGTCGTGGTCCTTGGCGGCGGCGATGGAGAAGCGGAGACGGGCCGCCATGCCGGAGGAGTAGGTGCGCATGGGCAGGGTGATGAAGTCGCCCTTCTCGTTGATGCCGGAGAAGTCGACGATGTCCTGGTAGCGCTCCTTGATCTCCTCCCGGGACATGCCCATGGCGAGCCCGCCCAATATGACGTTCCGTTCGCCGGTGAGGTCGTTCATCAGGGCCGCGTTGACGCCGAGCAGCGAAGGCTGGCCGTCGGTGTAGACCTTGCCCTGCTCGGCGGGGAGGAGACCGGCGATGGCGCGCAGCAGGGTCGACTTGCCGGAGCCGTTGGAGCCGATCAGTCCGATCGCCTCGCCCCGGTACGCCACGAAGGAGACGCCCCGTACGGCGTGCACCTTGCGCACGCCCCGCGCCGTGTCGTCGGAGCCCCGCTTCAGGATGCGGCTGAGGGCGGCGGTGGCGCTGCCCTTGCCGGTCTTGGCACCGTTGACGCGGTAGACGATGTGCAGGTCGTCCGCGATGACGGTGGGGATCCGTTCGTCCTGCTTCGGCTCAGCCACGGCCGTACCTCTCCTCCGCCTTCCAGAAGTACACGAAGCCACCCAGGGCGAAGAGCACGGCCCAGCCGCCCGCGGCCGCCCAGACGTGGTCGGGCAGGAACTTCGAGTCGTATTCGTCGATGAGGGCGAAGCGCATCAGGTCCATGTAGATCGCGGCCGGGTTCCACTGGAGGACGTTCGCCATCCAGTCCGGCTTGTCCGCGAGAAAGATCGGGATGGAGAACATCACCCCGGACGCGTACATCCATGTCCGCATCACGAAGGGCATCAGCTGCGCGAGGTCGGGGGTCTTGGAGCCCGCCCGGGCCATGACGAGCGCGAGGCCGGTGTTGAAGCAGAACTGGAGGGCGAGCACCGGCACGATCAGCAGCCAGGACAGGTCCGGGTAGTGGCCGAAGCCGACCGCGATGGCGAACAGCACGATCATCGAGAACAGCAGCTGCTGGAGCTGCTGGAGCGCGAAGGAGATCGGCAGCGAGGCGCGCGGGAAGTGCAGGGCGCGGACCAGGCCGAGGTTGCCGGAGATCGCGCGCACGCCCGCCATCACCGAGCTCTGCGTGAAGGTGAACACGAAGACGCCCGTGACCAGGAAGGGGATGTACACCTCGCGGGACATGCCCCGGTCGGCCTCCAGGAGCAGACCGAAGATGAAGAAGTACACGGCCGCGTTCAGCAGCGGTGTGGCCACCTGCCACAGCTGGCCGAGCTTGGCCTGGCTGTACTGGGCCGTCAGCTTCGCGCGGGAGAAGGCGAGGATGAAGTGCCGCCGGTCCCAGAGCTGACGGACGTACTCGATGAGGGACGGCCGGGCGCCGCTCACGCTCAGCCCGTACTTGGCGGCGAGCTCCCTCGCCGTGAGGCCCTCGTCGGGCGCCGCGGGCGCGCTCACCGCGACCGGGGCGTCGTGCGTTGTCTCACTCACTAGTGGAAACTTTCGTCTTCGAGATGCGCGGCCTGTCCGGGCCGGTATGAGCCGGGGGCCAGGGTACGGCCCGAGGGCTCCCGGATACTTCCGGATACGAGCTTGTCAGATGACGGGGGGCCGGCCCAGTCGGGTCAGCCGCCACACCGTACGCCACTTCATGGGGCGGCGGCGTCCGCACGGGGTGGTCCAGCCCTCGCGGAATCCGCCGAACCAGGCCCGCAGGGCGGAGCGGGAGGGACGGCGTACGAGGGTGAGCAGCAGCCACACGCCGAGGTAGACGGGGACGAGGGGCGCGGGGAGGTTGCGGCGGGCGAGCCAGACGCGGTTGCGGGCGACCATGCGGTGGTAGACCGCGTGCCGCGAGGGAGCGGTCGTCGGGTGGTACAGCACCATGTCGGACCGGTAGTCGATCATCCAGCCCGCGTCGAGGGCCCGCCATGCCAGGTCGGTTTCCTCGTGGGCGTAGAAGAATTCGTCCGGGAGTCCGCCGACGTCGGCGAAGACCCGGGTGCGAACGGCGTTGGCGCCGCCGAGGAAGGTGGTGACCCGGGAGGAGCGCATCGGGTCGGAGGCCCGCAGCCGGGGCACGTGGCGGCGCTGGGTGACCCCGGTGTCGGGGTCGGCTATGCGGAAACTCACGATGCCGAGCTTCGGGTCGGCTTCGAAGGCCTTCCGGCACAGCTCGGCGGTGTCGTGGCCGGCCAGCAGGCCGTCGTCGTCGAGGAACAGCAGGATGTCGACGTCCCGGCCGGCCGGGCCGAAGGCCTCGATGCCGACGTTGCGGCCGCCGGGTATGCCGAGGTTCTCGGGCAGCTCGATCGTGCGGACGCCCTCGGGGACGTCCGGGACGGGCGAGCCGTTGCCGACGACGACCACCTCGACCGGGTCGCCGTCCTGCTTGGCGACGGAATCGAGCAGGGCGCGCAGTTCGTCGGGGCGGTTGCCCATGGTGATGATGACGGCGCCGACCTTCATGCCGCTCACTTCAGCCTGCTCGAAGCGAGGATGGAGACCAGGTGCAGCAGGGTCTGGACCAGCGCGATGCCGGCCAGCACGGCGACGCCGAGCCGGGAGAAGAACAGGTCGCCGCGGGCCTGGTCGACGATCGCCAGGACCAGGATCAGCAGGGACGCCTCGATGCCGAGGATCAGGCGGTGGAACTTGAACGCGGCGGCGGCCCTGCGGGCCAGCGCCATGCCGGAGGAGCGCATCTCGGCGGCGGCCTCCTGGACCGGCGGCTTTCCGGCCTGGTGGCGGGCGACGCCGACGAGGTCGGTCTCGGCCTTGATCAGGATGGCGCCGAGGGCGGCCAGGGTGCCGAGGAAGGCCCACAGCCAGTCGATCCGGCCGCTGCCCCACAGGTCCGCGGCGCGCAGGCCGAAGCCGACGAGCACCGCGGCGTCGGTGAGGTAGGCGCCGACGCGGTCCAGGTAGACGCCGTTGAGCGAGTACTGCTTCTTCCAGCGCGCGATCTCGCCGTCGACACAGTCCAGCAGGAGGTACATCTGGACCATGACGACGCCGAGCACGGCGCCCGGGATCCCCGGCACGAGAAGTGCCGGGGCCGCGAGCACACCGAAGACGGTCATCAGGTACGTGAGCTGGTTGGGCGTGACCCGGGTGTTCACCAGGTAGCGGTCGACCCGCAGGGACACCTCACGCATGTAGAGGCGTCCCATCCAGTGCTCACCGCTGCGCCGGTCCTTCACCCCCGCGGGGTGAACGACGGGACGCAGTTCAGCTACCGATGGCCTTGACATAGTCGGCGTAGGTGTCCTTGATCTGTTCGGTGTTCAGGTCGAGGTGTTCGAGGATGGTGTAACGGCCGGGCCGGGTCTCCGGGGCGAACGCGACGGCCTTGACGAACTCGTCCGTCGTGAAGCCGATCTCGTCCGGCAGCACGGGCAGCCCGTGCCGGCGCAGCACCTCGGCCATGTACGCCGACTCGTCGTGCGCCCCGCGCAGCCACATCGCGAAGGCCGCGCCGAGACCGCACTGCTCGCCGTGGGCGGCGGCCCGCTTCGGGTAGAGCAGGTCGAAGGCGTGGTTGATCTCGTGGCACGCCCCGGAGGACGGCCGCGAGTCGCCCGACACCGACATGGCGATGCCGCTGAGGACCAGCGCCTCGGCGAGCACCTGGAGGAAGTCGTTGTCCCCGATGCCGCCCGGGTGCCGCAGTACGGCCTCGCCGGCCTGGCGGGCCATGGCCGCGGCGAGACCGTCGATCCGCTCGCCCTTGACGCGGTTGGCCAGCTCCCAGTCGGCGATCGCCGAGATGTTGGAGACGGCGTCGCCGATGCCGGCGCGGACGAAACGGACCGGGGCCTCACGGATGACGTCCAGGTCGATGACGACCGCGATCGGGTTCGGCACGCCGTAGGAGCCGCGGCCCGCGTCGTTGTCGAGGGTGGCGACCGGCGAGCACAGGCCGTCGTGCGCCAGGTTCGTGGGCACGGCGACCAGGGGCAGGCCGACCCGGGCCGCGGCGAACTTGGCGCAGTCGATGATCTTGCCGCCGCCGAGGCCGACGACCGCGTCGTAGTGGCCGGCCTTTATGTCGCTCGCCAGCCGGACCGCGTCGTCGAGGGTGCCGCCGCCGACCTCGTACCAGGTGGCGCCGGGCATGCCGGGCGAGATGCGCTCGCGCAGCTTGGCGCCGGAGCCGCCGCTCACCGCGACGGCGAGGCGGCCGGAGTGCGAGATGCGCTCGTCGGCGAGGACGCACGCCAGGTCGTCGAGGGCACCCGGGCGGATGTCCACGACCAGCGGCGAGGGGATGAGCCGGGTCAGTACTGGCATGCGATCTCCCGTCCACGGGCGAGATCGTCGTGGTTGTCGATCTCCACCCACTTGACGTCGCCGATCGGCGCCACGTCGATACGGAAGCCGCGGTTCACCAGCTCCTGGTAGCCGTGCTCGTAGAACTGCTGCGGGTCGGTCTCCCACACGGTCTTCAGCGCGTCGGCCAGTTCGGCGGCCGCGTCGCCCTCGATGAGGGTGACGCCGATGTACTCGCCGGTGGCCTCGGCGGGTTCCATCAGCTTGGTGATCTTCGTCATGCCCTTGGCGGGGTCGACGACGACCTTCATCTCCTCGTCGGCCAGGTCCTTCACGGTGTCCAGGGCGAGGATGATCTTCTTGCCGTCGCCGCGGGCGGCGAGCAGCGTCTCCTCGACGGAGACCGGGTGGACGGTGTCGCCGTTGGCGAGGATCACGCCGTCCTTGAGGGCGTCACGCCCGCACCACAGGGAGTAGGCGTTGTTCCACTCCTCGGCCTTGTCGTTGTCGATGAGGGTGAGCTTGAGGCCGTACTTCGCCTCCAGCGCCTCCTTGCGCGCGTACACGGCCTCCTTGCGGTAGCCGACGATGATCGCGGCTTCCGTGAGGCCGACCTCGGCGAAGTTGGCGAGGGTCAGGTCGAGAACCGTGGGTTCGCCCTCTATGCCCGCGGGCCCCACCGGCACCAGAGCCTTGGGAAGGCTGTCGGTGTAGGGGCGCAGACGCCGTCCGGCGCCGGCCGCCAGCACGAGGCCGATCATGCGGGTTCTCCTTCATCGTGTACGGCGGGCGCCCCTGCGGACACCCAGAAGCGGATGCTCTCGACGAGCACCACCAGGGCCACGGCCACGGCGAGAGCCGTGAGCGCGACCGTGAACTGCGAGGCGGTGAGCAGCGCGGCGAGGACGGTGACGAGCAGCGTCCGTCCTTCGTGCCCCCCGATGGAACGCACCAGCCAGGCCGGGGGCGCTCCGGCGTTGCCGCGGATGCGGTACACCGTGTCGTAGTGATGGTAGGCGACCGCGCCCACCAGCCCGAAAGCCGCAGGAAGGGCTCCGTTCACGTCCGCCCGGGCCGCCAGGACCAGGACGGTGCCGTATTCGGCGGCGCGGAGGAACGGGGGGACCAGCCAGTCGAGGGCGCCCTTGAGGGGGCGGGCGACGGCCAGGCCGGAGGTGAGGGCGTAGGCGAGGGCGGCGACGATCGTCCAGGGTCCGCCGAAGCCGGTCAGCGCGGCCGTGAGGACCACGGCGAGACCCCCGAGGAGGGCGACGGCGGGGGTCGCGAAGCCCGGCAGCCTGCGCGCGGGCTTCTTGAGGGCCTCCGCCACGCCCTGGGCGAGCGGTCCGCTGTCCGCGAGGTCGGCGAGCGCCCCGGCCGCCCGGTCGGTCCGCCGGGCCTTGCGGGTCAGGGAGCGCAGCACCCGGCCCGCCGTGGTGTACGTCGCCGCGAAGGCGCAGCCGATGAGCAACGCGTAGAAGGTGATGCGGGGAGTGGTGACCGCCGTGAGCACCGCGATCATCGCCCAGCGCTCGCCGATGGGCAGGACGATCATGCGGCGCACCCAGACCGTCCAGCCGACGCTGTCGAGCTTGTCGGAGAGGGCGGCGGTGGGGCTGGTGTTGGCGGTGGCGTCGTGGTTGGCCTCGTTGAAGGAGAAGTCCACGACGTGCCGGCAGGTCTGGAGGACCATGGCCCCGAGGGCGAGGGCCCAGACGTCGTCTCCGCCGCGGGCGGCACCGAGGGCGAGACCGGCGTAGTAGGCGTACTCCTTGGCCCGGTCGAAGGTGGCGTCGAGCCAGGCGCCGAGCGTGGAGTACTGGAGGGAGTAGCGGGCGAGCTGGCCGTCGGTGCAGTCCAGTACGAAGGACGCGATCAGCAGGACGCCGGCCGCGACGAAGCCCCCGCGGGTGCCGGTGGCCGCGCAGGCCGCCGCTATGAGGGCGGTGAGGAGTGAGGCGGTGGTGACCTGGTTGGGGGTCAGGCCGCGGCGGGCGCACCAGCGGGCGATGTAGCGGGAGTACGGGCTGATGCAGTAGGTGGTGAAGAAGCCGTCGCGGGACTTCACTGCCGACTTCAGGCGTACGGCCTCGTCGTCGACGTCCGCCACCGCCTGCCGTGCCTCGTTGCGGGCCTGCGGGTCGGCGGGGACGGTGGCGACGAGGCTGCCCAGTTCGGGGCGGTGCACGTCGGCGCCGTCGGCGTCGAGGGCGGTGAGGATGCGGTCGGCGAGGCTGTCGACGAGGGTGGTGCCGCCGCCCGCGGAGTTCTCGCGGGCCATCGCCCGGGTCAGGGCCTGGCGGCCGGCCGGCTGGGCGGTGACGGCGCCCGGGATCGCGGCGAGCGGGAAGCGGGGGTCGGTGAGACCGAGGCGCAGCGCGTGCACATGCCCCACGAATCGGGCGTCGACCAGGGCGACCCTCTCCTCGCCCGGCACCCCGGCAAGCAGGGTCTCGGCCTCGGCGGCGTCGGCCGCCACCCGCACGTCGAAGCCGAGGGACCGCAGATCGCCCTCGATCGACGATCCGGGGACCGGCTGACCGGTGAGGATGGCGGTCGACAACCGAATTCACTCCCTGGGGACCGACGCGTCCGCGCCAGTGCTGTACATGGTGGGGGCGCCCGCGCCGGAAGCTCCCGGCCGGCATGTCGGCAGAGGCTATCGGATGCCGGGAGGGCCACGTTCACCGCCTGTTCGGCAGATCGATCTACGTGGTTCGCATAAGCCCTTGCCGCGATCATCATCGTGGATCCGGGGCCCGCCCCACAAACCGCGCCCCCCAGACCGGACATCGGGGACATCGCGCCGGGTCCGGCCCTGGCCGCATAGGGTGGACGACCATGACTTGGCTGATCACCGGCGGGGCCGGCTACATCGGGGCCCACGTGGCCAGGGCCATGAACGAGGCCGGGGAGCGCGTCCTCGCCCTGGACGACCTCTCGTTCGGAGTGCCCGCGCGGCTCCCGGCGGACGTACCGCTCGTCGAGGGCTCCTCGCTCGACGGTGACCTGCTGAAGCGGGTGTTCGCCGAGCACGGCGTGACGGGTGTGGTGCATCTCGCGGCGCGCAAGCAGGTCGCCGAGTCGGTCGCGCGGCCGACGCGGTACTACCAGGAGAACGTGGGCGGTCTGGCGACCCTCCTGGACGCGGTCGCCGAAGCCGGGATCGAGCGCTTCGTGTTCTCGTCGTCGGCGGCGGTGTACGGCGACCCGGGGGTGGACCTCATCACAGAGGACACACCCTGTGCGCCGGTGAACCCGTACGGCGAGACCAAGCTCGCCGGGGAGTGGCTGGTGCGGGCGGCCGGCCACGCGCACGGGATCTCCACCGTATGTCTGCGCTATTTCAACGTGGCGGGCGCGGCCGCGCCGGAACTGGCCGACACGGGTGTCTTCAACATCGTCCCGATGGTCTTCGACCGGCTGACGCGCGACGAGGCGCCCAGGATCTTCGGTGACGACTATCCGACCCCTGACGGCACCTGTGTCCGTGACTACATTCACGTCGCCGACTTGGCCGAGGCGCATCTCGCGGCGGCGCGGCGGCTCGCCGGCGAGGACGTCACGGGCGATCTGACGGTCAACATCGGCCGGGGCGAGGGCGTCTCGGTGCGCGAACTCATCACGGTCATCGGCGAGGTCACCGGCGACCGCCGGTCACCGCTCGTCGAGGGACGCCGCCCCGGGGACGCCCCGCGGGCGGTCGCCTCGGCGGCCCGGGCGGCCGGGGAGCTCGGGTGGACCGCGCGGCGCGGGGTGCGCGAGATGGCCGAGTCGGCATGGCGGGGCTGGCTCCTGCACCACGGCTCGTGAGCGCGGCTCCCGACCGGTTGAGGGTGCCCTGACCTGCGCATCGTTTCCGCAGGTCAGGGCACATGACAACGGTGTTCAGTGCCGCGTTGCGCATACCCCCTCCCCGTAGTTCACTGGGTGCCCGAGCGGGATCAGACGGGTACTCGGACGGACACAGGAGGGGCTTTCATGGGGGCTGGGCACGATCACGGGCACGCGCACGGCGCGCCGGCCGGCGGTACGGCGACCTCGGCGTACCGCGGCAGGCTGCGGGTCGCGCTGGCGATCACGCTCGGCATCGTGGTCGTCCAGATCGTCGGAGGGGTGCTCGCCGACTCGCTCGCGCTCGTCGCGGACTCGGCGCACATGGCGACGGACGCGCTGGGCCTGGGCATGGCGCTGCTGGCGATCCGCTTCGCGAACCGCCCGCCCAGCGACCAGGCGACCTTCGGGTACGCCCGCGCCGAGATACTCGCCGCCCTGGCCAACTGTCTGCTGCTGCTCGGGGTCGGCGGGTACGTCGTGTACGAGTCGGTCCAGCGCTTCGTCACCCCGGCGGGCACCGAGGGCCACCTCGCTGTCGTGTTCGGTGCCATCGGCCTGGTCGCGAACATGGTGTCGCTGGCGCTGCTGATGCGCGGCCAGAAGGAGAGCCTGAACGTGCGCGGCGCGTTCCTGGAGGTGGCGGCGGACGCCCTGGGCTCGGTCACGGTGATCGTCTCGGCCCTGGTGATCATGTTCACCGGCTGGCAGGCCGCCGACCCGATCGCCTCGCTGGTCATCGCCCTGATGATCGTGCCGCGCACGGTGAAGCTGCTGCGCGAGACCCTGAACGTCCTGCTGGAGGCGGCGCCCAAGGGCGTCGACATGGCGGAGGTGCGGGCCCACATCCTGGCGACCGACGGGGTGGAGGACGTCCACGACCTGCACGCCTGGACGATCACCTCGGGCATGCCGGTGCTGTCGGCGCACGTGGTCGTCAGCTCGGAGGTGCTGAGCGCGATAGGCCACGAGAAGATGCTCCACGAGCTCCAGGACTGTCTCGGCGGCCACTTCGACGTGGAGCACTGCACCTTTCAGCTGGAGCCGAGCGGGCATCGGGAGCACGAGGCGCACCTCTGTCACTGACGCGTTCGCCTCTGAGGCGTGTGGGACTGATGGCGCTGGTGGGGCGCATTCGGTCTTGAGTGCGCCGGGGTACGCAGCCCTCCGGCGCGCGCCCGCGCCCTGGCTCTCACCGCACCGGCGGGGACGATTTTCGGCCCATCGTGCCGGGCACGCTCACCTACTGGGTCCCTCTTCCGGGGCCGAGCGGCGCCGTCCGCGCTCCGCGCCGCCGCGCGGGACATGCGGGCGCGGCGCGAAGTGCCGGGAGTGCCGGATTCGTACGGCAGACTTGGGGCGCGAAGACCGATGTGAAGGATGGGTATGCCGATCACACCTGCCACCGCGACGCACAGCCCGTCGAGCGGCACCGCAGACGCGATTTTGCTGGAACTGGTCGACGAGGACGGCGTGACGATCGGCACCGCGGAGAAGCTCGCCGCCCACCAGCCGCCCGGGCAGCTGCACCGCGCGTTCTCCGTGTTCCTCTTCGACGAGTACGGCCGGCTGCTGCTCCAGCAGCGGGCGCTGGGCAAGTACCACTCCCCCAGTGTGTGGTCGAACACCTGCTGCGGCCACCCCTACCCCGGTGAGGCGCCCTTCGCGGCGGCGGCGCGGCGGACCTTCGAGGAGCTCGGCGCCTCACCCTCCCTGCTGGCCGAGGCGGGCACGGTCCGCTACAACCACCCGGACCCGGAGTCCGGGCTGGTGGAGCAGGAGTACAACCACCTCTTCGTCGGGATGGTGCAGGCCGTGCTGCGGCCGGACCCGGCGGAGGTGGCGTCGACGGCGTTCGTGACCCCGCCCGAGCTCGCGGAGCGGCACGCCAAGGACACCTTCTCGTCCTGGTTCATGACCGTCCTGGACGCGGCCCGGCCGGCGATCAGGGAGCTGACCGGCACGTCGGCCGGCTGGTGACGACGGCCCTGACGACAGGGTCTACAGGAAGCGCACGGGTTTGAGCGGCAGGGTGGCCCAGATCACCTTGCCGCCGCTCGCGGTGTAGTCGACCTCGCACACCCCGCCCGCTTCCCGGGTGATCTCGCGCACCAGCAGCAGTCCGCGGCCGCCGGTCCGGCCGTGGTCGGTCTCCAGTGCGGTCGGCCGGTACGGGTGGCTGTCCTCCACGGACACGCGCAGCCACTCGGCGCCGACGGCCAGCTCGACGGCGATGGTCGGCGAGAGCACCGCCGCGTGTTTCACGGCGTTCGTCACCAGCTCCGAGACGATCAGCAGCAGCCCCTGGGCCAGGTCGTCAGAGACGGGCACCCCCTGACGCAGCAGCAGGTCCCGTACGGCATGCCGCGCCTGCGGCACCGAGGCGTCGACCGCTGGTGCGGTGAACCGCCAGACCCCTTCGTACGGCAGCGGATCCTCGGGCCCCTGGCCGAGGGGCGCCGCGCCGCCCTCTGGGCGTGGACCGAACCCACGCCCGTCGTCGTCCATCGTCCGGTCGCCACCCTCGCGCTCGATTGTCGCCACACCCCGAGTGTTGGTAACGATGCGCTCCGTACCCCAGAGTTGACCAGAAGTCAGCAAGTATCGAGCACTTCTGACCGTTGGCGTATGACACGGTCAGTTGTGGGACTGGTCCTGTCCCTGTTGTGCCGTCTCGGCGAACTATTCGGGTTGTACGGGTTTGGCATCCGGATAGCATCCGGCGCATGGAGCCGCAGCTGCTGTACAGCGTGACCGACTCGGTCGCGACGGTCGTCATCCGTCATCCCGAGAAGCGCAACGCCATGACGTCCGCCATGTGGCGCTCCCTGCCGCCGCTGCTGGAGGGGCTCGCGGGCGATCCGGCCGTGCGGGCGCTGGTGCTCACCGGCGAGGGCGGGACGTTCTGCGCCGGGGCCGACATATCGACGCTGCGGGGCTCGCCGCAGGAGGCGCAGCGGCTGGCGGTGGAGGCGGAGGAGGCGCTCGCCGCGTTCCCGAAGCCGACGCTGGCGGCGGTGCGCGGGCACTGCGTGGGCGGCGGGGCGCAGCTGGCGGCGGCCTGTGATCTGCGGTTCGCCGAGGAGGGGGCGCTGTTCGGCGTGACCCCCGCGAAGCTCGGCATCGTCTATCCGGCGTCCTCGACCAGGCGGCTGGTCTCCCTGGTCGGGCCGGCCACCGCCAAGTACCTGCTGTTCTCCGGGGAACTGGTCGACGCGGAACGGGCGCTGCGTACCGGGCTGGCCGACGAGGTGCTGCCCGAGGGGGAACTGGGCAAGCGGGTCGCCGAGTTCACCCGGATCCTGGCGTCCCGTTCGCAGCTCACCCAGGCCGCGGCCAAGGAGTTCGCGAACGGGCGCACGGACCGCGACGCCCACTGGGCCGCACAGGCACGCGAGAGCGGCGACACCGCCGAGGGCGTCGCCGCGTTCCTGGAGCGCAGGCAGCCGCGGTTCGGCTGGAGTGTGCCTACGTCAGGATGACGTCCGCGTGTGACCGGAGCAGTTCGACGATGTGCGTGGGCGCCTTCTCGGGTGATCCGGCGTCGTAGGGCGGCTGCGGGTCGTACTCGGTGGCGAGCTGGACGATCTGCGCGTGGTCGTCGCCCGCGATCCGGCCGAGCAGGGTCAGTCCCATGTCGATGCCGGAGGAGACGCCGGCGGCGGTGACGTACTTGCCGTCGGTGACGACCCTCTCCCCCGTGGGCTCGGCGCCGTGGCGCTTCAGCTCCTCCAGGGCCAGCCAGTGGGACGTCGCGCGGCGCCCCTGGAGGAGTCCGGCGGCGGCGAGCAGCAGGGAGCCGGTGCACACGGATGTCGTCCAGGTGCTGGTGGCGTCGGCGGAACGCAGCCAGGTGAGCAGGGGCCCGTCCGCCGCCAGGGGGAGCGGGCCCGGGCCGCCGGGGACCACGATGATGTCGGGGTTCGGCACGTCGGCCAGGGTCCGTTCGGCGAGTAACGCGAGGTTCCGGGAGTCGTTCCGTACGGGGCCGGTCTCCTCGGCGACGAAGACGGTCTCCGCGTCCGGGAGCCGGCCGAGGGTCTCGTAGGGGCCGATGGCGTCGAGGGCGGTGAAGCCGTCGTAGAGGACGATGGCGATCTGCATGGGTCCCTTTCGTCGGTTCGGCGGGTTCAGGGGGTGGTCGCCGGGCGGAAGCGGCGGCGGTACTCGGCCGGGGGTGCGCCCAGAGCCTTGACGAAGGCCCGGCGCATGGCCTCGGGGGTGCCGTAGCCGCTGGTGCGGGAGATCTCCTCGATGCCGTCGGTGGTGTCCTCCAGCAGGCGGCGGGCGTGTTCGAGGCGGACCCGGTCCACGTACCGGCCCGGCGTCATGCCGGTCTCGGACCGGAAGGCGCGGGCGAAGTGCCGGGGCGACAAGCGGGCGCGGGCGGCGAGGGCCTCGACGGAGAGGTCGGCGTCGGGGCGTTCGGCGATGAAGTGCTGGACTTCCCTCAGCGGCTCGCGGTGTGCCGTCTGGGCCGCGAGCTGGGCGCTGAACTGGGCCTGGTTGCCGGGCCGGCGCAGGAACACGACCAGGTGGCGGGCGATGGTGAGGGCGGCGTCCCGGCCCAGATCTTCCTCCACCAGGGCGAGGGCGAGGTCGATGCCGGCGGTGACACCGGCCGACGTGGCGATGGGTCCGTCGCGTACGTAGACGGGATCGGGGTCGATGTCGACGTCCGGGTGGTCACGGGCGAGCCGGTCGCAGTACGCCCAGTGGGTCGTGACCCGGCGGCCGTCCAGCAGGCCGGCCGCGGCGAGCACGGCTGCGCCGGTGCACACGGAGACCAGCCGGGCGGCGCGCGGCCCGTGCTCGCGCACCCAGTCGACCAGGCGCGGGTCGGGGCGCAGGGAGCCCGTTCCGCCGGGGACGAGGAGGATGTCCGGGTCGGACGCGGTGGTCAGGGACTCGTCGGGTACGAGGGTCAGGCCGCTGGTGGTCCGCACCGGCGCGCCGTCGAGGGACGCCGTGCGGATCCGGTACGCGCCCGGGGAGAGCAGCTCCGCGCCCGCGAAGACCTCCACGGGCCCGGTGACGTCGAGGCTCTGCACGCCCTCGAAGAGGACGGCGAGAACGGTGCGCTGGGCCATGCCGTCGATTCTTCGCGGGTCCGGAGTGTGGCCGCAATGACGAGTCCCCCACCTTTTCTGCCATGAGGCGGCCGCAGAGGGCATACCAAGCGGTTGGTAACCTGCCCGGCATGACGACTGCCGCCCTCTCGCCGCTCGCCGGCCGACGCTGCCAGAACGTGCTCAATTCCCTGCACGCGACGCACTACTTCTCCCCGGATCTGGGGCGGGAACTGGGTGCTGCCGGGATCACTCATCCCCACGCCGTGAACTTCGCCGTGCGGGCCGCCGCCCTCGGGCCGGTCGGAGCCGGAACGGTGGCGGCGGCCTTCTACAACTACAAGTACGAGCTCGTGGCCCGGCACGTGCCGGCGGTGTGGGAGACCGCGACGCCCGCCCAGGTGCTGGCGGCACGCGCGCGTGCGGTCGACGCGACGCTGCGCCGCCTGCTGGGCGACGAGGCCCTGGCCTCGGCGGAGATGGCCGAGGCCGCGCGGCTCGCGCTGCGCGCCGCCGAGGCCTGCTCGCGCGGGGCGCGGCCGCTGTACGCCGCCCACGCCGACCTGCCCGTCCCCGAGGAGCCGCACCTCGCGTACTGGCATGCGGCGACCCTGCTGCGCGAGCACCGGGGCGACGGGCATCTGGCCGTGCTGGTGTCCGCGGGGCTGGAAGGGCTGGAGGCCATGGTGACCCACACGGCGACGGGCAAGGGCACGGCACCGAAGTGGATCTTCAGCAGCCGGGGCTGGACCCAGGAGGACTGGGACGCGGCGGCGGGCCGACTGCGTGAGCGCGGGCTGCTGGACGCGGCCGGCGAACTCACCGAGCGCGGTGTCGCCCTGCGTGAGGAGATCGAGCGGGAGACGGACCGCCTGGACCGGGCACCGTACGAGCACCTGGGCGCGGAGGGGGTGGCGCGGCTGACCGAGCTGGGGGCGGCGTTCGCGCAGGCGGCGCTCACGGCCGGGGCCTATCCGGCGGATCTGCTCGGCAAGCGCTGACCGGGGCTCCTGGAAGCGGCCCGCCCCTCATCCGCGCACCGCGCCGACCACATGTGTTCGGCCGTGACGCATGGTGAGGCCTTGGCGAGGTACCCGTTCCCTCCCGGCCGCTGCGGCCGGGAGAGGAGAAAGGGGAATTTCGTGTTCCGTGCCATTGCAGATGTGCTGCGCCAGATCGGCGGTGCCATCGCCACCGTCGTGACGCTGCCCTTCCGGGCCCTGGCCCGGCTCTTCGGCGGCGCTTCGTCCTCCACCCGCAGCCGCAGGGTCTGATTAGAACGGTCCCGACGTGCCGGGTGCCGCCCTGACCCCCGAGTGTCGGTGTCACCTGCCACAATTGCCGCGCAACCTCAGTGGATAGGCGGTACGGGATCGTGACGACACCCGGGTCCCTCGAAGTAGGGTCCATCGAAGGCAGGATCGCCGAGGAGCTCGGCGTACGGGAGCGGCAGGTCAGGGCTGCCGTGGAACTGCTGGACGGCGGTTCTACGGTGCCCTTCATCGCCCGCTACCGCAAGGAAGCGACCGAGATGCTCGACGATGCGCAGCTGCGCACGATCGAGGAGCGGCTGCGCTATCTGCGGGAGCTGGAGGAGCGGCGGGCGGCGATCCTGGACTCGGTGCGCGAGCAGGGCAAGCTCACCGAGGAACTTCAGGCGCGGATCCGGGGCGCGGAGACCAAGGCGCGCCTGGAGGACATCTACCTCCCGTACAAGCCCAAGCGGCGCACCAAGGCGCAGATCGCGCGTGAGGCCGGTCTCGAGCCGCTGGCGGAGGGGCTGCTCGGTGATCCGTCCGTCGAGCCCCTCGCCGCGGCCGCCGCGTTCGTCGACGCCGACAAGGGCGTTGCCGATCCGCAGGCGGCCCTCGACGGCGCCCGGGCGATCCTCACCGAGCGGTTCTCGGAGGACGCCGACCTGATCGGCGAGGTGCGCGAGCGCATGTGGGTGCGCGGACGGCTGGCCGCCAAGGTGCGGGAGGGCAAGGAGGAGGCGGGCGCGAAGTTCGCCGACTACTTCGACTTCGCGGAGCCGTTCACCGAGCTGCCCTCGCACCGCATCCTGGCGATGCTGCGCGGCGAGAAGGAGGAGGTCCTCGACCTCGTCCTGGAGCCCGAGGAGCCGACGGACGGCCCGTCGTCGTACGAGGGGATGGTCGCGCACCGGTTCGGGATCGCCGACCGGGGCCGCCCCGGCGACAAGTGGCTGCTGGACACGGTGCGTTGGGCCTGGCGCACCCGCATCCTCGTCCACCTCGGCATCGATCTGCGGCTGCGGCTGCGCACGGCCGCCGAGGACGAGGCGGTGCGGGTCTTCGCGGCCAACCTGCGCGACCTGCTACTCGCCGCCCCGGCGGGCACGCGCGCGACGCTCGGCCTCGACCCCGGTTTCCGTACGGGCGTGAAGGTCGCCGTCGTCGACGCGACCGGCAAGGTCGTCGCCACGGACGTCATCCACCCCCACGTCCCGGCCAACCGGTGGGACGAGGCCATCGCCAAGCTGGCCCGGCTGGCGAAGGAGCACGCGGTCGAGCTGATCGCCATCGGCAACGGCACGGCGTCCCGCGAGACCGACAAGCTCGCCGGGGAACTGATCGCCAAGCACCCGGAGCTGAACCTCACGAAGGTGATGGTGTCCGAGGCCGGCGCGTCCGTGTACTCGGCGTCCGCCTTCGCCTCGCAGGAGCTGCCCGACATGGACGTGTCGCTGCGCGGCGCCGTGTCGATCGCCCGGCGGCTCCAGGACCCGCTGGCCGAGCTGGTGAAGATCGACCCGAAGTCGATCGGTGTCGGCCAGTACCAGCACGACCTGTCCGAGGTGAAGCTGTCGCGTTCGCTGGACGCGGTGGTGGAGGACTGTGTGAACGGCGTGGGCGTGGACGTCAACACGGCGTCGGCCCCCCTGCTCGCCCGGGTCTCCGGCATCACCTCCGGGCTCGCCGAGAACATCGTGGCGCACCGGGACGCCAACGGCCCGTTCAAGTCCCGTGGTGAGCTGAAGAAGGTGACGCGGCTGGGCCCGAAGGCGTACGAGCAGTGCGCGGGCTTCCTGCGGATCCGCGGCGGTGACGACCCGCTGGACGCCTCCAGCGTGCACCCGGAGGCGTACCCGGTCGTCCGGCGCATGGTGAAGACCGCCGGGCAGGAGGTCGCGGGTCTCATCGGCAACACCGGGGTGCTGCGCTCGCTGAAGCCGCAGGACTTCGTGGACGAGACGTTCGGTCTGCCGACGGTCACCGACATCCTCAAGGAGCTGGAGAAGCCCGGCCGCGACCCGCGCCCGGCCTTCAAGACGGCCGCCTTCAAGGAAGGCGTGGAGAAGATCTCCGACCTGTCGGCCGGGATGGTCCTGGAAGGTGTCGTGACGAACGTCGCCGCGTTCGGCGCGTTCGTGGACGTCGGTGTCCACCAGGACGGTCTGGTGCACGTCTCCGCGATGTCGAAGACGTTCGTCAAGGACCCGCGGGACGTGGTGAAGCCCGGGGACATCGTCAAGGTGAAGGTCCTCGACGTCGACATCCCGCGCAAGCGGATCTCGCTGACCCTGCGCCTGGACGACGAGGCGGCCCCGCAGGGGCAGGACGGCACCGGCGAGCGCAGGCAGCGGGGCGGGCGTCCGCCGCAGCAGCGGCAGGGTGGTCGTGGAGGCGGCCGTGGTGGTGGCGGCGGTGGCGGTTCGCGTCAGGCGCCTCCGCCTGCCAACGGCGCGATGGCCGACGCGTTGCGCCGCGCGGGCCTGGTCGACCCCAAGAACGGCAAGCGTTGACCGTTCGGCTGTGGGGAGCTGCGGGTCCGTTGTGGCTGGTCGCGCCCAGGCGGCGGTAGCCGCATATCGAACGCAGCCCCGCGCCCCTGGTGAAGAGGCGCTTCGCGCCCTTCACGATCTAGAGTGGCCGGTATGTCTGCTTCGCGTGTCATCACCTGGGACGTTTCCGCAAGCCGGGGGGTCGAGACCGCTTGGGTCGAGCTCGGGGACGGAGTGATGCGGGCGCGTGGGCGGGCCGTCGGGACCGTCCCCCAGCCGTACTGGGTCTCCTACGAACTCGAAACCGCTGAAGGGTTCGTGACCCGGCGACTGAGCGTCACGGTGGAGACAGAGGCGCAAGACCACGTCCTCGACCTGCGGCACGACGGCGGGGGCGGGTGGACCGCGAACGGCCACCCCCTCCCCGCCGTCGACGGCGCCCTCGACTGCGATCTCGGGCTGTGTCCGCTCACCAACACCATGCCGGTGCTCCGGCACGGCCTCCATCGGGGGCCGGGCGAGCTGGAGTTCCTGATGGCCTGGGTGTCCGTTCCGGACCTGGCGGTGCGGCCGTCCCGGCAGACCTACACCCACCTCGCCCCGGGGCGGGTCCGGTATGCCTCCGGTGACTTCCGCAGCGACCTGGAGATGGACGAGGAGGGGTACGTCGTGGAGTACCCCTCGCTGGCCACCCGCCTGACGGTTCGTTAGCGCTCGGTCACCTTGCCGGCCGCCACCTCGAGGCGGCGCGTGACGTGTACGGCGTCGAGCATGCGGCGGTCGTGGGTGACCAGCAGGAGGGTGCCCTCGTAGGCGTCGAGGGCCGACTCCAACTGCTCGATGGCGGGCAGGTCGAGGTGGTTGGTCGGCTCGTCGAGGACCAGGAGGTTGACGCCCCGGCCCTGGAGCAGTGCCAGGGCGGCTCTGGTGCGCTCGCCCGGGGAGAGGGTCGCCGCGGGGCGCAGGACGTGGTCCGCCTTGAGGCCGAACTTGGCCAGGAGGGTGCGGACCTCGGCCGGTTCGGTGTCCGGGACGGCCGCGCGGAAGGCGTCCATCAGGGGCTCCTGGCCGTGGAATAGCTTGCGGGCCTGGTCGACCTCGCCGAGCAGGACGCCCGAGCCGAGCGCCGCGTGCCCGGCGTCGAGCGGGACACGGCCGAGCAGGGCGGCGAGCAGGGTGGACTTGCCGGCGCCGTTCGCGCCCGTCACCGCCACCCGGTCCGCCCAGTCGATCTGGAGGGACACCGGGCCGAGCACGAAGCCGCCGCGACGCACCTCGGCGTCCCGCAGGGTCGCGACGACGGCGCCCGAGCGCGGGGCCGACGCGATCTCCATGCGCAGCTCCCACTCCTTGCGGGGCTCCTCGACGACGTCCAGCCGCTCGATCATGCGCTGGGTCTGCCGGGCCTTGGCGGCCTGTTTCTCGCTGGCCTCGCTGCGGAACTTGCGGCCGATCTTGTCGTTGTCGTTGCCCGCCTTGCGGCGCGCGTTCTTCACGCCCTTGTCCATCCAGGAGCGCTGCATCTGCGCGCGGTCCTGGAGGGCCGACTTCTTGTCGGCGTACTCCTCGAACTCGTCGCGGGCGTGCCTGCGGGCGACCTCCCGCTCCTCCAGGTAGGCCTCGTAGCCACCGCCGTAGAGGTTGATCCGCCGCTGGGCGAGGTCGAGTTCGAGGACCTTGGTGACGGTGCGGGTGAGGAACTCGCGGTCGTGGCTGACGACCACCGTCCCGGCGCGCAGGCCGCTCACGAAGCGTTCGAGGCGCTCCAGCCCGTCGAGGTCGAGGTCGTTGGTGGGCTCGTCCAGGAGGAAGACGTCGTAGCGGGACAGGAGCAGGGAGGCGAGGCCGGCCCGGGCGGCCTGGCCGCCGGACAACGACGTCATCAACTGGTCCAGATCGACCGCGAGGCCCAGCGAGTCGGCGACCTCCTCGGCACGTTCGTCGAGGTCGGCGCCGCCGAGTCCGAGCCAGCGCTCCAGGCTCGTGGCGTAGGCGTCGTCGGCGCCGGGCGCCCCGTCGACCAGGGCCTGGGTCGCCTCGTCCATGGTGCGCTGGGCCTCGGCGACGCCGGTGCGACGGGCCAGGAACGCCCGTACGGTCTCGCCGGGGCGGCGGTCCGGCTCCTGCGGCAGATGGCCGACGGTGGCGGTCGGCGGGGACAGGCGCAGCTCGCCCTGCTCGGGGGCGGTGAGTCCGGCGAGCATCCTGAGCAGGGTGGACTTGCCGGCGCCGTTGGCTCCGACCAGGCCGATCACGTCGCCGGGCGCGACGACGAGGTCGAGTCCGGTGAACAGGGAGCGGTCGCCGTGGCCGGCGGCGAGGTTCTTGGCGACGAGGGTGGCAGTCATCAGACCGCGATCCTAACGGCCGTCCCGGGCGGTCCGCGGCTGGGTTTCAGGAGGTCACGGCTGTCACCAGCACGCTGGTGGCGGTGCGCGCCACCAGGAAGGACCGCCCCTTCACCGCCTTGGTGTCGAGGGCGATGCGGTGGCGGCCCGGTTCCAGGACGCCGTCGAAGATCTCGTGGGTGTGGGTGCGGGAGAGCCGGTCGAGGCGGTACGCGGTGAGGGTGACCCGGCAGGCGGAGGTGACCTCGACGTCGGCCTCGCCGTCGGTGGCGGTCAGGCCGGTGAGGCGGCGCAGCTCCAGTGGGCTGCGGTCCAGGGCGTGTTCGATCTGGGCGACGAGGAGGGGGACGATCGGGGCGAGGCCGTCGACGTAGGCGACGGGGACCTCGGCACGTTCGAAGGCGCGGCGGACGGCGGCACGTTCCCGCTCGTCGGTCCCGCGGCCGAAGGCGACCGCGCCGTAGCCGCGCAGTTCGTCGGCGGGCACGTGGTCGGCGTCGTGGGCGATGTCGGCGCCGACGCCGATGGTGCGCAGGGCCGCGGCGAGCTTGGCCGGGACGGCGACGCGGGCGCCGATCAGCAGGACGCGGCGGCGGGTGTCGGGGGCGGAGCCGTTCAGCAGGGCGCTCAGCGCCGCGCGGTACTCGGCGCCGCGGAAGCGGAACGGGCCGATGCCGTGGTAGCCGTTGAGCTCCAGATCGGCGTGTTCGTCGGTCTGCCAGGCGAAGTCCCGCCAGATGAAGTCCTCGCCGTCCCGGCGGATGACCGCGGTGACGGCGCCGCAGGCCAGGTCCTCGCACTCGGGGCAGCCGTAGACGACGTAGCGGCCGCCGGGCAGCGGTGCGGGGCTCTCCAGGAGCAGGCTGCGGACCTGCGCGGTGAAGATCGAGGGTGGTACGTCGGAGGCGAGCGGGGAGACCGCGTCGAGGTCGGAGAGCCGGAACAGCAGCGGGCGTCCGTCGACGATGAAGTCCACGAAGTCCCGGTGGACCTGGTAACCACCGTCTGTGAGGACGCCGCCGGCCCGCATCGCGGGTGCCAGGCCGAAGGTCGTGTACTCGGCACACATGCTGTGAGTATTCCCATACTGCGCGTGATGTGAGCACGGCATGACACATTCCGCTACGGTCCGGGCATGACGGGTGAGCGCGGTGGCGAGATCGTGGTGGTCGGTGGCGGCGTGGTCGGGCTGACGACCGCGGTGGTTCTCGCCGAGCGGGGGCGGCGGGTACGGCTGTGGACGCGGGACCCCGTCGAGGCGACCACGTCAGCGGTCGCGGGTGCGCTGTGGTGGCCGTACCGGATCGAGCCGATCGCGCTGGCGCGGGTGTGGGCGCTGCGGTCGCTCGAGGTGTACGAGGAGCTGGCCGCGCGGTCCGGGGCGAGCGGCGTACGCCTGGTCGAAGGGGTGCTGGGCGAGACGCGTCTCGACGAGGTCGACGCGTCGCTGGCGGAACGGATGCCGGAGCTGCGGGCGGCCACGGCCGGGGAGTACGCGGGGTCGGGGATCCGGGCCCGGTTGCCGCTCATCGACATGCCGGCCCATCTGCCGTGGCTGCGGGAAAGGTTGGCGGCGGCTGGCGGTGTGGTCGAGGCTCGTACGGTGTCCGGGCTGGCCGAGGCCGACGCGCCGGTCGTGATCAACTGCACGGGGCTCGCCGCGCGGGAGCTCGTGCCGGATCCGTCCGTGCGGCCCGTGCGCGGGCAGCTGGTCGTCGTGGAGAACCCCGGGATCGACACCTGGCTGGTCTCCACCGACGCGGCCGGGGAGCACGCGTACATGTTTCCGCAGCCGGGCGGGCTCGTCCTCGGCGGTACGGCGGAGGAGGACGCGTGGTCGCTGGAACCCGACCCGGCGGCGGCCGAGGCGATCATCCGCCGCTGCGCGGCCCTGCGGCCGGAGATCGCCGGGGCGCGCGTACTGGAACACCGGGTGGGACTGCGCCCCACCCGCCCGGCCGTCCGCCTGGAGCGCGACACCCTGCCGGACGGCCGCCTGTTGATCCACAACTACGGCCATGGTGGTGCGGGTGTGACGGTGGCCTGGGGGTGCGCGGAGGAGGCGGCCCGGCTGGTCGGCTAGGACCGCCTGCCGTGAGCTGCCGGGACTGGGCTGCTTGACGTGGCCTGCTTGACCTCGACGCCCCCGGCCGAGGGCGTCGAGGTCAAGCGGCTGGGGCGGTCGGGTCAGTGCTTGCCGATCGGGTCTCCCTCCACGTCCGGGCCGCGGCCCGGGCCGACGCGGAACTCGAACTCGCCGTCGTACTTCTTGTGGCCTTCCATGACGGCCATTTCGACGGCCTCGGACCCCATCTGCTCACGCACGATCACCGGGTCGCGGCGAAGGTCGCGCATCAGGGCGATACACATGAAGATCATCACGATGACGAACGGCGCCGCCGCGAGGATCGTGAGGTTCTGCAGACCGGTCAGCGCGTCGCCCTGGCCACTGCCGACCAGGAGCATGATCGCGGCCACCGCACCGGTGACCACGCCCCAGAACACCACCACGAACCGGCCCGGTTCGAGCGCGCCCTTCTGCGACAGGGTGCCCATGACGATCGAGGCCGCGTCGGCGCCCGAGACGAAGAAGATGCCGACGAGGACCATCACGAGCAGGCTCGTGGCGGTCGCGACGGGGAACTGCTGGAGCACACCGAAGAGCTGCCCCTCCGGGGTGGCCTCCTTGCCGAGCTGCCCCTGCTCCTGCATCTTCATCGCCGAGCCTCCGAAGATCGCGAACCAGATCAGGCTGACGGTGCTGGGCACGAGGATGACACCGCCGACGAACTGGCGGATCGTGCGGCCCCGGCTGATGCGGGCGATGAACATGCCGACGAAGGGCGTCCAGGAGATCCACCACGCCCAGTAGAAGACCGTCCAGCTGCTCAGCCAGTCGGCGACACCCTCGCCACCGCTCGCCTCGGTCCGGCCGGCCAGCTGGGGCAGGTCGCCGAGGTAGGCGAAGACGGAGGTGGGCAGCAGGTCGAGGACGATGATGGTCGGGCCGGCCACGAACACGAACAGGGCGAGCACGAGCGCCAGCACCATGTTGGTGTTGGACAGCCACTGGATGCCCTTCTCCACACCCGAGATCGCGGACGCGACGAAGGCCAGGGTCAACACCGCGATGATCGTGACGAGCAGCCCGGTGCTCACCTTGTCCATCCACTTCAGCTCCTGCACACCGGAGCCGATCTGGAGCGCGCCGAGACCCAGCGAGGCGGCGGAGCCGAAGACGGTCGCGATGATCGCGAGGATGTCGATGGCCCGGCCGATGCCGCCGTTGGCGTTCTTCGTGCCGATGAGCGGGGTGAAGACGGCGCTGATGGTCTGGCGGCGCCGCCGGCGGAAGGTGCTGTAGGCGATGGCGAGGCCGACCACCGCGTAGATCGCCCATGGGTGGAGCGTCCAGTGGAACAGGGTGGTGGCCATGGCCGTCTCCATGCGGTCACCCGAGTCGGCCGGGTTCGTGCCCGGCGGGGGCGTGCCGTAGTGCGACAGCGGCTCGCTCACGCCGTAGAACATCAGGCCGATGCCCATGCCCGCGCTGAACATCATCGCGACCCAGGACACCGTGCGGAACTCGGGTTCTTCGCCCTCCGCACCGAGATGGATACGGCCGTAGCGGCTGATCGCGAGCCACAGGGCGAACACGACGAAGCCGGAGGCCGCGAGCATGAACGCCCAGCCGCCGTTGTGCATCAGCCCGCCGAGCATGCTGGTGGAGACGTCTTCGAGCGAGTCGGTAGCCGCGGCTCCCCAGACCACGAAGGCGAGGGTGAGCACGGCCGTGACCCCGAAGACAATACGGTCGGTTTTAGGGCGTTCCTGACCGGGGAGGCCCGCTTCCGAACCCGGAAGCGCGGGCCCCTCTTGGTGATCGCTCTCACTTGGTCGGTCGTGCGTCACAGGCGGCACCTTTCATCGGGACGTAGGAGGAACGTAAGTCCTCCGTACGCCCCTACCACGTGTGGCGCAATTTCACCCCCCTCAACATTGCGTTTCCGGATTCCCTGCCGTCAGGTGGTACGTTCCGCGCTCGTCGAGCAGCAGCGGCACGAGCGCCCGCAGGGACTGGCGCAGGGGTACGAGCACGCCCTCCGCGTCCCGGCGTACGCGCACACCGTGCAGCGCGAGTTCGTCTCCCACCTCGGCGTACTGCGCGGCCGTGAGCCGGTAACCGCAGGGCGGGTTCTGGATCACCTCGGCCGGTTCGGGCGAGTCGTTGTCGGCGCCTCCGACGTACACGGGGCCGGTGGTGACGTAGCCCGCGAGCCGGGCCCTGCCCGTCGCCGCCTCGACCGCGCCGCGGCGCTGGTCGACGTATCCGAACAGGCCTCCCAGTGCGTCCAGTTGGGAGGTGACACGGCGGCGGTTGTTCAGCGCCTCGTCCGCCTTCTCGGCCTCGGTGAGCGGGTCCACGCGGCTCTCGATGAGCAGCCCGATGCCATGCTTGGTGCCGGACATATTGCGCAAAATGCGCTCCTGGCCGTCTCCGGCGACCTGTTTGACCGGCTCGCCGGTCTCGGGGTCGGTCCAGATGCCGTAGGTGCCGGTCGAGTGGCCGGCCCGCTGCGCCGCGGGGCGGACGTACTTCTCGGAGAGGGTCTTCGCCTCGTCGTGGACCGCCTCATGGGTGTTGAGGTTGCGCGGCCACAGGTCGAAGAGGTCCTTGTCGTAGTACGGGGGTGTGGCGCCGTACTCGTGCAGGTCGTAGACGAGGTCGGGACGCTGGTCGCGGAGGAGCTTCGCCAGCGCACGGCCTTCGGCGGTCCGGAGCGCCAGGTGGTCGCGGTTGATGTCCACGCCGTCGCTGTTGCCCCGGGTGTCGGCGGCCCGGCCGTCGGGGTTGGCGGTGGGCACGACGAGGACCGTGGTGCGGTCCAGGAAGCGCCGGGTGCGGCTGTCACGGGCGTACGCGAGGTCGCGGATGGTGGTCAGACAGGCCTCGCGGCCGGAGGGCTCGTCGCCGTGCTGGCTGCACACGAGCAGCACCTTGTTGGGCGTCGGGTGGGTGCCGATGCGGACCAGCTGAAGCGGGCGGCCCTGCTTCGTCGTACCGAAGCGGGTCATGGAGACGCGGCTGCTCGACCGATCGACGGCGTTGAGGAAGTCCTGTTCCTCGGGCTGGGTGGTCCAGCGGGCGCCGTTCGTCTGCTCGAAGCCGGTGCGGGGCGGGGAGTCGGTGGCGGCCTGGGCCGGGACGGCGACCAGGGACGCGGCGACGGCCGCGGCGGTCAGGGCCAGGGCGCGGACGCGCGTCGCGCCCCTGCCTGCCGCCTTGCGGGCCACGCGCCCGGCCACGGTGTCGCGGGGCGCGCTCCTGGCTGCGGTGTCGCGGATCACTGGCTTCCCTCCGGGACGCGGTGAGCGGTGCGCGGATCCCGTACGCCGTCCAGCGGGGTGGCGTCGGGCGTGGCGGCCGCTGCGCCCGTGGTGGCGCGGGCGAAGGCGGCGGCTCCGCCGACGAACGGCACGCGGGCCGAGGTGCGGGACAGGTCGACGGTCAGCTTGGGCTTGTCCGCGGGAGGGTCGATGAGGCCCTTGTCGGTGCCCGCGACGATCAGCGCCAGGCGGTGGCCCTTGGGGACGACATGGTCGGTCGCCGCCAGGTCGAGGGTGATCGTGTACCGCTTGCCCGGAGTGAGCGGGGCGCCCGTCAGGTCGGAGGCGTGGTTGCCGAGGTCGGCCCAGCCGCGGCTGACGATCGTGTAGTCGACGTCGGCGGTCTTCGCCTTCGTCTCCTTGAAGCAGGAGCTGTCGCCCGCGGTGCTCGCGCCCCAGCAGGTGCGGTCGGTGAGCGTGGTGATGCCCTCGCCCGCGTCGGCGTAGTCGCGGATGGTGGCGGGGCCGATGTCCACGAGGACGGCGGAGAGGTGGGCCGTCGGGGTGGAGGGCGTCGCGGTGACGGTGACCTCGGAGGAGCCGGACAGACGCAGGTCGCGGGTGAGCGGCCTGGTGACGAACCCGGCCTTCTCCGGTGTCGGCTTGTCGATCTGCGCGGCCCAGTCGGTCTCGCTCAGCTTCGGGTCGTCGGTGAAGGTCGCGGTGCCGTGGCCGCGGTGCAGGCCGAGGGTGCCCACGCCTGCCTGGGCGCCTCGGTCGGGGCGCAGGGTGGCGGCACGGGTGCCGTTCGGCGGCCAGGTCTGCGAGGTGGTCCATCGATCGGGCGCGCGTTCGATGTCGGCCATGGGCTCGCGGTCGATGCCGTTGTCGTAGCCCTTGAGTTCGTGGTCGAACCAGCGGTGGAGCGTCTCGACCCAGGTGGCGCGGCGGAAGTCGAAGGGGTCGACGTGGCCCGTCTGGGAGAGCCAGATCTTGCGCTCGACGCCGTTCTTCGCGAGGGCGTCCCACCACTGGCCGACGTGCTTCATCCGCACGTTGAGGTCCTGCATGCCGTGCACGAGGAAGACACTGGCCTTGACCTTCCGCGCGGCCCTGACGTAGTCGCGCTCGGTCCACAGCGGGGTCCAGTCGCCGGTGCGCGGGGCCCCGTCGACGAGCTTGCGCTGCACGGCGGCGCACTTGGCGCGGGCGTCGGGGCTGTTGACGTAGTCGGACAGCCATTCGGGGCCGGAGTCGTAGAGCGGGGCGCCCTGCTGGAAGTAGTAGTCGTACCAGGAGGAGATGGCGCTGATCGGGACGATGGTCTTCAGGCCCTCGACGCCGGTCGCGGCGACGCCGTTGGCGATGGTGCCGTCCCAGCTCTTGCCGATCATGCCGGTCTTGCCGTTGGTCCAGGCCGCTTTGGCGCGGGTGGTGCCGGTGCGGGTCGTGTAGGCCTTGGCACGGCCGTTGAGCCAGTCGACGACGGCCTTCGCGGACTGGATGTCGGAGCGGCCGCCGACGTCGACGCAACCGTCGGAGCGATTGGTTCCGGCCAGGTCGACGCCGACGAAGGCGTAGCCGCGGGGCACGAAGTAGTTGTCGTAGTACAGCGGCATCTGGTTGACGTCGCCGTTCGCGTCGTACGTCTTCTTCTGGCTCTCGTTGCCGCGCCCGCAGCAGGAGTAGTACGGGCTGGCGTCCATGATGACGGGGACCTTGCGGCCCTGCCGGGCGGGTTCGCGGGGGCGGACGATGTCCACGGCGACCCGGTCGGCCTTGCCGTCGCGGTCCCCGTCGAGTCCGGTGTCCACCCAGACGGCCTCGCGGATGGCGTTGTCGTACGAGTGGACGGGTCGGCTCTCGCGCGGGGCGGCGTCCGCCGCTGCCGGGGTGAGCAGCGTGGCCACCAGGGCGGCCGTGGCCGCCGTCGCGATCGGTCTCCAGGTCGTGAAGCGCGTGCGTTTCGGCATGCGGCGGACGCTACATCGGTGAACTCCCGTTCAGAAGAGGGCAGCTGACGGACCGGCGTGTCCGGAACGGCCCCCTGGGTCCGGTGTCTCATGTCGGCCGAATGGCGATCGTGTGACAGCAGGGGCCATGGACATGATCAGAGAGACAGGGAGTCAATAGGCTCCGGACAGCCCTCGGGACCCTACGACTTGGAGTTTTGCGTGCACCGCAGCATCATCGCGCCGGGAGCCCTGGCCGCGGCCGTTCTCCTGCTGGCGATCCCGGCATCGGCCGCGCCCCGCTCCCCCGGCGCGCCGGGTATCGGTGACCCCTACTACCCGGCCTACGGCAACGGCGGATACGACGTCTCCCACTACGACCTGAGGCTGAAGTACCAGCCGGCCACGGACGAGCTCGAGGGCACGGCGACCCTCGTGGCCCGCACCACGCAGGACCTGTCCAGCTTCAACCTGGACTTCCTGCTGGACGTCGGCGAGGTGCGCGTCAACGGCGCGAAGGCGTCGTTCCGGACGTCCGGCGAGCACGAGCTGGAGATCACGCCGAAGACCCCGCTGGCCAAGGGCACGCCCGTCACGGTCGTCGTGCGCTACCGCGGCGTGCCGTCGTCGAAGAAGGCCTACGGCTTCACGAGCTGGCACCGCACCCCGGACGGGGGCGTCGCGGCGAACGAGCCCGAGGCGGCGGCATGGTGGTTCCCGAGCAACGACCACCCGCTCGACAAGGCCACCTACGACGTGTCCGTACTGGTCCCGGACGGCACGCAGGCCATCTCCAACGGCACGCTCCAGTCGACGAGTTCGCGTCTCGGCTGGACTCGCTGGAACTGGCGCTCCGACAAGCCGCAGGCCACGTACCTCGCCACGCTCGCGGTCGGGAAGTTCGACATCACGACCGGCACGACCGAGAGCGGCATCCCGGTCCTCAACGCCTACAGCAAGGACCTGGGCGGCCACGCCGGCGCGGCGCGGGCGAGCCTCGAGCGGACCGGGGAGATCGCCGACTGGCTGACGGGCTATTTCGGGCCGTACCCCTACAACGCGCTCGGCGGATACGTGCCGAACACCACCACCGGGTACGCGCTGGAGACCCAGACCCGGCCGTACTACAGCCCGCGGCAGTTCGCCAACGGGTCGAACGTCTCCCTCGTCGTCCACGAGCTGGCGCACCAGTGGTACGGCGACGACGTGTCGCTCAAGCGCTGGAAGGACATCTGGATCAACGAGGGCTTCGCGCGCTACGCGCAGTGGCTGTGGTCCGAGCACGAGGGCGAGGGCACGGCACAGGAACTCGCCGACTACGTGTACGCCTCGCATCCCGCCGACGACCCGTTCTGGACGGTGAAACCCGGGGACCCGGGTCCCGAGAACCAGTTCGACATCGCGGTGTACGACCGGGGCGCGCTGGCCGTCCAGGCGCTGCGCAACGAAATCGGCGACGAGTCGTTCTTCGCGATCCTCAAGGGCTGGCCGCAGAAGTACGCCCACGGCAACGCGTCGGTCGCCGACTTCCGGCGGTACGCCGAGGATGTGTCCGGCAAGCCCCTGGCGGCGCTGTTCGACACGTGGCTGTTCCAGCCGTCGAAGCCGGGGGCACCGGCGGCTCGGGCCGCGGCGGTCGCGAAGGGGGTGGGGGCTGTGCCGCAGCCGAGGTCGTGGAAGAAGATCGCGGCGACGAACGGGGTGCACGAGCACGCGGGTGCGGAACACGTGCACTGAGGCGGCTTCCCGCCCCGCTGCGCCCAGTCGCGCACGCGCCCGGCCTGCTGAACGCCGTCCCTCGGTCTACGGTGGAGGGGCTGACGAAGGAGCCGGACGTGCGGAACGTGGCGATCGTCGAGGCACCGTCCGTACTGGGGCTGCGCCCGACCGGCGTCGAGCAGCTGCCGGACGCACTCCTCGGCACCGGGCTCGCCGAAGGGCTGGGCGCGGTGCGCGCCGGCCGCGTCGAGCCGCCCCCGTACAACCCGCAGCGCGACCCGGACACCGGCGTCCTGAACCCCGGCGGCATCGCCGCGTACTCCACCGCGCTCGCCGACACCGTCGGCGCTGTCCTCGACGACGGCCGCTTCCCCGTCGTGCTGGGCGGCGATTGCAGCGTGCTGCTCGGCAACCTGCTCGCGCTGCGCCGCCGCGGCCGGAACGGGCTGCTGTTCCTCGACGGGCACACCGACTTCTACCAGCCGTCGGCGGAACCGGCCGGCGAGGTGGCCTCCATGGAACTCGCCCTGGCCACCGGGCGCGGCCCGCGCCTGCTGGCCGACCTGGAGGGCCGGGGCCCGCTGGTACGGGACGAGGACGTCGTCGCGCTGGGGTTCCGGGACGCGGAGGAGTCCGCGGCGTACGGAATGCAGCCGCTGCCGTCCGCGCTGCACGCGCTGGAGCTGGACATCGTGCGCGCCCTGGGGGCGGGCGAGGCGGCCCGGCGCGCGGTCGGGCTGCTGACCGGCGACGGCGCGGGCGCCGGGTACTGGATCCACCTCGACGTCGACGTGCTGGACGATGCCGTGATGCCCGCCGTCGACTACCGGCTCCCGGACGGGCTGACCTGGCAGGAGCTGGAGACCGTCCTGCGCGGGGCACTGTCCGGCGGCGGTGCCGTCGGCCTCGACGTGGCGATATTCAACCCCTGTCTGGATCCCGACGGGGCGATCGCGCAGCGCCTCAGCGACTGTCTGGTGCGGGCGTTCGACAGGGACGGCCAGGGCTGAGCGCGGCGCCGGTCAGTCCCCGTGGTCGTGCACCGTCGCCTGTATCCCCCGCCGTATCAGCCGCTCCTCGATCAGCGGCTCGACCCGGGACCACTTGCCGCCGGCGAGACCGCAGCCGATGCGGGGCATGTGGACGGTCGCGCCCAGTTCACCCCAGCCCCCGAGGTCGTTGCAGACATGGGCGATGACCTTGGCGCCCTTCACCGACGGAACGGTGGCGTCACCCCGGACATACCTGATCCCCGACATGACGCCACCGTAGGCCCTGCCACCGACAGTGGCTTGGGCCTGCTACTTCGTGAACTGCGACAGCTCCTGGTCGGCCGTCTGCGACACCCGGCGGCGGATGCCGAACCAGCCCGCGACCAGCGCGGCCGCGATCAGCGGGACGAGCAGCAGCGTCTTGCGGCCGACCTCGGGGTCGTTCCACATCATGCCGAGGCAGGCCAGCAGGAAGGCGATCGTGGTGATCTCCGTGACCGGGCTGCCGGGGAGACGGAAGGAGGGGCGGGTGACCAGGCCCTCCTTGGCGCGGCGGACGAAGACCAGGTGGCAGATCATGATGATCACCCAGGTGCTGATGATGCCGAGCGAGGCGACGTTCAGCACGATCTCGAAGGCCTGGGCCGGCACGAGGAAGTTCAGGCCGACGCCGAGCACGCACACCGCGCAGGTCAGCAGGATGCCACCGTAGGGGACCTGGCTGCGGTTCATGCGGGCGGTGAACTTCGGCGCCGAGCCGGCCATCGCCATGGAGCGCAGGATGCGGCCCGTCGAGTACAGGCCCGAGTTCAGCGAGGACATCGCGGCCGTGAGGACCACCAGGTTCATCACGTCGCCCGCCGCCGGGACGCCGATCTTCGACAGCACCGTGACGAAGGGGCTCTGGCCGGCCGAGTAGACCGAGCCGGGCAGCAGCAGGGCCAGCAGGACGACCGAGCCGACGTAGAAGAGACCGACCCGCCACATGATCGAGTTCACCGCGCGCGGGACGACCTTCTCCGGCTCGGCGGTCTCACCCGCGGCGACACCGACCAGCTCCAGCGCGGCGTACGCGAAGATCACGCCCTGCATGACGAGGACGACGGGCATCATGCCGTGCGGGAAGACGCCGCCGTTGTCGGTGATGACGCTCAGGCCGGGCGTCTGGCCGCCCACCTCGTGCTGGGTGGCGAGCAGGAAGATGCCGATGAACATGAAGCCGACGAGGGTTGCGACCTTGATGATCGCGAACCAGAACTCCATCTCGCCGAAGATCTTCACCGAGATCAGGTTCACGGCCAGCACCACCGCGAGGGCGATCAGCGCGAGCACCCACTGCGGGATGTCGGTGAACATGCTCCAGTAGTGCGTGTAGAGCGCGATCGCGGTGATGTCGGCGATGCCGGTGGTCGACCAGTTCAGGAAGTACATCCAGCCGGCGACGTAGGCGCCCTTCTCACCGAGGAACTCGCGCGCGTACGACACGAAGGAGCCCGAGGAGGGGCGGTAGAGCACGAGCTCGCCGAGGGCCCTGACCACGAAGAAGGCGAAGATGCCGCAGACCAGGTAGGCGATCGCCAGGGCCGGGCCCGCGTTGTGGAGGCGACCGCCGGCGCCGAGGAAGAGGCCGGTGCCGATGGCCCCGCCGATGGCGATCATGTTGACGTGGCGGGCCTTGAGGTCCTTGCTGTAGCCGGCGTCGCCCGCGTCCGCGGGCACCTGGGCCGCATCGGTACGCGGCGTGGCCGCAGCCGTGTTCACGGCGTCCTTGCTCACGGGTGGTTCCACTCTCTGGTGCGCCCGGACGTCGTGGGCCCGGGGTCCGTACAGTGCAGTGGCCCGTACCACCCTTGTGACGCGGCACAGACCAAGCCAGCACCTTCCCACACCGATCCGCTCGCATACGGTGACCGGCGTCACAGAGCGTGACTCCTCACAAGATCCATCAGGGAGCGGCACAGCCGCCACCCGACGTTCACTTCAGGGTCACGAGGGAATGCGGAGGAGGTTTCACAGCACTGGTGAGACAGCGATACTGCTGCACATGACGACCGACACCGAGGAACCGACCCTCACGATCGACGAACTGGCCGCCCGGGCCGGTGTCACGGTGCGCACGGTCCGCTTCTACGGCACGAAGGGGCTGCTGCCGCCGCCGGTGCTCGGTCCCCGGCGCGTGGGGCACTACGGGCGGGAGCACCTGGCCCGGCTGGCGCTGATCGAGGAGTTGCAGCACCAGGGCATGACGCTGGCGGGCATCGAGCGCTATCTGCACCGGTTGCCGCCCGACCTCAGCGCGCGCGACCTCGCCGTTCACCGGGCGGTGGTGGCCTCCTGGGCGCCGGACACCGTCGAAACGGTCACGCGGGAGGAGCTGGAGCGCCGGGCCGGGCGGCCGCTCGGCGACGAGGACGTCGAGCGGCTGGTCGCGATGGGCGTGCTGCGGGCGGCGGACGGCGACTACGAGGCCGATCTCGGCCTGCTCCGGCTGGGCGTCGGGCTGCTGGACGTGCCGCTCTCCCAGGAGGCGATCTTCGCGGCGCGCAAGGTTCTCATCGAACACTCGCGCGCCGCGGCCCGTGAACTCTCCCAGCTCTTCCGCGGCGAGGTGGCGGAGCGTGACGCGCGGGACGTGCGGTCCCTGTCGGCGCACATGCAGCCTTTGGTGGTGCAGGCGCTCCTCACCGCTTTCCAGCGGTCGCTGAAGGAAGAGCTGGGCGAGTGGCTCACCGAGCCCTCGGAAGAGTCACGCTGAGTCGCTGAACCGCTCCCCCTTCTCCGCCTTCTCCACCAGCAGCGCGGGCGGCGTGAACCGGTCGCCGTAGCGCTCGGCGAGTTCACGCGCGCGTGCCACGAACCCGGGCAGACCGCCCTCGTAGCCGTTGATGTACTGGAGCACGCCACCCGTCCAGCCCGGGAAGCCGATGCCGAGGATGGAGCCGATGTTGGCGTCGGCGACGGAGGTCAGCACGCCTTCCTCCAGCAGCCGGACGGTGTCCAGCGCCTCGGAGAAGAGCATGCGCTCCCGCATATCCTCGAACGGGATCCGATACCCCGGCTCGGTGAAGTGCTCGCGCAGGCCCGGCCAGAGTCCGGTGCGCTTGCCGTCCTCCCCGTAGTCGTAGAAGCCGGCGCCGCCGCTGCGGCCCGTGCGGCCGAACTCGTCGACCATGCGGTCGATGACGGCCTCGGCGGGATGGGGCGTCCACGTGCCGCCCGCCTCCTCGACCGCCCGCTTCGTCTCGGCGCGGATCTTGCGGGGCAGGGTCAGCGTCAGCTCGTCCATCAGGGACAGCACCTTGGCCGGGTAGCCGGCCTGGGCGGCGGCCTGTTCGACCGAGGCGGGCTCCACGCCCTCGCCGACCATGGCGACGCCCTCGTTGATGAAGTGCCCGATGACGCGGGAGGTGAAGAAGCCCCGCGAGTCGTTGACGACGATCGGTGTCTTGTTGATCTGCCGGACCAGGTCGAAGGCGCGTGCCAGGGCCTCCTGCCCCGTGCGCTCGCCCTTGATGATCTCGACGAGCGGCATCTTGTCGACCGGCGAGAAGAAGTGCAGTCCGATGAAGTCGGCCTGGCGCTCGACGCCTTCGGCGAGCGCGGTGATGGGCAGCGTGGAGGTGTTGGAGCACAGCAGCGCGTCGGGCGCGACGACATGCTGGATCTCCTGGAACACCTTGTGCTTGAGGGACGTGTCCTCGAAGACGGCCTCGATGACGGCGTCGCAGCCCGCCAGGTCCTGCACCTCGGCGGTGGGAGTGATGCGGGCGAGCAGCGCGTCTGCCTTCTCCTGCGTCGTACGGCCCTTGGCGACGGCCTTGGCGCAGAGCTTCTCGGAGTAGCCCTTGCCCTTGACGGCCGCCTCCAGGGAGACGTCCTTCAGCACGACGTCGATGCCGGCGCGGGCACAGGAGTAGGCGATACCCGCGCCCATCATCCCGGCGCCGAGGACGGCGGCCTTGCGGACCTGGCGGGGCTCGATGCCCTGGGGGCGGTTGGCGCCGGAGTTGACCGCCTGGAGGTCGAAGAAGAAGGCCTGGATCATGTTCTTCGACGTCTGCCCGGCCGCGAGTTCCACGAAGTAGCGGGCCTCGATGACCTGGGCGGTCTCGAAGTCGACCTGGGAGCCCTCGACGGCCGCGGCGAGGATGTTGCGCGGGGCCGGGTAGGGGGCGCCGTTCGTCTGCTTGCGCAGCGTGGCCGGGAAGGCGGGCAGGTTGGCCGCGAACTTGGGGTGGGCCGGGGTGCCGCCGGGGATCTTGTACCCCGGCTTGTCCCAGGGCTGCTGCGACTCGGGGTTGGCGTCGATGAAGGCGCGGGCCTTGGCCAGCATGTCCTCCTGGGTGTCGGCCACCTCGTCGACGAGGCCGTTCTCCAGGGCGCGGCGCGGGTTGTACTGGGTGCCCTGGAGGAGGACCTTCAGCAGGGCGTCGGCGATACCGAGCAGGCGGACGGTGCGGACGACGCCGCCGCCTCCGGGCAGCAGGCCGAGGGTGACCTCGGGGCAGCCGATCTTGGAGCCGGGCGCGTCGAGGGCGACGCGGTGGTGGCAGGCCAGGGCGATCTCGTAACCGCCGCCCAGGGCGGCGCCGTTGAGCGCGGCGACGACCGGCTTGCCGAGGGTCTCGATGCGGCGCAGGTTCCGCTTGATCGCCATGCCGCCGTCGAACAGCTCCTGGGCCGTCTCGGGCGTGACCCGGATCAGGTCGCGCAGGTCGCCGCCGGCGAAGAACGTCTTCTTCGCGGAGGTGATGATGACGCCCCGGATGGTGTCCTTCTCGGCCTCCAGGCGGTCGGTGACGGCGGCGAGCGAGTCGCGGAACGCCTGGTTCATGGTGTTCGCCGACTGGTTCGGGTCGTCGATGACCAGGGTGACGAGGCCGGTGCGGTCCTGTTCCCAGCGGATGGTGGTGGATTCAGTGCTCATGTGGAGGTGCTCCGTGTGATCCGTCGGGAGGGGGTCAGATGCGCTCGACGATCGTGGCGACGCCCATGCCGCCGCCGACGCACAGCGTGGCGAGGCCGTAGCGCTTGTCCTGGCGCTCGAGTTCGTCGACGAGGGTGCCGAGGATCATCGCGCCGGTCGCGCCGAGGGGGTGGCCGAGCGCGATGGCGCCGCCGTTGACGTTGACCTTGTCCAGGGACAGGCCCATGTCCTTCACGAAGCGCAGCACGACCGCCGCGAACGCCTCGTTGATCTCGACGAGGTCGATGTCGTCGATGGTGAGTCCGGCCTTGGCGAGGGCCTTGCGGGTGGCGGGGGCGGGGCCGGCCAGCATGATGGTCGGCTCGGAGCCGGACACGGCGGCGGAGACGATCCGCGCGCGGGGCGTGAGCCCGTAGCGCTCGCCGACCTCCTTGGAGCCGATCGCGACGAGCGAGGCGCCGTCGACGATGCCGGAGGAGTTGCCCGCGTGGTGGACGTGGTCGATCTTCTCCACCCAGTGGTACTGCTGGAGCGCGACCGCGTCGAAGCCGCCGAGTTCGCCGATGTCCGCGAAGGACGGCTTCAGCTTGGCGAGGGAGTCTGCGGTGGTGCCGGGGCGCATGTGCTCGTCGTGGTCGAGGACGACGAGGCCGCTGCGGTCCTTGACCGGGACGACGGACTTGTCGAAGCGACCCTCCTTCCAGGCGGTGGCCGCGCGCTCCTGGGAGAGGGCCGCGTACTCGTCGACGTCGCGCCGGGAGAAGCCCTCGATGGTGGCGATGAGGTCGGCGCCGATGCCCTGCGGCACGAAGTTGACCTGGAGGTTGGTCATCGGGTCGTTGAACCAGGCACCGCCGTCGGAGGCCATCGGCACCCGGGACATCGACTCGACACCGCCCGCGAGGACGAGGTCCTCCCAGCCCGAACGGACCTTGGCGGCGGCCAGGTTGACGGCCTCCAGGCCCGAGGCGCAGAAGCGGTTCTCCTGCACACCGGCCACCGTGTCGGGCAGCCCTGCGGCGATGGCGGCGATCCGGGCGATGTCGGAGCCCTGGTCGCCGACCGGGCCGACGACGCCGAGCACGATGTCGTCGACGGCGGCCGGGTCCAGGTCCGGGAAGCGGGCGCGGATCTCGTGGATGAGTCCGACGACCAGGTCGATGGGCTTGGTGCCGTGCAGGGCGCCGCCTGCCTTGCCGCGCCCGCGCGGGGTGCGGATCGCGTCGTACACATACGCTTCGGTGCTCACGAGGAGGCCTTTCACTGAGGGTTGCGGGACGACGGCAGAAGCCCGGGGACGTCCCAGTCCCGGGCGACGTCCGCCGTGTCGGCGCCCGGCCGGGCCGGGCCGGTGCGGACGGAGGTCGGGGTCGTGGAGAAGCGCGGGGCCGGGGCGGGCTGGGTGATGCCGCCGTGGTCGGTGAAGGTGCCGCGGGCGGCCAGGTGCGGGTGGTGCGGGGCCTCGCGCAGCGACAGCACGGGCGCCACGCACGCGTCGGTGCCGTCGAAGACGGCCGTCCACTCGTCCCTGGTACGGGTCTTGAAGCGGGCGGCGACCTGTTCGCGCAGTTCACCCCAGCGGGTGACGTCCTTGCGGGCCGCGGCCTGGTCCTCGATGCCGAGGAGGGTGAGGAACTCCTCGTAGAACTGCGGCTCCAGTGCGCCGACGGCCATGTACCGGCCGTCGGCCGTCTCGTACGTCCCGTAGTAGGGGCAGCCGCCGTCCAGGAGGTTGGCGCCGCGGCGGTCCTGCCAGCCGCCGGCGGCGAGCATGCCGTGGATCATCGTGGCGAGGTGGGAGACGCCGTCGACGATGGCGGCGTCGACGACCTGGCCTGTGCCGGTGGCGCGCGCGTGGTGCAGGGCGGCGAGGACGCCGACGACGAGGTAGAGGGAGCCGCCCGCGTAGTCGCCGAGGAGGTTGGCCGGGACCGCCGGCGGCTCGTCGGGGCGGCCGATCATGCCGAGGGTGCCGGTGGGGGCGATGTACGCGATGTCGTGCCCTGCGCGGTCGGCGAGCGGGCCGTCCTGGCCCCAGCCGGTCATCCGGCCGTAGACGAGGGACGGGTTGCGGGCGTGGCAGGGCTCGGGGCCGACGCCGAGGCGCTCGGCGACACCGGGGCGGTAGCCCTCCACCAGGACGTCGGCGCGGGCGGCGAGGCCGAGCACCCGGTCCGGGCCGTCCGGTGCCTTCAGGTCGACGACCACCGAGCGCTTGTTGCGGTTGGTGACGTCGTACGCCGGGTCGATCGCGAGGCCGGGGCCGCCCGGGCGGTCCACGCGCACGACGTCGGCGCCGAGGTCGGCCAGGAGCATGGCGGCGAACGGACCGGGCCCGATGCCGGCCAGCTCGACGACGCGCACGCCGGTGAGCGGGCCGTGTCCGGGCGTCGTTGCCGTGGTCATCCAGCCCCCAGTGCTGTGACACAAGTGATGTAACACCAGTGATGCTAAGAACACGTTCCACTCGGCACAAGAGCCGAACGAGCAAGCGCTTAGCAATCTGCCCGACGCGTCAGCTTCCGTCCAGCTCCGCTATCAGCCGCTTGGGTGCGATCACCCGGTAGCTCTCCTCCACCCAGTCGCAGAGCACCTCCGCGGCCGGGGCGTCCTGCTGCTCCAGGGGGATGCTCACCCAGCCCGCCTTGCCCAGGCCGTAGCCGGCGGGCTCGGCTCCGGGACTCGCCAGCGCGTGCGCGTGCGCCGTCTCGTCCTTGAGCTTCACGGTCACACCCAGGGGGTAACTGCCGTCCTCGACACCGAGGAAGACGAACACCTTCTTGTTGACCTTCGCGACGGACTCGCCCCAGGGGAACTCCTCGACGGCGCCCGGCAGTCCCAGTGCGAACGCGCGCACTTTCTCCCACTTCTTCAGGGCATTCCTGGGCACGGCCATCGTCGTCCTCCGGGCTCGTCGTCGGGCTCCGCACTCCTCACGCTAGCCTCGGCCACCGACAGCGGCACGGGCTGCACGACCGAGGGGTGTCATGAGCAGGCTGAACAGGACGGACCGTCCGTACGACATCGTGCTCTTCGGAGCCACGAGTTTCGCCGGAGCGCTCACCGCGGAGTACCTAGCGGCCCACGCGCCCGAGGGGCTGCGGTGGGCGATCGCGGGCCGCAGCGCGGAGAAGCTGGAGCGGCTGCGGGAGCGGCTGCCCGGCGGCGAGGAGGTCGGGGTGCTGCGGGCGGACGTCTCCGACCCGGCCTCGGTGCGCGCCCTCACCGAGCACGCGCGCGTGGTGGCCACGACGGTCGGCCCCTACATCACGTACGGCGAGGAACTCGTGGCCGCCTGCGCGGACACCGGGACCGACTACCTCGACCTCTGCGGCGAGCCCGAGTTCGTGGACCTGATGTACGTGCGGCACGACGCACGCGCGCGTGAGACCGGGGCACGGCTGGTGCACGCCGCCGGGTTCGACTCGATCCCGCACGACCTGGGCGTGTATTTCACCGTGCAGCAGCTGCCGGAGGACGTGCCCCTGACCGTGGAGGGCTTCGTCACCGCGGACGCGGCGTTCTCGGGCGGGACCTTCGCCTCCGCTCTCAACCAGTTCGCGCGGCAGCGGGAGATGGCGGCGGCCGCGCGGGACCGGCGGCGGCACGAGCCGCGGCTGGTGGGCCGGCGGGCGTCGGCGCCGGCGGGTGCACCGCGGTTCGCCAAGGAAGTGGGCGCGTGGGCGCTGCCGATGCCGACCATCGACCCGCAGATCGTGCGGCGCTCGGCGTCGGCCCTCGACCGGTACGGCCCCGACTTCCGCTACCGGCAGTACGCGGCCGTCCGGCACCTGCCCGTCGCGGTGGGCGGTGTCGCGGCCGTCGGCGCCCTGGTCGCGGCGGCCCAGGTGCCGCCGGCGCGGCGCTGGCTGTCGGGCCGGCTCAGGCCCGGGGCCGGGCCGAGTCCCGAGAAGCGGGCGAAGAGCTGGTTCTCCCTGCGCTTCGTGGGCGAGGGCGGCGGCCGGCGGGTGTACACGGAGGTCTCGGGCGGCGATCCCGGCTACGACGAGACGGCGAAGATGCTCGCCGAGTCGGCGCTGTGCCTGGCCTTCGACGATCTTCCGAAGACGGCGGGGCAGGTCACCACGGCGGTGGCGATGGGCGACGCGCTGATCGGCCGGCTGCGCGCGGCGGGCATCCGCTTCCGCGTCGTGTCGACCCGCTGAAGGGACCCCGAGGGCTTCTGGCCTAGAGCGGCCACTCGACGATGGTGTAGATCATCCCGGCGATCCAGCCGATCCCCGCCAGCACGGCGAGGATCAGCCCTATGGTGACGGCCCGCTCGACAGTCTGGGTCGGGCCGGCAACAGGCTTGGGGGCGCGGTGCGTTGTCATGGCCCCAGCCTGCCGACGGGGGCGGGGGCCGGGCATCCGTACAGGTACTCAGAGCCGGTACTCAGATCTGCCGCCCCCGCCCGGGCAGGCCCATTCCCCTGGTTTGAGACTTTCCCGCCTTCCGCTCCTGGCGATAGCTCGAAAAGCGCCAAGAAGGAGTTCAATGAAACCATTGAAGGCATGAAGTTTCTTCTGGAAGTCACCATGGACGACGCGGCGTTGGCGAAGGACCCGGCGGGCGAGCTGGGCCGGATCCTCAGGTACTGGGGCGGCAACCTGCGCCACTACTCACTACGGCCCGGGGACGGGTCGGTCATCTACGACTCGGAGTACCGCGAGGTGGGCCGCTGGAGCGTGGCCGGTCAGGCGGAATAGGTCTCCCGCAGCGCCGTCCGGCAGAGCGCGTCCGCCCTGCGCGTGGTCTCCGGGAGGCGGTACTCGGGAGTCAGCGCGAGGGTGTGGGCGCAGGCGTTCGCCAGGGACACGCGGTGGCCGACGGAGACGAAGACCGGCTTGACGCCGTCGCGCGTGCGCAGGGCCCGGCCGACCTCCTCGGGACCGGCGAGCAGCGCGGAGGTGCTGCCGCGCGGGGTGTCCGGGTCGTCGTAGGTGAAGGTGAAGGGGTTCTTGGCGACGCCGATCGTGGGCAGGCCGGTGAGGACGCCGAGGTGGCTGGCGAGTCCGAAGCGGCGGGGGTGGGCGAGGCCGTAGCCGTCGCAGACCACCAGACCGGGCGGGCACGGCAGGGCGTCGAGGGCGGCGAGGACCGTGGGGACCTCGCGGAAGGCGAGCAGTCCGGGCACGTAGGGGAAGGAGACCCGGCCCACGGCCGTGGCCTCGGCGACGACGTCGAGGCTCGACGCGTCCAGGACGACCGCGGCCGCCGCCACGACGTCCCGTTCGTCGTCGTAGGCGACGTCCACCCCTGTCACATGGCCCGTCCCGGGCGGCGGCCCCGGTTCGTCGAGGATCACGCGCTCGCGGAGTTCGTCCTGGACTGCGCGGGCCTGTTCCTCGGTGGCGGGCCAGTCCTCGGGGATGCGTACGGTCGTCATGGTGCCCCCGAGCCTATGGGCTCCTGAGGCCGTGGGCTGCTGGGGCTGCGGCCTGATGGGACTGCGGGCCGCGCGGAGGCCGGCGGGACCCGGGAGTCCCGCCGGCCTCGGGGGGTGTGCGGCTCACTTGCCCAGCGCGCGCTGGAGCTGGCTCTTGTTCATGTGGGAACGGCCTTCGACGCCGCGGCGCTTGGCCTCCTGGTACAGCTGGTCGTAAGTGGGCCCCTGGGAGCCCTGGCCGGAGCGCTGACCGCCACGCTTGCCGGACGACATGTCCTTGGTGGAGGTGCGGCTGGCCGTCTTCGACTCGCCGGAGCGGGCGCGTTCCTTGTTCACCGTCCGCGAGGCGATCTCCTTGGCGCGGCCGGTGCTCTCGCCCCGGTCCTGCGCACTCTTCTTGATGTGCTCGTACTGGCGCTCCCGCTTGGAGCTCGAACCGCGTGGCATGACCGCTCACTTCCTTTCAGCTTCAGTGAACGAGTACCCACACTGCCAACAATCAGGGCATAGCGCGCGCTCAATGCTCCAGGCGGGCAACCCGCCCCTTCTCGCCGGCCGCCCAGCACCCTTGGTCCGGGGTGCAGTCGACGGTGTCGTAGGAACCGGTGTCGACCGTGCGCCAGGTGCGGCCGCCGTCCGTGGTGAGGTCGGTGCCGGTGGGGCCGACGGCGAGGGCGGCGGTGCGGCTGTGCGGGAGCCAGGCGACGCCGGAGCGGTAGGCGGGCGGGGGCGCGGCGGCGGGGCGCCAGGTGCGGCCGCCGTCGCCGGTGCGCGCCGCGGCGTTCGGTGAGGGCCGGCCGGGGGTGAAGTCGCCGCCGACGGCAAGACCGTGGGTGCGGTCACGGAAGGCCAGCGCGAAGACGCCCCGGGCCGGGTCGCCCGCCGGGACGGGCGTGTCGGTGGCCGTCCAGGTCCGACCCCGGTCGGCGGAGTGCAGCACGCGCGCGTGCGCGGCCCCGCCGGTGGCGAGCCAGACGTCCTTCGGTCCGGAGGTCACCAGACACTGGCCGCTCGCGGCGAATCCGGCCTCGCCGTCCTGCGCCGCCGGCATGCCCTCGTCCGGCAGCACCTTCCAGGTGCGGCCGCCGTCGCCGGTCGACAGGATGCGGAACTTCCCGTCCACCGGGTCGCTCATCGCGAGGCCGTGACGGTGGTCGAAGAAGGCGAGGCAGTCGTAGAAGGCCTTCGGGTCGGTGTTGCGGAAGGACTCCGTCCACGTCGCCCCGCCGTCGTCGGTGCGGTACACGCGGGACGCCTCGCCCTCGCCGATGGCCAGGACCACGGCCCGCCGCGCGTCGAACGCCTCGACGTCCCGGAACTGCAACTCCGCCGCGCCCGGGGGCGAGACGTTCCGCCAGGTCGCCCCGCCGTCGGTGGTGCGCAGGACGGTGCCGCCGGTCCCGGCGAGCCAGGCGGTGTTCCGGCTGACGGCGGCCAGGCCGCGGAACCGTACCTCCGGGGTGCCGGTGTTCTTGAGCTCCCAGTGCGGCACCCGGCGTTCCGGTTCGTGCGCCTGCGCCGGTACGGCCGTCAGGGCGGCGAGCGCGACCAACGCCGCCGTCCCCGCCGCCACTCCGGTCGCCCTGCTCCGTGTCCGGCCCGTCCGTCGCGTGATCCCCAAGCGCCTCATGGCCGGCGAAGCTAGCCCACCCCCCGGGTGCCGTCCAGATGGCCTCGCCCATGCCGCGGGTGGTCCGGTGGGCGCCACAAGTGCCCTGCGAGGAACACGAGGAGAGCCACATCACTCTGGTGCATGAACGCGGTGACAGAGGTCACTCGCACTTCGTGTGCACGGATTGGCTGATTCCGTCGTCTCTTCCAGTGCCCGGCCTCATCCGCCCGGAAGTGTCCCGTCCAGCCGTCACAAGGGAGCAAGGCGTTGTCCATCGTCATCGAGCAGCCCGTGGAGGCCCGCCTCGTCGCCGCCGCGCCGCGTATGCCGAGCATTCCCGCGACGCTCCACTACGACCGACGTGATCCGTTCGCCGTCCGCATGACCTTCCCCGCCCCGGCCACGCTGGAGGGCGTCGAGGTCTGCTGGACCTTCTCCCGCGAGCTGCTCGCCGCGGGCCTGAGGAACGCCGAGGGCCACGGCGACGTGCGGGTGCGGCCGTACGGGTACGACCGCACGGTGCTGGAGTTCCACGCTCCCGAGGGCACCGCCGTCGTGCACGTCCGCTCCGGCGAGGTGCGCCGGTTCCTGGAGGCCACGAGCGAGCTGGTGCCGGTCGGGCTGGAGCATCTCCAGCTTGATCTGGACCACGGCCTGGCGGAGCTGATGCGGGACGCGTGCTGAGCCGACGCGTGCCGGGCTGACGTGCCCGCTCCAGCAGGGCGTGGGATGGCCTGGGCGATGCCCGAACCCCGCGGGCAACCCGACCAGCGGCGGCTGGGCCACGGCCGGCAGGAATCCGACGTGGACGTGGGTCAGGGCGGGGTCGTCGCCGTCGCCGTCGCGGCGAGCGCCGTACTGATCTCGCGGACGATCTCCCCGAGCCCGGGCACCGACGACACGGCACGTCCCGCCAGCTCCCGCACGCGCTGCTCGTGGGCGCGGACGTCCTCTCCGGGGAGCAGTTCCGCCGAGGCGGCCAGCGTCACGAGCGCCGCGTCCCGCTCGGAGATCCCGGCGACCGGCTGCGGCCCCCGGAGGACCTGACGCGTCTCCTCCCGCAGCGCCTCCACGGCGGCGACGCGCTCCAACGCGTACTCCACGGACGGGAACACCCCGAGGACCCGCTTCTTCTCCGCCCGCAGAAACCCCTCGGCCACCAGTTGCTCCCGCACCGCGTCGAGGGTCACCCGCGAGCGCAGCGTCACCCAGGTCCGCCAGGGGTGCGGGCACGACTCGCGGACGAGTTCCAGCAGCCCGTCGAGGACCGCGTCACCCGTGCCGGAGTCCAGGTCGACCGGCGTGGCGATGCCGTCCTCGTCGACGAGCAGGCCGCGCCGGGCCAGCTCGGTGAGGGCACCGGCCCGTACCGGGCCGAGCAGGTGGGCGGTGCCGGTGTCGGCCGGCCACGCGGGGTGCCAGGCCAGCAGGCAGAGCCGGGCCGGCAGCGAGAGCGGGCCGTTGGGCACGGGGCCTCCTCGGGGAGGGAAGATCGGGTCTCACGTTAATCCGTTGACAGGCCCGACGCCCCCTCGTACGTTGTACAGCGTCCTGTTGCCGCCGATTGGAGAAGGACGTTGCTCGTCTGAGGTCCTGAGACACCGCGTCACCCACATCCGATGGGTGCGCTGCGTGCGACCTCGGCGTTCGAGCCGTCCTCCGGTGCAGGGCTTTTCTCATGCCCCCTGGAGCCTCCTCCCTGGTCGCAGGTGTCTCGACACGCGTTTGCCCCTGACCGCATCAAGCAACCGCGAAAGAGGCCCGCATGCCTACTTCCATCACCGTCACCTCCCTCGCCTTCACCTGGCCCGACGGCACCCCCGTCTTCGAGGACCTCGACGTCTCCTTCGGCCCGGGCCGGACCGGCCTGGTCGGCGTCAACGGGTCCGGCAAATCAACCCTGTTGAAGCTGATCGCCGGTGAACTCGCTCCGGCCGACGGCACCGTCCGCGTGGCCGGCGAAGTCGGGTACCTCCCGCAGAACGTCACGCTCGACACCACCCTGCGCGTCGACGAGGCGCTCGGCATCGCCGCCCGGCGGGCCGCGCTGCACGCCATCGAGGCGGGCGACGTGGCCGAGGCGCACTTCGAGACCGTCGGCGACGACTGGGACGTGGAGGAGCGCGCCCTGGCCACCCTCGGCGAACTGGGGCTCGGACACGTGGAGTTGGACCGCTCGATCGGCGAGGTGTCGGGCGGCGAGTCGGTGCTGCTGCGGCTGGCCGCGCTGCTGCTGCGCCGGCCCGACGTGCTGCTGCTGGACGAGCCCACCAACAACCTCGACCTGTACGCCCGCAGGCGGCTGTACGCGGCCGTCGAGTCCTGGCCGGGCGTGATGGTCGTCGTCAGCCACGACCGGGAACTGCTGGACCTCGTCGACCAGATCGCGGACCTGCGCTCCGGGGAGATCACGTGGTACGGCGGCAACTACTCCGACTACGAGGAGGCCCTGGAGATCGAACAGGAGGCGGCCGAGCGCATGGTGCGCGTCGCCGAGGCCGACTTCCGCAAGCAGAAGCGCGAACTGACCGACGCCCAGGTCAAGCTGGCCCGGCGCAAGCGGTACGGGCAGAAGATGTGGGACCAGAAGCGTGAGCCGAAGATCGTCATGGGGGCGCGCAAGCGCGCGGCGCAGGAGTCCGCGGGCAAGCACCGGATCATGCACGAGGAGAAGCTCGCCGAGGCCAGGGAGCGGCTGGACGAGGCGGTGGAGGCCGTGCGGGACGACGACGAGATCCGCGTCGACCTGCCGTACACGGCCGTGCCGCCGGGGCGTACGGTCCTCACCCTCCAGGATCTCGGGCTCCGGTACGGCGCCCGGGTGGCGGGCGGCTTCGATCTGCGCGGGCCCGAGCGGGTTGCGCTGATCGGACGCAACGGCGCGGGCAAGACCACGCTGCTGCGCACGATCACCGGGGAGCTCGCTCCCGAGTCGGGCGAGGTACAGGCGCACGTCCCGCTGCGGTTCCTGCCGCAGCGGCTCGACGTCCTCGACGGGGAGCTGACCGTCGCCGAGAACGTGGCCCGGTTCGCACCGGGCGCCACCAACAACCGGGTCCGGGCGCGGCTGGCCCGCTTCCTGTTCCGGGGCGCCCGGGCCGACCAGAAGGCGGCGACGCTGTCCGGCGGCGAACGCTTCCGGGCGGCGCTGGCCGCGCTGATGCTGGCCGAGCCCGCGCCGCAGCTGCTCATGCTGGACGAGCCGACCAACAATCTCGACATGGCGAGCGTGCGGCAGCTCACCACGGCCCTGGAGTCGTACGAGGGGGCGCTGATCGTGGCCAGTCACGACCTGCCGTTCCTGGAGTCGATCGGCATCACCCGCTGGCTGCTGCTGGAGGACGGAGAACTGAAGGAAATCACGCCAGAGGCTGTCGGGTTTCCCGCCTAGCGTCGGTGGCATGACCGACTTCACGCACGATGTCATCACCCTGACCGGAGCCCGCGAGAACAACCTCAAGGACGTCACCCTCCGCATCCCGAAAGGCCGGCTGACGGTGTTCACCGGCGTTTCGGGGTCGGGGAAGTCGTCCGTCGTCTTCGACACGATCGCGGTGGAGTCGCAGCGCCAGCTCAACGAGACGTATCCGTGGTTCGTCCGCAACCGGCTGCCCAAGTACGAGCGGCCGCACGCGGACGGCATGGAGGACCTCTGCCCCGCGATCGTCGTCGACCAGCGGCAGGTCGGCGGCCACTCGCGGTCGACCGTCGGCACGATGACGGACATCTATTCGGTGATCCGGGTGCTGTTCTCCCGGCACGGCGTCCCGAGCGCCGGGCCGGCGACCGCGTACTCGTTCAACGACCCGTCGGGCATGTGCCCCGAGTGCGACGGCCTCGGCCGGACGGTACGGCCCGACTGGGACCGCATCCTGGATCCCGACCGCTCCCTCGCGGGCGGGGCGGTCCGCTTCCCGCCGTTCGCCGCGGGCACCTGGCAGGGCCAGGCCTACACGAACAGTGCCGACCTGGACCCGGACAAGCCGGTGGGGCGGTTCACCGCCGCCGAGCGCGCGTTCCTGATGCGCGGACGGCCCGGCAGCAAGGTCACCGTCAACGGCAGCGGCGGCACCTGGACCACCGAGTACGAGGGGCTGGCCGACCGTTTCGAGCGGCTGTACCTGAAGCGGGACCTGTCGGCCATGAGCCAGAAGACCCGCGACCTGGTCCGGGAGTTCCTGGTGGAGGGCACCTGCCCGGTCTGTCACGGAGCGCGGCTCAATGCGGCTGCGCTCGCCACCCGGATGGGCGGCCGGAACATCGCCGACTGCACACGGATGCAGGTCACGGACCTGATCGCCGTGCTGAAGGAGATCGACGACCCGGTGGCCGGGCCCATCGCGGGGGCGGCCGTGGCCGCGCTGGAGCGCGTCGAGGCGATCGGCCTCGGCTACCTCAGCCTCGACCGGGAGACCGCGACCCTCAGCGGCGGGGAGGGGCAGCGGCTCAAGACGGTGCGGCACCTCGGCTCCAGTCTGAGCGGGATCACGTACATCTTCGACGAGCCGAGTGTCGGCCTGCACCCGCGCGACGTGGGCCGTCTCGGCGATCTGCTGCTGCGGCTGCGCGACAAGGGCAACACCGTGCTGGTCGTCGAGCACGACCCGGACGTCATCGCGCTGGCCGACCACGTCGTCGACATGGGGCCCGGGGCCGGCACCGAGGGGGGCCGCGTGGTCTTCGAGGGCACACCGGCTGAACTGGCCGCCTCCGACACCCTCACCGGGCGCTGTCTGCGCCGCCGTACGGCGGTCAGGGAACAGGTGCGGCGGGCCGACGGCGAGCTGTGGGTCAAGGGCGCCGACCGGCACAACCTGCGCGACGTGACCGTACGGTTCCCGGCCGGTGTGCTCACGGCCGTGACCGGGGTGGCGGGGTCGGGGAAGAGCACCCTGGTCGGGGAGTTCACCGCCGCGCACCCCGACGCCGTGGTCGTCGACCAGTCGTCGATCGGGATCTCCGGCCGGTCCACCCCGGCGACCTATCTGGGGATCATGGACACCGTACGGAAGGTCTTCGCCCGCGAGACGGGAGCCGAGGCGGGCTTCTTCAGCTTCAACTCCAGCGGCGCCTGCGGCACCTGCGAGGGCCGGGGCATCATCTACACCGACCTCGCCTTCATGGACCCGGTGACGACGACCTGCCACGACTGCGAAGGGCGGCGCTTCAAGGACGAGGTGCTGCGGCTGACCGTCAAGGGCAGCTCCGTCGCCGACGTCCTTCAGATGACGGCCGAGCAGGCGCTCGGCTTCTTCGACGACCCGGGCGTACGGCGCCGGCTGCGCGCCCTGCGGGACGTCGGACTGACGTATCTGACGCTCGGCCAGCCCCTCTCCACGCTCTCCGGCGGCGAACGCCAGCGCATCAAGCTGGCCACGCGGCTGCACCGGACGGGCGCGGTCTACGTCCTCGACGAGCCGACGACCGGGCTGCACATGGCGGACGTGGAGGGCCTCGTCGCCCTGCTGGACCGGCTGGTCGACACGGGCAACACGGTCGTCGTCGTGGAGCACAACCTGGACGTGATCGCCCGGGCCGACTGGGTGATCGACCTCGGCCCGGACGGCGGCAGGGACGGCGGCGAGGTCGTCTTCGAGGGGACGCCGCGACAGCTCCTCCACGCACGGGGATCGTTGACCGGGGAGCACCTGCGGCGGGCGATGGCGGCATCGCCCGTCACCACGCGGGTGTGAGCTCCCCGGTGAGCGGGACGTCCGGGAGCGCCGTGTTGCTGACGACGGCGAGGCGCGGGCCGCCCGGGCCGTGCTGCCACTGCCCGCCGACCAGTGGCAGCAGGGCGTTGTCGGGGGTCGGTCCGCGGGTCCAGTCGAGGGTGCCGGCGATGGTGTCGAGGGTCGTTCCGGCGAGGGCCTGCGCGACGGACGCCCGGTCGGTGGGGTCGGCCGCGACGGTGAGGGCGTGGTGGGCGGTCTCCACCAGGGCGTGGGCGAGGCCGAGGGGCTGGAGCCAGCCGTCGCCGGTGGCCTTCCGGTAGGCGTGGGTGAGTTCGGCGCAGGTGGTGCCGTCCAGGCTGGAGCGGTAGGGGTGGCCGGGGCTCCAGCGCTCGCCCGAACACCCGCTGAGACGGCCGGACCGGAAACCACCCAGGCCAAGTGCCACGCGCACCGGCAGCGGGCCGAACCAGCACCCGCTCGGGTGCCCTCTGAGACGCCGGTCGGAGCCGACCGGACCAAGTGCGGCCCTGGCCGGCAACGAGCAGGCCCGCCCACGCCTGGACGCCCTTCTGAGGTGCCGGGCCCAGAATCGCCCAGCCGGGCACGGCCCGGTCCGGCAGCAGGCCGGGTCCGGCGGAACCCTGCCGGATGGCCCGCCGAGGCGTCGGGCCGGGGCGGGACGGGCTGCCGGCCGGTCGGGGCGGCAGCGGGTATTCACCTGCTGCCTGGCGAGGTACCGGGCTGCCCGCCACCTCCCCGGGGGTGTCGCCCCCCGGGTTCGCCCTGCATGATGGTCGGCTGACGCCCGATGGGTTCCGGCCGATCCCGGAGGCTCCGTCGGCGCTGTCCAGACACGTCCCATCCGATACGGAGTCACGCTCGTGCCCAGCAAGAAGGCCCTCGTCCGCCGCCCCAGCCCGCGTCTTGCCGAAGGGCTGGTGACACACATCGAGCGCGAGAGGGTCGACGCCGACCTCGCGGTCGAGCAGTGGGAGGAGTACGTGAAGGCCCTGCGCACGCACGGCTGGGAGACCATCGAGGTGGACCCGGCCGACGACTGCCCGGACTCGGTGTTCGTCGAGGACACGGTCGTGATGTACAAGAACGTCGCGCTGATCGCCCGCCCGGGTGCCGAGTCCCGGCGTGACGAGACCGCCGGGGTCGAGGAGGCCGTGGCCGGCCTGGGCTGCTCGGTGAACTGGATCTGGGAGCCGGGCACGCTGGAGGGCGGCGACGTACTGAAGATCGGCGACACCGTGTACGTGGGCCGGGGCGGGCGCACCAACGCCGCCGGCGTCGAGCAGCTGCGTGCCGCGTTCGAGCCGCTGGGGGCGCGGGTCGTCGCCGTACCGGTGAGCAAGGTGCTGCACCTGAAGTCCGCGGTCACGGCGCTGCCCGACGGGACGGTCATCGGGCACATCCCGAGGATGGACGCGCCGTCGCTGTTCGCGCGCTTCCTGCCGGTGCCGGAGGAGGCCGGGTCGCACGTCGTGCTGCTCGGCGGTGCCAAACTGCTGATGGCGGCGAGCGCGCCGAAGACCGCGGAGCTGTTCGCGGACCTGGGGTACGAACCGGTCGTCGTGGACATCAGCGAGTTCGAGAAGCTCGAGGGATGTGTGACATGCCTCTCGGTGCGGCTGCGGGGGCTGTACGCCTAGGGGACGGGCACTCCACCTGTGCGGCCCCTCTACCTGCGGGTCCGCCGGAGGGGTGGTGTGCCTTCGGGCGACGCCGCTGATCAGCGGTCTTTACAGCGTTCTTAACTTACGGCAACGTAACCTACGGAAACGTAGCCTACGATTCCGTAAGTTACCGCTCACCGCTCGTACGCATGTCCCCCTGGAGAGTCCATGACGATCACCACTCCCCACCTCGGTAGCCCCGCCGGCGCCTGGACCGACGCTCAGCTGCTGCACGCACTGGAGGAAGTGGTCGAGAAGGAGCTCAACCGGCATCTGCAGGTCGCCAAGGACTGGATGCCGCACGAGTACGTCCCCTGGAGCGACGGGCGCAACTTCCCCGGCCTCTTCGAGGACGGCGAGGCCTGGGACAAGGAGCAGTCCAAGGTCACCGAGATCGGCCGCATCGCGCTCGTCGTGAACCTGCTGACCGAGGACAACCTGCCCAGCTACCACCACGAGATCGCCTCGCTCTTCGGCCGCGACGGCGCCTGGGGCACCTGGGTGCACCGCTGGACGGCCGAGGAGGGCCGGCACGGCATCGTGATGCGCGACTACCTGCTCACCTCGCGCGCGGTCGACCCGGACAAGCTGGAGCAGTTCCGCATGTCGCACATGAGCGAGGGCTTCGAGTCGGACAACCGGCACTCGATGCTCCACTCGATCGCCTACGTCGCCTTCCAGGAGCTGGCCACCCGCATCTCGCACCGCAACACCGGCCACCAGTCCGGCGACCCGGTCTGCGACCGCATGCTGGCCCGCATCGCGACCGACGAGAACCTGCACATGGTCTTCTACCGCAACCTCCTCAAGTCGGCGTTCGAGCTCGCCCCCGACCTGACCATGCAGGCCGTGCGGGACGTGGTCGTGAACTTCCGGATGCCCGGCCACGGCATCCCCGGCTTCGAGCGCGCCGCCGCGCAGATGGCCATCGGCGAGGTCTACAACGTGCGCATCCACCACGACGACGTGCTCCAGCCGGTGCTGCGCTTCCTGAAGGTCATGGAGATCGACGGCCTGGGCCCCGAGGGCCGCAAGGCGCAGGAGGAACTGGGCCTGTACATGGACGGCCTGGACAGCGAGGCGACGAAGTTCGACGAGAAGCTGGCCGCGCGCAAGGCCCGCATGGCGGCCCGGGCAGCCGGCGCCTGACGCCCGACCCGGCACATCCGGTTCCACGACTGCGGAGCCCCGACCGCCACGAGCGGCCGGGGCCCCGGCGTGCCGGCGCCCGGCCACGGGCCGGCCGCCACCCGCGCGACGCGCGAGGGCTTGCGGAGACTTCCACGCGGCCGCGACCGCGCCACGGCACACGGCTACCGCGACGTACGCCGCAGTTCCAGCCGCTCCTTCTCCGACAGACCGCCCCAGACACCAAAGCGCTCGTCGTTGTCCATCGCGTACTCGAGGCAGGCGTCACGGATCGGGCACATGCCGCAGATCCGCTTCGCCTCCCGCACCGAGCTGCCGGGTTCGGGGAAGAAGAAGTCCGCCCCGGTCTGCGCGCACAACGCCTCCTGCTGCCAGGCGAGTTCGGGCGAGATCATGGTGTCGATGTGCATGGCCAGAAGCGTTCCGGACGGCGAAAAACGTTCGATCAACGCGGGATCAACACCGTATTGACGGGCCTCCGGCCACCTTGATGGTCACCCGCCGGACGGGCTGACGCACGGCGGCGCGCGGAAACCCGGCATCACGCCACGGCGGCACTCCGGCGGCGCTCCAGCGGCGCTTGTCAGTGGGCGGTGCGAGACTCGGCAGAGTGGACGAACGGGCCCCAGCGCGAGGAGGGCGACGATGCTCACCACCCGTTATGTGACCGGCGCTCCGAACTGGATCGATCTCGGCACCCCCGACATCGACGGCGCCACCTCCTTCTACGGCGACCTGTTCGGCTGGGAGTTCCAGCCCGGCGGCCCCGAGGTGGGGGGCTACGGCCTCTTCCAGCTGGGCGGCAGAACCACCGCCGGTGGCATGCAGACCACACCGGAGCAGGGCCCGCCCTCCTGGACGGTGTACTTCCAGGCCCCGGACGCGGACGCCACGGCGCGGGCGGCCGGGCAGGCGCACGGGTCGGTGCGGATGCAGCCCATGGACGTGCAGGACCTGGGCCGCATGGCGATCCTCGCCGACCAGGCTGGGGTGTCCTTCGGCCTGTGGCAGCCGGGCCGCAACACGGGCCTGGACGTCGTCCGGGAGCCCGGCTCGCTGTGCTGGCTGGAGCTGTACACGGCGGACGTCCCGGCCGCTGCCGCCTTCTACCACTCCGTGCTCGGCCTGGAGACCTTCGGCGTCGACTTCCCCGGCGGCACCTACACCACCTTCGCCCCGGCCGGAGAGGGTGAGGACGCCATGTTCGGCGGCGTCGTCCCGCTGGCCGACGACCCGGCCGAGGAGGAGGCGCACTGGCTGCCGTACTTCGAGGTCACCGACACGGACGCCACCGTCGCCCGGGCCCGGGAACTGGGCGGCACGGTCCGCATGCCCGCCACGGACGTGCCGGACGTGGGTCGCGTCGCCAAGCTCACGGACCCGTACGGAGCGCGTTTCGCGGTGATCCGCAGCGAGCCCCAGCCGGGCTGAGGCACGCCCGCCGCATCTCTGCGGACACCCGCCGGTCACGCGGGCCCCCACCGGACTACGCGGACACCCGCCGCACCACGCGGGCACCCGCCGGATCACGCGAGCGCCCCCGGACTACGCGGACGCCCGCCACATCACTCGCCCCCCACCGGACTACGCGGACACCCGCCGCACCACGCGGCGCCCCCCGGATCACGCGGGCACCCCCGGACTACGCGGACGCCCGCCGCACCAGCGTCGTCGGGAGGACCACACTGGAGGGCGTGCCGCCCACGCCCTCCCGCGGAGTGCCGCGGTCGAGCCCCCGCAGCAGCAGGCGGGCCATCAGTCGGCCCATCTCCTCGATGTCCTGACGGACCGTCGTGAGGGGCGGGTCGGTCTGTTCGGCGACGGGCAGCATGTCGTCGAAGCCGATCAGGGCGACGTCGTCGGGGACACGCCGTCCGGCCTCGCGCAGAACGCGCAGCGCCCCCGAGGCCGTGAGGTCGTTGGCGGCGAACACCGCGTCCACGTCCGGGCAGCGGTCGAGGAGCTCGCGCATCGCCCGCTCGCCGCCGGCCGGGGTGAAGTCGGCCTCGGCGATCAGCCGCGGGTCGGCGTCCACCATGACGTCCCGGTAGCCGTCGAGCCGGTCCACCGCAGAGGTCTGGTCGAGGGCGCCGGTGATGTGCGCGATACGGGTGCGGCCGAGGCCGGCCAGGTGGCGGACGGCGTCGCGGGCGCCGCCGCGGTTGTCGCTGTCGACGTACACCACGCCCCGCCGCTCTCCGCTCCAGCCGGGCCGCCCGCCGAAGACGGTGGGGACGCCCGCCCGCTGGATCAGCTCCGGCAAGGGGTCGTCGAGGTGCAGGGAGAAGACGAGGGCCCCGTCGACATGCCCGCCGGCGAGGTACCGGCCGACCCGGGCGTGGTCGTCCCGCCCCTCCGTGAGCAGCAGCACGAGCTGGTTGTCGTGGGCCGTGAGCTCCTTGCTGATGCCGCGGAGCTGGTGCGCGAAGAACGGGTCGGCGAACACGCGGGTCTCCGGTTCGGCGACGACGACCGCGATCGCGTCGTGCCGCCGGGTCACCAGGCTGCGGGCCGCCTGGTTGGGCACGTACCCGAGCTCCTCCACCGCCTTGCGGACCCGCTCGACGAGGATGTCCCTGACCCCGTCACCGCCGTTGACCACGCGCGAGACGGTCGCCCGCGAGACACCGGCCCGGGCGGCCACGGCCTCCAGGGTGGGACGCGGCGCTGTGTCGGTCACTTCGGGGCTCCTCACCTGCGGGTGCGGATCAGGATAGCCCCGGTGGCCAAGTGTGGTGAGAGCGCTCTCCCGCTGACCGGAGAGCGCCCGGGCTCAGGCGCCCGTCAGTGGTCGTGGCCGCCCCCCGGCGGCTCCTCCCCGTGCTCGTGCGGGTCGTAGCCGGGAATCGTCCCGTCCGGCTTCTTCACCAGGAACAGGCCGACCATCCCCATGTCGGAGTGGCTCTGCACATGGCAGTGGTACATCCAGGCGCCGGCGCCGACCCCCTCCCCCGCGATCACCTGGAAGCCGAACGAGTCCGCCGGTCCCGTGATCTTGTTGTCGATGACCTGGCTGGGGTCGTCGGGGCCGGTCAGCATGCCGGTGCGGTTGTCCGCCCAGCGGTGACCGTGCATGTGGAACGTGTGGTAGAACTCGCCGTGCGTGATCACCACGAACTCGACGCGATCCCCCACCGTGGCCTCGAAGTCGGGCCCGGAGTGCGGCGGCCTGTTGTTGATGAGCATGTCGTTGAAGACGACCGTGTGCGTCCGGTCGGGCAGGACGTCGCCCTTGCGGCGGACGATGACCGGGCCGTAGAGCCCCTTCTGGAGCCCCTGGGTGCCGTGGTCCGTGCCGACGACGTGGTCGTGGTAGTGCCAGTAACCCGCACTGCCCGCCCGCCAGGTGCCGTCCTTGCGGCGGCCGGGGGCGTGAGTGCGCCAGGTGTAGGTGCGGGTGCCGCCCGGCTCGACATGACTGCGGTTCAGCTTGGTGCCGTCGCTGGTGATCTCGTAGTCCAGGCCGTGGACGTGCAGGCTCACCGCCACGTCCATGGTGTTCTCGAACTCGATGTGCAGCGTGTCGCCCTCGTTGAGTTCGATCAGCGGGCCGGGGACGGTCGCCTTGCCCTTCTCCAGGCCGTAGCCCATCTTTCCGTCGGCGAGCTTCTCGGCGTACAGCTTGATGCGTCTCACCTCGCCCCCGGCGGGTGCCGTCTTCGCCGGTCCGGCCGCACTGACGGCCTCCGGCGCCACGGACAACGATGTCGCGACGGCCGCGCTCCCCAGCAGGACCCGCCGGTTGAAGCTGCGTCTGTCCATGCGGAACTCCCCACCCTGGTAAGGCCTTTACGGAGACGTACCTGTGATGAACCTGTGAGACGGTACCGGCCACGCTCCCGTTTATCCACACTCAAGACAAAGTTGGGGCCATCACGGTCATAGGTATTGGCGAGCCGGGCAAAGGGGTTTAGCTTCCTTGGCGGTGTTGCTGTGACCGTGGAGGTGCCCATGCACTTACGAGGGTTGAGCAAGGGAAGACGTGTCTGGGCGGCCTCCGTGGCCGCCGGGGTCGTGACCGCCGGACTCCTGGCGGGGCCCGCCAACGCGGGCCCGTATCCGGACCCCCCGCTGACAACGATGTCGATCAAGTCGCCGCCGGGCGGCGCGAATGTACGGGTGCTGATCTTCCACGGTTCCGCGGCGGCCGGGGACGAGTCGCCGGTGGTGAACGCCGGGATCGAGGCCATCGAGGACATCGGGCTGTCGGGACCGGCCAACCGCCGCTTCAAGGTCCAGGCCACCGCCGACGCCTCGGTGTTCACCGACGAGACGAAACTCGGCCGCTTCAACGCGATCGTGTTCCTGACCGGCGGGGGCGACGTCCTCGACGCGGAGCAGGAGGCGGGCCTGGAGGCCTACATGGAGGCCGGCGGCGGGTTCGTCGGCGTCCATGACGCGGCGCGCGCGGAGCCGTACTCGGACTGGTTCACCGGACTGGTGGGGGCCCGCCCGGCCGCGTCGAGCCCCGCGGCCGTCCAGCGTGCGACCGTCGAGGCCGGCGACCGCCGGCACCCGGCCACCAAGGACGTGCCGGTGCAGTGGAAGCGCCCCGACAAGTGGCTGAACTGGGTGAAGAACCCGTCGGGCGACGTCCACACGGTGGCCCGGGTCCGGGAGTCGACGTACCAGCCCGGGACGAGCACCAACGGCTGGGACCACCCGGTGAGTTGGTGCCGTGACTACGACGGCGGCCGCTCCTTCTACACCGGCATGGGCGGCACGGTGTCGTCGTACGACGAGAGCGACTTCCGTGCCCATCTGCGCGGCGCGCTGATGTGGACGACCCGGCTGGAGCAGGCCGACTGCAAGGCGACCATCAACGCCAACTACGCGGCGGAGCGGCTGACCAAGCCCAACCAGCCGGGGCGGAACGACCAGATCGGCGAGCCGCACGGGCTGGTCACCGCGCCCGACGGCCGGGTGTTCTACATCGGCCGGGGCGGCGCCGACTCCTCGCAGCCGGTGGTCACCGACTGGAACAACCCCGACATCGGCAAGGGCAAGGGCGAGATCCACGTCTACGACCCGAAGTCCAAGCAGGTCACCCTGGCCGGTGCGCTGACCGTGTTCGGCAACAAGGGCGGCGGCGACGAGCTGGTCAAGGTCGAGGAGGGGCTGCTCGGCATCGAGCTGGACCCGAGGTTCGAGCAGAACGGCTGGGTGTATCTGCACTACACGCCGCACTCCCAGATCAACCGGGACACGCGGATGGCCGAGCGGCGGGTCTCCCGCTTCACGCTCGACCAGGCCACCAACAAGCTGGATCTGGGCAGCGAGAAGGTGCTGCTGAAGTGGCCGGTGCAGATCCACAGTTGCTGCCACTCGGGCGGCGGGATGGCCTGGGACTCCAAGGGCAACCTGTACATCGCCACCGGTGACAACAACTCCAGCGGGTTCAGCGGCGGTTACTCGGGCAACAACCCGCAGCCGAACTACAAGGGCGTCTCCTTCGCGGACGCGCGCCGCACGGCCGGCAACACCAACAACCTCAACGGCAAGATCCTGCGCATCCACCCGGAGCCGGACGGGACGTACACGCTCCCCGAGGGCAACCTCTTCACCGGGAAGGAGACCGACGAGGGCGGCGGCAAGACGCGCGGCGAGATCTATGTGATGGGGGTCAGGAACCCCGCCCGTATCTTCGTCGACAAGTCGACCGACGTGCTCTACGCGGGCTGGGTCGGCCCGGACGCGAGCGCGCCCTCGACGACCTGGGGTCCGGCCAAGTACGACACGTTCGCCGCCATCACCGAGGCGGGCAACCGGGGCTGGCCGTACTGCATGGGCAACAAGCAGCCCTACCGGGACCGCAATCTGCCGGACCCGTCCCAGCCGCTCGGCTGGTACGACTGCGACCACCCGAAGAACGAGTCGCCGAACAACGACGGTCTGGTCAACCTGCCGCCGGTCACCGGCAACAACATCTGGTACTCGCCGCAGGGCGGCGCGCCGGACTACCCGCGGGACGCCAGTGGTGTCCCGTCGTACAAGCCGGAGGAGGCGACGTACCGGCTGCCCTGGCTGAAGGGCGGCGGGCAGGCCGCGATGAACGGGCCGGTCTACCGGTACGACACGGTTTCGGCGGACAGTGCCGTCAAGTGGCCGGCGTACTGGGACGGCAAGTGGTTCGTCGGTGACTTCTACGACGCCGACCAGCCGCGCAACGCGGTGCTCATGGACCCGAAGACGCAAGGAGACGGCGGTCTGCCGGTGCACTCGGAGTCGCTGAAGAAGATCGTGCCGATCGGCAACGACGGCATCAGGAACCTCATGGACTGGAAGTTCGGTCCGGACGGCGCGCTGTACGTCCTCGACTACGGCCGCGGCTTCTTCACCTCGGACTCCAAGTCGGCCCTGTGGCGGGTCACCTACAAGGGCGGCGGGCCGACCCCGGCCGCCGGTCGGCTGGCGAGGGGGACCGAGTGATCCGGCAACGAAGAATCTGGGCCGCCCTGCTGGCCGCCCTGCTCGTGATGCTCGGCGTGCAGGCGATGCCCGCGGCCGGGCAGACGGAGGCGCCGGCCGCCGAACAGGTCCTCACCTGGACGGCCGGCAACGACATCGACAAGTACCTCTCGGCGCCGAAGACGGCGGTCGCCGGCACGGCGACGATCGTGTTCGAGAACAGCGTGGCGACCGGCAACACCACGGGCATGCCGCACACGCTGACGTTCGTGACCAGTGATCCCGAGTTCAACAACGACGTGCAGCTCAACATCCTGGCCAATCCGAACGACGCCCAGGGCGGCAAGCACACCGCGCAGGTCACGCTCACGCCCGGCCGGTACTTCTACCACTGCACCATCCCCGGCCACGGTCAGATGCAGGGCATCCTGGTGGTGACCGAGGGCACCGGCGAGGACACGACCGCGCCCGAGGCGTCGGCGCACGTGAGCGGGACTCAGAACACGCAGGGCGAGTACGTCGGTTCGGCGAGCGTGGCGATCCACGCCACCGACGAGGGCGGCTCCGGCGTCGACAGGATCGAGTACGCGATCGGCGACGCGGGCGCCTGGCAGCCGTACACCGCGCCGGTCGTCGTCGACCAGGTCGGCGCCCACAAGGTCCGCTATCGCGCCTTCGACAAGGCGGGGAACGTCTCCGCCGAGAAGAGCGCCGCGTTCACGGTCGTGGCGCCGCAGTCGGACGACACGACCGCGCCGGAGACCTCTGCGACGGTGAGCGGCGAGCGCGACGCCGACGGGGCGTACATCGACATGGCGACCGTCACCGTCTCCGCGTCCGACACGGGTTCCGGGGTCAACACGATCGAGTACGCGGTCGGTTCCGGCGCCTGGCAGCCGTACACCGCGCCCGTGATGGTGCACGAGGTGGGCGCGCACACCGTCCGCTACCGCGCCACCGACAAGGCGGGCAACGTGGCGGCCGAGAAGAGCGTGCGGTTCACGGTCGTCGCGGCTCCGCCGCAGGACACCACCCCGCCGGTGACGGGCGTGACCGTGGGGGGCACGAGGAACTCCGCCGGGGCGTACGTCAACAGCGCCCGGGTCACCGTCACGGCGACCGACGCGCACGGCTCGGGCGTCGAGAGGATCGAGTACTCGCTGGACGGCGGGCCGTACCTGGCGTACACGGCTCCGGTCGTGGTCGACCGGGCGGGCGCGCACACCGTGGCGTACCGCGCGACCGACAAGGCGGGCAACACCTCGGCGGCCCTGACGGTGACCTTCACGGTCGTCTCCGGCCAGGTCCCGGCGCCCAACTGCCCCGAGTACGACGAGCGGTTGACGGTGATCGTCGGCACGGTCGACTCCGGGGTGCGCAACCGCGTCACCGACAACCGCTGCCGGATCGGCGAGCTGATCGAGGACGAGAAGGAGTGGACGTCCCACGCGCTGTTCCTCAAGCACGTGACGTCCGTCCTCGACCGCCTGCTGAAGGAAGGGGTCATCGACCAGCGGGAGTACAACGCGATCCGCAAGGCCGCCCGCCAGTCCGGCATCGGCAAGCCGGGACAGACCGAGGGCTACCGGGCGATCTTCGACGGCAGCGCGGAGTCCCTGGCCGAGTGGCAGCAGGTGGGCGGCGGCTCGTTCGGGCTGAACCCGGACGGGACGATCACCTCCAGCACGACCACACCGGGCATGGGCATGCTGTGGTTCCCGCAGCGCAAGTACGGCGACTTCTCTCTGAAGCTCCAGTGGCGTGACGACGCTCCCGGCACGGGCAACGCCAACTCGGGTGTCTTCGTGCGCTTCCCGTGGGTCCACGACCACCCGGAGGAGTCCCGGCCCGAGTGGGTCGCCATCAAGTACGGGCACGAGGTGCAGGTGCTCGACCGGCCCGACGGCGACATGTACAAGACGGGGTCGGTGTACGGCTTCGACCGCGTGGGGCTGGCCGGCGCGGGCGTGACGCAGAAGGGCACCTGGAACGACTACGAGATCCGTGTGGAGGGCCAGCACTACTCGGTGTTCCGCAACGGCGTGCTGATCAACGAGTTCGACAACACCGGCGGCCAGGAGTTCACCCCGCCCCGCTCGGACGACCCGGGCACGGACGGACGGCGGTTCGCCTCCGGCTACATCGGGCTCCAGGTGCACGGCACGACGGACGTGGTCTCGTACCGCGACATCCGGATCAAGGAGTTGTAGGCCCGCCGGGCGTCTTCCTGGCCCTGCTCGGCTGTACCCGCCTCGGTTCTCCCGGCATCTTGGGATACTCGGGCGGGTACGGCAGGTCTCCCAGCCCGTGGTCGTGTTCGTCGCGGCGGGCGAGGTCGAGCAGGGCCTCCAGGGAGTAGCGGTGGTCGTCCATGTCCGCGTGCACGTCGCCGAGTTCGGCGAAGCGCGCGGGCATGGTCGCGAGGTCGAAGTCCTGGGGGTGCGCGACTCCCACCTCGTCCCAGCGCAGGGGCGCGGAGACGGGGGCGTGCGGGCGGGGCCGTACGGAGTAGGCGGAGGCGATCGTGCGGTCGCGTGCCGTCTGGTTGTAGTCGATGAAGATGCGCTTGCCCCGCTCCTCCTTCCACCACTTGATGGTGACCTGCTCCGGCATCCGCCGCTCCATCTCGCGGCCGACGGCGATGGCGGCGCGCCGGACCTGGGTGAAGGTCCAGCGGGGTTCGATGGGCACGAAGACGTGCAGGCCCCGGCCGCCGGACGTCTTGGGGAAGCCGCGCAGGCCGCCGAACTCGTCGAGTACGGCCCGTAGTTCGTGGGCGGCGCGGACGGCGTCCTCGTAGTCGGTGCCGGGCTGCGGGTCGAGGTCGATGCGGAGTTCGTCCGGGCGGTCGACGTCGCCGCGGCGGACCGGCCAGGGGTGGAAGGTGAGGGTGCCGAACTGGGCGGCCCACACCACGGCGCCGACCTCGGTGGGGCACATCTCGTCGGCGCTGCGGCCGCTGGGGAAGGTGATGTGCGCGGTCGGGATCCAGTCGGGCATGTTCTTCGGGGCCCGCTTCTGGAAGAAGTTCTCGCCGGTCACGCCCTCGGGGTAGCGCTCCAGGGTGGTGGGCCGGTCGCGCAGGGCGCGCAGGATGCCGGGGCCGACGGCCAGGTAGTAGCGGGCGAGGTCCAGCTTGGTGAAACCGCGCTCGGGGAAGAAGATCTTGTCCGGGCTGGACAGCCGTACGGTCCGGCCGCCGACCTCCAGTTCCACCGCGTCACCCATGCGAGCCACGGTAGGCGTACCCCCCACACCTCGCACATCGGGCACACCTGGCTCTATGGGCGCAGAATCGGACCATGGATCTGCCGGTGATGCCCCCTGTGCTGCCGATGCTCGCCAAGTCCGTGGCGGCGATCCCGGCGGGCATGCAGTACGAGGCGAAGTGGGACGGGTTCCGGGCGATCGTCTTCCGCGACGGGGACGAGGTCGAGCTCGGCAGCCGTACCGGAAAGCCTCTGACCAGGTATTTTCCCGAGCTGGTGACGGCCGTGCGGGAGCGGTTGCCCCAGCGCTCGGTGGTGGACGGGGAGATCGTGATCGCGCGGGAGGGGCATCTGGACTTCGACGCGCTGACGGAGCGGATCCACCCGGCGGACTCGCGCGTGCGGATGCTGGCCGAGCGGACACCGGCCTCGTTCGTCGCCTTCGATCTGCTGGCGCTGGGAGACGAGTCGGTGATGGACGTCCCGCTGACCGACCGGCGGGAGCTGCTCGAACGGGAGCTGTCGGGGGTGACGGCGCCGGTGCACCTGGCTCCGGCGACCACCGACATCGAGGTGGCGCGCAGCTGGTTCGAGCAGTACGAGGGGGCGGGCCTGGACGGCGTCATCGCCAAGCCGCTGACCGTGCGCTACCGGCCGGACGAGCGCGCCATGTTCAAGATCAAGCACGAGCGTACGGCGGATGTGGTCGTCGCCGGGTACCGCCTGCACAAGAGCGGCCCCGTGGTGGGCTCGCTGCTGCTCGGCCTGTATGACGACCGGGGCACGCTCCAGCACGTGGGCGTGTCCGCCGCGTTCGCGATGAAGCGGCGCGCCGAGCTGGTGGAGGAACTGGAGCCGCTGCGCATGGACGACGTCCAGGGGCATCCGTGGGCGGCCTGGTCCGACGAGGCCGCCCACGAGAAGGCCCGGCTGCCTGGGGCACCGAGCCGCTGGTCGGGCCGCAAGGACCTGTCGTGGGTGCCGCTGCGGCCGGAGCGGGTGGCCGAGGTGGCGTACGACCACATGGAGAACGGACAGCGCTTCCGCCACACCGCCCGCTTCCGCCGCTGGCGCCCGGACCGGACTGCGGAGAGCTGCACGTACGCGCAGCTTCAGGAGCCGGTCCGCTATGACCTGACGGAGATCTTCGGCGCCTAGGAGCGGTCGCCCGTGAGCCTGCGGGAGTGAGTGAACTCGGTCCCGGGAACCCCACGCGCCCCGCCCGGCGTCTTGGCCGGCGTCACCGCAGAACCGCATGGGAGGTCAGGCCGGCCGATGGCACCCGACGGAAACCAGTCGACCGGCCGCGCGGCCGTCGGCATCGGCGGGGCGCTCGGCGTCGTGGGACGCCACCGCCGCGCGCTGTACGGCCTCACCCTCCACGTCTCCGTCCTGACAGCGGTGGCGGGCTGCGTGATCCTGGCCGGCGGATTCGCGGCGACCTGGGACACCTTCGAGGGCGTCCGCGACTACGCGGACTCCAACATCGCCGACGAGGACTCCTACGTGGCGTACGCCGACGGCGGCATGCCCCCGTTGGTACGGGCCGGGGCCGCGGTGTCGCTGCTGCTGCTCGTCCTGGCCCTGCTCGTCGTCTCCGTCCTGCACGCCGCGTACGCCGTCGTCGACGCTCACGCCGCGCGCGACGGCGGACCGCTGACCACCCGAGAGGTGTGGCGGCGCACCCGTCCGCGCTTGCCCGCCGCCCTCCTGGTCAACGCGCTGACCGGACTGGCCGTGGGCGCCGTGGAGGTGGCGGGCCTGGCGCTGTGGGGCCTCGTCGACAGCGGCGAGGTGCCCGGTGTCGAGCCCACTCCCCTGCACGAAACCGCGACCCCGCAGTGCATGCTCGTGGGCTGGGCGCTGCCGATCGCGATCGGGTGCCTCGGCCCGCTGCTGTACTTCCGCCTCTCGGTGGCCACTGCCGAGACGGTGCTGGAGCGCCGTTCCCCGTTCGCGGCCTTGCACCGCTCCTGGGTGCTGACCCGCCGCGCACGGTGGCACACCCTCGGGGTGGGCACGCTGGTCACCGCGGCCGCCGTACTCGTCTTCGGGGCGGCCCGCTACGCGGCCGCTCCCCTCGCCCACCTCGCCGGACTCGGCATGCTGTGGCTCAGCGACGACAACGTGTGGATCACCGGCGTGCTGGTGAAGATCCTGCCCACAGCCGTCGCGCTTCTCCTGCTGCCCCCGGTGGTCATGCCGCTGGTGTGCGCGGTGTTCGCCCGTCTCCACGGAGACCTGCGCGCACGCGAGGAGGCGGCGCGGGGGATCAGGGCTGCATCAGCACCTTGACCGCGCCGTCCTGCTTGCGCTGGAACATCTCGTACGCGTGCGGGGCCTGCGACAGCGGCACGCGGTGGGTGGCGAAGTCCTCGACGCCGAGCGGGTCCTCGTCGGTCAGGTACGGGATGATGTCGTCGCTCCAGCGGCGGACGTTGGCCTGGCCCATCCGCATCTGGATCTGCTTATCGAACAGCGTGAGCATCGGCAGCGGGTCGGCCATGCCGCCGTAGACGCCGGACAGCGAGATGGTGCCGCCGCGCCGGACCAGGTCGATGGCGGTGTAGAGGGCGGCGAGACGGTCGATGCTGAAGCGTTCGGCGAGCGGGCCGCCCAGCTTGCGGGGCAGCATCGCCGAGGCCTGCTGGGCGAGCTTGGCCGCCGCGCTGCCGTGGGCCTCGGTGCCGACCGCGTCGATCACGGCGTCGGGGCCGCGGCCGTCGGTCTCGTCGCGGATGGCCTCGACGAGTTCCTTCTCGCTGTCGAAGGACCTGAGGTCGTAGGTCTCCACGCCGCGCGAGCGCGCCCGGTCCAGCCGCTCCGGGACCAGGTCCACGCCGAACACCCGACCGGCGCCCTTGACCTGGGCCACGCGGCAGGCCATGTCGCCGATGGGGCCGAGGCCGAGCACGGCGATGCTGCCGCCCTGTGGGACGTCGGCGTAGGCGACCGCCTGCCAGGCGGTGGGCAGGACGTCGGAGAGGTAGACGAAACGGTCGTCGGGCGGGCCCTCCGGCACCTTGATCGGGCCGTACTGCGCCTGCGGGACGCGCAGGTACTCGGCCTGGGCGCCCGGCACCGCGCCGTACAGGCGGGTGTAGCCGAACAGGGCGGCTCCCATGCCCTCGCCGTGGACCTGGGTGGTCTCGCACTGGGTGGGCAGGCCGGTGAGGCACATCCAGCAGTTGCCGCAAGCGATCTGGAACGGCACCACGACCCGGTCCCCGGCCTGGAGGTCCGGGACGCCGGCGCCGACCTCCTCGACGATGCCGATGGGTTCGTGGCCGAGGATGTCCCCGGGGGTCATGAACGGTGTGAGCACCTCGTACAGGTGCAGGTCGGAGCCGCACAGCCCGGTGGAGGTGACGCGGATGACCGCGTCCGTCGGTTCCTGGATCTCCGGATCGGGCACGTTCTCCACGCGGACGTCCCGCTTGCCCTGCCAGGTCACTGCCCTCATCGCCTCGCGCTCCCTCCGTCAGCGTGCGCGTCGGTGGTTCGGCGACGCCCGGGTACCCGGGCGTCCCGCCCTGCAACCTTGCGCCGATCGGCGGACGAAGCGGAGATCCTCCGTCAAAAACGATCGGGTATAGCCACCGGTGGACATATAAGTACACAATCAAGGCAAATCGATGACATGAGGCCGGTGGCGACGGTGACCAGGGAACGAGGGGCGCGCGGTCGGCGCGCCGCGACGACGGCGGCGCTGCTGGCCGCCACGGTGACGGCCGCCCTGGCGGCGGGCTGCACCGGCGGGGGCGCCCCCGGCGACGACGGACGGGGATCCGCCGGCGAGTCGGAGCAGGGCGCATCGCCCTCGGCGACCGGCCCCTCTCTGCTCGCCGTCAAGCTCGACAACGCCGCCGCGGCCCGGCCGCACACCGGCCTCGACGCCGCGGACGTGGTGTACGCGGAGCAGGTCGAGGGTGGACTGAGCCGGCTGATGGCGGTGTACGCGACGCGGTTGCCGAAGTCGGTCGGCCCGGTACGCAGCGCACGCGAGTCGGATCTGGAGCTGCTGCGCCAGTTCGACCGCCCCGTCCTCGCCTTCTCCGGCGCGCAGAAGAAACTCCTGCCACTGATCGACAGCGCACCGCTGCGGGCGGAGACGCCGGGCAGCGCCTCCGAGGCCTACTTCCGCGGCTCCGGCAAGCCCGCCCCGCACAACCTCTACCTGCGGCCGGAGCGGCTCGTGCCCGAAGCACCGGGACAGGCCGCCCTGACCACCGGCTTCCGCTACGGCTCCGCCCCGGACGGCGGCACGGCGACGGCCTCACAGACGGTGCGCTACCCGGCGGCCCGCTTCACCTTCACCTGGTCGGACTCCCGGGACCGCTGGCTGGTCGGCATGGACGGCGCGCCCGCCACCACGGCCGACGGGAAGCAGATGGCGGCCGCGACGGTCGTCGTGCAGTACGTGAAGGTGCGCGAGTCCGGCTTCCGCGACTTCCTCGGCAACAACACGCCGTACACCGAGACGGTGGGCTCCGGGAAAGCCAGGGTGCTGCGCGACGGGCGGGCCTACGACGTGAACTGGGAGCGCGAGGACGCCGCGGACGGCACGGCGTTCACCACCGGTGACGGCTCACCGGTGAACTTCGCGAAGGGCCAGGTGTGGGTGGTGTACGCCAAGGCGTCCTGACCTGCGGACCGCGCCCGTCAGCCGGGCGCCACCAGGGACTCCCCCGGGTTGCGCAGCCCCTCGGCCGCGTCCGCGACACGCCGGATGAGGTCGAAGAACACCGTCCGCTCCTCGGCGGTCAGCGGGGCGAGGAACACCTGGTTCATCCGGGCGGTGCGCACGGTCAGCTTGCGGTGCGTGCGCACGCCCTCCTCCGTGAGGCGCAGCAGGAAACGGCGGCCGTCCTCCGGGTCGCGGACCTTGTCGAGGAGTCCGCGCCGGCAGAGCCGGCTGATCACCTCGGCGATGGTCGACCGGTCCAGGCCCACCCGCTCCCCCACCGTGCGCTGGTCCAGCCCGGGCTCGTCGACAAGCGTGTTGAGGACCGCGTACTGGGGCGAGGTGATCTCCTCGGAGACCATCGTGTTCCACAGCAGGTAGTGCGCCTGCTGGAGCCGCCGGGCCAGGTGCCCGGGGTGGGTGGTGAGGTCCGCCGCCGCCATGTGCACCCCTCGCTCGTTTTCGTTGGTGCACTGAACAATACCCGGCTACTCCTGGACTGTCCGCCCTCCGCGCAAGGCATCAGAGGCCGATCTCCCCAGGTCTTGACGCCCTGCCGTCCCGGTGGCAGCGTGAGGGGAGCTTCGCGGAAATACTCAGTGCCCTGACTAAATCTGGGTCAGGACGCTCGGAAGAGATGGGGCTTCTCGGATGGACAAGGTGGTCGCCACAGCCCTGGAGGCGGTGGCCGACGTCCCGGACGGCGCGTCGCTCGCGGTGGGCGGTTTCGGGCTGAGCGGTGTGCCGAACGTGCTGATCGGGGCGCTGTACGAGCGCGGGGTGGCCGGGCTGTCGGTGGTCTCCAACAACTGCGGGGCGATGGAGTCGGGCCTGGCGGTCCTGCTGGCCGCCGGCCGGATCGCCCGGGTGACGGGCTCCTACATCGGCGCCAACAAGGAGTTCGCCCGGCAGTACCTCGCCGGTGAGCTGGAGGTCGAGCTGATCCCGCAGGGCACGCTGGCCGAGCGGCTGCGGGCCGGCGGCGCCGGGATCCCCGCCTTCTACACCCCCGCCGGGGTGGGCACGCAGGTCGCCGAGGGCGGGCTGCCGTGGCGCTACGACGGCTCCGGGGGTGTCGCGGTGGCCTCGCCGGCGAAGGAGGTCCGGGAGTTCGACGGGACGGAGTACGTGCTGGAGCGGGGCATCCGGACCGACTTCGCCCTGGTCCGGGCCGCGAAGGGCGACCGGCACGGCAATCTGGTCTTCAGCAAGTCCGCCCGGAACTTCAACCCCCTGGCCGCGATGGCGGGGCGGGTCACGATCGCCGAGGTGGAGGAGCTGGTGGAGCCCGGCCGGATCGACCCGGACGCGGTGCATCTGCCGGGGATCTTCGTGCAGCGGGTGCTCGCGCTCACCCCTGGGCAGGCGGCGGACAAGAAGATCGAGCAGCGGACGGTGAGGTCCTGATGGCCTGGAGTCGCGAGGAGATGGCCGCACGGGCGGCGCTGGAGCTGCGGGACGGCCAGTACGTCAATCTGGGCATCGGCCTGCCCACCCTGATCCCCAACTACCTCCCCGAGGACGTCGAGGTCGTCCTCGAATCGGAGAACGGCATCCTGGGCACGGGCCCCTACCCCACCGAGGACCAGGTCGACCCGGACCTGATCAACGCCGGGAAGGAGACGGTGACGGTCCTGCCGGGCGCCTCCTACTTCGACTCGGCGCTGTCGTTCTCGATGATCCGGGGCGGGCACATCGACGTGGCCGTGCTCGGTGCCATGCAGGTGTCCGCGCGGGGCGACCTGGCCAACTGGGCGATCCCCGGCAAGCTGATCACCGGAATCGGCGGGGCCATGGACCTGGTGCACGGCGCCCGTACGGTCATCGTCGTCATGACGCACACCGCCAAGGACGGCACCCCGAAGATCCTCACCGAGTGCGCCCTGCCGCTGACCGGCAAGGCGTGCGTGAACCGGATCATCACCGACCTCGGCGTCCTGGACGTCACCGACGACGGGCTCGTCCTGGTGGAGACCGCGCCCGGCGTGACCGCTGCCGAGATCGCCGCCAAGACCGACGCCGAACTGACCGTGCCGGAGGGCGTGAAGTGAAGGACGTCTACATCGTCGACGCGGTCCGCACGCCGATCGGCCGCTACAACGGCGCACTGGCCGGCGTGCGCCCGGACGACCTGGCCGCGCACGCCATCCGCGAACTCCTCGCCCGTTCACCGGAGTTGGATCCGGCGCGGATCGAGGACGTGTACTTCGGAAACGCCAACGGCGCCGGTGAGGAGAACCGCAACGTCGGCCGGATGGCCGCCCTGCTCGCGGGCCTGCCCACCTCCGTGCCGGGCGTGACCGTCAACCGGCTGTGCGCGTCCGGCCTGGAGGCCGTGATCCAGGCGGCCCGTGCGATCGCCGTCGGCGACGCCTCGATCGCGCTGGCCGGCGGGGTCGAGTCGATGACCCGGGCGCCGTACGTCCTGCCGAAGAGCGACAGGCCCTTCCCGGCCGGGCACACCGAGCTGTACTCCACCACCCTCGGCTGGCGCATGGTCAACCCGCGCATGGAGCCGCAGTGGACGATCCCGCTGGGCGAGAGCGCGGAACTCATCGCCGACAAGCACAAGATCGGACGGGAGCAGCAGGACGAGTTCGCGCTGCGCAGTCACGAGAAGGCCGCGGAGGCTCAGCGGGCCCGGTTCTTCGACGCCGAGTTGGCGCCGGTGGAGATTCCGCAGCGCAAGGGCGACCCGGTGGTCTTCGCCGCCGACGAGTGTGTCCGTCCGGATGCGTCCCTGGCGGCGATGGCCAGGCTGAAGCCGTCGTTCCGTACGGAGGGCGGGACGGTGACGGCGGGCAACGCGTCGCCGTTGAACGACGGTGCGGCGGCGCTGCTGCTGGTGGATGAGGAGGGGTTGAGGGCTACGGGGCGCGAGCCGCTGGCCCGGGTGTCCGCCACCGGCGTCTCCGCGATCGACCCGCACTACTTCGGGCTGGCGCCCGTGGAGGCGGTCAACCGGGCTTTGGCCAAGGCCGGCAAGGGCTTCGACAACCTGTCCGTGCTGGAGCTGAACGAGGCGTTCGCCGCGCAGGTGCTGGGGTGTGTGGCCGAGTGGCCCGAGTTCGATCCCGCGATCCTCAATCCGCAGGGTGGTGCGATCGCTCTCGGGCATCCGCTGGGGGCGTCGGGGGCTCGGCTTGCCGGCACCGTTGCCCATCAGCTGGCCCGGCGTGGCGGCGGTGTCGGTGTCGCCACGCTTTGTATCGGGGTGGGCCAAGGCCTCGCCCTCGTCCTCGAACGTTGACGAAACGCAGGATCACGATGACTCTCACCCAGCACGACATCGACCAGGAGATCGCGGCCGAGCGCGCCGCGTACGAGAAGCGGCTCGCCGACGGCGGGCCCGTCGAGCACCAGCCGCGTCGTGACTACGCCCCGTACCGCTCCTCAGTGCTCCGCCACCCGAAGCAGCCGCTGGTCACGATCGACGTCAGCAAGGACCCGGAGCTGGTGGAGCTGGCCTCCCCGGCCTTCGGGGAGCGGGACATCACCGAGGTCGACAGCGACCTCACCCGGCAGCACGACGGCGAGCCGATCGGCGAGCGCATCACCGTCTCCGGCCGGCTGCTGGACCGCGACGGCCGCCCGATCCGCGGGCAGCTCGTGGAGATCTGGCAGGCCAACTCGGCGGGCCGCTACGCCCACCAGCGCGAGCAGCACGACGCCCCGCTGGACCCGAACTTCACGGGTGTGGGCCGCACGCTCACCGACGACGAGGGCCGCTACCACTTCACCACCGTCCAGCCGGGCCCGTACCCGTGGCGCCAGCACCTCAACGCCTGGCGCCCGGCGCACATCCACTTCTCGCTCTTCGGCACCGCGTTCACCCAGCGGCTCGTGACGCAGATGTACTTCCCGAGCGACCCGCTGTTCCCCTACGACCCGATCATCCAGTCGGTGACCGACGACGCGGCCCGGCAGCGGCTGGTCGCGACGTACGACCACGCCCTGTCGGTGCCGGAGTTCTCGATGGGCTACCACTGGGACATCGTGCTGGACGGCCCGAACGCCACCTGGATCGAAGAAGGGCGCTGACCTGCCATGACGAAGATCGACACCAGCAGGCCGGAGAACGTGCTGCCCACCCCGTCGCACACCGTCGGCCCGTTCTACGGCCACGCCCTGCCGTTCCGCGGTGGCGAGGACATCGCACCCCTGGGGCATCCGGACACGGTCACCGTGCACGGGTACGTCACCGATGGCGCGGGCGTTCCGCTGCCGGACGCCCTGATCGAGCTGTGGGGCGCGGCCCCGGACGGCAACGTGCCGACGGCGGACGGGTCGATGCGTCGCGACCCGGCGTCGGGCGGCTTCCTCGGGCGCAACGGCGTGGAGTTCACGGGCTGGGGACGGATCCAGACCGACGCGAACGGCCACTGGTACGCGCGCACGCTGCGGCCCGGTGCGCGCGGGCGGAGCGCGCCGTACATCAGCGTGTGCGTCTTCGCGCGGGGGCTTCTCGTGCACCTGTACACCCGCATCTACCTGCCGGGCGACGAGGCGGTGCTCGCCGCAGATCCGCTGCTGTCCGGGCTGGAGGACGGGCGGCGCGACACGCTGATCGCCGTGGCGGAGGCCGGCGGCACGTACCGTTTCGACATCCGTCTTCAGGGCGAAGGCGAGACGGTCTTCCTGGAGTTCCAGTGACAGCTGCTCAAGGTGACACCGGCCTGCTCGCCCCCGGGTGGGCCGGCTCGGCGGCGGCGTCCGCCACGAGCGACCACGCCTATCTGCGGGCGCTGCTCGACGCGGAGGCCGCGCTGACCCGGGCCCAGGCGGCGCTCGGGCTGGCCCCCGCCGAGGCGGCGACGGCGGTGACCGAGGCGGCCGACGCCGGTGCCTTCGACGTCCGGTCCCTCGCCGAGCGGGCCCGCGCGGGCGGCAACCCCGTCATCCCCCTGGTCGCGGAGCTGACGAAGGCCATCGGCGAGGAGTACGGCCCCTACGTCCACCGGGGCGCGACCAGCCAGGACATCATGGACACCGCGACGATGCTGGTCGCGGTGCGCACCCTGGAGCTGGTCCTCGCCGATCTCGGCCGCACGGAACGGGCGCTGGCGCGGCTGGCCGCCGAACACCGTGACACCGCGCTGCCGGGGCGGACGCTGACCCAGCACGCCGTACCGACGACGTTCGGGCTGAAGGCGGCCGGATGGCGGGCGCTCGTCCTCGACGCGCGGGACCGGGCGAAGGCCGTGAGGGACTCGCTGCCGGCCCAACTCGGTGGCGCTGCGGGCACGTTGGCGGCTTTCGGGGCGTACGGCGCGAGCGATCCGGCCGCGCTGCCGGTGGCCTACGCCCGTGAACTCGGCCTCCGGGCACCCGATCTGCCCTGGCACACCCTGCGGACGCCCGTCGCCGATCTCGCCGGCTGCCTGGCCTTCACGGCGGGCGCGCTCGGCAAGCTCGCCGTGGACGTCCTCACCCTGTCGCGCACCGAGATCGGCGAGGTCGCGGAGAGCAGCGGCGGGGGTTCGTCCGCCATGCCGCACAAGTCCAATCCCGTGCGGTCCACCCTGATCGCCTCCGCCGCGCGGCGGGCACCGCAGCTCGCGGCCACGCTGTACGGGTCGATGGCGGCGGAGGACGAGCGGCCGGCCGGGGCCTGGCACGCGGAGTGGGAGCCGCTGCGCGACCTGCTGCGGCTGGCCGGCGGGGCCGCCCGGGACGCCGCCGAGCTGGCGGAGGGACTGCGGGTCAGGCCCGGCGTCATGCGCGAACACCTGGATCTCACCCAGGGGTTGATCATCTCCGAGCGGCTCTCCGCCGAGCTGGCCCCGGTGCTGGGCCGCGCCCGCGCCAAGGAACTCCTGACCCGGCTGGCCTCCGAGGGGCGCCCGCTGGCCGAGGCACCGGAGCTGGCGGACACTGACCTCGATCCCACCCACTACACCGGCTCCGCCGGAGCCCTCACCGACCGTGCTCTGGAGCGACGTTGACACTCCTCGACCACCGTGCCGAAGGGCCCGCTTCCGCACCCCCGCTGCTGCTCGGGCCTTCCCTCGGCACGTCGAACGCCCTGTGGGACAAGGTGGCCCCCGAGCTGTCGATCGCCCATCGGGTGGTCCGCTGGGACCTGCCGGGACACGGCGGCTCGGCCGCCGGTCTCATCAGCGCGGGCGCGACGGTCGGGGACCTCGCCGACCTGGTGCTTGCGCTCGCCGACTCGCTCGGGATCGAGCGGTTCGCGTACGCGGGTGTGTCGCTGGGCGGGGCCGTGGGGCTGCATCTCGCGGTGCACCGTCCGGAGCGGCTCTCGACCCTCGCCGTGATCTGCTCCTCCGCGCACTTCAACGGGTCGAAGCCCTGGGAGGAGCGGGCCGCGCTGGTGCGGCGGGAGGGGCTGGCCGGGCTGGCGGAGAGTGCGGACGCGCGCTGGTTCACGTCCGGTTTCACCGTGCCGGAGCTGGTGGACGACCACCGCCGCGCCGATCCGGACGCGTACGCCGCCTGCTGTGACGCGCTCGCCGCGTTCGACCTGCGGGACCGGCTGCCCGAGATCGCCGTGCCGACGCTGCTGGTGGCCGGGCGGGACGATCCGGCGACACCGCCCGCGCATCTGCGGGAGATCGCCGACGCCGTGCCGGGCGCGGCGCTCGTGGAGATCCCGGGCGCCTCGCACCTGGCGCCCGCGCAGTGCCCGGAGGCGGTGCTGACCGCGCTGCGCGCGCACTTCGGCGGGCCCGCCGGGCGCGGTATGGAGGTGCGGCGCGAGGTGCTCGGCGACGCACACGTCGACCGGGCGCAGGCCCGGCAGACCCCCTTCACGGCCCGCTTCCAGGACTTCATCTCGCGCTACGCCTGGGGCGAGATCTGGACCGATCCGACGCTGTCGCGCCGCGAGCGCAGCATGATCACCCTCACCGCCCTGGTGGCGCACGGCCACTACGACGAACTGGCCATGCACGTCCGGGCGGCCCGCCGCAACGGGCTCACGCCGGAGGAGATCGGCGCGGTGCTGCTCCAGACGGCGGTGTACTGCGGGGTCCCGGCGGCGAACTCGGCGTTCGCTGCGGCCCAGCGGGTGCTGGCGGAGGAGGACGGCGCCTCGTAGACGCCGGAGCGCCTCGTGGGCGCCGGGGTGGGTGTCCCTGCCGGTCGTAGGTTCGCAGGCAGCTCGCTCCGGCCCGCCCGGCGTGCCTACGGTGGGGGCATGTCCACCATCCTGATCACCGGCGCCACCTCGGGGCTCGGCCGGTACGTCGCCTTCGAACTCGTCCGCTCCGGGCATGTCGTCCTCGTCCACGGCCGGGACGCGGACCGCACCGAGCGGCTGGCCGGGGAACTGCGCGCCGAGGGGGACGCCGAGGCGTTCGTCGCCGACCTGGCCTCGCTGGCGCAGGTGCGCGAGCTGGCCGGGCACGTCGCCGACGCGCATCCCGACCTCGACGTGCTGGTCAACAACGCGGGCGTGGGGTTCGGGACGCCCGGTGCGGGCCGTGAGCTGAGCGCCGACGGGCACGAGCTGCGGCTGGCGGTGAACTATCTGGCGCCGGTCGTGCTGACCCGGGCCCTGCTGCCGGTGCTGCGGGCGAACGCTCCGGCGCGGATCGTCAACGTCGGTTCGGCCGGTCAGGAACCCCTCGTCGTCGAGGATCCCGAGTTCACCCGCGGCTACGACGGCGTGTCGGCGTACTGCCGCAGCAAGTTCGCGCTCGCCGCGCACACCTTCGCGCTCGCCGGGGAACTGGACGACACCGGCGTCTCGGTGAACGTGCTGCACCCGGCGACCTACATGGACACGTCGATGGTCCGCGAGGCGGACGTCACGCCGTGGAGCACGGTCGCCGACGGGGCGGCCGGTGTGCTGGCCCTGGCCACGCGCGACCTGGGCAGCGGCCGGTACTTCGACGGGACGAGCCCGGCACGGGCCCATGAGGCGGCGTACGACCCCGGGGTGCGCGAGCGGCTCGCCGCAGTGACCGACCAGTTGCTCGCCGCCTGAGCTACCCGGGTCCGGCACCCGCCTTCAGCGCCGCCCGGGCCCGCTCGGCCAGTCCGTCGGCGCCGCAGGAGACCGCCAAGTCCAGGCCGCGGTGGAGGTCGGTCGCCGAGCGGGCGGCGATGCCGTACTCGATGCGGGCCGCCGCGTGCTCGTACTGGCAGGGCGAGGACTCCAGGTAGGCGACGGCCTGGGCGGCGAGGCGGACCGCGCGCTGGCCGGTCTCCAGGGCGGCGGCGCAGCGCAGGGCCTCGCCTATGGCGGTGTCCGTGCCGAAGCGCTCGGCATGGCGGCGGACGTCCACGGCGAGCCGGGCGGCGCGGGTCGGGTCCTCGGTGGCCAGGGCCCGGGCGAGGTCGGCCGCCCAGGGGACGAGCACGGGGTTGTGGTGCCCGCGCGCCGCCGCTGCCTTCTCGGCGGCCTCCAGTTCGTTGACGCCGTCCTTGGTGCGGCCGACGGCCAGCAGCAGCCGGCCACGCACCGAGCGCGGGTCCGGCAGGACGATGGTGGACGGGTAGGGCGGGGCGAAGCCGTACCGTTCGGCGACCTCCCAGGCCTCCTCGACATGGCCGCGGGCGAGCAGCGTGTCGACGAGGTTGCAGGTCGCGGTCCAGTACAGGGGCAGGCGGCGGCCGACGCGTTCGGCGAGGCGCAGCGACTCGCGCAAGGACGCCTCCGCGTCCTTCAGCCGGCCCCGTCTGCGGTGGCCGAGCCCGACGTAGGCGTGGGCCAGGGCGAGGTGGCCGCCGCTCCAGCCGGCGGTCTCGTAGGCGCGCAGGGCCTCGTTGTAGAGGGTCTCGGCGCGGTCGAGGCGGTCGGTGAAGGCGTAGGCGTTGGCCAGCATCAGCAGCAGTTCGATGCCCCACTCGGTGTCGGTCCAGCCGAGCCCGGGGGCCAGGCGGCCGTTGACGAGGGCGCGGTCGCACAGTTCGGCCACCTCCTCGGCGTTCTCGCCGTGCATCAGGGCGTCGAAGCCGCGCAGGATGAGCAGCGCGCGTTCGGAGTTGTCCCGGCCGGTGCAGGTGCTCGCGAGGTCGGCGAGCCGCCGGGAGCGGTCGGGTGAGGTGGCCTCGCCGGCGTGCAGGCCCTCCCACATGAAGTGCACGGCCTGGAGCCGCATCCGGGCGGGACCGGGCTGGAGCCGGGCGGCCTCCGCCTCGACCGTGCGGACGGCCTCCTCCAACTGGTCGTTGTGGAGCAGCGCCTGGGAGAGCCGGAAGACGGCGTCCACGCGTTTGCCGCCGTCGAGGCCCGGCATGCCGAGCGCGGCCCGCAGCTGGCTGATGGTGCGGGCGCGGTCAGGAAGGTGGCCTCGGCCAGTTCGTACAGCACGTGGGGGTGCGATTCGGGCCGGGGCGGTTCCTTCAGGGCACGCTCCAGGCAGCGGCGGGCCGCGTCGGGGGCGCCGACGGCGAGGTGCTCGCGGGCGGCCTCGCGCAGTTGGCCGACGAGTTCCTCGTCGTCGTCCGGGTGGACTTCGAGGAGGTGCCGGGCGGCCGCCGCGGCGCCGTGTCCCTCGTCGGTGACGATGCGGGCGGCGATGCCGTGCATGGCGGTGCGCAGGGCGTCCGGGATGGAGTTGTAGACATCGGTGGCGATCAGCGGGTGGACGAACTCCAGGTCGCCTTCTCCGGTGCGGCCGGTCGTCGGGTCGGGGGCGGTGAGGATGCGGGCGGTGCGCAGCAGTTCGGCGCAGCGGCGGGCGTCGTCGGGCCGCAGGGTGGCGAGCTTGGCGACCAGGTCGATGGAGATGCCGGTGCCGAGGATGGCGGCGGCCCAGGCGAACCTGGTGGCGTCGATGCCGAGTTCCTCCAGGCGGGCGACGAGGCCGCCGCCGCGGGCCGAGCGGTTCAGCTCGCGCAGTTCCCCGGCCCGGGCCTCGACCGGTTGGAGGTCGCTGTCCCGCACCTTGGCGAGGAGTTCGACGGTCTCGTAGGGGTTGCCGGCGGTGACGGCCCAGACCTCGCGGCAGAACGCGGCGTCGGCGTGCTCGCCGAGGGTGGCTCGGGTGAGTCCGGCCGTGGCGTCCGGGGTGAGGGCGCTGAGGGCCGTGACGGGGCCGTTCGCGGCGGCGGCGACGGTGTCGAGGTGCCGGGCGCTCGCGCCGGAGACCTTGCCCGGGCGGCGGGCCACCACGACCAGGACGGACATCTCGTCGAGGCGCTCGGCGAGCCCCGCGAGCCAGTGCAGCGTCTCCTGGTCGGCCCAGTGGGCGTCGTCGATCAGCAGCACCAGCGGCCACTCCCGGCGGGCGAGCCGGCGCACGGCGGCGACCAGGCCGTCGCACACGCCCTGCGGGTCGGCCTGCCGGTCGCCGGGGTCCGCTATGCCGAGGGCGGGGCCGGCGATGTCGTACCAGTCGCCGAGGTACTCGCGTGCCTCCTCCGGCAGCATCGACACCAGTGCGGGTTGCAGCAACTGCCGTACGACGTTGAAGGGGACGGACCTGAGGGTCTCGCCGCCGCGGGCCGACCAGACCGTGCAGCCGCGTGCCTCGGCGATGCGGCGGGTTTCGGCCAGCAGCGCGGTCTTGCCGAGTCCTGCCTCGCCGCTGAAGACCAGGAGTCCGCCGGCCGAGGAGCGGTCCGCGCACAGGCGGTCGACCGCCCGCGCGACGGCGGCGACTTCCTCGTCGCGCTCCCACAGGGAAGCCGAGGCGCCGGCCGTGGGCCGTACCTCCGTCATCCCGCTACCTCCCCAAGTCGCCCGAACGACGTACAGACGTCGAGCGTAGTCCTCCGATTGCCTGAGTGGAGGGCGGACCGGGCACCTGTTGCCGTGACGGGTGACATGGGGTGCGGCCGCACGACGCGACCGGCCCGCCACCAGCTCCCTTCGGGTCAACGCGGCGCGACAGCACGGGAGGTGACGTTCATTCACCAGGAACGGGACACACGGCGCGGCCGCCGGGCGCTGGTCGCGGGGTCGGTGGGCAATCTCATCGAGTGGTACGAGTTCGGCGTCTACGGCTACTTCGCGACGATCATCGCGGCGCGGTTCTTCACGCCGGAGGGCGGCAGCGAGGCCGAGGCGCTGGTGAAGACGTACGCGTCGTTCGCGCTCGCGTTCTTCTTCCGGCCTGTCGGGGCGGCGCTTTTCGGCCGCCTGGGCGACCGGGTCGGCCGTCGTCCGGTGCTGATTCTGGTGATCGCGCTGATGACGGTCGCGACGACGCTGATCGGCGTGTTGCCGACGTACGCGCAGGCGGGAGCCCTGGCGCCCTGGCTGCTCACCTGTCTGCGGGTGCTCCAAGGGTTGTCCGCCGGTGGGGAGTTCGGCGGCGCGGTGTCGGTGATGACGGAGTTCGCGCCGCCGGGCAGGCGAGGGCTGTACGGGTCGTTGCAGTCGTTCACGGTGGCGCTGGGGCTGCTGGCCGGTGCGGGCGCGGCGGCGTTGCTCGCCACGGTGCTGACCGAGGAGCAGTTGGGAACGTGGGGCTGGCGGCTGCCGTTCCTGCTGACGCTGCCGTTGGGGCTGGGGGCGTTGTGGCTGAGGCTGCGGCTGGACGAGACGCCGGCGTTCGTCGCGGAGGCGGCACGGCAGACGCCTCCCCCGCGCGAGGTCGTCGGAGCCGTCGTGCTGGGCGCGGGGCGGATCATGGGGTGGGCCGCGGCCGGTTACACGTTCCTCGTCGTGCTGCCGTCGTATCTCCAGAGTTCGCTGGGCGCGAGTTTCCAGCAGGCGCTGGTCGCCACCGTGCTGGCCAACCTGGGCTTCGCGGTGACGATCGTGCCGGCGGGGCTGCTCAGCGACCGGCTCGGGCGGCGGGCGGTGATGCTGACGGGCGCGGTGCTGGTCGTGGTCCTCGCGGTGCCGCTGCTCAACCTTCTTCAGGCGCCCGGCGTTTCGAACACCGTGAAGGGAGTGGCGGTGTTCGGCGCCGGTGCGGTGGTGGGGCTGATGGCGGGGCCGGGTCCGGCGATGCTGTCGGAGATGTTCCCGACCCGGGTGCGCTACACGGGCCTGGGACTCGCCTACGCGCTGTCCAATGCGGTGTTCTCCGGGTGCGCCGGGCTCATCATCACGGAGACGATCGAGCGGACGGGGAGCGTGGACGTCCCCGCGTACTACGCGGCGGTGACGTGCGCGGTGAGCGTGCCGGCGCTGCTCACGCTGTCCGGGCGGCGGGTGGGGGTCGCGGTGGCCGACACGGCGGAAGAGGCGGAAGAGAAGGCGGGTTGAACGGATGCGGGTGATCGGATGCGGGTGATCGGTCTCATGTCCGGGACGTCGTACGACGCCATCGACGCGGCGGCGGCCGAGCTGGACCTCGTCGGGGACAGCCTGGTGCTGAAGCCGCTCGGCATGGTGAGCGAGCCGTACGACGGCGAACTGCGCGAGAGCCTGGCCGCCGCCCTGCCGCCGGGCACCACCACGCTGGGCGAGGTGTGCCGGCTGGACACCCTCATCGGGCAGGCCTTCGCGGCGGCCGCGGTCCGGGCCGACCGGGAACTGTGCGAGGGGCGGGCCGAGTCGGTGGCCTCGCACGGGCAGACCGTCTACCACTGGGTCGCCGAGCAGGAGGTGCACGGCACGCTCCAGCTCGGGCAGCCGGCGTGGATCGCCGAGGCGACCGGACTGCCCGTGGTCGCCGACTTCCGGCCGCGTGACATCGCCGCCGGCGGGCAGGGCGCTCCGCTGGTCAGCCTGTTCGACCTGCTGTGGCTGCGCGGCCGGCCGGGCAGGCCCGTCGCGCTCAACGTCGGCGGTATCGCCAACCTCACCGCGCCCGACGGGACCGCTTTCGACACCGGGCCGGGCTGCGCGCTGATCGACGCGGCGGCCCGGGGGTTCAGCGGCGGGGCCCTGGCCTACGACACGGACGGGGCCCTGGCCGGCCGCGGCCGGGTGCACGGGCCGCTGCTCGACCGGCTGCTGGAGGAGCCGTACTACGCGCTGCCCGCGCCCAAGACGACGGGCAAGGAGCTGTTCCACCTCGGCCATCTGCGGGACGCGCTGGCCGGGTTCGGGACACTGCCCGCCGAGGACGTCGTCGCCACCCTGACCATGCTCACGGCCCGGACGGTGGCGGACGCCGTGCGGTCGGTGGGCGCGACGGAGGTCGTCGCCTCGGGTGGCGGGACCCGCAACCCTGTGCTAATGGGCATGCTCGGAGATCTGCTGCCCGGGGTGGCGGTTCGCACCTCGGACGAACTCGGGCTGCCGTCCGACGCGAAGGAGGCCTACGCCTTCGCTGTCCTGGGATTCCTCACGCTGCACGGCCTGCCCGGCACCGAGCCCGCGAGCACCGGTGCCCGGCGTCCGACCGTGCTCGGGTCGGTGACCCCGGGCCGGGACGGGCTGCGGCTTCCCCCGCCGGCCGACCGGAGTCCGACGCGTCTGCTGCTGGACTGACGCGAACCGTTCGGCTCCTCTCATGCCACTTTCACCGACGCCTCATACGGTGGGGGCATGACGCAGGAGACTCCTCCCGGGTGGTACCCCGACCCCGGACAGAAAAGTGACGGGCCCGCCACCGTGCGCTGGTGGGACGGCAAGGCCTGGACGGACCGCATCCGTCCGGCGGACCCGGCCGCGACCTGGGGTCCCCCCACGCAGCCGCCGACGGCGGAGGCCTCCCCGACGGAGCCGGCCCCTGGTGATGCGCCGTTGTCGGATCCAGTGCCCTCAGGGGACACGTCGCCCTCAAGGGACACGTCGTCCTCGGAGCAGTCGGGGGCCGCTGAGCAACCAGGTGATGCGGGGGCACCGGGAGCCCCCGGGTATCCGGATGGTGCCGGGAATCCGGCCGCCGCCGGGCAGTTGACCGGCGTTGGACAGCCCGAAGCGGGGCAGCCGGCTGATGCCGGGGCACCGGGGGCCACTGGCAGTCCGGGTGGTGCCGGCACCCCAGGAACACCGGGGTATCCGGGCAATCCCGGACAACCGGCAACCGCCGGAAACCCGGCCGACGCCGGACAGCCGACCGGTGCCACACTCCCAGGAACCGCCGGGCATGCGGGCGATGCCGGACAGTCGGCAGCCGCCGAAAACCCGACCCACTCCGGACAGCCGACCGCCGCCGCATCCTCAGGAGCCTCCGCGTATCCGGGCAATCCCGGACAACCGCCAGCCGCGGGGTATCCAGGCGGCGCCGCTTACCCGGCCGCCGCCGGCTATCCGCCCGCCGCCGGCCATCCGGCAGTTCCCGGCTATCCCACCTACCCCGCCGCACCTCCGCCCGCCCGCCGGGGGCGAGGGCTGCGGATCGGGATAGCCGTGGCGGCAGCCGTCGTCGTGCTCGCCAGCATCGGTGTCGGTGTGTACGCGCTGACCGACAGCGGCGGCTCGGGCGGCGGTTCCGCCAGCCCACAGGCGCCGGGCGGACCGGGCGGACCCGGGGGCCAGGGCGGGCCGTTCGGCGGGCCGGGCGACTCCGGGGGCTCCGGAGGGGACGGTGGATCCGGCGGCTCCGGTGGTCAGAGTCCGTCGCCCGGGCAGTCCCAGCCGCCGAAGATCAGGAGCGGGTCGGTGACCGACGCGGTCAGCGGGATCAGCCTGCCGATCCCGAAGGGCTGGTACGGCCAGGAGGTCCCGGTCGGCGCGCAGATGACGTCCGACGACTCCTACAAGTGCCCCGGCGACACCGCCTCGACCTGCACGAAGGGCGGAGCCTACTCGGCACCGGCCCTGGCCCTCGGCACCAAGGGCGCCACCGCCGAGGAGGTCGCGAAGGCGGACATCGCGGCGAACGCCGAGGAGTCCTACGGCGGGAAGTCCTACGGCGGGATCACCTCCCACGACGTGCTGGCCGCCAAGTCCGTGACCGTGGCCGGGCAGAAGGGCTATCTGGTCCGCTGGAAGGCCGTCACGAGCAAGGGCGCCGACGGCATCGTGGAGTCGCTCGCGTTCCCCTCCCCCGCGAACCCCAAGCAGATGGTCGTCGTGCGCTTCGGCGTCGACGCCGACCAGAAGGAGTCCGTCCTCGACGAGATCACCGAGGGCATCAAGGTGTCGACGGGCGGCGGCAACGGCCAGGTCGTCTGACCGGACCGGACGCAGCCGGACCACAAGGGACCCGGACACTGTCGGCCGGGTGGGGCGCCCCCGCCGCTCACAGGGGAACCCCACCCGGCCGGGGGTGCGCGCCGCCCCCGTCCCCACGGGTCGGCGCGGTCGGGTCGCCGTCCGGTCATCCCGTGGACGGCGGCCCGGGTCTCAGGTGAGGCCGAGTGCCGGCAGCACCGCCGCCTCCACGAATCGCACCAGATACTCCGGGTCCGCGTCCTCGCCCTCCAGGACGGGCCGGATGCGCAGGACGCCGAACATCTGCGCGGGGATGTACTCCAGCGCCGGGTGATCGGCGGGCACCTCCCCGCGTTCGACCCCGCGCCGGATGATCTCCTTGAGCGCGGCGATCTCCGGTTCGACCAGCGCCTCGCGCAACGCGCGCTTCAGCTCGGGGTCCTGGGGCGCGGCATGGGCGAGCGCCTGGAGCAGCCTGGTGTCCCGGCCCGACAGCTCGCCCGCGGCCCGGGCGGCCTCGCGCAGGTCGTCCGCGAGCGAGCCGGTGTCGATGCAGCGCGTCCGCCGGTGTGAGCGCAGCGCCGCCGCCACGAACTGGGGCTTGGTCTTCCACTGCCGGTAGAGCGTGGACTTGCTGCACCGGGTGCTGGCCGCGATCCCCTCCATGGTGACGGAGTCGTAGCCGCACTCGCGGAGCTGCTCCAGCACGGCGTCGTAGAACTCCTGCTCACGCTCGGGCGTGATCTTGGAGCGGCGCGAGGAACCGGCCGGCTCGGGCCGGTCCGCAGCCTGCGACGTCATGGGCTGTGCTCCTGGCTTCCTCGGGCGGCCGGAAAATTCCCGGCCGGCGGTGTGTCGTTCGTCTATCGATACGCCAGTGTACCGGTACGCCGCCGTATCGGTACACTGGCGTATCGGTACGCACTCGTACCGATAACAGCAGTACCGTCACCGAAAGGGCCGGGGGATGAATGCCCGCACCGAGCCTGCGCCGGCGGGGTCCGACGCGATAGCGCGACCGCCGCTCGTCCGGGAGCTCCTGCTCGTCGCAGGGCTCTTCCTCGTCTACAAGCTCGGCCGGCAGCTGGCCACGGGTCACACAGTCGAGGCCTTCCACAACGCGTACCGCGTGTGGGACTTCGAACGAGCGGTCCGGCTGCCCGGCGAGGGGGCGGTGCAGTCCCTGCTGCTGCACGGCGAGGGCCTGGTGCACCTCGCGAACACCTACTACGCGGCCGTCCACTTCCCGGCCACCGCCGCCTTCCTGATCTGGCTCTACCTGCGCCGCCCGGCCCACTACGTATGGGCCCGCCGGGTCCTGGCCGCGGTCACCGCCGCCGCCCTGGTGCTGCATCTGCTGTTCCCGCTCGCCCCACCGCGCATGCTGGCCGCGACCGGGCTGGTGGACACGGCGCGGGTGTACGGCCCGTCGGTGTACGGCAGTCCCGCGACCGACTCCCTGTCGAACCAGTTCGCGGCGATGCCGTCGCTGCACTTCGGCTGGGCCCTGATGGTGGCGGTCGGCCTGATCGTGGCGACCCGCTCGCGGTGGCGCTGGCTGTGGCTGCTGCACCCCCTGCTGACGCTGCTGGTGATCGTCGGCACCGCGAACCACTACTGGCTCGACGCGATCGTGGCGAGCGCCTTGCTGGGTCTCGCCTTCGCGGCAATTCTCCCCCAGACTTCGTCCGGGGGGACCCCCATCTCGCTTCGCTCGCCGCATCGCACCGTGACGACGGCGGGCCGCGCGCAGGGCAGGCTCGCACCGGCCCAGGCCCAGACCCAGGTCCGGGCCGAGGAGCAGGCGCTCGCGGGAGCGGGCCGATGAGCGCCGTCCTCGTCGCCGTGGTCCTGTCCCTCGTCTCCGCCGTCGCCTACGCGGCCGCCGCGGTCGCCCAGGAGCGGCTCGCCTCCCGCTCGCCCGGTGCGGGCACGCTGCGGCTGCTCGGCAGTGTCGCCTGGTGGTGGTCGGTCGGGCTGAACGCGGCTGCCGCGCTGCTACACGTCGTGGCACTGAAGTACGGTCCGCTGACCGTGGTCCAGCCGCTCGGCGCGCTCACCCTGGTCGCGGCCGTGCCGATGGGCGCGCGCCTCGCCGGGCGGCGGGTGAGCCCCGTCGAGTGGAGGGGCACCGCGCTGACGCTGCTCGGCCTGGGCGCGATCCTGGTCACGGCGTCCGGTCCGGCGCCCGACGACGTGCTGAGTGTCCCCGAGGCACTGGCGGTCGCGGGCGCGACCGCGGCCGTTATCGGGGTGCTGTCCCGGCCGGGCGCCCGCCCGGGGCTGCGTCACGCGAGCGCGTCCGGCGTGGCCTCCGGGGTCGCCTCGGCCCTCACGCAGACCGTGACGGTGGCGGCGACGGACCGGTCCGGTCCGCTGCTGAGCGTCCAGGTGATCGGGGTGGCACTGCTCGTGGCGGCCTTCGCGGCCGGCGGGCTGCTGCTGTCGCAGACGGCCTACCGGGGCGGTCTCGGCGGCCCGCTCGCGGTGGTGACCCTGGCCAACCCGCTGGCCGCCGCGGTGATCGGCCTGTCGCTGCTGGGCGAACGCCTCCAGGGCGGTCCGGCGGGCGTGCTGCTGGCGCTCGCCGGGGGCGGCCTGGCGTCCTGGGGCGTGGTGCTGCTCAGCCGGGCGACGCCCGCGGCCGCCCCGGCGGACGACGACCATCCGGTGGCCGCCGTCCTGGCGCTGGAACCCGGTTCGGCCACGGCCGAACCGGCGCTGGTGCCCCGGCCGCACGATCCGGGGCACCTCACCTCGGCTACGCGGTGATGAACGCCGGGTCGCTCACGCCCGGCTGCCCGTTCTCGACGTGTCCCGCGAACCGCCGCAGGAACGCCGCGTCGCCCTCGGCGGTGACGGTCAGGTCGTACCAGCGGCGGCCCGCGGCGAGGTCGACGGTCCGCCTTACCTTGGCGCCGGGCCGGACGGTGACGGTCGAGGGCCGGCCGCCGTAACCGTCGGAGAGCTTCAGCCGTGCCGTGCCGGAGCCCTTGTTGGTGAAGGTCAGCTCGATGTCGTCACCGGTGTGGCGTGCGGTGACCTCGCAGCCGGCCGTCCTGTTCGACCCCCTGAAGACCCGCACGAAGCCGTTCGGGCCGTGCACGGTCAGGTCGTACGAGCCCGCCGACCAGGCCGAGTTCCAGGTGTCGGAGAGGGTCTTGCCGGCCTCGGTGGTGTACATCCAGGGGCCGTCGGCGCGGTTGCCGGAGGTGACGTGGAAGGCGGCGCCGGCCTTCGGCCCGGAGGCGAAGGCGAGGGTGAGCTTGCCGGCCGCCGGGTCGACCGAGGCGTCCACGTGCGGTGCGTACTTCAGCGGCCGGGCGCGGCGCAGGCCGCGTTCCTGCCGGGGCATGCGCGGGTCGGCGGGCGGGGTGGGCTTGTAGTCGGGGTGGCGTTCGCGGTCCTGCGGCTCGTACTCGTCGGTGCCGGGCAGCAGGGCGGGGCGCGTGTCCTTGCGGGAGAAGTCGAACGCGGAGGTCAGGTCACCGCAGATCGCCCGGCGCCATGGCGAGATGTTGCTCTCGCGCACGCCGAAGCGGCGTTCCATGAACCGCAGGATGGAGGTGTGGTCGAACGTCTCCGAGCAGACGTATCCGCCCTTGCTCCACGGCGAGACGACCAGCATCGGCACCCGGGGTCCGAGACCGTAGGGGCCGGCCGTGTTCTTGCCGTCGCCCGGGAAGAGGTCGAGGGACACGTCGACGGTGGACTTGCCGCGGGAGGCGTCCTTCGGCGGCAGGGGCGGCACGACGTGGTCGAAGAAGCCGTCGTTCTCGTCGTAGGTGATGAACAGGGCCGTCTTCGACCAGACCTCCGGATTGGCGGTGAGGGCGTCCAGGACCTGGGCGATGTACCAGGCGCCGTAGTTCGACGGCCAGTTGGAGTGCTCACTGAAGGCCTCGGGGGCGGCGATCCAGGAGATCTGCGGCAGCTTGCCGGCCTTGACGTCGGCCTTCAGCAGGTCGAAGTAGCCGTCGCCGGCCTTGGCGTTCGTGCCGGTACGGGCCTTGTCGTACCAGGGATCGCCGGGCTGGGCGTTGCGGTACTTGTTGAAGTACAGCAGCGAGTTGTCACCGTAGTTGCCGCGGTAGGCGTCCTCGATCCAGCCCCAGGAGCCCTTCGCGTCGAGGCCGTCGCCGATGTCCTGGTAGATCTTCCAGGAGATGCCGGCCCGCTCCAGGCGCTCGGGGTAGGTCGTCCAGCCGTAGCCGAGTTCGTCGTTGCCGAGGACCGGGCCGCCGCCGGTGCCGTCGTTGCCCGTGTAGCCGGACCACATGTAGTAGCGGTTCGGGTCGGTGGAGCCGATGAACGAGCAGTGGTAGGCGTCGCAGACGGTGAAGGCGTCGGCGAGGGCGTAGTGGAAGGGGATGTCCTCGCGGGTCAGGTACGCCATGGTCGTGGTGCCCTTGGCGGGCAGCCACTTGTCGTACTTGCCGCCGCTGTAGGCCTGCTGGCCGTCGGGCCAGGAGTGCGGCAGGCCTTCCAGGAACTGCATGCCGAGGTCGTCGGCGTCCGGGTGGAAGGGCAGGATCTCCTTGCCGTCCTTCTCCTGGTGCCATATCGGTTTGCCGTTGTCGAGGGTGACCGGACGCGGGTCGCCGAAGCCGCGGACGCCTCTCAGGGTGCCGAAGTAGTGGTCGAACGAACGGTTCTCCTGCATCAGGACGACGACGTGCTCGACATCGTCGATCGAACCGGTGCGGTGATTGGCCGGGAGCGCGGCGGCGCGCTGGATGCTGGCGGACAGCGCGCTGAAGGCCGTGGTGGCACCCGCGAGTTGGAGAAAGCGGCGCCGGTTGACTTCGGACATGAAGGACAAACCTCTCATGCTGAGGTACGGGATGGCCGGAACGTGACGGAATCTGCGCGGAAGGAGTGTTTCAGGGACACCGAACGTCAAGGAAGGGGCCGGTGACACTCGTGTGAAGGTCGCCGGTACGTGAGGTGTGCCGGGGCATCGTCCGGGGAGGGTCATGGACGTGACAGAGACCCAGACGGCCTCCCCGCCGACGAAACGGCCCGTTCGCCAGCTCCTCGCCGCCTCCGTGGGCAACGCCGTGGAGTGGTACGACTGGTACGCCTACACGTTTCTGGCCACCTACATCGCCGCCCAGGTCTTCCCGAAGAGCGCGGACAACTCGCTGGTGCCGCTGCTGTCCACGTTCGCGGTGTTCGCGGTGGGCTTCTTCATGCGGCCGGTCGGCGGGCTGCTGATGGGGGCGGTCGCGGACCGGCACGGGCGGCGGGCCGCGCTGACGGTCACCATCCTGCTGATGGGCGGCAGCAGCCTGCTCGTCGGGCTGACCCCGACGTACGCGGCGGCGGGGGTGCTGGCGCCGGTGATCCTCGTCCTGGCGCGGCTGCTGCAAGGCCTGTCCGTGGGCGGCGAGTTCGCGGCCTCGACGACCTTCCTGGTGGAGTCGGCGGGCCCCGGCAGGCGCGGGCTGTTCTCCAGCTTCCAGTACGTGTCGACGACCGTGGGTCAGCTCGTCGCCTCCGGCATCGCCACGCTGCTCGTGGACACGCTGAGCGACGGGCAGATGAACGGCTGGGGCTGGCGCGTCCCGTTCGTACTCGGGGCGGTGCTGAGCCTGGTCGGCTTCTGGATCCGGCAGGGCGCGCAGGAGACCCGCAGCGCCGAGCAGCAGCAGGCCCCGCGTCCCGGCCTGTTCGAGGCGCTGCGCCGGCACCCGCGCGAGTCCCTCCTCATCGGCGGCATCACGGCGGGCGGCACCATCGCCTACTACACGTGGACGTCGTACCTTCCGACGTACGCCGAACTCAACGCGGGGCTGGAGAAGTCGGACGCCCTGCTCGCGGGCACGATCTCACTGGCCTTCTTCGCCCTGCTGCAACCCCTCGGCGGCCTCCTGTCGGACCGCTTCGGCCGCCGCCCCCTGCTCCTCTTCTTCGGCCTGGGCTTCGCCCTGCTCACGGTGCCCCTGCTGCACGCTCTGCGCGACTCGTTCGCGGTACTGCTGCTCGTGCAGTGCGCCGGCATGGTGCTGCTGACCGGGTTCACCTCGATCAGCGCGGCCGTGAACGCGGAGATCTTCCCGCCGCGGGTGCGCGCGGCCGGCATCGGCTTTCCCTACTCGCTGACGGTCGCCCTCTTCGGCGGCACGGCTCCGTACGTGGGCACGCTGTTCAAGGAGATGGGCCACGCCGGGCTCTTCCCCTGGTACGTCGCGGTGCTCTGCCTGCTGTCGTCGCTGGTGTACCTGCGGCTGCCGGAGACGGCGCACACCCCGCTCAAACGGTGAGCGGGCGGCCGGTCAGGGCCCGGCTCGCGGACGAGACCCCTCCGCCTCGTCGTCCCGGTGCGCTCCCTCGCGCACCCTCTCCTGCGGCCCTTCGTGCGGTCCCGCGCCGTCCTCGAAGGCGGTCGGCGGTCCGGACGCCCCGGTCGTCTCTCCCAGCAGGTTGCTCTCCCTCACCGCGGCTCTCTCGGGGTCGATCACGGCGTCGGTCGTCCTGCCCACCTCCGCCAGCGTCATCTGGGCACGGTCGTCGACCAGTCGGGTCACGAGATGCTGGGCGGCGCCGAAGGCCGCGGCCCAGCCGAGGACCTGCGCCCTGCTGTCGAGATCACTGAGCCCGGGGACGAAGGCGCCCCGGATCAGCAGCAGTCCGAGGAAGGCGGAGAGGGCGCCGGTGGGGAACTTCAGCACCGCCGACGCCAGGGGCAGCATGTAGGGGGAGTCGGTGCCCCGGATGCGGCGCAGTGAGGCGATGACGGTGAGTGCCGCGCCGGCGAGCCCGGCGATCTCGACGGTGAGGATGTCCCTCGACTGGGCCCGCTCGCTGGCAGGGGTGTTCGCCGGCACGTCGTGATACTCCGCGGTGGGGCACACGACATCGATCCCGCTCGCGTCCCCGGGGCTCACTTTGGGCGTGAAGCACATGCTCAGTGACTGGGGGAAGAACCAGCCGTAGACGGCGAGGCCCGCCACGCCGAGCAGGACGAGGAACGTCGCGGCCCACAGGATGTTGCGCAGGCTGCGCACCCGGGCCAGTTCGTCGTCCAGGGCGTTGTACGCGGCGTCGAGCGCCCGGACCATGAGGTCCCGGTCGCTCGAGGAGATCTCGCCGGAGATGACGGAGCGGAGCCGCCGGGCGAGACGGACCCGTCGTGGGTCGTCGGTGGCCAGATGATCCTTGACCAGCGCCATGACCTCACTGGCGCGGCCGGCGGCTTCCTCGTCGGACACCAGTTGGAGGAGCGTCACCTCCGCGCTGCGGATATTCGACCAGACGCCTTCACGGGCGGCCGACCCCGACCACATGCGCCGCCATCCGAAATCCTCGTCGGCAGCCGAGCCGGCTTTTTCCAGATGGCTCCGCATTCCGTCGACGAGCGTCATACGGTCTTCGGGGCAGGGTCGGACGCTCTCGCGTTCCAGCTGTGCTTCGAGATAGGCGATCCGGGTTTTCGCCCGTGCGCGCCATGCGGTCCGCGGCGGCCGGCCCGGAACGGTGCCGGTCACTCGAAGACGGCGGGCACGTGCAGCCTCTCCCACGACTTCCGGCCCGGCGTGCCGTCAGCGTCCCGGCCCGTGAATCCGAGTTTGTGCTGCCAATTCGAGTACGACTTCCGGTCCGCCTCGCTCCACTGCGAGTCGGGCCCGTCGGCGTACGCCGAGCAGCCCTCCTCGATGAGGCGGAAGCCCATGGCCTCGATGATCGGGCTGGTCACGGAGGACTGGAAGAAGTCGGCGCCCGGAAAGGGTTCGTCGCCACCATGGTGCATTTCTGGAGCCACGCGGATCCGCTGTCCGGGATGGATGATATCCGGATTCGTGATCTGGGGGTTCCACTCCAGAATCTGGTCCAGCGTCACGCGGTGCATAACCGCGATCTTACCGAGCGTGTCGCCACGTTTCACTGTGTAAAACTCTACTGTTCTTTCCATGCACCCACGGTAAATGAATTCCCGGCATCAGGAAAGTCGAGAATTCCGTTTCAATTTCACTTTTTGATGCGGAAACGGCTTTCGCCGAAACCGGCTCACAGGCGGACGACGACCAGGGCGATGTCGTCCTGGCCACCGCCGGAGACGCCCATGCGGGCCAGCAGTCCGTCGGCGAGTTCCTCCACCGGGAGGGTGCCGTCCTGAGCGAGAGCGTCGGTCAGCCGGGTCAGGCCGATGTCGATGTCCTCACCGCGGCGTTCGATGAGGCCGTCGGTGTAGAGCACGAGGGTGTCCCCTCGGGAGTAGGACAGGCCGGCCTGGGGGCGGGGGACATGTTCCGGCCGGGCGCCGAGCGGCGGGTCCGTGGCCTGGTCCAGCAGTTGGCAACTGCCGTCCGGACGGAGCAGGACCGGCGGTGGGTGGCCGGCGTTGCTGTAGATGATCAGCCGGCTGCGCGGGTCGATGAGCACCTTGGCCACAGTGGTGGCCAGCGCACCGTCGACCGCCCGGGCGTACAGGCCCAGGACCTCCAGAGCCTGGGCGGGGCTGGGAACGGCCCGGATGGCGGCGCTCAGGGCGCTGCGCAGCATGCCCATCACGGCGGCGGCCTCGATGCCGTGGCCGACGACGTCCCCGACGGCGACGGAGTAGCGGTCGGGCGGCAGATCGACCACGTCGTACCAGTCGCCGCACACGTTGAGTGAGCCGCTGGCCGGCAGGTAGCGCACGGCGATGTCCCGGTGCCTGTTCAGGTCGGGCGAGCGGAGCATGACCTCCTGGAGGGTGACGGCGATCTCCCGTTCGCGGGCGTGCGCCTGGCGCAGCCGCTCGTTCAGCTGTTCCAGATCGTGCGACCGGGCGTACACCTGGGCGGCGATCCCTGTCACCTGGTTGCTCAGCGGTGGGGTGAACTCCCGGATGACGGGCGAGCGCATCAACTCGGTGACGTCGTCGGCCCGCGCGATGATCCATTTCACGGTGCCGTCCGACGCCAGGACGGGGCTGGACATCCCGCACCACCACCGCTCCTCCACCTCTCCCGGCCGGCCCGCGACGGGGATGTCGAATCGCCGCGGTGCCACCACGTCCGGCTCGCGGGAGTCCAGCACGCGCCGGAGCGAGGCTCCGAACTCACGCGCCGCGGCCGGCGCGCCGGGTGCGTCCGGGAACGCCTCCAGGATGTACCGCCCGGCCAGTTCTCCGCGGGTCCTGCCGATGACCTGGAGATAGGCCCGGTTGGCATGGCGGACCACCAGGTCGGCGTCCAGCACCAGGTACGGGTTAGGCGCGGCGTCGAACAACTCCTCGAAATCGATCTCCGCTGTCGTCACGCGGGTGACCTGCCGATCTCTACAAGCGCGACCGCATCATCTCCAAGCTACGAGCCGACCGCCGCACGCGCCCGCCGGACGAGCCTGATCAGCAGCTTTACCGAAGCCCTTCCGCGGGACGGAAGAGGCATTGCGGTCCCATGGCGCCCTCCCGGACGATGCCACCACCACGAGAGACGGGAGCCGACCCCCATGCCTCACATGACCGCCTTCGCCAGGAACCAGTGGTACGTCGCCGCCTACAGTCACGAGGTCGGGCGGGAGTTGCTCGGACGGACGATTCTCGGTGAGACGCTCGTGCTCTACCGGACCGAGGAGGAAGGCACGCCCGTCGTGCTGCACGACCGGTGTGTGCACCGGCGGTACCCGCTGTCCGAGGCCCCGACGCGGCTCGACGGCGACCGGATCGTCTGCGGGTACCACGGGTTCACGTACGACACGACCGGTACCTGCGTGTACGTGCCGGGGCAGAAACGGGTGCCGCGCACGGCCCGGGTCGCCTCCTACCCGGTCGTCGAGCAGGACTCGCTGATCTGGGTGTGGATCGGTGACCCGGCGCTCGCCGATCCGCAGGACATCCCGCGGGCCAGGCACCTCGACTCCCCCGGCTGGGTCACCGTGCGCGGCATGGAGCCCATCGACTGCGACTACGGGCTCCTCGTCGACAACCTCCTGGACCTGTCCCACGAGACGTACCTGCACGGCGGGTACATCGGCACTCCCGAGGTCGCCGAGACGCCGATCACGACGGAGGTCGACGAGGGCGCCGGCATCGTCCGGGTCAGCCGGCACATGGACGACGCCGAGTGCCCGCCCTTCTACGCCAAGTCCACCGGCATAGAGGGCCGGATCACCCGCTGGCAGGACATCGAGTACCACGCGCCCTGCCTGTATCTGCTGCACAGCCGCATCGCCCCGGTCGGTGTGCTGCCCGAGGCGGACGGCAGCGACCCGAACGGCTTCCACACCGAGATCACGTACGCGATCACACCGTCCGGCGACGGCAAGGTGTACGACTTCTGGGCCGTCTCGCGCGACTGGGCGACGGACGACGCCGAGGTCACCGAGTTCCTGCGCGGCAACAACCACACGGTCGTGATGCAGGACGTCACCGCCCTCAATCTGCTCCAGAAGACCCTCGGCACCGAGCGCACCGGCTACCAGGAGCTGAGCATCAACATCGACACCGGTGGTCTGGCCGCGCGCCGTATCCTCGCCCGGCTGGTCGAGGAGGGCGAGAAGCCCGTGGAGAAGGTCCAGTGACGAGCCCGACCGGCGAGATCTACCGCATCGACTGGCTGCCCGGCACCGACGTCCTGCACGGCACCTGCCACTGCGGCCGCGAGCACACCGCGCAGGACCCGGTGGAGATGTGGGAGTGGATGCTCGCCCACCCCCAGGGGCATGACGTCGACGAGCCGCGAGGAAACAGTTCATGAGCGTCTACGAAGCCGAACTCGTCGTCGAGCGGCGTGAGTTCGCCGCCGACGGCGTGCTCGCCCTCACCCTGCGTCACCCGCTCGGCGAACCGCTCCCGGCGTGGGAGCCGGGCGCCCACATCGACGTCGTGCTCGGCCCCGGGCTGGAGCGGCAGTACTCACTGTGCGGTGATCCGGCGGACCGGTCGGCCTGGCGGATCGCGGTGCTGCGCGAGCCGGACGGCCGGGGTGGTTCGGCCCATGTGCACGCGCAGGTGGGGCAGGGCGCAAAGCTCCGCGTACGCGGGCCCCGGAACAACTTCGGACTGGAGCCCGCCCCCCGCTACCGCTTCGTCGCGGGCGGCATCGGCATCACGCCGATCCTGCCGATGCTGGCCGCGGCCGAGGCGGCGGGCGCCGAGTGGACGCTGCTGTACGGCGGGCGCAGCCGCCGGTCGATGGCGTTCGGCGGGGAACTCGCCCGGTACGGGGACCGGGTGACGATCGCGCCCGAGGACGAGACGGGGCTGCTGGACCTGCCCTCCGTGCTGGACGACGTACCCGAGGGCACGCTCGTCTACTGCTGCGGCCCGGGGCCGCTGCTGGACGCGGTCGAGGAGCGCTGCCCGTCCGCGGTGCTGCGCGTCGAGCGGTTCCGGCCGAAGGAGCAGGAGACCGAAGGCGACACCGGGTTCGAGGTGGAGCTGGCGCGCAGCGGCAGGACGCTCTCGGTCGCGCCGGACGTGTCCGTGCTGGACGCCGTGCGCGACGCCGGGGTCGAGGTCCTCTACTCCTGCACCGAGGGCACCTGCGGGACCTGTGAGACCGACGTCCTGGACGGCACCCCGGAACACCGGGACTCGGTGCTCACCCCTCAGGAGCGGGAGAGCGGCGAGACGATGATGATCTGCGTGTCCCGGTGCCGGGGGCGGCGGCTGGTGCTGGACTTGTGATCCGCAGGTCGGCCTCGATCCCGGCGACGGTCGCCAGCAGATGCGGCAACAGGTCGCGGCGTACGGAATCGACGGAGTTGCGCCCGGCGTGCACGGCGATGTTGACGGCCGCGACCACCTCGCCGTCCCGGTCCCGCACCGGGGCGGCGACCGACCTCAGCCCCTCCTCCAGTTCCTGGTCGACGACGGCGTAGCCCTGCCGGCGGACGCGACGCAGCTCCGTCCGCAACGCTCCCGGGGTGGTGATCGTGCGCGTGGTGAGGGGCTTCAACTCCGCCCCGGCGAGCCTGGCTTCGACGTCCTCGTCCGGCAGATGGGCGAGGATCACCCGGCCCACGGAGGTCACATACGCCGGGAACCGGGTGCCGACCGTGATGGAAGCGGTCATGATGCGGCGGGTCGGGACCCGGGCGACGTACACGATGTCGTCGCCGTCGAGGACGCAGAGCGACGACGATTCCCGTACCCGCGCGACGAGTTGCTCCAGATGGGGCTCGGCGAGCTGGGGCAGCGTGTAGCCGGCGAGGTAGGAGTAGCCGAGTTCCAGCACCCGCGGGGTGAGGCGGAAGCGGCGGCCGTCGGTGTGCACGTAGCCGAGGTCGGCGAGGGTGAGCAGGAAGCGGCGCGCCGCCGCGCGCGTCAGTTCGCAGGCCCGCGCGACCTCGCTGAGGGTCAGCGCCGGATGCTCGGCGTCGAAGGCGCGGATCACGGCGAGGCCGCGCTCGAAGGACCGGACGAAATGCGGTGCACGGGCTTCAGCGGACATCCTGGGCCTCCGGCGTGACGTACGACCGTGCGCTGTGCGCACGCTAGGAGTGCGGATCTCGTGATGTCAACGAGCGGTGCCGGCAAGGGCATTGACCATGGAGCGGACACGGCCATACGTTCTCGCTGAGCACAAGCGTGCTGTCTGCGCACAACCTGTCGGAGAACCACTGCCGGTCCCACAGGAGGAGTCTTGCGTCGTCGTCTCTTCACCCGTCTCGCGGCCGTGTCCGTCCTGCTCACCGCGGCGGCCTGCGGCTCGTCCGACGGCGGTGACACCTCGGACGCGGGCGCCTCGTCCGGCGGAGTGACCACCGTCGAGGTCGGGCTCATTCCCATCGTCGATGTGGCACCGCTCTATCTCGGCCAGAAGAAGGGCTTCTTCGAAAAGCAGGGCCTGAAGCTGGAGTTCACCGCCGCGCAGGGCGGCGCGGCGGTCGTGCCCGGTGTGGCCAGCGGTCAGTTCCAGTTCGGGTTCTCCAACGTGACGTCGCTGATGATCGCCCAGTCCAACAACGTGCCGATCAAGGCCGTCGCGAACGCGATCGCCTCGACCGGTGTCGAGGGCGAGGACTTCAGCGCGATCACCGTGGGCGAGGACAGTCCGATCAGGTCGCCGAAGGACCTGGAGGGCAAGCGGGTCGCCATCAACACTCTGAAGAACATCAACGAGACGTCCGTACGCGCGTCGGTGCGCAAGGCGGGCGGCGATCCGGACAAGGTGAAGTTCGTCGAGCTCGCCTTCGACCAGATGCCGGCCGCCCTCGACAGCGGGCAGATCGACGCCGCCCAGGTGGTCGAGCCCGCCCTCGCCACCGTCAAGAGCCAGGGCGGACGCGTCATCGCCTCGCCCTTGGTGGACGTGGCACCCGACCTCACCGTCGCGCTGTACTTCACCTCGACCCGGTACGCCCAGCAGAACCCGGAGGTGGTCGAGAAGTTCCGGAAGGCCACCGCCGAGTCCCTCGCCTACGCCGACGCCCACCCGGACGAGGCCCGCCAGATCGTCACCACGTACACGAAGATCCCGGCGGCGGTGCTGGAGAAGGTGACCCTGCCCAAGTGGCCGGCGGAGCCGAACCGCGCCTCCATCGAAGCGCTGATGAAGCTCGGTGAGGACGACGGCCTGTTCAAGTCGGCGCCGGATCTGGACAAGCTGCTGCCGTGAGGGACGCCGACGCATGAGGGGCGTGAACGCCGCACTCGGTGCGGCCGGACTTGCCGCCTTTCTCGCCCTGGGTGAGGCGGTGCCGCGGCTCGGCCTGGTCGAGGAGGCCTACTTCCCACCCACCAGCCGTATCGCCGAAGCGCTCGCGGACGAGACGGCGGACTCGGCCTTCTGGACGGCGCTCGGCGACACGCTCACCGGCTGGGCGCTGGGCCTGGCGATCGCGTCCTGCGCGGGGATCGTGGTGGGCGTGCTGATCTCCGTCGTGCCGTATCTGCGGGCGGTGACGGCCTCGACGATCGAGTTCCTGCGCCCGATCCCGTCGGTCGCGCTGATCCCGCTGGCGGTGCTGCTGTACGGCACCGAACTGCGCTCGGTACTCCTCCTCGTCGTCTACGCGTCGTTCTGGCAGGTCCTGATCCAGGTCCTGTACGGCGTCCAGGACGTCGACCCCGTCGCCGACGAGACGGCGCGGTCGTACGGCCTCGGTGCCTGGGCCCGGATCCGGCACGTGCTGTGGCCGACCGCGCTGCCGTACGTCATGACCGGCGTCCGGCTGGCGGCGGCGGTCGCGCTGATCCTCGCCATCACCTCCGAACTCGTCATCGGGGCACCGGGGCTGGGCAGGCGCATCGGGGTGGCACAGGCCTCGCAGGCCGTGCCCGAGTTGTACGCGCTGATCGTGGTGACCGGGCTGCTGGGTCTGCTGATCAACGTCGGCGCGCGCACGGTGGAGCGGCGGGCGCTGGCCTGGCACCAGTCGGTGCGCGGGGAGGTGGCGGTGTGAGGCGTCCGCTGCTGCGGCTGGTGTTCGCCGTCGCCCTGCCGGCCCTCCTGGTCACGGTCTGGTGGGTGGCGTCCGCCGGCAGTACGGACGTGTACTGGCCGCCCTTGCGGACGATCCTGGAGGCCTTCCCGGACGTGTGGACGGCGGAGCGCCTGCGGGGTGACGTACTGCCCAGCGTGCTGCGGCTGGCGGGCGGTTACGCGCTGGCGGCGGTCGTGGGGGTGGCGCTCGGTACGGTCATCGGGTCGTACCGGCGGGTGCGGGCGGTGTGCGAGCCGGTCCTGGAGTTCCTGCGGGCGGTGCCGCCGCCGGTGCTGGTGCCGGTCATCATGCTGTTCGCGGGGATCGGCGACACGATGAAGGTCACGGTGATCGCGGCCGGCTGCGTGTGGCCCGTCCTGCTCAACACGGTCGAGGGCGTGCGGGCGGTGGACCCGGTGATGGCCGAGACGGCGCGCTCGTACGGCATCACGGGCGTGGCGCGGCTCAGGAAGCTGGTGCTGCGGTCGGCCAGCCCGCAGATCTTCGCGGGTCTGCGCCAGGCCCTGTCCATCGGCATCATCCTCATGGTGATCAGCGAGATGTTCGCCGCGAGCAACGGGCTCGGCTTCACCATCGTCCAGTTCCAGCGCGGCTTCGCCATCCCGGACATGTGGACCGGCATCCTCGTGCTCGGTCTGCTCGGCTTCCTGCTGTCGGTCGTCTTCCAGTGGGTCGAGCGGCGGGTGCTCGGCTGGTACCACGGTCTGCGCGCCTCGGCCCGGCGGTCGCCGTGAGCCTCTCGAAAGGGCGGTCCATGCTCGACGTACGGGGTCTGAAGAAGGTCTACGAGGGGTCGGGGCGGCGTGTGGAGGCGGTCCGCGACCTCACCTTCACCGTCGGCGCCGGAGAACTCGTCTGTCTCGTCGGGCCGTCGGGCTGCGGCAAGACGACGCTGCTGAAGTGCGTGGGAGGGCTGCTCACGCCGACCGGCGGTGAAGTGCTCCTGGAGGGGCGCAAGGTGAGCGGTCCCCCGCCCGGGATGGCGTTCGTCTTCCAGGAGTACGGGCGCAGCCTCTTCCCCTGGATGCGGGTCGGCGAGAACGTCGAACTTCCGCTGAGGCAAAAGGACTTGGGCAAGGCACGGCGCCGGGAACTGGTCCGCGACGCGCTGGAGTCGGTGGGGCTGGCGGACGCCGTGGGGGCGTATCCCTGGCAGCTGTCCGGCGGTATGCAGCAGCGGGTCGCCATCGCCCGGGCGCTGGCGTACGAGCCCCGCGTGCTGCTGATGGACGAGCCGTTCGCGGCGGTGGACGCGCAGACCCGGGCCGATCTGGAGGACCTGGTCCGGGGGCTGTGGCGGGAGCGCGGCATCACGATCCTGTTCGTCACCCACGACATCGACGAGGCCGTCTACCTCGGGGAGCGGGTGATCGTGCTGTCCGCGTCCCCCACCGTCGTCCGGGAGCAGCTGAAGGTCGATCTGCCGGTGGAGCGGGATCAGTTGCACACGAGGGTGGATCCGCGCTTCGCCGAGCTGCGTACGCATGTGTACGAGCAGATCCAGGCCGCGAAGAAGGGGGTCGTCGCCTCCTAAGAGCTCGGTCCTACATGCCCTCTGGAGGCTGCAGGCCGTGGGGGCTGGTCGCGCAGTTCCCCGCGCCCCTTGGCGGCACTCGCCCACAGGCCCCTGACGTGGCTCAGGTGACGGGTCATCACCGCCCGGACGGCCTCCTCGTCCTGGGTGAGCAGCGCGTCGAGGATTTCCAGGTGTTCCTCCGCCGACGCTTCCAGCCGCCCCTGCTCGGCGAGCGCGGTCAGGCCGTACAGGCGCGAGCGCCGTCTGAGGTCCCGTACGACGTCGACGAGGTGGTCGTTGCCGGCGAGGGCCAGCAGGCCGAGGTGGAAGCGCAGGTCGGCCTCGACGTAGGCGATGAGGTCGCCGGCCGCGGCGGAGGTGACTATCTCCTGTGCGACCGGCCGGAGTTCCTCCAGCGCGACCGGGTCGGCCGTGGCAGCGAGGCCCGCCGTGGTGGGGATCTCGATCAGCGCGCGGATGTGGGTGTACTCGTCGAGCTGTTTCTCGGAGACGGCGGTGACGCGGAAGCCCTTGTTGGGCACGGTGTCGACGAGGCCTTCCTTGGCGAGGTCGAGCATGGCCTCGCGCACCGGGGTGGCGGAGACGCCGAAGCGGGCGGCGAGGCCGGGGGCCGAGTAGACCTCTCCGGGGAGCAGCTCGCCCGCGATCAGGGCGGCCCGCAGCGCGTCCGCGACCCGCTCCCGGTGGCTGGGTTTCCTGCTGCCCAGCACGGGCAGGGCGGGGGTGTGCTGCGGGGCCATGACGGTCGGGGTTCCTCTCGTGGTCGGACGCGTGCGGCTTACAGGACGAACCCGGCCGGGAACGGGTCCTCGGGGTCCAGCAGGTACTGGGCGGTGCCGGTGATCCAGGCGCGTCCGGTGAAGCTGGGCAGCACGGCCGGGCGGCCGGCCACCTCGGTGGTGCCGAGCAGTCTGCCGGTGAACCGGGTGCCGATGAAGGACTCGTTCACGAACTCGGTGTGCAGCGGGAGTTCGCCGCGCGCGTGCAACTGTGCCATGCGCGCGCTGGTGCCCGTGCCGCACGGCGAGCGGTCGAACCAGCCGGGGTGGATGGCCATGGCGTGCCGCGAGTGGCGGGCGGTCGAGCCGGGGGCGGCCAGGTAGACGTGGTGGAGGCCGTGGATGGACGGGTCCTCGGGGTGGACGGGCGGGTCCTCGGCGTTGACGGCGGCCATGAGGGACAGCCCGGCCCGGAGGATGTCGTCCTTGCGGGACCGGTCGAAGGGCAGGCCGAACCGCTCCAGCGGCAGGATGGCGTAGAAGTTGCCGCCGAAGGCGAGGTCGTACGTCACGGTCCGGCCGTCGGCGAGGGTGGCCTTGCGGTCGAGGCCGACGGCGAAGGAGGGCACGTTCCGCAGGGTGACCGACTTGGCGGCCCCGTCCGCCACGGCCACCTCGGCGACGACCGGTCCCGCCGGGGTGTCGAGCCGGATGGTGGTGACCGGCTCGACGACCTCGACCATGCCGGTCTCGACGAGCACGGCCGCCACGCCGATCGTGCCGTGCCCGCACATCGGCAGATAGCCGGAGACCTCGATGTAGACGACGCCCCAGTCGCAGTCGGGCCGGGTCGGCGGCTGGAGGATCGCGCCGCTCATGGCGGCGTGACCGCGCGGTTCGTTCATCAGCAACTGCTTGATGTCGTCGCGGTGTTCGCGGAAGTGCAGCCGCCGCTCGTTCATGGTGGCGCCGGGGATGGTGCCGATGCCGCCGGTGATGACGCGGGTCGGCATGCCCTCGGTGTGCGAGTCGACGGCGTGCAGGACGAGTCTGCTGCGCATGATTCCTACGCCAATCCGGCCGCTACGGCCTTCTCGGTGGCGGCTCGGACAGTGGCCTCCTGCTCGGGCAGCAGCGGCATGCGCGGCGGGCGGCAGGGTCCGCCGTGGCGGCCGACGAGGTCCATGGACAGTTTGATGGCCTGGACGAACTCCACGCGCGAGTCCCACCGCAGCAGCGGATGCAGCTGCCGGTACAGGGACCGCGCGGTGTCGAGGTCGCCGTCGACGGCCGCGTGGTACAGCTCGACCGAGGCCTGCGGCAGCGCGTTCGGGTAGCCCGCCACCCAGCCCTTGGCGCCCGCGACGGCCAGCTCCAGAAGGACGTCGTCCGCGCCGATCAGCAGGTCGAGTTCGGGGGCGAGCTCGGCGATGCGGTAGGCCCGGCGGACGTCTCCGGAGAACTCCTTCACCGCCCGGATGTACCCCTCGCCGTGCAGCCGGGCGAGCAGCTCGGGCACGAGGTCGACCTTGGTGTCGATCGGGTTGTTGTACGCCACGACCGGCAGGCCCGTCTTCGCGACCTCGGCGTAGTGGGCGAGGACGGAGCGCTCGTCGGCGCGGTAGGCGTTCGGCGGCAGCAGCATGACCGCCCGGCAGCCCGCCTCGCCCGCCTGCTCGGCCCAGCGCCGGGACTCGGCGGACCCGTACGCGGCGACGCCGGGCATGACGCGCTGCCCGCCGATGGCGGCGACGGCCGTCTCGACGACCCGGGCGCGTTCCTCGGGGGTGAGCACCTGGTACTCGCCGAGGGAGCCGTTCGGCACGACGCCGTCGCAGCCGTTCTCGACCAGCCAGGCGCAGTGCTCGGCGTACTTGTCGTAGTTCACGGAGAGGTCGTCGTTCAGCGGGAGCGCGGTGGCCACGAGGACGCCGTGCCAGGGGCGGTGGTCGGTCATGACAGTTCCTCCTGGGTGTGTTGCCGTGCGAGGACGCCGAGCGGTACGGGACGGGCGAAGGGCCTTCTGGACGGGGTGGGCGGACAGCCGGCGAGACCCGCGACGGCGGCCTGGCACATCCGGCCCTGGCACCAGCCCATTCCGGCCCGGGTCAGCAGCTTCACGGTGCGCTCGTCTCCCGCTCCGAGGTCCAGGGCGTCGCGCACGGCACCGGCGGTGACCTCCTCGCAGCGGCAGACGACGGTGTCGTCGGTGACCTGCTCGGTCCAGTGCGCGGGCGGCGCGTACGCGGCGTCGAGGGCGGCCGCGGAACGCCTGAGTTTCGTACGGGCCTTGAGAGCGGCGGGGGCCGGGCCGGGGGCGGTGCCGCGCAGGTGGGCGGCGGCGGAGCACCCGGCGATGTGCCCCTCCGCGAGGGCGAGGGCCGCGCCGCCGATACCGGTGGACTCCCCGGCCGCCCACACGCCGGGTACGTCCGTGCGCTGCTCGGCGTCGACGGCCACCGCGAGCCCGTCCAGGCCGCAGCCGAGGCCCTCCGCCAGGTCGGTGTGCGGGAGCATGCCGTGGCCGACGGCCAGGGTGTCGCAGGGCAAGTGCCGTTCGGTGCCGGGGCGGACGCGTCCGGCGGTGTCGAGAGCGGCGACCGTGACGCCGGTCAGCCGGTCGTCGCCGTGGGCGCGGACGACGGTGTGGCGGGCCAGGACGGGCACGCGGTGGCGCAACAGCCGGGCGGCGTATCCGGCGCCCTCGGGGAGCTTGCCGGCCAGGGCCCGGCCGTGGCGGGCCAGGCGCCCGGGGCCGGTGGACTCGACGAGCGCGGCGACCTCGACGCCGGCCGCCGCGAGCCCGGCCGCCACGGGCAGCAGCAGCGGCCCGGTCCCGGCCACGACGGCTCTGCGCCCCGGCGCCACGAGCGCCCCCTTGAGCATGGCCTGGGCGCCTCCGGCGGTGACGACACCCGGGAGGGTCCAGCCGGGGAAGGGCAGCACGTGTTCGTATCCGCCGGTGGCCAGGAGTACGGCACGGGCGTGCACCTCGGCCGGCTCCTCCTGCTCCGGGCCGAGCAGCGCGTGTACGGTGAAGCCGCCGGGCGTCCGCTCCACACACCACACATGGTGATCGGTCAGCACGCGTACGGACCTGGCGGCGAGGCCGTCCCGCAGCCGCTCCCAGGTCCGCCACCGGTGGTGCAGCGCCTCGGGCCGCCCGGCCCCGAGAGCGGCGGCGGGCTGCCGGTAGAACTGCCCGCCGGTCTCCGTCGCCGCGTCGACGAGCACGACCCGGGTGCCGCGCGCGGCCGCCGCGAGTGACGCGGCAAGGCCGGCCGGTCCGGCGCCGATCACGACGAGTTCAGCCCGCATGACCGTCTCCCCCGTCGTCCGCTCCCTCGTCGTCCGCTTCCCCGTCGTCCGCTCCCTCGTCGTCCGCTTCCCCGTCGTCCGCCCCTTCGTCGTCCGCTTCCCCGTCGTCCGCTTCCCCGTCGTCCGCCCCCGCATGGCCCGTCCCCTGCTGCGTGCCGATCACGTCACCCGGCCGCACCGGCACCAGACAAGCGCGTTGGTTGGGGCGGTCGTTGATGGTCACCAGGCAGTCGAAGCAGACGCCGATCCCGCAGAACACCCCGCGCGGACGGCCCTCGCCCCGGGTGGTGCGCCAGGAGGTGACGCCCGACGCCCACAGCACGGCGGCGACTGTCTGACCCGGCAGCGCCCGGACCGGCCGCCCGTCGAACATGACCGTGAAGGCGGGGCCGGGCCTGGCCTCCGCCAGCTCCAGTGGGTTCACTCTGCCTCCTCGGGAAAGCGGTCGGGCCGGAACGGGACGAGATCCAGATCGGGCGTCCGCCCGGTCAGCGCCTGGGCGATCAGCCGCCCGGTGCCGGTGGCGAGACCGATGCCCGCGCCCTCGTGCCCGCAGGCGTGCAGCAGTCCGGGCGCCCGAGGGTCGGGGCCGATCGCGGGCAGATGGTCGGGCAGATACGGCCGGAAACCCACGTACGTCCGCACGGCCCGGACTCCGGCGAGGAACGGGAAGAGCCGCGTCGCGCCCGCCGCCAGCGCCCGCAGTGCCGGGAGCGACAACGACCGGTCGAAGCCGGCCCGTTCGCGGCTGGCGCCGATGAGGACCGGCCCGGCGGGGGTGCCCTCGACGACCGGGGAGGTCTGGAGGGCCGCCGAGTCGCTGGCGACGTCGGCCACGTAGTCGGCGGCGTACACCTTGTGCCGGATACGGGGCGGCAGCGGCTCGGTGACCAGGACGAAACCGCGCCGGGGCAGCACCGGCAGGGACACCCCGGCGCGGGCCGCCACCTCGCCGCCCCAGGTGCCGGCCGCGTTGACGACGGCCGGGGCGTGGATGTCGCCCCGGTCGGTACGCAGCCCCCGCACCGCACCGTCGGGGCCGCGCAGCACCCCGGTCATCTCCCGGCCGGTGAGCAGCCGGGCGTTCGAGGCGCGCAGCAGGTGGGCCGCCGCCAGGGCCGGCATCACCTGGGCGTCCTGCGGGTAGTGCACGCCGCCCGCGAGGCCGGGGGCCAGACACGGCTCCAGGTCGGGGAGCCGGTCGGGCGGCACCGGGACCGCCTCGACCCCGGCCGCGCGCTGCCCGGCGGCGAGTCTCTCCAGCCCGGCCAGCGCCTCGCCGGTGCCGGCGACGACGAGCCCGCCCTTGGCCTCGTACTCGACCGCCTTCCCCAGCCCCTCCCGGGCCAGTTCGGCCCACAGCCGGGCGGACAGCAGCGCCAGGTCGAGCTCGGGGCCGGGTTCCTTGTCGGAGACGAGGAGGTTGCCCTCCCCCGCGCCGGTCGTGCCGCCGGCCACCGGGCCCCGGTCCACCACGACGGTGTCCAGGCCCGCGCGGGCCGCGTACAGGGCGCAGGCGGCGCCCACGACTCCGGCCCCGACCACCACGACATCGCAGGTCAGCGACTCGATCACGTCAGTACTATGTCACACACCACACTGCCTGGGAATGGGGCGGACACCGGTGATGTGGTGCTGTGGTGACGGGGAACCCGGCGGGACTCAGTCGGCCGCGGGGACGACCCTCAGATGGGAGGCGGTACGGCGTGTCCGGCGGTCCCGGGACGGGGTACGGCGGGCGTCGCGCAGCGCGAAGGTGAGCCGGGTGCAGCCCAGTTCTTCGAGCGTTCTGGACGTCTCGACGACGATCCGGCAGTCGGTGGCGCCCCAGCGCGGATCCGGGTGCAGCAGCGGCCGTACGGCGCCGTCCTGCTCGACGGCGCTCTCGCCGACCGAGCGGATCCAGTGCGGCAGGCCGTGCCGGTAGGCGGCCTCCATGATGGGGTCCTGGGCGATGTCGCGGCGGATGGCCTGGAGGCCGTGGTCGGGGCCGTGGCTCTCCACGGTCCGCGCGAAGTCCGCGAGCATCGGCAGGCACCAGCTCGCCTCGTGCTCGCCGAGCACCGTGGGAGCGTCGGGGTGGAACAGCACGAACCTGAGGAAGTTGTCGCCCGGCATGGCCGTCGGGTGCGGACCGACGCCACCGAAAAGTGACCGGAAGGCGCTGTTGGTCAGCAGGACGTCCCAGGAACGGTCGACGACGAGCGAAGGGAAGGAGACGGCCTCCAGGAGCCCGGCGTAGTCCCCCAGGTAGGCCTGGACATCGGAAGTCCCGGGGACGGGCCGCGGTGCCGGCCGCTGCCCTCCTGCCTGATATGCCATCGGGAGGTCACCCCTCTTGCCTGTGCGGCCTTGACGCGGCGCCCCGATCCTGCTGCCCCGAGTTGAGGCGTGTCAACTATCGTGGCATTTTATGCCTGTTGACGGCTGAAATTGGCCACAGTTGTGGCGAGACCTGGATGTGAGTTCGAACCACCCGCTACGCTCCGGGAAGTTAACGCCGGGGTAGGTCACGGCATCCACTTGTGAGAAGCCTGTGAGAGACGTAGGAGATCTGTCGGTGACGGGTGGCTTCGTCGAAGGTCCGGGCGCCACGCCGACGGCCGTGCTGGCGGCCGTCGTCTCCCGTGTCACCGCCCTCGCCGACCGGCTCGGCGTGCCGCACGCCGAGGTCTTCGACATCGGCCGGCTGTCCGTCGCCTCCGGAGTCCCGGAGCCCGTGGTCAAGGCCCTGCTCGGCGGCAGGCCGGCGGGCGAACCCGATGTCCAGGCCCGCTTCCTCCAGCGCCTGGACCTGCTGCGCCGGACCCGGCTCAAGCCCAACGGCCGCAAGTACACCCAGCAGGAGATCGCCGACGGAGCGGGCATGTCCCGGCAGCAGGCCGGCGCCCTCATCAACGGCGACCGGCGGCCGACCATGGAGCACTGCGACGCCCTCCAGCGGTTCTTCCGGGTGCATGCCGGTTTCCTCACGGCCGAGGACCCCGAGGCGCTGCTGAGCGCCCTCCAGCACACCGAGCAGGAACTGCTCCAGAAGCTCGCCGACCGCGAGCGGGAGGCGGCCGCGGCGGCCGACGACCCGCTGGAGCGGCTGTTGCAGGACCACGGCGTGCGGGGCATCGCCTGGCGGGCCGCGCAGCTGCCCACCGACCAGCACCGCGACAAGGTGGCGGAGTGGCTGGACATGCTCCTGGAGAGCGTCAAGCGGCCCGAGTCGTGACCGTGGGGAGAACTGTGGGCATCGGTAAGGAAATGCGCCGCCTGTGCGGTGAACTGGTCGCGGAGCTGACCCTCCCCGCACCGGCGCGGCCCGACGAGCTGTACGCCGCCCTCTGCAACGCCATGAGCAGACGCCGGGGCCGCCCCGTCCACTTCCGCACGGCCGCCTTCCCGCCCGGGACCGCGAGCGGGCTGTGGCTCGACATGGCCGAGCAGGACCTCGTCGTGATCGAGGAACGCACGGCTCCCGACCACCAGTTGGTGATCCTGGGGCACGAGCTGTGGCACATGAAGGCGGGACACTGCTCCCACCACGTCGAGGGCGCCGCCGTCGCGGCCCGGCTGCTCCACGACGACGCCGACCTCCAGGCGACGGTGCACAAGGTCGCCGCGCGCACCCGCTTCGACCTCGACGACGAGAAGGAGGCCGAGAGCTTCGGCCTGCTGCTGGCCAGCAAGTGCCGGGCCTGGCTGGCGGGTTCGTCGTCGCGGGGGCCGGTGCAGCGGGACCATCTGGCGGGACGGATCGAGGCGTCGCTGGGGTACCCGGGGCCGCAGGGCTGACAGGCGGTACGCCGGGTCGAGGCGCGGTTTCCCCTCCGCCGAGCGGGCGAACCGGCGGGCTGCGGGGCCGGATTGTCAGTGGTGGACGGCAAGCTGGAGGTGCGCCCCTTGTGTGCGGGGCGTGACCGATGACTCCGACACACGGGGAGAGCCGACCGATGCCCACCGCCGTACTGACCGACCGCGAACGCACCGCCGTCCAGGCCTACCTGCGCCTGCTGCACACCGTCCGGGCCGCCTTCGACCTGGAGACGGACCCGCGCGGCTCTCACCGGCCCCCGGTCGTCCCGCCCGGCGTCCTCGCCGAGGCGGAAGAGGCCCTCGAACGAGCGGGCCTGACCGGCAACGAGGAGGAATTCTTCCGGCTGCTCCAGAACTGGTGCCCGGAGCCGGGGCCCTGAGCCGGCGGCCGGTGACGACCTGAGCGGCGGCCGGTGACGAGAGGCCCAAGCGTGCGGGCCGCTGGCGGAGACGTGGGGCGTGCGGCCGCTGGCGCAGACGTGGGGCGTTCGGCCGCTGGCGGGGATCTGGGCCAGTGGCCGATGACGAGGGGGACCCAGCCGATGGCCACTGGCGGAGACGTGGGCCGGTCACCGCTGACGGGGACCTGGGCCAACGACCGATGACGGGGCCCCAGCCGACGGCCACTGGCGGAGACGTGGGCCGGTCGCCGCTGGCGGGGACCTGGGCCAGCGACCGATGACGGGGGGCTGCAGCCGACAGCCGATGGCTGGCGTCCGAACCAACAGCGGGCGCCGAGGGACCTGAGCCGGCGGCCGGGTACGGGAGCCTCAGCCGACAGCCGCAGGCTGAGGCCCGAACCAACTACGGACGGCGTGGGCCTGAGCCGACGGCCGGTGACGGGAAACCTCAGCCGATACGGGGCGGCCAGGCCCTGAGCCGACAGCGAGCACCCGGAGACTTCAGCCGACAGCCAGCAGCCGGAAGCCTCAGCCCGGCAGCCGGCGGCCTGGGCCGGCGGCCGGGGAGGGCCGACCGGGCGCCGGAGCGACGGTGGGTAGGGGCGCCGAGAGTCGAGGTTCGCAGGCCCGCCCCGCCGCTCGGCGGGCTCAGTCGTGCGGTACTGCGACCGCCGTCGCGACCAGGCCCCGGTCGGCGGTCCAGTGGCCGTCGAAATGGCCGAGGCGGCGGTCGCCGACCCGCGGGCCGGGGACGAGGAGTGTGGCGCGGAAGGTGCCGCGCAGGTGTTCGCCGGGGTCGGCGGAGATCTCGATGTCGGCCTCCGTGAAGTCCAGCCACTTGCCGGTGAGGGGGAACCACGCCTTGTAGACGGACTCCTTCGCGCTGAACAGCAGCCGGTCCCAGTGGACGTCGGGGCGCTGTGCGGCCAGCCGTCGCAGGCGCTCGGCCTCGGCCGGGAGGGCCACGGCGGGCAGGACGCCCTCGGGCAGCGGCCCATGGGCCTCGGCGTCGATGCCGAGGGAGGCGAGGTCGGTGGCACGGACCAGGGCGGCGGCGCAGTAGCCGTCGCAGTGGGTCATGCTGCCGACCAGGCCGGCAGGCCAGCGCGGGGCGCCGCGTTCCCCGGGCAGGACCGGCTGCGGCGGCATGCCGAGCTTCTCCATGGCACGGCGGGCACAGGAGCGGACGACGGCGAACTCCCGGCGCCGCTTGGCGACCGCCCGCGCCACGAGCGCCGCCTCCTCGGGGTACAGCGGGGCGTCCACGCTCTCGTGGGCGTATGCCTCCACCGTGACGACGGTCTGTGGCAGCAGATCTTGCATCACAGCTCCTCCCCCTCCCCCGGCAGGATGCGCCGCAGCCGCCCCGGCTCCCCGGACCGCTTGCGCCACTCGCGGGGGTAACCCACCGACACCTCCTCGAAGCGCACGCCCTCGTGCCAGGTGGTGCGCGGGATGTGCAGATGGCCGTAGACCATCGTGTGGACACGGAACCTGCGGTGCCAGTCGGCGGTCAGACCGGTGCCGCACCACATGGCGAACTCGGGGTGCCACAGCACGTCCATCGGGTGGCGGTGCAGCGGGTAGTGGTTGACGGGGATCACGGGCAGGTCCTCGGGCAACTCGGCGAGTCTGCGTTCCGACTCGGCGACCCGGGCCCGGCACCAGGCCTCCCGGCTCGGGTACGGGTCGGGGTGCAGCAGGTGCTCGTCGGTGCACACGATCCCCGTGCCCTGGGCGTACTCCAGGCCCTGCTCCTTGGTCGCGCACCCGGCCGGCAGGAACGAGTAGTCGTACAGCAGGAACAGCGGTGCGACGGCCACGGGGCCGCCGGGCCCGTCCCAGACCGGGTAGGGATCCTCTGGTGTCGTCACGCCGAGGTCCCGGCACAGCTCGACCAGATGGTCGTACCGGGCGACGCCGCGCAGGGTGACGGGGTCGCTCGGATGGGTCCACAGCTCGTGGTTCCCGGGCACCCACACGACCTTGCGGAAGCGGCCGGCGAGCGTCTCGAGGGCCCAGCGGACGTCGGCCACGGTCTCGGCGACGTCCCCGGCCACGAGCAGCCAGTCGTCGTCCGTCCCGGGCCGCATCCGCTCGACCAGGGCGCGGTTCTCCCGGTAGCCGATGTGCAGATCGCTGATGGCCAGTAGTCGTGCGGCGCCACCGGCCGTCGACGTCACCTCTCGCCCCCTCTTCACGCCCGAACGCGAACGCCACCAAGAGATCACATCCGCGGGCGGGGGGACAAGGGCGGCCGGACGGTCATGGTCGTGAATCCGTAACCCGCGCGTTGCACGACACGGCCCGCCGAAGCCGTATGATCTGCCCCAACACCACCGCTAAGAACTTCCCTCTCACAGGGGCGGTTTGGTGACCCTCCATTCATCCTGCCCGGGCACGGGCTGCTGAGCCCTGCCCGCGAACCGTGAAAGGCGGCCTGCATGGTCTCTCGCGTACGCGTCTGGCTCAACCGCACGTACGCGGAGAACGTGTTCTTCATGGATCAGCTGCGGAGAAATCCCAGCGACCGGGCCGTCGAGATCCATGCCACGCACGGCGATCCCGACTCCCCCGTGCTGGCCGCCGCCGACACCGCCGAGCTGGAGCCCGAGAACCTCTCCCCCGCCGGGTACGTCGAGTACGCGCTGGACCAGTGCGCGCGGCGCGGTATCGACGTGTTCGTGCCCCGGCTGCACCAGTCGGCGATCGTGGCGCACCGCGCCGACTTCGAGGCGGTCGGCACGGCTTTGCTGGCACCGCCGCCCGAGGCGGTGGCCGTCTTCCAGGACAAGGTGATCGCCTACGAGGCGGTCCAGGCGATCGGCGTGCCGGTGCCGCCGTGGTGGCGGGTCCGGTCGAGTGACGAACTCGTCGCGGCCGTCGAGGAGTTGGAGGACGCCGGGCACAAGGCGTGCTTCAAGCCGGCGTCCGGGGCGGGCGGGGTGGGCTTCCGCGTGATCACGCGCTCGCCCTTCTCGCTGATGCACCTGAGCGGCTTCCCGAGCCCGTACGTGCCGCTCGACCTGGTGCTGGAGGCGCTGCGTCGGGCCGAGGAGCCGGTCGACTGGCTGGTGATGCCGCGCCTGGAGCAGCCCGAGGTGTCGGTGGACTGCCTGACCGGTCCGGACAACCGGGTCCGGCTGGCCATCGGCCGCACCAAGAACGGCCGCCGCCGGGGCTTCACGCTGCACGAGCAGTGGCTGGAGCCCGCCCGGCTGATCGCGGAGGGCTTCGGCCTGCACTACCTGTCCAACATCCAGTTCCGGATGTTCGGCGACCGGCCGGTCCTGATGGACGTCAACACCCGCCCGGCCGGCGGCCTGCACCAGCTTTCCCTGTGCGGTGTCAACGCGCCCTGGGCCGCCGTCCAGCTGGCGCTCGGCGAGGACCCGGGCGAGGTGGTCCCGCCGTTCCTGGGCCAGGACTACACGGTGGTGTCGGGGCCGCGTCCGCTGCGGCCGGTGTCGCTGCCGCACCAGCGGCCGGAGGCGGCGGAGCAGCAGCCGCTGCCCGCGGTGCCGGCCGACTCCGTCGAGGCGGCGGCCCCGCAGGCCACGGTCGGGGCCCTGCCTCTCTAGCCCCTGTACTCCTCTAGTCCCTGTACCCCCACGCCTGGGCCAGTTCCCTCAGGCGTGGGGGGAGTTCGACGTCCGGGGCGGCGGAGCGGGCCGACTGGATGCGGCCGGACTTGATCGTGCTGGACCAGTCGCCGAGCTGGGGGCGGAAGGTGCCGTGGTCCTTGCTGCCGTAGTCGAGCATGCCGGGCTCCCACGGAACGCCGAGGTGCTCGCAGATGCCCCGGGTGACCTTCTCCGGCTCGGCGGTGAGCTCCTCGTAGGTGATCACATGGGGGTCGAGGTTCAGGCGGGCCTCCTCCAGCTTCTCGCTGTAGTCGAGGACCTCGGCGCGGACGGCTTCGTGATCGGGGTCGGCGCGCCGGGCGGTGAGGGACGTGACGACCGCGCCGGGGTGGCGCAGCAACAGGATGTAGCGGGCGTTGGGCCAACATCGCCGCAGGCGGGGCCAGATGAGGGTGTTCGGCGGGGTCTTGTCGACGATGACGTCCTTGCCGCTGCGGCTGAGTTCCAGGTGCAGCACCCGGTCCCACAGCACGTGTTCCAGCTCGTCCTTGTCGAGGTGGAGCGCCCGCATGGCGTCCGCGGTGAAGTCGCGGGAGAGGTTGACGTGCACCGTGCGCAGGTGCATCTCGTGCGGGGCGCGGATACGGCTGTGGCTGTTGAGCAGGACGCGCAGCAGGGTCGACCCGGAGCGCACCGACGACAGGACGAAGACCGGCGAGTCCACCAGCCGGGGCGCGGGCGGGGCGGTGTAGGTGTCGGCCGCCGGGCGGGGGGCGGGGATGGCGTCGAGGTTCCGGCGCGGTGGACTGGCCGCGTTCCGGCGCGGTGGACTGACCGCCTGCATCACCAGCCTTCCGCGACGCTTCAGGCCCTTGCCGATCGCAGCCATACGCGGGTCTCGCACGGTGACACCTTTCGTTCGCGTTGTGCGTTCCGCATCCCAGGGGGAACGGGCGAACTTCAGGTGTCCCGAAGGCGAACCGGCGTGCTCACGGGCGTCCACATACCGCCCGTGAGCAGGCCGCTTACCGGTTTCTTAAACTTTCGTCAGAATCGGCCGGCTCCGCGGTACAGCTCCAGTTCCCCTTCCAGTTCCACGGCCAGCACCGTGGCGTGCGGGTCGAGGTCCGGCGCGGCGGGAGGCTCGATCCAGAGGACGCCCGGTGTCTCGTGGAGGCCGCCGGTGACCCGGTGGGCCAGTTCCGTGCCGCTGCCGAGCACCGAGACCCTGCGGACCTTTCCGAGGAGGCCGCGCACGTTGATCTCGGCGCGTGGGGCGTCGAAGAGGATCAGGTAGAGCGTGCGGCGGTCCTTGGAGAGGGTGCTCGGTCCGTAGTGGTGGCCCGGCGGGAGTCCCCGTTCGGTGCCGTACACCGCTTCCGCGTGCCTGGCGATCCAGTCGCCGAGCCCTTCCAGCCGCTCCGCCTGCTCGGCCGGGATCGTGCCGTCTTCCCGCGGGCCGACGCTGAGCAGCAGGTTGCCTCCGCCGCCGATGGTCTCGGTGAAGTAGCGGATGAGCTGATCGACCGACTTGTGGTTGTGGTCGTGGTGCTGGTGGCCCCAGGAGTCGTTGATCGTCAGGCACAGCTCCCAGGGGCCCTCGGGCGGGACGACCGGGGCGCCCTGTTCCGGCGTCGCGTAGTCGCCCTGGGAGAGCATGCGGGCGTTGAAGACGACGTCCGGTACCTCGGAGCGGATGAGGGCGGCGAGTTCGGGGATACGCCACTGCTCCTCGCTGCGGTCCCACTCGCCGTCGAACCACAGCAGGTCGGGCTTGTAGCGGGAGGTCAGTTCGCGGATCTGGCCGTCCCGGTAGGCGAGGAACCTCTCCCAGGCCTGAAGGTCCTCGTCCTCGGCGGCGACCTCCGAGTAGCGGTTGTCCTCCAGCTCCGGCGGGCGGCCCGGCTTGCGGGTGGAGGCGTAGTCGGGGTGGCTCCAGTCCGAGTGCGAGTAGTAGAGCCCGACCTTGAGGCCCTGCTCGCGCAGGGCGTCGGCGTAGCCGCCGATCAGGTCGCGGCCCACGTTCAGGTCGCCGTACGCCGTGTCCCACAGGGCGACGCCGTCGTGGTGGCGGCTGGTCAGCACGGCGTACTTCGCTCCGGCCCGCGCGAAGAGCCTCGCCCAGTCGCGCGGGTCGTAGCGGGCGGCCGTGAAGCGGTCGAACTGGGACATGTACTGGTCGTAGGGGACGATGTCGTCGTAGAACGACCAGGACTCCTGGACGCCGTCGACGGCGTAGATGCCCCAGTGGATGAAGATCCCGAGCTTGGCGTCGGTGAACCAGGGTTGCATGGCCATGCGTCAGCCCCTGCGCAGACGGAGTGTCAGGATCTGGAAGGGCCGCAGTTCCACGGGGACGGCGCCGTCGCCGTCCACGGGCGCTTCCTCCAGCGGTCGCTCCAGCAGGTCGGTGATCTGCGCGCCGGCGAGGGGGAAGCCGGTGCGCAGGACGCCCCGGGCCCGGCCGCCGCGGGACTCGTAGAGCCGTACGACGACGTCGCCCGACGCGTCGTCGGCGAGCTTGACCGCCTCCACGGTCACGCCGTCGCCCTCGGTGGAGACGACCGGTGCGGGGGCGCCCGCCGCGTCGGCCACCCGGAGCGGGAGGTTGAGGGCGTAGCCTTCGGCGACGGCGTCCTCGATGGTCGCGCCGGGCAGCAGCGCGTAGGTGAAGCGGTGCCGGCCCTGGTCGGCGTCGGGGTCCGGGATGCGCGGGGCGCGGACCAGGCTGAGGCGGACGGTGGTCGTGGTGCCGCCGTCCTCGCGGACCGTGCGGGAGACGTCGTGGCCGTACGTCGAGTCGTTGATGACCGCGACGCCGTAGCCGGGTTCGCCGATGTGCACCCAGCGGTGGCCGGAGACCTCGAAGCGGGCCGCCTCCCAGCTGGTGTTGGTGTGCGTGGGGCGCTGGATGTGGCCGAACTGGATCTCGGCGGAGGAGTGCGGGGCGCGGATGTCGATCGGGAAGGCCGCCTTGAGGATCTTCTCGGTCTCGTGCCAGTCGATGTCCGTCTCGATGTCGATCCGGGGGCTGCCGGCGCGGACGGTGATCGTCTGGGTGATCTTGGAGCCCTTGCCGAAGCCCCGCTCGACGCGGATGGCGCCGACCAGCGCGTCCTGCTCGACGACCGTGACGGACGAGGCGTCGAGGAGGTCCGTGTAGCGGTTCTTGTAGTGCTTGTCGATGTCCCAGGCGTCCCAGTAGTTGGGCAGGTCGGTGTGCAGGCGCAGCAGGTTGCCCGGGTCGGCCAGGACCTCGCGGTTCGCGCGCAGGTCGCGGACGGACGACAGGGTGCCGTCCTCGGCCACCTCGACGCGGACCAGCCCGTTGTCGAGCACCCGGCCGCTCACCGTCACCGGCTGCGGAGGCTCGGCGTCGGCGAGGGGCGCGGAGCCGCTCGCGGGCACCTCCACGTACACCGGTGCGCCGTCGGCGGTGCGGACCACCTCGGCGCGGTCGTAGGGGCTGGTGTTGAAGACGCGGGTCCCGCCGGCGCCGAGGGCCGTGAGGGCATCGGCCGTCAGCGCCTGGAGTTCGCGGGCCACTCGGGCGTACTCGGCCTCGGCCTCCCGGTGGACCCAGGCGATCGACGAGCCGGGCAGGATGTCGTGGAACTGGTGCAGCAGCACCGTCTTCCAGAGCCGGTCCAGCTTCTCGTGCGGGTACGTGTAGCCCGGCGCGTGCAGGGCCGCCGTGGTCGCCCACAGCTCGGCCTCGCGCAGGAGGTGCTCGGAGCGGCGGTTGCCCTGCTTGGTGCGGGCCTGGGAGGTGTAGGTGGCGCGGTGCAGCTCCAGGTAGAGCTCGCCGACCCAGACGGGCGCGTCCGGGTACTCCTCGCGGGCCTTGGCGAAGAACTCGTCGGGGTGTTCGACGACGACCTTCGCGGAGCCCTCCAGGTCCGCCAGCCGGCGGGCGCGTTCCATGATCTCGCGGGTGGGGCCGCCACCGCCGTCGCCCCAGCCGAAGGGGGCCAGGGAGCGGCTGGCGCCGCCCTTCTCCTGGTAGTTGCGGACCGCGCGGGACATCTCCTCGCCGCTGAAGCGGGCGTTGTAGGTGTCTACCGGCGGGAAGTGGGTGAAGATGCGGGTGCCGTCGATGCCCTCCCACCAGAAGGTGTGGTGGGGGAACTTGTTGGTCTGGTTCCAGGAGATCTTCTGGGTGAGGAACCACTCGTTGCCGGCGAGCTTGGCGATCTGCGGGTAGGCCGCGTTGTAGCCGAAGGAGTCCGGCAGCCACACGCCCTTGGTCTCGATGCCGAAGTGCTCGATGAAGAACCGCTTGCCGTGGATGAACTGGCGGGCGACGGCCTCGCCGCCGGGCAGGTTGCCGTCGGACTCGACCCACATGCCGCCGACCGGCGCCCACTGGCCCTTCTTGACCGACTCCTGGATGCGGGCCCAGACCTTGGGGTAGTTGTCGCGGACCCACTCGTACTGCTGGGCCTGGGAGCAGGCGAAGATGAAGTCGTCGTACTCGTCGGCCAGGGACGTGACGTTCGAGAACGTGCGGGACGTCTTGCGCTTGGTCTCCCGGATCGGCCAGAGCCAGGCCGAGTCGATGTGGGCGTGGCCGACGCCGGAGACGGTGTGCGCGCTGGCGTGCGCGGGGCGGGACAGGACCGGCTTCAGCGCCTCGCGAACGGCCGATGCCGAGCCGGAGACGTCGTCCAGGTCCAGCAGGTCCATCGCCCGGTCGAGCGCGTGCGCGATCTCGTGCCGGCGCGGGTCGTGCTCACCGAGCTCCAGCATCAGCTCGCGCAGCACCTGGACGTCGAGGTCGAGGTGCCAGACCTCCTCGTCGAGGATGGCGATGTCGGCGCTGCGGAAGGTGTAGAGCGGCTTGTCGCCTGCGGTGAGGATGTCGCCGAGCGGAGTGGTCTTCGAGAAGTTGTCGGCGAGGATGTCCGGGTTGGAGGCGGCCTCGACCAGGTACTCGACCGTCTCGCCGCCCGTCGCCGGGTTGGCGATCGCCACGTACTGGTTGAGCGGGTTGACGGCCTTCAGCGGGGTGCCGTCCGTGAGGTGCACCAGGGCCTCGGCCTGGTTGCCGGGCCAGTCGCCCACGAATCCGAGGTCGATGACCGCCTCGACGCGGCGGCCCGCCCACTCCTCGGGGACCTGTCCGCGCATGCGGAACCAGGTGGTGCCCCAGGGCGGGCCCCAGGGGGTGCCCATCGCGAAGGGCGCGTACGGGGCGGCGGCGGCCTCCTCGAACGGGACCGGCTCCCCGGGAGCCTGCCAGGCCTCCACCTCGAAGGGGACGGTGGCCGCGTAGATCGCGGCCTTGATGCGCTGGTCGTGAAGGCGCTGCACGCGCTCCTCGATCCGGCGGCTTTCGTCATGCATGAGATGTCTCCAGGAAGCGGGAAGAGCGAGCAGGCGGGAAGCGGTGGGGGAAAGCGCTTACCGAGCGGCGTTCACCTAAGGTACGCCAGGCCGGGGTGGACCTCGGAGTAACCCTCGACCAGCCTGCGGGCCACATTGACGGAGTCGACGAGCGGGTGCAGCGCGAAGGCCTTCACGGCACTCGCGCGGGAGCCCGAGTCGGCCGCGGCCAACACCTCGCGCTCGACCGCCTTGACCGCGCAGACCAGGCCGGTGGCGTGGTCGGGCAGCGGGTCGACGGTGACGGGGTGGGCGCCGTTGGCGTCGACGAGGCAAGGGACCTCGATGACGGCGTCCGTGTCCAGGACCGACAGGGTGCGCTGGTTGCGGACGTTGAGGATCAGGGTCGTGCGCTCGTCCAGGGCGATCGCCCGCATCAGGGCGAGGGCCACCTTCTCGTAGCCGCCGGACAGGTCGTCCTCGTCGCGTTCGCCGGCGCCGGCGGTCTCCCGGTTCTCGGCCATGTAGGTGGCCTCGCGCTCGGCGCGGGTGCGGTCCCAGACCTTCCACGCGGGGGCGTCCGGGTTGCGCATCTCGGCGTAGAAGCGGGCCTGCTGGTCGTGCAGGAAGGCGCCGCGGGTCTTCTCGGCCTGCTGGTAGGCGCGGACGGCTTCCCGGTTGAAGTAGTAGTAGTGCAGGTATTCGTTGGGGATCGCGCCCAGGGACCGGAGCCAGTCGACGCCGAAGAGCTTGCCCTCCTCGAAGGAGCCGAGCAGGTCCGGGTCGGCGAGCAGGCGCGGGAGCTCGTCGCGGCCGGCGACGCGCAGGCCGCGCACCCAGCCGAGGTGGTTGAGGCCGACGTAGTCGATCCAGGCCTCCTTCGGGTTCGCGCCGAGCACCCGGGCGATGCGGCGGCCGAGGCCGACCGGGGAGTCGCAGATGCCGATGACGCGGTCGCCGAGGTGGCGGGACATGGCCTCGGTGACGAGGCCGGCCGGGTTGGTGAAGTTGATGACCCAGGCGTCCGGCGCCAGGCGGGCGACCCGCCGGGCGATGTCGACGGCGACCGGGACGGTGCGCAGGCCGTAGGCGATGCCGCCCGCGCCGACCGTCTCCTGGCCGAGGACGCCCTGGTCCAGGGCCACCCGCTCGTCGTTCGCCCTGCCCTCCAGGCCGCCGACGCGGATCGCGGAGAACACGAAGTCGGCGCCGCGCAGGGCCTCGTCCAGATCGGTGGTGGCGCTCACCTCGGGCGCGTCGGGGACTCGGGCCGCCTGCTCGGCGAGGACGCGCGTCACCGCGGACAGTCTCGCGGGATCCAGATCGTGCAGGACGACGTGCGTCACCCGGCCCTCGGCGTGGTCCTGGAGGAGCGCCCCGTACACCAGCGGCACGCGGAATCCTCCGCCGCCCAGAATCGTCAGCTTCACGCCTGCACCCTTCCCGTCACGACGACCTCGACTCCTGCCTCCTGGAGGGAGGACCGCGTCGCCGTGTCGACCGGCTCGTTCGTCACCACCACGTCCAGCTCCTCGGGACCGCAGACCTTCGCCATCCCGTGCCCCGGGAACTTCGCCGCGTCGGCCAGCAGCACGACCTTCTCGCCCGCCTTGATCATCGCGCGCTTGACCGGCACCTCCACGACCGTCGTGTCCATGACCTGCCCGCCGGGCCGCACGCCGCTGGTGCCGAGGAAGAGCCAGTCGGCGTGCAGCTGGCGCAGGTTGTCCTCGGTGAGGAAGCCGACCAGGGAGCGGTACTCGCGGCGGACCATGCCGCCGAGCAGGACCAGCTCGATGCCCTCGTCGTCGGCGAGCTCCTCGTAGACCACCAGGTTGCTGGTGATCACGGTGAGCCGGCGGCCGTGCAACTGCCGGGCCAGACGGTAGGCCGTGGTCCCGATGTCCAGCAGCACCGACTGGCCGTCCCTGACCATGGCCGCAGCGCGCTCGGCTATGGCGTCCTTCTCGGCCACGCGCACCTCGGCGACCTCGGCGAAGGGCTGGTCGCCCTCCTCGACCACGGCGCCGCCGTGGACACGGGTGAGCAGCCCGTCTTCTTCCAGTTTGACCAGGTCACGCCTGATTGTGGCGGGACTCACGCCGAGTTGCTCCGAGAGGTCGGTCACGGACGCGGGCCCGCCGGAGCGCAGGGCCCGCAGGATGAGTTGGTGTCGTCGTTCTGCCAGCACGGCGTGAACAGTACTCGTCATCCTCAATCATTTCCATGCTCACTTCTGCTCGGGTATTGACCAATCTCCCCGAGCGGCGCACGATTCCGGTCACCGAAATGAAGAGTTTTGACGAGCTCGCGGGGTGGGCTCCTCGAACGCTTCCGAACGAGAGGACCCCTCCGTGGACGACGACCGGCCCGATGTGCTGCTGACCGGGCTGCTCTTCTACGACCTCGTCCTCACGGGGCTCGGCAAGCCCCCGACCCCGGGCGAGGAGATCTGGACTACGGGCATGGGCTGCGGCCCGGGCGGCATCGCCAACCTGGCGGTGGCGGCCAGCCGCTTCGGCCTGCGCACCTCGCTGGCCACCGTGTTCGGCGACGACCTCTACGGCGAGTGCTGCCGGGACATCCTGTGCGACCAGGAGGACGTCGACCTCTCGCTCTCCCGTACGGCCGACGGCTGGCCCACCCCGGTCACCGTCGCCCTGGCCCACGGCACGGACCGTGCCCTGGTCACCCACGGCCAGGAGCCCCCGTACTCGCAGGACGTGCTGGTGGGCGACCCGCCCGCGGCGCGTACCGCCCTGGTGCACCTCGAGGCGCAGCCGCGCGACTGGCTCGCCAAGGCCGCCGCGGGCGGCACGCAGATCTACGCGGACGTCGGCTGGGACCCCAGCCAGGAGTGGTCGACGGCCCTCCTGGACCAGCTCGCGCTCTGCCACGCCTTCCTCCCGAACGAGACGGAGGCCATGGCCTACACCCGCACGGACAGCGCGGTGGCCGCGCTCGGCACGCTGTCCGAGCTGGTGCCGGTCGCGGTGGTCACCCGGGGCGGGGACGGCGCGATGGCTGTCGACCAGACGACCGGCGAGTACGCCGACGTGCCCGCCCTCGACGTCGAGGTACTGGACGCGACCGGTGCCGGAGACGTCTTCGGCGCCGCGTTCGTCACCGCCTCGCTCGGCGGCTGGCCGCTGGCGGAGCGGCTGCGGTTCGCGGTGCTCGCCGCCGGGCTGTCCGTCCGGCACCACGGCGGGGCACTGGCCGCCCCCGGCTGGTACGGCGTCGACCGCTGGTGGCACTCCCTGACCGACCCCGATCTGAAGCGGACCTACGGCTTCCTCGCGGACCGGCTCCCGGAGAACCCCGGGCCGCCGGTCGCGCACGCCCCCGTCACCCCTCCCGCACGGCAGCACTGACCTTCACCCACACCTCGGCACCACGAACAGGAAAAACAGGAGTGACCCGTGGACCTTTCTCGTAGAGGCTTCCTCCAGGCCGCCGCGCTCACCGCGGCCGCCTCCGGCCTGACCGTCGCATGCGGCGGCAGCTCGGGATCGGGCGGTACCAAGAACGGCAAGAGCCTCACCATGTGGTACTGGGGTGGCGCACTGAGCGACAAGGTGGTCGCGGAGGCCAAGGCGCACTTCGGCAGCCAGATCAAACTGACCGCCGCCTCCATCGGCGGCGACTTCAAGCAGAAGCTCACCACCACGCTCGCGGCGGGCAGCTCCGTGCCCGACATCACCGGCATCAAGGGCGAGGACATCGCGTCCTTCCTGCCCAACGCCGGCCGCTTCCTCGACCTGAACGAGCTGGGCTTCAAGAAGATCTCGTCGCAGTACCTGGACTGGAAGACCAAGCTCGCCCAGACCGAGGACGGCAAGCAGATCGGGTTCCCGATCGACATCGGTCCCACCGCGCTCTTCTACCGCGCGGACCTGTTCCGCAAGGCCGGGCTGCCCACCGACCCCGACAAGGTCGCCGCCGAGGCCGGGACCTGGGACGACTACTTCGCGCTCGGCTCCGAGCTGAAGAAGGCCGTGCCCGGCACCTACCTGATCAACAACATGGGCTCGGTGTTCAACATCGCGGTCGGCCAGGGCACCAAGCGGTTCATCGACGAGAACAACCACTTCATCGGCGACCAGGACCACATCCGCGCCGCGTGGACCACGGCGATCCGCCCCTACACGCTCGGCATCGACGCCAAGATCAACGACCAGACCTGGAACGCCGCCATCGGCAAGAACCTCGGCACCGAACTCGGCGCGGCCTGGCACGCGCTGGACATCGAGCAGGCCGCCCCCGGCACCAAGGGCAAGTGGCGGGTCTGTGCCACGCCCGGCGGACCGGCCAACCAGGGCGGCTCCTACCTGGCGCTGCCCAAGCAGTGCCGTAACCCCGAAGAGGCATTCAAGATCATCAGCTGGATCCTCAGCCCGGCCAACAACGCCCGCGGCTTCACCGACGCCGCCATCTTCCCCGCCTCCCCGGCCTCGTACGCCATGCCCGCCATGACGGGCGCCGACGCCTTCTTCGGCGGGCAGAAGATCATCGAGGTCTTCGGCCCGGCCGCCAAGGACATCCCGGTCACTTACGAGGCACCCGCCGACGCCGCCGTCATGGCCCCCTACTTCACCGAGCTGACCAACATCGAGGCCAAGGGCAAGAAGCCCGACGCCGCCTGGAAGGACGCCGTCAGCCAGGCCAAGCAGATCGCCCGGCGACAGGGGGTGAACTGAGGTGTCATCACCTCCGGTCACCGGTCCCGCCACGGTGCCCGAGCACCGCGGCGGGCCGGGCCCGGCCCGGTTCCGCCCGCGGCGCACCCCGCCCGCGGGCGCCGTCCGGCCGAGCCGGCGCGGGGTGCTGTCGCACTGGCGGCAGTACCTGGCGATCTCGCCGTTCTACCTGATCTTCATCGCTTTCTCCTTCTTCCCCGTCCTCTACTCGCTGTATCTGGCCTTCCAGCGCTACGACGGCCTCGGCGCCAAGCAGTTCGTGGGCCTCCAGCAGTTCGAGTTCCTCTGGAACGACCCGGTCTTCTGGCTGTCGATCCGCAACACCCTGGCGATTTGGGTCCTGTCCACCGTCCCCACGCTCTTCGGCGCCCTCGTCCTGGCGACGCTGCTGCATTCGGTGCGCCGCTTCAAGGGCTTCTACCGCATCGCCCTCTACGTGCCGAACGTCACTTCGATCGTCGCGGTGGCGATCTTCTTCGGCGCGGTGTTCAGCAACAACTTCGGCCTCGTCAACGCGATCCTGGGCACGGTCGGCATCTCGCCCGTCCCGTGGCTGAGCAACCCGTGGCTGATCAAGCTGGTCATCGCGCTGCTGATGACCTGGATGTGGACCGGCTACAACATGATCATCTATCTGGCCGGTCTCCAGGCGATCCCGACCTCGATCTACGAGGCGGCGAAGATGGACGGCGCCGGCCCCGTCCGCACGTTCTTCCAGATCACCATTCCGATCATGCGGCCGATCATCCTGTTCACCGTCGTCATCTCGACCATCAACGGCCTGCAGAGCTTCAGCGAACCCCAGGTCCTCTTCGCCAGCAACGCCGCGAACCAGAACCTCGGCGGCCCGGGCCAGGCGGGCCTGACCACGCTGCTGTACTTCTACCAGTCGGCCTTCCTCAACAACGACTACGGCTACGGCGCGGCCATCGTCTGGGCCTTCTTCGTACTGATCATCGTGCTCGTCGTCGTCAACTGGCGCCTCGTGCAGCGCGGGAGGAAGTCATGACGACAGCGGACACGACACGGCCGGCCACGGGCACGCGGCGGCTGCGCCGCCCCAAGGGCATGACCGCGCACATCCTCCTCATCGTGGCCGTCCTCATCTCGGTCTTCCCGTTCGTGTGGACGATCGTCATGGCGACCAACACCACCGAGGACATCTACAAGAGCCCGCCGAAGCTGACCTTCGGCTCCCACCTGCTGGAGAACATCCGGCACGTGCTGAACACCATCGACTTCTTCGGGTCGATGCTCAACACGATCGTCGTCGCGAGCGTCACCACCGTCCTGGTGCTGTTCATCGACTCGCTGGCGGCCTTCGCCTTCGCCAAGTTCGACTTCCCCGGGCGCAAGGTGCTCTTCGGCACGCTGCTGGTGTTCATGATGCTGCCGCTCCAGCTGGCCGTCCTGCCGCAGTTCATCCTCATGTCGGAGATCGGCTGGGTCGGCATGCTCAAGGCGCTGGCCCTGCCCGCCCTCGCCAACGCCTTCGGCATCTTCTGGCTGAACCAGTACATCCAGAACGGCGTGCCCGACGAGCTGCTCGACGCCGCGCGCATCGACGGCGCCGGGTTCTTCCGCCAGTACTGGAACATCGCGCTGCCGATGATCAAGCCGGCGCTGTCCTTCCTCGCCATCTACGCCTTCGTCAACGCCTGGAACGACTACGTCTGGCCGCTCATCGTGCTCACCGACCCCAGCCACGTCACGCTCCAGGTGGAGCTCGCCCAGCTCCACGTCGGCCACACCACCGACTACAGCATGGTCATGGCCGGTGTCCTCATGGCGGCCCTGCCGCTGGTCGTGGTCTTCGCCATCTTCGCGCGCGGCTTCATCGCGGGGGCGACCGAGGGAGCGGTACAGGGCAGCTGAGGACCGCGCCCCGCAAGGGGCGCGGGGAACTGCGCGACCAGCCACAGCGTCCGGGCAGCCGACAACGGACAAGCCGCCCCGAGCTCGTGGTCGATCGGGCCAGTGCAGCACGCACGAGCGACGAGGGAGGCAGGCAGTGACGGACAGCAGCGCACGCGCCAAGGTGCTCGTCGTCGGCATGGACGGGCTCCGCCACGACCGGCTGATCCGATCCCACGCCACCGCACCCGTGCTGCACGGCCTGATGGCCACCGGCGCCCACGGCACCAGCCTGCTGCCCTACGGCGAGGCGGACGGTCAGGCCGAGCACGGACCGTCGACCAGCATGGCCTACACCGACTCCGGCCCCGGCTGGTCGAGCGTGCTGACCGGCGTGTGGCCGGACCGCCACGGGGTGACCGGCAACGACTTCACCGGCGCCGACTACACCCGCTACCCCGACTTCCTCAGCCGCGCCGTCAGCGCGCGGCCCGCGCTGCGCACCGCGGCCGCGGTGTCCTGGCCGGAGCTGGTCCACCACGGCACCCTCGGCCCGGCCATCGGCAAGCGCGCGGTCCACGACGGCGAGTCCGACGGCTACGAGACCGCGGACCGCCTCGTCGCCCGCACCGCCGCACGGTGGCTCACCGAGGACGACCCGGACGTCGTGTTCGCGTACTTCGGCGCCACCGACGAGGCCGGCCACGCCACGGGCTCCCTCAGCCCCGCCTACGACCGGGCCCTGCTCGCCCAGGACACCCACCTCGGGCGGCTCCTGGAGGCGATAGACGCGCGGCATGCCCACGAGCACTGGACCGTACTGGTCACCACGGACCACGGTCACCTCGACACCGGCGGCCACGGCGGCGACACGCAGGCCGAACGGGAGGTCTTCGTCATCCTCGCCGAGCCCGGCATGCCCGGAGGCACCCGGCTCGACACGCCCCGCCTCGTCGACATCGCGCCCACCGTCCTGGACCGTCTCGGCATCCCCGTCGACCCCGCCTGGGGCCTGCGGGGCCGTGCCCTGCCCCCGCCCACCCCACCGACTTCGGAATGGTCATGACCGACGCACTCCCCGATCCCCTGATCTCCCTGCGCCCCTGGGTAGCGCCCGAGGTGACCTCCTGGCGGCGGCTCCCCATGAACGCCGTCGACCGGCGGCCCGGGGCCGTGTCCCTGGACGGCGACTGGCGTTTCCAGCTGCTGCCCGCGCCGGACGCCCCGGTGGGCGAGGACTGGTCTTCGGCGTACGTCCCCGGTGTCTGGACCATGCAGGGCACGGACGATCTGCCGCGGTACCTCAACGTCCGTATGCCGTTCGCCGAGTTCCCGCCGGACGCGCCCACCGCCAACCCGACGGGTGTGTACGAGCGTGCGGTCGACGTGCCGGCCGAGTGGGCCGGGCGGCGGATCGTGCTCCAGGTCGGGGCGGCGGAGAGCGTGCTGCTGGTGCACGTGGACGGGCGGCCGGTCGGGATCTCCAAGGACTCCCACCTCGCCGCCGAGTTCGATCTGACGGACGTGGTACGCCCCGGGGAGCGGGCCGCCCTGCGCCTGACCGTCGTGAAGTGGTCGGACGCCTCGCACATCGAGGACCAGGACCAGTGGTGGCACGGCGGGATCACCCGCTCGGTGCTGCTGTACGCGCGGGATCCGCTGCATCTCGCGGACGTGACCGTGCGGGCCCGGAGGGACGGTGACCTGCGCGTGGACTGCCTCTTGCGGGACTCGGGCGGGGCCCTGCCCGAGGGCTGGTACGTCAGCGGGGAGCTAGACGGGCAGTTGCTCACGCAGGACACGGAGTTCGACCGGGCCAACGCCGAGGACGAGCGCGTCTCCGGCTTCCTCGGCGAGGCCCGGCTGCGGTCCGCCGTCCCGGACGTGCGCGCCTGGACCGCCGAGACGCCCGAGCTGTACGGGCTGACCGTCCGCCTCCACCGGGCCGACGGTACGGTCGCCGACACCTCCCGGCACCGGATCGGCTTCCGTGACGTCGAGATCACCGGCCGGGACCTGCTGGTCAACGGCGAGCGCGTGTTCATCCGGGGCGTCAACCGGCACGACTTCCATCCGCTGACCGGGCGGACGGTGTCGTACGACGACATGCGCGCCGACCTCGTGCTGCTGAAGCGGTTCGGCTTCAACGCGATCCGCACCGCGCACTACCCGAACGACCCGGCCCTGTACGACCTGGCCGACGAGCTCGGCTTCTACGTCGTCGACGAGGCCGACATCGAGTCGCACGACCACGCGCACGAGATCGCCGACGACCCGCGCTACCTGGGCGCCTTCGTCGACCGGGTCGCGCGGATGGTGCTGCGCGACAAGAACCATCCGTCCGTCATCATCTGGTCGCTGGGCAACGAGTCCGACTACGGCGCGAACCACGACGCGGCCGCCGGCTGGGTACGCCGGCACGACCCGACCCGGCCGGTGCAGTACGAGGGCGCGGCCAAGCGCGGCTGGGCCGATCCGGACCTGGCCTCCGACATCGCCTGCCCGATGTACGCGCCGCTCCAGGACTGCCTGGCGCACGCCATGTCCGGGCGGCAGACCAAGCCGCTCATCCAGTGCGAGTACTCGCACGCCATGGGCAACAGCAACGGCACGCTCGCGGACCATTGGGAGGCCATCGAGGCCACCCCGGGTCTTCAGGGCGGGTTCATCTGGGAGTTCTGGGACCACGGCATCCTCCAGCGTGTGAACGACGGCAGACCGGCCGGGCGTGGGGGCGCCGGGCTCTATGACAACGGTGTCGCCGCGCCCGGCCATCGCTGGGCGTACGGCGGCGACTTCGGGGAGACCGACCACGACGGCGCCTTCATCGCCGACGGGGTCGTCTTCCCCGACCGCACCCCCAAACCCGTGATGTTCGAGCACCGGGAGATCGCCGCTCCGCTGCGCATCGAGTGCTTCCGGCACGAGGGCGTCGTCCTGGGCAACCACCAGCACTTCCGGGGGCTGGACTGGCTGTCCGGCGAGTGGGAGCTGTCCCTCGCCGACGGCGGCACCCTGACCGCCCCCGCCGAACTGCCCGCTCTGCGGCCGGGCGAGACGGCCGCCGTACCGCTGCCGTTCGAGCTGCCGGAGGACGGCGGCGAGGCATGGCTGACGCTGCGGGTCACGACGGCCCGGGACGAGCCGTGGGCGCCGCGCGGCACGGTGGTGTGCCTGCCGCAGGCACGGTTGCGGCACGCGCCCCCGGAGCGGCACGCCCCCGTCACGCACCGCCCCGTGGAGGTCGGCGAGGACGGGCTGCTGGTCCATCCGCTGCTGACGGCCGGGCCCACGCTGTCGCTGTGGCGGGCGCCCACCGACAACGACGAACTGGGCGGCATGGCGGCCCGCTGGCGCGAGTGGGGGCTCGACGCGCTCACCCGCGAGGTCGTCGCCGTACGCCGTGACCCGGGACGGGTGGCGGTGGTCTGCGACTACCTCGGCCCGGGCGGGACCGTCCGGCACGAGCAGGTGTTCACGGCGGTCGAGGGCGGGCTGCTGGTGGAGGAGTGCGCCGAGCTGCCCGAGGCGCTGGACGACGTGGCCAGGGTCGGGTCGGTCTTCGAGACGGCGGCCGGGCTGAACCTCCTCGAGTGGTTCGGGCAGGGCCCCTGGGAGTCGTATCCGGACCGGGGCGCGGGCGCGCCCGTCGGCCACCACTCGCTGCCGGTGGACGAGTTGTTCACCCCGTATCTGCGGCCCCAGGAGAGCGGCGGGCGGCACGGCGTACGGCGGTTCACGCTGTCCGCGCCGGACGCGACCGGGCTCGCGGTGCGGCTGGACCGGCCGCACCAGGTCTCCGTGACCCGCCATCGCGCGAACGACCTCGCCTCGGCCGCGCACCACGACGAACTGGTGCCGCGGGCCGGGTGCGTGGTGCACATCGATGCGGCGCACCGCGGTCTCGGCACGGCCTCCTGCGGGCCCGACACCTTCGCCACCTATCTCGTCCCGGCCGGCGTCCATCGCTGGAGCTGGACGCTGCGCGTTCTCTGAGTTCTCCCCCTCCCCTCCCTGTCGCCTTCGCCGAGTTCTCCGGCACTCCCTCCCCGTCACCCTTCATGGAGCCCCCGTGTGCACTTCACATGATCACGACCTGGGCGAGGCCCCCCAGGCCGATGCCGGAAGACGCGGTTTCCTGCGCGCCACCGCGCTGCTCGGCGCGACCGCCACGGCGGTGGCCGCGCTGCCGGCCGTCACCGCCCGGGCGGCACCGGCGAGTTGGCGACCCGACCCGCGCAGCCGCCGCTTCACGCTCGCCGTGATGCCGGACACCCAGTACCTCTTCGACGGGCCGAGCATCGACAAGGCGCCGGTCGAGGCGTCGCTGCGCTATCTGCTGGAGCACGGCGGGGAGGAGAACCTCGTCTTCCTGTCCCACCTGGGGGACCTCACGCAGAACGGCGCGAAGGAGGAGTTCGCGGCGATCGGCGAGGCGTTCTCGCTGCTGGACCGGCGGGGCGTCGGCTACAGCGTCCTGGCAGGCAACCACGACGTGAAGTCGTCGACGACCGACCAGCGCGGTGCCACGCCGTATCTGGACGTCTTCGGGCCGCAGCGGTTCAAGGGACAGCGGACCTTCGGCGGTGCCTCCCCGGACGGCTACAACACCTTCCACCTGTTCACCGCGGGCGGCCGGGAGTGGATGGTGCTCGCGCTGGACTGGCGGCTGTCGCCGCAGGGTTACGCGTGGGCGAAGGAGGTCATGGCGCGGCTTCCGAAGACGCCCGTCATCCTCACGACGCACGAACTGGTCGTCGAGGACGACTCGTTGTCGGACTACGGCCAGCAGCTCTGGGACCAGCTGGTCGAGCACCACGACCAGATCTTCCTCACCCTCAACGGCCACTACTGGCCCGCCGCCCGCGCGACGCGCAAGAACGCGGCCGGGCATGACGTCCATCTGCATCTGACGAACTACCAGAACCGCTATTTCGGCGGCGCGGCGATGATCCGCCTCTACCGGTTCGACCTGGACCGGAACGTCATCGACGTGGAGACGGTCTCCCCGTGGAACCTGGGCCGGGCCGGGAAGGGGCTCAACGAGCTGGAGCGGCAGGAGATGGAGCTGAGCGGCGACGCCGACCGGTTCTCCGTCGAGATCGACTTCGAGGAGCGCTTCTCCGGCTTCGCGCCCGTGCCCGCCCGTCCGGCGCGGCCCGCCTCGAAGATGCTTCTCCCGGGCACGGTGGCGTACTGGCGCTTCGAGAAGCCCGTGGCGGGAACGGTCCGGGACCTGTCCGGGCGCGGCAACGACCTCGCGCTCGTCACGGTGGGCGGCGGCGCGCTGGACTGGTCGGCGGACCACCACCCCGACCAGCCGGGCCACGGCAGCCTGGAGTTCCAGGGCTTCAAGTCCCCGCTGAAGGGCGCCTACCTGCGCACGGTCGACGGCGCCCCGCTCAACTCGGCCACGTTCAAGGACGGCTACACCATCGAGGCGTTCTACCGGCTGCCCGCCGACTGGGACCCGGACCACCACGCCTGGTCGGGCCTGGTCGGCCGCACGGGCACGGGCGGCGCCGCCGGGAAGACCGCCGACGACCCGGACGAGCCGCTGGCCACGCTGTCCCTGTCCAACGACCGCGAACCGCAGTGGGCGATGCGCCCGCTCAACCAGCAGGGCATCGCCACCAACTGGGGCCAGGAGACCCCGCTGGAGACCTGGTGGCACCTCGCGGTCGTCAACGACGGCAGGCACACCACGCTGTACGTCGAGGGCTGCCCGGTGCTCCGCAACCCCAAGGCGACCTCCGTCGGCATCACCTCCGTCGGACTGCCGTGGCTGCTCGGCGGCTACGAGTACGGCGGCAAGATCGACCAGATCTTCCACGGCCGGCTCGGCGATGTCCGGATCGTCGCGCGGGCGCTGCCCGTCACCTCCTTCATGAACCACTGAACTTCCAGGGAACCCTCATGACAGAGCAACAACTGCCCGCGTGGGCCGACCCGTCCGTCTCCCCCGCCGCCCTCGACCCCCAGGGCGTCTCCCGCCGCGGGCTCCTGCGCCGCGCGGGCCTGTTCGGCGCCGCGTTCGCCCTGGGCCCGGCGGCGACCCCGGCCCTGGCCGCCGGCGGCGACGACAGACGGCTGGGCGGCGAGGATCCCCGCCTCGCCTACCTCGTCGGTGACCATCACATCCACTCCGTCTACAGCCACGACGCCAAGTACACGTTCTCCCAGCTGGCCGCCGCGGGCGCGAAGTACGGCCTGGACTGGATGGTGTTCACCGAGCACTCCAATTTCGGGCACGCCGACTTCGGGGCAGCGCTGGAGCACAAGGAGATCCTCGAGGCACGCGCCGAGAACCCGCGTCAGCTGATCTTCCAGGGCCTGGAGTGGTACATCCCGGCGGCCGAGCACTGCACGGTGTTCACCGCGCCCGGACCGCACGAGGTCGACGTACTGACCCGGTTCGAGCGCGCCCACGACGGCAAACTCCTCGGCTACGACAAGGGCGGCCCCGCCGACGCGGACACCGCCCGCAACGAGGCGCACGCCGTCAAGGCGCTCAAGTGGCTGGCACAGCAGCGCCGTTCGGGTTACGTGGACGACGTGCTGGTCCTCGCCAACCACCCCCTGCGCCTGGGCATCGACTCCCCGCACGAGATGCGCAACTGGCGGGACGCGGCGCCCGGGATCATGATCGGCATGGAGGGCGCGCCGGGCGCCCAGGGCGCTGCCATCCCCGGCTGGCGCGGGGCGACCTCGATCCGCGGCGAGTACGAGAACAAGCCGTCCGCGCAGTCCTGGCCGGGCTACCCGGCGGACGCCTACCTGACGTACGGCGGCTTCGACTGGGCGACCGCCACCGTCGGCGGCCTGTGGGACTCGATGCTCGCCGAGGGCCGGCTGTTCTCGGTCACCACCAACTCCGACGCCCACCGGATCGTCTTCGACACCTGGAAGAACGGCGACTGGCAGCCCGGCCAGACCTTCGACGGCACCGGGAAGCTGCCCGACCCGGTGAACACGGACACCCCGCAGCCGGGCAGCGACTTCTGGCCCGGGCAGTTCAGCCGTACCCATGTGGGCGTGACCCGCTACGGCTACCGCGCGGTCATGGCGGGCCTGCGCGCGGGCCGGGTCTGGCTCGACCACGGGCATCTACTCGACGGGCTCGACGTGCGGCTGAAGGGGGACCTCGACCGGGGCCGGGGGGTGACGCTCGGCGGCCGGCTGCGGGTCCGCAAGGGCGAGAAGCTCACCCTGGACGTCACCGTGACGACCGCCTCACGGCCCAACCCGCAGGGCATCCTGCCCGAGTTGGCGCACGTGGACGTCATCCGCGGCGCGGTGCGCGGCCCGGTCGCCGACCGCGACACCTGGCAGGCCCCCGACACGCGCGTCGTCCGCTCGCAGGACGTCTCCGGCCGCACGGGCACCTACACCCTGCGCGTTCCGCTGACCGCGGGCGAGGAGTCCTTCTACGTCCGGCTGCGCGGCAGCGACGGCAACCGCAACGGCACCGGCTACCTCGGCGCCTCGGTCGATCCGCACGGGCCCGTTCCGCACGCGCCCGGGGACGGTGACCCGTGGGCCGATACGTGGTTCTATTCGAACCCGGTATTCGTCGACGTGGAAGGTGCCTGACCTGATGAGACGTCAACTGCTCGCCGCGACCGCGTTATTAGGCGCCTTCACGCTGGGCACCGGCACGGCCTCGGCCGCCGGTGCCCCGCAGTGGACCCAGACCGGCACGGCGTACACCGACACCCTCGGCGGCGGGCAGGGCCTGGCCAGCCGCGCGGACGGCTCCCTGCTGTACCGCGGGCTGGCCTCCATCCCGCTGGACCTGCGGGTCAAGGGCTGGAACCACATAGGCGACCCGGACATCGCGCGCGGGCATGTCTTCGACGCCTACCAGGGCGCGGACACGGCCACGTCCAAGATGTTCGCGGTCACCACCCCGGCCGGGAAGCGCTACGAGTACGTCCACCCGCTGAACCCCGGCGAGAAGCTGAACAACTCCTTCGCCACCGTCTCGCCCGACGGTCAGTGGCTGGTCTCGGGCGAGTGGGGCACGCAGAACCGGCTCCAGGTCTTCCCGGCTCCCCTGCTGAACCCCTCCACGCCGCCCGCCGGCGGTGAGCTGAAGGAGGCCGGGCAGATCACCCTGGACAAGCCGGTGCGTGACATCCAGGGCTGTGACTTCGTCACGGGCACCCGCCTGCTGTGCGCCTCGAACGACGCCTCGGGCACCCTCTTCCCGGAGATCCGGCCGCTGCTCCAGGTCGACCTGCCCCGCGAGCTGGACGGGCAGCCGGTCACCGGCACGGTGACGAGTCTCTTCGCGCTGCCGCAGCGCAGCGTGTGCACGGGCACCTTCGAGACGGAGGGCGTCGACTACGACACGAACAGCGGCACCCTGAGGACGCAGATGATCCCGCCGGGCGTGTGCGCGGTGACGACGGCCGTCCACGCGTACCAGCAGGTCACCGACTGATCGGGCGGAGGTACGGTGGGCCGCGTGACCGGTGAAGAGTCGCTGCGGCCCCAGTCCCTCATGCTGACGTTCCTGGGCGACCAGGTGCTCGGGCGCGACGTGTGCGTGTACTCGGGCAGCGTCATCGACGTGTTCGCCCGCGCCGGGATCGGCGAGCAGGCGACCCGTTCGACGCTGACCCGCATGGTGGGCCGTGACCTGCTGCGCCGCCAGCGCGAGGGCCGCCGGATGTACTTCGGGCTGACCGAGCGCTCGGAGGCCGTGCTGCGCGACGGCGAGCGGCGCATCTGGCAGACCGGTGCCGTCAACCGGCACTGGGACGGCACCTGGACCCTGCTCGGCTTCTCCCTGCCCGAGTCCTGGCAGCGCCAGCGCCACGACCTGCGCTCCCAGCTGACCTGGAGCGGCTTCGGCCCGCTGTTCAACGGCCTGTGGATCGCGCCGGGCGAGGTCGACGTGTCGGCGCTGGTGGCCGAGCTCGGCCTGTCCGCCCACGTGAAGGTCTTCCGCGCGCACGCCGACGCCGGGATGGACATCGGCCAGATGATCGAGGAGACGTGGGAGCTGTCCGACCTGGCCGGGCGCTACGAGGCGTTCGTACGGCGCTGGCAGCCGTGGGAGGACGAGCTGCCGCACCCCGACGACGGGCTCGTGCTGCGGCTGCGGCTGCAGACCGAGTGGCTGCGGATCGTCCGGCGCGATCCGCGCCTGCCCGTCAAGCACCTGCCGGACGACTGGCCGGCGGAGCAGGCCGAGAAGACGTTCCGGGCGGTGCACGACCGGCTCTCACCGCTCGCGCGTGACGCCTCGGAACGTCTGCTCGACCTGGTGCCCGCGCGGCCTCAGGCGTAGCACGCCGTCTCAGTGTGTTCAGGCGTAGAACCGCGACAGGCTCTGGAGCACCGCGGCCGGCTTGCCGCCGCCCTCGATCTCGACTGCGCCGTCGACCGTGATCTGCACGCCGCCCGGCACCTCCTCGACCTCGGCGAGCTTCGCCGTCAGCCGGATGCGGGAGCCGACCTTCACCGGGGAGGGGAAACGCACCTTGTTGAGGCCGTAGTTGACCTTCGTCGTCACGCCCTGGACGTCCAGGAGCTCGGTGAACAGCGGGATGAAGAGGGAGAGCGTGAGGTAGCCGTGCGCGATGGGGGCGCCGAAGGGACCCTCCTTGGCCTTCTCCGGGTCGACGTGGATCCACTGGTGGTCCCCGGTCGCGTCGGCGAAGGTGTCGATCCGCTCCTGCGTGACCTCGATCCACTCACTGGTGCCGAGGTCGCTGCCAGCGAGCTTCTTCAGTTCGTCGAGGCCGTTGACGGTGATGCTCATGGAGCCGTCCTTCACTGGGAGTCGGTGCCGTAGCGCTTGCGCACACGGGATTTCAGGAGCTTCCCGGAGGCGGTGCGGGGCAGTTCGTCCGCCACCACGACCGACTTCGGGATCTTGTACTTGGCGAGGCGGCCGGCGAGCGACGCGAGCACCTCGTCGGGGTCGAGCGCGGCGCCCTCGCGGGGCACGACGACCGCGCGGGGCACCTCGCCCCACTTGTCGTCCGGCACCCCGATCACCGCGCACTCGACGATGTCCGGGTGGGCGAGGAGCTGGTCCTCGATCTCGGCGGGGTAGATGTTCTCGCCGCCGGAGATGATCATGTCCTTGAGGCGGTCGACGATGTGGACGTAGCCGTCCTCGTCGACCTGGGCCGCGTCGCCGCTGCGAAACCAGCCGTCCGCGAAGGACGCGGCCGTCTCCTCGGGCAGCCCCCAGTAGCCGGGCATCACGTGCGGCCCGCGCACCACGACCTCGCCCACCTCGCCGACGTCGACCGGCGCGAGGTCGGGCCGTACGACGCGTACGTCGCTGAAGAAGTGCGGCACGCCCGCCGACCCCGCCTTGCTGACGGCGTGCTCGGCGTCCAGGAACAGCGTGCCGGGAGCGGCCTCGGTCATGCCGTAGCCCTGGAGGAAGGTCAGTCCGCGCCGCTGGTACGCCGCGATCAGCGGGGTCGGGACCGGGGAGCCGCCGCAGGTCAGGATGCGCAGCGACGACAGGTCGGCGTCCTGCCAGCGCGGGTGCCGGGCCACCTGGTCGAACATGGTGGGCACGCCGAACATGAAGGTGATCCGGTGCCGTTCGATCAGGTCGAAGGTGGCGTCCGGGTCGAAGGCCTCGACCAGGACGCACGTGCCGCCCTTCAGCAGGACCGGGAGCGTCAGCATGTTCAGGCCCGCGGTGTGGAACAGCGGGGCGGAGACCAGGGCGCGTTCGTCGGCGATCAGGTCGTGGTCGACGAGGACGTTGATCGCGTTCCAGGTGAGGTTGCCGTGGGTGAGCATCGCGCCCTTGGGGCGGCCGGTCGTCCCCGAGGTGTACATGATGATGCAGGTGTCGTCCGGGGTGACCGGTGTGTCGATGGGCTCCCGGGAGGCCGAAGCCAGCGCCTCCTCGTACTCGGCGCCCACTTCGACATACGTGCGGACGTCCGTGCTGCCCGGCAGTCCCGCGACCAGACCGGCGTGCGAGGGGCCGTAGACGAGGGCCTTGGCTCCGGAGTCGGCGAGCTGGTAGGCGATCTCGGGGCCGGCCAGCCGGATGTTGAGCGGGACGAAGACCGCGCCGAGGGTGCCGGCGGCGAACATGGTCTCCAGGTAGGCCGGGTGGTTCGGGCCGAGGTAGGCGACGCGGTCGCCGCGGCGGACGCCCCTCTCGCGCAGTGCGTGGGCGAGGCGGGTGGTGCGGTCGTACAGGCCGGCGTAGGTGCGGGTCGTGTCGCCGTGGATCAGGGCGGTGCGGTGCGGGGTCTTGCGGGCCCGGCGTGCGGGCCATGACCCCAGTCCCTCGTTGCGCATGTCACGCCCCTTACGGTTTCGTCAGCCCGAGCAGACGGGCGGCGTTCTCCTTGAGGATCTTCGGCCGGACCTCTTCCTTGATCGTCAGCTTGTCGAAGTCGGCGAGCCAGCGGTCGGGGGTGAGGACGGGGAAGTCGGAGCCGAAGAGGACCTTGTCCTTCAGCAGCGTGTTCGCGTACTGCACGAGCTGCGGCGGGAAGTACTTCGGCGACCAGCCGGACAGGTCGATGTGCACGCCCGGCTTGTGCGTGGCGACGGCCAGGGCCTCGTCCTGCCAGGGGAAGGACGGGTGCGCCAGAATGATCTTCAGGTGCGGGAAGTCGGCGGCCACGTCGTCCACGTGCAGCGGGTTGGAGTACTTGAGCCTGATCCCGCCCCCGCCGGGCACGCCGGCGCCGATGCCGGTCTGGCCGGTGTGGAACAGGGCGATCGTGCCGGTCTCCTCGATCACCTCGTACAGGTCGTAGGCCACCGACCGGTCGTTGGGGAAGAAGCCCTGGATGCTGGGGTGGAACTTGAAGCCCTTCACCCCGTACTCCTCGACCAGGCGCCGGGCCTGCTTCACCCCCGCCTTCCCGCGGAAGGGGTCGATGGAGGCGAAGGGGATGAGGACGTCTGCGTTGGCGGCGGCGGCCTCGGCGACCTCCTCGTTGGGGACGGGCGCCGTGCCGGTGGCGGACTCGGCGTCGACCGTGAAGATCACGGCGGCCATCTTCCGCTCGCGGTAGTACGCGGCGGTCTCCTCCAGGGTCGGCTTCCGCTTGCCCTCGACCTTGAAGTAGGCCGAGGAGGCGTCGTGCAGGTCGTCGTCCAGGGAGGAGTGGCCCTTGGAGGAGACCTCCGCGTGGGTGTGGACGTCGATCGCGACGAGGTCGTTGAGGTCCATCACGCCTCCGGGAACTTCGGCGCCGGGATGCCGACCGACTGGGGTTCGGCACCGACCGAGGTGGGCCAGGCGTCCGCCAGCGCGCCGGGGGTCCAGCCGCCGTCGGCGTACGCCGCCCTGATCTCCTGCGGGTGCGACCAGAGTGCCACCTTGTCACCGCCGATGCCGATGCACTGACCGGTCACGCCGCGCGCGGCCTCGGAGGCCAGGAACGGGACCAGGGCGGCACAGTCCTCGGGGGTGCCGAAGCCCTCGCCCTTGCGCAGGAAGTCCGGCAGCGGCTCGCCGCTGCGCATGGCCTCGATGTACGGGGCGAACGCCGGGATGGTCTCGGTCATCGCGGTCGCGGCGACCGGCACGATCGCGTTGACGGTGATGTTCGCGCGGCCCAGCTCCATGGACCAGGTGCGGGCCATCGCCGCGATGCCGGCCTTGGCGGCGGCGTAGTTCGTCTGGCCGAAGTTGCCGCGCTGGCCGGCCGGGGAGCCGACCAGGATCAGCGAGCCGCCCTCGCCCTGCTCGCGCATCCGGACGGCGGCGGCGCGGGCGCAGGTGAAGGTGCCCTTGAGATGGGTGGTGATCACCGCGTCGAAGTCCTCGTCGGTCATCTTCCACAGCACCTTGTCGCGGAGGATGCCCGCGTTGGTGACGAGGACGTCCAGCCGGCCGAACTCCTCGACCGCGCGGGCGACCAGCCGGTCCGCCGCCTCGGCCGTACCGACCGGGACGACCTCCGCCACGGCCTTGCCGCCCGCCTCGGTGATGGACTTCACGGCCGCCTCGGCCACCGCCTCGTCGACGTCGTTGACGACCACGGAGGCGCCGTGGGCGGCCAGGGCGTGGGCGTAGGCGAGGCCGAGGCCCCGGCCGCTTCCGGTGACGACGGCGGCCTTGCCGGTGAGATCGATGGTGGGCACGGGTGAGTCCCTTCGCATGGGTGCGGCTACGAGTCGCATGGGGTGGGGCTGCAAGTTGCACGGGGTGCGGCTACGAGATCGAAGCTAAGAGCAATAATTGTTGACGTCAATAGTTGTTGATGACCCACGGGTGCGAGATGCTGGAATCCTCAGGCAGCACCGAGCACAGGGAGCCCGTCATCACACGCCAGAACGTCACCCCGGAACCCATCGACGCCCAGGAGCCGTGGATGCGCGGGCTGCACGCCGACACGGGCTACCTGCTGTACCGCCTGGGCCTGCGCTCGGGACAGCTCTTCAACGCCTGCCTCCAGGAGTCGGGCCTGCGCCTGCGCCACTACGCGGTGCTGCGCTTCCTCGCCACCTCGGAGGGCGCCCTCCAGCGCGAGCTGAGCACCCGCCTCGGCTACGACCCGAGCGCGATCGTCGGCCTGGTCGACGACCTGGAGAAGCAGGGCTTCGCCGAGCGCCGCCCCTCCCCCGACGACCGCCGCAGCCGGATCGTCGTGCTGACCGAGAAGGGCCGCGCGTTCCTCCGCGACACCGACGAGGCCGGCCAGCGGGTGACGAACGAACTCCTGGGCCCGCTGGACCCTGCCGACCGGGAGGCGCTGCACGGGCTGCTGCTGCGGATCGCCGAGGACGGACTGAACTGATGTTGTGCAAATGATTGACGGCTGCACGATGGATGCATAACTTCATCGGCCAACCGAGACCCGTCCCCAGGGAGCTCCCGTGCAGCCATCCCCTTCTCCCGCTCAACCCGCCCCCGATTCGCGGCAGTTGCGCCGCGTGGCCGTCTCCGGCCTGCTCGGAACGGCCGTCGAGTTCTACGACTTCCTCGTCTACGGAACGGTCGCCGCGCTCGTCTTCGGCGAGCTGTTCTTCCCCCGGGCCGACCCGGCGGTCGGCACCATCGCGGCGTTCGGCACCTTCGCCGCCGGCTATCTCGCCCGCCCGCTCGGCGGCATCCTCTTCGGCCACTTCGGCGACCGGATCGGCCGCAAGTCGATGATGCTGCTGACCATGGTCCTGATGGGCTGCGGCAGCTTCCTCATCGGCCTGCTGCCGACGTACGACACGATCGGCGTCTGGGCCCCGATCCTGCTGGTCGCCCTGCGCGTGGTGCAGGGCATCGCGATCGGCGGCGAGTGGGGCGGCGCGATGCTCATGGTCGTCGAGCACGCCGAGCACACGCAGGGTTCCCGGCGCGGCCTGTGGTCCAGCTTCACCCAGCTCGGCGCCCCGCTCGGTTCCGTGCTGTCGGCCGGTGTCGTCACCATCGTCGCCGGCCTGCCCGACGACGAGTTCCGCTCCTGGGGCTGGCGGGTGCCCTTCCTGCTGAGCATCGTGCTGCTGGCCGTCGGGCTGTTCGTGCGCCTCAAGGTCGCCGAGAGCCCGCTGTTCGCCCAGGTCAAGCGGCAACCGGTGGACAAGCCGCCGATCGTCGAGGTGCTGCGCCGTCCGAAGCCCGTGCTGCTCGCCGCGTGCGTCGGCATCGGCGCCTTCACCGCCCAGTCGCTGCTGACCAGCTTCATGATCTCCTACGCCGTCGACGAGGGGTACACCCGCCCGCAGGTGCTGACCGCGGTGACCGTCGCCTCTTGCGTGGCCCTCGTCGTCCTGCCCGCCGCGTCCGCGCTGTCGGACCGGGTCGGCCGCCGGCCCGTCGTGCTCGCCGGAGCGGTCGCCTCGGCCGCGCTCGCCTTCCCCGTCCTGGCACTGGTCGACTCCGGCTCGCCCGGACTGCTGATCCTCGCCCTCGCCCTCGGTCACGGTGTCGCCCAGTCCACGATGTACGGCCCGCTCGGCGCCCTGCTCACCGAGATGTTCGGCACCCGCGTCCGCTACACCGGCGCATCCCTCGGCTACCAGGCGGCCACCCTGGTCGGTGCCGGGTTCTCCCCGCTCATCGCCGGCAGCCTCCTCGCCTCGTACGGGGGCGGGAGCACGCCCGTCTCGCTGCTGCTGTGCGCGGGCGCGGCGATCACCGCCGTCACCGTGTGGCGCCTGCGCGAGACGCACACCGACGCCCTGGACTCCCCCGCCACCACCACCCCCACCCTGGAAGGGACCCCGCGTTGAGGATCCGCCTCGCTTTACTGACCGCCTGCCTGTCCGTGGCGACCGCACTGCCGGCGCAGTCCGCCGCCACGGACACGCACCTGGAGGGCCGGCTCCCCTCCGGCGCCGCGTACGTGATGGACGTCCCCGCGTCCTGGAACGGCACGGTGCTGCTATACAGCCACGGCTACGCCCCGGCCGGAGCTCCCAACCCGGCCCAGAACACCCCGGGTGCGGCCGCCCGGGACAAGCTGCTGGCCGAGGGCTACGCCCTGATCGGCTCCTCGTACGCGACGAACGGCTGGGCCGTCACCGAGGCGGTGCCCGACCAGCTCGCCACGCTGGACCTGTTCACCGAGAAGTTCGGGGCGGCCCGGCGGACCCTCGCCTGGGGCACCTCGTACGGCGGCTTCGTCACCACGATGCTCGCCGAGCGGCACTCCGGCCGGTTCGACGGCTCGCTGTCGATGTGCGGGCTGGTGCAGGGCGGCGTCGCCAACTGGAACAGCACCCTGGACCCGGTGTTCGCGCTGCGCACGCTCCTCGCGCCGGACTCCGGGATCCGGCTCGCGGGCTTCGCCGGCCAGACGGAGGCGGTCGCCGCAGGGAAGGCGCTCACCTCGAAGGTCGACGCCGCCCAGCAGACCCCCGAGGGCCGGGCCCGGATCGCCCTCGCCGCCGCCCTGCACGACATCCCCGGTTACAACGACGCCTCGCAGACCGAGCCGGGCCCCACGGACTGGGAAACCCAGCAGGCCAACCAGTACACCGCCGTCCGGGGCCTGCTCCAGATGCCCGCGTTCAGCTGGCGGCAGGAGGCCGAGAGCCGGGCGGGCGGCAACCCGTCGTGGAACACCGGTGTCGACTACACCGCCATGCTCGGCCGCTCCCCGCTGTACAAAGAGGTGAAGGAGCTCTACAAGGAGGCGGGACTGTCCTTGCGTACCGACCTCTCGGCCCTGGGCCGGGCACCCCGGATATCCGCCGATCAGCCGGCCGTGCGGTGGATGCGGAACACCAGCGTGCTCTCCGGCCGGCTGGCCGACCCCCAGCTGAACATCCACACGACCGGCGACGCGCTGATACCGGTGCAGGCGGAGAGCGCCTACCGGCGGGCGGCCGGCGCGGCCGGCTCCGCACCGCTGTTCCGCCAGGCCTACGTCGACGCCCCCGGCCACTGCACGTTCACTCCCGGCGAGACGCTGGCCGCCCTGCGCACCCTGGAGAACCGCCTGGACACAGGCCGCTGGGACACCTCGCCCGCCGCCCTCAACGCCCGTGCGACAGCGGCCGAACCGACGGCCGAGCCCCGCTACGTCCGGTACCGGCCGGCCGCCTACCCCCGCCCCTACGACCTCGCCCACCCGGGAGACACCCGGCCATGACCGCTCTGCCCCGAGCCCTCGGCTCCACCGGCACAGGGGGCGCCCCCACCGCGACCGACCGGTTGCTGTCCGTCCTCGCGGCCTTCGACCACGAGCATCCGGCCCTGTGCCTGACGGACATCAGCCGGCGGGCCGGGCTGAGCCTGACCACCGCGCACCGGCTGGTGGGCGCGCTCACCGAGTGGGGTGCCCTGGAACGGGACGAGTCCGGCGTCTACCACGTCGGGCTCCGGCTGTGGGAGATCGCCGCGCTGGCGCCGCGCGGCCTCGCCCTGCGGCAGATCGCACTGCCGTACCTGGAGGACCTGTACGAGGCGACGCACGAGAACGTGCAGCTTGCGGTGCGGGACGGCTCGGACGTCGTCTACATCGAGTGGCTGTCGGGGCGCTCCGCGGTCGGCGTGCACATCCGCGTCGGCGCGCGCTGGCCACTGCACGCCACCGGGGTGGGGCTCGCCCTGCTGGCCCACGGGGACCCGGAGTTCCGGGAGGCGTACTGCGCGGGTGAACTCGCCTCCTTCACACCGCACACGATCACCGACCCGGCGCGACTGCGGCGGGAACTCGCCGAAGTGCGCCGGACCGGCGTCGCGGTGAGCGACCGTCAGATCACGGAGGACGCCCTGTCGGTGGCCGCGCCGGTGCGCACGGCGGACGGTTCGGTGGCCGCCGCCGTGTCCATCGTGGTGCCGCACGCCGACGCCCAGGTGCCGGTGCTGGTCCCGGCGGTACGGGTGGCGGCGCGCGGCATCTCGCGGGCCCTGGGGTGGCTGCCGGAGCGGGCCTGAGGCGGCGAACTCAGGGCGAGGAGAATTCCCCTAGCCCACGCAGAACTCGTTGCCCTCCGGGTCCCGCAGCACGACGCCGTAGTAGTCCATGTCCGGCTCGTCCATGACCCGAAGCACCGTCGCGCCGGCCGCGGTCAGCCGGTCCACCTTGCCCCTGACTCTCCGGGTGCGCTCCGGCAGGGGAACACCTCTCCCACCGCCGACCTTCAGGTCGAGATGCACCCGGTTCTTGACGGTCTTGCCCTCCGGCACCCGCTGGAACCAGACGCGGGGCCCCTGCCCGTCCGGGTCGACGATCGACTCGGGGGTCTCCCCCGCCCCCTCGGTCAGTTCCCCCTCGGGCACCCCCATGTCCGCCCAGTAGGCCCGCCAGGTGGGGTGCCCGCCCGGGGCCGGTTCGGGCACGTAGCCGAGGGCCTCGGTCCAGAAGGTCACGAGTTTCGCCGGGTCGGCACAGTCGATGGTCAGCTGCAAGGTGACGTCCATGCCGTGAGCATCGCAGGAGGGTCTGACAACGGCCCCCAACCCCCCGGTCGGCAGCGCCCGTTCAGAACCTGCACTCATCGGCCGCCCCGCACTTTTCCCGGTTTCACCTCTTGACGACCCGCGTGGCGTGGAGCACATTGACGGCACTTTGAGAGCGCTCTCAGGGGCGTCCTCACCCTCCCGCACCCGTACCCGAGAGGCATCCCCACATGAGTGACACCTCCGGCAGACTCCGCGCACGGCGCCCCTTGCGGCGGGCGTTCGTCGCCGTGGTCAGCACACTCGGCCTCGCCGCGGTCGCCGCCACCGCCGCGACTCCCTCCGCGAGCGCCTCCGCGCCGCCGCCCCCGTCGGGCTGGAACCAGGTCTTCCTCGACGACTTCAACGGCCCGGCCGGCAGCGGCGTCAACACGGCCGACTGGCAGTACGCGACAGGCAAGGGCTACCCCGGCGGCCCCGCCAACTGGGGCACCGGCGAGATCGAGACGATGACGAGCAGCACCGACAACGTCTCCCTCGACGGCAACGGCAACCTCCGCATCACCCCCCGGCGCGACGGCGCCGGCAACTGGACCTCCGGTCGTATCGAGACCAACCGCACCGACTTCCAGCCCCCGGCCGGCGGCAAGCTCCGCGTGGAGTCGCGCATCCAGGTGCCGAACGTCACCGGGGCCGCGGCCAAGGGCTACTGGCCCGCGTTCTGGATGCTCGGCGCCCCGTACCGCGGCAACTACTGGAACTGGCCGGGCGTCGGCGAGCTGGACATCATGGAGAACACCCAGGGCATGAACACGGTGTTCGCGACGATGCACTGCGGCACCTCGCCGGGCGGCCCCTGCAACGAGACCAGCGGCATCGGCAGTTCGACCACCTGCCAGGGCACCACCTGCCAGGCCGGCTTCCACACCTACCGGATGGAGTGGGACCGCTCGACGAGCGTCGAGGAGATCCGCTTCTACCTCGACGGCGTCAACTTCCACACGGTGCGCGCCAACCAGGTCGACGCGACGACCTGGCGGAACGCCACGGACCACGGCTTCTTCATCATCCTGAACGTCGCGATGGGCGGCGGCTTCCCGGACGCGTTCGGCGGCGGCCCGGACGCCGGGACGCAGCCCGGCCACCCGATGGTCGTCGACTACGTCCAGGTGCTGTCGTCCGGCGGTGGCACCACACCTCCCCCGACCGGCAACCGCGACGCCTACTCCACCATCCAGGCCGAGTCCTACGACGGCCAGTCCGGTGCGATGACCGAGACGACGTCCGACTCCGGCGGCGGTCAGAACGTCGGCTCGCTGGCCAACGGTGACTGGCTGCACTTCAAGGGCGTCGACTTCGGCTCCACGGCGGCCCGGCAGTTCAGCGCCCGGGTCGCGAGCGGTGCGGCGGGCGGCGTCAGCGGACTGGTCGAGGTGCGGCTGGACAGCCGGAGCAACGCGCCCGTCGGGAGTTTCGCGGTGGGCGGCACCGGCGGCTGGCAGTCGTGGCGGACCGTTCCGGCGAACATCAGCTCTGTGACGGGCACGCACGACGTGTATCTGACCTTCACCAGCGGACAGCCGGCGGACTTCGTGAACGTCAACTGGTTCACCTTCGGGCGCTGACCAACCTCGGCAGGGGGCTCCACGCGCGCGTGGAGCCCCCTTTCGCTGCCGGTTTTCACGGCCTCAGCGCAGTTCCGCCCGGAACGCCGCCGGTGTCAGGTCCGTGTGCTGGTGGAAGAACTTGGAGAAGTTCGCGGCGTCGGGGAAGCCGACCGCCGCGCCGACGCGGCCGATCGGCAGATCGGTGTGGGCGAGGAGGCGTTTGGCCTCCAGGACCACGCGCTTGTCGATGAAGGCCTTGGGGGTGTCGCCGGTCGCGGCGCGGACCGCGCGGACCAGGGTGCGGCGGGAGTAGCCGAGCGCGTCGGCGTAGGCGCTGACGCTGTGGTTGGTGGCGAAGTCCTTCTCCACGGCCTCCCGGAAGAGGGTGAAGGTGGAGTCGGACTGCTGTCGTACCGACTCCGCCGAACTGGCGGCGAGATGGGCGAGCCGGAGCAGGAACGCCGTCAGCGAGTGCTGGAGGACGGCGGTGTGCAGGCTCAGCGGCAGCGTGGCCGTGTCCTCGTACTCGCGTCGCAACTGGCCGAGCGCGTTGCGCAGACCGGTGAGTTGGGCCGCGTCGGGGCGCAGCAGCGGCGGCAGGTCGTAGCGGTAGAGGCCGGTGGCTTCCACGGTCGCGCGGGGCAGGAAGCCGGGCTGCATGGTGAGCACGGTTCCGCGGTACTCGCTCGTGCGGGAGAAGCGGTGGACCTGCCCCGGGCGGATCCACAGCAGGTCCCCGGCCGCGGCCTCGTACTCGGTGAAGTCGACCATGTGCCGGACCGGGCCCTCGCCGAACAGCAGCACGACGTGGAAGTCGATGCGGTGCACGCGCTCCAGGGGCGCGTCGGCGTGCCAGGTGCGGCCGGTGCCCATCGGGCCGACCTGCATGCCGACGCCGCCGACACTCAGCTCGACCGGGAAGGGGAACGTTCTGATCCCGTCGCCGCCTTGGATGGTTCTGTCCGCCATGTCCGCCTCGTACCGCCCCGTTCGTGTGCCGCGCTGCCGCCGCGTGTCCCAGTTTCACCACAGGCTGGCACACGGCGACCTTCCCTCGAAAAAGTCAGACTTTTAGTTTTGAACACGTCAGACCAGCCCACTCGCTCCTATCGAGGATTTCTTGAAGATGAGCACGCAGACAGCGGACCGCTTCGAATGGACCGAACTCGACCGGCGTGCCGTCGACACCGCCCGTCTGCTGGCGGCCGATGCCGTCCAGCGGGTCGGAAACGGCCATCCCGGCACCGCGATGAGTCTGGCGCCGGCCGCCTACACGATCTTTCAGAAGGTGATGCGGCACGACCCGGCCGATCCGGAGTGGACCGGACGTGACCGCTTCGTCCTGTCCCCCGGTCACACGTCGCTGACCCTCTACACCCAGCTGTACCTCGCGGGCTACGAGCTGGAGCTGGACGACCTGAAGGCGTTCCGCACGCACGGCTCGAAGACGCCCGGGCACCCCGAGTACGGGCACACCGCGGGTGTGGAGACCACCACCGGCCCGCTCGGCCAGGGCGTCGCGAACGCGGTCGGCATGGCGATGGCGGCCCGCTACGAGCGCGGCCTGTTCGACCCGGACGCCCCTGAGGGCGAGTCCCCCTTCGACCACACCGTCTGGGCCATCGTCTCCGACGGCGACCTCCAGGAGGGCGTCTCCGCCGAGGCCTCCTCGCTGGCCGGCCACCAGAAGCTCGGCAACCTGGTCTTCCTCTACGACGACAACCACATCTCCATCGAGGGCGACACCGCGACCGCGTTCTCCGAGGACGTGCTGAAGCGGTACGAGGCGTACGGCTGGCACGTGCAGCGGATCGAGCCGCGGGAGGACGGCGACGTCGACGTGCACGCGCTGTACGCGGCGCTGAAGGAGGCTCAGGCAGAGACCGGGCGCCCGTCGATCATCGCGATGCGCACCATCATCGCCTGGCCCGCCCCGAACGCGCGGAACACCGAGGCCTCCCACGGCTCGGCGCTCGGCGAGGACGAGGTCGCTGCCACCAAGCGCCTCCTCGGCTTCGACCCGGAGAAGACCTTCGAGGTCGCCGACGAGGTGCTGGCGCACACCCGCAAGGCCTTGGACCGGGGCGCCGAGGCGCACACCGCCTGGGACAAGCGGATCGCCGCCTGGCGCGGCGAGAACCCGGAGCGCGCCGCCACCTTCGACCGGGTCAGCAAGGGCGAGCTGCCCGCGGGATGGGAGGACACCCTGCCGGTGTTCGAGCCGGGCAAGGCGGTCGCCACCCGTGCCGCGTCCGGCAAGGTGCTCCAGGCCCTCGGCGCCGTCGTCCCCGAGCTGTGGGGCGGCTCGGCCGACCTGGCCGGCTCCAACAACACCACGATCGACAAGACGTCGTCCTTCCTGCCGCGGGGCAACCCGCTGCCGGAGGCCGACCCGTACGGCCGGACGATCCACTTCGGCATCCGCGAGTTCTCCATGGCCGCGGAGATGAACGGCATCGCCCTGCACGGCAACACGCGCATCTACGGCGGCACCTTCCTGGTGTTCTCCGACTACATGCGCAATGCCGTCCGGATGTCGGCCCTGATGCAGCTGCCCGTGACGTACGTGTGGACGCACGACTCCATCGGCCTCGGCGAGGACGGCCCGACCCACCAGCCGGTCGAGCACCTGGCCGCGCTGCGAGCCATCCCCGGCCTGAACGTCGTACGCCCGGCCGACGCCAACGAGACCGCGCTCGCCTGGGCCGAGATCCTCAGGCGGCACACGAGCGACCCGGCCCCGCACGGTCTCGCGCTCACCCGCCAGGGTGTCCCCACGTACGAGCCGAATCCGGACGTGGTGCGCGGCGGTTACGTGAGGGCCGAGGCGGAAGGCGGCGAGCCGCAGGTGATCCTCATCGCCACCGGCTCCGAGGTGCACATCGCCGTCGAGGCGCGTGAGCAGCTCCAGGCGGCGGGCGTGCCCACGCGGGTCGTGTCGATGCCGTCCGTGGAGTGGTTCGAGGAGCAGCCCCGCGCGTACCGCGACAGCGTCCTGCCGCCGTCCGTGAAGGCCCGGGTCGCGGTGGAGGCCGGTATCGGCCTGACCTGGCACCGGTTCGTGGGGGACGCGGGACGCATCGTCTCCCTGGAGCACTTCGGCGCCTCCGCCGACGCGAAGACGCTGTTCGCCGAGTACGGCTTCACCCCCGAGAACGTCGTCGCCGCAGCCCGCGAGTCCCTGACCGCGGCTCGTGGCTGATCCGACCGCCCGAAAGAAGATGATCATTGTGACCGAAGCGACCGCGAACGCGGGAGCACTCAAGCGCCTGTCCGACGAGGGCGTGTCGATCTGGCTGGACGACCTGTCCCGCCGGCGGATCGAGTCCGGCGACCTGGCCGGTCTCGTGGCGACGGGGAACGTCGTCGGCGTCACCACCAACCCGTCCATCTTCCAGGCCGCCATCGGCTCCGGCGAGGGTTACGAGGAACAGCTCGCCGACCTGGCGGTGCGGGGCGTCACCGTCGAGGAGGCCGTCCGGATGATGACGACGGCCGACGTCCGGGCCGCCGCCGACGTCCTGCGGCCGGTGTACGACGCCACCGGCGGGCGGGACGGCCGGGTGTCCATCGAGGTCGACCCGCGGCTGGCCCACGACACGGCGGCGACCGTCGCCGAGGCCCGGCAGCTCGCCTGGCTGGTGGACCGCCCCAACGTGATGATCAAGATCCCGGCGACGAAGGCCGGTCTGCCGGCGATCACCGAGGTGATCGGCGCGGGCATCAGCGTGAACGTCACGCTGATCTTCTCGCTCGAGCGCTACCGCGAGGTGATGGACGCCTACATCGCCGGCCTGGATGAGGCGCAGGCGGCCGGTCTCGACCTGTCGGCCATCCACTCGGTCGCGTCCTTCTTCGTCTCCCGTGTCGACTCCGAGATCGACAAGCGGCTGACGCTGCTGGGCACGGACGAGGCCCTCGCCCTGAAGGGCAGGGCGGCCCTGGCCAACGCGCGGCTGGCCTACGAGGCGTACGAACAGGTATTCGCCGGGCCGCGCTGGCAGGCCCTGGGCGGCGCCCGTGCGAACCGGCAGCGCCCCCTTTGGGCCTCCACCGGTGTGAAGGACCCCGCTTACAAGGACACCCTGTACGTGGACGAACTGGTCGCCCCCGGCACGGTCAACACCATGCCGGAGGCCACGCTGAACGCCGTCGCCGACCACGGTGACGTCCAGGGCGACACCGTCACCGGCGGTTACGCCCAGGCGCGCGCCGACCTGGCGGCCGTCGAGCGGCTCGGCATTTCGTACGACGAGGTGGTGCGGCAACTGGAGGACGAAGGCGTCGCCAAGTTCGAGGTGGCCTGGCAGGACCTGCTGGACGCGGTCACCAAGTCCTTGAACAGCAAGGGAGTTGACGCGGAATGACTGAGAGCATCCCCCAGACGGCCGAGCAGGAGACCATAGGAACCAAGGAGGACAAGGAGGCCCGGGCGGCGCAGGAGGCCGCCGGGGTCGAGCAGACGGGGGTGAGCGGCCGGGCCGCACCTCGTCCGGAGTACGCCGGCACCGACTTCGCCAACCCGCTGCGCGACCCGCGCGACCGCCGTCTGCCCAGGATCGCGGGCCCGTCCGGGCTCGTCATCTTCGGCGTGACCGGCGACCTGTCCCGCAAGAAGCTGATGCCGGCCGTGTACGACCTGGCCAACCGCGGCCTGCTGCCGCCGGGCTTCTCGCTGGTGGGTTTCGCCCGCCGGGACTGGGAGGACCAGGACTTCGCGCAGGTGGTGCACGACGCGGTCCGGGAGCACGCGCGCACCCCGTTCCGCGAGGAGGTCTGGCAGCAGCTCGCCGAGGGCATGCGGTTCATCCCGGGCGACTTCGACGACGACACTGCGTTCAAGCAGCTCCGCTCCGCCGTCGAGGAGCTGGACGCCTCCCGGGGCACCAGCGGCAACTACGCCTTCTACCTCTCGGTGCCGCCGAAGTTCTTTCCCAAGGTCGTCCAGCAGCTGAAGAAGCACAAGCTGGCCGACGCCCAGGAGGGTTCCTGGCGCCGCGCGGTCATCGAGAAGCCGTTCGGCCACGACCTCGACAGCGCCTGCGAGCTGAACGCGATCGTGCACGACGTGTTCGACCCGGAGCAGGTCTTCCGTATCGACCACTACCTCGGCAAGGAGACCGTCCAGAACATCCTGGCGCTGCGCTTCGCCAACCAGATGTTCGAGCCGATCTGGAACCGGTCGTACGTCGACCATGTGCAGATCACGATGGCCGAGGACATCGGCATCGGCGGCCGCGCGGGGTACTACGACGGCATCGGCGCCGCCCGTGACGTCATCCAGAACCACCTCCTGCAGCTGATGGCGCTCACCGCGATGGAGGAACCCGCCGCATTCGACGCGGCGTCACTGCTCACCGAGAAGCTGAAGGTGCTGCGGGCCGTGCGGCTGCCGGAGGACCTGGGCAGGCACACCGTGCGCGGGCAGTACGCGGCGGCCTGGCAGGGCGGCACGAAGGTCCGCGGCTATCTGGAGGAGGAGGGCATCGACCAGGCCTCCTCGACCGACACCTACGCCGCGATCAAGCTCCAGGTGGACAACCGCCGCTGGGCGGGTGTGCCGTTCTACCTGCGCACCGGCAAGCGGCTGGGCCGCCGGGTGACGGAGATCGCGGTGGTGTTCCAGCGGGCCCCGCACTCCCCCTTCGACTCCACCGCCACCGAGGAGCTGGGCTCCAACGCGATCGTCATCCGCGTCCAGCCGGACGAGGGCATGACGGTGCGGTTCGGCTCCAAGGTGCCGGGTACGTCGATGGAGATCCGGGACGTGACGATGGACTTCGCCTACGGCGAGTCGTTCACCGAATCGAGCCCCGAGGCGTACGAACGGCTGATCCTGGACGTCCTCCTGGGCGACGCCAACCTGTTCCCCCGTCACCAGGAAGTGGAAGAGTCCTGGAAGATCCTCGACCCGATCGAGCAGTACTGGGCCACGCACGGCCGGCCCGCGCAGTACGTCTCGGGCAGTTGGGGACCCGCGGAAGCCGACGAGATGCTCGCACGAGACGGACGGAGCTGGCGCAGGCCATGAAGATCGACCTGACCGACACCACGGCAAGCAAGATCAACAAGGCGCTGGTGCAGGGCCGCCGCGCCATCGGCACGCCCGCCGTGGGCATGGTCCTGACGATGGTGATCGTCACGGACGAGGAGAACGCCTACGACGCGATCAAGGCGGCCGAGGAGGCATCGCACGAGCACCCCTCGCGCACCCTGGTCGTCATCAAGCGGCACGCCCGCACCCCGCGCGACCGCACCCAGTCCCGGCTGGACGCCGAGGTCCGGGTCGGCGCCGACGCCGGCACCGGCGAGACGGTGATCCTGCGAACCTACGGCGAGGTGTCCGACCACGCCGACTCGGTGGTGCTGCCGCTGCTGCTGCCGGACGCGCCGGTGGTGGTGTGGTGGCCGATGGAGGCGCCGGAGGTGCCCTCGAAGGATCCGCTCGGGGCGCTGGCCCAGCGGCGCATCACCGACCTGTACGCGGTGGAGAACCCCCTGGAGATGCTGGAGAGCCGGGTCCGCTCCTACGCGCCCGGCGACACCGACCTCGCCTGGACCCGGCTGACGCCCTGGCGTTCGATGCTGGCGGCGGCGCTGGACCAGGCCCGGGCGAAGGTGATCTCCGCGGCCGTCGAGGCCGAGGCCGAGAACCCGGCCGCCGAGCTGCTGGCCCGCTGGCTGGAGGCGCGGCTGCACGTCCGGGTCGACCGGGTGGTCACCGCCGGGCCGGTGGTGACGGCGGTCCGCCTGGGCACGGAGAACGGCGAGATCGTCATCGACCGCCCCGAGGGACCGCTGGCCACGCTGACCCTGCCGGGCCAGCCCTCCCGCACCCTCGCCCTGAAGGTCCGTGCCACCTCCGAACTCATCGCCGAGGAGCTGCGGCGCCTCGACGCGGACGAGATGTACGCCATCGCCCTGAACGGCGAGGCAACCGAGGAGACCCCTGCTCATGTCTGACTCCCCCTCCGGCTCCCCCGGCCTCACGCGGCGGCCCGAATGGACCGCCCTGGAGGACCACCGCGCGGACGCCCTGCCGCAGCCGGACCTGCGCGAGCTGTTCGCGGCGGACCCGGGGCGCGCCGAGCGCTACGTCGTGCACGTCGGCGACCTGCGCATCGACTACTCCAAGCACCTGGTCACCGACGAGACGCTGGCCCTGCTCCAGGAGCTGGCCACCGCCACCGACGTGTTCGGGCAGCGCGACGCCATGTTCCGCGGCGAGAAGATCAACACCACCGAGAACCGGGCCGTGCTGCACACCGCGCTGCGCGCCCCCCGGGACGCGGTGGTCGAGGTCGGCGGCGAGAACGTCGTCCCGGGCGTGCACGCCGTGCTCGACAAGATGTCCGGCTTCGCGAACCGGGTGCGCTCCGGGGAGTGGACCGGACACACCGGCAAGCGGATCCGGAACGTCGTCAACATCGGCATCGGCGGCTCGGACCTGGGCCCGGCGATGGCCTACGACGCGCTGCGGCCGTTCACCGCCCGGGAGCTGACGTTCCGCTTCGTGTCGAACGTGGACGGCTCTGACCTCCACGAGGCCACCCGCGACCTGGACCCGGCCGAGACGCTGTTCATCGTCGCGTCCAAGACCTTCACCACGATCGAGACCATCACGAACGCGACCTCGGCGCGCTCCTGGCTGCTGGACGGCCTCGGAGGCGACGAAAAGGCGGTCGCCCGGCACTTCGTGGCGCTGTCCACGAACGCCGAGAAGGTCGCCGGCTTCGGTATCGACGTCGACAACATGTTCGAGTTCTGGGACTGGGTCGGCGGCCGCTACTCGTACGACTCCGCGATCGGCCTGTCCCTGATGATCGCGATCGGCCCGGACCGCTTCCGCGAGATGCTCGACGGCTTCCGCATCGTCGACGAGCACTTCCGCAACGCCCCCGCCGAGGCCAACGCCCCGCTCCTCATGGGCCTGCTCGGCATCTGGTACGGCAACTTCCACGACGCCCAGTCGCACGCCGTCCTGCCGTACAGCCACTACCTGTCGAAGTTCACCGCCTACCTCCAGCAGCTCGACATGGAGTCCAACGGCAAGTCGGTGGACCGCGACGGCCGTCCCGTGGAGTGGCAGACGGGGCCGGTGGTGTGGGGCACGCCCGGCACCAACGGGCAGCACGCCTACTACCAGTTGATCCACCAGGGCACCAAGCTCATCCCCGCCGACCTGATCGGCTTCGCGCGGCCCGTCGCCGAGCTGAGCGACGAACTGAAGGCGCAGCACGACCTGCTGATGGCCAACCTGTTCGCGCAGGGGCAGGCGCTCGCCTTCGGCAAGACCGCCGAGGAGGTGCGGGCCGAGGGCGTACCCGAGGAGCAGGTGCCGCACCGCACGTTCCAGGGAAACCACCCCACCACGACGATCCTGGCCACCGAACTGACCCCGTCGGTCCTCGGCCAGCTGGTCGCCCTCTACGAGCACAAGGTGTTCGTGCAGGGCGCGGTCTGGAACATCGACTCCTTCGACCAGTGGGGCGTCGAGCTCGGCAAGGTGCTCGCCAAGCGCGTCGAGCCCGCCCTGACCGAGGGCGCCGACGTCCCCGGTCTCGATCCGTCCACGGCCGCGCTGGTGGCCGCCTACCGCAATCTTCGGGAAGTGAACTGACATGCAGATCGGTCTTGTGGGTCTCGGCAAGATGGGCGGCAACATGCGCGAGCGCCTGCGCAACGCCGGCCACACCGTCATCGGCTACGACACCAACCCGGACAAGTCCGACGTCGCCAGCCTGGCCGACCTCGTCAACCAGCTCGAGGCGCCGCGCACGGTCTGGGTCATGGTCCCGGCCGGCGACCCCACCCAGCACGTCATCGACCGTCTGGCGGACCTCCTCAAGCCGTACGACACGGTGGTCGACGGCGGCAACTCCCGCTGGACGGACGACGAGAAGCACGCCGAGGAACTGAGCAAGCGCGGCATCGGCTTCGTCGACGCGGGCGTCTCCGGCGGCGTGTGGGGCCTGAAGAACGGCTACGCCCTGATGGTCGGCGGCGAGAAGGAGTACGTCGACCGGCTGCGGCCGATCTTCGAGGCGCTCAAGCCGGAGGGCCCGTACGGCTTCGTCCACGCGGGCAGTGTGGGCGCCGGGCACTTCGCCAAGATGGTCCACAACGGCATCGAGTACGCGATGATGCAGGCCTACGCCGAGGGCTGGGAGCTGCTGGAGGCCGTGGACTCGGTGGACAACGTCCGCGAGGTGTTCCGCTCCTGGCAGGACGGCACCGTCATCCGCTCCTGGCTGCTGGACCTCGCGGTCAACGCCCTCGACGAGGACGAGCACTTGGAGGGCCTGCGGGGCTACGCCCAGGACTCCGGCGAGGGACGCTGGACCGTGGAGGCCGCGATCGACAACTCCGTGCCGCTGCCGGCCATCACCGCCTCCCTGTTCTCCCGGTTCGCCTCCCGGCAGGACGACTCGCCGCAGATGAAGATGATCGCGGCGCTGCGCAACCAGTTCGGCGGCCACGCCGTCGAGTCCGCGAAGAAGGCGTAGGACGTGGGAGATCTGCTGCTGGTCCGCCACGGCGAGACGGAGTGGAGCCGGAGCGGACAGCACACCAGCTTCACCGACCTGCCCCTCACCCCGAACGGCGAGGAGCAGGCCAAGTCGCTGGCTCCGCTGCTGGCGGGCCGTTCCTTCGCACTGGTCCTCACCAGCCCGCTCGGCCGCGCGGTGCGCACCGCCGAACTCGCGGGCCTGACGGGGACCGAGCGGGACGCGGACCTGCACGAGTGGTACTACGGCGCCTACGAGGGCATCACCAGCGAGGAGATACACCGCACCCGCCCCGATTGGGACCTGTGGACCGACGGAGGTCCGCCCGGCCCCGACGGCAAGCCGGGCGAGTCCCCCGAAGAGGTCGGCGAGCGCGCCGACCGGGTGCTGTCCCGGGTGGCCGGCGCGCTGCCCGAGGGCGATGTGCTGCTGGTGGCGCACGGCCACTTCCTCCGCGTCCTGACGGCCCGCCGGCTGGGCCTGCCGCCCTCAATGGGTCGGCTGTTCCGGCTGGAGACGGGCACGGTCTGCCGGCTCTCGACCGAGCACGGGCGGCCCGTGATCGCGGAGTGGAACACCAGGGCGTGAACACCACCGTGTAACCGGCCCCGGCCGGAGGTGAGTTGACAGCCTCCGGCCGGGCCCGTCAGAGTCCCCGCTGATGGAGATCGAGGACATGACACCCGCCGAGGAGCGGGTGTGGCGCGCCTTTCCGCGTGGGGACGACGTGGACTTCCGGGGGTCGACGGACGAGGACCCGGCGCGGGGCGCGGACTGGGGACCCGAACGGACCGTGCGGGCGGCCGTGGTGCGGGCCCTGCTGCTGAGCGCCCCGCAGGAGGACGGGGAGACGGCCGCTCTCCGGCTGGCGGGCGCGCGGATCACGGGCGTGCTGGACCTCAAGTACGGAGAGGTCGACCGCGCCGTGCGTCTCAGCGGCTGCCACTTCGAGGATGTCCCCGTCCTGTACGGGGCGCGGCTGCGGCAGCTCAACCTGCGCGAATCCGCCCTGCCCGGGCTGGACGCCGCCACCCTCCGCGTGGACGGCGTGCTGCGCATGTCGGACTGCCTGTTCGAGGGGCCCGTCCGGCTCGGCGGGGCGCAGATCTCCGGGGCGCTCTTCATGGACAGGGCCGAGATCGACGAACGGCCCACCGATCAGCCCGCGCTCCAGCTCAACCACGTGACCATCGGCGACGGCCTGTCGGCGCAGGAACTCCGCACCCGCGGCGAGGTACGCCTGACGGGTGCCTCGGTCGCCGGGACGATCGACCTCAACCGGGCGCGGCTGGAGGCCGGTACCGGTGAGGCCGCCCTAGACGCGGAGACGCTCACGGTGGAGGGTGACGTGCTGCTGCGCGACATGGACGTCCTCGGCTGGATCGGCCTGCGCGGCGCCCGGATCGCGGGCCGCCTCGACCTCTCCCACGCCCGCCTGGCGAACCCCGGTGACACGGCACTGCGCGCCAGCAGCTGCACCGTCGGGGAACTCTGGCTGCGCAGGAGCCCGCCCATGACAGGCGCCCTCAACCTGCGCCGCGCCCAGCTGGACGTCCTGTTCCTCGAACCGGACGTGGTCCCCGGGGAGGTCCTGCTCAACAGCCTCGTCTACGCCTCCCTCACCCCGCACGAACCCGCCGAGCGGCGCCTGGCGATGCTGGAACGGGACCGCGAGGGCTACGTCCCGCACGCCTACGAGCAGTTGACCGCCGCCTACCGCCGGATCGGCGACGACGACGCCGCCCGCGTCGTCCAGCTCGCCAAGCAGCGCCGCCGCCGCGGCACCCTGCCGTGGTACGGCCGGTTGTGGGGCTACGTCCAGGACGCGGCCGTCGGCTACGGCTTCCGGCCCCTGCGCGCCGCCGGCTGGCTGGTGTCGCTGCTGGTGATCGGCTCTGTGGCCTACGCGCTGCACCACCCACAGCCGCTGAAGGCGGACGAGGCCCCGCAGTTCAACCCGGTCTTCTACACGCTCGACCTGCTGCTGCCGGTGATCTCCTTCGGCCAGGAGGGCGCGTTCGCCCCCACCGGCGGATACCAGTGGCTCTCCTACACCCTGGTGCTCACGGGCTGGATCCTGGCCACGACGGTCGTCACCGGCATCACCCGGTCGGTCAGCCGCCAGTGAGTGCCCGCACCGCGTGCTGTGCCGCCAGCCGGACGGGGGCGTTGGGGGCTCCGTAACCCCGGTAGCCGTCGTCGCGCTGGACCAGTTCGAAGAAGACGCGGCCGACGGTGCGGGTGTAGCAGTGGCGGAAGACGCCGTGGGCGTCGCGGTCGTAGAGGATGCCGAGGTCGCGGTAGGTCTCCAGCTCACCGTCGGCGAACTCGAAGCGGGCGGCGAGATCGTCGTAGTAGTTCGCCGGGACGGGCAGCAGACCGCCGCCGGCGTCCCGGAAGCGGCGGGCCGAGGCGACCACGTCGTCGGTGGCCAGGGCGATGTGCTGGGCGTGGACGGTGTCGTCCATGGGTGCGGGGCCGACGGTGAGGGCGATCCGGACGCTGCCGTCGGTGTTGGTGACGGCACGGCTGCGGAGCAGGCCGTAGGGGTCGGCGACGTCCACGCTCTCCTGGGCTTGGAGGCCGAGCACACCGCGGTGGAAGAGGGCTGCCTCGTCGAAGTGGTGCCAGGGCTGGACGAGGGCGAGATGGTCGATGCGGCGGACGGTCGCGGGGACGGGTGCCGAGTCGGTGTCCTCGAAGTCGGCCCGCCAGTCGGGCAGGCCAGGGCGGCCGGTGGCGCAGAAGAAGAGTTCCGTGCCGTCGGGGGCGGCGACCGCGTCGAGCGGGGCGTCCCCGGGTGCGCGGCGGCGCGGCAGGACGGGCGCCAGCAGCGCCTCCGCACGCCGGGCCGCCTCGGCAGGGTCCGGTGACTCCAGCCCGATGGCGGCGAGCTGGGTGCCGTCGCGGCGGACGGCCGGCCCGGTGTTGACGAGGATCCGGGCGTCCCCCTGCTCCCACAGGGCGACGGGCTTGCCGCGGTGGCGGGCGGTGCGGGCGAAGCCGAGGGCGCCGAGCAGGGCGGTGAGGGGTTCGGCGTCGGGCGTGACCAGCTCGGCGAAGGCGACGCCGGTGGGGACGACGGGCTCGGGCAGGGCGGCCCGGCCCACCGTCTCCTGGAGGACCAGCAGGGAACGCCGGGCGTCGACGGCGGTCGGACCTGCTTCGGCCTGCCGGAAGACGTCGTTGAAGACCTCCAGGGAGAGCGGTCCTTCGTAGCCGGTGCGCAGCACGTGGCGCACGAGGCCGGCGATGTCGAAGCCGCCCTGGCCGGGGAAGCAGCGGTAGTGGCGGCTCCACTGGAGGACGTCCATGGCGAGCAGCGGGGCGTCGGCGAGCTGGAGGAAGAAGATCTTCTCGCCGGGGATGTCCTCGATGCCCTTGGGGTCCGAGCCGCGCGAGAGGATGTGGAAGCTGTCGAGGCAGGTCCCGAGCGCCGGGTGCCCTGCCGCCTCGACGATGTGCCAGGCGTGGTCGTACGTACTGACGTGCCGCCCCCAGGCGAGCGCCTCGTAGGCCACCCGGATGCCGGAGTCCCGGGCGAGGTCTGCGAGCCGGCTCAGCTGTTCGGCGGCGAGGGCGTCGTCGTCCACCGCATGCGGGGAGACGCTGGAGCAGACGAGGACCGTGTCGGCGCCGAGCCTGCGCATCAGCTCGAACTTGTGGCGGGCCCGCCGCAGGTTGCGGGCGAACTCGTCCTCGGGGACGGCTTCGATGTCCCGCATCGGCTGGTACAGGTCGATGGAGAGGCCGAGGTCGGCGCAGCGGGCGCGGATCTCCTCGGGGGTGAGGGGGCTGGCCAGCAGGTCGTTCTCGAAGATCTCCACTCCGTCGAAGCCGGCCCGGGCGGCGGCCGTGAGCTTCTCGGTGAGGGATCCGCTGAGGGAGACGGTGGCGATGGACGTACGCACGTCGGTACCTCTCTTCAGTTCGATGCCCCTACGGCTCCGGCCAGTTCGGTCAGGTCCGCCAGCATCCGCGCGGCGTCGGGTTCCCGTCCGGTGAACAGGCGGAACGCGTCGGCGGCCTGGAAGGCGGCCATGCCGCCGCCGTCGAGGGTGGCGCAGCCCAGCGCGCGGGCGGTGCGCAGCAGTTCGGTCTCCAGCGGTCGGTAGACCACCTCGGCGACCCACAGCCCGGGGCGGAGCAGCTCGGCGGGCAGCGGCAGGCCGGGGTGGGCCGCCATGCCGGTGGGTGTGGCGTGGACGATGCCGTCGGCCTGCGCGAGCAGCCGCGCCTGCCGGTCCGGGGCCGCGGCGGCGGCACGGTCCTGGCCGAAGGCGCGGTTGAGGGATCCGGCCAGAGCGGCGGCCCGTTCGGGCAGGGCGTCGACGACGGTGACCCGCTCGGCGCCGAGGGTGAGCATGGCGTGCGCGACGGCCGCGCCCGCGCCACCGGCGCCCAGCTGCACGACCCGCTCCAGCGGCGCGTCGGGCAGTCCGCGCGCGAAGGACGCGGCGAAGCCGGTGACGTCCGTGTTGTGGCCGACGGCCCGGCCGTCCTCGAAGACGACGGTGTTGACCGCGCCCAGCGCCTCGGCCTGCGGCGCGAGCGCGTCCAGGTGCTCGATGACGAGCTGCTTGCAGGGGTGGGTGATGTTGAGCCCGTCGAACCCGAGGTCGCGGGCGGCCCGCACCAGATCGCCCACCGCCTCGGGCGGCACCCCGAGCGGGTCGATGTCGATCAGCCGGTACAGCAGGCGCAGGCCCTGCCGGTCGCCCTCCCGCTCGTGCAGTGCCGGGCTGAGCGACGGGCCGATACCGGAACCGATCAGTCCGACGAGATACGAGTCCTTGGGCACACGGGCCTCCCGAGCGGCTCACTAATGTACGAACTAGTACGTTAGCTATATCAGCCGAGCTCGACCACGGGAAGGCCCCGGTGGGATCCGGCCCCTGCTCCTAGAATCACCGGCACCGGCCCCTCCGCCCGAAGGAACCTGATGACCAGCGTCGAAGAACCGGCACGTCCTGGCGAGCGCGAGCGCGTCCGTGACGCCGCCCGCACCCAGGCCGAGATCCTCGACGTCGCCACGCAGGAGTTCGCCCGGGCCGGCTACGACGGGGCCCGCGTGGACGAGATCGCCGCCCGCACCCGCACCACCAAGCGGATGATCTACTACTACTTCGGCGGCAAGGAACAGCTGTTCACGGCCGTGCTGGAACGGGCCTACGGCGTGATCCGGGAGGCCGAGCAGCAGCTCGACGTCGAGCACCTGGACCCGGTGGCGGCCATCCGCCGCCTGGCCGAGGTGACCTTCGACCACCACGAGCAGCACCCGGACTTCATCCGTCTGGTCAGCATCGAGAACATCCACGAGGCGCAGCACATCGCCGCCTCCGGGAAGCTGGCGAGGATCGGCTCCCCCGCCCTGGACGTGATCGGTCGCATCCTGGAGGAAGGCCGCAGGTCAGGGCTGTTCACGGCGGACGTCGACGCCGTCGACCTGCACGCGATGATCTCTTCCTTCTGCTTCTTCCGGGTCTCCAACCGGCACACCTTCGGCGCGCTGTTCGGCCGCGACCTGGTCGCCCCGGCGCAGCGCGCGCACTACCGCGCCATGCTGGGCGACATGGTGATCGCGTACCTCACGGCGGAGCGCGCGGCGGACTGACCGTCCGGCGCCGAACACCGGGCGCACGACCCCTTGACACCGGCGGCACTCGGGCGCAGCATCCCTAGCCATCCCCTACTAACTACCCAGTGGGTTAATTAGCCGCGATCCGGCACTTCCCCCTTCGCTCGTCCTTCGCTCGTCCTTCTGTTCACTCCGCCTATGGTGGAGCCGCCAAAGGAGCCGCCGTGTCCGTCCCCGCCACGCCCCGAGGGGCCGCAGCCCCGCCCGGTCAGCCCAGGAAAGCCGCGACCGCCGCCTGGATCGGCAGCGCGCTGGAGTACTACGACTTCTTCATCTACGGCAGCGCCGCCGCGCTGATCTTTCCGGAGGTGTTCTTCGACGAGTCGGACCCGGCCACCGCGACCCTGCTGTCGCTGGCCACGTTCGGCGTCGCGTACGCCGCCCGCCCGGTCGGCGCGCTGGTCCTCGGCCACTTCGGCGACAAGCTCGGCCGCAAGAAGATCATGGTCTTCACGCTGATGCTGATGGGCCTGTCGACGTTCCTGATCGGCTGTCTGCCGACCCGGGACCAGGTCGGCACGCTCGCCCCGGTCCTGCTGGTGCTGTGCCGGGTGCTCCAGGGCATCTCGGCGGCGGGTGAGCAGGCCAGCGCCAACTCCATGACGCTGGAACACGCGCCGCCGGGCCGGCGCGGCTTCTTCACCAGCTTCACCCTCAGCGGCACGCAGGGCGGCCAGCTGCTGGCCACGCTGGTCTTCATCCCGGTCGCCGCGATGCCCGAGGACCAGTTGCTGTCCTGGGGCTGGCGGGTGCCGTTCTGGCTGAGCGTCGCGGTCGCCGTCGTCGGCTGGGTCATCCGCCGCAAGCTGGACGAGACCCCGGCCTTCGCCCAGCAGGCCGCCGAGCAGGGCGTCGTCAAAATGCCGCTGGTGGTGCTGCTGCGCGAGCACTGGGCGGATGTGCTGCGGGTGATCGGGGGCGCGCTCATCGCCTCGGTCAGCACCATCTTCACGGTGTGGGCGCTGGCGTACGCCACGAGCGACGCGGTCGGCATGTCGCGCACCGCCATGCTGTGGGTGGGCGCCCTGGCCAACCTCGTCGCACTCGCCGCGATCCCGCTCTGGGCCACCCTGTCCGACCGGATCGGCCGCCGCCCGGTGTACCTGATCGGTGCGGTCGGCAGCGCGGTGACGATGTTCCTGTACCTGTGGGCCGTGTCCACAGGCTCGTACCCGCTGACGTTCCTCCTCGGCATCCTCTGCTTCGGCGTGGTCTACAGCGCCGCGAACGGCGTGTGGCCCGCCTTCTACGGCGAGATGTTCACGACCCGGGTCCGGCTGTCCGGCGTGGCCATCGGGACGCAGATCGGTTTCGCGGCGGCCGGCTTCGCGGTGACGTTCGCCGCGCAGATCGCGGGGCCGGGCGGCGACGACTGGTCGGCGGTGGCCCTGTTCACGGCGGCCCTGTGCGTGCCGCCCGTCATCGCCGCGCTGTCGGCTCGCGAGACGCACCGGGTTCCGACGGAGGCGCTGGGCGTACGCCCGGCCCGGGCGACCACGGAGCCGGAGAAGGTGACGGCCTGAGCCCTTGACCGCTCCCGCCGGGTCCTCGCGGGCCCGGCGGGGTCTCGTCAGCCGTTGGACCAGGCCCGGCGGCACAGCACCAGGCGATAGCCGTCCGGGTCCTCGACGGTGACGCCCCACTCGTTCCAGTAGGGGTTGGGGGATTCGACCCGCTTGCCGCCGTGCCGCTCCAAGCGGGCGATCAGGTCCGCCGGGACCGGGCCGTCGGCGTAGACGACCAGCAGATCCTCCTCGGTGGGGCGGGGATCCACCGGCCGGGCGGACTCGTACACGAGCTCCAGATGCCAGTCGGCGTCCGGCCAGCCGAGCATCAGCAGGTCGTGGTGACCCGGTTCGGATCCGCCCTCGGACCGCCACACGACACTCAGCCCGAGCCCCTCACGCCAGAACCGCTCGGCCGCCGCGAGGTCGCGGGAGGGGCGGGCGATCCGGATGTGGCTGCGACCGTTCACGGGCATGGCGACCTCTTCTCGTGGCGTCCTGATCTGCGGCGGCGATGCGCCTCGCAGCCTAGGAGGCCGGCCGCCGCCTGACATCGGCCGTCGGTCCTGCGCCCCGGAACCTAGGACTTGGCGTGCAGAGCTGGATCAGGTTGCCGTTCTCGCGTGATCACGCATGGTTCCTGCACGAGGATGGGGTCTGAGGCGGTCCGGGCGGGGTATGCCGGATCTCACCTCGACGAGCGCGACGGAGGATGAGCGATGGCACAGCTGCGACAAGAGGTCGACCCGGATGAGGCCGGGCTGGATCCAAAGGCGCTGGGCCGCCTGGACCGGCACTTCGCCGGTCTCGTCGACGAGGGCCGGCTGCCGGGCTTCCTCGTGTCCGTCGCCCGCGCCGGACGCGTCGCCCACCTCACGACGCGCGGCCTGCGCGACATCGCGGCCGGGCGGCCCGTCGAGCCGGACACGCTGTGGCGGGTCTACTCCATGACGAAACCGGTCACCGCGGTCGCCGCGCTGCTGCTCGTGGAGGAGGGCCGGCTGTCGCTGGACGACCCGGTCGCCGACCACCTGCCGGCCTTCGCCGACCCGCGGGTCTACGTCGACGGCTCCGGTGCCGACATCAGAACCCGCCCGGCCACCGGCCCGATACTCGTCCGGCACCTGATGACCCACACCTCGGGCCTGACCTTCGGCTTCTACCACACCCACCCGGTGGACGCCCTGTACCGCGAGGCCGGCCTGGAGTCGTCGGTGCGGCCGGGCTCGGACCTGGCCGAGACGATCGAGGTGTACGCGAGTCTGCCGTTGCAGTTCGAGCCCGGCACGCAGTGGAACTACTCGGTGGCGAGCAACGTCCTGGGCCGGGTCGTCGAGGTCGTGTCGGGGCAGCCGCTCGACGTGTTCTGCGCCGAGCGGGTCTTCGGGCCGCTCGGCATGACGGACGCCGGGTTCCACGTCACGGACGAGCAGGCGCCACGGCTGTCCGAGATGTACGGGGAGAAGGAGGGCGGCGGCATCGAGCGGATCCCCGGACTGCCGCTGCGCGGCGGCCGGCCGCGGTTCCTGTCCGGCAGTGGCGGCATGGTGGCCTCCGCCCACGACTACCACCGCTTCATGGAGTTCCTGCGCCGCCGGGGCGAGCTCGACGGCGTCCGGCTGCTCGCCCCTCGGACGGTGGACCTGATGACCCGCAACCACCTGCCCGGCGGCGCGGATCTGCGGGCATTCGGCAGCCGCCCGGCCCATGACGAGTCCGGCAACGAGGGGGTCGGCTTCGGGCTCAACGTCTCCGTGGTGATCGACCCGTCCCGCACCCAGGCGCCGTCCGGGCTCGGTGCCTACGGCTGGAGCGGGGTGGCCACGACGACGTTCTGGGTCGACCCGGGACGCGACCTGACGGTGCAGTTCATGACGCAGGTGCGGCCCAAGACCTCGCACACGGTCTTCCGGGACCTCAAGAAGTTCGTCCACGAGGCCGTGTCGGGCTGACCCCCGCCACTGGTCGACGCGGAGTGTGAACCCGACGCCGTCCCGGGTGAGTTCACTCAGCCACTGCTCGGACCGTGCCGCTCGCCGGGACCAGGTCAGTGGTCAAGTTTCTCCCCCGTGCCGAGGCCGTGTTCGCGGCATGCCTGACGGAACCGGTCCAGACAGCGGCCCCAGGCCCCGGAGACACCGAAGTCGAGCAGGTGGGGCAGGAGGGCGGCGGAGAAGTCGGCGCTGGACTCCAGCGGCAGCAGGGAGGGCAGGTTGTCGATCGCGATCAGGTCGAGCGGGGGGTCTTCGCGCAGCCGGCGGACCGGCTCGTCCCAGTCGGTGGTCTCGTCGTACACCGGAAGGACGTTGAGCGGGGAGCCGACGTCGCACGTGACGTCGCACAGGGTGCGCAGGCGGCGCTCCGGGGTGTCGAGGTCCTGCTCGCGGAGGAAGGGCGGGACCGGGCTGGTGGCGAGTACCGCGTTCACCATCACGTCGTGCGCCAGCAGGGCGCGGCGGTCCAGGTCGCGGGTCTCGGCGAGGTCCCAGCACGTCGGGTCCGCACCGGCGGTGGCGAAGGCCGTGCGGGCACCGCGGCCGCTGCGTCCCAGGGCGCCGATGACCAGGCCGGTGAACTCGGTGTCGTCCGGGTCGGGCTTCAGCGTCTCGTCCAGGGCCTCCTTCGTCGTGGGCGTGAGCGGCGCCCGCAGCCGGCCGCGGTGCTGGAGCACCGCCAGGGCCGCGCCCAGGTAACCGGCCCAGAACCCGAAGGCGGCGAGGCGCCGCCCGGTGTCGTCCACCAGGTACTCCAGGTCGAACAGCGCCCCTCCCCCGGCGGCGAACCGGCGCAGGAGGCCGGCCGCTCCCGGCTGGCCCTTGTAGGCGTGGCCGAAGAAGATGTGCCGGTGCGTCAGTCCCGCCGTATCGTCGGGCAGTTCCTTCAGACCGAGCACGACGGCGTCCCGCGGGGCCGACACCCAGGAGCCCGCGGGGGCGACGCGGCAGCCGGCCGCCTCGTACTCCTCGGTCGGGAAGACCCGCTGCGGGGAGTCCTCGACGGTCAGTGCCACTCCGTGCTCGACGAGCCGCCGGGCGTCGTCGGGCACGACCGGTGTGCGTCGCTCGGTCGTTCGGGCCTCGTGGCGCAGCCACAGATGGAGCTCGGTCATACCAGGTGGGCCTCCGGACGTGAGGCGCCGGCCACGAAGGGCCGGCGCTCAAGGGTCGGACGTCCACGAAGCGTACGCGGCCCGCACGGGGGTCGCGCACGAATGCGCCCAGGTCACGTCGAGGGGCTCCGGATCTGCCCCGGCGTCGTCTCAGGAGGAGCTGACCACCGCGTCGAGGTGGGGCAGGTGGTGGTCGAGGCGCTCCCGCTTGGTCCGCAGATAGGTGATGTTGTTCTCGCACGGCGGGATCAGCAGCGGCACCTGCTCGGCGACCTCGATGCCGTGGTTCACCAGCGCCTCACGCTTGCGCGGGTTGTTGGACATCAGGCGGACGGACTTGACGCCCAGGTCGTCGAGGATCCGGGCGGCCACGCCGTAGTCGCGGGCGTCCACCGGCAGGCCGAGGGCGAGGTTGGCCTCGACGGTGTCCAGGCCCTCCGCCTGGAGGGCCATCGCGCGCAGCTTGGCGAGCAGGCCGATGCCACGGCCTTCATGCCCTCTGAGGTAGACCACGACACCGGCGCCCTCGGCGACGACCGCGCGCAGGGCGGCGTCGAGCTGGTCGCCGCACTCGCAGTGCTGGGAGCCGAAGGCGTCGCCGGTCAGGCACTCCGAGTGCAGCCGGATGAGCACGTCGTCGGTGCCGAGGTCGCCGTAGACCAGCGCCACCTGTTCGTCACCGCGGTCGTGGTCCAGGTAGCCGACCGCCTGGAATTTCCCGTACACAGTGGGCAAGGGCGCATTCACGACGCGTTCCACGCCGGTCCGCTGCGGTGACTTCTTGCCGAGTACGCCAATTTTTTCTGTCATGATTCTCGAGTTCCTAAGCAGAGACGAAAGGCCGTGACGTTATGAGTGACTTGGTGCCGGCGGACACCACGGAAGACGTACGGACGCGGGGCGCCGGTGTCTCACGGCAGGTCGCGGTGCTTCCCGTGGGGAGCTTCGAGCAGCACGGTCCGTATCTCCCGCTGGCGACCGACACGCTCGTCGCCTGTGCCGTCGCGCGGGAGATAGCCGGCGCGTACCCGGTGCACCTCCTTCCTCCGGTGACGATCTCGTGCTCGCACGAGCACGCGGCCTGGCCGGGGACCGTGAGCATCTCCTCGGTGACCCTTCATGCGGTGGTACGGGACATAGCGGCTTCGCTCCGCCGGTCGGGCGTCGACGCCCTGGTGGTGGTCAACGGGCACGGCGGAAACTACGTACTGGGCAACGTCGTTCAGGAATCCTCCGCCCGCGGCGAGCGGATGGCGCTGTTCCCGGCCCCGGAGGACTGGGAGGCGGCGCGGGAGCGGGCGGGTGTGGTCGCCTCGCTGCTCACCGACATGCACGCGGGGGAAATAGAGACCTCCATCCTTCTGCACGCTCATCCCGAAATGCTCCGACCCGGTTATGAGACTTCCGATTTTGTCGCTGACGACCGGCGTCATCTGCTCACCCTCGGCATGTCCGGTTATACCGATTCCGGTGTCATCGGCCGTCCTTCGCTGGGTTCGGCGGAAAAGGGGAAGGAACTCCTGGCGAGCCTGGCGGATTCCTTCGGGGCGTATTTCTCGCTGCTGACCTCCGACGCGTAGTCAGGCACGGTCGCGGGGCCGGGTCCGGGGGCCGGTGAGGCGGACTCGGACCCGGCGCGCAGGCCCGCGTACCAGCGGGCGACGAGCACGACCAGGCCGGGCAGGCTCGCCACGAGGCTCAGCACCCCGTAGACGACCGCGACGGCGAGTCCCCGGCCGGCGCCCAGGCCCGCGGCGCCGAACGCCCAGGCGGTGACGCCTTCCCTCGGTCCCCAGCCGCCGACGTTCAGCGGCAGGCCCATGGCCAGCAGCGCGAGTACGGCGAGCGGCACCAGTACGGCCACCGAGGCGGCGGCTCCGGCGACGCGGGCGGCGAGGACGAACATGGCGACGTAACCCGCCAGGACGACCACCGAGGAGACGACGACTCCGGGCCCGTTGCGGCGGGACAGCAGCCCCTCGCGTGCCTCGGTGAGCATGGCGCGCAGCGCCCGGCCCCGGCGGGAGGGTGCCGGGCGGTTCATGCGCAGGGCGAGGACGACGGCGAGTGCCCCGAGTGCGGCCAGGACCGCGAGCGGGGCGATGTGCCGGGCCTGGGCCAGCACCGGGGACGGCATGGTCAGCAGGACCACGGCCCCGAGGGCGAACAACGCGATCTGCCCGGCGGCCCGTTCGAGGACGACGGCCTTCACGCCCCGCCGCACGTCCCCCTCGCTCTGCCCGTGCCGCACCGCCCGGTGCACGTCGCCGAGCACACCGCCGGGCAGCGCCGCGTTCAGGAACAGCGCCCGGTAGTAGTCGGCGACGGCCGGCCCGAACGGCAGCCGGATCCTCAGGCTCCGGGCCACGAGCGCCCATCGCCACGCGCTGAACACGGTGGTGACGAGCCCGATCCCGAGCGCCAGCACCAGGGTCGTCGCGTCGATGCGGCGCAGCCCGTCCAGGAAGACCCCGGTGCCCAGCCGCCACAGCAGCACCCCGAGGATGACGACTCCGGCGAAGGTGCCGAGGTGGGTACGGACCTTGCGGGAGCCGAGCCGGGCGAGGGCGGAGCGGACGGGGCCGGGCCGGGAGGGCGCCGGGCCGGTCATGGGCGTCGGGGTCCCGGCGTCGGCGACGGGGTGTGCGGAGAGGGCCGGCTCGCCGGGTCGGCGCACGCCCGTGTCGTCGGCGACCGGGCACGGCACCTCCGGATCGGCCAGGGGCGCGACGGCGACCCCGGTCCCGGCGGGCGAACGCCGGCCGCTGCCGGTCACCGACGGCTCGGCCGCGGCCGAGGACGGCGCCGGAACTCCGGTTCCGTCGAGCCGGCCCCCGTCGGCGGTCTCGGCGCTCTCCGGCAGCCGGGCGGCGTCAGCGGGCTTCACCCGCACACGCGCCTCCGCCACCGCGCCCCGAGGCGCGACGTCCGTCCCCGCCCTCGGACTCATGACGCTCCGCCCTCCGGGCGGCACAGGGCCAGGAGGTCGGTGTGGTGGACGGTGACGCGCAACCGGCCGGCGGCGCAGTCGGCCAGGCGTTCGGCCAGGTAGGCGTCGGCACGGGCGCGCAGGTCGGGGCGCTGCTCGACGGCGGCGCCGACCCAGCCGCGCAGCCACTGCTCGGTGAGCGCGGCCTGCTCGGGGCCGAGCCGCCACGGGCTCGGATGCAGCCGTACCGTCGCGCCGTGCTCGGAGAACGCCTCGGCCGCCGCCGTCACCGCGTCGGGACCGAGCAGACCGTCGCGCCGCTGATGATCGTTGAACGCCTGGGCGATCTCCGAGTCCAGCGGATGGGACGGCGTCAGCTCCACGCGGCCGGCGACGGACAGCGTCAGCAGGGCGGGGCAGCCGGCTCCGGCGCAGGCGGCGGCGAGGGTCTCGATCTCCTCGCGGGTGAGGACGTCCAGCAGGGCGGACGCCGTCACCAGGGAGGCGCCGCGCAGGGCGTCCGCGGTGAGGCGGGCGACGTCACCGCGCCGCGTCTCCACGGTGACCCGGCTGCCGTCGGCGGCGGTGCGCGGGGAGGCGACGGCGGCGAAGTGCAGCAGATAGGGGTCGCGGTCGTGCAGGACCCAATGCTGCGCGCCGTCCAGACAAGGGGCGAGCCAGCGGCCCATCGAGCCGGTACCGCACCCGAGGTCGTGGATGACGACACCGCCCGGCTTGCCCGGCAGGTTGGCGAGCCGGATGCGCAACGGGTCGAGCAGATCGTGCGCCCGCGCGGCGGCGTCGGCCGGCTCCCGCAGCTCCAGCCACTCGGGCGCGTAACGGGGCGGATCCTCGGGATCGGCCTCACGCAGCTTCACGGTGGGCCGCGCGCCGGGTGTGCCGGAGGGGCCCGCGCCCGGGATGACGGCGTCCGCGGACTCCGCGGCCCGCCACGCCCCGGGACTCCCGCCCGGAATCAATCCGTCCATCGACTCGGCAGCCTCCCTCGGCCCGGGCTGGGCCGGTATCGTCCCGCTCTGCTGGGTCGTCACCGGGTTCGTCATGCGGCCCTCCGGGGGTCGTTCGGGAGCCGGCGCAGTACCGCCGCCAGGCTCTGTGCGGTCGCCGCCCAGCCGCCGAGGGCGGCGCGGCGGCTGCGGGCGGCGGCCTTGAGGCGACGGCGTACGTCCGCTTCACCGAACCAGCAGCGCAGTTCGGCGGCGATGGCGGCGGAGTTCTCCGGCGGGACGAGGATGCCGGGCACACCGCCGTCGGGAGCGCGGCCGACCGCCTCGGGGAGCCCGCCGACGTCCGTGGCCATGACCGGGATGCCGCGCGCCAGTGCCTCGGTCACGGCCATGCCGTACGTCTCGGCGTAGGAGGTGAGGACCATCAGGTCGGCGGTGGCGTAACTGGCGTCGAGCGCGGCGCCGGACTGCGCACCCGCCAGCTCCAGCCGGTCCTGGAGGCCGTGCTCGGCTATGAGGGATCGCAGATGGGCGACGTACTCCGGGTCCTGGGTGAGACTGCCGACGAAGACGCAGCTCCACGGCAGGTCGGTCACCGTGGCCAGTGCCTCCACCAGCCGGTGCTGTCCCTTGCGCGGGGTCACGGCGGCCACGCACAGGAGTCGTGAGACGCCGTCGGTGCCGGGCGCGAGCGGCGCGATGTCGGCGCCGGGCGCCGCGACGTGCACCCGCTCCGGGGGAAGGCCGTGGTGGGCGACCAGCCGGCGGACCGCCCAGTCGCTGGTGGCGATCACCGCCGGCACCGCCCGCAGCACCGCCCGTTCCTTGGCGTCGAGTTCGGCGGCCACGGCCGGGTCGAGCCCGGTCTCGTCGCCGAGCGGGAGGTGGACGAGGACGGCCATGCGCAGTCGATCCGCCTCCGGCACGACGATTTCCGGGACGCCGCAGGCGACCAGCCCGTCGAGCAGGACGACGGCACCGTCGGGCAAGCCGCTCAGGGCGCGGGCGAGTTCCGTACGGGCCGCCGCCCCCGGCCGGGGCCAGTCACCGGCCACGGCGTGCTTGGTCACCTGCCAGCCGAAGCCGGGCAGGTCCAGGCACACGCGCCGGTCGTAGGCGTTGCCGCCGCTGGGCGCGGCCGGGTCGTCGACGCCGCCCGGCAGCACGAAGTGCACGGTGCGCAGGGACATGGGGATGATCTCGGCGTTCTTCAGGGTGGCGTGCTGCACGGGAACGTAATTCAGCCGTGCGGGTACCGGTCCGCTCTGCCCGGGCCGTTCGATCGTCGTGTCGGTCACAGCGCACGCTCGTAACTCGCCCACGCGATGTGTGATTCATGCAGGGTGACGGTCAGGCCCGCGATGCCCTTGGCGCCTTCGCCCAGCGCGCCCTTGTGGATGCGCTCGGCGAGCCGGTCGGCGATGACCTTGGCGAGGAACTCCGTAGAGGTGTTGACACCGGCGAAGTCGGGCTCGTTGTCGAGGTTGCGGTAGTTCAGCTCGCTGACCACCGCCCCGAGTTCCTGGGTCGCCAGCCCGATGTCGACGACGATGTTGTCCTCGTCCAGCTGCTCGCGCCGGAACGTGGCGTCCACGAGGAACGTGGCCCCGTGCAGGCGCTGCGCCGGTCCGAAGACCTCGCCGCGGAAGCTGTGGGCGATCATGATGTGATCGCGGACGGTGATGCTGAACAACGGACGACCCTCCAGGTGCGGCGCGTCTGCTCCCCCGCCATGGCTGCCGGGGATGCCGTGTATTACGGCTCCTTGCCTTCCCCTGTTCAGTCTCCGGTACGTCTTTTCTCAGGTCAGGCGCTTTCGCCGTATCCACCCGGCACTGAAGTCGTACGGAAGCCGTACCGGATGGAACGATTCGTCAGTCGATGCGTCAATCGCTCTCGCCGTAGCGGACCCGGTGACACAGCGCGGGGATCTCGCCGGAGGCGAGCTTCGGCAGCACGTCCGGCAGGTCCTCGAAGGCGGATTCGCCGGTGACGAGGGCGTCGAGGGCCGGGTCGGCGAGCAGGTCGAGGGCGAGCGCGAGCCGGTCGGCGTAGGTGCGGTTCGGGCGGGCCGGGGAGACGGTGCCGACCTGGCTGGAGCGGATGACGAGCCGCCGGGAGTGGAAGGCCTCGCCGAGCGGCAGGCTCACCTGCCGGTCGCCGTACCAGCTCAGTTCGAGCACGGTCCCTTCGGCGGTGAGGAGTTCCAGGGACCGGGCCAGGCCCTGCTCGGTGGCGCTGGCGTGGACGACCAGGTCGCACTCGCCGAGGGCGTCCTCGGGGGACGCGAAGCCGACACCCAGGGCCTTGGCGATGCCGGCCCGGCCCGGGTCGGCGTCGACCAACTGGACGCGCACACCGGGGAACCGGGCGAGCAGGGCGGCCACCGAGCAGCCGACCATGCCCCCGCCGACCACGGCGATCCGGTCTCCGACCAGGGGCGCGGCGTCCCACAGGGCGTTGACGGCGGTCTCCACGGTCCCCGCGAGCACGGCCCGTTCGGCCGGGACGGTGCCGGGTACGGGTGTGACGGCGCTCACCGGGACGACGTACCGGGTCTGGTGCGGGTAGAGGCAGAACACCGTACGTCCGGCGAGCGCCTCGGGCCCCTCCTCCACCACGCCGACGTTGAGGTAGCCGTACTTCACCGGGCCCGGGAAGTCGCCTTCCTGGAACGGCGCCCGCATGGCCGTGTGCTGGCTGGCGGGCACACCGCCGCGGAAGACCAGCGTCTCCGTGCCGCGGCTGACGCCGGAGTACAGCGTGCGGACCAGCACTTCGCCCTCGCCGGGCTCCGGCAGGGCGACGTCCCGGATTCCACCCCGCCCAGGCGAGTCGATCCAGAACGCACGTCCGGTGTGCTTCATCGAAGTCCTCCTGAACGATCGGGAAGCTGCTTGCGTACCGAGGGGTGCACAGGCCGCGCACAAGGTAGCGGCGTTGATCGACTCTGTCACACGGCCGGAGGGTGTTCGGTGGCCCTGAACAACACTTACGACGCGAGGCTCCAGCAGGAGACCGCCCTGGGGGCGGGAGTGCAGATCCTGCTGCTGGCCCTGATCGGAACGGCGATCGGGATGGGGCCGGCGGGCTGGCTGACGGGCCTCGCGTTCGCGATCGCCACCTGGGCGGTGCTCTCCCGGGCCCTGCACCGTTCCCGGCTGCGCTCGTTCGGCGCGGCGAACCGGGTCACCCTCGGCCGGGCCACCCTCGTCGGCGGGGTCACCGCGCTGGTCGCGGACTCCTTCCAGAGCTCGCCGCCCGTGTCGCTGTTCGTCGGTCTGACGGCGGTGGCCCTGATCCTCGACGGTGTCGACGGCAAGGTGGCCCGCCGCACCGGCACCTCGACCCCGCTGGGCGCGCGCTTCGACATGGAGGTCGACGCGTTCCTGATCCTGGTGCTGAGCGTGTACGTGTCGATGCAACTGGGCCTGTGGGTGCTGCTGATCGGCGGGATGCGGTACGTCTTCGTCGGCGCCGCCCGCGTCTGGCCCTGGCTGACCGCCGCACTCCCGCCGAGCACGGCCCGCAAGACGGTCGCGGCGCTCCAGGGCGTGCTTCTGCTGCTGGCGGGTGCCGATCTGCTGCCGTACGCCGCCAACTTCGGGGTCGCTGCCCTGGCTCTGGGCCTGCTGGTCTGGTCGTTCGGACGTGATGTGCTGTGGCTGTACCGGACCTCGCGGGTCGAGAAGGCCCCGGCCCGGCGGCAGGTGCGGGAACTGGTCGCGAGCTGACGCCCCGGCCGGTCAGGCGTCGAACCGGTCGCGCGCCGACTCGATGTGCCCGAGGTACTCATGGGTCCAGCCGCAGATCAGGTCGACCGTGGCGCGCAGGGCCCGGCCCGGTTCGGTGAGGGTGTACTCGACCTTCGGCGGCACGGTGGGATGCACCTTCCGGTCGACCAGGCCGTTGCGCTCCAGCATCCGCAGGTTCTGCGTGAGCATCTTGTGGCTGACGCCCTCGACCTCGTCGCGCAACTCACTGAAGCGCAGGGTGCGTTCACCGAGGGCCTCGATGATGAGCAGCGCCCACTTGTTGGCCACGTCCGAGAAGATCTCCCGCGCCAGGGAGTCGGCCCGCCGCAGGTCCGCGTTCTCCGGCAGGTCCCTCAACTGCTTGGTCACCATCTGGTTCCCCAGTCACTGAAAAGTGCGTTCTTCCAGGTCGGTCCTCACTCTCCTACGGTTTCCGAGTAACCACAAGAGAGCGCGGTGCGCGCTCGACGGAAGGACGGGCACCATGACCACGATCGATGTCTACGACCACGCCATACCGGCCGAGACCCACTTCGGTTACGCGCAGGCGATCAGGTCCGGCGATCTGATCCATGTCTCCGGACAGCTCTCGTTCGACGAGGCGGGCGGCTTCCGCCCGGAGGACGACATCGCCGCTCAGCTGGAGGGGACCTACCGCAACATCGACAAGGTGCTGGCCCACTACGGCGTCACACGCAACCAGATCGTCTCGCAGACGCTGTACGTGGTGGACCTGGTGAAGAACGCCGACGTGATCGCGCAGGGCAACCGCGCGTACTTCGGTACCCACCGCCCGGTCAGCACGGCCCTGGGCGTCACCGAACTCACCTTCCCCGGGCAGGCGGTAGAGATCAGCTGCGTGATCGACACGAAGCTGCCGGCGTGATCCGGGGCGGCGGCCCCTGGCGGGAGCCGGTCAGCGGCGCGTCCCGGTGCCCACCAGGGCCCGCTCGTACGGGTCGAGGACGACGCCCCTGACCTTGGTGGAGACACCGGCGATGATCTGCTGATGGGCCAGCGGCACGACCGCGTCCGTGCCGAGGATCGCTGCCTCGGCGGCCATGGCCGCGTCCTGCCGCTCGCCCGTACCGTCGGTTCCGTCAGCCTTCTCGACGGCCCGGTCGACGTCCTTGTCGCACAGCAGGGCCAGGTTGTAGCCGCCGTCGCAGGTGTAGTCACCGGCGAGGATGCCGACGGGGTCGCCGGTGTCCAGCAGGCTGTTGCGGGCACCGATGAACGCGTCGAACTTCCCGGCCAGCGCATCGCTCTCCAGCCGGGAGTACTCGCGCACCTCCAGGTTCACCGTGAAGCCGGCCTTTTCGAGCTGCTGTTGCACGACCTGGGCGACCTCGGGCAGTTCGGGCCGGTTGTCGTAGGTGGCGAGGGTGATCCGCGTGCCGTCGGGCCGGGCGGCGTCCGCGCGTCCCGACGGCTTCTCGCGCTTGCTCTCGGCCCAGGTGACGGCGGGACCGTAGATGCCCGCGCCCGGGTCGGCGTATCCCTCGAAGACGCCCCTGACGATGACGGAGGAGTCGACCGCCGCGCGCGCGGCGGCGCGCAGCTTCGGGTCCTTGAAGGGACCGCGCCTGGTGTTGAGCTGGAGGCTGGTCGTCCGGGTGGTGCCGGCTTCCTTGAGAGTCGCCTTGTCGAGGGTGGCGGCCTGGGCGACGGGGATCGCCTCGGCGATGTCGACGTCGCCGGTGCGCACCGCGTTGGCGCGCGCGGTGCCGTCCTTGACGAAGCGCGCGTCGATGCCCGAGGCGTGGGCGCGTCCGCCCCAGTAGTCGTCGAAGCGGTCGAGCGTGGCGGAGCCGGAGCTGTTGACCTCCGTGATCTCGAAGGGCCCGGTGGCGGTGCCGACGGGCGTGGGGGTGCCCTTCTTCTCGTACGCCTTCGGGGAGAGGATCGCCAGGCTCGGGCTGGACAGGCGCATGGGCAGGACGGGGTCGGCGGCTGCGGTGGTGACACGGATGCCGCGGCTGCCGTCGGCCTCGGCGTCGAGGCCGACGCCGGCGAGGGCGGCGGGGACGGGCTTCGCCTTCGTGGCGCGGGTGAGCGCGTCGGCCACGGCGGACGGGGTGACGTCCGTGCCGTCCTGGAAGGTGGCCTCGCGCAGGGTGAACCGCCAGGTGCGGTCGCTCTCGCGGCGCCAGGACTCGGCGAGCGCGGGGGCCGCGGCACCGTTGGCGTCCAGGGCGGTCAGCCCCTCGGTGACCCCGAGCCGGCTGAGGAGCGTGGCGTCGGAGCCGTACGGCGAGAAGTTCTCCGCGGGCGGGAAGGCGAGGGCGACACGCAGCCGCGAGCCCGACGGCCCGCCGTCCGACGACGACTCCCCGCCGGGAGAGGCGAAGCAGCCCGCCAGGCCCGGGACGAGGACGAGGGCGGCGAGGAACCGGAACGAACTCTTGATGCTCACTTCACGCACTTGCACAGCATATGCATCAAGGTCGAAGTGCCGGCCGGCCGGGGGTGCGCCACCCGGACGCCACGCAAATCACGTACGGAGCAAGCGATTTGACAGCGGCGACGATCACTCCCTAAACCTAACCACATGACATTCATTTTCAAAACGGTGGAGCGGTCGTGAGGGTCGCGTTCGTCGGCAAGGGCGGCAGCGGCAAGACCACGCTGTCGGCCCTCTTCTCCCGCCACCTGGCGCGCTCCGGCGCCCCGGTCCTCGCCATCGACGGCGACATCAACCAGCACCTGGCCGAGGCGCTCTGCGAGGAGGAGCAGTCCGCCCCTCCCCTGGGTGAGCGCCTGGGGGAGATCAAGGACTTCCTGCGCGGCACGAACCCCCGCATCACCTCCCGCGAGGCGATGATCAAGACAACTCCCCCGGGACGCGGCTCCCGCCTCCTGCGCCCGCTCGGCGACGACGAACTGCACGCCCGGCACGTCGGCCGGGCGGGCGGCGTCCCGCTGATGGTCACGGGCGAGTTCGAGGAGTCCGACCTGGGCGTGGCCTGCTACCACTCCAAGCTGGGCGCGGTCGAGCTGTACCTCGGCCACCTGGCCGACGGCCCCGGCGAATACGTCGTGGTCGACATGACGGCGGGCGCGGACGCCTTCGCCTCCGGCCTGTTCACCCGCTTCGACATCACCTTCCTGGTGGCGGAACCCACCCGCAAGGGCGTCTCGGTCTACCGCCAGTACCGCGACCACGCGGAACAGTTCGGTATCCGCATCGCGGTCGTCGGCAACAAGGTGACCTGCGAGGACGACCTCCTCTTCCTCAAGGAACAGGTAGGCGACGACCTCCTGGCCTACCTGGTCCAGTCCCCCTGGGTCCGCGCGGCCGAACAGGGCCGTGCCGAGGGCGGCCTGGACGCGCTGGACTCCCTGGAACCGCACAACCGCCACGCCCTCACGATCCTCCGCGAGGCCGTCGACTCCCACCCCCGCGACTGGGACCGGCTCCACCGCCACGCCGTCGAGTTCCACCTGCGCAACGCCCGAGCGTGGGCGGACGCCCGCACGGGCGAGGACCTGGCCGCCCAGATCGACCCGGACTACGTCCCGGGCGGCACCTCGCTGAACACCTGACTCCTCCGCCCTCACCGCCAACCAGACAGGACGACACTCCCCCATGTCTCTCGACGTCTCCCCGAAGCTCCTCGCCGAAGCCGAGCAGGGTGACATCCGCGAGGAGGACTTCGTGGACACGGTCCGCACGTCCCTCCCCTACGCCTACGACCTGATCGCCTCCCTCGCCACCGAACTCCGCGACGGCCGAGCCGACTTCACCGACAACCAGACCCCTCCTCCGTCGGAACAGGAGCGCGGCCAACTCCTGCGCGCCCTCGCCAGCGACGCGATCCGCACCAGCCTGGAACGCCACTTCGGCATCACCCTGGCCTTCCAGAACTGCCACCGCGTGGCGGCGTTCCGCCCGGAGTCGCGGGACGGGGAGACGTACGCGCGCTTCACGTCCGTGCGGTCCCAGATCCTGAACCAGTCGCCGGAGTTCAGGGACTGCTGACCCACCGCACCGGCTACTCGATCCCCGTGGCGTCGAGTAGCCGGACCACGTCCTTGCGCCCGTATCCGAGCAGTCGGGCGCGGTCGGCGGCCATCAGCACCAAGTGCGCGACGATCTTCGCCGCGTATCCGTTCTTGTTGTCCGCGTCGAACCATTCCTGGGGCTTCTCGACACCCAGGCTGTTCATCACCAGCCCGTGTTGCCGGCGGACCTCCGCGACGGTACCGGCGACCGCGTCCATAAGCGTCTTCCCCGGCCGCTCGCACTCCAGGGCGAAGCACCCCCAGTCGGCCGGCACGCACCCCTCCGGCGGACGCGCCCGCAGCCCCGCATACCTCTCGTCCCCGAACCCGGAGGCCCGGAACTCGTCGTGCACCAAGGAGAACCGATGGAACCCGGGCGGAACCGGAGGCGGTGGAGGCGTGTACTCCCACCCGGCGTCCTCGTACAACTGCCGCTTCACCTCTTCTTCTTCGGCATGTGTCACGGTGAAGCCGTTGGCCTCGTTGCGCCCGGTCGTCGTGCCGTCGGGGTTGCGGTGGAAGTGCAGGCCCATGGTGTGCTCCCGCTGCTGTGATGACAATGGACGAGAAGGTCCCGTCACCAGCTCGAACGGCCCGCGAAGCCAGCCCGTGCCCGCTGCCCCGCAGCATCACCCGATCGCGTGGAAACAGGCGGCGTGGGAACTGGCCGACCAAGCGGGGTCGGCGGTTGTTACGCTCCCCCGGTGAGGATTCCGAGCCCCGCAGAGATCCAAGCGCTGCACGAGAAGCACGCCCCCACCGCCGAAGCGTTCACGCTCGTCCACACGCACTGCGAGATCGTCTGGGGAATCGCCGAGCAACTCCTCTCCGCGCCCCACCTCGCTCACCTCGATGCCGAACTGGTCCGCGCCGGCTGCCTCCTTCACGACATCGGCGTCTACCGCCTCTACGGGGACGACGGACGGCTGGACCACGAGAATTACATCCGACACGGACTACTCGGCCACGAGATCCTCGAAGCGGAGGGCTTCCCCAAAACCCTCCGCCGCTTCTGCTCCCACCACACCGGAGTGGGACTCACGCGGCACGACATCGTGAGCCAGGGGCTGCCCCTCCCGCCCGCCGACTACCTGGCGGTCACCGAGGAGGAAAGGCTGGTGATGTACGCGGACAAGTTCCACACCAAGTCCAGGCCGTCGGCGTACCTCTCCCCCGACGAGTACGCCACCCACGTCCGCCGCTTCGGCGAGGACAAGGTGACCGCCTTCCAGGACCTGCGTGCGGAGTTCGGCGACCCGGACCTCGACCGGCCGGTGCCGTGCGGCGGCAGCCGCATCCAGCGGGTGGCCGGTCCGTAGGTGACTCACGGCGCCGGCTGGGGCGAGCTGACCGAGGCCTGGTCCAGGAAGGCGGCCAGGGCCGTCACGAACCGCTTCGGATCGTCCTTCCACGGAAAGTGCCCGGCCCCGTACTGCACGACCAGTTCGGCGCCCGGGAACAGCCCCGCGTACTCCTTCATCACGCGCGCGGGCCCCGCCACGTCGTACTCCCCGGCGAGGACGAGGACCGGTGAGGGAAACGCGGCGAGGGAACTCCGGGTGACGTGGGGGTCGAAGGCACCGTCGGAGGCATAGAGAGCGGCGGCTTCCTCGTTGCGCTGTCGCTGCTCCGCCGCACGGAAGGCCCGGGCATCGTCGTCCCAGCGGGCGAACCAGAAGGGGGCGACGGCGTCCCAGTCTGCGGCCGTCGCCCGGCCGGCCGTGATGGCCTCCAGGGACGCGTACGCCGGGGCGAACCACGGTTCGTCCCGGCGCAGGCGTGCCGCCGCCAGGCGGTCCTCGGCGGCGATGTCGAGGCCGACGGCGAAGACGCTGGGCGTGATCAGGGCGAGCCGGCCCACGCGGTCCGGATGGCGGGCCGTGTACAGCGCGGCCAGGTTGGCACCGGCGCTGTGCGCGAGCAGTTCCAGCCGCTCCAGACCCAGCTCCTCGCGCAGCGCCTCTACATCGGCGACCTGCCGGTCACAGCGGTACGACGCCGTGTCCGTCGGCACAGCCGAACTGCCGGTGCCCCTGAGATCCAGCCGGATCAGGGTGCGGTGGGCGGTCAGACCGCCCAGGTCTCCCAGGTAGACCGAGTCCTGCATCGGGCCACCCGGGAGGCAGACCAGAGGCGGGCCGTCCCCCGTCGCATGGTAGGCGAGGGTGGTGCCGTCGGGGGCGGTGAAGGTGGGCATGGGCGCGAGGGTGGCAGGAGGCGGAGGCCGGGGCAATCGGATATCCGCCGGGTGTCAGTCGTCCGCAGTGGCGTGGCGTGGCGGTGGTGTCCTACCCGTCAGCGGGTCGGCCCCTCCTCTTCCGGGGAGGGGCCGACCGCCGTTCCGCTACCGCGCCGGCGTCGCGACCGGCGCCGGCGCGTAGCCGGTGGGCCGGGTCGTGAAGGTGCCGCGGCCCTGGGTGCGGCTGCGCAGGCGGGTCGCGTAGCCGAAGAGTTCGGCCAGCGGCACGGTGGCCGTGACGACCGCCGCGCCCGAGCGGGTGGCCGAGCCGGTGACGCGGCCGCGCCGGGCGGCGAGGTCGCCGAGCACGCCGCCCACCGCGTCCTCGGGCACGGTGACCGTGACCTCGACGACCGGCTCCAGCAGGACCATCGCGCAGGCGCGCAGGGCCTCGCGGAGGCCGAGGCGGCCGGCCGTGCGGAACGCCGTGTCCGAGGAGTCCTTCACATGGGTCGCCCCGTCGGTCAGCGTGACGCGCAGCCCGGTCACCGGGTGTCCGCCGAGCGGCCCTTCGGCGAGGGCGTCGCGGCAGCCCGCCTCGACCGCCCGGACGTACTCCTGCGGCACGCGCCCGCCGACGACGGCCGACCGGAAGGCGAACCCGCCCTCCTCGTACGGCTCCACGTCGAGGACGACATGGGCGAACTGGCCCGCTCCGCCGTCCTGTTTGACGTGCCGGTAGACGAGACCGGACACGCCCCGGGCGACCGTTTCGCGGTAACTGACCCTGGGGCGGCCGACGTTGACCTCCAGTCCCAGCTCGCGCCGGAGCTTCTCCACCGCCACCTCCAGGTGCAGTTCACCCATGCCCGACAGTACGGTCTGCCCGGTCTCCGGGTCGGTCCGCACGACGAGCGAGGGATCCTCCTCGGTCAGCCGGGCCAGCCCGGACGCCAGACGGTCGGTGTCGCCTGCCCTGCGGGACTCGACCGCGGCCGAGACCACCGGCTCGGGAACGCCCGGCGGTTCCAGGATGAGCGGGGCGTCCGGCGCGCACAGAGTCGAGCCGGCGCGGGCCGACTTGAGCCCGACGACGGCGACGATGTCCCCGGCGACCGCCCGGTCCAGCGGTGCGTGCCGGTCGGCCCGGACGCGCAGGATGCGGCCGATCCGCTCGGTGCGGCGCGCGCTCGCGTCCCACAGGGTGTCTCCCTTCTCGATCGTTCCGGAGTAGATCCGCAGGTAGGTCAGCCGTCCTGTCGGGGTGGCGTGCACCTTGAAGGCGAGGGCGGCCGGTGGTGCCGCCGGATCCGCGGGCCGCTCCTGTTCGTCACCGTCGTACGTGCCCCTGACCGGCGGCACGTCCAGCGGTGACGGCAGATAGGCCACGACCGCGTCGAGCAGCGGCTCGACACCGCGGTTGCGGTACGCGGAACCGCACAGCACGACCACGCCGTCACCGTCCCGGGTCAGGTCCCGCAGCGCCGCGGAAAGGGTCCGCTCGGTGAGCGTGCCCGTGTCGCAGAACTCCTCCAGGGCGCCCGGATGGAGTTCCGCCACGGCCTCCTCCAGCGCCCTGCGGCGTGCGAGGGCCTCGTCCCGGAGGTCGTCCGGTACCGGTGCCACCGCGAAGGCGTCGCCCTCGGCCCACCGCAGGGCGCGCATGCGTACGAGGTCGACGACGCCGGTGAAGGTGTCCTCCGAGCCGATCGGCCACTGCACGACCAGCGGGGCCGGGTGCAGCCGATCCCTGATCGACGCGACGGCCGCGTCCAGGTCGGCACCTGCGCGGTCCATCTTGTTGACGAACGCGATCCTCGGTACGCCGTGCCGGTCGGCCTGCCGCCACACCGACTCGCTCTGCGGTTCCACCCCGGCCACCGCGTCGAACACGGCCACCGCCCCGTCGAGGACCCGCAACGCGCGCTCCACCTCGTCGGCGAAGTCGACGTGCCCCGGGGTGTCGATCAGGTTGATCCGGTGACCGTCCCAGGCGCAGCTCACCGCCGCGGCGAAGATGGTGATGCCCCGGTCCCGCTCCTGCGGGTCGAAGTCGGTGACGGTCGTGCCGTCGTGGACCTCACCACGCTTGTGCGTGGTTCCGGTGGCGAACAGGATCCGTTCGGTGACGGTGGTCTTGCCGGCGTCGACGTGGGCGAGGATGCCGAGGTTGCGGACGACGGCGAGCGGGTTGTGGTTGATGCGCACGGCCCAGGGCCTTTCGAAAGGTTCAGGAAAGGGGCAGCGCGATTACCGGGCGAGGCGGAGGTGGCGACAAGCGTGCGCAGCCTGCCGACTTCACGTCGGCAAGCTGTGCGCGGGCCTTCTCAGACGTTCGTCCCGGTCATCCGGTGCCGCCGCGCAGCGGGCACCGGAGCGACGAGGACACGAGGATCACCTCGTAGCGCGGCAGGGGGACGGTGGCAGCGGTGCGGTCACGCATGGCCGTCTCCCTTCGTTCGTCACGTCGGTGCGCCGCCGCTCACGTCGTGGGCGGCGCCGGGTACTCGGTGAGTGTAGGGAGGGCGGAGGGGAGCGGGCCAGGGATTATTCCGGCGGGGTCGGGGTGTCGTGGGTCCGGTACATCGCCTGGACGTCCAGCTCCAGTTGCACCGTCGGACCGACGACCGCGATGCCCCGGGCCAGCATCGAACGCCAGTTGAGCGTGAAGTCCTCGCGGTGCAGCTCCGCCGTCGCCAGGGCCGCGCAGCGCAGTTCCTGCCCGTAGCCGCCGTTCACCGTGCCGAGGTACGTGGTGTCCAGCGAGATCGAGCGGCTGACGCCGTGCATCGTGAGGGAGCCCAGCAGCGTCCACTTGCTGCCGCCCCGGTAGGCGAAGCGGGCGCTGGTGAAGTCGATGTACGGGAAGCGTTCGACGTCCAGGAAGTCGGCGGACCGCAGGTGGTTGTCGCGGGTGGTGTTGCCGGTCGTGATGCTGGAGGCGTCGATGCGGACGTGCACCCGGGAGTCGGTCATGTCCGGGGCGATCCGGATCCCGCCCTCGAAGCGTTCGAAACGGCCGTGGACGTGGGCCATGCCGACGTGCTTGGCGATGAACCGGATCGCGGTGTGCGGCGGGTCGAAGAGCCAGGTCCCGGGCGTCGGCAGCTGGAGGGACTCGGCCGGACGCAGCCAGACCCGCTCGGTGGGCGTGGACGTGCCCACCTCGATCTCGATGGTCTCGCGGTGCGGCTGAAGGCCCTCAGCCGCGATGAGCAGGCTGTACCGGCCGGGCGGCAGCGCGGCGAGGAAGTAGCCGTACGGGTCGGTCGTCCCGCGGGCCGCCACCCGGTGGGTGTCCAGCGCGGTGACGGTGACGTCCGCGGCCGCCAGGGGCGAGCCCATCGGGTCGACGACCTCGCGGGCCACGGCACCCGCGCCGGCGGGTAGGGGGAGGGCGAGGCCCGCCGCTCGGGCGGAGGCGCCCTTGAGTCGCCGGCGCCGGAGCAGTGCGAGGGCCATGTGGTTCACCTTTCTTCGGGGTGGCACGGCCGTACGAGCGGCGGTTTCAGCGCACGCCGACGGCCGCACCATGCTGCGGTCACACCCCCTTGTCGATCTTGCGGGACCGGCCTCCGGGACGGGTGTCTCATTACGAGACAGCCGGAGACGGCCGGAAACAGCCTGCGGCGGCCGGAGACAGCCGGAGACGGCCGGAGACGGCTTGCGATGCCCGGAGACGGCCGCCCGGTGCCGCCTACGCCTTGAACGCGTCCGCGTGTTCCGCCGCCCACTGGGTGAAGGTGCGGGCCGGGCGGCCGGTGACCTTCTCGACGGTGCTCGCGACCGTGCGGCCCACCTCGGGAGTGTTGCCGTACGCCTCGAGCAGGAAGCCGACGACGTCCTCGGGGAGGCCCGCCGCCCGCCACTGCTCGACGGCCTGTTCCTCGGTCAGCTCGACCAGCGCGATCTCGCGGCCGACGGCGGCGGCGATCGTCGCCACCTTGTCGCCGACGGTGAGCAGTTCGGGGCCGGTGATGACGTACTCCTGGCCCGCGTGCCCCTCCTCCGTGAGCGCGACCGCGGCGACGGCGCCGATGTCGCCCTCGTGGACCATGGCACTCAACCGGGAGACGAACGGTTCCCGCACCTCACCCGAGGCCGCGATCCCGTCCGCCCACTCCAGGGCGTTGGCCATGAACTCGACCGGCATGAGCACGGTCCACTCCACACCGTCGCCGGCGCGCACCGCGTCCTCCAGCGGGGTGGGTCCGCCGCCGTGCAGCACGGTGATCCGGCGGACGCCGGCCGAGCGGGCCAGCTCCAGGATGCGCGGGCCGGTCTCCAGCGGGGTGAAGGCGGCCCCGCCGAAGGTGATCAGGTGGAGGCCGGTGATCCCCTCCAACGCCGGGGCCAGACCGTCGGGTTGCGTCAGGTCACCCTCTACCACCTCCACACCGGCCGGGAAAGCGGCCTTCGAGGCGTCCCGGGTGAGCGCGCGGACCTCGTGGCCCCGGGCGAGCAGTTCGGCGACGACCTGGCGGCCGACGGTTCCGGTGGCGCCGGTGACAAGGATCTTCTGCGTCTGTGTCATGGCACGACCGTAGAGAGCCTTGCGGTCACTTTCTGTCCGCAAGTGCGCGTCAAGTACGCGTCGTCAGAGGGGGGTTCCCTCGGCCGGCTCCGGCGGGCCTCCCTCGTACGCCGCTCGCAGCACGGCCCGGACCTCGTCCGCCGTCACCGGGCGCGGGTTGGCGTACGGCTCGCCCGCGACCCGGTCCGCCGCCGGTGTCACGTCGCCTTCCGCGAGGCCGAGTGCGGCGAGGGACCGCGGTGCACCGAGGCGGCCGGCCAGCTCCCACAGGGCGCGGGGCGCGTCGTCGGCGCCGAGGGCCCGTCGCAGTACGGCCAGCGCGTGCGGGGCGGCGGGGGCGTTGTGGGCGAGGACGTACGGGAGGACGACGGTGTGCGTCTCGGCGTGCGGCAGTTGGAAGGTGCCGCCCAGCACGTGGCACACCTTGTGGTGCAGCCCCATCGTGGTCGCGCCGAGACACGTGCCGCACAGCCACGCCGCGTACAGCGCCCGGCTGCGCGCGTCCAGGTCCTCCGGGTCGGCGGCCAGTCGCGGCAGTGCCTCGGCCATGGCCCGCACGCCCTCCTCGGCCATGACCGAGATCAGCGGCGAGGTGTCCGGGGCGTACAGCGCCTCGACGGCGTGCGCGAGCGCGTTGACGCCGCTGGTCACGGTCAGCGGCACGGGGAGGGAGAGGGTGAGCCGGGGGTCGTAGACGACGCTGCGGGGCTGGACGACCGGGTCGCGGCCGGTGCGCTTGGTGCCGTGCTCGGTCAGGCCCCACACGGGGGTCATCTCGGAACCCGAGTAGGTCGACGGCACGGCGATCAGCGGCAGTCCGGTGCGCAGGGCGATCGCCTTGCCGAGTCCGATCGCGGAGCCGCCGCCGACGGCCACGCAGCCGTCCGCCCCGGCCGCCCGTACCGCCGCGACGGCCCGGTCGGCGTCCTCGACGGGTACGTGCATCCGGGCCTCGGCGTGCACTCCCACGCAGGTGTCGCCGAGCGCGTCCGCGACCGCCCGGGCGACGGCTTCGCCCCGGCTGCCGCACACCACGAGCAGCCGCCGCAGGCCCAGCTGTGCGGCCTCGCCCGGGGTCGCGGTGACGGCCGCGCCGGGCCGGAACACGACCCGCACGGGCCGGGTCTCGTACGAGAACTCGTTCCGGAACGTCATGCGGCACACTCCAGGACGAGATCGAAGCGGGCGTGCCGGAACGGGTTCGCCACGCCGAACTCCCGCGCCAGGGACGGGTCGTCGGTCTCCGTGAAGTCCTGGACCAGGCTCTCCTTCACGGCGAAGACCGCGTCGGAGTCGAGGTAGTCGCCGCCGGCCACGAAGATGTGCGTGGTGACGGGCGCGTGTCCCTCGGCCGTGGCGATGAAGTGGATGTGCGCGGGGCGGTAGGGGTGCCGCCCGGTCGCGCGCAGCAGCCCGCCGACCGGGCCGTCGGTGGGGATCGGGTACGGCGCCGGGACGCAGGTGCGGAACCAGAAGCGGCCCTCGGAGTCGGCGGTGAACAGTCCGCGTCCGTTGCCCGCGGGCTGCACACCGGGCTGCTGGACGTCGTAGTAGCCCTTGTCGTCGGCCTGCCAGACGTCGACGACGGCGCCGGCCAGCGGTGTGCCGTCCTCGGACAGCACCCGGCCGCTGACCACGCACGGCTCACCGCCGGCTGCCAAGTCGATGTCGTCGCCGAGCGCGCGGACCGGCGACTCGGTCATGTGGAAGGGCCCGAGCACGGTCGACTCGGTGGCACCGGGCGCGCGGTGGCCGTGGACGGTCTCCACGAGCATGGACAGTCCGAGCACGTCCGACAGCAGGATGAACTCCTGCCGGGTGTCGGTGCAGGCCTGCCCGGTCGCCGTGAGAAAGGCGATCGCCCGCTCCCACTCCTGCTGGGTCAGCCGAGTCTCGCGCGCGAAGTCGTGCAGATGGCGGACGAGGCCGGTGAGCAGCTCGCGCAGCCGCGGGTCGGCGGCCCCCTGGAGGCTGGCGAGGGCCTGCTCGGTGACGCCGGTCCCGGTCGCGTCGGTGGTCATCCCGGCTCCTCGTCGTCGACGTTCACTGCTGCCCTTGCTTCCATGATTGCTCGCTCAGGCGTGTCCGAGGACGGTCCGCAACGCGTCCGTGAGCAGTTCGCCGGCGTCCGGTGCGGCGGACGCGTGCCGGAAGGCGACGAAACCGTCGGGGCGCACGAGCAGAGCGCCGTCGTCGGAGATCTCCCTCAGGCGCGCCCAGTCGCCGTACGGGTCCTCGTACTCCTGCCCGGGGCCGATCACCACCGTGGCGACCGGGAGGTCCTGGGCCGAGGCGGCCCGCAGCCAGTCCTCTCCCCCGATGCCGGTGAGCAGGGTGAAGCGGCCCCGGCCGACCGTGTCGAGGGTGGAGAGCGTGCGGGAGCCCGAGGTGATCCAGGCGTGCGGGAGCCGGGCGCCGGGGCGGGAGGACGGCTGGTGGTGCAGCTCGGGGTCGCGGGCGAAGCCGGGGTCGGGCGTGCCGTCCGGGACGATCGCGCCGGAGGCGTAGCGCTGGTTGAGGTCGACTCCGTGCGCGTTGAACTCGTACGCCTTGAAGGCGATCGCCTCGCGCAGTTCGGCGCGCTGCTTCCCGGCGGCCTCGGTGCTGTCCTTGCGGGCGGCGATGTTGGCCCACAGCTGCTCGGGGGTCTGGGGGGAGAGACCGTCGAGGGCCTGGAAGACCGGGGCGGTCTCGCGGATGGACTGGTTGGCGCGGGTGACGACCTGCCGGCCGATGGGCGCGCGTTCGGCGGTGTAGCTGTCGAGCAGCCTGGGGTGCGCGGTGCCGTCGAGGACGAGTTTGAGCTTCCAGGCCAGGTTGTAGGCGTCCTGGACGGAGGTGTTGGAGCCGAGGCCGTTGGACGGGGGATGCCGGTGCACGGCGTCGCCGGCGCAGAAGACGCGGCCGTTCGCGTAGCGCTCCGCGTACATCTCGTTGACGGTCCACGCGGAGGACGACTTGATGGTGACGGGGATGTCGTCGTCGCCGACGAGCTGGCGCACGACGGATTCGGCGTACTCGGTGGTCAGGTCGGGGGCGCCCGCGGTGACGTCGTAGCCCCACACGATCAGCCACTCGGTCCAGGGGCGGACGCAGCGCACCAGGCCCGCTCCGATGCCGCCGACCGTGGCGCCGGGCGCGAGGACCCAGTAGAGGGTGGAGGGGCGGTGCGCGGTGTACTTGGCCAGGTCCGCCTCGAAGACGATGTTGATGCTGCCTGCCACGCCCATCTGGCCGCCCATCGGCAGCCCGGCGTCCGCGGCGACCTTGGACCGTCCGCCGTCGGCGCCGATCAGGTACTCGGCGCGGATCTCGTAGGTGTCCCCGCGCAGCCGGTCGCGGACGGTGGCCGTGACGCCGTCGGCGTTCTGGGTGTGGGAGAGGTACTCGGTCTCGAAGCGCAACCGGGTGCCGCGGGCGACGGCCGCGTTCACGAGGACCGGTTCCATGAGGTGCTGCGGCATGTCGCACATGCGGGTGGGGCTGGCGAGTTCGTGTTCCGCCTGCACGAGCGGGTCGTTGCCCCAGGAGCGCACCCGGCCCAGTTCCTCGCCCGCCAGGCTGGTGCAGAACGTCGTGTTGCCCATCAGGTGCTGCGGGGTGGCCTGTGCGACGACCTCCTGTTCCACGCCGAGGTCGCGCAGCACCTCCATGGTGCGCTGGTTGGTGATGTGCGCGCGGGGCGTGTCGGCGAGGCTCGCGTAGCGGGTCACCACGATGTTGGGCACGCCGTAGGTGCTCAGGGCGAGCGCGGCCGAGGCTCCGGCGGGGCCGCTGCCCACGATCAGGACGTCGGTCTCGACGACGGTGGACACGGGGCTCTCCTACCGGGGCGGGGGACACGGGGGGCGGACATCGAGTGTCCAAGATCATGGAGCGGTCCGGCCGGTCGCGGGTGTCTCATTACGAGACACCGGGCGGGTCCGTGAGGGGGCGCCGGTCGGCGGGGGACGGCAGCTGCCGCCCGTTGTGGTCCGTTGTGGCCCGTTGTTGCTCGTTCAACCGAACCCGTTACGGTGGTGCGTGCCGTGACCACGACCAACTCCTCCCCCGCAGCCACCGCCCCGCCCTCGCTGCGTCTCGCCCGCGAGCGGTTCCTGTCGGGGCGTCCGCTGCCCTGCGGCGTTCCGGAGGAGGTCGTCGCGGCGTGGCGGCGGGCGCGGTTCTTCGGTGTGCCGCACGACTTGGAGGAGCCGGCCGTCGCTCCCCCGCGGCCAGTGGAGTCGGCGCTGCTCGGTGCGGCCCGGCCGGTGCTCGACCGGATCGTCCCGGCCCTGGGCGCCGACCGGTCGCTCCTCGTCCTGACCGACGAGCGGCTGCGCGTGCTGTGGACCGCGGGGAGCTTGCCCGGGCTCGATCCGTGTCCCGTCCTGTCGGAGCAGGAGGTCGGCAACAACAGCGCGGCCCTCGCCCTGCGCATGCGGCGCCGGGCCGAGGTGCACGGGCCCGAGCACTTCCTCGACCGGTGGCAGGACGTGTCCGCCGTGAGTGTCCCGGTGCTCGCCCCGGAGGGCGGCCGGGTCGTCGGCACGCTGACCGTCGCGTCCCCCGCGTCGCGGCTGGGCACCGCGCGCTCGCCGCACCCGCAGGCGGCACTCGCCGAGGCCGCCGCCGCGGCGGTCGAGACGGAGCTGCGCGCGCGGGCGGGGCGGGCTGAGCGGGTGCTGCTGGACGCGTATGTGCGGGCGGCGGGGGGATCGGGCCGGGCCGTGGCCGACGACGCTGCGGCCGACCGGGCCGTGGCCGACCGGGCCGTGGTGGCGCTGGACGGTCGTAACCGCCTGATCAGCGACTCCGCGCAGCAGTTGCTGACGCCCGAGGTGCTCGAGGCGCTGGAGCGTACGGCGGTGAGCGCGCGGCAGACGGATGCCGTGCGTGAGGTGGGGCAGCCCGAGGGCACGGGCGTGCCCGAGCCGCCCATGGTGCCCGAGCTGCCGGAGGGCGCCGGGTCGGTCGCGCGGATCGATCCGGTACGACTGGACGGCGTGGTCATCGGGATCGTCGCCGTCCTGGAGCCGCTCGCCGGACCCGTGCCGTCGGTCCCGGCCGTGCCGCGTCCGCCCTGTTCGCTGACCGGCTCGTCGGTCTCCTGGCGCCATGCCGTCGGGCGTGCCGTCGAACTGGCCCGCTCACCAGAGCCGTTGCTGCTGACCGGTGAACGCGGAACCGGCAAGTCCGCCCTGGCTCTGGAACTGCTCGGCACGGCGGCACGGGCGGCCGTCGAGATCGCCGACGCGGCGCAGGACCCCGGGCTCGAAAGGGCCCTGCCCACCTGGCCGGCCGGCCGCCCGCTCCTGCTCCGGCACGCCGAGCGCCTCGCGCAGCCCGGCGTGGCCGCCCTCAACTCCCTGCTCGACACGCACCCGGACACCCGGCTGCTGATCACCTACACCCCCGGCGCGCCGGTCGGCCCCTGCCTCCAGCGCCTGCTGGACAAACTGTCCGCCCGCTCGGTGCCCCTCCCCCCGCTGCGGGAACGCACCGAGGACATCCGGGAGCTGCTGCCGGCCCTGGCGCCGCGGCCGGCCCCCGGGCAGCCACCGCTGACCTGGACACTGGACGCCCTGCGCGCGCTCGAACGGTACCCGTGGCCCGGCAACGTCACCGAGCTGGCCCATGTCGTCCGGGCCCTAGCGGAGCACCGTCGGATGTCGGGGCCGGTCCGCCGGGCGGAGCTGCCGGACGCCGTGCGGGAAGGCCCGGCCGCGCGGCCCCTCAGCCCGATGGAGCATGCCGAGCGCGCCGCGATACTCGAGGCGCTGCGCCGCCACGGCGGCAACAAGGCGCGCGCGGCGGCGGCGCTGGGCATCGGCCGGGCGACGCTGTACCGCAAACTGCGGGGCTACCGAGTCTGAGGGCCGCACCACGCAGCGCCCTGCACGATCGGGGACGTGGAACACAGAAAAGGTGCCGACCAGAACTGGTCGGCACCTCTCGTGGAGCAAGTGTCCGAGGGGGGACTTGAACCCCCACGCCCGATAAAGGGCACTAGCACCTCAAGCTAGCGCGTCTGCCATTCCGCCACCCGGACCAGGTGTCTGCCGCCCTGCCGGGGCTCTGCCCGGCGGCGACATGGACAACCATACCAAGGTTTCGCAGTGCCTTTCACCTGCGTTTCCTTCCCCAGGGCGGGGGTCCGGGACCTCGCGCCCCGATGCCCCTAGGGTCACACCATGAGTGAGTGGATGGTTACGCAGGGCTCCACGGCGAGGCGTCGCGCCCGTCCGCTGTCGCCGCTCAGGGAGTATCTGCGGGACACGTTCTGGTTCGCCCCCATGGCCGCGATGGTGAGCGTCTTCGTAGTCTGGGTGGGGGCCCAGGCGCTGGACACGGCCATCGTCGAAGCGCTCCGGGACGAGGGTGACTACGACACGCTCGCCGAGCTGCTGCGGTTCGCGGAGGACGCGAAGGCGGTGGTGAGCGCGGTCGGCTCGGCGATGATGACGTTCATCGGTGTGGTCTTCAGCATCTCGCTGGTGGCCGTGCAGATGGCGAGCGGGCAGTTCACCCCGCGCGTGGTGCGGATCTTCGTCCGGAGCCGGATCACCAAGGCGACCTTCGCGGTCTTCCTGGCGACCTTCGTGCTGACCCTGCTGGTTCTGGCCTCCTTCGACAGCGTCGACGACCCGCGTGCCGTCACCACGGTGCCCCTGGTGCAGTCGGCCCTCACCCTCTGCATGGTCGCGCTGAGCCTGTTGCTCTTCGTGCTGTACGTGAACACCACCCTGCGGCTGATGCGGATCAGCCATGTGATCGCGCGGATCGCCACGGAGTCGTTCCGGGTGGCGGCCTCGATGCCCGTGTCGACGGGCGGGCAGGACGACGCCGCCCGCCTCGGTCCCGCGACCGCGTGGGTGCCGCACGAGGGCCGGGCGGGCGTCCTGCGGGACGTGCACATCGCGCGGCTGGTGCGCGTGGCTCGCAGGCACGGGGTCGTGCTGCGGCTGATCCCGCGGATCGGGGACTTCGTGGTGCCCGGGATGCCCGTGCTGGCCGTCCACGGCGGACCGGTACCGCCGCGCAGGGCGCTGCGTTACGCGGTCTCGGTGGGGGTGGAGCGGACCTACCACCAGGATCTCGGCTTCGGGCTGCGGCAGTTGTCCGACATCGCGCTGCGCGCCCTGTCGTCCGCGATCAACGATCCGACGACGGCTGTCCAGGCGCTGGACCGCGTCGTCCAGTTCCTGGCCGCGCTGAGCCGGCGACCGCTGGACGCCGCCCTGCACCGGGACCGGGGCGGGGCCGTGCGGCTGGTGCAACCCGTGCCGGGGTGGACCGAGCTGGTGGATCTGGGGTTCACCGAGGTGCGGATGTGCGCCATCGGGAGCCCGCAGGTCTGCCGGCGCATGCTGGCCGGACTGGACGACCTGCTCCTGCTCGCGCCGCCGGAACGGCGGCAGGCGCTGCTCCGCCATCGCGAACTGCTCCGGCAGGCGGTCGACCGGTCTGAGCCGGCCCCCGCAGACCGCGCGTTCGCGCTGCACCCGGACCGGCAGGGCATCGGCTGACCGATGCCCTGCCCTTACGGCAGCACCTGGCACTGGCGGTCCTCACGGCAGCAACCGGTACTCCGGGAAGTTCCCCGGCAGCCGCTCCCCCGCCGGCCCCCGTGTCACCGCGCGCACCAACAGCTCGCCGCCGACGAACGCGCCGTGCCAGGACGCGCCGAGCCCGCCGAACAGCTCGTCTCGGTCGCCACGGGAACGGGGCCGGCCGTGGCCGGTCTTGAACGCGCGGATCTGCGGGGCGAGCCGCTCATAGGTGGCCCGGTCGTCCGTGGACAGCGTGGCCACCAGCGCGCCGTTCGAGGCGTTCATCGCGGCCAGCAGCTCCGCCTCCGTGTCGACCAGGACGATCGTGTCGACCGGGCCGAACGGCTCCGCGTGGTGCAGCGGGGAGGACGGGGGCGGGTTGAGGAGCGTGACCGGCTGGACGTAGGCCGAGGTGTCCTGGCCGGGCAGGAAGCGGGCGTCGGACGGACTGCCGCGGTGCAGCGGCACGGCGCCCCGCTCGATCGCCTCGGCGACCTGGTCCTGGAGTTCCTTCGCCTTGGCCGCGTTGATGACCGGCCCGAAGTCCAGCTCGGGGTACGGGTCGTCCGGCTGCTCCACGGCGAGCGGGTGGCCGACCCTGAGCGTGCGGACCGCAGGGAGGTACGCCGCCAGGAACGCGTCGAACAGGTGCCGCTGGACGACGAAGCGCGGGTACGCCGTGCAGCGCTGCTTGCCGTAGTCGAAGAGCTTGGGGATGACCGCGGTGAGCGCGTCCCAGTCCGAGTAGTTCCAGATGCCCCAGGTGTTGAGTCCCTCCTGTTCGAGTACGTGTCGTTTGCCGAGGTCGGCGACGGCCGTGGCCACCGCGGCGCCGGTGTCGCGGCCGCCGACGAAGGAGACGCAGCCGATCTCGGGCGCGCGCACCAGCGCCTGGGACAGCTCGCCCCCGCTGCCGCTGACGAGGGTCACGGGGATCCCCTCACGCGCGGCGAGGGCGCAGGCCAGGGTCAGGCAGGCGACACCGCCGTCGGTCGGGGTCTTGGCGATGACCGCGTTGCCTGCCAGTGCCTGTACCAGCACCGCGTGAACGAGCACGCTCATCGGGTAGTTCCAGCTGGCGATGTTGGACACCGGGCCGTCCAGCGGGGCCCGGCCGTCGACCATCTCCTCGATGCCGTCGACGTACCAGCGGACCCCGTCGATGGCCCGGTCGACGTCCGCCAGGGCGAGCCGCCAGGGTTTGCCGATCTCCCAGACCAGCAGGAGGGCGAGCAGCCGGCGGTGTTCGGCGAGGGCGTCGAGGGTGGCCGCGACGCGGGCCCGGCGCTCGGGCAGGGGGAGGTGACGCCAGGCGCGGTGCTGGTCGAGGGCGGCGCGCACGGCCCGGCGGGCAGTGGCTTCGTCCAGGCGCGGCGGGCCGGCGATGGGGCTGCCGTCGACGGGGCTGACGGCGGGCAGGACCCGGCCGTCAGCCTGCCAGGCGGCGTTCCAGAGGTTGAGGACGCGGTCGTCACGGAAGGCCTCGGGCGCGGCGGTGAGGCAGCGCTGCCACGCGTCGGTCCAGGTCGTGCCGGATTTGAGGGTGAGGGTGGGTGGCATGGGGTTGCTCCGCTCTCGGTGCACGGTCGGGGGCGGGACCTGGCTCACTGCCGTTGTTCTCCGAGGCGCGCTTCGAGACGCGCCAGCACGAGCTTCGCCGTCTCGGTCGGGGTGCTGCCCACGCTCACCCCGGCCGCCTCCAGCGCCTGCTTCTTCGCCTGTGCCGTGCCGGACGAGCCGGACACGATGGCGCCCGCGTGCCCCATGGTCTTGCCCTCGGGTGCGGTGAACCCGGCGATGTAGCCGACGACCGGCTTGGTGACGTGCTCGCGGACGTAGGCCGCCGCCCGTTCCTCCGCGTCGCCGCCGATCTCGCCGATGAGGACGATGAGTTCGGTGTCGGGGTCGTCCTGGAAGGCGGCGAGGCAGTCGATGTGTGTGGTGCCGACGACCGGGTCGCCGCCGATGCCGACGCAGGTCGAGAAGCCGATGTCGCGGAGCTCGTACATGAGCTGGTACGTCAGCGTGCCCGATTTGGAGACCAGGCCGATGCGACCCGGTTTGGTGATGTCGGCCGGGATGATGCCCGCGTTGGACTGGCCGGGAGTGATGAGGCCCGGGCAGTTGGGGCCGACGACCCGTGTGCCCTTTTCCCTGGCGTACGTGGTGAAGGCGACGGAGTCGTGGACGGGGATGCCCTCGGTGATGACGACCGCGAGGCCGATGCCGGCGTCGGCGGCTTCGACGGCGGCCGCCTTGGCGAAGGCGGGCGGCACGAAGACGACGGTGACGTCCGCCCCGGTCGCGCGCATCCCGTCGGCGACCGTGCCGAAGACGGGTACGGCCATGGGGGCACCTCCCAGGCCCTTGAGGCACTGGGGGACGTCGAAGTCGACGGTGCGGCCCGCCTTGCGCGGGTTGACGCCGCCGACGACGTTCGTGCCGGCCGCCAGCATGCGCCGGGTGTGCTTCATGCCCTCGCTGCCGGTCATGCCCTGGACGAGGACCTTGCTCTCCTTGGTGAGGTAGATGGCCATGACGTCCCCTCAGGCTGTGGTGGCGAGTTCGGCGGCACGGCGGGCGGCGCCGTCCATGGTGGTGACCTGCTGGACCAGCGGATGCGCGTGCTCGTCGAGGATGGCGCGGCCCCGGGGCGCGTTGTTGCCGTCGAGGCGCACGACGAGCGGCTTGGTGAGGCGGACGGTGCCCAGGGCCTGGACGATGCCGTCGGCGACCGCGTCGCACGCGGTGATCCCGCCGAATACGTTGACGAGGACGGACTTCACGGCCGGGTCGGAGAGGATGACCGACAGTCCGTCCGCCATGATCCGCGCGCTCGCTCCGCCGCCGATGTCGAGGAAGTTGGCGGGGCGCGCGCCGCAGCCGGCGACCACGTCGAGTGTCGACATGACGAGGCCGGCGCCGTTGCCGATGATGCCGACCTCTCCGTCGAGCTTGACGTAGTCGATGCCCTTGGCGGCGGCCGCCGCCTCCAGCGGGTCGTCGTGCTCGGTGTCGTCGGCGCCCCAGCGTGCCTGCCGGAAGCGGGCGTTGTCGTCGAGGGTGATCTTGCCGTCGAGGGCGAGGATCTGCCCCTGTCCGGTGCGGACGAGCGGGTTCACTTCGACGAGGAGGGCGTCCTCGCGGACCAGGACGTCCCAGAGCCGTACGAGGACGTCGACGGTCTGCGGTGGCAGTCCGGCCGCCTCGGCGATCTCGCCGGCCTTCGCGGAGGTGACGCCCTCGGCGGGATCGACCGGGATGCGGGCCACGGCCTCGGGACGGGTGGCGGCCACCTCCTCGATCTCCATACCGCCTTCGGCCGAGGCGATCGCGAGGAAGCGGCCCGCCGCGCGGTCGAGTACGTAGGACATGTAGAACTCGGTTGCGATGTCCACGGGCTGGGCCAGCATCACCTTGCCGACCCGGTGGCCCTTGATGTCCATGCCGAGGATCTGACGGGCGGTGAGCTCGGCGGCGGCCGGGTCGGCGGCGAGCTTCACCCCGCCTGCCTTGCCGCGGCCACCGGTCTTCACCTGGGCCTTCACCACGACCCGGCCGCCGAGCCGGCGTGCGATCTCACGGGCCTCCTTGGGCGAGTCCGTCACCTCGGCCCGCGGCACCAAGATGCCGTGTTCTTCGAAGAGTTCCCTTGCCTGATGTTCGTACAGGTCCATTTCCGGCTCCTGCCTGCTGTGTCTTCTGGGGAGCGACCCCCAGACCCCCGAAAATGCCGCACGCCCCCTGGACACCACCCACCGGATGCGGGATAACAAGCTTCATACAGTATTCGTCGACTGTATGCAATGTACCGTGAGTCGTTCCAACCCCCTACGAAGGGACAGGACTTCGCCATGCCCGACGACACCCAGGACGTGATCTCCGGTGGTCATCTCGTAGCCAAGGCACTGAAGGCCGAGGGGGTCGAGCGCATCTACACGCTGTGCGGCGGCCACATCATCGACATATACGACGGCTGCGTCGACGAGGGCATCGAAGTCGTCGACGTACGCCACGAACAGGTCGCCGCCCACGCCGCCGACGGGTACGCGCGCATCACCGGCAAGCCCGGCTGCGCCGTGGTCACCGCCGGCCCGGGGACGACCGACGCCGTCACCGGTGTCGCCAACGCCTTCCGCGCGGAGTCCCCCATGCTGCTGATCGGCGGTCAGGGAGCCCTCACCCAGCACAAGATGGGGTCACTCCAGGACCTGCCGCACGTCGACATGATGAACCCCATCACCAAGTTCGCGGCGACCGTGCCGGACACGGCACGCGCGGCCGACATGGTCTCCATGGCGTTCCGCGAGTGCTTCCACGGCGCGCCGGGCCCCTCCTTCCTGGAGATCCCGCGCGACGTGCTGGACGCCAAGGTGCCGACCGCCAAGGCACGCGTGCCCCAGGCCGGTGCCTACCGCGCGTCGACCCGCTCGGCCGGCGACCCGGAGTCGATCGAGAAGCTCGCCGACCTGCTGGTGCACGCCGAGAAGCCGGCCATCCTGCTCGGCAGTCAGGTGTGGACGACCCGGGGCACCGAGGCGGCCACCGAGCTGGTGCGCACGCTGAACATCCCGGCATACATGAACGGCGCCGGCCGTGGCACCCTCCCGCCCGGCGACCCGCACCACTTCCAGCTCTCCCGGCGGTACGCCTTCTCCAACGCCGACGTCATCGTGATCGTCGGCACGCCCTTCGACTTCCGCATGGGCTACGGCAAGCGGCTGTCGCCGGACGCGACCGTCGTGCAGATCGACCTCGACTACCGCACGGTCGGCAAGAACCGCGACATCGACCTCGGCATCGTGGGCGACGCGGGGCTCGTGCTGAAGTCGGTGACCGAGGCGGCCTCCGGGCGCGTCAACGGCGGGGCGTCCATGCGCAAGGAGTGGCTGGACGAACTGCGGGCGGCCGAGCAGACCGCTCTGGAGAAGCGGCTGCCCAGCCTGAAGTCGGACGCCTCGCCCATCCACCCGTACCGGCTGGTCAGCGAGATCAACGACTTCCTCACCGAGGACTCGATCTACATCGGCGACGGCGGCGACATCGTCACCTTCTCCGGGCAGGTCGTGCAGCCCAAGTCGCCCGGGCACTGGATGGACCCGGGCCCCCTGGGCACGCTCGGCGTCGGCGTCCCCTTCGTGCTCGCGGCCAAGCAGGCACGGCCCGACAAGGAAGTGGTGGCCCTCTTCGGTGACGGCGCGTTCTCCCTCACCGGCTGGGACTTCGAGACTCTGGTCCGCTACGACCTCCCCTTCGTCGGCATCGTCGGCAACAACTCCTCCATGAACCAGATCCGCTACGGCCAGGCCGCCAAGTACGGCAAGGACCGCGAGCGGATCGGCAACACCCTCGGCGACGTCCACTACGACAAGTTCGCCCAGATGCTGGGCGGTTACGGCGAGGAGGTCCGCGACCCCGCCGACATCGGCCCGGCCCTGCGGCGCGCCCGCGAGTCCGGCAAGCCTTCCCTGATCAACGTCTGGGTCGACCCCGACGCGTACGCCCCCGGAACCATGAACCAGACCATGTACAAGTGAGGTGCCCCCGATGACTGCTCCGTCCACCAAGGCCCTCGAAGGCATCCGCGTCCTGGACATGACCCACGTCCAGTCCGGGCCCTCCGCGACCCAGCTGCTCGCCTGGCTCGGCGCGGACGTCGTCAAGCTGGAGGCGCCGACCGGCGACATCACGCGCAAGCAGCTGCGTGACCTGCCGGACGTCGACTCCCTCTACTTCACGATGCTCAACTGCAACAAGCGGAGCATCACCCTCAACACCAAGACCGAGCGCGGCAAGGAGATCCTCACCGAGCTGATCCGGCGCTCGGACGTCATGGTCGAGAACTTCGGACCGGGCGCGGTCGACCGGATGGGCTTCACCTGGGACCGCATCCAGGAGATCAATCCACGTATCGTCTACGCCTCCATCAAGGGGTTCGGCGAGGGCCCGTACACCAACTTCAAGGCGTACGAGGTCGTCGCGCAGGCCATGGGCGGGTCGATGTCGACCACCGGTTTCGAGGACGGGCCGCCGCTGGCGACGGGGGCCCAGATCGGGGACTCGGGGACGGGCGTGCACGCCGTGGCGGGCATCCTCGCCGCGCTCTACCAACGGGAGCGCACCGGGCGCGGGCAGCGGGTCAACGTGGCCATGCAGCACGCTGTACTGAACCTGTGCCGGGTGAAGCTGCGGGACCAGCAGCGCCTGGCACACGGGCCGCTCGCTGAATATCCCAACGAGGACTTCGGCGACGAGGTTCCCAGGTCCGGAAACGCGTCCGGCGGCGGCCAGCCCGGCTGGGCGGTCAAGTGCGCGCCGGGCGGCCCGAACGACTACGTGTACGTCATCGTGCAGCCCGTCGGCTGGCGGCCGATCAGCGAGCTCATCGGCCGGCCGGAGCTGGCCGACGACCCCGAGTGGGCGACGCCGGAGGCGCGGCTTCCCAAGCTCAACAAGATGTTCCAGCTGATCGAGGAGTGGTCCTCGACGCTGCCCAAGTGGGAGGTGCTGGAGCGGCTCAACGCGCACAACATCCCGTGCGGGCCGATCCTGTCCACCAGGGAGATCATCGAAGACCGGTCGCTGGTGGCCAACGAGATGGTCGTCACCGTCCCGCACCCGCAGCGCGGCGAGTTCGTCACCGTCGGCAGCCCGCTCAAGCTGTCCGACTCTCCCGTCGAGGTGACCGGCTCACCTCTCCTCGGCGAGCACAACGAAGAGGTCTACGTCGGCGAACTCGGCCTCGGCGACGAGGAAGTGCGCCTGCTCAAGTCGAACGGAGTGATCTGACGTGATGGCCGAAGACCGGGTCCTGCGGGTGCGCGGCCTCCTCGACTCCGTGCGGGCCGAGGGGCGGACCGCGCTCACCGCGCCCGAGGGCAAGGTGATCGCCGACGCGTACGGGATCGCCGTACCCGGCGAGGAACTGGCGACCGACGTCGACGAGGCCGTGGCGTTCGCGGCACGCTTCGGCGGGCCCGTCGTGATGAAGATCGTCTCACCGGACATCCTGCACAAGACCGACGCCGGCGGGGTGATCGTCGGCGTCGAGGGCGCGACCGACGTACGGGCCGCGTTCCGCACCATCGTCGACAACGCGCGTGCCTACGACCCGCAGGCCCGTATCTCGGGTGTGCAGGTGCAGGAGCTGCTGCCCAAGGGGCAGGAGGTCATCGTCGGGGCGGTCACGGACCCGACGTTCGGGAAGGTGGTCGCCTTCGGGCTCGGCGGGGTGCTCGTCGAGGTGCTGAAGGACGTCACCTTCCGGCTCGCACCGGTGGACGCGGACGAGGCGCTGTCGATGCTGGACTCGATCCGGTCGGCGGAGATCCTGCGCGGGGTGCGCGGCCAGGCGGGCGTGGACCGGTGGGCCGTCGCCGAGCAGATCCGTCGGGTGTCGGAACTCGTCGCCGACTTCCCGGAGATCGCGGAGGTCGACCTCAACCCGGTGATCGCCACCGCGGAGGGGGCGGTGGCGGCCGACATCCGGGTCATCCTCGCCGAGTCGCAGCCCGCACCGCGCCGGAAGTACTCGCGGGACGAGATCCTCACGTCGATGCGCCGTCTGATGCAGCCGGGTTCGGTCGCCGTCATCGGTGCCTCCAACGAACTGGGCAAGATCGGCAATTCCGTGATGCGCAACCTCGTCGACGGAGGTTTCGCGGGCGACATCCACCCGGTGAACCCCAAGGCCGATGACATTCTGGGCCGCAAGGCGTACAAGAGTGTCACCGACGTTCCCGGTGAGGTGGATGTGGCGGTCTTCGCGATCCCCGCCAAGTTCGTGGCCTCGGCCCTGGAGGAGGTGGGACGCAAGGGCATCCCGAACGCCGTACTGATCCCCTCCGGGTTCGCGGAGACCGGTGAACACGAACTCCAGGCGGAGATCGTCGCGATCGCCGAGCGGCACGGCGTCCGGCTGCTGGGGCCGAACATCTACGGCTACTACTCGACCTGGCACGACCTGTGCGCCACGTTCTGCACGCCGTACGACGTCAGGGGCGGGGTGGCGCTGACCTCGCAGTCGGGCGGCATCGGGATGGCCATCCTGGGTTTCGCCCGCACCACCAAGACGGGTGTGTCGGCGATCGTCGGGCTCGGCAACAAGTCGGACCTGGACGAGGACGACCTGCTGACCTGGTTCGGGGAGGACCCGCACACCGAGTGCATCGCGATGCACCTGGAGGACCTCAAGGACGGGCGCGCCTTCGTGGAGGCCGCGCGGGCCACCGTGCCGAAGAAGCCGGTGGTGGTGCTCAAGGCGGGCCGTACGGCGGCTGGCGCGAAGGCGGCCGGTTCGCACACCGGGGCCCTGGCGGGCGACGACGCCGTGTACGACGACATCCTGCGGCAGGCCGGCGTCATCCGGGCGCCGGGGCTGAACGACATGCTGGAGTACGCGCGCGCGTTGCCGGTGCTCCCCGCCCCCAAGGGCGACAACGTCGTGATCATCACGGGCGCCGGCGGCAGCGGTGTGCTGCTCTCGGACGCGGTGACGGACAACGGCCTGTCGCTGATGGAGATCCCGCCGGACCTGGACGAGGCGTTCCGGAAGTTCATCCCGCCCTTCGGGGCCGCCGGCAACCCGGTGGACATCACCGGGGGCGAGCCGCCGTCGACGTACGAGGCGACGATCCGGCTGGGGCTCGAGGATCCGCGCATCCACGCGCTGGTCCTCGGCTACTGGCACACCATCGTCACCCCTCCCATGGTCTTCGCGGAGCTCACCGCGCGCGTGGTGGCCGAGTTCCGGGAGCGCGGGATCGAGAAGCCGGTCGTGGCGTCGCTCGCGGGCGACGTGGAGGTCGAGGAGGCCTGCCAGTACCTCTTCGAGCGCGGGGTCGTCGCATACCCGTACACGACCGAGAAGCCGGTGGCCGTGCTCGGCGCGAAGTACCGCTGGGCGCGGGAGGCGGGGCTGCTGGGGGGCGGTACATGAGGTGAGGCAGCGGGGGGCCGGCCGACGGTGCGCGTCGGCCGGCCCCGGGACCCGCACGCGCACGAAAGGCATGGGACAGGGGGCGCTGGCCAGATCTTTCGACGCAAGGGGTGCGACACGACATGACAACGACCGATCTGCCCACCACGGTTCCCTACCGGGAGGTCACCGACGCGAACGGACGCGTCTACCGCCTCGGTGAGACCGACATCGACATCATGGGGCGCAAACGCAAGTGGATGGTGATCCTGCCCTGGATCGGCATGATGGGCATCTCCTCCGCCGAGTACGCGTTCGCGTCCGCCGAGGAGACCCTGCACACGGCACACGCGTGGGACAGCATGCACATCTTCTGGATGATGACCGTGTGGGTCTTCTTCCAGGCCGCGGTGGCCTTCCCCGCGGGCAAGCTGCGGGAGAGCGGAAGGCTTCCGGCCCGCTGGGCGATGTTGTGCGGCGCGGCGGGCACGCTGCTGGGCTATCTGTCGCTGGCCTTCGCACCGCACGTCGTCTTCGCCTACATCGGCTTCAGCATGTTCAGTGGCATGGGCGCGGGCATGGTGTACGCGACCTGCGTCAACATGGTCGGCAAGTGGTACCCGGAGCGCAAGGGCGGCAAGACCGGCTTCGTCAACGGCGGTTTCGCCTACGGCTCGGTGCCCTTCGTCTTCCTCTTCAACGGCTACATGGACCTGACCAACTTCCGCTGGGTGCTGGTCTCGGTGGGTGTGTTCCTGGCCGGGGTGGTCGCGTGTTCCGGCTACTTCTTCAAGGACCCGCCGAAGAACTGGTGGCCCGCCTCGATCGACCCGCTCAACCCGCCCGAGGACCCGCGCGCGGCCCGCTCCCTGCGCATGAACCCGCCGGCGGTGCGCCAGTACTCCCCCAAGGAGGCGTGGAAGACCGGCCGGGTGGCCCTGATGTGGTTCTGCCTGGCGTGCACGTCCGGCGTGAACATCTTCGGTATCGCCTTCCAGGTGGAGATCGGCGAGGAGGCCGGGTTCGCGGGCGGGATCGTCGCCACGGCCATGTCGCTGAAGGCGATCGTCAACGGTACCGGCCGCGGTGTCATCGGCTGGCTCTCCGACCTGTACGGCCGCAAACGGTGCCTGCTCGTCGTGTGCGTCATCCTGGGCCTCTCCCAGTACGGCATCCTCTGGTCGGCGGAGGCCGAGAACCTTCCGCTGTTCCTGATCTTCTCCTCGATCTCCGGCTTCGGCGGCGGTGCCATCTTCCCGATGTTCGCGGCCCTCACCGCCGACTACTTCGGTGAGAACAACAACGCGTCCAACTACGGCATGGTCTACAGCGCCAAGCTCGTCTCCGGTCTGGGCGCGGGCATGGGGGCCGTGGTCGTCGGTGCCTGGGGACACTCCGGCGCGTTCGTCCTGGCCGGCTCCATCTCGCTCTTCGCCGGCTGTGTGGCCGTGTTCCTCAGCCCGCCGGGACGCGACAAGGACACGCGCCGCATCGCTCCCAACCCGCAACCGCTCGGCGAGGACACCACCTGACAGGACCGCGGAGCCGTCCGCGGCAAGCAGCCCGCACGCACCGTCCGGCGCCGCACACCGTCCCCTCCGCGACAACGATGGTCGACCGTCCCACACGTGAGGAGGCCCCTCCCCGGCCGGGGAGGGGCCTCCTCACGTTCCTACGGCGTCAGCACTTCTCCCTCAGGGAGTGCAGGTGCGCGCTGGAGCGGCGCGCGAACGTGAAGGACTCGGCCGGGTTGTCGTGCTCGGCCTGCCAGTGGTGGGCCATGCGGTGGCCGCGCAGCCGGGTCACGGCGGAGATGAACCGCTGGTAGTCGATGTCGCCGTCGCCCACGTCTGTCATGCGGTAGCCGTACGGGTTCGACGGGTCGCTCTCCCCGTCCTTGACGTGGAACAGCGGGTAGCGGTCGGGCTGCCTGAGAACGTAGTTGAGCGGTTCGAACGGCGCGGGCGTGCCGTCGGGCCGCTTGGAGAAGCGGAACTGGCCGACGTACGCCCAGTAGATGTCCATCTCCAGGTAGACGAGGTCCGGGTCGGTCTCCTTGAGCAGGACGTCGTAGAGGCGGACCTTGGGGTTGTCGGTGGCGAAGGAGAACTCCTCGGAGTGGTTGTGCTGGTAGAACTTCATGCCCCTGGCCTTCGCCGCGGCGCCGTAGGTGTTGAAGTCCTCGGCGGCGCGCTTCCAGGCGTCGACGGTCGAGCCGTAGCGGAACGGGCCGGCGGCCGTGCCGACGTGCTTGAGGCCGAGGGCCTGGGCGTCGTCGAGGACCTTGGTGAGGTTCTGGGCGAAGGTGTAGGCGTTCGGGTCGCTGGAGTAGTAGCCGACGTGGCTGCCGATGGGGTTCAGGCCGTGGTTCCGGGCCAGCCGCTTGAGCTGGGCGAGCGTGATGGGGCCGGCCGAGCCCTGGGTGTAGCCGGCGAACTCGACCTCGTCGTAGCCGTACCTCTCCAGTTCGGCGAAGACGGGGCCGAAGCCGAGGGTGGAGACCTTGTCGCGGAGGCTGTAGAGCTGGATGCCGAGGCGGCCGGGCGGCAGGACGGGACGGCCTCGGCCCTTGGCGCCGGAGGCCGTGCCGGTGGTGGCGGCCGCGTTGCCGGTGGCGGCGGTCGCGGGGGCGGCGGCACCGAGCAGGGCGGCGGCGGTGGCGCCCGCGGCCACGCCGAGCATGCCTCGTCTGCTGAGGCGCTGGGTGAGTTCGGGGTCGGGCTGGGAGAAGCGGCTCATGCGTGGAACTCCTCGTGATCTCGGGGCGTTGTCAGTGGTGAGTGCTTCACTTGTGACCAGTCGGGACTGAGGGTCCGTCCTCAGCGAGACCGGCGAGTCGGAGCAGCAGTGACTTCACATCGGTGGCCGCGACGCGGTCGCCGACAGCGCGGGGGGTGGAGCAGATGAGGAGCGGACCGTCGTCGTCGCTCGCCGGGAGGCGGCCGTGGCTGCCGCGAATAGGTGAGGGGTCCAGCGGCACGACCGCCATGCGGTAGCGCATGCCGAGTTTCTTGCGCGCCAGCGCGGTGGCCGCCTTGACCTTGACGTAGGGGTCGAGGGGATCCATGAAGAGCTCGACCGGGTCGTAGCCGGGTTTGCGGTGGATCTCGACGAGCTGCGCGAAGTCGGGCGCGCGGGCGTCGTCGAGCCAGTAGTAGTACGTGAACCAGGCGTCGGGTTCCGCCACGGCGACGAGTTCACCGGCGCGCGGATGGTCGAGGTGGTGGGCCTTCTTGCCCTCGTCGTCGAGGAGTTGCTCGATGCCGGGCAGGCCGTCGAGGACGGCCCGGGTGGCGTCGAGATCCTCGGGGCGGCGGACATAGACGTGGGCGATCTGGTGGTCGGCGACCGCGAAGGCACGGGACGCCATCGGGTCGAGGTACTCCATGCCGTCCTGGGTGTGCACCTCCAGCAGGCCGGCGCGGCGCAGGGCGCGGTTGATGTCGACGGGGCGGTTCACCCGGGTGATGCCGTACTCGGACAGCGCGACGACCGTGCGGCCCTCGGCGCGGGCGTCGTCCAGGAGCGGTGCCATGGCGGCGTCCAGGTCGGCGGCTGCCTCCAGGGAGCGCGGGTCGTCGGGTCCGAAGCGCTGGAGGTCGTAGTCCAGGTGAGGGAGGTAGCAGAGCGCCAGGTCGGGGTGCCGGGTGCGGATGATGTGACGGGTCGCGTCGATGATCCACCGGCTGGAGACGAGATCCGCTCCCGGGCCCCAGAAGTGGAAGAGGGGGAACGTGCCGAGTTTGCCGGTGAGTTCGTCGTGAAGCGCGGCCGGCCTGGTGTAGCAGTCGGGTTCCTTGCGGCCGTCGGCGTAGTAGACCGGACGGGGGGTGACGGTGATGTCGGTGTCGGCGCCCATGGCGTACCACCAGCAGATGTTCGCCACGGTGTAGCCGGGGTGGGCGCGGCGGGCGGCGTCCCAGAGTTTGTCGCCGGCGACGAGGCCGTTGTGCTGGCGCCACAGGAGGACGTCGCCGAGTTCGCGGAAGTACCAGCCGTTGCCGACGATGCCGTGCTCTGAGGGCATGGTGCCGGTGAGGAAGGTGGACTGGGCGGCGCAGGTGACGGCGGGGAGCACGGTGCCCAGCGGGGCGCGGGAGCCGGACTGGCCGAGCGCCTTGAGGCGGGGCATGTGGTCGAGGAGACGGGGGGTGAGGCCGACGACGTCGAGGACGAGGAGCGGTGTGGGGCCTGTTCGGGCCGGGTGTGCGCCCGGGGCGGACGGGTGGGTGCTCACGGCAGCTCCTTCAGTCCGAGGTCCGTCAACAGGTCGCGGGCGAGGGTGAGTTCGGCGGCGATGCCCTCGGCGAGCTGGCTGCGGCCGCGCGGGCGCAGCTCGGGTGGGAGGGCCTGCCAGGTGTAGGTCTCGACCTCCAGGTGGCGGGTGAGCGGGGCCGGGCCGCCGACGAGCCGGGTGAGCGCGGTCTTCAGGACCGGGAGTGTGGAGGTGAGGGGTGCGGCGGGGGCCGCGTGCAGGGGGACGTGGAAGTGGGCGCGCCAGGGTGCGCCGTCGGGCAGAGCGTGGCCCGCGATGGCCTCGCCGAGGTCGTCGGTGGCGCGCAGGCCGGCGGCGGTGGCCGTGCGGGTCTGGTGCAGGAAACGGGGTTCGGCGAAGGCGGCGAGGGCCTCGCGGACCTCGGGCAGATGGGGGTGCTCGGCGTGCAGAGCGGCGGAGAGCTGGGATTTGACGACGGGGACGCGGGCCTCGGTGAGCGCGTCCAGGGCGGTGTGCGGATCTTCGAAGGAGGTGGCGAGGTGGCAGGTGTCGACGCAGATGCCGATGCGGTCGTGGCCGATCGCGGTGAGCGGGGCGATGGCGTCGCGGGTGGTCTCGACGACGCAGCCGGGTTCCGGTTCCAGCCCGACGCGGATGGAGCGCCCGGTCAGTTCCTCGATGGCGTCGAGGCGTTCGGCGAGGATGAGCAGGGCGGTGCGGGCGCTCTCCGCGCGTTCGTCGTCGTACGCGGTGCGCCAGGCGAGGGGCAGGGTGGAGATGGTGCCGTCGCCGACGTCGTCGGGGAGGAGCCCGGCGAGGACACGGGCCAGGGCGGTGGTGTGGTCGAGGCGTTCCGGGTCGGCCCAGTCCGGCTTGTAGACCCGGTACTTGACCTCTTCGGCGCCGAAGCCCTCGTACGGGAAGCCGTTGAGGGTGACGACCTCGAGGCCGCGCCGGTCGAGCTCGGTGCGCAGGCCGCGCAGCGCGGACGGGTCGGTGTCGAGGGCGAGGGCGGCGTCCCTGGCGAGCCACAGCCCGATGCCGAGCCGGTCGCGGCCCAGGCGGCGACGGACGGGTTCGCAGTGGTCGCGGAGCTGGGCGAGGACACCGTCGAGGGTTTCGGCGGGGTGGACGTTGGTGCAGTAGGCGAGGTGGACGGTGGAGCCGTCGGGGTGGCGGAAGCGCATGGTTCACGCCTCCGTGGCGGGGACGCGGGCCGGCTCGCCGCCGTCTCCCGGGCCGGGGTCCGGCTCGTGCGGGTCCTTCGGTACGCCGCGGAGGATGGAGTTGCCCTCGTGGGTGGCCTCCGTGCCGGTGACGTCGAGGTTCAGGCGGCCGCTGAGCCCGTAGAAGGCGACGGGGTTGCGCCACAGCACCTGGTCGACGTCCTCCTCGCCGAACCCCTCGGCCAGCATCAGGTCGCCGACCTTGCGGGTCTTCAGGGGGTCACTCTTCCCCCAGTCGGCGGCGGAGTTGACCAGGACCTGTTCGGTGCCGTAGGCGCGCAGGATCGCGATCATCCGCTCCTCGTCCATCTTGGTGTCCGGATAGACGGAGAAGCCCAGCCAGCAGCCGCTGTCCTTCGCCTCCTTGACGGTTGTCTCGTTGAGGTGGTCGACCAGGACGCGTTCCGGGGGCAGTGCGGACTCCCGGACGACGTCGATGGTGCGGCGCAGCCCGACGAGCTTGTCGCGGTGCGGGGTGTGTACGAGAGCGGGCAGGCCGTGGTCGGCGGCGAGCTGGAGCTGGGCGGCCAGGGCGGTGTCCTCGGCCGGGGTCATGGAGTCGTAGCCGATCTCGCCGACAGCTACGACGTTGTCCTTGACGAGATACCGGGGCAGCGCGTCGAGGACGGGCACACAGCGCGGGTCGTTCGCCTCCTTGGGGTTGAGCGCCAGCGTGCAGTGGTGGGCGATGCCGTACTGAGCGGCGCGGAACGGCTCCCAGCCGAGGAGCGAGTCGAAGTAGTCGAGGAAGGAGGCGGGCGAGGTGCGGGGCTGGCCGAGCCAGAAGGAGGGCTCGACGACGGCGCGGACACCGGCGGCGTACATGGCCTCGTAGTCGTCCGTGGTCCGGGACGTCATGTGGATGTGGGGGTCGAAGATGCGCATCAGGACTCCTTGCCGTGGGGGTGGTCCGTGCCGGGAGCCGGGCCGGCGGACTCGGTCAGGTCCAGGACGCGGTACAGGTCCTCGGGTACGGTGCGGCCGGCCGCGGTGCGTTCGGCGGCGTAGTCGCCCAGCATGCGGGCGAGTTCGCCGTCGCCGCGGGCCCGCCGGGGCAGGTCCGCCACTCGGTCGACGGGGACGCCGGTGAACAGGCACTTCAGTACGGCGTGGCGCCAGTCGTGGGGGGCCAGGTGCCGGGCGGCGTAAGGGCCGACGGCGGCGGTGAGGAGCCGGGTGTCGTTGGTGCGCAGGGCGTCCTCGACGAGCGGGAGGGCGCCGGGGCCGGACACGAGGTGGGGCAGGGCGTGCAGGACGGCGCGGCGCTCGTCGGCGGTGCCCTGGAAGTACACCCGCGTCAGGGCGTCGGTCCCGGCACGAGCCGCGTCGAGGATGAGGACGCGTGCGGCGTCGGCGTACGCGGCACCGCAGCGGCGGCCGGCCTCGGCGAGGCGCAGTTCCCACGGGGAGATGGGCCCGTGGATGCCGGGGTGGGCGGCGGCCTCGTCGAGGGCGTGCTCGAGCCAGGCGAGGGCGGCGGGATCGAGGTGGGTGGTCAGGTGGCGGCGGAGGCCGGCCGGCGAGGAGGTGAGGGCGGTGTCGAGGGTGGGTTGGGTGGTGTGGGTGGTGTGGGTGCTGGGGGTGTTGGGAGTGCTGGGGGTGTCCGTGGTCGCCAGGGGGTTGGCGTCTTCGGGAGCTTGGGCGTCCCGTGCGGCGGCGGACTCGGCGCCCTGGGCGTCCCGTGCGGCGGTGTCCCCGTGGGCTGGGGTGTCGTCCTGGGGGCCGTCGGTTCTCGCCGCCCGTGTGCTGCGGGGGTGGGTCATGGGGTGCTGCTCCCTTCAGGGGTGGTGGAGGGAGCGCCGTGGGGTGGCGCGGCCTGCTGGAGGGCCGGAGCAGGGGGCGGCGAGACGGTGGCCGCGGTCTGCTCGGCGTCGCGGAGGAACGGGAGGGAGTGTCCGGCGTAGCGGGGGCCGGCGTGGGAGTGGCGAGGCAGTTCGACGACGGTCAGTCCCTGGTAGCCGGTGGCGGCGAGGGCCGCCAGGACCGGCGGGAAGTCGATCTCCCCGTCCCCGAAGGGGAGGTGCTCGTGGACACCGCGTCGCATGTCCTCGATCTGGACATGGCGCAGCCAGGGTGCGGCGGCGCGCACGCAGTCGGCGGGAGGGAGGGGTTCGAGGCACTGACAGTGGCCGATGTCGAGGGTGAGACCGAGAGGTCCGGGGTCGGCGAGCATGCGGCGGAGGTGGTGGAAGTCGGCCAGGGTGGCGAGGAGGTGACCCGGTTCGGGCTCGACGGCGAGCGGAACGCCGGCGGACGCGGCGGCGTCCAGGACGGGCATGAGGGTCTCGGTGAGGCGCTTCCACGCGGTGTCCGTGTCGGTGCCGTCCGGGACGATCCCGCTGAAGCAGTGGACCGCGTGGGCGCCGAGGTCGGCCGCGACGCGTACGGCCCGGAGGAGGAGGTCGACGCGGCGGGCCCGGTCGCCGGGGTCCGGGTCCAGCAGGGACGGGCCGTGCTTGCGGCGCGGGTCGAGCACATAGCGGGCACCCGTCTCCACGGTGACACCCAGTCCGAGCGCGTCCAGCCGGTGCGCGACCCGGCGGGTGCGGGCGGCGAGGTCCGGGGCGAGCGGGTCGAGGTGCATGTGGTCGAGGGTCAGTCCGACGCCGTCGTATCCGAGGTCGGCGAGAAGGGAGAGCGCGTCGTCGAGCCGGAGGTCGGCGAGGCCGTTGGTGCCGTAGCCGAAGCGGAGGGGCCGGCGGGCGTCGAGGGGAGAGGTCCCTGCATTCACGTCACACTCACCTTCTTCGCGAACCGCGCTCCCAGCGGGGCCAGGGCCGCGATGAGGAGGGCCGTGGCCGTGCCCTTGGAGCGGGCGGTCAGGGTGGCCTGGAGGGGGATCGTGGCGCGGATGCCGGCACCGACGGCTCGTTGGGTGAGCGGAGGTGAGGGGTTGAGCGTGGCGTGGAAGTAGGGGCGGGCGGTGGCCGCGACGTAAGCGGCCGCGAGGGCGGTGGTGAGGTGTGCCGTGGGTTTCCGGCCGAGCGCAGCTCCTGGAGGCGGAGTCGCTCGTGGCCCGAGAAGGCCATGAGCGGCTGCCCCTCGGTGGTCCGACGGGCGGTGCGTGACCACGCGGGTCAGCAGGGCCGTCGTCGCAAGCGCCGCCAAGGGGGCCAGGGATGAGCCGCCCCGGGCCTCCTGACGGGAGACCGTCGTGACGGCCAGGGTGTGGGTGCCGAGGAGAGCGGCGGAGGACAGCGCCGGGCGGGTACGGCCGGTGGTGGCCGCGGCTCCCAGGAGCAGGTCCAGTCCGCGGGCGGCGCCCATGGCCACGGGCCCGGCCGGGGTGTGTTTCAGAGTGAGGTCGTACGCCCACACGGTCGCCGCCAGGGGCGCGGCGACGGCCAGGGCCGGGCGGCCGGCGCGGGCGGCCAGGGCCAGTCCGGCTCCGGTGAGGGCACAGGCCGCCGTGAGCGCGGCGGCGGGGCGGATGCGGCCGGAGGGCAGGGGGCGGTGCGGGCGTTCGACGGCGTCCACCTCGCGGTCCGCCCAGTCGTTGAGGGCCATGCCGGCCTCGTACAGGCAGAGGGAGGAGCCGATGGCGAGCAGAGTGCGGGCGTTGGGCGGCGCGCCGGCCGCGGCCGTGCCGGCGAGTGCGTCGCCGGGCACGCTGAACAGGGCCGGGAGACGGAGGAGTTCGGCCCAGGCGCGTCCCCGTGCGGGGCGGTCGGCGCGTCCGCAGGGCGGAGTGGACGACGCCGTGCCGCCGACATGCCCTTCGTTGCAGGTTTCACCCGTACCGCCCGAGCCTCCACAACGGCGCTCGCGCCGCCTCACCGGAGGTCCCCCATCCCGTTGGTCCGCTCCTCGAGGCCGAGCTCGCGGCCCTCTCCGGCGCCCTGCCGGAGGCCCGTGCCCTCCCCCGGCCCCGCCTCCCGAAGGCTCCGGGCGAAGCCGGTCAGTGCCTCGTACTGGTCGGCCAGGCCCGAGGGCGCGTCCCCCACCGGGTCCTTGAAGTAGAAGGCGAGGGCGTCGAGCGGGCCGGACAGGCCCGACTCGTGGGCACGGGCGGTCAGCCGGGCGAGGTCGAGGACGAGGGGTGCGGCCAGGGCGGAGTCGCAGCCCTGCCAGGTGGTCTGGAGGATCATGCGGGTGCCGAGGAAGCCGTCGAAGGCGATGTGGTCCCAGGCGGTCTTCCAGTCGCCGAGGGCGGGGACGTCGTCGATGTGGGTCTCGCCCTGGGGGGTGGTGCCGAGGGTGTCGGTGAGGACCCGTTCCTTGCCGGCGTTCTTGGCCGCCGCGGCGGCCGGGTCGGCCAGGGCGGCGCCGTCGCCGCCGCCGAGCAGGTTCGTGCCGGACCAGGCGCGGACGGTCAGCGCCCGCTGGGCGAACATGGGGCCGAGCACCGAGCGCAGGAGGGTCTGGCCGGTCTTGCCGTCGCGGCCGGCGTACGGCAGGCCGCTCCGTTCGGCCTCGCGGGCGGCGGCGGGGTGGTGCATGCCCTCGGAGGGGGTGAAGTTGACGTAGGGGCAGCCCGCGCGCAGGGCCGCCAGCGCGTACAGGGTGCTGGCCGGCAGCGGTGCGTCGGGCCCCTGGGAGGTGGGTTCGGTGGAGGCGACGTTCACCACCACGGCCCGTTCCAGCTCATGGCGGTGGACGAAGTCGCGGATGTCGTCGGCGAAGGCCGTGATCAGTTCGGCCTCGCTCCGGGTGTCCCCGGGAGTGGGGCCACCGGGCCTGATCTCCCGCTCGGCCGCGGCGAGTTCGGAGGCGACGGCCGTGGCGATGCCCGGCGGGAGGACGCCGCCGGCGGTCAGGGTCTCGGCGCGTTTGGGCAGGGGGCAGTCGACGGTGTCATGGCCGCCGAAGACGAGGTCGGACAGCGCGGGCAGACCGCTGTCGGTGAACGCCGGTGTCTCGGTCACCATGCCGGTGGGCGGGTGCAGTCCCGCGGCGACGGCGGCGCACCCCGTGACGACGGTGGTGGCGACGGAGCCGCGGGCTCCGATCAGCCACACCCCCACACGCGGTCGGGAGAGGGACGCGGACATGTGCAGCCTCCTGAACGTGCGCTAACCCCGGGGGGAGGGACAGGAGACGGCGGGCGGGGGTCCGGCGTCCCCCGCCCGCCGTCGTTCAGTCGCCCTTGACGGGCAGTTCCTTCAACTGGATGTTGCGGAAGGAGACCTGGTCATCGGCGCCATGGTTCTGGAGGCCGATGTAGCCGTCGGTCAGGCTCCGCTGGGGGTCCTTGTTGGTGAAGTCGTTGATCTTGACTCCGTTGAGGAACACCTGGAGGCGTTCGCCCTGGACCTTGATCTCGTAGGAGTTCCATTGGCCGGGCGGCCGCAGGACCTGGTCACGGGCCTTGATGTTCGCCGACTTGAACGAGTAGACGGAGCCCGTGGTGCGGTCGGCCGCGTCCGTGGCGTCGATCTGGATCTCGTAGCCCTTGTTCACCGCGGACCAGGGGTCGTCGGAGGCGGGGAAGCCCACGAAGATCCCGGAGTTGTCGTCGCCCCGCATCTTCCAGTCGAGCTTGAGCGAGTACGACTTCAGTTCCTTGGCCTGGTACCAGAGCAGACCCATGCCGCCCTCGGACTCCATCACGCCGTCCTTGACGGCGAACTTGCCGGGTCCGGCCTGCTTCCAGCCGTCCAGGGTCTGGCCGTTGAAGATCTTCCGGTAGTCCTTGCTCGGCTTGCAGTCCGCCTTCACCTGACCGGTGGCGTACTGCAGGCCGCCGAGCAGGTGGGCGCGGAAGGCCTCGTCGGCGTAGGACTCCTTGGTGTGGCCGCCGCCGGTGTAGAAGGACCGGCCGCCGCCGTAGCTCTGGCACCAGGCGATCGGGTGGTCGCCCTTCATGGTGCCGCCCTGGTAGGTGGTCTCGTCCAGGGTGGCGAGGACCTTGGCCTGCTCGCGCGGGTTGGTGCGGTAGTTGTACCACTCGTCGGTGCGCTCCCAGGCGTCGCCCAGGTGCGCGGTCGACGGGTGGTCGTGGTCCTCGACGCGGACGGTGGCCTTCTGGATGGCCGGGTGCGAGTCGAAGTAGGCGCCGACGAGGCCGCCGTAGAACTCCCAGTCGTACTCGGTGTCGGCGGCGGCGTGGATGCCCATGTAGCCGCCGCCGTTCTTCACGTAGTTCTCGAACGCCTTCTGCTGCTCGGCGTCGAGGACGTCACCGGTGGTGGACAGGAAGGCCACCGCGTCGTACTTGGCGAGGTTGGCCGTCGTGAACTGCTTCGCCTCCTCGGTGGCGTCGACCGTGATGCCGGCCGGTCCGCCGAGCTCCTTCAGCGCGGCGATGCCGGCCGGGATGGAGTCGTGGCGGAAGCCCGCGGTCCTGGAGAAGACCAGGACCTTCTTGCCGCCCTTGAACGGCTCCTTGGAGAACTCGAAGTCGTCCACGTCGTACAGCGCGCCCTCCCCGCCCTTGAAGACCAGGTAGATGTCCGTGGTCTTCTTGGGGAGCGACCGCAGCGGCACGTCGACGTTCTGGAAGGTCTCCCAGCCGCCGGTCGGCGGGATGTACGCCGATCCGTGCAGCGGACCGTCGGGCGAGCCGGTGCGCAGCTCGATGAAGCCGCCCGCGCCGCCGGAGGAGGCCCGCACGGTCATCTTCTTCTGTCCGTCGAACCGGTAGGGGCTGAAGGAGATCCAGTCGCCGTCGTTGATGTCACCGACGGTCTTGCCGCCGTTGGCGCCGGTCTTCTCGATCACCGACACGCCCGACTGGGTGGTGAAGTGCTCGCCCTGGCGGTGCAGCGGCTGGAGGACGGTGCGGGCGGTGCCGGTCAGGGCCTCCTGGCCGTTCGCCCCGCCGTCGGTGTAGCTGGCGCCGACGACGCCGTAGATGTCGGCGTTGGGGTCGTGGCCGCCGTCACCGGGGGGCGGCTTCAGGGTGCCCTCGCAGCCCATCTCGCTGGTCAGCTCGTGGGCGTGGGAGTCGTGGCCGAGGCTGTAGACGACCTTGACCTTGGAGCAGTCGATGGTCTCCTCAGGGTCGGTGACGGTCACCTTGAACGGGACTGGCTTGCCGAATTCGGCCAGGGTGCCGTTGCCGGGGACGTCGATCCGCACCTTGGGCTCGGTGTTGCCGACCACGATCCGGACGCTGGCGTTGCCGGTGTTGCCCTCGGGGTCCTTCGCGGTGAAGGTGGCGCTGTAGGTGCCGACCTTCTTGTACTTGTGGGTGGGGTTGAGGCCCTCGCCCTTGGTGCCGTCGCCGAAGTCCCAGCTGTAGGTGAGGTCCGGGGAGTCGGCGTCCTTGGCGGAGCCGGTGAACTTGACCTTCAGGCCGGCCGCCCCGGACGTCTTGTCGGCGCTCACCTCGGCGATCGGCGAGAAGCCGTCCTCGGCGTTCTCGATCCGGTACAGCGCGGAGTTCTCGTCGCCCTGGAACCAGGAGACGCCGTAGTCGAGGACGTAGAGCGCGCCGTCGGGGCCGAACTCCATGTCCATGATCTGGGTGCCGGTCCACGGGAAGTCGTTGATCTTCGCCACGGAGCCGTCGTCGTTCTGCTCGATCCGCTTGATCCAGCGGCGGCCGAACTCACCCGCGAAGAAGTCGCCGTCGTACGCCTCGGGGAACTTCACACTGGAGTCGAGCTCGGGGTCGTAGCGGTAGACCGGGCCGGCCATCGGGGACTCGGAGCCGTCGCCGAACTCGGGCAGGGAGCCGCCGTCGTACGGGATCCAGGCGGCCTGCGCGGGCGGCAGGTCGACCAGGCCCGTGTTGTACGGCGAGGTGTTCTTCGGGGCGTCACAGTCGAACTTCTCGCCGGATTCCTTGGTGGCGAAGTCGTAGTCGACGTAGGCGTCGTTGTTGCCCGTGCAGAACGGCCAGCCGAAGTTGGCCGCCTTGGTCACCTTGGCGAACTCGACCTGCCCTGCCGGGCCGCGCTTGGGGTCGGCGGCGCCCGCGTCGGGGCCGTAGTCGCCGACGTACACGATGCCGGTCTTGTCGTCGACGCTCATCCGGAACGGGTTGCGGAAGCCCATCGCGTAGATCTCGGGACGGGTCTTCTCGGTGCCGGGGGCGAAGAGGTTGCCCTCCGGGACGGTGTACGAGCCGTCCTCGGCGACCTTGATGCGGAGGATCTTGCCGCGCAGGTCGTTGGTGTTGGCGGAGCTGCGGCGGGCGTCGAAGGCCGGGTTGCGGCCCTCACGGTCGTCGATCGGCGTGTAGCCGTCGGAGGCGAAGGGGTTGGTGTCGTCGCCGGTCGACAGGTAGAGGTTCCCGTCCGCGTCGAAGTCGATGTCGCCGCCGACGTGGCAGCAGGTGCCGCGGGAGGCCGCTACGTCGAGGACCTTCTTCTCGCTGGCCATGTCCAGCGTGCCGTTGGCCTTGAGGACGAAGCGGGAGAGGCGGTTGACGCCGTCGAACTTCTTGAAGTCCTCGGCGGTGCCGGTCTCCGGGGCGTCGCCCGCGGGGGTGTCGAGCGGCGGGGCGTAGTAGAGGTAGATCGCCCGGTTGTTCTTGAAGTCCGGGTCGATGCCGACGCCCTGGAGGCCTTCCTCGTCGTGGCTGTAGACCGGGATCTTGCCGGCGACCTTGGTGACGCCGCCCTGGTCGGTGAGGCGCAGCGTGCCGTCGCGCGAGGTGTGCAGGACGCTGCGGTCCGGGAGCACGGCGAGCGACATCGGCTCGCCCGTCTCGGGTTCGCCCTTGGCGAGCGGCACCTGCTGGAACTGGCCTTCTGCGGCTGCCGGTTCGTCCTGTTCCGCTAGGCCGGGTTGGGCTCCGGCGACGGTGGCCGGGGTGCCCACGGCCAGGAGCAGGCCGGTGAACAGGGCGACGGCGGTGCGAAGCCTGGGGCCTCTGGGGGTGCGGGTGCTTCTTGGTCCGGTTCTGTGCACGAAGTCCCTCCGGGAACGGGATGGGCCGTACGGAATGGGTGCGAAGACGTGCGGTGCGGGCGCCGGGGTGCGCCGTCACCCCGGAGGTGCGTGTGTCCTGAACGCTTCAAGGAAGGTAACCACGTCCGTCCGGGGCGAACACCCCTTGTATCAGGATCGGTTGAGCTTTCTCCCAGCACAGGACAAAGCAGGATCCGGGCAGGTCGGAGAGGGGACCGGCCGGTGGAACCGGTCCCCGTCCCGACCAGCGCCGGGTGCCTGGTTCAGCTGTTGAACGCGGCGTCGAAGGACGCGCTGGGCGGCTCGAAGTCGAAGGCCTTGAGGCGGGTCAGCGCCTCGGGCGCCCCCTGGAGCCGGTCCATGCCGGCGTCCTCCCACTCGACGGAGATCGGGCCCTGGTAGTCGATGGAGCGCAGCATCCGGAAGACGTCCTCCCAGGGGACGTCCCCGTGCCCGGCGGAGACGAAGTCCCAGCCGCGCCGGGGGTCGCCCCAGGGCAGGTGGGAGCCGAGCCGGCCGTTGCGTCCGTCGAGGCGCTTGCGGGCCTCCTTGCAGTCGACGTGGTAGATCCGGTCGCGGAAGTCCCAGAGGAAGCCGACGGGGTCGAGGTCCTGCCACACGAAGTGGCTCGGGTCGAAGTTGAGGCCGAAGGCGGGGCGCCGGCCGACGGCTTCGAGGGCCCTCTGAGTGGTCCAGTAGTCGTAGGCGATCTCGCTGGGGTGGACCTCGTGCGCGAACCGCACGCCCTCCGCGTCGAAGACGTCCAGGATCGGGTTCCAGCGGTCGGCGAAGTCCTGGTAGCCGCGTTCGATCATGGCGTCGGGGGCGGGCGGGAACATGGCGACCAGGTGCCAGATGGCGGAGCCGGTGAAGCCGATGACGGTGTCGACGCCGAAGGCGGCCGCGGCGCGCGCGGTGTCCCTGACGCGGTCCGCCGCCCGCTGCCGGACCCCTTCCGGGTCTCCGTCGCCCCACACTTCTCCCGGCACGATCGCCTGGTGGCGTTCGTCGATGATGGCGTCGCAGACGGCCTGTCCGACCAGGTGGTTGGAGATGGCCCAGCACTTGAGGCCGTACTTGTCGAGCAGCGCCCGGCGGCCGTCGAGGTACCCCGGGTCGGAGAGCGCCTTGTCGACTTCGAAGTGGTCGCCCCAGCAGGCGAGTTCCAGCCCGTCGTAGCCGAAGTCGCGGGCGAGCCGGCAGACCTCTTCCAGCGGCAGGTCCGCCCACTGGCCGGTGAACAGCGTGAACGTACGCGGCATGCGCGTCAGCCTCCTCAGACCGCGATCGGCGTGTAGACGGAGTTCTTCTCGGCGCTCTCCTCCACCGCCGCGAGCACGCACTGCACCTGGAGCCCGTCGGCGAAGGAGGGTTCGGGGCGGCGGCCCTCGGCGATGGCGTGGACGAGGTCGCGGGCCTGGTGGACGAAGGTGTGCTCGTAGCCGAGACCGTGGCCCGGCGGCCACCAGGCGTCCAGGTAGGGGTGGTCGGGTTCGGTGACGAGGATGCGGCGGAAGCCCGCCTCCGCCCCGGGCGCGGTGCCGTCGTGGAAGGACAGCTCGTTGAGCCGCTCCAGGTCGAAGGCGAGCGACCCGCGCTCCCCGTTGAGTTCGATGCGCAGGGCGTTCTTGCGGCCGGTGGCGTAGCGGGTGGCCTCGAAGGAGGCGAGGGCGCCGGAGGGGAAGCGGGCCGTGAACAGGGCGGCGTCGTCCACGGTGACCTCCCCCGTGCCGGCGGCCGAGACGGCGGAGAGGCCGCTGGACGCGCCGGTGGGCAGGGGCCGCTGACGTACGAAGGTCTCCGTCAGTGCGGAGACGCCCGCCAGCCGCTCCCCGACCAGGTACTGCGCGAGGTCGATGATGTGCGCGCCCAGATCGCCGAGCGAGCCGGAGCCGGCCTGTTCCTTGCGCAGCCGCCAGGTCAGCGGGAACTCGGGGTCCACCAGCCAGTCCTGGAGGTATGTCACGCGGACGTGCCGGAGCCTGCCCAGGCGGCCCTCGGCGACCATGCGGCGGGCCAGGGCGGTGGCCGGCACCCGGCGGTAGTTGAAGCCGACCATCGCCACCTGGCCGCGCCGGTAGGCCTCTTCGGCGGCCCGCACCATCGTGGTGGCTTCCTCGACGGTGTTGGCGAGGGGCTTCTCGCACAGGACGTGCTTGCCGGCCGCGAGGGCGGCGAGGGCGATCTCGGCGTGGCTGTCGCCGGGGGTGCAGATGTCGACGAGGTCGACGTCGTCGCGTTCGACGAGGGCGCGCCAGTCGGTCTCGGTGGACGCCCAGCCGTGGCGGTCGGCCGCCGCCCGCACGGCGGTGGCGTCCCGGCCGCAGATCGCGGTCTGCACGGGGTTCAGCGGCAGGTCGAAGACACGGCCCGCGGTGCGCCAGCCCTGGGAGTGGGCGGCGCCCATGAAGGCGTAGCCCACCATCCCGACGCGCAGGGGTGGCTTGCCTGCCTCGGTCCCATCTGACTGCTGCTGCGGCTGTCCCATACGGGTGTCCTCCTCGTCCTGGTCGGGGTGGCGCACGTGGGGGGTGCGGGCGGAACCGGTCACCGGAAGCCGGTGGGCATGTACTGGTCGACGTTGGTCTTGTCGACGACGGCCGAGTAGAGCGTGATGGACGCCGGGATCTCGAACTCGGCCATGCCGCCGATGCCCTTGCCCTGGCCGAGGGCGCGGGCGAGGTCGATCGCGGAGGCGGCCATGGTCGGCGGGTAGAGGACGGTCGCCTTCAGCACGCCGTTGTCCTGCTTGATGGCCTGGAAGGCGGACAGGGCGCCCGCGCCGCCGACCATCAGGAAGTCGTCGCGCCCGGCCTGCTCGATGGCGCGCAGCGCGCCCACGCCCTGGTCGTCGTCGTGGTTCCACAGCGCGTCGAACTTCGACTGGGCCTGGAGCAGCTGGGCCATCTTGGCCTGCCCGGATTCGACGGTGAACTCGGCGGCCTGCCGGGCGACCTTCTTGATGTTGGGGTAGTTCTTCAGGGCGTCGTCGAAGCCCTGGGTGCGCTGCTTGGTCAGCTCCAGGTTGTCCAGGCCGGCGAGTTCGATGACGCGGGCGTTCGACTTGCCCTTGAGCTTCTCGCCGATGTAGTGGCCGGCGTTGAGGCCCATGCCGTAGTTGTCGCCGCCGATCCAGCAGCGGTACGCCTGCGGGGTGTTGAAGATGCGGTCGAGGTTGACGACCGGGATGCCCGCGCGCATCGCCTTCAGCCCGACCTGGGTGAGGGCCTTGCCGTCGGCGGGGAGCACGACCAGGACGTCGACCTTCTTGTTGATGAGGGTCTCGATCTGGCCGATCTGCTGGGCGGTGTCGTTGGAGCCCTCGGTGATCTCCAGGGTGACGTCGGAGTACTTCTCGGCCCGCTTCTTCGCGTTGTCGTTGATGGCGTTCAGCCAGCCGTGGTCGGCCTGCGGTCCGGCGAAGCCGATGGTGACCTGCTTGCCGGGCTTGTCGTCGGCGGCCGGCTGGTTGTCGCCCGCCGGCTCGTCCTTCGATTCGGACGGCTCGTTGCTCGTGCACCCCGTGAGGAGGGCACCGGCGGAGACGGCGGCGGCTCCGAAGAGCAGTCCTCTGCGGCTCGTGATCTCGGTCATGGCGGTGAACCCTTTCCTCAGGTCGTGCTCGCGGTACGGCGCTGGACCAGCACGGCGGCGACGATGATCGCGCCCTTGGCGATCTGCTGGACGTCGCTCTGCAGGTTGTTCAGGGCGAAGATGTTGGTGATCGTGAAGAAGATCAGGACGCCGAGGACGGAGCCTGTGATGGTGCCGCGGCCGCCGGTGAGCAGGGTGCCGCCGATGATCGCGGCGGCGATGGCGTCGAGTTCGTAGAGGTTGCCGTTGGTGTTCTGTCCGGAGCCGGACAGGACGATCAGCAGGAAGGCGGCGATGCCGCAGCACAGCCCGGACAGCAGGTAGAGGTAGAGCCGCTGGCGGCGGACGTCGATGCCGGCGAGGCGGGCGGCCTCCGGGTTGCCGCCGACGGCGACCGTGCGGCGGCCGAAGGTGGTGCGGTTGAGCACCAGCCAGCCGATGACGGTCACGACCGCGAAGACCAGGACCAGGGGCGGGATGCCGAGGACGTAGGCATCGCGTTCGCCCAGGTCGAGAACGGACGGCACGGTCACGATCTGCGTCTTGCCGTCGGTGATCTGGAGCGCGAGGCCGCGGGCGGAGGCCAGCATGGCGAGGGTGGCGATGAACGGCACCATCGCGCCGTAGGCGATGAGCACCCCGTTGACCAGGCCGCAGCCGACTCCGACGATCAGCGCCGTGAAGAGGATGCCGGCGAAGCCGTACTCCTGGGTGGCGACCGTGGTCGCCCACACCGAGGCGAGCGCGACGATCGCGCCGACCGACAGGTCGATGCCGCCGGAGATGATGACGAAGGTCATGCCGACGGTGACGACGCCGACCACGGAGGCCTGGGTGAGGACCAGTTGCAGGTTGCGGGTGTCGAGGAACTCGTCGGGCTTGGTGATGCCGCCGACGAGGATCAGCACGGCGAGCACGCCGAGCAGGGAGAGGGTGCGGACGTCGGCGCGGGCCATCAGGCCGCGCCAGGCGGGGGGCTGGGCCTCGGGCACCTTGTCGGTGCTGTCCCGCGGCGGGGAGACGGGCTGCGTCATGACGCCGGGCTTCCTTCCATGACCAGGTCGAGTACGCGGTGTTCGTCGAGTTCGCGCGCGGGTGCCGTGTGGACCACACGGCCCTCCCGCAGCACCAGGACGCGGTCGGCGAGGCCGAGCACCTCGGGCACCTCGCTGGAGACCAGCAGCACGGCCAGGCCTTCGTCGGCCAGCCGGCGGACGACCGCGTACAGTTCGGCGCGGGCGCCGACGTCGACGCCGCGGGTGGGTTCGTCGAGCAGCAGCACCCGGCAGCCGCGCAGCAGCCAGCGGGCCAGGACGGCCTTTTGCTGGTTGCCGCCGGACAGGGTGCGCACGGGTACCGACGGGTTGTCGGGCCTGAGCGACAACTCGCGGGTCGCGGCCCGGGCGGCGCCGAGTTCGGCGCCCCGGTCGATCCAGCCGCCGCGCGAGAAGCGGGACATGGAGGAGACCGACACGTTGCGGGTGACGGACTCCAGCATCAGCAGGGCCTGCGCCTTGCGTTCCTCGGGGGCGAGCCCCAGTCCGGCCCGGACGGCGGCCCGGACGCTGCCCGGCTTCAACGGCTTGCCGTCGACCAGCACCTGACCGGACGTCGGTTTCCTGGCTCCGTATACGGTCTCCAGGATCTCGGAGCGGCCCGAGCCGACGAGTCCGGCCAGGCCGACGATCTCGCCCGGCCGTACCTCCAGGTCGAGGGGTTCGAACTCCCCGGCGCGGGACAGGCCCCGGACGGTGAGCACCGGTTCGCCGGGCGGCGGGGAGACGGGCCGGTCGGGAAAGACGTACTCGACGTTGCGGCCCGTCATCAGCGCGACGACTTCGCGGGTGGGGGTCGTCTTCGCCGGCAGTCCGTTCGCCACGGCCCGACCGTCCTTGAGCACGGTCACCCGGTCGCCGATGCGCCGGATCTCCTCCAGGCGGTGCGAGATGTAGACGACGGCGACACCGGTGGCGGTCAGGTCGCCGACGATGCGGAAGAGGTTGTCGACTTCGTCCGGGTCGAGGGCGGCGGACGGTTCGTCCATCACGATGAGCCGCACGTCGTGGGAGAGTGCCCGGGCCATGGACACGATCTGCTGCTGGGCCGCGGACAGCTCCCCGACGAGCCGGGCCGGATCGATCTCCGCGTGCCCAAGTCGCTTGAGCAGGGCGGACGTCGACTCCTTCGCGGCCTTCCCCCGGACGACGAACCCGGCGGTGGTCGGCTCGTGGCCCAGGTGGACGTTCTCTGCGACCGACAGGTGCTCCACCAGGTCGAGTTCCTGGTAGATGGTGGCGATGCCGAGGCGCATGGCGGCGATCGGCGAGCGGAGTGTGACCGCCTCGCCGCGCCAGCGGATCTCGCCGGTGCCGGGCTGGTGGGCGCCGGCGAGCACCTTGATGAGGGTGGATTTCCCGGCGCCGTTCTGGCCGAGCAGGCAGTGCACCTCTCCGGCCTGGACGTCGAGGTCGACGCCGTCGAGGGCCCGGACTCCGGGGAACGACTTGGTGATGCCGGACATGCTGAGCAGCGGTGGTTCTGGTGCCATGCGGATTCCCCTTGGCGGGCGTGCGGGCCGGTTGCAGGGCGCTTTTCGGGCAGGCGTGTGCTAGGCAGGGCGGAGCAGGGAGCTGTGCTGGTGAGCCGTGCTGTGAGCCGTGCTGTCGAGAAGGACTACGCGGGTGAGAACAGATGGTCGCTGATGAGCCGGGCCGCGCCGATGACTCCGGCAGCGGGTCCCAACTCGCCCAGGACGATGGGCAGGTTGCCGGTCGCGAGGGGCAGCGACTGGCGGTAGACCTGGGTGCGGATCGCGGCGAGCAGGGTGTGGCCGAGGCCGGTCACCCCGCCGCCGATCACCACCAGGCCCGGGTTGAAGAAGCTGACCAGGCCGGCGATGACCTGGCCGGTGCGGTTGCCGCCCTCGCGGATCAGGTCGAGCGCGGTGGCGTCGCCGGCGGCGGCCGCGGCGGCGACGTCGACGGCGCTGAGGCCGCCGTTGGTCTCCAGCCGCGAGGCCAGTTCGGCGGAGAGCCCCTGCTGGGCGGCCTCCGTGGCGTCACGGGCGAGGGCCGCCCCGCTGAAGTGGGCCTCCAGGCAGCCCCGGTTGCCGCAGGCGCACGGACGGCCGTCGGGCACGGCCTGGATGTGCCCGATGTCGCCGGCGCTGCCCGTCGTACCGCGGTAGACCTCACCGCCGACGACGATGCCGCAGCCGATGCCCGTGCCGATCTTGACGCAGAGGAAGTCGGCGACGGTGCGGGCGACGCCCGCGTGCTGCTCCCCCATCGCCATGAGGTTCACGTCGTTGTCGACCATGACAGGGCAGCCGAGTTCCTGGCTGAGCGCCTCCCGCACGGGGAAGCCGTCCCAGCCCGGCATGATCGGCGGGGCCACCGGGATGCCCTCGGGGAAGCGGACCGGGCCCGGGACGCCGATGCCGGCGCCGTCGAATCCCTCCGCGAGCCCCGAGGCCTTCAGCTTGGCGGCCATGGCCAGGACCTGCTCGAAGACCGCGACCGGGCCCTCGCGCACGTCCATGGGGTGGTTGATGTGCCCGAGCGTCTCCAGTTCGGCGTTGGTGACGGCGACGTCGACCGAGGTCGCGCCGATGTCGACGCCGAGGAAGCGCAGCCCGGGGTTGAGCCGGATGTTGTGGGAGCGGCGGCCGCCGCGCGAGGCGGCGAGTCCGTCGGCCACGACCAGCCCCGTCTCCAGCAGCCGGTCCACCTCCACGGCGAGCTTGGACCGCGAGAGGTCGACCTGGTCGCCCAGCTGGGCACGGGAGTTGGGGCCGCCGTCGCGCAGCAGCTTGAGCAGTCGGGCCTGGTGGGCGTTCCCGGGTCGTGCGGTCATACGTCTCACGAGCCCCTCCCCGCCTCAATCGGCCTGTGCGCGCCGGTTTTCCGCCACATCAGTGGCTTGCTTTCGGAGGGAACGTAGCAGCGGCTGCCGAAGGTGGGAAGAAGTCGCGCAGGAATTGCCCCCTACTTTTTCCACTCAGAGGACAAAGGCGCGGTGCTGTCTGCCTTACCTCCCAGGTAATGGACCGTCAGAGCGGCCGGGGTCAGGCCGGCATCAGTCCTGGTCACCCCAGAGGGAGGTCCCGCATGACCGGCACCCCTGCTCCCGAAGCACTGCTGAAGGCGGTGCCCTTCGCCGACGGGCTGGGCATCGCGCTGACACGCCGTGCGGTCGGGCACCGTCCACGCCGAGGCACGACCCGTGCACGTGGGGCGCTCCCACATCGCCGTGCGGACGGACCTGCGTGAAGAGGACGGCACCCTGGTGGGTGAGACGACGCAGACCCAGGCGGTGCTGACGGCCGGCTGAGGCCTACGAACGCGCCCGCGCGTGGTACGAGCGCCTCGTGTGCTCCGTGTGTTCGCGCATCAGGCGGGTGGCCCGCTGTTCGTCGCGGTCGGTGATCGCGGCGATGAGCGCGCGGTGTTCGATCCAGGACTGGTGGCCCCGCTGTCGGGCGACCGGCGTGTAGTACCAGCGGACGCGGCGGTCGACCTGGGCGGCCAGTTCGGCGAGGACGGCGTTGCCGGCGAGCTCCATGACCTTCGCGTGGAAGCGGGCGTTCATGGCGACGGCCCCGTCGACGTCGTCCGCCTCGACGGCCTTCTCGCCCTCCGCGCACAGCGCTTCCAGCGCGGCGATGCCGGCGCTGTCCGCGCCCGCCGCGGCGAGCCGGGCCGCCTCGGCCTCCAGGAGCGTACGGACCGTGAGGAGCTGGTCGGCCTCCTCCTCCGTCGGCTCGTGCACGAACGCGCCCTGGGCGGGCCGCAGATCGACCCACCCCTCGGTGTTGAGGCGCTGCAACGCCTCGCGCACCGGCTGCCGGGAGACCCCCAGATGCCCCGCGAGTTCGCTCTCCACGAGGTGCTGGCCGGGCTGGAGGGCACGGGTGGTGATGAGTTCGAGCAGTGCCTCGTAGACGCGGTCGCGCAGCGGACCCGGGCGTTCCAGCTTGGGTACCGCCCCCTGGGGCAATCCTGTCGACAGCATCGCGGTCCCCCTCCTCGGCAGGGCCGTGCACAGCGCGGCGGAAGCCGGTGTCGCCACAGACTCAGTATCGATTGTCTTTCGTCTACAGTCTACGGCGCACAAGAGCCAGGGCTTCAGGGAGTTGACCGCGTCACACCGCAACGGGGCTCACGGGCAGCGGACGACCTGCCCGGCGTACGACAGGTTCCCGCCGAAGCCGAACAGCAGGACCGGGTCACCCGCGGCGACCGCACCCTGCTCGACCAGCTTGGACAGGGCGAGCGGGATGCTCGCGGCCGACGTGTTGCCGGACTCCGTGACATCGCGCGCGACGACCGCGTTCACGGCGCCGATCTTCTCCGCGAGGGGTTCGATGATGCGCAGGTTGGCCTGATGCAGTACGACCGCCGCGAGGTCGGCCGGCTCCAGCCCGGCCCGCTCGCACGCCCGCCGCGCGATGGGCGGCAGCTGGGTCGTCGCCCAGCGGTAGACGCTCTGCCCCTCCTGCGCGAAACGCGGCGGCGTGCCCTCGATCCGCACCGCGTTCCCCATCTCGGGCACCGAGCCCCACAGCACCGGCCCGATGCCGGGCTCGTCGGCGGCCTCCACGACCGCGGCCCCGGCCCCGTCGCCGACGAGCACGCAGGTCGTGCGGTCGCTCCAGTCGGTCACCTCGGACATCTTGTCGGCCCCGATGACCAGGGCCCGGCTCGAGCCCCCGGCGCGGACGGCGTGGTCGGCGGTGGCCAGGGCGTGGGTGAAGCCGGCGCACACGACGTTGAGGTCCATCGTGGCGGCCTGCGGGATGCCGAGGCGGGCCGCGACCCGGGCGGCCGTGTTGGGCGAGCGGTCGACGGCGGTGGAGGTGGCGACCAGCACCAGGTCGATGTCGGCGGGGGTCAGCCCGGCCGCCGCGAGGGCCTTGGCGGCGGCGTGGGCGGCCAGCTCGTCGACGGGTTCGTCGGGGCCGGCGATGTGGCGCGTGCTGATGCCCACCCGGCTCCTGATCCACTCGTCACTGGTGTCGACCATGCCCGCCAGGTCCTCGTTGGTGAGTACCTTGGCGGGCTGGTAGTGGCCGACGGCGGCGATGCGCGAGCCGTTCATGTGGGCGGTCCCCCTCGTGGAAACTTGGGTAGCGGGATCCACCAGTCTGATCAGTGACTCGCGGGTACGGCGGCAGCCAAGGCGACAGGAAACAGGTGCCCGCGTTGTCAGCTTCGGTCAGGACCTCGGACGACCGAGCACCTGTCACACGGCTAGCCGGTGAACAGCTGGGTCGCCTTGCGGACCAGCTCGTACAGCCCGTAGGCGAGCGGTACGCCCACCCACACCCAGGCGAAGGCGATCAGCCCCCGCCGGTCCGGGCTAGGCGGACTCTGACTGGTGCCGCTGGACATGCGCGGCCTCCTTCGGTGCCGGGACGTGATGACGCGGGTGGACGGGCCGCACGAGTTCGTTGGCGACGAAGCCGACGACGAGCAGCCCGATCATGATGACGAACGACATTCCGTACAGGGCCGCGCCGTGCCGGCCGGCCTCCTCCTGCCGGTCGGCGATCCAGTTCACGATCAGCGGTCCGAGCACTCCGGCCGTGGACCAGGCGGTGAGCAGCCGCCCGTGGATGGCGCCGACCTGGTACGTGCCGAACAGGTCCTTCAGATACGCCGGAACGGTCGCGAAGCCACCGCCGTAGAAGGACAGGATCACCAGTGCGCACAGGACGAACAGGGGCTTGGAGGAGTCGCCGAACAGGGCGATGAGCGCGTACATCAGCGCGCCGACGCCCAGGTAGACGCGGTAGATGTTCTTGCGGCCGATCAGGTCGGACGTCGAGGACCAGGCGATGCGTCCCGCCATGTTCGCCGCCGACAGCAGCGCGACGAAGCCGGCGGCGGCCGTCACCGACACGGGCGTGGAGGTGTCCGCGAAGAAGTCCGTGATCATCGGGGCGGCCTTCTCCAGGATCCCGATGCCGGCGGTGACGTTCATGCAGAGCACGATCCACAGGCACCAGAACTGCGGGGTGCGGATGGCCTGGTTCGCGGAGACCTGCGGGCCGGCGAGGACGCTCGGCCCGCTGTCCACCGGCTTCTCCGTGCGCGGCACCCGCACCAGCAGCACGCCGAGCAGCATGAAGACCGCGTACGTCAGCCCGTGCACCAGGAAGGCCAGTGCGATCCCGGAGCTGTCGGCGCCGAACGACTCCAGCATCTGCGCCGACCACGGCGAGGCGATGAGCGCACCGCCCCCGAAGCCCATGATGGCGATGCCGGTGGCCATGCCGGGCCGGTCCGGGAACCACTTGATCAGGGTGGAGACCGGCGAGATGTAGCCGATGCCGAGGCCGATACCGCCGACGAAGCCGTAGCCGAGGACGATCAGCCAGTACTGCTCGGTGGCCGCGCCCAGCGCGGAGAGCAGGAAGCCGGACGAGAAGCAGACCAGGGCGACGGTCATCGCCCAGCGCGGCCCGTTGCACTCGACGAGGGTGCCGCCGAACGCGGCGGACAGGCCCAGCATGACGATGCCGAGCTGGAAGGGCAGCGCGCTCTGCGTGCCGCTGAGGCCGAGCGCTGACTCGAGGGGCGGCTTGAACACGCTCCAGGCGTAGGCCTGGCCGATGGAGAGATGTACGGAGAGAGCGGCGGGCGGAACGAGCCAGCGGCTCCAGCCCGGGGGCGCGACTGGGGGACTCATGAACCCGGAACGGTAGGCAGTCGCAGGGGAGTTGAGAAGGCGGCGCGTCGACCGTATGCGATGAGCGGTATCCAGCATGCGCCGAACGGTCATCGCACGGACCCTTGCTGACCCAACGTCCATACTGTAGACAATATTCCGTCGACACGAGCTGACACCGGCCGTGAGCCGGCCACTCGGCAGTCACCTCCGCGGTATCCCTCAAACCGAACGGAGTGTTCCCGTGAAAGTCGCAGTTCTCGGCGCCGGGGCCATCGGCGCCTACGTCGGCGCCGCGCTCCACCGCGCGGGCGCCGATGTGCATCTCATCGCCCGTGGACCGCATCTGGCGGCCATGAGGCGGCACGGAGTCCGGGTGCGCAGCCCGCGCGGCGACTTCACCGCGCACCCCCACGCGACCGACGACCCGGCCGAAGTCGGCCCGGCCGATTACGTCTTCCTCGGCCTGAAGGCCAACGCGTACGCGGCGTGCGGGCCGCTGATCGCACCGCTGCTGGGCGACACGACGGCGGTCGTGGCCGCCCAGAACGGCATCCCCTGGTGGTACTTCCACCGGCACGGCGGCCCGTACGACGGCCACCGCGTCGAGAGCGTGGACCCGGACGGCGCGGTCAGTGCGGTGCTCGCGCCCGAACGGGCCGTCGGGTGTGTCGTCTACGCGGCGACCGAGCTCGAAGGGCCGGGCGTCATACGGCATTTGGAGGGCACCCGGTTCTCCGTCGGCGAGCCCGACCGGAGCGTGTCCACGCGGTGCGTGGCGTTCAGCGAGGCCATGCAGGCGGGCGGCCTGAAGTGCCCGGTCGAACCGGACGTCCGCAACGACATCTGGCTCAAGCTGCTGGGCAACATCTCCTTCAATCCGATCAGCGCGCTGGCCCGCGCGACCATGCGGCAGATGTGCCTGCACGGCGGCACACGCAAGGTCATCGAGATCATGATGACCGAGACGCTCGCGGTCGCGAACGCCCTCGGCTGCGAGGTCGGCGTCTCCATCGAGCGCCGGCTCGCGGGCGCCGAGCGGGTCGGCGACCACCGGACCTCCACGCTTCAGGACCTGGAGCGCGGCAAACCGCTCGAACTCGACGTACTCCTCGCGGCGGTCGTCGAGTTGGCGGACATCACCGGCGTGGAGGTGCCCACCCTGCGCACCGTGCACGCCATCTCGGACCTGCTCGCGCTGAGGAGCGCCGCATGAGCAAACGCGACCGAAGCCCGAAGACCTACACCCGGCTCACCCACCCCCTGGTCAGGGACTCGCGCGACGAGCCCTTCCGCCGGGCGAGCTGGGAGGAGGCCCTGGACCGGGCGGCCCGGGGCCTGGCCCGCAACCGCGGCGCGTTCGGCATGTTCTCCTGCGCCCGGGCGACGAACGAGATGAACTACGTGGCCCAGAAGTTCGCCCGGGTCGTCATGGGCACCAACAACGTCGATTCCTGCAACCGCACCTGCCATGCCCCGAGCGTGGCGGGCCTGTCGGCGGCGTTCGGCTCGGGCGGCGGGACGTCGTCGTACGAGGAGATCGAGCACACCGACGTCATCGTGATGTGGGGCTCCAACGCCCGCTTCGCGCACCCGATCTTCTTCCAGCACGTGCTGAAGGGGATCCGGAACGGCGCCCGGATGTACGCGGTCGATCCGCGCCGGACCTCGACCGCCGAGTGGGCGGAGAGCTGGCTGGGCCTCAACGTCGGCACCGACATCCCGATGGCGCACGCGATCGGCCGCGAGATCATCCACGCGGGCCTCGCGAACGAGGCGTTCATCGCGCGGGCGACCATCGGCTTCGAGGAGTACAAGGCGCTGGTCGAGCCGTGGACGCTGTCGCTCGCCGAGAAGGTGACGGGCGTGCCGGCCGCCGCCATCCGCGAGCTGGCGCACGCCTACGCCCGCGCCGAGCGTGCCCAGCTGTGCTGGACCCTCGGCATCACCGAGCACCACAACGGCACCGACAACGTGCGCGCCCTGATCAACCTGTCCCTGCTCACCGGGCACGTCGGCCGCTACGGCGCCGGCCTGCAACCCCTGCGCGGACAGAACAACGTGCAGGGCGGCGGCGACATGGGCGCGATCCCCAACCGCCTGCCCGGATTCCAGGACATCCTCGACCCGGACACCCGGCTGAAGTTCGAGTCCGCCTGGGACACCGTCATCCAGCCCCACTACGGGCTGAACCTCACGGAGATGTTCGAGGCCATGGAGGACGGCACCCTCAAGGCCGTCTACTGCATCGGCGAGAACCCGGCCCAGTCGGAGGCCGACAGCGAGCAGGCCGTACGGCGTCTGAAAGCCCTCGACTTCCTCGTCGTGCAGGACATCTTCCTCACGAAGACGGCCGAGCTCGCGGACGTCGTCCTGCCGGCCACGGCCGGCTGGGCGGAGACCGACGGCACGACCACCAACAGCGAGCGGCGCGTGCAGCGCGTCCGCAAGGCCGTCACGCCGCCCGGCGAGGCCCGCGAGGACATCGACATCATCTGCGACCTCGCGGCCCGCCTCGGCCACGACTGGAAGTACGCCGACGCCGAGACCGTGTGGAACGAGCTCAGGTCGGTCTCGCCCGACCACTACGGCATGACGTACGAGCGCCTGGAGGAGCACCAGGGCATCCAGTGGCCGTGCCCGGGCACGGACCGGCTCGAACCGACGTACCTGCACGGCCGGTTGTGGGAGCGGGAGCCCGAACGGCGCGGTCGCCCGGCGCCCTTCGGGATCGTGCAGCACGACCCGCCCGTGGACCTCACCGACGAGGAGTACCCGATCCGGCTCACCACCGGTCGGCGGCTCGACTCGTACAACACCGGTGTGCAGAGCGGCGGTTACGCCTCGCCGCTGCGGCGCGGCGAGTACATCGAACTGTGCCCGGAGGACGCCGAGCGCTACGGGGTGGTGGTCGGCGAGCAGGTCCAGGTCACCTCGCGGCGCGGGTCGGTGACCGCACCCGTGTGGGTGGACACCGCGCTGCGGCCCGGGCTCGCCTTCATGACCATGCACTTCCCGGACGAGGTGGACACCAACGCACTGACGATCGAGGCGAACTGCCCGATCGCGGGGACGGCGGAGTTCAAGGCGTCGGCGATCCGGATCGAGAAGCTGCCCGTCGCGACCATCGTGAGGTGACGTAAGTGGACCTGCACTTCGGCGACAGCAAACCGACGGACGACGAACGGGCGGCCGTCGACGCCCTGCTCGGGCCTCCGGAGTCCTCCTGGGAGGGCGCCGACCGCTCCGACGCGGATCTGAGGTGGGCCCGTGGCGGACGCGAGGCCCGGGACCGCCGCGACCTGCTGTTGCCGGGGCTGCACGCGATCAACGACCGGGTCGGCTGGATCAGCGACGGCGCCCTCGACTACCTGTGCCGGCGGCTGACGGTGCCGCCGGCGGAGGCGTACGGGGTCGCCACCTTCTACGCCATGTTCTCCGTCAAGCCGCGTCCGGCTACCGTGCTGCACGTCTGCACCGACCTGGCGTGCGCGGCGGCCGGGGCGCCGGAGCTGTGCTCGGGGATCGAGGAGCGGCTGGGCCCGGGCAGCGGGGTCGCGGTCGAGCGCAGCCCCTGCCTCGGCCTGTGCGAACGCGCCCCGGCCGCGCTCGCGATCAGGGCCGGGGACCCGGTGCGGACGGCGGTGTCCGCACCGGCGACCGTCGAGGAAGCCGTGCTCGCCGCGAGCGCCCCCGACTCGGCGCCGGAGGAGCCCCCGGCCGCGCTCGCGGTGCCCCAGGCCGGACAGGACGGCCTGATGCTGCTGCCCCGCGTCGGCGTGGTCGACCCGGCGTCCCTGGACGACTACCGCGCCCACGGCGGCTACACCGCCCTGCGCCGGGCCTTCGAGCTGGGCCCCGCCGGGGTCATCCGCGAGGTCACCGACTCGGGCCTGGCCGGGCGCGGCGGCGCCGCCTTCCCGACCGGCCGCAAGTGGCAGGCCACGGCGTCCCAGCCGGACCACCCGCACTACCTCGTCTGCAACGCCGACGAGTCCGAGCCGGGCACCTTCAAGGACCGCGTGCTCATGGAGGGCGACCCGTACGCACTGGTCGAGGCCATGACGATCGCCGGGTACGCGACGGGCGCCCACAAGGGCTACCTCTACCTGCGCGGCGAGTACCCGCGCTCCCTGCATCGCCTCGAACACGCGATCGCGCAGGCACGCGCGCGTGGACTGCTCGGCGACGACGTCCTCGGCCAGGGCCACGCCTTCGACATCGAGATCCGGCGCGGTGCGGGCGCCTACATCTGCGGCGAGGAGACGGCCCTGTTCAACTCCATCGAGGGCTACCGGGGCGAGCCCCGCTCGAAGCCGCCGTTCCCCGTGGAGAAGGGCCTGTTCGGCAAGCCGACGGTCGAGAACAACGTCGAGACGCTGGTCAATGTGCTGCCGATCCTCACCATGGGCGCTCCGGCGTACGCGGCGATCGGCACGGGCAGGTCCACCGGGCCGAAGCTGTTCTGCGTGTCCGGGAGTGTGGAGCGGCCGGGGGTTTACGAGCTGCCGTTCGGTGCAACGCTGGGCGACCTGCTCACCCTCGCCGGGGTGCGGGACGGGCTGCGGGCGGTGCTGCTCGGCGGGGCGGCGGGCGGCTTCGTACGGGCCGACGAGCTGGACATCCCCCTCACCTTCGAAGGGACACGGGAGGCGGGCACGACGCTCGGCTCGGGCGTCGTCATGGCCTTCGACGACAGCGTGCCCCTCCCCCGGCTCCTGCTGCGCATCGCGGAGTTCTTCCGCGACGAGTCGTGCGGGCAGTGCGTGCCCTGCCGGGTCGGGACCGTGCGGCAGGAGGAGGCGCTGCACCGGATCGTGGAGCGCACCGGCACCGACGCCGCCGGGGACATCGCCCTGCTGAGGGAGGTCGGCCGCGCGATGCGGGACGCCTCGATCTGCGGTCTGGGGCAGACCGCGTGGAACGCCGTGGAATCCGCCATCGACCGTCTGGGGGCGTACGAATGACCGTCACACCGCTGGGGATCCCGCGCCGCGTGCTGGAGCTCACGATCGACGGCGAGGAGGCCAGGGTCCCCGAGGGCTCGACGATCCTCGACGCCTGCCGGGCGGCCGGGAAGGACATCCCGACCCTGTGCGAGGGCGACACCCTGCGCCCGAAGAACGCCTGCCGGGTCTGCGTCGTCGAGGTCGAGGGGGCCCGCACCCTCGTCCCGGCCTGCTCCCGCAAGGCCGAGCCGGGCATGGAGGTCCGCACCGACACCGAGCGGGCCCGGCACAGCCGGAAGATCGTCCTCGAACTGCTCGCGTCGTCCGTCGATCTGTCGACGACACCCCGCGTCGCCGAGTGGCTCAAGGAGTACGAGGCGAAGCCGGACCGCTTCGGCCCGGACGCGGCCCGGCTCAACGAGGAGCCGAAGATCGACAACGACCTGTACGTGCGGGACTACGACAAGTGCATCCTCTGCTACAAGTGCGTCGACGCCTGCGGCGACCAGTGGCAGAACACCTTCGCGATCTCGGTCGCCGGGCGCGGTTTCGACGCCCGGATCGCCGTGGAGCACGACGCCCCGCTGACCGACTCGGCGTGCGTGTACTGCGGGAACTGCATCGAGGTGTGCCCGACGGGCGCACTGTCCTTCAAGTCCGAGTTCGACATGCGCGCGGCGGGTACGTGGGACGAGTCGCGGCAGACGGAGACGACCACGGTGTGCGCGTACTGCGGAGTGGGCTGCAACCTGACGCTGCACGTGCAGGACAATGAGATCGTGAAGGTCACCTCGCCGCACGACAACCCGGTGACCCACGGCAACCTCTGCATCAAGGGCCGCTTCGGCTACCAGCACGTACAGAACCGGGGCTGATCAGGACATGGGACGAGTCACGGAACGACGCAAGGTGCTCCGCATCCGCGACGGGGCGGTCTCCAGCCGCCCGGACACGCTCGTCGCCGAGGAGCCCCTGGAGATCCGGCTGAACGGCAGGCCCCTGGCGATCACCATGCGCACGCCGGGCGACGACTTCGCGCTGGCGGCGGGCTTCCTGGTGAGCGAGGGGGTGCTCGGCGGGCAGCGTGACCTGCGGAACATCGTCTACTGCGCGGGGGCCACGGCCGACGGGTCGAACACGTACAACGTGGTCGACGTGCAGACGGCCCCGGACGTGGTGATCCCCGACATCACGCTGGAACGGAACGTCTACACCACGTCCTCCTGCGGTCTGTGCGGCAAGGCCTCGCTGGACGCGGTGCGCACCACGGCCCGCTGGCCCATCGCCGACATGCCCCCGGTCCGGGTCACTCCCGAGCTGCTCGCGAGTCTGCCCGACCGGCTGCGCGCGGCCCAGCGGGTCTTCGACCGGACCGGGGGCCTGCACGCGGCGGCCCTCTTCTCGGAGGAGGGCGAGCTGCTGGACGTCCGGGAGGACGTGGGCCGGCACAACGCGGTCGACAAGCTGGTCGGCCGCGCCCTTCAGAACGGGGACCTGCCGCTGTCGCGGACGATCCTGCTCGTCTCGGGCCGGGCCTCCTTCGAGCTGGCGCAGAAGGCCGTGATGGCCGGCATGCCGGTCCTGGCGGCGGTGTCGGCCCCGTCCTCGCTGGCGGTGGACCTGGCCGCCGAGACGGGCCTGACGCTGGTGGGCTTCCTGCGGGGCAGCTCCATGAACGTGTACGCGGGTGAGGACCGTATCGCCCTGCGGGCCGCGGCCGCCCAGGGCTGAGCAGGTTCCCCCGCGACACGGCGGCGGGGCCCCGACCGGCGGGGAGCGCCCCCTGCGCCGCAGGGGCCCCGTCTCGGCCCGGCCCCGGCGGAGCAGCCGTCAGTCGCCCGTGCCGGATATGCGCCGCAGCATGCCCGTGAACTGCTCGCGTTCGGCCTCCGACAGCGGGGCGAGCAGCTCGTCGTTGGCCGCGCGGGCCGCCTTCTCGCAGCGCGTCAGCAGCCGGGCTCCCCGGGCGGTGAGGGACACCGCGTTCTTCCGCCGGTCCTTCGGGTCCGGCTCGCGCACCACCAGGCCCGCCGCCTGGAGGTCGTTCAGGATGCCGACCAGGTCCTTGGGGTCCAGCCCGACCCCGCGCCCGAGGTCGGCCTGGGCGACGGGGGCCAGGTCGCGGACGGCGGACAGCACCACGTGGTGCCACATCCGCATGTCCTGCTCGGCCAGCGCCTCGGCCACCAGGGCCCGGCCACGGGCGGCGGCACGGCCGAGCAGCCAGCTCGGCAGGGAGCGGATCGCGGGGAGGGGAGCTTCCGACATGGCCGCAGCCTAACCAAGAAATCGTTGGTTCTCCCTATGATCCTCCTATACCGTTGGGCGCCCCAACGATTTCGTGGGGATGTCCGACGACGTCCGGAGGTGCGATGCGCCGCGTCCGCTACGAATCCCGAGGCGGCCCCCTGTTCACGGAGGAGGCACCGGTCCCCGAGCCCGGCCCCGGAGAACTGCTCGTGCGCGCGGAGGCGATCGGCGTCACGCTCCCGGTCGTCCGCAAGGTCACCGAGGCCCCGGAGCCGGTCCCGCTCGGCGGCGAGATCGCCGGGGAGGTCACCGCCGTCGGCGAGGGCGTCACCCGCTTCGGCACCGGCGACCGCGTGACAGGGCTCTGCTTCGGCCATGGCTACGCCGACTTCGCGCTCCTGCACGAGGCCATGGCCTCCCCGGTCCCGGCGGACGCCGGCGCCGTCACAGCCGTCGCCCTGGTCCGCAGCGGCCTGGTCGCCCTCGGCGCCCTGGAGGCGGCGCGCCCCGAGCCGGGCGAGGCGGCCCTGCTCACCGCCGCGGCGAGCGGCGTCGGGCACCTGGCCGTGCAACTGGCCAGGACGCGGGGCGCCGGACGGGTCGTGGGAGCCGTCTCCGATCCGGCCAAGGCCGACTTCGTCCGCGGCCTCGGCGCCGACCACGTCGTCAGCTACGGCGACGGCACCTGGGGCGCTCCGGTCGACTACGCCCTGGACGCGGTCGGCGGCGAGCTCGGGCCCTCGCCGCACTCGCCCCGGAGGGACGGCTGGTGGCGTACAGCTCGGGCGGCGGCACCGTCCAGGCGTACGACCTGCTCGCCGGCGCCAAGTCGGTGATCGGGTTCCAGATGGCCCGCGTCGCGCGCGGGAAGCCGGAGGTGTACGAGCAGTGGCGCGAGGAACTGTGGCGGCTGTTCGCGGCCGGAACGGTCAGACCCGTCGTGCACGGGGAGTTCGCCCTTCAGGACGCGGCGAAGGCACACGGGGAGATCGAGGCGAGGGCCAACCTCGGCAAGGTCGTCCTGATCCCCTGACGCACGCTCCTTGTGGGGGGTCTGTGAAGCCAAGTACCGTCTGTGGCCCCAAACATGGGACGTGGGATGTCCGATTGACCGAATGTCCGTTCCCCGGATGTCCGTTCCCATGCCTCGGTGGTCCAGCCGACAGACGCATGAAGGGCAGGTCGCACCATGCCGTCAAGTCTTCGCGCACGTCTGAGATCCACCCTGACAGCCGTCCTCACCGCCGCGGCGCTGCTCGCGCCCGCGAGCCCGGCCCATGCCCAACCCTCCCCATCGTTATCGGAGTTCGACCAGCAGGTCCTCTTCAAGGCCTCCCAGGACCCCGGTTACGCGTGCTTCCGGATCCCGGCGATCGTGCGGACCACGGCCGGCACGCTGCTCGCCTTCGCCGAGGGCCGCGTCCTCAACTGCGGTGACGCGGCCGACATCGACATCGTCCTCAAACGCTCCACCGACGGCGGCCGCACCTGGGGACCGCTCCAGGTCGTCAACGAGGGCGCGGGCGACACGCACGGCAACCCGGCGCCCGTCGTGGACCGCAGGACCGGCCGGATCCTGCTGGCCGAGACGTACAACACGGGCCGTACGGACGCCGGCAACTGCACCGTCCCCTGCGACCGCACCCCGCACCTCCAGTACAGCGACGACGACGGCCGGACCTGGTCCGAGCCGCGCGACCTGAGCGACGAGATCCTGCCCGAGCACTGGAACTCCTGGTACGCCACCGGGCCCGTGCACGGCATCCAGCTCACCCGCGGCAAGCACGCCGGGCGGCTGGTGTTCGGCGTCAACACCGAGACGTGGGACGGCAGCAGGGTCACAGCGAACCACGCCGCGCTCATCGTCAGCGACGACGGCGGCGACCACTGGCGGATCGGCGCCACCGACTCCTGGCCGATACCGCAGGACGGCATGTTCCGGCAGAAGCCGTCCGAGGTGACGCTCACCGAACGGGCCGACGGGGCCGTCCTCGTCAGCGGCCGCGAACAGGACGGCACCGATCCGGGGCACCGCTCCCAGACCTTCAGCCTGGACGGCGGCGACAGCTTCGCCACGCCCTTCCGTGCTCTCCCGGACCTCTACACCCCGCAGGTCCAGGGCGCGACGCTGCGCCTCGGCGGCCGAATGCTGCTGTCCGCCCCGGCCGATCCCGACCGCCGCCGGACGATGATGGTCCGCTCCTCCTACGACGGCGGGCGCACCTGGGACAGCGTGGACCGGGGCACGGTCGTCACCACGGACTGGTCCGGCTACTCCGACATGGCGGCGGTCGACTCCTCGACGGTGGGCCTGCTGTACGAGGGCGGCGCGGTCGACGCCCGTGACGAGATCCGTTTCGCCCGTTTCACCGAGGACTGGCTGAAACCGCGCCGTGGCGCCGACCCGACCACCCGCGACGCGGCGCCGGGCGCGCGGCCCGCGGCCGTCCTCGGCGATGCCGGGCGGACTGCGGGTGTCCGCGGCGGCGCGCTGTCCTTCGACGGCATCGACGACGCCGTACGCCTGCCGTACCGGTCCCGACTGCAGCTCGGCGAGGGCGACTTCACGGCCTCTCTGTTCTTCCGCTACACCGCTACGACCGGCGAACAGCCCTTCCTGTGGATGGGCGGCATCGGCAGCACGCAGCCGCAGGTCTGGCTGCGCGGAGAGCCGGCGAGCGACCGGGTCCGGGCGCTCATCACCACCCGGTCGGGCGCGGCGACCGTCAGGACGGCCTCCGTGTGGACCGACGGCGCCCGCAACGACGGCCGCTGGCACCACCTGGTCCTGCGCCGGGGCGGTGGGCAACTGACCCTCTTCCTCGACGGCACGCCGATCAGCACCCCGGACGTGCCGGGCTCGGTCAGCCGCAACTCCCCGTTCGGCGTGCACATCGGCCAGCGCATGGACAGCCGGGCGTTCCTCACGGGGGCGGTCGACGACGTCCGCGTCTGGAACCGGGCCCTCACCGACAGGGAGTTGGGCGCCGGCACCAAGAGCGCGGCCGCCAGGGGCACGGTGCTGTGGCTCCCCATGGACCAGGTGAGCGGCAGCAACTAACGTCACGGCACGTGCCCGACGACGCAGAAACAGCACGAGCACGACAGCGCACGGGAACCGGGATCGGCCTGCTGCTGGTCCTGGTTCTCGGAGCCGCGCTGCTCATCGCCCTCCCGGACGACGAGAGCCCGGACGACGACACCGCCTGCCGGGCGCGCACCGTCCGCTCCTGGCAGGCGGACGACGGCCTCACCGCCGAGTTCGCCCGCTACGGCGACGACACGACCCGCACCGACGACTGGACGGGCGGCGACGGCACCCACTCGGTGCGGCTGCCGGACGGCCGGGTGCTGTGGCTGTTCTCGGACACCTACCTGGGCCGGGTGTACGGCCCGCCCAACCCGGCCGGCGAGTCCCACGCCTGGCGGGACACCACCGCGCCGCTGGTGCGCAACTCGGCCGTGCTGATGCGCGACGGCCGGCTGGAGACCACCCTCCCCGCCCCGCTGTTCGCCGACCCGGCTCCCAACCAGTGGCGCTGGCCGGTCGCCGCCCGCGTCGAACCCCGCTCCCCCGGCTCCTCGGAGCAGGTCGTCCGGGTGCTGCTGTGGGTGCGCACGGCCGGCCAGGCCCCGTGGATCTACGGCGTGCCCACCGCGACCGAGGTGGCCACGCTGTCGCTGCCCGATCTGCGCCTGGAGTCGGTCGTCAAGGTCCTCGACCAGCAACTGGTCCCGGACCCGTCCCGGCGGGTGCTGTTCGGCACGACGCTGGTCGAGGAGGACGGCTGGACGTACGTCTACGGCGGAGACGACGGCCAGGCCGCCTCCCGCCCGGCCTCGCACGCGTACGTGGCGCGGGTACCGGAGGGCAGGCTCGGGGATCCGGCGGCCTGGCGGTACTGGACCGGCTCGTCCTGGGCGGCCGCCGCCCGCCCCCGGCCGGTGCTCGGGGACGGGCAGCGCAGGGGGGTGGGCAGCGCGTTCTCGGTCGTCCGGGACGGCGGGACGTACGTGCTGTTCACGATGGCCGCGGGCACGAAGGGCCTGACCACCGTGGCGTCGTACTGGGCGTGCTCCCCGGCCGGGCCGTGGCACGGGCCCGCGAAGGAGTTCAGCCCGTCGCTGCCGCAGGGCCAGGTGGCCGCCTACAACCCGCAGGCGCACCCGGTGCTGAGCGGCGCCGGGCGTCTGGTGCTGAGCTACGACGTCAACTGGCTGGAGACGACGGGCGCCGCCGCCCAGCTCAGCCGGAACGTGTCCCTGTACCGACCGCGGTTCGTGACGCTGCGGCTGGCTCCGGCCCGGTGACCTCCGGGCGGGGGTCGTGCGAGCGGCGCTTGGCGATCACCGCGCAGACCATGAGCTGCATCTGGTGGAAGAGCATCAGCGGCAGCACGGCCAGCGAGGCCTGCGGGCCGAACAGGACGCTCGCCATGGGCAGTCCGGCGGCCAGGGACTTCTTCGAGCCGGCGAACTGGAGGGTGATCCGGTCCTCCCGGCCGAAGCCCAGCGCCTTGCCGCCGTACCAGGTCAGCAGCAGCATCGAGGCGAGGATCACGGCCTCGACGACGAGCAGCCCGCCCAGCCGTAGGGGGCTGACCTGGTGCCAGATGCCCTGGACCATGCCCTGGCTGAACGCGGTGTAGACGACGAGCAGGATCGAGCCGCGGTCCACCAGCGCGAGGACCTTCTTGTGGCGGGTGACGAAGCGGCCGATCCAGCGGCGCAGCAGCTGCCCGGCGAGGAACGGCACCAGCAGTTGCAGCACGATCTTCAGCAGCGAGTCGGCGGAGAACCCGCCCCCGCTGCCGCCGAGCAGCGAGGCCGCGAGCAGAGGGGTAGCGATGATGCCGACGAGCGAGGAGAAGGAGCCCGCGCAGATCGCGGCGGGCACGTTGCCGCGGGCCATCGAGGTGAAGGCGATCGAGGACTGCACGGTCGACGGGACGAGCGTGAGGAAGAGCAGGCCCTGGTACAGCGGGTGCGTCAGGATCACCGGCACCAGCCCGCGAGCCGCCAGACCGAGCAGCGGGAAGACGACGAAGGTGCAGGCCAGGACGGTGAGGTGGAGCCGCCAGTGGCGCAGTCCGTCCAGCGCCTCACGGGTGGACAGCCGGGCGCCGTAGAGGAAGAACAGCAGGGCGATCGCCGCGGTTGAGGCACCGGACGCGACATCGGCGACCGTCCCGCGCGCCGGGAACAGGGCGGCGACGCCCACCGTCGCGAGGAGGAGAAGGATGTACGGGTCGATCGGCATCCGACGCGGCCGGCGCAGGCGTTTCACGGTGCTCCACTTGCTAGGGACTTACGGGCGGTACATACGTGCGGTACTCACGTGCGGTACAGGGCCGGTACGGCCCCCTTCCATCCTGCTCCCCGCGTCGGCGATCGGGAATCCCGCATACCGCTCTCACTGTCATCACGTTCCGCGATAGCCTGACAGGCATGTACGACCCCTCCCATCTGCGCACCTTCCTCTCGGTGGCACAGACGCTGAGCTTCACGCAGGCCGCCCGGCGGCTCGGGCTGCGGCAGTCCACCGTCAGCCAGCACGTGCGGCGGCTGGAGGACGCCACCGGCCGGACGCTGTTCACCCGGGACACGCACTCGGTGGAGCTCACGGAGGACGGCGAGGCCATGCTCGGGTTCGCGCGCCGGATCCTGGAGGTGCACGAGCAGGCGACGGCGTTCTTCACGGGCACCCGGCTGCGCGGCCGGCTGCGCTTCGGCGCGTCGGAGGACTTCGTGCTGACCCGGCTGCCCGAGATCCTCGAGGGCTTCCGGCACGACCACCCGGAGGTCGACCTGGAGCTCACGGTCGAGCTGTCGGGCACGCTGCACGAGCAGCTCGCCGCCGGGAAGCTGGACCTCGTCCTGGCCAAGCGGCGGCCGGAGGACCCGCACGGCGAGCTGGTCCGGCACGACAGGCTGGTGTGGATCGGCGCGGAGCGCCTCCGGCTCGACCCGGACCGTCCCGTGCCGCTCATCGTCTATCCGCCGCCGGGCATCACCCGCGCGCTCGCCCTGGAGGCGCTGGAGCGGCAGGGCCGCGAGTGGCGCGTGGTGTGCACGAGCGGCTCTCTCAACGGCCTCGTCGCCGCGGCCCGGGCGGGGCTCGGCGTGATGGCCCACTCCCGCGGCCTCATCCCGCCCGGCCTGGTCCGCGTCCCGGACCGGGCGGGGCTGCCGGAACTCGGGCAGGTGGACTTCGTCGTGGTCCACGGCCGGCGGAGCCCCGCCGCCCGGGGCGCGGCGGATGCCCTGGCCGCGGCGATCCTGTCGGGCGGCGACCGACTGAACCGGAGTGACGAAATCCGCCCCCGGGGCGCTGACAGAAGAGACGGCCGGGCACCGCGCACAACGAGCCTCGGGCCGTAGGGGGTCGTACAGATTCGGTGGAGATTACGGCTCCGAAACTTACTCAACCGTCAGGATTCTGTCCGACCCTTCCCCATGTGAGCGCATTTTCCCGCCCTGACCAGTGCGGACAAGACCGCTGCTCGTCTTCGCCACCCCTCCCGCCCTCTGCCCGGTTGGGGTAGCTTTCACGGCGCTGTGCGGAGCGTCACTCGACAAGAGCGCTGAGGAGCGGGGAGCGGGGTTTGCGCGAGTTCACCAACCCTCCGTTGGCGTTGGCACCTCCGGTGGGCGGTCTGGCCGACGTGGTCTTCGAGCATGCCCAGGAGGACCCGCTGCACATCGCGCTGGGCCGCAAGGACGAGTCCGGGCAGTGGCGGGACGTCACCAGCGCCGAGTTCCGTGACGAGGTGCTCGCCCTGGCCAAGGGCCTGCTGGCGAGCGGCATCCGGTTCGGCGACCGCGTCGCGATCATGTCCCGTACGCGCTACGAGTGGACGCTGTTCGACTACGCGCTGTGGACCATCGGCGCCCAGGTCGTGCCGGTCTATCCGACGTCCTCGGCCGAGCAGTGCTTCTGGATGCTGTACGACGCCGAGGTGACGGCCGCGGTCGTGGAGCACGAGGACCACGCGATGACGATCGCCACCGTCATCGACCGGCTGCCGCAGCTTCGCCGCCTGTGGCAGCTCGACTCCGGCGCCGTGCACGAGCTGTACGACGCCGGCGCGAGCCTCGACGACGAGGTGGTGCACCGCCACCGGCAGGCCGTCACCCCCGACTCGGTCGCCACGATCATCTACACCTCGGGCACCACCGGCCGCCCCAAGGGCTGTGTCATCTCGCACGGCAACTTCATGTACGAGGCGGACACCGTCATCGAGCGCTGGGAGCCGGTGTTCCACTCCAAGCGGGGCGACGAGGCCGCCACCCTGCTGTTCCTGCCGCTCGCCCATGTCTTCGGGCGGATGGTCCAGGTCGCCGGGATCCGCGGCAAGGTGAAGTTCGGCCATCAGCCGCAGCTCAACGCGGCGGCCCTGCTGCCCGACCTGGCCGCGTTCAAGCCGACGTTCTTCCTGGCCGTGCCGTACATCTTCGAGAAGGTGTTCAACGCGGCCCGCCGCAAGGCCGAGAAGGAGGGGCGCTCCGGCCCGTTCGAGAAGGCCGTCGACATCGCCATCAAGTACGCGGACGCGATCGAGGCCAAGGCCTGGGGCATCGGCCCCGGCCCCTCCGCCGGCCTGCGCATGCAGCACCAGCTCTTCGACAAGCTCGTCTACGCCAAGATCCGCGCCGCGATGGGCGGGCGCATCAAGCACGCCATGTCGGGCGGTTCCGCCATGGACCGGCGGCTCGGCCTGTTCTTCGCCGGGGCGGGCGTGCACATCTACGAGGGCTACGGCCTGACCGAGTCCACGGCCGCCGCGACCGCCAACCCGCCCGGACGCACCCGGTTCGGCACGGTCGGGCAGCCCATCCCGGGCATGACCGTGCACATCGCGGACGACGGCGAGATCTGGCTGCACGGCCAGAACGTCTTCCAGGGCTACCTCAACAACCCCAAGGCCACCGACGAGACCCTGCACGACGGCTGGCTGGCCACCGGCGACCTCGGCGCGCTCGACGAGGACGGCTACCTCACCATCACCGGCCGCAAAAAGGAGATCCTGGTCACATCGGGCGGCAAGAGTGTTTCGCCCGGCGTGCTGGAGGAACGCGTCCGTGACCATCCACTGGTCAACCAGTGCATCCTCGTCGGCAACGACCGCCCGTACATCGCCGCCCTCGTGACCCTCGACCAGGAGGCCGTGGAGCACTGGCTGACGATGCGGGGCAAGCCGCGGATGTCCGCGGCGGAGCTGGTGCGGGACGCGGATCTGGAGACGGAGGTGCGGCGCGCGGTGGTCGCGGCCAACACCCTTGTCTCGCAGGCCGAGTCGATCCGCACCTTCCGCATCCTGGCCCAGCCGTTCACCGAGGAACACGGGTTGCTGACCCCGTCCCTGAAGCTGAAGCGCAAGGCGATCGAAAAGGCGTACGAGAAAGAGGTCGAGGCGCTGTACCGGGCGTGAATTGCCAGGTGACAGATGAATCGCGCGCCTGAATTCTCCCGTCAGGAATGCATCACGGCTCGTGATCGTTGACGATGGGACGTACACCTGACCACAAACCGAAGGATCGAGAGCTCGTGAGCAAGGTCCCCCCGATCATCCTGAACAACGGCGTCGAGATGCCCCAGCTGGGCTTCGGCGTCTGGCAGGTGCCGGACGACGAGGCCGCGTCGGCCGTCGCGACGGCGCTGGAGGCCGGGTACCGCAGCATCGACACCGCGGCGATCTACGGCAACGAGGAGGGCACGGGCAAGGCCATCGCCGAGTCCGGTCTTCCGCGCGAGGAGCTCTTCGTCACGACGAAGCTCTGGAACGCCGACCAGGGGTACGACTCCACGCTGCGCGCCTTCGACACGTCGCTGGAGAAGCTCGGCCTGGACTTCGTCGACCTGTACCTGATCCACTGGCCGCTGCCGGCCCGGGACACCTACGTCGACACGTACAAGGCGTTCGAGAAGCTGCACGCCGACGGCCGGATCCGGGCCATCGGTGTCTCCAACTTCCTTCCCGAGCACCTGGAGCGGCTGATCGGCGAGACGTCGGTCGTCCCGGCCGTGAACCAGATCGAGCTGCACCCGCACCTCCAGCAGAACGCCGCCCGTGAGTACCACGCGGAGCAGGGCATCGCCACGGAGGCCTGGTCGCCGCTCGGCCAGGGCAAGGGCCTGCTGGAGGTCCCGGCGATCGTGGCCATCGCCCGGAAGCACAACCGCACTCCGGCCCAGGTCGTCCTGCGCTGGCACATCCAGCTGGGCAACGTGGTCATCCCGAAGTCCGTGACGCCGGCACGGATCAAGGAGAACATCGAGGTCTTCGACTTCAGCCTGGACACGGAGGACCTGGCGGCCATCAGCGCCCTCAACGAGGACCGCCGCCTGGGCCCGGACCCGGCGACGTTCGACGGCGCCTGAGAGGTAACCCCCCTCACCTCTACGACTGCCCGCAGCTCACTTAGCTGCGGGCAGTCGTGCCTCCCCCAGTGCCTTAAGGGCGTGGGAGGTACCCCCCTCGTATCAACCGGCAGCCCCACTACCCCGCCCGCACCGCCGTGTGCACCGTATGCGCCTCCAGCACGAACACGTCCGCCCGCCGGTGCAGACTCGCCTCGTCGTCGGGGTCGAGCAGCCGATCAAGAGTCGCGAGATCCTCCACGTCGAGCACGCCCCCGAGCCTCTCGCGCATGTGTGACAGAGACGCCACGACATAGGCCCGGGCCCGCTCCGAGGCAGGCGCGGGCAGGTCGAGCAGGAACGTGTGCGTCCTGGTGTGCTTCAGCCCCGCGGCGGCCAGCAGCCCCGGCCAGTCCTCCGTCTCCGCGACATGGCCCGGCAGCTCCGCCCGCATCCGCGTGAACCACTCCGCCTCCACCGCGTCGATCCGCGCCTGGAGCCCGGGCCTGCCGATGCCGATGTCGCGCGGCAGGTACCGCGGGGGCAGACCGCCCTCCATCAGGGCCAGCGTGCCGCCGGGCGCAAGCCGCGCCGCGAAGGCGGTGAGCCCGGCCCTCTGGTCGCCGAGGTGGTGCAGGCTGCGGCTCGCCCAGAGCAGGTCGGCGGGGTAGTCCAACTCGTCCAGTACGTCGGGGAGTTCACCGACGATGGTGCTGAAACGGTCGGCGACCCCCAGCCGCTCGGCGCGTGCCCGCGCCCGTTCCAACAGCGACTCGGAGCCGTCCACCGCGACGATCCGCGCGCCCGGGAACGTCTCGGCGAACAGACACGACACGACGCCCGGCCCGCTGCCCGCGTCGACGATCAGGCCCGGCTCGGTCACCTCCCGCGCCAGCCAGGCCATGGCCCGCTCATACAGGGACGCGAACAGCTCCGCCTGTGACTCCAGCCTCGGGCCCATCTCGGCCCAGTCGATGTCCGTATGGCCGTGGTGGTGGCCGTGCGCGTGGTTGTGGTTGTGGTCGTGGTCGTGGTCGTGCGCCATGGTGGTCAGCCTCTCCCTCGGATGCCGCCAGCCTGCGCCGACGCACCGGGAGAAGGCCACTGCTCTTGCCGCTCCCGCAAAAGGGATCCGCCGGGGCCGGAGCCCCGGCGGATCCGTGGGGACGGGGTGTCAGCCGGTCAGGACAGCGGCGGGTACGCGTTCTGCATCAGCTGCCGGAACTGGGCGGAGAACCAGTGCCCGGACAGCGGCGCGTCCGGCAGAGCACCCGACGGGTTGTTGCCGTTGCGCGGGTTGCCCTCGTACGTCGGGTCGCACATCCGGTCGAAGCCCTTGCCCTCCGGGTTCGGGATCTCCTTGCTCGCCCCGTCGGACTCGCCCGGCGGCTTCATCCACACGTACGCGTCGATCCCGGCGGCCGGGCTGGCCTTCGGGCGTTCGCCGAGGCCGGCTCCGGACTGGTTGCACCAGTTGCCGGGGTTGATGCGGCGGTCGTAGCGGCCGCCGTCGACGTAGGTGTCGACGGTGGTCTGGGCGCCGGGGCCGGTGGGCCGGGCGGTGCCGCCCCAGCCATTGCGGGAGGTGTCGATCAGCATGCCGATGCCGGAGTTGAAGCCGACCGAGACCAGCTGGTTGCGGAAGGCCTGGGCGAAGGACAGCTCGTCGACGTAGCGGTTCCAGTCGACCCAATTCGACTCGCGGACGGACTTGCCGGCCACGTTGTCGTTGATGGAGAAGTGGTCCTCCTTCAGGGCGCTGTAGTTCGCCGTGTTGGTGATGAAGCCGTGGACGTCGTTGACGGTCGCGCCCTCGGCGGACGCCGCCTCCTTGAACAGGGTCGCGGAGGGAGCGAAGTTGTCGTCCCAGCCGATCCAGCCGTGGTGGCCGGCGTCGACGTAGTTGTAGACGTTCGGCACGTCGCCGAGCTTGTTCAGCGCGTAGCCGACGCCCTTGATGTAGTTGCCGTTGGCCTTCATCACGTCGCACTGCGGGGTGGCCGTCGGGCGGCTGCCGGTGTTGGTGACGAGGTTCGGCAGCGAGTCGATCTCGACGGTCGTGACGATCCGCAGCGAGGAGTACTTCGAGTCGGCGAGGATCGCCTTGATCGGGTCGATGTACTCCGTCTTGTACCGGCCGATCTCGTCGGGCTTCAACTCTCCGTTGGAGGCGAGGGCGGCGCAGTCACGGCCGGGCAGGTTGTAGATGACGAGCTGGACGACGAGCTCGCCGGAGCCCTTCTGGCGCAGCGCCTCGTCGAGGTGGGCGCGCAGGCCCATCTTGCCGCCGGTGCCGTTGATCGCCGCGATCCGGTCCAGCCAGACACCGGTCGGCTGGTTGGCGATACGGCTGCCGCCCGGCTCGGCGGCGGCGTTCGCGGACCACTCGGGGTTCACGTACACCTTGGCGCCGTCGTAGGGGTTGTTGACCCGGTTGGCGGGGCCGCCCGGGTCCGGCGGATCCGTGGGGCCGCCGGGACCGCCGCTGTCGACGTTGCAGGTCACGCCGTCGAGGGTGAAGGTGGCCGGGATCGCGTTGCTGCCGCTGTAGGAGCCCTGGAAGCCGAAGCTGACCGAACCGCCCGTCGCGAGCTGGGCGTTGTAGCTCTCGTTGGCCACGGTGACGTCGGCGCCGCTCTGGCTGATCTTGGCGTTCCAGCCGCTGGTGACCTTCTGGTTGCCGGCGTACGACCACTTCAGCGACCAGGACGACTTCGCGGCACTGTTGTTGGTGATGGTCACGGCGGCGGTGAAGCCGGTGTTCCACTGGTTCTGCACCTTGTAGTCGACGGTGCAGGGGACGGCGGCGGTGCCGATGCCGTCCGGGTCGACGGCGAACGCCGTGCCGGTCGCTCCGGCGACCAGGGCCATGGCGGCCAGTAACGCTGTTCTCGTACGGCTCATGAGTGCGGGTTTCCCTTTCGGTGGTGGGGGTGTCAGCCGTTCAGGGCGCGCTCCGACAAGGACATGAGGAACCCGGCACCGGCACTCGCGCAGCCGGGGACGACCGCGAGGGCGGCGGCTATAAGTACTGAACGCGAGGGGTGTCGCATGAGCGACTCCGTGCAGGTCGGGCCCGCCGTGACGGACGCGTCGACTGATGGAACCGCTCCCACTGGTGTCAAGGAAGGTAGCGCCAAGTGTCGGCAAAGAACAGGGGAGTCACTGACTTTCGCTCAACACACGGCGTCGAATCTTTTCGACTCTTCAAGGACCTTGACCGATACCAGACCCGTCCTCACTATGGGAGCGCTCCCACTGGTTCAAGCCTTGACTTCTCCGAGCCGCAAGGAGGAACCAGCACCATGCATCCCCCACCCCGGAAACGGAGAGCCGTGCGGCGTCTGTGGACCGCCGCGCTCGCGGCTCTCGCGCTTCCGTTGACGATGCTCTCCTCAGGGTCGACCACCGCGCAGGCGGCCGCACTTCAGTGCAGTGTCGATTACAAGACGAACGACTGGGGCTCCGGCTTCACCGCGGACCTGACCCTCACCAACCGCGGCACGGACGCCATCGACGGCTGGACGCTGACCTACGCCTACTCCGGCAACCAGAAGCTGGGCAACGGCTGGAACGGCACGTGGTCGCAGTCCGGCCAGAACATCACCGTCAAGAACGCCGCCCACAACGCGCGGGTCGCCGCGGGTGCCGCCGTCTCCACCGGTGCCCAGTTCAGCTACAGCGGCAACAACACCGCGCCCACGTCCTTCGCGGTCAACGGCACCCCCTGCACCGGCGCTCACCAGCCGCCGATCGCCGTGCTGACCAGCCCGGCCGCCGGCGCCGTCTACACCCAGGGCGAGGCGGTCCCGCTGGCGGCCACCGCGGCCGCCGCGGACAACGCCACGATCAGCAAGGTGGAGTTCTACGACGACACCAAGCTGCTGGGCACGGACACGAGTGCGCCCTACGCGCTGTCCGTCTCGAATCTGACCGTGGGCAGTCATTCCCTGGTGGCGAAGGCCTACGACAGCATGGGCGCCTCCGCCGATTCCACGCCGGTCGGCATCACCGTGGCCTCCGGCCCCACCGTCGTCGCCTCGCCGGTCCAACTGGGCGTCCAGTCGGGCAAGTCGGGCACGTACGAGGTGAAGCTGTCCAAGCAGCCGTCCTCCAATGTGACGGTGACGTCGGCCAGGGCGAGCGGCAACTCGGGCCTGTCGGTCACGGGCGGCGCCTCGCTCACCTTCACCCCGCAGAACTGGAACACCGCGCAGAAGGTGACCGTCAGCGCGGCCGACTCCGGCAGCGGCTCGGCCGTGTTCGAGTCGACGGCAGCGGGTCACGCCAAGGCCTCGGTCACCGTCACCCAGCTGGCGGCGAGCAAGGCGTACGACGCCCGCTTCCTCGAGCTGTACGGGAAGATCACCAACCCGGCGAACGGCTACTTCTCCCCCGAGGGCATTCCCTACCACTCGGTCGAGACGCTGATCGTCGAGGCGCCGGACCACGGCCACGAGACCACCTCGGAGGCGTACAGCTACCTCCTGTGGCTCCAGGCCATGTACGGCAAGGTGACGGGTGACTGGTCCAAGTTCAACGGCGCGTGGGATCTCATGGAGAAGTACATGATCCCCACCAAGGCCGACCAGCCGACCAACTCCTTCTACAACGCCTCCAAGCCGGCGACCTACGCGCCCGAGCTGGACACGCCGAACGAGTACCCGGCCAAGCTCGACACCGGCGTCTCGGTCGGCCCGGATCCGATCGCGGCCGAGCTGAAGAGCGCGTACGGCACGGACGACGTCTACGGCATGCACTGGCTCCAGGACGTCGACAACGTCTACGGCTACGGCAACTCGCCCGGCAAGTGCGAGGCGGGACCCTCGGACACCGGCCCGTCGTACATCAACACCTTCCAGCGCGGCTCGCAGGAGTCGGTGTGGGAGACGGTGCCGCAGCCGACCTGCGACGCCTTCAAGTACGGCGGCAAGAACGGCTATCTGGACCTGTTCACCGGTGACGCCTCCTACGCCAAGCAGTGGAAGTTCACCAACGCGCCGGACGCCGACGCGCGCGCCGTGCAGGCCGCCTACTGGGCGGACCTGTGGGCGAAGGAGCAGGGCAAGGGCGGGCAGGTCTCCGGGACCGTCGCCAAGGCGGCCAAGATGGGCGACTACCTGCGCTACTCCATGTTCGACAAGTACTTCAAGAAGATCGGCAACTGCGTCGGACCCTCCACCTGCCCGGCGGGCACCGGCAAGGACGCCTCGATGTACCTGATGTCCTGGTACTACGCCTGGGGCGGCGCCACCGACACCTCGGCCGGCTGGTCCTGGCGCATCGGCTCCAGCCACGCCCACGGCGGCTACCAGAACCCGCTGGCCGCCTACGCGCTGAGCAACTACGCCCCGCTGAAGCCCAAGTCGGCGACGGGCGCGGCCGACTGGGCCAAGTCCATGGACCGGCAGCTGGAGTTCTACCGCTGGCTCCAGTCGGACGAGGGCGCCATCGCCGGCGGCGCGACCAACAGCTGGGCGGGCCGGTACGCGACCCCGCCCGCCGGGAAGTCGACGTTCTACGGCATGTACTACGACGAGAAGCCCGTGTACCACGACCCGCCGTCCAACCAGTGGTTCGGCTTCCAGGCGTGGTCCATGGAGCGGGTCGCCGAGCTGTACCAGCAGACGGGGAACGCGCAGGCCAAGACGGTCCTCGACAAGTGGGTCGACTGGGCGCTGTCCAAGACCACGTTCAACCCGGACGGCACGTTCCGTATCCCGTCGACGCTCCAGTGGTCGGGCCAGCCCGACACCTGGAACGCCTCCAGCCCCGGCTCCAACAGCGGGCTGCACGTCACCGTCGCCGACTACACCAACGACGTCGGTGTGGCGGCCGCGTACGCCAAGACCCTGACGTACTACGCCGACCGCTCCGGTGACACGGAGGCCGCGGCGGCGGCGAAGAAGCTGCTGGACGGTATGTGGGCGAACCACCAGGACGACCTCGGGGTCGCCGTCCCGGAGAACCGCGCGGACTACAACCGGTTCGACGACCCGGTGCCCGTCCCCAGCGGCTGGACGGGGACGATGCCGAACGGTGACGCGATCAACTCGTCGTCGACGTTCGACTCGATCCGGTCCTTCTACGAGGACGATCCCGCCTGGTCGAAGATCGAGAGTTATCTCGCCGGCGGTGCGGTGCCGTCGTTCACGTACCACCGGTTCTGGGCTCAGGCGGATATCGCGCTGGCCATGGGCTCGTACGCGGAGCTTCTCGAATAGCCCCCGCCGGGCGCTCCGCGGGTGGCGCGGGGACTTCGGCTGCCGGTCCGTTGTGGCTGGTCGCGCAGTTCCCCGCGCCCCCGAACAGCGTCCGAAGCTCTGCGTACATGGCCCCGCACCTGACGCGGGGCCACGGTCGGGCGGCTCCACCCGCATGGGAGCCGCCCGGCCCTCGCACGTTCTCCCCCCTCACGGAAGGACCCCCACCGTGCGAAGAACCCGCATACTCACGGCCGTGCTGGCGCTGGCGGCCGGGCTGTTGTCGGGCGCTCCCGCCGCCCTGGCCGCCGATCCGCCGTCGGTGAAGATCGCTGCCGACACCTACTCCTGGAAGAACGCGCGGATCGACGGGGGCGGATTTGTCCCCGGGATCGTCTTCAACCGGTCCGAGAAGAACCTCGCCTACGCCCGTACCGACATCGGCGGTGCCTACCGGTGGCAGGAGGCCTCGAAGACCTGGACGCCGCTGCTGGACTCCGTCGGCTGGGACGACTGGGGGCACACGGGGGTCGTCAGCATCGCGTCCGACTCCGTCGATCCGGACAAGGTGTACGCGGCGGTCGGTACGTACACCAACAGCTGGGATCCGAAGAACGGTGCGGTCATGCGCTCCGCCAACCGGGGGGCGAGCTGGCAGAAGGCGAACCTGCCGTTCAAGCTGGGCGGCAACATGCCGGGGCGGGGCATGGGCGAGCGGCTGGCCGTCGACCCGAACCGCAACAGCGTGCTGTATCTGGGGGCTCCCAGCGGCAAGGGGCTGTGGCGGTCGACGGACTCGGGCGTGACCTGGTCGCAGGTGACGAACTTCCCCAACGTCGGCAACTACGTGCAGGACCCGAGTGACACCAGCGGCTACGCGTCCGACAACCAGGGCATCGTCTGGGTCACCTTCGACGAGTCCACGGGCACGTCGGGCAATGCCACGAAGACGATCTACGTGGGGGTCGCCGACAAGGACAACGCGGTGTACCGCTCGACGGACGCGGGCGCGACCTGGCAGCGGCTGGCCGGGCAGCCCACCGGCTACCTCGCTCACAAGGGCGTCCTGGACGCGAAGAACGGCCATCTCTACCTCGCCTACAGCGACAAGGGCGGCCCGTACGACGGCGGCAAGGGCCAGCTGTGGCGGTACGCGACCGGGACCGGTACCTGGACGGACATCAGCCCGGTGGCGGAGGCCGACACGTTCTACGGCTTCAGCGGGCTGACGGTGGACCGGCAGAAGCCCGGCACGGTGATGGCGACCGCGTACAGCGCCTGGTGGCCGGACACGCAGATCTTCCGCTCCACGGACAGCGGCGCGACCTGGACCAAGGCGTGGGACTACACGTCGTACCCCAACCGCGAGAACCGCTACACGATGGACGTCTCGTCCTCGCCGTGGCTGACCTGGGGCGCCAACCCGCAGCCGCCCGAGCAGACGCCGAAGCTGGGGTGGATGACGGAAGCCCTGGAGATCGACCCGTTCAACTCGAACCGCATGATGTACGGGACGGGCGCGACGATCTACGGCACCGAGAACCTCACGAACTGGGACGGCGGCGGGAAGTTCGCCGTCAAGCCGATGGTGCAGGGGCTGGAGGAGACGGCGGTCAACGACCTCGCCTCTCCCCCGTCCGGTGCCCCGCTGCTCAGCGCGCTCGGCGACGTCGGCGGTTTCCGCCACACGGATCTGACGAAGGTCCCGTCGATGATGTTCACGCAGCCGAACTTCACGACGACCACGAGCCTGGACTTCGCCGAGTCGAACCCGAACACGGTCGTCCGGGTCGGCAACCTCGACTCCGGTCCGCACATCTCGTTCTCGACGGACAACGGCGCCAACTGGTTCGCGGGGACCGACCCCTCGGGCGTGAGCGGCGGCGGCACGGTCGCGGCGGCGGCCGACGGCAGCCGGTTCGTGTGGAGCCCGCAGGGCGCCGGCGTGCACCACACGACGGGCTTCGGCACCTCGTGGCAGGCGTCCGGCGGGATCCCCGCCGGGGCGATCGTCGAGTCGGACCGCGTCGATCCGAAGACCTTCTACGGCTTCAAGTCGGGGAAGTTCTACGTCAGTACGGACGGCGGCGCGACGTTCAAGGAGTCACCGGCCACGGGCCTGCCCGGCGGTGACAGTGTCCGCTTCAAGGCGCTGCCCGGCGGGAAGGGCGACGTCTGGCTGGCGGGCGGCGCGAGCGACGGGGCGTACGGCCTGTGGCACTCGACGGACGGCGGCACGAGCTTCACGAAGCTGCCGAACGTAGAGCAGGCCGACACCATCGGGTTCGGCAAGGCGGCACCCGGGGCCTCCTACCAGACGCTCTACACCAGCGCGAAGATCGGCGGCGTGCGCGGCGTCTTCCGCTCCACGGACAAGGGCGCGAGCTGGACACGCATCAACGACGACGCCCACCAGTGGGGCTGGACGGGTGCGGCCATCACCGGTGACCCGAGGGTGTACGGCCGGGTGTACGTGGCGACCAACGGCCGTGGCGTCGTCTACGGCGACAGCTCCGACGGCGGCACCACGGGCCCCGGGCCCGGCCCCGACCCGGCCGGTGCCTGCAAGGTGACGTACAAGGTCACCAGCCAGTGGTCGGGCGGCTTCCAGGCGGACGTGCAGGTCACCAACACCGGCACCAGCCCGTGGAACGGCTGGTCCCTGGCCTGGTCCTTCACCGACGGCCAGAAGCTGACCCAGGCGTGGAACGCCGAGGCAGCGCAGTCGGGTTCGGCGGTGACGGCGAAGAACGTCGGCTGGAACGGCAACGTGGCGGCGGGCTCGTCCGTGAGCTTCGGCTTCACGGCGAACTCGTCGGGGACGAACGCGAAACCGACCGCGTTCAAGCTGGGTGACCAGAGCTGCACGGTGGCCTGACCCCGCTTCCGAGGGCGTATGCCGGAGACGGCATACGCCCTCGGCTTTCTCACGGGGTGTAGACGGTGGGGCGGGGAGCCGTCGGCATGTTGTTGCCGATGAAGAAGCTCGGGTGCGGGGGCTGGTTGTAGGCGGTGTTCTGCCATGAAAGGGCCGTGCGGTACTGCGTGTCGTGGAGCAGGGTCGTGATCTTCGTGCTGGTCTCGTGCGGGGTCGAGTAGATGCGCAGGGCCTTGTTGTCGCTGGTGCGCCAGACGACCTCCTCGCGCCAGTCGCCGAGGATGTCGCCGGAGAGCGCCGGTGTGGACTTGGTGCCGTTGTTGGAGGAGACGCCGGACCCGGTCAACAGGCGGGTGTCGCCGGAGGTGCCGTACTTGTCGATGCGGGTGCCGTCGAGGAGTTCGCGGACGGGGTCGCCGTCCCACCAGGACAGGAAGTTGATGCTGGACGGCTCCCGGCCGAGGGACGCGCCGGTCGCCGAGCGCAGGGTCGTGTCCGCGGCGGACCAGGCCTCGGCGCCCGCGCTGCCGGCGTAGACGTCGGCGGCGACTCCGCGGCCGTTGTCGGAGCCCGACGCCGTCTGCCACAGGACCTGGCCGGTGCGGGCGTCGGCCATCCAGGAGCCGGGTTTGCTGGAGTCCTCGGAGACCTTGAAGTACTCCAGACCCGCGCGGGACGGGTTGAGGTCCCCGACATGACCGGCGTCGCCGTGGCCCAGCTTCGTGGTCCACAGGCCGTTGCCGTTGTCGTCGACGGTCATGGCGCCGTAGACGATCTCGTCCTTGCCGTCGTTGTCGACGTCGGCGACGGACAGGCTGTGGTTGCCCTGGCCGTCGTAGCCCTTGCCGCTGTTGGTGGAGGAGCTGGTGTCGAAGGTCCAGCGGCGGGTGAAGGAGCCGTTGCGCCAGTCCCAGGCGGCGATCACCGTGCGGGTGTAGTAGCCGCGCGCCATGATCAGGGACGGGCGGGAGCCGTCGAGGTAGGCGGTGCCGGCGAGGAAGCGGTCGACGCGGTTGCCGTAGTTGTCGCCCCAGGAGGAGACGTTGCCCCGGGCCGGGACGTAGTCGACGCTCTGCATCGCCTTGCCGGTCTGGCCGTTGAACATGGTCAGGAACTCGGGGCCGGAGAGCACGTAGCCGCTGGAGTTGCGGTGGTCGGCCGTGGAGCTGCCGATGACCGCGCCGGTGCCGTCGCGGGTGCCGTCGGCGGTCTTCATGGCGACCTCGGCCTTGCCGTCGCCGTCGTAGTCGTAGACCTGGAACTGGGTGTAGTGGGCGCCGGAGCGGATGTTGCGGCCCAGGTCGATGCGCCACAGCCGGGTGCCGTCGAGCTTGATGCCGTCGACGATGGTGTTGCCGGTGTAGCCGGACTGGGAGTTGTCCTTGGCGTTGGTCGGCTGCCACTTCAGGACGATGTCCAGGGCGCCGTCGCCGTCCAGGTCACCCAGGGAGGCGTCGTTGGCCTCGTAGGTGTACGCCGAGTTGCCCGGGGCGGTGCCACCGGCCGGCGGGGAGAGGGGGACGTCCTTGTAGCCGGTGCGGAACTGGACCGCGTGCACCGAGTCGCCCTGCTCCACGCCGTTCACGATCGCGCGGACGGTGTAGTCGGCGTGCGAGGAGGCGCCGGAGTGGAAGTAGTTCGTGGAGCCGGTGACCGGGGTCGGGTTGACCTTCGTACCGGCCCGGTAGACGTTGAACGACACGTCGTTCGGGTCGGTTGCCAGCCAGCGCCAGCTCACCAGGTTGCCGCTGCCGGTGTGGACGCTGACCACACCCCGGTCCAGCTTCTCGACCTGGCGGGCGGTGGCGGCCGCGGCCGTGTCGTCGGTGGCGAACGTGGTCAGGCCTGCGCCGACGAGCGCCGCCGTGGCTGCGGCGACGGGGAGGAGCAGACGGCGTCTGCGGTGCCTGTGCGGGTGCTTCACGGGACGGACCTCCTGGAAGGACGGGCGGGTTCCGCCTCTCAGTCGCCGCCGGGTGCGCGGGAGTTGCCGTACCGCTGCGCCAGTTCGGCCACGGTCCGGGCGATCCTCGACCGCAGTTCGTCCGGAGCCAGCACCTCGATGGCCGTGCCCAGGCGCAGGAACTCGGCGTGGGCGTGGTCGACGGACTCGATGGGGACCGTGGCACGTGTCCAGCCGTCGTCGTCCGTACGTCCGTCGCGCCGTACGGCCTCCCCCGCCGGGCCGGTGAGCGTCGTTCCCGGGGCCAGCCGCACCACCGCCTCGCCGCGGTGGAGCCGGTCGTGGAAGCCGCGCTGGTACGCCGCCCAGTACGCGGCCAGGTCGAAGCCCTCGGGGCGGGCGAACACCTCTTCACGAGTGGTGAGTTCGAGAATCTGGTCGACCCGGTAGGTACGTGGTCCGGGCCCCGCGACGACGTACCAGCGGCCCGCCTTCAGCACCAGCCCGTACGGCTCCAGACGACGCTCCACATCGGTGGGCTCGCGCCAGCGGCGGTACAGGACGTGCAGCACGCGGCTGCTCCAGACGGCGTCCGCGACGGCCGGGAGGTGAGGGGCGTCGTCGGCGTCCGCGTACCAGCCGGGGGCGTCCAGGTGGAAGCGGCCACTGATCCGGTCGGCGTGCGCGCGCAGCTCCGCCGGCAGGGCGGCGCGCACCTTGAGCTGGGCCGCGGCGAGCACGGAGCCGAGACCGAGCTGGGCGGCGGGGCCGGGGGCGCCCGCGAGGAAGAGGGCCTCGGCCTCGTCGGCGGTGAGGCCCGTCAGCCGCGTGCGGTAGCCGTCGAGCAGGCGGTATCCGCCGGCGTGGCCCGCGTCGCCGTACAGCGGAACCCCGGCGGCACCGAGGGCCTCCACGTCCCGGTAGACGGTACGGACCGAGACCTCCAGCTCCTCGGCGAGCTGCGCGGCGGTCATCCGGCCGCGGGTCTGGAGCAGCAGGAGGATCGAGACGAGTCGGCTGGACTTCACTGACACAGGATGTCAGGGAAGCGGCTCTAACGTCCCGCCATGCCTTTCACGGAGAAACTGCTGACCGCGCCACCGCCGATCGAGGTGGCGGGCCGGTGGATCAAGCGCTACCACGTCACCGCCGATCCGGCGGGGATCGCGCCCGAGGTGGAGAAGGCGGCGTACGCGCTCCTGCCCGAGCTGCTGCCGGAGCCGGACGGCACCTCGCCGGCGACGTTCCTCGTGCTGCACCGGGGCGGTGACGACGGCGCCTATCTCAACGCGTACAGCTGGGTGTGGGACAACGTGCTGCACTTCGGCGGCGCGGCGGCGGGCCAGCCGGTCCTCGGCTGCCCGGACCGCGACCCCACGCACTTCGTCAGGCCCGGCCCGCCGTGGATCGGCTGCGTCTGGGAGCTGCCGCCGATCCTGCACGAACGCGACGCCTGGGTGCGGCACATGCTCACCCCGGACGTCCCCGACCTCGACGCCTATCTGGCCGACCGTCTGCCCGAGGGAACCACAGGAGACCGCTCATGAGCAGCCCGCACGACTTCGACTTCTTCCACGGCGCCTGGAACGTCCAGCACCGCCGCCGCACCGATTTCCTCGACCCCGGCAGCGACTGGGAGGAGTTCCCGGGCCGGAGCGAGTGCCGGCCGCTGTTCGACGGGGCCGCCAACATCGACGAGATCGACATGCCGCACCTGGGCGCGAAGGGGCTGACGCTGCGGCTGTTCGACCCGGTCCGTGAGGAGTGGTCGCTGAACTGGGCGTCCAGCCGCAGCGGGACCCTCTTCCCTCCGGTCTTCGGCCGTTTCAAGGGCCTTAGGGGCGAGTTCCAGGGCGACGACACCTACGACGGCAAGGACGTGCGGGTGCGATTCGTCTGGTCCGGGATCTCCCCGGCCACCGCCCGATGGGAACAGGCGTTCTCCGTGGACGGCGGAGAGACCTGGGTGACCAACTGGATCATGGAGTTCACCCGGGCTCGAGAGCCCCGCACGGCTTCCGGAACGCCCGGAGCGTGAAGAACGGGTCGGGGCGGGGTCTGTCCTGGTCGGGGAGTTCCGCCAGCCGGGCGGCGAAGCCGTCGGCGAACGGGTGGCCGGGCGGCAGGGTGACGAACCAGCCGCGGCGCAGGTCGGCGACCGTACGGCGCGGGCTGCGGCCCTGACCGTGGCCGCGGAAGCGGGCCTGCCCGGCCGGGACCAGGCCGTGGCCGGCGGCGTAGGACTCCACGTCCGCCGCCGCGTCCCGGACCGGGCTGGGCGGGCGCGAGGACAGGACGACATCGATGTCACTGCCCACGTTGTGGGAGGCGGCCTTGTCGACCGTGGTGACCCAGACGCCGCCGGGCCGCAGCACCCGCGCGCACTCGCCGACGATGGTCCGGACGTCGGCGGGCCCGGCGGCCAGGTGCAGCAGCCACACGCTGCACACGGCGTCGAACTCGCCGTCCCGGAAGGGCAACCGGCGGCTGTCGCCGAGCACCACGGCCCCCGGCAGCCGGGCGGTGGCCTGCCGGGCCATCGCCGGGGCGAGGTCCACGCCGGTCACCCGCATGCCCTCGCGCGCGGCCGCGAGCCGGCGGGTCACGATGCCGGTGCCGCAGGCGACGTCGAGCAGGCTGCGCGCGTCCGGCGGCACGAGGCTCAGCACCGCCGCCGCGGCGGCGGCCGCCCTGGGCTCGCCGCCGCGGGAGGCGTCGTACCGCTCCGCTTCCTTGTCGTAGTCGAGCACCCGGTCAGTGTGCCCCGTGCCCGGGCGCCAGGTCCTCCACCCTGCGGGCGAGCTCGAAGTCCTTCTCGGTGACGGCGCCGCCCGCGCTGTGCGTGTGCACGGCCAGGGACACCGAGTTGTAACCGAGCGTGAGGTCGGAGTGGTGGTCGAGCTCCTCCTGGACCTGGGCGATGTGCACGACCATCGCCGTCGCCGCGAAGTGCGAGCCGAGCCGGTAGGAGCGGGTCAGGCGGTCCCCGTCGAGCGACCAGCCCGGCAGCTCGGCCAGCCGGTCCTCGACCTCCTTCTGCGACAGCGGTTCGACGGGCATGGGCAGCGCTCCTTCCCTGGCTCCGGTGTCCTCTTCTCCCTCCTCAGCCTGCCACAGCGGGGCGTGCGAGGCCCTGGTCGGAGCGGTGTGCCTGTCCGGCGCCACCGGTTCTCGATTACGGTCCCGGCATGACCACTCATCCGTCCACCACCGACCAGGGCGTGGGGCCGCTGCTGCGGGCCTGGCGGGAGCAGCGCCGGGTCAGCCAGCTGGAGCTGGCGCTGCGCGCGGACTCCTCGGCCCGGCACATCAGCTTCATCGAGACCGGCCGCTCCCGGCCCAGCGAGGAGATGGTGCTGCGGCTGGCCGAGCACCTGGACGTGCCCATGCGCGAGCGCAACGCGCTGCTGCTGGCGGCCGGTTACGCCCCGCGCTATCCCGAGACGCCCCTGGGCGACCCGGCGCTGGGCGCGCTGCGTGAGGGCATCGAACGGCTGATCGGAGGCTACGAGCCGTATCCGGCGCTGGTGGTGGACGCGCTGTACGACGTCGTGGCGGCCAACCGGGGGATCATGACGCTGATCGACGGCGTCTGCGAGACGCTGCTCGAACCACCGCTGAACGCGATGCGGCTCGCCCTGCACCCGCGGGGCCTGGCGCCGCGCATCCGCAACCTGCGCGCCTGGCGCGGGCACCTGCTGGAGCAGATGGAGCGGCAGATCGCGCTGCACCGCTCCGAGCCGCTGCGGGCGCTGTACGAGGAGGTGGCGGCGTATCCGGTGCCCGCCGCGGATCCGGCGGAGGAGCCCTCGGAGCCGGTGCCGTACTTCGCGCTGCCGCTGCGGATCGAGCACGAGGGGCGGACGCTGTCGTTCATCTCCTCGATCTCCACGTTCAACACCCCGATGGACGTGACCGTCGCCGAGCTGGCCATCGAGACGCTTCTCCCGGCCGACCCGGCGACGGTCAAGTACCTTCAGTCGCTTCTGCCCTGACGGGCCCTCAGGGCCATGTACTGGAGGGCGGCGAACCCGGCCACGGTCAGGGACTGGAGCACCGTCCACACAGCGCCCGCCGTGCTCGGCGTCAGCCACAGCGCCAGGGCCACGAGGCTCACGGCCGTCCAGGCGAGGTTGGCCTCCACGACAGCCCGCACGCCGAGCGCCGGCGGCTGCCGGCGGGAGGCCAGCAGGCCCACGCCCGCCGCGTAGGCGGTGAGGAACGCGCCCAGTGCGAGCAGCAGCGTGGAGTCCACTCCGAGGAAACGGCCGAGCGGGCCGGAGAACGCGAGGTAGGCGAGCGCGTTGGCGCCGGTCACCACCGCGTCCAGGGCGAGGAAGCGGCGCAGCGCCGACTGCGGCGCACTGGTCCGGGCGAGTGTGGCGAGCTGGGTCGCGGACATGGTGAGTCACCCTCCGTCGGGTCGTGGTGCGCGAGCCGGTACCCGGGTCCCGGGCCGGAGTGCGCCGGCCCGGGACCCGGTGCGTTCACGATCCCGTCCCGGGCGCGCCCGGTCGATTACCCCCGGGGTAATGCCCCGGCGACACGTCCGTTTTCCCGCGATCTTCTCGCCCGCGGCCCTGTGAGACCGACGTCGGAACGTGACAGACTGATCGCAGGCTTGGGCACGTTGGGGAGGCGTGGCGTGAGTGAACGGCGGGCCGCACCGACCGTGGGCCAGGTGGTGCTGGGCAAGAGGTTGCAGGAGCTGCGCGAGGCCGCGGGCCTCAGTCGTGACGAGGCCGCCCGGGTGCTGCGCGTCGCCCCCGCGACGGTCCGGCGGATGGAGACCGCCGACGTGGCGCTCAAGATCCCGTACGTGCAGATCCTGCTGACCGCCTACGGCGTGCCCGAGGACGAGGTGACCGCGTTCGTCGAGCTCGCCGAGGAGGCGAACCGGCCGGGCTGGTGGCAGCGGTTCCACGACGTGCTGCCGGAGTGGTTCAGCCTGTACGTGAGCCTGGAGGGCGCCGCCCGGATCATCCGGTCCTACGAGCCGCACTTCGTGCCGGGGCTGTTGCAGACCGAGGGGTACGCGCGTGCGGTCCTGAAGGCCGGCACGATCGGCAACTCCGGGCCGGAGGCCGTGGAACGGCATGTGTCGCTGCGCATGGAGCGGCAGCGGCTGCTGGAGCGGCCCAACCCGCCGCACCTGTGGGTGATCATGGACGAAACGGTGCTGCGGCGCCCGGTGAGCGTCGACGGCCAGGTGATGCGGGACCAGCTCGACAAGCTGCTGGAGTACTCCGAGCGGGATCGCGTCACGCTCCAGATCGCCGAGTTCAAGGACGGCCCGCACCCGGGGACGTACGCGCCGTTCTCCCTGTTCCGCTTCGCCGAGCCCGAACTGCCCGACATGGTCTTCACCGAGTACCTGACCGGCGCGCTCTACCTCGACTCCCGCAAGGAGGTCTCCGCCCATCTGGAGGTCCTCGACCACATGACGGCGGGCGCCGCCTCCACGCAGCGCACCGACAAGCTCCTGCGGGAGTACCGCGAGACCTACTGAGCGAGGCCCCTCGCGCGCGGGCCGTGACCCGTACGGGCGTCGCCGACGGGTGCGCTCCCCCGCCCGCCCCTAGCGTCGTCTGCACGGGGCGCGGCACAGAGCGCACGCCAAGGAGGTCAGATGCCCGGCTTCGAGCTGCTGTACCAGGCGGCCGCGCTGTGCCTGACGTATCCCGGCGACGAGTTCCGCGCCCGGCTGCCGCTGCTGCGCGAAGCCGCCCCGCAGCTAAGGGAGTTCGCCGACCACGCGGCCGTCACCGAGCCGCGGGAACTGGCCGCCCACTACCTCCAGGTCTTCGAGAGCGCGGACGGCCACAGTCTGTACCTCAGCCGCTGGCGCGAGTTCTCACCGGCCCGCTTCCAGGAGCTCTACAGCTCCCACGGCCTGGAGCTCACCGGCGAGGAGCTGCCCGACTTCCTGCCCGCGGTACTGGAGTTCACCGCCCGCACCGGCAACACCGTCTTGCTGACGGAGCACCGGGCCGGACTGGAGCGACTGCGCTCCGGACTGGCCGACTCCGGCACTCCGTACGCGTCCGTCGTCGACGCCGTGTACGCGACGCTACCGCCCGCGCAAAACCGAGCCACGCCTGCGGGAAACTAGGCCGCCCCGCCCTTCTTGTCTCCCTGCTCCTTCTCCTCGTCCACGATCTCCGCGTCGACGACTCCCTCTTCCTCCCCTTCTTCGCGCCGGGCGCCGGAGGATTCCTCGGTGGGTGTCTGCTGGGCCTGGGCGTACATGGCCTGGCCCATCTTCTGGCTGACCGAGGCGAGTTTCTCGACGGCGGCGCGCAGGGCGGCGGTGTCCGCCTGCTGTTCGAGCTGTCCCTTCACCTCGGTGATGGCCGACTCGACCTCGCTCTTGGTGTCGGCCGGGATCTTGTCGCCGTTGTCGCGGAGGAACTTCTCGGTCTGGTAGACGAGTTGCTCGGCCTGGTTGCGGGTCTCGGCGGCCTCGCGGCGCTTGCGGTCCTCCTCCGCGTACTGCTCGGCCTCGCGCATCATGCGGTCGATGTCGTCCTTGGGCAGGGCCGAGCCGCCGGTGACGGTCATCTTCTGCTCTCGGCCGGTCGCCAGGTCCTTGGCGGAGACGTGCATGATGCCGTTGGCGTCGATGTCGAAGGCCACCTCGATCTGCGGCACGCCGCGCGGCGCCGGCGGCAGGCCCGTCAGGTCGAAGACGCCGAGCTTCTTGTTGTACGCGGCGATCTCCCGCTCGCCCTGGTAGACCTGGATGCCGACCGAGGGCTGGTTGTCGGCGGCGGTGGTGAAGATCTCCGAACGCCGCGTGGGAATCGTCGTGTTGCGTTCGATGAGCTTCGTCATGATGCCGCCCTTGGTCTCGATGCCCAGGGACAGCGGGGTGACGTCGAGCAGCAGCACGTCCTTGACGTCGCCGCGCATGACACCCGCCTGGAGCGCGGCACCGAGGGCCACGACCTCGTCCGGGTTGACGCCCTTGTGCGGTTCCTTGCCGGTGAGTTCCTTGACCAGGTCGGTCACCGCGGGCATCCGTGTGGAGCCGCCGACGAGGATCACGTGGTCGACCGCCGAGAGCTTCACACCGGCGTCCTGGACCGCCTGGTGGAAGGGCGCCTTGCAGCGGTCGAGCAGGTCGGCGGTGAGCTCCTGGAACTGGGCCCGGGTCAGCTTCTCGTCGAGGTGCAGCGGCCCCTCGGCGGAGGCCGTGATGTAGGGCAGGTTGATCGTCGTCTCGGTGGAACTGGACAGCTCGATCTTGGCCTTCTCGGCGCCCTCGCGCAGCCGCTGCACCGCCATCTTGTCGTTGCCCAGGTCGACGCCGTACTGCCCCTTGAAGCGCTTGACCAGGTACTCGACGACCCGCTGGTCCCAGTCGTCGCCGCCGAGGTGGGTGTCGCCGTTGGTGGCCTTCACCTCGATGACGCCCTCGCCCATCTCCAGCAGCGACACGTCGAAGGTGCCGCCGCCGAGGTCGAAGACGAGGACGGTCTGGTCGTTCTCCTTGTCCAGGCCGTAGGCCAGCGCCGCCGCCGTCGGCTCGTTGATGATCCGCAGCACCTTCAGGCCCGCGATCTCACCGGCCTCCTTGGTGGCCTGCCGCTGGTTGTCGTCGAAGTACGCCGGGACGGTGATCACCGCGTCGGTGACGTCCTCGCCGAGGTAGGACTCCGCGTCCCGCTTCAGTTTCTGGAGCACGCGCGCGGACAGCTCCTGCGCCCGGTAGCGGGTGCCGTCGATGTCGCCCTGGTCGGGGAAGCGCCAGTGCGCGTCACCCATGTGGCGCTTGACCGAGCGGGCGGTGCGATCCACGTTCGTCACGGCCTGCCGCTTGGCCACCTCCCCGACCAGCACCTCTCCGTTCTTGGCGAACGCCACGACCGAGGGTGTGGTTCTGGCTCCTTCCGCGTTGGCGATGACAGTGGGCTCGCCGCCTTCCAGCACGGCGACCACCGAGTTCGTGGTTCCGAGGTCGATCCCGACCGCACGTCCCATCGCTGTCCCCTTCCGCCAGGGCGCTCTCACAATCCAGCACAAAACTTGAGTGCGCTGTTGTCAATGGCGCGAGGGGGTGAGGGGCCCGCGGAGCGCCACGGCCCGCCGGGGCCGGTCGGTGACGAGGACGTCCACGCGCGGGTGGGTGAGGAAGGCCCGCATCAGGGTGTCGTCGTTGACGGTCCACACCATGGTGAACAGGCCGTGCCGGGTCGCCTCCCGCAGCACGGTGGTCCTGGCCAGCCGCTGGTGCACGGCGACGCCGTGGGCCCCGCAGGCCCGGATGCGCCGGGCCGGGAACAGCTCGCTCAGCCGGGTCCCGGGCAGCCGGGCCAGGGCCAGCTCCCTGCGGTCGCGCCCCAGGGACAGCGCGGTACGCACCCTGGGGAAGGCCTGCGTGACCGCGGCCACGGAACAGTCCTCCAGCGTCGTCACGACGAGCCCGTCCGCGCCGAGCAGGGCCACCGCCCGGTCGATCACCTCCCGCTCGTAGCCCACCTCCTTCAGGTCCAGGTGCGCCACGAGCTTCCCGGCGATCAGCGCCATGACCTCGTCCACCACCGGGACGTCGTATCCGGCCCGCTCGCTCAGCTCGGCGTGTGTGAGCGCGGCCAGCGGCGGCCCGGTGTGCCCGGCCCGGGCGTCGTGGTAGACGACGAGGACGCCGTCCCCCGTGCGGCGGATGTCGAACTCGACGTACTCCGCGCCGGACGCCAGCGCGTCCTCGTACGCCTGCCAGGTGGCGGGTCCGGCGCGCTCGGAGCCGCCCCGGTGGGCGGAGACGGCGGGGCGTGGCGTCATGGTCGTCGGCTCCCGGAGGGCGAGCGTGGCGGCGGGGGCGAAGCGGCCGTAGTCGTGGCGGTCGACGAGGGCGCCGAGGGGGTGTCCGTACAGTCCCGTCGTCCGCCCGGAGGGCGGGCCCGGCGGAGTGCCTGCCGGGCGTCGCCGGGCAGGCGGGACTGTGCGGACATCCCCTCGGGCGGTGTCGCGGGGGCACAGCCGGCCGGAGAGGCTGAACAGCAGGAGGACGCGGGTCCGGTCGCGGGTGGCGGAGTCGAGCACCGTCGCGCTGGTGGACGTTCCCGGCGGCATCGCGTTCCTTCCGGACCGACGGCGTCAGAGCGTCTGGTTCATACCCCCGGCGCGGTGGGCGAATCGACGACGTCGCGCGGGCCGCGCCCCTGGTGGGCGGGCCCGCGCGACGCGGGTGGGGCTGTTTCAGGCGAGCTTGGCGGTCAGGGTGATGGGCGTGGCCTTGAGGGCCTGGCTGACCGGGCAGCCGACCTTGGCCTCCTCGGCGGCGGCGAGGAAGGCCGCCTCGTCCATGCCGGGGACGGTGCCCTCGACGGTGAGGTGGATGCCGGTGATGCCCTCGCCGGGCTGGAAGGTGACGTCGGCGGAGGTCACCAGCTTGGTCGGCGGGGTGCCGGCCTTGTCGAGGATGTTGGAGAAGGCCATCGAGAAACAGCTGGAGTGGGCGGCGGCGATCAGCTCCTCCGGGCTGGTCTTCCCGCCCGGCTCCTCGGTACGGGCCGCCCAGGAGACCGGCTGCTCGGCGAGGATGCCGGAGGAGTCGAAGGTGACAACGCCGTTGCCCTTGAAGAGGTTGCCTTCCCAAACGGTGTGTGCGGAGCGCGTGGCTGCCATGTCGCATCCTTTCGATGAGTATCCGGAAACCGTGACCGGGTTCCTGGCCACTATCCGATCACACTCCGGTTCAACTCACGCGGAAGACCGGCCCTCTGGCACTGAACGGCAGCCGCGCCCCCTGGGGGATCAGGTACGCGTGCTCGCGCCGCACGCGCAGGACGTCGCACCAGCCGTCGGTGATGACCAGGATCGGTGCCCCGGGCGGGAAGTCGTCCGCGCGGTGCAGCAGGTCGATGCCGGGTTGCAGGACGGTGCCGCCGCGGCCGTGCACGCGCACCCGGCCGGCGATCTCGGTGACCGGCAGGTAGCCGGCGTCGTGCGGGGCCGCGTCGCAGAACACGACCCGGGCGGCCGGTACGTCCCGGGCCTCGGCGTAGGAGGCGATGGCGCCCAGTGCCTTGCCGAGCAGGACGCGGTCCATGGAGCCGGAGGTGTCCAGGACCACGCCGAAGGTGCAGCGGGCGACCTCCTCGGGCGGGAAGTACCGCCCGGCGCGCGGAATGCCGGGCGTGGCCGCCTGGCGGCGTGAGGGGCGGGCGAAGGACCGTACGGGCTCGGGGCGGGGCACGAACTCGTCGAACCAGCGGGCGAGCCGCGCGTCCCACGGCAGCGGCGGGTGGCTGAGCGTGCGGATCTCCTCGACCAGGCCGCCCGGCAGGAAGCCGCGCTCCTGCCGCTGGTGCAGGTCGAGGCCCTGGGCGAGGCCGCGGCGGTAGAAGCCGTCCAGGTCGACGTAGTCGCGGGGCGGGCCGAGCGGCGCGCCGAGGACGTCACCGACGCCCTTGCCGCGCGGGGTGGCCAGGCGGCGCATGCGGCGCAGGTCGCCGGCGATGCGGTCGTAGACCTCCTCGGCGGACAGGCCGGAGAGCTCCGGGTCGTGCAGCAGCCCCTCGGGCATGGTGCCGACCTGCATGTCGGTCAGCCAGCCGTTGATCACGTAGTCGCAGGCGATGTTGAACAGGTAGGGGTCGCGGGTGCCGCAGCGGTCGCCGTGGCGCAGGGCGGCGTGCAGCATCTCGTGGGCCAGGACGAACCGCCACTCCTCGTCGTCGAACTGCCGCAGCGGGTTGACGTAGATCTCGCCGGCCTCGGCGTTGACGGCGGCGATCGCGATGCCGTGGGCGCGGGCGAGTTCGGCGTCGGCGACCAGCTTGATGCCGGACGCGATGCCGCCGAGCAGCGGGTAGGAGGAGATGAACCAGCTCAGCGCCCGCTGCCAGGGCCGTAGCAGGGGCGCCTCGCCGTCCAGGCTGTCGCGGCGGCCGCCCGCCATGTCCATCGCGGCGGACACGGTCCGGGTCAGGGCGCCGGCGAAGGCCAGCTGCCAGTCGGGCGGCCGGGACCAGCCCACCCAGGGCACCAGCACCTGGTCGGGCGCGTCGCCGGCCGTACCGCAGCGCTCGTACACGGGGGGCAGTCCGTCGCGCCGCCAGCGGGCGGCGAGCTGCTCCTCGTCGCCGTCCGGGTAGGAGGCGGGCAGGTGCTCCGGGGTCTCGCCGACGGTGAAGCCGAGCAGGAAGCGGTTGACGACGACGCAGCGGGCGGCGAGGTCGTGGCGGTCGGGCTGGACGCGGTCGCCCTTCACCGCCGGGACGTGCCCGAAACCGAGGTGGAGGACGGCGTGGGCGAGCGCCCAGGCCCAGGCGGCGGGCTCGGCGAGCCGGTCCGGGTGGGCGTGCAGGTCGCCGTCGGAGTCGACGACCACGAGTCCGTGGCGGGACGCGAGGCGGCACTCCTCCTGGCGGCAGACGTCGAACTCCACGGCGGCGAGGGCGGGGTTGGTCCGCATCAGCCGCATTCCCTCGGCGAAGGCCTCGCCCGCGAGGTCCCGCTTCTTCTTGCGCTGGTCCTTGCCGCGGCCGCGGCTCACCGGCGGGCCTCCACCAGCCGGGGCATGTCGCGCGCCGCCTCGACGAGGAACCAGGAGGGCAGCACGGGGTTGCCGTCGTTGTCGGAGGCGATGACGGTCTGGGCGACCTCGACGGATATCTCGGCGAGCTGCACCAGCAGCGACTTGGCGCGGTAGGCGGTCTGGCGGCCGTTCGCGGACATGTGGTCCTTGCTCGCGGGCAGTTCCTTGATCAGGCGGCCGCGGAAGGAGTCGGCGAGATAGAAGAGCAGGTCGCGGTCCTCCGGGCGGTTCGGCCAGCGGGCGTCGCCCTTGAGGATCGCCTCGATGCCGAACCGGCTGCGCACGATCTTGACGTAGCCGCAGAAGGCCTGCGCGTGCGCGGGCGTCAGCGTGCCGTGCGCGAGGACCCGCAGCGTCTCCTCGTCGAGGTCGCGGCCGAAGGAGTGCAGGGCGTCGGAGAGCATGTGCCAGGAACGGGGCGTGGAGAACGGCTCCTCCGTCTTCGGCGGCTTGGACCACAGGTGGTCGGGCCGGTCGGTGAGGTGGTCCACGATCCAGGGGTGGATGCCGTTGCCGCCGGCCCAGGTCAGCCAGTCCTTGGCGGAGGCCTCCAGGTGCACGTGGGTGAGGCGGTTGACGAGCGCGGAGGCGATGGGCCGGGCGAGCGCGTTGTCGGTGGCACGGTTTCCGGCGCCGATGACGATCGAGCCCTTGGGCAGCTCGTAGGTGCCGATACGGCGGTCGAGGATCAGCGAGTAGAACGCCTTCTGCACGTCCGGCGTGGCCGCGTTGAGCTCGTCGAGGAAGAGGCAGTACGGCTCGTCCCGGGCGATCGCCTCCGGCGGGCAGAACACCGAGCGGCCGTCGCGGATCTGCGGTACGCCGATGAGGTCCTCGGGCGCCAGCTGGGTGCCGAGCAGGCTCACGCACTCCAGCCCGAGCGACTCGGCGAACGCCCGTACCAGGGAGGACTTCCCGATGCCCGGTGCGCCCCAGATGAAGACCGGCCGGACGGTGGCGAGACCGAGCAGCAGCTCCGGGATGCGGGCGGGAGTGACGGTGACGGCGGCCTGCAACGCAGGTTCTCCTCGAAAAGGGGTGCGGGAAGACGAACCGCACCAGTGTGTGCGTACGGCTCCCCGGACGCAGCCCAATTTCAGGCGGCGCGTTCCTCGCTGCTCTCCAGCGGCACCTGGGGGCCGTCCGACTCGCGCATCCAGCGGCGCAGTACGCGGTGGACGTGTTCGGCGCCGACGAGTTCCTCCCCCTCGTCGACCGGCGGGGAGAAGCCGAGCGGCGACAGCAGGAAGGGCTTGCCCTGTTCGCCGCCGAGGCCGCCGTGGGAGCCGATCTGCTCCTCGAAGGCGAGGACTTCGCCGTCGGCCGGGTCGTGGAAGGAGTTGACCATGATGTCGGCGGTGTGCGGGAAGGAGTGTGTACGGCGTACCGCGTCGGCGGCGCCCGGCCCGAACGCGGCGAGCGGGCCCGGGTTGTCGTCGAGGTCGGCCAGCGGTATCTCGGCGCCGTACGCGCCGAGGACGACCCCGCCGTGCTCGTCGCTGCGGACCAGCAGGAAGCCGATGCCGGGGTGGTTGGCGAGGGTCGGCAGCAGCGCGGGGTGGCGGGCGTCGATCTCCTCCTTGCTCATGCGGTGCGTGACGTCCGGGAAGGAGACCAGGCCGAGGTTGCCGGAGGCCAGCACGATGGGCTCCGAGCGGCGCGTGGGTCGGTGCCGCTCGCCGCTCTCCTCGACCGGGATGCGCAGGGCGGCGCGCACGGCGGCGCGGGCCTCCGCCCCGCTGCGGGTGCGCTCCGCCCGGCGCGGCACGGGCAGTCCGCAGCCGGCCCGCACCAGGTCGCCGAGGGTGAGGCCGTAGCGGGAGCGGAAGGTCTCACCGGGGCTCTGGCCGTGGTCGGACAGCACGACGATCCGGTACGGGCGCGGGGCGTGCTCGGCGACGTTCTCGATCAGGGCGAGGGAGCGGTCGAGGCGTTCGAGGACCTTCCGCGCGTCGCGGCTCGCCGGGCCGGAGTGGTGGGCGACCTCGTCGTAGGCCACGAGGTCGGCGTAGACGGCGGTGCGGCCGGCGAGCATGTCGCCCGTCACGGCGGCCACGACGACGTCCCGCTCGACGACGGTCGCGAAGGCCCTCACGAGCGGGTAGAGGCCGCCGCGGGAGACGCGCGGGCGTTGTTTGCCGAGGCGGGCCCGGGTGGACTGGCCGATCTCCCGGCCCACCTCGGCGACGAAGGACAGGGCCGTGCGCACGGCGTTGGCCGGGTCGGAGAAGTAGGCGAAGTAGCCCGCCCGGGAGCGGTTCTCCCGGCTGCGGCGGCCGGCGATGGACAGCACGAGGGCCTGTTGTCCGGCGCCGCCGCTGAACAGGTTGCCGCGGCTGGCGCCGTCGACGGCGAGCAGGCCGTCGTGCCCCGCGTATCCGGCGGCGCGGCGCTGGAGCTCGGCGGCGCTGGTCGGGCGGTTGCAGACGACGACCTCGCGGGTGTCCTTCTCGTACCAGCGGAACGCGGGGACGTCGTGGTTGCTGCCGTGCAGGATGCCGAGCTGGCTGGCGCCGGTCTGGCTGGACCAGTCGGTGCGCCACGGGGTGAGCCGGTGGGTGGGGCGGGCGCCGGCGCCGATGCCGAGCCAGCCGGCGACGGTGGGCATCAGGCCCTTGGCGACCGCGTCCAGCAGGACGTCGTGGCCGACTCCGTCGAGTTGCAGGAAGACCGTGCCGGGGGTGGACGGGCAGGGCGGTCCGGATCTGCGGCGGCGGTCCGAGAGGCGGTACAGCCTGCGGCGGTAGGCGTCGTCGTCGCGCACGGCCAGGGCGGCGCCGGTGGCGGACGCCACGGCGGACATCACGGCGGCGACCACGACGGCGGTCTCCGGGGCGGCGGTGCCGCGCTCCCCGGGGTCGAGGCGCAGGGCGAGCAGCAGCAGCGCGCCGTTGAGGAAGAACACCAGCAGCCCGAGCACGAGCGCCGGTACGAGGAGCAGGAGCCGGACGAGCAGGGGCCAGACCAGGGCCGACAGCAGACCGAAGGCGCCGGCGCCGAAGGCCGCCTTGACGGCGATGTCGGTCGCGCTGTCGCCGTCGGCCGAGCGGAGCCGGAAGTCGGGCAGGATCCCGGCGAGCACGAGCATGGTGAGGGTGGAGACCGCCCACACGGCGACGCTCCGCCCCACCTGACTGGCGACCCGCCGCCATCGCACGCCCCGCACGCCCAGCCACCTCACGTCCCGGCCCGTCGCGACCACGGACCCTCACCCACAGTGCCACAACGCACCGGGGACGCCCCGTGCCCCCGGACCGTCGCGTCAGCGCCCGTCGTAGCCGGCGGTCGGCATCGACAGCCTGCGGTGCACGCACGCCTTCATCGCCGCGTCGTACGCCGGCTCCGCGTGCCCCACCGTCTCGACCCGCACCCCGCGCCGCACGCACTCCGCGGTGAACTCCTCGACGGAGGAGAGCGCGCTCTCCAGCACTCTGCGGCTGGGTGCCACGAACAGGTCGAGGCCGGGCCGGACGCCGTCCCACAGCGCGCCGTGGTCGGGACGCAGCCCCCGGACCAGTAACTCGCGGCTGATCACATAGCCCCGCTCGGCGGCCCAGCGGGCGCACATCGCGTGCTGGCTGCGGGAGTCGACCAGGAACGGATCGTCGTCGAGCTCCTCCAGCGGCGTCAGACTCGCGATCGCCGTGACCCGGACCGGCACCATGGCGTCCCCCCTCACCTCCGGTTTTCGTCGCCGACCCTACTCCTGCACGTAGGCTTCGGGGAGTCGCGCGAAGGAGGCAAAGAAGTGCCGGTGGAGATCACCTGGTGGGGTCACGCCACTTGCACGGTCGAGGACTCGAACGTACGCGTGCTCACCGATCCGCTGTTCGCGCGCCGGCTCGCGCACCTGCGCCGCCGGCGCGGGGACCTGCCGCCCCCCGGCGCCCACCAGGCGGATGTCGCGCTGGTCTCGCACCTGCACGCCGACCACCTGCATGTGCCGTCGCTGATGCGGCTCGCTCCGGGCACGCGCCTGCTCGTGCCCCGGGGCGCACACCGGGCGGTGCCGGGACTGCGCCGGCTCGCGCACCTGCGGGTCAGCGAGGTGGCGCCCGGGGACGAGACCCCGGTCGGCGACATCGTCGTACGGGCCGTGCCCGCGCGGCACGACGGACGCCGGCTGCCGCTCGGACCGCACCGCTCCCCCGCGCTCGGCTACGTCGTCGCCGGTGAGGCCCGGACGTACTTCGCCGGGGACACCGGGCTGTTCGACGACATGGCCGAGGAGGTCGGGCCGGTCGAGGTGGCGCTGCTGCCGGTGGGCGGCTGGGGGCCGTACCTGGGCGAGGGACACCTGGACGCGGGCCGGGCGGCCCAGGCGCTGGCGCGGCTGGCGCCGCGCAGTGCGGTGCCGGTGCACTACGGCACGTACTGGCCGATCGGGATGGACGCCGTGCGCCCCCACGAATTCCACGCGCCGGGTGACGAGTTCGTGCGGCTCGCGGCGCGGCACGCGCCCGGCGTGGCGGTGCACCGGCTCGGGCACGGGGAGAGCGTGCGCCTCGAGGTCGCGCGGTGATCCCGACCGCGCCCGTGGCGCAGACCGCGATACCCCTGCTCGCGGCGTCGGCCGTCACCCCGGTGTCCATCGTGCCGGAGTCCACGCAGCAGGCGGTCGGCTATCCGTCGCTCTTCCTGCTGGTGCTGATCGGGGCGCTGGTGCCGGTGATCCCGACGGGCGCGCTGGTGAGTTCGGCGGCGGTGGTCGCCGTCCACCAGACCGCGCCGTTCTCGCTGGCGATGGTGTTCGTGACGGCGTCGCTGGCGGCGTTCCTCGGGGACGCGGCGCTGTACTGGCTGGGGCGGCGCGGGATGAAGTCGAAGAACGGCTCGCGCTGGCTGGCGGCGATCCGGGCGCGGGCCCCCGAGGACCGGCTGGAGCAGGCGCAGACGAAACTCGCCGAGCACGGTGTGGCGGTGCTGGTGCTGTCCCGGCTGGTGCCGGCGGGCCGTATCCCGGTGATGCTGGCCTGTCTGATGGCGAAGTGGCCGATGCGGCGCTTCTGGCGCGGGAACCTGCCGGCCTGTCTGGCCTGGGCGGTGACGTACCAGTTGATCGGGATCCTGGGCGGGTCGCTGTTCGATGAGCCGTGGGAGGGCGTGGTCGCGGCGATCGCGCTGACCTTGCTGATCAGCGCGGTGCCGAGTGTGGTGCGGCGGGTTCGGTAGCGCCGTACTGGATTGCGGTTGTTCCCGGGGTGCGGGTTGTGGGGGTTGATCGCGCAGTTCCCCGCGCCCCTTGTATACCTACAGCACCTTTGAAGCGCCGACCGGCATGTCCCAGAGGTTTTCTCGAGGGAGGCCTGTCTTCTCCCAGGCGGCGCGGACCCGCGTGAGGGGTTCCAGGACCGGCTCCGCCGACAGGACGAAGGTCGCCCAGTGCATGGGGGCCATCCTGGTCGCTCCCAGGTCCTGGGCCGCGCGGACCGCCTCCTCCGGGTCGCAGTGGACGTCGCTGAGCCACCAGCGGGGGTCGTAGGCGCCGATGGGGAGGAGGGCGAGGTCGATGCCCGGGTAGCGGCGGCCGATGCGGGAGAACCAGTGGCCGTAGCCGGTGTCGCCCGCGAAGTAGACGCGCTGCCCGTCCTGGTCGGTGAGGACCCAGCCGCCCCACAGGCTGCGGCAGGTGTCGGTGAGGGTGCGCTTGGACCAGTGGTGGGACGGGACGAAGTCGAAGCGGACGCCGTCGAGTTCGGCCGCCTCCCACCAGTCGAGCTCCGTGACCCGGGTGAAGCGGCGGCGGTGGAACCAGCGGGCGAGACCGGCCGGGACGAACACGGGCGTGTCGCGCGGGAGCCTGCGCAGCGTGGGGGCGTCCAGGTGGTCGTAGTGGTTGTGGCTGATGACGACGGCGTCGACGCGCGGCAGCGCCTCCCAGGGGACGCCCACGGGGGTGATGCGGGCTGGGGTGCCGAGGATCCGGCGGGACCAGACCGGGTCGGTGAGGACGGTCAGTCCGCCGATCCGCAGGACCCAACTGGCGTGGCCCGCCCAGGTGACGGCGACCGTGCGGGCGTCGACGCGGGGCAGCGGGCCGGGTGCGTAAGGGAGCCGGGGGATGTCGGCGAGGCCTTCCGGGCCCGGTCGCACGGCGCCCTCGCGGGCGAAGCGGGCCATGGCCCTCAGGCCGGGGAGCGGGGCGGTCAGCCGGTCGTGGAAGGTGCGCGGCCACACCCGGCGTTCGGCCAGCGGTCTCGGCTCGGCCGGCGGCGGGTACGGGGGCGCCAGGGGGGACGGGAGGGCCGCGTCGCCGGCTTCCCGAGTGGTCGTGCTCGCGGTCGACTCGGACTGCTGCGTCATCGAGGAGGCTCCCATCGCTGAGCTTCGTCGCGGAGATCGTCGAAGGCCGACTTCAGTTGGATCAACGAGCCTTGCACGTGCGGCAGTTCCAACGGCGTGGGTGAGGTGAGGCATTCCGCGCGTTCCGTGTCGGAGCCGGCCAGCAGTGCGCCGGTCGAAAGCCGCACGCGCGGGGCTTCGAGCTCGTCACCGAAGCGGTGGCCGCCCGGCGCGGGCATGCCGAGCCGGGCGGTGAGGAAGTCCTCCAGTTCCTGGGCGTCGCCGACGTCGTGCGCGGTCAGCGCGGGGCGCAGCGGCGAGAGGTCGACGTACAGATGGCGGCCGGCCTGCGGGGGCCGGGCGAGGGCGCCGGCCGCGACGACGGCGGCGTGCGCCTCGGCGGCCAGGCGCGCGTGCAGGCGCACGGCGGTGGCGACGCGCGCCGTGACCGCTTCCGGTTCCTCCAGGGCGTAAGCGGCCGCCGCGGCGATGGGAGCGGCGACCCGGGCGTCGAGCGCGGTGAGCACGTCGAGCACGCGCGCGTGGAGGCCGTCGGCGTCCTCGCCGGCCGGGAAGCGGACCGCCGCGGCCGGCCAGCCGGGCGGGAGCAGGGCACCGGCCAGGTCGGTCACGACGGTGACCCGGTCGGGCAGCATCTCGGCGGGGCTGAGCAGCACGGTGTCGTGCGGGTCGTGCAGGGTGTCGCGCCAGGTCTCGTCGCTGACCAGGTGCAGGCCCTCCCCCTGGGCGGCCTCGACGGTCTCGTGCAGCAGCTCGGGAGGGGCGACGGTGGCCGTGGGGTCGTCGGCGACGGACAGCACGAGCAGGCGGGGATCACCGCCTTCGGCGCGGACCCGGCGCACGGTCTCCAGCAGGGCGTACGGGTCGGGCACCCCGCCGCTCTCCGGCGGGGTCGGCACGTGGAAGGCGGGGCGTCCCAGCAGGCGGGCGTATGGCGCCCACCAGGCGGCGCAGGGTCTCGGCACCAGGACGTCACCGCCGAGGGCGGCGGTCAGGGCCAGCAGCAGCGCGGGCGCGCCGGGCCCGGCGGCCACCCGGCCGGGGTCGCAGTGCAGTCCGCGCCGGTCCCAGTAGCCGCAGGCGGCCTCTCGCAGGGCCGGTCCCCCGCCGACCGGCTCGTGGTCGCCCCGGGACGCCGCGGATGCGAGCACGGCGGACAGCTCCGGCAGCACGGGCAGTCCGTCGTCGGGGAGCGGCGGCCCGAACCGGACGGGGCCGTGACCTTCCGGGGCCGTCCGCCGCATCCGTACCTCCGCAGTGCCTGGTGCCATGTCCTGCCGGCCTCGCCCGTACCCTCGGCCACTGAGTACCCACGGTGCCGCCGCCCCATGGGCGCCCGGCCGGTTGTGACGGTCACAGCATGAGCGGGCCGGGCCGGGGAACATGGGGGCTTCCGAAGCGGTGGTGCGCGCCGGGCGTCAGCGGTACGGGTCGCTCTCCCGGTTGCGCAGGCGGTGCACGGCGGCGCCGAACGCGCCCGCGATCAGCACCCCGCCCGCGACCAGGGCGGGCACGGAGTCGGTGAAGGCACCGCCGTCGCCGGCGCGTACCCCGCGCGGTACGACCGCTTCGCCGCACTCGGTGTGGTGGTGGCGCGGTTCGTCGAGCGGTTCCTCGGGGCAGGGCTCGTGGGTGGGCCGGTGAGGGGGCTTGTGCGTCGGCTTGTGAGTGGGCTGGTGGTGGCCACCGCCGTGGGCCACCGTGAACGTCGCGCTCCACTCCTTGCCCTCCCCGCCGGGAGCGGCCGGGCAGGTGCCGTCGACGGTCCACGCCGAGTCCTCGCCGAGGGCGTCCGGATCGCCCTCGAAGTTCTCCGCGGGAGCGATACGGGCCGTCCCCCGGTAGGCCGGGCCGGACACCTCGTCGTCGTTGCCGGTCACCTTGCGCAGCGGGACCGTGCCCTCGTCGAAGGCCTGCGAGGTCGCGTCGATGCTGTCGGGCGGTGGCCCCCCGGTCGGATCACAGCTCACCGAGATGGTGAGCGTCCCCCCGGGCTCCACGGTGGCCGGGCTGACCTCGGCGGCGGGTTCGGCGGCCACGACCGGCGCGAAGGCCACCAGGGCGGAGCCGGCCAGGACGGCGAGGGAGAGTGCGTGGCGGGTGCGGCGCATGGAGCGAGCTCCTTCGGGCGACGGCAGAAAAGCCCTCCTGCCATCACAGCCAGTCCGCTACGACGCCGCGCGCGGCCGTGCCCCATTCGCGGGACAGTGCCACCCCATCAGGTGAATGGGAGCAACTCGGCGTTACGCCACATCCCGCATGACCTGTTCCCGGACCCGACCGCAGCACCGGCTGATCAGCCGGGACACATGCATCTGCGAGATCCCCAGCTCCTCGGCGATCCGGCTCTGCGTCATGTCCCCGAAGAACCGCATGTACAGGATCGCCCGCTCCCGCTCCGGCAGCGCCGCCAGCCGCGACTTCACCGCCTCACGGTCCACGACCGTGTCCAGCGCCGGATCCGGCGACCCGAGGGCGTCGCTCAGGGAGTACCCGTCCTCGCTGCCGGGCAGCTCCGCGTCCAGGGACAGGGCGGTGAAGCTCTCCAGGGCCTCCAGGCCGGTCTTGACGTCCTCCTCGCTCAGCTTCGCGTGCTCGGCGATCTCCGCCACGGTGGGCCGCCGGCCGGAGATGGTCTGGGACAGGTCCTGGGAGGCGAACCGGACACGGTTGCGCAGGTCCTGGACCCGGCGGGGTACGTGCAGGGTCCACATGTGGTCCCGGAAGTGGCGCTTGATCTCGCCGGTGATGGTGGGCACGGCGTAGCTCTCGAAGGCGTTGCCGAGCTCGGGGTCGTACCGGTCGACGGCCTTGACCAGGCCGAGGGCCGCGACCTGGCGCAGGTCCTCGAAGCTCTCGCCGCGGCTGCGGAAGCGTCCGGCGAGGCGGTCGGCCATGGGCAGCCAGGCCTCGACGATCTCGTCGCGGAGCGCGTCGCGCTCGGGTCCGGCGGGGAGTGTGGCGAGCCTGCGGAAGGCGTCGGCGGTGTCGGGGGCGTCGTCGTGGGGGTGCGGCTTCGCGCTGGTGTGGATCGGCATGATGCGTCGCAATTCCCTTGAAGGTGCTCTGGGTTGGACGGTCACCGTGGGAGCGCATCACCTGAGCGGACCAGGAGCGCCGGTGGCGGCGCGATCGGCCGCTCCCACGGACGTGCCTCCTGTCCGAAGCACTGGGGTGCGCCTGCCCCCGGCCCCCGCCCGCAAACCCGGAGAGGTTTTCCGCCGTCGCGCAGGGTGACTCGTACCGATGGCTCTGTCCCCATACGTCCGGGAGGTCGTACATGAGCACCAAGGTCTCCGACCACGTCCTCGAGCGGTTGCGCGAATGGGGGGTCGAGCAGGTCTTCGGCTATCCGGGCGACGGCATCAACGGCCTGCTCGCCGCATGGGGGCGGGCCGAGAACGAGCCCCGTTTCGTGCAGTCGCGGCACGAGGAGATGTCGGCGTTCCAGGCGGTCGGGTACGCCAAGTTCAGCGGCCGTCTCGGGGTGTGCACGGCCACGTCCGGGCCGGGCGCGATCCATCTCCTGAACGGCCTGTACGACGCGAAGCTGGACCATGTCCCGGTGCTGGCGATCGTCGGCCAGACGCACCGCACCGCGATGGGCGGCTCCTACCAGCAGGAAGTGGATCTGCACACGCTGTACAAGGACGTCGCCTCCGACTTCGTGGAGACGGTGACGGTGCCGGAGCAGCTGCCCAACGTGCTGGACCGGGCGATCCGCACCGCGTACGCGCGGCGCTGCCCCACCGCGATCATCATCCCCGGTGACGTGCAGGAACTCGACTACTCGCCGCCGACGCACGAGTTCAAGATGGTGCCCTCCAGCCTGGACCGCAGTTCGTGGACGGCGATTCCCTCAGACGACTCGGTGCGGCGGGCCGCCGAGATCCTCAACTCCGGTGACAAGGTGGCGATCCTGGCCGGCCAGGGCGCGGCCGGCGCGCGGGCCGAGGTGGAGCGGATCGCCGAACTGCTCGGCGCCGGTGTCGCCAAGGCGCTGCTCGGCAAGGACGTCCTCAGCGACGAACTGCCGTACGTCACCGGCTCGATCGGCCTGCTGGGCACGCGTCCGTCGTACGAGCTGATGCGGGACTGCGACACGCTGCTGACGATCGGGTCGTCGTTCCCGTACACCCAGTTCATGCCGGAGTTCGGCAAGGCGCGGGGCGTGCAGATCGACATCGATCCGCACATGGTCGGGATGCGCTACCCGTACGAGGTGAACCTGGTCGGCGACGCGAAGGCCACGCTGGAGCGGCTGATCCCGCTGATCGAGGAGGGCCGCGGGCGCGAGTGGTACGACACGGTGTGCGCCAACGTGACGCGGTGGCGGGACGTCATGGAGCGCCGGGCCGGACTCGACGCCGACCCGATCAACCCGGAGTACGTGGCCCGCGCTCTGGACCCGTTGCTTCCGGACAACGCGATCGTCGCCTCCGACTCGGGTTCGACGGCCAACTGGTACGCGCGGCACCTGACCATGCGGCCGGGCATGCGGGGCTCGCTCTCCGGCACGCTGGCGACGATGGGCTGCGGGGTGCCGTACGTGATCGGCGCGAAGTTCGCGCACCCGGACCGGCCCGCGATCGCGCTGGTGGGCGACGGGGCGATGCAGATGAACGGGATGGCGGAGCTGATCACGGCGGCGAAGTACCGCCATCAGTGGGAGGATCCGCGGCTGGTGGTCGCCGTGTGGAACAACCAGGACCTGAATCAGGTCACGTGGGAGATGCGGGCCATGGAGGGCGCGCCGCAGTTCCTGCCGTCGCAGCAGCTCCCGGACGTGCAGTACGCCGCGTTCGCGCGTTCCCTGGGGCTGACCGGGATCCGGGTGGAGAAGCCGGAGGACGTCGAGGCGGGCTGGCGTGCCGCGCTGGAGGCGGACGGCCCCGCGGTGGTCGAGTTCCTGACCGATCCGGCCGTCCCACCGATCCCGCCGCACGCCACCTGGGAGCAGATGGAGGCGACCGCCGCGTCGATCCTGAAGGGCGACTCGGACCGGGGATCGGTGGTCAAGCAGGGCTTCAAGGCGAAGATGCAGGAGTTCCTGCCGGGGCGTGAGAGGAAGTAGCGGTCGCCGCTGTTGAACCGCAGTGAGTAGTTCAGTTGCCCACGAAACAGTTCAGTGGGTAGTTCAGTAGCGCACTGAACTGTTCAGTGCCGTCTGTCGATTCTGTCCCTTCACATCGAACCGTGGCTTGCCGCACGGATCTGTGCACCGAGCTTGCGGTGCGAGGGCCGGGGCAAGTTCGAATGAGGCGGTGTCCCACCTTGGGGCGGCTCTTGCCTCAGTTTGCCCAATCAGCGGACATCGCCCCCGGTGGGGGCGCATAGACTCAACATCACGCCCCCACCTGCTTCCGCTGCGTGAGATGGTCGTGCCCATGCGAAAAGGTGCGGTGATCTCACTCCCTGCCTGTCAGTAGTGATCGCCATCGCGGGATATGACCAACCCGAAACTGACCACCGGCAGTATTTGGCGGCTCTACCCACGCTCGGGGGGCCGCATCCGAACATGCGTGTGGGCCGCTTGAGGTACTCGGACTTTGACGGGTGGAAGTAGAGGATCTGCCCGCGCACGGGGCTACATCTCGCATCAATGTGTCTTGGCACGTGCCCAGGACGGTGATGCCGTGGGCGGTGGCGACTTTGGTGATCGCGCTGAGCACTTCGCGGCGGTGTTCTTGACCCAAGGAGTCGCCTAGTTCTGGACCCCTTAGCATGTCGGGCTGCTTGGCGAGTGTCCGTTGACGGACTGCATCTGCGTTGCGATAGAACGCAGACGGTCGGCAAGTTCTGGCTGGTCGTACCGGGTGAAGATCTGGGCGAGGCTGTCGACGAGGTTTGTGCGGGCGGGCGTGTCGAGGTCCTGCACGAAGGTCTGGAGCAGGTGGGCGACTTGGACCCAAGCGGTGTGCGGGGCGTAGGTGGTGATTTCGCGCGTCAGCCGGCTCAGGGCTTCGATGGTGTTCGGGTCGGCGGCTTGTGGCTGGTGGATGAGCCAGTGGGCGAGAGCCAGTGTGGGTGTTGTGGACAAGGCGCGGTGCAGTTCCTCCGCCTGGTGCTGGCGTTGGCGGTTGGTTTGTTCGTTCAGTGCCTCGTCGTGTATCCGGCGTTGGAGGCAGACGACTGTCTCGATGTCTGTGATGTCAGCGGTCAGTTGTACTCGGGCCCATAGGAGGCGGACGGGAGCATCGACGAGGTCGTGTGAGGTGCCGAGTCGGCTGTTGATGTGGGCTTGAGCGGCCTGGTGTTCAGTAAGGGGATACAGGCGTGCCACGGCGCGGGCTGTTTCAAGAGCGTGGTGGGCGGCTGCCGTGCGGGGGTCGTGGTGTTGTCGGGCTGCGGGTGTTTCCTCCCAGCGTCCGATCAGGTGTGCGTGGAAGTTGTAGCCGAGGGCGTTGCTGGGCAGGGCGTACGTGGTGTCGTTGTCGGTGAGGTGGCCGGCCCGCGGGGCGGGCCAGCCGGCTCGGTCACGGTTGCGGCGCATGTGGGTCCGGGGGTGCGGCGGGGTCTTCGGCCCTCAGGCGGGTCAGGAGCTGGTCGCGCAGGTGGGTGGCGTCGCTGGGTACTTGCGAGGGCGGTGCGGGGGCCCAGCTGAAGAGGAGGTTCTGCATGGCGAGCAGTCGTGGCGCGCTGTAGTGGGGGTCGGTGGGGCGGTGTACGGCGTTCAGGAAGATCTGCTGAATGGTGGGGCTGAGGTCGGGTGTGTCGAGGGCGGTCTGCATCCAGTAGGCGAACGCCTGCGCTACGACCGGGGACCAGGTGGTCGTCGGCAGGGCGTTGCGCCACATGTCGGCCAGCCACGGGGTCGTGGTTCGCTTGTCTGTCAGGAGAGCGGGTCCGTTAGGCGTGCCGCGGGTGGCGAGGTGAGCGAACGTGCTTTGCGCTGCCGCCTGCTGGGCTTTGCGGTGGTCAGCAGCCCATTGGGTGAGCTGCTTGTGGATGGCTGATCGTTGGTCGTCCTGGTCCCACAGGGCGTTGAGGGCCTGGCTGATGGCAGCGGTGACTTTGTCACTGTGGACAGCGTTCTGCTGTGCAGGGGTGGCCAGTTCAGCGATTCTGCTCAGCATGCTGGTCGGGTAGATAGCGGCGAGACGCTGGACGGCCCGGATGAGGACGACTTTGAAGTCGGTGCTGAGCGTGTCCGTCTCGTTGGCCCATCGCCGGTAGGCGTTGCGGGCCAGTGCGCCGGCGTGGTCGTCGATTGCGGCGAGGACCAGCAGGTCGCATGCGGCGTCGGCGTGCGAGGAGGACCATTGCTCGGCCAGGGAGCGCAGGAGGCTCGTCCTGCGGTGGCGTGCGGTGTAGTGCACGGTCCAGTGGCTGACACGCTGGGCCAGTGGTGCGGTCAGGTCTGCTTCGCCCAGGGTGGTGACTTGGGCAGCGGTCCAGCGGGTGAACTCTTCGAGGAGGTGGGGTCGGTCGTCGAGGAAGTAGTCGACGACCGCTTCGGCGTAGTTGTGGTACCGGAAGCGGATGGTGCCGTCGGGCTGCAGATCGGCGTTGGCTGTGTGTGTCAGCGCGACGACGCCCAGCCCCTGTTGGCCACTGCGGGGCTCGGACTTCTCGTTGAGCGCCGTGGCCAGGCTGCCGGATGCCTTGTAGATCTTGTCCGAGCTCGCTCCCTCCAGTACAGCGGCCGCCAAGAGGTAGTTGCGGTAGGCGCTGTCGCTGTGGGTGTTGTGCCAGTTGAGAAGCTCGGTGCGCCAGTCTTCTGCAGCCTTGACTACTTCCCGGACCAGGGCTTTGAAGTAGTCAGTGTCGGGCGATCCGTCGGATGCGGGGCGGCCTTTGCGGCGTTCGATGTCCTCGGTGGTGATGATGGCGTTCGCCCAGGCGGCCACTTGCGCCGGCAGGAGGGAGGCGATGCCTCCGCTGATGGGCTCGGATGAGAGCCAGTCGTTGATGTCAATGGCGAAGGGCGCCTGTTTGAGTTGCCTGCCCAGGATGTCCTTGCGTGGTGGTCCTTCCAGGGGCCTGGCGATTTCCGCTGCTCCTCGTCCGCATGTGGCCCAGGCTGTGGTGCTCATCAGGACGACGAGACAGGATCCCTCTGGCAGCTTGTCTGCGTCCTCGACCAGTTCACGGCCGAAGCCGGCCGGGGGCTGTTCCGCGCGCAGGTCCAGGATCCATCCGGTATGGGGCTCTTGCAGTCCTGCCATGTCGAACGGCGCATCTGGTTCCCGGCGCACTTGGCGGATGGTGTCGCCAACGCGACGGCGCAGTACGTCCAGGGCGGTGCTGAAGCGGCCGGTGCCGTCTTGTCCCGTCAGGACGACGACCGGCCTTTGGTCCAGGATCTTGTGAATGGCCTGGTCGTCGTCTTCGTGGCGGACGTAGGTCTTCAACTGCGCGGCGACTTCCGCAGGGGGCAGTGGAATACCCCGTAGCCGGCGGAATCCTTGCTCGATGAGAGTGCCGATGACGGTGCCGCGGTTCGTGCCGATGCGTTGGCTGACCTGTCCGGCCCAGCCGGGCTCGGTGATCTCATCGTGGAGGTCGGCGTCCTGGGAACTGCCGTGGTCTTCAGGGGTTTCTTGTTCTGCGGGAGCGTCCGCTTCCTCCGGAGTGTGTGGTGTTGAGGCGTCATCAGGGAAGTCGGGGGTGGGCGGGGCTTCCCGCCAGCTGGGTTCGGGCGGGTTGGATGACGCCGTCGGTGCGTCGGAAGCGGGCTCCGTGAGGGGATGTGCTACGGGGGACGGGGCAGTGGTCGGGAGGGCGTCCGGTGTTTGCGGCGTTGGGGCGCTGGAGGTCACAGGCGGTCCTTCTTGAGGCTGTCGGGGCAGTGAGGTTCAGCGCTGGGGCCGCTTGGGCGGGCTGCCGATGTTCCGGGCGCGCATGCCGGTGACTGTGGCGCCTTCGGCGACAGTGGTGATGTCCTGGTCTGTCTCCGCGTGTCCGCTGATGGTGTCGTCGGCATGCATGCCGGTGACGTGGCCGCGCACAGTGCGGATCTTCTGTCGCGAGAAGGGACCGGAAGGCTGCCGGTCCTCCTCCCCCTGGAATGTCAGCCGCTGCCCATAGAGGTCCTCGAGCCTGCCGCGCAGCCGCCCCAGCATTCGTAGGAGCTCGGGATTGTCCGCGTCGACGGGTGCTGCACCGCGGTGGTACGCGCCAAGAGCGTCGCGCAGTAGCTCCAGCTCTCCCTGATGCGCCGCGAGTTGCTCCTCACCGACGGTCAGCGGCAGCGCCAACTCTCCCCGCAGCGGCACGGGTAACGCCAAGTCGGCTTCAGGAGCGCCTCGCCGTTCCAGCAGGTTCTCAAGGCGCTGGTAGAGAAACGTGAAGGTGGCCGGCAGCCCGGCACCGAGCAGTGCGGACAGAGCACTGAAGTCAGACATGAACTCCCCCTGGCTCGCGTCGATTCATGTCAGGAATTCTCACTCGCACACCGACTGCGAAATCACCCCATTGAAAACATGACCGAAAGGCATACATTCCCTTCTGTCGCACATGTTTCTCCTGTATCAGGGGCCACTTTCCGCGCACGGCTATGGCTTCACTTCTCGTATTCGCGGCCTGGTTCTGCGCCCGGTTGTCCGTGTACAGGTCCCGTGTCACGTCCGGCTTCTGGACCCTGTGGCGGGAGGTGTCCGTGGAGGCGGTAGACCAGCTCATCAGGGTGTCTGGCCAGGCGTTCTCGGCGCCATGCTGCATCGAAGGAAAGCTGGCCACGGCTCCTGGCTGCCGCCCAGGCGGCACGGCTGCTGGTGACAGGAGACAGCAGTAATCGCGCGAGAGTCAGACGCATACCGTTCAGCGTGACCGCTCAGATTCCGGTCGGCCGATGCTTTTCCCGCGCTCTTGGGACGCGGGACGTTCCGGCATCACGAACCAGACATAGCGATATTGGCGAGCAATGTCCTTTCCTCTTACCCCCCGCACTCTCCCGTTCGTTCGTGGCAGACTTGCAACCCCCAAAAACGCACCCGAAGCGAATGTCTGATCGGGCTTTCCGAGGGGCACAAGGGCGTATTTCGGCCCGTCCCGGCCCGCGAGGGCGGCGGCTCCGTGCCGTGGCCACCTGCCTGGCCTGGCGGTGCAGCAAGTAGTCCCTCAGTGGACGTGGATGTCGTGGACGGACCAGCCGCGAGCAGTGATCGCCTCGATGTACGGTTCGGCTCGTGTGCGGTGCGCGGCGAAGGCGAGCAGGTGGGTGGGTCGGGTGGCGCCCACGAAGACGAGTTGTGCCGCGCGCTGGATCGTGACCAAGGCTTTGGAGGCGTCCTGTTGCCGGCTCAGGAGTCCGAGGACCTCGTGTACGTCGTGCTTCTTGCCGCTGCGTTCCAGGCATTCGAGGATGAGTGTGGCCGCGTGGGTTTCGCCCTTGGCGCTCTGGATCGATCCTGCAACCGATGCCACTACACCGTGGTCGGCATCAGCCGAGGCATCGAGCACGGGCGCTGGCTGGGCGATGTACGGGATGTGGGCAAGGGGATCTGCGAGACGGGAGACACCTTTCATGGGGCTGTGAGTCAGGTCCGGCAGCAGCCGCAGAAGCCGGGCGGTGAGGACTGCCCATTCGACGTGGCTATTGAGAGGGCTCGTCAGCAGATCGTGCAGAAGCAGGCGTGCCCTGCCTCCGGCGGTGGCCGGGTCTCGGTCCAGTCGCCTCAGTGGGGGCAGACCGCCGACACTGGCGAGTCGGGCTACGTCACGGATTGCGTTCCACAGGAGTGTGATCGCTGCGTGGTTGTCGCCGGATTGCCGCTGGGCCTGGGCGGCGCGTGCCGTCGTGATGAGACTGCCGGTTGTCTGGACCGGTGTGCTGGTGAAGCCGGGTACGTAGCAGGAGAGGGATTGTGGAAAGGCCTTGGCGCTTCCCCGCGTGAGGCGGGCGCCCAGGACGCGGGGCGGGTTGTCCAGCAGCAGCTGGCGGGGGACCGCGGCCGCTGCCATCCGTTCGAAGGCCGGTACCACTTCCGCGACGGTGTCGTCGTCGAAGAGCAGGAGGGCGACGGTCCCGTCGTGGCCGGCGCCGTCGATGCGTTGGCGGCGGTGGACCGTGAGGTCGCTGGCGAGTGCTGCGATCTTGCTGCCGAACCTGCGGCTGACGGGGAGTTGGGCGGCGTGCGGCAGGGGGAACGACGAGGGCTGTGCGGCATCCGGTGCGTCGGCGAAGATGCGCTGGTTGATGTCACCCACGCGCTGGACGACCGTGCCCGGCGGGCCGAAGACCTTGTCGAGCAGGCGTTGCTGGAGGTCGCTGGTGTCCTGCATTTCGTCCAGGAGGACGAAGGGGAAGCGGTGGGCGGCGGCCAGCGCGAGCTGGGGGTGATGAAAGAGGTGGTGCTCGGCGAGGGCGAACATGTCGTGATAGCGGAAGACGCCTCGCTCGGTGAGCACTTCCTTGAGCGCGGCGAATTGTTGGCCGCTGTCACTGGATGCTTTGAAGGGAGGAGTGCCGTCAGGTCCTGTCGCGATCAGGTGTCCGCCGTCGCAGACGTAGCGGGCCTCAGCGACGAGTGCGGGGCCGTTCGTGCGGTGCCCGAGTGCGGTGCTGAGCTTCCGGAACCGCGGGTGACGTTCGAGAAGCCGGAGGGCTTCGTCCGCGTAGGCCTGGTCGTCGACGGTCTGGACTTCAATGCCCCGGGACCGTAGGGCGGGCAGGGCGAGGAAGGTGTTGGTGAAGGCCTGGATTGTGCCGATGAAGTGCGGGTACTGCAGCAGGCGGCGTCCCGCCGGTGTGGCGGTGAGCCGGTGGGTGATCTCGTCCTTGGCTGTGTTGGTGTGGGACAGGACGCAGATGCCGCGTGTGGGCGAAGCCCATGCCTGGCCCAGGAGGGCTAGCTTCAGACCGATCAGGCTGGTCTTTCCCGAGCCGGGAGCTGCCTGGAGGTCCAGGGATTCCAGGCTCTGGATGAAGTTCCACTGTCCCTGGTGGGGCAGGTCGAGGCCGAGTTGTTGAGCGAGGGCTTCGACCTTGTCCTTGATGAAGGCGTCGGGGGCGTAGAGGGATGTCATCGCTCAGACCTCGCTGCACAGGTATGTGAAGGCGGCCACGAGGTAGGGCGGCAGGTCTTCATCGGTCACGGGCGTGCTCTGCAGCAGCCGGGCCGCGTGATGGGCGGCGATCGGCTTACTGCCCCGACCCATGCGCAGCGGCTCATAAATGTCCAAGGCCGCCTTTTCCAGGGGAACGTTGCTCTCTCGCCACTTCTTGACCTCCTCCTGCGCCAGTCGGTCCAGGTCGGCGAGTCTGTCCGCGGTGGGCCAGGCAGTCTTGGAGGCGACAGCGGCACGAACGGCCTGGTGCATCAGGGTCGCCATGGCCCAGGAGCCGGCGGCCAGGTCGTACTCCAGCGTCCAGTGGTCGGAGACGAAGGTGCGTACGTGGCCGCTGTCCTCCTCTTTCAACCCTGCGACGTGCTTTTCGATCTCTTGCTTGGTCATCTCCACCGAGCACTTCAGCTTCTTGCGCATCTCCGCGGAGGTACCGGCGGGAACCAGGTCCCGGTCCCGGATGCAGGCCACGGCGACCGGTATCTGCTCGCCCTCGCGTTGGAAGATCCGGCTGTAGCGGAAGAGGCCGACGCCGCCGACATTGACGACGCTGACGCCGCATTCGCTGAACGACCGGCCGACCGCCTGTGCGAGAGCGGGCAGGACGATGGCTTCGGCGTCGCCCTCGACGATGGCGACGCTGCGGGCGAAGAACAGATTGGCCTTGGTCACGTCGAGGAAGCGGGTGAGGAAGGCGTAGTCGCCCTCATCGAGCTTGGTTAGTCCCGGTGCCAGGCGGAAGGTGGATCCGCGGGCGACGAGGGTGAGATGTTCGACCGGAATGGCCGAGGCCAGGTTGGGGCTGTGGGTAGTGAGGATGACCTGGACCGGCGGCGTCTCCACTGTGTTCGCGGTCTCGGCGCGATCCCGCAGGAGGTCCATGATGCGGGTCTGGAGCTGCGGGTGGAGGTGGGCTTCGGGTTCCTCGATCAGCAGCAGGGGCGCGATGACGCTGTTGCCGAGCAGGAGCAGTTCGGCCGCCATGAACAGGGCGTTTGTTGTAACCCAAACCGTGTCTGGTCCACTCCCCCGTACCCGCGAACAGCGTGAGCTCCAACCGCTCCAGCGCGCGGGCGAGCGTCGCATCACCCGCAACGCCGATCTCACCGCGCAGGACGTCGGAGCCGATGGAGAACTTCTGCAGGTAACCGGTGTTGATGTCGTCCCGGGCCGTCTTGATGGCCTCGTTGTCGCTGATGTGCCGTTCCGCGCGGCGCAGGATGCCGACCAACGTGGAGGCGCTGCCGCTCTCCTCGTCGAAGTCGTCCTCACCTTGTGCGCGCATGGCCGGGTAGCCGGCCAAGATTTGCGACAGCCGTGATCCGCGGCCGGAGCGCAACTCCGCCTCCGCGTCCCGCAGGGGCCGCAGGTAGGTGGCCTTCAGCAGTTCACGTGCGGCACCGTCCAGGGCTGGCCCCTCCCCATCGCGGCCGGTGCGGGTGGTCATCGCGACGCGGTGGGGACGCAGCGGGTCCATCAACTCCGCTTTGACGGTGACGTAGAGGGCGACGTTGCCCTCCTCGTCCGTGGTGAGCAACTCAAGGAAGACGGCCTGTTCTTCCGTTGTGAGGTCCTTGAACCCGCAGGTGATCTTGAAAGTGCCCGCGCGGCCGCCGGGTCCGACGTGGAAGTCGTCGCGTGTGATGCGGTAGAAGTCAGCCGCGGTCGTCAGCAGGCACAGGCGGATCGCGTCGATGATGGCCGTCTTGCCGCTGTCGTTCTCGCCGACGAGGACGTTCGTGGCGGGACCGAAGTCCAGGCTCAGGCTGGCATCCTTGTCGCCTTCCTTCTGCGGCGCCGCGCCGAAGATCCGGAAGTTCTCCGCAAACAGACAGGCAAGGTACACCGACATCCCCCGAGCGATGAGGCCCGCGCCCTCGACGACACAGGCGGCTGTAACCGCCTCAAGTACCCCACCCGCATGCGGTTCTGACGCATCATACGATTCACCGCGACACTGGTGCCTCGTTTGACGAATCCCTCCCCATGGCTGGAAATGGACACGTCAGGTCGCCCAACTTCAGACAGCAGTGCGCGACCGTCATTGCGGCACAGCGGCGGGGGGAGATGGACCCTCACGACTGGTAGGTGCCACAGCAGGGCGCCTCCTACGCACAGGGCGCGTCGACACCGCGCGGAGTGAGCGCCTCTGCGGGTTCGTGCGCACCTCCTGCGTGGGGCCGGCCCGATCAGCAAATCCGGCGGACCAGGCCAGGATGATCCGAAGACCGTCCAGGCGCTCTCACGGCACGCCCGCTTCACCGAAACATGGGATACCCATGCGCGCCCACCGAGGGCGACAGAAGGCCTGCGCGTAACCGCGTTCAGCGATGCCTTCCGCTCAATGCACCAGAGCGGGGGCCGAGTTGCAGCACGGTCACCAGTGTGCCGGAAGAACCCGGATTACCACGTCGACGCCGCTATGCGCGAGCTGATCGGCAAACGGCCCTGGCTGACGGTCTTCCGCTTCCCGACCTACACCCCGACCTCAATCCGGCCGGGGGTGGTCTGGGCGCACCGAAGAAGAGCCTGCGCCCAGACCACCGGACTGATTAGGCCGTAAGGCCCGGCGCCCTCTCACATGCGCTGGCTTTCCGCTTTCGAGTAGTTCAGGGTCACAGCCATTCCTGGTTGGCCGGTCGCACTTTGTCCAGTGCCTCGCGGATCTTCTGGCCGATTGTGATGAGGCGTGATTCCGGGAGGCGGCTGGTGGGCCCGGCGACGGCGATCGCGGCGCGTGGGGTGACCGCGACGGCGACACACGAGATGCCTGCCTGCTGGCTGTCGAGGTCGAGGGCGAAGCCGTGGTGCTTGGCGTCGGCGATTTCCTGTGCGTGGCGTTCCCATCGGTCCGGGTCTTCGGCGCGGACCAAGTGGGCGAGGTCGGCGTCGGCTGCGAGCAGGGCGTGGCCGAGCGCCTCGCCGATCAGTGACTTTCGCTCGCCGGGTCTGACTGCGAGGTGCAGGGGCTGGTCCGATTGCACGGCGTCCACGCACAGGTAGTCGGTGCCGGTGGCGAACGCGAGGAAGGTGGACTCGCCCGATGCCTGGCTCACGTTCTTGAGCACGGGCCTGATGCGGGCGCGGAGGGCGTGTTCTGCCTCGGCGTCCAGGCGCAGCAGGCGGTTGAGCTTGCCGGTCAGCCGGTAGGCGGCGCCCTTCTTGTCCTGGGTGATGTAGCCGAGCCCTTCGAGGGAGGCGAGCAGATTGTGTGCGGTGCTGCGGTTGAGGCCGGCGCCGTCGGCAAGTTCGCTCAATCGCGCGCCTTCGGGATGCGTCGCGATGCGTTCCAGCAGATCGAAGGCCCGCTGCACGGACTGGAGCACGCGGCCGGATGACGTCTCGGATTCCATAATGTTGAACTCTAGCAGATTTCTGGACCTGATTGTTTGACATTGTGCTCTCGCGGAACCAAGGTGGTGATCGAGGGCGCGTCCGTAGTGGGCGCCGCATCAGCGGCCGTACCGGCCGGCCCCCACCCAATACCCCCCGCCAGGAAAGAGACACAGTCATGTCACGCGTCATCCTCATCACCGGCGCGAACCGCGGCATCGGCCGCGAGCTCGCCGCCCAGTTCGCCGCGGACGGCGACACCGTGCTGCTCAGCGCCCGCAACGGCGATGCCGCAGTTCAGGCAGCCGCAGAGATCGGCGGCGACACCCACCCGGTCCAGCTCGACGCCTCGGACCCGGCGAGCGTCAAGGCCGCGGCGCAGAAGGTTGAGGCCGAGCACGGTCGTCTTGACGTGCTGGTCAACAACGTCGGCGGCATCTTCGACTACGCCCAGCAGGCGTCCACCGCCGATCTCGGTGTGGTGCAGGACGCGCTGGAGATCAACCTCTTCAGCACCTGGCGTGTCACTCAGGCCATGCTGCCGCTGCTGCGCAAGGCGCAGGGTGCCCGCATCGTCAACGTGTCCAGCGAGGCGGCGTCGCTGGCGCGCATGGGGGCGGCCACTCCTGCCTACGGTGCGTCCAAGGCGGCTCTGAACGCGCTGACCCGTTCGCTGGCCGCGGAGCTCGCCGAGGACGGGATCACCGTCCACGCCGCGAGCCCGGGCTGGACGGCCAGCGACCTCGGTGGTGAGGGCGGCCGTCCCCTCGCGGAGGGCGCGGCCAGCATCAAGCACGTCGTCAACCTGCCCGCCGATGCGGGCACCGGCGCCTTCTACCAGGACGAGCAGATCCTGCCCTGGTAACACCCGATGCGCAGGGTCAGCACCGAGAATGCGGTCCTGGCCCTGCCGCCCTTTCAAGGGCGGGGGCGCCGGCGGTTGGCGACCGGACAAGCCCCCGCCCGCACCCCGAAGGCGCGGAGACCATGACGGACAACTCACCCGCACATTCACACACGTCCAGCCAGAGCCCCGCGCTGGAGCTCTCCCGGCCACTGGTGCCGGTGTTGTGGCTCGTGCTCATGGCGTCGCCGGTGGCCGCCGCGAACAACGCGACGGTGCTCATCCTCGACGACATCGGCACCGCGCTGGACACGACCGCCGCGACCGCTTCCTGGCTCGCCACCGTGTTCGCGCTCGTCCTGGCGGTTTCGACACCGCTGCAAGCCGCGCTCATGAGGCATCGCGGCAGGCACACGGTGCTCTTCACGAGCGCCGCGCTCGTCGCCGCCGGCACGGTCATCGTCCTGTTCTCGACCTGGCTGCCCCTGGCCGTGGCCGGACGGGCCGCCCAGGCCGTCGGCGGAGCCGGCCTGAACGTGCTCGCCATCGCCCTGGCCGGCAGCGCCCGCAGGATCGGCGCCATCAGCGCCGGGATGGGGCTGTTCGGTGCGGTCAGTCCGCTGATCGGCACCCAGCTCACCGACGTCCTGTCGTGGCGCGTCGCGCTCTCCATGCTGGCGATCACGCTGATCGCCGTACCCGTCGTCAGCCGCCGCCTGGCACCAGACACAGCCGGCATCGGCCGTTTCGACGCCGGGGGCGCGCTGCTGGTCGCGGTGCTCTCCGGAAGCGTCGTGATGTTCGCCTCGAACCCGCTGCCGGCCCTGGCAGCGACGGCGATATCGATCACCCTGCTCATCATCCATACGCGCCGCCGCCCCGACGGTTATGTGCCGGTGGCCACGATCCGGTCGGCGAGGTTCCAGACCGCCACCTGCCTGACACTCGCTCTCTCCGCGGGGTACTTCACCCTGCTGTTCGTCATCCCCCAGCTGCTCATCACCCGCGCCCACTGGACCAAAGACACCGCCGCCACCGGACAGCTCATGGCGATGGTCCTGGCCTCGCTCACCACCCTCGGATTCACCTCCATCGCCGCCCGCCTCTCCCGCACGAACGTACGGATCGCCCTCGTCGCAGCCGGGACCGCCGCCGTACTCGCCGCGGTCCTCGCGAGTGCGCCGGTTCTCCTACTGGCCGGGATCTTCCTGGCGCTGTTCGCCGCGACCTCGGCCAACGCCACCCAGGTCATCGCGGCCACAGCCTCCATGCCCGAACAGGACAAGCCGACAGCGATCGGGCTGTTCACCCTGCTCTACCTCCTCGGCGGCGCGATCGGCCCCGCGCTCGCCTCCGCACTGGTGCTCTAACACGAACCGCAACCGACATTGCACGTCACGGGCCCGTCCGCCACGGCGCCGGCACACACACCCGATGCCACCCCGCAGGGGCGCATCCGCGCCCCACCTGACAGGTGGGGCCAGGCCTCACCCGAACTCACACGACAGGAAAATCGCATGCGCGCAATCCTCTGGAAGCGTTCGTCCGCCCGGGTCCTGAAGGGCGTACCCGTCACGTTCCTCGCAGCGGGACTGCTCGTCGCCGGTTCCCACACGGCAACCTCCGCTGTCGCCGCCACCGCCACCGCCCACCACTCGGCCGTACAGAACAAGGTGATCACGCTGCCCGGCGCCACTTCCGCCGAGGGCATCGCCGCAGGCAAGGGCACGACCTTCTACGCCGGCGACCTCTACGCCGGAGACATCTACCGCGGCGACATCCGCACCGGCACCGCCGAACGCTTCATCGACGCCCCCGCCGGCCGGGCAGCAGTGGGCATGAAGGCCGACACACGCCACGGCCTGCTCTTCGTCGCCGGCGACAAGAGCGGCCAGGCCTACGTGTACAGCACCTCCACCGGTGCGGAGGTCGCCACCCTCCAACTCGCCGTCCCCGGCACCACCAGCCTCATCAACGACGTGGTCCTCACCGCGGGCGGCGCCTGGTTCACCGACTCCGCGCAGGCCAAGCTCCACTTCGTGCCCGTCAGCAAGCAGGGCACCCTGGGACAGGTCCGCACCCTCGACGTCACCGGCCCGGCCGCCGAGCTCAGCGGCGAGTACAACCTCAACGGGATCGAGGCCACGCCCGACGGCAAGACGCTGATCGTCGGTCACTTCGCGAACCAGCGGATCTACACGGTCGACCCGGACACCGGGGCCTCCGCGGTGATCAAGGGCGTCAAGGCACCCAACGCCGACGGCCTCGTGCTCCACGGCCGAGACCTGTGGGTGGTGCAGGGCTTCGACAACAAGATCTCCCGCTTCAAGCTCAGCGGCGACCTGCGCAGCGGCACCCTCGAGAAGGAGATCACCAGCCCGGCCTACGGCGTCCCGGCCACGGCGGCGCGCTTCGGCCACCTGCTCGCCGCCGTGAACGCCCACTTCGACACCCGCCCCACGCCGCAGGACCCGCCCGCCTCACCCACCTACGAAGTGGTCGTCACCAAGTCCTGACCCCGACCACTGCACATGAGGCCGCCGCCGCGCAGCAGAGTGCCGCGCGGCGGCGACCGCCGCTGTCGGTCACCCGGTCGAACTTTCCCGCGACGCAATGACGGTGGAGCGGTCGACGCCGACAGCAGACCGGGAACCGCGTGCGGGAGATCGCGCTGCAGATGGGCAAGCCCAGCATCGGCCGATGCGAAACGGCGTCCCTCGGCACCGCCCACCACGGCTCCGCCAACTCGGCATCAGTCCTGGCCTCGCTCGCGACCCTCGGATCTACCTCCATGACCGCCCGGATCTCCGGCGGATCGTCCGCGTAGCAGCCCGGACCCTTGCGGTACTCGCCGAGACCTCCTCCAACGCCACCCAGGTCATCGGGGCCACAGCCTCTGTGCCCGAGCAGTGTTCACCCCTTTCTGCCCCCTCGGCACAGCGATCAGCCCCGCGTCGGCCTCCGCACTGGTGTTCTGCTCGCTGCACAGCCCGAAATCAGCGCCCTGAACTCACGGTGATCCCCGAAAGGAACTCAGCATGAAAGCAGCAGTCATCGTCCGCACCGGACCAGCGGACGAACTCACCTACGCCGACGTGGAGCTCCCGCAGACCGGGCCGCACGACATCCGGGTGAAGACGGCCTTCGCCGCGGTCAACCCGGTGGACATCTGGACTCGACGAGGCATCCCCGGACTCGATCTCACCTTCCCCGCCGTGCTCGGCTGGGATGTCGCGGGAACCGTCGACGCCGTCGGCTCAGAGGTTTCCCGGTTCCGGGTGGGCGACCGGGTGATGGGCATGGTCAAGCAGATGACCCGCCTCCACGGAACCTACGCGGAATTCGTCAGCGCACCGCAAGAGCTCTTCGCCCCGGTACCCGCCGGGCTCAGTCTGGAGACAGCGGCGGCAGCTCCCCTGACCGTGCTGACCTCGGCCAAGCTCCTGAGCAACCTGCACCTGCCTGAGCGGGCGAAGGTGCTCGTCGCGGGGGCCGCCGGCGCGGTGGGACGGGTCACCGTCCAGTGGCTCGTCCAGGCCGGGCACGAGGTCTCGGGCCTCGCCCGAGCCACGGACGAGGACGATCTCACCTCGCTCGGCGTTCGCACGGTGTATCCGCCCGGTGCAGACGTTCCTCAGCAGGCGTTCGACGCCGTCATCGACACCGCGGGGCTCCCGCAGACGATCTCGACCGTGCGCGACGGCGGCGAATTCCTCTCGATCACGGATAACGAACAGCCCGGCCCGCAGCGCGAGATCACGCCCCGCAAATGCTACGTCGAGGAGGACGGAGACCAACTGGCCGTGATCGCCGAGCAACTGGCCGACGGCACGCTGTCAGTGCCGCTCTGCCGCACCTACCCGCTGTCGAACGCCGCAGCGGCGCACACGGCGTTCGAGCAGGGAGGCTTGCGAGGAAAGCTTTTGCTGGCCCCGTAAGAACATGCGGGTCACTCCGACGACGTGTTGCGCCAGCACCACGTCCATGCCCAACGCTGCGGCGATGACGTTGGCTCCGTCGACGACCATCGACAGGAGAATGACGTCGCGCTGGTCTCCCTGGAACTGCTCGGGTGTGCCGACCAGGATGCTGTGACGTTCGCGGGCCGACACATCGATGCGCTGGTCAACGAGGTTCTGTACCAGTCGCGTCAGGTCGCCGTGGCGCGGGATGATCACGCCGATACTACGGTCCGCGTAGTCGGAGTCCTGGGTGAGGCGGTGCAGTTCGTGGACGACGGCCTCTGCCTCCGGCCGGATCACTTCGGTGAAGCGGGACTGCAGCAGTTCGCAGGTTGGACTAGGGATCGAAGCCTTCGCGCTGCCAGGGTTCGAGGCCGGCCATGCGCTCGTCAAAAAATCCGAGTGGTCCGGTCATGCCTACTGTCGCTGTAGAACGGGGCGCACTGGCGGTCGTCCCCGACGACGATGATGGGCCTCCTACGCACGCGGCACGACGATGCCGCGCGGAGTGGCGCCTCGACGGGTTCCTGCCCACCACACGGGACCGTACTTCTACCCCGACTCGAACTCGAAAGCGCAGTACGCGACTTGGTAACCTCGGCCGCATCCGACGGACTTCAGCAACGGCCAGAGTTCAGGCTCGTGCTCAATTCCCGTGAACCCAGTATTCCGAAGGACACGATCCGCACATGTTCCCGGCTCTGTGCCGTCAGCTGGTCATGCGGTTGAGTTTGCGGACGCTCTTGTCGAAGGCCCGGGCCGGGACGATGCGCCGCAGCACGCTCACGCGTGCGGCGATCGAGCCGGCGGGATAGCTCAGCTTCGGCTTCGGGTCGGTCGCTGCCGCGACGACCACCTTGGCGACGACGGCGGGATCGTCGCCACTTCTCATCTGCTCCTCCATCAACTCATCGAATACGGCCCGTTGCCGCGCGTATATCGGCAGGGGGGTGTCGGCCTGCATCATGTTGACGTCGAACGGAGTGTTGATGGGCCCCGGCTGGACGCGCAGGACTCGAATGCCCTGCTCACGGACCTCGTGGTCCACGGACTCGGAGTAGCCTTCCACCGCGTGCTTCGTCGCGACGTAGACGGCCATGAACGGGTTGGGCACGAATCCGATCACCGAGGAGATGTTGATGATGCGTCCCCTCCCCTGGCGGCGCATGTGTGGCAGGACGGCCTTGGTCATGCGCATCAGGCCGAAGACGTTCACCTCGAAGATGCGCTGTGCCTGGGCTGCGGAGATTTCCTCGGCGGCTCCGTTGGCACCGATCCCGGCGTTGTTGACCAGGACGTCGATACGCCCGAACTTCTCGATCACCTGCTGAACGACGCTCTCGACCGAGTCATCGCGGGTGACATCGAGACTCAGGAACGTCACGCCGCCGCGCGAATCTCCCGCGGTCACCTTGCGACTCGTCCCGACCACGTCGAACCCTGCCTCGGCGAGCGCGTGCGCTGTCGCCTTGCCGATACCTGAGGACGCGCCGGTCACGAGCGCAAGCGGTCTGTCTGCTGTCATGGCCAGCTCCCTGAACGTTTTGAATTACGATGATAATGCAATAGCAGGATGGTCGGCCCCGGACAATCTCCGATCGCGATCGCCGGCATCCCTGGCATCCGGAGGTGGGCGTGGTCTTCGTGCAGCCTTGACCGATGGCGCCTATGGAATCGGTCGACGTTGCGTGCCTTCTGCGAGCAGCCTCGCTGGCGACAAGCGCCCCTCTTCCAACCAGGGCGCGAGGGGCGCCCGAGCAGCTGGCGACGGTTACCGGCACCACTGCCACCCGGCCAAAGCCCTGCCCGATCAGAGACCGGCGAGGAAGGCGAGGAGCTCCCTGTTGACCTCCTCTGGCTGCTCCTGCTGGATCCAGTGCCCGCAGTCGGCCAGGATCACCGCTCCCCGCAGGTCTTTGACCTTCTCGCCGATCCGGGCGATCGCTTCCTGACTCCAGATCGTCGTCACGTCCCGGTCGCCCCCGATGAAGAGCGCGGGCACGGTCACCGGCCTGTCCTTGTACTCTCCAAGGGCTTCCCAGTTCAGATCAGTGGTCCGGTAATGGTTCAGTGGCCCAGTGAACCCCGTGTGCTCGAGCTCGGCCACGAGGAAGTCCACGTCACCCTGGTCGAGCCAGTCGGGCAGCTTCTCCGGCAGTTCCAGCCGTGCGCCGAAGCCTTCCGTCCGCGGTACGCACATGGCACTCCGCACGAAGTCCCGCAGGATGTCCGGCGGGAGCGCTGTGAGGTCGACGCCGACGAGCTCGGGCGGCAGGGGGTGGTCGGCGGAGAGGGTGTAGAGGCCGCTGATGAGCCACGACCGCACGTCCGCTTCGATCTCCTGCTCCGCAACGCCCCCCGGAAGGGAGAAGTACTCCTGATAGAACAGCATGTCGGGGCCCGCCAGCTCGCGGGCGACCTCACTCGGGCGCCGCTCGCCGAACGGGTTGCCCGGCAGCCCTGCCAGGCCTCGTCCCCCGAACGGCTGGCTCAGCGCCACGACACCGCTGAAGATGTCGGGCCTGGTCCATGCCGATACCCATGCCACCGGGGCCCCGTAGTCGTGGCCGACGATCACGGCACTCGACTCGCCCAGTGCCTCGACCACGCCGACACAGTCCGCGACCGACTCGGTGATCCGGTATGCGGCCACCTCTGCGGGCTTGGACGATCGGCCGTATCCCCGCAGGTCCATCGCCACGGCGCGATAGCCGGCACCGGACAGCGCGTCCATCTGGTGCCGCCACGAGTACCAGCACTGGGGGAAGCCGTGGACCATCAGGACCATGGGGCCGGATGTACCGGCGATCCGCAGGTGGATGCGCTGTCCGTCGACCCGGACGGTGCACTCTTCCCATTCGGAGAGGGGCATTGGCGGCCTCCATGTCGCTCTTGCGTGCGAAACACTTTCCTTCGGGGGCGACTCGGTCCCGTCGCACCGCCCCCGGGCGGAGGTGGTGCGCGGACGTCGGTCGCCGCTGTGGCTCGCTGCCCGCACCGCCGTGCCTTGTTACGCGTCGCTGAACTTCGCCGTGCCACCGGTCAGGTAGGTGATGGCGCCGAGGCCCTGGGCGCGTGCGCAGTCCTCGGTCAGCTTCCGGACGGTGACGGCGTCGAGGACCGAGTGGAACTGGCCCTCGTCGGTGAAGCCGACGTTGGCGCCGTACACGATGAACAGCACGACGGTGGGCTCGGTGGTCGTCTCCGGCACCTTGAAGGTGTGGACCGAGGAGGCCGGCTCGTAGAAATAGGACCCGGCGGTCTGCGGCTGGTCCGGGTACTCCTTGTAGATCCACTCTCCCTTCAGGGTGTAACCGTGCACCGGACCGGTGTGGAGGTGGATGGGCAGCTCCACACCGGGGGCGAAGGTGCCGATAATCACCCACACTCCGAGTTCGGGGTCGAGGAACAGCGGCTGGAAGTCGATGCCGGGGCCCAGGGAGTCCTTCAGGACGGGGATCTCGTTCACGTTGACCGTGAGCAGCTCGGTCTGCGGGAGTGAGAGGACGGGGACCTTGTGTGCGTTCAGTTCGGCGGTCATGACGGGTGCCTGCTTTCTTCTCAGGTGCCGCGGTCAGTCGGCGGGAGAGCGGCTCGGCTCGGATCAGGTCACGGAAGGACGATGATCTTGGCGTCCTTCTCGGGATCGGCCAGCCTCGCGAAGGCCTCGGGCACGTCGTCGAGTGCGACACGGCTGGTGATGAACGCCTCGACCTGCAGCTCCCCGGAGGAGATGTGCCCCAATGCCTGGGCGAACTCCTCGGGCGTATAGGAGAGGCAGAAGGCCAGGTCGATCTCCTTCATGATCGCGAAGCTCGGGTAGAAGGAGTCCTGCACCATGCACAGGCCCGCGACCACGACCTTGGAGCAGGCCGCGGCTCCGGCCAGGATCTGCTGGATGATGCCGGGGACACCGACGCACTCGAAGACGACGGACGGACGCAGACCCCCGCCGGGGAACATCGAGGTCTGGCGGCCCCACCGCGTCGCGTCGGAGGAGGCGGCGGCCTCCTGCCAGGACTCATAGGGCGACGTCTCACGCGGGTCGACCACGACGTCGGCGCCGAGGGCGGCGGCCATCGCCCTGCGCGACGGCGAGAAGTCCGACGCCACGATCGGCCCGATGCCCCGCATCTTCAGGACCGCGATCACCGCGAGACCGATGGGACCGCAGCCGATCACGACCGGCACGTCGTCGGGCCCCAAGCCGCCGCGGTTGACCGCGTGCAGGGCGACCGCGAGGGGTTCGGCGAGGGTGGCGATGTCGTCGGGGACGTGGTCCGGCACCTGAACCAGGAGGTCTTCCGACAGGAGCATGTACTCGGCGTACGCACCGGGAGTACCTGGTCCCCCGAAGCCGAGGGTGACGGGTTCCGGCCGCAGGAGGAACGGTACCGAGACGACGCGGCTGCCGGGGGCGAGTGTCTCCCGGCAGCCGGGGCCGTACTCAACGATCTCGGCGCAGAACTCGTGGCCGAGGACGACCGGTTCGTCCAGCTTGAACAGCTCGACTCCCGCTGCCTCCCTGGCGCTGTCCAGCAGCTGGGCGCCATGGGTGACGCAGTGCAGGTCACTGCCGCAGATTCCGGCCGCCAGGACCTTGACGAGGGCCTCGCCGGGGCCGGGCTGCGGGAGCGGCGCCTCGACGACCTCAAGGCCGCTGTTGACCATGACGACTGCCTTCATCGACATGAACTGCTCCTCGCGCCGGCGTCGCAGCGATCGCCGGCGACAAGGGTTTGTCCTGCATGAACGTGGTTTTGCATGGCTCTGTCTGCTTCCTCGAAGCCGGAGATCGTCACGCTGACGAGGTGACGTCGATGAGGATGCTGGCACCGAGCAAGACTCCAGAACTTGTCTTGATGCGACTATTAGTTGACACTTGGCGACTGTGGCCGACCTGATCCGTGGTCTCGCGCTCCTCAACGTCGCCGATCTGGTGTCCAGTCTCGGCGGCGACCCCGACGCCCTGATGCGCGCGCATGGCGTCGACCCCAGGGCCGCCGGTGACTACGACACGTTCCTCCCGTACTCCTCGGTTGCCGCCGTGATCGGGGACGCGGCCCAGGAACTCGGCTGCCCCGATTTCGGGATGCGCCTGGCCCGTAGGCAGGGCATCCAACTGCTGGGTCCCGTCGCGGTCATCATCCGCAACGCGGAAACTGTGGAGGCGGCCATCGACGGGGTCTCGCGCTGCCTGCATCACCTCGCGCCTCCCGACTCCACCGAGTTGATCCGCGAACCGGACGCGGCGATTTTCACGTTCTCGACGAACCTGCGACGACTCGCTCATCGCGACCAGATGATCGAGAAGGGCCTCGGTATCGCGATGGACGCGTTCCGGCTGATGCTCGGGGAGAGCTTCGTTCCGCTCCGGGTCACACTGCAGCACCGCCGTATAGCGCCCATGGCGAGCTATCGCGAGATGTTCGGATCTCCCGTCGAGTTCGAGCGGGAGGTGAACTCCATTCACCTGCCCCCTTACGCGTTGACCCAGTCGATCCGCGGCCGGGACGCGGCAGCACTGGCCCTGGCCGAGAACTACCTCGCCGGCATGCGGCCCGACCTGGCAGTCGCCGATCACGTGCGCGGTGTGACTCAGCGGCTTCTGGTCGTCAACCACGCCGACTTGGTCGCGGTCGCGAGGGCCATGTCCCTGCACCCGCGGGTGCTCCAGCGCAGGCTCGCCGAGTCGGGCACGTCCTTCGAGGAGATCCTCGACGACGTGCGGCGCGACATGGCCTGGGACCTCTCCGCCACCGGCATGCAGATCTCCCGGATCGCGACCATGCTCGGCTACTCGGAGACCAGCAGTTACACGCGGGCCTGCCGACGGTGGTACGGCGAATCCCCCCGGCAACTGCGTGCGCGACGTCGAAGCGCCTGATCAACCAGATCCGTCGAAGGACCGCACGGGATGATCCACTCGTGTGTGTGGGGCTTTCACTGAGTGCCTGGCACTGATCAACTACTGTTTACGGCACGCCGCGAGCCTGCTGATGTTCCTACGAATGCGCTGCGTTCCTCCGCCAGGCGCGCAACGGCCCTGTAGAGGGCAAGCCGGTCGGCCCCGGGGGCGGGCCCGTTCTGGCGCGCGGCCGCGGCCCCAGAGTCAAGACCATGGTTCTCGGTGCACACCTCCTTCCGGGCCGCCCGCAAGGAGAACCCGAAGGGAACACACGTCGGACACAACTGGCGTCGCCGTCAGGCGAGTTCACGCTTCAGGATCTTGCCGGTGGACGCCCCCGGCCACCGTGGCAGATGGCGCGGGCCAGGCCGTGGCAAGATTTTGCGGCGATGCATCGTCGCCACTGGGCCTCGTGGAAGCAGTCGCGGTTCGTTGTCGCTCAGCGCTCGTCCGCGCCCGGTTCGGTACTCCTCCAGTAAGGACGCCGTCCGCCCGAGGCGCCTGCACCAATTGGGCCGCTCTCGGACATGGTGGCGGCCTGGCCGAGGCGTCGGTGTGCTGCGCCTTCCTCGCTACGACACACGCCCCGCGGGGTGGGGGGTCGAGCTTGTACCCCCTATAAATGCGACCTGCCACGCCTGGCGCAGAAGCGGTTTCCTGAAATCGCGCCTCGGTCACGAGATCACCGACCGTTGCGCCCTTTCCTCCACCGATCGAGTATGAGGTCGCCTCCATGGAACGTCGTAAAGCGCTCGGACTGATCGCCTCTACCGGCGCCGCCACCGCCGCCGCCTCCGTCGCGGCTGTGCCCTCCTTCGGTGCGGAGACGAGCCGCGCCGCGGGCGCTACAGGACAGGGCAAGGCCACGGACAAGGGCGGCTACACCTTCGCGCTGGACAAGAACGTCAAGCGGTCCTCCGTGCGGTTCAAGAACCGCTACGGCATCGAGGTCGCTGCGGACCTCTACGTGCCGAAGAACGCCAGGGGCAAGCTGCCCGCCCTGGTGGTCAGCGGCCCGATCGGCGCGGTCAAGGAACAGTCCTCGGGGCTCTACGCCAACGAGTTCGCCCGTCGCGGCTACGTCGCCCTTGCCTTCGACCCCTCCTTCTCCGGGGAGAGCGGCGGCACGGTGCGCGACGTGGCCTCGCCAGACATCTACACCGAGGACTACAGCGCCGCCGTCGACTTCCTCGGCCTGCAGAAGATCGTCGACCGCAAGCGGATCGGCGCGCAGGCCGTCTGCGGCTTGAGTGCTATGGCGCTCACCGCGGCGGCTGCAGACAGCCGTATCAAGGCGGTCGCCACGGCCTCGATGTACGACATGTCGCGCAGCATGTCCCGCGGCCACAAGGACTACTACACACGTGAGCAGCGCCAGAAGGTCGTGGACCACCTCAGCCGGCAGCGCTGGATCGACGCCGAGAACGGCACCTACGCGCGACTCTCACACGAGGTCCCCTTCGACGACCACGGCAACGTCGCCCCCACAAACCGCGTCCTTCCCGAGACCCTCCCGGCAGACGCCGACCCGATCACGGCGATCTTCTTCGACTACTACCGCACCGAGCGCGGCTACCACCCGCGCTCGATCAACTCCACCACCGCATTCACCGGCACCACGCCGATGTCATTCTTCGCTTTCCAGCTGGCGACGAACCTCGACATGCTGGCACCCCGCAAGGCCCTCCTGGTGGCAGGCGCCGAGGCGCACTCCCGTTATTACTCCGAGGACATCCAGGCCAAGGCACCCGACAGCATCGACCTCGTAATCGTCCCAGGCGCGGACCACGTCGACCTGTACGACCGCAAAGACCTCATCCCCTTCGACAGGTTCGACGAGTTCTTCACCAAGAACCTCGCCTGACCGAAAGCGCCCCCGACAGGCCGGTACCACCACCGGCCTGTCGGATGAGCCCCCATGACGGAAGCGGCCCCTCGGAAACGGATACAGGGCCCCTGCCCATCGACCGGCCCGGGTGGAAGCGGTCGCGGGATCCCTCTCGGTGGTCCGGGCCTTCGCACCCCAGATCGTGGCGGGCGGCGGTGGCGCGATCCTGAACATCCTGTCCGGCCTGTCATGGGTCAGCTTCCCGGAGGCCGGCGCCTACTGCGCCGCCAAGTCCGCACAGTGGGTGCTCTCCGGAAGCGTCGTGATGGTCGCCTCGAACCCGCTGCCGGCCCTGACAGCAACGGCCATCTCGATCACCGTGCTCATCATCCATACGCGCCGCCGCCCCGACGGCTATGTGCCGATGACGACAATCCGGTCCACGCGGTTCCAGACCGCCACCTGCCTGACACTCGCTCTCTCCGCGGGGTACTTCACCCTGCTGTTCGTTATCCCCCAGCTGCTCATCACCCGCGCCCACTGGACCAAAGACACCGCCGCCACCGGACAGCTCATGGCGATGGTCCTGGCCTCGCTCACCACCCTCGGATTCACCTCCATCGCCGCCCGCCTCTCCCGCACGAACGTACGGATCGCCCTCGTCGCAGCCGGGACCGCCGCCGTACTCGCCGCGGTCCTCGCGAGTGCGCCGGTTCTCCTACTGGCCGGGATCTTCCTGGCGCTGTTCGCCGCGACCTCGGCCAACGCCACCCAGGTCATCGCGGCCACAGCCTCCATGCCCGAACAGGACAAGCCGACAGCGATCGGGCTGTTCACCCTGCTCTACCTCCTCGGCGGCGCGATCGGCCCCGCGCTCGCCTCCGCACTGGTGCTCTAACACGAACCGCAACCGACATTGCACGTCACGGGAGCGCGGTGACTCGCGCGGTGTTACGAGCGGTTCCGATCACCTCGAAGCCCGACACGACGAGGGCGCGGGCCGCCTCCTTGTCTTGCGGTCACCGGGTCTATAGAATTATGATCGTAATTTAATTGCTCGAGGGAGCCCATCAGCAGGCGCAGCCCATGCGCCGCCACAGCGCCCTTCCCACATCGCGAGGAGCTTTTCATGGACCTCTCCACCAGCACCGCCCTCGTCACCGGAGCCAACCGGGGCCTGGGCCGGGCCCTCGCCACCGAGTTGCTCAGCCGCGGCGCCACGGTCTACGCCGGCGCCCGCAACCCCGACCAAGTCGACCTGCCCGGCGCCAAGCCAATCGCGATCGACATCACCGACCCCGCCTCCGTCGCGGCCGCCGCCCAAGCCACCGGCGACGTGACCGTCCTGATCAACAACGCAGGGTCCTCCACCGGGGCCGATCTACTGGCCGCCGGCCTGAACGACATCCGCCTGGAGATGGACACCCACTACTTCGGCACTCTCTCGGTGGTCCGGGCCTTCGCACCCCAGATCGCAGCAAGCGGCGGTGGCGCGATCCTGAACATCCTCTCGGGCCTGTCCTGGTTCAGCTTCCCAGAGGCCGGCGCCTACTGCGCCGCCAAGTCCGCACAGTGGTCACTCACCAACACCCTGCGCCTCCAACTCGCCGACCAGGGCATCCGCGTCGCCGGCCTGCACGTCGGCTACATGGACACCGACATGGCCCGGGCCGTCGACGCGCCCAAGTCCGACCCCGCCGACATCGCCCGCATCGCCATCGACGGCATCGCCGCCGGCGCCTACGAGATCCTCGCGGACGACGCCGCCCACCAGGCACAGGCCGCACTGTCGGGGGGCGTCTCGACGCTCTACCCCCAGCTTCCCTGAAAACCAGCGGCCAGGAATCCACCCACTCCACTGAGCACCAGAACCAACGGCACAGACCGAGGGCGTGCACTCAAAGCAGGCCGGGCTCGCGGCGTGGTGACACCGCTACAAAATTTCCCAACCGTCCTCTTCGCCGTCCTGCCCACGCTCCCCAGCGACGCCTCGCCCCCTGGCAGCCCTCGCCGCCACGGCCCCTCTCCTGAAACACCGCACCAATGAGACACCGCACCAAGTAGTCCATCACTCAAGGGAATCACCGAAATGAACCGCTTCACCGGCAAGACCGTCCTCGTCACCGGCGCAGGCTCCGGCCTCGGCCGCGCGATCGCGCTCGCCTTCGCCGCCGAGGGCGCATCCGTGGTCGCCGCGGGACGCACCGCGGCGTCCCTGGACGAGACGGTCGGCCTCATCGAGGCCGCGCACGGCAAGGCCGCCGCCGTCACCGCCGATGTCACCGACTCCGGCCAGCTCCAGAACCTCGTACGCGAGAGCGTCACCCGCTTCGGTGGACTGGACATCGCGGTCAACAACGCCGGGATACTCCGCGGCACCGTACCCGTCGGCGAGGTCAGCGAGGAGGACTGGGAAGCGGTGCTGCGGACCAATGTCACCGGCGTCTGGCTGGCCATGAAGCACGAGATCGCCCACATGAAGGAGAACGGCGGCGGCGCCATCGTCAACATCTCCTCGATCCTGGGCGCCCACCTGCGGATCCCGAACGGCGCCGCGTACATCACCTCCAAGGCAGCGGTCTCCGCGCTGACCCGCGCCGCCGCTCTCGACCACATCCACCAGGGCATCCGCATCAACGCGGTCAGCCCCGGCGCCTCCGCCGCTCCCATGTCGCTGCTGCCCGGCGAGACCGAGGCCGACCGTGCCGAGCGGGTTAAGACAGGCAACCCGCTCGGCCGGGTCGCGGAGGCCGAAGAAGTGGCGGCCGCGGTGCTCTACCTCGCCTCGCCTGTGGCCGGCGCGGTAGTAGGCGCCGACCTGGTCATCGACAGCGGATCCTCGGCCTGACGACTCGTAGGTGTCTGCGGCCCCCTGCCCTGGCAAAACTCCGCCACGACAGGCTGAACGCGAGCCGCATCCCGACCAGAGCGGCCGCACCGCGGTGCCGCCGACGCCAACAGCGGCCTCTGGTCCTCATCGACGTCGACGAACCCGGCCTGGCCGACACCGCCACACGGCCGTCCGACACCGGAGCCAAGGCCACCGTCTTCCGCGCCGATCTGAGGAACGCCCGCTCTCTGGGCGACGTGGCCCGGCAGATCGCGCTGGCGGTCGGCCCTCCGGCAGTGCTTGCCAACGTCGCGGGCATCGGCCTCGCCGCCGACGTGCTGGAGACCAGCGACGAGAACGGGGACCGGATCATCGGCGTCAACCAGCGAACTATCCATGGTGGCCGCTGAGTTGGCATGAGCCGGAACTACATCGTGAGTCGCTCGTGGTGGGTGCGGCCTCTTGATACCCCGATGCGGCGCAGCGTGCGTTGGGTGGCCAGCACGGCCGGGTTGGGCCCGACGACGAAGAACGCCCCACGCGCGACCTCCTCCTCGGACAGGGCATGCGCCAGATCGTCTCGGGTGAACCGCCCGGTCCGGACAGTGACGGTGAGGCGACCGCCGCTGAGGTTTTCGTACTCCTTCAGAAGGGTGCCGTAGTAGGCGTCCTCGGGACGGCGGACCGACCAGAGCAGGTGGATGCGCCGATCCCCGCGATGGGCTGAGATCAGACCTAGCAGCGGTGCGACACCTGCGCCCATGCCCACGAGCACGAGCGGTGCACCCGCAGGGTGTTGCCGGACAGTCTGGTCGAACTGTCCGAACGGCCCTTCCAGGCGTACTGGTGTTCCGGGCGCGACGCCGCCGGCCTTGCGGGTGTAGTCGCCAGTCTGCCGGATCGTGAACGTCAGGGTGTCGTGACGGTCGTCGGTCGCGGAGAAGGGGTGCCATTCCCGGCCGATGCCCGCGTCCTCGAACCGGAGGAAGTAGAAGTCACCGGGCCGTGACGTCGTCGACGTACGGTCGAGTGTGACCGCCAGCCTGCGGGTCGCCCGGTTCAGTGCGACGTTGTCCTGCACTCTTCCCGTGAGATAGCTGTCTGGTGCGACCCACTTCTTCCAGACGTAGATACCGAGCACCGCCACCGTGCAAAAGTCGAAGAGGACCATGAACGCGAAGTGCTGGGCCACCCGGTCGATCAGGTGGACGTGCAGCCAGATCAGGAGGACGGCGGCCAGGTTGAGCCGATGTATCCAGACCGAGATCTGGTGCCGGAAGACAAGTTCGAGCCGGCTCTTCACCTTCAGCAGGAGAGGCGACCTGTCGGTCAGCCATCCGCTCATGAACAGGAGCGAATAGCACAGCACCGCGAACGCCGCCCAGAACGCCCAGTCACCGAGGTCCCTGGCCCAGGTGCTCGGGGCGAAAGTGTTTTCGCGGTGCAGATATGCCGGGATGAGGGCGAGGATGCCGAGCACACCGTGCAGCGCGTAGATGTGCCGCAGCCCTACGGCCCGGTCCAGCCAGGACGGGCGCACACTGAGCAGGATCGCCAGCAGCCACCAGCAGTACGCGACCAGCCCCAGGGATATGTAGAGCCGCATGCTCGTCACGTCCGTGAGCTGGGCGTTCAGCGTGAGCACGAGGGGCAGCGGGAACACCGCGGCAAGGCCCCACAGCAGTAGCGTCCTGGCCATCAGAACCCCAGTCCTTCCAGCCAGGAGTTGACCTGGGTCCGGGTGCCGTCAGGATCGCGGTAGACCTGCTGGCCCTGCCGGGCATAGCCGTCCAGGACGTCTGCCTGGGGGTAGTAGCGCTCGAGAATTTCGAGTGAGTTGCCGAACTGCGAGCCTTCGTGGGTGACGAAGGGCACGATCCTGGCGCCGTTCAGATTGTGATCCCGCATGAAGGTCTGCATCGCCATCGGCTGTTCGCCCCACCAGACCGGGAAGCCGAGGAAGACTGTGCCGTATTGGTCGGTGTCGGGTGTGCCGGGCTTGATGGGACGGTAGAGGCGCTCACTCGCCTCCCGTTGCGCCATCCTGTCGGTCTCGTCGTAGTCGGCCGGGTACGGCTCGGCCGGGACGACCTCGTATCTGTCCCCGCCGACCCGGTCGTGGATGAATCCGGCGACCTGGGCGGTGTTGCCGACTTCGAGGTTGAGGTCGGGGAAGTTCCTGCCGGTCTTGGAGTAGAAGACGACCAGGGTCTTGTCGCCCCGCCTTGGTGGTGTGCCCCCGGCGTTGACCGGGGAGATGCCCGGCCAGCCGGGTCCGGACGCGTTCTGCCAGTTCACGGCCAGGAGCCCCGCTGCGGCAGCGGAGCCGGCGGTGATCAGTCCCAGCAGTTTGCGGCGGCTGACGCCGTGCGGATTCATGGCCGACCCCCTCGACGACACCGACGTACTGGGTCCCATGGGGTGGGGCCGTCGATCACCTCGACGCCGCGGTTGGGCCAGAGGTTCGAGCCGCAGACGCAGGCGACGGTGGCCAGCGCGGTGGGACGAGCTTCGCGGCACCAACGGTTCTGCGCCTCCGCGATGTTCAGCATGGGTGGATTTCTCCGTGTGGGTCGAGGGGATCGGAGCGACAGGCGGGCCGCCGCCGCGCCCGACGAGGCGGGTACGCGACGGCAGCCCCCCGAGGAAGTCCGACAGCCGGACGGGGGACCGACTGCCGGACGAGCATGGAGCGCCCCGGGCGACCGGGCCGCTCCTCAGTGGCCCGGGGCGCTCCGGTTCAGAGCAACGCCTCGGCGGTGATGGGCAGTTCGCGGATTCGTCGGCCGGTGGCGTTGAAGACGGCGTTGGCGATGGCGGACGCTACCCCGACCTGGACGATCTCTCCGACTCCCTTGACGCCGAGCGGGTCGGCCTGCATGTCCTCGCCCTCCAGGTAGATCGCTTTGATCTCGGGGATGTCGGCGTTGACCGGGACCAGGTAGCCGGCAAGGTCGGCGTTGACGATCCGGCCGTCACGGTGGTCGGTGACCGTGTGCTCAAGGAGCGCCTGGCCGATGCCGCCGACCATGCCGCCCAGTGCCTGGCTGTCGGCAAGCTTGGGGCTGACGATGCGGCCGCAGTCGTACACGCCGAGCATCCGCCGCACCCGCACCAGGCCCAGCGCCGCGTCCACTCCGACCTCGGTGAAGACCGCGCCGTAGGAGTAATACGAGTGCCGCTCGGGATCCTGTGGCCCGGACCACGAGCCGTCGGCTTCGAGGTGGGTGAGGTTGTTGCGGGTCAGCAGCCGCTGGTAGGTCTCGCCGCGGGCCGGGTTGCCCTGCACGTGCAGGCGCCCGCTGCGCACGACGATGTCCTCGGCCTTGGCGCCGTACAGGGGTGATGCCTCGTCCTCGACGGCCAGTTTGATCGCTTGTCGGCGGATCTTGTTGCAGGCGTCGAGGTTGGCGGAGCCGACGCACATCATGGTCATGGAGCCGCCGTGCGGCGGGGTCTGCGGATACAGGGAGTCGCCGAGCCGGAAGGTCACCGCGCGCATGGTCAGCCCGAGGGCGTCGGCGGCGACCTGGGTCTGGGAGGTGTAGGTACCCGGGCCCATGTCGCTGGCGGCGGCCTCGACCACCGCGGTGCCGTCCGCGTTCAGGCGGGCCCGTGCGTGCGCCTCCATGTTGTTGGGGTCGTACACGGCCGCGGCCATGCCCAGACCGACCAGCCAGTCGCCGTCACGCCTCGCGCGGGGTTTCGGGTTGTGCCGGTGCCAGCCGAACTCCCGGGCGCCGACGGTGTAGCACTCGCGCAGCCGGCGGGTGGACCAGGGCAGGTTGTTCGACTCGTCCTCGGCCGGTTCGTTGCGCAGGCGCAGTTCGATCGGGTCGACGCGGAGGCGGTGCGCGAGTTCGTCCATGGCCGACTCGATGGCGAAGGAGGCGTTCGCGAAGCCCGGACCGCGCATCCAGATCGGGCTGTTCACATCCAGGGGCACCTTGCGGTACGCCTGGCTGACGTTCGGTGTGCTGTAGAACATCTGGCCGGCGAGCATGATGGCCTCTTCGAACGTCTCGTACGACGACGTCTCCGCGTCTATCTCGTGGACCGTGGCCTTCAGACGGCCCCGCCGGTCGCTGCCCAGGCTCAGCCGGTACTCGTACCTGGGCCTGAAGCCGGTGCCGAAGTACATCTGTTTGCGGGTCAGGACCACCTTGACCGGACGTTTCATCTCGCGGGCGGCCAGCGCGGCGACGACCGTGTGCGGCCAGCAGCGCAGTCCGCTGCCGAAGGCGCCGCCGACGAAGGGGTTGATGACCCGCACGGAGTCCAGCGGCACATCGAACACCGTGGAGAGTTCCGTCTGGGTGCCCACCACCCACTGGGTCTTGTCCCATACGGTGAGCTTGTTCCCGTCCCAGCGGGCGATGGTGGCGTGGGTCTCCATCGGGTTGTGGTGGTTGCGTGCCATGCGGTAGGTCAGGTCCATCCGCACCGCCGAGTCGCGCAGGCCGGCTTCGGCGTCACCGCGCGCGTACTCGGTCGGCTCGCCCGCCTTGGCCTCGGCCAGGTCGGTCGAGGGCTGCTCGGCTTCATAGCGGACCTTCACCAGGCTCGCGCCGTGCTGCGCGGCCTCCAGCGTGGTGGCCACCACGACGGCGACCGGCTGGCCGTGGAAGAGGACCTTGTCGTCCTGGAAGACCCGCAGTCTGCGGCCGGGAAGGTTGTTCGAACCGGGATTGTCGCGGTACGGCAGCTTCGGCGCGTTGCCGTGGTGGATCACGCGCAGCACGCCCGGATGGGCTTCGGCATCACGCGTGTCGACGCCGGTGATACGGCCGCGTCCGATGCTCGCGTCGACGATGACCGCGTGCACCACCCCGTCGACGTCGAACTCGGCGGCGTACCGCGCCTTGCCGGTGACCTTCAGCCGCCCGTCCACCCGGGACAGCGGCACACCCACGGCTGCCTGGGGCTGGGGGCTCACTTGGTACCTCCTACGATGCGCAGCTGACGTTCGACGGTCCGCTTGAGCAGCGCGACCTTGAACCGGTTGTGGTCAAGGGGACGTGCCCCGTCGGCGGCTCGCTCGGCGGCGGCTGCCCACAACGACTCCGAGGGACGCTCACCGACCAGGTGCTTCTCGACGGCGGGCAGCTTCCACGGCACCGTGCCCACGCCCCCGGCGGCGACCTTCGCCTCCCGGATCACCCCGCTGCGGATGTGCAGCGCCACGGCGGCGGAGGTGAGGGCGAACTCGTACGACTGCCGGTCACGCACCTTCAGGTAACCGGACTTCAACGGGCGCGGCAGGGCGGGGATCTCCACTGCCGTGATCAACTCACCCTTACGCAGGGCCTGTTCACGGTTGGGGGTGTTGCCGGGCCGCAGCAGGAAGTCGGCGAAAGGCACGGTGCGCTCCCCGTCCGGGCCCAGCAGGTGCACGGTCGCCTCCAGCGCCGCGAAGGCCACCGCCACGTCGGACGGGTGCGTGGCCACACACACGTCGGAGGCGCCCAGGATCGCGTGCATGCGGTTGAAGCCATGCAACGCTGCACAGCCCGAGCCGGGCTCACGCTTGTTGCAGTCGGCGGTCACGTCCCGGAAGTACGTGCAGCGGGTGCGCTGCATGATGTTGCCGCCGATGGTCGCCATGTTCCGCAGCTGGGCCGACGCGCTCAGCTCCAGTGCCTCGGAGACGACGGGAAAGAGGGAGCGCACTTTGGGGTGGGCGGCGCTCTCGGCCATGCTCACCAGGGCGCCGATGCGCAAGCCTCCGCGCTCGGTGACGCTGACCTCGCGCAGTGGCAGGTCGCTGATGTCGACCAGGGTTTCGGGCCGCTCGACGGTCTCGCGCATCAGGTCGACGAGGGTGGTGCCGCCGGCAATGTAACGGCCGCCTTTGCGGCCCGCGTTGAGGGCCTCGCGGGTGTTCGCGGCCTTCGTGAGGGAGAAGGGATGCATGTCAGCGGCTCCTTACTTCCTGGCGGCGGTCTGCTCGACTGCGCGCACGATCTTCACGTAGCAGCCGCAGCGGCAGATGTTGCCGCTCATCCACTCGCGGATCTCCTCCGGCGAGCCGGTGTGGCCCTCCTGGATGCAGCCCACCCCGGACATGATCTGTCCGGGCGTGCAATAGCCGCACTGGAAGGCGTCCTCGTCGACGAACGCCTGCTGGAGCGGGTGCAGTTCGTCGCCCTCGGCCAGGCCCTCGATCGTGGTGACCTCGGCGCCCTCCAACCGCACCGCCAGCGTCAGACAGGAGTTCACCCGACGCCCGTCGACGAAAACCGTGCACGCCCCACAAGCTCCGGCGTTGCACCCCTTCTTCGAGCCGGTCAGGCCGAACTGTTCGCGCAGTAGATCCAGCAGCGAGGTGCGGTTGTCCACGGTCACGGTCCGCCGGGTGCCGTTGACCGTAAGGGAGACGCGACTCTCAGGTGGGGCCCCGGCGGCGGCCACCTCGTCGTCGACGAGCAGAGTGCCTCCGATCACACCGCCCGCAACGACGGCACCGACCGCGGTGGTGGTGGCGATGAAGGTACGCCGGGTGGGGGCCGAGGAGGGCTCGTCGACTCCGGTGGGGGGAGGAACGGAGGACTGAGGGAGTTCAGTGGACATACGTACGCCTTCACATCACGGACGGATCAGCCGCGCACAGGGCGCCGCGGCAGGTCAAGCGGGAAGTCGTGCAGTACGGGATACGGGACGTGATTTGAGCTGCGGTGCTTCAGGAAACCGGCTCAGCCGCGCATGAGGAAGGTCGTGTCTATAGGGGGCACAAACTCAACCCCCCTCCTGAGCAGGCTCACGACTACCGTCTGGGGCTATGAAGCCGTGACCCCGGCGGCCAAGCCGACAACCACTCGGAGATGGCACGCGTACTGGCGTACCGGGTGCGACGCGGCCGACGTTGCGGGTGAAGTCGCGGTGCCACTCGTGCCCAATGCCGGCGGCTTCGAAGCGGAGGAAGTAGTAGTCGCCGTGGCGTGCGGCCGTCGCTGGCCGGTCGAGCGCCACGGACAGCCGACAAGTCACCTCGTTCAGGACGGTGTTGCCATACACGTGACCCGCGAGGTAGCTGTCCGGTGCGACCCACTACTTCCGTCGCGTGGAGCGCCGCCTCGGCAAGCACTCAACGCCCGGCTCACTTCATGGCAGCTCGTTCTCTCACGGCCGGCCGGTGGATCGGGCCGCTGGTCACCGACAGAGGCAGCCCGGTGCCCCGATTGGTGTGGGCGATGATCTCCGCTGTGATGGAGACGGCGGTCTCCTGCGGAGTGCGGGCGCCCAGGTCGAGACCGATGGGGGATCGCAGCCGGGCCAGTTGGTCCTCGGCCAGGCCGGCCTGCCTCAGCAGGTGCAGGCGCTTGTGGTGGGTGCGCCGCGAGCCCATCGCGCCGATGTAGGCGGCAGAAGTGCCGAGCGCCAGGCGTAGCAGAGGGATGTCGAACTTGGCGTCGTGGGTGAGGACACAGATGGCGGTGCGTTCGTCCACCTCGGTGCGTTCCAGATAGCGGTGAGGCCAGTCGGTCACGACCTCGTCCGCGTGCGGGAAGCGGGCCGCGGTGGCGAAGACGGGCCGGGCGTCGCACACGGTGACCCGGTAGCCGAGGAAGGCCCCGGCCTGGCTGAGGGCGGCGGCGAAGTCGACCGCTCCGAAGATCAGCATGCGCGGGCGGGCGGCGTGGACGTGCACCAGCACGGATAGCGGGCCGGGACAGTCGTCTCCCCCACCGCCGGCCGCCGCGCTTCCGGTGCGCCCCATTCGCATCAGGGCACGCGCCTGGTCCGCCACGGCCCGGTACGTCGGTCCGCTGTCCATGGTCCCGTGGGCGACGCGGTCGTCACCGAGGATGCTCACAGTCGCACCGAGGAGGCGGTCAGGGCCGTCCACGATCTGTGCCACCGCGGCCGGTCGGCCCTCGGCGACCTCGGCAAAGGCGGCGGTCAGGTGGGGCTGCCGTGTGGGGTCGATCCGCTGGACGAGGACATTGAGTTCGCCGCCGCAGGTCAGGCCGACGGCGAAGGCGTCGTCGTCGGAGTAGCCGAACCAGGCGCGTTGTGGGGCGCCCCGGTCGTGGAGCACCTGTTGGCACAGCTCGTACACCGCGCCCTCGACGCAGCCGCCGGAGATGCTGCCGACCGCGGTGCCGTCCTCGTCCACCGCGACCGACGTACCGATGGGCAGGGGTGCACTGCCGGTGACGTCGACGACGGTGGCCAGGGCGAAGGGGCGGGCTGTGCGGCACCAGCGGTGCAGTACGTCTGCGATGTTGAGCATGGACTGCCTCCGGCGTGTGCTTCTTCGTGTGGTGGGGCGGGCCGCCGCCGCACCCTCCGGGGAGTGGGAAGCGGCGGCGGCCCTGGATGGCCCGGCAGCCGGACGGGGGGGCGGCGGCCAGGCCGGCCTGGACGGTCCTTGACGGCTCCGGGGTCAGAGCAACACGTCGGCACGCGATGGGGGTGACAGAGCGGCTGAGGAGACGAGTTCCTCGGCCGGCGCTGTCTGCTGCGATGGTGTGGAGGAGCGGACAAGGACGCGAAATGCGGGTCAGAAGGTGAGGATCACCTTGGTGGCGCGCCGCTCGTCCATCGCCTTGTAGCCCTCGGGGGCCTGCTCCAGCGGCAGGGTGAGGTCGAAGACCTTCCCGGGGTCGATCTTGCGGTCCCAGATGAGCTGGATCAGGTCCGGCAGGAAGCGGCGCACGGGGGCCGGGCCGCCGAGGGTGTGGATACCGGCGAAGAACAGCTCGATCCCGGGGATCTTCACGTCGTAGTTGACGCCCACATAGCCCAGGTGCCCACCACCGCGCGTGGCGCCGACGGCCTGCATGAAGGACTCCTGGGTGCCGACCGCCTCGACCACCGAGTGCGCGCCGAGGCCGCCCGTGAGTTCCTTGATCTTCGCGACGCCCTCCTCGCCGCGTTCTTCGACGATGTCGGTGGCGCCGTAGTAGCGGGCCAGCTTCTGCCGCTCGGGGTGACGCGACATCGCGATGATGCGTTCCGCACCCAGCTGCTTGGCTGCGAGGACGGCCATCAGTCCGACCGCGCCGTCGCCGACGACCGCGACGGTCTTGCCGGGCCCGGCCTCGGCGGCGACGGCGGCGTACCAGCCGGTGCCGAGCACGTCGGAGGCGGCCAGCAGGGAAGGGATCAGCTCGGGGTCGGGCTGTCCCGGAGTGGCGACGAGAGTGCCGTCGGCGTGCGGAATGCGGGCCTTCTCGGCCTGGGTGCCGATCGTCTGCGCGACGAACTCGGCGTGCACGCACTTGGACTGGAAACCGGCCTGGCAGATCTCGCAGGTGTTGTCGGAGATGACGAACGACCCGACGACGAAGTCGCCGACCTTGACGTTCTTGACCTCGGAGCCGACCTCCTCGACGACGCCGACGTACTCGTGCCCCATGACCTGGTGATCGGCGGGCTCGATGCCGCGATACGGCCACAGGTCCGAGCCGCAGATACAGGTCGCGGTCAGCTTCACGATGGCGTCGGTCGGCTCGACGATCTTCGGATCGTCGCGCTCCTCCACCCGGACGTCGCCGGCCGTGTACATCACTACTCCACGCATGGTGGTACTCCTTGCTCTGTTGTGCTGGCGCCTACGGCGCCGGTTCGTGTTGCGGAAGGCACGGCAGTGCCGCGACCTGCTGGGTTGATGGGACTCATGTCGCCAAGCGACGGCGCTGGATGAGTGCGATGGCGATCGTGGGGATCAGGGTCAATGCGGCAATAACGGTGCCGATGACGGCGGGGCCCGTAGTGCCCAAGGAGGATTCGAGGGCGAGTCCGGCGATCCAGGACCCGATGGCGGTGCCGAGGTTGAACGCCGACACGGTCAGTGCTGACCCCAGGGTGGGCGCCTTCCCTGCGAAGCGCACGCCCAGGGAAATGAGGACCGGGTTGGCGCCCAGCCCGAAGAGTCCCAGCAGGGCGATCAGTGCGACCGTGGGCACGGCGTGGGTGGACAGCAGGCAGATCGCCAGCAGCAGGGCCGTGGTCACCGCGGGGGCCACGATCGTCGTCGCGTGCGGACGACGGTCCCCCAGGCGGCCTCCCACCAGGAAACCTGCCAGGGCACCGACGCCGAAGCCGACCAGCACCAGCGGCACGAGGCCGGCGGCCAGACCCGCCCGGTCGGTCAGCAGCGGTGAGATGTAGGTGTACGTCGACAGCACGCCGCCGGTGGTGGTCGTGCAGGCCGCGAGTGCCAGCCACAGGCGTCCCGAGCGCAGAGCGGACAGCTCGGAGCGCACGGAGATCGTCTGGCCGCCGTCGGTGTCGTGCGGAACCTGGCGAGCGATTAGTGCCATGGCGGCCGCTCCGAAAACGGCCAGGGCCCAGAACGGTCCCCGCCAGCCCATGAGCTGTCCGGCGAAAGCACCCAGCGGCACACCGACGACGTTGGCGAGCATCGCGCCGGCGCCCACGACACCCAGAGCGCGGGAACTCGCGGCAGGGCCGGCAGCGCGGGTGGCCACCACGTTGGCCACCGCCCAGAACGCCCCGGTCGCCAGCGCCGTCAGGAACCGGGCGCCCAGCAGCAGCGTGAAGCTGGAGCCGAGCGCGACGATGACGTGTCCGGCCGCGAAAACGCCCAGGGCGAGAATCAGCGTCAGCCGCTGGGGCAACCGCAGCGTCAGCATCCCCATCAACGGCGCGCCGACGATCATCCCGATGGCGAAGACCGTGATCAGCAGCCCGGCCCGGGCCACACTGACCTGCACATCACCCGCGATCTCCGGCAGCAGGCCCGCCACCACGAACTCGGTCGTACCCATCAGGAACGTGCCCAGCGCCAGCACATACACGACGAGCGGAAGCCGGGCAGGCGGACGCCCGCGGTCACCGGCGCTTACATCGGCAGGGGCGTGGAGGGCTCCTCCTCGCGTGGTCATGCATCATCTCCGCAGCGATCGAGATCGAGGTGCGCATGCCACGAAACCGCTCCTGCCGCCCTCGCGGGAGGCTGCGTTTATAGGGGGCACAAGCTCAACCCCCCTTGTCCCGATCGCGGGCCGTAGCGTGGGAAGCATGGAAAGCCGCTCCGACAACCGCGCCGACATCCGTGACTTCCTCGCTCGCCGACGCGCTCAGCTCACGCCCGAACAGGTCGGCCTGCCCACCAGCGGCCGGCGCCGCGTGCCCGGGCTGCGCCGGGAGGAGGTCGCCGTCCTCGCCGGGGTGAGCACCGAGTGGTACACACGGCTGGAGAAAGGCCACATCAGCGGCGTGTCCGAGGATGTCCTCGACGCGGTGGCCCGCACCCTGCAGCTGAGCGAGGACGAACGCATCTACCTGTTCGACCTCGCCAAAGCCGCCCACCCCAGCCCCGCACCCCGGCGCCGCCGCAAGGCCATCGACGTCCCACCCCGCGTCCAGTGGCTGCTCGACTCCATGACACTGTCCGCGGCCTTCGTCAGCAACGGCCGCCTGGACATCGTGGCCACCAACGCACTCGCCCGCGCCCTGTTCGCGCCGATGTTCGACAGTCGCACCAGCAGTGAGCGCGGCCTCCCCAACTTCGCCCGGTACTACTTCCTCGACGACACCGCCCACGACTTCGTCGACGACTGGGACCGCGCAGCCAACACCACCGTCGCCCTGCTGCGCGCCGAAGCCGGCCGCTATCCCCACGACAAGGCACTGCGCCAACTCGTCGGCGAGCTGTCCACCATCAGCACCGAATTCCGCACCCGGTGGGCCGCCCACAACGTGCGCATCCACCACGGCGGCGTCAAACACTTCCACCACCCCGACGCCGGCCCCCTGGAACTCACCTACCAGCCACTGGACCTGCCCATCTCCGCTCACGAGGCACATTCCCTGACCATCTACACCGCCCAGCCGGGCACCCCCGACGAAGAACGACTCAGACTCCTCGCCAGCTGGACGGCCACCCCCGGACCCGCCAGCTCGCTGCGCCGACGGCCGTGAGCCGGGCGAGCTGGAACCGCTGCGGTGCAGGAGTTCGGAGATGATGACGCCCGCCAGCCGTGAGATTGCGGTCGCGGGTCGGCCGTCAGCAGATCTGACTGCAGGGCGGCGGGCAGACGGCGAACGAGCTTGTGCTCGCTGAACCTGGCGATCGACTCGAAAGCCGCAGCACAGAGGGCGCAGGTGCGGCACTCGATCGGCAGCCCAGTGAGCAGAATTCCGTCGCCGCGGCGGCGCAGGTGAGGGTCATGGAGTTCTTCCGGCGTGCGGTCTACCCGAGGGAAAGTTGCTGTTCCATCCGCACCGGGAGAGCGGTCAGAAGACGGCTGCACGGTCAGCGCCGCACACGACAGGGCGGGAGGAAGGAGCTGACCATGCGCGTCGCCCCGTACGACGATGGTGCGTTCTATGTCCGAACTGCCCCCTCACCTGCCGCGGCGCCGGGTGAATCCTGCCCACCTAGACCGGTAAAGACATGGGCAGGGCGGCGCCCCGCTGCCTTCGTGTCGTGTGCACACAGCGCTGTGCGCTCCTGCCGCACGGTCGGTCAGCGGGTGGTGAGGCCGGTGAGCAGGAGGGCGAGCCATCGGGTGCGGGCGGTGGGCGGCTGGTCGGCGGGGAGGCTGGAGAGCATCAGGTACAGGTCGTCGAGGGTGAAGTCGGCGCGCAGGGCGCCCTGAGCCTGTGCGCTGCGGATGAGCCCGCCGAGGGCCTGGGTGACGCGGGTTTCCACGGCCTGCATGGCGGGGTGGGCGGTGTGGTCGGCGCTGAGCGCGTAAGCGGCTGCTTTGACGGCGCGGTTGCTGCCCGTGCCCGGCTCCCGGGTGGTCACCGTCAGCAGCGTCGGCCACCGCATCCGGGCCGACATCCACTTCGACGACCTGCAGTTCGACCGCTCCTACAACCGGGTTGTCGCCTACGGGCAGTCCAAGCTGGCCAACCTGATGTTCACCTACGAACTCCAGCGCCGCCTCGCCCCGCACCACAGCACCATCGCCGCCGCCGCACATCCCGGCACCGCGGACACCGAACTCTCGCAGAACCTGAGCGGCCTGATGCGCAAGGGAGCAGACCTGCTCCAGCCCCTGTTCAGCCAGCCGGCCTCCATGGGAGCGCTGCCCACCCTGATGGCGGCCACCGATCCCGCCGTCACCGGCGGCCAGTACTACGGGCCCGACGGCATGGGCGAAACCCGTGGATACCCCAAGGTGGTCGCCTCCAGCAAGAAGTCCCACGACACCGCCGTCCAGCAGCGCCTGTGGGCCGTGTCCCAGCAGCTCACCGACGTCACGTTCCCCGTCTGAGACCTCCACCCGCGATCCGGCCGACCAAGAGGAGGGAGCCGGCCTGCGCTGCTACTCGCGGACCCCGGATGACCTTGGCCGACTATGCCCCTGGCGGCATGGGCGCCGGGACGGCGGTAGGGCACACCGGTGACGGCAGGGTCAGCGGCGCGCGTCGCCGGGTGCGAGCAGGCTGGTGACCTCGGCGATCGCTTCCGCCGACGGGTGGAAGTAGCGCCGTACGTTCTCCGGCTTCTTGTGTCGGGACTTGGCCATCAGCATCGGCAGGCTGGCCCCGGCCTCGCCGAGGTGGGTGAGCCCGGAATGCCGGTATTCGTGCAGGTCCCAGCCCGTGCCCGGTACGCCGCCGATGGCCGTGTGCGCATCCAGCAGGGCGCGGGCCTGGCCGTACGACGGCCGAACCAGCCCGGTGTCCGGGCACACGTCACGCGGCGCGATGACCTTGCCGGGACCCGGCTTGCGGTGGGTGACGAACACCCGCCCCCGCGTACGGCCCTTGATCAGCCGGGGCAGCAGGCGGGCGGTGCCGGCGCCCGCGATCATCGCAGCCTGGCCCTGCTGGTCATGGTCACTCCCGCTGATGCCCAGGACTCCCTGGTCGCGCGGGAGTTGCTGTTCCGCCTCGCCCTGCTGCACCCCGAGATCGCCGTCGTCTGGGCCGATGCCGCCTACGCCAAGAACGGCCTCATCGAGTGGGCCAAGAAGTACCCCGACATCACCGTCAAGGTCGTACGACGCCCTCCGAAAACCAAGGGCTTCATCATCCTGCCGCGCCGCTGGGCAGTGGAACGATCTTGGTCGTGGATCATGCGGGCCCGCCGACACTGCCGTGATGACCACGAACGGCTCCCCGAGATGAGCGAAGCGCTCATCACCTGGCCCTGCATCACCCTGATGACCAGACGGCTCACCCGCCGCACCGCCGGTCCCGCCGAACGCCGCGATGTCGCCCACGGCTACCTGATGTCCGACGCCGCCTGACCTCGCGCACGACCGCAACCCAGCGCCTGACTCACGCAGGCCTCCCGCCCGGCCCTTCCTGCTCAAGACGTGTGCGCAAGGAGTCGACGCCGGCCGAGAGCTGTGACACGGACAACCCCGTCATCTCCCGCACATGCTGCCGCGTGAGGTACCCCTCCGGGTGTCCCAACACCGCGCCGGCGACGCGCCGGGTGTCAGCTCTCCGCCGGCCGGGACTGTGCGGTCAGCCCGGGGGTGACGAGGGCGAGCCAACGGGTGCGGGCGGCTGGCGGCAGGTCGGCGGGGGCGGTGGAGAACAGCAGGTAGATGTCGTTGACGGTGACGTCCGTGCGGATGTCACCGTCGACCTGCCCAGCGTGGATGAGGCCTGCGACGGCCGCGCCTGCACGGTCCTCGTCAGCACGGTTGCCCAGTGCTGCTCCGAGGGTCTGCGCGGCGGCCTTCACCGCGCGGTCGGTGGCGGACTGCTCGACGACGCGGCCGAGGAACGCGGTGAGCTCATCGAGGGCGCGGCCTTCGCCGTCGGCGACGCGGGCGAGCGCGGCCTCGGCGTCGTCCGCGACGCGGGCGAGGTACTCGGCGACGACGGCAGCGACCAGGTCGGTCTTGGTGGGGAAGTGTCGGTACAGGGTGCCTACGGCCACGCCCGCGGCGGCGGCCATCTCGTCCATCCCCACGTCGGGGCCGTAGACGGTGATCTGCTTGCCGGCGGCGGTGAGGATCTTCTTGCGGTTGCGGACCGCGTCTGCGCGCGGTGCCTTGGCCTGGGTCATGGAGGTGTCTGCGGCCTGGGTCATGGAGGTGTCTGCCCTTCCACTTGCATCAAGGTGAACTATGGTTCATGATAGATAGTGAACTTGAATTCATCTTAATCGTGAGGACCCCCCCATGCCCACCAAGACCGCCCTCGTCACCGGTGCCTCCTCCGGCATCGGTGAAGCCACCGCTCTCAAGCTGCAGAAACTCGGCTACACCGTCTACGGGGCCGCCCGCCGCACCGACCGCCTCGAAGGGCTCGCCGAGCACGACGTCCGCCCGCTGGCCATGGACGTCACGGATGAGGACTCCATGCGGGCCGGTATCGAGAAGATCGTTGCCGAGACCGGCCGGATCGACGTGCTCGTCAACAACGCCGGATACGGTTCCTACGGCGCCCTGGAAGACGTCTCCCTGGACGAGGCCCGCTACCAGTTCGAGGTCAACGTTTTCGGCGCGATCCGCCTGGCCCAGCTCGCCCTGCCCCACATGCGCACCCAGCGCGCCGGCACCGTCATCAACGTCACCTCCATGGGCGGCAAGATCTACACCCCGCTCGGCGGCTGGTACCACGGCACCAAGTTCGCCCTCGAAGCCCTCAGCGACTGCCTGCGCCTGGAGACCAAGTCCTTCGGCATCGACGTCGTCGTCATCGAGCCCGGCAGCATCGCCACCGAGTGGGGCGCCATCGCCGCCGACAAGCTGGAGAAGTCCTCCAACAGCGGTGCCTACACCGCGCACGCCGCAGCCGTCGTCTCCACCATCCGCTCGGAGGCCACCACCAAGCGCAGCTCCCCGCCCTCCGTCATCGCCGACGCCATCGGCAAGGCCGTCACCGCCCGCCGCCCCAAGACCCGCTACATCGCCGGCTCCGGAGCCCGCCCCCTGCTCGTCCTGCGCCGGATCCTGCCCGACCGCGCCTTCGACACCGTCATGTCCCGCGCCGTCGGCCTGCCCCGCTGAACCCCGCCCGGGAGGCGCAGGGTGCTGACGGCCTTCCTGAGCTGCTCGATCCGCCCCCAACCGCCAGGTGCCTCCCGCGCTCGCCCGCACGCGCTGTCCCAACCCGCGGTTCCAGCCAGAAAGCTACTACGAGGTCGGCCACTCACCGAATCAGCCTGCGCAGTCACCCGCCCCACTGGGCGTCGCGGTGTTCCCGAAGGACATCCGGCCCATCCGCGCTCTCGCGGAACGCTCCTCCAACATGGCGCTGGACCGAGTTCGACCGCGGCGGCCACTTCGCCGCCATGGAACAACCCGAACTTCTCGTCGGCGACATCCGCGCCTTCTTTCGCGAACTGACCCGCCAATAAGGCCGGAAGGCATAGTCCAACCGAAGGCTGCTCGTTTCCCTGCCTTCACGGGACAGCCGGGAACACGTTGGTAAACCAGTTTAGGTGATGCCACAAAGCTGACTGAAGACATTTTACACGAGTCGCCGATGTTCACGACGACGGAAGCAATCCCCTGAACCAGCGAAGGGGAAAGGTGTCAAGAAAACCGAACGGTACGTCAGAAACGCGTCAACGCACGGTCGGTGGCGCTTACCAGTGTCCTCGTGAACGGAGCGGGCCGCCAGGCCGGGAGCAGGGGGATGCGCCCCTGGCGGCTCATCGGGGAACAGAGCGCTGTGCACGCCGACCCCACCTGGAATTGTCCACGCCGAAATCGAGGTATGCGGCCAAATGAAGCTGCCCGGACTGACATTCACACCCGCGGAGGAAGATCCGTGCGATTGGCTGAACGCCATTCGTCAGCGGAATGACGATGGCACGTTGATGGCTGATCTCCGCGTCGATCAGACCGACCCGTTCTTTTTCGACCATCCGCTCGACCACGTTCCCGGCACCCTGCTGGTCTGCGCGATGGTGGAGTTGGCACGGCAGAGGATCAGGACCCCGCATGACCACCGGGTCAAGGGGGCGATGACCTTTCGTGCCATAGGCGAACTCAAACCGGCGCCGGTGCTGCATGTGGGCCCGCCGCAGGCGGGGCGGCGGAACATGTTCGTCACCCAGGAATCCTCGGTCGTGGCCGACGGCTGGTTCGAGTTCACCTCCGAGGCCGGGCCCGCATGGATACGTCAGGAGAGCGCTGACGAGCGGCTGCCCGCCCAGGCCGCGCTTGTGCACCGGACCCGTCCGGAGAACGTGATGATCGGCGAGCCGTCGCTGACCGACCGCCAGCTCACCGGCGGGGTGGTGTCACCACCGGACGGTCATGCGCTGAGCGGTCACCGTGCCGGCGTCCGTCCGATCGAGGCGGTCATCGAGGCGGGTCGGCAGTTGTCCACCTGGCTGTCGCACCGATTCGGCGGGTGGCCGCTGGATACCCAGATCTTGTGGGTCGGGGTGACCGCGGACCTGCCTGTCGCGCTGCCGCGCTCCCTTCCGGTTTCGTTGAGGTGGAAAACTGCGCCGATCTCGCCGAACAAGGCCAAGTTCCATTTCGACGTGGTCGCCGACGACGCACGGGAGTCCGTGCTCGGCTCTTTGGTCTATGCGAGCAAAGCGGTCAGGCCGGATGTGTACGCCCGCTTTCGCGCGAACCGAAGTGCGACATGAACCAGCGTGCCGTCGTTGCGTCCCTGCGCGCTCTGCTGCCGGCCACGGTCACAGCGGTACTGGCCGGGACCGTCCTGCTCGTCTCCTCGGGCCACCGGCCGACACACCTCGTCGCGGCGGGACTGGCCTGCGCGTATCTGGTCTGGATGCTGGCTGAGGCCCGGATCACCGTGCAACATCCGTCGCAGGCGGCCGCCGAGAACAACACGCTGCTGCCCTACGCGCTCAGCCGGGCCGGGACCGCCATCTCCGCGGTGCTGTGGCCGCTGAGTTGGGAGCGGTGGTCGGCGTGGATGATCGCGCCGATCGTGGTGTTCGCCGGCGCCGTCACGCTCCGGCTGGTGGCGATCCGGACGCTGGGCCGGTTCTACTCCCACCACGTGGTCCGCTATTCCGACCATTCGATCGTGGGCGACGGGCCGTACCGTTTCGTACGGCATCCGGCCTACTCCGGAATGGTGCTGGCCAACGCCGCCTTTGTGGCGTTCTTCCTCAATCCGTTGAGCGTGCTGTTCTTCGTTGTGTTGCTGTCGGTGGTGATATGGCGGATCCGCGTCGAGGAACGGGTGTTGTGGCTGATTCCCGCCTACCCGGCCTATGCCGGTGGTCGGGCACGTCTGATCCCGGGGGTCTGGTGACCATGGAACTCATTCTGGATGGACCCGAGCTGGGAGATCCGACGCTCGTTGGCCACAAGTTCGCCCGGCAGGACGTGATGCGCCGCGCCGGCCTGCCGGTGCCTGCGTTCTTCTGCCTGACCGGCGCCGCGTTCCAGGCGTCGGTGCCGGCCGTGACAGGGTTTCCCGGCGACGACGCGGGCTCCGCGGAGCTGATCGCATGGGCGAGCGCGGCCCGCGACAGCATCCGCGCCGGCTGTGTGCCGCCCTCGCTGGCGGACCGGGTGCTGACCGCGTTCGACGCACTGACGGATGCCGATGGCCTGGTCGCCGTGCGGGCGTGTGTCGTGGCGGACGCGGACGGCAGCGGCGAGGACGGTGCCGATGACCCCTTCGCCGGCTTGTCCGACAGTTTCCTGTACGTGGACCGTGACGCTGTACTGGCCAGGATCGTGGACTGCTGGGCCTCCGCATACAACCCCGAGGCCGTGCTCTACCGGGTACGTCGCGGAGTGGACGCGACCGCGGCCCGGATCGCGGTCGGGGTGCAGCGCATGGTGCCGGGTGTGCGGTCCTTCGTGGTGTTCACCAGGGACCCGCGCACTGGCGCCGACCGAAAGGTGATCGCCGCCGCGCACGGTATCGGGGAAGGGATCGTCCAGGAGAAGGCGGACATCGACCACTTCTTCGTGGAGGGCCGGACCGGCGCGATCGAAGTGGATCGCGTGTCCAAAACCTTGATGGTGGGCCTTGATCCGGCCCGGCCCGCAGCGGGCGTGACCACACTTCCGGTGCCCGCCGATCTCGCCGAGACACCGGTACTCACGGACGGGGAGGTAAGTCGCATCTGCGCTCTCGCCGCCAGGGCCGAGGATCTCCTGGGCGGGCCGCAGGACATCGAGGGCACCCTGACGGAAGACGGAACCGTCCACCTGGTGCAGGCCAGACCCGTGGTGGTGAGCAGGCCTGCGGCCACCGGTCCGGATGTGCCATGGACCAACCACAACCTCACCGAGAGCTTCCCAGGCCTGACCAGCGCGCTGACCTACTCCCAGGCGCAGGTCTTCTACCGGATGGGGTTCTCCGACTTCTACCGGCGGATGGGTGTGAGCGAACGCTCGCTCCGCCAGAACCGGCACCACCTGAGCCGGATGGTCGGCTACCTGGACGGCCGCGTGTACTACCGCCTGGACGCGTGGTTCACCCTGCACGGCAACATTCCCGGGTTCGAGCTCATGCGCCCGCTGTGGGAACGTTCGCTCGGGCTCACCGAACGAACAGGCATGCCCGGCGTGTCGCCTCGCCGGCCGCTGGCCCTGATGCGCAACATGCCACGACTGGCATGGATGTGCGCCAGGCAGCCACGACAGTTGCGCTTGTTCCTGCGCTGGTGGGACGCGCTGGTGGCCGATTCCGTGTCGATCGGGGACCGCCCGGCCGACGAGCTGATCGCCCGGTACCGCCACATGTGGGCCGAGGCCGAACAGCGCTGGGGCATCACGATGGTGACCAGCTATTTCGGGCTGGCCGGCCTTGCGGTCACCGGAGCTCTGCTGAAGCGCTGGGTTCCGGGGGGTGACGCGCTGCTGCCACGGTTGCTGGCCGGAGGCAGAACCAACCGCACGATCGAGTCGCTCCGGTCCGCGATCGCCTTGGCGGAGCTGGTCAATGAGCGGCCGTCGTTGCGCGAGGCCGTTCTGCGGGAACCGGAACGCCAGGTGTGGGACGAGATCTCCGCGGGCCGTCACGGCGCCGGTGTCGCCGGGGCCTTCAGCCGGCATGTGGCCACCTACGGCGACCGCGCTGTGCACGACCTGAAACTGGAAGTGCTCACCCCTCGCCAGCAGCCATGGATGATCCTGCCCACCCTGCGGCCGTTCATCGCCCAGCGCCTGACCGTGGCCGGCAACATGGCCGACGAGGCGCGCACCAGGGCGGAAGCACGGCGGGTCCTGCGCGACACCTGCCCGAACCCGCTGCGCAGAATTGTGCTGGGCGCGGCGCTGGCATTCCTGCGGTTCGCCGTCAAGGCCCGCGAGGACACCCGGTTCTGCCGCAGCCAGCTGTACGGCGTCTCACGCGAGGTGCTCTGGCAGCTCGCCGACCGGCTGGTCGCGTCGGGAATGCTGGACGACGCCGCCGACGTGGTGCATCTGCAGGTGGACGAGGTGCTGGGCGCCTTCGACGGTACGCTGCCCGGCCGTGACCTGCGCGCCCTGGTACGGGTGCGCAGGGAAGGGATGGCCCGGGCGGCCGACAGACCTGATCCCCCGGCGTACTTCACCACGCCGGCCGGCCCTCCGGTCCCCATCGCACTGGAGTCACGCCAGGACCCCGAGGTGCTCGCCGGTATGACGGAGGACGGCGTACTGCGCGGCCTGGCGTCCAGCAGCGGCAGGGTGCGGGCCCGCGCGAAGGTCGTTCAGGACACGTCCGTGTCCCCGGAGTCCTGCACGGACCGCATCCTCGTCGCGAAGGAGACCGACCCTGGCTGGTTGGCCCTGATGATGGCGGCCAAGGGCATCGTCGTCGAACGCGGCAGCCTGATCTCGCACACCGCGATCAGCGGGCGGCTGCTGGGAATCCCCACCGTGGTGGCGGTGCCGGGGGCCATGACCGTCATCCCGGACGGTGCCTGGCTGGAGATCGACGGGGACACCGGCCAAGTACGTCTGCTGTCCGAGCCCGAGTCCAAACAATCCGCGGAGTAGACGTGCGTGTGGAGAACCTGCATATAGCCGGGCTGAGCAGCTACCTGCCCGAGCCATTCCCAGCGGACCGCGCGGTCGCCTTGGGCCTGTACGACGAGCAGACGTGGAAGAAGGACGGCTGGACCAGTGCCGCAGTGGCCGGGGACATCTCCGCGCCCGAGATGGCCGTCGTCGCGGCGAACAGGGCTCTGGCCCGGTCGGGACACTCCAACGGCGAGGTCGGGCTGCTGCTGCACGCATCGACCTTCGACCAGGGACCGGAAGCGTGGACACCCCACCACTACATACTCCGGCACACCCTCGGCAGCCAGGTACCGGCCATGGAGGTGCGGCAAGGCTGCAATGGTGTCCTGGCCGCCATGGAACTCGCCCACGGCTATCTGAGCGTCGGCTCGGGCCGCGTCGCGGCACTGGTCACCGGCGCCGACAAGTTCGGTACACCACGTGTGGACCGCTGGCGGTACCAGGCGGGAGCCAACACCCCACGGGGCTCCATCCTCGGTGACGCGGCGACCGCGGCCGTCCTGTCCACTCGGGAGGGATTCGCCCGGGTCAAGGCGATCAACTCGGCGTCCCTGCCGGACCTGGAGGAGATGAACCGCCCTGAAGGCCCGCTGTTCCCACCCGCGATCACCTCCGACGGCCCGATAGAACTCGGCGCCAGGCTGGCCGACTTCGTCCGGCGATTCCCGGACAGGGCAGCAGCGGCCAATCGAGCGGTGTACCTCGCCCGTACCGAACTCGGTCTGCGCTCGATCGAGGAAGCCGACCTCACCCCGGCCGACATCAGCCGGGTCACCCATGTGTTCTCCGGCGGAGAGGCCTACCTCGGCACCATCATGCGGCCCCTGGGCATCGATCCCGCGCGCGGCATGCTCGAACTCGGCCGTCCGCTCGGTCATCTGACGGTCAATGACCACTTCGTCGCCCTGACACATCTGGTCGAGACCCGGCAACTGGCCGAGGGAGACCACGTACTGATGATCAGCAACGGGGTGGGCGTCTCCCTCACCGCCGCCGTCATCGAGATCACCCACCTACCTGCCTGGGCCACCGGACGCCCGCAGCCGTACGAGGAGAAGAAATGAACGTCCAGGATTGGATCGACCAGCTCCAGGCCCGGTGGAAGGAACGGGATCCGGAAGCGATCGCCGCACTGTTCACCGATGACGCGTCCTACCACCAGGGGCCGTTCGGCACACCTCATGTCGGCCACGACGCGATCGCCGAGCACTGGACGGCCACTTTGTCGCGCCAGAAGGACCCGGCCGTCTGGTTCGGCACCCCGATCGTGTCCGCCGATCGCGCCTCGGTGGAGTGGTGGTGCATTCTCTACGACCCCGCCACCGGGACCCCGCGAAGCGCCGCGGGCTGCCTCGCCCTGAGGTTCGCCGAGGACGGGCGCTGCGCGCAGTTCAAGGAGTACTGGCACCGGGCGCCTGAAGCCGCGCTCGAGCCGGCCGAAGGATGGCTGCGGTGACGGACATCAGCGATGCCGGCCCCCGAGGCGAGAAGGCCCCGGCGGCGACATGCCCGCATTTCCCCTTCGCCGACCGACCGGGCGTCAGCCTGGACTCCGGGTATCTGAACGTCTTCCGCGACCAGCCGCTGGTACCGGTCACCCTGAACGGCGGCCGGAGCGCGTTGCTGGTCACCCGGTACGCGGACGTCAGGACGGTGCTGTCCGATCCGCGTTTCAGCCGCGAGGCCTGGGCCAACGGAACGCTGTTCGCCCGGAAGTCCAGCGCGCTGGCCCTGGCCACCAGCGACGCGCCCGTCCACACCCGGCGCCGCAGCGCGGTCCAGTCCTGGTTCACCTACCGCAAGGCGGAGCAGGCCCGCCCCCACATCGCCGCCCTCGCCGAGCGGCTGCTGGACCGGATCGAAGCCACCGGTCCTCCCGTGGACCTGATCGCCGAGTTCAGCGCCCTCTTCCCCTATCAGGTGATCGGCGACATGCTCGGCCTCCCGGTTTCGGACCTGGACCCGTTGCGGCCCTGGATGACGGTGATGATGTCCGCCGGGCGGTTCTCCGCCGAGGAGGTCACCACCGCGCACGAGAGCATGTACGGATACTTCTTCGACCAGTTGGCGGACAGGCGACGCACAATAGCGGCCGGAGAGCCCGGTGACGACCTGCTCACCGCACTGCTGACCGCCCCGGAGGACGACCGCCTCAGCGACGAGGAGATCGCGGTCCTCGGATTCGGCCTGTTGATGGCCGGCGGCGAAACCACCGCCTCACATCTGGCGATGTGCGTCCTGCAAGTGCTGAGAACGCCAGGACTGGCCGAGTCGCTCCGTCAGGACCCCTCGGCGATCCCCACCGTGGTCGAGGAGCTGCTGCGCTGGGTGTGGTTCGCCGGGACCGGCGGCCAGCCTCATGTCACCGTCGAGGACGTGGAACTGGCCGGAACGCTCATACCCGCCGGACAGGTCGTCATCCCCCTCACCGACGCGGCCAACCGCGACGAGGAGGTGTTCACAGATCCCGACGAGTTCCGTCCCGGCCGCTTCGACAATCCGCACCTGGGGTTCGGACACGGTCGGCACATGTGCCTCGGTGCTGCCCACGCCCGCGTGGAACTCCAGGTCGGGCTGGCGGCGATCCTGCGCAGGCTGGACGGTCTGGAGCTGGCTGTGAACGAGACGTCACTGACGTGGCGTGACCAGATGTTCATACGCGGGGTGTGGACCCTGCCGGTGCGGTGGCGCGTGCGGGGAGACACGGCGTGATCGGTCGCTGGGCCCGTTTCGTGGCCGGAAGCTATCCGCCGCTTATCTCGGTACTGTTCGCGTGCGCCTGGGCCTACGGCGTGACCGGGCTGTTCGCCGCCATCCAGCCGCCATACGCTGCGGCCTGGCGGCCCGACACCGGTACGGCCGTGGCCGCAGTCACCCTCGTCATCACCCTGTTGCTGATGCGTGCGGTGGACGACATCCGGGACCTCGACTACGACCGTCGTCACAACCCGAAACGCCCCCTGGCAAGGGGAGCCGTGAGCATCCGGGACCTCCTCATGCTGTGCGCGTCGGGCTCCGTGGTGTTGCTGGCCATCAACGCGGACAGCCCGACGGCCCTGGCGGTTCTCGCCGGGCAGCTCGGCTACTGCCTGCTCGTCCTCGCCGTCCACCACTGGCTGCGCTGGCCGTCCGGCGACAAGCTCGTGCTCAGCCTGCTCGTCAGTTTCCCGGCCCAGTTGCTTCTGCACCTGTATCTGTACGCCAGATACCTGCACAGCACGTCGCTCGGCACGAGTGAAGACGCGGTGCTCGCCATCGTCATCGTCGTGCTCGCCTCGGTCCATCCGGAGCTGGCGAAGAAGATCACCCGTCGCCCGCAGCCGGGCGAGCGCAGCTATGTCGACGTCTTCGGCCTCGCCGGCACCACGGTCATCGCGCTGGCCGCTCCCGCCCTCTCGGCCGTGCTGCTCATCGCCGGCGCGCGGGCCACAGCGGTGCTGGTGCCGCTCGCCGTCCTTCCCCTGGCACTGCCGGCCCTCGCCGGCTGGCGCTTTCGGAGATCGGCGGCCCTCCGCTGGCCTGCGGCGGCACCAGCTCTGTACTTGCTGGTGACGTTCGCCGGCTACTTCGTGATCGGCCTGAGTTCCGGGTGAACGACCCAGCGGTGCGTCCGCCCGGTCCCGGCTCCGACCGGCGGCGTGCGTCACCGCACCACGCCGGCAGGCACTACTCACGTATCAAGGAAAAATTGTGATCATGGTGACGGGAGCCAGCGGGACGGTCGGCCGTGAGGTCGTGGCCAGACTTGTCCCGCTGGCATCGGTGCGGTTGCTCACCCGGTCGCCGGCGTGCCTGGCGCCACCGGCCCCGGGGGTCGAGGTGGTCGTCGGCGACTTCTCGGACCCTGTGCGGCTCGCGACCGCGTTCGCCGGGGTCCGAGCGGTCTTCGTCGTCACGGCCGATCCGCTCCGCCCCGACCACGACGCCAACATCATCGACGTGGCACTGGCCTGTGGAGTGCGGCACGTCGTCAAGCTCTCCGCTCTGGCGGTGGCCGACCCCGCGGCCGATGACCTGATCACCAGGTGGCAGCGGGCCAACGAGGAGCGGTTGCTGGCCTCCGGCCTGGACTGGACTCTGCTGAGGCCCCGGGCGTTCATGTCCAATACGCTCGCCTGGGCCGGACAGATCAGGGAGTCCGGAGTGGTCCGCGGCCTCGGTCGTGACGGCCGCAACAGCTGTGTCGATCCGCGGGACATCGCACAGGTCGCGGTGCGCGCTCTGACCCGGACGGGACACGAGGGGAAGACCTACGCGCTCACGGGGCCGCAGGGGCTCAGCCCGGCCGATCAAGTCGCCGAGATCAGCGCCGTGTTGGGCCGGGAGATCCGGTTCGAGGAAGTCTCCCAGGACCAGGCACGGCAGGCGCTGCTCGTGCGGTACCCCGCGCCGGTGGCCGACGCCCTGATGGAGAGCGCTCGCCGTACGGCCGCCGGTGCCAAGTCCGGGATCGAGTCGGGCGTGGCCGAGGTGCTCGGCCGGCCGGCGGGTACGTTCCGGCAGTGGGCCGAGGATCACCGGCATGCCTTCACCGGAGGACAGGCTGTCCTGCCGGGTGGCGCCTTGGGTAACAGAGTCGGTCCTGTGTAGGGGAATTGCGTACACCTGACGAGGACTTGCTCTGACGCGCGGGTTGTGTTCGACCCGTCAGTGACCAGGTGAGGGGAATGAGTGAAGGCCGACATTAACGACCCACGCCCACACAGGACACGGTCTTGGTTTGTCGCACCCAGGTCCTCGCGGATGCCCAGAAAAGCGGCGAGATCATCGCGAGCAACCCCGAGGACCTGAAGCTCGTCATGAGCTCCGCCCTCCACGGCATGGCCGCCTTCATCGCCAGCTGCATGCTGCCCCCGGAGCGGCCCTGGCAGGCGTGGACACCCTGGTCCACCACCTGCTCCACGGCATGAAACCCCGCTGACGCCTTTTCGCGAGGGGGCGGTACCGATCATCACGGATACCGGGCTTCCGGTCCCCGAGGTTGCGGAGGACCGGGGGATCAACGAGACGACCCGGGCCAACTGGGCCTCGCGCGACGCGGGCCGAGAGGGCCGCGCCGGAGGACCGGCATGTGTTGATCGCCCCGCTGATGACGGAGAACGCGCGAGCAAGACCAGCGGCAAGCTGATGGGCGTAGTCGCCGCGGAAGATGTCTCGCAGCCGGTCGGCCTCGGCTTCGATGCCGCGCTTGCGGCCGGCCGCCTGAGTGCGGCCTGGATCTGGGCTCGGGTCAGTCGCGCGGCCTTGGCAGGCGTCGGTGCGGACTTGAGCAGTTCCCGGGCCTCTGGTCGGCACAGGCCGTGGGCCCAGGTGGCGACGGCGTCCAGGGCTGCGGGGTAGAACTCCCGCAGGAGGGATCGGAGCTGGTTGGCGATCTGCTGCCGGTTCCAGGTGGCGTCCTGCTGGGCGCGCGCCAGGACGGCGATCGCGCGGGCCAGGTCGCTGTCTTCGGGCAACGGCCGGTGGGCGTGCATGTCGGTGCGCAGGATATTCGCGAGCACGAGTGCATCGCCGGGGTCGGACTTCTTGCGCGAGACGGCGTGCCGGTCGCGGTAGCGGGCGGCCGCCATCGGGTTGATCGCGAAGACCTTGCGCGTGCCGGTCCGCAGGACGGCGACCAGCAGGCCGAGGGAGGTCTCGATCGCTACCCGGATGGGATTCTCCTCGCTGTCGCCGTGCTCGGCGAGCAGGTCCAGGAGGATCTTGTAGCCGGACGCGTCGTCGGTAATGTGCCGCTTGGCGACGAGCTGGCCGGTGTCGTCGACCAGGGCGACGTCGTGTGTCTTCTCGGCCCAGTCGATACCGCAATAGATCAAGGGTGCCCTCCCAGGGGAACGGATGCTTGCGCTGGTCACGAGCGCATGCGGAGCCACGCGTCGCACTAATCCCAGGCCTCGACCAGGCGCGGGTCGGGCCGACACCTCACGAGCCGTTCGTGGCACCAGCGCACCGCGCGGGTCTCGGTCTGCGCAGGAGCTGAAAGGCTCGCGTGCTGAAAGAGATCACCGTGCGGTGGGCTCGTACCACAAGTGACAACGAGGATGCGGAAGTTGAGGTTCCATGGGTGGCGCCGGAGGTGCCGATCTACGTTTGGGCCCGACCGGCCGGTGACTCCAAAGGCATACCTCCGACGCCAGGGGCAGCCGGACGGGCGTGCAGATCCTGGCGGCCTTAACAACGGATTAGTGACTCAAGCAAGCGAAGTAGGTCAGGCCGGGCCAAGGCCACCGGGCACCCCCTTGGACCGAACTGGCAGTTCACCAGGACAGTTGCACGGTGGCCTGCCCCGTTCTCAGGGAGCGTTCACCGGCAGTCGATGCACGCGAGGGCACGGAAATGGCGCACTTCCCAGCCTCGCCCCGGGCACCCACCAGAGCCGTTCGCAAACCCTCCGGCCCCCACCCTGTCCGGCACCCATCCGACCGCAGGTTGACAGCAACCCGGCACTCGCAATATGGTTGACATTGTCACTGAGTGAGGATCTCAATGATTGACAATAGCGCCCATGTTGCGGAACTCGTCCCGGCGCTGATGCGGCTCGTGGCCGAGTTGACGAGAAAGACACGCGCACTCTTCGGGGCCGGCGGTCTGGATTTGACGCCGGATCAGTTCGCGGTGCTCCAAGCCCTCGCAGAGCACACCGACCTGATCACCCAGGCTCAGCTCGCCGCCGAGCTCGCCAGGGAGAAGACCGTCGTGCTGCGGCAGATCGACTCGCTCGAGAAGCGAGGACTACTCGAACGGGTTGCCGACCCGGACGACCGGCGCAAGAGAGGCCTGGTCCTGACCGATGAAGGCCGTCGCGTCCACGCCGCAGCCAAGATCATCGTCGAGCAGCTGATGACGGAGCTGGTCGGTGACATGCCGGCCGAAGAACTCAGGGGCGTAGTCAAGTCTCTCGACGAGATTCGCGCCAAAACCCAGTCGCTCTGAACCGAATCCCAATCGGCCAGTGCCGGCAACGGCGTCGCCGGGCTCGACTCCACCTTGCTCTGTTTCCAGGGAGGTTCACGATGGAAGGAACGCCGAACCATGCCAGAAAACTTAGTTGTGGTCGGGGCCGGACAGGCCGGCAGTGAACTCGCAACGACGTTGCGCCAGCGCGGCTGGAGCGGCGGCATCACCCTCGTCGGAGACGAGTTGAGCCCGCCGTACCAGCGCCCGCCACTCTCGAAGGGCTTCCTCCTCGGAAAACTCTCCCGGCAACAGCTTTACCTCAAGCCTGCCGCGACGTACGAACGCTTCAACATCGCACTGCGGCTGGGCACATGGGCGGAAGCGATCGACCGGGCGGTGAAAGAACTCGTCGTCAGCGACGGCAGTCGCCTGCCGTACGACAGACTCGTCCTGGCGACAGGAGGCCGCGCGCGGCGCCTGACACTGCCAGGCGTGGACATGGACCAGCTCGACAACCTCTTCACGCTGCGCCGGATCGACGACGTCGACGCGCTGCGTCCGCAGTTCGTCCCGGGCCGCAAGCTCGTCCTCATCGGCGGTGGCTACGTCGGCCTGGAGATCGCTGCGGTGGCCACACAGCTTGGCCTCGAAGTCACCGTCGTCGAGGCGGCTGAGCGGCTGCTGGCGCGCGTGACCGGGCAGGAGGTGAGCGGCTTTCTTGAGGACGTTCACCGCTCCCACGGTGTCCGCTTCCGACTCGCTGCCACGGTGACCGACGTGGCCGTGGACGCGTCAGGACGCCGGGTGACCGGGGTGGAGGTGTCGGCCTCCGGGGTCATGGACCGGCTCGACGCCGACCTCGTACTCGTGGGGATCGGCATGGAGCCGAACACCGGCCTGGCTTCCGCAGCAGGTCTGCAGGTCGACAACGGCATCGTCGTCGACGAGTTCGCACGTACGAGCGGCGCGGACATCCTCGCCATCGGCGACTGTGCCAACCAGCCCAGTGTCTACGCCGGCAGGCGCATCCGGCTGGAGTCGGCGCCCAATGCCATCGAGCACGCCAAGGTCGCCGCAGCGACCATCCTCGGCCAGCCACAGGCGTCCACGGCGACGCCGTGGTTCTGGTCGGAACAGTACGACCTGAAGCTCCAGATGGTGGGCCTGTCAGCCGGCCACGACCGGTGTATCACCCGCGGTGGTACGGGCACGACGTTGTCTGCCTTCTACCTCACGGGCGACAGGGTTGTCGCCGCCGACGTCATCAGCCGACCGGGCGACTTCGCCACCGCGCGGCAGCTCGTCACCAGTGGCCGTCCCGTCGACCCCGAGCGACTGGCCGACTGCGAGATCCCCCTGGCTCAGGCCGCACTCTGATCCCGGCCGCCCCCATGGGGCGGCGACTGCTCCTGGGCCCGCCGAGGCGGCCAAAAGGGCCGCCTGTTCATGAAACACACCCACGCGAGGAGGGGAGTTCACCATGCCCAAGATCACCTTCATCGAGGACGACGGCACCGAGCACGCCGTCGAGGCAGGCGCCGACGCGTCTGTCATGCAGGCCGCGATGGACAACCTCGTCCCCGGCATCGTCGCCGAGTGCGGCGGTTACGCCAACTGCGCCACCTGTCACGTCTACATCGACCCGGCATGGGCCGACAAGCTGCCTGCGCCCGAGGAGGCCGAGGAAGTCATGATCGAGGCCGCCTTCGACGTCCGGCCCACAAGCCGACTGTCCTGCCAGGTCCAGGTGACCGAGGACACCGACGGCCTGATCGTGAGGCTCCCTGCCTCCCAGACCGGCGCCTGACTCGCCCTTTCCGCCCAGCGCCCGACCACCCTGACGAGAGAGGTGACACGATGACCACAAGCTCCACGATGGACATCCCCGCGCACGTACCGGAAGACCGCGTCGTCGATTTCGACTACCTCCGGCCGGCAGGCATCAACGAGGACCTGCACGTGGCCTGGAAGAACGCGCAGGACACCCTGCCCGACATCTTCTGGACCCCCCGCAACGGCGGCCACTGGGTCGTCACACGCGCCGACGCCATCAAGGCGATCCAGCTCGACCACAAGCGCTTCTCGCACGCGCGCCTCTCGATCGGAGGCCCGTACGCGCGCGAGGGATCCGTCGTCCAGATGGACCCGCCACGGCACGGCTCGTACCGGATGCTCGTGTCCCCCACTTTCTCCCCCAAGGCCGTAGCGGCCCTGGAGCCGATCGTGCGGGAGACCACCGTTTCGATCGTCGAGGAGCTGCGCCCCAAGGGTGAGTGCGAGTTCGTCGGCGATTTCGCCCAGATCGTGCCCGTCGTCGTCTTCCTCGGCACCGTCGACCTTCCGGCGGAAGACCGCGACTACCTCCTGCCGCTCGCGGAGAAGGTCATTCGCCCGCGGGATCGGCAGGAGCATCATGAAGGCCACACCGCTCTGGACGAGTACGTCGCCCGAGCCCTGGCCGCACGTGCCAAGCAGCCGGGCAGCGACCTCCTGAGCAAGATCGTGACGGCGAGGATCGGTGGCGAGCCCATCGCCTTCGAGGCGGCCGTGGCGCTGTCCCAAGTCGTCCTGGCCGCCGGTCTGGACACCGTCGCCTCGATCCTCGGCTTCGTCGTACGGTTCCTCGCGCTGAACCCGGGACACCGGCAGCAGCTGATCGACGACGCCTCCCTCGTGCCCAACGCCGTCGAGGAACTCATCCGCCGCCACGGGCTCGTCAACAGCGCACGGCTGATCACGCAGGACACCGAGTTCCAGGGTATGCGACTCAAGGAGGGGGAGCAGATCCTCGTCCCCAACCACCTCTACGGCCTCGACGAGCGGCAGGTCGACAACCCGCTCGTCGTCGACTTCACCCGGCCCCATCCCGAGCAGCACTACGCGGCCTTCGGCAACGGCCCCCACCGGTGTCCTGGCTCCTTCCTCGCCAAGCTCGAACTCACGGTGTTTCTCCAGGAGTGGCTCGCCCGGATCCCGGACTTCGCCATCAAGCCCGGCACGACGCCCCGCATAGCATCCGGTCCCGTCAACACCATCCAAGAACTCCACCTCGCGTGGGACACCGATCCCCGCTGATCTACCCGCTCAGCGAACCCGGCCGGCAGGTCAGCACCATCACACCGGTCCTCCGGCGCCAAGACAGACCCAGAAGCATCCATGTCCCAGATCACCTTCACCGATCGTGTTGTCGCGATCACGGGCGCCGGCCGAGGACCGGGAACACGCCCTGGACTTCGCCCGCCGGGGAGCGGCGGTCGACTGGCCCCCGTAGAGCACCGCGCGCACCGCACCGGACACCACGACGGGCACGGCTACGACGGAGCGGATCCCCTCCCTCAGCACGGGGGCGGTCGTAGTCGTGCGTGATCGAGCGGGCCGACCTGTAGTCGGTCACCTTGGTCGGCCGCCCCGTGGTGAGAACCCGGCCGCCCAGCCCGGCCTCGGCGCGCACCCTGAGGCCGCGCAGACCCGCCGTCCGCACACCGATGAACTGCGACAGGCTCAGCCGTGTGTTCTCCACCTGTCCGCCGAACAGGACGGGGATGCCGGAGTGGCCGTGGAGCTGGCGAAGCACCTGCCGGAGCGCGTCGCCGTCGTCGGACCGCAGAGGCGCACAGGGCTGTGCGCTCCTGCCGCACGGTCGGTCAGCGTGCGGTGAGGCCGGTGAGCAGGAGGGCGAGCCATCGGGTGCGGGCGGTGGGCGGCTGGTCGGCGGGGAGGCTGGAGAGCATCAGGTACAGGTCGTCGAGGGTGAAGTCGGCGCGCAGGGCGCCCTGAGCCTGTGCGCTGCGGATGAGCCCGCCGAGGGCCTGGGTGACGCGGGTTTCCACGGCCTGCATGGCGGGGTGGGTGGTGTGGTCGGCGCTGAGCGCGTAAGCGGCTGCTTTGACGGCGCGATTGCGGGCGACGGTGTCCATCACACGGCTGAGGAAGCCGGTGAGCTCCGCCATGGCGGGTGAACCCTGGACCTCGCGTCGCAGGCACTCTTCGGCGTCATCGGCGAGCGTTTCGAACGAGGCGGCGACCACGGATGCGACCAGGTCGTTCTTGTTCGGGAAGTGCTTGTACAGGGTGCCCACCGCGACGCCCGCGGCAGCGGCGATCTGCTCCATCGACACCTCGGGCCCGTGCTCGGTGATCTGCTCATGCGCCGCCGTCATGATCCGGGCGCGGTTGCGCGCCGCGTCGGCACGCAGCGGTCGGGGTGAGGTCATGAGGGCGGCCCTCCGGCATCATTTGACGAAAGATGAATGATACTTCACCATACAACATGAAGCACCATTCACGTTATGGAGGTTGATCATCATGGCCAGCACGACCGACCGATGGACCGAACAGAACATCCCCGCCCAGGACGGCAGGGTCGCCGTCGTCACCGGCGCCAACAGCGGCATCGGGCTGCAGACCGCGCGGGCCCTGGCCGAGCACGGCGCGCACGTCGTCCTCGCCGTGCGCAACCTCGACAAGGGCAGCGAGGCCCTCGCCCGCATCAGGGAAAGCGCCCCGGGCGCCAAGCTCAGCCTCCAGCGCCTGGACCTCGCCAGCCTCAAGTCGGTACGCGCGGCCGCCGATGAGCTGCACACCACGCACCCGAAGATCGACCTGCTCATCAACAACGCGGGCGTGTGTTACACGCCCCGGCAGAAGACCGAGGACGGGTTCGACTTGCAGTTCGGGGTCAACCACCTCGGGCACTTCGCGCTCACCGGACTGTTGCTGGACCTGATGCTGCCCGTGCCCGGCTCCCGGGTGGTCACCGTCAGCAGCGTCGGCCACCGCATCCGGGCCGACATCCACTTCGACGACCTGCAGTTCGACCGCTCCTACAACCGGCTTGTCGCCTACGGGCAGTCCAAGCTGGCCAACCTGATGTTCACCTACGAACTCCAGCGCCGCCTCGCCCCGCACCACAGCACCATCGCCGCCGCCGCACATCCCGGCACCGCGGACACCGAACTCTCGCAGAACCTGAGCGGCCTGATGCGCAAGGGAGCAGACCTGCTCAACCCCCTGTTCAGCCAGCCGGCCTCCATGGGAGCGCTGCCCACCCTGAGGGCGGCCACCGATCCCGCCGTCACCGGCGGCCAGTACTACGGGCCCGACGGCAGGGGCGAAACCCGCGGATACCCCAAGGTGGTCACCTCCAGCAAGAAGTCCCACGACACCGCCGTCCAGCAGCGCCTGTGGGCCGTGTCCCAGCAGCTCACCGACGTCACGTTCCCCGTCTGAGACCTCCACCCGCGATCCGGCCGACCAAGCCGTATGACAGAACAGGATCACCGTGCGCATCATCATCTTCGGGGCCACCGGCGTGGTTGGCCAGGGGGCTCTGGAAGCCTGCCTACGTGACGAGGAGGTCACCGACGTCCTCGTCGTCGGCCGCACCCCCACCGACCGCACCCACCCCAAGCTCCACGAGCTCCGCCACGAGGACTTCACCGACTTCACCACCGTCCAAGACCGGCTGACCGGCTACGACGCCTGCTTCTACTGCCTGGGCACCTCGGCCATCGGCATGAGCCAGGCCGACTACCGGGTCGTCTCCTACGATTACCCGCTCGCCGCCGCCCGCGCCCTGCTGGCCGTCAGCCCCGGCCTCGCCTTCGCTTACGTCTCCGGCGTCGGCACCGACAGGACCGGCAAGAGCCGCATGATGTGGGCGCGTGTGAAGGGCGAGACGGAGAACGCCCTGCTGGAGCTGTCACCGCGGGCCCACATGTTCCGCCCTGCGTTCGTCCTGCCCCTGCCGGGTACCAAGGCGAAGGCCAGGGTCCACGTCCTGATGTACCGGCTGCTCACTCCGCTGTACCCGGTGCTGCGGCGCATCGCGCCGCGCTACGTCACCACCAGTGTGCAGCTGGGCCGGGCCATGATCCAGACGGCCCGTAGCGGCGGGAGGCGCCGCGTCCTGACCCCGGCCGACATCAACGAAGCAGCCGCAGCCGCAACGCCATGACCGCCAAGGACACGCGCGCCGCGACTACTCGCAGCGGGTGCGGGGCCGTTGAACTGAGGTCGGTGACCGGTTCGGCCCGAGTCGTCTGCAGGGGTCCCGCTCGCTCGTGTGGCCGACCCCCGGCCCGTCCATCGGACGCCTCGCACCTTCGAGGTCACGGCACCGGCGGCCGTGATCGCACTCGCCTGAAACCCTCACCGCCTGTCACCGGTACCAGTTAACAATGCCGGTGGGAATCAGTAGCCAGCGTTGCCCGACCGGTTCGAACCAGCGGCGCCCTGACGCACCGAGGAGGCCTGCGTCAGGGCGCCGAGCCGATCGAAGACACCCCGAGCGGCGTCCGCGTAGCTGAGCCCCGCAGCGGTGGCGTTGCGCTGGAAGAGACGGATCAGGGCCATTGTCGTGGAGCTCCACACCTTGGCGTCCAACTCGTCGAGGTCCGGGTACCGCACACGCAGAGCTTCGGCGAAGGCCACGGCCCCATCCCCCTGCACAAGATCGACGCCCAGGCGAAGCCCGTCTACGTCGTCACCGGCGAGTACGACCCCGCCAGCGACGACGACGTGAACGGCGGCCCGGCCGTCGAGAAAGTTCATCCTGGGCGCCAAGTTCGTCAAGGCCGAAGGGCTCGGGCACTTCGCCCCCTGCGACGACCCGATCGGGTTCGGCGACGCCATCGTCGCGATCCTCGACGAAGTGATCAACAAGGCCTCAGCCGTCACCTCCCGATGACGTCCCCGTACCGAACGGCCCGTGCGGCATAAGTGCCACCGACGACCTCGTCCGACGGTCGGTTACCGGCAGGCCGATCATCGAGTTCGATCACAAACTCACCCGCCTGTCGCGACACCTGGAAGGAACTCGCCGCTCGCTTCCACGCGATCGGCAACCCGATCGCCCGGACCGAACGCCACGACGGGTACTGGGTGGTCGCCTCCGGGGAGGAGGTGCAGCGCATCGGCTCCGACTGGGAGACCTTCACCCGAGGATCTTGCCCGCATCCCTCTCGTCCGACCTGCGCCGCGCCGATCCGTGGTCCCGCCGGCCACTACCTCGGCACCCAACTCCGGCGGACGGCTCAAGGGTCCGAACTGGTCGACGAGGTCTGCCGAGCCGAGAACCGTTCCACGACCTGACCGTGCTCCCTCCCCCGCAACCACCGTGGAGAAGACACCATGACCCCTCTCACGTCAGAGAAGGACCCCGCGCCCTGGCCGACCGACACCACCCCCGACCTGCTGGCCCGGATCAGCCAGGCACGGGCCAAAGGGGTGACCTGGCTGCGGGACCGTATCGCCGACGACGGCCGCCCCGAAGGCGCCGAGACGGCCAACTCGTGGTGGCGCGCCCCCTGGGCGCTGTGCGTCGGCGGAGCCCCGGAGGCCGCCGCGGCGATGATGGGCTGGGCGGAACGCGAGGCCCTCACCGACGAAGGCGACCTCCGCCCCGGCCCGCACGACGTCCCCGGCGGCAGCAGCCCGGTCTACCACCTGTCCGCCCTGGCGATCTGCGCCTGGCTGCTCGCCCGCTACGACACCGCGACCGCGATCGACACCACACTGCGTCGCTTCCAGAACCCCGACACCGGCGGAGCCTACGACCTGCGCGACTTCGCGGAGGATCCGCTGGAGGACAACCTCAAGACCGCCCAGCTGGGTTTCTCCGCGCTGGTCACCGGCGACCGTCACACGGCTGGCGGCGTCCACCGGTGGCTCAAGCGCAACCTCGCCGAGCAACCCGAACTGCCCAAGCGCCTGTTCACCGGCCGTCGCGGCCACACCCTGGTCACCGACTTCCCGCCGGAGACGGCCTTCCAACGAGTGGTCGACTTCCAGTCCCCCGGCAGGCGTACTTCCACCCCGGCATCGCCGCCGCATTCCTCGCCGGATACGCACAGCAGAACAGCGACCCGTCCGCGCTCCAACTCGGCCGCGACTACCTCGCCCTTAGGGCCAGCGGCGCCGAGGAGCAGTACGGCGACCCGACGTCGGTGCAGATCTGCAAGTTCGGCTGGGGCGCCGCCATGCTCTCCGCCGACCCGGACGGTGGACATCTCCCATGGGTGGCGAGGATGGGCGAGTGGTCCGTACGACGGCAGCGTCCCGACGGGGCATGGGCGCCGTCCTCGTTCGTAACACCGCAGCCCGGAATCCTCGACCTCTACTGGAAGACGGCCGAGCACACAATGGAACTGTCCTACGTGGAACAGGCTTTGGCGGCTCACGCCACCCGCTGACCGAGCCAGATCGAACGTCTACACAGCGCGCACGGCACTCCGCCAGGGCCGCGACCGCGAAGGCGGCGCCGACGCCGCGGCGGCTGTGATGTGCCCGGCGCCGACGTCCCGAGGCCAGCGTCTCGGACCCCGGCGCCGAAACACGCCGACACGTGGACGAGCGCACAAATTGCCTGACTGCCTAAGCGGCGAACTCGCGCGCCAAGCCTACAAATGTCGCCGCTCGCGCGCGGGTTGAAGTGGGAACACATCCGGGAACCCGCGAATCGCAGGGATACGAGGACGCCGAGGCCCAGCTCCTCGCGCTCCGAGCGCCGGTGCCGCGGGCCAACTGCTGGACGGCGCACGGTCACGCTCATCGATGCGGCGGACGCCTGGTGCCTACCGCGACCACCGGCTATGCCTTCACGGACCTGGACAGCGCGAGACACCGGTCACGGGGCCAGCCACCCGCCGAGGCCACCAGCCTGACCGTGCACGGCTCGGGTGTGTGAGAGCCACGACATCGAGCGCTCCCACCCGCGTCCTGCCGCTGGCGGGAGATCCCGAAGCGTCCTGGAGCTGGTCGTTGGCTCGCGAGGCTGACCGTCCACTCCTTCGGCATGTGCGCCCTCATAATCGTCGGCCTAGCCGTTGCGTGTGTTGCCACCCGAGCGCGACCCACGCCCGCCGACCCGGCCTCCGCGGCCAGGTGTAGGTCCGTCTCGCCTCGAAGGGGGGCGGCCTGCATCAGGCGCTGCAGGACCCCTCCCTCGCCCCATCAGCCTCAGTCCGTCCTCGGCGGTCCTTTCGGCCGCCAGCGCGGCCAGTTCTTCCAGCAGCTCGCTGGACTGCCCATTCGCGGATACCGGCATCGATTTCACGTCCGCACCCTCGACGCCCTCGGCGACACCGGCAAGCGACACGCCGCTCCCCGTCCCGATCAGGTGATCCGTCGTCGTTCTTATCAGGTGGACACCTACGTGGAGGCTCACATCTGATTCATGACACTCCCGCCGTGGGGTGCGGAGCGGGCACGCTCAGGCCTGGCGGGGAGGGCGTGTTACTTGATGCGGATCTCCGCCAACTGCAGGCGGTACTTGCTGGTCTCGTCGGAGGCGGGCCTGCCAAACCTGGTTGCGCGCAGGCGCAGGTAGCGGCCGTTGGCGGAGGTGAGGACGTAGGTCTGAGCGGCTCCGTTCGGGTTGGGCTCACCGGTGATGGTGCGGGCAGTGGTGTACGTGGTGCCGCCGTCGGTGCGGGTCTGGAAGGTGAAGTCGACGGGGAAGCCCGCCGAGCCGCCGCCGGCCCCGCCGACGTCGGTGCGCGGGTGAAGGGTGACAGAGCCGATGGCCCGGTCGGCGCCGAGGTCGATCTCGATCCACACGGGGGTGTCACTGACGTCGACGGAGGCGAAGTCGATGCTGGTGAAACCCTTGGCGCCGGCCACGCTGGTGGTGGTGCCGTCCAGGACCCGGGTCTTCCCCCAGTCACCGTTCTCCAGCGTGTAGTTGGCGGTGACGGTGGTCCCGGCGGTGGGGATGGTGAGCTCGGCCAACTGGAGGCGGTACTTGGTCGTCTCATCGGAGGCGGGCGTACCCAGGCGCGTGGCCTGCAGGCGGACGTAGCGGGCGGTGCTGGTCTTGAAGCCGTACGTCTGCACCAGCCCGTCGGGGTTCGCCTGCCCGGTGACGGTGCGGACGGTGGTGTAGGTGCTGGATCCGTCGGGCCGGGTCTGGATGGTGAAGTCGACGGGGAAGCCCGCCGTGCCGCCGCCGGCGGCGGGAGTGTCGGTGCGAGGGAAGAGGCGTACGGCGTCGAGGTCGGTGTCGGTGCCGAGATCGACCTCCACCCAGACGGGGGTGGCACTGACGTCGGCGGAGGCGAAGTCGTTACTGGTGTAGCCCTTGGCGCCGGTCACGCTGGTAAGCGTGCCGTCGGTCAGGCGGCTGCGGCCCCAGTTGCTGTTCTCCAGGCTGTTGTTGCTGGTGACCGGCCGGCCCAGGGCGAGGTTGTCGAGACGGCCCACGCCGGTCGCAGTGAAAGTCCATGTGCCAGGCTGAACGACCAAGTACACGTACGAGGAGTCCTTGCCGTCGTAGCTCAGTCCGCCGACACTGCCGGTGGGCGAACCGCCGGTGAAGACGGTGGTGTCGTTCGCCTTGATGACCGGCTGACCTCCGCCGTAGGTGGGCACGCCCACTCGCGCAGTCGTTCCGCTCGGGGAGGTGAGGGTCAGCGTCACCTTTGTTCCGTCGCGGCTGATACCGAAGCGGATGTCACCCTCGACGGTGGACGTCACGGTGTTGATCTTTGTGAGGGTGCCGGTCTGCGGGATCACCTCGTATGTCTGCCAGCCCGGCTTGGTCGGGCGGACACCGGCGGCGTAGGCGGACAGGGCGTACAGCGGGCCGCCGTTCCAGGCGTGGTTGTCGGTACCGTCCGCCTTGGTCCACAGCTCCCACAGCGTGTGGCAGGCGGGGTCGGCGACCTGGGCGGCGAAGCGGTTACGCATCCGCTCCTCGGCGACCGTGGCCGCGCCCATCAGATACAAGGCCTCCAGGACGTAGAACTCCATGTAGGGGCTGGCGTTGAGATGGGTGCGCAGCACCTCGGTGATCGCCCGGTACCGGGAAGCGGGGGCCAGGCCCGCGACGACGGCGAGGCCGTTGGCGCGGTCGTCGGTGTCGCGGGTGTAGCCGGGTGAGCGATACTCGTTCCGCGCGGAGTTCCACAGGACGCGGTCGAAGTTGGCCTTGATGCTGTCGCGCTGGGCCTTCCATCCGGCGACATCGCCGCTGTTACCGCTGAGGTCGGCGAGCTTTGCGGCGGTGTCCAGGGCCAGGTAGTACCAGCAGTTGTCCAGGACGCGGGCATCGATGTCGGAGCCCCAGTCCTCCCAGTCCCAGTCCCCGGCACGGTGGTTGACCAGGCCGTCGGCGTCCAGGCTCCACAGGTTCAGATACTTCTTCACCGCCGGATAGGCGCCCGTGACGGCATCCGCGTTGCCGGTGTAGAGGTAATACGTCCAGAACGACCACACCGAGGCGAGCATCTGGACAGGCAGTTCGTTGGTCCAGATGCTCGTGGGGATCGGGGAGTACAGCACCCCGCCGGACTCCTGCCAGGAGGTCAGCTGGGCGATGGCCTTCTTGCCCAGCGCGTGGGAGCGGGTGTCGAAGGTGTAGAAGCCTTCCTTCAGCTGGTTGACCACATCGCCCCACCACTGGGCCCGCTCGCGGGTGGGGCAGTCCATGTAGTTGTCCCGCATGTTGACGTACATGGTGCGGGCTGCCTTGGTCCACAGGGTGTCGAGAAAGGGATCGCTACTGCTGAAGGACCCGGCGAAGTCAGTGTCGTAGCCGGACTCGCGGTATTTCAGCTCCAGGATCGTCACGCCCGCCGGGATCGTGTACCGCACGGCCGTCCCGCTCATCCAGGCCAGCGACTCGAACTCCTGGACTCCGCCGGAGCAGACGTAGGTGGCGCGCATGTTGTACTGCGTTCCGGGCTCGATGCCCACCAGGCCCGCTCCGTCGTCGTAGTGGTCGGTCTGGATGCCGATCACCGCCCCGGCCGGGGCGTCCACCTTCAGGTACGGGGTCACTTGGAGGTTGGACGGCAGGGTGCCCGAGATCGCGGTGGAACCCCGCCCGGTGCTCGGCAGGGACGCGGCGTTGGTGTAGGACTTCAGACCGGAGTAGCGGAACTGCGGGATCGGCCGCTCGACCAGGGCGTTCCAAGGTGCCGCACCCGTGGCGCCGAAGTCGGTCGGTGCCGTCCAGCCACTGTCGTCGAACCCGGGGGACTGCCAGCCGGCCATACCCGTTGCGTTGCGGGCGTCGTAGTAGACGTTCGACTCCGGCAGCCGGAAGTTGACCTGTGTTCCGCTCGTGTTGTTCGAGTAGCCCGGGTGAACGATGTGCTTCCAACTGGTGTCGCTGACGAGCCGGCTCCCGGTGGAGCCGGTCGTGATGTCCGACTGGAACAGCAACCCACCCTTGCCACTGCTGTGGTGCGAGAAGCCCTGCTTGCCGAAGTACCACACCAGCAGCGCGACCGTGTTGCCACCGGCCTGCAGGTACGGGGCGAGGTCGATCTCGTCGTAGTAGGTGTCCGTACGGTTGGGGCCCCGCTTGAGCCCACCCTCGAACACCACCAGCGTGCCGTTCACCCACAGCCAGTACTTCGAGTCCGCGGCGATCTGTGTGACCGCCTTCGACGGAGCCGAACCCAAGGTGAACGATCTACGAAACGCCACCCACTGGTTCGTCGCGCTGGACGGCGCCCAGATCCACCTCGCCGACCAGGAAACCGCTGCGGACGCCGTGGACGCGAGCCCCGGAAGGGCAAGGGAACCCAGAGTGGGCGTGAGAGCCACGGCTATGGCCGAGCGCAGGGCGGACCGGCGCGATACATGGTTCATCGTGGGCTCCTGCTTTCGCTGTGCGGAGTGCAGTGTGAAGGGGGCGGCATCCGGCGCTGAACGGCACCCAAACGAACTGAATCGATTCAATCGGGTGTTCGTAGGCGAGATACTCGACGCTCTCGCCACGGGGTGTCAACACTCCCGCAACATGTGTTTGCACCTAGGAGGGGTCATGCCGCCGCGGGGAGCGACAGGGCTCCCCGCGGCGGCATGCGCTTCAGATCTCCGGATGTCAGAGTTTTCAGCCAGCTGAACGGCACACGATCGATGAACCAAGCCGGTCGGATTGATCATCAAGCGTGATTCGGAGACCGCAACCTCGGGCTTATCGTCAGTCAACGGCCGACGACGGGAGCGATCGCTACGGGGCCACCCGTTGTCGACAAGCTCTACGAACGGCTGGAGATCTCGGCCGGCGGGGGTCGCACTCCGCACAGTCCTGCAACTCTCCCATGAGGCAAAGAGACCCAGTTCAGGACCGGAGGCGCACCGACCGCCCTTCCGGTCTCCGACGACGAACGCCCGTGTGAGTGTGCGCTCCACCTCGAGTCAGAGCCACTCGACACCCGGCTTCCGACTGCCTCATGACCTCGACCATGGCACCACTGTTGGTGCAGAACATCACTTCGCCCGAACACTGACGAGACCGACCTTCGTCAAAATAGTGTCGACGCCGGTCAGCCGAGTCGGTGCGTCGGTGCGTCGGTGCGTCGGTGCGTCGGTGAACGCAACCCACCGGTGAGTTCATTCGGCAAGGAGCGGGCCGAAGCGGGAGGCGCAGCCCCTTCCCCGCCGTACTGGGGAGCAGTCCGGCGTATCCCAACGCCCCCCTGAAGGCACCATCGACGGCTGTCTCGATATGCCGAGCGAGCAATGCCACTCTTCCCGGCCCAGGCACGGCTCACCAGAGGACGCACCATCGGTGCTCAAATTCAGCCAGAGCAGGTCGACATGAGGACACCTCGCATATGTACTTCCGACGCATCAGAATCCGAGATGTCTGCTGCAGAGCGACCTAGGACCGCATTTGGCACCCTAAATGTCCGGTTATGCCACATGGGCAACAGACAGAAACGACGATACCTGCGGTTGAATTCGCCCCGGATTCGACCCCGAGGGTTTATTCAGCTAGCAAACATGGCCTCTGACCAGCAGAAAAGTGAAGCGGCAGACGAGTCGGGCTGTACGCCGGGTTCTGTACGGAGATGGATTCCTGCTTGCTGGTGGCAACCGCGTGGAGCCCTCCATCTGAATTGCGGGTCCGCCAATACGTCGGTTTGTCAGCCTCTACCAGCGGGAGCTGGTTGGCTCTCGATCCATGCGAGGCCCCCGAGGTCCAGTTGGTGACGGGCGCGAGTGACGGCGACGTAGGCGAGGCGGGCGTCTGTTTCGCTAACTGGTTCCGGGATTGGGCAGCCGTTATGGTCTAGTTGGCCGCTGTCCGGCGGCGGAGGAAAGTCGTCGGAGATTCTGACCCCGGGCCACTCGCGGCCTTTTGCCTTGTGAGCGGTGGAGACCGTGACCTCGGCCTTGTCTTCGTCGGTCAGAGCGTCAACAGCGGCGATGATGGCATCGGGTCCGTGGGTGTCGACGAGTTCGACGAACGGCTGGAGATCTCGGCCGGCGGGATCGAATTCCGCGTACTCCTGCAACTCGCCCCAGGAGGCGAAGAGAACCAGTTCGGGGTGGGATGTGCGTCGGCCGTCTTTGAGGTCTCGGGCGGCGAGCGCCAATGCGATGAGTGTCTGTCCGCCCCGAGTGAGCGCCACCCGGCGGCCCGCCTCCAGCAGTCTCATGACCTCAGTCATGGCGCCGATATTGGTGCGGCACAGCACCGCGTCTGGGCTTGCGACCAGGCCGACCTTCGTTGGAATGGTGTCGGAACCTGTCAGCCGGATCGGTGCGTCGGTGAACGCGAGCCACCGGTTGGCTTGTTCGGCGAGGAGCGGGCCGAAGCGGAAGGAGCAGGTCAAGGTGAGGTGGGTGGCGTCGAAGCCTGTCATCACGTCCCGGGCCCCGCGCCACCCGTAGATGGCTTGGGCGGAGTCGCCGACCATGACCAGCTGGGCGTGCCCACGTTGGGCGGCAAAGACCTGCTCCAGGACAGGGTTGGTGTCCTGAGCCTCGTCGAGGAGGAGGAAGTCGGCTTCGATCTTCGGCTCGGTCAGTGCCCACATCTTCAGGTAGTGGTCGTGCTCGAAGCGGACTACGCCGTCTTCAGGATCCTGTAGGTCCTTCCAAGCCTTTCCGACGAACGGCATGACGACGTCAGCGAGTTGAGCACGCTCGTTCGGCGTGACCAGCCTGCGCAGAGCTGGCACGTGGTGGGGAGCCGGGGTTTTGTCGGCGGACTGGCAGAAGCGGGTGACGGTGCGCAGCACCGTGTGGGACAGGGTCCGGTGGCTGATCTCGTGATCACCGATACGGACGGGTGATCCGATGCCCAGGGCGTGCCCGATCCGCCAGGCGGGTTGGCGCGGGCTGCTGAGCCGACGAGCGAACCGGTGGCCGACGGCTGCGTACGCCGTGGCGTGAGCCGTCCTGCACTGCACGGAGCGCGGGAACCGGCTGGCGGCGGCGTCGGCAATGTCCTTGTTGAACGCCAGGTAGCGGCCTCGGCGTCCAGTAGTGGCGGCCAGCAGAGCCAGTGTGCTGGTCTTGCCGGTACCGGCGCCGGCTTGCAGCACCAAGTGGTGGCCGTCCCGGAAGGTGTCGACGGCATGGGTCTGTTCGTCTGTGGGCGTATGCAACAACAGCTCCGCGGTGTTGAGGGGTCAGGGGGTCGTGTGCGCGGCGCTTCGGCGCTGGTCGTCGGCGACACCCGAGGGACCCGACGGTGGGCGCCGGTGGTCGAGCAGGACGCGTGCCGCGCAGGCGAGGACGTCTTCGGGAGTGTGCTCGGGGAGGAGGTCTTGCAGCTGCACGGTCAGTTGCCGGGTGCGAGTCCGTGCTGCCCGTTCAACTGCTTCCACGACGGCTCGGGCGAGAAAATCTGCGGGCCTCTGCCCCCGAGCTGCTGCGGCCTGGTCGAGTACAGAGCGCATGGCGCGGGTGAACGCGACGTTGAGCAGGACCTGGCCCGCGGTGTCGGGGTAGTGGGTCGTCAAGACGTCGATGGGCAGGAGCCGATCGAGTTCGTTGCGGAGGGATCGCAGCGCGCGTCCCGGTGACTTTGCCCCGTGCACGGCCATCAGGCGGGTGCGGTCCGTGTTCGTCGCCAGCGGCACCCTTCGACAGGCTCTGTGCAGCTCGGCCGAGGTTACCGGCCTGGTCAGGATGATCTCTACGGCGTGCTGTCTTCTCATCGCCGGACCGCTTTCTGCGCACCGCCGCCAGGATGCGGCCGACGGCTGCGGGTGGGGAGGCGTCGGTGTACGTAGGCATGATGGACGAGCGGGTCGAAGGGTTCCCAGTCCGTCAGGGCCAAGTCCGCAGCTGTGGGCGTGGCCGCGTGCTCAGGACAGCGCTGCGTTCGCCAGCGAACCTGTTCGGCGTACGGCACAGAGCTCAGGTCATACACGGCCATCACCTCGGCGGGCAGAGCCAGCTGTCCTTGGGTTGCCGTTGCGGGAACCAGTCTCCAGACACCCGCCGGGCCGTCGGAGGCGAGCATCCTGAAGGTGCATCGGTCACGTCGTCGGGTCTGGGCCACGCACTGGATCTCATCCAGAGGGCGTGCGGCGAGGTATCGGACGAACAGGATCTGGACGACGGGTCTGGCGGGTCGGCAGGGGGCCTCTGACTGCCGGGACGCTGGGTCCCCGGGTGCCGCTGGTGTGAAGCTTCCAGCGTCCACCAGGCGACGTGTGTTCACGGCCAACGCCCGACGGAGCCTCGTCAGTTCGGGGGCTGCAACGGTGTCGGCGTTGCGGGCCGGGCAGATGCTGGCGTGGGGTAGTCGGCACCAGGCGCTGCCGTCCCCGGAGGAATACGCAAGGCCGGAGCTGACGTGCCAGCGGTGGTGGGCGGGCACCGCGGCCGCGGACAACTCCTGGGGGTGCAGGCGGACGGGGCGGTCCCGGACTCGCTGGTACCACTCGACGGGATTGCCGCATTCGCGGCAGCGGTCGCGTTGGGCACAACGCAGAAGCCTGGTGGGGCTGTCAGGATCGACGCACAGTGAGCGTCGCGGGTGGGCAGGGGCCAAGCTGCTGTCCCGGCGTCGGGGTACGGGTGAGAGGCGCATGGGGGCGAAGGTGCCAGCCCACACGCCGTTGAGCGACGCCCGGGCCGTAGACGTCCACCGAACAGCCCCATCAAGCGCAACACACGTTTGAATTAACGCTCAGGTGTTCGCATTGAGATGCTCGATCGACTGAACAGTCGGCAGACCCCAGATGGCTCGTTAGCCGCTCATCGGTTGCGGGGGTTCATGCCCGTGACATAGGGCGCCGAAGAGTTCATCGAGCGGCGTGCCCAGTGCGTGAGCGAGCGCGTGCCATGACTTGAGGGTGCCGATCGTGCGGCCCTGCTCGATCTCGATGAGGGTCCTTCTGGCCAGGCCACTGCGGGCGGCAAGCTCGTCGTAGGTCCATCCCCGCTCCGCGCGCAGCCGGGCCAGCTCCAGACGCAGAGCCTCGAAGTCCGGGTCGGGCGGGAAGATCGTCACCCACCCATCGGAAGGTGCAGACACCTCCCCTGTCAGTGCAGACCTCTGCCCTATTTCGGCTCGTCAGGAACGAGAGCGAAGGGCAGAGGTCTGCACTAGCGTGTGCGCCTGACTCCAGTCCGGCAGAGAGCCGGCGCAGTGAACGACGGGAGAAAGACGCGCGCCATGAGGCTCTGCTTCGCACGTCCGGGAGTCCGGCGCACCTGGACAGTCGAACTGCGCCCGCAGCCCGGCGGGCCGTTCCTCGTGTGCCGACAGTGCCCGTACGGTGGGCGGCCGCTCGTCGGCTCCACCGCTCGAGCCGACCTCTTGGCCCACCTGGCCGCTCACGCTCGTCAAGAGCCTCTCCCTGCACACCTGCGGATCTGCCAGTGCCACGAGCGAGGCTGTCGCCAGCATCCCCGCCACCGCGGGTGCAACGGCCCGATCCGACTCCTCCTCGTCCGTGAACGCGGCGGACGCCGCTGGCGCCTCTCCGACGCCTGTACAGCGTGTGCGGCGGCCACTTCTCAGGCCGCTGTTGTCCCTGAAACAACCCTGCTCAGCACGACTACACCATCCGGACAGACGCGCGCTCGACGCCGACGATGCCCAAGAGGACCAGACAGTCAGACCCGGGTGCGCGAGATGCTCACCTATCTGGCCACAGCCTTGCCCGGGGAAATTGGAGCTGACGCCCGCATGATCGCCCTTCAGTGCGCACTACGCATGAACGACTCGGCTCAAGTCAGGCTGCCCTACGGGGTGCTACGGAGCCTTCGCCTCGAGTCTGCCGTAAGCGCCTGGCGCGAACTCGACCAGACAGGACTGATGCGCACATACCCAACTACCCGTCGAGCAGTGGCAGTTCAGCTCCTCGACGCCGGTCTGCTCACCCAGCACCCGGCGCGGCCCGACCGGCTCCGCGCCGCCGACTGGGCGTTGCGCGGCGCCTGTCCTGCTCACGCCTCTACTCCGCTGCTACGACTTGCCGCCCTGTCACTCGTCGTCCGCACTGCTCGTACTAGCGATCACCATGCGGCGGAGGCGGAGCATGTGGCGCGAGAGTGCGGGGTGCCTGCTGCGGCTCTTCCCTCGCTACTGGAGCAGTTGGTAACCGCAGGGGTTCTCCTGAACTGGCAAGCGGTACTGGACACAGGAGAAGTGTCATGGAGGCTGGGCCCTAACGCGCTGCGTCCCTATCCCACCATCGAGGACGCCAACTGAAACGCTCGGGCCCGTCTGATCCGCAGCTTGGGCCGCCCGAGGAAAAAGCATTGCCATCGGACCACACCACATAGTGCGGCGGCTCAAGGACGCCGGGGAGAGCCCGTCGGCTTTCGTCCAAGGCTCGCGGCAGGCGACTGCGGCATCAGGCGCCCTCCCCAGGTGCACTGCCCCCCAAGGCCTCAGGACGCCACCTCGCCACCCAGATGCTCGGATGGACGATCAGCGACTGCAGACGGGTGGAGAGAGCGTTTCAACTAGCCGATCGCCCCCGACGGGCGTTAGCACCGCTCATATTCATGCGCCAGGTCAGCATGCTCCTGCTGACTCCGTATTCGACCATCGCCATCTCAGGGCTGATCCCCTTCCTGGCGATGGACCACGCCGCCTCGTTGGTGATGAGGAGATTTCCCGCCAGCCAATCCGCTTCCCCTTCGATCTCACCGTCCCAGTGCCGACAACCGAGAACGTCAAGCGCCGGGCCGGGTGGATGCATCAAGAGCGCATGGGCGATCTCATGATCGGCTGAACTGTTCTGGCGTCCCGGATCATGGGAGTCGTTCACCCAGATCTCGCGGCGTGGTCCTGCGTGCACGGTCAGGGCACTCAAGGATTCCCGCTCGGTCGTGAGCAGTCGCTCAAGGCGAGCGTCATGCGCGATTGCCGAGCTGAAGGTCTTGATGGGGATCGCCAAGTGTTCAGCGAGTTGCGCAGGCGCAAGCGGTGCGGCGGGATGGAGCCCCAACTCCCTCCGCATCTGCACCGCCAAGCGGTTGGCTTCAGCCTTGAAGCCATGACGCAACGACATAGGGAGCTCCCCTACTCCGGCTGATCGGTCACCAACTGGTTGTAGGCGACGGTGATCAGAGCTTCGAGGGCTTCAGCGGCCTCAGGAGTGAGGTTGCGATCGCCCCGCAGATGCGTAGCCACTTTGGTCAATGTGTCTTGACTGCGCGGTTCGTCGGTCCGGCGAACAAAATCATCCGCGCTCAGATTGGCCCATGTGACAAGAGCCGCGAGCCCGTCCACGTCGGGCCGCCGCCCCTGAGCCAATCTCGTCAGCGTCGAGGCACTGACACCTGCCTGCTGGGCCACGTCTTTCCAGAGAAGGCTGCGCTCCTGACGCGTGCGATCCAGGGCTGTGTGAAACGCGACCGCATCAAACCGTCCTGCTGCAATCCGCTCGTTCACGATCTCCTCCTCTCTCTCCCGCGCATGGTTACACATCAGGTACCGCTTGCGAAAGTCGAACCGCACTCCTTACACTCCTGATTGCAAGATCGGTACTGATGTCGATCTTGCAATCGACTGGGCCTCAACGACGAAGGGTGGTGGCCATATGGCTACGAACACTGGCAAGGGATTCCGTCGCGGCAGTCTCTCCCGGCGGAGCCAGGTCCTCAATCCCCGGACCGCCACGTGGACAAAGCGAGGTGAGAACGGCCGCTTCATGGACGGGAAGACAGGGAGCATGCCGTTCAAGGGTGTCCGCCGCGAAAAGTAGGAACGTCTCGCGCTGGTGGGAGGCCGAAGTCTCGTCTCCCAGCGTGCAAGGAGGTATCGATGGTTCGCAAAGAGAACCTTGCGCAGCTCCTCGAGGAGGGGCGCCGCAAGATCCAGGTGACCGACGAGGAACTCGCCGAGGCCAAGCGCCGCCGCCAGCTACTGGCCGCGTCCGCACGCCGGGCTTTCCCCGGCTCCACCACCTACTACAACGGCAGCGTCGCCCACGGCGACGCCAACACCCCCCTCACCGACGTGGACCTCGGCGTCGTCCTCACCAATCAGGACGCCAAGCCGTACGGCCCGGACAAGAAGAGCGCCCTGGACCTCATGGAGAAGGTTCGCGAGGTGATCCACGAGGACCTCGACGACGAGTTCGACAAGCTCACCATCGAGGTCGAGGGCCGCCGCCGCGCCGTGCTCGTACGCTTCGGCGACCCGGTCACGCCGGGACAGGCCGACTTCACGGCGGACGTGATGACCGCGCTCCCGCACCCCTCGGGCCGCGGGCTGTACATCCCGAACACCAAGATCGCAGACCAATGGGACCGCGCCGACCCGATCACCCACACCCGGATGGTGCTCCAGGCCATCGAGGACACGAAGGTCGTCTTCGCGCGTACGGTCCGGCTCCTGAAGCACTGGAACTGCACGCACAGCAAGCCCATGTGCAGCTGGAACATCAAAGCCCTGTGCCTCGACTGCCTCGACGAGCCCATGCCGCTGATCAACGCGCTGCAGGTCTTCTTCACGTGCGCGGCGGACGAGATCGACAAGGGCCCGACGCCCGACCCGGCCGGTGTGGCCGGCCCGATCCCACTCAACATGCCGCGCCGCGAGGTGCGCAAGCGGCTGCGCACCGCCAAGGAGTACATCGACCTCGCGATCGAGCACGAGAAGGCCAGGCGCCCACGCAGCGCGCAGCACGCGCTGCACCAGGTCCTTCCGGAGCTCGTGGCGAACGCGGACGGCACGCAGGAGGAGGCCAGGCGCCTCGCACAGACCGTCCTCGCGGGCGGTACGGCCGCATCGGGACTCGGGCTCGCCACCCGGCTCGTCACGCCGACCATGCCCCGGGCCTGGGGAGACTGATACCCATGCCCCTCTGGTACGGGGCCCAGCCAGCATGGTGGGCCCCGCTCGAACGGGACGCCAGGCGGCACTTCGGCGACTCACTCCAACACACGTACGACCGAGGGACGTTGATCTACAGGCTCACCGGACTCGATGTCATAGGCGAGCCCGACCCCATCGACGTCCGGATCCGCTTCTATGCGGACCCGCCCTACTCCACCTACGGTCAGCGACCCGAGGACTTTCCGCGCGTCCACGCCAAGCCGGGAGTCCCGTCGAAGCACCGGTACAAGTTCGACGACGCCCTCTGCCTCTGGTACCCGCTCGACCCAGAAGAGCGACGCTGGACGAGTTCGAAAGGGCTGCTGGACCTCATCGAGATAGTCCGCACACACTTGTTCCTCGAACACTACTGGCGGCTCACCGGCGGTGAGCAAGGCGGCCAGTGGCTCGTAGAGGATGCGCCTCACGGCATACCGGAGAGTGGTGCGTGGCGGTCATCGCGGCGGCACAAACGACGGACGGCGGCTGGACCTGGGCCCAGACCGCCGCGCTGATCGTCCCCTGCATCGCTCTCTTCGGCGCCTATTTCACGTACACCCTCAACCAGCGGGCCGTACGCAGGGAACGCCGTGCCAAGACCTTCGCCGAAGCCCTGACGGCGGTCGAGGAGTACCTGGAGATGCCGTACCGCATACGGCGACGCCCCAAATCCTCCTCCGCCGTACGACAACAGCTCACCGACGAAGTCAGCGGCCTATTGGCCCAGATGGCCTTCCATCAGGCGTGGCTCCAGATCGAGGCATCCGCCGTCGCGGGCCCCTACGCGACGCTCGTGGCCACGGCCCGAGCGGAGGCCGGCGCGCAGATGAGCCTCGCCTGGGACCAGCCGCCGATCACCACCGACGGTGGCATGAATCTCGGTTCGCCGTATCCCCGAGATCGGTCAACAGCAGCCCGAGCCGATTGCATCGAGGTAATGCGGCGTCACTTGTGACAATCGATCTTGATGCCAGTCCTCTCAAGCCGCGCGGGTGGCAGAGGCACAACGCGGATTCAGAGATCTACTTGTCTGTGCGGTCGCGGAATGGTGATGACCATGGGGCGAAGGTGTACTGAATCCGTCTGAGAAAGACGCAGCGCCTGTCCTTTCAGATCAGACACCAGCGTGTCGAAGTCCAGCTTTTTCGCGCGTGCCCTTCGGTTGTCACTCGGATCGTCCCAGAGTTCGACCGGGTACCAGCCGACGAGGTAGATGCCGACGTCCGTCATTGCCTCCGGCAGGTACCTGCCTGCCAACTGCTCCTCCTGGGATGTTGCGACCCCCCGGTTCCAGGATCCCTTGACCTCGATTACGAGTTTCACATGTCCGTCCGCGGCGGTGCCGAACTCGTCGCTGGATGAAGGTGCGGCGTCGATCAGGATGTCAGTGCGATCGCCTGCGCCGTATGCGTCGGTGGGGTAGATCATCACCTCTCGGTTCACTGCGACGCGGTGGCCAGCCAGTCGCAGAGTCAGTTCGTGGGCGAGGTAGGCACACAGAGCAGCTTCAAGCTTGGGGCGCCAGGTTTCAGGGACAGACTCGGCAACCGTGGTCGAGGCGGACTTCGACCGAGGACGCCTACCTGGTGTTCGGTCCCACAAAAGCTCGCCATGCGGGGGAAGCTCGTTGCCCACGTGTTCCAGGACCTCATGCACGACGTCAAGAAGGTCCGTGCTCGTACGGATGACGCGCCGCGATGGGTCCTGCAGAACTCGTACCACGTCGTCTAGACCTACCCGGCTCCAGATCGCTGCGGCATGGTGCTTGGTTGCTGCACCGAGGGCCGCTGCCAGGGACAGCCGGTGGGGATACTGGTCCGACAGGCGGCGCAACTGGCGAACTGCTTCTGCAGTCGCTCGCCGGCTCAGCTCGCGAGGCAGGCCGTCTCTCCACTGGCATGCCTCTTCCGAGGCACTCACCCAGTGAACTCCGAGGCGCGGGCCCTCCGCTTCGTCGGGGTACAAGTCACTGAGCCACACATACAGATCAGCAAGCTGCGCCTCGTTCAATGCGCCCTGGATCTGACTGTGGATCTCGGTCTGGGTACAGGCTTCCGCCAATTGACGACCGAGATCCGCATCGGTTGCCGTGAGCGTCTTCACTCGGGACCAGTTCCGCTCGGCATCAATTCCCAGCAGGGCTTGGGCCGCGCGCACAAAGAGATTCGCGGCGCCCGGACTCTCTGAGCGCCCCCGGAGCGCGGCGTCGATGAGGCCATCCGCGATCTTGCTGCCGCTGGCCAGGAGAGACCTGAGCAAGTCGTACCAGGTACGCAGAGCCGCCTCACGCGCTTCGTCGCCATCGGGCAAAGTCCACGTTCCGCCCTCGCTCGCCCGTCTGCTCTGCCCTGCAGCATCCACCTCGATCTGCGCGAGCCCGAGGCAGGCCGAGAGTTGCATGGCCAGGGCCTCCATGGCTGTCTGCAGTTCTCTGGCCCAACGTGGGTCAAGCGGGTGGAGTTCGATCGGCTGGCGGGCGTGCGCAAGGGCATCCGGGACCAGCTGGGTGATACGTCGGCTTAGGGACTCGGGTGCGTGGCTGGCTGCCTGCCACAGCAAATCGCGGCGAGCGGCTTCGGTGTAGCTGGTCGAAGTGCCCAAATACTCGGTGAGGATGGCGGCGGTCCAAGAACTCCACGCCGGGCTGGGCAGCTCGCTGAGGTTGTGCTCGCTGTGAATCTCTAGCAGGAGGACGTACCCGGCCCAAGAGCGCTTGTCATGCCGGGACTGGGCGAGCCAGGAATCAGCATGGTCGTGTTCTGTGGTGAGATAGCGCAGTGCGAGTTCCGGCAGGTCTGCCAGATCGTCGGCGAGGGCTGTGGCACCCGGCCAGGACCTGATCGGGCCAGTCGGGCTTTCCAGCAGACCAGTTCGCGGATCGGCGCGCAGGCGCCATAGGAGTTGCCACAGGCTGTCGTTGTCGCCTTCTCTGGCAGCGGTGAGAAGCCGCACCTGCTCGACTGCGAACTCTGGTGCTTCCGGCCAACTCTTGTTCTTGACACGATGGCTGCGACGGAGCGCAGTGGCCAGTTCGCTGCGGAGGTCGATCGGGTCATAGTAGGGGCGCAGATACGGCCAGGCCGGGTGGTCCTCGTCGTAGGCCAACTCGAATGCCTCATGATCATTATGAGGGAACAACCGCGCGGCCAGTTCACCGTACGCGGCGACGAGACCTGTATCTCCGGACGCCGCTGCCCGGCTCGTCTGCTCCAGTGCCCAGGCAAAGTCCGCTCCGTCCACCAACTGGTGTCGGATGAGCGTGTCAGGAACCGAGGCGGCGTTCCATCGCAGCGACGCGGGTAGTTCCCAATCGTCGACGATGAGCCAGGCTGCTTCACGTGGATGGACTTCCAAGCGGACGGCCTCGCCGACCAACGCCTCGGTCAACAGCCGACGCGTTGACTGTGTGTCGGCCGGTTCATCGCCGTGCTCGTCGGGTTGCAGGCAATCTGGAATACGGACCTTGTTATGGCCGCGAAGGAGACAAAAGATGATCTTCGCCAGGGTTTCGAGATGCTGCGCCGAGTCCTGACTACCGAGGACCCGATCGATCAGAGAATCAATCAACCTCGTCTCAATACGATGGGATGCGAAGACGAAGCCCGATTTCGAGGATCGAGGCTGGAGGACGGTGGCCTGGGCCCAGGCCAAAACTTGCGGCAGCTGATCATCTGGGCACTCGACCGGCATCGTCCTCAAGAAATCGGCGTTCATGCCGTACAGATGAGGAGACGGAGGGCGCAGCGCGGCCAGCATTGTTGCCACGTCCAGGTACTGCGGCCACAGCAATGCCAGCACAGTCCCACGGAGATCGTGGTCGGCATCCACCCTCTTCGCGTAGGACGGCTGCGCCAGCGAGGCGAGAACTCGCTTGAGCACAGGTACTGCCCGATCGGCATCACATGCGAACGCCGCGCGCGCAGCCAAACGACGCTCGACCTGGTGCCAGGTGTCGTCCTCGACTAGTCCCAGGAGCTCTCCTGCCAGCCTGGAATTCGCCGAACCAGCTTCCTGGGCCAACCGGACAGCGAGGCGAACTCGTGCCCTGACCTGCCAATCAGTGGCGTTGTCGCTTGCAACGTTCTCCAGCACATCGGCGAGTTGATCCGCCAGCAGTGGATGCCGGAGGTCCCAACGGGAAAGCTCCCAGCGCGTGTCTCCGAGTTCCACCTCAGGCGCACGCTCGAGCAGCCTCGTCACGGTCAGACGGCGTACCTCGTCGGAGCGCACCAGTGCGCTGTGCACAGCAAGGCTCTCGGGGTCGGCGTCAGCCAACCATTCGGTGGCTGTGGGGTTCAGGGCCACCAGCCACGCGGCTGTCTCCCGCAACGGAGGCGGGATACTCGCCGCACCGCCTGCCGGTGCACCAACGAGGAAGAGATTTTCCAACTGCCGCTGTGTGGTGTCCCGATCGGTGAGATAGCGGGCGGCAAGGAACGCGGCTACTGAGGAGTGCCGGAACGCTGTCCGATTGTCGTCCGGTGCGGTGAACAGGGCTGTCGCGAGCGTCTCTTCCAGCACCTTGGGCGTGATCTCGTAGGATCCTGCGGCGGTTCGCTCTTCGCCACCCGCCAGAAGGCCGCCTGGCAGATCGAAGGCGCCGGCGCTGAAGGCGGGGCCTCGCCACACGCTGCGACGCCCAGAGAGCAACATCCAAGCGGCGATACGCCCCGCCGCCCGCAAACGCTGCGGAGGGGTGGTGAACACGGCTCCGTTGAGGCGATCAGGATCGGGGTCGTCCGCGAGCCACTCCACACCGCGGGCGAAGAGTTCCTCAGGCGTGCCGTGCAGTTGGCCGTCGGCCCTGTATGTGAGGACCAGCAGTTCCAAGGTCAGCGGAACGCTGGCCAGCACGGCAGCCCCCGCTGTCTCGGCCGCCGTCACCAGCTCCTCTCCGGGGACCTGGGCGCTGTCCGCCAATGCCACGGCCTCTCTCCGGCTCAACGGCGCAAGATCGACACATTGGCACACCCGAAAGGCTTCGGACAGCACAGGCGTCATGGCTCCTGGATAGTCAGCGGTGCGGCAGGCCATGAGAAGACGGATCCGACTTGTGTCCCGGTTGCGGAGCGACTTCTGCAACCGCCTCGGCAGGTACGGACGAAGTGAGCTCTCGTCGGTCTGGTCCAGGACCACCGTCAGCACGCCGGCATCGTCGGCGGCCTCCCCGGCCGACGGCAATGCGTCGAGATGGCGGCCCAGCTCGTCCTGGTAGGAGGCCTCCGTCAGGTCAGCGCCCGATACCCATAGGCAGGCGTCGGCGTTCCGTTCCCACGAGTCCAGGACCCTCGGCAGTCCGGTGGTGAGGGCCTCCAGCATGAAGGTCTTTCCGGCCCCCGGTTCGCCCAGCACGACCATTGCGCCAGCGGCCGCAACCGCGGAGGGCAGCGCCAGCACTCCCTCGCGCACAGCAGCAGGCTCCGTGATCACATCCTCGTCGTCGACGCGAAAGGCCTCGGTAGCCAACGGAATCAAATCCTCCGCGGTGGTGCTGGCGCCGCGGACTCTGCACACACGAGGTACATGGAACCCAAATACGTCACTCGACATGACGTGATTCTCTCAGCGCCCACTGCCAAGCGGCGTCTTGGACCGCGTTGGTTGACCGCCTCGCCCGCCACACCGAATCGTCTCCCTCAAAGGCGACGGCCACCGCGTGCGAGGCCAACAGCTCAGACGGGTTCTCGCCGGGAACATCGGGGAAGGAATAACGTCAAGTGGCCTACCGGGGTCGGCGTTCACTGACGAACGCTTTCGTCAGGAGAGATCGTCGAAAGTGCCTGAGACGGACGCGCAAATGGAGGGCGGCATTGGCGGCAGCGCACGTGCTTGCGAGACGCACGAACACACAAGTACCTGCGCAAAGTCCTGTTGTCGTACCCCGTGCCCGCCGGCTTCCTGTCGTGCCGAAGCCGGTTAGCGGCGAGGCTTTCTCCTCCTGGGTAGATCGTGTGGCGGGCACGCTGAACGTTCCTCCCGGCCGGGCTGCCCACGCACTGGGGTTGGAGTGTTCCGAAGGCGCGGCAATCACTCGGCCCGTGTTTTTCGGAGTCATTCTCACTGCTCAGAGCCTCAGCGGCCTGCGCGATGCGACAGGGTTGCCAGTCCGAACGCTTCAGGCCATGCAGCTCGCCCGGTATGACGGAACCGCACTCGACTTCGCGGGCCTGGAGCCGAGCGACCGGACGTCGATGCGGCTTGTCGCTCTTCGTGAATGGATGTTGACCACGTCAAGCCGTGCCTGCCCGTACTGCCTTGCGGAGACACCGGTATGGCCGCTGTGGTGGCGCCTTGGGATCGCGGCGGTGTGCCCCGTCCACCGTTGCCTGCTGATCGATCTCTGCCCCGCGTGCAGCATCCGGCTCAGGCGCGGCAACCACAGCAACCAACGTGGTCTGCTCTCGCGGCCTCCGCTGCCTGGTCCTGGTGAATGCGGCAATCGTCCGCCTGGCGGACCGTCAGCCCGTGGCGGCCGCCGCGGCGGACTGTGCCCGCAGCAGTACAAGGACATGCCGACAGTAGCCGTGAACGACTCCTTAGCTGTTCTCCAGCTGCAGGTTCTCGCCATCGCAGACGGAGCCGAGGGGTCCGTGGCGGGTACGTCTGTCTCCTCGAGCGATTGGTTTGCTTCCCTACGACTGCTGACAGCCATGGCCCGTCTCGCCTCTGATGAGACCGATGTCTCCGTCTTCCCGGGCTACATGGCCCAAGCGGTGGCTGAAGACCGTCAACGGCGCCAGGCCATCCGCAGTGGTAGCGCGAGTCACCTCGGAGCAATGCCTGCAACAGCCGCTCACGCCATGGCCTATTTGGCGCTCGCTTCCGCGGTCCTCGATGCCCCGAACTTCGAGAGCGGTGCACAAGTACTGGCTCCTTGGGCCCGGCGCCTGGCGGACCTGCAACGGGTCGCCGGTGTCGGAGACCGGCTTCGCAAGATGCGCCGCCCCGCTGTCATCGACGAAATGATGGCTGCCGTTGCTCCTCGTTCCTCACGTGTTGTCGGCGCCCTCGCAGCCGTCAGACCAGTGGGAATCAGCCCCTGTCACGTTCCTCATCTCGCTGATGCTGCGGACTACAGCGAGCTCGTTGCCGCGCATCTGCCCGGAACCAGTCCGTTGTGGGGAAGGCGGTTCACCGCCCTGGCCCTGGCCCGCCTGGCGGGCGCGTCCAGTTGGCCGCTCGCCGCCGAGGTATTGGGCATGGACGGAGGCAAGGCCATACGTGCCGCCACCAAGGTTGTCCGGCGAATCTCCGACGCGGACGCGTTCTGGGAGAGGGTGACGCTGGTGGCGGAACGTCTTCAGGAACGCGGGCTGGTCGATTATGCCGCCCGCAGAGCTGGTCTTGCCGACCTATGTGAGCTCCCTGAGGGCGCACTCGCGCCCGTCTTCCGCCCTCTTGGGATGTCCGTCACTCCTCAACGACGGCGCCACGCTGCGGCCTGGATCTGGCAGCGCTTCACCAGCGGTGATCCGCACGAGGCGCCCGCCTACGTGCAGGAGTGGGGCAACGCTACGGCGGAATCGATACGCGTGGGCTGGTGGCGCTTCCAGACCCGTCTGCCCGTGCCGGCCGCGGCTGCTCTCGATGCCTGGGGGACTGCCCACCTTTCCGGGAAAGGGATCTCATGAGCCCACCGCGAACACGCACGCTTCGACCGGTGCGCGCCGCTCGCGACCGAAATTTCCTCCAGTACTACGACCCCTGCGGGACGGAACGCCTCGTCCCTGCCTCTCAGGCTGCCGCAGTCACCTTCGAGAACGCACTCCCCGCCCGCAAGATCCCTTCTCACGCAGGACAGCACCACACCCCCGGTCACTACTGGTCGGCTACAACTGACCGGATGATCGACTACGAGTCGTACCTGGAGTCGAAATGGATGAAGCTGCTCGACTTCGACCCTGAGGTGGTTTCATTCAGCGCCCAGCCCTTCACCATTGACGGCCACGATACCGAGGGCGCCTGGCGACACACCCCAGATCTTTTCGCTCGTCGGCGCGATGGCTCGGTGCTGCTGCTGGACGTGAAGGAAGACGGGCGTATGACAGTGCCCGCCGTTATCTCCCAGGCCCGTCGCACGGCCGAGCTTTGCCAGTGGATCGGCTGGGACTACGCCATGGTGGGCGAACCCGATGCACTGCGCTGGGCCAACGTTTCCTGGCTCGCCGGATACCGCCGCCCCCTGTTAGCCGGAAAGACTCTCGTCGATCGCCTGCTAATGCTCGCCCAAAGAGCCGTGCCCATTGGCGACTTGGTGAGCTTCCAGCCCGTTCCCGAACTCGCGCGGTCCGTGATTTACCACCTCATGTGGCACCACCAGCTTGCCTTCGACCAGACCCGTCCTCTGCGAGATCACACCCATGTGCAAGCCGCAGACCCACGGAGTCCCGCATGAGCAGCCACCGGCTCGCCGTCACCGACTGGATCGAGTTCGAGGAGGAACGGCACCAGGTCGCCGGGCTCGACGGTGCCACCGTGCGCCTGCGCTCGGAGAACGGCCGCGTGCAGACCATCATGCTGTCGGTCCTGCTCGCCGACAGCAGCTTCCGTGCGGCGGTCGAACCGCCGCCCACGGCACTGATGGATTCCGATGCCCACCCCGATCCAGCCGGCGTCCTGGCAAGCCTGGACAAAGCTGTGAAGGACGCTGCGCTGAAACTAGAGGCCCATCTACTGGAGGCCATGACGGGCTACCGCTCCGGCGACCCGCTCAGCGCGGCCGCGGACGAGCCTCGCCCGCAATACGATCCTGCGCTCCCCCAAGTCGTCCGTGTTCAGGCCAAGGCACAGGAGCTGGGCGTGACGGAACGGTGGATGTGGAAGCTGTGGGCACGGCGCGCGGAGAACGGTCTGTGGGGGCTCGTGGACAAACGCAAGACCCGCGTGCCAAACCCCTTGAGAAACCTCGATCCACGTGTGGTCCAAGCCATCCGTGATCAGGCGGCCGCCGAACGCGCCGACAGCTCCGCGACCATCGGCAACCGCTTCTACCGGCGTACCCAGAACCGTCTCAATGCCGACCACGGCGCCGGTGCCGTTCCGCTGCCGAGCCGGGACATCTTCCGACGGGCGGTCACCCACTTGCTGGACATCAGCCCCTCTGCCCCGGCCTACCAGCGGTCTTCAGCCGCGAACCAGCCCGACCGGCCCTTCGGCAACGTCATCGCCACCCGCCCCGGCGAAGTGGTCATGCTCGACACCACCCCGCTCGACGTCCTCGCCTACGACCCCGGCACCACGAGCACGATCCGCGTGGAACTCACCATCGCCCTCGACGTGGCCACCCGCTCCCTCCTGGCTTGGCGGCTCACGCCCGAAGGGACCAAGGCCATCGACATCGGTCTGTTGCTGGCCGACGTCATGACGCCGGAGATGATGCGCCCCGGTTGGTCTGACGCCCTGCGCTACCAGATGCTCCGCGTTCCATACGAGCGGCTGCTGACCGTGGACGAGCGCCTGGCCGAGGCCGCCGCTCGGCCGGTCATCTACCCCGAGACGCTGCTCTACGACCACGGAAAGCCCTACAAGTCCGACGTAGTCTGGCGCGCCTGCACCCTCTGGAAGATCGACCTTCAGGACGCGCGCAAGCTCAAACCCACCGACAAGCCGCAGGTGGAAAGACTCTTCAAGACCATCCGCGAGCAATTCGCCGAACACGTCGCCGGCTACAAGGGCTTCAACGTCGCACACCGCGGCCGCACTGCCGAAGAGCAGGCCCGGTGGACCATCGACGAACTCACAGAGTTCTTTGCCGAGTACGTCATCGGTGTCTACCAGCGCAAACATCATCGCGGTCTTACTCTGCACGGATTCCCCGATCTGCGGGTCTCCCCGAACGAGGCATACGCCATGGCGCTCGGCTCGGCTGGCTACGTGGACTGCCCCCGCGAAACCAACGTGTACTTCGAGCTGCTGCCGATTGCCAAGCGCGTAATCCACCCCTACGGCGTTGAGCTGAACCACCTGACGTACAACGCCGACGTCCTGTACCGCTACCGCAAGGCCAAGGCTCCCTACCCCGACGAACTGTGGCCCATCCGCTATGACCCGCGGAACCTGCTGCACGCCTACTTTCTTGATCCCTCCGACGGTCGGTGGCACGTCCTGCGCTGGACGCATGCGCTCGGAGAGCACCAGCCGTTCACCGACATCACGCTGCGGGAGGCGAAACGGCTCATCACCCTGCGCGGCTGTGCACCCGAGGACCAAGAAGCGGTAGCTCAGGCTCTGACCGACCTACAGAACCGCACAGACGCACCTGAGACCTGGACCGCCGCCGACCGCAAGCGTCACACGCGGGACGAACACCGAGGTGCGGCGCAGAGCCGCGACATGCAGCGCAACGACGCACCCGTCAACAGCCACCCTCCGCTGACCGCCGTGCCCGACGCTACGGACGAGGAAACAGAGCCCGGCGAATGGGGCGACCTCGACTTGAGCAAGGTCAGGGCCGCAGAGGTCTGGGACCCCGACGCGATCTAGGAGCCCGTGTGAGCACCTTCCGACACCCCGGCCTGGCCGAACCCCGCAACAAGGAGGAATGGCGCCGCTACCGCGATAGTCGCGCGCCCGAGCAGCCCGTCATGCCGCCGTACGAGGAGTACTTGAAGCTGTCGGATGACGACAAGGACGACCTCAATGAGGATCGCGACAACTATCACAGCGCGCTCGCGATTATCGACACTTCCCAGGTCAAGCGTCTGCACTACCTGATGGAGCGCAGGATGAAGGCCAACGCCCGGCGGGCTGCGGGGGCCAGAGCCGGCCTTGTCTTCGACGGTCCTCCCACTGTCGGCAAGTCCACCCTCGTCAAGTTGTTTGCCGCCCGCTATGAAAGGCGGCTGCGCCGCAAGCACCCGGAGAGGTTTCAGGACGGCTATGAATCCAACGGAATGATCATCGACTACACACCCGTCGTCTACCTCAGCATTCCGGCCAGAGCCACGCCCAAGGACCTCTCGGTACTGCTGGCCGACTACCTCGGCATGGTGCAACGCGGCCGGGATACCCAGACCGACATCACCAACCACGTGCTCTCCGTCCTGTCGGACGTCGGCACGGAACTCGTGATCATTGATGATGTGCACTTCTTGGACATGTCCGCAAAAGAGGGCCGAGTCGTCAACGATCACTTGAAGTACATCGCCAACGAGACTGCGGCAACGTTCGTCTACACCGGCGTCGACCTCGAGAAATCCGGACTCTTTCTCGAAGGCCAGGCGGCCTCGCGGGCCACCCAAACCTCAGGACGAAACACCCGCTACCCGGTCCGCAAGTTCGGATGCAAAACTTCTCAGGAAAAACTCGAATGGGCGGAGACCGTCAAAGCGCTGGAGGACACCCTAGTGCTCTACAGGCACAGGCCCGGCAAACTCGTGAAGCTCTGTTCCTACTTCTACGACCGCACCGACGGCAGCATTTGCGCCCTTACCGATCTGTTCCGTGAATCCGCAATCGAAGCCGTCATGAGCGGGGAGGAAGCGATCACACGCAAGCTCATGGACCGCATCGAGATTAGCGAATACGCCCAGGCCACGTACCGGAAAGTCGTACAGCAGCGCCGCCAGAAATCCGCAGCAGGATCGAAGGTGGCGGCAAGTTAAACATGAGCAACGAGCACTTGGCGGAACCCACCGCTGCCCGACGGCGGGGCGTCGTCCACCCCCAGCTGTCAGCTCACGCAACGCGGCTCCGCCGCCTTCCCGTTGTGCCCGCCCCTGTGGAAGGCGAAGCGTTCCACTCCTGGGTGGAGCGCACTGCGATCAAATTGGACGTGCCGCTTGGTATCGCAGCCCGGGCACTGGGACTTGAATTCAGCTCGGCAGGAAAAATGAGGCGACCGCTGTTCTTCGGCGTCACCCTCACACCGGCCAGCCTGGCTGGCCTGCAGCTGACGACCGGGCTGACCACCAAAACACTGCGGCAGATGCAACTCGCTCGCTATGACGGAACTGCCCTCAATTTTTCGCGTCTTGACCTAAACGACGTAACAACCCTGCCTCGTCTGACTCGCCACCAGTGGTTCCTGGCCTACGACAGCCGCGCCTGCCCACATTGCCTTTCACGGAATGCGGTATGGCCGGTGTGGTGGCGCCTGGGCATCGCAGCCGTCTGTCCCGTCCATCGGCGCCTTCTCGTCGACAAATGCCCTGCCTGCGGCGTCAGACTGCGGCGCGGAGGCGGGAACAAGAAGCCTTCAGGTCTACCTACAGGGACCCACTACGCACGGGACCCGCAGGAATGCGGCAACCGCTCGCCGAACCCGGTGGCAGCGAGCCAGCCGGAAGTATGCCGACAGCGGATCACAGAGATCCCCACCCTCTCGGTCCCACATGCGTTGGTTGATCTGCAAGTGCGCGCGCTCGCCATTGCCGACGGCGGTACGGCCCGGCTGGCAGGCGAGCCTGTCTCCGGCGCCGAATGGTTCGATGCTCTGCGCTACCTGACGGCAGCTGCGCGGCTGGTCGTCCACGATGACGAACTCGCTGAACTTCCCGGGTTCGCCGCGGACGCGCTCGCCGCCGTCCGCACACAGCGCGCACTGAGCCCTCGCGCGGTACCTGGTGGGGCCGGCGTGATGCCGGGCACCGCGTCCGAAGCTGCCGCCGCCCTTGCAATCACGGAACCCATCCTGAATGCCTCCGACTGGGGTGCTGGCGCACGCCATCTTGCTCCTTGGGCGCGCAGGTTGGCCGCAGAACGGCAAACCAGGCACAGTGGCCGCAACCCGCTGCGCGGCATCCAGCACCCGGCGGGACTGCATCGCATGATGACGGCGATCGTTCCCCACCATTACCGAATCGCTGGCGCCGTTACCACTGGATCATCCGTCGCCCTGGAGTTCCGGCATATTCCGAATCTGATAGACGCTGATGACTACCGCAACGTCATGGCCATTCACCTTCCTGGAACCACACCTGTCGTCGGCAGGAACTTCTGCTCCCTCGCACTCGCTCGCCTGGCCGGGGCAGAGACTTGGGCCCAAGCCGAAGACTCGCTCGACACCCCACGGCGCCGCAAGGGAAATTGGGGGAAAACGACCCAGAGAATCCCCGACTCTCAGGCTTTCTGGAACGGCATTCGAACTTTGGCCGATCTATTGCAGAAACGAGGATCCATTGATTACGCCGCTCGCCGGAGAGCACTTTCCGAACTTCTCGAGGTCCCTTATGACAGCCTGTTCTCGATCTTCCGTCCGGTACGGATGGGCGTTACTCGCCAGCGGCAACGCCACGCCGCAGCGTGGATTTGGCAAGCCCTCACCGGCAGCCCAGCCCACGACTCCCCTGTCTACGCCGGAGGTTGGGAGGGACTGAGCGCGGCCTCGGTGACCGAAGCCCGGCGAAAGTTCCACGAACGCGTTCCGGAATCCGCCGCCAGGGCATTGACGCTGTGGGGGCTGGAATGGCTGTACGAGCAGGGCACTGGACCCCAGCCTGACTCGGGAGCCGCTGGTGCCGTGGGCGGCCCGGCGCGATCGTGGTCTGCGCACTGAACTGTTCCGCGCGAGGGTCGCTACTTCCTTCCATGCAGAGAAGAGTTCAGCACATAGTTCAGCAGCGCAGTGAACTGTTCAGCGACATACGGTACATCAGCTGATGTTACGAGGTGTAGACGAGTCCGCTGATGTTGCCTTTCCGCAGTAGGTCGATTCGGGTTTTGCGGAGCGCCTCGCCTACTGAGGCGTTCTCCGGGCCAGCGAACCTGCGGTAGAAGCCGAGTGCGACTTCCGCTGCTACTGCCTGTGAGACAGGGATTTCTGTTCCAACGACTCCGGCGGCGTGCAGGGAGGCGAAGCGCCCAGCGTCGTTGGGGTCGCAACTGGCTGTCCGGCAGGCGAGGTTGCCCCGGCCTGCCAAGGTTGCGGCAACTCAGTGCCGCGCTGGGTGCGCGGCGAGCGGGTTCACGGCCCGACCGTAGGCGGTGAGGCAGCCCAGGTTGTGGGTCTCTCGCTCGCTGGTCGTGGCCCTTGCCGGCTTGCACCAGGGCGACGGCTCGACGAGAGCGTGGCGCTCCTGAAAAAGACGGTCAGGCGGGGCGAGCGGCGAGGAGGCCTGGGCGGCGGCGTCGGCGCGGTCGGCGGCTGCCTTAACGCGCTCGACGGCACGGGGCGGGATGCTGCTCCAGTCCGCAAGGTCCGTCCCTGCAGCCGCCATGTGTCCAGTCACCACCCGCAGCATCACGCGATCAACGGGGACCGATCCCCCAACGACGCCGACCTGGCCGTCAGCCAGAGCAGAGCGGCGCCAGGCTGGCCAGGTCGATGGGTGCCACGATGGACAGAGGAGGCAGCCCGCCGCCGCTCCGTACGGAGCTGAGCAGTCCCGGACCAGGCTGTTGGAGCCACAGCAGGGAGAGCGCCGTCCCCGCGTCTGCTAGGAGAAGCAGACCTCCGCCGAGGTGAGCGCAGTGAAGCACGACAGCTTCCGGCGGACAACATGCCCCCTCTGAGCAATAAGGGCATCACATGAGTGATACTGGCAAAGAAGCAATAACCCCGAAGTTCGAGCGGACTAAGCCGCACGTCAACATCGGCACCATCGGTCACATCAACCACGGTAAGACGACCCTCACGGCCGCCATTACCAAGGTGCTGCACGACGCGTACCCGGACCTGAACGAGGCCTCGGCCTTCGACCAGATCGACAAGGCTCCTGAGGAGCGCCAGCGCGGTATCACGATCTCGATCGCGCACGTCGAGTACCAGACCGAGACGCGTCACTACGCCCACGTCGACTGCCCCGGTCACGCGGACTACATCAAGAACATGATCACGGGTGCGGCGCAGATGGACGGCGCCATCCTCGTTGTTGCCGCCACGGACGGCCCGATGCCGCAGACCAAGGAGCACGTGCTCCTGGCCCGCCAGGTCGGCGTTCCGTACATCGTCGTCGCGCTGAACAAGGCCGACATGGTGGACGACGAGGAGATCCTGGAGCTCGTCGAGCTCGAGGTTCGTGAGCTGCTCTCCGAGTACGAGTTCCCGGGCGACGACCTGCCGGTCGTCAAGGTCTCGGCGCTCAAGGCCCTTGAGGGCGACAGGGAGTGGGGCCAGTCCGTCCTCGACCTGATGAAGGCCGTCGACGAGTCGATCCCGCAGCCCGAGCGTGACGTCGACAAGCCGTTCCTGATGCCGATCGAGGACGTCTTCACGATCACCGGTCGTGGCACGGTCGTCACCGGTCGTATCGAGCGTGGTGTCCTCGAAGTCAACGAGACCGTTGACATCGTGGGCATCAAGCAGGAGAAGACCACCACGGTCACCGGCATCGAGATGTTCCGCAAGCTGCTCGACGAGGGCCAGGCCGGTGAGAACGTCGGTCTGCTCCTCCGTGGCATCAAGCGCGAGGACGTCGAGCGCGGCCAGGTCATCATCAAGCCGGGCTCGGTCACGCTGAACACCGAGTTCGAGGCCCAAGCCTACATCCTGTCGAAGGACGAGGGTGGCCGCCACACGCCGTTCTTCAACAACTACCGTCCGCAGTTCTACTTCCGTACGACTGACGTGACCGGTGTTGTGACCCTCCCCGAGGGCACGGAGATGGTCATGCCGGGCGACAACACTGAGATGAAGGTCAAGCTCATCCAGCCCGTCGCCATGGAGGAGGGCCTGAAGTTCGCCATTCGTGAGGGTGGCCGCACCGTCGGCGCCGGCCAAGTCACCAAAATCCTCGATGACGCAACTACTTTCGGCACGGAGGCGCGGCACGACGTCCGGCGCGGGATGTCGGACTCCCATGTCACGAGCCCGATAGTTCAGGGTCGCGACTTTGGCAACAGCGTGCTCGGCTGGACCGGAGATAGGGCAGTAGAGAACCCACCCGGACGTGGTACTTCCCGCGCTGGTGAAGGACATGGCGGAGGCGCGTTCGGGCCGCCTGAACCCCCGCCATTCCCCGAAGAGCCGCCTGCTCGTCACGGAAGTACATTTATCGGCGCCGCACCCTCGGACTTCGTGCAGCAACCGCTGACCGCGGCGCCGCGCGTGCTGAATGTCGCCCTGACAGACGATCGGCACAACACGCTGCCGGCATCCGATGCGCTGGTGACCAACACGGCGTACGCGGTGCGAATCGACATCGGACCGGTCCTCGAGGACACGGTCATCGTCACTCCCATGCCCATCCGCGAGGAGAACCTCCGCCCCTCGGGCGACGGCTACCCGTTCGAAGTGATCGTCAGCAGCCCGGACGTGCAGGTCGAACCCGAACTGCACCGAATGTGGCTCCCGCTGGTGGGCCGTAGCCAGAACTTGCACGTCCCGTTCCAGTCCGGCCATCGCAACGGGCCCGCGAGTTTGAGGGTCACGCTCTACCACCGCAACAACGTCATCCAGTCAGCCGTGGTGGACTTCACCGTCGGCACGACCGGGGCGGCAGGCATCCAGGGCCGAATCGACTACGCGCTGGCCGACGACGCAGCCCAAGCAGACCGCCTGCCAGAACGCCGAGCCAACATCCTCACGAACGAGGGACCAAGCGGCACACACAAGATCGTGGTCAACGACGGCAAACATCCGATCATCGCGAGCCTGAGCGACGCCAGAGCAGCCAAGGCGCTGACTGCGGCGCGCACACGCATGACCGTGCTCACTCTGGGATCGAGGGGAAAGCGGTCCCAGTACGACAGTCGGAACGCGAAGAAGACCTCGGCCTTCCGCCAGGACCTCAAAAAGCTGGCCTACAGCGGAACGGCGATGTGGCAAACGCTCGTCCCGGACGTCGCCGACCGCGATTACCTTCGCGCGCAACTCAGCGGGCAAGCGAAGATCCAGATCAGCCGCACCACAGCAGCGACGTTTCCCTGGAGCCTCGTCTACGACATCGAGCGTGACCCGGACGAGGACGCGACATTTTGCCCTCTGGTGAAGGACTGGGACACCAACCGGGGGCTGCTCGACAAGTACCCGCCGACATGCCCGTTCGATGACCAGAGCAAGCATCGATTGAACGTCCTTTGCCCATACGGTTTCTGGGGATTCCGTCACCTCATCGAACAGCCGTTGCCCGTGCGCAGTGGATTGCTCAGACAGGAAATCCGAGTCGCTCAGCAAGCACAGGCGGCCGCGTCCGGGTCCGGCACCCTCGCCGACCCCGCATTGGCGCAGAGGCACTTCACGGCACTGAACGAATGCCTCGCCGAACGCTTCAAGATGGTGCGCTGCGACACCAGACAGGCGCTAAAGCGGGCCTTCTCCGACCCGCACCTCCCATTGGCGTACTTCTACTGCCATGGCAAGTCGGAGCTTAAGGCCGACATACTGACGCCGTACCTGGAGATCGGCGACGGCGTCAAGATATCGCCCGGAGCGTTCGCAGCCTGGCACACAGCCGGCGGCTGGGGCCCCGAACACTGGCGCGACACGGCGCCGCTAATCTTCCTCAACGGCTGCGGGACGGCCGACCTCCTGCCGGCGGACATGCTGACCTTCGTCGACGCCTTCGCCGGCCTGCACGCCGCCGGAGTCGTTGGAACAGAAATCCCTGTTTCACAGGCAGTAGCAGCGGAAGTCGCACTCGGCTTCTACCGCAGGTTCGCTGGCCCGGAGAACGCCTCAGTAGGCGAGGCGCTCCGCAAAACTCGAATCGACCTACTGCGGAAAGGCAACATCAGCGGACTCGTCTACACCTCGTTCTGCTCCATGGATCTGGCCCTCGCACCGTAGTGAGAGGAGAACCGTCATGACGATCGAAGAGGTCGGCGCCCTCTGCTTCGGAATCGTGATCGGATGGATCACCTACCGCACGCTGATCCGCAAAGCCAGCGGAGCCGCAGTGTCAGACATCGCCAGCGTGATCGGAGCCGTCGGAGGAGCGGCGGTCACCGGGCTGTTCGCCAATCCGCGCGTCTTCGCGTGGTACTGCATCGGACTGGCCGCGGGGTTCCTGATGTACTTCATCCTCTATTGGATCCTCGCCGGCAACGAAGAGGTCGGCGATGTCATGGGCGACCATGAGAGCACCGATCCGGGGCGAGACGATTGACCTACTGCCAGCGGGCCCGCTCGCGGCCCAGGGTCTCGGCAAAGCGGTGGGATGCCCGTTGCGATCACGTGAGCCCGAAGAGGGCAAGCGGGCGCTTCGGGTCGCGGGCGTTGCGTCGCAAGGCGGCGACGATGCCGTGGATCCCTGCGAGGCTGATCGAGCCGATGGTGAGGTTGCGCCAGGTGGCCATCGCTCGGGGTGCGTGCCGGTGCGGAGCTGGGCGGCGTCCCCGTTGAAGGTCCCGTCGCGGATGTGGTGAAGTGCCTCGATGGACCAGTGGCCGCGGATCAGGGCGGCGAGCTGGGTGGGGGTGGCGCGGTCGGCGGGCAGGCTGGTGACCGCGTAGACCTTCTTGATCGTGACCTTGCCGGTTCTGCGGTTCACGCGGCGGTGTTTGATCTGGATCGCCTGGCGGACGTGTGAGAAGAGCAGGTTGTTCACGGTAGCGACCTTGACCCGGCGGATCTCGCCCCGTCCGTGACCGCTCTCGGGTGCGGCCCTGTAGCGGGATCTGCCGCCACGGAAGGGACTTGAGCTGCTGGCGGAGCTTCTTCTGGTTGCCCTTACGATCACGATGTAGTGCGCGGACCGGTCGGTGACCACGTAGTCGGCGTGCTCGCGCTGGGTGTGCATCGCGTCGCTGGTCACCACCGCGCCCGCGAGGCCGGCGATGGTGTCGAGCAGGGGCTGGAAGCAGCTGATCTCATTCGTCTTCTCTCCGACATCCAGCTGGGCGAGGACGCTGCTCGTGGTGTGGTCGAGGGCGGCGAGCAGGTGGATCTTCCAGCCGTTCGCGCGGGCGACGCAGCGCAGGCTCTTCCCGTCGACCGCGACCGCGCACCGTCCCTTGGCCGGGAGGGCCTTCGGCCGCCGGTCGGCGAGCCAGCGTCCCACCGCGCGGTCGAGCGCATCACCGTCGACCCGGGCCAGGACCCGGCGGATGATCGCTTCGTCCGCCGCCGGATGGCATCCGGCCAGCGGATCACGCCGGGCTCCGAGCGTGCCGAGGACATCGGGCGGAACGTCGGCGGCACACTCGCTGATCGCCAGCAGCGAGGTCGCTCCGGCCAGTACGGCGGTGGCAGCCAGGGCAAGCACGTACGACAGAGCGTGGCGCACCCCGCGCGGATCAGGAGGGTCGGGTACCTCGGTGAGTCGTTCCAGCAGGCCAGGGTGCTCGCCTGGCCCGGTCGGCGGCTGATCGCGGCATTGGTTAAGGGCGGGTGGGATCGGAGATGGTGCAGCGGCAGGCACGGTCTTTCAGCGGGATCACGGGGCGTAGAGAACTCCGTGATCGTGGAAGCGGTGCCCGCTTCACACCTGGACGGCCTGCACCGCAGAGCCGGACAAACCGGTCAAATCCAAACCTTGCCGAGGCCCTGTGTACGTACGGAGCACGAAGCCGGTGCCGTCCGCGTGGGCGGGATACCCCGGGATGGCCGGGTGCACCCCGAGCCGCTTCGCCTTCCAGGACCAGACCGGAACTTTCCACAGGCCGGATTGTCGGCTGCGCCCCGGAAAGCACCCACCAGGGTCTGCGCACTGAACAGATCAGTGCGTATTTCCCCGATTCCAGCTGCGCAGAAAAGAGTTCAGTGGCCAGGTCAGAGCCCCAGCCCCTGAACTCTTTTCTCTCGTCCGACAGCCGCGGCCGTGTGGGGCACGCCGGCCGGTTCGCGCCGGTCGGTGTCGTCCTGCGGCAGCAGCAGTTCCTCGTAACGGCCCAGCACCAGCACCACTCCGAGCATGAGCAGCGGAATGAGCACAGCGAGCAACGCCATGGCGTGTCCTTCCCCAGAGATGAGTGGGGGGTGTGATCCGGGTCTCCCGCAGGCCGTGGCGCAAACCAGTGTGCACGGCACCGATCCGGGGCGGCGAACCCGTGTCGGCTCCCGGTGTTCGGGTACGCGGTGCGGACCCCCGACCGTCTGGAGGGAGACATGCAGCGAGGCAGCGACCGGCTGAGCGTCCACCGAGACGACGAGATGAAGCACGAACTCCAGGGGCTGCTCAGGTCCGGGCACCCCACCCGCAGTGAGGAGTGGCACGACCCGGAGCCGGCCGCCGAGGACGACCCCGAGGTCGCGTACGGGCCGGTGACGCCGAGCCGTGCGCCGACGTCCCTGGAGTCGGTGCGCCTGGAGCTGGCCCGGATCCTGGGCCGCCGGGTGTTCCCCGCGAGCGCGCGCGACCTGGCCCGCGAGCTGCGCGGTCACCAGGCGCCCGACGCCCTCGTCGAGGCCCTGGAGCGGCTGCCGCGCCAGGAACGCTACGGCAATGTCCAGGAGCTGGCCCAGGCCCTGATCCGGGCCCGGGAGACCGGACCGGAGGAGTACGCGTAAGGACCGCACCGGGGGCGCCGCGGGCGGCAGGCCCGCCCGCGGCGCCCCCGCCGGAGGGGGAACAGAGGGAGGGCCTTCAGTGATGGCCGAGCTGGTGAAGGACGTGATGACCCCGGGTGTGGTCGCCGTACGCCCGGACGCCTCGCTCGTCGAGGCGGCGCAGTTGATGCGCACCCAGAACATCGGCGACGTGGTGGTCGCGGACGGGCAGGACGTGGTCGGCGTGCTCACCGACCGTGACATCACGGTGCGGGCGGTGGCCGACGGCGCCGACCCGATGACGGTGAGCGCGCAGTCGGTGTGCACGCCGGACCCGGTGACGGTGACGCCGGACGACCCGGTGACGACCGCGGTCACGCTGATGCGGGAGCACGCGGTGCGCCGGCTGCCGGTGGTGGAGAACGGACTGCCGGTGGGGATGGTGAGCCTCGGCGACCTGGCCGAGGCCGAGGACCCCGCGTCGGCGCTCGCCGACATCAGCCGCGCCGATCCGGACGCCCGGGGAGGTGCGTGAGCATCGACCGGGCGAAGGAGATCAGTGCCACCGGCGTCACCGGCGTCACCGTCGACGTCGGTGACGCCACGACCCGCTACCTGCTGTACGGGCTGCTGCCCAGCTGGTTCGTGCCCGGGGTGGCCGACTGGGTGATGCACCGGCGGACCCGTATCGAGGAGACCGCGGGCACCAAGGAGTCGTTGATCCACTCGCTGATGATGGCCGAGGTCGGCATCCCGATCGCGCTGACGCTGCGCTACGAGGTCAACCCGCTGCTGCTGAGCGTGCAGCTGGGCGGGGCCGCGGTGCACGAGGCGACGGCACTGTGGGACGTCCGTACGGCCGTCGAGAGCGAGCGGGAGGTCAAGCCCATAGAGCAGCACATCCACAGCTTTCTGGAGTCGCTGCCGTTCGCGGCGCTGGCCTCCCTGATGTGCCTGCACGCCGACCAGGTGAAGTCGCTGCTGCGCGGCGGCCGCGGGGACCCCGACGCGTGGCGGCTGGTGCCGCGCCGGCGGCCGCTGTCGCGCGGCTACCTGGCGGGCATCGCCGCGGCGATCGGCACCTGCGTGCTGCTGCCGTACGGCGAGGAGTTGCTGCGGTGCGTGCGCACGGGCCGCAGGAACCGCAAGAACGACAAGAACGCGAGGAGCGACGCGGCGCGCTGGAGCGCCGCGCGCTCCGGGAAAGGACGTTGAGCATCATGCGTATCGCATTTCTGGTGGCACCCGAGGGCGTCGAGCAGGTCGAGCTGACCGATCCGTGGCAGGCCGCGAAGGACGCCGGTCACGAGCCCGTGCTGGTGTCGACGAAGGAGGGGGAGATCCAGGCCTTCAACCACCTCGACAAGGCGGACACCTTCCCCGTGGACGAGGTCGTGGGCGAGAGCGCGCCGGGCTCGTTCGGCGCTCTGGTGCTGCCGGGCGGCGTGGCCAACCCGGACTTCCTGCGGATGGACGACAAGGCCGTCGCGTTCGTCCGGGACTTCTTCGAGCAGGGCCGCCCTGTCGCCGCGATCTGCCACGCGCCGTGGACGCTGGTCGAGGCCGACGTCGTACGCGGCCGGACGCTGACCTCGTGGCCGAGCCTTCAGACCGACATCCGCAACGCGGGCGGCACCTGGGTCGACGAGCAGGTGCAGGTCTGTGACCACGGCGCCAACAAGCTGGTGACCAGCCGTAAGCCGGACGACCTGAAGGCGTTCTGCGAGACCTTCCTCGACGTCTTCGCCGAGGAGGCCGCCTGATGGCCTCTCCCGCCGACCGGAAACAGGAACAGCGCGAAGCCTTCAAGGCGGACGATCCGGCCGGCGGGCCGCTCACCACCGACCAGGGAGTCGAGGTCGACCACACCGACGACTCCCTGGCCGCGGGCGAGCGCGGTCCGACGCTGATGGAGGACTTCCACTTCCGGGAGAAGCTCACCCGCTTCGACCACGAGCGGATCCCGGAGCGGGTGGTGCACGCGCGGGGCGCGGGCGCGTACGGCTATTTCGAACCGTACGAGTCCTGCGCGGAGTTCACCCGTGCGGCGTTCCTCCAGGACCCGGCCGTGCGCACGCCCGTGTTCGTACGGTTCTCGACCGTGCAGGGCCCGAAGGGCTCGGCGGACACCGTGCGGGACGTGCGCGGCTTCGCGACCAAGTTCTACACGTCGGAGGGGAACTACGACCTCGTCGGGAACAACTTCCCGGTCTTCTTCATCCAGGACGGCGTCAAGTTCCCCGACTTCGTGCACGCGGTGAAGCCGGAGCCGCACAACGACATCCCGACGGGCGCGTCCGCGCACGACACCCTGTGGGACTTCGTGTCGCTCCAGCCCGAGACGCTGCACGCGATCATGTGGCTGATGTCGGACCGGGCGATCCCGCGCAGCTACCGCATGATGCAGGGCTTCGGCGTGCACACCTTCCGGTTCGTCAACGCGGACGGCAAGGGCACGTTCGTGAAGTTCCACTGGAAGCCGCGGCTCGGCGTGCACTCGCTGGTGTGGGACGAGGCGCAGGAGTGCCAGGGCCGCGACCCGGACTTCAACCGGCGTGACCTGTGGGACGCGATCGAGGCGGGCGAGTACCCCGAGTGGGAGCTGGGCGTGCAACTCGTGCCGGAGGAGGACGAGTTCGCGTTCGACTTCGATCTGCTCGACCCGACGAAGATCATCCCGGAGGAGCAGGTGCCGGTGCGGCCGATCGGCCGGATGGTGCTGGACCGCAACCCGGAGAACTTCTTCGCGGAGACCGAGCAGGTCGCCTTCCACACGGCGAACGTCGTCCCCGGCATCGACTTCACCAACGACCCGCTGCTCCAGGCGCGGAACTTCTCCTACCTGGACACCCAGCTGATCCGGCTCGGCGGGCCCAACTTCTCGCAGCTGCCGGTGAACCGGCCGGTCGCGCCGGTGCGCAACAACCAGCGCGACGGCTATCACCAGAGCGCGATCCACTCCGGCACGAACTACTTCCCGAACTCGCTCGGCGGGGGCTGCCCGGCCCACGCGGGCGCCGGCACAGGCGCCTACACGCATTACGCCGAACGGGTGGACGGCCACAAGATCCGGCGCCGCAGTCCCAGTTTCCAGGACCACTACAGCCAGCCGGCGATGTTCTGGAACAGCATGGCCGACTGGGAGAAGCAGCACATCGTCGAGGCGTTCCGGTTCGAGCTCGGCAAGGTGGGCGCGAGGACCGTGCGGGCACGTACGGTCGAGCACCTGGCCAAGGTCGACGGGGAGCTGGCGACGCAGGTGGCACGGGGTGTCGGGGTGCCGGTGCCGTCCGCTGCGGAGGCGGCGTCCAAGTCGGCTGCCTCCCCCGCGCTCAGCCTGGAGTCGCTGCGCGGGGACGGTTCGATCCGGACCCGGCAGATCGCGGTGCTGGTCACGGACGGGGTGGACGCCGAGCAGATCACCTCCGTGCGGGAGCGGCTGGCCGCCGAGGGGGCGATCGTCGAGGCGCTGGCCGCGACGGACGGGACGATCACCGGGTCCGACGGCGAGACCTACGCCGTCGACCGTGCGCTGCCGACCGTGGCGTCCGTGCTGTACGACGCCGCGCTGCTGCCCGGCGGGCCCGTCGGCACCCCGCCGACGGCGGCCGACCCGGACGCGGTGCGGTTCGTGCGGGACGCCTTCCGGCACGGCAAGCCGGTGGGCGCGCTCGGCTCGGGCGTGGGCGTCCTGTCGGCGCTGGAGCCCGAGGGGCTGACGCTGTCGACGGAGTTCCAGCGCGTGGTCGCCGACCAGGGCGTGGTGACGGACACCTCGCCGGGTCCGGCGAGCGAGGAGTTCCTGACCGCGTTCGTGGACACGATCGCGGCGCACCGGCATTGGGGGCGGGGGCCGGTGCGGCACTGACCGGGGCCGGGGCCGGGGACTGGGCCGGGCCGCGCTTGTGGGGGCGCGGCCCGGCCTGCTTCGTGCCGCGCGGGGGCGTGTCGTGGTGTGCCGGGCGTGTCGTGGTGTGCCGGTCGGGGGCGGCTCGGGTTGTGCCGGTGCCGACCCGCTCGCGAACCGCCGGTGCGGGCCGGATCACGGCTGGTGCGGTGCAGGCCCGGCGTCTTGCGCTTGTGCGGTGCGGGCCGGGTCTCGCTGTGCCGGTGCGGACCCCCACGCGCGATGCGCCGGTACGGGGCGGGGCGCGCCTGTGCAGTGCGGACCAGGCCGGGTTGCGCCGGTGCCGGAGGGCTCGCGTTGTGCCGGGGCGGACCCGGTCGTGACGGCCGGTGGGACCCGTACGCGAGGCGTCGCCGGGGCCGGGCCACGTCTGAGTGGTGCGGATCAGGCCGGGTGGCGGCAGTGCGGAGCAGCTCGCCTCATGCCGACGCGAACCCGGTCGTGACGGGCGGTGACGGTCCGCGCGCGAAGCACCTGCGGGGCCGAGGCCGCTTGTGCGCTGCGGATCAGGCCGGGTGGCGGCAGTGCGGAGCAGCTCGCCTCATGCCGACGCGAACCCGGTCGTGACGGGCGATGCCGGCCCGCGCGGGAAGCGACTGGGGGGCCGGCCGGGGTCCGCTCGTGCGCTGCGGGCCAGGTCGGGCTGTGGCGGCGTGGGCCGGGATCCGGTGTGCCGGTGCCGGCCCGGGGCGCGTCATGCCGCTGCCGGCCGGGGCGCGTCGCTTCCGAGCTGGTCCGGCAGGGCTCAGGTGCCGGGGGTCGTGGGAGTCGTCGACTCCCCGCTCCCCCGCTCCCGGGCCCCTTCGCGTGTGCGGCCCGCGGCCACCGGGCGGCGCGGGTTGCGGCGCAGGAACTCGCCCTCGAGCTGCGCCATGCGTTCGTTGTGGGCCCGCAGCGCGTCGTTCGAGCCGTACAGCAGCGTGTCGTGGCGTGTGCGGTGGATGGTCTCCAGCTCTTTCATGAGCTGCTGGTCGTCCAGCCGGTCAGGGTCCACTCCGGTCATGGTGTTGCCCCGCTCGTCGTGTTCGTTCATGCGGTCCGGGTACCCGCCCCGGGAGCAACTGAGCACTACCCCCGAGCGGCATCCGGGAGGGAGCCATGGATCTCGCCTTTCTGCACCCACTCTACGAACACCCCGGGCCTTGGGCCTCGGTGTACGTCGACACCTCCCGGCATACGGAGGACACCCCCCACGAGCGTCAGCTCACGGCCCAGGCGATGGCCAGGCAGCTCTCCGAGCAGGGCGCGGACGAGGCGACCTGCCGGGCCGTACAGAGCGCCATCGAGGACCTGAAGCACTCCTCCGACCTGCACGGCCGGGCGCTGTTCGCCCACGCCGGCGAGGTGATCCTCGACCCGCCGCTGGCCCGTCCCCCGCAGGGGGGCGACTGGGCCGAATGGGCCCCGCTGCCGCGTGTCACGCCGCTGCTGGAGCTGGTCGGCGAGGACCCGGTGTGCGTGGTGGCGTACGTGGACCGCAAGGGCGCGGACTTCGAGCTGCGCAGCGGACTGGGCCGCGAGGGCGCCGGCAGCGTCACCGGGCGGCAGTGGCCGGTGCACCGGACGAGCTCCGTGGACTGGTCCGAGCGGCATTTCCAGCTCCGGGTGGAGAACACCTGGGAGCACAACGCCGCGGAGATCGCCGACGCGCTCGCCGTGTGCCAGGAGGAGACCCGCGCCGACCTGCTGATTCTCGTCGGTGACGACCGTGAGCGGCGGTCCGTGCACGAGCGGCTGCCCAAGCGGCTGCACGACCTCGTCGTCGAGGCGCCGCACGGCAGCGGCAGCCGGCTCCTCGACGCGGACGTGGAGCGGGCCCGCGCCGAGCATGTGGCGCGGCAGGCCGAGGCGGAGCTGGAGCGGTTCCGGGCTGCCCGGAACCCGGACGACGAGGGCCGGGCAGGCGCCGTGGAGGGCGTGCCCGCGCTGGTCGAGGCGGCACGTGAGCGCCGTATCGACGAGCTGCTGATCAGGCTGGACGGGCCGGACGCGCACCGCGAGGTGTGGATCGGCGAGGACCCGGACCAGCTGGCGGTGCGGCGTACGGACCTGAAGATCCTCGGCGAGCAGCACTCCTGGCCGGCCCGGGCGGACGACGCGCTGATCCGGTCGGCCGTGGCTACGGACGCGGCGGCACTGGCCGTTGCGGAGCGCGAGGTTCCGGTCGGCGGTCTCGGGGCGCTGCTCCGCTGGAAGTGAGCCGGGAGCCGGGCCCCTAACGGGCCCGTTCCACCCGGCGTTCGTCCCAGACCGGGTCCGGGGTCTCCCGGACCCGGCCGTCGCTGCCGAAGACGAGGTAGCGGTCGAAGGAGCGGGCGAACCAGCGGTCGTGCGTGACCGCGAGGACCGTGCCGTCGAAGGACTCCAGGCCCTCCTGGAGCGCCTCCGCGGAGTCCAGGTCCAGGTTGTCGGTCGGCTCGTCGAGCAGCAGCGCCGTCACGCCCTGGAGCTCCAGCAGGAGGATCTGGAAGCGGGCCTGCTGGCCGCCGGACAGGCGCTGGAACGTCTGCTCGGCCTGGTTCGTCAGCTCGTAGCGGCGCAGCCTCGACATCGCCGCGCCGCGGTCCTGTGCGTACTCCTTCCACAGGATGTCGAGCAGCGTGCGGTCCTCCAGCTCCGGGTGCGCGTGCGTCTGCGCGAAGTGGCCGGGTACGACCCGGGCCCCCAGCTTCCAGTTCCCCGTGTGCGCCACGTCGTCGCCGGCGAGCAGGCGCAGGAAGTGCGACTTGCCGGAGCCGTTGGAGCCGAGGACGGCGACGCGTTCGCCGTAGAAGACCTCCAGGTCGAAGGGCTTCATCAGGCCCGTCAGCTCCAGGCGCTCGCAGGTGACGGCCCGGACGCCGGTGCGGCCGCCCTTGATCCGCATCCTGATGTCCTGCTCGCGCGGCGGCTCCGGCGGCGGGCCGGCCTCCTCGAACTTGCGCAGACGGGTCTGTGCGGCGGCGTATCGCGAGGACATGTCATCACTGACGGCAGCGGCCTGACGGAGCGTCAGCACCAGCTTCTTCAACTGGGCGTGTTTCTCGTCCCAGCGCCTGCGCAGTTCCTCGAAGCGCTCGAACCGCTGCCGGCGGGCCTCGTGGTACGTGTCGAAACCGCCGCCGTGCACCCAGGCCTCGGCGCCTGCCGGCCCCGGCTCCACGCTCACGATCCTCTCGGCGGCGCGGGCCAGCAGCTCCCGGTCGTGCGACACGAACAGCACGGTCTTGCGCGTCTCCTTGAGCCGCTCCTCCAGCCAGCGCTTGCCGGGGACGTCGAGGTAGTTGTCCGGCTCGTCGAGCAGCAGCACCTCGTCGGTACCGCGCAGCAGCGCCTCCAGGACGAGCCGCTTCTGCTCACCGCCGGAGAGAGTGCGCACGAGTCGCCACTGCGCCTTGTCATACGGGATGCCCAGGGCGGCCGTGGTGCACATGTCCCACAGCGTCTCGGCCTCGTACCCGCGGGCCTCCGCCCAGTCGGCGAGGGCCTGGGCGTATTTCAGCTGGGCGGCCTCGTCGTCGACGGTCATGATGGCGTGCTCGGCGGTGTCCACGGCGTGGGCCGCCTCGCGGATGCGGGGGGTGGCGACGGAGACGAGCAGGTCCCGTACGGTCGTCTCGTCCCGTACGGATCCGACGAACTGCCGCATCACGCCGAGTCCACCGCCGACGGTGACGGTTCCGCCGTGCGGCTTGATCTCACCGGCGAGCATCCGGAGCAGGGTCGTCTTCCCGGCCCCGTTGGGTCCCACGAGGGCGACGACGGCCCCCTCCCCCACCCGGAACGAGACATCACCCAGCAGCGTCCTTCCGTCGGGCAGGTAGTACTCAAGGTGCGCGGCTTCGAGGTGACCCATGGGCGCGATTCTGTGGCCGCGAAGGCGCGCTGGGCAAACGCATTTCTGAGACGACGCCGCAGACGGGAAGCACCGGGCAGCGTCTCAGACCCGGTCCAGGGGCCGATGCGGACCGGTGGGGAGTTCCGCCTCGATCGTGTCCCCGGGGCGCACCACGCCCCCTTCCCGCACCACGCTCATGATCCCGGCCCTGCGGACGACGTTCCCCGCCTCGTCGCGGCCGACGACCCGCTTCAGCAGCCCGTCCTGGAAGTTGTCGATCTGGATGCAGGGATTGCGCAGACCGGTCACCTCCAGGACCGCCGTGCCGCCGATGCGCAGCAACGTGCCGGTCGGCAGACCGAGCAGGTCGATGCCCCGCGTGGTGATGTTCTCGCCGAGTTCGCCGGGCGCCACCTCGAACCCCTCTTCACCGACCTCGGCGAAGAGTTCCTCGTGCATGAGGTGCACCTGACGCAGGTTCGGCTGGGTGGGATCCTGTGCGACGCGCGAACGGTGTTTGACCGTCACACCGGCATGCACGTCGCCCTCCACCCCGAGACCTGCGAGCAGCGTGATGCTGTCCCGGTTCGGCTTGGTGAACGAGTACTCCCCGTTGCTGCTGACCGCCGTCACTACCCCGCTCATACCTCGGATCCCCCTCTTCGGTCACGATGATCAACCCGAGCCTGCCCGTGGACGGCCGGTGTGTCCACCCCCTTGGGGTACCCGCATCCCATGACGCCCGCCGTCCCGTACCCCGTCCTGCCCCGACTGAGCCGAAGCGCGAACCACGGCGTCCTGTGGTTCGCGGCCGCCGCCGCCCTCGCCTCGACCCGCACTCCCCGTGCCCGCCGCGCGGCGACCCGAGGGCTGGCCTCACTCGGCGTCGCCTCACTCACCGTCAACGCCCTCGGCAAGCGCACGCTCCGCCACGCCCGCCCGGCCCCGGTCCCGCTGATCGGGCGGCTGAAGCGGCGGCCGACCACCACCTCGTTCCCCTCCGGGCAGGCCGCGGCCGCCGCCGCCTTCGTGACCGGTGTCGCCCTGGAGTCCCCCACCTGGGGCACGGTCGTCGCCCCGGCGGCCGCCTCCGTCGCCCTCTCCCGCGGCCACAGCGGCGCGCGCCTCCCGAGCGACGTCCTGACGGGCGCCGCCCTGGGCGTGGGTGCCGCGTTCGCCGTGCGGGGCATGGTGCCGACGCGCGGCCAGGTCGCCCCGCCGGCCCGCCCCCGCGCCGAGGTCCCGGCGCTGCCGGACGGCGAGGGACTCGTGCTGGTCGCGAACACCGCCGCGGGGAGCGCGGAGCGTGCCCGCGCCCTGCGGGACGCCCTCCCCGGGGCCGAGGTCGTCGAGTGTGAGCCGGGGGACGTGCCCGCCGAGTTGGAGAAGGCGGCCGCCCGCGCCCGGGTCCTCGGCGTGTGCGGCGGCGACGGCACGGTGAACGCCGCCGCCCGCGTAGCGCTCCGCTTCCGCCTGCCCCTGGCGGTGCTGCCGGGCGGGACGCTGAACCACTTCGCCTACGACCTGGGCATCGAGGACGTACGCGATCTCGCCCGCGCATTGCGTGAGGGCGACGCCGTGCGGGTGGACGTGGGCCGGTACTCCTGCGGCGGGAAGCACGGCGTCTTCCTCAACACGTGCAGTGTCGGCGTCTACCCGGAGCTCGTGCGCGAGCGGGAGCGCTGGTCGCACCGGATCGGCGGCTGGCCCGCCGGCGTGCTCGCGGCCCTGCGCGTACTGCGGGCCGACCGGCACCCGCTGGAGGCCGAGTTCCAGGGCCGTACTCGGCCCCTCTGGCTGCTGTTCGCCGGGAACGGCACCTACCACCGCATGGGGCTGGCGTCCGGACGCCGGAAGGACCTCGCGGACGGGCAACTCGACGTGCGGGTCGTGCACGGTGGACGCCGGCCGGCGGTCCGGCTGCTCGCCGCCGCCCTCGCGGGGCCGCTGACCCGCTCCCCCGCCCACGCCGCCGTCCAGGTGGGGCGGCTGCGGCTGGACCACGTGGCGCCCGGCACGCTCCTCGCCTACGACGGTGAAGTCATCGAGGTGGAGGGCCTCGTGACCCTGGAGAAGCTGCCCGAGGCGCTGACCGTCTACCGGACGATCCGTTCCGACTGACGAACCGTCAGTCCATATAGCGGGAATAGGATCTCACCATTCGGCCGGACTGCGTACGGTGATCCCCTGCCGACCCGAACGGAAGAGGGGGAATCCGCCATGCCGGAACCACGGGAGACCGCTGTCTACACGCACGGGCACCACGAATCGGTGCTGCGTTCGCACACCTGGCGCACCGCCGCCAACTCGGCCGCGTATCTGGTGCCGTCGCTCCGCCCCCACATGAAGATCCTGGACGTCGGGTGCGGACCGGGCACCATCACCGCCGACCTGGCCGCGCTCGTGCCCGACGGACATGTCACCGGCGTCGACCGTGAGCCGGAGATCCTGGAGCGGGCGCGTGACACGGCTGCCGAACGGGAACTTGCCAACGTCGGCTTCGCGGTCGCCGACGTGCACGCCCTGGACTACCCGGACGACACGTTCTGCGTCGTGCACGCCCACCAGGTGCTTCAGCACGTGGGCGACCCGGTGCGGGCGCTGAGCGAGATGAGGCGGGTCGTGAAGCCCGGGGGCCTCGTCGCCGTGCGGGACGCCGACTACGAGGCCATGACCTGGTTCCCGGCATCCGAGGGGCTCGACGACTGGCTGGACCTCTATCGCCGGGTCGCCCGGGCCAACGGCGGTGAGCCGGACGCCGGGCGCCGGCTGAAGGCGTGGGCGCTGCGAGCCGGGTTCACCGACGTCACGGCGACCTCAGGCACCTGGACCTTCGCCACACGGGAGGAGCGGGCCTGGTGGAGCGGGCTGTGGGCCGACCGGACACTGGCGTCGGCGTACGCGGACCGGGCCCGGCTGGGCGGGCACGCGAGCGAGGCGCAGCTGCGGGCCGTGGCCGACGCCTGGCGGCAGTGGGGGGAGCGTGAGGACGGCTGGTTCAGCGTGCTGCACGGAGAAATTCTCTGCCGAAAGGACGCCTGAAATACGGATTCGGGGACACCCTGAAAGCAGGAGGTTCGAATTATGGTTCCCATCCTGCTGGTACTGCTTCTGGCTTTGATCCTTTTCGGTGCCGGATTCGCAGTAAAGGTACTCTGGTGGATCGCGTTGGCGGTTCTCGTTCTGTGGCTGCTGGGATTCTTCGTCCGTGGTACGTCGGCGACCGGAGGCAGGGGCCGGTGGTACAGGTGGTGAATTAGCCCCCGTCCCGGGGAAGCAGCGGTCCGAGCGGCCCGAGGTCCAGATTGAGGTCCTCGGGCCGCAGTCCGTAGCGGTCGCGCAGTTCCGCCATCCGCTCCTCCAGCAGCATGAGGGTGAGCCCGATCCGCTCCTCCTGGTCCTCGCTGAGGTCCCCCACGTCGAACCGGCGCAGCGCCTGGCGCTCCATGAGCTGGCGCAGCAGTTCCACCACCGTGAGCACGAGTTTGACCAGGTCACGCTCGACGGTGTCGGGTTCCAGATCCAGCCGGTTGCGGCGCGGCCGCGGATCCTGCTCGGGCTGGTCGGACGACGTCACAGCAACTCCTCGAACGGGGAGGGCACCTGGGCGTTCACCGAGCTGATGAGCGCGTTGAGGTCGATACGGACGAGGTCGACGTCGGCGATGCGCAGGGTGATGTCCCCCGTGATCACGACGCCGCCGGCGAGCAGCCGGTCGAGCAGGTCCACGAGGGCGACCTCACGGCGTTCCACTACGGTCACGGCTTCTTCCCGTCGGTCATGTGGCCTCCCCGGCGAATGAATAGGCCGCCCAGGGGCCGGTGAGTTCGACACGCATTCCGGGCACCTCGCCCTTCGTACGGTCCACCAATTCCACGAATTCCTCGGAATGCGCGCGCGGTACGAGATACGCGGCGTTCAGCACGTTCCGCCCGGTCGCTTTGGAAAGCGCCGGGTTCTGCGGGGGATGCAGCCGGGAATCCTCCGCGAAGGCGGAAAGCTCCTCGTGCAGCCGGTTCGAGAAGCTTTCCGCCTTCTGCCACATTTCCTCGTGCGACCTGGTCTGCATACGCCGCTGCCGCAGGTAGTCGCGGCCCGACGCGGCTTTCTGCGCGGGCCGGGCGCTCTCCTGCGGTTCGGACTCGGCGTACACCTTCACGCCCCACTCGACCCGGCCCTCCAGCCGTTCGAGGGTGCGCCGGAAGTCCTCCTCGCGGGCCTCGATCATCATCCGTACGCCGCTGTCGTCCCTGAAGACGGTGCCGAGCCGCAGCGGCAGCGGGGTCGTGACGGTGGTGAGCGCGTCGATGACCCCCTGGTGGGCGCGGGCGGTCTCGGTGAGCCAGTCGAGGTCCTCCAGATGGGCGCGGAGCGGTTCCTCGGCGAAGTCCCGCTCCGGCACGTGGCTGACCACGGCGACGAGGCCGTGGTGGTTCAGCGCTCTGGGCGGATCACCCGCCACCCCCGACAGCTGGGACTGGAGCGGCGTGCCGAAGGGGCGGCAGACGGCGTAGACGTACCGCAGTCCGGTCACGGTGCCTCCTTCTTCTGCGCACGGCCGGGCTCCAGTTCCTCCAGCCGGGCCAGCCTCTCGCGCAACTCGGCGTTCTCACGGGTCAGTTCATCACGGCGGGCCCGCGAGCTCAGTGCCGGGTCGGTCTCCCACCAGTCGATGCCCATCTCCTTCGCCTTGTCCACCGAGGCGACGATCAAACGCAGCTTGATGGTGAGGAGTTCGATGTCGAGCAGGTTGATGCGGATATCGCCAGCGATGACGATGCCCTTGTCGAGCACCCGTTCCAGGATGTCGGCGAGGTTGGCGCCGCTTCCATGGCCGTAGGGTTCGGGCATCCTGCTGGGCGTTGTCATCGACGGCTCCCGCCTTCGGCGTACTCGGCCTCGTCGGCCTCCGCCTCCTCGTACTCGCCTTCAGGCTCTTCTTCGGCTTCTTCCTCGGGCTCTTCCTCGTCGTACTCCGACTCGGCTTCGTCCTCGTACTCGCCCTCGGGTTCCTCCTCGTCTTCCTCTTCCTCGTCCTCGGCGTACTCGCCCTCGGGTTCCTCGTCCTCGGGTTCCTCGCCCTCGGGTTCCTCGCCCTCGGGGCGCTCCTCCTCGGACTCCTCCTCGGACTCCTCCTCGGCGAGCGCGTCCTCGTGGCTGCGGACGACCTCGCCGTCGCGGATCTCGCCGCGCCAGCCGTCCTCCGCCTCGCCCTTGATCGTGATGAAGCGGACGTAGTTCTTCAGGTCGAGCCGGGCGCGGCGGCCCTGGGCGCGCCAGATGTTGCCGGTCTTCTCGAACAGGCCCGTGGGGTAGTACTCGATGACGAGCAGGACCCGGGTGAGGTTGTCGGCGAGGCGATGGAAGGAGACCACGCCCTTCGTCGTGCCCTTGGCACCTTCCGACGTCCAGGCGATGCGGTCGTCGGGCACCTGCTCCGTCGTCTGCGCCTTCCAGCTCCGGTTGGACCAGAAGACCTTCAACTGCCAGTCCGAGGTGGTGTCGTCGGCCTTGCTCGCGGCCTTGACACCTTTCGCGAAGGTGCTGAAGTCCTGGTACTGGGTCCACTGGTCGTACGCCGTACGCAGCGGCACGCCGACGTCGATGTGCTCGATGATGACGGTCGGCTTGTTGCCGGAACGGCCCTTGCCCTTGCCCTTGCCGCCACCGAGGTTCTTGACGGCTCCTGTGACCTTGTCCTTGATGCGTGACCCGCCCGTCTCCAGTGCGGCGCGCACCGGGCCCTTGCCCTCGGCGAGCTTGCGACCGCCGTCGAGGGCGAGCTTGGCGAAGCCGGGGCTGTTGCCCTCGGCGATGTCGTTCAGCTTGCCGGTGGTCTCGCCGAGCTTGCGGCCCACACCGGTCAGCATGCGTGTGGCCTGAGCGGCGACGTACTCCTGCAGCTCGGCCTTCAGCCGGTCGGCGGCCTCGCTGTGGGCCACGTCGGTGAGCGGGTTCTTCTTCGCTCCGTTCGCGGCGGAGGTCGCTGATCCGAGGGTGTCGGTCATCACTCGCCGCCTCCCTTCGGCAGCCGGGCCCGGGCGCTGCCGCCTCTGTTCCCGGCCGTGGTCTTCTTCGCCGCCGCCTTCTTGCCCGCGGTCTTCTTGGCGGGGGCCTTCTTCGCCGGGGCCTTGCGCGCCGTCTTCCCGGGCGCCTTCTTGGCCGGGGCCTTCTTCGCCGCCTCCTTCGGGGCCGGCTCCGGTTCCTCGTCCTTCTCCGGCCCGGAGCCCTCGGGCTCCTCGTCCTCGGTGTCCTCGGGCTCCTCGTCCTCGGCGTCCTCGGCGTCGCCCTCAGGCCCTCCGGGAACCACGCCCGACAGCTGGTCGCGCACCTGTGCCGTACGGCCGTGCAGCCGGTCGGCGATGGCGTCGATCTGCCGCTCGACCATGGCGCCGGAGGCGGCCTTGCCGACACCGCGCAGGTCCTGCCGCAGCTGGTCCCCGATCTCCTTGAACTGCGGGTTGTTCCGCAGCTGCTGCTGAACCACGTCCGCGACCATGCGCGGGCTCAGGTTCATCTTCTTCCCGGCCACCAGGCCGCCGACGGCCACCGCCATCTTCAGTTTCTTGGTCCGTCCCAGGAGGTATCCGGCCCCCACGGCGAGACCCAGTCCCACTCGGTTCATTGTGTTGTCCCGTTGCCCGTTCCCGCGCTCCCGCGCGAAGCGATCTCCAACCGGTCGAGGAGTTCGTCCTCGAGGCTGTCGAACTCCTCCTCCGTGATCTCACCGGCCTCCAACTGCTCCTCCAGCCGGGCCAGTTCGGCCCGGATGGTGGCGGGGTCGTAGTAGATCCGCTCGGCCTCCTGGAGCACCTGTCTGATGGCCCAGGCGCTGCCGCGCACCGGTGCGAACGGCAGCAGCAGCACCTCTGAGATCAGGCCCACGTCGTCACCCCACTCCGGTGTCCGTGCCGCTCGCCACGGTGCCCGCCGGCTCGGTCGGACCGGGTTCGACGAAGCTGTACGGCGGCAGCGGCCCGTTGATCCGCACCTCCAGGTGCGGCAGTTCCTTGCGGGCCTCTTCCACGGCCGCCAGGAAGTTCTCGGCGGACTCCCGGTCCACCAGGAACGACACGTTGGCCAGCCAGCCGGTGGACTCGGGGCCCACGCTGACGGCATCGGCGGACGGTTCCAGGAGGCGCTGGAGCGCGGGGGCGTCCTCACTCTCCCGGGCCTTGACCGCGGCCGCGACCATCTCGCCCAGCCGGATCTTGTCGTCGTAACTGCCGCCGCCGGCCTGCCGGTTGGCCTCCGCGAGACCGCGGATGTCCGGGTTCTCGGCCATCACCTGGTGCAGTACGGCCTCTTCGACGTGGTTGGCCTTGACGTTGTACTCGACCCGGCCGTCCAGGGCCCGCAGGCGCTCCTTGTAGTGCTCGGCACGCTCGGCGAGGACCGCGGTGATCGAGTTGTCGTCCGGGGCGACGCTGCCGAACCGCATGGGCAGCACACACCCGGCCGCGCCCGCCTCGCTGAGCACGTTCTGGTGGGCGAGCAGGTCCTTGCGCTTGGGCCGCAGCCCTTCGGGCGCCTCGCTGACGACGGCCGCCAGGTCGCCCTCGCGCAGGATGCGCACCGGGCGTGGCGGATCGCCGACACCGCCCATACCCTCGGGGAGCCCGGGGTGCGAGCTCGCCGCGATGCCGTAGACGTAGGTGCTCACTCCTGCTCCTCCTTCCGGCGGGCGGACGTGCTCTTACGGGCTCGCGGACGGGACTCGGTCTCCTGCTCGGAGCCTTCGGAACGCGCCTGCTTGAAGGCGTCGGAGATGGTTTCGGCGGCGCCGGACAGCGCCCCCTTGGACTTGCCGCGCGCGCCGGACTCGGTCATCTCCCCGACCAGGTCGGGCAGGCCCGGGTCCTTGCGCGGCCCGGCCTCCAGGTCGAGCCGGTTGCACGCCTCGGCGAAGCGCAGATAGGTGTCGACGCTGGCGACGACGACGCGAACGTCGATCTTGAGGATCTCGATGCCGACCAGGGAGACTCGCACGAATGCGTCGATGACGAGCCCCCTGTCCAGAACAAGTTCAAGCACGTCGTAGAGACCGCTGCTGCCGCCTCCGCCGCCGGTCTGCTGTGCCGGTACGACTGTCATGCCGGATGTCCCTCCTTGTCTGTGGGTGCGGGTCCGGTCGGGCGGTCTAGTGACCGCCGGTCCTTCGCGGGTCGGACCGCCCCCGCTCGTAGCGGCGGACGCGGCGATAACCCGTGAGCTGTCCCTGGGCGTCGAGCTCCACCTGATAGCTCGCCATCAGGCTCATCGTGTCGGGCACGCGCTCGAGTTCGAGGACCTCGACCTCCAGCGCCCAGCCCTGGTCGGTCTGCTCGAAGGACGACACGGACTCGGCGGTCATGCCGGTGAGCTCCGCGAGCTGGCCGCGCGCCTGGCGCAGCACCTCCATGGGGCTCGGCCGGTCGGCCGCATTGTCAGTGGGTTTGCGTGAATTCTCAGAGGTTTGGGACTTCTGTGAATCCTGTGACTCTTGCGTGTTTCTTGTGTTCGACATGGCCACCTCCCCCTCCGTGTGGCCGCAAGAGTGTTCGCCAAACCTCTACGGGCGCATGCATCTGCCACCCGCCGGCGGCCACGGGGGGTGGCTCAGCCGCGCAGGGCGTTCAGCCGCCGCCGGGCCGGGCCCAGCGCCCGGCCGCGGTTCAGCAGGCCCGACCAGGGGTTGGTGCGGGCCTGTTCCACGGCGTCGGCGATGGTCCAGCGGCGGGCGTGCAGCTCCGGGTCGTCCAGCCGGTCCCAGGTGATCGGGGTCGCCACGGGGGCACCCGGCCGGGGCCGGACCGTGAAGGGCGCGACGGCGGTCTGCGCGTAGGCGTTGCGCTGCACGTCGAGGTAGAGCCGCTCCCCGCGGTCCTTCTTGCGGGCGGCGGTGGTCAGCCGGTCGGGGTGGGCGTCGGCGAGGGTGTCGGCCACGTCCCGGGCGAAGGAGCGCACCTCGTCGAAGTCGTGCCGGCCGTTCAACGGCACGATCACGTGCAGCCCGCGTGATCCGGTGGTCATCAGCGCCGAGGGCAGCTCCAGCTCGTCCAGCAGCTCCCCCAGCAGCCGGGCGGCCTCGCGCACGGCGTCGAAGTCGTCCTCCGCCGGATCCAGGTCGAAGACCAGCCGGTCGGGGTGGTCGACGCTGTCGGCGCGGGAGAGCCAGCGGTGCAGCGTGATGCCGGCCTGGTCGGCCAGATAGAGGAGGGTGGCGGTGTCGTCGCAGACGACGTGGCGGACGGTGCCGCCCTCCTTGGCCACCTCGACGCGGGTGATCCACTCCGGGTAGTGGTCCGGGGTGTTCTTCTGCATGAACCGCGGGCCGTCGAGCCCGTCCGGGTACCGCTCCAGCATCAGTGGACGGCCGCGCAGGTGCGGCAGCATGAAGGGCGCGACGGCCCGGTGGTAGTCCACCAGATCGCCCTTGGTGTACTCCTTGGCGTCCCCACCGCCGGGGAAGAGCACCTTGTCCGGCCGGTGGACCTCCACGGTGCGGCGGCCCGCCCGCACCCTGCGCGTGCCGTCGCCGCCGCTCACGGCACGACCGCCTCCTCCACCAGCAGCCGCCCGGCCGCCGCGATCGACTCGGCGTCGATGCCCGCGGCGTGCAGCTGCTCGTCCGGGGAGGCCGAGCCCGGCATGCTCCGCACGGCCAGCCGTACCAGGCGCGGTACGGGGCGTCCGTCGCCGAAGGCCTCCAGGACCGCGTCGCCGATGCCGCCCTCCGGGTGGTGGTCCTCCACAGTCACGAGGCAGCCGGTCTCCTCGGCGGCCTTGCGCAGGGCGGCCCGGTCGACGGGCTTGACCGAGTACAGGTCGATCACCCGGGCCCTGATGCCCTCCCGCTCCAGGGCGTCGGCGGCGGCCAGTGCCTCGTGCACCGTGACGCCCGCCGCGACGAGGGTCAGCCGGTCGCCGTCGGAGGAGCGCAGCACCTTGCTCCCGCCGACCGGGAAGTCCTCCTCCGGGCCGTAGATCACCGGACTCTCGCCGCGCGAGGTGCGCAGGTAGCGGACGCCCTCCAGACCGGCCATCGCGCCGACGAGACGCGCGGTCTGGTTGGCGTCGCAGGGATACAGCACGGTCGAGCCGTGCACCGCCCGCATCATCGCCAGATCCTCCAGGCCCATCTGGCTGGGCCCGTCCTCACCGATGGCGACGCCCGCGTGCGAGCCGACGAGGTTGATGCCGGAGCCGCTGACGGACGCCATCCGGACGAAGTCGTACGCCCGGGTCAGGAAGGCGGCGAAGGTGGCGGCGTACGGCACCCAGCCGCGGGCCGCGAGCCCGACCGCCGAGGCGACGAGCTGCTGCTCGGCGATGTAGCACTCGAAGTAGCGGTCGGGGTGCTCCTTGGCGAAGAACTCGGCACGGGTGGAGTCGCCGACCTCGCCGTCCAGGGCGACGATGTCGCCGCGGCCCGTGCCGAGCGCGGCCAGCGCCTGCCCGAAGGCGTTGCGGGTGGCGACCTCCTCGCCCTTGTCCCACGCCGGCAGGTCGAAGTTCCCGGTGTGGACCGAGTGCAGCATGCGGGCGGCGGGCGGCTCCTGCACCCGGACGCGGATGTCACGCGGCCCGCCGAGTTCGGCGATCGCCTCGTCGGCCTCGGGCAGCGGCTTGCCGTGCAGGCCCTCGCGGTCCTGGACGCCTTCGACGCCCTTGCCCTTGAGGGTGCGGGCCAGGATCGCGGTGGGCTGGCCCTTGGTGGACGCGGCCTCTCCGCAGGCGCGGTCGATCGCGTCCACGTCGTGCCCGTCGACCTCGATGGTGTGCCAGTCGAAGGCCTGGAAGCGGCGGGCGTAGGCGTCCAGGTCGTGGCCGTGCCGGGTCGGGCCGCGCTGGCCGAGCCGGTTGACGTCGACGATCACGGTCAGGTTGTCCAGGTGCTCGTACCCGGCGTGCTCGGCGGCCTCCCACACGGATCCCTCGGCCAGTTCGCTGTCGCCGCACAGCACCCACACGCGGTAGCCGGTGCGGTCCAGCCGCTTGCCGGCCAGCGCGATGCCGACACCGACCGGCAGGCCCTGCCCGAGCGAGCCGGTGGCCGTCTCGACCCAGGGCAGACGCTGGGGCGTGGGGTGCCCTTCGAGGCGGCTGCCCAGCTTGCGGAAGGTGAGCAGTTCCTCGTCGTCGATGGCGCCGGCCGCCTTGTACGCGGAGTACAGCAGCGGCGAGGCGTGTCCCTTGGAGAGGACGAAGCGGTCGTTGCCGGGGTGGGCGGGGCGGTCGAAGTCGTAGCGGAAGTGGCGCGCGAGGAAGACGGCCATCAGGTCCGCGGCGGACATGGAGGACGTCGGGTGCCCGGAGCCCGCGGCGGCGGCAGCGCGGACACTGTCCACGCGCAGCTGCTGTCCGAGGTCGGTGAGTTCACCGGTGTTCATGAGTCTCCTTTCGCGGAGTCGTCCGGGGCGTCGGATCGCTTGACGGGGCCGGGGGCGGTGTCGGGACCCGGGGGCGGCTGGCCGGGCGGGGGCTGCGGGGTGGACCCGGGCTGGTTCTTGGCGGGCTCGCCGCCGGGCTGGTTCCTGGCCGGTTCGCCGCCGGGCTGCCCCTTCGCGGGCTCACCGCCGGGCTGGTTCTTGGCGGACTCGCCGCCGGGTCGGTTCTTGGCTGCCGGCTCTCCACCGGGCTGGTTCCTGGCGGGTACGCCGCCGGGCTGCCCCTTCGCGGGCTCACCGCCGGGCTGGTTCTTGGCGGACTCGCCGCCGGGTCGGTTCTTGGCGGGCTCGCCGCCGGGTCGGTTCTTGGCTGCCGGTTCGCCACCGGGCTGCCCCTTCGCCGATTCACCCCCGGCCTGGCTCCTGGCCGATTCCCCACCGGAGCGCCCCTTCGCGGACTCACCACCCGGTTGCCCCTTCGCGGACCCGCCCCCGACCGGTCCCTTGGCAGGCTCGTCTGTCGGCCAGTTCCTGGCCGGTTCGGCGCCGGGGCGGCCCTTGGCCAGCTCCTCTTCCGATCGGCGCTGTGCGGTCCCGGATCCGGGCCGGTCCTGCGTCGCCCTGGATCCGGGGTGCCCCTTCGCGGGTTCTTCTCCGGCCCGGCCCTGCGAGGATCCGGCGCCGGTCCCCCCGTCGTGGGTGTCGGCCGCGATCGCCGCCCCGGGCCCCGACCGGGCGCTCTCCTCCTGCCGCCGCTCCGGCCCGCCCGGCACCCGGGCGAGTTCCGGCGAGGACGTGTCCAGCGGCACGGACCAGGACCGGACGAGTCCCAACTGCACGGCCTGGCGCGGCAGTACCGCGTCCAGCAGCCAGTCGGCGGCGACCCGGACGCGGTTGCCGGGCATCGCGGCGAGGTGGTAGCCCCGCGTCACCGCACCCGCCGGCACCCCGGACAGGGGCACGCCGAGCGGGTTGGCGGCGGCCTTCGCACCGCCCAGGTCGACGACGAAGCCCAGGTCGCGATGGCGGTAGGGCTTGCGCGCGCCGCCGAGGCCGAGGGAGGCGGCGACGTTCTCCGCCGCGACCTTGCCGTGCCGCCAGGCGTGCTGCGCGGTCATCGGCGTGTAGCTCCCGGGCTTGTCCAGATCCGGCACGGCGGCCACGTCACCGCAGGCGAACAGCTCGGGCCGGCCCGGCACCTGGAGGTGCGGGTCGACGAGCAGCCGCCCCTTCTCCATCGGCAGCCCGAGGGACTCGACCAGCGGGTCGGGCCGTACGCCCACGCACCACACCAGGGTCCGGGTCTCGACGAACTCGCCGTCGGTCAGTACGACCCCGTCGGGCGTGGCCTCCTTCACGGAGGTGCCCATCCGCACGTCCACGCCCCGCTGCCGCAGCACCCGGTCGGCGGTGGTGGACAGCTTCTCGTCCATCTCGGGCAGCACCCGCGGCGCCACGTCCAGCAGCATCCAGCGCGGCCGCATGCCCTGCCGCAACGGGTGCTTGCGGACCTGCGCGTCGGTGAACATCTGCCCGTGCGCGGCGACCTCGGTGCCGGTGTAGCCGGCGCCGACCACGACGAACGTGCACCGGGCGGCGCAGCTCTTGGGGTCGTCGGCGGCGGCTGCCAGCTCCACCTGCCGGGTCACGTGGTCGCGCAGGTACAGCGCCTCCGGCAGCCCCCGGAAGCCGTGCGCGTACTCGGCGACGCCGGGGATCGGCAGCAGCTTGTTGACGCTGCCGGCGGCGAGCACCAGCCGGTCGTAGGCGAGTGTGCCGCCCTCGCCCTCGGGGCCGGTGTAATGCAGGGTCTGTCCGTCGAGGTCGATCCGGTCGGCCTCGCCCAGCACCAGCCGTACATTCGGCAGCGTGTCCGAGAGGGAGACCGTGACCCGGCGCGGCTCCAGGACACCGGCGGCGACCTGGGGAAGCAGGGGCAGGTACAGGAAGTAGTCGGTCGGGTTCAGCAGGGTGATGTGCGCCCGGCCCCGGGTCGTCCGGGACAGGGTGCGTGCCGTGCGGTACCCGGCGAAGCCGGCACCGACGATCACGATGCGGGGTCGACTCACGGTTGGCTCGCCTCCGGCGCTGTCGCGTAGCTCGGGAGCCTTCCGCGTCCCCCTGGCCAGGGCACCCAAACGTGCGCCGGGGCCCTCTCGGCCCAACGCCGCCGGTTTCCGGACCCGCGCCCGGGTACCCGGTGCGGGATACGGACCGCCGATGTCGCGGAGGCACTCCCCCATGCCCGAGTACGGTTACTTCCTCTCGTGCGAGCAGTACGGACCCGCCGAGCTGATCGAGCAGGCGCGGATGGCCGAGCAGGCCGGATTCCAGGCGCTGTGGATCTCGGACCACTACCACCCGTGGAACGACGAGCAGGGCCAGAGCCCCTTCGTGTGGTCGGTGATCGGCGCGCTGTCCGAGGCGGTGTCCCTGCCGGTCGAGACGGCGGTGACCTGCCCGACCGTGCGGATGCACCCGGCGGTGGTGGCACAGGCCGCGGCGACCAGCGCGGTGATGACGGAGAACCGCTTCCGGCTGGGTGTCGGATCCGGCGAGGCGCTCAACGAGCACATCCTGGGTGACCACTGGCCGCCGGCCCACGTCCGTCTGGACATGCTGGAGGAGGCCATCCAGGTGATGCGCCGGCTGTTCACGGGCGAGGAGGTCAACCACCACGGCCCGCACTACACGGTGGAGAACGCCCGTCTGTACACGGTCCCGGACGAGCCGATCCCGATCGACATCTCCGGCTTCGGCCCGGCGGCCACGCAGCTCGCGTCCCGCGTCGGCGACGGCTACATCACCATCCAGCCGGACGAGGCGATGGTGGAGCAGTACCGCAAGGGCGGAGGCGGCGGAAAGCTCGTCAGCGGCGGGACCAAGGTCTGCTACGACACCGACAAGGACGCGGCCGTGAAGACCGTCCACCGGCTCTGGGCGAACGAGCAGCTGCCCGGCGAGCTGGGCCAGGTGCTGCCGTCCCCGAAGCACTTCGAGCAGGCGCAGCAGCTGGTCACCGAGGACATGGTGCGTGAGAACCGGGTGTGCGGCGACGACGTGGACGAGCACGTGGCCGAGCTGAAGCAGTTCGCCGACGCGGGCTTCGACCGGGTCTACGTCAACCAGATCGGCCCGGACCTGCGTGGCTTCTTCGACTTCTACCGCACGAAGGTGCTGCCGCAGCTCCAGCAGGCCGTCTGACGGAGGGCCGGTCAAGGCGTGGACACCCCCCCCCACTGCCCTAAGGCGTGGGGGGGGATTCCTACCGGCGGGCCTGCCCGGCCAGTTTGCGTGCGGCCAGGACCCCCGCCGCCCCCACGGTCAGGGCCGCGCCCATCCGCCGCCGGTTCCGTGAGACCCACTGCTGCGGGCTGTCGTGCACGGCCTCGTCGTCGAACCGGCCGTGCGCGCCGAAGTCGTGGCCCTGCGGCCCGTCCGCCGGAGCCCACAGGTTGGCTGGCTCATCGTGCCGCTCCTCGTCCTGCTGTGACGAGAAGCCCGTGCGCGCCAGGTAACGGTCCAGCAGCCCGGGGACGACGGCGTTGGCGAGGAGCGTGGCGGCCGTGGAGGCGCCCACCCAGTACTCGCGGCGCCCCGCATGCGACGCCGCGTACACGATCGCGCGGGCCGCGACCTCCGGCTGGTACACGGGCGCGACCGGCCGGGCCCGGCCCTTCATGCGGTTCAGCACCCACTCGAACTGCGGGGTGTTGACGGCGGGGAGCTGCACCATCGTCGTACACACCCCACTGCGCGCGTGCAGCAGTTCGCACCGCAGGGACTCGTTGAACCCCTGGATGGCGTGCTTGGCGCCGCAGTACGCCGACTGGAGCGGGATGCCCCGGTAGGCGAGCGCGGAGCCGACCTGCACGATCGTGCCGCGGTCGCGCGGCAGCATGTGGCGCAGGGCCGCCCGGGTGCCGAACACGTAACCCAGGTAGGTCACTTCGGTCACGCGGCGGAACTCGTCGGGGCCGATCTCCGTGAAGGGCGCGAAGACCCCGGTGAAGGCGTTGTTGACCCAGACGTCGATGGGCCCGAACGTGTCGACGACCTGCTGGGCGGCGTCGTCGACGGCCTTGGCGTCGGAGACGTCCACGCCGATGACGAGGGGCTCGCCGCCGGCGCTGCGCACCTCGTCGGCCGCGGCGGCGAGCCCTTCACTTCCCCGGGCCAGCAGGGCGACCCGGTCGCCCCCGGCGGCGAAGGCCCGGGCCGTGGCCCGTCCCACGCCGCCGCTGGCCCCGGTCACCACGACGACACGGCCGTGCGGTGTTGCTGTCGTGCTCACTTCGGATCACGCCCCGCGGGGAGGCACGTCGGGTTCGTCGGTCGGCCGCGGGGGCACCACGCCGGGGGCGGGCCCGCCGGCGGCTCCGGCGACCGGCCCGGCGGTGGGCGGGGCCGGCGGCACGGGCGGCACACCGCCGGGCACTCCGGTGCCCGGTGCGGTGGTGCTCTCCTGTCCCGGCGTCATACCGGCCGCGTGCGCGGGGCCCGGCGGGGACGCGGCCGGCCGGGCCATGCCGCGCAGCACGTACGCCGCGACACCCAGGATCGCGGCGGTGATCAGCGCGGCGGCCCAGTCGGGCAGGCCGAGGGCGAGGGCCAGTCCCACGGCGAGCGCGAGGGCCGCGCCCGCGTACAGGGCGAGGGCGCCGGACGCGGCGTACAGCGCGGCCTTGCGGCGCTGCTTGCGCGTCTGCTCGCGCAGTTCGTCCCGGACGGTCTCGCGCGCCACCTGTGCCAGCTCGTCGACCAGATGCTTGTCCAGATGCTCCAGGTGATCCAGCGGCTTCATGCCCGGCCGGGTACCCTCGCCCCCTCGCGCGTAACTAGGCTCCTCCCCATGGAGATTCTGGGTGCCACACTGCGCGTCTGCGTCGACGACCTCGAGACCGCGATTCCCTTCTACGAGCGGCTGGCGGGCGGCAGAGCCCAGCGCTTCGAACGGGGCGGTGTCCAGGTGGCCGCGATCGGCTGCTTCCTGCTGATGAGCGGGCCCCCGGCCGAACTGGAGGTGCTGCGCAAGGTGGCCGCGACGATCGCCGTGACGGACGTCGAGGAGACCCACAAGGTGCTGACCGAGGTGGGCGCCCACATCATCGCGGGCCCCATCGCCTCACCGGCCGGACGCAACCTGATCGCCCTGCATCCGGACGGATCGGTCTACGAGTACGTGGACCGCCAGGCGTGATCCGGGCCGGGGCCCGGCTCAGCGCCGCCGCCCCGGCTCTGTGACCATCTCGGCGGTGATCGCCCAGCGCTCGTGGTCGCGCCAGTCGCCGTCGACGAAGAGCATCCTCGGCGAGAAGCCCTCCAGGCGGAATCCGCAGCTGCGGGCCAGGGCGATCGACGCGGCGTTCAAGGGCTGGACGTTGATCTCCAGCCGGTGCAGCCGCATCGGGCCGAACGCGTACCGCACGACGAGGTCCAGCCCCTCGCGCATCAGCCCGCGCCCGGCGGCGTGCGCGAAGGCGCCGTAGCCCAGCGTCCCGGACTGGAAGCCGCCCTCGACGATGTTGTTGACGTTGATGAAGCCGCCGATGGCCCCGTCGCTCTTCTCGCAGACCAGGAACCCGGCCTTGGAGTGATCCTCGATCAGCCGCCCGGCGTACGCGGTGTACGCCGGGGTGGTGTCGGGCGGGAAGAGCCACGGGTGGTGCAGGTCCTTGCTCTCCCGCGCGCGGGCGGTGAACTCGGCGGCGTCCTCGTAGGTGAAGTGGCGTATGCCCACCCGGAGGCCTTCGGCGAGGTAGCGGGATGCGTGGTGCGGCATCCCGCCACAATAACCGCGCCGGCTGTGTCTCCTCAGGCCCCGGAGACAGGGCCCGGCGACAGGACCCGGCGACTCAGGACCCGGCGACCGGCAGCCGGAGCACCCCGGGCTCGCGCGGCCCGCCGACCACGGTCACCGGCTTGATCCCCCGGTTGCCGAAGTACGCGTCGTCGCTCGCCGCGATCACGAACCGCAGCCGGTGCCCGGTCTCGTACCGGTGCACGATGCCGGGCAGCGTGACGGTGAAGCTCTTCGTCACGTCCGGCACCCGGACCGGCGCGACCAGGCGGCGCACGAGGGTACGGGTGCCGTCGGGGGCGACGTCGTAGATCTTGGCGAAGAGGACCAGCTTGTCGGCCGCGTCCCCGGAGTTCTGCGTGCGTTCGGCCTTCGGGGAGTGCACCTTGAGCGTGGCGCGGGGTGCGCCCACGACGTCGAGGGGGTGGTCCAGCGGTTTGCTGGTCCAGTCGAGGTAGGTGCCCTTCGTGTCGTGTGGCGGTGAGTCCCGCAGCCCGATGAGTCCGGCCAGCGAGCTCTCCGAGTGGCTCGTGGGGATCAGCCGGTTGGTGTAACCGCGCGTGCCGCGGGCGACCTTGTTGCGGTTGTCGACGAGCTTGCCGTCCCCGGAGAGGTAGAGCGTGCGGTTGAGCGCGGGGAGGCGGTCGGCGGTGGCGTAGGTGCGGTTCGGGTCCGTCACCCAGTCGCGGTAGTAGGCGAAGGCCGGGCCGGTGTCGGCGTGCGTCCGCTTGCGCAGGTGGCGGTCGAACCAGGCGAGGACGCGCCGGCCGACATAGCTGGTCTCCAGGTTGCCCTTGGACAGGTCGAATTCACCGGTGGCGGGGCCGGTGGGCCCGCCGCTGTGACCCCAGGACTGCCAGATCATCTTCACGGGGGTGCCCTGGGCCCGGAGCGTCCGGTACGTCGCCGTGGCCTCGTTGAGGTTGAAGAGGGTGTCGGCCTGCCCCTGGACGAGCAGGGTGGGCGTCCTGACGCGGCGCAGGTACGACACCGGGGAGACGCGGCGGGCGAAGGCGAGCAGCTCGGCGGTCCGGTCGGCGGGGTAGGTGCCGGAGTTGAGGGTGTGGATGGTCCGGCAGGCCTGGGTGACGAAGTGCAGACAGGTCAGGGAGTTGATGCGGGAGGGGTCGAGGCTGGGCTGGAGCAGGGGCTGGCCTTCGCCGATGAGGTAGAAGCCGTTGGTCCACTGCCATTTGAAGACGCCGGGGACGCCGCTGCCGCCGACGGCGTTGTTGGGGTCCAGCGAGTACGCCAGGTCGTGCCAGGTGATCATGGGGACGAGCGCGTCGAGGCGGTGGTCGACGGCGGCCGTCGCGAGCTGGACTGCGCCGCCGTAGGAGCCGCCGATCATGCCGACGCGTGGGTCGCCGGGGCCGTCGAGGGTGACGAAGTCGGCGGTGGTGCCGTCGTCGGCGGCGCGCTTGCCGCCCAGGAAGTCGACGAGCTGCGCGGCGGCCGCGCCGTCGATGTCCGGGTCGTCGAGGGAGATCAGGCAGCCGCTGCGGCCGAAGCCGAGCCCGGAGTAGACGAGGGAGACGTAGCCGCGCTGGGCGAAGGCCTTGCCGATGCTGTCCGTCGAACCGTCCGACTTGCTGCCGCCGAAGCCGTTCGTGCCGAGCACGGCGGGTGCCGGGTGTTCCCGGTTCACGCCCGCGGGGCGGTACAGGTCGGCGTCGACCGTGCAGGAGCGGCCGCCGGCCTGGACGGTGAATTTCAGCGGGGTGACGGTGTAGGGGTCGGCCGCGGAGGCGGGTGGGCCGATGGCGAGGGGGGCGGCCAGGGCGGCGCCCAGAGCGAGAGCGAGGGGAGCGCGGGATCTGGGCACACGTCGGGACACACGGACCTCCACGGTGAGGGGCGACGACAACCTGGACAACCCGGATACCGACCAGTAGGCACAGGCCGGTAGCCATGTTGTGACACGTGTCAGGGCCCGTCAATCACCGAAACGAGTGTTCTTGACAGGGTTTCAGTAGCGGCGTGCTCAGCTCAGGGCCGGCGCGTCGAACGTCAACGTGCCCGTGGAGGCGTCCAGTTCGGCCGGGATCCCGAGGGGTATCGTCAGCGCGCCCTCGCAGTGCCCGAACCCGAACTCCTCCACGACCGGGACGCCGAGGCCGCCGAGCCGGTCGGCGAGCACCGCGCGCAGCTCCTCGTACGGGCCGCATGCCGCCCAGGACCCGAGCACGATCCCGGCGACCCCGTCCAGCCAGCCGGTGCGCAGGAGCTGGGTCAGATACCGGTCGACGCGGTACGGGCTCTCGCCCACGTCCTCGATCAGCAGCAGCCCGCCCCGGGCACCGGCGAGGGCGTGCGGGGTGCCGAGGTCGCTCGCGAGCAGGCTGAGGCAGCCGCCCAGCGTGACGCCACGGGCCCGTCCGGGCACCAGCGCGGAGCCGCCCGGGGTCAGGGCGGTGACGGTCCGCACGGACTGGGGCTCGAAGAGGGTCGCCCGGAGGTGTTCCTGCGTCCGGGCGTTCTTGATGAAGTCGACACCGGCCGCCGCCGGGCCGTACAGGGTGACCAGTCCCAGGCGGGTGGCGAACGCCTGGTGCAGGACGGTGATGTCGCTGAACCCGGCGAACACCTTGGGGCCCGCCGCCCGCATCGCCTCCCAGTCGAGCAGGTCGGCCATGCGCTGCGCCCCGTACCCGCCCCGGGCGCACAGCACCGCGGCGACGGCCGGGTCGCACCAGGCGTTCTGGAGGTCGGCGGCCCGCTGGGCGTCCGTGCCGGCCAGGTAGTCGAACTCCCGGTGGCGGCCGAGCACATGGGGCGCCACCACGGGGTCGAGGTCCCAGCCGCGCAGGACGTCGAGCCCGGCCTGGAGCCGCTCCTCGGGCACGGGCCCGCTGGGCGCGACGACGGCCACGCGGGCGCCGGGGGCGAGCCGGGGTGGTCGCAGCAGCGGTCTCACTTGGCGAGCTCCAGGATCGGGACGCCGGGCGGGTTCAGTCCGAACACCTGGGCGTACAGGGAGAACTCGGCTTCCAGGGCGCGCACCATGGTCTCCGCCCTCCGGAACCCGTGTCCCTCCCCCTCGAAGGCGAGGTAGGCGTGCGGCACCGGCCGGTCCCCGAGCCGGGCCAGGAACCGCTCGCACTGGACGGGCGGGCAGATCACGTCGTCCAGGCCTTGGAGCAGCAGGAACGGCACGTCGAGGCGGTCGGCGTGGGTGGCGGGTGAGCGCTCCGTGTAGCGCGCGGGCACGTCGGCGAGCGGCCCGATCAGGCTCTCCAGGTAGTGCGATTCAAAGTCGTGGGTCTCCCCCGTGCCCCAGCCGGTGAGGTCCAGGATGGGGTACTTGATCGTGCCGCAGGCGTAGACGTCGGTCGTGGTGAGCGAGGCGGCCGCGGTCCAGCCGCCCGCGCTGCCGCCCCGGACGGCGAGCCGGCCGCGGTCGGCGGTGCCCTCGTCGGCGAGGGCCAGGGCGACGGCGGCGCAGTCCTCGACGTCCACCACGCCCCACTGCTCGCGCAGCCGCTCGCGGTACGCGCGGCCGTATCCGGTGGAGCCGCCGTAGTCGACCTCGGCGACGCCGATGCCGCGCGAGGTGAAGTAGGCGATCTCCAGGTCGAGCACGAGCGGCGCGCGTCCGGTGGGCCCGCCGTGCGCCCAGACGACGTAGGGCGGCAGCTCGTCGCCGGGCGCGACGCAGCCGGGGTGGTGCGGCGGGTAGATGTGGGCGTGGATGTCGCGTCCGTCGGGGCCGGTGAAGGTGCGGATCTGTGGCTCGGGGTAGTACGCGGGATCCACGGCGTCGTCGTGCTCGGCGCCGATGACGCGGGCGTGGCCCGTGCGGGCGTCAAGCTCGACGACCTCGTAGGCGCTGCGCGGACTGGCGCCGACGGCGACGATCCGATCTCCGTGCGCCGCGAGGGTGGGGGCGAACTCGGTCCAGGGCCCGGCCGCGTCGACGACCTCACCGGTCTCGGGGTCCAGGATGCCGAGGGCGGTGGCGCCCCGGCCGTGGACGACGGCGATCAGGCCGCTGTCGAGCGGCGCGAACCATCGCATGCCCAGTTTCCACAGCGCCCCGCCGAACTCCTCCTCGCGCGGGCACAGGGGCTCCCCGTCGAGGTACAGGTTCCACCAGCCGCTGCGGTCGCTCGCGTGCAGCAGGCGGCCGTCCTGGGTCCAGTCGGCCTGGGCGACGGACTCGCCGGGCCCGCCGGCGACGGTCCGGGCGCCGTGCAGGGTGCCGTCGGGGCCGACGTCGGCGAGGAGCAGTTCGGTGCCGTCCCACGGCATGCGCGGATGGTCCCAGGCGAGCCAGGCCGCCCGCCGCCCGTCGGGCGACAGCCGCGCTCCGGTCACGAACCGGTGCCGGTCGTCGGTGAGTTCCCGTACGGCGTCCCGGTCCCGGGCGGCGGAGCCGTCCAGCGGTACGGCGGCCAGGACACGGCGCACATCGGTGGGCCCGGCGCCGGTGAACTCCTCCAGGACGCACCAGACCTCGCCCCGCTCGGGCCGCAGGTGCGGCTCGGCCCAGCGCAGTCCCGCGCCGACGTCGGACACGGGCGTGAGCGGACGCGGCTCGCCGCCCGGCTCGTACCGGTACAGCCGCTGGTCGGCGAAGTTCACGAACACCACCAGCGGGCCGTTCTCCTGTGGGAGGGCGGTCCAGGGATGTCCGCCGTACTCGATGACCCGGCTGCGCACGTTCCACGGCGCGGGCAGCAGCGACTCCTCCGTACCGTCGGCGTGCCGCCGCACCAGGGTGCGCCGGCCCGCCTCGGCGGGGCGCGGTTCGGTCCACCACACCTCGTCGCCGGCGAACCCCACGTAGTCCGGGTGCCCGTCGTGCGCGGCGGCCAGGGCCGCGTCGATGGGCGAGGGCCAGGCCCCGTACGCCAGTGTCCGCACCGTCTCCCCCGCTCGCCTAGGCCGTCCGCAGGAACCGGTCGAGCACGCGGACACCGAAGTGCAGCGCCTCGACCGGGACCCGCTCGTCGACGCCGTGGAACATGGCGTTGTAGTCGTAGCCCTCCGGCAGCTTCAGCGGTGTGAAGCCGTAGCCGGTGATGCCGAGGCGGGAGAACTGCTTGGCGTCCGTGCCGCCGGACATGCAGTACGGCACCACGTGTCCCTCCGGGGCGAACTCCTCGACGGCGGCCCGCATCCGGGCGAACGTCGCCGAGTCCACCGGCGCCTGGAGGGCCACCTCGTGGTGGTGGAACTCCCACTCCACGTCCGGCCCCGTGAGCAGGTCGAGGGTGTCGCGGAACTCGTCCTCCCCGCCGGGCAGATACCGGCCGTCCACGTGCGCCACGGCCTCACCGGGAATCACGTTGATCTTGTAACCGGCGTCCAGCATGGTCGGGTTGGCGCTGTTGCGGACGGTCGACTCGACGAGCCGGGCGGCCGGTCCGAGCTTGTCGAGCAGCCGGTCCACGTCGGTGAGGTCGGGCTCGATGCCGTACAGCGCGGCGAGTTCGGTGAGCGCGGCGCGCACGGTCGGGGTCAGCCGCGGCGGCCACTCGTGCTCGCCGATCCGGGTGATCGCGGCCGCGAGCCGGGTGACCGCGTTGTCCTTGTTCACCTTGGAGCCGTGCCCGGCCCGGCCGCGCGCGGTGAGCTTCAGCCAGGCGGTGCCCCGCTCACCGGCCGACAGGGGGTAGATCTGCCGTCCGGCGCCGTCGTGGAAGGTGAAGGCGCCCGACTCGCTGACGCCCTCGGTGCAGCCCTCGAACAGCGCGGCGTGCCGGTCGGCGAGGAACCCGGAGCCGTCCTCGGCGCTGGCCTCCTCGTCCGCGGTGAACGCGATGACGATGTCCCGCCGTGGGCGGACGCCCTGGCGCGCCCAGGCGCGGACCACGGCCAGGATCATCGCGTCCATGTTCTTCATGTCGACGGCGCCTCGCCCCCAGACGACCCCGTCGCGGATCTCCCCGGAGAACGGGTGCACGCTCCAGTCGGCGGCCGCGGCGGGTACGACGTCCAGGTGGCCGTGGAGCAGCAGCGCGTCGGCCGAAGGGTCGGTGCCCTCGATGCGGGCGACGACGTTGGTGCGGCCCTTGGTGCGCTCCAGGAGCGTCGGCTCGATGCCGGCCTCGGCGAGCCGCGCGGCGGCGTACTCGGCGGCGGGCCGCTCCTGGCAGTCGCCCCCGCCCCGGTTGGTGGTGTCGATCCGGATCAGGTCGGACGTGAACGTCACGACCTCGTCCAGCGCCTGCCCGTCCGCCTGCTCAGCCATACTGCTCCTCCACCGCGGCCGCGACGATCGTGGTGACCGCCTTGAAGGCGCGGATGCCCTCGTACATGTTCTCGCTCGTGTAGGCCACCTTCCGCTCCCCGATGCGGTCCACCCCCGGCACGACGGTGGCGGCCATGGCCAGGTGCTCGGCGTCGAACTCCACGGCGACGGTGAACGGGCCGCCGCGCACGGGTTCGTGACGCACCGCCAGCGACGCCGCCTCCTTGGCCGCCGCCCGGATGTCGGCCGCGGTCCTGGCGGGCGTACGGCACACGGCGGCGTACCGCGAGACGTGGTCCTTCACGGCGACCTTCAGCGCCTCGGGCGCGTACCCGAGCGCGTCCTCACAGGCGACGTCGTCCCCGGTGACCAGCACGACCGGAACCCCGAACTCGGCGACGACATGGGCGTTGAGCAGCCCCTCGCTCGCGGGTACGTCGTTCAGCCACACGCCCGTGATCTGGTTCGCGAGGTAGGTGTGCGCGAGGACGCCCTCCATGCCGGCGCCCGCGTGGTACCCGACGAACGCGATGCCGTCCACGTCGCCGTGCTGCACACCCTCCACCATGGACAGCGCCTTGTGCCGGCCGGTGAGCAGCTGGGCCCGTTCGTCCAGTTGCTCCAGCAGCAGGTTGCGCATGGTCGAGTGCGCCTCGTTGACGATCACCTCGTCCGCGCCGCCGTCGTAGAAGCCGAGCACGGCGGCGTTGACGTCCGAGGTGAAGAGCGAGCGGCAGCGCTCCCACTGCGAGGCGCCCGGCAGCACGTCGTCGGGCCAGGTGACGCCGGTGGCGCCCTCCATGTCGGCGCTGATGAGGATTCTCATGACGAGCCGTCCCCCCGGGTGGAGATCTTCATGGTTCGTCACGTTACGCGCTGCGGGCGTAACCGGCTACGACATGTCACCACCGTATCGGCAGGTCGGTGATGAACGCGGTGAGCCGGTCGGCGAGCAGGCGGTTGTCACGGGCCGAGTAGTGCCAGTGGCAGCCCGTGTGGTCCAGGCCCGTGTCGTCGACGCGCCAGTAGCGGACCCGGCGATCGCCGGCGGCGGTGCGTTCCTTGACTACCTGCTCGACGTGTCCGGCGAACGGCCCGGCGCCGACGGCCACCACGGTCGTCCCGGCTCCGTAGCGCGCCCGCAGCTTCTGGATGAAGTCGCCGTAAGCGCTCCGGTAGGCGGCGGCGAGGCTTTCGTCCGTCCATGGCTCGCCCGGGTTGACGGGCGTCGAGAAGTCGTTGGTGCCCAGGTGGACCACGACGAGCTTCGGCCGCCAGGTGCCCGGGTTCTGCCAGACGTCGCCGGGCACGTTCAGCAGCGCGCGATCGTAGAAGGTGCGGTAGTTCACCTCCGGCGTCCCGCCGTTGTAATTGCGCACCATGCCCAGGCCCGAATACGCGTTGATCTGGTAGTCGGCGCGCAGCCGCCGGGCGGTGAGGGCGCCGTAACTCACGTCGGCGTTGGTGGTGCGCTGGACCTGCTCGCCGGTGCAGTCGCGGGAGGTCGAGAGGTTGCCGTAGCCCGCCGTGAGGGAGTCGCCGACGAACTCGATCTGGCGGCTGCGCGCGGCCGGTCCGCCGAGGACGGCACCACCGGGCGCGGCGACGAAGCCGCCGAACGAGCTGGTGCTCCAGGGGGTGTCGTTGCGCTTGACGAGCCGGACGGTGTGCACCCCGTCGCGCAGACCGTCGATCCAGTGGGTGGTTCTTCCCGGCGTGACGAGGGTCGCGGCGGTGGTTCCGTCGATCTGGACGTCGTAGTCGGCGGCCGGGTCGTCGAGCACGACGCCCACGCCGGTGCCGCGGAACCGTCCCTCGAAGTACACGCCGGGCCAGCTGTACTGGAGCACGCCTCCGGCGTCCTTGACCCGCCCGGCGGTGTGCACGCTTGCGCGCACACCGTCCTGGTCCGGTGGGGCGGCGGTGGCGACCGCGGTCGGGCCGGCCAGTGCCATCGCCGCCGTCGACGCGACCAGCATCCGTAACCAGGGCATCGGCATGACTGTCCTCCGGGGGACGAGGCAGGTGCACGGAACGGGACGACATGACCGTACACCGACAAAAACCCCGCCCACCAGACCGCGTCGCGCTCAGCTCCGCAGCCGGTCGAAGCCGAAGGGCACGAGGGCCTCGGGCCGCCGCCCGGTGACGACGTACTCGGCGAGCCGGTGCCCGGTGACCGGGCCCAGGGTGACCCCGAGCATGCCGTGGCCGGTCGCCGCGAAGGCGTTGTCGTGCCCCGGGACGCGGTCGATCACCGGAAGCCCGTCGGGCAGGAACGGCCGCCCGCCGACCCAGGGGTCCCGGATCAGGCCGACCAGGTCGTCGGGGTCGTCGAACCAGCGGCCCAGGTAGTGCCGGCTCGCGAGGGCGACCGCGACGATACGGCGCCAGTCGAGACGGTTGTTGTTGCCGCTGAGCTCCATCGTGCCGCCGATCCGCGTGGTGCCGCCGATCGGTGAGGCGACGGCCCGGCGCTCGCCGAAGTACAGCGTGTGCCGGGGCGCCGGATCCAGGTCCACGGAGAAGCTGTAACCCTTGCCGGCCTGGAGGGGCAGATGGTGCCCCAGGAACCCGAGCAGATCCGGCGAGCGCATGCCGGCGGCGACGACGACCGCCGCACAGGGCAGTTCGGTGTCGGCGGTGCGCAGGGCGGTGACCCGGCCGCCCGCCGACCGGAACCCGGTGACCTCGGCGTTCTCGTGGATCTTCACACCCGCGGCGGCCAGCGCCTCGCCGAGGGCACGCGCGAACGCCTCCGGGTCGACGACCCCCTCCCCCGCCACGAGGTAGGCCGCGCGCACGGCCGGTGACAGCGCCTCGTCCAGCAGGTGCGCCTCGGTGCCCGTGACGATGTCGTCGGGCACGGGGTAGTGCCCGTCCGCCATCTCCCGCTGGAGCGCGAGGTGGTGCCGGGCCTCCGCCGGCGACAGGAAGGCGTGCACCATCCCGGGCCGGGTCAGCGTCGTGTCCACCCCGGCCTCGCGCATGCCGTCGAACAGGCCGAAGGTCTCGCGGTTCAGCTCGGCGACCGCCGCGTAGCCGCGCCTGAAGACGGCCGGTGTGCTGCTGCGCCAGAACCGCCACAGCCACCGTACGAACGCCGGGTCCGGAAGCGGCCGCAGATAGAGCGGGGAGTCCGGGCGGCCCAGCGAGCGCAGGGCGTAGCGCACCACGCCCGGGGCCGGCACCGGCGTCGAATGGCTGAGGCACACCCAGCCCGCGTTGCCCCGGGACGCCCCGGACCCGAGCCGGCGCCGCTCGACCACCTCCACCGGCAGCCCCGCGGCGGCCAGGTAGTAGGCCGTGCACAGCCCCACCACACCGCCGCCCACGACGACGACCGGGTCCGCCGTACCCGCCACGGCGCTCACGACGCGTTCCCGTACGACGCGAGGAACTCCCTGGTACGGGCCTCGGCGGGAGTGTCCAGGACGTCCTCGGGCCGGCCCTCCTCCACGATCCGGCCGCCGTCGACGAACACGACGTGGTCGGACACCTCCCGGGCGAAGGGCAGCTCGTGGGTGACGAGCAGCATCGTCATCCCGTCGGCGGCCAGTTCGCGCATCACGCTCAGCACCTCCCGGGTCGCCTCGGGGTCCAGGGAGGAGGTGGGCTCGTCGAAGAGCAGCACCTCGGGCCTCAGGGCGAGGGCCCGCGCGATGGCGACGCGCTGCTGCTCGCCGCCGGAGAGCTGCTCGGGCTGGGCGAGGGCGCGGTGGGCCACCCCGACCCGGCGCAGCAGCGCCACGGCCCGCTCCAGGGCCTGCGCTTCGGGCACTCCCGCCTTGCGCTGCGCGAGCACCACGTTCTCCACGGCGGTCAGGTGCGGGAACAGGTGGAACCGCTGGAAGACCATGCCGACCGTGCGGCGCAGCCGGGGCAGGTCGCGGCAGACCATGCGGCCGCCCTGGTGAACGGTCTCCCCGGCGACCTCGACGGTGCCCTGGTCCGGGCGTTCCAGCAGGTTCACGCAGCGCATCAGGGTCGTCTTCCCGCCCCCGCTCTGCCCGATGACGCTGACGATGCTGCCCCGGCCGACCTCCAGGTTCACCCGGTCGAGCACGAGCCGGCCGTCGAAGGACTTGCACAGCCCCTCGATCCGTATGACGGCCTGGGAGGAGCCCCGGGCGGCGGGCGTCGCCGAGGCCACTGACTCGGTCATGCGGAAACCTCCTTCACGGGAACGGCGGCGGCCGGCTCGGCGGCCAGCAGGGCGCGGGCCGCCCGCAGCCGCCGCCGTCGCCACGGCGACAGGGGCACTCCCGACCGGACCTTCCGCTCCAGGAGCAGCAGCAGCTGGGACAGCGGGTAGCACAGGGCGAAGTAGATCGCCGCGATGACCAGGTACACCTCCAGGGCCCGGAAGGTGGCCGAGGTGATGAGCCGCCCCTCGGACATCAGCTCCGCGGCGGAGACGGTGACCAGCAGCGAGGTGGACTTGAGCAGGTCGACGAGCATGGTGTTGGTGCCGGGCAGGGCCAGGCGGAGGGCCTGCGGGAGGACGATGTGGCCGAAGATGCCGGTCCTGCCGACACCCAGGGCCTCACCGGCCTCGGTCTGCCCGGCGTGCACGCCGCTGATCGCGGCGCGGAAGATCTCGGACAGGTAGGCGGCGTAGAAGACGACCAGGCTGAGGCAGCCGGCCGTGAAGACGTCCAGCCGGATCCCGGCCGAGGCGAGGCCGAAGTAGGTCAGGAAGATGATGGCGAGCAGCGGGACGTTCTTGAACACCTCGGTGTAGACGGCGGCGAGGGCGCGCGCCGGCCAGGCCCTGCTGAGCCGGAGCAGCGCCACGGCCAGGCCCAGCAGCACCGCTCCCGAGAAGCTGACGACGGTGTACGACACAGTGCGCCCGAGCGCGTCGATGAGATCGGGCCGGTAGTCGGACCAGGGGACCTCGAAGAGACCGGACATGGCGGCTGCTTTCACTGGGCGATGGACGGGGGCGTCCAGTCCTGGGGCCGGTCCACGCCGCGGCGGGCCGTGGCGACGTCGGCGGCGGGCACGAGGAACTGCTTCGGGTCGCCGCCGTACTTGCGGACGAGCTTGTCCAGCTCGCCGTTCTTGTACATGGCGTCGATCTGCGCGGAGATCGCCCGCTCCAGCTTCGTGGCCTTCTTCGGCAGGTAGAAGCCGGTCTGGTACGGCTGGAAATACGCGTAGGCGGGCTTGGCCTTCACCTGCGCGGCGGTCGGCGGCGTCAGGTACTGGGTGTCGATCTTCAGCTCCGGGCGCTGCTTCTGCGCCGCGATGATGATCAGCGGGTCGAGGAAGCCGACGTCGACCCGGCCCGCGCCCAGGTCGTCGAAGACACCGTTGGCGTCGGGGTAGGCGTGCAGCTTGCCACCCGGCACGGCCTGGATGGACTTGACCCAGACGTAGCCCTCGACGGTGCCCAGGTTCAGGCCCTCCAGGTCACCGACCGTCTTGTACGTCCTGCCGCTGCGGACGGCCATCGCCGGGGGCGAGTAGTAGGGCGGATCGGTGAACAGCCCCTGCTTCTGCCGGTCGGCGGACCAGGCGACGCCGCCGATGGTGATGTCGACCCGGCGGGACTGCACCCCGGCGAGCATGCCGGCGAAGTCCGCCACCTCGGGCTCGACCTTCAGGCCCAGCTTCTTGGCGGCGTAGGCGAGGATGTCGCCGTCGAGTCCGACGATTCTGCCGCCCTGGACGCTGGTGTAGGGCGCGTAGGGCTGGACGGCCACCTTGATGACGCCGGGCGTGAGCGTGCCCAGCGCGGCGGTCTCGGCGGACACGTTCTTCGGGGCGTCGTCCCCGCCCGAGCCGCAGGCGGTGGTGGACATCAGGAGCATCGCGGACAAAGCGAGAGCAAGCGAGCGCACACGGATCATCGGCTCGGGCCTTCCGTCTCGGTGCTGAAGGATCCCGCCGATTCACCGGGCACCGGTGCCCCCCGGCGGGGAGGTGATTGGGCCCATACGCTAGGCACAGGCCCGCCGCGCGTCACCGTTCACTTCGTACGAACTTGTCGCCGGAATCCCTGCCTCCCCTGTACGGTGCGTCCAACCCGGACCGCCCCTGGCGGGAGGAATCGCCCATGCTGAGCCCGTCACTCGCGCAGGAGATCGCCGGGGACACCTCCGCGGTCATCGGCTTCAACGTGCTGATCACCGACGCGGAGGGCATGGTCATCGGCAGCGGCGACAGCAGCCGCGTCGGCACCTTCCACGAGGCGTCCGTCGAGGTCGTCCGCACCAAGGAACCCGCCACGCACAACGCCTCTCAGGCCCAGTCGCTGCGCGGGGTCCGGCCCGGGATCACCCTGCCCCTGGTCACGGACGGGCGGGCGGTGGGAACCGTGGGGATCACCGGCACCCCCGCGCAGGTGGGCCGCTTCGGTCTGCTGGTGAAGCGGCAGACGGAGATCCTGATCCGGGAGTCCGTGATGCTGCGCTCCCGGCTGCTCGCCGAGCGTGCGGCCGAGAAACTGCTCACCGACATCGCCTCCTACGACCCGCTGGTCGTGGAGGGCGACCTCCTGCAGTTCCGGGCCGCCGACCTCGGCTTCGACCTGCGGCTGCGCCGGGTCGCGGTGGCGTTCGAGGTGACGGTGCCCGACCCTGGCGCCCGCCGCGGCACCCGGGCCCGGGACGTGGCGCTGGTCCGCTCCGAGCTGCTGCGTACGGTCCGGGACGTCTTCGCCGACCCGCAGGACATCGTCGCCGGGACGGCTCCCGGCTGGATCGGCGTCCTGCACCGGCTCCCGGCCCGGGCCCCGGCGGACGCGCCGGCCGCCGACTGCCGCCGGGTCACGGACGTCATCGCCGCCCAGGACGGGCTCACCGCCCGCGCGGGCATCGGCGAACCGGCCACGTCCGTCGGCGGCCTGCACGACTCCTACCAGGACGCGTGCGACGCGCTGCGCCTGGGCGCCCGGATGGACGGCGGCTCCACCGTCCACTCGATCGGCGATCTGCGGGTCCACCAGCTCCTGACGGCGGTGAGCCAGTCCGCCCGCACCCGGCTGCTCGACCTGACCGCCGCGCGGCTGCGGGAGCAGCCGGACTGGCCGGCCCTCCGGGACACGATCACCGCGTGGTGCGAGAGCGGATTCAACCTCGTACGGGCGTCCGCGGCGCTGCACATCCACCGCAATACCGTCGTCTACCGCATGAACAAGATCGAGCAGCTCACCGGCCGCCCGCTGCGCGAGCACCGGACGGCCATGGCGCTGTACCTGGCGTGTCTGGCCGACCGGCTGGGCGGCCCGGACCGCTGACCGTCCGTCTCGTCCCTCTCAAGGACCTCCAAGCCGTACGCCCCGCCACCAGCCATGTGGAGGGCAGCTCGATCCTCGTACCGTCGGGGTGGAACTCCGTGGTGACGAGGGGCGGTTCGCCGCTCGCCATGCGGCTTCAGTCCTCGTGTCCCAGCTGGAGGTCCCGCTCGGTGCGGCCGCCCCCGGCCACCTGGAGCACGGTGGCGACGGGCGGGTAACCGGCGGCGATGACGGTGTACTCGCCGGAGGACAGGTCGACGAACCGGAACGTGCCGTCGGGGCCGGTGGTGAGCGTGTCGACGACGTTGCCGGCGACGTCCAGCAGGGTGACGCGCGCGTCCTCGACGGGCCGGCCGCCGCCCGCCCGGACGGTGCCGCGCAGGACTGCGCCGCCGGCCAGTTCGATGTCCCGGCGGGTCTCGCGGGCGGCCTGGACGGTGACGGGGAGCGCGGCCGGGCGGAAGGCGGGGGCGCTGGCGGCGAGGGTGTACTCGCCGGCCACCAGATCGGTGATGACGTAACCGCCCTCGCGGCCGCTGCGGGTGGTGGCCACGACCTCGCCGTGCACATTGGTGAGCGTGACGCCGGCGTCCCGTACGGGGGTGCCGTCGGCGGTGACCACGCTGCCGACCAGGCTCCCCGCACCGCCCAGGACGATGTCCAGTTCGACGGGGCGTTCGCCGACGGTCACGGAGACCGCCTGCGGCTGGTGGCCGCCCGCGGCGGCGATCAGCACGTACGCGCCGGGGCCCGGGGTGGCCAGCGCGTAGCGCCCGTCCTCGCCGCTGGCGCCCCGCCCGGTCTGCTGACCGGTGACGTCGATGAGCGTGAGCGCCGCGCGGGGCACGACGGTCCCGTCGTGGTGCTGCACCGAGCCGCAGACGGGAACCCCGGCGCTGTGGGCAGCGCGGGCCTGCGGGATCGGGGTGCTCCCGGGCGCCGTGTCCGGGTCGGTGACGGATGCGTGGTGGGACACCAGGGGTTTCTCCTTGAGGAAGAGGGCGATGACCAGCCCGAGGGCCAGCACCGGCACCAGGTAGAGGAAGATCCGCGGCATGGCGTCGGCGTACGCCCCGATGTAGCCCTCGCGCAGCGCCGGGGGCAGGCCGTGCACGAGCTGCGGGGTGATGGACGCGGGGTCGGGGAGCCGGTCGTCCGCACGCGTGGGCAGGTCGCGGGCCAGGGCGTCGGCGAGCCGGCCGGCGAGGAGGGTGCCGAGGACGGCGGCTGACACGCTGCCGCCGATCTGCCGGAAGTAGTTGTTGGCGCTCGTGGCGGTGCCGAGGTCGGCCGGGCGCACCGAGTTCTGCACGGCGAGGATCAGTACCGGCATCACCATGCCGATGCCGGCACCGAGGACGGCCATCCAGATGCTGTAGTGCAGCCGGGGCGTGTCGGCGTCGAGGCGGGACAGCAGCCACATGCCGGCGACGGAGAGGGCGCCGCCGAGGATCGGGTAGGCCTTGTAGCGGCCGGTGTGGCTGATGAGCTGTCCGGCGATGATCGAGGCGCCGACGATGCCGGCCATCATGGGCAGCATGAGCAGGCCCGACTCGGTGGCGGAGGCCCCGTCGACCATCTGGAGGTAGGTCGGCAGATAGCTGGCGGCGCCGAACAGCCCGGCCCCGGCCACCAGGCCGATCAGACCGGTGACGTTGAAGACGGAGTCCCTGAACAGCCGCAGCGGGATGAGGGGTTCGGCCGCGAAGCGCTCGGCGACGAGGAAGAGGAGGATCGCCACGGCCGCTCCCGCGCCGAGACCGAGGATCATCCGCGAGTCCCAGGCGTACGTGGTGCCGCCCCAACTGGTCAGCAGGACCAGGCAGGTGGAGGCCGCGGTGAGCAGCAACGCGCCGAGGATGTCCAGCCGGGCCTTGCCGGCCGGTTTCGGGAGCTTCAGCGCGACGGCGACGACGACCAGCGTGGCCAGGCCGACGGGCACGTTGACGTAGAAGCACCAGCGCCAGGAGAGGTGGTCGGTGAAGTAGCCGCCGAGCAGGGGTCCGGCCACGGAGGCGAGTCCGAAGGCGGCGCCGATCAGGCCCATGTAGCGGCCGCGCCGCTGGGCGGGCACGATGTCCGCGATGATCGTCTGGACACCGATCATGAGCCCGCCCGCACCGACGCCTTGGAGGGCCCGGAAGGCGATCAACTGGTCCATGGTCTGCGCCCGGCCCGCGAGCGCCGATCCGGCCACGAAGACGACGATCGCGAACTGGAAGACGCCCTTGCGGCCGAGGAGGTCGCCCAGTTTGCCGTAGATCGGCAGTCCGACGGTGGCGGTGAGCAGGTAGGCGGTGATCGCCCAGGACATCCGGTCCAGGCCGTGCAGCTCACCGACGATCTTCGGGAGCGCCGTGGCGACGATCATCTGCTCCAGGGCGGCGAGGAGCAGGGCCGGCATGAGTGCGACGAAGACCAACCGCACCCTGCGCGGGCTCAGTTCGGCGGTCGGGGCCGGTGGCGGGGAGGGAGGTTCGGGAGGTGCCACCGCCGGTTCGTCCTGCGCCAGAGTGATCCCGCCCACCTACCGCTCCCCTCGTCGCGCTGCCGCACAATTCCCGCGTAAAAGCGACAACTACGAGCAAGCGCGACGAGTTACGGCACACGTCGGAGCCGAACGGAGATCACCCGAACCGGTGAGGGCCACAACGGCCCCTGGAAATTCCCGGTTTGAGGGAGGCTACTTCTCGACCTCGGCGGCGAGCCGGGCGAGCAGCGCGTCGTAGATCCGGCCGAGACCCTTGGGCGCGAAGGTCTTCTCGAAGAAGCCGCCGATACCCCCTGCGCCGGTCCAGGTGGTGGTCACGACGACCCGGGACTTGCCGTCACCGGCCGGGGTGACGCGCCAGGTGGTGACCATGGAGGAGTTGCGGTCCTTCTCGACCAGCTCGCCGTCGGTGGGCTCGCTGACCTCCAGGAGGCAGTCGCGCACGCGCTTGCTGGTGGCCTGGAGCTTCCAGTGGACGAGGGTGCCCTCGCCGTCACCGCCCTCCCGGACCTCGTACTCGCTGAACTGCTCGGGCAGCAGCTTCGCGCGCGTGCCGCTGTAGTCGGCGAGGGCGTCGAACACCGTCTCCGCGTCCGCCGCGACGATCCGCTCCGTAGTGGCCTCGACCTGCGCCATCGCTTTCCTCCAGGACATGGTTTCTCGGGGGTTGGGGGCAAGCCAACCACCCCGCTGCCCGGCCACCCAAATCGGGGTCGCCCAACCCGGTCGAACACGTTCGGAAAACACCCTCGCACGATCAAGGGAACATGTGTTCTATTCTGTGGGCAGTGCTACCGAGGAGGCGTCATGCGCTGGGACAACCTCACAGAGGACTCCGAACACAGCCGGGCCGACTCCGCGCTGTTCGGCGTGGACGCAGTCACAACAGTCCAGTTCGACACGCCTGAGTTCCGTGGAATCACCTTCCACGAGATCCGGGCCCGCTCGATCATCAACCGGGTGCCGGCGGTCTCCCGGATGTCGTTCCAGTGGACGGTCAATCCCTATCGCGGCTGCTCACACGCGTGTGTGTACTGCTTCGCGCGCAAGACGCACAGCTACCTCGACCTCGACACGGGCCTCGGCTTCGACTCCCAGATCGTGGTCAAGATCAACGCGCCGGAGCTGCTGCGCCGCCAGCTCGGCTCACGCCGCTGGCAGGGCGAGCACATCGCGATGGGAACGAACGTGGACTGCTACCAGCGTGCCGAGGGCCGCTACCGCCTGATGCCGGGCATCATCTCGGCCCTGCGCGATCACGCGAACCCCTTCTCGATCCTGACCAAGGGCACGCTCATCCTGCGCGACCTGGACCTGATCAAGCAGGCCGCGGAGGTGACCGACGTGGGCATCTCCGTCTCGGTCGGCTTCACCGACCAGGAGCTGTGGCGCACCGTCGAACCGGGCACGCCCGCGCCGGAGCGGCGCCTGGAGGTCGTACGGACCTTCGGCGAGCACGGCATCGGCTGCGGTGTGCTGATGGCGCCGGTGATCCCGTTCCTCAGCGACCAGCCGGCTCAACTCCGGGCGACCGTGCGGGCGATAGCGGCCTCCGGCGCCACGTCCGTCACCCCGCTGGTGCTGCATCTGCGGCCCGGTGCCCGCGAGTGGTTCATGACCTGGCTGGAACAGCACCATCCGCACCTGGTGGCGCGCTACCAGCGGCTCTACGCGGAGGGCTCCTACGCCCCGAAGTGGTACCAGCGCCGGATCACCCGTCAGGTGCACGAGCTGGCCGAGGAGTACGGCATCGGGCCCACGCGCGCGGGGATGCCGCGCCGGATCCGGCCCCCCGAGCCGGCCGGGGAGCCGCCGGTGTCCGGGCCGACTCAGCTCTCGCTCATCTAGGGCAGAGCGCCCGCACACCCCTGGAATTCTCCACGAGCCCCCCCGTGCGGCGGCTTGACCTTGCGCGTCGAAAACCGATCGGTTTACAGTGAGGCGAAACCGACCGGTTTCTCGCCCTGGAGGCGAGCCGCAACGAGGTCTACCAGGGAGTGGCGGATGACTACCGCGCGCGGCGTCGAGGGGCAGTCGGCGGAACTCAGGCTTCCGGCGAAGCTGGCCGCACATCCGTCGGTGCGGGCCCTGCTCGCCCGGCGTGCGGCCGGTGACGTCGCGCGCCCGCCGGCGGTGATCGACGCGGCCTGGCTGCGCGAACTGTGCCTGGCGGCCGGTGCGGACGACGCGGCCGCCGTCAGCCTGGACCACCCCGACCTGGCCGGCGAGCGCGAGCACGCGCAGTCCGCACTGCCCGGCACCCGCACCCTGATCGCGATGGCGTTCCGGATGAACCGCGACAACTGCCGCTCCCCCGCCCGCAGCGTGGCCAACCAGGAGTTCCACCAGACCGACGAACAGGCCAACCACGCCGCCCGCAGCGTGACCCAGGCACTCCAGGACGCCGGATACCGCGCGCTCAATCCCTCGGTCGGCTTCCCCCAGGAGATGGACCACTTCCCCAGCGAGCGGATCTGGGTGGTGGCGCACAAGACGGTCGCGGTGGCCGGGGGGCTCGGCGTGATGGGCCTGCACCGCAACGTCATCCACCCGAAGTTCGGCAACTTCATCCTGCTGGCGACCGTCCTGGTGGACGCCGAGGTGAGCGAGTACGGGCAGGCGCTGGACTACAACCCCTGCATCGACTGCAAGCTGTGCGTCGCCGCCTGCCCGGTCGGCGCCATCAGCAAGGACGGGGCGTTCGACGCGCTGGCCTGCACCACGCACAACTACCGCGAGTTCATGAGCGGGTTCACCGACTGGGCGCAGACCGTGGCCGACAGCGAGGACGCCGCCGACTACCGCTCCCGGGTCACCGACTCCGAGAGCGCCTCCATGTGGCAGAGCCTGACCTCGCCCCCCGGCTACAAGTCCGGCTACTGCATGGCGGTCTGCCCCGGCGGCGAGGACGTCCTGGGCCCGTACCTGGAGGACCGCAAGACGTTCATGGACACCGTGCTGCGACCGCTCCAGGACAAGAAGGAGACCCTCTACGTCCTGCCGGGCTCACCCGCTCAGGAATACGCCCAGCGCCGCTTCCCCCACAAGCCCGTCAAGGAAGTCACCGGCGGCTGGCAGCCCCCGGCGAAGCGAACGCCCTGATCCGCCGGAGTAAGTCATGAGCGGCATTCACCCCTTCCGCGTCCTGCGCGCCAGACCCCTTGGTCATGGCGGGCGCGATCGGCATCATGGGCATGCACGCCGCCCATCTGCCGCTGCTGTGGCTGTACTCGGTGTGCGCCATCGCGGTGTGCGGGATCGGCGCGCTCGCCCTCCTCGCCGTCTTCGGCACGCCCGGCATGCTGGTGGTCACGCTGGTCTTCATCGGGATGGCGGTGCCGACGGCCGGCGCCACCACCCCCATCGAGGCGCTCCCCGGCTTCTACCGCTTCCTCGCGGAGTTCGAGCCGCTGCGGCAGATCACCGGCGGCCTCCGCTCGATCCTCTACTACGACGCCCAGGCCGACGCGGGCCTGACCCGGGGCTGGGTGATGATGGGCGCCGGCCTCGCGGTGGCCGCACTGTTCGGTTTCGGCGTGACCGCCTGGTACGACCGCAAGGGGATGCACCGCATCCCGGTCGAGACCAAGCCCGCGAAGACCGCCGTCCCGGCCTAGGAGGCGTCCGCCCCGGCACACTGTGAAACCGATCGGTTTTCATTTCCTCCACATCGAGTTAACCTCGCAGCATGACCACCGAGGTGAAGGCAAGTACCAGAGAGCGGCTGCTGGAGGCGGCGGCCACGCTCACCTACCGGGACGGTGTCGGCATCGGCGTCGAGGCGCTGTGCAAGGCGGCGGGGGTGTCGAAGCGCTCCCTGTACCAGCTCTTCGAGAGCAAGGACGAGCTGCTGGCAGTGAGCCTGGAGGAGCGCGCCTCCGCCTTCGTGGCGACCCTCCTGCCCGCGGCGGACGACGGCCGGTCACCCCGCGAGCGGATCCTGCACGTCTTCGAGCAGGTCGAGTCGCAGGCGGGGACACCAGAGTTCCGAGGCTGCCCGTACCTGGCTGTTCAGATCGAGCTGAAGAACCAGAACCACCCCGCGAGCCGGGTGGCCCACCGGATCAAGGCGAACCTGACGGAGTTCTTCCGTTCCGAGGCCGAACTGGGCGGGGCGGGCGACGCCGACCTGCTGGCCCGGCAGCTCAGCCTGGTGTTCGACGGCGCCAGTGCCCGCGCGGGAATCGGGGCCGACAGGCTGGCCGGGCTCGTCGCGCCCACCGTGAACACCCTGCTCGACGCGGCAGGCATGCGCTGATCCACGCCGGAGGCCCACACGGCGACCCGGCACGACTTGCAGAAGGAAACCGATCGGTTTACGGTGGTGAAACCGATCGGTTTTCCATGTTCTGGAGGTAGTCGTGACAGCGATCAAGGGCGCCGTCGTCTTCGTCACCGGAGGCAGCCGGGGTATCGGCAAGGTGCTGGTCGAGGAGCTCTACGCGCGCGGTGCCGGCAAGGTCTACGCCACGGCCCGCGACCCGCGCTCGGTGACGCACCCCGACGCCGTCGCGCTGGCGCTCGACGTCACCGACCCGGCATCCGTGGCAGCCGCCGCCGAGCAGGCCCAGGACGTCACCATCCTGATCAACAACGCCGGCGCCTCCGTCGGCGCTTCGTACCTCGGCTCCCCGATGGACGAGGTGCGCCGGGACCTGGAGACCAACTTCTACGGCCCGTTGCTGGTCACCCGGGCCTTCGCGCCGGTCATCGAGCGCAGGGGCGGCGGTCACATCCTCAACGTCCACTCCGCCCTGTCATGGCTGGCCGACGGCACGCCCTACAGCGCCTCCAAGGCCGCCCTGTGGTCGCAGACCAACTCCCTGCGCCTGGAGTTGCAGCCGCGCGGCATCGCGGTGACCGGGCTCCATGTCGCCTACGTGGACACCGACATGACGTCGGGCATCGACGCGCCCAAGGCCGACCCCCGCGACGTCGCCGTGGCCGCGCTCGACGGCATCGAGGCAGGAGCGCACGAGGTACTGGCCGACGACACCTCCCGGTGGATCAAGTCGCAGCTGTCCGCAGACCTGGAAGCCATGTACGCCCAGCTGAAGCGCTAGGCCTTTGCAAGGAACCGGTCCCGGGAGCCGGCGGCGGCCGGTTCTGAGCACACACGTCGGTGCCATGGTCCACGATGGACCGATGAGTGAGCTGACCAGGATTCCCGCGCCCGACGGCGTCGCCGCCGCGGCCCAGTACAGCCATGTCGTCATGGGCACCGGCCGTTTCGTGGCGATCGCGGGGCAGCTCGCCCTCGACGAGCAGGGCCGGCCGGTCGGAGAGGGCGACCCGGTGGCGCAGGCCCGTCAGGTCTTCGAGAACCTCCGGCGCTGCCTGGCCGCCGCCGGGGCGACCTTCGACGACGTCGTCAAACTCACCTACTTCGTCACGGACATGGCCCATATGCCCGCCATCCGGGCGGCCCGTGCCGAGCACATACCCGACGACCGGCTGCCGGCCGCGTCGGCGGTGCGGGTCACTGGGCTGGTCCGGCCCGAATTCCTGCTGGAGGTCGAGGCTTTCGCGGTGGTGGCGGAGTGAACTCCTCGACAAGGGCGCTTCCGATACGGGAGATGACGCTCGCCGACTGCGACCGCGTCGCGGAGATCCGCATCCGCGGCTGGCAGACCGCGTACCGGGGGCTGATACCGCAGTCGTACCTGGACGGGCTCAGCGTCGAGGAGGACGCCGAGCGTCGTCGCGGGCGCCTGGCGCAGGCCGACGGCAGCGTGGTGAACCTGGTCGCCGAGGACACCGGCGGCGAGGTCGTGGGCTGGGCCTGCCACGGACCGTACCGGGGCGGCGAAGTCGTCACCGGCGACGCCGAGTTGTACGCCATCTACGTCCATCCGGAACACCTGGGACGGGGCACGGGGCAGGCCCTGCTCGCGGAGGCCGTCGCGCGCTGCGCCGCCGCGGGCCACGGCCGTCTGCTCCTGTGGGTCCTCAAGGAGAACGGCCGGGCCCGCCGGTTCTACGAACGGGCCGGCTTCGAGGCGGACGGCGCGGAGGAGCCCTTCGAGGTGGACGGTGTCACGGTCCCTGAGGTGCGGTACGCACGCGCACTCCCCCGCTGATCTCACCTCTGCTTCGGAATCCGCCCCAGTGCCCGCACCGCCGCCTCCGCCAGCACCGGATGCGCGAGGGCCTCGTTCAGCACGGGTCTGGCCCGGGTGTCGCCCAGCGTGCCGAGCCCGTCCACGCAGGCGAGGGCCACGCGGCGGTACGGGTCGTGCGGGCGCAGCCGTCGCTGGAGAGTGGTGATCAGGGCGGGCACCGCCTCCGGGGCGCGCAGTTCGACCAGCAGCCGGACGGGGTGGAGGGCGTAGGCGACGCGCAGTTCGTTGGTGGCGAGGGCGGCGGCCGCGCGGGCGGTACGCGGGTCGCCCAGGCGGGCGAGGGCGTAGGCGGCGGAAGCGCAGCGCGGCGGGTCACGGTGGTTGAGCAGCAGCACCAGGGACTCGAAGGCCCGCCGGTCCTCGGCGAGTCCCAGCCGGAAGGCGGCGAGCTCCCTCGCCCACAAGGGCTGCCCGGGTTCGGTCAGCACCGCGGCCAGGGCGTCGAGGTCGTCGGTCGCCACGAGCCGCTCGAAGGCGGGCGACGCCCCCGACTCCTGCCGTAAGCGCTCCGTGAGTGATCGCAACTCTTCGTCCATGACTGAGAGATTAGAGGCGCCGCGAGCTGCTCGGGACGTACATCACAAACACGAGGGCTGGCGCGCTCGTTACCCGCGAGTTAAGCTCAGACGAGCGAGTTACCCACTCGTATTCCTCGCGGCGGTCTGGTGACGCGGCCGTCGTGAGAGCAGTCGGTTCGGTACTTCAGGTACCGCAGTACGGCTCGGCCCCGGGACAGGGCCGGTCGGACCCGCCGTTCCCCGGGCGTGTGCACGCCCGCGGCGACGGCACCGGGCGTGTGCGCTCGCAGCCCGGCCAACACCCGCATTCCTCACGTACCCGGTGCGCCCGGGGCCCGGCTCACGCCGGTCCGTCTTCGGCGCACCCGGGCGCGTTCCGAAGTCGTCACCCTCATTCCAGGAGTCCCGCGATGGCCACTCCCCTTTCCGACCCGTCCCTGTCCCCGCTGCGCACCATCGCAGTCGTCGGCCTCGGCACGATGGGCACCGGCATCGCCGAGGTCCTCGCCAAGGCCGGCCGCGAGGTCGTCGGCATCGACATCAGCGAGGCCCAGGCGGCGAAGTGCGTCGCCGCCCTGGAGTCCTCCACCGCCCGTGGCGTCGAGCGCGGGCGGCTGACCGAGCAGGACCGCGCGGAGATCCTGGACCGCGTCCGCACCTCCACCGACCTGCGGGCCGCGGCCGACGCCGACCTCGTCATCGAGGTCGCGCCGGAGTCGTACGAGATCAAGCAGCAGATCTTCCGGGAGCTGGACGGGATCGTGCGGCCCGAGACGATCATGGCGACCGGCACCAACGCCCTGTCCGTCACGCGGCTCGCCGCCGACTCGGCCCGTCCGGAGCGGGTGCTGGGCCTGCACTTCTTCAACCCGGCCCCGGCGATGCGCCTGGTCGAGATCGTCTCCTCGGTGCTGACCGCGCCGGCGGCCGTCACGGCCGTCACCGATCTCGCCCTCGACCTGGGCAAGGAGCCCGTCGCGGTCGGCGACCGCCCCGGGTTCGTCGCCGACGGGCTGCTGTTCGGCTACCTCAACCAGGCCGCCGCGATGTACGAGGCGAAGTACGCCTCCCGCGAGGACATCGACGCCGCGATGCGGCTGGGCTGCGGCCTGCCCATGGGCCCGCTGGCACTGCTCGACATGATCGGGGTCGACACCGCGCGCACCGTCCTGGAGGCGATGTACGCCGCGTCCCGCGACCGGTTGCACGCCCCGGCGCCGATCCTCAAGCAGCTGAGCGAGGCGGGCCTGACCGGCCGCAAGGCGGGACGCGGGTTCTACACGTACGAGACGCCGGGCAGCGGCACCGTCGTCCGGGACGCGCTGACCCCGCTGGAGGGCGGCAACCCCGTCCCCGGCCGGGAGGTCCGTTCCGTCGGCGTCGCGGGCTCGGGCACCATGGCCTCCGGTATCGCCGAGGTCTTCGCCAAGGCCGGGTATGAGGTCGTCCTCGCCGCCCGCAGCGAGGAGAAGGCCCAGACCGCGAAGGCCCGCATCGGCAAGTCCCTGTCCCGCTCGGTCGACAAGGGCCGGATGACCGCCGAGGCCGCAGCGCAGACCCTGGACCGGATCACTCCGGCGGGCTCGTACGACGCCTTCGCCGACGTCGACCTGGCCGTGGAGGCCGTCGCCGAGGACCTGGAGGTCAAGCGGCAGCTGTTCGCCGCGCTGGACAAGGTCTGCAAGCCGGGCGCGGTGCTGGCCACCACCACCTCGTCCCTGCCGGTCGTGGCCTGCGCCCGGGCCACCTCGCGCCCGCAGGACGTGATCGGCATGCACTTCTTCAACCCGGCCCCGGCCATGAAGCTGGTCGAGGTCGTCCGCACGGTGCTGACGGCCGACGACGTCCACGCGACGGTCCGCGAGGTCTGCGGCCGGATCAGGAAGCACGCGGTCGACTGCGGAGACCGGGCGGGCTTCATCGTGAACGCGCTGCTCTTCCCGTACCTGAACAACGCGATCAAGATGGTGCAGGAGCACTACGCGTCGCTCGACGACATCGACGCGGCGATGAAGCTGGGCGGGGGTTACCCGATGGGCCCGTTCGAGCTGCTGGACGTCGTCGGGCTCGACGTCTCGCTCGCCATCGAGAAGGTCCTGCACCGCGAGTTCCGCGACCCGGGGCTCGCCCCGGCACCGCTCCTGGAGCACCTGGTGGCCGCGGGCTGCCTCGGCCGCAAGACGGGCCGTGGCTTCCGCGAATATGCCAAGCGCTGAGGGTCCCGGCGACTGGTTCCGGTCCGGCGCGGAGTGGGGCGGCCTGCTCGGCCCGGACCGGTTCCACGAACCAGGTCACGCGCAGCGAGCTGCGCACATGCAGTACGTTCAGGGCATGTCCCAGCCCGCCAAGTCCTCACGTACAACGGTTACGACCGACCCGCCGGAAAGTGCCGCAGGCTCTCGCGCCGCCGCCCAGCGGCTCAAGATGCGCCGGGAACTGGCGGCCGCCGCGATGGAGCTGTTCGCGACCAAGGGGTACGAGGCGACCACCGTCGACGAGATCGCGGCCGCGGCCGGGGTCGCCCGCCGCACGTTCTTCCGCCACTTCCGCTCCAAGGAAGAGGCGATCTTCCCCGACCACGACGACACCCTGGTCCGGGCCGAGGCGGTGCTCAACGCCGCGCCCGCGCACGAGCATCCGCTCGACACGGTGTGCCGCGGCATCAAGGAAGTCATGAAGATGTACGCGGCCCGTCCGGAGATCTCGGTCGCCCGCTACAAGCTGACGCGCGAGGTGCCCACCCTGCGCGAGGCGGAGATCGCGTCGGTGGCCCGCTACGAGCGCCTGTTCACCCGCTACCTCCTCGGCCACTTCGACGAGCGCGCGCACGCCGACGACGCCAACGACGACCCGCTGCTGGCGGAGGTCGCCGCGTCCGCCGTGGTCACCGCCCACAACCACGTCCTGCGGCGCTGGCTGCGGGCGGGCGGACAGGGGGACGTGGAGGCGCAGCTGGACCACGCCTTCGCGATCGTGCGCAAGACGTTCGGCACGGGCATCGGGGCCGGGCGCTCCACGGAGCCGCAGCCGGCCGCGGCCACGGCCTCGGCGCAGGGCGAGGTGCTGGTGACCGTCGCCCGTACCGACGCCCCGCTGGACGAGGTCATGCGGACGATCGAGCAGGCCCTCAAGGAGCGCTGAGTCCCCTTCTCCGTGTGATCTCCCTGTGATGACGGCCACCCCTCGGGGTGGCCGTTTTGGCATGCCAGGAGCCGTTTTGAGGGCCCTCTGGGATACCGTTCGATCGATCATCGCTCATTTGTCAAGTAAAGATTTCATCTGAGAGAAACTTCTGGCACTCAGTGCCTTGCGGGGTGACACGCGGTGTCATACGTTGAAGAGGTCCGGGCGATGTCCCAGCCGGCCCAGCGCCTGCCCGTCCGGACGCCTGCGTCACAGGCAACCTCCCGCGCCACCAGCGCTGCCGAACAGCACCACCGCCGAACCGACGGCACACCCTCGACCCTCAGCAGCACCGACGTAACCATCGGCGCCCCTCCCTCAGGGCGCTCACCGCCGGAGGCAACACCGTGACCGTTAAGGACATCCTGGCCGCGATCCAGTCGCCCGACTCCACGTCGGAGGACTTCGCCGCCCTCCCGCTCCCCGAGTCGTACCGCGCGATCACCGTGCACAAGGACGAGACGGAGATGTTCGCCGGGCTCGCCACGCGCGACAAGGATCCCCGCAAGTCGATCCACCTGGACGAGGTGCCGCTGCCCGAGCTGGGCCCGGGCGAGGCCCTGGTGGCCGTCATGGCCTCCTCGGTCAACTACAACTCGGTGTGGACATCGATCTTCGAGCCGCTGTCGACGTTCGGCTTCCTGGAGCGCTACGGCCGCACCAGCGAGCTCGCCAAGCGCCACGACCTGCCGTACCACATCATCGGCTCCGACCTCGCGGGCGTCGTCCTGCGCACCGGCCCGGGCGTCAACGCCTGGCAGCCCGGTGACGAGGTCGTGGCGCACTGCCTGTCCGTCGAGCTGGAGTCCAGCGACGGCCACAACGACACGATGCTCGACCCCGAGCAGCGCATCTGGGGCTTCGAGACCAACTTCGGCGGCCTCGCCGAGATCGCGCTGGTCAAGTCCAACCAGCTGATGCCGAAGCCGGACCACCTGAGCTGGGAGGAGGCCGCCGCCCCGGGCCTGGTGAACTCCACCGCCTACCGCCAGCTGGTCTCCCGCAACGGCGCCGGCATGAAGCAGGGCGACAACGTGCTCATCTGGGGCGCGAGCGGCGGACTCGGCAGTTACGCCACCCAGTTCGCGCTGGCCGGCGGCGCCAACCCGATCTGTGTCGTCTCCAGCGAGCAGAAGGCGAACATCTGCCGGTCCATGGGCGCCGAGGCGATCATCGACCGCAACGCCGAGGGCTACAAGTTCTGGAAGGACGAGCACACACAGGACCCGAAGGAGTGGAAGCGCTTCGGCAAGCGCATCCGCGAGCTCACCGGCGGGGAGGACATCGACATCGTCTTCGAGCACCCCGGCCGCGAGACCTTCGGCGCGAGCGTCTTCGTCACCCGTAAGGGAGGCACCATCACCACCTGTGCCTCCACCTCGGGCTACATGCACGAGTACGACAACCGCTACCTGTGGATGTCGCTGAAGCGCATCATCGGCTCGCACTTCGCCAACTACCGCGAGGCCTGGGAGGCCAACCGGCTCATCGCGAAGGGCAAGATCCACCCCACTCTGTCGAAGGTGTACTCCCTGGAGGACACCGGCCAGGCCGCCTTCGACGTGCACCGCAACCTGCACCAGGGCAAGGTCGGCGTGCTGTGCATGGCCCCCGAGGAGGGCCTGGGCGTGCGCGACCAGGAGAAGCGCGCCCAGCACATCGACGCCATCAACCGCTTCCGGAACATCTGAGGGCTGCTGGATGACAGAGCGTCAGAAGGACCGTCCGTGGCTCATGCGGACCTACGCCGGTCACTCCACGGCCGAGGCGTCCAACGAGCTGTACCGGCGCAACCTCGCCAAGGGCCAGACGGGTCTGTCGGTGGCGTTCGACCTGCCGACGCAGACCGGCTACGACTCCGACCACATCCTCGCCCGCGGCGAGGTCGGCCGGGTCGGTGTGCCGATCGCCCACGTCGGTGACATGCGCCGGCTGTTCCAGGACATCCCCCTGGAGCAGATGAACACCTCGATGACCATCAACGCCACGGCCATGTGGCTGCTGGCGCTCTACCAGGTCGTCGCCGAGGAGCAGGGTGCGGACATCACCAAGCTCCAGGGCACGACACAGAACGACATCGTCAAGGAGTACCTGTCCCGCGGCACGCACGTGTTCCCGCCGGTGCCGTCGCTCCGGCTGACGACGGACATGATCGCGTACACGGTCTCCCACATGCCGAAGTGGAACCCGATCAACATCTGCAGCTACCACTTGCAGGAGGCGGGCGCCACACCGGTCCAGGAGATCGCGTACGCGATGTCCACCGCGATCGCCGTCCTCGACGCCGTGCGCGACTCGGGACAGGTGCCCCAGGAGCGCATGGGCGACGTCGTCGGCCGGATCTCCTTCTTCGTGAACGCGGGCGTCCGCTTCATCGAGGAGATGTGCAAGATGCGCGCCTTCGGCCGCATCTGGGACAGGATCACCCGCGAGCGGTACGGCATCGAGAACCCCAAGCACCGCCGCTTCCGCTACGGCGTCCAGGTCAACTCCCTGGGCCTGACGGAGGCGCAGCCGGAGAACAACGTCCAGCGGATCGTGCTCGAGATGCTGGCCGTGACCCTCTCCAAGGACGCACGCGCGCGTGCAGTGCAGCTCCCCGCCTGGAACGAGGCGCTCGGCCTGCCCCGCCCCTGGGACCAGCAGTGGTCGCTGCGCATCCAGCAGGTGCTGGCGTACGAGAGCGATCTGCTGGAGTACGAGGACATCTTCGAGGGCTCGAAAGTCATCGAGGCGAAGGTGGACGAACTGGTCGAGGCCTCGCTCGCGGAGATCGACCGCATCCAGGAGATGGGCGGCGCGATGGCGGCCGTCGAGTCCGGCTACCTCAAGTCGCAGCTGGTCGCCTCGCACGCGGAACGCCGGGGCCGGATCGAGTCCGGCCAGGAGAAGATCATCGGTGTCAACGCCTTCGAGGGCACCGAGCCGAACCCGCTGACCGCCGACCTGGACACCGCGATCCAGACGGTCGACCCGGAGGTCGAGGCCCGCGTCATCGCCGCGCTTCAGCAGTGGCGCGACAGCCGCTACCAGCCGCCCTTCAACCACCCGCGGCCCTGCAAGGCGCTGGAGCGGCTGAAGGAGGCCGCCCGGGGCACCGAGAACCTCATGGAGGCCACCCTGGAGTGCGCCCGCGCCGGGGTCACGACCGGCGAGTGGGCCGGGGCCCTGCGCGAGGTGTTCGGCGAGTTCAGGGCGCCCACGGGTGTCTCCTCGGCGCCGGTGGCCGTGCCCGCCGAGGAGGGCAGCACGCTGGCCCTGGTCCGCCGCAAGGTGGATCTGACGGCCAAGGACCTGGAGGTGGGCAAGCTGCGCTTCCTGGTCGGCAAGCCGGGCCTGGACGGCCACTCCAACGGCGCCGAGCAGATCGCCGTGCGCGCGCGTGACGCCGGCTTCGAGGTGGTCTACCAGGGCATCCGGCTCACCCCCGAGCAGATCGTGGACGCGGCCCTCGCCGAGGACGTGCACGCGGTCGGCCTGTCCATCCTGTCCGGCTCGCACGCCCAGCTCGTGCCGGACGTGCTCGAACGGCTGCGTGTGGCCGGTGCCACAGACATCCCGGTGATCGCCGGTGGCATCATCCCGAACGGGGATGCCGAGCAGCTCAGGGAAGCCGGAGTGGCCGCGGTCTTCACCCCGAAGGACTTCGACATCACCGGAATCATCGGCCGCATCGTCGACGAGATCCGGAAAGCGAACAAGCTCGACCCCCTGGAGGTCTCCGCATGACCACGGTCAACCGCCTTCGCCCCCGGCGTTCCTGCCTGGCGGTACCGGGCTCGAACCCCCGCTTCCTGGAGAAGGCGCAGGGCCTCCCCGCCGACCAGGTCTTCCTCGACCTGGAGGACGCGTGCGCCCCGCTCGCCAAGCCCGAGGCGCGGCACACCATCGTCAAGTTCCTCAACGAGGGTGACTGGACGGGCAAGACGCGGGTCGTGCGCGTCAACGACTGGACGACCGAGTGGACGTACCGCGACGTCGTGACGGTGGTCGAGGGCGCCGGCCAGAACCTCGACTGCATCATGCTGCCGAAGGTCCAGGACGCCCAGCAGATCGTCGCCCTCGACCTGCTGCTGACCCAGATCGAGAAGACCATGGGCTTCGAGGTCGGCAAGATCGGCATCGAGGCGCAGATCGAGAACGCCCAGGGCCTGAACAACGTCAACGAGATCGCGCAGGCTTCCCAGCGCGTCGAGACGATCATCTTCGGCCCGGCCGACTTCATGGCGTCCATCAACATGAAGTCGCTGGTCGTGGGCGAGCAGCCGCCCGGTTACCCGGCGGACGCCTACCACTACATCCTGATGAAGATCCTGATGGCCGCCCGCGCCAACAACCTCCAGGCGATCGACGGCCCCTACCTCCAGATCCGCAACATCGACGGCTACCGCGAGGTCGCCCAGCGCGCCGCCGCCCTCGGCTTCGACGGCAAGTGGGTGCTGCACCCGGGCCAGGTCGAGGCGTCCAACGAGATCTTCTCGCCGTCCCAGGAGGACTACGACCACGCCGAGCTGATCCTGGACGCGTACGACTACTACACGTCCGAGGCGGGCGGCAAGAAGGGCTCCGCGATGCTCGGCGACGAGATGATCGACGAGGCCAGCCGCAAGATGGCCCTGGTCATCGCGGGCAAGGGACGCGCCGCCGGCATGCAGCGCACCAGCAAGTTCGAGATCCCGGAGGCCTGAGCGCGATGCAGTTCGGACGCACGTACGAGGAGTTCGAGGTCGGGGCGACGTACAAGCACTGGCCGGGCAAGACGGTCACGGAGTACGACGACCACCTGTTCTGTCTCCTCACCATGAACCACCACCCGCTCCACATGGACACGAACTATGCGGAGAAGACGACGGATTTCGGCAGGAACGTCGTCGTCGGGAACTACGTCTACTCGCTCCTGCTCGGCATGTCCGTGCCGGACATCTCCGGCAAGGCGATCGCCAACCTGGAGATCGAGTCGCTCAAGCACGTGGCGCCGACCTTCCACGGCGACACCATCTACGGCCAGACGACCGTGCTCGACAAGTGGCCGTCGAAGTCGAAGAACGACCGCGGCATCGTCCACGTCGAGACCAAGGGCTACAAGCAGGACGGCACGCTGGTCTGTGTGTTCCGCCGCAAGGTGATGGTGCCGACCGAGACGTACATCAAGGAGCGCGGCGGCGAGCAGCCCGGCCGCCCCGAGCTCAAGGAGCAGGAGAAGTAGCCATGGCGCGACTCGCCCAGACCGCCGGTCTGACGGACATCCAGCAGGAGATCCTGTCCACCGTCCGGGACTTCGTGGACAAGGAGATCATCCCGGTCGCGACCGAGCTGGAGCACCGCGACGAGTACCCCCAGCAGATCGTCGACGGTCTGAAGGAATTGGGCCTGTTCGGTCTGATGATCCCCGAGGAGTACGGGGGTCTGGGCGAGTCGCTCCTGACCTACGCGCTGTGCGTGGAGGAGATCGCCCGCGGGTGGATGTCGGTGTCCGGCATCATCAACACGCACTTCATCGTGGCGTACATGCTCAAGCAGCACGGCACGCAGGAGCAGAAGGACCACTTCCTGCCGAGGATGGCGGCCGGCGACATCCGCGGCGCCTTCTCGATGTCGGAGCCGGCCCTCGGCTCGGACGTGTCGGCGATCACGTCGAAGGCGGTGAAGGACGGCGACGAGTACGTCCTGAACGGCCAGAAGATGTGGCTGACCAACGGCGGGACGTCGTCTCTGGTGGCCGTTCTGGTGCGAAGTGACGAAGGTCACCCCGAGGGCACCGCGCCCCACAAGTCGATGACGACCTTCCTGGTCGAGAAGGAGCCCGGTTTCGGCGAGGTCCGCCCCGGCCTCACCATTCCCGGCAAGATCGACAAGATGGGCTACAAGGGGGTCGACACCACCGAGCTCATCATGGATGGCCTGCGCATTCCCGCCGACCGCGTGCTCGGCGGCGTCACCGGCCGGGGCTTCTACCAGATGATGGACGGCGTGGAGGTCGGCCGCGTCAACGTGGCGGCGCGTGGCTGCGGCGTCGCTCAGCGTGCGTTCGAACTGGGCGTCCAGTACGCGCAGCAGCGTCACACCTTCGGGAAGCCGATCGCCCAGCACCAGGCGATCCAGTTCAAGCTGGCCGAGATGGCTACCAAGGTCGAGGCCGCGCATGCGATGATGGTGAACGCGGCACGCAAAAAGGACTCCGGAGAACGAAACGACCTTGAGGCTGGGATGGCGAAGTACCTCGCCTCCGAGTACTGCAAGGAGGTCGTGGAGGACGCCTTCCGGATCCACGGCGGCTACGGCTTCTCCAAGGAGTACGAGATCGAGCGCCTCTATCGTGAGGCACCGATGCTGCTGATCGGTGAAGGTACCGCCGAGATCCAGAAAATGATCATCGGTCGGCGATTGCTCGAGGAGTATCGATTCCAGGGCTAGATGTCCGGATACGGGGTGTTTTCTTGGAGAAGAAGATCACACCCCGTCAGCACTCTTCGGACGCCGACTCGGCTGCCTGGCTTACCCAGTTAGGGCCCCGAGCCGCTACGATCGCCGGAAAGCCGCCGTCCCCCGTCAGAGTGCGGCATCATCCGCTACGAAGGTCATCCATGCCCCACAGCCAAACCTCTGCATCTCGCGACAGCCGGGCCGGCGTACGCCTCGCGCGCGGAGCATCGCCGTGGCTCCTTCCGACCGTCGCCACCGCAGCCCTCAGCCTGGCCCGTGCCCGCCGCTCCGGCGCCGCCAGGGCCGTCGCCGTTCCCGCCACCGCCCTCGCGGCGGGAATGCTGTGGTTCTTCCGCGACCCCGAGCGCGAGATCGGCCAGGGCCGGGTCATCTCGCCCGCCGACGGTGTGGTGCAGAGCATCATGCCGTGGAAGGACGGCCGCACTCGCGTCGCCATCTTCATGAGCCCGCTCAACGTACACGTCAACCGCGCGCCGCTGGCCGGCACGGTGACGTCGGTCGAGCACGTGCCCGGTGGCTTCGTTCCCGCCTTCAACAAGGAGAGCGAGAACAACGAGCGTGTGGTGTGGCACTTCGACACCGAGCTCGGTGACATCGAGATGGTGCAGATCGCCGGCGCGGTCGCGCGGCGGATCGTCCCGTACGTCCCGCAGGGCACCAAGGTCGAGCAGGGCGACCGCATCGGCCTGATCCGCTTCGGATCGCGCGTTGACATCTACCTTCCGGAAGGTGTCGACGTCGCTGTCGAGGTTGGTCAGACCACGACTGCGGGGGTGACTCGAATTGACCGTGATTGATCCCGACACACAGGCCACGAACTGGGTCGCCGAGGACGAGGACGACGCGGAGGAACTGCCGCTGTCTCTCCGGCTGTCGATAGCGGACACGCTCACGCTCGGTAACGCGACGTGCGGCTTCATGGCGGTGTACTTCACCACCACCGGCATCCTCATCCCGCACCTCTCCGGCGACAATTCGGGCATGGCTCGCAACAGCGCGGCCACGGCCGTGATACTGATGCTGTGCGCCGCGGTCTTCGACCTGTTCGACGGCCTCGTCGCCCGCAAGCTGCGGTCGTCGCCGATGGGTGCGGAGCTGGACAATCTCTCCGACCTGATCAGCTTCGGTCTGGCGCCCGCGTACTTCGTGCTCGTGTACGGCATGGTCGCGAGCGACGCGCACGAGCGGGTCGCGGCGGTGGGCGCGATCGTTGTGCTGTTGGCGGTGGTGCTGCGGCTTGCCCGCTTCTCGTGCGTCACCGTGAAGGACGGCACGTTCCAGGGCATGCCCTCACCGTTCGGTGCGCTCACGGTCGTCTCGATCGTGCTGCTCGAGCTGCCGTTCGAGGCGACGCTGCTGGCGGTCGTCGGTACGGCATGGCTGATGGTGAGCCGGGTCGAATACCCGAAGCCGCGGGGCATCCTCGCGGTGGCCGTGCTCGCCTGGATCGTGTCGGCCATGGGGATGCTGGCGGCGTGGGCGTTCGACGCGCCGGGCGGCCAGGTACTGCTGCAGATGGGCTGCGCGCTGCAGATCGTGATGGCGGCGACGATCCCGCTGTTCGCCACGGCGCGCCGGGTGAACACCTTCCGCGACAACCGGAGGGAAGCGCGGGCGGCGCAGCTGCCCTGATCTCGTCCCTCCACTGACGGGTGTGGCCCGAGCCTCCGAGGCTCGGGCCACACCCGTTTTGCGTTCAAGGGCATCCCCTGCATTGCCCTTGACTGGTCAACTACCTCTGCTTTGGGCCGATTTGCAGGAGAAACGCAGGAAGAGGAGGGTGGAACAGGGGGGTTGTCAGAGAGTTCCTCCCCTTCCAGACCGGGAGACTGCCATGCCCGCACCTACCCTCAAAGAGCACCGGGTCACGCTCAAGTCCAAGATCCCCGCGAACTTCGACGACACGGTGACGCTGCCCGTCCGGGAGTACGACGGCACCAAGCCGAGCCATACGCCCAAGCCGGTGCTGATGCTGCACGGCAGAAGCGTGCCGGCGCTGGCGGCGTTCGATCTCGCCCCGGTGCCCGGCGGCTCCGCCACCCGCTACAGCTGGGCACAGGAACTCGCGGACGACGGCTACGACGTCTTCCTCATGGACCTGCAGGGCTCCGGCCGGTCGCCACGCCCCAGGATGGACGATCCGTGCAACGCCAACCCCGCGCAGCAGCCGGCCCTCGTCCCCAACCCCCTCCAGGAGCCCTGCCCTCCCCCGCCCCCGTACCCGTACCAGCTCGGGAATTCGGAGAGTGAGTGGGCGGAGCTGGACGCGGTCGTCAAGTTCATCAAGGGCCTGCCCGGCAGGAACAAGCCGATCCGTTTCATCGGCTATTCCCTGGGCGCGGCCATCATGGGCTCCTACACCCTCCAGAACCCCGGCAACGTCGAGAGCCTGCTCCTGCTCGCCCCCGTCTTCCCTCCCAAGGGACGGTGGTCGGGCAACCCCGCCGCCCCCTTCGGACGCCCGGCCGAGGCCCAGACGCTGCCCGTGTCCACGCCGGCCCTCACCTGGGGCTTCCCGATGCACGTCGGCACCAAGACAGGGTTCAGGACGGGGCTGGACGGCAACCCCGCCCTGCGGGAGCCCGACATCGTGGACCTCGCCTGGGAGGCCTGCATGGAGAACGACCCTCTCGGCAGCAAGTGGGGCCCCGAAGTGGCACCGGGTGAGTACGAGGGCATCCTGCGGTACCGGAACACCTACTGGTGGGGCTGGAACAACGAGACGGTGCCGCACCAGAACCCGGCGGGCACACCCGTCCTCGGTGAACGGGTTCCCGTGCTCATCGTCTACGGGGAGCAGGACCGGACCGCCAACAGCCCCGCCACCCTCCCCGACCCCGTCCGCTTCTCGGTGCCGGCCCTCTACGCGGCCGTCCCGGGGCCCGAGAAGCTGATGTTCTGCCTCGCCGGCTCGGGCCACACCCTGGTGTGGGAGCTCAATGCCAAGGTCGTGCACCGCATGTCGAAGCAGTGGTTCAAGAACGGCCAGGTGGAGGGTCTCGGCAGCGGCAGCTACTTCAGGGAGCCGGACGGTGACCTGATCCCCCTTCCGTGACGGGTCAGGTCAGGAAGTCCCGCCCGATCCGCTCCGCCACCCGTTCCAGGATGGGCCCGGCCTCGGCGATGCACGTCGCCACGTCCGGCTCCGCGTCCGTCAGGGGGTAGGCCCGGCGGATTCCGGCCCGGCCCAGGGCTTCCGGGGGGAGGGCGAGGCGGCCGCAGACCGCCACGACCTCCTTGCCGGCCGCGCGGGCCGCCGCGGCGACGCCCGCCGGGGCCTTGCCGTGGAGGGTCTGCTCGTCGAGGGAGCCCTCGCCGGTGATCACCAGGCCGGCGCGGTCCAGGGCGGGGGCGAAGCCCAGGACGTCGAGCATGACCTCGATGCCGGGGCGGAAACGGGCGCCGAGGAGCAGCGCGCCGTAGCCGATGCCGCCCGCCGCGCCCGCGCCGGGCGAGGCGGCGTACCGGGCGGCCTTCGGTCCGGCCGACTCCTCCAGCACCTTCGCGAAGTGCGCGAGGGCGGCGTCCAGGGCCGCCACGTCGTCCGGCGAGGCGCCCTTCTGCGGGCCGTAGACCGCGGGCGCGCCCTTCGGGCCGGTCAGCGGGTTGTCGACATCGCTCGCGAGGACCAGTTCGACGCCGGCGAGGCGGGGGTCGAGGCCGGACAGGTCGGCGGTGGCCAGACCGGCCAGGCCGCCGCCGCCCGGGGGTACCGGTTCGCCGTCCGGGTCCAGGAAGCGCGCGCCCAGCGCGGACAGCATTCCGGCGCCGCCGTCCGTGGTGGCGCTGCCGCCGACCCCGAAGACGATCGTGCGGGCACCCGCGTCCAGCGCGGCCCGCAGCAGCTCGCCGGAGCCGTACGTGGACGCCGTGAGCGGTGCGAAGACGCCGGCGGGCAGCCGCTGGAGGCCGCTCGCCTCGGCCATCTCCACGACCGCGGTGCCGTCGCGCAGCGCGAAGGCCGCCGTCACCTCGTCGCCGAGCGGACCGGCGACCCGTGCCTCCCGGCGCTCGAACCCGGCGGCGACCGCCGCGGCGACCGTTCCGTCACCGCCGTCGGCCACGGGCAGCGCCTCGACCTCCACGCCCGGTACGGCCCGGCGCAGCCCGGCCGTCACCCGTTCGGCGACCTCCACGGCCGTCAGCGACCCTTTGAACTTGTCCGCGGCGACGAGCACCCGCTGTGTCTTCCAGGCATCGCTCACTGCTGCGTCCGCCACTTGCACTCCCCTTGCTCTCCGGGCCCTCACGCACGTCAAGGCCAGTCGCGCCGCTGCGACCTTAACCGGAGGACGCCCCGGCCGTCAGCCTCTGCCCAACCTCTGGAACGACGCCCCAAGGGGCGCGGGGCTGTGTCATACACGCGGCAGCCGCCGCGCGGGCGCGACCGGCCACGACGCACCGGCAGCCGCGAAACACACGACAGCGCCCACCCCGGAGCATCCCGCCGAAACGGGTAGACGATAACCATGACCCTTGCGCGCACGGCGACAGAGCTCACCGACCGCATCCTCGGCGGCTGGCAGGGCCGCATCGCGGGCAACATGCTCGGCAAACCGGTCGAGCAGGGCGAGGTCTGGACGCGCGACCGCATCGACCGCTACCTCCGGCAGGCCGCCGCCCTGCCGCTGACCGACTACCTCCCCGAGCCGATCAGTGAGAGTGACGGCTTCGAGCTGCGGCCCGAGTGGCGCCAGTGCGTGCGCGGCCACATCCACGGCAGTTGCCGTGACGACGACGTCGACTACGCGATCCTCGGCCTGGACCTGCTGGAGACCCACGGCTTCGGATTCAGCACCGAGCAGGTCGGAGACCTGTGGCTGCTGCGGCTGCCGTATCTCCAGACGTTCACCGCCGAGCGGGCCGCGTACCGCAACCTCGCGAACGGGCTCAAGCCGCCGCTGACGGCGACGTACGACAACCCGTACCAGGAGTGGATCGGGGCGCTGATCAGGGCCGACATCTTCGGCTGGACCTGCCCGGGCGCACCGCGCCGGGCCGCCTCACTGGCCCGGCGGGACGCGGTGCTGTCACACACCGGCAACGGGGTCTACGGGGCGATGTGGGCGGCGGCGCTGATCGCGGCGGCGTTCACGGCGCCCACGGTGCGGCACGCGGTCGACGAGGCCCTGGCCGTGATCCCGGCGAGCAGCCGCCTGGCCCGCACGGTGCGCCGGGTCGTCGCCCTGCACGACACCCGGATGTCCTGGGAGGACACGCTCACCACGGTCACCGAGGAGACCACCGGGATGGGCTGGATCCACACCGTCCCGAACGCCGCCGTCCTCACCGCCGGCCTGCTCTACGGCGACGGCGACTTCACCCGCACCATCACCCTGACCGTCCGCGGTGGCCTGGACACCGACTCCAACGGTGCGACGGCGGGGTCGGTGGCCGGGGTGTTCGGCGGGGCGGCCGGCATCGCGGACCAGTGGACGGTACCGCTGGAGGACACGGTCCGCAGCGCGGTGTTCGGCTTCGACGGGGTGCGGATCAGCGAGCTGGCCGAGCGGACGCTGCGGCTGACGGAACAGGAGGCCTGAAGGCCGGCTGCGTCGTCCCCCGCGGCTGAGCCGTCATCGGGTGGTTACCCTGCCCCAATGACCACCTCTTCTGACTTCGCCGCCTACATCGCGTCCCTGCCCCGGGTGCTGGCCGGCGCCGCCGCGCTGTTCCGGGACGGCGAGGGCCGGGTGCTGCTCGTCGAGCCCAACTACCGGGAGGGCTGGGCGCTGCCCGGCGGCACGATCGAGTCCGACGACGGCGAGACCCCGCGGCAGGGGGCACGGCGCGAGACGGCCGAGGAGATCGGGCTGGACCGGGAGCTCGGCCGGCTGCTGGCGGTGGACTGGGTGCACGGCACGGGGCGTCCGCCGCTGGTGGCGTATCTGTACGACGGCGGGGTGCTCGGCGAGGACGAGTTCAAGGCGATCCGCCTCCAGGAGGAGGAACTGCTGTCCTGGCGGCTGGTCCCGCGCGAGGAGCTGACCGAGTACCTGCCGGGCGCCCTCGGCCGCCGTGTCCTGGCCTGCCTGGACGTCCTGGCGGACGGCTCGGGCACGGCGGAGCTGGAGAACGGGCACCGGGTGTACTGACCGGCTCCGGCCGATCACCCGTCGACGTCCCGTTCGTTAACCGCTCGCCGCTGTCGTACGGCCCGGCCTACCCTCGGTGCCATGGCCAAGCCCCTCGTCGCGCTCCTCACCGGTGCCGGTATCAGCACGGACTCCGGGATCCCGGACTACCGCGGGCCGAACGGGCTCTGGCGGCGGGATCCGGAGGCCGAGAAGCTCGTCACGTACGAGTACTACATGGGCGACCCGGAGATCCGCCGCCGCTCCTGGCGGATGCGGCGCGAGACCCGGACGCTCCAGGCGGAGCCCAACGCCGCGCACCGGGCGGTGGCCGAACTGGAGCGGTCCGGGGTGCCCGTCCGGGTGATCACGCAGAACGTGGACGGGCTGCATCAGCTCGCCGGGATGCCCGCCCGCAAGGTCCTCGAACTGCACGGCACGGCACGGAGTTTCGTGTGCACCGGCTGCCACGCCCGCGGCTCGATGGAGGACGCGCTCGCACGGGTCGAGGCCGGGGAGGACGACCCGCCGTGCCTGGAGTGCGGCGGCGTCCTGAAGCCGGCGACGGTGATGTTCGGCGAGCGGCTGGACCCGGTCGTCCTCGGCGAGGCGGCCGCCATCAGCAAGGCCTGCCAGGTGTTCGTCGCCGTCGGTACGAGTCTCCAGGTCCAGCCCGCCGCCGGCCTCGCCGGTGTCGCCGCAGACCACGGGGCCCGGCTCGTCATCGTCAACGCCGAGCCGACGCCGTACGACGACCGTGCCGACGAGATCGTCCGCGAACCCATCGGCACGGCGCTGCCGGAGCTGTTGCGCGGCCTCACGGCCGAGACGACGCCAGCAGATCCTCCAGGCGCGTGAGCGTGTCGCGGGCCCGGTCGCGTTCGGCTTCCGTGAGGTCGAGCGCGGCGGCCCGGGCGAGGGCGGTCGCCGTCGTCTGCTCGTCGCCGAGCCGCCCCGCGATGTCCGCGCGCAGGACGAGGAGCTGAAGCAGCTGTACGCGCGTCGGCGTCTCGTCGGTCAGGCGCATCACCCGGTCGACGACCTTGGCGGCGCCCTCCGCGTCCCCCTTGGAGTCCGCCAGGAGGGACGCGTGGTGCAGGGCCCGCGCGAACGTCTCCTCGGGGGCGGGCCCGTGGTGCCGCTCTCCGCCCGTGCGCTGACCGACCCGGACGCAGTTGCCGCCCGGGTCGGTCATGAGGAACTGCCGCACGCCGTACGACATGTCCTTGAGCGGCCCCACGCGCGGCAGGCCCCGGGTGGGGATCCTGCCGTACGCCGCCTTGAGCCCGGCCCGGAACGCCCGGTACAGGCCGTCGACGTCGTCGATCAGGACGTAGCAGGTGCTGATCGAGCCGGTCGGCTCGTAGTGCTTCATCGCGAAGAACTGCAGCTCGATGCCGCCGTGTTCGACGACCGCGTACGGGTTGGGGCTGCGCTGCTGGTACGTCACCTCGAAGCCGAGGGCGGTGTAGAACTCGAGGACGGGTGGGAGGGTCTGGCACGGCAGGATCGGGATCGTCTTCTCCGGCATGCGCCCACTCTAGTCAAATTTGACCAACCGGGTGCCTGGAAGAGCGGTGCCTAGAAGAGTGCGGCCCCGCGCTCGAAGTCCAGCAGGCGCTGCTTGCGCTCCAGACCGCCCCCGTAGCCCGTCAGGCTCCCGTTCGCGCCGATCACGCGGTGGCAGGGGACGATGATGCCGATGGGGTTGCGGCCGTTGGCGAGGCCGACGGCGCGCGAGGCGGCCGGGGCGCCGAGGGCGTCGGCGAGCTCGCCGTAGGTGCGGGTCTCGCCGTACGGGATGCGGCGCAGCCGGTCCCAGACCCGGTTCTGGAACGGCGTGCCGGTCAGGCGGAGTTCGACGGTGAACTCCTTGAGCTCGCCCGCGAAGTAGGCCTTCAGTTGTTCCTCCGTCTCCGCGAACAGGGTGTCGTCGCGGGTGCCGAAGGTCTCCTCCGGCGGGCGGTGGCGCTGGTCGGTCATGTAGAGGCCGCACAGGACGCCGTCGTCGGCGACGAGGGTGAGGGGGCCGTAGGGGCTGTCGGTCACGGTGTGGTGCTTCATCGAACGTCCCTATACCGGTAGGAAGTTGATCGGGTGGCTGTCGGTCGCCCAGAGGTACTGGACGGCGTAGGCACGCCAGGGGCGCCAGGCCGCCGCGCGAGCGGTGAGCGCGGCGGGCGTGGAGGGCAGGCCGAGTTCCTTGGCGGCGCGGCGGATGCCGAGGTCGGTGGGGAGGAAGGCGTCGGGGTCGCCGAGGGCGCGCATGGCGATGACGTCGGCCGTCCAGGGGCCGAAGCCGGGCAGGGCGAGGAGCTGGGCACGGGTGCGCGGCCAGTCGCTCTCCACGCCGAGGCGGAGGTCGCCGTCGGCGAGGGCGCTGACCAGGGTGGTGAAGGTCGTGCGGCGGGTGCGGGGCATCGCCAGGGTCTCCGGGTCGAGCGCCGCGAGGGCCTCGGGGGCCGGGAAGAGGTGGGTGAGGCCGCCCTCGGGGTCGTCGACCGGTTCGCCGTGCGCGGTGACCAGGCGGGCCGCGTGGGTGCGGGCGGCGGCGGTGGAGACCTGCTGGCCGAGCACGGCCCGGACGGCGAACTCCGCCTCGTCCACCGTGCGCGGGACGCGCCGGCCGGGCGCCTTGTCGATCAGCGGCGCCAGGACCGGATCCGTGCGCAGCTGGTCGTCGATCGCGACCGGGTCGGCGTCCAGGTCGAGCAGGCGGCGGCAGCGGCTGCCGGCGACGGTCAGATCGCGCAGGTCGCTGAGGGTGAGGCGGCAGGCGATGTGGTCGGGGGTGGGGGTGAGGGCCACGATGCCGTGGCCGTAGGGCAGGCGGAGCGTGCGCCGGTAGGAGCCGTCGCGCCACTCCTCCACGCCGGGTACGGCCGTGGCGGCGAGGTGGCCGAAGAGGTAGTCGGGGTTGAGCGGGGCGCGGAACGGCAGCCGCAGGGACAGCGCGCCGGGGGTGCTCGCGCCCTGCCGCTTGGGGGCTCGGGCGCGCAGCTCGCTCGGGGAGAGGGCGAAGACCTCGCGGACGGTGTCGTTGAACGTGCGGATCGAGGCGAAGCCCGCGGCGAAGGCGATCTGCGCCATCGGCAGGGCGGTCGTCTCGATGAGCAGCCGGGCCGTCTGGGCGCGCTGGGCGCGGGCGAGCGCGAGCGGCCCCGCGCCCAGTTCGGCGAGCAGCTGACGCTCGACCTGCCGGGCGCTGTAGCCGAGCCGGGTGGCGAGGCCGGGCACGCCCTCGCGGTCCACGACGCCGTCGGCGATCAGCCGCATGGCGCGTGCCACCAGGTCGGCGCGCTGGTTCCACTCCGGGGAGCCCGGGGTGGTGTCGGGCCGGCAGCGCTTGCAGGCCCGGAACCCGGCCTGCTGGCAGGCCGCCGCGCTCGGGTGGAAGACCATGTTCTCCGGCTTGGGCGGCACGACCGGGCAACTGGGACGGCAGTAGATGCGGGTCGTCAGGACGGCCGTGAAGAACCATCCGTCGAACCGGGCGTCCTTGGACTGGACGGCGCGTACGCAGCGCTCGGTGTCGGTGTGCATCCCCATCTGCATGCGTTCAGCATCGGGCACCGGGCGGGGCGGGTCTGGCGAGAATCCGACATCGACGTGCCCGTGCGGCGCCCCGGGGCGGCCGGCGACGACGAGACAGATGAAGATTCATTCATGTGTTCGTGCGTGACCGGTACGATGAGGTCATGGGTCATGGAGCCGTCATTCCCGCGCAGGACGCCACCGAGCGCGTACGCCTGGACGCGGACAACGTCACGAAGGTCGCCACCACGCTTCAGGCCCTGTCCACGCCCTCCCGTCTGCTGATCCTGGCGCGACTGCGGGAAGGCCCGCTGCCGGCCACCGAGTTGGCCGCCGAGGTGGGCATGGAGCAGTCGGCCTGCTCGCACCAGCTGCGGCTGCTGCGCAATCTGGGCCTGGTGGTGGGCGAGCGGCGGGGCCGTTCGGTCGTCTACGCGCTGCACGACCACCATGTCGCCGAGCTGCTCGACCAGGCCGTCTACCACGTGGAGCACCTGCGTCTGGGCATCAGCGACGCCGCCGACTGAGGCGGCGCCGCTGACGTACCAGCCCGGCTATTCCGTGGCCGTCGGCCGTCGCGAGGCCGCCATCGCCTCGCTCACGCGCGTCAGCGGACGCAGCCGGTAGGTGTACGCGTAGTCGCGGTCGGCGAAGAGCTTGAACTCGTCGTGGGGGTGTGCGCCCCAGCTGTTGTCGCCGCCCACGCCCGTCTGGCGGTGGTTGACCCGGAGGACCACCGCGTCCCTGGGGTCGAGCTGGTAGTCGTGGCGGGCCCCGACCGACAGGTCCTCGGGGGTGAAGTGCGAGGCGTTGACCTCCAGCAGCGGCTCACCGGACACGAGCAGTCCGCGTCCGCTGCCGTCGGTCAGCGCGGCCCAGCGGACGTCGGTCTTGTTGCCGTTCTCCTGGGGGCGCAGGTAGGAGGTCCACTGCCCGGAGACGGTGCCGGAGTACAGGCCCACGTCGGTGGCGTTGTTGCGGTCCCACATGTTCTCCTCCGGGCCCCGGCCGTAGTAGTGCAGCCGGTCCAGGCGGCGGGGCAGGAACAGCAGGGTGCCGACCTCGGGGATGTACGGCAGGTTCGGCGCTCCCGGGTGCAGGGTGTTGTCGACCTTGATCTCGCCGTTGCCGAAGACCGTGTACGTCGTGCTGTACGTGGACTCCGTGCTGGTGGGCAGCGTGCCGGTGAACGTGACCTCGACGGCCCGGTCGTCCAGCGGCCGCACCTGTACGTCCGCCACCTTCCGCTTCGCTCCGGCGTCGCGCCACGTCTGGTTGCGGGTGTGGTGGCCGTTGCCCCGGTCGTTGTCGGTGGGCGCCCGCCAGAAGTTCGGGGCGGGGCCGGAGGTGATGAGCCGGGTGCCGCCCGCCTCGTACGACGTGATGGTGCCGGTGCTCTTGTCGACGGTGACCGAGAAGCCCTTGCCCCTGACCGTGACGTCCTCGTCCCGGTCGGTGTACCGCAGGGCGGGGACGCTGCGCAGGGGCAGCGGCGTCACAGCCGGGCTGTCCGTGTCGAGGGCGAGCTGCTGCTTGGCCACCTCGAAGCCGGACTTCGCCCACTGGGTGGACTCCCTGGTGGTGAAGGAGAGCTGGAGGAAGTACTCCGCGCCCGGGGCGGGCTTCGCCGGCAGCCGCACCGGCACCTTGATGTCCTTGCTGGTCAGCGGCGCGAGATTCAGCTGGTCGCGGGTCAGCCGGCCGCGCTGGACGACCTTGCCGTCGGCGACGAGGGACCAACGGCCGTCGAACTCGCGGAGGTTGGTGAACAGGTACTCGTTGGTGAGGGTGACGGCGCCGGGGCCGCCGGAGGCCGGGGCGGCGTTGATCGCCTGGTAGATCTGCTTGACCTCGGCGGACTTGCCCGTGAGGGTGCGGTCGGGCAGGACGATGCCGTCACCGGCGAAGGCGCCGTCGTTGGGGTTGTCGCCCCAGTCGCCGCCGTAGGCGTAGAACGTCTTGTCGCGCGGGCGCTTCTCGCTGAAGCCGACGGTGGCGGCGTCGAACCAGAACCGCACGCCCTCGTCGCCGGGGCCGCGGCTGTCCGAGGCCAGCTCCGCGGCGCTCAGGGCACGGGCGTAGACGCGGGCCCGCCGGATGGTTCCGCTGAACTCCCGGGTCGGGTTGTCGACGTCGGTGGCGAGCGTGAGGGACGCGGTGTTGTTGCCGGGGCGCCGCGTGGTGGTCCGGGTGCCGCGCGCCTGGCCGTCGACGTACAGGGTGAGCGTCCCCGCGTCCGCGTCGAAGACGCCGGCGACGTGGTGCTCCTTGCCCGTCCAGCCCTCGGGCAGCGCCCAGCTCGCGGTGACCCACTGACCGCCGCCGTGGATGAAGAACTCCAGGTTCTTGTCGGTCTGTTTGAGGGCGTACTGGGTGTCGCCCTTGGCGATGAGGGGCTGGTGCCCGCCGGTCACGTGCGGGGTGACCCAGGCCTCCAGCGTGAGGGAGCCGGTGAGGTCGAGGCGGGCGTCGCGGGGGAAGACGGTGCCGCCGGAGACGCCCTTCGCGCGGTCGAAGCCGGCGGCGGGTGCGATGACCTCGCCGCGCAGTGCCCCCGGGCCGGACTCGGTCAGCAGCTTGCGGGTCGGGACCGGCCAGCTCAGGGCCTGGTCGACGAAGTCCCAGATCCAGCCGCCCTGGAGGACGTCGTAACGGCGGACGATGTCCCAGTACTTCTTGAAGTTGCCGTTGGAGTTCCCCATGCCGTGGGAGTACTCGATCATCACGTACGGCCGGGTGTCACCGGTGTCCTTGGCGCGCTGCTCGACCCGCTGCGGGCTGTCGTACATCTCGGAGCGGATGTCGCTGATGCCGGGGCGGTCGTCGCCCTCGTACTGGATGACGCGGGTGGGGTCGTAGGAGCGGATCCAGTCGTACATGGCGTTGAACGTCGTGCCGCCGCCCGCCTCGTTGCCGAGGGACCAGATGACCACCGAGGCGTGGTTCTTGTCGCGGTGGACCATGTTCTGGGCGCGGACCACGCACGCCTCGGTCCACTCGGGATGGCCGCTGCCGGGGAACTTGTCGCGGATGCCGTGGGTTTCGAGGTTGGTCTCGTCCACGAGGTACAGGCCGTACTCGTCGGCGAGTTCCAGCCACAGCGGGTTGTTGGGGTAGTGCGAGGTGCGGACGCTGTTGATGTTGAGCCGCTTGATGATCTCGATGTCCTCGATCATCTGCGCCCGGGTGAGCGCCGAGCCGGTGACGGGATGCATCTCGTGCCGGTTGGTGCCGCGGAAGGAGACCGGCTTGCCGTTGATGCGCATCAGGCCGTCCTTGAGCGCGAACTCGCGGAAGCCGACCCGGTGCGAGAGCGTCTCGACGACCTTGCCGGACGGGTCGCGCAGTCGCAGCACGGCGGTGTAGAGGTTCGGGTGCTCGGCCGACCAGAGCTTCGGCGAGGGGACGGCTCTGGACGCCTCGGCGGTGGCCTCGTCGCCGTCCGGCACGTCGACCGGCTGGTTCAGGGGCCGCGGCCAGACGGCGTGGCCGCGCGCGTCGTAGAGCTGGGTCTCGACCGTGTAGCGGCCCGCGCCCTTGCCTCCGTAGTCGCGCACGTGCGCGGTGACCTTGAGCTCGGCCGAGGTGTAGTCGTCGCCGAGCGGGGTGTCCAGTTTGAAGTCGCGCAGGTGCACGTTCGGCGTGGAGTACAGGTGGACCGAGCGGAAGATGCCGCTCAGCCGGATCATGTCCTGGTCCTCCAGCCACTCGGCGTCCGAGTAGCGGTACACCTCGACGGCGATCTGGTTGGTGCCCGGCTTGAGGTGGGGGGTGATGTCGTACTCGGCGGAGGTGTAGGAGTCCTCGTGGTAGCCGGCCAGCTCGCCGTTGATCCACACGTAGTGGGCGGACTTGACGCCCTCGAAGTGCAGGAAGGTGCGGCGGCCCGACCAGTTCCGGGGGACGGTGAACGTACGGCGGTACTGGCCGACGGGGTTGTAGCGGGTCGGGGCGGCCGGCGGCTGGGCGTCCTCGCCGCCGCCGTTGGGGCCCCACCAGGGGTAGGTGATGTTGATGTAGATCGGGAAGTCGTAGCCGTGCAGCTGCCAGGCCGAGGGCACGGGGATGGTGTCCCAGCCGGAGTCGTCGACGTCGGTGCGGTAGAAGTCGGCGTCCCGGTCGTCGGGTCGGTCGGCGTAGGCGAACTTCCACGTGCCGTCGAGGCTCAGCCGGTACGGCGAGCGCTCGCGGTCGCCGGCCAGGGCCTGCCCGAGGTTCGCGTACGGCATGAGCGTGGTGTGCGGCGGCTCGGTGCCCACGCGGTACACGGCCAGGCCGTCGTTCCACTCCGGAGGACCGTCCGCCGCCGGGCGCCGGCCGGCCGCGTGCGCGACGGCGGGCGACGCGGACAGGGCGAGCGCGCCGAGCACGGCGGCGCCCCCTTCGAGCAGACGGCGACGGCTGACGACGGGCCGGTCGGCGGGGGACGAGAGCGGGTGCGGCATGACCGTGGCCTTCCTCGGTTCGACAGGGTGCTGCACGGACTGAGGGCACGTCAGATGTGATCCCCAACTGCCGCGATGGGCGTTTCTGTTGGGACCCGTGCAACTGACGGTGACGGAGCAACTGCTGAGCAGGCACACCCTAGGACTCGAACACAACCGAAGCAATGACCCCGTCGGACTTTGTGCGGTCCTGATGGTTCTCTCGTGTCAGGCGCCTTCAGGCTCCGAGGAAGGTGAGCACCTCGCTCGTCAGCCGGGCGGGGGCGTCCAGGGGGACGAGGTGGCCGGACTCCGGGACGGGCGCCAGCCGCGCGCCCGGGATCAGGGCGGCCAGCTCCTGCCCCTTGGCGAAGGGGATCCAGGTGTCCTCGGTGCCCCAGCAGACCGTCACGGGCAGGTCGAGGGTGGGATAGAGCGGCTGGATGTCGTCGGTGTAGCGCTGGTCAGCCTGCGCGATCTGCCGGTAGAAGGCGGCCTGGCCCCGCTCCCCCGTCCAGGGCCGCACGAGCGCGTCCAGCGCGCCGGGCGGCAGGCCGATGTGGCTCGCGGACGTGACGTACTCGCGCACCAGGGCCTCGTGCAGCGCGGCCGGGAGCTGCTCGAAGACGTGGCTGTGCTCGCCGACCAGCCGGAAGAAGGAGGTGCCCCAGGGTTCCAGGGCGACCGCGTCGACCAGGGCGAGCCGCCGGTAGCGGGCCCCGTGCAGCAGATGGGCGCGCAGGGCCACGCACCCGCCGAAGTCGTGCGCGACGACGGACGGCTCCTCCAGGCCCCAGTGCGCCAGCAGCTCGGTGAAGATCCGGCCCTGGGCCGCCAGTGAGACGTCCTGGTCCGGGTGCATGTCGGAGGTGCCGTAGCCCGCCATGTCCCACACGTGCACGTGGTGCCCGGCGGCGGCGAGCGCGGGAGCGATCCCGTGCCACACGTACGAGGAGAAGGGCGTCCCGTGCAGCAGCACGACCGGCTCGCCGCCGGGCTCCCCGAGCCGGTCCCAGCGCACGGTCCCCGACGTGGTGGCCAGGCTCTCCCGCAAGGTCCAGTCAGCCAAGATTCCCGCTCCCTCTCTCCGTGTTCCGACCCACGGGTATTTGTCATTTCGGCGCGACAGTGTCGCTTCTCCGACCGTAATGTGACCTCATCGGACAGCCTGCGCAACAGATCTTGGCCGGACCTTTTGCCGCGCCGGAAGGAGCGGCTCGGATGAACGGGTATGCGACCCCGGATCACGACGCCGTCACGGCCGCGCCCGGGGGGCTGCTGGACCTGCTGAAGGTCGCGGCCGTGGTCCTGGACGGCGGCGGGCACATCGCCCTGTGGAGCCCCGAGATCGAGCAGCTCCTCGGCTACACCGCCGAGGAGGCCCTGCGGCAGCGCGCCGACACACTCCTGATCGCGCCCGAGAACCGCCACCGGGGCAGGGAACTGTTCGCCCAGGTCAGATCGGGCGACCGCTGGGCCGGTGTCTTCCCGCTGCGGCACCGCGACGGCACGGAACGCGCCGTGGAGTTCCGCACGATGCGGCTCCTCGACAGCGAGGGGCAGCCCCATCTGCTGGGACTCGCCACGGACGCGACGACGGTACGGAAGGTGGAGCGGGACCTCGCCCTCTCCCACAGTCTCGTCCACCAGACCCCGCTCGGCATCGCCGTCTTCGACAACGACCTGCGCTGGGTCGGGGTCAATCCCGCGCTGGAGCGGATCAACGGCGTGCCCGAGGAGGCGGTGCTGGGCCGCCGGCTCGGCGAGGTGCTGCCCGGCCTGGACGTCGAGGTCATCGAGGCCCGGATGCGGCACGTCCTCAAGACCGGCAGACCCCTGCTCGACCAGCAGACCATCGGCCGCACCGCGGGGGACGAAGAGGATCGCGCCTACTCGGAGTCGTACCACCGCATCGAGGACACCGACGGCCGGGTGCTCGGTCTCGCGATGGCCGTGCTGGACGTCACCGAGCGCCAGCAGGCCGCGGCCGAGGTCGCGCAGGCACGCCAGCACCTGTCGGTGATCGCCGACGCCGGGGTGCGGATCGGCACCACGCTCGACCTTCAGCAGACCGCCCGGGAGCTGGCCGACGTGGTGGTGTCGCACCTCGCGGACCTGGCCGCCGTGGACGTCCTGGAGTCGGTCGTGGCCCACGGCACCATCGCGCCGGTGTCGGGCGGCGCGCCCGCCGAGTTCCGGGCGCTGGCCGTCGCGGCGGGCTATCCGACCGACGCCATCCACGCCGCCGACCCGGTCGGCGAGCTGGCCACCTACGGTTCCTCACGGATCATCACGCAGTGCGTCCGCAGGGCCCGCCCGGTCCTGGTCGAGCGCGTGGACACGAAGATGATGCGCCGCATCGCCCGGGACGCGCGGGCCGCCCAGACCCTGCGCGAGGCCGGCGCGCACTCCTACATGGCGGTGCCGCTGATGGCCCGGGGCAAGGTGCTCGGCACCCTCACCCTGTACCGCACGGTCGACGAACGCGCCTTCGACGACCGGGACCAGGTGCTCGCCTCCGAGCTCGCCGCGCGCGCCGCGATCTGCATCGACAACGCCCGCCTCTACGGCCGGGAACGCGGCACCGCCCTGACGCTCCAGCGCAGTTTGCTCCCGGCCACGCCCGCCGAGCGGGAGGGGCTCGACATCGCCGCCCGCTACCGCCCGGCGCTCAGCGAGGTCGGCGGCGACTGGTACGACGTGCTGCCGCTGGGCCCGGGGCGCACCGGGCTCGTGGTGGGCGACGTCATGGGCAAGGGCGTCCAGGCCGCGGCGATCATGGGGCAGCTGAGCACGGCGACGCGGGCGCTGGCCCGGCTGGACCTGCCGCCCGCCGAGCTGCTGCGGCACCTCGACGACATCGCCGGTTCGCTCGGCGACGCGATCGCCACGTGCGTGTACGCGGTGTGCGACCTGCGGGCCGGCATCTGCTCGCTGTCCAGCGCCGGTCATCTGCCGCCCGTGCTCGCCGGGCCGGACGGCGGCGCGACACTCGTCGACGTGCCCGGCGGCGTGCCGCTGGGGGTGGGCGGCGTGGAGTTCGGCACCGTGGAACTGGAGCTCGCGCCGGGCTCCCTGCTCGCCCTGTACACCGATGGGCTGGTCGAGAAGCGCGGAGAGCCGATCGACACCGGCCTCACCATGCTGACCCGCCTCCTGGGGAACGCGGGGCCCAGCCTGCAACGGACCAGTGACAGCCTCCTCGGCGCGCTGAGTCCGGAGCCCGACGACGACGTCGCGCTGCTGCTGGTCCGCACTCGTCCCTGAGCGCGCGGCGGCAATTGTTAGCATGTTTGTGTGAGTTACGTTCACTACATCTGATCCGGGCCACCGGCTCCGCCCCTCGCATGCCTTGACGACCACGGGCCGAGGCGCCGGGAGCCGCGACGTCGCCCACGGCCCGCCCTGTTCCGGGCCGGCCGTCCGTCGGATCTGAAGGCCCGCTCCCATCCCCGCCCGAACCGGGGGTGAAGTGTGCCTCCTCAACGAGGAAGAGAACGTGACCACCCTTGATCTGCCTGCCCGCGACCGGGCGCAGCTGAACTGTGCCCGCGTCCGCGTCGACCGCGGTGGCCGCACCGTGCTGCACGACGTCGAGATGAAGGTCTCCCCCGGATCGCGCTGGGGCGTCGTCGGCGAGAACGGACGCGGCAAGTCGACCCTGTTGCACGTCCTGGCCGGCCTGCTGACCCCGGACGAGGGGACCGTGCACCGCGTGGGCACCCTCGCCCTGGCCGAGCAGGAGATGCCGGCCGAGGACGAGCGCACGGTCGGCGACTTCATCGACGAGTACCTGGCCGACGCCCGGGCCGCCCTGCGGGATCTGGACACCGCCGCGAAAGCCCTCGCGGCGGAACGCCCCCGTGCCGAACAGGCCTACGCCGACGCCCTGGAGGCGGCTCAGGCGCTCGACGCCTGGGACGCCGACCGCCGGGTGGACGTGGCCCTGGACGGACTGGGTGCGGTCAGCGACCGGGCCCGTCCCCTGGCCACGCTGTCGGTCGGCCAGCGCTACCGGATCCGGCTGGCCTGCCTGCTGGGCGCCGAGCACGACTTCCTGCTCCTGGACGAGCCCACCAACCACCTGGACCTGGCGGGGCTGGAGTACCTCACCGCCAGGCTGCGCGCCCACGCCGGCGGTGTCGTGGTGGTCAGCCACGACCGGGCGCTGCTCGCGGACGTGGCCACCACGATCCTCGACCTCGACCCGACCCGCGACGGCCGGCCGGGCGTGTACGGCGGCGGCTACGCCGGCTACCGGGAGGGCCGCGAGGCCGAACTGGCGCGCTGGGAGGAGGAGTACGAGCAGCAGCTGACCGAGCACGTCCGTCTCCAGCAGGCCCTGTCGGAGGCGCAGAACCGGCTGAGCACCGGCTGGCGACCGCCCAAGGGCACCGGCAAGCACCAACGCGCCACCCGCGCCGGTGCCCTGGTGCGCTCCGTCCACCGGCGCCGGGACGATTTGGACCGGCACCAGGTCACCGCGCCGGTGCCGCCGCGGCGTTTCTCGATGCCCGGCCTGCCCGCACGGCCGGGCATCGTCCTGCTGCGGGCGGAGGAGGTGACGGTCGGCGGACGGCTGCACCACCCGACGAGCCTGTCGTTGACGTCCGGCGACAGGCTGGCCGTCACCGGTCCGAACGGCGCGGGCAAGTCCACGCTCCTGTCCGTCCTCGCCGGGCGGCTCGCCCCGGACACGGGCCGGGTGCACCGGGCCCGCGGGGTGCGGCTGCGTCTGCTCGGGCAGGAGTCGCCGCGGGCGACGCACCGGCGGGCCCGTGACCTGTACGAGGCCCACGCCGCGCGCCTGGTCACGGCGGGCGTGCTGAAGGAGGGCGAGGTGGTGGGGCTGGGCTCGCTGGGTCTGCTCACTTCACGCGACGCCGGCAAGCCGGTGGCCGAGCTGTCGATGGGTCAGCAGCGGCGCCTCGACCTGGCCTTGGCGCTGGCCGCCCGCCCGCACGTCCTGCTGCTGGACGAGCCCACCAACCACCTGTCCATCGCCCTGGTCGACGAGCTGACGGAAGCGCTGCACAGCACGGACGCGGCCGTCGTCGTGGCGACCCACGACCGCCGGCTGCGACGCGACATCAGCGGCTGGCCGCACCTCGCGCCGGCGCGGCGCCGGTCAGCGGAGCAGGGAGCGGGTGCGGCGGCACCCTGACGGGGCGCCGGGGCGCGGCGCGCCTGGCGTCTCCGGGCGGGTTCGGCCACCCGGCGTGTCGCCGCCGGTGTGCGACGCTCGCTATCGATGTGTGGCCAGGGGATCGAGGAACGTCAGTACCGAGGCGTCCTCCTCGATCAACGGGGTGAGGGCGGCGTTGAACGGGGCGCCGTACGGGGCGTCCAGGTGTGCCTTGAAGGCGTCCTCGTCCCGGTAGACCTCGAAGATCCAGTAGGCGCGCGGGTCGGCCGCCTTGGTGTAGACGTCGAAGGCCAGGTTGCCTTCCTCTTCGCGTACCTTCACGGCGTAGTCCCGGATCAGGGCGGCGACCTCGTCCTCCGCTCCCTCTCGGGCGGTGAACTCGGCGAGCAGGGTTTTCGTCATGGTTCCCTGTCCTTTCAGTGGGTGGAGTCGAGGTGCCGGACGAGGGCCTCGTCCGGCGCCAACCGCGCCGGCTGGTCGTGCCACGGCGGGTTCGGGCCGGCAACCGAGCAAGTGCGGGCCGCGACTCGCGTGGCGAACAGACAGGCTGCTTCGACATCGCCGAGACACAGGTCCGTCAGCCTGCCGCCGAGGAGTCCGCGGGTGCCGAGGTGGTGCAGCAGTCCGGCGGTGAAGGAGTCCCCCGCACCGACCGTGTCGACGACCTGCGTCTCCACCGCGGGCACCTGCACCCGTTCTCCGTCGAGTGAGGCGAGAGCACCGTCGGCGCCGCGCGTGATCACGACGAGCCGCGCCCCCGCCGCATGCCAGGTGTCACACGCCTGCTCGGGCGACGTCCCGGGCAGCAGGAGCTCCAGGTCGTCCTCGCTCAGTCGCAGCACATCCGCGAGGCCGCACCAGTGCGCCAGCCGGGCGCGGTAGGCCTCGGGGCGCACCAGGAGAGGGCGGACGTTGGGGTCGATGCTGATGGTCGCGCGGGGTGCGGCCGCTGCCAGGAAGTCCTCCACCACGCTTGCTCCGGGGTCCTTGACCAGGGCAAGTGACCCGGTGTGGACGCAGGCGGTGCCGTCCAGATCCACCCCGGCCAGTTCCGCGCTCGTCCACTGCCAGTCCGCGGTGGCCTGCGCGTGGAAGGAGAACGTGGCCTGCCCCTGGGCGTCCAGCTCGGCCACGGCCAGTGTGCTGGGCTCGGCGGCCTCGACGGCGTGCGACAGGTCCACACCGGATGCCTCGAGGTGGGCCCGGAAGAGGCGGCCGAACACGTCACCCGACAGCCGTGCGAGGAAGCGGGCCGGGGTGCCCAGCCGCGCCAGGGCCACCGCCGTGTTGGCTGGTCCGCCGCCCGGCAGGACGCGCAGGGCGAGTTCGTTCCGGGCTCCTGCGGATTCGGTGAACGCGTCGGCGACGCACTCCCCCAGGACGGTGATCCGACGAGGGCACATGGGCGGCTCTTCTCTTGGGACGCGCCGGCGAAACGGGCACGATGCGGGCGGTCCCTGGACCGGTTCGGGCGGATGGCGGCCACGGCGTTGCCGATTTGTGACGGGTGCAAGGCATTGACGTTGCCTGGAGGCGGAGTCCATCATCCTCGCCAAGCAGTGTCAACGCTGACATGAGTCAACGATGACACCTCGGGCGGCATGCGCCCGATGCCGGCCGCTCGTCCGCAATCCCGCAGGAGTCGTTCATGTCACGTATCTCTCGTCTGCCTTCCTCCTTGCTCAGAGCCGCCGCGTGCACGGGCATCGCGGCCCTCACCCTGACCGCCTGTGGATCCGGATCCGGATCGGGCACGGCGAACGCCGGATCGGGCAGCGTCAAGGTCGGTCTGATCACCAAGACCGACACCAACCCGTTCTTCGTGAAGATGAAGGAAGGCGCGGAGAAGGCCGCCAAGGAGAACGGTGTCGAACTGTCCACCGCGGCGGGCAAGTTCGACGGGGACAATGCCGGTCAGGTCACCGCCATCGAGAACATGGTCGCCGCCGGCGTGAAGGGCATCCTGATCACGCCGAGCGACTCCAAGGCGATCGTGCCGGCGATCGAGAAGGCCAAGGCCAAGGGCGTTCTGGTCATCGCCCTGGACACCCCGACCGACCCGGAAAGCGCGGTCGACGCCCTCTTCGCCACCGACAACCTCAAGGCGGGCGAGCTGATCGGCCAGTACGCCAAGGCCGCGATGAAGGGCAAGACCGCGAAGATAGCCGCCCTCGACCTCGCGCCGGGTGTGTCCGTCGGCGTTCAGCGGCACAACGGTTTCCTCAAGGGCTTCGGCGCCACCGACAAGGACGTCGCCTGTGCTCAGGACACCGGCGGCGACCAGTCCAAGGGCCAGACGGCAATGGAGAACTGTCTCCAGAAGGAACCCGGCATCAACGTCGTCTACACCATCAACGAACCCGCCGCGCTGGGCGCGTACACCGCGCTGAAGGCCAAGGGCCGGGAGAAGGACGTGCTGATCGTCTCCGTCGACGGCGGCTGCACGGGCACCCAGGCCGTCAAGGACGGCAAGATCGCCGCGACCTCGCAGCAGTACCCGCTCAAGATGGCCGCCGAGGGCGTCAAGGCAGTGGCGACGTACGCCAAGGACGGCAAGAAGGCGTCGGGTTACACCGACACCGGCGTCACCCTGGTCACCGACAAGGCGCAGGACGGGGTCACGTCCAAGGACACCGCCTACGGCCTGGACAACTGCTGGGGCTGAGCCGCCGACACCCGGCAGGCACCGTAGCTGCCGCCGTTCGAGACCCCTCAGCGGGGCGGCCGGCCCCTCCTCCCCGACCGGGGACGGCCGCCCCCTCGTCCTCCTGCCGTCCGACAAGGACCGACAAGGACTTCTGTCTTCCGACAAGGACCTCGCATGACCGCCACGTCCACGCCTCCGTCCACTCCACCTTCCACGTCAACGCCGTACGCCGAGCTCAAAGCGCCGACCACGGTCCGCAGACTGCTCACGCAACCGACCACCGGCCCGCTGGCCGCCCTCCTCCTGGCCTGTGTCTTCTTCTCCGTCTCGACCGACCAGTTCCTCACCGGCGGGAACTTCTCGCTGATCGTGCAGCAGGTCATGGTCGTCGGCACCCTGGCCATCGGCCAGACGCTGATCATCCTCACGGCGGGCATCGACCTGTCCTGCGGAGCCGTGATGGCGTTCGGCAGCATCGTGATCGCCAGGATGGCGGCCGAGGGCTCCCTGCCGCCGCTCGCCGCGATCGCGCTGGGCCTGGTCGTCTGCGGAAGCTTCGGCCTGCTCAACGGCGCGCTGGTGCAGAAGATCCCGCTGCCGCCGTTCATCGTCACCCTCGGCATGCTCAACGTGGCATTCGCGCTGACCCACATCTACTCCGAGGAGCAGACGGTCACCAACCTGCCGGGCCCGCTGACGGCTCTCGGGCAGACGTTCCCGCTCGGGAACACCGACATCACGTACGGCTCGTTGGTCACCATCGCCCTGTTCCTGCTCCTCGCCTACGCGCTGAGCAGCACCGGCTGGGGCCGGCACGTCTACGCCCTGGGCAACAGCCCGGAAGCGGCCCGGCTGAACGGCATCCGCACCTCCCGCCTGACCATCGGCGTCTACACCGCGGCCGGGATCCTCTACGGCATCGCCGCCCTGCTGCTCATCTCCCGCACCGGCGTGGGCGACCCGCAGGCCGGCCAGACCGACAACCTGGACAGCATCACGGCCGTGGTCCTCGGCGGAACCAGCCTCTTCGGCGGACGCGGCTCGGTCCTGGGCACGTTCATCGGCGTCCTCATCGTCGGCGTCTTCCGCAACGGCCTTCAGCTGATGGGCGTCGCCTCCATCTACCAGACCCTCATCACCGGAGTCCTGGTGATCCTCGCGGTGACCGTGGACCAGATCTCCCGGAAGAAGGCCCGATGACCACCACCACTGCGACCCCCGTTCTGCAGGCCCGCGGTCTGGTCAAGCGCTACGGCCACGTCACCGCGATCGACGGGGCCGACTTCGACCTGCTGCCCGGCGAGGTCCTCGCCGTCATCGGCGACAACGGCGCCGGCAAGACCAGCCTCATCAAGGCGCTCACCGGCGCGGTGGTCCCCGACGCGGGCGAGATACGCCTGAACGGCGAACCCATCACCTTCTCCGGCCCGCAGAGCGCACGCGCCCACGGCATCGAGACGGTCTATCAGGACCTGGCCGTGGCCGCCTCCATGGACATCGCCTCCAACATGTTCCTCGGCCGCGAACTGCGCCGTCCCGGCATCCTCGGCAGCGCCTTCCGCATGCTCGACAAGAAGCGCATGCGTCAGGAGGCCGCCGAACACATGGCCGACCTGAAGATCGGCCTGCGCTCGCTGACCCAGTCGGTCGAGACGCTCTCCGGCGGGCAGCGGCAGGCCGTCGCGGTCGCCCGCGCCGTCGCCTGGGCCCGCAGTGTCGTCGTCATGGACGAACCCACCGCCGCTCTCGGTGTCAAGGAATCCGGACAGGTCCTCGACCTCATCCGCCGCGTCCGCGACAAGGGCATGCCGGTCGTCCTGATCAGCCACAACATGCCCCATGTCTTCGAGATCGCCGACCGGATCCACGTCCACCGGCTGGGCCGGCGCGCCGCCGTGATCAAGCCCTCCGACTACTCCATGGCCGAGGTCGTCGCCATCATGACCGGCGCGCTCACCGTCGACGAGGCCGGAGATACTGTCGTAGCGGATTCTGCGGCAGCGAAAGCCGCCGGAGTCCAGGCCACCTGACAGCTCAACCCCGCTCTCGCATGTTCCGGCCGAGGCCGCGGCCGGAGACCGGGAGCACTCAGGAGACGGTTTCCTCCATGGCAGCGAGCCGCCGCCCCACCCTTGCCGATGTCGCACGAGAAGTCGGCGTCAGCGCCAAGACAGTCTCGCGCGTCCTCAACGAGGACGGTCCCGTCTCGGCGCAGACGCGGGAACACGTACTCGCCGCGGTTGCCAAGCTGGGCTTCCAGCCGAACCTCATGGCACGCAACATGCGCGTCGGCGGCCCGGACACCACCATCGGACTGGTCATCCCCGACCTCGCGAACCCCTTCTTCGGAGCCGTGGCCCGCGCCATCGAGGACACGGTCCGCGAACGCGGACTGACCCTGCTCATGGGCTCGTCCGCGGACGACCCCGACCGCGAGCGCGCCCTGACGGACAAGTTCCTCGCCCGTCGCGTCAGCATCCTCATCGTCGTGCCGTCCGTCGGCGCCGACCACTCCCACCTCACATCCCACCGCACGGCGGGGCTGCCCATCGTCTTCCTCGACCGCCCGGGAGTCGGCCTGCCCACGGACAGCATCGTCAGTTCCAACCGTGCGGGGGCCCAAGAAGGCGTCGCCCACCTCATCGCCCACGGCCACCGCCGCATCGGGTTCGTCGGCGACCTGCCCGTCAAGCTGTACACCCGCCGCGAACGCCTCGCCGGATACCGCGCGGCCCTGCGGGCAGCCGGCCTTCCTCACGACCGCTCGCTCGTCGCCGACGCCCACGACCAGCCAGGGGCCGAGGCCGCGACCGCCCAACTCCTCGAACTGGCCGATCCCCCCACTGCCCTGTTCGCCGGAAACAACATCATGGCGCTCGGCATAGTCGCCGAACTCGCCCGCAGCAAGCGCAAGGACGTGGCAGTCGTCGCCTTCGACGACGTCTCACTCGCCGAGGCACTCGAACCGGCTCTGACCGTCATCGCGCAGAACCCCGAAGAGCTCGGCCGCAACGCTGCGGTCACCGCCCTGGCCCGCCTCGACGGCGACTGTTCCCGGGCTCGCACCATCACCGTTCCCACTCGGCTGATCGTCCGGGGTTCGGGGGAGCAACCTGCGCCCAAGCCGTAGGGCCGTTGGCGTCAGCGCAGTTGCCGGGCGAACGTCTCGTACGCCCGCTCGTCGAAGAGGACGAACCTGACCTCCTCGACGTCCGTCCGCGCCGCGCGCACCGTGTCCACCGCGATGCGCGCGGCGTCCTCCAGCGGATAGCGGTAGACGCCGGTGGAGATCGCCGGGAAGGCGACGGTCCGGGCGCCGAGTTCGTCGGCGACGCGGAGGGACTCGCGGTAGCAGGAGGCGAGGAGGGCGGAGCGGTCCTCGGTCGCGCTGAAGACGGGGCCGACCGTGTGGATGACCCAGCGGGCGTCCAGGTCGCCCGCGGTGGTGGCGACCGCCTGACCGGTGCGCAGGCCCTTGCCGTATTGAGAGGCGCGCAGCTTCCTGCACTCCTCCAGGATCGCGGGGCCGCCACGCCGGTGGATCGCTCCGTCGACCCCTCCCCCGCCCAGCAGCGAGGAGTTGGCCGCGTTGACGATGGCGTCGACGCTCTCGCGTGTGATGTCGCCCTGGACCAGTTCGATGGTGGTCATGTCTGCCTCAGTCGCTTCCAGACGGCCTTCGCCGCGTTGTGCCCCGACATGCCGTGCACGCCGGGGCCCGGCGGGGTCGCCGACGAGCAGATGAAGACGGCCGGGTGGGGGGTGTGGTACGGGAACAGGGTCGGTTTGGGGCGCAGCAGGATCTGGAGGCCGGAGACCGCACCGGAGGCGATGTCTCCGCCGACGTAGTTGGCGTTGCGGGCGGCGAGTTGGGGTGGCCCTGCGGTGGCGCGGGCCAGGACGCGGTCGCGGAACCCCGGGGCGAACCGCTCCAGTTGGCGCTCGATGGCGTCGGTGAGGTCGCCGGTCCAGCCGTGCGGGACGTGGCCGTAGGCCCAGAAGACGTGCTTGCCGGCCGGGGCCCGGGTGGGGTCGACGACGCTCGGCTGGACCGTGATCAGGAACGGTTTGTCGGGGGCCCGGCCCTCCCTGGACGCCGCGCGCAGGGCCGTGCCGATCTCCGCGCTGCTGGCGCCGATCTGCACCGTGCCGGCGACACGGGCCTCCTTCGCGGTCCACGGCACGGGGCCGTCCAGCGCGTAGTCGATCTTGAAGGCGCCCGGTCCGTAGCGGTAGTCCGCGTAGTGGCTGCCGAAGCCGGCGATGCGGGCCAGCGCGGTGGGTGAGGTGTCGAAGACGTACGCGCGGGCCGGCGGCAGGTCGTCGAGGCGCTTGACCTCGTAGTCGGTGTGGACGCTGCCGCCGAGGTCGCGCAGGTAGGCGGCGAGGGCGTCGGAGATGGCCTGGGAGCCGCCGCGGGCGACGGGCCAGCCGCGGGCGTGTGCCGCCAGGGCGAAGACCAGGCCGATGGCGCTGGTGGCGAAGCCGCCGAGCGGTGCCATGACATGCGCGACGAGCCCGGCGAACAGCGTCCGGGCCGGTTCGTCGCGGAAGCGGCGCATCAGCAGGGTCGACGGAGGCAGGCCGACCAGGCCGAAGCGGGCGAGGGTGACCGGGTCGCGGGGCAGCGCGGTGAGCGGCAGGGACATGAAGTCGCGGACCAGCGCGTCCCACCTGGGCAGGAAGGGCTCGACGAGCCTGCGGTACGCCCCGGCGTCGCGCGGCCCGAAGGAGGCGGCCGTCTCGCCCACCGACCGGGCCAGTACGGCCGCCGAGCCGTCCGGGAAGGGGTGTGCCATGGGGAGCTCGGCGTGCAGCCATTCCAGGCCGTAGCGCTCCAGCGGCAGGGCGCGGAACGCGGGTGAGTTGATGGCGAGCGGGTGCGCCGCGGAGCACGGGTCGTGCCGGAAGCCCGGCAGGGTGAGCTCCTCGGTGCGGGCGCCGCCGCCCACCGTTCCCTGGGCCTCGAACACGGCGACGGAGAAGCCGCGGCGGGCCAGCTCCACGGCCGCGGTCAGTCCGTTCGGCCCCGCACCCACTACGACGGCATCGAGCATCGACGGCACCTTCGGACCCCTTCGTCAGCCGACGGCCACTGAGGATCAGGATAGGCCCGGGGACTGACAGTCACCGGCCGCGGGTGGATTCGCGCAGGAAGGACGACCGGAGTGCCACTTGGGCAACCGGACGCACACGGTCCGTGACGGTCAGGCTCCGCCCGCCAGCAGCGCCACCACCCGACGGGCCGTGGCCGCGTCGCGGGCCGCGGTGAAGGGCAGGGCGTTGCCGCCCGTGATGCGGAAGGGCTCGCCCGCGAGGGTCAGGTGGGCGCCGCCCGCCTCCTCGACCAGGAGCAGACCTGCCGCGTGATCCCATGCGGCCTCCCATGAGAAGGCGGTGGCGTCGGACTCGCCCTGTGCGATGGCGAGGTACTCCAGCCCGGCCGAGCCGCACGAGCGCGGGGCCACGCCGTCGGTGCGCAGGCCGAGCAGGGCGTGCTTCTGCTCGTCCGTCGTGTAGTCCGGGTGGGAGGTGGCCACGCGCAGGTCACGGCCGGGCTCGGGCACGCCGGCGAACAGCCGCTCCCCGTCGAGGTGGGCGCCCTTGCCCCGCTGTGCGGTGGCGAGCCGGTCAGTGGCGGCGGCGTAGGTCCAGGACGCGAGCAGGGTGCCGCCGTGGGCCAGGGCGACCAGGGTGCAGAAGCCCGGCTCGCCGCGCACGAACTGCCGTGTCCCGTCGACCGGGTCGACGATCCAGACCGGGGCGTCGCCGCGCAGCGCCTCGTAGGACGCCGGGTTCGCGTGGACCGCCTCCTCGCCGACCACGACCGAGCCGGGCAGCAGGGCGACCAGTGCCTCGGTCAGGTACAGCTCGGCCTTGCGGTCGGCGTCCGTGACCAGGTCGTGCGGGCCGGCCTTCTGGTCCACCTCGTGTGCGGCGAGCCGGCGCCAGCGGGGCATGATCTCGGTGGCGGCCGCCCTGCGGATCTCCTCCTCGACGTCGGAGGCGTGCCGTGCGAGAAACTCTTCGATGGTTTCGGTGCTGTCGATCACCCCTCCATCACAACACGCGGCACTGACAATCCCTACCCACCCGGTGCACTCCGTGTGGCAGGGCGATGAACAGCGACGGGTCCGTGCGGTGCGAGGGGGCTACGGCGGGATGCGCAGTCAGGGGGATGCGGCGGGATCACCGCCCGACCGCGTACCCCTGCATTCCGCGCGGGTTCGCCGCCGCCGACAGGACGCCCGTCTCCGGGTCCCTCGCGACCGCGCACAGCCGGCCCTCCGACCAGGGGCCGCCGACGGTCACCTCGTGGCCGCGCCGCCGCAGCTCCTCGACGACGGCCGGGTCCGTGCGGGACTCCACGGTGACGCTCCCCGGGCGCATGCCGCGCGGGTAGAAGGAGCCAGGGAAGCTGTCGTTGTGCCAGTTCAGGGCGTCGATCGCGCCCTGGAGGTCCAGGCCGCCGCGCACCCGCGCGCGCAGCGCGACCGCCAGGAGGAAGTGCAGCTGCCACTGGTCCTGCTGGTCGCCGCCCGGTGTGCCGAACGCCATGACGGGCACGCCCTCGCGCAGGGCGATCGAGGGTGTCAGCGTGGTGCGGGGGCGGCGGCCGGGGGTGAGGGAGTTCGGCAGGCCCTCCTCCAGCCAGGCCATCTGGAGCCGGGTGCCGAGCGGGAAGCCGAGTTCGGGCACGACGGGGTTGGACTGGAGCCAGCCGCCGCTGGGCGTGGCCGAGACCATGTTGCCCCAGCGGTCGACGACGTCGAGGTGGCAGGTGTCGCCGCGGGTGCTCCCGTCGGCGGTGACCTCCGGTTCGCCCGGCACGGGGGACGTGGGGCTCTTGGCGACCGTCGGCTCACCGACGCCCAGGGCGTCGAAGCCCTCCTGGGCGGCGGCCGCCACACGCGCGTGCGCGCACAGTCGCGGGGTGCGTCCGCCCGGGCTGCCGGGCCGCAGGTCGTGGCTCGCCTTGTCGCCGACGAGGGCGCGGCGGGCCGTGTTGTACCCGTCGGACAGCAGGTCGTCGAGCGGCACGTCGGCGGCGTCCCCGTACCAGGCCTCCCGGTCGGCCATGGCGAGTTTGCAGCCCTCGACCAGCAGGTGGACGTAGTCGGCCGAACCGTACCGGGGCAGCTCGGGCGGGAGGAGGGCGAGCTGCTGGAGGAGGACCGGGCCCTGGCTCCAGGGGCCCGGCTTGCACACGGTCCAGCCGTTCCAGTCGTACGACACCGGTGTCTCGTAGGTCGCGGACCAGGCGGCGAGGTCGGCGGCCGTGAGGGTGCCGGCGTGGTGTTCGCCGCTGGTGTCCAGGGTGGGCTGCCCGGCCTGCCGTACCAGGGCCTCGGCTATGAAGCCGGAGCGCCACACCTCCCGCGCGGCCTCGATCCGCGCCTCCCGGCCCCCGGCCCCGGCGGTCTCGGCGAGCAGGCGCTTCCAGGTGGCGGCGAGCGCGGGGTTGCGCAGCAGCTCGCCGGGGCGCGGGGCCTTTCCGCCGGGCAGGTAGACCTCCGCCGACGAGGTCCACTGCGTCTCGAACAGCTCGCGTACGGTCTCGACCGTCTCGCCGACGCGCTCCACGGGCGCGTGCCCGTGCTCGGCGTATCCGATGGCGTACTTCAGGACGTCGGCGAGGGACTTGGTGCCGTGGTCGCGCAGCAGCACCATCCAGGCGTCGAACGCCCCCGGCACGGCGGCGGCGAGCGGCCCGGTGCCCGGGACGAGGTCGAGGCCGAGGCCCCGGTAGTGGGCGACCGTCGCCCCGGCCGGTGCGACGCCCTGCCCGCACAGCACCCCTACCTCGCCGCCGGACGGGGCGAGCAGGATCGGCACCTCGCCGGCCGGGCCGTTGAGGTGCGGCTCGACGACATGCAGCACGAACGCGCCCGCCACGGCCGCGTCGTAGGCGTTGCCGCCGCCCTCCAGGACGGCCATCGCCGACTGCGAGGCGAGCCAGTGGGTGGAGGACACCATGCCGAAGGTGCCCTGGAGGGTGGGGCGGGTCGTGAACATAGGACCTCTCGTCTCGTTCACCTGTTTGCCGGTGATCCCCCTTCCCTACCCTGGCTGACGGAGCGGATAGCGGGATGCTGGTGACACCATGCGGATGTTCTGTGTCCTCGCCGTCCTGGTGGCCGCGAACCTGCTCAACAACTGGCTCGCGCCCGGCGCCTACGTACCCACCTGCGTGGCCGCGGCTGCCGCGCTGCTGCTGATCGCCCGGTGGGACGGTCTCACCCGCGCCGATCTCGGGCTCGACAAGGCGGCCCTGTACCGGGGGCTCCGGTGGTCATCGGTCCTGGTGGGCGCGGTTCTCGCCGTTTTCCTGGCCGGGCTCGCCCTGCCGGTCACCAGGGAGGCCTTCGAGGACGAACGCGCCGCCGGCCTGACCGTGGGGGAACTGCTGTGGCGGGTGCTGATCCGGGTGCCGGTCGGCACCGTGCTGCTGGAGGAGATCGCCTTCCGCGGCGTCCTGTGGGCCATGGTGCGGCGTCGGCGCGGTACCGCCTGGGCCACCGCGGTGTCGTCATCGCTGTTCGGGCTCTGGCATGTGCTTCCCTCGCGCGGGCTGAGCCGGGCCAACGAGGCCGTGGCGGTCCTCGGCACCGGACCGGCGGGCACCGCGCTGTCGGTCGCGGCCGCCGTGGTCGCCACGACCGCCGCCGGGGTCGTCCTGTGCGAGCTGCGGCGCCGGTCCGGCAGTCTGCTGGCGCCCGCGTCGCTGCACTGGGCCCTCAACGGCTTCGGCTACGTGCTGGCCTGGGCCCTACCTCGATGGAGGGGCGTGGGGGACGTGCCGTGACAGCCCCGCGTCAGCCGTGGGATGTCGTGCCGCCGAGTACCTGCTCGCGGAGGATGTCGGCGTGGCCGCAGTGCTGGGCCAGTTCGCGCAGCGTGTGGAGGTAGACCCAACGCAGCGGCAGCGGGCCCCGGCGGTTGCCCGGGAGGAGGTCGTCCAGGGTCAGCTCCGCCGTGGCGCGACGGGATGCCGCGCATGCCTGCCGGTAGGCGTGCTGGACCGAGGCGACCGTGTCGTCGTCGTGGAGGTCGAAGGACTCGTCGGGCGAGCCGGGAATGCCGATCTCGGCACGGGACCGGCAGGTGATCCCCTCGTCGAACCAGACCTTCTCGACGAACGTGGCGTGCTTGACCAGGCCGAGCAGCGTGGTCTTGGACGTGACCAGTGACCGGCGTGCCTGCTCCTCGGTCAGCCCGTTCAGACTGTCGTGCAGCGCGGAGCGGTGCTCATCGAGGAACGTCTCGAACTGCTCGCGGAGCGTTGCGTGGAAGACGGCGGGTTCCGTCGACGGCTGGAAGACCATGTCCGCAACGATAGGCCGCCCGGTTCCTGCGCGACCCGGGCGATGACAAACCGCCCAGTGAACGCCGAACCGACCGAAACCACGACCGTCGACAGTGAGTCACCGTCACCACGCAGCCACGGAGCGAGTTCACACTTTCGCACCACGGAGAGTCATGTGAAACTGTCGTCCCGTCCGCCGTGCGGACCTGATCCGCACCGTCCGTCCCCCACGAGAAGGGCGCCGTGCGTTCCCTACCTCTGCCCCTGGCCCTGACCGCACGCCTGTCCCCGGTGGCCGTGCTCGCCGCGGCGGGCTGGGCACTGTCGTCCGGCCCGCTCGCCGCGCCGCAGGCCGCCGAGCACAAGCCGGCCGACGAGAAGACCGAGACCCAGTCCGCGTCCGCCCCGTCGACGTCGACGGCGCCGAAGACCTACTCGGCCGCGCCCGCGCCCTGCGACAGCGTCGCCAAGAAGACGGTCGAGTCGCTGGTGCCGGGTGCCAAGACGGCGGGGAAGGAGATCCCGTCCACGGACTCGGAGCTGCGCCGCACCTGCTCCTGGAACGCGCTCAAGGGGTACAACTACCGCTGGCTCGACGTGTCCTTCGAGGTGATGGAGTCGGACGAGGCGGCGGAGAAGGCCTACAAGGGGCGCACCGAGGAGAAGAGCGGCGGAGGCGCCGTCCCCGGTCTGGGTGACACCGCGTACTCCATCGTCAACCTCACCACCGAGGACAAGCAGGAGACCCGCGAGGGCCAGGTGTTCGTCCGCGCGTCCAACGCGCTGGTGGTCATCACGTACAACGGCAGCGACTTCGAGTCGAAGAAGGCGCCGAGCACGGACACGATCAACAAGGGCGCCATCAAGGCCGCGAAGGAAGCGGTGGCCGCGCTGGAGGGCGGCAAGGACTGACCGCCCTCCAGCGTCCGCGATCAGACGACGGTCCGGTCCCTGCCCCGTGCCGCCATCAGCACCAGGTACAGCAGCATCGACGTGCCCAGGCCCACCGCCCAGCCGTAGTCGGCCAGATCGGCCAGTGCCGGGACGGGGCGGCCGTCGATCAGCGGCTTGAAGCTGGCGCCGCCGACGGCGAGGACACCACCGACCGCGAAGGCGACGACGGCCCGCCAGTTCCAGCCGCCCTCGTACCAGTAGCGCCCGCCCGTGCGGTACAGGTCGGTCAGATCGAGCTTGGCGCGGCGCAGGATCCAGTAGTCGGCGATGAGGATGCCCGCGACGGTGCCGAGCAGACCGCCGACCAGGCCGAGCCAGGTGAAGATGTAGCCCTGCGGGTCGGAGTACAGCTTCCACGGGAAGATCAGTACGCCGAGGACACAGGTGGCGAGGGCTCCGGCGCGGAAACTGATCTTCCGGGGCGCGATGTTGGAGAAGTCGAACGCGGGCGAGACCAGGTTGGCCGCGACGTTGACGGACAGCGTCGCCACCAGGACGGTGACGAGGGCGAACAGCAGGCCCACGGTGTTGTCGGTCTTGGCCGCGAGCTGTACCGGGTCCCAGATCGCCTCGCCGTAGACCGCCTGCGAGCCGGAGGTGACCATCACGGAGAGGAACGCGAAGAGCGTCATCGTCGTCGGCAGACCGAGGGCCTGACCCCACGTCTGCGCCTTCTGGCTCTTGCCGTAGCGGGTGAAGTCGGGGATGTTCAGCGACAGCGTGGACCAGAAACCGATCATGCCCATGAGCGCCGGAGCGAACAGCTTCCAGAAGTCCGGGCCCCAGCCGAGCTTCGACGGCTGGTCGAGCAGCGGGCCGAAGCCGCCCGCCTTGTCGCTCATCCACCACAGCATCACGAACGCGCCGACGAGCACGAAGGGCGCCGCCCAGTTCTCGAAGCGGCGGATGGTCTCCATGCCCCGGTAGATGATGACCACCTGGAGCGCCCAGAAGATCGCGAACGACAGCCACATGGTCCAGGCGTAACCGCCGACCTTCGCCGCGTCCGTCCAGCCGCTGCCGACGAGCTTGCCGGCCAGGAAGTAGATGGCCTCGCCGCCGATCCAGGTCTGGATGCCGAACCAGCCGCACGCCACCAGCGCCCGTACGACGGCGGGCAGGTTGGCCCCGCGGATGCCGAAGGAGGCACGGGCGAAGACCGGGAAGGGGATGCCGTACTTGGGTCCGGCGTGCCCGGTGAGCAGCATCGGTATCAGCACGATCACGTTGGCCAGGGCGATGGTGAGCACCGCCTGTTTCCAGTCCATGCCGACGGCTATGAGTCCGGAGGCGAGGGTCCAGGAGGCCGTGTTGTGGGCCATGCCGACCCACAGCGCGGAGAAGTTGTACGTGGTCCAGGTGCGCTTCTCGACAGGAACCGGCAGCAGGTCCTCGTTGGCGTAGGGACCGGTCGGTGCCGGGGCGCCCGGGGCGATCTCCACCCGGCCGTCGGCGAGGGTGACTTGGGTGGGCGGCGGTGGGGCCGTGGGAGCGGTATCGGTCATGGGCCAGGCCAATCAGGGGAGGTGGGACGGGAAAGGCCGTGCGGGTGATGCCGATGGGGGGTGCGCTCGGGAGCGTCCGGGCCCCCCTTCCCGGGCCGAGGGAAGGGGGAGATCCGAGGGGTGCCGCGAGGGGGGTCAGCCGTTGACGGCCGGGATCACCCGTGAGCCGTACGCGTCGATCACGGCTTCCTTCGCGTCGTGCATGTCGTAGACGGCGAACTGGTCCACGCCGAGCGCGCGCAGCGCGTTCAGCTTCTCGACGTGCTTCTCGACCGGGCCGATCAGGCAGAACCGGTCGACGATCTCGTCGGGCACGAACTGGGTGTCGGGGTTGTCGGCGCGGCCGTGGTGGGAGTAGTCGTAGCCCTCCCGCGCCTTGATGTAGTCGGTGAGCTCGTCGGGGACGGCGGCGGAGTGCTCCCCGTACTTGGACACCAGGTCGGCCACGTGGTTGCCGACCATCCCGCCGAACCACCGGCACTGTTCGCGCGCGTGGGCGAGCGCCTCGGGCGAGTCGTCCTCGGTGACGTAGGCGGGGGCGGCCACGCAGACGGTCACCTCGGACGGGTCCCGGCCGGCGGCGACGGCCGCGTCCTTCACGGCCTTGACCATGTACTCGGTCAGATACAGATCGGCCAGCTGGAGGATGAACCCGTCGGCCTCCTCGCCGGTCATCTTCAGGGCCTTGGGGCCGTACGCGGCCATCCACACGGGGAGTTCGGCGCCCGGCCTGATCCACGGGAACCGGACGACCGTGCCGCCGCCGAGGTCGGCCTCCCGGCCGCTGCCGAGGGCCCGGATGACTTTCATGGCCCCGCTGATCCGGGCCAGCGTGTTGGGCTTGCGGCCGGCCACACGCATCGCCGAGTCGCCGCGGCCGATGCCGCAGACCGTGCGGTTGCCGTACATGTCGTTGAGGGTGGCGAAGGTGGAGGCGGTGACCTCCCAGGTGCGGGTGCCCGGGTTGGTCACCATCGGACCGACCTTCAGTTTCGTGGTGTTGGCCAGGATCTGGCTGTAGATCACGAACGGCTCCTGCCACAGCACGGCGGAGTCGAAGGTCCAGCCGTAGGAGAATCCGTTCCGTTCCGCGCGTTTCATCAGGCTGATCACCCGCGAGGCCGGCGGGTCGGTCTGCAGGACGAGTCCGAAGTCCATCCGCACCACTCCTAGTTGAGGTACTGACAGGTGGAACGCGGGGTGAAGACGCCGTGCCCGGCGTGCCCGGTGTACTCCCGCTCGGTGATGACTGGTTCGCCGCGCGAGAGGACCGTCTCCACCCGGCCGGTGACGTGCTTGCCCTCGTACGCCGAGTAGTCGACGTTCATGTGGTGCTCTGAAGCCGACATGACCTGCTCGGCGTGCGGGTCGTAGATGACGACGTCGGCGTCGGCGCCCGGCGCGATGGTGCCCTTCTTCGGGTAGAGGCCGAACATCCGGGCCGGGGTGGCGCAGGCGATCTCGATCCAGCGGCGGCGGGAGATGTGCCCGTCGAGCACCGCCTGGTGGAGCAGGTCCATACGGTTCTCGACGCCCGGGAGGCCGTTGGGGATCTTGGAGAAGTCGCCGCGGCCGAGTTCCTTCTGGCCGGTGAAGCAGAAGGGGCAGTGGTCGGTGGAGACGACCTGGAGGTCGTTCGTGCGCAGCCCCTGCCACAGCTTGGCCTGGTGCTCGCGGGGCCTGAGCGGGGTGCTGCACACGTACTTCGCGCCCTCGAAGTCCGGCTCGGCGAGGTTGTCGGTGGACAGGAACAGGTACTGCGGGCAGGTCTCGCCGAAGACGGGCAGTCCCTCGTCGCGGGCCCGGGCCAGTTCGGCGACCGCCTCCATCGCCGAGACGTGCACGACGTACAGGGGCGCGCCCGCGACCTGCGCGAGCTTGATGGCGCGGTGGGTGGCCTCGGCCTCCAGCAGCGCCTTGCGCACCTCGCCGTGGTAGCGCGGGTCGGTCTCGCCCCGGGCCAGCGCCTGCTCGACCAGGACGTCGATCGCGATGCCGTTCTCGGCGTGCATCATGATCAGGCCGCCGTTCTCGGCGGAGCGCTGCATGGCGCGCAGGATCTGGCCGTCGTCGCTGTAGAAGACGCCCGGGTAGGCCATGAACTGCTTGAAGGAGGTGACGCCCTCCTCGATCAGCAGGTCCATCTCCTTGAGCGTCTCCTGGTTCACGTCGGAGACGATCATGTGGAAGCCGTAGTCGACGGCGCAGTTGCCCTCGGCCTTGGCGTGCCAGGCGTCCAGGCCTTCGCGCAGGCTGTGCCCGACGCTCTGCACGGCGAAGTCGACGATCGTGGTCGTGCCGCCCCAGGCGGCGGCGCGGGTGCCGGTCTCGAAGGTGTCGGAGGCGAAGGTGCCGCCGAAGGGCAGCTCCATGTGGGTGTGGGCGTCGACGCCGCCGGGGATGACGTACTTTCCGGTGGCGTCGATCGTCCGCTCCGCGGTGAAGGCCTCGGCGGCGGGTGTGCCGGTGGTTGCCAGGGCGGCGATTCGGCCGTCCTCGATCAGGACGTCGGCGTGGATCTCGTCGGATGCGGTGATGACGAGGCCGCCGCGGATGACTGTACGGCTCATGTCGTGGTCGCTCCTCGCAGTCGGTACGTGCCGGTTGTGGGTTGTTGCTCGCGCAGTTCCCCGCGCCCCTGAGGGCACGTCCCCCCCGGACGTCTCAAGGTGCTGTCAGTGGCCCATACGCGCCCGGCGCCCTGTCCCTGTAGAACTGCCAGCGGTCGCGGACCTCTCGGAGTTTGGCCATGTCCAGGTCGCGGACGACCAACTCGGGCTCCTTGTCGCTGGCCACCTCGCCGACGAACTGGGCCTCCGGGTCGACGAAGTACGACGTCCCGTAGAAGTCGTTGTCGCCGTACTCCTCGACTCCGACCCGGTTGATCGCGCCCACGAAGTACTCGTTGGCGACGGCCGCCGCCGGCTGCTCCAGTTGCCAGAGGTAGCCGGACAGGCCTCGGGACGTGGCCGAGGGGTTGAAGACGATCTCGGCGCCCGCGAGGCCGAGCGCCCGCCAGCCCTCGGGGAAGTGGCGGTCGTAGCAGATGTAGACGCCGACCTTGCCCACGGCGGTCTCGAAGATCGGCCAGCCGCTGTTGCCCGGACGGAAGTAGAACTTCTCCCAGAAGCCCCTGACCTGCGGGATGTGTGTCTTGCGGTACTTGCCGAGGTAGGAGCCGTCCGCGTCGATCACGGCGGCGGTGTTGTAGAGGACGCCGGGCTGTTCCTCCTCGTACATCGGCAGGACCAGGACGATGCCCAGTTCCTTGGCGAGGGCCTGGAAGCGGCGGACGATCGGGCCCTCGGGGATCTGCTCGGCGTACTCGTAGAAGGCCGGGTCCTGGACCTGGCAGAAGTACGGCCCGTAGAACAGCTCCTGGAAGCACAGGACTTGGGCACCCTGCGCGGCCGCGTCGCGGGCCGCCTGCTCGTGGACCTGGATCATCGACTCCTTGTCGCCGGTCCAGGCGGTCTGGAAGACGGCGGCGCGGATCACTCGGCTCATCGGGACCTCCGGTCGCTCGGTGTGCCGTGAGCCTAGGAAGCCGGGAGGTCCTCTTTGAGTTGCACCGTGTCACGTCTGCGGGCGTGCGGCGTGTCACCGTGTCACTCTGCCGTGAGCCCATGTTTCACCGCCGTTTTCCCAGGTGGTCGGGTGTTTCACTGCTGTTGCGCGTCGTGCGCGAGGAGTGCGATGTGCACGGAGGCGGCCTGCTCGAAGTCGTCGAGGTCCACTCCGAGGCGGACCTGTATGGATTCCAGGCGGCGGTAGAGGGCGGGCCGCGAGACGTGGTGGAGCTGGGCGGTCCGGGACTTGTTGCGGCCGGTGGCGAGGTAGGTGCGCAGCACGGACAGCAGGTCCTCCTCGGTCTCGCACAGCAGCCCGTCCAGCTCCCGCTCGGCGAAGGACTGCACGTGCGGGTCGTCGCGCAGCAGGCGGATCAGGCCGCGCAGGTGGACGTCCCGCAGGCGGACGACCGGCGGGAGGTCGAGGGCGGCGGCGGAGTCGGCGACGGCGTCCGCCACGTGCCGGGCCTCGCGCAGACCGGCGGGGACGTCGTCCCAGGCGACCCGGGGGTCGGCCGCGGCGACGACCGTGCGGGCCCGGCCGGACTCGGTGCGCAGCCGGGCCGCGAAGTGCGCGGCGAGGGCGCCCGCGTCCTGGTCGCGGGGGAGGCTGAGCAGCACGGCGGTGGCTCCGTCGGCCAGTTCGGCGACCAGCCCGGGCAGGCCCAGCAGGCGCAGTAGCCGGTCGAGTCGCGGGGTGTCGCCGTCGCGGACGACCAGCGGAACGAACGTCCGCCGGTTGACCGGCAGCCCGGCCGCGCGCGCCCGGGGCAGCAGCTGCCGTGCCGGTACGACGCCGCTGACCAGGTCGGTGAGCAGGCTCTGCGCGGACTGCTCCTCCCAGGAGCACGCAGCGCCGCCGCCGAGCATGCGGTGCAGGACGAGGGCCTCGGCGGCACGGTCGGCCAGCAGCCGTCCGGTGGCGGTGTCCCCGCGGTAGCCGCACAGCACGATAAGGCCCCAGCGCTCCCCGCGTCCGCCCAGCTCGGCCCTGATCCAGCCGTCGCCCTCGGTGCCTCCCCCAGTGCCTGAACGGCCTGGGCGGTGCCCCCATGCCTGGCGGGCGATGCGCTCCCAGTCGCGCAGCACGTCGTCCACCGCCGGCCGCTCCCCCGCCGTGCCGAGGACCCGGTGGGCGAGGTTGGTGACGACGACCGGGCAGGCGCTGTGCCGGGCGACCTCGTCGAGCAGACGTTGCAGCGGGGCGCCCGCGGTGATGAGGGCGGTGAGTTCGGTGCGGACGGCCTCGGAGAGGCTGACGGCGGCGAACTTGCGCCGGACGAGCCGTGACTGGACCTCCTCGGTCAGCTCGGCGAAGGGGAAGGGCCGGTGCAGGACGACCATCGGCAGCCCGCACCGCTCGGCCGCCCGGCGCATCACGGCCGGTGCGGCGGGGAAGGCGCGGCCGAGTCCGAGGACGACGGCGGCGGCGTCCGCGCGGTGCAGCGACCGGACGTATTCGGCCTGTTTCTCCTCGTCGCCGGCGAGCAGCACGCCGGTGGTGAGGACCATCTCGCCGCCGCTGAGCATCACGCCGACGTCGGCGGCCTCGGCGACGTGCACCCAGCGCACCGGCCGGTCGAGATGGCTCGCGCCGGCCACCACCTCGGGCTCCCCGGCGAGCACCCGCTCAAGGGTGAGGACCTGGCGGACCGACAGGGCCGGTTCCAGGGGCTCCCAGATGTCCGGGGTGGTGGTCATGGCGGACTTCCCTTGTCTCAGGTCACTGCTACTGGATGCTCCTCAGAGCGTTCTCGAGGATCGCGGCGCCCTCCTCGGCCTCCGCGACGTTGAGGGACAGCGGCGGGGCGACGCGCAGCGAGCTGGTGTTGTGGCCACCGCCCTTGCCGATCAGCAGACCGCCCTCGCGGGCCGCCTCCAGGACGGCCGCGGCGGCCTGCGGGTCGGCCTCGTCGGTCCCCGGTTTGGTGATCTCGATGCCGATCATCAGCCCGCGGCCGCGCACCTCCCGTACGGCCGGCACCTGCGCGGCGGCGGCCCGCAGCCGCTCGATGAGCAGGCCGCCGACGCGCCGGGAGTTGCCCTGGAGGTCGTGTTCCAGCAGGTAGTTGAGATTGGCCAGGCCCGCCGCCATGGTGATCTGGGTGCCGCCGAAGGTGGAGATGCTGTTGGAGTCCAGGCAGTTCATGATCTCGGAGCGGGCGACGACACCGCCGATGGACATGCCGTTGCCGATGCCCTTGGCGAAGGTCATGATGTCGGGCGGCCCGTTCCGCCCGTGGGCCTGCCAGCCCCAGAAGTGCTCGCCGGTGCGGCCCCAGCCGGTCTGCACCTCGTCGGCGATCCACAGGATGCCGCGCTCGTGCAGCACCTCGCGGAAGGCGGCGTACAGCCCGTCCGGCGGTGAGGTGAAGCCGCCGACGCCCTGGATGGGTTCGGCGATCAGCGCGGCCGGCGCGCGGGTGTGCCCGAGCAGGTCCACCAGGTCCTCGACGCAGGCCGCGATGAAGTCGTCGTCGCCGAGGGAGGCGTACGGGCCGCGGGTGCGCACCCCGCCGTGGACGTAGAGCGTCTGGAGCGGGGACAGCGAGGTCGGGGACCAGCCGCGGTTGCCGGTGATGCCGACCGAGCTGAAGGAGCGGCCGTGGTAGCTGTTGCGCATGGCCAGGATCGTGTTGCTGCGCCGGTAGGCCGTGGCCAGCAGCAGGGCGGTGTCGTTGGCCTCGGTCCCGGAGGTGGTGAAGAAGACGCGGGCGTCCGGGATGCCGCTCAACTTGGCCACCCGCTCGGCGAGTTCGACCATCGGCCGGTTGAGGTAGAGGGTCGAGGAGTGGACGATCCGCCCGGCCTGCTCGCTCACCGCCTTGGTCACCTCGGGCAGGGCGTGCGCGGTCATCGTGGTGAGGATGCCGCCGAAGAAGTCGAGGTACCGGTTGCCGTGGGCGTCCCAGACGTGGCGGCCCTCGCCGTGGGTGATCTCGAGCGGGTCCTCGTAGTAGAGGGCGAGCCAGTCGGGGAGCACGGCCCGGTGGCGGCCCAGCAGGTCGTCGGTCACGGCTGCACCAGTCCTTCGTAGGCGTCGGGGCGGCGGTCGCGGTAGAAGGCCCACGTCTGCCGCACTTCTTCGATGAGGTCGAGGTCCAGGTCCCGGATCACGAGCTCCTCCTGGCCGTCGCTGGCGAGGTCCCCCACGAACTGCCCGCGGGGGTCGACGAAGTAGCTCGTCCCGTAGAAGTCGTTCTCGCCGTACTCCTCTTGGCCTACGCGGTTGATCGCGGCGATGTAGTACGCGTTGGCGACGGCCGCCGCGGGCTGCTCCAGCCGCCACAGGTGGGACGACAGGCTCCGGTGGGTGGCGGAGGGGTTGTAGACCAGCTGGGCGCCGGCCAGGCCGAGCTCCCGCCAGCCCTCCGGGAAGTGGCGGTCGTAGCAGATGTAGACGCCGACCTTGCCGGCCGCCGTGTCGAAGACGGGCCAGCCGAGGTTGCCGGGCTTGAAGTAGAACTTCTCGCGGAAGCCCTTGAGCTGCGGGATGTGGTGCTTGCGGTACTTGCCGAGGTAGGTGCCGTCGGCGTCGATCACGGCCGCGGTGTTGTAGTAGAAGCCGGGCTGCTCCGCCTCGAACACCGGCGCGACGATCACCATGCCGGTCTCGCGCGCGAGGGCCCGCATGCGCCGTACGGTCGGCCCGTCGGGGACGGGCTCGGCCCAGCGGTAGTGTTCCGGCTCCTCGACCTGACAGAAGTAGGGGCTGTTGAAGACTTCCTGGAAACCGATGATCTTCGCGCCCCGGCGGGCCGCCTCGCGGGCGTGCTCCTCGTGTTTCGCCACCATGGACTCGGTGTCGCCGGTCCAGGTGGCCTGGACCAGGGCGGCACGTACGACGTTGGCCATGAGCTGCTCCTTCGACGCGACGTCAGCGCCTCTACGCCCGTAGAAGCGAGCCGTAGAGCCACGAACGTAAGCCTCCCGCACGGGCTTGCCAAGACCATCGTCGCCAACCCGCGGTGCCGGGCGCGATTCGCACTCCTGTGGGTGAGTCGCCGGGGGCACGGCCTCCCCGGTCAGGCGGGGAATCCGGCGACCCGGAGGGCGTGCAGGAGGTCCCAGCGGCGCTCGTCCGACACGCCCTGCGCGGCCTCCAGCAGGAGCGGTACGAGGGTCTGCGGGCCGGGCTCGGCGCTGCGGGCCGCCTCCTCGGGGGTGCGGGCTCTGACGTACGCGTCGAGCAGCGCCCGCACCTCGCGGTGACGCCCCTCGGCGACGAGTCCGAGGACGGCCTGGCCGATCTCGCCCGGGGGCCGGGCGACTCCCTGCCGCAGGATCTGCCGCCCGTCTGCCGCGCGGCCTGCCGCGCCCAGCGCGTCCGCCGCGGCGACCAGCCGCCCGGCGGGCAGCGAGGCGGCCTCCCAGAGCAGGGTCTGCCAGTCCGCACCCAGTCCGGCCCGCTCCAGCTCGTGCGCGAGCAGCGGAAACCGGGCCGGGGCCCAGGTCGCGGCCTCGACCAGCAGGGCGTGCGCCTCGCCGCTGCGCCCCTCCTTCCGCAGCCGCGCGAGCGCCTCGACGGCTTGCACGACGTCCCTCCGCTCCGCCCCACCGTCGGCCGCGACCCGCGGCTCCGTCCGCTCCTCCCGCACCTCTTCGGCGGCCCCGGCGAACCGCGCACCGCGCGGCTTACGGCGGCCGGTCACGGGGGCGGGTTCGGGGAGCGGCGGCACGGCAGCGGGCGGCACGGCGACGGGTGCGGCGTCCTCCTCGACCATCCCGGCGAACCGGGCACCGCCGCGGCGGCGCTTGCGCTGCTTGGGGGTGACGGGCTGGGGGGCCGTGGGTTCGGAACCGACTGGGGGCGGGGCGGCGGGCGAGTTTCCAGTGGCGGCTTCCCATGAGGTGCGGTCGGTATGACCAGGGCCGCCCTGGAGGGCGTCGGCGGCGTGGCCGACCGCGGCCGGCCGGGAGACGGCCCCGCCCGCCGGATACGCACGGTCCTGGGCCTCGGCCCGGCCGCCCGGAGCCGTCGCGAAACCACCGGACGCGCCACCGGCCCCGGCTTCCCCAGAGGCAGCCCGGCCCGCTGCATACTCACCGCCACGGGCATCCGCCCGCCCACCCGGAGCCGCGAAGCCACCGGACGTCTCTTCCCGGGACGTGGTCCCGCCCGCCTGATACGCACGGCCCTGGTCATCGGCCCGGCGTTCCGTCTCCGCGCTCGTGTCCGCGTGCCGGGGGTCGTGACGACCGGCGGAACCCGTCACGGCTGACGGCGGCTCCTCGCGGTGCCCCGGCGTGGCAGGTGCCCCGGGGTCGTACGGGCCGCCAGGGGCTGATCGCATACGGCCCCGGTCCGATACCGGGCCGCCACCCTCATGGCCGCGGGTGCTGTCCGACGCCGGGCCACCACCCTCATAGCCACGACCACCGCCAAACGCCGGACCAGCATCAGCATGCTCACGACCACCGCCCGATACCGGCCAGTCATCCGTATACGCACGACCCCCTGCCGGCCGACCACCATCCGCCGCCGCACCGGGACTCGCCCCCGTGCCGGGCCCTGGTCGCGCATCCCCGTCCGCCGCCGCGAAGCCTCCGCCGTTCGGCCTGCGCCATGCGCCCGACCACGTGCCGTCGTCGTCCGAAGAGCCGCCGCGCGGGCCGCGCCGTCCGCCTGGGGCCGCGTCCTTCGCCGCGCCCGCGCCGCCGGACACACCCGCGGCGGCCCCCGGCACGCCGGCGTCCCGTCCGTCCCCGGAACCCCACGCCGAGTGGGGCACGTCCCGCTCGCGGCGGTCCAAGTCGGCCATCCGCGCCCGGAGTTCCGCGCAGCGCGCTGTCGCGCGCTCGTGGTCGTCGTGGGCCCAGGCGAAGTCGAGGCGGAGGGCGTCGGCCTCCTCGCGGGTGGCGGCGGTGGCGAGGAGGCGGATCAGGTCCGCCTGGCGTTCGGCGGCGTATTTCTGCTCGCGGAGCATGACGTCGAGCCGGTCCCGGAGGGCGTCGCGGCCGCCGGGCCCGGCGTCGTACGCGGCGAGCGCGGCGGCATGCAGGGACCGGGCGCGTTCCGTCTCCGGGCCCGCGCCCCCCGGGCCGTACTGCCCGGCGAGGTCCTGCAACAGCGCCTCGACCACGTCCCAGGGCGGCATCTCACGCCCGTCGAGACAGGCCCGCATGCCCTCGGGGTCACGCTGCCAGAAGACCGCGCACCAACCCCCGGACGGGTCCAGGCGTGCCAGCAGACCGTCCAGGTAATGCGCGAACTCCCGTACTACATCCGGGAGCCGATCCGCCGCCATCGCTCAACTCCCGCTAGACCGGAGCACTCCGGTCAGTAGGCAACACCAGTCGTGTTACAGCGGTGCTACGGGGAGTTTTCACACGGGGCGCAGGAGCCTCATCGCCGTCAGACCGGCACCAGCACGCACTGCCCGGCCAGTTCGTCCATCGACAGCCCGAGCGTGCCCGCCAGCGCGGCCACCGTGAAGAAGGCCGGGGTCGGAGCCCGCCCGGTCTCGATCTTCCGGAGCGTCTCCGGGGAGATGCCCGCACGCGCGGCGACCTCCGCCATGCTCCGGTCGCCACGCGCCGCACGCAGGAGCCGGCCGAGCCGCTCGCCGCGTTCGCGCTCTTCGGGGGTGAGAGGGGTGCGCACCATGCCCCCATTCTAATACCGGTATAGTAATTGGCATGGTTGAGCTGAAGACAGACACCTCCATCGACGCGATGTACGAGGCGGGCCAGGTCGTCGCCCGCGCCCTGACGGCCGCACAGAAGGCCGCTGACGTGGGCGTCTCCCTGTTGGAGCTGGACGAGGTGGCGCATGACGTGCTGCGCGAGGCGGGAGCGACCTCGCCCTTCCTCGGCTACCGGCCGTCCTTCGCACCCACCCCCTTCCCCGCCGTCCTCTGCGTCTCGGTCAACGACGCGATCGTGCACGGCATCCCGACCCGCTACCGGCTGCGCGACGGCGACCTGGTCTCCATCGACTTCGGCGCGGAACTGGGCGGCTGGGTCGGCGACTCCGCGCTCAGCTTCGTCGTGGGCACCCCGCGCGAGGCCGACCTGCGCCTGATCGAGACCGCCGAGCGGGCCCTCGCGGCCGGCATCGAGGCCGCCGTCGTCGGCAACCGCATCGGCGACATCGCCCACGCGATCGGCACCGTCTGCCGTGCCGCGGGTTACGGCATCCCCGACGGTTTCGGCGGCCACGGCATCGGCCGCCGGATGCACGAGGACCCAGGGGTGCCGAACGAGGGCCGCCCGCGGCGCGGCATGCGCCTGAGGCACGGCATGGCGCTGGCGATCGAACCCATGGTCATCGCGGGCGGCATCGACACCTTTCACCCGGCCCCCGACGGCTGGACCCTGATGACGGACGACGGCTCCCGCGCGGCCCACGCGGAGCACACGGTGGCGATCACGGACGCGGGGCCGAGGATCCTGACCGCACGCTGATTCCTGACCGCGCGCTGATTCCTGACCGCGCGCTGATTCCTGACCGCACGCTGATTCCTGACCGCACGCTGATTCCTGACCGCACGCCGAGATCCGCCGGGATTGCCCAGCTACGCCCCGAAGGTGCCCCTTGTCCACGATCGTGCGAAGGTGTTCTACGAGCGCGCCCCAGGTGTAACCGGCTGCCACCCGGGTTACCCGACCCCGGCACGTCGACCAGCGAGGGCGTCCCCCGCCCGCGCGCCGGGGACGCCGGGAACGGAAGGCCCATGAGCAGCGGCTTCACCAGCCCGGAGGGCTACGGCTCGGATCCCTTCGGAGAATTCCTCGCACGCTTCTTCGGCGGACCGCGTCCGGGTCCCCGGCAGATCGACATCGGCCGGCTGCTCAGCCAGCCGGCCCGGGAGCTCGTCCGCGGCGCCGCCCAGTACGCCGCCGAGCACGGCAGCCGGGACCTCGACACGGAACACCTGCTGCGGGCGGCGCTGGCCACCGAGCCCACCAGGACTCTGCTGACCAAGGCCGGCGCGAACCCCGACTCGCTGGCGTCGCAGATCGACGAGCGGTCGGGCCCGGCCCAGCACACCCCGGACGACGCACCGCCGCCGACCGCGCTCTCCCTCACCCCGGCCGCCAAGCGCGCCCTGCTGGACGCGCACGACATGGCCCGGGCCCGCGGCTACGGCTACATCGGGCCGGAACACGTGCTCAGCGCCCTGGCCTCGAACCCCGACTCGGCCGCCGGGCACATCCTGAACGCGGCCCGCTTCGCCCCCTCCAACCCGCCCGAGGCGCCGGAGGCCCCCCAGGCCGAGCGGCCGCGCCCGACGAACACGCCGACCCTCGACAAGTACGGCCGTGACCTCACCGAACTGGCCCGGCAGGGCCGTATCGACCCGGTGATCGGCCGGGACGAGGAGATCGAGCAGACCGTCGAGGTGCTCTCCCGCCGCGGCAAGAACAACCCGGTGCTGATCGGTGACGCGGGCGTCGGCAAGACCGCCATCGTGGAGGGGCTGGCGCAGCGCATCTCCGAGGGGGACGTGCCCGATGTGCTGACCGGGCGCCGTGTGGTCGCCCTGGACCTGACGGGCGTGGTCGCGGGCACCCGCTACCGGGGTGACTTCGAGGAGCGGATGAACAACATCGTCGGCGAGATCCGCGCCCACTCCGAGCAGTTGATCATCTTCATCGACGAGCTGCACACGGTCGTGGGCGCCGGTGCCGGTGGCGGCGACGGCAGCTCCATGGACGCCGGGAACATCCTCAAGCCGGCCCTCGCCCGCGGCGAGCTGCACATCGTGGGCGCCACCACGCTGGAGGAGTACCGCCGGATCGAGAAGGACGCGGCGCTGGCCCGCCGCTTCCAGCCGATCATGGTGCCGGAACCGACCGCGGCGGACGCGATCGAGATCCTGCGCGGCCTCCAGGACCGCTACGAGGCCCACCACCAGGTCCGCTACACGGACGAGGCGCTGGTCGCCGCCGTGGAGCTGTCCGACCGCTACCTCACCGACCGGCGGCTGCCCGACAAGGCGATCGACCTGATCGACCAGGCCGGTGCCCGGGTCCGGCTGCGCGCCCGCACCAAGGGCACCGACGTACGGGGCATGGAGCGGGAGCTGGAGCAGCTGATCCGGGACAAGGACCAGGCGGTCGCGGACGAGAGTTACGAGCAGGCCACCCAGTTGCGCGACCGGATCATGGACCTGAAGCTGCGGATCACCCAGGCGGGCGGCGACCACGAGATCGACGAGGGCCAGGACCTGGTGGTCGAGGCCGAGGCGATCGCCGAGGTGGTGTCCCGGCAGACCGGCATCCCGGTCAGCAGCCTCACCCAGGAGGAGAAGGACCGCCTGCTGCGCCTGGAGGAGCATCTGCACGAGCGGGTGGTCGGCCAGGACGAGGCCGTGCGGGTCGTCTCGGACGCGGTGCTGCGATCCCGCGCCGGGCTCGCCAGCCCCGACCGGCCGATCGGCAGCTTCCTGTTCCTCGGCCCGACCGGCGTCGGCAAGACCGAGCTGGCCCGGGCGCTCGCCGAGGCCTTGTTCGGCAGCGAGGACCGCATGGTCCGCCTCGACATGAGCGAGTACCAGGAGCGGCACACGGTCAGCCGTCTGGTCGGCGCCCCGCCCGGCTACGTCGGCCACGAGGAGGCCGGTCAGCTCACCGAGGTCGTACGGCGGCACCCGTACTCGCTGCTCCTGCTGGACGAGGTGGAGAAGGCCCACCCGGACGTCTTCAACATCCTGCTCCAGGTCCTCGACGACGGCCGCCTCACCGACTCCCAGGGCCGCACGGTCGACTTCACCAACACCGTCATCGTGATGACCAGCAACCTCGGCTCCGAGGCGATCACCCGCCGCGGCGCCTCCGTGGGCTTCGCGTCGGGCGGCGCGGACGCGGACGAGGAGGCCCGGCGCGAACAGATCCTGCGCCCCCTGCGCGAGCACTTCCGCCCCGAGTTCCTCAACCGCATCGACGAGATCGTCGTCTTCCGCCAGCTCAGCACGGAACAGCTCCGCCGGATCACCGACCTCCTGCTGGACCGCACCAGGTCCCTCGTGCAGAGCAAGGGCATCTCGGTGACCTTCACCGACCGAGCGGTGGAATGGCTGGCCGACCACGGCTACCAGCCGGAGTACGGCGCCCGCCCGCTGCGCCGCACGATCCAGCGCGAGGTGGACAACGAACTGTCCCGGCTCTTGCTGGACGGCAGGGTCGCGGAGGGCGGCCGGGTGACGGTGGACGTGGAGGACGGCCACTTGAGTTTCCAAACGCAGGCGAGTGCAACGCCCTGACAGGGGCGCGGGGAACTGCGCGACCAGCCCCCACGCACCTGTCAGGCGGAACTCAACGCACAGGCCGCACCACCATGGCCGATCCACCACCCCGCCGCACGGTCTCGGCCGCGGCCAGCCACTTCCCACCTGGCAGCCGCTGAACCCCCGTAGCCGCACCGATCTCCGGGTTCGACTTGAAGGAGTGCCCGATGGCCTCCAACTGCTTCCTCAACCCGGCGTTGTCGTACAGCCCCGGTTCCAGCTCGGTCTGCGCAGCATTCCGCTGACTGGCCCGCGGCGCCGCGATCGCGTCGACGAGCGGCAACCCCCGGTCGAGGAACCCGGTGAGCGTCTGCAGAACCGTCGTGATGATGGTCGCCCCACCCGGCGACCCCAGCGCCACCACGGGCTTGTCGTGCCGGTCGAGAACGATCGTCGGCGACATGGACGACCGCGGCCGCTTCCCCGGCCCCGGCAGGTTCGGGTCGTGCACCGCGGGGTTCGCCGGGGTGAAGGAGAAGTCCGTCAACTCGTTGTTAAGGATGAACCCCCGCCCCGGCACGGTGATCCCGCTGCCACCGGTCTGCTCGATCGTGAGGGTGTAGGCGACGACGTTCCCCCACTTGTCGGCCACCGTCAGGTGCGTCGTGCTGTCGCCTTCGTACGTCGTCGGAGCGGCCGTACCACCGGAGCCGCACGCCTTCGGGTCGCGCGGATCACCCGGCGCCACAGGGCTCGTGAGCACCGCGTCGTCCTTGATCAGGCATTCGCGTGAGTCGGCGAACCGCTGGGACAGCAGTTCCCTCGTCGGTACGTCCTCGAAGGCCGGGTCGCCCACCCAGCGGCCCCGGTCCGCGAAGGCGATCCGGCTGGCCTCGATGTAGCGGTGCAGATACTTCGCCTGGCTCACCTTCGACAGGTCGGTCCGCTCCAGGATGTTGAGCGCCTCGCCGACCGTCGTACCGCCGGAGGAGGACGGTGCCATGGAGTAGACGCCGAGGCCGCGGTACGAGGATCTGGTGGGTGCCTGGAGCTTGGTGCGGTAAGCGGCCAGGTCCCTCTCGGACAGGTCGCCGGGGCGGGCGTTCCAGCCGGAGGAGGGGTCGACGGGCGGTTTGTTGACCGTGTCGACGACGTCCCGGCCGATGTCCCCGCGGTAGAGGGCGCCTACGCCCTTGCGGGCCAGCTCCGCGTAGGTGCGGGCGAGGTCGGGGTTCTTGAAGGTGGAGCCGACGACGGGGAGCCGCCCGCCGGGCAGGAACAGCTCGGCGGTGTCGGGGAAGTAGCGGAAGCGGGTCTCGTTGGACGCCGTCTGCGAGCGGAAGGTCTCGTCGACCGTGAAACCGTCCCGGGCGAGCCGCTCGGCCGGCTTCAGGACGCTCGCGAGCCGTTTGCTGCCCCACCGGTCGAGCGCCGTCTGCCAGGTGGCGGGCGTGCCCGGGGTGCCGACGCTCAGGCCGCTGCTGACGGCCTGGGCGAAGGGGACGGGCTTGCCGTTCTCGACGAACAGGTTCTTGTCGGCGGTCAGCGGGGCGGTCTCCCGGCCGTCGATGGTGCGGACCGTACGGGACTTGGCGTCGTAGTAGACGAAGTAGCCGCCTCCGCCGATGCCGGCCGAGTAGGGCTCGGTGACGCCGAGCGCGGCGGCCGTGGCGACGGCCGCGTCGACGGCGTTGCCGCCCTTGCGCAGGACCTCGATCCCGGCCGCGGAGGCGTCCCGGTCGACGCTGGAGACGGCGCCGCCGTAGCCGACGGCCAGGGGCGTTTTCTCACCGCCGGTGCTCTGTGCGGCGGGCGGCGCCGCCCCTCCCACCGACACCACCACGGCGGCAGAAACCGCCAGGACCGTCAGATTCCGTGCGACAGGGCGACGCATCCGCACCTCCAGTCAAAGGCCGTCCGCGCAGCTTAATTCATAGCCATGGCCGCGTCAGGAATGCCTCGAACACCGGTGCGTCGGGCCCGCTACCATGCGCGCCCATGAATGACGACGTGCGCAACATCGTCCTGGGTGTGGTCGCGGCGGGCATCAGCGCAGCGCTCGGCTGGGTGGCCCGCACCTACCTGTGGAAGCGCAAGCTCCGCCGGAAGCAGGCCTTCTTCGGACTGCCCGACAACTCGGAATCGCTGCTGGTGGTGAACCGGGGCGCCGCGGGGCCCGAGTTCGCCGTGATGCGCTACGACGTGTTCGCGCTGCTCGAACTCGCCGCGCTGATCAAGGACTGCAACGCCCACGCCCAGATCCTGCCGCACGACACGGCACGTCAGGGCTTCGGGGAGCGCACCGAGTTCTGTGTGGGCGGACCGGCGTCCAACCGCCGTATGGCGGCCCACCTGTCTTCCCTGCTGCCCGGTGTGCGGGTGAACGTCGACGCCGAACCGAGCCCGGACCGGGGCTCGTTCCTGATCGGCTCCGAGCGCTACCGCGTGGAGAACGGCAGGGAGGAGTACGCGCTGCTCGCCCGGCTCACCGCGGAGCGGAGCCCGCACACCCGTCCCGTCTTCCTCTTCTGCGGCCAGACGTCGATCACCAACCAGGCCACCACCCGCTACCTCGCCCGCAACCACGAGCGGCTGTCCCGCAAGTACGGCAACAACTCGTTCGTGCTGCTGCTGAAGGTGATCAACTCGCAGGCGTACGGGCCGGACGTCGTCGAACTGGTGGAGGACGTGACGCGCGCGGCACAGACGCCGCTGCCCGCGCAGGCTCCACGCAACAGCCACCGGGCCTCCTGAAGTCCTCCACTTCTCAACAATCGTTACTGGCACGTAACTTACCGACGGGTTACCCCGGGTAAGGGGGTGAGGTTACCGTCTGGTCACTTTGCACTGACACGAGTGAGGAGTGACCCGTGGGACTCCACCGCAAGGCCCTGCGCACCACCGCCGTAGGCGCCGTCTCGGCGACCCTGGTCGCCGGCACAGCCCTCGGACTCGCCCCCACCGCCCAGGCGACGCCGAACCCGATCCGGTTCGTCGACATCACCGGCGACGGCGGCACCGTCCTGAAGGCAAACGTCGTCACCCCGGCCGGAGCCGACGGCACGCACCGCTACCCGCTGCTCGTCATGCCCACGAGCTGGGGGCTGCCCCAGGTGGAGTATCTGGCCCAGGCCCAGAAGCTCGCCGACTCCGGGTACGTCGTCGTCACCTACAACGTGCGCGGTTTCTGGCAGTCGGGCGGCGAGATAGAAGTCGCGGGCCCGCCCGACGTGGCCGACGCCTCGAAGGTCATCGACTGGGCGCTCGCCAACACCCCCTCGGACGCCGGGCACATCGGCATGGCGGGCGTCTCCTACGGCGCCGGCATCAGCCTGCTCACCGCCGCGCACGACAAGCGGGTCCGCGCGGTCGCCTCGCTGAGCGGCTGGGCGGACCTGATCGACTCGATCTACGCCGGCCGCACCCAGCACGTCCAGGCGTCCGCCCTACTGGACGGCGCGAGCCTGGTGACGGGCCGCCAGAGCGCCGAACTCCGGCAGACCTTCGACGACTTCTACGCCTCCAACCTGGCGAAGGAGCCGGAGCTCATCGCCTGGGGGAAGAAACGTTCCGCTGCGACCTACGTCGACCGGATCAACAACAACGGCACGGCGGTCATGCTCGCCAACGCCTGGGGCGACACGATCTTCCCGCCCAACCAGTACGCCGACTTCTACGAGAAGCTGACCGGCCCGAAGCGGCTGGAGATGCGCCCCGGGGACCACGCCACCGCCGAGCTGACCGGCCTGTTCGGACTGCCCAACGACGTATGGAAGGACACCGAGCGCTGGTTCGACCACCACCTCAGGGGCGAGGACAACGGCATCGACCGGGAGCAGCCCGTCCAGCTCAAGTCCCGCTCCACGGGCGGCTACGAGGGCTACCCCGACTGGAAGTCGGTCGCCGCGACGAACCGGAAGATCGACCTCGCGGGCACGACCACGATCCGCACCAACGTGAACTCGGGGGCCGACGGCGGGGTCGTCTTCCTGTCCAGCATCCTCGACCAGGTGGCCCAGCTTCCCCCGATCGCCTCCATCCCGCTGCTCCCCCGCCGCTGGGCCGCCGTGTGGCAGTCGGAGAAGTACGCCACGGCCCAACGGGTCCGCGGGACGGTGAAGTTGCACACGACCCTCACCCCGACCAAGGAGAGCGGCACCCTCGTCGCCCACCTGTACGACGTGGGGCCGCTCGGCCTCGGCAAGCTGGTCTCCCACGCGCCGTACACCTTCCACGGGCGCACCCCCGGAAAGCCGTTCGGCGTCGACCTGGAGCTGTACTCCACGGCCTACGACGTCCCGGCCGAGCACCGCCTCGCCCTGGTCGTCGACACGGTCGACCCGCTCTACATCGAGCACAACCCGTCCGGCGCGCAGCTGACCTTCTCCTCGCCGGCGAACGACCCGTCGTACGTGTCGGTTCCGCTGCGCGAGCAGTGATCTCCGGCTGCTGCCGGACGGGCCTGGCCGATGTGAACCGCCGCCCCCGTGGCCGACAGGGCCGTGGGGGCCGCACCCGGCGGGAGTGGCCCGCGGAGCGGGCGGGCGGTCTGCTCACCCCGGGCGGGATCGGCGGAATTCGGCGAAGTCCCCCTCTCCGACAGGGATGAAGGGCACATCGTAGTCGAGGTCCGACGCGATGAGCCGTCCGGAGCCCCGCCGTTCAGTGCTTGAGGATCTTGGAGAGGAAGTCCTTGGCACGGTCGCTGGTGGGGTTGGTGAAGAACTCGTCGGGGGTGCGGTCCTCGACGATCCGGCCGTCGGCCATGAAGACGACGCGGTTGGCGGCCGAGCGGGCGAAGCCCATCTCGTGCGTGACGACGATCATGGTCATGCCGTCGCGGGCCAGCTGCTTCATGACCTCCAGCACCTCGTTGATCATCTCCGGGTCGAGGGCCGAGGTCGGCTCGTCGAAGAGCATCGCCTTGGGCTCCATGGCCAGTGCGCGGGCGATGGCCACGCGCTGCTGCTGGCCGCCGGAGAGCTGCGCCGGGTACTTGTCCGCCTGGTCGGCGACGCCGACCCGGTCGAGCAGTTCACGGGAGCGCTTGTCGGCGTCCTCCTTCTTGCGCCCGCGCACCTTGACCTGCCCCAGGGAGAGGTTCTGCAGGACGGTCTTGTGGGCGAAGAGGTTGAACGCCTGGAAGACCATCCCGACGTCGGCGCGCAGCCGCGCGAGGGGCTTGCCCTCCTCCGGCAGCGGCTGCCCGTCGAGGATGATCTGTCCGGACTCGATGGTCTCCAGACGGTTGATCGCCCGGCACAGTGTCGACTTTCCCGACCCCGACGGGCCGATGACCACGACCACCTCCCCCCGGCCGACGGTGAGGTTGATGTCCTGGAGGACATGCAGCTCCCCGAAGTGCTTGTTGACGTCACGCAGCTCGATCAGCGGATCGACGGCCATGCTCAGCCCTACTCACTCTCAGCTGTGTGGTGGTTGCCGCAACGTATCCAGGCAAGATCGGACTTGAACGGCGACACGCACTTTTCGATCATTAGCCGTATTTACGGCGGACTTTGGGCCAAAGGTTCTGAGGATCAGCGGTTCTGAGGATCAAGGGTTCTGAAGACCAGTCTCACGCCTCCGCGACTTCTGCGTACAGCTGGGACAGCTCGGGCACGCCGTTCGCGGCCCATTCGTGACCGGAGTCCACGACGTCGAACTCCCGGCCGGAGGCGAGCCGCACGACGGGCTGCCCGTCGGACCGGATCTCCCAGGCCGCTCCGGGCACGGTGCGCACGATGACGGTGCCCAGGTAGAGCCCGGCGTCGTTGCCGAGCCAGGTCAGGGTCTCCTCGTCGTCCCGCCAGAGTGGCACGAGCTGGTCCAGCGCCTCCAGCGAGGCCGCCGAGTCGTCCAGCCGGACACCCGCCCGGGACGCCTGGGAGCGGAGCAGTTCACACTCGGCAAGGAGTTCCGCGATGCCTGCCGGATCGGGAACCCCGAGCTTCCGGCGCCGGTTGCCCAGGAAAGGGATGTTCATAAGCCCAGCGTGTCATTCGTACCGCCGTACGCACCACAGGCGCGCGGGCCCGCCGGTACCTGACAAGTTCACGCCGAGTTCGCGCAGGGCTCGTTGACGTGCCTCTGCCGTCTCCCTAGTTTCACCGTGCGTCGTGCCTCGTCCGTCTCGGCTTTTGCCGTGTCTTCTGTTCCGTCCCTGCGTTTCGTCTTGTTGCGTCGTGTGTCGATGAGGGGGAGGAGTCGGCCGTGCGCCGATGTGTCCGGGGGATCCTGATCGTCCTGGCCCTGTGCGGGTCCCTGGTGCCGGCGGTGCCTGCGCAGGCCGTCGAGGAGCGGCGGGCCGCGCCGGTGCCGCTTGAGCGGCTGTTCGACAACGTCGCCGTCAGCGACGATGGACAGCCCGAGCAGGCCGACTTCGACGGTGCCGGTGCCTCCCTGTCGGCGCGGGACCTCGCGGCCGCGGGCTGGACGCCGGGCCGCGGCCTCACCGTTCAGGGAGCCCGGCTGACCTGGCCGCGGCGGCAGCCCGGCGAGCCGGACAACGTCCGCGCGGCCGGCCAGGACGTACGCGTCACGGGGCGCGGGGACGCCCTCGCCTTCCTGGTGGCGGGCACCTCCGGCAATGAAGTGGGCGGCCCGGGCGTGATCACGTACGCGAACGGCACCCGCTCCGGGTACCGGCTGACCGCGCCCGACTGGCGCACCGGGCCGCTCGCCACGAAGGCGGTGGCCCTGCCGCACATCAACACGCCCGGCGGGCAACTCGCCGAGCGGGCTCGCCTGTACGTCGTGACGGTGCCGCTGGTGCCGGGGCGCCCGGTCGCCTCGGTCCGGCTGCCGCGCGCGGCCGGACTGCACGTCTTCGCGGTGTCGGTCCGGACCGCGACGCGGGGCTGGACGGGCAGCTGGACGACGTCCACGTCCGGCTACACCGCCGTCGGGCCCTGGACGGACCGGACGCTGCGGCTCGTGGTGCACACGTCGGCCGGTGGTCCCCGGGTGCGGGTGCGGTTCGACAACACCTTCGCGGCGGCGCCGGTACGGATCGGCAGCGCGACGGTGGCGGTGCAGGCGGCGGGCGCGGCGGCACGCGGGACGCCGGTGCCGCTGTCCTTCGGAGGCGCGGGGGGCGTGGAGCTCCCGGCCGGGGCCCAGGCGTACAGCGATCCGCTGGGCTTCGCCGTCCCGGCGGGCGCCGACCTGCTGGTGAGCTTCCACCTGCCCGGCACGGTGGCGGCGGCGCCCGTGCACCGGCTCGCGCAGCAGCGGTCCTACGTCAGCGGGCCGGGCGACCACGCGGCGGACGGCTCCGCGGACGCGTACACATCGGTGATCACCGGCTGGCCGCTGCTCGCCGGGGTCGACGTGAGCGGCGGACCCGGGTCCGTCGTGCTGCTCGGGGACTCCATCACCGACGGCGACAAGTCCACGGTGGACGCGAACCGGCGGTGGCCGGACGTGCTGGCCGGCCGGCTGCTGAAGCAGACCGAGGTCCCGCGCTACGGCGTACTGAACCAGGGCATCTCGGGCAACCGCGTGGTCACCGACCGGTATCCCGGCGACGGGGTGTCCACGGACGCGGCCGGGGTGAGCGCCCTGCACCGGTTCGACCGGGACGTCCTCGCCCAGCCGTCGGCCCGTACGGCCGTCGTCTTCGAAGGCATCAACGACCTGCGGTGGGACACTTCGGCGGAGCAGGTGATCGCGGGTCTGCGCGAGCTGGCGGCACGCGGGCACGCCCGGGGCCTCAGGATGCTCGCGGCGACGATCCTGCCGTGCGAGGGCGAGGCGCGCTGCACGGCCACCGTCGACGCCGAGCGGGTCGCGGTGAACGAGTGGATCCGGGACGGCGGGGTCTTCGACGGCGTACTCGACTTCGACGCGGTGGTCCGGGACCCGCAGCGGCCGTCCCGGATGCTGCCCGCGTACGACAGCGGGGACCATCTGCATCCGGGCGACGCGGGGCTGGCGGCCCTGGCGGACTCGGTCGACCTGCGGCTGCTCTAGGGGATGTCGCGTGGGTCAGGTATCAGGCAGTTCTAGACGTCGAGGTCCACCACGACCGGCGCGTGGTCCGACGCGCCCTTGCCCTTGCGCTCCTCGCGGTCCACGTACGCGTCCTTGACGGCCTTCGTGAACGGCTGGTTGGCGTACACCAAGTCAATGCGCATGCCGCGGTTCTTCGGGAAGCAGAGCTGGCGGTAGTCCCAGTACGTGAACGGGTGCTCGTACTTGAGGGGCCGCGGGACCACGTCGGACAGACCGGCCTCGCGCAGGGAGGCGAGGGCCGCTCGCTCGGCCGGGGTGACGTGGGTGGAGCCCTCGAAGGCCGCGCGGTCGTAGACGTCGTCGTCCGTCGGTGCCACGTTGTAGTCGCCCATCACCGCGAAGGGGCGGCTGCCGGACGCGTCACCGGCGACGGCGGCCTTGAGGGCCTCGAACCACTGGAGCTTGTAGGCGTAGTGGGGGTGGTCCACCTCACGGCCGTTGGGCACGTAGACCGACCAGACGCGGAGCGGGCCGCACGTCGCCGAGATGGCGCGGGGCTCCACCGAGCCGTCGAAACCGGGGTCGCCGGGCAGGCCCTTGACGACGTCCTCGATGCCGACGCGGGACAGCACCGCCACGCCGTTCCACCGGCCCGTCGCGTGGACCGCCGCCTCGTAGCCCAGCTCGCGCAGCTGCTCCGTCGGGAACTGGTCCTCGGCGACCTTGGCCTCCTGGAGACACAGCACGTCCGTGCCGCTGCTCTCCAGCCAGGCCAGGAGCCTCGGCAGGCGGGCGGTGATCGAGTTCACGTTCCAGGTCGCGATGCGCATGTCCCACAACCTACCCGGCGGGTCTGACAACGCGGCCCGGTGCCCCGGAGCCTCAGACCTCGGCGGAGTCTCCCGGCGTCAGCCGCAGGTGCTCCGAGCCGCCGAGCTGCCCGATCTGGCGGTCGTAGATGGGGCGGGCCAGGTCGGTGAGCAGGGCGTCGTGGATGTCGTAGGCGCGCTGCGGCCTGACCTCGCGGACGTAGTCGATGACCTCGGAGATCTTGCTCCAGGGGGCCATCACCGGGAGCATCAGCGTCTCGACCCGGTGGCCGGGGACGGTGAGGGCGTCGCCGGGGTGGAAGACCTTGCCGCCGTCGACGAGGAAGCCGACGTTGGTGATCCGCGGGATGTCCGGGTGGATCACCGCGTGGAGCTCGCCGTGGACCTGGACCTCGAAGCCGGCGGCGGTGAAGGTGTCGCCGTGGCCGACGGTGTGCACGCGGCCGGGGAACGCCGAGGAGATCTTCTCGGCGACGGACCTCAGGGTCCAGATCTGCGCGGCCGGGTTGTCCTCCATCGCGGCGCGCAGCCGGAACTCGTCGAAGTGGTCGGGGTGCTCGTGGGTGACGAGGATCGCGTCCGCGCCGAGCGCGGCGTCCTCCTCGCTGAACCCGCCGGGGTCGAGGACGAGGGTGCGGCCGTCCTTCTCGAGGCGGACGCAGGAGTGCGACTTCTTCGTGAGCTTCATGGTTCCATCCTGCCTCCGCGCTCCCCCGCGGACTCACTCACTCCTGGGGCGTGGTCTCCTCGCGGATGACCTGTTGGGCGACCTTGAACGCGCTGTTCGCCGCCGGGACGCCGCAGTAGACGGCCGCCTGGAGCAGCACCTCCTTGATCTCGCCCGGGGTGAGTCCGTTGCGCAGCGCCGCTCTGGTGTGGAAGGCCAGCTCGTCCAGGTGGCCGCCGGCGACCAGGGCGGTGAGGGTGACGCAGCTGCGGGTGCGGCGGTCGAGGCCGGGGCGGTCCCAGATCTCGCCCCAGGCGTAGCGGGTGATGAATTCCTGGAAGTCCCCGGAGAACTCGTCGGCCTGCGCCAGCGCCCGGTCGACGTGCGCGTCGCCCAGCACTTCGCGGCGGACCTTGAGCCCGGCGTCGTAGGGGTCGGGCCGTCCCTGGGGCTGCTGCGGTACGACCGGGGCGATCTCGGCGACGGGCCCGGTCTGGACGGGCTGGGCGGGGGCGGCGGACAGGACCGGCTTGACGGCGGCCGCGGGCAGGGCGGTCTGGCCGGTGGAGGTCTCGAAGGCGGGCTGCCAGGCGGTGGAGAAGTGCCGCACCAGCAGGTCCGTGACGGCCGCGGGCTGCTCCACCGGAACCAGGTGGGAGGCGCCGGGGACGACGGCGAGGCGGGCGTCCGGGATGCCGGCGACCAGGGTGCGGGCTTCGGCGGGGCCGGTGACCTGGTCGTCCGATCCGACGAGGACCAGGGTGGGCACGCCCACGCGTCCGAGCTCGGCCCGGACGTCGAACGAGGCGAGCGCTTCGCAGGCGGCGATGTAGCAGCCGGGGTCGGTGGTGCGCACCATCTGCACGGCCCACTCGGTGATCGCGGGCTGCGCGGCGGCGAACCCGCCGGTGAACCAGCGGTCGGGGGCCGTGCGGGCGATGGGGTCGAGCCCGTTCGTCCGGACGATCACCCCTCTCTGCCGGAACTCGTCGGCCGTGCCGAAGCGGGGCGAGGCGGCGATCAGCGCGAGGGACGCGAGCCGCTCGGGGTGGCGCAGGGCCAGCTCGATGCCGACCGCGCCGCCGAGGGCGCAGCCCGCGTAGCCGAAGCGCTGCACGCCGAGCGCTTCGAGGGTGGTCAGCAGCCGTGTGGTGAGGTCCGTGACCGAGCCCGCCGGGTACGCCGGGGCGCCGCCGTGTCCCGGCATGTCGAACCGGAAGACGCGCCACTGCTTGATCAGCTCGGGGATCTGGCGGTCCCACATGTGCCATGTGGTACCCAGTGAGGGACCCAGGATCAGGACGGGAGCCTCTTCTGGCCCGTCAAAGCGGTATTGCAGGGTGTTCGGTGGTGTCTCACTCACGCCTCAGACCCTCTCACGTATCACGGACGCCCCTATAACGGGGGGACGCTCGATTCCTGACCGGGTTGAAGACCTCTTGGGGCGGCATTTCGCTTGAGGCATCGGATGATCTCACGGCGGGTCTCCCCTCCTGGGCGCAGCGTTCGTAGTACGCCTGGGTGCGGGGATCGAAGCGCAGCCGGGTGAACACGATGCGGTGCAGGGCGGCGTTGGCCTGCCGGTCGCCGCCGCGGTTGAGCGGACGCGAGCTCCGACGGCCGGAGGAGTACTCGATGGGACTGACTCCGCACAAAGCAGCGAAGGACGCCTCGGTGTTCAGCCGTTCGGGGTTGTCTCCCATGGTGATCAGGAGCGGCGCGCGCAGGCGCGGAACAGCTGACGGTTACCCAGGCTGGACAGCGGTGTCACCCCCTGCGCACGGCGACAGAGGCTGCCGCTGAGTCGCCTCTGCGGTGCACAACCTCGAAGCCGACCTCAGGAGATTTTCGTTTCAGGCAGCTCGTCATGCGGGCGGCCGGCCTTATCCAGCGCATCAGACCGAGGAAGTGTCACACCCCCCGGCAAGTAACGCTGATCACATCACTTTTAAGCCACAGTGCCATGGGGGCACGCAAAGCCGGGAGGTGCATGGTTCGCGCACTGCACCGCTCCCGACGGCCTGCTACCCGGAGCACCCGCTGTGATCCATCCGACGTTTGGCACTGCACACTCCACTGCTGCCAAGCGCGCCTCCGAGCATGGCAGTTGACGCACGCGTGTGTCCTGAAATCAGCTTCATCGATATTGATCTTCCTTCCTAGGGTCCTGCCCGTCTGCGCGGTCTCGCACAGGCGTTTGAGCTGACCTATCAGGAAGGACACGGCACTTCGTGTATCCATCCAGACAACCGACCACGCCAAGACGCAGACGACGCAACCGGCTCGCGGCGGCCGCCGCGCTGCTGCTCATCGCTGAGGCCGGCATCGCCGCCACAAGCCACGCCGCTGCGGCTCCCGCTGCGGAGGGCACCGGCGAACCAGCCAAGGTTTCTCAGCCGTCCAAGGCAGACATCCTCAAGGCCGACATGGAATGGGCCGCCCAGCACGCCAAGGGATCGAAGGCGTGGGCGATCCTCGAGGCGAAGAAGACCGGCAAGAAGGTCGTCGCCTACGACGAGACGACGGCCACCTCGTACACCGTCGCCAACCCCGACGGATCGCTGACCACCGAGCTGACGTCCGGACCTGAGCGGGTCTGGCGCGGCGGCAAGTGGCGCAAGGTCGACGTCACCCTGACCAGGGCCGGCGACGGCACCGTGAAGGCGAAGGAGCACCCCAACGGGCTGCGCCTGGCGGGTAAGGGCGGTACCGCGCCGCGCTCGTTGGCCGCCGCGCAGGACGCCGCCCCGCGCGATCTCGTCACTCTCGGCAGTGGCGATCAGGCTGTGACGCTGCAGTGGAAGGGCGGTCTTCCCGCGCCGGAGCTGGACGGCACCACGGCCCGCTATCGCGAGGCCGTTCCCGGCGCTGACGTCATCGTCGAGGCCACACGGACCGGCTTCGAGCAGTTCGTGGAGATTGACAAGAAGCCCTCCGGTTCCTACTCCTACACGCTGCCGGTCAAGGCCAAGGGCCTCAAAGCCAAGGCGAACAAGGACGGATCGCTGACATTCATCGATGCCAGGACCGGTGACCGGCGCGCGACGATGCCGGCGCCGGTCATGTGGGACGCCTCGGTGGACAAGCAGTCCGGCGAGCACACGCGTCGGGCCCGCGTCGACATGAAGGTCGTGAACAAGGGCACCGGTCGCATCGACTTGGTCGTCACGCCCAGCGCGGACTTCCTCGCCGACCCGAAGACGAAGTACCCGGTCACAGTTGACCCCTCCACCTCTGCGCTGGCGTCCACGTTCGACACCTACGTGCAGCGCGGCGAGACCGTCGACTGGTCTGCCGACACCGAGCTCGACTTCGGCAACCCGGGCACCACCAACGCCGACGGCACGACACGCGTGGCGCGGTCGTTCATCCACTGGAACACCACGCCGATCCAGGACGCGTTGATCATCGACACGAACCTGGCATTGTGGAACTTCCACTCCGGCAACACAGAATGCACCGCACAGTCGTGGACCATCTGGGACACCACCGCGGCGTCCACGTCGTCGCGGTGGACCAACCAGCCCACCTGGAACCAGCAGTACCACTCCTCGACGCAGACCCGCGGCAACCCGAGCTGTACCAGCACCCAGCCCGACGGGTGGATCAACGCCGACGTCGACACGCTCGTCCAGGCCTGGGCTTCGGCGAAGGTCACACGCGGCTTCATGGGCCTGCGCGCTGCCACGGACGACACCCGCGACTGGAAGCGCGTCAACTCCGGCAACGCCACATCGAACCAGCCGAAGCTGACCGTGAACTACAACTACCGTCCCTCGGACGGTACCGACCGCCAGGCCGGGGCACCTTTCAAGTCGTATGCCGGTGTATGGGCGGTGAACACTACGACCCCGACACTGCGGGACACCTTCACCGACCCCGACGGCGACACTGTGAACGGCACCTTCCAGGTCTACGACGCAGCCACCAACACGCCCATCACCACCCCGGCCGGCGAGGGCCTGATCGTCTCCGACTTCGTCGCCTCGGGCGCACCGGCCAGTGTCACCGTCCCCGCAGGTCAGCTCCAAGACGGCAAGACCTACAAGTTCCGGACCAACGCCTACGACGGCACCCACTACAACCTCGGTTGGTCACCGTGGACGCAGTTCGTCGTCGACACCACGGAGCCCGGGGAGCCGTCCCCCGTGACGTCCGCCCAGTACCCCGAAGGCAGCTACAGTGGCGGCGCCGGACAAGCTGGAACGTGGACGGCAACCACCGTCAATGATGCGAACCGGCTCGAGTACCGAGTGGACGGTGAGGACCCCGATCCCGACGCGGGTGCAACCGGAAGCGGTACATGGCGGACGGTCAACACCACCTCGACGACCTCCGGTACGACCGGCTCGTTCGCGGTGACGCCCGCCACCGACGGCGCCCATCACGTCGAGACCCGGGCCATCGACCGCGCCGACAACGTCGGGACGACCAACGAGTACGGGTTCCTTGCGGGTACTGCGCCTGCGACCCGGGCCCACAAGGTCGACATCACCCTGAACAAGCCAGACCCGGCCGCAGCCGACCCGGCCGACTGGAACAACCCCTACCCGGCGTTCGGCTGGGACGGCTGGAACACAGTCACCAGCTCGGGCACCGTCCAGCAGGACGCGCCCGCCCTGCTTTCCCCGAAGCAGAGGACGACCAAGGCCGGCGACGCCACCATCACCATCACACCGTTGAAGAAGCGCACCGCCAGGGCAGCTGAGGCGATCAAGAAGCAGAAGGCTCGCGAGCAGAAGGCCGACACCGGCAAGACCAGTACGCAGACCGTCACCCCAATGGGCGCCGCTGCATACACCGGCCCCATCCTTGACAGCTCCTGGTGCGACACGACCCTCACCGCCCAGAAGTCCTTCATCCGCCGCAGTGAGGCGTGCCTGCTGTTCTCCTGGAACGTCAAAGGCAACAACGGCACGAAGGACTACTACCAGGACTTCGAGCTGATGTGGCAGTTCAAGCTCGATCCTACGGGCAATACGATCAAGCACTGGCTTCAGATGACGCCGCTCCCCAGCGGGATAACGGACCAGTGGCCGTCATCTCCCAAGGCCCTGGCGTTCAACATCCTGGCCTCATGTGTCAACGGCGGCTGCGCGGACAGCGACACGGGCTTCGACTGGGAGACAGGCCGCACTCCCACATGGACGTCCGGCGCGGATTCCCACATCGCCCAGGGCAACGCCGAAACGACATGGGACGGCAGCGTGGCCAACGCCTCCGGCTCCAAGGACAAGGACCTGTCCCGGGAGATTCCGCAGCTCATTCAAGGGATATTGACCACGGACACGCCGAACATGGTGGTGACGGACAATCACGGCACCTCTCCGGCGGCCATCCCCGCGCGCTGCGACAAGGTGTACGGGGCCGGCGGCTGCGTGATCAAGAACTACAGCCCCGGCTACTCGATGAACTCCAAGAGGTACCCGTCCGCCGCAGCACACGCCTGGCTGATCCAGAACAAACTGACACCAGAGTTCTTCGGGCAGACGCCGGTCACGCCGCTGCACTACATGCCATCCAAGACCCGCAACACGGCCGGTGCCACCGGGACCGGGCGCAGCGAGACCGCCAACCGCTACCGCGTATGCCGTGGTGCCACGGCGAACAGGATGGTCTACCACCCCAGGACGGTGCTGCACCCCGCTCTGGCCTCGTCCAACAGTGACATCCGTTCCTGCGACGAGTACACGTTCAACTCCACGTACGAGTCAGCGGGCATGCCGACATCTGAGGGGGGCCTGAACCCCAAGCCGGTGTCCGACGCGCTGCAGGGACGCGAGTGTGTGCAGACGTACGAGACCGAGCCGACCGCCGGAACGTACAAGCTCTACGACGATGAACGGTTCGCCGCACCGACATGGGGGGAGACGTGCGGCCGATCATCGATGTCCCGCAATGTCAACTCCGGCTCCATGTCCCACTGGGGAACCTTCGCATCCACCTTCCGGGTGCTCGACAAGGACACCTACTGGGTCGACATCGACGGCTTCCAGGACTGCGATGCGGCCGCCGATGTAGTCAGGTGCGCGCAGCGACCGTGACCGCCTGCCGATCGTGAACATCCCAGGCCCCCGGCCCGATCCCACCATCCCGGGCCGGGGGCCTGCCCCCAGTCAACCAGCGACCGGCATCCAACCGTCTTCCTCGGGCATGACGTCCTCCTCGTACCAACCGAGTCCGTCACCCGTCGGCGACAGGTAGGGCCGCAGCCCCAGGACACGCGTGGGGCGCCCTTCGGCCAAGGCGGCAACAGCGTCCTCCAGCCAGTCGGCCAGCCCCACGCCTTGCGGGCTCAGCTCCTGCGCGTCCGCCCACGTCCCCAGCACACCGGTTGCCGGATCGAGATATGTGCCGCTCAGCATCGCGTCGTTGGCGCTCGCTGTCACTGGCACATAAGGCACGCGCCCCCCGGCCATGATCTCCAGCGGCCCGCCGTGCACGCTGATCACATGCCTCAGCGGAAGCCACGCCTGGCCGGTGGGCATGAAGTCGACCGCGTTCGCCTGCCGATACCACGGATCATCATCTCCGCGGGGCGAGATGGGCTGCTCGCCGAACTCCTCCAACTCGACGCCGCGCACGCCGTCATGGATCCGGTACAACGCCCGCAGTTCCGCCGGGAACCGCACGCCGATGGCCTGCTCGGCACTGTCGATCTGAGCATCTGCCGCACCTGGTCGCAGCAGGCCGCACGAAACCGGCGCATGCTCGCCCAGCCACGTGCTGAACCTTTCCCACGCCCGCTCGAGTCGGTCATGGCCTGAACGGTCACTCATTATCGCTCTCCGAATCGGAACACAGGGAGCTGACAGCCACGACTTCGAACTCCCGATCACCGGGTCGGGCTTCCGTGACGGCCTCTCTCCCTGCCTCTGGCGACGGATGACAGGACGGTGACGGGCTCTGCACCGGTTCGGTCCACTCAGCCGCCCCACCTGGGTCCACAGACTGTTCGTGGGTGCCGGCGTTCAGCACCTCCGTGGCCACTCCCCCTGCGACAGCGACCACTGTGGAGGCCGCCACGAGCCAGCGACGCGCCCGCCTCACCCGAGTCCGGCCCCGGGCGTTGTCGTCGGTCACGCCGGTACCCTCCCCATGCTTGGAATCATGCAACTCAACACCGTACAAGCGTCGGGGATTCTTTCCAGGTGGAGTGGAGTGCCCCCGAAGTTCCGACACCTGAACACCGGATGTTTCCTCCTCTCCGAGAAGTGATCAAGGGGTGGCGACGGGGAAGCACGGACAGGACGAGGAGTAGGCGTAGTCGGTGTCCGACAGATCGCGGCGCTGGGACGCGGACTCGGTACCTCCTGCATGCCGGCCACCATGCAGGCGAAGCCGGTGCCCCGCCAACCGGCACACCACGTCATTCCGAAGGAAGGCGAAACTCGAATTCGGGACGGTCCCACGGCACGGCAGGCGGGTTCGCAAACGCGGTCCCGGTCCGCACCGCACCAACACGGTGGTAGAAGTCCTCGGCAAGCGAATGCGACACGACATGGACACGGTCGAGCCCGGCGGCACGAGCCTCGGACTGCATGTGCGCCACGAGCAGCCGTCCAATACCCCGTCCTTGCGCTTCGTCGGCGACGAACAGCAGATCGAGCTCCGGTGGCGCGAGGACGAGCGAGTAGAACCCGAGAACGCGGCCTCCATGCTCGTCAGCGCCGACGGCCACAAAGACGCGGTGGGCCTCGATGTAATCAGGACCGACCCGGTAGCCCGCCACTGCGGCTGCGTACTTACCCGCGTAGGCGCCTGAGCCACGCACGAGCCGCGTGAGCCGTTTGGCATCCCGCGCGACGGCCCTCCGTATCGTGATCGGCTGACTGATCGGGGAAGTGCGTGAACCCATCGGGAGAGTATTTCGCACCGGGGAGTGCCTTCCTGCGGCGGGTCGGCTCCGCGCGGAGGTCCCCGTCGGAACGGTTCCTGGCGGGCCTCGCCGTGTCACAAGCGATCACAGGCGTGTCACCAACCCCGCAGACATGCTCACGCCACAAGGCCCTGACCTGGACCCGGCATCGGAGGAAGGGACGCTACTTCTTCGTGTCGGAGGCTGTGTGCAGACGGCTGCGGATGGCCTCTGCGGCCTCAAGTGCCGCGGCTCGAAAGCGGGTCGAGAGCGCGAAGAAGCTGAGATAGCCGTGGACGAGGTCGGCTTCGCGGTGCAGGACCACCTCCGTGCCCGCCTGCCGTAGTTTCTCCGCGTAATGCTCGCCCTCATCGCGGAGCGGGTCGAATCCGCCGGTGGCGATGTAGGCAGGCGCGATCGACGCGTCCACCTCACCCAGAAGGGGGGAAAGGCGCGGATCGGACCGGTCGGCTGCTTGGGCGTACTGGTCCTGGAACCAGTCGATTTCGCGGTCGGTGAGCAGGAACCCTTCGCCGAACAGGTCCCGCGAAGGATGGCGCCCGGTGAAGTCGGTGGCGGGGTAGAACAGGAACTGGTGTGAGGGGCGCGGGCCCTCCCGGCGGGCGGCGAGCTGGGCGAGTACGGCCGAGAGGTGAGCGCCGGCGCTGTCGCCCCCGACGGCGATGCGCGCCCGGTCGACACCCAGGGCATCGGCCTGTCGGTGAGCGTGCTCGAACGCGGCCAGCGCGTCGTCGAGGGCTGCCGGGAAGGGATGTTCCGGGGCCAGACGGTACTCGACCGACATGATCTTCACCTGCGCGTGGTGCGCGAGGAAGGACACAAGGGAGTCGTAGGAGGTTCGGCTGCCGATGACCCACCCTCCGCCATGGAAGAACACCAGCAAGGGGGCCGGCGTACTGAGGTGGCTCGGCGTGTAGAGCGTCGCGTGAAGGTCGCCACCGGTGGTGTCGATGGCGAGGTCTTCGCTGATGACGTCTTTGAAGCGGGGCCCCTCCAGCGCGTGTCGGCCGCTCTCGAGGGCTGCGCGGGACTCCCCCGGCGAATCGTTGACGACGAGTGAGACGCCGCCGCGCCGGCTCATCTCGGCCATCAGCTGGGCGTCGAGGGCGAGTGTCTGACCGTCGAGACGGACAACAGGGCCTGCTATGCGTCTCTTGACAGTCTCGGGAATCCGGAACATGAGCCGCATGACGGTCCTCTGGATCCGCGCCGAAAGGGTGGGGCCGCTCGCATCGGTTCGGGGTGGGGGCATCTGAGTGGCCTCTGGTTCTGGCAGCGGTGACAGTGCTACGGCGTCTGTGGGGCGGTGCCGGCCCGTGCCTGGGGGGTGGGGAGGCCACGCAGGGCGAGCATGCCGCCGATTCCGGGGATGACGGCGAGTGCGACGGCCGCGGTGGTGCGCTGTCTGTCGCGTATGACGGCGCCGATGCTGAACAGGTAGGCGCAGCCGTGGACGGGGCCGGTCAATGACGCGACGGCTGGTACGTGCACGGTGAACAAGTTGGTCAACAGGACGATCAGCGAGACGAGTTCCACGGTGGCTGCCACGCGCAGAGGGTGACGGGCGGTGTTGTTCGGCATGGTCACGCTCCCGTCGTCGAACCGGGTCGGACGATCATGAGGACGGTGACGGTGGCCCACAGCAGGTTGAACAGGCCGGTGTACATACCCAGTTGTGCCGTGTGACTGCGGTCGACCACCTGGTGGCTGCCGAGTTGGCCGAGAAGCGCCTCCTGGCGGGGGAGGACGAGGGCGACGAGGATGCCGGCGGCCGCCGCGGTCAGGACCATGGACGTGATGAGCCAGGCACTGCCGAGGACGCCCATGACGGCTGCTGTGGCCATGCCGAGAACCGGCACGGCCAGCCCGAGAGTGGCGTAGCGGCGGCAGATCCGGTGGAGCAACCGGACGGTGGTCGCGGAGGGTGCTTCGGCTGCGGATTCCTGCGCTGCCTTGCGTACCGCGGGCGGGAACATGCTCGCGGCCACGGTCACCGGCCCGATGGCGATGATGGCGGCCAGGACGTGCAGGACGAGGAGGACTTTACTCATGGAAGTGCCTTTGACGTGACGAGGTGCGGTCGGTGCGGTCGATGCGGTCGGGGCTCGACGGCCGCATGGGTTGCCGGCCGGCGCGGATGTGGAGGGGGTTCATCGGCCGGTACTGCTGTGACGGCCTGTGCTGGAGGCGGAGCCCGGGGCCGGCCGGCGCGAACTGGTCAAGTCGGTGGCGAAGTCCCACAGGGCGGCGCCGAGCTGGCGGGAGGGCAGCTGAGGCGACGCCTTGGCGGGCCGTGTGCGGGTGTAGTAGGTGCCCGCCAGGGGGCCGGTACGCGAGGCGAGGTGCACCAGGCGGGCGGCGCCCTGGTCCGGAGTGTCGGTGAAGGGACGTGCCAGCACCTTCGTGACGGCACCGCGCTTGCCCAGGGAGCGGCCGAAGCCGGAGGCGATGATGCCAGGGTGGAAGTCGCCGACATCGATGCCGCGGTGGCGGCGGCCGTATTCACGCAGGAGGATTCCGGCTGCCAGCTTGGAGCGGGCGTAGGCGCGGTGCCCGGACACTCCCTGGCGGCCGCGGGCCAGGTCCTCGAGAGAGTGCAGTCCGATGACGGCGTTCTTGTGAGCGCGGGAGTTGGTGGCCAGGATGCGCCCGCCCCGCAGGTGGTCCGCGAGCAGCAGCATCAGCAGCCACGGGCTGAGCACGTTGACCTGGAAGGTGGCGTCGATGCCGTCGGCGGTGTGCCGGTCCGGCATGACGGCACCGGCGTTGGCGGCCAGCACGTCGATGTGGTGCGTGGCACGCATGAGCTCGTCGGCCAGGCGGTGAACGTCCGCCAGTTCTTCGAAGTCGGCCGTGTACCAGGGGGCGTCGAGGGCCTCGGCCACCTGCCGGGTGCGCCGTTCGTCGCGCCCCACCAGATGGACAAGGGCGCCTTGCGCGCGCAGGCGGACGGCGGCTTGTGCTCCGATCCCGGAACTGGCGCCGGTCAGGACGACGGTCTTGCCTCGCAGGTTCACGCCGCACGCCCCGTCCGCGCGCCGCTGACAGTGGCAGGCCCCTTGCGGCCCGCCCGCCACGGCGGATCACCCAGCGCGCGGATCGCCGCACCCTGTCCCGCCACGGCGCGGGATCCCGATGACAGGTCGTCGCCGGCCGCGCCTTCCCCCGTGCTCAGGCCGGTCGTGGTGGCGTCCCACGCTTCGGCCCGGCGGGCCTTTGCCGTCACCTGACGGCCACGGGCCGGAGCCTGGCTGACGACCTGGTACTCCAGACCCCTGTCGGCTCCGGCTACGAGCAGTCGCATGACCCCGCACACCTCCACGTTGGAATGGGCGAACCTCTCGCTGCGTCCCGGCCGGCCACGAGGCAGCATCTGCCGGGACTGGATTCCTGCCAGAGGTCGAAGGCGGGGCTGGCGCCGGTGGGTGCCCAGACGGTCCTGCTGTGCCGCCGGCAGCGCGATGTTCATGATCCGTCCGTATCTATCAGTTTCAGTCTGACTGAAACGCGGGGCGGGCAGGGGGTATGACGAAAGGAGGAGGGATGGGCCGCCGCCCACGTCGGGCGGCGTCCTTCATGTTGAGACCACGGATGAGTTACAGTCAAGCTGAAACTTCCGTCCCTGGTGGATCCAAGGTCTGACGATGACGAACCACACCCCGAGAGCGGAGACCGGCCCCATGCCGCCGACCAGCCCTGCCTTTCTCCTGGCGGCGCTGGGGCGACACATCCGCGACGACGTCGAGCAATCACTGAAGCCCACCGGGTACACGCTGCGTCACCTGGCGGCTCTGGGGCACCTCCGGCGCGAGCCGGGGATCTCCTACAGTGAACTCGCCCGCCGAGCCGGAGTGACCGCCCAGAGCGCACAGGCCACCGTCCGCCAGCTCGAGCAGCGCGGAGCCGTCGAACGCAGAAGCTTCCCCGGCCGCGGCCACACCGCGGAGCTCCACATCACCGACAGAGGGTACGACCTGCTCGAGGCGGGCAAACGCGCCTATGCGTCAGCGGACGAAGAGCTGAGCCTCGTCCTCGGTAGCGAGCAACTCACCGTTCTGACCCGCTCCTTGCTGACCGCGCTCTCCGCGCACCAGCCAGGCTCGTAGCCCACGGTCCGGGGAGCGACCGACCCGCACGCTGCCTCACGCCAGACATATCCGTCTTTCACTGGCAGGCGACGCTGCCGTGGTCTGACGGTCCCGGATCCGCCGACGCGGGCGAAGGTGCCCCGGGTGTTATTGAATGAGGTGTGCGGTCAGGGATCCGAGGACCCTGTCGCACGGGTTCTGGCCGGGCCCCGGCGCCGTGCCGGGGTTGGCGAGCGAGCCGAGAGAGTCGCATGGACGCCACACCCTCACCCTCGTCTTCGTCGCCGTTCGACATGGTCAGCAGCGCCCTGGGGCAGTACATCCCGCGCGGCGCAGCGGCGGAGGCCGCCGGTTCTGCCGTCTCGCAGGGCGACCGCGCCGCCCGCCAGCACGTACCCGCCAACCCGGCGCCCGGCCGTCAGGAGCAGATTCTCGGCGCGGTCAACCTGGACCGGGATCTGAGGATCACCCGCTGCAATCTGGACGCCCCCGTCTTCGCGGGGCTGGACGCCGCGACCGGGTGCTCTTTCGTCGATCTTCTGCCTCCCGGGGACGTACCGACGGTCACACGGCGGTTGCGGCAGGTCCTCGAGACCGGTGAGCCGCACGTCGCCCGGGTCCAGCGCCTTCGGCGCGGCGACGGGTCGGAGCTGGTGGTCTCGATGAGCATCCTGGCCGCCGCGGCGCCCCAGGAGGGCCTGACCGTCACCCTGATCGCCATGGCCAGGAGGCTGCACCTGTACGCCGCCGAGACCGCGATCGGCACCTCGCTGGACATCGGCGAGACCGCGCAGTCGCTGGCGGAGTCCCTGCTGGCCTGGGGAGACGTGGCGGCCATCGACCTCGACTTCGCCGTGTGGACGGGCGAGGGGGTCGCCGGGCAGCGGCACGGGCGCGTCCGGCTGCGGCGGGCGGCCCTGGTGCCGGACCGGGTGTGGCCGGACGGCTATGTGACCCCGGGCGACGATCTTCCCGGCGATGCGAGTCGCCTGCTGTCGCTGGCGATACGGCGGGACGACGCGGCTCAGGCCATCGTCATCCCCGACCGGGAGGCGATCGAGCGGGTGCTCGGCAGTCCGAGGCTGGTCCGTGCCCTGGTGCCCGGTGACGGCGCGGCGGCCGTGGCGTGCATACCACTGGTCCTGGACGGCACGCCGCCCGTCGTTCTGGGGGTGGCGGAGGTGTGGCGGAGGGCGGACCGCCCCTTCGGCGACAGCGAGCTGCTCGACCTTCAGGAACTGGTGGCCCGGACCTCTCATCACGTCGACCTGGCCCGTCAGCACCAGCGCGAGCACACGCAGGTACTGGCGTTGCAGCGCCGGCTGCTGCCACGGACCGGCGGCGACACCATCGAGACCGCCAGCGTCTACCAGCCCGCCACCCCCGACAGCGCGGGCGTCGGCGGTGACTGGGTGAACAGCTTTCCGCTGCCGGACGGCCGTACCGCGCTCGTGGTCGGTGACGTCGTCGGGCACGGCCTGGGAGCCGCCGCGACCATGGGACAGCTGAGCATGGAGGCCCGTGCGCTGCTGTCCGCCGGGCTGGCGCCCGACGAGGTGCTGGAGCACCTGGACGAGACCGTGACGCTGCTGGACGACGCGGATTCCGGGCTGGCGGCCGGCTACAGCGCCCTCGGGTCGACCTGCTGCATCGCCGTTTACGACCCGGTCAGCCACCGCGTGGCGCTGTCCAGCGCCGGCCACCTCCCCCCGGTCCTGGTGCCCCCGGGCGGGCCCGCCGGCCCGCTCGCAGTCCGCCCCCACCCCGGCCTGGGTACCGAGTTCGCGCTGCGGGAGCCGTTCGACGTGCAGGCGTTCGCCGCTCCCCCGGGCTCGCTGCTCGCCCTCTACACCGACGGCCTGGTGGAGGATCCCTCCGTATCGATTGACGAGGGCATCGGCAGGCTGGCGGACGCCGTGTCCGCGGTGCACCCCTGGGACGCCCTGCCGCAGGCCGCGCGGGGCCTGGTCTCCGCGCTGGCGCCCGTGCGCCGGCGCGACGACGTGACCCTGCTGCTCGCGCGCATGATCGGCTACCGCAAGGGGGACACCGCGACCTGGCGTCTGCCCGCCCGCGACGACGCGGCCGCCCGGGCCCGCACAGTGGTCTCCGCGCTGCTGGGGCGATGGCACACCAGAGCCGACACCCGGGACAAGGTGGTGCTGGTGGTCGACGAGCTGGTCGCCAACGCGGTCCGCTTCGCCGGCGGCCCCCTCACGGTACGGCTGATCAGGACGGGTCACGGGCTGCTGTGCGAGGTGGGCGACACCGGCAACGGCAGGCCGCGGCTGGGCCGCAGCGAGCTCCTCGACGACAGTGGTCGTGGCCTGCAGGTCGTGCACAGACTCACCACCCGGTGGGGGGTGCGGTGGACGGAGACCGGCAAAGTGGTCTGGGCGGCATTCGGGACGTGACGCGGTCGCGGACGTGACGCGGTCGCGGACGTGTCGGGCGGCGTGCGCTTGTCAGGCGGCACCACCGGCCGTACGGCCGGCACACCGGTGGTGGGGGCGGCACAGCCGGTGGCAGGGGCGGCACAGCCGGTGGTACGGGCGACCGGGCGGCCTAACCGGTGGTACGGGTGGCCCGCCCCCTGACATGGGCGGCCCGCCCCCTGGTACGGGTGGCGCGAGCTCGCACTACAGCCACTCCCCCTGGAGGGCCGTGGCCGTGAGGCCCGGGGCCGCCGCGTACAGGACGGCGCGGTCGCCCGGTTTCTGCCCGGCGTCGTGCGCCCTCCGCAGGATGTCGAACACGGCGGCGCCTCCGCGGTTGCCGCTGGTGTAGCTGTCCCGGCTGTAGTCCAGCAGCCCCGACGGCCACCCATCGGGCATCGTCTGCTCCATGTACTCCAGTACCCGCGTCCCGCCGGGGTGCGCGAGCAGAACGTCGGGGTGCCAGGAGTCGGGGTCGTCCTGGTAGCGGAGGTGCAGCCACTCCCACATCGCGGTGACCGTCTCCTGTACGGCGCGCGGCCCGCGCCGGTCCATCACGAAGTGGGTGCCGTCCGCCCGTGTCTCCAGGCGGTGCAGGTCCTGGGTGCCGGGCAGAGTGTGGTGCCAGGCGGCGTCCAGCCGCAGCACCGACTCGGGCCTCGGGCGGCCCGTGACCACGGCGGCGACCGCGGTGTCCGCGAACAGCAACCGGACGATCAGGGACTCCAGGGTGTCGTCCGAGGGCTGGTAGGTCGTGCTCAGCGCCTCCGCGATCACGACCAGGACCACCCGGTCGGGGTCCGCGGCCACGAGATCCGCCGCCAGCGCCAGGGAGCGGGTCCCGGCGATGCAGGCCCACTGCGTGGCAGGCAGCAGCATCACGTCGTTGCGAAGCGGGAGTTGGTTGGCCAGGGCGATGTCCAGCCCCGGCAGCGCCGGAGTGGTGGAGTGGCTGGTGATCAGGCAGTCGACGTCTGCGGCGTCCAGCCCGGCGATCTGCAGGGCCCCGCGTGCCGCGCGCTCCCCGTAGGACTGCACGGCCGCCCAGGCCGGCGCGGTGCGCTCCTGGACGGTCTGCGGTGCGGGTATCGCCTCGAGGGCCGCGATCACGCGGTCCACGTCCTGCTCGGTGAACCCGTCGCGGGTCAGCGCCTCTCGGGCCGGCCCGATGCCGGCAGTCCGCAGGGCGCTCCCGTCGCCAGGCGCGACGGCGGTCTCCAGCGGCAGCATCCACCCGCGGGTCTCGATGCCCGTACTGGCCGCGATGCCTTCGATCCGCGGCGCCCACGCGGCGTCCGGGTGCCGGCCGCTCACTTCCGCCACGATCTGGCTGGTTTCCACGGCGTGCTCGCCGTGTATCACGGCAGGAGGGCAGAGGTAAGCGGCCATAATTGGCACCTTTCCAAGGGGGATTAAGGGGGATCAGGGGGGAACATCACGAGTGCTGTGTCATGGATCACTTCGGCACTTCACATCCAATTCGATGACGGTTCGCTCCACTTCGGGCGCCGACATCCGCGTCGAGCATGGACGCCAAATGGACATTTCCGCTGTGATGCACGCAACTTAGACAGTCATCGGAGTGCGTGACCTGACACACACTGTTGTCAGTGGCAGGTGGCAGCATCGGGCGTATGACGGACACCACGGCATTCGACTGGCGGTCGTTCCTGCTCAGGTGGAGCGGGGAGTGGGCGGATTCCCTGCCGGACGACGAGACGCGGGGCGAGGACGACGAGACCGCGCGGCGGGCGCGGTGGCTGGGGTTCGCGCCCGCGTCCGAAGAGCGCATCGCAGCCATGGAAGAGCGCCTCGGCCGCCGGATGCCCCCGTCCTACCGGGAGTTCCTGAAGGTCAGCGACGGGTGGCGGCACGCGGGCGGGTTCGTGTGGCTGCTGGCGGGGACCGAGGACGCGCACTGGCACAACAACGAGTCGGAGCTGGCGGACCTGTTCGAGGAGTACCTGGACGAGGACGCCGGGCCCGAGGAGCGGCGGGAGGCGGACATCTGGCGGCGCGGGCTGCAACTCGACGTCGAGTCCGACGTCACCCACGTCCTCATGGATCCCGAGGACGTGGACGAGGACGGGGAGTGGGCTGTCTATTCGTGGGCGAGCTGGCGGGCCGAGCCACCCGAGCGGCACGCCAACTTCGTCGAGTTCATGCGGGACATGTACCGGGAGTTCCACGGCCTGCGCGCACACGGCAGTGACGAGGAGCCGGTGTTCGTCAACGACACGACGGAAAAGCTGGACTCCCTCGTGCGGGAGGCCCGGCTGGAGGCGCTGCGCGGCGGCTGGGAGCGGGCCGGGAAGGCGCTGGACGAGGCCAAGGAGTACGGCAGACCGCGGGCCGCCGGGCTGGGCGACCAGATACGCCGCCTGCTCGGACAGACCTACATGGTGTACTTCGAGGACCTGGTGACGGACCCGCGGTACGCGCCCGATCTGCTGCCGCCGCTGGTCGCCGAGCACGCGGCGCACTCGTACCGGGACGACTCCACGCTGATGTTCCATCTGCGGGGCGCCGGCGACGACGTGGTGTCACTGGCTCACACGACGCTGGATCAGGTGCGGAACGGAACGTACCGGTACACGGCGGCGGGACCGTTCGGTGAGGCGGTCGAGCGGGCGCGGGAGTTGGCGCGGTGGGGAGACACCGACGGGGCGTGGCGGACACTGCGGAGCGCCGTACCCCTGTGGGAGCCGCTGGGACCGGACCACCTGGCGCCGCTCGGGTGGGTCGCCGACCCCGTGCTCGGGCCGCTGCTGACGCCGGAGCGGGGCCGCGAGTTGCTGTCCACGCCAAGGGGCGGGCAGGCGGGTGAGGCGCCGAGTCCGACGGCCGGGCTCGACCCGGGCGGCCTCGCGTGGCTCGCGGAGCCGGACCCGGGCAACAACCGCACGTCGTACCGGTTCGTCCTGGTGGAGGGGGTGGAGCCGGAGGAACTGCCCGGGCGTCTCGCGGACGGGGACGGCACCCTGCTGAACGAACCCATGACCTTCTGGGAGGCGCGCGACAGATCGCTGCGCGACCGAAGCGAGTTCTCGTCCTACGACGACAGGGCTCTCATGGCGGTCGGCCGGGCCGGCACCGGCTGGAGCTTCGCCTTCGACGGCGCCCCCGCCCCGTTCCACCGGCAGCGGTTCGTCTCGCCGGCCGGGGCTGCCAGCGCGGGCACCCGCGCGGTGGTGGTGTGGAGCGGCCTGAGGACATCGCACCGGGAGCCTTTCTTCCACCTTTCGGTAGCGCGAGACGGCACCGAGCAGTACGCGTTCACCTACGCGGACGGAGAGGTCCGGTCAAGCGGGGAGATACCCCGGGCACTCGATCCGAGCCGGTTCTTCGGTGACGTGGAGAACGGCGCCGGGGCGGAACGGCCGTTGCTGGAAGCGGTGGCCGGGGAGTTCCGCGTCTGTCTGCCGCGACATGCCCTCGTTGGCGGGCGGCTGCACACGTTCGTCACCCGTTCATGGACGCGGCCGCCCGCGGACGGAGAGACGTACATGGTGATCCGTATGCACCCTGGAGCCCCACGCCCGACGGGCGGTGAGTGGTCGGGAGGCGACGGGCCGCACTGACGCCGAAACCGGCTGTCACGGTGATGAACGCGCTCCGGGACCTGACGGATGACTGGTGGGCTCGGCGTTCTCGGTCGCGGCCCAGGAGGCCAGGAGTCGCAGGGCGTCGTGCTCGGGTGTGCCGGAGGCGGCGGTGTAAGCGGTGAGGGTCAGGCCGGGCTGGGCGGGCAGTTCCATGGCGTCGAAGTCGAAGGTGAGGACGCCGACGGCCGGGTGGCGGAAGGATTTCCGGCCGGTGTGGTGCAGGCGCACGTTGTGCTTGGCCCAGGCGGTGCGGAACTCCTCGCTGCGGGTGACGAGTTCGCCGATGAGTCCGGTGAGGTCACGGTCGTGCGGTGCCCGTCCCGCCTCGGTGCGCAGCAGGGCGACGGTGGTGTTCACCGACTGATCCCAGTCGGGAAAGAAGTCGCGGCCGTCGGGATCGAGGAACTGGAAGCGGGCGATATTGGCCGTCGCGGTGGCGGGGTCGGGAAAGAGCGGGGAGTACAGGGCGCGGCCGAGGCGGTTGGCGGCGAGGATGTCCAGGCGGCCGTTGCGGATAAAGGCCGGGGAGTCGGTCATGGAGTGCAGAACGCGCAGGACGCTGTCGGGCAGCGGGCCGCGGGCTCGTGTGCGCCGGGTGGGGCGTTTGGCGGCGGCGCGGGCCAGGTCGTGGAGGTGGGCGCGTTCGGCGTCGTCGAGCTGGAGGGCGTTCGCGACGGCGTCGAGGACCTCTTCCGAGGCACCCGCCAGGCGGCCGCGCTCCAGGCGGATGTAGTAGTCGATGCTGACGCCGGCGAGCATGGCGACCTCTTCGCGGCGCAGGCCCGGCACGCGCCGGTTGCCGCCGTAGGCGGGCAGGCCGGCCTGCTGGGGGGTGATCCTGGCGCGGCGGGTGGCCAGGAACTCGCGGATGTCGCCCTCGGTACTCACGCGGTCCAGGCTAGGGGGTGTCCGTAAAGTCCCGCCTGCCCCGCGGGCGGACGACGGGACTTTACGGACACCCCCTGGGCCGGACGGCGCAGGTGTGGGGGGTCCTGTCAGTACCGGTAACGGCAGACCCTTCTCCAGCCCATCGGGCTTCGGTTTCCTCGGTGATGAAGCGGTCGGCAAGACCCCCTACGCCCGAGAGAGACACCATGGAATTCGTCAAGCAGCAGGACACCGTCAAGGCCCCCACGGACTGGTTCACCGGCGACGTCTGGTTCGACGTGATCCACGCGGGCAAGGAGCCGTCCCGGATGCGTGCCAACCTGGTCCGCTTCTCCCCCGGCGCCCGTACCCACTGGCACTCGCACGTGCTGGGCCAGACCCTGCACGTCGTCTCCGGCACCGCCCTGATCGGCACCCGTGACGGCACGGTCTTCGAAGCGCACCCGGGCGAGACGGTCACCTGCCCTCCGAACGAGGAGCACTGGCACGGCGCCACCCCCGGTCGCTTCATGGAGCACATCGCCATGTGGGAGGGCAAGGGCGACGGCAGCGAGGAAACCACCTGGAACGAGCCGGTCACCGACGAGCAGTACAACCGCCCCCGCAGCCGCTGACCACACAGCATTAAGGACATACGATGACCGACCAGCCCCGGCAGATCGGCGGCGGACGCCGCACGATCGGCGACGTCGCTCCGAAGCTCGCCGAACTGACCGACGACGTCCTGTTCGAGGACGTGTGGAATCGCACCGAACTGGCCGCCCGCGACCGCAGCCTGATCACCGTGGCCGTCCTCATCGCGGGCGGCGACACCGACCAGTTGCGCTTCCACCTCGGACGAGCCAAGGAGAACGGCGTCACCGAGACCGAGCTCATCGAGGCCATCACGCACCTCGCCTTCTACGCCGGCTGGCCCAAGGCCATGACGGCGGTCACGGTCGCGAAGCAGGTCTTCTCGGACTGAGCACCGGGGAGAACCGAGCAGTCAGAAACGTTGGTGGCCGTCCCCGCACCGGCTCAGAGATCGCTCGCCATGCCCAGCCCCGTCAGGGCCCCGACCGGGTCCAGGTCGGGGGTGCCCCGGGGCCACCAGTCCTCCTGGCCCGGCTCGGACTCGTAGGCGTACCACAGGCCGTCGCGGCCCAGGCGGAGCTGGACGTGGCCGTGAGGGTGGGTGAGGTGGTTGCGCCAGGGGCGGAAGGCGGGCATGTCGGCGGCGAGGAGCAGCGGACGGGCCCGGTCGAACCGGCCGGCCGGCGGGTCCCACGGCTCCTCCAGTACGGCCAGGCCCTCCGGTCCGCCCTGGCGCCAGGCGGCGACCGCACGGGCCAGCTCGGACGGGGTGCGGCCCGCCGCGGTGGCCAGGGAGGAGTAGAGCGCCCGGGTGCCCGCGGTGAGTCCCGAGCCGGGGCGGGCCGCGGCCAGGCGGACCGCGTCTTCCCAGAGCGTCAGCTGCCCGACCGGGTCGCGGCCCGTCGTGAGCAGGGCGTGGGCCCGCGCGGCGGCGTCCGTGGCCAGCTGGTCCAGCGCGAACGGGTCCGGGCCGCCGGGGGACGCCGGGTAGGCCGGGGGCTGTTCGGGGTGCGGGGGCGGCGGCAGCGGTGCCGGCAGGGGCGGGAGGGCGCGCGGTGTGAGAACGTCACTGGCCCGCACTCCGGGGAGAGGCGCCGGCCCCTTGTCCTGGGCGGCGCGCGCCGCGCGGGTGGCACTCAGCCGGGACAGCGCGTCGAGCAGCTCGCGTTCGCCCCGGCCGCGCAGCAGGAGCAGGACGAAGGGGTCGGCGTCGAGCAGCCGCGCGGTCTGGTAGCAGAGGGCTGCGGCGTGCTTGCAGGGGTGGCCCCGGTCGGGGCAGCTGCACCGCGGCTCCAGATCGCCCGGGCCCGGCAGGAGGGGCACACCGCAGTCCGCGAGGGACTGGGGCATCTCCTTGTCGAGGAGTGCCGCGATGTGCCCGGGCCGGTCGGCGGCGGCGTCCAGGAACCGCTCCCAGTCCTGGTCGTCGAGCGTGCGCAGCCGCACCTGCACGCGGTACGGGCGCGGACGGCTGCCCCGCACGTACGCCAGCACGAGGCCGGGCGTCACGGTGATGGCGTCGACATGCCCCTGCCCGGCATAACCCCGCCCGCGCTCCAGCCGCTTGACGTCCAGCGCGCCCTGCTCCAGCGCGGTGACCCACGCGTTCCCCCACCAGCTCTCGGCGAAGCCCTTGTCGTCCGGCTCCCGGGGCGGGAAGGCCGGGAAGGTGCGGCGGAGTTCGTTGTCGCGGTTGGGAGCGGCCATGGAGTGGGGGGCCAGGGGGCTGTGGAGGCTGCCAGGAGCCCGGGGGACCGGGGGCGGGGTGGTGGAAGGGGCGGGGGCATGGGGAGGCGCGGTGGCTGGGGCGGCGTCGGGGATGCCGGGGCCCGGTGAGGGCGCGTCCTCATGGCCGGTCTCGTCCGGGGCCTCGGGTGTCCCGCCGGGGTCCGTCGCGGGCATCCGGAAGGCGTCGGACAGCACCTGCCGTACGTCACGCGCTTCCCCGCCGACGGCGTTTCCGCGCGCCCGCCGGAGGGCCGCCGCCCGCTCGTCCACACGGCTCTGCCGTGTCCCCCGCCTGCGCCGGGCCCCTTCGCTCTCCGTCTCCTTCCGTGCCCGCCGCGCGTCCTCCCGAGCGGCGCGCAGCGCCTCGCGTGCGACGTCCGCCGCGCGGGGGGCCGGCCGGTCGGTGCCGCCTGAGGGAGCGGTCACCGTGCTCTCGGGTGGGGCGGAAGACCGGTCCTGCTCGCCGCTGGGAGCACCGGCCGAGTCCGTCGGGGCCGGGGCCTCCCCGATCTCCCCCCGGTGGTCGGAGCCGCCCGGCCCCGCGGGTCCCGGCGTGCCCCGCGAGGTGTCTCCCGGCTGATCGGCGAGCGCCTCGGCATCTGCGTCCGGCAGCGCGCCCATGTCCCTCGCCGGGCCCGCGCCGCCCCGGTGTTCGGACACCGCCCTCCGCAGCGCCTCACGGGCGACGTCTGCCGGTTGGGGTGCCTCCTGCCCGACGGGGGCCGGGGCAGGAGAGGGCGCGGGACGGGAAGCCGGTGCCGGGTCGGACGCCGTCCGCTCGCGGGCCGCCCGCAGGGCCCGGCGCGCCTCGTCGGCCGGGCGGGGCGTCATGGCGTGCTCCGCAGGGAGACCAGGTCGGACAGCTCGCGGTCCGTCAGTTCGGTGAGGGCCGACTCGCCGGAGCCGAGGATCGCGTCGGCGAGGGCGCGCTTGGCCTGGAGCATCTCGGCGATGCGGTCCTCGATCGTGCCCTCGGTGATGAGGCGGTGGACCTGCACGGGCTGGGTCTGGCCGATGCGGTAGGCACGGTCGGTGGCCTGTTCCTCGACGGCCGGGTTCCACCAGCGGTCGAAGTGGACGACGTGACCCGCGCGGGTGAGGTTGAGGCCGGTGCCCGCCGCCTTGAGGGACAGCACCAGGACCGGGGTCGAGCCGGCCTGGAAGCGGTCCACCATGCGCTCCCGCTCCGGTACCGGCGTGCCGCCGTGGAGAAGGTCGACCGGGACCGCCCGGGTGGCCAGGTGGGAGGTGATCAGGCGGGCCATCCCGACGTACTGGGTGAAGACCAGAGCTGAGCCGTCTTCGGCGAGCAGGGTGTCCAACAGCTCGTCCAGCAGCGCGAGTTTGCCGGAGCGGGCGGCGAGCCGGTCGCCGCCGGCCCGGGGCTCCTCCTTCAGGTACAGCGCCGGGTGGTTGCAGATCTGCTTCAGCGACGTCAGGAGCTTCAGCACCAGGCCGCGGCGTGCCATGCCCTCGGCGGTCTCGATGGCGAGCATCGACTCGCGGACCACCGCCTCGTACAGCGCGCCCTGTTCACGGGTGAGCGGCACCGGGTGGTCGGTCTCCGTCTTGGGCGGCAGCTCGGGGACGATGCCCGGGTCGGACTTCTTCCGGCGCAGCAGGAAGGGCCGTACCAGGCGGGCCAGGCGCTCCACCGCTTCCTCGTCCTCGCCGGTCTCCACGGCACGGGCGTGCCGGGCGCGGAAGGACTTCAGCGGGCCGAGGAGGCCCGGGGTGGTCCAGTCGAGCAGCGCCCACAGCTCCGACAGGTTGTTCTCGACGGGCGTGCCGGTCAGGGCCACACGCGCGGGGGACGGGATCGTGCGCAGCGCCCTGGCGGTGGCCGAGTAGGGGTTCTTGACGTGCTGCGCCTCGTCGGCGACGACCATGCCCCACACCTGCCCGGCCAGCGCGGGGGCCGCGGAACGCATCGTGCCGTACGTGGTGAGGACGAAGCCGCCGTCCAGGTCGTCCAGGCTGCGGTCCGGGCCGTGGAAGCGGCGGACGGGGACGCCGGGTGCGAAGCGGGTGATCTCCCGCTGCCAGTTGCCCAGCAGCGAGGCCGGGCAGACCACCAGGGTCGGCTCGCGGCGGGCCCGCTTCAGGTGCAGGGCGATGAGGGTGACGGTCTTGCCGAGGCCCATGTCGTCGGCGAGGCAGCCGCCGAGGCCGAGGGAGGTCATCAGGTCGAGCCAGGCCAGGCCCCGGAGCTGGTAGTCCCGGAGGGTGGCGTGCAGGCCGGGCGGCGGTGCGGCCGGGCGTACTCCCGCGGTGAGGCGGTCGCGCAGGGCGGCCAGCGCGCCGGCCGGTACGGCCTCGACCGTCTCGCCGTCCACGTCGGCGGTGCCGGTGAGGGCGACGGACAGCGCGTCGACCGGGTCGAGCAGCCCCAGGTCCCGCTTGCGGGCCTTGCGGACGAGGGCCGGGTCGACCAGGACCCACTGGTCGCGCAGCCGGACGACCGGGCGGTGGGCCTCGGCGAGGGCGTCCATCTCGCTCTCGCTGAGCGGGTCACCGCCGAGCGCCAGCTGCCAGCGGAACTGGAGCAGGTCCTCGCTCTCGAAGAAGCCGGTGCCGTCGGTCGCCGAGCCGGGGGCCGGCCGGACCACCGCGGCGGCCGAGAGGTCCTGGGCCAGGTCCCTGGGCCAGTGCACGGCGACGCCGGCCGCGGCGAGCCGGGTGGCCGCGACGCCGAGCAGGTCGCTCAGCTCCTCCTCGGTCAGTGCCAGCACGTCGGGCACGTCCTGGTCGGAGAGCCGGTCGAGCGGAGGCCAGACCCGGGCCGCGCGGCGGACGGCGAGGGCCGCGTCCACCCGGGCGCGCGGGCCGAAGGCCTCGTCCGCCTCGCCCGCCCACAGCGCCGCCGCGTCGGCGACGAGGGTGGGGTCGGCGAGGCTGTGCACCTGGACGATCGCGGCGCCGGCGCCGCGCGCGCCGCCGTCGAAGGCGTTGTCGAACAGGTCGTACGCCGAGAGGTCCAGCCGGAGCGAGACCCGCACGCCGGCGTCCATGCCGGCGGCGACCTCGGCGGCCCAGTCGTGGGCGTCGGGCAGGTGCTGGGCTTCGCGGGCCGCGAAGGGCCTGCCGGTGGTGTGGGGTGCGGCCGGGGTGCGCGGCAGGGTGTCGGCGACCGCGTCGAGGAAGGCGCGTACCAGCGCTTCCGGTTCGGGCAGGCTGATCGGGCCCGGGCCGGGCAGCGGGACGGCGTGTCCCTCGTACGGCAGGGCGGCGGCGACCGCGCGCAGGTGCGCGATGTCGTCCGGGTCCAGCGGGCCGGCGCGCCAGGCGTCGTGGCCCGTGGGGGTCAGGCCGGGCAGCAGCCGGCCGCGCGCGGTCAGCCGCAGGGCGTGCAGGGCGGCGGCGCCCCAGCAGGCGGTGGCGGGATGGGCCGCGGGGTCGTGCCGGGCGCGCACCAGGAGCGGCAGGGCCTCGTCCAGCGGGAGGGTCAGCGCCGGGGCGGTCCGCCGGCGGACTCCGGCGCCGTGCCGCCGTACGACGGTGAGCTCGGTGTTCTCGGTGAGCTCTGTGGCCTCTGCGGGCAGGGGCTCCCCTTCGGGGTCCCAGAAGGCCATGCGCCCGTCGCGCGGGACAGGCGCGGGCAGGAAGACGGCCGGGAGCCGGACCGGGACCGTCCGCTCCCCCCGCTCGGCTGTCACAGCCGTGTCGCCCATACGTCCTGCCACCTCCCGCCCGCGTTTCGGATCAGCTGTCTCCGACTCTACGGGCGGGGTCTGACAATCGGCCCCGGCGGCCGCGCCGGCCGAGCCGGGCTTCGGATCAGGGCACCGTCCGGGACACCACGTACACCCAGGGGTACGCCGGGTTGGACAGGTCCACCACCACGTCGTGCGTGGGCGCGGGGTTCTTCTGCCGGTGGACGAAGCCGTACCACGAGTCGCCCTCGGGGAACTTCCAGCCGGTGACCTTGCGGTCGCGGGCGCCGATGGTGATGTGGTCCTTCTTCAGGTCCTTCCGGGTCACGCCCAGGCCCGTCAGATAGGCGTCCAGACCGGCCGCGTTGGTCTCGAACTGGGCGTACAGGCGGCTGGTCTTCCAGTTGTTGGTCTCGTAGTACGCCACGTGCCAGGCCGGGTGCGGGACGGGCACCTGGTAGATCCGGCGCTGGAGTTTGGAGGGCCAGCCCTCGGTCAGGCCGGTCGCCGAGTACTTCGCCTCCTTGTCCTTGCCGCTGTCCCGGCTCTGGTTCGCGGAGATCACCAGGTAGCCCGCCGGGATGCCGATGAGCAGCACGATGATCAGCAGGGTGAGCGCCCTGCGGCGGATCATGTGGCGGCGGTCCTCGGCCGGGCGTTCCTCGCCGTCCGGCCAGGAGCCCTGGTGCGGCAGGGATGCGGTCACAGCGTCTCCTGGGTACTGCGGAGCGACTGCGTGTACCGCTCGTAGCGCTCGTACCGCTCCACCCGGCGGCGCTTGGCGCGCCGGAAGCGGCGGGCGACCAGCCGGGCGAGGTCGGCGGCGCCGACCATGCCGGCCTCGGGGCCGAGCTGGGCCCGGGCGATACGGGCCTCGGGGCGGTAGCCGCGGCCGGTCAGATGCCTGCGGAACGCGTCCCTGGCGGGGCCGATCAGCAGGTCGTCGGCGGCCGAGACGCCGCCGCCGATGACGAAGCAGGAGGGGTCGAGGGCGGCCGCGAGGTTGGCGATGCCGACGCCGAGCCACTGGCCGATGTCCTGGAGCAGCTCGATGCACATGGCGTCACCCTCGCGGGCCAGCTCGGTGATCATCGGGCCGGTGATGTCGCCGATGTTGCCCTTGACGTGCTCGATGATCCCGTACGCCACCGGCGAGTCGGCCGCGGCCAGCTCGCGCGCCTCGCGGACCAGGGCGTTTCCGGAGCTGTACTGCTCCCAGCAGCCGCGGTTGCCGCACGGGCAGCGGTGGCCGCCGGGCACGACCTGCATGTGGCCGAACTCGCCGGCGACGCCGTACTTGCCGCGCTTGACCTGGCCGTCCTCCAGGATCGCGCCGCCGATGCCGGTGCCGAGCGTGATCATCACGAGGTGGTCCTCGCCGCGGCCGGCGCCGAAACGCCACTCGGCCCAGGCGGCGGTGTTGGCGTCGTTGTCCACGAGGACCGGCACGGAGAGCCGGCCCGAGAGGCGGTCGCGCAGCGGTTCGTTGCGCCAGGACAGGTGGGGGGCGAACAGCACGCGGTTGCGGTCGGCGTCGACCCAGCCGGCGGCGCCGATGCCGACGGCGTGCACGTCGTGCCGGTCCGAGAGGTCCAGGACCAGCTCGGCGATGGTGTCCTCCACGACCTTGGGGCTCTTGGACTTGTCCGGCGTCTCCGTGCGGACCTTCTCCAGGATGTTGCCGTCGGCGTCCACGACGCCCGCCATCACCTTCGTACCGCCGATGTCGATGCCGACCGTCGGCACGCGGGGTGCCGTCAGGTGTGAGCGGCGCTCCCGGGTGCCGACGGTGCGGAGCACGGTGGCACGGCGGGAGCCGATGGGGGCGGTGAAGTCGCGGTAGGTGCTCATCGCCGCCGATTCTGCCTCACGGGGAGGCAGGGTGCGGAGCAGAGGGGTGGTGCGGATCGTCGCCGAGTGCGGGTTCGTGGGGGCTGGTCGCGCAGTTCCCCGCGCCCCTTAAGTACGCACCAGCAACTGGAATTCGAAGGAATAGCGCGTCGGGCGGTACGTATGCGTGCCGTACTCGACCGCGCGGCCCGTGTCGTCGAACGTGACGCGTTGCATGGTGAGCAGCGGGGCCCCCGTCTCCTCCGCCAGCCGTTCCGCCTCCACCGTCGTCGCCGCGCGGGCGCCGATCGACTGGCGGGCGCTGTGCAGGGTGATGCCGGCCGCGCGCATCAGGCGGTACAGGCCCGTGGTCTCCAGTTGGCCGGTGTCGAGGTCGATGAGGCCGGGGGGCAGGAAGTTGCAGAGGTAGGCCATGGGCTCGCCGTGGGCGAGGCGGAGGCGTTCCACGCGGTGGACGTCGCTGTCCTCGGCGACGCCGAGTGCGGCGGCGACCTCGGCGGAGGCGGGGACGAGCGTGTTGACGAGGACCTTGGTGGCCGGGCGCTGGCCCGCCGCCTCCAGGTCGTCGTAGAGGCTGCTGAGCTCCAGCGGGCGCTTGACCTGGCTGTGCACGACCTGGGTGCCCACACCGCGGCGGCGTACGAGGAGGCCCTTGTCGACGAGCGACTGGATGGCCTGGCGGACGGTCGGCCGGGACAGGCCGAGCCGGGCGGCGAGCTCGATCTCGTTGCCCAGCAGGCTGCCGGGGGTCAGCGTGCCGTGCTCGATCGCGGCCTCCAGCTGCTGGGACAGCTGGAAGTACAACGGCACGGGAGAGCTGCGGTCCACGCTCAGCTCGAGCTGCACGGTCGGGTCCACTTCTGGTTTCGGCACGGGCCGAGCGTAGCTCCGTGCGTTGTTGACGGGAAGTTGTGTAGTCAGATTGTCCGGACATTCAGATTGACAGGGGCGGGCTGGGCACGCACTTTGTTTTCATGCGCATCGGCGTCATCGGAACGGGCCGTATCGGCACAATCCACGCGAACACCCTCAGCCGGCACCGCGACGTCGGCTCCCTGATCCTCACGGACGCGGACGTCTCGCGGGCCCAGGACCTGGCGCACCGGCTGGGTGAGACGGCCGCGCCCGGCGTGGAGGAGATCTTCCGGTGGGGGGTCGACGCCGTGGTGATCACGACGGCGACGTCGGCCCACGCCGAACTGATCGGTCGGGCAGCTCGCTCGGGCCTGCCGGTGTTCTGTGAGAAGCCCATCGCGCTGGATCTGCCGGGGACACTGAGCGCGATCGCCGAGGTGGAGACGGCCGGGACGGTGCTCCAGATGGGCTTCCAGCGCCGCTTCGACGCCGGATACACGGGCGCCCGCGAGGCCGTGCGCTCCGGCAGGCTGGGGCGGCTGCACACCGTGCGGGCGCTGACCAGTGACCAGACCCCGCCGCCCGCGGCGTGGCTGCCGCTGTCCGGCGGGCTGTACCGGGACACGCTGATCCACGACTTCGACGTGCTGCGCTGGGTGACGGGCCGGGAGGTGGCGGACGTGTACGCGGCCGGATCCGACGCCGGGCCCGCGATGTTCCGCGCGGCGGGCGACGTCGACACCGGTGCCGCGCTCCTCACCCTCGACGACGGCACGCTCGCCACCATCACCGGCGCCCGCCTGAACGGGGCCGGCTACGACGTGCGCATGGAGCTGGCCGGGGAGCTCGACCAGATCGTGGTCGGCCTGGACGACCGTACGCCGATCGCGTCCACCGAGCCGACCGGGCCGCCGGCCGCGGACAAGCCCTGGACGGGCTTCCTGGAGCGCTTCGGCCCCGCCTACGAGGCGGAGCTGAACGCGTTCGTCGAGGTCGTTCGGGGCGAGCGGGCCAACCCCTGCGACGGGCGCGAGGCGCTTCAGGCGCTGCGCGTCGCCGAGGCGTGCGAGCTGTCGCGCCGGGAGCGCAGGCCGGTGCACCTCGCGGAGATCCCCGGCGGGGCCGCCGCCCCCTTCGTGTGACGGCGGGCCCGCGAGGCGGTCAGTGGCCGTGGCCCTCCTGTTCCTCCTCCAGGAGTCCCGCGTCGTACGCCAGCAGGGCGATCTGCACCCGGTTGTTGAGGTCGAGCTTGGCCAGGATGCGGGAGACGTGCGTCTTGACCGTGGCGACGCTCATGAACAGGCCCGTGGCGATCTCGGCGTTGGACAGGCCCCGGCCGACCGCGACGGCGACCTCGCGCTCGCGGTCGTTGAGGGCGGCCATGCGTGCACGCGCGCGTGTGCGGCGGGTGTCGGCGGCGGTGCCGACCGCGTGCAGCATCAGCTGGCGGGTCACGGTGGGCGACAGGACCGGGTCGCCGGCCGCGACCCGGCGTACCGCCGCGAGGATCTCGGTGGGCGGGGTGTCCTTGAGGACGAATCCGGCGGCGCCCGCGCGCAGCGCCCGCAGGACCTGTTCGTCGGCGTGGAAGGTGGTGAGGACCACCACCTGGGGAGCGTCCTTGCGGGCGCGCAGCCGCTCCGTGGCCGTGAGACCGTCCACCGTCGGCATCCGGATGTCCATGAGCACGACGTCCGGGCGGGTGCGGTCGACGAGCGCCTCCACCTCGCCGCCGTCGGCCGCCTCGCCGACGATCTCGATGTCGTCGGCCCCGCCCATCATGAAGGACAGTCCGGCCCGCACCAGCGGATCGTCGTCGACGAGGAGCAGTCTGATCGCAGTCATGGGCCATACGTAATCACGGCCGGGGCGGATGCGGGGCCGGACGGGCGCCGGTCCGCGCCAACGCCCTGGCCGGAACGCGGTGTTGACCGGCCGTGTGCTCAGGCGCGCAGCGTCACCCCGAACAGGGCGCGCAGGCGGCTGATCTCCCACCAGACCACCGCCGTCACCGAGGCGGGACCGCCGATGACGGCGAGGGCCTGGATCATCGGCGGTCCGGGCGGCAGGCCGCCGGCGAGCAGGCTGATGGCGGTGAACTCCCACACCAGCGTGCCGGTCAGCAGGGCGGGGAGCGCGGCGTGCACGGCCGCGGTGTTGAAGCCGGTGCGGATGGCCGGACCGGTGGCGAACCCCACGAAGAACAGCAGCCAGGCCAGGGGCAGGGCGGTCGCGAGGATCAGCCAGGGGGCGGCGCCCGCCGAACCGGAGGAGGGCGTCTGGTTCCGGTGCAGCAGCATGATCGCCCCGCCGAGCAGCGGGACGGCCGTCACGGCTCCGATGTACCAGCCGGCCGACCGCAGGGCGGCCCGCACCCGCACCCGCATGGCCGACCTGGTCTCCGCCGACGCCCACCGGAACAGCACGGCGATCACGACGGGTGCGCTCAGGAGCAGCAGGGGCGGGGTGACCGCCAGCCGCATCATGTACTGCTCCTGGGCCTCGGCGACGTCCTCCGGCTTGCCGTACATGGCGAGCAGCAGCAGGGACATGGCGGCCGCGGTCCAGGCCCGTACCTTCTGCACGCGCGTCACGTGCCGGTCGTCGACGGCTCGGTGCGTGTGCGGGAACAGCCGGTGGGCGAGGTTGCGGGCCGAGCGCGCGAACGAGTAGCCCAGCACGAGCGGCAGGAACGCGAACCAGGTGCACGGAGCGAGCAGCACCAGCCACATGCAGCCGGAGACCCGCGGCTGCCCCTGCCGCAACAGCTCGCGGACCGACGGCCATTCGCCACCGCGCAGACCGCCCCGGCCCGGGCCGCGGGTGCCCGGCGGCGGCTGGGGGACGTACGGGTACGGCTGCGGGTGCGGGTACGGCTGGGGGACGTACGGGTACGGCTGTGGGTGCGTGTGCGGGTGCGGGGGGTACGGCTGAGGGTGCGGGTAGCCGTACGGCGCCGGGCCCGGCTGAGGCGGCACGTAATGCGGCGGCATGTAGGGGCCGTTGGCCGGAGGCGGCGGATACGGTCCGCCGTTCGGCGGCCCGGGCGGCTGGTACGGATTGGTGGGTCCCCCGAAACTCACGTGCAAGTCCCTTCCGTTACTCACGGTGCTGAAGACGGCACAAACATCAGCCATCGTCACAGCCAAGTCAACTCGCTTTGGGACCTGGGGTCATGGGGTCGGCATGCGCGCGATCCCGAAGTGCCGAGGAGTCAGCAGGCCCACGGCAGCCACGCCCGGACCTCGAACCCGCCCTGCGGGGTGTGGCCGTGCTCCAAGCGGCCGCCCGTGAGGGTCGCTCGTTCCGTCAGGCCGATCAGGCCCTGGCCGGAGCCGGGGACGGGCGGCACCTCGCCCTCGGGGGGCGGGTTGTGCACGGAGACGGTGAGGCCGTCGCCCGGTGCGCCGGTGACGGACACCGTGACCTCCGTGCCGGGGGCGTGCTTGCGGGCGTTGGTCAGGCCCTCCTGGACGATCCGGTACGCGGTGCGGCCGACGGAGGACGGGACGGTGCCGGCGTCGTCGACGCGGTGGTCGAGGGCCACCTTCATGCCGGCCTCACGCGACTCGGCGACAAGGGTGTCCAGCGCGCCGAGCGTCGGCTGCGGCCGGCCCGTGTCGTCGGGCTCCCCCGCCCGCAGGACTCCGATGATCTCGCGCAGGTCCTGGAGGGCCTCGTGCGCGCTCTCCCGGATCACCCCCGCCGCCCGCGCCGTCTCCGCCGGGGGTGCGTCGGGCCGGAACTCCAGGGCGCCCGCGTGCACGCTGAGCAGGGTCAGCCGGTGGGCCAGCACGTCGTGCATCTCCCGCGCGATGGCCTCACGGGCGAGCCGCTGCGCCTGCTCGGCCCGCAGCCGCGCCTCCGTCTCGGCCCGCCGGGCCCGGTCCCTGAGGCTCACCATGAGCTGCCGCTTGGACCGTACGAACATGCCCCAGCCGACGATCGCCAGGGTGAGCACCATGGCGAAGGGCACGCTCACCAGGTAGGGGACGTCCGCGTCGGGGCGCGCCCAGTAGTACAGCGGGGCCAGGGCCGCGTTGATGCCGCCCACCCAGGCCACGTAGCGGAAGGGACGGTGCACGGCGAGGGTGAACAGGGCGATCAGACCCGCCCCGCCCGCCGTCTCCGAGAGGAAGGTGATGGGGACCATCGCCACGGCGAGCCCCAGCGGCCAGCGGCGGCGCAGCCAGACGGCCGCGCAGGCCAGCGCCCCGGTCAGCTGGTCGACGACGGCCAGCCATTCCGGGACATGGGGGTTGTTGTTGAGCGCCTCGATGGCGGCCGCGCCCACCAGCACGGCCACCACGAAGCAGGAGAAGTCGACGACCCAGTCGCGGGCGGTGCGCCGGGGCCGTTGCCCGGCCCGTGCGGCGTCGGGGTCGAGCTCGTGCAGCAGGGCGGAGGGGACGAACCATCTGCGCCCGGTGAACAACGCAGGTGTCTCGCCCGTCAGCACCGGGGAGGCCTGCCCCGCGTTGTCACCACTCACGGTCGGCAAATCTACGCAGGTCCGGGCGCGTTCACCTCACTCTGGCCGGAATCGTCGACCAAAGTCACCGCATCGCAGACTTTCGGCGCGGCCGACGGGGTCCGGACGGGGACTTCCGTCCAACGGACGCTCGCCCCGCGGCCGATGTGCGTGGGGGGTCCGCGGGGCGAGGCTCGTGCCATGAAGCAGGTGCTGGAGATTCTCGGCTTCCTCGCCCTCGTACAGGGCGTGGCGGGCCTGGTACACGAGTTCACCGACTGGAACTGGGGCCTCGTGCAACGACTTGGGTTCCTCGACGGCTACGAGATCTACGCGAGCGTCGTCCTGCTCGTGCTGGGTGTCGCCCTGTTCGCGGCGGCCGGGAGCCGGAAGTCCGTCTGAGCACGCGGGCGGACTTCCGGCCGGCGTTCACGGAGGTGACCGCCCGGCTCAGCAGCCGTAGTCGACCAGGTCGAACGACTCGTAGTGGTCGGCCGTGTAGTAGTCCTCCCGGTTCTCCTCACCGGTGACGATGCGCCGCGCACCGCGGGTGGAGGAGCCGGGGGTGATGACCGTGTACTCGTGGTAGTAGCCGGACGACTGGCTCGGCAGGATGCCCTCCCGGTTCTGGAAGACGGTGCCGTCCTGCTCGAACGGGAAGGGGCCGCCCTGTTCGATCAGGTCGAGCGTGTCGTGGGCCTGGGACGGCAGGTCGCCGTAGCAGATGCTGCCGACGGCGGTGGGGGCCGCGTCGGCCGTGGTGGCGGAGACGGTACCGCCGACGAGGAGGGCGGACAGGAGGGCGGCTGCTGCGCCGAGCCGCGAGGCGCGTGGGGGGAAATTCATGCGCACATGATGACGCGCGTAGACAGTGGCATGTCAATGACAAGCCCGGAGATTTTCCCGTCAAGTCCGATGAGTTAGCGGGAAGTTAACCTCCGCCCGGCGCCCGCACGCGCTGTTCACCAGGGCCGGTGAGGACGCCGGGGCGGGGCGGCTACGCGTCCTCCGGCAGCGCGTACTCGCCGTACTCCGGACGGCCCGCCACCTCGTACGTCTGGATCGAGACGCCCGTGCTGGTGACGCTCCCTCCGGCGTGCCGGAAGGCGGTCGGTACGGCGCCCTCCGGGAACAGCCGGAACCCGGCGCCGAGCACGACCGGGAAGGTCAGCAGATGCAGCGAGTCGACGAGGCCGTGCGCCAGCAGGGACCGGACGAGGGCGCCGCTGCCGTGCACCTGGATCTCGCCGTCGGTGCGCTCCTTCAGGGCCGTGACCTCCTTGGCGAGGTCGCCGGTGAGCACGGTGGTGCCCGCCCACTCGGGGTCCTTGAGCGTCGAGGACGGGACGTACTTCGGCAGGGCGTTGAGTTTCGAGGCGACCGGATCGGCGGGGTCGGTCACCTTCGGCCAGAACGTGTTGAAGATGTCGTACGTGCGGCGCCCGAGCAGGAAGGCGTGCGGCCGTGCGAAGACCTCGTCGATGAAGCGGCCGAAGTCCTCGTCGGCGTACGGGAAGCTCCAGCCGCCGTGGGTGAAGCCGCCCCGGGTGTCCTCGTGAGGGCCGCCCGGGGCCTGGTAGACGCCGTCGAGGGTGACGAAGAGGGTGGAGACGAGCTTGCCCATGGCGGGTGCCCTTCTTCTCGGAAACGGTCGGGTCTGTTGTCATCGGTTCAGACCCCGTGGGCGTCCGCAACTCATCGCTCGGCCGTACGGCTCCCGCGGCGCGGGAACCCGAGGAGCCCACCTCGACGTCCGTTCACCGCCAGCCCCGGTGTCGGCCGGCCGGTGGGATGGACCCATGACTTCTCAAGGAACTCTCGGAAATCTCGGAACTCTCAACGGCAAGGCGGCGCTCGTGACCGGCGCGAGCCGTGGCATCGGCGCGGCGACGGCCCTGCGGCTGGCCCGGGAGGGCGCGGACGTGGCGGTCGGCTACGTGAACGGCAAGGAGGCGGCCGAGGACGTCGTACGGGCCGTGGAGGAGCTGGGGCGCCGGGCGGTGGCGGTGCGCGCGGACGCGGCGGACGCCGCCGAGGCGGCCGGTGCCGTGACCGCCGCGGCCGAGGCGCTGGGCGGCCTCGACATCCTGGTGAACAACGCGGGCGTGGGGGTGCTCGGGCCACTGGAGACCCTGTCGCTCGCCGACGTGGACCGCGTCCTCGCCGTCAACGTGCGCGGGGTCTTCCTGACCTCCCAGGCCGCCGCCGCGCGCATGCCCGAGGGCGGGCGGATCATCACGATCGGCAGTTGCATGGCGCAGCGCGTGCCGGGGCCCGGCGGCACGCTCTACGCCACGAGCAAGGCGGCCCTGGCCGGTATGACCAAGGCGCTGGCCAGGGAGCTGGGCGGGCGCGGGATCACGGCGAACCTCGTCCACCCGGGGCCGATCGACACCGACATGAATCCGGCGGACGGGCCGTACGCGGCCGGCCAGGCGGCGATGACGGCGCTGGGGCGGTTCGGGACGGCGGACGAGGTGGCGTCGATGGTGGCGTATCTGGCCGGGGCGACGTACGTCACCGGTGCGGAGTTCGCCGTGGACGGCGGGCACGCGGCGTGAGGAAGGGGGCGCACCGGTACTGAGACAGGGGGCGCACCGGTGCTGTCGGGCCGGTGCGCCCCCTGGGGTGGGGCCGGCTCAGCCGCCCAGTTCCTGGTGACGCGCCGCGAGGCGCCGCGCACCGTCCTCCGTCAGGGAGCCGAACAGCCGCAGCCGGGAGATGCCGCCGTCCGGGAAGATGTCGACGCGCGCGTGGGTGCCGACGGCCGGGACCGGGAGTACGAAGCGGTGGTCGGTGTCGGGCTGGAGGCGCGTGCGGGGCAGGATCTCCCGCCACTGGCCGTCCTCGCCGTCGCGCACGGATACCGAGGCCCAGCCGGCGCTGTTGCCCTTGAGGTACGCGGTGTCGATCTCCAGGGCGCGGATCCGGGACTGGGCGGCCAGCCGGTAGCGGATCCAGTCGTGGCCCTGGTCACGGCGGCGCCGGGTCTCCCAGCCGTCGTCCATCTTGCGGGAGCGTCCCGGCTGGATGGTGTTGGTGGCGGGCGAGTAGAAGAGGTCGGAGGCGTCCTCGACCCGGCCGCCGTTCTCCAGGGCGACGACGTCGAAGGTACCGAGCACCTCCAGCCAGGCGGGGTCCGGGACGACCTCGCCGTGCACGCGCAGGCGGGCGATGCCGCCGTCGGGGTGCTGGTTGACCCGCAGGTGGGTGAAGCGCTGCTCGACCGCGACGGGGAAGCCGTTCGCCGCGTGGCCGCCGACCGGGGTGCGCGGAACGAGGGTCGTCCACTTCACGTCGTCCCCGAGGAGCTCCTCCGGCGACGGGGAGCCCGGCACGCAGGTGCCCTCGACGGACACGGCCTGCGGGTAGTTGCCGCGGAAGTGCGCCGTGTCGACGACGATCCCCCGGACCACGCCCGGGGCACCGAGGCGGACCAGCGCCCAGTCGTGGTCCTCCGCGGTCGGCCAGGGGTGCTCGGCGGAGGCGCCCCGGCGGCGGCGCGTCTCCCAGCCGTCCATGATCTTGCCCTTGTGCCCGAAGTGCTCGGGGTCGAACTCGGCGCGCCCGGGCACCAGCAGGTTCTCGCGCTGGGCGAAGAACTCGTCGTTGGCGGCGATGACACCGGCGCCGAGGCGCCGGTCGGCGAGGTCGGCGTACTGGGTGAAGGGGAAGTCGGCGGTGCGGTAGTCCGCGTACGGGTCGCCGCCTCCGTAGGGGTTCGCGTCGCCGGTGAAGCTGGGAATCGCCGTCACGGTGATCAGGTGCCTTTCTCGTCCGGAATGGGGATCAGTCGGTTCGGGTGAGGAGTCGCCCCTTCGGTTCGGTGAACTCGCCGTCCGCGACGATGCGCTGCCCGCGCAGCCAGGTGGACTTCACGACGCCGTACAGGGTCCTGCCCGCGTAGGCCGTGACGTGGTTGCGGTGCTGGAGGGCCACGGGGTCGACGGTGAAGGTCTCGTCGGGGGCGAGGACGGCGAAGTCGGCGTCGCGGCCGGCCGCGATGGCGCCCTTGCGGTCGTCGAGCCCGACGAGTTCGGACGTCCGCGCGGACATCCAGCGGACCACGTCCTCCAGGCCGTGCCCGCGCCTGCGGGCCTCGGTCCACACCGCCGACAGGCTCAGCTGGAGCCCGGAGATGCCGCCCCAGGCCGTAGCGAAGTCGTCGGTCTTCAGGTCGGCGGTGGACGGGGAGTGGTCGGTGACGACGCAGTCGATGGTGCCGTCGGCCAGCGCCTGCCAGAGCAGGTCCTGGTTGGCGGCCTCGCGGATCGGCGGGCAGCACTTGAACTCGCTGGCTCCGTCGGGGACTTCCTCGGCGGTGAGGGTGAGGTAGTGGGGGCAGGTCTCCACGGTGACGCGGACGCCCTCCGCCCGCGCCTCGGCGATCATCGGCAGGGCGTCGCTGGAGGACAGGTGGAGCACGTGCACGCGCGCGTCGAGGGCCTTCGCCTCGCGGATGAGCCGGGCGATGGCGGTGTCCTCGGCGTCCCGGGGGCGGGAGGCGAGGAAGTCGGCGTATCTGGGGCCGGGCCGCTGCGGGGCGGAGGCGAGGAGGTGGGGGTCCTCGGCGTGCACGATGAGCAGGCCGTCGAAGGCGGCGATCTCGGTCATGGTGCGGGCGAGCGGGTCCCGTTCGAGGTGCGGGAACTCGTCGACTCCGGACGGCGACAGGAACGCCTTGAAGCCGAAGACGCCGGCCTCGTGCAGCGGGCGCAGGTCGGTGGTGTTGTCGGGCAGGGCGCCGCCCCAGAAGCCGACGTCGATGTGCGCCTTGTCGGCGGCGACCTGCTGCTTGGTCCGCAGGTGCGCGACGGTCGTGGTCGGCGGGAGGGAGTTGAGGGGCATGTCGACGAGGGTCGTGATGCCGCCGGCCGCGGCGGCGCGGGTGGCGGTCCAGAAGCCCTCCCACTCGGTGCGTCCGGGATCGTTGACGTGCACGTGGGTGTCGACCAGGCCGGGCAGCAGGACGTGGTCGCCCAGGTCCTCCAGGCGGGCGGTCTCCGGTACGGGTGCGTCGTACGGGAGGACGGCAGTGATCTTGCCCGCGGCGACCGCGACCGATGCGGCGCGCGTCCCCTCGGGAGTGATGACACGCGTCGAGCGAAGCACCAGTTCAGCGTCGGACACCCGGACCCCTTTCTTCAACGTTCTGTTGAAGGAGTCTTCACTCCCGTTCCGGCCCCGTCAAGGGCACACTGCTACAGGACACACCAGCACCCCTCCCCTGGACTTTTCCACGAAGCGGAATTAATATCCCGGGAAGCGAAATGCTACCCGAAAGGAACGCGCCGTGCCGACGTCCAGCGCCAGCACCACCGACTCCCCCCGGTCCTCCGCCAACGGCGGGGTCCAGTCCCTGGAGCGCGCCTTCGACCTGCTCGAACGGATGGCGGACGCGGGCGGCGAGGTCGGTCTGAGCGAGCTGTCCGCGAGCAGCGGGCTGCCCCTGCCGACCATCCACCGCCTGATGCGCACGCTGGTGGCCTGCGGGTACGTACGGCAGCAGAGCAACCGCCGGTACGCTCTCGGCCCGCGCCTGATCCGTCTCGGCGAGTCCGCCTCCCGGCTGCTGGGCACCTGGGCGCGGCCGTATCTCGCCCGGCTGGTCGAGGAGACCGGCGAGACGGCGAACATGGCGCTGCTGGACGGGGACGAGATCGTCTACGTGGCGCAGGTGCCGTCGAAGCACTCGATGCGCATGTTCACGGAGGTCGGCCGGCGCGTGCTGCCGCACTCCACGGGCGTGGGCAAGGCCCTGCTCGCCGGTTTCCCGCCGGAGGAGGTGCGCGCCCTGCTGAACCGTACGGGCATGCCCGCCGCGACGGAGAAGACCATCACGACGCCCGACGGGTTCCTCGCGGCGCTGGAGGACGTGCGCCGCCAGGGCTACGCGATCGACGACAACGAGCAGGAGATCGGCGTCCGCTGCCTGGCGGTCTCGGTGCCCGACTCCCCCACCGCCGCGGCCATTTCCATCTCCGGCCCGGCGGGCCGGGTCACGGAGGCGGCGACGGAGAAGATCGTGCCGGTCCTCCAGCAGGTCGCCGGCGAACTGTCCGAGGCCCTGGCGACCCAGAACCCCGCCTGACGGGTCACGACGACCCGGTCACGAGTCCGTGGGACCGGCGGGGGCGAAGGCCGTGGCGAGTCGGTCGAGCAGGAGCGCCGCGGTGGGATGCGGGTCGCGGCGGGGTGTGATCGTGTAGACGCCCCGGGTGGGGGGATCCAGCAGGCTCACCGTGGTGACGTCGGTGCGCAGTGCGCACGTCAGCACGCCGGGTATCAGCGCGATCGCGTGACCGGTCGCGACCAGGGCCAGCTTGCCGGGCAGATCGGCCGCGGCGAGGTCGATGCGGGCACTGACTCCGGCGCGGGCGGCGTGCCGGCGCAGGAGCGCCGCCGAGCCGTCGTTGTCCTCGACCCAGGTCTGTTCGGCCAGCGTCCGCATGTGCACCGGGCCGCGTCCGGCCTGCGGATGGCCGAGGGGCAGCGCGACGACCATCTCGTCCAGCCCGAGGAAGCGGCGCTCGACCCTCGGGTCGTGGGGCAGTCCCGGCGGTGCGTCCGTGACGACGGCGAGGTCGAGATCGCCGGTGATCACGCGCTGGTGCAGGTCGGGGCTCAGACCGGGAAGCAGGCTCCAGCGGACCGCCCGGTCGCGCTCCAGCAGGGCCCGGATGGCCTCGGGCACGATCCCCGCGGCCAGTGAGGGTGTCGCACCGACGGCCAGGGGGCTGACCGCCCCGTCACGGGCGTCACGTACGGCGCGGACAGCGCGGTCGGCCTCGTTGAGGGTGGCGAGGGCGTGGCGCCGGAAGACCTCGCCGGCCGGCGTCGGACGCACACCGCGCGCATGACGCTCCATCAGAGGCACGCCGAGCTGCCGCTCCAGCCCGGCGATCTGCCGGGAGACCGCCGACTGCGTGTGGTGGAGCTCGGCGGCCGCCGCGGACAGCGACCCGAGCCGGCACACCGTCACGAAGGTTCGCCACACCGTCAGGTCCATGATCACAGTATGACCAGCCGGTATGCGCACCCCGCAGGGCGGGGCTGCGAGATCTGCGCTGTTCGCAGCCGCCGAAGTCCACCACTCTGGCGCCATGACCACACCGCACACGATCGCCGTCCTCGGCCTGGGGCGCATGGGCGACGCGATCGCGACCCGACTGGCCGCTCAGGGCCGCACCGTCATCGGCTGGACACGGTCCGGACGCACCTCGGGCGCCGTCAGGACGACCGGCGACCCGCGCGACGCCGTGGCGGAGGCCGGCCTGGCACTCCTGGCGCTGTTCGACGGTCCGGCCTGCCGGCAGGTCCTCGACGACGTCCGTGGCGCGCTGCGAGCCGACACGATCGTGGTCAACACCAGCACCATCTCCCCCGCCGAAGCGTCGGAACTGGCCCGGCGGCTCGGCCCGTTCTACGTCCACGCGCCCGTGCTCGGCTCGGTTCCGGCCGCCTCCGCCGGTGCCCTGCGCATTCTCGCCGCCGCCGAGGGAGACACCTTGGACGGGGCCCGGCCGGTGCTGGAAACGCTGGGCTCGGTGCTGACCGTCGGGGATGCCGCCACCGCCGCCGCGCTCAAGCTGATCGCCAACAACGGCCTCGCCGGCGCGGTCCTCGCGCTGCGCGACTCACTGCGGCAGGGCGACGCCCTCGGCCTGCCCCGCGACCAGGTACTGGACGTACTCGAACTCGGCCGGCTCGGCGGGCTTGTGGCGCACAAGCGGGCTTTTCTCACCGGCGAGCCCGTCACCGCCGCGGCCGAGTTCACGATCGGCGCACTGGCCAAGGACATGGCTCTGCTGGCCGCCGCGTCGAACACGCCGTTGCGCAGCGCGGCCGGCCTGGCGGACGTCCCCGCCGGCCCCGAGGCGGACATCGCCACCGCGGCCACCGCCCCCGCCGCCGATGACGCGGTGCTCGAACCGCTCCGCGCCTACGTCCGCGGGCACGCCACCGGCGACCCCGCCCACTTCCGTGACGCGTTCCTGCCCACCGCCCACGTCGAGGGGATCCGGGACGGCGCGTTCGTCTCATGGCCCCTGGAGGAGTACTGCGCTCTCTTCACGGGCCGGCCGGCCGCGGACGAGCCGGCCCGCTCCCGCCGCATCGACACCGTCGACGTCCACGGCACCGTCGCGACGGCGACCATGACGCTCCTGCACGGCGCGGACACCTTCACCGACGTCTTCCTGCTGGTCCGCGTCGGCGACAGGTGGCGGATCGCCAACAAGGCTTACCACCGGCATGGTTGACCGGCTCCGGCGTACCCTTCCGCCTGATCCGAAGAGAGCCTCAGCCCTGCCCCCGCACCGGCCCGCCGAAGAGGTCCACGGCCCGGCGGACCTCCGCCAGTTCCGGGGCCAGCGCGCTCACCGAGCCGATCGCGCCCGCGATCAGCAGGAGGGAGCGGCGCAGCCGTGGGATCTCGGGGGTGCCGTCGGCCGCCATGGCGTCCAGGGCGGCGAGTTCCTCCTCGGCGATGGTCCGGTCGGCGAACTCGCCGGGATGGGCGGCGAGCCGGCGGCGCAGCCGGGCGACGGCGGAGCGCAGCTCCGTCACGCGCGGATCCTCGTCGCCGCCGGTCACAGGCCCCTGCCGCCTCTGCTCAACGCTCCGCAACACAGTCCTCCCCCTCGCACTCCGTCGTGCGCGTGCCCTTCCGACGCGAAGTCCCCCACACCGGGCGCCGGTCGGCCGCCCGGCCGGTCGGTGCGGGCGACAGTAAACGACGTGGGCCACCGGGCGCCAGTCCGTTGCGTCATCGACTTGCTCCGCTGCGTGACTTCCCGGCCCGAGCTCGTGCGGTATGCAGGATCCATGACGACACGTAAGACGACGAAAAGGACGCGTGCGGTTGCGGGGGTACTGCTCGCCGCCGGGGGCGGGCGGCGGCTCGGCGGGCGCCCCAAGGCGCTGCTCACCCACCGGGGGCGGCCGCTCGTGGAGCACGCGGTGCGGGTGTTGCGCGAGGGCGGCTGCGAGCGGGTCCACGTGGTGCTGGGCGCCCGGGCGGACGAGGTCCGGGCGCGAGCCGCACTGCCGGGATGCGTCCTGGTCGGCAACCCCGACTGGGAAGAGGGCATGGGCACGTCCCTGCGGGCCGGGCTGGACTCGCTCGCCGGCACGGGTGCGGCGGCCGCCCTGGTCTCGCTCGTCGACCAGCCCGGTATCGGCCCGGAGGCGGTGGCCCGGGTCCTCGGGGCGTACGAGGACGAGGAGTCTCTGGTGTCGGCCGCGTACGACGGAGTGCGCGGGCATCCGGTCCTGTTCGGTGCGGCTCACTGGGCGGGCATCGCCGCGACTGCGACCGGGGACCGGGGGGCACGCGCCTATCTGAAGGAGCACGAGCCGGGGATCAGGCTCGTCGAGTGCGGGGACGTGGCCCGGCCCTTCGACATCGACACGGAAGCCGATCTGGCCCACCTTGAGTGAAGGGAGTGGCACGGAGAGCCACCTTGCCTCGACTCGGAGAATCTCGACATCAACAGATGATTGAACTTCCACCATGAGGAAACTAGTATCCACTGTTCAGAAGCGCCCGATGCCCCCGCGGGCGCCGAACGCCGTATCCGGGAAGACTGGCACCCGGTGCCGAACCGCCGGTTCGTCTTCGTAGCTCGCTGAAGGAAGTGACAGTTCATGTCCGCACCAGCGCCGTCCCCGCTGGCCGTCGTCGACGCCGAACCCCTGCCGCGGCAGGAGGAGGTCCTCACCGAAGCGGCGCTCGCCTTCGTGGCCGAGCTGCACCGGCGGTTCACGCCCCGCCGTGACGAACTCCTCGCCCGCCGCGCCGAGCGCCGCGCCGAGATCGCCCGCACCTCCTCCCTCGACTTCCTCCCGGAGACCGCCGCGATCCGCGCCGACGACTCCTGGAAGGTCGCCCCGGCCCCCGACGCCCTGAACGACCGGCGGGTCGAGATCACCGGCCCCACCGACCGGAAGATGACCATCAACGCCCTCAACTCGGGCGCGAAGGTGTGGCTCGCGGACTTCGAGGACGCCTCCGCACCGACCTGGGAGAACGTGGTCCTCGGCCAGCTCAACCTGATCGACGCCTACACCCGGAACATCGACTTCACTGACCCGAAGTCGGGCAAGTCGTACGCCCTGAAGGCGAACGAGGAACTCGCCACGGTCGTCATGCGCCCGCGCGGCTGGCACCTGAACGAGCGCCACCTCGCCGACGCGGACGGCACCCCGGTGCCCGGCGCGCTCGTCGACTTCGGCCTGTACTTCTTCCACAACGCCAAGCGCCTGCTGGGCCTGGGCAAGGGCCCGTACTTCTACCTGCCGAAGACGGAGTCGCACCTGGAGGCCCGCCTCTGGAACGAGGTCTTCGTCTTCGCGCAGGACTACGTCGGCATCCCGCAGGGCACCGTGCGCGCCACGGTCCTGATCGAGACCATCACGGCCGCGTACGAGATGGAGGAGATCCTCTACGAGCTGCGCGACCACGCCTCCGGGCTGAACGCGGGCCGCTGGGACTACCTGTTCTCCATCGTCAAGAACTTCCGGGACGGCGGCGCCAGGTTCGTCCTGCCGGACCGCAACGCGGTGACGATGACGGCCCCGTTCATGCGCGCGTACACCGAACTCCTCGTCCGTACCTGCCACAAGCGCGGCGCGCACGCGATCGGCGGCATGGCGGCGTTCATCCCGTCCCGCCGGGACGCGGAGGTCAACAAGGTCGCGTTCGAGAAGGTCCGCGCCGACAAGGACCGCGAGGCGAACGACGGTTTCGACGGCTCCTGGGTCGCCCACCCCGACCTGGTGCCGATCGCCATGGAGTCCTTCGACAAGGTCCTCGGCGACAAGCCCCACCAGAAGGACCGGCTGCGCGAGGACGTCGACGTCAAGGCGGCCGACCTGATCGCGATCGACTCGCTGGACGCCAAGCCGACGTACGCGGGTCTGGTGAACGCCGTGCAGGTCGGCATCCGCTACATCGAGGCCTGGCTGCGCGGACTCGGCGCGGTTGCGATCTTCAACCTGATGGAGGACGCCGCCACCGCCGAGATCTCCCGCTCCCAGATCTGGCAGTGGATCAACGCGGGCGTCGTCCTCGACAACGGCGAGCCGGTCACGGCCGACCTGGCCCGCAAGGTCGCCGCCGAGGAGCTGGCGAACATCAAGGCCGAGGTCGGCGAGGAGGCCTTCGCGGCCGGCAACTGGCAGCAGGCGCACGACCTGCTGCTGACGGTCTCCCTCGACGAGGACTACGCCGACTTCCTGACGCTCCCGGCGTACGAGCAGCTCAAGGGCTGACTCAGTCCGCGGAGGGCTCGGCGGACGGCTTGTCCGAGTGGCCCAGGGGCTTCCCCGGGGCCACTCGGTCGCGCACGGCCCGCTTCACTGCCGTCGGCTCGGGGAAGCCCTGCTCGCGCCGGTCCCAGACGACCTCGTCGCCGACGCGGACGACGAACACCCCGCCCTTGCCGGGCTTCAGCGCCAGTTCCGTCAGCTCGGACTCGAACGTCGTGAGCAGCTCCTGCGCCAGCCAGGCCGCACGCGGCAGCCAGCGGCACTGGGTGCAGTATTCGATCTCGACACGGCCACTCATCCGAGGTGCACCGACCAATCCTGTTCGGCCGCGGGCTTGCCGTGCAGGTCGGGGACCTGCCGGAGCCACGCGGGGCGTCCTTGCCGGCTGCGCGCCGCCCGGCGGGCCTCCTCGGCGGCGAGCTGCTCCCGGCCGGGGAAGTCGGTGGGCAGCCAGGCCTCGGAAGCCCGCACGCGCGCGTGGAGGTACGACACGTACGCCTCGCGTGCCTCCCGCGCGGTGGCGAAGCCCGGCTCGTCCGCGAGCCAGGCGTCCGGGACCTCGGCGAGGATCCGGCGCAGCAGCTCCTCGGTCACCCTGGGAGCCAGCTCGGCGTCGGCGGCCCGGACGTCGGGTCCGTAGTGGCCGAGGGCGTGGTGCCGGAAGTCGTACACCTTGGCGGGGTCGGTGCCGTCCCAGCGGTGGTGGAACACGAGCGCGGCACCGTGGTCGATCAGCCACAGGCGCGGCGGCGCCACGCCCAGGGTGGGCCAGACCATCAGGTTGGAGCTGTGGACCGTGCGGTCGACGTTCACGGTCAGGGCGTCGAGCCAGACGATCCTCCCCGCCTCCAGGGGATCGACGGGGAAGACCCGCGCGATGTCCGGCGTGAAGTCCCGGGCGCCCGGCAGGTAGTCCATGCCGAGGTTCACGCCCTCGCTGGCCGCGTGCAGGCCCCGCACCTCCTGGTGCGGCTCGTCCCGCGCGATCACCGGGTCGAAGTGCACCAGCACCAGCTCGGGGAAGCGCAGCCCGAGGGCGCGGGCCAGCTCCCCCACGATCACCTCGGCGACCAGTGCCTTGCGGCCCTGTGCGGAGCCGGTGAACTTCACGACGTAGGTGCCCAGGTCGTCGGCCTCGACGACTCCGGGTACGGATCCGCCGGACGTCAGGGGTGCGACGTAGCGGGTCGCGGTGACCTCTCTCAGCATGTCCTCGGGCCTTGCCTCCCCGGCAGTCCGTCCATGGCGGTCCGCTCCTTGCTGCCGGCCTCCGCCGGCATGAAGCGAGCATAGTAAGCGAGAGTGATCGCCGGTACACGGCTGGACGCCGAGCGCCTCCCGAGGCGTCGCAGGGCGGGCGTAGGCTGTGGATCATGCCGGACGACTCCCCTCTCATACAGAGTCTGCGCACCGCCGTCGCCGCCGCTCCCGCGGACGTACCCCTGCGGTTGCACCTGGCCCAACTCCTGCTGGAGGCGGGCCGTTCGGAGGCCGCCGTCGCCGAGGCGGCCGTGGCCCTTCAGCACGCGCCGGGCGACGCCCAGGCCCGTGACCTGATGGCCCGGGCGATGGGCGCGCCGGCCCCGGCGCCGGCGCAACCCCCGGACCGGCGGCCGGGGTTCGACTGGCGGGCCGCCGAGGAGCAGGTGGGGGACGTGGTGCCGCCGCGGTTCGTCGAGGCGCCGGTCCGCGCGGACGGACAGGACGATCCCGGCGGCGCCGAGGCGTGGGACGTGGAGACGCCCGGCGGGGTGCGGCTGGCCGACGTCGGCGGCATGCAGGAGGTCAAGGACCGCCTGGAGGCGGCGTTCCTGGCGCCGCTGCGCAACCCCGAGCTGCGCAAGCTGTACGGCAAGAGCCTGCGCGGCGGGCTGCTGCTGTACGGGCCGCCCGGCTGCGGGAAGACGTTCATCGCCCGCGCGGTCGCCGGGGAACTCGGCGCCGCGTTCCTGTCGGTGTCGGTCAACGACGTGCTCGACATGTGGATCGGCAACTCCGAGCGCAACATGCACGAGGTGTTCGAGACCGCCCGCCGCCAGGCGCCCTGCGTGGTCTTCCTGGACGAGCTGGACGCGCTCGGCGCCAAGCGCAGCCGCACCGCGCACAGCGGCATGCGCAACACGGTGAACCAGCTCCTCACCGAGCTGGACGGCATCGACTCGGCGGCGAACGAGGGCGTGTTCGTGCTGGCCGCCACGAACGTGCCCTGGGACGTGGACAACGCCCTGCGCCGTCCCGGCCGGCTGGACCGGACGATCCTGGTCCTGCCTCCCGACGGTCCGGCCCGGGAGGCGATCCTCCGCTACCACCTGCGGGACCGGCCCATCGAGAACGTCGACCTGGGCAAGCTGGTCAAGGCCACGGACGGCCTGTCGGGCGCGGACCTGGCGCATGTCTGCGAGGCGGCGGCCGAGCGGGCGCTGCTGGACTCGGCGCGCACCGGGACGGTCCGGATGATCGGCATGAAGGACTTGCTGGCCGCCGCGAAGGAGGTCGTCCCGTCGGCCGAGCCGTGGTTCGCCTCCGCGCGGAACGTGGCGATGTTCGCCAACGAGGGCGGGATGTACGACGACCTGGTGGCCTACCTGAAGAAGAGGCGCAAGCTGTGACCGCCACCGTGCACCCCGCCGTGGAGCGGGCCGACCTGCTCATCGACCTCAAGCGGTACGAGGAGGCCCGCGAGCTGCTGGCGCGGCGGCTCGCGGAGGACCCCGACGACGTCCGGGCCTGGGTCAAGCTCGCCCGCAGCCATCTCATGGACGAGGAGGACGGGCCGAAGGCCCTGGAGGCGACGGAGCGGGCACTGGCGCTGGACTCCGAGGACATCGGGGCGCTCGTCATGCACGCGCACGCCCTGCGTGCCGCGGGCCGCTTCCTGGAGACCGAGGGCGTGCTGCGCGAGGTGATCCGCCTCGCCCCCGAGAACTGGTACGGCTACGCGCTGCTCGCCAACTGGCTCTGGCGCATCAGGGCGATCCGCTCCGGGCGGGCCAACGGCGGCCAGGTCCGGCGCGAGGACCAGGACGCCGCCCTGCGGGAGGCCGGCGAACTCGCCCAGGAGGCCATGAGGTTGGGCCCGGAGGAGGTGTTCGCCTACGAGGTGGCGTGGCTGATCGCCGACATGGCGGGCAACCGGACCGTCGCCGGCCAATTGGACGAGGCCATCCTCCGGCTCGACCCGCAGCACGAGCAGGCACTGGCCCGGCGGACGAAGAAGGCGGCGACCGCTCCCGGCGTCAAGGCGGCGGAGGCCGCGACCCTGTACGCCGACGCGCTGGCCACCGCCCCGGACTCCGCCCCGATGCGCAGCGGCCTGGACGACGCCTCCTACCGTCTGCTGCGCGGCATCCGCTGGCCGGCCCTGCTCTGCCTGGCTCTCGCCGGTGTGGGCATCGACCTGTTCGCGACCGAGGGCGAGACCCAGCGGGAGCTGCCGCTGCCGCTGGGCCAGCGGCTCTGGGACCTCGTCCCCATGGCCGTGGTCTGGGCCCTGGGCGCCCTGCTGAGGTACCGGAGGCTGCGCGCCGGCGTCCAGGTCAATCTGCGCTCGCTGCTCCACCGACGCACCTGGCCCCGTGTCGCCCTGGCCCAGGCGGCGTGGGCCATGGTCTGCGCCCTGCTGATCACCCAGATCCCGTGGACGGAACGCACGGTCCCGCAGGTGCTGTTCTGGGCCGGTCTGCTGCCGACGGTGGCGACGATGTGGTTCGACCGGGGCAAGGACGGCTGAACGGGCATCCGCGATCATGATCGGTACGGACACTCGTTTCCTTGGCATACCAGAGCTCGTCGAAGCCCCGTCGGTGGCGGTCGTGGTCGACGTGATGCGTGCTTTCACCGTGGCGGCTTGGGCGTTCGGCCAGGGAGCGGAGAAGATCGTTCTCGCTGAGTCGCTGGACGATGCCCTGGCCCTCAAGGCTCGCCACCCGGACTGGGCGGCGCTCAAGGACGGTCCGCCCGCGCCCGGGTTCGACCTGGTCAACTCGCCGGGACTGCTGCGGTCTGCCGACCTCGGCGGACGGACCGTCGTGCAGAAGACCACGGCAGGCACGGTCGGCGCCCTCGCGGTCAAGGAGGCGTCGCTGGTGCTGTGCGCCGGCTTCGTGGTGGCGGAGGCGACGGCCCGGGTCCTGCGGACGCGCGAGAGCGACGGCGTCACGTTCGTGGTCACCGGCGAAGACGGGCAGGCCGACGAGGATCTGGCGTGTGCTCAGTACATCGCTCGCAGGACCACGGAGGACGCGACGGACGCCGCCGGGTTCGTCCGCCGCGCCGCCGCGTCGCGTGCCGCCGCCGAGTTGGCGCAGGGGGTGCGTCAAGGAGTCCATTCCGATGACGTCGCACTCTGTCTCGAGGTCGACCGGTTCCCTTTCGCCATGGTGGCGGCCTTGGAAGGCTCGCTCATGGTCCTGAGGCCTGCGCACCCCGCCGGGTGACGGTGCGGAACGATCACCCGTCGCCTTCCAGGTCCCCCTCCGTCTCCAGGTACACCTGCCGCAGACCCTCCAGCACGGCCGGGTCCGGCTTCTCCCACATGCCGCGGGACTCCGCCTCCAGCAGGCGTTCGGCGATGCCGTGCAGGGCCCAGGGGTTGGCCTCCTGGAGGAACTCGCGGTTGGCCGGGTCCAGGACGTAGGTCTCGGTGAGCTTGTCGTACATCCAGTCGGCGATCACGCCGGTGGTGGCGTCGTAGCCGAAGAGGTAGTCGACGGTGGCGGCGAGTTCGAAGGCGCCCTTGTAGCCGTGGCGGCGCATCGCCTCGATCCACTTGGGGTTGACCACGCGGGCCCGGAAGACCCGGGAGGTCTCCTCGACGAGGGTGCGGGTGCGGACCGTCTCGGGGCGCGTGGAGTCGCCGATGTACGCCTCGGGAGCCGTGCCGCGCAGCGCCCGGACCGTCGCCACCATGCCGCCGTGGTACTGGAAGTAGTCGTCGGAGTCGGCGATGTCGTGCTCGCGCGTGTCCGTGTTCTTCGCGGCGACCTCGATGCGCTTGTACGCGGTCTCCATCTCCTCGCGGGCCGGGCGGCCGTCGAGTTCACGGCCGTAGGCGTAGCCGCCCCAGACCGTGTAGACCTCGGCGAGGTCGGCGTCGGTGCGCCAGTCGCGGGAGTCGATGAGCTGGAGCAGGCCGGCGCCGTAGGTGCCGGGGCGCGAGCCGAAGATGCGCGTGGTGGCGCGGCGTTCGTCGCCGTGGGACGCCACGTCCGCCTGGACGTGGGCCCGTACGTGGTTGGCCTCGGCCGGCTCGTCCAGCGAGGCGGCCAGGCGTACGGCGTCGTCCAGCAGGCCGATGGTGTGCGGGAAGGCGTCCCGGAAGAAGCCCGAGATGCGGAGGGTGACGTCGATACGGGGGCGGCCCAGCTCCTCGTACGGGACGGGCTCCAGGCCCGTCACCCGGCGGGAGGCGTCGTCCCAGACGGGGCGGATGCCGAGCAGGGCGAGGGCTTCCGCCACGTCGTCGCCCGCCGTGCGCATGGCGCTGGTACCCCACAGGGAGAGGCCGACGGAGGTGGGCCAGTCGCCGTTGTCGGCGCGGTAGCGCTCCAGGAGGGAGTCGGCGAGCGCCTGGCCGGTCTCCCAGGCGAGGCGGGAGGGGACCGCCTTGGGGTCGACCGAGTAGAAGTTGCGGCCCGTCGGGAGGACGTTGACCAGGCCCCGCAGGGGTGACCCCGAGGGGCCCGCCGGGACGAAGCCGCCCGCCAGCGCGTGCACGGTGTGGTCGACCTCGGCGGTGGTCGCGGCGAGGCGGGGCACGACCTCGCGGGCCGCGAACCGAAGGATGGCGGCGACCTGTTCACCGTGTTCGGTGGGGACCGCGGCCGGGTCCCAGCCCGCGTCCTCCATGGCCTGGACCAGGGCGCGGGCCTGCTCCTCGGCCTCGTCGGCGGTCGTGCGGGTCGCGGCGGACTCGTCCAGGCCGAGCGCCTCGCGCAGGCCGGGCAGGGCCGTGGCGCCGCCCCAGATCTGGCGGGCGCGGAGGATGGCGAGGACGAGGTTGACGCGGTCCGCGCCCTGGGGCGGATTGCCGAGGACGTGCAGGCCGTCGCGGATCTGGGCGTCCTTGACCTCGCAGAGCCAGCCGTCGACGTGCAGGAGGAAGTCGTCGAAGCCGTCGTCGTCCGGGCGGTCCTCCAGGCCGAGGTCGTGGTCGAGCCGGGCGGCCTGGATGAGGGTCCAGATCTGGGCGCGGATCGCCGGGAGCTTGGCGGGGTCCATGGAGGAGATCTGGGCGTACTCGTCGAGGAGTTGCTCCAGGCGCGCGATGTCGCCGTAGGAGTCGGCGCGGGCCATGGGCGGGACGAGGTGGTCGACGAGGGTGGCGTGGACGCGGCGCTTGGCCTGGGTGCCCTCGCCGGGGTCGTTGACCAGGAACGGGTAGATCAGGGGGAGGTCGCCGAGGGCGGCGTCGGGGCCGCAGGCGGCGGACAGGCCGGCGTTCTTGCCGGGCAGCCACTCCAGGTTGCCGTGCTTGCCGAGGTGGATCATCGCGTCGGCGCCGAAGCCGCCGTCCTCGGTCCGGGCGGCGATCCAGCGGTAGGCGGCCAGGTAGTGGTGGGAGGGCGGCAGGTCCGGGTCGTGGTAGATCGCGATCGGGTTCTCGCCGAAGCCGCGCGGGGGCTGGATGAGGATCAGCAGGTTGCCGAAGCGCAGGGCCGCGAGGACGATGTCGCCCTCCGGGTCACGGCTGCGGTCGACGAACATCTCGCCGGGGGCCGGGCCCCAGTGCTCCTCCACCGCCGTGCGCAGTTCCCCGGGGAGCGTGGCGAACCAGCGGCGGTAGTCGGCCGCCGGGATCCGCACCGGGTTGCGGGCCAGTTGCTCCTCGGTGAGCCAGTCCTGGTCGTGGCCGCCCGCCTCGATCAGCGCGCGGATCAGCTCGTCCCCGTCACCGGAGGCCAGGCCGGGCACCTCCGCGTCCGTTCCGAAGTCGTAGCCCTCGTCGCGGAGCCGGCGCAGCAGGGCGATGGCGCTGGCGGGGGTGTCCAGGCCGACCGCGTTGCCGATGCGGGAGTGCTTGGTCGGGTAGGCGGAGAGGACCAGCGCGAGGCGCTTGTCGGCGGGCCGGATGTGGCGGAGCCGGGCGTGGCGTACGGCGATTCCGGCGACCCGGGCGGCGCGCTCGGGGTCGGCGACGTAGGCCGGGAGGCCGTCGGCGTCGATCTCCTTGAAGGAGAACGGGACGGTGATGAGGCGGCCGTCGAACTCGGGGACGGCGATCTGGCTGGCCGCGTCGAGCGGGGAGACGCCCTCGTCGTTGTCCGCCCAGTCGGTCCGTGAGCCGGTGAGGCACAGGGCCTGGAGGATCGGTACGTCGAGGGCCGTGAGCGCGCCCGCGTCCCAGGACTCGTCGTCGCCGCCGGCCGACGCTTCGGCGGGCTTGGTGCCGCCGGCGGCGAGGACGGTGGTGACGATGGCGTCGGCGGCGCGGAGTTCCTCGATCAGCTCGGGCTCGGGGGCGCGCAGGGAGGCCACGTACAGGGGCAGGGGCCGGCCGCCCGCGTCCTCGATCGCGTCGCACAGGGCGCCGGCGAAGGCGGTGTTGCCGCTCATGTGGTGGGCCCGGTAGTAGAGCACGGCGACGGTCGGGCCGTCGGTGTCCCGGCCCTCCCGGGGCAGCGGGCCCCAGGTGGGGGCGGCTTCCGGGGCCTCGAAGCCGTGGCCGGTGAGCAGGACCGTGTCGGAGAGGAAGCGGGCGAGCTGCTCCAGGTTGGCCGGGCCGCCGTGCGCGAGGTAGGCGTGTGCCTCGGCGGCGATGCCGATGGGGACCGTGGAGGACGCCATCAGCTGGGCGTCGGGGGCCTGTTCGCCGGTGAGGACGACGACCGGGCGGCCGTCGGCGAGGAGCAGGTCGAGTCCGTCCTGCCAGGCCCGGATGCCGCCGAGGAGGCGTACGACGACCAGGCCGACGCCGTCGAGGAGCGCGGGGAGGTCGTCGAGGGCGAGGCGGGAGGGGTTGGCGAAGCGGTACGGGACCGGGCCGGCGGCCGCGCGGGCGCTGAGCAGGTCGGTGTCGGAGGTCGACAGGAGCAGGATGCGGGGGTTCGGGAGTCGTTCCCCGGATGAGTGCAGCATGCGGCGGCTGGCCTTCCTCGGGGTGTCCGCGCCCCGGGCGGGTGGTGGGACGGCGGGAGTTCCTGGCTCGCCCGGCCCGTGTGGGCCGGGCTCACAGTGGCGGGACCGCGCCGGACTCGCACCGGGCTTCCTCCCCTGTCGCCGTCGTGGCGTCGGCGGACCGGATGATCCACCGAGGAGCATAGTAAGGGTCGGGGGAAAAGGGCGGGGCATACACCGGGTGTGATGGTAGGTATGCTCGCCGCCATGTCCACGCCTGCCCTCCGTTCATCGCCCCAGGCCACAGCGGTCTCCCGGGACCGCGGTGACGCATGCCCGGGGACGCTGCGGCTGCACGCGGCGGACGACGGCGCGCTGGCCCGTGTCCGGGTCCCCGGCGGGGTCCTGACCGTGCGGCAGGCGCGGGCGCTCGCCGACGTGGCGGAGCGGCTGGGCGACGGTGACCTGCATCTGACCTCGCGCGGCAACGTGCAGCTCCGGGGTCTGGACGGCGGCTGCGCCGGGGAGTTGGCCGGGCTGCTGGACGCCGCCGGGCTGCTGCCCTCGCGCGGGCACGAGCGGGTGCGCAACATCGTGGCCTCGCCGCTGTCCGGTCTCGACGGGCGGGGCGCGCTGGACGTACGCCCCTGGCTGACGGCCCTCGACGCGGCGCTGTGCGCGAGCGAGGCGGCACAGGCCCTCTCGGGGCGTTTCCTGTTCGCGCTCGACGACGGACGCGGGGACGTGGCCGGTCTCGGTGCCGATGTGACGGTACGGGCGACGGCGGACGGCGGTGCGCGGCTCGGCCTCGGAGCGGCCGGCGATGCGCTGCACGTCACCGCCGGGGAGGCGGCGCGGGCCGCGCTGCTGGCCGCGGAGACCTTCCTGGAGGCGGCCCGGGCGAGCGGGGCACAGGTCTGGCGCGTGGAGGAACTCGCCCTTGCTGACGGCGAGTTGCTCGATGCGGTCGGCCGGCGCCTGACCGCCGAGGGCATCCGCCACGAGCGGCGGGGCCGGGAGACCGGCCGCGCGGACGGACCGCCCCCGGGAGTCGTCGGTGACGGCCTCTCCGTGCACGTACCGCTGGGCCGGCTCTCGGTGCGCCAATGGCGGGAACTGACGCATGTCGCCGCCGGTGAGCTGCGTCTGACGCCGTGGCGCGGTGTGGTTCTTCCCACACCGCGGACCCGCGCCGACGAGTCCCTCGCCCGCCTCGCCGCCACCGGCCTCGTCACCGACCCGGGCTCCCCCTGGCTGCGCGTCGGCGCCTGCGTCGGCAGGCCGGGATGCGCCAAGTCGCAGGCGGACGTACGGACCGACGCGGCCGGAACCCTCGGCGCGATCGCCCCGCACGGCCTGCCCCTGTACTGGTCCGGCTGCGAACGCCGCTGCGGGCACCCCCGGGGCGACCGCGTGGACGTGGTCGCCGCTCCGGACGGCGGCTACCGGCTCTCCACCGCCGTACGCGGCGAGGAGCCCCGGACCAGCACGATGAACGACCCCGCCCGACTCGCCGCCGCCCTGGCGGAGATCACCTCATGACCACCCCTACGACGACCGAGAGCAGCGAGAAGACCACCGTGACCACGTACGACTACGAGAAGGACGGCGCGGCCATCTACCGCCAGTCCTTCGCCACCATCCGCGCGGAGGCGGACCTCGCGGCCCTGCCCGCCGACGTCAGCCAGGTCGCGGTCCGGATGATCCACGCCTGCGGGATGGTCGACCTCGTACGGGACCTGGCCTACACGCCGGCCGTGGTGGCCCGGGCCCGTGCGGCCCTGCGCGCGGGCGCGCCCATCTTCACCGATGTGCAGATGGTGGCCAGCGGGGTGACGCGCAAGCGGCTGCCGGCCGGCAACGACGTGCTCTGCACGCTCTCCGACCCGTCCGTGCCGGAGCTGGCCGCGAAGCTGGGCACCACGCGCAGCGCCGCCGCGATGGAGCTGTGGCGGGACCGGCTGGAGGGCTCGGTGGTGGCCGTCGGCAACGCGCCGACCGCGCTGTTCCGGCTGCTGGAGATGATCGAGGAGGGGGCTCCGCGCCCGGCCGCCGTGATCGGTGTGCCGGTCGGCTTCGTCGGGGCCGCCGAGTCCAAGGACGCCCTGGCCGCGCATCCGTCCGGCCTGGAGCACCTGGTCGTGCGCGGCCGTCGCGGGGGCAGCGCCATCGCCGCCGCCGCGCTCAACGCGATCGCGAGTGAGGAAGAGTGAGCGGCAAGCAGTCCACAACGGGGCGGCTGTACGGGGTCGGGCTCGGCCCCGGTGACCCGTCCCTGATGACCGTACGGGCCGTGGAGGTCATCGCCGAGGCGGACGTGATCGCGTACCACAGCGCCCGGCACGGCCGTTCCATCGCCCGCTCGATCGCGGCGAAGCACATCCGCGCCGACCACATCGAGGAGCGGCTGGTCTACCCGGTCACGACCGAGACCACCGACCATCCCGGCGGCTACCAGGGTGCGATGGAGGAGTTCTACGCCGAGGCGTCGGCCCGGCTCGCCGCGCACCTGGACGCGGGGCGGACGGTCGCGGTCCTCGCCGAGGGGGATCCGCTCTTCTACGGCTCCTACATGCACATGCACAAGCGGCTGGCCCACCGCTACGACACCGAGGTGATCCCCGGCGTCACGTCCGTCTCCGCCGCCGCCGCGCGGCTGGGCACGCCGCTCGCCGAGGGCGAGGAGGTGCTGACGATCCTCCCGGGCACCCTGCCCGAGGAGGAGCTGACCGCACGGCTCGCCTCGACCGACGCGGCCGTGGTGATGAAACTGGGGCGGACCTTCACCAAGGTGCGCGGCGCGCTGGAGGCTTCGGGACGGCTGGGCGACGCCCGGTACGTCGAGCGGGCAACGATGGCCGGGGAGCGGCTCGCCGAACTGGCCGAGGTGGACGCGGAGTCGGTGCCCTACTTCTCGGTGGCCGTGCTGCCGAGCCAGGTGGACACCGAGCGGCCTCAGGCCCGGGAGCGGGGCGAGGTCGTCGTGGTCGGGACCGGGCCGGCCGGTCCGCTGTGGCTGACGCCCGAGACCCGGGGTGCGCTCGCCGCCGCCGACGACCTGATCGGCTACACGACCTACCTCGACCGGGTGCCGCGGCGGCCCGGGCAGGTCCGGCACGGCTCGGACAACCGGGTCGAGTCGGAGCGCGCCGAGTTCGCCCTCGACCTGGCCCGGCGCGGGCGGCGGGTCGCGGTCGTCTCCGGCGGCGACCCGGGCGTCTTCGCCATGGCGACGGCCGTCCTGGAGGCCGCGTCCCACGAGGAGTACGCGGACGTCCCGGTGCGGGTGCTGCCGGGCGTGACCGCCGCCAACGCGGCAGCGGCCCGCGCGGGCGCCCCGCTCGGCCACGACTACGCCACCATCTCGCTCTCCGACCGGCTCAAGCCCTGGGAGGTCATCGCCGAACGGCTGCACGCGGCGGCCTCGGCGGACCTGGTCCTCGCCCTGTACAACCCCGGCTCCCGCAGCCGCACCTGGCAGGTGGGCAAGGCACGCGAGCTGCTGCTGGAGCACCGGGCGCCGGACACCCCGGTCGTGGTGGCCCGGGACGTGGGCGGCACCGGCGAACGCGTCCGGATCGTACGGCTGGCCGATCTGGACCCGGCCGAGGTCGACATGCGCACGATCCTGCTGGTCGGCTCCTCCCAGACCCGGGCCGTACGGCGCGGGGACGGCGAGGAGATCGTGTGGACTCCGCGGCGCTATCCGGAGGCGTGAGGGGGCGCGGCGGCGGGCTCGCCGCCGGCTCGCAGAACGGGGCCGGTCACGGACCCGGCGCGAGGCGAGACCGCGTACCGGGCAACCGCGGCCGGACAGCCCTGGGCAGGGACGCGGCGGGAGGCAGGGCCGCGCAGCGGACGACCGCGGCCGGCCCGGCCCCGGACCACGCCGGTTCTCAGCCGCCGGCCGGCAACCCGCGCCCCTGGAACCACTCGCCGACCCACCGGGCCGCTTCCTCAGGACCGGTCACGACCGGGACGCCCTCGGGGACCGGGGGGCGGCGGATCACGAGGACCGGCAGGCCGGCCTCCCGGGCCGCCGTGAGTTTCGGTGCGGTGGCCGCTCCCCCGCTGTCCTTGGTCACCACGACGTCGACGCGGTGCCGGCGCAGCAGTTCGCGCTCGCCGTCGAGTGTGAAGGGGCCTCGGTCGAGCAGCACCTCCATGCGGGCCGGGTGCGGGGCCTCGGGCGCGTCCACGGACCGGACGAGGAACCACAGGTCGTCCAGCCCGGCGAACGCGGCCAGGCCCATACGGCCGGTCGTGAGGAACACGCGCCTGCCGAGCGCGGGCAGCAGCCTCGCGGCCTCTTCGAGGGAGCCGGCGTCGTGCCAGTCGTCGCCCTCGACGGGGACCCAGCCGGGGCGCCGCAGGGCGAGCAGGGGAACATGGGCGGTGGCGGCGGCCCGCGCCGCGTGGAAACTGATCGTCCCGGCGAAAGGGTGGGTGGCGTCGATGAGCACGTCCACCCGGTGCTCGCGCAGCCACGCGGCCAGCCCCTCCGCCCCGCCGAAACCGCCGATCCGGACCTCCCCCGGCGGCAGGCGGGGGCTGGCCACCCGCCCGGCGAGGGAACTGGTCAAGGTCAGGCCGGGCGTGTCGTGGAGCAGTTCGGCAAGACGGCGGGCTTCCGTGGTGCCGCCGAGAATCAGTACGCGCATGGAAGTCCAGGTCCGTTCATGAGCAGCGAAGTGAAGGGCGGCCGCAGGGCCCAGCTGGAGCACACCGGCCTGCGGCCCGGCTGGACCACCGGCGCCTGTGCGACGGCGGCCACGACGGCGGCGTACACCGCCCTGCTGACCGGCGAGTTTCCCGACCCCGTGACGATCACCCTGCCGAAGGGGCAGACGCCGTCGTTCGCGCTGGCCGTCGAGGAGCTGGGCGACGGGCACGCGATGGCGGGGGTCGTGAAGGACGCCGGAGACGACCCGGACGTCACGCACGGCGCGCTGGTCCGGGTCACGGTACGGCGGCTGCCCGCCGGAACCGGGGTCGTGTTCAAGGCAGGCCCCGGGGTCGGCACCGTCACCCGCCCGGGCCTGCCCCTGCCCGTCGGCGAACCGGCCGTCAATCCGGTCCCCCGCCAGATGATGCGCGACCACGTCGCCGAGGTCGCCGCCCGGCACGGCGGCCCGGGCGACGTCGAGATCACCGTCTCCGTCGACCACGGCGAGGAGATCGCCCGCTCCACCTGGAACCCCCGGCTCGGCATCCTGGGCGGCCTGTCCATCCTGGGCACGACCGGCATCGTCGTCCCGTACTCCTGCTCGGCGTGGATCGACTCCATCCGGCGGGGCGTGGACGTCGCGCGGGCGGCGGGGCGTACCCATGTCGCCGGGTGCACCGGGTCGACGTCGGAGAAGACGGTCGTGGCCGAGTACGGGCTGCCCGAGGACGCGCTGCTCGACATGGGCGACTTCGCGGGCGCCGTGCTGAAGTACATCCGCCGCCACCCCGTCGAACGCCTGACGATCTGCGGCGGTTTCGCCAAGCTCTCCAAGCTCGCCGCCGGGCACCTCGACCTGCACTCGGCCCGTTCCCAGGTCGACAAGGGCTTCCTCGCCGAGCTGGCTCGGCGCGGCGGCGCGGACGAGGTGCTGGCCGCACAGGTGGCGGATGCCAACACCGGGCTCGCCGCGCTCCAGTCGTGCCTGGCCGCCGGGGTGCCGCTCGGCGACCTGGTCGCCACGACCGCCCGCGACGAGGCCCTGACCGTGCTGCGCGGGGCGCCGGTCGTGGTCGACGTGATCTGCATCGACCGGGCGGGGACGGTGGTCGGGCGCAGCGCGCCGGCCTGACGGCGCGGGCCGTACACGTTCACCGCTGTCAGCACACGTGGCGTTCCCGCTCCGGCGAGTACAGGTGGCTGTCCCGGAACTGTTCCGCCCCGAGCGTCCGCCCCACCATGATCACGGCCGTGCGCAGCACACCGGCCTCCTTCGTCTTCCCCCCGATCTCGTCGAGGGTGCCGCGGATGATCAGCTCGTCCGGGCGGGAGGCGTAGGCGACGACCGCGGCGGGGCAGTCGGCGCCGTAGTGCGGGAGGAGTTCCTCCACCACGCGGTCCACGTACTTGGCGGCCAGGTGCAGCACGATCAGCGCGCCGCTGCGGCCGAGGGTGGCCAGGTCCTCGCCCTCGGGCATGGCGGTGGCCCGGTTGGCGACGCGGGTGAGGATCACGGTCTGGCCGACGGTCGGTACGGTCAGTTCCCGCTTCAGGGAAGCGGCCGCGGCGGCGAAGGCGGGGACGCCCGGGACGACCTCGTAGGGCACCCCGGCCGCGTCCAGCCGCCGCATCTGCTCGGCGACCGCGCTGAACACGGCGGGGTCCCCGGAGTGCAGCCGGGCCACGTCGTGCCCCTCCTCGTGGGCGCGCAGCAGCTCGGCGGTGATCTGGTCCAGGTCGAGCTGCGCGGTGTCCACCAGCCGGGCGTCCGGCGGGCATTCGGCGAGCAGTTCCCGCGGGACCAGGCTGCCCGCGTACAGACAGACCCGGCAGGCGGCGAGCGTGCGGGCGCCGCGCACCGTGATCAGGTCGGCGGCGCCGGGGCCGGCACCGATGAAGTACACGGTCATCTGTCTGCTCCTGAAGAAGGTCCTGAAGAGGTGTCGGGCGTTTTCCGTACGGCCCACTGGGTCACCGGCATCGCCTGCCGCCACCCGGTGAAGCCTCCCACCGGCACGGCATGTGCCACGGCGAGCCGCACCAGTTCGCCGCCGTGGCGCCGGTGGGCGTCGGCGAGCAGCGCCTCGGACTCCAGCGTCACGGTGTTGGCGACCAGCCGCCCGCCGCCGGGCAGCGCCTCCCAGCACGCGTCGAGGAGGCCGGGCGCGGTGAGACCGCCGCCGATGAACACGGCGTGGGGTGGCGGGAGTTCGGCGAGGACGGCGGGCGCGGCGCCGGTGACGACGCGCAGTCCGGGCACGCCGAGCCGGTCGGCGTTGCGGGTGATCCGCTCGGCGCGCGCCGGGTCCCGCTCCACGGTGACCGCGCGGCACGAGGGGTGGGTGCGCATCCACTCGACGGCGATCGAGCCGGAGCCGCCGCCGATGTCCCACAGCAGTTCGCCGGGCGCGGGGGCGAGCACACCGAGCGTGGCCGCGCGGATGTGCCGTTTGGTGAGCTGCCCGTCGTGCTCATAGGCCTCGTCCGGGAGCCCGGGCACGGCGCCGAGCCGCAGGGCGTCCGGGGCGCGGCGGCACTCCACGGCGACGATGTTCAGCGGATCACCGGGCTGCCGGCCCCCGGGCCAGTCGTCGGCGGTGGCCTCGTCGGTCGTGCGTTCCCTGTCGCCGCCGAGCTGTTCGAGGACGCGCATCCGGCTGGGCCCGAAGCCCCGGTCGCGCAGCAGGGCGGCGACCTCGCCGGGAGTGGTGGCGTCCGCGCTGAGGACGAGCAGCCGCCGGCCGTCGTGCAGGGCGGCGGCCAGGCGGGCGGCGGGCCGGCCGACGAGCGTGACGACCTCCACGTCCTCCAGCGGCCAGCCGAGCCGGGCGGCGGCGTAGGAGACGGAGGAGGGGTGCGGCAGGACGCGCAGGGCGCCGGTCTCCTCGGCGAGGGCGCGGCCGATGCCGTAGAACATGGGGTCCCCGCTGGCCAGTACGGCGATCCGGCGCCCGGCGTGCGCGGCGAGCAGGCCGGGGACGGCGGGGCGCAGCGGCGAGGGCCAGGCGAGGCGCTGCCCGGTGCACTCCGGGGGCAGCAGGTCCAGCTGCCGGGGTCCGCCGATCACGACCTCGGCCTCGCGCAGCGCGGTGCGGGAGGCGTCGGGCAGTCCGGCCCAGCCGTCGGCCCCGAGCCCGACGACGGTCACGGCGGCGGTCGGTGCGTCAGGTGCGGGGGTCACTGCGCGGTACCTCGGGGTTCGGGGGCAACAGAGGCGCACTCTACTGGGCGCTGACCAGCGCGCCTGTGCTCGGGTACGCCATCGCGCCCGGTCCCGGCTGCCCGCCCGGCTCCCCGTGCTCGTGTGCCGGACCGGTCATGACCCGCCCGGGCGCCGTCTGCCAGGGGCTCGGTCCCGACAGGTTCGGATACCGTTCGGGCGGAATCCGGCGAGGCGGGGGGCACGATGGGGTCGGGCGGATGGCAAGGGCCGGGGAACGTGACGTGGCTCCTGATGGGTGTCGCGACGCTCGTCGTCGGAGTGGCCATGACGCTGGAGGTCCGCGGGGCGCTGGACCGGGAGCGGGAGTTCCGTGCCGCGCCGGCCTGTGCCTCCGTCCCCGTGAAGGCGTCGGGGTGCCGGTGGGAGCAGGAGTTCACCGTCCGGAAGGCCGACCTGAACCGCGGGCGGCGGAACGGCTCGCCGGAGGCGGAGCTGCTGCTGCCCTCCGGCAAGCCCTGGTACGTGACGTTCCGGCAGACCGATCCGGTCGTGTCGGAGCTGGAGCCGGGCGAGAGGGTCGTCGGCCTGATCTGGCACGGGCAGGTCGTCGGGGTACGGGACGCCGACGGGCGGCGGCAGCAGACGTCCCACGGGCCCGTGGGCTGGTCCGAGGACCGCCTCGGCGGTGCGCTCGCCTGTTTCGCGTTCGGTCTGTCCGCCCTGGTCGGCGGGGCGTGGCCGCTGTTCGCGCGGGGTGACCGGCGGCACGCGACGGCAGGAGGCGTGGTGCGGTGGCACGGCGTCTGCATGGGCGTCGCGGCCCTCTTCACCCTGTGGGCGCAGTCCGCCAACGGCTGGCCGTTCTGGGCGGTCCCGGCGATCTGGGGACCGCTCGCGCTGCTCGGCCTGGCCTCCATGACGGCCTTCGTCATCGCCGCCCTGCGCGGGGACATGGACGACGAGGCCCCGTCCGCGCACGAGCCGAGCCCGACGGCGACGGCGTGAACTGCCCTCAGGCGCCGCGCAGCGGGTTGGGCAGCGGCAGGTAGCGCGCGTCCGCGCCGTCCGCGCCCGTCCAGCGGAGCAGCAGGTTCGTCTTGCCGGGGAGGGTGGGTGAGGCGAGCAGGGCGGGAATCTCAGGGACGTCGTGGCGGGCGAGTTCGCGGCGGGCGGCGGGCCAGGGGTCGAGGCCGGGGTGGCGTTCCGCGAGGGCGCCGGCGATCTCGCCGAGGTGGTTGACGACCAGGCAGTACACGAGCCGCTCCCAGCCGGCTTCCCGCTCCACGTCCGGCAGGAGTTTCACGCCCTCGGCGTCCCGGTACAGCGCCTGCACGGGTGTGCCTTCGGCGTCCACGGCGACCAGGGTGTTCTGGAGGTGCGCCTCGATGACGACACCATGGCGGGCGAAGGCAGTCATGGCCGGGGGCACCACCTGCGCCAGGTACGCGGACCACCACGCCCCGGGGTCGGCGGCCCGGTCGAGCGGGCTGCCGTCGAAGCCCTCGACGAGACCGGCGGCGAGCAGCGGGGTCGCACCGGGCAGGAGACGGCCTCCGAAGCCGTCCCGGACGAGGACGGCCAGGGCCTCGAAGGCGAAGTCGGCGGTGCGGTATCCCCGGTCGCTGAGCCAGGCCGGGGGGCCTTCGAACGTCTCGAAGGCGGCGCGCACGGCCGCGTCGGTCCGGCGCAGGGCGAGCAGGTCGTGACGCCACAGCCGGCGGATGTCGTTGGTGATGCGTACGTCCAGGCTGAACTTCAGGAAGAGGTCGGGCCCGGGCGCGTAGAGCGTGCGGATGGCGGCCGTCGGCCAGGTGCCGAAGGCGGTCGTGCCGAGCCGGACGAGTCTGCCGTCCGCGAAGGCGTCGGCGAGCTCCGGACCGGCCAGGTCGAGCTGCCAGGGGTGGGCGGGCAGCAGCCGGTAGCCGGGCGGGGCCGTACCGAGGGCGTCGAGGGGCGAGGTGTCGCCCTCCTCGACGACGGTGTCCTCGCGCAGCCCGAGCAGGGTCAGCGGGAAACGGGCGTACGCCTCGGGCGCGTACGGCAGCCAGCCGGCGGCGGGGCCGCCGCCGCGTGCCTTGGGGGCCGGGTGGTGGGTGTGGCCGGTGAGGAGGCACTGCTCGGAGCGCAGATAGGGGTCGTCGGGCGGGGTGGCCCGTGCGCGGGCGGCCAGCAGCGCGGCCACGGCGTCCCGGCTGTCGATCATCTCGGCGGGCAGTTCGTGGTTGGACAGCCCGGTGTGCCGGCGCAGTTCCTCGGCGACGAGTTTGACCAGCTCGGTGTGGCCGACCCGGTGCCAGCCGCCGGCTACACGGACCTCCGGCTGGGCGGGCCGCCGCGTGCCGCGCACACGCAGCAGGCGGTCCCCGCCGGGCAGGTGGTGCACCCGGTGCTCGCCCGTCTCGCTCACCGGCCGCGCCACCTCCCGCAGCAGGCAGTTCAGCAGCGGCACGGCGGCGTACGCGTCGGCCCGTTCGGCGAGGCCGTCGGTGACCGGGTCGTCCTGGGCGGAGACACCGTGTGCGGAGTCACCATGGGCACAGTCACCGTGGGCGGAGTCGTCGCCGTCGGGCGGGGGCATGAGGTCCACGCTTCCACTCGTTCCCTGCGGTCCTTGAAGGATTTCCGGACTTCCGGGCGGAGATGATCAGTATGCGTGCCGTCGTCATCCCGCCGTGACGCCCTATTCGTACCCGAGGAGCCCGCCCGTGCACCGTTCCCCCACCGCCGAGGCCGAGGTCGCCGACGAACTGGCCGTCGTACGGCCCGGTCTCCTGCCGCGGTACGAGGCGGAAGTGCCCGGTGCCCGGGCGGCCGTGCTGTCCCGTCTGTGGCGCGGTCTCGCCCACGATCCGCTGCCCTGGGTCACCCGCCGTGAGCAGGGCGGGGACGGGCTGACGCTGCACCTGTCCGACGGCCGCCGGCTGCACGGCCCGCGGCCGGATCCGTACGCGACCGGCGCGTACGTCACCGTCCTGCGGCTCGACGAGGCGGAGTACGACGATCCGGCCCGGCTGGTGACGGACCTCGCCGTACCGCACTCCGCGTCCTTCGCCGCCGAACTCGCGCACAGCGGCGCCTCGTTGGCGCTGTCGAGGGCGGGGCAGGAGGGGCGCGTCACGGACGGGTGGCCGGAGCACGACTGGGAGTGGGAGCAGCGGATCGTCGACGGGCATCCGTTCCACCCCACCTGCCGGTCCCGGCCCGGTTTCTCGGTGGCCGAGCAGCTCGCCTACGGGCCCGAGCACCGGCCGGTGGTGGAGCTGGGGCTGGTGCCGGTGCGGGCGGAGGAGTGCCTGGTGACGGGCGCGTGGCCGCGGGATCTGCGGGACGGGGGGCGGGTGGTGCTGCCGGTGCACCCGTGGCAGGCGGCGCACGTGCTGAAGCGGGTGTGCGAGGAGCGGCGCGCCGGGCATCCCCTGATGGCGCTGCGGACGCTGGCGCTGCCCGGGGGGTCGCACGTCAAGACCTCGCTCAGTGCCCGGCTGACGTCGTCGGTGCGGGACATCTCGCTGGCCTCGGTCGCGGCGTCCGCGGTGCTGTCGGAGTTCGCCGAGACGCCGGCGGCACACACCGACGGGCTTCTGCACGTGACCCGCACCCTGGGCGCGGCGGCGGCCGGCTCCCCCGACTTCGCGGCCGTTCTGCGGGAGCCGCCGGAGGCCTACGCGAGGGACGGCGAACGGGTCCTGCCCGTGGCGGCGCTCGCCACCACCGAACTGCCCCGCTCCCCCGCCTGGCTGGCGGGCTTCGCGCGCCTCGCCCTCACCGTCGGTCTGCGGCTGCTGGAGCTGGGCGTGGCCCTGGAGGCGCACGGCCAGAACCTCCTGGTGATCCTGTCGCCCGCGGGCGATCCGCTGCGGCTGGTCTACCGCGACCTGGCCGACATCCGCGTCAGCCCGGCCCGTCTCGCCCGGCACGGCATCGCGGTGCCCGACCTGCCCGCCCGCATGGTCACGGACGACGAACGCACGCTCCGGCGCAAGCTGTTCGGCTCGCTGGTGGCGGGAGCGCTGGCCGGCACGGCGGGGTCGGGGGCGGCGCTCACGGCGGCGCTGGAGACGGCCGTACGGGAGCTGCCCCGCACTCCGGGCCTCGCGGCGCTGCGCGCGGACCCGCTGCCCACCAAGGCGCTGACGCTGATGCGGCTCTCGCCGCAGACGGCCGGGGACCAGTGGGCGGAACTGCCCAACCCCCTTTCCTGAGGCCCAAGTGCCCGATATGCCATCAGAAGGCTCGCGTCACACGGGCCTTCTCTCATGCCTCGCGGAGCGCCTTCGCCAGCGTGCCCTCGCCGCTCACCTCGACCCGGCCCTCCCGCACGGCCCGGGCCAGGCTCAGCTCCCCCCGGCTGAGCGCCGTGCACGTGCCGGTGTCCAGGACCAGCCGGGCGTCCGGCTCCCCGGGGGCGGGCCCGTCGCCGTACACGGGCCCCTCCTCGGCACCGGCGTGCAGATGGAACAGCCCCTCCTCCAGGCGGACTTCGACGAGCCCCTCCCCGTCCAGCAGGCGCAGCAGCGGCAGGGCGAACCAGTGCGCCCGTACCGCGTCCGTCGGCCGCCGGTCCCCGAGTTCCGCCCGGCCCCACTCCCCCAGCGCCTGGAGCACGGGCAGCAACTCGCGTCCCCGGGTGGTGAGTTCGTACACGAAGGCCGCGCCGGGCGGGGGCAGCCGGCGGCGGGTCGCGAGGCCGTCGCGCTCCATGTCCTTCAGCCGCGAGGCGAGTACGTCCGTGCTGACACCGGGCAGGTCCGCGTGCAGGTCGGTGTAGCGGCGGGGACCGGCGAGGAGCTCCCGGACGATCAGCAGGGTCCAGCGGTCGCCGACGACGTCGAGGGCGCGGGCGGCGGAACAGTACTGGTCGTAGCTTCGGCGAGGTGGCATGCGACGCAGTCTAGACAAGTTGTTGGACTTTCCAAGCGGCTACTTGGTAAAACCAAGCAACACAAGTCGGCGAGGGGAAGCGGCGCATGGAGTTCCGGCAGTCGAGCAAACTGAGCGAGGTCTGTTACGAGATCCGCGGCCCGGTGATAGAGCACGCCAACGCGCTGGAGGAGGCCGGTCACAGCGTGCTGCGCCTGAACACCGGCAACCCCGCGCTCTTCGGGTTCGAGGCGCCGGAGGAGATCCTCCAGGACATGATCCGGATGCTGCCGCAGGCGCACGGCTACACGGACTCGCGCGGCATCCTCCCCGCCCGCCGCGCGGTCGCCCAGCGCTACCAGACACTGGGCCTGGAGGTCGGGGTCGACGACGTCTTCCTCGGCAACGGCGTGTCCGAACTGGTGTCGATGGCGGTCCAGGCACTGATCGAGGACGGCGACGAGATCCTCATCCCCGCCCCGGACTTCCCCCTCTGGACGGCCGTGACGACCCTCGCGGGCGGCAAGGCGGTCCACTACCTCTGCGACGAGCAGGCGGACTGGTACCCGGACCTGGACGACATGGCGTCGAAGATCACGGACCGCACGAAGGCCGTGGTCATCATCAACCCCAACAACCCCACCGGCGCGGTCTACCCGAAGGAGATCGTCGAGGGCATCCTGGACCTCGCCCGGCGGCACGGCCTGATGGTGTTCGCCGACGAGATCTACGACCAGATCCTCTACGACGACGCCGTGCACCACTCGGCCGCCGCGCTCGCCCCCGACCTGGTGGTGCTCACCTTCTGCGGCCTGTCCAAGACGTACCGCGTGGCGGGCTTCCGTTCGGGCTGGCTGGTGGTCACCGGTCCGAGGCAGCACGCGAAGGACTACCTGGAGGGCCTCACGATGCTGGCCTCCATGCGGCTGTGCGCCAATGCCCCCGCCCAGTACGCCATCCAGGCCGCGCTCGGCGGCCGGCAGTCCATCCGCGACCTCACCCTGCCGGGCGGCCGCCTGCGCGAACAGCGCGACGTGGCCTGGGAGAAGCTGAACGAGATTCCCGGCGTGACCTGCGTGAAGCCGAAGGGGGCGCTGTACGCCTTCCCGCGCCTCGACCCCAAGGTGCACAAGATCCACGACGACGAGAAGTTCGTCCTGGACCTGCTGCTGCGGGAGAAGATCCAGGTGGTGCAGGGCACGGGCTTCAACTGGCCGGCCCCCGATCACTTCCGCATCCTGACCCTTCCCCACGCCGATGACCTGGAGGCGGCGATCGGGCGCATCGGGCGGTTCCTGGGCGGATACCGGCAGTAGGGGCGGATGTCAGAGGCGGGTCGTAGCGTTGCAGTGGGCCGTCCGAGGGGACCGGACGGCCGGGCTCGGAAAGGAGCACGCCGTGACGCGACCGCCGACCGCCGCGCAGCGGCGGGTCATCGACGCCGCCGATCCGGTGACAGGCCGGCTGCGGGGTACGGAGTCACAGCTCGCGGCGCTGGTGAAGCGGGGGCTCGCCTTCCGGCACCCCCGGCCGCCGCACGACCACTTCCTGACGCCGGAAGGCCACCGGGTGCGGCAGGGCGTCATGCAGGTGCCCGAGCCCGCGGCCGAGGCCCCCGCCACCGCCGGTGTGTTCGCCGCGAGCGTCGGCGGCGAGGAGGCGGCGCAAGAGACAGGGCCCGCCCGGCGCCGTGAGGTGCACAGCGCCTGGCAGGGGCTGCTGGAGCTGCGCCGGATGACCAACCCGGACGGTGCCGTGGAGCGGCCGTGCGGCTGGGAGCGCACGCATCTCGTGCAGGCCGCCGCACTGGCGCTGGAGGCGGCCGGACACCGCCCGGCCGGGCGGGACGACGGGGGCTACCGGGTGCGGGAGACCCCGCAGCCGGAGGCCGTCGCCGTGTACGAGCCGGACGGCGAGGCGCTGCGGACCTGCGCGGCCACCTTGGAGGGGGCAGGCTGGCAGGTGAGCGAGCACAGCGAGCCGCGCACCGGGACCCGTTACCTCCTGGCCTCGCCGCGCCGAGCGTGATGGGCATGCCAAGATCAGTGGATCGTTGCGTACGCCACGAGTGTCCGGTGCGAGAAGGGAAGCCCATGAGCGAGCCGTTTTCCGTCCCGGTGACCGTCCGCGGTTACGAGACCGACGTGCAGGGTCATCTCAACCAGAGCGTGTATCTGAACTACGCGGAACACGCCCGCTGGTCGTTACTGCGGGCCGCGGGGATCAGCCAGTCCGCCCTCATCGGCAGCGGCGTGGGCCCGGTCGCCCTGGAGACCACCATCCGCTACAAACGCGAGCTGCTCGCGGGCGACGAGGTCGAGGTGACCTGTGCCTTCGCCTGGGGCGAGGGCAAGACGTTCCGCATCGAGCAGACGGTCCGCAAGTCCGACGGCACGGTGGCGGCCGAGATCACGGCGGTCGGCGGCCTGCTGGACCTGAAGGCCCGCAAGCTGGTCCCGGGCCCCCAGGAGTACTTCAGGAAGCTGGCGTCGGAGCCGGGGGTGTTGGGACTCTAGGCCGCCTTCTTCCAGATGGTCATGTCCACCATGAGGGAGGCTGGTCGCGGCCGGGGTCGGACGGGACGCTTCCGGTGTCCCGCCACCCGCCCCCGACGCAGGCCCGGATGCCGAGGGCGCCCCCGTCGACGACTCCGGCGCGGACGACCGTCCGGACTTCTCCGGGCCGGGCGTCGAGGGTGCGCCCGCCACCCAGTCGCGGAATCTGTCCCCCGCGTCCGCGACCGTCCACGCCAGGCCGGTCAGCACCAGCGCCCCCGCCGTCACGGCCGCGGCCGTGATCAGTGCGCCACGCCGTCTGCGCGCCCGTCTCTCCTCCGGCCCCGGCGGTTGCGTCTGTGGCCGCGTGACGACCAGTGGCTGCCTCTGCACCCGCGTCGGGTCGAGGGTCGCCGGGGAGACCCGGGTGGCGTCGAGGTCCGCCGGGGAGGGAACCGTCACCTCCGGCCCCATGACGTCCCGCCAGACGGCCGGGCCCGCCCCCGCGTCGGCGTCCGCGCCCAGCCGCTGCCGGCACCACTCGACGATCTCGGCCAAGTCCGCCCGCTCCCGCGGGTCGGCGGCCAGACACCGGGCCATCAACGGACGGAGCTGCTCGGGCAGCGCGGTCAGGTCGGGTTCGTCGTGCACGATCCGGTACAGCACCCCGACCGCGGAGCCGTCCCCGTACAGCGGTCGGCCCAGCGCCGCGAACGCCGCCGTCTGGCCCAGCGCGAAGACGTCGGTCGCCACCGTGACCTCACCCCGAGCCGGGCGGCCAGGCGGTATCCGGCCACCGTGGGCGGATCGTCCGCCTGCAACGGCCGGAACACCTCGGACGCGTGGTTCATCGGTCCGTCTCCCCCTCGTCCCCTGTCCCCTGTCCCCCGGTCAACGGTGAGTTGACCGAGGCAGAAGCCTAAGCGGAGTTGGGAGCTGTTCTGGCCGATCTCATGGTGCTGCCGGGGTCCGGGGGACGCCCGTGATCTCCTCGCCCGCCTCCATCGGGTGGGTCACGTCGTGGGCGTCCCGGTCGCGCGGGCCCAGGTGGTTGAAGACCAGGTTCAGCAGGACCGCCGCGACACAGCCCGTCGAGATGCCCGAGTCCAGGACGATCCGCGCCGTCTCCGGGAAGGCGTGGTAGAACTCCGGCGCCGTGATGGGGATGATGCCGACGGCCAGGGAGACGGCCACGATCAGGACGTTGTTGTCCTTCTCCAGGCCGGCCCGGACCAGGGTCTGGATGCCGCTGGCCGCGACCGAGCCGAACAGGACCACGCCCGCCCCGCCGAGCACCGGGCGCGGTACGACGGCGATCAGCGAGGCGGCCATCGGGCACAGGCCCATCAGCACCAGGAAGCCGCCGCCGGCCGCGACGACGTACCGGCTGCGGATCTTCGTCATCGCGACCAGGCCGATGTTCTGTGCGAAGGCGCTGCACATGAAGCCGTTGAAGAGCGGGCTGATCGCGGAGCCGAGGGTGTCGGCGCGCAGGCCGGCCGCGATGGTCTTCTCGTCGGCCGGGCGGTCGACGATCTCACCCAGCGCCAGCATGTCGGCGGTCGACTCGGTCATCGACACCACCATCACCACGCACAGGGAGAGGATCGCGGCGAGCTGGAACTGCGGGGCGCCGAAGTGGAAGGGGGTCGGGAAGCCGATGACCGCGGCGTCGGCGACCGGGCCGAAGTCCGTGGCGCCGAACGGGATCGCGATCAGTGTGCCCGCGACCAGGCCGAGCAGCACCGCGATCTGCTTGACGAAGCCCCGGGTGAAGCGCCGCAGCAGCAGGACGACGACGAGGGTGCCGGCGGCCAGCCCGAGGTTGGTCGCCGAACCGTAGTCGTGCGCCGCCGGGTCGGGGCCCTGCGCCCAGCCGAAGGCGACCGGGAGCAACGAGATGCCGATCAGGGTGATGACCGTGCCCGTCACCACCGGCGGGAAGAAGCGGACCGCCTTGCAGAAGACGGGGGCGGCTATGAAGCCGAGGAGCCCGGCGACGATGACGGCGCCGAAGATGACCGGCAGGGCGTCGGACTTGTCCTCGGTGGAGGCGACGATCGCGGTCATCGGGGCGACACCGGCGAAGGTGACGCCGTTGACGAACGGCAGCCGGGCGCCGATCTTCCAGACGCCGATGGTCTGCAGGAACGTGGCGAGGCCCGCGGTGAACAGGCAGGCGCCGGTGAGGAAGGTCAGGTCGGTGGCGGTCAGGCCGATGGCCGCGCCGACGATCAGGGGTGGGGCGACGACTCCCGCGTACATCGCGGCCACATGCTGGAGGCCGGTCGTCGCCATCTTGAGCGCGGGGAGTTTTTCGTCAACGGGGTGGTCGGCCACGGCGGCTTCCCTCCGGTCGGTTACACGGCTGCGCCGGATGACGGCCGTGGGTGTCAAGGAGGTGGTGCGGGTGGTCGTGCGGGACCGGACGTGCGGGACGGGGGTGGCCGTTCCGGGGCGCACGCGTGTACGCGCGCCCCGGAGACGACCGCCGTGGACCCCGCTCGGGTCCGCGGCCACCGACCGGGAGCCGTCCCTCCCGGCCGGAGTCATCCGGGTGTTCAGCCCTGCGCGGCGATCCTCGCCAGCCGCTGGGCCTCGTCCCGCGTGGAGCGGGCGATGGCGTCCTCGTCGGCCGTGAGCAGCCGCCCGTCCTCGACGATCTGCCGGCCGTCCACGAAGGAGGCGGTGACCGGGGCCGCCGCGCCGAAGACCAGGGCGGTCACCGGGTCGGCGATGGAGGCGTGGGCGAGCGTGTCCAGCTTCCACAGGACCAGGTCGGCGAGCTTGCCCGGCTCCAGGGAGCCGGTCTCCGCCGCCCGGCCCAGCACCTGGGCGCCGCCGTACGTGCCGAGGCGCAGCGCCTGGCGGGCGTTCAGGGCGGCCTCCTTGTGCGCGCCGAGTCGGTTGATGAGGAGGGCGTTGCGCAGCTCGGTGTGGAGTTCGCCGGACTCGTTGGAGGCGGTGCCGTCGACGCCGAGGCCGACCGGGACGCCGGCCGCGAGCATGTCGGGGACGCGGGCGATACCGGCCGCGAGGCGGGCGTTGGACGACGGGCAGTGCGCGACGCCGGTCCTCGTGCGGGCGAAGGCGGCGATGTCGGAGTCGTTCATGTGGACGCAGTGCGCCATCCACACGTCCTCGCCGAGCCAGCCGGTGGACTCGAAGTAGTCGGTCGGTCCCATGCCGAACAGTTCGTGGCAGAACTTCTCCTCCTCCACGGTCTCCGAGCCGTGGGTGTGGAGCCGTACGCCGAGGCGGCGGGCGAGCTGGGCGCCGTCCCGCATCAGTTCGGTGGAGACGGAGAAGGGCGAGCAGGGCGCGACGGCGACCTGGGTCATGGCGTCGAAGGAGGAGTCGTGGTGCCGCCGGACGGTGTCCTCGGTGGCGGCCAGCGCCCCGTCGAGGGTCTCGACGGCGAAGTCCGGGGGCAGGCCGCCGTCCTTCTCGCTGCGGTCCATGGAGCCGCGGGCGAGGGTGAAGCGGACGCCCATGTCGCGGGCGGCGCCGATGATCGCGCCGGACAGGTCGCCGGAGCCCTGCGGGAAGACGTAGTGGTGGTCCATGGCGGTGGTGACGCCGCCGCGGGCCATCATCGCGAGCGAGCCCCGGGCCGCCGCGCGCACCATCGGCTCGTCGATGCGGGCCCAGACGGGATACAGCGCGACCAGCCAGTCGAAGAGGTTGTGGTCCGTGGCCAGACCCCGGGTGATCCACTGGTAGAAGTGGTGGTGGGTGTTGATCAGTCCGGGGGTGACGAGGTGACCGGAGGCGTCGATACGGCGTACGACGTTCTCCAGGCCCTCGGGGGCTTTGCCCGCGCCGACCGACTCGATGCGGTTGCCGGCGAGGACGACGTGCCCGGAGGCGTACTCGGTGTCGTCGGCGTCGACGGTCGCGATCGCACAGTTCTCGATGACGATGCGCCGGGCTGCTGCCATGGTTCGTCCTTTGCGCTGGGTTGGAGGGGGCACGGCAGGACCCTGGGAGTTTGAGTGCCGTGGCCGAGGAGAAGGGTTCCCCGGCCACGGGTGCCGAAAGAGGGAACGTCGGGAGGGGCGTCAGAGGTTGGTCAGGTCCACGGGGATCCTCGCCTCGCAGCCGTCCCGCAGGATCGTCGCCTCGATCAGGCCGTAGGGGCGGTCGGCGGCGTAGTACACCTCGTTGTCGTTCTTCAGCCCGAACGGCTCCAGGTCGACCAGGAAGTGGTGCTTGTTCGGGAGGGAGAAGCGGACCTCGTCGATCTCGCTGCGGTTGTCGATGATCCGCGCGCCCATCTGGTACATCGTCTGCTGGAGCGAGAGCGAGTACGTCTCGGCGAAGGCCTGGAGCATGTGCTTCTTCGTCTGCTCGTAGGACTTCTCCCACTTGGGCATGCGCTGGTCGTCGTCGGTCCAGTTGAACCGCCAGCGGCCGGAGACCTGGGTGGCCAGGATGCGGTCGTAGGCCTCCTTCAGCGTCGTGTACTTGTCCTTGACGTAGCCCCAGAACTCGGAGTTGGTCGAGTTCATCACGACGAGGTCCTTCAGACCCGAGATCACCTCCCACGACGAGCCGTCGTAGGTGATCTGGGTGAGCCGGGTCTCCTGGCCCTTGCGTACGAAGGAGTGCTTGACCTCGTCGGCGCCGATGAACCGCGAGTTGGCGTCGGAGGCCTCGATCCGCTCCCAGGCGTACTCCTCGATGCGGATCCGGGCCCGGTGGATCGGCTCCTGGCTGGTGACGAAGTGACGGGCGAGGTGGATGCCGAACTGCTCGGCGGACTCGATGCCGTGCTCCTTGGCGAACGCGTACACCGTGTTCTTGGTGGTGTCGGTGGGCAGGACGTTGGCGTTCGAGCCGGAGTAGTGGACCTCTTCCATGTCGCCGCTCAGCGACACGGAGACGTTCAGGTCCTTGATGTGGTGGGTGGCGCCGTCCCGCGTGATCTTGACGACTCGGTTCTCGGCCTTGCCGTACTGGTTCTGTCCCAGAATGGTGGGCATGAGTAGCTAGCTCCCTCGGTATACGGAGTAGCCGAACGGGTTGAGCAGCAGCGGTACGTGGTAGTGCTCGCCCGGTACGACGGCGAACGTGATCGCCACCTCCGGGAAGAACACCCCGGCGCCGCTGTCCCGATTCGCGGGGGCGTCCTGCTGCGCATCGGCTTGCTTCTTCTCGAAGTACGGCTCCACCGCGAAGTCGAGCCGTACCTGGGTGGTCCCCTCCGGCAGGGCCGGGAGGTCCTTGCACCGGCCGTCCGCGTCGGTCGCGGAGCCGCCGAGCGCCTGCCAGTGGGCCGCGCGCCCGCTGCGGGCGGAGAGCTGGACGGCGACGCCCTCGGCGGGGCGGCCGGCGCTGGTGTCCAGGATGTGCGTGGACACGGACGCGGTGGCGGAGGTGCTCATGCTGCTGTCAGTCCTCTTCGACGAGTCGGGCCAGGCGGATGCGGTTGATCTTCCCCAGTTCGGTGCGGACGATCTCCCGCTCCCGCTCCGGCGTGTTGCCGATCCGCTCCCTGACCGCGTCCCGCATCTGCTCGCCGGTCCGGCCGGTGGCGCAGATCAGGAAGACGTGGCCGAACTTCTCCTGGTAGGCGAGGTTCAGCTCCAGCATCTCGGCCTTGAGTGCGTCGGAGGCGCCGGCCATGCCGCGCTGCTCCCTGGCCGAGGTCGGGTCGCCGGGTTTCGGGCGGCCGATGGGCGGGTGGCCGGCCATCGCCTCCGCGAGGTCCTGCGCCGTCAGCTCCGCCATGGCGGCGTCGCTCGCGGCGTACAGCGCCTCGGGGGTGGCGTAGGGACGGGCGGCGAGCAGCCGCTTCGCCCACGCCGTGGAGGCGCACGCCTCGTGGAGCGCGGTGAAGGCCGCGTGCTCCTCGAGGGCGTTGAACCGGGCCAGGCCCGGCGGCGTGGAAGTGGAAGTCACGGGAGCCTCCGTGGCCGGGTACGGCCTTCGTGCTGAACGGGCGTGCCGATAGCTAACGCCCTCCCGCGACAGCACGTCAACAGTTTGTTGAAAATTCCGTGTGTCGAAACCCGGCGAGGCGGCGAAACCGGGCATGAGCCCGGTCAGGGCATGGGCCCGGTCAGGTGCCCTTCTCGCGGTTGAGGTAGTTGTAGACGGTGAAGCGGCTGACGCCCAGGGCGCTCGCCACGGTCTCCACCCCGTGCCGTACGGAGAAGGCGCCGCGCGCCTCGAGTATCCGTACGACCTCCTGCTTGGCCTTGCGGTCCAGGTCGGCCAGCGGCATGCCCTTGCGGCGCTCCATGGCGGCGAGGATGTGGTCGAGGGAGTCGGCGAGCTGCGGCAGCCGTACGGCGACGGCGTCGGTGCCCTCCCAGGACAGGACGACGTCGTCGGGGCCTGCCTCGTCGGGCGGGATCATCTCGCCGCCCATGGCGTCGACCAGGGGCTTCACCGCCGCGATGAACGGCTCGTCCCCGGCGCCGCTCATGCCTCGCCCTCCTCGATCACGTTGACCTGGAGCGAGACCCGGGTGGCGCCCGCCTCCAGGGTCTTGCGGAGCAGGGCGTCCACGGCGGTGAGCACCGCGTCGGCGCCGCCCTCGGCGGTGTTGCCGAACGGGCCCACGTCCACTGCGTCCAGTTCGGCGGCCTCCACGACCTCGCGGGCGACCACCGCGTGCGCGGGCGCCTCATCGAGGTCGAAGGGCTCGGTGGTGAACTCCACTCTCAGTCGCATACTGCCCCCAGAACCGTTGTGACCTGTGCGACCCTAGCCGACCCCGGGGCGGACCGGACCGGCTGCGCGGGCACTCCGCGTTCCGCGCGCGGGCACCCGTCCTCCATCGGTCTCCATCGTCCTCCACCGCCGGGAGTCGTGGCCGGGAAGGGGAGGGCTGGGCACACGGCGCCCAGCGCCCACCGCGGGCGGCGATGGGCGCCGTGTGTGACCGTTACCGGCGGGGTGAGCCTCGCTCACCTGCGGTTTCAGCCCCAGATGTCGTACTGCTGGAAACCGGTGCCGACCGAGACCCGAGGAGCGAAGATCTCGGAGGTCGCCTTCCCGGTGCCCTTGTAGAGGTAGAGCGTGCCGCCGGGGGTGCGGGCCAGGAAGTCGGCGTTGCCGTCACCGCTGATGTCGCCGACCGCGTCGAAGGCGTTGTAGCCGGTCCAGGCGCTGCGCACCTTGATCCGGGAGGAGAGGGCCTCGGAGCCGGCCTTGCCGGTGGCCTTGTACAGGTACAGGTCGCCGGTGCTGGACTGGCGGGCGAGCAGATCGGCTCTGCCGTCACCGGTGAAGTCGCCGTGGCCGCGCACGGAGTTGTACTGGTTCCAGCCGGTGCGGACCGAGAAGCGCGAGCCGAAGGTGCCGTTGCCCTTGCCCGGGTAGATCCACATGGTCCCGCCGGAGTCCACCGACAGCAGGTCGGGCAGGTAGTCGCCGGTGACGTCGCCCGGCACGATGATCCGGGTACGGGTCTTCCAGCCGGTGGCGATCTTCGTGTCGGTCCACGAGCCGCCCGTGCGGGCGCTGTTGAGCACGAAGTGTTCCCAGTACACGTCACCGGTGGAGCTGACCCGGTAGATCAGGTCCTGGTAGCCGTCCCGGTTGAGGTCCGTCTGAAGGACCAGGTTGACGCCGCTCCAGTTGCCCCAGGAGGCGCGGGCGCCGAAGGAGCTGCCGTTGGAGTCCTTCTCGTAGCCGGTCTTCGTGGCGGACTCCCGGACGAAGATGTCGGCCTTTCCGTCGGCCCTGCCGTTGAAGGTGCTCAGGTTCGTGTCGTCGATCTGCCTGCAGGCGGAGCCGGCGTAGGCACTCACTCTGGTGAAGACGCTGTAGTAGCCCTTCTCCACGCAGTTCCTGCCCCAGGAGACCACTCCGGCGATCCTGCCGCCCACCACGAGCGGGCCGCCGGAGTCTCCGTTGCACGCCGCGCTGGTACCGGTGTCGCTCCCGCTCTGCGTGCCCGCGCAGACCATGCGCCCCGGGACGTAGGCCACGTCGTAGACGCCGGCGCAGGTGCTGTCGGAGCGCAGGGTCAGCGTGGCCGTCCGCAGCGTCTGGGACAGGTCCTGGCTGGTGGAGCTGGTACGGCCCCAGCCGTAGACCTTGGCCTGGGTGCCGGCGGCGTACGAGGCGGTGTCGCCGTGGGCGACCATGCGGATCGGGGTGGCCTTGACCGGGACGGCCAGGGTGAGCATGCCGAGGTCGCTCTCGTACCTCCCCACCTCCCTGTCCACCGGGTCGTACCCCGATTGCCACCACTGGCGCAGCACGGCCGTGGCCTGGCCGCCGTGCAGGTCGGTGGTGCCGGTGGAGTCGGTGGTGGGCAGTTGAGCGGTACCCGTGACGACGGCGCCGTGGGCCTGCCAGTCGTAGTTCCTGTTGTCGTGCCTGAGGCAGTGGGCGGCGGTAAGGATCTTCGTCGGTGCCACGACCGCGCCACCGCAGAAGAAGCTCACGTCGTCGTCGGCCTCGGGGGTGCTCCTGTCGTCGTGGTACCAGAGCTGGGCCATCCACGGGGCCGTGCTGATGGTGGTCTCGCTGCCACCGATGATCTTCGGGTCGATGCCCGACGTGCTCGTGCCGGAGCTGAGCGACGACTTCTCGGTCGTCCGCCCCGGGGTGTCGTCGCCGGCGAGGGCGCCCGCGATGCGCTTTTCCAGGGTGGGGAGCGAGGGCGAGCCGATGACCGGCTCGACCGTCGGGTTCGGCACGGCGGTGGCCGCACCGGCGGATGAGGTCATCAGCGCGGCGGCGACGGCCGCGGCGACGCCGGCGGCGACGACGGGCAGGGCGATGCGTATCCGGCGTCTGTGACGGCCGCCGGACGGTGTCGTGATCAAAGGAGTCCCCCCCAGAGGAACATGAGACAGGAGGGACGCGAGTCGCGTCCCTCCTGCTCAGCGCCGAAAGGCCGGCCTCCGTCACTCTCCCGCCGAGCCGCGACCTCGCGCCGCCCAGGACGGTGGACCTCACACATGTCCAGGCCACGGGATCACGACCCAACGCAGCTCCCGCCCCTTGACAAGCCACGACGCCCGGCGGCAGTCTTCCGGTAAGCAGAAAGCAACTTCCATAATGCGAAACTAGCGGAAGGGAGCGCGGCCCGATGGGATTCGCAGACCAGCGCTTCAACGTCAACCTGTCGATCCTCTTCACGGAACTCCCGCTCCTGGAGCGTCCCGCGGCCGCCGCCGCGGCCGGCTTCACGGCGGTCGAGCTGTGGTGGCCCTGGGTCGACTCGCCCACCCCTGAACAGTCGGAGCTCGACGCGCTGAAGAAGGCCGTCGAGGACGCCGGCGTCCAGCTCACGGGCCTCAACTTCTACGCCGGTCAACTGCCCGGCCCCGACCGTGGCGCCCTGTCGATCCCGGGCGAGGAGTCGGAGAGGTTCCGCGCCAACATCGACGTGGCGGCCGGCTTCGCCGCCTCCCTGGGCTGCACGGCGCTCAACGCCCTGTACGGCAACCGCGTCGAGGGCACGGACCCGGCCGAGCAGGACGCGCTCGCGCTGGAGAACCTGGCGCTCGCGGCCCGGGCCGCCGACCGGATCGGCGCGATCCTGCTGATCGAGGCGCTGAACCAGATCGAGTCGCCGGCGTATCCGCTGGTGTCGGCACCGGCCGCCGTCGGCGTCGTCGACAAGGTCAACGACACGACGGGACTGGGCAACGCCCGCTTCCTCATGGACCTCTACCACCTGTCCATGAACGGCGAGGACCTGCCGCAGGTGATCGAGCGGTACGCCGCGAAGACCGGCCACGTCCAGATCGCCGACAACCCCGGCCGCGGCGCCCCCGGGACGGGCTCGCTGCCCCTCGAAGACCTCCTCGACCGGCTGAACAAGGCGGGTTACGACGGCTGGGTCGGCCTCGAGTACAAGCCGGGCGACCGCCCCAGCGCCGAGGCCTTCGACTGGCTGCCCCGCTGACCCCCGCACCGAAAGGCACACCATGAGCAACCCACTGCCCAAGATCGCCTGGATCGGCCTCGGCATCATGGGCTCCCCCATGTCCGAGAACCTGATCAAGGCGGGCTACGACGTCACCGGATTCACCCTGGAGCGGGAGAAGCTGGACCGCCTCGCCGCCGCCGGTGGCACGGCCGCCGGTTCGATCGCCGAGGCCGTGCGGGACGCCGACGTCGTCATCACGATGGTGCCCGCCTCCCCGCAGGTCGAGGCCATCGCCTACGGCCCCGACGGCATCCTGGAGAACGCCGGGTCCGGCGCCCTCCTGATCGACATGTCCTCGATCACCCCGCAGACCTCGGTCGACCTGGCGAAGGCGGCGAAGGACAAGGGCATCCGCGTCCTGGACGCCCCGGTGTCCGGCGGTGAGGCCGGTGCGATCGAGGCCGTGCTGTCGATCATGGTCGGCGGCGAGCAGGCCGACTTCGACCAGGCCGAGCCGATCTTCGAGGTGCTGGGCAAGACCATCGTGCTGTGCGGCCCGCACGGCTCCGGCCAGACCGTGAAGGCCGCCAACCAGCTGATCGTCGCCGTGAACATCCAGGCGTGCGCCGAGGCCGTGGTCTTCCTGGAGAAGTCCGGCGTGGACCTGAAGGCGGCCCTGGACGTCCTGGGCGGCGGCCTCGCGGGCTCGACCGTACTGACCCGCAAGAAGGACAACTTCCTCGGCCGGGACTTCAAGCCGGGCTTCCGGATCGACCTGCACCACAAGGACATGGGCATCGTCACGGACGCCGCCCGCAACGTCGGCGCGGCCCTGCCCGTCGGCGCCGTGGTCGCCCAGCTGGTCGCGTCCCTGCGCGCGCAGGGCGACGGAGGCCTGGACCACTCGGCGCTGCTGCGGGCCGTGGAGCGGCTCTCCGGCGCCCGGATCTGACCGTCGCAGACCCTCGTCGGCCCTCATGGCCCGAGGGTCCCTCCTACCCCGGGCGGCGCCGCCGCTGACACCTGTCCTGTCGCGCCCAAAGGGGCGGCGCCGCCCGGACCCACCCATGCCCACCGCTTCAACAAACTGTTGACGCTCCGATCGCCCCGACCCTAGGCTCCACAAAGCGGAAAGGTTTTTCCGCTGCCCTCTCGTACGGAAGGTCACGATGTCGCAGCGCGTGCTCACCACCGAGTCCGGCGCCCCCGTCGCCGACAACCAGAACTCCGCCACCGCCGGCGTCGGCGGCCCGCTCCTGCTCCAGGACCAGCACCTGCTGGAGAAGCTCGCGCGCTTCAACCGCGAGCGCATCCCGGAGCGTGTGGTGCACGCCCGGGGGTCCGGCGCCTACGGCCACTTCGAGGTGACCGACGACGTCACCGCCTTCACCCAGGCCGACTTTCTCGGCCAGGTCGGCAAGCGGACCGAGGTCTTCCTGCGCTTCTCGACCGTGGCCGACAGCCTCGGCGGCGCGGACGCGGTGCGCGACCCGCGCGGTTTCGCGGTCAAGTTCTATACGGCCGAGGGTAATTACGACCTCGTCGGCAACAACACCCCGGTGTTCTTCATCAAGGACCCGGTCAAGTTCCCGGACTTCATCCACTCGCAGAAGCGCGACCCGTTCACCGGCCGTCAGGAACCGGACAACGTCTGGGACTTCTGGGCGCACTCCCCCGAGGCCACGCACCAGGTGACCTGGCTGATGGGCGACCGCGGCATCCCGGCCTCGTACCGGCACATGAACGGCTACGGCTCGCACACCTACCAGTGGACGAACAGCCGGGGCGAGGCCTTCTTCGTCAAGTACCACTTCAAGACCAACCAGGGCATCCGCTGCCTGAGCAGCGAGCAGGCCGCCGAGCTCGCGGGCAAGGACCCGAACTCCCACCAGACGGACCTGCTCCAGGCCATCGAGCGGGGCGTGCACCCGTCCTGGACGCTCTACGTCCAGCTGATGCCGGCGGCCGAAGCGTCCGACTACCGCTTCAACCCGTTCGACGTGACCAAGGTCTGGCCGCACCAGGACTACCCGCTGCGGCGCGTGGGCCGGCTGGTGCTGGACCGCAACCCGGACAACGTCTTCGCCGAGGTCGAGCAGGCCGCGTTCTCCCCGAACAACTTCGTGCCGGGCATCGGCCCCTCCCCCGACAAGATGCTCCAGGGCCGCCTGTTCGCCTACGCGGACGCCCACCGCTACCGCCTGGGCGTCAACCACACGCAGCTCGCCGTCAACGCGCCGAGGGCCACGACCGCCGAGAACTACGGCCGGGACGGCCTCATGGCGTCCAACCCCCAGGGCCGGTACGCCAAGAACTACGAGCCGAACTCCTACGACGGCCCGGTGGAGACCGGCCGCCCGCTGTCGGCCCCGCTGGCGGTGACCGGCCACACGGGCACCCACGCGGCCCCGCTCCACACCAAGGACGACGACTTCTTCCAGGCCAGTGAGCTGTACCGGCTGATGTCCGCCGAGGAGAGGTCCCGGCTGGTCGCGAACATCGCCGGCGGCCTCTCGCAGGTCTCCCGCGACGACGTGATCGAGAAGAACCTCGCGCACTTCCACGCCGCCGACCCCGACTACGGGCGTCGCGTGGAGGAGGCGGTCCGCGCCCTGCGCGAGGACTGAACTCCCTGACCGCGTCCGACCGCCCGGGGCGACCCGGATGAGGGGTGGTCGCCCCGGGCACGGACGCGGGCAGGGCGCGGACCGCGGCGGAGTGTGAGCCAGTGCGGTGGTCAAGGACCCGGACGGGCTTCTCGACCTGAGGGAAGCCCGTTCCGGACTCCGTCACACCCGCCGCGGTCCCAGTACCGGTACCACCCCACCCCGCAGACCCCGTCCGGCGGCGCGAACGTCCTGTCGCGCCCAGCCTCGCGCCGTCGGACGGCCGGCCTGTCCCCCGGGGTGCGGAACCGCCCTCGCGGCAGCAGCCTGAAGGCATGGCACATCCAACCGAGCATCCGCACGTCGTGGTCCACGCTCCCGCCCTGGACGGATCGCGGCGGGTCACGCTGGGCGACGAACCCCTGGGCATCGCCACGCACGTCGACGACGTGGCGGAGATTCTGCGGCTGGCCGACCTCTACGTCACCGACGTCGAGGACAACGACCTCGTCGAGTGGCAGGGCGGTGGCCCGGACGACTGGCCGGGACTCTCGGAGCACCACGGCACATGAGCGCGTACGGCACCGGTCGTACATCCCGTACGGAACCCTCAAATGAACCTCTGAACCCGGCCCCGGGGGCTTCAACCGCCCCCGGGGCCGGGCACATTCTCGACACACGGGACCCGCCGGCACGGGGGCGGCGGGCCCCGGCACGGGGGTGAAGCCATGGGCGACGGTACGGCGGTCCGGCTGGAGCCGCACGAGATCGCACTGCTGGGGGACGGCCCGCGGGCCGCCGTCACCGTCGCCGTGGTGGACCTGTATCTGCGGGGCCTGGTGGAGGCGGACCGGCCGGGGACGATACGGGCGGGCATCGCGGACGCCGTGAGCGCGGAGCGGGCGCCGTCCCCCCTGGCCCAGGCGGTGCACGCCAGTCTCCACGAGCCCGCCGGTCTCCGGACGTTGGCCAAGGACCCGGACGTACGGCTCGCGCTGGCTCTCCTGCGCATCCCGCTCGCGGACGCGGGCCTGCTGCGCTACCCGCTGCTCGGCCCCACGCGCGGCGCCCGCCGCCATGTGCGGGACCTGCGCCGGCGCCACCCGCTGCCCGCGAGCAGGCGCGGCCTGACCGACCACGACCGGCTGCTGGCCGTCGCGCTGCACGGCGAGGCGGCCCTGCGGCTGCTGGTGCCGCGCTTCGCGCTGCGGGCGGGACTGATCCGCCGGGCAGAGGTGGGCGGCAAGGGCCTCCTCAAGCACGCGCCGCGCGGTACGGGCGGAGGCGGCGGGGGCTATTCGTACTGCGGCGGAGGCGGGGGTGGAGGTGGCGGGGACTGACCGGGGGGCCACGCACGCGTGAGGGGCGGTCCGTCCTCCCGGACGGGCCGCCCCTCACCTGCCCGCGCGTCAGACCTTCAGTGTCCTGATCGACGTCGGCGCGTGGCCCGGCTCCGTGGCGAGTTCCTCGAACTCCACGACGTTGCCGATGTCGTTGGTCGTCGACATGGAGATGTTGGTGACGCGCTCCAGGATCGCCTCGACGACGACCGGGACCCGGTACTCGGCGGCGAGCTTCTTGGCCTGCTCGAAGGCGGCGCCGAGTTCGGCCGGGTCGGTGACGCGGATCGCCTTGCAGCCGAGGCCCTCGGCGACCCTGACGTGGTCGACGCCGTAGACGCCGAGCTCGGGCGCGTTGATGTTCTCGAACTCCAGATTGACCTGGAAGTCGATGTCGAACGCGCGCTGCGCCTGGCGGATCAGGCCCAGGTAGGAGTTGTTGACGAGGACGTGCACGTACGGGATCTTGTGCTGCGCGCCGACGGCCAGTTCCTCGATCATGAACTGGAAGTCGTAGTCGCCGGAGAGCGCGACGACGGACGCCTCCGGGTCGGCCTTGGCGACGCCGAGCGCGGCCGGGATGGTCCAGCCGAGCGGGCCGGCCTGACCGCAGTTGATCCAGTGGCGGGGCCGGTAGACGTGCAGCATCTGGGCGCCGGCGATCTGCGAGAGGCCGATGGTGGAGACGTACCGGGTCTCCGGGCCGAAGGCCTTGTTCATCTCCTCGTAGACCCGCTGCGGCTTGATCGGGATGTCGTCGAAGTGCGTACGGCGCTGGAGGGTCGCCTTCCGCTCCTGCGCCGAGGCCGCCCAGGCCGAGCGGTCGGGCAGCTCGCCGGCGGCCTTCAGCTCGCGCGCCACCTCGACGAACAGCTCCAGCGCGGCCTTGGCGTCGGAGGCGATGCCGTAGTCGGGGGCGAAGATCCTGCCGATCTGGGTGGGTTCGATGTCGACGTGGACGAACTTCCGTCCGGCGGTGTAGACGTCGAGTTTGCCGGTGTGCCGGTTGGCCCAGCGGTTGCCGATGCCGAGGACGAAGTCGGACTCCAGGAAGGTCGCGTTGCCGTAGCGGTGCGAGGTCTGGAGACCGACCATGCCGGCGTTCAGCTCGTGGTCGTCGGGCAGGACGCCCCAGCCCATGAGAGTGGGGACGACCGGGGTGCCGGTCAACTCGGCGAACTCGACGAGCAGTTCGGCGGCGTCGGCGTTGATGACACCGCCGCCCGCGACGATCAGCGGCCGCTCGGAGGCGTTCAGCATCCCGATCGCCTTCTCGATCTGGGCGCGGGTCGCGGCGGGCTTGTAGACCGGGAGCGGCTCGTACGTCTCCGGGTCGAACTCGATCTCCGTCATCTGGACGTCGATCGGCAGGTCGATCAGGACCGGGCCGGGGCGGGCGGAGCGCATCAGGTGGAAGGCCTGCTGGAAGACGCCGGGGACCTGCGCGGCCTCCAGCACGGTCACGGCCATCTTGGTGACCGGCTTGGCGATCGAGGCGATGTCGACGGCCTGGAAGTCCTCTTTGTGGATCACGGCGGTCGGCGCCTGGCCGGTGATGCACAGGATCGGGATGGAGTCGCCGGTCGCGGAGTACAGGCCCGTGATCATGTCGGTGCCGGCCGGGCCGGAGGTGCCGATGCAGACGCCGATGTTGCCCGGGTGGGTGCGGGTGTAGCCCTCGGCCATGTGTGAGGCGCCCTCCACGTGGCGGGCGAGGGTGTGGTGGATGCCGCCGGAGGCCTTGAGCGCCGCGTAGAAGGGGTTGATCGCCGCGCCCGGGACACCGAACGCGTCGGTGACGCCCTCGCGCTTGAGGATCTCAACTGCCGCGCGGGCAGCGGTCATTCGAGCCATCGAGTACTCCTGCTTCGGCTGTCGGATTCGCACTCCCGTCGCGCCCCGCGGTGAGCTCTTCCGTATTGCGGAAATAAACTTCTACGATCTGGAATGAATGTATGTGGGGCGGACGAAGGGCGTCAAGAGAGGGGGCAAGCGGCGGACAGGCAGGGCCTCCCTGGAGCACGATGGACGCGCTGTCCCGATGTGACGCCGTACTGGAGTGGCCATGGCCGAGAGCGTGCCGGTGCGCTGTCCGTCCTGCCGACGAGAGCACCGCTTCACGGCACCGACGTACCCGTGCGTGTGCGGAGCGGCCGTCGCCCCGCGGCTCGACCCGGACGGGACGGTGACACCCGTCGCCCATCGCGTCTGGCAGGACGACTGGGTGACGGTGCGGTGCGCGTCCTGCGGCCTACGCGGGGAGTGGCCGCGGCCGGAGGTGGGATGCCCGTGCGGGGTGGTGCTGCGGGTGCCGGTCGTGGAGGGGCGGGAGGTGGCCGGCCGGGACGGTTCGACGGGCCAGGACACGGCAGCCGACGACGGGCTCGGGCCTGACCGGGACATCACCGTCGGCGCGGACGCCGAGGCCGTCGGCCGGGACCGCGCGCCGGGCGCGGGCGGTACGACCGGTCCCCGCGACGCCGCGGCCGCCGCCGAGCGGGCCGCCGCTTCTGCGGACGCCGACGGGGCCCCGGCCCCTGCCGCCGCCGGAGCCGCTGCCGACGCCGGTGCTGTCGGTGCCGCCGACGCCGCCGCCGGTGCCGGCTCTTCCACCGGCACTGCCGACACTGCCGCCCGGCCGCCCTTCCGCTCCGTCACGATCCGTACCGCCCTCGACGCCGTCACGGCCGCAGCCCTCTATCTGCGCTGGCTCGGCTACCGGCGTGTCCGGCGGGCGGACCAGCGGCCGCCGTCCGGGATCGGCCTCGCCGCCCGCGGCGTCGTCGCGCTGGTCGACCCGGCCGTGCGCCCGGCGACCCTGCGGGACGTGGAGTGCCTGTGGCTGACGGCCATGACGGAGTCGGCCGAGTGCCTGTACTTCTCCCTCGTCGGGTACGCGGACGACGCCCGGGCCCGCGCCGACGCCCTCGGCATCCCGCTGTTCGTCCTCGACCTCACCGGCACACCACGGCCGGTGAACTCCCCGGCCGACGCACTGGACGCCACCGGCACACAGAACCGGGCGCCCTGACACGCGGGAACAGTTCGCCGCGGGCCGGTCAGTCGGTGCCGGGTCTGCTGAACTCCTCGATCAGCACGGGGTACTGCTTGCCGCCGTTTCCGGCGGCGATCGAGCGGTCCGCCATCGCCTTGAACAGCTTCGGCAGTTCGGCGTTGACACCCACCGCCTCGCTCTCCTCGATCAGGTGCGCCATGGCCCGCGCGTCGGTCTCCAGGGCCGACACCTCGGCCGGAAAGGAGCCGCTGTCGATCTGCTCGGCGTATCCGGGCAGCCATTCGGCCACACCGGCGGCGATCCGCCGCGCGAACGGCGCGTACGTCGCGGCGTCGACACCGGCCGTCCTGAGCAGTGCGGTGCCCTGGAGCCACGCGTTCAGGACGCTCCACATCATGGCCAGTCCGGCAACGTCGTACAGGGACGCCAGGCCATGGTCCGCACCGAGGTGGGTGACGGTGCCGAGCGCGTCGAGGGCCGGCTTGTGCGCGTCGAAGTCCGCCTGCGGGCCGCTGTGCAGAATCACCGCCTCCGGAGTGCCGATGGCCGGCGGGACGGCCATGACGGCGCCGTCCAGGTAGCGGGCGCCGCGCTGCTCGGCCCATCGAGCGGTCTTCCTGGCCTGGGCCGAGTCGCCCGAGGTCAGATTGACCAGCGTCGTGCCGTCGAGTTCGACGTCGCTCGTGCCGAGCAGTTCCCGCACGGCCTGGTAGTCGGTGACGCAGATGACCGTCAGGGAGCCGGCCCGGACCGCATCGCCGACTGTCGGGGCGAGCGTTGCGCCTCGGGCCACCAGCCCGTCGGCCTTGGATGCCGTGCGGTTCCACACGGTTGTGGGGTGCCCGGCTTTCAGGAAGGCGCCGGCGAGTGCCTGGCCCATCAGTCCGAGTCCGATGACTGTCACGGGTGTGTCGGTGTTGTTCATGGCAGCATCGTCAACGTTGATACCGGTGTGAAGGTCAAGTGAGGTTTCGATGCGTATCGGGGAACTGAGTCGCCGGACGGGCGTCAACGCCCATCAGTTGCGCTACTACGAGGCCCAGGGCCTGCTGGAGGCGGACCGCGGCACGAACGGATACCGCGAGTACGACGAGAACGCCGTACTGCGGGTGAGACAGATCCGCCACCTGCTCGGCGCCGGCTTATCGTCCGAGGACATCGCCTATCTGCTGCCCTGCGCGGTCGGAGAGGCCCCGGAGCTGCTCGGGTGTCCCGAACTGCTGGCCGCGATGCGGTCGCGGCTGCGCCGGCTGGACGATCAGATGGCCGCGCTCGCCCGGTCCCGGAACGCTCTCGCCGACTACATCGACGCGGCCGAGCGCGTGAGCGACCGGACCTACCCGCCCTTCGACGGTGCCGACCCGGAGCGCGTGCCCGCCTGACGAGTTCGTGGAACGAGTGGAGCGAGCGGAAGGACTACATCGCCCGCCGGACGAACCGGGAGTCCGTGAGCGCCGCGGCGGTGGCGCGGGCGAAGGCCTCCGGATTGTCCAGCATGATGTTGTGTCCGCAGTCCGGGACCGCGACGACGGACACCCCGGCTGCGGTGAGTGCGTCGGTGCCCGGGAGCGGGCCGTCGGCCTCGGGCAGCAGGAAGGTCCGGGGAATCTTCAGGTCCAGCAGGAGTTCACGCATGGTGGGGACGGTGCCGCGGACGAGGTGGACCGCGCTGCGGTGCAGGGCTTCCCGGCCGGCCAGACGCATCGTGGACCACCAGTGGGGGCCGACGCGGTCGCGGACCTCTTCCCACCCGCCCGCCAGGAACTGCTGCTCGGTGTAGGCGGCGATCCCGCTGCTGCCCGACGATCCGGTGGCGCGCGGTACCGGGTCGAGGTTGGCGTCGACCAGGACCAGGCGGGAGACCAGGTGGGGATGCCGGGCGGCCAGGACGATGGCCACGGAGCCGCCCATGCTGTGCGCGATCAGCTCCGCCCCGGTGACGCCCGCCGTGGTGAGCGCCGCGGCGAGCGCGTCGGCGTGTGCTTCCAGGGTGTAGTCGAAGCCCGTCGGCCGGTCGCTGATGCCGTGCCCGAGCAGGTCGATCAGCAGCGAACGGTGGCCGGCCAGCAGGGGATGGACCGCTATCTCCGTGAAGTAGGCGGGCGATGTGGCGCCCAGGCCGTGCACGTAGACGCGTGGCGGTTCCTGTCCCGGCAGTTCGACCCAGCGGATCCGGTCGCCCTCGGGCGTCACGGCGGCGTTGCGCACGGTCTGCTCCCTCTTGCGGTTCAAGTCGGTTTGGAGGGACGAGAGTAGCCACAGGGACCCCATACGCACCGCGTCGCATACTCACCCCATGCGTATCCGCCCCGCGACCGCCGCCGAACTCCCCGCCCTCCAGGACATCGAACGTGCCGCCGGACTCCCCTTCCGCGACCTCGGCATGCCGGAGATCGCCGACGACGAACCGCCCGCGCTCGACGAGCTGGAACGCTTCCGCGGGGCGGGCCGCTGCTGGGTCGCCGTGGACGAGCGGGAGGACCCGGTGGCGTACCTCGTCGCCGAACCCGTGGACGGCGCCCTGCACATCGAGCAGGTCTCGGTCCACCCGCGCGCCGCGCGCCGGGGCGTGGGCCGTGTCCTCCTCGCGTACGCCGCAGAACGGGCCCGCGAGGAGGGCCTGGCAGCCCTGACGCTCACCCTTCACGGAGGTTCCGTGGAACGCCCCTTACTACGCCCGTCTCGGCTTCCGCACCCTCACGGAGGCCGAGCTCACCCCCGGCCTGCGCGAGATCCGCGCGACGGAGGCCGCACACGGCCTCGACCGCCGGCCTCGCGTGTGCATGCGCGCACCGCTGTGACCCAGCCGCGGTAATCCGCGCGCGGCCCGGCCCGCACTGCTGCCACGATGCGCCCCATGGGCGACATCGAATCCGGCAGGCTCGTCGTGCGCCACGCCGAGCCGTCGGACCACACGGCACTGACCGGGACCGACCCGATCGCGGCGGCGGGAGACCGGGCGCGCCGCGCGAGCATCCGGCGCTGGTGCGAGCAGGGCCGGGCCCTGCTGGCCGAAGACGCGCGCGGCCCCGTGGGCTACGCCGTGCTGGAGTACACCTTCTTCGAGCAGGGCTTCCTCACCCTGCTGACGGTCGCGCCCGCCGCCCGCCGGCAGGGAGTGGCCACACGGCTTCTCACGGCCGTCGAAGCCGCGTGCACCACGCCCAAGCTGTTCACCTCGACCAACGTCTCCAACCAGCCCATGCAGCACCTGCTCCTGAGGGCCGGCTGGCAACCCGCCGGTCTGGTCCACGGCCTCGACGACGGCGACCCCGAGCTCTTCTATCTCTGCCCGCCCGCGAACCTCTCCCGCAGCTCCACCTTGCGTACCTTCCCGGACACCGTCATCGGGAAGGAGTCGAGGAGCTGAAGTCTGCTCGGGATCTTGTAGTGGGCGAGGCGGCCCCGGCAGAACGCGTGGAGTTCGTCCAGGGTGAGCGGGTCGGCGGGGTCGTGGGGGATGACGCAGGCGAGGACCTCCTCGCCGTAGTGCTCGTGCGGGACACCCACGACCTGGACGTCCTGGATCTTGGGGTGGGCGTAGAGGAACTCCTCGATCTCGCGGGGGTAGATGTTCTCCCCGCCCCTGATGATCATGTCCTTGATGCGGCCGACGATCTCGACATAACCGTCCTCGCGCATCACCGCGAGGTCGCCGGTGTGCATCCAGCGGCCCGCGTCGACGGCCTCGGCGGTCTTCTCCGGCTCGTTCCAGTAGCCGAGCATCACGCTGTAGCCGCGGGTGCACAACTCGCCCGCCCTGCCGCGCGGTTGGGTGACGCCCGTCGCCGGGTCGACGACCTTCACCTCGATGTGCGGCAGCACGCGGCCGACCGTGCCGGTGCGGTGTTCCAGGTCGTCGTCGCGCCGGGTCTGCGTGGACACGGGCGAGGTCTCCGTCATGCCGTAGCAGATGGACACCTCGGCCATGTTCATCTCGTTGACCACCCGCTTCATCACCTCCACCGGGCAGGGCGAGCCCGCCATGATGCCGGTGCGCAGGGAGGAGAGGTCGTACGACGCGAAGCCGGGGAGGTTCAGCTCCGCGATGAACATGGTCGGGACGCCGTAGAGCGAGGTGCAGCGCTCCTGCTGGACCGCGTCCAGGGTGGCCTTCGGGTCGAAGGACGGGGCCGGGATGACGATGCAGGCGCCGTGGGACGTGGCGGCGAGGTTGCCCATGACCATGCCGAAGCAGTGGTAGAAGGGCACCGGGATGCAGATCCGGTCCTGCTCCGTGTAGGCGATCATCTCGCCCACGAAATAGCCGTTGTTGAGGATGTTGTGGTGGGAGAGGGTGGCCCCCTTGGGGAAGCCCGTCGTGCCCGACGTGTACTGGATGTTGATCGGGTCGTCGCAGGACAGGCCGTCGTCGTCCAACCGGGCGCCGGGAGTCCCCCGCCCGAGCAGCGCGTCCCAGCTCGGATCGCCGAAGTACACGACCTCGCGCAACCCGGCGCAGCGGCCCCGCACCTGTTCGACCATCGCCCGGTAGTCGCTCGTCTTGTGGCCGAGGGAGGCGAAGAGCAGGGAGATCCCGGCCTGGTTGAGGACGTACTCGACCTCGTGGGTGCGGTAGGCCGGGTTGATGTTCACCATGATCGCGCCGATGCGGGCGGTCGCGTACTGGACCAGGACCCACTCGGGGCAGTTGACCGCCCAGATGCCCACCCGGTCGCCCTTGGCGACTCCGGAGGCGAGGAGGGCGGAGGCCAGCTCGTCGACGGCCGCGCCGAACCGCGCGTACGTCCAGCGCCGCCCGGACGGCACGTCGACCAGCGCCTCACGGTCCGGCCAGGTGGCCACGGCGCGGTCCAGGCTGGCCCCGATGGTGTCGCCGAGCAGAGCCGTTCCGCTGGTTCCGTGGCTGTACGAGCTCACCGGAAGTCCTCCTCGCGGTACTCGGCGTCCGACCCGGCCGCCGTGGCCTCGCGCAGTTCGATGCGGCGGATCTTGCCCGAGACGGTCTTGGGCAGGTCGCCGAACTCCAGGCGGCGGATGCGCTTGTAGGGGGCCAGAGCCTCCCGGGAGTGCTCGAAGAGCACCTTCGCGGTGTCGGGGCCGGGCTCCCAGCCGGCCGCCAGGACGACGTACGCCTTCGGCACCGCGAGCCGCAGCTCGTCCGGCGCGGGCACGACGGCCGCCTCGGCCACCGCCTCGTGCTCCAGCAGCGCGCTCTCCACCTCGAAGGGGCTGATCTTGTAGTCGGACGCCTTGAAGACGTCGTCCGCGCGGCCGACGTAGGTGATGTAGCCGTCCGCGTCGCGCGCGCCGATGTCGCCCGTGCGGTAGTACCCGCCGGCCATCGCCTCCGCCGTGCGGTCCGCGTCGCCGTGGTAGCCCGTCATCAGGCCGACGGGGCGGTGCGACAGATCGAGCGCGATCTCGCCCTCGCTCGCGCCCGGCGCGCCCGAGACGGGGTCCAGCAGCTCGACGCGGTAGCCGGGGCTCGGCCGGCCCATCGAGCCGGTCTTGAGGGGCTGGCCGGGGCTGTTGGCGACCTGCACGGCCGTCTCGGTCTGGCCGAAGCCGTCCCGGACGGTGACGCCCCAGGAGCGGCGGACCTGCTCGATGACCTCCGGGTTGAGCGGCTCACCGGCGGCGGCGACCTCCCGCGGCGGGGTGCGCAGCTGCGTCAGGTCGGCCTGGATGAGCATGCGCCAGACGGTGGGCGGAGCGCAGAAGGCGGTGACCTGGGCCCGGTCCATCTCGGCCATGAGGCGGGCCGCGTCGAAGCGCGTGTAGTTGTGCAGGAAGACGGTCGCCTCGGCGTTCCAGGGGGCGAAGAGGTTGGACCAGGCGTGCTTGGCCCAGCCGGGCGAGGAGATGTTCAGATGCACGTCACCGGGCTTGAGGCCGATCCAGTACATGGTCGACAGGTGCCCGATCGGATACGACGTGTGGGTGTGCTCGACGAGTTTGGGCCGGGCGGTGGTTCCCGAGGTGAAGTACAGCATCAGCGGGTCGTCGGCACGGGTCGGGGCGTCGGGGGTGAAGTCGGCGGGGGCACCGTAGGCGTCGTCCAGCGGCAGCCAGCCCCCGGGCACGGCCCCCGCGTCGGTCGCGGCGATGCGGGTGTAGTCGCCGGGGACCTCGGCGAACTTGCCGGTGTCCTCGGGGCGCGCGATGACGTGCCGGACCCGGCCGCGGTCGACGCGGTCGCGCAGGTCGGCGGGGCCGAGCAGCGGGGTGGCCGGGATGACGACGGCCCGCAGCTTCATCGCGGCGAGCGCGGTGATCCACAGTTCGGCCTGGTTGCCGAGCATCACGAGGATCCGGTCCTCGGCGCGCACGCCCCGGGCGCGCAGCCAGTTGGCGAACTGGGCCGAGCGTACGGACATCTCCCCGAAGGAGAGCTGTGTCTCGCGGCCGTCCTCCTCGACGATGTGCAGCGCGGTGCGGGCGTTGCCGTCCGCGATCTCGTCGAACCAGTCGAGCGCCCAGTTGAAGCGGTCGGGACGGGGCCAGCGGAAGCCCTCGTAGGCCGTGCCGTAGTCCTCGCGGTGTTCCAGCAGGAAGTCCCGCGCGCTGCGGAACACCTCCGTCGCCGATGCCATTCGTCCTCCTTGGTGCCGGACCATTGCCGGGCGGCTCCGAACCATCGTGTAATCCGTGATGCAGGTCTCACTACCCCCGAACGGGGGTGTGCGCCCGCACAGGCGCCGTAGTGAAGGGGCGAACAGGTGACAGCAGACGCGACCGACGCGGTCGCGATACGGAACGCGCTGCTCCGTCTGCGGCGCGCCACCGGCCTTCCGGTCGCCTTCGGCGGCCTGATGGAGGCCGGGCGGCAGATGCGCATCAGCGAACTGAGCGGCACGGCGACGCACGCCCTGCGTTCGCTGGTGGTGACGTCCGGGAACGGGCTGGGCGGCAAGACGGTGGTGCTGGCCCGGCCGTGCGTGGTGACGGACTACTCGGCGTCGCGGCAGATCAGCCACGAGTACGACGCCCCGGTGGCGGTGGAGGGACTGCGCTCGGTGCTGGCCGTGCCGGTGGTCGTACGGCACTCGGTGCGCGGGGTGCTGTACGGGGCGCTGCGCACGGCCCTGCCGCTGGGCGGGCGCATGCTGGACGAGGCCGTCGAGGCGGCGCGGGACGTGGAGCGGGCGCTGGTCGTGCGCGAGGAGGCCCGCTCGCTCGCCGCCGGGGGCGGGGCCGGCGTGGGACGTGAGCAGGTGCGGGAGGCGCACGCGGCGCTGCGGGCACTGGCCCCGAAGATCGCCGATCCTGAGCTGCGGGCCGAGCTGCTCGACGCGTGCGCCCTGCTGACGGCCGATTCCGTCCCGTCGGACCGGGTCCGGCTCGCGCCGCGGGAGGTGGACGTGCTGGCCTGTGTCGCCGCGGGGGCCACGAACGCGGTCGCGGCCGAGCGGCTGGGCGTGACGCCCGAGACCGTCAAGGGGTATCTGCGGTCGGCCATGCGGAGGCTGCGGGCCCGGACCCGGGGCGAGGCCGTGGTCGCCGCGCGCCGGGCGGGATGGTTGCCGTAGTTTCCGATGTTTTCCGATACTCTTGCCCGTTCGATATGCCGACGGGTTACCGGCCGGGCGCCACCGGCCTGTTCCGCCGCATTCGGGAGCCCCATGAATTCGCGCCCGGACCTGCGCTGTTATTTCCCTCACCACGCCGTCCGTCCGAAATTCAAAGAGCTGTTGCCTAATATTGGCCAGGACACGACACACGGAGGGGAGCGGTGACCGTGCGACGGGACTTCCAGGAGCCTCCCAGGAGCCGCCCCGACGTGGTCATCGGCCGGGAGGACCTGTTCACGTCGGCACGCGAACAGCTCGGCCGGGGCGGAAGTGTGCTGCTCCACGGCCCCGCGGGAATTGGAAAGTCCACGGTCCTGCGGGCACTGGCCGCGGATTACGCCGGCGCGGCCCGGACCGTGTTGCGCTGCTCGGCCACCGAGTCCGAATCCCACCTGCCCTTCCTGGCGCTGGCCGACCTGTTCGGCCTGGTCCTGGACGAGGTGTCCGGCGCGCTGCCCGCAGCCCAGCGCACCGCCCTGGAGTCCGCCCTCACCGGGCGCGGCGAGTCCACCCTCCAGCGCGACGGGCTCGCCCTGCGCCTCGCCGTGCTGTCGGCGCTGCGCGCCCTCGCCGCCAAGGGCCCGGTGCTGGTCGTCGCCGACGACCTCCAGTGGCTGGACGCGGCCAGCGCCGAGCTGCTCGGTTTCGCCGCCCGCCGGCTGGGCGACACGCCCGTGCAGATGCTGTGCGCGGTGCGGACCGAGGGCCAGGAGTACGACCGCCATCTACGCGCGTCCCCGCCCGACACGCTCGCCGTCCGGCTGGGCCCGCTGACCCGTACGCAGGTCTCCGCGCTGCTCGACCACCGCGGCTACACCCCCCTGTCCCGCTCCACGGTCCGCGACATCCACCGCACCAGCGGCGGTAACCCGCTCTTCGCGCTGGAGCTGGGCCGCGCCCTGGCCGAGAGCCCGGCCCGGCCCCGGCCCGGCGAGCCGCTGCCCGTGCCCACCTCGCTGCGGGCGCTGGTGCTGAGTCGGCTGGAGATGCTGTCCGACGAGGCGCGCCGCACCCTGCTCGTGGCCAGTGCCGGTGCCCGTCCCACGCTGGCGCTGCTGCACGCGGCCGGCCGGGAGCACGCCGAGGCCGAGACCGCCCAGGCCGCCGCCCTGGGACTGCTGGCGACGGAGCCGGAGGGCCCCGCCGTACGGTTCGCGCATCCGCTGATCTCGGCCGCGCTGTACGCGGAGGCCCCGGCGCGGGAGCGGCGGGCCGTGCACGCCGCGCTGTCCACGGCGGCCTCCGACCCGATCGAGCGGGCCCGGCACCTGGCCCTGGCGACCACCGGCACCGACCCGGACGTGGCGGCCCGGCTCGCGGAGGCCGGTGCGCTGGCCCGGGACCGCGGGGCGCCGTCCGTGGCCGCCTCGCTCGGGCTGCTCGCAGCCCGGCACACCCCGGCGGACAGCACGCCCGGCCCGGACGAGCGGCGGCTCCAGGCCGCGGAGGACGCCATCACCGCCGGTGAGGCCGACCTCGCCCGGGACATCGCCCGGGACGTGCTGACCCGGGCCAGCGTGCCCGCGGAGCGGGTGCGCGCCTGGATGGTGGTCATCGAGGCGGCCGGGCAGGCGCTCGGCGACGTCGACGCCGTCTTCCCACAGGTCCTGGCCGACGCGGGCGACGACCCGGGGCTGCTCGCCCTGGTCCACTACCAGCTCGCCTGGCGCGGTCTGGTCGTGGAGGGCGATTTCGCCGAAGCCCGGCAGGAGGCCGCGCACGCGGCGGAGCTGGCCGCCCGCGGGGAGGACCGGCGCACCGAGCTGATGGCGCTGTCCTTCCAGGCCTCCACCGAGACGCTGATGGGCCACCCGGGCGCCCCCGAGACCGTCAAACGGGCGCTGAGGGAGCCGCAGGACCCGTATGTGGCCTGCCACCACAACGGCGCCGGCTCGGCCCGCTTCCGCTGGCTGATCATGAGCGACCAGCTTCCCGAGGCGCGGGCGACCATCACCGCGCTGCTGCGCGAGGTGCGCAGGCGCGGCATGGTCGAGAGCGAGGTGCACTTCCTGCGCTTCCTCGCCGACACGGAACTGCGCTCCGGGCACTGCGGCCGGGCCCTGGACCTGGCCCGCGAGAGCCTGCGGCTCGCCCGGGACGCCGGGATCGGCGAGGGCGCCTCGGCCATGCTCGCCTCCCTCGCGGAGGCCTCCGCCGGGGACGTCGACCGGGCGCTGGTCCTCGCCCGTGAGGCGGCCGACCACGCCGAGGTCGACGGCGACCAGATGTACCTGTCCCGCGCCCTGGCGGCGCTGGGCTACGCCCAGTCGGTGGCCGGGGACCCGGCGGGCGCGGTCCGTTCGCTGCGCCGGGTGCGCGAGCTGGAGCAGGGCCTCGGCATCAACGACCCGGCGCGCGGCCGCTGGCACGGCGACCTCGCCGAGGCCCTGGTGCGTATCGGCGAACCGGGCGAGGCCCAGGACGTCATCGACACGGCACGGGTGCACGCGCTGCGGCTGGGCCGGGAGAGCGTGCTGGCCGTCCTCGACCGGGCCGAGGCGCTGGTGCGGGCGGCCCGCGGCGAACACGAGGCCGCCCTGGTGCGGCTGACGTCCGTTCAGGACCGGCTCGGCAGGCTGGGCTACGGCCTGGAGGAGGCGCGGGCCGCCTTCGCACTGGCCCGGCTGCGCGCCCAGACCGCCGCTTTCCCCCGTGGCGGCGGGACTCCCCTGCCGGGGCCGGCGTCGTACGACGAGGCCGCCCGGCTGTTCCGGCGCTGCCGGGCGCTGCCCTGGCTGCGGCAGGTCGACGCGGCCGCCGCGGCCGGTCCCGCGGCGCTGGAGCCGGCCTCACCGGCACCGCCCGTCGCGCTCGACGCGCTGGAGGGCCTCGCGTCGATGGAGCGTCAGGTCGCCTCGCTGGTGATGGAGGGCGCCACCAACCGGGAGATCGCGGCCCGGCTGTTCATCAGCGTGAAGACCGTCGAGGCGACCCTGACCCGGGTCTACCGGAAGCTGGGAATCCGTTCGCGGGTGGACATCGTCCGGCTGGCGGCGGGCCGCCGCTCTACCTGACCCCGCCTGCGTCCCACCAGGTTCGACAACGCCCCACCGAGGGTTTTCCCTGCCCAACTCCCTTAGGGGGTTCCCTCATTGGGAGCCCGGCCTGCCGGGCTCTAGCTTTGTCGCGTGCCGCTCGCCGGGCACACGGAGATCCGAACAACGGAGTCAGGGTCACCGTGCACCACCCACCCGCGCGACCCCCCACCGGCAACTCCCCGAGGAGACCCATGTTCGGGTTCAACCGTGTCAAGAAGGCCGCCGCCGTCGCCACGGCGACCGCTGCCGCCGCCGCGACCGCGCTGCTCTCCGCCCCCGCCGCCGTCGCCGCGCCCCAGCCGATCGTCGGCGGTACCACGACCACGACGACCGCGTACCCGTTCGTCATGCAGATCACGGACGCCTCGCAGAACCAGTTCTGCGGCGGCACGCTCGTCTCGCCCACCAAGGTCGTCACCGCCGCCCACTGCATGGTCGGCGAGAGCGCCGGCAGCGTTCGGGTCGTCGGCGGACGCACCTACCTCAACGGCACCAACGGCACGGTCGGCAGAGTCAGCAAGATCTGGATCCACCCGAACTACACCAGCGTCACCGACGGCGAGGACGTGGCCGTGCTGACGCTGTCGACGTCGATGCCGTACACGCCGGCGAAGTACGTCTCCGCCTCACAGACTTCGGTGTACGCGGCCGGCACCACCGCCCGCATCCTCGGCTGGGGCACCACCTCCTCGAACGGCAGCTCCTCCAACCAGCTGCGCACCGCGACCGTACCGACCGTGTCCGACTCCAGCTGCGGCAGCTCCTACGGCGCCGACTTCGTGCGGAGCGACATGGTGTGCGCCGGATACACCTCCGGCGGCGTGGACACCTGCCAGGGCGACAGCGGCGGTCCCCTGCTCATCGGGGGCGTCCTGGCAGGCATCACTTCCTGGGGCGAGGGCTGCGCCCAGGCCGGTTACCCGGGTGTCTACACCCGGCTGACCACCTTCTCCAACCTGGTCACGACGCAGCTCAACTCGTGACCCAGCAGAACTCCTGAGTACCCCTCAGGTGACATACCAGGGGGCGTTGCGGGCCTCCACGAGCGGCCCGCAACGCCCCCTCTCCATGCCTGGGGCCGGCCTCGCGGTCATGCGGCGCGTACGGCGCCGAAGCGGATGTCGTACGACGTCTCCGGGTGCATCGTCCGCAGCATCCGCTCCCCCTCGGCGACGACCTCGTCCCGCTGGGCCCCGGTGAGCCGGCCGAAGGGCTCGATCACGAGCGCGTGCTCCTCCAGTCGCCACAGGCCCGCGAGGAACCCGTCGACCAGGAGCGTGCAGTAGGCGAAGTTGCCCTGCCAGGAGCGGCCCCGGTACTCGGGCGGGACGACGCGGGTGCGGTCGGCGTGGGAGAGCAGCAGGTTGTCGAACTCGGGCAGGAAGCGCGGCGGGGCCGGGGTGTCCGGGTCGGGGCGGGGGGCGTCCGGCAGGTCGAAGAGCTCGACGCCGCCCTCGTCCCGGAAGGTGACGAGTCGCGGACGGAGACGTTCGAAGGCGTCGCGCAGGCGGGTCAGTCCGGCCCAGGCCTGCATGTCCCGCACGGAGGCCGGGCCGAAGGCGGCGAGGTAGCGCAGGACGACCGCGTCGGGCGTGGCGGGCGGTCCGGCGGGACGGCCGAGCCAGTGCTCGGCGGTGGTCAGAGTGACCTGCCCGCTCCGGCCCCACAGACCGCGCGGGGTCACCTGCACGAGCGGCAGCCGGCACCGGGCGGCGACGGACAGGGCCTGCGGGTCGGCGTCGGGCCACTCCCGGAGCAGGGCCTCGCGCAGTTGCTTCATGGTGCGGGGCTCGGTCTCGACGAGCTCGCGGGCGAGAGCGGCGAGCCGGTCCAGGTCGACACCGGCGAGTCCCTTGCGGAACTGCGTCAGCTCCCGGTCCCGGGCGGGCTGCACCAGCGGACGCAGCGTGAGGCAGTCGTCCGCGGTGTGGGTGTGGATGGTGGAGCGCATCGTGACGATCCGGACGACCTCGCGGTCGGCCATCAGCCGGGACAGCGCCTCGGGGGTGAATCCGTCGAGGCGGGCGGCGAGCGCGTAGTACGGGGGCTTGACGTTCTGCGCCTGGAGACCGACCAGGTGCCCGACGGCCGCGGCGGCGGAGATCCGGGCCGGGCGCAGGAGCAACTGGCGGTCCAGGGTGGCGCGGTTGAGGGCCCGGGTACCGAGGAGGGGTGCCGTGCCGGCGACGCTCCGCTTGGTGTTCGTCATATGGGCACGGTAGCGAGGGTTGCGGACAGGTTCTGGCCGCGACGGCCGGGGACTCCCGGAGCCGGCCGTATTCCGGGCGCGGCGGGGTAATGGATCGTCGATCAGCCCCCAGTTGAGAAGGAGCCGAGGATGACCGATGACGCCTACCTGTTCCTGCTTGACGACGCGTCCGCGCGGCTCGGCGTGGCCCCCGCCGCCGTCGGGGAGCTCGCCTGCATGGAGACCCCCGCGGTACGCGCGTGGCTGGACGCTCAGGGAAGCACGCCGGCCTCACCGCACCTGCGCCTGCTGCCGCCGGAGGAGACGGCCGCCATTCCCGAGGGAGCGGAACGGCTGCCCGTCCCGCTGAGCGACGAGGAACTGAGCCGGGTCCGCCACCGGATGGCACCGGAGCCGCTCGCCCGGGTCGAGGAGGAGCTGCTCGCCTACCGCGACTGCGCGGACGGGCGGGACGGCCTGATCGGACGCGCGCTGGCCGCCGGCGTGCCACCGCACCGCATCGTCGAACTGACCGGGGTGGACCCCGCTACGGTGACCGCGGCGGCGAGCGGCTGAGGACGCCGCGGCTGCTCGGCTGACGTCCGGGCTCACGCGCCGGGTCCCGGGTCCGGCTGGACGGCTGACTCGATGCCGGCGCGGGCCGCCTCCAGCTGGGCGGCGAACGCGATGCCGAGGAAGAGCGCGACCGCGGTGAGGTTCGCCCACAGCAGCAGGGCGATGAAGGCGGTGAGCGGCCCGTAGACGGCGCCGAAGGCACCGCTTTCCTCGACGTACAGCGCGAGCAGCCACGTGGCCGACACCCACAGCAGCAGATGCACGGCCGAGCCGAAGGCGAGCCACGTGTAGCCGGGCTGGACGCGGCGGGGCGACCAGCGGAAGATCACGGCGGAGGCCACCCAGGCCAGCGCGAGCCCCACGGGGATGTCGAGCACACCCCACCACCGCGACCCGCTGGCCTCCCAGCCCGCCGAGTCCGCCAGGGCGTCGCCCACGGCCTCGCCTGCGACGAGAACGACGAACCCCAGCCCCAGGGGCAGGCCGGCGGCGAGCGCGAGAACGATCGCCCGCCCGTACTTGCGCGGGAAGGGACGGTCGCGCTCGATGCCGTAGATGCGGTTGGCGCCGCGCTCGATCTGGCCCATGGCCGAGGCGAGGTTCAGCAGCGCGAAGCCCAGACCGAGCCACAGGGCGAGCGTGCCCCAGACATCGCCGTGCGCGGTGCGCCGCGTCCCTTCGAAGGCGTCCTCGACGATCTGCGCGCTGGCCCCCGGCACGATCCGGCCGAGCGTCTGCTCGATGACCCGGCCCACGCCCTCCGTGTGCACCGACGTGGCCAGCCCGACGAGCGCCACGGTGCACGGGACCAGCCCGAGCACCACCTGGAAGGCGAGGGCCCGCGCGTTGGTGAAGCCGTCCGCGTACCGGAACCGTGCGAAGGCGTCGGCCAGCAGCCGCAGCCCTCCGTAGTGGCGCAGGGCGGTGAACGCCTCGTCTCCGGAGAGCTCTTCTCCGATCATGTCCCGGGTCTGCGGGACGTGGACGGCGGTACCCATGGCGTGCACGCTCCTTGTCGTAGGGCGGCTCCCTGGCGGAGGCTGCTCCCTGTCCGGTCCGGTTACCTTGTGAACGTCTCCCCTCAAGGGAGATCGGGATCACAGAAACGGCGAGGGAAAGGTCACAGCCTCGTCCACTGCTGCTCCTCTGTGTCCGTGTCCTAGCATCCGAGCATGACGGTCCTGCCTGACGACGGGCTCGAGCTGGCCGGCGACTTCCCTGATGTGCCCCATGAGCAGTGGCAGCGCCTTGTGGCGGGTGTGCTGCGCAAGTCGGGCAAGGAAGTGGAGGGCGCCGAGGCCGAGGAAGCCCTGTCCACCGCGCTGGAGGACGGGTTGCGCACCCGGCCTCTCTACACCGCGCACGACACCGCGCCCGAGCCGGGCCTGCCCGGATTCGCTCCCTTCGTGCGGGGCGGCCGGGCCGAGGGGAACACGCTCGGCGGCTGGGACGTACGGCAGCGGCACGCGGTGGCCGACGGCGGCGCGGTGCTCGCGGATCTCGAGAACGGCGTCACCTCCCTGTGGCTGGCAGCGGGGAAAGGCGGCATCCCGGTGCCGGAGCTCGGCCGGGTCCTCGACGGTGTCCATCTCGACCTCGCCCCCGTCGTCCTCGACGCGGGGCGTGAGACCGAGCCCGCCGCGCGGGAGCTGCTGCGGCTGTACGCGGAGCGGGGCGTCGCCCCGGAGGCGGCGCGCGGCAATCTGGGCGCCGACCCGCTGGGCCAGGAGGCCCGCAGCGGGCAGGAGGGCGACGTCGCTCCGGCGGCGGAGCTCGCGCGGCTGTGTGCCGAGGGGTACCCGGGGCTGCGGGCGCTGACCGTGGACGCGCTGCCGTACCACGAGGCCGGCGGTTCGGCCGCCCAGGAGCTGGGTTGCTCGCTGGCCACGGGCGTGGCGTATCTGCGGAACCTCACCGAGGCGGGGCTGAGCGTCGAACAGGCCTGTGCGCAGCTTGAGTTCCGGTACGCGGCGACCGCCGACCAGTTCCTGACGATCGCCAAGCTGCGGGCCGCGCGCCGGCTGTGGGCGCGGGTGGCCGAGGTCTGCGGGGCGCCGCGCGCGGGAGCGCAGCTCCAGCACGTCGTGACGTCGCCGGTGATGATGACGCGCCGCGACCCGTGGGTGAACATGCTGCGCACCACCATCGCCACGCTGGCCGCCGGGGCGGGCGGGGCCGACTCGGTCACCGTGCTGCCCTTCGACCACGCCCTCGGCCTGCCCGACGCGTTCGCGCGCCGTATCGCCCGCAACACCTCGACCATCCTCATCGAGGAGTCGCATCTGTCCCGGGTGATCGACCCGGCGGGCGGCTCCTGGTACGTGGAGCGGCTCACCGACGAACTCGCCCACGCGGGCTGGGAGTTCTTCCGGAGGATCGAGCGGCTCGGCGGCCAGGCGGCGGCCCTGCGGTCGGGGGACCTCGCGCAGGACCTGGCCGACACCTGGCAGGCCCGCCGTACGAAGCTGGCGAAGCGGCGCGAACCCGTCACGGGCGTCAGCGAGTTCCCGTATCTCGCGGAGAAGCCGGTGGTCCGCGAGAGCGCGCCCGAGCCGCTGTCCGGCGGGCTGCCGCGGGTGCGCCGCGACGAGGAGTTCGAGGCGCTGCGCGCCCGCTCCGACGCCCACCTCGCCGCGACGGGTTCCCGGCCCCGGATCTTCCTCGCCGCGATCGGCCCAGCCGCCGCGCACACAGCGCGCCTCACCTTCGCCTCGAACCTCTTCCAGGCGGGCGGCATCGAGCCCGTCACGGACGGCACCTTCGAGGACAGCGGCGCCACGGAGGCTGTGCTGTGCTCCAGCGACGCGCTGTACGAGGAGCAGGCCGAGGCCACCGCCCGGGCTCTGAAGGCCTCCGGCGCGCGGCATGTGTTCCTCGCGGGCCGTCCCGGGCAGTACGCCGGTGTCGACGCGTACGTCTTCGCGGGCTGCGACGCCGTGGCCGTGCTCTCCGCGACCCTCGACCGCATGGGAGTGTCCTGATGACCGCCCCCTCCGACCGTTCCGTCCCCGACTTCTCCGGGATCGAGCTGGGGACCCCGGCCTCCGACGGCGGCTCCGACGAATGGCGTACGGCGGTCAAGAACGCCTCCGGCGGTGACGACCTGCTCTGGGAGACCCCGGAGGGCATCGCGGTCAAGCCGCTGTACACCGGGCGTGACCTGGAGGGCCTGGACTTCCTGGACACGTACCCGGGCACGGCTCCGTATCTGCGCGGCCCGTACCCGACGATGTACGTCAACCAGCCCTGGACGATCCGCCAGTACGCCGGTTTCTCCACGGCCGAGGAGTCCAACGCGTTCTACCGGCGCAACCTCGCGGCCGGGCAGAAGGGCCTGTCGGTCGCCTTCGACCTGCCCACGCACCGGGGCTACGACAGCGACCACCCGCGCGTGACCGGTGACGTCGGCATGGCGGGCGTGGCGATCGACTCGATCTACGACATGCGGCAGCTGTTCGACGGGATCCCGCTGGACAAGATGACGGTGTCGATGACGATGAACGGCGCCGTGCTGCCGGTGCTGGCGCTGTACATCGTGGCCGCGGAGGAGCAGGGCGTACCGCCGGAGAAGCTGGCGGGGACCATCCAGAACGACATCCTCAAGGAGTTCATGGTCCGCAACACCTACATCTATCCGCCGAAGCCGTCGATGCGGATCATCTCCGACATCTTCGCCTTCACCTCGCAGCGGATGCCGCGCTACAACTCCATCTCCATCTCCGGCTACCACATCCAGGAGGCGGGCGCGACGGCCGACCTGGAGCTGGCGTACACGCTCGCGGACGGCGTGGAGTACATCCGGGCGGGCCGTGAAGCCGGCCTGGACGTGGACGCGTTCGCGCCCCGGCTGTCGTTCTTCTGGGCGATCGGCATGAACTTCTTCATGGAGGTCGCCAAGCTGCGGGCGGCGCGGCTGCTGTGGGCGAAGCTGGTGAGGCAGTTCGACCCGAAGAACGCCAAGTCCCTGTCCCTGCGCACCCATTCGCAGACCTCCGGCTGGTCGCTGACCGCGCAGGACGTGTTCAACAACGTGACGCGCACCTGCGTCGAGGCGATGGCGGCGACGCAGGGGCACACGCAGTCGCTGCACACCAACGCCCTCGACGAGGCGCTGGCCCTGCCCACCGACTTCTCGGCGCGCATCGCCCGCAACACGCAGCTGCTGCTCCAGCAGGAGTCCGGCACGACCCGGGTCATCGACCCCTGGGGCGGCAGCGCCTACGTCGAGCGGCTGACGTACGACCTCGCCCGGCGGGCCTGGCAGCACATCCAGGAGGTCGAGGCCGCGGGCGGCATGGCCAAGGCCATCGACGCGGGCATTCCGAAGCTGCGCATCGAGGAGGCGGCGGCCCGCACGCAGGCCCGGATCGACTCCGGGCGGCAGCCGGTCATCGGCGTCAACAAGTACCGCGTCGAGACCGACGAGCAGATCGACGTCCTCAAGGTCGACAACTCCTCCGTGCGCGCCCAGCAGATCGAGAAGCTGCGGCGGCTGCGGGCGGAGCGGGACGAGAGGGCGTGCCAGGACGCGCTGGAGGCGCTGACCCGGGCCGCCGCGGGCGAGGGCAACCTGCTGGAGCTGGCGGTGCACGCGGCCCGTGCGAAGGCGACCGTCGGCGAGATCTCCGACGCCCTGGAGAAGGTGTACGGCCGGCACGCGAGCCAGATCCGTACGATCTCCGGCGTGTATCGCAACGAAGCAGGGGAGTCCCCGTCCGTGGACCGCACCCGCGCCCTGGTCTCCGACTTCGAGGAGGCCGAGGGCCGTCGCCCGCGCATCCTGGTCGCGAAGATGGGCCAGGACGGCCACGACCGCGGCCAGAAGGTGATCGCGACCGCCTTCGCCGACCTCGGCTTCGACGTGGACGTCGGCCCGCTGTTCCAGACCCCGGCCGAGGTGGCCCGGCAGGCCGTCGAGGCGGACGTGCACATCGTCGGCGTCTCGTCGCTGGCGGCCGGTCACCTCACCCTCGTCCCGGCGCTGCGCGAGGCGCTGGCCGAGGAGGGGCGCGAGGACATCATGATCGTGGTCGGCGGGGTGATCCCGCCGCAGGACGTGCCGACGCTGCTGGAGATGGGCGCGGCGGCGGTCTTCCCGCCGGGGACGGTGATCCCGGACGCGGCGTACGACCTGGTGAAGCGGCTGTCGGACGGACTCGGGCACGACCTGTGATCGATGTCGACGCGTATGTGAAGGGCGTACTCGACGGGAAGCGGGCGATCATCGCCCGGGCCATCACGCTCGTCGAGTCGACCCGCCCTCAGCACCGGGTGCTGGCCCAGGAGTTGCTGACCGAGCTGCTCCCGCACAGCGGGCGGGCCCGGCGGATCGGCGTCAGCGGGGTGCCGGGCGTGGGCAAGTCGACGTTCATCGACGCGTTCGGCTCGATGCTGACGGGGCTCGGGCACCGGGTGGCGGTGCTCGCCGTCGACCCGTCCTCCAGCCGTACCGGCGGCTCGATCCTGGGCGACAAGACGCGCATGGAACGGCTGGCCGTGGACCCGGCGGCGTTCGTCCGCCCCTCCCCCACCGCGGGCACGCTGGGCGGGGTCGCCAAGGCGACGCGTGAGTCGATCGTGGTGATGGAGGCGGCGGGCTACGACGTGGTCCTGGTGGAGACGGTCGGCGTCGGGCAGTCCGAGACCGCGGTCGCGAACATGGTCGACTCCTTCCTGCTGCTCACCCTCGCCCGCACGGGCGACCAGCTCCAGGGCATCAAGAAGGGCGTCCTGGAACTGGCCGACGTGATCGCCGTGAACAAGGCGGACGGGCCGCACGAGCGCGACGCCCGTGCCGCCGCCAGGGAGCTGGCGGGGGCGCTGCGGCTGATGCACGGCAAGGACGCGTTCTGGACGCCGCCGGTGCTGCACTGCAGCGCCCGCGAGTCGTCCGGCCTGGACACGGTGTGGGAGCGCCTGGAGCAGCACCGCACCCTGCTGGACTCCACGGGCCGCCTCGCCGCCAAGCGCCGTGACCAGCAGGTCGACTGGACCTGGAGCATGGTCCGCGACGAACTCCTCGGCCGGCTGCAGGCCGACCCGGCGGTACGGGCTCTGGCGCCCGTGCTGGAGCAGCGGGTCCGGGAGGGTGAGCTCACCCCGACGCTGGCCGCCGAGCAGATCCTCGGAGCGCTCGGCGGTGGCTCCGAGGCGGCGGATTCCTAGACCGGAAGCTACCGGAACGGCGATTTCGCATACCCGGCTTGCATGACTATGCAAAGTGATACATACTCTTTCTATGTCCAAGGTCCTCACCTCCCTGCCCGCCGGCGAGCGCGTCGGCATCGCCTTCTCGGGCGGTCTCGACACCTCCGTCGCGGTCGCGTGGATGCGCGACAAGGGCGCCGTCCCGTGCACCTACACCGCCGACATCGGCCAGTACGACGAGCCCGACATCGCGTCGGTGCCCGGCCGTGCGAAGACCTACGGTGCCGAGATCGCGCGCCTGGTCGACTGCCGTGCCGCGCTGGTCGAGGAGGGCCTGGCGGCGCTGACCTGCGGCGCGTTCCACATCCGCTCGGGCGGGCGGGCGTACTTCAACACCACGCCGCTCGGCCGTGCCGTCACCGGCACGCTGCTGGTGCGCGCGATGCTCGAGGACGACGTCCAGATCTGGGGCGACGGCTCGACCTTCAAGGGCAACGACATCGAGCGGTTCTACCGCTACGGCCTGCTCGCCAACCCGCACCTGCGGATCTACAAGCCCTGGCTGGACGCGGCGTTCGTGACCGAGCTCGGCGGCCGCAAGGAGATGTCCGAGTGGCTGCTCGCCCACGGGCTGCCCTACCGCGACAGCACGGAGAAGGCGTACTCCACCGACGCCAACATCTGGGGCGCCACACACGAGGCGAAGACCCTGGAGCACCTGGACACCGGCGTCGAGACCGTCGAGCCGATCATGGGCGTGAGGTTCTGGGACCCCGAGGTCGACATCGCCACCGAGGACGTGACGATCGGCTTCGAACAGGGCCGCCCCGTGACGATCAACGGCAAGGAGTTCTCCTCCCCCGTCGACCTGGTCATGGAGGCCAACGCCATCGGCGGGCGGCACGGCCTGGGCATGTCGGACCAGATCGAGAACCGGATCATCGAGGCCAAGAGCCGCGGCATCTACGAGGCCCCGGGCATGGCCCTGCTGCACGCCGCGTACGAGCGCCTGGTCAACGCGATCCACAACGAGGACACCCTCGCCCAGTACCACACCGAGGGACGGCGGCTCGGCCGGCTGATGTACGAGGGCCGCTGGCTGGACCCGCAGGCGCTGATGATCCGCGAGTCGCTCCAGCGGTGGGTCGGCGCGGCCGTCACCGGCGAGGTGACGCTGCGGCTGCGGCGCGGTGAGGACTACTCGATCCTCGACACGACCGGCCCGGCGTTCAGCTACCACCCGGACAAGCTGTCCATGGAGCGCACCGAGGACTCCGCGTTCGGCCCGGTGGACCGGATCGGCCAGCTCACCATGCGCAACCTGGACATCGCCGACTCCCGCGCCAAGCTGGAGCAGTACGCCGGCATCGGCCTGATCGGCACCGGCAGCCCGACCATCGGCGCCTCCCAGGCCGCCGCGACCGGGCTGATCGGCACCATGCCGGAGCTGCCCCAGGGCGGCGCCGAGGCCATCGCCTCCCGGGGCGCGGTCTCCGAGGAGGACGCGTGGCTGGACCGCGCCGCGATGGACTCCGGCACGGACTGATCGGTTCGGGTGCCCCGTGCGACGGGGGCATCGAAGACAAGGCCGGCCCGGCACCCACAGTGCCGGGCCGGCCCTTTGTCTGCCCCGGGCCCCGTACGTCACCGTCGCGAGACGGCGCGTTCAGGTCACTTGCCGGTCAGCTTCTCGACGCGGCGCTGCACGATGGTGATCGCGGTGCGCGCGGCCTCCAGTTTGATGCCCTGGTTACGGGCGAGCGCGGTGTAGGCGTCGCCCGAACCGGGGTTGGCGGCGATCTGTGCGGTGTAGTCCTGCGGGAACGCGTTGTCCAGGTAGCCATTGATCTCGGTCACGATGACGCCGAACCCGATCTTCGGGGAGCGGCCGTCCGCGATCGCGAGGAGGCTGACGAGGTCCGGCAGCTTGTCCAGCTCGGCCGTGACGCCGGTGACCGCGGTCTTGGTCGCGAGCCTGTTCAGCAGCACCAGCGCGCTGCCGGCCGCGTCATAGCCGGGGGTGAGCGTCTTGGTCCGTGTGTCGCGGCGGCGGAACAACACGACGAGCAGGATGCCGACGGCCGCGACGATGACCCCGACGGCGCTCCAGGTCAGCACGGGCGACAGCCCCGCGCCGGTGGCCTCGGCGGCCGCCGCGAGGACGAGCGGCCGAGATGTATTCGTGTTGTTCACCGGCGGGAAGGAACTAAAGCAGGGCAGCATGGTGTTGTCCTTAGTGAGGATGGTGCTCACCGGCGTGACCTTGCCAGGGTCCGGTGAGCATGGATTCCGGCACCGTTCAGGCGGTGCGTTCAGCTGCGGCCTCGGGCTTTGCAGAGCCCGGGGCCGCAGCATGATCAGGACCGGATGGTCTTCTTGGCCGGCCGGTCGGGAGGTCTGCTCAGTCGGCGGTCGTCGACGGGGTGGAGGCGGCAGTTGCGCAGCCGGTCACGATCGCTGTGGGGGCGCCTTGGCTGGTGGATGAAGTAGATCTGCATGGGGTCCGCCTGATCTGCGAGGTTGTCGGTCACTGCGAAGCACTCGGTCGGATCGAGGACGCTCGGCGGCTCCGCGGTCAAGGGTTCCGGGCCCGCTCGGTCCGCTCCTTTCATTCACGGTCCAACGGGTGCTGACGAAAGAAGAACGCGGTGACCCGGTGTCGCGTACGCCAGTCGGGGTCGTCCTCGGTGATGGAGATGCGCACGTCGCTCATGACGCCGTACGCGGCAGCCATGGCGCCACCGACCTGCAGCGCGATCGCCGATGAGGTGCCCACGCTGAAAGCGGTGATCAGCGTGGCGGCCGCCGCCATGACGAACGCTCCCATCGGCATCGCGAACCGGGGAATCCTGGCGATCCTGGCGTGTGTGCGGGCGCGCTGAGCCTGCCTGGCAGTGCGGCATGCATGCATCGCGGACTCCTCGAAGGCGTGGCTGCGCGAGGACGAGCCGGTCTCCTCGTAGGTGAAGAACTTCGCAGTCACGGTGCCCTCCCTCTCGTCGTCCGTGATGGCGGTGGTGCTGGGTGGTGTCATCCCACAGTCCTCCTCGTGGCGTTGGTCCTTCTCGGTTTCGCCGTTCTCCGGCGGGAGCACCGGGACGGCTGCGTGGTCCTGGACGGCCGTCCGCGATCAAACGCTCTCGTTCTCCTCGATGGCCCCGGCCGGGACCGGCATCTGGACGTTCCTCGGCATCTCCTCCTTGACGCTCCTGACGGCCTTGGTGGGGAAGGTGCCGCCGATCGACTCGACGAACCACCGCATGACCAGGGGGTTCGCCCGGTGCTTGGGCAGCTCGAGCCATCCCGAGCTCAGGTGCGAACCAGCGCACTTGACGCCCACGTTCATGGCGCGAGCAGCTGTCCTCCGATCCACGCCGATCAAGGACTCCAGGTGGATGGCCTCCCGCTGACGGCGAGTGAGTTTGGTGTCCGCGAGGTGCAGGCCACCCTTGATGACCGCGATCGTCTCCCTGCGGTCCCACTTCGCCGGGAAGTCCTCGCCGTTCACCAAGTCCTCGATGACTTCCGCCATCACGTCGACGGCGGGCAGGAGATGCAGACGGTAGTCGCCCTCGTCATCGGCCCACCGTGCCTCCCGCTCGGCGTAGGCGGCCTTGGTCGTGTGCTGCCGGAACAACTTGGCGGAGTTCGGTACGCGGCTCTGGACGGACTGCGCGAACTTCACCGCCTTGCGCTGGACCCAGTCCTCGATGTCCCACAGCGGGGGCCCTGGCGGTACACCGCCTGCACGACGGAGAACAACTTCCAGTCGGGCGTGGTCGTGTGGTGCGCCACTTGGTCCTCCTGTGCCAGGCCGGGCGGGTGCGAATTCCGTACCTGGAAGGCTACGGAGGGGCCATGGCTCGAGGATTAGACGAGGTGACGGGCGCTCACCGGCCCGGGGCGGCAGCGGCTGAGGGTGCGGATGTGCCCGCCCCCCAACGCACAGATGAGGCACCACCCGTGTGCGAACAGCACGGATGGTGCCTCATCTGCGATCGTCGCCCGGTCGGCTACGGGCGTCGCCCTTCAGCGCGTGCTGCCGGCCATCTCCCGGACAGGCGCGTCGAGGGCGTCCAGGCTGCGCAGGATGTCCTCCACGCGCTGCTTGGCGTCGCCGAAGAGCATCTGGCTGTTCTCCCGGAAGAACAGCGGGTTCTGCACACCGGCGTACCCGGCGGCCATCGACCGCTTGAAGACGACCACGTTGGCCGCCTCCCACACGTGCAGCACCGGCATACCCGCGATGGGGCTGGCCGGGTTGTCGGTGGCGGCCGGGTTGACGGTGTCGTTGGCGCCGATGACCAGGACGACCGAGGTGGCGGCGAAGTCGTCGTTGATCTCGTCCATTTCCAGGACGATGTCGTACGGCACGTTCGCCTCGGCGAGCAGCACGTTCATGTGCCCGGGCAGCCGGCCGGCGACGGGGTGGATGCCGAAGCGCACCTCGACGCCCCGCTCGCGCAGCTTGCGCGCCAGCTCGGCGACCGGGTACTGGGCCTGGGCGACGGCCATGCCGTAGCCGGGCGTGATGATCACCGAGGAGGCGTCGCGCAGGAGTTCCGCGGTCTCCTCGGCGCTGATCTCGCGGTGCTCGCCCTGCTCGCCCTCGTCGGCCGCCGCGGCCGGGGTGCCGAAGCCGCCGGCGATCACCGAGATGAAGGACCGGTTCATCGCCTTGCACATGATGTACGACAGGTAGGCACCGGAGGAGCCGACCAGCGCGCCGGTGACGATGAGCAGGTTGTTGGCGAGCAGGAAGCCCGAGGCGGCGGCGGCCCAGCCGGAGTAGCTGTTGAGCATGGAGACGACCACCGGCATGTCACCGCCGCCGATGGAGGCGACCAGGTGCGCGCCCAGGGCGAGGGCGATGACGGTGACCGCGATGAGCAGACCGATGTGGGGGCGTGCCACGAACGCGACGGTCAGCGCGACGAACGCGACCAGGGCGCCCACGTTGAGGACGTGCTTGCCGGGCAGCGTGAGCGGGCGGGAGTTGATGCGCGCCGAGAGCTTCAGGTACGCGACGACGGAACCCGTGAAGGTGACGGCACCGATGAACACCCCGATGAACACCTCGGCGTGGTGGATGCCGAGCAGCGAACCGGTGAGCTCCTCACCGCCGTGGCTCCCGGCGTCGACGTCGAGGTAGCCGTTCCAGCCGACGAACGCGGCGGCGAGACCGACGAGGCTGTGCATGATGGCGATCAGCTCCGGCATGCCGGTCATCTCGACCACCCGGGCCCGCCACAGTCCGATGCCCGCGCCGACGGCCGTGGCGACGGCGATCAGTACGAGTCCGGTGGCGGTGATGCTCTTCGAGGCGAGACCGACGGTGGCCGCCAGGGCGACGACCATGCCCGCGATGCCCCAGACGACTCCCGAGCGGGAGGTCCGGTGCTGCGAGAGCCCGGCGAGGCTGAGGATGAACAGCAACGCGGCGACGACGTAGGCGGCTTCTGAGGCCGTGACTGTGGTCATCCGTGATCAGCCCTTCGAGAACATGCCGAGCATCCGGCGGGTGACGGCGAATCCGCCGAAGATGTTGATGCTCGCCAGCAGGATCGCGGCGAACGACAGCACGTTGACGGCGGTGTTCCCGTGCCCGATCTGGAGCAGCGCGCCGACCACGACGATCCCGGAGATGGCGTTGGTGACCGACATCAGCGGGGTGTGCAGCGCGTGGTGCACGTTGCCGATGACGTAGAAGCCGATGACGATCGCCAGCACGAACACCGTGAAGTGGCCGATGAGCTGGCTCGGCGAGAAGGCCGTCACCAGGAACAGCGCGAGCGCCCCGGCACCGACCAGGGCGTACGGGGACCACGCGGGGCGGGCGGGCTTCGCCGGCGGCGTGGAGGGCGCCGCCGGTTCCGTACCGCCGGCGGGTGCGGGGGCGGGCGCGGCGGACACCTGGACCGGGGGCGGCGGCCAGGTCTTCTCGCCGTCGCGGACCACGGTCATCGACCGCTGCACCACGTCGTCGAAGTCGAGGACCAGACGGCCGTCCTTGCCCGGGGTCAGCAGCTTCATCAGGTTGACGACGTTGGTGCCGTAGAGCTGCGAGGCCTGGGCCGGGAGCCTGCCGGGCAGGTCGGTGTAGCCGATGATCGTCACGTCGTTGTCGGTGACGACGGCCTTCCCGGCGACCGTGCCCTCGACGTTGCCGCCCTGGGCAGCCGCCATGTCGACGATCACGCTGCCGGACTTCATCCGCGCCACGTCCTCGGCGGTGATCAGCCTCGGCGCGGGGCGGCCCGGGATGAGCGCGGTGGTGATGATGATGTCGACGTCGGCGGCCTGCTCGGCGTAGAGCTGCGCGGCGAGCCGGTCGTAGTCCTCCGAGGTGGCCCTGGCGTAGCCGTCGGTACTCACCTCCTGCTCGACGCCCACCGTCAGGAACTCCCCGCCCAGCGAGCGGACCTGCTCGGCGACCTCGGGCCGGGGGTCGGTGGCGCGGACCACGGCACCGAGGCTGCGGGCGGCGCCGATCGCGGCGAGTCCGGCCACACCGGCACCGGCCACCAGCACCTTGGCGGGCGGCACCTTTCCGGCGGCGGTCACCTGGCCGGTGAAGAACCGGCCGAAGGCGTGCGCGGCCTCGACCACGGCCCGGTATCCGGCGATGTTCGCCATCGAGCTGAGCACGTCCAGGGACTGGGCGCGCGAGATGCGCGGCACGGCGTCCATGGCGAGCACGGTGATCGGCCGCCGCGCCAGCTCGTCGACCAGTTCCGGGTGCAGCGCGGGGCCGATGAGCGCGATCAGCGTCGCCCCGTCCCTCAGCCGGCCGATCTCCTCGCTGGAGGGGCCGTTCACCTTGAGCACGATCTCCGCCTGCCACGGGTCGCCGAGCCGGGCACCCGCCTCCTCGTAGGCCGCGTCGGAGAAGCGGGACGAGGCTCCCGCCCCCGGTTCGACCACCACCTCGTAGCCGAGCGCGGCAAGTCTCCCCACGGTGGCCGGCGTCGCCGCCACCCTGGTCTCGCCCGCAGTGGACTCGGCGGGTATGCCGATCCGCTGGGGTTCCGGTTCCGCTGGGACCATCGTCTGCCTCTCCGTCGTTCGGGTGCCTGTCCTCCTTGGTGCCCGCATCCTGCACCCTCGACGCGGCATAGGTGGCGGGCCGTGGTCACATGGCCGAGGAGGCCGTCCTCACACCGCCGGGGGCTTGCCGTGAGGCGCTTTCGGGGGTAACGCTGGGCCGCCAGGGACGGAAGGAAACTCGCGGGGCAGAAGGGTCTTGTGATGCGTCACGCCGCGGCCGGGCGCGGACGCAGAAGGGTCTTGTGACGCGTCACGCCGCGGCCGGGCGCGGACTGAGTGGCCCTACGCGGCCCTGGCCGGGGCGGTATCGGGGTGTGATCCGTCAGGTGAACAGGTCGGTCGTGCGCTGCTGGATCTCCTCAGGGGACAGCTCCTCGATCGTCTGGGAGATCATCCAGAGATGGCCGAACGGATCGGCGAGACGGCCGCCGCGCTGCCCGTAGTGCTGGTCGGCGACCGGATACACCACGCTCGCCCCGCCCCGCAGCATGGCCTCGGCCACGGCGTCGGCGTCGGACACGTCCAGGGCCATGATCACCGGGCTGCCGCCGAGCGAGTCCGGCGCCGGGTCGCTCTCGTCGGCGTCCTTGACCGCGATCACCGCGCCGCCGAGTCGCAGCATGGCGTGCACGATCTTCCCGTCGGGGTCGGTGTACCGCTCGATCTCCTCGGCGCCGAACGCGGTCCGGTAGAAGTCGATCGCCCGGGGCCCGTCGGAGACCACGAGGCGGGCGTAGAGCCGGGTGAGGGACGGCTTGTCGTCTGTGTTCGTCATGCCTTCACGATGGCCGGTCCGGGCGGCCGTGGATTGTAGAAAACGGTCGGGCGGGCAGGACCCGTCACCCGCCGAGCAGAACGTGGTTGCGTTCCAGGGACGAGCGCGGCGCGTACGCGGTCGGGGTGATCCCGGCGAGCGCGCGGAACTCGTGGATCAGATGTGCCTGGTCGTGGTAGCCGCACGCGGCGGCGAGGACCGCCCAGTCCGGTTCCCCGGACCCGGCGTTCACACGGCCCAGCAGCCGCTGGAAGCGCCGTACCCGCGCATACCGTTTCGGCGGGAGGCCCAGCTGTTCGGCGCACCTGCGGGCCAGCCGCCGGGAGGTCCAGCCGAGCCGGTCGGCGACCTCACCCACCGGCGTTCCGCGGTCGAGCAGCACCGCGGCGAGACGGACCGCCGGGTCGGGCTCCAGGGGACGTTCCGACCGCCGGAGCAGGACCGTTTCCAGCTCCCGCAGGCATGCCTGCGGGCCGCCGGCGGCCATGGCCTCCAGCAGCCGCTCGCGCAGCACCGCACCGTCCGTGCCCCACAGCTCGTCGAGCCCGGCGAGCCGGTCGCGGAGCGCGTTGACCGGCACGGAGAGGAACGGATACGCCCCCGCGGGACGGAACGCCACCCACACGACGGCGCGCTGCTGTGCCGGGTCGATCACCGCCGGCCCCGTGTACGGCCCCTGGAGAGCCGCTCCCCGGGTCCGCCTGTCCGAAGAGCCCAGGGCGTCCCCGTCGAGGTTCACCAGCAACTGCGCCCCGCCCGTCGGCAGGGACAGCTCGGCGGAGTGCGCGAACCGCCCTTCGGCATAACCGAGCGCACCGATCAGCGGCGCGAGTGCCGGCGCCGACGGCCGGACCGTGAGCGAGACGGGAAGCTGCTCCGCCGTGCGAGCCATACGCCCAGCCTAGGATCCCCGCTACACCGCCAGCCACACCGCCTGGTCGGGCCCCAGCAGGCCGTCCTCGAGCCGGCCGCCGGCCAGGAGGAGCCCGGAGTGTGCGGGCAACTCGTACGGCTCGGTGGAGAGGTTGACCACGCACACGAATCCGGGGTCGCGGCTGAAGGCCAGCACCCCCTCGGGGGTGTCCAGCCACGCCATCGTGCCGTCGCCGAGGGCGGGGTGGTCGCGGCGGACGCGCAGGGCCGTGCGGTAGAGCTCCAGCATGGACGCCGGGTCACCGGTCTGGGTCTCGACGCTCAGTCCGGCCCAGTCGGCGGGCTGCGGCAGCCAGGGGTCGGCGGTCGCACCGGCGGGGCTGAAGCCGTAGGGGGCCTTCTGGCCCGACCAGGGGATCGGGACGCGGCAGCCGTCGCGGCCGCGGTCGGTGTGGCCGGAGCGCTCCCAGATCGGGTCCTGGAGGGCGGACTCGGGCAGGTCCTCGACCTCGGGGAGGCCGAGTTCCTCGCCCTGGTAGACGTAGGCGCCGCCGGGCAGGGCGAGCATCAGCAGGGCGGCGGCCCGGGCACGCCGGGTGCCGAGCTCCGGGTCGAGGGAGCCGTCGGGCTCGAACCGGGCGTTGGCCATCCAGCTCCGCGCGGCGGTACGGCCGTATCGGCTGGGGTGGCGCATGACGTCGTGGTTGGAGAGGACCCAGGTGGCGGGTGCGCCCACCGCGCCGAGCATGGCCAGGGAGTCGTCGATGACCGCGCGCAGGTCCTTGGCGTCCCAGCCGCACATGAGGAAGTCGAAGTTGAAGGCGGTGTGGAGGCCGTCCCGGCGGACGTACGCCGCGAGCCGTTCCGGTGTGTCGGCCCAGGCCTCGGCGACGAAGGAACGGTCTCCGGGGAACTCGTCGGCGACCTTGCGCCAGCCCCGGTATATCTCGTGCACCTCGTCCCGGTCCCAGTGCGGGTGGTCGAGGTGCTGCCGGATCTCGTCCCGGCGGGTGAGCGGGCCCGTCACCGCGGGTTCGGCGCGGGGCGGCAGGTCGGGCAGCTCGGGGTGTTTGACCAGGCCGTGGGCGACGTCGATGCGGAAGCCGTCGACGCCCCGGCTGAACCAGAACCGCAGGATCGACTCGAACTCGGTGCGAACCTCGGGGTGTTGCCAGTTGAGGTCGGGCTGCTCGGGTGCGAACAGGTGGAGATACCAGTCGCCGTCGGGCAGCCGGGTCCAGGCCGGGCCGCCGAAGCAGGACACCCAGTCGTTCGGGGGTTCGGCGCCGTCGGGTCCGCGGCCGGGGCGGAAGACGTAGCGCTCGCGTTCCGGGCTGCCCGGTCCGGCCGTCAACGCCGCCTGGAACCAGGGGTGCTGGTCGGAGGTGTGGTTGGGCACGATGTCGGGGATGACGCGGATCCCGTGCGCGTGCGCTTCGGTGATGAGCCGCTCGGCGTCGGCCAGGGTGCCGAAGCGCGGGTCGATGGCGCGGAAGTCGGCGACGTCGTAGCCGTGGTCGGCCATGGGGGACTTGTACCAGGGGTTGATCCAGATGGCGTCCACGCCGAGGGACTTCAGATACGGCAGCCGGGAGCGGATGCCGGCGATGTCGCCGATGCCGTCGCCGTTGTCGTCGGCGAAGCTGCGGATGTAGACCTGGTAGATGACGGCACTGCGCCACCAGGGTGCGGTGAAAGACACCTGCTGTGACTCCTTCTGTGGGGGCGTGTCTACTTCGCGGCGCCGGCCGTGAGCCCGGCGACGATGCGGCGCTGGAACAGCAGCACCATCACGACCAGCGGAATGGTCACCACGACGCCCGCGGCCATCTGGCTGCCGAACGGCGTCTGGTACGTCGTCGCCCCCGAGAACTTCGAGATGGCGACGGTCGCCGTCTGCATGCTGGGCTTGTTGGTCATCGACAGGGCGATGAGGAACTCGTTCCAGGCGGCGATGAACGTGATGATCGCGGTGGTGAAGATGCCCGGCGCGGCGAGCGGGACGATGACCTTGCGGAAGGCCTGGCCGCGGGTGCAGCCGTCGACCATGGCGGCGTGTTCCAGCTCGTCCGGCATCTGCCGGAAGAACGTGGTCAGGTTCCACACCGCCAGCGGCAGCGTGAAGGACATGCTGGGCACGATCATGGACTGGTAGGTGTTGATCCAGCCGATGTCGGTGAACAGCTTCAGCAGCGGGACGACGATCGACACCACCGGGAACATCGAGGTGGCGATGATCAGCGTGAGGATCAGCCGCTTGAAGCGGAACTCCAGCCGGGCCATCGCGTACGCGGTGAACGTGGCCAGCAGCAGCGACAGCGCGGTCGTGACGCCGGCGACGACCAGGCTGTTGAGCAGCGCCCTGGTGAAGCCCTGGCCCGGGCTGAACACCGACCGGTAGTTCTCGAACGACACCGAGGAGGGGAACAGGGAGGTGCTGAAGATGTCGCCGGTGCTGCGGAGGCTGGAGACCAGCATCCAGTAGAAGGGGGCCAGGCAGTAGGCCACCACCAGGGCGATGCCCAGATGGGGCAGCCACTGCCGCCACTTGGCCGTGAGGGTCATGCCGTCACCTCCCGGACGCGGCGGCGCGGCGTCCTGACCGCGCGGCTCTTGCGCTTCTTCGTCCCGCCGGCGCCCCCGATGAGGTCGGCGCCGAGCAGCCGGACGAAGGCGAGCGCGATGAGGAAGACGTAGAGGAAGAGGAGGACCGCGTACGCGGAGGCGGGTCCGAAGCGGACGTTGGACGCCTCGTTCTGCGCGAGCATCGACAGCGTCTCGACGGAGCCCTTCTGGGCGCCGATGAGGATGTAGGGCAGGTCGAACATCCGCAGCGCGTCCAGGCAGCGGAACAGCACCGCCACCATCAGCGCGGGTTTCACCAGCGGCAGGGTGATGCGCCAGAACTGCTGGAGGGCGCTCGCCCCGTCGAGCCGGGCCGCCTCGTAGACCTCCTTCGGGATCACCTGGAGGCCGGCCAGCACCAGCAGGCCGATGAAGGGGGCGGTCTTCCACACGTCGGCGATGACGACCGCGATCTTGGCGGAGAAGCCGTCGGCGGTCCACAGCACCTGGTGGCCGAGGACGACGTTGGCGATTCCGTTCGCGTTGAAGATCCATTTCCAGAGCAGTCCCGAGATGGCCGTGGGGATCGCCCAGGGCACGAGGATGCCGGCCCGCACCACGGACCGGCCCCGGAAGGCCCGGTGCATGACGATCGCCATGGCGACGCCGATCAGGGTCTCCAGCGACACCGTGACGACGGTGAAGAAGGTGGTGTTCCAGAAGGCGTTCCAGAAGCGGTCGCCGGCCTGGGTGAAGATGTCGGTGTAGTTCTTCAGCCCGACGAACGGCTCGGTGTCGCTGATGAATCCGGTCTTCGGGTCCAGCCCCTTCGGCCCGTACAGGGACTCGTCGAGTGCCATGAGCGTCGGGTAGAGCACGACGACCGTCAGCACCAGCAGCGTCGGGGAGACCAGGAGCGCGGCCAGGCGGCCGGTGCCCGCGGTGGCCCGGGAGGGTGCACGACGCCGGGGGCGTTCGGGGGCCGGGAGCCGCCCGGGGCGGCGGCGGGCCGCCGTCCCGGGCGCGTGCGGGGCGGTGTCGGGCGGGATCGCGGTGTCGGCCATGACCCGCGGCCTCACTGTGCCGTCAGCTTCTGAAGGTCCCCCTGGAGGTCCTTCAGCGCCTGTGCGCTGCTCTTCTTACCGGTGAGCGCGGCGTAGACCTCGTTCTGGATCGCGGCGGTCACGTCGCCGTACTGCACGACGCGCGGGCGCGGCACGGCCTTCGTGATCGACTGCTTGAGGTCGGGCAGGTACGGATACTGCTTGTCCAGGGCCGCGTTGTCGTAGAGGTCGGCGTAGGGCGGGGCGAGGGAGGCGTTCTTGAGGAAGTAGGTCGCGCTCTCCTCGCTGGTGAAGAACTTCATGAAGTCCAGCGCCGTGGCCTTGTTCTTGGCGAAGGACGACAGGGCCAGGTTGGAGCCGCCGAGGCTGGAGGCGCCGGGGCCGTTCAGGCCGGGCAGGGGTGCGACGGCGAACTTGCCCTGGATGGCGCTCTTCTGGGCGAGGGAGTACACGTAGGGCCAGTTGTTCAGGAAGATCAGCTTGCCTGCCTGGAACGCCTGGCGGCCGTCCTCCTCCTGGTAGGTGATGGCCTCCTTGGGGATCGTCCTGTCCTTGAAGGCGTCGACGAGGAAGTCCAGGCCCTTCTTGGCCTGCGGGGTGTCGACATCGGGCTTGCCGTCGGCGTCGACGATCTGGCCGCCGGCGGAGTTGACGGCCTCGGCGAAGTTCACCGTGAGGCCCTCGTACTTCTGGAACTGCCCTGCGTAGCAGGACATGTCCTTGGCTTCGGGCAGCTTCCTCACCTTGGCGCAGGCGGCGGTCATCTGGGCCCAGGTGGTGGGGGGCCGGGTGACGCCGGCCTTCTTCAGCAGGTCGGTGCGGTAGAACAGCAGGCCGCCGTTGGAGCTGGCGGGGACGGCGTAGAGCTTGCCGCGGTACTTGGCCGTCTCCACCACCGGCTGGAGCATCTTGCCGAGCGGGAACCGGTTCGCGGGCAGCGGCTCGATCCACTGGTGGGCGGCGAACTCCGACGTCCACACGACGTCGGTGGCGAGCACCGTGTAGGCGTCGGACTTCGTCTCCGCGTTCTGGATCATCTGCTGGCGCTGCGAGTCGGCGTCCGTCGGCAGCTGGATGAAGGTGACCTTCTCCTTGGGGTGCGCCTTGTTCCAGCGGCCGATGATCGTCTGGACCGTGCCGGTGGTGTCCTTGCCGGCGACGTACGTGATGGGGCCGCGGCCCTTGAACGACGCCGCCGCGGCCGGCTCGGACTGTCCGGAGCCGCTGCCGCCGGACGAGCCGCAGGCGGTGAGGAGGAGTCCGGCGGCGGTGAGCGCTGCGGAACACTGAATCGCTCTGGCGGTGCTGGTCTTCACTGTCTCTCCTGGTCGTGACGTACCGAAGTCGTGTCTGTTCCCCCGGAAGGGCTTTGGTCATGAGATTGCGTTGCCACGGCATTCCGCTGATAAAAACCGCAGTTCACAGCAGGTATGAGGCGTCCCTCCGGGGCGACTTCGAACCTGTCGAGACAACGCTTGCACGCTAGAAGTGCTCCGCCGGGAAGTCAATGCGTTACGCCGTGGTAAGAAGGCAAGAAGTTGGTGAGACAGCGCTGTCATCAACTGCCGGTCACGGCAGTGCTCCTGTTAGCGTCCGGCGCATGTCACCAGGTCAGCGGCACCCCACGATGGCTGACGTCGCCGAGCGGGCCGGGGTCTCCACGTCCACGGTCTCGCGCACCCTGCGCGGCCTGTCCACGGTCTCGCCCGAGGTGCGCGCCCGCGTCGAACGGGCCGCCCGGGAGCTGAACTTCGCGGTCTCGCGCCACGCCGCCAGCCTCGTGACGGGCAGGACGTGCAGCGTCGCGGTGCTCGTGCCCACGCTCAGTTCGTGGTTCGTGGGCTCGGCCCTGTCGGGCCTCGCGCTCGTACTGCGCGCGGCCGGCATGGAACTGACGGTCTATGTGATCCCCGGCATGGCCGAGCGCACGGCGTTCTTCGAGCATCTCCCCGCGCGGCGCAACGCCGACGCGCTGCTGGTGTTCTCCTTCGACCTCACCGAGGAGGAGACCGCCCGGCTGGACAGCCTCGGCATGCCGGTCGTGTACGTCAGCCAGCATGTCGACGGACGCCCGAGCGTCTACGTCGACGACGTGGCCGGCGCCCTGCGCGGCACCCGGCACCTGCTCAACCTCGGGCACCGCCGGATCGCCTACGTGCGGACGGTGGGCACCGGCGGCTTCTCCTTCAGCTCGCAGGAGCGGCTGGTCGGTTACCGGCAGGCGCTGACCGAGGCGGGCCTGCCCCTGGACGACGAGCTCGTGGTCGCCACCCCGGCGGGCGACAAGCGCGGCGCCGCCGAGGCGGTCGGCAGGCTGCTGGGGCTGCGGGAGCCGCCCACGGCGGTCTTCGCCGAGCAGGACGAGGTGGCCGTCGCCGTCATCTGGACGCTGCGCGCGACGCGCGTCGAGGTGCCCGGGCAGGTGTCCGTCGCCGGCTTCGACGACCAGCCGGTGGCCCAGTGGTTCGATCTGACCACCGTGGCCCAGTCGCCCTCGGCCATCGGCCGGGAGGCCGGCGCGCTCGCGCTGGCGCTCGTCAACGACCCCGGCGGGGACCGCCGACGGCACGTCGTGCTGCCCACCCATGTGATCCCCCGGACCACCACCGCCCCGCCTCCGGCTCCACGGAGCGCACCCGAGGAGCCGGCCCGACTGCCGTAGGCCTGACGGAAATCGCCGTGCCCGCCGGGGGCCCCGAACCTAGACTCGGCCGGAATGACGAGGGGGCGGTTGCGTATGACCACGGGAGAGAACACCGTCGGGGACGTCTTCAGCGCGGGAGCGCAGGAGTTCCACAGCTGGTCCCGGATGCTGTGGGACCCGGTCGGCGAGGCGACGGCGGACGTGGCCGCCCCGGCCGGCGGGGAGTCGGTGCTGGACGCCTGCTGCGGGGCCGGGGCGTCGGCGCTGCCGGCCGCGCGGGCCGTGGGGGCGGCGGGCCGGGTGGACGCCGTGGACCTCGCGGACGGGCTGCTGGCGATCGGGGAGCGCCGGGCGCGCGAGGAGGGCCTGGCGAACATCCGCTTCCACCGCCACGAGGTCACCTCGTGGCCCGTGCCCGGCCCCGGCTACGACGTGGTGCAGTGCGGGCTCGGGGTGTTCTTCTTCCCGGACATGGACCGGGACTCGGCCGCGCTGACGCGGATGCTGCGCCCCGGGGGCCGGTTCGTCGTGACGGTCTGGGAGAAGGGCGCGCTCGGCGGCTGGCAGTCGGCGCTCCGGGGCGCGGTCCTGACCGAGCGCGATCTGCCCCGCCCGCCGCAGATGGAGCAGCTGGCCCGGATCGACACGGCCGGCACCCTCGCGGCCTGGCTGACGGACCTGGGCGGGAGCGAACCCCGGGTCGTCCAGCGGCACTTCGAGGCCCCGCTGTCCCCGGAGACGGGCTGGGAACTCGCCACCGGCAGTGGGGCGCGCCGGATGCTGGACGGGCTGTCACCGGCCGCCGTCGAGCGGGTACGCGCCGAGTTCACCACCCGGCTCACCGCGGACCCGGTCACCGACCTCGACGTACGCGTCCTGACGGGCACGGCCCGCTTCCCCGGCTGACCGGCCGGACGGACGGGGCGGCGGACACGAGGCCGCCGTCGGCCCGCGCCCGCAAGGGCCGCAGACTCCGCTCAGTTCGAGGGTGTGCTCCAGTTCCGTGAAGCCCGTGATCTCGGCGAGCCGGGCGGCCCACTCCTCGACGGCCTCCGCGTCCACGGGACGGCTGCGGCCGCAGCGGCGGCAGATGAGGTAGTGGCGGTGCTCGCCGGCCGGCCGCCCCAGGTAGAGCCGCTCGCCACCCTCGTCGCGCACGACGTCGACCAACCCGGCGCGGTCCAGCTCGCGCAGGGTGCGGTAGACGGTGGTGAGCCCGACGGTGCTGCCGGAGTCGGCCAGCAGCGCGTGCAGTTCCTGCGCGGAGACGAACTCGCGGCAGCGGCCCAGTGTGCCGAGCACCGCCCGGCGCTGCCACGTACTGCGCAGGCCCGGGGTGTGGATGCGCTCCACGGCCGGGCTCTCCTCCGCTTCGCCCACCACTGGACTCCTTGCTCGACCGGCGCGTTGTCGGCCCCCCATGCTAGATGAACATGGTTTTCACGTCGATGACCGACCCGAGCCGCCTCACGAACTGCGTTCGAGATTACGGACGCAGACTCGGACAGAGGCGGCGGCGACGGCGCGCCGGGCCGGCCGACTCGGCGGGCGTCTCCTACGAGTCGTACAACTACCCGGGGCGATACGTCCGCCACTGGGAGTACCTGCTGAACGTGCAGGCGGTGAGCACGGCGACCGACCGTGCGGACGCCACCTTCTACGCCGAGTGACCATGGTGCGGTCGCCCGTAATGCCCTGATTGTCTTGCCGGTGGGCGGGCACTCAGGGCGTGTGCACACACAAGACGGCATGCGACCGCGCAAGGTTCTGCTGACCGGGTGGTTCAGCTTCCGGGACGGGGAGGCGACCGCCGGGGACGTGCTGGCCCTGCGCCGGGTCGAGGACGTACTGCTGGGCACGGGCATCCCCTACGACGTCGCCTGGAGTCCCGGTTTCCGTCCGGAGGCACTGCATCTGGACCGGCTGTGGCCGGAGGACTACTCCCACCTGGTGTTCGTCTGCGGTCCGCTGCACGGGCCGCAGATCGAGGAGCTGCACCGGCGGTTCGCGCACTGTGTGCGGATCGCCGTCGGCACGTCGGTGATCGATCCCGCCAGCCGGGCCGTGACCGGCTTCCACCGGGTGCTGCCGCGGGACGCGCCGGACAGCGAGCCGGTGGAGGACCTCGCGGCCCGCGCCCCGGACGCGCCGGCCCGGCCGGTCGTCGGGGTGATCCTGACGCACGGGCAGCACGAGTACGGGGAGCTGCGGCGGCACGGGCAGGTCGCCGAGGAGGTGACGCGCTGGCTGGCCGGGAAGGACTGCGGCCGGCTGGAGCTGGAGACGCGGCTCGACACACACGACTGGCATCTCAGTGCCACGCCCGCGCAGCTCCAGTCCGTGCTGGCCCGGCTGGACCTCGTCGTCACCGACCGGCTGCACGGGCTGGTCATCGCGCTGCGGGTCGGCACCCCGGTGCTGGCCGTCGACCCGGTCGAAGGCGGAGCGAAGATGACCGCGCAGGCCCGGGCCTGCGGCTGGCCCGCGCTGGTGCCCGCCGAGCGGCTGGACGTGCGGCAACTGGACCGCTGGTGGGACTGGTGTCTGACCGGCGGCCGGGTGACCGCACGGCAGATCCGGGACGGGTTCCGTGAAGGAACCGTGCCAGACAGCGCGGACCGGCTCGTCGAGGCGCTGGCGCGGCCGGTCCCCGGTTAACTCCGGGACTTCACGGGGCACCCGCCTGTACATCCCCGCTGTAGTCCTCCGCCGCACGTCCCCCTCGGGGCGCAAGACGGTCCGGCCGCCCGGAAGGAGAAAGCGCGTGTCCATCGGCCGACTTCCCGAGAACGAGCAGCGCATCCTCGACGAGATGGAACGCGCGCTGCGCCGCGACCGCCGCCTGGACCGCCGGCTGCGCACCCTGCGACTGAGCCGCCGTCCCGACCCCGCCCGGCTCCTGGCCCGCCTCGGCTCCTACCGCCCCCGCGTCTGGACCGTGGCGGTCCTGCTCGCGGTGTCGGTCGGGCTGATGGTGGCCGGAATGGTCACCTCCGAGCCGGGGGTGATCTGGGCGTTCGCCGCCATATGGCCGCCGACGCTGTTCGCCGTGTTCCGGCTGATGTGCCGGTGGTGCGGGGGCTGAGCGTCCGCCGCTGGTCCGACGACCGGAACCCGCACCGGCCGGTGCGGGTTCAGCCCGTGTAGCGACGGGCCTTCGAGGCGCGCTGGGCCGGTTCCAGCAGGCGCAGGCGGGACTCGACCTCGTGCGGCAGGACGCGGCGTTCGCGCAGGACCCAGGGGAGGGCGGCGGCGGCCTCGGCGAAGGCGCGCAGGGAGGCGGTGTCGCGCGGCACCGTGCGGGCCAGGTCCACGGTCCGGCGCAGGGCGGGGCCGGCCGGGCGGCGCAGCCAGGTGAACCACAGGGTGTTGCGGATGCCGTGGGAGCGGCGCAGGGTGGCGTCCCGGGCCACGGACGGGTGGTGGTGCACGACCAGGTGGTCGGCGTACGTCAGCCACCATCCGTCGGCCGCCAGGTCCGCGGCGAGCAGTTCCTCCTCGCCGCCCAGCCACAGCCGCGGATGGAAACCGCCCGCCGCCCGGAAGGCGTCGGTGCGCAGCACGGTCGCGGCGGCCAGGAACGAGCCGAGAGCCGGTCCGGGCAGCCAACCGGGCCCGGGGACGGGCGAGTCGCGCAGTTCCTCGACGATCGGGTCGTCCGTGCCGTCCGGTTCGACGACGATCCGGGCCGTGACCGAGCCCAGCGCCGGATACCGGTCGAGCAGGTCGGCGGCCCCCGTCAGCGATCCCGGTGCCCACCAGGAGTCGTCGTCGCAGAAGGCGACGTAGGGCGTGCCGACCTGCCGGATCGCCAGGTTGCGGCCGACTGCGCCGAGGTTGCGGCCGGGCCGCAGCAGCCGCACCCACGGGTGATGGCGGGCGACGGCGTCGGCGGTGCCGTCCGTGGAGCCGTTGTCGGTGACGATCACCGGTGGGTTCTCCGGCAGTTCGGCGAGATGGCCGAGCGTGCGCAGCAGCTCCCGGCGCCGGTTGTGGGTGATGACGACGACGGTCGTACGGCTGTCGGTCATGCGGCGGCTCCCTCCAGCAGGCGCGCGGCCCGCTCCACGTGCGGCGGCAGCGGTTTGCGTGCGCGCAGGGCGGCGGGCAGCCGGGCGAGCGTCCCGCGCAGGGCCTGCCGGGCGTGGTCGTCGTGCCGGGCCTCGGCGGCGAGGGCGCCGGTGCGGGCGAGCGCGTAGGGCACGGGGCGGCGCAGCCAGGCGGTGAGGAGTTCGTTGCGGCGCTGGACGACCGGGCGGCCGGTGCGGGGCGAGGGCGCGGGGTGGTGGTGGGCGACGACGTCCGGGCAGTGGGTGACGCCCCAGCCGCGGGCGGCCATGTCGTAGGCGAGGAGGGTCTCCTCACCGCCGAAGAACAGCAGCCGGTGGAAGCCGCCCGCGTCGAGATAGGCGCTGCGGCGCACGACGGAGGCGCAGGCGAGGAAGCCCAGGACCTGGGTGCCGGGCAGGTCGGCGGCCCGCCCGAGGGGCGAGGCGGCGAGCACCTCGTTGAGCGGGTCGGGATCCGCGGTGGGGCCGACGAAGGTGCGCGCGGCGATGAGGCCGAGCCGCGGATGCTCCTCGAACAGGCCGGCCGCCCTGGTCAGGGCGCCGGGCGCCCACCAGGAGTCGTCGTCGCTGAACGCCACGTAGGGGGTGTCCAGGGCACGGGCACCGTGGTTGCGCGCCAGGGCGCCGTGGTTGAACGGCAGTGCCAGCACCTGGACCTGTGGGAAGTCGCGGGCGAGCATGGCGCGCGTGTCGTCGGTGGAGGCGTTGTCCGCGACGAGGATCCGGGGTCGTTCGGGGAGGGCGACGAGGTGGTGCAGGGCCTCGGCGAGGGCGGCGGCGCGGTTGCGGGTGGCGATGACGATGCCGACGGGAGTGGTGTCCGGGTACGGGATGGTCATCGTGCGGTGCCCCTCAGAGGTGTCGGGTGCCGGGCAGTTCGTCGACGGCGCGCAGGACGTCGTCGGGGGTGATGCGCAGGAGCGCGGGGTCGGGGCGGCGGCCGTGCGGGTCGCCCTCCGGGCCGTACCACAGCGCGCGGTGGCGGGGGCCGGCCGGCGGGCCCCAGCGGCTCGGCGCGACCGGGCCGAAGAGGGTGACGGAGCGTGTGGCGTGGGCGACCGCGAGGTGGGCGATGCCGGTGTCGCCGCTGATCACGGCGTACGCGTCGGCGACGAGGGCGGCCAGCCGGCCGAACGGGAGGCCGCCGCCGAACACGTCGGTGTCGGGCAGGCCGGCCTGCTTGGCGAGCCGGGCGACGAGGTCGCTCTCGTCGGCGCCGCCGGTCACGACGACCCGCAGGCCACGGGCGCGCAGCCGGTCCGCGACGGCCGCGTACCGCTCGACGGGCCAGCAGCGGGCGGGTGACCCGGCGCCGGGGTGCAGCACGACCGCGCCGGGTGCCGGGGAGGCGGTGCGCGGGCGGGGCAGGTGCAGGTCGCCCGGGTCGGCGTCGATGCCGTACGCCTGGAGCAGCCGGCACCAGCGGTCGCGTTCGTGTTCCTCCGCGTACCAGGGCGGGCCGTCGATCTCGGGCGTGTCCGGGTGGGCGAAGGCGAGCAACTTCAGCGGGCGCAGCTCCATGAGCAGCCGGTGGCTGGGCGGTCCGTTGCCGTGCAGGTCGACGGCGACGTCCGGGGGCGGACCGCTCCAGTCGAGCGAGCGCGGCACGCCCCGCCCCGGCGCGGAGGCGGGCAGCAGCCGGTCCACGGCCCCCGTCGCCTCGGCGACCGGCTCCAGCTCGGCGGGGGCGGCCAGCACGAGCTCGTGGTTGGGGTAGGCCCGCCGGAGCGCACGCAGCGCGGGGACCCCGGCGAGGAGGTCGCCGAGGCCCAGGGCCCGGAGGACCAGGAGGCGGGGTGTCGTCGGCTCGGGTGCCGCGTCCGGTGTCATGCCAGCAGACTGCCTTGTGGCCTGCGCGTCCGCCCCCGCGGTCCCGCTCATCGGGTGCGTCATCGTGCTCCTTCCGCCGCCCGTTCCATGAGGGCCGTCGAGGAGCGGCCGTCGAGGTAGGGCAGGAGGACCGCCTGACCGCCCCACTCCTGGAGGAGGGCGGCTTCCGGCAGGTCGGCGGCCGCGTAGTCGCCGCCCTTGACCCAGACGTCGGGGCGCAGGTCGGCCAGGAGCCGTTCGGGGGTGTCCTCGTCGAAGACGGCGACCGCGTCGACGCAGGCCAGGGCGCGCAGGACCCGGACCCGGTCGGCGAGCGGGTTGACCGGGCGGCCACCGCCCTTGCGGCGCCGTACCGACTCGTCCGAGTTGACGCACACCACGAGGCAGTCGCCGAGCCGCCGGGCGGCCTGGAGCAGGCCGACGTGTCCGGCGTGCAGCAGGTCGAAGCAGCCGCCGGCGGCGACGACCGTGCCGTGGGCGGCGCGGGTCCGGGCGGCCAGCGCGTGCGGGTCGTCATCACCGGGCGGCGGTGCCGGTTCGGCGTCCGCGCTCGGTACGGCGGCCGCGCCGCCTTGTGCGACGAATCCGCTCGCCGCGGCGACGGCGCCCTCGACGGCCTCGGCGACCAGGACCCCGTCGGCGAGCAGCCCGGCGGCCGTCGCGGCGAACCGGTCGCCGGCCCCGCAGCTGTCGCCGGGGTGTGCGGCGGGCGCGGGGACGAGCAGCGGGTGCTCCCCGTAGGACAGCAGGGCACCGCGGGCGCCGAGGGTGACCGCGACGGCGGCGGCCCGCCAGTGCCGTACGAGGGCTGCGGCGCTGTGGGCGGCGGCGTGCAGGTCACGGCGCGCGGTGCCGTCCTGCGGGGCGAGGCCGTGGGCCTCCTTCTCGGCCGGTGTCACCAGCCGGGTGCCGGGCACGGGCGGACCGCCCCGCGGGTGCGGGTCCCAGACCAGCGGCGGGCGGGCGGCGAGGACGTCGCGGAGGGCGTCGGCGGTGCCGCGGCCGTAGTCGGAGACCAGGACGGCGGGCGCGGAGCGGACGGCTTCGCGGGCGGCGTCGGTGGCCTCGCGGGTGCGGCCCGCGCCGCGGTCCAGACGGACCACCGGGCGGTCCTGCGCGAGGACGCGGGTCTTCTCGGACAGGGGGCCGGTCAGGGGCAGCGGGACGAGGGTGAGCCAGGGTTCCAGGAGGCGGCGCAGTGCGCGGCTGGCCGGGTCGTCGCCCACTCCCGCCACCAGCGTGACGTCGCGGCCGTCGCGGGCCGCGAGGTAGGCGGCGAGTGCCGCGCCGCCGGGCCGGGTCCGCTCCCCGCAGTCGTCGACGACCGGCACGGGCGCGTCGGGCGCGAGCCGTTCGGCGCGGCCGGTCACGTCCCGGTCGAGCAGCGCGTCACCGACGACGACGAGCGGTGCCTTGCCGTTCATGTCACCTCCTGCCGTCGCCGTCGCGCCGTGCACCGCGTTCCACCGCCGCGTCGAACGCCGCGCACACCATGTGCACCGCCACCAGGTGGAGTTCCTGAACGGTGGCCCCGGTCGGCGCCTCGACGCACAGGGACTCGTCGCTGCCCGCCATCAGCGGGTTGGGCGCGGGGCCGGTGAGGGCCCACACCCGCATGCCGGCCGCGCGGGCGGCGTCCGCGGCGGACAGCAGGTTGGCGCTGGCGCCGGACGTGGACAGCAGCATCAGGAGGTCGCCGGGGCGGCCGTGGGCGCGCACCTGGCGGGCGAACACCTCGTCCACGCCGTAGTCGTTGGCGATGGCGGTGGTGCTGGAGGTGTCGGCGTGCAGGGCGAGCGCGGAGAAGGCGGGCCGGTCGTCGCGGTAGCGGCCGACGAGTTCGGCGGTCAGGTGCTGGGCCTGGGCCGCGCTGCCGCCGTTGCCCGCGGCCAGCAGCCGGCCGCCGCCGGTGAGCACGGCCGCCAGGCGCTCGCCCCACCGCTCGGTGATGTGGGCCGAGGCGCGGAACGCGGTCAGGGCGTCCTGGAGTTCGTCGCAGTGCCCGGTGACGGGCGGGTGCACGGTCATCACGCCACCTCCTTCTGCTGTGCGTGTCCGGCGAGGACCTGGCGGTGGACCTGCTCGACGCCGTCGGCGACGCGCCGCCAGGTGTAGTGGGCGAGGACGCGTTCGCGGCCTGCGCCGCCGTAGCGGCGGCGCAGCGCGTCGTCGGTGAGGAGTTCGCGTACGGCGGCCGCGACCGACTCGGAGTCCTGCGGCGGGACGAGCCGGCCCGTGGTGCCCTCGGCGACGCTGTCGCGGTGGCCGCCGACGTCGGTGGCGACGACGGGCACGCCGCAGGCCATCGCCTCCAGCGGCACGATGCCGAACGGCTCGTAGACCGGGGTGCACAGCACCAGGTCGGCGCTGCCGATCAGGGCGGGCATGGCGGCCGGGTCGACCGCGCCGAGCAACCGGACCCGGTCGGCCACGCCGACGCTCCGCGCGAGCCGCCGCAGCCGCCGCGCCTCGGGGTCGTCGGCGAGCCGGTCGGCGGCCGGTCCGCCCGCGATGAGGAGTTCGGCGTCCGGGATCCCGGCGAGGGCCCGTACGGCCTGGTCGTAGCCCTTGCGCGGGACGAGGCGGCCGCAGGCGAGCAGCCGGTGCCGCTCGCGGCGTGCCGGGACGCCGTCGGGCGGTACCCCGGGGCGGAACTGCTCGGCGTCCACGCCGCAGGGCACCACGGACACCTGGCGGCGCGGCACGCCCAGCTCGGCCAGTTCGTGCACCTCGTCAGTGCAGGTGGCCAGGACGCGGGCGCAGCCGCGGCCGATCTGCCGCTCGATGCCGACGCGTTCGGGCGGGCTGGTGTCGAGCCGGCCCTGATGACGGCGCTTGACGGTGCCCAGGGCGTGGAAGGTCTGCACGACGGGCACGCCGTGCGGGTGGGCGCCGATCCGCGCGGCCATGCCGGACATCCAGAAGTGGGCGTGCACCACGTCCGGCGGCTCGTCGGTCCAGGCGCGCGCCAGCCAGGCGCCGAAGCCGGGCATGTACGGGAACAGTTCGTCCTTGGGGACGGGCTCGGCCGGTCCGGCGGGCACGTGCTCGACGACGGCGCCGCCGGGCAGCGGCACCCGGTCGGGCAGGTCGGCCGCGTCGCGGCGGGTGTAGACCGTCACGTCGTGGCCGCGCCGGGCCAGTTCCTCGCTCAGGCGGGCCACGTACACGTTCTGGCCGCCTGCGTCGACGCCGCCGAGCGCGGCGAGGGGGCTCGCGTGCTCGGAGACCATGGCGATCCTCATCGGGCCACCTCCTTCAGCAGCCGCTCCCAGTCGTCCAGGAAGCGGGACAGCCCGTAGCGGGCGAGCGCAGCCGCCCGTGCTCCCTCGCCGACCATGCGCGCGTGCAGCGGGTCTGCGACGAAGTCCCGTACGGCGCGGGTCAGTTCGTCGATCCGGTTGGAGACCACTCCGGCGCCGGGCGGTACGGCCTCGGTGACCTCCGTGGTGGCGAGCGCGACCACGGGCATGCCCAGGTGCATCGCCTCCAGCAGGGACAGCCCGAGGGAGGTCCAGCGGACGGGGTGGACGTAGACGCGTCGCCGCGCCATGGCCGAGTGGAGTTCGTCCTGGGTGAGTTCATGGGAGCGGCAGCGGTCGGCGGGGATGCCGAGGTGGCCGGCGAGGCCCTCGGTGCCCATGCCGAAGACGTCCAGCGGGGCCGCTTCGGCGAAGTGCGGCAGCAGGTCGGTGCCGGTGGTACGGCCGCGCCGCAGCGGCTCGTTGACGGCGACGGCGGCGCGTTCGAGCTCACCGGTCCACAGCGGCCCGGGATCGACGATGCCGTGCTCGATGACGGTGCTCGGCGTCGGACCCGCGTCCCACATCAGGCGGTTGAAGTGCGTGACGTGAACGAGGGTGACGCCGGGGATGTCCGCGGCCGGGTGGCGGGTGTCGGGCACGTCGCCGTGCGGGGCGTTGTGCTCCAGGTACACCAGCGGCGGGCGGCGGCCCAGCCACCGGTCGACCAGGGCGAGTTCGTGCGGGCGTTGCACCACGACGACGTCGATCTCCTCGTCCCGCAGCCGCTCCGGCGGCACTTCGACGACCGAGTCGGGCCAGTCCCAGGTGCGGGCGCGGCCGAGTCCGTCGGGGCCCCGGTCGGGGGTGACGGGGAGGATGTAGGTGTGCGGGCCCTGCACGAAGGCGGTGGTCCACGACCCGTGCACGTGCCAGAGCAGGATCCTCATGCCGCCTCCCCCATCAGCTTCTCGACGGCGTTCACGACGTCGTGCGCGGTGACCGTGTCCAGGCAGGGATGGCCCGGGACGGGGCATTCCCGTGCCCTGCTGCCGGCGCACGGGGCGTCCTGGTCGCCGAGCAGCACGTACGGGACGCCGTAGGGCCGCCAGCGCTCGGCGGGGACGACCGGGGCGAACAGGGACACGACCGGGGTGCCGACGGCGGCGGCGAGATGGGCGGGGCCGGTGTTGCCGGTGACGACGGCGCCGGCGCCCGCGAGGACGCCGGCCAGTTCCACGGCCCCGGTGCGGCCGCCGAGGTCGAGGGCGTGCGAGCCGACGACGTACGAGGTCAGGTCCCTCTCCCCCGCGCCGCCGGTGACCACCACGCGGTGCCCGGCGGCGGCCAGGTCGCGCGCCGCCCCGGCGCAGCGGTCGGGGCTCCAGGCGCGGGCGGGGACGCTGGCGCCGGGGTGCAGGACGACGTACGGCTCCGGGCCGGTGAGCCCGGCGGTGTCGGGCGGCGGGAGCACCCGGGGCCGGCCGTCGTCGGCCGGCGGGAACCCGGCGGCCTCGGCGAGGTCGAGCGCGGCCTCGACCTCGTGGGCGTGCGGCGCGCGGTGGTGGCGGACGTCGAGGAGGGAGCCGGGGTAGTCCTCGCTGTCGGCGGCGATGAAGTCCACGCCGGCCAGGCGCAGCAGCAGGGCGGTCGGCAGGGGCGACTGGTGGAAGGAGGTGAGGACGAGTGCGCTGTCCGCGTCGATGGTGTCGATGAGCAGCTCGACCTCGCCGCGGCCGACGGGCGGGGGCGTGAAGCCCACCCAGGGCGCGTCCCACACGAGGACGTCGTCGACACCCGGCAGCAGCCGGGCGGCGGGCGCGCCGCGCGGTCCGCACAGCAGGGTGACGGTGTCGGCGCGGGCGGCGACCGCGCGGATCGCGGGTCCGGCGAGCAGGACGTCGCCGAAGCTGTCGAGTCGGGTGACGAGTGCCTTCACGCGTCCCTCCCCTGCCCCGAGTCGGCGGTGTAGGCCTCCTGGATCGGGCGTTCGTCGGCGAGGACGCGGCCCTTGGGCGGTCCGTCCAGGACGGCGCGGACGGCGGTCAGCAGGTCCGGGGCCACGTGGTCCGCGTCCGCGGTCTCCTCGGGCCGGGTCTGCCCGTTGGGGACGAGGATGCCGTGGGCTCCGGCGCGGCGGGCGGCCTCCACGTCGGCGCCGATGTCGCCGATGACGACGAGGTCGGCGGGGTTGGTGCAGATCCGCCCGGCCGCCCACAGCACCATGCCGGGCTGAGGCTTGCGGCAGTGGCAGCCGTCGTCGGGGCCGTGCGGGCAGACGGCGAACACGTCGAACGGGCCGAGGAGTTCGTCGACGCGGTGGTTGACGCGGCGGACGTCGGTGTCGGTGAGCAGCCCGCGCGCGACACCGGACTGGTTGGTGACGACGCCGGTGCGGATGCCGCGTGCGCGCAGCAGGGCGAGCGCCTCGCGGGCGCCCTCGACGGGGTGTACGCGGTCGGGGTCGGCGTTGTAGGGGACGTCGTGGACGAGGGTGCCGTCGCGGTCGAACAGCACTGCCTTGACCGGGCTCATCGTGCCACCTCCTGCCAGGAGGGGGCATGGCGGTGGCGCAAGGCGCCGGTCAGCCGGTGCCAGGTCGCGGCGGGCGGGATGAGCACGCTGGTCGCCAGCATGGTCGTCACCTCGTCGCGGGTGCGCGGGCCGGGCGCGATGCGGGCCCGGGCGAACTCCGCGGTGCCGGCCGCCCAGCCGAGCGCGCAGGCCGCGGCGGCCCGGCCGTGTCCGGTGGCGGCGAGGGCGCACGCGGCGACGCCCGCGGTGGTGATCGCCGCGTGCTTGCGGATCCGGCCGCGCGGCGCGACGGCCTTGTCCCACCAGTCGGGTCCGTGGAGCTGCCGCATGAGGGCGTCGTCGGCGTTGCCGCGCTGCTGGCGCACGGACACCCAGCGGGAGGCGGGGCGCACGGGGTGGCGGGTGGTGCGGCGGCCCTGCCGGATGCGCCAGCCCGCGTCGAGGAGGCGCAGCGCGAGGTCGGCGTCCTCGCGGAAGGCGCGCCGGAAGCGTTCGTCGAAGCCGCCGGCCTGCTTGAGCGCGTCGGTGCGGTAGGCCATGTCGGCGGTGATCCAGTGGGCGCGGGCGAGTCCGGCGGTGCCGCGTTCCCAGTCGGTGGGGCGGCGTTCGCCGGGCAGGGGGACGGTGATGTCGCCCTGGACGCCGGCGATGTCGGGCGTCGTCTCGGCGAGGTCCTCGGCCAGTTGGCCGGCCCAGTGCGGTCCGACCTGGACGTCGTCGTCGAGGAACACGGTCCACGGCGCGGTCACGGCCCGCAGCCCGGTGTTGCGGGCGGCGGCGGGCCCGCGTCCGCCGCCGGTCAGCACGGTGGTGCGTTCCCGCAGGTCGCCGAGGACGCTCAACGGGTGGTCCAGCGTTCCGGGTTCGGGCTCGGGCCGGTCGTCGACGAGGACGATCTGCTCGGGGCGCGGCCCGGTCGCGGCGGCGAGCGCGGCGAGACAGTCGGCGAGGGTGTCCCGTACGAGGGTGGGGATGACGACGGCGTACGAGGTCATGCCGCTGCCCTCCCCGCGTCGAACATCCGCCCCCGGCGGACCGCGTACGGGCCGATGGCCAGCAGGTCGACGGGCGCGGAGCCGAAGCACTCCAGGGCGTCGCGCGGGTCGTCGACCATGGGCCGCCCGGCGGTGTTGAGGCTGGTGTTGACGACGACGGGCAGTCCGGTGCGCTGCTCGAAGGCCCGCAGCATCCGCGCCACCAGCGGTTCGCGCCGTTCCTCGACGGTCTGGATCCGGGCGGTGCCGTCGACGTGCACGACGGCGGGGACGCGATCCCGCCACTCCTGGGCGACGTCGTGCACGAACAGCATGTACGGGCTGGGCAGCGGGCCGCCGGAGAACAGGTCGGCGGCGCGGTCGGCGAGCACCATCGGGGCGACGGGCCGGAACTCCTCGCGGCCCTTGACGTGGTTGAGGCGTTCCAGGTTCTCGGCGCGGCCGGGGTGGGCGAGCAGGGAGCGGTGCCCGAGGGCGCGCGGCCCGTACTCGCTGCGGCCCTGGAACCAGGCGACGACACCGTCGCGGGCCAGTTCCTCGGCCACGGTCTCGGCGATGTCGTCGGGCTTCTCGTAGGGGATCGCCGCCGTGTCGAGCCAGGCGCGCAGTTCGTCGTCGCTCCAGCCGCGGCCGAGGGCGGCGCCGGGCATGGGGTCGAGCTGTTCGGTCTCCGTCGCAGCGAGGTGCAGCGCGCCGCCGAGCGCGGTGCCGGCGTCCCCGGCGGCGGGCTGCACCCACACGTCCCGGTACGGGCCCTTGGCCACGATCTTCGAGTTGGCGACGCAGTTGAGGGCGACGCCCCCGGCCATCGTGAGTGCCTCGCCCCCGGCCTCGCGGTGCAGCCAGTGCACGAGCTCCAGCAGGACCTCTTCCAGGACGGCCTGGGTGCTCGCGGCGAGGTCGGCGTGGTCCTGGTTCCAGGGTTCGCCCTTGGCGCGGGGCGGGGCGAAGGACACCCAGTCGACGCCGTGGGCGCGGAATCCGCCCTGGCCGGTGGGGTGGACGTACTGCCGCAGCTGCGGCAGGAAGCGCGGGGTGCCGTAGGAGGCGAGGGCCATCACCTTGTACTCGTCGCTGCTGCGCAGGAAGCCGAGGTGTTCGGTGAGGTCCTCGTAGACCAGGCCGAGTGAGTCGGGCAGTGCCTGCGTGGCGAGGGTGTCGAGCTTGCCGTCGCGGTAGCGGCCGGCCAGGTGGGAGGCGGCCTCGCCGCGGCCGTCCAGGACGAGGACGGCGCTGTCGGAGTGCGGGGAGGCGGGCCCGGCGGAGGCGGCGTGCGCGACGTGGTGGGGGACGAAGACGACCCGTTCGGGGTCGAGGCCGGGCAGGGCCTCGGCGAGGAACTCGGGAGCGCGGCGCGCGTACTCCAGGCGCAGCGGGTCCCAGGGGTCGTTCAGGCCCATGTCGCGGGCGGGCCGGGCGAGCTTCGGGTCGAAGGAGTAGGTGACGGCGTCCAGGTCGCCGGGCCGCAGGCCCGCCTGCTCCAGGCACCAGCGGGCGGACAGCTCGGGCAGTTCCCACGCGGAGAACGGCAGCGGGCGCTTGCCGTGCTTGCGCCGGCTGAAGCGCTCCTCCTCCGCGGCCGCCACCGTGTGGCCGTCGACGACGAGAGCTGCGGCCGGGTCGTGAAACAGGGCGTTGATACCAAGGATGCGCATGTGCTCCGTCCCGAGCTGTGTGGCGTACTCCGGCGCCTCGCCGGGTGCCGCACGGGCGGTTGTCTCAAACACTTGGAGACAGCTCACCGCTCAGTGGGCTGACTTTTCACCGTATGCAGTGCTAAAACACCGCACTGTGATCGCGCTCAGGCAGCCACGGAGCGCGAGAACCAGCCAATGGTCTGTTCGAGTCCTTCACTCCAGCCGACGCGGGGCTGCCAGCCGAGCCGTTCCCGGGCCAGCCGGGTGTCGGGGCGGCGCCGGGCGGGGTCGTCGACGGGGCGGTCCACGAACCGGATGCGGGAGGCGGAGCCGGTGATCTCCACGATCCGGCGGGCCAGCTCCAGCATCGTGATCTCGTCGCCGCCGCCGATGTTCACGGGCCCGGTCTCGGCGGAGGCGGCCAGGGCGAGCACGCCGTCCACGGTGTCGTCGACGTAGGCCAGCGAGCGCGTCTGCCCGCCGTCGCCGGCCACGGTCAGGGGCGTGCCGTCCAGGGCCTGCGCGATGAAGGTGGGGACGGCGCGGCCGTCGCCGGTGCGCATGCGGGGCCCGTAGGTGTTGAAGATGCGGACGATGGCGGTGTCGGTGCCGTGCACGCCCCGGTGGGCGGTGACCAGGGCCTCCGCGAAGCGCTTGGACTCGTCGTAGACGCTGCGCGGGCCGATCGGGTTGACGTTGCCCCAGTAGCCCTCGCGCTGGGGGTGCTCCAGCGGGTCGCCGTAGACCTCGGAGGTGGAGGCGAGGACGAACCGGGCGCCGTCGGCGTGGGCCCGCTCCAGCGCGAGGCGGGTGCCGGTACTGCCGACGTCGAGGGTCTCCAGCGGCAGCCGCAGGTAGTCGGCGGGCGAGGCGGGACACGCGAAGTGCAGGACGAGGTCGAACCGGCCGGGCAGCGCCTGCCAGGCCGCCGGGTCGGTGGCGTCACCGCGGACGAAGCGGAAGCCGGGCCGCTGCTCCAGGTCGACCACGTTGGCGCGGGAGCCGGTGGCCAGGTTGTCCAGGCACACGACCTCCGCACCGGCGTCGGTCAGCCGTGCGCACAGATGGGACCCCACGAATCCGGCGCCGCCGGTCACCAGTGCCCGGCGCCAGGCACGTCCGCTCACGGGACTCTCCTTCCACTGGCATTCACTTGCGTGTCGGCGCGAGTAACCAGGCGAGGAGTCAGAACACTATAAACCGGACGTATACACGGTGTGTATAGTCCCGGCATGCCTTCTCTGACCAAGAAGATGAAGAAAACGGGGATCGCGTTCCGCACGGCCGGAACGCTCGCGGCGACCGCCGCCCTCACACTGACCCTGAGCGGCTGCTCAGGGCACGACACCACGGCTCCCAGCGCCGTCCGCGCACGGGCGGCGACGGACGTCCAGGCAGCCCGCTTCGGCACCGTCGACTGCCGTGAGGTGAAGTGCATCGCGCTCACCTTCGACGCGGGGCCGAGCGAGCACTCCGCACGCCTGCTGGACATCCTGAAGGAGAAGCAGGTCCCGGCGACCTTCTTCCTCCTGGGCAAGCGCCACATCGAGAAGTACCCGGAGCTGGTGCGGCGGATGGCGGACGAGGGCCACGAAGTGGCCAGCCACACCTGGGAGCACAAGATCCTGACCCGGCTCAGACCCGAGGAGATACGCGAGGAGCTGGAACGCCCCAACCAGGAGATAGAACGCCTCACCGGCCGGCGCCCGACCCTGATGCGCCCGCCGCAGGGCCGCACCGACGACACCGTCCACGAGATCTGCCGCGAGCTGGGCCTCGCCGAGGTGCTGTGGACCGTGACGGCGAAGGACTACACGACGACCGACTCGGACCTGATCACCCGCCGCGTCCTAGCCCAGGCCTCCCGGGACGGGATCATCCTGCTGCACGACATCTACGACGGCACGGTGCCGGCCGTGCCGGGGATCATCGACGCGCTCAAGGAACGGGGCTATGTGTTCGTGACGGTGCCGCAGCTACTGGCACCCGGCACGGCGGAGCCGGGCAAGGTGTACCGATAACGCCCGGTGAGTTCCCTACGATCGTGCCGTGGCGAACATCCTGCTCGAACGCACGGTCCCGCTTCCCCTCGACGAGGCGTGGCGGCGGATCACGCTGTGGCCGCGGCACGGTGAGGTGGTGCCGCTGACGGCGGTCAGGGTGGATCCGCCCGGGCCCACCCGCGTGGGCACGCTGGTCGTGGCCCGCTCGGGTGCCGGGGCGCTGGCCTTCGACGACCCGATGGAGGTCACGGTGTGGCAGCCGCCGGAGGACGGGGCGCCGGGGATGTGCCGGCTGGAGAAGCGGGGCCGGGTGGTGCTGGGCTGGGCGGAGCTGGAAGTGCGGCCGGGGCCCGGGGGGCGTACCCGTGTGGTCTGGCGGGAGGAGATCCGGGTCCGGCTGCTGCCGTCGCTCTTCGACGGCGTAGTGCGGCGCTCGGCGCGGTACGTGTTCGGCCGCGCGCTGAACCGTTTGCTCCGACGTCCGTGACGCCCCGGGCGGCCGCCGGGGGCGGAACTTTTGTCCAAGACAGGAGCGGCCGGGTCGGCGACCGTGGAGGCATGCGCGGTTACGAAGCGGAGAGCGAGCCCGGCTGGGACGTCGTCCTCCCTGCTGACGGTATGACACTCGGCGGTGTCCGGATGGCCGGGTTCCGTGAACGGGCCGCCGCAGGGCTGGACTTGCGGGTGCTTCCGCGGCCCGCGGTGGTCGTCGTGATCGGGCTCGGGGAGAGTCCGTTCACGGTGGAAGGTGCCCGCGGGCACCAGGAGCTGCCGAGCTTCGCCGCCGCACTGTCGCCCGGCCCGGCCCGGATCCGCGGTGCGGGCGTCGAGTGCGTCGAGATGCGTCTGTCACCCCGGGCCGCCTATGCCCTGCTGGGCGTCTCCCCGCGCGAGCTGGACGGGTCCGTCCAGGGGCTCGACGACCTCTGGGGGCGGGCCGGATCACGGCTGCGGGAGCGGCTGGCCGAGGCCCCGGCCTGGGAGCAGCGCCTCACGCTCGTGGACCGGTTCCTCGCCGAACGGGCCGCGCGGGCACCGGCGATGACGCCCGAGGTCGCCGCCGCCTGGGACACCATCGTGGCCCGCCGGGGCCGGGTACGGGTCGGCGAACTGGCCGAGGCCTGCGGCTGGAGCCGCAAACGGCTGTGGTCCCGGTTCAGCGACCAGATCGGCCTCACCCCGAAACGCGCCGCCATGCTGGTCCGCTTCGACCACGCCGCCCGCGCCCTCACCGCGGGCGAGAGCGCCGCCGACGTCGCCCTGGCCTGCGGCTACGTCGACCAGCCCCATCTCCATCGCGACGTACTGGCGTTCGCGGGCTGCACGCCCACCGCCCTGGCCGCCAGGGCCACGTCCGCCGGCTGACCGGAAGAAACAACGTAGGAGGGGAAGACCTGTGGCGAACATCCGTGCCCTGGCACCGGACATGACCGACCGCGAGCTGCTCGTGCGGCTCGTCTTCGGCGGCATGGCCGCGCAGACCGTACGCGCGGCCGTCCGGCTGAGGATCGTCGAGCTGATCGGCGACACACCGCGCCCGGCAGCCGACGTGGCCGCCGACGCCGGAGCCGAGCCCCAGCCCATGACCCGGCTGCTGCGCGCCCTGGCGGGCCTCGGCCTGCTGAGGGAACACGGCTTCGGCACCTTCGCGGTGGCACCGGCGGGTTTACTCCTCGCCCCGGGCCGCCCCGACTCGCTCACCTCCTTCGTGCGGATGTTCACCGAGCCGGCGATCATCCGCGCCTGGGAGCACCTGGACGACAGCGTCCGCACCGGCGACGTCGCGTTCGACACCGTCTTCGGCACGGACTTCTTCAGCCACCTCGCCCGGCAGCCCGAACTGTCTGGCGAGTTCAACGCGGCGATGAGCCAGGCCACCGCGGAGACCGCAGCCGCGCTGCCGCACGCCTTCGACTTCGGCCGGTTCGGCTCGGTCACGGACGTCGGCGGCGGGGACGGCACGCTCCTGGCCGGCGTGCTCGTCGCGTTCCCCGGCCTCACCGGTGTCGTCCACGACACGAGCGAGGGGCTGGCCCAGGCGCCGGAGAACCTGCGGCGGCACGGGCTCACGGAACGCTGCTCCCTGATAGCCGGGGACTTCTTCCGGTCGGTGCCCGAGGGCTCGGACCTCTACCTGATGAAGAGCATCCTGCACGACTGGCCGGACGACCGGGCGGTCAGGATCCTGCGCCACTGCCGCGCGGCGCTGCCGCCCGGCGGGCGCGTCCTGATCCTGGAACCGGTGCTGCCCGAGATCGTCAGGGCCGACGACGACGGGAGCACGTATCTCAGCGACCTCAACATGCTGGTGAACGTGGGCGGCAGGGAACGCACCCGCAAGGACTTCGAGGCACTGTGCGAGGCCGCCGGCCTGTCCCTCACCTCCGTCACCCCGCTCCCGGAGGCGGAACCCTTCTCGCTCCTGGAGGCCGTGGCCCGCTGACCGGACCTCAGGCCACCGACCCGATCCGCCCCACCGCCCGCGACCCCGGCTCGTGGTGGATCGGCGTGTGGGCCCCGGTCAGCGAGACCCCGCTGCCGCCGCGCCGGGCCGCGACGATCTCCGAGGCGATCGACAGGGCCGTCTCCTCGGGCGTACGGGCCCCGAGGTCCAGGCCGATCGGGGAGTGCAGCCGGCTCAACTCCAGCTCCGTGACGCCGACTTCACGCAAACGGGCGTTGCGGTCCAGGTGGGTGCGCCGGGAGCCCATGGCACCGACGTACGCCACCGGCAGGCGCAGCGCCAGCTCCAGCAGGGGCACGTCGAACTTGGCGTCGTGGGTCAGCACGCACAGGACCGTGCGGGCGTCGACGTCCGTGCGCTCCAGGTAGCGGTGGGGCCACTCCACGACGATCTCGTCGGCCTCCGGGAAGCGCGCCCGGGTCGCGAAGACGGGGCGCGCGTCGCACACCGTGACGTGGTAGCCGAGGAACTTGCCGACGCGGACCAGGGCCGAGGCGAAGTCGATCGCGCCGAACACGATCAGGCGGGGCGCCGGGACCGAGGACTCGACCAGGACCGTGAGCGGTGCTCCGCAGCGTGAGCCCTGCTCTCCGATCTCCAGGGTGCCGGTGCGGCCGGCGTCCAGGAGGGCGCCGGCCTCGGCGGCGACCGTGCGGTCCAGTTCCGGATGGCCGCCGAAGCCGCCGTCGCGGGAGCCGTCGGGACGGACCAGCAGGGCCCGGCCCGTCAGTTCGCGCGGTCCCGACACGATCCGTGCCACCGCCGCCGCCTCCCCGGACGCGGCGGCGGTGAGCGCGGACGCGACCACCGGGCGGACCGGATCGCCGGCCCGGACCGGGGTGACCAGGATGTCGATGACACCGCCGCAGGTCAGGCCCACGGCGAAGGCGTCGTCGTCGCTGTAGCCGAAGCGCTCCAGGACGGTTTCGCCGTCCCGCAGCGCCTGCTCGCACAGCTCGTAGACCGCGCCCTCCACGCAGCCGCCGGAGACCGAGCCGATCGCCGTGCCCTCGGCGTCCACCGCGAGCGCGGCGCCGGGCTGCCGGGGCGCGCTGCCGCCGACGGCCACCACGGTGGCCACGGCGAAGTCACGGCCCTGCTCGACCCACCGGTTCAGCTCCTCGGCGATGTCCAGCATCTGTCTCGGTCTCCTTACGACTGTGAGCGACGGGGCTGCGACGGGTGTCAGTGGACGCCCAGCCAGCTCTCGATCGGGTTGAGGGCGAAGTAGACGAGGAAGACCGCCGTCAGGATCCACATGAAGGCGCCGATCTCGCGCACCTTGCCCTGGGCGGTCTTGATGGCGACGTAGGAGATGACGCCCGCGGCGACACCGGTGGTGATGGTGTACGTGAACGGCATCAGGACGACCGTCAGGAACACCGGGACGGCGGTGGCCCGGTCGGCCCAGTCCACGTGCCGGGCGTTCATCAGCATCATCGCGCCGATGACGACGAGGGCGGCGGACGCGACCTCCTGCGGCACGATGGCCGTGAGCGGCGTGAAGAACAGGCAGGCCGCGAAGAACGCACCGGTGACGACCGAGGCGAGGCCGGTGCGCGCGCCCTCGCCGACGCCCGTGGCGGACTCGATGAACACGGTCTGGCCGGAGCCGCCGGACACACCGCCGATCGCACCGCCGGCGCCGTCGATGAACAGCGCCTTGGACAGGCCCGGCATCCGGCCCTTGTCGTCGGCGAGCTTCGCCTCGGTGCCGACGCCGATGATGGTCGCCATCGCGTCGAAGAACCCGGCCAGCACCAGCGTGAAGACGATCATGCCGACGGTCATCGCGCCGACCTCGCCCCAGCCGCCGAACTCCACGTCCCCGAAGAGCGAGAAGTCCGGCATGGAAACCGCGCCGCCGTGCAACTCGGGCGCGCCGGCCGCCCACTGCTTGGGGTCGATGACGCCCGCGGCGTTCAGGATCGCGGCGACGACCGTGCCGCTGACGATGCCGATGAGGATGGCGCCCGGGATGTTCCGGGCCTGGAGCATGAAGATCAGCAGCAGGGTGCCGGCGAAGAGCAGCACCGGCCAGCCGGCCAGTTCGCCCGCCGGGCCGAGCGTGACGGGAGTGGCCTCCCCCTGGTGCACGAAGCCGGACTTGTAGAAGCCGATGAGGGCGATGAACAGGCCGATGCCCATGGTGATGCCGTGCTTGAGCGCGAGCGGGATCGCGTTCATGATCATCTCGCGCAGGCCGGTGACGACCAGCAGCATGATGACCACGCCGTACATCACGCACATGCCCATCGCCTGCGGCCAGGTCATCTCGGGCGCGACCTGGGAGGCGAGGACTCCGGAGACGGAGAGACCCGCGGCGAGGGCGAGCGGCACCTTGCCGACGAGACCCATCAGCAGGGTGGTGAGGGCCGCCGCGAACGCGGTCGCGGTGATCAGGCCCTGCTGGGCGAGGGTGTTCCCCGCCGCGTCCTTGCCGGACAGGATCAGGGGGTTGAGCAGGAGGATGTACGCCATCGCCATGAAGGTGGTGACGCCGCCGCGCACTTCGCGCGCGACCGTGGACCCTCTGTGGGATATGTGGAAGTACCGGTCGAGCCAGGACCGTCCGGCCGGGACGCGGGTGCCTTCGCCCGCGTCGTCGGCTGTGGTCCTCGGCTCTACTGACTGCTGGGTCATGTGGGCCTACTCCCAAGTTTCATAGGGGGTTGGGATGCACGACCCGGGGGACGGCCCGAGACGAACGAAGGGGGTCCGGGGGACGTGGTCCCCCGGACGGAACTCTCCTGCTCAGGCGTCGGAGAGTGACGTACCCGTCAGGTGCTCGGGCCGTACCGGAGTCCGGTTCAGCTCGAGCCCGGTCGCGTTCCGGATGGCCGCGAGGACCGCCGGGGTCGACGACAGGGTGGGGGCCTCGCCCATGCCGCGCAGCCCGTACGGGGCGTGCGCGTCGGCGAGTTCGAGGACGTCGACCGGGATGGTCGGCGTGTCGAGGATGGTCGGGATCAGGTAGTCCGTGAAGGAGGGGTTCTTCACCTTCGCCGTCTTCGGGTCGACGATGATCTCCTCCATGACGGCCACGCCCAGGCCCTGTACGGTGCCGCCCTGGATCTGGCCGAGCACGGACAGCGGGTTGAGCGCCTTGCCGACGTCCTGGGCGCAGGCCAGCTCGATGACCTTCACCAGGCCGAGCTCGGTGTCGACCTCGACGACGGCGCGGTGCGCGGCGAAGGAGTACTGGACGTGCCCGTTGCCCTGACCGGTGCGCAGGTCGAAGGGCTCGGTCGGCCGGTGCCGCCACTCCTCCTCGACCTCGACGGCGTCCTCGCCGAGGACGTCCACCAGGCCGGCCAGCACCTCGCCGCCGTCGGTGACGACCTTGCCGCCCTCCAGGAGCAGTTCGGCCGTGGCCCAGGCCGGGTGGTACGACCCGAACTTGCGGCGGCCGGTCTCCAGCACCTTCTCGCGGACCAGCTCACAGGCGTTCTTCACGGCACCGCCGGTGACGTACGTCTGCCGGGAGGCCGAGGTGGAACCCGCCGACCCCACCCGGGTGTTGGCCGGGTGGATCGTCACCTGGGTGACACCCAGCTCGGTGCGGGCGATCTGCGCGTGGACCGTGACACCGCCCTGACCGACCTCGGCCATGGCGGTGTGGACGGTGGCCACGGGCTCCCCGCCGACCACCTCCATCCGTACCCGCGCGGTCGAGTAGTCGTCGAACCCCTCGGAGAAGCCCACGTTCTTGATGCCGACCGCGTAGCCGACGCCGCGTACGACGCCTTCCCCGTGCGTGGTGTTGGACAGACCGCCCGGCAGCTCCCGTAGGTCGGCGCCCTCGCTGGACTCCCACTGGCGCTCCGGCGGCATCGGCATCGCCTTGACGCGGCGCAGGAGTTCGGCGACCGGGGCCGGCGAGTCGACCGGCTGCCCGGTCGGCATGAGCGTGCCCTGCTCCATGGCGTTGAGCTGCCGGAACTCCACCGGGTCCATGCCGAGCCGCTTCGCCAGCTTGTCCATCTGCGCCTCGTAGGCGAAGCACGCCTGGACCGCGCCGAAGCCGCGCATGGCGCCGCAGGGCGGGTTGTTGGTGTAGAGGGCGATGGCCTCGATGTCCACGTCGTCGATCACGTACGGGCCGACCGACAGGGAGGAGGCGTTGCCGACGACCGCCGGGGAGGCGGAGGCGTAGGCGCCGCCGTCCAGGACGATCCGGCACTTCATGTGCGTGAGCTTGCCGTCCTTGGTGGCCCCGTGCTCGTAGTAGAGCTTCGCCGGGTGGCGGTGGACGTGCCCGAAGAAGGACTCGAACCGGTTGTAGACGATCTTGACCGGCTTGCCCGTGCGCAGCGCCAGCAGGCAGGCGTGGATCTGCATGGAGAGGTCCTCGCGGCCGCCGAACGCGCCGCCGACGCCGGACAGCGTCATCCGCACCTTGTCCTCGGGCAGGCCGAGCACGGGCGCGATCTGGCGCAGGTCGCTGTGCAGCCACTGGGTGGCGATGTAGAGGTGGACGCCGCCGTCCTCCTCCGGTACGGCGAGGCCGGACTCGGGGCCGAGGAAGGCCTGGTCCTGCATGCCGAAGGTGTACTCGCCCTCGACGATCACGTCCGCCCGCTCGCGGGCCTGGGCCACGTCCCCGCGGACGATCGGCTGGCGGTGGACGATGTTCGGGTGGGGGACGTGACCGGCGTGGTGGTCGTCGCGGTTCTCGTGGACCAGGATCGCGTCCGGCGCGGTGGCCGACGCCTCGTCGGTGATGACGGGCAGTTCGCGGTAGTCGACCCTGATCTTGGCGGCGGCGCGGCGCGCGGTCTCCGGGTGGTCGGCGGCGACGATCGCGACCGGCTCGCCGTGGTGGCGGACCTTGCCGTGGGCGAGGACCGGGGTGTCCTGGATCTCCAGCCCGTAGTTCTTCACGTCGGTCGGCAGGTCGTCGTACGTCAGCACGGCGTAGACGCCCGGCGTGGCCAGGGCCTCGCCGGTGTCGATGGACACGATCTCGGCGTGGGCGACGGTCGAGCGGAGGATCTGGCCCCAGAGCATGTCCTCGTGCCACATGTCGGACGAGTACGCGAACTCGCCGGTGACCTTGAGGGTGCCGTCCGGGCGCAGCGTGGACTCGCCGATGCCGCCCTTGGTCTGGGACCCCTGGGTGATCTTGGTGGGCGTTCCGTTGGGGGAAGACATGATCAGACCGCCTCTCCCTGCCGGGCGGCCGCCAGGCGGACCGCGTCCATGATCTTCTCGTAGCCGGTGCAGCGGCACAGGTTGCCCGACAGCGCCTCGCGGATGTCCGCGTCGGTTGGAGTCGGATTGCGCTCCAGCATCTCGTCGGCGGCGACCAGCAGACCGGGCGTGCAGAAGCCGCACTGGACGGCGCCGGCGTCGATGAACGCCTGCTGGACCGGGGAGAGTTCGGTGCCCTCGCCGGTGTGCGAGTCGCCCTTGGCCTGCCACTGCTGGGCGTTCTGCAACGACGTACCGCACGCGTCACTCGCGCAGGCGCGCTGCTTGGCGTAGTCGGCGAGGCCCTCGACGGTGACGACCTCGCGGCCCTCCACCTGTCCGGCGGCGACCAGACAGGAACACACCGGCACGCCGTCCAGTCGGACCGTGCACGAGCCGCACTCGCCCTGCTCACAGGCGTTCTTCGAGCCCGGCAGGCCGAGCCGCTCCCGCAGCACGTACAGCAGGGACTCGCCCTCCCAGACGTCGTCGGCTTCCTGCGGACGGCCGTTGACCGTGAAGTTGACGCGCATTACGCAGCTCCCTCGGTGGTGCGGCGGGTGCCGCGGTAGGACTCCCAGGTCCAGGTCAGCGTGCGGCGGGCCATGACGCCGACCGCGTGGCGGCGGTAGCTCGCGGTGCCCCGGACGTCGTCGATCGGGTTGCAGGAGGCGGAGCACAGGTCCGCGAACTGCTTGGCGACCGACGGGGTGATGATCTTCCCGTTCTCCCAGAAGCCGCCCTCCTCCAGAGCGGCGTTCAGGAACTCCTCGGCGGCCTTGGCCCGAACGGGGGTCGGGGCGGCCGAACCGATGCCGGTCCGCACGGTCCGCGTCGCGGGGTGCAGTGCCAGCCCGAAGGCGCACACGGCGATGACCATCGCGTTCCGGGTCCCCACCTTGGAGAACTGCTGCGGCCCGTCGGCCTTCTTCACGTGCACGGCGCGGATCAGCTCGTCGGGGGCCAGCGCGTTGCGCTTGACGCCCTTGTAGAACTCGTCGATCGGGATGCGCCGAGCCCCGCGCACCGACTCGACCTCGACCTCGGCGCCCGCGGCGAGCAGGGCGGGGTGGGCGTCGCCGGCCGGGGAGGCGGTGCCGAGGTTGCCGCCGACACCGCCGCGGTTGCGGATCTGCGGGGAGGCGACCGTGTGCGAGGCCAGGGCGAGCCCCGGCAGTTCGGCGCGCAGGTTCTCCATGATCGCCGTGTAGGGCACGGAGGCGCCCAGCCGCACGCTCTCCTCGCCGACCTCCCACTCGGAGAGATCGCCGATGCGGTTCAGGTCCATGAGGTACTCGGGCCGGCGGTGGTCGAAGTTGATCTCGACCATCACGTCGGTGCCACCCGCGATCGGCACAGCGGTGGGATGCTCGGCTTTCGCGGCGAGCGCCTCCTCCCAGCTGGCGGGGCGAAGGAAGTCCATGACCGGCTCTCTTCTTCGTCTTCGTGTGGGGCGTTCAGATTGAGCCAATCCGTGTGCGGCGGTCCCGGCTCGTTCATGTGCTGTTAACGCGTAGTGATCCCAGTACACAGCGCGGTGCTCCGGCGGGGTCAGTCACGGAAACCATGAAGGAGTTGGCTGGCCAGGACGGGCATCTTGTAGATTCGTATGAACGGAGGCCATCAGAAACCTCCTCGTTTTCCTGTGGAAACGCGCGACACAGCCGCGTGACCTGGGACACAACCGGGACACGCCCGGAGGGCGACGAACCTCGCCCACCAGCCCACCGAACAGACGTTCATCGCGAACCCCACCAAGATCCACCATAGATTTCGAGACAAAGAACGGCGGCGACGAGAATGCGGCTGCGCGCACTGCTGGACACCGACGCGCTGGGCCTCAAGCTGCTCGGCGGCGAGGACGAGCTGGACCGCACCGTGCGCGGTGTGATGACCACCGACCTGCGCGACCCCAGCCGCTACCTCTCGGGGGGCGAGCTGGTGCTCACGGGCCTGGCCTGGCGCCGGGACGCCGCGGACTCGGAGCCGTTCGTCCGGATCCTGGTGCAGGAGGGGGTCACGGCCCTGGCCGCGGGCGAGGCCGAGCTCGGGGACGTACCGGAGGACCTGGTCGCGGCCTGCGCCCGCCACCGCCTCCCGCTCTTCGCGGTGCACGAGTCGGTGGCGTTCGCGACGATCACCGAGCACGTCGTACGGCAGGTCTCCGGGGAGCGCGCCGGGGACCTCGCGGCCGTGGTCGACCGGCACCGCCGGATGATGACGTCGGGCCCGGCGGGCGGCGGCCCGGACGTCGTCCTGGACCTGCTGGGCTCCGACCTCGACCTGCGCGCCTGGGTCCTCTCCCCCACCGGCCGCCTGATCGCGGGCCCGAAGGCGTCGGGCCCCGCCCTCCCCGCCGAGGCCTGCGGCCGGCTGGCGGCGGAACACCTCACGGCCACCCGCACGGGCCGCCGCGCCCCGCACCGCGTGCTCCTGGGCGGCACCACCTACTCCCTCTTCCCGATCCGCTCGACGGGCCGCTCCCCGCAGACCGCCCGGGACGCCCGCGAGACCGTGCTGTCCGACTGGCTGCTGGCCGTCGAGGCGGACGCCGGGGACTGGGCGGAGGAGCGCCTCGACCTGCTCTACGGCGTCACCCAGCTGATCGCGGTCGAGCGGGACCGCCGAGAGGCCGCCCGCACGGTCCGCCGCCGCCTCGCCCAGGAGGTCCTGGAACTGGTCCAGACGGGCGCCGCCCCCGGCGAGATCGCCGCCCGCCTCCGGGTGGCCGCCCCGGTCCTGCTGCCCGGCCTCGGGGCCGCGCCGCACTGGCAGGTGATCGTGGCCCGCGTCGACTGGGACGGCGCGGAGATCGAGGGCGGCCCGGTCGCCCAGGCCCTGCTGGAGGAGATCCTCGTCGACCCCCTGTCGGCCGGCCCCGAGCCGTCCGACCGCATCGCCGTGGCCCACACGGGCGACGAGGCCATCGCCCTCGTCCCGCTCCCGGCCGTCTCGACGGAGCACGACGGCTCGGAGACCGGCGTCCTCGCGGACGCGCTCCTGGAGTCCGTACGGGACCCCCTGACGGCCGGTCTGAACGACGACGGCCGCCTCACGCTGGGCGTCAGCGCGGCCGTGCACTCGGCGGAGGGCCTGCGCGGCGCACTGGAGGAGGCCCGGCACGCCCGCCGGGTGGCGGCGGCCCGCCCCGGCCGGGTCTGCGCGGCGGGCCACCAGGAACTGGCCTCCCACGTCCTCCTGCTGCCCTTCGTCCCGGACGACGTCCGCCGCGCCTTCACGGCCCGCCTCCTGGACCCCCTCCGCGACTACGACCGCCGCCACAGAGCCGAACTGATCCCCACCCTGGAGGCCTTCCTGGACTGCGACGGCTCCTGGACCCGCTGCGCCGCCCGGCTCCACCTCCACGTCAACACGCTGCGCTACCGGGTCGGCCGGATCGAGCAGTTGACGAGCCGCGACCTGTCGCGCCTGGAGGACAAGCTCGACTTCTTCCTGGCGCTGCGGATGAGCTGAGACACGGGGCGCCCCGGCGCGAGCACGGGGCGCCCAGGAGTCCCACGACTTTGTGAAATCCTTCACCCACCCTCTTGGCCCCGCGCCGCGATTCGTGCTGAGATGCCGCCACCACTCAACAGCTCGATGGCGTGCTCGGGGAGGGCAACGTGGCGCATACCGCCATGTCTGGTAACGGAACGACCGCCGGTGACGATCCCCTCCAGACCGCGGTATGGCGGCTGCGCTCACGCGCGTGCTGGGCCGACGCGGCCGCCCTGCTGCTACCGGACACCCCCGCGGCGGCGCTGCAACGCGCGTCGCTGCTGGTGGAACGGTGTCTGTACACGGAGCAGGGCTGGGAGGAGGCCGAGGACGCCCTGCGCACCGCCGAGGCGCTGGCCCACAGCGACGACGAGCGGGGCGCGGCCGCTTGTGAACGCGGGTACTTGGCCTACGCCGCGACGGTGCTCGCGGTGCGCGACCGGGCCGACGAGGCGCGGGCGGCGCTGGGGCGGGCGGCGGCGCTGATCCCTCCGGGGGCTCCGCAGCGGGCCCTGCTGGACTTCCGTCGCGGGTTGGTCGCGGAGAACCTGGCGCGTTCCCCGCAGGCGGCGCGGGCCGCGTACCGCCGTGCGCACGCGGGGGCGACGGCGCAGTCCGACCCGTTGCTGCTGTCCTTCACGTGGCGGCATCTGGCCGGACTCGCGTTGTGGGACGGGGAGTTGGCGGAGGCCCGGCACGGGTTCACGGAGTCGCTGCGGATCCGTGAGGAGCTGGGTTATCTCGTCGGTACGGCGCCGGCGCTGGTGTCGCTCGCCGACACGGAGACCGAGCCGGAGGCGTCCCGGCTGCGGGAGGAGGCCCGGCGGTTGTTCCGGTTGCTCGGGGGCGTGCCGACGTGGCTGGCACGGCAGTTGGCTCCGCCGGCGGCGACGGCTTGACGGCGCTGAAGGGTACCCGGCGTTGTCGCTGAGGCCGGGTGGGTCCGCGGCTCGGCGCGACGAGGTGCCGCTGCGCCCACCCGTGCCGCCCCAAGCGGCACGACTGCCCGCAGCCAGGGAAGCGGTTGGCGCGTCAACGCCGTAGGCGCAAGCGGCGCGCACCCCACTCAGCCCGCACCCGCGAAGTGCTCCCCCACCAGCGCCCGCACGACATCCAGATCACGGGCGATCAACGCGTCCAGCAACGCCGTGTGTTCATGCGCGTCCGCCACCAGATCGGCCCTCCCCCGCATCCCCGGCCCGCTCCCCACCAGCGGCCACTGCGCCCGCCGGTGCAAATCCTCCGCGATCTGGACCAGCTGCTGGTTCCCGGAGAGGGACAGCACGGCCCGGTGGAACCCCCGGTCGGACTCCGCGTAGGTCGCGCGGCAGCCGGAGGACGCCGCGCGGACCGTCGCCTCGGCGAGGGGACGCAGCTCGGCCCAGCGCTCCGCCGGCACCGTCCGGGCCAGCCGCACCATGACCGGCACCTCGATCAGCGCCCGCACCTCGGCCAGCTCCGCCAGCTCCCGCGCCCCCCGCTCGACCACCCGGAACCCACGGTTCGGCACGACCTCGACGGCACCCTCGATGGCCAGCTGCTGCATCGCTTCCCGCACCGGTGTCGCGGAGACCCCGAACCGCTCGCCCAGCACCGGAGCCGAGTACACCTCCCCGGGCCTGAGGTCCCCGGCCACCAGCGCGGCCCGCAGCGCGTCCACGATCTGCCCGCGCACCGAGGACCGCTGAACGACGGACCGGCCCCGCGGAGCGGACGGCTGGGCGGACGGCGCGGCGGGCTCACTGTGCGTGTGCTCCCCCCGGACCACCTCGGAAGCCCCGCCGCCCCCGGGCCTCACCCGGCCCGCATCGGCCACCCCGGGCTGCTGCGGCACCCGCACCTGCCCACCCTGCCCACCCGGCGCCCCCGCCCGCGGCACCTCCGCCCCGGCGGAGCCCTGCGCGCCCTGCTTCACGGCTCGGCTCCTCCTCCGGACGTATCGGTACTTGGGGTCATTACGGCGGGTTGTTACTCGTCCGTCAAGCACCATAAGCGCACCGGCCGCCAGTTCAAATCCCGGCGATCTTGGGTAAGGTAAGGCTTACCTTCAAGCGACCCGTTCAACAGACCGTTCAACAGACGCGGACCGGTGATCCCATGCCCTTGCCCCCTTCGGCCCTCTCCGGCGCGTACGCCCGTCTGGCCGAGGTCCTCCCGGGGCTGGCCATCACCGAACTGACCGCCGGGGACGAGGCCCCCCGGGGCGGCAACTGGACCACCGCCGCCGCGCTCGCGGAAGCCGGCCCCGGCCTCGACGCCTTCCTATCCTGGGACGACGCCCAGATCCGCCGGGACTACGACCGGCAGGCACGCCCCGACGTGATCGCCAGCTTCGGCCTGCACCGCTACGCCTGGCCGGCCTGCCTCCTGATCACCGTCCCCTGGTTCCTGCACCGCCGCGTGCCCCGCTACCCCGTGACGCACGTCTCGTACGACCGCACGGCGCCCGACCACCCCGTCGGCCACCTGGCCGTCCGCCCGGCCGGGTTCGCCTGCCTGCCCGGCGACGAGGCCGCCGCGCTGCCCGGCGCCCGGGTCGTCCCGGACGAGGAGGCACTGCGGGCCGAGGTGCGGTCGGCGGTCGCCGAGCACATGGAGCCGGTCCTGGCCGGTTTTGGCCCCAGGATGCGGCGCCGCGGCCGGGCCCTGTGGGGTATGGCGACGGACGAGATCGTCGAGGGGCTCTGGTACGTCGCCCAGCTGCTCGGCGAGATCGAGGAGCGGCGTGCGATGCGCGAGCTGGAGCTGCTCCTGCCGGGCGCGACCAAGCCGTACGTGGGCACGGCGGCCTTCCGCGAGCTGACCGGCCCCGGCGGCGAGCCGCTGCGCACCCGGGACCGCGCGAGCTGCTGCATGTTCTACACCCTGCGCCCCGAGGACACCTGCGCCACCTGCCCGCGCACCTGCGACGCCGACCGGGTCAACAAGCTGCTGGCCACGGCCGGTTGAGGCACCCCGGGCAGACGCGGACAGAGCAGCCCGCCGCCACCCCGTAAGATCATCACGCAACCGGCCACCCACATGCGCGCAGCCGATTCACAACTTCCTCACGCGTCACGGGAAACTTCCGGAGAACCACCCGCACGGGTTGTCTTTTTCGAACTCAACTCTCGCCCTTCAAGCGGCAGTTCGAGCAGAAAGCCGCCCTGGGCAATCCCTTGCACTTCCTTGGCGGCCTCTTGCCCCGAAACCCCCTGAGGGCCGGTGGGATTGGGCCACTATGGCGGGCGTTACGCCCTATCCCAATGCAAGGGACCACCCAGATGAGACTGACCGACATATCGCTGAACTGGCTGCTTCCGGGCGCCGTGCTTCTCCTGGGCATGCTGGCGGCGGTGGCGGTGCTCGCGCGCGGCAAGCGCTCCTCGGTCAAGGACACGAGCGCGGACGATTCCTGGGAGCGCAGCGAGGAACGCCGCAGACGTAAGGAAGCCGTCTACGGCACCCTCTCCTACCTCCTCCTGTTCTGCTGTGCGGCCGTCGCCGCCCTGCTCTCCTTCCACGGCCTGGTCGGCTTCGGCGAGCAGAACCTCGGACTGTCCGGCGGCTGGCAGTACCTCGTCCCGTTCGGCCTGGACGGCGCGGCGATGTTCTGTTCCGTCCTCGCGGTGCGCGAGGCCAGCCACGGTGACGCCGCGCTCGGCTCGCGGATACTGGTCTGGACGTTCGCCTTCGCCGCGGCCTGGTTCAACTGGGTGCACGCGCCCAGGGGCGTCGGCCACGACGGCGCCCCCCACTTCTTCGCCGGCATGTCCCTCTCGGCGGCGGTCCTCTTCGACCGCGCGCTGAAGCAGACCCGCCGGGCCGCCCTGCGGGAGCAGGGCCTGGTGCCCCGCCCGCTGCCGCAGATCCGTATGGTGCGCTGGCTGCGGGCCCCCCGGGAGACCTACCGCGCCTGGTCGCTGATGCTCCTGGAGGGTGTACGCAGCCTGGACGAGGCCGTCGACGAGGTGCGCGACGACAAGCGCAAGAAGGAAGAGGCCCGGCAGCGGCGGCGCGACCAGCAGCGGGTGGAGCGGGCCCAGCTGAAGGCGATCAGCCGCGGCCACCGCGGCCACTTCGGCCGTGGCGGCGGACGCCAGCTGGAGGTGCAGGTGGAGCGCGGCTCCTCGCAGGTCACCGCGGAGCCTGCCATATCCGCGCCGGAGCCCCTGCCCGTGCGCTCGCGTCCCTCCCTTCAGCCGGTGCGCAAAGGAGCTGACCCGGTGACCGTCGACCTCACCGCGGAGGACGACACCATGGCGCTGCCGCGTCTGGACTCCCTGGAGCGCAAGCTCAAGGACCTGGAGCAGCAGTTCGGCTGACCGAGCCGCACAGAACCGAGGAGGGGGCGTGGCCTGCGGGCCGCGTCCCTTCTCCGTTCACGCCGCCTCGGCCTCCAGCTCGAACCAGACGGCCTTGCCCACACCGTGCGCCCTGACGCCCCAGGCGTCCGCCAGGGACTGCACCAGGAACAGGCCCCTGCCGTTCGTACCGTCGTCGGCGACCGGTACACGCAGCCGCGGTCTGCGGGCCACGAAGTCCCGTACCTCCACCCGTAGTCCACGGGGTCCGACGGTGGCCGTCAGGACCGCGTCGTGGTCGGTGTGGACGATCGCGTTGGTGACGAGTTCGCTGGTCAGCAATTCCGCCACGTCCGATCGCGCGGACCTCCCCCACTGCCCGAGCAGCTCCCGGAGGGCCCTGCGGGCCTCCGGCACGGCCCGCAGGTCCGCCCGCCCGAGTCTGCGCCTCAACTGAGGCGCCGGCACCTGCTCCGTGACGTCTTCGGTCTTGTCCTCCACCGTCTTCGCGGAGAACGCCCCGATCGTTATGGGACCGCCTCCTCGTGCCTGCCTCTCCATGACCCCCGCCCGCGCGCCGATGTCGGTTCCCCTCCTGCTCGAACACGTTCACGGGGATCCATGCCCCGTCGGGCACGCGGCAGTCATGTCGAATCGTCAACGACCGGATGTTCGGCCATGTGGCCGGGACCGGCGGGCCGGGCGGAGGGGCCCTGAGCAGTACGACGGCAAAGGGGAGGGGGACAAGAGGGTAGCCGGAAGACGTCCCGCGGCGGATCCTGACCGCCGGAGATCGGACGAACTGCCCATGGCCGGCTGCCGATCCTTCCGTACGCGGCGAAGGGGTGGGGCGGCTGGTCCCGGGGCGTGGCGGTCCGGTGAAGTTGGCCGAAGTACGACGGTCTCCCCCGGGTTCCCGGGCGGTACGGGGCCGTCCTCCCGACCCCCGTGGCGGGAGGACGGCCCCGGTCCTTCTCCGGTGGCCGTCCGGTCAGTACAGCTTGTTGACGGCGGTGGTCGTCGTCTTCTTGAAGGCGGCCACGGGCGCGTCGTCGAAGTCACCCATCTGGCCCCACGACACGACGGTGACGGTCCTGCCGTCCCGTCCGACGGACAGCAGCGAGATGTCCGTGGCGCCCCAGGACGTCTCGGTGTGCAGTCCGCGGACGCGGGCGCCCTCCTCAACGGGCAGTGAACCGTAGTCCCGGCCCTCGGCCTCGACGTCCGGGGAGGATTCCTCGATGCGGTCGGCGCAGGTGCGGATCAGGTCGTCGTAGTGCTTCGCCAGGGCCTTGGCCAGGGCGGGTGTGCCCGTCACGACGGTCAACTGCACGGCGCTGGTTTCCAGGTCGGTCCGGAACTCCCGGTGCCGGTACTCGTAGTCGAGCACGCCCTCCGTACTCACGCAGGAGCCGAGTCCCTCCGGGAACCCGTCGGTGACCGGGCCGGCCGTCCAGGCCGAGGTCGGGTGCGGCGGCAGCTGGGACGCCGACAGGAACTTCGGTGCGGCGGCCTTCGGCGCGGCACCGGCGGCCGGTGCCGTGAGGACCGTGCCCGCCGCGAGGGCGGCGACGGTCAGGGCGGTGAGAGCGCTTGCTCGGATGCGCATGGGCATGGGTGTTCCCCCGTGGACGAGTGCGTGGATGTGGATGCCGCGGCGAGGCCGGCTGGTCGGCCCGGGCCTCGTCGGTGCGGCACCAAGAGCATCAGCGGTCCCACCGTCCGGATGCAACAGCTCGCATCCGATCCGGCACGGTGGAACCATCCCAGCCCGTCTGACGTGCAGGTACATGGGGCGCCTGGGATGCCGTTCCGGGACGGGCCGAGCCGGAAGGACGGGGGGGACGGTGTCGGTACAGGACGACGTCGACGACGTCGGGGAGTTCGCGGCGCTGCTGAGGACGCTGAAGGAGCGCACGGACCGCAGTTACGGTTCACTGGCCCGGCGCCTGGCCATGAACACCTCGACCCTGCACCGCTACTGCGCGGGCGAGGCGGTCCCGCTCGACTTCGCGCCCGTGGAGCGCTTCGCCGCCCTGTGCGGGGCGTCAGCGGAGGAACGTCTGGAGCTGCACCGCCGCTGGCTCCTCGCGGTGGCGGCGCGGCAGCGTCATCGGCCGGCGAGCGCTGCCGGTACGGCGGAGACGGGCACGGACACGGATGCGGACACCGACACCGACACGGTGGACGGCCCTGTCGAAAGCCCTGCGGAAGCGGACTCGCTCCCCGGCCTCCCCTGGTACCGCCGCAGGCGCGTCGCGGTCGGACTGGCCGCCGCCTGCGCGGTGCTGGCGGCGCTCGGGAGCCTCGCCGCGCTGCCGGACGGGCGGCGTGCGTCCGCCGGCGACCGGCCCGGCACCGCCGCTCCGGCCCCGTCCGGTACGGCGAAGACGGAAGCCCCGGACGGGAAGAGCCCCTCCCCTACCCCGAGCGGCACCTCCCCCGCTCCGCGGCGGTCTTCACCCTCCGCCACTCCGAAGCGGCTGAAGCCCTCCCCGTCACCCTCCGTCCGCACCACCCCGCCCGCCGGCGGAACCGCCTCCACCCCACCTCTCACCTGGTCCGCCGACTCCCAGGCGTGGAAGCTGGGCTGCGGTCACGACTACGTCGTCGCCGCGCCGCCCGAGCAGGTGCCACCGCCACCGGTCCCCCAGGACGCCGGGGTCTGGGCCGCGTCGGAGAACGCGGTGCACGGCGGCGAGACGCTCGTGCGGCTGTCCGTGCAGGGGCGGACCGACACGGCCGTCGTGCTGGAGGCGCTGCGCGTACGCGTGGTGGGGCGCTCGGCACCCGCGCCGGGCAATGCCTATGCCATGAACCAGGGCTGCGGCGGTTCGATCACCCCGCGCTCCTTCGACGTGAACCTGGACAAGGACCGCCCCATCGCCCGCGCGGTGGCCGGGAGCGACACGGGTACGCCGATCCCGGCGGTGCGCATGCCCTACCGGGTCTCCGCCCGCGACCCCGAGGTGCTACTGGTCAACGCCAGGACCCAGGGGTGCGACTGCCGCTGGTACCTGGAGCTCGACTGGTCCTCCCAGGGCCGCACGGGCACGGTCCGGATCGACGACGCCGGCCGCCCGTTCCGGACCAGCGGCATCAAGGGCCTGCCCCGCTACACGTACGACACCTCCGAACGCCGATGGGCGCCCTACAGCTAGAGCCGGGGCACATTGCGCAGGTTGGAGCGGGCCATCTGCACCATCCGGCCGACCCCGCCGTCCAGCACCATCTTGGAGGCGGACAGGGCGAACCCGGTCACCATCTCCGCCTTGATCTTCGGCGGGATGGACAGGGCGTTGGGGTCGGTGACGACGTCGACGAGGGCCGGGCCCTTGTGCTTGAAGGCGTCCTTCAGGGCCCCGGCGAGGTCCTTCGGCTTCTCGACGCGTACGCCGTAGGCACCGCAGGCCTGGGCGACGGCGGCGAAGTCGGGGTTCTTGTTGGTGGTGCCGTAGGACGGGAGTCCGGCGACCAGCATCTCCAACTCGACCATGCCGAGGGAGGAGTTGTTGAAGAGGACGACCTTGACCGGGAGGTCGTACTGCACCAGCGTCAGGAAGTCGCCCATCAGCATGGAGAATCCGCCGTCGCCGGACATCGACACGACCTGCCGCTTCCGGTCGGTGAACTGCGCGCCGATCGCCATGGGCAGCGCGTTGGCCATGGAGCCGTGGGAGAAGGAACCGATGACGCGGCGGCGGCCGTTGGGCGAGATGTAGCGGGCGGCCCAGACGTTGCACATGCCGGTGTCGACGGTGAACACGGCGTCGTCGGAGGCGACTTCGTCGAGTACGGACGCCACGTACTCGGGGTGGATCGGCGTGTGCTTCTCGACCTTGCGGGTGTAGGCCTTCACCACCCCCTCCAGCGCGTCCGCGTGCTTCTTCAGCATCCGTTCGAGGAAGCGGCTGTTCTTCTTCTCCTGCACCCGTGGGATGAGGCAGCGCAGCGTCTCCCGCACGTCGCCCCACACCGCGAGGTCCAGTTTCGAGCGCCGGCCGAGGTGTTCGGGCCGGACGTCGACCTGGGCGATCTTCACGTCGTCGGGGAGGAAGGCGTTGTACGGGAAGTCGGTACCGAGCAGGATCAGCAGGTCGCACTCGTGGGTGGCCTCGTAGGCGGCGCCATAGCCGAGCAACCCGCTCATGCCGACGTCGAACGGGTTGTCGTACTGGATCCACTCCTTGCCCCGCAGCGCGTGCCCCACCGGTGACTTGATCTTCCCCGCGAACTCCATGACCTCGGCGTGCGCGCCGGCCGTGCCGCTGCCGCAGAACAGGGTCACTTTGTCGGCGTCGTCGATCATCTCGACGAGCCGGTCGATCTCGGCGTCGCCCGGACGGACCGTCGGCCGGGACGTGACGAGGGCGGTCTCGGCGGCCTTTTCGGGGGCGGGCTCGGCGGCGATGTCGCCGGGCAGGGAGACGACGCTGACGCCGGAGCGGCCGACCGCGTTCTGGATGGCGGTCTGGAGCAGCCGGGGCATCTGCTTCGGGCTGGAGATCAGCTCGCTGTAGTGGCTGCACTCGGCGAACAGCCGGTCGGGGTGGGTCTCCTGGAAGTAGCCGAGGCCGATCTCGCTGGACGGGATGTGCGAGGCGAGGGCGAGTACCGGGGCCATGGAGCGGTGGGCGTCGTAGAGGCCGTTGATGAGGTGGAGGTTGCCGGGCCCGCAGGAGCCGGCGCAGGCGGCGAGGTTGCCGGTGATCTGCGCCTCCGCCCCGGCGGCGAAGGCGGCGGTCTCCTCGTGCCGGACGTGGATCCAGTCGATGGCTGAGTTGCGGCGGACGGCGTCGACGACGGGGTTGAGGCTGTCGCCGACGACCCCGTAGAGGCGTTTGACTCCGGCGCGGGTCAGGATGTCGACGAACTGTTCCGCGACGTTCTGTTTGGCCATGTCTCTCGTCTGCCCCTTCGGTCTCCTGGGATCCCTCCGGGTTCCATCAAGTCACACGAGACGCCGTCACGCCTCCCAAACGGCCGCGGCCGTACGGTCGTCCGCATAACCCTTGACCCGTACTTGGGAGTCCGCGAGGAACGCGGCGAGGCCGGGCGGCTCGGGGCGCGACCACCGCTCGGCGAGGTAGTCGCCCAGTTCGGGCTCGCCGCGCAGCGGGTCGGCGAGGCCGGCGCTGCACACCAGGAGCGTGTCACCCGGGCGGGCGACGGAGGTACGGAAGCGGAAGGGTTCGCGGGGTGGTTCCGGGGCCGGTTCGTAGGGGCTGGGCGGGGTCGGGATGCCCAGGTCCATGGTGAGCCGGTCGCCGTCGGGCGTCTCGGAGGGCGGCGATCCGAAGCCCACGACGGGTTCGCCCTTGATCTCGGCGACGTGGGGTTCTATGTCCTGCCACTCGCCGTCCCGCAGCCGGAACAGCCCGCCGGGCCCGACACCGAAGAAGACGCGCGTACGGCACTCGGGATCGGCCGGCAGCAGCAGACAGCGCAGGCCGGCCGCGTACTCCTCCGGGTCGACGCCCTGTTCTGCGGCGCTGGCGCGGAGCTTGCCGAGGCTGCGGTCGGTGAGGCGGTGCAGTCCGGACTTCAGGTCGCCGCGCCGCCCCGCCCTTATGTCCTCCACGAGCCGCGCGTGACTGCGTCCGACGGCCCGCCCGATCCAGTGACAGGCCTCGGCGGCGGCCCGGTGCGCCCCCGGCGTGGCCCGGGTCCCGGTCGCCATCGCCACCAGCAGCAGCGCCTGCTCGCCTGTGCCGAACCGCGCGGTCAGCAGCGAGTCCCGCCGCGGCTCGCCCCGGTACCGCGCGGAGTCCCCCCGCACGGACACGGCCCGCAATGTGCAGGCCCCGTACCGGGCCCCGTCGAGCACGGTGTCCGCGACGAGGTCGTCCAGATCGTCGGGATCGGCGAGCGGAAGCGCCGTGGGCTCGGCGTCGTAGGTGGGCGGCCGCGAGCCGACGTGACCACGGGGCCCCGGGGAGGACGCGGGGCGCTCGAAGGCGGCTTCGGGTGGGTCGGGCGGAGGGTCCGCGGGCGGTGGGGGCGTGGGCGGAGAGTCGGCGGAGGGGGGTGGCGTGGGCGGGGGGCCGACCGGGCGTGGTGGTGCGGGCGGATCGGCTGGGAGTGGCGGTGCGGGCGGCGGATCGGCCGGGCCGGGGGATGCGGTACCGCCGGGCCCGGGCTCGGCGGTGGGACCCCTGGGCGGGGCGCCCGCCGTGGTGGAACGGGCCGCCTCGGGGCCCGGCCAGAAGGGAGGCGCCGGGGGTGGCGGGGGACCGTCGGTGGGGCGGGGGGCGTCCGCTCCGGCCCCTGCCGTTTCGCCGCGGCCGGGAACGTCACCGGGCCCGTGGGGCGCGCGGGCGGTGGCTCCCAGGGTGCGCGCTGCGGTGACGGGTCCGAGGCGGGTGGGTCGTCCATGACGTCGTCGGCCCCGGACCGAGGCGCGGGAACCACCGGATCCGGGACGGCCCCCTCCCCCGACCCGGGTCCCGGGACACCCCGGCCGCCCACCGCCCCGGCCGCCGAGGCGAAGCGGTCGTCGAGGGAATCGGGCACGGGTGCGGGGCCAGTGTCGCCGGTGGAGTCGTCGTACAACTGCCCCCACCAGTCGTCCTCGGGACCGGTGGGCCTTCCCCCCTGCTGGCTCATGCCCCTGATTGTCCACCGCGAGGGCCGGATGCAAACGGGGCTTGGGGAAAAACCGGCCTTCCACGCCCCCGTGAACGGCACGTCGAGTGAGCCGTAGAACGGTCATGCGATATGCGGGCTCATGAGGGCGTATCGGCGGCCACGACCGGCTGACCTGCGGGTCTGGACCGCGCCCACGCTTCTGACCTGCGCCTTCTCCCGTATTCCGGCAGTCTGGTCAGATGGGAGTGTGGGACCTCCTGCTGGTCGGGCTGGTCATCCTGCTCGGTCTGTACGGAGTGCTGCTGCCCGCGGTGCCCGGATCATTGCTGGTGTGGGCCGCGGTCATGTGGTGGGCGCTGCAGGACCCGCAGCCCGTCGCCTGGTGGGTGCTGGTGGGAGCCACGGTCCTGATGTTCGTCTCCCAGGGCGTGCGCTGGGCCCTGCCACCCCGGCGGCTGCGGGCGGGCGGCGCCACCCACCGCATGCTGTCCTACGCCGGAGCGGGATCCACCCTCGGCTTCGTCCTGCTCCCGGTGCTCGGCGCGATCCCCGGCTTTCTGGCCGGTATCTACCTCGCCGAACGCCTCCGCCTCGGCCGCCACGCCGAGGCCGTCGCGGCCCTGCGCACGGCGATGCGCGCGGGCGGCTCCAGCGTGCTGGTGGAACTGTTCACGTGCCAGTTGATCGCGGCGGCATGGGTGGGTGCCGTTTTCGGGGCGTGAGAACCCGCCCGGGAACACACCTTGGAAGACCCCCGGCGCACACCTCGGCGTCTACAGCACACCCTCGTGCGTCAGCAGCCGCACCTTGCGCTCCAGGCCGCCCGCGTAGCCGGTCAGTGTCCCGTCGGCGCCGATCACCCGGTGGCAGGGGCGGACGACCAGCAGCGGATTGGCGCCGATCGCCCCGCCCACGGCCCGTACGGCCGCCCTGGGCGCTCCGATGCGCGCGGCGATCTCGCCGTAGGTCACGGTCGAGCCGTACGGGATGTCGTCCAGCGCGGCCCAGACCTTCTCCCGGAAGACGGAGCCGTCGGTGCGCCACGTCAGCCGGAACTCCTTCAGTTCCCCGGCGAAGTAGGCGGCGAGCTGCTCCCCGGCCTCGCGGAAGGGCCCCGGGTCCTGCCGCCAGTCGTCCCGCACCACGCGTCCGCCCTTCTGCCCGGGCACGGACAGCGAGGTCAGCGCGCCGTCCGGGGCGGCGGTCAGGAGCAGCGGCCCGAGCGGGGAGGCCACGTCGGTCCAGTACGTCGAGGTCATCGGAACTCCCACTTCCCTGCTGCGCGCAGGTGGTTCAGGGCGTACGAGCGCCAGGGGCGCCAGCTGTCGGGGACGTCGGCGCCGGGTGGGGCCACGTCCGGGTCGCCGAGGGCGCGGGTGCGGATCTCGGCGATGGTGCGGGCGCCCAGGCCGGGCACGGCGCGCAGGGCGTCCTGCGCGTCGTCCCGGTCGGCGCCGGGGTCCAGGCGTACGGCGTGGTCGGCGAGGGCGGCGGTGAGCGCGCCGAGGGTGCCGCCGGGTTCGGCGCCGGCGAGGACGGCCGGCTCGGGGAAGAGGTGGGTGAGGCTGCCGCAGGGGGCGTCCAGGGCCTTGCCGTAGCGCCGCACGAGCTGTTCCGCCTCCGCCCGGCCGACCAGTGCGCGTACCGCGAGTTCCTCCGGGTCGGCGGTGCCCGGCGAGCGCAGGCCGGGCCGGGCGGCGACCAGGGGGGCGAGCACCGGGTCGGTACCGAGGCGCTCGTCGACGGCGTAGGGGTCGGCGTCGAGGTCGAACTGCCGACGCAGCCGCTGCACGGCGGTGGTGAGGTCGCGGGGGTCGGTGAGGTGCAGCCGGGCGTCGAGCCAGCCGCCCGGGTGGGCGCCGGATCCGGTCCGGGCGGTGCCGGGGCGTTCGTCGACGGCGACGATGCCGGTGCCGTACGGGAGGCGGAGCGTGCGCCGGTAGGTGCGCGCGCCGGGCGGGCCGCCCACCTCTTCGACGCCGGGCACGGCCTCGCGTTGCAGCAGGTCGAAGACGGGGCCGGCCTGGTACGGGCCGCGGTGGGCGAGCCGTAGCGGGATCCCGGCGTTCGGCGTGGCCGTACGACGGGCCCGGCCGCTCTTCGTCGCCGCGGCGGCGCGCAGCTCGCTCGGGGTCGAGGCGTACACGGCCCGGATGGTGTCGTTGAACTGCCGGACGCTGGCGAAGCCCGACGCGAACGCGATCTCGGTGATCGGCAGGTCGGTGGTCTGCACGAGGACGCGCGCGGTATGAGCGCGCTGGGCCCGGGCGAGGGCGACCGGCCCGGCTCCGAGCTCCGCGGTGAGCTGCCGCTGCACCTGCCGTGCGCTGTAGCCGAGCCGTCCGGCGAGCCCGGCGACGCCCTCCCGGTCGACCACGCCGTCGGCGATCAGCCGCATGGCCCGGCCCACCACGTCCGCGCGGACGTTCCACTCGGCGGAGCCGGGCACGGCGTCCGGGCGGCACCGCCGGCAGGCCCGGAAGCCCGAGCCCTGCGCGGCGGCGGCCGTGGCGAAGAACCGTACGTTGGCCCGCTTCGGGGTGACGGCGGGGCAGCTCGGCCGGCAGTAGATGCCGGTCGTCTCGACGGCGAAGAAGAAGGCGCCGTCGAAACGCCCGTCACGACTGCGTACGGCTTCGTACCGGGGGTCTTCCCCCGTGTCCTCGTCCCTTGTGTCGTCGTCCCTCACGCTGTCCAGTCTCCGCCGTCGGCGGGTCTGCCGCTGGCGGAAATCGGACACGGCGTTGCGCGCACGGTGCTTCGGCCACCGTACGGCTACGAGCGCCAGTGCGGTCCGCGCTTCGCCTCCATCGCGGCCTTTCCGATCGCGCCCTTGCGCTTCCAGTCCTTGCGGATCTCCGCCCGGAGCCGGGCGTCCGTCTTGGCGACGATGCGCTGGTTCTCCCGCAGGAGCTTGCGGTAGCTGAGCAGCCGCCGCTCCGGCAGGTCACCGCCCTCGACGGCGGCCAGCACGGCACACCCCGGCTCCGCCTCGTGGGCGCAGTCGTGGAAGCGGCACCGCTCGGCCAGTTCCTCGATCTCGGAGAACACCTGCCCGACGCCGCTCTCGGCGTCCCACAGCCCGACGCCCCGCAGTCCGGGCGTGTCGATCAGGACGCCCCCGCCGGGCAGCGCGAGCAGATTGCGGGTGGTCGTGGTGTGCCGGCCCTTGCCGTCGACGTCCCGGGTGGCCTGGACGGCCATGACGTCCTCGCCGAGGAGCGCGTTGGCGAGCGTCGACTTGCCCGCGCCGGACTGCCCGAGCAGCACGGACGTACCACCGCCGACGATCGCCGCGACCACGTCGAGACCGGCCCCGTCCACAGCGCTGACCGGCACCACCGGCACGCCGGGCGCGCTGGTCTCCACGTCCTGGACGAGGTGGGCGACGGTGACGGCGTCCGGCACGAGGTCGGCCTTGGTGAGGACGACGACGGGCTGCGCCCCGGATTCCCAGGCGAGCGCGAGGAACCGTTCGACGCGGCCGAGGTCGAGCTCGACGGCCAGGGGCACGGCGACGATGGCGTGGTCGACGTTGGCCGCGAGGATCTGTCCCTCGGACCGCTTGGAGGAGGTGGAACGGACGAAGGCGGTGCGGCGCGGCAGGTACGCGCGGACGTAGCGCGGGTTCCCGCCGGGTTCGACGGCGACCCAGTCGCCGGTGCAGACGACCCGCAGCGGGTCATGCGGGGTGACGAACGCCGTGTCGGCGCGCAGCACCCCGTCGGCGGTGACGACGTCGCACTGCCCGCGGTCGACCCGGATCACGCGTCCGGGCAGCAGTCCTTCGGTGGTGTAGGGGGCGAACTCGTCCGCCCATGCGTCGTCCCAGCCGTACGGGGCGAGCGCGGAGGAAACAGATGAGGCAGAGCTGGAAGTCAAGGGTGACCCTTCCCAGGTCGGCCCCGGCCCGACAGTCGGTCGGATCAGCCGGCGGCCATGGAGGTGGACTTGATGAACTGGATGCGGGCAGCGCTCATCGCAATGACAGCCATCGGTCAACACCTCCTCGATCCTCGACTCTTGGTGGTACTCGGCTCTCGGTGGAACCGCCGTCACGGTATCCCGTCACGGCCGAGGCGCGTCAACTGCTTTTCGCGCAGTCCTGGCCGTTCAGCGTGAAGTCGTACGGCGGGGAGTTCTTGCCGCGCCAGGAGGCGAGGAAGCCGAAGGCCAGGTGGCCGCCCGCGGGGACCGACTTGTTGTAGTCGGCGGCGGTCGCGGTGACGCGGGAGCCGTCCTGGGAGACGGCGGCGTCCCACATCTGGCCGACGTGCTGGCCGTCGCGGAAGGACCAGGACACGCGCCAGGAGTCGAGGGACTTGCTGCTGGTGACGGTGACGGTGGCCTGGAAGCCGTCGGGCCACTGGTTGACCAGGTCGTATTCCACCCGGCAGGCGGGGCTCTCGCTCTCGTCGCCCTTCGTGGGAGAGGAGGTGCCCTGCGGTTCGGTGTGGCGGCTGCTGCTCTCCGGTTTGGAGGGCTTCTCCGACTTGCTGGTGTCCTGGGTTGTCTTGCCGGCCGGCTTCGAGGTCGCGGGCGGCAGGGTGGGGGCGGACGGCAGGGGCGGGTCGGGGTTGGGGTCGGCCACCGGCTGCCGGCCCACGTCGCCGCGCGCCCCGAGGTCGTCGCCGGAGCCGCCGAACGGCATCATCGAGACGCCGAGCGCGAGGACGGAGACCAGGACGGCGGCGACGAGGAGGCCGTTGCGGGCGACGCGCGCCTTCTGCTCCGCGTCCTCCGGTCCGTCGTTCGCCTTGTCCGACGGGCCGGGGCGGCCGGCGCCGAGCCGGACCTCCGCGGCGCGGCGGCGGCGCTCCAGGTAGGCGAGGCCGCCCCAGCCGATCACTCCGCCGGCCAGGGCCCCGGGCAGTCCCCCGCCGTGCAGGCGCAGACAGGCCGCGGCCTCGGCGCACTGGACGCAGGTGGCGAGGTGCCGGGAGAGGTCACCCGGCGTGTCGGCGGCGGCGGAGCGGGTGACGGCGTCCAGCAGCCGGGCGTAGCTGCGGCACTGGGCGTCCATCGGGGTGTCGAGGTGGTTGCGGTGGCAGCGGTCCCGGAACAGGGTGCGCACCTGCTGGAGTTCGTCGGCGGCGGTGGCCGGGTCGAGGCCCAGGCGGCGGGCGACCACGGACAGCGGCAGCGCCTCGACCTCGGCCAGCCACAGCAGTTCCGCGTCGGCCTGCTGGAGGTCGCGCAGGCCGCGCAGCGCGAGCGGGCGCGTCAGGGGCGGGCCGGTGTAGCGGTCGGCCTTGTCCGAGTTGAGCCACAGCCGCAGGTCGGGGTCGAGTTTGTGGCCCTGCCCCTCCTCTTCCCAGGCCGCGGCCGTGGTGCGTACGGCGGTCAGCAGCAGGGGTATCCGGGGCAGCCGGGCCGCGCGGCGGCCGGCGCTGCGCACCGGGCCGGTTTCGGCCGCGCGGGCCTCACGTGTGCCGTGTGCGAACGCCTCGCGGCCCAGCTGTGCGGCAGCGGTGGAGCCGGACGTGCACAGGTCGGCGTAGGCGAGCACCGCGTCCCAGCACTCGGAGAACAGCGCGGCCTCGGCGGCGTCCTGAGGGGTCGGCAGGTCGGGCATGGGTCTCCTGCATCCACAAGCGAGGTCAACTCGCCGTATTGGCAATGGAGTTGGGGGGAACCTCGAAGGCAGGGCAAGAGCTTTTCACGCCACCCACACAACTGACAAGCGCCCTGTTCAGATAAGCACGACAGGGCGGCGTGCCCCCACGGCTCCGCGTCTGTATGCCGTACGGGTACAACCGCCCTGTGACTCAACGCCGTACCGCAATGATGCACGACGTCATCGAAGCGTTATCAAACAGCGGTGGGTTCGTCCGCCGGCAGGCTGTCCATGAAGGAGCTGACCGAGAAGACCGCGCGTCCGGCACCGGGGGGACCGTAGCCGGGGGGCGAGGAGAGACCGAAGTCCTCCATGGTCTGCCGGTACGCCTGGAGCAGCCGGATGTGGTACTCCAGGGGCGCGCCCTGGGGGTTGGCCTTGCCGAGCGGCGTCGTGGGCTCCGGGCACCAGGTGGTGAAGCGGGGCGTGATGCCGTGCGACATGAAGAAGCGCAGGCCCTCGGTGGTGGAGGCGATGGCCTCGTCGACCGTGGTGAAACCGAACGGCTCGGCCATCTCCACGCCCGCCACGAAGTTGGGGATGACGTTACGAGCGCCGAAGATGTCCGCCGAGTCGAGGATGCGCTTGTGCCACTCGTCGCGGCCGACGTAGCGCTCCTTGCCGGGGCAGTACATCTTGAACAGGTACTCGTCCCACACCTCGTAGTTGGGGTGGTAGATCTGCACGCCGTAGTCCTTGAACCGCTGGACGTCGTCGCGCGGCAGCGCCTGGGCCACGACCTTGCCGATCCAGCGGCCGGGGAAGCGTTCCTCGATGGCCTTGGCGTAGTGGCCGTAGAAGTCGGCCTCGTCGCGGCCGGAGACCGTCTTGGTGATGGCGCCGCCGGTGAGGGTGTAGGCGGTGGAGGCCTTCGCCGTGTCGTAACGGTCGATGATCTCCAGGGCCTCCAGGACCTCCTCGACGTCCTTCACCCCGGTGTACGGGCGCCCGGCGGCCTTGTGCTGGCGCCAGTTGTGGTTGATGTCGCAGTACTGGCACTCCTCCTTGGCGCCGAAGTACTGGCAGACCCGGAAGACGGTCAGATAGATCAGGTAGCCCCACTGGATGGTCGGGGCCACCTCCATGACCGACTTCCCGCTGGCGAGGGTGTGCCGGTAGTACTCGGGCATCGGCGGCACGCCGACGTCGGAGATCCGCTTGCCGTCGAGGTAGAGACCCAGCACACCGTCCTCGTTCGCGGCGACGCGGTACGGCGAGGCCGGGTTCACGCGCACCGAGACGACGGTCCGGCGCAGGTCGTACGGGCCGCCGGTGAGGATGATCTCCTCGGGCGGCCGGCGCAGCGCGGCCTCGCCCAGCTCGGGCAGGGTGCCGTGGTCGAAGGAGAAGATGAAGTACGACTTCGGCTTGACCTCGCCGCCCTCGTTGTCGCTGAGCGCGGACGGGTCGAAGGCCACGCCGCCGCGGAGCAGGTCCTCCTTGAAGACGGCCTCCCGCGGAACATGCGGGAATCGCTCCATCAGATCCTCGACCAGCGCGGTACGGCTGCCGCTGCTCATCCCGTCTCTCCTCCCGGCTCGGACGTACGACTCCTCACGGTATGCCCATGGGTGTGCGAGGCCGGTACCGGGTCCCCCTGACTCGAATGTATGTCCCTTATGTCCGCGCGTTACCACCGGCTCGCGATCAGCGGTGTGACGCCCTGTAACGTGCCGGCTCGCGGCGGATCACAGCCGCGGGCACGAAGGAGCGGGGATGCCAGGAATACGCAGCAGCAGGATCACACCACTGAACAGGATGGGCGGGCGGGCCGTCGACCCGTGGAAGTCGGTGCGGCGAACGGCCGGGCTGGTGGCGTTCGGGTGGGCGTCCGCAGCGGGCACCACCGGCCTCGCGTACCTGACCTTGGGCTTGGAGGTGGTCCCCATCGCGGTCGGGGTGCTCCTGTGCCTCACCTTCGCCGTGCTGATGCTCCTTCTCCACCGAGCCGTGTGGCTGACCGTACTGTCCGCGGTGCCCGCGTTGTTCGTCCTCGTAGGGTCCGTCCAGTACGCGCCCGAGGCAGCCCTGGAACAGCGCGGCGTGCGCGAGAGCGTGGTGATCGTGGCCGACACCGCGGCCGGCACCTCGAGCAACAACCATCGCTTCACCCTCCGGGGCACGGACGGAAAGGAGCTGGAGGAGAAGCTGGGGTTCGACGGCGACGCCTGGGCTCCGGAGGTGGGTGACCGGCTCGACGTCATCCGCGACCCCGAGGGCGCCGTCCCGATGGAACAAGCGGATGACGTCGACGCCGCGGGCCGGCTGGGCGGCCTGATCGGCGGCACGGTGGCGTGGACGCTGATGGCGGTGCTGGCGGGCTGGCGTGGCCACGTCCGCCGCCGCCGGGACAGCGACTCCCTGGTGTACCAGCTCCTGTGATCCCACGGTTGCCGGCGGAACGAGCGGCGCCGGCGGGCGTTCCGCCACCGGCAGGCCGACGGCCTCGGTACGGGCATGCAGAGCCGGACCGTTGCTGTTCCGTCCGTACGAACAGCCGTAGCGGGCCGTACTCTTCGGCGTCGGCGAACAGCGGGGGCACGGTGGCGTAGTACGGCCCCACCCCCTCAGGCCGCGCGCTCCAGCGCCGCCAGGTCGACCGCGTACGCCAGTTTCCCCCCGGCCAGCAGCCGTTCCGCCTCCTCGGCGACCGTCAGCCCGAGGCGGGCCAGCTCGTTGCCCTGGGAACCCGCGAGGTGTGGGGTGACGAAGGCTCCGGGCAGGTCGTAGAGGGGTGAGTCGGCGGGGAGCGGCTCGGGGTCGGTGACGTCGAGGATCGCGGTCAGGCGCCCGGCGCGCAGTTCCGCCACGAGGGCGTCGTGGTCGACCAGGGCGCCGCGCGCGGTGTTGATCAGCACCGCCCCGTCGGGCATCAGGGCCAGCTCGCGGCGGCCGATCATGTGGTGGGTCTCGGGCGTCTCGGGGGCGTGGACGGTGACGATCTCGGACGTGCGCAGCAGGTCGTCCAGCGGCAGCAGGGGGACGCCGAGCGCGGCGGCCTCCTCCTCGCCGACGTACGGGTCGGTGAGGGCGGGCCGCAGATCGAAGGGGCGGAGCAGTTCGAGGACGCGGCGGCCGATGCGGGAGGCTCCGACGACGCCGACGCGGCGGCCGTAGTTGCCGATGCCGGGGACGACGCCCCAGCCGGAGGAGGTGCGGGTGGCGCGCATCCGGTCGCGGGCGACGAGGACGTCCTTCCCCGCGAGCAGGATCATGGCGAGGGTGTACTCCGCGACCGGCAGCGCGTTGGCTGCCGCGGCCGACGAGACGGCGATGCCGCGCCGCCAGATCCCGGGGGTGGCGAAGGACTTGACCGAGCCGGCCGAGTGCAGCACGGCGCGCAGCCGGGGAGCCGCGTCGAGGACCGCCTCGTCGAGCCGGGGACAGCCCCAGCCGGTCACCAGGATCTCGGTCCGGGCCAGCGCCTCGCGCACGCCCGGGTCGGCGAAGTCCCGCGCCACGAGCGCCGGATCGATGTCCACCGACGCGCGCAGCCGCGCCAGCACCTCCGGCGGGAAGACCTGCGGCACGTTCTCGGCGGTCATGGCGAACAGTGCCTGGGGGCGCTGGCTCAAGGAGGTGACCTTCCGGCTCGGTGGCGCGCTGAGGGACGGGTCAGCGCGACACGCGTGGATGGCGGCCCGGGACAGAAACCGCTCTCTACAACTTCTCCACGGTAGGCCGAGCCGGGCGGCAGGAGCAATGGACGGCAGGGGCATGGAACGGCACGGCGAGGTAGGTTCCGGCCGGGGGGCTCTCCCGGTCCCCGCTGTCTCGGGGAAGGACGACGTGATGAACGGGACCGTGACCAACTGGGCGGGGAACATCACCTACGCGGTCAAGGAACTGCACCGGCCGGGCTCGCTCACCGCGCTGCGCGCGCTCGTCGCGGACAGCGACCGCGTGCGGGTCCTGGGCAGCGGACACTCGTTCAACGAGATCGCCGAGCCGGGCGCCGAGGGCGTCCTGCTGTCGCTGGCGGACCTGCCCCCGGAGGTGGACGTCGACACGGTGGCCCGCACGGTCCGGGTCGGTGGCGGCGTGCGCTACGCGGAGCTGGCCCGCCGGGTGCACACCGAGGGCCTGGCCCTGCCCAACATGGCGTCGCTGCCGCACATCTCGGTGGCCGGGTCGGTCGCGACCGGCACCCACGGCTCGGGCGTGCTCAACGGCCCGCTGTCGGCGGTCGTGCGCGAGGTGGAGCTGGTCACGGCGGACGGCTCGACGGTGACCATAGGCCGGGACGAGGAGCGGTTCGGCGGAGCCGTCACCTCGCTCGGGGCACTGGGTGTCGTCACCGCGCTCACCCTCGACCTGGAGCCGGCGTACGAGGTGGAGCAGCACGTGTTCACCGAACTGTCCTTCCAGGGGCTGGACTCGGGGACGTTCGAGACGGTGATGGCGACGGGATACAGCGTCAGCCTGTTCACCGACTGGGGTGCGCCGGGCTTCCGGCAGGTGTGGCTCAAGCGGCGCTCCGACCAGGCGCTGCCCGCCTTCCCCTGGGCCGCTCCCGCCACCGAGAAGATGCATCCCGTGCCGGGTATGCCCGCGGTCAACTGCACCGAGCAGTTCGGCGTGCCGGGGCCGTGGCACGAGCGGCTGCCGCACTTCCGGGCGGAGTTCGTCCCGAGCAGCGGGGCGGAGTTGCAGTCGGAGTACCTGCTGCCGCGCGGGCACGCCGTCGAGATGCTGCACGCGCTCGACGCGATCCGGGAGACCATCGCCCCGGTCCTCCAGACCTGCGAGGTGCGCACGGTCGCCGGCGACGACCAGTGGCTGAGCCCCTGCTACGGCCGGGACACCGTGGCGGCGCACTTCACCTGGGTCGAGGACACTCCGGCGGTGCTGCCGGTGGTGCGGCGGGTCGAGGAGGCGCTGGCCCCGTTCGCGGCGCGGCCGCACTGGGGGAAGGTGTTCACCGTGCCCGCGTCCACCCTGCGCGGGCTGTATCCGCGGCTCGGCGATTTCCGCGCGCTGGCGCGGGACTTGGACCCGCGGGGGACGTTCGCCAACGCCTTCGTGCGGGACGTGCTGACGGACGCGTAGCGGGAGGGGCCCGGCCGTCCGGCGGTGGCGGACGGCCGAAGGGTCAGGTCGTGGCGTGCGGCCGGCCGGGTCCGCCGGTGGACGTGGCGCGGTCGGCCTCGTCCTCGGCGAGCAGGGAGAGCAGCGACGCCACGGTCAGACCGGCCTCGGCGGGATGCCGCAGCACCTTGCCGGGGTCGATCCGGTACGTGTTGGTGCGGCCCTCCCGGGTGTGGGAGAGATAACCGTCCTGCTCCAGGTCGGCGATGATCTTCTGGACGGCGCGTTCGGTGAGCCGGCAGTGAGCCGCGATGTCCCGGATACGGGCGTTGTGGTTGTCGGCGATGGCTGCCAGCACTCGGGCATGGTTGGTGAGAAACGTCCATCCGGTGTGTGGCTCGGGCACTCCATCCATGCTCCAACTCTACCGACCAGGCGTACACGTATTCAAAAACACGTACTGCGTTTCATGTATTGGTTGACGGGTGTGGGGTAGAGGCGCAACGCTGGAAAGTGGTGGAACGGCGAACAGACAAGGGAGAACGGGGCCATGCCGGACCCTGCGCACTCGGTGGCGGCGATCCCGCCTTGCATGGCGACCATGGACGTCATGCCGGACGGCGACCGGATGACCGTCACCGTGTGGGGCGAACTCGACCTGGGCAGCCGGCGGCTGCTGCCGGATCTGCACGACATCCTCACGCTGTCGGGCAACGGCATCGACCTGCGTCTGGACGCGGTCGGATTCTGCGACTGCTCCGGGCTCAACATGCTGCTCGACCTGCGGCTGCGTGCCCTCGACGAGGGCAAGACGGTCACCGTCCTCTCCTGCGGCCCCGCGGTCGAACGCCTGCTCGATCTGACCGGCACCCGGGAGCTGTTCGCGACCCCGGGCCCGCACCACGACGCCGTACGCCCGGCCACCGACGGGCCCGGTCCGCCCACGGGCGACGAGGACCAGGACCTCCGCGCCGAAGTCACCCAGCTTCGGCGGGCCATGCAGACCCGGCCGACCATAGACCTGGCCCGCGGCATCCTGATGGCCTCCTTCGGCCTGAGCCCCGAGGGGGCCTGGAGCGTGCTGGTCAGGACCTCCCAGAACACCAACACCAAGCTGCACCATCTGGCCCGGGACCTGGTGGGCACCGTGCACGGCGGCACGCTGCCCGAGCCGGTGCAGCAGCAACTCGCGGCGGCCGTCGCGAGCACGGCCCCCCGGAGCGAGGCATCGGTGAGCCCCGCGACGGGGCCACCACGCGAGGCGTCACGGGACATCACCTGAGGTATCACGGGACATCCCTGAGGCATCATGAACAGGCCGCGACCGGCCACCGCCGGCCCTCACGTGCCCTCACCTGGAGCGCACTTTATAAAGCCCCTTTCCTAACCCCTTGTCGAAAGTCCCGGCAGCCCATAGCCTTGCGCCGCGCCGGTGCCGAAGTCGACCCGGCCCGAGCCGGCCTGGGAAGGGATGGGCACCCCGGTGAAGCGCACATCACGTGACATCCGCACCGCGAACCGCTACGAGGTGCTGCGCCAGATCATCGCCGAGTCACCGACCTCCCGGCAGGAGCTGGCGGCCGCCACAGGCCTCAGTCTCGCCACGGTCGCCACACTCGTCGGCGAGCTGCTCGACCTCCGCATGATCACGGAGGTCGGCTTCGAGGACTCGGCCGGCGGTCGCCCCCGGGGCCTGGTCGCGGTCAACAGCTCGGGGGGCGCGCTGATCGGCGTCGACATCGCCGAGACGTACGTCCACGTCGAGCTGTTCGACCTGGGGCTGAACGTCCTGGCGCGCGCCGAGGAGGACGTCCGCGCCGGCGAGAGCCTGCCGGAGCAGGTGGTGGGCCATGTGGCCGCCGCGGTCGGCTCGGTGGTCACCCAGGCCGGCATCGAGGGCGCCCGGGTGCTCGGGGTCGGGGTGAGCGTGCCGGGACAGGTGGACCGCGCCACCGGCACCTCGGAGTACGCGCCCAACTGGGACTGGCACGACGTACCGTTGCTCGACCTGCTCACCGAGCACATCGCCTATCCCCTGTACCTGGACAACCCGCTGCGCGCCAGCGCGGTGGCCGAGCTGTGGTTCGGGGCCGCGCGCGGGCGGGGGAACGCCGTGGTGGTCAACCTCGGGACCGGGGTGGGCGCCGGGCTCGTCCTGGGCGGCGGGCTGCACCGCGGGGTGAGCAACAGCGCCGGCGAGTGGGGCCACACCACGATGGTCCTGGACGGACGCCTGTGCCGCTGCGGCAACCACGGCTGCGTGGAGACGTACGTCGGCGCGCGCGGCATCATGCTGAACCTGCGCGAGATCGGCCCCGACAGCGCGCTGCTGCACCCGGACGACCAGACGGCGACCATCGACGCGCTGGCCCGCGGGCTCGCGGCGGACGACCCGGTGGCACGCCGGGCCGTCCATGAGACCGCGCGCTATCTGGGCGCCGGCGTCGCCGACCTGGTGAACCTGTTCAACCCCGAGATCGTCGTGCTGAGCAGCTGGGTCGCCCGCACACTGGGCGAACCGCTGCTGCACGAGGTGCGCGAGGCCGTCGCCCGGCACGCGCTGCCGCGGCCGCTGGCCGCCACCGAGATCGTCCTCTCCCCGATCCCCACCGACCCGGTGTGCCTGGGCGCGGCGACGTTCGCGCTCGAAGGGGCGCTCCAGACCGTCGGGCAGAAGAACGGCAAACGCAGCACCCCCGCGAGAAGCACCACCCCCGCGCGGAGCCGCACCACCGCTCCACCCTCCTAGCGGCGGAAGCAACTCCTCCGCCACCCCCGCATGTTCGAAATCGCGAACCGGACACAACGCTTCGAACAGACTTCGTCCAACCCCTTGCCGAAGCCTTAGCCGAAGCTCTAGCGTCCCGCACCGCACCTCTCTTTGAGCCATCTGGCGCGAGGCCCCCGGGCCGTGAGCCATCAGGCAGTGAGCCGAAGAGCCGCAGCCGCACTCGAGACAAGGACGTCAGCATGTCGGCATCGAGCAACATGAACTGGGACCGCCGAAACGTACTGCGGGCCGCGATGGGCCTGGCCGCCGCCGGCGGACTGGCCGCGTGCGGCAGCAACACCGGCCGGAGCGGCGGAGGTTCGGGCGACGGCCTCGTCCAGTACTTCCACGCGTACGGCGAGGCAGGCGTCGAGCAGGCCGTCAAGCGGTACGCGAAGGCCTACAAGGACGCCAACGTGACCACGCAGTGGATCACCGGCAACAACTACGAGCAGAAGCTCTTCGCCGCGCTGCTCACCAAGAACGCGCCCGACGTCTTCGAGTTCCACCCGCAGATCCAGATGGTCAAGAGCGGTCAGGTGGCGGACCTGACCGACATCCTCGGCCCGGTCAAGGACGACTTCAACCCGGCCGACATCAAGTCGCACACGGTCGACGGCAAGATATACGGCGTCCGCATGATCGACGACCCGCAGTTCCTGTTCTACCGGCCCTCGATGTTCGAGAAGGCGGGGGTCGAGGTGCCGACCACGCTGGAAGAGCTGATCGAGGCCGCCGACAAGCTGACCACCAGCAAGGTCAAGGGCATCTTCCTCGGTAACGACCTGACCTCGGTGGACCGCCCGCTGATCTGGTCGGCCGGCGCCGACACGCTCACCGCGGACAACAAGCCCGCCTTCAACACCGACGCCGTCGCCGAGGGCCTCAAGCAGCTGCGCGGTCTGTTCACCAGCGGCAACCTGCTCCTCGACGCCCCCGCCGACTCCTGGGACCCGTCGGCCTTCATCCAGGGCCTCACCGCGATCCAGTGGTGCGGCATGTGGGCCATGCCGGCCATGCAGAAGGCGCTCGGCGACGACATCGGCATCTTCCCCTTCCCGAAGGTCGGCTCGGCCGGCAAGCAGTCGGTCTACAACGGCGGCTGGTCGATGTTCGTCAACGCCAAGAGCAAGAACGTCGAGGCGGCCAAGGAATACGTCAAGTGGCTGTGGATCGACCAGAAGCAGTACCAGGAGGACTTCGCCACCTCCTACGGCTTCCACATCCCGCCGCGCACCTCGCTCGCCGCGTCCGCGACCAAGTTGAAGTCCGGCCTGCCCGCCGAGGGGGTCAAGCTCTTCAACGAGTTCGGTCACTTCGACAACATCGGCTGGACGCAGGCCATGATCGCCGCGTTCTGGGACGTGATCGCCAACACCGTTCGCAAGGACGGTGACCCCAAGGCCCAGCTCGACGCCTGTGAGAAGAAGGTCAACGCCGAACTCAAGAAGCTCTTCGGATAGACCACCGGACGGATCTCGACATGTCGACCACCACCACACGCGGGGTCGCCCAGCCCGCCCCGGCCAAGGTCTCCGAGACCCGGCCGCGGCGGGGCCTGCGGGCGAGCAGCACCTTCAACTTCTGGCTCTTCACCGGCCCGTTCCTGATCGGCCTGGTGATCTTCGTCTTCGTGCCCATCGGCTGGAGCATCTGGCTCAGCTTCTTCGAGGCACGCTTCACCGTCACGCCGAGCGAGTTCGTCGGCTTCGACAACTACAAGCAGATCCTGACGGACACGAACTTCCGGAACTCCCTCGTCACGTTCACTGTGTTCGCCGCGTTCATCGTGCCCGCCACCTGGGCCATGTCGCTGGGACTCGCCCTGCTGGTGAACCGGCTGCGGTTCATGCGGGCGTTCTTCCGTTCGGTGTTCTTCCTGCCGACCGCGGTCAGCTATGTCGCCGCCGCGCTGATCTGGAAGATGTCCATCTTCAACGGCGTCCGCTTCGGCCTGGCCAACACCGTCCTCGGCTGGTTCGGCATCGACAACGTCGCGTGGCTCGCCAACCCCGACCCGCCCTGGTACTGGCTGGTCATCGTGACCGTCCGTCTCTGGCTCCAGTCGGGCTTCTACATGATCCTCTTCATCGCGGCACTGCAGAACATCCCGCGGGAGCTGTACGAGGCCGCCTCCATCGACGGCGCCAAGCCGGGCTGGCAGACCTTCCGGTACATCACGCTGCCGCAGCTGAGGGCCACGTCCACCGCGGTGATCCTGCTGCTGCTGATCGCCGCCTACCAGGCCTTCGACGAGTTCTTCAACCTGCTCGGCAAGGCCACCTGGGGCCAGCCGCCGCTGGTGGAGCTCTACAAGATGGCCCTCGGCCAGAACCAGAACTACGGCGCGGGCAGCGCGGGCGCGGTCGTCCTGACCCTGCTCATCTGCGTCGTGACCCTCTTCCAGGGCAAGATCATGGGCTTCGGAAGGGGTGAGGAGACCAAGTGACCACCACAGCACCCGACGTCAGGAAGACCGCCGAGCCGGGCAAGGTCAAGCGCGGCGGAGTCATCGGCAACACCGGCCTGTACATCGCGACCGGAGTCGCGGGCCTGCTCTTCCTCATCCCCTTCTACCTGATCGTCCGCAACGCGCTGATGACCGACCCGGAGATCACGGGCGAGGAGTGGAAGTGGTTCCCCACCTCCATCCAGTGGAGCAACTTCAGCGAGCCGTTCGACGACGTCACCGTCGACTTCGCCCGCTCCCTGTGGAACTCGGTGGTCGTCGCCGTCCTGCACACCTCGGGCATCCTGCTGATCTGCTCGATGGCCGGGTACGGACTCGCCCGGATCCCGTACAAGCACGCCAACAAGGTGTTCTACGCCGTCCTGGTCACCCTGATGGTTCCCACCGCGGTCACCTTCGTGCCGAGCTTCGTGCTGGTCTCGTCCCTCGGCTGGGTGGACAGTTACCGGGGTCTCATCATCCCGGGCCTCTTCAGTGGTTTCACGTGCTTCCTGTTCCGGCAGTACTTCCTGGGGTTCCCCAAGGAGCTGGAGGAGGCAGCGCGCGTGGACGGGCTCGGCTACTGGGGCGCCTACTGGCGGATCGTCGTGCCGAACTCGCTGAACTTCTTCGCGGCCATCGCGACGATCACCTTCATCAACGGCTGGAACGCCTTCCTGTGGCCCCTGGTCATCGGACAGGATCCGAGTGCCTGGACAGTCCAGGTGGCGCTGTCGTCGTACATGACGAACCAGACCGTCAACTACCACCTGATCTTCATGGCCACGGCCATCTCGATCCTGCCCCTGATCTTCGTCTTCCTCTTCCTCCAGCGCTGGCTGGTGCAGGGGATCGCACAGACCGGCATCAAGGGCTGAGCTAGGAGACCGATGTCTTTCCGCACCACCGCCGACTACGTCGAGGACGTCTCCCCGGGCCGCGGGGCCCTGCCGCCCCGCGCCTGGTACGCGTCCTCGGACGCGCGGTCCCTGTCCCTGAACGGCAGCTGGCGCTTCCGGCTGTCCGCGACGATCGACGCCGAGGACGACTCGTTCGCCGAGGAGGGCTACGAGGCCGGGGACTGGGCCGAGGTCACGGTCCCCGGGCACTGGGTCCTCCAGGGCGACGGGGCGTTCGGGTCCCCGATCTACACCAACCACCTCTACCCCTTCCCGGTGGACCCGCCGCATGTCCCGACGGAGAACCCGACCGGTGACCACCTGCGCGTCTTCGACCTGCCGGCGGACTGGCCGTCGGACGGCGGGGCGGTGCTGCGGTTCGACGGTGTCGAGTCCTGCGCCCGGGTCTGGCTGAACGGCACCGAGCTCGGCGAGTTCAAGGGCTCCCGGCTGCCGCACGAGTTCGCCGTCGGGCACCTGCTGAAGCCGGGCGAGAACGTGCTGGCCGTGCGCGTGCACCAGTGGTCGGCCGGGTCGTACCTGGAGGACCAGGACCAGTGGTGGCTGCCGGGCATCTTCCGTGACGTGACGCTGCTGCACCGCCCGGCCGACAGCGTCGGCGACTTCTTCGTGCACGCCTCCTACGACCACACCACCGGCGAGGGCACCCTGCGCGTCGACTCCGACGTCGACGGGCGGGTGACCGTCCCTGACCTGGACATCGATGTCGCCACCGGCGAGTCGGCGACGGTCGCGGTCGAGCCGTGGACGGCGGAGACGCCGAAGCTCTACGACGGTGTGCTGGCCACCGAGGGCGAGCGGGTGCCGCTGCGGATCGGCTTCCGCACGGTCGTCCTCGAGGACGGGCTCATCAAGGTCAACGGCAGGGCCGTCCTCTTCAAGGGCGTCAACCGGCACGAGTGGCACCCCGAGCAGGGCCGCGCGCTCGACCTGGAGACCATGCGCGAGGACGTGCTGCTGATGAAGCGGCACAACCTCAACGCCGTGCGCACCTCGCACTACCCGCCGCACCCGGCCTTCCTCGACCTGTGCGACGAGTACGGCCTGTGGGTCATCGACGAGTGCGACCTGGAGACCCACGGCTTCACCGAGCAGGACTGGCGGGACAACCCGGTCGACGACGAGCGCTGGACCCCGGCCCTGCTGGACCGTGCCGCGCGGATGGTCGAGCGGGACAAGAACCACCCGTCGGTGGTGTTCTGGTCGCTGGGCAACGAGGCCGGGACCGGGCGCGGACTCACCGCCATGGCCGAGTGGATCCACGACCGCGACCCCGAGCGGCTGGTGCACTACGAGGGCGACTGGAACTGCCGCGACACGGACGTCTACTCGCGGATGTACGCCTTCCACGACGAGGTCGACAAGATCGGGCAGCGGCTCGACGGCGGCACCCGCAAGCGCCGCGAGCTGCCGTTCATCCAGTGCGAGTACGGGCACGCCATGGGCAACGGCCCGGGCGGCCTGGCCGACTACCAGGAGCTGTTCGAGAAGCACGAGCGGCTCCAGGGCGGGTTCATCTGGGAGTGGATCGACCACGGCGTCAAGCACCCCGAGCTGGGCTACGCCTACGGCGGTGACTTCGGGGAGGAGCTGCACGACGGCAACTTCGTCTGCGACGGGCTGGTCTTCCCGGACCGGACGCCCTCGCCGGGCCTCATCGAGTACAAGAAGGTCATCGAGCCGGTCCACATCGAGGGCGACGGCGCGAACGGCATCGTGCGGATCACCAACAAGCAGGACTTCGCCGACCTGTCCGCCCTGGCCTTCGAGTGGTCGTGCCAGGTGGACGGCGAGACCGTCGAGTCGGGTTCGCTGTCGGTGCCGGCGCTGGCACCGGGCGAGAGCGCCGAGGTGAAGCTGCCGGAGCCGCCCGTGGACGGCCGGGGCGGCGAACGCCAGTGGACCGTGCGGGCGCTGCTCGCCGACGACACCCTGTGGGCCGCGAAGGACCACGTCGTGGCCTGGGGACAGCTCGCCGCGGGGGCACGGCCGCTGCCGACCTTCCCCGCGACCGACCGGCCCGCGCTCGACGACGGCCGGATCACGCTCGGCCCGGCCCGGTTCGACGCCCGCACCGGCGCGCTCCTCTCGATCGGTGGGGTGGAGGTCACCGCCGCGCCCCGGCTGGACGTGTGGCGGGCACCGACCGACAACGACGACGGCGCGGAGTGGCAGACCGACACCCGCTACGGGGTGCTGTGGCGCACGCTCGGCCTGCACCGCATGCGGCACCGCCTGGTCTCGGTCGAGGCGGGCGACGACGCGCTGACGGTCCGCACCCGGGTGGCGCCCGCCGCCCGCGAGGTGGGCCTGGACACGGTGTACCGCTGGACGTCCGACGGCGAGCGGCTGCGGCTGACCGTGTCCGTGACGCCGGAAGGCGACTGGACGCTGCCGCTGCCCCGGCTCGGCGTCCGCTTCGGGCTGTCGGAGGCCGACCGGGTCGAGTGGTTCGGCGGCGGTCCGGGCGAGGCGTACCCGGACACCCGGACGGCGTCCATGGTGGGCCGCTGGCAGTCGACCGTGGACCGGCTCCAGACGCCGTACGTCCGCCCGCAGGAGAACGGCGCCCGCGCCGACGTCCGCTGGGTGGAGCTCGGCGGTCTGCGGATCGAGGGCGACCCGGAGTTCTGGTTCACCGCGCGGCGCTGGACCACCGAGGAGCTGGACGCGGCCCGGCACCGCACCGACCTCACGCCCGGCGACACGGTGTGGGTCAACCTCGACCACGGGCAGCACGGCATCGGCTCGCAGTCGTGCGGCCCGGGTCCGCTGCCGCAGTACTTCCTGAAGGCCGAGCCGGCTCAGTTCGCGTTCGTGTTCTCGACCACCAGGTAAGAAATCGATGTAAGAACTCGATTAATCGATTGACCCATTGATCGACATTCCGACAGGGTCGGGACGTCATCCGCGGCCGGTCGGCCCTCGAAGCCGACCGGCCGCACCTGCTTTCCCCGCAAGGAAGTCGGTGAGCCGTTTGAGTGCCGCCATCGAGGTCCGGGGGCTGTCCCGCACCTTCCACACCACCGTCCGCCGCCCCGGTTTCCTGGGCGCCGTCAGATCACTGGTCAATCCCGAACGGGTGGCCAAGCACGCCGTCACCGACATCACCTTCGACGTGTCCCCGGGCGAACTGCTCGCCCTGCTCGGCCCGAACGGCGCCGGCAAGTCCACCACCATCAAGATGCTGACCGGCATCCTCACGCCCACGTCCGGCGAGGCCCGGGTCGCGGGTGTGGTGCCGTACCGGGAGCGGGAGCGCAACGCCCGTAACGTCGGGGCGGTGTTCGGGCAGCGCACGCAGCTGTGGTGGGACCTGCCGGTACGCGAGTCGTTCGCGATCCTGCGGGACATCTACGAGGTGCCGAAGGCCGAACACGCCGCCCGGCTGAAGGAGTTCGACGACATCCTGGACCTGTCGTCGTTCTGGGACACCCGGGTCCGCCATCTCTCCCTCGGCCAGCGGGTGCGCAGCGATCTGGCCGCCGCCCTGCTGCACGACCCGCCGGTGGTGTTCCTGGACGAGCCGACGATCGGCATGGACGTGGTGGTCAAGGAGCAGGTGCGGGAGTTCCTGCGCCACCAGGTCGAACAGCGCGGCCGTACGGTGCTGCTGACCACGCACGACATGACCGAGGTCGAGCGGCTCGCCGAGCGGGTGGTGCTGGTCAACCACGGCCGGCTGGTCCTGGACGGCACCCTCGGCGAGATCCGCCGCAAGTTCGGCTCGACCTGGCAGGTGCGGGCCACGCTCGCCGACGCGCACGCCGAGGTCGTGCCGCCGCCCGGCATCACGCTGCTGCGGCACAGCGGCGCGCAGGTCGTCTTCGGCCCCGACGGGGCGGACGCGCCCACCGTCCACCAGGCGCTGAAGGCGGTGATCGAGCGGTTCGAGGTGACGGACATCGCCCTGGACGAGGCGGACCTGGAAGACGTGATGCGGGCCGCCTACGTGCACGCCGGGGAGGTCTGACGTGGCCGCTCTGCACGCCTGGCGCGCCGCCCGCGTCACCCCGCTCGGCGAGCTGAACGCCCCGCCCCGGATGACTGCCGTCGCGCTCCGGCTGGCCGTTCAGGTGGTGCTGGTCTGGTCGCTGTGGCGGGGCCTGTACGCGCAGACCGGCACGACCGCCGGCCTGAGCCGCGACCAGGCGGTCACGTACGCCGTGCTGGCCGTACTGGCGTCCCGGCTGCGGGAGCTGGACCAGTACGCGGGCCGGGACACCGTCCTCCAGCACATGCACTTCGGCACCATCGTCTACTGGTACCTGCGTCCGCTGCCGCCGCAGCGCTACTACGCCCTGCGGGCCGCCGGCGAGCAGCTGTACGGGCTCGCGTGGGCGCTGACGGGATACGTCATCTGCCTGGCGGCGGGGGTCGTCGAGCCGCCCGGTTCGGCCGCGGTGGCCGGGGTGTTCGTGCTGAGCATGCTGCTGGGCCAGTGGGTCCTGTACTACGTCATGCTCGTGCTCGACCAGTTGTGCTTCTGGACGGTCCGCAACACCGCCGCGATGCTCATCCTGCTGTTCGCGCAGAACCTGCTGTCCGGGGTGTACGCGCCGCTGTGGTTCTTCCCGGACTGGTTCGTGACGATGAGCGCCTTCCTGCCCTTCCAGGCGACGCTGAGCGTGCCGCTGTCGCTGTACGTGGGGCGGATCCCCCTGTCCGACGCGGCCTTCCAGCTCTCCGTCCAGGCCGCGTGGGTCGTGGTGCTGGCGCTGTTCACCCGGCTGCTGTGGCGGCGGGCCGCCCGGCGCGTGATCTCGCAGGGAGGCTGAGATGTCGGTGAAGGCTCTGCGGATCGTGTGGCGCGTCACGGCGCTCAACTTCCGCGCGCAGATGGAGTACCGCACCGAGTTCCTGCTGATGATCGCAATCGGGGCGATCTGGCAGGTGTCGGTGATCGTGTTCGCCACGGTGCTGCTGTCCCGGTTCGCCGGGATGGGCGGCTGGGACAGCTCGGACGTGCTGCTGATCCCGGCGACCCGCATGCTGGCGCACGGTCTGTTCGTGCTGTTCCTGGGGCGGATGCACTGGGCCGGCCGGCAGATCCAGGAAGGCCGGGTCGACATCTACCTGATGCGCCCGATGCCGGTCCACCGGCAGATGCAGCTGGCCTTCTTCCCCACCAACGCCATCGGGGACCTCACGGTCGCGGCGGGCCTGATGGTGGGCGCGCTGTCCCGCAGCGACCTGGACTGGACGGCGGGCCGTACCACCTATCTGATCGCGGCCGTGCTCGGCGGCATGCTGCTGGAGGCGGCCCTGTTCACGGTCGTGGCCAGCGCGGCCCTGCGCTTCCCGGCCGCCGACTACTGGGGCCGCTGGCTGGAGGAGCTCCTCGGCACGTTCGGCAGCTACCCGCTGAACGTCCTCCCCAAGGCGGTGGGCGGCCTCCTGACCTACGGACTCCCGCTCGCGTTCGTCGCCTACTTCCCGGCGGCGGTCCTCACGGGCCACGGCCACACCACCGGCGTGCCGTACTGGCTGGCGGCGGCGTCACCGCTGCTCGGGCTGCTGGCGTACCTGGGAGCGCGGCTGCTGTGGCGGTGGAGTCTGCGGCACTACAGCGGGGTCAACGGGTGACCGGCCGGACCCGCGGATCGGGGTGAACAGGGCGGTCACGGCGAGCAGGACGCAGGTGGCTCCGGCGGCCAGGGCCACCGGGGTCGTGCCCTGTTCCTCGGCGGCCCAGGTCAGCACGGCCGCGCCGATCGGTGCCGCCGCGTACTGAAGCGTCCAGAAGGCGGAGGTGACGCGGCCCAGGAGGTGCTCGGGGGTGACCTCCTGGCGCAGCGACATCGAGCAGGTGCCCGCCATGCCGGCGCAGGCGAGGAACGCGGCGCTCAGGGCCGCGACGGCCGGCACGTCACGGGCCCAGCCGAGACCCGCGAAGGCCAGCCCGCACACGGCGACCGAGCCGGTCCACGTCGGGCCGAAGCCGAGGCGGCGACGCAACCGGGCCACGAGCAGGGCACCGGTGATGGTGCCGAGCGCGCCGACCGCCATGACGGTGCCGACCGTGCCGTCGTCATGGCCGAGATCGTGCTTGAGGTGGTAGATGACCAGGTCGTTCAGGCCGAGGGTGAGGAAGCTGAAGACGAACAGCAGGGCGGTGAGCGAGCGCAGCACGGGGTGGCCGTAGAGAAAGGCGACGCCGGTGCGCAGGTCCTGCCACAGGCCGGTGCGCTCTCCCTTGTGCCGTCCCGGCCCCTCGTCCGGTGTGCGCTTGCGGAACCGTACGAAGAACAGGCACGCGGCCGACACACCGAAGCTGGCCGCGTCCACTCCGACCGCCGCGGCCGGGCCCGACCAGGCGGCGACCACTCCCGCGCACAGCGGCCCGAGGACGCCCGCGGCGGCGGCCGTCGCGTTCAACCGGCCGTTGGCTTCGGTGAGTCGACCGGTGCCGACCAGGCCGCGCACGACCGTGACGTAGCCGACCGCGAACAGCATGCCGACGGCCTCGCACAGCGGCAGCACCACGTACAGCAGCCAGATCTGCGGGCCGAACAGCCACACCAGCGGGACCACCCCGTACAGCCCCATGCGCACGAGGTCGCAGGCGATGAGCAGCCGGCGCCGGTCCACCCGGTCCACCACGGCCCCGGCGAACACCGCGGCGACGACCGCCGCCGCCCCGCCCACGGCCGTCAGCAGGCCCATCCGCGCGACCGAACCCGTGGCCTCCAGCACGAGCAGGGGCAGGGCGATCAGCGCGAAGGAGTCGCCGAGCACGGAGAGGGTCTGCGCGGCCCAGAAGATGCCGAAGTCGCGCTGCCGCCACAGCGGGCGGGTGCCGGGTAAGCCCTCGTCGGCGACGTCCTCACGCCGCGCCGCGCCGTGCGTCATACCGCCGCCTCCCCCGTGTCCCCGCTGTCTGGCTCCCCGGCGACCTCACGGCTCGGGCTCAACCCGCAGGCCTGCGAAAAGCGATACCAGTGTGCGGTGAGGAAGGAGTAGCGTCCACACCATGAGGTCGCAGAGATCAACATGAACATCGTCCTGGGCGACACTCCTGACGACACCCTGGCCGCCTTCACCGAACGGGCGGCCGCCGATCCCGGCGTCGCCGGGCTGGTGCTCAGCGGTTCCCGGGTCCACGACGGCATGCCGACGGACTACTCCGACTACGACCTGCACGTGATCCTGCGGGATCAGCACGCCTCGCCGATCGCCGAGTTGGACTGGTTCCGCTCCGCCCACCTGGACCTCGTGGTCATTCCGCTGGCGGAGTTCCGCACACGCGGCATGCCCGGCCGCCCGGACAGCTTCGCGCGCTACTCCTACGTCCACGCCGAGGTACTGCTCGACCGGCTCGACGGGACCATCGCCCGGATCCTCGACGAGAAGCGGACGCTGGGCGAAACCGAGGCCCGGGCCGCCGTCGACGGCTGGCTCGACGCGTACGTCAACCAGACCTACCGCTCCCTGAAGAGCTACCGCGACGGCCGCCCCGCCATGGGCCACCTGGACGCCGCCGAGTCCGTCCCCTACGCCCTGGAGGTGCTCTTCGCCCTGCACCGCCGCGTCCGGCCCTACAACAAGTACCTCCAGTGGGAGCTGGAGCGGCAGCCGCTGGGCGAGCCCCGGTGGGAGGCGGGCCGGCTCCTGCCGGTGCTCCGTCGCATCCTGGCCGACGGCGACCCGCCCACCCAGCGCGCCCTCTTCACCGGCATCGAGGAAGGGGCGCGCCGGGCCGGTCACGGCCGGGTCCTCGACTCCTGGGGCGAGGACCTGATGCTGCTGCGGCAGTCCTGACCGGCCTCAGTGGTCCGCGCAGCACGGTGTCGGGTCGGGGACCTCGAAGGGCACGAGGGTCCCGCCCGCGGCGGGCATGGCGGTCAGGACGAGTGCGCCGTCCTGCCACTGCGGGCGCACGTGGTCCCGGGTCGCCAGCGGCGTGCCGGGGCCGGGCCGGTCCGCAGTGCCGAGGACGGTCACGCGGTCGATCGCGGACCTGGACAGCACGTCCGCGACCGTCAGCGTGCCGGTGAGCGAGGTGACGCCCGGGTAGAGCACCGCGCGCCCCACCGGGTCCGGTACGCCCGGCAGCACCTCGTGGCCCAGCCCCGTGAGCCGCTCCAGGGCGGTGCGCCGGAGCGGCTCCGAGGGCAGGGCGAGGGACAGGACGACGCGGGGCCGTTCGCCGCGCACCAGGTGGGTGCAGCCGAACGCGTCCTCGGGCAGGGCGAGTTCGGCTGCCAGGGCGTGCAGCAGGTGGTCGGCCGCGCGCAGCTCCCTGACCCCCGCGTCCACGGTGAGGGTGTACGGCGTCACGAGGGCAGGACCCACACGGGGTTGGAGTAGAACCACAGGTCGCGCCACGGGTCCGCGTCGCCGACGACGTCGAGGGCCGGGCCTGCCGGGTCGACGGCCGCGCCCATCGCGCCGACGGCGGACCGGTTGCCGTCGGTGCCGCGCAGCCGGAGGTACACGGGCCGTTCCACTCGGCCGAGTTCGAAGGTCAGGCGGATGACGCCGGTGGCCTTGCTGACGTCGTACGCCTTGACGACCTTCGCGGTCGGGGCGGTGAAGGTGTCCCGGTCGGCGACCGGGCCCGTCACATCGCCCTGGATGACGTCGACGCGGGCCAGCTCGGGGACGAATCCGGCCCAGTTGGGGCCGCCGGCCGGGGCCACGTCGACGGTCAGCGTGACCTTCGTGCCCTTCTTGACGTGGAGTGCGCCGCCGAGCGTGGCCCAGCGGCCGCCGCCCGTCACGCGCACGTCCAGGGCGCTGACGAGCTGCCCGTGGTCGACCCAGATGCGGCCGGCGCGGATGCCGTCCATGACGGCGGCGTACGAGAAGCCGTCGGCGCCCACGTGGGTACGGCTGTACTGGCCGGGCCAGTAGTCGCCCTGGGTGAGGTCGATCTTCCCGCCGTAGACCGGGTCGGTGTGCTTGCCGCCCGCCGCGTAGTCGCTGTCGGGGCCGCCGCGCACGGCTGTGTCGGCGTAGACCTGGTGGGAGTCGGAGTTGGCGGTGATCCACCAGGGCTTGCCCTCGGCGAGGAGGCTGTCCCACAGGCCGCCGACGGTGGCGGTCATCCAGTCGAACCCGCCCCAGGTGCGGTAGCTCTCCGGCGGGTAGCCGGGGAAGGAGTTGGCGCTGGGGTTGTTGTCGTAAATGCCGCGGGCGCGGGCCATACCGAGCGGGGCGGGCAGGCCGGCGGCCTGGTGGCCGGGGGCGCCCTCGAAGCCGACGGCGATCCGGCGCCGGGTCCCGGTGGCGTCGCGCCAGGCGCGGATCTCGTGCGGGGAGTCGACGCCGCGCCGCGCCGGGTGGTTGGCGAGCATCAGCGCGTCCTTGACCTTGCGCCGCCTGACCTGGTCGGCGAGGAAGTTCAGGCCGGCGACGGCGAGTGCCTCGTTGGCGGGCGTGGAGTCGGAGGCGCCCTTGACGCTGCCGTCGTAGTCGGTCTCGAACTGCTTGAGGACGGCGACCTCGTTCCTGCCGGGGTGCACGAAGACCGTGCCGTGCTCGGCGGCCGGGATGTTCCACTCCAGGCCCTGGAAGACGAGGGTGTCCTCGTGGGCGTCGCGCGCCTCACGGATGTCGGGGTTGACCTTCTCGACGCCGATCCTCGCGTGCGTGGCGTTGCCGTGGTCGGTGATGACCAGCCAGTCCATGCCGTGCCTGGCGCCCTGGCGGACCTGGTCGACGACGCGGTACTTGCCGTCGTTGCTGTACTGGGTGTGGATGTGGTGGTCGCCGGCGAGCCAGAGGAAGCCGTCCCTGCGGCGGCCGGTGGACGAGGCGGCGGCGGACGAGGCTGCGGCGGGCGCAGCCGGAGCGAGGACGCTCCCGGCCGCCAGGCCCGCGCCGAGCAGACCGGCGCGGCGCAGCAGCGAGCGGCGCGAGCGCTGCTCGGGGGTGAGGGCCTCGTCGGGTACGGAGGTGTCGAAGGCGGCGGGCAGGGCCGGAGCGGCCTCGTGTGCGTGGTCGTGCCCGTGGTGGTGATGGCCGTGTGCGTGCCCGTGTCCCATGAAGCGCCTCCTGTGTGCCGCTGCCGTCCGCGGCTGCCTTCCGCGGCGCGTGACCGCGCCGCGTGTGGAGGATCGGGGCACAATGTGAACGTTGAACGACCGAGGGGTGATCGGCGGGCGACCCCGGAGCGGCGGATCACCTCGTCTCTCACTGTTTCCCCAACTGGCCTTGTCAGCCACACTGGTTGAGATCAAATCTGAGCACCGTTCATGTTCCGCTCCGCTTCCCCCTGACCGGAGACACCCCCACCATGAGACGACTCCTCGGCGTCCTCGCCGCTGCCGCCCTGACCCTCACCGGACTGACCGCGACCTCCGCGACGCCCGCCGCCGCCGCCGCGGAATCCGGCTCCTTCGACGTGCTGACGTACAACATCGCGGGTCTCCCCCTCGGGCTCGGCGACAGCGACCCCGAGACCAACACCCCGCTGATCGGGCAGCGGCTCGGCCCGTACGACATCGTGAACGTGCAGGAGGACTTCAACTACCACGCCTCGCTGTACGCCAACGACAAGCACCCCCACCGCACGGCGACCAGTGGCGGCGCGGCCTTCGGCGACGGGCTCAACACCCTCTCGGACCGCCCCTTCGAGGACTTCCAGCGGGTGAAGTGGAACAACTGCACCGGCACCAACTGCCTGACCCCCAAGGGCTTTTCGCTGGCGCGGGTGAGGCTCGCGGAGGGCGTCTTCGTCGACCTGTACAACGTCCACACCAACGCCGACTCGACCGACGACGCGCTGGCCGCCCGCCGGGCCAACGTCGAGCAGCTCTCGGACTTCATCCAGGCCAACTCGGCCGGCAACGCGGTGATCGTCATGGGGGACACCAACACGCGGTACACCCGCACCGGCGACAACATCCGCACCCTGCTGTCCGAGAACGGCCTGACGGACGCGTGGGTGAAGCTCGTGAAGGGCGGTACGCCCCCGGCCCAGGGCAGCGACGCGCTGGTCTGTGACCAAGCGGCGCCGGCGGACGACTGCGAGGTCGTGGACAAGGTCCTCTACCGGGGCAGCGAGCTGCTGACGCTCACCGCGACCCGCTACGCCAACGACTGGAAGGCCTTCCTCCGCTCGGACGGCAAGCACCTCTCCGACCACTTCCCGCACGCGGTCGACTTCTCCTACACGCTCAACTCGTCCCTGCGCGCGAGCGACTTCTTCGGCGGCCCGCACGGCACGGCCTTCAACGACGCGGACGACCTGCCGGCGACCCCCGCTCCCCGCACCCTCACCCTGCGCGGCGCCACCCGCCTGGACGCGGTGTCCCTGACCCACGACGGCGGTACGACTCTGACGCACGGCGGCACGGGCGGCACGGCGGCCTCGCTGACACTGGCCCCGGGCGAGCACCTGACCTCGGTGAAGCTGACACAGGGCCAGAAGGACGGCCGTACCCGGATCTTCTCGGCGTCCTTCACGACGGACAAGAACCGCACCCTGTCCGTCGGCACGGCCACGTCCGCCGCGAAGACCTTCACGGCCCCGTCCGGCTGGCAGATCGTGGGCTTCACGGGCCGCGCGGGCGGGGAGATCGACAAGCTGGGGGTGATCTACGCGCCGATCCGCTGAGCCCGTACTACGCTCTTCCCTCATGCCCAGAGCCGGCCTCACCCCCGACCGCCTCGTCGCCGCCGCGGCCGACCTCGCCGACGAGGCCGGCCTGGACCACGTCACCCTCTCCGCCCTGGCCCGCCGCTTCGGGGTGAAGGACGCGAGCCTGTACACCCACGTGCGGAACCTCAAGGACCTGCGCACGCGGATGGCCCTCCTCGCGGGCGGCGAGATGATCGACCGGATCGCGGCGGCGGTCGAAGGGCGGGAGGCCGGCCGGGACACGCTCGGAGCCTTTGCCGGCGCCTACCGGGCCTACGCCCTGGAGCACCCCGGCCGGTACGCGGCGACACAGATCCCGATCGACCAGGACCTGGTCACGGACTCTCCCGCGATGCGCCGCACGGCCGACGTCACCTACGGCATGCTCCGCGCCTACGGCCTGGAGGAACCCGACCTCACGGACGCCGTGCGCCTGCTGCGCAGCACCTTCCACGGCTACTGCGCCCTGGAGTCCACCGGCGCCTTCGGCGCGCCCCGTGACGTACAGGCGTCCTGGGACAGGGCGATCGACGCCCTGCACGTACTGCTCCGGAACTGGCCCCGCGAACAGAGGACGACCGATGCGTGACACAGCCGACTCCATAGCGCGGACCTACGCCCTCGGCGCCGGGCCCTGGACCATGACGCCGGTCACCCGCGGGGCACTGGGCCAGATCTGGAAGCTCACCGGAAACGGGTCCTCGTGGGCCGTGAAGGAGCTCCTCTTCGGCTGCGACGAGGCACAGGTCCGCCGCGAGGCCGCGCTGCGGGACTCCGCCGCGGACCTGGGCATCGCCTCGCCCCGTCTCCACCCCGACCGCCAGGGCGCGCACGTCTCCCGCCCCGGCTCCCCGGCCGGGTCCTGGGTGAAGCTGTACGACTGGGTCGACGGCACCCGGGCGGACGCGTCCGACCCGGACGTCCTGGACTGGTTCGGCCGGACCATGGCGCTGCTGCACCAGGCCGGTGAGGGCGCCGCCGAGACGCCGGGCGACTGGTACGAGCGGTGTCCTGACGAGGCCGCCTGGGAGGACGTCCTCAAGAAGGTGCGGGACGCCGGCCTGCCGTGGGCGGACGAGCTGGGCCGGTTCGTCGCCACGTCCGCGCCCCGGCTGGCGCACTGGGTGACACCGTCGGCCCGCGACGGCCTCGTGACCTCGCACCTCGACCTCCAGCCCCAGAACGTCCTGATCGGCGCGGACGGGCCGGTCCTCCTCGACTGGGACAACGCCGGGCCGATCTCGGCGGAACGGGAGTTCGCGCGGGCCGTGTACGTGTGGTCGGGCCGCAACGAGGTGGACATCGCATCCGCCCGGCGTCTGGCCCGGGCCTACCGGGATGCCGGGGGCCGGGCCGTGGTCACGGGCCCGGAGTCGTTCTCGATGCTCTTCGCCACGGACCTGAACTACATCCATGTCCAGGCGGAGACGGCCGTCGATCCCGCCGTGACCGCCGAGCAGCGCGAGTTCGCGGGCGAGCAGGTCGTCACCTGCCTGCGCGACCTGCCGGACCTCGCTGCCGTGTCGCTGCTGGTCGCCGCGCTCGACACCTAGCCGCCCTCGACACCTGACGGAACGGCCTGCGGAGCGACCTGACGGGCCACTTCCCCGTACGACGGAGTCGGCCCCGCCGGCGTCCGGCCGGCCTGGATCTCCGCGGCCGCCTCCAGGGCCGCGCCCAGCGCCCGCCGGTACAGCAGCGAGCCGAGGCTGATCCGGCGTACGCCCGCCCCGGCGAGTTGGGGGACGGAGGGGCCGTCCGGTGAGTAGAGGACGTTGAGGGGGGCGTGGACGCGGCGCACCAAGGTGGCGATCTGCCGCAGGTCGGTGAGGCCGGGGACGAACAGGCCGTCCGCGCCCGCCTGTTGGTAGGCGTCGAGCCGTGCGAACGTGTCCGCGACGTCGCCGTCGCCGAGCCAGTGGGTGTCGGTGCGGGCGTTGACGAAGAGGCCGGGCACAGCCTCCTTCACCGCGGCGATCTTCGCCGCGTGCCGGCCGGCGGGCCCGAGTCCGTCCTCCAGGTTGATGCCGACGACTCCGACGGCATACAGCTCGCGCGCGAACTCCGCCACCTCGTCCGGGTCCTCGCTGAAGCCGCCCTCGGCGTCGACGGACACCAGGAACGGCTCCGAGCCGAGGGCGAAGGCCAGCCGGAGCGTCTCCTCCCGGGTCGCGGCCTCGCCGTCGGGCAGTCCCGCGGCCGCGGCGACGCCCAGGCTCGTCGTCGCGACCGCCCGGAACCCCTGCCCCGCGAGGGCCCGGGCGGACGCGCAGTCCCAGGCGTTGGGCAGCAGGAGGGGCTCGTCGGCATGGTGAAGGCCGGCGAAGGCGGTGGCCGCCCCGGCGTGCCGTGTCTGCTTCGGGTGAGCGGTCATGGGGCCACGCTAGGCGCGGATCACTTCGGCGCGGACCGAACTACGGCCGACGGAAGACCGCCTCGGCGCCCCCACCCGCCTCAAGCCGTGAGCGGCGCCACCTCGACTCCCGAACCGTCCAGCAGGACCCGCGCCCCGTCCCCGTCGCGCCAGCGGACCTCGACCGTCCCTGTCTCGTCCACGCGCACGGAGACCAGCTCCGCCAGCGGGACCGGGTCCGGCTCGCCCGTCAGCCGGGCCAGGGCGACGAACAGCGTGGCGCCGTCCCCGGTGACGCCGGTGAGGGTGTCGTCGAGGCCGGTCGCGGGCAGGAGTTCGGCCCGCAGGCCCTCCCCCGCCGGCCAGCCGGTGACCCGTACCGGCGTACCGGGCTCCGCGCCCGTCACCAGGTGCGCCCGTACCTCCGCCGCCCCGTGCGCCAGCACCACGCTCGTCACCCGGGCTCCTCCGCCCGCCGTGTGCCGCGAGGCCACCCAGCCCTCGCCGGCGCCCAGCGGTTCGATGCCGGTGCGGCTCGGGTCGTCGCCGACGAGCACGCTGTTGTCGTGGGAGGGGGACGGGGCCGTCACGGTCGAGTAGGCCAGGCGCGTGTAGTACGGGTCGTAGCGGACGTCCTCGCTGCCGTGGTTGTGGAGGCGGACCACACCGTCGGAACGGGTGGACTGGAGCAGCCAGTTGGGAGGGCCGACGGGGGTGACGGCGTCCGCGCGCTCGACCGGGGCGGGCTCCTCCGCCGCCGTCCACACCTCGTGATCGCGCGGCAGGAGCAGGCCGAGGAAGCCCTTGCTCGCCCAGTACGGGGAGGCCGGGCCCGAGTAGCCCTGGAGGACCGACTCGTCGGGGCCGTGCCAGCCGAGGGACAGCAGGCCCCGGTCGTCGACCGCGCCCCGGTCGAGGAAGTAGCGCAGTGCTCCCGAGGCCAGGCGCCGGGTCTCGCCCGGGGAGAGCGGCGTACGGCCGGTCAGGGCGCCCAGCCACAGCGGTGCCGTCGTCGCGAAGCGGTAGGTGAGGGAACGGCCCTGGTGCAGGGGGGCGCCGTCACCGCCGAACAGGCGGGCGTAGTCGGCCAGATGGCGCTCGAGACGTGTCCCGTACAGCTCCAGCAGGCCCTCGTCCCCTTCCAGCCAGGCGTGCAGCACCGGGTAGAGGTGCATGGCCCAGCCGTTGTAGTAGTCGAACTTGCGGCCGTCGCCGTCGGTGTACCAGCCGTCGCCCAGGTACCACTGCTCGATGCGCTCCAGGCCGCGGTCGATCGCCGCGCGGGACGCCTCCGGCTCGTGGCCGATCTCGGCCAGGAAGCCCCCAACCGTGACCGGGAACAGCTCCCAGTTGCAGGGCCAGGCCTCGGCGGTGAGCGCGTCGCCGAGCCAGGCGGCGGCCCGCTGCCGTACGCCGTCGTCCAGCCGGTCCCACAGCAGTTCGCGCGTCAGGCGCAGGGCGAGTGCGATCGACGCGGCCTCCACCAGGGGCTGGCTGCGGTCCTCGATGCGGGGCCAGACGCCCGAGACTCCGGCGGCCAGACCGTCGGCGTAGCGCTCCAGGGCCTTCTCGTCGCGGCGGAAGGCGGCCAGCAGCAGGGTGCGGGCGTAGCCCTCCAGACCGTCGGAGAGGCGGCCCGACCAGCTCGTCCGGTCGCCGGGCAGGTGGTACAGCGCGCGGTCCTCGGTCGCGTACGGCTCGACGGCGGTGAGCAGGGCGTCGGCCGCCGCCTCCCAGTGGGCGCGGGTGTAGCCGGTGTACGCGGAGGCCGTGCGGTCGGCGGGCGGAAGCTGCATCGTGTCTCTTTCGTGCTGGGACAGGTCGGAAACAGTTGAACCTGGAGCGCCCCGGTTCCGGTCGGGGCGCCCCAGGGGTTCATCCCACCCGCACCTTGCCCTTCGGCACCAGATGCCGGGTGACGAGTTCGTCGCGGACCAGGCCCGCGTAGGCCGTGGCACCGCGCACGGAGGTGTGCGTGTTGTCCCGCGCCTCGTTGGAGAGGTACAGGGCCTTGGAACCCTCCACGCCCAGGGACTCGACGAGCGCCTTCGTCTTCGCCGTGAGGTCGATCAGCGGGACGTTCCGCTCGGCCGCGACGGAGCGCGTGACCGCCGGGTGGTCGACGCCCAGGCCGTTGACCAGGAGCGCGGTTCCGTTGTTCAGCGTGCCGTCGGGATTGAACCAGCGCCGCACGATGGGAGTGACAAGGACCGGCTGTCCGCCCCGCTCCCGGATGCCCGCCACCAGGGTCTCCAGGTTGGCCCGGTAGGTGGCCTCGTCCGTGGTCTTGTCGTTGTGGGCGAGCTGGACGAGGACCAGGTCGCCGGGGCGGATCAGGGGCCGTACGGTGGCCCACAGCCGCGGGTTCCCCAGAAACGTGACCGTACTCTCGCCGGAATCGGCGTAGTTGGCGACGGACACGCCCTTGCCGAGGTACTGGGGCAACTGCTGGCCCCAGCCGGAGTACGGGTCGCCGGGCTGGTCGCAGACGGTGGAGTCGCCGATCAGGAAGATCTGGCGGGCGTGCCGGGCCGGGGTGACCTTGATGCCGGCCAGCGCTGGGGCGGAGCCGCCGATCCGCAGATCGAGGCCGGAGGTTCCGTCGGGCCCGGTGGGCTCGCCCTCGGGGGTGCGAACGTTCACGGTGAAGCTGCGGGTGACGCTCCCCCACTCTCGGCTTCGCTCGAGCGGGGGGACCCCCATGCCCGCCGGTGCGGCCGTCTCCGGCAGCAGGGACCGGCGGGTCTCGCCGCTGACGCTCGTGGCGGACGCGGTCTTCCCACCGAGCACGACCCGCACGTCGTACGTGCCGGGCGGGACGTCGAAGTGGCAGACACCGGCGGTGCACTGCGCGAGGCCCGGCCTTCCGCCGGCCTCGCCCGCGTGGGCGGGTACGGCGGACAGGGCGGTGCTCAGCGTCACGGCCGCCAGCACGGCCATGTTGAAACGTCTCACTGGCAGCTCCTCCGTCACGGCGACAAGACCTGGCGGCTGAACGTATCGCTTGCGGCAAGCGCTTTCTAGCCCTCAGCCCGATTTCACAAAGACGCTGCCTCCAAGCGCGTGAAAGCCCTTTCGCGAAATCGATTCAACTGTCACTCTCGCTCACACCCACAGCCCCCCACCACCTCCCGAAGGAGGCCCCCCATGTCCGGATCCTCGAAGAGACCGGTCGGCCGCCGCGCCTTCGTCCTCGGCGCCACCGCCGCCGCCGGCACGGCCCTCACCGGCACGGCGCACGCAGCCGGCTTCGGCTGGACCGACGACGGCTCGGACTACGTCGTCGACACCGGCGCCCAACTGGTCCTCAAAGTCAGCAAGTCCACCGGCGACCTGACCTCCCTGGTCTACCGGGGCACGGAGTACCAGGGCTACGGCGGCATGAACTCACACATCGAGTCCGGCCTCGGCGCCTCCACCGTGAGCATCAGGCAGTCCGGCTCGACGATCCTGGTCTCGGTCACGCACGGCACGCTCAGGCACTACTACGCGGCCCGCAACGGCGAGAACAACGTCTACCTGTGGACGAACAAGGCCGACACGTCCGTCTCCGCCACCCGGTACATCGTGCGCGTGAAGAAGGGCGCCTTCCTCAACGACGAGCCCGACTCGTACACATACGCCCCCACCGCCATCGAGGCCTCGGACGTGTTCCGGAAGTCCGACGGGCAGACCCGCTCCAAGCACTACTCCAAGCGGCGCGTCATGGACTACGACCACATCGGCTGGTCCGCGGGCGGCGTCGGCCTGTGGATGGTGCGCAGCAACCACGAGAAGGCCTCCGGCGGCCCCTTCTACCGCTCCCTGCTGCGCCACCAGAGCGCGGACGGCGGCGGCCTGTACGAGATCCTCTACTACGGCCAGAACCAGACCGAGGACCAGCGGTTCGGTCTCCAGGGCCCGTACGTCATCGCCTTCACGGACGGCGGGGCGCCCTCCTCCGCGCTGTTCCCGGGCACGCTGACCACACCGTGGGCCGACTCGCTCGGCATCCCCGGGTACGTGCCGGCGAGCGGCCGGGGCAAGGTCACGGGCGTCGGGATATCCGGGCGGAACACGGCGTACCCGTACACGGTCGGGCTGGCCAACGCGGCGGCACAGTACTGGGGTTCGGCGCGTTCCTCGGACGGCTACTTCTCCGTCCCGGGTGTGCTGCCGGGGACGTACACGCTGACCGTCTTCAAGGGCGAGCTGGCGGTGTACACCACGCCGGTGAGCGTGTCGGCGGGCGGCACGACCACCCTGAACACGATCGCCATCCCGGCCTCCAACGACCCGTCCCACGCGAGCGCGATCTGGCGGATCGGCGACTGGAACGGCACGCCGGGCGGGTTCAAGAACGCCGACTTGATGACGTACGCGCATCCGTCCGACGTGCGGGCCGCGTCCTGGACCGGGAACGTCGTCATCGGCGACGGCGAGACCGCGGCCTTCCCCTGTTACCTCTGGAAGGACGTCAACAGCGGGATCCTGGTGTACTTCCGGCTGACGGCGGCCCAGGCGGCCGCCGCGCACACCCTGCGGATCGGGGTGACGACGGCGTACGCCAACGGCCGCCCGCAGGTGACGGTGAACGATGCCTGGACCTCCGCCGCCCCCGCCCCGCCCACCCAGCCGAACACCCGGTCACTGACCAACGGTTCGTACCGCGGCAACAACCACACGTTCACGTACACCGTCCCGGCGTCCGCCTGGAAGACGGACCCGAGTCAGTACAACGTGCTCAGGATCGACGTGGTGAGCGGGTCGGGGGCGACCGGCTTCCTCAGTGCGGGGACGGCGGTCGACGCGATCGACCTGCTGGCCTAGGGACGGTCAGGATCGTCATGTCCCGCGCGTCCACTGCTGGTTGGTGCCTGAGTTGCACGTGTACGTGATGAGCGCGGCGCCGTTGGTGGTGGACGCGCCGTTCACGTCCAGGCACTCGCCGGTCGCACGGGACTTGACGTTCACGTACGAGCCGGTGGTGGTCAGCGACCACTGCTGGCTCGTCGCGGAGGCGTTGCAGTTCTCCTGCGTGACCGTGCTCGCGTTCTCCTGCACGCACAGCGAGCTGTTCCTGACCATGAGCTGGTAGGAGCCGCTGCCGACGGACTTGAACCAGTACTTCTGGTTGGTGCCGCCGTTGCAGTCGTACTGCTTGAGCTGCGCGCCCGCCCACAGCGACTGGCTGGTCACGTCCGCGCACTTGGACGAGTGGCGGGCGATGAGGGTGTTGTACGTGGCGCTCGTGCCGGAGACGGTCCCGGCGGCCGTGTCGAGGGTGACCTCCGGCGACCAGGACATGGACATCGTGGTCGAGTTGGAGAAGGTCAGCGGCAGCCACACGTACCGCGAGTCGTTGACGGTCCCGCCGAAGGAGTTGCCCCAGCGGTCGCCCAGGTAGAGGTACGAGGTGCCCGAACCGCCCTGTACCGGAAGGACGAAGGCGGTCTGCGAACCGAACGTCGTCGAGTCGCCGATGTTCTTCATGGCCGACCAGGGGCCGGCGATGCTGGTGGCCGTGGCGTACTGCTGCTGGTTGGGGTTCCAGCCCGTGGCGCCCGAGGTCAGCATGAAGTACACGCCGTTCCGCTTGAACAGTGCCGGGGCCTCGCGGTGGCCGCCGGGCCAGGGGTTGGCGACCAGGCTCGCGATGCCGGTGTAGTCGGCGGTGAGGCGGTAGATCTGGAGGTCGTAGTTCTCGCGGGCGGCGGAGATCATGTACCCGGCGCCGTCGGTGTCGACGAAGACCGTGATGTCGCGGGACATGTGCTGGCCGAGCGGACGGAAGCTGCCCTTCCAGGTGTAGTTTCCGTCCACGGTGTCGGAGACGGCGACGGCCGCGCGGGCCTCGCTGTAGTCGGTGCCGTTCTCCTTGTGCATCCACATCACGAACTTGCCGGTGGACGCGTTGTACATGACCTTCGGCCGCTCGATGTTGGCGGTCGCCAGCTCCGGGTCGCTGGCCTCGGTCAGGACGTGGTTGCGGAACTCCCAGTTCTTCAGGTCGGTCGAGCGGTAGGCGTCGACATACCGGAAGGTGTTGTCGGCGTTGCGGTGCTCGCCGAACCAGTAGTAGTACGAGCCGACCTTGAGGACCCCACCGCCGTGCGCGTGGACCGGGTTGCCGGAGGTGTCCTTGAACTGGGTGCCGTTGGTGATGGTCTGGGGCGCGGCCTGGGCGGGGCCCGCGGTGGCGAGAGCGCCGAACATGCCCAGGCACAGGGCGAGGAGGACGGCGTACACGCGTCTCATCTCAGCCACCCGCCTTCACGGTGTCGGCGACCGGGATGCCGAAGTCCGGGGTGCCGTCCGGCTTCCAGCCGAGCTTCTGGATGCGGGTGTGGCGGTTGGGGTCGTTCAGCGGGTCGCCGTTGATCTCCTTGTACTGGCGGGCGTGGTAGACGAGCACGTCGGTGCGGCCGTCCTCGGCGACGGTGAAGCAGTTGTGGCCGGGGCCGTACTGCTTGGTGGTGTCGTTGCTGGTGAAGACGGGCGTCGGCGACTTGGTCCAGCTGATGGGGTCCAGCAGGTGGCTGTCGGCGTCCGCGGTCAGCAGGCCCATGCAGTAGTTGAAGTCGGTGGCGCTGGCCGAGTACGTCATGAAGAGGCGGCCGTTGCGCTTGATGACGTACGGACCCTCGTTGACCTTGAAGCCGATGCGCTCCCAGTCGTACTCGGGGGTGGAGAGCCGCACCTGCGGGCCCTTCAGGGTCCAGGGGTTCGCCATCTCGGACAGGAAGATGCCGGTGTTGTTGTCCATTCCGGGCTCGTGCTGCGCCCAGGCGAGGTAGCGCTTGCCGCGGTGGGTGAAGGTGGTGGCGTCCAGGGAGAAGGTCTCCCAGGCCGTCTTCACCTGGCCCTTCTCCACCCAGGTGCCCTTGAACGGGTTGGGATGGGCGTTCTCCAGCACCCATATGCGGATCGCCCAGACGTCCTCCGCGGGCGCCGAGGCGAAGTAGATGTACCACTTGCCGCCGATGCGGTGCAGTTCCGGCGCCCAGATGTGCGCTCCCATGTCGCCCGTGGGGTGGGCGCGCCAGATCACGGACTCGTCGGCCGTGCCCAGGCCGTTCAGGGTGCGGGAGCGGCGCAGGATGATGCGGTCGTACTCGGGGGCGGTGGCGGTGAAGTAGTAGAAGCCGTCCTTGTGCCGGTTGATGTGCGGGTCGGCCCGGTTGCGGACGAGCGGGTTCACGAAGGGAGCCGGCTTGGGGGGCCTGGCCGGGGTGGCGGCCTGGGCCACACTCGGGACGGCGGGGACGGCGGCCAGGGCACCGGCGGCTGCGGCGCCCTTCAGCAGCAGCCTGCGGCTGGGGGGTTCGGGCAGAGCGTGGTCGCGGTCGCGGCTCATGCGGTGGGGCCTGCCTCTCACTGGGGACACACGGCGTTGTCTGATGCGCTGTCTGATACGTCGTCTGACATTTCGAACACCATCTGTCATTACGAACGCCGAAAAGGTAAGGGTGCGCCACGAGGAGGTCAACGGGTCTGACGGGACGAAGAGAACCGGGTGTGGGAAGAGGGGCAACCTTTCCGGCCCCGGCGACGACTGGTGGGTCGAAAGCGCGCATTCCCCTGAACCACGTAAGGACGCAACCGTGGCATCCCATTCCCGCCGCCGTCCCCTCCGCGAGCGGCGCACGGCCCTCGTCCTCGCCGTCGCCGTGGCGGCGGTGGGAGTTCTGCTGTCGCTGGTGATGGCCCTCCGCCCCGACAGCGAGCCGAACGCCGTGCGAGCCGCTGCCGAGCCCGCCGCCGGCAACCGGTCGAGTGCCCCGGCCGCGACTCCGGCCCAGAAGGCCAAACCGAGCCCGAAGCAGAAGCAGAAGCCGAAGCCGAAGCCGTCCAAGGCCTCCCCGACGCCGACCGCGACCACCCCGTCGGCGCGGCCCTCGCCCACCGGCCCCCCGCGGTCCTCACCGCGGCCGGCGTCCGGCACGGCACCACTGGCGGGACGTATCCAGCCCCAGGCCACCTACAAGGGGGTCGCCACCCACTACGACGCCGCGGACGGCGACGGCGCCTGCCTGTACGGCCCGAGCCCCGACCTCATGGTCGCGGCGATGAACCACACCGACTACGAGACGTCCAAGGCGTGCGGTGCGCACATCCTCGTCCGCGCGGCGAACGGCGCCTCGGTCACGGTCCGGATCACCAACGAATGCCCGCTGCCCTGCGCCCCCGGCCAGCTCGACCTCAGCAAAGAGGCCTTCGCCAAACTCGCCGGCCTCTCCGCCGGCCGGATCCCGATCACCTGGAGCCTGTTGAGCCCCAGCACGTCCGACACCGTATCGATCCGCTACAAGACCGGCTCCAGCCGCCACTGGTGCGGCATCCAGGCACTCGGCCACCGCAACCCGCTGGCCCGCCTGGAGGTGAAGACCGGCAGCGGATGGAGCCGGCTGACCCGCACCGAGTACAACTACTTCCTCTCCCCCGGCGGCACGGGCTGCGGCGGCGCCCTGAGGCTCACCGACATCTACGGCGAACAGCTCACCGTCGACGGCATCACGATCCGTCCGGACGCCGTACAGCCGACGCGTGTGCAGTTCGCCCGGCACTGAGCGGTGGAACGGCAGCCGTCGATTTTCTGTTATCGGCCCCCCGCCCCCCGCGTCTCCCCTCCCGTGCGCAGTCTCACCCACACCACAGCAGCGGCCGCCGGTGTCCTCGCGGCGGTCGCCTCCCTGCTCGCCGCTCCCCCGGCGGTGGCCGCCGGTCCACGGGACGTCACCGCCGACGTGCTGGCCGACCGGGACGTGACGCTCGGCGGTGACACGGTCGTCACCGTGCCGCCCGGGACGACGACGTACGACGGCGTGTTCCGCGGCGAGGGCACGCTCACGGTGCGCGGCAGCGGGACCCTGGTCCTCACCAAGGACAGCGACTTCACGCTCCCCGAGTCCCGGCAGCGGGTGCGGACGCTGGGCGGGAACCACCCGTACGTCACCGTCGCCAACCCGGACCCGCCGGCGGTCACGGTGGAGCGCGGTGCGACGCTCCAGTACGGCGACGGCGGTACGACGGGACTGATCGGCCACTTCCCGTACAACACCCCGGCGTTCCGCCTCAACCAGGACAACATCCGGGTCGACGGCACCCTGCGGCTGTCGCTGACGAGCGCGTACAACCTGGGCACCATCAGCGGTTCCGGGCTGATCACCCAGCCGAGGTTCCTGTGGGGCACCTGGGACGTGTCGGGCACGCACTCCTTCTCCGGGGTGATCGACAACGGTACCCAGCTGAACGCGGGCCGCCCGGAGTACGCGACCTCGCTCCCGAACGTCCGCAAGGTCCTCAACCAGGGCACCTGGACCGTCGACACGCCGCTCGGCCGGACCGTCACGATGGGCATGGACTTCTACCAGCGCGAGTACGGCAGCGACATCAACGTCCAGTCGCGGCCCGGCAGCAAGGTGATCCTCACCGGCCAGTACAGCTGGTCGGACCGGGGCGGCGACAGGGACCCGTCGCTCAGCGACCCGGCCCTGAACTGGACGCCGGCCCGCAAGAACGTCAACAAGCGCGGCACCAACATCAAGGGCGCGAACGTCCAGTGGGGCGACGGCACCACGAACAGGATCTTCATGCCGGGCACCGCCGAGACGGTCTACATCAACCTCCTGGCCGCCCGCTCCCGTTCCCGCCTCACCTTCGACTACGACGGCCCGGTGACGCTCGGCGCCCCCATCGGCGGCGGCGTGTTCCACGACACCCTCGCGGCCCCCGGCGCCGGCGACATCGTCATCGCCGGAACCCCCGGCAACGACGTGACCTTCGCGGCCGTCCAGTACTACGACGGCTCGACGACGGTCGAGAAGGGCGCAGTGCTCCGGCTGGGCAGCGGAAAGCGGGGCGGGGACGGCGGGCTGTACACGGCGGGCGGCCACTACAAGGTCGTCAACGACGGCTCGCTCGTCCTGCGCAACACGAACCGGCCTCTCACCCTCTCCCGCGTCGGCGGCAGCGGCTCGCTCACCCAGTCGGGAGCCGCCACGACGACACTGACGGGTGCCGCCGTCACGTACACCGGGACGACCACCGTCTCCAAGGGCACGCTCGCCCTGCGAAGGGGCGCCACGCTCACTCGCAGCAGGGCCATACGGCTCACGGCGGCCGGGGCACGGCTGGACACGGGCCCGGCGGGTCTGCACGTCGCGACCACGCTCACCGGCAAGGGCACGGTCGCGGGAGCGGTGACGAACGAAGGCGCCGTCACGACCGGCCTCACCGTGAACGGCCCCTACACGCAGAGCTCCAAGGGCACGCTGGTCCTGCGCGGCAAGCCGCTGAAAGTGACGGGGACGGTACGGCTGGCCGGGGACCTCGACGTCTCGGCCCTCGGAGGCCGGGGCCGGCCGGCTCGTGAGGTCACCGTCCTCGACCACAGGGGCGACGGCAGGATCTCGGGAACGTTCGAGGGGCTGCGGCAAGGCGCCCGTCTGAAGCTCGGCGACACCACCTACCGCATCGACTACCGGGCGGGAGACGGCAACGACGTCGCCCTGACGGCGAAGACCGCCCCGAGTCCCTCCCCGACCGCGCCCGAGGCGTCCGCGTCCGGCGCCGTGGCGCCCCGGAGCGCCGGAAGGTCGGAGGACGTCGGCTTCGGCTGGTGGCCGTACGCCCTCGGGCTGGCCCTCGTCGTCAGCCTCGCCGTACCGGTGGCGGCGCGACGCGGCCGGGGCAGCCGGCGTGCCGGCCGGCACGCGGCCCGCGCGCGGCAGTGAGGGCAGGCCGGTTCCCGTTCAGGTCGTCAGACGGTGAGGATCTTCATCAGGTGTGTGTCGGTGACCGCGTCCCTGGTGGGGCTGATTATTGGGTCGTGTGGGTGAGCCAGCGGTGCAGTGCCGTGTGGACATGGTCGGGCAGGGTGCTGAGGTGGTCGATGGCCTCGCGGTCGCCGGGCATGGGGGCGACGCCGGCAGTGGTCAGTGCCGCGTGGAGTTCCAGGCGGTGCACATCCCGCGCGGGGAGGGTGAGGTTGAGGCGCTGGGCGGGGTTGGGCGGCGGCAGCAGGAAGTCGTCGTGTGCCCAGGACGGCCGGCCAGGCGTGGTGGTGGTGTGGGCCATGGACAGGCTCCTCTCAACGCTTGGGTTGTCTTGTGGAGGGGGACTTCGCGTGAGGGGAAGCCGGTTGCGGCCGGCGTGAGGATCCACCCGGATGCAGCAGAGCGGCTTGGAATGGTGCTATGACCTGGTGAAACTGCTGACCGACGGGCGGCGGCTCGCTGCGGCTCACAGCTCGGACTCGCCCCACGCCGTGACGACCGCTTCGTCGCCGACGGACACCCTGCCGGGCCGCAGCACGGCGAACTTCGCGCCGAAGGCGATGCCGCCCTCGGACGCCCGCCGGTAGCCGGCGAGGGTGCGCAGCGGTTCCGGGCCCGCCCTGGCCCCGGATTCCTGCTCGACCAGGGTGACGGCGCAGCGGATGGCGAGCTTGGCGTAGCCCAGTTCGGTGTCGCCGATGCGGATGCGGCGGGCGCGGTCCTCGGCGTGCGGTTCGGCCCAGCCGTCGAGCACGATGTTGGGGCGGAAGCGGTTCACGGGCAGCGGGCTCGCGCCGCGTTCGCCCAGTTTCCGGTTGAGGAGTTCGAGGGTGGAGCGCGAGACGACGTGCAGGGCGCAGCTGTCGGCGTAGCCGGACGTGCCCGGCGTCATGCCGTCGGTCACCCGGTCGTGTTCCGGCGGTACGCGCACCAGCCGGCTCCGGGCGCGCAGCACCTCCGAGAGCCAGTCGGCTGCCGTGTCGCCTTGGTCGATGCCCTGGTAAGCGGTCCCGAACAGGTCCACTTTCTGCCGGGCGCCGGTGGTGTCCACCCGGAGGTGCAGGTCCTCGGTCCCTGGCGCGCTGAGCGTGAGGCGTTCGCCGTCGGCGGTGACGGCCGGCCGGATGACGGCCAGGCGGGGATCCCGGCGCTGGGTCCGGTACACGCCTTCGTCGCTGACGACCATGAAGCTGCGGTCGTGCGCCAGACCGGCGGGTGTCAGCGGCGCCTGGGCCGCCGAGATCCCGGCGCATCCCTTGACCGGGTAGTACAACAACTCGACGACGCGGGCCATGCTCTTCCCTTCTCCCGGCGGTGAGCCTCGCACATCCGCCGTCAGCGGCCGCTCGGCGCCTCCGGGAAGCCGAGCTGGGGAGCCAGCAGCCGGGCCTCGGCCGCCCAGTCGGCGAGGAAGGCGAGGGTCAGGCCGCGTTCGCGGTAGCGGAGTCCGGCGGGGACGGCGCCCTGGCCGCCGTAGGCCGGCTGCTCGTCGTCCGCCCGGGCGAGCATCAGTGCGGTGAGCCAGTCGTACTTCACGGCGGAGGCGCACACGCCGAGCCGTACGAGCCGTTCGTCGCCGCGCCAGCCGCTCTCGCGCAGGCCCTGCACGTACGCGTCGTAGGCCGCCTTGGCCAGGCCGGGGAGGTCGGCGGCGGGGAGGAACAGGTCGAAGACGGAGTCGGGGAGGTAGTTGCCGAGGTCCTCACCGAGCGCGCCGTCCCCGGCGAACGCCCAGTCGAGCAGGACACTGTCGCGGCCGTCGGAGCGGACGTTGGCCGGCCACTGGTCGAGATGGCAGAAGGCTCGCGGCAGGGACTCCATGACCGTGAGGAACCACTCGCGGTCGTGGCGGAGACGGACCATGTCCTCGCGCAGGCCCGCCGGGAAGTGCTCCCGGATCAGCGGGTGTCGCCAGGCCTCGTCGTCGTCGAGCAAGTGCCGGCCGGTCGTCTTGCCTGCCGTGTAGTCGCGCAGGAAGCGCTGCGACAGCCACGGTCGGTCCTCCCCGGCGCCCACCGCGCCCTGCGCGGCCCCGAGCCGGTGCGCGTGCTCGACGTGCCGGGCGAGCGGCCAGGCCGTCGCCGGTTCGCCCGGCACGTCCTCCAGCCACAACGCCAGGTCACCGTCGGGGCGTTCGACGCAGGCCAGCAGCCGGGGCGCGCGGATGCCGTGCCGCTGCCAGACCTGGGCGAGCCCGGACTGGTAGACGTACGCCTCCCGGCGCCAGAAGTTCCAGTGCCGGGGGTCGTTGGAGGCGGCCCACGTGGCGCTCGTCTCCTTCGTCCGCGTCAGCACCTTCAGGACGGCCGACCGGCCGCCACCCGTGACGCGCCACACGCCCGCGGTGACGCCGTTCAAAGGGTTGTGCGTGAGAGGTACGAGGGTGGTCCTTCCGGAGGCTGCGGAATCGAAAATCTCGCGAAACTCGGCTTCCGCCACGGCGACTTCAGGCATCCCGCAAGCTTACGGTGAGGTCCGTCCCGGACCGGCAGGAGGACACATGGAGCCCGCTCCGCTCGGCGAGTCGTGGCAGCGCGTGGAACGCTGGCTCGAGGAACGCGGAAGCGCCCGGGAGCTGGCTCCCGCGGCCACCCCTGCGGACCTCGCCCGGGCCGAGGAGCAGCTCGGCATGGGCCTCCACCCCGACCACGCCCTCCTGTTGCTGGGCCACAACGGCAGCGGCAACTTCTGCCTGCCGCCCTTGTACGAGATCCTGAGCACCGACGAGGTCGTGACCGTCTGGCGGTCCAAGACGAAGGTCTGGGGTGACGGGTCTCCCCCCGCCTACGCCCCGTCGTGGATCCCCTTCGCCTCCGACGGCGCGGGCGGTGTGCTCCACCTGGACGTCTCCCGGCCGCAGGAGCGCATCCACGAGCACGACAAGCTGGGCGCCGACCACTTGTCCTCCCATCCCATGTGGGTCTCCCTGCCCGCGCTGCTGCACTACACCGCCGACGCACTGGAGACCGGTCGGTACCTGGACGGTTACCGGCGTCCCGGTGACGACAGCTCGTTCCTGTTGTGGGAGGACTAAGAGCTGTCTGACACACGATCTTGGGGGGCACGGAGCCGGGGCACTGAGTACGCGTACTCAAGCGGAGCGAGTGGTGGTGGCCGGAGACTCTGCATATGACACACATCCGTGCCTCCATCAGCGCATTCGCCCATCACCGGCGCGGTCTCGCGGCTGCCGCTCTCGCCTCTCTGGCACTCACCGGCTGCGGAAGTGAGGTGAAGGGCAGTGGCCCACAGGGTGGGCCGGTCAGCAGCGTCGCCTCCAAGGCGAGACCCACCGCGCCATCCCCCGAGCAGGAGGCGTTCGCGGCGATGCTGGAGATGTACGCGCAGATGTGTCCCCCGTCCGACGGGGTCCCGCCGGCGCCGCCCGGAAAGTCGACCGGTCCGGAGCCGGTGCGGAGTCTTGCCCCTGGGGAAACGCCCCCGACTGACCCGATCGAGCCCGGCCCCCTCACAGGGCCTGCGGCCGAGTTGGACCGGCACGACTGGTGCACGAGCGTCCACCACGAACAGCGCATCATCGAGGCGCTGCAAAAGGTCGTGGAGCCCACCCCCGTCAAGGTCCGGAAGACCCTGAACAGCCTCGGTTACATCGACGAACGCATTCACGGCCTCAAGCAGGACGGCAAGACCACGCGCTTCTACCTCGACCTGCGCGAGAACGGCGGCCGGCTGTGCGAGGCGGGTCTGGCGGCGGGCGAGACAACGGACGTCACCGCGTGTGTAGCGCACGCCACCGGACCGTTCACCGTCAAGACAGAAGAGCAACCGTAACGGTGGTCCATTCCTGGGGTGGCGACGTTGCGGTGTGGCCCTAGGGGGTGTCCGCCTCCCGCCGCCCCCGCAGCCACACGTACACCGGAATCCCGGCGAACAGGAAGAGCACCCCCTGGTAGACGGCCGCGTACCCGGCGCCCGCGATCAGCCAGAACGAGAAGCCGAAGGAGAGGACGGCGACGATCAGGTCGCGGACCAGGCCCGCGGGGCGGACGCGTTCGCGGGTGCCGCGGGCCAGCCAGTAGAGCTGGGCGGCGGCCGACAGCAGGTACGGCACGCAGCCGGTGAACGTGGTGATCAGGACGAGGACGCGGAAGGTGGTGTCCGGGCCCGCCGTGTAGTTGAGGGCGATGAGGAGCGTGCCGAGGACCGCGCAGGCCCAGACGCCGAAGCCGGGGACGCCGCCCTTGCCGACCCGGGCGAAGGGTGCGGGGAAGAGACCGTCGCGGGCGGCGGCGTACGGCATCTGCGCGGCCATGAGGATCCAGCCGTTGAGGCAGCCGGTGATCGAGACGACGGCGACCAGGGCGATGGCGGTGCCGCCCCAGGAGCTGCCGGTGAGGGCGTTCACCGCGTCGGCGAACGGGGCGCCGGAGTCGACGAGCCGGCTGTGCGGGACGAGGCCGAAGACGGCGACCGTGCCGAGGATGTAGACCAGGGCCGAGGCCAGCGTGCCGAGGACGCTCGCCCGGGCGACCGTGCGCCCGGGGTCGCGGACCTCGCCCGCGCTGACCGCGGCCGACTCCACTCCGAGGAAGCTGTACAGCAGCAGCGCGGCGGAGGCGGCCAGCGCGCCGGAGACGCTCTGGCCGGAGGCGTTGAACGGGCCGAAGTTGTCCGTGTCGACGAAGAACAGGCCGATGGTCGCCAGCAGGAGCAACGGTACGAACTTCAGGACCGTGGAGACGACCTGCACCGTGCCGACCCACCGCGTGCCCGCGAAGTTCGCCGCGGCGGGCAGCCAGAGAGCGGCCATGGCGACGGCTGCCTGGAGGGCGTGGTTGCCGTGCAGGGGTATCAGGACGTCGACGTAGCCGACGACGGCGACGGCCAGGGCGGCGATGCTGACCCAGCACATCGTCCAGTACGACCAGGCCGACAGGAATCCGGCGAACTCGCCGAAGGCGTCCCGGGGGTAGACGTACAGCCCGCCGGTGACCGGGCTGCGCCGGGCCAGCCTGCCGAAGAGCAGGGCGAGGGCGACCGCGCCGACCGAGAGCACGACGAAGGCGAGCAGGCTGATCGTGCCGTAGGGGGCGACGGTGGCGGGGAGGGCGAAGATGCCGCCGCCGATGATGTTGCCCATGACGAGGGCCGTGGCGGCGGCGAGGCCGAAGGTGCGGCGGGGAGGGGGTGCCGGGGCCGGCTCGACGGGTTCGGCTGCCTCGGCGGGGCTGGGGACGGTCATGGGGGTTCCTGACGAGCGGAGGGGGGAGGGTCGTGATCGTAACCCGCTGTCCCACATGTTGGGCGACCTGTTCATGGACTGGACACAATCGGCTGGGGTCCGCCGCCGGGTCTCGACTACGGTCGTTCTTATGACCAGCACCCTCACCCTCGCCGAAGCCCTCGCCACCGGGACCGTCGTCCTCGACGGCGGCATGTCCAACCAGCTCGAGTCGGCCGGGCACGACCTGAGCGACGAGCTGTGGTCGGCGCGGCTGCTCGCGCAGCAGCCGGAGGCGATCACCGAGGCGCACCTCGCCTACTTCCGGGCGGGCGCGGACGTGGCGATCACGTCCAGCTACCAGGCCACGTTCGAGGGCTTCGCCAAGCGCGGGATCGACCACGATCAGGCGGCCGGACTCATGGCTCTCAGCGTCGAGTTGGCGCGTGACGCGGCCCGGCTCGCACACGTCTCCCGCCCCCTGTGGGTGGCGGCCTCGGCCGGCCCGTACGGGGCGATGCTCGCGGACGGCTCCGAGTACCGGGGGCGCTACGGCCTCACGGTCGACGAACTGGAGCGCTTCCACCGCCCCCGCCTGGAGGTGCTGGCCGCGGCCCGCCCCGACGTCCTCGCCCTGGAGACGGTCCCCGACGCCGACGAGGCCACCGCACTGCTGCGCGCGGTGCGCGGGCTCGGAGTGCCGGCCTGGCTGACGTACTCCGTCGCCGGTGGCCGCACGCGCGCCGGGCAGCCGCTGGAGGAGGCCTTCGCCCTGGCCGCCGACGCGGACGAGGTGATCGCGGTCGGCGTGAACTGCTGCGCGCCCGAGGACGCGGACACCGCCGCCGCGATCGCGGCCCGGGTCACCGGCAAGCCGGTCGTCGTCTACCCCAACAGCGGCGAGACCTGGGACGCCGACGCCCGCGCCTGGACCGGCCGCTCCACCTTCACCGCCGACCAGGTGAAGGGCTGGCAGCAGTCCGGCGCCCGCCTGATCGGCGGCTGCTGCCGGGTCGGCCCGGAGGCGATCTCGGACATCGCCGGGTTCAGCGGCTGACGGCGGTCTCCCGCGCCGCACGCGACAGCTTCTCGGAGTTGCGGACGTGGTAGGCGCCGGTGACGTCCGGCGATTGAGCCCTCCTCAGGTCCTCCCTCAGCGGGTGCGCCCTCATCCGCGGGGCGGATACGGTCCGCCGTAGCGGACGAGGCGTGGCCGCCGGGTCCAGGGCCAGCATGTACGTCATGACGACAGCGACCGCCCCTCTCCGCGCCACCGCACCCGCACCCGCACCCGTCTGGGCTCGCCGCGCCGCCCACGCCATCGCTTGGTGCGCAGTCCCGTCCGGCCTGTGGCGCATCGCCATGGCATCCGGTGTCCATGTGGGCTACAGCGACCAAGTGCTGCGCGACGTCTTCGACATCCCGGGCTGGGGCATCGCATACGTCGTCGGCCTCTCCGTCCTCACCGAGCTGGCCGCTCTGTTTCCGCTGCTGCTCGTCAGCGACCGGTGGAGGCCGCTGCGCCCCAGGGTCCTCACCCCGCTGGCCTGGACCGCCTCGGGCGCCCTGGTCCTGGTGGCACTGTGGCAACTCGTGGTCGCTTTCACCGTCGAGAGCCAGACGTACATGTCGAGCGGTACGGCACAGACCGTCTGGGCGTTCGCCTTCGCCCCGCTGTTCGCCGTCCCGGCCCTGATGACCGCGGTGACCTGGTCGTACGCAAAGCGGCACCAGGGCGCCTTGCGGCCTTGACCGTCATGGCGGCCGTTCACCCCGGAATGTCTGACACCGGTCCGCGCACAGCACTCCTCCCCCTCCCCTCCCCACTGCTAGCCTCCGTCCAGGGAACCGGTTGCCATGGTGTTGCCGCAGTTCCCGAGGGGTGGGTGCGGACCGGCGCCCGGAGAGACGAGGCAGTCATGACGAGGAAGAGCGGGGACGCGAGCCGCAGCACCATCCGGGACGTGGCGGCCCGCGCGGGGGTCTCGGCGTCGACGGTGTCCCGGGTGCTCGGCGGCGTGTACCCGGTGAGCGCGGCGACGCGCGGGCGCGTCATGCGGGCCGTCCGCGAGCTGGACTACGTGGCGGACGCGCGGGCGAAGGCGATCGCGGGCGTCGGCACGCCCACGCTCGCCTTCGTGCTGGAGGACATCACCGGTCCGTCGTTCGCGCACATGGCACACGGCGTCGAACGCGAGGCGACCCGCCTCGGCCACCTCTGCCTGGTGTGCAGCACGGAGGGCGACGTCCGGCACGAGCTGGAGTTCGTCGAGATGATGCGCGCCCAGCGCGCCGCCGCCGTGATCCTGGTCGGCGGCACGGCCGACACCCCCGAGTACCGCGAGCGCACCCACCGCATGGCCGACTCCCTCGCCTCGGCCGGTTCCCGCCTGGTCCTCTGCGGCAGACCGCCACTGGACCCCGGCGCCCCGGTGGCCGTCATCGAGTACGACAACGAGGGCGGCGCCTACACGCTGGTCGCCCACGTCCTCGCCCAGGGCCACCGCCGGGTGCTGTTCCTCGGCGGCCGGACGGACCACACCACGGCCCTGGGCCGCGAACGCGGTTATCTCGCGGCCCACCGGGCCCGGGGCCTGACCCCCGACCCGGCCCTCCTCCTGCACGGCGACTTCACCCGGGACGCGGGCCACCGCCTGATGCAGCAAGCCCTCAAGGACGGCCTCGACTTCACGGCCGTGGTGGCGTCCACCGACATGGTCGCGGCGGGTGCCCTCACCGCCCTGCACGAGGCGGGCCTGAGCGTCCCCGGCGACGTCTCCCTCGCCGGCTACGACGACATCCCCTTCGCCCGTGACCTGCACCCCGCCCTGACGACGGTCCACGTCCCCTACGAGGAACTCGGCCGCCTCGCCGTCCGCACGGCCCTCGAACACACGCCGGGTGCTCCGGACGAGCACCTGCTGCTGGGCACGCACGTCGTGGTGCGGGACTCGGTGGGGCCGCCGCCGGCCCACTGGAGTCGGTAGCGTCACCGATCGGAACGGGTGGGGACGGGCACTGCCTCCGGCTGGGGTTCCCGCGAACTACTGGGCTGCGTCGGGTCGTTGGCGCGCAGTCGGTGCACGGCTCGGCGCAGTGCGGCGACAAGCGGTGAGCTGTCGTCCGTGCGGGTGCACAGCGAGATCGGGCACGGCTCGGCCCCGGCAACCGGGACGAGCGTGACCTCGGGATGGCGGTGGCAGCCGTCGACGAACGCGCCGGTGATCGCGACGGCCTGCCCCGTGGCGACGACCTCCAGCAACTCGTCGATGGTGCGGACCGACGGGCCGTAGCGGACGGGAGCCCCGCTGGGGCGTGGATCGCAGGCGCCCCAGCGCACCCACGCGGGATCGGCCTCGTCGTAGGTGACGTGGACCTCGCCGTCCAGGTCGGTGAGCGAGACCTCCGCGTGAGCCGCGAGGCGGTGCGTAACGGGCAGTGCCACGACCCGGGCTTCGTGGCGCACCACATCCAGGCGCAGGCCGGCCGCTTCGGTGATCGGGGGCCGTACCAGCGCCGCGTCGACGACGCCGTCGCGTACGGCCGAGGCCTGCTGTGGCCAGGGCAGCTCCATCAACCGAACGGATACGTCCGGGACCTCGCGGCGCAACTCGTCGAACACGTGCGGGGTGAACCGGCCGACCGCACCGGTGATGAAACCGACCCGGAGCGTGGTGGCCAGCTCGTGGCGGTGGGCCTCCAGGGCGGCGACAGCCCGGTCGGCCGCGGCGAGCGCGTCACGCGCCTCGGCCAGGAAGCGTTCGCCGGCCGGGGTGGGGCGCACCGGGTGCGCGGAGCGGTCCACCAGCTCGACGCCGAGCGCACGCTCCAGTTTGCGGACCTGCTGGCTGAGCGAGGGTGCGCTGATGTAGAGCCGTTCCGCCGCGCGGCCGAAGTGGCCCTCGTCGATGACCGCGGCGAGGTAGCGCACGAGATGCAGGTTGAGGTCCACGGTGACTCCTACCCCGGCGGGCATGCGGTGATTGTGGTGGCCTGGCTCCGCCCGATGGTACGCGCTGATCAGCAGCGTTAGCCGATCGGTTCATGAAACGGGCGAAGTGCGTCATGGACCCGGATCAGTGGCGCGACCAAGGATGGAGCCCTCGGACCGACTCGATCAAGAGCCACCGCGAGCACATGGGTGACGTGTCAGCTACAGCGCTCCCGGTCGGTGGTCGCGAGAGCGCTGTGGCCATGAGGCTGCGGTGCTGGACGAATCCTTCGCAGGGAGAGCTTTGATGACCAAGCACTTCAGCCGCCGTGGTGTGATGGCTGCCACGGGTGGAGCCGCTGCCGCTGTGACCGCCTCGATGATTGCGCCACAGGCCGCTGCCGCAGCGTCCAAGGGCCGGGCGACGGGCGAGCTGTTCATGTACGACAACTCCGCGCTGGTGCTCATCGATTACCAGCCGGAGATGGTCGCCGGGGTCCACTCCATCGACACCAAGCTGATGATGCTCAACGCGAGAGTGCTGGCCCGCTTCGCGGTCAAGGCGGGGATCCCGGTCGTCCTGAGCACGGTCGGTGTGGAGTCGGGCGTCAACAGCCCCACGGCTGAGGAGCTGCGTCAGGAGATCCCGGACCTTCCCGAGATCGACCGCACCACGATGAACGCCTGGGACGACGACGCCTTCCGCCAGGCGGTCCTGAAGACCGGCCGCCGCCGTTTCGTCATGTGCGGCCTGTGGACCGAGATCTGCCTGGCCTACCCGATCGTAGACATGCAGGCCGACGGTCTCAGGACCGCGTTCGTCGCGGACGCGGTGGGCGGGCAGAACAAGTACGCGCACGATATCGCGGTCGATCGCATGGCCCACGCCGGCAGCGTGCCCAACACGGTGCTCGCCACTCTGGCCGAGTGGTCCCCCGACTGGGCGTTGCCCCAGGGGGCGATCCTCGCCGAGGTCGGCGCGTGGTACCAGGCGGAACTGGCGAAGCTCGAACAAGGCTGACGACGACCCCGCTCAAGCGCACCGAGACAAGGAACAGAACCCCATGCCTCCCTCCACCACGCTCTCCCCCGGCCGAGACACGGCGCTCGACCCACGGAGTGGACACAGCGCGCCCCCACACGCGTACGACGTCGGTCTTCTGCTGCTGCGTTTGGCCGTCGGCCTCACCATGGCGGCGCACGGCGCGCAGAAGCTGTTCGGATCGTTCGGCGGCGCGGGCCTGGACGGCACAGGCCAGTTCTTCTCAACGGTCGGTTACCCGCAGGGCAGGACGATGGCCGTCGTGGCCGGGCTCAGCGAGACCCTCGGGGGACTCGGTCTGGCGCACGGCCTGCTCACGCCACTCGCGGGGGCCGCGATCGTCGGCACCATGATCAACGCGATGGCCGTGAAGTGGGACGGCGGCTTCTTCGCACCCGAGGGCATCGAGTACGAGCTGCTCCTGACCGTGGCCTCCGCCTCGCTGGCCCTGACCGGCCCCGGCCGGTACGCCGCCGACCGCTTCCTCCCCTTCCTGCGCCACCACCGCCTCGCCCACGGCGTCGCCGCGGTGCTGTTCGCCACGGTGGTCGCAGGTGTGATGCTGTTGCTCCGCGCCTAGGAGGCGGCTTCAGGTGCCTGTGGTAGCGGTGGGTGCCGTATTTCGCTGCTGTACGTCCCGACCGCGGGCGCCCGTTGCTTCCCGCCTGGACAGCCGGGCGTACCACGGGGCCACGACGATCAGGCAGCAGATCAGCGCGAGCGACGTGGCGCTGAACCCGCCGTGGAAGACGGTCTCGGCGAGGTACGTGGCGCCGGGCAGGGTGGTCAGCAGCACCATGGCCACCATCGGGTCCGCGCGTTGCAGACCGGCCTGCAGCAGGAACAGCGGGACAGCCACCGCCAGCACGCCCAGCAGGAGCACGTCGGTCGGCTCGGCCACCCACCGGCGACTCGGGCCGCCGACCGCCACCAGGAGTGCCCCACCGCACAGGTAGGTGAGGTGGAAGCGGTGGGCGGTCACGTACACGGGGTCGATGCCGCGCCTCCCCAACTCGGCTGAGATCAGCGCCAGTACGGCGGCCCCGGTGCCGGCGCCGACCACCAGAGCCAGCCCGAGGGCCGTCCCGGCCGACGGCTGGATCCCGCCGGTGCCGGTGAAGCTCCAGGCGATGCCGAGGCCGAGCAGGAGCAACACGGCGGCGGCCGCCCAGCCCTGCCTGGTGGCGCGACGCCCGTACCCGGCCAGCCCGAGCAGGGCCAGGACGGCCGGCCCGATTGCCGTCTCGACCCCGGTGGCGAGCGCGGAGGGCACCCAGCTCAACGAGGCGTAGAAGCCCAGAAAGGTGACCGCTGTGACCACGTTCATCAGCGCGAGCAGCCCTGTGGCCTTCGGTGAAGCGGCGGCCGGTCCGCGCCGCGCCCGGCGCACGAGCAGCGCGGCGTTGAACAGCACGGCCGCGACTCCGAACCCTGTACAGGAAAGGGTCAGGCTCGCTGTGGCGTCCAGCCGTCCGGAGATGTAGCCGAACACCCCGGCTTGCAGCAGCACCGACGCCGCGATGCACACGATCGGCACAACGTACCTTCCCATCCATTCCATACGATCCGGCAGGAGACGCCCGACCAGCCGGCCTGCTGAAGCTACCCCCCACGGTGAAGCCGGTGTACAGCAACCCTGCCCCGACCAACCAGTGCCCCAGTTGCCTTCGAGGTCTTGCCGTCGCCACCGCAGCGGCCACGGCCTTCGAACTCACACCACACGATCTTGCCCGGGCACCTCGCCCCCACGCCCCACTTGTCCGCCAACTCCGAGACCAGCAACAGACCCCGTCCGCCCTCGCCGGGCTCATGGACGTCCTGCCGCGGCAACACCGGCACGCCGTCACCGCTGTCGTGCACCTCGACCCGTACGCCACCGTCCTCGTCGTACGGCACCAGCCTCAGCAGGAACCCACGGCCGGGCGGCACGCCGTGCACCAGCGCGTTCGTCGCCAGTTCGCTCACACAGAGCAGCACGTCGTCCGCCCGCGCGTACGCGCCCCAGTCCTGGAGCGCGTCGCGTGCGAACGCGCGTGCGGCCGGGACGGACTGGCGCTCCCGGCGGTAGAACCGCTCGCGTGGGGACGGAGGTTGGAACAGAAGTGGAGTTTCGTCATTCACGGGACGACGGTCACACTCCGTGGCCATCATGGAACAGAGCGCGCACTCGTACAGCCATGTTGTACGTGCGCGCAACAGTGCAAGTACGCGCGCGGGTGGGGAGTTCGCCGCCATGAGCACCACGACACGGTCACGACGGTCACGCAGGAACGCCTCGGCGATGAGGATGGTGGGCGCGTTGCTCGCCCTCTTCCGGGAGGCGGCCGGGTACACGCAGAAGTCCCTCGGGGAGATCTTCGTCGTCGGCGAGCAGCAGATCGCGTCCATCGAGCAGGGCAGACGGCCACTGAAGATGGATCTCGCGGAGCAGTTGGACCAACTCCTGGATACGAAGGGGGCGTTGGTGGCTGCGTTGTCGGAGATGCCGGAGGTGGATCTCATCCCGTTGTGGGCGGAGGAGTTCCTGGATCGGGAGCGAGAGGCGATCGCGATCTCGTCCTACGAGAACCAGGTGCTGCCGGGCCTGCTCCAGACGGAGCCGTATGCATGGGCGGTGTTCCGCAGCCGCGTGCCGTTCTACGACGAGGACACGATCGCCCAGTTGGTGGCGGCGCGCATCGAACGCCAGGGGATCCTGCAAGGCAAGAACCCGCCCATCACCTGCTTCGTGGTCTGGGAGCCGGTCTTACGAGCACCCATCGGCGGCAGGGAGGTCTGGATCGAGCAACTGCGGCACCTGCGCGCGTGCTCGGAACTGCCGGGTCTCATGTTCCAGGTCCTGCCGATGAATCGGACCAGTCACGCGGGCCTCAACGGTCCGTTTGTCCTGCTGGAAACGCCCGAACACCAGCGGCTCGCCTACGCGGAGAACCAGCGCGGCAGCCAGCTCATCGCCGACCCGGATGAGGTGGCGATCCTTACGCAGAAGTGTGCGATGCTGCGGTCACAGGCCCTCACCCCCGAGGACACGAGGGACCTGCTGGACCGTCTTCTGGGAGAGGCATGAGCAGCACCGCACCTGAGTGGTTCAAGTCCAGCTACAGCGGCGACGAGGGCGGCAACTGCGTCGAAGTGTCAGCTCAGTCCACCGCCGTCCACATCCGCGACAGCAAGACCCCCACCACGCCCCACCTCACCATCACCCCCGCCACCTGGACCGCCTTCCTGTCGGCACTGGCTCCTCAAGAGTGACGGCGGCGGCGTCGGTCGCCCACAGGGCGAGTTCGCGGTCGCGGGGCCCGTACGCCGTGTAGGCCACGCCGTTCTCGGCATCCGGTGCGCGGTCTCCGAAGACCCGCACCGGGTGGGCCGCGTCCCAGCGTTCCCAGCCCGGGTCGCCGTCCCTGGCGAAGCGCACCCACGCGGCGTGCATCGCGTCGGCCAGGTCCTGCGGGGCGCCCTCCCCGGCCAGTTTGCGGGACTCGGGGGCCTCGCCGGTGTCGAAGACGAAGCCGAGCTCCAGCGCGTGGCAGGAGCCGAGGTCGGGGAGGTTCGAGGGCCAGGCGAACTCGTAGACGTACGAGGGTTCCGTACGGGCGTCGGCCAGGTGGTGCAGGGGGATGCGGAGGAGATGGTCGGTGACGAGCTGGCCGACGATGTCCGCCGTGCGCGCCTCGGGGTGCAGGGCGCGGTAGCCGCGCGGGACCTCGCTGCCGCAGTGGCAGCGGGCCATGGCTGCCGCGAAGGCGACGGCTCCGAGGCGGTCGACGCGGTCCATGAGGCCGCCCGGGACCAGCCACAGCCGGTACTCGTCGCGGGTCCAGCCCATCATCAGCTCGACGCCGGCGGCGGCGCCGCCCTCGGTGAGGGCCTCCAGGGGGTCGCGCGGGACGGTGTCGCCGTCGATGACGATGCCGAAGGCGGGGCCGCCGACCACCGGGCTGCTGAGCTTGCCCACCTCGGCCTGGGTGTGCAGCAGCAGGTCGCGGTCGACGGCGGCGAAGGCCTCGGCGGTGGCGGGGATCTTCAGCCGGGAGGCCATACGGCGCACCATCCGCCGTACCTTGGCCCGCTCGGACGCCTCGGGCGGCCCGCTCTGGAGGACCGCCCGCCGGACCAGCCCCTGCGTCTGCGGGGCGGCGATGAGGGCGCCGATGCTGATCGCCCCGGCGGACTGACCGAAGAGGGTGATGCGGCCGGGGTCGCCGCCGAAGGCCTCGATGGCCTCGTGCACCCAGGTCAGGGCGGCGATCTGGTCGCGCAGGCCCGGGTTCGGGGGCGTGTCCGGGAACAGTCCGTAGCCCTCCACGCCCAGTCGGTAGTTGATCGAGACGCACACCACGCCGTCGCGGGCGAAGGCGTGGCCGTCGTAGACGGGGACGGCGGACGAGCCCCTGGTCAGGGCGCCGCCGTGCAGCCAGACGAGGACGGGGAGCCGGGCTCCGGGATCGGGCTCCGGGGTCCAGACGTTGAGGTTGAGGCAGTCGTCGCCCGGCACGACCGGATCGGACAGGTAGTGCGCGAAGGCCTCGGAGTACGGGGGTTTCGGCGGGGTGGGGCCGAAGGCGCCGGCGTCGTGGACGCCGTCCCAGGGCGGGAGGGGCACGGGCGGGCGGAAGCGGCGGGGGCCGAACGGGGGCGCCGCGTACGGGATGCCGCGGAAGACCGCGACTCCCCGCTCGTATCTGCCGCGTACGGCCCCGTACGGGCTCCTGACCACGGGATCCGTCTGGCCTGCCGTCATCTGCCCACCAGCCCTTCGCCGCGCTCGTGCACCGGTGCTACCAGAGCACCACATGGTCCACCGGTATTCCGGTGCACGAACCGGCTTGACGGCTATTTGGCGTACATCAGCGTGCCGAACCCGAGCTGGTCGAAGCCGCCGCTGGTGGTGCCGTAGTCACCTCCCCCGCCCTCGGGGGCGACGGAGAAGCACATCTGGGCGATGTACTTGTCGTCGAGGAGCAGGCGCCGGCCGTAGTGGTAGTGGAGCATCGCCCACACCGGGCGGACCTGGCCGCGGGATCCGGAGCCGATCACGGTCTGTGACTGCTGGGAGCAGGTCTGGCCGCTGCCCCAGGTGTAGGTGGTGTAGGGCACGTTCATGTTCAGGTTGTACTTGGCGACGTACTGGGCGGCCTTCATGAAGCGGCGGCCGTCGTAGGAGTACAGGTCGTCGCCCTGGTTCCAGGCCATCTCGCACAGGGCGCCCATCTGGCCCATGCCCATGACGGTGTGGCCCTGGTCGCGGCCGGACTCCTGCCACTGGCCGAGGTCGTAGCCCTCGACGCCCGGGTAGAGGAACGGCACGGCCCGCTGGATCTGGCCGTTGCCGCCGCCGCTCTTGAAGTAGGTGACCGCCTGGTCGTACTTGGCGCCGTCGTCGCACAGGATCCCGATGGCCATGATCGAGGCCATGTTGCACAGGTCCCAGTTGGCCCAGTAGTTGGTGATGCAGGCGTCGTTGTGCTCGCGGAGGAACCGGTCGTTCAGCGGGTAGAAGACGTTGAGCATCATCGTCTTGAAGCGGCCCAGGTCGAACCCGGCGTAGCCGCGCATGAGTTCGGCGACGTTGGCGAACTGCCAGCCGTAGATGCCGGCGGCCAGGTACCGGTCGGCGTTGCCGGTGATGCTGGTGAGCGTGGACGACCAGGCGTTGAGGATGCGCACCGCGCAGTCGGCGTTCGCGGCGGTGCCGCCGACGTGCCAGCGCAGCGCGTTCTGGTAGGCGGCGTGGATGTCGTTGTAGAGCTGGGGGTAGTTCTCGCCGGTGCCGCCGCGGATGATCGTGGCGGTGGGGCGGGGCGTCCAGCTGGACGCCGAGTGGGAGTTGGCGGTCAGTCTGCGCCAGCCGGAGGCCCAGGGGTCGTCGCCCGCGGCGACTCTGACCTTGGCGCGGTTGATGTCGCCGGCGTTGTGCAGCATGCCGGGGTGGGTGAAGGTCGCCGGGGCCGCGTTCGCCGTGGTGGCGGTGGCGGTGGCGCCGAGGGCGAGGGCCGCGGTGAGGCCGCCGGCGGTCTTGAGCAGACCGCGGCGGCTCACCTGGCCGCCCTCGTCGTGCGTGTGGGGGGAAGTGCGGCTCATGTGGGGTTCTCCGATCCGTGGAGGACTACATGGGGGTGATGCTCACCTCGTCGAACTCGGTGGTGCTGTGGGTCAGGGGGCTGCGGGAGCAGACCACGAGGCCCACGTAGTAGGGGGCGTCACCGAAGCCGGGGATGTCTCCCTCGGCGAGGGGGGTCCAGGTGGCGCCGTCGTCGGACGAGACCGACGCGGTGAAGCGCGTCCCGGTGCGCTTCAGCCGCAGCAGGCAGGGGGCGGTGACCGCCGCGTTGCCCGTGAAGGTGGACCGCGCGGCGACGGTCGTGCGCAGCATCAGCTGGGCGCTCGTGCCGCCGGTGACGATCGTCCCGGCCGCCTGGTCGAACGGCGACAGGGACTTGGCCATGAGCAGGCCGACCCGGTCGCCGGTGGCTCCGGCGCGGGAGAGCAGGCGGGCGGTGACCTCGCAGTCACCGGTGACGGGCCGTCGTACGAACTGGCCCGTCATGCCCTGGTTGTTGACCGTGAGGTCGGTCCCGGCGCCCCGCACCACGAAGGTCCCGTCCTGGTGGGCGGTGCTGCCGGGGGTGCGGACGGCGACCACGCCGAGGGTGCCGTAGGCGCGGTCGTCGAGGATGACGTCGCCCAGGTCGCCGTAGGTCCAGGGCGCGGGCGGCGGGGTGCCGACCGTGAGGGTGAGGGTGCCGGTGGCGTCGCCGGCGGCGTTGCCCGCGCTGGTGGTGACCTCGAACTCGCCCGTCTGCGTGGGTGTTCCGGAGATCAGGCCGGTGCGCCGGTCGACGCGCAGGCCGTCGGGCAGCCCGTCCGCGGTGAACCGGATCGGTTCGTGCGAGGCGCGCAGGAGGTGCTTGAAGGGCACGCCCTTGTTGGCGAACGCCTTGGTGGCGGAGGCAAGTTGCGGCTCGGCGGGTGTCGGCATCGTCGACGTGGCGGACTCCGACAGGGGGCCACGTCCGGCACAGTTGGTCTTGGCGACGGCGTAGTGGTACGTCGTGCCGGGTGTGCCGGTGGCGTCGGCGTACCGGACACGGGTGCCGAAGCCGACCGCGCCGATGCCGGTGGCGATCGTCTCGTAGGGGCCGTCGGCCGCGGCGGCGCGCAGCACCTTGTAGCGGGCCGAGAGGTCCGGGTCGGTCCAGGCCAGCTCGACCGCGTCGGCGCCCGCGGTGGCCCGCAGGTCGCCGGCGGCGGTGGCCGGGCGGGGCACGGACCAGACCTCGCCGGCGGTCCGGGAGACGACGCTGACGTTGTCGAAGGCGCCGGTGCCGGTCTCGGCGTACGACTCGTCGACGCCGAGGCAGGACGTGAGGGTGAGACCGACGTACGCGGTGACGCCCAACTCGACGTAACTGGACCCGACTTCGGTCCAGCGGATGCCGTCCGGGGAGATGGCGCCGGTGCAGCGGCCGCCCCGGCGGGTCACGCGGACCCAGTACGGCATGCGCATCCGGTAGCCGTCACCCGCGCCCTCGACGTACGGAGCCTGAAGCGGGGTCGCCGACTCGGGCAGCGTGCCGAAGGAGGAGATCGGGAAGCCCGCGCTCGTGGTGATCGCCTGCTGCTGGGTCGGCGGCACGGGTGTGCTTCCGGTGCCCTTGACCCCGGCCCCCGCCTTGGGCCGTACGGACCACACGCCACTCCAGGTGTGCAGCGGCAGGCCCTGGATCAGCATGGCGGCGTGCGCCGCGTCCGCGTCCAGGCCGGCCCGGACGGTGACGCCGATCCTGGAGTACTGGGAGCTGAGCGGATACACGATCCGCGCGGTGATCGTGCCGTCGCCGCGCAGCGGCAGGTACGCCAGGCGGTGGGTGTCGGCGGTGCCGGACACCTCCAGCACGAACCGCTCGCCGTCGAAGACGGCCGAGCCCGGGATCCTCACGTCCCCGACGTCCCGCGTCTCCCAGGGATCGGGCAGCCCGGGGACCGCCGCCGCCCAGGCCGAACGGGCGCTGACCCCCTGGGAGTTGGTCGCGGTGATCCGGTAGTAGGAGGGCCTGCCCGCGCGGGCGTCACGGTCGGTGTGGGCCGGCTTGTCGAGGCCGGTCGCGATCGTCTCGTACGGTCCGTCGGCACTGGTGGCGCGCAGGACCGTGTACGACTCGGCCCACGCCGACGGCACCCAGGTCACGGTGACGGACTTGTCGCCGCCCACCGCCGTGACACCGGCCGGAGCCGTGGGCCCGGCCGGGGACGGGCCCTTCGTCCCCGCGAAGGTGAGAGTGCCCCAGCTCGGCAGGTCGTCGTTGCTGCCCTCGACGACGCGGGCCCCGCCCGTGCCGCGGAAGACGGCCGCCTTGGTGTAGGGGGTGTCGAGGCCCCGGACTCCGGCGTAGTGCGCGTAGGCCATCTCGTAGATCGGCGGCAGGTTTCCGCGCCCGACGGCGGAGACGGACTTCTTGACGTACTTGCCGGTGCGGTCCAGGTCCGGGACGAACGGCACGTCGCCGCCGAGGTTGTAGCGGGCGGCGTACTCGACGTTCTTCAGCAGCCGGTTGCCGTCGAAGGCGTACAGGTCGACGCCCTGGTTCCAGGCGACCTGCGCGGCGTCCGCGAGCAGTCCGACGGCGAGCTGCTCGTGGCCCTGGTCGCGGCCGGACTCCTGGCCCTGTCCCGCGTCCGTGACGATGCGGTGCGGGACGCTGCCGTTGCCCGCGCCGGCGGCGGCGAAGCGCAGCGCGTCCTCGAAGAGGGTGGGCTCCTCGCAGAACACGCCGATGGCCAGGATCGACTGGACGGACGTCAGGTCCCAGTTGCCGTTGGCGTAGAGCATGTAGCCGGAGATCGCCGGATACCAGACGCGCAGGAAGGACTCCTCGCAGCGCGCGATGTCCTCCTTCGCCCAGCCGTCGTAGCCGCTGTGCCGCAGCAGTTCGGCGGCGTTGACGAACTTGAAGACCTGGAGGCCCGCGCCGAGCGGCCCGTCGGCGCCGGTGACGGCCGTCAGGGACGCCGACCAGGCGTTGAGGATGTCGCGGGACTTGTCGGCGTACGCCCGCTCGCCCGTGACGCACCACATCAGCGCGGTCTGGTAGGCGGCGGCCGAGTCGGCGACGGCCTGGTTCTGGAAGTTGGTGGGGCCGCGGCCCCAGGAGGTGATCTGGCCGGTGTTCTGGATGGCGTAGGTGGCCTTCGAGCGCGCGTGGGCCGCGAGCGCGAGATAGCCGTCGTGGATCGGGGATTCCTTCGCGGCGACCGCGGCCTTCATGCGGGCCAGGTCGTCGGCGCTGTGCAGCAGCCCGGGGTGCGTGAAGGCGCGGAGCCCGGTGGTGCCGTCCTGGGCGGCGGCCCGGGCGGTGCCGGACGCGAGCAGGCCGCTCGCGCCCGACACCAGCAGCAGGGCGGCCGCGCCGCCGAGGAAGCCCCGGCGGCTCGGTGCGGGGGTGCTCATGGGGACGCTCGCAGGAGTGCTTCTCACGGGGACGGTGGTCATGACGCGGCGGCCGCCGCGGCCTCGGCGGTGGTGAGGAACTTGAGGTTCGTCACGTGCTCGTTGACGAACATAGGCACGCCGTCCGAGGCCAGGTACCACTTCGGCTTGCCCGTGCTGTCGGCGATCACCCTGCCGTTGACGCGGAGGTTCTCGAAGGTGACGTCCTTGATCGCGTGCTCCGCGTCGAGGCCGGCGATGATCGAGAGGTCGGCGTTCTCGCCGTTGTAACTGAGGTCCTTGATGTAGACGGACTCGATGCCGCGGCCTGCCGACGTGTTGTACTTCGGGTTGTACTCGACCCGCATGTGGATGAGCTGGCCCCAGCGGAAGTCCTCCACGCGGATGTCGTCGAACCTGACGTCCCGGACGATGTTGCTGTCACCGACCATGAAGGCGATGGCGCCCTGGTAGGTCACCTGCGGCTCGCGGTGGTCGAGGATGTCGATGTTCTCGTAGCGCAGGTTCTCCAGCACCTCCGGGGTGTCGGAATTGCCGTGCACGCCGATGTTGATCGGGTGGGCGACGTCGGCCCAGAGGGAGCAGTTCTTGACGGTGATGTTGCGGGTGTCGCCGTAGAAGTCCCAGCGGTGGGTGTAGAGGGCGACGCAGTCGTCGGAGGTGCGCAGGAAGCAGCCGTCGATCGTGACGTTCTCGGAGCAGTAGAGCTGGATGCCGTCGCCCCAGCCCTGGTGACTGAAGGCACGCAGATTCCTGATGGTGAGGTTTCTGGACTCGGCGACTCTGATGTTCTCGTACCGGGGGTTGAGGATCGTGACGCCGTCGATCGTGACGTTCTCGCACTTGCGGACGAAGACCGCGCCGCCGGTCGTGTCGTAGACCACGCCGCGGCCGATCAGCCGGGAGTTCTCCACGCCCTCGAAGATCACACTGGAGGTGAGGACGGCGCCCGGGGCCAGGTAGACGGTGGTGCCGCTGGGCACCTTCAGGGTCCGGTCGGGGTGGGTGTGCAGACCGGGCCCGAAGTACATGACCTTCTTGTCGCCCTCGGTGGGCACGTCCTGCTCGATCGGGTTCGCGAACAGGTGCAGGCAGTCGAAGATCTTGTCGTCGATCTGGACGACGAGGTTGCGGGGCCGGTCCAGGGTGAAGCGCGCGGTGCTGCCGAGCACCTCGGGCTTGATGCCGTACGAGTCCGGGCGGATGCGGACCTTCTCGCCGCCGCCCGGGTTGTACGTGACCTCGACCTCGACGGTGCCGGAGAAGTCGAAGGCGGCCCAGGAGGAGCTCTGGGCTCTGTTGCTGCCGGTGTTCGCGTCGATCAGTGCGAGCTTGGCGAGGTAGACGCCGAGCTTCTGCCAGGTGCCGCCGAGCGGCCGGACCTTGACGGTGAAGGAGTTGTTGACAGGCACCTTCGGAAGCGTCGGGTGGATGACCACACTGTCGCCGGTGGTGCCGGTCTCATCCGCCGCGGCGGCCTGTGCGGTGCCCGCGATGCTACTGGCCAAGCCGGCGGCAGCGATGACACCGGCGGCCTGGAGGGTGGTTCGGCGTGACAGGGGCGCGTTCATGCGTAACTCCTTGCAAAAGGTTCGGTAAGAGGGATCACTTCAGTCCGGTCGTGGACATGCCGGCGACGAAGCCGCGCTGGGCGATCAGGAAGATCAGCAGGATCGGCACGACGTACATCACGGAGGCCGCGGCCTGGAGGTTGGCGACGGGTGTTCCGGCCGACGTCACGTAGGTGGTCATGACGGCGACGGCCAGCGTCGACTTGTCGGTCGACAGCAGCAGCTGCGGAGCGATGTAGTCGCCCCAGGACCAGGTGAAGGCGATCACGAAGCTCGCGGACAGCACCGGCCAGGACTGCGGCAGGAAGATCCGCCAGAAGATCATGCCGTAGCCGCAGCCGTCGACGATCGCGGCCTCCTCCAGCTCACGGGGCAGCCCGGCGAAGAACTGCCGGAAGAGGAAGACCAGATAGGGAGCGGCGGCCAGTCCCCAGAACACCCACGGCCAGTACGTGTCGACCATGCCGAGCTTGGCGAAGATCAGGTACGTCGGCAGCAGGGTGATCATCTGGGGCAGCATCATCGAGCCGATGAGAATGCCGAACAGCGTCTTCTTGCCGGGGGCTTCCAGACGGGCGAACCCGAAACCGACCCAGGCCGAGCTGAGCGTGACGAGCACGGCGTAGATCAGGGCGATGATCAGGGAGTTGCGGGCGTAGCCGAGGAAGTCGATCAGGTTGAAGGCGTCGGCGAAGTTCTGCCACTGGAAGTCGGTGGGCAGCCAGTGCACGGGCGAGGCGGCCAGTTCCGCCGGGGTCTTCAGACCGGAGAGGACCAGCCAGCCGAAGGGGCCGATGAACAGCCCGGTGAGGGCGACGAGGACCGTGTAGAGGACGAGGCGGTTGGCGCGCACCCGCACCCGGGGCGCGGAGTTCGGGGGCAGGCTGGTGGCGGTCACTTCTTCGCCTCCGGGTCGACGTTGTAGAACACCACGCCGGACGTGAACTTGAAGATGAGTCCGGTCACGATGAGGATCAGAACGAAGAGCACCCACAGCAGTGCGGAGGCGTAGCCGTAGCGGCCGAGCGCGAAGTACTGCGAGAAGACGTGCATCATGTACAGGTAGTTGGACTGCGGCAGGGCGGTGACGCCGGCCGTCGTGCCGTCCGGTGACAGCAGCAGCGGCATGATGGTCTGCACGGAGGCGATCACGCCGGTCACGGTCTGGAAGAGCAGCACCGGCGACAGCAGCGGCACGGTGATGCTGCGGAAGGTCCGCCAGGCACTCGCCCCGTCGATCCGGGCGGCCTCGTGGAGTTCCCGGGGCACGTCCTGGAGCCCCGCCAGCGAGATGATCATGATGTTTCCGGCCGCCCACAGCACGCTCATCAGCAGCACGTAGCGGGCGTAGGGGTCGGCGAGCCAGCCGAGCGCGTCGAGGCCGAACAGGGTGATGACGCCGTTGGCGGCACCGGAGTTCTGGTCGAAGAGCGCCTTGAAGGTGAGGCCGACACCCACCGGGGGCACGACGGCCGGCAGGTAGAGCAGGGTGCGGAACAGCCCGCGCGCCTTGACCGGCCGGTTGACCAGGACGGCGAGCCCGAGCCCGGCGATGATCGACAGCGGCACCGACGTGATCGCGAACAGGCCGGTGCGGCCCAGGGAGTTCCAGGTCGTCGGGTCGGAGAACAGCTCGGTGTAGTTGCCGAGGCCGACGTAGCGCCAGTGCGGCGAGATGCCGTCGTACGTGGTGAAGCTCAGCCACAGCGCGTACGCCATCGGCACGATCGTCAGCAGCAGGAAGCCGATGATCCAGGGCGCGGTGAACAGGTAGAAAGCGCGATGCCTGCGCGCGGTCATGGAGATCCGGGGCCGCTGGGCGGCCGGAGTGGCGCGGCCGGCACTCGCGGCCGGGCCGGTCCGCCCCGTGACGGGTAGCTGGTCGACCGTCATCCCACCTGCTCCTTACCGCGCTTGAGCTGCTCGTTCATGGCCGCATTCAGGCGGCCCGCCAGGGTGTCGACGGACATCCGGCCGTTCATCGCGGCCGGGGCCTCCTGGTTGAAGAGGGCGTAGAGCGAGTCCGCCGTGGCGTAGGGGGTGTAGGCGATCACCGAGAAGTGCTTCAGCTCGGCGTTCTGCACCTTCAGCACGCGCTTCTGGTAGTCCTCCTGGGCCGGCATCAGCGGGCGCAGGGACCTCAGCGTGGGGATGCCCCAGCCGCTGGAGGCGCGGGCCTTGGCCGGTCCCTCGCCGAAGAACCACTCGAAGACCCGCCAGGCGGCGTCCTTGTTCTTCGCCTTCTTCGGCATCCACAGTCCGGTGCCGGCCTGGCAGGGGCTGACCCGCTGGCCGCCCTCGAACATGGGAGCCGGGGCGAGGCGGGCGAGTGGCGCCAGCTTCTTGTCGGCGTTGATCAGGCCGCCGAGCCAGTAGCCGGAGTTGGACATGGCCATGCGGTTCGCCTGGAACGTGGGACCGTCCCAGGCGTTGGGGTCCGGCTGGATGATGCTGGGGCCGACCCTGGCCCGGCCGTACTCGATGTACCAGTTCAGCGCCTTGCGGGCCTCGGGGGTGGTGAAGTCCACCCGGGAGAAGTCGTCGCTGAACAGGCTCCCGCCCGCCGCGGCCGTCAGGCTCGCCAGGAGGTTGGGGGTGGACACGCCGTTGTAGCTGCCGCCGAAGACGGTCGTCTGGCCGCTCTTGCGCCGGGTGAGCCGCTCGGCGTTCTCCAGCCACTCCTCATAGGTGACCGGCTCGGTCTCGGGCGGGTAGTCGACGCCCGCCTTGTCGAAGAGGGCGGTGTTGTACCAGAACATGGAGTCCTGGGAGAAGTCCTTCGCCATGCCGTAGCGGGGGCCCTTGCCCTGGATACGGCCGTCGAAGCGCCACAGGTCGTTGACCGGGTCCAGGTCGTCGACCCTGAGGACACTGCTCCCGGCGAAGTAGGGGTCCAGGTCCTCCATCACGTCCCGCGCCGCGAAGTAGGGCGCGTCGGTGGCGCCGACACCGCGGACCAGATCGGGCGGGGTGCCGTTGGTCATCATGCCGATGAGCTTGGTGATGTCGTAGCGCACCGTGACGATCTTGACGCCGATGTCCTTCTGGGCCTGTCTGATCAGCTCCGGGGAGATGTCGTCGGGCTTGACCATCAGCGTGACCGTCTCGCCGCCGCCGCTGACGCCGCCGGAGACCCGCATCGCGCAGCCGTTCAGCGCCGCCGTGCCGGTCGCGGCGCCCGCCGCGGAGAGGGCGAGGAATCGGCGGCGGCTCAGGGAAGCACCAGCATGTGGGTGCATGAACGCACCACCTCCTTGCTTTTCCGGCCTGCCGTGGCAACCGGTTGTTGTGCGTGGGGCAGAGCTTCTTGCCGTCGGGATGGCGCGTCAAGAGCCTCGACGAATTTTCGAAAAGACTGCGTAACCTCGGTGTCATCAGCCAGAGCGCCGGTGAGTCCTGTTTTCGGCCGTCGCGATCAAGCCGCCGGCGGGTGGTGGGACGCCCCTGACCAGGGGCGAGTGGAACCTCGTTTCGGCAACAAGCTTGGGAACCGGTTGCCGAAGTGGCCGACCGGGGGCTCAGGTACCGATGGTGGCGCAGTCGGCCTCCACCTCCGCGCACTGAAACGTCAGTAACCGATTACCGGCACGGCTCATCCCGGGTCCAGAGGGGCGGAGGCCCCGGCCCCCTCACTTACTGACAGCTGTCGCCCCGGCCCTGCCGATTGACCACCGCTTCCCGGCAGATCTACGGTAGAAGGCGTTTTCTGAAACTGTTTCCATCCTCTGCTCCAGGAGTGTCATGCCCAGCCCTCAGCTGCCGCGGGCCGTGTTCGCGATGGACCCGGTTCACCTCCCGCTGCTCTTTCCTCCGCCGCTGATGGAGCGGCTGAGGCGCACGGCCGACATCGATCCCGGGTTGGTCGTGCGGGACTTCACGGATCCGGCCGCGGCCGGCGCACTGGCCTCCGCCGAGGTGCTGATCACCGGCTGGGGCTGCCCGCATCTGGACGCCGGTGCCCTCGCGGCGGCCCCGAAGCTGGACGCCGTCCTGCACGCGGCCGGGTCCGTGCGCTCCCTGGTCGGTGACGCCCTGTGGGAGCGCGGCGTGAAGGTGTCCAGCGCGGTGACGGGCAACGCCGTGCCCGTCGCGGAGTACACGCTCGCGATGATCCTGCTCGTGGGCAAGGACGCCTTCGACCACCGCGAGCGCTTCCGGCGCACGCACGCCTACCCGGGCCCCGCTCAGACCGCGGCCACCGGCAACCTCGGCCGCCGGGTCGGTGTCATCGGCGCGTCCCGGGTGGGCCGCCGACTGCTGGAACTGCTGCGGCCGTTCGACCTCACGGTCCTGCTGCACGACCCGTACGTGAGCCCCGCCGAGGCCGCCGCCCTCGGCGCCGAGTCGCTGTCGCTGGAGGACCTGCTCGGACAGAGCGACATCGTGAGTCTGCACGCCCCGGACATCCCCGAGACCCGCCACATGCTCGACCGCGACCGGCTCGCCCTGGTGCGGGACGGCGGGGTGCTCATCAACACCGCCCGCGGCGCGCTGGTCGACCACGAAGCACTCGCCGACGAGCTGGTCTCCGGCCGGCTCAGCGCGGTCCTCGACGTCACGGACCCGGAGCCGCTGCCGGCCGGTTCCCCGCTGTACCACCTGCCCAACGTGTTCCTCACCCCGCACATCGCCGGCTCCCTGGGCAACGAACTGGAGCGGCTCGGCCGCATCGTGGTGGAGGAACTGGAGCGCCTGGTGTCGGGCGCGTCGCCGGCCCACGAGGTGCTGCGGGCCGATCTGGCGCGGGTGGCGTGACGCCGTGGCGGTCGGACGGTCCGGAGTCAGGGCGGATCGAGCAAGACCGGCACCACCGTTCCCCGGCGGACACGCCATGACCGGCGGCCCTGCGGCCGGGCGATGCGGCCCTGGGATCGGGCGACGCGGCCCTGCAACCGGACGGCCCGGCCCTGCAACCGGACGACACGGCCCTGCCGGGGGCTTGAGGAACATCCATGTCAGATCGTGCGCTAAGCCTCTTGGCGTTGATTGACGCTTTGACCTGGGGTGATTGCGTGTCGGAGCCTTCGTGGGTCGCTGGTGTCGATCTTCGGAGAGTTGTTGTGGCAGTCGAGTTTCTGTCGGGTGAGCAGGCTGGGTACGGCGCGTTTGTCGGGGCGCCGTCCCGTACGGAGTTGGAGCGGTACTTCTTTCTGGACGACGCGGACCTGGAGGCGGTGCAGGCCAAGCGGCGTGCGCACAATCGGCTCGGGTACGCGGTCCAGCTCACGAGCGTGCGGTACTTGGGCCGGTTCATGCCGGACCCGCGGCAGGTGCCGGCGGAGGTGGCTGAGTATCTGGCCGAGCAGTTGGAGATCGCGGATCCGTCGTGCCTGAAGGAGTACGGGGAGCGGGACGGGACGGCCCGGAGCCACGCCGGGGAGATCCAGGAAGCCGGGGGCTGGCGGGACTTCGCCGAGGTCTCGGCCGAGCTGAGCCAGTGGCTGGACGCGCGGGCCTGGACGACCGGGGACGGGCCGAAGGCGTTGTTCGACGCGGCGGCCGGGTAACTGCGTGAGCGGCGGGTGCTCCTTCCTGGTGAAAGCCGTCTGGCGCGGTTGGTGGGCAATGTTCGGGAGACGGCGAACCAGCGGCTGTGGGACACGCTCTACGGGCTGCTGAACTCCGGCCAGCGGGCAGTGCTGGACTCACTGCTGACGGTGCCCGCCGGCTCGCGGGTCTCGGAGCTGGACCGGCTGCGACGCGGGCCGGTGCGGGTGTCGGGCCCGCAGATGAAGTGGTCCCTGGACCGGGCGGAGGAAATCGCCGACCTGGGCATGGGTGAGCTGGACGTGTCGGGCATACCGCCACGGCGCCTCGCGGAGCTGTCGCGGTACGGCGTGGACGGCAAAGCCACGCTGCTCAAGCGCCACAGCGACGCGCGGCGTCTGGCGACGCTGCTGGCCACAACGGTGCACCTGACGACCCGGACGGTCGATGACGCCCTGGACCTGCTGGAGGCACCGCCTCGTACTCCGACATTGTGTTCGGCCTCCTGACGTTGGCGGGGTTCACCTATGCGCCGCAGTTGGCGGACCTGCCGGACCAGAAGATGTGGCGCATCGACCGGGCGGCGGACTACGGCGCGTTCCAGGACGCGGCCCGCGGCTGGGTCGACCTGGTCCGGATCGAGCGGCACTGGGAGGACATCCTGCGGATCATCGGCTCAATCCACACCGGGGCCGTGCGCGCCTACGACGTGATCCGGATGCTGTCCCGGGACGGCCGACCCACCCCGCTGGGCGACGCGATCGCCCACTACGGGCGGATCGCCAAGACCCTGCACATCCTGCGCCTGGCCGACGAACCCGGTTACCGGCGGAAGATCAAAGTGCAGGCCAACCTCCAGGAAGGCCGCCACGCGCTCGCCCGGAAGATCTTCCACGGCAAGGCCGGACAGCTCTACCAGCGCTACCAGGACGGCATGGAAGACCAGATCGGCGCACTGGGCCTGATGCTGAACGCGCTGGTGCTGTTCAACACCCGGTACATGGACGCCGCCGTGCAGCAACTGCGCGAGCACGGGTTCGATGTCCGCGACGAGGATGTGGCCCGTCTCTCCCCGTTCGTCCGGCACCACATCAACATGCTCGGCCGGTACTCGTTCCAGCTTCCCGAACTGCCTGGCGGCCTGCGGCCGCTGCGCGATCCGGACGCTACCGACGACGAGTGAGGAGGGGTATCAGCATCTGGCGATGCGGTCGAGCCATTCCGTAAGCAGGCTGCGCTCGTTGGCACTCAGTGCGGAAGTCTGCGGGAGGACTGCACGGAGGGCGACCGCAGCGCCGGCCGGCCCGGGCGCGGCCGGGGCGGGGGCGTCTGTGATGATCGCGGCGATGACCGCTTCCCGTGCCAGGTCGGACACGGTGAGATCTCGTCGGTCTTCCGGAGTGGCGATCAGCCTGAGGACCGTGCCAACGCCGACGGCGTGGACGAGTTGCGCGGCGCGTTCCTCATCGACCCGAAGCCTGCCCACCGCGGCGATCCGGTGGATGCGGGCGGCGAGGACTTCGGCTGCGGCGAGCGCTGCCGGCGGACTCGCGTCGGGACGGGGCTCGCCGTACATGAGGGCGTACAGGGCTGGGTTGGCGAGGCCGAAGCCGATGTGCAGATCCCATGCGGCGCGCAGGTCCTCGACCGGGTCGCCGCTGGGCGTGAGGTCGGCCTTTTCGTCCAGGTACGCGGCGAACCCGTCGGCGGCCACCGCGTCGAGCAGGCCCTGCTTGTCGCCGAAGAGACGGTAGATGGTCGGGGCCTGGACGCCGACCGCAGCGCTCACTGCCCGGGTCGATACCGCTTCGCGGCCGCTTTCGGCGAGGAGCCGGGCTGCGGCGGTGATGATCCGGGCACGGTGGCTGTCCGCAGAGGCAGAGCGATCGGTCTCCATGTTTCCAATGTTAACGGAAGCTTGTTAGCGGTTTGCCGACTCGGTGATAACGTGTTTTCGTTATCAGTGGAAACGGTGTCGGCGGGCAACGATCCGAAGGCGCACTGTCACATCCTCGAAGCAATCCCTCCCGGAGGTTTCCATGATCGTCATCACCGCCCCCACTGGCCAGATCGGCCACCAGACCCTTGCCAGGCTCCTCGACAGCAGTCAGCCGATCCGCGTGATCGCCCGCGACCCCGCCCGCCTCCCCCCTCAGGTCCGCGAGCGCGTCGAGATCGTCCAGGGGTCGCACGGCCACAGCGACGTTGTCGCCGAGGCGTTCGCGGGCGCCGACAGCGTGCTGTGGTTGGTGCCCCCGAACCCCCAGGCCGACAACATCGAGGACTACTACCTGGACCTCACCCGGCCGGCGTGCGACGCGATCAAGAGCCAAGGAGTCAAGCGCGTCATCGGCGTCTCCAGCTTGGGCCGTGCGTACGGCAAGCCCGCCGGGCTTCTGTCACCCGCGTTCGCGATGGACGAGCTGTTCGAGAGCACCGGCGTGAACTACCGGTCGCTGGCCATGCCGTTCTTCATGGAGAACCTGCTCGGCCAGGTCGAGGTGATCAAGAGCCAGGGGATGTTCTTCCTGGCGAACTCCGCGGACCGCCCCCTCGCGACCGTCGCCACCCGCGACATCGCCGCGGCGGCTGCCGACCTGCTGCTCGACGACTCCTGGAGCGGACAGGGCAGCGTCCCGGTGATCGGCCCCGACGCGCTGTCCCCCAACGGCATGGCCGAGGTCCTGACCGAGGTCCTGGAACGACCGGTCCGCTTCCAGCAGGTCAGCAGCGAGGCACACAAGACGACGATGCTGCAGTACGGGATGACCGACGGATACGCACAGGGACTGGTCGACATGGCCACAGCCCAGAACGCCGGCATCTACGACGCCGAGCAGCGCACCCTGCAGACCGCCGGGCCGACCAGCTTCCGCCAGTGGTGCCAGGACGTACTCAAGCCGGCCCTGACGGCCTGACTCCGGCTGCCGGGTGACTCAGCGTCTGCTGTCACCCGGCGCAAGCAGGCTGGTGAGCTCGGGGATGGCCTCCGGGGAGGGCTTGAAGTAGCGGCGGACGTTCTCCGGTTTCTTGTGCCGGGACTTCGCCATCAGCATCAGCAGGGAAGCGCCCTGCTCGCCGAGGTGGGTCAGGGAGGAGTGGCGGTACTCGTGCAGGTCCCAGCCAGTACCCGGCCCGCGTACGGCGGTGTGCTCGTCGAGTAGGGCGCGGGCCTGCCCGTACGAGAGCCGGGCGAACCCGGTGTCCGGACACACGTCCCGGGGGCTGACGATCTTCCCTGGACCGGCGCGGCGGTGGGTGACGAACACCGGCCCCCGGTTGCGGCCCTTCAGCAGGCGGGGCAGCAGCCGGGCGGTGCCCGCGTCCCAGTAGACGGTCTCCAACGCGAAATCCTCGCGTGCCTGGCCCCGGCGGCGGGACTTCGCCTTCGTGCCCTTGGCCTTGACCTGACAGCGGCGCCCGGCGAAGTCCAGGTCCTCGATGTTGACGCCCAGGATCTCGTCCGCCCTCCCCGCAGTCTCGAAGAGCATCCGGTACGGCGTCTTCTCCCGCAGGTGCACCTCACGCCGCGCGATCAGCCGGTCGATGGCCATACGCGAGCGCGCCGGGGTCTCGGAGTCCGGAACCGCCATCCGCCTCGCCCACACCGGGACCGCCGGAGCCTCGTGACCACGCTCACGGCACCAGGACAGCACCGACGCCCGGCGGGCGTTCCAGGTGTTCACCGCGGCGGCGCCCCAAAACAGTTCGAGGGCCTCGCCGATCTCGTCGTCCGCCACGGACGCCAGCAGCCGTCCCTCGCCGAGCCGTTGGGCGGTCTTGCCCACCCCGGTTGCGTAGCTCCGCACGGTGTTGGGGTTGCCAAGCGAGTCAAGGAACACGTCGGCCGCCGTCCGGACGGTCAGCGCCTTACCGGTCGGCAGCTGTGCGACGGTGGGCACCGCTTCCCCTTTTGCCACAGATAACAGGGCCGCTTTACGTAGCGGCCGGAGAACTTCACCGCAGGTTACGCGTCCCTTTCCCGCAGATAACAGGGTGTTATCTGCGGGAAGACTTCAGGCGGGTCCGGACGCCGACGCTCCGTCAGCCGCCCACCAGGGCCGACGTCGGCTTAGCGCACGATCTGACATGGATGTTCCTCAACCCCCTGCCACGGGACGACGCGGCCCTGCGACCGGGCGACGAGGAAAGAGCGCGCAGTCGACTGACGTGCCCTCACTCGGGGGACGGCCTCGTCACTCCGAGGTCCTCGCGCATCGTGGTGCGCATCCTGGACAGGTCCTGCCAGCCCTGCTTGATCGCATCCCGCACGCCCTCGATGTCGTCGCCGTCGCGTGTGGTGCCGCGGGTGAGGCGGGCCAGGACGCCGTAGACGGAGTTCAGGTCGCTGTCGACCCGTCTCACCTCCGTCAGCACGATGTCCGGCACGATCATCTGGGCCTCGGCGTAGCGGCGGCGGTAGTCCACGCGGGCCGCCTCCACCGTGGCCAGCGACTCCTGCGGGTCGTACCCGGTGCGCAGCACATGGGAGTGGTCGTTGAGGGTCGCCAGATAGTGGCGGGCGGCGGCGTTGAACTCCGTGTACGCCGCTCTGCGGGCCTCACGCCCCGACTCCGCTCGCCGGGCGGCCGTCTCGGCGCGGCGTGTTCCTTCGAGTCGTTCCCACTCCTCGCGGCGGGACGCGTCTCCGCGGCGCTGGGTCAACCACGCCGAACCCAGCGTGCCGCCCACGCCCACCACCGCCGCGAGCAGGCCCGCCACAGTCGGGTCCATCGCGCCTCCCCCGTGCCGACAGCGCCTCCGTACCGCCACTCAGTGTGCCTGCCGCAGGCGCTCCGCCACAGAACGCGTTACGGCTCGGTGACCCACGGCCGGGGGATGCGACGCGGCTTGTCACGGCATGGAAGGCGATTCCGGCACAGGTCATGCCGCAGGTGCGTCCAGGCCCTGTCCACAGGCCCTCCGGCCCTGGAGTAACGATGGGATACGGTTTCCGCACGGCGCGGGCACGACCCCGGCAGCAGGCGCGGCCGGGCCCGCCACCGACCGGACGGCAACAGGCCGGGCCACTACCGCGAAGGAGCCGCAAGGGTGAGTCAGCGCAAGGCGACGAGCGACGCCGGACGGGCGACCATTCGCGACGTCGCGGAGCGGGCCGGCGTCTCCGTGGCCAGCGTCTCGCGGGTGCTGTCCGGCAACTACCCGGTGTCGGAGGAGCTGCGCCGCAGGGTGATGAAGGTGGTCCGGGACCTGGACTACGTCACCAACGCCCACGCCCGTTCGCTGGCCGGCGGCGGCACACCGACGGTGGCGATCCTCATCAACAACATCACCGGCGCCGCGTTCGCGCATGTCGCCAAGGGCGTCGAGGGCGCCGCCACCCTGCGCGGCTGGCTCTCCCTGGTCGGCACGACCGGCGACGACCCGGAGCGGGAGCTGGCCCTGGTGAATCTGATGCGCCAGCAGGGCGTGTCCGCGGTGATCCTGCTCGGCGGGGCCTACGACTACGACGAGTACCAACTGCGCATGGCCCGCTTCGCCCGCTCCCTGGACGCGGCCGGCTCGCACCTGGTCCTGGTGGGCAGGCCCCCGCTGGAGGGCGACGTCCCGGCGACGACCGTCGACTACGACAACGAGGGCGGCGCCTACGCGATGGCCAGCCACCTGCTGTCGGCCGGTCACCGGCGCGTCCTGGTCCTGCCGGGACATGCCGAACTGACCACCGCGCAGGGCAGGTTGAAGGGAGCGCAGCGGGCCTTCGAGGCGTACGGCGTGCCGTTCGACCCGGGCATGGTCCGGCACGGCCCGTACGACTACGAGCACGGCTACGAGGCCGTCGAGGCGGCCCTGCACGACACGCCGGACTTCACCGCCGTGCTCGCGGGGACGGACGTGGTCGCGGCGGGTGCCATGCAGGCCCTGCGCGCGGCGGGTCTGCGGGTGCCCGAGGACGTCTCGATCGTCGGCTACGACGACATCCCGCTCGCGTCCCAGCTCACTCCCCAACTGACCACCGTGCACGTGCCGTACGAGGAGATGGGCCGCGTCGCGCTGCGCGCGGTGGCCGACCGGCGTGAGGGCGGCGCGGGTCGCCGCAAGGGCGCCGACGGCGACCATCTGGTGCTGGGTACGCATGTCGTGGTCCGTAACTCGGTGCGGCCGCCGGGTCAGCACGGATAGCGACCAGATGTAGTTACGTAACCGGTTACCAGCGGCTACGCGGGCCGTTCGAGGTTTCGACGGCGTGACCGCCGAGGCCCTGGACCGGCGTGTCTCGCACCCCCACTGACCTGCACGTATATGAGCCCGTGCGCGAGCGGACGCCGCGTTTCCGGGGGCTACCCGGCAGACAATCCGCCGTAACAAATTTCCGCGCACCTCTTGCTAAGAGCCGAGCTACGCGCCTACCGTCCCAGCAACCGCTTACTACAGCTTCTGCTTACGCTTGGCCGAACCCCCCCCCCCCCCCCCCCCCCCCCCCCCCCCCCCCCCCCCCCCCGCAACCGCGAGCCGACGGTTTCCGGCCGCCGTTCCTGGCCAACACCACCGAGCCGCTGCCGTCCTCTCGTTCTGAGAACGCCTATTCCGAAGGATCACGGTCAGATGAACTTCACCAGCCCCCGGAGAAGGTTCACCTCCGCCGCAGTCGCGGGTATCGCGCTGACAGGTCTCCTCTCCGCCTGCGGCGGATCCGGCTCGGGTGACGACGCCGCGTCGAAGTCCGGCCCGGTCACCCTCCCCTTCTGGGGCTGGGCCAACGGCCAGGAGGCGGTCGTCAAGGCGTTCAACGCCTCGCACAAGGACATCCAGCTGAAGTACACCAAGGTCACCGACCAGCTGACCATGCAGAAGCAGCTCACCAACGCGGTGAAGGCCGGCAACGCCCCCTGCCTGGTGCAGAACACCGCGGAGTACGTGACGAGCTGGGTCTCGCATGGTGCGCTCGCCGACATCACGCAGTACGTCGACGGCGAGAAGGACAAGTTCAACACCGGCGCCTGGGCGAGCGCGCAGGTGCAGGGCAAGCTCTACGGCGTGCCCACCAGCTCGGCGCCCCAGTTCACGATCTACCGCACGGACATCTTCAAGAAGTACGGCCTGAAGCCCCCGGCGACCTGGGACGACTTCATCGCCGCGGGCAAGGAGCTGAAGAAGCACAACATCAAGATCACCAACTACGCCGGTGAGGACCCGAGCACCCTGGAGGTGCTCGCGATGCAGGCCGGTGCGCACTGGTACGCGATCGACGGCGACGCCTGGAAGGTGGACTTCCAGGACGAGGGCACCCTCAGGGCCGCGAAGGTGATCCAGGAGATCATCGACAACGACCTGAACGCCAAGCTGTCCTTCGCCGACTACGCGGCCGTGCAGCGCAGCTACGACACCGGCGCCACCGCCACCCGGCAGATCTCCACCTGGCAGATGGCCGGCATGGTGCAGAACTTCACCAAGTCCTTCGGCGACTGGGCCCTGGCCCCGTGGCCGACCTACAAGGGCGAGGCGCCCAAGACGCCGGCGGGTACGAACCTGACCGGCAGCGTGACCCTGGTGACCGAGCAGTGCAAGAACCAGGAGCAGGCCGCGCAGGCCGCGCTGTGGATGTCCACGAACCAGGACGCGGTCAAGACGATGGCGAGCCCGGAGACGGGCAACGGCGTGATGCCCGCACTGGCCGACAGCAAGACCTACGTCGGTGAGTCGATCTCACAGAAGCTGCTCGGCGAGAACTACGAGCCGGCACAGAAGGTCGTGACGGACAGCCTGGGCACCGTCACCACCGACTGGACCTTCGGCCCCAACTGGACCGCGATGTTCACCGAGCTCCAGGCGGGCTGGGCCAAGGTCGTCAACAAGGAGCAGAAGGTCACCGACCTGCTCGCGCACATGCAGGAGTGGACGGTCAAGGACCTGAAGTCCCGCGGTATCAGCGTCAAGGGCTGAGGCGTTCTCGATGATTCGCTCCATGCGCTGGAAGGGTGCCGCGTTCACGGTGCCCTTCCAGCTCGGCTTCGTCTTCCTGTATCTGCTCCCGATCGGCTACGCCGTCTACGAGTCGCTGTTCACGGAGAAGCAGTCCGGGCTCGGCCTCGGCGGCGCCACGACGGAGTTCGTCGGGCTCGACAACTACACGCAGGGCCTGACCGACTCGGCGTTCATGAACTCCATCCTGCGGGTGGTGCTCTTCGCCTGTGTGCAGATCCCGTTCATGCTGCTGATCAGCCTGCTGCTGGCGCTGTTCCTGGACGCGCTCACCTCCAGGGTGGCGAGCCGGTTCCGGATCCTGCTGCTGGTGCCGTACATGATCCCGGGCGTGGTCGCGGCGATCGTGTGGGTCAACCTCTACAGCCCGGACGTCGGCCCGCTCACGCCGATCGGCAAGGCCCTCGGCTTCGACTGGAACTTCTTCGCGCCGTCGATGGTGTGGCCGTCCATAGGCAACCTGCTGACCTGGCACGGCATCGGCTACAACATGGTGATCATCTACTCGGCGCTCCAGGGCGTGCCCCGCGAGCTGTTCGAGGCGGCCCGGCTGGACGGCGCCTCCGAGCTGCGGATCGCGCGCAGCATCAAGATCCCGTACGTGCGCGGGGCGCTGGTTCTGACGGGTCTGCTGTCGATCATCCAGATGCTCCAGATCTTCAACGAGCCGGCGCTGTTCCGGAACATCACTCCGCAGACGGTCAGCGACAGCTTCACCCCGATCATGATCATCTACAACCAGGCGTTCAACGCGGGCAACTACAACTACGCGGCCGCCCTGTCCGTGCTGCTCGCCCTGATCCTGGGCGTCGCCTCCTTCCTCTTCTACCGGCTCACCTCGAAGGAGGCCGACTGATGGTGCTGACCGAGCACACCACGGAGCGGCCCCCCGTCCGCAGCGTCCGGCGCCTGACCCGCCCGGACGCGGCCTCCCGCGGGCGGGGCGGTCAACGCTTCCTGCTGGTCGGGCTGATCCTGGCCAGTGTCTACAGCCTGTTCCCGGTGTGGTGGCTGATCGTCGCCGCGACCAAGGACCGCACGGCGCTGTACCAGAGCAACGGCCTGTGGTTCTCCGGCTGGCACCTGTGGGACAACCTGCAACAGGTGTTCACCTACCAGGACGGCATCTTCCTGCGGTGGACGGCCAACTCGTTCCTGTACGCCGGGGTCGGCTCGCTCGGCGGCACGCTGATCGCGCTCGCAACCGGTTACGGACTGGCGCGCTTCGACTTCCCCGGCCGTAACGCGATCTTCGCGTGTGTCGTGGGCTCGTTCCTGATCCCGATCGCCCTGCTCACGCTGCCGCTGTATCTGCTGTTCTCGGCGCTCGGCATGGTGGACACCCCGTGGGCGATGCTGATCCCCTGCCTGATCAACCCGTTCAGCGTGTACCTGGCCAAGGTGTACACCGAGGCCACGGTCCCCTACGAGCTGCTGGAGGCGGCCCGGATCGACGGTGCCGGTGAGCTGCGGATCTTCTTCAGCATCGTGCTGCGGATGATGACGACGGGCGGCGCGACGGTGTTCCTGCTGGCCTTCGTCAACACCTGGAACGCCTTCTTCCTGCCGCTGACCGTGCTGCGCGGCAAGGAGAACTGGACGCTCAACCTGGGCCTGTACAACTGGACCGGCACGCGCCTGGAGTCCGGCATCGATCTGACGGGCCTGGTGCTGACCGGCGCGCTGCTGTCCATCGTGCCGATGGCGATCATGATGGTCGCGATGCGCCGCTACTGGCGGTCGGGCGTGACGCTCGGCGCCCTCAAGTGATGGTCGCCCTCAAGTGACCGGCGCCCTCAGGTGATCCCCCTCGTCTCTCCCTGACTCCCGGGGGCCGCAGGTGACCCTGACTCCCCGCGGCCCCCGGGTGCCCGACCCTCCCGGAGCCCTCACGTGACCGTCCTGCACAACCCCGTCCTGCGCGGCTTCGCCCCTGACCCCTCCCTGATCCGGGTCGGCGACTGGTACTACGTGGCGACCAGCTCCTTCGAGTGGTTCCCGACGATCCCGGTCCACCGCTCCCGCGACCTGGCCCACTGGGAGTACGCGGGGCACGTCCGGGGCGCGGCCCCCGGCGGCTCGCTGGCCGGGGTGCCCGACTCGGGGGGCGTCTGGGCGCCGTCGCTGAGCTGGGACGGGGAACGGTTCTGGGTGACGTACACCGTCGTGCGCTCGGTCGGCACGCCGTACTTCGACCTGGACACGTACGTCTCGACGGCCACCGACGTGAGCGGCGAGTGGAGCGTGCCGCGCCGGGTCGCGAGCCACGGCTTCGACCCGGCCCTGTTCCACGAGGACGGCAGGCTGTGGCTGCTGAACCTCCAGAACGACCACCGGCCGGGCGGCCGGAGGTTCGCCGGGATCGTCGTCACGGAGCTGGACCGGGACACCCTGGCGCCCGTCGGGCCGACGCGTCTGCTGCTCCAGCACGACCGGCTCATCGAGGGACCGAAGCTGGTGCGCCGCGCCGGCTGGTACTACCTGGTCCTCGCGGAGGGCGGCACGGGCTGGGAGCACGGAGTGCGGGTGGCCCGCGGCCGGAAGCTGACCGGGCCGTACGAACTCGACGAACGGCCCTTGCTGACCACCCGGGACGACCCTGACGTGCCGTTGCAGAAGGCCGGGCACGGCGAGCTGGTCGAGACGCCGGACGGGCAGTGGCTCCTCAGTCATCTGACGGCCCGTCCGCTGCACACGCCGCAGGGCCGCCGCTGCCCGCTCGGCCGGGAGACCGCGATCCAGGCGGTGACCTGGGACGCGGAGGGCTGGCCCCGGCTGCGGCAGGGCGGTTGGCATCCAGCCGTGGAAGTCGACGTACCGACGCGTCCGCACCCGCTGGCTCCTGCCGCCCCGCCCGAGGGCTTGTCCTGGCCGTGGAGCTCCCTGCGCGAACCGCCGGACCCCTCCTGGGCCGACACGACGGCCCGGCCCGGCTGGATCCGGTTGCGCGGTCGGCACGGGCCGGAATCCCGCTGGGCGAGCAGCATGCTGGCCCAGCGCATCACCGAGCACCGCGCTCAGGCCGAGGTCACCGTCGAGGCGCGGCCGGTCACCTTCACCCAGGCCGCCGGGCTGGTGCTCTGGTACAACTCCGAGGCGTATCTGAGCCTGGACCTGACCTGGGCGGAGCCCGAGAGCGAGCCGCAGTGCGGACAGCAGTGGAGCGCCGCGGGAGACGGCCGCACGGTGCTCAGCCTCGTCGAGCGTGACGAGGGCGGGACACGGCAGCTCGCAGTCGTCGAGGTATCCGCGGGGGCACCGGTGACGCTCGGCGTGACGATCGAGGGAGCCGCCGCACGCTTCTGGCACGTACGGGACGGGGCGCGCACGGCGATCGGACCGGCCCTGGACTTCAGCCGGCTGTCCGACGACCACGGTTCCCGGCTGCGCTTCACCGGTGCGATGGCGGGCATCCACGCCCGGGACCTCGTCGACGCGGTGTTCACGGCGGACTTCGGGGGGTTCCGGCTGGCCTGCACACCCGGCTGAGGGCCTTGTTCGGGGTTTCGAAAGTTTTGACCGGCGAGAACCCGTGAATTCACTTGTCTTCCCGCCGTCCTGCGCCGCACCTAGAGTAGGAAGCGCTTTCTGTCGGCTCCGACTCCGGACCGCGGTGAGCAGCGCTGGTCGAAACTTTCCACGGCCCTCGGGCGGGCCGGAGAGGTGGGTTCCCGATGGTCCGTACGGCGAGTGCGAGCGCGGCGGCAGGTCCGACGCTGGCGGTCGTGGCGCGCGAGGCGGGGGTGTCGGTGCCGACCGCGTCGAAGGTGGTCAACGGCCGCGAGGACGTGGCGCCCGAGACCCGCCGCCGCGTCACCGAGGCGCTCGACCGGCTCGGCTATGTCCGCAGACCCCGGTTCGACGCGACGAAGGCGCCCCGGCTGGTCGACCTGGTCGTGCACTCGCTGGAGAGTTCCTGGTCGGGCGCGGTGCTGCACGGAGTGGAGGAGGCGGCGCACGACGCGGGCCTGGAGGTCGTGGTGTCGGCGGCCCTGACCCGCACCCGAGCCGGGCGCCCGGAGCGCGGCTGGCTGGACAAGCTGGTCGCCCGGGGTTCCTCCGGGGTCCTGTTCAACCTGGCCGAGCTGAGCGACTCCCAGTACGCCTGGCTGGAGCAGCACCGCATCCCGTTCGTGATGATCGACCCGGTCCAGGAACCGCCGGAGGGCGTGGCGTCGGTGGGCGCGGCGAACTGGCAGGGCGGCCTGACGGCCACGGAGCATCTGCTGTCCCTGGGACACGAGCGCATCGCCGTCATCGCCGGTCACCGGCGCACGCTGTGCAGCAGCGCCCGGGTCGCCGGTCACCGCTCGGCGCTCGCGTCGGCCGGGGTCCGGCACCGCGCCGAGTACGTCCGGCACGCCGGCTTCGACGAGAACATGGCCCGCCGCCGCATGCTGGAACTGCTCGACCTGCCCGAGCCGCCGACGGCCGTCTTCGTGTGCTCGGACCGGATGGCGCTGGGGGTGTACGAGGCCTTGGCCGAGCGGGGGTTGAGGGTCCCGGACGACGTCAGTGTGGTGGGCTTCGACGACCTGCCCGAGGCGCGCTGGGCCTCCCCCGCGCTGACCACGGTCCGCCAGCCGCTGTCGGAGATGGCCGCGACGGCCCTGCGGTCGCTGCTGCGCCTGATGGACGGCCACCACCCGGAGAGCACGCGGACGGAGTTGTCGACGCGGTTGGTGCTGCGGGCGAGTACGGCGGAGCCGCGGGTGTAGTGCGGGAGCCTTGACCTGTGCGCGGCGGGGCCGTCGCACGGGTGCGGGCCCCTCTCGCGCTGCACCCGAAGCTCCTTACGCCGACCGACCGTCACGTCGAACGCCCCGGCGCACCGTGCGCAGAGTGACGGTCGCCCGGTCGGCAGCCGCACACCCCTTGTGCGCGCCGCGCGCCCGTCGCGGTGGGGAACTGGCCGGAACCGACCGGCGTCGAACGATGCGGCGGGGAGGGGCCGTTGCCCGGGGCGGGGCGGCGGCGGGCAGTTGGGGGACGACCATGACACGCTGGCGGCCGCTTCCGGACGCACTGCCGAGGGAGGCACGGCACCTGGTCGGACAACTGCGGACCCTGAAGGACCGCACAGGCCTGAGCCTGGCCGAACTGGCGCGGCGGACGGCGTACAGCAAGTCGTCGTGGCAGCGGTACCTCAGCGGGGCCAAGCAGCCCCCGAGGGGAGCCGTACAGGCGCTGTGCCGGGTGGCGGGGGCGGACCAGGCGCGGCTGCTGGCGCTGTGGGACCTGGCGGACCAGACGTGGCCGCACGGCGCGGCGGTGCCGGCCGGGCCGGTGGTGGACACCGCGACGGCGCCGCCCGGCGCCGAGTACCGGCGGTGGCGGGCGGCGGCCCTGGTCTCCTTCGCGGTCATCGTGGTGCTGCTGGCCGGGCTGCTGTGGGTGCTGCCGACGGGGAGCGGGTGAGACCGTGGGTCCACCCGCTCCCCGGCGACACTGTTCTCAGCCGACGATGCGGTAGTGGGCGTTCTTCCAGGGCCCGACGTTCTTCAGCTTGACCTGGTACTTGCCGCCCACGCGCTTGAAGTTGACGTTCCGCGCGTCCCCCTTGTACTGGACGATGTTGCCTGGGAAGCTCTGCAACCGGGTCTGGGCGAGGTCCCAGCTCTCGCTGACGACGACACCGTCGGTCTCCGACAGGTTGTACCGGCTCTGCCACCACTGCGTCGCCGACTCGGTCTCCGGCCCGAACGAGCCGTCGATCTGGCTCTTCCTGAAGGGCCGCCACTCGCCCTCGTCGTCCTCCCACTGGGCGCCGTCCGCCCACAGGACGGTCTCCCACAGGGCGATGGCGTTGCCCTTGGCGTACGCCTCGACGCCGAGGTTCTCCTCGTCCTCCCAGTCGTTGCCGACGGCTCCGCCGCCGTCGACTCCGAAGTACGCGGGTGCGGCGCCGGCGGCCGGCGCCAGGGCGATTCCGGTGGCCCCGGCCCCCAGCATCACGGCCGTCACCATCGCCATGGCCCGATTGCGCATGCTCATGCGGTCTTCCTTTCCGAACCGCCGTCACCCGTGGGTTCCCCCTGGGGCGGCTCGTCTCATCTGGCACGGCACAGCCTCAGGGGCCGGGGGTGGCCGGAGCGAGCTTTCCCGCCGTACGCGGACCGCCCAGGGACGGTTCACGAGCGGGGCGGCGGCGTCCCGGCGGAGGATGGGACGACCGGGACCGGCATGGGCCGGCGGACCACTCAGCACATCTGGGGGGTGTCCGCAAAGTCCTGTTCCATCAGCCGTTTCAGGGCGGTGAGGTCGGCGGTCACCGCCTCCGCGTCGCGGTGGAACTCCTCGTCGCTCATCCAGGGCTGCCGGCGCAAGGTGAACACCACCTCGCAGCCGGGGCCGTCGGCGATCACCCGCATCGGATTGTGGACGGTCTCCCCGGAGGGGAGCGTGACGTCGTGGTCGAGCACGCCGAAGTCGTTCCTGGGCGTGAAGTCCACCACCACCCGCCCCATGGGCGACTCCCCCACCCACCGGCCGTCCACCAGCTCGATGGAACGGGCCAGTCCGGGGGCCCAGCCGGGGACGTTGGCGGGGTCCGAGACGTAGTCGTAGACCTCCCGTGCGGGTCGGTCGACGGTGATGCCGAGGTGCCGGGACTGCCGGGTCGTGGTCGTCATGGCGGCGACGTTACGAGCCCGCCGGAGGGCCGTCTTGAACGGATCGGACACGGATCGGACACCGGCCGGCGCGGGTGTCCGATTCCTTCAAGACCGGGCGTCGCGGGCCTGCCTACGGTGGGCCCATGACTGCACGATTCGATGCCATCGGCCTGGTCGTCTCCGACATGGCCGCGTCCGTCGCCTTCTACCGCCGGCTCGGGTTCGCCTTCCCGGACGGTGCCGAGAACCAGCCGCACGCCGAAGCGGAACTGCCCGGCGGGCTGCGGCTGATGTTCGACACCGAGGAGACGGTCCGCTCCTTCCTGCCCGAGTGGCAGCCGCCCTCCGACGGCGGCCGGGCCTCGCTGGCCCTGCGCTGCGACGGTCCGGCGGAAGTGGACGCGTTGTACGAGGAGTTGGTGAGCACCGGGTGCCACGGCGAGCTCAAGCCCTGGGACGCCTTCTGGGGACAGCGGTACGCCGTCGTACTCGACCCGGACGGCAACGGGGTGGACCTGTTCGCTCCGCTAGCCGCGGCGGGCGAGTAGCTCCCCCAGTGGGAGCCCCGCCAACTCCCTGACGTCCCGGGCCAGATGGGCCTGGTCGGCGTATCCGGTCCGGGCGGCCGTGTCCGCGAAGGGGACACCGTCCCGGGCTAGCGCGAGGGCGCGGCGCAGCCGCAGGATCCGGGCCAGGGTCTTGGGGCCGTAACCGAACGCGGCCAGCGAACGGCGGTGCAACTGGCGCGCCCCGACGCCGAGTTCGTCGGCGGTGGCGGCGACCGGGCGGCCCGCGTCGAGGGCGGTCACGACGTGTCGCAGCAGCGGATCCGGCGGATCGGCGCCGGCCGCCTGCCGCAGGGCGAGGTCCTCCAGTCCGCTCGCCGGGTCCGGGGCCGCGTTCACCCGGGCGGCCAGTCGCCGTACCTCCGCGGCCGGCCACAGATCCGCGAGCTCGACACGACGGTCACGCAGCTCGTGCGCCGGTACACCCAGCAGGGCCGGGGCGGTGCCCGGGTAGAAGCGGACGCCGGCCCAGGCGCCGTTCTCGCCGTCCGTGACATGGGCGTGGGTATCGGGCCCGGCGACCAGCAGCCGCCCTTCGTGCCACAGCAGATCCATGCACCCGTCGGGCAGCACCCGCGCCGCCCCGTCCCGCTCCGGGGCATTCCTCCACACGACCGCTCCGGCCAGCCGTGACGCCCGCTCCACGTACACGTAGGCCAGGCTACGCCGAGGGCGCCACGAGCGTCCCGGGCCGGGCCGCCCGGGACCTCACGGTCCTCCGGTGGGAGTGATGACGGCCGGGATCCGGAAGGTGTGACAGCCCCACCTCACATGCCGGCCGACCGCCCGGCCCCGGTCAGGCGGCACGTGAGGCGGCCGACGGCACGGGAAGCGGCCGACGGCACGGAAAGCCGCCGACGCCACCGGCAACAGCCGACGCCATGGAAAGCCGCCGACGCCACCGGCAACAGCCGACGCCACGGGACGCGGCCGACGGCACCGCAACGGCCGACGGCACCGGCAACGGCCGACGGCACGGGAAGCGGCCGGACACCCCGGACGGCGTGACAACGGCGGGCGGGCCGGTCGTCGGCGCGGGACGCCCCGGCGGACGGCACGGGCCACTGGCAGACCAGGGCCCGGAGGTGTGACAGCCGGGCAGCGGCCGGCGCCGGCGCGATGACCGCCCCCGGCGGGCGCGGCAGACCGCGCGTGACCGTTACTTCTCGGCGGGCGGCGGAGCCTCCCCGTTGGCCTGGCTCGCGTCCTTCGTGTGGGTGCTCTTCACGTGCGTGCGCAGCCGGGCCGTGACGTCCTCCGGGGGCAGGAAGCGGGACCAGCGTTCGGGGAACTCGGAGGGCATGTCGGGGTCGGACTCGCCCGCGGCGGCGGCGCGGGCCACGTACTCGGCGACCTGCGCCTGCCGCAGCCGCTCGTTGGCCTCGCGGGCCGCGGCCGTCGCGGCGGCCGGCCAGACCCGGTCGATGGCGGCGTTGACCGCGGCCCCGACGAGCACGGCGAACGCGGCCACACCGATCCACAGCAGCACGGCGACGGGCGCGGCCAGGGAGCCGTAGATCGTCGGGCCCTCGACCGTGCTGGTCAGGTAGATCCGCAGCAGGAAGCTGCCGAGGACCCACATGCCGAGGGCGACGAGCGCGCCGGGCACGTCCTCGATCCACGGGGAGCGGACGGGGACGGACACGTGGTAGAGCGTGGTCAGGAAGGCGATGGACAGCAGGATGACGACCGGCCAGTACAGGACCTGCACGACCGTCGTCGACCACGGGACGATGCGTACCACCGCGTCCGGCCCGGCCACCATCAGCGGCAGCGCGACCGAGCCGATCAGCAGGGCCACGATGAACAGCAGGAAGGCCATGAGGCGGGTCTTGACGATGCCCCGGACGCCGTCGAGGCCGTACATGACGGTGATGGTGTCGATGAAGACGTTCACGGCGCGGGAGCCGGACCACAGGGCGAACAGGAAGCCGATGGAGATGACGTCGGGCCGGCCGCCCTTCATCACGTCGTGCAGGATCGGCTCGGCGATCTGCCGCACGCCCCGGTCGGACAGCACCGTGCGGGCGGCCTCCAGGATGTTGGCCTGGAGGCTCTCGATGGTGTCGGCACCGGTCCAGGCGTCGACGTAGCCGAGCAGTCCGATCATGCTCAGAAGCAGCGGCGGCACCGACAGCAGCGTGAAGAACGCGGCCTCCGCCGCCAGGCCCAGGATGCGGTACTCGATGCAGGAGTTGACGGTGTCCTTGAGCAACAGCCAGGCGGTCCTGCGCTTGGAGACGTTCCGGTAGAGAGCCCGCGCCCGGTGGAGGCGCCCGGAGGGTGTGTCGGGGGTTTCACTTGCTGGCTGCACCCCCTAACGGTATCCGTCGCGCCCGGCCGTACTCACCCACAGGTGGGGCTCCGGCGCCCGGGTCCCGCCCCTTGGTGACCAAGGGGCCGTCCCGGGGTACGTTCGCAGCATGGCTGGCAGCACCCACTCCGTGAACAACCAGGTCCCGCCGCTGGTCGGGTACGACGTCTTCTCGGCCGACCGGGCCCTCACGGCGGCGGTCGAACGGCACCTCGATCCCGGCCTGCGCGACGAGGTGCTCGGCGAGCTGTCGGCGCTCGGGCGGACCTCCGGCTCGGCCCAGGTACAGGAGTGGGGGGCGCAGGCCAACGAGAACCCGCCCCGGCTGCGCACCCACGACCGGTACGGCCACCGGGTCGACGAGGTCGAGTTCCACCCGTCCTGGCACCGGCTGCTCGGCAAGGGCGTCTCCGCGGGTCTGACCGCGGCCTGGGACCGGCCGGCCGGGCATCTGCGGCGGGCCGCCGCCTTCCTGGTGTGGACGCAGGTCGAGGCCGGCAACGGCTGCCCGCTGTCGATGACGCACGCGGCGGTGCCCGCCCTGCGCACCGACCCGGACCTGGCCGCCGAGTGGGAGCCGCGGCTGACGTCCATGGTCTACGACCGTGAGCTCAGGCCCGCGCACCTCAAGGCCGGGGCGCTGTTCGGGATGGGCATGACGGAGAAGCAGGGCGGCAGCGACGTACGGGCCAACACGACGTCGGCGCGGCCGCTCGCGGAGGACGGGACGTACGAACTGACCGGGCACAAGTGGTTCTGCTCGGCGCCGATGTCCGACGGTTTCCTGGTGCTGGCGCAGGCGCCGGGCGGGCTCACCTGCTTCCTGGTGCCGCGGGTGCTGGCGGACGGCACGCGCAACGTGTTCCTGCTCCAGCGGCTCAAGGACAAGCTCGGCAACCGGTCGAACGCCTCGGCCGAGGTCGAGTTCGACGGGACCTGGGCCCGCCGGGTCGGCGAGGAGGGGCGGGGGGTGCGCACCATCATCGAGATGGTGGCGGCGACCCGGCTCGACTGTGTGCTGGGCTCGGCGGGGCTGATGCGGCAGGCGGTGGCGCAGGCGGTGCACCACTGCGCGTACCGGGAGGTGTTCGGCGGGAAGCTCGTCGACAAGCCGTTGATGCGCAACGTCCTCGCGGATCTCGCCATCGAGTCGGAGGCGGCGACGACGCTGGCGCTGCGGCTCGCGGCGGCCTGCGACGACGGCGGCGAGCAGGAGCGGGCGCTGCTGCGGATCGCGGTGCCGGCGGCCAAGTACTGGGTGACCAAGCGGTGCCCGCCGGTGGCGGTGGAGGCGGCCGAGTGCCTGGGCGGCAACGGCTACGTCGAGGAGTCCGGGCTGCCCCGGCTGGTGCGCGAGTCGCCGCTCAACTCGATCTGGGAGGGCGCGGGCAACGTCCAGGCCCTGGACGTGCTGCGGGCGTTGCAGCGGGAGCCCGGGGCGTTCGACGCGTATCTGCGGGAGGTCGGGCAGGCGCGCGGCGCCGATCACCGGCTCGACGCGGCCATCAAGAACCTGCTGACCGAACTCGCCGATCTGGAGGGCGTGGAGGGGCGGGCGCGGCGGCTGGCGGAGCGGCTGGCGCTGGTGCTCCAGGGGTCGCTGCTGGTCCGTTTCGCGCCACCGCAGGTCGCCGACGCGTTCTGCGCGGCGCGGCTGGGCGGCGACGGGGGCGCGGCGTTCGGGACGCTGCCGCCCAGTCTGGATCTGGCGTCGGTGGTGGAGCGGGCCCGGCCGGTGACATGAGCCGGGCACCCGAAGCGGAGGTGGTGCTGCGCCGACACGGCACCACCCCCGCCGCACTGGCCCGTTCGAGCCACTGAACGCCGCTCGGGACGGCGCAGCTCAATTTTCGGACACGGCCGGGCTGTCCACCAGGGTTGCAAGGGGTTGCAACTTGCTGCTGACTGTGTGCGGACTGTGCGCGTCCGCTCTGGGGCGGACGGCACTATGAGACGGACAGTCAGAGAAGACTCCGGGGGTCCCACGCCAATGGACGTCACGCAGCTCGCCGCCGTGGACACCTCGCGCGCGGCCCGGGTGCTCAGCGAGGTCCGTTCCGCCCGGCTGTCCGGGCAGCCCGCGCCCGTGCCTCCGCGCCGGGTGATCGAGCAGTCCTGGGAGCGCATGCTGCGCAGCGGTGTCGATCCGGACCACGACTTCCGGGCGGATCTGCTGTCCCGCGAGGAGGTGCAGCGGCGGCGCGAGACGTCGGTGCTGCGCCATGTGCTGCCGGTGCTGCGGGAGGGGCTGCTGGGATTCGCGGACGTCGCCCACCACATCATGGTGGTCGCCGACGAGGAGGGCCGGGTGCTGTGGCGGGAGGGCAGCGCGCCGGTGCTGCGCAAGGCCGACGGGCTCGGCTTCGAGCTCGGTGCGGACTGGCGTGAGGACGTCGTCGGCACGAACGGTCTGGGCACCCCGGCGGTGGTGCGCCGGCCCGTGCAGGTCTTCGCCTCCGAGCACTTCGTGCGCTCCCAGGCCGTCTGGACCTGTGCCGGCGCTCCGCTGACGGATCCGCGGGACGGCCGGCTGCTCGGCGTGGTGGACGTGAGCGGTCCGCTGGAGACGATGCATCCGGCCACGCTCGCGTGGGTCGACTCGGTGGCCAAACTCGCCGAGGCCCGGCTGCGGGAGCGGCACCTGGAGTCGCTGGAGCGGCTGCGCGCGGTGGCGGCGCCGGTGCTGGCCCGGCTCGGCGGACGTGCCCTGGTCGTCGACCGGGACGGCTGGACCGCCGCGGTCAGCGGGATGCCGTACACGCGGCGCGTGGCCCTGCCCAAGTCCCTGTCGCCGGGCCCGAAGCGGGTGCCGGCGCTCGGGCTGTGCTCGGTGGAGCCGCTGGCCGGGGGCTGGCTGCTGCGGGCGGCCGACGCCGAGCCGGTGCCGCGCGGGGCGACCAGCATCGTGCTGGACCTGAGACAGGCCCGCGGCTGCACGGTGGCGGTCTCCGGCGGCGCGGGCTCGTGGACGCGCGAACTGAGTCCGCGGCATGCCGAGTTGCTGTACCTCCTCGCCGTCCACCGCACCGGCCGCAGCGCCTCGGACCTGGCCGGCGACGTGTTCGGCGACCCGGCCCGCACGGTGACGGTACGCGCCGAGATGTCGCGGGTACGGCGTTACCTCGGCGCGTTCCTGGAACACCGGCCGTACCGCTTCGCCGAGGACGCCGAGGTCGAGGTGCTCCTCCCGGACGACCCGCAGGACGTGCTGCCGCACTCGACGGCACCGGCGGTGAGGCGGCTGCGCGCCCGCGCACCGGCCCCCTGAGGTTCACGGGACGTACCGTCCGGCCGTCCCCCGGGGTACGTCTTGCGCATATTTGCAAGGTCTTCGTCCCCCACCCCGCCCACCTGCCGTAGCATCCTCTACGGGCCACCCCACCTGCTCCTCCGTCAACGTACGGACCACAAGGCGCAGTTGGCCCGCCTCGGGAGGACGTTATGAAGCAACGCGGCAGACACCGGCGGCGCAGGCGGGGCAGGGCACTGCGTGGGGCCCTGGCCGGGACGGCTCTCGCACTCACCGCCGCCGCCACCCTGATCAGCGCCTCGCAGGCCACGGTCGCCGACGCGCCCGGGGCCCTGAAGCCCCTCTCCGTGTCCGCCGGGGCCGGCCGGCTGCCGCTGGCCGAGCACCGGGTGCCCGGGCGGTGGCTCGACCGGCTCGCCTCGAGGATGGGCCGGCCGGTCGGTGTGGGCACGGTGCTGGACAGCGCCGACCGCACGCTGCGGAACGCGGCCGACTGCCCGGCCGCCGAGAAGCGAACCCTGCCGGTCGAACCGGCGGCCACGCGCGCGTACTGCTTCGGCGGCGCCGACACCCGGGGCTGGCGGCCCGGCGCGGTCACCACCTCGGGCGACGCGGACGACGACGGCCGCTGGGGCGGGAACCGCGTGATCCTCTCCGGCTGGACCCGCGGCGGCGCCGAGGGCGGTTCCATGGACGGCCCGGCCCCCGAGCAGGGCCTGGCCAAGGTCGCCTTCGTCGACGCGAACGACCCGGACCGGCTCCGCTACACCTGGGCGCTGCTGGCCGTCCCGGTGGACGGCGGGCGGGACTACCGGGGGCTGGTCTCCCCGCTGTCCGGCATGGTCTGGTACCAGGACAAGCTGCTGGTGACGACCCGGGAGGGCGACCGGGACGCGCTGTACGTGTACGACATGGACCGCATCCAGCGCGCCACCGTCGACGCCGGCGCTGTCGGCCGGGTGCGGGGCGGCTGGGCGGCGTACGGCCACCGGTACGTGCTGCCCGCGGTCGCCTCGTACGCCCTGCCCGGCGGGGACGACGTGCCGCACCCGGCCGCCGTCTCCCTCGACCGCAGCACCTCCCCCGACAGTCTGGTGGCGAGCGAGTGGGTGCCGGCCGACGGCGACCGGCGCACCCGGCTGTGGCGCTACGCGCTGAGCCGGGACCCGGCCCGGTCCGGCCTGCTCGCCACCAACTCCTCGGGGCACGCGGACCCGGTCGAGGCGTACGAGTCGAAGACGACCGACGTGCGGGGCGTGCTGTCGTACCGCACGGGCTGGTACCTGGACCGCGCGGCGGGCACGCCCGGCGGGCACGGGACGCTGTGGCGCCAGGACACCGAGGGCGCCCGGGCGACGGAGTGCGCGACGGACGAGACGCGCCACTGCTGGAGCGGCCGGTCGGGTTCCCTGTCCTACTGGGAGGAGACCGGTGAGCTCTGGTCCCAGTCGGGGCGGACGCTGTTCGCGCTGCCGCTGGCGTCGGCCGACCGGGCGCTGGGCCGATCGACAGATGGGTAGGTCAGATGATTTTCTGGCCCGCATGACCACCCTCGCCGTGACCACCTGGTCCCTGGAGCAGACCGCCCCGACCGACCTGCTGCCGGCCGCCCCGCCGGACGGGGACGTCCGGGTCGTCCGTTCCGAGGTGCCCTCGCCCGAGTTCAGCCGGTTCCTGTACGCCTCGGTCGGCGGCGACATCCTGTGGACGGACCGGCTGAGCTGGTCGTACGCGCGGTGGCTGGAGCACCTGGAGCGGCCCGGCGTGGAGACGTGGGTGGCGTACGACCGTGGCACGCCCGCGGGGTACGTGGAGCTGGAGGCCCAGGACGACGCGGTCGTGGAGATCGTCTACTTCGGTCTGCTCCCCGCTTTCCGCGGCCGGCGCATCGGCGGACACCTGCTGTCGTACGGTGCGGCCCGCGCCTGGGACCTCGCGGACCGCTGGGCGGGACTGACGCCGACGAAGCGGGTCTGGCTGCACACGTGCAGCAAGGACGGCGAGCACGCGATGGACAACTACCAGCGCCGCGGCTTCAAGCTGTTCGACACCAAGGTCGAGGAGGAACCGGAGGTCACCGCTCCGGGACCGTGGCCTGGGGCGTTCCCCGTCTGACCTGGCCGGACACCTCGGGACGGCCCGATGTGACCAAGGACACGCATGTCTTGCATTTCGAGACAGGAGTGTCCGAATCTTGGACGAAGCTGGACTCTGTCCAGATCGCCGTGACACGCTTCCGTCATGCCTGGAACTGGGATTGCCTTGGTGAGTCGACGCCACGTCGACCTCGGCCGCATGTCCAGCGCCATCTGTCCGGCGCGCTGAGAGCACTCACGCAGCCCGACACCCCCCTTTCTCGCCTCATTCCCGCGCAATGACGCGCACGTATGCCCATGCGCCCGCACGCGCAGGTCAGAGCCGCTTTCACGCCTGTCCCGAAGGACGTATCAACCATGGCCGCCACCCCGCAGAAGCCTGCCGCCGCGACTCCCCGCCGCAAGGTGAGCCGTCACCGCGGTGAGGGTCAGTGGGCCGCGGGGCACCACACCCCGCTCAACGGCAACGAGCAGTTCAAGAAGGACGACGACGGTCTCAATGTGCGGACACGCATTGAGACGATCTACTCCAAGCGGGGCTTCGACTCGATCGACCCGAACGACCTGCGCGGCCGGATGCGCTGGTGGGGCCTGTACACCCAGCGCCGTCCCGGGATCGACGGCGGCAAGACGGCGGTCCTGGAGCCGGAGGAGCTGGACGACGAGTACTTCATGCTGCGCGTCCGCATCGACGGCGGGGCGCTGACCACCCGGCAGCTGAGGGTCATCGGCGAGATCTCGCAGGAGTTCGCCCGCGGCACCGCCGACATCACCGACCGGCAGAACGTGCAGTACCACTGGATCCGGATCGAGGACGTGCCCGAGATCTGGAACCGGCTGGAGGGCGTCGGCCTGTCCACGGTCACCGCCTGCGGCGACACTCCGCGCGTGATGATCGGCTCGCCCGTCGCCGGTATCGCCGAGGACGAGATCATCGACGGCACCCCGGCCCTGGAGGAGATGAAGCGCCGCGTCCTGAACAACCCGGCGTACTCGAACCTCCCCCGCAAGTTCAAGACCGCGATCTCGGGTTCGCCGGTGCTGGACGTGGTGCACGAGATCAACGACGTCGCGTTCGTCGGCGTCGTGCACCCCGAGCACGGCCCGGGCTTCGACGTGTGGGTCGGCGGCGGCCTGTCCACCAACCCCAAGCTGGGCGTGCGGCTGGGCACCTGGGTGTCGATCGACGAGGTCCCGGACGTCTACGAGGGCGTCATCTCGATCTTCCGCGACTACGGCTACCGCCGGCTGCGCACCCGCGCCCGGCTGAAGTTCCTCGTCGCCGACTGGGGCGCGGAGAAGTTCCGGCAGGTGCTGGAGGACGAGTACCTGAAGCGCAAGCTGGTCGACGGCCCGGCCCCCGAGCAGCCGTCCCAGCAGTGGCGCGACCACATCGGCGTGCACCGGCAGAAGGACGGCCGCTTCTACGTCGGCTTCGCCCCGCGCGTGGGACGCGTCGACGGCGCGACGCTCACGAAGATCGCCGACCTCGCGGAGGCCCACGGCTCGGGCCGGGTGCGCACCACCGTCGAGCAGAAGATGATCGTCCTCGACGTCGAGCAGGACAAGGTCGACTCGCTCGTCGAGGGCCTGGAGGCGCTCGACCTGACCGCCCGGCCGTCCTCCTTCCGGCGCGGCACCATGGCCTGCACCGGCATCGAGTTCTGCAAGCTGGCCATCGTCGAGACCAAGCAGCGCGGCTCGCAGCTCATCGACGAGCTGGAGCGGCGTCTGCCGGACTTCGAAGAGCCGATCACCATCAACCTCAACGGCTGCCCGAACGCCTGCGCCCGTATCCAGGTGGCGGACATCGGTCTCAAGGGCCAGCTCGTCGTCAACGACAAGGGCGAGCAGGTCGAGGGCTACCAGGTGCACCTGGGCGGCGCGCTCGGCCTGGAGGCGGGCTTCGGCCGCAAGGTGCGCGGCCTGAAGGTCACCTCCGAAGAGCTGCCCGACTACGTCGAGCGCGTCCTGAAGCGGTTCCAGGCGGAGCGCGAGGACGGCGAGCGGTTCGCCACGTGGGCGGCCCGGGCCAGCGAGGAGGCGCTGTCGTGAGCGAACGTGCGGCCCCCTTCTACTGCCCCTACTGCGGTGACGAGGACCTGCGTCCGCACGAGGAGGGCCACGGCGCGTGGGAATGCGCGGCGTGCAACCGAGCCTTTCAGCTGAAGTTCCTCGGGCTCCTGGCCCAGGGACTGAAGCGATCCGACACCGGAGGGGCGAAGATATGACCACGGTTCAGGAACAGCGCACGGCCGAGGAACTCAAGGCCCTCGCCGAGCAGGCGGGCCGCGACCTGGAGGACGCCTCCGCGCTGGAGATCCTCCAGTGGGCGGCCGAGACGTTCGGCAAGCGCTTCTGCGTGACGTCCTCCATGGAGGACGCGGTCGTCGCCCACCTGGCCTCCCGCGCGATGCCCGGCGTCGACGTCGTCTTCCTCGACACCGGCTACCACTTCGAGGAGACGATCGGCACCCGCGACGCGGTCGACGCCGTGATGGACGTCAACGTCATCACGCTCACGCCGCGCCAGACGGTCGCCGAGCAGGACGCGGAGTTCGGCCCGAAGCTGCACGACCGCAACCCCGACCTGTGCTGCGCCATGCGCAAGGTGGAGCCTCTGGAACGAGGCCTGAAGGACTACCAGGCCTGGGCGACCGGTCTGCGCCGCGACGAGTCCCCGACGCGGGCGAACACCCCGGTGGTCGGCTGGGACGACAAGCGCCAGAAGGTCAAGATCTCCCCGATCGCCCGCTGGACCCAGGACGACGTGGACGCCTACGTCACCGAACACGGCGTCCTGACGAACCCGCTGCTGATGGACGGCTACGCCTCCGTCGGCTGCGCCCCCTGCACCCGCCGCGTCCTGGAGGGCGAGGACGCGCGCGCCGGCCGCTGGGCCGGCCGCAGCAAGACCGAGTGCGGGCTGCACGGATGACCGCGCCTCAGACTCAGACTCCTCAGACGATTCAGGAGACCGACGTGACGACCGGAGCCACCGTCTGGCTCACGGGTCTGCCGAGTGCCGGCAAGACCACCATCGCCCACGAGCTGGCCGGCCGGCTCCGCGCCGAGGGCCACCGCGTCGAGGTGCTCGACGGCGACGAGATCCGCGAGTTCCTCTCGGCGGGCCTCGGCTTCAGCCGCGAGGACCGGCACACCAACGTGCAGCGCATCGGCTTCGTCGCCGAACTGCTCGCCCGCAACGGCGTGCTCGCCCTCGTCCCGGTGATCGCGCCGTACCAGGACAGCCGCGAGGCGGTGCGCAAGCGGCACCAGGCGAACGGCACCGCGTACGTGGAGATCCACGTGGCGACCCCGGTCGAGGTGTGCAGCGAGCGGGACGTGAAGGGCCTGTACGCCAAGCAGGCCGCGGGCGAGCTCACGGGGCTCACCGGAGTCGACGACCCGTACGAGGCGCCCGAGTCGCCCGACCTGCGCATCGAGTCGCAGAACCAGACCGTGCAGGAGTCCGCGGCGTCCGTGTACGCCCTGCTGAGCGAAAGGGGACTGGCATGACGACCGCCGCGACGGTTTCCGAGGAGACCGACAGCCCGTACGCGCTCTCCCACCTCGACGCTCTCGAGTCCGAGGCGGTGCACATCTTCCGTGAGGTGGCGGGTGAGTTCGAGCGGCCGGTGATTCTCTTCTCCGGCGGCAAGGACTCGATCGTCATGCTGCATCTGGCGCTGAAGGCCTTCCGGCCGGCGTCGGTGCCGTTCTCGCTGCTGCACGTGGACACCGGGCACAACTTCCCCGAGGTCATCGACTACCGGGACCGCACGGTGGCCCGGCACGGACTGCGGCTGCACGTCGCCTCGGTGCAGGACTACATCGACCGCGGTGTGCTCAAGGAGCGCCCGGACGGAACCCGCAACCCGCTCCAGACGGTGCCGCTGACGGAGAAGATCCAGCAGGAGCGTTTCGACGCCGTCTTCGGCGGCGGCCGCCGGGACGAGGAGAAGGCCCGGGCCAAGGAGCGGGTGTTCTCCCTGCGGGACGAGTTCTCGCAGTGGGACCCGCGCCGGCAGCGCCCGGAGCTGTGGAACCTCTACAACGGCCGGCACGCCCCGGGCGAGCACGTCCGCGTCTTCCCGCTGTCCAACTGGACCGAGCTGGACGTGTGGCAGTACATCGCCCGTGAGGGCATCGAGCTGCCGGAGATCTACTACGCGCACGAGCGTGAGGTGTTCCAGCGCGCCGGCATGTGGCTGACGGCCGGTGACTGGGGCGGACCGAAGGACGGCGAGACCGTGGAGAAGCGCCTGGTGCGCTACCGCACGGTCGGTGACATGTCGTGCACCGGCGCCGTCGACTCCGAGGCCGACACGATCGAGAAGGTGATCGTGGAGATCGCCGCTTCCCGGCTGACCGAGCGCGGCGCCACCCGCGCCGACGACAAGATGTCCGAGGCCGCGATGGAAGACCGCAAGCGCGAGGGGTACTTCTAGAGATGAGCACGATCACGACCGAGGAACTCTCGGCCACCACGCTGCTGCGGTTCGCCACCGCCGGTTCCGTCGACGACGGCAAGTCCACCCTCGTCGGGCGGCTGCTGCACGACTCCAAGTCGGTCCTCACCGACCAGCTGGAAGCCGTGGAGCGCGTCTCCGCCAGCCGGGGCCAGGAGGCGCCGGACCTCGCGCTGCTGACGGACGGTCTGCGGGCCGAGCGGGAGCAGGGCATCACCATCGACGTGGCGTACCGCTACTTCGCCACGCCCCGGCGCCGGTTCATCCTCGCCGACACCCCCGGCCACGTGCAGTACACCCGCAACATGGTCACCGGAGCCTCGACGGCCGAGCTGACGGTCATCCTGGTCGACGCCCGCAACGGGGTGGTCGAGCAGACCCGCCGGCACGCCGCGATCGCCGCCCTGCTGCGTGTCCCCCACGCGGTCCTGGCGGTGAACAAGATGGACCTCGTCGGCTACGACGAGAAGGTGTTCGCGGCGATCGCCGAGGAGTTCACGGCGTACGCGACCGAGCTGGGCGTCCCCGAGGTCACCGCGATCCCGATCTCCGCGCTCGTCGGCGACAACGTGGTGGAGCCTTCCGCGAACATGGACTGGTACGGCGGCCCGACCGTGCTGGAGCACCTGGAGACGGTCCCGGTCGCGCACGACCTGAGCCACTGCCACGCCCGGCTGCCCGTGCAGTACGTGATCCGGCCGCAGAGCGCCGACCACCCCGACTACCGGGGTTACGCCGGGCAGATCGCGGCCGGTTCCTTCCACGTGGGCGAGGCCGTCACCGTGCTGCCGTCGGGCCGCAGCTCGAAGATCTCCGGCATCGACCTGCTGGGCGAGCCGGTCGACGTGGCCTGGACGACGCAGTCGGTGACCCTCCTGCTGGAGGACGACATCGACATCTCGCGCGGCGACCTGATCGTGCCGTCCAAGGACGCGCCCCCGACCACGCAGGACATCGAGGCCACCGTCTGCCACGTCGCCGACGCCCCGCTGACCCTCGGCCACCGGGTCCTGCTGAAGCACGGCACCCGCACGGTCAAGGCGATCGTGAAGGACATCCCGTCCCGTCTCACGCTCGACGACCTGTCCCTGCACCCGCACCCGGGACAGCTCGTCGCCAACGACATCGGCCGGGTGAAGATCCGTACCGCCGAGCCGCTGCCGGTCGACTCCTACGCGGACTCGCGGCGCACCGGCTCGTTCATCCTGATCGACCCCAACGACGGCACGACGCTGACCGCGGGCATGGTCGGCGAGTCCTTCGCCGCCCCCGATCCGGTGAAGGACCAGTCCGAGGACGACGGGTGGGACTTCTGACATGAACTCCCCCGACTTCTACTCCATGTTCGCGAAGGAGGGCGGCCGCGTCGGCAGCGGTGATCTCGGCAGCGGGCAGGGCGGAGTCGCGCGATGTGTGCGCTGACGTACGCGCACCGCTCGCGCGCCCTCACCCCCCACCGCCGTAGACCTGCCGACCTCCCGGCCACGACCTGAGAGACCGTGACCGCCGGGCCTCCGAGAGGAAACCCTCCCGTGCCTGCATCATCCGTTCTGCGCCGATCCTTCGCGGTGCTGGCCGCACTGCCCCTGCTCACGCTGGCCGCCTGCGGCTACGGCTCCCAGGCCAAGGACGACGGGGCCGCCAAGGTCGCCGCCGGGGCGAAGAAGATCGAGGGTCTCGACACCGTCAAGATCGGTTACTTCGGCAATCTGACCCACGGCACCGCGCTCGTCGGCCGTGAGCAGGGCATCTTCCAGAAGGCGCTGGGCGCCACCGAGGCGGAGTACGCGACCTTCAACGCGGGCCCCTCCGAGATCGAGGCGTTGAACTCCGGCTCCATCGACATCGGCTGGATCGGCCCGTCCCCGGCGATCAACGGCTACACCAAGGCGAACGGGAAGAACCTGCGCATCATCGGCGGTTCGGCGTCCGGCGGTGTGAAGCTCGTCGTCAACCCGGAGAAGATCAAGTCCCTGAAGGACGTCAAGGGCAAGAAGATCGCCACCCCGCAGCACGGCAACACCCAGGACGTGGCGTTCCTGAACTGGGCCGCGGAGCAGGGCTGGAAGGTCGACGCCGAGAGCGGCAAGGGCGACGTCACGGTCGTCCGCAGTGACAACAAGGTCACCCCGGACGCCTTCAAGGCCGGGTCGGTCGACGGCGCCTGGGTGCCGGAGCCGACCGCGTCGAAGCTGGTCGCCGAGGGGGGCAAGGTCCTCCTCGACGAGGCGACTCTGTGGCCGGACAAGAAGTTCGTGATCACGAACATCATCGTGCGGCAGGAGTTTCTGAAGAAGTACCCGAAGGTTGTGGAGGCCGTGCTCAAGGGCTCGGTCGAGACCAACAAGTGGATCAAGGCCAATCCGGACGCGGCGAAGAAGGCGGCGAACGAGCAGCTGGAGCAGGATTCCGGCAAGGCGCTGCCCGCCGAGGTGCTGGACCCGGCGTGGAAGTCGATCCAGTTCACCGACGACCCGCTGGCCTCCACCCTCAACACCGAGGCCGAGCACGCCGTGAAGGCCGGGCTGCTGGAGAAGCCGAACCTGAACGGCATCTACGACCTCGCGCCGCTGAACAAGGTCCTCAAGGCCGAGGGCGAGCCCACGGTCGACGACGCCGGCCTCGGCGTCAAGTAAGCCCGCATCCCGCCCCGTTCCCAGGAGGTGACGACCATGGCCACGACCCTCGCCAAGGCCGCCGACGGCACCGAGACGGCCACCCACGCCGCCCGGATCGCCCATGTCTCGAAGTCGTTCCCGGGCCCCGCCGGACAGCAGCTCGTCCTGGACGACATCACTCTCGATGTCGCCCCCGGCGAGTTCGTCACCCTCCTGGGGGCCTCGGGCTGCGGCAAGTCCACCCTGCTCAACCTGGTCGCCGGGCTGGACCGGCCCTCGGCCGGCGACATCACCACCGACGGCCGCCCCGCGCTGATGTTCCAGGAGCACGCACTGTTCCCCTGGCTGACCGCGGGCAAGAACATCGAACTCGCCCTGAGGCTCAGGGGCGTGCCGAAGACGGAGCGCCGGGAGCGGGCCGAGGAGCTGCTCGAACTCGTCCGGCTCAAGGGCGCCCACCGCAAGCGGGTGCACGAACTGTCCGGCGGTATGCGCCAGCGCGTCGCGCTGGCCCGCGCGCTCGCCCAGGAGAGCAAGCTCCTGCTGATGGACGAGCCGTTCGCCGCGCTGGACGCCATCACCCGCGATGTGCTGCACGACGAGCTGACCCGCATCTGGCGCGAGACGCAGGTGTCCGTCCTGTTCGTCACGCACAACGTGCGCGAGGCCGTCCGCCTCGCCCAGCGCGTGGTGCTGCTGTCCTCCCGCCCGGGCCGCATCGCCCGCGAGTGGACCGTGGACATCGAGCACCCGCGCCGCATCGAGGACACCGCGGTGGCGGAGCTGTCCGTCGAGATCACCGAAGAACTGCGTGGGGAGATCCGCCGTCATGGCCAGCACTGATTCGACGACCGTCGCCAAGGACGGCAGCGATCTCGCCGGACTGGAAGCCGGCCTGGACGCGCTGGAGACGGTGCAGACCAGCCGCAAGCCGTTCCGGCAGACCTTCGTGGAGAAGATCCTGCCGCCCGTCATCGCCGTCGCCCTCGTCCTGGCGGTCTGGCAGGCCCTGGTCTCCTTCAAGGTCGTCGACGACCCCACCAAGCTGCCCGCGCCGTCGGCGGTGTGGGACGTCGTCCACACCGCGTGGCTCCAGGGCGAACTGCTCGGCTACATCTGGACCAGCGTCTCGCGCGGCCTGCTCGGCTTCTGCTTCGCCCTGATCATCGGCACCCCCCTGGGCCTGCTCGTGGCCCGCGTGAAGTTCGTCCGCGCGGCCCTCGGCCCGATCCTGTCCGGCCTGCAGTCCCTGCCGTCGGTCGCCTGGGTGCCCCCGGCGGTCATCTGGCTGGGCCTGAACAACTCGATGATGTACGCGGTGATCCTGCTCGGCGCGGTCCCCTCGATCGCCAACGGCCTCGTCTCGGGCGTCGACCAGGTGTCGCCGCTGTTCCTCCGCGCGGGCCGCACCCTCGGCGCGACCGGCCTGAAGCACACCTGGCACATCGTCCTCCCGGCCGCCCTGCCCGGCTACGTCGCCGGCCTGAAGCAGGGCTGGGCCTTCTCCTGGCGCTCCCTGATGGCCGCCGAGATCATCGCCTCCTTCCCCGACCTCGGCGTCGGCCTCGGCCAGCTCCTGGAGAACGGCCGCAACGCCAGCGACATGGCCATGGTCTTCGAAGCGATCCTCCTCATCCTCGTCGTCGGCATCGCCATCGACCTGCTCATCTTCAGCCCGCTGGAGCGGTGGGTGCTGCGCAACCGCGGTCTGCTGGTGAAGAGCTGAAGCCCCATGACCAACACGCCTGTTCTCCTCGTCATCGCCCACGGCAGCCGCGACCCGCGGCACGCCGCGACGGTGCACGCCCTGGTACGCCGGATCCGCTCCCTGCGCCCCGACGTACGCGTCGAGACAGGCTTCCTGGACTTCAACGTGCCCTCCGTGCAGGGGGTGCTGGAGTCCCTGGCCGTCCAGGGCGTCCGTGACGTCGTGGCCCTCCCCCTCCTGCTGACCCGGGCGTTCCACGCGAAGGCGGACATCCCGGCGGTCCTCGCGGACGCTCCCCCGCAGCTCCGTATCCGCCAGGCGGAGGTCCTGGGCCCGTCGCCCCTGTTGCTGTCCGCCCTGGAGCGGCGTCTGTACGAGGCGGGCCTGTCCCCCGCCGACAAGCCCTCGACCGGGGTCGTACTGGCCTCGGCGGGGTCCACCGACCCGGAGGCGATCGCAGTGATCGCAGAAATCGCGCGGGAGTGGCGGCACACCGGTTGGTGCGCCGTGCGACCTGCGTTCGCCTCCGCATCTCTGCCCCGCACGGAGGACGCCGTCCGGGAACTCCGCGCCCTCGGCTGCTCCCGGGTGGCCGTCGCCCCCTACGTCCTCGCCCCCGGCTTCCTCCCGGACCGCATCGCCCGGGGCGCGGCGGAGGCGGACGTCCTGGCGGATGTACTGGGGCCGGCGCCGGAGGTGGCCCGGGTGGTGCTGGAGCGGTACGAGGCGGCCCGGCTGCCGCAGTTGGCGGCTGTCAGCGCCTGAACGGCCCGGGCTCCCGGTCACCTCGGCTGCTTCGAGCCCCCGGCGTGCGCTTGTTCCGGTTCGTGGGTCCGCGGAAGGTCGTGTTCGCGGCGCATCGGGCTCATGACGAGGACGAGCCAGGAGAGCGCGACGACACCCGTCATGATCCCCATGGCCGTCCGGTACCCGACCGCGTCGCCGAGCACGCCGCCGAGCAGGGATCCGAGCGGGATGGTGCTGTGGTTGATCATCATGGCCGTCGCCACGACCCGGCCGAGCATCCGCGGCGGGCAGTAGGTCTGCCGGAAGCTGCCGACCACGATGTTGGCCACGGAGACGCCGACGCCGACGAGGAACGCGCCCGCGGCGAACAGCAGCAGCCCCGGCCCCGCCGTGGTCATGGGCAGCAGCAGCGCGAACGGCGCGGTGGCCACCTGGAGGAGCAGCAGCCCGCGCGCGGTGCCGAACCGCCGGCTGACCCTGCCGGCCACCAGCGCGCCGACGATGCCGCCCGTGCTGCCGCTGGTCAGCAACAGCCCGACCATGGCCGGGTTCAGTCCGACGGTGCGGACGAGGAACACGACCTGGACCGCCTGATAGCCCATCAACGCCATGTTGATCAGGGCGCCCCAGGTGACCATCGGCCGCAGGTACCGGTCCCGGCCCACGAAGCGGAGCCCTTCGATGATCTGCCGCCGGAGGGGGACGCGTGCCTCGTCGGGAGCACGGTCCGGCTCGACCGCCCTGATCCGCTTCAGGCAGACCGCTGAGACGAGGAACGTCACCGCGTCGGCCACGAGCGCGGTGACCGCGCCGAACGCCTGGGCGAGCAGCCCCGCCGCCCCCGGCCCGGCGACCTGGGTGGCGGCCTCGCTGCCCTGGAGCTTGGCGTTGCCTGCCAGGAGGTCGCGTCCGTCGAGCACGATCGGGATGTACGAGTGGTAGGCGGTGTTGAAGCACACCGCCGCGGTCCCGCAGATCAACGCGGCGGCGACCATGTGCGCGAAGGTGAGCGCGTCGAGCGAGGCCGCCAGTGGAATGCTCAGCAGCGTCGCGGCGGAGACCAGATCGCAGGTGATCATCAGTGGGCGTTTGCGCATCCGGTCCGCCCAGGCGCCCACCGGCAGACCCACCAGCAGCCAGGGCAGCCACACCGCCGCGGCGATCAGGCCGACGGCGGTGGAGCCGGCGTCCAGCTCCACGACCGCGATCAGTGGCAACGCCACCACGGTGATGCTGTTGCCCAACCCGCTCACGGTCTCGCCCGTCCAGAGCAGCCGGAAGTCCCGGCGGGTGGAGGGGACTTGCTGGGGTGGAGCCATCAGAGCAGGCTACTGGAGGGGCCCGGCACCGGTTCCGGCTGGAGTGCGAAGGAGTAGGGGGCCCAGGGCCCGGTGACTTCGACGCGGAGCCCGGGGATGCCCTCGGCGGCCGCCAGTACGCCGGTGCGGAAGGCGTCGACGCGGTCGGCGGGGACGAGGTACGCGTCGTTGCCGACGTTGGTACCGGGAGCCGGGCCGGCGAGGCTTCCGCGTTGCGGGGTGTGCGCGACGCGGTCGACGGCGAGAGTGCCGGCCGTCCGGGTGACGTGTACGGCGGCCTGGGCGACCGTGCGCCAGGCTTCCTCGTTTCTGCGCTCTCTGCGGCGGCGGATCGCCAGGTACGCGCGGCCCACGCCGACGCCGAGGCCGGTGGGCGTCGCCTGCCCGCTGCCGGTGTCCGGCTCGGGTGGGGTGATGTCGGGCGCGGCGTAGATCTTGACGCCGAGTTCGACGTGGCCCGTGAGGCGGTCCAGGAGGGACAGGAAGTACGCGCGGCGGGTGTCGAGGGCCTGCCGGGCGTGGTCCTCGTCGGGGTAGACGGTGGCCAGGCGGAGGGGCAGGACGGCGGTGCCGCAGGCGACGAGCGCGCCGACCACGGCGTGGTGGGACCGGACCGTGGACTCCAGCCAGTCCAGGTCGTCGAGGTGGGCCTTGAGGGGGGCCTCGTCGTAGTCGGCGGCCGGGACGGGGCCGACGGCGAAGGCCAGCGGTGAGGCGGGGTCCGTGGGCTCCAGCAGGTGGACCGGGTCGCCGGCGACGCCGCGCAGGTCCGCCACCGCCACGGCGGCCTCGGGGGTGCGGCGCAGGACCGCGTAGGCGTAGACGAGGTTCGGGTCGGTCATGGCTCCGGTCTCCTGTCGGCCGCCTTGAGGGCGGCGATCTCGGCGCGCAGGCGCTCGTTCTCGTCGGCCAGGGACCGCTCGGGGCGGGCGGCCCGGGAGGAGAGGGAGGGGTCGTGTTCCCACCAGTCGATGCCCATCTCCTTCGCCTTGTCGACGGAGGCGACGAGCAGGCGCAGTTTGATGGTGAGCAGTTCGATGTCGAGGAGGTTGATCCGGATGTCGCCGGCGATGACCACGCCCTTGTCGAGGACGCGTTCGAGGATGTCGGCGAGGTTGGCGCTCTGGGCGCCGGGCCCGTGGTCGTAGGGGGAGGGAAGACGGGGCGGTCCGGTGAGTCCGCCTGCTGCCGGATGGGTCATGGTCGGGGGGCTCGTCTCCGGGCGTTGATCTCGTCGAGTCGGTCCAGCAGTTCGTCCTCGCGGCGGTCGTACTCGTCCTCGTCGACGCGCCCCTCCAGCAGGGCCCGCTCCAGGTCGACGAGGGCCTGCCGGACGGGGGCCGGGTCGTAGTACTGCGCCTCGGCGGCTGCCTGTAGCTGCTCGGCGGCCCAGAGGGTGGTGCGCAGGGGCGCGAGCGGGAGGGTGAGGATGCCGGTGAGCAGGCCCATGGTCAGGCGGCGAAGCTGTAGGGGGGCAGTGGGCCGCGCAGCCGGAAGTCGTAGGCGTCGCCGTAGTCGTGGGCCAGGCGCCGGCCGGCGGTGGTGAACTCGTCGGCGCGGGCGTGTTCGACGAGGAACGACACGTTGAGGAAGTCGTCCTTGGACGGGTCCGCCACGACGCTGGATCTGGCCAGTGCGGACAGCCGCCCGACGATCTCGTCGGCCTGCCGCCGCTGCCGGGCGTCGACCTGCCGGGCGACCAGCTCGCCGAGGGCGAGGCGGTCCTCGTAGCTGCCGGTGCCGTCGCGGGTGGACCGGTTGAGCCGGCGGGCCTCCTCTGAGTCGTCGAGCACCTCGCGCAGCAGGTCGTCCTGGTCGCGGGCGGCCTTGAGGTTGTACTCGGCGGTGCCGTGCAGTTCGCCGAGCCTGCGGGTGTAGTCCTGGCCCCGCTCCTGAAGGGCCGTTCTGACGGCGGTGTCGTCGGGGGCGAGCAGGCCGAACCTCATGGGCAGGACCGATCCGTCGGCCATGAGCCGCTCCTGGAGTTCCTGGTGGGCGGCGAGGTCACGCCGTTTGGGACGCAGGTCGGGGGGTGCGGGGCTGACCACGGCGGCGAGCGGGCCGTGGACGACGACGCGCGGCGGGTCGTCGGTCCCGCCGACGGTGCGCAGGCCGTCGAGCCGCAGGGGGTGGTCGGAGCGGGTGACGGCGTAGACGTAGACGCCGCTCACCGCCCGTCCTCCCTCGTGTCCTTGTCATCGCGGTCGAAGATGTCGCCGATCGCGTCGATGGCGCCGCCGATCGCACCGCCGGCCTTGCCCCGGGCGCCGCTCTCGACGAGGTTGCCGACGATGTCGGTGAGCTTGTCGGGGGCCTTGCGGCCGGCCTCCAGATCGAGGCGGTTGCAGGCCTCCGCGAAGCGGAGGTAGGTGTCCACGCTGGCGATGACGATCCGTATGTCGATCTTCAGGATCTCGATGCCGACCAGGGAGACACGGACGAACACGTCGATCACGAGCCCGCGGTCCAGGATCAGTTCGAGGATGTCGAAGAGGCCGCCGGTCCCCGACCCGCTGGAAGTGGCGGCGGGTTGCATCCCGCCGGTCTGCGTCATGACGGTCACGGTGCGATTCCTCTCGCGAGACTCGTTCTCGTGCCGCCCGTAGGTACGGGGGTGGCGGCGGGCGTGTTCACGCAAACACCGAAACGGTCTCAGCGGGGGGGGAGCCGAGTGCTAGCGCCCCCGGTCGAGCTGGCCGCGGGCGTACCGGCGTACCCGTTCGTAGCCCAGGAGTCGGCCCTCCGGGTCGAGGGTGACCCGGTAGGTCGCCATGATGGTCATGGTGTCGGGGACCCGCTCCAGCTCCACGACCTCCACGTCGGCCGTCCAGCCGTCGGTCGTCGGGCGGACGGCGGTGACGGAGTCGGGGGCCGTGCCGAGCAGTTCGGCGAGCTGCGCCGCCGCGCCGCGCATGGCCTGGAGGGCCGTCGTACGACCGGAGGGGGTCGCCTGGTCATCGGTGCTCGTCATGGTCCCACCGTGCCAAGGCCCCGGTCCGCGTGGGGGTGATTCGGCCAAACGTCCGCTGCCGTTGACCTTGCCCCTGGGGCAGGGGCGAGAGTCCGGGGCATGGACACCTACCTGAGGCAGACGCCGTACAGCGACCCCGGTGACCTGGACACGAGCGGCCTGCCGCGTGACCCGGGGGAACTCGCCGGGCTGGTACGGAACGTGATCATCCATCGGGGTGAGGGAGAGCTGTTCGGATACTCCGTTCCCGAGGCGCGGCTGCACCACGACGCCGAGTCGCGCTACGTCACGGAGATCCTGAGGATCCTGCGGGAGCGCGGTGACGCGCCGCTCACCGAAGAGCGGGCGCCGCGGGAACGGTTCGTGGGCACGTGCCGGGATTTCTCGCTGCTGCTGTGCTCGCTGCTGCGGGCGACGGGGACGCCCGCGCGGCTGCGCTGCGGCTTCGCGACGTACTTCGTCGACGGTTTCCACGAGGACCACTGGGTGACCGAGTACCGCACGCCGCGGGGGCGGTGGCGCCTGGCCGACGCGCAGGTCCACCAGGGGTACGACGTGCCGTTCGACCCCATGGACGTGCCGAGGGACCGGTTCCTCGTGGCCGGGAAGGCCTGGCGGGCCTGCCGCGAGGGGCGGGCGGATCCGATGGACTTCGGGCTCAGCGGCGTCGACCGGCTGCGGGGGCTGTGGTTCGTGTGGGGCAACGTGGTGCGCGACCTGGCCGCCGTCAACGGCGTCGAACTGCTCCCCTGGGACGGCTGGGGTCCGCAGTTCCTCGGCCGGGCGCCGCTGAGCGAGCAGGAACTGGCGGCGGCCGACGCGGTCGGCTCCCAGGACCTGGCCCGGCCCTACGAGGATCCGCGACTGGCCGTCCCGGCCGAGATCACGTCGTACACGCCCTACCTCGGCGACCGGACGGTCACTCTTGCCGGTCGCTAGCCGGCGTGGTGTTCAGGCCCCGTGAGCTCCACCAGCTTGACGACGGTGTTCCAGTTGCGGGTCGTGGCGATGACGCCCTTGTTGATGCGCGGCTTCGCGAGGTGTTCGGCCAGCTTGGAGCGGCCCAGGCCGTTCGGCGCGTACAGGTACAGGGCGCGGTCGCCGAGGCGGAACTCCTCGGGGAGGTAGGCCGATCGGTCGATCTCCGCGAAGCGCTCGGGGGTGACGGGGGCGGAGAAATAGGTGACGTGGAGTTGCTTGGGCTCCAGGTCGGCGGCCGGGAAGGGGCAGGCGTCGGCGATCGCCTTCAGATAGGCGTGGTCGCGCACGATCACGTCGACGCCGAAACCGAAGTGCTTCTCGATGGCGTGCGTGATCTCGGCGGCCAGCGACTCCTCGTCGCCGTGGCCGGAGGCGAACACGGCCTGGCCGCTCTGGAGGTAGGTGCGTACGTCCTCGTAGCCCAGGCCTGTCAAGAGTGTGCGCAGGTCCGCCATGGGGACCTTTCTGCTGCCGCCCACGTTGATCCCGCGCAACAGTGCCGCATACGTCGTCGTCATTCGCTCACCCTAAGGCGGCCGTCGTGCCCCGTGGGGGTGGGCACGACGGCCGGGTGGGCGGCTGCCCGAGCCCCGTAAATTACTCACCGGTCACCGCGGGACACAACCTTCTGCTCAGGATCCACACACCCGAGGAGACCGATGGGTGTAAGGGACCACGGTCCTTTCCGGTCCTCCCCAGTGGGGAGAGTGCGAGCGCCATGGGGATGAGTTCCGGCCCCGCGACCTCACCGGGCAGCACGACGTGATGGCTTTATCCGGCCCATACCTTCGAGAGGAAAGGGGGCGGCAGGGGGCCGCCACCGCGTCTCGAGGGGGCAAGCCCGTCATGGGGAACGGAGAAGCACGGGTGCGGGGCCTGGCCGCCCGGGCCGGCGGATGGAGTGCCCGGCACCGATGGGCTGCCGTCGGGATCTGGGTGCTGTTCGTCGTCCTGGCGATGGGGCTCGGGTCGGCGGCGGGCCGGGTCGACGTCAAGGACAGCGACCAGTTGAAGGGCGAGACGCACACCGCCGCGAAGATCATCGAGGATGCCGGGATCGACGAACCGGCCAGTGAGACCGTGCTGATACAGGCCAGGGACTCCGGTCCGAAGGCCACGGACGCCGAGTTCCGGGACGCCGTCACGGCCGTGGTCCGGGCCGTCGAGGGGACCGGCCGCGTCACCGACGTGACCTCCCCGTACGACACGAAGACGATCTCGAAGGACGGGCGCAGCGCGCTCGTGCAGTTCGACATGCGCGGCGAGGCGGACACCGCCGGTGAGCGGGTCGAGCCGGTGCTGAAGGCCGTGGAGGGAGTCCAGAAGGACCACGCGTCGCTGCGGATCGAGGAGATCGGCGGCGCCAGCATGATGAAGACGTTCGACGACGCCGTCGGGGACGACTTCAAGAAGGCCGAGTACTCCGCGGTGCCGGTGGCTCTCGGGATTCTGCTCATCGCCTTCGGCGCGCTGGTGGCGGCGCTGCTGCCGGTGGCGCTGGCGATCACCGCGATCATGGCGACGATGGGCCTGATGGGCGTGGTCAGCCACGCGGTGCCGATGACGGACGCCGCGAACTCCGTGATGCTGCTCGTCGGTCTGGCCGTCGGCGTCGACTACTGCCTGTTCTACCTGCGCCGCGAGCGGGAGGAGCGTGCCGCGGGCCGGGACGCGCAGACGGCGCTGCGGATCGCCGCCGCGACCAGTGGCCGCGCGATCGTGGTCTCCGGTGTCACGGTGTGCGTGGCCATGGCGGGCATGCTGTTCACCGGGCTCGCCGAGTTCGAGGCGATGGGTCTGGCCTCACTGATGGTGGTGGCCGTGGCGATGGTGGGGTCCGTGACCGTGCTGCCCGCGCTGCTCTCGCTGCTGGGCGAGCGCGTGGAGAAGGGCCGTATCCCGTTCCTGCGCCGGCGCAAGCAGGGCGGCAACGGGGAGAGCCGGTTCTGGACGGCCGTCCTGCGGCGAGTGCTCGCCAGGCCGGTCGTGTCCGTCGCGGTGGCGGCCGGTGCGCTGCTCGCCATCGCCGCTCCCGCGGTCGGCATGAAGACCCAGAACCTCACGCTGGACCAGGAGTTCGGCGACTCGCTGCCGATCGTCCAGACGTACAACCGGCTCAACGAGGCCTTCCCGGGCGGCTCGGATCCGGCCGAGGTGGTCGTCAGGGCGGACGACATCAACGCGCCCGAGGTGCGGTCGGCGCTCGCCGACTTCCGTGAACGGGCGGTCAGTTCGGGAGCCTCGCGCGGCCCGGTGGAGATCAAGCTGCACGACGCGCAGAACCTCGCCTTCGTGTACGTCCCCCTGGTCGGCGGCTCCGACCTCGACAAGGCGGGCGCGAGCCTGGAGAAGCTGCGCGACGACGTGCGGCCCGCCACGCTCGGCAAGGTCGACGGCATCGAAGCCCCGATCACCGGGCAGGTGGCCGGCTCGAAGGACTTCAACGACCAGCTGGCGGGAGCCGTCGTCCCGGTCTTCGCGTTCGTCGTGGTCTTCGCCTTCGCGCTGATGCTGCTGTCGTTCCGCTCGCTGACCATCGCACTCACGTCGATCGTGCTGAACCTGCTGTCGGTGGGCGCGGCCTACGGCATCCTCGTCGCCGTGTTCCAACACGGCTGGGGCGCCTCGCTGGTGGGTGCGGAGGGCGTCGGCGCCATCATCACCTGGCTGCCGCTGTTCCTCTTCGTGATCCTGTTCGGCCTGTCGATGGACTACCACGTGTTCGTCGTCTCCCGGATCCGCGAGGCGCGACTGCGGGGTCTGGACACGAAGGACGCGATCCGGCACGGCGTGGTCACCACGGCCGGGGTCGTCACCAGCGCAGCGGTCATCATGGTCGCCGTGTTCGCGATCTTCGGGACGCTGTCCATGCAGTCCATGAAGCAGATGGGCGTCGGCCTCGCGGCCGCGGTGCTCATCGACGCGACGATCATCCGGGGCGTGCTGCTGCCAGCGGTGATGGCGCTGCTCGGGGAGCGCAACTGGTACCTGCCCAAGTGGCTGCACCGGCTGCCCGACCTCACGCACGACGAGGCGCCGCAGGCGGTCGCGGGACCGGCGGCGCGGGACGACAAGGGCGAGCCCATCAGGGTCTGATCACCCGTCCGTTGCATACAGGGCCCGTCGGTTCCGGGGGAACCGACGGGCCCTGTCAGCCGGTGAGCCGCCGCACGTGCAGCACGTCCTCGTCGCAGCGCAGGATCTCCAGCTCCCGGTCCGGGCGAGCACCCCCGAAGGTGAGCGCGATGTGACGGTCCGACACGAGCCGCCAGCGGCCGGGCACGGCGTCAGGGGCGTCACCGCGTCCCAGTGGGTGGTCGACGAAGGTGCCGTCGGGTGCGAACTCCATGCCGCGACGCCCGCGCGCCGGCGGGAACGGGTGGCCGTCCGGCCGGTACACCCGCACGTCCTCGTGGTCCTCCTCGTAGGAATGGACCCACGAGCGGAACAGGTCCGACGGGGGCTCACTCATGATCGGGCCACCTCACTCACCCACAGCCGTCCAAATTGCCGGTCTTGCACCTGAGTGGCTAGGATTATCAGTGTATGGGTTCGGAGGGAACGGGCAACCGACCGCTCCCGTCGGCGTCGCCGGGCCCCCGCAGCGCAGTCACACGCGCCCTTCCGCAGCCGCGTCCGCGGCACACCCCAGCTCCCCCGAGGGACAGTCATGTCCGATGCGCAGTCCTACCATCGCGTCACCTCCGCCGACTACAGCCGCTGGTGCGGTGCCATGGAGGTGCACCGCAGACTCCTCACCCTGAACCCCGAGTACGCCGAGAACCGGGCCCAGATCGAGAACGCCGCGTTCACCTACGAGCACGCGGAGACGGCCACCGCCCGGCAGAGCCTCGTCGACATCCCCGTGGTCGTGCACGTCGTGCACAACACCCCCGAGCAGAACGTCAGCGACGCCCAGATCCACAGTCAGATCGAGGTGCTCAACCAGGACTTCCGCGCGAGCAACCCGGACGTCGACAAGGTCCCCGGCGCCTGGCAGGACCTCGTGGCCGACGCGCGCATCCAGTTCCACCTCGCCCGGACCGACCCACTGGGGCGCCCCACGGACGGCATCACGCGGACGCCGACCTCGACTCGGGACTGGGACACGGACGACCTGGTCAAGTTCAGCCTGAGCGGCGGCCACGACGCCTGGCCCGCGGACGTCTACCTGAACCTGTGGGTCTGCCAGTTGCGTCGTGGGCTGCTGGGCTACGCCCAGTTCCCCGGCGGTGCCGCCTCCACGGACGGAGTGGTCGTCACGCACACCGGCTTCGGGACCACCGGCACCGCCGCCGCGCCCTTCGACGGCGGCCGCACGGCCGTGCACGAGATCGGGCACTGGCTGAACCTGCGGCACATCTGGGGCGACGACGACGAGGGGTGCAGCGGCAGCGACTTCGTGGCGGACACTCCCAACCAGGGCGGGCCGAACACGGGTTCACCCGGCTTCCCCCATGTGTCGTGCGGCAACGGGCCGAACGGCGACATGTTCATGAACTACATGGACTACACGGACGACGCCGCGATGTTCATGTTCACCAAGGGGCAGGCGGCGCGCATGGACGCCGCTCTCGACCACGCCCGCATGACCCTCACCCGCCAGGCCGTCGCGGTGTGACGGACGGGCGGGTGACGGCCGCCCCGGCTACCCCCGGCGAGCGGGCAGTTCGGCCTCGATGAGGTCGGCCGCACGCCGGGTGCCGCCCTCCCGGGCCGTCTGTGCCTGGATCTCCTTCAGGCGGCGGGTGACCTCCGGGTCGTCGACGAGGGCGAGGGCCGCCTCGCGCAGCGTCTCGCCGGTCGCCTCCTCCGTGGGGAGGTACCGGGCGACACCAAGGCCCTGGAGCATCTCCGCGTTGCCGAACTGGTCCACGGCCTGCGGTACGGCGATCATCGGCGTGGCCGTGGCCAGGCCCTCCTGGCTGCCGCCCGCGCCGGCGTGCGTGACGAACAGGTCGGCCTGCTTCAGGATCGCCAGCTGCGGCACCCAGGAGCGCACCTCGACGTTCGCGGGGACCTCCCCGAGCTCGGCCGGGTCGATGTGCTTGCCGACCGAGAGCACCAGGTGCCAGCCGGGCAGGCCGCCGAACGCCTTGACGCACTCCCGGTAGAAGCCGGGCTGCTTGGTGAAGGCGGACCCGAGCGAGACGAGCGCGACCTTCTCGGCGCCGGCCGGCCGCTGCCAGTCGCCCTCGGCACCCCGGTCGCCCTGGCAGGCGCCGACGAAGGAGTACACGCTCTCGTCGACCCGGTCCGCGTTCGGCTGGAGGGCCTTGGGGATCAGGACGATCGAGCGGTCGGGCCGGCCCCCGAACGCGTCGGGGTGCAGGGTGATCCCGTTCTCCTCCAGCCAGGCGTGGAAGCGGGCGTAGTAGGCGCGGCCCCGCTCGGTCTTCTTCGGCTCCTCCCACATGGGCTCGGCGACCTCCTTCTCGTACCCCTCCCAGGCGACCATGGCCGGTGACAGGGAGATGGCCGGCACGCCCCAGCGGTGGGCCAGGACGCGGGCCGGGTAGGAGGCGATGTCGTGCAGGACGAGGTCCGGCTCGTCGCCCTCGTACGCCTCGATCAGCTGCGGGAGGGCCTGGATCGCGTCGTCGAGGAACGGCTCCACGTTGTCCAGCAGGGTGCTCCCCCAGGCCTCCGGGTCGTCGTCGGGCGAGGGCAGCGTCGAGGTCCACGGCTTCACCTCGGCGCCGGTCTCCGCGACCTTCTCCGCGAAGACCGGCGGGATCGCGTACGTCACGCGGTGGCCGCGCGCCACGAGCTCGCGGATCACCTCCAGACTCGGGTTCACGTGGCCGTGGGCGGCGATGGAGAACATGGCGATATGAGCGCGACTGGTCATGCGCCGACCGTACGCGAGACGAGACGTCTCGTGCAACCATTTTGGTTCAGTGGGCCAGCACCTCGTGCAGCCGCAGCCACCGCTGAGGCGCCACCTCGCCCACCAGCACGCCCGGGTCCAGCCGCGCGGCCCGGAACGCCGCGTCCACCCGCCGCCTCGGGTAGGCCCGCCGCAGCGACGCGTGCAGGGAGCCGCCGACCCCCGAGAAGCCCAGCTCGACCAGATGGCGCCAGCTCCGGTACCCGGCGGCGTCGAGCAAAGGGGTGTCGCGCCGTTCCATGCGCAGCACCCCGGCGTCCACGCGCGGCACGGGACGGAAGCTGCGCCTGCCGACGCGGCCCAGCAGCCGCCACTCGTAGCGGGGCCAGGTCCGGACCGTCAGCAGCGTCCAGCCGCCGTAGTCGCCGGTGCGTTTGCGGGCGTACTCGAGCTGGGTGAGCAGCGTGGCGTCGGTCAGGGCGGGAGCGCGCAGACACCAGTCGACGACGGCCGCGGTACGGGAGAACGGCACGTTCCCGGCGACCGAGAAGGGCGTGCGCGGCGGGCGCGCGGCCAGGAAGTCCGCGCCGACGACACGCACCTGCGGTGTGCCGGAGAAGCGGCTGCGCAGGGCGGCCACGAGCCGCGGGTCGATCTCGTACGCGCGCAGCTCCCGGCAGCGTCGCGCCAGCGGGGCGGTCAACGCGCCTTTGCCCGCGCCGACTTCGAGCAGCAGGGGGACCGGCCGGGTCTGCGGGACGGCGAGCCGGGCGAAGCGTTCGGTGGCCGCGCGGTCGGCGAGGAAGTTCTGTGAGAGCGCGCGAGAAGTAGCGGTGGGGCGGGCCATGTCCTGCGGTCCTTGTCTTCCGTGAGGGATTGAGGGCAGCCGAAGGCCCCGACCGGAAGACAGAGGAGACAGAGGAGATGAGACGCCGGGCTCAGAGGCTCAGCGGGCGTGGCTCCCCGGGCCGGTCAGGGCTCCGGGGCCGCGGCGCACCCGTGCGGCGTGCGCGCAGCCCCGGCCGTGACCGGAGATGTAGATCGCGTTGATTCCCACGGGCAGCACGCTAGGCGCTGCCGGCGGTGACGCACAACGAGATTTCGCCGGGGCTCAGCGCTGGTAGCGCGCCAGCACCAGGTTGCCGTCCTCTTCCAGGCGTTGTCGCAGCTCACGGATGCCGATCGCCCCGCTGTAGTACTCCTGGAGGGCCGGGGTCGCCACCTTGTCCTTCCACTCGGGGTAGCCCCGTACGGTCTGCGCGGGCGCCGGGCGCAGGTGGGCGGCGAGCGCCGTGCCCGTGGACCAGCCGTGCTCGGGCGTGCGCAGGGCCGGGTCGTTCAGCGCCCGGTCGCCGGTCGGCAGCATCCAGTCGCCGAGGGCGAGGCGGACCATGTTCTGAGGCCTCAGCAGGAAGTCGATGAAGGCGGCGGCCTCCTTCTTGTGCGGGGAGTCCTCGGCGACGGACAGGGTCTGCGGGCTGACGCCCTGCGTGAGTCCTCCGGCGCCGGCCGGGGCGGGCAGCACCTGCCAGTCGAAGCCCTTCGGGGCCTGCTGCACGATCTGCTGGCGGTAGGAGAAGCCGAGCGGGACCATCGCGTATCTGCCGCCGAAGAAGCCGGGCAGGGTGTCGGAGCCGCCGCTGCCCAGGGTCGTGGGCGAGGCACTGCGGTCGGTGCCGGCCTGGGCGTGGATGGTGCGCGGCACCACCTGGTCGGCCGCCTCGAACCGGACCGTCACCTTGCCGTCGGCCCCGCGGTGGAAGAGCTGTCCGCCCGTCGACAGGGAGAGGTTGAGCGTGGCGGAGACCGGTTCCTTCAGGGGCCAGGCGATGCCGTACTTCCCCCGGCCGCTGAGCTGTTCGGTGATCCGGCGGAACTCGTCCCAGCTCCACGGCTTCTCAGGGGTCGGGATCCGTACTCCGGACCGCTTGAGCCACTTCGCGTTGGCGATCAGGACGCGCGGTTCCTGGAGGAACGGCACGCCGTAGATGCCGTCGCCGAAGGTGGTCGTCTCCCAACTGCGCTGCGGGACGTCCGACTTGAGCCGGGCGGGCAGCAGATCGGTGAGGTCGGCCAGGTAGCCGCCGTAGGCGAAGTCGGCGAGGTCGTCGGAGGCGTCGTGGATGATGTCGGGTGCCTCGCCGCCCTCGAAGGCGGTGAGGAGCTGGTCGTGGACGCTGTCCCAGCTGCCCTGGACGTACTCGACCCGGACGTCCGGGTGGGTGGCGTTCCACTCCCTCACCAGTGCCTTGTTGGCCTCGACCGACTCCTCCTGCCAGGCCAGGGACTGGAAGCGCAGGGTGATGCGGCCGTCGTCGCGGGTGCCGCCGGAGGAGCAGCCGGCGAGGAGCAGCAGGAGGGCGAGGGCCAGCAGGCGTGCGCGCATCAGCTCTTCACCGCCCCGGTGAGCATGCCGCCCGTGATCCGCCGCTGGATGAGCGCGAAGACGACCAGCGAGGGCAGCGTCGCGAGGAACGCGGCCGCCGCGAGCGGGCCGAGGTCGGCGACGCCCTCGGCGCCGATGAAGTGGGTGAGCACCACCGGAAGGGTCTGTTTCTCCGGCGTCTTGAGCAGCACGAGCGCGAAGAAGAACTCGTTCCACGCGGTGATGAACGCGAACAGCCCGGTCGCCACGATGCCCGGCGCGAGCAGCGGCGCCGTCACCGACACCAGCGTCCGCACCCGGCCCGCGCCGTCGACCGCGGCGGCCTCCTCCAACTCGGGTGGTACGGCCCGCACATACCCGGCGAGCATCCACAGCGCGAACGGCAGCGCCCACACCACGTACACCAGCACCAGCCCCGGCACGGAGTTGATCAAACGGAGGTTCTTCAGGACGAGGAACAGCGGGATGATCAGCAGCACGAACGGGAACGCCTGGCTGACCACCACCCAGCCCGTCACCGCCTTCGCGAGCCGGGTGCGGCGCCGGGCCACGACGTAGGCCATCGGTGTCGCGATCAGCACGGCGATCACGGCCGCCGCGAGCGCGGCGAGCAGGGAGTTGAGGGCGGCGTGCAGCAGCGGCTGTTCGTCGAAGGCCTGCCGGAAGTTGGCGAGGGTGGGGTCGTCCGGAATCCACGTCGGGTGGAGGCTGCCCAGCTCGCGCGGGGGCTTGAACGCGGTGGAGACCAGCCAGAGGAACGGGAAGGCGAGGAAGACGAGATACGCGAGCAGCGCGGTGTACTGGCCGGCGCGGGCCGGGCGGCTGGTCCTCATGCGTCGTCACCTCCCCTGAGCCGGCCGGCGAGGAAGACGGCCAGGGCGATCGAGATCACGGCCACCATCACGCAGCCCATCGCCGCCGCGTAGCCGAACTGCCCGTAGCGGAAGGCCTCTTCGTAGGCGAAGAGCATGGGCAGGCGGGTCCGGCCCCCTGGGCCGCCGCTGGTGAGGACGTAGACCAGGGCGAAGGAGTTGAAGTTCCAGATCAGGTTCAGTGCGGTGATGGCCAGGGCGATGGGCCTGAGGGCGGGCCAGGTGACCGTGCGGAAGCGGCGCCAGGCGCTCGCGCCGTCCACCGCCGCCGCCTCGTGCAGTTCGCGCGGGGTGTTCTGGAGTCCGGCGAGCAGCGCGACCGTCGTCTGGGGCATGCCTGCCCAGACGCCCACGACGATCACCGCGGGCAGCGCGGTGGCCAGCCCGCTCAGCCAGTCGCGGCCGCCGCCCAGGCCGATGTCGCGCAGGGTCTCGTTGAGGATGCCCGCGTCCGGGTTGTAGACGAGCCGCCACATGATGCCGACGACAACCTCCGGCATGGCCCAGGGGATGATCGCCAGGGCGCGTGCCAGCCAGCGCAGCCGCAGGTCCTGGTTGAGCAGCAGGGCCAGGCCCAGCGCGAGCAGGAACTGCGGCACGGTCACGCCGACCGCCCACACCAGCCCGATCCGGAACGATTCCCAGAACAGCGTGTCGTGCAGCAGGTCCCGGAAGTTGAGACCGCCGATCCACTGGGTGGGCTCGGTGCGGCCCGACTGGGCGTCGGTGAAGGCCAGCAGGATCCCGTACAGCAGCGGCCCGACGCTGAGGACGAGGATCGGGAGCAGGGCGGGCAGCACCAGGAACCAGGCGCCGTGGTCGACGGCCCGCCGGGGCCGGGCCCCGTCGGGCGTGCGGCCGGCCGGTCTCCTCGGCGGCGAAGCCTCGGTCACCGATGTCACGGAATCAGCCCCTTTGCACGGCTCGGCTGGCCACGTCATGGTCGTGAAGGCGGTCTGCCTCGTCAAGGCACCGCGCATGCCGCCCCACCTGTGCCGATGCGACACTGACCGGCAGATGGCCGGAACCCGACGGCGGAAGACGTGGACGACGGCGGAGAACGTGACGACGGAGGCGGACGATGGACGAGGCACGGGCCCGGGACGTACTGGCCGTGGCGGGAGTGCTGCCCGGCGCGGCCCGGGAGGCACGGCTGCTCGCGCTGGGCGAGAACGCGGTGTTCGCCGCCGGTGACCTGGTCGTCAAGGTGGGCCGCGACGCCGAACTCCTCGACCGGGCGCGACGCGAACTGGACATCGCGCTGTGGCTCGCGGAGGCGGGTGTTCCGGCGGTACGGGCGGCCGAACCCGAGCCCTTGCTGATCGACGGGCACCCGGTGACGGTGTGGCACCGGCTGCCTGAAGCCGTACGGCCCGCCGAGCCGCGGGATTTGGCCGAACTGCTACGGCTCGTGCACGCCCTGCCCGCGCCCGCCCTCGATCTGCCGCCCCGCGATCTGCTGGGCGGTGTGGAACGCTGGCTGCGGCTCGCCGGGGACGCGATCGATCCCGCGGACGCGGCGTATCTGCGGGAGCGGCGGGACGGGTTCGCGGCGGAGGCGGCGGCGCTGACGCCGCATCTGCCGCCGGGGCCGATCCACGGGGACGCGCTGCCGCGCAATGTGCACGTCGGGCCGGACGGGCCGGTGCTGGTCGACCTGGAGACGGTCTCGGCCGATCTGCGCGAGCACGACCTGGTGGTGATGGCGCTCTCCCACGACCGGTACGGGCTGCCGGACGAGGCGTACGAGTCCTTTACTGAGACGTACGGCTGGGACGTACGCGCGTGGGAGGGGTGCGGTGTGCTGCGCGGGGCACGCGAGACGGCCAGTTGTGCGTGGGTCGCTCAGCATGCGCCGAGCAATCCCAAGGCGTTGGCGGAGTTCCGGCGGCGGGTGGCCTCGCTGCGGGAGGGGGACGAGACGGTGCGGTGGTATCCGTTCTGAGCGCCTACGGTTCTCCGCCCTGGATGCTTCGGGCGGCCCGGCGCAGCTCCGTGAGGACCGTGCGGACCGCTGTGCGGGCCGTGCGCTCGGGGCGGTACAGGGCGTCGATGTGGCGTCGCGCCCGCACTCCGCTGAGCGGGCGGAGCACGAGCGCCGGATGCGGGCGCATGGTCCAGCGCGGCATCAGGGCGATACCGCCCCCGGCGGCCACGGCCTCGGCGACCACCGAGAACTCGTTGATGCGATGGGCGAGATGGAGCCTGCGGCCCGCCGCCGCGGCGATGGCCTCGATGGTCGCCAGGACCGGGAACCCTTCGTGCACGGTGATCCACGGCTCGTCGGCCACGTCGCGCGGGGTGACGCGGCGCTTGGCGGCCAGGTGGTGGCCGGCGGGCATGGCCACGTCCAGCGGCTCGCGCAGCAGCGTCGTCGTGGCCACCGTGTCCGGCCAGGGCGGGGCGTGGTCCAGCCGGTGGGCCAGGACGACGTCGTACTCCCGGGTGAGCCGGGGGAAGTCCTCCTGCGGCACGTCCTCGTCGGCCAGCCTCGGCACCGGCTTGCCCGGACCGGCCAGCGCGCGCAGCAGCGGCGGGAAGAACGCGGCGCCCGCGCTGTGGAAGGCCGCCACCGACACCTCGCCGTCAGGCCGTCCGACGAACTCCTCGACGGTGTGCCGTGCGCGTGCCAGCGCCGTCTCCACCTCCACGGCCGCGCCCGCCAGCGCCTGCCCGGCGTCGGTGAGCACCAGCCGTCGCCCCTGGCGCTCGGTGAGCGGCACGGGGATCGCGCGCTGGAGCAGCCGTAGCTGCTGGGAGATCGCCGACGGCGTCACCAGCAGCGCCTCGGCGACCGCCGTGACGCTGCCCAGTTCGCCGAGTTCCCGCAGGATCCGGAGCTGACGTTCGTCCATCGCCTCAGTGTAGGGACGATGTAGGACTGCTGAATGATCGTTTTAGAGACTGGTACTGGGCTTCACGATGGCTCCGGTGCACCGTAGGCGGGTGTCCGATGTCCGCCGTACCGATGCGGTACTCCTCCTTGTCGCGCTCGTCTGGGGTTCCAGTTACCTGTCCGCCCAGACGGCCACTGCCGCGCTCCCCGTCCTGCTGGTGCTGTTCGCCCGCTACGCCCTCTCCGCGCTCGCCTGCCTCGGCGTCGTCGCCACCCGGGATCGCGGGTCGCGCCGGTGGACACGGGACGAGTTGCGGGCCGGGGTGCCCCTGGGGCTGACCCAGGCCGCGGTCCTGGTCGTGGAGACGTACGGCGTCGCGCACACCAGTGCCGCCAACGCCGGGCTCATCATCAGTCTGACCATCGTCCTGACCCCGTTCCTCGACCGCGGCGGCCACCGCGGCGCGCTGCCTGTCTCCTTCTTCGCCGCGACCGGCGTGTGCGTCCTGGCCGTCGGGCTGCTGATGTCCGGCAACGGCTTCCACGCGCCACGCCTCGGCGACCTGCTGATGCTCGGCGCCGCGCTGATCCGGGCCGTGCATGTCGCGCTGGTCGGCCGCTTCACGACCGGGCGGGCCGTTCGGCCCCTGCATCTGACGACGGTGCAGACCCTCGTCGGCACGGCCCTGTTCCTGCCGGTCGCCGCCCACGACCTGCCGACCCTGGTCCGCACGGATCCGGCGACCTGGGCCCAGCTCGTCTATCTCGCCCTGTTCTGCAGTGTGTTCGCCTTCCTGGCCCAGACCTGGGCCGTGCAGCGCACCTCCGCCAGCCGGGCCAGCCTGCTGCTGGGCACCGAGCCGGTCTGGGCCGTCGCGGTGGGCACAGCCCTGGGCGGCGAACACCTGACGCCCCTCACCGGCCTCGGGGCAGCACTGATGGTGGCCGGTACGTATTGGGGGCAGGCGGTGGAGCGCGCGCACCGAAGCGCACCCGGCCTCCTGCCTCCCTCGTCCCACTCCCCCGACAAGGACTCGGCATGCCCGACGGCACCCACCGCGACACCGGCCCGCACGACATCGGCCCGCACGACATCGGCCCGCACGACACCGGCCGGCACGACACCTACGGCCACCTGATCTCCCTGCTCGACTCGGCCTGCGTCGATTACCGCCTCATCGACCACGATCCCGAAGGCGCCACCGAAGCCGTCTGCGCGTTGCGCGGGCATCCGGCCGGCGAGGCCGCGAAGTGCATCGTGCTGCGGGTCAAGGTGGACCGCCGCACCACACGTCACGTCCTCGCGGTCGTCCCCGGGGACCGGCGGGTGGACCTGGACGCCGTCAGGGCCCTCTTCGCCGCCCGCTACGTGGGCTTCAGCGACCCCGGGACCGCCGAACGGCTGGCCCGCGCCGTGCCCGGCACGGTCCTGCCGTTCAGCTTCGATCCCGCCCTGGAACTGGTCGCCGACCCGGACGTCGTGGCCCTGCCGAAGCTGTACTTCAACGCGGCCCGGCTCGACCGCTCGCTCCTTATCTCGGGCTCCGACTACGAGCGGCTGGCCAAGCCCCGCGTCGAACGCATCGCGACGCCCGCGCCGGTGTGACGGAGGGGAGCTCCGGGATTTCCCAACGGGTGGGCGGGGCTTATGCGTCCGCCGGCTCCCGCAACGGCCATGCCCCGTCCACCAGGGCCGTCGTGTCGCCCTTGCCGCGCAGGAAGTTCTGGAAGTCCGCCGCCCACTCCGCGTACCACTCGATCTGGCGGCGGTGGAGGTCGGCCGGGCCGAGGGAGGCGATCTTGGGGTGGCGGGCGGCTATCGCGCCGGCCAGGCGGGCCGCCGCGAGGGCGTCGGCCATGGCGTCGTGGGCGGAGTCGAGGACGACGCCGTACTCGGCGCAGACCGCTTCGAGGTTGCGCTTGCCGCGGCGGTAGCGGTCGACCCAGCGGTCGATGGTGTACGGGTCGATGACCGGGGCGGGGTCCACACCGCCCAGGCGCTCGCGCAGGGACGGCAGTCCGTAGCGGCGCAGCTCGGCGGAGAGCAGGGTCAGGTCGAAGGCGGCGTTGTAGGCGACGACCGGCACGCCCGTCTTCCAGTAGGACGTGAGGACGTCGGCGAGGGCGTCGGCCACCCGGTCGGCCGGTCTGCCCTCGGCCGCCGCCCGCTCGTTGCTGATGCCGTGCACCGCCACCGCGTCCTCGGGGATCGGCACCCCCGGGTCGGCCAGCCACTCCCGGCGCCCCATCGGCTCCCCGCCCTTGACCTCGATCACGGCTGCCGTGACGATGCGCGCCTCGCGCGGATCCGTGCCCGTCGTCTCCAGGTCGAAGCCGATCAGCAGCTCCCGGTGCCAGCCCATGGGCGGCCCCCCTTCTATGGTGCGTTCCCCCAGTGGTCTCCACCCTCCCATGCACCACTGACAATCAGAGGACCGCGCTCCGCTCAGCCCCCGCCGCGGCCGGGCGAACCACCACAACCACCGCACAGCGGGGCACGGTTCACGACACGGGCCGCGAATCCGCCCACATCACCTCGAACTCCTCGCGATAGGTGGGGAAGAGGCCGCTTTCGTCGATCTCGCCCGACTTGACCACCTTGCCGCTGTTGCGCAGCACGAACACCGGTGCCTCCATGCCGCGGGTCCGGCGCAGATAGTTCTGCACGACCGCGATGCCGTCCGCGCCGTCGCCGTCGACCAGGTACGCCGTGAAGCGGGGCGTCTCGTCGAAGACCTGGATCTCGAAGGCCCCCGGGTCGCGCAGCCGGGCCCGCACCCGGCGCATGTGCAGGATGTTCATCTCGACGGCCCGGCTGAGCTCGCCGCGCTTGATGCCCAGTTCGCGCTCGCGCCGCTTGACCGCGCTGGAGGCCGGGTTCAGGAACAGCAGCCGCACCCGGCAGCCGGACTCGGCCAGCCGGACCAGGCGGCGGCCGGAGAAGTTCTGCACGAGCAGGTTGAGGCCGATGCCGATGGCGTCGAGGCGGCGGGCACCGCCGAAGATGTCCTCGGCCGGGAACTGGCGCATCAGCCGCACCCGGTCCGGGTGGACGGCGACCACGTCGGCGTACCGGTCGCCGACCAGGTCCTCGACCGCGTCGATGGGCAGCCGGCGCGCGGAGGGCACGTCACCGCCCGCACCGAGCATCTCCAGCAGCCGGGCGGAGGCGCGCTCGGCCTGGTTCAGGACGGCCTCGGACAGGGCCCGGTTGCGGGAGACGACGTTCCGGGTGACCTCCAGCTCGTCCAGGGCGAGCTCGACGTCCCGGCGGTCGTCGAAGTAGGGCTCGAAGCAGGGCCAGTGCTGCACCATCAGCTCGCGGAGCTGCGGCAGTGTGAGGAAGGACAGGACGTTGTCGTCGGCCGGGTCGAGGAGGTAGCCCTTGCGGCGGCTGACCTCGCGTACGGCGACCGCGCGCTTCACCCACTCCTGCCCGGCGGGGCCGGCGGCGGCCACCACCCAGTCCTCGCCGTGGACGGGTTCGTAGACGGGGCGCAGGACGGCGGCGACGACCGCGCGCAGCCGCTGCTCGACGAGGTTCAGCCAGATGTAGGCCCGGCCGGCCCGCTGCGCGCGGGTGCGCACCTCGCGCCAGGCGTCGGCGTCCCAGTCCAGCTCCGGACCGATCGAGCCCGTCGCGTCCATCGGCCGCGCCAGGGACACGGCACCGGTCGGGACGTCTGCGGAGTTCCCCTCGTGACCTTCGTCACCAGGGGGCAGCTCCAGCCCTCCCGAGCCCACCCGCGCACCGCCTTCCGCTCCCCCGAGCACTCCCGAAGGGCCTGGTCCCACCCAACGATCAAGGAAGGGTACTCCGGGAGCGGTCGGCGGTGCAGCCGGATGGGCAGGGTAGTTCTCAACCGTGCGGCTGCCCGTGCCCGATCCGCCGGGCGGGCTCGGCCGGAGTGAGCGGATTCATAGCGGTCGGTCTTCTCGACCCGCCCCGTCTCGTCGCCGGCCGCTCGGCCGGTGGATCACGGCCGGTGGATCACGGCCGGTGGATCACGGCCGGTGGATCACGGCCGGTGCGGTCCGACCCGGCTCCCCGCCGGACGGACCGCCCCGAGCCGGTCCCCGTGTCACATCTTTCCCCTACTCCCCCAAACACCCCGGGAGTATCACTTGCCCCACTGGTTCGGCATAACGCGTATGCACTGGTCACTCGGTAAGAGGGACATAAGTCATAGGAGGTTCCCTCACTTTCGAGGAGACTCGAGGCCAAGGCGTCCCCACCGGCGCCGCTCACCTGAAAGAGTCGTATCCATGCAGGTCTGGCCTGGAGAGGCATATCCACTCGGTGCCACGTACGACGGCGCCGGCACGAACTTCGCGGTCTTCACGGAGGCCGCGGACCGAGTAGAGCTGTGTCTGCTGCACGACGACGGCTCGGAGACGGCGATCGAGCTCCGGGAGAGCGACGCGTTCGTACGGCACGCGTACCTGCCGGGCATCATGCCGGGGCAGCGGTACGGGTTCCGGGTGCACGGCCCGTACGCCCCGGAGCGCGGGGTGCGCTGCAACTCCGCGAAACTGCTGCTCGACCCGTACGCGCGTGCGATCAGCGGTTCGATCAGCTGGGGCGAGGAGGTCTACGGCTACCATTTCGACGATCCCGACCGTCGCAATGATCTCGACTCGGCGCCGCACACGATGACGTCGGTCGTGGTCAACCCGTACTTCGACTGGGGCGACGACCGTCTGCCGCGCACCGAGTACCACCACACGGTGATCTACGAGGCCCACGTCAAGGGCCTCACCATGCGGCACCCGGGCCTGCCGGAGGAGCTGCGCGGCACCTACGCGGCCCTCGCCCACCCGGCGATCATCGAGCACCTCACCGAGCTCGGCGTCACGGCCCTGGAGCTGATGCCCGTACACCAGTTCGTGAACGATCACCGCCTGGTCGACATGGGCCTGAACAACTACTGGGGCTACAACACGATCGGCTTCTTCGCCCCGCACAACGCCTACGCCTCCTGGGGCGACCGCGGCCAGCAGGTGCTGGAGTTCAAGTCGGCGGTGAAGGCGCTGCACGAGGCCGGGATCGAGGTGATCCTCGACGTGGTCTACAACCACACCGCCGAGGGAAACCACCTGGGCCCGACCCTGTCCTTCAAGGGCCTGGACAATTCTCGCTACTACCGGCTGACGGACGACCCCCGCTACTACATGGACACGACAGGGACCGGGAACTCCCTGCTCATGCGGTCCCCGCACGTGCTCCAGCTGATCATGGACTCGCTGCGGTACTGGGTCACGGAGATGCACGTCGACGGGTTCCGCTTCGACCTGGCGGCGACGCTCGCCCGGCAGTTCCACGAGGTGGACCGGCTGTCGTCGTTCTTCGACCTGGTGCAGCAGGACCCCGTGGTCTCGCAGGTCAAGCTGATCGCCGAGCCGTGGGACGTGGGCGAGGGCGGCTACCAGGTGGGCAATTTCCCGCCGCTGTGGACCGAGTGGAACGGCAAGTACCGGGACACCGTGCGGGACCTGTGGCGGGGCGAGCAGCGCACACTCGCGGAGTTCGCCTCGCGGCTGACCGGCTCGTCCGACCTGTACCAGGACGACGGGCGGCGCCCGCTGGCCTCCATCAACTTCGTGACCTGCCACGACGGCTTCACGCTGCACGACCTGGTGTCGTACAACGACAAGCGCAACGATGCCAACGGCGAGGACAACCGGGACGGCGAGAGCCACAACCGGTCCTGGAACTGCGGCGCCGAGGGCGAGACGGACGACCCGGACGTGCTGCGGCTGCGGGCGCGGCAGATGCGCAACTTCATCGCGACGCTGATGCTGTCCCAGGGCGTGCCCATGATCAGCCACGGGGACGAGTTCGCCCGCACCCAGCACGGCAACAACAACGCCTACTGCCAGGACAACGAACTGGCCTGGGTCGAGTGGCCCGCCGAGGGAGAGGGCGCCGAGGGGGGCCTGAGCAAGGAGCTGCTGGCCTTCACGCGCGCGATGGTGTGGCTGCGCCGGGACCACCCGGTCCTCCGCCGCCGGCGTTTCTTCCACGGCCGGCCCGTGGAGGGCACGCACGACGACCTGTCCGACATCGCCTGGTTCACCCCCGAGGGCCGGGAGATGACCCAGCGGGACTGGGACTCGGCTCGGGCCTCGGCGCTGACGGTGTTCCTCAACGGCAACGCGATCTCGGAGCCGGGCCCGCGCGGGGAGCGCATCACCGACGACTCGTTCCTGCTGATGTTCAACGCCTCGCCCAAGCCGCTGGAGTTCCTGGTTCCGGTCAACCACGGGCGGCAGTGGCAGGTGGTGGTCGACACGGCCCGCGCGGACGGTGTGCCGCCGGGGACGGGCCCGAAGGTGCAGGCCGGGGACCGGCTGACCCTGGCCGACCGGAGCATGACGGTGCTCCAGCGGCCCGTGTAGCGGCCCCGGCGGCCCGTACGGACGCCCTCGTCCACGCCGTCGCCGCGTCGCCCGGAAAGAGCCACTCGTCCGGGCGACGCGCGAGGCACCTGGCCGGACGATGACACGAACGGCGGCGGGGCGGGTACGTAGGTCTGCATGACACCTGAGCGACCTGACCCGGTGGTGCCCACGGCCACGTACCGGCTGCAACTGCAGCCCGAGTTCCCGTTCGGGGCCGCGGCGGCCATCGTGCCGTACCTGGCCTCGCTCGGCGTCTCGCACCTGCATCTGTCCCCCGTCCTGGAAGCCGTGCCGGGCTCGATGCACGGCTACGACGTCGTCGACCACGCGCGCGTGCGCGAGGAACTGGGCGGCGAGGAGGGACTGCGGGCGCTGGCGCGCACGGCGCGCGAGCACGGGCTCGGCCTGGTGGTAGACATCGTCCCGAACCACATGGCCATGGCCCCGCGCCACAACCGCGCCCTGTGGGAGGTGCTCCGCGAGGGCCCGAAGTCGCCGTACGCGCGCTGGTTCGACATCGACTGGGAGGCCCAGGACGGTCAGGTGCTGCTGCCGGTGCTCGGCGGGCCGCTGGGCGAGGTGCTCGGCGAGCTGCGCGTCGACGCTGACGTGCTGCGCTACTACGACCATGTCTTCCCGCTGCGCGAGGGCACCGAGGACCTGCCGCTGCCGCACCTGCTGGACGCGCAGTGGTACCGCCCGGTGTGGTGGCGGCTGGCCCGGACGGAGCTCAACTACCGGCGGTTCTTCAGCATCTCGGAGCTCATCGGGGTGCGGGTGGAGGACCCCGAGGTGTTCGAGGCCACCCACGACAAGATCCTCCAGCTGCTCCACGAGGGGGTGATCGACGGGCTGCGCGTCGATCACCCGGACGGGCTCGCCGACCCCGACGACTACCTCCGGCGGCTGCATGAGGCGACCGGGGGCCGCTGGACGGTCGTGGAGAAGATCCTCGCCGACGGTGAGCACCTGCCGGCCGCCTGGCCCGTCGCGGGCACCACCGGCTACGACGCCCTGCGGCACGTGGACGGGCTCTTCACGGACCCGGCCGGGTTCGGGGACCTCCTGGGCCGGTACCGGCGGTTCGCGGCGCCGCAGACGGACCGGGGCGGGCAGTGGGAGGCGACGGTGCGGCGGGCGGCGTACAAGGTCCTCACGCACGAGCTGGCCACCGAGACCGACCGGCTGGTGCGGGTGGCGGCCCGGCTGTGCGCCACCTCGCCGGAGCCGGCGCTGCGCGACCGCGCGCCCTGGGCGCTGCGCACCGCGCTCCAGGAGCTGCTGGTCCGGATGGAGGTCTACCGGCCGTACGAGTCCGTCGACGCGGCGTCCGTGGTCACCGAGGAGGCCGCCGCCGAGGCCCGGCTCGCCTTCACCGTGCCCGAGGAGGCCGGTGCGGTGGACGTCGTGCGGGACCTCGTGCTGGGGCGGTACGGCGACGGGCCCGCACAGGTGGAGTTCCGGACGCGGTTCGCGCAGACCTCGTCGGCGCTGCGGGCGAAGTCCGTGGAGGACACGGCGTTCTACCGGTACGTGCCGCTGCTGTCGGCGACCGAGGTGGGCGGGAATCCGGGCCGTCCCGCGCTGTCGCCGGAGGAGTTCCACGCGTACTGCGCGCGCGTGCAGCGCGACTGGCCGGTGACCGGGACGGTGGCCTCGACGCACGACACCAAGCGCAGTGCCGACGTCCGGGCGGCGCTGCACGTGCTCACCGAGTGCCCGGACCGCTGGGCCGACGTCCTCGCCGAGGTGACCCGCACCGGCGAGGGCGTACCGGACGCGCAACTGGCCTGGGCGGCCTGGCAGACGGTGTTCGGGCTGGGCCCGGCGCCGGGGGTCCTGGAGCGGGTGCAGGGGGCGCTGCTGAAGCATGTGCGCGAGGCGGGGCTGTACACCAGCTGGACCGAGCAGGAGCCGCCGTACGAGGAGGCGGTGGCGCGGTTCGTGGCGGCCGGGCCGTGCGGGGTGCCGAGTGAGCGGGTCGCCGCGTTCCGGGACTCTCTCGAGCCGCACATCCGGGCGAACGTGCTGGGCACGACCCTGGTCCAGCTCACGATGCCGGGCGTGCCGGACGTCTACCAGGGCACGGAGGCCGAGTCCCGGGCGCTGGTCGACCCCGACAACCGGCGGGCGGTGGGCTTCCCGCCCGAGGAGTCCGGCGGGACGTTCGGGGAGAAGATCGCGGTGACGCGGGCGGCGCTGGGGCTGCGGGCACGGCGCCCCGACGCCTTCGGTGACACGGCCACGTACATGCCGCTGCCGGCGCAGGGACCGGCGGCGGCCCACTGCCTGTCGTTCGCCCGCTCCGGTGCGGTGGTGACGGCCGTGACCCGGCTGTCGCTCCGGCTCGCGGAGGCGGGCGGCTGGCAGGACACCCGCCTGCCGCTGCCGCCGGGGCGCTGGGCGGACGTACTGGAACCGGGGCGGGAGTTCACGGGGCACGCGCGCGTGGCGGAACTGTTCGCACGGCGGCCGGTGGCGTTGCTGGAGCGGGTGGGCGACTGAGGCGGAGCCGATTTGCAGCCGGCGACACGCGAGCCCCGCAGGCCGGCAGGCGGATTGCCGGACGCGGAGCCGTCCGACGTCGCCCGGCACGTCCATCCGCACCCCGCCCTCTCGGAGGCGGTCGGCGAGGTGTTCCTGTCCCTGGCCGGACGCGGGCTGCACCAGCAGTGACACCGCGCCGGTGACGCCACACCGGCGGCGGAGTCGGCACACCGGCCAGGACGTCCCGCCCCGCACCCGCCCGGCAGTGCTTCCGGGCGCCCCCTGGAGCCTCCCCGGCCGCGCCCTTGACACCGCACCATGGCCGTGGGGTACTGCGATTGCGAACTCGGGCGGATGTGACGGGGGTGAGTGTCCTGCCGGAGCTGCGCTACCCGACGGTGGCCGAACAGGTCTCTGCTGCCCGGGCGTTGGCCGCTCACCGACCCGGGGTGTGCACCCTGCGGCAGGTGGGTCTCTCGCGCGCGGGCAGACCTTTGCACCTGCTGTCGGTCGGCCGCGCCCGCCATGCCGTGCTGGTGGTGGCCGGCGCCCACGCCAACGAGCCGACCGGCTCCTGCACGCTGCTCGCGCTCGCCCGACGGGTGCTGGTGGAGCCGGAGTTACGCGACGGCATCTCCTGGCACTTCCTGCTGTGCGCGGACCCCGACGGGGCGAGCCTGCATGTGACGCCGGCGCCGCGCAGCCTGTTCGACTACCACCTCGGCTTCTTCCGCCCCGCGGGCCCGGAGCAGCCGGAGTGGGCGCCGTCCGTGCTGCCGCCCGACCGGCTGCCGCCCGAGACCCGGGCCCTGACCGGCGTCATCGACGAGCTGCGCCCCTACCTCCAGGTGACCCTGCACGGCACGGACCTGGGCGGCAGCTGGGTGCAGTTGACGAAGGACGTGCCCGGGCTGGCCGAGCCGTTCGCCAAGTCCGCGGCCGAGCTGCACATCCCGGTGGAGACCGGCGCCTCGGACGCCGCGGGCTGGCCCGCGTCCGGGCCGGGGGTGCACGTCATGCCCGCGCCGGAGGCAGGACCGGCTTATCCGAGCCTGCCGGACGACGCGCGGCACAGCACCTGGTACCACGCCCACCGGTACGGCGGTCTGACCGCCGTGGTCGAGGTGCCGATGTGGGCGAGCGACCTGGTGGACGACCCTGCCCCGCATCCGGCTCCGGCGGCGGCCCTCGGACGGCTCGCGCGCCGGCTGCAACGGGACGCGCTGGAGGTGACGCGGGTGCTCGACGCCGCGCTGCCCCGGCTGGCGGACCTGGACGGGCCGTTGCTGCGGGCCGCGCGGTGGGGGCTGGAGCTGGTGCCGGGGCTGGCCGACGACCTGGTGAGCACGCCGCCCGCAGACGGCACCAGGGCATACGTCGGGAGTGTGGACGCGTTCGCGCGCCGCGTGCCGCTGCGGGCGGCGGCCATGCTGCGGCGGGTGCTGCGCGGGACCGACGACCGGGCGGCCGAGCAGCTGGAGGAGCTCGTGGCGACCTGGAGCGACGCCTTCGCGGAACGTTTCCGCGCCCGTTGGGTGCCGTTGGAGCACCAGGTCGAGCACCAGTCCCGCACGGTGGTGGCCGCGGCGCTGCACGCGCGCGAGGGGGCGTCGTAGGCGCCTGCGCGCCCGGATCCCCGGGGGTCCCTGGTGGCCGGGCCGAGCCGACGGCCGGGGCGAACGCGGGCCGGGGCGAACGCGGGCCGGGTCGGGCGCGTCCGGCATCAGCCTCCCGGAGCGTGCGCGGCCGGCAGCCGGCCAGCGCCCGGCTGCGGCATGGCGGTCGCCGCCGCAGAGCCTCGCCGGCGGCCGCGCCCAGCGGGTCGCCCCGGCGCCGCCAGTGCTGTGCCGGTTGGTGCCGCACACTTCGGTCTCGGCCGCGCCGTCACTCCCGCTGCATCGGCACCGCCGCCCCGGACTCCCACCCCGGTCCGCCCGAGCCGGAGCCCGCGCCCGTGGGCCGCGCGGCCAGTTCGAAGGCGGAGAGCACGACGCGCGCCTGGTACTCCGCCTGGCGTGCCACCGGGATCCAGCGCGCCCCGCAGCCGTCGCGGTAGTCGGCGCACCACTCGTCGATCAGCCGGTCCAGCTCCGGCAGGGCCCCGGCCGGGTCGTGCCCGGCGGCCCGCACGAGCTGGTGCAGGAGACCGGCGGTGCGCAGGGCCAGCCGTCGCCCGGAGATGCGCAGGGCGGCGAGGTGGGCGGTGCTCAGGGGCGGCAGGGGGTGCGCCGCGCCGTCGCCGGTGTCGGGGTCCCAGGCGTCGGCGAGGCCGGGGCAGACCAGTAAATAGTCGTCGACCGGGGCGAGCAGGCGCGCCGTGTCGGGCACGGCGGCGAGGTGCGGCCGGATGCGGGCCAGGAGGTGCCGCAGGAGCCCCGTGTCGTGGCGCAGGGTGCGGCTCACGGCCCGCAGCACCGCGTCCCGGTCGGCGGGCGGGGAGCCGTCCGAGACGGCCGCCACGCCCCACATGGGCGCCTCGACGACCGCGGTGAGCGTGCCGTGCCGGTGCGGATGGAACCACGTCGACTCGACGGCGGCCTCCGTTATGGCCGCGGCCAGGTCGGCCCGGCGCGGCGGCGGTATCCGGTAGACGGCGGGCCCGAGGCCGGGCCAGTACAGGGCGTCGTAGGCGCCCAGCTCGCGGGGGATGCCGAGCCGGGCCGCGGTGTGCGCGACACGCTGGGCGAGCCCGGGCAGATCGTCCGTGAGCTCGACGAAGCCGCCGCCGACGTCCACGCCGTGCAGGGAGCACTGGAGGAACGGCCGCAGTTCGTCCTGGACGCCGAGCAGGGCGCGGGTCTCCGGCAGGGCCGCGCCGGCCGCGCCGTCGGGCAGCCATTCGGGCTGTTCCAGGAAGCCGGGCCGGAAGAAGCTCCGGAAGTACCGGCCGAGGGTGTAAGGGCCGGTGAGCCAGCCCTCGTTGCGGCGCAGCCCGTCCGGGTCGAGGCACAGCAGCAGGTTCCAGGTGGCGTCGGCGCCCTCGGTGAGCCGCGGGTCGGCCAGCGCCCGCTCGGCCAGGCGCAGCACGGTGGCTCCGCCCACGGGTTCGTTGGCGTGGGGGCCGGCGACGACGAGGGCCTGGCGGCTGCCGTGCCCGACGGAGAGCAGCCACATGGGCGTGCCCGCGCGGGACGTGCCGATCCTGCGCAGCCGGGCCTCACGCGGGTGGCGGGCGACGAGGGCGGCGGCCCGGGCGCCCAGTTCGTCGACGGTCGGGTAGCGCGGGAGGGGCGGCAGGGCACACCTCCCCAATGCGGTGCCGTCGCTTCACCAGCTGTACATGGCGTACACACAGTCAGTCACGACTTCGGGGGTACGTCAACACCGCCGGGAGCAACGGGTTTTGAGCCACTCCCCGCGGATCGACAGCCGGTAAATCCAAGGCCAGAGCTAAGGCACGGCTCTGTTTCCGGTCAGTCGGCCGACAGCCGGAACGACATCCGCCCGAAGCCCACCTGGTCGCCCTCGCGGACGACGGCCGCGCCGACCACGCGCCGTCCGTTCACCGTCGTGCCGTTGGTGGAGCCGAGGTCCCGCAGCACCCACATGCCGCCCTGGTGACGGAGTTCGGCGTGGACGCGGGAGACGGTCTCGTGGTTGAGGCGCAGTCCGCTGGCGGGGTCGCGGCCTATGCGCAGCGGATGGCCGTGCGCCGGGTGGGGCAGCAGCAGCTTGGGCAGTTTCTCGGCCTGCCAGGCTCTGCGCAGCCGTACGGTGAACCCGGAGACCGCCTCGACGGTGCCGAACACCAGGCGGGAGAACCGGCTCTCCGTGGGCAGGTCGGCGGTGAGCACGGCGAGCTCGTCCGCGCGGCGGGCGGAGAGCGCCAGTTCCATGCGGCGGATGAACGTGTCATGGGAGAGGCGGCCCATGGCGACGCCGTCACGGAGCACCTTCAGCGCCCTGTCGCGCTCCACGTCGGAGAGCCGCGCGGGGTACGTGTTGAACTCGAAGGACGACGTCACGATCGTGATTGTCGGGCAGTGCGGCCGGGCTGTCCAGAAAACGGGAAAACGGCCGCCCCGCGCCCGCATCCGCCGAGACCCGCCGCAAATGGGTGGATGCACCAGCGGATTGATCGCGTTTGACGCACCATGGACGGGCTACATCACGGTGAGCAGACGAAGGGGAACCGTCCGTGCAGTTCGAGGTGTGGGCACCGCAGGCAGGCCGTGTGACGCTCCAGTGCGACGGCGTCACGCGCGCGTTGGAGCGCGATCCGGAGCGGGCGGGATGGTGGCGGGGCGAGGCGGACGCGCGCGACGGGTCCCGGTACGGCTTCGCGCTGGACGACGGTCCCGTACGGCCCGATCCGTGCTCGCGCCGGCAGCCGGACGGCCCGGACGGGCTGAGCGCGGTCGTCGACCACGAGCGGTACGAGTGGCGCGCCCGGTGGCGGGGGCGGCCGCTGCCCGGCGCGGTGCTGTACGAGATGCACGTCGGGACGTACACCCGCGAGGGCACCCTGGACGCGGCCGCCGAGCGGCTCGGCCATCTCGCCGAACTGGGCGTCACGCACGTGCAGCTGATGCCGCTGTGCCCCTTCCCGGGCACGCACGGCTGGGGGTACGAGGGCGTCTCGCTGTGGGCCGTCCACGAGCCGTACGGCGGGCCCGAGGCGCTGAAACGCTTCGTCGACCGGGCCCACGAACTCGGCCTGGGCGTGGTGCTCGACGTGGTGCACAACCACTTCGGTCCGTCCGGCAACTACCTGCCCGTCTTCGGGCCGTATCTCACGGACCGGCATCACACGCCCTGGGGCGCCGCGGTCAACCTGGACGCGCCCGGCTCGGACGAGGTGCGCGCGTTTCTCATCGGCAGCGCGCTGGCGTGGCTGCGCGACTACCGGATCGACGGGCTGCGCCTGGACGCGGTGCACGCGCTGGTGGACACGCGCGCGCTCCACTTCCTGGAGGAGCTGTCGACGGCCGTGGACGCCCTGGCCGCCGAGGTGGACCGGCCGCTGTTCCTGGTCGCCGAGACGGACCTGAACGACCCGCGGCTCATCACCTCCCGGGACAAGGGCGGGCTCGGGCTGCACGCGCAGTGGAACGACGACTTCCACCACGCCCTGCACACCACGCTGACCGGCGAGTCGCAGGGCTACTACGCCGACTTCGCGCGCGCTCCCCTCGCCGGGCTCGCCAAGACCCTGACCGGCGGCTACTTCCACGACGGGACGTACTCCAGCTTCCGGGAGCGGCACCACGGCCGCCCCCTGGACCGTACGCGGGTGGCCGGGCACCGGCTGCTCGGCTACAGCCAGACCCACGACCAGGTGGGCAACCGCGCCCAGGGGGACCGCCTTTCGTCCCTGGTCTCCCCCGGGCTGCTGGCCTGCGCGGCCACGCTGACCCTGACGGCGCCCTTCACACCGATGCTCTTCATGGGCGAGGAGTGGGCGGCCGGCACGCCCTGGCAGTTCTTCACCGACCACACCGACCCCGAGCTGGCGGACGCGGTACGGCGGGGCAGGCGGCGGGAGTTCGCCGCGCACGGCTGGAAGGAGGAGGACGTGCCCGACCCGCAGGACCCGGCGACCCGCGACCGCTCCTGCCTCGACTGGTCCGAGCCGGAACGCGAGCCCCACGCGCGCGTGCTGGCCTGGTACCGGCGGCTCCTCGCCCTGCGCCACGAGCAGCCCGACCTGACCGATCCCGACCTCGCCGACACCAAGGTCGCCTACGACGAGCAGCGCCGCTGGATCGCCTTCCGGCGCGGGGACGTCCTCGTGGCGGTGAACCTGGCGCCGGAACCGGCCGCGCTGTCGCTCGGCGTCCAGCACGCGCGCGTGCTGGCCGCGTGGGAGCCGGTGGAGACGCCCGGGGCGGACGGGGTGGTGCACGTGCCCGGGGAGTCGGGTGTGGTGCTGTTGCAGGAGTGAGGTCCCCTACGGCGCCCTGCTGCCGCCCGGTCCGTCAGAGGGCGTCGTCCGTGTCCCGCAGGTCCGTCACCCGTTCCAGCAGGATCGGCTCCCAGGCCCGGCGCACCTGCGTGCGCAGCAGGGTGAGCCGGCCCGCGTCCCGGCTCGTGAGGGCCCCGGCGAGGTGGACGACCGTGTCGCAGCGGGCGAGCCACAGGCCGCGCAGGCAGGGGCGGGCGCCGTAGCCGGCGAGGGTGGCGGCGCGTACGGCGGCGGGTGAGCCGACGGCGAGCGCGAGGCCCGCGATGTCCTCGGCGGGGTCGCCGACGACCGCGTCGGCCCAGCCGAGGACGCCGCGCACCCGTCCGTCGGCGCTGACCACGAGATGGCCGCCCGTGAGGGCGTGGTGGGTGAGGACCGCCGAGCCCGACTGGGCGGCGAGCTGCGCCGCGGCGGGCGCGGTGAGCTGGTTCAGGCGGGCGGCGTCGAACTCGTCGGCGTCGGCGAGGCGTTCGGCGGCCCGCACTGCGGCCCGGCGCAGCCCCTCCAGGGAGCGCGGCGCGGTACGCGGCACGCCGAGGGTCTCGGCCTGCCGGACCGGTACCTCGCGCAGCCCCGTGAGCAGTCCGGCGAGGTCGGCCTCGCCGACGGCGGACACGTCGTGGGCCTCTCCCGAGCCGCCGGGCACCTTGGTGTCCAGCGTGTAGGTCAGCCCGGGCGCCCACTCGCCGTGCGCCACGCTGACCGGCACCGCCACCGGGACGTGCGGGCGGACGAGGTCGCGCAGGCGCAGTTCGCGGCGCTGGCGCACGGTGGCCTCGCGGTCGGGGGCGAGGCGCAGCACATGGCGGTTGCCGACCCACCAGGTGGCCGGGTCGGCGCCCTCGGTGGCGGGCCGGATGTCGGGGCCGGCGGCGGAGCCCCTCCCCTGCCGGGCCTCCCTGCCGCCCTTGCCGTCCTTGCCCTGCTTGATGTCCTGGCCGTCCTGGCCGTCCTTGCCGTCCTTGCTGTCCTTGCCGTCCTTGAGCAGGGAACGGACCAATCGGCGGACGGTGTCCGCGGTGGGTGTCGGTGCCTGGGTCATGGTCGCGCCGTTGCCGTTCGGGAGGCGTGCGGGGGACATCGGTGGCGTCACTCCACTATGACCAGCTCGCGGGAGGTGGTGTTCAGACGCCGTCCGCCGTCCTCGGTGACGGTCACGATGTCCTCGATGCGCACGCCGAACCGGCCGGGCAGGTAGATGCCGGGTTCCACGGAGAAGCACATGCCGGGCACGAGGGGCCGCTCCTCGCCCTCGATCATGTACGGCGGCTCGTGGGTGGTGACGCCGATGCCGTGTCCGGTGCGGTGGATGAAGTACTCGCCGTAGCCGGCGTCGGCGATGACCGCACGGGCGGCCCGGTCGACGTCCTGGCAGGCGGCGCCCGGCCGTACGGCGCGGAACCCCGCTTCCTGGGCCTCGCGCACGGTGTCGTGCACGCGGCGCTCCTCGTCGGTGGGTTCACCGACGTGGACCGTGCGGGAGGTGTCGGAGCCGTAGCCGTCCTTCAGGCCGCCGAAGTCCAGGACGACCATGTCGCCGCGTTCGATGACGCGGTCGCCGGCCTCGTGGTGCGGATTGGCGCCGTTCGGGCCCGAGGCGACGATGGTGAAGTCGACCTGCTCGTGTCCGTACCGGCGCAGCAACCGGTCGAGGTCGGCGGCCACCTCCGCTTCCCGGCGGCCGGCGAAGGGGACGTTCCGGATCTTCTCGAACGTCGCGTCGGCGGCGGCTCCCGCGGCCGTCATGAGCTCCAGCTCCGCCGCGTCCTTGACGGCACGCAGCATCGGCAGGGCCTCGGTGAGCGAGGTGTAGGAGCTGCCGGGCACGGCCTGCTGCAACGCCAGCAGGTGCAGCGCCCAGGCGTTGTCGCTGATGCCGAACCGGCCCGAGGCGTCGAGCAGGGCGGCGGTGGCGGCGTAGGGGTCCTTGCCGTCGGTCCAGTCGCGCAGGGTCAGGGCGGGGGCGCCGGCCGCCTTCTGCGCGTCCGGGGCCTCCAGGGCGGGGACGACGAGGACGGGGTCCTGTCCGGCGGCGAGGACCAGCAGGGTGAGCCGTTCGGTCACCGCCGGGGGCGTGTAGCCGGTGAGCCACACCAGGTCCGGCCCCGGGGCCACCAGCAGGCCCGCGAGGCCGGCCTCGGCGGCCGTCCGCGCGGCGCGCTCCATACGGGCCCTGTAGTCGTCGGCGGTGAAGGACGCCGCCGTGCTTCCGGTCATCCGGGCCTCCCAGGGACGGACGAAGGGGCTACGGGCAGCATCCTGCCCGGCCGGAGGGGGCGGCGCGAGCCATCTGTGGACTTCGCCCGAAGATCGCCGCTAATGGCAGAGGATTGCTCAGGCGTTAGAAGTAATGCTTAGATGCTCGACATCCATTAGTCGTTCGATCGAGGGGCGTACGACCGTGCTCGTACTCGCACACATCAGCGATCTGCATCTGGACGGAAGCGCGCGGGCGACGGAACGCGCCGAGCGGGTGCGCGACCGGCTGTGGGAGCTGCCCGGCCAGGTGGACGCGCTGCTGGTGACCGGGGACATCGCCGACCACGGCACCGAGCCCGAGTACGAGGAGGCCGCCCGCATCCTGGGGCTGCGCGACGGCGACGTCCCGTTCCCCGTGCTGACCTGCCCCGGCAACCACGACAGCCGCGCGCCCTACCGCAAGGCGCTGCTGGGCCTGCCGGGAGCGGAGGGGCCCGTCAACAGCGTGCAGGTCTTCGACGACGGTGCCGTGCTGATGTGCGACTCCAGCGTCCCCGGTCGCGACGACGGGGAGCTGGACGAGGAGACGTACGACTGGATCGAGGCGACCCTCGACGAACTCGACGGCGGCCTGCCGGCCCTGCTCGCCTTCCACCACCCCCCGGTGGCGCTGCACCACCCGCTGCCCGACTCGTACCCGTTGCGGGAGTCCGGCCGGCTGGCCGGGCTGCTGGCCCGCCGGCCCGAGATCGCGGGGCTGATCACCGGCCACGCGCACACCCCCGCCGCGACGTCGTTCGCGGGGCGGCCGCTGGCGGTCGGCCCCGGTGTGACATGGACGCTGCGGCTGCCCTGGGAGGGCGAGCAGGTCGCCGACCGGGACGCGCCGCCCGGGATCGCCTTCCACGTCCTGGACGACTCGGGACGGCTCACGAGCCACTTCCGGGTGGTCACGTGACGACGGCCGGTACGACCGTGAGCTGCTGGTAGCCGCCGCTGCGGTGCCGCACCGTCAGTTTCACCTTCGCGCCGGGGCGGGCGCGGGCGACGGCCCGGGCCAGGTCGGCGGCCGTGTCGATGCGGGTCGTGCCGAAGGCGAGGAGCAGGTCGCCGCGCACCAGGCCCGCCTCCTGAGCCGGCCCCGGGACGTGGAGCCCGACGACCAGGGCGCCCGGCTTCCCGGCGTCCATGACCTGCACGCCGAGGGTCACGGCGGCGGGCGCTGACACGACGGCGGACGGCGAGGGGACGGGCGGTGACGGCGTATGCCGCCCTCGCGGATCGATGACGTCGATGACTCCGTCCTTGCCGATCACCGTGGCGCCCATCGCCCCGAGGCCGATTCCGGACAGGACCAGGACCGCGCCGGCGAACGCGGCGAACAGCACGTTGAGCAGCCGCCTCCCGCGGCGCCGGGGGGCGCGCGGTCGGGGCCGTGCGGGGCCGGCCCCCGTCGCCGACGCCGCCCCGTCGGGCTCCTGACCCGGCATCGGCTTGGGTCGCAGCGCGGTCTGTTCCATGGCTCGCCTCCGGATGGTGCGGATCGTCCCCGTCGGATGCGGAACGATCACGGCTGGTGCTCTACCCGGCGCTCCGGCATGCGATGAGCCACGAACGAGTGAGACTGATCCGGCGTCGGTGGGGCCGTGCGTGCCGCCGGACAGGCGGGAACGACGGCACGGCTCGCACCGCACCCGGCGTACCGGGCGCGGCGCGAGCCGTGGTCGCGGGCCCACTGCTCGTGGCACCACCGGGGGTTCCGTCATGTCCCGTTACGAGTAGATCCGGCCGGAAAGTTCTGCCTCATCGGAAGGCGGGTACGGGCACGGCCGGCGGCCGGTCCGGGAGGAAGCCGTGGGCACGCCGGGACAGCCACTCGTCCTTGTAGCGGTCCACCTCGCGATGCCAGTTGAGGATGCCGGCCATCCAGTTCCGCAGGTCCGTCACATACGTCCCCATGGCCGCGCGTGCTTCCTCCGTGAGCTGGAAGTCGTCGTACAGGATGGGCAGCTCGTGCTCGACGACGTGCTCGAACTGGCGCATGCGCTGGCTCATCAGGTCGTGGACGATGCCGAGCCCGGTCGGGTAGTCGCAGCCGAAGAAGTTCTGCACGACGAGGATCGCGTTGTGGATCTCACCCTCGAACTCGATCTCCTTCTGGTACGAGAAGACGTCGTTGAGAAGGCACGCGAAGTCCATCGCGGCGTTCTCCAGGGAGCGGACCGGGCCGCTGCGGTAGACCTCGGGCGGGACGGCCGGGCCGTGTCCCATCCGGCATAGGCTCAGCGTGAGGTCGGAGCCGAAGGTCGCGCGGCGCATCTCCAGGTAGTCGACCGGGTCGGGCACGCGGTTCTGGAGCTGGTTGGACAGCTCCCACACCCAGCTCTCGGTCATGACGTTGATCGCGTCCTTGAGGGTGCGCCGCGACTCGGGCGTCATCTCCGCGGTGGTGCGCAGCCACAGGTCGAGCAGGCCGCGCTCCATGGCGTTGACCGGGAGCAGCGGCTCATCGCCGTCGACGGGCATGCAGTCGGACAGGCGGGCCGTGGTCAGCCGGGCGGCGGCCAGGTCGCGGCGGTGGCCGTAGACGAGCGGGTAGTAGTCGTCGCCGTAGGTGCCCCAGGCGAGCCACTGCGCGCTGAGGTCGAGGGCCTCGGGGGTGGCGTCCGGGTCGAGGCCGGCCGAGCAGAGCGCGAGGTCGTAGGCCCGGAGCTTGTCCTCGTCCCAGACGCCCTCGGCGAGGATGCCCATCCGCTCCACCCAGTCGCGCAGACTCCGGCGGGAGTGGTCCAGGTGCGGGCTGAGCTCCAGGGGGAACGGCATGCGGATGTCGGGGATCCGCGCCGGTCCCACCTTCTGGTACGGCACGTGCGTGTAGGACCGCAGCCGCTCCGCCCCGGCCGTGGCGAGCAGGGCGCGGACGTCGGCGGCCGAGGTGCCGATGCCGGTGCATCCCGGCCATGGGCTGCCGCCGCGCACCGCGTTCTCGTTCATGTAGCGGCTGGAGCGCAGATGCCACTCGTGACCGCCGGACTGCCAGTCCTGGAGTCCCTTGGTGTACGCCGCCACGGCCGCGACCTCGCCGGGGGTGAGGCCGTTCTCCAGGGCGACCGCGGGCACTTCGGTGAACGCCGTGTGCTCGAACTGCTGGAGGCGGGAGGTGAGGATGTCGTTGACGGTGTCGGCGGCCTCCTGGGTGGTGCAGCCGAAGAAGGTCTCCAGGACGAGCACGCCGTTGCTGTTCTCGCCCTCGTCCTCGACCTCCCGCTGGTAGGAGAACAGGTCGTTGCGCAGGTGCACGGCGTCGGAGAACGTCTCCATCAGCACCCTGAGCGGCCTGGACTCCGCGACGGACGCGGGCACTTCGGCCGTCGCGTACTCCACGAGGCCCGCCGACCAGGGGGCGCCGCCCACCTTGCGGCGCATCTCGATGTACTCGACGGGGTTGGCGATCCGCCCCTCGTTGATGTTGGACAGCTCCCACAGGGACTCGTTCAGCAGGTGCTCGGTCGCCACGGCGAAGCGGCGGCGCCAGTCCTGCGACATCTTCGGCACCGTACGCGCCCACAGGTCGGCCAGGCCCGCCTCGACCGGGTTCTCCGGCTCCGGTACGGGAGTCGAGAGGTCCAGCGGCATGAACAGGGGCAGCCGGTCCAGATGGGCCTTGCCGGCGACGCGGTCCTGGCTGCGCTTGTACTTCTCCAGGAAGTGGTCGTCGAAGAAGAAGACCCACACGTACCAGTCGGTGATGAGGGAGAGGTCGGGGCCGTCGCAGTCGGGGTGGGTGTAGGCGCAGAGCAGGCCGTAGTCGTGCGCGTCGAGGTCGGCCTGCTCCCAGACTCCGGATCCCTCCAGCATGCCCATGTCGCGCGCCCACTCGCTCGAATGCGCCCTGGCCTCGTCGAGATGGGGGTTCAGCCGCGCGGGATGCGGCATGTAGAAGTGCGGGAGTTCGAACGGCTGCGTCATGGCCGGGCCCTACCCGGCGCCTCGCGGCGGCATCCGCGGGACCGGACATGATCACACCATCGCGTGAATCGGGGCTGAATGCCGGTGTTCTCGCGGGAGGTTGTGCGAGGTTGAGGGACCTCCTAGGGCGTCCGTAGCTGGATCAGCGCGTGCGTGCCGCCGGTGCGCCAGCGCTGGTCCTCCGCGGCGACCAGTTCGGCCTCGGTGCGGGCGTCGAGGCCGGTGATCACGTCGGACTTGAGGGTGCGCAGGGCGGCGACGGGGCCGGGGAAGTACGCGGTGACGTCCGCGAACGGCGTGGTCGGGGCCCAGAGGCGGTCGCCCACCAGGCGGCGGTAGTTGAGGTCGCCCTTGACGACGGTGAGCGTGGCCGAGGCGAAGTCGGCGCGCAGGTCGGCGGGCATCTCCTCGTACGGCAGCGGGGCGCAGGAGAAGGGGTGGGCGCGCAGCGTCAGGCGGCCGTCGGCCAGGGCGGACCACAGGCACTGTCCGTACTCGGCAGCGGCTCCCCCGGCACGGGTCAGCCGGCGCAGTGCGTCGACGACGTCGGCGGTGGTGGCGTCGGAGACGTAGTACGGGTAGGGCTTGACGTGCAGGACGGCCCGTCCGATGCGCCCGTGGGCCAGGAGATGGGCGATGAGGAGCAGGTCGGGGACGAGTTCACGGCCCGCGTTGTCGGCGACCAGGCACAGGGTGCCCGTGCCGGAGCCGCCGAGCAGGGCCCACAGCCGGTCGCTGTCGTCGGCCACCAGCCCGGGGGCGGCGTCGGCGGTCCGTGAGCCCTCGGCGGAGAGACGGAAGCCGAGGTCGGCGCGGTTGCCCCAGAGGGAGCCGTGCAGCAGGGCCTGGGCCTGTTCGGCTGCGGGCAGCCCTGCGAGGTCGTCGAGCGCGGCGAGTTCCTCGTCGGTCTCACGGGAGTCGAGTTCGGCCAGTTTGAAGGGGCGGAAGGGGTCGATGCCCTGCCAGGGGCCGGGACCGAAGTAGCCGACGGCCTGGAGCAGCCGGCGGTAGAACCAGCTCTCGGACCAGAGCCACGGCACGTCGAACCAGGACCGGCCGGTGTACTCCCGCAGCCCCCAGGTCTCCCAGAGGTCGCGGTCGTACGCGTCGGCGGGGAGCGGTTCGATCTCGCCCTTGGTGCAGTTCGCCAGCAGGTCGTCGAGCGCGCGGTGCTGGCCGGGTTCGTACGGGAAGGCCTCGCGCACCTGCCGGATGATGGCCGGGTGCCGCTCGGCGAGCACGCTGTGGGGGAAGGAGCCCGGCTGGTCGCCGAGGAGCACGGGTGCGGATGGGGTGTCGGGCATGCGGCTCACCGTAGCGCGCGGGCGCCGTGTCCCGGCCGGTCCGGTCGGGGCCGTGGGTCACCCGGGGCGCTTCGTCCCGCCCGGGGACCGTCAGACCGGTGCCAGTTCGCGTTCCAGGCGGGCCGCCAGGCTCAGGTAGCGGGCGCGGCGGGTCACCGGGACCAGGCCGCGGATGAGTATGTTCCACATCTCGGCGGTCCGGCGGGGCTGGCGCGCGACGGGCTCGCGGGAGCGGCCCACGACCCGGGTGCCGACGAAGAAGCAGACCAGGGAATGGGCCACGACGTCGACATCGACGTCCGGGTGGACGTCGGACTCCTTGACCGCGCCGACGAGCCGGGCCGTGACGATGTCCAGCCACTCCGTGAACGGATGGCTCAGCGGCGGACGGGGCCGGATCCCTCCGGTGGCGAGCCGCAGGCCGGCCCTGAGGACCGGGTCCTCGACGGACATGCGGGTGATGCCGAACGTGAGGCGCATCAGCGCCTCGAGGGACGTGTGGCCGCGATGGTCGGTCTCCGTCGCCAGCCGGCGGGCGGTGTGCGACTGGAGTTCGAGGATCGCGTGGGCGAGGTCCTCCTTCGCCGCGAAGTGGAAGTACAGGGCGCCCTTGGTGACCTGAGCGTGCTCCACGATGTCGCTGAGACTGGTCGATTCGTAGCCGCGACGGTCGAACAGGTCAGCGGCGGCCGTGATGATCGTCGAGCGGGTCTGCTCGGCTCGCAACTGCCTCGCCATCGACTGAACTCTCCCGGGACCGAAATGAACGGGTCATGCCGTTTGTTTTTACCCCGTGTACACGATAACTCACCCTCAGACGGTGTTCACCACACCAGTGTGCCGGAGTGTGGGTGCACATCCGGCAAAACAATCGCAACTGGTGAAAGAAAACAGCGCGTTCGGTATCTAACTGTGGGGGTTGTGCGGCCGCACGTAAAGGCGGGCCGGCCGGTGCCCCATCCGCACCGGCCGGCCCGCCCGCTTGTGAGCTGCCCGTTCAGCGTCCTCTTCGAGGGAGGACCAGGAGATTCAGAAGGATCAGAAGGTCAGCTTCCAGCCGTTGAGCGTGCCGGTGTCCTGCGCCGCGGTGTCCTGGACGCGCAGCTTCCAGGTGCCGTTGGCGCTCTCGCCGGAGGCGTTCACCGTGTAGGTGGTGTTCACGTTGTCGGCGGAGTCGGAGGCGGCGGACTTCAGACGGTACGCCGAACCGTCCGGCGCGACCAGGTCGATGACGAGGTCGCCGCGGTAGGTGTGGGTGATGTCGACGCCGACCTGGAGGGCCGACGGGGCGTTGCCGCTGCGGCCGGTGACGCTGATCGGCGACTCGATCGCCGCGCCGTTGTCCGGGATGGCGACGGCCGTGGTGCTGGAGAAGGTCGTGCCGGTGGACGTACCGCCCTTGACGGCCTGGACCGTCTTCGCGGCGTCCGCGAGACCGGCGCCGCAGCCGCCGGAGCAGGTGCCGGGCAGCGGACGGGCGTTGGCCTTGATGGCCGACTCGATCTGTGCCGGGGTGAGGGCGGAGTTGGCCGACTTCATCAGGGCGGCGAGGCCCGCGACGTGCGGCGTGGCCATGCTGGTGCCCTGGTAGTAGGCGTAGTTCTCGCTCGACGGCGTCTTCGTGCCGGAGTTCAGCGTGGACAGGATGCCGTTGGCGGTGGAGGTCCGGGTCTCGCCACCGGGGGCGGAGATGTCGACGAGCGAGCCGTAGTTGGAGTACGAGGCACGGCTGCCGGCGCGGTTGGTCGCGGCGACGGAGATGACGTTGTTGCAGTTCGCCGGGGAGGAGTTGGAGACGTTCTGGTTCTCGTTGCCGGCCGCGACGACGACCGAGGTGCCGCGGTTCACGGCGCCGTTGATGGCGCTCTGGGTGGCGGTGGAGCAGGCGCCGCCACCGCCGAGGCTCATGTTGATGACCTTGGCGACGTTGGTGTTGGCGGGGACGCCGGAGACGGTGCCGCCGGACGCCCAGGTGATGGCGTCGATGATGTCGGAGTCGTAGCCGCCGCACTTGCCGAGGACGCGGACCGGGGAGATCTTCGCGCCGTGGGCGATGCCGGCGATGCCCTTGCCGTTGCCGGTGGCGGCGGCGATGGTGCCGGCCACGTGCGTGCCGTGCCAGGAGGAGTTGGAGGCCGGGATGCCCGCACCGCACTCGTTCGCGTTGTACCAGTCGCCCGGGTCGGCCGGGTTGCTGTCACGGCCGTTGCCGTCGACGGAGACGGCGGTGTCGGAGATGAAGTCGTACCCGCCGACGATGTTCGCGGCCAGGTCGGAGTGGGTGACGTAGCCGGTGTCGATGACGGCGACGGTGACGCCGGTGCCGGTGGTGGTGTCCCAGGCGGCCGGGACGTTCATGCCCGCGGTGGACTCGAACAGGTCCCACTGCTTGCCGTAGTCGGTGTCGTTCGGCGTGACGGCCGTCGGCTTGTTCAGGCGGTCCGGCACGACGTAGGCGACCTGCGGGTCGGCCTCGTACTGGGCGACGACGTCGGCGACGTCCGCCCGCGCGGGGTTCGTGCCCAGGTCGACGAGGGCGGCGCCGGTGCCGAGGCGGCGCTGGAAGTCGACGTCCTCGCCGGTCTTCTCGGCCTTGGCCGCGGCGTCGGCGGCGGCGGCCTTGTCGGACTTCGCCTCGGTCGCGCCGGACTTGTAGCCGACGATGAGCCGCTCGGCCGGGGTGCCGGGGGCGGCCTCGGTCCGGGCGGCCGGAACGGGGGCCGGCCGGGGTGCGGTCTCCTGGGCGACGGCGACCGAGGCGGGGGCGGCGGTCAGCAGGGCGGCGGAGACGGCGGTGACGGATATCAGCTTCCGTCTGAACTCTGGGGAGATACGCACGGTCGTTGCCTTTCGTGGCCGGACTCCGGGCTGGGCGGAGCGGCGGTGGATGCGCTTCCTCGCTGAAGCGGAGGGGGGTGGTTCGAAAGAGCGACGCGGTGGCCGGCCAGGCGTGTGGGGAGCGGACCCGTCCGGGGTTACCTGTGGGTCAGCTGTGGTCGAACGATAGGCAAAGTGAAGGTCATCGGGATACGGGGGAAACCCTCGATCGAGCCGCAAACCAACCCTCTATGGCGGGCAGTTGGGCGCGAATGGCCCCCTTTTCGAACAGGTCGTGGCGCGGTGAACGCGCCGGGCCGGTTGCCCGTATTGCACTACCGACCGCACCGGTCCGGCCGAGGAGACGCAGACGGATGCCCCGTACCACCGCACACCGCGCCGCGCTCGCGGCCGCCCTCGTGACCCCGTTGCTGCTGCCGCTGTGGGCGGCGGGTCCGGCGCGGGCGCACGGTGCGCCGACGGATCCGGTGAGCCGGGTGGTGGCCTGTTCCCCCGAGGGCGGCGGGCGAGCGGGCTCGGGGGCGTGCCGCGCGGCCGTCGCGGCGAACGGCGCGCCTTTCACGGCGTGGGACAACCTGCGGGTGGCGAACGTGGACGGCCGGGACCGGCAGGTCGTCCCCGACGGGAAGCTGTGCAGCGGGGGCCTGCCCGGCTACAAGGGGCTCGACCTCGCCCGCGCCGACTGGCCGGCGACCCGGATGACGCCCGGCGAGACGCTGACCATGCGGTACGTCTCGACGATCCCGCACACCGGCACGTTCCGGATGTACCTGACGAAGCCCGGCTACGACCCGGCCGGGCCGCTGTCCTGGTCCGACCTGCCCGAGAAGCCGTTCGCCGAGGTGACGGACCCGGCCCTGACGGACGGCGCGTACCGCGTCGAGGCGACCCTGCCGTCCGACCGGACCGGGCGGCACGTGCTGTACACGGTCTGGCAGAACAGCAGTACGCCGGACACGTACTACTCCTGCTCGGACGTGGTGTTCCCGGAGGAGAAGAAGGACAGGGCGCTCCCGGAGAAGAAGCAGGAGAAGGAGGCGTCGCGGGAAGTGGAGAAGGAGAGCACCCCGTTGGCCTCGAACTCCGGGCCTGCCTCCGGACCCACCTCCGTGCCCACTTCCGGATCCACCTCCGGACCCGCCTCCGAGCCCGCTCCCGGACCCGCCTCCGAATCCGCCTCCGGCCCGTCCACCCCCATGCTGGCGGGCGGCGCCGCGGCGGTGCTGTTGCTCACCGGCGGCGCCGCCCTGGCGGTACGGCTGCGTCGGCGCTGAACCGACGCCTGTCAGCGGTCAGTTGACGTTGACGGCGACGCCTCCCTTGGTCACCGGCGAGTACTTGGCGGTGAAGAAGGCGTTGGCGAAGCACAGCGACGAGCCGGACGCCTTCGTGAACTGCTGGTTGGTGAAGGAGATGCTGTTGTCGGCGTTGCTCGCCGTGCCGGTCAGGCTGGGTGCCCGGTAGACGCAGTTGATGGTGCCGAGCAGGGTGCGCAGCCGGACCGTGGACTGGATGGCGGACCCCGCGCCCGGGGTCACGGAGACGGTGCCGTCCGAGGAGACGCTGGTGGTGTAGGGCAGGTTGTCGACGGTGATGCCGCTGACGCCGAGCACTCCGACGACGTTGGCGGTGCAGCCGCTGGTGTCGAAGCTGTGCGAGGTCAGGGACTCGGTGGCGGTGCCGGGAGCGGCCGGGTTGTCGGTGACGGTGGCCGCGAACGCCGACTTGCTGCAGGAGATGCCGCTGGTGCCGGTCGCGCTGGAGTAGAAGGTGGCGGCGGTGCCGCTCGCCAGGGACGCGTCGAGGACGTCGCCGACCGCGACGGCCGCGCCGTCGGCGGTGGTCAGGACGGGGGTGTCGGCCGCCGAGGCGGGGGCGGTGAGGCCCAGGGCGGCGACGGCGGCGGTGAGGGTGAGGAGGGTGCGCGTACGCATGCGGGTGTACCTCTTCTCTGAAGCGGGGTGAGGGTGCGGGGACGCGGTTCGGCGTCCGCCGTCGCCGGTCCGTTACGCCTTCTCCGTACGTGACGGACCGGCAACGGCAGACCGGTGACCGGCCGGAGGCGCGCACGGGGACAGGCCTCCGGCCGGGCCGGGCGGGGGGTGGCTGGTGGCACGGCGCTCTGGGGAAGGGCCCGTGCCGGTGCCGTGAAGGAGCGGACTCGGGCGATGGAAAGCCCGTGCGGACGCGCCGGGCGGCGAGCTGCCCGTACGGGACGAGCGGTCCGGGACACGCGGACAAGCGCCGCGCAGCGGATCCGGCGCCACGGATCCGGTGAGACGAGGAGAGTTGTAGACCTGGGCGTCAGCCAACGTCAAGGCCCTGCAAGGGAGTTGTGCGTTCGCTGCGACTTTCCGGAGGGCGATGACTCACATGCGGCGCACATCCCACACTCTTTGTTCACACTTCCCTTGACCCTTCATGTAACCCCCGGTAACTTCCGAGTCGGCTACTGCGGCGTACCGAGAAAGCCCTTGCAACCGCCGGGAGTTGCGGGGAGACGTGCGTACGCGGTCGATGTCCGCGCCAGGGCAACGTGCCACCGAAGTCCGAGCCGCACCGACACGCACCTGGAGCAGACATGACCTCCACCGCCGAGCACACCTCCGAAAGACCGGAAGGCCCCGCCACCGCCGACGTCGGTGACGTTCCCGCGCGACGCGGGCGGGTCCGGGGACGCCGGGCCGCGGTGATGGCGGTGCCGGCCGCCGTGGTCGCCGCCGGCCTCGCGGTCCTCACCGCCGAAGGGGCGCTGGGAGTGCAGTTCGCCATCTCCGGCATGCCGTTCACGGTCACCGCCACCGAGCTGAACGGCACCGGCTTCGCACAGTTCGGCGGCCTGGACGAGATGGCCGAGGGCAGCCCGAACGCGGGTGAGACCGGCGGTCAGGTGCTGGTCGTCACCTCCGTGATCAAGGACGCGACGCTCACCAAGCTGTGCCAGAGCGTGGACCTGGGCGGCACGAACCTGATCATCAGGGCGGGTGGCGGCGCACAGAAGGTCCGGGCCAGCGATCTGACCACCGACTCCACGGAGCTCTCGGGCGACGCGGCCTTCAAGAACATCGAGATCGGCAACGACGCCAGCACGCTCGACAAGGCCGGGCCGCTGGGCCGCGGGCCGAAGGGCGTGTTCAGCCAGCAGTCGGACACCGTGCGCATCGCCAACCTGCGGCAGACCAACTACGCCACGACGGCCGGCGTGTTCAAGCTGCCCGGGCTGAAACTGGGCTTCAGCGAGTCGGGTTGCTGATGTCCGGCGGACCGCGCGGGAAGATCCGGCCCGCCTTCCGCCGGTGGCGGGCGGGCCGTCCCTTCTGGGGCGGGCTGCTGCTCGCCCTGGGCGGGGCGGAGGTCCTGCTCACCCTCAAGGCGTCGCTGGACGTCATCCTGCACGTCGGCATGCAGGGCCTGGCCGGCTATCTGCTCCCGGCCGTGATGCTGCTGTGCGGCGTGCTGATCCTCTTCAACCCCTCCCAGCGCCTGTTCTACTCGGTCGTCGGGGTGCTGGTCTCCCTGGGGACCTGGCTGACCTCGAACCTGGGCGGCTTCTTCGTGGGCCTGCTCCTGGGCGTGGTCGGGAGCTGCCTCACCTTCGGGTGGCTGCCGGACCAGGAGCCGCGCGTCAGCCGGCGGCAGCGCAGGAAACAGGCACGGGCCGCCAAGGCGATGGCGCCGCCCCTGGAGCAGGAAGCCGGCCACGCCGCCTGAATCAGGCCAGTGATTCTCCACCCTCTGGCGCCGCCCGGCCGCGGCCACTTGGCTGGACGTGCCGCGCACGCCCACGAGGCGTCCGCGTGCCATGCGAACCGCCGCCAGACCAGGGAGAGACCGATGGAGTTCACACACCCGATAGTGATCGACCCGACCGGCCGCGACATCCACGGCGAGGCCGACCGGATCCGCGAGCGCGGCCCCGTCACCCCCGTCGAACTCCCCCACGGTGTCCCGGCCTGGGCGGTCAGCAGCGCCCCGCTGCTGAAGCGGCTGCTCACCGACCCACGGGTGTCGAAGGACGCGCGCCGGCACTGGCACCGCTGGCTCGACGGCGAGGTCTCACCGGACTGGCCGCTGTACACCTGGGTCTCGGTGCGGAACATGTTCACGGCCTACGGCACCGAGCACAAACGGCTGCGCACCCTCGTCTCCAAGGCGTTCACCGCCCGCCGCACCGCCGCGCTGCGGCCCCGGATCGAGGAGATCACCGCGACCCTGCTCGACCGGGTCGCCAAGGCCGGGGCGGGCGGTGGGGCGGACGGACACGCGGTCGATCTGCGCGAGGAGTTCTGCTATCCGCTGCCCATCCAGGTCATCGGCGAACTGCTCGGATTACCCGAGGAGCTGGGTCCCGAGCTGCGGGTCGTGGTGGACGGCGTCTTCCACACCTCGGCCGACGCCGCCGAAGTCGCCGACATCTACGCCCGGTTCTACGCCGTCCTCGGCGAGCTCGTCGCCGTCAAGCGGGCGGCGCCGGGCGACGACCTGACCAGCGCGCTGATCGCGGCCCGCGAGGAGGAGAGCGGCACCCGGCTCAGCGAGCAGGAGCTGCTCGACACGCTGATGCTGATGATCAGCGCAGGCCACGAGACGACGGTCAACCTGCTCGACAACGCCGTCCACGCCCTGCTCACCCACCCCGACCAGCTCGCGCACGTCCGCGGCGGCCGGGCCTCCTGGGACGACGTGATCGAGGAGACCCTGCGGGCCGAGGCTCCGGTGGCCAGCCTGCCGCTGCGGTACGCCGTCGAGGACCTGCCCCTCGGTGAACTGGGCGGCCCGGACGGCCAGGTGATCCGCAAGGGCGAGGCGATCCTCGCCGCGTACTCCGCCGCCGGACGCGACCCGGAGCAGCACGGCCCGGACGCCGGCGCCTTCGACGTCACCCGCGCCGTGAAGGACCACCTGGCCTTCGGATACGGCGCCCACCACTGCCTGGGCGCCCCGCTCGGCCGGCTGGAGGCGCGCGTGGCCCTGCCCGCCCTCTTCGAACGGTTCCCCGGACTCACCCTCGCCGTACCGGAGGACGAGCTGCGGCCGGTGGACTCGTTCATCTCCCACGGCCATCGGACGCTGCCGGTCCTCACGGGCTGACGGACTGCGCGGCGGGCCCGGCCGGATCACCGGAGGCCGGGCCCGCGGCGCTCTCCTCCTTCTTTCCGGACCGCACCATCACGCCGGCGCCCGAACCGCACGGACGGTACGGAAAACCAGGGGATGACCTCGGACGTTCGACCCGTCGGACAGATCATCACGATGCGGCAGCATCAACTCACTGCAAGTGGCTGCTCACTTGACGCCCGGTGGTCACACACGGTTGGCTCCGGGCCAGCGAGAGTCATCCGGCCCGTGCTCAGGCGCGGTCCGTGTGTGCTCTTCCCCCCTGCTCTTGCTCGGCCGCACAGCGAGGTCCGCCGCTCATGAACACTCCTCCCCCGCCGCACACCTCCGCGAGACTCACCCGTGTCGCGGCCCTGGTGTCCGCCGTGTGTCTGCTGGTGGCCGGCTGCTCCGTCCTCGGCGCGAGTGACGACGGGCCGGACGCGGACCCGGTGGGCGGGCCGGGCGGCGGGATGAAGGTCGCCCTGATCACGCACGGCGGCAAGGGCGACGCCTTCTGGGACCTGGTGCGCAGGGGCGCCGAGGCGGCAGCCGCCAAGGACGGCATCGACCTGACGTACGCCAGCGACTCCGACGCGGCCGCGCAGGCCGCGCTGGTGCGGGACGCGGTCGGCGACAAGGTCGACGGCATCGCGGTGACGCTGGCCAAGCCCGCGGCGATGCGGGGCCCGATCGCCCGGGCCAAGGCGGCCGGCATACCCGTCGTCGGGCTCAACTCCGGCATCGACGCCTGGCGGCCGGCGGGTCTGCTGGAGTACTTCGGCCAGGACGAGTCCGTCGCCGGCCAGGCCGTCGGCGACAAGCTGGACGAGGTCAGGGCCAAGCACGCCCTGTGCGTCGTGCACGAACGGGGCAACGTCGCGCTGGAGGCCCGCTGCGCCGGCGTACGGAAGACGTTCGACGGCGACACCGACAACCTGTACGTGGACGGCAGCGACATGAACGCGGTGACCGCCACGATCGCGTCCCGGCTGCGGCAGGACTCCAGCATCGACGAGGTCGTCACCCTGGGCGCCCAGTACGGGCTCAGCGCGGTCAAGGCCGTCGAGCAGGCCGGCAGCAGGGCCAAGGTCGCCACGTTCGACCTCGACAAGGACCTGGTCGAGGCGGTCAAGGGCGGCGACGTGCAGTTCGCCGTGGACCAGCAGCCCTACCTCCAGGGCTACCTCGCGGTGGACGCCCTGTGGCTGTACCGGACCAACGGCAACGTCAGCGGCGGCGGGACGGCTCCGGTGCTCACCGGCCCGGCGTTCGTGACCAGGTCCAACGTGTCCGCGGTGGCACGGTTCGCCGCCGCCGGGACCCGGTGACCGGGCACGTCCTGTGACGGTGTCGCCAAAGATTCGGTCAGGCCCGGCCCGTGCGGTCACTTGTACGGATAACATCCTGCGCATCCCATGTGCCGTAACCGGCACCCACACACCCCCGCGCCCGTCCCCCACCCCCCGCCTCCACCGATCCGCCTCCCCGCTCCTCCCTCCCCGCTGATCGCCCTAGGACGACGATGTCTCGACGGACAGGTGCCCGGCGCCGTCTCGGATCCATACGCCTCTCCCTGGTGCTTCTGGCCCTGGTGCCCAGCGTCACCCTCGCCGCCATGTGGGGCGTGACGACCATCCAGATGTTCTCGGAGGGGCTTCGGCTGCGTGACCAGACGGAGCTGAGCCGGTCGACGGGTGCCATGGGCACGGACGCGACGCTCGCCCTCCAGCGGGAACGCAGCCTGTCGGCGGCCTGGCTGGCCTCGCCGCACGGCTCCCGGGCCGCCCTCGACACGCAGCGCGAGGAGACCGACGCGGCGGTCGCGAAGCTGGTCGGGCAGGCGGACGCGATCGAGAAGGCGCCCTCCCGCGTCTCGGACCGGCTCTACTCGGTGCTGGGCTCGGTGGGCAGCCTGGAGTACTACCGGGACCAGGTCGACGACCCGACCGACATCACCGCGCAGCAGGCGCTGGACCAGTACTCCTCGATCATCGACGACCAGATCCACGCCTTCCAGGAGCTCTCCCAGGTCGACGACGGCGACCTGACCTCGCAGGCGGGGCCGCTGGTCGGGCTGGAGCACGCGGCGGAGCTGGTCTCCCGGGAGGACGCTCAGCTCACCCTGGCCTGGCCGTCCGGGCATCTGGACGACAACGCCTGGACGCAGTTCACGGAGCTGGTGAACACCCGGCGCTGGCTGGTCAAGGACCAGGTCGTGCCCCAGCTGACCGGACAGGCCAAGGCGCAGACCGAGCGGATCCTGGCGAGTCCGGAGTGGCAGACCCTCCAGGCGATCGAGGACCAGGTGCTGGCGGCCCGGAACGCAGGTGCCACCGCGGACCGGATCGCCCTGCCCGACGCCCGGAAGCGGTGGAACGCCGCCATGGACAAGCTCTCCGAGCAGTACGCGAGCCTGATCCAGCAGCAGACCACGGGCCTGCTCGAACGCAGTGCCGACAAGGCGGACGGGCTGCTGCTCAAGGCGGGGATCCTGAGCGCCGGCGGACTGCTCGCGCTGCTGGTGTGCGTCGGCATGTCCTGGCGGATCACCCGCTCGCTGTCCCGGCGGCTGCGCGGCCTGCGCCGGGCCGCCGTCAGCCTCGCGCAGGAGCGGCTGCCCGACGTGGTGGCGCGGCTGGAGCGGGGCGAGACGGTCGACCCGGAGTCCGCGACGCCCCCGCTGGACTACGGGCACGACGAACTCGGCCAGGTGGCCCAGGCGTTCAACACAGCCCAGCGCACGGCCGTGCACACCGCGGTCGAACTCGCCGACACCCGGCGCGGCTTCCAGAAGATCATCCTGGGCATCGCCCGGCAGAGCCAGAACCTGGTCAACCTCCAGCTCAGCAGGCTCGACACGCTGGAACGCGAGCACTCCGACCCGGACATCCTCAAGGGCCTGTACGAACTGGACTCCACGGCCAGTCAGTTGCGCCGCTACGAGGAGAACCTCGTCATCGTCAGCGGCGAGCGGCCCGGCCGGAGCTGGAGCGAGCCGGTCGCGCTGATCGACATCCTGCGCAGTGCGGTCGGCGAGGTCGCCGAGTACCAGCGGGTGGAGGTGCACACGGAGGAGGAGGTGTACCTCGCGCCGCCCGCGGTGGCCGACGTCATCCACCTGCTGGCCGAGCTCATCGACAACGCGACCGCGTACTCCCCCGCCCCGAGCGCCGTCACCGTGCGGGCCGGGATGGTCGCCAAGGGCCTGGCCGTCGAGGTCGAGGACCGCGGCCTCGGCATGTCGGAGGAGGACTACGCGTCCTTCAACGAACAGCTCGCGGTGCCCCCGCAGTTCGACGTGGTGGCGCTCGCCGACGACCTGCGGCTCGGCATGTTCGTGATCGCCCAGCTGGCCCACCGGCACGGCATCGCCGTCACTCTGCGCTCCTCGCCCTACGGCGGGACCACGGCGATCGTGCTGATACCGCACGACATCGTGGTGCGGGAGATCCTCCAGGCCGGTGCGCCGGGCGTGCGGGACGCCGGGGACGTGGCCGGCCCGAACGGCCCGGCCTCCTCCGTCGGTCCGAGGGGGGCGGGCGGCGGCCCGCAGACCGGTGGCGGTGGGGAGAACGGGCAGAGCCCGGCGGACGACGGGCGGAGTGCTGTGGACGTACCGGGTTCGGCCGGCGGGCGGAGCCCGGTGGACGCCGAGAACGCCGACAAGCCCGAGGACGCCGAGGAGCCGGACGGTGCCGCGGGCACCGCCGGGTCCGCGCGTGAGCCCCTGCCCGTCGCGTCGGCCCGGACCGCTCCCGGTGCCGGCACCGTCGTCCCCCGCCGGGACGGTCTCGCCCCGCTTCCCCGCCGGGTGCCGCAGACCAGCCTGGTGGAGGAACTGCGCGAGGAGCCCGCGTCCGCCGGCGGCGACGGCTCCCCCGACGACTTCACCGCGGAAGCGGCCGCCTCCTCCCTGGCCGGCTTCCAGCGCGGCACGCTCCGGGCCCGTGACGACGACGCCGAACCGCCGTACGACGAGGAGGCGGCCGCACCACCCCGGCAGGCCGCCCCCGTCCCCTCGACTCCGCCCGCCGACCGCTGACCGCTGACGAAGGACACCGCAATGACACGCCCCATCCCCGCCACCCACACCCAGCTCGACCAGCTGCTGACCGGACTCGTGGAGCGGGTCGCCGATGTGAACCAGGCCGTGGTGCTGTCCGAGGACGGCCTGGTGGTCAGCAAGTCCACCGGATTCCTGCGCGACGACGCCGAGCGGCTCGCGGCGACCGCGTCGGGGCTGATGAGCCTCAGCAAGGGCGTCAGCATGGACTTCCGCGGCGGTCCGGTGCGCCAGGCGCTCATCGAGATGGCCAACAGCTATCTGATCCTCACCTCCGCCGGCCCCGGCGCCCACCTGGTCGTGCTCACCGGTCCGGGCGCTGACGTCGGTGTGGTGGCGTACCAGATGAACATGCTGGTGAAGAAGATCGGCGAGCACCTCAGCGCGGCACCGCGGGGCATGGCCGGGCCCGTCGTCGACCCCGGCGTGTGAGGTGGGCGGAGGCGACTCGGCGGGGCGGCTCGTACGGCCGTTCGCGCTGACCGGTGGCCGGACCCGGCCGAGCCGCGCCGACTTCACGCTCATCGCGACGGTGACCGCGGTCGATCCGCAGCCCGATGCGGCGGCCCGGTGCCAGCCCGAGCACACCCGGATCCTCCGGTTGTGCGCCGAGCCGGTGGCCGTGGCGGAGCTGGCCGCCCGGCTCGACCTGCCGGTGAGCGTGGTCGCCATCCTGCTCTGCGACCTGCTGGAGGCGGGCCGGATCACCGTCCGTCCGCCGCGCCTCGTTTCCCGTACCGCTCCGGACCTGGACCTGCTGAAGAAAGTGAGGGACGGCCTTGGCCGGCTCTGACGTCGCCACCGACGCGTCCTCGGCACCCGACACGGTCAAGATCCTCATCGCCGGGGGCTTCGGCGTGGGCAAGACCACCATGGTCGGGTCGGTCAGCGAGATCGTCCCCCTGCGCACCGAGGAACCCCTGACCATGGCCGGTCTGGGCATCGACGACCTGGACGGTATCGAGGAGAAGCGGGCCACCACCGTGGCCCTGGACTTCGGCCGGATCACCATCAGCCGGGACCTGGTGCTGTACCTGTTCGGCACGCCGGGGCAGCAGCGGTTCTGGTTCATGTGGAACGACCTGGCCCTCGGCGCGCTCGGTGCCGTGGTCCTGGTCGACGTCCGCAGACCCGAGTCCAGCTTCGCCGCGATCGACTTCTTCGAACGCCGGGGCATCCCCTTCGTCGTCGGGGTCAACGGCTTCCACGGCGCACACCCGTATCCGCCCGAGGACATCAGGGACGCACTCGCGGTGCCGGAGCACGTGCAGGTGCTGCTGTGCGACGCGCGGGAGAGGCAGTCGTGCCGGGACGTGCTGATCGCCCTGATCGACCAGCTGATCGCGACGGCGGTGCAGGCCTGAACCAGGCGGTGCGAGGCTGAAACCAGCGGTGTCTCAGCTCCGGCCGGGTGCCGCCCCGGGCCACTCGGTGTACGGCACCGGACGGCCCGTGAACGCGTCCAGGACGACGCGGTCGCCGACCGGCCGGTCCAGCTTCACCGTCACCTTCTCGCCGCGCAGGTCACTCGTGCAGGGACCGTCGTCGGTGCCGGTCACGGAGGCGGACAGCACGACGCTGCCGCGCGTCTCCAGCGCCGTCACGACGGGGCCGTCGTCGCAGGATCCGTGGTGCGCCACCACGGTGACGGACCGGCCGTCCTCCGCCACCTTCGTCAGGCCGCCGAGCGGCGCGAGCACGTCCGTGGGTACGTCCTGCCCGAGCGGCGCGACAGGCGACTTGGGCACCTCCGAGGGGTTCACGGCGGCCGTCTTCAGAGGAGTGGCATAGCCCTCCAGAGTGAACAGCCAGGCCGGGACGGTCGCCGGCCCGCGGCTGGTGAGCACGGTCATGTCGCCCGACTCGGCCTTGGTGACGGTCAGTCGGGGACCGGGGGCGCTGTTGCCGTCCAGGGCCCGGTAGGCCCGCTCGGCCGCCACGAGGGGCCTGGTGAGCGAGCCCCCGTCCTTCCACGTCACCCGGCCGCTCTTTCCCCGGGCGGAGGGGAGCGGCGCCTTCAGGTCGAAGGTGCCGGTCGCGTACGCGCGCCGGTCGGCGTCGTCGCGGAGGCCGCCCGCGGGCAGTTGGACGACCGGTGCGACGGGGTGGTAGCCCGCGCGCCACTGGGCGGCCGCGCGGGAGCCGTCCCAGGCTTCCGCGACCCGATGGGCGCGGTCCTTCGAGCGCGGGGACGGGGCCGGTTCGGTGCGGCCGGCCTCCGCCGTGCCGCACCCCGCGGCGGCACCGGCTCCGGCGGCGGACAGGGCGAGGACGAGGAGCAGACGGGCGGTGCGGGTCATGTCGGTACGCATGACTCTCCCAGGGGTTCGCGGTGACCGGGGATGGTTCCGTCCCTGTGACGCCCCACCCCCGGCCCGCGTTCGATCCACTGGGGATCCGCCCGAACCGTTACCGCATCGTGCCGGGCAGCCGGCTCGGACTCAGACCAGGCCCGCCGACTTCAGCCACGCCTTGGCCACGTCCAGCGGGTCCTTCTTCTGGAGCTGCACCTGTGCGTCCAGGTCGAGCAGCGTCTTCGTGTCGAGCTTGGCCGAGACCGCGTCGAGCGCCTCGGCGCCCTCCTTGGACAGCTCGCCCTTGCGGACCAGCGGCTGCACGTTCTGGAAGCCGAAGAGGTTCTCCGGGTCCTTCAGGACGACGAACTTGTCCCGGGCGATGGTCGGGTCGGTGGTGAAGAGGTCCGCGGCCTGCACGGTGTTCTTCTTCAGCGCCGTCTGGGTCAGCGGCCCGCCCGCGTCGAGGGACTTGAAGGACTTGAACTCCAGCCCGTACACCGACTTCAGGCCCACCAGGCCCTGGTGCCGGGTCTGGAACTCCGGGGAGCCGCCGAACACCAGGTCCTTGGCGACGTCCTTGAGCTCCCCGATGGAGGAGTCGGAGGTGAGCTTGTACTTCTTCGCGGTCTCCGCGTTGAGGGTCACGGAGTCCTTGTTCTGCGCGGCCGACGGCTTCAGCAGTTCCAGCTTGGAGTCGAGCTTGCCGTTGATGGCGGTCGTGGTCTCCTCGACCGTCTTCGGCTTGGCCTTGGCGTCGAGGTACGCCAGCAGGGAGCCGTTGTACTCCGGCAGCAGGGTGATGGCGCCGTTCTTCATCAGGCCGTACGTGGTCTCGCGGCTGCCGATGTTGGGCTTGTAGGTGACCTTGATGCCCTTGGCCTTGAGGGCCTCGCCGTAGATGTCGGCGAGCAGGATGCTCTCGGCGAAGTTGTTGGAGCCGACCACGACGGTGCCGCTCTCCGCTCCGCCGCCCTTGAGCGGGTCGTCGGAGGTGCCGCCGGAGGAACAGCCTCCGAGAAGAGCCGCCGCCGCGGCGAGCGCGACCGCTGCCGCGGCGGGGTGCCTCGTGATGGACCGGGTGCTGCTCTTCGCCGTAGTAATCACCCACTGATCCAAGCCAGCCGCTCTTCGGTCAGTCAAGTGCAGCCTGGTTACAATCGGTGTCGATCTGCGGCAGATTGCGGCACTCCGTCTCTCATCTCCTGCGCACTCCGGGCGACACCGCGACCCGCGCGACCGCCCAGAACAGCGCGAGCGTGACCAGCGCCAGGACGGCGACCAGCGTCGCGCCGCCCACCACCTTCTCGTAGTTGCGCTGGTAGAGGCCGTCGACGATGTACCGGCCGAGACCGCCCAGGCTGACGTACGCGGCGATGGTCGCCGTCGACACGATCTGGATGGCCGCCGAGCGCAGACCGCTCAGGATCAGCGGCAGGGCGACCGGCAGTTCCACCTGCAACAGGATCCGGGACTCCTGCATGCCCATGCCGCGGGCGGCGTCCACCGGTGAGGGGTCGACCGACCGCATCGCCTCATAGGTGGTGACGAGGATCGGCGGGACGGCGAGGACGACCAGCGGGATCATCACGGGCAGCATCCCGAACCCCAGCAGGGTCGTCATCAGCACCAGCAGGCCGAAGCTGGGCAGGGCCCGCCCGGCGGTGGCGACCAGGGACAGGGCGTTCCCGCCGCGCCCGTAGTGACCGGTGACCAGGCCGACCGGCAGTCCGATCGCGGCGGCGAGGGCGAGCGCCTCCAGGGTGTACCGCACGTGTTCGCCGAGGCGGGTCGGGATGCCGTCGTAGCCGTGCCAGTGGGCACTGTCGCTGAAGAAGGCGTTGACGAAGTTCAGTACGTTCACCGGGCTGCGTCCTTGAGGGCGGGCGCCTGCTTGCGGCCGGCCGTGCCGCTGGGCATCCACGGCGTCAGCAGCACGCGCACGAGGACCAGCAGGGCGTCGACGAGGATCGCCAGGAGGGCCGTGGTGATCACGGAGTTCCAGGTCAGTTCGGGCCGGTTGTAGATCTGCGCGTCGTGGAGCAGGTTGCCGAGCGCGCCCTGGTTGCCGATCAGCATGCCGACGCTGACGAGGGAGATGCTCGACACGGTCGCCACCCGCAGACCCGCGATGATCGCCGGGACCGCGATCGGCAACTGCACCTGGAAGTACCGCCGTACGGGACCGAATCCCATGGCGGTGGCCGCGGACAGGGTCTCCGGGGGCACCGAGCGCACCCCGTCGACGATCGCCGGGACGAGCACCACCAGGCTGTACACGGCCAGCGGGATCATCACGGTGAGTTCGGTCTGCCCGGTGTAGTTGATGAGGACGACGAAGAACGCCAGCGACGGGACGGCGTACAGCACGGTCGTGATGCCGAGGACGGGCGGGTAGAGCCAGCGGAAGCGCACACAGAGCTGGGCGATCGGCAGTGCGAGGAGCAGTCCGGCCACGACCGGCAGCAAGGCCTCCCTCAAGTGCAGTCCGACCAGTCCGATCCAGCTGTGCTGGAGGTCGCTCGGCATGTCGAAGAAGTCGTGCAGGTAGTCGCTCATCCGGCGACCTTCTCGTCGTCGCGCCCGGCGGCGTGGGCGCTGCGGATCGCCTCGCCGATGGTCTGCTGCGAGACGACGCCGGTCACCCGCCCGCCGGTGTCGACGGCGACGGCCCAGCCGGCCGGCGACAGCACCGCGCAGTCCAGGGCGGCCCGCAGCGAGTCGGTGCCGGGCACGAACGGCCGCCCGTAGGAGAGCAGTCGCTCCGGCCGGATGTCCCCCGCGACCAGGTCCCGCGGCTCGCTCCAGCCGAGCGGCCGGCCGTTCGGGTCGGTCACCAGGAGGTAGGGGGCGTCGGGGGCGGCGATCTGCTCGGCGGTGGCGTCGAGCGGGATCACCGGGTCGCTCGTCAACTCCAGCCGCGCGGAGGGGAAGAAAGACAGGCGCCGGATGCCGCGGTCACCGCCGAGGAAGTCCTCGACGAAGGCGTCGGCGGGGCTGGACAGCAGCTCGGCCGGGGGCGCGTACTGGGCGAGGTGGCCGCCGGTGCGCATCACGGCGACCATCGTGCCGAGCTTGATCGCCTCGTCGATGTCGTGGGTGACGAAGATGATGGTCTTGCCCAACTCGTCCTGGATGCGCAGCAGTTCGTCCTGGAGTCCCTTGCGCACCACCGGGTCGACCGCCGAGAACGGCTCGTCCATGAGCAGCACGGGCGGGTCGGCGGCGAGCGCCCGGGCCACGCCGACGCGCTGCTGCTGGCCGCCGGAGAGCTGGTACGGGTACCGCTTGGCGAGCGCGGCGTCGAGCCCGACCCGCTCCATCAGCTCCGCGGCCCGCGCCCGGGCCTTCTGCTTGCCCCAGCCGAGCATGCGGGGCACGGTCGCGATGTTGTCGACGATGGTGCGGTGCTGGAAGAGGCCGGCGTTCTGGATGACGTAACCCATGGACCGGCGCAGGGTGGTGACGGGCTGTCGCTGGATGTCCTCGCCGTCGAGGAGGATGGTTCCCTCGCTCGGATCGACCATTCTGTTGATCATCCGCAGGGTGGTCGTCTTGCCGCAGCCCGACGGTCCGACGAGGACGGTGATCGAGCGGTCGGGTATCTCCAGCGAGAGCCGGTCGACCGCCACCGTGCCGTCCGGGTACCGCTTGGTGACTGAATCGATCCGTATCAAGACGCCGGGCCCTTCGGGTTGGCGGAGACTTTTGGCCATGGTCGTACGGGCTGTTGCCGGTCGAGTCTAGACGGCGGTCGTTTCCGGCCCCGGGGCGGCCGGGAGCGCCGCCCCGTCCAGCGGCAGGCGCACGGTGAACACCGTCGCCCCCGGTTCGCTGTCCAGCTCGATGCGGCCGCCGTGGGCCCGGACCAGGGAGTGGGCGACCGCCAGGCCGAGGCCGCTGCCGCCGCGGTCGCGGCTGCGGGCCTTGTCGACGCGGTAGAAGCGGTCGAAGACGCGCTCCTGGTCCTCGGGCGGGATGCCGGGGCCCGCGTCGGCGATCCGGACCAGGGCGGTGTGGGAGGCGACGGTGACGTCCACGGACACCGGGGTTCCGGGCGGGGTGTGCACGGCGGCGTTGGCGAGGAGGTTGTCCAGGACCTGCCGGACGCGCTGCGGGTCCAGGCGCACCTTGAGCGCCCCCGGGCCGGCGGCCACCGTCAGCGGGTGGTCCGGCCGGCTGGCCCGGAAGGCGTCGGCGGCCTGCTGGACCAGCTCCACCAGGTCGGCGTCCTCGCACCGCAGCGGCGCCTCCACCTCCGCCGCGTCCAGCCGGGCGAGCAGCAGCAGGTCGTCCAGGAGGATGCCCATGCGGGCGGCCTCGGCGCGCAGCCGGGCCAGGTGCCGGTCGCGTTCCTCGGGGGCGTTGGCGGCGGCGTACTGGAACAGGTCGGCGTAGCCGCGTACCGACATCAGCGGGGTGCGCAGTTCGTGCGAGGCGTCCGCGACGAACCGGCGCAGCCGCTGCTCGGCCTCCGCGCGCACGGCCAGGGAGTCGTCGATGTGCTCCAGCATCGTGTTGAAGGCGGTCCGCAGCTCGTCCACCTCCGGGCCGCCGTCCCGGCCGTCGGCGCGCAGCGGCAGCCGGGCCGCCGACTCGGTCAGGTCGTGCGAGGCGATGCCGTGCGCGGTGGACGCCATGTCGCTGAGCGGCTTCAGCCCGCGACGCAGCATGCGGCGGCCGAACACCACCAGGGCGAGCAGCGCGAGCGCGAAGGTGACGACCTGGATGGTGATCAGCTGCCCGACCGTGTCCTCGATGTCCTCCATGGGCGCGGCGCTCACCAGGATCACCCCGGGCTCGACCTCGCAGGCGCGCAGCCGGTAGGTGCCCGCGCCCCTGAGGTGCTCGGTGCGCAGCAGCTCGGTGTGCGCGGCGCTCTGCGCCGAGGCCAGGGCGGTGAAGTCGTCGACGTCCTCGGGCAGGTCGGCGGGGTCCTCTGGCCTGCGGAGCTCGGGCGTGCCGTCCGAGACGTCGTACACGGCGTAGAACCAGCTGTAGTACTTCTTGCCCGAGAGCGTGCCGTAGTCCGCGATGCTCTTGGACTGGGCGATCTGGGCCTGCGCCAGCTGGGTGTCGAGCTGGGCCGACAGGTAGTCGCGCATGTACGTGGTGAGGGCCGTGCCGACGACGGCGAAGACGACCAGCGACAGCGCGCCGAGGCCGAGGGCCAGCCGGGTGCCCAGGCGCATCCCGCGGTAGGCCCGCCGCAGCCGGGCGATCACTCGGAGGCCTGTCGCAGGACGTACCCGAATCCCCGCACGGTGTGGATCAGCGGCGCACCGCCGTCGTCCGTCTCGTCGAGCTTGCGGCGCAGCCGGCTGATGACCAGCTCGACGACGTTCGAGCGGCCGCCGAAGCCGTACTCCCACACGTGGTCGAGGATCTGCGCCTTGGTGAGCACGGTGGGCGACTTGCGCATCAGGTAGCGCAGCACCTCGTACTCGGTCGGGGTCAGCGACAGCAGTTTCTCGCCGCGCCGCACCTCGCGGGTGTCCTCGTCCATGGTCAGGTCGCCGACCTGGAGCACGGACCGCTGGAAGGCGGGGCCGGCGCTGCGCCGCAGCACGGTGCGCAGCCGGGCCATCAGCTCCTCCACGGCGAACGGCTTGACCAGGTAGTCGTCGCCGCCCCGAGTCAGGCCCGCGACCCGGTCGGCGACGCCGTCGCGCGCGGTGAGGAACACCACCGGCACCATCGTGCCCGAGGCGCGCAGCCGGTCCAGGACGCCGAAGCCGTCGACGCCGGGCAGCATCAGGTCGAGCACCACGATGTCCGGGTGGAACTCGGCGGCCCGCTTGAGCGCGTCCTCGCCGGAGTACGCCGTGACCGCTTCCCAGCCCTCGTAGCGGGCGACGGTCGCGACGAGGTCGGCGATGGGCGGGTCGTCGTCGACGACGAGGAGTCGTACTTTTTCCACCCGCTCATAGTGCTTCACCCGCCCCGTGCCGCCATAGCCGCCCGGGGCTTCGCCGCCGGATCGATAAACACTTGAAAGTCGGGCGACAGTATTCCGACAGCTCCCCCGCGACAAGCTCGGTGTCCCAGGATCCGATCAAGGAGCTGCCGATCGTGACGACCCTCCGAGAACCTCCCGCGGCGACCCGGCCGGGCGTGCGCCCCAGAGTGGTGGGCCGTAGCGGCCTGTACGCGTTGCTGCTCGCCAACGCGGTCGTGGTGACCGTCTTCTTCGTTCAAGCCGGTTTCGCCTCGAACACCCTGATCGTGCTGGGGCGGCTGGCGGGCCTGTACGGGGCGCTGCTCATGGCGTTCCAGCTGCTGCTGGTGGCACGGCTGCCGTGGTTCGACCGGCGGATCGGCATGGACCGGCTGACGTCCTGGCACCGCTGGACGGGTTTCTCGGTGCTGTGGCTGCTGCTGGCGCACGCCGTGTTCATCGTCTTCGGCTACGCCCAGTCCTCGTCCCTGGACCCGGTGAACCAGCTGGTGGACCTCGCGGAGACGGTGGAGGGCGTGCTGCGCGCGATCGCCGCCCTGGCGATCATCATCGTGGTCGGCGCGGTCTCGGCCCGCTACGCCCGGCGCCGGCTGGCGTACGAGACCTGGCACTTCATCCACCTGTACACCTACGTCGCGGTGGTGCTGGCGTTCACGCACCAGGTCGCGGCCGGTACGTCGTTCACCTCGTCGTCCGTGGCGCGGACGTACTGGTACGCCGTGTGGGGCGTGGCCCTCGCGTCCGTGTTCCTCGGCCGCCTGGTGCTGCCGCTGTGGCGCAACCTGCGCCACCAGCTGCGTGTGACGGCCGTGATCCCGGAGAACGACGACGTGGTCTCGGTCTACATCGCGGGCCGCGACCTGGACCGGCTGCCCGCCCGGGCCGGACAGTTCTTCCTGTGGCGGTTCCTGACGAAGGACCGCTGGTGGCAGGCCAACCCGTTCTCGCTGTCCGCCGCGCCGGACGGCCGCACCCTGCGCCTGACCGCCAAGCGGGCGGGCGACGGCAGCGCTGCCCTGCGGCACCTGAAGGTCGGCACGCGGGTGTTCGCCGAGGGTCCCTACGGCGCCTTCACCACCCTGCACCGCACCCGCCCGGACGCCCTGCTCATCGCCGGCGGCGTCGGTGTCACCCCGATCCGGGCCCTGCTGGAGGAACTGCACGGCCACGCGGTCGTGATCTACCGGGTGGCCACCGACCAGGACGCCGTCCTCTACGACGAGCTGCGCGAACTCGCGCTCGCCAAGGGTGCCGAGCTGCACCTGGTCACCGGGCCGGCCGTGCCCGACCGGCTGGCGCCGCGGGAGCTGGCGCGTCTGGTCCCGGACATCACGGGCCGGGACGTGTACCTGTGCGGCCCGCCGCCGATGATGAACGCGGTGCTCGGCAGCCTGCGCGAGCTGGGCGTGCCAAGGACGCAGACCCACTTCGAGCGCTTCAGCCTGGCCGGATGACGAGGAGAGATTCGTGAAGCGAGCCATACCCGTCCTCGTCCTGAGCATCGCGGGGCTGATCCCGCTCTGGCGGTACGCGCCGTCGCCCGACACCGGGCCGGCGTCGTCGTCCGCCGCCGGGGCCGCCGCGCCCGCGTCGACACCCTCGGTCTCCTCGTCGGGCGGCCCGACGACCACGGTCGTGTCCGGCTCGACCATCGACACCGAGAAGGGCCCGGTGCAGGTCGAGGTCACGTTCGACGGCGACGAGATCGCCTCGGTGCGGATGCTCCAGCAGCCGAACCACCCGCAGACCACGGCCGCCGTGCCCAAGCTGATCGAGGAGACGCTCCAGGCGCAGAGCGCCGGCATCGACACGGTGTCCGGTGCCACGATCACCAGCGACGGCTACAAGGAGTCGCTCCAGGCCGCCATCGACGCGAGGGGCTGAGAGCATGCGGCGCGTCGAGCACGTCATGGGGTTCCCGGTGTCGGTACGGATCGACGACGAGGGCTTCCCCGAGGCGCCGGTGGACGGCCTGTTCGCCTGGCTGCGCGAGGTCGACGCGCGGTTCAGCCCGTTCCGGCCGGACAGCGAGGTGTCACGGCTGGACCGGGGCGAGGTGCGCGACCCCGGCCCGGAGCTCCGCGAGGTCCTGGACCTGTGCGAGGAGTACCGGATCGCGACCGGCGGCGCCTTCGACGTCCGGCTGCCCGGCCGCGGCCTCGACCCCTGCGCCGTGGTGAAGGGCTGGTCGGTGCAGAAGGGGGCGGAGCTGCTGTGGGCGGCCGGTGCGCGGCGCTTCTGCCTCAACGCGGGCGGCGACGTGATCGCCTCCGGCGGCCCCTGGCGCGTCGGCGTACGCCACCCCGAACACGCCGACCGGCTCTGCACGGTCCTGGACCTCACGGACCGGGCCGTCGCGACCTCCGCCCGCTACGAACGCGGCGACCACATCCTCGACGCCCGCACGGGCCGCCCGGCGACGGGCCTGATCAGCATGACCGTCGTGGCCCCGACCCTGACCGAGGCGGACACGGTCGCGACGGCGGCGTTCGCCCTGGGCACGGAGGGCGTCGAGTGGGCGGCGGCCCGGGAGCACTGCGAGGTGTTCGCGGTGGACGCGGACAGGCGCGTGCTGCGGAGTCCGGGGTTTCCGGTGGCGGGGGCGGGGGCGGGGTCCGTCGCGGCGTAGACGCATCCCCTCACGGAACCGGCCGTGTCGTTCTCCCGCCCTTCTCGCTTCCGCTGCCCGACACCCCCGCGTCACACCGGCCGGGCACGTTTCCGGCGTCCCCCTGACTCGCCCTGCATCGTCCGCCCCGTCCCCGGGCGTGACGCGGAAGGACGACGTACGCCGTGTCCCGGCTCGAAACGCTCCCCGCCCCGCTCCCCGCCGCACCGCGCCGCCGCTTCCCCGCCGCCGCACGGCTCGTGCGGCCGGTCCTGGCCCTGCTGCCGCTGTTGCTGGTCGGGGGATGGGCCCTGGTCGACCGGCGTGCGGTGGACGAGGGGGCCGCCCGGCTGGCCTCGGCCGACCCCGGGTGGCTGCTCGTCGCGTTCGTCTGCACCTGCCTGACGTGGGTGGCCGCCGCCTGTGTCCGGCAGGGCGCCCTGCCGGAGCGGCTGCCGCCCGGGCTGCTGGTGGCCTCGCAGTTCGCCGCCGGTGCCGCGAACCAGGTGCTGCCGGCGGGCATCGGCGCGCACGCCGTCACCCTGCGCTTCCTTCAGCGCCGCGGCATCCCCCTGCCCCGGGCCACCGCCTCACTCGCCCTGTACTCCCTGGTCAAACCGGTCGCCAAGACGGTGGTGCTGCTGGCGTTCCTGGTGGCGTTCCCGGACGTCCTGCGGCTCGGTGCGCTCGTCCCGGACGACCGCACGCTGCTCCTCGCGGCGGGCGGTGCGCTGCTCGCGCTCGCCGCGAGCGCCGTGACGCTGGTGACCGTACGGGCTCTGCGCCGCCCGGTCCTCGGCTTCCTGCGCACGGCGCTGACCGACGCCCGCGAACTGCACACCCGGCCCTGCCGTGTGCTCGCCCTGTGGGGCGGGGCGGCCGCCACCCCGCTGCTCCAGGGCAGTGTGATCGCCACGGTCGGCTTCTCGCTGGGGCTGCCGCTGTCCTGGGCGCAGGTGGTCCTCGCGCTGCTGGTCGCCGGCACCGCGGTCGGGGCCGTTCCCGCGCCGGGCGGCATCGGCCCCGTGGACGCCGCGCTCGTCTTCACCATGGCCGCGTTCGGCGCCCCGGCGGCCACCGCCACGGCCACCGTCATCGGCTACCGCGTGCTGACCGTGTGGCTCCCCCTCCTGCCGGGAGCCCTCGTCCTGTCGGCCCTTCTGCACCGCAAGGTGCTCTGACGGCACCCCGAGGCGGTCAGCTGTCCGGCAAGGCCTCCAGGAACTCCGTCGGCGGCACGAAGAAGAGGCTGCCGGTGACGGCCCGCGAGTAGTCCAGCAGCGGGTCCGGGCCCGAGCCCGGACCACCGAGGAACATCTTGCGCAGCATCGTCTCGGGTATGTCCGGCGTACGCGCGTAGGCCACGAAGTACGTGCCGAACTCCCCGTGCCCGGGCCTGCCGAAGGGCATCGCCGCCCGCAGTATCTTCTGCTCCGAGCCGTCCGGGCCCAGGACGGTGTTGACGTCCTTGTGCGAGCCGGGCGCGTCGAGTTCGAGGTTGCTGAGCTTGCTGCGGCCTATCACCTTCTCCTGCGCCTCGACGGCGAGGGCCTCCCAGGCGTCCACGTCGTGCAGGTACTTCTGCACGAGCGCGTAACTGCCGCCGCGGAAGCCGGGATCCTCCGCGCCGACCAGCGCCGCGTCGGCCGCCGCCGGGCCGACGGGGTTCTCGGTGCCGTCGACGAAGCCGAGGAGGTTGCGCGAGTCGAAGTACGAGAACGCCTGTGTCTCGTCCCGCACGGTGATCGTGCCGCGCAGCCGCCGCACGAGCTCGGCGGCCAGCGCGAAGCACAGGTCGGTGCGGGCGGCCTTGATGTGGAAGAACAGGTCGCCGGGGGTGGCCGGGGCGTGGTGCCGGGGCCCGGCCAGTTCGCGGAACGGGTGCAGCCGGGCGGGCCGCGGGCCGCCGAACAGCCGGTCCCAGGCCCGGGATCCGATCCCGGCGACGCAGCCCAACCCGCCGTCGGGGCTGGGGAAGCCGACGGACCGCACCAGGCCCGCGAGGGACCCCAGCGCCTCCCGGACGACGGCTTCCCCGCCGGAGTCGATCGTGGCGACGAGGAACACCGCGACCGACGCCGGCGGGTTCAGCACCGGCTGCGACAGCGTCTCTCCCGGGGGCAGCGGTGACGTCATGGCTTCTCATCCCTTCGCCGGCCGAACGGCCCGCCCGCTCCCCCTCCGGGGCGGCGCGGCCCACGCCCCTGAGACGATGCCCAGCGAACGGGCGGCCGGAACTTTCCGGCCGGAAGCGACGGTTGCTAGCTCTGCTCCTCCAGCAGGACCTTCACGTCCCACGGCCCGAGCGGCACCGCGTCGCCGTACACGGTCTCCGACAGCGCGTCGCGCAGGGCGGTGGGCACCGGCACGGACACCTCCTCCCACGACCAGTTGTGCAGGAAGCGCACGCGGCGACCGTCCCGGGCGGTCGCCGAGGTGGCCGTGACGCTCGGGTGTGCGGGGTGCCAGGCACCCTCCGGCGCGTACCGGTCGAACAGGGCCCGGGCGAAGACGGGGTCGGGGACGGTACCGACGTAGGTGACGCGCCCGGCGCCGTGGCGGTGTGTGGTGACCGCGGGCCAGCGTCCGAAGTGCGGATGCGTGTACGCCGCGAGCGTCTCGGCGCCCTGTGGCCGCAGCCCGTCCGCCCAGTGCAGGGCGTGCGCGTCGGCCGGGAGGGGGAGGGAGTCCGTGCCGGTGACGGGCAGCGGGTCGGCCAGGTTGCTGAACTCGTCGTACGTCACCCCGGCCGCCTCGGCCAGTCGGCCCGGCTGGAGGTCGGTGCGGGCCCTGGCCTCGGTGTCGGCGTAGCCGGTGCGGGGGCCGAGCACGAGATGGCCGCCGGCCTCGGCGTGGGCGCGGAGCCGGTCCAGGACGGAGTCGTCGGCGGCGTAGTAGGCGGGGACGACCAGGAGCGGGGGCAGATCGGCGTCCGGGAGCTGCCCGGGGTGCAGGACGCGCGCCTGGAGGCCGGCGTCGAAGGCACCGTGGTAGAAGGCGTCGAAGATCCTCTCGTACGACCGCCCGTCCGGGCCTCCGTCGGGGCCGGCCAGCGGCGGCTGGCCCTGGAGCGCCCACTTGCTGGGCCCGTCGTAGAGGAAGGCGACGTCGGCGTCCGGGGTGAGGGACGCGACGAGGTCACCGGCCTTCTCCAACTCGCCTCCCAGCGCCGCCAGTTCGCGGTAGACGCGGCCGGGGCGCCCGTTGTGCGGGAGGATGCCGCCCCAGTAGGTCTCGGTGCCGAAGTGCAGGGTGTGCCAGTGCCAGTACTCGATCATCGAGGCACCGCGGGAGATCAGCGCCCAGGCCGCCTGCCGCCATTGGCCGTCGTAGGCGGGGCGGTTGTCCCACGGTCCGCTGATGGCCTGCGCGTTGGTCTCGGTGACCAGGAACGGCTCCTGGCGGGAGGAGTACATGCGGTCGGCGCTGCGGTACAGCGCCCAGGTGCCGTTGGTCGTCCAGTCCTGCCCGGCGGCGCCCGTGTCGGGCACGGCGAGGGCGTCCTGCATCGTGTAGTACGGGTTGCCCGCGGTGACGTCGAGGCGGTCGGTGAGCCGGTCGTCCTCGACGCCCTGGCGGTCGTAGGAGATGCAGGTCGTGACGAACTGGCCGGGCCGGGCGTACTCGCGGACGATGTCGGCCTGCCAGGCGATGAACTCGGTGGTGAGCCGGGCCTGGAAGCGCCGCCACGCGAGGTCGTACTGCGGCTGGGCGTTGCCGTCCGGGGTCCACAGGTCGGCCCAGGTGGACAGCCGGTGCGACCAGTAGACCAGGCCCCACTCGCGGTTGAGTGTCTCCACGTCGCCGTACCGCTCACGCAGTTCGTCGGTGAAGCGCTGGAAGACGCCGTGGTTGTGGAAGAGGTGGAGGCCCGGTTCGTTGTCGACCTGGTAGCCGATGACCGCCGGGTGGCCGGCGTACCGTTCGGTGATCCTGCGGATGATCCGCTCGGCGTGGAAGCGGAACGCGGGGTGGGTGAAGTCGACCTCCTGCCGGGCGCCCCAGCCGATGCGCTCGCCGGTGCGGGTCTCCCCCGTGATCTCCGGGTACTGCCGGGCCAGCCAGGGCGGTACCGCGTACGTGGGCGTCCCGAGGATGACCGAGATGCCCCGCTCGTGGGCGCCGTCCAGGACGGGCTGGAGCCAGTCGAGGTCGAAGCGGCCGTTCTCCGGCTCCCAGGTGGACCAGACGGACTCGCCGACCCGGATCACCGAGAAGCGGGCCTCGGCCATCAGGTCGAGGTCGTCCTTGAGGCGTTCGTACGGCTGGTACTCGTGGTAGTAGGCGGCACCGAACAGGACGCGTCGGGGCAGTTCGAACATGCTTCTCCTTCAACCGATGTGACGGGGGTTCAGCCTTTGACCGCGCCCGTGGACAGGCCTTCGAGGAGCTGTTTGCGCAGCAGCACGAAGAGGGCGACGGCCGGCAGGACGGCGAGGACGGCTCCGGCGAGCACGAGGTCGTACTGCCGTTGCTCCGACACGAACAGGGTCTGGAGGCCGAGCGGCAGGGTGTACTGGGAGCTGTCGGAGACCAGCACCAGCGGCCACAGGAAGCTGTTGTAGCTCTGGAGGAACTGCCAGACGGCCAGGGCGCCCAGTGAGGGCCGCAGCAGGGGCAGCACGATGGTCCGGAAGATGCCGAACTCGCTCGCCCCGTCGATCCTTGCGGCCTCCAGCACCGAGTCCGGGATGGACTGCACGATGTACTGCTGCATCATGAAGATCCCGAACGCGGGCGCCACCCAGGGCACGATCAGCGCGAACCACGGGCTGCCGAGCCCGGTCTTGACGAGGATCACGAACAGCGGCACGAGGATCACCGCGAACGGGACCGACAGCGAGCTGAACATGACGTCGAACAGCAGCCGCCTGCCCGCGAAACGGAACTTGGCGAAGCCGTAGCCGGCGAGCGCGCACACGAAGACCGAGACGGTGGTGGCGACGACGGCGACGACCGTGCTCATCAGGAACCAGCGGCCGAAGGGCTGGTCGGTGAGCAGGGTGCGGTAGTTGTCGAGGGTGAACGGGTCGGGGACGAGTTCCGGCGGGTAGCCGAAGATGTCGCCGCGCGGTTTGAACGAGCCGCTCAGCGCCCACACCAGCGGGGCGAGGAAGCCCGCGAGCAGCAGGACCAGTGCGCCGTAGAGGGGTATGCGGGTGCGGGTCATCAGGCGGCCCTCCCGATGCCGAGGAGACGGTTGAAGAGCCGGCTGAGGCCGAAGACGAGAACGAAGAGCACGACGGCCGCGGCGGCGGCGTAGCCGAACTGCTGGCGCTGGAAGGCCGCCCGGTAGATGAACATGGTCACGGACAGGGTGGACTCGGCCGGTCCGCCGCCGGTCAGCAGGTACGGCTCCTCGAAGATCTGGGCCGCGCCGATGAAGGACGTGACGACGACGAACGCCGTCACCGGCTTCAGCGCCGGCAGGGTGACGGTGGTGAAGGTGCGCAGCCGCCCGGCCCCGTCGAGGGCGGCGGCCTCGTACAGCTCCCGGGGCACGTTCTGGAGGCCGGCGAGGAAGAAGACGGTGAGGTAGCCGGTCCAGCGCCACAGCATCACCAGGGCGATGCTCACCTTGGCCAGGCTCGGATCGCCGAGCCAGTCGACCCCGCCGGTGCCGAAGAGGGCGCGCAGCACCGCGTTCGCGAGTCCGAACTGCCGGTCGAAGATCAGGCCGAAGACGAGGGCGACGAGGATGGGCGAGACCACGATCGGCACGAAGTAGGCGGTGCGCCACAGGTCCCGTACGCGCAGGCCGCGGGTGTTGAGGGCCTGGGCGATCAGCAGCGCCAGCGGGACGACGGCACACACCGCGACCAGCACGAACACGGCGGTGTTGCCGAGGGCCCGGTGGAAGCTGATGTCGGTGGCGAGCAGCCGGTAGTTGCGCAGCCCCACCCAGTGCGGGGTGCCGAGCCCCACCCACTCGGTGAGGCTCAGCCACACCGAGGCGCCGACCGGGATCAGCATGAACAGGACGTAGAGGAGATAGAAGGGGGAGATGAAGAGGTAGGGGGCCCAGGACGTGTGGGGGCCGTGTTTTTCCCGGCCCGGGGCGTCGTGCGTGCGTGCGGTGCCGGGTGGCCCGGCAACGGTCGTAGTCATGGTGGGTTACTCCTGATCCGCCGAGTTCGGCAGCGCCCTCAGGGGCGCGGGGAACTGCGCGACGAGCCACAGCGGCGATGCGGCCGCATTACCGCCCGGCCTGGTCATGGAAGTCCGCCGCGGTCTGCCGCAGCGCCTCCCGCGGCGACAGAGCCCCGCGGTACGCGCGCAGCAGGTTGCCGGCGAGGACGTCGTAGAGGATCGACTGGTCGGGGCTCTGGTGGAACGGCGGTACGTCCGGCAGCAGGGAGCGGTAGAGACGGAAGAGCCGCTGTCCGCCGCAGAAGTCGTCCTCGTAGCCGCCCAGGCGCGGATCGTCGTACACGGACCGGCGGGTGGGCAGATAGCCGGTCTCGGTGAAACGGCGGACCTGGCCGTCGTGGGTGAGCCAGGTCTTGAAGAGGAATTCCGTGGCCGCGCGGGTGTTGGCCTTGTCCTCGACGACGCCGAAGCCGGTGCCGCCGAGCGCGGCGGTCACCCCGCCTCCGTTGGTGAACCGGGGCAGGGCACGCACCCGCCACTTGCCCTTCTGTTCGGGCACGTTGGGCACCAGGCCGTAGTTCTTGTACCAGATGGCCATGGGCAGGCCGATGACCCGGCCCTGTTTCAGGGCGGTCTGCATGGCGGCCCCGTAGTAGTCGGAGACATCGACGACGAAGCCGTTGCGCAGACCCTCGCGCAGGAAACGCAGCACCTCCTCGGCCTCCGGCGAGTCGAGGAGCAGTTCCCCGTCGGCGTCGAAGAACGCGCCGCCGCGCTGGTAGAGGAGCATCTGGAAGGACTGCACGACCTGGGTCGGGTCACTGCCCGCCGTGGAGACGACGCACAGCGAGGCGCGGTGGTCCCGGTACACCCGGGCGCCGGCCTCGGCGAACTCCTCCCACGTGCCGACGTCAGCGGGGACGTCGTACTTGTCGAAGAGGTCGTCGCGGTAGAAGTAGACGACCATCGGGGTGTCCGAGTCGAAGGCGTAGACGCGGCCGTCCTTGCTGAAGGGGGCGGTGCGGGCCGGCAGCAGGTCGTCCTTCAGACCGGGTACGGCCTCGATGTCGGGGGTGAAGTCGTGCAGCAGCCGTTCGGAGATGTCGCCGCGCAGCATGCGCGGGAAGCTGCCGATCTCGAAGCCCACCAGGTCGGGTGTGCCGCGTCCGGCGACGGCCTGGGCGAGCAGCTTGGTGACGATGTCCGGGGGGCCGGAGCGGGTCACCTTCAGGTGGTAGCGGAAGTCGGTGGCGCGGTCGGCCTCCGGGACGCCCTTGACGAAGAAGTCCTCGTAGCCCGGGTCGTGGGTCCACAGGGAGAGGGTGACGTCGCCGGAGGTGCGGGGCGTGGTGCTGCCGCCGCCGCAGGCGGAGAGTGCGGCGGCCGTACCGAGGCCGAGGGCACCGCGCAGCAGGGCGCGGCGGGTCGGAGGGCTGGGGGGCATGGGGGTGGACACACGTGACTCCTCACGTGGTGCGGCTACGGGCGGGCGGGGCGTGCGGCGGCCGTCCCGGACAGCGCACGCGGGCAGGGCGGACCGCACCGGCCGGCGGGGGCGCCGTGTCGGCGGGAACGCTGACGGTCGTAGGGGCGGGGGCGGTCAGGGAGCAGGGGCGGGGTGGGGCACGGGGCCCTGGTCGCGTACCGGCCCGGTGGAGGCCCGTACGGTCAACTCGACTGCCTGGCCGGATGGTTCGGCCGGGGCGGGGCGGCCCTCGATCAGGGCGATCAGTACGTCGACGGCGCGGTCGGCGACGGCGGCGAAGTTCTGCCGGACGGTGGTCAGCGGCGGGGAGAGATAGGCGGCGGCGGGGATGTCGTCGTAGCCGACGACACTCACGTCACCGGGGACGGCGCGGCCCGCGTCGGCGAACGCGCGCAGGGCGCCGATGGCCATGTCGTCGTTGGCGGCGAACACGGCCGTGATGTCGGAGAGTTCGGCGAGCTGCCGTCCGGCTGCGTAGCCTGAGGCCGGGCTCCAGTCGCCCGGTGACGGCAGGGGCGGCTCGGGTGCGCCGGCGGCGGTGAGGGCCTCGCGCCAGCCGCGCAGGCGGTCGCGGGCGGCCCACCAGTCCTGCGGGCCCGGCAGGTGCCAGACGGTGCGGTGGCCCAGGGAGAGCAGGTGCTCGGTGGCCATCCGGGCGGCCGCGACACCGTCGCCGCCGACCACGGCACTCGTGCCCGGCGTCAGCTCGACACCCTCGCCGAGGCTGACCACCGGCACGTCGGCGCTCAGTCTGAGCGGCGTGCCGTCGTCGATGGGCTCGGACAGCACGATCCCGTCCACGCCCTGCTCCAGCAACGCGTCCACGGCGGCCGAGACCTTCTGCCCTTCCAGGGTGCTGGCCAGGGCGACGGAGTACCCGGCGCGCTGCATCGCCCGCTCCAGGGCGATGAGCAGGGTCGACGGGCCGTAGAGCGAACTGCCCAGCGAGACCACGCCGATCCGGCGGTAGCGGCCGAGGAGCAGGGCGCGGGCGGCGGTGTTGGGACGGTAGTCCAGTTCGCGGATGGCCCGCAGGACGCGGTCGCGCACCTCCGGGCTGACGTGCGGTTCGCCGTTGACGACCCGCGACACCGTCTTCTGCGACACGCCGGCGGCCCGCGCGACCTCGGTCATCCCGGGACCACGCCGGCGGCGCCCACCGGCGGCCGGGAGGCCTCCTTCGGCTCCGCTGACGGACATGCGCGCCTCCCGGGTTTCTGGCGATCTTGGACTACGTAGTCATCTGGGACCGCCTGGCGGGCGGACGGCTCATGACTACGTAGTCAGGCCAGTGTGTGAGTCCTCGGGGGTCGCGTCAATGGTCCGGACGGAAACGGTTCGCCGGCTGCCGGGCCGGGCTCCGCGGCGGCCGCTCGGTCACGCCCTGGGGGCGGAGCAGGCCGGTTCGGCTCAGCTCGCCGTGCGGCGGATCCGGCCCGCGTACTTCTTCTCCAGCTCCAGGTTGCCCTCGAAGCCGCCGGGCACATTGGCCGAGACGTAGACCGGAGGGCGCTCTCCGGCGGCGAGGAGACGGCCGGCCGCCTCGGCGACCGTCATCTGGACCAGCATCACGCCGGTGAGGGTGGACAGGGCGCAGACCGAGCCGCCGCCGGGCAGTTCGAGCAGGGAGTCGCCACGCGGGGCCGCGTTGTCGAGGACGACGTCGGCGATGTCGGCGAGCTTCCGGCCGCTGGGGTGGGCGGCGGGGACGGCCCGGGTGTGGGCCAGGGAGGTGAGGGCCAGGACACGGTGGCCGTGCTCCTTGGCGTGCAGGGCCATCTCCACGATGACGCTGTTGACGCCGGAGTTGGAGATGACGACGAACAGGTCCTGGGGGTTCGGGGCGGCCAGGTCGTAGAGCCGGGCGGCCACCCCGGCCCGGCGTTCGAGGAGCGGGTCGTCGAGCACGGCCGGGTCCTCACCGCCATAGAGGACGAGATCGGCGATGCTCAGCCGGTTGGTGGGGACCAGTCCGCCCGCGCGGCCGGCGAGTTCGAGGACGAGGGCCTGCGAATGGCCCGTGCCGAAGGCCTGGACGACACCGTCCGCGCGTACGCACTCGGCGACCAGGTCCGCGGCGGCGGCCACGTCGCCCCGGGCGGATTCGATGACCTGCTGGAGGACGGCGAGGCTCTTCCGCGCGTACCCCTGGGCGCTCACAGACTCGACGGACACGCGACACACTCCCCACTGATGGATTGAATCACCCTACACTTCCCCGTCGGTGAATCAATAAATCACACATCACTCAGGCTCTGTGCCGGGTCCTGGTATTCAATCCTCCCCCTCACGGGTGGCTGCTACCTTCTCCCCATGCCTCCCACGGACGTCACCACACTGATCCGCACCGAACTGCCCCGGCTGGCGGGGTCCCTGCGGAAGGTCGGCGAGCTGATCCTGGAGGATCCGGCCGCCGTCACCCACTGCTCGGCCGCCGAGCTGGGCCGCCGCACGGGCACGTCCCAGGCGACGGTGACCCGTTTCTGCCGGGCCGTCGGGCTGGACTCCTACCAGCACCTGCTGATCGAACTGGCCCAGGAGCGCGGCCGGGGCGAGGTGTCCGACTGGGGGACCGCCGAGATCGGCCCCGACATCTCCCCGGACGACAGCCTCGAACGGGTCGTCCAGGTCGTCGGCACGGCGGACCTGCGGGCCATCCAGCAGACCATCGACCGGATCGACCTCGACGCACTGGAGCGCGCGGCCCAGGCCCTGGCCCGCGCCCGGCGCATCGACGTCTACGGCGTCGGCGGCAGCGGCGCGGTGACCCAGGAGACCGAGACCCGGCTGTTCCGCATCGGCTGCGCGGTCCGCGGCTGGACCGAGGTGCACGCGGCCGCCACCTCCGCGGCCCTGCTCACCCCGGCGGACGTGGCCATCGGCATCTCCCACTCGGGGGCGACCCGCGAGACCCTCGAACCGTTCGAGATGGCCAAGGAGCGCGGCGCCACGACGATCGCCCTGACCACCGACCCGCGCTCGCCGCTGTCCAGGTCCGCCGACATCCGGCTCATCTCGTCCTCCTCGGAGACCAGCTTCCGGGCCGAGAGCATCAGCAGCCGGCACTCTGTCCTGATGCTCGTCGACTGCCTGTACGTCCGGGTCGCCCAGCTCACCTACCAGCGCGCGAGCGCGTCGCTGGCACTGACCGACCACATCACCCCGCAGCACGCGGTGAAGTCCCGGCGAGCCAGGTGACACGACCGGTCGTGCATGGATGAACCACCAAGTTGACGTGAGGATGGTTGTTTGAATCACTTTTGCCGTGCAGGATGGGGCTCCCCAGAGCACTCGTAGGAGCCCCATGCGCGTCACCTCTGTCGAGTCGACCGAGCTCTTCACCGGGACCACCGAGCAGCCGCGACAGGTGGTGGCCGTCGAGCTGAGCCACACTCCGGGACGGACCGTGCGGCTCACCGTCGAGGGCCCGGGCCTCACCGGCACCACGGAGACCGCCGTCGGCGCGGACGGCACCGTACGCGCCGAGATCCCCGTCACCGGCGAGGACCTGGTCCCCGGCGACCGCCGCGAGATCACGGTCACCGCGGCCGACGGCGACGAAGTCACCTCCCGCACCGGCGAGTTCACCGCGGCCGAGCCCGGCTGGACCATGTTCATGGTCAGCCACTTCCACTACGACCCGGTCTGGTGGAACACACAGGGCGCCTACACGGAGACCTGGGACGTCGCCGACGACCCGGCGGCCAGTGGACTGCCCGCCCGCACCTTCGACTCGCGCGGCCAGTCCGGCATGAGCCTGGTCCGGGCCCACTGCGACCTGGCCCGGCGCGACCCGGCGTACACGTTCGTGCTCGCGGAGGTCGACTACCTCAAGCCCTACTGGGACGCCTTCCCGGAGGAGCGCGCCTTCCTGCGGCAGCTGATCCGCACCGGCCGCGTCGAGATCATGGGCGGCACCTACAACGAGCCCAACACCAACCTCACCGGCGCCGAGGCGACGATCCGCAACGCCCTGTACGGCGACGGCTTCCAGCGCGGCATCATCGGCGCTTCCCCGGAGACGGCCTGGCAGCTGGACGCCTTCGGGCACGACCCGCAGTTCCCGGGGCTGATGGCGGACGCCGGGGTGAGCTCCAGTTCGTGGGCGCGCGGGCCGTTCCACCAGTGGGGGCCGACCCTGTCGGTGTTCGGCGAGGAACCGAGGGACCCGGGCCGGATGCAGTTCCCGGCCGAGTTCGACTGGATCGCCCCGTCGGGGCGCGGCCTGCTGACCGCGTACATGGTCAACCACTACGGAGCCGGCTGGGCCATCGACAACGCGCCCACCCTGCCCGAGGCGGAGGCCGCCGCGTACACGCTCTTCCAGCGGCTCAAGCAGGTCTCCCTCACCCGTAACGTGCTGCTCCCGGTGGGCGGGGACTACGCGCCGCCGTGCCGCTGGGTCATGGACATCCACCGCGACTGGAACGCCCGGTACGTCTGGCCCCGCTGCATCAGCGCGATCCCCCGGGACTTCTTCGCCGCCGTCCGCGCGGAACTGGAGACGGAGGGCCGCAGGGCATCGCCCCAGACCCGCGACATGAACCCGGTCTACACCGGCAAGGACGTCTCCTACATCGACACCAAGCAGGCCCAGCGGTACGGCGAGACCCTCCTCGCCGACGCCGAGGCCTGGGCGACGCTCGCCTCCCTCGTCACCGGCCGCCCCTATCCGGACGCGGCCCTGGACAAGGCCTGGCGGCAACTCGTCTACGGCGCCCACCACGACGCCATCACCGGCTCGGAGTCGGACCAGGTCTACATCGACCTGATGACCGGCTGGCGTGAGCTGCACGATCTGGCCGTGAGCGTGCACGCCGACGCGACCCAGGCCCTGGCCGACCAGGTCGCCCCGGGCGACGGCCCCGACCTGATCGTGTTCAACTCCGCGACCTGGGAGCGCCGTGACGTGCTGACGGTCGACGACCCGGGTCTCGTACCCCACGGGCTCCCCGCGGTCAGCGAGGACGGCCGGCTCCATGTCGTCGTGCCGGAGGTGCCCGGCATGGGCCTCACGGCGCTCCCGCTCACCGAGGGGTCCGCCCCTGGCTGGACACCTGGCGAAGGCCTCACCATTCGCAACGAGTTCTACGAGGTGACGGTCGACCCGGCGCGCGGTGGTGGCGTCAGCAGCCTGCGCGCACTGGCCGAGGGCGGCCGGGAGTTGCTGCGTCCCGGTGACATCGGCAACGAGATCGTCGTCCAGGAGGAGTACCCGAGGCATCCGCGCTTCGGCGAGGGTCCCTGGCACCTCACCCCGACCGGCACGACCGCGGCCCGCGGCCGGGACGTGACCGCCGAGGTACGCGTCGAGCACTCCCCCGCCGGTTCCCGTGTCACCGTCACCGCCGACCTCGGTCTCTTCCGCTGCACCCAGCGGCTGACGCTGTGGCAGGGCGTCGACCGGCTCGATCTCACCACGACCGTCGACGGGTACGACGGCGCCGACCGGCTGATCCGGGTGCGCTGGCCCTCGGACGTACGGGGCGGGCTGCCGGTGCACGAGGTCGCGGACGCGGTGATCGGGCGCGGGTTCGGCTTCGTGGAAGTGGACAGCGAACGGTTCCCCTGGACGCTGGACAACCCGGCCAACACCTGGTTCGGTCTCGGCTCCACCGCCCGCGTCGCCGTCCACGACGACTCCGGCGTCCTCCTCGGGCACCGCTCGATCGGGGTCGCCGAACTCATCTATGCCGACTGGGACATCGCGGGCGACCTCGGCACCCCGCTCGCGGCGGCCCTGGTCCGCGCCGGGGTCACGGCCACCTCGACGATCGCGGGCGGCCCGCGCTACGGCGACCTGGAGGTCGACTCCAACCTCCCGGACCTCCGGATCGCCGTCGGCGGCCCCGACCGCAACGCCGTGGTCGCCGAGGCGCTCGGCTGGGACCCGGCGGCCGGGCGGGAACTGAAGCGCCAGCTCGCCGAACGGGGCGTGGCCGCCGTCTGGGTCGCGCCGCGCGCCTGTCTGCGCGAGGAGTGGATCCCCGGGGCCGATCTGCGCGATCTGGAGCGTCTGCCGCTGCTGGTGGTGGCGGGCGCCCGCCCCGAGGACGACGCCGAGGCGGTCGGCGCGCTGATCGCCGACCTGGACGACTTCACGGTGAGCGCCACGGCCGCCGGCGGCGGCGAGGCACTGCCACCGGGTGACGCCTGGGACGGCCGCAGCTTCGCGATCCTCAACCGCGGCACGCCCGGTTGCGTGGTCACCGCCTCCGGCGACCTCTACATGTCCCTGATGCGCTCCTGCACCGGCTGGCCGTCCGGCGTCTGGATCGACCCACCGCGCCGCACGGCCCCCGACGGCTCGGGGTTCCAGCTCCAGCGCTGGTCGCACACCTTCGAGTACGCCGTCGTCGCGGGCACGGGCGACTGGCGCGCACTGCGGCTGCCGCAGGCGGGCCACGCGTACAACCGTCCGCTGACGGCACGGCTGCGGCAGTCCCCCGACGCCCAGGCCTCGGGCGCCCAGTCCTCGGGTGCCCTGCCGAGGAAGGCCACCCTGCTCGGTCTGGAACCCGCAGGCGAGGTGCTGCTCGACGCGCTCAAGCCGCTCGGCTCCCCGCTGGCCCGGGGCAGCGGGGCACCCGTGGATCCGGGACAGGGTCTCGTCGTCCGCGTGCACGAGGTCGACGGCCGGCCGGTCCGGGCGGGGGTGGCCGGGCCGGTGGCATGGGCGGCGGGCGCCCGCGCCGACGTCCTGGAGAGGCCCGGGGCGCCCCTAGCCCCGGACGAGACCGGCGGCCTCGGAGTCGACCTGACCGGCTTCGAGGTCGCCACCCTCCTCGCCACGCCCGCCCACGCGCCGGAAAGCGCGGTCGGCCCCGGCATCGGCGCCCACGAGCCCGCCCAGCCCGTCGCCACCCGCTACTGGCTGCACAACTCCGGTCCCGCGCCCCGCGGCAACATGCCGGTCGCCGTGTACCTCTCCCCCACCGCCCTCACCGCAGACGGCCCCGTCACCGCGACCGTCCGGGTCTCCTCGGAGCTCACCGACGCGCCGGTGTCGGGCACGGTGGCCTTCGAGGTGCCGCCCGGCTGGAGCACCGAGCCCGCCGAACTGCCGTACGCGCTCGGCCCCGGCGGCTTCACCCTCACGGACATCACGGTGACGCCCCCGCCGGACGCCGCCCCCGGCCGGCACTGGCTCGCCGCCCGGCTGTCGTACGGCGGCCAGACGTTCGAGGACGTGGTGGCCCTGGACGTCGCGGGCGGGCACAGGGGCCCGACTCTGGTGACGGAACTGGGGGTTGAGCGGGTGTCCGTGCGCCGGGGCGAGCGGACCCGGGTGCCCGTGACCCTGCGGAACCCCACCCGCGGCCCCGTCCACGGCACCCTGTGGGCCGTCTCCTCCTGGGGCACCTGGCCCGGCGTCACCCCGGGCTGCCAGGGTTTCACGGTGCCCGGCGGGGAGCAGCGGGAGTGCGCGATCGAGGTCGACGGCGACGCGATCCCACCGGGTTCGTACTGGCTGATGGCGAAGGCGGCCTGGCACGGCTGCGTGGCGTACACGCGGGCCGTCGAGCTGGAGGTGACGCCGTGAAGGATGAGTACGCGGCGACCGTCCGTGGCGACCCGATCCCCAAGCAGCACGTGGAAACATTCCTCGGCACTGACGCCCTCAGGGGCGCGGGGAACTGCGCGACCAGCCACGACGGCGCGGCAGCCGCACACGGACATGGCGCGGCACTCTCCGCCCGCGCAGCCCGCCAACGAAGACGCTGGGCGACCCAGGTCATCGTCACCGACGAACTCGCCCGCCGCGCCTGCGCGGAACGAGGGCTCGCCCCACCGAACGACGTCCTGCCGATGCAGTTGCTCACCGTCCCCGAACCCGACGTCGCCGACCTGGGCAGCATCATCGCCGCAGCCCTCGCCCACTCCCCCGCCGCCCGAGCCCTGCTCGCCGCCCTGGAACGCGAACAGCACATCCCCGAAACGGCCGTTCGGGACTACTACGACCGCAACCAGGACCGCTTCCTCACTCCCGAGGCGCTACGCCGCGGCGTCGACCCCTACGACGCCCCGGACCCCTCGGACATCCACCCCTACGAGCAAGTCCAAGACGGCATCGCACAGCAACTGCGGCACGCCGCAGCCCGGCGCGCGTTCTTCGACTGGCTCGACCGGGCAAGGGCGGACGTCGTGTACGCCGAAGGCCACGAACACCCCGGCGACCCCTCCCACCCGGACCACGAACACCGCCACTGAGCGCCGTACGCAACCGAACAGCAACACGGCAAACCATTGACCTCCGATGAATTCTGGTCCACCTTTTCATCAATCGAAGTCCAACTTGGTGATTTGATCCAGCATGACTGGTCCCAGGAGGGCAGCAATGCGCGCAAGAAGACTCACCGGATCCCTGACCTGTCTGGTCGTCCTGACGCTGACGGCCGCCGCCTGCGGCCTGGCCGGCGGCGGTTCGGACGGCGGCGACGCCACGGCCGGCGGCTGCAAGGTCGACAAGGGCAACGTCGGTTCCGGGAAGCTCTCCGGCGAAGTCAAGGGAAAGATCACTTTCCAGACCACCAACCTGAAGAAGGACTTCGGGAAGTACTTCAACGGCGTCATCGACGCCTTCGAGCAGGCCCACCCCGGCACCACGGTCAACTGGATCGACGACCCGGGCGACGCCACCTTCACCCAGCGCCTGGTCGCCGACGCGCAGGGCTGCACGCTGCCGGACGTGGTGAACATCAACGTCAACACGGCGGTGGCGCTGACGAAGAACGGCTACCTGCTGAACCTGGACGACAAGGCCCCGGACGCGGGCAAGCCGTTCACGCCCGCGCTGTGGAAGTCCAGCATGTACGCCGACGCGGACGGCAGGAAGGTGCACAGCGTGCTGCCCTGGTACTCCGGCGGCATCGTGCAGACCTTCAACACCGACCTGATGAAGAAGGCGGGCCTGGATCCCGCGAAACCTCCGACGACCGTCCTCGGCCTGTTCGACGACGCGGAGAAGATAGCCAAGGCCTCCGGCGGCGAGTACTACGCCTTCCTCGCCAACCCGCAGCTGCGCATCCCCGCCGACTGGCAGCAGATGGGCATCAAGATCCTCTCGCCGGACGGCAAGAAGTTCACCTTCGCCGACGACCCGAAGACGGCCCAGTGGGTCGAGGCCATGACGAAGCTCTACAAGGCCGGCGGCATGCCGAGGGACTCCCTGTCCTCCACGCAGGACCCGGCCAACGTCTACGGCCAGGGCAAGCTGGTCTACGGCCCCACCAACCCCAACTTCCTCCGGTTCATCCAGCAGAACAACCCGAGCGTCTACAAGAAGACCGGCGTGGCCCCCTTCATGCTGGACGCCCTCGGCCACACCGTCGGCGCCCCGCAGTACATCGGCACCGCGTCCACCAGCAAGAACGCCTCGACGGCGCTGGCCTTCGCGCGGTTCCTGACGAACGCCGAGAACCAGCTCGCCTGGGCCAAGGACCCGAACGTCGTCATCTTCCCGTCCACCACGGCCTCCCTGAACGACCCGTTCTTCCAGTCGGTCAAGGGCGACGACCCGTTCGCCGAGGCCCGCAAGATCGTCGCCAGTGACCGCAAGACCGCCACGGCCGACGAGATCGCGCTGACGCCCGGTGAGCTGAACGCCATCTCGGCCCAGATCCAGCTGGCCATGCAGGGCAAGAAGAGCGCCGAGGACGCTCTGAAGGAGGCCCAGTCCAAGGCGAACCGGCTGATCGAGCAGGGCAGTTGAGGATGACCCAACCGACCGTCCACAAGGCGCCCGTCCCCGCTCCCCCGGGTGCGGGCGCCCGCCGCCCCGGCGTTTCCCCCTCACGCGGCACACCGGGCCCCCTGCGCCGCGCCCTCCGCTTCGTCACGCCCGGCGCGAGCGCCGACGCGGGGGGCGCGGCGCTCTACCGCCGCTGGTGGCTGCCCTGGCTGTGGATGACCCCGGCGATCATCGGCGCGACCGTGTTCGGGGTCTTCCCGTTCCTCAACACGGTCGTCGTCTCCTTCACCGACGCCAAGCCGCTCGGCGGTGCCTACGACGTCGTCGGCCTGGAGAACTACCGCCGGATGCTGGGCGATCCGGACTTCTGGGTGGCCACCCGCAACAGCCTGCTGTACGCGCTGTTCGTCGTCCCGCTGATGGTGCTGCTGCCGCTGCTGCTCGCGATCCTCGTGGAGAAGAACCTGCCGGGCATCGGCTTCTTCCGCTCGGCGTTCTACACGCCGGTCCTGGCCTCCAGCGTGGTCGTCGGCCTGAGCTGGCAGTGGCTGCTGAGCGACCAGGGACTGGTCAACACCTGGCTGCAGAAGGCGCACCTCGTCCGCGAGGCCATCCCGTTCCTGTCGGACTCGTGGCTGATCCTGCTGTCGGCGATGGGCCTGACCCTGTGGAAGGGCCTCGGCTGGTACATGATCTTCTATCTGGCCGCCCTCGGTAACGTCCCCAGGGAGCTGCACGAGGCGGCGGCCGTGGACGGGGCGGGCGCCGCGCGCCGGTTCTGGCACATCACCGTGCCCGGCGTCCGCCAGTCGATGATGCTGGTCGGCACCCTGACCGGCATCGGCTCGCTGCGGGTCTTCACCGAGATCTACATGCTCGGCGGTGCCACCGGCGGCCCCGGCGGCGCCGACCGCACGCTGCCCTTCTACATCCGCGACGTCGGCCTCGACCCGCTCACCGGCAACGCCGGATACGGCGCGGCGGTCAGTGTCGCCCTGTTCGCACTCACCCTCGGCCTCACGCTGCTCGCCCAGCGCCTGACGAAGGAGGACGAGGCATGACGACGACCGCCGTCGACAAGCGCCGACGTCTGACGCCCCGCTGGCGCGACTACGGCCGCCCGCGCGAACTGGTCCTGCGCTACCTGCTGCTGGTGTTCGTCCTCTTCATCACCGTCGGCCCGCTGCTGTGGCAGCTGCTGTCGTCCCTCAAGGGCGCGGGCGAGGACGTCTTCGGCGCGGGCGCCTCCCTGATCCCCCGTCATCCGTCCCTGCGTGCGTACCGCGAGGTCTTCGACCAGGTGCCGGTGTGGACCTACATCAGGAACAGCGTGGTCATCGCCCTGCTGTCCATCACCAGCCAGCTCGTCTTCTCCACCATGGCCGGCTACATGCTGTCCAAGCCCGGCTGGAAGGGCCGCAAGCTGGTGTGGATCGTGCTGCTGGCGTCCATGATGTTCCCCTTCGAGTCGATCATGGTGTCGTTGTTCCTCAGCATCCGGGACATGGGCCTGGTGGACCACCTGGCCGGTGTCTGGCTGCCCGGCTTCGTCGCCGCGATCAACGTCCTCATCATGCGCGCCGCGTTCCTCGCCGTGCCGCGCGAGATCGAGGACGCGGCGATGCTCGACGGAGCGGGCGAGTGGAAACGCTTCCGGTACCTGTACCTGCCGTCCGCCTACGGCGCGATCCTCGTCGTCACCATCAACACCTTCATCAGCGCCTGGGACGACTTCCTGTGGCCCCTGATCGTGCTGCGCACCGAGGACCACTTCACGCTGACACTGGGCCTGGCAAGGCTTCAGACCTCGTCCTTCGGCTACGACCAGCGGATGGTGATGGCGGGCTCGGTGATCTCCGTGATCCCCGTGCTGGTGCTGTTCGTCATCACCCAGCGGTGGTTCTACAAGGGGGTTTCCTCGGGGGCCGTGAAGCTCTGAGTCGGTACGGCGGTCAGGGCGGCCCGCGCGGACGCGGCGACCCGGAACTCGACCACCGTGCCGGGCGGAACGGCCGTACGGAAGTCGGCGCCGAGCGGGAACGCGACCGTGCGGGTCTCGCCCGGCGCCAGGTCGACGGCCCGGAAACCGCACAGCTCCAGCGTGCGCGGCCAAACCGGGGTCCGTAGCCGGCGCAGGTAGAGCTGGGCGACGGAACGGCCCTGGCGCCGGCCCGTGTTGGTGATGTCGGCCTCGACGCCGTGCCCTGACAGGCGCGGCGGACCGTACGCGAAGCTCGTGTACGACAGTCCGTGCCCGAAGGAGTGGAGAGACTCGGCGCGGGAGTCCACGTAGCCGCCGTACTCGGTGTCCTTGTGGTTGTAGTGGACGGGGAGCTGGGCCGCGGAGCGGGGCACGGAGAGCGGCAGCCGGCCGACGGGCTCGGCGAGCCCGAGCAGCACCTCGGCGATCGCCTCACCGCCCCAGGGGCCGGGGTACCAGGCGGTGAGCAGCGCGGCCGCCGTGTCGGGCACGACGTGCGGGCGGCCCTGGATCAGCACGACCGCTGTCGGTGTGCCCGTCGCGACCACGGCGTCCAGGAGTGCGTACTGGGCGTCGCCCAGCCGCAGTCCGGCCAGATCGACGCCCTCTCCGCAGGTCATCTCGGACACGGCGGTGCGCGCGGCCCCGTTGGCGTCGAACCCGGTCCCGGCGGCACGCGCGCTGCTGCCGCCCAGCACCAGCACGGCGACATCCGAGGCGGCGGCGTGGGCGATCGCCTCGGGGATGCCCGACAGGTCGCCGCCGGTGAGGGCGCACCCCCGGGCGTGGCGTATGTCGATGCCGGGCGGGGCGAGCTCGCGCAGCCCGTCGAGGACGCTGGTGCCGGTGCCGGGCCGTTGCGGGGCGGTGTAGTCGCCCAGTTGGTGCGCGACGGTGCCGGAGTGCGGGCCCAGGACGGCGATACGGGAGACGGTCGCCGGGGACAGGGGCAGCAGGTCGTGGTCGTTGTGGAGGAGGGTGACGGCGGCGCGGGCGAGGGCGGTGCTCAGGTCGCGACCGACGGCGGGGGGTGGTGACGGGCAGGTGCTGTAGGGCTGTTCGAACAAGCCCAGGCGGAACTTCAACCGCAGGACGCGTGCCACGGCCTCGTCGAGAGCCGCCTCGCTCACCAGCCCCCGCTCGACCGCCGCCTCCAGATGCGTGAAGCCCTCGTCCCACAGGCTCAGATCAACACCCGCGTCGAGCGCGAGGGCTCCCGCGGAGACCTTGTCCCCGGTGATCCGGGCCAGCCGGTCCACGGCCAGTCCGTCCGCCATGACGAGACCCTGGAAACCCCAGCGCTCCCTCAGCAGTTCCTGGAGCAGGGCACGGTTCCCGGAACAGGGCAGACCGTCCACCTCGTTGTACGCGGCCATGACGGCGGCGGCCCCGGCGCGGACCCCGGCACGGGCGGCGGGGAGGTGGATGTCGTGCAGCTCCCGGAGCCCGAGCTCGGACTCGGCGGAGTTGCGGCCGCCTACGGTCGCGCCCTGCCCGGCGAAGTGCTTGAGGACGACGGGTGCCTTGTCGGCGGGGAAGTACTCGGCGGGTGCGCCCTGCATGCCGCGCACCAGCGCCTCCGTCAGCCGTGCGGCCAGGTACGGGTCCTCGCCGAAGCACTCCTCGGTCCGTCCCCAGCGCGGGTCGCGGGCGATGTCGAGGGCCGAGACCAGGGCGACGTGCCCGCCACGGGCTCGCAGTTCGGCGGCGGCGTGGGCGGCGGCCCGCTCGTACAGCCCCGGGTCCCACGTGGCGCCGACGGCCAGGTTGACGGGCATGACCGTGCCGTCGAGGGCCATGTGCCCGTGCGGCACCTCCTCGACGAACAGGGCGGGGATGCCGAGCCGGCTGCGCTCGACGACGTGGCGCTGGACGAGGTGCGCCAGTTCGGCGCCGTCCGACGCGCCCGATCCGGTGGCGTGGTCGACCCCCGACCAGGCGTCGGCGCGCAGCAGTCCGTACAGCGCGCCGAGTCCGGCGAAGCGCTCGGTCTCGGCGTACAGGGCGTCGGTGAGCTCGAAGGCGCCGTCGGGGGTGCGGCGGTAGGCGTCCCAGCCGTACATCCGCTGGTTGAGCTGTCCGGCCTTCTCGCGCAGGGTCATACGGGAGAGCAGGTCGCGGACGCGGGCGTCGACCGGGGCGGCGGGGTCGCGGTACCGGGGCGTGCCCTGCCGGGTGGCGGTCACGTACGGCCGCCGTGGGCGAGGCGGGCCAGGGCGACGGCGCCCCGGCAGCCGTCGGGGACCCAGTCGAGGGTGAGGCCGAGGGCACGGAGGCGGGTTTCGAGGCGGTCGGTGAGCGGCCCGTCGGGCCCGAGCAGTCCGCCGGTGGCGACCACCCGCTCCCCGGGGCCGGGATTCAACGCCCGTACTGTTTCCGCGAGTTGATCCGCCGCCTCGTCGAGGATCGCCAGGGCGACCGGATCCGCGGCGTCCCGGGCCGCCGCGACGACCAGCGGCGCGAGCCGTGCCAGGCGGATGGGGGGCTCGGCCATGACGGCGGGGAGCAGATGCCTGCGGTAGGCCTCGCGGTGGGGGCGGGACCAGGGGGTGTCGTCGTGGGGCGGGGCGGGGCGCCGGCCGACAGCCGGAGAACCGGCCACGCCTCCGATCGCGGCCCCGGCTCGTCCGGACTGCTCCGGTCCAACAGGCCCCCGCCCGCCCACGGCCCCAACTCCTCCGGACTGCCCCGAATCGGATGGCCGCCCACCCGCACCGGACTGGCCCGGGTCGAACGTGCGCCCGCCCGCGCCGGCCTGCTCAGGGCCGGATGCCCGCCCGCCCGCAACCCCAGCCCCTTCGGACTGCTCCGGACCCAACGACCGCCCGCCCACACCGGACTGCCCCGGGCCGGCCGACCACCCGCCCGCGCCGGCCTGCTCAGGGCCGGCCGACCGTCCGCTCCCGCCGGGCTGCACAGGATCGGCCGACCGCCCGCCCGCGGCCCCAGCCCCTCCGAACCGCTCCGAACCAGCCGACTCCCGCCTGCCCGCGCCGCTCGGCCCCGGGCCGGTCGGCCGACCACCCGCACCTCCAGCCCCTCCCGACTGCCCCGGCCCGGTCACCGGCGGCACCGCCTCGTGCCGCCCGTCGCCCGACGCGCCCTCCGCGCCGCCGGGGACCACGTCGGGGGACAGTCTGCGCACCGCGCCACCGGCTGCGGCACCGCCGGGCAGGGCGTCGCCCGGCACCCCGAGTTCCCGGCCCACCGTCTCCGCCAGCACGGTCGGCGCGCCCCTGCCGTCGGCCATGCGCAGTGCGGCCCGTACCGCCGCGCGGCCGATCCAGAAGCCGCTGCCGTCGTCGCCCAGGAGCCAGCCGTCGCCGTCCACGGTGACGGTGGCGCGGCGGTCGGTGATGCGCATGGCGACCGCGCCCGTGCCGGCCACCAGGGCGAGACCGTCGGCAGGGGTGCCCGGGGCGGAGGCGAAGGCCGCCTCGATGTCGCTGCCGATGACGGGCGGGCCGGCGTCGATTCCCAGCCGGCGCAGGGCGGCGGTGAGGGCCGCCAGGGCGTTGCGCCGCCCCGGCTCGTCGGCGGCGGCGCCGGTCGCGCCCGCGAAACCGCCGGCCACGGCCACGACCCGGTCACGGACCGCCTCCGGCACGGCCCGCCCGACGGCCTCGGCGAGGTGCTCGGTGAGCTGCGGCACGGGCACGGTCAGGGCGTTGCCGGGCCCGGCGGCGCCCTCACCCACCGGACGTCCGTCGTCCGCCGTCGCCAGAACCGCCCGGGTCCGCGTGCCGCCCGCGTCGAGACCGACCACCAAGTCTCGACACTCCTGGTTCAATTCATTACCCATCGCCGACTATGGTGATTGATGCATTCACCCAGGGCAAGACCCGACCCGAGGAGGATCCCATCCCTACGCTCCGCTTCGGCGTCAACTACACGCCCCGCCGCGGCTGGTTCCACTCCTGGCACGACTTCGATCCGAAGCACGCCCGCGAGGACCTGGACCAGATCGCCGCCCTCGGTCTCGACCACGTCCGGGTCTTCCACCTCTGGCCGCTCCTCCAGCCCAACCGCACGCTCATCCGCACCGCCGCCGTGGACCAGCTCGCGCACCTGGTCGACCTGGCGGCCGAGGCCGGTCTCGACGTCCTGGTGGACGGCGTGCAGGGCCATCTGTCCAGCTTCGACTTCTACCCGGAGTGGACCCGCGGCTGGCACCACCGCAACGTCTTCACCGACCCGGAGGCCGTCGCAGCGCAGGCCGGACTCATGCGGACCCTCGCCCGCGCCCTCGCCGGCCGCCCCAACCTCATCGGCCTCCAGCTCGGCAACGAACTCAACAACCTGGTCGAGCACAACCCCGTGACCCCGGACGAGGTGGACCACTACCTCGACACCCTGCTGGCCGCCACGCGCGAGCACCTGCCCCCGGGCCGGCTCGCGACCCACTCCGCCTACGACGCGGCCTGGTACGGCGACGACCACCCCTTCACCCCTCAGGCCTCGGCCCGCAAGGGCGACGTCACCACCGTCCACCCCTGGGTGTTCTCCGGCGACTGCGCCCGCCGCTACGGCCCCCGCTCCCCGCAGGTGCTGCACCTCGCCGAGTACGGCACGGAACTCGCCAAGGCCTACGCCGAGGATCCGGCACGCCCGGTCTGGGTCCAGGAGACGGGCGCCCCGGAACCGCACATCCCGGCGGCGGACGCGCCCGACTTCGCCCGGGCGACCGTACGGAACGCGGCCGGGTGCGAGGGCCTGTGGGGCGTGACGTGGTGGTGCTCGCACGACGTGGACCGCTCGCTGGCCGACTACCCGGAACTGGAGTACACCCTCGGCCTGTTCGACGCACGGGGCGTCGCCAAGCCGATCGCGACCGCCCTCGCCGAGACGGTCGCCGAGATCCGCGCGGGGCACCACCCGGCGCGCCCCCGCGAGACGGCCCTGGTCCTGGACTGCACGCCGTCCACGCGTTCCGTGTCCGGCCCGGGAGGCGCGTACTTCGACGCGTGGATGACCCTGCGCGCCAAGGGCGTCCGCCCGGCGGTGGTCCTGGCGGCCCGGGCGGACGACGCCGCATACCTGGCGGCGCGCGGCATCAAGGAGGTCGTACGGGTGCCGTAGACCCGCCGCAAGGGTGCCGCAGGGATGCCGTAAAGCTGCCGCAGGGAGGCCGCAGGGCTCAGCAGCCCGCCAGCACCTCCGCGACCGCCCGCAGATTCACCCGCCCCCGCCCGTAGGAGCACAGCGCTCCCCCCTCCGGCAGCCCGGTGTCGACCCGTACGGCATCGGGCCTCCGGGCCAGCAGGGCGGCCCGCAGCCGTTCCTGCCAGGGGTGCAGCCCGGCGTCGCAGGTCGCGACGACCAGCGGCGCGTCACCGGACGCGCCGAGGATGCCCGCCACCACGGCCGCCGGATCCGCGGGCTCCCCGGTGACCGCCGTCCCCGTGGCCGCGGGGTCGACGCCGCGCACCTCCGTCAGCAGGTCCTCCCCGCCCCAGTTGAGCGCGGGGTGCGGCGGCGGGTACAGGTCGACGACGTGGGCGCCCCGCACGCCGGCCGGCACCGCGCCGCCGCGGACGGCCCGGCGGGCCGCCTCCAGCCCGGCCCCCGCGTCCCAGCCGTCGACCGCCCCGAACGGAACCGCGTACCGCCCGGCGAGCCGCCGCACCCGCCCGGCGGCCTCCCACAGCCGCTCCTCGGCCAGCGCGCCGGAGCGCAGCGCGCCGAGCACCGCGTCCCGGCAGGCCAGGGTGACCTCCAGGTCCGGCACGGCCACGATGACCTGGTCGGCACCCGCCGCGAGGGCGATCCGCGCTCCGGCGGCCTCGCCGTAGCGGTCGGCTATGGCCTTCATCTCCAGCGCGTCACTGACCAGGACTCCGTCGAAGCCGAGCTCGTGGCGGAGCAGATCGCCCAGGATGCGGCGGCTCAGGGTGGCGGGCCGCTCGGGGTCCAGCGCCGGGAAGACGACGTGCGCGCTCATGAGCATCGGCACGCCGGCGTCGACGGCCGCGCGGAACGGTTCGAGGTCGGCGCGCAGTTCGTCGTACGACCGCGGGTCGACGGCGATGCCGTGATGGCTGTCGGTCTCGGTGCCGCCGTGGCCGGGGAAGTGCTTGGCACAGGAGGCGACACCCCGCCGCTCGGTGGCGGTGATCCAGGCCCGCAGATGCCGGGCGGCGAGCGCGGGCGCGGCACCGAAGGAGCGGGTGCGCACGATCGGGTTGCGCGGATGGTGCTGGAGGTCGGCCACGGGGGCGTAGGAGGCGGTGATGCCGAGCGTGGCCAGATGCCCGGCGAGCGCGTCGGCGCAGCGGGCGGTGAGCGCCGGGGCGTCGGCGACACCGAGAGCGTAGGAGCCGGGCACGTCCGGCGCGCCCGCGGCGACCAGGTGACCGATGCCGCCGCCCTCGTTGTCGATGCCCACGATGAGGTCGGGCCGCAGGGCCCGCAGGGCGTCGGTGAGCCGCCGTACCTGCTGGGCGTCGCGCACGTTCCGGGTGAAGAGGATGACCCCGCCGAGGCCCTGGTCGATGAGCCGCTTGAGGGTGTCGGGCACGGTCGTGGTGCCGGCGAAACCGGCGACGAGGCAGCGGTGGGCGGCCTCGTCGAGACCGGGGGGCAGGGGCGGCGCGGAGTGGGTCACCCCGGGAATCCTGTGGCTGGCTCAGCCAAAAGTCAACAAGCCAGTGGCTGACCCATTCAAGACCGTCCCTTCAAGACCTTTTGCCGAGCAGACCAGCCGAAACGTTCCTGAAGTTCGTCCGTCACCCACTCGCACCCCACTCGCAGCGGTTAGCCTCGTAAGTCACCGAAGGTGAACGGGGGTTGCCCATGGTGAACGCTGATCGCACGCCGCCGGACTGCCCTGGGGGACACGACGGTATGCCGGAGACCGGCGCCGCGGTCCACCTCCAGGATCAGCTCGAAATCCTCATCCAGGACTTCCGCACGAGCGCCGAGCCACCGATGCCGGTGTTCGTCGTGCACGCGCAGGACAGCGCGGACGACGACGCCGTGACCGGGCTGGTCCGGCAGCTGTACACGGGCCAGGATGCGCACGGCACGCGCTGCGCGGTGGCGCAGGACGCCTACGAGGGCACGACGGAGGTGCGCCGGGCCGCGGCCATGGTGCGGGCGCTGAGCGACCCGAAGAAGTGGGGCGGCCCGAAGGCGGTCTACCGGCGCTACGCGTTCCCGCGGCTGCGGCTGGTGCACGCCATCGACGACGCGGTCGCGGCACTCGGTGACACCTGGCCGGCGCCCGCCCCGGGCAGCCCCGAGGCCGGGCAGGACCAGCGGCAGCGGCTGCTCGACCAGCTGGCCCGGCAGCGCTGGCGCCCGAAGGGCACCGCGCGGTGGCGCTCGGGCCTGCCGCTGTTCGACATGGCGCACATCCTGCCCGCGAGCCTCGTGACCGTGCTCGCCGCGCTCCTCGCCCGCAGCGACTGGTTCGTGGCGGTGGCGGCCGGACTCGCCTTCCTGCTGCTGCTGACCGTCCTCAACTACGCCCTGCCGGGGCGGGCGCCGATCTTCCTGTGGCTGCGCCGGGAGAGCCGCTGGTTCATGACGACGACCTTCCTCAGGGCGGCGGACCAGGACGATCCGACCGAGGTGTCGCTGCTCCGGCCGGTGCGCTCCTGGAGGGCGATCGCGGCCCGGGCGTACGACGTGGCCGAGGCGCTCACGGCGGGCGGCGACTTCCACCTCCAGCTGTGCGTGCTGGCGCTGCGGGAGGACCTGCGGGACAACCACCGCCGCTGGAGCTGGGACCTGCGCGGCTTCAAACGGCCGCGCCCGCCCATGCTGTTCCTGCCGCACGCGGACGACCGCAACGGCGGCATCGAGCTGATCCGGGCCATCAGCGACGTCCGCAGCCGGCGCAGCGAGCTGGACCCGCTGCTGGTGGTCGCCGCGGTCCGCTCCCACGACGTGCCGCGCCTGGAGCGCGGCGTGGTCCGGACGGCGCCCGACCCCGAACCCGCACCGCCCCGGTTCGGCGAGCGGCTGCGCACCTGGTACCGGGAGTGGGCACGCGACCTGCGCGCCGAGCAGTCGCCCAGCCGGGAGCGGTCCGTCCTGCCCTGGGTGATGAGGATCCCGCTGCCGCACGACCAGCTCGGTCCCGTCGAGGAACGCCGCCGCCATCTGCGGGCCGCCACCCGGCCGACGCTCGCCCGGCTGGTGTGGGCCCTGCACACCCTGGTCCTGGTGACCGCCCTGCTAGCCGCCGCCACCGTCATGCGTGCCGACTCCCTCCAGGACCGGTACTGCTCGGCATCCGTACTGACCGCCAACCGCGACACCCGGCTCGAACGGACACCCGGCGGCGACACGGAGTGCATAGGCATAGCGACCGGCGGCGTCCGCTTCGCCGACTGGCTGCCCGCCCCCAAGCCCTCCGACGAGATCAGGACCCTGACCGCCGACGACGAAACGCCCTGGACCGTGGACGAACTGGAGGACCGCATCGCCGGGCAGAACGCGGACGTCCTCGCACGCCACTCCGGCAAGTACGTCACCGTCGTCTACGCCGGGCCGCTGAGCGCCGACCCGGCCGGCTCGTCGTTCGTGAAGGGCGCCGAGGAGCTGGCGGGTGTCCATCTGGCGCAGGCCGTAATCAACAAGAACTCCAGTGTGAAGCTGCGCGTCCTGGTCGCCAACGGCGGCGTGGACCTGGGCCACCAGAAGGAGATGGCCGAGGCCATCGCCGCGTACGCCGCCGAGGACCCGACCGTGGTGGGGGTCGTCGGCACCGGCCGCGACCTGGAGTCGAGCAGGGCGACGACGCGCACCCTGCTGGAGGCCGGCCTGCCGATTGTCTCCGGCACCAACTCCGCCACGTATCTGCCCCGCGAGTTCGCCAACTGGTTCAGCCTGGCCGCCACCGACGAGTGGCAGATCGAGAAACTCGGCCTTATCGCGGCCCAGTTGCGCAGACCGGACAGACGGCAGTACGGCCTCGTCCTCGCCCGCGACACGGCGAAGACCGACGACCTGTACACCGACGAACAGGCCCGCTACGGCCAGGAGATGCTGCGCCGGCAGGGCTTCGCCCGGCTCGAGCCGCGCCGCTACGTCCTCAGCGGCGGCAAGCCCGAACTCCGCTCGCACGCCCAGGAGATCTGCCGCGGCGGCCGGGTCCCGTCCGTGATCTACTTCGCGGGCCGGGTGGAGGACATCGATCCCCTGATGACCCAGCTGGGCACCGAGCCGGGCTGCGCCGGAAAGCCCCTGTCCATCCTCACGGGCGACGACCTGTCCAAGGCCGACTTCACCGCCGGCGGGCAGTCCGTCGCGCCGAAGGTCACGCTGTACCACGCGGCCCTGGCCGAGCTGGAGTCGGCCGCCACCAAGACGACCTTCTACCTCTCGGCCGCCGCGTACCTGCCCGGTCTGCAGGACCGGCGCGTGCGCTACGACAGCCCGGCCCTGGCCAGCGGCCAGACCGCCCTGGCCCACGACGCGACCCGCGCCCTGTACTGGGCGGCCACGCGCGACGACCGGCCGCAGAGCCGCGCCTCGACCTGGGTGAACCTGCGCAACGTCAAGATCGAGGGCATGGCCACCGGCACCATCGACTTCACCGGGGCCCCGCTGTACGGCGACCGCACCGGCCACAGCATCGTCCTCAAGCGGGTTCGCCGCGCGGCCGACGGCACCGCCGACACCCGCGTGCTGTGCAGCCGCACAGCGGGGGACACGAAACCCCTCACGGTGAAGGAGTGCCGGATCCGGTGACCGCGGCCCGCCTCAGCTGTCGACGGGCGTCAGCCGCAGCGCGATGCTGTTGATGCAGTACCGCTGGTCGGTCGGGGTCGGATACCCCTCACCCTCGAACACATGACCGAGGTGGGAGCCGCAGCGGGCGCAGCGCACCTCCGTGCGGACCATGCCGTGGGTACGGTCCTCGATCAGTTCCACCGCGTCGGTGTCCTTCGGGTCGAAGAAGGACGGCCAGCCGCAGTGGGACTCGAACTTCGTGTCCGAGGTGAACAGCTCCGCTCCGCAGGCGCGGCAGGAGTAGACGCCCCGCGTCTTGGTGTCGGTGTACTCACCGGTGAAGGCGGGCTCCGTGGCCGCCTGGCGCAGGACCGCGTACTCGCCCGGGGTCAGCTCCGCGCGCCACTGCTCGTCCGGCTTCTCGACGTCGTACGGCATGAGCCTCCAGCCCCTCAGTTCGACAGACGGTCCAGGATGTGCGGGCCGAGGTCGGTGACGTCGCCCGCTCCCATGGTGAGAACGAGATCCCCCGGCTTCGCCATTCCCGCGACCGCGGAGGGGACGTCCGCCTTGTCGTGCACCGGCGTCACGTCGGCGCCCGCCGCCCGGGCCGCCTCGATGATCAGCTCGCTGGTCACGCCGGGGATCGGGTCCTCACGGGCCGGGTAGATGTCCAGCACGACCGAGGCGTCCGCCAGGGCCAGGGACTGGCCCATCTCCTTGCCCAGCTCCTGCGTCCGCGAGAACAGGTGCGGCTGGAAGACGACCAGGATCCGGGCGTCGCCCGCCGCCGCGCGCATGGCCTCCAGGTCGGCGGTCATCTCGGTGGGGTGGTGCGCGTAGGAGTCGATGACCTGCACACCCGCGGCCTCGCCCTTGAGCTGGAGCCGCCGCTTCACGCCCGTGTACGCCGCCAGCGCCGCGGCCAGCTCGTCGGCGGGGACGCCGAGCGCCACGCCCGCCGCGAGCGCGGCCACCGCGTTGTGCGCGTAGTGCCGGCCGGGCACGGAGACCGTGAAGGTCAGCTCCTCGCCCTCCAGCACCACCGTGACCTCGCTCTTCAGCCCCTGCGGCACGACCGACAGGATGCGCACGCCGGCGTCCTCCGACTCGCCGTACGTCACCACCCGCACGCCGCGTCCCGCGACCCGGCGCGTCAGCTCCCGCGCGCCCTCGTGGTCGGCGGTGATCACCAGCGTGCCGCCCTCGGTGACGCGGTCCACGAACGTCTCGAACGACTCGTAGATCTCGTCCATCGACGCGTAGTTGGCGTGGTGGTCGAGCTCGACGTTGAGGACGATCGCGACCTCGGGCGCGTACTTGTGGAAGCTGCGGTCCGACTCGTCCGCCTCGGCGACGAAGATCTCGCCCTCGCCGTGCAGCGCGTTGGAGCCGGGCGCGTCCAGGTCCCCGCCGATCGCGTACGACGGCTTCAGGCCCAGCTCGCTCAGCGACACGGCCAGCATGGAGGTCGTGGTCGTCTTGCCGTGCGTACCGGCGACGGCGATCGGGCGCAGGCCCTCCATCAGGGCGGCGAGGGCGTCGGAGCGGTGCACGACGGGGATGCCGAGCTCGGCCGCGCGGGCCAGCTCGGGGTTGTCCTGCCGGATCGCCGAGGACACGACCACACAGCTGGCGTCGTCGGCCAGGTGCCGGGCCGCGTGCCCGATGTGCACCGTCACACCCAGCGCCCGCAGCGCCTCGGCCGTCGCCGACTCCTTGGCGTCACTGCCCGCCACGACGGCCCCGCGCTGCGCGAGGATCTTCGCGATCCCCGACATCCCGGCCCCGCCGATGCCGATGAAGTGCGGTCGGTCCATGGCGGTGGGAAGGCCGGGTGCCATGCGTGTCTCCCTGTGCGTGTGCGGAACGTTCAGCGGCACAGCCTATGCCGAAGCGTTCAGCGATGCCGCCACCGCCGGCGGCTACGCCTTGCTGTGCGAGAACAGCTTCAGCACCGGCACACCGACCTTGTGCCGCGCCCTCGACGCCCAGTCCCGGTGGAAGAACTCCTCTACGTAGTGGGGGTCGGTCAGCACGATGACCTCGTCGGCCCCGGCCTCCTCCACCAGGGACTTCAGCGCGTCCAGCGGATGGTCCTCGATCAGCCGTCCTCCTGCCTCGCTACCGGAAGCCCGCAACGCCGCGAGCGAGACCTCCAGGGCCCGCTGCCCGACGCTCAGCGCCTCCTCGCCCTCCGGTGTCTCCCCCTCGCGTACGGCCTCGTCGAGCTCGCCGAGCGCGACGTCGTCGATGGCCCGCAGCAGCCGGTCCGCCTGCTCGCCGCGCGGCTGGAGCAGCACCTGGAAGGAGACCTGCTCCTCCCCGTGCAACGTCGTGACGAACTCCACGTCGGCGGATGTCAGGGCCTTCTCGATCATCAATACGCTTGTGAACACCAGGCGCCCCTTCTGCTCCCGGGGGCCTGCGGCCCCACTCCTCCGTGGGCCGTGCCGGGCCCTGCGGAAACCATCCTGCCCCCGTGTTCGCACGGGTACTGCCGGGTCCAGTGTGCCCTCCGCAAAGCAAACGGAACGGCACATTCCGTCGATGACCGGACCGGCGGTGACCACCGTACCGATTCCGGGCCTACCGACCGGTTCGGCATCCCGGCCGCCGAGACCTGTACCCCGTGTCGCGCGGTTCAGTACGTCAGGACCGCCCGTACCGCGTGAACAGGAAGCCGTCCTCCTCCAGCATCGACACCAGCCTGAAGCGCTGCGGCACCGTGACGGCGGGCCCCCCGGCGATGCGCTGCGCGTCGCCCGCGGTCAGCATCGGGGAGACGGTCAGGCACAGCTCGTCGAGCACGCCGGCCGCCACCAGCTGCCCGAGCAGCCGCGGGCCGCCCTCGGTCAGCAGCCTGGTGTACCCGAGGCCGGCGAGGGCCTGGACGGCGCGGGCCGGGTCCACGCCGATGCCGTCCCCGGCGGTGACCACCCGGGCGCCCGCCTTCTCGGCGGCGGCGACGCGGTCCGGGGCGGCCGAGGCTCCCGTGAGGATGAGGGTGGGCACCAGGGGCGAGGTGAACAGCGGCAGCGAGAAGTCCAGGTCCAGACTGGCGGAGACCACCGCGATCGCGGGTGCGGGGCTCTGTCCGGCCGCCTCCCTCATCCCGGCGAACTCGGCACGCGCGCGTGCCGGCCGGTACCCCTCCTGGCGCACCGTCTGCGCGCCGACGACCACGACGTCCGCCAGCGCCCGCAGCGTGCCGAAGATCCGCATGTCGGTCTTGCTGGAGATGGGCTGCGAACGGCCGTCGTGCTGGGCGGCCCCGTCCAGCGTGGACACCATGTTGGCGCGCAGCCACGGCAGCGGCCCGCCGGGCCCCACCTCGGGATAGGCGTACGCGGCGGCGAGCTCGGCCAGACTCCACTCCCGCCCGGCCCCCTCACGCACGTCCTCCCCGGGCATCCCACCCGAGTCCGGAGCTGCTGTTTCATCGGTCACAGGGAACAGACGTCGCATGCCGTGCAGTGTTCCACGCCCCGTAGCATGGTGAACCGTGTCCTCCTCCCCTGCCCCCTCCGGATCCGGCCCCGTGACCGACCCGGCCCCGCTGTCCCTGTGCGCCCGTGAGCCGCGCGTTCCCGCGGACCGGCTGGTCGCCGAGATGGTGCCGCCGCCGCGGTTCGACTCGGTGCGCTTCAGCACGTACATACCGGACCCGAACCAGCCCAGCCAGACGGAGGCCGTCCAGGTCCTGGAGGGCTTCGCGGCGGGTCTCGGCCAAGAGGCGGGCGGTTCCGGCAAGCGGCGGCTGTTCGGATTCGGCAGGGCGCCCAGGAAGGCGACCCCGGCCGGCCCGCGCGGCGTCTACCTCGACGGCGGTTACGGCGTCGGCAAGACCCACCTGCTGGCGTCCCTGTGGCACGCCACCCCGGCCGAGCCCGCCCGCAAGGCGTTCGGCACGTTCGTGGAGCTGACCAACCTCGTCGGCGCCCTCGGGTTCCAGCAGACCGTCCAGACCCTGTCCGGCCACCGGCTGCTGTGCATCGACGAGTTCGAGCTCGACGACCCCGGCGACACGGTCCTGGTCTCCACCCTGCTCGGCAAGCTCGTCGACGCGGGCGTCGCGCTCGCCGCCACCTCCAACACGCTGCCCGGCAAGCTCGGTGAGGGCCGGTTCGCCGCGGCCGATTTCATGCGCGAGATCCAGGGCCTGTCGGCCCACTTCCGCGCCCTGCGCATCGACGGCGAGGACTACCGCCACCGCGGCCTGCCCGAGGCGCCGCCGCCGTACTCCGACGAAGAGGTGACCAAGGCGGCGCACGCCACCGAGGGCGCGTCCCTCGACGCGTTCTCGCCCCTCCTGGACCACCTGGCCCGCGTCCACCCCAGCCGGTACGGTGCCCTGACCGACGGAGTCAAGGCCGTCTGCCTCACCGGCGTGCGGCCGGTTCCCGACCAGTCGACGGCACTTCGGCTCGTCGTCCTCGCGGACCGGCTCTACGACCGCGAAGTGCCCGTGCTGGCCTCGGGCCTGCCCTTCGACCAGCTCTTCAGCGACGAGATGCTGAACGGCGGCTACCGCAAGAAGTACTTCCGGGCCATCTCCCGGCTCACCGCCCTGGCCCGCGACGCGGCCAAGTTGACGAACTCGCGGTAACCACAACCCCAATATCGTGCCAACCGCCGTACGGCAAGGCTGGGTTCAAGCCAAGCCACCTACGGTTTTCAGGCTCTCTTCAGCTTGAAACGTTAAGTTAACCCTGCAAATGACTTTGCAGGGTTAACGTGTTTCTTGACCAGCCATTGACTAAGTGTTGGTCAGCGCTAGATGTGCGAATCACCTGAAGGGGGGCGCATGTACCGAGGTACGACGGTACGGACCATGGTTTCGATCCTCGCCGCCGTCCTGCTCGCCCTCCAGTTCTTCGCACCGACGGCATCCTTCGCATCCGCGCACACACCCCGTGAAGTCGAGGCCAAGGCTCAGCCCGGAACTGAACCCTCCGGCACGTCTTCGCGCCCCGTGACCAAGTTCTCCGGGAAGGCTCTGCGCGACGAGATCGCGACCTGCCGCGCCGGACACCACGGGGGCCCGACCGGCCCCCTGCGGACCCGCGACCGGTTCCACAGCACCGAACCCGCGCCCTCGGCCGAGCGGCCGCTGCTGAGGCACATCCCGCCGACAGCACCGGAACGGGTCACACCCGGCGCCACACACGAACGCACGTCGAGATCCTCGGCGTCGCACACACCAGCAGCACTTCAGGTCTTCCGCTGCTGAGGAACAGAGCAGTTCCATCCCCCACCTCTGTCATGCCCGTCCGACGCGCCCCCACTGCGCGCCAGGAGGAGTCACCACACTCATGCAACCCCTCATCGACAACGCCCGCACGTTCGGACAGCGCCCTGAGGAGTTCGCCCGCCTCGCCGAGGGTCAGTCCCCCGACGTCCTGTTCATCACCTGCTCCGACTCCAGGGTCGTACCGGCCCTGATCACGGGCGCCCGGCCCGGCGAGCTCTTCGAGCTGCGCACCGCCGGCAACATCGTCCCCCCGCACGCCTTGGAACACCCCACGTCCGAGGCGGCCACCATCGAGTACGCCGTGGAAGTCCTCGGCGTCAAGGACATCGTGGTCTGCGGCCACTCGCACTGCGGTGCCGTGGGCGCGGTGGTACGGGGCGACGACCTCGCCGCCGTACCGGCGGTGCGCGACTGGCTCGCGCACGCCGCCGAGGAACCCAAGTGCGAGGACCCGGCGGACCCGACGGTCGCCGAAGCCGTGCAGAACCACGTCCTCGCCCAGGTGCTGCGACTGCGGTCGTACCCGTGCATCGAGCGCCGGCTGGCGGAGGGCCGACTCGGCCTGCACGCCTGGTTCTACGAGGTCCACACCGGAACCGTGCGGCAACACCACGCGGAGACCGACACCTTCGAGACCCTGTGAGGGACGCCATGACCAAGTTCCCTTACTTGAGGCAGGACTTCCTCGCCTCCATCGTCGTCTTCCTCGTCGCCGTGCCGCTCTGCATCGGCGTGGCCGTCGCCTCCGGCGTCCCTGCCGAACTCGGCCTGATCACCGGCATCGTGGGCGGCCTCGTCACCGGCCTCATGCGCGGCAGCAGCCTCCAGGTGTCCGGGCCCGCCGCCGGCATGACCGTGCTGGTCTTCGAAGCCGTCAGCGAGTTCGGCGTGGCCGCACTCGGCGTGATCGTGCTGATGGCCGGTCTGCTCCAGCTCGCCATGGGCTTCCTCGGCATCGGCCGCTGGTTCAGGGCCATTTCCGTCTCCGTCGTCGAGGGCATGCTCTGCGGCATCGGCCTGGTGATCATCGCCGGGCAGATCTACGCGGCGGCGGGCCTGAAGGCCCCGGAGACCGGCATAGGCAAGATCGCGGGGCTGCCGGGGGCGTTCACCGACGTCCTGGGCAGCACCGAGGCCCTGATCTCGCTCGCGATCGGCGCGGGCACCATCGCCGTCATAGTGCTGTGGAAGAAGCTGCCGAAGGCCGTGCAGTCCGTGCCGGGCGCCCTCGCGGCGGTGGTCCTGGCCACGGTCGCCACGCTCGCCTTCAGCCTCCCGGTCGCCACCGTCGAGGTGGAGGGCCTGCTCGGCGTCATCCAGCCGCCCGGGACCGAGGCCCTCAGCCAGCTCGCCGGCCCGGCCATCTGGGGCACGATCATCGCTTTCGCGCTGATCGCCTCCGCGGAGAGCCTGTTCAGCGCGGCGGCCGTGGACCGGCTGCACGACGGTCCGCGCACCCAGTACAACAAGGAGATGATCGCCCAGGGCGCGGGCAACACCGTGTGCGGTCTGCTCGGCGCGCTGCCCATGACCGCGGTGATCGTCCGCAGCTCCGCCAACGTCAACGCGGGTGCGAAGACCAAGGCGTCGCGTGTGCTGCACGGCGTGTGGCTGCTGCTGTTCGCGGCCGCGATGCCGTGGGCCCTGGCCCTGATCCCGCTTCCCGCCCTCGCCGGCATCCTGGTGCACGCGGGCTGGAAGCTGATCCCGTTCCGCCAGGTCGTGGCGCTGTGGCGGGCCCACAAGGGCGAGGCGCTGATCCTCGTGGTCACGGCCGTGTCGATCGTCGCGGTGAACATGTTCGAGGGCGTCCTGATCGGTCTGGCCCTGTCGGTCGTCAAGACCGCCTGGGAGGCCTCGCACGTGAAGCTCGAGGTCATAGACAAGGGCGCCGGTCCGATCCAGGCGTACCTGTCGGGCAACGCGACGTTCCTGCGGCTGCCGAAGATCCTCGACAGCCTGGAGAGCCTGCCCCAGGACCGCCCGGTCGAGCTGGACCTCTCGGGTCTGCACCACCTCGACCACGCCTGCCGCACGGCCCTGGAGAGCTGGGCCGAACGCCACAGCGCGACGGGCACCGAGCCGGTGAAGGTCACGGAGCCGGAGCTGTCGCCGGAGGCCGAGAAGGTCACGGTCGCGTAGCGACGTAGCCGGAACGCCGACACCCCCTGGTCCGGGGCGCGCCTGAGAAGGCGCGCCCCGGACCTTCGCGTGTATGACCCCCGGTCCCCCGGCCCCCGAGGCATGGCCCGGACCCCGATTCCAGGCATATCGTTACAGGGACAGATGAAACGGACCTCTGGACGGGGAGGTCGGCATGGTCGAAGAGCTGATCGGGGCGGCGGTGGCGGCCGGGACCGCGGGGCTGGTGTATCTGGCCACGGCGGCGCGGGTCGTCAAGCAGTACGAGCGCGGGGTCGTGTTCCGGCTCGGACGGCTGCACGGGGAGGTGCGGCGGCCCGGGTTCAACCTCATCGTCCCCGCGGTGGACCGGATGCGTAAGGTCAACCTGCAGATCGTGACCATGCCGGTGCCCGCCCAGGAGGGCATCACCCGCGACAACGTGACCGTGCGGGTCGACGCGGTCGTGTACTTCAAGGTCGTGGACCCGGCGGCCGCGGTCGTCAACGTCGAGGACTACCGCTTCGCCGTCTCCCAGATGGCACAGACCTCCCTGCGCTCGATCATCGGCAAGAGCGAACTGGACGACCTCCTGTCCAACCGGGAGAAGCTCAACCAGGGCCTGGAGCTGATGATCGACAGCCCGGCCGTGGAGTGGGGCGTGACCATCGACCGCGTGGAGATCAAGGACGTGTCCCTGCCGGACACGATGAAGCGCTCCATGGCCCGCCAGGCCGAGGCCGACCGCGAGCGGCGGGCCCGGCTGATCAACGCCGACGCGGAGTACCAGGCCTCCAAGAAGCTGTCCCAGGCCGCCCAGCAGATGGCCGACACTCCCTCGGCCCTCCAGCTCCGCCTGCTCCAGACCGTGATGGCCGTGGCGGCGGAGAAGAACTCCACGCTGGTGCTGCCCATCCCGGTGGAGCTCCTGCGGTTCCTGGAGAGGGGCCACCAGGAGGGGGGCCAGCAGGCTCCGGCTCCGGCGGAACGCTCCGTCGACACGGCGGAACGCTCCGTCGACACGGCAGAGCACCCCGTCGACACGACACAGCACCCCGTCGACACGACACAACAGGCCATCGACGAGCTGCGGCACGCGGTCGAGCAGTGACCCGCGCTACGCGCGTGGTTCCCGCGACCCGCACCAGGTGATAGACACAGCGGGATCACAGTTCCTGTCCGCCAGCAGGAAGGTTTCCCCATGACCAAAACCGGTCGATTCGCCACACGCCGTCAGATGCTCGCCGGGACGGGCGCCCTGGGCGTCGGGATCGCGTTCTCCGGTGCCCTGTCCGAACTCTTCGCCGGCACCGCCGCCGCCCGGACCCTCGGCCACGACGGCTACGGCCCGCTCGTCCCCGACCCGAAGGGCCTGCTCGACCTGCCGGAAGGTTTCAGCTACCGGGTCCTCTCCCGCGAGGGAGACCCGCTCCGCTCCGGCGAGGGCGAGGTCCCCTCCAACCACGACGGCATGTCGGCCTTCGGGGGCAGAGGCGGCCGGGTCCATCTCGTCCGCAACCACGAGAACCGGGCCGACGGCAAGGTCCCGGTCCCGGCGATCGACGGCCTCACCTACGACCCGGCCGGCAAGGGCGGCTGCACGGCCCTGACGCTGGACTCCCGCAACAGGGTCCTGTCGGAACGCGTGGCGATCGCCGGCACGGCCGTGAACTGCGCGGGCGGTCCCACCCCGTGGGGCACCTGGCTGACCTGCGAGGAGACCGAGGACAAGGCGGGCACCGCCGGGTACGCCAAGGACCACGGCTTCATCTTCGAGGTCGACCCGGTCGACCCGCGCCGCACGGGAGCCGTACCGCTGACCGCGATGGGCCGCTTCCAGCACGAGGCGATCGCCGTCGATCCCCGGCTGGGTGTGGTGTACGAGACCGAGGACGCCTTCCAGAAGCCCTTCGGCCTCTTCTACCGTTTCCTGCCGGACAGGCCGCTGGGCGGGCGGGGTTCGCTGCGCGCGGGCGGCCGGCTCCAGGCCATGCGCGTGCCCGGCGTGCCGGACCTGTCCTCGATCCAGGACATCGGCGCCGAGTTCGACCGCGTCGAGTGGGTGGACGTACCGGACCCGCAGGCCGCGCAGACGCCGATCCGGCTCCAGGACTTCGGCCCCAAGGGCATCACGCACGCGCAGAAGCTGGAGGGCTGCTACTGGGGCGGCCGGTCGGTGTACTTCGTGTCGTCGTTCGCCCGCAGCGCGGAGGGCTCGGCGGCCGACCACTTCGGGCAGGTGTGGCGCTACGACCCGGACCGGCGCCGGCTGACCCTGGTGATCGTCTTCGGCCCGGACACCGACATCCAGAAGCCGGGAGAGTCGCCGGACAACATCTGCCTGGCGCCCAGCGGCGGCCTGATGGTCTGCGAGGACGGTGAAGGCGCCCAGCACGTCTACGGCGTGACCCGGCGCGGCGAGGTGTACGCGATGGCCCGCAACCGGCAGAACATCGGCACCCTGGAGGAGCCCGAGTGGGGTGAGTTCGCCGGGGTGACCTTCTCGCCCGACGGCGAGACGATGTACGTCAACTGCTACCGGCCCGGCACCACGTTCGCGGTGACGGGCCCCTGGCGCCGGTAAGCGCGGCGCTGTTCCCGCCGGGCGCCGGGTGCGGAACCCGGCGCCCCGGCGGACGATCGAGGCTCGGGGAACGGAAGGAGCCCGGTGGCGAAGAAGGACGAACCGGAGAGGGACGGACCGGAGAAGGACACGGCGGCGGAGGACTCGGCGGTGAGGGGTTCCGCGGTGAAGGACAAGAAGGCCGGGCGCGGGACCTCGCTGCGGGAGCGGCTGCGCCTCCCCGGCGGCGAGCCGGTCGACCTGTCCCGGCACGACACCGCCGCCACTCCCGGCGGCCCGGACGGCAAGGCGGCGGGCAAGGCCGCGACGGCCCGGATCGGCGAGCAGCTCGCCGGCCTCCAGGAACGGCTGTGGGCGGCGAGCACCGCGGGCGACCGGCGCCGCGTCCTGCTGGTCCTCCAGGGCATGGACACCAGCGGCAAGGGCGGCACGGTCAAGCACGTCATCGGTCAGCTGAACCCGGCCGGCTGCCGGATCACGGCGTTCAAGGCACCGACGGCCGAGGAGCGCGCGCACCCGTTCCTGTGGCGCGTGGAGAAGGCGCTCCCGCTCCCCGGTGAACTGGGCATCTTCGACCGCTCGCACTACGAGGACGTCCTGGTCGCCCGCGTCCGGGACCTCGCGCCACGCGCCGTGATCGAAAGCCGCTACGAGCGGATCAACGATTTCGAGCGGTCCCTCGCCGACGACGGCGTGACCCTGGTCAAGTGCTTCCTGCACATCTCCAACGACGAGCAGCGCCGCCGCCTGCTCAGACGCCTCGACAGGCCGGAGAAGCGCTGGAAGTTCGCCCCGTCCGACATCGACGACCGCGCCCTGTGGCCCGCGTACCAGGAGGCCTACGAGGTGGCCCTGGAGCGCTGCGGCACCTCGTACGCGCCCTGGTACCTGGTCCCGGCCGACCACAAGTGGTACCGCAACTGGGCGGTCAGCGCGCTGCTCCTGGAGCATCTGCGGGAGCTGGATCCGCGGTATCCGGAGGCGGACTTCGACGTGGCGGCATGCCGGAAGCGGCTGCTGCGGGAGTCCTGACCGGGCGGCCGGGCCTGAACGGTCGGTCCTGATCCGGGCGGTCAGGCGGCCAGCAGGGCGTCGATCTGGCCGACGGCCTCCTTCAGGCCCTCCTCCATGCCCATGGTGATCAGCTGCTCCATCTGCTCACGGGAGTCGAACAGGGAGCGCATCTCCATGCGGGTGCCGCCGCTGTGTTCGCTCAGCCGCACCGCCACGGACATGGTCGGCATGTCGTCCTTGGGCTTTCCGTCGTCGTCAGCGAAGCCGTCGGTGAACTGCAGGGAGGTCGGCTCGGCGACCGAGGTGATCCGCCACCAGCCGCGGTGCCGGTCGCCCTCCGGGCCGGTCATGAAGTACGTGACCTCTCCGCCGGGGGTCAGGTCGTGCCGCTCCACGGTCGCCGGGTAGGTCGGCGGGCCCCACCAGCGCTCCAGCTGCCGGGGGTCGGCCCACAGCCGCCACACCCGCTCCACCGGGGCGGCGAAGTCGGCGATCAGGGTGAGGGTGAGGTTGTCGAGGTCCTTGTCGACACTGGTGACGCTCATCTCCGGGGTCCTTCCGGGGTGTCGTTCTCTTCGGTACCGGGGGCTTCCGGCTCTTCGGCAGTGGGGTCCTCCGCGAGCAGCCGGGCCATCCGGTCCACGCGTCCGCGCCATGCCGACTCGAGCTCGTCGAGGGCCTGGCGGGCGCGGCCCACCGCGTCGGGGTCGGTGCGCACGAGCTGCTCCCGTCCGCTGCGCTGCTTGCTGACGAGACCGGCCCGTTCCAGCACCGCGACGTGCTTCTGCACCGCCGCGAAGCTCATCGGATAGGCCTCGGCCAGCCGCGAGACCGACAGCTTCCCGCGCACGCAACGGCGCAGTATGTCCCGGCGCGTGGTGTCGGCCAGGGCGTGGAACAGCCGGTCCACCGTCTCGTCGCTCAACTCATCTACAACCATTTGGTTGTACGTTAGTCCTGCCGACTGCTTCTGTAAAGCGGCACGCCGGATGCTGAAGCCGGGCAGTCGGGGGTACTCGGTGGCTCATGAGCGAGAAGCAGCAGGTCAGCAGCTCGTACTGGATGGAGACCGCACCGGACGGCCGCCATCCGGCCCTGACGGAGGACCTGGACGTCGACGTGGCGGTGATCGGCGGCGGGATCGCCGGACTGAGCACGGCGTGGGAACTGACGCGGGCCGGGCGGAGCGTGGCGGTGCTGGAGGCCGGGCGGGTCGCGGCCGGGGTCACCGGGCACACCACTGCCAAGGTCACCGCCCTGCACACACTCGTCTACGACAAGCTGCGCCGCACCCGCGGCCCCGAGGGCGCGCGGCTGTACGCCCGCTCCCAGTCCGAGGCGATCGAGCGCGCGGCCGGGATCGCCGGGGAACTGGGCATCGACTGCGACTGGGAGACCAGGAGCGCCTACACCTACGCGTGCGACCCCGGCCGGGTCGACGAGCTGCGGGCCGAGGCGCGGGCGGCCGCCGAGGCCGGGCTGCCCGCCGAGTTCGTGGAGGAGACCGGGCTGCCCTTCCCCGTGGCGGGCGCGGTCAAGGTCACCGGCCAGGCCCAGTTCCACCCCCGCAAGTACCTGCTGGCCCTCGCCGCCGACCTCGTCGAGCACGGTGGGCGGATCTTCGAGGACACCACGGTCCTCGGCCTGGACGAGGGCGAGCCGTGCCGGCTGTCGACCAGGGCCGGGGCGACGGTGCGGGCCCGGGACGTCGTCGTCGCGACGCACTACCCGATCTTCGACCGGGCCCTGCTGTTCACCCGGCTCACGCCGAAGCGCGAACTGGTCGTCGCCGGGACGATCCCCGCGGACCAGGACCCGGACGGCATGTTCATCACGCCCGACGAGAACACCCGCTCGGTGCGCACGGCACCGTACGACGAGGGCCGGCGGCTGCTCATCGTCACCGGTGAGCACTTCACGCCGGGCACGGGCGACCCGCGGGCCGCTTTCGAGCGCCTCACCGCCTGGGCCGTCGAGCACTTCCCGGACTTGCATGTCACCAACCGGTGGGCCACGCAGGACAACACTCCGACCGACACCGTGCCGATGGTCGGCCCGCTGCACCCGGGCGCCCGGCACGCCTACGTGGCCACCGGCTTCGGCGGCTGGGGCATGACCGGCGGCATCATGGCGGGCAGCCTCCTCGCCGCGCAGATCACGGGCGAGGAGCGCGAGTGGAGCGGGCTGTACGACCCGCGCCGGCTGAAGCCCGCCGTGCGGGAGGCGCCGTCGTTCCTCAAGACCCAGGCCAAGGTCGCCGGCCACTTCCTCGGCGACCGGCTGCGGCCCTCGCCGCCGGTGGAGTCCCTGCCGCCCGGCGAGGGGGCCGTGGTCCGCGCCGACGGCCACCACCGCCTCGCGGTCTACCGGGACGAGGACGGCAACCTGCACTCCTTCTCCGCCCGCTGCACCCACCTGGGCTGCCTGGTCGCCTTCAACTCCGCCGAACGCGCCTGGGAGTGCCCCTGCCACGGCTCCCGCTTCGACACGGACGGCAAGGTGATCCAGGGCCCGGCGACCAAGCCCTTGGAGCAGCGGGACCTCTGACGGCCGGGTGACGCCCGCAGCCGACGCGCATAAGAGGACGATCCCGTTCATATCTTCATACGGTGATCATTCTCCTCCGCCGTGTCGCCGCCGTGTGCGCCCTGAGCGCGGTCCTCGCCGCCTGCGGGACCGGCCGGCCCCCGCGGGCGGCCCCGCCGGCGTCCGCACCACCCTCGCGCCCTCCGACCCTCGTGCCCGGCCCCGCCGGCCTGACCCCCGTCTTCGAACACGGTCCCCGCACCCGCGGCAGGACCGTCGCGCTCACCTTCGACGCCGACATGACCGCCGGGCAGGGGGCACGGGCGGCGGCGGGTGAGCGGTTCGACCATCCGCGCCTGATCTCCACGCTGCGCGCGCTGAAGGTGCCCGCCACCGTGTTCATGACCGGGCGGTGGGCCGAGCAGTACCCGGACCAGGCCCGTTCCATCGGCCGGGACCCGCTCTTCGAGGTCGCCAACCACTCCTACAGCCACTACGCCTACACACGGGACTGCTACGGCCTGCCGACCGTGCCCGAGGGGCGGATGCGGTCGGACGTGGAGCGGGCGTACGCCGCCTTCCGGAAGGCCGGCGTGACGGATCCGATGCCGTACTTCCGTTTCCCCGGAGGCTGTTACGACCGGCGGGCCCTGAAGGCGCTGACACCGGCCGGCGTGACCGCCGTGCAGTGGGACGTGGTCGGCGGCGACGCGTTCGAGTCGGACCCGGACGTGGTCGCCCGGCAGGTGCTGGACGGGGTGCGGCCGGGGTCCGTGGTGGTGCTGCACTGCACGCGCAGCGCCGCCCCGGCGACCGAACGGGCGGTACGCGCGATCGTGCCCGAGCTGCGCCGCGAGGGCTACAGGTTCGTGAAGGTGTCCGAGCTGATCGGGGCGGCGGACAGCGGTGCGCGGACCCGCCCGGAGGCACGCTGACCGGCCTACGCTGGAGGTATGAGCGAGAACGACTACTGCCTGATCGACGCGACCAGGCCGCCCCGGGCGGAGGGGCCGCCGTACGCGGAGTGCGTGCTGTGCCGGGAGCCGACGGAGTATCCGGAGTCGTACAAGGGCATCACCCTCTGCCCGGTCTGCGAGTGGCAGGAGGCGCAGCGCACCGCCTGCTCAGGGTGACCTGCGGGCGGCGAGCGCACCGGCCAGGGCCAGCGCGGCGGCCGTGAGCAGGGCTGCCGCGGCCAGGGGCAGCAGCGGCAGGGGGACGGTGCCCGACCGTGAGCCGGTCACCAGGCCCTGCACCGCCGCCTGCGCCGGGGAGCCCGTCGCGACGAGGGACAGCAGCGCCGCGAGCAGCATCGCCAGGACGGCACGGCCCCGCGACCGCAGCAGTGGCCGGCTGGTGAGCGCGCCGACGGCCGTGCCCAGCAGGGCGCAGGCCAGGGCGGCGAGCAGCCCGGCCCCGCAGGCGGGGGCGAGCGGCACCGGGGTGCGGTGGTCCGAGGCGACCGGAGCGCTCAGCAGCGTCACGCCGAGGGTCGCGACCGTGCCGAGCGCCGCCGCACCGGACAACGCCACCAGCAGGCAGGCCACATGGGCGCGCGCGGGCCCGACGGCCGCCGCCACGCAGCCGCGCGCGGCCTGCGGCTCGGCCGTGGCGCAGATCCGCGCCAGCCAGGCGGCGACGGGCAGCAGCGCGGCGGCGGAGTAGCCGAGCGAGTCGAGCACCGGCTGTCCGGCCTGGACGCTGACGGCGAGGAAGGCGGCGTACAGCAGGAACGGCGGCAGCCAGCGCTGGGAGCGCAGCAGCAGGGCGGCGTGGTAGCGCAGCAGGGCGGTCACCGGCGGCTCCCGGGGGCGTCAGCCTGCCGCTCCACACGCACCACGTGCCAGGGCGGGTGGGCCGTGAGCAGGGCGCGGAGCAGGACGTCGGAGTGCGGGGCGGGGACGGTGAGGCGGTGGCTGCCCGGCGCGGTCTCCTCGGCGGCGGTGACGGTCCGCCGCACGTCGTCGGGAAGCCGTCCGTCCGGCGGGCCCTGGACCTCGACCGTGACCTGTGGTCCGGACGGCAGCGGTCCCGGCCCGGCGCGCTCGGCGAGGCTCCCGTCGCGCACGGTGTACGTCGCGTCGGGCAGGCCCGCGAGGCGGCGCGGGTCGTGATCGACGAACACCACGGATCCGCCGGCCGCCGTACGCTCGGCGACCGCCCGCTCCAGCTCGGCACGGGCGTCGGTGTCCAGGCCGGTCCACGCCTCGTCCAGCACCAGCAGCTCCGGCTCCCCGAGCAGGGCCTGGGCGACCGCGACCTTCTGGCTGCTGCCCTTCGACAGCCGTGCCAGCGGCGTATCGGCGTAGGCGGCGGCGCCGAGGCGCTCCAGCCACTCGGCGGCGGCGCGGGTGGCCGCCGCGCGGGTCAGGCCGTGCACGGTGCCGAGGTGGGTGAGGTAGCCGGCGGCGGTGAACGGCAGGGCCGGCGGGAACCGCTCGGGGACGTACGCGGTGCGCGGGCGGCCGGTGATCCGGCCCTCGCTGGGGGCGTCGATGCCGGCGAGCAGCCGCAGGAGGGTGGACTTGCCGGTGCCGTTGCCGCCCTCGACGCGGACGAGCCGGCCGGGTGCCACGGTCAGGTCGACACCACGTAACACCCAGGGGCCGCGCAGGCCGTAGCGGCGGCCCGCGTTCTCCAGGCACAGGTCGGGTCGCATGGGCCCATCCTCCACGATCTTCCGGCTGGCACACTGGGATTCGTGAGCGAAGACCCGACGCCCGTGAGTGACAGCCCCTTCCGTTCCGAGCACTCGGACCGCGACACGGCACCGCAGTTCGTGCTGCCCCTGGTCGTGCGGATCGAGCGGGCGGACCCGCCGGCGCGTACGGACGCGCTGGAGACGGCCGCGCGGGCCGTGCTGACGATCCTCGGCGACGAGCGGTCGGCCGGCGACGGCGCGTGGGCCGAGGCGATGCGGGACTGGCAGGACACCCGGATCCGCAAGGTGGTGCGACGGGCCCGCGGCGCCGAATGGCGGCGGGCGGAGGCCCTGCCCGGCATCACGATCACCGGCAAGGCGGCCGAGGTGCGGGTCTTCCCGCCGGTCCCGCTGGACGGCTGGCCCAAGGACCTGGCCCGGCTCCAGGTCTCCGGCACCGACCTGGACGACCCGGAACCGCCGGTGGACGCGGACCCCACCGCCGCCGTGCTGTGGCTGAACCCCGACCTCGGCATGTCGGCCGGCAAGGCGATGGCGCAGGCCGGGCACGCCGCGCAACTGGCCTGGTGGGAGCTGCCCGACGAGGAGCGGGCCGCCTGGCAGGACGCGGGCTTCCCGCTCTCCGTACGCACGGCCGACCCGGCCCGCTGGCCCGGACTGACGCGCAGCGGCCTGCCGTTGGTCCGCGACGCGGGGTTCACGGAGATCGCGCCCGGCTCGTGCACGGTGGTCGCGGACCACCCGGCGCTGCGCCGGGAACCGTACGCGCCCGGCGGTCCGGCGCCCACCCGTTCGGAGTAGCCGCAGGCGCGCCGGTGGCGGGCGGGTGCTCCAGTGGGGTTACCAGACAACCCCGACCCAGGAGGCAGCCATGTCCAGCGCCGCGCCCCCTCCCCCCGCCCCGCCCGCCCCCGACGACCGGACGCCCGGCGGCCCCGGCGGTTCCGGCGACCCCCTGGCGACCGGGGGTCTCGCTCTCGGCGGCACCCTGATGGTCGTCTACGGCCTGTTCGCGGTGCTCCAGGGCATCACGGCCATCGCCGACGACGAGGTGTACACGAGCTTCGGCGAGTACGTCTTCGAGTTCGACCTGACCGCGTGGGGCTGGATCCACCTGATCGTCGGTGTGCTCGTGGTGGCGGCCGGGTTCGGCCTGTTCACCGGGGCCGGCTGGGCCCGGGTCGTGGGCGCGGTCGTGGTCGGACTGGCGCTGATCGCGAACTTCATGTGGCTGCCCTACCAGCCGTTCTGGTCGATCATCATGATCCTGACCGGCCTGTTCGTGCTGTGGTCGCTGTTCAACTACCGCTCCACCCGCTCGGCGTAGGCGCCGCGCCCTGCCGTCCCCGGCCGCCCCGGGTCAGGAGGGCGGCGGGCGCCGGTCGCGCGCGGCGACCACCGCGTGCAGCCGGCGCGACAGCGCGGTGGCCGCCGCCGTGAGGAAGACGAACGCGTAAAGGATCTGGGCGACGGCCACCAGGCGGGCCTCCTGCCCGCTCGGGGTGATGTCCCCGTAGCCGACGGTCGCGAGCGTGACGACGGTGAAGTACAGCGCGTCCACGCGGGTGTTCAGGCCGGTGAACTGGCCCGGCCGCTGGGCGAGGGCGTAGTACCCCGACGAGAAGACCAGCACGGCCAGGCACATCAGCAGCGGGATCATCACGCCCGGCCGGGTATGCGGCTTCTCCAGCACGACGTCGCGCACCTGGCGCAGCAGCAGCGCGGCCAGCAACCCCAGGCACAATGCGAACAACGGCCAGCCCAGCCAGGGGCGGTCGGCGCCGAGCCCCTCCAGCGGGAGCAGGAAATAGGCCGTGCCGACGACCACCACCAGTCCCCCGGCCCCGGCCCACAGCCGCCGCGTCGAGACCGGGGCCGCCTGTTCGCTGCCGTCGCTCATGCGTCCGGTCTACGACGCATCAGGGGGTGGCGCGACCCCGGCGCCTCCGACGGTGGAGCCGGAGATCCGTCAGTGATCCGTCGGTGATCCGTCGGTGGGCCGAACCTCAAATGTTCCTCTGAAGGTGCCCGTGGCGGGGTTCGGGGACGGGCGGCTGGGCCATACCCCCCTCACGTTCGAGGAACCGGCGGTGCGGAGGAGGGGACGATGGAGCGACTGGGGACGGGCATCGGGTGGCGACCGGAGATCGCGGACGCCATAGAGCGCATGCCGGGCATCGACTGGGTCGAGGCCGTGGCCGAGAACGTCTGCCCCGGCCATCTGCCCGACTCGCTGCGGCGGCTGCGCGAGCGCGGCGTCACCGTGGTGCCGCACGGCGTCTCGCTCGGCCTCGGAGGTGCGGACCGCCCCGACGAAGGCCGTCTGACCGCGCTGGCCGAACGGGCAGAGGCACTCGGCTCGCCGCTGGTCACCGAGCACATCGCGTTCGTACGGGCCGGCGGTGCTCTGACGGCGACCCCGCACCTGGAGGCGGGCCATCTGCTGCCCGTCCCCCGGACCCGGGACGCGCTCGACGTGCTGTGCGAGAACGTGCGCATCGCGCAGGAGGCGCTGCCGGTGCCGCTGGCCGTCGAGAACATCGCCGCGCTGTTCTCCTGGCCCGGCGAGGAGATGACGGAGGGCCAGTTCCTGTACGAGCTGGCCGACCGCACGGGCGTCCGGCTCCTCATCGACGTGGCCAACCTGCACACCAACCACGTCAACCGCGCCGAGGACCCGGCCAAGGCCCTCGCCGAGCTGCCCCTGGAGGCCATCGCCTACGTCCATGTCGCCGGCGGCTTCGAACGCGACGGCGTCTGGCACGACAGTCACGCCCACCCCGTCCCCCGTCCGGTCCTGGACGTCCTGACCGACCTCGCATCCCGCGTCTCCCCTCCGGGGGTCCTGCTGGAACGCGACGAGAACTTCCCGGAACCGGCGGAGCTGGAGGCCGAGCTGGCCTCGATCCGGCGGGCCGTGGAGGCGGGGGCCGTCGAGCGGGTGAAGGCGGAGGTGCGCGCGGCGGGCCATGCGGTCGCCGCGGGGCGACCGGAGGCGGCGGCCGGAGGCTGGAGCGAGGTCCGCGCCGACGTTCCCGCGCGCGGCTACGGGGCGACGCCGCAGGGCCATCAGACCGGGGCGGCCGGGGCGACACGGGGCGCCTCCGGCCGGCCCGAACACACGGGCGTCGACGAGGCCCGGCAGCGGCTCGGGCTCGCGCAGGCCGCACTGCTGTCCGCGCTGGTCGCGGGGACGCCCGTGCCCGAGGGGTTCGACCGGGCGCGGGTCGGCGTACAGGCGCGGGCCCTGGCCGCCAAGCGGGCGGATGTCGTGGCGAAGGTCGCGCCCGAACTGCCGGAGATCCTCGGGGTGGACTACCGTACGGCCTTCCTCGCGTACGCCCAGACCCAGCCGATGACCGGCGGCTACCGGCGCGACGCCCTCACCTTCGCCGAGCGCCTCCTGTCCGCCGGGCGGCCCGGGGACGTCGCGGCGCGCCGGGAACTCCGGGAGTGGTGGCTGGACCGGTCGGGACCGGCGCCGCGATCGCGACGCCCGGTCCGCCGGCTGGCCCGCGCCACCCGGAAGGTACTGCTGCGGCGTTGACGCGGGGACCGCCCGTCAGCCCTTCGACGCGGCCTCCTTCTCCTCCTTCGGCACCGCGTCACCGGCAAGTGCGTCGCCGCGGCCGTAGTGGTGAGTGGTGAACATGTACAGCACGCCGGTACCCACCACCACCGCTCCGCACAGCAGGACGATCCAGTTCTCCCACCAGGACTTCTCCGGGGTGCGGGCCCAGCAGATGTTGATGATGGCGAGGATGCCGTAGGCCAGCGCGGCGATGTTCACCGTGAGTCCCCAGCGGCCCAGGGTGAACTCCCCCGCCGGTTTCCAGCCCTTGAGCCGGGCGCGCAGCGCGGCCAGGACCACCATCTGGAACGAGCCGTAGATGCCGAGGATCGCGAACGAGACGATGTTGGTGAGGGCGTCCTCGGAGAGCAGCGAGGCGAAGGCGATGATCAGCGGCACCGCCGCGGACACGAACAGCGCCCAGCTCGGCACGGCGCGGGTGTGGACGAACCGCCGCAGCAGCCGGTACCCGACGATCATCTCGTCACGGGCGTAGGAGTAGATGAGCCGCCCGGCCGCGGCCTGGAGGCTGATCGTGCAGGACAGGAAGGAGATCAGCACCACGGCCATCACCAGCCGCGCCCCGGTCTCGCCCATGGCGTCGTACAGCACGTCCACCACCGGGTCGGCCTGCTCGCCTGAGATGATCGCGTTGAAGTCCGTGACCGACAGCAGCAGCGACATACAGGTGAACGTGGCCGCCGCGCCGCCGATGTAGATGGTGCGGCGCATCGCGCGGGGGATGACCCGGCCGGGGTGGGCGACCTCCTCGGCGGTGTCGCCGCACGCCTCGAAGCCGTAGTACTGGTAGAGGCCGATGATGGCGGCTGCCAGGAACGCCGGCAGGTAGGAGCCGTCTCCCCCGGTGCCGTAGGAGTCGAAGATGACGCCGAGGCCCTGGTGACGGTGGGTGGCCAGCAGGTAGACGCCGACGACGAGGGCGCCGATGAGCTCGCCGGCGAAACCGATGAGCGCCGCCACCGACAACGCCTTGGTGCCCAGGTAGTTGATGAGGATGGCGACGACGATGAGCACGGCGGTGCACAGCACGGTGGTGTGCACGGTGGCTCTGAAGCCGAAGAGGATGGCGATGTAGGGGCCGGCGCCGTAGGCGACGGAGGTGATGGTCACCAGCAGCGCCCACATGTACACCCAGCCGGTCATCCACGCCCAGCGCTTGCCCCACAGCCGCCGGGCCCAGGGGTAGACACCGCCCGCGATCGGGTACTGGGCGACGATCTCGCCGAAGATCAGCGCGACGAGGAACTGGCCGCAGCCGGCGACCAGGAACGCCCAGATCATCGGCGGTCCGCCGTCGGCGATCGCGATGCCGAAGAGGGTGTAGGTGCCCACCACCGGGGAGAGATAGGTGAAGCCGAGGGCGAAGTTGGCCCAGGGGCCCATGTCCTTGCGGAACTCCGAGCCGGGCTCGGCCGAGGGGGCCCCGGCCGCCGGTGCGGGGGGCTGTTGACCGGTCACTGGCGGGCCTCCTGTTTCGACTGTTCCGTGGGGCCGGGGCGGTCGCTGATCAGATCGGCGGCGCGTTCGGCGGCGAGCAGGACGGTCACCATCGGGTTGATGGTGGGCATCGTCGGGAACACCGACGCGTCGACGATCCGCACGCCCTCGACGCCGAGCAGTCTCAACTCCGCGTCGCACACGGCCATCGGGTCGTCCGGTGCGCCCATGCGGCAGGTGCCCGCCGGGTGGTAGACGGTGTGCGCCGCGCGGCGGCCGTACTCCGAGAGGTCGGCGTCGGAGACGACGTCCGGGCCGGGCGCCACCTCGCGGACGAGCCAGTCGCGCAGCGGGGCGGTGGCGGCGACCTCGCGGGCGACCTTCAGCCCCTCCACGATGGTGCGTTCGTCGTGCCCCTCGGGGTCGGTGAAGTACCGGAAGTCCAGGGCGGGATGCTCGGCGGGGTCGGAGCTGCGCAGCCACATGCGGCCGGTGGAGCGGGCGCGCGGCACGTTGGGCGTCATGCACACCCCGTACGGCGGCACGGGGTAGCCCAGGCGCTCGGTGTTGACGGTGAACGGCACCTGGTAGAAGTGGAACATCAGGTCGGGGCGCGGCTGGCCCTGGTCGCGGCGCAGGAACAGGCCGGCGTCGGAGTCCATCGCGGAGTTGGGCGGCAGCGGCCCCTCCGTCTCCCAGACGATCACGGACTCGGGGTGGTCCAGCAGGTTCTCGCCCACGCCGGGCAGGTCGGCCCGGACGTCGATGCCCAGGCCGCGCAGGTCGTCGGCCGGGCCGAGTCCGGAGAGCATCAGCAGGCGCGGGGTGTCGATGGCACCCGCGCACAGGAGGAGTTCACGCTCGGCGCGCACGGTGCCGGGTTCGCCGTCGGCGCCACGGACGGCGACGCGGGTCAGCCGGCCCGACTCGTCGGGGAGCAGCCGGTGCGCCCAGGTCTCCAGCAGGAGGGTGAGGTTGGGCCGGTCCAGGACGGGGTGGAGGTAGGCGACGGACGCGGAGGAGCGCAGGTTGCCCTCGGGCTGGTAGGCCAGGGAGAAGAAGCCGGTGCCGTCGGCGAAGGGCTCGGCGTTGAAGTCGTCGACGACGGGGACGCCGAGGGCGCGGGAGGCGGCGGTGACGAAGTCCTTGGCGATGGGATTGCGGTCGGCCTCGGCCACCGGGACGATCCGGGTGAGCAGCCGGTCGCGGTAGGGGAGGATCGTCGCCGGGTCCCAGCCGGTGCAGCCCCCGTTCACCCAGTCGTCGAGGTCCTGCGGCAGCGGCAGGAAGCTGATCAGGGTGTTGTGCGAGGAGCAGCCGCCGAGGACGCGGGCCCGTGAGTGCAGGATGTGGGAGTTGCCGCGCGGCTGCTCGACGGTGGTGTAGCCGTAGTCGAACTCCGAGCCCAGCAGGTTGATCCAGTTGCGCAGGCGCAGGATGCGCTCGTCGCCGACGTCGCTGGGGCCGCCCTCGACGACGCAGACGCGGCAGTCGGGGTCCTCGCTCAGGCGGGCGGCGAGCACGCAGCCGGCGGTGCCGCCGCCGACGATGACGTAGTCGTAGGCGGACTCGGCGCCGTGCGCGGTGGTGGGGGCCATGCGGTGCCCTGCTTTCTGTGTCGTTCAGCCCTTGAACCAGCCGGAGGGGGCGGGGGCGAGGTTCTGGTAGATGTGCTTGGCCTCCTGGTACTCGCGCAGCCCGGTGGGGCCGAGTTCGCGTCCGACGCCGGAGCGGCCGAAGCCGCCCCACTCCGCCTGCGGCACGTAGGGGTGGAAGTCGTTGATCCAGACGGTGCCGTGCCGCAGCCGCTGGGCGACGCGCTGGGCGCGGCTCGCGTCGGAGGTCCACACCCCGCCGGCCAGGCCGTAGCGCGTGTCGTTGGCCAGTTCCACCGCCTCGTCCTCGGTGCCGAAGCGCTCGACGGTGACCACCGGGCCGAAGACCTCCTCCTGGACGATCCGCATCGACCGGTCGCAGTCGGCGAAGATCGTCGGCAGCAGGAAGAAGCCGCGGCTCAGGGCGGGGTCGTCGGGGCGGGTGCCGCCGGTGACGAGGCGGGCGCCCTCCTCCTGGGCGATGGCGATGTAGCGCTCGACCTTCTCGCGGTGCTCGGCGGAGCTGAGCGGGCCGCTCTCGGTGCCCTCCGCCATGCCGTTGCCGAGCCGGATGGCCTGGGCGCGGCGGGCGAGGGCCTCGACGAACCCGTCGTGCAGCGAGTCCTGGACCAGCAGGCGCGAACCGGCCGAGCAGACCTGCCCGGAATGCAGGAAGGCGGCGTCCAGCGCGTAGTCCACGGCGGCGTCGAAGTCGGCGTCCGCGAAGACGATGTTGGGGTTCTTGCCGCCGAGTTCGAGCGCGATGTTGCGCGGGCCCTCGGCGGCGCCGGCCATGATGGACCGCCCGGTGGTCAGGCCGCCGGTGAAGGACACCAGGTCGACCTCGGGGTGGCTGATCAGGGCCGCGCCTACGGTCGCCCCGGAGCCCAGCACCAGGTTGGCGACGCCGGGCGGTGCGCCGGCCTCCTCGATGAGCCGGATCATGGCGATCGTGGTGAGCGGTGTGGTCTCGCTGGGCTTGAGGACGAAGGTGTTGCCGGCGGCCAGCGCCGGGGCGACCTTCCAGGAGGCCTGGAGCAGCGGGTAGTTCCAGGGGGCGATGAGCGCGCAGACGCCGACCGGCTGGTAGACGACGCGGCTGAGGACGTCCGGGCCGACGTCCACGACCCGGCCGCCGTCCTTGCCCGCGAGTTCGGCGTAGTAGCGGAAGGCGTTCGCCACGTCCTCCACGTCGATGCGGGCCTCGGCCAGCGTCTTGCCGGTGTCGAGGGTCTCGGTGCGGGCGATGTCCTCCTGGTCGCGCAGCAGCAGGTCGCGGACGCGCAGCAGGAGGTCGGCCCGGTGGCGGGAGGTGGCGTTCGCCCAGTCCTCCTCGTCGAAGGCGCGCCGGGCGGCGCGCACGGCGCGGTCCACGTCGGTGGCGTCGGCCTCGTCGACGGTGGTGACGACGGACGCGTCGTAGGGGTTGACCACCTCCCGCCGGCCACCGGCCGCCGCCTGGGTCCACTCGCCGTCGATGTACAGCTCGCCCACCGCGGGGCCTCCTTCGCATCCGGCCGGTGCCGATCGGCTCGACGGTCAGCAACATGGCCCATCGGGCGGGCGGCGGCCACGGGGCGCACCGCCCCGGCGGCGTCCCGGTGGCCCAGAGGACCCGGGTGGGCTAGTCACCCGGCCTCGCCCGTGCGCACGCGAGTGTGCCGGGGCTAACACCCGGGTCACGCCCGCCTGGAACCATGGAATGTTTTAAGCCTCTTTGCCCCGGCGAGTCCCCTGTTCCGCCTCCCCCAATCGTCCCGCCCTGCCCCCGATACAACCCTTCGCCCTCGTACGGCAGTTGACGTAGACCCCGCAGTAACATGTCAACTCCGGCCCCGAAGCGCACTAGCGTGCGGTGCCGTACCAGGAGGCACCACCATGCGACCGCGACCCCCCGTCAAGGGCCGAGGCATCGTCAGCGGCACGGGGCTCATCGTCACGTGTCTGGCGGCGACGTTCGCCGCGCTGGTCTTCTCCCTCTGGCCGTACACCGACCGGCCGGGGACGGGACCGGACGTGCTCAGCGCCCAGACCCTGCGCACGAGCTACGGCCCGTTGTCCGCGCTCGACCAGGACTTCCTCGTCAAGGTCCGGCTGGCCGGGCTGTGGGAACTGCCCGCCGGGCAGCAGGCGCGGGCCAAGGGGACCACACCGGCCGTCCGGACGGCGGGCCGGCATCTCGTCGAGGGACACAGGTTCCTCGACGAACGGGTCCGCGGTGTCGCCGCACGGCTGAACCTCACCCTGCCGGACGAGCCCGGTGACCAGCAGAAGCAGTGGCTGGAAACCCTGGACGAGGCACAGGGTGCCGAGTACGACCGCCAGTTCGCCACCATCCTGCGGCTGGCTCACGGCAGGGTCTTCTCGGTCGTCGCCCAGGTCCGCGCGAGCACCCGCAACTCGCTGGTGCGCGACCTCGCCGACGACGCCAACACGACCGTCCTCGACCACATCAAGGTCCTGGAGGCCACGGGCTACGTCGACTTCGACGCCGTGGCCCGCGACCTGGCCACCGGGAGCACTCCCCCGGCGGCGGGCCCGGCTCCGGCCTCGCCCACGACTCCGGCCCCGGCGCCGGACCCGGCCTTCACTCTTCCGCCGCCCACCTTCCGCCCGCCGCCGGAGCAGCGAAACGGAACGTCACATACCGACAACACTCCGTCCGGATCGTGAACAAGGCATGGTGTTTCCGAGACCGTGTCACATACAAACAACATATGCTCTGGGTTCTTTTCCTGCTGGCGGCCTGGGTCGTGGCCGGCACGGCGTGCACGCGCCTGTGCCTGGCCGCCGTACGCGCCGCGGCCGCCGACGCGGACACCGGCCGCGTCCATGAACTCACGCTCTACGAGGCCGCGTTCCTCTCCGGCGGACCCCGACGGGTCGCCGACGTGACGCTCGTCGCCATGGCACGCCAGCGCCGGCTGCTCCTGGCCCACACCGGCTGGGCGACGGTCGTCGATCCGCGCGGGCGCGACGAGATGGAGCGGTCGGTCATCGGGGCCATCGGCCCCGAGGGGCAGTCCCGGATAGCGCCGCTGCGGGCCACCGCCTCCACGGCGGACGCGGTGCGCGGCATCGCCGACCGGCTGGAGCGCGCGGGGCTCGCCGTGCCCGACAGTGCCCGTACGACGGTCGCGGCGGCCGTCCGGCAGGTGCGCTCGGCGGCCGTCGCCGTACTCGGCCTCGGCGCGGCCGCGCTGCTGACGCCCCCTCCGCCGGACTTGCCGCGGCATCTGGTGGCCCTGTGGTTCGCGCTGCCGCTCGCCCTGACCCTGAGCTGCCTCGGCATCGCCCGCATCGAGGTCCACCCGTACTCACGCTGGGCCTCCCCGGCCGGCCAGCGGCTGCTCGGCGCACTGACCCGGAACGCGGACGGAACCGCCGACGACCGCACGTACCTCACCTCCGTGGCCGTACGCGGCGTCCGCGCGATCGGCGAGCCGGACCTGCGCGCCGCCTTCACGCACCGCTGAGCACACGATTGACAGACCGGGGCGCGCGGAGGCATTGAGGCCGACACCGGCGGATGGTGCTTGCCTTCCCCAACCACCCCACGAAACATCCCTTTTGTCGCCACCGTGCACCGAAGGGATTCCCGATGAGAGCCGCCCTCCTCTACTCGGCAGCAGGGTCCTTGCTGCTGAGCGCCCTCACCGCCGCCCCGGACTCCGACGGCTCGCGGGCGACGGCCGAGCTGCGCGGCACCGCGGTGGCCGCGGCGCGGGCGAAGGCGGCCGGCATCGACTTCGGCCCGTGCCCCGACGCGGAGGACCTTCCCGGCAGCATGCGGTGCGGCACGGTCCCCGTCCCGCTGGACTACGCACACCCCGACGGCAGACAGATCGAGCTCGCCGTCGCTCGCGCCCGGGCCACACAAAAGGACCCGCACAACAGCAAGCGCAAGGTCCGCCGCCAGGGCGCCCTGGTCTACAACCCGGGCGGCCCGGGCGCCTCCGGCCTGCACTTCCCCCTCGTCGGCCTGCTGCCCGAGTGGAAGCGGCTCGCGGCGGCGTACGACCTCGTCGGCTACGCCCCGCGCGGGGTCGGCCGTTCCGCGCCGCTGTCCTGCAAGGACCCCAAGCAGTTCTTCAAGGGGCCCACCCAGTCGCCGACGCACCCCTCCGAGTCGTACAAGAAGGAGCGCATCGCGCAGGCCAAGGCGTACGCGCGCGGCTGCGCCGAGCGGGCCGGCGGAGCTCTGCGGCACTACCACTCGCTGAACAACGCCCGCGACCTCGACGTGCTGCGCGCCGCGCTCGGCGAGGAACGGCTGACCTTCATGGGCTCGTCGTACGGCACGTACTTCGGGGCCCTGTACGCGACGCTGTTCCCCACCCACGTACGGCGGATGGTGTTCGACTCGGCGGTCGATCCCGACCCGGCGGAGATCTGGTACCGCAACAACCTCGACCAGTCGGCGGCGTTCGAAGACCGCTGGAAGGACTTCCGCAAGTGGATCGCCCGGCACCACGACGTGTACGGGCTGGGCAGGACCGCGCGGGAGGTGCGGCGCAGCTACGAGCGGGCGAGGGCCCGGCTGGCCGCCGAGCCGGCCGGCGGGAAGGTCGGGCCCGGGCAGTTGCAGGAGGCGTTCCTCCAGGCCGGGTACTACGACGACCAGTGGCCGCACCGGGCGCACGCACTGTCGGCGTACCTCAAGGGCGATCCGGGGCCACTGGTCGAGCAGGCGGCACAGCACCCGGAGGCCGCCGCCGAGGCGGAGAACTCACGCGCCGTCTACGTGGCCGTCGAGTGCAACGACGCCCCCTGGCCGACGGACTGGGAGGTGTGGGACCGGGACAACACCCGGCTCGCGCGGGTGGCGCCCTTCGAGACCTGGGACAACGTGTGGACGAACCTGCCCTGCGCCTACTGGGAGGGGCCGCGGCAGCGCCCGCTCGACGTCGGCACCGGGCCGGGCGAACTGCCGCCGACGCTGATCCTGGCCGCCGAGCGGGACGCCGCCACGCCGTACGACGGCGCCCTCGAACTCCACCGCCGCCTCGCGGGCTCCGTCCTGGTGACGGAACGGGACACGGGCACGCACGGCCTGGCGGGCGGGTCGAACGCCTGCGTCAACGGCCACATGGAGGCGTATCTGCTGGAGGGCCGGCTGCCGGGACGGGCTGCGGACTGCGCCGCGCGTCCGGAACCGAAGCCGAAGCCGCGTTCGGCGGCCCCGGAGAAGCCCGGGGCCGGACGACCGCTCCGCTGATCAGGCCAGACCCGCGACGAGCTCCGCGATGTCCTTGCGGCGGCCCGTGAAGAACGGGACCTCCTCGCGGACGTGCCGACGGGCCTCCGAGGCGCGCAGGTGACGCATCAGGTCGACGATGCGGTACAGCTCGTCGGCCTCGAAGGCGAGGATCCACTCGTAGTCGCCGAGGGAGAACGAGGCGACCGTGTTGGCGCGCACGTCCGGGAAGCCGCGGGCCATCTTGCCGTGGTCGGCGAGCATGCGGCGGCGGTCCTCGTCGGGCAGCAGGTACCAGTCGTAGGAACGCACGAAGGGGTAGACGCTCACGTAGTTCCGGGGCGTCTCGTCGGCGAGGAACGCCGGGATGTGCGAGCGGTTGAACTCGGCGGGGCGGTGCAGCGCCATGTTCGACCACACCGGCGTGAGCGCCCGGCCCAGCTTCGTGCGGCGGAAGAGGTTGTACGCCTCCTGGAGCGCGTCGCTGGTCTCCGCGTGCCACCAGATCATGAGGTCTGCGTCGGCGCGCAGGCCCGAGACGTCGTACGTGCCGCGGATGGTCACGTCCTTGGCGGCGAGCTGGTCGAACAGCTCCTGGACCTCGTCGGCGTACCCGGCGCGGTCCTCGGGGAGGACGTCCTTCAGCTTGAAGACGGACCAGAGCGTGTAGCGGATGACCTCGTTGAGGTCCTTGGCCAGCTTGCCCTTGTTCGCGATGCGGTCGGGCGTGGCGCTGGAGGCCGTGGTGGAGGCGTCGTCACTCATGCTCCTCATTCTCCCGCTCCGCCGTGCAGGCTCTGCACCGGGTGGGCGGTGAGCTCCTGCACACCCCGCAGGTCGCCGTGGATCTGGTCGACGGCGGCGTACGCGCTCGCGATGCACGCCGGGATGCCGACGCCGTCGTACGGCGCGCCGCACACGGCGAGCCCCGGGAGCTTCGCCACGTGCGCGCGGATGCGGGCCACGCGCGCGTGGTGGCCGACGGGGTACTGCGGCAGGCCATCGTCCCAGCGGGTGACGCGGGTGGCGACGGGTGTGGCGTCCAGGCCGGTCGCCGCCTCCAGGTCGTGCCGGGAGACCGCCACGAGCTCGGTGTCGTCGCGCTGGAGGATCTCCGTCTCGCCGTACCGCCCGACGGAGGTGCGCAGGACGACCAGGTCCGGGTTCTCGTCGGCGATCCAGCCCCACTTCTGCGAGGCGAAGGTGGACGCCTTGATGGTGCGCCCGTCCACCGGCGGCACGAGGAAGCCGCTGCCCTCGGGCAGGCCCGCCTCGGCGCGGCGGTAGGCGAGGGTGACCAGGGCCATGGAGGCGTACTCGACGCCGCCGAGCTCGGCGGCGGCCTCGGGGGACTCGGTGCGCAGGAGCCGGGCGGCCGCGGGGGCGGGGACGGCGAGCACCACCGCGTCCGCCTGCAGCATCCGCCCGTCCGTGACCACGCGCCACCCGCCGCCGTCCGCCGCGCTGTGGCTCAGCTCCGTCACCGGCGCCCCCGTCAGGATCTCGCCCCCGCGCGCCCGCACCGATTCCGCCACCGCGAGGGGCAGCGTGCCGACACCGCCCTGGATGCCCATGAAGACCGGGCCGGTCTGCCGGCCGGCGGCCGCCTTCGCCTGGATCTCGCGGACCCCCTCCGTGAGGGAGGTGTGGCTCCGGGCGGCCTGGAAGAGCTGCGGGACGGCCGAGCGCATCGAGATGCGGTACGCGTCGCCCGCGTAGACGCCGCCCAGCAGGGGCTCCACCAGGCGGTCGACGACCTCGCGGCCGAGGCGCGCGGCCACGTACTCCCCGACGGCCACGTCGTCGCCGACCTCCGTGCGGGGCAGCTCGGCGTCGCGGTCGATGCGGGCGAGGCCCTCGTCGGACAGCACGCCGGACAGGGCCGCGGCGGTGCCGGGCACGCCCATCACGTGTCCCTTGGGCATCGGGCGCAGCGCGCCCCGGGTCCAGATCGAGGCCGTCGCCGTCGCGGGCGGCTGGAGCCGGTCGGCGAGGCCCACCTCCCGGGCGAGCGCCACCGCCTCGGGGCGGCGGGCCAGCATCGACTCGGCGCCGAGGTCCACGCGGGCGCCCGCGATCTCCCCGGGCAGCAGCTTGCCGCCGACCCGGTCGGAGGCCTCCAGCACGGTCACCCGCGCCCCGCGCTCCAGCAGCCGGTGCGCTGCGGCCAGTCCCGCGATGCCCGCCCCGATGACGACGACCTGCCCCATGCCCGCACTGGCTTGAACTTCGCGCATGCCCCCAGCCTCTCAGACCCCACTGACAGCGCCGCCGCGCCCCGGTGTCCTTCACGAGTCCCGACCGTGACCGCATCGGAACCGTCCGGGACCAAACGTCCGGCCCCGCCCGGGCGTCGAAGAAACGTCAGCCGAACCGATCCCCGGGGGAAGCCCACATGCGCACACGACGACCCGCCCGCCACCCCGTCCCGGCCCTCGCCGCGCTCCTGCTGGCCGCGGCCCTCGCGCTCACCGGATGCAGCGGCGCGGGCGAGGATTCCGCCGGCAGCAGCGCCGCCGACCGGGGAGTCGCCGCCCCGGACGCCGACGGCAAGGCCGGCGCGAACGAGGCCGCACCCGGCGGCGCCGGAAGCGGGGCCAGGGCGACCGCGCCCGCGAAGCTCCCCACGGCCCACATCATCCGCACGGCCTCACTGACCGTGCAGGTCAAGGACGTCCCGAAGGCCCTGGAGGAGGCCCGCGCCGGCACCGAGAACGCGGGCGGCTACGTCGGCAACGAGACCACCACCCGGGACGAGGAGGGCCACGAGCGCACCCGCGTCGTGCTGCGCGTGCCCGCCGAGAAGTACGACGAGGTCCTCACCGAGCTGGAGGGCGCGGGCAAGCTCCTCGACCGCAGCGCGAAGGCGGAGGACGTCACCGACCAGGTCGTGGACGTGGAGAGCCGCATCAAGTCGCAGCGCGCGAGTGTGGCCCGGATCCGCGAGCTGATGGACCAGGCCACCAAGCTCAGCGACGTGGTCACCCTGGAAGGCGAGCTGAGCACCCGCCAGGCCGACCTGGAGGCTCTCCTCGCGCGCCAGGAGACCCTGAAGGACCGCACGAGCCTGGCCACCATCACCCTGTCGCTGTCCGAGACGCCGGTGAAGAAGGAGGCGAAGGACGACGACCCGGGGTTCGTGGACGCGCTCGCGGGTGGCTGGAACGCCTTCGTGACGATGGTGCGCTGGCTCGCGGTGGCCCTCGGCGCGGTCCTGCCGTTCGCGGCGGTGGCCGCCCTGCTCGCGCTGCTGTGGCTGCGCGTCGTACGCCCCCGCCTCCCGCGCCGCCCGCGCCCCGCGCCCGCCACGAGCGCCCTGGGCCCGCTGCCGACGGCCCGTCCGGCCCCGCAGTCCCCGCCCGCGCGGACCCCTGACGAGCAGGACTGAAATGCCGTGCTCCCGTAGCGTGTTCGCATGAACATGAGCCGTACGCGCAGGGAGCGACTGGTCGTGATCGGCGGCGACGCCGCGGGGATGTCCGCGGCGTCGCAGGCACGCCGTCTGAAGGGCCCCGACGAGCTGGAGGTCGTGGCGTTCGAACGCGGCCACTTCACGTCGTACTCGGCGTGCGGCATCCCGTACTGGGTGGGCGGCGACGTCCCGGACCGGGACCGGCTCATCGCCCGCACACCCGAGGAGCACCGCGCGCGGGACATCGACCTGCGGCTGCGCACCGAGGTCACGGAGCTCGACCCCGACGGACAGCGGGTACGCGCGCGTGACCTCGAGTCGGGCACCGAGTCCTGGACGTCGTACGACAAACTCGTGATCGCGACCGGCGCCCGGCCGATCCGGCCGGACCTTCCCGGCATGGACGCCCCCGGGGTGCACGGCGTGCAGACACTGGACGACGGCCAGGCGCTGCTCGACACGCTGGCACGCACGCGTGGCCGCCGCGCGGTGGTCGTCGGGGCCGGCTACATCGGCGTGGAGATGGCCGAGGCGCTCATCAACCGCAGCTACGAGGTGACGGTCGTCAACCGCGGCAGCGAGCCCATGTCGACCCTCGACCCGGACATGGGCCGCCTGGTGCACAAGGCCATGGAGGGCCTGGGCATCACGATGGTGAACGACGCCGAGGTCACCGAGATCCTCACGGGTGACGACGGGCGGGTACGGGCGGTGGCCACCCAGGACCGCGACTTCCCGGCGGACGTCGTCGTGCTCGGCATCGGCGTGCGCCCCGAGACGACCCTCGCGCAGGCGGCCGGCCTCCCCCTCGGCGCCCACGACGGCCTCCTCACGGACCGCTCGATGCGGGTGCGCGGGCACGAGAACATCTGGGCGGGCGGCGACTGCGTCGAGGTCCTCGACCTGGTCTCCGGCCAGGAACGGCACATCGCGCTCGGCACCCACGCCAACAAGCACGGCCAGGTCATCGGCACCAACGCCGGGGGCGGCTACGCCACCTTCCCGGGCGTGGTCGGCACGGCGGTCAGCAAGGTCTGCGACCTGGAGATCGCGCGCACGGGACTGCGCGAGAAGGACGCCCACCGCGTGGGCCTGCGCTTCGAGGCGGTCACCATCGAGTCGACCAGCCGCGCGGGCTACTACCCGGACGCCTCCCCCATGACGGTCAAGATGCTCGCCGAACTCCGCACGGGCCGCCTGCTCGGCGTGCAGATCGTCGGCCGGGAGGGCGCGGGCAAGCGGGTCGACATCGCGGCGGTCGCCCTGACCGCGGGCATGACGGCGGAGCAGATGACGACCCTGGACCTGGGCTACGCCCCGCCGTTCTCCCCTGTCTGGGACCCGGTGTTGGTGGCGGCCCGCAAGGCGGCGGCAAAGGTGCGTAGTTCTCAGTAAGGGACGGTGTGGGGGTCAGGGGCGCGGGGCTGTACCGATCTGCGGCTCCGCCGCGTGGGCGCGACCAGCCACCACAAACCCGCACCCGGCAGCGAACCCGCACCCCTACGGCGAAGCCCTACGCGGTCCCAGCAGTGCCGTTGATCCGGTCAATCGCCTGCCGCGCCTGCTCCGCCGGCGGCCGGGACGGCAAGGACGACACCGACGCCGACGCCGCCGTCACCGCCGGCGGCGGCTGCTCCCCCGCCGGCTTCGCATGCGCGGCGATCCTGGACGAACGCAACCGGTGACTCACCGCCTCGTCCAGCGTCACGGGCCGCCGCATCTGGGTCGCCAGCCGCCCGGCCTCCTGGCCGAGGCGGGCCACGTCCTCCCACGGCAGCCGCACCACCAGCGTCAGCTCCGCCTCGCCGTCGGGCAGGGCGTGCATCGGAGGAGTAACTCGGTCGTTCATCGCCTGTTCCTCACGTCGGCCCCGCGACCCGCCTTCCCCGCGCCGCGGGCGGTTGCCGACACATACGCACGCCCGGACGGCTGCGTTCACCAGCGGTGCCGATTCACCGGCGGCGCCCCGGGCACACGTGTGGCGTGGTGGACGAGGGCAGCCTGGCCCAGTTGTGTCACCTCCAGGCGTTCCTGGACCAGTACGCGGCGGTGCCACGGGAGCTGATCCACCATCAGATGCCCCGGCTGGTACCCACGGGCGACATCGGGTGGGCCCGCAGGGACCCGGCTGCGTGGTCGGCCCGCCGCCCTACGACAAGTCGCCCGAACTGAGCGTCCTGACCGCGATGTTCCTGCACGGCGGCTGGGGTCCTCGTCCCGTTCCTGGTCTTCCTGCCGCTGCGGCTGCCCGCCTGGACCGTGCTGGGCCTGTGGTTCGTGCTCCAGGCGGTGTACTCCTCCGGCGGCGGCCTCTCCGACGCCGGCACGGTGGCGTACGCGGCGCACATCGCCGGCTTCCTCGCCGGCATGCTGATCGCCTGGCCGCTGCGCCCCGGCACACCGCCGCCGCCGGAGCCGCGCGGCATCCTCTTCGGCAGGCGGGCGCGGCCCCGGCACACCTGGTGAGTCAGCGGGCGGTGTGCGTGTGCACGTACTCCACGAGCCGCGTCAGCGCGTCCGGGTCCGTCGACGGCATGACGCCGTGGCCGAGGTTGAAGACGTGCCCCTCCAGCCCCGCCGCCGAGTCCAGGACCTCGCGGGTCTTCGCCTCGACGGCCTCCGTCGTGGCGAACAGCACCGTCGGGTCGAGATTGCCCTGGAGCGCCTTGCCGGGGCCCACGCGGCGGGCGGCCTCGTCCAGCGGGACGCGCCAGTCGACGCCGACGACGTCCGCGCCGGCCTCGCCCATGAGCCGCAGCAGCTCCCCGGTGCCGACGCCGAAGTGGATGCGCGGGACGCCGTAACCGGCCACGGCCTCGAAGACCTTCGCCGACGCCGGCAGCACCGAGCGCCGGTAGTCGCTGGGGGCGAGGGCGCCGGCCCAGGAGTCGAACAGCTGGACCGCCGAGGCGCCGGCCTCGATCTGCACCTTCAGGAAGGCGGCCGTGATCTCGGCGAGGCGGTCGAGGAGGTCGGCCCACAGCTCGGGGTCGCCGTACATCATCGCCTTGGCGTTCTCGTACGTGCGGGACGGGCCGCCCTCGACTAGGTAGCTGGCGAGGGTGAAGGGGGCACCGGCGAAGCCGATGAGGGGCGTGGCGCCGAGCTCGCGGGTGAGCAGGCCGATGGCCTCGGTGACGTAGGAGACGTCCTCGGGGGTCAGGTCGCGGAGCTGGGCGAGGTCCGCGCGGGTGCGGATCGGGCGCTCGACGACCGGGCCGACGCCGGGCTTGATGTCGAGGTCGACGCCGATGGCCTTGAGTGGGACGACGATGTCGCTGAAGTAGATCGCCGCGTCGACGCCGTGCCGGCGCACCGGCTGGAGCGTGATCTCGGTGACCAGCTCGGGCCGCATGCAGGACTCGAGCATCCCGATGCCCTCGCGCACCTTGCGGTACTCCGGAAGTGAGCGCCCGGCCTGCCGCATGAACCACACCGGCGTGTGCGGCACGGGCTCGCGCCGGCAGGCCTTGAGGAAGGCTGAGTCGTACGGGGCGGACGGCTGCTGGGCCCGGGGGGCGTCGTTGGCACTCACGGGCCAAGTTTCGCACGCCCCCGAGGGGCGGGATTCAGCCCCTGGAGAGGCGCGGGGTGTCTAGCCCGGCACCCGGGCTCCGGTCCCCGTAACCTTCCGGCATGGCTGCGGCTCAGGGACCACTGTCGGACGGCGCTGGCGGAATGGACGAAGCGAAGGACACCGAGAAAGACCGGCGGGAGGCGGACACCACCCCGCTGCCCTTCCGGGCCGCCGTCGACGCGCTCAGGGCGGCGCGGCTGCGGCCCCAGATCGAGGCCGAGCCGACGCGCCCGCCGCAGCGGCTCGCCCCCCACGCCTACGCGCTGGAGGCCGCGGTCGTCGACGGCGACCAGGACCTGGCGGACGGCCGGCTGGTGCTGCTGCACGACCCGGCGGGGCACGAGGCCTGGCAGGGCACGTTCCGGCTGGTGACGCTGGTGCGCGCGGAGCTGGAGCCGGAGATGGCCGCGGATCCGCTGCTGCCGGAGGTGTGCTGGTCCTGGCTGACCGGCGCGCTGCAGGCGCGCGGGCTGACGTACGGGGAGCCGAGCGGCACCGTCACGCGGGCGAGCTCGCACTACTTCGGCGGTCTGTCCGCGCGTCCGGCCGCCTCGCAGATCGAGATCCGTGCCTCGTGGACGCCGCGCGAGGGCCTGGGCGGGGTGCCGGACACGGCCGCGCACCTGGCGTCCTGGTGCGATCTGCTCGCCCAGGTCGCGGGGCTGCCGCCGGCCGGGCCGGGGGACGCGTCGGTGGTGACGCTGCCCCAGCGGCGGGGACCGCAGTCCCGCTGATCGAACCTGTTCCGACCCCGTACTGATCGAACTTGTACGGGGCGGTCAACCATGCCCTGTCGACGATCACACCTGCGTCCCCCTCTTGGCCGAATCACTTTGTCGATACGGCCACTTTCGACCGCGTACCGACGCAGACCGAAACCGTTCGACCTTCGAATGATCGACCGCATGTCCGAATTGTACGGATTGTTATCACCGATTCGTGATCATTCTCTAAAGGCGGACGGGTTGGGTGCCGAAGACGACTGTGACCTTGAAAGCACGGTTCGTCCCGGCTTCACCCCCACGAGCCGGCCCCGTCCCGCACCCCAGGAGGCCTGGTGTCCGTTCTCCTCGAGCAGCCCGCAAGCCTGGTCGCCTACCGCCCGAACAAGCCGACCGCCATGGTGGTCGTGGCCGACCCGCGCGTCCGCTCCACCGTCACCCGCCACCTGTGGGCGCTCGGTGTGCGCGATGTCATCGAGGCCTCGTCCATCGCGGAGGCTCGTCCCCGCATCGGCAACCCCCGCGACATCTGCGTCGCCGACGTCCACCTGCCCGACGGCTCCGGCCTCACCCTGCTGTCGGAGACCCGCGCCGCGGGCTGGCCCAACGGGCTCGCCCTCTCCGCCGCCGACGACATCAGCGCCGTTCGCAACGCCCTCGCGGGCGGCGTGAAGGGCTATGTCGTCACCGGCACCCGCACCAACGTCGGGCTCCCCACCCGCCCGGGCGCCGCCCCCATCGGCGCCGCCGCCGCCCGCCTGCACCGCCGCCCCCCGGGTGCCCCGAGTCACCCGGGCGGCTACCGCGAACTCTCCGGCCGCGAAGTCGAGGTGCTGCGACTGGTCGCGGAGGGCCAGTCGAACAAGGCGATCGGCGTCTCGATGGGCCTGTCCGCACTGACCGTCAAGAGCCACCTCGCCCGCATCGCCCGCAAGCTCGGCACGGGCGACCGCGCCGGGATGGTCGCGGTGGCGCTGCGGACCGGAATCATCCACTGAACCGCTCCATGGTGACCCTTTGTGATCATTCACTCACGTGAACGGGACCGGCCGCGCGTCTCGTGCATGTCACTCACGGTTCGTGAACCCGCCGCTTCCCCGACCTGACTGGTTTGCGACCCTCGGGCGCCCGCCGACGGAACGTTCCGTCGGCGGGCGCTGTCCATACATGGATACCCTTGACATGTGACCGACGCCCACGAGACCGCAGCAGACAGCTCACTGCGAACCACCGGAGGCGCTCCTCCGGACGACGACGGATCTTCTGCTACGGAGGCGCCGATCCCCTTGCTGGAACCGCGTGAGGGCATTCCGCCCGTGATCGCGGACGAGCCTGCCCTGGCCCGGATGATCGCCGCCTTCGAGGCGGGCTCCGGTCCGGTCGCCGTCGACGCCGAGCGCGCGTCCGGCTACCGCTACGGCCAGCGCGCCTATCTGGTCCAGCTGCGCCGCCAGGGCGCCGGGACCGCTCTGATCGACCCCGTCGCCTGCCCCGACCTGTCCGCCCTCGGCGAGGCCCTGTCCGGCGCCGAGTGGGTGCTGCACGCCGCCACCCAGGACCTGCCCTGCCTGCGCGAGATAGGCATGGTGCCGACGCGGCTGTTCGACACGGAGCTGGCCGGGCGGCTCGCCGGGTTCCCCCGGGTCGGCCTCGGCGCGATGGTCGAGGGCGTCCTCGGTTTTGTCCTGGAGAAGGGGCACTCCGCCGTCGACTGGTCGACCCGGCCGCTGCCGGAGCCCTGGCTGCGGTACGCGGCCCTGGACGTCGAGCTGCTCGTCGACCTGCGCGACGCGCTGGAGAAGGAACTGGACCGGCAGGGCAAGCTGGAGTGGGCCCGCCAGGAGTTCGACGCGATCGCCTCGGCCCCGCCGCCGGAGCCGCGCAAGGACCCCTGGCGGCGTACGTCCGGCATGCACAAGGTGCGCCGGCGGCGGCAGCTGGCCGTCGTACGGGAGCTGTGGCAGACCCGGGACCGGATCGCGCAGCGGCGGGACGTCTCCCCCGGCAAGGTGCTCGGGGACGCGGCGATCGTGGAGGCCGCGCTGGCGGTTCCGGCCAACGTGCACGCGCTGGCCGCGCTGAACGGTTTCGGACACCGGATGAGCAAGCGGCAGCTCGAGCAGTGGCAGGCGGCCGTGGACCGGGCCAAGGGGCTGAGCGAGGCGCAGTTGCCGCAGCCGGGGCAGCCGGTGACCGGGCCTCCGCCGCCGCGGGCCTGGGCCGACAAGGACCCTGTCGCCGCGGCCAGGTTGTCCGCGGCCCGGGCGGGGGTCTCGGCGCTGGCCGAGCAGCTCACCATGCCGCAGGAGAATCTGATCACGCCGGACACCGTGCGGCGGGTCTGCTGGGAGCCGCCGGCGGTGGTGGATGCCGAGTCCGTGGGGGCCGCGCTCGCCGGGTACGGTGCGCGGCCGTGGCAGGTGGAGCTGGTGACGCCTGTGTTGGTGGAGGCGTTGTCCGCGAAGGAGGCCTAGCCGCCGTAGAGCTTTTCGTCGTACGGCGGCTGCGGGCTGTTTGTGGTTGTTCGCGCCCACGCGGCGGAGCCGCACATCGACACAGCCCCGCGCCCCTGGGTCCGCTACTTCGTGGCGCCTCGCGTGAAACCGTTGTAGATGAACCGCTGGAGGAACAGGAAGACGATCAGCGTCGGGACGATGACGAGGATCGCGCCCGCCGAGATGGTCTCCCAGTGGGCTCCGAAGGGGCCCTTGAAGCGGAACAGGGACGTCGAGATCACGCCAAGATCTTCGGAGGGCATGTAGAGGAAGGGGATGTAGAAGTCGTTGTAGACATTGATCCCCTTCACGATCACGACCGTCGCGATGGCAGGCTTGAGCAGCGGAAAGATGATCTTCCGGTAGACCGTGAAGGCGTTGGCGCCGTCGATGCGGGCCGACTCGTCCAGTGAGACGGGGATGGCCCGTACGAACTGCAGGAAGATGTAGATCGACACGATGTCCGTGCCCATGTAGAGCGCGATCGGCGCCCAGAGGCTGTCGAACATCCCGAGGCTGTTGACGATCTGGAAGGTGGCCACCTGGGTGGTCACCCCGGGGACCAGCGCGGCGACCAGGAACAGGGCCAGGACCAGCTTCCGGAAGCGGAACCGGAAGCGGTCGATGGCGTACGCCGTCATCGAGCCGATGAGGACCGTGCCTCCGATGGCGACGACCAGGATCAGCGCCGTGTTGCCGAACGCGGAGAGCATCCGGCCGTCCTGGAACGCCGTCACGTAGTTGCCGAAGTTCAGCGGGTCGTCGGGCAGCGTGAGGGCGCCGCTGTCGTCCGCCATCTCCCCGGAGGTCTTCAGCGACGTCAGGAAGACCACGGTGAGCGGCAGGAGCACGACCAGCGTCGCGAGGACCAGGGACAGGTACACGAGGGCACGGGCCACGGCACGGCGCGTCATACGAGATCCACCTTGTCGTCCGGGACGAGGCGCCGCTGCACCCAGGTCACCGCCAGGATGATCAGCAGCAGCACGACGGCCGCCGCCGAGGCGAGGCCCGTCTTGTTGAACTGGAAGGCCAGCTTCACGGTCTGGATCACGAAGGTCTCGGTGCCGGTCGCGCCGCCGGTCATGATGTACGGGATCTCGAAGACGGACAGCGACCCCGAGACGGACAGGATCACCGACAGGCTCAGCACGGGCCGGATGCCGGGCGCGATGATGTGACGGAACTGCTGCCAGCGGTTCGCCCCGTCCAGTTCGGCCGCCTCGTACAGCTCCCCCGGGATGGACTGGATCGCGCCGAGGAAGAGGACGAAGTTCAGGCCCATGTATCGCCATACGGAGACGCCCGCGAGGGAGACGTTTGCCGAGGCGGGCGTGCCGAGCCAGGCACGGTCGCCGTCGTAGCCGAACAGGCTCAGGATCGCGTCGAGGGTGCCGCCGTCCTGGAAGAAGTACAGGAAGACGAAGCCGATCGCGACGCCGTTGATCAGGTACGGGAAGAAGAGCACGCCCTTGAAGAAGTTGCGGAAGCGGACGTTGAAGCTCAGGACCGTGGCGAAGTAGAGGGCGGCGGCGATCTGCACCACGGACGCGGCGAGGTAGTAGCCGCTGACGAGGAACACCTCGAACAGCTCGGGCCGGGTGAAGAGTTCGGCGTAGTTCTCGGCGCCCGTGTAGTGCAGCTCGGGGCTGACGCCGTCCCAGTCGGTGAAGCTGTACGCGACCATGTTGACGATCGGCGCGTAGGTGAAGGCGATCAGCAGGACGAGCGGGCCGATCAGGAACAGCCAGGGGGTCACGCCCCGCCACCGCCGCGTCCGGCGCGCGGCGGACGGCGGCGTCGGCCCGGCGGGCGCGGTCGGTGCCGCCGGCCGCGCCGCCTTCCGGGTGGTGTCGGTCATCAGGACCCCAGGTTCTTCTGCGCCTCGGTCCACTTCTCGCCCAGCCCGGTCAGGAAGTCGTCCAGGCTGCCCTTGCGGGCGCCGCGGGCCAGGTCGACGAGCTCCTGGCGGTAGTCGGGCTTGTAGATGCCGACCTCGGACTGGTTGTCGATGGACTTGACCTCGGCGCCCTTGGTGTCGTCGATGTCGAGGAGCTTCACGCCCGCCTCCTCGTACGGCTTGAGGACGTCGGGCAGCGGGCCGTCCTTGAGGGGCGAGAGGGCGAGGTTGGCGTCCGCGTAGCCGGACTTGTCGGTGAACCAGTCGATCCAGGCGCGGGCGGCGGCCTTGTGGTCGGAGTTGACGTTGACGGCCTGCTGGTAGTCGGGCGACGTCACCGCGCAGAACGTGCCGTTCTTCTGGGCGGGGAACGGCATGAAGCCGATGTCGGCCGGGTCGGTGCCCGCCTGCTTCGCCGCGTCCTGCATCTGCACGATCGCCCAGGAGCCGAGCCACATCGTGGCGATCTCGCCCTTCGCCAACTTGGGCTTGGACGCCTCCCAGTTGGTGGTCGTCGGGTCCTTCTCGATGAGCTGCCGGCGCACGATGTCGTGGAGCAGCGTGTCACCGACCCGCAGGTCGGCGCCCTGCGCCCAGGGGTTTGACTCGGCGAGCCTGGTGGTGGCCTGAGTGTCGCAGCCGACCGAGCCGTTGACGTTCGTCCACTGGGTCAGCGGCCACATGTCCTTGAAGTTGGTGTAGTACGGGACCGCGTCGGACTTGGACTTGATGGCCTCGAGGTCGTCGAGGAACTCGGCCGGGGTCGTGGGCCAGTCGGTGACGCCTGCCGCGTTCCACACCTTCTTGTTGTAGACGAAGCCCGGGACCACGCCGAGCGGGCTCTGGCCGTAGACCTTGCCGTCGACGGTGGTGTAGTCGGTGAAGCGGTACTTCTTGCCGCGCTCGGCCTGGGTCCCGAGGGAGGCGAAGAACTTCGGGTAGTCCTTCTTCTCGATCACGGCCGGGATCATCAGGACGTCGCCGTAGTTCTCCGTGTTCATACGGATCTTGACCTCGCCCTCGTAGTCGGTGAGGCCCTCGAACTCGACCTTCACCTTGGGATAGGTCTTGTTGAACTCGGCGGCGTACTTCTTCATCGTCCCGTCCTGCACGAGGTCGGTCCGATGGGTGAGGACGGTGATGGTCCCGTCGACCTTGGCGGGATCGTCGGGCGCGTCGGCGTCCGCGCCCTTCGAGGTGCCTCCGGTGCCGGTACAGCCCGAGGCCAGCAGGGCTGCGCCCACGGCGAGGGCGAGGACAGTACGGCGGTTCATGTGCATCAGCTCCGTTCGCGGAGAGGAACTCGGGACGGAAGAGCACGTGCGGTATGGCTGGTTCGGCACTCTGACAGCGCTTTCCTCAACCGGTAAAGTCCCATTCCCGCCAACGATGCGAAACCTGTACTCGACTCATCACTGAACCGGTTAAGGGAGTGCGCATGCTGGAGGCCACACCGCTCGGCGACGGATGGATCCTGCGGCACGAGCCGGACGCGCTCCCGGCCTCGGTGCCGGGCTGCGTGCACACCGACCTGATGGCGGCCGGGGTGATTCCGGACCCGTTCCTGGGCCTGGGCGAGTCCGAGGTGGCGTGGGTGGGGCGCCGGGACTGGACGTACGAGCGCGAGCTCACCGGGGCGTCCGCGCGGGAGCAGACCGACCTGGTCTTCGACGGGCTCGACACCGTCGCCGAGATCTCCCTGGACGGACGGCTGCTGGGCAAGGTGCGGAACATGCACCGCTCGTACCGGTTCGACGTGACGGGGCTGTCCGGGCGGCTGTCCGTGCGGTTCGTCTCCGCCTACGCCGAGGCCGAGGCCGTGCGGGGACGGCTGGGCGAGCGGCCCGCCGCCTACGCCGAGCCCTACCAGTACCTGCGCAAGATGGCCTGCTCCTTCGGCTGGGACTGGGGGCCGACCCTGGTGACGGCCGGGATCTGGCGGCCGGTGCGCCTGGAACACTGGTCGACGGCCCGGATCGCCCGGGTGCGTCCGCTGGTCACCGTCGACGGGGGCGTGGGGGTCGTCGAGTTGGCCGTGGACATCGAGAGGACCCGGGTCGAGGCGCCGCTCGCCCTGGAGGCGACGGTGGGCGGAGTGCGGGCCCGGGCGGAGATCGACGGGACGGGCGGGGTGGTACGGCTCCGCGTGCCGGACGTCCGGCTGTGGTGGCCGCGCGGTTACGGCGAACAGCCGTTGTACGACGTGGAGTTGCGGCTGCTGCACGGCGAGGACACGCTGGACGTGTGGCGCCGGCGGGTCGGCTTCCGGACCGTGGAACTGGATCAACGGTCCGACGCGCACGGCACCGGCTTCACGCTCGTCGTCAACGGCGAGCGGCTCTTCGCCCGGGGCGTCAACTGGATCCCCGACGACGTCTTCCCGTCCCGGATCACCCGCGAGCGCTACCGGGAGCGGCTGGAGCAGGCGGCCCGGGCGGGCGTGGACCTCGTACGGGTCTGGGGCGGCGGGATCTACGAGAGCGAGGACTTCTACGACGCCTGCGACGAACTCGGGCTCCTGGTCTGGCAGGACTTCCCGTTCGCGTGCGCGGCCTACCCGGAGGAACAGCCGCTGCGGGGTGAGGTGGAGGCCGAGGCGCGGGAGAACGTCGTACGGCTGATGCCGCATCCGTCGCTGGTGCTGTGGAACGGCAACAACGAGAACCTGTGGGGCTTCCGGGACTGGGGCTGGGAGCCGCGGCTGGCCGGGGACTCCTGGGGCGAGGGGTACTACCTGGGCGTACTGCCGCGCGTGGTGGCCGAGTTGGATCCGACGCGGCCGTACACGGCGGGGAGTCCCTGGTCCGGCTCGTGGGACCGGCATCCCAACGATCCGGCGCACGGCACGCACCACTCCTGGGAGGTGTGGAACCGTGAGGACTACGCCGACTACCGGTTGAGCGTGCCCCGGTTCGTCGCCGAGTTCGGCTGGCAGGCGCCGCCCGCGTACGCCACGCTGCGGCGTGCGCTGCCCGGGGAGGAGCTCGCGCCGGACTCCCCCGGCATGCTGCACCACCAGAAGGCCGACGACGGCAACGGGAAGCTGGAGCGGGGGCTGGCGCGGCATTTCGCCGTGCCGGACGGGGACTTCGACCGCTGGCACTACCTGATGCAGGTCAACCAGGCGCGTGCGGTCGCCGCCGGGATCGAGCACTGGCGGTCGCACTGGCCGGTGTGCGCGGGCACGGTCGTCTGGCAGCTCAACGACTGCTGGCCGGTGACCTCCTGGGCGGCGGTCGACGGGGACGGGCGGGAGAAGCCGCTGTACCACGAGCTGAAGCGGCTGTACGCGGACCGGCTGCTGACGCTCCAGGCGCGGGACGGCGGGCTGGTGCTGGCCGCCGTCAACCAGGCCGCCGGGGACTGGACGGCGACGGTGACCCTGCGGCGGATGTCCGTCGAGGGCGAGGTGCTGGGGCAGGTGGCGGTGGAGGTGACGGCCGGGGGGCGGAGCGTGGCACGTGTGAACGTCCCGCGCGAGCTGACGCCGGCCGGGCCGAAGGAGTTCCTCGTCGCGGATGCGGGCGGGAACGCGGGCGGGGCAGCGGGCGGGGGCGCGGATCCGGGCAGGTTGCGGGCCTTGTACTTCCCGGTGCCGGACCGTGAAGTCCTTTACCCCGCCCCCCGGTTCGACGTCGCGCTCGCCCCGGGCGGCATCATCGTCACCGCCCGCACCCTGGTCCGGGACCTGCTGCTCCAGGCCGACCGGCTGGATCCGGGGGCGCGGGCGGAGCGGGGGCTGGTCACGCTGCTGCCGGGCGAAGAGGTGACCATCGGGGTGCGCGGCTGGAAGACTCCGGACGTGGAGAGCGTCCGTTCGGCCCTGTACTGCGTGGAGCCCACCCGATGACGGCAGCGCCGACCCCCCGCGTCACCATCAAGGACGTCGCCGCGCGCGCCGGCGTGTCCAAGGGTGCCGTCTCGCTCGCCTTCAACCACAAGCCCGGCCTGTCGGAGTCGACCCGGGACCGGATCTTCCGGGCGGCGCGGGAGCTGGGCTGGGCGCCGAACCTCACGGCGCGGACGCTGGCCGGTTCGCGCGTGGACGTGGTGGGGCTGGCGGTGTGCCGGCCGGCCCGGGTGCTCGGGCTCGAACCCTGGTACATGGAGTTCGTCTCGGGCGTGGAGAGCGTCCTGGCCGAGCACTCCTGTTCCCTGCTGCTGAGACTCGTACGGAATCTGGACGAGGAGGTGGGGGTCCAGGCGTCCTGGTGGCGTGGGCGGCAGATCGGCGGGTCGATCCTGGTCGACTTCCGGGCCGACGATCCCCGGGTGGGCCTGGTGGAGCGGCTCGGGCTGCCGGTGGTCGCCGTGGGGCATCCCTCGCTGACCGGAGGGCTCACCTCCGTGTGGACCGACGACGCGACGGCCGTGACGGAGGCGGTGCGGTATCTGGCGGCGCTGGGGCACCGGCGGATCGCCCGGGTGGGCGGGGCGGCGGCCCTCGGGCACACGGCCATCCGGACGGCCGCGTTCGACGAGGCGGCGGGGGCGCTGGCGCTGGCCGGGGCGTGGCAGGTCGCGACCGACTTCTCGGGCGACGCGGGGGCGCGGGCGACGCGGTCGCTGCTGACGGCCGCGCCGCCGGACCGGCCGACGGCGATCGTGTACGACAACGACATCATGGCGGTGGCGGGGTTGTCGGTGGCGGCGGAGATGGGGTTGCGGGTGCCGGAGGACGTGTCGCTGCTGGCGTGGGACGACTCGCAGCTGTGCCGGCTGACGCATCCGACCTTGTCGGCGATGAGTCATGACGTGCACGGTTTTGGAGCGGAGGTGGCTCGGACGTTGTTCGGGGTGATCACCGGGGACGAAGCGGCCGGGTCGCATCCGGTGCCGACTCCGGTGCTGACGCCGAGAGGGTCCACAGCGCCACCTCGGTGAGATGTGACGTTCACCGCTCGCCATGTCAGGACTGGGCAGCTACGTTACTCATAAGTAGCATGGGATGAGCAAGCGCTCAGCGTCCTGGACCCTGGAGGAGAGCCATCGTGCCTCGTACCGTCAGGGACGTCGTCTTCGTAGACGGCGTCCGCACCCCGTTCGGCAAGGCGGGCCCGAAGGGCATCTACCACGAGACCCGTGCCGACGACCTCGTCGTGAAGGCGATCCGGGAGCTGCTGCGCCGCAACCCCGGTCTCGACCCGAAGAAGATCGACGAGGTCGCCATCGCCGCGACCACCCAGATCGGCGACCAGGGCCTCACCATCGGCCGTACCGCGGGGATCCTCGCCGGCCTGCCGCAGTCCGTCCCGGGTTACTCCATCGACCGCATGTGCGCGGGCGCCCTGACGGCCGTGACCACGGTCGCCGGTTCCGTCGCCTTCGGTGCCTACGACGTCGCCATCGCCGGCGGTGTCGAGCACATGGGCCGCCACCCCATGGGCGAGGGCGTCGACCCGAACCCGCGCTTCGTCAGCGAGAAGCTGGTCGACGAGTCGGCCCTGTTCATGGGCATGACCGCGGAGAACCTGCACGACCGTTACCCGCAGATCACCAAGCTGCGCGCCGACGAGTACGCCGTGCGCTCCCAGGAGAAGGCCGCCAAGGCGTACGCCAACGGCAAGATCCAGGCCGACCTGGTGCCGGTCTCGGTGCGCCGCACCTCCCCCGAGGCCGGTGAGACGGGCTGGGGCCTGGTCACCGCCGACGAGCCGATGCGCCCGGGCACGACGCTGGAGAACCTCCAGGGCCTGAAGACCCCGTTCCGTGTGCACGGCCGGGTCACCGCCGGTAACGCGGCCGGTCTGAACGACGGCGCCACGGCCTCGCTCATCGCCTCCGAGGACTTCGCGCGGGAGAACGACCTCCCCGTGAAGATGCGCCTGGTCTCCTACTCCTTCGCGGGCGTCGAGCCGGAGGTCATGGGCTACGGACCGATCCCGGCGACGGAGAAGGCGCTGGCCCAGGCCGGTCTGTCGATCTCCGACATCGGCCTGTTCGAGATCAACGAGGCCTTCGCCGTCCAGGTGCTGGCCTTCCTCGACCACTACGGCATCGCCGACGACGACGAGCGCGTCAACCAGTACGGTGGCGCCATCGCCTTCGGCCACCCGCTGGCCTCCTCCGGCGTCCGTCTGATGACGCAGCTGGCCCGCCAGTTCGAGGAGCAGCCGCACGTCCGCTACGGCCTGACCACCATGTGCGTCGGCTTCGGCATGGGCGCAACGGTCATCTGGGAGAACCCGCACTTCGAGGGGGACAAGTGAGCACCACCGCCGAGCTTCTGAAGCAGGCTTCCGAGCTGTTCCCGGACGAGGTCGTCACGCAGGCGCACGTACGCCACTTCGACCTCCCCGCGGGTGCCGGGCGCTTCGCCCTCATCACCCTCGACAACGGCCTGGACCACACCAAGCCGACCACCTTCGGCCCGGCCTCGCTGGCGAACCTCAACGCCGCCATCGACCAGGTCGAGAAGGAGGCCGCGGACAGCGAGATCGTCGGCGTCGGCATCACCGGCAAGCCGTTCATCTTCGCGGTCGGCGCCGACCTCAAGGGCGTGGAGATCCTCAAGGAGCACGAGCACGCCCTCGCCATCGGCAAGGGCGGCCACGAGGTCTTCAAGCGGCTGTCCAAGCTGGCCGTGCCGACCTTCGCGTACTACAACGGCGCCGCGATGGGCGGTGGCGTCGAGGTCGGTCTGCACTGCTCCTACCGGACCGTCTCCGCAGCCCTCCCGGCGTTCTCGCTCCCCGAGGTGTTCCTCGGCCTGGTCCCGGGCTGGGGCGGCTGCACGCTGCTGCCGAACCTGATCGGCGCCGACAAGGCCGTCTCGGTGATCATCGAGAACAGCCTCAACCAGAACAAGCAGCTCAAGGGCAAGCAGGTCTACGAGCTCGGGATCGCGGACGCGATCTTCGAGGGCGCGGACTTCCTGGAGCAGTCGCTGATCTGGACCGCGTCCGTCCTCAAGGGCGAGATCGAGGTCGAGCGCCCGGTGATCGACCGCGGCGAGGGCTGGGACCAGGCCGTCGCCAAGGGCCGTTTCATCGCGGACTCCAAGGTGCACGGCGCCGCTCCGGCCGCCTACCGCGCGCTGGACATCATCGCCGCGGCCAAGAACGGCGACCTCCAGCAGGGCTACGACGCCGAGGACAAGGCGCTCGCCGACCTGATCATGGGCGGCGAACTGCGGGCCGGCATCTACGCCTTCAACCTGGTGCAGAAGCGCGACAAGCGCCCGGCCGGTGCCCCGGACAAGAACCTGGCCCGCCCGGTCACCAAGGTGGGTGTCGTCGGCGCCGGTCTGATGGCCAGTCAGCTCGCGCTGCTGTTCCTGCGCCGCCTGGAGGTGCCGGTCGTGCTGACCGACATCGACCAGGAGCGCGTCGACAAGGGTGTGGGCTACGTCCACGCCGAGATCGACAAGCTGCTCGGCAAGGGCCGCATCAACCAGGACAAGGCCAACCGCCTCAAGGCGCTGGTGACCGGCGTCCTGGACAAGGCCGAGGGCTTCGCGGACGCGGACTTCATCATCGAGGCCGTGTTCGAGGAGATGGGCGTCAAGCAGAAGGTGTTCGCGGAGGTCGAGGCGGTCGCCCCGGCGCACGCCATCTTCGCGACGAACACCTCCTCCCTCTCCGTCTCGGAGATGGCGTCGAAGCTGAAGAACCCCGAGCGGGTCGTCGGCTTCCACTTCTTCAACCCGGTCGCGGTCCTCCCCCTGCTGGAGATCGTGCGCGGCGAGAAGACCGACGACGCCTCCCTGGCCACGGCCTTCGCCGTCGCCAAGAAGCTGAAGAAGACCGCGGTCCTCACCAAGGACGCCCCGGCGTTCGTCGTGAACCGCATCCTGACCCGCTTCATGGGCGAGATCCAGAACATCATCGACGAGGGCACCCCCGTCGAGGTCGCCGAAAAGGGCGTCGAGCCGCTCGGTCTGCCGATGTCCCCTCTGGTCCTGCTGGAGCTGGTCGGCCCGGCGATCGGCCTGCACGTCTCCGAGACGCTCAACAAGGCGTTCCCGGACCGCTTCACGGTCTCCCCGAACCTCAAGGCGGTCGTCGAGGCGGGCAAGCGCGGCTTCTACGTCTACGACAGCGGCAAGCCGGAGCTGGACCCGGAGGTCGCGGCGCTGCTGAAGCAGGGCGACAGCGTCCTGACGGAGGAGCAGGTCCGCGAGCGGGTGCTCGACGCGGTGGCGCAGGAGATCGGGCTCATGCTCGACGAGGGCGTCGTCGCCGAGGCGCAGGACATCGACCTGTGCCTGATCACGGGCGCCGGCTGGCCGTTCCACCTGGGCGGCATCACGCCGTACCTGGACCGCGAGGGTGTCTCCGAGCGGGTCAACGGCAAGAGGTTCCTGGCGCAGGGCGTGGCGAGCGTCCCCGCGTAACACGTAACCCCTGAGGGGGGTGGGGCGACCGGTAACGATCCGGATGCCCCGCCCCCCTTCTGCATGGGCCCACGGATAGGATCCTCACACAATCCGACCATTGTTTACCTGGCTCTGACGGTCTCCACCGGAGACCGCCGGGTGTCCTCGAAGGAGTCCTCCGTGGCGTCCTCCCGCCGCCGACCACCCCGACGCCGGGTTTGGCCCAAGGTCAGGCTCCTGCTCCTGGTGGCGGTGGTCGCCGCCGGCGGCACGGCGCTGTATCCCGTGTGGAAGGCGGCGAACCCGGACCCGCCCGAGCTCAAGGTCCGCTACCGGACCGGCACTCCGGCCACGGCCGCGGCGGCCAAGCCGTCGTTCGAGGTCTTCAACGACACCGAGAAGGCACTGCCGTTGAGCGATGTGACGCTCCGGTACTACTTCACGGCCGACGGCGCCCCGGGCCCCTCGTCGTACGCCTTCAACTGCGTCAACGCCGCCTTCGGCTGCTCGCACGTCGCCGGCCGGGTCGTCGCCATGGACAAGGCGACCGACACCGCCGACCACTACCTGGAGGTCAGGTTCACGGCCGGCGCGGGCAGCCTGAAGCCGGGCGCCAACAGCAAGGGCATCGACCTCCAGCTCTTCCGCACCGACCACAAGCGGCTGAAGCAGTCCGACGACCGCTCCTTCGACGCGGAGATGACGTCCTACAAGGAGGCGGAGAAGGTCACCGCGTACAAGCGGGGCGTCCTCGCCTGGGGTGAGGAGCCGGACGGCACCAAGGCGAGCGACGAGAAGAAGGCCTCGGCGAAGGCCGCACCCGACGCGGTGCCGGCGCCCCCGGCCGGGGTGCTGTTCGACGACTTCAGCTACCAGGGCCCCAAGGACCCGGCTCTGTTCAAGCACGGCTGGCTGGTCCGCACCAGCAAGGGCGGCCCCGGCATCGAGAACACCTGGGCGGCGGAGAACGTCAGTTTCCCCACCGCCCAGGGCGCCCTGCGCGACGGCCCGGTGCTCAACCTGCGGGCGAGCACGGACGGCACCAGGTCGGGCACGAAGCAGGCGAGTCTGGGCACCCGGAGCGGCGAGTTCCGCGACGGCACCTACGCGGCCCGTATCCACTTCAGCGACGATCCGGCGAAGGGCGAGGGCGGCGACCACGTCAACCAGACCTTCTACACGATCGGCGGCAGCGGCACGAAGTACAGCGAGCTCGACAACGAGTACATGCCGAACGGCGGCTGGGGCCGCCCCGGTCCCAAGCTCGACACCGTCTCCTGGTACGACCACGAGAGCAACGACCGCGTCTACAGGACGACCGGCAAGAGCCTCGACGGCTGGCACACCATGATGATCACCGTCGAGGGCGACCTCGTCACCTACCGCATGGACGGCGAGAAGCTCTTCTCCAGCGACGGCAAGTACGCCCCGCGCTCCGGAATGTCCGTGAACTTCAACCACTGGTTCGTGGATCTGCCGTTCAAGGGCGACCGCGCGTGGGACATGAAGATCGACTGGCTCTACTACAACGCGAACGAATCCCTGTCGGTGAAGGAAGTCCGGTCCGCGGTCGAGGACTTCACCGGCCAGGGAATGAACTACTTCGACACGGTTCGGGAGTCCCGGTGAGGAAAAGGCGGTCCAACGCCCACAGGCACGCTGCCGAGGCTGCGGAGAACAAGCCGGTGGTGAGCCGGCGTTCCGCGCTGCTGATGGGTGGCACAGGAGGCGTCGCGATGGCCGGCGGCGGCGCGTGGCTGGGCCAGGTGGTGGCACAGCCCGCCGCCGCGCCGGCCGCCGAGGGGGCCATCGGAGGCCTCTCCACGCCTCCCCTCTACGCCCCCTCCGGCCGCCGCCCCAAGTACCGCAGGGCGAGCTGGTCCCAGCAGTTCCAGGCCTCCCACGGCTGGACGCCGGGGGGCGCGGGCACCGCGTCGGCCGAGGCGAACGACAAGTCCGTCTTCGTGCGCGGCACCCAGTCGGTCCGGGTGACCACGAACGGCAGCGGCAAGCAGTCCTACGTCCGCAAGACCGGCATGCCCTCCGTGAGCATGAGCGGCAAGATGATCCGGCTCGTGTTCCGCGTCGACGACGTGACGAACCTGGCCAAGATGGTCTTCTACCTGGGCAGCGGCTCCCTCGCGAACCACTTCGCCTGGACCTTGCACACCCACTCCAAGACGGCGGCCAACTACGTCCAGTCCGGGGAGTGGGTGACGGTCCACCTCCAGTGGGCCGACGTCAACGCGGCGGCCGGCACGTACTCCATCGGCGCCGACGGCAAGCCGTCCACCAAGACCGGCTTCACCGACATGTCGTTCGCCGTGTACGACAACGCGGGCGGCCCGGTGACGTACCGGCTCCAGGCCGTCGAGCTGATACCGGACACCGTCTCGGTCTTCCCCAAGGGCGTCGTCTCGATCACCTTCGACGACTCCCACAAGTCGATCCACGACCTGGCCCGTCCGGTCATGGACCGCTACGGCTTCCCCGGCACGGTCTACAACATCGCCGACGCCATCGGCACGGGCAACTTCCTGACGCTCAACCAGATGCGCTCGATGCAGGACTTCTCCGGCTGGGAGATGGCGGGCCACTCGTACGCGAACGCCGTCCACACGGCGAGCTATCCCAAGCTCACCGCCGAGGAGGCCGACGACGACTTCCGGAAGCTGCGCGAGTGGCTGGTGTCCAACGGCTTCACCAGCGAGCACTTCGCCTATCCGCACGGCGCGTTCCAGAAGACGACCGACGGTGTCCCGGTCGACCAGATCGCGAGCCGGCACTTCACCACGGCCCGGTCGATCATCTCCGAGACGATCGAGTCGTTCGCCCCGGCGATGCCGTACCGTCTCAAGGCGCTGACCGGCATCAACGACGGCACCGGCATCGGCGGTACGGCGCTGTCGAAGCTGACGGGCGCGGGCGGCCGGCTCGACCGCTGTGTGAACAGCGGTGACTGGCTGATCCTCTGTCTGCACAAGGTCACCGAGGGCGCCCCGGCGACGAGCACCGAGATCGGCAAGGCGGGCCTGGAGACGCTGATGAAGGCGATCGACGACCGGGACATCCCGGTGCTGACGGTCGAGGAGGCGATGGCCTCGTACACCTGAGGCCCGGACACATGAGACCGGACACATGAGAGAGGGGCGGCCCCCCGGCCGCCCCTCTCTCATGCCCGTCTCACGGACACGGGCTACCAGCCGCCGCCCTGCCCGTATCCCTGTCCCTGGCCCGGGCCCTGCTGCCAGGAGGGGTCCGGGTGCGGGTATCCGCCCTGCCGGGGGTCGTGGCCCTGGCCCGGGTACTGCTGCTGGTACGGGTCGCGGTAACCGTCGTAGCCGCCCTGCCACTGCTGCTGACCGGCCGGTTCCGGCGTCCCCCAGCTCACGCGCTGCTGCGGGACGGCCGCGTGCTGCTCCTCGTCGTAGCCCGGGATGGGCTGCGGCTGGGCCGGGATGCCGCCGGACGGGCGGGGCCGGGTGCGCAGGGCCACGCCCTCCAGACGCATGAGCTGGAGCGTCTCGGTGACCTTCTTGTCGGAGTACGGGTCCTCTTCCTCGAAGATCTCCGTCACCTCGGACTCGTGGTCACCGGCCACGGACACCTCGACACCGCCCTGGCGGGTGCCCCAACTGCCCTTGTGCAGCGTGAACAGGGCGTAGAACCGCAGCGGGGTCAGCAGGGTCAGCTGGATCACGCCGTAGACCGGCGCGAGCAGGAACATGCCGAACCGCTTGACGAAGCCCATGCCCCGGCGCGGGAAGTCGAGGTAGCGCACATTGCGCAGATAGCCCATCAGCACCATGAAGATCAGGTAGTCGCCGATGTGGTGGACGAACTGCTCGGGCTTGATGATGGGCAGGACGACCATCGAGTAGAACATCGCCGAGCCGAAGACCAGCCACAGCGCGAGTTCCATGCAGGTCAGCCAGAAGGCGGGCCGGTACTTCTTCTGGTGCCGGAACGCCCACAGGGACTCGCGGAAGAAGGACTTGTTCCAGCGGACCTGCTGGCGCAGGAAGTGCGGCAGCTTCTCGGGGACGGCGGTGTAGCCGACGGCCGTCTCCTGGAAGACGACCTGGCCTTCCATCAGGCAGTAGTTGGTCATGCGGCGGTCGTCGCCGAAGACGGCCGGCTTGCCCAGGAACTGCTGGTTGAGGAAGTCCGGCAGGTACTTGCGCACCAGCGTGCCGCGGTACGCGGAGAGCGCGCCGCAGCAGCACAGGACCGACTTCAGCCGGGAGTAGGCGGCCCGCTCGAAGAGGAAGGAGTTGCCGTAGCGCAGGTCCTGGAGGCGGGTGAAGATGTTGCTGTCGTGGTTGAGCGCCAGCACCATGCCGGTGGAGGCCATGATCTTCTCGTCGGCCAGCGGCAGCAGCAGTTCGCGCACGGTGTCCCGGGACAGCACGGTGTCCGAGTCGACGCACAGGAAGATGTCGGAGTACGGCGCGGCCTCGAAGCCCAGCGCGAGCGCCTCGCGCTTGCCCTTGTTCTCGGGCTGCACGCTGACGGTGTACTTGACGCCCTTGGCCTCGAACTCGCGGCGCATCTTCTTCGCCGCGCGGATGCCGGAGGCGTCGGCGCTGGCGTCGTCGATGATGTGGATCTCGTTCGGCAGCCGGCTCTGCGCGAGGAGGCTGCGCATGCCCTGCTCGAACATCACCGGGTCCTCGTTGTAGATCGGGATGACCGCGGTGACCCAGGCGTTCTCCAGGTACTCCAGTTCCTCCCGCCCGGCCTTGGCCGGACGGTAGAAGAGGGCGCCGAACATCTTCAGGGACAGCAGGCCCATGGCACCCATGGAGTACAGGTGCAGCGAACCGGCGTCGAGCCGGGTCGCGATGAGCGCGGCCAGGCACAGGAAGACGAAGTACGAGACCTTCAGGTGCCGCCGTTTGCGGTGCGCGCGACGGCCGCCGGAGTCGACGGCCCCGGGTATGTACGTGTCCTCGGCTGTCACAGCTTGACCACCCGCGGGTGATCGGCGGACCTGCCCCGGGTGTCGAAGAGCGCCCGGGCCCGGTCGGCGAGCACGTCCAGGTCGATCTCGCGGTGCGGCTGGAGCAGGATGGTGAGGTCGGCGGCCTCGGCGGCGGCGAGGTAGTCGACGGCACGCTCGACGGGCACATCGCCGACGTGCCAGTCCTCGACCCGCGGATCGAAGTAGACGAGTTCGGCACCGCGCGCGAGCAGGTTCTCCGCGACGGGTGTCGCCGGGCTCTCGCGCTGGTCGGAGATGTCCGGCTTGTAGGTCACGCCGAGCAGCAGGACACGCGAGCCGCGCACGGCCTTGCCCTGGTCGTTGAGGAGGTCGGCCGCCCGGTTGACGACGTGCACGGGCATCCGCTGGTTGATCTCCTGTGCCAGTTCCACGAACCGGAACGGGATGCCCAGCGAACGGACCTTGTACGACAGGTAGTTGGGGTCGATCGGGATGCAGTGCCCGCCGACGCCGGGGCCGGGGTGGAAGGGCGCGAACCCGAACGGCTTCGTCGACGCGCACCGGATCGCGTCCCACAGGTCGACACCGATCTCCCGGCAGAACATCGACATCTCGTTGACGAGCGCGATGTTGACGTGCCGGTAGGTGTTCTCCAGCAGCTTGGCCATCTCGGCCTCGCGGGTGCCCTTGGCCTCGACGACCCGGTGCACGAAACGCTCGTAGAGGGCGCGGGCGGCCTTGGTGCAGTCGGCCGTGCTGCCGCCGACGACCTTGGGCGTGTTCTCCAGCCCGTAGGAGGCGTTGCCCGGGTCGATGCGCTCCGGGGAGAAGGCGAGGTGGAAGTCGACGCCGACGCGCAGCCCGCCGGCCTCCAGACGGGGCCTGACGACCTCGTCGGTGGTGCCCGGGTACGTCGTCGACTCCAGCACCACGAGCGTACCGGCCCGGAGATGGGCGGCGATGTCGTCCACGGCGGCGTGCACCGCGCCGAGGTCCGGAGCGCCGTGGTCGGTGAGCGGCGTCGGCACACACACCACGACCGCGGCGGCGTCGGCGATGACCGCGGCCCGGTCGGTGGCCTCGAAGCCCCGCTCCAGCATGCCGCGCACGTCGGAGTCGGTGATGTCGTCCACGTGCGAGCGGCCGGCGTTCAGATCGTCGACCACCCGTCGGCTGCGGTCGAGACCGACCACCTTCAGGCCCGCCGCGGCCGCGGACCGGGCCAACGGAAGCCCCACGTAACCGAGTCCGACAACGACAAGATCCACCGTGGAGGATCTGCTCACGACATCATTCCCCAACCCCGTTGCCGCGGCCCCGGCCAGACGCAGCGACAACCGGCCCCCCAGCAAATCGAACAGTGCGAGGAGGTTAACAAGACCTACACCTCTTGACCATGTTCACCCGAGGTGCATCTCGTCACGCACACATCCGGACAACCCTCGGCACACGTGCTGTCTCGAAAGCGACGAGAGCCTCATAAGGAACGGGATGTCAGATCTCCCGCCAGGCCTCCAGCGCGAGCCCCGGCTCGTCCTTGCGGCGGGTGAGCAGCAGCTTCCCGGTCGACGGGGAGAGGGAGGCCGCGACGACCTCGTCGTGCTCGTCGAGCGCCAGCGACACCGTGGCGTCGGCGGGCAGTTGGGGGCCTGACTCGGTCCACCAGGCCCCGGCGGACTCCAGTTCGGTCGGATAGGCGGCGAAGGCGACCCGGCCGCTCGACGACCGCTGGGCGAGCACGGTGCAGTCGTGCCCCTCGATCTCACAGCGCACGGCGGACACGGACCCCGGCCCGGCGGAGGCGATGAGCGTCACCGGCTTCTCCCCCGGGCGCCAGGCGCACAGGTCGCCGGAGACGTCCGTGAAGAAGAGGGTGGTGTGCTCGGCGGACGTGGAAAGGGCCCGGAGCGTCCCCGCCCGGACCGCCACCTCCACGCCCTCGGTCCGCACCGGCGTCTTTCCGTGTTCCTCCTGCCGCCAGTGCACGATCCCACCCGGCCCGGACGCGTACACCTCGACCATCCCCGACTCCCCCGTCACCGCGGCCAACTCCCCCTCGACGTCGTGCCCCTCCAGGTTCTGCCAGGGCCCCCAGCCGCCCTTCACCTTCTGGTTGCGCAGGCTCACCCCGCCGCCGTTGTTGCGGACGAAGACGTAGGCGCGCCCCGCGGAGTCCACGGCGACGGCCGGCGGGCCCGTCCGGTCGCCCTTCTTGTCAGGGTGGCCGATCGGGACCCAGTCCAGGGGCGCGAGCCGGGGCCGGAAGTGGGTGGAGTGCACGAGTCCCGACTCGCCCGGCACGGTGGGCCGCCAGGCGGCCAGATGGGCGTAGCCGTCGGCACCCTGGCCGACCGCGACACCCGGGTGCAGCTTCTGGGTGCCGCCGACGGTTCGGGGTGCGTCCCAGGAGCCGGCGGGGCCGCGTTCCGCACGGCACAGGACGGCGTCGCCGGAGGGCAGGTAGACGGTGAGGCGGCCGTCGCGGCCGCGGATGAGCCAGTCGCCGTTCACCAGTTCACTTTACGCGGGCGGGGTGGCCGGCCGCCGCGCCCGCCCCTGCCTGGCCGAGATCCGCCGTGCGACCCTGGCCACATGAACAGCAACGCTCCCCTGCTTGTCGTCGTCGACGCCGCGAACGTCGTCGGCTCGGTGCCCGACGGCTGGTGGCGCGACCGGAAGGGGGCGGCGGAGCGGTTGCGGGACCGGTTGGCGTCGGACGGGGTGCCGGGGGTGGACGGGCCGGTGGAGGTCGTGCTCGTGGTGGAGGGGGCGGCGCGGGGGGTGGAGTCCGTGGCCGGGGTGCGGGTGGAGTCGGCGGCGGGCAGTGGCGACGACCACATCGTGGACGTGGTCGCGGGGGCGGGTGCGCGTCCGGTTCTGGTGGTCACGGCGGACCGGGAGCTACGGAGGCGGGTCGGGGAGCTGGGGGCGGAGGTGACGGGACCGCGGTCGGTACGGCCGTAGGTGCGGGGGCGTTTCTGCCGGGGCGGGCTGTGTCGCAACCCGGCGTTGCGGGGTGCCGCCAACTCCTGCCGGGGCGGGGTGGGTCCGCAGCCCGGCGGAACGGGGTGCCGCTGCGCCCACCCGTGCCGCCCTGGGGGTACCTCCCAGGCCCTTAAGGCACTGGGGGAGGCACGACTGCCCGCAGCTCACCTACACGCACCCCCACCGAAGCCGCACAGGCCGCCGCAGGCACCCCGCCCGACCGCCGGCGGCTAGAGCGTCTGCTCGGGCCTTGTCTCCTCGCCCTTCGCGAGGCGGCTGTGTGTGCGGCCGTACAGGAAGTACACGACGAACCCGGCGGCCATCCAGATGCCGAACCGCACCCACGTCTCGGCGGGCAGGTTGATCATCAGCCACAGCGAGGCGCACACCGACAGGATCGGGATGACCGGCACCCAGGGGGTGCGGAAGGACCGGGGCAGGTCGGGACGGGTCCGACGCAGGATGACCACGCCGATCGCGACGACCACGAAGGCGAACAGCGTGCCGATGTTCACCAGGGCGGCGAGCTCCGTCAGCGGAGTGAAACCGGCCAGGATTGCGATGACCACGCCGAGCAGGATGGTCGGCCGGTGCGGGGTCTTGAACCGCGGGTGGACGCGGGAGAAGAAGCGGGGCAGCAGCCCGTCGCGGCTCATCGCGAAGAACACCCGGGTCTGCCCGAGCAGCAGGATCATGCACACCGTCGTCAGACCGACCGCGGCGCCGAAGCTGATGAATCCCGCGTACCAGGGATGCCCGGTGGCCTTGAACGCGTCGGCGAGCGGCGCGTCGACGGACAGCCGGCTGTAGTGCTGCATACCCGTGACGACGATCGACACGGCGACGTACAGCGCGGTGCAGATGAACAGCGAGCCGAGGATGCCGCGCGGCATGTCGCGCTGCGGGTTCCGGGTCTCCTCCGCCGCCGTGGCCACGACGTCGAAGCCGATGAACGCGAAGAACACGACCGACGCGGCGGTGAAGATGCCCATCACGCCGAAGTTGGAGGGCGCCCAGCCGAACATGAGCTGGATCAGCGGGGAGTCGAGACTCGCCCCGGCCTCCACGGGCTGCTCCTTCGGGATGAACGGGTCGTAGTTCTCGCCCTTGATCAGGAACGCGCCCGCAATGATCACGACGAGGACGACCGTCACCTTGATGGCGACGACGATCGACGTGATCCGCGCGGACAGCTTCATGCCGAGGACGAGGATGCCCGTGAGAACGAGGACGAGCGCGGCGGCGAGGAGGTCGAAGCCGAAGACGTCGGAGCCCTCTCTGCTGCCCAGGGCCGCGGGCATCGCCCAGCCCGCGTTGTCCATGAGCGACTGGATGTAGCCCGACCAGCCGACGGCCACCACCGCCGTACCGAGTGCGAACTCCAGAACCAGGTCCCAGCCGATGATCCAGGCGGACAGTTCACCGAGGGAGGCGTACGAGAACGTGTAGGCGGACCCGGCGACCGGGACCGTCGACGCGAACTCGGCGTAACAGAGAGCGGCCAGGGCGCAGGCGACGCCGGCCGCGACGAACGCCAGAGCCGTCGCGGGACCGGCGTTGTTCTTCGCGACCGTTCCGGTGAGGACGAAGATGCCGGTGCCGATGATCACGCCGACGCCGAAGACGGTCAGATCCAGCGCGGACAAGGATTTCTTGAGCGCGTGCTCTGGCTCCTCGGTGTCGAGGATGGACTGCTCGACCTTCTTCGTCCGGAAGAGGGTACTGCTCACGGGGTACCTCCCACGCTTGTCGTCCTCGACATGATCGAGAGGGGGCACCATCCGTATGCCCCGGCACGGACGCATTCACGCCAATGGGCCGGTTCCACCACCCTTCACGGTGGTCGAACCGGCCCATTCAGCGGTGTCAGTCGCGCGCGGGTTCCACGGAGTCGACGGCGTCGGCCGCGGAGTGCTCGGTGGGGGTCCCCCCGCTCGAGCGCAGCCGAGAGTGGGGGAGGCCGTCCAGCTTGGCGACCAGCCCGGTCACCTGCCGGGCGATGTCCGGTGCCGTGAGGCCGATCTCGGCCATGACCTCGGCGCGCGAGGCGTGGTCGAGGAAGCGCGGCGGGATGCCGAAGTCGCGCAGCGGCACGTCGACGCCCGCGTCACGCAGCGCCTGCGCGATCGCCGAACCGACACCACCGACCCGGCTGTTGTCCTCGACGGTGACGACCACGCGGTGCCGCTCGGCGAGCGGGGCCATGGCCTCGTCGACGGGTTTGACCCAGCGCGGGTCGACGACGGTGGTGGAGATGCCCTGCTTGTCGAGCAGACCGGCGATCTCCAGGCACATCGGCGCGAGGGCGCCGACGGAGACCAGCAGCACATCGGGCCGGTCGGTGCCGGGCTCGCGCAGCACGTCCATGCCGCCGACGCGGCCCACGGCGGGAACGGCGGGACCGACGGCGCCCTTGGAGAAGCGGACCACGGTCGGCGCGTCATCGACCGCGACGGCCTCGCGCAGTTGGGCACGGACCTGGTCGGCGTCACGCGGCGCGGCCAGCCGCAGCCCCGGCACGACCTGGAGGATCGACATGTCCCACATGCCGTTGTGGGACGCCCCGTCCGTGCCGGTGACACCGGCCCGGTCCAGGACGAAGGTCACCCCGCACTTGTGCAGGGCCACGTCCATCAGCACCTGGTCGAAGGCGCGGTTGAGGAACGTGGCGTACACCGCGAACACCGGGTGCACACCGCCCGTCGCCAGGCCCGCCGCGGACACGGCGCCGTGCTGCTCGGCGATGCCGACGTCGTAGACCCGTTCGGGGAAGCGCTTGGCGAACCTGTCCAGGCCCACCGGCTGGAGCATGGCGGCGGTGATGGCGACGATGTCCTCGCGCTCCTCGCCGAGCTTGACCATCTCCTCGCCGAACACGGACGTCCAGTCGGCGCCGGAGGAGGCGATCGGCAGGCCCGTGTCGGGGTGGATCTTGCCGACGGCGTGGAAGCGGTCGGCCTCGTCCTGGAGGGCGGGCTGGTAGCCGCGGCCCTTCTCGGTGAGGCAGTGCACGATGACCGGCCCGCCGAACCGCTTGGCCCGCGCGAGCGCGGACTCCAGGGCCTCCAGGTCGTGTCCGTCGATCGGGCCGACGTACTTCAGGCCGAGGTCCTCGAACATGCCCTGCGGGGCGATGAAGTCCTTCAGGCCCTTCTTGGCGCCGTGCAGGGTGCCGTAGAGCGGCCGTCCGACGACGGGGGTGCGCTCCAGCACCTCCTTGGTGCGGGCGAGGAACCGCTCGTAGCCGTCCGTCGTCCGCAGCGTCGCGAGGTGGTTGGCGAGACCGCCGATGGTCGGCGCGTAGGACCGCTCGTTGTCGTTGACGACGATGACGAGGGGCCGGTCCTTGGCGTCGGCGATGTTGTTCAGCGCCTCCCAGGCCATGCCGCCGGTCAGCGCGCCGTCACCGATCACGGCGACGACGTGGCTGTCGCGCTCGAGGAGCTCGTTGGCCTTGGCGATGCCGTCGGCCCAGCCGAGGACGGTCGAGGCGTGCGAGTTCTCGATGATGTCGTGCTCGGACTCGGCCTGCGAGGGGTAGCCGGACAGGCCGCCCTTCATCTTCAGCTTGGAGAAGTCCTGACGGCCGGTGAGGAGCTTGTGCACGTAGGACTGGTGTCCGGTGTCCCAGAGCACCTTGTCCTTGGGCGATTCGAAGACCCGGTGCAGGGCGATGGTGAGCTCCACCACGCCGAGGTTGGGGCCGAGGTGACCGCCGGTCTTGGAGACCGCTTCGACAAGGAAGGTCCGGATCTCCTCCGCCAGCTGGTTCAGCTCCTCCAGGCTGAGCCGGTCCAGATCGCGCGGTCCCCTGATACGGGTCAGCAGCGGCACCCGTGCCTCCTTGCAGTAGAGCTGTTGCCGGGCTTGTCGAGTCTAATGTTCCGCCTTCGCGGGCGACGCCGAGGCCATGCGTCGTACGTCACGCGTTCGGCTGTACCCAAGTTGTGCCACACCTACGACATGACTGTGCCCGGCACTCACGGTGCCGGGCACGGTCATGTTCTTCGGAGCTACGCGCGCCCTGCGGTCTTCTGCGTCTTGCGCGTCACCGCGTCGATCACCACCGTGGCCAACAGCACACCACCGGTGATCATGTACTGCACGGGAGAAGCGATGCCCTCCAGGGCGAGCCCGTACTGGATCGACACGATCACCAGCACACCGAGCAGCGCGTTCCACGTCCGCCCACGACCGCCGAACAGCGACGTACCGCCGATCACCGCGGCGGCGATCGCGTTCATCAGCAGGTCACCGCCACCGGCACCCTGGTTCGCCGCGGCGATCTTCGACGCGATGAACAGACCGCCGACCGCCGCGAACGTCCCGGAGATCGCGAAGACCGAGATCCGGACCATCTCCACGTTGATACCGGCCCGGCGCGACGCCTCGACGCTGCCACCGAGCGCGAACACCTTCCGGCCGTACGCCGTGCGCCGCAGCACGAAGTCCGTGACCAGCAACACCACGATGAAGATTACCACGGCCAGCGGCAGGCCCTTGTACTGGTTGAAGACGATGGCGACGGCGAACGCGACGACCGCCAGCAGCACCGTCCGCACGATGGTCTCGCTCAGCGGCCGCGACGGCACCCCCGCTGCCTCCCGGCGCCGGTTGCCCAGGAAGGAGCTGAGGAAGAACCCTGCGGTCACCACCGCGGCCAGCCCGTAGGCGGCGGCCACGTCCGAGAAGTAGTAGCTGGTCAGCTGGGCCACGACCCCGTCCGGGTCGAGGTTGATCGTGCCGTTGTCACCCAGGATCTGGAGCATGAAGCCGTTCCAGAACAGCAGTCCGGCCAGGGTGACGGCGAACGCGGGAACGCCGATCTTCGCGAAGAAGAAGCCGTGCAGCGCGCCGGCGACCGTGCCGGTGACGATGGCCAGCAGGAAGGCGAGCCACTCGTTCATGCCGTTGGTGACGTTCAGCACGGCGAAGCTCGCACCCGCCACACCGCTGACCGAGCCGACCGACAGGTCGATCTCGCCCAGCAGCAGCACGAACACGATGCCGACGGCGATCATGCCCGTGCCGACCATGGCGACGGACATGTCGGACAGGTTGCCCGCGGTGAGGAAGTTGGAGTTCAGGCTCGTGAAGATGATCCAGATGATCGCCAGGCCGATGACGACCGGGATGGAGCCCAGGTCTCCGGACTTCATCTTGCGCTTGAACTCGGTGACGTAGCCGGCGAGGCCCTGCTCGCGCACCAGCAGCCGGGGGTCGACGACCGTCACGGCCGCCTTGGCCGCCTCGGGGTTCTCCACGACGTGGTCTTCGGGGGCTCCCGTGGCCGCGGAGGTCTTGTCGATGCTCACTTGGAACCCTCCCCGTTCGTGCGCGCCGCACGGCGGGTCACGGCGTTGTCGGTGGCGCCGGTGATGGCGGAGATGATCTCTTCCTGCGAGGTCGACTTGACCTCGAAGATGCCGTTGTTGCGCCCGAGGCGCAGTACGGCGACCTTGTCCGCGACGGCCTTGACGTCAGCCATGTTGTGGCTGATGAGGATCACGGCGTGGCCGCGCTCGCGCAGCCGCTCGACCAGGTCGAGGACCTGCGCGGTCTGCTCGACGCCGAGGGCGGCGGTGGGCTCGTCGAGGATGACCAGCTTGGGCTCGCCGAGCATGGACCGGGCGATGGCCACGGTCTGGCGCTGGCCGCCGGACAGCGAGGCGATCGGGATGCGGACGCTGGGGATGCGGATCGACAGCGTGTCGAGGAGCTCGCGGGAGCGGCGCTCCATCTCCACCTCGTCCAGGACACCGCGCTTGCGGATCTCCCGGCCCAGGTAGAGGTTGCCGACGACGTCGATGTTGTCGCACAGCGCGAGGTCCTGGTAGACGGTCGCGATGCCCAGGTTCTGGGCGTCGTGCGGTTTGTTGATCTGGACGGACCTGCCGTCCCATTCGATGACGCCCTCATCGATGGGGTGCACGCCGGCGATCGTCTTGACCAGCGTGGACTTTCCGGCGCCGTTGTCGCCGACCAGGGCGACCACCTCACCGGCGTGGACCTCAAGCTCTACGTCGGTGAGCGCCTGTACGGCACCGAACCGCTTGGAGACCCCGCGCAACGCCAGCACGGGCGTAGCGGACACGTGAACCATCTCCTTCGCCGCCTGACCCGGCGGGAGGTTGTGCAGAAGTGTGGGAGGAGTGATCACTCCGGCGCCCCGCGTAGCTTGCGGGGCTGGTATGGCGGGGCGCCGGAGGAACTCGGGGCAGCGGGTCCCGTACGGGAGTGGCGGGAGTCCGGACACGGACTCCCGTACTCCCTCAGGGACCTGGCGACTGCCTGCCTGAGACCGATTGCCTACTTGAGGCCGATCCCGATCGCCTACTTGAGGCCGATCTTGTCGCAGGCGGCCTTGTACTTGCCGGAGCAGATCTCGCTCACGGTGTAGATGCCGTCCTTGATGACGGTGTCGTTGATGTTGTCCTTGGTCAGCGAGACGACCGGGACCAGGACGGACGGGATGGCCTTGGTGGTCGGGCTGTCGACCTTGTCCTTGGCGATCGAGTCGAGCGACTTGCCCTGGGCGAGGGCGACGGCCATCTCGGCCGCGACGTCCGCCTCCTGCGGGTAGGGCTTGTAGACGCTCATGTACTGCTCACCGGTGACGATGCGCTGCACGCCCGCGAGTTCGGCGTCCTGGCCGGTGACGGGGATGTCGGCGATGCCGGCCGCCTTCAGGGCGGTGATGATGCCGCCCGCCATGCCGTCGTTGGCGGAGTAGACGCCGACGATCTTGTCCTTGCCGAGGGCGGAGATGGCGCCCTCCATGTTGGAGTTGGCGTTCTCCGGCTTCCACTCCTTGGTGTCGTACTCGCGGCCGACCTTCACCTTGCCGTCGAGGACGGAGTGGGCGCCCTTCTTGAACTGGGCGGCGTTCGGGTCGGTGGACGACCCGTTCATCATGACGATCTGGCCGTCCTTGGCCTTGTCGCCCAGGGCCTTCAGCAGGGCCTCGCCCTGGGTCTTGCCGACGGTCTCGTTGTCGAACGAGGTGTAGGCGTCGATCGGGCCCTCGGCCAGGCGGTCGTAGGCGACGACGGGGATGCCCGCGTCCTTGGCCTTCTTCACCGAGCCGGCGATGGCCTTGGAGTCCACCGCGTCCACGATCAGCACGTCGACCTTGTTGGTCACCATCGTGTCGACCTGCTGGTTCTGCGTGCTGGCGTCCTGCTTGGCGTTGGCGTAGACGACCTCACCCTTGTCGTTGGTGAGTTCCTTGACCTTCTTCTCGATGAGCGGCCGGTCGAACTTCTCGTAACGGGCGGTCGCGTTCTCGGGAAGGAGCAGGCCGACCTTGATGTCGTCGCCCTTCTTGGCGGACCCGGTGGAGTCGGCGCTGTCGCCCGACTCCTTGGCGCTGCCACAGGCAGCAAGCGAAACGGCCATCGCACCGGCGGCAATCGCAACAGCGGCGCGACGCATACGCGTGTTCACTTCAGAAACCTCCCTGACGAGGCCGCGACATTGCGGCCGAGGTGGCTGGAAGTCAACTCGGCCACACGTGCGACGTCAAGAAGTAAATCCTTAACGAGATGGCAACGGTGCCATCCGTTCTCTAAGTGAAGGCAGGGGTCGCCGCTTGCAGCGCCCCGACGGCAGTGCCGTCCAAAAGTGTTGAATCGCCCATCTCGCTGAGGGCCAGCGCGAGCGCTCCGAGCACCTCCGCACGGCCGCCGAGAGCCCCGGGGAGAACGGAAAGCTGGCGTGCCGCACTGGGAATGGCGTAGCGGCCCACGGACTCCCGGATCGGCCCGAGCACCAGCTCACCGGCCTCGGCGAGATCACCGCCGAGGACCACTCGGCTCGGGTTCAGCAGGTTGCAGAGATTGGCGACTCCACTGCCGATGTGGCGGCCGACGTCGGCGATCACCCGACGGCAGCCCGGGTCTCCGTCCCGCGCGAGCCGTACGACGCCTTCCATCGTCAGGTCGGTGCCGTGGCTGGACTGGAGGAGCGGGAGCACGTAGCGCGCGGCCGCGAAGGTCTCCAGGCAGCCGCGGTTTCCGCAGCGGCAGACGGGGCCGGATTCGTCGAGTGTAATATGTCCGATTTCTCCGGCGGTACCGCCCGGGCCGCGGTAGATCTTGCCATTGATCACCAAGCCCGCGCCGACACCGCTGGCGACCTTGATGTACGCCAGGTCGCGCACGCCGCGGCCGCTGCCCCAGACCATCTCGCCGAGGGCGCCGAGGTTGGCGTCGTTGTCCACGTGCACGGGCACGCCGAGGCGGCCGTGGAGCTCCTCGGCGGGCTTCGTCCCCGTCCAGCCGGGGAGGATCGCGGTCGAGCCGAGGGTGCCGGACTCCACGTCGATCGGGCCGGGCACGCCGAGGCCGACGCCGGCGATCTTGGTCCGGTCGACGCCGGTGGCCTCGATCAAGCGGCTGACCAGCTGTTCCGCCCGGTCGAAGCCCTGGGTCGACGAGGCGTCGACGTCGAGTGGCTCGGACTCTTCGGCGAGCACCTGGTGGGCGAGGTTGCCGATGGCGACGCGCAGGTGGGTGTGGCCGAAGTCGACCCCTATGACGATGCCGGCGTCCCCGCTGAGGGACACGCTGCGGGCCCTGCGGCCGCCCGCCGAGGTGGGTGTGACCTCGACCGTGCCGCCTTCCTTCAACTCCCGGACGATGTTGGACACCGTCGCGGCGGACAGGCCCGTCGTCCGCGCGATCTCGGCCTGGGTGAGGGAGCCCGCCAGGCGCACGGCTCGTACGACCCGCTCCAGGTTGGCTCGGTGCAGCGACGACTGCGACCCCGGAGTCTCCACGACGACCTCCTGCGCGCGGGGCCGCTTCGATGAGGCCCCGTCAATGTCCAACTAGTGAACTCTAAGCTGAGCCGTTCGGGTCGCCTCCCGTCAAGAGGTTGAACCGATTCAGGGTGTGTGCATGTGGTTGCAGAGGGCGACGCGTACCTCCGGTGGTCGGGCGGGGTGCCTGCGGCGGCCTGGGGCTGCTTCGGTGGGGTGCGCGTAGCGCCTGCCGGGGTGTGGTGGGTCGGGGCCGGGCGCGTCGTGGCCGCTCTAGCTGCGGGCGATCGCGCCACTCCAGTGCCTTGAGGACCTGGGAGTGCCCGGGTACTGGGACCCGGCAGCCGTTACTTCAGCGCACCCGCCGTCAGCCCCTGCACCACCTGGCGCTGGAAGATGATGTACGCGGCGAGCACCGGCAGCATCGCCATCACCAGGCCCGCGAAGAGGCCCGACCAGTCGCCCTTGTAGCCCTGGCTGACCGCCAGCTGGACGAGGCCCTGGGTGAGGACGCGTTTGTCGGGGTCGGTGTTCAGGACCGTGGGGAGCATGTACTGGTTCCACTGGCCCAGGAAGTTGAAGATGCCGACGCTGATCAGGCCGGGTTTGGCCATAGGCAGCATGATCTGGAAGAACGTCCGGCTGTGCGAGGCGCCGTCGACGAAGGCCGCCTCGGCGATCGAGGTCGGCAGCGTGCGGAAGAACGCCGTCAGGAAGAACACCGTGAAGGGCAGCGAGTAGGCGATGTAGACGAGGATCAGGCCGTGGATGGTGTTCAGCAGGCCCATGTTGTTCACGACGTAGAACAGCGGGACCAGCGCCAGCATGATCGGGAAGCTCATGCCGCCGATGAACAGGTAGTAGATGAAGCGGTTGCCCGGGAAGTCGAAACGGGCCAGGACGTAGGCAGCCATGGAGCCGAGGACGAGCGTGCCGACGAGGGAACCGCCGACCACGAGGACCGTGTTGAGGAAGTAGTCGCTCATGTTGGCCTCGGTCCACGCCCGCGACCAGTTGTCGAAGTGCAGCGTGTCCGGCAGTGACCAGGGCGAGGAGAAGATCGATCGGTCGTCCTTGAAGGACGTCATGACCGCCCAGAGCAGCGGCATCACCACCATGAACGCCCAGATGACGAGGATGCCGTGGGAGAAGGCGTTGAGGACCGTGCCCTCCTTCTTCTCCTTCGGGGGCCGCGGCGGTGGCGTGTCCGTCTTGGTGATCGGCGCGCCGGACTCGGCCGGGAGGGGAGCGGGGGTTTCGGTCGTCTTCATCTGATCAGTACTCCAGCCGCTCGCGACGGCCCAGCCGCATCACCACGGCGGCGAAGGCCAGCGTGACGACGAGCAGGGCGACACCGATGGTGGTGGCGTAGGCGGCCTGCCCGTCACGGAACGCCTTCTGGTACACGTACAGGACCATGACGGTGGTCGAGTAGTCGGGACCGCCCGGCCCGGTCGTCATGATCTGCACGACCGCGAACGACTCGGCGCCCAGGGCGAGGATGCCCATGTAGACCCAGCCCGACTGCACGGTGTCCCAGAGCAGGGGCAGCGTGACGCGGAAGAACGTGGTGACCCGGTTCGCGCCGTCCAGGAGCGCCGCCTCGTACATCTCCGCCGGGATGGAGGCCATGCCGGCGGAGAAGAGGACCACGAAGAAGCCGACCGTGGACCAGACGAGCACCGCCATCACGGCCCACAGCGCCAGGTCGGGGTCGCCGAGCCACAGGGGCTGGACGTCGCCGAGGCCGATTCCGCGCAGGACCGAGTTGATCGCGCCGCTGTCCGGGTTGTACGCGAACGCGAACAGCAGCGCGACGATGGCGATCGAGAGGACCTGCGGGAAGAAGTAGACGATTTTGTAGAAGGAGGAGCCGCGGACGCCGGAAACGACCGGGCCGTTCTTCCTCTTTCTGCCGCCTACGTTGATCATGAAGGCGAAGAACAGTGCCAGGCCGATCGTCACGACCGGCAGCAGGAGCGCGAACAGCAGGCTGTGCTGCAACGACTTCCAGAAGATCTCGTCGTCGAGCATCCGGTTGTAGTTGTCGAAACCGACCATCTTGAATTCGGGACTCAGGCCGGTCCAGTCCGTGAACGAGTAGTAAATGGACTGGATGAACGGCCAGATCACGAAGAGCGCGTACAGTCCCAGGGGCAGCGCGAGGAAGCCCACGATGAACCGGTACTTGCCGTGCTGCATCGCCACTCCGGTGCCGTTGCGGAAATTGGGTTTCCGGTGCCGTTACTGGTGCTTGTAGTGCTTGATCGAGTCGTCCTTGGCGACCTCGTCGGCGTAGGCCTGGATCTTCTTGACGGCCTCGGCCGGGGTGAGGCGGCCGGCCATCATCTCGCCCAGGCCGGAGACGCCGATCTTTTCCTTCTGCAACTGGACGTACCAGTCCTGGAGGCGGGGATTCACCACGTTCTCGCCCGCCTTGTCCAGTGCCGCGACACCCGATTTCAGACCGGGGGTGAGGGCGATGCCGTCCGTGCCGCCGTTGTACGCGGTCAGCGACTTCACCTTGCCGGTGAAGTTCTTCGAGGACGCCTCACTGAGCATGATGCGCAGTTGCTCCATGCCGCCCTCGGCGTTCTTCGCCTTGGACGGGACGATGAAGGGCTCGCCGCCGGAGGCCCAGATGGTGCCGAAGGGCAGCTTGTCGGAGGAGTCGATGCCGGTGGGCGCGGAGACGGCCAGATCGAAGTCCTTCGGGATGACGTTGGCCGACTCGTTCTCCACCCAGGAGCCGTTCGGGATGAACAGCGCCTTGCCCTGGGCCCACGCGGTCTGCGACTGGATGTGGTCCAGGCCCGGGGTGCCCTTGAGGACGTAGCCCTTCTTGTAGAGCTCGTAGTACGCGTCGAAGCAGGCCTTGACGGCCGGGTGCTTCCAGGCGTTCGGCTCCAGGTTGTCGATGGCGTCGAGGACCTCGCGGCCGCCGACCTTGCCGATCATCGGGTAGAGCGAGAAGGGGAGGTAATACGGGTATTTGCCCGCGTATGTCCAGCCCGCCATGCCCTTCTTCTTGGCCTTCTCGCAGACGGCGAGCATCTGGTCCCAGGTCTCCGGGTACTGCTCGTCGAGCGAGTCCAGGGCCTTCTGCGAGTACCAGACGCCGTAGACCGTGTAGGCGTAGTAGAGGATCCAGACCTTCTCGCCGTCGAGCTGGCCCATCTCGACGATGCCGGGGCGCAGCGTGTCGCGGACCTTCTTGGCCGGGTCGTCGTAGGAGGGCGCGTCCAGCAGCGGGGTGAGGTCGGTGAGCTGGTTCTTGCCGGCCAGGACGCCCATGTCCATCTGCTCGGCGCCGGAGTTGTCGATGAGGTCCGGCGGGGTGCCCTGATTGAAGCGGGGCTGGAGGGTGGACTGGATCTTCTGGGTGGCGGAGAACTTCACCTTCGCCTGGGGGAAGTTCTTCTCGTAGATCTTCACGGCGTCCTCGGCGTACTCCTTGCCGAAACCGCCGTCGAACAGGACGAATTCCATGCCCGCGGTGTCGTTGACGCCGAGCGGGTTCTTCGCGGTCTTCTTGCCGGCTTTGGCCTTGTCCCCGCTGTCATCGCCGCCGCTGCTGGCGCAGGCGGACAGGAAGCTCATCGTGGGAACGGAGATCAGCCCGAGCGCGGCGGACCTTTTGATCAGATCACGGCGGCCGACACCCTCGGTGCCGCGGTTCTCGGCGGAAGTGGATCCCATGCTCAAGTCCTCGCCTTCTCCAGGACTCAGGCGGTGAACCGGATCCTTCCGGCACCGCGATCGGGTCAAGCTGGGTCGTGCAGGGAAGTGCGGGTGGTGACGTGCGGATCGTGTGAAGCGTGCGACAGGTATAGTCCACTTCCCGTCAGCGGATCAAGATCGAACACAGGGTTGGCCATGGGTCTTATCCGAGTTGAGACCTGGCGGAAAGTCAGGCGCTCCGTCTGTTTCTCGGCGGAAATATCCCGGTCACCACCCCCGAACGCCACAAGCAACACCCTTGACACCTCCGGGCACTTGGGCAACTACTGGTCCTTGCGCGTCGAAGTTGACAACGTTGTCCACTGCGCAGGGAGGGTACCCGTAGATGCAGCGGAAAGCTCGGCACAGATGGGGTTCGGCGGTCGTGTCGGCGACCGCCTTCGCTTTGGCCCTGGGATCCCAGGGCGTTGCGGTCGCACTGCCCGAAGCCCCCGAGAAGACCGACCGGAGGTTCGCTTCCTCGTTCGAGTCGGACGACCCGGTTCCGGACTGGTCGAACACCGTCGACACGGGCCCCGACGGCGGCAAACGCGCCTCGGGCGTCGACGGCGGCTACAGCAGCGGCATACCGGGCAATGTGACCGACCAGGTCACCGACGTGCGGGCCAGTGGCGAGAACACGGGCGGGGGCGAGGTGAAGGAGAACCTCGTCGACGGCGAGCCGAGCTCCAAGTGGCTCACCTTCGAACCCACCGGCTGGGTGGAGTTCGACCTGGACAAGCCGGTCAAACTAGTGCGATACGCACTGATATCGGCCAACGACCACGACGAGCGCGACCCGAAGGACTGGACCCTGAAGGGCTCCTCCGACGGCAAGGAGTGGAAGACGCTCGACACCCGCTCCGGGGAGTCCTTCTCCGAACGGTTCCAGACGAAGACGTACGACCTGGCGGAACCGGCCGAGTACCGGCACTTCCGGCTCGACGTCACGGGCAACAACGGCGGCGACATCCTCCAGCTCGCCGACGTCCAGTTCTCCACGGGCGGAAGCGACGGACCCGTCCCGCAGGACATGCTCTCCCTCGTCGACCGGGGCCCGACCGGATCCCCCACCGCCAAGGCGGGCGCAGGATTCACCGGAAAGCGCGCCCTGCGTTACGCCGGCCGGCACACCGCCGACGGACGGGCGTACTCGTACAACAAGGTCTTCGACGTGAACGTGGCCGTGGGCCGGGACACGCGGCTGGCCTATCGCGTCTTCCCGTCGATGGCGGACGGCGACCTCGACTACGACGCGACGAACGTCTCCGTCGACCTCGCCTTCACCGACGGCACCCACCTGAGCGACCTGAGGGCGACGGACCAGCACGGCTTCCCGCTGACCCCGCGGGGGCAGGGCGCGGCGAAGGTCCTCTACGTCAACCAGTGGAACAACGTGGTCGCGCGGATCGGGTCGGTGGCGGCCGGGAAGACCGTGGACCGGATCCTGGTGGCGTACGACTCCCCCAAGGGCCCGGCGAAGTTCCGGGGCTGGCTGGACGACGTGACCATCGAGTCCGTCGCCCCCGAGCGGCCGAAGGCGCATCTGTCCGACTACGCGGTCACGACGCGCGGCACCAACTCCAGCGGCGGCTTCTCTCGGGGCAACAACTTCCCGGCGACGGCGGTGCCGCACGGCTTCAACTTCTGGACGCCGGTGACCAACGCGGGCTCGCTGAGCTGGCTGTACGACTACGCACGTGCGAACAACGCGGACAACCTGCCGACGATCCAGGCGTTCAGCGCGAGCCACGAGCCGAGCCCCTGGATGGGCGACCGCCAGACGTTCCAGGTGATGCCGTCGGCCGCCTCCGGCACCCCGGACACCGGCCGGGAGGCCCGTGAGCTGGCCTTCCGGCACGAGAACGAGACCGCGCGGCCGTACTACTACGGGGTGCGGTTCGAGAACGGGCTGAAGGCCGAGATGGCGCCGACCGACCACGCGGCGGCCCTGCGCTTCACCTACCCGGGTGACGACGCGAGTGTCCTCTTCGACAACGTGACGGATCAGGCGGGGCTCACGCTCGACAAGGACAACGGGATCGTCACCGGCTACTCGGACGTGAAGTCCGGCCTGTCGACGGGCGCGACCCGGCTGTTCGTCTACGGCGAGTTCGACAAGCCGGTGACCGAGGGCTCGTCGTCCGGCGTCAAGGGCCACCTCCGCTTCAAGGCCGACGACCGGACCGTCACCCTGCGCCTGGCGACCTCGCTCATCAGCGTCGACCAGGCCAGGGACAACCTCCGCCAGGAGATCCCCGACGGCACCTCCTTCGAGGCGGTGAAGCGGAGCGCCCAGCGGCAGTGGGACCGGCTGCTCGGCAAGGTGGAGGTCGAGGGCGCCACCCCCGACCAGATGACGACGCTGTACTCCAGCCTGTACCGGCTGTACCTGTACCCGAACTCCGGTTTCGAGAAGGTCGGCGGGACGTACAAGTACGCCTCGCCCTTCTCCCCCATGCCGAACCCGGACACCCCGACGCACACCGGCGCGAAGATCGTCGACGGCAAGGTGTACGTCAACAACGGCTTCTGGGACACCTACCGGACGACCTGGCCGGCGTACTCGTTCCTCACGCCCGGCAGGGCGGGCGAGCTGGTCGACGGGTTCGTGCAGCAGTACAAGGACGGCGGCTGGACCTCGCGCTGGTCCTCCCCCGGCTACGCGGACCTCATGACCGGCACCTCCTCGGACGTGGCGTTCGCGGACGCGTACGTCAAGGGCGTCGACTTCGACGCGAAGGCGGCGTACGACGCGGCCGTGAAGAACGCCACGGTCGTACCCCCGAACTCGGGCGTCGGCCGCAAGGGCATGGCCACCTCCCCCTTCCTCGGCTACACGAGCACCGAGACCCACGAGGGCCTGTCCTGGGCGCTGGAGGGCTACCTCAACGACTACGGCATCTCCCGCATGGGACGGAAGCTCTACGAGGAGACCGGCGAGCGGCGCTACAAGGACGAGTCGGAGTACTTCCTGGACCGCGCCCGCGACTACGTGAACCTCTTCGACCCGAAGGCCGGTTTCTTCCAGGGCCGCGACGCCAAGGGCGACTGGCGGGTCGAGTCCTCGAAGTACGACCCGCGGGTGTGGGGTCACGACTACACCGAGACCAATGGCTGGGGGTACGCGTTCACCGCCCCGCAGGACAGCCGAGGCCTGGCCAATCTGTACGGCGGCCGGAAGGGTCTCGCCGACAAGCTCGACGCGTACTTCTCCACGCCGGAGACCGCCTCCCCCGAGTTCGTCGGCTCCTACGGCGGTGTCATCCACGAGATGACCGAGGCGCGGGACGTGCGGATGGGCATGTACGGGCACTCCAACCAGGTCGCCCACCACGCGATCTACATGTACGACGCGGCCGGGCAGCCCTGGAAGGCGCAGGAGAAGGTCCGCGAGGTGCTGTCCCGGCTCTACACCGGCAGCGAGATCGGGCAGGGGTACCACGGCGACGAGGACAACGGCGAGCAGTCGGCCTGGTACCTGTTCTCCGCGCTCGGCTTCTACCCGCTGGTGATGGGCAGCGGCGAGTACGCGATCGGCTCCCCGCTGTTCAGGAAGGCGACCGTCCATCTGGAGAACGGACGCGAGCTGGTGGTGAAGGCGCCGGAGAACAGCGCGCGGAACGTGTACGTGCAGGGGCTGAAGGTCAACGGCCGGACGTGGACGAAGACCTCGCTGCCCCACTCGCTGGTCGCCAAGGGCGGTGTCCTGGAGTTCGACATGGGTCCGCGGCCGTCGTCCTGGGGCACGGGCGGGCACGCGGCGCCGGTGTCGATCACCCAGGACGACGAGGTGCCGACGCCCCGGGCGGACGTGCTCGACGGTGAGGGCGCCCTGTTCGACGACACGTCGGCGACGGACGCGGCGGTGACGTCCGTGGACCTGCCCGTATCCGAGCGCGCCAGGGCGGTCCAGTACACGCTGACGTCGTCGGCGGACCGTGCGAAGGCGCCGAGCGGCTGGACGCTCCAGGGCTCCTCCGACGGCACCACCTGGCGGACGCTGGACCGGCGCTCCGGAGAGTCCTTCGTCTGGGACAGACAGACACGCGCGTTCAGCGTGAGGTCGCCGGGTACGTACGAGAAGTACCGCCTGGTCCTCGACGGCGAGGGCACGCTGGCGGAGGTCGAACTGCTCGCCTGAGCAGCCGAGTTGGGGGTCCCATGCCGCTTCCCGTGCCCGTCCCGCCCGAGGGTGTCGACCCGGCCTGGCTGCCGCCCGCCGCCTTCCGTGCGGTCGGCGGCCGGCGGACGCTGATCCGTGGCTCGGGGCCGCTGGCGGAGACGGTGCACGGGGAGGTGGCGGAGGCCTGCCGGCGGTTCGGGGGCCGGGTCGTGCGGGGTGCCGTAGCGGACGGCACCTACGACCTGGTCCTCGACCTCGGCGACGAGGGCCTCGGTGAAGAGGGCCTCGGTGAAGAGGGCTTCACCTGCGCGCGTGAGGGCGGCACGACGGCCGTCACCGCCTCCGGCGGGCGGGGGCTGCTGTACGGCCTGTTCCACGTCGTGCGCCTGGGCGAGGCGGCGTTCACCGGCGTGTGGGCGCGTCAGACGCATCGCCCCGCCCACGCCCTGCGCATGCTCGACCACTGGGACAACGTCGCCGTGCACCCGGTCATGGGCCAGGTGGAGCGCGGTTACGCGGGCGGCTCGCTGTTCTGGGAGGACGGGCGGGCGCGCGGCGACCTGGAGCGGGTGCGGGCGTACGGCAGGCTGCTCGCGGCATGCGGGGTCAACGCGGTCGCCGTCAACAACGTCAACGTGCACGAGACCGAGGCGCACCTGCTGACCGACCGGATCGGCGAAGTCGCCGCGATCGCCGACGCGTTGCGGCCCTACGGGGTCCGCACCCACCTGTCCGTGTCCTTCGCCGCGCCGGTGGTGCTCGGCGGACTCCCCACGGCCGATCCGCTGGACGAGGCGGTGCGGGGCTGGTGGGCCACGGCGACACGACGGGTGTACGAGGCGATCCCCGACTTCGGCGGGTACGTGGTGAAGGCCGACTCGGAGGGTCAGCCGGGCCCGTTCGCGTACGGCCGCACGCACGCGGACGGAGCGAACACGCTGGCCGCCGTGCTCGAACCGTACGGCGGCACCGTCCACTGGCGGGCGTTCGTCTACGACCACCGCCAGGACTGGCGGGACCGCACGACGGACCGGGCCCGGGCCGCCTACGACCACTTCGTGCCACTGGACGGCGAGTTCGCGCCGAACGCCGTGCTCCAGGTGAAGCACGGGCCGATGGACTTCCAGGTGCGCGAGCCGGTCTCACCGCTGATCGGCGCGATGCCGCGCACCCGGCTGGCGGTGGAGTTGCAGGTCACCCAGGAGTACACCGGACAGCAGCGGCACGTCTGCTGGCTGGGGCCGATGTGGAGCGAGGTGCTGCGCTTCCGGCACGAACCGGAGTCGTCCGTGGGGGAACGGGCGCGGGGCGGGCTGGTCGCGGTGTCCAACGCCGGCGACGACCCGTTCTGGACCGGGCACCCCCTCGCCCAGGCCAACCTGTACACCTTCGGACGGCTGGCGTGGCGGCCGGACGCCGAGCCGCGTGAGGTGCTCGACGAGTGGATCGGGCTGACCTTCCCGGAGGCCTCGGAGCGTCTGCCGGACGGGCTGCACGCGGTCCTCGACGGCTCCTGGCGGACGTACGAGAAGTACACCGCTCCCCTCGGCGTGGGCTGGATGGTGCAGCCGGGCCACCACTACGGGCCGAGCGTCGACGGGTACGAGTACAGCCCGTGGGGCACCTACCACTTCGCCGACCGGGACGGCGTCGGCGTCGACCGCAGCGTGGCGAGCGGGACCGGGTACGCCGGGCAGTACGCCATGCCGTGGGCCGAGCTGTACGAGTCGCCGGACACCTGCCCCGACGAGCTGCTGCTCTTCTTCCACCACGTGCCCTACGGCCATCCGCTGAAGAGCGGGAAGACCGTGATCCAGCACATCTACGACACGCACTTCGAGGGCGTGCAGGAAGTCGAGGAGGCCCGGGAGGTGTGGGCTTCGCTGGCCGGGCTGGTGGACCCGGCACGCCACGCGCGGGTGGCGGAGCGGTACGAGGAGCAGCTCCGCAGCGCCCGCGAGTGGCGCGACCAGATCAACAGCTACTTCTTCCGCAAGTCGGGGATGCCGGACGAGCGGGGGCGCCGGATCCACTGAGAGATCGCGACTCTACTGGAGGATCGCGACGCCCAGGGGGTCGAGGACCAGGGGTTCGCCCTGCTCCACCCGTTTGCCGGTGAGCAGGTCGGTGGCCGTGGTGTGGGCCGTCAGACGGGCCGGTTCGGGGGCGTGGTTGAGGAGGAAGAAGAGGGGGGTGCCGTCGGGGGTGACACGGGTGGCGGTCTCCACCGCGGGGTGGCCGGCGTAGGGGCCGAGCAGGTCGTGGCGGGCCAGGATCCGGCGGACGACCTGGTCGACACCCGGCTGGTCGAGGGCGGTGGCGACGTACCAGCCCTCGCCGTCGCCGAAGCGGTTGCGGGTGACGGCGGGGGTGCCGGCGTAGAAGTCGGTGCCATAGGTGGCGACCGGTTCGGCGCCGCGCGGCAGCACGAGCTCGAAGACGAGCCGCGCCTCGGCCGGCAGTTCGGGGACGGGCTGGGTGAACTCCGGTGGGCGGGCGTCCCATTCGTCCACGCGGATGCCCATCAGCGGGGCGAGCGGGCCGGGGACATCGGCGAGGAAGGCGCGGTCGTGCTCGTCTACACGGCCGGAGAGGAAGGTGGCCAGGACCGTGCCGCCGCGTGCGGCGACTTCTTCGAGGCGGGTGGCGAGGTCGCCCTTGACCATGTGGAGGGCGGGGGCGAGCACCACGTCGTAGGGCGTGAGGTCGGCGGTCTGCGGGATCACGTCCACGTCGGCACCGGCCTCGCGGGCGGCCCGGTAGTGGGCGTGGACCACGTCCGGGTACTTGACCAGCCGGGACGGGCCGTCGGAGATCTCCAGGGCCCACCAGCTGTCCCAGTCGAAGAGGAGGGCGGTGCGGGCCGGGGTGCGGGCGCCGAGTGTCCGGTCGCCCAGGGACTCCAACTCCCGTCCCAGTTCGGCCACTTCGCGGAAGACACGGGTGTCGTCGCGGCCCGCGTGGCCGATGACCGCCCCGTGGTACTTCTCGCAGGCGCCCCGTGAGGCGCGCATCTGGAAGTAGAGGGCCGCGTCCGCGCCGTGGGCGATGGCCTGGAAGGTGGCGAGGCGGAGCTCGCCGGGACGGCGCAACGGGTTGACGTCACGGCAGGCCGTCGTGGACGGGGTCTGCTCCATCAGCCAGAAGGGTGCGCCGTCCTTCAGGCCGCGCATCAGGTCGTGGGCGAGGGCGGGCCGGGTCGGCGGGGCGTCGAGGGGCGGGTAGTTGTCCCAGGAGGCGAAGTCGAGGTGGGGCGCCCAGCGGTGGTAGTCGAGGGGGCGAAAGGTGCCCATGAAATTGGTGGTGACGGGCGTGTCCTGGTCGTGGGCGCGGATCACCTCCTTCTCGGCCAGGAAGCAGCCGAGGAGGGCGTCGGTCGAGAAGCGGAAGTAATCGAGGGTGATGCCCTGGAAGGCGGTGTGGTCGGGGCCGCGCCAGTGTTCGGTGAGGGCGTTGGGCGGCTCGATCTGGTCCCAGTCGGTGTAGCGGTGCGACCAGAAGGTCGTCCACCAGGCGTCGTTCAGGGCGTCGAGGGTGCCGTGCCGGTCACGGAGCCACTCGCGGAACGCCTCGGCGCACAGCTCGCAGTAGCAGGCGCCGCCGTACTCGTTGTTGATGTGCCAGGCGAGCAGGGCGGGGTGGTCGGCGTACCGTTCGGCGAGGCGGGAGGCCAGCGCGGTGGCGTGTTCGCGGTACGCCGGTGAGCTGGGGCAGAAGTTGTGGCGCTGGCCGTAGCGGTGGCGGCGGCCCTCGAAGTCGGTGCGGTTGACCTCCGGGTGCCGCTTGGCCAGCCAGGGCGGGAGGGCGGCGGTGCCGGTGGCCAGGCAGACCTGGCGTCCCTCGGCGGCGGCCCGGTCGAGGATGTGGTCCAGGACCGTGAAGTCGTAGGTCCCCGGGTCCGGTTGGGTGAGGGACCAGGTGAACACGCCGACGGTGAGGGTGTCGATGCCGGCCCGGGTGAACAGGCGGTGGTCGTCGTCCCAGACGGTCTCGGGCCACTGCTCGGGGTTGTAGTCACCGCCGTACGGGATCTTCGGCGTGCGGGGCGCGGTCATGCCGTGAAGTCCTCCTGGGTCTCGGTGATCACCGTGCGGCTGCCGTGCAGCTGGGACAGCAGCAGCGGAGCGGCCAGCAGGGCCGGCAGGGCCTCGGTCAGCAGGGCCGTCATCGCTGCCGTCAGGACGAGCAGGGAGGCGGCGGCGAGGGTGGCGCGGCCGTGCCGGAACAGGAAGTACCCGGCGAGGCGGGCGGTGTCCCGGGCACGGAAGGCGAACAGCGAGGTGAGGACGAGGGCGTGCGCGCCCCAGAGGAGGGAGCCGGCGCCGATCGCCGCGAGCAGCAGCGCCCACCAGGCGGGCAGGCCGGTCGCGGAGAAGTGGGTGAGGGTGAAGGCGATGACCGTCAGCCAGGCCAGCAGGGGTGTCCACAGCTTGAGCGCCGGTACGGCGTTGAGCCGCCAGCCGCGCAGGTAGGCGCGGGCCGGGTGCAGTTCGGTGAGGTCGCGGCTGCGGTGGTGGAGGGCGTAGAGGGCGGCGGACAGGGCCGGTCCGAGGGGCAGCAGGCACAGGGCCGCGAGGGGCAGGTTGGCGGGGTCGGGGCCGAGCAGGAGCAGTCCGGCCAGGCCCGGCGATGCGGCGAGGAGCAGCAGTGCCTCGACGGTGAGGACGGTGTGGATCAGGGCGGAGGCGCGGGAGAGGGCACCGGTGCCGAAGTCGGAGGCGCGTGCGGTGCTCACGCCCCCTCCCGGGCGGGCAGGCGCCATCCGTCCCACCAGGGCGGGGTCTCGTCGGCGACCGGGGTGAGCCCGACGAGGGTGACCTCGTGGCGGCCCAGGGGCAGGGGCAGGGACAGATAGACGCGGCCGGCGTGGGCGGACAGTCGCCGGTGGGTGCGCGGGGGCTCGGCGGAGCCCTGGCCGTCGCGGCGCAGGGCCAGACCGACGCGGCCGGCGTCAGCGGTCGGCCGCCGATAGGTGCACGCGGGCTCAGCAGTGCCCTGGACCTCGCGACACAAGCCCACACCGACACGGCCGACGTCAGCGGCCGACCGCCGACAGGCAGACGCAGGCTCGGCGGAGTCCGGGACGTCGCGGTGCAGGGCGAGGTCGTGGCGGCCGCTGCCGGCGCGGTGTCGCCGGGCGCCGGGCAGCCGGCCGGTCGGCGCGTCGGGGACGCGGATCACCCGTTCTCCTTCTTGAACCGCTCGTACGCCTTGTTGTGCAGGTCGACGAGCTGCTGCATGTTCTTCGACTTCAGTTCGGCGAGGTAGGCGTTCCATTCGGACAGGGGCCGCTTGCCGAGGACGAACTGGAGGGTGTTCTGGATGACGTGGTCCTTGAGCGGGGTGTCCCAGAGGGTGGACTGTTCCTGCTCGAAGGACTGGAGCGGGTGAGCCGGGTCGATGGGCAGCTGCTCGCGCTGGGACATGGCGTCCTGGAACCGCTTCTCGTCCGGGCTGAACGAGGAGGAGACCAGGGCCCAGCTGCCGCCGTAGGTGAAGACGCCGTTGAAGAACCCGTAGTCCTTCTGGAGGTCCTTCGGGGCGTCCGCGTCGGAGCCCATCAGGGAGATGCCGGGCTTCAGCTGCGGACGGCCGCCGGACTCGGTGTAGGTGACGCCCTCGACGCCCCACTTGCAGAACTTCTGGCCCTCGTCGGAGTACCAGAGCCAGTCGAGGAACTGCATCATCGCGACGAAGCTGTCGCTCTTGAGGGCCTTGCTGGACACCATGACGCCGTTCTCCAGACGGGTGCCGCCGAGGACGACCGGGCCGGCCGGTCCGAGGGGCACGGGAACCATCTCGATCTTGGCTCCGTCGACTTGCTTCTCCAGGTTGTAGCGGTAGTTCTGCACCAGCTCCTGGGGGTTGGCGCTGATCGCGTAGGACTTCTCGGCGAGCAGCTTCTGCACGGCCTGGTCGTCGGTCTGGCTGAAGCTCTCGGGGTCCATGAGCTTCTCGGCGACGAGCCCCCGCAGGTACTCGACCATCCGGCGGTAGGCGTCCTGGGCGCCGGTGAAGACGAACTTCTGCGCCTTGTGGTCGAAGCTGATGTTGTCGTACGCCCATCCGGCCCGGACGCCGAAGGCTTGGCCGAGGTAGCCGAACAGGGCGCCGCAGGGGAACGGGGTGTTGGTGCTCCAGCGGTCGGAGAAGGGGTACGTGCGGGGGTATTCCTCCCTGAGCGCCTTGAGGACGTCGTGGACCTCGTCCCAGGTGGTGGGCAGGCTCAGGCCGTGCTTGTCGAGGACGTCCGTGCGGAAGGACAGCGAGTAGCCCGCCTTGGCCTTCTCGTGCAGTCCGGGCAGCAGGTAGTACTTGCCGTCGGACTGGCGGATCGAGTCGAGCTCGGGCTCCAGCTTCCACTTGCGCACCTTGTCGCGGAAGTTGGGCATCAGGTGCACGTAGTCGCTGACCGGGAGGATCGCGCCCGACGAGACGAAGGCGACCTCGGAGGGGTGATACGTCTTGGGGATCAGGAACGGGGCGTCGCCCGCGCCGATGAGGACGCTGCGCTTCTTCTCGTAGTCGGCCAGGGGAACGTCGACGGGCTTGAGGGTGACGCCGGTGCGCTTGGTGAGTTCCTTCCAGAACAGCCAGCCGTCCTTCATGGGGTAGACGGGGTTGTTGTTGTGCAGCACCGAGAAGGACAACGGCTTGGCCGCCTTGAACTGCTGTCCGGCCCGGTAGTTCTTCATCGCCCCGTTCTGCTTCTTCGACAGGTCCTTGCCGTCCCCGCCGTCGTCTCCGCTGCCGCATCCGGTGAGGGTGGCGAGGCCGATGAAGCCGGCGGCGGCGAGTATCTGACGCCGGGAGAGCTGTCCTGCGTTCTGCACGGAGACTCCTTTGTTCCGTAAGCGAGCTGATCCGTAGGCGAGTTGAGGAAGCGGCGTCAGCCCTTGACCGCGCCGAGCATCACGCCGGAGACGAAGTAGCGCTGGACGAACGGGTACACGCAGAGGATCGGCAGGGCGGTGAGGACGATGGTCACCGACTGGATGTTCGCGCCGACCTGGCTGAGCTGCTCCGTGCCCGCGCCGGCGTTGCCGCCGCCGGTGGCGCCCTGAATGAGGTTGCGCAGGTAGACGGTGACCGGCATCAGATCCGTCCGGTCCATGTAGAGGAAGGCGCTGAACCAGGAGTTCCAGAAGGACACCGAGTAGAACAGCACCATCGTCGCGACGACCGCCTTGGACAGCGGCAGCACGATCCTGAGCAGGGTGCCGTACGTGTTGAGGCCGTCGATCTGCGCGGCCTCCTCCAGTTCGGTCGGCAGGTTCTCGAAGAAGGCCTTCATGACCAGGAGGTTGAAGACGCTGATCGCGTTCGGCAGGGCGATCGCCCAGACGCTGTTCTTCAGGCCGAGGCTGGTGACCAGGATGTAGTTGGGGATCAGGCCACCGGTGAAGAACATGGTGAACACGGCGATCCCGACGAGCACGCCACGGCCCTTGAGGTGCTTCTTCGACAGCACGTAGGCGTAACAGGTCGTCAGCACCATGGCCACGGCCGTCGCCACGACCGTGTACAGCACGGTGTTGCCGTAGTTCCGCCAGAACATCGAGTCCTGGAACACGATCTCGTACGTGGTGAGGTTGAACCCCTTGGGCAGCAGGGTCACCTCACCGGCCCGGATCTGCCGCTCCCCGCTGAAGGACCGCGCGAGGATGTTGACGAAGGGGTACAGGGTGACCAGCACGACGAGGGTGAGGACCACCCCGTTGACGCCCTGGAAGACCCGGTAGGAACGACTCGGCTTCACCACAGGCTCGTCCCCACTGTGCGGCGCGAGAGCTGGTTGGCGGACGTGATCAGGATCAGGCCGATGACCGCCTCGAACAGGCCGATGGCGGCGGCGTAGCTGAAGCTGTTCGACTCCACACCGGACCGGTAGACGTACGTCGAGATCACGTCGGCGGTCGGATACGTCAGCGGGTTGTACAGCAGCAGGACCTTCTCGAAGCCGACCGCCATGAACGCGCCGACGTTGAGGATCAGCAGCGTGACCATGGTGGGCCGGATGCCGGGCAGGGTGACGTGCCAGATCTGCTGCCAGCGGTTGGCCCCGTCGATGCGCGCGGCCTCGTACAGGTCCTCGTCGATCGTGGTGAGCGCGGCGAGGTAGAGGATCGTGCCCCAGCCGGCGGTCTGCCAGATCTCCGAGCCGACGTAGATGGTGCGGAACCACTCGGGCTCCTGGATGAAGCGGATCGGTTCGTGGCCGAACCAGCCGAGGAGGTGGTTGACCGGGCCGTCGCTGGCCAGCATCTGCATCGTGATGCCCGCGACGATCACGATCGACAGGAAGTGCGGCAGGTACGACACCGACTGCACGAACCGCTTCAGGGAGCGCCGGCGCACCTCGTTGAGCAGCAGCGCCAGCACAATCGGGACCGGGAAGCAGAACAGCAGCGTGAGCCCGCCGATCCACAGGGTGTTGCGGAACACCTGCCAGAAGGTGGGGTCGTTGAGGAACATCTGCACATAGCGCAGCCCCACCCACTCCTCGCCGAAGATCGACCCGCCCGGCTCGAAACGCCGGAAGGCGATGACGTTGCCGATCATCGGCAGATAGCGGAAGACCAGGAAGAACAGCAGCGGCAGGATCGCCAGCGAGTACAACTGCCAGTCGCGGCGCAGGGCCCGCCGCCAGCCGGTCCGGGCGGGGTCGCGCTTGCCGCGTCGGGGTGCGGCTGGGGCCGGAGGCGGATCCTCGGTGCCCGGCGGGGCCGACGTGGTGGACGTGCTCATTGCTCGGGCCTCCCGGGGCATGGGACGCGGAACCGAAACTTTCGAGCTCTTACCGGTAACTTCGCGGCAACCTAAGGGCAGCAGAAAGCGCTGTCAATGGGGGCGGCGGCAGTCGGTGAGGCGTCTGTGCCGCGTTGGAATCGCGTCGAACCTGGGTAGACCGCAGAGATCTGCCACCCACGTCCACCGCAAGTTTCTGGATGACCACCGATTCCTGCGAGGTGCCGCCGTGCCCGCTTTCGACCTGCCGCTGACGGAACTGGAACGCCATCACCCGGACGTCGCGGAGCCCGCCGACTTCGACGCCTTCTGGCTGCGCACGCTGAAGGAGGCCGGCCAGGCGGACCCGCTGGTGTCGGTGCGGCCGGTGGAGACGGGCCTGAGGCTGACACGGACCTGGGACGTGACGTTCCGGGGTTTCGCGGGCGACCCGGTACGCGCGTGGTTCAGCAGGCCGGCCGGGATCGATGAACCCCTGCCCGCCGTCGTCGAGTTCGCCGGGTACGGACGCGGCCGGGGCCTGCCGCACGAGCGCCTCACCTGGGTCAACGCCGGGTACGCGCACCTGCTCATGGACAATCGCGGCCAGGGCGACGAGTACGGCTGCGGCGGCGATACGCCCGACCCGCACGCCACCGCCCCGGGCGGCCCCGGCCCGGCGGTACGCGGCCTGCTCGCTCCCGAGGACTACCACTACCGGCGCCTGATCACGGACGCGGTGCGCGCGATCACGGCGGTGCGGGAGCTGCCCGGCGTCGACCCCGCGCGCACCGTGGCCGCCGGCAACAGCCAGGGCGGTGGGCTGGCCCTGGCCGTCGCGGGGCTCGTCCCCGACCTGGCGGCGCTGCTCGTCACCGCCCCGCTGCTGTGCGGCATCCGCCGCGCGCTCGACCTCACGGACGCGGGGCCGTACGGCGAGATCGCCTCGTACCTCGCCGTCCACCGTGGCGCCGGACACGACGCCTACCGCACGCTCTCCTACGTCGAGGGCGTCTCCTTCGCCCGTCGCGCACAGGCCCCCGCTCACTTCGGCGTGGGGCTGCGGGACACGGTGTGCCCGCCGAGCGGGGCGTACGCCGCGTTCAACCGCTATGCCGAACTGACCGGCACGGACCCGCGCAAGGAGATCCACGCGTATCCGTTCAACGGGCACGAGGGGGGTGACGCGGTGCAGGTGCGGCGTCAACTTGGCTGGGTGCGGGAGGTGCTGGGCGGGCCGGAGTGATGCCCGCACGGTTCGCGGTCACCGTTCGGGGTTCGCCGACCTGAGGTCCGGCCGGGACTCGCTTCGTCGACCTGGGATCCGGCCGGAACTCAGGGTGCGGGACGCCGGCCCGCCCCAAGCCCCCGCGGTTCGGAGTTACTTCCCCACCGGGGACTCCGCGGTGCACCCGCCCGCGGTCACCAATCCATCGGCACTCTGCTCCTCGAGCACCTTGCCCTTGTGGATGATCTTGCAGGTGACCTGGGCGCCTTCGGGGTCAGCGGCGACCGGCATGACCGCCGCGGGCATGATGCCGCGCAGCGTGACCGTCTTCTTCCAGGGCAGTTCCGGCTTCGACACCGACTCGACCTTCGGCTCCATGGCCTTGCCACCGCCACCGTGGAACTCGATCGAGTCGACGTTCTTCCCCGTGACCTCGTAGGTGACTTCGTACGTCTCGTCCACTGCCTTGTCGACCTGGTCGACCGCCTCGGAACAGGAGCTGAGACCGAGTGCGAGACCGGCGGTGGCGACGGCGCAGACGGCTGCACGGATGGTGCGGTTCAAGGGATCCCCCCGGATCATGAAAGGTCGGATCCGCAGCCAACCGTGAAGGGGAAGTAAAGTCAACTTCACAAACTACGACGCCAGTTCGTCAGGCGGCGGTGAGGCCGGATGCGCCGACCCGGGCGCCCGTCCGTCCTGACCGGCGCTCTCGCGCCGCAGCCGTAGACAACTGCGCCGCCCGGCGCTAACTTCCGCAGCAGCGGGATGGGAGCGCTCCCATAACGGTGGACCGGAACCCGCCATCGAGTCGCTCCCATCCCGCGCATCCGCGCACACGCATCCACAGGCCCGTACCTCGAGGAACGGACGATGCTGTCATGATCCTGACAAGAAATACGGGGGGACCCCCCATGCCCCGATCAGCGCTCTCCACCCGGACCAGGGCCCTCTTCCTGGTCCTGCTCTCCCTCCTCGTCACCGTTCCGGCCCTCGGCCTGGTCATGACGGCCGGTGGTGAGGCGGAGGCACACGGCACCCCCATGAAGCCCGGCAGCCGCACCTTCCTGTGCTGGCAGGACGGTCTGACCGACACCGGTGAGATCAAGCCGGTCAACCCGGCGTGCCGGGGCGCGCAGCAGGTCAGCGGCACCACGCCGTTCTACAACTGGTTCTCGGTGCTGCGCTCGGACGGCGCCGGCCGCACCCGGGGCTTCGTCCCGGACGGCGAGCTGTGCAGCGGCGGCAACCCCAACTTCACCGGGTTCAACACGCCGAGCAAGGACTGGCCGCTCACCCACCTCACCTCGGGCGCGACGGTCGACTTCTCGTACAACGCCTGGGCGGCGCACCCGGGTTGGTTCTACGTCTACATCACCAAGGACGGCTTCGACCCGACGAAGACGCTCACCTGGAACGACATGGAGGAGCGGCCGTTCCTGAGCGTCGACCACCCGCCGCTGAACGGCTCCCCGGGCACGGTCGAGGCCAACTACTCCTGGACCGGCAAGCTCCCCGAGGGCAAGTCGGGCCGCCACATCATCTACATGGTCTGGCAGCGCTCCGACAGCCAGGAGACCTTCTACTCCTGCTCGGACGTCGTCTTCGACGGCGGCAACGGCGAGGTGACCGGCATCAAGCAGCCGGGCAACCCGTCCGAGCCCGTGCCCGGCACCTGCACGGCCACCCGCAAGACGACCGGCAGCTGGAACGGCGGCCACCAGTCCGAGGTGACCGTCACCAACACCGGCACCGTCCCGATGCTCGGCTGGATGGTCGACTGGACCCTGCCGTCCGGCCAGAGGATCGAGAGCCTGTGGAGCGGCAGCGCCACCTACAACGGCCAGTCGGTGATGGTCCACAACGCCGGCTGGAACGGCTCCCTCGATCCGGGCAAGAGCACGACGTTCGGGTACACCGTCTCCGGATCGGGCGGTGACAGTACGACGAGCCTGCCCTGCCGGGTGGGCTGAACGATCGCTTCGGACGGGCCCGGTGGGCTTCGGTCACCGGGCCCGTTCGGTCCCCGGCTTCGGTGTCCCTGCGGAACGCGGATCGGCAACGGCAGGTGTGGGGCGAGGGAAGCGAGCCAGGTGTGCCCCCATCGCAGCAGCGCGTCGGCGGACCGCACAACCCAGGGCACCGGACGGCCAGGTCGTCACCGAGGCGCCAGAGCCGGTTGTCCGAGCCGCGCGCGCCGGGCCGTACAGGGAGATCGGCCAGGTCGGGGCGCTGGTCGCGCGGCAGCCCCTTGATCAGTGCCGCCGTGGGCTCGGTTTCGGTGTGGGCCATGCGGCGCGACGTCAGCGGGCGGCGGCTCCTGAAAGACGCGCGTGGCCGGAGAACACCGGATCGACGGCCGAGCCGGTCCGCCCGTCCCATATGTCCCTGTTATCCAGGTGTGCGATTCTGATGTGTGGGTGCCCTGCCGCTCATGTGGGGCGTGGATCCGCCGCGTCGTCGTCGCCTGAGTTCCGGGGACTCCCACCTGCCGGTAGCTGCGGCATGGACGGGAGGTGGATGCGGACATGCCCCATTTCGGCGATGCCCGGGCCGCGGCCCCCGGCCTTCGGGTGCCGGGGCACGCGGGCACCGGTTCGCCTCGTCGCACGCCGGAGTCCGCCGCACGGGAGCGGGTCCTGGCGTTCGCCGGGGTGGCGCTGGCGGCGGTGTACGTACGGAGCGAGCACGGTGCGGAGCTCCGGCTGGTGGAGGCGGCCGGCGGCGAGCCGGAGCGGTACGGGTTGCCGAGTCGCGTCCGGCACGGCGGGGGCACCTCGCCCGCTCCGGAGCCGGGCTACGCGGCGGCGTCGGGAGACAGTGGGCCCGCCGTGGTCGAGGCCTTCCGGAGCGGGCGGCCGCTGTGGCTCGCGAGTCGGCAGGAAGGCGGAGTCGCCGGTGCGCCGCTCGGGGCGGTGCCGCTGGGGGCCGCCGGCGGGTGGCTGGGGTGTCTGGTCGTGGTGGGAGAGGCCGGGGAGGGGTTCGGGGCCGAGCAGCGGGAGTTTCTGGAGCGGTATGCGGAGGCGGTCGCCGGACGGCTCCGGGGCGAGGCCGACCGGTCCGCCCCCTCGCCCCTGCTGGACTCCGCCCTGCGTGCCCTGGGGGTCGGTTCCTTCGCCCTGACCCCTGGCACCGGGCTGGTCGAGACCGACCCGGCCCTGCTCGAACTGGTGGGCATTCCCGAGGGCGGCTTCGACGGCAAGACCGACTCCCTGCTCTCGTACAGCGTCCCGGAGGACGTCCCGGCCCTGATGTCGGTCATCGAACCGTCCGCGCAGACCCCCGGGCGCCGGGAACTGGAGTTCCGTACCCGCCGGGCCACCGGTGAACTGTGCTGGCTGCGCCTGAACTGCCGCGTGCTGAAGAGGCCCGACGGCTCCCCGGAGCGGGTGCTGGGTGTGGTGACCGCGGCACCGGTGCTGCGCCGGAGCGCCAGCGACGTCGCCCGGATCCAGTGGCTGACGGCCGCGCTCGACGACGCCACGACGGTCCGGGACGTCAGCCGCGTGGTGGTCGCCGCGCTGCGCGAGCCGCTGGGTGCCGACCGGGTGGCGCTCGCCGAGCTGCTGGAGGACCGGCTGGCGGTCACCGTGCTCGATCCGCCGGGGGCCGGTGCCTGGCCGGAGCTGTGGCGTTCCGAGTGGCGCTCGGAGTGGCCCGACGCGCCGGTCACCGCCCTGCCCACGCTCCAGGCGGCGCTGCGGGACGGGCGGATGAGCCTGTGGCCGGCGGGTGCCGTACTGGAACCCGGGCTCGCGGGGATCGGCCCCGGCGGGCTCGCGGTCCTGCCCCTGCCGGCGAAGGGCAGGGTCGCCGGGGTGTGCCTGGTCGGCTGGGACGCGCCGCACGAGTTCGCGCCCGAGGAGCGGGCCCTGCTGACGGCGACCGCGGGGCTGGTGGGGCAGGCCCTGATCCGCGCGCACGCCTACGACGCCGAGCAGGAACTCGCGACGATGCTCCAGCGCAGCCTGCTGCCGCGCCGCCTCCCCCAGTTGCCCGGGGGCACCGCCGTGGCCCGCTATCTGCCCGCCCGGCGCGGGCTCCAGGTGGGCGGCGACTGGTACGACGTGATCGCGCTGTCGGACAGGAAGGTGGCCCTGGTCATCGGTGACGTGCAGGGGCACAGCGCCGGAGCCGCGACGATCATGGGCCAGATGCGCACGGCGGTCCGGGCCTACGCCGTGGAGGGTCATCCGCCGGACGTGGTCGTCGCGCACGCCAATCGGCTGCTCGTCGGCATGGAGACCGACCTGTTCGCCACGTGCTGCTACGTCGAGCTGGACATGGAGGAGGGCAACGCGCTGTTCGTGCGGGCCGGGCATCTGTCCCCGCTGGTGCGTCATCCCGACGGCGGTACGGAGGAGATCGCGGTCGAGGGCGGGCTTCCGCTGGGCGTGCTGGAGGACGCGGACTTCCCGCTGACGGCGTTGGCGCTGGCGCCCGGCTCGGTGCTCGCGCTGGTGACGGACGGGCTGGTCGAGTCTGCCGAGCTGGACGTGGACGAAGGGATGCGGATCGTGCGCGAGGCGCTCGCCGCGGCCGATCCCTCCGACCCGGGGCGGATGGCCGACGAGCTGCTCGGCGAGGCCGGCCGCCGGGAGGACGACGTGGCGTTGCTGCTGCTGCGCTACGACGGGATGCGGGTGCGGCCGGTGCGGGCGGGCTGGGTGGTGTGGCGGCTGCCGGACGCGGTCATGCACGCCCGCCGGTTCAGCGCGCGCACGCTGCGTTCGTGGGACGTCGTGGACGAGGCCGACACCGTTCTGCTGGTGGTGTCGGAGCTGGTCACGAACGCGCTCGTGCACACGCAGGGTGCGCTCCGGCTGGACCTGACCCTGGCCGCGGACCGGCTGCGGGTGACCGTGAGCGACTCCTCGCCGCGGGCGCCGGCCAAGCCCGTGGTCGTGGACTGGGAGTCGACCGGCGGCCGGGGACTCTTCCTGGTCGAGGCGCTGTCGGCGGCCTGGGGATCGGTGCCGGTCGGCGGCGGCAAGCAGGTGTGGAGCGAGATCGTCGTCTCACGCCACGAGCCGGAAGCGGACCGGGAACCGGAAGCGGAGCCGACGCCGGAACCGGAACCGTGGGTCGAGCCCGAAGAGGAACGGGAGCCCGGCCGGAGCTGGGGCATCGGCCGCAACCGGAGCTGGGGCATCGGCCGCATCCGTGACCGCGACCGCAGCGGAGGCAAGGCATCCGGCCGAACCCGGAGCCGAAACCGGAACCCGGACCCGGACGAGGCCCAGGCCCCCGATACGAACAAGGCCCGGCCCCTCGACCCAACCCGGACCCCAGACCGGGACCCGGGCCCGGACGAGAACCAGACCCCGGACACCGACAAAACCCGGGCCCCCAGCCCGACCCGGAGCCGAAACCGGAACCCGGACCCGGACCCGGACGAGAGCCAAACACCCGGCACGAACACAACCCAAGGCTCAAGCCGGAGCCGGGACCGCGATCAGTCCCGGAGCCGAGCGCGGAACCCGGGTCCCAACCCGAGCGCGGGCGAAGGCCGAACCGGCCGGGCCCCGGAGCCGAACCCGGACGCGAGCGAGGGCCGAGCCCGGGCCGCCCCCGGGCGCCGCCACCGGAGCGGCCCCGGCAGCCGGGGCGTGCCCAGGAGGGAGGTCCCGGATGAGGAGCCGTAGGTGGGGGCTGGGCGCCGGGCTCGTCGCGGTCGTCATGGCGGTGTCCCTGGCCGGCTGTACCGAGGACGGCGGGCAGGGTGAGGACGGGTTCACCGTCGGGCTGCTCCTGCCGAGCCGGGCGGTGCCCCGCTGGGAGCAGTCCGACAAGCCCTTGATCGAGAAGCGGGTGAAGGAACTCTGCGCCGACTGCACGATCGCCTACGCCAACGCGGAGAACGACGCGGCGAGCCAGCGGCAGCAGATGAACTCCATGATCACCAGGGGTGTGTCCGTCCTGATCCTGGACGTCGTCGACCCCAAGGCGCTGCGCTCCTCGGTCCGCGCGGCGGACCGCGCGGGTATCCCGGTCGTCGCCTACGACCGGCTCGCCGAGGGCCCGATCTCGGGTTTCGTCAGTTTCGACGGCGGCCGGGTCGGCAGACTCCAGGGCGAGGCACTGCTGAAGGGCATGGGAGCCGGGGCCGACGACGGCGGTGTCGTGATGGTGAACGGCGATCCCTCCAGCCCCAACGCCGCCTGGTACGAGGACGGCTCCCGGTCCGTGCTCCAGGACAAGGTGCGGATCCTCAAGTCGTACAACACGATCGGCTGGCGCACGGAGAACGCGCACGACCACATGTCCGCCGCGATCAATGCCCTCGGCCCGAACCGGATCGACGGTGTGCTCGCGGCCAACGACTCGATCGCCTCCGGCGTCGTCGCGGCGCTCAAGAGCGCCCGCGTCTCGCCGCTGCCCCCGGTCACCGGCCAGGACGCCGACCTCGACGCCGTGCGGCGCATCGTCAAGGGCGAGCAGTACATGACCGTCTACAAGCCCTTCCGGCAGGAGACCGAGGCGGCCTCCGCCATGGCCGTCGCCCTGGCGCGCGGCAACGACCTCGACGCCCTCGTCACGACGACCGTGGACAGCCCCACCACGAAAGACGTCCCGGCGGTGCTGCTCGACCCGGTCTCCGTGACGGCCGGGACCATCGGCCGGACCCTCGTCCGGGACGGCATCTACACGATCGACCAGATCTGCACCCCGAAGCTCCGGTCGGCCTGCGACCGGGCCGGACTCACCCGGTGAGGGAGGTATCCCGTGGCCCATCCACCCGTCCTGGCGTTGCGCGGCATCTCCAAGCGGTTCGGCGGCGTGCAGGCACTCGTGGACGTCGACCTCCAGGTGCGGGCCGGTGAGGTCGTGGCCCTGGCGGGCGACAACGGCGCCGGAAAGTCCACGCTGATCAAGGTGATCTCGGGCGTGAGCCCCGCCGACCGGGGCGTCATCGAGTGGGAGGGGCGGCTCGTGCAGATCAAACGCCCGCACGACGCCCACTCCCTGGGCATCGCGACCGTCTACCAGGACCTCGCCATGTGCGACAACCTGGACGTCGTGGGCAATCTCTTCCTCGGCCGGGAGATCGACCGGGTGGGCATCCTCGACGAGGTGGAGATGGAGCGCCGCGCCCGCGACCTGATGCGGACCCTGTCGATCCGTATCCCCGACGTGCGCATGCCGGTCGCGGCGCTGTCCGCCGGGCAGCGGCAGGCCGTCGCGATCTCCCGCTCGCTCATGGGCGCGCCCAAGGTGCTGCTGCTCGACGAGCCCACCGCCGCCCTGGGCGTCGAGCAGACCAGCCATCTGCTCGACCTCATCGAGGAGGTGCGCGACCGCGGTATGGCGATCATCCTCATCAGTCACAACATGGGCGACATCAAGGCCGTCGCGGACCGGGTCGCCGTGCTGCGGCTGGGTCGCAACAACGGTCTGTTCGACGTCAGTACCGTGACGCAGGAGCAGATCATCTCGTCCGTCACGGGGGCGGCGGACAACGCCGTGGCGCATCGTACGAAGGGCGACGAGGAGGCGTGGCCGTGACCGGGGGCGGACCGCCCCGGGGCGGCGGCGCCGGGCCGGTCGCGCCGGGCCGCGGGCCGCGCACCCGCGGCTGGCCCGGCGGCCTGCGCGACTACGCCCTGGAGATGCGCGGCAGCGTGCGGGACGCCGAACGCGGGCCGCTGCTGGTGGTCGCCGGGCTGATCGTGATCTGGATCGTCTTCCAGGCGCTGGACGACAAGTTCCTCTCGCCGCGCAACCTGTCCAATCTGAGCGTGGACATCGTCGGGACCGGTCTGGTCGCCGTCGGCATCGTGTTCGTGCTGCTGATCCGGGAGATCGATCTGTCGGTCGGCTCGGTCAGCGGCCTGGCCGGCGCCGCGTTCGCCGTGCTGAACGTGAACCACGGGATGCCGGAGTGGCTCGCGGTGATCGTGGCGATCGCCGCCGGCATGGCGGTGGGCGCCTTCCACGGCGTGTTCTTCGCGTGGCTCGGCGTGCCCGCGTTCGTCGTGACCCTCGCGGGACTGCTGATCTGGAACGGCCTCACGCTCGACCTGCTGGGCGCGAGCGGCACCATCAACATCGACGAGGAGGGCCTGGTCGCCTCCCTGACCAGCCGGCACTTCGATGACGACGTGGCGGCGTACGCGGTGGCGGCGCTCGGCACGGCCGGGTACTTCCTGGCCGCCCGCCGCAAGCGCGCCCGGCACCGGGCCGCCGGGATGCCGTACCGGCCGACGGGCGAGATCGGGCTGCGCACCGGTCTCCTCGCGGTGCTGGCCTTCGCCGCGGCCCACACGCTCAACCGGTTCCAGGGGCTGCCGCTCGCGCTGCTGATCTTCCTGGTGGTCCTCGTCGTATCGGATTACGTGCTGCGCCGCACCCGCTACGGGCGGCGGGTGTACGCGCTCGGCGGCGGGGTCGAGGCGGCGCGGCGGGCGGGCATCAGCGTGGAGCGGGTGCGGGTCGCGATGTTCATGGTGTCGGGGACGCTGGCCGCGATCGGCGGGCTTTTCGTGGCCTCGGGCCTGACCTCGGCGAGCCCCACGACGGCCCGTGCCGCGGGCTCCGGGATGCTGCTGATCAACGCGATCGCCGCGGCCGTCATCGGCGGTACGAGCCTGTTCGGCGGGCGTGGCTCGCCCTGGTCCGTGCTGCTCGGCGTAGTGGTCATCCAGTCGATCGCCTCGGGCATGGGGCTGCTGGGTGTCGAGGACGCAGTGCAGTTCATGATCACGGGTGGGGTGCTGCTGGCCGCGGTCGCGGCCGACGCTCTCTCCAGACGCGCGGCGGCCCGGCGGGGTCGCCCATGAACAGCGCGTTTGTCCAGAAATGCCTAAAACCGGCCGAGATGGGTAGGGGCCGAAGTGCCATGAAACGCAGCCGCCTCGTCCGGTTGGCCGTGGCCGCCGCAGCCGTCACCGGCCTGGTCCTGTCGGGCTGCGGGGACACGGACCCGCAGCCGCCCGGCGGATCGAACGGCAGCATCAACGTGCTCAGCGTGGGCAATCCGCCGATGCAGGACCTCAAGAAGCTCACCAAGAAGTACTTCACCGCTGAGACCGGCATAGAGGTCAATTACACGCTGCTGCCGGAGAACGACGTCCGCAGGAGGATGGACCGCGAGTTCGCACGCCAGAGCGGGCACTATGACGTGGCGAGCGTGAGCGCGTACGAAGTGCCGATCTACTCGGAGCGCGGCTGGCTCGCCCCGCTGGACTCCTACGTGAGGGCGGACAAGGACTTCGACCAGGCCGACATATTCCCCAACCTCGTCGCATCGCTGACCGGGGCCGACGGCAGGCTCTACGCCCAGCCGTTTTACGGGGAGGGTTCCTTCCTGGCGTTTCGCAAGGACCTCTTCCGCCAGGCCGGCCTGTCCATGCCCGCGAACCCGACCTGGGAGCAGGTCGCCTCGCTCGCGGCCAGGATCGACGGCACGGACGGCACGAGCGGCATCTGCTTGCGCGGTCTGCCCGGATGGGGGCAGAACCTGACGCCGATCAACACCGTCGTGAACACGTTCGGCGGCGCCTGGTACGACATGGAGTGGAACGCCCGGCTCACCTCACCGGAGTTCCGCAATGCGGTGCGGTTCTACGTCGATCTGGTCCGCGAGCACGGTCAGCCCAACGCCCACCGCATGGGCTTCCTGGAGGTCCTCGACGCCTTCGTGGCGGGCAAGTGCGCCATGTGGTACGACGCCACCGTCCTGGCCTCGTCGGTCGAGGCCGACGGCTCGGCGGTCAAGGGCAAGGTCGGCTATGTCCCAGCGCCGCACGACAGGACGGAGAAGGCCGGCTGGCTGTGGACCTGGGCGTGGGGCATCCAGAAGGCCAGCAAGAACAGGGACACCGCCTGGAAGTTCATCTCCTGGGCCTCCTCCAAGGAGTACCAGGAGCTGGTCGGGCAGGAGGTGGGCTGGACCGCTGCGCCCGCCGGGAACCGCAGGTCGCTCTACGCCAATCCCGAGTACCAGCAGGCGGCCGGCGCCTGGTACCGGCAGGAGTACACGGCGGCGACCGACTCCGCCGACCCGAAGAACCCCGGCGTCGGCCCCCGTCCCTACCCCGGAATCGGCTTCGTGGGCATTCCCGAGTTCGCCGTGCTGGGTACCGCGGTCTCCGAGCAGATCGCCGCGGCCATCGCCGGGAAGCAGTCGGTGGACATGGCCCTGGCCAAGTCGCAGGACCTCGCCCAGGCCGCGGCGGCGAAGTACCGGGGCGAGTGACCCGGCGGTCACCGGGAGAGTGCCGGGACCCCGGCGTGCGACTTCCGGGCCCGCTGAGGGAATCCCGTGTTCAGCCTGAGCGTGGGCGACGACCCCGTGCGGTCGGCCTCCCGGCCCTGCCTGGCGCCAACGGCAGCGGGCCGCGCCCCCGGTCACCCGGGAACGCGGCCCTCGAACTGCCGTGAACGGTCTTGCCGGTCCGCCTACTTGCGGATCAGGCTGCGCAGCACGTACTGCATGATGCCGCCGTTGCGGTAGTAGTCCGCCTCACCGGGGGTGTCGATGCGGACGACCGCGTCGAACTCGACGCCGGTGTCGGTGGTGACCTTCACCGTGCGCGGGGTGGTGCCCTCGTTGAGCTCGGTGACGCCGGAGATGGAGAAGGCCTCCTCACCGGTCAGACCGAGGGACTCGGCGGACTGGCCCTCCGGGAACTGCAGCGGAAGGACGCCCATGCCGATGAGGTTCGAGCGGTGGATGCGCTCGTACGACTCGGCGATGACGGCCTTGACGCCGAGGAGCGCGGTGCCCTTGGCGGCCCAGTCGCGGGACGAGCCGGAGCCGTACTCCTTGCCGGCCAGGACGACCAGCGGGATGCCGGCGGCCTGGTAGTTCTGCGAGGCGTCGTAGATGAAGGAGACCGGGCCGCCGTCCTGCGTGAAGTCGCGCGTGTAGCCGCCCTCGGTGCCCGGCGCGATCTGGTTGCGCAGGCGGATGTTGGCGAACGTACCGCGGATCATGACCTCGTGGTTGCCTCGGCGGGAGCCGTAGGAGTTGAAGTCGCGACGCTCGACGCCGTGCTCGGTGAGGTACTTGCCGGCCGGGGTGTCGGCCTTGATCGCACCGGCCGGGGAGATGTGGTCGGTGGTGACCGAGTCGCCCAGCTTGGCCAGCACGCGGGCGCCGGAGATGTCGGAGACCGGGGTGGTCTCCATCGTCATGCCCTCGAAGTACGGGGGCTTGCGGACGTAGGTGGACTCGGAGTCCCACTCGAAGGTGTTGCCGGTCGGGATCGGCAGCGCCTGCCACTGGGCGTCGCCCGCGAAGACGTCCGAGTAGGACTTGGAGAACATGTCCTCGCCGATGGCGTTGGCGACGACCTCGTTCACCTCGGCCTCGGAGGGCCAGATGTCCTTCAGGAAGACGGGGTTGCCGTCCTGGTCGGTGCCCAGGGCGTCACGGGTGATGTCCACCTTCATGGAGCCGGCGAGCGCGTAGGCCACGACCAGCGGCGGGGACGCCAGGTAGTTCATCTTGACGTCGGGGTTGATACGGCCCTCGAAGTTCCGGTTGCCGGAGAGGACCGAGGTGACCGCGAGGTCGTGGTCGTTGACGGCCTTGGAGACCTCTTCCGGCAGCGGGCCGGAGTTGCCGATGCAGGTGGTGCAGCCGTAGCCGACGAGGTTGAAGCCGACCTTGTCGAGGTACGGGGTCAGGCCCGCCTTCTCGAAGTAGTCGGTGACGACCTTGGAGCCCGGGGCGAGGGTGGTCTTGACCCACGGCTTGCGGGTCAGGCCCTTCTCCACCGCCTTCTTGGCCACCAGCGCGGCGGCGACCATGACGTACGGGTTGGAGGTGTTGGTGCAGGAGGTGATGGCCGCGACCGTCACGGCGCCGTGGTCGATCTCGTAGGTCGAGCCGTCGGGGGCGGTGACGGTGACCGGGTTCGACGGGACGGCGGCACCGGTGCCGTCGGCGTGCTGCGGGGCGCCGGCGCCGTTCTCCTGGTTGCCGTAGGCCGGGGCGTCGGAGGCCGGGAAGGACTCGGCGCTCGCCTCGTCCACCGGGGAGGCCGAGGCGGCGGCCTGCTGGGCGACGGGGGCGTCGACGTAGTTGAGGACGTCCTTCGCGAACTGCTGGGCGGCCTCGGCCAGGACGATACGGTCCTGCGGGCGCTTCGGGCCGGCGATGGACGGCACGACCGTCGACAGGTCGAGCTCCAGCTTCTCGGAGAAGTCCGGCTCGGCCTTCGGGTCCAGCCAGAGGCCCTGCTCCTTGGCGTACGCCTCGACGAGCGCGAGCTGCTGCTCGGAGCGGCCGGTGAGCTTGAGGTACTTGATGGTCTCGTCGTCGATCGGGAAGATCGCGGCGGTGGAGCCGAACTCCGGCGACATGTTGCCGATGGTCGCGCGGTTGGCCAGGGAGGTGGCGGCGACGCCCTCGCCGTAGAACTCGACGAACTTGCCGACGACGCCGTGCTTGCGGAGCATCTCGGTGATGGTCAGCACGAGGTCGGTGGCGGTGGTGCCGGGGGTGAGCTCACCGGTGAGCTTGAAGCCGACGACGCGCGGGATGAGCATGGAGACCGGCTGGCCGAGCATGGCGGCCTCGGCCTCGATGCCGCCGACGCCCCAGCCCAGCACACCGAGGCCGTTGACCATGGTGGTGTGCGAGTCGGTGCCGACGAGGGTGTCGGGGTACGCCTGGCCGTTACGCACCATGACCGTGCGCGCCAGGTGCTCGATGTTCACCTGGTGGACGATGCCGGTGCCGGGCGGGACGACCTTGAAGTCGTCGAAGGCGGTCTGGCCCCAGCGCAGGAACTGGTAGCGCTCCTTGTTGCGGCCGTACTCCAGCTCGACGTTCTGCGCGAAGGCCTCGTTCGTGCCGAACTTGTCGGCGATGACGGAGTGGTCGATGACCAGCTCGGCCGGGGAGAGGGGGTTGACCTTCGCCGGGTCGCCGCCCAGCTCCTTCACGGCCTCACGCATGGTCGCGAGGTCCACGACGCAGGGAACGCCCGTGAAGTCCTGCATGATCACGCGGGCCGGCGTGAACTGGATCTCCTGCGACGGCTGGGCCTGCGAGTCCCAGCCGCCGAGGGCGCGGATGTGGTCGGCGGTGATGTTCGCGCCGTCCTCGGTGCGGAGGAGGTTCTCCAGCAGCACCTTCAGGCTGTAGGGGAGGCGCGCGGCGCCCTCGACCTTGTCCAGCCGGAAGATCTCGTACGACTCGTCGCCCACCTGCAGCGTGCTGCGGGCGTCGAAGCTGTTCGCCGACACGACAGTCTCCTTCATTGATGTGCGCGTACCACCACGATCCTGCCGCCACGGCCTCTCGACCGATCCGCTAAGGTAAGGCTAAGTTAGGTAACCCTTACCGTTGGACTCGTTGACGGCTTGCGTCTGCGGTGCTCCTCGGCAGATATCTCGATGTCGAGATAACTCTAGTACACCGGGCGCGGTTGGTCATGCCCCGGCGTCCGCCATGCGGTCATGCACGCCCCTCTCCGGGGTATCCGAACCAGGTATCCACGCCACGAACGGAGAGGAGACAGGCATGCCGCTCACGTTCCGCAAGAGTTTCCGGATCCTTCCGGGGGTGCGTCTGAACATCAACAAGCGCTCCTGGTCCATCACGACCGGCGGCGGGAAGAACGGCCCGCGTTACACGCGCAGCAGCACGGGACGTCGTACGACATCGATGGATTTGCCCGGACCTTTCGGATGGCGACGCACGCGCACGAGTCGCCGACCCTGAAGTCACCGGGGAGGATTGACTTCCCGTCACCCGAATGGACCCCCCGGTCGGGCGCCATCTCATATCTGAGATAACCTCAACCGCATGGCAGACGATTACCTCGTACGCATCGGCAAGCTCATCCGTGACGCCCGGCAGCACCGGGGCTGGACTCAGTCGCAGCTTGCCGAGGCGCTCGGAACCAGTCAGAGTGCCGTGAACCGGATCGAGCGCGGCAACCAGAACATCAGCCTTGAGATGATCGCGCGGATCGGGGAGGCCCTCGACAGCGAGATCGTGTCCCTCGGCTACGCCGGTCCGATGCACCTGCGGGTGGTCGGCGGGCGCCGTCTCTCCGGCGCCATCGACGTCAAGACGAGCAAGAACGCGTGTGTCGCGCTGCTGTGCGCCTCACTGCTCAACCAGGGGCGCACAGTGCTGCGTCGCGTCGCCCGCATCGAGGAGGTGTACCGCCTCCTGGAGGTGCTGGGCTCGATCGGCGTGCGCACCCGGTGGATCAACGACGGTGTCGACCTGGAGATCGTGCCGTCGGCCGAACTGGACCTGGCGTCGATCGACGCGGACGCGGCCCGCCGCACCCGCTCCATCATCATGTTCCTCGGTCCGCTGCTGCACCGCATGGACCACTTCAAGCTGCCCTACGCCGGCGGCTGCGACCTCGGTACGCGCACCGTCGAGCCGCACATGATCGCCCTGCGCCGGTTCGGTCTCGACATCGCCGCCACCGAGGGCCAGTACCACGCGATGGTCGACCGCTCGGTCCGCCCCGACCGCCCCATCGTGCTGACCGAGCGCGGCGACACGGTGACCGAGAACGCGCTGCTCGCCGCCGCCCGGCACGACGGCATCACCGTCATCCGCAACGCCTCCTCCAACTACATGGTCCAGGACCTGTGCTTCTTCCTGGAGGCCCTCGGCGTCAAGGTCGACGGCATCGGCACCACCACGCTCACCGTGCACGGCGTGCCGACCATCGACGTCGACGTGGACTACTCCCCCTCCGAGGACCCGGTCGAGGCGATGAGCCTGGTCGCGGCGGCCGTGGTCACCGAGTCGGAGCTGACGGTGCGCCGGGTGCCGATCGAGTTCCTGGAGATCGAGCTGGCGGTCCTGGAGGAGATGGGCCTCGACCACGACCGCACGCCCGAGTACTTCGCCGACAACGGCCGCACCCGGCTGGTGGACCTCACCGTCCGGCCCTCCAAGCTGGAGGCGCCGATCGACAAGATCCACCCCATGCCGTTCCCCGGCCTGAACATCGACAACGTCCCGTTCTTCGCGGCCATCGCGGCGGTCGCCCAGGGCAAGACCCTCATCCACGACTGGGTCTACGACAACCGGGCGATCTATCTGACGGACCTCAACCGCCTCGGCGGACGGCTGCAGTTGCTGGACCCCCACCGTGTCCTGGTGGAGGGCCCGACCCGCTGGCGCGCCGCCGAGATGATGTGCCCGCCCGCCCTGCGCCCCGCCGTGGTCGTCCTCCTGGCGATGATGGCGGCCGAGGGCACGTCGGTGCTGCGCAACGTGTATGTCATCAACCGGGGTTACGAGGACCTGGCGGAGCGGCTGAACTCGATCGGGGCGCAGATCGAGATCTTCCGGGACATCTGACAGGCGGACGCCGCCGCACCCCGTTTGACCTGTACGCATGCGGGTCAGGAGGGGGTGCGGCGGCACCTCTGGTCTTCGGGTCGGGGCGCTTCTTCAGCCAACGGTCTTCTCCTGTTCACGGACCCAGCAATCCCGGGCCCCGGGACCGCGCGCCCGCGATCCGTACACCAGTTGGGCTTGAGCGGTGCCGCCTAGGCTCCGGCGGCATGAAGGCTCTCGTCCTGTCCGGGGGGTCGGGCACGCGCCTGCGGCCCTTCACACACACGTCTCCCAAGCAGTTGGTGCCGGTAGCCAACAAGCCGGTCCTCTACTACGTCCTCGAGGACATCGCTCAGGCCGGCATCACCGAGGTCGGCATCGTCGTCGGGGAGACGTCCAACGAGATCCGCAAGGCCGTCGGGAGCGGCGACAGATTCGGGCTCCGCGTCACCTACCTTCCGCAGGAGGCGCCCCTGGGTCTGGCTCACGCTGTCCTCATCGCCCGCGACTATCTCGGCGACGAGGACTTCGTCATGTATCTCGGGGACAACTTCGTGGTCGGCGGCATCGCGGAACTCGTCGACAAGTTCCGCGCGGAGCGCCCCGACGCCCAGATCCTGCTCACCCGTGTCTCCGACCCGTCCAGCTTCGGCGTGGCGGAGATCGGCTGGGACGGCCGGGTCGTCGCGCTGGAGGAGAAGCCGAGGCACCCCCGCAGTGATCTCGCCGTGGTCGGGATCTACTTGTTCACGCCGGTCGTGCACGAGGCGGTGCGCGCCCTCACACCGTCAGGGCGGGGCGAGCTGGAAATCACGGACGCCCTCCAGTGGCTCCTCGACGGACCCTACGACGTACGGTCCATCACCATCTCCGGTTATTGGAAGGACACGGGAAACGTCGCCGACATGCTGGAAGTGAACCGCTCCGTGCTGGACGGGATCGAGCCGGGCATGGAGGGCCAGGTCGACGCGGCGAGCGAACTGGTGGGGCGGGTGCGGATCGAGGCGGGCGCGCAGATCCGGGCGTCGCGCATCGTGGGGCCCGCCGTCATCGGGGCCGGGACGGTGGTGACGGGATCGTACGTCGGGCCCTACACGTCGATCGCGGAGAACTGCTCGATCGAGGACAGCGAGATCGAGTTCTCCATCATGCTGGGCGACTCCCGGCTCACGGGCACGCGCCGGGTCCAGCACTCGCTCCTGGGGCGGAACGTGACCGTCGCTCCGGCCCCCCGCGTACCCGCAGGTTCCCGTCTCATCCTCGGTGACGACAGCAGGGTGGAGATCTCCTCATGACCACGAAGATCCTGGTGACAGGCGGTGCCGGTTTCATCGGCTCGCACTACGTCCGCACCCTGCTCGGCCCGCGCGGCGACGGCTCGGTCGGGGTCACTGTGCTGGACAGCCTGACCTATGCAGGCAATCCGGCCAACCTCGATCCCGTCCGCGGCGACGAGCGGTTCGCCTTCGTCCACGGTGACATCTGCGATGCCCCGCTCGTCGATCGACTGGTCGCCGAGCACGACCAGATCGTCCACTTCGCAGCCGAGTCACACGTCGACCGCTCGGTGCTCGGGGCCGCGGAGTTCGTGCGCACCAACGTGATGGGTACGCAAACGCTGCTGGACGCGGCCCTGCGCCACGCCCCCAGGACCTTCGTCCACATCTCCACGGACGAGGTGTACGGCTCCGTCGATGTCGGTGCCAGCACGGAGAGCGATCCGCTGCGCCCCAGTTCCGCGTACGCGGCGACGAAGGCGTCGAGCGATCTGCTGGCGCTGTCGTACCACCGCACGCACGGGCTGGATGTCCGGATCACCCGGTGCTCGAACAACTACGGCACCCATCAGCATCCGGAGAAGGTCATTCCGCGTTTTGTGACGGCCTTGCTGAGCGGTGGTCGGGTGCCGCTCTACGGTGACGGCGGCAACCTGCGGAACTGGCTGCACGTCGAGGACCACGTCGACGCGGTGGAACTGGTAAGGGAGGGAGGCTCCCCGGGCGAGATCTACAACATCGGCGGCGGCACGGAGCTGTCCAACAAGGAGCTGACGGCTCTCCTGCTGGACGCGGTGGGCGCCGGCTGGGACTCCGTGGAATTCGTCGCCGACCGCAAGGGACACGACCGGCGCTACGCCGTCGACCACGGGAAGATCACCGCGCTGCTCGGGTACCGGCCACGCCGGGACTTCCGGGACTCGCTCGCCGAGACAGTGGCCTGGTATCGCGACCGCCGCTCCTGGTGGGCACCGCTCACCGGATCCTGAGCCGACGGGCCGTCCGCCGCCAGTGACCGAGGGTCAGATCCAGCCGGACATACTGGCGATGCGTACCGCGTCGAGCCGGTTGCGCGCGTCCATCTTCCGGACGGTCGTCGCCAGATAGTTGCGGACCGTCCCCGGAGAGAGCGACAGCTTGACCGCGATTTCGTTGATGTCGTCCCCCGCGGCGGCGAGCTGGAGTATCTCCATCTCCCGCTCCGTGAGCGGGCATCCGGTGTTGCCCCAGGCGGCGAGCGTCAGTTCGGTGTCGAAGACGCGGCGGCCCTCGTGCACGCTGCGTATGGCATCGCTGAGGTGCGCCGGGGGGGAGCTCTTCAGCACCAGGCCGCCGAGGCCGGATGCCAGCGACTGGCGCACTGTGGCCAGCCGGGCGAATCGCGCGGTGAGCAGAGTGCGGCAGTCCGGGAGGTGCTCCTGAATCGCCATGGCGGAGAGAAGACCCTCCCGCTCGTGCATGTCGACATCGACGACCGTCACGTCGGGGCTGTACTCCAGAACCGTCCGGATCAACTCGCTGCCGACGCCTGTGGAAGCGACGACTTTGATGTCCGATTCACGCTCCACCAGTAGAACCAGCGCGGCACGGACCATTTCCAGCTCTTCAGCAATCACGACTCGGATGGTCATGAATTCCTTTCCCCCGTCGATGGAACTCCGCCCCTTCGCAATGCTATTTCGGCCAACCTGGCCGTATCGCGATTAGCGGATGCCGTGCAGCAATAGGGTCGGGGTGGCGCAGCGATCAGTCCTCGACCGGGTGCTACTCATCGACTCCCCCGTCTTCTCGGCAAGGAACTGGCGTGGTCTCCGCAAACCGAGCTTGCGTACGACTATAAGAGGTGATTCAGGGAGTGGCTATGGCCGCCTGTGTGGCTGGGGAAGGGACGGCGGGAATCGCGGCCACAGAGTGACCGCGATTCGTGCCACCCTGGAAGCATGACCGAGACGCCATCCCGCATGCTCCGTCTGCTGTCCCTCCTCCAGAACAGCCGGGACTGGCCGGGGCGCAAGCTGGCGGAGCGGCTCGGGGTCAGTCCGCGGACGCTGCGCCGAGACGTGGAACGGTTGCGGGATCTCGGCTACCCCGTTCAGGCCATACCGGGCGTCGGCGGGGGCTACCGGCTGGAGGCGGGCGCCAGTCTGCCGCCGTTGCTCCTCGACGACGACGAGGCGGTCGCCATCGCGGTCGGGTTGCGGACGGCCGCAGGGGGAAGCGTGGCGGACATCGAGGACACCTCGATCCGCGCGCTGGCCAAGCTGGAGCAGGTGCTGCCCAAGCGGCTGCGCAGCCGGGTCAACGCCCTTCAGATGTACACCGTTCCCATGTTCACGGTGACCCCGACCGTGAGCCCCGAACACCTCGCGTCAGTGGCCCAGGCGTGCCGCGACCAGCAGCGGCTGAGATTCACCTACCGCAAGCGCGACGGGGAGACGAGCAGCCGTCTGGTGGAGCCGTACCGTCTGGTCCATGTGAACCGTAAGTGGTACGTGCTGTCCTGGGACATGGGACGGCAGGACTGGCGCACCTTCCGCGTGGACCGCATGGAATCGCTGCTGTTGACGGGGGTGCGTTTCCAGCAGCGCGAGTTGCCTGCCGAGGACGCGGCGGCCTATGTGGCGCAGTCGATCACGTCCTCGCTGGCCGGCTACCGGGCGCTGGTCACCCTGCACGCGCCGGTCGAGGTGGTGGCGGAGCGGATCCGCCCGCGCGACGGAATCCTCACGGCGGTCGATCACCGGACATGCCGGCTGCGTTCGGCCGCCGACTCGCTGGAGTGGCTGGCGCTCACCATCGGGATGTTCGGCGTCGAGTTCGAGGTGCACGAGCCGCCTGAACTGATTCATTACATACAGGAGTTGTCGGAGCGGCTGGCCCGAGCCGCGTCGCCGGGTGCGGACCGCTCCTTGGCGGCGCCGCCGACGCGGGACGCTCCGGTCAGCGGGCCAGCAGCCGGGTGAGCAGGGTGCTCAGCTGGTCCTGGGCCTCCGCTCCCGGCGCTACCGCCGTACGCCAGGCGACCACGCCGTCCGGGCGCACCAAGCTGGCCCCCGCCCGGCCGATCCCGTAGGTCCGCGTCAGTTCGCCGGAGGGGGCGGCGACATCGCGGCCGACGAGATGGACGTCGAGGCGGACGCCCAGATCCGCGGCGGCGCGGGCGGCCGCCTGGCCCCAGGCGCCGCCCTCCGGTGCGGCCAGGAGCACCCAGCGATCGCCGAACAACTCGACGGTGGAACGCCGTGTGCCGTCCTGCTCGATCCAGACGTGGGGTGCGCGGAAGCCGGGGCGCCCGGACGGGCGTCGCGGGTCCTCGGTCGGCTCGGGGTCGTCGTCCTCGGCGGCGACGGCGGTGGAGCGGTAGCGGAAGCCCAGGACGACCTGCGCCGTGCCGCGTTCCTCGGGAACGCTGCCGAGCAGGTGGGGAGCCATGCGCTGGGCGTAGATGGCCAGTGACTCGTCGACGACGAGGCGGGACACGAGCGACCGCTCCGCCCCGTAGCTGTCGAGGAGCCGCTCGCCCGCCTCGCCGCGCAGCACGGCGGCCAGCTTCCAGGCCACGTCGAACCCGTCGCCGATGGCGGTGTTGCCGCCCATGCCCCCGGTGGGCGGGGTGACCTTGGCGGCATCGCCGACCAGCAGCACCGGCCCTTCGCGCCACCGGTCGGCGATGTACGCCGCCATGTCCCAGGCCTGGATGTCGAGGATGTCCGGGACGAGCCCGGGCGCGTCGACAGCCAGCCGGATCAGCTCGGTGCAGCGCTGCGGTGTGTAGTCCTCCGGCCTCTCGCCGCGTTCGGGGTCGTAGCGGACGTAGAAGGTGTGCCGGTTGGGCCGGTCGGTGGGGCCGAACGTGCCGGTGAAGTCCGGGTGCTGCAGGTAGTACCAGCCGGTGGACCCGGGCGGTACGACGGCGGTGAGGTCGGCCTCGAAGATGACGCCCATGAAGTGGGCCAGGGTGCCGTGACCGTGCCGGGTGATGCCCAGGCTCTCCCGGATCGCGCTGCGGGGTCCGTCGGCGGCGACCAGGTAGCGGGCGCCCACGGTGCTCTCCGCTCCGGTGCCCAGGTCGCGCAGGCGGGCCGTGACACCGTCGTCGCCCGCCTGGAAGGAGGTCAGTTCGGTGGCGAACCGGATCTCCGCGCCGTGCTTGGCGGCGTGGGCCACCAGGACGGGCTCCACCCGGTCCTGGGGAGCGAGCGCCCAGGGCATGGGCGTGCACTGTTCCGTCGCACCGACCAGCTCCTCGAAGCTCTCCGCGAAGCTGTGCAGGACGCGACCGCCCACGCGCTCCACGACCTTGATGGTGAAGTCGCCCTGGGCGCCGCGGATGTCGTCCGTGGCCAGGATCTCGTCGGCCACGCCGCCGAAGCGGAACAGTTCCATGGTGCGCGGGTTCTGGCCTGCCGCCTTGGGCAGGACCGAGGTGGTGGCGTGCCGCTCCACCAGCAGGACCCGCACCCCCCGGCGGGCGAGGAACAGGGCGGTGGACAGCCCCCCGAGACCGCCGCCCACCACGAGGACATCGACATCCGGCTTCGTCAAGGCCACCTCAAACCTCCAGAGTTCGCGGCGTCCGCCGCCGCACCCCCAGCGTCGGGCGCCCCACTCGAAAGGGTCACGAGGCGCGGTGGAGCCCCGTACGAAAAATGGCTCGGCGAACGAGGCCATCGCGGCCATGAAGTGTCCTCATTGGGGGCTACGGTACTCAACGTGAACCCGATTGACCGAAATAAATTAGAGTGCACGCTTTGTCTGCTCCATGTGACTACTGGGGGCGTTAGGTGAACACGCAGCCGACACGGGCCATCGAAACGTCCGGTCTCGTCAAGGTCTACAACGGGACGAGGGCGGTGGACGGCCTGGACCTCGACGTCCCGGCCGGTCTCGTCTACGGGATCCTGGGGCCGAACGGCGCCGGCAAGTCCACCACCATCCGCATGCTGGCGACGCTGCTGCGTCCCGACGGCGGTACGGCCCGGGTCTTCGGTCACGACGTGACGAGCGAACCCGATACGGTCCGCCGCAGGATCAGTGTCACCGGCCAGTACGCCTCCGTCGACGAGGGCCTGACCGGTACGGAGAACCTCGTCATGATGGGCCGGCTCCAGGGCTACTCCTGGGCCCGGGCCAGGGAGCGCGCCGCCGAACTGATCGACGGCTTCGGACTGGGCGACGCCCGCGACCGGCTCCTGAAGACCTACTCCGGTGGCATGCGGCGGCGGCTCGACATCGCCGCGAGCATCGTCGTCACCCCCGACCTGCTGTTCCTGGACGAACCGACCACCGGTCTCGACCCGCGCAGCCGGAACCAGGTCTGGGACATCGTGCGGGCTCTGGTGGACGCCGGCACGACGGTGCTGCTGACGACGCAGTATCTCGACGAGGCGGACCAACTGGCCGACCGCATCGCGGTCATCGACCACGGCCGGGTGATCGCGGAGGGCACCACCGGGGAGCTGAAGTCCTCGCTCGGGTCCAACGTCCTGCGGCTGCGCCTGCACGACGCCCAGTCGCGTGCCGAGGCGGAACGGCTGCTGAGCGCGGAACTGGGCGTCACGATCCACCGCGACTCCGATCCGACGGCGCTGAGCGCGCGGATCGACGACCCCCGGCAGGGCATGCGGGCCCTGGCCGAGCTGTCGCGCACGCAGTTGGAGGTGCGCAGTTTCTCCCTCGGCCAGTCCAGTCTCGACGAGGTCTTCCTGGCGCTGACCGGCCACCCGGCCGATGACCGGTCCACGGAAGAAGCGGCGGAAGAGGAGAAGGTGGCATGACGACGTCCCCCGGCACCGTGGAATCCACGACCCCTGTGAGCGGTCAGCTGCGGACGGTGCTGTCCGCGGGTGAACGGCCGGCCCGCGCGACGGCGGTGTCCGCCACCCTGACCCATCTGTGGCGGGCGATGATGGCGTTCAAGCACTTCCCGGTGCAGCTGATCGACATCGTCCTGATGCCGCTGATCTTCCTGCTGATGTTCACGTACCTGTTCGGCGGGGCGTTCGCGGACTCCACCGAGGAGTACCTGCAGTTCTACCTCCCGGGCGTGACGGTGCAGGCGGTCGTCATGATGACGGTCTACACCGGCACCTCGCTCAACACGGACATCCACAAGGGCGTCTTCGACCGTTTCCGGACGCTCCCCTTCTGGCAGCCGGCGACGCTCGCGGGCAGTCTCCTCGGTGACGTGCTCCGGTACGTCGTCGCCCTGGCGACCACGGTGTCCCTCGGGCTGCTGCTGGGCTTCCGCGCCGACGGCGGTTTCCTCGGCGTGGTCGGCGCGATGCTGGTGCTGATCGTCTTCGGGTTCAGCGTGAGCTGGATCTTCGCCGCCCTGGGCGTGGTGGCCAGCGAGCCCGAACGGGTCTCCGGGACCAGCATGATCGTGCTGTATCCGCTGCTGTTCATGAGCAACATCTTCGTCATGCCGGAGACGATGCCCGGCTGGATGCAGGCCATCGTCGACGCCAACCCGATGAGCCACGCGGCGACAGCCTCCCGCGAGCTCATGCACGGCACGGCCGGCTTCTGGGACGTGGGCCTGGTCCTGTGCGTGTCGGCAGGGCTGGTGGCCGTCTTCGCACCGCTGACCATGCGTCTGTACCGCAACAAGAACGCCCACTGACACAGGTACCGGAGTGCCGCTCGCACCGCGCTGGAGCGTCGTTGAGGGGGTGTGAGCGGCGCACCTACTGTCCCCGGAGACACATCCCGGAGATTTCACAGACACCTGGAAGGGGCGTCTCCCGTGGCCCGGTACCCACAGGCTCCCTCGGCACCGCACGCACAGGTCCGGCCGTCCTCCGTCGTCGGCCGGCACGATCCCCGTTACCCCGATCTGGTCGGCCGCGGCATCAACGCCCGCTTCACCCCCGACCCCGACACCGTCCGGGTGGTGTCCACCGCGGAGCAGGCCGTGCGGGCGGTGCAGGACAGCGTGCGCGACGGTACCCGGCTGGCGGTGCGCAGCGGGGGGCACTGCTTCGAGTCGCTCGTGGACGATCCCGCCGTCACCACGGTGATCGACGTGTCCGAGATGCGGTCGGTGTACTTCGACGAGGAACTGAACGCGTTCTCCGTCGACTCGGGGGCCACCCTCGGCACCATGTACCGGAGCCTGTACCTCGGGTGGGGTGTCACCGTCCCGGCCGGACGCTGCCCCGAGGTCGGGGTCGGCGGCCACATCGCGGGCGGCGGGGGCGGAGCGCTGTCGCGCACGTACGGACTGTCGGTCGACCATCTCCACGGAGTCGAGGTCGTGGTGGTGGACTCCGGCGGGCGGGCACGGCTGGTGCGGGCCACCCGGGAACCGTCGGACCCGCACCGTGACCTGTGGTGGGCGCACACCGGTGGGGGCGCAGGCAGCTTCGGTCTGGTCACGCGCTATCTGTTCCGCTCCCCCGGCACGGACGCGGGCTCCCGGCCCGCGGCCCCGGGCCGGCTGCTGCCCAGGCCGCCGGGCTCGGTGCTGCGCAAGACGGTGCGCTGGGACTGGGACAGCGTCGACGAGACCGCCTTCCTCACGCTCGTGCGGAACTTCGGCACGTGGCACGAGCGGCACGCGGCCCCCGGCGATCCGGGAGCCCGGCTCGACAACAGTCTCGCCCTGCCCCGTACGGGCGGCGGCCCCCTGACGCTGGAGACGGCCGTCGACGCCACGCGGCCCGACGCGGAGGAGCTCACCGACCGGTTCATCCGTGAGGTGTCGAGGAGCGTCGGCGCCCGCCCTGAGGTGTCGGTGACGACGCTGCCGTGGCTCGCCGCGACACTCGTCCCGGACGAGTTCGCCGGGATCAAGGGCCGGTTCAAGTCCAAGGCGGCCTTCCTGCGCACCGGCTGGAGCGAACGGCAAGCCCGGATGGTGTACCAGCGGCTCACCGACACGTCCGGCTACCACAACCCCGCCGCGACGGTCTACCTGCTCTCGCACGGGGGTGAGGTGAACCGGCCCGGCCCGGCGGACACGGCCATGGCCCACCGGGACGCGGTGCTCAAGACCTACTGGTCGGTGTTCTGGTTCGACGAGCGGGAGGACGCCCTCCATCTGGACTGGGTTCGGGCGTCCTACGCGGAGTTCTTCGGTGACGCCGGCGGAGTGCCCGATCCCCGCCGCGGCTACGGGGGCGCCTTCGTGAACTACGCCGACGCCGACCTGACCGACCCGGACCTCAACCGCAGTGGCGTGCCCTGGCACCGTCTCTACTTCCGGGACAACTACGCCGCGCTTCAGCGGGTCAAGGAGCGCTGGGATCCGGACGACGTCTTCCGGCACGCCCTCTCTGTCCGGCGGTCCGGGGACGACGCCACCGGGATCAGCTGATCCGGAACTCCGGGACGTAGAGGATCCAGCGGCCCCCCTGCTTCGTGAACTCCGCCTCTCGGGCCTGGACTTCGTCCAGGTGGTTCCAGGCGAAGAGCAGCGCATAGTCGGGGTAGGGGGCCCGGAACTCCTCGGCGGAGCGGATGGGGATGTGGGACCCGGGGAGCCGGCGGCCGATCTTGGCCGGCGTGGTGTCGTAGACGCACGGCAGCAGATCGGGGCCGATCCCCGCGTAGTTGAGCACGGTGGCGCTCTTGGCGGTCGCCCCGTACCCGACGACGTAGAAGCCGAGGTCGCGCAGCTCGCGCAGACGGGCCACCAGGTCCCAGCAGACCCGCTTGACCTGGGCGCCGAACTTTTCCAGCGTCGTCAGGTCGGCGAGCCCGCGCCGGCTCTCCTCGGCGATGAGCTCGCCGACCCGGGGGCTTGGCTGCCGCCGGCCCGCGCGGGCGATGGTGTAGCGGACCTCGCCGCCGTGCACCGGGAGCCGCTCCACGTCGACCAGTTCGAATCCGAAGCGCTGGGCGGTGGTGCTCACCGAGCGGGCGGTGAACAGGTAGAAGTGCTCGTCGTAGATCTGGTCGAAGGTGTTCTTCTCGACGATGTCGCCGAGGTAGGGGTCCTCGAAGACGAAGACGCCGTCCGGCGCGAGGAGGGCGTCGACACCGCGGAAGACGGAGTCGAGGTACGGGATGTGACAGATCGTGTTGGCCGCGTAGATGACGTTCGCGGGCCCGTGTTCCTGGGCGATCTCCCGGGCCGTGGACTCCTCGAAGAACGCGGTCCGCACCTGGATGCCCTCGGCCCGGGACACGTCGGCGACACCACCGGAAGGCTCCACGCCCAGGTGTCGGACACCGGCGTCGCGCACCGTGCGGAGCATCACTCCGTCGTTGCTGCCGATCTCCACGCAGAACGGGTCCCGCCCGGTCAGCTCGGTGCCGATCAGCCGGCGGGCGGTCGCCGCGAAGTGCTCACGCATCCGCTCCGACCCCGACGAGTGGTACGGGTAGTCGTAGCGGAACATGCGGTCCCTGGGCACCTCCTCCAGCAACTGGACCATGGTGCACGTGACGCACATCCCGACCGCGAGCCGGAAGAAGAACTCGTTGTCGAGCTCCTCCTCCGACGGGAAGTAGTCGGACAGCGGCTGGCGGCCGAAGTCGAAGAACTCCCGTACTCGGCCACCGCAGATACGACATGTCGATTCGTTCGGCTCCATGATCCCTCTCGATGCTGGGTGGCCGCCGGTCCGGGGCCACCGCCCGGAACGTTCATTCGTCGACGAAGGCGACGGCGCGGGTCCAGCCGGCCCCCGCGCCGGTGATCTTCACGGGGAAGCAGGCGACCTGGAAGCCGTCGCACCCCGGCAGCGCGGCCAGGTTCCCCAGCCGCTCGATCTGGCAGTACTCCCGGTGGCGGCCGGTGACATGCGCCGGCCAGAGCACCGACCGGTCACCCGTCTCCCGGTACCGGCGGATGACGGCGCCGAACGGCGCGTCCAGGCTGAACGCGTCGGTGCCGATGACCCGCACACCGTGGTCGAGCAGCAGGTTGACGGCGGGGCCGTCCAGACCGGTGAAGTCGGTGAAGTACTGCTCGGTCCCGGCCCGCTCGGAGGCGCCGGTGCGGAGCAGGACGATGGTGCCCGGCTCCGGCACCCGGCCGATGCGGGCCAGTTCCTTCTCCAGGTCCCCGGCGCCGGCCGTCGGTCCCTTGCAGCCGGTGAGGTCGAGCAGCAGCCCCGGGCCGTAGAACCAGTCGAGCGGCAGCTCGTCGATGTTCCGCGGCCTGCCGTCGCCGTAGTGCGCCCGTGAGCCGTAGTGGGAGGGAGCGTCGATGTGCGTGCCGGTGTGGGACGTGAGCGTGAGCCGGTCGAGCGACAGGAACTCGCCTTCGGGCAGCTCGTCGGGGTCGAACGCGACACCGAAGTGACGCCGCATCTCCTCGCTCATGTGGACGGCGCCCTCCCGGGGGCTGAGCACCTCGTGCCGCACTTCGTCCGGTTCCCATCCCGACGCGTCCACCGCGCTGGAGATGTCGATGATCCGCATGGTCGTCGCCTCCGCTCCTCTCGGGCCACCACAGCACACCGGCAGTCCCTCGAGCGGTGGCGGAACGCCGGTGGACCACGTGCCCGGAACCTTCGCTCCAGTGACGCTCGAAGGCCGATCGGCAGCCTGCTCTCCAGGAGTTGTCTCCGATCCTTACGAGGAGTCATGACAAAGCCATCTGTGCACGAACACCCCGGTGTCCTGGCCGACAACGGCCTCTGCGAACCCAAGACGCCGGCCGGGCGACGGCTGCTCGACCTTCTGGAGCGGTACCTGCCGGCCCTGGAGGCGGAGAGCCGGGACAACGACCGCGAGGCCACTCTGCCCGTCCACCTCTTCGACCGGATGCGCAAGGAGGGCGTGCTGGGGGCCACCGTCCCGGAGGACCTCGGAGGGCTCGGCGTCCACTCGTTGCACGACGTCGCGCTGGCCCTGGCCAGGATCGCCGGCCGGGACGCGGGCGTGGCGCTGGCTCTGCACATGCAGTTCAGCCGGGGTCTGACCCTGGACTTCGAGTGGCGGCACGGGGCACCGTCGACGCGGCCGCTCGCGGAGGACCTGCTCCGGCAGATGGGTGCGGGCGAGGCGGTGATCTGCGGAGCGGTGAAGGACGTGCGCGGCACCACCGTACTGACCCGCGCCGCGGACGGCTCCTACCGCCTGAACGGCCGCAAGACGCTGGTCAGCATGGCCGGGATCGCCACCCACTACGTGGTGTCGACCCGGCTGGAGGAGGCGGGCGCCCCCGTCCGGCTGGCCGCACCGGTGGTCGCGCGCACCACCCCGGGCCTGACCGTACTGGACAACTGGGACGGAATGGGCATGCGGTCGTCGGGCAGTGTGGACATCGTCTTCGACGGCTGTCCCGTGGAGCGGGACCGGGTGCTGCCGCGCGGCGAGCCGGGCGTCCGCGACGACGCGGCGCTCGCCGGGCAGACGGTCAGCTCGATCGCCATGCTGGGCATCTACGTCGGCATCGCCGAGGCCGCTCGCAGGATCGCCCTCACGGAACTGCGCAGGCGCGGCGGGGCGCCGGCCGGGGTGCGGACCACGGTGGCCGAGATAGACGCCCGGCTGTTCGCGCTGCACACGGCGGTGGCGAGCGCGTTGACCACCGCCGACCGGCTCGCCGACGACCTCAGCGGCGACCTCGCCGCCCGCGGCCGCGCCATGATGACGCCCTTCCAGTACGCCAAGCTGCTCGTCAACCGGCACTCGGTGGGCGTGGTGGACGACTGCCTGATGCTCGTGGGAGGGGCCGGATACAGCAACTCCCACCCGCTGGCGCGCCTGTACCGCGATGTCCGGGCGGGCGGGTTCATGCATCCGTACAACTTCACGGACGGCGTCGACTACCTGAGCGAAGTGGCGTTGGGCCGATGAGCGGCGGGCGACGCGGGACCGGGATCCCTGGAGTCGGAGGACGTGGATGAAGGCGCGGGAACTGGCGGTGCAGGGGGCGTACACGTTCGAGCCGGAGGTGTTTCCGGACGAGCGGGGGCTGTTCGTCTCACCGTTCCGGGAGGATGCGTTCACGGCCGCGGTCGGCCACCCGCTCTTCCCGGTGCGGCAGACGAATCACAGCCGGTCGCGGCGTGGGGTGGTGCGGGGCGTGCACTACACCGTGACGCCGCCGGGCTCGGCCAAGTACGTGTACTGCGCCCGTGGCAGGTCGCTGGACATCGTCGTCGACGTGCGGGTCGGCTCCCCGACGTACGGCCGGTGGGACGCCGTCGAGCTGGAGCCGCGTGAGTTCCGGGCGGTGTACTTCCCGGTCGGGGTGGGGCACGCCTTCGTGGCCCTGGAGGACGACACCGTCATGTCGTACATGCTGTCCGGGGAGTACGTGCAGGCCAACGAACTCGCCGTGTCGGTGCTGGACCCGGCCCTCGGGCTGCCCGTGCCGGGTGACCTGGAGCCTCTGCTGTCCGGCCGGGACCGGGCTGCACCGCCCCTGGAGCAGGCCCGGGCCGCCGGGACCCTTCCGGAGTACGCCGCGTGCCGGGCGGTCGAGTCGGAGCTGTGGCCGCCGGCCGGGTCACGCGGAGACGGGTGAGGCGGACATGCGGGTCGTGGTTCTGGGGGCGACGGGCAGCGTCGGCCGGCAGGTGTGTGCGGCGTACCAGGCGCACGGGTGGGACGTGCACGGGGTGGCCCGCCGCCCGGCGCCGCATCTGAGCGGGTGCGGGTTCACGGAGCTGGACCTCGCGGCCGCCGCGCCTGGGCGGATCGCCACGGTGCTGGGTGATCCCCCGGCGGACGTCGTGGTCAACGCGGCGGGCGGCTGGGGCGACACCGAGGAGGAGATGACGTACTCGCATCTGCGACTGGTGCGACGCCTGGTGGAGGCGCTCGCGCTGCTCCCGTCCCGGCCCCGGCTGGTCCATCTGGGATCGGTGCACGAGTACGGTCCCGTGCCGGCCGGCACGCTGCTGCACGAGGACCTGCTGCCGGAGCCGGTCACGCCGTACGCGCGCGCCAAACTGGAGACCTCGTCGGCCGTCCTGACCGCGGCGCGGGCCGGTGTCCTGGACGCGGTGGTGCTGCGCGCGGCGAACATGTCGGGCCCGCATCCGCCGCAGGAGAGTTTCCTGGCCGCCCTGATGGCGCGTATCAGCACGGCATTCGCGCACGGTGGGCGGCTGGAGTTGAGCGTCGCGGACGCACGGCGGGACTTCGTCGACGTGCGGGACGTCGCACAGGCGGTGGTGCGGGCCGGGCGGGCTCCGGCGGTCGGCGGGCTGGTCGTCAACATCGGGCGCGGGGACGCCGTGCCGATCGGTGATCTGGTCGGCTGGCTGCTGGAGGCCGCCGCCTTCCCGGAGGACCGGGTCGACCGCCGGGAGGCGCCGGTGCGGAGCAAGGGCGGCGACTGGACCCGGCTGGACATCGGGCGGGCCCGGCGGTTGCTGTCCTGGGCGCCGCGCATCGGCCTGCGGGACTCCGTCCACAGCATGTGGCGGACCGCGCACGGCGCCCCGGCCTAGCTCACAGGCTTCCGACGACCTCCCGCACCGCGTCGATCACCTTCTCCTGCGCGTCGGGACGCAGCGAGGGGTACATCGGCAGGGAGAAGATCTCGCCGGCCAGCCGTTCGGTCACCGGCAGGTCGCCGGGGCCGTAGCCGAGGTGGGCGAATCCGCTCATGGTGTGGACGGGCCAGGGGTAGCTGATGTTGAGATGGATGTCGTAGGCGGTGAGCGCCTCCAGGATGCGGTCGCGTTCGGGGTGACGCACCACGTACACGTAGTAGACGTGGTCGTTGCCCTCGGCGGTCGTGGGCAGCACCAGGCCGTCGAGGTCACCGAGTCCCTCCTCGTAGCGGCGGGCGACGGCCCGGCGGCCCTCGACATAGGCGTCGAGGCGGCGCAGTTTCCGGCGCAGGATCTCGGCCTGCACCTCGTCGAGCCTGCTGTTGTGCCCGGGGGTGTCCACGACGTAGTAGCGCTCCTCCATGCCGTAGTAGCGCAACCGCCGCAGCCGCCGGTCGACTTCCGCGTCCGGCGTGACGACGGCGCCGCCGTCACCGTAGGCACCGAGGACCTTGGTCGGGTAGAAGGAGAAGGCCGCCGCATGCCCCTGGGTGCCGACCAGCCGTCCGTGACGGCGGGCACCGTGGGCCTGGGCGCAGTCCTCCAGCACCTTCAGGTCGTGCTCGGCGGCGAGTTCGAGCACGGGGGTCATGTCCACGCTCTGTCCGTAGAGGTGGACGGGCAGCAGGCACCGGGTGCGCGGGCCGATCACCGACCGGAGCCGGCCGGTGTCCATGAGGTAGTTCTCCTCGTGCACGTCGACGAAGACGGGGGTGGCGCCCACGGCGTCGATGGCCACCACGGTGGGGGCCGCGGTGTTGGAGACCGTCACGACCTCGTCCCCCGGGCCGATGCCGAGCGCCCGCAGGCCGAGGACCAGCGCGTTGGTGCCGTTGTCGACGCCGGTGCAGTACGGCAGTCCGTGATAAGCGGCGAACTCCTCCTCGAAAGAGCGGACGCTGGTCCCGAGAATAAGCTGGCCGGACTCGAATACGGTTTCCACCGCATCGAGAATGTCGGCGCGTTCTTCCCGGTATTCATTGAGGTATTGCCAGACGTAGGTGGACACGTGACTCCTTGTCGGGGCGCGGTCAGGCAAGCGCGACGGACGCGGCTGCCGGGACTTCCGGACCGTTCCGGTCGATGCCGGGGTCGGCCCGCAGAATCGCGTGCTGGAGGTGCTGGAGACGGGCGGACGGTTCCACCCCCAGCTCGTTCACCAATGTCTTGCGGAGTTTGATGAAGGCTTCGAGGGCCTGGCTCGTGCGGCCCGAGCGATGGAGGGCGATCATGAATTGGGCCCACAGGTTCTCGTGCATGGGGTGGCGGGCGGTGAGCGCCGACAGCTCGGGCAGCAGGCCCGCGTGCCGGCCCAGCCTCAGGTCGGTCTCCATGCGGGCCTCCAGGACGCCGAGCCGGCTCTCCTCCAGGCGCGCCACCTCCATGCCGATCCGCATGCCGGCGTGCACGTCCACGAGCGCGTCTCCGCGCCATAGGTCGAGGGCCTGGCGGAAGCGTGCGGAGGCCAGGTCGAGCTCCCCCCGCTCGCACGCCCGCTTGCCCTCCTCGGCGAGACGCTCGAAGGCGTACACGTCGGTGTGGGTGGGGTCCACGTCGAGCAGGTAGCCGCCGTAGCAGGTGCGCAGCACGTCCTTGGCGGGTCCGTTGTGGCTCGCGCCGAGGGCCACGGTGATGCCCCGGCGCACTTGAAGGATGTAGGTCTGAAGGGTGGTCAGCGCGCTCGCCGGGGGTTGGGTTCCCCAGAGCTCCTCCATCAGCGCGGGCACCGGCACGACGGTTCCTGCCTGGAGAGCGAGCAGTGAGAATACTTGCCGGGGTTTTCTGGCTATCGGGGTCACCGACGTGCCATTGTGATGTGCGACGAGCGGGCCCAACATATTGATCTGCATTGCCGGTGTGCTCCCTCTGTGGCGTTCCGATCGCGTCAGCAGGTGGCATATTTCCGGCGGCCGAAGGATGTCCTCGGGCGGCCCCGTTTGCTCGCTCCATCCTCGCAAGTGAATGCCCGCCATGAAAGTGTGTGCGGCACTTGCTGGGATTAGTTCATCACGTCTCGATGTGAGAAAGTCACAGTGGGAGTGCCGGGGAGGGGTCCGCACCGGGTACACGGCACGGGACCGCCCACCGCGCGGTGGGCGGTGGGCGGTCCCGTGCCGGTCGCGGCCGGCGGATCAGCGCAGCCAGACGGGCAGTTCGGTGAGCCGCGCCGTCTGGGCCCCCTTCCGGGACCACCGCAACTCGTCGTACGGCACGGCCAGTCGGGCCTCGGGGAACCTGCTGCGCAGTACGCCGATCATCGTGCGCGACTCCAGCTGGGCGAGCTGCTCCCCGATGCAGTAGTGCGGCCCGTCGCCGAAGGTGAGCCGCCGCCACGAGGGACGGTCCGGGTGGAAGGCGTGCGGGGCGTCGTGATGGCGGCCGTCGGTGTTGGTGCCCTCGATGTCCACCAGCACCGGCGCTCCGCGGGGCAGCCGGACGCCGCCGATGGTCACCTCCGTGGCAGCGAACCTCCACAACGTGTAGGGCACCGGCGGGTGGTAGCGCAGCGCCTCCTCCACGAACCGGGAGACGGCGTCCTCGTCGGCGTCCGCCGCGAGGCGGCCCGCCAGGACCTCCGCGAGCAGGAAGCCCAGGAAGGAGCCGGTGGTGTCGTGGCCGGCGAAGATGAGCCCGGTGATCATGTAGACGAGCTGGTCGTCGGAGACCGAGCCGAACTCGGCCTGCGCGCGTTCGTACAGCACGCGGGTCATGGTCGGGGTGTCGTTCCGCCGGGCTGAGTGCACGGCTTCGAGGAGCAGGCTCTCCAGGGCCGAGGTGTCCGGCATGTCCCCGGCAGGGTCCGTGCCGTCACCCCCGCCGCTCTGCGGGCCGCCGAGGCCGAGTGCCTTGAGAACGCTGACGGCCTCGCGGGCCATCGCCGGATCGGTGACCGGCACGCCGAGCAGCTCGCAGATGACCAACAGCGGGAAGTGGTACGCGAAGCCGCCGATCAACTCGGCCGGTTTGCCCGACCGGCCGGAGGCGTCGGCGAGTTCGGTGAGCAGCCGGCCGGCGATGGCGGCGATGCGATCCGTCCGCTCGGCCAGCCGGCGCGGGTTGAACGCAGGTGCGTGGATGCGGCGCAGGCGCCGGTGGGCCTCGCCGTCCACGGCGATGAGCGTGAACGGACGCAGCTCCGGAACGGGGATGTCGAGACCGTCGTCCACCCCCCGCCAGGCGGCGGGGGCGAGGTCGGGGTCCTTCACGAACCGGGGATCGGCCAGCACCTCGCGGGCGAGGGCGTCATCGGTGATGACCCAGGCGGGTCCGCCCGCGGGGGCGTTCACCTCGACGACCGGGCCCGCCTCCCGGAAGGCGTCGTGCACCTCGGGCTTGCGCTGCATGGTCATCATGGGACACGCGAACGGGTCGACGGCCACCCGGGGCGCCTCGCCGCTCACGAGGCACCGCCCGCCGCCGCGGGGTACCCCTCCCGCAGTTCGACCACCGAGAAGCCGGCCCCGTGCGGGTCGAGCAGGTCCGCCCGCCGCCCCCTGGGCGTGTCGGCGGGCTCGTTCTCGACGGAGCCGCCGAGTTCAACGGCGCGCCGGACCGTCGCGTCGCAGTCGCGCACGGCGAACAGCACGGCCCAGTGCGGCCGTACCGCGCCGGTGACGCCCAGCTCCTGGGTGCCGGCGACCGGTGTGTCACCGATGTGCCAGACCGGGTCGGTGACGCCCTTCAGGCCGGTGTCGGCCGGAGCCAGGCCGAGGGTCGCCGGGTAGAAGTCCCGGGCGGCCCCGATGCCGTCGGTCACCAGCTCGACCCAGCCGACCGAGCCGGGCACGCCCGTCACCTCCGCGCCCTCCATGACTCCCTTGCGCCAGACCGCGAACGCGGCGCCGGCGGGGTCGGCGAAGACCGCCATCCGGCCGAGGCCGAGGACGTCCATCGGGGTCATGATGACCTCGCCGCCCGCCGTCTCGACCCGCTTGGTCAGTGCGTCGGCGTCGTCGGTGGCGAAGTACACGGTCCAGATGGCCGGCATGCCGTGCTGGTCGTTCCCGGGCCCGTACGGCCGGTGGTAGGGGGTGTCGATCTGGTGGCGGGCGACCGCGGCGACCAGCTTCCCGTCGGAGCTGAACGTCGTGTATCCCCCGGCGCCCGGGTCGCTGACCACGGTGGCGGTCCAGCCGAACAGGCCGGTGTAGAAGTCGGCCGAGGCGGCGACATCGGGCGAACCGAGGTCGAACCATGCGGGGGCGCCGGGCGCGAACCTGGTCACGAATCGTTCCTTTCGATGGATCGGCACACGAGCGTCTGCGCTCGCGGATGAGACGGACATGCGGGCGGGGCGGGCCGGCGCCGTCAGTGCGCGGTGTCGCCGACGGCGGCCGCGCCGGCCTCCCAGAGCTTCGCCGCGAGGCCGGCGTCGGCGGTCGGGCCGCTCACCGGGGACAGCCGCCGGTCGCTGTAGTAGCCGCCCGTGGTCAACTCCTCGGCCGGCGCGGACGCCAGCCACACGAGGGTGTCGGCGCCCTTCGCCGCGGAGCGCAGGAAGGGGTTGAACCGGAAGTAGGACGAGGCGACCGTGCCCCGTCCGATGCGGGTGCGGACCTCGCCGGGGTGATAGCTGACCGCCAGCACGTCCGGCCAGCGCCTGGCGGCCTCCGCCGCGGTCATGATGTTGGCCTGTTTGGACGTGCCGTACGCCTGGCCGGCGCTGTAGCGGTGACGGTCGCCGTTGAGGTCGTCCGGGTCGATCCGGCCCTGGGTGTACGCGTCGGACGAGGTGAGGATCAGCCGCCCGCCCGCGAGCCGCTCCCGCAGCAGCCGTGCCAGCAGGAAGCCCGCGAGATGATTGACCTGGATGGTGGCCTCGAACCCGTCCTGGGTCGCGGTGCGCGACCAGAACATGCCGCCGGCGTTGCTGGCCATGACATCGATGCGCGGGTACCGGTCCCGCAGCCGCTCCCCCAGGTCGCGTACCTGGCGCAGCTCGGCGAAGTCCGCGCGGAAGGCGTCCGGGGCCGGGCCGGCGGTCCGGGCCACCTCGTTCGTGACGGTCCGCAGACGCTCGGGATCCCGGCCGACGAGCACGACGCGGGCCCCCTGGCGGGCGACCGCGAGGGCCGCCGCCCGGCCGATGCCGGACGTGGCCCCGGTGACCAGCACCGTCCGGCCCGACAGGCCGCCGTGTGGTGTCCCGTGGTGCGGGGTGGAGGCCGTCATGCCGCCGCTCGCAGCCTCTCGTTGACGAAGATCAGCATGCTGTGCGGCGTCCTGACCTCCGCCAGTTCCTCCTCGGGCAGCTTCACGCCATAGGTCCGCTCGATGTGGTTGACGGTTTCCAGGACGGCCAGGGAGTCGAGCCCGAGGTCCTCGAAGGTCACGGTGTCCGCGTCCGCAAGGTCGGGGACCTCGTCCTCCCCCAGGCTCTGCCGCATGATCTCCCGCAGTTCCGCCAGGCTGAGCTCAGCCATCCCTGCTCCTCAGTACCGGTTGCTGCACGACGTGTACGGCCCGGTCGGGACCGCGGCGACCACCCTCGGTTCCGCACGTCCAGTCGTACTGGAGCGGCGGTGGACCGGCGGTTGTCCGCTCTGCCTCAAGACGCGCGGAACAGGTTGGGCACGGCGCCGGCCGGCAGGCGCACGCGGCCGGGCCAGGACCGGGCCACCCGAGGCCATCACACGACCCAAGGGGTAACCATGGACGCGCTCCCGGCGGACGACGCGCCGACGACCGAGTCGGCGGATTCTGCGGACCCCGGCATCTACCTCCAGGTACAGCGGTTCTACGCCCGGCAGATGCAACTCCTGGATGACGGCAGGGCCGAGGACTGGGCGCGCACGTTCGCGCGCGACGGCGTCTTCGAGGTGGGCGGCGAGGCCGTCCGCGGGGCCGCGGACATCGCGCGTGCGGCACGGCGGACCACGGACCGGTTCGCCGCCGAAGGGATCACCCGGCGGCACTGGATCGGCATGCTGACCGTCGACGGCAAGCCCGACGAGGTCACGGCCCGCAGCTACGCGGTGGTGCTGGAGACGCCGCGCGACGGCGACCCGGTGTTACGCCGCAGCACGGTGTGCACGGACATCCTGGTGCGGGAGGCGGGCGAGTGGCGCGTCAAACACCGCACCGTCACCCGGGACGGGCTGGACTGACCATGCGTGCTCTCCCGGCCCTCTCGGTGCGCCGGCACAGCGGCGCCGCGATGACCGCCCAGATCGCCCGGTCCGTCCTCGCCCGGGACGGCCTGGGCGGCGGCATGGACCGTTTCTGGGCGTGGTACGCCGACCGCTCGGCGCAGGTCGTGCACCGCACCGAGCGGATTCCGCTGGACGCCCTCAAGGGGTGGAGCCGCCACCCGGTCACCGGGACCGTCTCCCATCACACCGGGAGGTTCTTCAGCATCGAGGGACTGGACGTGCACATCCCGGGCGCCCCCGTGCCACGCTGGTCCCAGCCGATCGTGAACCAGCCCGAGGTGGGCATCCTCGGCTTCCTGGTGAAGGAGCGCCACGGGGTCCTGCACTGCCTCGTCCAGGCCAAGTTCGAGCCGGGCAACCCCGGCGGACTCCAGCTCTCCCCTACGGTCCAGGCCACCCGCAGCAACTACACGCGGGTGCACGGCGGCAAGGCCATCCCGTACCTGGAGCACTTCCGCGACACCGCCGAACGGCAGGTGGTCGCCGATGTGCTCCAGTCCGAACAGGGCTCCTGGTTCTACCGCAAGCGCAACCGCAACATGATCGTCCAGGTGTTCGACGAGGTCCCGCTGCACGAGGACTTCCACTGGCTGACGCTGGGTCAGCTGCACCGGTTGCTGGGGGTCGAGAACCTCGTGAACATGGACGCCAGGACGGTCCTGGCCTGCCTGCCGTTCGCGAGTGAGGGAGCACACCCGCTGGCCGACGCGGAGCCGGCCGGAGCCGACGGCCCCGGAGGTGGCCACCCGGTGGTCCCCGCTCGACCCGACGGCGGCGAGGGCCGGGTGGACGCCGGTTTCCACCACTCCCTCGTGCGGTCGTGCGCGGCGGCCGAGGGCAGCCTGCACAGCACCGTGGACATCGTCAGCTGGATCGCCGACCTGCGCAGCCGTACCGACGTGGTCACCCGCCCGGCCGCGCTGAACGCGCTGCCGCACTGGTACGAGCGGGACGGCGCGATCGCCCACGAGAGCGGGCGCTTCCTGGAGGTGATGGCCGTCGACGTGACGGCCGCCTCGCGGGAGGTGCCCGGCTGGAGCCAGCCGATGATCGAACCCAAGGACCAAGGGGTCGCGGCCTTCCTGGTCCGGCGGATCGACGGGGTTCTCCACGTCCTGGCGCACGCGCGCGTGGAGCCCGGCTACGTCGACGTGGTGGAGATCGCGCCCACCGTTCAGTGCACCCCCGGCAGTCTGCGCGCCCTGCCCGCCGAGGCCAGGCCCCGCTTCCTCGACGCCGTGCTGGAGGCTCCACCCGAGCGCGTGCGCTACGCGACCGCCCTCGCGGAGGAGGGAGGGCGCTTCTACCACGCGGTGAACACCTACGTGATCGTCGAAGCCGACCGTGACATCCCGGACGGTGGCGAATACCGCTGGCTGACGCTCCACCAACTGGTCGGGCTGCTGCGTCACTCCCACTACGTCAACGTCCAGGCCCGCACCCTGGTCGCCTGTCTGCACAGCCTGTCCGTGGGCTCGCCCGTCACCCGCTCGGCCGTGCCGTCCGCCCCGCCCCGGAGGTGAGTTCCCCGTGCGCGTCCTGTTCGCCACCATGGCCGCGCGGTCCCATGTCTACGCCCAGGTCACCCTGGCGTCGGCACTGCGGACCGCGGGGCACGAAGTGCTCGTGGCCAGCCAGCCCGACGTCCTCGACGACATCGTCCGGGCCGGTCTCACCGCCGTGCGGATCGGGGAGGACCTCAACATCGAGGAGGAGACCCGGGAGGCCAACGCCAGCTTCGAGGACGACCGCAACCTCGGCGGCCTCGCCATGAGCAACACCCGTGACGACCCCTTCCCGTGGGACCACGCGCTCGGCATGTTCACCGCGATGACCGCCATGGTCTTCCAGAACGTGTGCCCCGAGCCCATGGTCGACGACCTCGTCGGCCTCGCCCGCGACTGGCGGCCGGACCTCGTGGTCTGGGATCCGCTGACCCTGGCCGGGCCGGTGGCCGCCCGGCTCAGCGGGGCGGCGCACGCCCGGCTGTTGTTCGGCCCGGACCAGATGGGCCGGAACAGGACGGCGTTCCGCGCCCTGCTAGACCGGCAACCGCCCGAGCTGCGCGACGACCCGCTGGCCGAGTGGCTCACCTGGACGCTGGAGCGGTGCGGCGGCAGCGCCGGGGACATGAGCGAGGAGCTGGTCCTCGGGCAGTGGACGATCGACCCCACACCGCCGTCGATGCGCATCCCCCTGGACCTGCCCTGCGTGCCGGTGCGCTACGTGCCGTACAACGGGCCCTCCCTGCTCCCCGACTGGCTGCGCGAGCCGCCCCGCCACCCGCGGCGCCTGTGCCTGACGCTCGGTGTGTCCCTCGGCGAGGCGACGGGCGCCGGCACGGTCGCCGCCTCCGACGTCCTGGCGGCCGTGGACGGCCTGGACGTGGAGGTCGTCGCCACCCTGCCGCGGGAACTGCGCGAGGAGCTCGGCACCCTGCCGGCGAACGTGCGGGCCGTGGACTTCGTCCCGCTGAACGCCCTGCTGCCGTCCTGCTCGGGCATCATCCATCACGGCGGGTCCGGCACGTTCATGACGGCCCTGGTGCACGCGATACCGCAGCTGATCGTGCCCGACATGATGTGGGACGCCATGGAGAAGGCGCACGGCCTGGCCCGCAGCGGTGCGGGCAGTTACGTGGACGCGCGGGACGTCTCGCCGGAACTGCTGCGCGAGCGCGTCCTCGCCCTGCTCGACGATCCGTCCTACGCCGCCGGGGCACGCCGGGTGCGCGCCGAGATCGTCGGGACGCCGAGCCCGAACGACATCGTGCCCGTGCTGGAGCGGCTGACCGCCGAGCACCGGGCCGGCGGGGCGGAGGGGGGCCCGGCGCTCAAGTCGCCTTCCACCGGCGGTGCCTAGCCTCGCCGCATGGAGAACACACAGCGATCCGTGATCGTGACCGGCGGCGGCTCCGGCATCGGACGAGCCGTCGCCCGCGCCTTCGCCGCCCGGGGCGACCGCGTCCTCGTCGTGGGCAGGACCGCCGGTCCGCTGGCCGAGACGGTGGACGGCCACAAGGACGCGCACACGTTGGCCGTGGACATCACCGACCCCGCGGCGCCGGAGGCGGTCGTCCGGGAGGTGCGCGAGCGGCTCGGCGGCGTGGTCGACGTGCTCGTGAACAATGCCGCCACGGCCGCCTTCGGGCACCTGGGAGAGCTGGACCGCACCGCGGTGGAGGCACAGGTGGCCACGAACCTCGTGGCCCCCGTGCTGCTCACCCAGGCCCTGCTCGGCCCCCTGGAGACCGCTTCCGGCCTGGTGGTGAACATCGGTTCGGCGGGCGCACTCGGCCGGCGGGCCTGGCCGGGGAACGCGGTGTACGGGGCGGCCAAGGCCGGCCTGGACCTGCTGACGCGGTCCTGGGCCGTGGAACTCGGTCCCCGCGGCATTCGCGTGGTCGGTGTCGCCCCGGGAGTGATCGAGACGGGCGCGGGGGTCCGGGCGGGGATGTCCCAGGAGGCGTACGACGGGTTCCTGGAAGCCATGGGGCAGCGCGTCCCGCTCGGGCGTGTGGGCCGGCCTGAGGACGTCGCGTGGTGGGTGGTGCGGCTCGCCGAACCCGAAGCCGCGTACGCCAGCGGTGCCGTGCTGGCCGTGGACGGGGGTCTCTCGGTGACGTGAGGCTCGCCCGGCCGGACACCCGCAGGTCGCCCTCCGCTCGCCGGAGGGCGACCTGCGGGTGTCCGGCCGGGGACGCGGCGGGCCCCGCCCCGAGGGAGTCGGGACAGGGCCCGTGCGGGCTCGGGACGCTCGCCTCAGGCGCTGGACTCGGCGTACTGCCTGGCCGCTTCCAGGGTCAGCAGACTGTTGCGGCCCAGGGCCCGGCGGACGAAGTCCACGGCGTCCGTCTCACTCGCCCCCGCACCGAGGACGCCGGGGATCGCCGAGCGGGCCACGGACACGGTGTGGGCCGACGTGACGGCGATCCCGTCCCCGTCGTCGGCGGGACGGACCGACCAACGGCCGAGATGGAGCGCGAGCAGCGGCGGCGTGCGCAGCTGCTTGTAGACGATGACGCGGCGTTCGGGGAAGCACACGCGCACCGACGCGGTGGTGTGCACCGAGCCGTCCGCGGTGAGGGTGTCCATCTCCATGTGCTGGAGCCCCGGCTCCTCCTCCTTGACCGCGATCCGCGCGACGTGGGAGAGCCGCTTCTCCCAGAGGTCGCTGCGGTGGAGGAAGTCGTAGACGTCCTCGGCACGGCCGCGGACGACGACGGTGTCCTCGAAGGTCGTCGGCGCGGTGCCGTCGGGTCGTTCCAGCGCGGTGCGCAGGGACGCCAGTTCCGCTTCGCTGTTGCGGTCCACGGCCCGGTGGATCCAGCCGATCGTCTCCGGGTCGTCGTCCACGGCCCGGAAGTCGTGCGTCAGCCGCACCCGGGTGCCGCCGTCGCCGGCTTCCTCGACGATCCATTCGCCGCCCATGGCGGCGACGGGATGGGCGGACACCTCCTGCCGGAAACGGATGCGCCGGGCCCGCTCGTCGAGCTCACGCCGCGACGTCCAGGTGCGCAGCGAGCCGTTGGCGGTGGCCCAGATGCGGATGCGCTCGCTGGAGCCGGTGTGCTCGACCTGTTCGACGTGGACACTGGGCGGGAACACGGCGGGCCAGGCCCGTGCGTCGGCCAGCACGGCGAACACGGCGTCCGGCGCGGCGGAGGTGTGGATCTCGTGCTCGGTCTGCTGAAGCGGCGACTCGGACATCTGCCCTCCTGAGCTCGGGTCGCGGACGGTCAGTAACTGCCGAGGCCACCACAGACATTGATGGCCTGGGCCGTGATCGAGTCGGCGCTGTCGGAGGCCAGGTAGTGCACCATCCCGGCCACCTCCTCGGGCGTCGAGTAGCGTCCGAGGGGGATCTTCGCCTGGAACTTCTCCAGGACGTCGTCCTCGGTGATCCCCCAGAAGGCGGCGTAGCGCTGCCGCACGCCCTGTGCCATGGGCGTCTCGACGTACCCGGGGCAGACGGCGTTGACGGTGATGCCCGTCTTGGCCAGCTCCAGCGCGACGGCCTTCGTGAAGCCGATCAGGCCGCTCTTGGAGGCGGAGTAGGGGGCGCCGAGGGCCACTCCCTGCTTGCCGCCGGTGGAGGCGATGTTGATGATCCGGCCCCAGCCGTGCTCCTGCATGCCGCCGCCGGTGAGGACGGCGCGGGTGACCCGGAAGGCCCCGCTGAGGTTGGTGTCGACGACGTCGAGCCACAGGTCGTCCGTGAGCTCGGCGGTCACGCCTCCACCACCGCGGCCGGCGTTGTTGACGACGATGTCGATCGGCCCGAAGCGGTTCCGGGCCGTTTGGACCAGCCGGTCGACATCGGCGGTGCTCCGCACGTCGCAGGGCGCGCCCTCCACCTCCAGTCCCGATGCCTGAAGTTCCTTCACGGTGCCGGTGACGGCGCTCTCGTCGCGAGCGCACAGGAACACCCGGGTCCCGTCCCGGGCGAGCTTGCGCACCACCGCGAGACCGATGCCGCTGGTTCCCCCGGTGACGAGTGCGACCCGGTCGGCTGCGTCGGACATGGTCCTCCCTTCGACGGAGGGCCCACCCTCACACCTCGCGCTCGAGCCGCGCTTGACGACCCGGCTTCCAGAGGGGGTCGAGCGGCGCCGCAGAGCCTCGGAGTCCGGCGTGACCGCACCTGTGCGGACTCGGCCGCACCGTCTCACCGACGTCCACCCCACACCTGGACCAACGGACCCGTGGAGCAGCGATGCCTCTGCCAGAACCGAACGACGCCGGCTCCGGGTCGGTGACGTTCGTCAACCGATTCACCCTGAGCGGATCCGCCGAGGACTTCGAGGCGGCGTTCGCCGAAACGGCCGAGTTCCTGTGTCGCCGGCCCGGCTTCCGCTGGCACACCCTGCTGGTGCCGGCCGACACCGGTCCCGGCTCGGCGGACGGCCGCCCGCAGTACGTGAACATCGCGGTCTGGGACGACGAGGCCTCCTTCCGCGCCGCCGTGGCGCACCCGGAGTTCCCGGCCCACGCGGCCGCCCTCCGGGCCCTGAGCACCAGCGAACCGACCCTGTACCGGCACCGTCAGATCCGTGTCGCGCCGGACGTCCCGGCCGTGAGCGGGCCCGGAGGGCGGACGACGTGAACCGGCGGATCGTCATCACCGGGATCGGCGTGGTGGCTCCCGGCGCCATCGGGACCAAGCCGTTCTGGGAGCTGCTGCTGTCCGGAACCACCGCCACCCGCGCCATCAGCACGTTCGACGCCACGCCCTTCCGTTCCCGTATCGCCGCCGAGTGCGACTTCGATCCGGTGGCGGCGGGGCTGTCCGCGGAGCAGGCCCGGCGCCTCGACCGGGCCGGGCAGTTCGCGCTGGTCGCCGGTCAGGAGGCGCTCGCCGACAGCGGGCTGCGCATCGAGGAGGACTCCGCGCACCGGGTCGGGGTGTGCGTGGGCACCGCCGTCGGCTGCACGCAGAAACTGGAGTCCGAGTACGTCGCTCTCAGCGCGGGCGGAGCGCACTGGGTCGTCGACCCCGGCCGGGGGTCGCCCGAGCTGTACGACTACTTCGTGCCGAGTTCCCTCGCCGCCGAAGTGGCCTGGCTCGCCGGGGCGGAGGGGCCCGTGAACATCGTCTCGGCCGGGTGCACCTCGGGGATCGACTCCATCGGGTACGCCTGCGAGCTCATCCGCGAGGGGACGGTGGACGCCATGGTCGCGGGAGGCGTGGACGCCCCCATCGCGCCGATCACGGTGGCCTGCTTCGACGCCATCAGGGCGACCTCCGACCACAACGACACCCCCGAGACCGCCTCGCGTCCCTTCAGCCGCAGCCGCAACGGCTTTGTGCTGGGCGAGGGCGGTGCGATCGTGGTCCTGGAAGAGGCGGAGGCGGCCGTGCGCCGGGGCGCGCGGATCTACGCCGAGATCGGCGGGTACGCCTCACGCGGCAACGCGTACCACATGACCGGGCTCCGCGCAGACGGCGCCGAGATGGCGGCGGCGATCACCGCGGCCCTCGACGAGGCCCGCCGCGACCCCTCGGACGTGGACTACGTCAACGCCCACGGAACGGCGACGAAGCAGAACGACCGGCACGAGACCTCCGCGTTCAAGCGCTCCCTGGGGGAGCACGCGTACCGGGTGCCCATCAGCTCCATCAAGTCGATGATCGGTCACTCCCTGGGCGCTGTCGGCTCGCTCGAGGTGGCGGCGACCGCACTGGCCGTGGAGTACGGGGCGATCCCGCCGACCGCGAATCTGCACGACCCGGATCCCGAACTCGACCTGGACTACGTGCCGCTGACGGCACGAGAAAAGCAGGTGCGGCACGCGCTGACGGTGGGCAGCGGCTTCGGCGGCTTCCAGAGCGCCATGCTGCTGAGCCGTCTCGAGAGGTGAGCTCCATGACAGGTACCGCGGCACGGACCGCGTCTTCGCAGCTCCACGCATCGCCCGCGGGCCGACGGGGCCTCAGAGGCCGTGCGGTGGTGACGGGTCTCGGGATCGTCGCCCCCAACGGGCTGGGGGTGGGCGCGTACTGGGACGCCGTCCTGAACGGCCGCAACGGCATCGGACCCCTGCGGCGGTTCACCGGTGACGGCCGCCTGGGCCGGCTGGCCGGGGAGGTGAGCGACTTCGTCCCCGAGGACCATCTGCCGAAGCGGCTGCTGGCGCAGACCGATCCGATGACCCAGTACGCGCTGGCCGCCGCCGAGTGGGCCCTGCGGGAGGCCGGCTGCTCCCCGTCGTCGCCGCTGGAGGCGGGGGTGATCACGGCCAGCGCGTCCGGCGGCTTCGCCTTCGGCCAACGGGAGTTGCAGAATCTTTGGAGCAAGGGACCGGCCCACGTCAGCGCCTACATGTCGTTCGCCTGGTTCTACGCCGTCAACACCGGGCAGATCGCCATCCGGCACGATCTGCGCGGCCCGGTCGGCGTGGTGGTGGCCGAGCAGGCGGGCGGCCTCGACGCCCTCGCCCACGCTCGCCGCAAGGTCCGGGGCGGAGCCGAGCTGATCGTCTCGGGCGCCGTGGACTCGTCGCTGTGCCCGTACGGCATGGCGGCCCAGGTGAAGTCCGGCCGGCTGAGCGGCTCGGACAACCCGACGGCCGGGTATCTGCCGTTCGACCGGCGGGCGGCCGGACATGTGCCCGGCGAGGGAGGCGCGATCCTCACCGTCGAGGACGCGGAGCGGGCCGCCGAGCGGGGCGCGAAAGTGTACGGGTCGATCGCCGGGTACGGCGCGAGCTTCGACCCGCCGCCCGGCTCCGGCCGCCCCTCCGCCCTCGCCCGTGCCGTCGAGACGGCGCTGGCCGACGCCGGGCTGGACGGCTCCGACATAGCCGTGGTGTTCGCCGACGGCGCGGCCGTCCCCGAACTGGACGCAGCCGAGGCGGAGGCTCTGGCGTCGGTCTTCGGGCCGCGCCGGGTCCCGGTGACCGCCCCCAAGACGCTCACCGGCCGGCTGTACTCGGGCGCCGGGCCGCTGGACGTGGCGACCGCGCTGCTGGCGCTGCGGGACGAGGTGGTCCCGGCGACCGCCCACGTCGACCCCGACCCGGACCTGCCGCTCGACGTGGTGACCGGGCGGCCCCGGTCCCTGGCCGACGCCAGGGCGGCCCTCGTCGTCGCCCGCGGCTATGGGGGCTTCAACAGCGCTCTGGTGGTCCGGGGGGCGGAATGAGCGTGCCGCAGGGGGCGCCCGGGGACCTTTACGTGGCCGGTTGCGGCGTCTGGCTGCCCCCGCCGGTGACCACGGAACAGGCCCTGGCCGCCGGCCACTGCGACCGCAGGCTCGCCTCCTCGACGCGGATGCTGTCGGTGGCGGTCGCCGACAAGGAGACACCGGCGGAGATGGCGGCCTTGGCGGCCCAGACCGCTCTGGACCGCTCCGGCGTCGCACCGGCCCACGTCGACCTCGTCCTGCACGCCAGCCTGTACTTCCAGGGGCACCATCTGTGGGCTCCCGCCTCCTACGTCCAGCGGGTGGCCGTCGGGAACCGCTGCCCCGCCATGGAGGTGCGGCAGGTGTCCAACGGCGGCATGGCCGCCCTGGAACTGGCCCGCGCGTACCTGCTCGCCGCCCCGGACCGGGTGGCCGCTCTCATCACGACGGGCGACCGGATGCATCCGCCGGGCTTCGACCGCTGGAGCAGCGACCCCGGCACGGTGTACGCCGACGGTGGTACCGCCCTCGTGCTGTCCCGGCAGGGCGGCTTCGCCCGGCTGCGCAGCCTGGTGACGGTCTCCGAACCGGTGCTGGAGGGCATGCACCGGGGCGGGCACCCGTTCGGTCCGCCGTCTCCGGAGGAACAGCGGGCCGTGGACCTGGACGCGCACAAGCGGGCGTACGTGGCCGAGGCGGGAAGCTCGTTCAGCGTCGCCCGGGTCTCGGCGGGCCAGGAGGAGGCTCTGACCGGCGCGCTGGAGGCGGCCGGGGCCGGACTCGACGACATCAGCCGGGTCGTGCTGCCGCACATGGGGTGGCGCCGGCTGAGCGCCGCCTACTTCAACAAGTGGCACATCCAACCCGAGCGGACCACTTGGGAGTTCGGGCGGCGGACCGGCCACCTGGGGGGCGGTGACCCGATCGCCGGGTTCGACCACCTTGTGGGCTCCGGCCGCCTCGCCCCGGGGGAGCTGTGTCTGCTGGTCAGCGTCGGCGCCGGCTTCAGCTGGTCGTGCGCCGTCGTGGAGTTGCTGGAACGCCCGTCGTGGGCGGCCGCCCCGGCCGCCCGGTGAGGAGCCCGTCATGGATGTGCCCGCGATTCTCCTGATGTTCCCCGGGCAGGGGTCCCAGCACCCGCGGATGGCCGTCGGCCTGTACGGATCCGAACCGGCCTTCACGGCCGCCATGGACGAGGTCTTCGACGCGTACGACGCCGCCGGCGACAGTGAGGGCGGGCGGCTGCGTGCCGACTGGCTGAGCGACCATCCGGCCGTGCCACTGGACCACGTCACCCGGTCCCAGCCGTTGTTGTTCGCGGTGGACTACTCCCTCGGCCGGATGGTGATGGCCACGACGGGCCGGCCGTGGGCCCTGCTCGGGCACAGCGTCGGCGAAATGGCGGCGGCCGCGCTCGCCGGGGTGTTCACGCTGCGCGACGCGGCCGGCCTCCTGCTGGACCGCGTGCGACGGCTGGCTCAGGCACCGCCCGGGGGAATGCTGGCGGTCGCCGCGGGCGAGGACGTGCTGGGCCCGTATCTCGGGGATGGGGAGGTGGTGGTCGCGGCCGTCAACTCGCCCCGCCAGACCATCCTCGCCGGACCCGTCGCATCGCTCGCCGGGGTCGCCCGGGCGCTGCGGGAGGCAGGGCTCACGTGCCGTGAGGTGCCCTCGCTGACCGCCTTCCACAGTCCGATGCTGGCCCCGTACGCGGCGGGGGCGGCCGAGCGGTTCGCATCCACGCGCGTGGCGGCGCCGTCCATCCCCCTCCGCTCCGGGTACCGGCCGGGTGCGGTGACCGGGCAACTGGCCGCCGACCCGTCGTACTGGGCCGGGCATCCCGTGGAGACGGTCCGCTTCTGGCCGGCACTGGACGCGATGCTCGGCTCCCGCACGGGCGTTGTCTGCCTGGAGACGGGGCCGGGGCAGGGGCTGAGCACCATCGCCCGCCGCCATCCGACGGTGCGGTCCGGGAAGAACTCGGTGGTGCCGCTGCTGCCGCCGCGGGCCGGCACCGCCGAGGTGGACCGGGCGTCCGTGGCGGCGGCGCTGGCCGCGGTGCGCGAGCAGGGCACCGTGCTCAGTGGGCGACCCGGGCGGTGACGAAGCGGACGGGCACGTCGATGGCGAGGGCCCCGGTGGCGTCGCTCAGCTTGTCGAGTCCCTCGACGAGCCGTGCGCGCAGTTCCGTTCGCTGGGCCTGCGGGAGGTTCTGCCACAGCAGACGCATGCCCTGGGTGTGGGACCAGTCCACCCACGCCTCGCTGGACAGGGCCGTCATCCGCACCGGCTCGTCGGTGACGGCGACCGAGGTGTAGCCGCAATGTTCCAGGGTGCGGACGAGATCCTCGGCCCGCTCCAGCCAACTGTTGAACCGCCGGACCAGCGCCTCGGGCCGCCACTGCTCGGGCAGGTGCTCCAGCAGCGCCTGCGGGATGAGCGGGGTGAACTCCGGTGGCAGGAACGGGAACGTGCCGGCGCGGAAGACCGGGCTGGTGAACGCGATCCTGCCGCCGTGGTCCAGCATTCCGGCGTAGCGCGCCAGCGCCCCCACCGCGTCCGGCAGGAAGATGACGCTGTAGCTCCCCATGACCAGGTCGAAGGAGCGCGCCGGGAGTTCGGGCGTCTCCGCGTCCATCACATCGAGGGCGATATTCCGCAGACCGCGTTCGGCGGCTTCCTTGCGAGCTTCCTCGATCATTCCGGGAGCAATGTCGATTCCGTGGACGCGCCCCTGAGGACCGACCTTTTCCGCAGCCGAAAAAAGGCATGCGCCGCGCCCGCAGCCGATGTCGAGCACTCGTTCACCGGTGACCGGCTCCGAGATTTCCACCAGGCGGCGGCCCATGGGCGTAAAGAATTCCACTCCCAGTCGGTCGTAGGTCGACGACGACTGGTCGAAGGCCTGAGTTACCTGCTCTTTGTAGGACGAATCCTGCACCGTCGGCTCCTGCCTCTGCGATTCGGGCCCTTCCCCGCTTACCAGTGTTCGACCCGTACTTGAAGGGCGGTGGAGTGCGGTTCGAGGCGCCCCGGAAACACTTGTACGCCGCCGCAGGGGGAAACAACAATTGTGACGCGGTCGCCGCTGGTGTCACCGTTTCCGGTACGGGAGGGAAAACCATGAGCACGCAGATCGATCTGGTCCGCCGCATGGTGGAGGCATACAACACGGGAAAAACCGACGATGTCGCGGAGTTCATTCACCTCGAGTACCTGAACCCCGGCGCGCTGGAGCACAACCCGGAGCTGCGCGGCCCGGAGGCGTTCGCGGCCGCCGTCACCTGGCTCAAGTACGCCTTCTCCGAGGAGGCGCACCTGGAGGAGATCGGGTACGAGGAGAACGGCCCGTGGGTCCGGGCGAAGCTCGCCCTCTACGGGCGGCACGTCGGCAACCTCGTCGGCATGCCGGCAACCGGGCGCCGGTTCTCCGGTGAGCAGATCCACCTCATCCGCATCGTCGACGGCAAGATCCGCGATCACCGCGACTGGCCCGACTACCTCGGCACCTACCGCCAGCTCGGCGAGCCCTGGCCCACTCCCGAGGGCTGGCGCCCCTGACCTCCCATCACCCCGCCGACGCCACGACAGGAGCACGGACACACCATGACAGCCGAACCGACGGTCGCGGCCCGGCCGCAGCAGATCGACGCCCTCAGGACCCTGATCCGCCTCGGAAGCCTGCACACGCCCATGGTCGTCCGGACGGCCGCCACCCTGCGGCTCGTCGACCACATCCTGGCCGGGGCCCGCACCGTGGAGGCCCTGGCGGCCAGGACCGACACCCGGCCGGAAGCACTCCTGCGACTGATCCGCCACCTGGTGGCGATCGGACTGCTCGAGGAGGACGCACCGGGCGAGTTCGTCCCGACCGAGGTCGGCGAGCTGCTCGCCGACGACCACCCGGCCGCGCAGCGCGCCTGGCACGACCTGACGCAGGCCGTGGCGCGCGCCGACATCTCCTTCACCCGCCTCCCCGACGCCATCCGTACCGGCCGCCCCACGTACGAGTCCATCTACGGCAAGCCGTTCTACGAGGACCTGGCCGGCCGCCCCGACCTGCGCGCGTCCTTCGACTCGCTGCTCGCCTGCGACCAGGACGTCGCCTTCGACGCTCCGGCCGCCGCGTACGACTGGACGAACGTCCGGCATGTGCTCGACGTGGGTGGCGGCAAGGGTGGTTTCGCCGCGGCCATCGCGCGCCGGGCCCCGCACGTGTCGGCCACCGTGCTGGAGATGGCGGGCACCGTGGACACCGCCCGCTCCTACCTGAAGGACGAGGGCCTCTCCGACCGTGTCGACGTCGTCGAGGGGGACTTCTTCGAGCCGCTGCCCCGCAAGGCGGACGCGATCATCCTCTCTTTCGTCCTCCTCAACTGGCCGGACCACGACGCCGTCCGGATCCTCACCCGCTGCGCCGAGGCCCTGGAGCCCGGCGGGCGCATCCTGATCCACGAGCGCGACGACCTCCACGAGAACTCGTTCAACGAACAGTTCACAGAGCTCGATCTGCGGATGCTCGTCTTCCTCGGCGGTGCCCTGCGCACCCGCGAGAAGTGGGACGGCCTGGCCGCCTCGGCGGGCCTCGTGGTCGAGGAGGTGCGGCAACTGCCCTCGCCGACCATCCCGTACGACCTCTCGCTCCTCGTCCTTGCCCCCGCGGCCACCGGCGCCTGACACACGAGGTACGGGAAGGGTTCATCAGCAATGCCGACACGCATGATCACCAACGATGAGGTGACCCTGTGGAGCGAAGGGCTCGGCGATCCGGCCGACGCCCCGTTGCTCCTGATCGCCGGCGGCAACCTCTCGGCCAAATCGTGGCCGGACGAGTTCGTCGAACGCCTGGTCGCGGCCGGGCACTTCGTGATCCGCTACGACCACCGGGACACCGGGCGCTCCTCCCGGTGCGACTTCACGCTCCACCCCTACGGCTTCGACGAGCTGGCCACCGACGCGCTGGCCGTCCTGGACGGCTGGCAGGTCCGCGCCGCCCATGTGGTGGGCATGTCGCTGGGCCACACCATCGGCCAGCTGCTCGCCCTGGACGCTCCGGAGCGTCTCCTCACCCTCACCGTGATGCTGGGGGGCGCGCTCGACGTCGACTTCGACGCCGACCTGGAGGCGGCGCTCAAGGGTGAGCCTTCCGTCAGCGGACTGCCGGTGCCCAGCCAGCGGTTCCTCGACATGATGACGATGCTTCAGCAACCGGCCGAGACGGACGAGGAACTGCTGGAGCGCCGGGTGGAGAAGTGGCGCCTGCTCAACGGGGAGGGAGTGCCCTTCGACGCCGACGAGTTCCGGCGTCGTGAACTCCTGGCCGCCGGGCACGCGGGAACGTTCGACGAGCCGATCGTGCACCACATGATCCCGCAGCCGCCGGTGTCGCGGGGGGCGGAGTTGTCCCGCGTCTCCACACCGGTACTGGCGATCCAGGCGATGTGCGACCCCGCGGCCCCGCCGCCGCACGCCCGGCACCTCGCCGACCGGATTCCCGGCGCCCGGGTCGTGGAGATCGAGAACATGGGGCACGCCCTGCCCCTCGCGGTCCACGAGCCGCTGGCCGCCGCCATCTGCGCCCACACCCGGGCCGCGACAGTGTGAGGAGCACGACGATGCCCACACCCACGTCCGCGCCGCCGGCCGCCCCGACCGACAGCGAGCTGGGGCGCCATCTGCTGACCGTGCGCGGCTTCCACTTCGTCTTCGGCGCGCTGGGCGACCCCTATGCCCGGCGACTGCGCGGCGAGGCCGATCATCTGTCCCTCGGTGAGCTGGTCCGCGACCGGGGCCCGCTCCACCGCAGTGCGCTGGGCACGTGGGTGACGGCGGACGGCGGAATATCGGCCCGCCTGCTGGACGATCCGCTGCTGGGTCCCCGGCACCCCGCTTCAGAGGGCCCGCAGGAGCACGTTCTCGAGAACGTCTGGGAGACCTGGCGGACCTGTCACGTCACTCCGCTCGGCGAGGACCTGCTGACGCCGGCCGCCGCCGACTCCGACCGTCTCGCAGCCCTGCTCGGTCCGGTCCTCGGGCCCCGTACGTGCACCGCGTGGCAGGTCGACGCGGAGCGTGCGGTGCACCGGGTGCTGGACGGCCTGCCGCCGCACTTCGACGTGGTGTCGGATCTGGCCCGGCCTGCGATCGCGGGCTCGCTCGCCGCCGTCCTGGGTCTCCCGGACGAGGCACGGGCGGAACTGCCGGACCTGCTGGCCGCCTGCGGCCCGGTGCTCGACTCCGCCCTCTGCCCGCCGCGCCTCCCGGTGGCCCGGGCGATGACGCGGGCGCTGCGCCGCGTCCGGGAGCTGATGGCGGCGGCCGTGGCCAACCACCTCACCGCACCGGCCGACGGTGCGGTGAGCGCCCTGCTGGCCGTGGACCCCGACGGCGGACGCGATCCCGGGGACACCGTCACGGCCGCAGTGCTGAGCACGGTGGTCGGGGCCGAGACAGCGATCACCACCGTGGCGAACGCCGTCATGGCTCTGCTGGAGCACGACGAGCAGTGGTCGCTGCTACGGGCCGATCCCGGCAGGGCGGCGGACGCGGTCGAGGAGACCCTCCGCTGGGCACCGCCTGTGACGCTGCGCAGCCTGATCACCCAGGGAGAGGTTCAGATCGGTGGCGAGACGCTGGAGGCGGACCAGCACGTGGTGGTGCTGGTCGACGCCGCGCAGCGGGACCCGGCGCTGTACGAGGACCCGGACCGATTCCGTCTCGACCGCCCCCGTAGCCCCGGTTTCACGCACATGGCCCTGGCGGGCCGGGACCCTCTGGGGCTGGTCGCCCCGCTCGTCCGCGTGCAGTGCACCGCCGTCCTGCGGGCGGTGGCCGAACGGCTGCCCGGGCTGCGGGCCGAGGGCGAGCCGCTGCGGCGCGGGCGCTCCCCCGTGGTCCGCGCCCCGCTCTCGCTGCGGCTGGCCCAGAAGTGACCCAGGGAGGGTGACCCCATGAAGGTGCTCGTGACGGCGTTCGCCATGGACGCGCACTTCAATGGTGTGGTGCCGCTCGCCTGGGCGCTGCGGGCGGCCGGGCACGACGTCCGGGTGGCGAGCCAGCCCGCTCTCACCGACAGCATCACCCGCGCTGGACTCACGGCCGTACCGGTGGGTACGGACCACCAGGTGCAGGCGACGATGGGGGCCATGGCGCCCGGCGTGTTCGCGCTGCACCGGAACCCGGACTACCTGGAGAACCGGCCGGAGCTGCTCGACCTGGAGTTCCTCGAAGCGTCCACGTCCATGCTGACGGCGGCGTTCTACGCCCAGATCAACAACGACTCCATGATCGACGAGATGGTGGACTTCGCCGCATGGTGGCGTCCCGACCTGGTCGTCTGGGAGCCCTTCACCTTCGCCGGCGCGGTGGCGGCCCAGGTGACCGGCGCGGCGCAGGCCCGCCTGCTGTGGGGCCCGGACCTCTTCCTGCGGGTGCACGACCGGTTCCAGCAGGTGCTGCACGAGGTGCGGGCCGAGCGCCGGGACGACGCCCTGGAGGAGTGGCTGACGTGGACGCTGGAGCGGCACGGTGCGGCCTTCGGGCCCGAGGTGATCAGCGGCCACTGGACGATCGACCAGATGCCGCCGAGCGTGCGGTTCGCCACGGCCCGCCCGACGGTGCCGATGCGGTTCGTCCCGTACAACGGCCCGGTCCCGGCGGTGGTGCCGCCGTGGCTGCGGGCGGATCCGGGGCGCCCGAGGGTCCTGCTCACCCAGGGCATCACGGAGCGCTCGACGGGCTTCACCGGGCTGCCCCGGGCCGGTGAGCTGCTGGCCTCGATCGCGGAGCTGGACGCCGAGGTGGTCGCCACGGTCAAGGCCGAGGAGCGCGAGGGCCTGCCGCCTCTGCCCGGGAACGTGCGGGTGGTGGACAGCCTGTCCCTGCACGTCGTCCTGCCGAGCTGCGCGGCCGTCGTGCACCACGGCGGCGCCGGCACCTGGGCGACGGCGGCGCTGCACGGGGTGCCTCAGCTTGCCCTCGCCTGGCAGTGGGACGACGTCTTCCGGGCCGGGCAGCTGGAGAAGCTGGGCGCGGGGATCTTCCTCCCGCCGCACGGCGAGGGCGCCTCGGCCGGCCGGGTCAGGGACAGGCTGGCTCAGGTACTGGCCGAGCCGTCCTTCCGGCAGGGCGCGGCGCGGATCCGCGCGGAGATGCTGCGGACCCCGGCACCCGGTGCGGTGGTGCCGACGCTGGAACAGCTGACGGCCCGGCACCGTGCGCCGGCCGGGCAGGGCGTCCGGCACTAGGGCGTGTCCGTAGAGTCCCGTCGTCCGCCCGGAGGGCGGGCCCCGCGGCGTCCGGTGCGTGCTCTGGGGGTACCCCCGGCCGAAGGCTGGGGGAGTGCCGGGCGGACGCCCGCGTACTGGTTGTACGCGGGTGTTCGCCCGGTGCGGTGAGCGGGCGTCGCGAGGCAGGCGGGACTTTGCGGACGCCCCCCAGGTCCCGCCTCGACGATCACAGGGTCCCGGTACGAACCACGGCGGGTGTGCACGCGTCCCTCTCGAAGGGATCCGCGTGCCGCTCTCAGGGTCCGGCCGGGGCCGCGGCGTTCCCGGCCGGACGCGCACGTACGGGACGCCGCTCAGCACCCGGGGTCAAGGATCAGCGCCGGGCCCGGTGGTCGGCCTCGGAACCGGCGCCCGCCAGGGACGCGGCGAGGAACCGCCCGGTGACGGAGTGCTCGGCCTCCGCCAGGTCGGCGGGGGTGCCCTCAAAGATCACCCGGCCACCCTCGCTGCCGCCCCCGGGGCCGAGGTCGACGACCCAGTCCGCGTGCTTGACGACGTCGAGATTGTGCTCGATGACGATGACCGAGTTCCCCTTCTCGACGAGGCCGTCGACCAGGTGTACGAGGCTGTCGACGTCGGACATGTGGAGTCCGGTGGTGGGCTCGTCCATGACGTAGACGCTGCCCTTCTTCCCGAGCTCCGTGGCGAGCTTGATGCGCTGGCACTCGCCACCGGAGAGGGTGTTGAGCGGCTGCCCGAGCTGGAGATAGCCGAGGCCGACATGGTTGATGGAGCGGAGGGTCTTGGCAACCTTGGGTTCGGTGAAGAACTCGGCCGCCTCAGCGGCGCTCATCGACAGCACGTCGTGGATGTTCTGCCCGCGCAGGGTCAGGCGCAGGACGTCGTCGGTGAAACGCATCCCCGCGCAGACCTCGCAGGTCGTGATCATCGGATCCATGAAGGCGAGGTCGGTGTAGATGATGCCGTGTCCCTGGCAGGTGGGGCAGGCGCCCTCGGAGTTGAAGCTGAACAGTGAGGGGCTGACCCGGTTCTCGCGGGCGAACAGCCTGCGGATCTCGTCCATGATGCCGGTGTAGGTCGCCGGGTTCGAACGCCGGTTGGTGGTGACCGCGGACTGGTCGATGACGACCGCCGAGGGGTGCTGCCGCAGCAGTACGTCGTGGATGAGCGTGCTCTTGCCGGAGCCAGCTGGTCCGGTGACGGCGGTCAGTACGCCGAGCGGAATCCGTACGCTGATGTCCTTGAGGTTGTGGATCCGGGCTCCCGTCACCTCCAGGTGCCCCCTGGGCTCGCGGAATCGCTCCTTGATCGGGGTGATCCTGCGGAGGAACCGTCCGGTCGGCGTGTCCGCCTCGGTGAGGCCCCGGACGTCGCCCTGATAGACGATCTCGCCTCCGTGCCGCCCGGCCCCGGGCCCGATGTCGATGACGTGCTCGGCCATCTCGATGATGTCGCGGTCGTGTTCGACCACCAGCACGGTGTTGCCCTTCTCGGCCAGTTCCATCAGGAGCCGGCTGAGCCGCTGGACGTCGCTGGGGTGCAGGCCGATCGTGGGCTCGTCGAAGATGTAGACCATGTCGACGAGCGAACTGTTCAGGTGACGCACCATCTTGATGCGCTGCGACTCGCCGCCGGAGAGCGTGGAGGTCTCACGGTTGAGGCTGAGGTATCCCAGCCCCAGTTCGATGAGGTGCTGGAGCCGCTCGAGCAGACTGGCCGTCAGGGTGGAGACGGAGGACGTGTCGACCTTCTTGACCGCCTCCATCAGGTCGGCGATCTCCAGGGAGGCGAGTTCGGCGATGTTCCGGCCGTTGATGCGGCAGCCGAGCGCCCGCTGGCTGAGCCGTTGCCCCTTGCAGGTGTCGCAGGGCCCCCGGGTGACGACCTGCTCCAGCGCCACCCGGTTCTTGGCGCTCATCTCGTCCGGCTCCTTGCGCAGGTAGAGCCGGTTGAACTTGTCCATCAGCCCTTCGTACTTGGAGTTGATCTTGCCGCCCTGCCACTCCAGAGCGATCGATCCCTGGGCCCCGTACAGGAACGTCTGCCACTCGCTCTCGGTGTAGTCGCGGAGCTTCTTGTCGTTGTCGAAGAGGCCGGAATTGGCGTACAGCTTCCAGAACCAGCCACCAACATTGAAGGCGGGATGCCGGATGGCGCCCTCGTTGAGGGACTTGGACCTGTCGAGCAGCTTGTCGAGGTCGACCTGCACCCGGTGGCCGAGGCCCTCGCAATCGGGACACATTCCCGAGGGGTCGTTGAACGAGAAGGCGTTCGAATAACCAATCCAGGGCTTGCCCACCCGGGAATAGAGCAGCCGGAGCAAGGCGTAGATGTCGGTGATCGTCCCGACGGTGGACCGCGCGTTCCCCCCGATCCGCTTCTGATCGATGATCACCGCAGCCGAGAGGTTCGCGATGTCGTCCACGTCGGGCTGACCATATTTGGGCAGGCGATTGCGCACGAACGCGGTGAACGTCTCATTGAGCTGCCGTTGGGATTCCGCCGCGATTGTGTCGAACACCAAGGACGACTTTCCCGATCCCGATACCCCCGTGAACACGGTGACCATGTGTTTCGGCACCTCCACGGAGATGCCCTTGAGGTTGTTCTCACGGGCACCGATGATCTGAATAGCCTTCTGCTGCATGAGCATCCTCACATCGACGGAAGAGGGCCACTTCTCACGCTACCGGCGATTGCGGACAGATCCCGGCCGCAATATCGACGAGGCCCCGTCGTCAGATGACGGCACCGGTCCGACGGCCGGCTGTGTTTGCGCGGAGCAAGCCAGAGGTCGCCGCCCCGGGAGAGCCCTCACAGGCCAGGCGCACATCCGGGACACTGGGGTTTGCTCAGCGGTGATCACTTCCCAACTCCGTTGAGGACGACGGCGGCGCGGGCGATGTCGCCTCGGAGGCTGGAATCCGACCCTTTCTGCTGGCGGGTTTACACAGGCCAAACCTCTTTCAGTTCCGCCATTGCGGTTGCCCGGGTCGGGTGGAGGGTTCGCCAGTGGTCCTGCTGCAGGTGATAGGCGGGTTCGTGGACGCTGCGGGCCATGGGGCCGGCGTGCCCAGTAGCGACGCAGTACGTCAGAGTCCGCTCCGGTCCGACGGCCTTCCTCCCGCCCGAGCCTCCGTCAGGCGGCCGGGTAGTCGGCGCCGATGGTGACGTCCCGCCAGGTGTCGAAGCCGGCCCGGAGCGTGTCGAGTCGCGCGGTGGCGATGTCGTACGCGGCCTTCCCCAGCAGCAGACGCAAGGGGGGCTCGGGCGACTCGACGGCGTCGATGACGGCCGCGGCCGCCCGCAGCGGATCGCCCGGCTGGTGGCCGTAGGTGGCCAGGGTGGCGGCCCGCCGCGCGCCGGCCGTCGCCGCGTAGTCCTCGATCACGGTGGCCGACTGGCGCATGGAGGGGCCGGACCAGCCGGTGCGGAAGGCGGCGGGCTCGACGAGCGTCACCCCGATGCCGAGCGGGGCGACTTCGGCGGCGAGCGACTCGGACAGCCCCTCCACCGCGAACTTGGTGGCGTGGTAGTAACCGGTGGCACCGAAGGCTGCCAGGCCTCCGAGGGAGGAGATGTTCACGATGTGACCGGCCCGGCGGGCGCGCATGCCCGGCAGGACGGCCCGGGTGGTCTCGACGAGCCCGAAGACGTTGGTGTCGAACAGGGCCCGGATCTCCGCGTCCTGCCCTTCCTCGACGGCGGCGAGATAGCCGTAGCCGGCGTTGTTCACCAGGACGTCGATCCGCCCGAACTCCGCTTCCGCCCGCTCGACGGCTTCGGCGACCTGAGCGGGATCCGTGACGTCGAGGGCCAGGGCGAGGGCCCGGTCGCCGTGGTCGGCGGCCAGGCCGGCGACGGTGCGCGGATCGCGGGCGGTTACCGCCGCCCGGTAACCGCGTTCGAGGAGGGTGGTGGCCAGAGCTCGGCCGAGGCCGGTGGAACAGCCGGTGATGAACCAGACGGGTGTGCTGTCGTTCATGTGCGAAAGTCCTTGGTCGATTCAGTGGTCGATCCGGTGGAGTGCTGCTCGCCCGCGCCGAGGCTGCCCAGCAGGGTGAGCGCCTGTTCGGACGGGCTGCCCGGGGCCGCCTGGTAGACGACGAGTTGCTGGCCGGGGGCGCTGTTGACGGTGAGCGACTCGTAGTCCAGGGTCAGTTCACCGACCTGCGGGTGCCGGAACCGCTTGGTCTCACGGGTCTTCTGGCGGATGTCGTGGCGGGCCCAGAGTCGGCGGAACTCCTCGCTCTTCAATGACAGTTCGCCGACCGCCGCGATGAGCAGCGGGTCGTCGTGGCCGGTCCCGGCGGCGGCCCGCAGCCCGGCCACCGTGTTGACCGCCACGCGGTCCCAGTCCGGGTAGAAGTCCCGCGCGTCCGGGTCGAGGAAGACCAGTCGCAGCAGGTCCCCGCTGTGGGTGTGGCCGGCGAACAGCCCACGCCCCAGGGCGTTGTGGGCCAGCACGGTCAGGCAGCGGCCCAGGACCACCGCCGGAGTGCTGTGCCAGCCCTCCATCATGCGCAGCAGGACCGGGCTCACCGGCTCCGGCCGCGTACGGCCACGCGGGCGGGCGGCGACGGGGCGTGCCAGCCGGTGCAGGTGGTCGACCGCGTCGTCCTCCAGCCGCAGTGCCCGGGCCAGCGCGTCGACCACCTGCGCCGAGGGGTGCCGTTCCCTGCCCTGTTCCAGGCGGACGTAGTAGTCGGAGCTCACCCCCGCCAGCATCGCGACCTCTTCCCGGCGCAGGCCCGCCACCCGGCGCCGGCTCCCGGTCGGCAGCCCGGACTCCTCAGGGCTCACCAGGGCACGCCGGGCGCTCAGGAACCGGCCGAGCCGGTTGTCGCTGTCCATGTCGTCCACCGTAGGCCCGGCCGTGGGACGGCGGGAGCCCGCAAGGTGGCCGCGCCACTCCTACGATCCGCTCTCCTCGGGACGGTGCGGCCTGGTCACGGGTGCGCGGCGGACGCACGGTGGACGACATGACACACACCGCAAACTCCCTCCCCCACACCTCCGACTCCCTCCCCCTCACCGGCCGCGTCGCGGTCGTCACCGGCGCCTCCAGCGGGATCGGTGCCGCGACGGCGCGCCGCCTGGCGGACGGCGGTGCGAGCGTCGCGCTGCTGGGCCGCCGCGAAGACCGCCTCGAGGCGCTGGCCCGGGACCTGCGCCGTGACGCGCCCGGAGCCGTCCTGCCGGTCGCCGTCGATCTCACCGATGCCGAGGCCGTGCCGGAGGCCGCCCGCGCCGTCGCCGCGGCGCTCGGCGCCGTCGACCTGGTCGTCGCGAACGCCGGGGTCATGCTCGGCGCACCCTTCGAACGCGCCCGGTCCGACGAGTGGGACCGCATGATCGACGTCAATCTGCGGGGCCTGCTGCACACCTCCCGCGCCTTCGCCGACGACCTCCTCGCCGTGGGCGCCCGCGGCGGCCCGGCGGACCTCGTCCACGTCGGCTCCGTGGGCGGGCACGCCCTCTTTCCCGACTGGTCCGTCTACTGCGCCACCAAGGCGGCCGTCGCCCATCTCACCCGCAACCTGCGTGCCGAACTCGGGCCGCGTGGTGTCCGCGTGAAGAACATCGAGCCGGGCGTGACCGGCACCGAACTGGGGGCGGACATGCAGGACCCCGGGATGCGCGAGACCCTGTCCCGCCTGCGCTCCGGCGTGGGGCCCCTGGCCGCCGAGGACATCGCCGAGGCCATCGCCTTCGCGGTGTCGGCGCCGCCGCACGTCAATGTCGCGGAGATGGTCGTGGTACCGGTGCGGCAGGGATGATCCGCCGGGCATCGACCGGACGGGAGTGAGCCCCGCTCGTCAAGGGACCGCCCGGTCCTCGGTCAGTTCCCGGTGGCCGCTGTCGGCAGTGGGCCGGAGCCCAGGACTCTGGTGGTGAGGTTCGCCAGCTGCGCCCGCATGGTGTCGCGCGGCAGGCGCTCCCGGCCGGCCAGGTGCTCGACGAGGTCGGCCCGGGTGGCGGCGAGCAGGGCGTGGGCCAGGAAGTCGCTGTCGGTCAGACCGGGGACCTGCTCCAGAACGGACCGGAGCAGGTCGTGCCACAGCGTGTAGTGCTCCGCCTGGTAGGGACTGCCGCTTCCGCCCTCTTCCAGGGCCAGCGCGAGGCGGCGGTTGTCGAGTTTGAAGCACAGCACGGCGTCCAGCAGGGCGGGTACGCGCTGCTGCGGCGGGGCGTCGGGCCCCAAGGGCGGCGGACCGGCCTCGACGGCCTGCCTGACCGGTTCGAGCCGCGCCTCGTACAGCGCGCGGAGCAGCCCGGCACGGTCGCCGAAGGCACGGAAGAGCGTTCCCTTGCCGACGCCGGCCGCTGCCGCGATGTCGGCCATGGTGAGGTCCTCGGGACTAGGACATCGACGCGTGGGTCGGCCTGTGGGCCGAGGGCGGCGTCATGGAGTTCCCCTTCGCGCCCCCGGGCCGGCCCCGGCGCCTGGAGGGCAAGGGGGCCGTCGCCGCCTACATGCGCCCCTACCCCGACCACATCGACCTGCACGACTTCCCCGACCTGCGGATCCACCGGACCACCGACCCGGAGACCATCGTGGCCGAGATGCGCGGCGTCGGACGCCTGGTGAAGACCGGCAGCCCCTACGACATGACCTACATCGCCGTCGTCACCGTTCGGGACGGGCTCTTCGCCTCCTACCGCGATTACTGGAATCCCCTCGCCCTCGACGAGCCCGGCACCGACTTCGCCGGGAGCGGCTGATGACCGGCACCGGCACCACTCTGGTCATCGGCGCCACCGGCACCACCGGCAGCCGCACCGCCGCGCGGCTGACGGCCGCCGGTCACCGCGTCAGAGCCGCCAGCCGTCACGCCACCCCGGTCCCCGGCACGGAGCCGGTCGCCCTCGACTGGTACGACCCCGCCGGCCATGCCGCCGCCCTCGACGGAGTCGACCGCGTCTATCTCATCCCGCCGCTGGGCGACCCCGACCCGGCAGCGGTCATGCTGCCGTTCCTGCGCCGGGCCCGCACCGGTGGAACACGCCGCGCGGTGCTCCTCAGTTCCTCGGCCATCCCCGAGGGCGGCCCGGCGGTGGGGGCGGTGCACCAGGCTCTGCCCGAACTGTTCGACGAGTGGGCCGTGCTGCGGCCCTCCTGGTTCATGCAGAACTTCACCGGAACGCACGCGCACGCCCGCAGCATCCGCGAGGACGGCACCATCCTGACCGCGACCGGGAGCGGCCGGGTCGGCTTCGTCGACGCCGACGACATCGCGGCCGTCGCGTTCCACGCCCTGACCGACGGCCAGGCCCCCGGCACCGACGTCGTCGTCACCGGACCGGAGGCGCTCGGCTACGACGACATCGCCACACTCATCACCGAGGTCACCGGCCGGCCCGTGGTCCACCGGCCGATCTCCCACGAGCAGATGCGCGATCGCCTCTCGGCGCTGATGCCGGTGCAGTTCGCCGCCCTGCTGGCGGGCATGGAGCGTGCCATCGCCGAGGGGGCGGAGGACCGCGTCACCGACACCGTCCAGCGCCTCACGGGCCGGCCCGCGCGCACCTTCCGCGCGTTCCTGGAAAGGGAGGTGCGGCCAGGTCGCCGACATCGGGACGCTCCGTCAGGTGTGGGACCGCCCGAGCGGGAAAGTCCGGCGGTGTGGACGCGCTTCTGCTGACCTTCGGGCACAGCACCGCCGATCGGGACCGGATCGCCGATCTGCTGGGCGGCGCCGGTGTCACGGCCGTCGTGGACGTGCGGACCGCTCCCGGCAGCCGCCGCGACCCCGACCTGTCGCGGCGGCGGCTCGCCGAGTGGATGCCGGGCCGCGGCATCGCCTACCGGTGGGAACCCGCTCTCGGCGGGTTCCGCACACCTCCCGTGGACAGCCCGGACATCGTGTGGCGCAACACCTCCTTCCGGGGCTACGCCGCGCACACCCGCTCCCCCGAGTTCGTCACCGCGATGGACCGGGTGCTGCGCGAGGCCTCACACGGCCGCACCGCCGTGATGTGCAGCGAGGCGGTCTGGTGGCGCTGCCACCGCCGGCTGATCGCGGACTTCGCGGTACTCACCCGCGGCGTACCGGCTCACCACCTCATGCACGACGGGCGCGTCAGCCTGCATGCGCCGACGCCCGGCGCGCGACTGCGCGACGACGGGCTCCTCGTGTACGACGGTTACGACGGCAGCACAGGGCCGGGTCGCGGCTGAGCCCGTCAGTACAGCTTGTTGACCGCCGTGACGGTGGTGGCCTTGAAGTCGGACACCTGAGCGTGCTGGAAGTTGCCCATCTGGCCCCACAGGACCACCGTCACGGTCCTGCCGTCGCGGCCGACCGAGAACAGGCCGATGTCGGAGGAACCCCACGCCGAAGCGGTGTGGAGGCCGTACACGTGGGCGCCCTCCTCGACGTTCAGCCGGCCGTAGCTCTTCTGCGTCGCCGTGATGTCGGGGTCCTGCTCCATCAGCTTCTTCGCGCAGCCGGCGATGTCCTTGCGCAGCAGCGCCGCGAAGTCCTTGGCACGCTGCACGTCGCGCTCCACGACCGTGATCTGCTGGGCGTTGGTGTCGTACTCGGTCCCGTACGAGCGGTGGGTGGCGATGGACGGCAGGGCCTCGCCCACGCACACCGGCAGCGGGTCCGGCTGACCGGCGGTGACCGGGCCGGCGTACCAGGGCGAGGTCGGGTGCGGCGGCAGTTCGGCCGGCTCCAGGAACCGGGGCGTGTCGGCAGCCGGTGCGGTGGCGGCAGCGGCCGGGACGGCGACTGCGGCGACACCGGCGGCGGCCGCCAGCGCGGCCACGGTGGTACGGATGCCTCGAGTACGGACCTGCATGTTTCCCCCATGGTCTTCGTGTGAATGCGCGGGCTTCAGCCCTTGCACCCACTAAGACCCGTCACCCCCCGTACACGTTGCCCTGCACACCTGCTACGGGTTCGTCCCGAATATCACCGGCGCGCTACAGGGGTCCGCCCACCGAAGACCGGCGCATGCGTGCGGCTCATGGAGGCTCTGGGGAGACTGTGAGTAACCTCCCGTGTACGCAGTAGGTTCCCCTTACGCGCGCGTGGGTGGTGGCGCGCGTTCTGGGCCGATGCGAGGGGGAGAAGAACGTGCGTCCCGGAGACGAGTTCGCCGGCCGCTATGTCCTCAAGGAGGTCATCGGGGCAGGGCGCGGCGGCGACGTGTGGCTGGCCCACGACACGGTGGTGGGGCAGGACGTGGCGCTGAAGCCGGGGCAGGTCGAGGGCGACCGCGAGACCGCGGTGCGGCGGCTGCTGGGCGAGCCGCGCGCCCTGGCGAAGTTCCGTGATCACCCCCATGTCGTGACGCTGTTCGACGTCGTGACGGTGCCGTCGGACGGGGACACCGCCGGGGATGTGGGCGAGACGTACTGGTTCGTCATGGAGTACGTGCCCGGCGGCGGCCTCGACCGGCAACCGCCCATGAGCCCCGAGCGCGTGGCCCGGATCGGGGCCCAACTCGCCGACGCGCTGGCCGCGTTGCACGAGGCGGGCATCGTCCACTGCGACCTCAAGCCCGCCAACGTCGGCCTCACCCGGCGCGGTGCCGCCAAGCTGCTGGACTTCGGTGCCGCCTACCGGGCCGGCGGCAGCGAGACCATCACCGCCAACGGGCCCTACAGCTTCACTCCGGACTACGCCGCCCCCGAGCTGGCCCGGGGGAACGTCCCCCGGCCCGCCTCCGACGTGTTCTGCCTGGCCGCCACCCTCTACGCGCTGGTCACCGGTTCACCGCCGCGCGGCGGTGAGCCCGGGGCGGAGGGGGACGGGGCGGACGGTGACGGGGCGGGGGCCGCCGGGGAGGACCGGGACCGTCTGACGTACTGGAAGGCCGAGCAGGGCGTCGTCGAGATGGACGCCGAGGCCGTGGGCCCGCTCCTTCCCGTGCTCGGCGCCATGCTGCAACGCGACCCGCGGCAGCGCCCCGAGGCGGCCGAGGCCGGGCGGCTGCTGGCGGCCGTGGCGGAACACGGGGCGCCGGACCCGGACGGCCGGCCCGCCGCGCCCGGCGGCGGGCGCTCGCGGTGGCGACGTCGTGCCCTGTTCGCGACCGCTGCCCTCGGCGTCGGTGCCGCGATCGTCCTGAGTCTCGTCACCGTTCCCGGGAACGGTGACGAACAGGATGGCGGCGGGAACGACAGGCGTGGGTCCGCCGGGAGGCAGCTGCCGAAGGACACCTCGAACGGCGGGACGCGGGCGCTGATCGGCGATCCGCGTACCGCCGACGTGTGCGCACTGGCCGACCCCGACGCGCTGCACCGCTTCGGGGAGAGCGAAGTCGACGTCGACTACGGCAACTTCGACCGCTGCGACGTGCTCGTCCACCCGGACGACAGGTCCCGTATCGACGTGTCGGTGCAGTTGCGCAGGGGCTCGCCGCCCGAGGCGTCGGACCCCGTCAGGACCATCGGGGGCATCGCCGTCCGGGAGGCGCCGTCGAAGAAGGGCGAGTGCGGGCTCCTGCTGTCCCGGGACACCGCCGGCGGTGGCACCGGCAGTGGCCGCACCGGCGGCGACATGTTCGTGGGGGTCCGTGTCGACGTGGGCCACGGCACGGTGGCGGGCGGTGCGGCGGCGCTGTGCGCGGTCGCCGACACCGCCGCCCGCAGTGCGGCCGAGGTCCTGAACCGCGGCCCGCTCCCCCGCCGTTCCCCGCCCTACCCGGCCGCCTCGCTGGCCTGGAGGAGCGCCTGCGCGCTGCTCGACGCCGAGGCGTTGTCCGTCGTCCCCGGCATCAAGGCCGACGTGCCGGAGGCCGGGGTCGCGGACTGGGACTGCGAGTGGTTCAGCGACGTCGACGACCTGGAGGCGGAGATCGCCTTCTTCCGCGACGAGCCCAAGTCCGCGCGGGACGGCCGCGTCGTCCGGCTCAGCGGCTACGACGCCGTCGTCGAGCCGGAGGGCAACGGTGAGGACACCTGCACGGTCTTCGTCCCGTACCGCGAGTACGGCGGCCGTGACGCCGAGACGGCCGTCGAGATGCTGCGGCTGCACGTCGGCGGGCAGCGGCCGATCGGCGAACTGTGCCATCTGACCACCGAACTCGCCGCCTCCGCGGCCGCGGAACTGCGCGCCCGCTGACGCCCGCACTGCGGCGGCCGGCCGGCCACGGGGAGGGGTCCCGAGCAGGTCGGCCCATGCTGACGGACACGTCCGGCAGGGCCCGCCCGCGCCGGGGCCGTACCGCGTCGATTCCGCACGAGTCGCACGCCCACGCACCGAGGAGACCAGCGATGACCTTCTCCGCCAGCCTCGCGCGCGGCGTCGCGCCCACCGCGCCCGGAACCCTGCACGCGCGCACGGTCACCGGTGACCTGTGTGCCCCGCCGCGTCCGGGACTGACCGTCCGCTTCGGGCGGGGCGAGCGGCCCGACGTGGACCTGGAGGTGGGCGTGGACGACCTGCGGGTGAGCCGCCGGCACGGGGAACTGACGTACCTCCAGGGGCAGTGGTGGCTGCGCAACACCGGGCGGCAGCTCGTGCGGCTGCCGCGCGGCCGGATGATGCACACCACCACCGAGCCGGTCCCCCTCGCCACCGGCTACACCCCGCTGTTCGTGAAGGGCTCCGGCTACCGCGAGCACCTGATCGAGCTGTACGTGGCGGACCACGACGACCAGGGGCCGGTGTCGCGCCGCCGGGCCGCGACGCTGCGGCCGGAGACCTGGGCGCTCGACGACGACGAACGGCTGCTGCTGGTCGTCCTCGGCCAGCGGTACCTGCTGTACGAGGAGGACCCGCGGCCCCTGACGTACTCCATGGCCGCCCGGCAGCTCGTCCATCTGCGTCCGGACGGCAACTGGACGGAACGCAGGATCGAGCACCGTATCGAGGTCGTACGGCACCGGCTGCACGGCACCGGCTTCAAGTACCCGCTGGTGCACGACAAATCGGAGGAGCGGCGGCCCTACGACAACACCCTGCTGCACAACCTGCTCAAGGGGCTGGTCGAGTCGACGACGCTGGTGCCGCCGGACCTCGACCTGATGGACGACACCCCGGGCGCCGCAGACGCCGTAGAAGCCCCGGGCACGTCAGGCGGGTGAGATCAGGAGGGTGACCGTGCGGTTGCGGGCCGGGTCCGGGTACGGGGCGTCGCGCTGGTCCGCGCTGTCCGTGGTGAACGCCGTGAGGGGTTCGCCGCTCGCGGCGCTCAGTTCGCGGGCGGCGACCAGGGCGCGCCACAGCGCGACGACGGAACCGCCGCTGCGCGGGGCGCCGGGGACGGTGGCCGCGTGGCCGTGCACGGTGACGGACAGGTGCCGTCCGCCCAGCCGTTCACCGAGCAGGGCCAGTCGCCGGGCTCCCGCCGGGGTGAGTCGGGCGCCTTCGGAGAACAGCCCCTGAGTGAAGGCGACTTCGGCGGAGTCGCCGTGCACGGTGACGCGCAGTCCGGGGGCGCGCAGGTCCTGGGCGAGCGCGGCGGCACGCCGGGCGGCGGCCGGGTCCTTCTCCCGCCCGGCGCCGGCGGTGCCGGCATCTTCCTGGCCACTCCCAGGGGTGGCGCTCGCACCGGGGCTCTGCCGGCCCGCCGCACGGTCGGTGTCCGCCCGGGCGGTGCGTGGCCCGTCCAGGGTGGTGACCACGCCGGCGACGGCGGCGGTCACCACGCACGCCGCCGCGACCAGGGCCGTACGGGCGCGGTGACGGCCGAGCGCGGCCACCGGCCCCGTACGGCCGAGCCGGGCGAGCCCCGCCCTGGCCGACGGGTCCTCCGGGTGCCGCGCCAGGACCCGCTGCCAGCACTGCGCCGCCTCGGCCCTCTCCCCGCGCTGCGCGTGCAGCCGCGCCCGCAGGTCGAGCACGTCCCGATGCTCGCCGGTTTCCGTGCTCTCGGCCTCCCGCAAGAGCCTCAGGGCACCGTCCGGTTCCCCGGCCCGGGCGATTCCCCGGGCCCGCGACACGAGCAGCACGACGTCGAGCGCGGCGTCGCCGTCCGCGCCGGCCTGGTCTCTCATGCTGCCGGTCCGCCCGTCCGTGCCCGTTCCCCGCATGTCGCCTCCCCTCCGGCCCCGTTCCCTCGGTTCACCGGCTCTCCTGCACTCCGCCGATCCGCCGCTCCTCCGAGACCCCCGGAGGGAGCAGGCGGCGCAGCCGCTGGTTGATCGCGGACAGGGCCGTGCGGTCGCCCGCGGCGACGGCTCGGCGGCCGTCGGCGATCGCGGCGTCCGCCTGGGCGCGGGAGGTCATCTCGTCGCGCAGTTCGACGAGGGAGTGGAAGACGAGGAAGTCCCACTGGTCGCTGCGGCGCAGCAGATCGACCTGGAAGTCCCGCACCCGGTCGGCGAGCCTGCGCAGTCCGGCCGGGCCGCCGTCCTCGCCGGCGCTGGTCGCGCGGGTGCGGAGGTTCTCCAGTTCGCGGCGTTCGGCCGGTCCGCCGCCGGTCTGTTCGATGAGGTCCTCGCAGTTGTTGAGGAGGTCCCACAGCTCGTGCTGGAGGCCGGGGATGTCGATCGCCTCCTCGACGTCGTCGAGCTGGGCCTCCAGGTCGCGGATGCGCCGGTCGCTCGTACCGGCCGCGCCCGTGTCGACGGCCGCCGCGTCGACCTCCTTGCGCAGATGGACGAGGGCCTTCTCGTCGGACAGGTCGTCGAGCTGGGTCAGGGCCGGCTCGGAGTGCACCTCCTCGGCGCGTTCCCGCAGGGTGTGGGTGCGCTGCTCCAGGTCGTGCAGCCGGTCGACCAGCTCGTCGTGCGTGGGCGCCACGAGCTGGGAGCGGTCGATGCTCGCCTCGAACTGGGCGTCGGCGACGGGGATGTCGGCGGTGACGGTGACTTCCCGGTTCGTGGCGCTGATCTCGAAGGTCACCTCGACGGGCGTCTGCGCGGGCAGGTCGAAGCGGACGTCCCGGGGCCGGATCTCCAGCAGCCCGACCCGGGTGTTGCGGTCGGCGCGCCGGCGTTCGCCCTCCAGCAGCGGGATGCGGATGACGGCGTCCGGCTGGGAGCGGCGCAGCGGGATGGACGTCTCGAACGTCTTCGTGATGGAGGTCGGCAGGGCGGTGCCCTTGCGCAGCATCGGCGCGAAGGAGCCGTCGGCCTTGCCGATGCCGAGCGTGCTGGTGAGCACGGCGTCGCCGGGCAGCACCTGGGCGTGGGTGATCGACAGGGCGTCCGGGGCGAGCCGCTGGCGGGTGCCGGTGCTGTCGGAGAGTTCCACGGTGAAGCGGGACCGGGTGCCTGAGTCGATGGTCACCTCGGTGTAGAAGGCGCCGTCGGGGGTGAGTGTGGTCTGCGGTCCCCGGAAGGGCGGGTGGCCGTCGGGGTTGGTGAGGGTGACGGTGTACCGGGCCCAGTCGGGCACGGCGGTGCCGCCGCTGATCCGGCCGGAGACCGGGACGCCGGTGGTCTCCAACGACTGGGGTTCGTAGTGGAGTTCCACGGTGAACTCGCCCGGCGCCGCCGTGCGCGGCTTGCTCGGCATCCGCACCGTACGGGCGAAGAGGGCGGCGCCGCGCGCCACCACGGTGGTCGGGTCCTGGGTGTGGTCGAGCTGGATGCCCAGGCCTTCCACGGGGTCTGCCAGCAGGTCGCGCAGCCCCGGGGCGAGGGTCGCCCCGCCGACGAGCAGCAGCCGGTCGATGTGGTCGGGCCGCAGCGAGCTCTCCGCGAGGGCGTCCCGGCAGAGCTTGATCGCGCGGGTGTAGAAGGGCTGGGCGAGGTCTTCGAGAGCGCCCCGGGTGAGGGTGAACTCGAAGGGAACCGTGCCGCCTTCGCCATCGGAGAGGTCGACGGCGATGTCGTAGCTGCCGCGTCGGGACAGCGCGATCTTGGCGTCCTCCGCGGCCAGTTTGAGCTTGGCGAAGCCGGCCCGCCACCGGTTGTCGCGCCGGGCGAAGTCCGGCAGCCCGAGGTCGCGCCGGACGGCGGGGACGAGCAGGTCCTCCACGATGGCCCAGTCGATGAGTTTGCCGCCCAGGCGCGGGTCACCGGCGTGCTGGAGCAGTTGCAGTTCGCCGTCGCGCTTGCTCATCACGGCCGCGTCGAAGGTGCCGCCGCCCAGGTCGAACACCATCCAGTGGGTGGATTCGGAGGCGTCCTGCACGCCGTAGGCGATGGCCGCGGCGGTCGGTTCCTGGACCAGGGGGCAGTGCTCGCCGAGCCCGGCGAGGGCCGCGGCGGCGGACGTGGCGCTGTTCTGGTGCAGCGCGAAGGAGGCGGGCACGGTGATCACGGCCGCCTCCGGCGGGCTGCCGGTGTCGTGCGCGGCGTCCTGGCGCAGGGACTTGAGCACCTCGGCGGAGAGCTGCTCGGGGGTGAGGGACAGCCCCGCTCGGCCGAACCGCCGGTGGTATCCGGCCACGCCCATCTCCAGCTTGAACTCGGCGTGGGCGTCGTCGGGCTGGGTGTCGGTGCGCTCACGGGCGCGGCGGCCCACGTGGGTCACGTCCGGCTTGGGCATCCACACGGCGGACGGGGTGTAGTCCCAGCCGTCGTTGTTCTTGATGACGCGTACGCCGTCGTCGTCCGCCACCGCGATGGCGCTGTTGGTGGTGCCGAGGTCGATGCCGAAGTCGATGGTCTCGCGCATTGCGGTCGTCTCCTTGGTCGTTCACATGCCGTGGGTGGGGCCGGGTGCGGGCCGGCCGACGACGACCTGCCCCATCTGGATCCGCTCGCCGCGGTAGTAGACGCTGGGCCGGAGGGTCTCCAGCACCACCTCGTGGGTCAGGCCGGGTTCGTCCTGGAAGGCGAGGACTTCGAGGGACTGTCCCGGGTCGAAGGGCGCGCCGTCGTGCTCCTGGATCTCCAGTCCGCCGTCGGCGAGCGCCTGCCGGCCGGCCTGGACGTAGCGGCGCACCTGCCTGAGGTCCGCTGCCGACAGTTCGCCGGCGCGCTGGTTCAGCTTGCGCTGGGCGCGCCAGATGCCGGTGGCCGCGGCGAGCAGCGTGCCGGTGTCCGCGCCGCCCGGGGCGGGTTCCTCCGTGGCCGTCCCGACGTCGGCCAGTACGTGCGCGACCCAGTCGGCCTGACCGGTGTCGAGGAACGGCGGCGGGACGCGGAACTCGGGCGGGTGCCGCAACTGCCCGAGGGCGGCGCGCACCCGGCTGCCACGGCCGTCCCGGCGTGAGGGGATGCTCATTTTCTCCTCCGTACGCTGCGTACGCCGTCGGCGAGGGCCGCCACGATCCGCACGAGGTAGCCGAGTACGCCGATGCCGCCGAGCCCGATGATGAGCACGGGGACGATGCCGTAGATCTCGATCAGGGCGGAGAGCGAGCCGCCGATGACGGCGAGCACCAGGAGGAACCCGAACCAGGGGAACCGCCGGGTGGGCCGCGCGGGGCGGCGGCCGGTGCCCGTGAGGTGGTCGTAGATGAATTCCCAGTTCTCCTTCAGCCCGTCCGAGTCACGGTCCGGGCCGATCTCGTACGCCTTCTCCGCGAGCCAGATCATCTCCTCGCGCCGGGAGGCGCTCGGCGGGCGGTGGACGGAGACGCCGAGGAGTTCGACCGCGAGGTTGTTCAGCCCGACGGCGACGATGTGGGCGATCTCGTCGTGGCGCCAGTCGGAGACGAACGGTCTGAGCGGCGCCATGTCCTCGAAGCCGGGCACGACCCGGTCGCGCAGGAGCAGGAACGCCTCGCGGTAGTGGTGGGCCTCGCGCTCCCGCTCCGCCGTCAGCAGGTCGCCGTGGATCTTCTCGTACGCCTCTTCCGCCGCACGCTCGAACAGCTCGGAGAACAGTCCGGCGAAGGGCGGGAAACCAGCCCAGGCCGAGCAGACCGACGTCAGCCGGGTCGCGGTGGCCTGGTCGGCGAAGAGCTGGGGGAAGGGGGACACGAGCAGTCGCGGCAGCCGGGCCAGGAGGTCGTCGGCCGCGTCCTCGTCGAGCCGGGGGTCGCCGAGCGCCCGGATGCGGTGCCGGACGTGCTGCCGCAGCGCCCCGTCCGCCAGCAGGTGGCCCCAGGCGGACACCGCGTTCTCCCACAGGGACGCCCGCTGCTCGACGGGCAGCCCCGACCGCCCGGTCTCCGCCTCCAGCACCCGGGCGTGCAGCAGTACGGCGGCGTCGTGCCATTCGTGCACGTCCGGGTCGCAGTCGCAGGCGGAGTCGGATGGCCCCCACAGCCACAGCAGTTCGTCGACCATGCGGCGGCGCGGGTCCTGGAGGCCCTCGAAGGAGGCCCGTACCTCGTCCTTGCCGTAGCCGCCGGCCGGTGCCACTTCCGGGGCTCCGGGCCAGCTTTCCCCGACGGCCAGCCGTGCCTCCACCTTCTGCCGGTGCCGCCGCACGGCCGGTCCGCTCGCGCGGGTGGGCAGGCCGGTGACGGCGAAGACGTTCCTGCGGTACAGCTGTGTGCCCGCCAGTTCCTCGAAACGGTCGAACTCCCTTACCGGCGTGGTCACATGATCACCCCCCGGCGCCAGGTCATGAGCCGTGTCAGATGCCGCTCCCGCAGCAGCGGATAGCGGCTGATGGTCTCCTCCAGCAGGTCGGCGGCCTCGCCGAGCCTGCCGGGCACCCGGGAGAGCGAGGTGGCCTCCCGGACCAGTGCGCCGGCGGACTCGGCCGGCTCGGCCGTGCCGGCGGCTTCCGGGCCGGGCGCCGCGTGCAGGCCGGCCGCGCGGTCGGCGACGGCACGGGCGGTGGCGGGCCGCTCGGCCGGGTCGATCCGCAGCATGTCGGTGACCAGCCGGTCCAGTTCGGTGCCCACGTCGTCGTTGAAGGCGCGGGGCGGCTGCAACGGCCGGGTGAACCGCTCCAGGGAGAAGGACTGCACCGGGTCGCCGCCGTCGTAGGGGAAGTGCCCGGTGAGCAGGAAGTACACGATGGTGCCCAGGGCCCACACGTCCCCCGGGCATCCGTAGCCCTTGCCGCGCCGCAGTACCTCGGGCGGCATGTAGGCGACGGTGCCCTGGGCGCTGGCCGCCATGGTGCCCGGGTCGGTCTCCTTGGCCAGGCCGAAGTCGCTGACCTTCACGCGCAGCCCGGTCTCGTCGTAGGTGATGAGCACGTTGGCCAGGGACAGGTCGCGGTGGACGATGGGGTGCGGCCGCTCGTGGGCGACGGCGAGTCCCTCGGCGGCCTGCCGGAGCACGGCGGTCACCTCGCCGACGGGCACCACGCCCGAGTGGGACTCCATCAGCCGCTCCAGGCTGCCGCCCGCCACGTACTCCATGGTGATGTAGCCGCGCACGCCCTCGGAGGTCTGCACGGTGCCGGCGTCGAACACCCGGATGATGTTGGGGTGTCCCAGGGTGGACAGGATCCGGGCCTCGTCGAGCATCCGGGACGTCGCCTCCAGCGAGGCCACGTGCTTGAACAGCTTCAGGGCCTGCCAGCCGAGGATGTGGTGCCGCACCCGGTAGACCTCGGCGAAGGCGCCCTCCCCCAGCCGGCGGTCCACGACGAGCGCCGAGTTGATCCGCTGTCCCTGCCGGAGCAGGGCGCTGCCCACGCCCGTCGCCGTGTCCTGCGTGCGGTCGAGCACGGGCCCACGCACCTTCCCCACCGGTGAAACCACCCGCGACGTCGCCGGTCCACTCCTCCCCGTCCGCCCTGCGGCGGCGCGGGACGCCAGGGTAGGAAGCCCCTGTCGGGACCCCTCCCGGCCTCCTGGGGCGGGCGCGGGTCAGGCGGCGTCTTCAGGACAGCCTGAAGAAGATCATGGGGTTGTCGGTGCTGTTCTTGACGGGATGTCCGAGGGCGAGGCGCCGCTTGACGTCGTTCAGCCGGTCGTGGATCTCGGGCGCGTGCGCCCGGGACGCGGTGAAGTACCGGTTCCCCCGCTCGGCGAGCCAGTGCAGCACCACCGCTCCCTCGGTGAACGGCAGTGCCCGGCGCCCGTGGAACACGTCGTGGACGCACACGGGTATGCCGGGCCGCATGCGCGGCAGCAGGTGCCGGACGTACCAGCGGGCGAAGCGCGCCGAGTGCGCGGCGTCGATGAACAGGAAGTCCGCCGTGTCGGGGACCTTCTCCAGGTTCTCCCGCACGTCCCCCTGCGTGAACGTCCAGCGCCCCTCGGCGAGTCGGCCGGGCACCTCGCGCAGGACGTGGTCCACCACGTCGTACGAGTACAGATGGCCGGTGCCGTTGTCCCGCAGGGCGCGCAGGATCCAGGTGGTGGACCAGCCGTGGAACGTGCCGATCTCCACCACCGTCTCCGGCCGGGCCTCGCGCAGCAGCAGGTAGGTGATCTCCGCCTCGACGTCGTCGAGTTGGGCCTTCATCGCGTGGGGCGGTGCGAGCAGCACGCGCTGTTCCTCGCGGACCCGGTCGAGGTCGTCGGCGTAGGTGCGGTAGAGGCGGACGACGTGGTCGATGTCGAGGGGCTGGTGCATGTGGCGCTCCGTGCGTGCCGGTCCGTGGTCAGGGCGGGGTGACGGTAGGGCGCGGGAGGCGGGCCGCACGTCACACCCGGGTGCCAAGTGCGGTGTCGCACCTGGGTACGACTCGCACCGGCGTTTGCGGGCTCAGCCGGCCGAGCCGGGCACGACCAGCCCCGACTCGTAGGCGAGGACGACCAGTTGGGCCCGGTCCCTGGCACCCAGCTTGGCGATCAGCCGGGTCATGTGGGTCTTGACCGTCTGCTCGGCCACCACCAGCGTCCCGGCGATCTCCCTGTTGGACAGGCCCCGAGCGACCAGCCCGAGGACCTCCGTCTCCCGGGGCGTGAGGCCGTTCAGCCGCAGCCGGGCCCGCCGTCCGGCCTGAGGGCGGCGGCGGGTCACGTCCTCGATGAGGCGGCGCGTGACGGAGGGGGCGAGCAGGGCGTCACCGGCCGCGATCACCCGGACGGCCTGGACGAGTTCGGCGACCGGGGCGTCCTTGAGCAGGAAGCCGCTGGCGCCGGCCCGGAGGGTCTCGTAGACGTAGTCGTCGAGGTCGAAGGTGGTCAGCATCAGCACCTTGGGCCGGTGCGTCACGCCCGGCGGCGGGTCGAGCAGCCGCCGGGCCGCCTCGAGACCGTCCATCTCCGGCATCCGGATGTCCATCAGCACCACGTCGGGGTGGGTGCTGCGGCAGACCTCCACCCCGCGCCGGCCGTCGGGCGCCTCCCCCACGACGTCGATGTCGCTCTGCGCGGACAGCAGGGCGGCGAATCCCGAGCGCACCATGTCCTGGTCGTCGACGACGACCACCCGTACGACCATGCTCACTTCTCCCGTTCCGGCACGCGAACCCGTACGGCCCGCCCACCCGTTGCCGGGGGCACCGGACCGCACCCCACTCTGCGTCGCGGCCGAGGGCCGCCGCCTCGGCCGAACGGCCACGACCCACCAGCCCGACCTGCGAAGGCTCGGCCGAACGACGGATGCCGCGGCCCCGCGCCGGGCGCGCGCCACCCGGCCAAACCGTGATCCGCTTCACACCGGCGCGGGGACGGGCCCGGGCCTTACAGGGCGTAAAGCGACCGAAGAATGGATATGGGCTATACGGCGAAACGCGGGGAGTGTCGGACGTGCCCGGATGCCGGGCGCGTGCGCTACAGGGGAGGGAGCGCGCATGGACGGCCGGCCCTTGTATCTCGAACCCCGACTGGAACCACGGCTCAGGTCCCTCCTGGCGGCGGCGGGGACGCTGCACTCGCTCACCGACGGGCTCGGTTCACCCCTGCACGTCGTGGTGCCGGACCAGATCGCCGAGAACCTGGAGCGGTTCAGGTCCGTGTACCGGGCACACCACCTGTCCGGCCAGGTCTACTACGCCCACAAGGCGAACCGGTCCAGCGCGCTGCTGCGCCGGCTCGCCGCCACGGACGCGGGGGTGGACGTCGCGTCGCTGGGCGAGTTGCAGCACGCGCTGGGGGCCGGTTTCACCGCCGACCGGATCACGGCCACGGGGCCGAAGAACCCCGAGTTCCTGTGGCTCGCGGCCCGTACGGGCGTCACGGTCGGCGTCGACGGCGTCGCCGAGCTGGACCAGCTCGCCGCGCTGGTGCGTGGGCACGCGCTCGCCCCGGTGCGGGTGCTGCTGCGGCTGTCGGGGTTCGAGACGTCGGGGGTGAAGATGCTGAGCCGGCGCAGCCGGTTCGGCACCCCCGTACGGGAGTTGGATCCCCTGCTGAAGGCGGTCGAGCGGCACGGCGACGCGGTCGAGCTGACGGGGGTGGCCTACCACCTGGACACGACGAGCGTCGCGGAGAAGGCGACCGCCCTCGAAGGGTCCCTGGCGGCCCTGGAGGCGTGCCGGAGCCGGGGGCTGCGGCCCCGGGCCGTGGACATCGGGGGCGGGTTCGGCGTCAGTTACCTCGCCGAGCGGGAGCAGTGGGATGCGTACACGAGCGCGCTCACGGCCGCCGTCCTGGGCCGCCGCCCGCCGCTGACCTGGGGCGGGCACGGCTACGGGCTGCGGGGCGAGTCCGGCACCGTGCGCGGCGTGCTCGGCCTCTACCCGGCGCACCGGTCCGTCGCCGGCGCGGCCTATCTGGACGAGCTGCTGGCCCAGCCCGCCGCCTCCCTGGGCGGCCGTCCGCTGGCCGCGCTGCTGCTGGAGCACCTGTACGACCTGCACAGCGAGCCCGGCCGGGCGCTGCTCGACCAGTGCGGCCTGACCCTGGCGCGGGTGCTGGAGGTCCGTTCCCAGGAGGCGGGCGGCGCACTGCTCGTGCGGCTGGCCGCGAAGGCGGACGACATCGCCCTGGAGGACCACGGAGTGCTGATGGACCCGGTCGTCATCCCCAGAAGCGGAGCCGGGCCGGGCGAGGGGCCCGTCGCCGTGCACCTCTTCGGCGGCCTGTGCCTGGAGACCGATCTGATCACGCGGCGCACTGTCTTCCTGCCGCGCCGCCCGGTCCCCGGCGACCTGCTGGCCTTCGCCAACACCGCCGGTTACGCCATGGACTTCCACGCCACCCGCGCCCAGCACCAGCCCGCCGCCCGCAAGGTCGCCGCCTGGCAGGACGGCGACGTCTGGCGCTGGTGCCTGGACGACCAGTTCTGGCCGATCACGCCCTCGGGGGGAGCTCAGTGAGGTACGACAGCATCACCGATGCGATAGGCAACACCCCGTTGGTACGGATCGACCCGGCCGTGCACGGCCTGCGCAACATCGACCTGTTCGCGAAGCTGGAGATGCTCAACCCCTTCGGTTCGGTCAAGGACCGGGCGGCCTGGAACATGGCGCGCCCGCTGCTGGACGAGGCGGTCGAACACGGCAGCCAGGTCGTGGAGTTGTCCAGCGGCAACACGGCGAAGGCGCTGGCGGTCGTCGCGGGCATGCACGGCTTGGGCTTCAAGAGCGTCACCAACCGGATGCGGGTGCCGGAGATCAAGGACCTCCTGCTGCTGCTCGGCGCTCAGATCGAGGAGCTGCCGGGGCAGAGCGAGTGTCTGGACCCGACCGCGACGGACGACCCGCTGACCCTGTTCCACCGCACGCTGTCCGCTTCCGGCAGTACCTACCTCCACACCGACCAGTACTTCAACCCGCGCAACACCGAGGCGCATCTCACCGGTACCGGCCCGGAGATCGTCAAGGACCTGGACGGCCGGGTGCCGGACTGGTTCGTCGCCTGTGTGGGCACGGCCGGTTCCTCGACGGGCGTGGCCCGCGCGCTGCGGGAGGAGGATCCCTCGGTGCGGGTGGTCGGGCTGGTGGCGGCCAAGTCGGACTTCATCCCCGGGATCCGCACCATCGACGAGGTGCAGGAGGTCGGCCTGTTCGACCCGGAGACGTACGACACGATGGAGTCGGTGAGCTCCGACGAGGCGATCGAGGGAATGCTGACCCTGAACCGCCGCTGCGGCATCCTGGGCGGGCCCACCGGGGGCGCCGCCTACCACGGGGCCGTCCGTCATCTGCGCGCTCTCGACGAGGAGTTGACCGAGCGCCGGACCGCGGTGTTCATCGTCTGCGACCGCGTGGAGAGCTATCTGAGCTACGTCCGGCAGCGGCGGCCCGACCTGCTGGGCCGGCCGCCCCGGAAGAACTCGCCGGCCGACCTGACCGACGCCGAGGTCGGCGGGGCGCCGTCGGTCACGGTGGCCGAGGCCCGGCGGTGGATCGACACCGAGGGGCCGCTCGTGGTCGACCTGCGCAGCCCCTACGCGTACGCGGCGCTGCACATCGACGGTTCGGTCAACATCGTCGACGAGCTGTTCGCCGAACTCCTCCAGGGCGGCCTGCCGTTCAGCCGGAGCCGGCCGGTGCTGCTGGCGTGCCCGGTGGGCGAGCAGTCCGCCCGGTACGCGGCGCTGCTGACCCGGATGGGCCATCCCGACGTCCGCAGTCTGGCCGGCGGCATCATCGCCTGGCGGGACGCGGGCGCGCCCCTGGTACGGGACTGACCGCCATGACCGCACCCGCGATCCGCGACGATCTGCGCCAGTGGCAGCAGGCGCTGCGCGCCCAGTTCCCCATCGTCACCGGGCACCCGGAGCTGGCGTACCTGGACAGCGCGGCGACGGCCCAGAAGCCGCAGGCCGTCCTGGACGCCGTGCAGACGTACCTCACCACGAGCAACGCCAACGCGGCACGCGGTACCTACACGTGGGCCAACCGGACCACCGAGTTGGTCGAGCGCACCCGCGAGCGCGTCGCCCGGTTCCTCGGGGATCACCAGCCCGAGCGCTCCGCCGTCCACTTCACGAGCGGCACGACCGAGGGGCTGCGCACGATCGCCCGCGACTGGCTGCCGGGGTTCCTGCGCGACGGCGACGAGATCGTCGTACCGGACGCCGACCACCAGGCCAACATCGAGCCGTGGCGGGAGGCCCAGCGGCTGCTCGCCCGCGAGGGCGTGCACGTCCGGGTGGTGCCGATGCCGTACCAGAGCGGCTCCGGGGACTACGACCACCGCGCGCTGGCCGAACGGGCCGGGCCGCGCACCCGGTTCGTCGCCACCACCCATGTGCACCACGTCTACGGCGGCGACATGAACGTGCAGCGCATCCGCCGGGCGGTCGGCCCGGACGCGGTCATCTGTCTGGACGCGGCGCAGAGCGTCGGGCATCTGCCGGTGTCCGTGGCCGAGTTGGACGTCGACTTCGTCGTCTTCTCCGGGCACAAGGCGCTGGCCCTGCCCGGTACCGGGGCGGTGTGGGCCCGGCAGGAACGGGGCCCGGCGTTCACGCCCGGCGGGTGGAGCGGCACCCCGAACACCGTGGGCATCGCGTCCCTCGAAGCGGCCCTGGACTGGCTGGACGCCGCCGGTGTGGAGCGCGTCGAGCGCTGGACGGTCGCCCTGGCGGCCCGGCTCACCGAGGGGCTGCGCCGGCTGGACGCCTACGAGATCCTCGGCTGCCCGCTGAGCCTGGCCGCGGACTCGACCGTGCAGCGGCGCCAGGGCATCGTCACCCTGCGGCACCGCGCCATCGACTCGGGCGACCTGGGCTTCATCCTGTTCAGCCACGGTTTCATGGTCCGCTCGGACAACCACTGCCAGGGCGAAGCGGGCGAGAGGACCGGTTCGGTTCGGGTGAGTCTGCATGTGTACAACACCGTTGAGGAGATCGACCGGCTGCTGTCCGTCCTCGCTTCACTCCACTGACTCCCCCAACTAGGCATAATGGGAACCGTTTCCACCTGTAGGCTCGGGCCGGAAAGAGTCAGGTGCGAGACGGCAAGGTGGCGCGACCGGATGGGACTGAGTCTGGCGACGGCTGAGCGGTGGGTGGAGCGCTGGGAGCTCCAGCAGGAGCGGTACGCGGTCGACCGCGAGGAGCGGTTCACGGTGATCGCCGATGTCGTGGAGCACGTCACGGCCGGGCGGGGCTCCCGGCCCCTCGTCGTCGACCTGGGCTGCGGGCCCGGCTCCCTGGCGGCCCGGCTGGTCCGGCGGCTGCCGGACGCGGAGATCGTGGCCGTGGACCGGGATCCCGTGCTGCTGGAGCTGGGCCGGACCCACCACCCGGACGCGGCCCGCTACGTCGACGCCGAGATCGGCGCACCCGGCTGGACCTGGACCCTGGACCTGGACCGGCCCCTGGACGCGGCCGTCTCCACGACGGCCCTGCACTACCTGGACCGTGACACCCTGCTGCGCGTCTACCGGCAGCTCGCCGCGCTACTGCGGCCCGGTGGCGTCCTCGTCAACGGCGACCATCTCCCTCAGGACGACGCGGGCCCGGCCGGGATCGCCGCCCATGTCGGGCGGTGCCGGGCGGACCGGCAGCGGGTGTTCGCGCACGAGGACTGGGACTCCTGGTGGGCCGCCGTCGCCGACGACCCCGAGCTGACGGACCTGCTCGCCGAGCGCCGCCGCCGCGAGGCGCCCGCCGGCACCGGCCGCCCCGCGGAACTCCCTCTCTCCGCCCATCTGGAGCTGCTGCGGCAGGCGGGCTTCGCCACGGCGGGCCCGGTCTGGCAGTACGGCGAGAGTTGCGTGGTCGTCGCGGTTCGCTGACCCGGGCGTCACCCCTGCGCCGCACTCGGCTCGCGGGTGGCGCCGGTCGCCCGGACAATACATGCAGGAATCGCTATATGTTAATGTCGCCATGACATTCCCGGCCGAAGCGCCACGGGCAGCAGAGCAGACGCGAGGAGCCACCCCCATGACCACCGCCGAACACCTCACCCACGACAATCACGCGCACGCCCACGGCGACGACTGCGGTCACGTCGCCTTCACACACGGCGACCACACCGACTACGCCCACGACGGCCACATCCACCGGATGCACGAAGGCCACGTCGACGAGTGCGCGAACGGCGGCCACGCGGTGCACCAGAACCACGACCACCAGCACGGCGACAGCTGCGGCCATCTGGCCGTGCGGCACGACGACCACACCGACTACGTGCACGACGGTCACCGTCACGCCGCACACGAGGGACACTGGGACGATCACTGACAAGCCCGGCCCCAGGCGACCATCCGGGCAAACTGGAAATCGTTGTCATATGCTAATGTGTGCATATGACAACGACGCCCTCTCCTCCGACGGACGATCCGGACCAGACCTTGCAGGCGGCCAGCGAGCTGCTGCGCGCGCTGGCCTCGCCCGTACGGCTGGGCATCGTGCGGGAGCTGTCCGCCGGCGGGAAGTACGTCCATGAGCTGGTGACGGCTCTGGGGGTGAGTCAGCCGCTGGTCTCCCAGCATCTGCGGGTGCTGCGGACCTCCCGGATCGTCACCGCCCGGCGTCAGGCCCGCGAGACGCGGTACACCCTCACCGACGACCACGTGGCGCACATCGTGCTGGACGCCATCCGGCACGCACAGGAGTAGCGCACCGGCTGCCGCCCCTCGCTCGGTTACGGGACGAGGGGACGGACGTCCTCGGCCACGAAGCGGACGAAGCCCTCGGGGTCCGGCTCGTCGCCGGTGGGTTCGAGGACGACGGTGTCGGCACCGGCGGCGACCAGGCGCTGAACGGCCTCGGCCACCGCAGCGGCGTCGCCGGCGACTCCCAGGCCGGGGATCTTGTCGGTGCCGGAGGCGGTGCGCTCGGCCTGGAGACGGGCGGCGGCGTCCGGTCCGGTGGCGGTGAGGAGATAGACGACCACCCGGTGAGGGCCGGTGCGACCGGCCGCCGCGCGGCCCTCGTCGATGAGCCGGCGGGCCTCTCGCACGCCGTCCGGCGGGATGGCCTCACTGAGCAGCGTGCCGTCGGCGGCCTCGCCGGACAGGCGCAGCGAGCGGGGGCCGGTGACGCCGGCGAGCACCTCGGGAGCGGTGGGCGGGGGCCAGTCGAGGCCGACGTCGTCCAGTTTCACGTACCGCCCGTCAGTGGTGACCCGCTCGCCGCGCAGCAGCGCCCGGAGCGCGTCGAGGTACTCGCGCAGCAGCGTGACCGGCGACTCGGCCCGCGCTCCGACCTGCCCCATCCAGTCCTGTACGCCGTGCCCGACGGTCAGCGTGAAGCGCCCCGGGAAGAGCCGGTCGAGGGTGGCGGCCTCCATCGCGGTGAGGGCGACGTTCCGCAAGGGCACGGGCATGAGTCCGATGCCGACCCGCAGCCGTTCGGTCCAGGCGAGCGCGGCGGACGCGGTGGCGACCCCGCCCTCCAGGAAGCAGTCCTCCCAGAACCACAGCTCCTCCAGTCCCGCCGCCTCGGCGGTGCGGGCTATGTCACGCAGCTTCTCAGGGGGCAGCTGAGGCCGGAAAACAGCACCAAGAGCAGTCATGGAGCCTTACCTACCCTTGGTGCTCCCGGATGAACAACTGCTTTACGCTGCTTGGCTCTTGACGCCGTGAGACGCCTTGCCGGCGGCAGCGCACGTCACCGGCCCGGTGAGCGCCCCGCGAACCCGGGCCGCTCACCGGTCCGCTCACCGTGGTGCTCAGCCCTTGGCCAGGGTGACGGCCTGCTCCTGCACCGCGTGGAAGTGGGGCAGGAGCAGGACGCCGAAGGCGCGCAGCTCCATCAGGGTGGCCTCGACGTGGGCCGCGCCGGGCACGAGGGTGACGGGCATGGGGCGGCCCTTGTTCACCCAGCGGTGCTTCGCGCCGTCGCACACGGCCCGGGTGCCGCCGATGCCGTAGCTGCTGGTGGAGTCGCCCTGGCTCACGGAAGAGCTGACGAAGACCGGGCCGCTGGTGCTCTGGCAGCGGTAGGTGCCGGAGAGGGTGACGGTGCCGTCGGCGGCGATCTTGCCCACCTTGTCGACCGTCACGGCCTCGTGCGGGGTGGGTGCCGCGGTGGCGGGCGCGGCGGCGGTGCCGGTGAGCAGGAGCAGCGCGGCACCGGCCGCCGCGCCGAGAAGGGGACGTAGACGCATGGGGGAACCTCCCGAAAGGAGTGGAATGGAGGCTCCCACTCGTACCGGGCCTCCGGCCCGACACCGGTGACCCTCACTCCTTCGGTGGCGAGTCCGCCGCCTTCCTATGGCAGCACCGCGAAGCCGTCCAGTTCCACCAACGCCTCCTCGTCCCACAGCCGGACGACCTCGACGACCGCCATGGCCGGGTAGTCGCGGCCCGCCAGTTTCCGCCAGAGGCGGCCCAGTTCGGGGGCGTGGGCACGGTACGCGGCGACGTCCGTGGCGTAGACGGTGACGCGGGCCAGGTCGGAGGGCGTGCCGCCGGCCGCCGTGAGGGCGGCCAGCAGATTGGTGAGGGCCCTCTCGAACTGTTCCGGCAGGGTCGCCCCGGCCACCTTGCCGTCGCCGTCGAGAGCGGTCTGCCCCGCCAGGAACACCACCCTCGACCCGGAGGCCACGACGGCGTGCGAGAAGCCGGCCGGCGGGGCGAGGCCGGGCGGGTTGACGCGTTCGGTGGTCACCGGGCCTCCTCGTGGGCTGCGTACAACTCCTTGGCGATGATGCCGCGCTGGACCTCGCTGGCCCCTTCGTAGATGCGCGGGGCGCGCACCTCCCGGTAGAGGTGTTCGAGCAGGTGACCGCGTTGCAGCGCGCGGGCGCCGTGCAGCTGGACGGCCGTGTCGACGACGTACTGCGCGGTCTCGGTGGCGAGCAGTTTCGCCATGGCGGCGCGCCGGGGCACGTCCGGGGCGCCCTCGTCGTACGCCGTCGCCGCCGCGTAGACCATCAGGCGGGCCGCCTCCGTGCGCAGGGCCATCTCGGCGACCTGGTGGGAGACGGCCTGAAGGTCCCTCAGCTTGCCGCCGAAGGCGTCCCGCCCGGCGGTGTGCGCGAGGGTCGCGTCGAGCGCCGCCCGGGCCATACCGACCGCGAAGGCGCCGACACTGGGGCGGAACAGGTTGAGCGTGCCCATGGCGACCCGGAACCCCCGGTCGACCTCCCCGAGCACGTCGTCGGCCGTCACCGGTACGGCGTCGAAGTCGAGCGCGCCGATGGGGTGCGGGGACAGCATGTCGAGCCCGGCACCGGTCAGCCCCGGCCGGTCGGCCGGCACGAGGAAAGCCGTGACGCCGCGCGCCCCCGCCCCCGGGGTGGTCCGGGCGAAGACGGTGTAGAAATCGGCCTCGGGGGCGTTGGAGATCCAGCACTTCTCACCGGTGAGACGCCAGCGGGCGGAGCCGTCGGGGTCGGCGGCGAGTTCGACCGGAGCCGGTGCGTAGACCGCGCGCCCGGATCCCGGAGAGCCACCGGCAGGGGCCCGAGCCCCCCGGGCACTGCCGTCGGGTGCCGCCGGGCCCGACGAGCCACCGCCGGACGCCACCCCCGGTGAGCCGTCCCGCTCCGCCCGCAACCCCAGCGCCGCCGCGTCCGACCCCGCCCCCGGCTCACTCAGCGCGAACGCCGCCACCGCGCTGCCGTCGGCCACCCGGGGGAGCCAGCGGGCGCGTTGGCTCTCCGTGCCGTGGGCGTGGACCGGGTGGGCGCCCAGGCCCTGGAGGGCCAGGGCCGTTTCGGCTTCCGTGCAGGCGTAGGCCAGGGACTCGCGCATCAGGCACAGGTCGAGCGCGCCGGAGGTGAAGAGCCGGCCGAGCAGGCCGAGGCTGCCGAGTTCGGCGAGCAGGGCACGGTTCACCCGGCCCGGTTCGCCCTTGTCGGCCAGCGGGTGCAGCCGCTCCGCGGCGACGGCACGCAGCTCGGCGCACCAGGCGAGTTGTGCCGGTTCGAGCGAGAATGCGGTCATCGCCGGTCCCTTCTCCGCCACCCCTGCCTCCCGGCCGGACCACTCCGAGGTTATCGCGGACCGTTGACTGTCGTCACCAACACGATACGCTCCAGAGGCGAGCCCACCACGCCAAGGGGGCGAATCGTATGAATCCACGGGGTACGGCCCACGTCGACACCTTCGCCCGTGACCATCTGCCACCCCCGGACCAATGGCCCGAACTCCGTTTCGACCTGGCGGAGCTGCGCTACCCCGAACGGCTCAACTGCGCCGCCGAACTGCTCCACGGCCCGCCCGGCGACCGCCCGGCGTTCCTCACACCGGCCGGAGAGCCGTGGACGTACGCCGACCTGCGCGCCCGCGTCGACCGCATCGCGCACCTGCTCACCGGCGAACTCGGCGTCGTCCCCGGCAACCGGGTGCTGCTGCGCGGCCCCACCACACCGTGGCTCGCGGCCTGCTGGCTGGCCGTGCTGAAGGCGGGGGCCGTCGCGGTCACCGTGCTCGCCCAGCAGCGCCCGCACGAGCTGAGCACGATGTGCGAGATCGCCCGCGTCCGGCACGCGCTGTGCGACATCCGGGCCGTCGACGACCTCGCCAAGGCCGAGATCCCCCACCTGCGGATCACGACCTACGGCGGTGACGCCCCGGACGACCTCCTCAACCGCCCGGCGCCCGGCACACCGTACGAGGCCGTCGACACGGCGGCCGACGACGTCGCGCTGATCGCCTTCACCTCCGGCACCACCGGCCGCCCCAAGGGCTGCATGCACTTCCACCGGGACGTCCTGGCCATCGCCGACACCTTCTCCCGGCACGTCCTGAAGCCCGACGCGGACGACGTGTTCACGGGCAGTCCCCCGCTCGGCTTCACCTTCGGGCTCGGCGGGCTGGTGGTCTTCCCGCTGCGGGCCGGGGCGAGCGCACTCCTGCTGGAGCAGGCCGGTCCCAGGCAACTGCTGCCGGCCATCGCCCGCCACCGGGTGTCCGTGCTGTTCACGGCCCCTACGGCGTACCGCGCGATGCTCAACGAGCTCGACGGGCACGACGTCTCGTCCCTGCGCCGCTGCGTCTCGGCAGGCGAGAACCTGCCGGCGGCCACCTGGCAGGCCTGGCACGACCGCACCGGCCTGCGCGTCATCAACGGCATCGGCGCGACCGAGCTGCTGCACATCTTCATCTCCGCGGCCGACGAGCGGATCCGGCCCGGCGCGACGGGCGTGCCCGTGCCGGGCTGGCACGCGCGCGTGCAGGACGAGCACGGCGAGCCGGTGCCCGACGGGGAGCCGGGGCTGCTCGCGGTGCGCGGACCGGTCGGCTGCCGCTACCTCGCCGACCCGCGGCAGCGGGAGTACGTACGCGGCGGCTGGAACATCACCGGCGACACCTACGTCCGCGAGACCGACGGCTACTTCCGGTATGTCGCCCGCGCCGACGACATGATCATCTCGGCCGGGTACAACATCGCCGGGCCCGAGGTCGAGGACGCGCTGCTGCGGCACCCCGATGTGGTGGAGGCCGCGGTCGTGGGACGGCCCGACGAGGCCCGCGGGCAGGTCGTGGTGGCCTTCGCCGTCCTCAAGGAGGGCGCGGAACGGGACGCCGGAGCGCTGCGCGCCTTCGTGAAGAGCGAGCTGGCGCCGTACAAGTGCCCGCGCGAGATCGTCTTCCTGGACGCGCTGCCGCGCACGGCCACCGGCAAGCTCCAGCGGTTCAGGCTGCGCACGGGAGAGCTCCCGGACGGCGGCACCGAAAGCGACCGGGAGTGAGCCGTACGACCTAAGATGATCAACGTGTCCGACCAGCATGCACCACGGTCTCTCATCGTCACGCTCTACGGCGCGTACGGCCGCTTCGCGACGGGTCCCGTGCCCGTCGCCGAACTGATCCGGCTGCTCGCGGCGGTCGGGGTCGACGCCCCGTCCGTACGCTCCTCGGTGTCGCGGCTCAAGAGACGCGGACTGCTCGTGCCCGCCCGCACCGACCAGGGCGCGGCCGGGTACGAACTGTCCCCGGACGCCCGCCAGTTGCTCGACGACGGCGACCGGCGCATCTACGCCACGGCCCCTCCCGAGGACGAGGGGTGGGTGCTCGCCGTGTTCTCCGTGCCGGAGTCGGAGCGGCAGAAGCGGCACGTGCTGCGCTCCCGGCTGGCCGGTCTCGGTTTCGGCACGGCCGCACCCGGCGTGTGGATCGCGCCCGCGCGGCTGTACGAGGAGACCCGGCACACCCTCCAGCGGCTGCGGCTCGACGCGTACGTCGACTTCTTCCGCGGTGACCACCTCGGCTTCGCCCCGACCGCGGAGGCCGTCGCCCGCTGGTGGGACCTGGCCGCCATCGCCAAGGAGCACGAGGCGTTCCTCGACCGCCACGCGCGCGTGCTGCACGCCTGGGAGAAACGCGAGGACACCCCGCCGGAGGAGGCCTACCGCGACTACCTCCTCGCCCTGGACTCCTGGCGCCACCTCCCCTACACCGACCCCGGCCTGCCGTCCGAACTCCTCCCGGAAGACTGGCCGGGCACCCGCTCGGCGGCGGTGTTCCAGGGACTGCACGAGCGGCTGCGGGACGCGGGCGCCGAGTTCGTGGGGCTGCTCAGCTCCCCAGAGTGAGGCGCGGCTTGGGCGCGTCCGTACGGCCCGTCTGCGGGCGGCGGCTGCCCGCGCGGTACGGGGCCGGCCAGACGGCGCCAGGTCCCGTGTAGCCCTGTTCGGCCGCCGCGTGCAGCGTCCAGTGCGGGTCGTAGAGGTGGGGGCGGGCCAGGGCGCACAGGTCCGTACGGCCCCCCAGGATCAGGGAGTTGACGTCGTCCCAGGAGGAGATCGCGCCGACCGCGATCACCGGGATGCCGGTGGCGTTGCGGATCCGGTCCGCGAACGGAGTCTGGTACGACCGCCCGAACTCGGGCCGCTCGTCCGCCACGACCTGCCCCGTCGACACGTCGATCGCGTCGGCGCCGTGCGCGGCGAAAGCCCGGGCGATCTCGACGGCGTCCTCGGCCGTGGTCCCGCCCTCGGCCCAGTCGGTGGCGGAGATCCGTACGGTCATGGGCCGCTCCCCCGGCCAGACGTTCCGTACCGCGTCGAACACCTCCAGCGGGAAACGGAGACGCTTCTCCAGCGAGCCGCCGTAGGCGTCGGTGCGGCGGTTGGTCAGCGGGGAGAGGAAGCCGGAGAGCAGATAGCCGTGGGCGCAGTGCAGTTCGAGCAGGTCGAATCCGGCCCGGGCGGCGCGGCAGGCGGCGGCCGCGAACTGCTCCCGGATGTCGGTGAGTTGCGCGCGGGACAGCTCGCGCGGGGTCTGGCTGAACGGCTTGTACGGCAGCGCGGACGCGGCCACGAGCGGCCAGTTGCCCTCCGGAAGTGGCTCGTCCATGCCCTCCCACATCAGCTTCGTGGAGCCCTTGCGGCCGCTGTGGCCGAGCTGCACGCCGATCGCGGTGCCGGGCGCCCGGTCGTGCACGAAGTTCGTGATCCGCTTCCAGGCCTCGGCCTGCCGGCCGGTGTAGAGGCCGGCGCAGCCGGGCGTGATCCGGCCCTCCTCGCTGACGCACACCATCTCGGTCATCACCAGCCCGGCCCCGCCCATCGCCCGCGCGCCCAGATGGACGAGGTGGAAGTCGCCGGGGACGCCGTCGGCCGCCGAGTACATGTCCATGGGCGAGACGACGACCCGGTTGCGCAGGGTCAGGCCGCGCAGCCGGAACGGGGTGAACATCGGGGGCGTGCCGGGCGGGCCTCCGAAGTCGCGCTCCACCGCCTCGGTGAAGCGGGCGTCGCGCAGCCGCAGGTTGTCGTGGGTGACGCGGCGGCTGCGGGTGAGCAGGTTGAAGGCGAACTGGCGGGGCGGCTGGTCCAGGTACAGGGCGAGGTTCTCGAACCACTCCAGGCTGGCCCGGGCGGCGCGCTGCGTCGAGGCGACGACGGGCCGCCGCTCCGCCTCGTACGCGGACAGGGCCTCCTCCAGTGAGTCCTGTTCCTCCAGGCAGGCGGCCAGGGCCAGGGCGTCCTCGACGGCGAGCTTGGTGCCGGAGCCGATGGAGAAGTGGGCGGTGTGGGCGGCGTCGCCGAGGAGGACGACGTTGCCGTGCGACCAGCGGTCGTTGACGACCGTGCGGAAGGTCGTCCACGCCGAGTTGTTGGACTTCAGGGGGCGGCCGCGGAGGGCTTCCGCGAAGATCTTGGCGCAGCGTTCGACCGACTCGGCTTCGCCGAGCTCGTCGAAACCGGCCGCGTGCCAGACCTCTTCGCGCATCTCGATGATCACGGTGGAGGCGTCCGGCGAGTAAGGGTAGCCGTGGAGCTGCATCACGCCGTGTTCGGTTTCGGCGATCTCGAAGCGGAAGGAGTCGAAGGGGAAGTCGGCGGCGAGCCAGATGTAGCGGCAGCGGTGGGTGGTGACGTGGGGGCGGAAGACGTCCGCGTGGGCCTCGCGGGTGCTGCTGTGGATGCCGTCCGCGGCGATGACCAGGTCGTGGGTTCGCGGGAGGTCGTGCGGGGCCTCGGTGTGGAAGCGGAGGTCGACGCCGAGTTCGCGGCAGCGGGTGTGGAGGATCTCCAGGAGGCGTTTTCTGCCGAGTGCGGCGAATCCGTGGCCGCCCGAGGTGTGCCGTACGCCTCGGTGGACGATGTCGATGTCGTCCCAGCGGATGAAGTCCCTCTGGAGGGCCTCGTAGACCTGGGGGTCCGCGTGTTCTATGCCGCCGAGGGTTTCGTCGGAGAGGACGACTCCGAAGCCGAAGGTGTCGTCGGGGGCGTTTCGTTCCCAGACGGTGATGTCGCGGGTGGGGTCGAGGCGTTTGAGGAGGGCGGCGGCGTAGAGGCCGCCGGGGCCGCCACCGATGATCGCCACGCGTAGGGGGTGGCTCTTGTTGCTGGGCGGCTGCGGGTGCGTTGTGGCTTGTCGCGCAGTTCCCCGCGCCCCTGAGGGACGTGCACTCACCGTCCGCTCCATTTCGGGGGGCGCTTTTCCGTGAACGCCGCGTGGAACTCTGCGTAGTCCTCGCCTGTCATCAGGAGGGCCTGGGTCGAGGCGTCGAGTTCCACCGAGGCTGCCAGGGGCATGTCCAGTTCCGACGTCAGCAAAGCCTTCGTCTGGGCGTACGCCAGGGCCGGGCCCTGTGCCAGGCGGTGGGCCAGTTGTTGTGCTGTCTCGTCGGCCCGGCCCTCCTCCGTCAGTTCGCTGATCAGGCCGATGCGCTCGGCCTCGGGGGCTCGGACCGGGTCGCCCAGCATCAGGAGGCGGGTGGCGTGGCCGAGGCCCACGACCCTGGGCAGGAGGTAGGCCGCGCCCATGTCGCCGCCGGAGAGGCCGACCCGGGTGAAGAGGAAGGCGAAGCGGGCCGTGGGGTCGGCGACGCGGAAGTCGGCGGCCAGGGCGAGGACCGCTCCGGCACCGGCCGCCACGCCCTGCACCGCCGCGATCACGGGGAAGGGGCACTCCCGGATGGCGCGCACGACCTGGCCGGTCATCCGGTTGAAGTCGAGGAGCTGGGCGGTGTCCATGCCGAGGGTGGCGCCGATGATCTCGTCGACGTCGCCGCCGGAGCAGAAGCCGCGGCCCTCGCCGGCCAGCACCAGGGCCCGTACGGACCGCTCCCGGGACAGCTCCGCGAGCAGGTCGCGCAGGTCGGCGTAGGCGCCGAAGGTGAGCGCGTTGAGCTTCTCGGGGCGGGCCAGGGTGACGGTGGCGACGCCGTCGGCCACGTCGACGCGCAGGTGCTCCCAGCTCGGGGTGCGGGCGGCGGAGCCGGTGAAGGGACTCATGACGTGCGGCCTCCTCGGGCGGGCACTGCCTCACTGAGCTCTACCCCACGAAGTTATCACTCATTCGTGACTGTCGTCATGAGTGCGCAATAGGCCGTCCGGGTAGGACTTCACGGGGAGCCGGGTGTGAACCGGGCCGGTCACATCCGTCACAGATCGTCCACACCGGCGTAACGGCGGGAGCAGCTGTGCGCGGCACGGCGTTCACCTGGGTAAGCCGTGCGGCAAGGGGGCCGCAGGCCCCCGGCAGTGCCCCTCGGACGCCACGGAAGAGTGGCGCCGTACCATTCATAAGGTTGAAAGCAGGATGTCCTGCTCCATGAACGGACCCGCCTTGTACGAACTCCCCTCAGCCCCCGCCTCCTGGCGCATCGCGCTGCCGCACACCGCCGCGGCCGTGCCCGTGGCCCGTGCCCTGGTCCGTACGGCGCTGACCGAGCTGGAGCACGGGGCGGACCGCGACACGGCGGAGCTGCTCACGGCGGAGCTGGTGGCGAACGCCGTGGAGCACACCTCCGGCGAGACGCCGATAGAGCTGGTGGTGGAGCTGATGCCGTCGGGCTGCCAGGTCGAGGTGCACGACACCGACCCGCAGCCGCCCGGCGAGCTGACCTGTCCGTCCGGCGGGATGCCCGACCCCTGGCAGGAGCACGGGCGCGGCCTGCTGCTGATCCGCACCCTGAGCTCGTCGTGCGGGCACCGGCCGACCGAGTCCGGCAAGGCCGTGTGGTTCCGGCTGCCCGTGGTGCCTGCTCAGCGGCGGCCGTCGGCCTGACCCGGTTCAGCCGAGGGTCGCGACCAGCACCGCCTTGATCGTGTGCAGACGGTTCTCGGCCTCGTCGAAGACGACGGAGTGCGCCGACTCGAAGACCTCGTCCGACACCTCCAGGTACTCCAGGCCGTGGGCGGCGTGGATCTCCCGGCCGACCTTGGTGCCGAGGTCGTGGAAGGCGGGCAGGCAGTGCAGGAACTTCACGTCCGGGTTGCCTGTGGCGCGCAGGACGTCCATGGTCACGGCGTACGGGGCCAGGGCGGCGATGCGCTCGGCCCAGACCTCCTTCGGCTCACCCATGGAGACCCAGACGTCGGTGGCGACGAAGTCGGCGCCCCGGACGCCCTCGTCCAGGGTCTCGGTGAGGGTGATGCGGGCGCCGCTGGTTTCCGCGAGAGCACGGGCCCGGTCGACGACCTCCTCGGCCGGCCAGTAGTCCTTCGGGGCGACGAGACGTACGTCCATGCCGAGCAGGGCGCCGGTGACCAGGTAGGAGTTGCCCATGTTGAAGCGGGCGTCACCGAGGTAGGCCAAGGTCATCCCGGCCGGCGGCTTGGCGCAGTGCTCGGTCATGGTGAGCACGTCGGCGAGCATCTGGGTGGGGTGCCAGTCGTCGGTGAGCCCGTTGTAGACGGGCACACCGGCGTGCGCCGCCAGCTCCTCCACCTTCTCCTGGCTGTCGCCCCGGTACTCGATCCCGTCGTACATCCGGCCCAGCACCCGCGCGGTGTCCCGCACCGACTCCTTGTGGCCGATCTGCGAGCCGGAGGGGTCGAGGTACGTCGTCGAGGCGCCCTGGTCGGCGGCCGCCACCTCGAAGGCGCAGCGGGTGCGGGTGGAGGTCTTCTCGAAGATCAGCGCGATGTTCCGGCCCCGCAGGTACTGCGTCTCGGTCCCTGCCTTCTTGGCGGCCTTCAGCTCGGCGGCCAGCTCGACCAGACCACGGAACTCCTCCTCGGTGAAGTCCAGCTCCTTGAGGAAGTGGCGGCCGGCGAGGGCGGTCGGGACTGTCGCCATGGGGCGCTCCAGGGATACGGCGGTACGGGGACGGAAAACAGGACTCCTGGAATACTATACGAAACTCAGCATGCCTATACGTAGACGTGGGGTGCCTATACGGGCTCCCGTTCGACCGGGCAGCTCATGCATCGCGGCCCACCCCTCCCCCGCCCGAGTTCGCTGCCCGGGATCTCTATCACTTCGATGCCCTGTTTGCGCAGGTGGGTGTTGGTGGTGGCGTTCCGCTCGTAGGCGACCACGACGCCGGGTTCGACGGCCAGGACGTTGCAGCCGTCGTCCCACTGCTCGCGTTCGGCCGCGTGCACGTCCTGGGTCGCGGTCAGCACGCGGATCTCGTTCAGGCCGAGCGCGGCGGCGATCGCGCGGTGCATGTGCTCCGGCGGATGGTCGGTGACCTTGAGTTCCTTCTCGCCGACGCCCGGTTCGATGGTGTACGAGCGGAGCATGCCGAGCCCCGCGTACTGGGTGAAGGTGTCGCCGTCGACCATCGTCATCACGGTGTCGAGGTGCATGAAGGCACGCCGCTTGGGCATGTCGAGGGCCACGATCGTCTCGGCGGAACCGGCGGCGAACAGCTTGTGCGCGAGCATCTCGACGGCCTGGGGCGTGGTGCGCTCGCTCATGCCGATGAGCACCGCCCCGTTGCCGATGACCAGGACGTCCCCGCCCTCGATGGTGGACGGGTAGTCGGCCTGCCCCTCGGACCAGAGGTGGAAGGCCTCGTCGCGGAACAGCGGATGGTGCCGGTAGATCGCCTCGAAGTGCACGGTCTCGCGCTGCCGGGCGGGCCAGCGCATGGCGTTGATGGAGACGCCGTCGTAGATCCACGCGGAGGTGTCGCGGGTGAAGAGGTGGTTGGGCAGCGGGTCCAGCAGGAAGTCGTCCAGTTCCATGACGTGGAAGCGCACGGAGGTCGGCTCCGGGTGCACGTCGAGGAACTCGCGCTTGGTCATGCCGCCGACCAGGAGCTCGGCCAGCTCCGCCGCGGGCAGGTTCTCGAAGGCGGCTCTCAGATGGTCGGTGGCCAGCGGGCCGTACTCCTTCTCGTCGAAGACCCGGTCCAGGACGAGGGCCCTGGCCTCCGGGACCTCCAGGGCCTCGGCCAGCAGGTCACCGAAGAGATGCACGGTGACGCCCCGGTCGCGCAGCACGTCGGCGAACCCGTCGTGCTCGGCGCGGGCCCTGCGCACCCACAGCACGTCGTCGAAGAGCAGCGAGGTCTTGTTGCTGGGGGTGAGCCTTTTGAGCTCGAGATCGGGCCGGTGCAGGATGACGCGGCGCAGCCGCCCGGCCTCGGAGTTGACGTGGTAAGCCATGCCTCCATCCTGACCATCGGAGCGCCGGTTGACGCGCTGCTCGCGCGTTTCGGCGAACTCTTGTTTGCGTCTGCCTGACGACAATCAGCCCGGGCCGGGACGCCCCCGGTCAGCCGCTGGGCAGCGGCTGGAGCAGCTCCGGCCGGGCCAGCATGCGCCGCGTCTCCCGGCCCGGGTCGAGCACGGCCCGGGCGACGATCCAGCCGGCCAGGGCGTGCGGCTCGGCGGGGTCGGCGGCAAGCTGCCCGGCGTACCGGGCGAGCGCGGCGGCCGCGTCCCCGGCGGCGAGGTGCTCGTCGGCGGTGTGCGGGGCGACGGGGCGGGTGGCGAAGGCGTGGGTGCGGACGTCGGGCCAGGAGGTGCGGTCGGGGCGGAAGCGGGGGCCGTCCGACGGCTCCACCGCGGGGTCGACGTTGCGCAGCCGCCACTCGGTGCGGTGCAGCGCGGCGGCCGTGCGGGCCCGGGTGAGAGCGGCGTGCGGGACCGGCTCGCGCAGCCAGCCGTCCAGGGTGCGGGCGAGCCCCGACACGAGGGCGCGGCCCTGCGCGGTCAGCCGGCCGCTGGTCAGCAGGGTGCGCACGGCCAGGCGGCTCTGCAGGCGGCGCAGGGCGTAGAAGTAGGCGGCCCGCTCGGCGTCCTCGCCCTCCTCCGCACCGGCCAGCCGGTCCCGCCAGAAACCCGCGACGCCGGTGAAGGCGTAGGCGCCGTGCAGCAGGCCGGTGAGGTGGCGGGGGTCGGTGCGCCAGGGGGCGTAGTAGCGCTCGGCCCGGTCGTCCTCCAGCAGCGGGAACAGGTGCAGGAGGGCGGCCAGTTTGCTGTGCTGAAGCTCGTGCACGAGGGTTTCGGCGAGGGCGAGCGCGGAGGCCGGACGGACGATGAGCATGCCGCCGAAGGAGTCACCGCTGGAGGCCGACACCTGCACGAAGGGGGGCGGGGGCGGGCTGACGGCGGTGCGCCCGAAGGGCACGATCGCCCGGATCATGGCGGGGTCGACCCGCCCGGGGCCCGGTGTGCCCGGGCGTGCCAGGATCCGCGCGGCCTCGTCGAACAACCGCTGCCATTCCTGTGCCTCGTCCTCGTCGAGCCGGGTGGGGGGCAGGTGGTCGTCGAGATCGCGGTAGGGGTCGAGGTCTTCGAGTACGACGGTGAAGGGGGCCGTACCGGCGGGGCCGGTGTGGCTGAGGGTCCGCAGCGGGAGCCAGGTGCCCCCCGCCGCGTCGGCACGCTGCGTCAGCGGACGGCAGGTCACGCGCACCGAGCCGGTCGTGCGGCCCGGCCCGGTGACCGTCAGCTCTCCCCCGGCCGTCGTGGCCCTGCCGACCGCCAAGCCCTCTTGAGCGTCGGGGAGTCCGACCATGCCGAGACCGGGCAGGGGCAGCCGCCCGCTGGTGAGGGGTACGTCGAGGGTGGCCTCCGTGCCCGCGTGCAAGGAGGCCGAGAGGGCCAGTGCGCACAGGTGGCCCGCCTCCGCCCACAGCGGCGGGCCGGTCGCCGTGCCCCGCACCCGGCGCAGCATGTGGGAGATCCAGCCGCCGGTCGCCGGGGCCAGCAGCAGGCGTTCGACCGGCTCGGGCGACTTCTCGGCCGCCTCCTTGAGGACCCGCCAGGCTTCGGCGACCGGCGCGAGGGGGGTCGGCAGGGCGTCCAGGTGGTCGAGGAGGGTGCGCAGGAGCAGCAACCGCCGCGCGCGTTCTCCTCGTTCGAGGAAGGCGACGGCCGCCGCCGAGCCACCTCCGGCGGCCAGCTCCGCGAAGAGCCGGTCCGGCATGCGGAGTGGAGCGAGGTGCTGCTCGCTGGTCATCGTCGCGGGCCTCCGGTCGCTTGGCGGACATGCGCGGACCCCGGTGCGTGTGCGGGTGTCGCACCGGGGTTCTGCCGTCGGGACGGCGTCGGCGGCTAATCGGCTCGGGCGCCCCCCGGCCCCTCGCCGCTCCTCATGCTGCTGCGGGCGCGCAGCACCTCGGTCAGCAGGCGTGTGGTGGGGGGCAGGGCGGGGAGACCGTCCACGGCGCTCAGGGGCAGCGCCGTGAGGTCCGCCAGATCGGATTCCCACACACCGGTACCCGCGGCGGCGACGACCGGTTCAGGTGCGGTGGCGGCTCCGGCGCGGTGCAGAGCGGGCGGCTGGTCCAAGATGCTCCCCCTTCTCGCACGGTGGCACGCGATGCCCCGTGTCTTTCCATCATGGCCAATACCTCACGGAGCGAAAACCGTACGATCACGCCACTGATCACCGGTGATCAAGCCGACGCGCCGGCGAGGGCGCCAACACGGCCAAGGCGGCAGCGAGTTCGGCCTTCAGTTTGGGGTCGTCGTCGACGGACACGACGGCGTCGAACAGGTCCCACAATGCCTCCGGGCTCCGCCGGGCTAGCCCGCCGAGGATGCTGACGACGTCGGTGCGCGCCTTGCTGTGACGGCGCAGTACGGCTGTGACACGGGGGTTCAGCGCGGCCACGACCGTCTGCCGTTCGTCGGGGTCGTGCATCAAGGGGTAGGCGAGGAGGGCCTCCACGGCGCGCTGCAATGCCGTGAGGGACCGCGGCAGGGCCGGCGGCACGGCCGGCGGCAGGGTCTCGGTGCGGTCGGGTCCCTGGAGCCGGATCTCGGGATGCTGAAGAGTACGGCCCTCTTCCCTGAGGGCCGCGATGCGCGCTCGAACGGCCGGAAACAGTTCCTCCGGATCGGGCGGCGCGGGCAGAACGGCCGCCCGGTCGGCCAGCAGACCGAGCAGGACGTCGGAGAACAGGCCGGTGGCGCGGACCGGGTCGTTGGCCGCCGCCCTGCCCCGGCCGGCGGCGCGCAGCACGGTCTGCCGGTGCGCGTGGTTGGGCCGCCCCACCGGCAGGGCGTCGGCGGGCAGCGCCTCCTGGAAGGCGAGGTCCTCCTCGAACGTCTCGCAGGCGTCCACGATCCACATCTGCTCGCTCAGCCCGGGCACGGCGTCACCCGCGTACCGGGCGAGCGCGGAGTCCAGGTCGATGCCCACCTTGTCGGCGACGCCCGCGTCCGCGCAGAACAGCCTCAGCCGCCCGGCCCGGTCCAGCACCCCGTGCCCGCCCCACCACACCCACAGCATGTCGCCCTGGGCCGGGGACAGTTCGCGCACGAGGACCCGGCGCAGGGTCGCATGGTCCGCGGGTCCGTAAGGGACGTGCGGGTCGTACGGCGGCAAGGGGGCCAGATGCAGACGCACCTGCGACTCCGGCACCCCGGCGTCCCGCAGCAGCCGCCGGAACCGTACGGCGTCCCGGGCGGGCCCGGGCAGCCGCCAGGCGTCGCCGGCCTCGTACGTCTCGATCCCGACGACGAGGGCATGCACGCGGGCCGGGTCGATGGACGGCATTGGCCCGGTCACGGCAGGTGGCCCACGATGTGGCGGTACACGGTGGGGTTCGTCCAGTAGGCGCTGTGTGCGGCGGGGAACGGCTGGCCGCTGTCGACGGGGACGTCGGTGACGCGGCCCGGGAAGAGTTCAGCACCGAGATAGCCGAGCAGGTCGCGCGGGTCGTACAGGTTCAGCCAGGCGGGGACGTGCGGTGGCAGAGGCGCGGGGTGTTCGAGGGACGGCAGGGAGCCCGACTCGTAGAGGAAGGGCCCCTGGGAGCCGGCCGTCACCAGGAGGGCGACCTGCGGTATCGGAGCGGAGATCAGCGTGTCGAGGGCGATGATGCCGCCGAGACTGTGGCCGACGACGGCGACGGGCGGTTCCAGGCCCGCGACGAGGGCGCGCAGGCCGTCGCGGAAGGCCGCACCCCGGCTCAGATAGCGCAGGATGTCGCCGGCGGCGGGGTGGGCGGCCTCGGTGAGGGCACGCCGGCGACGCTCGACGGCCCGGGCGGCCATGGCTCCGGCCGACCGCAGCAGGTAGGAGCGCAGGCCCCGCTCCGAACCCCGGGGCGGTGCGCCGAGGGCCTCGGCGATCCGGTCGGTGACGGCGTCCCGCGTCACGCCGACGGGGACGAGCGGGGAGTCGGCGTCGAGGGCGTCGGCGATGAGGCGGGCGGTCAGGGAACGGGCGGCGAGGACCGCGAGGTCCGCCGGGTCGAGGGCGTCGGCGGCGGGGCCGAGCAGGGGGTGGGCGGCCAGGTCGGTGGCGGCGCGGGCAAGTCCGGGGCCCACCTCGGCTCCTGGTGCGTCGCCCCGGGCGGCGAGTGCGGTGAGCTGCGCCCGTATGCGCTGCTGGGGCGGTACGGTGCCGGGCGGGCGTTCGGCGGCCGGGCCGGATGCGGCGGCGGCCAAGGCCAGTTCGGCGTACGGGTCGTCGTAGAGGACGGCCCAGGCCGCGGTCGTCTCGTCGCCCGGGTCCACGCCCGCCGGTCCCCCACCGGGACCGCGTGTGGTGCCGGACCTGGGCGGGAGACTCGCCCCGCCGGCCGCGAGCGTGGCACCGTGTGCCGCTCCCCAGTCGTAGGGCACGACGTCCAGCCCGGCGCGCTGTGCGGCCAGTCCGGCCGTCACCCGCCCCACCAGGGTGGAGAAGGCCGGTTCCCGCACCCCGGTTCCGTGAACGAAGACGACCGCCGTCATGCGCCCCCCCGTGACACGAACACCCTCGCGGTGTCAACTCCTCACTATCGCAAGGAAGTTGCGGCCGGGCAAACGGGCGCGGCCCGTGTCACATGGGCATGGGGGCGATGTCGCACTCGATGCGGCGGCTCTGGCGGGCGGCCTTGAGCCAGGGGTGGTCGTTGCGCAGCACCGCGGCGAAGCCCTCCACCGCCTTGCGCTGGAGCACGTCCGCCTCGTCGGCCCGCCCGAGTCCCCTCAGATCCAGGGAGAGGTTGGCGGTGCAGGAGAGGGTGAGCGGATGATCGCCGCCCGCCACCTCGGTCAGCAGCGGCAGATTGGCGGAGTCGATCGCGTGCGCCTGCTCGAAGTCGAGCCGCGCGTACGCGGTGTTGGCCCGGCCGATGCCGACGGTGAGGGTGATGACGTGCTGCGCCCCGACCGTGTCGCCGAGCCGGCGCACCACGTCGTCCTCCAGTTCCTGCGCGATGTCCAGAGCGCCCAGGGCCCGCTCGGTGGCGGCCAGGTTCGCCCTGGTCACCAGCGTGTGCGCGTGGTCCGGCCCGAGGCGCCGCACCAGCCTGGCCACGGTGGACTCCGCGATGCGCCGGGAACCCTCCAGGTCCCCGGCCAGGCGCCGGTCGACGCAGACGTTGGTCGCCGTGGTCAGCGAGTCCAGGTGCTCGTCGCCGTAGCGGGACTTGAAGTTGCGCAGGGTCTCCTCGGCGAGCTTGGCGCCCTCGGCGAGGTCCCCGTCCCGGCGGCGGCAGACACTGAGGTCCCGGGCGATGCGCAGGGTCAGGGGGTGCTTCTCACCGAGCGCGGTGAACGCCCGGCGGTAGACGTCCTCCTGCCATTCGCGCGCCTTGGGGTACCCGCCCGCCTCGCGCATGTCGATGGCGACGCAGTGCAGGGTGTTGAGCGTGAAGAAGCTGGAGTCGCCGAGGAGCATGTCGCGCTGGCGGGCGGTCTCCTCGTCCAGTGGCAGCGCCTCCCTGAACTCCCCGCACAGTCTCAGGTCGACCCCCCAGCTGTGAGCGCCCCGCAGGGTGGCCTGGTCTTCGGGGCCGAACTGCAAACGGGCCAGTTCCGTGGCCTCCTTGCCCAGGTCCCGCGCCTCCTGGAATCGGCCCTGGTAGCGGCGGGCGTCGGACATCTCGCACAGGGAGTCGATGAGTTCCTCTGCCTCGACCTGCATCCGGCGGGAGACCTCCAGCGCCTTCTCGGTGAGCGGGATCGACTCGGCGATCTGGCCCACCTGGCGCAGCAGGAACGCGAGGCCCTTGGTCATGCGGATGACATAGATGTCCTCCTCACCGGAGGCGGCGAGCCAGGCGCTCCACGCCTGGCGGCCGAAGGCCGCGGCGCCTTCGTGGTCGCCCCAGTAGTAGAGGAACCACATGGTGTCGTAGACCAGGTCACGCACATAGGGGTCGGCACTGGTCACCGCCTGGGAGGCGAGCACGTGGGGCAGCAGGGCCTGGTAGTCGCGCCACTCCTGGGAGGATCCGTAGGGGCCCCGGTTCGCGGCGGACAGCAGCTGGTGGGCGGCGTCCCGCATCCGCTCGCGTTCCTCCTCGCTCAGCTTGGCGAGGAGCACGGTCTGGAGCAGGCGGTGCATCTGGAGGGTGCCCGCGCGCGGGTCGACCCTGATCAGGGAGAACTGGCTGAGGTCGCGGATGGCCCGGTTCAGTTTGATCGGCTCGCGCAGCATCGGGTCGATCTCGGGCGTGATGTTGACGCCTCGGCTGCTGCGCAGAATCGACCTCGGGATCGGCTCGGGAGCCATGCTGGCGCAGATGTCGAGAAGCTGACGGGCGCCCGGATTGTTCTCCCTGATCCGCTCCAGGGAGATGTCCCAGGCGGCGGCGACGGACACCGGGTAGTCGGGGCTCTGCTCGATCTCCAGGATCTCCGGGCTGCGCTGGGCGAGCAGTTCGAGGTACTCGTCGACCTCCATGCCGGTGACACCGAGCCAGGCGCCCGCCTGCTCCACGGCGAGCGGCAGGTCGCCGAGGGCCTCGGCCAGCCGGTCTGCGTCCTCCCGGGGCAGGTCCTGGGCGCGCTTCTGGAGCAGTTCGATGGACTCGTCGCGCTCGAAGACGTTCACCGGCAGTGAGGTGGCCACCCGTTCCCAGCCCCGGTTCCGGGAGGTCACGATGACCTTGCCCGGCCCGTTGTGGGGGAAGTAGCCGCGCACCGCCTCGATGTCCTCGGCGTTGTCGAAGACCAGCAGCCAGTTGTCGTACGGCGTCCCCGTGCGCAGCGCCTCCAGGACGGCGGGCACGGCGGTGTTGGCCGCGGCGGCGCCGAGGCTGTCCTGGCCGGCCGGTGCGACGCCCAGCTGGGAGGCGAGCGAGGAGAGCGCGGCCAGGATGAGACTCTCGCGTTCGGCGGGGATCCAGCAGATGATCCGGTAGTCGCGCTGGTGGGTGTAGATGTACTCCAGCGCGAGCTGGGACTTGCCCACACCACCGAGGCCGTGCAGGGCGTTGGGCAGCACGGCGGCGGTGTCCTGGGCGGCGAGCTGCTCCTCCACGGCCCTCAGCAGCGCCTGGCGGCCGACGAACGAGGTGTTGCGCATGGGCACGTTCACCAGTAGGGCCGGCGTTGCGGTCGTGGTGCGCTGCATGAGCGGCTCTGCCTCCGGGGTCTGTTGTCGGTGCGCCTCGGCCGTCTCCGACGGCGCGGATTCTCCAGTCGGATCGGAGATTCCCGAATCCGGGTTGATGCCCGCTGGGCTGGATGGAGTCGTTTCGCCCGGGATATTCACCTGTGGGGGTGGGTGGGCGGACGCGTTGCTCTCCACCTGTTCGGCCGCGGCGGGCGGGTTCCTGGACAGGTTCGGTTCGATGCGCCGTGCCCGGTCGGCGTAGGGTCCCGACAGGGCACGCATGACGGCCAGTTCGCTGCGCGCCCAGCCGCGTTCGGTGGGGTCGGGGAGCCTGGTCCGCAGCGGGTCGTGCAGGGCGGCGCGCAGGGCCACGCCCCGCTCCCCGGCGGCGGGCAGCTCGCCCACCAGGCTTACGGTGCGGGCGAGTTGACTGCGCGTGGTGGTCGCGAGCAAGGCTTCTCGGACGCCCTCGGCGAACTCGGGACGCCCCTCCCCCGCCCCCTCCCAGTCGATCAGTCCGCCCATGAGGATCTCGGCGAGGTGATCGGGACCGGTCTCCGGCATGACGCGTCGCCGCAACTGCTCGACGAGGTCGAAGTCGAAGGGAACGGCGGCGAGTTGGGCGGCGAGGCGGCGGGCGGAGGGGGTGGCCAGACTGAAGAAGCGCCGTACGGCGGCGGTGGCGGCCCGGGGCAGGCGTGGGGCGCGCAGGCCGGGAGCGGGCGCGCCCTTGCGCAGGGCGCCGGCCAGCACCACGGGCAGCGAACGCCTGACACCGCGCCCGCCGGTGACCAGATCGGACCAGGCGGCGAGGGAGGCTGGTTTCAGGGAGAGCACCGGGACGGCGACGGAGCCGTCGCCCGCTTCGGGCAGCGGCCGCATCGGATCGGGGCCGCCGGGCGGCGCCCAGTGCCCGAGGCTGCTGTTGGGGGCTCCGAACCCGCCGGCCTCCAGGACGGCCGGGTACGGGTAGAGCGAGGAGCGGTGGCGCAGATGCGGCGGCAGCAGGTGGACGAGGGCGGTGGGGCCGGCGTGGGCGAGCCGGCCGAGGAGTTCGTCGGCGGCGGGGGCGGCCCAGCCGTGGGCGAGTCCGTCGGTGACCACGAGGAAGATCCGGCTGCCCCGGCCGTCGAGCAGTTCGGCGGGGTCGGCGACGGCCCGTCCCGTGGACCAGCGCAGGGTGGCGGTGCCGGTACGCGGCACGGTCGCCCGGAGCGTGCGCACGCTCCGGAAGGCCCCGCTGTGTTCGGCGGCGCGGGCCAGGCGTGCGGCGCTCTCCTCCCAGATGCGCATCGTGGGCGCGTCGTCGAGCAGCAGCACCAGGTCGAAGGCGGAGACCCGGGCGGGCCGCAGAAACGGCATCCACAACCCGTCGACGAGACCCTGTTCGGCCGTGGTCTCCTCGTCCAGCTCCAGGCTGTCGCGGGACGGGACACGGCGGGCCAGCTGGTGCAGGGCGCGCGCGAGCAGGGCCGTGAAGCGGCCGGGTCCCGACGGGTCGGGCTCGGCCTGGGGCAGCAGCGGCGGCCCGAGGTGCAGGGTGAAGCGGCCTTCGGGGTGGGGTAAGACGCGGTCGCCGGCCCGGGTGGCCGGGCGGCCGCCGGGAGGGTCCGACGCGGCGGGGGTGCGGTGCGCGGGCGGGGGCTGAGCGGGGACGTCTTCGTCGGCCTCGGGGCGGCCGGGGAGTTCGCCGTCGTCCGCCGGCGGCCGGGACGGTGGTCCGGCCTCGGCATCCTGCAGGAGTCCGGCCTGCGCGGCGGGGGCCTGCGGGGCCGCTCCGCCGGGACCGCCGTACCGGCTCCGGTGCGCGGCGAGCCATACGGCGTCGGCGAACTCCTGCCAGCGCGGTACGAAGGGTTCGGGAGCGGCCGGGCCCCGGTCTCCGCGCTCGCTCGCGCGCGCGAGCGTCTCGGGGGACACCGAAGGAGGCGGCGACGATCCCGATGCGGGATCCCCGTCGCCTGGTCCGGATGCGCGCTCCCGGGTCATCAGCGGCCCTTCGCGAGGTCGCGGAGCAGCAGTTCGACGAGCTTACGCCCGTCACCGTCAGCCTGAAAACCACCCGCGGTAGTCATCTGGACAGCGTTGAGCAACTGGTCGAGGGAGTGGACGCCACCCGCCTGGACCCGCTGAACGAACAGGTCGACGAGGTCTTCGGTGCCTCGCGGCCTGAGTCCCAAGTGCCCTTCCACCATGGCCAGTAGTTGCTCCCGGGTGGGGGTGTGCATCTCCATCGGCAGGCAGCGGCGGCGGAAGGCGGCGGGGAACTCCCGCTCCCCGTTGCTGGTGATCACCACGACCGGGAACTCCCGGCACTCGACGCGTCCGTTGCGCACCACGGCCCGGCCTCCCGGATCGCTGGTGTGCACGCTCGCCGTGTCGGCGGCGTCACGCACCAGCTCGGGAACCTCATAACTTCCATTCTCCAGAACGTGCAACAGGTCGTTCGGCAGGTCGATGTCGCTCTTGTCGAGTTCGTCGACGAGAAGCACCCGGGGCCGTTCGTAGGGCAGCAGGGCGGTGCCCAGTGGTCCCAGTGTAATGAACTCGCCTATAACCGGCGCAAGTTGACGATCTTTTGACACGGTCGCGGGGTTGACGGCCTGTTCGCCTTCTTCGAACACCGGCTCCGCCCGTGCCGCGTCGCGCAGCCCCGCCTGCCAGGCGGCGATGGCCTGGGCGCGGCCCATGGCGTCGTGGACGTACAAGCCGTCACGCAGACTCGTACGGCTCACGATGTTCCATTCGAGTACCCGGCCGAGGCCCAGCTCACGCGAGATCAGGTAGGCGAGCGTCGACTTGCCGACGCCGGGAGGGCCGGTGATCAGCAGCGGGCGGCGCAGCAGCAGGGCGGCGTTGACCGTCTCGATCTGCTCCTCGTCGAGCTGGGGTGTGAGGCCGCCGGGTCCCAGGCGGCGCAGGGCGGCCTCGGCGTCGTCCGGGGGCGGGGTCTCGACGGGACCGCCGCGGAACCTCCGCCAGGGCGGCGGGTCCGGCAGCACGGGTGGGGCGTCCTGCGGGCGTCCGGTGGCGTGGAACACCTTCCAGTCGTCCGCTGCCGTCCGTTCCTGTGCGCTCATGCCGAAGCCTCCTAGCTCAGCTGGCGAGATCGCCGGGGTCGGTGGTCTGGATGTCGACGACTCGAGTGGGGTCGTCCCAAAGGAATCCGACGTTCCGGGCCAGATACTGGACCGCGTCCTCCGCGCCACTCTCGGCGTTCCGACGCATGCGGTGAATGACGGAAGGAAGCTGCACGGGCATCGTGACGGCCGCGAAGACCGCGGTCACCACTTCGCGCCTCTCCTCTATGAACACACCTCTGCGGTCCCAGACGGCCAGCCCGATCCCCTCCGCGATCGCCGCTTTGAGCGCCTCCAGGGCCGACGCCCCGGACGGCGCGTCCAACAGCACTGCCGTACTTCTTGATTCCCCGGCGAGCGCGATCTGCCACGCGCGCAGCCGCCGGGCGTCCGCTTCTCTCCAGGCGTGCACCGAGATCCCATGCTGCTTCAGAGCCGCCCAGCGCCGCTTCCACTGCTGCCGGACCACGGCGTTGTCCGTACGCATGCGTTCGAGGCTGCGTAGATGTACCCCGTACCGCAGGCCGAGCGGAGTGGGCTCACCGTCGCCGATGGCGAACGTCAACCCCGCCACATCGTGGTTCAGCAGATCGTACGGAAGGATGAACTCTATGTACGCAGGCGGCTCCTGGAGTCCGCCCGAGTCCGGTTCGCGCGGCACCAGCCAGAGCCGGGTGCCGCGCCGGAGCGCCTTGTCGACCGCTCGGCCGAGGTCGTCCAGGGGGATGGTGTCCGGTTCGCCGGGGCGTGGGTCCCACCGGCCCGGGGTGGCGTTCGTCCAGGTCCGCACGACCACGTCCGTGCTGCCGTCCCGGGCCGGTTCGACGGCGACGACGAGGGTGCGGGGGATGTCGGGCGACCACACCACCGCGACGCGTCTTTCCCGGCGCCTCGCCAACTCCGCGGTCAGGCCCTCGCGCCCGGCCCAGTCGTCGACCCATGCGCTCAGCACGAGGCGGTGTTCGACGGTCCGGGCGAGACGGGCCGCGTGATCGAGGAGGACGACGACGGGCGGCAGGCCGTCCTCCTGCGTGTTCCATTCGAGCAGGTGCGTGAAGAGCTGCTCGGGGGTGAGTCCGTCGGGGAGGTCGACACCGGCGAGTTCCTCGGCCAGACCGTCCCGTAACCGTGCGGCGGGCAGGTCGCCGCGGGTGAGCGCGACGCGGGCGCTCTTCTCGTCGTCTTTGGACAACGGCCCGGCCAGGACGGGAACAGGAGCGATCAGCCGTTCGAGTTCGTCTCCGGCCGGGGCTCCTTCGAGGATGCGGACCACTCCGACAAGTACGTGTTCCCCGCCCGCCACGCTCAGCGCGGCGGTCACCAGGCCGGCCACGTCCTCACGGAGCCTGACGCCGCGGATGTCGACCTGCCGGCCGAGCTGCCCTCCCAGCAGACCGGCGAACTGCACCCGGCTCGGCGCGTCTTCCACGCAGGCCAGCTCGCAGAGGACCTCGGTGAGCCGTAACAGCAGCTCGAAGTCCGGCTGATGTCCGCAATCGGCGCCGGACTCGCCGGGCGTCGCACCTGTCCGCACCGACTTTCCCCCTGAGTCGGTTCACCTGCCTGACCGACCAGCGAAGTTAGCACGGCAACCAACGGTTAACCAGGGACAGTTGGGGTCCGGATCACAACTTCCGGCCAGGTCCGCGCCGCCGTGGCGCACCCCGGCCGGAAGTCGGCTCCACGGGTCACAGCCGCGGGTCCACCGGCTCCGACTCCAGCGCCAGCACCCCGAACACCGCCTCGTGCACCCGCCACAGCGGCTCGCCCTCGGCCAGCCGGTCCAGGGCCTCCAGACCGAGCGCGTACTCGCGGATCGCCAGGGACCGCTTGTGGTTGAGGAACCGCGAGCGCAGGCGGGCCAGGTTCTCCGGGCGGGTGTACTCCGGGCCGTAGATGATCCGCAGGTACTCGCGGCCGCGGCACTTGATGCCGGGCTGCACCAGGCGCCCCTGGCCGTCGCGGACCAGTGCTCCGACCGGCTTGACGACCATGCCCTCGCCGCCGCGGCCGGTCATCTCCAGCCACCAGTCGACACCGGCCCGGACGGACTCGGGGTCGCCCGTGTCGACGTAGAGCCGACGGGTGGTCTGGAGCAGGCCGCTGCCGTCGTGCTCGACGAGCCGGTCGAGCAGGGCGAGCTGCTCGTCGTGCGGGAGTCCGGCGAGGCTGCGGCCCTGGACCGCGAGGATCTGGAACGGAGCCAGGCGGACGCCGTCCAGGCCGTCCGTGGTCCAGCAGTAGCGGCGATACGCCTCGGTGAACGCGACGGCGTCGGCGGACCGTTCCCGGGTGCGGGTCAGCAGTCCGGTCACGTCGACGCCCCGTGCCGCCGCGCCCTCCAGCGCGGCCAGCGCGCCCGGGAGCACCGCGCCGGACGCGGCACCGACGGCTGCGTACTGCGACCGCAGCAGCCCGGACGCCTTCAGCGACCAGGGCATCAGCTCGGCGTCCAGCAGCAGCCAGTCCGTCTCGAGGTGGTCCCAGAGGCCGGCCTCGCCGATCGCCGTGCGCACCCGGCCGAGGATCTCCTCGGTGAGGGCGTCGTCGTCGAGGAACGGGCGGCCGGTGCGGGTGTAGAGGGAGCCCGTCGGGCCGTCGACGCCGAAGCGCTTGCGGGCCGTCTCCGCGTCCCGGCACACCAGGGCCACCGCACGCGAGCCCATGTGCTTCTCCTCGCACACGACCCGGGCGACACCGTCCGCCGCGTACTGCGCGAAGGCCTCGGCCGGGTGCTCCAGGTAGCCGTCGACGTGCGAGGTCGCGGTCGGGGCCATCGTCGGCGGGAGGTAGGGCAGCAGCCGGGGGTCCACCGCGAAGCGGCTCATGACCTCCAGGGCCGCTGCCGCGTTCTCCTCTCGGATCGAGATCCGGCCCTGGTGCCGGGTCTCCACGACCCGGCGGCCCTGCACGTCCGCCAGATCCAGCGGGCGGCCGTCCTGCCCGCCGGGGGCCTCGGAGCGCAGCGGCTTCGCCGGCTCGTACCAGACCCGCTCGGCGGGGACGTCGACCAGCTCACGCTCCGGCCAGCGCAGCGCGGTGAGCTTGCCGCCGAAGACGGCGCCGGTGTCCAGGCAGATGGTGTTGTTGAGCCAGGTGGCCTCCGGGACCGGGGTGTGGCCGTACACGACTGCCGCGCGGCCCCGGTACTCCTCCGCCCACGGGTAGCGCACCGGCAGGCCGAACTCGTCGGTCTCCCCGGTCGTGTCGCCGTACAGGGCGTGGCTGCGGACCCGGCCGGAGGTGCGGCCGTGGTACCTCTCGGGCAGCCCGGCGTGGCAGACGACCAGCCGGCCGCCGTCGAGGACGTAGTGGCTGACGAGGCCGTCGATGAACTGCCGTACCTCGGCGGCGAACTCCTCGCTCTCGCCCGCCATCTGCTCGATGGTCTCGGCGAGGCCGTGGGTGTGCTGGACCTTGCGGCCGCGCAGGTACCGGCCGTACTTGTTCTCGTGGTTGCCGGGCACGCACAGGGCGTTGCCCGACTTCACCATCGCCATCACGCGGCGCAGCACGGCCGGGCTGTCGGGGCCGCGGTCGACCAGGTCGCCCACGAAGACGGCGGTCCGGCCCTCGGGGTGGACCCCGTCCGTGTAGCCCAGCTTGACGAGCAGCGACTCCAGTTCGGCGGAGCAGCCGTGGATGTCGCCGATGATGTCGAAGGGGCCGGTGAGGTGGGTCAGGTCGTTGAAGCGCTTCTCGGTGACGACGGTGGCCTGCTCGACGTCCTCCGCGCCCCGCAGGACGTGCACCTTGCGGAAGCCCTCGCGCTCCAGCTGCCTGAGGGAGCGGCGGAGTTCGCGGATGTGGCGCTGGATGACCCGGCGGGGCATGTCGGCACGGTCGGTGCGGGCCGCGTTGCGCTCGGCGCACACGTTCTCGGGCACGTCGAGCACGATGGCTATCGGCAGGACGTCGTACCGCCTGGCCAGCTCGACGAGCTGACGGCGCGCCTCGGGCTGCACGCTGGTCGCGTCCACGACGGTGCGGCGGCCCGCGGCGAGGCGCTTGCCCGCGATGTAGTGCAGGACGTCGAAGGCGTCCTTGGTGGCGCTCTGGTCGTTCTCGTCGTCCGAGACGAGACCGCGGCAGAAGTCGGACGAGATGATCTCGGTCGGCTTGAAGTGCCTGCGGGCGAACGTGGACTTGCCCGAGCCGGAGGCGCCGACGAGGACCACCAGGGAGAGGTCGGTGACGGGCAGGACGCGCCCTTCGCGTACGTCGGTCATGCCGCCTTCGCCTCCTTCGGGGTGGTCAGTGTGAACACGGCCATCTGGGTGGGCGGCCCCACCTCCGGGTCGTCCGGGCCGACGGGTATGAACTCGGCCCTATAGCCGTGCCGTTCGGCCACCGCCTCCGCCCAGGCCCGGAACTGCGCGCGGGTCCACTCGAAGCGGTGGTCGCCGTGCCGGACGTGGCCGGCCGGGAGGCTCTCCCAGCGCACGTTGTACTCGACGTTCGGGGTCGTCACGAGGACCGTCCTGGGCCGTGCGGCACCGAACACGGCGTACTCCAGGGCGGGCAGCCGGGGCAGGTCGAGGTGCTCGATCACCTCGCTGAGCACGGCGGCGTCGTACCCCTTGAGCCGGTTGTCGGTGTAGGCGAGCGAGCCCTGGAGGAGCTTGACGCGCGCGGCCTGCCGCTCCCCCATGCGGTCCAGCTTCAGCCGGCGGGAGGCGATGGTGAGCGCGCGCATCGACACGTCCAGTCCCACGATCTCCGTGAACGCCGGGTCCTTGAGGAGAGCCTGCACCAACTGGCCCTGGCCGCAGCCGAGATCGAGCACCCGGGCGGCCCCGGAGGCCTTGAGGGCGGCGGTGATGGCCTCCCGGCGCTGTACGGCCAGCGGGGTCGGCCGCTCCTCGGTCTCGGTCTCCGCCTCGACCGCGTTGTCGATCTCCTCGACCTCGCTGTCGTCGGCCTCGGCCAGCCGCACCAGCTCCAGCCGCTCCGTCGCCTGCCGGGTCAGCGACCAGCGGCGCGAGAGGTAGCGGCTGGTGATCAGCTTCTGCTCCGGGTGGCCGGGCAGCCAGCCCTCACCGGCGCGCAGCAGCTTGTCGACCTCGTCGGAGGAGACCCAGTAGTGCTTGGCGTCGTCCAGGACCGGGAGCAGGACGTAGAGGTGGCGCAGGGCCTCGGCGAGGGTGCGGTCCGCGGACTCCAGTTCGAGCCGGACGTAGCGCGAGTCGCCCCACTGCGGGAACTCGGTGTCCAGCGGCACGGGCTCGGCCGTGACCGTCCAGCCCAGCGGTTCGAAGAGCCGCCGCACGAGCCCCTCGCCGCCGCGGGCGGGCAGCGCCGGCACCTCGATGCGCAACGGCCGGGGTACGCCGGGCAGTTCGGGCCTCGCGTTGCAGACGCCCTTCATCGCGCTGGAGAACACGCCGCTCAGCGCCACGGCGAGGAGGGAGGAGGCGGCGTACGGGCGGTCGTTGACGTACTGCGCGAGTGCCGCGTCCGGGGCGCCGCCCCGGCCCTTGCCCTTGCCCTTGCCGCGCCGGACCAGGGCCACCGCGTCGACCTCCAGCAGCAGCGCCGCCGTGCAGCGCTCGGCGTCCGCCTCGGGGTAGAGGACGTGGGCCGTGCCGTAGGACGTGGAGAACGCCTGCGCCTTCTCGGGATGCTTGTGCAGCAGGAAGCCGAGTTCGGTGGCGGGACGCTCCGGGGTGCCGGTGGTCGTGATGGTCAGAAACACGGTGGGTCGACCTTTGATCAGTGGCCTGAACTGCGGATACGCCCACCGTACAGAGCCATCACCGGCAGCACCCGGGAATTTTCGCTAGCCTCACGATCGACCGGGCGTTCGAGGGGGATTCAGGAAGAGCGCCCACGCACGCGGAGATGCGGAGGCCTCACGTGACAGACGCCGGGACCAGCGGGGGACAGATCGACACCGGCAAACCCCACTCGGCACGCATGTACGACTACTACCTCGGCGGGAAGGACAACTACCCGGTCGACGTGGAAGCGGCCGAGCAGGTGATCTCCCTCTTCCCCGCCACCAGGGAATTGGCGCTGACCAACCGCCTGTTCATGCACCGCGCCTCCCGGCTGCTGGCCGGGCGAGGCGTCCGGCAGTTCCTCGACATCGGCACCGGCATTCCGACCGAGCCGAACCTCCACCAGATCGTCCAGGGGATCGTCCCGCAGGCCCGGGTGGTGTACGCGGACAACGATCCGATCGTCCTCCGGCACGCCCAGGCGCTGCTGCACAGCGCGCCGGAGGGAAAGACCGCCTACGTCCACGGCGACGTGCGGGAACCGGGGAAGATCATCGCGGCGGCGCGGGAGACCCTCGACTTCACCCAGCCGATCGCGCTGTCCCTGGTGGCCCTGCTGCACCTGGTGGGCGACGAGGACGAGCCCAGGCGGATCGTCCGCGAGCTGCTCGAACCCCTGCCGTCCGGAAGCTACTTGACGCTCTCGCACGCCACGGGCGACTTCGACCCGGAGACCTGGGAGCGGGTCGTCGAGGTGTACCGCAAGGGCGGGACGGCGGCGCAGGTGCGTACCCGCGACGAGTTCTCGGCGTTCTTCACGGGCCTTGAACTGGTGGAGCCCGGCGTGGTGCCGGCCGCTCGGTGGCATCCCGAGCTCGGTGAGCAGCGCGGGCGACGAGATGCCCCTCTATGCGGGGGTTGCCCGCAAGCCGTGACGGACGGCTGTCCTGCGGATCGCGCGGTCCGTCACGGCTTGCCCATACCGGGCCTTACCGGCCTTACGAGAGCTGGGACTGCACCTGCGAGGAGATCAGCTCCAGGTGGTCGAGGTCGTCCAGGTCGAGGATCTGGAGGTAGATGCGGCTCGCGCCGGCCTCGGCGTAGCGGCCGATCTTGTCGACGACCTCGGCCGGGGAGCCGGCCAGGCCGTTGAGCTTCAGCTCGTCGACCTCGCGGCCGATCGCGGCAGCCCGGCGGGCGACCTCCTGGTCGTCCCGGCCGACGCACACGACGAGGGCGTTGGAGTAGGTCAGGTCATCGCCCTTGCGGCCGGCCTCCTCGGCGGCGGCGCGCACCCGGCCGAACTGGCGCTCGCTGTCCTCGACGGAGGCGAACGGCATGTTGAACTCGTCGGCGTACTTGGCGGCCAGCCGCGGGGTGCGGGTCGGGCCGTGGCCGCCGACGAGCACGGGGACCTTCTCCTGCGCGGGCTTGGGCAGCGCGGGAGAGTCCGTGAGGTCGTAGTAGGTGCCGTGGAAGTCGTAGGTCTTGCCGGGGTCCGTCGACCACAGGCCGGTGACGATCTCCAGCTGTTCCTCGAGGCGGGCGAACTTCTCCTTGGGGAACGGGATGCCGTAGGCCTTGTGCTCCTCCTCGAACCAGCCCGTGCCCAGGCCGAGTTCGACCCGGCCACCGGACATCTGGTCGACCTGCGCGACCTGGATGGCGAGCACGCCGGGGAGGCGGAAGGTGCCGGCGGTCATCAGGGTGCCGAGCCGGATGCGCTTGGTCTCGCGGGCGAGTCCGGCCAGGGTGATCCAGGCGTCGGTGGGGCCGGGCAGGCCGTCCACGGAGCCCATGCGGAGGTAGTGGTCGGACCGGAAAAATGCGTCGAAGCCGAGCTCTTCCGTGGCCTTGGCCACGGTGAGCAGAGTGTCGTAGGTGGCCCCCTGCTGGGGCTCGGTGAAGATGCGAAGATCCATGCTTCCATCCTGCACGCCGGGGTGCGGGACGACGAGTTCGGACCCCCGTCCCGTCCGGTCCCCGGTCGGGTGAAATTACGTCCATACCGCGGGTCCCGCGTGACCGGGCCAGTGACCGGCCTCGTTGGTGATCGTTGGCTCGGGCGGAGCCGGAGCCCCCGGCTTCCGCACCGGCCTTGGGCGTCGGGGCGTCACCCGCGTCGGCCTCCCCGGGGGGCCAGGGGCCGAGGAGGCCGTCATGTCCGAAGAGACCGTGCCGCAGCAGGGCGGGACCGGGCAGCCGAAGGGGCTGTTGCAGCAGATGGAGGAGCTGATGGCGGCGTTGAACGCGGACTTGTCGGCGCTGGACGCGGATCTCCAGGCGGCGGGGGACGCCGACCGGAGGCCGGGCGAGGAGGAGCAGGTCGGCTGAGGTCCGCTTCGGGGGCGGGCCGGGGGCCGGGGGTCGGCCTGCGGCAGCCGCTACCCCGCCTCCCTCTCCGGTAACACCTGTTCCCGGTCCGCGAGTCTGCGGAGCATTTCCAGGACGCGGTCCCGGGACTCGTCCGCCGCGTCGATGGCCTCCATGCACTGCCAGTACGTGCCCTCGTCGTCCGCGGCGCAGGCGAGGCCCACGAGGGCGATGCCGACCTCGCCGAGGAGGCCGCCGAGGCACATCAGGGTGTGGCGGGCGTCGCCCAGCTCGGTGAGCTGGCCCGCCCGCAGCTCGCCGGGGGCCAGTTCGGGCGGGTCGAGGACACCGCAGCCGCGGCCCGCGAGCTCCGTCAAGCCCAGTGCCTCGCCGCGCAGTTCGGGCGGGCCCGCGACCGCGAGGCGACTCCCTATCGCCTGCGCCAGGGCCTGCGCCTGCCACACCTCGGCCAGGATCCCCGGCACGTCGCCGCCCGCGGCCAGGGATCGCCTGCTCGTCACGATGAGCCGCACCGCGTCCATGCGCTGCCCCCGTTCTGTCCGACGCGCTCCGCGCGTCCGTCCGCCCGAACTCCCTTGTTCACTACCCAGAGTGAAGGGGTGTGAGACGAAAAGCCAGAGGAAGACGGAAATCTGCGGACAACAATTCGGATTCGGGCCGCGTTTTGGTTACTTAGAGTACAAGTGGAGTGTGTGGCTCCTGGGGTGGGCTGAGCGACTCCTAGATCGGGAACCTCCGCTCGTTCCGGTCGATCTTCGCGTCCAGCGCCGCCAGTGGATCGATGCCGAGCACCTCGCAGAGCTGGAGCAGATACGCGAGCACGTCGGCGACCTCGTCCGTGACCCGGTGGGCGGTGTCCGGGTCGTTCATGACGCGGGCCGACTCCTCGGGCGTCAACCACTGGAAGATCTCGACCAGTTCGGACGCCTCCACGCTGAGCGCGGCGGCCAGGTTCTTGGGGGTGTGGTACGGCTGCCAGTTCCGCGCGGCCGCGAACTCGGCCAGCCGGCGTTGCAGTTTCGCCACGTCGAGAGGTTCTGTCACGGCTCCAGGTGTACCACCGTGACGCCGTCCGTCCCGGCGGCCCATGACGCGTCGCTCACCGCGCCGACCAGCCGGATGTGGCCGCGCTCGCACATCCGGGCCGCGAGCCGCAGGAGTTCGCCCCGCTGGCCGGGGTCGAGTCCCCGGTCCAGGCCGTCGGCGAGCACGGTGAGGGTCTGGAGGGCGGCGGGCACCTCACCGGCCGGGTCGACCTCCAGCACGCCGGGTCCGGTGAGCAGCACCAGCGCGAGCGCGACGTATCTCAACTCCCCGTCGCCCAGCCGGCCGAGCTCCGTCCGGATGCCGTCGCCCCGGTCGAGCGCCGCCCGCACCGTCCCGTCGGCCGACGGCTCGGCCGGCACGTCCGCCACCGGCCCGGCGCAGCCGGCGCGCACCGCCGCGACGAAGTGCGCGTGCCGCCGTGCGCACTCCGCGCGGGTGCGCCACAGGACGTCGGCGAGGTTGCCGCAGCCGCCGAGCAGCCGCCCGGAGCCGGCCGGTACGGGGCCGCGCATCCGGCCGGGGTCGGGGTCGCAGGCGAAGACGGAGCGCAGGGCGACCACCATCTGCTCGGCGGCGGCCAGCACCCTGCGCTGCCCGGGCGTCCGGCCGGCCACGCGCAGTGGCAGCAGGGCGGTGCCCAGCCGGTCGTCCGGCAGCGGGCCATGGGGCACCGGAGCCGGCCCGGCCGTGTGCCAGGCGGCCTGCACGGCGCGCTTGCCGGGGTCGCGCAGGGCGGTCTCCAGCAGGACCAGTCCTCCGGCCGTCAGACGCTCGCCCACGACGCGAAGACGGGGTTCGGCCTGCACGGCCACATCGAGCCGGACCGGACCGGCGGGCCCGTCGGCCGTGCAGCCGATACGGAAGCCGCGGCGGCGCTGCGCGTCGGGCCGGGCCCGCTCCGGGACACAGGCGACGGGGTCCGGGAACGCCTCGCCGAGCGCCGCGCCTCCCCCGAGCCGGGCGAGCGCCTCGTACGCGCGCAGCGCGCTGGACTTGCCGCAGCCGCTCGGACCGGCGAGGAGGGTGAGCGGCCCGAGCGGGAGTGCGGCGCGGCGGTGACCGGCGAAGGCGGACAGCCGCAGCTCGGTGATGCACGGCCGCACGAGTGAGGTGAGAGGAGCGGGGGGCTGGGTCATGTCCGGACCGTAGGACTCCGCTCACGGGACGAACCGTTCCGTCTCCCGGGGCTTCCTACGATCGGGCGACCCGGCCCCCAGGGGACGTCACACCCCGGCGACGTCACACCGAGGCCACATCACACCCCGGGAACCCCGATCCCCTCCATCAGTCCCGTCACCTCGGTCCCCGCCGGCGTCAGCAGGAACACGTTGCGGTCCACCCGGTGCATTCCGCTCGCCAGGCCGAAGACGACACCGGTGCTGAAGTCGAGGACGCGCTTGGCGACGTCCGTCTCCGCGCCGGTCAGGTCGAGCAGCACCGGCACGCCCGCCATCAGGGTTTCGGCGACGTCACGGGCGTCGGCGAAGACGTTCACACGCAGCACGACGAAGCGGCGCCGCGTCTCCGTCTCGGCCTCGGGTATGGACCGGTGGCCGACGGAGGACGGCCAGGCATCCCGGCCCCGCAGCGGCACGACCTGGGCGAGCCCCTCCCACTGTTCGTCGGTGACATCGTGGCTGTTCACCGGCATGCTCCGTCCTGGCTCGCGCTGGCTGTCTCCATCGGCCAATTCTTGCGCACGGTCACCCGTTCGGCCCAACTGCGACACGCTCCGCCACGTCGATGCACCTCACAACGGCCGGAACGCGGCTGTGTGACGGGCGTAACTGCCGGTGATCAAGCAATGTGACACCTGCGTAACGGGGAATTCGTACCGTCTACGGCATGACCACGACGCCACGGCCGCAGCAGGAGACGGAGCAGGTGCGCACCGTCTGCTCGTACTGCGGTGTGGGCTGCGGTCTCGTGCTGGACGTCGGCATGGGGCCGGACGGGCGGCGCACGGTCCTGAAGGCGTCCGGCGACAAAGCGCACCCGGCGAACGCGGGCCGGCTGTGCACCAAGGGCGCGACGACGGCCGACATGCTCGCCGCGCCCGGGCGGCTGACCACCGCGCTCGTCCGGGACGACCGGGGCGAGGAGCCGGTGCCCTCGCCCGTCGCCGACGCGATCGCCGAGACCGCCGCGCGGCTGCGGGCGATCGTCGACGCGCACGGGCCGGACGCGGTCGCCTTCTACGTGTCCGGGCAGATGAGCCTGGAGGCGCAGTACCTGGCGAACAAGCTGGCCAAGGGGTTCGTGCGGACGAACGCGATCGAGTCGAACTCGCGGCTGTGCATGGCGAGCGCGGGCACCGGCTACAAGCTGTCGCTGGGCGCGGACGGGCCGCCCGGCTCGTACGACGACTTCGATCAGGCGGACGTCTTCCTCGTCATCGGCTCCAACATGGCCGACTGCCATCCGATCCTCTTCCTGCGGATGATGGAGCGGGTCAAGGCGGGCGCCAAGCTGATCGTCGTCGATCCGCGGCGGACCGCGACCGCCGCCAAGGCCGATCTGTTCCTCCAGGTCAGGCCGGGTACCGACCTCGCGCTGCTGAACGGCCTGCTGCACCTGCTGCACGCGGACGGGCACACCGATCCAAAGTTCGTCGCGGCCCACACCGAGGGCTGGGAGGACCTGCCCGCCTTCCTCGCCGACTACGGCCCGGCGGCGGTCGCGGAGATCACCGGGCTCGCGGAGGACGACATCCGCCGGGCCGCCCGGCTGATCGGCGAGGCCGGCAAGCAGTGGATGAGCTGCTGGACCATGGGGCTGAACCAGTCCACGCACGGCACCTGGAACACCAACGCCCTGGTCAACCTGCATCTGGCGACGGGCGCGATCTGCCGTCCGGGCGCCGGGCCGTTCTCGCTCACCGGGCAGCCCAACGCCATGGGCGGGCGCGAGATGGGCTACATGGGCCCTGGGCTGCCGGGGCAGCGGTCGGTGCTCGTGGAGGACGAGCGGGCGTTCACCGAGGACGTGTGGGAGCTGCCGCCGGGGACGCTGCGGGCCGACGGGGCCGGGCAGGGCACCGTCGAGATGTTCCGGAAGATGGCCGACGGGGAGATCAAGGCCTGCTGGATCATCTGCACCAACCCCGTCGCCTCGGTCGCCAACCGCCGTACGGTCATCGAGGGCCTGGAGGCCGCCGAGTTCGTGGTCACGCAGGACGTGTTCGCGGACACCGAGACGAACGCGTACGCCGATGTCGTCCTGCCCGGCGCGATGTGGACCGAGGCGGAGGGCGTCTTCGTCAACAGCGAGCGCAACCTCACGCTGACCCGGGCCGCCGCGGATCCGCCCGGGGAGGCGATGGCCGACTGGCGGATCATCGCGGAGGTCGCGTGCGCGATGGGGTACGAGAAGGGGTTCTCGTACGACAGCGCCGAGCAGGTCTTCGAGGAGATCCGGCGGTTCCACAACCCGAAGACGCAGTGGGACCTGCGCGGTGTCTCCTACGAGCGGCTGCGCCGGACGCCCGTGCAGTGGCCGGCCGCGCGGGAGGACGGTCCGGAGCGCAATCCCGTCCGGTACGTGGGTGAGGACGGGCTGCGTTTTCCGACGGCGAGCGGTCGTGCCGTCTTCTTCGCCCGGCCGCATCTGCCCGCCGCCGAGATGCCGGACGACGACTATCCGTTCGTGCTCAACACCGGGCGGGTGCAGCACCAGTGGCACACGCTCACCAAGACCGGGAAGGTCGCCAAGCTCAACAAGCTGAACGCCGGGCCCTTCGTGGAACTCCATCCGCAGGACGCGGAGGCGCTCGGGGTCGCGGAGGGCGATCTGGTCGAGGTCGCCTCGCGGCGCGGGCGGGCCGTGCTGCCGGCGGCGGTGACGGACCGGGTGCGGCCGGGCTGCTGCTTCGCGCCCTTCCACTGGAACGACCTGTTCGGCGAGTACCTGAGCATCAACGCGGTGACGAGCGACGCGGTGGATCCGCTGTCGTTCCAGCCGGAGTTCAAGGTGTGCGCGGTGTCGCTGGCAAAGGTGGCGACGCCCTCGCGAGACGCTGCCCCGCAAGAGGCCGCGAGCGCCGTGGGCGAGGGACCGGCCGGGGCTCTGACGCCGACGGCCGTCACCCCCGCCGGGACCGACCCCTTCGGCCTCCGGCCCTCCCCTCCCCCGGTCCTGTCCGCCCAGGAACGCCAGTACCTCACCGGCTTCCTCGCCGGGCTCGGCTCGGGCGCCCCCGGCGTTCCGGTGCTCCCACCCGACGCGCCCTTCACCCCCGAGCACGCCCTGTGGGTCAACGGGGTCCTCGCCGGCATGTACTCGCGCTCGGCACCGCCGGCCGCCCCCGCGAGGGAGCCGTCCGGCCGTGAGGTCGTGGTGCTGTGGGCCTCGCAGACGGGCAACGCCGAGGAGTTCGCCACCGCCACGGCCGAGCGGCTGACCGCGACCGGGCACCGTACGACCCTCGTCGGCATGGACGAGGCGGACGTCACCGCGCTCGCCCGCACGGCGGACCTGCTCTTCATCACCAGCACCTTCGGGGACGGCGACGCGCCCGACAACGGCACCGGCCTGTGGGACGCGCTCTCCGGCGAAGGCGCCCCGCGGCTGGAGGGGGTGCGGTACGCCGTGCTCGCCTTCGGCGACTCCTCCTACGACGACTTCTGCGGGCACGGGCGCCGGCTGGACGCGCGGCTCGACGAACTGGGCGGGGTGCGGCTGGCCCCGCGTACGGACTGCGAGCCGGACTACGGGGACTCCGCGGGGGCCTGGCTCGACCACGTGCTCTCGGCGCTGGGCGGTCCGGCCGCCGCCCCCGCCGCCCCCGCCGCCCCCGCCGGCTCCCCGGCCTCGCGACCGGAACCGAAGCCGGAACCGAAGCCGAAGCCGCGGCCGAAGCCGGCCGCCACGGTCGTCCGGCTCGTCGGCAACCGGCTGCTCAGCCGGCCGGGCGCGGGCAAGGAGGTCCGGCGGTTCACCTTCGACACCAGCGGGACGGACCTGGCGTACGAGGCCGGGGACGCCCTCGGCGTGCGGCCGGTCAACGCGCCGGACCTCGTGGCGGAGTGGCTGGCGGTGACCGGGCTGGACGGCGGGACGGCCGTCGAGGTGGCCGGTGCCGGCGAGGTGCCGTTCGACGAGGCGCTGGCCCGGCACCTCGACATCACGAGAATCACGCCGGACCTGCTGCGGTTCGTCGCCGAACGCGCCCGCGACAAGCACGAGTTGCGCAGGCTGCTGCGGCCCGACAACAAGGACGGGCTGGCGCAGTGGTGCTGGGGGCGGCAGGCCGTGGACGTGATCGCCGAGTACACGGTGCGGGCGAGTGCCGAGGAGTGGGCCGGGGTGCTGCGGAAGCTCCAGCCGCGGCTGTACTCCATATCGTCCAGCCCGCTGGTCGATCCGCAGCGGGTGTCCCTGACGGTGTCGGTGGTGCGCTACGAGAACCTGCACGGGCGTCAGCGCGGCGGGGTGTGCTCCCCCTTCCTCGCCGACTCCGGGGCGGACACCGAGGTGCCGGTGTTCGTGCAGCGCTCGCCGCACTTCCGGCCCCCGGCCGACGCGTCGACGCCGATGGTCATGGTCGGCCCCGGCACCGGCGTCGCGCCGTTCATCGGCTTCCTCCAGGAGCGGCGGGCCCTCGGGCACCGGGCCCCCAACTGGCTGCTCTTCGGCGAGCAGCACCGCGCGACGGACTTCTACTACGAGGACGAGCTGACGGCTCTGCTCGACGAGGGCACCCTCACCCGTCTGGACACCGCCTTCTCCCGCGACCAGCGCAACAAGGTGTACGTACAGGACCGGATGCGCGAGCACGGGCCGGAGCTGTGGCACTGGCTGCACGACGGCGCCCGCTTCTACGTCTGCGGCGACGCCTCCCGCATGGCCAAGGACGTGGACCGGGCCCTGCGGGACATCGCGGTGGCACACGGCGGGCTGAGCGAGGCGGAGGCCGCCGCGTACGTGAAGCAACTGGCGGCGGACAAGCGGTACGTACGGGACGTGTACTGAGCGCCCGTCGGGTCCTTACTCGCCTCACACCCGGCTCTTCACCGCCGTCCGGGCCCCGCTCACCGGCGGCGATTAGCGTCCTTCGGCGTGTACTCGTCTCCAGTCGTCGAGGCGGAAACCACGCTGGTGGTGCCCGGCCCGCGCACGCAGTCGGCGGTGGCCGGGCCGCCGCCCCCGGTCCAGTGGCACCGCGTCCTGACCCTGCTCGCCGACATCAGCCTGCTGATCGGCACCCGTGCCGTGTGGGCGACGGCGGCCGGTCACCGGCCGGCCGTGGCCGTGGTGATCTCGGCGTGCTACGCCTCGGTCCTGGCATGCGGGGTGCTGGCCCTGGTCGTCCGCCGGGAGCGGTCGCTGGCCCGGGTGGACCTGTGCGTGCTGGTGACGGGCGTGACGCTCGCCCTGTGCGCCTGGACCGTGCTGCACCACGGCTCCGACGAGGCGCTGCTCACCACCCAGGCGGCACGGGAAGTGGCCGCGGGGCACCCGGTGTACGGGCAGGCGTGGCCCTGGCTCTTCGGCCACGGCGTGGCCCTCACCCCTGACGGTGACCGGGGGCTACGACCTCACGTATGGCTATCCGCCGCTGGCCCCGCTGCTGAGCGTGCCGCTGCTGTGGCTGGGCCACGGCGGTGCCCCGGCGACGGCGGTGAGCACGGGCGCGCTGGTCGCCGGCACGGTCGTGCTGTGGCGGATGCTGCCGGCGCCGTGGCGGTCGGCGGCGACCATGGTGTGCCTGGGCTTCGGGATGCTGCCGTCGTACGCGCGGCTCGGCTACCCGGCGATCGTGGCCCTGGCCCTGCTGGTGCCGGTGGTGGTGCGCTGGCCGCGTACCGGGGCGGGCGGGCGGCTCGGGGCGGCGGGGCTGGCACGGGCCGCGTGTCTGGGGGCGGCGTGCGCGGCACAGCAACTCCCCTGGTTCCTGGCGCCGTTCCTGCTGGCCGGGATCTACGCCGTGCGGCGCGGCGAGCTGGGCGGCCGGGCCGCGGCACTGGTGGTGCTGCGATTCACCGGGGCCGCGGCGACCGTGTGGCTCCTGGTCAACACCTACTTCGTCGTCAGCGAGCCGGGCCCCTGGCTGACGGGGATCGCCCTGCCGCTGACGCAGGGCGCGGTGCTGCACGGGCAGGGCGTGGTGGACATCTCGCTGTACCTGACCGACGGCAGTGACCGCCTCGACTGGTACTCCTCCGCGAGTCTGCTGCTGCTCGGCGGCCTGCTCGTGCTGTTCGTGCTGTTCGTCCGGCGGCTGGGTCCGGCCGCGACCGTCCTGCCCTGGTGCGCCTTCTACCTGGCGACCCGCTCGCAGGACGGTTACTACCTGCTGATGACGCCGCTGTGGCTGGCGGCGGCCGTCACCGCTCCCGCGTCGGCGTTCGCCGGGGCGTGGCAGCCCCGGGCGCGCCCGCTGTCCGGGCCGCGGCGCCGCCCGGCCCGGGTCGCCCTGACGGTGCTGCTGCTCATGCCCGCGCTGGTCAGTGCCGCCGTGGCGGCCACGGGTGCACCGCCCCTGCGCATGCGGGTCATCGGAGCCCGCCACCTCACCCCGGCGGCCGTCTCCCGCCTCACCCTCCAGGTCACCAACACGGACGCCATGGCCCTCACTCCGCACTTCACCCTGACGATGGGCCAGGGCATGGACCCGTACTGGCGGATCGTCCGGGGGCCGCGCACCCTGCCCGCGCACACCACCGCCCGCTATGAAATCCGGCCGCCCGAGGGCCGGTTCACCGTGCCCCGGCCGGGTGCCCGGATCCGCCTGCGCGCGTTCACGGCGTCGCCGCAGACCCTGTCGAGCACGGATGTGCAGCAGGCGGTGCGCCGGACGGGCTGACACCGCTGCGAGGCGTCAGCCGATGGCCCGGACGAAGCGCAGGTTCGCGGTGACGGTGGTCCGGCCGCGGATCATGCCGAGCTGGTTCCACCCCATGCCGAACTGGTCCCGGTCGACGCTGAACTCCGTCTCCAGTGTGAGTCCCGTGGCGTCCCCGTCCTTCAGGCGGGCGGTGAGGGACAGCGGCCTGCTGACGCCGCGCACGGTGAGCTGACCGACGACGTGCACCTGGTCGCCGTCACGGAGCTCGGCGCTGCGGGCCACGAAGGTGATATCGGGGTGGTGGTCGGCGTCGAAGAAGTCGGCGGACCTCAGGTGGGTGTCGCGCTTGGCGTTCTTGGTGTCGAGGGAGGCGACGTCGAAGGTCAGGGTGCCGGCGGCGGATCCGTCGGGCCGGACCTCGCCCGAGCCGCCGATCGCGCCGAAGGTGCCCTTCACGGTGACCAGGCCCCACATGGTCTTGTGCTGGATGCCGGCGGTCGAGGCGGTCGTGTCGAGCTGCCACAGTCCGGTTTCCACGGCGACGGTCATGATCCTTCTCCACTCTTGTCGTTCAAATTTGGATGACTGCACGCTAACGGATCGTCCAAAGTTGAACAACCCCCTGTTCCAAATTTGGACGACAGGTAGGCTGGGACGTATGGCCGACCACCAGGAGCACCCCGCCGACCTGCCTGAATGCCCGTCCGCGGAGGGCGGCGGACTGCTGCCGCCGGAGCTGCGCGCCTGGATGCTGCTGCTCGCCGCGACGGGGGCGGTGGAGCAGCGGCTGCGCGCGGTCGTCAAGGAGAAGCTGGACGTCTCGCACGACGAGTTCCTGATCCTGTGCCTGCTCGCGGAGCAGCCCGAGGGCGGCCTGCGCATGACGCGCGTCGCGGAGCTCCTGGGCCGCCCGAAGACCCGCCTCACCTACCAGATCGCCTGCCTCCAGCACGCCGGTCTCGTCACGCGCAGGTCGGTGTGCGGCGACAAGCGCGGCGTCGAGGTAGCCCTCACCGACAAGGCCCGCCGCCTGCTGACCGAGGCCTCCGGCCCGCTCGCCGAGACGGTGACGCGGTCCCTCGCCCGCTTCATGGGCCCGGACCAGCGGGAGGCGCTGTCCGCGCTGGTGCCGGACCTCACCGAGGAGTCCCGCGCGGACTGAGGGAGGCCGGCCCGGCGCCCCGGGCGACGTTCTCTACACCGTCGTAGAATCCGGGAACACGGGCGCGCCGACGGGCGTTGACCCGGAGACACACCACGTATAAGGAGCCACTTGTTGTCCGCCAGTTCGACGGACCCTCCGGGGCACAGTCCCCGACCATTCCGCCACGACATCAGTGATCGCGGCACACGGCGGGATGGTGTGGGATGAGTGCCGCGAACGCCCTCCTGGGCCTGCTCGCCGTGTTCGTGCTGACCGCCGGCACCGGCTACTTCGTCGCCCAGGAGTTCGCCTACGTCTCCGCGGACCGGCTCACCCTCGCGCGTGAGGCCGAGGCCGGGGACAAGAAGGCCGCCCGCGCCCTGCGGGTGCTGGAGCGGCTGTCCTTCATGCTGTCGGGCGCGCAGCTCGGCATCACCGTCACCGGACTGGTCGTCGGCTTCATCGCCGAGCCGTCGGTGTCCGCGCTGCTCAGGCCCGCCCTGTCCGGGCTCGGCCTGCCCGACGCGGCCGTCAGCGGCGTCTCCGTGACGCTGGCCTTCGTCCTGGCCACGGTCGTGCAGATGGTGCTGGGCGAGCTGGCCCCGAAGAACCTCGCGATCGCCGTGCCGGAGCGGCTGGCGAAGGCGCTGGCCCCGTCGACGCTGGCGTATCTGAAGGTCGTCGGCCCTGTCGTACGCGTCTTCGACAGCGCTGCGAACAAGCTGCTGCGCAAGGCCGGCATCGAGCCGGTGGAGGAGCTGCATCACGGCGCCACACTGGAGGAGCTGGGCCATCTGATCGGCGAGTCGCACGAGCGGGGCGCGCTGCCCAAGGACACCGCCGCGCTGCTGGACCACGCGCTGGAGTTCTCCGAACGCACCCTCGACGAGGTGATGGTGCCGCGCGCCGACGCCGTCTTCGTGCGCAAGGACGCCGGCGCCGACGAGGCGGTCGGCCTGATCGCCGAGCACGGCCACTCCAACTACCCCGTCCTCGGCGACCATCCGGACGACATCGCGGGCGTGCTGGGGGTGCGCGAGCTGATGGCGCTGCCCGCCGCCCGCCTCGCCGTCGCGAGCGCCGGTGAGGTGGCCCGGCGGCCGCTGCTGCTGCCGGACACGCTCGCGCTGCCGGACGCCGTGAACCGGATGCGGGAGCAGGACGACGAGTTCGCGGTCGTCCTCGACGAGCACGGCGGCGTGGCGGGCATCGTCACGTACGAGGACATCGCCGAGGAGCTGGTCGGCGACATCGCCGACGAGTCCGACAAGGTCACCGTCCTCGCCGTCGCGGACGGCGACGGCTGGCTGGTGGACGCCGGCCGCCGGCTGGACGAGGTGGCGGAGGCCACCGGTGTCGGGCTGCCGGAGGACGACGACTACGACACCGTGGCCGGCCTGGTCGTGGACCGGCTCGGCCGCTTCCCGACGGTCGGCGACCGGGTCACGGTCGAGCTGCCCGCAGGCGGGCGCGCCGTGATCGACGTCCGCACGCTCGACCGGCACGTGGCCGACCGGGTACGGATCAGCCCGCTCGTGGACGCCGAGGAAGCAGCGGAAGCCGAGGAGATGGCGTGAGTTTCCCGATGGCGGTCTTCGTGACCGTGCTGCTGCTGATCGGCAGCGGCTTCTTCGTGGCGGCCGAGTTCGCGCTGGTCGCCGCCAAACGGCACCGCATGGAGAAGGCGGCGGCCGAGGGCCGGCGCGGCGCCGGGGCGGCCCTGGCCGGTATGCGCGAGCTGTCGCTGATGCTGGCCGGCGCCCAGCTGGGCATCACCGTGTGCACCCTGGGCCTGGGCTCGGTGTCGAAGCCGGCGATCTCGCACGAACTCGACCCGCTGCTGCACAAGCTGGGCCTGCCCAGCGCCGTGAGTTACGGCGTGGCGTTCGCCGTGGCGATGGCCGTGGTGGTGTTCCTGCACATGGTGGTCGGCGAGATGGCCCCCAAGTCATGGGCGATCGCCCACCCCGAGCGCTCGGCGATGCTGCTCTCCCCACCGTTCCGGGCCGTGGTGCGGGCCGTACGGCCGCTGATCCGGCTGCTCAACGCGGCGAGCAACGCGCTGGTACGGCTGTGCCGGGTGGCCCCGCGCGACGAGCTGGCCTCGGTGCACAACCGGGAGCAGCTGACGCACCTGGTGGCGGAGTCCGAGCGGCTGGGCCTGATCAGCGCGACCGACTCGGAGCTGCTGACCCGCTCGCTGACCGAGCCGGAGACGCCGGTCGCGGCGCTGCGGATCCCGGCGGCGGAGCTCACCTGGGTCGAGGGCGGCACGGACGTCGAGGCGCTGCTGCGGCTGGCCGCCGGCCTCGACCGCACCCGGCTGCTCGTCCGGGAGAACGGCACCGTCCTGGGCTCGGTCCACGCCCGTGACGCCCTGGTCGCCCGGGCCCGGGGGCGGGCCACGACCGCCCGTGAACTGGCCCGTCCGGTGCCCGAGCTGACGGAGGCGACCACGGTCGCCGACGCGATCGAGGTGCTGCGCCGCCGCCGGTCCTCCCTGGCCGTGGTCCGTGACAGCGCCGGCCGGCTCACCGGCCTGGTCACCCTGGACGACCTGCTGGCCCGGCTGATGCAGCCGGCCGCGGCGGCCTGACGGAGCGGAACCCGAACCTCCAGCCAATCTGCACACCGTTCGCAAGGACGCCGGAGGACGGCACGCCGGGCGCCAAGTCCGTGACGGGACATGGGAACTTGGCGCCGAAGTGCCCGCTTCGGTAATCCGGGCGCAATACCCGCGCCTGCGCCAGGGCGACGGAATGTGTGAAGAAGTGGGCGCATTTCGTGTGCCCACGGTCATGGCGGTGAAGGCGGCCACCGAAAGGCGCGGTGCGGCACCGGGAGGCGGCTGGAACTTTTCTCCCGCCGAGTGCTTTGATCCTGCGCACGGCGGAGCCGTCGGTGCGGAATCTCGGTTCTGGATCCGGCGACCCCCCACGCGCGCCGCCATTGCGAGACATTCACGCGAAGGGAAACACCCCATGAACCTCACCCCTCAGGTCGACAGCGCCGAACTCACCGACGCCGACCTGGACAACGTCTCCGGCGGCATGGCGGGCGGCGCCTCCGTGAGCCTCGTGGGCAGCCTCTCCAGCGGCCTGGTCGAGCCCCTGACCGCAGGCGCCTGCGCCGACCTCCAGGCGACCCTGTCGCCGGAGGGCGGGGCGGCGTCCGGGAGCGCGGGCGTGCACACGACGTCGCTCTGACGGCATCCGCGTAAGGGCCCCGGGAAGCGATTCCCGGGGCCCTTCGCCGTACCCGGGACTTTCCCTCGCGGTCACAAAATTGGGGAATTCGCGGAGCTCGTGACGGAATTCTGGACAGGACGGGGGTGGGTAACACCGCGGCACGGGATGGCGCAGACTTACACGGGCCCCCCAGACCCGGCTGTAAAGCGATAGGACGAACCCGTGAAACCCGACTCGACCCGGACCGAAGAACTGCCGATCTACGAGAGCCTCATACGCGAACGTGGTGACGTCGTGGAGGAGGCCCGCGTGGTCGCCGAAGAGACGCAGCACCAGATGAGCCAGGCCCTGAACGGGGTCGCCGCGACCCCGCACGAGACCGGCGCGCCCTGACCCCGGGGGCCTTCGGACCTCCCGCCGCGCTGACGCTCCCGACCGGGGCCGGTCATCCGCCGAGCGGGTCGTGTCCCCAGTTCATCAGGGAGTGCCGCCACCGTGAGTCCCGTACGTCCCCGGAGGGCCGCTGGGCCAGGTGGCGGCGGACATAGCCGACGACCTTGCGCATGTGCTGGTAGTCGTCGTCCGTGAGGTCGCCCTTCTCGGCCCGCAGGATCGCCACGATCCGCCGGCCGGAGGCGTGTCCGATGGACTCTTCCCCGTCCTGGTGCTGACCGGCGCTCTGCGAGTCGTCGGACTCCAGCCATTTTTCCAGGTCGGCCGGTGTCATGTTCACCAGCTCACGGAAGTCGCTCCAGGTCTCTTCGCGCTCCTCGCCGTCCACGCCGCCTCACTTCTTCTTCTTGAGCGCGGACGGTTTGTGCACCGCGGTCCTGCCGGACTTGTCGCTGCGCACTTCGTACTGCGGGTCGTCCGGCGAGGCGTCGACGGTACGGCCCGACGCCTCGGTCCGCTCGGTGATCTCCCGCTCGACCTCGCCCTCGGTCCGGCTGCCGTGACTGCTCCAGGTGACCTTGTCGCCCTTCTTCGGTTTCCCGCCCTCGGTGCGCCCCTTCGTCATGCCGGTGCTCCCTCGTGGAGAAGTGTGCTGTTCTCTCCAGCGTGTGGGCTGAGCGGTCAGGGCGCAGCTCGACGGGCAGCGCGGGGCGGAGGGCCGAAGGCCCACGCCATCCCGGGTTCGGTGACACAGCGGAAGGTGCGCCGGACGGCGGGTGTGCACAGCGCGGTCATGACCAGGGCGGCCACCAGGGTGGCGGCGACAACTCCGGCGGACCCGCGGACCCAGGCCGGCTCGTACCAGCCCCAGTGCTTGGCGGCCTGCGCGACGAAACCGTGCAGCAGGTAGCCGTACAGCGTGCCCGCGCCCAGCGCGGTGAACCACGTCCGGCGCCCGGGCACCCAGGCGAGGAAGCAGGCGACCAGGACGAGGGAGCAGCCGAAGGCGGCCAGGGTCATCAGGGGCCCGTACCAGAGGGGGACGCCCAGTTCCCGGGCACTGTCGGCGTGGAAGAACCAGGCGTAGTCCATCCGCGGGACCGCCCAGTACGCCGTGCCCAGGGCGCAGAGGGCCACCGGCACGGCCAGGATCCGCACCGCGCGCCGTCGCACCAGCCGGAAGTGCTCGGGCCGCAGCAGCAGGCCGAACACGAAGTACGGCAGGAACTGCAGGATGCGCTGCAGATCGAGGTCGTGGCCGATGGACGGTGCGGTCGTCGCCAGAACGGCGATGGCCAGGGCGAGCGGGAGCGGCCACCGCACCAGCCGCCACAGCGGCGTGGTCAGCCGCCAGACGAACAACGCCGCGAGGAACCAGGTCAGATACAGGGGGTCCAGCAGGCTGACCGGACGGTCGGGGTCCTCGCTGGTCCACCGGGTGAACAGGGTGTACGCCGTCTCGAAGACCACGTACGGCACGACGACACCGGTGACCAGGCGCCTGAGGCGCCCCGGGCTCCCGTCGAAGGTGCGCGAGAAGTAGCCGGAGACGATGATGAACGCCGGCATGTGGAACGCGTAGACGAACATGTACAGGGCGGTGACGGCCCTGCTGCCCGGCCTCAGCGGCTCCCAGGCGTGTCCCACGGCCACCAGCACGATCGCCAGGTACTTGGCGTTGTCGAAGAACGCGTCCCGCCGGCGCTCCGGGCGGGCCGCCGCGCCCTGTTCCCCGCCCCGAGTCGCCCGGGCCGCTTCGGCCGCCGGGCGGACCGTCGTCACCGTGTCACTCACGGGCCCTCCCGCAGCGACTCGAAGCGGCTGTGCCTCTGCCTGCTCGGGATAAGGGGGTGGCGTCTGCGCAGAACATCGCCCGCACCCTAATCACAGGGCCGTGCCCCGGTTCAACTCGTAACGGGGGTGACTCGCTTCGGTTCATGCCCGGGTATACGTGTCCAGATGGGCGATCGTCTCCGTGAGGGAGACGGTGAAGGGGTGCCGCGGTTCGGTCAGGATCCGCCGGGACGGGCCCTGTTCGACGATCTCGCCGGCTTCCAGCACGGCGATGCGGTGGGCGACCGCCGCCGCGTCCAGGTCATGGGTGATGAGCACCAGGGCGAGGTCGTCGCGGTCGCGGACGAGTGCGGCGAGCAGGTCGAGGATGGTCCGGCGGGTGACGGTGTCGAGGCCGGAGGTGATCTCGTCGCAGACCAGAACGCGGGGGTGGGCGAGGAGGGCGCGGGCGAGGGCGGCGCGCTGGAGTTCGCCGCCGGACAGTTCGCCGGGGCGGCGGTGGGCGAGTTCCGCCGGCAGGCCGAGGCGGTCCAGGGTGGCCGACGCCTCGTCCGCCGCCGCCCGTTCGCCGGCATCCCGCAGCCGTACGGCCGTACGGGCCACCTGGGGCAGGACGGGCCGGTGCTCGTCGAAGGCCGCGCGGGCGTCCTGGAAGACGTACTGCACGGCGGCGAGCTGGTCGCGGCGGCGGTGGCGCAGGCTGCGCGGGAGCGGTGTGCCGTCGAGCAGGATCTCGCCGTCGTGGTCGCGGTGGAGGCCGGCGAGGCAGCGGGCGAGCGTGGTCTTGCCACCGCCCGAGCGGCCGACCACGGCCAGGCACTCGCCGGGTCGGAGCGCGAGATGCGGGACGCGCAGGACGGTGTGCTTGCGGTCGTGCACGGCGGTCAGGTCCCGTACCTCCAGGACGGGTTGCCGGTCGTCGCGGCTCGCCTCGTGCTGTGGTGCGGCCCGCTGTGAGTCGAGCAGCCGTCGGGTCCACTCGTGGCGGGGCGCCGCCCACAGCCGTGCCACGGGGCCCGATTCCACGACCCGTCCCGCGCGCATGACCAGGACCTCGTCGGCGAGGGCACGCACGACGTCCAGGTCGTGGCTGAGCAGGACGACCGCGATGCCGCGGGCAGCGACCGCCGCCAGCTGGTCGACGATACGGCTCTTGGTGAGCGCGTCCTGGCCGGTGGTGGGTGGGGCCTCGCGTCGAGGTGGCGGTGTCCCGGGTCCGCGCCTCGGGCACACCGGCCGAACGGCGCGGCATCCTGCTGGTCAACCCGGGCGGCCCGGGCGGCTCAGGGCTCCTCTACGCGGGTACCAAGCGGGCCGAGCTCCCCGAGAGCGTGCGGCGTGCGTACGACGTCGTCGGCTTCGACCCGCGCGGCGTCGGGCGGACCACCCCCGTCACGTGCGGCCCGATGGGCGGCCTCTTCGACAGTCCGGGCAGCGACCCGGTGCCCGCGGGAGCCGGGGCGGAACGCACGTACCTGGCGTCCCTGCGCGCCCTGGCCGACGACTGCGCCACACACGCGGGCCGCCTGCTGCCGTACCTGTCCACCAGGCAGACGGCGTACGACATGGAGGCGATACGCGCGGCCCTCGGCGAACCGCGGACGAGCTTCCTCGGTGTCTCCTACGGCAGCTACCTCGGCGCGGCCTACACCGCCCGCTTCCCGCACCGCGTCGGCCGGATGGTGCTCGACAGCGTGGTCGGCCCCGGGAGTTGGTACGACTTCGACGTGCTCCAGAGCCGGGCCCTGCTGCGGCAGCGCGACATCTTCTTCGCCTGGACGGCCGCCCGCGCCGGGCGCTTCGGCCTGGGCGGGACACCGGCCGCGGTGCGGGACTCGTATCTGCGCGTACGCCGGGAGCTCGCCGCGCGGCCGGTGGCGGGATTCGGTCCGGCGGAATTCGACCGCGCCGTGTACCGCGCCCTGGGCCGCACGGAACGCTGGGCGGGCCTCGCGGACGGGCTGCGCGGCCAGTTGACGGACGGCGACCCGGACGGCCTGCGTCCGGCCGGTGCCTTCGACAGCGCCGACTCCCGCAACTACGAGGCGGCCAACCGCGTCGCACTCCTCGTCGCCTCCGCGCACGACCCGGTCACGCCGATCGAGGGCGCCCGCCGCCTCCAGCGCCTGCTGCCCGGCTCACGCCTGGTCGCCCTCGACGACGACTACTCCCACGGCGTGTTCGCCAGCCGTGGCGACGCGTGCGTGGACGACACCGTGGCGGCCTGCCTGGTGCGCGGAGAAGTGCCGTCGGCGAACGTGCGCTGCACGGGCCCCGGCCTGCCGACGGCCCGGTAGAGCCCGGGGCTCAGGTCTCCTTCCACACCAGCACGGTCAGCACCGCGCTCGCCACGGTCACCGGGGCGGCGGCCTGGTTCAGCAGCCGTACCCGCATGCTCCGGCCCGACGGTAGCCGCTTCGTCAGGGGTACGACCGCGAAGGTGCCGCCGCCGGTCCCGACGATCTCGTGGATCGGGTGGTCCGCGCGGTGCTGGTCGCCCTGGTACTCCGACATGCGCGCCTGGACGACCGCACCCGCCGGCAGCCCGTCGATGTGGAGGCTGACGCTCCCGCTGAAACGGGCCGGGCCACGGGCGAAGACGCTCCCGCCGGTGGCGTGGTCGCCGGTCTCGTCGGCCCACTCCGTGGTGAACTCGACCGAGTCCCAGGCACCGGGCGCGAGCCGATACCCCTCGGGGACACCGAGGTTGACGTACTGGGGCATGGGGTCCTCTCCTTCCCACAGGCCCACCGGGAGGGCCAGGGCGTCGGCGACGTCACGGCGGAAGTCGGCCATGTCGAATCCGCGCGGATCGACCTTCCAGTCGCTCCACTCCAGGTGACCGATCGCGCTCTTGGCGCCCCAGCCGTGCGCGCGGCAGATCGCGGCGGTTGCCTTGACGATGGCGATGTACTGGACACTCGGCCACGGGTCCTTGCCGTCGCCCTTGTTCTCGCACTCCCAGCCGTAGAAACGGGCGTTGCCGTCGACGGCGCCGGCCGAGCCGTCGTGCTCGTGCGTCGCGGGCGGGTACGTGCCGTACGACTCGCCGATGACGGCATTGAGCACGTCACCGTCGCCGCCGCCGGCGTGGTTGGCCCGGCCGTTGCCGGTCAGGTGGACGACGCCGTCCTTGGTGATGCATCCGGTGGCGAGCGGACCGGGCAGGGCGCTGTGGCCGCGGTAGATCAGCCCGACGACGTCCGTGCCGGGCCCGGTGACGGTGTGATGGATCATCACGCCGTGCACGGGGCCCCACGGGCCCTTGTGATTACGGTTGTTGGTGCGCCATCCGCCGACCTCGTGAACGGCGCAGCCCTCGGCCTTCAGTGCGGCGACGAGCCGGGCGGCGGTGAGCGGAGTGGCCATGCGTCGATCCTCCGTTTCGGCTCGCTCGCGCCGGTCCGAAGACAGCGGTCGCGGTTGCGGAGCGTGCCTGGCGGCTCGTTTCGCCGAACCTGCCCTGGAACCTCGCCAGGCCCTCACCACCATTCTTCCGCCGCTTGCCTCATCGCTCACCTCGCCGTACACCCGCACACGAATTCGGCGAGATTACGACGCTGCCGCGTCAGGAAGGGCCCAGGCGCTGTCAGTGGCCCGGCGTAGGGTCCGCTGCCATGAGCATCCCCGCCGTCGAGGAGTCCTGGGACCGCGTCGACGCCTGGCTGACCCGGCACGCTCCCCTCACCCGCGCCACCCTGCGTCCACCCGCACCGCAGGGCGGCATCGAGGAAGCGGAGCGCACGCTCGGCGTGCCGTTCCACCCGGACCTCGTGGCCTCGCTGCGGTGCCACGACGGCGTGGAACCCGACGAAGACGCAGTTCAGTTGTCGTACTACGGACCGCTGTGCGGTGTCGCGGACATCGTGCGGAACACGACCTTCCTCCAGAGCCTCGGGATGGGTGAAGAGAGCCTGCCCATCACCCTGGGCATCGGCCGGCGGCCCTCGGACGGCCTTTTCATCGCCTGCCGTCCCGGACCCCGCCACGGACAGGTGGGCCGCCGCTTCGACGAGAGCATGGCCTCCTTCGCGCACTGGCCCTCGCTGCGTCATGTCCTGGCCGACCTCGCGGACGCCCTGGAGGGCACCCTCCCGTTCCTCGGCCGCCTCCCCCTCGCCGTGGCCGGAAAGCTGCTGTGGGAGGAGGAGCGGACCGTGCCCGCCGACGCGGTCTCCACGCTGGCACGGGCCGCCGCGCTCGCCGAGCCGGAGTCGGACCCGCCGGCCCTCCAGCGCCCGGTCTTCACGAACTTGGCCGGGAGCGCCCCGCCGCCACCCCGGCAGGAAGGGACGCAGCGGCTCTTCTTCGTCCGCACCGGCCGCCCGCGTCCCGCACCGCTCCCGGACCAGCCGGACGTCGCGTTCGCCGCCGGCCTGACCCCGGCCGAGATGCTGCGCAGGCTCGGCGCGATCCCCGACACCGTGCGGCCGCGCGACCGCCGCCAGGCCCAGCGGGCGGCGGAGTCCGCGTGGGCGGCGCAACGGCCCCTGGTGCGTGCGGGCGAGGCGGGCCGATGGGCGTACGCCACGCTGGAGGGCGGCGCCGCGCAGTTCGCCCGGCCGGAGGTGCTGCGCGCCCTGTCCGCCGGCACGCGTGTGGTGGTCCTGACCAGACAGGGCCCGGAGGTCCTCCTCACCTTCGCCGAGGACGGCGTGCCGTGTTCTGAGGAGGAGACCCGGCGCGTCATGTCGCCGCGGAAGGGCAACACCGCCGGCGGACCGGGGGAGCGGCGCCTCGGCGTGGATCTCTGGCCCGGCTCGACCGCCGCGTACACCCGCTTCCTTTCCGTGCTGCGACAGGACTTCGGCATCGTCTACGACCCGGACGAGGAGGGTCCGGCGGAGCTGGCCAGTGCCCTGCTGCTGCCCCTCCTGGACGACCTCCCCGCGTCGGGGTGCGGACTCCCGGAGCGCGTACGGCACCTGGACCTGGCCGGGCTCGTGGAGCGCACGCCGCCGCAGCGCCTGCGCGCCGCCATCGGGGCCCAACTGGCGCGCCTGGCAGCGGAGACGCACCTCGACACCTATCCGGAGGTGGCCGAGGCCCTCGACCGGATCCACCGCGGCCTGCCCGTCGACAGCGACCAGGACGGCCCCCTCGGCGTGCGCATGCGCACCCTGGCCGCGGAGGTCCACGCGACCCGTGAGCTGCTACGGGACGGCGACACCGGCCCCGTGTCCCACGAGGACCTCACCGCGTGGATCGCACGCGACCGGGCGGCCCACGCACTGCGCGAGTTCCTCGACCTCCCCCTCCCGGCCGCCGCGGCGACGATCCTCGAGCAGCGCTTCTCCCTCCACTGGCACGACGAACTCGCCGCCGACCTGGACAGCGCTGACGCCTAGACCGTCTCCGGCCGACCGGCCGAGGCGTGCGGCGGACGGTACTCGGCCATACTTCGGTGCAACCGACCACCTCCCTTTGATCGTCCCCGCGTGGGGAACCGCGACGGGCCGGTCTCCCGGACGCGCGCGGTTGAGGGAGGCGGAATGCTGCCGTTGGGCACGCAGGTCCTCACGGTCTGCCTGCTCCTGATCGGGCTGATTCCCTACAAGGTGTGGACGTCGAGCCGCGGTCCGTCCCGGGAGGTCCGCTGGACCGTGATCGGCCTGTGGGCGACGGCGCTCGGTTACGCCGGGGCCGTGGCCTACGGGTTCGCCTTCACCGCCCCCGTGTCGGTGTGCGGCTGGGGGACCCTCGACAACGACTTCCCGCTGGTGCGCGTGACCGTGGATCCGTTCCCTCCCGACGTCGCCTGCCACTGGTCCGACTCGACGTCGTACGGGCCGTCGCACCCCACCGCGCTGAGCAGCTGGCTCATGTGGGCGGGTCTCGCGGTTACGGCCGTGGCCCTCTCCGTCGTCCTGCTCAGGAGGCGGTCACGCGCCTCCCTCGCCGCACGGGCCGGCGCGATCTGGTCGCCGATGGTGGCCGTCGCGATCTGGGTCGCCGGCATCGACCCCGCGCTGGACCTCTCCCGCGGCGACCTCAACGACCAGTGCCTGTACGCGAAGACACTCCCCCCGGAAACCACACTGACCAGGATCGAGATCCTGGACGTCGACAGGACCGTCTTCCCGCCGTCCATCACCTGCACCTACCCCGACGGCACGACGAACCTCCTGGCGGACCAGTGGATCGCCCTGCTCGTCTGTGCCGCCGTGTCGGCTGCCTTCGCGGGAGTCGTCCTCCACCAGGTACGGCAAGCGGGCCGGCCCGGGCGCGGGGACGAGCAGCCGACGGGCTGACCCACGCGCCCCGACGCCCTGCGCGAGGCCCTGCCGGGGCGTGTGCAACCCCTGGACGCTCACCTCGCCCGGCTCACACGGCTCCCCTCTGTAACGCTTCTCGCGCCCGGGCCCAAGAACAAGTGAAGTGCCCTTTACGGGACTCCGGTACACCTCCGAGGAGGACCGGGGAGCCTCCGACGAGAAGGAGTCGTTTGTGGATGGCGCGGAACGGTTACGGGGCGGGCCCGCCGCGGCGGTACGTGACCCGCGGCTCTTCGAGGAGTTCTACCGGCGCCACGTGGACGCGGTCATGCGTTTCGTGGCCCGGCGTGTCGACGATCCGCACACCGCTGCCGACCTGACGGCGGAGATCTTCCTCGCCGTACTCGACTCGGCCCACTCCTATCGGCCCCGCCTCGGCAGCGAGACGGCGTGGCTGTACGGCATCGCCCGCAACGTCGTGTCGTCGGAGCGCCGCCGGGTGGCCCGCGAGGCGGAACGCGATCTGCGGTTCTCCGGGCGGCGGTTGCTGGAGGCCGACGACATCGCCCGTATCGAGGACAGACTCGACGCGGAGAGCCCGGGACGACGCGCCCTGGCCGCGCTGGCGAGCCTTCCCGAGGGCGAGCGGGCCGTCATGGAGCTGATCGCGGTCGACCAGCTCACGGTCACGGAGGCGGCGGCCGCACTGGGCATCCGCCAGGTCACGGCCCGGGTCCGGCTGCACCGGGCGCGCAAGGCGCTGCGGGACAAGGCGGACGTCAGGACACCGGAGACCGATCCCGCGGCACCACAGGCAAGGCCCGCGAGTCCCCCGGGGGCGGGGACCCCGGATCCGTCGCTGTTGCACGTCGCAAGGGGAGGTGCCCGAGCATGAGGGCGACGTTCGAGGACCGTCTTCTCGACGAGCTGAAGCAGGAGATCCGGCTGCGCGAGAGCGCCGAGACCGGGTCGGCTGACGTCACGGGCGAGCACGAGGCGAAGGCTCGCCTCGGCCGTTTCCTCGCTCCCGGACGGATCGCGGTCGTCGCGGCGGCCTGCGCGGCAGCCTGGCTCGCCACTGTGGTCGTGCCCGGTTCACCGGGCGACTCGAAGGCATACGCGATGGAGCCGGTGGGAGACGACAGCGTCAAGCTCACCGTGATCGAGCCGAGCATCGGTGTCGCCGCCCAGCAGGAACTCGCCAGGAGAGTCCGTCCGTGGGGCATCGAGGTGAGCATCGTCCTGCTCCCTGCCGGCTACGTCTGCGAGCGCAGCAAGGTCTCGCCGGTGACCGACATACATGGCCGCCCCCTGATCCCCGCGAAGGCCGGCTGGGACGTCACCCTGCGCCGGGGCAATGTGCTGGCCTTCGAGAACACCCGGGGCGACTCCCGGCCCCGCGCGGTCGAGCTCTACGCGACCAAGCGCGAGGCGGAACCCTGCGTTCCGAGGAAGGTCTCCCTGTCTGACGTCCGAAGCGGTCGGCGTCGGTGACGTCGCGGCTGGGCTGGCTGGACGCGTTGCGCGGCATCGCGGCACTCGTCGTGGTGTTCGACCACTCGTCGTACACCTTCATGCCGGAGTTCCGGCGGGAGCTGATGCCGGAGTTCAACACCAGCCGTTACGGCATCATGGTGTTCTTCCTGGTGAGCGGCTATATCGTGCCCGCGTCGCTGGAGCGCCGGGGGTGCGTCCGGGCGTTCTGGTTCGGACGGCTCTTCCGCGTGTACCCCCTGTGGGCGGCCGTCGTCGCGGCGGCCCTCGTCGCCGGCGTCCTGGGCATCGCGGAGCTGCCCGACTTCGGCCGGCAGGGCGCCGTGACCGTGGCTGTCGCCCACGTGACCATGCTCCAGGAGTTGCTGGGGACACCCAGTCTCCTGCTCGTCCTGTGGACCCTCTCGTACGAGATGGCCTTCTACCTGCTGGTCGTCGCTCTCTTCACGGTCCGCCTGCACCAGCGGTCGGCGGCGGTCGCCGTCACGCTGGCCGTGGCCGCCGCCGTGAGCGTGGCGGCAGGGGTGGTGCTGCCGGTCTCCGCCCTCTCGGACATGGTCGGCACCGGCCCGCTGGTCGCCGTCACCTCGGTCGCCATGGCGGTCGCCATCTGCTGTGCGAGTGCCACGTCATCCGTGCTGCGGATGTTCGGGGGCGTGCTGGGCGGCGTGGCGGCACTCGCCCTGATCCCCTTCAACGGCACGGTCCCCCTCTGGGAGGGCCTGGTGATCCTCGCCGTGATGTTCCTCGGCACCGCCGTCCACCGGGCCGAGCACGGTGGGAGCACCTGGCGGCGCACGGCCCGCGCAGGTGCCGTCGTGGTCGCCTGCGCCGTGGGCAGCGCGTACTGGCACGGCGACGTCTCCCACTTCACGCGACGCGGCTGGATCACGGCGTTTCTGCTGGCCGTGCTCACCTTCGGAGCCGGACTGGCGTGCCGCCGCCGGCGCATCCCGCGTCTGCTGACCGGGCTGGGAACGCTCAGCTACTCGGTCTACCTGCTGCATCCGCTCCTGCTGGCCGTGTTCGACCACACGATCGGCCGGCGGCGACAGGACCATCCCGTCCTGGAAGCGGCGTTCCTCGCCGTGCTCCTGCCCTTGTGTCTGCTGACCCACCGTTACATCGAAGCGCCGAGCCAGGCCTGGGGCCGAAAGCTCGCACACCGTACCGGCATCGCCGGAACACCACTCGTTCGCGTGGATCGCTCGGCCGTTCGGCCCAAGGAAGCCCCACTTCAGGCGGCTGTGCCGCATCAGCGGGACTAGCTTTCCGCCGAGTTGGACACGCACTGCCGATCGAGGGGCTCATGGCGACACATACCGAACCGGTTGCTCCGGTACCGGCGGCGGAACGCCGCGGCCCGGGCCAGGTGATCGTCTCCTGGCTGACGACGACGGACCACAAGAAGATCGGGCACCTGTACCTGATCACGTCGTTCGTCTTCTTCCTGATCGCCGGGGCGCTGGCGATGGCCATCCGGGCCGAGCTGGCCCGGCCGGGCATCCAGTGGCTGTCCAACGAGCAGTACAACCAGGCGTTCACCATGCACGGCACGATCATGCTGCTGCTGTTCGCGACGCCGACGTTCGCCGGGTTCGCCAACGCGGTCATGCCGTTGCAGATCGGTTCCCCGGACGTGGCCTTCCCCCGGCTGAACATGCTCTCGTACTGGCTGTTCCTCTTCGGCGGCGTGATCGTGCTCGGCAGTCTGCTCACCCCGCAGGGCGCCGCCGACTTCGGCTGGACCGCCTACACCCCGCTCAGCGGCGGGGAGCGCACTCCCCAGGTCGGCGGGGACCTGTGGATCATGGGCCTGGCCCTCTCCGGGTTCGGGACCATCCTCGGCTCCGTCAACTTCATCACCACGATCATCTGCATGCGCGCGCCCGGCATGACCATGTTCCGGATGCCGATCTTCACCTGGAACGTGCTGCTCACCTCGGTGCTGGTGCTGCTGGCGTTCCCGGTGCTGGCCGCCGCGCTGCTGGTGCTGGAGGCCGACCGCCGCTTCGGGGCGCAGGTGTTCAACGCGGAGAACGGCGGCGCCGTCCTCTGGCAGCACCTGTTCTGGTTCTTCGGCCACCCCGAGGTGTACATCCTGGCCCTGCCGTTCTTCGGCGTGATCACCGAGATCATCCCCGTCTTCGCGCGCAAGCCGATCTTCGGATACACGGGGCTGATCGGCGCCACGCTCGCCATCGCCGGTCTGTCCGTGACGGTGTGGGCGCACCACATGTTCGCGACGGGAGCGGTGCTGCTGCCGTTCTTCTCCTTCATGACGTATCTGATCGCCGTGCCGACAGGGGTGAAGTTCTTCAACTGGATCGGCACGATGTGGAGGGGCTCGCTGTCCTTCGAGCCGCCGATGCTCTGGGCGGCCGGGTTCCTGGTCACGTTCCTCTTCGGCGGTCTGACCGGCGTCATCCTCGGCTCGCCGCCCCTGGACTGGCACGTGACCGACTCCTACTTCGTGGTCGCGCATTTCCACTACGTGCTCTTCGGCACGATCGTGTTCGCGATGTTCGGCGGCTTCAGCTTCTGGTGGCCGAAGATGACCGGCACGATGCTGGACGAACGCCTCGAGAAGATCCACTTCTGGACGCTGTTCACCGGCTTCCACACCACGTTCCTGGTGCAGCACTGGCTGGGCGCCGAGGGCATGCCCCGCCGGTACGCCGACTACCTCGCGGCGGACGGCTTCACCTGGCTGAACACCGTCTCGTCGATCGGCGCGTTCCTGCTGGGCCTGTCCACGCTGCCGTTCCTGTACAACGTGTGGAAGACCGCCCAGGAGGGCAAGCGGGTCGAGGTCGACGACCCCTGGGGATACGGGCGTTCCCTGGAGTGGGCGACCTCGTGTCCGCCTCCGCGGCACAACTTCGTCACCCTGCCGCGCATCCGCTCCGAATCCCCCGCCTTCGACCTGCACCATCCCGACGTGGCCCAGCTGGACGAGGCGGAGAACACCGGCAAACGCGATGTCGTCGAGCCCGGCGGGCACAAGGGCGAACGGCCGTGAGACCCGGCGGCCACGAGGCTCCGTACGACGATGCGCGGCACGCGCTGGCCGACGAGGCCGAGGGCTACCTCCTCGCGCACGCCCATCGCGACCAGGCGCGACGCGAAGCCGAGGACCTCTGCGCACGCATGCCGTGGCTGACCACGGCCCAAGCCGAGGAACTCATCGGCCACTACGTCCGCCGGCGCCTCGACGTCACCCGTGAGCTGCTGCACAGCACCGTCCGGCGGGCCGGGGAACTGCGTCAGGAGTACGAGAGCCGCTACGCCGCCCTCCGGCACACCCTGCTCCGCCGCCACGCCGCCTGCGCCTGCGCCGTCCTGGCCTGCGCGGGCGGAGTGAGCGCCCTGACGGTCCTGCTCACCCGCTGACCAGTTCGTGTTCCGGTTCCGACTGCGGTGCCGGCACGGCCTTCCGTTCCCACCGACCGGTGGTCCGTACGTAGCCGTAGATCACCGAGGCCATCGCCAGGATGAGCAGCGGCCCGAACAGCCACGGACGTTCGGCCATCTCCATCGGCAGATAGCGATAGGACGCCAAGAGCGCGGCGAAGACGGCCACTCCGTAGGTGACGAGCTGGACTCCCGACCGGTCCCAGCCGCGTTCGAGCGAGCGCAGGGCGGCCTCGATCGTGAGCGTGAACACCACACCGGCCACGAGGTCCACGCCGTAGTGGTAGCCGAATCCGAGCGTCGCGGTGAGCGTGGCGATCAGCCAGAACGTGCCCGCGTACCGCAGCACGCGTGGGCCCCTGCGGGAATGGATGAAGATGGCGGTGGCCCAGGCCGTGTGCAGGCTGGGCATGCAGTTGCGGGGGGTGATCTCGTCGAACGGTATCTCGTGCGGAGCGGCGCTGATCGGCGGTGGCAGGTCCGGCCACAGGTTGGCCACCGCCCAGTGTCCGCCGTCGGCGCCGTAGGCGAAGATCGGGCCGACGACCGGGAAGATCATGTAGATGCCCGGCCCGAGGACGCCGATGACCAGGAAGGTGCGCACCAGATGATGGCGCGGGAAGCGCCGCTCGGCCGCCACGTGACGGAGCTGGTACAGCGCGACGACGACCGCGGCCACCGCCAGTTGGGCGTAGACGTAGTCGAGGGCGCGGGCACCGACCGGGCCGGTGGCCGTGACGATCCGGCCCACCAGCCACGACGGGTTGCCCAGCGCGTGGTCGGCGACCGCCAGGTACGGGTCGAGCACCATCGGGCGGGTCTTCGAGGTGATGAGCAGCCAGGTGTCACCGGTCTTGCGGCCGGCCAGCAGCAGCAGACCCAGCCCGACACCCTTCAGCAGCAGAACACGTTCCTGGCCGGTGCGGCGCGTGACGGCGATGACCGCGCAGCCCAGAATCACCCACAACGCGCCGTTGCCGAAGGGATGGCCGTCGGTCAGATCGGCGCCGACCGCCCATCGCACCACGAGGAAGACGGCGTCGATGCCGATCGCGGCGCCGAGCGCGACGTACCGTTGCCGCCGGGTGAGCACCACCATCGTCAGCGCCATGCAGGCGTACAGCAGGAAGCCGGACTTGGGAGCGACGATCACCTCTTGCACCTGGCTGGTGATCGGCCCGGGCATCCCGTAGCGGCGCGCCGCGATCTCCAGCGCGACGAGGAAGCCGAGGGTCACCAGACCTGCCGTGGCCCACAGCATCGTGCGCGGTCGAGGCCATGCGGCGAGCGTGATTCGGCGTCTTATGCGCGAGAAAATCCGCGTTGTTATAGGTATCAATTGTTTTAGTCGATTTGTTAGTTGTGATGAGTGTGATCGTCACGCGATCGAACATGCTATCGGAGTGGTGCGCCCGGAGCCCCGTCCAGCAGAAGACCGATCGCAGCCGCCGCGTCCACGACCGTCCGGTCGGCCCGCAACCCGCCGCCGGGCCAACGGTCCTGTCCGCCGACCCACATCGTCCGCAGCCCGGCAGCGCGACCACCCGCGATGTCGTGCCCGGGATTGTCGCCGATCATCCATCCCCCGCCGGCCGGCATCAGACCGCACCGTTCGGCGGCCAGCCGGAGCCGCAGTTGTCACAGGCCGTCGAGCACTCTCGGATCGCACCGCACCAGCTCCGGCATCCGAGCGCGATAGGCCGCCCACAACTCCTCAACCGGTTCCACCAGTCGAAAGGCGTGGGCGCCCTGCCTGTCCGCAGCGATCAGCCGGCCCGCTGCCTCACCTCCGAGCTGTCGCTCGCCGGTAAAATCATTTCTACTGTTCCTGTCACTCGATCTCCGGAGGGCGTCCGCTCCGGAGCATGCGCAGCACGGCCCGTTCGGCGGGTCCATGCGTGGCCGGGATGCCGTATGCGCCCTCGTCGCCGAGGTGGGGCAGCACGGCGGCGACCGTCACGCCCTCCTCGTACAGCTCGATCACCCGCGGGTTGATGTAGGAAGCCCGGCAGACCGCGGGCGTGTTGCCGAGGTACCCGGCCACTTCGCGCGTGGCCCGGGCGATGGCACGGCGCCGGGCGGTCTCACTGCGCGCCACGGGGTGGGAGACGGCCAGTGCCACAGCGGCCATGACGGTGGCGTGCCAGGTTCGGAAGTCCTTGGCGGTGATCTCCAGGCCGGCGATTTCCCTGAGGTACGCGTTGACGTCGTCACCGTTCACGTCGTGCCAGGCCCGCCGCTCCCAGTAGGCAAGGAGCCGGTCACCGCCGCCCCGGCGCCGCAGCAACGCGGTGAGGCTGCGGCAGGCGGCGGGGTCCGCGACGGTCTGGAGCTCGACCGTGCCGGGACCGGCCGCTCCTCCCGTGCGGTGCCGTCCAGTACCCAGCCGGCCGCGTGCTTGTTCCTCGTGGCGCCGGCACTACACGGATGCCCGCCCGTCTCGCCCACACGCCGGGCGAGCCACCGTCCGGCGCCGCCTTCGGCGGGCCGGCGGCGGCTGATCGACCGCGTCGGGCCGAACCGGGCCCCGCCCGTGGCCGGGCGGGGCCCGCGCGCGTCAGTCCGGGTTGTCAGTCCTGTTTTCCGCGCCCGGTGAGCATGTCGCGCAGGCGGTCGACCATGCCGGTGCCGGGCGCGAGGAGTTTGTTGGCGGGTGGGGTGTCCGGCGCGGAGGGGTGCGGGCGGGTGGGCGCGTGCTCCTTGGCCGAGCGGACCTCCTCACCGAGCTTCGTCAGGGCATCGGCGGAGCAGACGTCGGCCAGCATCGGGAAGAGCCGGTTCTCCTCGTCGCTGACATGGGCGGTGACGGCGTTCTTCAGCCGCAGGATCAGCGTGTCGAAACGCCCGTCGCCGGGCCGGCAGTCTTCGAGTTCCTTGAGCATGCGCTCGACTTCGCCGTGGTCGGCGATCTCCTTGTCGGCGAGATCGTCTCCCCCGTCGACGTACCGTCGCACCGCCGGGTACAGGTACTCCTCCTCGGCCACCGAGTGCCGGATCAGCTCCATCGTGAGCCGGTCCGCCAGTTCACGTCGCCGCTCGTCGGCCCCGGGCAGCGCTTCGATCTGCGCGAAGAGGTCGTCCACCTCGCGGTGATCCGTGGTCAGTTCCTGGATGACGTTTCCGCCGTGTCCCATGGGTTCTCCACTCCTTGTCGTTCTGAGGCCGGGGGCCGCGGCCGGCGCCGTCCAGCCCTCCGGCGGCTCGCCACCCAGCAGGGATACCTGCCACGCCCGAACCGGCGACCTCATGCGGGACCGCCACTTCACTCCGGTGGCGGACAGCATCCGGCCGCCACCGCGGCGGAGTTCTCCTCCCGACCCCGCTTATGACGGCCTTCCGTGGGCACACGTGTGATGCCCGAAAGGGCAGCAAACGGAAGGAGTTGTCGTGTCGTTCCTCTGGGCGATCATCGCCGGACTCATCATCGGCCTGCTGGCCAAGCTCGTCATTCCCGGACGTCAGCCCATACCCCTGTGGCTGACGGTCATCATGGGCATCATCGGGGCCGTCGCCGGCAACGCGCTCGCCACCGCAATCGGCGTGCGCGACACCGGCGGTATCGACTGGATCCGCCACATCTTCCAGATCGGCATCGCAGCCGTCCTCATCGCGTTCGTCACCCCGATGTGGGCCCGACGGCGCGCATGACGGCCCACCCACCTCACGGGACGACGTGCCAGGCGTGCGAGCAGTGAACTGGAACCCCTGGGGGCCGCTTCGGGCCCCTGACGGCAGCGGGCCCCCAGGGATCCGGACGACGGTCGGAACCGCCGGGCAGCCGAGTGGCGTACGAGCGGGAAACGGCACGACGGCGCCCGTGCGGGCGACCGCCTCTCACGCCACCTCCGCGAAGACCTCCGTCCACTGCCCGCCATGCCCCGCACGGCCTGCCCAGGACGCCGTACTGCGCAGAGCCGGCATGAGCGCCGCCGGGGTCGCCTCGTCGCGCATCAACGCGTACAGCTCCGGCGATATGTCGCCGAGGCTCTGGGCCGCCACCTCCACCAACTGCCGGGCGAAGAAGATGTCCTTCCGGGCGAAGCCGAGAATCGTGTCTGTCAGGCGCTCACGGTCCTCGAGGCTTACCACCCGCAGGTAGAACCGCCAGTCGTCGGCCAGGCGCTCCCGCCAGTTGCCCTTGCCGGAAGGGTGCACCCCGTTGGTGAAGTCGAGGACGCGGTCCAGGAGTGCGCGGGCCGCGTCGCGATGGCCGGCGGCGGCGAGGCGGCAGCACAGGTGAGGCAGGTGCTCGAAGCGGCGGCGCCACGCGGGCAGGGCGATTTCCCCGTCACCCTCCGGGAGGTGGACCGGGAGATCCGCGAAGACCAACTTCTCCAGTGGCGCGAGGATTTCGGCCACCGGGCGAGACTCGATGTCGTCGAAGTGAGCATGCAGGGCGATCCTCAGCAGATACGCCTCATTGGCCGCCAGCATGAACTGGCGGCCGTGGTGATCGTACGGCGGACCGGCCGTCTTCTTCGCCTCCCCACCCCGTTCTTCCACGGCCCGCAGGACGGGTTCCAGCCTGGCCAGCGGGTCCTGCCCGCGCCACAACACCGCCTGCCGGTGCAGCTGTTCGCCGATGCCCATCAGGACCGTCTTGTGGATCTCCCCGTTGCGTGTGGCCGTCAGCCACGCGAGCGACTCGTCGACGGTCACCGGGAGGAGGCCGCCCTGGGTGACCGCCAGCATTTCCAGTCTGAGCCCGATGGTCTTGAGGCCGACGGGGGACTCCTGGAGGGTCTTGCCGATCGCGATCAGCGTCTCCCGGTGACCGGGATCCTCCAGGACGCCGGTCAGCATCTCGGGGCCGAGCAGGGCCAGCCGCTTGAGGCCGGTCAAGTCACCGCTGCGGACAGCGTCCTCGTGGAGCGGGCCGAGCAGGCGGTCGGGCTGGTCCGCGGCACGGCGGCCGAGGGCCTCCCGCAGCCGTACCGCGTAGCCGTCGGTGGCGGGCGGGGCGGTGGTGACGTGGAGGGCGAGGGCGCGCTCGGCGACGGGGTGTCGGCCCGCCGCGGCCGCCACCGTGAGGGAGTGCGGCCACGGGTCGCTCAGCCAGCGCCGGAGGCTGGAATCGGACAAGCGGTCCGGGTCCCGGGGCTGCCACAGGCAGGCGGCGATGGTCTCGGCCGGCAGGGGCACCTTGTCCCTGTCGAGGGCCTTGGCGATCACACCCGTCGTGCCTTGTTCGACGTCCAGTGTCTCGGTGGGTCTCAGGTGCCGCCGGCACCAGTCGCGGGCGGCGGTGACGCCCTGCCTGGCCGACTCCTGGGACAGCAGGGGCGCCAGCAGATACTTGGCGATGTGCTCGGCCGACTCGGGTGAGCCGGCGGCGCCGGCGAGTAGTTTCAGGAAGCGCTGGACCGGTCGGGAGGGCCGAGTGGCGAGCACCTCGGCCAGGGCACGCAGGCGCAGGGCGGCGGACGGGCCGGGGGGACCGGCCGACAGGTCCTCCACCACACGTCCGACAGCCTCCTCGATCTCCGGAACGGTGGCCGTCCGCAAGCCGGCCGCCCAGGCGGCGGCCGCCACCGGGAGGAGCTTGTCGAGGCTCGCCTGCCACGCCTTCTCCTGAAGTCCGTCGAGGAGTTCCGGCAGCTTCGCGATGTGCTTGCCGTACCGGGTGGGGTCCTCGGCGGCGAGGTGGGACAGCGCCGCCAGGGTGTGCAGCAGGGCCGGCCTGTTGCGAAAGGCGACCGCGGCGTTCAGCAGCTTGGTGAGCGCGGTCGCGCACTTCTCCGGCGACGCCGTGTGGAGACCCAGCAGGAGAAGGGTCAGGTCCCGGCCGAGCGGAAGGCAGTCGAGCAGTTCCCGCTCCTCGAAGCCGAGCAGGCGCGAGGCGGAGAGGAAGGTCGCGACCTCGTCGGGCTGCTGGTACGCGAGGTGGGTGACGGCGATGAGGACCCGGCGTCGGTCCTGGCGGTCCTCGCGTTCCCAGATGGCGCGCAGGGTGCGCGGCCAGGCCGCCGGCGCCGGATTGCTCGTGCCGGTGAGCACCGTCATGTACGACGTGGTCTGCCAGGGATCGGCGTTCCGCAGCGTCTCGACGGCCGCGCGCACCGCGTCCTGCGGCGGGTGGCGCAGGCCGGCGTGAATGCGCAGCGCAGTGAGGCGGGTGGCCGCGTGATCGTGGCACATCAGCTTGTCCAGCGCGCTGTACCAGCCCGCCGCACCCTCACGGTCCGCGAGGTGAAAGGCGTGCCGGGCGGCCTCCGCGAGGAGCAGGTCGTCCGGGTGGTCGGTGACGCGGTCGGCCGTTGCGACGAGCCCGCGCTCGGCGGCCCGCAAGGCCTGACCGGCCGCGTGCTCGGCGAACGCCTGGTGGTGGAAGGCGATGCGACCGCCCTCCACCTTGCGCAGCACGCCCCGGCGCAACAGCACGGACACCGCCCGCTCGGCGCGCCGCCGCCTGAGCGCCGCATGGGCGACAAGAGCGGTCACCGCGTCAGCGTGGCGCAGTTCCGGTTTGCCCTCGCGGAGCATCGCCAGGCCCAGTACCCGTACCTCCTCCGACAGGTTCCACCCGGCCTCTTCGTCCGTCGGCTCGTCGCCGAACACGGCGTGGCGGACGTCCTCGGTCACACGAGCCGCCCAGTACTCCCGGAAGAGGTCGGTGACGTCGAGGTCCCTGTCGCGTGGCCCGGCCGGGGCGTAGACGTCGAACAGCATGCGCAGGGACAGGGGGTGCCGGATCAGTTGTCCGAGCGGCAGTCCTCGGGCCGCCGCGTACACGAGCGTGGAACGCATCCGCTGCGCCAGCGGCTCCCCGGGACTCCGTCCGTGAAGTCCGCCTCCCTCGCGTGGGCTCGGCAGGCCGGGGTCGCGGCAGAAGACCCGCAGGTAGGCCTCCACGGCACGGTCGAGTTCGGAGTCCGGCTCCCATGGGGCGCCGACGTGCTGCACGGCGCTCGCTGCGGTGCGGCCGTCGTCGTAGCCCTCGAGGTGCTCCTTGATCAGCAGTGCCTCGGTGCCCGCCGGCTCGCGCTCCTCCAGTCTGCGTGCCTCCACCGACCGGCACGCGATGGCGACGGCCACGCCCAGCGCGCGGGCGCGCCGGACCAGAGCCACCAGCCGGTCCCGTCCCTCGTCCGTGTCGTCGTGGAGCAATAGATCCGCGGTGTCCAGCAACAGGGCGACGCGGCCGGATCCCTGCTGTGCCCGCACGGCGGACTGCTTTGCCTCAAGGGCTGCCACCAGCTCCCTGAGCTTCAGATCCGCCGGGTGGTCCGGAGTGCCGAGCAGGGCGGCCGCCGAGACGGCCACGACCGTCCACCCCGCTTCGCGCAGTTCCTCCCGCACCCCCCACAGTACGCAGCTCTTGCCGGTGCCCGGCTCGCCGAGCACGGCGCTGCCCTGTGAGCCACGGTTGACCGACTGGTTCCTCAGACCCTTGACGAGCACCTTCTGGGCCTTGCGTGTGACGTACACGTCACGCAGGTGAACGCCGGCCCGACCGCGGTCGTCCAGCAGGGGTACGACGGCCTCCCAGGCGCGCACGGTCCGCCGGTCGGCCAGGTCGACCTTGCGGAGGGCCACGCGGATCTCGTCCTCGTCGGACGGGACGGAAGGGGCCGTGGCCCGGGCAGGCCGGGCAGGCATCCCGGTGAGCCGGGCGTTGAGCGTGCCGGTGCGGGGCGAGGGGAGGCGGGAGGACGCCAGGACGGACCGCCGGTGTGCCTTCTCCTCCTGATCCGCGCGTTCGAGTTTCCTGCTCAGCTCGTCCTCGTCCGCGTACGGCGAATCACAGGTGGCCGGGTCGCAGCCGACCCGGGCGCGCACGATGGCGAACCATTCGAGGTTCCACAACTCGCCTTTGCGCCATGCCGTCATGGCGGACGCGCCGACGCCGAACCACTTCCCGACCGTCCCGTTCAGCGGCTGGCATGCGGTCTCGGGGTCGCCGTGCTCCGCCGTCCAGTGCGCCAGGGCCTCCCACAACCACGCGGTCTCCGGACGCGTTTCGCGGTCGTGACAGTCCGCCACAGACGTCCAGTCGAGTCGGCGGCCGCGTCCCGGTAGCAGCGGCCGCGCGTTCGCCGATTTCTTCACCACTTCCCCCGGCTCACCGCGCTGAAGAATTCCCCACATCCTGCCAGGTCGTCATGGTCCCGGCCGTCCGTTCTCCGGATGCGGGAGTGCGGAGCGCGAGAAGAAATCAGTCTGCGAGGCCTGCTGGGGGCGCTGGTCGCCGACCGGCCTCCGCACAGGGCGAGTTGAGCCCGGGGCGGGGCAGGACCTCGTACGGCCGAGGAGCCGACATGTCACTCGACACGCTGCACGAACTGCTGAACCTCGCACAGGACCACCTGCCGGCCCTGCCCGGCCCGACCGGTCCGGTGACCGCCGCGCTCATGCTGGCGCGGACCACCGTACGACACCTGTCGCTGATCTGGCTCGCGCGTGGGGCCACCCCGCAGGAGCGGGCGCTGATCCTGGCCGCGTTGCACGGCTCGCCGCGGCCGACCTGGCGGGACCGCTGCCGGCACCGGGTACGGCGTATGACGCGCCGCCGGTGAGTGGGACGCAGGCTTCCCGGACGGTTCGCCGCGCGTGGGGTGCGGCGGCCGTCCGGAGGGTCCCCTGGGGAGGGCACGTGGTGTCGGTGACCTCGACGGTGACCGCGGAACGGGCATGGCGCATGCCGACTTGGCCCCGAGTGGGCCGCAGGGCGCACGAGCTACCGGCAATCGCCCCAACCATGGTCCGTCCGAGGGACCCTGGACCTTTCCGAGGCCGCTCAAGATACGTCCTGGCGGAAGAGGCCTCACTATGGGTCTCAAGCAGGAAGCCCGCCCCACCGAACCGGCTTGGCGGCAAGATCGGCGGGGCGAGCACTGAGTACCAGGAGGTACCGCTATGAGTGTGGCTCCAACTCGCTCCGTACTGTCAATCGCTCGCCCGAAGGGCTGGGCGGCCCTGCTCATCGTCATCGTGATCGTCTATACCCCGGCGGCACAGATCCAGGACATCCTGACCAGTCTGATCGCCCTGTCAGGAGTGCTCGTCTCGGGCTCGGCAGTGAGGGCCGTATCAGCGCGACAGCCGCAGACGACCGCGTAAGAAGGGACCAGGCTCGATCGGGCCGGGAGGGGCGGCCACCACCGGGAAGTCGGGAGAGGACCAAGCGTGCCCCTCGCGTGCCCGATCGAGCAGCGGTCGGCGTTGCTTCCGCACCGGCTTCTGTACCTGCCTCATCACGGCGTCGAACCGGAGAGCCAAGTCCGCGCCGTGGCTACCCGAGAACGTCACGGTCGACGTCGGTATCGGTCGCCGCCAGCACCGTGACCCGGGTCCGGGTGGGATCGAGTACGGCGAAGGCCGCGTCCGACGTGTCGTGGTGGAACCAGTCCGTGAACGCCATGAACCGCAGCCACCGGTGATCTGTGGCCTGCCGCACCGCTTCGAGGAACGGTACGCCTGCGGGCAGCCCCATGAGCGCGTACAGACTTTCCCAGGCATACAGCCGCGCGTACGCGCCGCCCTGTCCTTGGCCGTTCACTCCGCCGTGGTACGAAGCCGAGAAGAGTTCGTTGAGGACATCGTCGGGCGTCGTCGCGCAGGCGAGTGCGCTGCCCCGGCGCCCGCCCTCACCTGCCAGACAGCGCAGGGGCAGTTCCGTGATGAAGGACATGCCGAAGTCGTCAGGGTTGAGCGGGCTCGGCAACGTGAAGAACCGTGCCTCAGGCTCACAGGCCCATCCGCCGGCCGTGAACGGCCGGGCAGCCGCCTCCGCCCGCCCGTCGTCTCGTGTGTCACTGGCCCTGCCGCCCGCGACGGCACCGCTGTCGGTCGAGGGAACCTCCGGGAAACGCGACCGGAGCTGCGTCGGCGTCTTGATCGGCCCCAGTCCCCGGACACGAACCGTGAAGCGGTGCTCGATGTCCAGGCGCGTCCTGGGCAACCGAGCCAGCGGGTGTCCCAGCTCACTCAGCCTTTCGGCGTACGCGTCCAGGGTGCGCCGGCCGGCCCCTGAACCGATCAGCGCCAACTCTCCGAGAAGACAGGCCCGAAGCTCCACCGCCGGACTCGGGATTCCGTCCGGCAACTCGCCGAACAGAGGCTCGAGGTCCCGCAGGCGCTGAGCCTTGACCAGCTTCGCGGCCACCGAGCGCAGCAACCGGTCGGCTTCCCCACGATCCGTGGCCTCGACGGGCAGCAGCCGGCCCACAATGTCCACGGCAAACGTCGCACAGTCCCGCGAGCGCGTGTCGGCGAGGGTCTCGGCGATCCGCCCGGCGGCCCGCGCCACGCAGGCGCCGCCGGGCCCCTCGGCGGACGCCCGCCGGCACAACTGCTCCACCGCTGCGTACAGCTCCTCCGGCCTGTGCTCGGCCAGATGCTGCAACTCTGGTCCCGACCACTCCGGGAGAGGTCGATCAGAAGCGTCGTCGCCGGGCGTCGCTCGGTTGTGGCTCACGCTCCGAGCCTACGAGCAGGAGATCAAGCAACTTTGGACAAGGATCCGACCCCCGGTGATCCGGAGCGAGTGCGCAAGCTCGCCAAGACTCTTCAGGGAGGAGTTCTCGGGTGTCCCGAAGAACTTGAGGAAACGGATCGGGGCATGCTGTCCCACCACCGCCAATCTCCGGGAAAGCGCAGGTCAGGAGCCCTTCCCGACAGGTTCGAGAATCGCCACGCACTCCACATGATGCGTCATCGGAAAGATGTCGACTTGGACGAGCTGCGGAAACTACCAGGTATGTCGAGTCCGATCGGTGTGGTGCGCCCGGCCAGGCGGCCCCGTCGCACGCTTGCTGGTTCATCCCCTGGATGACCGCCGCATAGAAGGCCGCGAGCCCATCGGCGTCCACGTCGGCGCCGAGCAGTCCTGCATCGATGTCGTCGCGGATGCGGGCGACGATCGACCCAGCACCGGCGCCACCCCGAAGGCCCGGAACCCCCTCGACATCGACGAACTGACCGAACGGTTGGTCGCGGCTGCCGGCGCGGAAGGGCTCGACACATTCGCAGTCAGTGGGTACTCACTCGGCTGCCCCGTCGCGATCAGCTCACTCGTGCTGAGCGCGTCTTTCACGTACGCCGAAACCCGCACCGATCTCGCAGCCTCCGTCTGGCACCAGTTGTTCGCGTCCGGTCAGCAGACACTGCTCGCTGAGTACCTGAACCTGATGGGGCTCGGTGAAGCAGCCTTGAACGCCCTTACCCCGGACCAGGCCCACGTCATCGCCGAGCAACTCGCTCCCGACCGGACACCTGCCGTTCGTCGAACGCCCTCAGGGGTGGCAGGCTCATGACTGATTTCCTCGCACGGAACTGAGGACCAGGAGCCCCTCACCTCTTCCTGGCCAGGCTCTGGACCAAGGAAAAGGATTCATCCACCCGGAAATCCGCATCCAGGGGAAAATTCCTTCCCCCTCACACACGTGGACATCATCACGGCCTCGACGAACCATGGTGCCAGGACCACCGCCGGCGGGTCACGGATGACGAAAAGGGACAGACTGCCATGATCGAGACGGTTTCCTTCAAGAACAAGGCCGTGGAAATCGCGGCACACCTGCACCTGCCGGACGACTTCTCAGAGGACAAGAAATACCCGGCTCTCGTCGGAATTCACCCGGCCGGCGGAGTGAAGGAACAGACCATCGGCCACTACGCGAAGCGGCTGGCCGCGCACGGATTCGTCACTGTGGTCTACGACTCCTCCTACCAAGGAGAAAGCGGCGGCGAGCCTCGCCTTCTGGAGGACCCGACGGCGAGAGTCGAGGACGCCCGCTGCGCAGCGGACTTCCTCACCACTCTCCCGTTCGTCGACACCGAACGGATCGGCGTTTTCGGCATCTGCGCCGGCGGCGGTTACGCGATCAGCGTGGCGCAGACCGAACGCCGCTTCAAGGCGGTGGCCACCGTCAGCGCGGCTCCGATGGGTGAGGGCTCCAGAGGCTTCCTGGGACACCTGTCACCGGTGTCCGAGCAGATCAAGACGCTGGAAATGGTCGCCCAGCAGCGCACGGCGGAGGCCAGGGGTGCGGACCCGGCCTACGCCCCGTTCGTCCCGGAAACGCTGGAAGAGATCGACGACAACACCCCGGACCTCCTGCGTGAGGGGTACGACTACTACAGGACGCCCCGCGGTCAGCAACCCCGCTCGAAGGGCCGTTTCCTGCTGAGCAGCATGGACAGGATGTATGCCTTCTCGGCCTTCGACCAGATTCCGGAACTGCTGACCCAGCCGATGCTCCTCATCGCGGGGAGCAAGGCGGACACCAAGATCTTCAGCGATCAGGCCTACGAGCTTTCCAACGGCCCGAAGGAGCTGTTCGTCGTCGAGGGCGCGACGCACATCGCCATGTATGACGTACCGGAGTACGTGGATCAAGCGATCAGCAAGATGGTGAATTTCTTCGCCGTCCTATAGCAGTGCACTCTTCCGACGCACAGCTCGGTTCACCCGGACAGAGAAAATCGTGGTGCCGAGGTCGTCTCGATCTCCGTCGACACGATCACCGACGAGCAGTGGGCCCAGCTGGACGCCGCTGACGCGATCATCTTCGGTTCCGCCACGTACATGGGCACCGCCTCGGCGGCCTTCCACTCGTTCGCCCAGGCCAGTAGCAAGCGCTGGTTTCCCCACGCCTGGGTGGACAAGCTCGCCGCGGGGTTCACCAACGCCGGCGCCCAGAGCCCGACCGACGCGGGTCCGGATGCGGTCCACCGCTCCGACATCGCCACCGCCGAGCACCTGGTTGCGCGCGTCGCCCGTCAGGCGGCGATCTTCCGCGCCGGGCGCGCCACCCTCGCCGCCTGACCACGCGGACTTCCCGCAACAGCCACACAAACACCCCACGCACACGAGGAGTGAACCGTGTCCGAATCCCCGAGCCTGGCCCTCATCCGCCGGGTGTACGAATCCCGCATGGCCCCGGAGGTCACCAGCGAGGTCATGGCGCCGGACCTCGTCTGGGACATCACCCCCGGATTCCCGAACAGCGGCGTCTACCACGGCTGGGACGACGTGGCGAAGAACTTCTTCGGCGCGACGATGACCAGCTACGAGTTCTTCGGCGCGGTACCGGAGGAGTTCTACGCGGACGACGAAGGCCACGTCTTCGTGTTCGGGCACTACCACGCTGAGACGAAGACCGGGAACAAGGCCGACGTCCGCTTCATCCACCTGTGGACCGTCCGCGACGGCAAGGCGGTCAGCATGCGGCAGGCCGCTGACAGCCACGTCCTCCAGGAAGCCCTCAACGGCTGACATCACCACCGGGAGAAACACCCCATGACGAAGATCCTCTTTGTGATCACCGCGTCCGACCACTGGACGCTGGCCGACGGCACCCGCCACCCGGCCGGCTTCTGGGCCGAGGAGGCGATCGGCCCGTACCAGGTCTTCAAGGAGGCCGGATACGGGATCGCCGCGGCCACCCCCGGCGGCGTGCCGCCCACCGTGGACGCCCTCAGCCTCACTCCCGACTTCAACGGCGGCGAGGAGGGCGCGGAGCGCATGCGCTCCGCGCTGCGTGAGGCCACCGAGCTGGCACACCCCATGCGGATCGAGGACGTGAACATCGACGACTACGACGCCGTCTTCTACCCCGGCGGCTGGGGCCCCATGGAGGACCTGCCCGACGACGGCGCCTCCGGCAGGCTGCTCACCGACTGGCTCGGCTCCGGCAAGCCCGTGTCCCTGGTGTGCCACGGCCCCGCCGCCCTGCTCGCCACCATCGGCACCGACGGGACCTCCCCGTTCGCCGGCTACCGCCTGACCGGGCTGTCCAACGCCGAGGAGAAGCAGAACGGTCTCGCGGACCGCGCGAAGTGGCTGCTCCAGGACCGGCTCGTGAACGAGCTCAGGGCCGACTACCGCGAGGCCGACCCGTTCACCCCGCACGTCGAGGTCGACCGCACCCTGTACACCGGCCAGAACCCCTACTCGGCCGTCCCCCTGGCCCAGGAACTGGTCAAGGCACTGAGCTGACACCACACAGCACCGCATGATCCCCGGCCACCCGGTACGCCCACGGCGCGTACCGGGCCCGCGTCTCACCTCGTGTAATCACATGAGCGGGAGATAAAATTCTCGTGCGCCGGCAGCCGAAATCCGGGGGAGAATTACCTCCCCATTACTTACAGTGCCGGGCCCTTGTGCGAGGCTGGAGATCATGCACCGCGACCCGCACCTGAACGAGCTGGGCGAGTTCCTCAAGGCCCGCCGTGCCGAACTCAGTCCCTCCGAAGTCGGGCTCCGCGGCGGGCAACGGCGGCGTGTGAGCGGGCTGCGCCGCGAGGAAGTGGCTCTTCTCGCCTCGATCAGCACCGAGTACTACACGCGCATCGAGCAGGGTCGTCTCCAGGCATCGGCCGCTCTCCTGAACGACATCGCCCGGGTGCTCCGGCTCAACGAGGCTCAGCACACCTACCTCTTCGATCTCGCGACCAGGCAGAGGGTGCGCCCTCCGTTCTCGGGCGACCGCCAGCAGGTGGATCCGCAGTTGCAGCGCATGCTGGACGATCTCACCGCCACTCCTGCCTTCGTCATCGGCCGACGGACCGACGTTCTCGGCTGGAACCAGCTCGCCGCAGGGCTGTGGACCGACTTCGGCCGCTACCCGGAAGAAGAGCGTGTGTTCATCCGGCTGCTGTTCACCGAGCCCTGGATGCGCGAGCTGTACGCGGACTGGGAGGAGGTCACCCGACTGGCCATCGCTCACCTGCGCATGGAGAGCGCACGGTATCCCGGCGAACCGCGCCTCGCCGCTCTGGTCGAGACCCTCTCCGCCCGCGACGCCCAGTTCCGTCAGTGGTGGGCCGAACATGACGTCGCCATGCGGGACAAGGGCACGAAGAAGCTCCGTCACCCGGTGGTGGGCGAGTTGACGCTCGACTGGAACACCCTCACGTGCGGTACGGATCCCGAGCAGCACATCATCGTCTGGAACGCCGAGTCCGGTTCCCCGTCCCACGACGCCCTGCGCCTTCTGGCCTCCTGGTCGGCGGAACAGAAGCGGACGGCGTCCGACACCGTCGCGTGAGCCTCCGGCCTCTCCGGGACCGGAGAGGCCGGAGGAGGACTACCTCACAGCGTTCACGCCCGTGAGGTCCGCCGACAATTCCCACAGGCGCGCTGCCTGTTCCGGGCGATCGCCCAGTCCATTCCGGCCCGGGTGGGATGCATCCAGGGGCTAATCCTTCCCCTGTCCGTCGCGCCGAGCGGCACCGCCACACGGTGCCCCAGGTCGCTCCGCGCCCCACGACGCGAGGAGGCGCAGTCCGTCATGGGACGGAGTGCGCGACTTCGAGCGATCGTCCCCCGGTCGAACCGCGTCGGCCGACGGCGCTCGAACAGCCGTCCCTCTGTCGCTGCCCGCGAGCCGGACGACGTCCGCACGGCGCGGCTCCCGGTACGCGCCGACGTGTCCCGAGCCAAGGGGGGTAAGGATTTCTCCCCTGGATAAGTCCCCCCTCGAGTGGAACTCTCCCCTTTGCGAGTTCGCGCGAAGAGGCCAGGGTCGAGGAAAGGGAAGCAGACGTCCCGTCGGGCGCGGGCGGAATTGTTTCCGGACATCACCCGCATTCCGCACTTCACGCGACCGGCGAATGACGACAGGCACATACACATCCCCCAGGAATGCCCGGCCGAGCGCCAGGCGCCCTGATCCGAAACACCCGCCAGGAGCACCACCACATGACCGACCGGAAGAAGTTCGCGCCGTCGGCGATCCACGAGTTCGCCCCGAAGCTCGCCGAGGTCACCGACACGGTCCTGTTCGGTGACATCTGGGAGCGGCCGGGCCTGTCCCCACGTGACCGCAGCCTGGTCACCGTCACCGCGCTCGTCGCCCTCCACCGCACCGACCAGCTCGGCTTCCACCTCGGCAAGGCGCTGGAGAACGGCGTGACCAAGGACGAACTCGTCGAGGCCATCACCCATCTGGCCTTCTACGCCGGGTGGCCCAACGCCATGTCAGCGGTGACCCAGCTCAAGGCGATCGTGGACAAGGCAGACGAGTCGGCCTGAGATCCGCCCCACCCGTCGCTCCCAGGGCGCGGGCCCCTCGTCTGCCCCGCTCCCACGCCCGGCCTCCGCAACCCGACCCATCGAAGACCAGAGGCACGCCATGCGAGCAACCGTCATCCACGCGCCCGGCGACATCCGGGTGGAGAACCGTCCCGAGCCGGAGATCACCGCACCGACGGACGCCGTCATCCGCACCGTCGCCACCTGCGTGTGCGGCTCCGACCTGTGGAGCTACCGCGGCGTCATGCCGGTCGACGAGCCGCAGCCGATCGGCCACGAGTACGTCGGCGTCGTGGAGGAGGTCGGCAGCGAGGTGTCGGGCGTCGAGCCCGGCCAGTTCGTCATCGGCTCCTTCGTCGCATCCGACAACACCTGCCCGGTCTGCCGCGCCGGTTACCACACCTCCTGTCAGCACGCGGAGTGGGTCACCGGCTGCCAGGCCGAGTACGTCCGCGTCCCCCTGGCCGAAGGCACCCTGGTCGCCGTACCGGAGCAGCCGACCGAGGAGCTGATACCGAGCCTGCTGACGTTGTCCGACGTGATGGGCACCGGCTGGTACGCGGCCAAGGCTGCCGGGGTCAGGCCCGGTGCGACGGCCGTGGTGGTCGGTGACGGGGCGGTCGGCCTGTGCGCCGTCATCGCCGCGAAGGAACTGGGTGCAGAGCGTGTCATCGCCATGAGCCGGCACGAGTCCCGTCAGAAGCTGGCCCGGGAGTTCGGTGCCACCGACATCATCACCGAGCGCGGTGATGAGGGGGTGGCACGGGTCAAGGAGCTGACGGACGGCACAGGCGCCGACTCGGTGCTGGAATGCGTCGGCACCCAGCAGTCAATGCAGCAGGCGCTGCGGTCCACCCGTCCGGGCGGCAACGTCGGCTTCGTCGGCATGCCGCACGGCGTGCGGATCGACGGGCAGGAACTGTTCTTCTCCCACGTCGGCCTGCGCGGCGGTCCCGCGCCCGTGCGGGCCTATCTGCCCGACCTGATCCACCGCGTCCTGTCCGGCCGTATCGACCCCGGCAGGGTCTTCGACCTCACCCTGCCCCTGGACGAAGTCGCCGAGGGCTACAAAGCCATGGACGAGCGTCGCGCCATCAAGACGCTGCTGCATCCGTGACCTCGCGCCCGACGGAGAACCACCGATGACGACATGGACGAGCGACGAGCTCCAACGCATCGCCGAGGCGGAGGAGTTGGAACTGGCCCCACTGCGGCGTGACGGCACGTTGCGCGCGCCGGTGCCGGTCTGGGTCGTCCGCGACGGTGACGACCTGTACGTCCGCTCCTTCCGGGGCACGGACGGCGGCTGGTGGCGTACGGCCCGCGCCGGCCGTGCTGGGCACGTCCGCGCCGGCGGCGTCGACAAGGACGTCGCCTTCACCGACGTACGCGACGACGAGACCAACGACCGTATCGACACCGCCTACCGCACCAAGTACGGCCACTACGGCGGCGCATACGTCCACCCCATGGTCGCCTCCCGCGCCACGACGCTGCGCCTGGTCCCGAGATGAGCGGGACGATCCGGTGGGAGGCCGCCGAGCCCCCGCCGGCACCCGAACTCTCACAGGAGTAAGTCCCATGCTCGGTCTCGAACTCGTCGTACTCCTCGGCGTGGCCGTGCTGGCGGGCAACGTCCTGGCGCAGCGTCTCGGCGTCGCGCCGCCCGTCGTCCTGCTCGCCCTGGGTGCCCTGCTCGGTCTGGTCCCGGCCGTCCGTCAGACCCAACTACCACCCGAAGTCGTACTGTTGCTCTTCCTTCCCGTGCTTCTGTACTGGGAGAGCCTGACGACCTCGAGCCGGGAGATCCGCTCGAACCTGCGCGGCATCGTCCTGATGAGCACACTCCTGGTCATCCTCACCGCGTGGGCCGTGGCGGCCGCGGGGCACGCGCTGGGGCTGCCATGGGGGCCCGCCTGGGTGCTGGGCGCGGCGGTGGCGCCCACCGACGCCACGGCGGTCGGTGCGCTGGCCCGCGCGCTGCCGCGTCGCCAGGTCACGGTGCTGCGCGCGGAGAGTCTCGTCAACGACGGCACCGCGCTGGTCATCTTCGGCCTGGCGGTCGGTCTGACCGTCGGTGAGGAGCATCTCACCGTCCCCCACGTCGGGGCGCTGTTCCTCCTCGCCTACGGCGGTGGGGCTGCCGTGGGCGTGGCGGTCGCCTGGGTCAACATGAATCTGCGGCGCCGCCTCCAGGACCCGTTGCTGGGCAATCTCGTCATGATCCTGGCGCCGTTCACGGCCTATCTGCTCGCCGAGCTGATCCATGCCTCGGGGGTCCTCGCGGTCGTGGTGTGTGGGCTGATCATGGCTCAGGTCGCGCCCCGTATCATCCGCGCCGAGCACCGTCGGCAGGCGCTGGCGTTCTGGCCGCTGGCCACGTTCATCATCAACGCCACGCTGTTCGTCCTGGTCGGTGTGGAACTGCAGTACGCGCTACGGCACATGAGCCGGCCGGACCTCACAGACGCGTTGATCGCGATCGGTGTGGTCAGCGTGGTGCTGGTAGTCGTACGGTTCGCGTTCCTGTTCGGCTCCGCCTACCTGATCCGCGCGCTCGACCGGCGACCGGAGCAGCGGCTGCGGCGCATGAGCGACCGGGCGCGCACTGTCAGCGGGTTCGCGGGCTTCCGGGGGGCGGTGTCCCTGGCCGTGGCCCTGTCGGTACCGGAGATTCTTGACTCCGGTGCGCCTTTCCCGAACCGTGACTTCATCGTCTTCGTCACCTCCGGCGTCATCGTGGTGACGCTCGTGGGGCAGGGACTGCTGCTGCCAGGGGTGGTGCGCTGGGCCCGGCTGCCGCGGGACACCTCCGTAGAGGAGGAAGAACTCCTGGCCGAGACCAAGGCCGGCGAGGAGGCCCTTGAGGCACTGCCTCGGCTCGCCGCCGATCTGGGCACGTCCCCACGGGTCGCGGAGTGGCTGAGTCAGGAGTACGAGGCCCAACTGGCCGCCGTGCGGGCGCGGGGCGCGGGCGCCGATGGCGACCCCGCCCTGCTGCACAACCGTCACTACAACGCGCTGAGGCTCGCCCTCATCGCCCACAAGCGCGGGACCGTCGTCCGGCTGCGCGACGAGCAACGGATCGACGACACCGTTCTGCGCCGGCTCCAGACCACCTTGGACTACGAGGAGGTGCGGCTGGCCGGAACGGAGGTGGAGTGAGCCGACGCCACCGGCCCGGCACGAAACCCACGAGGAAGGACCCCGTCATGCCCTCCGGCTTCATCGACGTCCACGCCCACCTCCTGCCCGACTTCTACGTCCGGCAGGCGACGGCGGCGGGTCACACCCACCCCGACGGGATGGGGAGCTGGCCGTCCTGGTCGGTGGAAGCCCACCTCGACCTCATGGACCGCAACGGCATCACGACCGCGATGTTGTCCATCTCCTCCCCCGGCGTCCACTTCGGCGACGACAAAGCGGCCCGCCTCCTCGCCCGGCGCGTGAACGAGTACACCGCCGAGCTGACCCGCGAACACCCGGACCGCTTCGGCAACTTCGTGTCGCTGCCCCTCCCGGACGTGGATGGCGCACTGGAGGAAATCCGCTTCGCCTTCGACACACTGCGCGCGGACGGCGTGACCCTGCTCACGCACACACACGGCGTGTATCTGGGCGAGGAGCGCCTCGAACCGGTCTTCGCCGAGCTGGACCGCCGGCGGGCCGTGGTCTTCCTGCACCCCACCTCCCCTCTGGGGTGGGAGCAGTCGGCGCTCGGCAGGCCGCGACCGATGGTGGAGTACGTCTTCGACACAGCTCGCGCTGTCACGGATCTGGTGATGGCGGGGGTGCTGACACGTCACCCGAACCTGCGCGTCATCGTCCCGCACTGTGGCGGTGTGCTGCCCGTCCTCGCCGACCGCGTCGACGAGTTCATGCGGCTGTTCCTGCCGGCACAGGAACCCCCGTCGTCCGACGCGGTGCAACAACTGCGCGGCCTGTACTACGACACGGCAGGCACCGCCTTCCCCCGCCAAGTCCCCGCGCTACTGAACCTCGTCGAACCGGACCGGGTGCTGTTCGGCAGCGACTACTGCTGGACGCCTCCCGCACTGGCCGACGCTCACATCGCGGCGATCGACGCAGCCGAGTCACCGGTCGGAGGGGCCACGTGGCGTTCCCTGACCACGGTCAACGCCGAGCGCCTGTTCCCGGGGAGGTCACGGTGATCTCCATCGGCTTCCGTACCTTTCCCGGCCGGACCATCGCGCTTGAGCAGGGCAGACCTCGACGAATGTGCCCCGTGTACGCCTGACGACCGCACATGCTCGGTGCTCGTACGGGCGACGACCAGTCCCGCGGGCGCCCCGGCACGACACGGTCGTCGAGGCCGCTGCAGCGCGTACAGCGCTCCGTGCCGGGCCCGAACCACAGTGCCAACCGGACAGGGAGGACCACTCATGACGATGATCTACAACCACCTCGGCCGGACCGGCCTGAAGGTCAGCAAGCTCGGCCTGGGGACCATGAACTTCGGCTGGGTCACCGACGAGTCCACCAGCTTCGCCCTCCTCGACCGGGCCGTCGAGGAGGGCATCAACTTCGTCGACACCGCTGACGTGTACGGCGGACCGCAGTCCCCCGGCATGACGGAGGGCTACGGTCTCTCCGAGGAGATCATCGGCCGCTGGCTGGCCCAGGGCGGCGGCCGGCGCGACCGGATCGTGCTGGCCACCAAGCTCTACCAGCCCATGGGCACCGGCCCGAACGACAAGTATCTCTCGGCCTACAAGATCCGCAGGGCAGCCGAGGCCAGCCTCCGACGGCTGCAGACCGATCACATCGACCTGTACCAGATGCACCACATCGACCGCTCGACACCGTGGGACGAGATCTGGCAGGCCATGGAGCAACTCGTCCGCGAGGGCAAGGTCACCTACGTCGGCAGCAGCAACTTCGCCGGCTGGCACATCGCCACCGCACAGCAGGAAGCGAACAAGCGGCATTTCCTGGGCCTCGTGTCCGAGCAGAGCCTGTACAACCTCAACGCCCGCACCATCGAACTCGAACTGATTCCCGCTCTGCGCCACTACGGTCTCGGCCTGATCCCGTGGAGTCCGCTGGGCGGCGGCCTGCTCGGTGGCGCCCTGCGCAAGGCCGACAGCGGCCGACGCTCATCTCCCGGCTTCCTGTCCACCGTCGAGCAGAACCGGCCGCAGCTCGAACGGTACGAAGCCCTGTGCGCGGATCTCGGCGAGCGCCCGGCGGACGTCGCACTGGCCTGGCTGCTGCACAACTCAGCCGTCGCCACCACCATCGTCGGGCCGCGCACCCCCGAGCAACTGACCGAATCGCTGCGAGCCCCGCACCTGACCCTCGCGCCCGAGACGCTCCGCGCGCTCGACGAGATCTGGCCGGGTCCCGGAGGCGAAGCTCCCGAAGCGTACGCCTGGTAGCGCGGCGACAGGAGGCCGTTGGCCGGGTACCGCGCCGCCGAGAACGACGTCCGCCGCTACCGCACCCGCCACAACAACCGCCATCACCAAGGAGGACACGATGCACCGGCGCGCACTTCGGCGCGACCTGCAAGTCCTTGCTGCCGGCCTCGGCGGCACCCTTCCCGACACCGAAGAGGCCGTCGCATGAACGACCAGGCGACACGGCCGACTGGTCCCCGGCCGGCCACAACGCCCACGCGACACGTCGGGCCGGCCCTGTCCACGCTGCTGATGCTGCTCACCGTGTTCGGCCCCGTCTCGATGGACCTCTACCTGCCGGTCCTGCCCTCGCTGACGAGCGATCTCGGCGCGGCCACCTCCGAGGCACAGTTCACCCTGACCGCCTGTCTGATCGGGCTCGCTGCCGGGCAGATCATCGCCGGGCCGCTGTCGGACCGGTTCGGACGCCGCCCACCGCTGCTCACAGGCATCGCCGCGTACATCGCCGCGTCCGTGCTGTGCGCGATCAGCCCGAACCTCGTGACCCTGGTGATCGCCCGGCTCGTGCAGGGGCTGGCAGGCGCGGTGGGGATCGTCATCGCGCAGGCGGCCGGCCGGGACGTCTATGAAGGCGGTGCGCTGATCCGCTACTTCGGGCGACTGACCGTCCTCGGCGGTCTCGCCGCGATCGTCGGCCCCGTCCTGGGAGGGCAACTCGCCCGCATCACCGACTGGCGCGGCACCTTCCTCTTCCTCGCCGTGCTCGGAGTGCTGCTGCTGGTGGCCACCCTGATCATCTTCGGCGAGACGCTTCCCGGGGATCAGCGCACCAGTGGCGGCATGAGACAGACGGGCCGCGACTTCCGGCGCCTGTTCTCCGACCGCCTCTTCGTCGGCTCCGTGTTCATCACGGGTCTGACCTATGCCGCGCTGTTCGCTTACCTCTCCGGAGCGACCTACATCCTCCAAGGCGCCTACGGGCTCTCCCCGCAGGCATACTCCGTCGCCTTCGGTGCGAACTCCGCCGGTTTCATGGCCTTCGGCTACCTCGGCGGCCGCACTGCCGAGCGGTGGTCCGAGCGCGGCGCGCTCGTCATCGGCCTTGCCATGACCGCCGTCGGCTCCGTCGGGCTCCTCGCGACCGGACTGTGGAACCTGCCTCTGCCCGTCGTGCTCGCCTCCCTGTTCGTCCTCGCTTCCGGGGTCGCGTTCGCGGCACCCCCCACCACGTCGCTCGCCCTGGCCGACTACCCGGAACTCGCGGGCACCGCGTCCTCGGCACTCGGCTGCGCCCGCTTCGGGCTCGGAGGAGTCGCCGCACCGCTCGTAGGCGTCGGCGGCGCCCACGCCGTCCTCCCTCTGGGCATCGTCACCGTCGCCTCGATCGCACTCGGCGTCGTGGCCCATGCCGTATTCGTCAAGCAGTCGAGTCGCGACGACTTGGCCTGAGGGAGCACTCCCAGAACCACCTCCCACATCCATCAACCGGAGTATTCGATACCGCCATGAAGTACACACGACTTGGAACCTCAGGACTCGTTATCAGTCGCCTCGCGCTCGGCTGCATGACCTTCGGTGATTCAGCGAACGCTTTGAAGTGGGCACTCAGCGAGGAGGAATCGGAGCCGATATTCCGACAAGCCGTCGACCTGGGCATCACCTTCTGGGACACCGCAAATGTCTACAGTTTCGGCAGCTCGGAAGAGATCGTCGGGCGCGCGATCAAAAAGTACACGCGCCGCGAGGACATCGTGCTCGCCACCAAACTCTTCTACCCCATGCACTCCGGTCCAGGGGGATCCGGAACGTCCCGCAAGGCGGTCATGGAGCAGATCGACGCGTCCCTGACCCGGCTCGGTACGGACTACGTGGACCTCTACCAGATCCACCGACTTGACCACGAGACGCCCGCCGAGGAGACGATGGAGGCCCTCCACGACGTCGTCAAGGCGGGCAAGGTGCGCTACATCGGCGCCTCCTCGATGCTGTCCTGGGAGTTCGCCAAGCTGCAGTACACCGCTGATCTGCACGGGTGGACGCGGTTCGTGTCCATGCAGGACCAGTACAACCTCCTCATGCGTGAAGAGGAACGGGAGATGTTCGGCCTGCTCGCAGATCAGGGCGTCGGAAGCATCCCATGGAGCCCGCTGGCGCGCGGCCGGCTCACCCGGCCCTGGGGTGAGCAGACCCGACGGTCGGAGACCGACCCCGCATACGGGCGCCTCTTCGTCGAAGAAGAGTCGAACCGGAAGATCATCGAAGAAGTGCAGTCGGTAGCCCAGGCACGCGGCGTGTCCATGGCTACGGTCGCACTCGCGTGGGTCCTGGCGAATCCCGTGGTCAGCGCCCCGATCATCGGGGCATCCAAGCCACACCACTTGGCGGACGCCGCCGCGGCCCTCGACATCAGCCTGACGGACGAAGAGACCACCCGGCTCGAAGCGCACTACACGCCTCGGTTTGCCACCGGCATGAGCGCCGCAGACCGCCCGCCGGCTCGCTGACGGCAGCCTACGAATCTGTAAGGGAGGGGGAGAAACCGAACCTGGGAAAAATCCTTCCCCCCTCCCCACTTTGAACACTGGGTACGGTGAATTACGGCGTGGGTCGCCCACGCGGTAATTCACCTCTCTGCCGAACATCGCGGCGAACACAGGAACGTGAGGAAACTCCCGGATGAAAGTCATAGGACTGAGCGAGTACGGCGGCCCCGAAGTGCTGCGGCCGTTCGAGCTTCCCGACCCGCGCCCCGGAACACAGGAGGTGCTGGTACGGGTCCTCGCCGCCGGTGTGAACCCCGTCGACGCGATGCTCCGCTCCGGGCAGCTGCGGCAGATGTACCAAGGGAAGACGCCCCCGTTCGTCCCCGGGATGGAGGTCGCCGGCACGATCGAGGAGGTCGGCAGCGGGGTGAATCCCCGCTGGGGCCTGGTGGCCGGTGCTTACGTCGTCGGGTTCGTGGACAATCTGGGCAGCCGCGGCGGTTACAGCGAATATCTCGCCCTTTCCGCACGATCAGTGGTCCTGGCCCCCACCGGCGCGTCCAGCGCCGCGGCGGCCGGCTTTTTGAACAACGCGCTCACCGCCCGCAACGTGCTCGACGCCTTCCGACTGCCCCCGGGTGCCACCCTCCTGGTCACCGGCGCGGCAGGTTCGGTCGGTGGCTACCTGGTCGAACTCGGTGTCGCAGAGGGCCTGCACGTAGTAGCCGTCGCGGCCGAGGACGACGCGGACCTGCTCCGCTCACTCGGCGCGCAGACACTCGTGCCCCGCGGCCCCGGCATCGCCGAGCGCGCACTGAAGGAACTAGGCGGCCCGGTGGACGCGGTGGCGGACGCGGCCCTGCTGCACGAACAGATCGCTCCCGCCGTCCGGGACAGCGGCCAGATCGGCATCCTGCGCTCCTGGGACGGCGACCCAGGACGCGGCATCACGGTCAAACACCTCAACGTGCGGGAACGGGACCGGGACCGCGACGCGACAGTACGGCTCCGCGACCAGGCCGAAGACGGCACGATCACCCTGCGCCCCGCCCTGCCCTTCGACGCGGATGACGCAGGAGCCGCGCACATACGACTCGAACAAGGCGCCCTGCGTGAACGCATCGTCCTGACCTTCGACCACGGCAACTGACGGTCCGACTCGACAGGACAGACCCACTCGGCTCATCGAGTGGGTCGACCGGCAAGGAGGAGAACAATGCACACACGAACGCTGGGGCGGGACCTGCGCGTCTCCGCGATCGGGCTCGGCGCCATGGGCATGTCCCAGAGCTACGGCCCCAATCCCGGTGACCGCAAGGACATGATCGCCGTACTCCGCGGCGCCGTCGAACGCGGCGTCACGTTCTTCGACACCGCAGAGGTGTATGGCCCGTACGTCAACGAGGAACTCGTCGGAGAAGCCCTCGCACCGCTGCGCGACCAGGTGGTGATCGCCACCAAGTTCGGCTTCCACATCGAGAACGGCGCGCCCGCCGGGCTCAACAGCCGCCCCGAACAGATCCGCGCCGTGGCCGATGCCTCCCTCAGGCGCCTCGGAGTGGACACGATCGACCTCTTCTACCAGCACCGCGTCGACCCGGACGTACCGATCGAGGACGTTGCCGGCACGGTGGGTGAACTGGTTCAGGAGGGCAAGGTGCGCTGCTTCGGGCTCTCGGAGGCCGGCGCGCAGACCATCCGCCGCGCTCACGCGGTGCATCCGGTTACGGCGGTGCAGAGCGAGTACTCGCTGTGGACCCGGGACCCCGAACCGCAGGTGCTGCCCACCTGTGCGGCCCTCGGCATCGGCTTCGTGCCGTTCAGTCCGCTCGGCAAGGGGTTCCTGACCGGAACGGTCGACGCGTCCACCTCGTTCACGGACGGCGACGTCCGCACCACCATCCCCCGGTTCTCCGCGGGGAACCGCACGGCGAACCAGGCTCTGGTGGACCATGTCGCGACGCTCGCCCAGGCCAAGGGCGCCACACCCGGCCAGGTCGCCCTCGCCTGGCTCCTCGCCCAGCACCCGTCGATCGTCCCGATCCCCGGGACACGGCGCCTGTCCCGCGTCGAGGAGAACACGGACGCCACTCAACTTCCTCTCTCCGCCGACGAACTGGCCGACCTGAACGCATTGGCCGGCCGGATCGGCGTGCAGGGCGACCGCTACAACGAGCACCACATGTCCCTGGTCGACAAGTAACAGAGACCCGTAGGGCTTATGGGCTGACGCCTTATCAGCGCGAGCGTCACATGAGCGTCAGGACTGCCGTGCGCTGCCCCGCGATGCCCCGGGGGCAGCACACGCCCGCCTTCCCGGCAATGACCGGAGCCGCAGGTCAGAGGCGTTCGTACGGCATGCGACGTGCTCCACCCCTTGCACCCACGAAAACAAGTCGACCCACAACACCAAGATCGGCCTCATCCTGCAAAACAGCAGGTCAGGTTTGTTTCTCGGCCGGCCGACCGCGTGCGGACGTCCCGAGCGTCAAGCGAGCGTCATGACGGACAGGCGGTCCGTCCACTGCACCGACGCCGCCAGGCCACCGAGCAGGACCACGAGGTGCGTCAGGTCGGACCGGACTGCCCGAGCGGCCAGTGTGGTGTCAATCCTCGTGGCGCTCGGGTCGACCGGTGGGCGGAGCAGATGATCGCCCGACGGAGTGGGGGGCTATGTCGCACAGGCCCCCCGCGCCCGACGGGGTGCAACAACTGCGGGGCCTGTACTACGACACGGCAGGCACTGCCTTCCCCCGCCAGGTCCCCGCGCTGCTGAACCTCGCCGAACCGGAACGCGTGCTGTTCGGCAGCGACTACTGCTGGACGCCTCCCGCACTGGCCGACGCCCACATCGCGGCGGTCGACGCGGCCGAGTCACCGGCCGAAGGAGGCACGTGGCGTTCCCTGACCACCGCCAACGCCAAGCGCCTGTTCCCGGGCGGGTCACGGTGATCTCCATCGACTTCCGTACGTGTCCCGGCCCGATCACCTCAGGGGCGGCGCCGGCACCGCCCCGCCGCACCACCCCGATCCCCGCGGCCAGGCCGCCGAGACCCCGGACGGCGGTCCGCCGCGGTCACCCGCCTCCGTCGGTCCCGGCGGCGTGCGGTGGCACGGTGGTGTGGGTCCCGTCCGGGGCGACCATCACCGCGTGCCCCACGCAGTGCAGCATGGGCAGGTCGGAGGGGTGGTCGCCGTAGGCCCAGCAGTCGGCCGGGTCGATGTCGGGGTGGCGGGCGAGGAGCCGGCGCACCAGGGTGCGCTTGCCCTCGCCGATGGCCGGGGGGCCGATCAGTTCGCCGGTGAGCAGCGGCCCGCAGCGTTCGAGTCTCGCGCCGAGGGCGAACCGCGCCCCGACCGCCTCGGCGATGACGGCCAGCAGCGGCGGGAAGGTGCCGGAGACCAGGGCGACGGACGCGCCCTCGGCCCGGTGCCGGCGCAGCGCGGCCAGTGTGGTGGGGAGATAGAAGCCGTCGGCCCGGCTGTGCTCCCCGTACCACCGGCGGGCCGCGGCCTCGGCCTCCGCGGCCGGGCAGCCCCGGAAGGCCCTGTGGAAACGGCGGTTGGCCTCCGCGCGGGGCAGACCGGCCAGTGCGCCGAGCAGTTCGTCGGCCCGGCGCACTCCGTCCGCGCCGTGCATCCGCGCGAAGTGGTCGCGGAGGAAGTCCGGGCCGCTCTTGCGGCCGATCAGCGTCTCGTCCACGTCGAAGAACACCAGCCGGCGGGGGCCCTCGGGGCGTGCCCGCGCAGCGGGCCGGGAGGGTGTGGGGCGGAGAGGCGGCGTCGCGGGTCGCGGGGACCGGTTGCGCCCGCTGCGGGTGTCAGTGAACACCGGCGACCACCTCCGCCGGCGCGGAGTGCGCCGTGAACCGGGGCGCGGCCGCCGAGCAGGCCGCCGGCAGCTCGGCCGCCTGCTCGGGACGGTCTTCGAAGTCGGCGAACACCGAGTCGGCGTAGAGGGCCGCCGCGGTCTCCCGGCGCACGGCCTGGTGCGCGGCCAGCACGTGGACGTCGCGCCAGGTGCGCTCCAGCGGCCCCGAGCCGCCGCATGCGTGGGTTCCGGCCGCGCGGAACAGCCGCTCGACGGCGGTGACCAGGTGCTGTGCGGCGGCCGCCGCGACCCGGCGGTTGCGGGCCACGTCCCGCTCGGCGCGGGTGCCCGAGTCGGCCCGCAGCGCCGCGTCCCCGAGCAGCAGTTCGGCGGCCTCGATGTCGTCGGCCGACTGCGCCAGCGTCAGCTGGAGCGTGGCGCGCTCCGAGGGCCGGCCGGCTCCCCTGCGCGCGGCCCACGCGGTCCACTCCCGCAGGGCGTGGCGGGCCGCCCCGAGGGCGGGCGCGCACAGCAGCAGTCCCGTCCCCAGGTACGCCGGGGCGGTGTGACAGCGGGACCGTCCGGGCCCGGGAGAGCCCGCCAGCACGTCCGACAGCGAGCAGGTGCGGTGGTCGGGTACCACCACCGGGCCGTCGAGGACCGCGGTGTGGCTGCCGGTGCCGCGCATTCCGGTGCTGCGCCACGTCTCCCGTACGTGGATCTCGGCGGCGGGGACGGCGAAGAGCCGGCACCGGCCGCCAGGTAACCGCGGTTCGTCCGGTTCCGGGGCCGCGAGCAGCAGCCAGTCCGCGTCCGCGACCCCGCTGACGCACTCCCAGGTGCCGCTGAGCAGCCAGCCACCGGAGCAGCGGGCGGCCGAGCCGGAGGGCCGCAGTCCGGCGGCGATCCGCACATCGGGCGATCGGCCCCACAGGTCGAGCTGCCCTTCGAGGGGCAGGTGGGCGGCGTATCTGCCGTGGGTCGCCCACAAGGCGGCGCACCACGCGGCGGACGCACATCCCTCGCCGACGGCCGCCACCTCGGCGAGGAGGTCGCTGAAGGTTCCCTCGGTACCGTGCCAGCCCCCGGGCACGAAGTGACGGGCGAAGCCGGCGCGGGTCAGCAGCGCGACGGTCTCCGCGGACAGCCGGCCGGTGGCGTCCGCCGCCGACGCGTGTGCCGCGGCGGAGGCCACGGCGCCCGCCAGTTGTCCGCGCGCCCGCGGCGCGCCACCCTGTGCCCCCTGGCCTGTGCAGATTTGACGCCGGTTCACCTATCGCTCTCCTTTACTCCACGACTAGAATTCGTTCGGGAACGAATCTTTCTCGGCCGGTCCTTCACCACCGGGCCGGGGTGAAGGAGGTGATCAGCGTGGTCAAGCAGGCGCGTGCCCTTCGGACGCACGATCGCGTCCTCGACGCCGCCGCGTACGAGTTCGCACGCTACGGCTACGTGAACGCGAACCTGCAGCGCATCGCCGACCGGATCGGGTTGACCAAGGGCGCCCTGTACGGGCACTTCTCCAGCAAGGAGAAGCTGGCCGCCGCGCTGACGGAACATCTGTCCCGGAGCGTGCGGACGCTGCTGGACGGGGCCAGGACCTCGCCCGAGCCGGCCACGAGCCGGCTGGAGGCCCTGGTGCTCGGACTCGGCAAACTCTTCGAGACCGACCACAGGGCGCAGGCGGCCCTGCGGCTGGAGGTGGAGGCGGCTCGGGCGGCCGACACGGTGGCTCCTCTCCTGAGCGACACCCATGGCATCGCGCTCGAACTCGTGGGCGAGGTGCAGCGGGGACGGCACTGGGACGGGGCACCGCCGGCCGACGCCCTGGCCGATCTCATCGTCGCGGCGTTCTGCACCGCGCTGTGGACCGGCGTCTGCGCGGGCCCGGACCGGTCCGGGCCCAGCGTCGCCGCGATGTGGGGCGTGCTGACGCGCGCGATGGGGACACGCGCGTCAGCCTGAGCCCCGACGACCGTGCGGCCCCGGGTCCGGGCCGGTGGGCCGCCGCTACCAGGAGGCCGGGACGGCCGCCGCCGGGCGGGTGCCCACGCAGGCCCAGGCAGTCCGTGCGCGGGCCAGTACGGTGTCACCCTGGACCGCCGAGACGGACAGCTGAAACGTTTCCTGCGGACGGGCGCCCGACGCGCACTCATCGACCACCAGCTGGGTGGGCCGGTCGAACTCGCCGAAGGCCAGGCACTGCACCGTGGTCCGGGCCAGCGCGAACGACAGGTCGGCGAACGGGCCGTCGCACGCCTCGTGCACCTTGAGGTGGCCGAGCTGGCGGAAGCCCTCCAGCATCACCATCATCGGGATGTGGTCGGTGGGGTGATCGAAGAGCACCGCGTGGTCGCGGTCCACGCGCAACCGCCACTCGTCGGGCCTCGCGGCCTCTTCCAGGACGCAGTCCCGCCAGCGCAGCCGCCCCACCCGATGCGGGGGCGTGCGCGGCGCCCCGGAGGCGGCCGTCCGCGCCGGTAAGGTGGCCGGCGCGTCCGAGGCGCCGCCGCCGAGCCGGCGCAGCAGGCGGTAGCGCCGTTCGTCCACCATCAGCATGCTGATGGTGCCCCAGCCGCACGCGCGGCCGCCGACGACGAGCCGGAAGTCCATCCGGGCCCCGCTCCTGCCCCGCGCGTCGTCGCCGTCCCAGGTCCACTCGCCCACCAGGAACACCGAGAGCGGTACGCCCTCGACCCGCAGGGCGGCGGGGTCGGTGATCTCGAAGTCGATGTCGCGGCCGATGAAGCGCCGGCCGAGCGGCACACCGCAGTGCTGATGGGCGACGTAGACCATCCCCTGACGCAGGGTCTCCGCGAGCAGCAGGGGATCGCTCAGACCGTTCTCGTCCGGGTGGTAGAGCGCGTGGTCGCGCGGCCACTGGGCGGCGACGACGAACTCGCGGTCACCGGCACGGGCACCGTCGGTGACGAACACCTCCGCGACGGAGCTGCGGTGCACCAGCTCACGCGTCACGGGACGTGCAAAGCTCAACGAATCACAGGCGTGAACCATTGCTGACGCCTGAGGGATGCTGGGATGATTGAGTACGACTGACATCTGGGATTCGCCTCCCCCGTACTGGAAGAACCAGGACCATGCGAACTAACAGACGTGCGGCGCCCTTCGGCACGAAATTAATATACCTTCGGGAAGGTATCTTGCAAGGCTCGGGCGGAGCACAGCGGATGATCGGTCATCCCTGCTGGTCAGAGGGGCGAAACCCGCGAAGCGTCCGCACGTGCCCCGGCCCAATCCCCCCACGAACCGGCCACCGAAAGCAGCGGACGGCACGGCACGAATGGACGTCATGAGCGAACACAGCGACGCGACACAGACCTCGCGCATCTCCGGCGGCACCTCGGTCGACGACACCTCGCACCTCAAGCAGGAGCGCGCCATCCGCACCCGGCGCACCATCCTCGACGCGGCCGCGGAGGTCTTCGCCCGGCACGGCTACCCGAACGTCACCATCAAGGACATCGCCGACGGCGCGGAGATGACCAAGGGCGCGGTGTACTTCCACTTCTCCAACAAGGAGGCCCTCGCGGTCGCCGTGACGGAGGAGTTCTACCGCAGGCTCAACGAGATCGTCACTCCCGCGCTCGAGGGCGACCACTCCTCGCCCTCGACGGTGGTGGACGTGATGCTGCGCACCGCGGGCGGGTTCCGCGACGACGTCTACGTCAAGGCGGGGGCGCGCCTGCAGATCGAACGTCCTTACATCAAGGCGGAGATGCCGGTCCCGTACGTCGGTTTCACGTCACTGATCGTCGAACTCCTCCAGGAGTGCCAGGCCGCGGGCCGGCTGCCGGAAAGGGCGGTGCCCGAGGCCCTGGCCAGGGCCCTGGTCTCCGCCCTGTTCGGCGCCCAGCACATCTCCTGGGTGCAGAACGACCGGGCCGACATCGTGGAGCGGGTCGAGGAGATCCTCGACGCCTTCGCCCTGCTGTCGGTGCCGGCGCGGTAGGACCGTGTGGCCGGGAAAGTGCGGCGGGAGCCGGTGAACCGCTCCGTTGGCCGCACCCGCCACGCCGGCCGGCGGCGGGCCGGACGGTTCAGTCCAGGAAGGCGGCCTCTATCCAGCGACGCAGGGCGCCCGGCCGCATGCGGTGCAGCCGGTCCACGCTGTCGGACACCTCGTGCGGGCCGCCGACCGACAGGAACTTCTCCCGCACCAGGTCCGCGTGCCGGACCCGGGTCTCCGGGCCGGCCGCACCGACCGGAATCAGCCGGGTGCGCGACACCGTACGGCCGTCGGTCAGCCGGACGGTGACCCGGGCACCGGTGGCCTTCGTGGCACGGGAGAAGTCCCGGTCGTCGGCGCTCAGCGGGCCCAGCAGGTCGACCAGCTCGTCCCCGCCGAAGCCGCGCAGCCACGGCACGGCACGCTCCCCCGCCTCCCGTACCGCCTCGCCGAACGGGGCGTCGGACAGGAACAGTTCGCGCGTCATCTCGGTGTCGTGCTCCAGGCGCACCCGCCGGGCCAGCGCCCAGCGGGCCGGGTCGTCCAGGTGCGGGGAGGAGAAGTCGTCCACGGTGAACTCGCCGGTGAGCAGGGTGGTCGCGACGGGGTAGGGCACGTCGAGGACCAGGGCGCCGAGCGGAGAGCCCGGACCGTTGACGTACCGGGCGGCGCGCTCACCGGCGAAGAGCGTGTACAGGGACGCCTCGACGACCACCTCGGCCACGTCCTCGGGCCGCAGGCCGCCCAGTTCCCGGTGGATCTCGGCGGCGCAGTCCACAGCCGCGTCGATGCCCGGCCCGCCGGGGTGCATCTTGAAGGAAAGCGTGTCGGTGTGCCAGCGCCGGCCCAGCCCCTTGGCCACCGCCTGCGGCAGCGGCACGGTGGCGAACCGGGCGAGGAAGCCGTCCTCGTGCTCGACGATGTCGGGAGCGCCGCGCAGCCCCGCGTACGCCGCGTCGCAGGCGTCCATGGCGGTGCGCACCGGGGTGAAGGTGTTGAACAGACGGGCGTCGCTGGCCAGGAAGGCGCGCATCAGGGGCCAGTTGGGCATGGCGAAGGCCAGCCCGAAGGCGTTCTCGAAGAGCGCGGCCGGGGCCCGGTCGCAGTGCAGCCGGCCGGCCACCGCGCCCGCCAGGTGCGTGTGCACGGCGCTCTGGCCGCGCAGCGGGCCGAGGGTGGCCGAGGCGGTGATGCGGGCCGCGCACTCGTTGGCCGCGACGACGGCGGTCAGCAGGGACAGCCCGTCGAGCCGGCGGGTGTAGGCGAAGGCGAGCGGTACCGCGACGGTGGAGTTCGACAGGTGCCCGGCGTAGGCGGTGTCGTCGAGATTGAGCCAGGACCCGAGGGCGGCGAAGACGCCCGCGGCGGTGCGTGGGTCGCGCTGCATGGGGTGCCCGAAGGCCGCCACCAACCGCCGTCCCAGCGGGTGCTGGAGCCCGGCCCTGATGGATGCAGCCTGCGAGAGCACCTGACTGGCGGCGAGCTTCAGCACCCGGCACGGGATGTGCTCGGGGCGCAGCGTCGCCGCCCACTGGGACAGTTCACGCAGCGGGGTGTCGGTGGGCCGGCGAGGACGCCTGGGCGCCGTGCTCCCCCAGTCGTCGCACAGCGCCCTGGCCACGCTCTCACCGAGTACTGCCGTCATGGCGCGAGGCACCTCTCTTGCCGTACGCCGGCCGGGGCGTGCCGAGGCCGGCGGCTGGTCGCTCCGGGCGGGTGGGAGCGGCGGCGGGAGCACCGTCGGCCGGTGCTCCCGCCGCCACGGGAGGGGTTCAGGCGGCCGGCACCTTGTCCAGGAAGCCGTAGACGGCCTTGATGCGGCCCGCCTCGTCGGCGACCAGGACGTCGAAACCGATCGCGATCGGCTCGGCGCCGGGCTCGGTGACCAGGCCCCACTGGAACCGGGCCTGGTTGTGGTGGGCGTCGACCGTGCCGTGCAGTTCGAAGGTCAGGCCCTTGAACTGCTCGCGGGCGCCCGCCACCACCGCGCCGAAGCCCTCGTGGCCCTCGACGGCGGCGAGCGGGTCGATGTACGGGGCGTCGGCGGTGAAGAGCTCGGCGATGGCCGCCGCGCGCTTGTCGGCGTCCGCCTCGTTCCAGATGGCCAGGTAGCGGTCGACGGTGGTGGTCAGGTCGCTCATGCGTGTTCTCCTCGTTTCCGTTGGTGCGGCTGACCCGACGTGCCGTCGCCAGGCGCGCGGTACGACGGGGGTTCTGGATGTCTCAGGGGGTCTCGGGGCGGTCCGGGGCCGGCGCCCACACAGGGAGGGCGCCGGGGCGGACCTCGAAGGTGGCCGTGGAGCCGATGCCGTGCTGGTACTCGCCGTCGTGCTCCAGCGGCAGCCGGCGGCCGTCGGTGCGCTCCACGGTGATGGTCCGGCCGCGCGCGTACCGCGTGGCGGGGTGGCCGATGTGGGCGGCGGTCAGGGTCAGCCGCGGCACGTCGGCCGCGGCGATCCCGTCGCCGATGACGCAGACGTCGAGCAGGCCGTCGTCGAGCAGCGAGTCGGGCAGGACGTTGAACCGGCCGCCGCGGTAGGGACCGCCGCCGACGTTCGCGAGGACGGTCGGGCCCTCGTGCACGACCCGCCCGTCGACGGTGACCCGGCCCGGGTACGGCGCGTAGCCCGCGGCGGTGTCGGCGAAGGCACGGGCGTACCGCTCGCGGCCGGTCAGCGGCAGGTCGCGGGCGGTGATCAGCGCGTCGGCGATCACACCGGAGCAGGCGCCCAGGTAGACGTACTGACGGGTCTCGGCGAGACGGGCCAGGTCCAGGCGGCGCGGGCGGGCGCTGCCGCCGATGCCGGAGTCGGTGAGGATCGCCTTGAGGGACTCCGTCCAGGGGCGGTCGCCCCACAGCATCTTGTAGCCGGAGTTGCCGGTGCCGCCGGGCACCACCGCGAGCGTGGCGCGCCCGGAGACGGGCACCAGGCCTTGGACGGCCTCCCGGACGGTGCCGTCGCCGCCGATGACGACGACCAGGTCGGGGGCGCCGGTGTGCCGTTCGAGGGCCCTGCGCACCGCGACGGTGGCGTCACCCGGTCCGGTGGTCGGGTGCACCTCGGTGCGCTCCAGGTACGAGTCGCACAACTGGCGCACCTGTTCCACCAGTTCCGGGCTGTGGCTGCCGGAGGCCGGGTTGGCCAGGATCAGTGCCCGGGTCGGGACCGGGGCTGCTGTATCTGCCATGCGGGCGTACTCCTTCGTGGGACGGCGCCGGCGGGTCCGGGGCCGGGGCCGCGCCTGCGGCTCCGGACCCACGACATCGACTCTGCCGCCGACCGCTGTCACAGCGCTGACGTGCGGCTGACGCCGACGAGGCGCACGGGCACGGGGAGGCAGGGCAGGGACACGCCGGGCATGGGGACGCGGGGCCGAGGGCACGCCCGGCCCGCCGCGGACGCCCGCGGTGCGCCGGGCCGGGCGCCACGGGCACCCTCGGCGTGACTGCGGGCGCCGCGCCCGCGGTCATGCCCCGGCGCCCCGGTCCGCGGGCGTGTGAGGCGCGTGTGCGAGGTGGGTCGGGAGTGGGGGCGAGGGGAGGGCGGGGCGCGGGCCGGGCGGTATGCCCGGCCGCCGCCCGGCCGGGGCCGGGCGGCGGCAACGCGGGAGGCCCCGCCCTCGCGGTCACTGCTTGGCGAAAGCCAGCAGGTCCGCGTTCAGACGGTCGGCGTGGGTGGCGAACAGGCCGTGGGCCGCGCCCTCGTAGGTCAGCAGGGTGCTGCCGGGAACGAGCTCCGCGGTGCGGGGACCGCACAGCGGATACGGCGCCCCGAGGTCGGCGGTGCCGTGGACGACCAGGGTGGGCACCCGGACGGCCGCCGTCTCCGCTCGCTGGTCGGTGGTGAACAACGTGCGGTAGATCTCCGTGGCGGCCCGCGGCGAGGTGTCCATGGCCAGGTCCGTCAGCCACTCGGCCAGTCGGGGCGAGAGCGGCGTGCTCGCCGGATCCGCCTCGGGGCCGGCGAAGAACGGCCAGGTCAGTGATCTCAGCCAGGCGGCCCGGTCGGTCCGGATGGCCTTCTCGATCTCCTGGAACAGCGCCATCTCCAGGCCGTCCGGGTTGTCCGGGGCGCGCAGCAGGAACGGCGTGGTCGAGGCGACCAGCGCCAGCTTCCCCACCCGCCCGGCGCCGTACCGGGACAGGTAGCGCACGGCCTCACCGCCGCCCGCCGCGTAGCCGACCAGCAGGACGTCCCGCAGGTCGAGGTGGTCGAGCAGGTCGGCGAGGTCCGAGGCGAGGGTGTCGTAGTCGTAGCCGCTCCAGGGGACGTCCGAGCGCCCGGTGCCGCGCCGGTCGTAGGTGACGCAGCGCAGCCCCTGACCGGCCAGGAACGGTGCCTGGAACTCCCACATCCGCGAGTCCGCCATGGCGGCGCTGAGCAGCACCACGGGACGTCCTTCGCCCCAGTCGGTGCAGTGGAGCCGGGTCCCGTCCCGGGTGGTGACGTACGGCATGACGCCTGCCTTCCTTGGTGGTGGGGACCCTCAGTGCCGTGCGGTGCGGCCCGGCGCCGCCAGGACCAGGGCGGAGGCCAGGAGTCCCAGGGCGATGAGCGGGACGAGCGTGACGGCGAACGCGTGCGGGTAGGCGCCCGCCGAGCCGCCGGCGTCGGCCAGGGTGGGGAAGAAGACCGCACCGGCGATCGCCACGCCGACGGCCGCGCCGCCCTCCTGGGCGGTGTTCAGCAGTCCGGAGGCGGAGGCCGCGTGCTCGGGCACGGCCGCGCCCAGCACCAGGTTGGTCAGCGGGCCGGTCGTCAGGCCCATGCCGAGCCCGGCGACGAGGAGGGCGGGCAGCAGCCACAGCACGTGTCCCGTCGTGTCCAGGCGGTCGGCGGTCAGGGCGACCGCCGCGTAGCCGATCGCGAGGGTCAGCGGGCCGACGGCCACCCTGCGGGCGGTGACCGAGGCGGCCTTGCGCGACGACACCACCGAGGCGCCGAAGTAGCCCGCGCCCAGGGCCAGGAAGACGGACCCGGACTCCAAGGGCGACAGGCCCCGGCCCAGCTGCAGGTAGAGGGCCAGCACGAAGAAGAAGGAGCCCATCGCGAGGAAGTAGACCACCGTCGCGGCCAGCCCCACCGAGAACACCCGGCCCTTGAACAGGGCGGGTTCGATCAGCGGGCCCCGGTCGGCCGCCGCCCGCCGACGCAGGTGCCAGACGGTCACCGCCAGCAGGACGGCCGCACCGGCCAGCGCCTCCCACACCCACAGCGGCCAGCCGCTCTCCTGGCCCTCCAGCAGCGCGAAGACGATGATGCCCAGGGACGCCGTGACCAGCAGGGCGCCCACGAGGTCCAGCCGGGTGCCGCCCTCACCGCGCGACTCGGGGATCGTGCGGCCGACGAAGGCCAGGGAGACCAGGCACAGCGGGACGTTGATCAGGAAGATGGTCCGCCAGCTCAGTCCCGCGATGTCGACGGTGATCAGGGCACCGCCGATGAACTGGCCGAAGACGCCGGCGATTCCGATGACCAGGCCGTAGGCGTTGAAGGCGCGGTCGCGGGCGGCGCCGGTGTACACCGTGCCGATGATGCCGAGCACCTGCGGCACCATCAGCGCGGCGGCGGCGCCCTGGGCGATGCGGGCGACGACCAGGACGGTCGCCGTGGGTGCCAGGCTGCACGCGGCCGAGGCCAGCATGAACAGCACCATGCCGAGCGTGAACATCCGCCGGCGGCCGAAGAGGTCGCCGAGCCTGCCGCCGGTGATCAGTCCCGCGGTGAAGGCGACGCCGTAGCCCACGACGAACATCTGGGCCTGGGCGGCGCTGGCGCCCAGGTCGGCCTTGATGGCGGGGACGGCCACGTTGGCGATGAAGAAGTCCAGCACCGTGATGAACGTGCCCACGAGCACCACCAGGAGGGCACCGGCCGAGGGGGCGGCGGCCGGTGCGCCGCCGGGGGGCGTCGGCGCACGCCCCTCGACGACGACTTCCGTGCTTGTCTCAGAAGTCATGACGACTCCGTTTCTCGATCATTTCGGGTGGTTGGCCGGTGGTGCCGGTACCGTGGCCGGTCACCAGGTCACGGGAAGGTGTGTCACCCCGTGGAAGACGGTGCCGCGGCGGAAGACCGTGCGCGGGTCGGCCGCCAGCCGCAGGTTCGGGAAGCGCCGCAGCAGGGAGCGCAGCGACAGCTCCATCTCCAGCCGCGCCAGCGGGGCCCCCTGGCAGTAGTGCGGGCCGAAGCCCCACTGCAGGTGGCCGCTGGTGTCGCGGTGCGGGTCGATCCGGTGCGGGCAGGCGAAGACCGACTCGTCGTGGTTGCCGGCGGGCACGGAGATGACGACGGCGTCGCCCTTGGAGACGGCCACACCGCCGAGTTCGAGGTCCTCCACCGCCAGCCGGACCATCGCGTCCTGGGAGATCGACCAGTAGCGCATCGACTCCTCGATGAAGTTCGGTATGAGCGCGCCGTCGTCGGCGGTCACCCGCGCCCGCAGGTCGTCGTCGCGCAGCAGCGCCAGGATGTTCAGGGCGATCTGGTTGGTGGTGGTCTCGTGTCCGGCCACCAGGACCAGCCGGGCGATGCCGACCAGCTCGTCCAGGGTGATGTCGCCCTTCGCGTGGTGGTTGACGGCGAGGCGGCTGATCAGGTCGTCACCAGGGCTCTCCAGCTTGCGCAACGCCAGTTTGGCCAGGTACTCGGACATCTCCTCGAAGGCGGCCAGGGAGACCGCCGGGTCCTCCTGGGAGATGGTGACGCGGGTCTTCTCGATGAAGAACGCGGAGTCCTCCTCCGGAACGCCCAGCAGCCGCGCGATGACGAGGGTCGGCAGCGCGCGGGAGAACACCGCGTGCAGGTCGGCCGGCCGGGGCAGTGCCTCCAGTTCGTCCAGCAGCTCGTCCACCAGCCGCTGGACCGGTTCGCGCAGCCGCTTCACCCGGCGCGCGGTGAACTCGGTCTGGATCATGCGGCGGAGCCGGGCGTGCTCGGGGTCGTCCAGGCGCAGGAAGGAACTCGGGTTCCCGCCGGGCGGGACCTGGATGCGCACCGGGGCGCCGGGCAGCCGTTCGTCGGCGCTGAGGCGGGGATCGCCCAGCGCCTGCCGTACGTCGGCGTACCGGGTCACCAGCCAGGCCAGGCGGGACTCGGCGGCTCCCGCCGGGAGGCGCACCACGCAGGGGGGCGCGTTGCGCAGTTCCGCCAGGATGGGCGGCGGGTCTCCGTCCTCGGTGCGGGCGAAGGGCCAGTCCAGGACATCGGTGTGGTCCGCGAGCGACACGTCGGCCTCCAGGGGTGAGGGGGCAGGCAGGTGGACTACGGGCACCGGCTTTCCTCTGTGGTCGGACTCGGACGCGCTGACGCCGCCGGGGCGGTGGGGACATGGGTGGTGTCCCGTCCAACGCCGCGGACGGTCGTGCGCCACTGTCGCGCAGTCCGCTGACACGGCGCTGACACGAGGGCCGACCGCGCTGTGGAACCCCCGGGGAACTCGTGTGGGGCCGGTGCTGGGGGTGTGGTGCAGATCGGGAAGGCGCCGTGGCGGGGCGCCTTCCCGGTGCCGCGCTGGTGCTGTGGCCGGGAAGGCCGGCCGGTCGACTCTCCGGTCGGGGCGCTGGTGCCGCGGCAGGCGACGTTCGCCCGTGAAGGAGCGGCGTCCGGTGCGTGCTCTCGGCGTGCCGGCCGGAAGCCCTCGTACTGGACGTACTTAGGCTTGCGGCCGGTGCGCCGAGAGGGCGTGCCGGGCGTCGCGACGGGGCGAACGATGCCTGCCGCGGCGCTAGCGCGCGTGGTGGGCGGCGATCCGCTGCAGGCGGTGCGCGAAGTGGGCGGTGACGGCCTGGGCGTGCGTGTCGATGTAGAAGTGGCCGCCGGAGTACTCGTTGTGGCCGAGGTAGCTGGGGGTGCGTCCCGCCCAGTGGGTCATGGCGTCCGGCTCCTCCTGCAGGGGGTCGGAGCGCCCGCCGTAGGAGGCGAGCGGGCAGGCGACCCCGGCGCCGTCGTCGACGTACTGGGCGGCGACCCTGAGGTCGGCGCGGAGCGCGGGGACCACGAGGGCGAGCATCTCGGGGTTGTCGTAGATCTCGGCCGGGAAGGAGCCCAGCTTCTTGATCCACTCGACGAGCTCGGACTCGGGCATCCGGCTCTGCTCCTCGGTGGGCTGGAAGAAGCCCACGGGCGACCAGCCGGACATGCCGACCATGACGGGCGCCGGGCCGCCCTCCTCCTCCATGCGGATGGCCAGCCGGAACGCGAGCTGGGCGCCGAGGCAGTGCCCGAAGAACGCGAAGGGCCGGTCGTCCAGGTCGTCGAGCACGGCCTCGTGCAGGGCTTCGAGCAGCGGCCAGAACTCCTCGTACGTCGGCTCCTCCCGGCGGTTGTGACGGCCTGGCAGGGTCACCGCCTGCGGGGCGATGTCGGGCGGCAGCAGGCTCTCCCAGTCCCGGTAGATGATGGCGCCGCTGCCCGCGTGCGGGAGCAGGAACAACCGGATCGAGGCGTCGGGCGAGGGCTCCACCGGGTGGAACCACTGGCCCGCACGGGACATCTGGCTGCCGGCGGTGACGGTGGCGCCGGTGTCCGTTGCGCTGGTGGTACTGGTCACGACTGTGTACTCCCCACGGTGGTGGACGGGCCGAGGGCGCGTACCGCGGGCAGCAGCACCTCGGCGATCTCCTTCAACTGCGGTTCCGGGTCGAGCGATCCGATCCTCAGGACCAGGTGGCGGGCGCCGGCCCGGACGTAGCCGCCGAGCCATTCGGCGCACTTCTCGGCGCTGCCCCAGGCGTAGGCCTGGATGGTGCGCATCTGGTCGAGGGAGCGGCCGTAGTAGTGGCTGATGTAGTGCTCCAGTTCGGCCTCGGCCGCCCGCTCGTCTCGGTTCACCGTGATCGTCGCGTAGAGGGCGGGGGTGACGGCGCCGGCGGGGCGGCCGGCCTCCTCGGCGAGCTCGGCGATCCGGCGGCGGGCCCGGCCGTAGGCGTCTGAGTCGGGCAGGAACGGCAGCCAGCCGTCGTAGCGGGTGGCGGCGCGGGCGAGCACCTTGGGGGTGTCGCTGCCCGCCAGCCACAGCGGCGGGCCGCCGGCGGTGGCCGGGGAGGGCAGCCGGTCGAGGTGGTCGGCCTGCCAGTGCCTGCCCTGGAAGTCGGCCGGTTCGCCCTCCTGTCCGGCGCGCCAGGCCGTGCGCCACAGGGCGGTGATCTCGTCGAGGCGTCCGACGCGGCCGTGGAAGCTGGCGCCGACCGAGGCGAACTCCTCCTCCGTCTCGGGCATGGGGAAGCCGGAGCCGAGCCCGAGGACCAGCCGGTCCGCGGCCACGTGGCTGAGGCTCGCGACCATGTTGGCACCGATCAACGGGTGGCGCAGGGCCGGGGTCAGGGCGGCGGTGCCGACGGTGATCCGCTCGGTGGCGGCGGCAGCGGCGGCCAGGACGACGAGCGGGTCCAGGCGGGGGCGGGCGGTGAGCGAGTCGCCCGCCCAGAGGGAGTCGAATCCCAGGGCCTCGGCCTGCCGGGCGAAGCCCAGCAGCGGGGCCGCCGCGTAGGTGCCGTTGATGGCCTGTTCCCGGGTGGGCAGCAGGATGCCGACGTGCAGGGGCCCGTTCATGGGCGACGCCTTTCTGTCCGTGGTGGCTGACGCGGTGTCATACGACCGTGCCGGCCAGCTGGTCCCGGGCCGGTGCCGTCAGCCGCTCCCGCACCGCGCGGCGCAGGATCTTGCCGGAGGGGTTGCGGGGCAGGGAGTCGGTGAAGTGGTAGGCGGTGGGGATCTTGTAGTCGGCGAGCCGGCCGCGCAGGGAGAGCAGCAGTTCGCGCGGGTGCGCCTCGGCGCCGGGGCGCAGGACGACGACCGCGTGCACGCTCTCGCCCCAGTGCTCGTCGGGCAGGCCGACGACGGCGGCGTCGGCCACGGCCGGGTGCGCGGCGAGCGCCTTCTCGACCTCGGCCGGGTAGATGTTCTGCCCGGCGACGATGATCGTGTCGTTGATGCGGTCGCACAGGTGGAGGTAGCCGTCCTCGTCGAGGTAGCCGGCGTCCCCCATGTGCAGCCACTCCCCCACCAGGGTGCGCGCGGTGGCCTCGGGCAGGTTCCAGTAGCCGAGCATCCGGGACGGGGCGCGCACGCAGATCTGGCCGATCTCCCCGGGCGGGAGGGGGTCGCCGTCGGGGCCGATCACCTTGACCTCGTTGCCGGGGCACGGCCTGCCGACCGAGTCCAGCACCGGGCTGCCCGGGTGGTGCGCTTCGGGCGGCAGGCACACCGCCACACTGCCGGTCTCGGTACTGGCGTAGATCTGCGCGAACTCGCAGCCGTAGGTCTCCAGGCACTGCTTGAGCAGGGTCTCGGACATGGGCGCCGCGCCGTAGGCGATCTTGCGCAGGGAGGTGAACGCCTCTGGTCCCGCGCCGCGTTCGACGGCCATCATCTGGAGCATGGCGGGGGCCGCGAAGGTGGTGGTGACCTTGTGGGTGCGGATCAGCCGGACCGCTTCCTGCGGGTCGAACTGCGGCATGATCACGTTGGTGCCGCCGGCGTTGAAGGTGTGCAGGAACCAGCCGATGCCCGCGACGCCGAAGCCCGGCAGCGAGATGAGGCTGACGTCGTCGGGCAGCCAGTCGATCCAGGCGACGCCGTGCTCGCGCATCGCGTGCGGCAGGGTGAAGAAGCTGCGGTGGGCGAGGACGGCGCCCTTGGGCAGTCCGGTGGTGCCGCTGGTGTAGATCTGCACCACGGCGTCGTCGGGGCCGGTGCCCGGCACCGGCTCGGAGTCGGGCTGGTCGGCGGCCCAGGCGGGCAGGCCCGCGCCGCGGGCGGGTTCGCCGTCGGCGTCGGTGCCGTCGACGCGGATCACCCGCCGCAGACCGGGCAGTTGGTGGCGCACCGCGGCGACGGTGTCCCAGAACTCGTCGTCGACGAAGATCAGGGCGGCGCCGGAGTCGCGCAGGATGTGGTCCACCTCGGTCGGGGTGAGCCGCCAGTTGACCGGCACCAGGACCGCGCCCGCCTTGGCGCAGGCGAGCATCACCACGTAGTAGTTCTCCGACTCGCGCCCCAGGTAGGCGACCCGGTCGCCGCGCCGCGCGCCGCCGGCGCGCAGGGCGTGCGCGGCACGGCTGCTGTCGCGGTGCAGCTTGTCGTAGGTGGTGACGCGGCCCTCGCAGATGATGGCCGGGTGGTCCGGCCGGCTGCCGGCGTGGGCCCGTGAGGAGTGGGTGAGCGTCCAGCGCTCCCTCGGTATGCCGCTGGGTGTGTCAGTCATGATCCGTCCTTAGGTGCGTCAGGCGGCCGGCACCGGCTCGAGCTGCCCGCAGAGGAACTGGGCCAGCTGCCGCACGGTCGGGTGGTCGTGGGTGAGCGAGGCCGGCAGGGGCAGCCGGAACGCCTGCTCCAGGGCGGCCTTGACCTGCTGGGCCATCAGCGAGTCCAGGCCCAGGGAGACGAACTCGGTGTTCGGGTTCAGTTCGTCGCCCTCCTCCAGGTGCAGGACGGCGGCGACCTTCTCGCGGACGACCCCGGTCACGGCGGCGGTCCGCTCGGCCGGCGGGAGGGCGGCGAGCGCGGTGAGGTCGAGGCCTGTGTCGTCGTCGGAGGCGTTGCGGGCGAGCCGGTCGTAGAACAGGTCGCCGGTGACGCTGCCCGCGACGTAGCGGTCCCAGTCGAACTCGCCGACCACCCGCTGGGTGCGGGGACGTCCCCAGAGCCTGGCCAGGGTGTCCAGGGCGCGGGTCGGGGAGAAGAAGCGCACGCCGCTGCGTTCGATCTCCTGGCTGAGGTGCTCCTCCAGGCGGGCCGACATGCCGACCCGTGCCCAGGCGCCCCAGTTCACCGACAGGCCGGGCACGCCCCGCCGGCCGCGCCACTCGGCGAGGGCGTCGAGGGCGGCGCTGGCCGCGGCGTAGTGGCCCTGGGTGGCGCCGCCGAGTACCGAGGCGATCGAGGAGTAGGTGACGAAGAAGTCCAGTTCCGGGAAGGAGGACTGGGCGGCCTCGTGCAGCAGCCAGCCGCCGTACGCCTTGGCCTCCAGCTGGGCGTCGATGGCCTCCCAGGTCAGCTCGGCGACGAGCTTCTTGTCGTAGGCGCCTGCGGCGTGCACGATCCCGCCCACCGGGTGCGGGCCGGCCGCGAGGTGCCGCACCAGCCGCCGCACGTCCTCGGCACGGCCGATGTCGGCCCGGACCAGGTCGAGTTCGGCGTGCTCGGCGAGGTCGGCGAGGACGGGGGCGGCCTCCTCGGTGGGCCGTCCGCTGCGGCTGACCAGCGTCAGGTGGCGGGCGCCGAGGGCGATCAGCTTGCGGGCGGTGACCAGGCCGAGGCCGCCCAGACCGCCGGTGACGAGGTAGGTGCGGTCCGGGCGCAGGGCGGCCGAGACCTCCTCGGCGGGGGCGGCGGACTCCGCCTCGGAGGCGTCCGGGAGGGTCACCCAGGACTGTCCCGACGGGTCCGACAGGGCCGTCCGCAGCGCCTCGCCGGTCTCGTCGAGGCGGAAGTGCCGGGCGCCGTCGTCCTCTTCGGCGGGCGGGGCGTGCACCACGGCCGGAGCGGGGACGGTGAGCGTGGAGCGGAACGTGCCGTCGTGGCGTACGAGGACGTCGTCGCCCGGCGCGAACCCGGTGCCCTCGGCCGCGGCGAGGACCGTGCCGGTGGCCGCGGTGCCGAGCAGCGGCGGGGGCTCCTCCTCCGCGCCGAGCAGTTCCTCGCGCTCCGCGCGGCCGGTGTCCAGGGCGGTGCGGGCGTCGTCGGCGGTCAGGCCGACCGACCGGACGCGGATCTGGACCTCGTCGGCCCCCGGGGGCACGTCCGTGGCGGCGACCAACGCGAGGTCGGACAGGTCGCCCGAGTCGGGGGCGCGCAGTTCGAAGCCGCCGGACCAGGTGAGCGGGGCGTCGCCGGAGAGGAGCCGGCGGACGTAGCGGCGGCCCGGACGGTAGGCGACCTGGTACTCGCCGGGCGGTTCGGCGTGCCACTCCTCCAGCAGCGGGGCCAGGCCGCTGCCGGGGGCGACGTCGACCAGGGTGGCCCGGTACTGGGGGTACTCGGTGAGCAGCACCCGGCCGAAGCCCCAGAGCGTGGCGGCGGCCAGGTGTCCGCCGTCGCCGGCCGGGTCGCCGGGCAGCCACTGGGCTCCCTCGGTCACCAGCCACAGGCGGGGCGGCCGGGGGGTGTCCGCGGCGTCCAGCGCGGTGATCAGGGCAAGCAGTTCGCGGTAGTTCTCCTCGCACTCGGCGCGCAGCCGGTCGGCGGACATGGCCTGCGGGAGCTGCCGCCATACGCGGCAGACGTCGGTGACGGTGGGGTCCTCCAGGGCCGCCTTGAGTTCGGTGAGACCGGCGCCCCGGGTGACCTTCAGGCCGGGCCGTCCGGCGAGGTCGGCGGCGCGGGAGGGCGACGGGTCGAGCAGCACGACGTGCCGGGCGGGGGTGGTCTGCGGTGCGGGCAGGGCGCGGCGGACCCACTCGGGGCGGTGCAGGAACCGGCGGCGGCCGGTGCTGCCCTCGGGGCGGGCCAGCCGGACGCCGAGCAGTTCGGCGACCGGGTCGCCGTTCTCCAGGAGCAGCACGTCGGCGGTGCGGCGGTCCTGGTCGCCGTGCACCCGGGCGAGGACGCGCAGCTCCTCGCCGCGGGGCTTGCGGAAGTGGCGGACCGAGGCGACGCCGCGGGGCACGAACACCGGGCCCTCGGGGTCGAGGACGACGCACGCCTGGACGGCGGCCTCCACGAGCTCCGCCGGCACGTGTTCGACGGCGGAGGCGTTCCGGCCGGTCAGCTCCCCGATGACCAGGCCATCGGCGTGCCGGGCGGCGCGCAGCAGCAGCCGCATCCGGGGGCCGTGCGGGCGGCCGACGGAGGCGAGGTCGGTGTAGATGTCCTCGTCGTCGATCTGCGTTCCGGCGGGGGCGAGGCCCGCGTCCAGTTCGGCCAGTTCGGAGACGGGGACCACCGGTTCGGGGTCGGCGGCGATCACCGCGGTGGCGTGCACGTCCTCCTCCCCGCCGACGACCGTGAACACCGCCACCTCGGCGCCCCCGCCCGGCAGCGGCCGCCAGCGGGTGGTCAGGGCGGTCCTGGTCTCGGCGGGAACGTCGAGCGGCGCGAGCAGCCGGAGGTCGCGCACGGCGGACCGGGCGTGGCCCCGGACCGCGTCCTGGACCGCGAACAGCAGGTCGACGTAGGCGCCGGCGGGCAGGGTGGTGTGTCCGCCGTCGGCGAGGTCGGCGAGCGGGCCGAGGTCCTCGGCGGCGAACTCCGCGGTGAACTCCCGTACCCCCGAGGCGAAGCGCTCCTCGGTGCCGAGCAGCGGGTGGCGGGCGGTGCCGCCCGCGGCGGCGCGGCGGGGTCCGGCGGCCGGCAGCCAGTAGCGCTTGCGCTGGAAGGCGTAGGTGGGCAGGTCCGCCTTGGCCGGCACGGCGTGCCCGGCGTGGTAGCCGGGCCAGGAGACGGTGAGTCCGGCGGCGTAGTACTCGGCGAGTGCGGTCAGGGTGGTGGTGGCCGTCCGGTCCCGGCGGCGCAGGCTGGCCAGCCACAGGTGGTCCTCGGCGACGACGCCGCGCCGGGCGAGCGCGGTCAGCGCGGCCTGCGGGCCGATCTCGATCATGGCGTGCCGGCCGCGCCGGGCCACCGCGCGGATGCCGTCCAGGAAACGCACGGGTTCGCCGATGTGCCGCACCCAGTAGTCGGGGGTGGCGATGTCGCGGAACCGGGCGAGCCGTCCGGTCACGTTGGAGATCAGGCTGATGGCCGGCTCGTGGAACTCGATGCCGTCGAGTGCGGCGCGGAAGTCGTCGTAGACCTCGGCCATCTGCGGGGAGTGGAAGGCGTGCGAGACCGCGAGCCGGTCGATGCGCACGCCGCGCTCCTTGAGGATGGCGCAGACCTCGTCCAGGGCGGGGAGGGCGCCGGAGACGACGCACTGGTCGGGGGCGTTGACCGCGGCCAGGGCGAGGTCGGGGCGGCTCTCCAGGAGCGGCTCGACGTCCTCGGCGGGTGCGGCGACCGCGGCCATGCCGCCCTCGGCGCGCACCGCCTGCATCAGCCGGGCCCGCGCTGCGACCAGCCGCACGGCGTCGGGGAGGCTGAACAGGCCGGCGACCGCGGCGGCGACGACCTCGCCGATGCTGTGCCCGACCAGCACGTTGGGGCGCACGCCCCAGGCCATCCACTGCCGGGCGAGGGCGTACTCGAGGGTGAACAGGGCGGGCTGGGTGTACTCGGTGCGGTCGATCGCCCCGGGGTCTTCGGCGGTGCCGAGCAGCAGGTCGCGCACGGAGCGGTCCAGGTGCTCCGCGAACAGCCGGTCGCACGCGTCGACGTGGGAGCGGAACTCCGGGAGGGCCTCGTAGAGGGCGGCGCCCATGCCGGCGTACTGGGAGCCCTGGCCGGTGAACATGAAGGCCGTCTTGCGGATGCCGCTGGGGCCCTCGTGGTCCTGGCCGGCCGCCCGGTCCAGGAGCCGGGCCAGGGCGGCGCGGTCGGCGACCGGGGCGGCGACGCGGTAGGGGTGGTGGGTGCGGGCGACGTTGGCGGTGTGGCAGAGGGCGTCGAGAGGGAGGTCGGGCCGCTCGTCGAGCAGCCGCCGGTGGTTCGCGGCCTGCTCGCGCAGGGCGGCGGAGCTCTTGGCGGAGAGGGTGAACAGCGGGGCGGCCGGCGTGCCGGAGGACTGCGGCGCGGGGCTCGCCTCCGGTGCCTGCTCCAGGACCACCGCGCCGATGGTGCCGGCGAAGCCGAAGCTGTTCACGACCGCGCGGCGCACCTCGGCCCGCCATGGCTCGCAGGCGGTCGGCACGCGCAGCGGGTAGAGGTCCCAGGGGATGCGCCCGGACGGGGTGGTGAGGTTCAGGTGCGGGTAGATGGTGCCGGAGCGCAGCTGCAGCACCGTCTTGATGACGCCGACGATGCCGGAGGCCGGCTCCATGTGGCCCAGGTTGGTCTTCACCGACGCGGTGAGCACGGGGTTGTCGGCGGTGTGCGACTCGGCGAACACGTCCCCGATGGCGCCGAACTCGATCGGGTCGCCGAGCGGGGTGCCGGTGCCGTGCGCCTCCACGTACTGGATGTCCTCGGGGGCGAGGCGGGCGGTGGCCAGCGCGGCGCGGATCACCTTCTCCTGCGCGGGGCCGTTGGGCACGGTCAGTCCGGCGCTGTCGCCGTCCTGGCCGACGGCGGTGCCGCGCACCAGGGCGAGCACCCGGTCGCCGTCACGCTCGGCGTCGGAGAGCAGCTTGAGGACCAGGACGCCGCAGCCCTCGGCGCGCGCGTAGCCGTCGGCCGACTCGTCGAAGGTCTTGCACTGCCCGTCCGGGGCGAGCATCTGCGCGTTGGAGAACATCACCGGGATGCGCGGGTGGTGCAGGGCGTTGACGCCGCCGCACAGCGCGATGTCGGTCTCGCCGGAGCGCAGGGCCTGCACCGCCAGGTGCAGGGCGACGAGGGAGGACGAGCAGGCGGTGTCGACGCTCATGCTGGGTCCGCGCCACCCCAGGAAGTACGACAGCCGGCCCGACAGCGGGAACATCGTGATGCCGGAGGCCAGGTGGCCGTCCATCTCCTCGTACGGCAGGGACTCCAGCTCCAGCGCGTAGTCGATGGAGCTGGCGCCGACGTAGACGCCGCCGTTGCCGCGGCGCAGCGGTGCCGGGTCGATGTTGGCGTGCTCCAGGGCCTGCCAGGCGGTCTCCAGCAGCAGGCGCTGCTGGGGGTCCATGTACCGGGCCTCCTTCGGGGAGATGTTGAAGAAGGCGGCGTCGAAGAGGTCCACGCGGTCGAGGAAGCCCCCCGCGGTGGTGTGGATCTTCCCCTTGTCCTCGGGGGTCTCGGGGGTGAACGCGGCCACGTCCCACCGGTCCTGCGGGATCGGGCCGATCCCGCTGCGCCCCTCCCGCAGGAAGGCGTCGAACTCGTCGGGCGAGGTGCTGCCGCCGGGGAATCGCAGACCGATTCCGACGATCGCGACCGGCTCGGGCGGCTGCTGGGATTCCGCACGCGGCATGGAGGGGCTCCTTAGCTTTCCTGAGAGGAACTGTCCTGGACGGCCTGGGTCAAGTGGTCCACCAGATGGGCGACCGTCGGCTCGTTGAAGAGCACGCTGACGTTGATGGAGAGATCAAGGAGCCGCTCCAGGCTCTGCCGTATCTCGGTCAGCCGCAGTGAGGTGAGTCCGAGATCGAAATAGCTGATGTCGAGCGGGAGGTCCTCGGATTCGTCCATGAGGAGAACCGCCCTGAATTTCTTCAGGACGATCGACTCGATTTCTTCGGCGAGTTCGGCGCGCGGCAGATCACGCAGGCGCTGAACAGTGCTGTCGACGGGTGGCATGCGGTCATGCAAGCAACGCAGGCTGACGCCCCACTGACGGACGGCTGGGCCGGCTTGGCTGAATCAGCCCCCTGTCAGCGCCGGGTCAGATTCCACTGCCACGCTCGCACTGCTTCGAAAAATCCGCTCGCCACAGGTGAAAGGCTGAAGATGCTTCGCGAAGCCGCGCAGGAGGAGAGTGCCGAGGCACCTTCCGATATCAAGAGCTACGACCTCTACATCGCGGGCAAGGACGTCGCGGGTGACGGGTGGGTGTACACCGTCAGCGGCCGGTCCCTGCTGGAAGACGTGTTCACCAGCGTGAGCCTGAAGCGCGCACTGGAGCAGGACCCGGAGTCGGAGGCGGCCAGGCACCCGTACGTCGTCGGGCGCTGCGCGGTCGCGGACGACGCGTCCATCGACCTGGCCACGCAGGCCGCGGCCGCCGCCGCACCCGACTGGGCGGCCGTGCCGCTGGAGCGGCGGATGCGCCTGGGCACCCGGTTCCGCGAGGAACTCATCAAGCACCAGGACGAGTTCCTGCGCATGCTGGTCGCCGAATCCCACCCGGTCAAGCTGGCCCGCTGGGAGCTGAGCTGCCTGCTGCAGATCTACTCCCCGGGCTCCCTGCGCTGGTACACCAAGCAGATGCGGGTGGAGAAGGAGTACGCCGGCCGCACGCTGGTGCTGCACCGCCAGCCCGACGGTGTGGTGGCCTTCAACCCGCCGCAGAACGCACCCCTGCCGAGCGCCGCCCTGTGCGTGCTGGCGCTGATGGCCGGCAACGCGGTGGTGGTGCGGGCACCGCGCAGCATCGCGCTGAGCACCATGTGGCTGCTGCGGGACGTGGTGGCGCCGCTGCTGGAGGAGATGGACGCGCCGGCCGGGGTGCTCAACGCGGTGTGCAGCAACCCCAAGCAGACCATGGACCGCTGGATCGCGGACCCGCTGATCAACGACATCTTCTACATCGGCGGCAGCCAGGAGGGCCTGCGCTTCGAGCAGCAGTGCGTGGCGCACGGCAAGAAGCCGATCCTCGAACTGGCGGGCAACGACGGCATCGTGGTGTGGAAGGACGCCGACGTCAAGTGGGCGGCCGAGGCCATCACCGAGGCCTTCTACGGCTCCGGCCAGATCTGCATGGTGCCCAACTACGTGCTGGTGCACCCGGACGTCGCGGACAGCCTGATCGCCGAGGTGAAGGAGCAGGTCAAGGGCATCCGGCCGGGCCTGCCCGAGGAGGAGGACGTGCTGCTGTCGCCCGTGCGGCGCAGCGAGCGGTTCTTCCGGCTGCTGCGGCAGGCGCTGGACAACGGCGCCGAGCTGGTCACCGGCGGCCACCGCACCGAACTGGACGGCACGCCCTCGGAGACGGGGGTCTTCCTCCAGCCGACGGTGGTGCGCGTGGACGGCCTGGACCGGGCGCGCACCTACGACGTGGTGCGCGAGGAGACGTTCTTCCCGCTGGTGCCGATCGTGGTCCCCGAGCGGGAGGACGACGACGCGCTCCTGGAGGCGTTCCTGCGCTTCGTCAACAGCAACGACTACGGGCTGCGCAACTCCCTGTGGTCGCGTTCCGACCACGTCATCGAGACCTTCGTGCGGCGGGTCGTCAACGGCGGCCTGCTGAAGGTCAACGACTCCCACATCGGCTTCCTGCCCTACCTGCCCAGCCACGGCGGCACCGGCCGCACCGGCGGCGCCTTCGGCGAGGCCAACTACCCGATGCTCAAGACCTCCCACGTGCAGGGCGTCAGCATCGCCCGCGGCGTCAGCCCGTACGACGCGGTGTTCGGCGCCTGACCGCCATCCGCCCCTGAACCCCGCCGTTTCCGCTGGAGGCTTCCGTTGCGTTCCCTCGACCTCGCCCGCTCCGTCTGCGAGCGCTTCCACCCCGGTCTGCTCAAGGAGCTGGACCAGATCCCGTACACCGACCGCGAGCGGCCCGGCAGCCCGGTGATCGACCTGTTCCGCATCCACGGCGGGGTCGGTCTGCTGATCCCCGAGGAGTACGGCGGCCACGGCGCCGACGCCCTGGACGCGCTGCGGGTCCAGCTGGCCCTGGGCGCCGTGTCCCCGTCGCTGGTGGCGGCCGTGTCGATGCACCACTTCACCGTCGCGATGCTGTACTCGCTGGCCGTGAAGGAGGGCCGGCTGACCGACGAGCAGACGGCCCTGCTGCGCCGGATCGTGCCCGACCAGCAGGTGATGGCGTCCGGCTGGGCCGAGGGCCGGACGGCGCAGAACATCCTCAAGCCGGCCGTGACCGCCCGCCCGGTGCGCGACGGGTTCCTGCTCACCGGCGCCAAGAAGCCGTGCAGCCTGTCCCGTTCGATGAGCCTGCTCACGGCGAGCGTCGCCATCCACGGCGACGACGGCGAGCCGGAGCTGGCGCTCGCCCTGGTGCCGGCCGACGCGCCCGGCCTGACCGTGCACCCGTACTGGGGCAACGACCTGCTGGCGGGCGCGGAGAGCGACGAGGTGCGGCTGGAGGACGTGTTCGTGCCGGCCGGCATGGTCGTGCGGGCCGGCGCCGACGACCCGCACCGCCTCGACGACCTCCAGTCGGCCGGGTTCGTCTGGTTCGAGATGCTGATCTCCGCCGGGTACGCGGGCGGTGCGCTGGCGCTGGTGGAGCAGGTGCTGGAGCGCGAGCGCGGCAGTGTGGCGGAGCGGGCCTCCCTCGCCGTGGACATGGAGGCCGCGGTCGCGCTGCTGGAGGGCGTCGCGCGGGCGACCGGCCCGGAGCCCGGTGACGAGGAGTCGGTGGCCCGCGTACTGGTGGCCCGGTACGCCGTGCAGAACGCCCTGCCCGACATCGCCTCCCGCGCCCTGGAGCTGCTGGGCGGCCTGGACTTCATCAGCGGCTCCGGTCCGGCACAGGCCGCGGCGGCGCTGCGGGCCCTCGCCTTCCACCCGCCGTCGCGCGCCGCCGCCGCCGAGCCGCTGCTGCGCTGGTTCGACGGCGGCGAGCTCGTCCTCGCCTAGGGCCTGTCGTTTGGATCATGCCGGCGTCGCGTCGGCCGAGAGGCGCAGTCACTCTCGGCCGACCTGATCCAAACAACAGGCCCTAGGGCCGCGGCCGGGACGGTTTGCCGGCCGGTGAGAACCCGGTCACGGCACCACTGCCGCGGCCGGACAGGATCCCGGCCGCGGCACGGTCCCGGTCCTGTCCGCACGACCCCACGACCCCTTGGAGTGAGCCACACGTGACCGTCATCCAGGAATCCCCGGCGGCTTCGTCCGCCGACGCCGAGGCAGAGGTCCTTGGCCTGTACCGCGCGCATCTGAGCAAGGGCCGGGCCACGCTCGCCGAGCTGTTCGGCAGCCACATGGAGGTGGCGTCCGAGGGCGCCTGGCTCACCACCAGCGACGGTGAGCGCTTCCTCAACGCCGGCGGCTACGGCGTGTTCGTGATGGGAGCCCGCCACCCGATCGTGATGGAGGAGGTGGAGCGCCAGCTGCGCACCCACCCCACCGCGACCCGCATCCTGCTGGAGCCCACCGTGGCCCGCGCGGCCGAGGCACTGGTCTCGGTGCTGCCGCCCGGTCTGGACCGGGTGCACTTCGCGCTGTCGGGGGCGGAGGCGGTGGAGACCGGCCTGAAGCTGGCCCGCGCGAACGGTTTCAGGCGCACGGTCTCCATGCGCGGCGGCTACCACGGCAAGACCCTCGGCGCGCTGTCGGCCACCGCCAAGGAGGTCTACCAGCGGCCGTTCCGCCCGCTGGTGCCCGACTTCCTGCACCTGCCCTTCGGTGACGCCGACGCCCTGGAGGCCGAACTCGCCGCCCACCCGGGCGAGGTCTGCGTCATCCTCGAACCGGTCCAGGGCGAGGGCGGTGTGATCATCCCGCCGAAGGGCTACCTCAAGCGCGTCGAGGCGCTGGTGCGCGAGTACGACGGCTTCCTGATCCTCGACGAGGTGCAGTCCGGCTTCGGCCGGCTCGGCGAGTGGTGGGGCGCCGACATCGAGGGCGTCCTCCCGGACGTCCTGCTCGCCGGCAAGGCGCTCGGCGGCGGGGTGATGCCGGTCTCGGCGGCCGTCGCCACCCGCAAGGCCTTCCGTCCCTTCGACAAGGACCCCTACGTCCACACCGCCACGTTCTCCGGCCAGCCGGTGCTGATGGCCGCGGTCCAGGGCGCCATCCGGGCCGTGAAGGAGGAGCGCCTGGTCACCAGGGCGCTGGACCTCGGCGCCCGGCTGCTGCCGGCGATCACCGAGATCGCGCGCCGCAACATCCCCGACCTCGTGGTGGACGTGCGCGGCCGGGGCCTGCTGATCGGCGTCGAGCTCGTCGAGGCCGGGCTGGCCGGCGAGCTGCTGATCGAACTGTTCAACCACGGCGTGGTCGCCAACCATTCGATGAACGGCAGCTCGGTGGTGCGGTTCACCCCGCCCGCCGTGCTCGGCGACACCGACGTGGACTTCCTCCTCAACTCCTTCGACCTGGCCACCCGCGACCTCGTACGGGGCGCGGCCAAGATGCCGGAAGGCGGTAACTGATCGTGAGGCACGTCGAACTCGATGCCCTGATACCCGGGGAGCAGGCCGAGACGGTCCTGCACGCCGTACGGCGCTGGGAGCGGTACCCGGACCTGGCGCCCCACGTCAACGCGACCACGGTGCACACCGCCTACCCCGACCCCGCCGCCTCCTCCAGTTGGGAGCTGCACTTCCGCAGCGGCCTGCTGCGCTGGACCGAGGACGACACCGTGCTGCCGGAGCAGGGCGAGATCCGCTTCGAGCAGTCCGACGGGGACTTCGACTCCTTCTCCGGGACCTGGTCGGTGACGCAGGACGGCGACGACGTCGCGGTCCGCTTCGACGCCGACTTCGACTTCGGCATCCCGAGTCTGGAGGGCATCCTCGACCCGATCGCCGAGCGGGTCATCAAGGAGACCGTGGCGTGGGCGCTGACCGGTCTGTTCCCCGCCGTGCGCATCAGCGGCGGCATCGAACTCACCCCGCCCGCCGCGGTCGGCGCCTAGCGCATCAGGGAGCTGCTGACCATGGACCAGGCAAACCCGTTCGAGACACCGCGCACGTACTCGCTGCACCGCGCCGAGTACCTGGTGGGCTTCGCTGTCACCACCGGCCTGATGATCGCCCACTTCGACGAGATCCGCTGGCTGCCGGCGATCGCCCTCTTCCTCTACATCGACCTGATCGGCTACATCCCGGGCGCGATCGCGTTCCGGCGCAGTGGCGGGCGGCCGATCCACAAGGCGTACTACGTCCTGTACAACGTGATGCACAGCCTCATCACCCAGGCCGCCGTGGCCGCGCTGTGGTGCTGGCTGGTGAAGCCGGAGTGGGCGCTGCTGGTGCTGCCCTTCCACCTCTTCGGCGACCGCGGGCTGTTCGGCAACTTCATGAAGTCCTTCGCGCTGCCCTTCGAGCCGGTCCGCCAGCCCGGCTACCTGCGGCTCCTGGACGACCTGGGCCTGCCGCACCCCAAGCCGGTCGGGCATGTGACGGACCCGGTGCCGGTCGGGCACGTCCCGGTCCGCAAGCCGGTGCCGGCGCCGCGGGCGGACGCCGTCGCGGCGCAGGAGGCCCCGGCGCGGGCCGCCGCGGCCGGAGAGTCCGCGGCCCGGCAAGCGGAGGTGCTGCGATGAGCACCGCGACCGCGACCGGCCCGCGCACACGCCGGCCCGTCCGCCAGGACCCGGCCGAACGGCGCCGGGCGCTCTACCACCTGGCGTCCCCTGTGTCGGTGCTGACCACCGGCCCGGTAAGCCGGATGCACGGCACCACCGCGAGCACGGTCACCCTGGTCTCGCGCGAGCCGCTCCTCGTCGGCGTCGTGCTGCGGGCCGGGTCGTCCTTCGCGCGGCGGGCCGCCGCCGAGGGCCGGTTCGCGATCAACGTGCTGGGCGGTGACCAGGCGGAGGTGGCTCGCCGGTTCGCCGACAGCGGGCGCCCCGACGGCAGCGCCCAGTTCGCGGGCCTGCCCTGGACGGCGGACCCGTACGCGCAGGCCCCGCTCATCGCGGGCGCGCTCGCCCACTACACCTGCCGCTTCCACTCCGCCCACGCCGCGGGCGACAGCGAGCTGCTGCTCGGCCACGTCGTGCGCGCCAGGGCGGACGAAGGGCTCCCCCTGCTGAGTTACGCCGGCCGCCTGCACGCCGGCACCCTGCATCCGGCGAAGGAGGCCGCCGCGTCATGACGCAGTCCAAGGTACTCGTGGCCCCCGAGGCCGACTGGGACAAGGCGCCCGGTCTGCTGGACGGGGCGAAGGAACTCACCCTCGGTCCCGAGGAGTGCGACCTCGCCTACTGGATCACCTCGGTGGCCCAGGGCACGCTGCGCGACCGCGGCGTGACCGGCCACCACGACGACGCGATCGTCCCGGAGTTCCTGAAGGAGCCGGGCCCGCTGCGCGAGGCGCTGGTGCTGGAGTTCGGTCTGCGCGGGCTGTCCGAGGAGCTGGCCACCCGGCTGCTCGGCCACTACGTGTCGATCGCGCCCGGCATCCCCGAGATGGAGTTCTACGCCACCCAGCTGCTCGACGAGGCACGGCACGCCCGGGTGTTCCGCAACCACCTGGTGGAGCTCGGCATCCCGGCCGACACGCTTTTGAAGAGCATCGACGAGATGGCCCGGGACTACCGCGCCCGGGTGCTGGACCCGGTGGTCGACTTCACCCTCGACATCGTCCGGGACCAGGCCGACTTCCCCGGCGGTGTCGCCGTGTTCGCCATCGTCATCGAGGGCGTGCTGGCGCCGGCCGCCGAGCTGAGCGAACGCAAGTGGACTCCCCTGTCCCCGGCCACCGGCGAGATCTCCCGCGGCACCGCGATCGACGAGATCCGCCATCTGACGGTGGCCAGCACCATCCTGCGCGACCACGTGGCCGCGCACCCCGAGTACCGTCCGCGCCTGCTGGAGATCCTGCGGGCCGGCGTGCGGCTGTGGGACGAGATCCCCGACCGGGAGTTCGTGATCCACCGCGAGGAACTGTTCCAGGAGGGCATGCTCCGGCACGCCGACCGGATCGGCGACTACGAGATCTGGCCCGGCGTGCGGATGCTCGACACCACTCCCGAGCAGCGCTACGACATGGCCGAGCGGTGGACCGACGAGATGGCCGAGGCCCGGATGGCCTACATGGGCCTGCCCCTGGAGATCCTCAGCAGTCCGGGGCCGGGCGCGTGAGCACCGGACGGGCCGCTGTGATCTGCGGGATCGGGTCGTACGTCCCGCCCGACGTGGTCACCAACGAGGATCTGGCCCGGCGCCTGGACACCTCGGACGACTGGATCCGCTCGCGCACCGGGATCGCCCGGCGCCGTGTGGTCGCCCCGGGCACGGCGACCAGCGACCTGGCGGTCGAGGCGGGCCTGCGGGCGCTGAAGTCGGCGGGAGACGGGCGGGCGGGCGCGGTGGTGCTGGCCACCACCACCCCGGACCAGCCGTGCCCGGCCACCGCGCCGCAGGTCGCGGCGCGGCTCGGACTCGGCGAGGTGCCCGCCTTCGACGTGGCCGCCGTCTGCTCCGGCTTCCTGTACGGCCTGGCCAGCTCTGCGGGCCTGATCGCCGCCGGGGTGACGGACCGGGTGCTGCTGATCGCCGCGGACGCGTTCACGACGATCATCAACCCCGAGGACCGCACCACAGCGGTGATCTTCGCGGACGGCGCGGGCGCGGTGCTGCTGCGGGCCGGCTCCCCCGAGGAGCCGGGCGCGGTGGGCCCGCTCGTGCTGGGCAGCGACGGCGGGCTGAGCCATCTGATCGAGGTGCCGGCCGGAGGGTCGCGGCAGCGGTCGTCCGGCCGGGAGCCCGCACCGGAGGACCGTTTCTTCCGGATGGTGGGCCGCGACACCTACCGGCACGCGGTGGAGCGGATGACCGCCACCTCCACCGAGGCGGCCGAGCGGGCCGGCTGGCGGCCGTGCGACGTCGACCGGTTCGCCGCGCACCAGGCCAACGCCCGCATCCTGGAGGCGGTCTCGGAGCGGCTCGGCATCCCCGGCGAACGGCGGCTGAGCAACATCGCACGGGTCGGCAACACCGGCGCCGCCTCACTGCCGCTGCTGCTGGCCGAGAGCGCGGCGGACGGACGGCTCACCGCCGGGCACCGGCTGCTGCTGACCGCGTTCGGCGGCGGGCTGTCCTGGGGCGCGACCACGCTGGTCTGGCCCGAGGTGCAGACCATCTGACGTCCCGTCACAAGCGGGGCCCGGGCCGGCCCCTCCCCCAAGCGCTGTCCGACACAGCGGAGAACGGGCGCTTGCGCCTTCGAGAGAACTGTCGAAAGGAACCGACATGCTGGAGCAGCTCAAGGAAATCCTGTCCAACAAGCTCAAGGTGTCGCCCGAGGCCATCACCCCGGAGGCCACCCGGGAGGACATCGAGCTGGACTCGCTGGCCGTGGTGGAGCTGTCGCTGCTGCTGAAGTCCGAGCTCGGCCTGGACGTCAGCGACGACGACCTGCTGGAGGCGGAGACCGTGGCCGACATGGTCCGGCTGATGGAGGAGCGGAGTGCGAAGGTCTGATGGCCGGCATGGACATCGCCGTCACCGGGCTCGGCCTGGTCACCCCGGGTGGTATCGGGGTCGGGCCGAGCTGGGCGGCGGTCTGCGACGGCAGGCCGGCCGCCGCCCTCGATCCGCTGCTGACGGATAATCCCGTACGTATCTCCTGCCGGGTGCCCGGCTTCGACCCCGAGCGCCTGCTGAGCGCGCGGCGGGCCCACCGCCTGGACCGGTTCGTCCAGTTCGCGCTGGTCGCCGCGCACGAGGCGGTGGCCGACGCGGGCCTCGATCCGCAGACGTGGGACGGGGCGCGGGTGGGTGTGGTGCTGGGCTGCGCGGACGGCGGCCCGGGCACCGTCGAGGAACAGCACCACGTGCTGCGCGAGCAGGGCGCCGACCGGGTCTCGCCGCTGCTGCTGCCCATGCAGCTGCCGAACATGCTGGCCGGGCAGACGGCCATCGAGTTCGGGGCGACCGGGCCCAACCTGGTGGTGGCCACCGCCTGCGCCTCGGGCGCGACCGCCATCGGCACGGCCCGGGACCTGCTCGCCCTCGGCCGCTGCGACATCGTCCTCGCGGGCGGCAGCGAGGCCATGGTCACCCCACTGGTCATGGCCGGCTTCGCCCAGATGGGGGCGCTGTCGAAACGGCACGACGACCCGGCCTCCGCGTCCCGGCCGTTCGACGCCGACCGGGACGGCTTCGTCGCCGGGGAGGGCGCCGGCATCCTCGTCATGGAACGGGTGGCGGACGCCCGCGCCCGCGGCGCCCATGTGCACGGCCGGATCATCGGCTACGGCGCCACCGCCGACGCCCACCACATGACGTCGCCGCACCCCGACGGCGCGGGCATCGAGGCCGCCGTCCGCGCCGCGCTCGCCGACGCGGGCGCGGACCCGGACGACGTCCAGCACGTCAACGCCCACGGCACGTCGACACCGCTGAACGACCTGGCGGAAGCCCGCATGATCGGCCGGACGCTGCGCGGGGACCCGCTGGTCACGTCCACGAAGGGAGTCACCGGACACCTGCTCGGCGCGGCCGGGGCGGTCGAGGCCGCCTTCACCGTGCTGAGCGTCGAGCACGAACTCGTGCCCCCCACCGCCAACCTCGTCATGCCCGACTCCAAGATCGACATCAAACTCGCCCAGACCGCCACCTACATGCCCATCGACCTCGCCCTGAGCAACTCCCTGGGCTTCGGCGGCCAGAACACGGCCCTGGCCATCGCCCCGGCCTGAACGGCTCGGGCACGTACCGGCAGCCGCCCGCGGAGCACCTCCGCCGGGCGGCTGTTCCCGTGCGGCACCCGGCCGCACGGCGCCCGCCCCGCCGGTCCGCGGGCCACCCCACCCCACGTCAGGAGTCCACCGTGCACGATCCCCAAGAACTGCTGAAGGACGGGCCGCAGGCCGTACGGCGGCTGGCCCGCCGCCGCCACGACCTCGACCCGGCCGCGCTGGCCGACGCCCTGCGCGAGCGCAACGGCGCGCAGGCGGAGGTGACCCGGCTGCGCACCGAGCTGAACCGCACGGCCAGGGCCCGCCGCTCCGGCCCGCCGACCGAGGAGGAGAAGGCGTCCGCCCGGGCGCTGCGGACCGAGGTGCAGCGGGCCGAGGCCGCCGCCCGCACGGCCGCAGCACACCTGACCGAGCTGCTGCTCTCCGTCCCCAACATCCCCCTGGACGCCGTCCCGGACGGCGACTCGGAGAAGGAGGCCGTGGAGATACGCCGGGGCGGTCCCGCTCCGCGTCCGGCGGACGGCGCCCGCCACCACGCCGACATCGGGGAGTCCCTCGGCATCCTCGACGGCCCGGCCGCGGCCCGGCTGTCCGGTGCCCGCTTCGCCGTCGCCCGCGGGGCCGGGGCACGACTGGAGCGGGCCCTGCGCGACTTCCTCCTCGACCTGCACACCCGTGAGCACGGCTACACCGAGCAGTCGGTGCCGTTCCTGGTCGACCGCGACACCATGACCGGTACCGGGCAGCTGCCCAAGTTCGAGGACGACCTGTTCCGCACCCAGGTCGGTGAGCGGGAGCTGTTCCTCATCCCCACCGCCGAGGTCCCGCTGACCAACCTGGTGGCCGGCCGGCTCCTGGACTCCCGCTCGCTGCCGCTGGCCTTCACCGCCTGCACACCGTGCTTCCGGGCGGAGGCCGGGGCGTACGGCCGGGACACCCGCGGCATCCTTCGGCTGCACCAGTTCGAGAAGGTGGAGCTGGTGCGCGTCTGCGCCCCCGAGGACGCCCCGGCGCAGCTCGAACTCATGGTGAACCACGCCGAGGAGTGCCTGAAGCGCCTGGAACTGGCGCACCGCGTGGTGCTGCTGCCGGCCGGCGACCTCGGGTTCTCCGCCCGGATGACCTACGACGTCGAGGTGTGGCTGCCGGGCAGCGGCTCCTACCGGGAGATCTCCTCGGTCTCCGACTGCGGCACCTTCCAGGCGCGTCGCGCGGACATCCGCGTCAAGCGGCCCGACGGGAGCAGGACGCCGGCGGTCACGCTGAACGGCTCGGCGCTGCCGATCGGCCGCACGGTCGCCGCGCTGCTGGAGCAGGGCGTGCGCGAGGACGGCTCGGTGGTGCTGCCCGAGGCCCTCGTCCCGTACACCGGCTTCCGCCGGATCCTGCCGGGCGGGGACACCGCGTAGGCGCCGGCGGGCGCCACCGCGAAAGGGGCGGGAGCCGGGTCCGCGACCCGCTCCCGCCCCTTTCGCCGCGCGCCCGGCCCGGGGCTCAGGCGCCCATCATGTGCACCCCTCCGTCGACGTGCACGATCTCCCCCGTGGTGCGCGGGAAGAAGTCCGACAGCAGGGCGACGACCCCGCGGGCCGCCGGGTCCGGGTCGGTGGGGTCCCAGCCCGCCGGGGCCCGGTGCTCCCAGACCTCGGCCAGGTCGGCGAACCCGGGGATGGACTTGGCCGCCATGGAGCGCAGCGGTCCCGCCGCGACGAGGTTGCAGCGGACGCCGCGACCGCCCAGGTCCCGGGCGAGGTAGCGGCTGGTCGACTCCAGGGCGGCCTTGGCGACGCCCATCCAGTCGTAGCGCGGCCAGGCGACTGCGGCGTCGAAGGTCAGCCCGACCACCGAGCCGCCGCGCCGCTCCATCAGCGGCAGGCAGGCCGTGGTCAGCGACTTCAGGGAGTACGCCGACACGTGCACGGCGGTCGACACGTCGTTCCAGTCGCCGTCCAGGAAGGAGAAGGCGCCCCGCGGCCCGTAGGCGATGGAGTGCACCAGTCCGTCCAGGGTGTCGGTGTGCTCGCGGATCCGGTCGCCGAGGCCGTCCAGTTGCCGCTGGTCGGTGACGTCGAGTTCGAGCACCGGGGCCGGCTTCGGCAGCCGTGCGGCGACGCGCTCGATCAGGGAGAGGCGCCCGAAGCCGGTGAGGATGACCTCGGCGCCCTCCTCCTGGGCGATGCGGGCCGTGTGGAAGGCGATGGACGCGTCCGTGACGACCCCGGTCACCAGGATCCGCTTGCCGGCGAGGAGTCCGCTCATGTCCGGGTCACCGCCTCGGGCAGGGCCCGCACCAGCGGGGAGTCGTGACCGAGGGCGCCGAGTGCGGCGGCGCCGCCGGGCGAGCCCACGGCGGCGAAGAAGTCGGCGTTGGAGGCGGTGTGGTCGCCCCACTCGGCGGGCACGTCGTCCTCGAAGCAGATCGCTTCGACGGGGCAGACGGGTTCGCAGGCGCCGCAGTCGACGCACTCGTCGGGGTGGATGTACAGGGCCCGGCGGCCCTCGTAGATGCAGTCCACGGGGCACTCGTCGACGCAGGAGCGGTCCTTGACGTCGACACAGGGCAGGGCGATGACGTAGGCCATCGTCAGCTCCTCTTCGTCACGGGGGTGGTCGGGGGGCCGGGGACGCCGTCGACCGGAGCCCCGGTGGTGCGCTCGCCCAGCAGCAGGACGGTCGCCGCCAGGGCCGCCATCGCCGCGGCGATGACCCCGAACAGGGCACCCGGGCCGTGCGCGTCCAGGACCGGCAGCAGGACGAACGGCAGTGCGGCAGCGCTGAGTTTGGACAGCGAGTAGGCGGCGCCGGACGCGGTGGCGCGGATCGCGGTCGGATACTGCTCGGAGAGGTACACGTGCGAGACGCTGGAGAAGACGTTGCTGCACAGGGTGTAGATGAAGCCGAACGCCACGATGAGCGCGGGGGATCCGGCGTAGGCGAAGCCGAGGCCGGCCAGCATCATCGCCGCCGCGGAGGCCGCGACCAGCGTCCGGCGCTCGAACCGGTCGACGATCGGCAGGGCCAGCGCGGAACCGACCGGGTAGCCCAGGAAGGACAGCGCGGTGAAGCCGATGCCCGCGACGATGCCGTAGCCCTTGGCCGCGACGATCTGGGGGGCCAGCGTGCCGAAACCGTAGTAGCCGACCACGGACAGCACGCAGAAGATCCACAGCACCACCGTGCGGCGCCGCATGCCGCGGCCGAACACGTCGCGCACACGGTGGCGCACCGCGGCCGGTTCCACCGGTCCGGCGGTGTCCGCGGTCACCGGGCGAACCGTCGCGGGGCGGTCCGGGTAGGCCTGCTTCTCCATCTCGGCCACCAGCAGCTCGGCCTCCTCCGTGCGGCCCTGGGCGGCCAGCCACCTCGGCGACTCGATCAGCCGGCGGCGCAGCACCCACACCACGGCGGAGCCCAGCGCCCCGATCACGAACAGCCAGCGCCAGCCGTCGATGCCCAGCGGGGACAGGGGCACCAGCCACAGCGCGGCGAAGCCGACGGCGGGCACCCCGCAGAAGGCGACGGTGTAGGCCCAGGCGATGTACCGGCCGCGCCGCTTGGCGGGCAGCACGTCGGCCAGGTAACAGTCGGACAGCACCTGCTCGGCACCGATGCCGATGCCGGCCATGAAGCGGGTGACGATCAGCCAGGCGGCGTTCGGTGAGAAGGCGCCCAGCAGGGAGAAGCCCGAGTAGATGGCGAGGTTGATCAGGAAGGCCCGGCGCCGGCCGAACCGGTCGGCGATCCGGCCGAGCACCAGCGAGCCGATGAACTGACCGATGAACACCGAGGCCAGGACGAGTTTGAGCTCGGTCGCCCCGAAGGCGAAGTCGCTCTGGAGCACTTTGGCGATGGTGCCCGAGAGGTTGTTCTCGAACGTGTCGAAGAGCAGGCCGATGCCGATGACCATGGTGAGTCTTCGGTGCATCGGGGTGATCGGCATGCGGTCCAGGCGGACCCCGATCGCGGCGGGAGCGGTGACACCGCCCGCCACCGTGGTGGTCTGGGACATGGGGAGGCTCTCCTTGGACTCCTGGTTCTCAGGGGCTCCGGTGAGGGAACCGCCCGGGCCGACGGCGGGCCCGGGCGGGCGGCCCGGGGCCGGGGCTGTGGACGCGTGGGGGTGCGGGGGCCGTGCGGGACCGGAGCGTGGGGGGGTCCCGGACCGGCGGCGACCGAGGGGCGCGGGCCGGGTCAGGCCGCCTGGGCTGCCCGGCGCCTGATCTCCTCCTCCACGGTCCCGGCCCGCACCGGCTCACTGACCTCGTGCAGGTAGGAGGCGACCTCCCGGTAGGACGCCCAGAAGCCGACCTCGTGGTACGGCACCCCGCGCTCGGCGCAATAGGCGCGGGTCAGTTCCCGGGCGCGCGCCAGGTGCTTCTGCGGCATGGCCGGGAACAGATGGTGCTCGACCTGGTAGTTGAGGCCGCCGTAGAGGAAGTCGACCACCGGGTTCGGGCGGATGTTGCGGGAGGTGAGGACCTGGCGCTCCAGCCAGTCCAGGGTCTCCTCCTCGCCGTCGCGGACGTCCATGCCCTTGTGGTTCGGGGCGAAGATCATGCCGAAGTAGACGCCCAGGGCGGCGTGCTGCACGAGGATGAACGCGACGGCGAGGACCGGCGAGAGCACCGTGAAGACCAGGGCGCAGTAGACCGCGGCGCGCAGCACGATCAGGAACGACTCCAGCACGGGCCGCTTGGTCTTGCCCTGCGCGATGGACACCACGGCCGTCCGGAGCATCTTGAAGCCCTCCAGGACGAGCAGCACGAAGAACAGCACGCTCTGGTGGCGCACGACGAACTTCTGCGTGCCCCGCCGGCTGGGGTACTGCTTGACGTCGAAGATGACGGTGCGCCGGCCGATGTCCGGGTCCTTGTCCAGGTGGTTGGGGTTGCTGTGGTGCCGGTTGTGGTGGTTGACCCACCAGCCGTAGCTGACCCCGTTGACGAGGTTGGCGTGGATGTAGCCGACGGCGGAGGCGGCCTTCTTGCTGCGGAACATGGCCTTGTGTCCGGCGTCGTGCCACATGAACGCCGACTGGCCGCCGCACAGCCCCATCCACAGGGCCGTCAGCAGCTGCCACCAGGAGTCGCCCAGGGCGAAGAACGCGGCGAATCCGATCAGCAGCAGGGTGGTGTTGATCGCGAGACGGCCCACGTAGTAGCGCGGGTCGAGGTCGAGGAGACCTTCCGCTTTGACGCGTTTGAGGAGCTCGGCGAACGTCGCCGAGGCACCGGTGCGCGGGCCGGCCGCGGAGGCGGCTGCTGCCCCGGCTTCTTGTGTGTGCGGACGCTGCATGCGTTGCTCTCCTTGGGAGAAGTGCCCGGTTCGGGCGGCGGCGCCGCTGCCCCGCGGACCTGCGGGCGCCGCGAGTCGACAGTGCTCCCGCGGGCGGTCGGGAACGCGCGGGCGTGCCCGCCCGGCGGTCCGGGAACGCCGGAGCACAGTGCGGTACTCCGCCGGAGGACCACCGGACGAACACGTGTCCAGCGTGCTGCGCCGCGCTGATGTGCCACTGATGCCGGTCTGATCGGCGGCGGCCGTCAGGCGGCGGACTCGGCGCGCAGCCGTTCGTCGAGCGCCAGGACGGCGGCGTCCGCGTCGCGCGCCACGTCCTCGTCGTCGGGCGCGCCGATGACGGCCATCAGCCGCTCGACCACGGTGTGCTGGAGGACTTCGGTGCTGGTGTCGGGTCCGTTGTCGCTCATCGCTGGTTCTCCTGTTCCGGAAGACGGGTGGTGCGTGAGGGCGGTGCGGGGAGGGTGACCCGCGGCGCGCCGCGACGCCGCGCCCCGCTGCGGGCACGGTCGGTCCGGAGTTCCCCGCTGCGGGCGTGGCAGATGACGGATCGTCAGAACGCCTTGCAAGCACGGAAGACGTGGGCGAAGGACGCCAGCGAGGCCTGCGGGCCGTCGAAGGCGACGTACTCCGGGATGACCACGTCCGGAGCCCACTTCTGCTTGTACGACAGCTGGGTCTGCGCCGGGTACAGCGCGGCCCCCTCGGCCCACAGGGCGTGCATCAGCCACTGGAACGCCGGGCTGTGGCCGTCGATCTCGTGGCCGGCGTCGAGGCCGGTGAACGGGGTGAAGCCGAAGTGCAGCCACTCGACGCCTTCCGAACGGAACACCTCGACGGCGGTCGCGTTGATGGCCTCCATCAGTCCCGGGGAGCCGTCCGGGACGCGCCGGCTCAGGTCGTGCATCCAGCCGGCCCGGCCGCCGTACACCGGCGAGTAGGAGATGTACGCCACGGGGCTGCCGTCGATGGTGCCGGTGAACAGCCGGCGGTGTGCCTGGGCCGGTCCGCCGATCTGGCCGACCAGGAACTCCAGTTGCTGGGCGCCGCCCTTGGAGCCGAGCCAGGCCCGGTCGATGGCGGCGATCGCTTCCTGCCAGTCGTCGGCGGGGACCTCCTGGACGACCAGGCCGTTGCGGCGGGCCCGGGAGATCTTGTTGCGCAGCTGCATGAAGCGGGTGCCGCGCAGTGTGAAGTCCTGCAGGCCGACGGCCCAGGAGGCGCCGACCTGGTTGACGGTGAAGCCGCGGCGGGCGTAGTGCTCGGCGTCGGCGCGCTGGAGCTGGATGCCGACCAGGGTGCGGCCCTCGTCGCGGACGTGCCGGCGGAAGGCCTCCAGGAGGGGGCCGTAGGCGTCGGGGGCGGCGAAGGGGCCGCCGAACTGGACGGCGAACCGGCCCGTGCGGCGGTACACGACGACGCCGTCGGCACCGGGCAGTGTGAAGACGTCATTTCCGCTGTTGAGGGCCAGGAACGCGCTTGGGTTCTCGCTTGACGTATGGGTGCTTATCGCCTCGAGAACCGGGTTGTCCATGGCGGTCACGGTCATTGTTTTCCCCTTTCGGGAGCGTTTTCCGTCGTCCCGAGTAGAGCATCGAGGGCAGGCGCGGGAAAAGACCGGAAGGGAATTCTCCGATCGAGTCAGAAAGACGTCAGCGCTTTGTCAGACCTCCCTGCCAATGTTGTTCTCGTGAACGGCACGGGAGACCGGAAGCCGGGAACGAGGAGAGGTGCCCGGAGCGGCTCAACGGGGACCAGAGAGCAATCTCACGGTCGGGCCCACAAAGCCCACGCAGGTTCGAATCCTGCCCTCTCCGCGAAAACGGCCACGCACCAACGGCCACACAAGGAGAGGTGCCCGGAGCGGCTCAACGGGGACCAGAGAGCAATCTCACGGTCGGGCCCACAAAGCCCACGCAGGTTCGAATCCTGCCCTCTCCGCGAAAACGGCCACGCACCAACGGCCACACAAGGAGAGGTGCCCGGAGCGGCTCAACGGGGACCAGAGAGCAATCTCACGGTCGGGCCCACAAAGCCCACGCAGGTTCGAATCCTGCCCTCTCCGCTCGTCATATACGCCCCGGCGCCCGGTTTCCGGCGCGGCCCCGCCCCTCCGGCCCGCGCGGCCCCGGTGCCGCACGCACCGTCGGTGACCCCCGCACCGGCGGACACACGCGCCCCGGCGCACCGCCCGGCACTGGGCGGTGCGCCGGGGCGCAGACACGTCCGCATCCACCACCCCTTCCGGTTGACCTCTGCTGTCCGGCAACCGCACAGCTCAGCGCCCCTGTCGGCACGACTCGGACTCGTTCAGAAGAAAAATACCTTCTCAAAGGAATTATTTTGTGTCAGGATGGAGTCGGGAGGAAGCCCCGGGACGGAAACCGGCCCGGGAGACCGCCATGCGGCCTCGGCCGCAGAGACGGACCGCCGTGACCGGCCCCCCGACCACTCTCTGCCGCACTGATCGCCAAGGGGGAAACATGCTGACGTTCTCGATCCTCGGGGCACTGCAGATCCGCACCGCGTCGGGACCGGCCGAGATCTCCGGCGATCTGCAACGGACCCTGGTCCAGACACTGCTGGTCAGCGAGGGCCAGTCGGTCTCCGGTGAGGCGCTGGTCGAGGAGATGTGGGGCGAGGGCGCCCCGGACAACCAGGCCAACGCCCTGCAGGCCCACGTCAGCCGGCTGCGCCGCAAGCTGCGCGGCCTGGAGCCCGACCGCACCACCTCGCGCGTCACCATCCACCCCTCGGGCTACCGCCTGACGGTCAACGAGGGGGAGCTGGACGCCGCCGAGTTCGTCAGGACGGTCCGCCAGGCCGAGACCCTCGGCTCGGGCTCACCGGAGGAGGCGGCCCGGTTACTGAGGCAGGCCCTGGCCATGTGGCGGGGGCCGGTCTTCGGCGGCTTCACCGGCGGGACCCTGTGCCAGCTCGCCGGCGCCCGCTACGAGGAGTACCGCATGCGGGCCATGGAGCTCCGCTTCGACGCCGAGCTGCGGCTCGGTCGGCACGCCGCCGTCCTGGCCGAACTCGCCGAGACCCACACGAGCCACCCGCTCAGGGAACGCTTCTGCGAGCAGCTGATGATCGCCCTGTACTGCGCGGGCCGCCAGGCCGACGCCCTGGACGTGTTCCGCCGTATGCGCCGCCACCTCGCCGACGAACTCGGCATCGAGCCCTCCCCCGCGCTGCGGCAGGTCGAGAGCGCCATCCTGTCCCACGACCCGGCCCTGTCCGGTGACGTGCGCGCTCCCCTGCTCCAGCTCACCTGACGCCACCGGTCCCGACGCCGCGTAAGCGGCACGTCAGCCGCTGGTCAGCACTGCCTGGAACGATCCGGATCGGAAGTGGAAACCACCCCCCGACCTTTGGAGAACCACATGACCACGAGCCAGTCGCCTGCCCGCGCCGTGACGACCCAGGGGCGCGCGGAGGCCGCGCGTCCGTTACGTCTCTTCCTCGGCCTCGACGCCGTCGTGACCGGCGGCAACGGCCTCATCTACCTGTTCGCCGCCGGTCCGGTGGGGGACCTGCTCAGCCTCGACACCGGCTTCCTCCGCGGCATCGGCGTGTTCCTCACCGTCTACGGCGCACTGGTCGCCGTGCTGGCCCGCCGCCCGGTGCCGTCCACCGCGGCCACCAAGGTGGTCATCGAGGCGAACCTGCTGTGGGCGGTCGCGAGCGTGGCCGCCGTGGTCTTCGGCTGGCTGGACCCGAACACCGTCGGCACGGTGTGGACCCCGCTCCAGGCGGCCGTCGTCGCGGCCTTCGCCGTGCTCCAGATGAACGGTCTGCGCCGGCTCGGCAACTGACATCCCGTCCCATCAGGGGGAAGACATGAGGTCCCACGTCGCGGAGCTGGCCGAGATACGCCGCCAGGTGTTGGCCGGCCCTGGTGAGAAGGCGACGCGGGCGCAGCACGCCAAGGGCAAGCTGACCGCGCGCGAGCGCATCGGCCTGCTGTTGGACGAGGGCTCGTTCCGCGAGGTCGAGCAGCTGCGCCGGCACCGGGCGACCGGATTCGGTCTGGAGGCCAGGAAGCCGTACACGGACGGTGTGATCACCGGCTGGGGCACGGTGGAGGGCCGGACGGTGTTCGTCTACGCCCACGACTTCCGGATCTTCGGCGGCGCGCTGGGCGAGGCCCACGCCACCAAGATCCACAAGATCATGGACATGGCCACCGCGGCGGGCGCACCGCTGGTCTCCCTCAACGACGGCGCCGGCGCCCGCATCCAGGAGGGCGTCACCGCGCTCGCCGGCTACGGCGGCATCTTCCAGCGCAACACCAGGGCGTCCGGCGTCATCCCGCAGATCTCGGTGATGCTCGGCCCGTGCGCCGGAGGTGCCGCCTACTCCCCCGCACTCACCGACTTCGTGTTCATGGTCCGCGAGACGTCGCAGATGTTCATCACCGGACCGGACGTCGTCAAGGCGGTCACCGGTGAGGAGATCACCCAGAACGGCCTCGGCGGCGCGGACGTGCATGCCGAGACCAGCGGCGTCTGCCACTTCGCCTACGACGACGAAGAGACCTGCATCGCCGAGGTCCGCTACCTCCTGTCCCTGCTCCCGCAGAACAACCGGGAGAACCCGCCCGCGGTGCCGTGCGACGACCCGCACGACCGTCGCTGCGACACCCTCGCCGACCTGGTCCCGGCGGACGGCAACCGGCCGTACGACATGGCCAAGGTCATCGAGGAGATGGTCGACGACGGCGAGTACCTGGAGGTCCACGAGCGCTGGGCGCGCAACATCATCTGCGCGCTGGCCCGTCTCGGCGGGCAGGTGGTGGGCGTCGTCGCCAACCAGCCTCGGGTGCTCGCCGGTGTCCTGGACATCGAGGCCAGCGAGAAGGCCGCCCGCTTCGTGCAGATGTGCGACGCCTTCAGCATCCCGATCGTCACCCTCCTGGACGTCCCCGGGTTCCTGCCCGGCGTCGACCAGGAGCACGGCGGCATCATCCGCCACGGCGCCAAACTGCTGTACGCGTACTGCAACGCCACGGTGCCGCGGATCTCCCTGATCCTGCGCAAGGCCTACGGCGGCGCCTACATCGTCATGGACTCCCAGTCCATCGGCGCCGACCTCACCTACGCCTGGCCCACCAACGAGATCGCCGTCATGGGCGCCGAGGGTGCGGCCAACGTCATCTTCCGCCGCCGGATCGCCGAGGCCGAGGACCCCGAAGCCATGCGGGCCGAGCTGGTCAAGGAGTACAAGGCGGAACTGATGCACCCCTACTACGCGGCCGAGCGGGGCCTCGTCGACGACGTCATCGACCCCGCCGACACCCGCGAGGTCCTCATCCGCTCACTGGCGATGCTGCGCACCAAGCACGCCGACCACCCCGCCCGCAAGCACGGCAACCCCCCTCAGTGACGGCACGGCCACCCCACAGTGACGGAGGTCCCATGCTCACTCCCCCGCCCCCCATCCGCATCGAGAAGGGCCAAGCCACGGACGAGGAACTGGCCGCCCTCGCGGCCCTGTTGCTCAGCCGTGCCGCCCGGGCCGGCGTCGACGCGCAGGCGTCCACCCCCGGCACCACCTCCTGGCGCCCCCACCCCTTCCACGCCCCGCACAGCTGGCAGACGCCCTGAGCGGTGACCCGCCGAAGCGCCGGGCCGCCCCCTCCCTCCGAGGGGGCCGGCCCGGCGCTTCGGCGCACCCGGCTCCCGCCGGGACCCGGCGGATTCTCCCGACATGAGGCCCGGCGTCCGGGGTACTTCACCCGCTCGGACCCGTACACCCGCTGCCGCATCATCACGATGAACGGCATCGAGGTCGAGGCCATCCTGGTCGGCCACCAGTTCGCGCGCCACACCACGGACCCCGAGATCAAGCGGCAGCTCGCCCGGGTGCGCTACCTCGAGGCGCGGCAGTAGAAGGTGGTCAACTGGCCCCTTCCGGGTGTCTCCTCCGTGCTGGAGACGACGATCGCCTACGAGCAGGTCGCCGTGGACCTGACGGCGTGGGTGGCGCGGTGGAGCCGGACCCCTACCTGAAGCAGGCCTACCAGTTCGGTGTGCTGCAGGACTTCGACCACCTGGACCGGTACGCGAACCATTCGTATGCTGTCAGCTTTGAAGACTTCGGTAGCGGCAATCTGCGATCTGTCACACGTGATCTCTTCGAAAAGAACTCAGTGCGGCCGCACAGCATCAAATCGCAGGATCTAGTGTTTTCCCTCATGGAGTTGAGTCAACTCCGCCACCCAGTATTCTTCGTCTTCCCGCTGGTCGCACAGATGCGCTCCCCGTCCATGGACAAAGCAATGAACTCGACTGACCCATTAACCTTCAGCAGCCGGGAAGGCAGATGAGCATCGTGACGCCCCGTCAGAGTCAGCGTCGAACGAGCGTCAAGACGTTTCGCCAAGCGCCCCTCACGAAGTCGAGGTAGGGCGCACGTCACCGCGCCACTGCTCGAAGCGGCAGGTGAGACACGTGGCGCGAGCTGCGCCGCGCTCCACGCGATGGACCTACGGAAACATGTCGGCACGACCCGCCCACACCCCGGGGAATCAGAAGAACAGCAGGTCAGACGCCCTTTGCTGCGGGCTCGAGAATCGCCACGCACTCCACATGATGCGTCATCGGGAACAGATCGAACGCCCGAAGCGTCCGCACCCGATACCCCCCATCCCGGAAGTACCCCAAGTCCCGGGCCAACGCAGCCGGATCACAAGCCACATACGCGATCCGCCGCGCCCCGAGGGACGACAGATGCTCCACCGTCTTCCGTCCCGCCCCGGCCCGCGGCGGGTCCAGGACGATCAGGTCGACCTCCGTGATCCCCGTGCGCGGCAACACGCTCTCGACCTTGCCCTGCTCGATGCGGACGCGGTCGAACTCGTCGAGGTTGTGCCGGGCGTCCTCCACCGCACGCTTGCCGGACTCGATACCGAGGACCGCGCCCTGCTCGCCGACCCGGTCGGCGAGGGCGCCCGCGAAGAGGCCGACGCCGCAGTAGAGGTCGAGGGCCATGTCCCCCTTGCGGGGCAGGAGGCCCTGCATGACGGCCGTCACCAGGGTGTCCGCCGCCTGCGGGTGGACCTGCCAGAAGCCGCCGCCCCCGACCCGGTGCGTGCGGCCGTCCGCGCGCTCGCGGACGAAGGGGCGGCCGTGGACGCGGTGGACGCCGCCGGAGCGCTCGTCCACGCGCAGCACCGACACCGGACGGTCGAGTTCGACCAGCGGGAGGCGCGCGCCCGGCTTCGGCGTGAGGATCACCTGGCGGTCCTGCGAACCCGTCGCCGCGATCGCCTCGACGGAGTCCATGCCGGTCCAGACCCGCTTCTCGATGCCCAGCTCGCTGACGCCCTCGGCGGCGATCATGCAGTGGTCGATCGGCTCCACCTCGTGGGAGCGGTGCCGGCGCAGGCCCGCGCGGCCGTCGGCCGTGACGGCGTACTGGACGCGGGTGCGCCAGGACGGGACCTGGCCCGCGGGCACCTTGTCACCCTCGGCGGGCACCACCGTGCCGTCCCAGCCGGCCTCCTCCGGTGTGAGCCCGGCGAGATGCTGGAGCTGTTCGGCGATGACGTCGGCCTTCAGGCGCCGCTGCGCGCCCGGCTTGGCGTGCTGCCAGTCGCAGCCGCCGCAGCGGCCGGGGCCGGCGAACGGGCAGGGGACATCGATCCGGTCCTTGGAGGCGTCCAGGATCTTCACCGCGTCCGCACGCAGGAACCGGGCGCCCTGCTCGCCCTCGGTCACCCGCGCCACGACCCGCTCACCGGGCAGCGCGTGCCGGACGAACAGCACCTGGCCCTCGGACGTGCGTGCGATGCAGTGGCCGCCGTGGGCGACGGGGCCGATCTCGACCTCGTACTCCTCTCCCACCAGCGACTTCCTCGGTTCTGCCTGCATGGTGGGGTGACTCCAAAAACGTGAGGGGAAAGGGCCGAAGAAAATCGGCCGGACAACAGCCCACCAGTCTACGTGGGTGCCGCCCGGCCGATTCACGCCCGTTTCGACGAACCGCCGGCTGCCCTCAGGCCTTCGGGTCCGAGGACTCCCTCGGCCGGTCCTGAGCGGGACCTCGCCGCACCGAGCCCGGCGCGTTCCACTCCTGCTGCCTGCGGGCCCGCCGCTTGGCCGCCTCGGAGGACTGGAGCTGGTAGGGCACCGAGGTCACCATGATCCCCGGCGTGAACAGCAGCCGGCCCTTCAGCCGCAGGGCGCTCTGGTTGTGCAGCAGATGCTCGTACCAGTGGCCGACGACGTACTCGGGGATGATCACGGACACCGCGTCCCGCGGCGACTCCTTGCGCAGCCCCTTGACGTACTCGATGATCGGCCGCGTGATCTCGCGGTAGGGCGAGTCCAGGACCTTCAGCGGTACGTCGATGCCGCGCCGCTCCCACTCGTCGCGCAGCGCCTTGGTCTCCGCCGGGTCGACGTTGACGCTCAGTGCCTCCAGGGAGTCCGAGCGCATCAGCTTGGCGTAGGCCAGGGCGCGCAGCGCCGGGCGGTGGATCTTGGAGATCAGGACGACGGAGTGGACGCGGGAGGGCCGCACGCTGTCGTCGCTCGGGCCCTCGGGGGCGGCGATCTCCTCGGCGACCCGGTCGTAGTGCTTACGGATGGCCGTCATCGTCGCGTAGAAGATCACCATGCCGAGCAGGGCGACCCAGGCGCCGTGCGTGAACTTGGTGACGAGGACGACCACCAGCACGAGGCCGGTGAAGAAGGCGCCGAAGGCGTTGATGGCGCGGGAGCGGACCATGTGGCGGCGCTTGGCCTTGTCCTGCTCGGTGGCCAGGTGGCGGTTCCAGTGCCGGACCATGCCGGTCTGGCTCAGCGTGAAGGACACGAACACGCCGACGATGTAGAGCTGGATCAGGCGGGTGGAGTCGGCGCCGTAGATCCCCACCAGCAGGGCGGCGGCGCCCGCGAGGAGCACGATGCCGTTGGAGAAGGCGAGGCGGTCGCCGCGGGTGTGCAGCTGGCGCGGCAGATAGCGGTCCTGGGCGAGGATCGAGCCGAGCAGCGGGAAGCCGTTGTAGGCGGTGTTCGCGGCGAGGAACAGCACCAGCGCGGTGGCCGCGGCCAGCACGAGGAACAGGAGGCTGCCCTTGCCGAAGACTGCCTCGGCGACCTGGGAGATCACCGGGTTCTGGACGTAGTCCGCCCCGAGCGGCACGCCGTTGTGGATGAGGTCGTGGGCCGGGTTCTCGGCCATGCGGACGTCGGTCGCGGCGGCCAGCGCGATGATGCCGCAGAACATGGTGACGGCCAGCAGGCCCATCAACGCGAGCGTGTTCGCGGCGTTCTTGGACTTGGGCTTGCGGAAGGCCGGGACACCGTTGGAGATCGCCTCGACGCCGGTGAGCGCGGCGCAGCCGGAGGAGAAGGCGCGCAGCAGCAGGAAGACGAGGGCGAAGCCGGCCAAACCCTGGTGCTCGGGCTTGATGACGTAGTCCGCCGTCGGTGCCCGCATGGTGTCGTCCAGGACCAGTCCGCGGAAGGCGCCCCAGGCGATCATGGTGAAGACGCCCGCGACGAAGACGTACGTCGGGATTGCGAACAGCGAGCCCGACTCCTTCACGCCGCGCAGGTTCATCAGCGTGAGCAGCACGATCACGCCGATCGCGCAGAGGACCTTGTGCTCGACCACGAACGGGATCGCGGAGCCCAGGTTCTCGATGCCGGAGGAGATCGACACGGCGACGGTGAGGACGTAGTCGACGAGCAGCGCGCTCGCGACCGTCAGGCCCGCCTTGGGGCCGAGGTTGGTGTTCGCCACCTCGTAGTCGCCGCCGCCGCTGGGGTAGGCGTGCACGTTCTGCCGGTACGACGCGACCACGGTGAACATCAGCACGACGACCGCGACCGCGATCCACGGACTGAAGTGGTACGCCGTCACACCCGCGATCGACAGGACCAGCAGCACCTCCCCCGGCGCGTACGCGACGGAGGACAGCGGGTCGGAGGCGAAAACGGGTAGTGCGATGCGCTTCGGCAGGAGTGTTTCCCCCAGCCGGTCACTGCGCAGTGCGCGCCCGATGAGGATTCGTTTGGGCACGTCGGTCAGTTTGGACACAACAGAGGATCGTAAGCGTTCGATTGCGGGCTCGCCCACCCGCCACCCCCCATCGGCGTTCCGTCTGCTCTCCGAGTGAAATCAGGGGCTGCTGCGGCTGGGGATTCCGCAGGTCACCCGGTTCCCATGCCTATATGACTGAGCCCCGGCCGTCCCCCGGCCGTTGCCGCCCCTGGAGGTCCCATGCACACGACCGCAGAAGTGATCGGCGCCGCGGCCACACTTTTCGTCCTCGGAATCCTCACCGCGGCGAGCGTGCGGAGCATCAGCCGCCGCAAGGACGTGTCGCCCGGGACGCGCTAGAGACAGCCCGCTCCAGCTCCGCCACCCCGGCAAGCAGCTCCTCCCGCCCGATGCTGTCCGTCCGGGTCGACGGGACCGTGCAGGCGTACGCCCCCGCCACCGCGCCGTGGAGGGCGCAGCGGTGGGCTGGGGCGCCGCTCAGCCAGGCGTGGAGGAACGCGGCGGCGAAGGCGTCGCCCGCGCCGTTGGAGTCGACGACCGGTGCCGGGGGCGTGGCGGCGGGTACGTGGGTCAGCTCGCCGTCGGCCAGGAGGTACGCGCCGTCCGCGCCGGCGGTGGCGACGACGGTTCGGGCGCGGCCCCGCTCGGTGATCCGCCGCATGGCCCGCTCGGGGTCGGTCAGTGCCGTGCTGGACAGGAAGACCAGGTCGGCCTGGTGCGCGAAGGGCTCGTGGTAGGGGTTGGACCCGTCCCAGTCGTGCAGGTCGGTGGAGATCGTCAGGCCCGCCTCGCGCAGGACGGGCAGCGCGTGGGCGCAGGGCTGGGTGATGACGACATGGGCGTGCCGGCTGGCCGCGGCCAGCTTCCGCAGCGTGGCCTCGGGCAGCCGGTCCGTCTCCGCCGAGCGGGTGGCGTCGTACAGGGACAGCCGTCTGCCGTCGGGGCCGACGAGGTTGACCGCGCGCTTGGTGCCGAGCGGCTGGGGCACGGCGGTGAGCGCGATGCCGTGGTCGCGGTGCAGGGCGCGGACCAGGTCGCCCTCGGGGTCGTCGCCCAGCATGTCGACGTGGTGTGTGCGCAGCCCCAGCGCGCTCGCGGCCAGCGCGACGAAGTCACCGCTCTGGCCCGCACGCGTCACGATCCCGGGCCGGATCATGTGGCTGTCGGCGAACGGCACGGGCAGCTCGGGCACGTGCACGATCGTGTCGACGCCCGCGCCGCCCAGGACCAGGACGTCGATCTCGGTACTCATGCCGGCTTCCTCCCCCGGCCGAGGGCGGGCAGGGCCCTCGGCAACCCCCTCGACTTTGCCGATACGTTGGAGTCGGGCAGTCGAACGCGGCACCGGCCCCGGGAGGCATCATGACGTGATTCCACCGGCATGATGTTGCCTGGCGGCCCGCACTCAGGCCGCGACGTGGTGCCTGGCGAGCCGAAAGAGAGACATGAGCAGGACAATGTTGATGGTCAGAGGGCCCGTAGGAAGCACGGTGTGACGCGATGCATATTGTGATCATGGGTTGCGGAAGGGTGGGCTCCGCCCTGGCCCAGACCCTGGAGCAACAGGGCCACACGGTCGCCGTGGTCGACCAGGACCCCACCGCCTTCCGCCGCCTGGGTTCCTCCTTCGGCGGCCGCCGGGTCACCGGGGTCGGCTTCGACCAGGACACCCTGCGCGAGGCGGGCATCGAGGAGGCCGGCGCCTTCGCCGCCGTCTCCAGCGGTGACAACTCCAACATCATCGCCGCGCGGGTGGCCCGCGAGATGTTCGGCATCGAGAACGTCGCGGCCCGCATCTACGACCCCCGCCGCGCCGAGGTCTACCAGCGCCTGGGCATCCCCACCGTCGCGACGGTCCGCTGGACCGCCGACCAGATGCTGCGCCGCCTGCTCCCCTCGGGCGCCGAGCCGCTGTGGCGCGACCCCACCGGGGGCGTGCAGCTCGCCGAGGTGCACACCTCCACCGCCTGGGTCGGCCACAAGATCAGCCGGATCCAGGAGGAGACGGGCGTGCGCGTGGCGTTCCTGACCCGGCTCGGCGAGGCGGTCCTGCCCTCCTCCCAGACGGTGTTGCAGGAAGGCGACCTGGTGCACGTGATGATGCGCACCGACGAGATCGACAAGGTCGAGGCAGTGTTCGCCAAGGGTCCCGAAGAGGAGGGCGGTCACTGATGAGGGTCGCCATTGCCGGAGCCGGCGCGGTCGGCCGCTCGATCGCGGGCGAGCTGCTGGAGAACGGCCACGAGGTCCTGCTGATCGACAAGGCGCCGACCGCCATCTCGGTCGAACGCGTCCCGCAGGCCGAGTGGCTGCTGGCCGACGCCTGCGAGATCACGTCTCTGGACGAGGCGGCGCTCCAGCGTTGCAACGTCGTCATCGCCGCGACCGGCGACGACAAGGTGAACCTGGTCGTCTCGCTCCTCGCCAAGACGGAGTACGGCGTCCCCCGGGTGGTCGCCCGGGTGAACAACCCGAAGAACGAGTGGCTGTTCAACGAGTCCTGGGGCGTGGACGTCGCCGTCTCCACGCCGCGTCTGATGTCGGCCCTGGTCGAGGAGGCGGTGAGCGTGGGCGACCTGGTCCGCCTGCTCCGCTTCAGCCACGGCGACGCCAACCTGGTCGAGCTGACCCTGCCCGAGGAGTCGGCCCTGGCCGGCACGCAGGTCGGCGACGTCGAGTGGCCCGAGGACACGTCCCTGGTCACGATCATCCGCGGCACCCGCGTCCTGACGCCCTCCCGGGAGGACTCCCTGGAGGCGGGCGACGAACTCCTCTTCGTGGCCGCACAGGCCCGTGAGGAGCAGCTGGAGGACCTGCTGTCGGTACGCCGGGACAGCGCGGCGAGCTGAGCGGGTCCCTGCGGGGAACAAGCAGGAAGGGGCGTCCCGGATCTCCGGGACGCCCCTTCCTGCTTGCTTCACCTCTCGGCCGACCGCGTCGGGCGAGAGGTGAGGCATAGGCCCTGGGGGTCTGGGGGCGGAGCCCCCAGTAAGTCCGGCACAAACGCCGGTCACTACTCGGCGGACCGAGTAGCAGCTCCCCGTTCCCTCTCCTCCGCGGCCTTCTCCTCCGCCTCCATCTCCGCGAACACGTCGATGGGCGCGGGCGCCTTCGCCAGGAAGACCCACGTCAGCCATACGGCGAGCAGGAACGGCGGGATCTTGAGGGCGACCAGGACCCAGCCAAGCTGCGTCGTGTCGGCCCACCAGTACAGCGGGAAGAGGATCGCGCACTTGGCGAGCAGGATCGCACCCCACGCGTAACTGGCCTTCGCGTAGGCCTTCTTGCGGCCGGGGTTCCGCGTGCGCCAGGAGAGGTTCTCCTTGAAGACCGGGCCGAGGATCAGCCCGATCAGCGGGACACCGCACAGGGTGGTGATGATGTAGGCGAGTCCCAGGCCCAGCGTGTAGAGCATGCCGGGCAGGTAGAAGTCCTTGGCGTTGCCGGTCATCATCGCGAAGACGACACCGAAGGCCACGCCGAAGACACCGCTGAAGGCGTGCTTGACGGTGTCCTTCGTCACCAGCCGGACCACGACCAGCACCACCGACACGGCCAGCGCCGCGATCGCCGACAGGTGCAGGTCCTTGTTGATCGTGTAGATGGTGACGAACAGCAGGCCGGGCAGCACCGTCTCGATCATGCCCCGCACGCCGCCGAACGCTTCGAACAGGGCGGCCTCGGTCACCGCCCGGGCGTCGTCCGCAGATGTCTCTTCGGTCGGCTTGTCGAGCGACGTCACCGGCTACTCCCGTCCGAGGGGTCTCAGTTCGTACTTGGGATTGAACAGCACCCGGCGGCCCCGGCTCATGGAGACGCGGCCCGATGCGATCAGCTTGCGCCCAGGCTCTATGCCCACGATCGAGCGTCTGCCGAGCCACACCACGTCCAGCGCCGCGGAGCCGTCGAACAGCTCGGCCTCCAGGGCCGGGACTCCGGCGCGCGGCCGCAGGGTGACCGTGCGCAAGGTACCAGTAACCGTCACTATCTGCCGGTCCTGGCAGTCTCCGATCCGGATACAGCCCGCGGTCTCGGTGTCCTCGCGCAGTTCCTCGGACTCCAGGTCCTCCTGCGACGAGGAGAGCCGGTCGAGCATGCGCCGGAACCGGCCCGCCTGCTTCTGCGAACGAGGAACAGCACTCATGTCTAGAGCCTACCGGGGCGTGCTGACACCCACGTAGCCCCGTGGCGAGGACGTCACTTCTCGAACCGGTAGCCCATCCCCGGCTCCGTGATGAAGTGCTTCGGATGGGAGGGATCCGCCTCCAGCTTCCGCCGGAGCTGCGCCATGTACACGCGCAGATAGTTGGTCTCCGTCCCGTACGACGGCCCCCACACCTCCTGGAGCAGCTGCTTCTGCCCGACCAGCCGGCCGCTGTTGCGGACGAGGACCTCCAGCAGGTGCCACTCCGTGGGGGTCAGCCGTACGTCCTTCCCGGCGCGGTTGACCTTCTTCGCGGCCAGGTCCACGGTGAACTCTCCGGTGTCCACGATCACGTCGTCCTCACCGCCCCCGGCCGGTTCGGCCCGGCGCACGGCGGCCCGCAGCCGGGCCAGCAGTTCGTCCATGCCGAAGGGCTTGGTGACGTAGTCGTCGGCGCCCGCGTCCAGCGCCTCGACCTTCTCGTCGGAGGAGTGCCGGGCCGACAGCACCAGGATCGGCACCCGGGTCCAGCCCCGCAGGCCCCTGATCACCTCGACGCCGTCCATGTCGGGCAGGCCGAGGTCGAGGACGACCACGTCGGGGTGGCGGGCGGCGGCGAGCTGGAGGGCGGTGGCGCCGTCGTGGGCCGCGTCGACCTCGTACGCGCGTGCCCTGAGGTTGATCACGAGGGCGCGTACGATCTGCGGCTCGTCGTCGACCACCAGCACACGGGTCATGAGGCCTGCCTTTCCGGTTCGGCTGCGTGTTCCGCCACGTGAAGTAGGTCCGGGCGCGGTCCCGCCGCCCGGAGGGTGAGGACCATGGTGAGCCCGCCGCCCGGGGTGTCCTCGGCGTCGAGCGTGCCGCCCATGGCCTCGGCGAAGCCGCGCGCCACCGCGAGCCCCAGCCCCACACCGGCGCCGCGCGGGGCGTCGCCGTAGCGCTGGAAGGGCTCGAAGATGCGGTCCTTGGCCTCGTCGGGGACGCCCGGCCCCCGGTCGACCACCCGTACCTCGACCCGGTCGGCGAGCGCGCTGGCGGCGACCAGCACGGGCGTGCCGGACGGACTGTACTTGACGGCGTTCTCGACGAGGTTGGCCATGGCCCGCTCCAGCAGTCCGGGGTCCACGCCGACCATGGGCAGGGTCTCCGGGACGTCCAGGTCGACACTGCCCTCGGGTACGCCGCCGAGCGCCATCGGCACCACCTCGTCGAGGTCGATCTCGCGGATCAGCGGGGTGACCGTGCCGGTCTGGAGCCGGGACATGTCGAGCAGGTTGCCGACGAGGTGGTCGAGGCGGTCGGCGCCCTCCTCGATGCCCTCCAGCAGCTCCGCCCGGTCCTCCTCGGACCACTCGACGTCCTCGGAGCGCAGGGAGGTCACCGCCGCCTTGATCCCGGCGAGCGGGGTGCGCAGGTCGTGGCTGACGGCGGCGAGCAGCGCCGTGCGGATGCGGTTGCCCTCGGCGAGGGTGCGCGCCCGGTCGGCCTCCTCCTGGAGGCGGCGGCGGTCCAGGACGACGGCGGCCTGGGCGGCGAAGGCGGCCAGCACGCGGCGGTCCTCGGCGGGCAGGACGCGGCCGGTCAGCGCGAGCGCCATGTGGTCCCCGACCGGCATGTCCACGTCCGCCTGGTCGGGCCGCTCGACGGGACGTCCCTGCCCGGCGCGGCCGGCGCAGGTCCACGGCTCGACGTCGCTCACCCTCTCCAGCAGGGCCGCGGACTCCATGCCGAAGGTCTCCCGGACCCGTTCCAGCAGGTCCTCAAGGCCGGTCTCGCCGCGCAGCACGTTGCCCGCGAGGAAGGACAGGATCTCGGACTCGGCCCGCAGCCGGGCCGCCTGGTGGGTGCGGCGGGCGGCGAGGTCGACCACGGAGGCCACCGCGGCACCGACGGCGACGAAGATCACGATGGCGACGATGTTCTTCGGGTCGGCGATGGCCCACCGGTGCAGAGGCGGTGTGTAGAAGTAGTTCAGCAGCAGGGAACCCACGGCCGCCGAGGCCAGCGCCGGGAACAGCCCGCCGAGCAGGGCCGCCGCCACGGTCAGCGCCAGGAACAGCAGCATGTCGTTGGCGAGGCCGAGGTCGACGGCGCTGAGCAGCGCCGCCAGGACCGGCGGGCCGGCGACACCGACCAGCCAGCCCCACACGCGCCGGGACCGCCCGAGGCGCGCGCCCCGGGCCACCGGCAGTCCGCGGCCTTTGGCGACCTCGTCGTGGGTGACGATGTGCACGTCGAGGTCGGACCCGGACTCCCGGGCGACCGTCGCGCCGACGCCGGGCCCGAAGACGTACTGCCAGGTCCTGCGGCGCGAGGAGCCCAGCACGATCTGGGTGGCGTTCACACCGCGGGCGAAGGCGAGCAGCGCGGCCGGTATGTCGTCGCCGACCACGTGATGGAACGTTCCGCCGAGGTCCTCGACGAGGGTCCGCTGCAACGCCAGTTCCTTCGGCGAGGCCGAGGTCAGCCCGTCGCTGCGGGCTATGTAGACGGCCAGCACCTCACCGCCGGCGCCCTTCTCGGCCAGCCGCGCGGCCCGGCGGATCAGCGTACGGCCCTCGGGGCCGCCGGTCAGGCCGACCACGATCCGCTCGCGCGAGCCCCAGATCCTCGACACCCGGTGATCGCTGCGGTACTGGGTGAGGTAGGCGTCGACCCGGTCGGCCACCCACAACAGCGCCAGCTCGCGCAGGGCGGTCAGGTTGCCGGGCCGGAAGTAGTTCGACAGGGCCGCGTCGACCTTGTCGGGCTGGTAGACGTTGCCGTGCGCCATCCGCCGCCGCAGCGCCTCGGGCGACATGTCGACCAGCTCGACCTGGTCGGCCCGCCGTACCACCTCGTCCGGCACGGTCTCCTGCTGCCGCACCCCGGTGATCGACTCGACGACGTCGCCCAGTGACTCCAGGTGCTGGATGTTGACGGTCGATATCACGTCGACACCGGCCGCCAGCAGTTCCTCCACGTCCTGCCAGCGCTTGGCGTTGCGGGAGCCGGGGATGTTGGTGTGGGCGAGTTCGTCGACCAGGGCGACCTGGGGGCGGCGGGCGAGGACGGCGTCGAGGTCCATCTCGGGGAAGACGCCGCCGCGGTACTCCAGCCGCCTGCGCGGCACCTGCTCCAGGCCGTGCAGCATCACCTCGGTGCGGGGGCGGTCGTGGTGCTCGACGAAGGCCACCACGCAGTCCGTGCCCCGCTCGACGCGGCGGTGCGCCTCGGACAGCATCGCGTACGTCTTGCCGACGCCCGGTGCCGCACCGAGGTAGATCCGAAGCTTGCCGCGTCCCATGGCCTCATTGTCTTCCGGTCTGCCCACTGCGCAGCGTCGACCTTACGGCCAACAATCACGACATATGGGTTCCGGGCGCGGCAGCGGGGCCGTCTTTGACGGAACTCTGACGCGCCCGGCCGACCGGGGCCTTACGCGGGGTTGTCGCCGTGGGTGAGGGTCTCCCAGGCGACGAAGAGGTTGTTGCTGCCGGCGGGGCGGCCGCGCAGGGTCAGCGTCCCGGTGTTGGTCATGGCGTGTCCGAGACGGTTGGCCAGGGCGTTGTGGCCGACCTCGGGGACCGGCCCGAGCCCGAGCTTCAGGGAGCCGCCGCACAGCCAGCCCGGGGCGGCGGTGCCGAGCTGGTACCTGGCGTGGAAGCCGAGCCCGTGCCGCAGCCGCTCCCCCACGTCGGTGCCGTAGAGGTCCTGCCCCTGGATCCGGCTGGTCTCGGCGACGTGCGAGATGGCGGAGAGGCCGTACCCGGTGTGCGTGAAGTCCCGGCAGGTCTCCTGGCTGAGCCCGTCGACGAAGGTCGACTGCCCCTGCCAGTACTTGACGATCTTCTCGCGGGTGTCGAGGTTCTGGCTCGGCACGGTCTTCGGCAGGTCGCCGTCGGAGGCCAGGTAGACGTAGGCGGCCGTACGCGTGCGGAACTTCGCCATGGCCTTGTCGTACGACGCCTTGTCCTCCAGGAAGACGGAGATGCCCACGGCGGCCTCCATCATCGACAGCTCCCAGTTGCCGTTGGAGTTCGAGCCGTTGATCACCTCGGGCAGGTACACGGTGCGGAGCATGGTGGCGAAACGGCCGGAGTTGGTCCAGGTGCCGGTGTACGTGTACTTGATGATCTCGGCGGCCTTGGGCCAGGAGGAGCCGGCCCAGCCGGTCTGGAGGGGCGCGTTGCTGTTGGTGTGGTCCCGGATCACGGCGGACCAGGCGTCCATCAGCTCGATCGCCTTGCGCGCGTGCCGTTCGTCGCGGGTGACGTACCAGGCGAGGGCCTGGGTGTAGGCCGCGATCGCGTCCTCGCGTTCGTCGGTGCAGCCGTGGTTGGGGTTGGAGTAGGAACCGCATTCGACGATCGCTCGGGGCCTGGGCGTGCGGTTCAGGTCGGCGTAGTTGCTCGCCATCATCTGGTCGAAGGCGCCCTTCCAGGGCTGGGCACCGGCGTTGACCTTGGCGCGGGTGAAGTCCAACTGCCCCTTGGAGACGGTGACTCCGGGGTGGACGAAGGTGCTGGGAGCGGCGTCGGCGGGCCAGGCGAGCACGCCGGCGACGAGGGCGGCCGTGGCCGCTAAGAGTCCGGTTCTGCGCATACGTGAGGGCCTTCCGTTCTCCTATGTGAACGTGAAGCGCCTTTATGAACAGACGCGTTGGACGGAGACGGTAGGTACAGACCAATGGCCCGTCAAGGTTCCAGCATGAGAAAGGGCCGCACTCCGAAGGGTGCGGCCCTGGTGTCTCTACGACGCTCAGCGAACCTCGGTGATCTCCGGTCCGCGCTGGAGCTGGCCCATTCCGCCGGCGAAACGGGAGCCCTCCTCCTGCTGGATGCCCTCGGGGACCATCTGGGCGTCGTTGGGCAGCTTCAGGACGATCGGGTCGCGGGGCGCCATCGGGCCCTCGCCGCGGACCACGACCGTGTCCCGGAAGATCTGCTCGAGCAGCCCGGCGGCCTGCGGCTGCACCGCGCCCTGGCCCGAGATGACCCCGCGCAGGAACCAGCGGGGGCCGTCCACACCGACGAACCGCACGACCTGGAAGCCGCCGGTGCCGTCCGGCAGCTGTACCGGCACCTGGGCCCGCAGCTCCCAGCCCAGCGGCCCCTCGACCTCGTCGACGATGCCGCCCTGCTGGGTGATGCCCGAGCCGATCTCCTCGCGCACCTCGCCCCAGATGCCCTCGCGCTTGGGCGCGGCGAAGGCCTGCAACTGGATGGCGCTGTCCCGCAGCACGACCGTCGCCGCCACGATCGCGTCACCCGCGACCTCGACCCGCAGCTCCATGCCGTCGACGCCCGGTACGAACAGACCGCCCAGGTCGACCCGGCCCTCGCCCGGGTCCCGCACCTCGGAGCTGTCCCAGGGCCCGTCGGGCCGCGGCGCCGGCTCGAGCCTCAGGCGCTCGCCCTCGCCGCCCGCCTCACTGTCGACACCGTCGACGACCTGCTCGGCCTCGCCGGCCGCGCCCTCGGCGGCATCCCTCTTCTTGCGACGTCCGAACACGTCACTGTCCTTCCCGGTCGGATACGACCGAAGCGTATCGATTCCCACCCGCCTGACCGCCCAGGGCGGCCTGACCGCTTGTGCCGCTCGTCCCGTGCACCGCGGCGTGTCCTCCGGTGGACCCGAAGCCCCCCTCGGCCCGCGCGGAATCGGGAAGCTCCGCCACCTCCTGGAAGCGGACCCTCTCGACCTGCTGGACGACCAGTTGGGCAATCCGGTCGAAGCGCTCGAACCGCACGGCCTCGCGCGGGTCGAGATTCACCACGATCACCTTGATCTCCCCACGGTACCCGGCATCAACCGTCCCCGGGGCATTCACCAGGGCGACGCCGCAGCGGGCCGCCAGGCCGGACCGGGGGTGCACGAAGGCCGCGTACCCCTCCGGCAGTGCCACAGACACTCCCGTGGGCAGCACGGCCCGCTCGCCCGGCGCCAGTTGGCACGCCTCGGTGGTGCGCAGATCGGCTCCCGCGTCCCCGGGGTGCGCGTACGCCGGAAGCGGTACGTCCGGATCGACGCGCCGGATCAGCACGTCCACGGGCTGACGGCTCGCAGGAGTCATGGGGCCTTCCGGGCTGACGGGGCTCGTGGGTGTCATGGGAGTTGCGGGAGCGGTGGGGGTGATGGGGGTGATGGGGCCCAAGAGGCCGTCCGGACTCACGGGTTCACCTCGAAGGCACGGGCTCGCCGGACCTGGTCCGGGTCGTTCATGGCCGCCTGGATCTCCTCCTGGCGGCCGTGGTCGACGAAGTGGTCGACCTTCACCTCGACGAAGAGCGCGTCGGCACGGACGGCGACGGGCCCGTCGGGGCCGCCGACGCGCCCGGTGGCGGTCGAGTAGATCTTCCGCCCGGCCACCGCCGTCACCTCCGCCTCCAGGTACAGCGTGGTGCCGACGGGCACGGGCCGTACGAAGTCGGTCTCCAGCCGGCCGGTCACGGCGATCGTGCGCAGCAGCCAGTTCAGCGAGCCGAGGGTCTCGTCCAGGGCGGACGTGAGCACACCGCCGTGGGCGAGGCCCGGGGCGCCCTGGTGGGCGGGCTGCACGGTGAACTCGGCGGTGAGTGACACGCCCTCGCCGGCCCGCGCCTCCAGGTGCAGCCCGTGGGGCTGGTCGCCGCCACAGCCGAAGCACTGGCCGTAGTGCGCGCCGAGGAGCTCACCGGGCGCCGGCGCGTCCGGATGCCGCACCGGTCGCACGGCGTCGGCCGGAGGCTGAAGAGCAGTGGAAGTACGACTCACAGCCGGAGACCTTACCCGCGCGTCGGCCCCTTCCGGACACCGTGTCAAGCTTGGCTCCATGCAGCTCTCCGCCGCCCCGTACGAAGAACGCCTGACCGCTCCCCGGTCCTGGTGGCTGATCTCGTTCCTGGTCGGGGTCTCCATGGCCCTGGTCCTGCTCCCGTTCGGCACGCTGCTCATGCTCGGCGGCCTGGCCGGGGGCACCGCGGTCGCGGCCGTCGCCGCGAGTTCGTACGGCTCGGTCCGCATCCGCGTGGTGGGCGATTCGCTGATCGCGGGCGAGGCGAAGATCCCGGTGGCAGCACTGGGCGAGGCGGAGATCCTGGACGCGGAGGAAACCCGTGCCTGGCGCACCCACAAGGCCGACCCGCGCGCCTTCATGCTGCTGCGCGCCTACATCCCCACGGCCCTGCGCGTGGAGGTCACGGACCCTGAGGACCCGACTCCGTACCTGTACCTGTCCACGCGCGAGCCGCAGCGCCTGGCGGAAGCGCTGAGGGCGGCCAAGCCGGCGTAGCACACCTGCGCGGGGCGTCATCCGGCGGCGGGCGGCGGACCGACGGCACACGCACACGCGGGCCCGGCGTCATCCCGTGCCCGTCGTCCCGGCGTCGCCTCAGTGCCCGTCGTCGCGCTTGTCGCTTTTCTCGTGGTGCTTTTCGCTCTCGGGCTTGTCGTCCCCCAAGCGGCCCAGGGGGTCGTCAGTGATCTCGCCCATCTCCAGGGCGTCCGCCGGACGTTCCAGGGCGGGAAGCGGCTCCAAAGCGTCCCAGGGCACCTGGATCCTGCGCAGGTCCTCGCGGATCCGGACGGCGAGCTTTCTCGTCTCGCTGCGGTTCATGGCCGCTCCGACGGCGGCGCCGATCATGAACGGCACCAGGTTCGGCATGCTGCGGACCATCCGCTTCATGATCCGCTGCCGCAGGTCCCGCTTCATGCGGCTGTTCAGCGCCGTGCTCAGTGTCGACGGCTTGGTCGCGTCGATCCCGCGCTCCCCCGACCACGAGTGGAGGTACGCGGTGCTGCGCTGCTTGATGTTGCCGGGCGGCCGTACGCCGTAGACCTCGTGGAGTTCGGCGATCAGCTTCAGCTCGATCGCCGCGACGCCGGTGATCTCGGCGGCCAGTTCCGTCGGCATGGCGGGCGGCACGGGAAGCATCGCCGCCGCGCCGATGCCCGCCCCGACCGTCGCCGTCGCCTTCGCCGCGCCCGCGACGAGTTTGTCCGCGAGTTCTTCGGGCCCCAGGCCCGGGAACTGCCTGCGGAGCGTCGCCAGGTCCCGTACGGGGACGCGCGGGGCCAGATCGATGATCCGGTCGGCGAGATGGGCGAGGCCGGCCCGGGCCCGGACCGAGCCCTTGCGGGCACTGTCCATGGCCCGCTCCCGGAGCGTCCCCGCCGTCCGGGCGACGGGTGCGGGGACGTCCACGGACGCCGGAAGGTCACTCCGGTCCGCTGCCGGTTCGAGCGAGGCCGCCCCCGTACTGGTTGGGCCTCGCTCGTCGTCACGCGCGCCGTCTTGCGGGCCGTCGATCGGCCCTTCGTCCGCTTTCCGTTTGGAGAAGCGGCGCTTCCAGGGAGGGGTCGAGCCAGTCACGGCCGACCCGTCCTCAGTCGCAGTCGCGGCAGATCGGCTGGCCGTTCTTCTCCCGGGCCAGCTGGCTGCGGTGGTGCACCAGGAAGCAGCTCATGCAGGTGAACTCGTCCTGCTGCTTCGGGAGCACTCGTACTGCCAGCTCCTCGTTCGAGAGATCGGCGCCGGGCAGCTCGAGGCCCTCTGCGGCCTCGAACTCGTCGACGTCCACTGCGGAGGCCGACTTGTCGTTCCTCCGAGCCTTCAGCTCTTCGAGGCTGTCCGAGTCAACGTCGTCATCGGTCTTGCGTGGAGTGTCGTAATCGGTTGCCATGTCGCTCTCCCCCTCTGGGTGTCTGCGGTGTCTCCAGCGCACGTAACGCGTGAGAGGCCGGACTTGTGCCCGACCTGAGGCGGAGATTTTGCCTCACATCAAGGTCTGTTACTCAATCGACACCCAACCGGACTCCTCACGAGTGATCGGCTTGGATGGCGATGGGGACCGTACACGGTCCGAATGCCGCACTTCAAAGGCGTCTCACCGTGTACTTCCCGTGATCAAGACCCCCGAAAACCGGGATTTTCCCGGCTTTCCGACAGGACACATGATCACGGAGAGTAGATGGCCGGAAAAGCGTCGCTGTGATCGATCACACACGGGACACGCGCGGTGCGATATCGAAAATTCCGCGTAAAGCGAACATCCCCGTGTGCCGCCGAGTTGATCGGCGACATGATCTCAGATGGGCAGCGTGACTCGCATCACGAGCCCACCTCCTTCCCGCGGCTGTGCGTAGATGTGCCCGCCGTGCGCCCGGGCCACCGACCGGACGATGGACAGACCGAGTCCGACGCCCTTGTCGCTGCCCGTGCGCTCGGTGCGCAGCCGCCGGAACGGCTCGAAGAGGTTGTCGATCTCGTACGCCGGCACGACGGGACCCGTGTTGGAGACGACCAGGACCGCCTGGCCGTGCTGGACCTCGGTGGTGACCTCGACCCAGCCGCCCTCGGCCACGTTGTAGCGCACGGCGTTCTGCACCAGGTTGAGCGCGATGCGCTCCAGCAGCACACCGTTGCCCTGGACGACCGCGGGCTTCTGCTCGCCGCGGATCCGCACGCCCTTGCCCTCGGCCTCGCCGTGCACCTGGTCGATGGCCTGCGAGGCGACCTCGGCGAGGTCCACCGGCCCCCGCTCGACGACCTGGTTGTCGCTGCGGGCGAGCAGCAGCAGGCCCTCGACAAGCTGCTCGCTGCGCTCGTTGGTGGCCAGCAGCGTCTTGCCGAGCTGCTGGAGCTCCACCGGTGCGCCCGGGTCGGACAGGTGTACCTCGAGGAGCGTGCGGTTGATCGCCAGCGGCGTTCTCAGCTCGTGCGAGGCGTTGCCGACGAAGCGCTGCTGGGCGGTGAAGGCGCGCTGGAGCCGCTCCAGCATGTCGTCGAAGGTGTCGGCCAGCTCCTTCAGCTCGTCGTCCGGGCCGTCCAGCTCGATCCGGCGGGACAGGTCGGAGCCCGCCACCGCGCGTGCGGTGCGGGTGATCCGGCCCAGCGGCGACAGGACGCGGCCCGCCATGGCGTAGCCGAAGGCGAAGGCGATGACCGCCAGGCCCAGCAGGGCCAGGAGCGAGCGGCTGAGCAGGTTGTCCAGGGCGGCCTTGCGCTGGTCGTTCACGCACTGGTTCATGGCGTGGTTGAACTCGCTGGGCGAGGCCTGGTCGGGCAGGTTGCAGATGTCGCTGGTGACCTTGCCCTCGACGATCTTGAACGGCAGCTCGCTGCCCACGTTCAGCGCCTCCGCGGCCAGCAGGTAGATGATCGACAGCAGCAGGATGCCGGCGATCAGGAACATGCCGCCGTAGAGCAGCGTGAGCCTTATGCGGATGGTCGGGCGCAGCCACGGGAAGGGTGGCGCGGGCCTTCTGGGGTCCCAGGTGGGCTTCGGAGGTGCCTGCGGGGGCGCGGGAGTCGCTGCCACGGGGTATCAGATCCGGTAGCCGGAGCCGGGGACGGTGACGATCACGGGCGGCTCGCCGAGCTTGCGGCGCAGGGTCATGACCGTCACGCGGACGACGTTCGTGAACGGGTCGGTGTTCTCGTCCCAGGCCTTCTCCAGGAGCTGCTCCGCCGAGACGACGGCGCCCTCGCTGCGCATCAGCACCTCCAGGACGGCGAACTCCTTGGGCGCGAGCTGGACCTCCTTGCCGTCGCGGAAGACCTCGCGGCGGTTGGGGTCGAGCTTGATCCCGGCGCGCTCCAGGACCGGCGGCAGGGGCACGCTGGTGCGCCGGCCGAGGGCCCGCACGCGGGCGATGAGCTCACTGAACGCGAACGGCTTGGGCAGATAGTCGTCGGCTCCGATCTCCAGGCCCTCCACCCGGTCGCTGACGTCACCGGAGGCCGTGAGCATGAGCACGCGCGTGGGCATGCCGAGCTCGACGATCTTGCGGCAGACGTCGTCGCCGTGCACGAGCGGGAGGTCGCGGTCGAGGACGACCACGTCGTAGTCGTTCACGCCGATGCGCTCCAGGGCGGCCGCACCGTCGTACACGACGTCGACGGCCATGGCCTCCCGGCGCAATCCGGTGGCCACCGCATCGGCGAGCAGTTGCTCGTCCTCGACGACGAGTACGCGCACGTCCCTGGTCCTTCCTCATGTCCACCCGCGTAGCGCCGCACAGGCGCAGACGGGCAGGGGTCTTCGACAGTTCGTTGGTGTGTTGCCCTCCATCCTGCCCTTTTCGGCCATAAGTCGGAGGTAAGGCGGGTGAGGGGACGGGGCCCGAGGCGGAATAAGAGATTTTCTCCTCCGGTTAGGTTTCCACGGAAGGGAGCTTGGGGAGGACGGCTTTACATCCCACGATCACGCTCTGCTTGTACCGCACCACCATGCGGTGCGGCTCAACCCGCTTCCGCAGGGCGGGCGTGGGTGTCCGGCACCGTCGCCGCCCAGCTGAGCGGCGCTGGGCATCCACCGGAGACGTGATCGTCCCTTCCGAACGGCACACCCCCGTGCCATCGACCCACGACCCAGGACGAGGGGGCGCAGCATGGACGCATTCACCGCAGGACTTCTGCAGCGCATAAGGGCGACCGAGTCCGATCTCGACCGGGCTCGCGACGAGGGCGACGACTTCCTCGTCGAGGTGGAGCAGGGCGAGCTCGACGACCTGCGCCGCCTCGCCGCCGAGCACGGTGTGGAGGTCGGCGCGACGAGCGTCTGATCAGGCCGTACGAAGCGGGTCCCGGCGAATCCAGCGCCGGGGCCCGCTTCGTCGTGTTGCGGCCCCGTTCACTCGGTGTCGGGCGTGCCGTCGGCCGTCGTACGACTGCGGGTGCGTCACCGGCTGTCGTACGACGGCCGGGCCGTCCTCAGTCGTGCCGGGCCCGAAGTCAGTCGTGCCAGGCGCCGAAGTCCTCCAGCAGGCGCTGGAGGGGCTCGAAGACGCCCGGGGTACCCGCGACTGTCAGATCCTCCGACGGACGCTCTCCGGGGCGTCCACCGGTCAGCGCGCCCGCCTCCCGGGCGATCAGGTCGCCCGCCGCGAGGTCCCAGGCGTGCAGACCGCGCTCGTAGTAGCCGTCGAGGCGTCCTGCGGCCAGGTCGCACAGGTCGACCGCCGCCGAACCGCCGCGCCGGATGTCGCGCAGCAGCGGGATCAGCCGCCGGGCGACCTCGGCCTGGTGGGTGCGGACCTCGGCCACGTAGTTGAAGCCCGTCGAGACCAGCGCCTGGTCCAGGGGCGGCGCGGGGCGGCAGGCCAGCCTGCGCTCGCCGTCCCAGGCCCCGGTGGCCCAGGCTCCGCCGCCGAGCACCGCGTGGAAGGTCTCGCCGCGCATCGGGGCCGTGACGACTCCGACCACGGTCTCGCCGTCCTGCTCGGCGGCGATGGAGACGGACCAGGTGGGCAGCCCGTACAGGTAGTTGACCGTGCCGTCGAGCGGGTCGATCACCCAGCGGATGCCGCTGGTGCCCTCGGTGGTGCCGCCCTCCTCGCCGAGGATGCCGTCGTCCGGGCGACGCTCGGCGATCAGGCCGGTGATCAGCTTCTCGGCCGCGATGTCCATCTCCGTGACGACGTCGATGGGGCTGGACTTGGTCGCGGCCACCGCGAGGTCGGCCGGGCGCCCGTCCCGCAGCAGCGCGCCCGCACGGCGAGCGGCCTCCTGGGCGAGTTCGAGCAGGTCCTTGTGCAGGGGGTCGGTCACGGGGCTCCTCACGCGTAGGTGCTGTCGGCGCCCGCGGCGGCGGGGCGGGGGGCGCGGGCCGGGCAGCAGCCGACCGGGCAGAGGTTGTGGCTCGGCCCGAGGGCGCCCAAGGCGCAGGGGGTGACCTCCTGCCCGCGCTCGACGGCGGCGCGCTCCACGACGAGCTCGCGGATCGCGGCGGCGAACCTCGGGTCGGCGCCGACGGTGGCCGAGCGGCGCATCGGCAGCCCCAGCTCCTCCGCCTTGGCCTTGGCCTCCGTGTCGAGGTCGTAGAGGACCTCCATGTGGTCGGAGACGAACCCGATGGGAGCGATCACCACGGCCGGGACACCTGCCGCGTGCCGCTCCTCCAGGTGGTCGCAGATGTCGGGCTCCAGCCACGGGATGTGCGGGGCGCCGGAGCGGGACTGGTAGACGAGCTGCCAGGGGTGGTCGACGCCGGTGCGCTCCCGGACGGCGTCCGCGATGAGCTTCGCCACGTCCAGGTGCTGCCTGACGTACGCGCCGCCGTCGCCGTGGTCCTCGACGGGGCCGGAGATGTCGGCGGAGGCCGTCGGGATCGAGTGCGTCGAGAAGGCGATGTGCGCCCCGTCCCGAATGTCCTCGGGCAGCTCGGCGAGGGACCGGATCACCCCGTCGATCATGGGTTCGAGGAACCCCGGGTGGTTGAAGTAGTGCCGCAGCTTGTCGATCTCCGGCAGTTCCAGCCCCTCGGCCTCGAGGGCGGCGAGCGAGTCGGCGAGGTTCTCGCGGTACTGGCGGCAGCCTGAGTACGAGGCGTAGGCGCTGGTCGCGAGAACCAGGATGCGGCGGCGGCCGTCACGGACCATTTCGCGCAGCGTGTCGGTCAGATACGGCGCCCAGTTGCGGTTGCCCCAGTAGACCGGCAGGTCCAGGCCGTGGTCGGCGAAGTCCTTGCGCAGGGCGTCCAGCAGGGCGCGGTTCTGGTCGTTGATGGGGCTGACGCCGCCGAACAGGAAGTAGTGCTGCCCGACTTCCTTGAGGCGTTCCTTGGGGATGCCTCGCCCACGCGTCACGTTCTCCAGGAACGGGACCACGTCGTCCGGGCCTTCCGGGCCGCCGAAGGAGAGCAGGAGCAGGGCGTCGTAGGGGGTGACATCGCGCGCGTCTGGCATGAGTCGATCCTGCCACCCTGCACTGACAGCCGGGAAACGGCGGGGTGACACCTGCGCGGCGGACGGTCCCGGGGCCTGACGGGTGCGTCGGGCGCACCGCGCGGCGTAATCTGTGTCGACTGCGTTCGCAGCTTACTGAGCCTTCCGGAGACCCCGTGCCCAGCCCCTACCGCGCCCTGTTCGCCGCTCCCGGCAGCAAGGGCTTCTCCGCCGCGGGCTTCCTCGGCCGTATGCCGCTGTCGATGATGGGCATCGGCGTCGTCACGATGGTCTCCCAGCTCACCGGACGCTACGGCTTGGCCGGCGCCCTGTCGGCCACGATCGCGCTGGCGGCGGCGGTGGCCGGACCGCAGGTCTCGCGGCTGGTGGACCAGTACGGACAGCGGCGGGTGCTGCGGCCGGCGACGCTGATCTCGCTGGCCGCGGCGGCCGTCCTGCTGTTCGCGGCACACTACGGGTGGCCGGACTGGGTGCTGTACGTGGCGTGCGTCGGCATCGGCTGCGTGCCGAGCGTCGGCGCGATGATCCGGGCCCGCTGGGCGGCCCTGTACCGGGGCACGCCGCAGTTGCACACCGCGTACTCCTTCGAGTCCGTGGTGGACGAGGTGTGCTTCATCTTCGGGCCGATCATCTCCATCGGCCTGTCCACGGCCTGGTTCCCGGAGGCCGGCCCGCTGCTCGCCGCCTGCTTCCTGGCCGTCGGCGTCTTCTGGCTGACCGCGCAGCGCGCCACCGAGCCGGAGCCGCATCCGCGCGAGCACCGTGGCGGGGGCACGGCCATGCGCTCGCCGGGCCTTCAGGTCCTGGTGGCCACCTTCGTGGCGACCGGGGCGATCTTCGGGGCCGTCGACGTGGTCACCGTGGCCTTCGCCGACGAGGAGGGGCACAAGGCTGCCGCGAGCGTCGTCCTCGCGCTGTACGCGGCCGGTTCCTGCGTGGCGGGCATGGTCTTCGGACTGATGCACTTCGCCGGGGCGCCGGAACGCCGGTGGCTGCTGGGCGTGTGCGCCATGGCCGTGAGTATGATCCCCCTCCTACTGGTCGGAAACTTGCCGTTTCTGGCCGTGGCGCTGTTCGTTGCGGGTCTGTCCATCGCGCCGACGATGATCACGACGATGTCCCTCATCGAAGAGCACGTACCACGCGCGCAGCTCACCGAGGGCATGACCTGGGTGAGCACCGGGCTCGCGGTGGGGGTCGCACTCGGCTCCTCCGCGGCCGGCTGGGTGATCGACGCGGCCGGGGCGCGTGCCGGGTACGGGGTTCCGGCGGTGGCCGGGGCCGTCGCGGTCGCGGTGGGTTTCCTCGGATTCCGTCGGCTCAAGCGGCCGGCTACGGGTCGGGGAGGCTCCGTTGAGCAGCACAGCGAGCGGAAAGAACGGCACGTGGCGTAACTGGGGCGGCAACGTCTCCGCGCGGCCCGCGCGGGAGGTCACTCCGGCCTCCGTCGACGAGCTGGCCGCCGCCGTGCGGCGGGCCGCCGAGGACGGCCTGAAGGTGAAGGCCGTCGGCAGCGGGCACTCCTTCACGTCCATAGCCGCGACGGACGGTGTGTTGATCCGCCCTCAACTGTTGACCGGCATACGCGACATTGATCGCGAGGCCATGACCGTCACGGTGGAGTCCGGCACCCCGCTCAAGAGACTCAACGTCGCTCTGGCGCGCGAGGGACTGTCGCTGACGAACATGGGCGACATCATGGAGCAGACGGTCTCCGGCGCCACCAGTACCGGAACGCACGGCACGGGCCGCGACTCCGCCTCGATCGCCGCCCAGATCAAGGGCCTGGAGCTGGTCACCGCCGACGGCTCGGTCCTCACCTGCTCCGAGAAGGAGAACCCGGAGGTCTTCGCGGCCGCCCGCATCGGCCTCGGCGCCCTGGGCATCGTCACCGCGATCACCTTCGCCGTGGAGCCGGTCTTCCTGCTCACGGCCCGCGAGGAGCCGATGCCGTTCGACAGGGTCCTCTCCGACTTCGAGGAACTCTGGGCCGAGAACGAGCACTTCGAGTTCTACTGGTTCCCGCACACCGGGAACACCAACACCAAGCGCAACAACCGCAGCGCGGGTCCTGAGAGGCCGGTACCCCAGCTCCAGAGCTGGTTCGAGGACGAGTTCCTCTCCAACGGCGTCTTCCAGGTGGCCAACTGGGTCGGCCGCGCGGTGCCCGCCACGATCCCCGCGATCGCCCAGATCTCCAGCAAGGCCCTGTCCGCGCGGACCTACACCGACATCCCCTACAAGGTCTTCACGTCTCCGCGCCGGGTGCGCTTCGTGGAGATGGAGTACGCCGTTCCGCGCGCGGCAGTCGTCGAGACGCTGCGCGAGCTGAAGACGATGGTCGACCGCTCCGGCCTGAAGGTCAGCTTCCCCGTGGAGGTGCGTACCGCTCCGGCGGACGACATCACGCTGTCCACCGCGTCGGGCCGGGACACCGCGTACATCGCCGTCCACATGTTCCAAGGCACGCCCTACCAGCGGTACTTCACCGCGGCCGAGCGGATCTTCACCGCGCACGAGGGCCGTCCGCACTGGGGCAAGGTGCACACCAGGGACGCCGAGTACTTCTCCCGGGTGTATCCGCGCTTCGCCGAGTTCACGGAGCTGCGGGACCGTCTCGATCCTGACCGGCGGTTCCAGAACGACTACTTGCGGAGGGTTCTGGGGGCGTAGGGGACGCGCTGGGGGGGTGGCCTTCACCACGTTCAAGATCACGGAAAGCGGGCAGCGGGCGGCCGAGTCCGCCCCCTTGCCAGAAGTTGGACGGCGCGCCAATCCACGCACGTGGCCCAAATGGAGTACTGTGGCGAGCCCTGGGTCCGGTCTCCTGTTCAGGGTGTACGGGGCCTTTAAGGACCGCCGGGAGGGGGCTAGTTGCACAGGGTGACAGAGTTCGTCACTTAGCGTTGCGAATAGGTAACCGTGCCATAACGGCGATCCAGGGCCCGCGCCCGACACGCCGGGCAACTCGGCAAGGTTGTGGCAGGCTGCACCCGGGCAGGCCACACTCGACTAGCGGAAGCAGCGACGCACGTGACGTCGGCAGGCACCACCCGGGAGGTCCCCATGCCCGAACTGCGTGTCGTGGCCGTCTCGAATGACGGCACACGGCTGGTGCTGAAGGCTGCGGACAGCACGGAGTACACGCTTCCGATCGACGAACGGCTCCGCGCCGCCGTGCGCGGCGACCGTCCTCGCCTCGGCCAGATCGAGATCGAGGTGGAGAGCCATCTCCGCCCCCGCGACATCCAGGCGCGTATACGCGCCGGCGCGACCGCGGAAGAGGTCGCGCAGATGGCAGGCATCCCCGTCGACCGGGTCCGCCGCTTCGAGGGTCCGGTGCTGGCCGAGCGTGCGTTCATGGCCGAACGGGCCCGCAAGACCCCGGTCCGCCGCCCCGGCGAGAACTCCGGTCCGCCGCTGGGCGAGGCCGTGCAGGAGCGGCTGCTGCTGCGCGGTGCCGAGAAGGACACCGTCCAGTGGGACTCGTGGCGTCGCGACGACGGCACGTGGGAAGTCCTGCTGGTCTACTGCGTCGCGGGCGAACCGCACTCGGCGAGCTGGACGTACGACCCGCCCCGGCGGCTCGTCCAGGCCGTCGACGACGAGGCGCGCATGCTCATCGGCGAGACCGACGACCTGGCCGCGCCCGAGCCCAGCTTCCCGTTCGTCCCACGGATCGCCCGGCTGCCGCGCGACCGGCCGCTGGACCGTTCCGCCGACCGCGAGCGGCCCAGCCTTCCGCCCGCGGCGTCCGAGCCGGTGGAGGAGAGCACGGGTGAGCGGGACTCGCTGACCAGCCTGCTGGAAGCGGTGCCGAGCTTCCGCGGCGACCTGGTGGTGCCGGAGCGCCCTGCACCGGAGCCCGAGGAAGAGCCCGTCGCCGAACCCGAGGAAGAGGAGCCCCCGGCTCCCGCCGCCTCGGCCGGTTCCGCCTACGCGGACGTTCTCATGCCGCGCTCCGTCGGCAGCCACCGCGACCGGCTCATCGGCGCCACCGACCGCCAGGCCGAGGCCGACGGCGTCCGACCGGGGCGCAGAGCCGCCGTTCCGAGCTGGGACGAGATCGTGTTCGGGACGCGGCGCAAGAAGCAGGAGTAGCCGGATCGGCTTCGGCTTCGGCTTCGGCTTCGGCTTCGGCTGTACGAGGATGCTGTACGAAGATGAGGGCCGCGCCTTCCGGGCGCGGCCCTCGCTCATGCCGGGTTACCGGGGATCAGGTCCCACCGCGACCGGCCGGTCCGGGTCCGAGGACCACTCCGACCACGAACCCACGTACAGCTCCGCCGGAATGCCCGCGACCGCCAGCGCCAGGACCTCGTGGGCCGCGGACACGCCCGACCCGCAGTACACACCGACCCGCGCATCCTCGGTCACGCCGAGCCCCTCGAAACGCGCGCGCAGTTCTCCGGCGGGGAGGAAACACCCGTCCGCCCCCACGTTCTCCGTGGTGGGCGCCGACACCGCGCCCGGGATGTGCCCGGCCACCGGATCGATCGGCTCCACCTCGCCCCGGTACCGCTCCCCCGCCCGCGCGTCCAGCAGCACCCCGGACCGCGCCAACTCCGCGGCGGCGTCGGCGTCGAGCAGGCCTGCCGCACCCGGCTCCGGCACGAAGTCACCCTCGGCCGGTGTCGGCACGGTCTTCTCCAACGGCCCCTCCCAGGCCGGCAACCCGCCGTCGAGGACCCGCACGTCCGGGTGACCCGTCCAGCGCAGCAGCCACCACGCCCGGGCCGCCGCCCAGCCCTGGCCGCCGTCGTAGACGACCACCGGCGTCCCGGACGACACTCCCGCCCGGCGCATCGCGGCACCGAAGCGTGCGAGGTCGGGCAGCGGATGCCGACCGCCCTCCCCCGGCTCCGAGGCCAACTCCCGGTCCAGGTCGACGAAGACGGCCCCGGGAAGGTGCCCTGCCTCGTACGCGGCTCGGCCGTCGTACGGCGGCTCAGCTGTCGCCTTGGCCGCGGTGAGCTGCCAGCGGACATCGAGCAGGACGGGCGGGTTGGCGCCCGTCAGGTCGCTCGCCAGATCGGATGCGGAGATGATGGCGTTCATGGCTCCATCCTCGCGCACAGGGGTGGCCGAGCCGTCCGGGTCCGGCTAGTGTGCTCGGCCGAGCCGGGGCCATCACGCCGTGTACGGGAACAAGCACATGCTGTACAGCTGAACGACACGTGCCGGCAAGCGCGCCGCAAGGGACAGCGCACCGCACATCAGGCATTCTCCCGGACAGGGGCCACCCCGCGGGGCGTGCCCAGGAGGGCTGCGCAGAGCACGCCCACCGCGAGGCCGAGAAGAGAGTGACGATGACCGACGCACGGGAGTCAGCCGGCCCGAACGGCGCAACACCCGCTCGGCACGCGCCCGGCACGCCCTGCTGGGTGAGCCTGATGGTGCACGGGCCGGCCGCGACCCAGGAGTTCTACGGAACGCTGTTCGGCTGGGAGTTCCAGCCGGGCCCTCAGCAACTCGGCCCGTACGTACGGGCGCTGCTCGACGGGCACGAGGTGGCGGGGATCGGCCGGCTGCCGCCGGACCGCCATCTGCCCATCGCGTGGACCCCCTACTTCGCCTCGGAGAACGTGGATCTGACCGCCGAGACGGTGCGCAGTTGCGGCGGCACGATCGGCGTGGGCCCGCTGGACGCCGCCGACGCGGGCCGCCTGGCGATCGGCTCCGACCCCTCCGGGGCGGTCTTCGGCGTGTGGCAGGCCGCCGCGCATCTCGGCACGTCCGTCTCGGGCGTCCCCGGCACGCCCGCCTGGAACGAGCTGCTGACCTTCGAGTCGGCGACCGTCGCCAAGTTCTACCGGACGGTGTTCGGCTTCCAGGAGGAGCCGGTGGTGTCCGCCGACTTCGACTACGTGACCATGAATCTCGGGGGCGCGCCCGTGGCCGGCATCCACGGGCTGGGGCAGGCCCTGCCCCGCGACCGGGGCCCGCACTGGGTGACGTACTTCCTGGTCGCCGACGTCGACGACGCCCTGGACCACCTGGTGCATCTGGGCGGGCAGGTCCTCAAACCGGCCCACGACACCGCGCACGGGCGGGTGGCGACGGTGGCGGATCCGGAGGGGGCGCGCTTCGCGCTGTTGCAACGGAGGCGCTGACGGTCTGCCGGCCCGCCGGGGCGTAGGAACGGCACCGCCGGGTGGTCAGGCGGACGACGCGGCCGGGTATTCGGCAGGACGACACGGCCGGTGGTCAGGAAGACGACACCGGCAGCACGTCCGGGGACAGGGCCGCCGCATGGGCCGCCGCCGAGGTCATGCGGCGCCTGTGGTGGCGGCGGCACAGGACCTCGTAACCGACCTCGTCGGCGGAGTGGGTGACGTCCCCGACAACCACCTGGGCGCCCTCGACGACCATGACGCCGCCTATCGTGCGGGCGTTGTGCGTGGCCCGGGCGCCGCACCAGCACAGGGCCTCGACCTGGAGCACCTCGACCCGGTCGGCCAGTTCCACCAGCCGCTGGGAGCCGGGGAAGAGCTTGGAGCGGAAGTCGGTCGTGATGCCGAAGGCGTAGACGTCGAGGCCCAGGTCGTCGACCACACGCGCGAGCTGGTCGATCTGCTCCGGCGCGAGGAACTGCGCCTCGTCGGCGATCACGTAGTCCGCGCGGCCGCCCTGCGAGAGGTGGTCGACGATGTAGGCGTAGAGGTCTTGGCCGTCCTCGACCTCCACGGCGTCCGTGACCAGGCCGAGGCGCGAGGACAGCTTGCCCTCGCCGGCGCGGTCGTCACGCGAGAAGATCATGCCCTGGAGGCCTCGCGCCGAACGGTTGTGCTCGATCTGGAGAGCCAGCGTCGACTTCCCGCAGTCCATCGTTCCGGAGAAGAACACCAGCTCGGGCATGTGGAGTTGAGCACCTTTCGGTGTGGAGGTCGGGCGGGAGAGGTCGGGGCGGGGCTTCAGGAGCGTACTTCGAGCAGCGGGACCAGCTGCTCGGCGGGGGTCATCGAACCGTGGTTGCCGACCATGGCCGACTCCTTCGGCTCCCGTTCGGAGGCGATGAGCAGGACGTCGTCGCGCGCGGCGGCGACCACGTCGCCGATCCGGCTGTGCACCCGTTCGTCGATCTTCGGGCCGAACCAGCCCGCCGCGATGGCCTCGTCGCGTGAGGCCACCCAGAACTGCTCGCCGAGTACCTCGCGCCAGCAGGTCAGGACGTCGTTCGCGGCCCCGGGCACCGCGTAGACGTGCCGGGCACGGCCCTCGCCGCCGAGCAGGGCGACGCCGGCGCTCAACTCCCAGTCCTCGTCGAAGTCGATGCGGTGCTCTTCGTCGAACGGTACGTCGATCATGCCGTGGTCGGCGGTGACGTAGAGGGCGCTGCGCGGGGGCAGTTGCTCGGCCAGGCGCTGGACGAGGCGGTCGACGTACATGAGCTGGCCGCGCCAGGTGTCGGAGTCGACGCCGAAGCGGTGACCGGCGCCGTCGACCTCGGCGAAGTACGTGTAGACCAGGGAGCGGTCGCCCGCGGCCAGTTGCTCGGCCGCCAGGTCCATACGGTCCTCGCCGGTCAGCCGCCCGAGGAACGTTCCGCCGCTGAGCGCCACCTTGGTCAACGGGGTGCTCTCGAAGGTCGGGGACGACACCTGCGCGGCGTGCACCCCCGCCTTGTGGGCCAGCTGGAAGACCGTCGGGTACGGCTGCCAGGCGCCGGGCGGGGCCCACGGCTGCCACCGCAGCTGGTTCATCAGCTCGCCGGTGTCCGGGTTGCGCACGGTGTAGCCGGGCAGGCCGTGCACACCGGGCGGCAGGCCGGTGCCGACCGAGGCCAGGGAGGTGGCCGTGGTCGCCGGGTAGCCGGCGGTGAGCGGACGTCCGGTGCCGCCGCGCGAGGTGGCGAGCAGGGACGTCATGAAGGGGGCGTCCTCGGGGTGCGCCCTGAGCTGCTCCCAGCCGAGGCCGTCGATCAGGAACACGCAGTTCCGGTCGGCGGGGGCCAGCTCGGAGATCGCGGCGGTCATGCCCGGTACGCCCAGGCCGGCGGCCAGCGTGGGCAGCAGGTCGGCGAGGGAGCCGCTGCCGTACTCGGGGACCGGCGCGGAGGTGACGGTGAGCGGTTCGGGATGGTGGTCCCAGGCCGTGTTCGGCTGTGCCATCAGCGGGCGCTGTCCGCGGTCGCCTCGGAGAGGGCCTGCGCGAAGGCGAGTGCCTGGCGCACGGTCTCCGGTCCGTCCCCGGCCTCACTGACGCGCAGGCTGAGGTCGTCCGCCGTCGAGTTGCCGGTGTAGCCGTGGTCCGCCTCGCAGTTGGGGTCGCCGCAGGCGGCCGGCTCCAGGTCGATGCGGGAGACGGCGCCCCAGCCGATGGTGAGGACGACCTCACGGGGCAGGGTGCCCGGCTTGTACGACTCCGGGTTGGCGACCACGCGGCTGACCACGATCGACGAGATGCGGCTCAGCTTCACCGACTCCGTCGACGTCGTGGCGTACGGCGTCGGGGAGGTGGTGTCGGCGGCCTGCTCGTCGGTGTGGCTGACGATGAAGCGGTGGTCGGTGAGGACGAGCACGGTCACGTGCCGCCGTACCTCGTTCTGGTCGAACGTCGTCTCCTGATGGACCAGGTACGACCGGATGGGCTCGCCGCCCACGGCGGCCTCCACCGCCTCGGCCACGAGGGCCGGGTAGTAGCCGCTGCGCTCGATCGCCGCCCGCAGCCCCTGGGTCGTCGTACTGGTCTTGGCCATGACGCCCATCCTACGGGGGCCCACTGACTGCGAGGCACCGCTCGCCCCCTGTCAGTACGCAGGGAGGGTCCGCTGTCAGTACGCGGGGAGGGTCCGCTGTCAGTAAGCAGGGAGGGTCCGCGGGCCGAGGTCGTCGCGGGCGGGCGGGGGCGCGAGGCGGATCGAGGCGCCCAGGACGCTCAGGCCGTGCGAGGCGACGACGACCGGCTCCAGGGTGACCGCGACGACCTCGGGGTGGTCGTCGACCAGCCGGGACACCCGCAGCAGCAGTTCCTCCAGGGCGCCGGTGTCGGCCGGTGCGGAGCCGCGCCAGCCGAACAGCAGGGGTGCGGTGCGGATCGAGCGCACCAGCGAGGTCGCCTCCTTGTCGGTGACCGGAATCAGCCGGTGGGCCGTGTCCCCGAGCAGCTGCGAGGCGGCTCCGGCGAGCCCGAAGGAGAGCACGGCTCCGGCCGCCGGGTCGATGACGGCCCGTACGACGACGTCCACGCCGCGCGGGGCCATCCGCTGCACGACCGGGCGCAGCTCCTCGGGCGCGCCGAACAGCTCGGTCAACTCGGTGTACGAACGCCGCAGTTGGTCCTCGTCCGCGAGGTCGAGGCGTACGCCGCCCAGGTCGGCGCGGTGCCGCAGGTGCGGGGCGGTGGCCTTGAGGGCGACGGGGTAGCCGAGGGTGCGGGCGGCCTCGGCGGCGGCGTCGAGGGTCGGGGCGGGCAGGGCGCGGTGGACGTGGATGCCGTAGTGGCCGAGCAGGTCGCAGGTCTCCTCCGGCCCGAGCGTGAGTCCCTGTCCGCGCGCGAGGAGCCCGCCGATCAGCGTGGCGGCGCCCTTCTCGTCGATGTCCTCGTACTCGGGCACCCTGCCGGGGTCGGCGGCGTCGCGCCGCCACTGCGCGTAGGCGACGGCCTGCGCGAGGGCACGCACGGCACGTTCGGCGGCGGGGTAGGCGGGGATGAGGTGGGAGTCCTCAGGGGGTTCTCCGGGAGGCGTCGGGCTGAGGGTGACCTGAGGGCTCTCGGCGCGGGTTTGCGGCGGATCGTCCGCGTCGGTCTGCGGTGCCGTGCTCGCCGCCGCCGACAGGGCCTCCGCCAGGCCGCCCAGCTCCACGTGCACCACCAGGACCGGCTTGGCCGGGGCGGCGGCCACCGCGGAGCGCAGCGCGCCGGCGAGGGCCGCGTCCGCGACCGAGCCCTCCCCCACCGCCGGTATGGCGGTGACGACCACCGCGTCGCACCGGTCGTCGGCCAGCGCCCGCGACAGGGCGGTGTGGAAGTCGGCGGCGGAGGCCGCCGTGGTCAGGTCCTGCGGGGGGTGCGGCCGCAGCCCCTCGGCGAGACACGCGTCGTACGTGAGCAGGCCGAGCGACTCGGAGTTGCCGAGGATCGCCACCCGGGGCCCGGCCGGCAGCGGCTGGCGGGCGAGGAGCAGCCCGGCGTCCACCAGCTCGGTGATGGTGTCGACCCGGATCACGCCGGCCTGCCGGAGCAGCGCCGAGACGGTCGTGTGCGGCAGGCGGGTCGCCCGTACGGCGTGGCCCTGGGGAGCCGCTCCGTGCCGGGCGCCCTGGACCACGACCAGCGGCTTGGCCGCGGCCGTCCGGCGGGCGAGGCGGGTGAACTTGCGGGGGTTGCCGATGGACTCCAGGTACATGAGGACGACGTCGGTGTCCGGGTCCTCGTACCAGTGCTGGAGGACGTCGTTGCCGGAGACGTCGGCCCGGTTGCCGGACGAGACGAAGGTGGAGACGCCGGTCACCCCCGTGACGCCGCCGCCGCGCCGGTGCAGCCGGGACAGCAGGGCGATGCCGATGGCGCCGGACTGGGCGAACAGGCCGATCCGGCCCGGGCGGGGCGTCTCGGGGGCGAGGGAGGCGTTGAGCCGTACCCGCGGGGAGGTGTTGATGATGCCGAAGGCGTTCGGCCCGATGATCCGCATGCCGTACGTGCGCGCCTGCCGCACGAGGGCGCGCTGGCGTTCGCGCCCCTCGGTGCCGCTCTCGGCGTATCCGGCGGAGACCACGACCAGCCCCTGCACGCCGTGTTCACCGCACTCGGTGACGACCTCGGGGACGTGTTCGGCCGGCACGGCGACGACCGCGAGGTCGACCGGGCCGTCGATGTCCCGCACCGAGCGGTGGGCGGGCACCCCGTCGAGATCCTTCTGCTCCTCGGGGAGGGCCTTGTTCACGGCGTACAGGCGGCCGGTGAACCCTGCGTCGCGGATGTTCGCCAGGACGCTCCGGCCGACGCCGCCCGGCGTGCGCCCGGCGCCGATGACGGCGACCGAGCCGGGCGCGAGCAGCCGCTGCACGGAGCGGGCCTCGGCGCGGTGCTCGCGGGCGTACTGCACGGCGAGGGAGCGGTCGGTGGGCTCGAGGTCGAACTCCAGACGGACGACGCCGTCCTCGAAGCTGCGTTTCTGGGTGTACCCGGCGTCCGTGAACACCTTGATCATCTTGGTGTTGGCGGGCAGGACCTCGGCGGCGAAGCGGCGGATGCCGCGCTCGCGGGCGACGGCGCCGATGTGTTCCAGCAGGGCGGAGGCGACCCCGCGGCCCTGGTGGGCGTCCTGTACGAGGAAGGCGACCTCGGCCTCGTCGGCGGGTGCGGACGCGGGCGTTCCGTCCGCGCCGATCCGGTCGTAGCGTACGGTGGCGATGAACTCGCCGCCCACCGTGGCCGCGAGTCCCACCCGGTCCACAAAGTCGTGGTGCGTGAAGCGGTGGACGTCCTTGGCGGACAGGCGAGGGTACGGCGCGAAGAAGCGGTAGTACTTCGACTCGTCGGAGACCTGCTCGTAGAAGCTGACCAGGCGCTCGGCGTCATCAACGGTGATGGGCCGGATGCGCGCGGTACCACCGTCGCGCAGCACCACGTCGGCTTCCCAGTGGGCGGGATACTCATGCCGGTCCGGCGAGGTCTGCATGGGCCCCAGAGTACGGCTAGCGTCCGACAGCGGCGCGAGGCAGTCTGTGGAGGGCGTCAGTCGGGTCGAGGCCGCGATCCGACGGCACCCCGGGGCGGGACATCAGGACCGCTCCGGTGCAGCTTCACGATATGGGAAACTGGTCTAGACAACCCTGAAAACCGAAGGGCAGCAACACATGGCTGAGCGCCGCGTCAACGTCGGCTGGGCCGAGGGCCTCCACGCCCGCCCCGCCTCCATCTTCGTCCGAGCCGCCACGGCCGCAGGCGTCCCGGTGACGATCGCCAAGGCAGACGGCAACCCCGTCAACGCGGCCTCCATGCTGGCCGTCCTCGGCCTCGGCGCCCAGGGGGGCGAGGAGATCGTCCTCGCCTCCGACGCCGAGGGCGCGGACGCCGCCCTGGACCGGCTGGCGAAGCTGGTCTCCGAGGGTCTCGAGGAACTGCCCGAGACCGTCTGAGCTTTCTTCCGCACCTGATCCGGTGCACCACTGAAGGGCTCGTCCGAATTCATCGGGCGAGCCCTTCGCCATTTCCGGTCTCGGATCGCCGAATTCCCGTTCACGGGCAGCAGAAATAATCCCCCGCGAATTAGCTGCTCTTTGTATACGGCTCTCGTGTTAATGCCGCAGGCTCGCCGTGTTTACGGGATGTTGCGAGTTCCTCACACGCTCCGCCCGTTCCCCGGCGGAGCCGAAACGCAGCCGGTGCGCACCCGTCGCGCGCTCGGCGTGCAGCGCCGTGACCGCCCGCGCGCGCTCGCTGTCACCGCGCGCCACCGCGTCCACGATCGCGCCGTGCTCGGTCCAGGACTCCACGGGACCGGCCGACGCCTCGACGGTGTACATCCAGGCGATCTTGTGGCGGAGCTGGGTGAGCGTCGAGGTCAGCGCGGGGCTGCCGGAGGCCTGCGCGAGCGTCTCGTGGAACCAGCCGCCCAGGGAGCGCAGGTCGTCGCTGTTGCCCCGGCGGGCGCGCTCCTGGCCGAGCCTGACCAGGCCGCGCAGGACCTTCAGGTGGGCCTCGGTGCGGCGCTGGGCGGCGCGGGCGGCGCCGAGCGGCTCCAGCAGCGTCCGCATCTCCAGCAGGTCGGCGGCCTCCTGCTCGGTGGGTTCGGCGACGCACGCGCCCGCGTGCCGCCGGGTCACCACGAAGCCCTCGGCCTCCAGGGTGCGCAGGGCCTCCCGGACGGGGACGCGCGAGACACCGTAGCGGCGGGCGAGGAGTTCCTCGGTCAGCCGGCTGCCGCGCTCGTAGACACCCGCGACGATGTCGTCCCGGATGGCCGTGCACACCGAGTGCGCGGGAATACGCATGACCGACCTCCGTTTAATCCCCGTGAAACGTCGAGGAGTGACGCGTGTTCCGTGACTCTATTGCAATGAGCCGGAATTTCCGACGGCGGACCGGAATCCATGGATATTTTTTGGACAGCCGGGCGTCACAAACGCCGAAAGCCCCGGCTCGGGAGCCGGGGCCTCGGGTGCGGTGTACGCCGTCAGACGTTCACGCCGTGCGAGCGGAGGTAGGCGACGGGGTCGATGTCGGAGCCGTACTCGGGGCTCGTACGGGCCTCGAAGTGCAGGTGCGCACCGGTGACGTTGCCGGTGGCGCCGGACAGGCCGATCTGCTGGCCCGGAGTGACCTGCTGGCCCACCGAGACACCGATGGACGACAGGTGGCCGTACTGGGTGTACGTCCCGTCATTCATCTTGATCACTACTTGATTGCCGTAGGAACCGCCCCAGCCGGCCTCGACGACCGTACCCATGCCCACGGAGTGGACGGAGGTGCCGCTGGCGGCGTGGAAGTCGACGCCGGTGTGGCTGCCGGAGGACCAGACGGCGCCGCCGGCCTTGTAGCCGGTGGAGACGTAGGAGCCGGAGATCGGGGACACGAAGGTGTTGAGGCGCTTGCGCTCGGCCTCGCGGGCGGCGCGCTCCTTGGCCTCACGGGCCTTCTCGGCCGCCTCCTTGGCCTCCTTGGCCGCCTCGGCGGCCCGCTCACGGGCGGCCTCCTCGGCCTTCTTCTTGGCGGCGGCCTCCTCGGCGGCCTGCTTCTGGGCGGCGGCCTGGGCGTCGATCTGCTCGGCCACGGTGTCGCCGATGGTGACGACAGGGGTGAGACCGGTCTGCTCGACGGCGGGCTCGGCGGCGAAGGCCGGAGCTGCCACGGTGCCGATGACGCCGGTGGTGGCGAGGGCCGCGACGCCCGCGGCGCGGGCGGTGCCGCGCTGCATACGGCTGGGACGACGATGCTTCCCGGTGGCGCGGGTGAACGCCATGGAGTGGCTGGTCCTTTCCTTCCTTCTCGCCTACCGGGTTAGCTGACGGGTTCGGAGCAGGAAGGTCTCCTACGGACCCCCTCGCGGCTCGCGCGGGCGTCCGATTCACCCCAGGGACTGCGTTGGGTCCCCGGCTCCCCTGGCTCGCGCCGTACGGGGACTCGGCGATGACTGTCCGGTGCCGCGGGTGCGGCGCACTGCCTGACGAACAGCCCGGACGAACCTAAGCGGGGCGACTTTCAATTCCCAAACGGATCCCGGTTTTTGTAGCGCATCCCACAGGGCAGACAGGCAACCTCCGCACCAATTCGGGCAAAAAGGAGCCCTGGTGCCTTAGAAGACAACCAGGGCCCCTGCGCGTGCGTGCTCCTACTCGGCGGCGACGACCGAGACTTCGCCGATGCCCAGGGCCTCGACGGGGCCCTTGATCTGCGCCGCGTCGCCGACGAGGACGGTCACCAGACGGTCCACCGGGAAGGCGCTGACGGCCGCCGCGGTGGCCTCCACGGTGCCGGTCGCGGCGAGCTGCCGGTACAGCGTGGCCTGGTAGTCGTCGGGCAGGTGCTGCTCGACCTGGTCGGCCAGCGTGCTCGCGACGGCCGCCGCGGTCTCGTACTTCAGCGGCGCCACTCCGACCAGGTTCTGCACGGCGACGTCCCGCTCGGCGTCGGTCAGTCCCCCGGCGGCGAGGGTGCGCAGCACCGTCCAGAGGTCCTGGAGGGCGGGGCCGGTGTTGGGCGTGTCCACGGAGCCGCTGATGGCGAGCATCGCGGCACCGGTCCCGTCCGGGGCGGACCTGAGGACCTGGCCGAAGGCCCGCACCCCGTAGGTGTAGCCCTTCTCCTCGCGCAGCACGCGGTCCAGGCGGGAGGTGAGGGTGCCGCCCAGGCAGTACGTGCCGAGCACCTGCGCGGGCCACACGCGGTCGTGCCGGTCCGGGCCGATCCGGCCGATCAGCAGCTGGGTCTGGACGGCGCCCGGGCGGTCCACGATGACGACCCGGCCCGTGTCGTCGGCGGTCACCGGCGGTACCGGGCGCGGCTCGGCCGCGGAGCCGGTCCAGGCACCCAGCGTGTCGCCGAGCAGGGCGTCGAGGTCGATGCCGGTGAGGTCGCCGACGACCACGGCGGTGGCCGTGGCGGGCCTGACGTGCCTCTCGTAGAAGGCGCGTACGGCCCCGGAGTCGATCGCGGCGACCGTCTCCTCGGTGCCCTGGCGGGGCCGCGACATGCGCGAGCCGGCCGGGAACAGCTCCTTGGAGAGCTCCTTGGCGGCGCGGCGGCCGGGGTTGGCCATCTCGTGCGGGATCTCGTCGAGGCGGTTGCGGACCAGGCGCTCGACCTCGCTGTCGGCGAACGCGGGTGCCCGGAGAGCGTCGGCGATCAGGCCGAGCCCCTTGGCGAGCCGGGAGGCCGGGACCTCCAGGCTGAGCCGGACGCCGGGGTGGTCGGCGTGCGCGTCGAGGGTGGCGCCGGCGCGCTCCAGCTCGGCGGCGAAATCCTCGGCGGAGTGCTTGTCGGTGCCCTCGGAGAAGGCCCGGGCCATGATCGTGGCCACGCCGTCGAGGCCGGCCGGCTCGGCGTCCAGGGGTGCGTCCAGCAGCACCTCCACGGCGACGACCTGCTGGCCGGGGCGGTGGCAGCGCAGGACCGTCAGGCCGTTGCCGAGCGTGCCGCGCTCGGGAGCCGGGAACGCCCAGGGCTTGGGCTCGCCCCCCTGCGGCTGGGGGTGGAAATCCATCGTGGCGAGCTCGGTCACTTCGCCGCCTCCTCGTTCTCGTCGGTGGCTTCCACGGTCGCCGCGGACTCCGGGGCTTCGGTGCCTTCCGCGCTCTCGGCGTCCGGGTCGGCCGGGGCGATCGGCTCGTAGACGAGCACCGCGCGGTTGTCGGGCCGCAGGCTGGCCTTGGCGACCTCCTGGACCTCCTCGGCCGTCACCTCCAGCACGCGCTGCACGGCGGTCAGGGCGAGCTGCGGGTCGCCGAACAGAACGGCGTACCGGCACAGTTCGTCGGCGCGGCCGGCGACCGTGCCGAGCCGGTCCAGCCACTCGCGCTCCAGCTGGGCCTGGGCGCGCTCCATCTCCTCGGCCGTGGGGCCCTCCTCGGCGAAGCGGGCGAGCTCCTCGTCGATGGCGGACTCGATGACCGGGACCTCCACGTCACCGGACGTCTTCACGTCCAGCCACCCCAGGGAGGGCGCCCCGGCGAGCCGCAGCAGGCCGAAACCGGCCGCCACGGCCGTACGGTCGCGCCGTACGAGGCGGTTGTACAGGCGGGAGGACTCGCCGCCGCCGAGGACCGTGAGGGCCAGGTCGGCCGCGTCGCACGCGCGCGTGCCGTCGTGCGGCAGCCGGTAGGCGGCCATCAGGGCGCGCGCCGGGACCTCCTCCTCGACGACCTCGCGCAGCTGCTCGCCGATGATCTCCGGAAGCGTGCCGTCCCGGGGCGCGGGCTTGCCGTCGTGGCCGGGGATGGAGCCGAAGTACTTCTCGATCCAGGCCAGCGTCTGCTCGGGGTCGATGTCGCCGACCACGGAGAGCACGGCGTTGTTCGGCGCGTAGTAGGTCCGGAAGAACGCCCGCGCGTCCTCCAGGGTGGCCGCGTCCAGGTCGGCCATCGAGCCGATCGGGGTGTGGTGGTAGGGGTGGCCCTCCGGGTAGGCGAGGGCGGTCAGCTTCTCGAAGGCGGTGCCGTACGGGACGTTGTCGTAGCGCTGGCGGCGCTCGTTCTTGACGACGTCCCGCTGGTTCTCCATCGACTCGTCGTCGAGCGCGGCCAGCAGGGAGCCCATGCGGTCGGCCTCCAGCCAGAGGGCGAGCTCGAGCTGGTGGGCGGGCATGGTCTCGAAGTAGTTGGTCCGCTCGAAGCTGGTGGTGCCGTTCAGCGAGCCGCCCGCGCCCTGGACGAGCTCGAAGTGGCCGTTGCCCTTCACCTGGGCGGAACCCTGGAACATCAGGTGCTCGAAAAGGTGAGCCAGGCCGGTACGCCCCTTGACTTCGTGGCGCGAGCCGACGTCGTACCAGAGGCACACCGCCGCGACCGGGGTCAGGTGGTCCTCGGAGAGCACCACGCGCAGGCCGTTGGCCAGGCGGTGCTCGGTCGCTGTCAGGCCCCCGGAGCCTGCCTGGGCTGTGGCCGTGTGACCCATGGGCATGTACGTCCCTTCGATCGCGGCGCGGTCGTCGAACCGCGGTTTTCCTGGCGAGTCCTGCCACTGTATGCAAGCGTGCGGGGCCCTGGTGAAGTTCCCGAGGGGCGTACGCGGAGAGCGTGAGAGGGAAGCGGCCGGGGCGGTGTGCGGTGGTGACGGCGTGCCTCGCCCGGGGCCCGGTGACCGCGGTGTCCGCGTACGGTCATCCCGGCGCACGGCAGGCCGCCCGGAGCCGGGAGGCTCCGGACGGAAGACGGCGGGCGGGCCGGCCCACGGCGGTCCTCCGACGGGGTCCCGGGCCGCCGCTGCGGCCCGGCGAGCGGCGGCCTCGACCGTGTGCGAACCCCTGCCGGTGGGGCCGTGGGCAGGGTCCTGGTCCCGGTTGTCAGTGCGGCGGTCCACAATGGTCGGCGTCAGATCTCGTTCCACGCTTCAGCAAGGAGCCGGCAGCGATGGCCCGCCGCAGCACGAAGACCCCGCCGCCCGACGACTCGTACGAGGAGAGAATCCTCGACATCGACGTCGTCGACGAGATGCAGGGCTCCTTCCTCGAGTACGCGTACTCGGTCATCTACTCCCGCGCCCTGCCCGACGCGCGCGACGGCCTCAAGCCGGTGCACCGCCGCATCGTCTACCAGATGAACGAGATGGGCCTGCGCCCCGAGCGCGGGTACGTCAAGTGCGCCCGCGTCGTCGGCGAGGTCATGGGCAAGCTGCACCCGCACGGCGACACGTCGATCTACGACGCCCTCGTGCGCATGGCCCAGCCCTTCTCGATGCGCGTCCCCCTGGTCGACGGCCACGGCAACTTCGGTTCGCTGGGCAACGACGACCCGCCGGCCGCCATGCGGTACACCGAGTGCCGGATGGCCGAGGCGACGAGCCTGATGACGGAGTCCATCGAAGAGGACACCGTCGACTTCAACCCCAACTACGACGGCCAGGAGCAGGAACCGGTGGCCCTGCCGGCCGCCTTCCCGAACCTCCTGGTCAACGGCGCCTCCGGCATCGCGGTCGGTATGGCCACGAACATGCCTCCGCACAACCTGCGCGAGGTGATCGCCGCCGCCCGCCACCTGATCAGGTACCCGAACGCGGACCTCGACGCCCTGATGAAGCACGTCCCGGGCCCCGACCTGCCCACCGGCGGCCGCATCGTCGGCCTGTCCGGCATCCGGGACGCCTACGAGACGGGCCGTGGCTCGTTCAAGATGCGCGCCACGGTGTCCGTGGAGGCCGTGACGGCCCGCCGCAAGGGTCTCGTGGTCACCGAGCTGCCCTTCACGGTCGGCCCGGAGAAGGTGATCGCCAAGATCAAGGACCTGGTGGGCTCGAAGAAGCTCCAGGGCATCGCCGACGTCAAGGACCTCACCGACCGCGCCCACGGCCTGCGCCTGGTCATCGAGATCAAGAACGGCTTCGTGCCGGAGGCGGTCCTGGAGCAGCTGTACAAGCTGACGCCGATGGAGGAGTCCTTCGGCATCAACAACGTCGCCCTGGTCGACGGCCAGCCGCTCACGCTGGGTCTGAAGGAGCTGCTGGAGGTCTATCTCGACCACCGCTTCAACGTCGTGCGGCGGCGTTCGGAGTTCCGCCGCGGCAAGAAGCGCGACCGGCTGCATCTGGTCGAGGGTCTGCTGACGGCCCTGCTGGACATCGACGAGGTCATCCGCCTCATCCGCTCCAGCGACAACTCCGCGCAGGCCAAGCAGCGCCTGATGGAGCAGTTCTCGCTGAGCGAGGTGCAGACCCAGTACATCCTCGACACGCCGCTGCGCCGCCTGACCAAGTACGACCGCATCGAGCTGGAAGCGGAGAAGGACCGGCTCAACGCGGAGATCGAGGAACTGACCCGGATCCTCGACTCGGACACGGAACTGCGCAAGCTGGTCTCCACCGAACTGGCCAATGTCGCCAAGAAGTTCGGCACCGACCGGCGTACGGTCCTGCTGGAGTCGGGCGGGGCCCCGGTCGCCGCCGTGCCGCTCCAGGTGGCCGACGACCCGTGCCGGGTGCTGCTGTCCTCGACGGGGCTGCTGGCCCGTACGGCGAACGGCGAGCCGTTCCCGGAGGACGCCGGTGCCAAGCGCGTGAAGCACGACGTGATCGTCTCGGCGGTGCCGGCCACCGCCCGCGGCGAGGTGGGCGCGGTCACCTCCACGGGCCGGCTGCTGCGGCTGAACGTGGTCGACCTGCCCCAGCTCCCGGAGTCGATGCCGACGCCGAACCTCGCGGGGGGCGCCCCGCTGGCGGAGTTCGTCTCCCTGGAGGACGACGAGACGGTGGTGTGCCTGACGACGTTCGACGAGTCGTCGCCGGGCCTGGCGCTCGGCACGGCACAGGGCGTCGTCAAGCGCGTGGTGCCGGACTACCCGGCCAACAAGGAAGAGCTCGAGGTGATCACCCTCAAGGAGGGCGACCGGATCGTCGGCGCGGTCGAGCTGCGCACCGGTGAGGAGGACCTGGTCTTCATCACCGACGACGCCCAGTTGCTGCGTTTCCAGGCATCCCAGGTCCGGCCGCAGGGCCGCCCGGCCGGCGGCGTGGCCGGCATCAAGCTCACCGAGGGCGCGAAGGTCATCTCGTTCACGGCGGTGGACCCGGCGGTGGACGCCGTCGTCTTCACCGTCGCCGGCTCGCGGGGCACGCTGGACAACTCCGTGCAGACGACGGCCAAGATGACCCCGTTCGACCAGTACCCGCGCAAGGGCCGCGCCACCGGCGGCGTCCGCTGCCAGCGGTTCCTGAAGGGCGAGGACTGCCTGTCCCTGGCCTGGGCGGGCCCGGCCCCGGCCCTCGCCGCGCAGAAGAACGGCACACCCGCCGACCTCCCGGAGATGGACCCGCGGCGTGACGGCTCGGGTGTGTCCCTGGCGAAGACGGTGGCCGTGGTGGCGGGGCCGGTCTAGAGCCCCCCGGCGGAGGGCTCAGGCAGGCTCTGCCGGGTCCTCCTCCGGATTCTGTACGTACCTCAGGACGCCCCACATGCCGCGCTCGTCGGCGTGCGGGGCGTCGCTCCTGCACGCGCCGAGTTCCTTGTCGAGGCTGGAGGCGTCGATGCCGGAGCCGATGAGCACCAGCTGGGTGAGGCGTTCGCCGCCGGCCGGCCAGGGCTCCGGGTAGAAGCGCAGGAACCGCCCGACAGCATGGACGGCGTAGCGGTTCAGGACGTCGTACGGCCCGAAGTCGACATAGCCCTTGATCCGGTACAGCCCCTCGGGCCGGCTGTCGAGGAACTCCATCAGCCGGCGCGGGTCGAGGGGCTCCCGCGAGACGAACGACAGGCTGTCGTAGGCGCTGTGCAGGTGCTCGGCGTGGTCGTCCGTACCGTGCTCGTGCAGGTCGTCGAAGGACAGCTGCCCGAGGCGCTCCTCGCTCGGCCTGCAGTCGAAGAGGAACTCGGGGTCGATCCGGCCGTAGGAGGCCGGGACGACGGCGGCGCGGTCGACGAGGGAGCGGACCAGTTCGAGGACGCGTTCGCCGTCCGCCGCCCGGTCGAGCTTGTTGACCACGGCGAGATCGGCCAGCGCGAGATGCCGGTCGATCTCGGGGTGCCTGGACCGGGTGTCGTCGAACTCGGCGGCGTCGACGACCTCGACGAGCCCGCCGTACACGATCCCGGGGTGCTCGCTGGCGAGCACCATCCGCACGAGTTCCTGCGGCTCGGCCAGTCCGCTCGCCTCGATGACGATGACGTCGATGCCGAGGGAGGGCTCCGCGAGCCGTTCCAGGTACTGATCCAGCTCGCTCGCGTCTACGGCACAGCACAGACACCCGTTGCCCAGCGAGACCGTCGAGTCGCCGAGCGCTCCCGCCACGGCCATCGCGTCGATCTCGATGGCCCCGAAGTCGTTGACGATGGCGCCGATACGACTGCCGCCGCTGCGGTGGAGGAGGTGGTTGAGGAGTGTGGTCTTTCCCGAGCCGAGGAATCCGGCCAGGACGACGACCGGGATCTGCTGCGGTTCCGGGCTCGGCAGGCTCACCGTGCGACCTCTCTCACGCCGACGCGTGCACCGGCTCGTTCCCGGCACACGTACGAGGATGGGATGCCGCCCCAGGATACGAGCCGCGGGAATCACGACGAAGTGAACGACTGTCAGCAGCACTCGCGGGCAGACGTTGGGTGGGGCACGCAGGATTCGAGCTTGCGACGGCTGGGCGCCATGGTCTCGGCGGGGATCGCCCTGGCCGCGAGCGCCGCCGGCGCCATGGCCGCGCGGTGGCTCACGTACCACGCGTTGCGTGCACGGATCACTCGGAGTTGCTGAGCAAGACAATGGACGACCCGGAGCTGGCCGAGGTGCTGGACGCGTACGACGGACCGTCTCGCCCAGGAAGCTCCGCCAGTTCCACTTCGCCAGCGCCCTCTACACGAACGCCCTGTGCAGCTACCGCATGGGCAACATGAACCGCGAGGAGTTCTTCGGCTTCATGCCCTGGCCAACTCTCCCGAGGACACGGACGAGTGGTGGGTTGTGGGTGAGCCCGCCGGTAGACAACGAAACACACCAACCTGCCAACGAGTAGTCAAACTGGGTCTACTCTTCCCTGAGTTGCGGGTGATCCCGCAAGTATCGTTCGCACCACCGAGCTGCCGGCGCCGCACTGACAAGCGCTCGCCGGATTCCGGTATTCGCGTGCTCTGCCATGCACTTAAGGATCATCAGTGACACTGATTGTTCGTCGGATCGGCATTCCCCCGCGTGAACGCGGAAGCACTTCCGGCGCAAACTGCCCCGACCTCTTCGAACTGGCCGACGGCAACTTCGCCGTCATCGGGACAGAAGCCACCGCCGAGTTGGAGAGCGAGCTTCCTGGAGACGCCTCGCGAGCCGACTACGAAACGATCGTCATCATCACCCGGGAAACCCTCGTCCGCACCAAGGCGGACATCCCGGACGCCTGATCCCGCACTCGAGCGCGGTTTCCCGTACCTCTGGCAGGGAAGCACCACGCAGCGCCGTCTTTTCAGGGCCTGCTCTGCTCCTGCTTGTGATCACACTGCTGTTCCAGCAGCGAGAATTGCGCTTGCAGCGTCAGGAGCTGTCCCTACAGCGCCAAGAACTCATCTCCTCCCGCGAAGAACTACGACGCAGCGCAAGAGCCGACCTTCGAGCGCTGCACGTCCCATTGACTCAGATGGCAATGGACGATCCCGCCCTCGCGCGTGTATGGAACGACTATCCGAGCGAACCGCATGAAGTGGTGCGCCAGCACTTGTTCGCCAAGCTCACTTTCGGCCATTACCTGCTCTTCTACGAATGGGGAGACGTAACGGAAGAAGAGTTGCTCGAGTACGCTCGGACCCTTCTCCGAAGCCCCTTGTTCCACCGCTACTAGGAAGCTTCTCGTGGCGCGAAAGAGGGCCTTTCGCCGGACAGTCACGAGGGTCGGCTCTTCCGAATCTTCGAGCAGGCCATTCGCGAATCTCAGGCCCACGGAACACCCAATCCACCGTGACGTGCGGCAGGCACTCAGACGCCCCCACTTCCTTGCGGAGCCGGTCCCACATAGCGCGCAACCGGCCTGATGATCTTCGTGTCCTCCGCCTGTTCCAGGATGTTGGCGCTCCAGCCCACCGCGCGCGCGGCGGCGAATGTCGGTGTGAACATCTCCCGGGGCAGGCCGCAGAGCTCCATGACCACGCCCGCGTAGTACTCGACGTTGGTGTGGAGTTCGCGGCCCGGCTTCAGCTCCGCCAGGATCGCCTCGACGTGCCGCTCGACCTCCACGGCGAAGTCCACCCGCGGACCGCCGAATCCCTGGGCGACCTCGCGCAGCATCCGCGAGCGCGGATCCTCCGTGCGGTAGATGGCGTGCCCGAAGCCCATGATGCGCTCACCGGAGAGCACCCGCTGCCGTACCCAGGAGTCGATACGGTCCGGGGTACCGATCGCGTCCAGGGTGTCCAGCGCGCGGCTAGGCGCACCCCCGTGCAACGGCCCCGACAGCGCCGCCACCGCACCGGCGAGGCATGCCGCCACGTCCGCACCCGTCGACGCGATGACCCGGGCCGTGAAGGTTGATGCATTGAATCCGTGATCAATGGTTGAGATCAGGTATTGCTCGATCGCCCGTGCCTGCCGCTCGGCCGGCACCGAGCCGGTCAACATGTACAGGTAGTTGGCTGCGTACGACAGGTCCTCGCGCGGCTCCACCGGCTCGAGCCCTTTCCCCAGCCGGTGCAGCGCCGTGAGCAGCGCGGGTACGGCCGCGGCCGCCTCGAGGGTGTCCTGCCTGCGCCGGTCGGCTTCGATGTCGTACACGGGCCGGAAGCCCTTGGCGGCGCCCAGCAGCGACAGCGCCGTGCGCATCCCGGCGAGCGGGCCGGAGCGCCCGCCGGCCGCCGCGATGACCGGCAGGGCCGCTCGCACCTCGTCGGGCAGCCGCCGCAGCGCCGCGGTCTCCGCCGCGAAGACCGCGCTCTGCCGGGCGTCCGGCAGTTCGCCGTGTACGAGCAGGTGCCAGACATCCTCGAAGGTGCGGGTCCGCGCGAGGTCGACGGCGGAGTACTGCCGGTAGTGGTAGAAGCCCTCGACACCACGGACGTCACCGATCCGGGTGTCGGTGACGACGACACCGGCGAGTCCCCGTGGTGCGTCGATGAGAGCGGCTGCGGACCTGTTGACGGACATGTCTTCCTCCCTGGACCCCTGGACTTGATTCAACTGTCCATGGTTGACTCAAGTTGTGTCAATATTGATTGAATCAATGTATCGGTCAATGGCCCCCTAGGCGGATACCGTGACCCCCATGCGCGATCAAGAACCCTCCCCCCGCGACGCTGAACGGCGGCTGAGCACCAAGGAGGCCGCCGAACTGCTCGGCGTGAAGCCGGAGACCGTGTACGCGTACGTGAGCCGCGGTCAGCTCAGCAGCCGGCGGGTTACCGGCGGACGAGGCAGCACCTTCGACGCCAGGGAGGTCGATGCGCTCGCCCGGCGCAACAGGCGGGATGCCGCGGGGAGTTCCCCCTCCGGCGGCGAGTTGTCCGTACGGACCCGCATCACCCTCATCGAGAGCGACCGCTACTACTACCGCGGTGTCGACGCCGTCGACCTGGCCACCCGGCACAGCTACGAGGAGGTCGCCGAGTGGCTGTGGACCGGCCGGATGCGGCCGGGCACCACGTTCACCGCGCCGGCCGCCTCGGTCGCCGTCGCGCGCCGCGCCGTCGACACGCTGCCCGAACACGCCGCGCCCACCGACCTGCTGCGCGTCGCGACGATCGCCGCCGCGACCGCCGACCCGCTGCGCTACGACCTGTCCGAGGACGCCGTGCTCGGCACGGCGCGCACCCTCATTCCCACGCTCGTCGCCGCTCTGCCACCGGCGGGACACGACCGCCGCGACGAGGGGCCCCTGGCCCACCGCCTGTGGACCCGGCTGTCGCCGCGCAAGGACCCCGACGAGGCGTCCCTGCGCGCCCTGGACACCGCCCTCGCCCTCCTCGTCGACCACGACCTGGCGGCCTCCACGCTCGCGGTGCGCGTCGCCGCGTCGGCCCGTGCCCACGCCTACGCGGCGGTCTCCGCCGGACTCGGCGTGATCGAGGGCCCGCTGCACGGCGCGGCCAGCGGTCTCGCCCACCGGCTGCTCGTCGACGTGCTCGACCAGGGCGACGCCGCGCCCGTGATCGCGGACGAACTGCGCGCCGGCCGCCGCATCCCGGGACTCGGCCACCGGCTCTACCCGGGCGAGGACCCACGCGCGCGTGCCCTGTTCGCCCTCCTGGAGCGAATCCCGCGCGCGGAACCCGCTCTCCTCGCGGCCCGGGACATCGTCGAGACCACCGCCCGCCACGCCCCGCTGCACGCCAACGTCGACCTGGCGCTCGCCGTGCTCACCACGTCCTGCGGCATGCCCCCGACCGCGGGCGAGACGATCTTCGCGGTGGCCCGTACGGCAGGCTGGATCGCCCACGCCCTGGAGGAGTACGGCGAGCGGCCGTTGCGCATGCGCCCGAGCGGTCTCTACGCCGGTCCGAAACCCCCTCAGCCACTACCGGAGTAGTGCTGGGCGGGGCCGAGAGTCGCCCCGATCCAACTCAGGTTAGGCTTACCTCTGTGAGTACGTGTTCAAGCGTCTCCCGGGGCTCCGCCGAGCCCGTTTCGGGAACCGCGGCCACCGCGAGGACCTGGCTGTTGCTGGAACAGCCCGGTCCGTGGGGTGCCAAGGCGCTCACTTCGAGCCACCTGGACCCCGCCCTGGGCCGTGCCCTGGAGGCAGCGGCGAAGGACACGGGCGTACGGATCGTGCTCATCCGCCGCCCCGGACGCCACGCGGACCGCCGGATGCCCGCCGCACGCCGGGTGTACGCGGCCCACACCGTTCCGGGAAACGTCTGGCTGCACGGCGCGACGATCTCGGACCCCGGGCAGCTCCTCGACCTCGATTTCGCCGCACTCGGCCGGGGCGAGCACCGCTCCTTCGACGCGGTGCTCGGCGGACGGCCGCACGACGGCGAGCCGCTCGCCCTCGTCTGCACCAACGGCAAGCGCGACCGCTGCTGCGCCCTCCTCGGCAGGCCTCTCGCGGCCGAACTCGCCACGTCCGGGGTCGAGGGCGTCTGGGAGGTCACCCATCTGGGTGGTCACCGCTTCTCCCCGACGGTGCTCGTGCTGCCGTACGGATACGCGTACGGCCGCGCCGAGGCGCACACCCTCAAGGAGGTTCTGCACGGTGCGCGGGAGGGGCGGATCGTCGTGGAGGGGTGCCGGGGCAGCTCGGCCTGGGAACGGCCCGGTCAGGCGGCAGAGCTCGCCGTGCGCACCAGGACCGGCGAAGACGCCGCGGAGGCGCTGAGCGTCGTACGGACGGTCGGCGCGGCCCCGCGCTGGGAGGTGACCGTCGCCCACGCCGACGGGCGCCACTGGCAGGTCGAGGTGGCCCAGGGGGCGGCCCTGCCGCCCCGGCCGGAGAGCTGTGGGGCGGCAGTCCTCGGTTCGCCCGCGCGGATGGACGTCGTGGCGGTGCGCGAGGTGAGGGTGACGACGGCGCTCGCGAGCTGACCGGTCCACAGGCCGCGGGTCCGGATCGTCTCCTCAAGCATTGATCAAGAGATCCACGCCACACCCATTACGGCAGCTAGCCGGCCCCACGTACCTTCTTGGGTATGAGCCCCACTCCCCCCGCACGCCGCCTGCGCCTCGGCCTGCCCCGGCGGGTGTTCTCGCAGGTGCTGCTGATGCAAGTGGCGATCGCCGCGGGAGTCGCGGTCCTCGCGACCGGGCTGTTCCTCGCGCCCCTGAGCGACCAGCTGGACGACCAGGCGATGCGCCGAGCGCTCGCCATCGCGCAGACCACCGCGCAACAGCCGGGCCTCGCGGAGGAGGTGAGGGACACGCCTCCCTCACCGAACGGTCCGGTGCAGAGGGAAGCCGAGCGGATCCGGAAGGCCACCAAGGCCGAGTACGTCGTGGTGATGGACTGGCGGGGCGTGCGGTGGTCGCACACCGACCCGAAGCAGATCGGCGGCATCGTCTCGACCGACCCCGGCCAGGCCCTGGCGGGCAAGGAGGTCATGGAGATCGACAGCGGCACCCTGGGCCGCTCCGCCCGCGGCAAGGTGCCGCTGCGTGACAGCGACGGCACGGTCGTCGGCGCCGTCTCGGTCGGCATCGCCTACGACAGCGTCCGGGCCCGGCTGATCCACGCGATCCCGGGGCTGCTCGCGTACGCCGGAGGTGCCCTGGCCGTAGGCGCGCTGGCCGCGTGGCTCATCTCCCGGCGGGTCCAGCGGCAGACCAGGGACCTGGCCTTCTCGGACATCGCGTCGCTCCTGTCGGAACGCGAGGCGATGCTGCACGGCATCCGGGAGGGCGTCGTCGCCCTGGACCGCACCGGCCGCATCCGGCTCGTCAACGACGAGGCGCAGCGGCTGCTGGGCATCGGGGACGCGGTGGTGGGCCGTTCCCCCGACGAGGCGCTCGGGGCGGGCCGCACGGCCGACGTGCTGGCCGGGCGCGTGGCCGGTACGGACCTGCTCACCGTCCGCGGCCAGCGGGTGCTGGTCGCCAACCGCATGCCCACCGACGACGGCGGCGCCGTGGCCACCCTGCGCGACCGCACCGAGCTGGAGCAGCTGGGCCGCGAGCTCGACTCCACCCGCGGCCTGATCGACGCGCTGCGCGCCCAGGACCACGAGCACGCCAACCGTATGCACACGCTCCTGGGCCTGCTCGAACTGGATATGTACGACGACGCCGTGGAGTTCGTCGGCGAAGTGGTCGGCGACCACCGGGCGACCGCGGAGCAGGTCACCGAGCGGATCGAGGACCCGTTGCTCGCCGCCCTGCTGGTCGGCAAGGCGACCGTCGCGGCCGAGCGGGGCGTCGCACTGTGGGTGTCGGACCGGACCCGGCTGCCGGACCGGCTGATCGACCCCCAGGGGCTCGTCACCGTCGTCGGCAACCTGGTGGACAACGCCCTCGACGCCGTCGCGGGCAAGCCGCACGCACGCGTGGAGGTCGAACTGCGCGCCGAGGGTCGTACGGCGATCCTCCGGGTGCGCGACACGGGGCCGGGAATCCCGCCGGAGCACCGGGAGCTGATCTTCACCGAGGGATGGTCCACGAAGAAGCCGCCCGCGCACCGCGAGCGGGGCATCGGACTCTCCCTGGTGCGCAGGCTCGCCGAGCGGCAGGGGGGCAGCGCGACCGTCGGCGAGGCGCACGGCGGAGGCGCGGAGTTCACCGTCGTCCTGCCCGAGGCGCTGGCCCAGCCGGGCCCGGAACCGGCCCTGACCGTGCCGTCAGCTCCGCAAACCGTCAAGGAGGAGTCGTGATGATCGAGGTGCTGGTCGTGGACGACGACACCAGGGTCGCGCGGGTCAACGCCGCCTACGTCGAGAAAGTGCCGGGCTTCCATGTCGCCGGCGAGGCCCACAGCGCCGCGGACGCGCTGCGTCAGTTGGAGACGCTGCCCCGGCTCGACCTGGTGCTCATGGACCACTACCTGCCCGACGAGACGGGGATCGCGGTCGTCCAGGAGATGCGCCGGCGCGGCCACCAGACCGACGTGATCATGGTGACGGCGGCCCGGGATGTCTCCACCGTGCAGGCGGCGATGCGGCACGGCGCGTTGCAGTACCTGGTCAAGCCGTTCGCCTTCGCCGGCCTGCGCTCCAAGCTGGAGGCGTACGCGGAACTGCGCCGCACCCTCGACGGCGGCGGGGAGGCGGAGCAGGCCGAGGTCGACCGCATCTTCGGGGCGCTGTCGACCCCCTCCGAGCCGGACCTGCCCAAAGGTCACTCCCCCACCACCGCGGAGCTGGTCCGTCAGTCCCTGATGAACGCGGACGGGCCGCTGTCCGCGCAGGAGATCGCCGAGCGGACCGGGGTGAGCCGCCAGACCGCCCAGCGCTATCTGAAGCTCCTGGAACGCACGGGACGGGCCAGGCTGACCCTCAAGTACGGCGACGCGGGCCGCCCGGAACACCGTTACGTGTGGGCGACCCGCGCCTAGGCCCTCGGTCTGAGGCCGTTTCGGCTGTCAGCCCGTGGCCTTCTTCGCGAACTCCGTCGTGTAGGTCCCGGCGAGACCACCCAGTCCCTCGCGTCGCCGGGGCCGGCGACCGGCCACTCGGAGCCGACGACGGAACTGATCTGCCGCCGTACGCCGGTGAAGGCCCCGCCACTACGCCGCTCCCGCCCCGGTCAGCGACCGCACCTCGGTCTCCGCGTGCCTGGCCTCGTCCGGGACCTCCGCCGAGGTGACCGTGCCCAGCCAGCCCGCGAGGAAGCCCAGCGGGATCGAGACCAGACCCGGGTTCTGCAACGGGAAGTACCGGAAGTCGACGCTCGGGAACAGTGAGTCGGGGCTTCCGGAAACCACCGGGGACAGCACCACGAGCACCAGGGCCGGGACCAGACCGCCGTAGACGGCCCACACGGCTCCGCGTGTGGTGAAGCGGCTCCAGAACAGGGAGTAGAGCAGCACCGGAAGGTTCGCCGACGCGGCGACGGCGAAGGCGAGGCCCACCAGGAACGCGACGTTGAGATCCCGCGCCAGCAGCCCGAGGGCGATCGCCACCACGCCGACACCGACGGCCGCGACACGGGCCACGGCCACCTCGCTACGGGGCTTGCCGCGCGGGCGCCGCAGGGACGCGTACAGGTCGTGGGCCACCGACGCCGAGGACGCGAGTGTGATCCCGGCGACCACGGCGAGGATCGTGGCGAAGGCGACCGCGGCGACGATCGCGAAGAGAACCGTTCCACCCGTGGATCCGGCACCACCGCCCAGATCGAGCGCCAGCAGCGGAACGGCCGTGTTCCCGGCCGCGTTCGACCCGCGTACCGCGTCCGGACCCACGACGGCGGCCGCCCCGAATCCCAGCACGATCGTCATCAGGTAGAAACCGCCGATGAGCCCGACGGCCCACACGACCGAGCGGCGTGCGGCGCGCGCGGTGGGCACGGTGTAGAAGCGGGACAGGATGTGCGGGAGCCCGGCCGTGCCCAGCACCAGGGCAAGCCCCAGACTGATGAAGTCGAAACGGGCGGTCCAGTCCCCGCCGTACTTCAGACCGGGCGCCAGAAACGCCTGCCCATGACCGCTGCGCTCGGCCGCCGTGAGCAGCAGCCGGTCCAGGTCGCCGTGGAAGCGCATCAGGACGAGCACCGTCAGCGCGATCGTGCCACCGAGCAGCAGGACGGCTTTGACGATCTGGATCCACGTCGTAGCCCGCATACCTCCCAGCGACACATAGATCACCATGAGCGCGCCGACCCCGATGACGGTCCAGTCGCGCGCCGCCTCACTCGTGCCCCCGAGCAGCAGCGCCACCAGGCTGCCCGCGCCGACCATCTGCGCCACCAGATACAGAACGGACACGGTGACCGAGGACGTTCCCGCCGCGATCCGTACCGGTCGCTCCCTCATCCGCGCCGCCACGACGTCCGCGAGCGTGAACCGTCCGCAGTTGCGGACCAGTTCGGCCACGAGGAACAGCACCACCAGCCAGGCCACGAGGAAGCCGACGACATACAGCAGCCCGTCGTAGCCGAACAGCGCGATGAGGCCGGTGACCCCCAGGAAGGAGGCGGCCGACATGTAGTCACCGGCGATGGCAAAACCATTCTCCATGGGTGAGAAGAGCCGCCCGCCCGCGTAGAACTCCTCCGCCGAACCGCGCCGGTTGCGGCTCACCCAGGTCGTGATCGCCAGCGTGACCGCGACGAACCCGCTGAACAGCAGCAGTGCCAGCGTCTGGTGTTCATCCGTCACGAGACACCGCCGTTGACGCCGCGCGTCAGCTCCTGTGTGTCCCAGCGCAGTTCGAGCGCCGCCCGGTCCCTGCGCAGCCGCGCGTGCCGCGCGTACGCCCAGGTGAACAGGAACGTGCTCAGGAACTGCCCGAGCCCCGCCACCAGCGCCACGTTCACCGCTCCCGCCACGGGCCGCGCCATCAGCTCCGGCGCGGTCGTGGCAGCCACGACGTAGCCTACGTACCAGGCGAAGAAGGCCACGAAGCCCGGCACCACGAACCTCCGGTAGCGCCGCCGCACCTCCTGGAAGGCCTCGCTGCGCTGCACCTCCAGATACACATCGGCCGCCGCGACCCCGGTCTCGCCCTCCCTGCGTGCCGACGGGACCACGGCCGGATCCGGCACCCCGGCGCCCACCGACTCGCCCCAGCCGGAGGCGAGGGCGTCGTACCAGGGATCGTCGTACCTGAGGCGCCCGGCCTCATCGGCCGGGACCGGGCCGACACCGTCGAGTGGCTCGACCGGACTTTCCTGGCCGGCCCCGTCTCTACGGGGACGGCCCTTGCTTGGCTGCATGTCCAAGGATGGACAGAACGGGAAGATCCCCGACTCTTCTTCCCTTCGCTCTTCACCCCATCAGGTGACTCAACCCGCTGGTGGCCGCACCAGTCCCTTTCCGTAGGCGTAACGCACCGCCTGCGCGCGGTCCTTGAGCCCCGTCTTGGCGAAAAGGTTGTTGATGTGGGTCTTCACGGTCGCGGTGGAGACATGCAGCCTGCGGCCGATCTCCTGATTACTGAGCCCCTCGGCGATGAGCAGCAGCACCTCCGTCTCCCGCACGGTGAGCCCGTCCGGTGCCTCAGGGGGCGCGGCCGGTCTCGCCTCGGTCTCCGCCAGCCGCTCCAGCAGCCGCCTCTGGATGCTCGGCGACAGACCGGCGTCCCCCGACAGCACGCTGTGCACGGCCCGCACGATCTCCTCTCCGTCGGCGTCCTTCGTGAGATAGCCGCGCGCTCCCGCAGCCAGTGCCGGGAAGAGCGACTCGTCGTCGGCGTACGTCGTGAGCACCACGACCTGCGTCCCGGGGTACTCCGCGCGGATCCTGCGGGTCGCCTCCACTCCGTCGCAGCGAGGCATACGCAGGTCCATCAGCACCACGTCCGGGGCGACTTCCGCGACGAGCCGAACGGCCTCCTCCCCGTCCCCCGCCGCGCCGACGACCTCGATCCCGGGCAGCAGACCGAGCAGCATCACGATGCCCTCCCGCACCACGGTCTGGTCGTCCGCGACCACCACCCGAGCGGGCTTCCGCTCGGCCCCCTCCGTCATACCGGCACCTTCAACGTCACCACGAACCCCTCCTCGCCCGGCCCGGCCTCGAACGAACCGCCCAGCAGCTCGGCTCGCTCCCGCATGCCCAGCAGACCGTACCCGGCTCCCGTCCCGGTCAGCTCGCCCGGCGAGCCACCCGAGTCCCGCACATCCAGGGTCACTTCGTGCGGGTTGTAGTCGAGCCTCAGGCGCACCTTGGCGCCCGGGGCGTGCTTGCGGGCATTCGTCAGAGCCTCCTGAGCCGCTCTGCGCACAGCCTGGGAAGCCTCTGCCGGCAGCGCCCTGCGTTCACCCGTGATGGTGATCTCGGCACCGCCGGCCGCACCCACCAACTGGTTCAGGAACTCCTCCAGCGGGGTCAGGTCCCCGCGCAGGGCGGAAAGCGCCTGCCGCGTCTCGGCGAGCCCGCCACGCGCCATCTCCCGTGCCGCCACCACTCGTTCGAGAACCTGCTCCCGTTCCCCGCCACGCTCGATCAGAAGCCGGGCCGCCTCCAAGTGCACGAGCTGGGCGGACAGGCTGTGCGCCAGCACGTCGTGAATCTCCCGCGCGATACGGGCCCGTTCAGCGAGCGCCGCCGTCTCCGCCTCAGCCGCCCGCGCGGCCCGCTCCTGGGCGAGCAGCCGCTGGGCGCTGCCGCGGGCCTCGGCGTCCAGGCGCAGCGTGTATCCGGCCAGAGCGAGGCCGAGGCTGGTGACCACGGACGTCAGCACGTCGTCGTTGTTCACGGCCCCGAACGAACCGAGTGCCACGCCCGCTGCGCTCAGGGCGATTGCCGGTGGGAGTCGCTCCAGTGCCGAGACGGCACACCCGCACCACATGACCAGGGCCGCGACCTTGAACCCCGACAACTGGGCCGCGACGGCGACACCCTGAAGCAGCGCGAGCAACGCCAGCGACGGCCACAGCCGGTGCTGGAGCGTGGTCCGGAAGAACGCCCAGGCGAGCAGTGCCGCCCCAAGCACCCCTCCGGCTCCGGCCGCCGCCTTCCAGCCGCGTATCTCACTCCCGGCGAAGGCACCCCACATCAGCACACCGAGGACCAGTGCCCTCACCGTCCAGGCCAGCAGACACCGGGAGCGTGAGAGTCCCTCGCGGCTGAGCGCCTCCCGGGAAGGCCAGCGTGTCCAGGCGTTCTCCTTCACACGCGCTCCCTCCCCACAGGCCGCACCGTGCTGTCACCGTACGCCCAGCCCGAGTCCACGGCAGAGCCCGGCGACCGACCGCGCCGGGCCAGGATTCCGGCCCGGACGAGCAGGGTGCCGGCAAGCCCCAGCAGCAGGGCGGAGCTGTCCTGGTGAACGCCCATCGCGGCACCGAGCGCGAAGAACCCGACGCGCAGTCCGATTCCCACGCCCCAGACGGCGACGCCCGCCCTGCTGCTCTTGCTCCACACCGTGCCGTCCGGCTCCACCCATATGCGGGTGGTCCAGGCCCAACCGGCCCCGGTGGCCAGGCCGACGAGCAATTCGGCGCCGAGCAAGAGCACCGAGGCCGTGTGGTGATGGGCGTCGAGTACGCCGGGCTCGCGCAATGCGACGACGGCCAGAATTCCGGGCAGGAGCCACCAGCGACGCTCGCCGTCGATGGGAGTTGCGCGGAACTGCCGGGCGATCACCAGCATGGCAACAAGCACGATCACCAGCGCGTCGACGAGCCCGGACATCACAACCTCCGTGAGCGAGAAAGGGGATGTCGGCAGCGTTGCCGCCGACACCTTCGACGCTACGGAAATCGCCAGGTCACGGGATCGGAGCGCGGGTGGATCATGGGTGGATCCCCGACCGTGCGTTTCTCCACCCAAGGGTGGAGAAACGGCTCGGCCACGGCGGTCTGGCCGCGGGCCGGGGCGTCCGAGCCGGTCGGGCCGTACACGAGGCATGGCGGGCGCTACGCGCCGACTTCCAGGCATGGCACGAGTCATGCGCCGGCTTCCCGGCCGAGCCGGACCAACCGGAACCGCTGGAACCAGCCGAAACTCCTCCCGATCCCTGGCGCTGGCAGCCCAAGCTCCCGCCGCTCCCTGGCTCTGCCAGCCCCGGCTCCCGCCGATTCCTCACTCTGTCAGCCCAGCTCAGGCCAACACCAGGACCCAACCGGCACCGGCCCCGACCAGGACCCGCCCGCTCAGATCACCAGCACCCGACCCCGCCCGGTCCTGCCATGCCATGCCGAAGCCCAGCGCAGCGGCTACGCATCGATCCGCGACCGATCCAGCGTCGCCGCCGAGTTGGAGATGAACTCCTTGCGCGGCGCGACGTCGTTGCCCATCAGCAGATCGAAGACCTGCTCGGCGGCCTCGAGGTCGGAGAGGTTGATCCGGCGCAGAGTGCGGTGGCGCGGGTCCATGGTGGTCTCGGCCAGCTGGTCGGCGTCCATCTCGCCGAGACCCTTGTAGCGCTGGATCGAGTCCTTGTAACGGACGCCCTTGCTCTGGAGCTCCATGAGCTTGTCCCGCAGCTCGCGGTCCGAGTACGTGTAGACGTACTTGTCCTGGCCCTTCTTGGGCTGGACGATCTCGATGCGGTGCAGCGGCGGCACCGCCGCGAAGACCCGGCCTGCCTCGACCATGGGCCGCATGTAGCGGTGGAACAGGGTCAGCAGCAGTGTGCGGATGTGCGAGCCGTCGACGTCGGCGTCGGTCATCATGATGATCTTGCCGTAGCGGGCCGTGTCGATGTCGAAGGTGCGGCCCGACCCGGCCCCTATGACCTGGATGATCGCGCCGCATTCGGCGTTCTTGAGCATGTCCGTCACGGACGACTTCTGGACGTTGAGGATCTTGCCCCGGATCGGCAGCAGCGCCTGGAATTCGGAGTTCCGGGCGAGCTTCGCCGTGCCGAGCGCGGAGTCGCCCTCGACGATGAACAGCTCGCTGCGGTCGACGTCGTCGCTGCGGCAGTCGGCGAGCTTGGCCGGCAGCGAGGAGGACTCCAGCGCCGTCTTGCGGCGCTGGGCATCCTTGTGCTGCCGGGCGGCGATGCGCGTACGGGCCGCGGCCACGGCCTTCTCCATGACCACGCGGGCCTGCTGGGCGGCGTCCCGCTTCGTGGACGTCAGGAACGCCTTGAGTTCCTTCGTGACCACGTTGTTCACGATGCGGCGGGCCGCCGAGGTCCCCAGGACCTCCTTGGTCTGGCCCTCGAACTGGGGCTCGGCGAGACGCACGGTGACGACCGCGGTCAGGCCCTCCAGGGCGTCGTCCTTGACGATGTCGTCCTCGGCGACGCGCAGCAGCTTCTTGGCGCGCAGCACCTCGTTCATCGTCTTGGCGACGGCCTGCTCGAAGCCGGCGACGTGCGTACCGCCCTTGGGGGTGGCGATGATGTTGACGAACGACCTCAGCGTCGTGTCGTAGCCGGTTCCCCAGCGCAGCGCGACGTCGACGCCGAGTTCGCGGGTGACCTCGGTGGGCGTCATCTGGCCGTGGTCGTCCAGGACGGGGACCGTCTCCTTGAAGGAGCCCGATCCGGAGAAGCGGAGGACGTCGCAGATCGGCTTGTCGTTCGCCAGGTACTCGCAGAACTCGCTGATGCCGCCGTCGAAGCGGAAGGACTCCTCCCCCTTGCTGCCCCCCTCGCCGAGCCCGTACTCGTCGCGCACGACGATGGTCAGGCCGGGCACCAGGAAGGCGGTCTGACGGGCGCGCTGGTGCAGGTTCTCCAGGGAGAGCTTGGCGTCCTTGAGGAAGATCTGGCGGTCGGCCCAGTACCGCACGCGCGTGCCGGTGCGGGTCTTCGGGATCTTCTTGGCCTTGCGCAGGCCGCTCTTGGCCTCGAACTTGGCGTCTGGGCCGTTACCCGCGAAGGCGCCGGGGACACCACGACGGAAGCTGATCGCGTGGGTGTGTCCACCGCGGTCCACCTCGATGTCCAGACGGGCGGACAGGGCGTTCACCACGGAGGCGCCGACGCCGTGCAGACCGCCGGAGGCGGCGTAGGAGCCGCCGCCGAACTTGCCGCCGGCGTGCAGCTTGGTCATCACGACCTCGACACCGGAGAGGCCGGTCTTGGGCTCGACGTCGACCGGGATGCCCCGGCCGTTGTCCCGGACCTCGACCGAGCCGTCGTCCTGGAGGATGACCTCGATGTGGTCGCAGTAGCCGCCGAGGGCCTCGTCGACGGAGTTGTCGATGATCTCCCAGAGGCAGTGCATCAGGCCACGGCTGTCAGTCGACCCGATATACATACCGGGGCGCTTCCGCACGGCCTCGAGCCCCTCGAGGACGAGCAGGTGCCGCGCGGTGTAGTTGGACCCGTCCCGGTCTGCTCCTGCCAGCAGAGCTGTGGACGGCACGGACGTCTCGGCGGTCACGCGGTTCGCTCCTCGCTGAATTTCAGATGGGGCCCTCATGGGTAAGGGCGCGGCTTCAGTCACCGGTGAGAGGGTACCGAGGCCTGGTAGAGCCGTTGTAACGCCACCCTCGTCGGAAACTCACCCTAGTCCAGACTCGCATGGGTGTTCGATCCCTCGTTGGAGTGAAGCACACATCACGTTCCCTTCCAGGCATGAACCATTTAGGCTCCGGGCACGTCCTCATGAACAACCGGCAACCCAGCCGGGAGGACCGACCACCGATACAACGCGAAGCTCCGTAAGACACATAGACACGCAATACGGCACATTCGCCGCCAACCGGCAGCAGACAGCCGCCTCGCAAAGATTTTTCGAGGAAAAGCCACGAGCGGGAACGTTTTGGGGCTGGTTGGATGTTGACCCTGGTACGACAGCTCGTCGAGCTAGAGAAGAGGCGACGTGACTACTGTTCTGACCCCTGCGAGCCAGTTGACGGCCGCTGATCGCTGCGACCGCTGCGGCGCCCAGGCGTACCTGCGCGTCGTCCTGCTCAGCGGCGGAGAACTGCTCTTCTGTGCCCACCACGGGCGCAAGTTCGAGCCGGAACTCAAGAAGATCGCCGCTGAGATACAGGACGAGACGGAGCGGCTGACGTCCGCTCCCGCGACTGCCTCCGAAGAAGAGCGCTGACACCTCGCGTCCGACGACGAGCCAGCACGGCACAGGCCGGTGAACGGGCGGCTGCCTCCCCTATGGAGGCAGCCGCCCGTCCTCGTTCTCGCGAGTCCGCTCAGGCTCCCCCGCACGCCCACCGCGCGGTTTCTACACGCCGTACCGGCCGAGCTTGCGCATGATCCTCACATGTGTGCCCAGCCGAGCGTGCGCATGATGCCGGACACACGCGTGTACACCCCGGGGCTGCCGGCTCGACCGCAGCCGATCCCCCAGGACACGAGGCCGATCAGCCGCCCCTGGGCCACCAGCGGCCCCCCGCTGTCGCCCTGACAGGCGTCCCGGCCTCCCTTCGCTTCTCCGGCACACAGCATGCTCCTGGCGTCGTAGACGCCGTCCTCGCCGCCCGGGTACGCCTCCTCACAGAGAGCGTCGGGGAGCACACGCACGCGTGCCGCCCGCAGACTGTTCGGATACTCCCCGGCGCCCGAGACATCCCCCCACCCGTACACCGTCGCGGCTTCGCCCACGGCGTAGGCGGGGTCACCGCCGACCGCCATGCCGATGACCGAGTCGGCGGGGAGAGGCTCGGCAAGGGTGAGCACGGCGAAATCCCCGACATTGCTGACACCGTCGTAGGCCGGGTTGACCCAAATCTCTCGCACCGCGACCTCCCGGCCACCGCGGTCCGAGAACAGGTCCGTGCGCCCCGCTATGACCTTGAGATCGCGTACGCGCTCCGGTGGCCCGCCCAGGACCTCCTCGTCCACGCAGTGGGCCGCGGTGAGCACCGTGTTGCGGCCGACCGCCACACCACCGCAGAACTGCCCCGCGCGCGTTCCCCCGAACTGGTCACGACTGGACAGGGCCACCGTCCACGGACTCTCCGACGCGTCGACGGGGAATCCCCCTATGACGACCCGGTCGGCGGCCACAGGGCCGCTGGGACCCACTGACAGGGCGAGTACCGCTGCCGCCAGGACCAGCGGTCGGGCCAGGGCTCGAGAAAGGCGACGACGCATGAACACTCCTCACTCCGTGATGTCAGCGAGACACCCAGAGTGATTCACCCCGTGGCGGCCCGCACCCGCGGAGGGGCATGACGAAGGCCCGGCCCCCTGGGGGGACCGGGCCTTCCGCGTCATACGACCGCGACGACTAGTCGAGGTAGTCGCGCAGCACCTGCGAACGGGACGGGTGGCGCAGCTTCGACATGGTCTTGGACTCGATCTGGCGGATCCGCTCACGCGTGACGCCGTAGACCTTGCCGATCTCGTCGAGGGTCTTCGGCTGACCGTCGGTGAGACCGAAGCGCATCGAGACGACGCCCGCCTCGCGCTCGGACAGGGTGTCCAGGACGGAGTGCAGCTGCTCCTGGAGGAGCGTGAAGCTGACCGCGTCGGCCGGGACGACCGCCTCGGAGTCCTCGATGAGGTCACCGAACTCGCTGTCGCCGTCCTCGCCCAGCGGGGTGTGCAGCGAGATGGGCTCACGGCCGTACTTCTGGACCTCGATGACCTTCTCAGGGGTCATGTCGAGCTCCTTGGCCAGCTCCTCCGGGGTGGGCTCGCGGCCCAGGTCCTGGAGCATCTGGCGCTGCACGCGCGCGAGCTTGTTGATGACCTCGACCATGTGCACCGGAATACGGATGGTGCGGGCCTGGTCGGCCATGGCGCGCGTGATCGCCTGACGGATCCACCAGGTGGCGTACGTGGAGAACTTGTAGCCCTTGGTGTAGTCGAACTTCTCCACCGCGCGGATCAGACCGAGGTTGCCTTCCTGGATGAGGTCCAGGAAGAGCATGCCGCGGCCGGTGTAGCGCTTGGCCAGGGAGACCACCAGACGGAGGTTGGCCTCCAGGAGGTGGTTCTTGGCGCGGCGGCCGTCCTCGGCGATGATCTCCAGCTCACGCTTGAGCTTCGGCGCGAGCTTGTCGGCGTTGGCCAGCTTGTCCTCGGCGAACAGACCGGCCTCGATGCGCTTGGCGAGCTCGACCTCCTGCTCGGCGTTGAGCAGCGGGACCTTGCCGATCTGCTTGAGGTAGTCCTTGACCGGGTCGGCGGTGGCACCGGCGGCGGCGACCTGCTGCGCGGGCGCGTCGTCCTCGTCGTCGTCGGACAGCACGAAACCGGCGTTCTCCGTGCCCTCGGGTTCCTCGCCGGCCTTGCCGGGAGCGGCCTCCTCGAGCACCTCCTCTTCGAGAAGCTCGGCGTCGTCCTTCTTGGCGCTGGTCTTCTTCGCCGCGGTCTTCTTGGCAGGCGCCTTCTTCGCGGCCGCCTTCTTGGCGGTCGTCTTCTTGGCGGCTGCCTTCTTGGCGGGTGCCTCGTCCTCGGCGGCGGGCTCGGCTGTGGGCGCCGCCGGCGTGGCGGTGGCGGTGGCCTTCCTGGTGGTCACCGCCTTGGCCGCGACCGTCTTGGTGGCGGTGCGCTTGGCGGGACTCTTCGCTGCGACGCTCTTTCGGGTGCGCTTGGGCTCTGCGGCACTGACCATCAGCGTCACACCCTCTTCCTCGAGGATCTGGTTGAGGCTGCGCAGTACGTTCTTCCACTGAGTGGCCGGAATCTGGTCAGCTTCGAAGGCCCGACGCACGTCATCGCCGGCGATCTGCCCCTCAGCCTTTCCCCGCTCAATGAGAGCCATGACAGAGACGGACTCGGCGATCTCCGGCGGGAGCGTACGGGATGTGCTGGCCGACACGAACAACCTCTCGGAACGTTGGAAAACGGCTTCCGGCCCCGTCCACAGTGGACAGGAGCCGACCGCCGGCTTGGGGGTGGGCCGACGGCGCGGGCGGGGGCCGGGAAGATGCACAGCGCCGTGAACGGCGTCCGTATTCCCTCCGCGGCTGTCACCTCTTAGGTCATCGCGTTCTTCCCGCGAGCGTTACGCCCAATTCGCGTGGCCCGAGTCACACCCCGTAAGCGAACAAAAGCGATCATACGCGGGCAAAGGAGGTCACACCTGGCCGTTCACTGGCCGCTCCGGCGGATCTGCGGCCCCTTCGCGCCGTCGGACCCCGCGGGATCGCGAGGATCCTGCGGGGTCCGACGGGAGGCGGTTCGCCGTACGGGCACTGCCACAGGAGGGGGGTGGCAGACCCGGGCGCGCCGCCCGCGGAACGCGGTCAGCGCTCGCGCGGAGCGGGCACCACGCGTTCCACCTCGGGGTGGACCGTGAGAAGTTGCCGCATCGCCGCCTCGGCCGCCGCCCCGTCGCCGGCGGCGAGGGCGTCACAGATGCGGCCGTGGTGCGCCAGCGACGCCTCGGTCGGCCGGTCACAGCCCGCGATCGGACCGCCGGAGACCTGGAGGGCCGCGGACACGATCCCGGAGAGGTGCTCCAGCATGCGGTTGCCGGCGACCTGGATGAGCAGCGAGTGGAACTCGGAGTCGGCGCGGGAGAAGGTGAGCGCATCACCCTGGGCCATCGCGTGCCCCATGATCTCGACCATGTCCGCCAGGCGCTGCTGGACGTCCTCGCGCCCGTGCCCGGCGGCGAGGCGGGCGGCGAGCGGCTCGATCGTCCAGCGCAACTCGCTCAGCTCGCGGCGCTGATCGTCGCGCTGCGGCCCGAAGGCCCGCCACTCGATGATGTCCGGGTCGAGGAGGTTCCAGTCGCTGACCGGGCGCACGCGCGTGCCGACGTTCGGGCGGGCGCTCACCAGGCCCTTGGCCTCCAGGACGCGGAGCGACTCGCGGACGACGGTGCGGGAGACCTCGAACCGCTGGCCGATCTCCTCGGGCACCAGTGGACGGTCGGCGCCCAGGTCGCCGGAGACGATCATCTGACCCAACTGCTGGACGAGTTGGCCGTGCAGCCCGCGTCCGCGGCTGCCCGCGGCGCGCCTGCCGACCCGGCCCAGCTCGGGGTCCCCGCCGTCCCAGACAGGGGCACCGACGCGGTCGACGGCGGGCGCCTCCGCGTAGGGGTAGCGGTCGAGTTCGCCCGGGCTCGCGAGGCCGGAGTCAGCGGAGCGGGCGGCGGTCATCATGGTGTGCGCAAGGGTACTCACGCATCCTTTGTCGGCGCCGTCTCCAACTCCCTTGAGGTCTTTGGTGAAAAGCACACGAAAGGGTGATCGCTCCCCCCGTCGCAATTGACGCCTTATCGGAAAGAAATGGGCGTTCTGCGGGGAGTTGTGCGCATGGCCGGACTAAGGGTTACGGACAGTCGTCACCGGAACCGGCTCCGCAGTGCGGTGAGGAGATACGCGCAGAGCAGTGCGGTCAGCGACAACGTCAGTGCGCCGCCGACAGGTTGGGAGACCACGCTGAGCGCGGCTTCCAGGTAGCGCTCTCCCCCGAAGGGCCATCGCGGCAGCAGAGCCTCGCGCAGCCGCACGGGAAGTCCCGCCGCGGTCCGCACGGACGGCCCTTCAAGGACCTTGTGCACCGCGGGCACGACCAGGAGCGGCACGGCGCCCACGGCGGCCAGTCCGGCCGTGGTGGAACGGAAGACGCCTGCGGCCAGTACGCCCGCCCAGGCACAGCCGACCACCAGCCCGATCCAACTCGCACTCAGCGACAGCCAGTCGGCGGGAACCTGGGCGAGCTCCCGTCCGTACACGAGGTAGAGCACCTCGGCGTCGCAGCCGACGGTGAGTACGGCCAGCATCAGCGCGGTGGCCGTGGCGACGAGCAGTTTGGCGGCCAGCAGCCCCAGTCGGCGGGGCACGGTGCCGCGGTCCGCGGCCAGGGCGGGGTGGCGGAACTCGTCGCCGAAGGCCAGCGCGCCGAGCAGCCCAGCGCCGAGCGCCGCGGGCGGCAGGGGCAGCTCCTGCGGCCACGCGGCCAGCAGGCGCGGCTGAGGAGTGTGCCCGATACGGGCGAGCGCGACGGCGGTCACGGCGGACACGACGAGTACCGCGGCCCCGGTGATGAACCCGGTGCCGATCCCGGCGGCGCGGCGGATCTCGTAGCGGAGGGGACGGAGGGGGCTGGGGGCGGGGCGGACGGAGATGGGCGGCGGCAGCGGGGGCAGCGCGCCGAGTGTGCGGGCTGTGCGTGCGGTGCGGGCGTCGGCGGGGTGGAACGTGCGGCGTGTCGCCGCCTCCTGAGGATGGGCCTCGGCGTTGGGCGGGTGGCCGGCCGATGGGGCGTCCGGGCGCTCGTGCGGCTCCGCGGCGGCCTGCGCATGCCCGGCGGGGAGCAAGGGCTCGACGGTGACTGGTTGCGCCGCGTCGACGGTGGGCCGTGGCTCAGCCGGGCGTGGCGACTCGATGGCGACGACCATGGGCTCCGCGGTAACCGGATCAGCGGTATCCGGGTCGGCGGTGACCGCGGGCGGCTTCGACGCGTCGAGGGTGGGTCGCGGCTCACCGTTGGCGGCCGGGGGTGCAACCGTCACCCCGGGCGCCTCGGCGACATGCCCCGCCTCGGCACTCGTGCGATCCGGCTCCACGCGGACGAGCTCGAGCGTGTCGGCAGACGATCGCGCTGCGTCGGTCCCGTGCAACTCACCCCCCGCCTGCTCCGCCTTGCCCAGTCCCGGGGCGCTGCCGCCATGCGGCTCATCTGCGTGTACCGCTCCCGCCCCGGGCCCCATGTCACCGATCTCATCGGCCAGTTGGTGCACGACGATGCCGTGACGGAATGCCGTCTCGCCGATCTCGGCACAGGTACTGCCGTACACGGAGAGGCGGTTGCCGTCTTCTCGTACGACCTCGACGGAGCGCTGAGCGGTGCGGGCCTGCTTGGCCAGGAGGGCCGCCAGACGGGCCGCGTACGGGCTGCGTACGGCGACCCGGGGACGCAGGCGGGTACGCGAGAACTCCGCGGCCTCCTGGTCGGCCACGAGCCTGCCCTGTTCCAGTGTGACGACGCGGTCGGCGGTACGCGCGGCCTCCTTGGGGTCGGCCGTGGTGAACAGGACCGTGCCGCCCTGGTCGGCATGGGCGCGCAGCATGCCGTGCAGCCAGTGGCTGTCGCGGACGGACAGCCCACCGGCGGGGTCGTCGAGGACGAGCGTGTGCGGGTCGGCCAGGAGGGCGCAGGAGAGGCCCAGGCGGCGGTCCATGCCGCGCGAGAGGGCGCCGAGGCGTTCGTCGCGCAGGCTCACGAGCCCGACCGCCTCGAGCACTTCGTCGGCGCGCCGGACCGGGACCCCTGCGGCCGCACACAGCATGCGCAGATGCCCGCGGACCGTGCGGGCCGGATGCCCCGGCACGTCGCCCATCAGCACACCGACCTCGCGTGACGGATGGGCGATGCGGTGCAGGGGGCGGCCCCGGAAGTAGGTGACCCCACGGCCCTGTTGGAGTTCCAGCATGAGTCTGAGAACTGTCGTCTTACCGGCGCCCGGTGCTCCGAGCAGCGCGGTGACGCGGCCCGCGCGCGCCTCGAAGGAGACGTCGTCGGCTGCGGGCGGGAGCTCTTTGCGGGGGTTGCTGGTCAGTCCGAAGGCCTGGATCACTCGCAGCAAGATAGCGCGCTATGTCCGATTTTTCGGGCAGCACGAGGCCTGCCCGGGCACGACCATCACCCTTGTCCGGGCAGCGGGCGCGTGGTGTTCGGACTCGGCGTCAGACCTCGGGGCGCAGCATCGGGGGGTTGAGCAGAGTCGCGCCACCGGCACGGAAAAGCTGGGCCGGGCGGCCGCCCTGGCGGGTGGTCGTCCCACCGGTGGGGACGAGGAAGCCCGGTGTGCCCGTGACCTTGCGGTGGAAGTTGCGCGGGTCGAGCGCCACGCCCCACACCGCCTCGTAGACACGGCGCAGCTCTCCGACGGTGAACTCGGGCGGGCAGAACGCAGTGGCCAGCGACGAGTACTCGATCTTGGAGCGAGCACGCTCCACTCCGTCCGACAGGATCTGCGCGTGGTCGAACGCGAGCGGCGCGACCGGTTCGGCGTCCCGCCCGTAGCCGCCCTGCCGCAACAGTTCCTCCACGGGAGCCCAGCGGGCGTTACTGGCGTCGCCGCCTGCCCTGGGCGCGGGCAGGTCGGGAGCGAGCGCCAGGTGGGCGACACTGACGACCCGCATCCTGGGGTCCCGCTTGGGGTCGCCGTAGGTGGCGAGCTGCTCCAGATGCGCCCCGTTGTCCTGGGCGGGGACGGACGGGTCGTGGACACGCAGCCCGGTCTCCTCGGCCAGCTCGCGTGCCGCGGCCTGCGCTAGGTCCTCGTCGGCCCTTACGAAACCGCCGGGCAGCGCCCAACGCCCCTGGAAGGGGGGCTCGCCCCTGCGTACCGCCAGCGCGCACAGGGCATGGCGGCGCACGGTCAGCACGACCAGGTCCACGGTGACGGCAAACGGCGGGAACGCTGACGGGTCGTAGGGCATGCGGCGATCATAGTCGTCTGCCTGACGATAAACACTCCCTTCGGCGGTCGCATCGGCGACTGATCCACTTCGGTCGGATATGAACTTCGCTCTCCGGCCCGGTCGTCCGACAGTTGAACATTGCACCAGGTCACACCCCCAATTGAAGTCCGTCAGCCGCTTCCTCGACCATGGCGAGGCCGAGCCGGCTGACCCGTACGGAGAAGGGGGCGCCCGCGATCCGCAGTCCCGTGAAGCCGACCTCGCCCAGGGGTGCGCTGCGCATGGGGCTCAGGGTGACCGTCCCTGCCGGGGCGTCGGGGCGGATGCCGACGAGCGTGGTCAGCAGCAGCACTCCGGCGGCCGCCGATGTGGCTGCCGGGCGGCAGGCCGCCGGGTGCGGGAGAGGAGCGCTCCCCTCCGTGCGCTGTTCCCCGGCGTACATGTCAGGTAGCCGGTGGGCGAAGGCCTCGGCGGCCGCGAGTACGCCGCGCAGCAGCGAGGTCGCCTCCTTCTCGTAGCCGGCGGCGGTCAGGCCCGCGACGGCGAGTGCGGTCTCCTGGACCCGTACGGCCCCGGCCCGGTGGCCGAACGGATTGAACCCCGCTTCCTTAGCGCCCAGTCCGCGCAGGCCCCAGCCCGAGTCCATGACAGGACTGCCGAGCAGCCGGGCGAGGTGCTCGGTCTGCACCTTGTCGAGCAGACCGGGGGCCAGGGCGCCTTCGCCCAGCAGGCCGGTGTCGAGGAGGTGGGCGGCGGCCGCCCCCAGATGAGGCACGGGCCTGCCGTCCGGGGCTCGGGCAGCCGCGGGCCGGCCGCCCCCGAGGTCGTCGATCCAGAAGTCCCTGCGGAAGGCAGTTCTCAAGGCCTGCGCCCACTGCCGGAGTGCCGCTCCGCCCGTGCGGCCGCAGGCGTCGAGCAGATCGGCACCGAGGAGCGCGGCACGGTGGGCGTGCGCCTGTGTCTCGCAGCGGACGGGATCGCCGGGATGCGGATCGCGCAGGTACGGGTCGTCGCCCACGGTGGTTCGCAGCCAGGTCAGGCAGCGCTCGGCGGCCGGCAGCAGTTCCTCCGTCTCCTGCTCGCCCAGGCCCCAGCGGCGGGCCTCGGCGAGCAGTGCCGGGAAGAGCAGCGTGGCCTCCGTGCCGGTGCACAGCGGCGGAAGGTGCGGGCCTGCGTCCCGTCTCGGGCCGGGGATCATCCCGGACTGTGGCCCCGGGCCGGTGAGTTGGGTACGGGCGAGGATCCGCAGCGTCCCCGCTGCCAGACCCGTCCCGAGCGGCAGGGCCATCCGGGCGGCCACGAGCGCGTCGGCTGGGGCGAGACCGCAGCGCCAGGGTGCACCGGCCGCGAGGTGGGTGTCGGCGGGGTTCGCGGAATCACGCAGCAGGAGGGCCTGGAGGTCCTCGATGCTCGTTCCGAGGAGCGCGGGAACTCTGGGATCGTCGCCTTCGGCTCGCGCGGCGGCAAGGGGGCTGGTCGCCGCACGGCCCACGGCTCGGAGGGGACCGGCACCGTCCGGCCGCACCCGCAGTTCCACGCTTCTGCTGCCGCCCGGCGGCAGGTCGAGCTCCCATCGCAACAGCCCGGCCGAGGCCAGGGCGTCCGAGGGAGGCGGTGCGGCCGTGACGGACGCATTGCCGGTGGCGCAGGACCACCGCAGTCCGGAGTCGTGGACGCTCGCGGGGAGTTCGGGTCCCGGCTGGCCCGAGGCGATCGACCCGAGGTCGGCCAGGTCCGTGCCCAGGGACACCTCGACCGGCAGGCGCAGGGGACGGGGTGCCGCGCTGTGGAAGGTGATCCGCTCCGTGCCGTCCGCGAGACGGTTGCGTTCCACGACCACGTCCGGATCCGGGCCTGCCTGCGGTGACGTGCGGAGCGTGCCGACGAACCTGGCTCGGTCGGCGGCAGCCATGCGGGCCTGCACGGCGAGCGGTTCCCGCCCGGCCACGCGGATCTCGCACCGGGAGAGCACGCGCCGGCCGGCGCGATAGAAGCCTTCCAGCCCCCGGCCGGTCATCTGCCCTCCCTCCGTCGAGATGGCCAGACCGGGAAGCGCGACGCAGATCATCATGGTGTGGGCGGGCGGCAGGTCGGCAGACCAGCGCAGACCGGGGATCGTGGCACCCCGCGGAGGCCCGGCGGGCTGCCCCGCGGAGGACGGGCCCCGGCTCTGAGGCAAGGGCGGCGGGGGCGAGCCGTACCCCGACGCGGCACCGGGACGACGGTTCCGGCCCGCCCCATGGGGGGACGAACGGCTCCGGTCCGGTGTCGAGGGCGGACACGAGCCCGGGCCGGTGGGCAGCGAGGCGGGCGAGGCCCCTCCGGGGAACCTGGGCCCGAATCCGTCGACATGTGCCGCCGGCCGCTGAGGGGCGTCTCGGTCCCCCGACCTCGGAGTCCCGGCCCCGGCCCCGGGCTGCCCGGGGCCCGACGCCAAGGGCGGCGGGGGCCCGCCCGGGGCGTGGCGGTCGTCGGTGGCGGAGGAGGGCGGAGTCGGCTGATGCATGGAGAGGCTTCCTCTGCGCTCTGTGCGCCTCGATCGACTTCGGCGCCGGTGCCGGAGGGCTCCGACGGGGCAGGGGCAGTGCGGCGTCACGCCCCGTCCAGGCGTTCCGCCACTCAGGTGAACGGCGTGAACCTCCTTCGGGTCACGCCCGCGTCCCCGCCCCGGGCGCGTCGAGGCCGCCGGGAGGACACTCACTCCTCCCCCTCCGTCTCCGCGCCCTGGCCGAGCCGTCCGCCTTCCTTGCCCGTGTCGTGGCACGGCATGGCCGCCTTCCGCGACGTACGCGCACGCGTGCCGCCCGGGTGAACGCTGCCGGACCGCGCAGCACCCGCGGTCGCCCGGCCGGTACGCGTGCCGGCTGCTACGACCCTGGCAGGGCGCGTGGTGCCCGTCGGAGTACGCCGACGGGGCACCCGCGCGCTCGGGACGTGGTCTCCTGCACGGGCACCGCTCGGGGCCGCGCCGACGACACCGGCGGAGCGGGCTGAACGGGTACGGCGTCGACGACGTGAAGGCACTGCTGTGGACGCGGGTGCGGGTTCCGGCTCGGACTCGGGCGCGGCTGCCTCACCTGTGGCGACCTCGTCGGCGTCCGGCCGAGCCGGGGGGCCGGCCTGCTGCGCGACGGAGGTGTCCACTCGCCCGGCGGAGTCGTCCGCCCTGGCCGGGGAGCCGCCCATCCACTCGGCGGAGTCCTCCGCCCCAGCCAGGGAACTGTCCACCGGCTCGGCGGATTCCTCCGCCCCAGCCAGGGAACCGTCCACCGGCTCGACACACTCGTCCGCTGGGGCAGGGGAGCCGCCCGTCCCAGCTTCCAAGCCAACGGCCCGAAGGTCCGAGGCGACGGCCCGCGCATCCGAGCCGACAGTTCCCGGGCACTCCCGGCCTTCGCGCTCCGCTCGCAGGCAGCTGCGGATCGACTCCGGGTCCAGGCCCTCGTTGCAGGCCTGGTGCAGGAGGCGGGCGAAGAGATAGTCGGGGTCCGCGCTCAGGGCCATGGCGAGAGCTTCCCTGGCCTCCAGTTCGTCGCCGGTGGACCATGCGACCCAGCCGGCGAGAGTGAGGGGAGCAGCGGCGTGCTCGCCATAGGGTCCGACGCAGCGGCGGGCCAGTGTCCGCCACAGGCGCAGGGCGCGTCCGGCCTCGTCGCCCTCCATCCACTCGGCGGCGCGGTCACGGGTCGCGCGGTCCTGGAGGCCGAGGATCAGCCGGGCTGCCTCGTCGTGCCGGAGAAGTTCGTCGTCGCGGAGGTCTGCCAGGAGCATGCCGGAGACGGGCTGTGCCTCGGCGAAGCGGTCCAGGATCCGCCCGGCCAGTTCCAGTGTCTCGCCGGCCACCTCGGCACGGCCGGCGTCGTCCAGGATCCTCGGGACCAGCGCGAGGCTGGCGGTGTCCAGGGCGGTCTCCTGCTCGAGAGCGGCGGCGTTCTCCCAGGGGAGCAGCCGGGCCCGCAGCTCCCGCAGCGTGCCGCGTACCTGGATCCCCGCGTAGGTGGCAGCGGCGGCCAGCACCGATGTGCCCGGCAGGCCCATGGGGGCTCCCTCGGGCGAGCAGCATGTCGCGTTGTCACAGCAGTAGGACCAGTAGCGACCGTCGGAGATGCACAGCGCCTCGACCACCGTCACGTCCAGGGAACCGCACTCCACACGCAGCTTGTGGGCCAGCGGCCGCAGTCGTTCCATGACCTGTCGGCCGGACTCCCCCTTCTCCGGTTCCTGGCAGAGGAAGGCGACCATCGACTCGGGGCGGGCCCCTCGGCGCTCGCTGCCCTTCACCAGGCCGTGGGCCAGTTGCCGGGCCGCTGACGGCCAGTCGTCAGCGTTCGAGGGGATGCCGAGCCGGGCCCGGCCCCCGAACCGCCCGCGTCCGTCCCTGTCGTGCAGGGCGACCAGGATGATGCTGTCCTCGGGGCGGTATCCGAGCAGATACGGCAGGGCGTCGGCCAGTTCGGCCGGGGTACGCAGGGTGACCTGGTGCTCGCCGCCGTGGTCGTCGTACGCGGGGCTGGGGACGTGTGACATGGTCCCGTCGCTTCCCCGCTTCTCCTGTCCCTCGTCCTTGTGCCTGCCGTGCACGCCGGGCTGGGTGATGTCGCCGTTTTCGGAGGATCCAGTCGTTTCGCTGTGGTTCGTCATGCGAAGACGATCTCGCGGAATCCAAAGATCCGCTTGACCCTGTGGATAACTCCGATCAGGGACACGTCACTCGAAACGCGAAGCACCTGATTACCCCTCGCACCGCTCGCGCTGTCAGTGCCGTCCTGTTGTATGGAACGCATGGAGCACACGAGCAACGCGGATCTCCGGGCAGCGGCCGACGCGGTCCTCGCCCGTCTCGTCGGGGACGTCTCGGGAACGGCCCGGCTGCGCGAGGACCAGTGGCGGGCGATCGAGGCACTGGTCGCCGACAGACGCCGCGCCCTGGTCGTCCAGCGCACGGGCTGGGGCAAGTCCGCGGTCTACTTCGTGGCGACCTCGCTGCTGCGGGCCCAGGGCAGCGGTCCGACCGTGATCGTGTCCCCGCTGCTCGCGCTCATGCGGAACCAGGTCGAGGCGGCGGCCCGGGCGGGCATCCACGCCCGGACCATCAACTCCTCCAACAACGAGGAATGGGAGGCCGTCCAGGACGAGATCGCCGCGGGTGAGGTCGACGTCCTGCTGGTGAGTCCCGAGCGGCTGAACAACCCGGACTTCCGGGACCAGGTGCTGCCCCGGCTCGCGGCCGCCACAGGGCTGCTGGTGGTGGACGAGGCGCACTGCATCTCCGACTGGGGCCACGACTTCCGGCCGGACTACCGCCGGTTGCGCACGATGCTCGCCGACCTCCCGCCCGGCGTGCCGGTGCTCGCGACCACCGCCACCGCCAACGCGCGCGTGACGGCCGACGTCGCGGAACAGCTCGGCACCGGCGGCAGTTCGGACGCCCTCGTGCTGCGGGGCCCACTGGACCGGGACAGCCTGAGCCTGAGCGTGCTACGGCTGTCCGACGCCGCACACCGGATGGCCTGGCTCGCCGAGCACCTCGACGAACTGCCGGGTTCCGGGATCATCTACACGCTCACCGTGGCCGCCGCCGAGGAGGTCACCGCCTTCCTCCGGCAGCGCGGGCACACGGTCGCCTCGTACACGGGCAAGACGGAGAACGCCGACCGTCAGCAGGCCGAGGAGGATCTGCTCGCCAACAAGGTGAAGGCGCTGGTCGCCACCTCCGCACTCGGCATGGGCTTCGACAAGCCCGATCTGGGTTTCGTGGTGCACCTCGGTTCGCCCTCCTCCCCCATCGCCTACTACCAGCAGGTGGGCCGCGCGGGACGCGGTGTGGAGCACGCCGAGGTGCTCCTGCTCCCCGGGAAGGAGGACGAGGCGATCTGGGCGTACTTCGCGTCGCTCGCCTTCCCCTCGGAAGAGCTGGTGCGCCGCACGCTCGACATCCTCGCGCACGCGGAGAAGCCTCTGTCGCTGCCCGCCCTGGAGCCCCTGGTGGAGCTGCGCCGCTCGCGCCTGGAGTCGATGCTCAAGGTCCTCGACGTGGACGGGGCGGTCAAGCGGGTCAAGGGAGGCTGGATCGCCACCGGGCAGCCCTGGACGTACGACGCCGAGCGGTACGCATGGGTGGCGCGTCAGCGCAAGGCCGAGCAGCAGGCGATGCGCGAGTACGCCTCGACGACCGACTGCCGAATGGAGTTCCTGCAGCGCCAGCTGGACGACGAGGCCGCCAAGCCGTGCGGTCGCTGCGACAACTGCGCGGGCCCGCGCTTCACCGCGGACATGTCCGAGGAAGCGCTCGACGCGGCGCGCGTGGACCTGGGGCGGGCGGGTGTCGAGGTGGAGCCCCGCCGGATGTGGCCGACCGGGTTGCCGGCGATCGGAGTGGACCTCAAGGGACGTATCCCGGTCGGCGAACAGGCCGCGCCTGGACGAGCGTTGGGGCGCCTGTCGGACATCGGCTGGGGCAACCGGCTGCGGCCGATGCTCGCGCCCCAGGCACCCGACGGGCCCGTGCCGGACGACGTGGCGAAGGCCGTGGTGGGTGTGCTGGCCGACTGGGCCAAGGGACCCGGCGGCTGGGCCCCGGGGGTATCGGACCCTCAGCCCCGCCCGGTGGGCGTCATCACCGTCGCCTCTCGCACCAGGCCCCAGTTGATCCACTCCTTGGGGGCTCGCATCGCGGAGGTCGGCCGGCTGCCGCTGCTGGGCACCGTCGAATACACGGGCGACGTGTACCCGGGGCCCCGGAGCAACAGCGCCCAGCGGCTGAAGGCGCTCGACGGGGCACTGACCGTACCGCCCGCTCTCGCGTCCACCCTCGCCGAGGCCCAGGGCCCGGTGCTCCTGGTGGACGACTACACGGAGACCGGCTGGACCCTCGCGGTCGCGGCCCGCCTGCTCCGGCGCTCCGGTGCGCAGGGGGTGTTGCCGCTGGTGCTGGCCGTGCAGGGCTGACCGTGCGCCGGGAGCCGCGGCCGCTATGACCTGGCCGGGCATCGACCCCCTGACCGGGCACGGAAACCTGCCCGGTCGCGCACACCCCTGGACGCCGCGCACCCCCGTAACGTACGAACGTGTCGTGCTCGAACGCCCCATGGGTGGCCCGGCGACGCACAGGGTGGGGATATTAGCCGCGCATCATCTGATAACGGTCGGCTGCCCCAATTGCTCGTTGCCGCATTCAAGTTCGACAGGAAGAATTGAGGTCCGCTCCCGCACGGTACGACCGCCGATCCGGTCGGCTTCGCTGCGGTGCGCGCTCCCAGAATCCGACCCCGCCCGCAGTGTGGGCGCGTAGCCGAAGGGAGGACCGTGACCTTCGGATTCGCTCCGGCCTCGGCAGCGGCGTCGACGTCCGCCGCTTCCGCCAACCGCTTGCTCGAACCCGCGGAATGGGCCGCCGCCGGGATCCCGCTGCTCCGCAACCCCCGTGAAGTCGTCAGCGGACTGCACGCCCGGCACCACCCGCAGCCGGCGACCGCAGTCATCGCCGTGCTCGACCCGGACGAGCGGCTGCGGGCGAGCGCCTCGTTCGTCCGCCGCCCGGCCCCGGCCGACGGCTGGATGTTCCGCAATGTGCTGCTGGCGCAGTTGCGCCTGATCATCCCGCACGATCTGCGGCGCCGCACACCGGTGCGCACCGCCGTGCTGCTCTACTGCCGTGAGGGCGACGCCCGTTGGACGGAAGAGGACGGCGCGTGGATGTGGGGGCTGCGCGACGCCTGCACCCTGCACGGGCTGCGCTGCGGGGCGTACATCACGCTGACCCGTGACGGCTGGCAGGTGCTCGGCGAGGGCCGCGGCGGACGCCGCCCTCACTCGGCCTCGGCGCCGGAGCCGTTCGCCACGTCGGAGGCACCGCCGCCGCTGCCACGCACCGGTGGCGCCGCCTCCGAGGTGCTGCGCCGCGCTGCGGCGGCACGCTGAGGCCCCGGCAGAGCGTTCCGCACGGACTCGGGGCCACACCGACCGCTGGTTGCGCGGGGCTCTGCTCACCGGTCAGGCAAACGCCGTCGCACGGCACGCCGCAGTTGCCTCGACGGACACTCGGCATGAGCACCCGGGACCAGGCTGAGGCCACCCGGGCAAGACCCGTACGCAGCCCCGCCCTGGCACGCCGCAGTTGCCTCGACGGACACTCGGCATGAGCACCCCGGACCAGGCTGAGGCCACCCGGGCAAGCCCCGTACGCAGCCCCGCCCTTCAGCCCTCCGGGCAGGCCGAACCAGCCGCCGTGCGGAGCCCCGGAGCGGCGCCCCGAAGTCAGCCACCGGCGCCCGACCGGACGCCACGGCACCGACTCAGACGCTCGTGCCCAACACCGAGTTGATCCGCTGCGGATCACCGCAGACGATCAGCAGGGCGGTGGCCCGGGAGTGGGCCGAGGACAGGGCGCTCGCGGCCGCGGCCTCGGCACCGCCGTTGACGGCGACAACGACCACCGGACGAGACGCGGCGCGGTCGGCGACGGTGGCATCCGTGTAGAAGACGTCGTCACCGGCGTCGTGCTGGGCCCAGTAGGAAGTCTCTCCGAAGGACAGCTCGTGGGCAGCCCACGGGTGCTGTTCGCCGGTCGTGATCACCAGGACGTCGCCGGGGGCGCGACCGGACTCCAGGAGCAGGTCCACGGCCTCCTCGGCGGCATCGAGCGCGCCTTCGGCTGAAGCCGGGATCAACTGGATCTGCGGGGCTGCCGGAGCGGCGGCACCGGCTGCGGGACCCGACGGACCGGGCTGGGCGGCCGCGTCACGCGGCGTGCGCTGCACCGGCGGCGCGGGCCGGAGAGGACCGGGACGACCGGGACGCGACGGAGCCGCGGGACGGGGGCCGGGTACGGGGCGAGGGGTCGGCGCGGTACGGCCGCTGGCCGGAGTGGCGCGGGGACCCTGGGCACTCTCGTGAATCTGAGGCTCCTCGGGAATGAGAGGCATGGGTTGATATTTATCAAACGTTGGTACGGCCCGCTTCGGCGGGTGGCGCATGCGTGCGAACGAAACTGTCAGAAATCGAAGCCGAGCTGACCCTCGATTTCCGGAACGCTTCCGTCCGTACAGCTGCGGACCTTCTTGAGGTGCCGCCACTGGGGCAGCGCATCAAGATACGCCCACGACAACCGGTGGTACGGGGTGGGGCCCCGCTCCGCCAGTGCGGTCTTGTGCACGGGTGAGGGATACCCGGCGTTGTCCGCAAAACCGAAGTCTGCATGGTCGATACCCAGTTCGGCCATCATTTTGTCGCGCTGGACCTTGGCGAGCACCGAGGCCGCCGCGACCGCCACGCACGACTGATCGCCCTTGATCACCGTGCGGACCCGCCAGGGTGCGCCGAGGTAGTCGTGCTTCCCGTCGAGGATGACCGCGTCGGGGCGGACCGGCAGGGCGTCGAGGGCACGGCCCGCGGCGAGCCGCAGCGCGGCCGTCATCCCCAGGTCGTCTATCTCCTCCGGAGAGGCGTGCCCCAAGGCGTACGACGTCACCCACTTCCGCAGTTCCGCGGCGAGTTCGGTGCGTCGCTTGATGGTGAGCAGCTTCGAGTCGGTGAGACCCTCGGGCGGCCGGCGCAGTCCGGTGATCGCCGCGCAGACGGTGACGGGACCGGCCCACGCGCCGCGCCCCACCTCGTCGACACCTGCAACGATCTTCGCTCCGGTCGTGGCTCGAAGGGAGCGCTCGACGGTGTGAGTAGGCGGTTCGTACGGCATGGCGACCCTAGGTTACGCCGCCCGGAACCGCCCGCGACACCCCGGTCGGGCCGAGCGGTGTCGCAGCTCTCCCCGGCCCCTGTCAGTCGCTGCTCGACCGCAGCAGCGGAACCATCAACTGGTCGATCATCTCCTCGATTTCCTGGTCCTGCCATTCGCAACCGCACATCTTGGAGCGGTACATCATCATTGCCGGGATGGCATCGAAAACGTATCCGTTCGCAGCGTCGGAACGCACCTCGCCTCGCGTGATCCCACGCTCGATCACCTCTCGCAGCATCTTGATCGTGGGCTCCACGACCCCGTCGAAGATCACAGCATGGAAGCGCTCGGCCTGCGTTGTATCGCATTCGTGAATCACTGAGCGAAGCGCGAAACCCGGACGGGAGAACATCGCGTCACGGGCTCGCCGACACAGCGCCAAGAGGTCCTCACGCACGCTCCCTTCATCCGGCACCGCGTCGAACTGCGGCAGCCCGGCACGCAGGGCGTCGGCCACGAGGTCCTCCTTGGAGGGCCAGCGCCGGTAGACGGCGGCCTTTCCGGTCTGGGCGCCGGCGGCGACACCTTCCATCGTCAGGCCGTTCCAGCCGACGGTGCTGAGTTGGTCCAGCGCGGCGTCGAGGATCGCGCGTTCGAGTACGGCGCCGCGGCGGCGGGCGGACGTCTGAGCGGGGGCGTCCGCCCAGCTCGGGGTAACCATCGGACTCTCTCCAACGAGCAGAGGAAGCGGGCATTTCGGGGACGGGGGACGTGCCGGGCGGCAGCAAAGGGGGACGTGCCGCATGACGACGCCATAAGTGAACGCTTGCGTTCACTGTCGGGGACTCACTACCGTTGACGCGGCAGTGAACGCCAGCGTTCACTACCGCACTCGTGGGGGACCCATTGTGACAACCTCTCCATTGCTCAGGAACCAGAAGCCAGGTGCGGCACGCCGGGAGGGGCGCCCCGGCATCGCACTCACCGTCATCGCGGCCTGCCAGCTCATGGTGGTACTCGACGCGACGATTGTGAACATCGCGCTCCCGCACATTCAAGACGCACTCAAGTTCAGCACCACCGACCTCACCTGGGTCGTCAGCTCCTACACACTCACTTTCGGCGGCCTGCTGCTCCTCGGCGGCCGCGCCGGCGACCTCCTCGGGCGCCGCCGGGTATTCATGGCCGGCATCCTGCTCTTCACCTTCGCCTCGCTGCTCGGCGGGCTCGCCCAGGAGCCGTGGCAGTTGCTGGCCGCGCGGGTCCTCCAAGGCGTGGGAGGCGCGATCGCGTCGCCCACCTCGCTGGCGCTCATCACCACCACGTTCCCCGAGGGCCCGGAGCGCAACCGGGCCTTCGGCGTCTTCGCCGCGGTGTCCGCTGGTGGTGGTGCCATCGGCCTGCTCGCGGGCGGCATGCTCACCGAGTGGCTCGACTGGCGCTGGGTGCTCTTCGTGAACGTGCCGATCGGCGTGCTGATCGCCGTGCTCACTCCGCTCTACATCGGCGAGTCCGAGCGGCACACCGGCCGCTTCGACATAGCGGGCGCGGTGACCTCGACCGCGGGCATGGCGTCCCTTGTCTACGGCTTCATCCGGGCGGCGGACGAGGGCTGGCGGGACAGCCTCACCATCGGGTCCTTCGCCGCCGCGGTGGTCCTGCTGCTGGCCTTCGGGATCATCGAGGCCCGAGCCAAGGAGCCGATCACTCCGCTGCGGATGTTCACCGACCGGAACCGCTCGGGCACATACGTGATCATGCTGAGCCTCGCGGCGGCGATGTTCGGCATGTTCTTCTACATCGTGCTGTTCGTGCAGAACGTGCTCGGCTACAGCCCGATCGAGGCGGGGCTCGCCTTCCTGCCCGTGACGGTCGTGATCGCGCTCGGCGCCGGTCTGTCGCAGCGGTTCCTGCCGGTGCTGGGCCCGAAGCCGTTCATGCTCCTGGGCTCGGCGCTCGCGGCGATCGGACTGGCCTGGCAGGCACTCATCAGCTCCGACAGCTCGTACGTCGGCGGGATCCTCGGGCCGATGCTCGTGTTCGGCTTCGGTATGGGGCTGAACTTCGTGACGCTCACGCTCACCGCCGTCTCCGGTGTCGCCCAGCACGAGGCCGGCGCCGCGTCCGGGCTGCTCAACACCACGCAGCAGGTGGGCGGATCGCTGGGTCTGTCCATCCTGACGACCGTCTTCGGCACGGCGACCAGGGACGAGGCGGAGAAGCAGCTTCCGCAGTTCATGGCCGAGGGCTCCGCGGAGCAGAAGGCGGAGTTCGCCGCGACGCATCAGCTGCCCGCGCCGTGGGGGCACGAGGTGCTGGCCGAGGGCATCTCCGCTGCTTTCATCCCGGCCGCGGTCATGGCCGTCCTCGCCCTGGCCACCGCCTGGCTGGTGATCCGGGTCCGCAAGAGCGACCTGGACGCGCTCTCCGGCTCGGCCGGGCCGGGGCTGGGCTGACGCAAAGGCATCGCGAGACGGCTCAGACGGCTCGCCGGTGGGCTTGAAGCAGGCCTGCCGGCGGCTGTCGGGCCGATCCGCGACCGGCTGCGGATGGGCGGACCGTGTCCGGGGGACGGACGGTGAGGGCAAGGTGCCTGCCTTCCGCGCATGTCCCACGCGGCGTGCGAAGGCGTCCCGCCAGTGGATCAGAACAGTGAGCAGGAAGCCCATGGCCATCCCCCCTTTCACGCTCAATGCATGTACTTCCGGCGTGTGCGGCCTCATGGCTCGCACAGCGGATGTCACGACAACGAGCAGCCGGTCACGGAGAGTTCCCGACGTGCACGGAGAGTTCTGGCCCCTGGGTCGATGCCGGAGAGTTCTGATCGCGCAGACCGAGGCGGGAGACTTCTCATCGCGCAGACCGACGCGGGAGACCTTTCATCGCTCAGGCCGACGCGGGAAAGTTTCCGACCGCCATGCCGACGCGAGAGAGTTTCCGACGGTCACACCGACATGGGGGAGACTTCCGGCCCTAGACCGACCCGTGCACCCAGTCCGGCAGCGACTCCGTCCGCTCCACCCACTCGGCGGGCGGCGCCCCCGCCTTCCCGGAAGCGATCACGCCGCCCACGATGGCACAGGTGGTGTCGACGTCCCCACCGACCTGGGCGGTCGTCCAGAACGCCTGCTGGTAATCACCGAGGCTTCGCGCGGCCGACCAGAGGGCGAACGGCACGGTGTCGTGGGCGGTCGTCCGCCGTCCGCATCCCAGGACCGCCGCGACCGTGGCAGGGTCGCCGTAGTCGAGCATGTCCCGGGCCCGGCGCAGTCCCGCACCGACCGCGCTCTTCTTCGGCACCAGGTCGATGACCCCGTCCATGAGAGCCTCGGCACCGGGCGGCCCTCCTGGGGCGGCGGCGAACGCGGCGGCCGCGGAGACGGCCATGGCGCCGACGACGGCCTCGCGATGCTGGTGGGTCGTGTAGGCCGAGATCTCCGCCTGGTGGGTCGCCTGCTCCGGGTCGTCCGCGTACCAGGCGCCCAGCGGGGCGATCCGCATCGCGGCGCCGTTGCCCCAGGACCCCTGTCCGTTGAAGAGCGCCGCGGCGAGTTCACGCCAGTCGCCGCCCTCCCGGACGAGCCGCAGCATGCGGTTGACCGCGGGACCGTAGCCCCGGTCGAAATCGTGGTGCTCGGCGAAGGATCGCGCCAGGGCGTCCTGGTCGATGCGGCGGTGGGCGACCAGGACGGCGACCACAGAGGCGGCCATCTCCGTGTCGTCGGTCCACTGCCACGGCCCGGACGGCACCTCCCGGCGCTTCAGCAGCGGGTAGTTCACCGGCACGAAGTACTGGGAGCCCAGGGCGTCCCCGACGGACAGTCCGCGCAGGCTGGCCAGGGCGCGGTCCAGGCGCCCGTCGGGGGAGGAATCAGCGGTCATCGCCCTGCCACTCTATCCGGTGATCCCGTAGGGCTCGGGATCTCGCCAGCGGTCGAACGGCCGGTCAAGGGTGTACTTGCCGTCGTCTCCGAGAACGAGCATCCGCACCTCGCCGTTCCCCGGGTTCGACAGCGACTCGAACTCGGCGACCGTCCAGTGGAACCACCGCATGCAGAACAGCCGCATGGCCAGACCGTGGGTGACGATCAGGACGTTCGGCGGATGGTCGGGGTCCTCGAAGCTGCGGAACAGGCTCTCGAGGAAGCCGCCGACCCGGTCGTAGACGTCGGCGCCGGACTCGCCCTGGACGAAACGGTAGAAGAAGTGTCCGTACGTGTCACGGTAGGTCTTCTGCAGGCGGACCTCGTCCCGGTCCTGCCAGTTGCCCCAGTCCTGCTCGCGCAGCCGGGGTTCCTCGCGCACCCGTATGAGCCCCGGGTCGAGGCGGAAGGCGCGCAGCGTCTCGTGGGTGCGGCGGTACGGGGAGACGTACACGCTGACGCGCTCGCCGCCGAACAGCTCGCGCAGTCGCTCGCCCGTCGCCTCCGCCTGCCGCCGGCCCCGCTCGGTCAGCGCCAGGGCGTGGTCGGGTTCACGCTCGTACACGGAGTCATCAACATTGCCCGTTGACTCGCCGTGCCGGACAAGGACGATGCGCCGTGGTCGTGCCATGCCAAAACCCTAGATCGGGTGAGGGCCCATCGAGCACTCGTACCGCGCCCATACAACGTAGGTCACACACATCCTGCACCACAGATCACACAGGTCGCACGTAAGTACGATCGGAATCCATCGATTAAGGCCCGTCAGATCACCCGAACGTCAAACCGTCCAGCTCGGCTCCATGTCCACGACGTCCCCGGTGAGCGCTGCCACGTCCGCCTCCGTCTGGGCCCGCAGGGCGAGCCGCTCCACGCGCTCGGCGCGGTACTTGCCGTGCTCTGCGGCCGACCGCCACATCGACAGCACCATGAACTCGTTCCCGAGGGCCTCGCCGAACAGTCCGCGCACCATCCCGGGCGAGCCGGCCATCGCCGGGTTCCAGACCTTCTCCTGCATCAGCACGAAGTGCTCGACCCGCTCCTCGTGGACACGGCAGAGCGCGACCCGCAACAGGTCGGCGTCCGTGAAGCGCGGCTCGAACCCGGTCTTCACGTCGAAGCGGTAGTCGAAGAGTCTGACCTGGGCGTCCTTGAACGTGCCCGACTGGGCCGACGCGAGCCGGTCGTGGGATCGCGCCATGAAGGAGTCGTAGAAGGCGCGGCTCTCCCAGAACGCGAAGATGTGCGCCACGTCCGGCCGCCCCCGGCTCCAGCCACCCCCCTGTCCCCGAAACCCCGGCTCCCCCAGAAGCCCCGCCCACTTCCGCTGCCCCCGCTCGAAACCGCGGCGGTCCACCACGGTGCAGCGAATCCACTTGACCAGCACCGCGCCATGGTAAGGCCAGGGAGCGTGGCGCCGGTCACTCTCGGCTGGACCGCTCTCCGGCGCGCGCACCCGCACGCGTGGCAGGATGGACAAACAGTCGTGACGGCCCGGCAGTTGAGGTGAACGGGCAAGTCGGTACGGGGAAGGGGACGCCGGTGGACGGGCTCAACAAGGGGCTTCGCAAGGTCGAGATCGCGGTGCGGTGGGATCCCAGTCCGGCGGGGCAGCCGTCCACCGACCTGGACCTCGTCGCGGCGACCTATCTGGCGGACGATCCGCACGGCGATCCCGCCTACGTGGTGCACTTCGACAGCCGCTCCCCCGACGGCACCATTTATCTCAACCGGGACAGCAAGGACGGCCAGGGCTTCGGCTACGACGAGGTCATGACGCTGGAACTCGACCGACTCGACGGCCGGTACGCGCGCGTGGTGGTCGGCGTCGTCATCCAGCAGCGCCCGGCGGGGCGCACTTTCGTCAGTGTGGTGAACCCCGGGCTGCGCATCCGCGAGGGGTACACGGTCCTGGTCGAGGACGACTTCGGGGGCGTGCTGGGGGCCACTGCGGCGACGGTCGCGGAGTTCGTCCGGGACGGTTCCGGTCCCTGGGACTTCCGACCCGGCGTCCGTGGTTTCGAGGGTGACCCTGCGGACTTCGCCAGGACGATGGGTGCAGCGCGCCGGCCGTGAGCTTTCCCCCAGGGAGCCTGCGGGGCAGGGACGGACTCGGTTGTTCGGGGCGGCGGGGACTGCGAGGCACGGCTGGCCGACGGCCGCCGGGTCGAACGCCGTCCCCGCCGCCGGGACTCGGGTGAACCTCTGAGCGCTGGACAGGCGCCCCGGTTTCCGTAACCCGTGACGACAAGTGGGGCACCAGGCAGACCGTCCTCAACGAGCTGTTTCGGCCGCTGCTCGCCACACGCACTGCTGGGTTTGCCAGATCCAAGACGGAAAACTGCAAGCACTGACCGAGTACTGCGATACCGACCTCATAGCAAGAACACTCGGGGCACCAGGCGACACCAAGCGTCGTTAACAAGGACAGCCGGGTGGGGAGCCGACATTTCGCCGACTCCCCACCCGTAGCCGTCACTTCACGCCTCGAAGGCGCTCACCTTCAGCTGCAACCGCTGGTCGAACCGCAGCCTTCGCAGATGTAGCAGGAACCGGCGCGCTGCATCTTCGTACCGCAGGAGAAGCACAGCGGGGCGTCGGCCTGGATGCCCAGCTGCATCTCCACCAGTTCGGCGCTGGTGTGCGCCTGCTGCGGTGCGGGCTGGGCCGCCACTTCGTTCTTCGGTGCGGAGACGGCCTTCAGCTCCTGGGCCCGCGGCGCCGACTGGGCCAGGCCCTCGACGTCGACCTCGTCCTCGTTCGGCTCGTACGAACCGGTCTCCAGGTGACGCTGACGCTCCTCGGCCGAGTGGATGCCGAGCGCGGAGCGCGTCTCGAACGGCAGGAAGTCCAGCGCCAGGCGGCGGAAGATGTAGTCGACGATCGACTGCGCCATCCGCACGTCCGGGTCGTCCGTCATGCCGGCCGGCTCGAAGCGCATGTTGGTGAACTTCGAGACGTACGTCTCCAGCGGGACGCCGTACTGGAGGCCGACGGAGACCGCGATGGAGAAGGCGTCCATCATGCCCGCGAGGGTCGAGCCCTGCTTGGACATCTTCAGGAAGACCTCGCCGAGACCGTCGTCCGGGTAGGAGTTGGCGGTCATGTAGCCCTCGGCACCGCCGACGGTGAAGGACGTGGTGATGCCGGGACGTCCCTTCGGAAGGCGCTTGCGGACCGGTCGGTACTCGACGACCTTCTCGACCTTGGCCTCGACGGCGGCGGGCTCCTCGGCCTTCTCCTCCCACTTCTTGGTGGAGAGCGGCTGGCCGACCTTGCAGTTGTCGCGGTAGATCGCGAGCGCCTTGACGCCCAGCTTCCAGGCCTCGAAGTAGATCTCCTCGACCTCCTCGACGGTCGCCGTCTCCGGCATGTTGACCGTCTTGGAGATGGCACCGGAGATCCACGGCTGGATCGCGGCCATCATGCGGACGTGGCCCATCGGGGAGATGGCCCGCTCGCCCATGGCGCAGTCGAACACCTCGTAGTGCTCGGGCTTGAGACCGGGCGCGTCGATCACGTTGCCGTGGTCGGCGATGTGGGCGACGATCGCCTCGATCTGCTCTTCCAGGTAGCCGAGGCGGCGCAGGGCCTGCGGGACCGTGCCGTTGACGATCTGCATCGAGCCGCCGCCGACCAGCTTCTTGAACTTGACCAGGGCGAGGTCGGGCTCGACACCGGTGGTGTCGCAGGACATCGCGAGGCCGATGGTGCCGGTCGGGGCGAGCACGGACGCCTGGGAGTTACGGAAACCGTTCTTCTCGCCGAGGCGCAGTACGTCCTGCCACGACTCGCTGGCGGCGGCCCACACCGGGGTGTCCAGGTCGTCCATGCGGACGGCCTTGTCGTTGGCGTCGGAGTGCTGCTTCATGACGCGCTTGTGGGCGTCGGCGTTGCGGGCGTAGCCGTCGTACGGGCCGACGACCGCGGCGAGCTCGGCGGAGCGGCGGTACGCCGTGCCGGTCATCAGGGAGGTGATGGCACCGGCGAGGGAGCGGCCGCCGTCGGAGTCGTAGGCGTGGCCGGTGGCCATCAGCAGGGCGCCGAGGTTGGCGTAGCCGATGCCGAGCTGGCGGAACGCGCGCGTGTTCTCGCCGATCTTCTGGGTCGGGAAGTCCGCGAAGCAGATCGAGATGTCCATCGCGGTGATGACCAGCTCGACGACCTTCTGGAAGCGCTCGGCCTCGAAGGACTGGTTGCCCTTGCCGTCGTCCTTCAGGAACTTCATCAGGTTCAGCGAGGCCAGGTTGCAGGACGTGTTGTCCAGGTGCATGTACTCGCTGCACGGGTTCGACGCGGTGATCCGGCCGGACTCGGGGCAGGTGTGCCAGTTGTTGATGGTGTCGTCGTACTGGATGCCGGGGTCGGCGCAGGCCCAGGCGGCCTCGGCGATCTTACGGAAGAGCGACTTGGCGTCGACCTCCTCGATGACCTCACCGGTCATCCGGCCCCGCAGGCCGAACTGGCCGCCCTGCTCGACGGCCGTCATGAACTCGTCGTTCACGCGGACCGAGTTGTTGGCGTTCTGGTACTGGACGGACGCGATGTCGTCGCCGCCCAGGTCCATGTCGAAGCCCGCGTCGCGCAGGACGCGGATCTTCTCCTCTTCCTTGACCTTGGTCTCGATGAAGTCCTCGATGTCCGGGTGGTCCACATCGAGGACGACCATCTTGGCGGCGCGGCGGGTGGCGCCACCGGACTTGATCGTTCCTGCGGAGGCGTCGGCACCGCGCATGAAGGAGACCGGACCGGAGGCGTTGCCGCCGGAGGACAGCAGTTCCTTGGAGGAACGGATCCGGGAGAGGTTCAGGCCGGCGCCGGAGCCGCCCTTGAAGATCATGCCCTCTTCCTTGTACCAGTCGAGGATCGACTCCATGGAGTCGTCGACGGACAGGATGAAGCAGGCGGAGACCTGCTGGGGCTGCTTGGTGCCGACGTTGAACCAGACAGGGCTGTTGAAGCTGAAGATCTGGTGCAGGAGGGCGTACGCCAGCTCGTGCTCGAAGATCTCGGCGTCGGCGGGCGAGGCGAAGTACTTGTGGTCTTCTCCGGCCTTCCGGTACGTCTTCACGATGCGGTCGATCAGCTGCTTGAGGCTGGTCTCACGCTGCGGGGTGCCGACGGCACCGCGGAAGTACTTGCTGGTGACGATGTTGACCGCGTTCACCGACCAGAAGTCGGGGAACTCGACGCCGCGCTGCTCGAAGTTGACCGAGCCGTCGCGCCAGTTGGTCATGACGACGTCACGGCGCTCCCAGGCCACCTCGTCGTACGGGTGGACCCCGGGGGTGGTGTGGATGCGCTCGATACGCAGGCCCTTGCTCGCCTTGGTGCTCTTGGCGCGGGAACTCCGTGCCGGACCACTCGCCGTCTCTGTCATGCCGCCTCCCTGTACGGGCGAAAACGCCCTGAAGTGCCCCGTTGTTCCCGTGGCACGGTGTTCTGTCTGGTGTTGCGGGCACCCACTCACCTCGCCCGCAACAGGTCTTCACATCGCCGCCGCCCGGCCGGGCCCGGAGCTGCCGTCCGGGTCCGGCCCGCCGGTCAGTCGGCGGCGCCTGCGGGCTCGGGGACGGGTGTCGTCCCTCCGGGCCCGCGGTCGTCTTCCTGGCTCCCCGCCCCCGCGTCCTCGCGGTCTCCGTCGTCCGTGTCGGGGGGTCCCGTCTCTTCCCTGAGCTCCGCGATGGCCGCCTCGAAGTCCTCGAGCGAGTCGAACGCCCGGTAGACGGAGGCGAATCGCAGATAGGCGACGAGATCGAGCTCCTGCAACGGGCCGAGTATGGCCAGCCCCACGTCGTGGGTGGTCAGCTCGGCGCTTCCGGTGGCCCGCACCGCCTCCTCGACCCGCTGGCCGAGCTGGGCGAGCGCGTCCTCGGTGACGGGCCGCCCCTGACACGCCTTGCGCACACCATTGATGATCTTGGTACGGCTGAAGGGTTCGGTGACTCCGGACCGCTTGACCACCATGAGCGAGCACGTCTCCACGGTCGTGAAACGACGGGAGCAGTCAGGACACTGGCGGCGCCTGCGGATCGACGTGCCGTCGTCGGTCGTACGACTGTCGACGACACGGCTGTCGGGGTGCCTGCAGAAGGGGCAGTGCATGAACTCCAACCCTCCTCACAGCAGACTCAATAGCCTCGCTGGGTCTCTTGCGCCCCACGAAGCAGCCCCCAGCATAGGCGATGACCATGAGCGCGGAGACCCGGGGGACCACAACTTGTGGGCTACTGCTGCAATCCAACCACTAGATGTGGGGATTGGCTCATACATGCACGCCATACGCGCGTGTCGCACAAGTAGACGCAGGTGACGCGCGACCGACCGCGTCGCACCGAGCTCTCGCGCCCGCGGCGGCACCGCCGGACACGGTCTGCCACACCCGCCGGCCGCATCCGTACGCGCACAGCCGTATCGCTGCGGCACATGCGGAGATACCGTGGGCGCCGCGAGGAGGGGACGTGCGACTCCCGCACAGATGAGGGCTGGTCCCGGGGCAGGGGAATGCCGGATGGCAGACTGGGGCAACAGTCACCGAGGCGATCACCCCGGCGGTGAAGAGTACAGCAATGGGCGCTTTTGCCCGCCAGGTGGAGCGGTAGCCAATACACCCGGACACATGATCGCGTCAGCCGATTCGCGATTTTTCACTCGAACGTGTGTTTGGCGCAACCTTTCGAAAGCAACTACCGTTGTCCAGCAGGGAGACCATCGAGAGGGGCCGACGTGACCACCACCGCAGACAGTGCCGCCATCACTGCCCAGGAGCGCTCCCAGGGCCGACTGGAGCCGGTGCACGCGATGAACGAAGCCACGAACCCGGAGGGGCACAAGCGCTCTCTGCCGGGACGACCTCCCGGCATCCGGGCGGACAGTTCCGGACTCACCGACCGCCAGCGTCGAGTGATCGAGGTCATCAGGGATTCGGTGCAGCGGCGCGGCTACCCGCCGTCGATGCGCGAGATCGGCCAGGCCGTCGGCCTGTCCAGCACCTCTTCCGTCGCACACCAGCTGATGGCACTGGAGCGCAAGGGCTTCCTGCGCCGTGACCCGCACCGCCCGCGCGCATACGAGGTGCGCGGTTCCGATCAGGCCGCGTCCGTGCAGCCCACGGACACGGCGGGCAAGCCGGCCGCGTCGTACGTCCCGCTGGTCGGCCGCATCGCCGCCGGTGGCCCGATTCTCGCCGAGGAGTCCGTCGAGGACGTTTTCCCTCTTCCGCGCCAGCTCGTCGGCGACGGTGAGCTGTTCGTCCTGAAGGTCGTCGGCGACTCGATGATCGAGGCCGCCATCTGCGACGGCGACTGGGTCACGGTCCGCCGCCAGCCGGTCGCCGAGAACGGCGACATCGTGGCCGCGATGCTCGACGGAGAAGCCACCGTCAAGCGGTTCAAGCGCGAGGACGGCCACGTCTGGCTCCTGCCGCACAACGCCGCTTACGAGCCGATCCCCGGCGACGACGCGACCATCCTCGGCAAGGTGGTGGCCGTACTGCGCCGCGTCTGACACCGCGCACCGCGTCGGGTGGGCCCAGTCGGCCCGCCCTCTGACCGGGCCCCGGGACCCCTGCGCCGGTTCCGGGGCCCTGCGCTGTCCGGGCCCGGGGCAAAAGGGTGGGGGTCGGCCCCCCGGCTTGGCCGCCGCAGACCGCAGACCGACCCCGTGGCTCAATCGGCTTCCGTCTGCTTCGCCAGCGCGTCGATCGCCGCCAGCGACTTCCGCACCTGGTTACGGTCCGTCGTGTACCAGAAGTCGGGCAGTGACGCCTTCAGATAGCCGCCGTACCGCGCGGTCGCCAGACGCTGATCCAGGACGGCGACCACACCCCGGTCGCCCGACGCCCGTACGAGGCGGCCGGCGCCCTGGGCCATGAGGAGCGCGGCGTGCGTGGCGGCGACCGCCATGAAGCCGTTGCCGCCCGCGTCCTCCACCGCCTTCTGGCGGGCGCTCATCAGCGGGTCGTCGGGGCGTGGGAACGGGATCTTGTCCATGACGACCAGCTGGCAGCTGGGGCCGGGGACGTCCACGCCCTGCCACAGCGACAGCGTGCCGAACAGGCAGGTCATGGGGTCGGCCGCGAAGTTCTTGATGAGCTCGCCGAGGGTCTCCTCCCCCTGGAGGAGGATCGGGAACTCCGGGATCCGGGAACGCAGTTCCTCGGCGGCCAGCTGGGCCCCCCGCATGGAGGAGAACAGGCCCAGGGTCCGGCCCCCCGCCGCCTGGATGAGTTCCGTGAGCTCGTCGAGCATGTCACCGCGGTCGCCGTCCCGCGCGGGGCGCGCCAGGTGCCTCGCGACGTACAGGATGCCCTGCTTGCGGTAGTCGAAGGGTGAGCCGACGTCGATGCCCTTCCATTTCGGGACGTCATCGCCCTCGGTCCCCTCGGGAGCGAGCCCGAGGGACGCGCCGACCCCGTTGAAGTCCCCGCCCAGCTTCAGCGTCGCGGATGTCAGGACCACGGAGCGGTCCGCGAAGAGCTTCTCCCGCAGCAGCCCCGAGACGGACATGGGGGCGACGCGCAGGGAGGCGCCGAAGCGGTCGTGGCGCTCGTACCAGACCACGTCCCACTCGGAGCCGTTCGTGATCCGTTCCGCCACGTCGTGCACGTTCTCCACGGCCGCCAGGGCCTGCTTGCGGACCGCGTCCTCGTCCTGGACGGACTTGTCGCGGGTCGTGCCGATGGCGGAAATGACCGTGCGGCACGCGTCGCGCAGTGCCATGAGGGCATAACCGAGGTCCTCGGGAATCTCCTCCAGGCGGCCGGGCAGCGCGAGCTCCATCAGCCGCTCGAAGCCCTCGGCGGCGGTCTGTAGCTGGTCCGCGGCCTTCTCGTTGACGAGTTTCGCGGCCCGGCGCACCGCGCGGTTGACCTGGCCGGGGGTGAGTTCGCCGGTGGCGACTCCGGTGACGCGCGAGACCAGCTCATGGGCCTCGTCGACGATCAGCACCTCGTGCTGCGGAAGGACCGGGGCGCCCTCGATGGCGTCGATCGCGAGCAGTGCGTGGTTGGTGACGACGACGTCGGAGAGCTTGGCGCGCTCGCGGGCCATCTCGGCGAAGCACTCCGCGCCGTAGGCGCACTTCGAGGCGCCCAGGCACTCCCTCGACGACACCGACACCTGGGCCCAGGCCCGGTCCGAGATGCCGGGAGTGAGGTCGTCACGGTCGCCGTTCTCGGTCTCGTCGGCCCAGTCGCGCACCCGCAGCAGGTCCTGACCCAGCTTGCTGGTGGGCGCGGCCGCCTCGAACTGGTCGAAGAGGCCCTCCTCCTCGTCCTGCGGGACACCCTCGTGCAGGCGGTGCAGGCACAGGTAGTTCGACCGGCCCTTGAGCATCGCGAACTCCGGGCGGCGGCGCAGCAGGGGGTGCAGCGACTCGACCGTTCTCGGCAGGTCGCGCTCCACCAGCTGGCGCTGGAGCGCCAGGGTGGCGGTCGCGACGACCACACGCTCCCCGTGCGCGAGCGCGGGCACCAGATAGCCCAGCGACTTGCCGGTGCCGGTGCCGGCCTGGACCAGCAGGTGGGAGCCGTCGTCGATCGCCTCCGCGACGGCTTCGGCCATGGTCACCTGACCGGGGCGCTCCGTACCGCCGACGGCAGTGACGGCAGCATGCAGGAGTTCGGGGAGTGAGGGCTTCGTCATAGCGCGACCACCCTACGACCCAGCACTGACAAACGGGTGATCAAGGCGGGGACGGGGGACGGGATCAAGACCTTGGACTCCTCGGTGGGGATGGGCCGGATGGGCGGAGGGGTAGTTCTGGGCCCGGGGGGGGGCGTGACCGGTTCGGGACAGGCGGTGCGGCTCGGGCTGTAGGCGGGACGGGCTGGCATGGCGGGCGGCGCCAGCTGTATGCGGTGCGGGCTGGAGCCGGCCCCGGCCCTCCGCTGTGCGACGTGGCTGCGCCGGCGAGCGGCTCGGGAAATTTCTGCGGCACGAATGGGAACTGCGGCGGCACACGCCGCGTTCAATGAGTGATGGCGCGGTGACACAGCGCTACAGCAGATGCCGAAGGGCCCGTTCTCGGACCATGAGGGCGGCGCGCTTGTCGGGCAGGTCGACCTCGGCGGAGAACCGGAAGCCGGCGGTCAGGAAAGCGGCGATGGAGGGGGTGTTGCGGATGTCGGGTTCCGCGATGACGCGTGCGCAGGAGGGCCGCCGCACGAGTACGAGATCGGCTACGGCGCGAAGCAGCAGACCGCCGAGACCACGTCCTCGGTCGGCGATGGCGCCGACCAGAAGGTGAAGCCCCGTGTCGTGAGGCCGGGCCGGGTAGCGGCGGGCCAGCGGGTCCAGGTCCGCCCGGTAGATCTCCCAGTAGCTCATCGGCGTACCGTCCAGCACCCCGATGCACGGCACGCTGCGCCCGTCGCCGGCTAGCTGGGTCAGCACATGCTCCTCGGTCACGTTCTGGGATCCGGACAAGCCCCAGAACGCCGCAGCGGCGGGGTCGTTCATCCAGCGGCTGATGAGCGGAAGATCACGTTCGACGCGCACGGGGACGAGCTGGAAGACGCCCACGGGTGTGTCGGTCGGGCCCCAGTCGGCAACACGGTCGAGGAGATCGTCCTCGGCCGGGACAAGGGAGGGGACCGAGAGGACGGAGGCCTCACGGGTCGTGGCGATGGAGGCGGAGGGCTGTGCCCTGTCCTGGTCCGGCCGCCGTGCTCCGTGGTTGTCGGACGACTCGTCCTCGATGAGGGCGAAGAGTTCGTCCGGCAGCCGTAGGTCCATGGTGTCCTCGCCGGGACCGCCGGCACCGGCATCCGCATCCAGGTCCGCGTCGACTCCCGCGCTGGAGCCCGCGTGGGAACCGGCACGGAAGCGGGCGCTGGAGCCGGCACCGGCGTTGACGTCGGCCGTGGCGGGGACAGCGGTACCGGTGTGGGCGGTCGGGTCGGCGGGGGGCACCAAACGCTCCTCTCAGGAAGGGGTGAGGCGTGTCCTCAGGGATGAAGGAGGTCGGTTGTGGTGAGGGACGGTCAGGGCGATTCAGCAGTGCAGGGGGTTGGCGATGGTGACGTAGACGGACTGGGTGTCGACCGGGCCGACGAGTTCGTCGAGGCCGTGGAGCCGGGTCAGCAGGTTGGCCTTGCAGCGCAGTACGGGTGAGTCCAGTAGCCGGGCCGGCAGCGAGGAGCGCAGCCTGGCCGGTCCGGAGGCGACGTTTCCGAGGAAACGGCGGAAGGCGGCGAGCAGCAGCCGCTCGTCGGCCAGCCGCTGGGAGCCGAACGCGCCGATGAGGCCGAGGACGTTGTTGACCGCCAGGTAGTAGCCGAGCCGTTCGTCGGTGACCTCGTCACAGACGAACGTGTCGCTCCGCTCTCCGATACCGGGCAGCCGGGCGTCGAGGTCCACGCGCCGGGACTCGCGGAAGTAGTAGCCCTGGTTGTCGCGGTAGCGGCCGCCTCTTGGCCACCCGTCGGCGTCCAGCAGAAGCAGAGTGTTCTGCTGGTGAGCCTCCAGGGCGATGCCGGCCTCACCGTCCAGCCACAGGACGGGACGCACGACGTGCTCGAGGTAGCGCAGAAACCACTCGGCGGCGACGGCTCCGCGGGGCCGGCCGGTCCGGCGGGCGAGGCGCGTGACGACCTCGGCGAGCCGGGACCGAAGGATCGGGCCGTGGGTCTCCGGGCGGCCTGGAGCGGTTCCCGGCCGGGCAGGTGGGCAGGGGCGCGGCGAGACGAGTCCGGCGACGCAGGAGACATCGTCCGAGGGGCTGAACGGGTTGTGGCGGATCACCACGTCCAATCCGGGCAACGGGACGCCGTCGGAACCTCCGTAGCCATCGCATCCGTCGACGGCGATCCAGGCCGGGTCGCGAACGATGTCGAAGCTCGGATGCACGGCCCGCCACTGCTGCGCGAGTCCGCTGCGGAGCAGGCGGTGGACCTCGACACCGCGGTGGAGTTCCTTACGGAGGTTCTCGCGACGGGAGTTGGTGATGCGCAGGCCCAGCGACAGCTTGAGCATCGCGGGGGCACCGGTTCGGTAGACGGTTCGTACGGAGGAGGTGGGTTGCCACGGAGTTCCGTGGGTGCCGAGGTCGCGGAGCAGTCCGCTGTCGAGCAGGGCAGCGATCTCGGGGCGGTGCCGGATCTCGCGTGCCTGCCAGGGGTGAAGGGGCAGTAGGGCGTAACCGTCCGGCGAAGGCAGGCCGGTCCCGGCCAGACGCGCGGTGAGTCGGGTCGCGGCGACAGGGCGGCCGCGTTCGGTCCAGGCGGAGTCAGTGGCGAGAACAGAGGGGGCGACAGCCATCCAATGCAGGGGGAAGGAGCCGCGCAACTCGGGCGAGTACGGCCCCGCTTCGGCCTCGGAGAGGCCCTCGCGGCTCTTCGGAGCCGGGTGCAGGGGGTGTCCGAGGACGAGTGATTGCTCCGCGGCCAGGAAGAGGTCGGGGCCGTCGACCGGGTGTTCACGGCGGTCGCTGAGGAAGGAGGTGACGCGGCGGAGAGAGTCGGCAACGCCCGCGACGAGTCCGACGCCGTCGCAATTACCGCCGCGGTCGCCCTGGCTGCAGCCGTCCCCGTCTGCGGGGGTCTCCCTGGAGAGCAGAGCGGCGACCGTGACGGCGTCGGCCGGTGGGGCGTGGTCGGGAGCGTCGGCCAGGCGCGGGAGACCGAAGCGGTGCCAGCCCGTCGGGGACCAGTAGCGCACGGGGGCGAGCAGAGCCGTGCCGCTGGCGGGAAGGGGGATGCGGAGGATGCCGTCGGCGGGAGCGGACTGGTTGGTCTCGCGCACCCAGCAGCGGAGCAGCGTCTCCACTGCTGCTGCCTGGGCGACGGTGTGCGGGTCGGGATGCTCCAAGAGGTCGGTGGTGGCTCCCCCGGCCCTCAACGCACCACCCAGCGCGTCACCGTCCCACACCTCGCCGCCCTGCACCTCGGCGAGCTGCGCCGCCCCAGGCCTCTGACACGGCACTGCCGGGAGCACCGGCGTTCCCGAGCCGCGGACGTCAGCAGAGCCTCGTCCCGGTGATGTGGCGTGGTGGTCGGGCTCGGACATGGCGTTCAAGACAGGTACCTCGTCGGGTGGTTCCGGGACGCGCGCTCGAGATCTGCGAGCGGGGGGTTCTGCATGGGCTCGCGATGTGAAAACTCGCGGTGTGGAGGCTCATGGCATGAGCCCTCACGGCATCAGGCTCACGGTGTGAACGGCGCCGCCGCCGCGCCCCCATCGCACCGAGCCGCCGCCCGGACGGCGTCGGCCAGCCGGTCCTGCACGGCGGCCGCCTGTTCGTCGGTGATCGTCAGGGGCGGCAGCAGTCGGACGACGCCGGCGTGACGGCCGTCGAGTCCGACGATGAGGCCGCGCCGCAGGCACTCCCGCTGGACGGCGGCCGCCAGTTCGGGGGCGGCGGGGACGGGCGTCCCCGCCGACTCAACCACCTGCCGGGCTCTCCCGGTCTCTCCCTCCGGATCCACGAACTCCACCCCGATCATCAACCCCCGTCCCCGCACATCCCCCACGATTGGAAACTCCGTGGCCAGGCCCTGGAGTTGGCTCAGCATGCGCGCCCCGAGCGTCGCCGCGCGCTCGGCGAGGTGGTTCTCCCGGACGTGAGTGAGGGTCGCCGTGCCGACGGCCATGGCGAGTTGGTTGCCGCGGAAGGTGCCGGCGGGGGCGCCGGGTTCCGGGGCGTCGAGGTCCTCGTGGTAGACCACGACGGCCAGCGGCAGGCTTCCTCCGATGGCCTTGGAGAGGACCATCACGTCGGGGGTCACTCCGCTGTGCTCCACGGCCCAGAAGGCGCCGGTCCACCCGACGCCCGTCTGGATCTCGTCGGCGATCAAGGGGACGGACCGGTCGGCCGTGAGCTGCCGCATGCGCCGCAGCCAGGTGTCCGGCGCGGGGATCACCCCGCCCTCGCCCTGGACGGGCTCGACGATCACCCCGGCGGGGAGCGGAGCGCCCGGCCCGGAGTCGTCGAGGACGGACTCGGTCCAGCGGGCGGCGAGGTCGGCCCCGCGCTCGCCCCCGACGCCGAAGGGGCAGCGGTAGTCCTGCGGGTAGGGCAGGCGGGCCAGGGATACGTCGTGGGCACCGGCGGACGCGTCGAGTGCCCCGGCCGTCCTTCCGTGGGAGGCGCCAGTGAACGCGATGAGGCCGGTCCGGCCGGTCGCCGCGCGCACCAGCTCACAGGCGGTCTCCACGGCGTCGCCGCCGGCCGGTCCGCAAAACCGTACGCGGGCCCGGCCGGCGAGCCCTGGGGGAAGGGTGCGGAACAGCTCGGTGACGAAGGCGTCCTTGACGGGTGTGGCCAGGTCGAGGGCGTTCAGGGGCGCGCCGGAGTCGAGGACCCTGCGGATGGCTTCCAGGACGACCGGGTGGTTGTGCCCGAGGGCGAGCGTGCCGGCGCCGGAGAAGCAGTCCAGGTAGCGGCGGCCGTCCGCGCCCTCGATGGTCAGCCCCCGGGCCCGCACCGGCACGATCGGCAGGGCGCGGGCGTAGGTGCGGGCGGCGGACTCGCGCGCGGACTGGCGGCGCAGAATTCCCTCGTGCGCGGCGCGCGCTCCCGGTGCCGTGTCGTCGACGGCACTGGGGAGGGCCCTCACCGGCATACGCCCCACAGCGGCCTCCTCGGACGCACATCCCCCTTGGGTGGATTCCGCCACGACTTCCCTGACCTCCCACTGGGCACGGGCACAGAGGACCGCACACAGACAGCAGGCCCCCAACCGCTACCAACCCCGATCCGCTCACCGGGTTACGGGTTGCCTCAAGATCCTTTCCGTGACGGAACTGTTGCGGTTCCGTCGGGCCGCCCCCACAGCCACCGCATAGTGTGTGGTGCCGTTCCCGGACGCCGTGAAGTCGGCCCCAACTCCCCATGAAACTGGCGGACAGCAGGGCTGAAGCACCGGTTCGTCCATGTTCGTTCCATATCAGGGGGAGTCACATCATGCGATCCATACGGCCGTCGTCCATCGCCAGCCGAGGGGGGAGGGCGCGCCGCAGGAACTCCCCCGTGCTGGCCGCCGTTGCCCTCGCCTCGGCGCTCGCGTTGACCGCCACCGCCTGCGAGTCGGGCGACGCCGCGGCGGGCGGCGAGGCCTCCGCGTCGGCCGGCGCCTCCGATGACGGCAAGCTGAAGATCCCGGACGACATCAGGGACCGGCTCCGCGAGCACGGGATCGACATCGACAAGTGGAAGAACGGCGCCTGGAAGAACTGGGACCGGGACGACTGGCTGCGCGAGGCCAACGAGTACATCAACCCGATCATCGAGGGACTCTGGGACCCGGACCGCATGCGGGAGGCCGAGGAGCCCGACCAGGGCGTGGACGACAGCGACCTCGCCGGTGACCAGGGCGTGACCGATCCCACGCCCGAGCCGGTCCGGGCGCAGGCCGTGCCGCCGTCGTACCACGCCAGCGCGCCCACGGCCGGGAAGGTGTTCTTCGACTCCCCCAAGGGCTCGGCCGTCTGCTCGGCGACGGTCGTCGAGGACCCGGCCCATCCGGGCAAGTCCAACCTCGTGTGGACGGCGGGCCACTGCGTGCACGCGGGCAAGAAGGGCGGCTGGTACCGCAACATCGCGTTCGTGCCGTCGTACAACGACGACGGCAAGCCGGTCGCGGAGCTGGAGAACGCCACCAGGGAGGACGTCGCTCCCTACGGCGTCTGGTGGGGAGACTGGGCGCAGACCTCGGACCAGTGGATCGAGCAGGGCGGCTCGACCGGCGGGGACGGCGCACCCTATGACTTCGCGGTCATCCATGTGACGCCGGAGAAGGGCAGCGGCGGCAAGTCGCTGGAGGAGACGGTCGGTTCGGCGCTGCCGGTGGACTTCAGGGCTCCCGCCGTACCGAAGGTGAAGAGCGTCACGGCGATCGGCTACCCGGCCGCGCCTCCGTACGACGGGCAGAAGCTGTACCGGTGCCAGGACCGGCCGGGCCGGCTGTCGGTCACCGCTTCGGACCCGACGATGTACCGCATCGGCTGCACGATGACCGGCGGTTCGTCCGGCGGCGGCTGGGTCGCGCCGGGTTCGGACGGCAAGCCGGCGCTGGTGTCCAACACCTCGATCGGTCCGGTGACGTCGGGCTGGCTGGCCGGTCCGCGCCTGGGCGAGGCGGCGAAGGGCGTGTACGACTCGGTCAGCGAGAAGTTCGCGGGCCGCTGACGGCCCGCTGAACACCTTCAGCGGTGGGGCGGTGCGCCGTGCCCGTGCCCGTGCCCGCGCGCACCTGGCGCAATGGCCCGTGGACTCACGGAAACCTTCACCGCCCCACCCCGGTACGCCCTCAACTCCACGGGCATAGTGGGGTGTCGCGCCGGGGGCTCCGGCGCCAGGTCTGACATGCACACGCAGCAGCACAGCACACGGTTATGCACCAACGGGGGTCATCGCACCATGCGTTCCACACGTACGCCCGCGGCACCGAGGCGCGGGCGGCGCTCCCTTCTCGCCGCCACCGGGCTCGTCGCCGCCCTGGCGCTCACCGCGACCGCCTGTGAAGGTTCGGCGGACTCGGCGAACGACAAGCCCGACGTCACCACCTCGCAAGCCGCGGACGGCGGTGGCAAGGTCAAGATCCCGGCCGACCTCGCCGGCAAGCTCGAGGAGCACGGGATCGACGTCGACCGGTGGAAGGACGGCGGCTGGAAGGACTGGGACAAGGACAAGTGGCTCAGTGAGGCCAAGGACTTCGTCAACCCGGTGATCGAGGGCCTCTGGAAGCCGGAGCGGATGCAGTCCGCGAAGGAGGCCGACAAGACGGTCACGACGAAGGACGCGTCGGCCGGCCGGGGCGTCAGCGATCCTGACCCGGCGCCCGTCCAGGCGCAGGCCGAGAAGACGCCGTACCACCGGAACGCCGCCCCGGTCGGCAAGGTCTTCTTCGACTCCCCCGACGGCCCGGCCGTCTGCTCCGGCACGGTGATCAAGGACGTCAACCACCCGGGCAAGTCCAACCTGGTGTGGACGGCCGGCCACTGCGTGCACGCCGGCGGCGACGGCGGCTGGTACCGCAATCTCGTGTTCGTCCCGGCCTACAACGACCTCGGCAAGTCCGAGGCGGAGCTGAGCAACGCGAACCCGACGGAGGTCGCGCCGTACGGCAACTGGTGGGCGGACTGGGCCTCGACCTCGAACCAGTGGATCCGGGGCGGCTCGGAGACCGGCGGTGACGGTGCCGCGTACGACTATGCCGTGCTGCACGTGAAGCCCGAGCAGGGTGCCAAGTCCCTGGAGGAGACGGTGGGCGCCGCGCTGGACGTGGACTTCTCGGCGCCGTCCGCGGCCGGGGCCGCCAAGATGGGCGCCTGGGGTTACCCGGCGGCGCCGCCCTACAACGGTCTGAAGATGTTCAAGTGCGTCGACGTCCCGGGCCGGTTCTCGCTCAGCCCGAGCCTGCCGACGATGTACCGCATCGGCTGCACCATGACCGGCGGTTCGTCCGGCGGCGGCTGGTTCCGGGTGGTGAACGGCAAGTCCGTCCTCGTGTCCAACACCTCGATCGGCCCGGCCGACAACAGCTGGCTGGCCGGCCCGCAGCTGGGCCGCGATGCCGAGGCGCTCTACCAGAACATGAGCAAGACGTACGGCGGTCGGTGACCGGAACAAGCTGAAGGCCCGCTCCCTGCGGACAGGGAGCGGGCCTTCTCGTGCTCAGGCCGTAACGCGCTCAGGCCGTAGACGCCCTCAGATCGAAGAGCCGCTCACGCCGAGGACTCGCTCGCGACCCCGCTCGCGACGAAGCCGTCAGAGCGCCGGCGCCGGGACGTACGGCGCGAGCTCCGCCGCCAGTTCCTCGTGCACCCGCGCCTTGAGCAGGGTGCCCTCCGGGGTGTGCTCCTCGGAGAGGACCTCGCCCTCGTCGTGGGCACGGGCGACCAGCTTGCCCTGCGTGTACGGCAGGAGCGCTTCGATCTCGACCGACGGGCGCGGCAGCTCGTTGTCGATGAGCGCGAGCAGCTCGTCGATGCCCTGGCCGGTGCGGGCCGAGACGGCCATGGACCGCTTCTCGACACGCAGCAGCCGCTGGAGCGTCAGCGGGTCGGCCGCGTCGGCCTTGTTGATCACGACGATCTCGGGTACGCCGGTGGCGCCGACGTCCCTGATCACCTCGCGCACGGCGGCCAGCTGCTCCTCCGGGTTCGGGTGCGAACCGTCCACCACGTGCAGGATCAGGTCGGACTCGCCGACCTCCTCCATCGTGGAGCGGAACGCCTCGACCAGGTGGTGGGGCAGATGGCGGACAAACCCGACCGTGTCGGCCAGCGTGTACAGCCGGCCGCTCGGGGTCTTGGCCCGGCGCACGGTCGGGTCGAGGGTCGCGAACAGGGCGTTCTCGACCAGCACGCCCGCGCCCGTGAGGCGGTTGAGCAGCGAGGACTTGCCGGCGTTGGTGTAGCCCGCGATGGCGACCGAGGGCACCTTGTGGCGCTTGCGCTCCTGGCGCTTGATCTCGCGGCCGGTCTTCATGTCCGCGATCTCCCGGCGCATCTTCGCCATCTTCTCGCGGATCCGCCGCCGGTCCGTCTCGATCTTGGTCTCACCCGGACCACGGGTGGCGAGGCCGCCGCCCTTGCCGCCGCCCATCTGCCGGGACAGCGACTGACCCCAGCCGCGCAGCCTCGGCAGCATGTACTGCATCTGCGCGAGCGCGACCTGCGCCTTGCCCTCTCGGGACTTGGCATGCTGGGCGAAGATGTCCAGGATCAGGGCGGTCCGGTCGATGACCTTGACCTTGACGACGTCCTCGAGGTGGATCAGCTGGCCCGGGCTGAGCTCACCGTCGCAGATGACGGTGTCCGCGCCCGATTCGAGGACGATGTCGCGCAGCTCCTCGGCCTTGCCGGAGCCGATGTAGGTGGCCGCGTCGGGCTTGTCGCGGCGCTGGATCACACCGTCGAGCACCAGCGCGCCGGCCGTTTCCGCGAGGGCGGCGAGCTCCGCGAGGGAGTTGTCCGCGTCCTGCGCGGTTCCCGAGGTCCAGACGCCGACGAGCACGACCCGCTCCAGGCGGAGCTGGCGGTACTCGACCTCGGTGACGTCCTCGAGCTCGGTGGAGAGGCCCGCCACACGGCGCAGAGCCGCGCGCTCGGAGCGGTCGAGCTGATCGCCGTCCCACTCTCCGTCGATCTCGTGGCTCCAGGCGACGTCCTCTTCCATCAGGGCATCGGCCCGAAGACCCTCGGGGTGGCTGTGCGCGAAGCGCTTGGTGTCCTGGGAAGGGGAAGAAGAGGAGGTCATTGGATCCTTACGTAGCTGGTAAACCGTTTGCGGCGACGGAGCGCTGCGAGCTTTCCGTCACCGGCATAACGCGCGAGCGTTCCGGGAGATTCCCGGCGCTCCGTGCCGCGCCGACCTGAAGATAGTCGCACGGCACGGGGCGTCTCGTCACCGTGTTATCGAGCGGCCGCCCCAGCGGATGCGGCCGCCTTCCCGGGCTCAGCCGGTTTCGCCGGCGCGGCCGGTTTCCAGTCCGGGTGCCCCGGCATCGGCGGGGTCTTCTCCGCGTACAGCCAGCCCTGGAAGAAGCCGTCCAGATCGCGCCCGGAGATCTCGGCGGCGAGCCGGACGAAGTCCTCCGTCGTGGCGGTGCGGTCCTTGTACCGGCCGGCCCAGGCGCGCTCCAGGCGTTCGAAGGCCGCGCGGCCGATCTCCTGACGCAGGGCGTACAGGACGAGCGCGGCGCCGTCGTAGACGTTCGGCCGGAAGATGCCGATCTTGCGGCCGGGCTCGGGGGCCTTGGGGGCGGCGGGTGGGCCGCCGGCCACGCGCCAGCCGTCGGAGGCACCGTACGCGGCCTTCATGCGGTCCCGCATGGGCTTGCCGGCCTGCTCCTCGGCGTACAGCGCCTCGTACCAGGTGGCGTGTCCCTCGTTGAGCCACAGGTCGGACCAGGTGCGAGGGCCGACGCTGTCGCCGAACCACTGGTGGGCCAGCTCGTGGATCATGATCGACTCGACGTACCACGCGGGGTGGACGGGCTCGGTGAACAGCTCCCGCTCGAAGAGGGAGAGCGTCTGGGTCTCCAGTTGGAAGCCGGTCGAGGCGTCGGCCATGAGCAGGCCGTACGTCTCGAAGGGGTAGCGGCCGACCTTGCCCTCCATCCAGGCGATCTGCTCCGGGGTCTTCTCCAGCCAGGGTTCGAGCGCCTTGCGGTACCTGGTCGGGACGACGTCCCGTACCGGCAGTCCGTGCGGGCCGGTACGGTGCAGCACCGTGGAGCGGCCGATGGACACCTGGGCGAGTTCGGTGGCCATGGGGTGCTGGGTGCGGTACGTCCACGTGGTCGCCCCGCGGGACTTGTCCACCCCGGCGGACAGGCCGTTCGCCACGACCGTGTGACCGTCGGGGGCGGTGACCCGGAAGGTGAACATCGCCTTGTCGGAGGGGTGGTCGTTGCACGGGAACACCAGGTGCGCGGCGTCGGCCTGGTTGGCCATGGCGAGGCCGTCCGCGGTGCGCACCCAGCCGCCCTCGCGCCCCCTGGCGGGGACGGGGTCGCTGGTGTGCCGCACGGTGATCCGCATCCAGTTGCCGTCCGACACGGAGTCCTCGGGCGTGATCACCAGATCCTCGCCGGCGGTGCTGAAGAGTGCGGGCTCGCCGTCGACCTCGACCGAGTGGACCGTGCCGTGGGCGAAGTCCAAGTTGATCCGCTCCAGGTCGGCGGTGGTCCAGGCGTCGATGGTGGTCACGGCCCGCAGCGGCTCGCTGTTGCTGCCGGGATAGGTGAAGGAGAGGTCGTACGACGCGACGTCGTAGCCGGGGTTGCCGAGGTACGGGAAGAGGCGGTCGCCGACGCCGAGCGGGACGACGGGGGCACTCGCGGCGACGAGGCAGACGGAGACGGCCGAGGCGAGCAGCACCGCGGACGTGCGCCGACGACAGGGGCGGGTACGGGGGCGGGTGCGGTGGGGGGTGAGGCGCATGCCTCACGGCTATCAGCGCGCGCGTGCGTGACGGGGACGACGCGCGTCCGGCACACCCGAATCGGGGACCGGGGCCTGCGCCGGGTGCCGCCCCGCGTCAGATGGCCGACGCCCGGGCTGGCTCAACCGAGCCGTATCCGGTGGGCGACGCCTGTGCGGGTTCAGCCGAGCCGTATCCGGTGGCCGGCGCCTGTCCGAGTTCAGCCGAGCCGTATCCGGTGGCCGGCGCCCGGGCGGGCTCAGCCGCCCTGCGTCTGCGGCTGGGCCCGGGTGACGTCGTAGACCCCGGCGACGTTGCGCATCGCGCGCATGAGAGCGGGCAGGTGGGCCGCGTCCGGGAGCTGCACGGTGTACGTGTGACGGACCTGCTGCTGCGTCGGGGGTTCGACGGTCGCGGAGACGATCTCGGCGCCTTCGAGGGCCATGGCCTCCGTGAGGTCCGCGAGCAGATGGGGACGCACGAACGATTCGGCGACCAGCGTGACCCGGCACTCGGTGGCATCGCCCCAGCGCACGCCGACCTCCGTACGCCCTCCGTCCTTCATACGGGCCACCGCGGCGCACTCGGCGCGGTGCACGGTGACGGCTCCCCCGCGTACGGCGAAGCCGGTGATCTCGTCGGGCCGTACGGGTGTGCAGCAGCCGGCGAGGCGGACGGTCGCGCCGGGCCGGTCTGTGAGGACGTTGCCGTCAGCGGGACGGGCGGGCGCCTGCTCGGGAGCCGGTCCGTCCGGGTCGGCTGCCTCGGCGGCCGCCGGCCGGCGGGCCCCCGTGTCCTCGGCCCGCCGGTCCTCCTGGACGTCGGTCCGCTGGGCCTCGGCCTGTGCCGGATGGGCGGCCAGCCAGCGCTGGATGGCGATCCGGGCCGCGGGCGTGTGCGCGTGCTCCAGCCACTCCCGGGAGGGCTCGGACGCCGGGTCCTGGCCCATGAGGAGCTGGACCGTGTCACCGTCCTTCAGGACCGTGCTCAGCGTCGCCAGACGGCCGTTGACGCGGGCGCCGATGCACGCGTGCGCGTCCTCGCCGTACTGCGCATACGCGGCGTCCACACAGGTCGCCCCCTCGGGCAGGCCGATCGTGCCGCCGTCGGGCCGGAAGACCGTGATCTCGCGGTCCTGGGCGAGGTCCTCGCGCAGGGTCGACCAGAAGTGGTCCGGGTCGGGTGCCGCCTCCTGCCAGTCGAGGAGCCGGGAGAGCCAGCCGGGGCGGGTGGGGTCGACGCGCTCGCCGTCGGCCGGGTCGTCGGGGGCCGGTGCGTACGGGTTGCCGAGCGCGACGACTCCGGCCTCGGCGACCTTGTGCATCTGGTGCGTGCGGATGAGGACTTCGACGACCTGGCCGTCCATGGGGGTGCCCCCGGGCGAGTCGGTTCGAGCCTGGGGGAGGGCGACGGCCGTGTGCAACGACTGGTACAGGTTGAACTTCGGTACGGCGATGAAGTCCTTGAACTCCGAGACCACCGGCGTCATGCAGGTGTGGAGTTCGCCCAGGACGCCGTAGCAGTCGGCGTCCTCGTTCACCAGCACCAGCAGCCGGCCGAAGTCGGAGCCGCGGAGCCGGCCGCGTTTGCGGGAGACCCGGTGCACGGAGACGAAGTGACGGGGCCGGATGAGGACTTCGGCCGGGATGTCCGCCTCGCGCAGCACGGTGCGCACCTCGTCGGCGACCTCGGCGAGCGGGTCGTCCGCGCGGGCGGCGTTGCGGACGATCAACTCCCTTGTGTGTTCGTACTCCTCAGGGCGCAGGATCGCGAAGACGAGGTCTTCCAGTTCGGTCTTGAGCGCCTGGACGCCGAGCCGTTCGGCGAGCGGGATCAGCACGTCACGTGTCACCTTGGCGATGCGCTCCTGTTTCTCGGGGCGCATGACGCCGAGGGTGCGCATGTTGTGCAGCCGGTCGGCGAGTTTGATCGACATGACGCGGACGTCGTTGCCGGTGGCGACGAGCATCTTGCGGAAGGTCTCGGGCTCGGCGGCGGCGCCGTAGTCGACCTTCTCCAGTTTGGTGACGCCGTCGACGAGGTAGCGGACCTCCTCGCCGAACTGCTCGCCCACCTGGTCGAGCGTCACATCCGTGTCCTCGACGGTGTCGTGGAGCAGGGAGGCGGTCAACGTCGTGGTCTCGGCGCCGAGTTCGGCGAGAATCAGGGTCACGGCCAGCGGGTGCGTGATGTACGGCTCGCCGCTCTTGCGCATCTGGCCGCGGTGCGAGGACTCGGCCAGGACGTAGGCGCGCCGCAGGGGATCGAGGTCCGCGTCGGGGTGGTGGGCGCGGTGCGCGTCGACGACGTGGCTGATGGCGTCGGGCAGCCGGTCGCGGGCGGCGGGGCCGAGCAGGGCCGCGCGGCCGAGGCGGCGCAGATCGATCCGGGGGCGGGCCTTTCTGCGGGGGGCTGTCGGCGTCACCGGTCCTGACACCGCGCCCGGCATCGGGCCTGGGGTCACGGAATTCGTGGCCTCCGCACTCATGGGCACCTCCGGCTGCGTGGACCGGCGGACGGGGTGCCCCAGGGCGGACACGGCTCAGGGGGCGGCTTCGTCCCCCGTCCGGGCCGGTGCTTGATGCTACCGAGCCCACCATGCCCGGCTGACCGCCTCTCGCCGAGCGTGAAACTGATCACCCATTCGAGGGATGAATGTGAGGTTTGTGCCCCTGTACATCGTGACCCTGATGGTTCTGTTCCCGCCAAGTGGCCGGATCCGTACGGCGGTTTCGGGTCGAGGGGACAGCGCGCGGCACTTTCAGGACGGTCGGCTCCTGCTCACGCGCGCGTGGCGGTGTCCAGCCAGTCCGCGTCGATCTCGCCCTCGGCCACGATCACCGCAGGGCCCGTCATCTCGATCTCGCCGTCGGGCCGCTCGGTGATCACCAGGGTGCCGCCGGGTACGTCCACGGTGTACGTCGCCGGGGTACCGGTGGCCGTCGGGTCGGCGCCGTCGCGCCGGGCGGTGGCCACGGCGACCGCGCACGCGCCCGTGCCGCACGAGCGCGTCTCGCCGGCGCCGCGCTCGTGCACGCGCAGCGCTACGTGCCCGGGGCCGCGGTCGACCACGAACTCGACGTTCACACCGTCCGGGTAGGCGGCGGCCGGGCTGAAGGGCGGCGGGGAGAGCAGGTCACCGGCGTGGGACAGGTCGTCCACGAAGGCGACCGCGTGCGGGTTGCCCATGTTGACGTTCCGCGCGGGCCAGCTGCGCTCACCGACGCTGACCGTGACGTCGCCCTCGGGCAGCACCGCCTTGCCCATGCCCACGGTGACGTCGCCGTCCTTGGCGATGTGCACGGTCTTCACGCCCCCGCGCGTGGCGACCGCGAGGTCCCCTTCGCTGACGTGTCCGGCGCGCTGGAGGTAGCGCGCGAACACCCGCACGCCGTTGCCGCACATCTCCGCGATCGAGCCGTCGCCGTTGCGGTAGTCCATGAACCACTCCGCCTCGGCCGCCATGCCCTTCGCCTCGGGATGCGCCGCGGATCGCACCACGTGCAGCAGTCCGTCACCACCGATACCGGCGCGGCGGTCGCAGAGGGCTGCGACCGCGGCCGGGGGCAGGTCGACGGCGTTCTCGGGGTCCGGGACGATCACGAAGTCGTTCTCGGTGCCGTGGCCCTTGAGGAAGGGGATCCGCGTGCTCATTCCTCGATCGTACGGGGCGCTCCGCGGGTCGAGCCGAAGGAGGGTGCCAGGGGATCGGGCCGTGATTTCGTGCGGGTGCATCGTGGCCTGTCGCGCCCACGCGGCGGAGCCGCATATCGACACAGCCCCGCGCCCCTTATGGGGCGCGCTTCAGCGGAGGCGCGCTACCCGCCAGACCGCCAGTACGACCACCGCGGCCACCATCACCGCGTACGCGAGGACGACCCGCCAGTCGGGTTTGCGACCCGTGCCCTTGGCCGGCAGGCCCGGCCAGGTGTGGCCCACGCGGCGGGCGGCCATCATGCCCCAGCCGGCCGCGCACGAGCAGATCAGCAGCCCGAGCATGGCGATCACGGCTCCGCTGTCGCCGAAGTCGAAGGCGAGCGGGAACGCGAACATCAGGGAGCCGAGCGCGGCCAGGCTCACGATGGGCGCGAGCTGCCAGATGCGCAGCCGGCGCTGCGGGCGCAGCTCGACCTCGACCTCGCCCGCGAACATCTCCTCGGGCTCGGGGCCGTCGTCCGTCACACCCTGTGTCTCGTCGGGCCCGTCGGCGCTGAGACGGTCCGACTCCTGGTCCGGTCCGTCCCCGAGCTCCGGGTCGTCCCGGCGCTCCGGCACATCCCGGTCGGCGGTGATGTGATCGGTGCCTTGTGCGGTGTCGCGAGGGCCGGCCTCCATCGCCACGCGCCCTCCCAACTAGGACTCAACTCGGTCGATCGAAGCTCGATGATGGCACGCCGCCGCAGGCCCGGATGACGGCCTGGGCGTCCCGATGCCATGACGTGATCAGGCTGTAACCGGTCGTTCGACCAAAGACAGCGCGAGCTGCGGAAGTTCTGAGAGATCGGCCGCAGCCCCACTCAACCAGTGCACCCGGGGATCGCGCCTGAACCATGAATCCTGACGGCGCGCGAAGCGCTTGGTGGCACGTACGGTCTCAGCCCGCGCGTCCTCCAGGGTGCACTCCCCGGCGAGCGCCGCGAGCACCTGCTGGTAGCCGAGCGCGCGCGAGGCGGTACGCCCCTCGCGCAACCCCCGCGCCTCCAGCGCGCGCACCTCGTCCACGAGGCCGGCGTCCCACATCCGGTCGACCCGGCGCGCGATGCGCTCGTCCAGTTCGGGCCGGGCCACGTCGACACCGATCTGGATCGTGTCGTACACGGAGTCGTGGCCGGGGAGGTTGGCGGTGAAGGGCCTGCCGGTGATCTCGATCACCTCCAGGGCCCGGACGACCCGGCGGCCGTTGCTCGGCAGGATCGCCCGCGCGGCCTGGGGGTCGGCGGCGGCCAGGCGGGCGTGCAGCGCGCCGGAGCCGCGCAGCGTCAGCTCCTCCTCCAGGCGGGCGCGGACCTCGGGGTCGGTACCGGGGAACTCCAGGTTGTCGACGGCCCCGCGCACATACAGTCCGGAGCCGCCGACCAGGATCGGCCAGCGGCCCTCGGCGAGCAGGGCCTCGATCCGCTCACGGGCCAGGCGCTGGTACTCGGCGACGGACGCCGTGACGGTCACGTCCCAGATGTCCAGGAGGTGATGGGGGACGCCGCCGCGCTCCTCGGGCGTCAGCTTGGCGGTGCCGATGTCCATCCCTCGGTAGAGCTGCATGGAGTCGGCGTTGACGACCTCACCGCCGAGACGCTGGGCCAGGAAGACGCCCAGATCGGACTTTCCGGCCGCAGTTGGTCCGACGACGGCGATGACGCGGGGGGCGGGGGGTGCACTGCTCACCGACCCAGTCTCGCAAACCTCGAACCCTGCTCTCGAACGAGTTACGTGACGCCACGGCCGCGGGGTCGTTGCCCGTTGCGAGGTTCCTGCCGCCGGATCGCAGAGGCGGTGGCCCGGGTCGCGCAAACGGACGCACCGGGCGACGCGGGATTTCGCCCGCACGAGTAACGTATGGAGTGGATATGGGCGTTTTTGCACGACTTCTCCGGCGGTCCAAGGCGACGGAGGAGAAGCCTGCCGAGGCTCAGACCGACAAGGCGACGGCCGGGACCGAGGCGGAGGAAGCGGCAGGGGCAGGGGCAGAGGCGGCGAAGGGGGCTGAGGGGGCAGCGGAAGCGGCCGAGTCGGCGACCGAGGCGGCCGAGGTCACCGAGACCGAGGGCGTCGACATCCCGAAGCAGCAGTCCACCGACAAGGCGGCCGACAACGAGGCCGGCGAGGGCGCCCACACGTGACCGCCCCGCGCGAGGGAAGGTGAACCATGGGTCTCCTGGACAATGTGAAAGCCAAGCTGGGCCCGGCCAAGGGCAAGGTCTCGGACCTCGCGCAGCGGCACGAGGACAAGATCCAGCACGGTCTCGACAAGGCCGCGCACGCCGTCGACAAGAGGACCAAGGGCAAGTACAGCGGCAGGATCCAATCCGGCACGGGCAAGGCCAAGGGGGCCATGGACCGACTCGCGCGCAAGGGCGACAGCGGACCGGCCGCGAGCGGCACGACGCCGCCGGCTGCGGGCGGCACGACACCGCCGCCGGGCGCGGGCGGCAGCATGCCGCCGGACACGGGCCGTACGGCACCGCCGCGGGACGCCGGAGGCACGCCGCCGCCGGACGCACCACCGCCCACTTCCTGAGCGCACATCGGCGCAGCAGGTCCTGAACACAACATCGGCACACCGAAGGGCACATCGGCGGACGGCCGCGGAGCACGAGGGCTCCCGGCCGTCCGCCGTTTCCCGTACCCGCCGCCGTCTCCCGTGCCCGCCGCCGGGGTCGCCCTGGCGCCGTGGCCGCCGGGTCTAGGACCAGGTGGCCACGATGTATCCCACCCCGTACGGCGCGTCCTCGTACAGCAGTGACCCACCGAGGTCCGCGCCCTCGGCCGCGCCCGCCAGGACCTGCCAGGGGGCCCGGCCGGAGGCCTTCAGTTCACGGGCCAGCCCTGTGTCCAGCGTCGTGAGCGCGGCCATGTCCGCCGTGCCGAGCGCGCGTGCGACCTCCGCGTCGAAGGGCGCCGCCCGTTCGTCCAGATAGCCCGGGGCCTTGAGCGTCCGGCACGCGCTGGCGTCACCCATCACCAACAGCGCGACCCGCTCGGACCGTGTGGCGAGGTCCCGCCCCACCCGGGCGCACCGCTCGGGCGCGAGCCGGTCCCCCACGCCGAGTCCCTCGACGGGGGCGTCGGACCAGCCCGTCCGCTCCAGCAACCAGGCGGCCACCGCCAGCGAGTACGGCAGCCGCTGTTCCGCGGGCGAACCCTCGTCGCCCTGTCCCAGCCGTACGTCGAGATCGACGCCGAAGCCCCGGAACGAGCCCCGCGTGCCCTCCGGATACGTCTCGGGATTCGTCTCGGGTCCGGTGCGCTCCACCGGCCCGACGACCACGAGCCGGCCGGGCCGGGCGGCGGCGAGCACGCCCAGCGCGTCCGTGCAGGCGGCCCGCGCGGCGTCCAGCTCCGGAGCGGCGCCCGCGGCGACGTCGGGCACCAGGAGCGGCGGGCAGGGGCAGACAGCGGCGGCGACAAGCATGATCGGCAGGGTAACCCGCGAGCCCTTCGGAACAAGCCACGGCCGGAGTCGACCGCAGCCGTGACCAGCCGCTGTCAGGTCAGGCCGCGGCCTCACTCAGCCCCCGGCCGCGGCCTGAGCTCGGCTCAGCGGCCCGACTCAGCTGCCCGACTCAGCTGCTCGGTTCAGCTGCTCGGTTCAGTCGCAGCCGCAACCGCTCGCCGCCACCGGGAGCGGCTCGGGGACACCGATCTTCGGCAGGCCCAGGAGCACGCCGGCCGACTGGGCCGCCTTGCCCTCCTTCTCGGCGGTGCGCTTCTCCCAGGCGTCGCCCGCGCGCGTGCGGCGCACGTCCAGCACAGGGCCCTCGGCGAGGAGGTGGTGCGGGGCGGCGTAGGTGATCTCGACCGTGACGACGTCGCCGGGGCGGACCTCCTGGTCCGGCTTGGTGAAGTGGACGAGGCGGCTGTCGGGGGCGCGGCCGGACAGGCGGTGCGTGGTGTCGTCCTTGCGGCCCTCGCCCTCGGCGACCATCAGCTCCAGCGTGCGGCCGACCTGCTTCTTGTTCTCCTCCCAGGAGATCTCCTCCTGGAGGGCGACGAGACGCTCGTAGCGCTCCTGGACGACCTTCTTGGGGATCTGGCCGTCCATCTCGGCGGCCGGGGTGCCCGGGCGCTTGGAGTACTGGAACGTGAAGGCCTGGGCGAAGCGGGCCTCGCGCACCACGTGCAGCGTCTGCTCGAAGTCCTCGTCGGTCTCGCCGGGGAAGCCCACGATGATGTCGGTGCTGATCGCCGCGTGCGGGATGGCGGCGCGGACCTTCTCGATGATCCCCAGGTAGCGCTCCTGACGGTAGGAGCGGCGCATGGCCTTCAGGACCGTGTCCGAGCCGGACTGGAGCGGCATGTGCAGCTGCGGCATCACGTTCGGAGTCTCGGCCATGGCAGCGATGACGTCGTCGGTGAAGTCGCGCGGGTGCGGGGAGGTGAAGCGGACGCGCTCCAGGCCCTCGATCTTCCCGCAGGCGCGCAGCAGCTTGCTGAAGGCCTCGCGGTCGCCTATGTCGGAGCCGTACGCGTTGACGTTCTGCCCGAGCAGCGTGATCTCGGAGACGCCCTCCGCGACCAGGGTCTCGATCTCGGCGAGGATGTCGCCGGGGCGGCGGTCCTTCTCCTTGCCGCGCAGGGCCGGGACGATGCAGAAGGTGCAGGTGTTGTTGCAGCCGACGGAGATGGAGACCCAGGCCGCGTACGCGCTCTCGCGCCGCGTCGGCAGCGTCGAGGGGAACGCCTCCAGCGACTCGGCGATCTCGACCTGCGCCTCCTCCTGGACGCGCGCGCGTTCCAGCAGGACCGGCAGCTTGCCGATGTTGTGCGTGCCGAAGACGACGTCCACCCAGGGCGCCTTCTTCACGATGGTGTCGCGGTCCTTCTGCGCCAGACAGCCGCCGACCGCGATCTGCATGCCGGGGCGGGCGGCCTTCTTGGGCGCCAGGTGACCGAGGTTGCCGTAGAGCTTGTTGTCGGCGTTCTCACGCACGGCGCAGGTGTTGAAGACGACGACGTCGGCCGCGTCGGCGCCTTCGGGGGCGCGGACGTAGCCCGCGTCCTCCAGCAGACCGGCCAATCGCTCGGAGTCGTGGACGTTCATCTGGCACCCGTAGGTGCGTACCTCATATGTGCGCGTGCCGCCCACTGACTGGCTCCGGTCGATGCTGCTCATGGGGACAAGGGTAGGCGGTCGCCGGAGGTGGCTCGGTCGCCTGTGGACAACCCGGGGCCCGGGCTCACGCCTCTATGAGACCGGCGCGGATCGCGTACCTGGTCAGCTCCAGACGGTCGCGCATGCCGAGCTTCTGGAGGAGGTTGGCGCGGTGGCGTTCGACCGTCTTGGCGCTGATGAAGAGGAGTTCGCCGATCTCCTTGGAGGTGTGGCCCTCGGCGACCAGCTTGAGGATCTCCTCCTCGCGTTCGGTGATGGCCCGTTCCGGCAGGCCGTCGCCCCGGTGCAGCCGCTCCAGGTACGAGCGGACGAGGGCCCACTCGGCCCCCGGGTAGATGAACGGCTCGTCGCGCACGGCCGCCCGGCAGGCCTCTACCAGGTCGCGGTCGGCGACGGACTTGAGGACGTAGCCGCTGGCTCCGGCCCTGAGCGCCTCGAAGAAGTACTCCTCGTTGTCGTACATCGTCAGGATCAGGATGTGCAGGTCGGGCAGCCGGCGGGAGAGTTCGCGGGCCGCCTGGAGGCCGGTCATCCGGGGCATGGCGACGTCCAGGACGGCCAGGTCGACCTCGGTGTCCCGGGCGCGGGCGACGGCCTCGGCCCCGTCCCCGGCCTCGGCCACGACCGTCAGATCGGGCTCCCCGTCCAGGATGAGGCGCACTCCCCGGCGTACGAGGGTGTGGTCGTCGGCGAGCAGGACACGGATCGGGGGCCGGGCGATCGGCGGCGGGCTTCCCGGCGTCACCGGTGTGGACATCAGCGTGCTCCTTCCGGCACCGGTACGCGCAGGCGTACGTCGGTGCCCCGGTCGGGGGCCGGTTCGAGGGTGAGAGAGGCGCCGATCAGGAGGGCGCGCTCCCGCATGCCGGTGATGCCGGCACCCTCCGGGGCGTCACCGAGGCCCGTGCCGTTGTCGCGTACGAGGAGTTCGGCACCGCCGGGGACCGGCCGGAGGCGGAGTTCGGCACGATCGGCACCGGCGTGCCGGGCGGTGTTGGTCAGGCCTTCCTGGGCCACTCGGTAGACGACGAGTTCCGATTCCGGGGTCAGGGCGGGGAGGTCGCCGGTGACGTGGTGGCGCACGGTCAGCCCGTGGGTCGTGAACTCGGCGGCGAGCGAGCGCAGGGCGCTGGCCAGGCCGAGTTCCTCCAGGACGCCGGGGCGCAGCCGACGGGCGATACGCCGGATCTCGTCCAGGCCGGCCCGGGTCGCCTCCTGCGCCTGGCCGACCTCCTCACGCAGGTCCTGGGGTGCCCGGTCCGCGACGCGCTTGAGCTGGAGGAGGACGGCGGTCAGGGTCTGCCCGACCTCGTCGTGGAGCTCCCGGGCGATCCGGTGCCGTTCACTCTCCTGCGCGGACAGCGCCCGGGCGGCGCCCGCGGCCCGTTCGGCCTCCAGCCGGTCGAGCATCGCGTTGTACGTCGTGATCAGCCCGGCGGTCTCCGCGGGTCCGGCGACCACCGGGCGGGAGCCCGGGCGCAGCAGGTCCACGGTGGCCATGGCCCGGTCCAGCCGTTGCAGGGGCCCGAGGCCGAAGCGCAGCACGAGCGCGTTGCCGGCGAGCAGCACCGCCAGGCCGCCGAGCAGGACGAGCGCCTCGCCCGCCAGGACGGGGGTCGACACGGTGACCGGGCCGAGCAGCAATGCGGTGGCCACGATCAGGCCGGCCGCGTTGAGCGAGAAGATCCGCCAGAACAACGACACGTTCCTGGATCCGCTCCTTCCGGCTTTCGCGTACAACCCGCCTTTCGCGTCTGAGGCGGCCTTCGCGTATGGCACCGCCCCCTCCACCCTCTCCGGCGACCGGCCGCTGCGTATATCCGTCACGACACCCATGTCGTCACCGTACGGCTGGATGACAGCATGCGGACTTGACCCGTCCGTTGATCGACACCGTTCACCAGACCGACCAGAGCCGAACGAACAAGGGGAAGAAACGTGTCAGCTCCGCGCCTGAGGGCGACGCCGCTGCCGGGTATCGGGGTCCAGTACGACCTGGAGACCCGGGAACACCGTCATCTGTCGGTGGTGGCGCACCGCGACGGCACGCGCACGGTGAACGTGTACCGGGCCGACGATCCCGACTCCTGCGCGCACTCCCTGCGACTGTCCAGCTCGGAGGCGGGTTCGCTGATCGACGCGCTGAAGCCGTCCCACCACAGCCCGAGTCTGCTGTACACCACGGACCTGGGGCTGATCGCCGAGCGGATCGAGGTGGCCGCGACCTCGCACTGGAACGGGCGGGTCCTGGGTGACACGCGGATGCGGACGGACACGGGGGCGTCGGTCGTGGCGGTGCTGCGCCGGGCCGAGGCCATCCCGTCCCCCGCGCCGGACTTCCGGCTGGCGGGCGGTGACACGCTGATCGTGGTCGGCACCCGTGAGGGCGTCGACGCCGCCGCGACGATACTCGGTCGGGAGTGAGCCGGTGCACTCCGCGGTCCTGCTGATCGAGTTCGGTTCCATCATCCTCGGCCTGGGCCTGCTCGGCCGGTTCGCCGGCCGCTTCCGGCTGTCGCCGATACCGCTGTACCTCCTGGCCGGTCTGGCCTTCGGCGAGGGCGGTCTGCTGCCGCTGGGCGCGAGCGAGGAGTTCGTCGCCACGGGCGCCGAGATCGGCGTCATCCTGCTGCTGTTGATGCTGGGCCTCGAGTACACGGCGAGCGATCTGGTCTCCAACCTCAAGACGCATTACCCGTCCGGTCTCGTCGACTGCGCGCTCAACGCGCTGCCGGGGGCCGCGGTGGCGCTGCTGCTCGGCTGGGGGCCGGTGGCCGCCGTCGTCCTGGCCGGTGTCACCTGGATCTCGTCGTCCGGAGTGATCGCGAAGGTCCTCGGCGATCTGGGCCGGGTCGGCAACCGGGAGACGCCGGTGATCCTCAGCGTGCTCGTGCTGGAGGATCTGGCGATGGCGGTGTACCTGCCCATCGTCACCGCTTTGGTGGCGGGAGCCGGGCTGCTGGCCGGCAGCCTGACCCTGGCGATCGCGCTGGGCGCGGCCGGCCTCGTCCTGTTCGTGGCCCTGCGCTACGGCAGGGTCATCTCCCGCTTCGTCTCCAGCGACGATCCGGAGAAGCTGCTGCTGGTCGTGCTGGGACTGACGATCCTGGTGGCGGGGGTGGCGCAGCAGCTCCAGGTGTCGGCGGCAGTGGGCGCCTTCCTTGTGGGCATAGCGCTGTCGGGAGAGGTGGCTGAGGGTGCGCACACTGTCCTCAGTCCCCTGCGTGACCTGTTCGCGGCGGTCTTCTTCGTCTTCTTCGGACTGCACACCGACCCGTCCAGCATCCCGCCGGTTCTGCTGCCCGCCCTGGGCCTGGCCGTCGTCACCGCCCTGACGAAGATCGCCACCGGCTACTGGGCGGCGCGGCGGGCCGGGATCTCCGTCAAGGGCCGCTGGCGGGCGGGGGGTGCGCTGGTGGCCCGTGGCGAGTTCTCGATCGTCATCGCCGGTCTGGCCGTCTCGGCGGGCATCGAACCGTCTCTCGGCCCCCTGGCCACGGCCTACGTGCTCATCCTGGTCGTCCTGGGCCCCCTCACCGCGCGCTACACGGAGCCCGTGGCGACCTGGTGGAGGCGACGCCGCGAGTTGCCCCGGGGTACGGCGGAGACGACGCCCCGGGCGAAGGAGGCGGACGCGCCGGTGGCCGACTGAGGGTCGGCGCCGGGCCCGAACAGGGGAGCCGCCCGTCGGCCCTGGCGGCCGTCAGCAGCGGACAGGGGAGCCACCGTTGGCCCGGGCGGGTGGCTCAGACGCCCGCGGCCGGCTCCCACCCCTGCTTCCGCAGCACCCCAGTCACATCCGGTGCCTCATAGTGCTCCCCCTTGAGCACCTTCCCGTCCTCGCGGCGGGAGACGGAGCCGTCAGGGCCGATCTTGGTCATGTTGGAGCGGTGGATCTCCGCCAGTACCGCGTCGAGGTCGATGCCGTGGACGAGGGCGGTGCCGTAGGCGACGTAGACGACGTCGGCGAGCTCGTGGGCGAGCCGGTCGAGCGGGCCCGTAACCGACACCTCGGCGACCTCCGCGGCCTCCTCCGCGAGGAGTTCACCGCGGTGGGCGGCGAGCTCCGGGGACACCTCCGTCGGAGTACTGCGGGCGTCCAGGCCGAAGGCGAGGTGGAATTCACGGACCAGGTCTGCGGGCGACGAGCTCATGGGGGCGACTGTAGTGGCCGCCACTGACACTCCCCGCGCCCCTGTCCGACCCCACCCCGTGAGCCCGCCCCTGGTCAGCGGGGCACCACGGCTGGCAGGATCTCGCGCATGCCCAAGACGTTCCTCCCTCTCGGCAGGCGCCGGGCCCTTCAGGGCGGCGCCGCCTCCCTCGTGGTCCTCGGGCTGCTGCTGTGGTGGCTGCGCCCCTGGGCCGAGGAGCCTCCGAGCGGGACGATCAGGTTCAGCACGGGCACCCAGGCGGGGGTCTACCACGAGTACGGCAAGCTCCTGCGCACCGAGATCGACAAGGACATGCCCGATCTGAAGGTGCGGTTGCTGACCAGTGCCGGTTCGCAGGAGAACGTCGCGGACGTGGCGACGGGCAAGGCCGACTTCGCGATCGCCGCGGCGGACGCGGTCGCCACGTACAAGCTCGACAACAGCGCGGGCGCCGACCGGCTGCGCGGTGTCGCGCGCCTGTACGACGACTACGCCCAGCTCGTCGTGCCGCCGGACTCGGACATCCGCTCCGTCGCGGACCTGCGCGGCAAGCGCGTGGCCATAGGGCTGCCGAACTCGGGCGTACGGCTGATCGCCAACGGCGTGCTCAGGGCGGCCGGGATCGACCCGGAGAAGGACATCAAGCCGTCGTCGGACGGCATCGACACCGGTCCCAGACGGCTGGGGCACGGCCTCGACGCGTTCTTCTGGTCGGGCGGACTGCCCACGGACGGGCTCAGCCGGCTGGCCGAGAAGTCGGCGTCGGCCTTCCGCTTCGTGCCGATCGACGTCGGCCTCGTGGCCAAGCTGCACGACCAGGGCGGTGCCACTCGCTACTACCGCGCGACCAAGATGCCGGAGTCGGCCTACCCCACGATCCAGCGCGGCGACCCGGTCCCCACCCTGGCGGTGTCCAACCTGCTGGTCACGCGCAACGACATGGACCCCCGGCTCACCGAGTGGCTGACCCGTACGGTGATCGACAGCCGGGACGGCATCGGCTCGACCGTCCACTCCGCCCAGCTGGTCGACGTCCGCACGGCGATCTACACGGACCCGCTCAAGCTGCACGACGGGGCCCGGCGCTACTACCGGTCCGTCAAGCCGTAGCCCCGCGGGCCCCGCCTCCGGCTTCGCTACGCCGGTCCGACCCTCGGCACCGCCACCGTCACCTTCAGCCCGTGCGGCTCGTGACGGTCGTACACGATCGAGCCGCCGCCCGCCGCGAGAAGCGCCCGGGAGATGGACAGTCCGAGGCCGGAGCCCTTGATGTTCTGGTGGCGGCTGCTGCGCCAGAAGCGGTCGCCGATGCGGGCCAGTTCCTCGTCGGTGAGGCCGGGGCCCTCGTCGGTGACGACCACGGTGGAGGTGTCGCCGTTCGAGGCGACCGTCACCTCGACGGTCCGACCCTCCGGCGTGAACTTCACCGCGTTGTCGATGACACCGTCCAGCGCGCTGGACAGCGCCACCGGGTCGGCCCACGCGGTCGTCGGCGGGCAGTCGCCCACCAGGTGGACGCCCTTGGCCTCGGCGGTCGGGGACCAGGCCGCGACCCGTTCGGCGGCGAGCTCGCCGATGTCGGTGATCTTCAGATCGGCCTCGGTGTGCTCGGCCAGCGCCAGGTCGAGCAGATCGTCCAGGACCTGCGCGAGGCGCTTGCCCTCGGACTGGACCGAGGCGATCTCCTGGTTGCCCTCGGGCAGTTCGAAGGAGAGCAGCTCGATGCGCAGCAGCAGCGCCGCGAGCGGGTTGCGCAACTGGTGCGAGGCGTCGGCGACGAAGGCGCGCTGCTGCTCCAGCACGTCCTCGACGTTGTCCGCCATCTCGTTGAACGACCGGGCCAGACGCCTGAGTTCCGGCGGACCGCCGGCGGCGGCGACCCGGGACTTCAGCCGCCCCGTGGCGATGTCGTGGGTGGTGGCGTCCAGTACCCGTACGGGCTTGAGCACCCAGCCGGTCAGCCGCAGAGCCGCGCCGACGGCCAGCAGCATCGCGGCGAACTCGCCCGCGCCGATGACCAGCCAGCCGTGCAGCGTGCGGGAGCGCAACTGCCCGGTGGGCGAGTCGGTGACGACGACCGCGACGACGTCACCGTCCCGGATGACCGGCGAGGCGACCACGAGGTTGCCCCGCTGCCAGGGCCACACCTGCCGCGGGTCATGGCTGCGGCGGCTGAGCAACGCCTCGTCGAACGCGTCACGCACCTCGCCCTGCCTCGGCAGGGACCACCCGGCGGGTGCGTGGGCCATGGCAATGCGGCTGCGGTAGAAGACACCGGCCCGGATGCCGTAGACCTTGTAGTAGCTGTCGAGTTCGCTGCTGAGCGTGGCCAGGCGCTCGTTCTCGAACGCGCTGGCGGTCCCGGTGGGCGAGTCGGTGACGAACTGGGCGAGGGCCGCGAAGCGTGCCGTGTCGTCGATCCGGTCGACGACGACCTTCTGCTGCTGGGCACCGGCCAGACTGACGGCGAGCGGGACGCCGAGGGCGAGCAGTACGGCCGCCATCAGGACGATCAGCAGCGGGAGCAGACGAGTGCGCACCCGGCCCCGCTACCCGGCAGGCGCGACGAGCCGGTAGCCGACGCCGCGTACGGTCTCGATGAGGGCCGGCATGCGCAGCTTGGCGCGCAGGGACGCGACGTGCACCTCAAGGGTGCGCCCGGTCCCCTCCCAGCTGGTCCGCCACACCTCGCTGATGATCTGCTCCCGGCGGAAGACCACCCCGGGCCGCTGCGCGAGCAAGGCCAGCAGGTCGAACTCCTTGCGGGTCAGCTGGATGACCGAGCCGTCCACACTGACCCGGCGCGTGGGCAGCTCGATGTGCACGGGTCCGAGCCGCAGCTCGGTCTCGATGCCGCTGGAGGTGTCCTCGTGGGAGGTGCGCCGGCTCACGGCGTGGATGCGGGCGAGCAGTTCCCCGGTGTCGTACGGCTTCACCACGTAGTCGTCGGCACCGAGGTTGAGGCCGTGGATGCGGGAGCGCACGTCGGAGCGGGCGGTGACCATGATCACCGGCGTGCTGGTGCGCTTGCGGATCTTGCCGCAGACCTCGTATCCGTCCTGGTCGGGCAGGCCCAGGTCGAGCAGGACGACGCCGAAGCCGTCGACCTCGGGGACCAGCGCCTGGAGAGCCTCCTCGCCGCTGCGCGCGTGTGTGACGTCGAACCCGTGCCGCGCCAGGACCGCCGACAGGGCGGCGGCGACGTGGTTGTCGTCCTCGACGAGCAGCAGTCTCATCCGGGCCCCCTTCGGTTCACTGGACGTACGATCTGCATGTGTACAAAAAAGCGTGCGCGCGCGCGCGTGCACCTTGTGCAGTCACGCTGATGAATGAGGACGGCGTCAAGAGGGTTCCGGTTGCGGAGAGCTTCCGTTACCTGGCCGATATGAGCGCTGCTCATAAGTGCTACGACACGTGTCCGATTGCTATCGGATCGTGATGCTCAGATTCCCCTCAGATGTAATGACGCAGGTCGTAGAGGGTTACTACTGTCCTCCGAAACCGAGGAGGACGGAGCCTGAGAGCGATGACCGAAGTATCGGTGGCCAAGGAAGATGTGGCCGCGACCGGAGAACTGGTCGTCCTGAAGAGCGTCAACAAGCACTTCGGCGCGTTGCACGTACTCCAGGACATCGACCTGACGATCGCCCGCGGCGAAGTCGTCGTGGTCATCGGACCCTCCGGGTCCGGCAAGTCCACCCTGTGCCGCACCATCAACCGCCTGGAGACGATCGACTCCGGCACGATCGAGATCGACGGCAAGCCGCTGCCCGCCGAGGGCAAGGGACTCGCCCGGCTGCGGGCCGACGTCGGGATGGTCTTCCAGTCCTTCAACCTCTTCGCGCACAAGACCGTGCTCGAGAACGTGACGCTCGGCCAGGTCAAGGTCCGCAAGAAGGACAAGCAGGCGGCCGAGGAGCGGGCCCGTGCCCTGCTCGACCGGGTCGGCGTGGCCGCGCAGGCCGAGAAGTACCCGGCACAGCTCTCCGGCGGCCAGCAGCAGCGCGTCGCGATCGCGCGGGCGCTGGCCATGGAGCCGAAGGTCATGCTCTTCGACGAGCCGACCTCCGCTCTCGACCCCGAGATGATCAACGAGGTGCTGGAGGTCATGCAGCAGCTCGCCCGGGACGGCATGACCATGATCGTCGTCACCCATGAGATGGGTTTCGCACGATCGGCCGCAAACCGCGTGGTGTTCATGGCGGACGGCCGAATCGTCGAGGAGGCTGCGCCCGACCAGTTCTTCAGCAATCCGCGCAGCGACCGTGCCAAGGACTTCTTGTCGAAGATCCTGCATCACTAGGGCGCGCGTCGCGCCTGCCACGACCCGCGTCACCCGAAACGACGGTTTTTTCTTCACGGCAAAGGATGTTCACCATGAAGCTCCGCAAGGTCTCCGCCGCGGCCGCCACCGCTCTCGTTCTCGCCCTGACCGCTACCGCCTGTGGTGGCGATGACGGCGGTGACTCCAACTCCGGCTCCGGCGGCGGCGGCGACAAGATCAAGATCGGCATCAAGTACGACCAGCCCGGTCTGGGCCTGAAGGAGCCCGACGGTTCCTTCTCCGGCTTCGACGTGGACGTGGCGACGTACGTGGCCAAGGAACTGGGTTACGAGCCCAACCAGATCGAGTGGGTCGAGACCAAGAGCGCCGACCGTGAGAACGCGCTGTCCCGCGGTGACGTGAAGATGATCGCGGCCACGTACTCGATCACCGACGAGCGCAAGCAGAAGGTCGACTTCGCCGGTCCGTACCTGCTGGCCCACCAGGACCTGCTGGTGAAGGCGGACTCGGACATCAAGGAGGGCACCGACCTCAACGGCAAGAAGCTGTGCTCGGTGACCGGCTCCACCTCGGCTCAGAACGTCAAGGACGAGATCGCGCCGAAGGCCCAGCTCCAGCAGCTCGGCGGCTACTCGGAGTGCATCGCGGGTCTGCAGAGCGACCAGCTCGACGCCCTGACCACGGACGACGCGATCCTCGCCGGCTTCGCGGCGCAGGAACAGTACAAGGGGCAGTTCAAGCTCACCGGGCTCAAGCTGAGCAACGAGAACTACGGCATCGGTGTGAAGAAGGGCGACACCGAGACCGTGAACAAGATCAACGACGCGCTGGAGAAGATGGTCAGCGACGGCTCCTGGGACAAGGCCGTCAAGGAAAACTTCGGGCCGGCGAACTACAAGCACGAGAAGGCCCCGAAGATCGGCCAGATCGTCCAGTAACGCGGAACTCCGCCGACGCAGGATCCCCGCGATCACAGCGGGGATCCGCAGGCGCGCCGCCGCCCCTTGCTTCTCCGGCGGCGGCGCGGCACGTCCGCTGCCCAAGCCACACACCCGGAAGCGCGGGAGATCGTGTTCGACTTTCTATCTGACTATGACGACCCGACCCTGCTGGGTGCCTTCTGGGTCACGGTGCAGCTCACCGTCCTCTCGGCCATCGGATCGCTGATCTGGGGCACCCTGCTGGCAGCCATGCGGGTCAGCCCGGTTCCCCTGATGCGCGGGTTCGGCACCGCCTATGTGAACATCGTCCGGAACATCCCTCTCACCGTCATCATCGTCTTCACCTCACTCGGCCTCGCCAACATCTTCGGCGTGACGATGGGCGCGCCTGACGACTTCGAAGCCAAGGCGTTCCGCTTGGCGGTCCTCGGCCTCGTCGCCTACACCGCGGCCTTCGTCTGCGAGGCGATCCGCTCCGGCATCAACACCGTGCCTGTCGGACAGGCGGAGGCGGCCCGTGCCATCGGGCTGAGCTTCAGCCAGATCCTGCGGCTCATCGTGTTGCCGCAGGCGTTCCGCTCGGTCATCGGGCCGTTGGCCAACGTGTTGATCGCGCTGACCAAGAACACGACAGTGGCAGCCGCGATCGGCGTGGCCGAGGCCGCCCTCCTGATGAAGGAAATGATCGAGAACGAGGCGCAGACGCTGCTCATCGGCGCGATCTTCGCCTTCGGGTTCGTGGTCCTAACTCTGCCCACCGGCCTGATTCTCGGCTGGCTGAGCAAGCGACTGGCGGTGAAGCGATGACGTCCATTCTCTACGACGCCCCCGGCCCGAGGGCCAAGCGGCGCAACGTGCTGTTCTCGGTGGTCTTCTTCGTCCTGCTGGCCCTGCTCCTGTGGTGGATCTGGCAGACCATGGACGAGAAGGGCCAGCTGGAGTGGGCTCTGTGGAAGCCCTTCACCACCTCCGAGGCCTGGACGACGTACCTGCTGCCGGGCCTGGCCGACACCCTGAAGGCCGCGGCCCTCTCCATGGTCATCGCTCTCCCACTGGGCGCCGTCCTCGGCATCGCACGGATGTCCGACCACCGCTGGGTGCGCATCCCGGCCGGCGCGGTGGTCGAGTTCTTCCGGGCCATCCCGGTGCTGCTGCTGATGCTGTTCGCCAACGAGTTCTACGTCCGCTCCACTGGCATCCCCAGCGATGAGCGGCCCCTGTACGCGGTCGTCACCGGACTGGTGCTCTACAACGCGTCGGTCCTCGCCGAGATCGTCCGCGCGGGCATCCTCTCCCTGCCCAAGGGGCAGTCGGAGGCGGCGATGGCCGTCGGCTTGCGTAAGAGCCAGACCATGTCGAGCATCCTGCTCCCGCAGGCCGTCACCGCGATGCTGCCGGCCATCGTCAGCCAGCTGGTCGTCATCGTGAAGGACACGGCGCTGGGCGGCGTGATGCTCGGGTTCACCGAACTGCTCAACACGCGCAGCACGCTCGCGGCCAACTACGCGAACGTCATCCCCAGTTTCATCGTCGTGGCGGTCATCTTCGTCGTCCTGAACTTCATCCTCACGTCCTTCGCCTCCTGGCTGGAGGGCAGGCTGCGCCGCAGCAAGCGCAGCACGGGGGCTGTTCTCGGTGCCGACAAGGTCGACGACGTGAACGCGGCCGAGGTGGGCGGCACCTACGGCACCGGTGCCGGCGGCTCCATCTGACGGGCCGACAACCGCTAGGACCTGTGGCCCGCCGGGTATCCGGCGGGCCACAGTCGTGCCGAGCCCTGAGCCATCCGGCTCCGGCCAACCCTGAAACCCCATCAGGTGACGAGCGTGTCGCCCGGCTACCCTTGGTGCGGTGGCATGATCGCCACCGGCCGCCGGTCACTTGACGCAAGCACCGGCAATGGGTTGCATACGTTCTGTGATCGTGCACCCTGCTCCAACTTCCTGTTCACCTACGTCTCTCAGGACATCACCACGGGCAGGGGGCGCCGCGCCGTGGACCCGGTGATCATCGTCGGAGCGGGGCCCGTCGGGCTCACGCTCGCCCTGGCGCTGGCGCGGCAGGAGGTGCCGTGTGTCGTCCTCGACGAGGGGCCGGGCAAGGACGAACCCCGTGCGGCGCGCACCGTCGTCCTGCGCGAGGACACCGCCGCCCTCATGGAACGGCTGACCGGCGTGCCCCTGTCCCGGGCCGGTGCCCACTGGGCCGGATGGCGGTCGATGCGGCGCAAGCAGGTGATGCGCGAGATCGTCTTCGACGGCACCGAGCCCGCTCCCCTGCACATCGCCCAGCACGTGCTGACCGATGCCCTGCGAACCGCCCTCTCCGGCGAACGGCTCGCCAAAGTCGCGGTGGACAGCCGACTCGACGGCCTCGAGCAGGAGCCCTCGGGCGTCACGGCCCACACGCGCGGACCCAAAGGCACCTGGTGGCGCGGCAGTTACCTGGTCGGCTGCGACGGCCCCCGCTCGACCGTGCGCAAGCTCCAGGACATCCGCTTCCCGGGCCGTACGGCGGTGGAACGTCACGCCGTTGCCGCGCTGCGTACGGAACTGCCTTGGCACGACGAGGCGTTGCTGCACCGCATGCCGCCGTGGCGCATGTCGGGCCCCTCGGTCGGCGAGGTCACCGCGCGCCCGCTGCCGGACGGCGTCTGGCGCCTGGACTGGCTCCTGCCGCCCGGCAAGGACCTGGTCACCCCCGAACTGCTGCTGACCCGCATCCGGGAGACCCTGGCCGGCTGGGCGGGCGGCACGACCCCGCCGTACGAGCTGCTGGACACGGGCGTCCACATGGTCCACCACCGTCTGGCCCGCCGCTGGCGCGCCGACCGCGTCTTCCTCGCCGGCGACGCGGCACACCTGCTCGGCGCGCTGGGCACGCACGGGCTGGACGAGGGCCTCAGGGACGCCGACAACCTCGCCTGGAAGCTGGCCCTGGCCTGGCACCACGGGCCGCACGAGGCGCTCCTCGACAGCTACCAGACCGAGCGACGGGCGGTCGTCGCCGCCCGGCTGCGCGCCGCCGACCAGGCATTGCCGCTGCTGCGCGGCGGCGGAGGGCTGCGCTCCTACGTCCCCGGCTCGTCCCGGGGCCACGACGCGCTCCTCACGGACGGTCACTTGGGGCTCGGCCAGCTCGGCGCGCCGGGGGCGTACGCCGACTCGCCCCTCGCGCCCGGACGCCTCGAAGGAGAGACCCCTGTCGACACACCGCCCGGAGCGCCGGTCATCGACGTACGGGTCACCGCGGAGGACGGCACCTTCGTACAGCTGCGGGACCGGCTCGGCCGCGGCGCCCTGCTCGTGGTGCTGATCGCGCCGGGCACGGGTGTGTGGGAGCGCAAGCACTGGGTCGGCGCCGGCATCATGCCCCGGCTCGCGGCCGCGGTCACAGCGCTGCCGCACCCCGCCGAGCTGCTGGTCGCCGAGAGCTATCCGGGTGCTGCCGCGCACACGGTGCTCCTGGTGCGTCCCGACGGACACCTCGTCACCGCGCTGAGCGGAGTACGCCCGGACGACCTGTACGCGGCAGCGGAGGCCACGGTGGGCGGACCGGCGAAGGCGCAGGCCGAAGCCGGTGCGTCGGCAGGCGCTCGCTGACGTCCACACCGAGGGTGACGTGATCGCTGTCACCGTGCGTCCGCATGGTGACAGTGAGTTGACCGGTCCGGGCGGTCATGGTGTACTCCGGTGCGTGACCGACACCTGTGTGCGCCTGTGGCGGAGGGTCCATATGGACCTCGTCCGCTATGCGGGCTGCGTGTGTCGCCCGTCCTGCTGACTTCGCATCCCTCTTCCTCTGTGCGCGCGCCGCGCTCTGTCTGCCTCGGCCGACGCGCCTGACTCGCGAACCCTCATCAGGACCTTCAGGACGGCACCCGTGTCTGTATCCCCCTCCGCATCCCCCGATGTCTCCTCTTCCGGCTCCGTTTCCGGCTCCTCGTCTGTCTCCTCCGCCGTTTCGGCGCCCACTCAGGCCGACCTCTTCGACTTCGTGCGGCGCACGGCCGCCGACACCGAGCTGATCGCCTCCCTGCCGCTCGACCCGGAAGGCCGCACCTGGGTGCGGCTGGAGGGGCCCGGTGGCAGCGAGGCCTGGCTGATCGGCTGGCCACCCGGCTCGGGCACCGGCTGGCACGACCACGCCGACTCCGTCGGCGCCTTCCTGACCGCGTCGGGCGAGCTCAAGGAGAACTCGCTCGCCGCACGGCTGCCCACCGACGGCTGGAAGACCCTGGAACTCACCGACGGTGTCGACCGCGAACGCCGGCTGCCGTCCGGCCAGGGCCGCGCCTTCGGCCGTCACCACGTCCACGAGGTGCTCAACGAGTCCCTCGACCGGCACGCGGTCTCCGTCCACGCCTACTACCCGCCCCTGCCGCAGATCCGCCGCTACAGCCGCAGCGGGTCGATCCTGCGGCTCGAGCAGGTGGAACGACCGGAGGACTGGCAGTGAGCGCGACGCATGAGCGGGTGAGCGACGACGGCAGCGGCGGCGATGGCAGCGGCCGTGTCCACCGTGCCGTCGGCATCGACGAGTTGCTGGAGCGCGTACGGGCGGGCTACGAGCGGGTCGAGCCGCAGGACGCGTACGAGGCCGCTCGGTCCGGTGACGCACTGCTGGTGGACATCCGCTACGCGGCCCTGCGCGAACGGGACGGCCTGATCCCGGACGCCCTCGTCGTCGAGCGCAACGAGCTGGAGTGGCGCCTCGACCCGCAGGGCAGCCATCGTCTCCCGGAGGCCACGAGCCACTCCCTGCGCGTCGTCGTGATCTGCAACGAGGGGTACGCCTCCAGCCTGGCGGTCCAGTCCCTGCACCAGCTGGGACTGCACCGGGCCACCGATCTGGTCGGCGGGTTCCAGGCCTGGCGGGCGGCGGGGCTGCCGGTGGTGTGATCGCGGGGCTCGACAGCGGGCGCGGCCCCATGAGGGGCCCGCCTCGCCTCAGACCCCCTCGTCCCCGAGGAACTCCGTGTCCTCGCCCTCCTCCTCCAGCGCCTGCCGGACCACGCGCAGGGCCAGGCCCTCGGAGTAGCCCTTGCGGGCGAGCATGCCCGCGAGGCGCCGGAGGCGCTTGTCCCGGTCGAGCCCACGAGTGGAGCGGAGCTTCCGCGCGACGAGCTCCCGCGCGGTCGCCTCCTCCTGCTCGGAGTCGAGCTGGGAGACGGCCTCGTCGATCAGCGTGGAGTCGACGCCCTTGGTCCGCAGCTCCCGGGCGAGCGCACGCCGCGCCAGCCCCCGGCCGTGGTGCCGGGACTCCACCCAGGCCTCCGCGAAGGCGCTGTCGTTGATGAGGCCGACTTCTTCGAACCGCGACAGCACCTCCTCGGCGGCGTCGTCCGGGATCTGCCGCTTACGCAGGGCGTCGGCGAGTTGCTTGCGGGTCCGCGGGGTCCCGGTGAGCAGGCGCAGGCAGATCGCCCGAGCCTGCTCGACCGGGTCCCCCGGAGGCTCCCCCTGCTCGGCCCTCGACGAGGAGAGGGAACCTCCGTCCTCGGCCGCCGCGCCGAAGCCGCGCCGGCGGCGCCCGCGTCCACGCCCGTCAGACGACTCGCCGCCACGCGAGCCGTCCCTGGAAAAGCCGCCTCCGCGTGAGCCTCTGCGGGATGAGCCGCTGCCCTGGGAGGCGTCCCCGTACAGCCGGTCGTCCCCGTACGGACCGTCGTCCCCGTGCGCGTCCTCCCCGTCCACGGCCGAGCCCCTCTCCCCTCCGGTGCCCCTCCCCCGTGGGGCACCGGAGGCGGCGTACTCGTACTCCGCCCAGTCGGTTCGTCGTGTCACGGGTCAGCTCTTGGCTGCGGCGGCCTTGGACTTGGCGGACTTGGCCGCTGCCGGAGCGGGGACCGCCGCCGCGTCGGCCGGTGCCGGGGAGGCCGCCGCGTCCGTGCCCGGCTCGGCGGCCGGCTCCTCGGGACGCACGCCGACGCCCAGCTTCTCCTTGATCTTCTTCTCGATCTCGTTGGCCAGGTCGGGGTTGTCCTTCAGGAAGTTGCGCGCGTTCTCCTTGCCCTGGCCGAGCTGGTCGCCCTCGTACGTGTACCAGGCGCCGGCCTTGCGGACGAAGCCGTGCTCCACGCCCATGTCGATCAGGCCGCCCTCGCGGCTGATGCCATGGCCGTAGAGGATGTCGAACTCGGCCTGCTTGAAGGGCGGCGCGACCTTGTTCTTGACGACCTTGCAGCGGGTGCGGTTGCCGACCGCGTCCGTGCCGTCCTTCAGAGTCTCGATGCGGCGGATGTCGATGCGCACCGAGGCGTAGAACTTCAGCGCCCGGCCACCGGTCGTGGTCTCCGGCGAGCCGAACATCACGCCGATCTTCTCGCGGAGCTGGTTGATGAAGATCGCGGTGGTCTTGGACTGGTTGAGCGCGCTGGTGATCTTCCGCAGGGCCTGGCTCATCAGGCGGGCCTGAAGACCCACGTGGCTGTCGCCCATCTCGCCCTCGATCTCCGCGCGCGGGACGAGCGCCGCCACGGAGTCGATGACGATGAGGTCGAGGGCTCCGGAGCGGACCAGCATGTCCACGATCTCCAGCGCCTGCTCGCCGTTGTCCGGCTGGGAGAGGATGAGGTTGTCGATGTCGACACCGAGCTTCTTCGCGTACTCGGGGTCGAGGGCGTGCTCCGCGTCGACGAAGGCGACCTGGCCTCCGGCCTTCTGCGCGTTCGCCACCGCGTGCAGGGTGAGGGTGGTCTTACCGGAGGATTCCGGTCCGTAGATCTCCACGACACGGCCGCGGGGCAGGCCGCCCACGCCGAGGGCCACGTCGAGGGCGGTGGATCCGGTCGGGATGACCTCGATGGGCTCGTTGGTCCGGTCGCCCATGCGCATGACCGCGCCCTTGCCGAATTGCCGTTCAATCTGTGCGAGAGCGGCATCCAGGGCCTTCTCGCGGTCGGTTCCTGCCATGGGTTCCACCCGATTTGCTTGAGTCGATCGCTTCACGTCAAAGACGCTAACGCCTGCCACTGACAATGCGCCTCGACGCACGTCCGGCCTGTGGATAACTCGGGCACTTCTCCACCCAAAGTACGTCGAAACGCCCGTCGTTGAGCTGCACCGGAGACTCCATAAGAATGGATGTTCGATTTTCGTGTCAAGCGCACCACGCGGCACCTCCGTGCGGCAGGGCGCAGCGACTCAGACCGGGGTCTTCCCGGAGCCCCCGCCCTCGGAGCCCCCGCCGCCGGGCCGCTCCGTCCCTGCCCGCCGTGCCCACAGCTGCCTCGCGCGCGCGACGAGGCTCGGCCCCTCACCGCGTCGGTGATGGCCGTGGACCCGGGGGTCGTCCGTGACGTCGTACCGCTTCACGTACGCCCCCAGGAAGGCCTGGAGCGTGGCGATGGCGGGGATGGCGATCAGCGCGCCGACCGCGCCCAGGAGCGCGGTGCCCGCGATGACCGAGCCGAAGGCGACCGCGGGGTGGATGTCGACGGTCTTGGCCGTCAGCTTCGGCTGGAGCACGTAGTTCTCGAACTGCTGGTAGATCACCACGAAGATCAGCACCCACAGCGCGTACCAGGGATTGACCGTGAACGCGATCAGCATGGGCAGCGCGCCCGCGAGATACGTGCCGATGGTGGGGATGAACTGCGACACCAGGCCCACCCACACGGCGAGCACGGGCGCGTAGGGCACGTCCAGGGCCTGCAACAGGACGAAGTGTGCCGCGCCGGAGATCAGTGCCATCAGGCCGCGCGAGTAGATGTAGCCGCCGGTCTTGTTCACGGCGATCTCCCAGGCGCGCAGCACCTCGGCCTGCCGTGCGGGCGGCAGGAGGGAGCAGATCGTGCGGCGCAGGCGCGGGCCGTCCGCGGCGAAGTAGAACGAGAACAGCGCGATCGTCAGCAGCTGGAAGAGGCCCCCGATGACCTGGGCGGACACGTCCAGGACACCTGTGGCGCTGTTCTGCACGTAGTTGCGCAGCCAGTCGGAGCGGAGCAGGCCCTCCTGGATGTCCACGCGCTTCAGGTCGGTCTTGAAGTGCGTGTTGACCCAGTTGATGACGGAGTCGAGGTAGTCCGGGAAACCCTCGATCATCTTGATGATCTGGTCCGCCAGGATGGAGCCGAGCAGCGTGACGAAGCCCGCCGCCACGATGATCACGCCGATGAAGACGACGAACGTGGCCAGTCCTCTGCGCATGCCGCGCGAGGCCATCCAGCTCACCGCCGGTTCGATGGCGAGCGCCAGGAAGAACGCGATGAGGATGTTGATCAGTAGGCCGGTGAGCTGGTGGAAGGCCCAGCTTCCCAGCTGGAAGACGGCGACGAGGGCGAGTGCCAGCACGAGGGCACGCGGCAGCCAGCGCGGCATACGGCCGTTCGGCCCGGCGGCCCCGCCGACGGGGGGCGGGGCGGGCGGAGTCGTACCGAACGGGGAGGACTGCTGGGCTTCCTGCCCGGTCTCGTCAGTGCGTGCCACGCACCAAGTCTCGCCCACACCACCGACAGCCGTCTGCCCGCCTGCGATCTTCGTGGGCCGTCAGTCAGCGGTCTCCACGACTGGTCAACGCTTCTCCCTCGGCACGTCCATCACCGCGCACACCACCTGCCAGACCTCCTTGGCGTCCCAGCCGGCGTCGAGGGCCTCGTGCACGGTGCGCCCGCCGAGATCCGACATCACATGGTCGCGTGCGAAGGTGTCGGCGTAGCCCGGACCGAAGTGCTCCGCCATCCGCTGCCAGAAGACCGTCAACCGCATGACTCAAGTATCCCGCCCGTGGGGGTGGGCCTGAGCCGGGACCGCCTGCCGGCACCGTTTTCCGCCCTACGGTCTGACCCATGGCCGAAACAGGAGCTCCCCCACTCCCCCCGTCGCCCGCGCCGCACACCCCCGTGGCGCGCGCGGAACGCTTCGTCTGGCTCACCGCGCGCGTGCTCGAGCAGCGCCTCTTCGCCCACCACTTCGGGGGCGGCGCCGCCGACCCGGTGGAGACCGCCCTGGACGCCTACCGCAACGAGGACGGCGGATACGGCCACGCGCTGGAGCCCGATCTGCGCGGCCCGGTCAGCCAGCCGCTGCACACCGCCCACGCCCTGCGCGTCCTGGACGCCGTGGGACGCTGCGCCGGACAGCGTGTGGAGCGCATCTGCCGCTACCTGACGTCCGTCTCCACGGCGGACGGTGCCCTCCCGGCGATCCACCCGAGCCAGCGCGGCTACCCGACGGCCCCCTTCGTGCCGGTCGTGGACGACCCGCCCAGCGCTCTCCTGGCCACCGGGCCGGTGGTGGGGCTGCTGCATCGCAACGAGGTGTGGCACGCCTGGCTGTTCCGGGCCACTGACTTCTGCTGGCAGGCGGTCGAGTCCCTGGAGGAGTCCCACCCGTACGAGATCGAGGCCGCCGTGGCCTTCCTCGACTCCGCCCCCGACCGCCCGCGCGCGGAGGCTGCCGCCGACCGCCTGGGCCGCCTGGTACGCGCACACCGTCTCGCGGCCCTGGACCCCGACGGCCTGGACGCGTACCCGGTCTCACCCGGCTACGCCCCGGGCGAGCACCACTTCCCGTACGACTACGCGAGGACACCGCAGTCGCTCGCGCGCGCGTGGTTCACGGACGACGAGATGACGCGCTCCCTGGACCACCTCGCGTCCCAGCAACAGGAGGACGGCGGCTGGCCCGTCCGATGGCGTCGGTGGGCCCCGGCGCCTGCCCTGGAGGCACGCCCCTTGGTGACGGTCGAGGCCCTGCGCACGCTCCGGTCCCACGGCCGTCCCGTCGGCTGATCACCCCACGCCCATGGCCCGCACACCGGCGGTCACCAGGACGGCTGCCGCGACGACGAGCAGGAACGGGGCGCGCAGCACCAGCGCCACGGCCGCGGCTCCGAGCCCGGCGGCCCGCGCGTCCAGGACCAGCACCTGACCGTCGGCGAAGGTCTGCTGGGCCGTGAGGGCCGCCAGCAGCGCGACGGGCAGCAACGCGGCAAGGCGCTTCACCACGGGCCGCTCCAGAGCCCCGGCGGGCACCAGCAGCCCGGCCAGCTTGACGGCGTAGCACCCGAGGACGGTCACACCGATCGCGATCCAGACGTTCACCCTTCAATCCCCCGTCCCTTGCGCCGGCCGTCCGCCCAGAGCACGACCGGCGCCGCCAGCGCGGCCATCAGAACCGGCACACCGGCGGGCAGCACGGGCAGCAGCCCGAGCCCCAGCAGCACGGCGAGCCCGGCGACGGCCCGCTCGGTGCCGGTCTTCAGCATCGGCGCGAGCAGCGCCAGAAACACCGCGGGCCCCGCGGCGTCCAGCCCCCACGCGCCGGTGTCCCCGATCGCTCCGGCGCCCAGGGCACCGAGCAGCGTGGTGAGGTTCCACAGCACGTACAGGCTCAGCCCGGTCACGACGAACCCGAGCCGCGCCGCGCGCCGCGTGGGCTGTGCCAGCGCGACGGCGGCCGTCTCGTCGATCACCCACTGGGCGGCGAACGGCCGTACCGCGCGCGGGAGGGCCAGCAACTGCGACAGACGCAGTCCGTAGAAGGCGTTCCGCACGCCCAGGAAGAAGGCCCCGGCCGCCGCCGTGAACGGGCCGCCACCGGCCGCGAGCGCTCCCACCAGGGCGAACTGGGACGCCCCGGTGAACACCAGCAGACTGAGCGCGCACGTCTGCATCAGCGTGAGTCCGCTGCCGGCCGACGTCACGCCGAAGGCGAACCCGGAGAGCCCGACGGCCACCCCGACGCCCAGAGCGTCCCGCACGACGGCACGGTCCGCCTTCCCACCGGTTTCTGTATCTGAAACAGCTGTCCGATCTGCCACGCCCCGCACGCTACGAGGGGCCGCTACCGCACGTCTTGTACGTTCTTGCGCTCACGCTGGTACGCCCCCGGGGGCACACCGACCATCCGGCTGAAGTGCCGGTTGAGGTGCGGCTGATCGGTGAACCCCACGGCCACGGCGACCTCCGAGGGCGCCGTCCCCAGGTCCAGCATCCGCCGCGCCCGCCGTACCCGTGCGTCGGTGAGCCACGCGTGCGGCGGCATCCCGTAGGCGTCCCGGAAGGCCCGCAGCAACGCGAACGGACTGGTCCCGAGCTCGGCCGCCAACCGCTCCAGGCTCGGCGGCCGCGCCATCCGCTCCTCCAGCAGCGCACGCGCGCGTGCGGCGGTCCGGGCCCCCGCCGTGCGCACCTCCCGTCGCGGCATGGGCCCACCGTTCAGCCTCAGCAACCTGGTCACGGCGACCCGCAGCAGCGTGTCCGCGGCCAGCGGGTTGCCCTCGTCGGCGGCGCGCAGCACCTGATGCACCAGCCCGACGGCATACGGATCATCCACCACCGGGCTGACGAACCCGGGCGTCCCCCGCAGCGTCGTGGTCTCGGCCGCGATCTCCGCCACCACGTCGACGGGCGGATACACGGCCCCGTACCGCCACCCCTCGGGCACACCGGCCCGCCCGGTGTGCGGAGTGTCCGGATTCACCAGCGCGAGTGCCCCGGCTCCCGCGTACTGATCACCCCCACCGTGGTGGAACACCTCCACCCCGTCGGCGATGGCAGCGATCACGAAGTTCTCGTGCGTGTGCCGCACGAAAGTCTTGTGCACATACCGGGCCCGCAGCAGGTCCACCCCGGGCAGCTCGTCGTACTGCCAGTGCCGTGCGCGCTCGCTCATACGACCATTGTCCGCGGCCCGGAACCCACGGCGGCAAGCCTCCCCCACCCGCGCCCACCACCGGCGAGCAGAACCCCGGCCCAACCGCCGCAGACCCCGTTGTCAGTGGCGAGGTGCACGATGGACGCATGGCCAGCAACGCACACCGAGCCCTGGACGCCTTCTCCCCCGCGACCCGCGCCTGGTTCTCGGGCGCCTTCTCCGCGCCCACCACCGCCCAGGCCGGCGCGTGGCAGGCCATCCACCAGGGCTCGGACGTACTGGTCGTCGCCCCCACCGGCTCCGGCAAGACCCTGGCCGCCTTCCTCGCCGCCCTGGACCAGCTCGCCTCGACCCCTCCCCCCGCCGACCCCAGGAAGCGCTGCCGGGTCCTGTACATCTCCCCCTTGAAGGCCCTGGCCGTGGACGTCGAGCGCAACCTCCGCAGCCCCCTGACCGGCATCCGCCAGGAGTCCGTACGCATGGGCCTGCCCGAGCCCGAGGTCAAGGTGGGCATCCGCTCGGGTGACACGCCCGCCGCCGAGCGCCGCGCCCTGTCCACCCGCCCGCCGGACATCCTGATCACCACCCCCGAATCACTGTTCCTGATGCTGACCTCGGCCACACGCGACGCGCTGACCGGCGTGGACACGGTGATCCTCGACGAGGTGCACGCGGTCGCGGGCACCAAGCGCGGCGCCCACCTCGCGCTGTCCCTGGAGCGGCTGGACGACCTCCTTCCGAAGCCCGCCCGTCGCATCGGCCTCTCCGCGACGGTCCGCCCGGTCGACGAGGTGGCCCGTTTCCTCTCGCCCCGCCGCAAGGTGGAGATCGTCCAGCCGGAGTCGGGCAAGGAGTTCGACCTCTCCGTGGTCGTCCCGGTCGAGGACCTGGGCGAGCTGGGCGGCTCCCCGGTGGCGGACGGCTCGGAGGGCGCCGAGCGCCCGTCGATCTGGCCGCATGTCGAGGAGCGGATCACCGACCTCGTCCAGTCCCACCGCTCCACGATCGTCTTCGCGAACTCCCGCCGCCTTGCGGAGCGCCTGTGCAACCGCCTGAACGAGATCGCGTACGAGCGAGCCACGGGCGAGACCCTCGACGAGCACCACTCCCCCGCCGAGCTCATGGGCGGCTCGGGAGCCGCCCATGGGGCGCCACAGGTCATCGCGCGTGCGCACCACGGCTCGGTGTCCAAGGAGCAGCGTGCCCTGGTCGAGGAGGACCTCAAGGCGGGCCGCCTGCCCGCGGTCGTAGCCACGTCCAGTCTCGAACTGGGCATCGACATGGGCGCGGTCGACCTGGTGGTCCAGGTCGAATCGCCCCCCTCGGTGGCCTCCGGCCTGCAACGCGTCGGCCGGGCAGGCCACCAGGTGGGCGCGGTCTCCACCGGCGTGGTCTTCCCGAAGTACCGCGGCGACCTGGTGCAGGCGGCGGTGGTCACCGAACGCATGCGGACCGGCGCCATCGAGTCCCTCAGGGTCCCCGCCAACCCGCTGGACGTCCTGGCCCAGCAGATCGTCGCGATGACGGCCATGGACACCTGGCAGTTCGACGACCTCCTCGCGGCCGTCCGACGGGCCGCCCCCTTCGCCTCGCTCCCCGAGTCCGCCTTCACGGCGGTCCTCGACATGCTGGCCGGCCGCTATCCGTCCGACGCGTTCGCCGAGCTGCGCCCGCGCGTGGTGTGGGACCGCGTCACCGGCGAGATCACGGGCCGCCCCGGCGCACAGTGCCTCGCCGTCACCTCCGGGGGCACGATCCCCGACCGCGGCCTCTTCGGCGTCTTCCTCGCCGGCGCCGATCCCAAGAAGGGCGGCGGCCGGGTCGGTGAGCTCGACGAGGAGATGGTCTACGAGTCCCGTGTGGGCGACGTCTTCACGCTGGGCACGAGCTCCTGGCGCATCGAGGACATCACCCGCGACCGCGTCCTGGTCTCCCCGGCCCCGGGCGTACCGGGCCGGCTGCCTTTCTGGAAGGGCGACCAGCTGGGCCGCCCGCTCGAACTGGGCCGGGCGGTGGGCGCGTTCCTGCGCGAGGTCGGTTCGCTGCCCAAGGACGACGCCCGGCTCCGCCTCCTCGCCGCCGGCCTGGACGCCTGGGCGGCGGACAACGTGCTGTCGTACCTGGACGAACAGCGCGAGGCCTGCGGACACGTCCCGGACGACCGGACCATCGTCGTGGAGCGCTTCCGCGACGAGCTCGGCGACTGGCGCGTGGTCGTGCACTCCCCCTTCGGCGCCCAGGTGCACGCCCCCTGGGCCCTCGCGCTCGGCGCGAAGCTCTCCGAGCGCTACGGCATGGACGCGCAGGTCATGCACGCCGACGACGGCATCGTGCTGCGCCTGCCGGACGCCGACCTGATGGGCCTGGACCTGCTCGACCAGGAGCCGGTGAAGATGGGCCGGGAGTACGACGCCGAGCAGGCACCGGTCGGCGCGGCGGACGTGGTCTACGACAAGGGCGAGGTCGACCAGGTCGTCACCGACCAGGTGGGCAGCTCGGCCCTGTTCGCGGCCCGGTTCCGCGAGTGCGCCGCCCGCGCGCTGCTGCTGCCGCGCCGCAATCCGGGCAAGCGCACGCCGCTGTGGCAGCAGCGCCAGCGCGCCTCCCAGCTGCTCCAGGTGGCGAGCGAGTTCGGCTCGTTCCCGATCGTCCTGGAGGCGGTCCGCGAGTGCCTCCAGGACGTCTTCGACGTTCCCGGTCTCGTCGAGCTGATGGGCGACCTGGAGTCCCGCAAGGTGCGCCTCGTCGAGGTCACCACTGCCGAGCCGTCCCCGTTCGCTCGCTCCCTCCTCTTCGGCTACGTCGCCCAGTTCCTGTACGAGGGCGACTCACCGCTCGCCGAGCGCCGGGCCGCCGCCCTGTCGCTGGACTCACGGCTGCTGGCCGAGCTGCTGGGCCAGGCGGAACTGCGTGAGCTGCTCGACGCGGAGGTGCTGACGGAGCTGGAGCGGGAGCTTCAGTGGCTGACCGAGGACCGCCGCGTCAAGGACGCCGAAGGCGTCGCGGACCTCCTCCGCCTCCTCGGCCCGCTCACGGAGGAGGAGCTGGCCGAGCGGGGCGCCGATCCGCACTGGGCTCAGGAACTGGCCGGCGCCCGCCGCGCCATCCGGGTCCGGATCGCGGGCAGGGACCACTGGGCGGCGATCGAGGACGCGGGCCGGCTGCGCGACGCACTGGGCACCGCCCTGCCGGTCGGCGTCCCGGAAGCCTTCACGGAGCCCGTCAAGGACCCGCTCGGCGACCTCCTCGCGCGCTACGCCCGCACCCACGGCCCGTTCACCTCGACCACGGCGGCATCTCGCTTCGGCCTGGGCGTGGCCGTCACCGAGGGCGCCCTCCAGCGGCTGGCCGCGGCGGGCCGGATCGTCCAGGGCGAGTTCCACCCGGCCGGGATCGGCCAGGAGTGGTGCGACGCGGCCGTGCTGCGCCGGCTCCGCCGCCGCTCGCTGGCCGCCCTGCGCCATGAGCTGGAGCCGGTGGCGCCGGCCGCACTCGCCCAGTTCCTTCCCCAGTGGCAGCACATCGGCAAGGGGCACTCCCTGCGCGGCATCGACGGCCTGGTGCGCGCCATCGAGCAGGTGCAGGGCGCGTCCGTGCCCGCCTCCGCCCTGGAGAAGCTCGTCCTGCCCTCCCGGGTCGTGAACTACAACCCGGCCATGCTGGACGAGCTCACCGCCGCCGGAGAGGTGGTCTGGGCCGGGGCGGGCTCCCTCCCCGGCAAGGACGGCTGGGTCTCCCTCTATCTGGCGGACGCGGCTCCCCTGCTCCTGCCGCCCCCGCACCCCTTGGAGCTGACCGCTCTCCACCAGTCCGTCCTGGACACCCTCTCCGGCGGCTACGGCCTGTTCTTCCGCCAGATCGCCGACCAGGTCCGCGCCACCACCCACCCCGACGCCACCGACCCCCAACTGGCCGACGTCCTCTGGGACCTGGCCTGGTCCGGACGCCTGACCAACGACACGCTCTCTCCCATGCGCTCCCTGCTCGGCTCGGGCCGCACCGCCGGCTCCACGGCCCACCGCGCCAAGCGCACGGTCCCGCGCGGCCGCTACGGCTCCCTGACGGCCGCGGCCCGCCCGGCCTCCCGCTCCGGCCCGCCGACCGTCGCGGGCCGCTGGTCGCTGCTCCCGGCCCACGAGCCGGACCTCACGGTGCGGGCCCACGCCCTCGCCCGCACCCTCCTCGACCGGCACGGCGTGGTGACCAGGGGCGCGGTCTCGGCGGAGGGCGTCGAGGGCGGGTTCTCGGCGACGTACCGCGTCCTGTCCGCCTTCGAGGAGAGCGGCCAGGCCCGCCGCGGCTACGTCGTGGAGGGTCTCGGCGCCGCACAGTTCGCGATGGACGGTGCCGTGGACCGCCTGCGCGCGGTGTCCAACGCCCGAGACCGCGGCGAGGACCTGCCCGGCCCCCCTCCGGGCCCCGACCTCGACCCGTTCCCCGCGCACGACTTCGCCGGACTGGACGACTCACTCCCGTCCAACGACCACCCCGGCGACCCCGGCCCCGACGGATTCCCCGGCCTCGGTCCCGCCTACGTCACCCCGGCCCCGCAACCGTCCCGGGACGAGTACGTCTCGCCCCGGGACTACGCCCCGCAGGGCACCCCGCCGTGGCAGAACGGCGGAGGCGCACCGTACGGTGCCGGGTTCCCGGGCCGCCGCACGCGCCCGGACCCCGCCTCCCGGGCCGTCGTCCTCGCCGCCGCTGATCCGGCGAACGCGTACGGCGCCGCCCTGGCCTGGCCCGAGCCTCCTACCGGCGCCGGGCACAAGCCGGGGCGCAAGGCGGGTTCCCTGGTGGTGCTCGTCGACGGTGAGCTGACGCTCTACATGGAGCGCGGCGGCAAGACCCTGCTGGCCTGGGCCGCCGACCCGGACGGGGACCCCACGGAGGACCCCCGCCTCCACACCGCCGCAGAGGCGCTCGCCGCAGCCGCCCGAGCGGGCTCCCTCGGCACGGTCACGGTGGAGCGCGTCAACGGCGCCCAGGCCCTGACCTCCCCCATCGGCACCCTCCTGGAAGGAGCGGGTTTCATCGCGACGCCCCGCGGACTCCGCCTCCGCGCCTGATCGCCCCGCGCCCGTGCCACCCTTGACCCATGCCCGAAGGTGACACCGTCTGGCAGACCGCGAGGCGACTGCACGGCGCCCTCGCGGGCAAGGTGCTGATCCGCAGCGATCTCCGGGTGCCCCGGCTCGCCACGGCGGACCTCACGGGCCGCACGGTCCTGGACGTCACCCCGCGCGGCAAACACCTCCTGACCCGCGTCGAGGGCGGCCTGACCCTGCATTCCCACCTGCGGATGGACGGCTCCTGGAAGGTGTACGAGAACGGCCGGCGCTGGAGCGGCGGCCCCGGCCACCAGATCCGCGCGATCCTCGGCACCACCGACCGCACGGCCGTCGGCTACCGTCTCCCCGTCCTGGAACTCCTGCGCACGGCCGACGAGCACCGCGCGGTGGGCCACCTCGGCCCCGACCTCCTGGGCCCGGACTGGGACCCCGACCGGGCCCTCGCCAACCTCCTCCAGGACCCCGCCCGCCCCCTCGGCGAGGCCCTGCTCGACCAGCGCAACCTGGCCGGTATCGGCAATGTGTACAAGAGCGAGCTCTGCTTCCTGCTCGGCGTCACCCCCTGGGTCCCCGTCGGCGACCTGCCCGCCGAGCGCGCCGCCAAGCTGCCCGCGTTCGCCAAAAAGCTGCTGGAGACCAACCGCGACCGCCCGATCCGCACTACGACGGGCCGCCGCGGCCAGGACCTCTTCGTCTACGGCCGGGCTCCTCGCCCCTGTCTGCGCTGCCACACGTCCGTCCGCGTCGCCGACCAGGGCGACGGCTCCCGAGAACGCCCCACGTACTGGTGTCCCACCTGCCAGCCGGGCCCCGCCCCGGCCACTCCCCCACCGCGGCGAAGCCGCACCAATTGACGGTCCGTCAGAAACGCTCGTACGGTCCCTGTATGCCCGTCACGGCGTACGACCTCACCGGCCGCACCGCGTTCGTCACCGGCGCCGCGAGCGGCATCGGCCGCGCCTCGGCGCTCCTGCTCGGGGAGGCGGGCGCCACCGTGCACTGCGCGGACCGCGACACCGAGGGCCTGCACGAGACGGCGGCCCTGATCAAGGACGGCGGCGGTACGGCCCGCACCCACGACCTCGACGTCACCGACCGCGCCCGGATGAGGCAGGCCGTCACCTCCTGCGAACGCCTCGACGTCCTGGCCGCGGTCGCCGGGATCATGCACAGCAGCCCGGTCCTGGAGACCCGGGACGAGGACCTCGACCGGGTGCTCGACGTCAACTTCAAGGGAGTGCTGTACGCCTGCCAGGAGGCGGCCCGCCTGATGATCGCCCGGGGCACCGGCGGCAGCATCGTCACCATGGCCTCCGGTGCCGTCGACACCGGCGCCCCCGGCCTGCTCTGCTACGGCGCGGCCAAGGCGGCGGTGGTCCAGCTGACCAGGACCCTCGCGACCGAGGTCGGCCGGCACGGCATCCGCGTGAACGCGGTCGCACCGGGCTGGATCCGTACCCCCATGACCGACCGCCACGACAGCGAGGCCCAGGCGCACACCGAGGCCGTCATGGCCCGCATGTCACCCCTGGGCAGGGTCGGCTCCCCGGAGGACATCGCCCACGCGGTCCTCCACCTGGCATCCGACGCCTCGGCCTTCACCACGGGCCAGATCATCCGCCCGAACGGCGGTGTCGCGATGCCCTGGTAGCGCACACCCGCCCACCCAGGTCACGACCCCACGCCCCCGCCACGACCCCCACGCCCCCGATGTCACCCCCGCCGCGACACCACACCCCGGCCCCCCGTTCCCAGCACCCTCCGCCACCGCCCCGTACCGACCACCCCACTCGCCCGCCCCTTCGGCACGCAATGCACCGGCAGCACACTCAGCCCCCAGCCCCCGGCCGCGACCGTCGCCTCCAGCACCCCGGCCCCGGGCGCGACCGCCAGCCGCAGCACCGCCCACCACCACAGCGCCCCCAGCCCCAGCACGGCTCCACGGGCCCCCCAGCGCCCTATCCCCGCCATGGCCGCCACCTCCAGCCCGACGCTATTCGGCCGCTCGGGCCGGCGGACAGGGCGCACCAACGGCACACAGGCGCACCGCGCACCCCACTGCCCCGAACCCCCTTGCACCGAGCCGCGAGCCTGCGAGCAGCACAACGCCGAGCGGCGAGCCCTCCGGCCGGCCCGTCGCCCGCTGCCGTGCCCGCTGCGGTCACCCGTTCTCGGCCTGGAACATCCAGTGATGCTTCTCCAGGTCCGCCGTGATCCCGATGAAGATGTCCTGGCTCACCGGATCCGGCTCACCGGTCGCCTCGATCCGCCCGCGCATCCTCGTGATCACCGCGCCCAGTGCCTCGACGAGCGTCCGCACGGCGGTCATGTCGTCGACCCACCCCTCGGGGGTCACGCCGATGCCGCTGCCGACGGCCACGGTCGCGGCTCGCCCGTCGGGCGGGATCCCGAGCGCCGCGGCGCGCTCCGCCACGGTGTCGGAGTACTTCCGCGCGATGTCGACGACCTCGTCGAGCTGGAGATGCACGGAACGGAAGCGCGGCCCCACCACGTTCCAGTGGATCTGCTTCGCCACGAGGGCGAGGTCCACCAGGTCGACGAGGGCGCCCTGCAACGCCTCGGACACGGTCTTCAGGCTCGCGTCGGACAGCGGGCTCTTCACGACGTACATCCGCACCTCCGTTTAGCTGTCCCCCGCCATCCCCTCAACGATGACCGTCACACACCCCAGGGGCAAACGCAAACAAATCGGGCACAACCTGCCCAGTGCGCAGGCAAGCGAAAACCCCGACCGACACCCCTCCGGATCTCTCCCGGAGAACCCCGGCCGGGGCCTCACCACTCTCGGCGCCTGGTCGGCGCCGCTCGTTCATGCCACGCACGCGCGAAGCGTCACGCGGCGACGACGTCCACCGCCTCGGCGGGCGCCTTGATGGTCACCCGTTCCGGTGGCACACCGGTCACCGAAACAGAGCCCAGCATCGGACGAACCGGCGTGGGCACAGGTTCGCTGGGGGTGGCCGCAGCAGACTGAGCCAGCTCGGCAAGGGCGAGTTCGTCGCTCACTTCCCGCATGAGCTCGGACATCCGTACGTCCAGCGCGTCGCAGATGGCGGAGAGCAGTTCGGAGGAAGCCTCCTTCTGCCCCCGCTCCACCTCGGAGAGATAGCCGAGTGAGACTCGGGCGGACGAGGAGACTTCGCGCAGAGTACGGCCCTGGCGCTGGCGCTGCCGACGCAGCACGTCACCCAGCAGGCGACGGAGCAGAATCATCGGTGGCTCCCTCCTCGGACCGCGTAGCCGCATCCATTACGCCCCACCGTACCGCCTTGCGCCGCGGCCGTGCGGGGAGCGATGTCGTGTTCACTCAGGGCTGCAAACATCAAAACCCCCCGTTCCGTTCCGTATCCTGTGCCCGCTCATTCCCAGTCTGTTCGCCCGCAAGCTCCTTCAGGAGCAGTGCGAGTACGCTCCGTACACTCTCTCTACGAATTTCCTCGCGGTCGCCGTTCAACCGCAGAGCCTCCACTTTTCCGCCGCCGGCAGAACCGGAATCTGCCCTCAGGGGCCCGTCCACGGCGACGAAAACCGTCCCGACGGCCTGTCCGTCCTGCGGCTCGGGGCCTGCGACACCGGTGGTCGCGATCCCCCAGTCCGTGCCGAGCGCCTTGCGCACTCCGGCCGCCATCTGGGCCGCGACCTGCGGATCCACCGCTCCTCGCGCCGCCAGCAGGGTGGTGTCGACACCCAGCAGTTCATGCTTCAGCTCGGTGGCGTAGGCCGTCACCGAGCCCCGGAAGACCTTGGACGCCCCGGGGACGGATGTGATCTCCGCCGCAACGAGGCCGCCGGTCAGCGACTCAGCGACGGCAAGCGTCCTGCCCTTCACCGTGAGTAGTCGTACCACGTCGGTGGCCGTGGAACTCACGCTTCCTTCTCCTCCAACGCGGCCTTGCGCTCGGCGATTCCCTGCCTGCGCAGCACAATGGCCTGTTTCACATAGTCGAGCCCGGTCACCACGGTCAGAACGACCGCTGCCGCCATCACCCAGAACCTCAGGGTCGCCAGCCACCCCGTCAGCGCCAGCACGTACATGCCCACCGCCACGCCCTGGGTGAGCGTCTTGAGCTTGCCTCCGCGACTGGCGGGGATGACGCCATAGCGGATGACCACAAAACGCAGCAGGGTGATCCCGAGTTCCCGGCCGAGGATGACGCCGGTCACCCACCACGGCAGATCGCCGAGCACGGACAGACAGATCAGCGCCGCCCCCATGATCGCCTTGTCGGCGATGGGGTCGGCGATCTTCCCGAAGTCCGTGACCAGGTTGTACCTGCGCGCCAGATGGCCGTCGAAGAGGTCGGTGATCATGGCGATGGCGAAGGCCGCCCAGGCGAGGGACCGCCACACCGGGTCGTATCCGCCGTCCGCGAGCATCAGCGCGACGAAGGCCGGCACGAGGATCAGCCGGAGCATGGTCAGGAGGTTGGCCACGTTCCAGACGCTGGCCTGGTTGACGGCCGCGGCCGCCAGCTTCCCGCCCCGCGCGGGCTTCCCGTCGTCCTGCGCGTCGACGACGGAGCTCTCCGAGCCGTCACCGACAGCGGCCCCACTGCCACCCGCGCCGGGCGCCGCACCGGGCGCTCCGCCCTCGGACGACCGCGCGGCCCCACGGCCCATCGCAGCCCCGGGAGCCTTCCCCGAGGCCGGGCCCGCCGCGGCCCTCCTCGCGCCGGAGGGGCCTCCCGCCGCGGATGCCGGAGCACCGGTCATCTGCCCGCCTCCTCACTACACGCCGACGACGCGAACGAGCCCTGAAGCGGCTCGGCCACCAGGTCGACGCCCTCCGTACCGACCACCTTCGCCTCGACCATACGGCCGCTGCTCAGACCCGCGCCGCTCGTGAGCAGCACCTGGCCGTCCGTCTCGGGCGCCTGGTGCGCCGCACGGCCGTACACGCCCTCCTCGTCGTCGACGGACTCGACGAGCACGTGCACCGTCTGGCCGACGCGCTCCTCGGCGCGCTGCGAGACGAGCTCCTCGGCCAGCCGCGAGACGCGGGCCAGCCGCTCGGCGACGACGTCCTCGTCGAGCTTGTTCTCGTAGGTCGCCGCCTCGGTGCCCTCCTCGTCGGAGTAGCCGAAGACGCCGATGGCGTCCAGCCGCGCGCCGTTCAGGAACCGCTCCAGCTCGGCGAGGTCGGCCTCGCTCTCGCCGGGGAAACCGACGATGAAGTTGGAGCGCACGCCGGCCTCGGGCGCCTTGCTGCGGATCGTGTCGAGCAGTTCCAGGAACCGGTCGGTGTCGCCGAAGCGGCGCATCGCGCGCAGCACGCCGGGCGCGGAGTGCTGGAAGGAGAGGTCGAAGTAGGGCGCGACCTTCGGGGTCGACGTCAGCACGTCGATCAGGCCCGGCCGCATCTCCGCGGGCTGGAGGTAGCTCACCCGGACCCGCTCGATGCCGTCCACCTCGGCGAGCTCGGGCAGCAGCGACTCCAGCAGGCGGATGTCGCCGAGGTCCTTGCCGTAGGAGGTGTTGTTCTCGGAGACCAGCATGATCTCCTTCACGCCCTGCTCGGCCAGCCAGCGCGTCTCGTTCAGCACGTCGCTCGGGCGGCGGGAGATGAAGGAGCCCCGGAAGGACGGGATGGCGCAGAAGGAGCAGCGCCGGTCGCAGCCGGAGGCGAGCTTCACGGAGGCGACCGGGGAGCCGTCCAGGCGGCGGCGCAGGGGCGCGCGCGGGCCGGAAGCCGGAGCGAGGCCCTCCGGAAGGTCGGCCGGGGCGTGCCCGGGCAGTGCGACCGCGCCGGCCGACTCCTGCCGCTCGGCCGGGCTGATCGGCAGCAGCTTGCGCCGGTCGCGCGGGGTGTGCGAGGCGTGGATGCCGCCGTTGAGGATCGTCTGGAGCCGGTCCGAGATGTCCGTGTAGTCGTCGAACCCCAGGACGCCGTCGGCCTCGGGGAGGGCCTCGGCGAGTTCCTTGCCGTACCGCTCGGCCATGCAGCCCACCGCCACGACGGCCTGGGTTCTGCCGTGCCCCTTGAGGTCGTTGGCCTCCAGGAGGGCGTCGACGGAGTCCTTCTTGGCGGCCTCGACGAAGCCACAGGTGTTCACGACAGCGACGTCCGCGTCCCCGGCGTCCTCCACGAGCTGCCAGCCGTCCGCCTCCAAACGGCCTGCGAGCTCCTCCGAGTCCACCTCGTTACGGGCGCAGCCAAGGGTGACGAGTGCGACGGTACGGCGTTCAGGCATGGGCTCTAGAGTACTTCGTCCCGCTGACACCCCACGTCGACGGGGTTGGCCGTTCCCGGCCAACCCCGTGGTGACTGCGTCCCTCGGACCGGTTATCCGGCTTCGGGGTCGCCCTTCGTGTACGTCAGGCGCTCCACGGCGCCCGGCTGGAAGTCGTCCTTGATCTTCTTGCCGTTGACGAAGAGGTCGATCGCGCCGGCGTCACCGAGGACGAGTTGGACCTTCGAGCTGTCCTGGAAGGTCTTGGTGTCGCCCTGCTTGAGGACGCCGTCGAAGATCATCCGGCCGTTGTGATCCTTGGCGGCGATCCAGCTGCGGCCGTCGACGGCGGCCACCTGGACCGTCACCTTGTCCTGCGGCGCGGCCGCGATGGCGCTGTCGGACGGCTCGGGCTCGGGGTCGGCGGGCTTCTTGGTCTTGGTGGTCGGGGAGGCGGAGTCGCCGGGCGTGGAGCCCTCGGCCACGTTCGCCTCGTTGGCGCCGTCGTCGCCGCCCTGGAACATCGTGAACCCGACGAAACCGATCACGGCGACGATCGCGGCGACCATGGCGGCGGTCCAGTTGGGCCCCCGCCGCTCCGGACGGATACGTTCCGCCTCGAACAGGGGAGCAGCCGGTGTCGGTGCCGGGCGCCCGCCGTGCTCGTCGCCGTACTGGGCGAGCAGCGGGGCGGGGTCGAGGTGGACAGCCTTGGCCAGGGTCCGGATGTGCCCGCGGGCATAGACGTCCCCGCCACAGGCGGTGAAGTCGTCCGCCTCGATGGCGTGCACGATGTTCATGCGGACCCGGGTGGCGCTACTGATGTCGTCGACGGTCAGCCCAGCGGCGATTCGCGCCTGCTGAAGGGCACGGCCGATGGAGGGGCGGGCTTCCTCGCGGTCTTCTTCGACGCGCTCGTCTTCGAACGGACGCTCGTCTTCAGGGGAGTTGCCGATGGACACGGGGGCGCCTTTCGAGCGTGTAGCCGCCTGTGCTGGAGGTTCAGTCTAGGGGGGGTACAAAAGGGTGGGGCAACCGGGCGGTGGCACTTTGTACGCCATCGGAATGGCCCGACATTCCGATGGTGGGGAAGCTGTTCGTCGCTTCCCTCAACTTGACGTACGCCGACGGGAAACGGTTGCTCAATGATCCCTTACGGGTGAGTCACGATCCGGACACCCGATTGCAGTACCACTCGGCGAGGCGACCGGCGTGTCCCGCTTACCTACCCTTCAGACTCCCCCCGGATCAGCGCGAGCACGCCATCCAGCTCGTCAGGCTTCACAAGAACGTCACGAGCCTTCGAACCCTCGCTCGGTCCGACGATGTTGCGGGACTCCATCAGGTCCATCAGCCGCCCGGCCTTGGCGAAGCCGACGCGCAGCTTGCGCTGGAGCATGGACGTCGACCCGAACTGCGTCGAGACGACCAGTTCGGCCGCCTGGCACAGCAGGTCGAGGTCGTCACCGATGTCCTCGTCGATCTCCTTCTTCTGCTTGGTCCCGACGGTGACGTCGTCCCGGAAGACGGGCGCCATCTGGTCCTTGCAGTGCTGGACGACGCCCGCGATCTCCTCCTCGGTCACGAAGGCGCCCTGCATACGGGTCGGCTTGTTGGCGCCCATCGGCAGGAACAGCCCGTCGCCCTTGCCGATGAGCTTCTCGGCGCCCGGCTGGTCGAGGATGACCCGCGAGTCGGCCAGCGACGACGTGGCGAAGGCCAGCCGCGACGGCACGTTCGCCTTGATCAGGCCGGTGACGACGTCGACCGACGGCCGCTGTGTGGCGAGCACGAGGTGGATGCCGGCGGCGCGCGCGAGCTGCGTGATGCGCACGATCGCGTCCTCGACGTCCCGCGGCGCGACCATCATCAGGTCGGCGAGCTCGTCGACGATGACCAGCAGGTACGGGTACGGCTGGAGCTCGCGCTCACTGCCCTCGGGCGCCTTGACCTTGCCCTCGCGCACGGCCCGGTTGAAGTCGTCGATGTGCCGGTAGCCGTAGGCGGCCAGGTCGTCGTAGCGCAGGTCCATCTCGCGTACGACCCACTGGAGCGCCTCGGCGGCCCGCTTGGGATTGGTGATGATCGGGGTGATCAGGTGCGGGATGCCCTCGTAGGCGGTCAGCTCGACCCGCTTGGGGTCGACGAGGATCATCCGGACGTCCTCGGGGGTCGCCCGCATCATGATCGAGGTGATCAGGCAGTTGATGCAGGACGACTTTCCGGAGCCGGTGGCGCCGGCGACCAGCATGTGCGGCATCTTCGCCAGCGAGTGCATGACGTAGCCGCCCTCGACGTCCTTGCCGAAGGCGACCAGCATCGGGTCGTCGTCCTCCGCGGACTCCGCGAGCCGCAGGACGTCACCGAGGTTGACCATCTCCCGGTCGGTGTTCGGGATCTCGATGCCGACCGCGGACTTGCCGGGGATCGGGCTGATGATCCGCACGTCCGGGCTGGCGACGGCGTAGGCGATGTTCTTGGCCAGCGCGGTGATCCGCTCGACCTTCACGGCGGGGCCGAGCTCGATCTCGTAGCGCGTGACCGTCGGCCCGCGCGTGAATCCGGTGACGCTCGCGTCCACCTTGAACTCGGTGAAGACGTTGGTGAGCGCGGCGACTATGGCGTCGTTGGCGGCGCTGCGGGCCTTGCCGGGGCCCCCGCGCGTGAGGAGGTCGAGTGACGGCAGCGCGTACGTGATGTCGCCGGACAGCTGGAGCTGTTCAGCGCGCGGGGGCAGGTCGCGGGGCTTGGCGGGCGGGGACTTGGTGAGGTCGCGGACGCCCGCCTTCGGCTTCTCCTGCTCGGGCTGGTCCTGCTCGACCTTCTCCTGCTGCGGCCGGGCGGCCGGGACAGGCGTCGGCGTGGTGGGCTCGCGGTCCCCGACGGTCACGCCCTGGGTGAGGTCCGCGACGATCGGCGAGGGCGGCATCCCGTGCAGGACGGCCCCGTCCAGCGCGGCGGCAGCCGCCGCGGCGACGTCCACGGCGTCCCTGGGCCGGTCCATGTCCGGCTGCGGCACGGCCGACCGCCGGGGACGGCCGCGGCGCCGGGAGAGGGCCTCCTGCTCCGCGCTGTCGGGGTCGTACGCCGTCGGCTCCGGCGCACGCCTGCCGCGCGGCCGGGCGGGCAGCGCCTCACGCCACTGCTCGTCGTAGCGCTCGTCGTCCTCCCCGAACTCGTCGTCGGCAGGGTCGCGGACGATCCCCAGCCGCACCCCGAGCAGCCGCAGCCGCTGCGGGATGGCGTTGACCGGGGTGGCCGTGACGACCAGCAGCCCGAAGATCGTCAGCAGTACGAGCAGCGGCACGGCGAGCATGTCGCCCATGGCGTACGACAGCGGGGTCGCCATGGCCCAGCCGATGAGGCCGCCGGCGTCCCTTATGGCCTGCATGCCCTCGCCGCGCGCCGGTGAGCCGCAGGCGATGTGGACCTGGCCGAGCACGCCGATGAGGAGCGCGGACAGGCCGATGACGATGCGTCCGTTGGCCTCGGGCTTCTCCGGGTGGCGGATGAACCGCACGGCGATGACGGCGAGCAGGATCGGCACGAGCAGGTCGAGCCTGCCGAAGGCGCCGGTCACCAGGATCTCGACCAGGTCGCCCACAGGGCCCTTCAGATCGGCCCATGTGCCCGCGGCGACGATCAGCGCGATACCGAGTAGCAGCAGGGCGACGCCGTCCTTGCGGTGAGCAGGGTCGAGGTTCTTGGCGCCCTGCCCTATGCCGCGGAAGACGGCGCCGACGGCATGTGCGACCCCGAGCCACAGGGCGCGCACGAGCCGGTAGATGCCCCCGGTCGGGCTCGGAGCCGGTTTGGGCGCGGCCTTCTTGGCCGCGGCCTTCTTGGCGGGCGCCCTTTTCGCTGGAGCCCTTTTGGCAGCGGCCTTCTTCGCCGGAGCCTTCGCCGAAGCGGCCGCCTTCTTCGCGGGCGTCTTCTTGGCTGCGGAGGGACGTGAGGCCATGGGTGTGAGGTTACCGGTGGAGACGACAAGGGACACGTGTGCCTACGGCTTCACCCGTTCGTGTCGCTCCGGGAGAGGCACAGAACTGACGCGCGCTCATGGGCGGGCAACGACGCCTGCCCGGGCGTCAGTTCTGCGAGGACACCGACGACGTGCTCCCGGTGCCCGGCTCCAGCGCGTCCAGCGCCCGCCGCAACCCCGTGAGCTTGCGCTCCAGATGAGCCGCCGTGGCCACCGCCGCCGCGTCCGTCGAGTCGTCGTTGAGCTGCTTGGTCAGCGCCTCGGCCTGCTCCTCGACGGCCGCGAGCTCGGCGAGCAGACCGGCCGACTCCTTGGCCTCACCGTCCGCGTCCTTGCCGTTGCCCTCCAACTGGAGCCGCAGCAGCGAGGCCTGCTCACGCAGCTGGCAGTTCTTCATGTACAGCTCGACGAAGACGGAGACCTTCGCACGCAGCACCCACGGGTCGAACGGCTTGGAGATGTAGTCGACCGCGCCCGCCGCGTAACCCCGGAAGGTGTGGTGCGGCCCGTGGTTGATCGCGGTGAGGAAGATGATCGGGATGTCCCGGGTCCGCTCCCGCCGCTTGATGTGCGCGGCTGTTTCGAAGCCGTCCATGCCCGGCATCTGGACATCCAGCAGAATGACCGCGAAGTCGTCCGTGAGCAGCGCTTTGAGCGCTTCCTCCCCGGACGATGCCCGCACCAGCGTCTGATCGAGCGCAGAGAGGATCGCCTCCAGCGCAAGCAGATTCTCCGGCCGGTCATCGACCAGGAGGATCTTGGCCTTCTGCACCATGGCCCGCCCTCCTCGCCCCGGCGTGGGGCCTCCCCTGTCCGCAGGACCTGGGGTCGCACCGGTGGGTGCCGCCCCAGGGGACGACTCCCTTGCGCCGCCCGTCCTTGTGCCGGTCATCGTAGCCGCACCCCGCCTGTCGCCACACCCTGTCACCGGGATGTCACTGTGCACATAGCAGAAACGCAGCAGGAGACCAGAAGGTTCCCCAGATCTCGTACTTCTACACGACTATGCGCACACTGAGTCCGCAACTCCGTGTGAACACCGAACCTTCCCGCCAACGTTGCGTAACGGTCCAACGTTCCCCTCATTCCCCTCGCATCCACTGATCCATCACCGTCAGCAGGTGATCGGGGTCGACCGGCTTCGTGACGTAGTCGGAGGCGCCCGACTCGATCGCCTTCTCCCGGTCGCCCTTCATCGCCTTCGCGGTCAGCGCGATGATCGGCAGCCCGGCGAACTGCGGCATCCTGCGGATCGCCGTGGTCGTCGCGTACCCGTCCATCTCGGGCATCATGATGTCCATCAGGACGACCGCCACGTCGTCGTGCTGCTCCAGGACCTCGATGCCCTCACGGCCGTTCTCGGCGTACAGCACGGACAGGCCGTGCTGCTCCAGGACGCTGGTCAGCGCGAAGACGTTGCGGATGTCGTCGTCGACGATCAGGACCTTCTGGCCGCCGAAGCGGATGCCGCGCCGCGGCTTCGGCGCCGCCTCCTGCTCCGCGGGCGTCCACTGCTCCGGCTGCGCCGGGCGCGGTGCCAGCTCCGGCATCCTGCGGCGCCGCCGGAACAGGGCGGCCGGACCGTTCTGCGTCTCGTTGTACGACTTCACCTCGGCCGGCGTCTCGACCTCGACCTCGGACAGCTCGGACAGCTCCGGCGTTGCCATCAGGTCACCGGGCTCCAGGGCCGGGAGCTGCTGCTGGTAGCCCTGCGGCGGCAGTTCGCTGGGGTGCAGCGGCAGGTACAGCGTGAACGTCGAGCCGCGGCCCGGCTCGCTCTGCGCGTAAATCTCACCGCCGAGCAGCTGGGCGATCTCCCGCGAGATGGACAGCCCGAGACCCGTACCGCCGTACTTGCGGCTGGTCGTGCCGTCGGCCTGCTTGAACGCCTCGAAGATCACCCGCATCTTGCTGGACGCGATGCCGATTCCGGTGTCGGTCACGGAGAACGCGATCAGCTCGGCGTCCGGGTCGGTCAGCGACCCGGTCTCCAGCAACTGCTCCCGGATCTTCTGCGGCACGTCGTCCCGCGCCGGCCTGATGACCAGCTCCACCGACCCGGAGTCGGTGAACTTCACCGCGTTGGACAGCAGGTTGCGCAGCACCTGGAGCAGCCGCTGCTCGTCGGTGTGCAGCGTCGCGGGCAGCTCCGGCGACACCCGGACGGACAGGTCCAGGCCCTTCTCCGCGGTCAGCGGGCGGAAGGTGGCCTCCACGTAGTCCACGAGCTGGACGAGCGCGATCCGCGTCGGGGAGACATCCATCTTGCCCGCCTCGACCTTCGACAGGTCGAGAATGTCATTGATGAGCTGGAGCAGGTCGGAACCGGCTCCGTGGATCGTCTCGGCGAACTCGACCTGCTTCGGGGAGAGGTTCCCCTCGGCGTTGTCGGCGAGCAGCTTGGCCAGGATCAGCAGCGAGTTGAGCGGCGTACGCAGCTCGTGCGACATGTTCGCCAGGAACTCGCTCTTGTAGCGCATCGACACGGCGAGCTGCTCGGCGCGCTCCTCCAGGACCTGGCGCGCCTCCTCGATCTCGGTGTTCTTCACCTCGATGTCGCGGTTCTGCTGGGCCAGCAGCTCGGCCTTCTCCTCCAGCTCGGCGTTGGACGCCTGGAGGGCCTTCTGCCGCTGCTCCAACTCCGCGGAACGCTCACGCAGTTGCTCGGTCAGCTCCTGCGACTGCGCCAGCAGCAGCTCGGTCTTGGTGTTGACGGAGATGGTGTTGACGCTCGTCGCGATCATCTCGGCGATCTGGTTGAGGAAGTCCTTCTGAATCTGCGTGAACGGCGTGAAGGACGCCAGCTCGATGACGCCGAGCACGCTGCCCTCGAACAGCACCGGCAGCACGATCACCTGCGCGGGCGGCGCCTCACCGAGCCCCGAGGAGATCTTCAGATAGCCGCTCGGCGCGTTCTCCACCAGGATCGTGCGCTTCTCCTCGGCGGCCGTCCCGACCAGCGCCTCACCCGGCTGGAACGACGTCGGCATGGAGCCCATCGAGTAGCCGTACGAGCCGAGCATGCGCAGCTCGTACTGGTCCTCGTCCGCGGCGTTCATGTCCTCGCCGTCGACGAGCGGCATCGCCACGAAGAACGCGCCGTGCTGCGCGGACACCACCGGCGTCAGCTCGCTCATGATCAGCGAGGCCACGTCCTCCAGGTCCCGGCGGCCCTGCATCAGCGCGGAGATCCGGGCCAGGTTGCCCTTGAGCCAGTCCTGCTCCTTGTTGGCGATCGTGGTGTCGCGCAGGTTGGCGATCATCTTGTTGATGTAGTCCTGGAGCTCCTGGATCTCCCCGGACGCGTCCACGTCGATCTTCAGGTTCAGATCGCCGCGGGTCACCGCGGTCGCCACGCGCGCGATGGCACGCACCTGCCGGGTCAGGTTCCCGGCCATCTCGTTCACCGACTCGGTCAGGTCCCGCCAGGTGCCGTCCACGTCACGCACGCGTGCCTGACCGCCGAGCTGTCCCTCCGTACCCACCTCGCGGGCTACTCGGGTGACCTCCTCGGCGAAGGACGACAGCTGGTCGACCATCGTGTTGATGGTCGTCTTCAGCTCCAGGATCTCGCCGCGCGCGTCGATGTCGATCTTCTTCGTCAGGTCACCCTTGGCGATGGCCGTGGTCACCATGGCGATGTTGCGCACCTGGCCGGTGAGGTTGGACGCCATCTGGTTCACGGACTCGGTCAGGTCCTTCCACGTGCCGGCCACACCCGGCACGTGCGCCTGCCCGCCGAGGATGCCGTCCGTGCCCACCTCACGGGCCACCTTGGTGACCTGCTCGGCGAACGAACTCAGCGTCTTCACCATCGTGTTGATGGTGTCGGCGAGCTGCGCGACCTCACCGCGCGCCTCGATCGTGACCTGCCGCGTCAGGTCGCCGTTGGCGACGGCAGCGGAGACCTGGGAGATGTTCCGCACCTGAGTGGTGAGGTTCTTGGCCATCAGGTTGACGTTGTCGCTCAGGTCCTTCCAGATGCCCGTGACCCCGGGCACGTGCGCCTGGCCGCCCAGGATGCCCTCGGTGCCCACCTCGCGGGCCACCCGGGTCACCTGCTCGGCGAAGGAGGACAGCTGGTCCACCATCGTGTTGACCGTCGTGACGAGCTCGAGGATCTCGCCCTTGGCGTCGACGGTGATCTTCTTCGACAGATCACCCCGGGCGACCGCGGTCGTGACCTCGGCGATGTTGCGCACCTGGATGGTCAGGTTGTTCGCCATGCCGTTCACGGACTGGGTGAGGTCCTTCCAGGTGCCGGAGACACCCTGCACCTCGGCCTGGCCGCCCAGGATGCCCTCCGTACCCACCTCACGGGCCACACGCGTGACCTCCTGGGCGAACGACGACAGCTGGTCCACCATCGTGTTCAGGGTGTTCTTCAGCTCCAGGATCTCGCCGCGCGCGTCCACGTCGATCTTCTGCGACAGATCACCCCGGGCCACCGCGGTCGCCACCTGCGCGATGTTGCGCACCTGCGCGGTGAGGTTCCCGGCCATGCCGTTCACGGAATCGGTGAGGTCACGCCACACACCGGCGACGCCGGGCACCTGCGCCTGACCGCCCAGCCGGCCGTCCGTACCCACCTCGCGCGCGACCCGGGTCACCTGGTCGGCGAAGGCCGAGAGCTGATCGACCATCGTGTTGATGGTGTTCTTCAGCTCCAGGATCTCGCCGCGCGCGTCCACGTCGATCTTCTGCGACAGATCACCCCGGGCCACCGCCGTCGTCACCTGCGCGATGTTGCGCACCTGGGAGGTGAGGTTCCCGGCCATGGAGTTGACGGAGTCGGTGAGCTCCTTCCACGTGCCGGACACGCCGTCCACCTGAGCCTGACCGCCGAGACGGCCCTCCGTGCCCACGTCCCGGGCCATCCGGGTCACCTGGTCGGCGAAGGACGACAGCTGATCCACCATGGTGTTCACGGTGTTCTTCATCTTGAGCATCTCGCCGGAGACGTCGACCGTGACCTTCTGCGAGAGGTCACCGTTGGCCACCGCCGTCGTCACCTGCGCGATGTTCCGCACCTGTCCGGTGAGGTTCCGGAACGCCGTGTTGACGGAGTCCGTCAGGTCCTTCCAGGTCCCGGCCACTCCCGGCACCTGCGCCTGACCGCCCAGCTCACCCTCGACACCGATCTCGCGGGCCACACGGGTCACTTCGGCACCGAAGGCGGAGAGCTGGTCGACCATCGTGTTGACGGTGTTCTTCAGCTCCAGCATCTCGCCGGCCACGTCCACGGTGACCTTCTGCGACAGATCACCGTTGGCCACGGCCGTCGTCACGGCGGCGATGTCCCGCACCTGAGTGGTCAGATTCCGGAAGACCGTGTTCACCGAATCGGTGAGGTCCTTCCACGTCCCCGCCGCACCCGGCACATTCGCCTGACCACCGAGCCGCCCCTCGGCCCCGACCTCGTTGGCCACACGCGTGACCTCGTCCGCGAAGATCCGCAGCGTCTCGGTCATCTGGTTGATCGTCTCGGCGAGCTGCGCGACCTCGCCCCGCGCCTGCACGGTCACCTTCCGCGACAGGTCACCGTTGGCGACCGCCGTCGTCACCTCCGCGATCCCGCGCACCTGGGCCGTGAGGTTCCCCGCCATGGTGTTGACGGAGTCGGTGAGCTCCTTCCACACACCGTCCACCCCGGGCACCTGCGCCTGCCCGCCCAGCGCACCCTCGGTGCCCACCTCGCGGGCCACCCGGGTCACCTCGGAGGAGAACGCCGAGAGCTGGTCCACCATCGTGTTGACGGTGTTCTTCAGCTCCAGCATCTCGCCGGCCACCTGAACCGTGACCTTGCGGGACAGATCACCCTTCGCGACCGCCGTCGTCACCAGTGCGATATCCCGCACCTGAGCGGTGAGCCGGTACGCCATCGTGTTGACGGAGTCCGTGAGATCCCGCCACGAACCCGACATACCACGCACTCGGGCCTGCCCACCCAGCTTGCCCTCGGTGCCCACCTCACTGGCCACACGCGTGACCTCGTCGGTGAACGTCGACAGCTGGTCGACCAGGTTGTTGACGGTCCGCCCGACCTTCAGGAACTCGCCGCGCAGCGGCTGCCCGTTCCCGTCCGGCACCTGCGTCCGCAACTCCATACGCGGCGACAGATCACCCTCGGCCACCGCGGACAGCACCCGGCTGACCTCGGAAACGGGCCGCACCAGGTCGTCCACCAGGGCGTTCGAGTTGTCGATCGCGGTCGCCCAGGAGCCCTCACAGGCCCCCGTCTCCAGCCGCTCGGTGAGCTTGCCCTCCCGGCCCACCATCCGCCGCACGCGCGAGAGCTCACCCGTCAGATGCAGATTGCGGTCGGCCACCTCGTTGAAAACCGCCGCGATCTCGGCCATCACGCCGTCCCCGGACACGGTGAGCCGCTTGCGGAAGTTGCCGTCCCGCATCGACACCAGGGCAACCATCAGCCGGTTCAGGGCTGCCGTGTCCACTTCAGTCGTGCCGCTACGCACTTTGCCCTGACTACTTGGGGACTGTCCGCCTTTCGCGCGCGCCTTCTTGCCACGCGTCGCTGCGCCAGACTCCACTGTGTCCCTCCCGCAGGGGTCGACCGTCACTGCTGTGCTGAGGTACCACGCTCGGCGTACCGGTTACTACTGCGTATTCTCCGCCCTGCATACCAGGCCGTTCCCAGGGGGCTGCTGCCCCCCGTACGCAGAAGACACTCAGCCTGCCCGGACTTTCACAAGAAGCTTGCCCAGTGTTTCACCCTGGCCGAACCAGGCCATAACAGTTCGGCAGCTTCGCACATCGTCCGCACACCCTCCGGACGGAAACACTGCAGACCGGCATCCGCATGGACCGCGAAGGTAAGTAACCTTGCATCCGGCTGTCCAGCCACGCCGGTCCGTCCGGCCTGGGCGGTGGCACGAAGACGAGCGGGCATCGGAGGGGCGGCCGCACACATGACCACCGGACTGATCCCTGGGGGACAGCCCCCGGACCCCCGGCCGACGGGCGGCCTGCCGCAACAGCGGCGCGAGCCGGTCGGCCACGCAGCCCAGCACGTCGAGAACCGGTCGAGGAGTTCTGTGATCACCGCGCGAGCGGCCGCCAGTTTCGAGCCTGTCGGGCGATCTGTCGCGAGCGCCCGCTCCTTCGTCCGCGACACCCTCCAGGGCTGGGGCTTCGCCGACATCGTCGACGACGCCGTTGTTCTCACCAGCGAACTGGTGACCAACGCCGTGGTCCACGCCGGCACCTCCGCCGACCTGCTCTGCCTGCGCAGCGACGAGGGCGTGCGCATCGAGGTCGCCGACCGCTACCCCGAGCGGGAGATCCCGCTCCAGGCTTCGGCCATCAACATGGGCAGCCCCGACCGCGAGGGCGGACGCGGCCTCCAGCTGTGCGCGGCCCTCGCCGGCCACTGGGGCGTCGAGTACACCCCCACCCACAAGACCGTCTGGTTCCAACTCGACCTCCCGGCCCGGGCGGTGGGCACGCGCGCGGCCGGCCCGGCCCTCCCCGCGGACCTCCTCCCCCTCGCCGACGGCCGGGTCCGCGTGGCCGTCGTCCAGATCGACCGCACCGGCCACATCACCGCCTGGAACGAGGACGCCGAGGACATCTTCGGCTACCCGGCCGAGCAGGTCACCGGCAAGCCCCTGACCGACCTCGCGGCCTGGCCGCACACCCCGGGCACCAGCACCGGCATCGCGGAGGCACTCCAGCTCTCCCGCTGGGAGGGCAGCTACGGCATCCGCGCCGCCGACGGCCGCGTGACCCCCGTCTACGCCTCCCACCTGCGCGTCCGCGACACCGGCGGCGAACCGTCAACCGTGTGCCTCCTGGTACGCGACCACGAACGGGCAGTTCTTCAGACGCCTCTGCGCGTCCCCGCGTCCGACACCGGCGCCACCTCCGAGGGCCAGAGCACCGACCCCTTCGAGGTGTTCATCGGCTACCCCGCCCCGGACGACCTCGACGGCCTCCTCCAGCGCACGGTCGAACGCGCCCGCGACATGCTCGACGGCGACTCCGCGTTCCTCCTGCTGGCCACCGACGACGAGACGGAACTGGAGGTCCGCGCTTCCACGGGCCTGCCCTCCGCCCGCCAGCGCTTCGCCCGCGTTCCCGTCGAGGCAGGCTCCGGCCGCTACGGCTCCGCCCGCATGCCGGCCGTCCACGACGACCTGACGGCCGTCCCCGGCGCGGTGCCGCTGCTGAACGGCACGGGCATGCGCTCGGTCGTCACGGTCCCGCTGAAGGTCGAGGGCCGCCTCACCGGCTCCCTCGGCGTCGCCGCCGAAGCCCCCGGCAGATACTCCAACGAGGAGGCCCTGCGCCTCCAGTTCGCCGCCGACCGCATCGCACTCGCCGTCGAATCGGCCCGCCTCGGCGAACTGGAACGCCTGCGCCGCGGCTCCCTGAACTTCCTCGTCGAGGCCTCCGACCTGCTCGCCGGCACCCTGGACCGCGACCAGACCCTGGCCCTGATGGCCCAGATGACGGTCCCCACCCTCGCCACCTGGTGCGCCGTCTACACGATCGCCCACCAGGCCTCCGAGCCCTACCTCTCGTACGTCCTGCACGAGGACGAGGAACTCATCGACGGCATCAAGTCCCTGCTGTCGAAGGTCCCCCCGCCCGACCCGGTCCCCACCCCCGGCGCCCGCGTCTGGACGGCCCCCGCCGAGGTGGCCCACCAGGCGGCCCTGCGCAGCTCCATGCGCAGCCTCGGCCTCAGCGGCGGCCCGACCCACCAGGTCACCCCAGGCATCGGCCCGACCCTCGCCACGGCATCCGCGGTGGGCGGCGAGACGGTCGTCCTCCCCCTGGTCGCCCGCAACCGTGTCATCGGCATGCTGACCCTCGGCAAGCCCACCGACGAACACTTCCGCCAGGAGATCCTGGAACTCGCCGAGGACCTGTCCCGCCGAGCCGCCCTGGCCCTGGACAACGCCCGCCTCTACTCCGAGCGCACGGCCATCAGCCAGTCCCTTCAGCGCAGCCTCCTCCCGCCGGAACTCCCCACGATCGAGGGAGTCGAGGTCGAGGTCATCTACCGCGCCGCCGGCGAGGGCAACGAGGTCGGCGGCGACTTCTACGACGTCTTCCCCATCCGCGACGGCGCCTACGGCTTCGCCATCGGTGACGTCTGCGGCACGGGCCCGAACGCGGCGGCGGTCACGGGCCTGGCCCGCCACGCCCTGCGCCTCCTGGCCCGCGAGGGACTCAGCGGCCCGGCGGTCCTGGAGCGCCTCAACTCCGCCATCCTCGACGAAGGCGCCCGCAGCCGCTTCCTCACCCTCCTCTACGGCGAGATGCGCCCCCAGGAGGACGGCAGCGCCGAACTCAAGGTCGTCTGCGCCGGCCACCCGCTCCCGCTGCGCCTGCGCCAGGACGGCTCGGTGGAACCGGCGGCCGAACCCCAGCCGCTCCTCGGTGTCATCGACGACCTGGAGCTCTACGAGCAGACGGTCACCCTCGACCCGGGCGACGTCCTGCTGTGCGTCACGGACGGCGTCACCGAACGCCGTGAGGGCGCCCGCATGCTGGGCGACGACGGCCTCGCCGACGTCCTCACGACCTGCACGGGCCTCACGGCCGGCGCGGTCGCGGCCCGCATCATGCGCGCGGTGGAACGCTTCGCGTCGGACGCCCCGTCCGACGACATGGCGATCCTGGCGATGCGCGTCCCGGGACTCCACAAGGACTAGGACATGAAAAAGGCCCCACCCTCACGGGTGGGGCCTTTTCTGCTGGAGCCCCCAAACGGAATCGAACCGTTGACCTTCTCCTTACCATGGAGACGCTCTACCGACTGAGCTATAGGGGCCTGTCGCCAGCGGGGTTTCCCGCGCGGCAACGGAATAGATCATACCCCGAACAGACCCGTGCTCCCAACCACGTCAGAAGGCGGGCTGGAGAAGCCCTCCAAGGGCATTACAGGCGGACACGATCCGCTGCATGTCCCGCTTGGTCAGCGTGGCGTCCACAGGCAGTGCGAGCGTCTCGTCGGAAGCCCGCTCCGTCTCCGGCAGAGAAACACACCGCCGGAATTCGGGCAGGCGATGCACCGGAGTCTTCACCGGGACCCGGCACTCGACTCCCTTGGCCCGCACAGCCCGCGCGAACGCGTCCCGATCCGGTCGCCCGTTGCCCGGAACCCGCACGACGTACTGCTGATAGGTGTGGCCATCACCGTCGTCCGGCGTCCGCACACCCCTCAACTTCGCATGGAGATAAGCCGCCCGCTCCCTGCGCTGGGCTATCTCGTCGTACGGCGCCTCGGACTCCCCCTGCTCGAGCACGAGCAGTCCGTGCCGCGCTCCCAGCGCGTGCAGCCGCGCGATGTCGGCGAGCCGCCCGAAGCGGTGTACGACCACCACGGCCGCGGTCCGCGCAGTCATCGCCGCCTCCACAGCGGAGGCGTCCAGGCAGTAGGTGACCGGATCTATGTCGGCGAACACCGGCATCGCCCCGGCCTTGGCCACGGCCTCGGCGACCTCGACGTTCCCGAAGGCCGGCACGACGACCTCGTCACCGAGTCCGACACCGGCGGCCCTGAGCATTGCAGCAGTACCCATACCGTGGATGCTGATCGCGCAACGTGAACTCCAAGTGACGGAGAACAAAAAAGGGCTGGACCCGTAACCGAAGTTACGGGTCCAGCCCTGTCAAAATTTGTTCGGCGGCGTCCTACTCTCCCACAGGGTCCCCCCTGCAGTACCATCGGCGCTGTAAGGCTTAGCTTCCGGGTTCGGAATGTAACCGGGCGTTTCCCCTACGCTATAACCACCGAAACACTATGAAACTGTGGAACTATGCCGCACCATACCGTGGCCATGGCATGGGGCTGTTCGTGGTTTCAGAACCAACACAGTGGACGCGAGCAACTGAGGACAAGCCCTCGGCCTATTAGTACCGGTCAACTCCACACGTTACCGTGCTTCCATATCCGGCCTATCAACCCAGTCGTCTACTGGGAGCCTTACCCTCTCTAGGAGGTGGGAGTCCTCATCTCGAAGCAGGCTTCCCGCTTAGATGCTTTCAGCGGTTATCCCTCCCGAACGTAGCCAACCAGCCATGCCCTTGGCAGAACAACTGGCACACCAGAGGTTCGTCCGTCCCGGTCCTCTCGTACTAGGGACAGCCCTTCTCAAGACTCCTACGCGCACAGCGGATAGGGACCGAACTGTCTCACGACGTTCTAAACCCAGCTCGCGTACCGCTTTAATGGGCGAACAGCCCAACCCTTGGGACCGACTCCAGCCCCAGGATGCGACGAGCCGACATCGAGGTGCCAAACCATCCCGTCGATATGGACTCTTGGGGAAGATCAGCCTGTTATCCCCGGGGTACCTTTTATCCGTTGAGCGACGGCGCTTCCACAAGCCACCGCCGGATCACTAGTCCCGACTTTCGTCCCTGCTCGACCCGTCGGTCTCACAGTCAAGCTCCCTTGTGCACTTACACTCAACACCTGATTGCCAACCAGGCTGAGGGAACCTTTGGGCGCCTCCGTTACTCTTTAGGAGGCAACCGCCCCAGTTAAACTACCCATCAGACACTGTCCCTGATCCGGATCACGGACCCAGGTTAGACATCCAGCACGACCAGACTGGTATTTCAACGACGACTCCACACTAACTGGCGTTAGCGCTTCACAGTCTCCCAGCTATCCTACACAAGCCGAACCGAACACCAATATCAAACTGTAGTAAAGGTCCCGGGGTCTTTCCGTCCTGCTGCGCGAAACGAGCATCTTTACTCGTAGTGCAATTTCACCGGGCCTATGGTTGAGACAGTCGAGAAGTCGTTACGCCATTCGTGCAGGTCGGAACTTACCCGACAAGGAATTTCGCTACCTTAGGATGGTTATAGTTACCACCGCCGTTTACTGGCGCTTAAGTTCTCAGCTTCGCCACCCCGAAGAGTGACTAACCGGTCCCCTTAACGTTCCAGCACCGGGCAGGCGTCAGTCCGTATACATCGCCTTACGGCTTCGCACGGACCTGTGTTTTTAGTAAACAGTCGCTTCTCGCTGGTCTCTGCGGCCACCCCCAGCTCACCGTGTAAAACGGATCACCAGTGATGGCCCCCCTTCTCCCGAAGTTACGGGGGCATTTTGCCGAGTTCCTTAACCATAGTTCACCCGAACGCCTCGGTATTCTCTACCTGACCACCTGAGTCGGTTTAGGGTACGGGCCGCCATGAAACTCGCTAGAGGCTTTTCTCGACAGCATAGGATCATCCACTTCACCACAATCGGCTCGGCATCAGGTCTCACCCTCAAGTCATCCGGATTTACCTAGATGACGGGCTACACCCTTACCCCGGGACAACCACCGCCCGGGCTGGACTACCTTCCTGCGTCACCCCATCACTCACCTACTAACCGCTTGGTTCGGCGGCTCCACCACTTTCCTTTCCCCGAAGGGTCCGGAACGGCTTCACGGCCTTAGCATCACGATGCTCGATGTTTGACGCTTCACAGCGGGTACCGGAATATCAACCGGTTATCCATCGACTACGCCTGTCGGCCTCGCCTTAGGTCCCGACTTACCCTGGGCAGATCAGCTTGACCCAGGAACCCTTAGTCAATCGGCGCACACGTTTCTCACGTGTGAATCGCTACTCATGCCTGCATTCTCACTCGTGAACCGTCCACAACTCGCTTACGCGGCTGCTTCACCCGGCACACGACGCTCCCCTACCCATCACAGCACCCGTTGGGGCTATAGCTGCAATGACACGACTTCGGCGGTACGCTTGAGCCCCGCTACATTGTCGGCGCGGAATCACTAGACCAGTGAGCTATTACGCACTCTTTCAAGGGTGGCTGCTTCTAAGCCAACCTCCTGGTTGTCTCTGCGACTCCACATCCTTTCCCACTTAGCGTACGCTTAGGGGCCTTAGTCGATGCTCTGGGCTGTTTCCCTCTCGACCATGGAGCTTATCCCCCACAGTCTCACTGCCGCGCTCTCACTTACCGGCATTCGGAGTTTGGCTAAGGTCAGTAACCCGGTAGGGCCCATCGCCTATCCAGTGCTCTACCTCCGGCAAGAAACACACGACGCTGCACCTAAATGCATTTCGGGGAGAACCAGCTATCACGGAGTTTGATTGGCCTTTCACCCCTAACCACAGGTCATCCCCCAGGTTTTCAACCCTGGTGGGTTCGGTCCTCCACGAAGTCTTACCTCCGCTTCAACCTGCCCATGGCTAGATCACTCCGCTTCGGGTCTTGAGCGTGCTACTCCACCGCCCTATTCGGACTCGCTTTCGCTACGGCTTCCCCACTCGGGTTAACCTCGCAACACACCGCAAACTCGCAGGCTCATTCTTCAAAAGGCACGCAGTCACGAGGCAAGCACAAGTGCTTGCCCGACGCTCCCACGGCTTGTAGGCACACGGTTTCAGGTACTATTTCACTCCGCTCCCGCGGTACTTTTCACCATTCCCTCACGGTACTATCCGCTATCGGTCACCAGGGAATATTTAGGCTTAGCGGGTGGTCCCGCCAGATTCACACGGGATTTCTCGGGCCCCGTGCTACTTGGGTGTCTCTCAAACGAGCCGCTAATGTTTCGACTACGGGGGTCTTACCCTCTACGCCGGACCTTTCGCATGTCCTTCGCCTACATCAACGGTTTCTGACTCGTCTCATGGCCGGCAGACCATGAAAGAGAGATCCCACAACCCCGTATACGCAACCCCTGCCGGGTCTCACACGCATACGGTTTGGCCTCATCCGGTTTCGCTCGCCACTACTCCCGGAATCACGGTTGTTTTCTCTTCCTGCGGGTACTGAGATGTTTCACTTCCCCGCGTTCCCTCCACACTGCCTATGTGTTCAGCAGCGGGTGACAGCCCATGACGACTGCCGGGTTTCCCCATTCGGACACCCCCGGATCAAAGCCTGGTTGACGACTCCCCGGGGCCTATCGTGGCCTCCCACGTCCTTCATCGGTTCCTGGTGCCAAGGCATCCACCGTGCGCCCTTAAAAACTTGGCCACAGATGCTCGCGTCCACTGTGCAGTTCTCAAACAACGACCAGCCACCCGTCACAGCCCGCTCACGCGAACTTTTACCGGGGCCAGCGACTGAGGAAAAATCCATTCCCTCAGACACCCAACAGCGTGCCCGACACCCCTGGCCTCTCGTGGTCCGCGTTCCACGCTCCGAAGAGCAGTACTAGCA
>NZ_CP023694.1:3825000-6792500 GCF_008705135.1 Streptomyces coeruleorubidus | reverse complement strand
CGGCCTGGACCTTGCCGGAGATCTTGGCCTTGCCCTCGATCAGGTCGACGGCGACGCCGTCCTCGGCGATGACGATGCGGTCGTGCGGGACGCCGGTCAGGGCGCCCAGCTCGGCGTTGGCGCGCAGGTGGCGCCATTCGCCGTGCACCGGCATCAGGTTCTTCGGGCGGCAGATGTTGTAGAAGTACAGCAGTTCGCCCGCGGACGCGTGGCCGGAGACGTGGACCTTGGCGTTGCCCTTGTGGATGACGTTGGCGCCCCAGCGGGTCAGGCCGTTGATCACGCGGTAGACCGCGTTCTCGTTCCCGGGGATCAGGGACGACGCCAGGATCACCGTGTCGCCCTGGACGATGCGGATCTGGTGGTCCCTGTTGGCCATCCTCGACAGGGCCGCCATGGGTTCGCCCTGGGAGCCCGTGCAGACGAGGACCACCTCGCTGTCCGGGAGGTCGTCGAGCGTCTTGACGTCCACGACCAGGCCCGGGGGGACCTTCAGGTAGCCCAGGTCTCGCGCGATGCCCATGTTGCGGACCATCGAGCGCCCGACGAAGGCGACGCGGCGGCCGTACTCGTGCGCCGCGTCCAGGATCTGCTGGATGCGGTGGACGTGGCTGGCGAAGCTCGCGACGATGATGCGCTTGCGGGCGCCGGCGAAGACCTGGCGCAGGACGTTGGAGATCTCCCGCTCGGGCGGGACGAAGCCCGGGACCTCGGCGTTCGTCGAGTCCGAGAGCAGGAGGTCGATGCCCTCCTCGCTCAGGCGTGCGAATGCGTGGAGGTCCGTGAGGCGGCTGTCCAGCGGGAGCTGGTCCATCTTGAAGTCGCCGGTGTGGACCACCATGCCCGCGGGGGTGCGGATGGCGACGGCCAGCGCGTCGGGGATGGAGTGGTTGACCGCGACGAACTCGCAGTCGAAGGGGCCGATGCGCTCGCGGTGCCCTTCCGCCACCTCGAGGGTGTAGGGGCGGATGCGGTGCTCCTGGAGCTTGGCCTCGATGAGGGCGAGGGTCAGCTTGGAGCCGATCAGCGGGATGTCCGGCTTCTCGCGCAGGAGGAAGGGGACGCCGCCGATGTGGTCCTCGTGGCCGTGCGTGAGGACGATGCCCTCGATGTCGTCGAGGCGGTCCCTGATGGACGAGAAGTCCGGCAGGATCAGGTCGATTCCGGGCTGCTCCTCCTCGGGGAAGAGCACTCCGCAGTCGACGATCAGCAGGCGGCCGCCGTACTCGAAGACCGTCATGTTCCGGCCGATTTCGCCGAGGCCGCCGAGCGGGGTGACCCGCAGGCCGCCTTCGGGGAGCGGCGGGGGCGGGCTGAGTTCGGGGTGCGGATGACTCAAAAGACTCTCCTCACCACGCGCGCCACGTACCGGTAGGGCACGTGGCGCGCATGACGTTCGTGCAGAAGCAGTTGTCGTATGGAGTGGTGCGGGCACCGGTGGCCCGCCTATTCAGTTGTGAAGCAGGTGCGCGGGGATCCGCGCGAAGTCCGATGTCAGAGCTGTACCCCGCCGGCGGCAAGATCGATCTTGAGTTGCTCGATCTCCTCGGGCGCGCACTCGACCATGGGGGCGCGCAGAGGCCCGCCGGGCAGGCCCTTCAGTGCGAGCGCCGCCTTGGTCGTCATCACGCCCTGGGTGCGGAACATGCCCGTGTAGACCGAGAGCAGCTTCTGGTGGATCTCGGTGGCCTTCTGGACGTCGCCCGAGGTGTACGCCTCGACCAGGGCGCACAGCTCGGGGGTGACCACGTGGCCGACGACCGAGACGAAGCCGACGGCGCCCACGGAGAGCAGCGGCAGGTTCAGCATGTCGTCGCCGGAGTACCAGGCGAGATCCGAGCGGGCGATGGCCCAGCTCGCCCGGCCCAGGTCGCCCTTGGCATCCTTGTTGGCGACGATCCGGGGATGCTCGGCGAGGCGGACGAGCGTCTCCGTGTTGATCGGGACGCCGCTGCGGCCGGGGATGTCGTAGAGCATGACCGGCAGCTCGGTGGCGTCGGCGACGGCCGTGAAGTGCCGGTAGAGGCCCTCTTGCGGGGGCTTGTTGTAGTACGGGGTCACAAGAAGCAGGCCGTGTGCGCCGGTACGCTCCGCCGCTCGGGCGAGTTCGATGCTGTGGTGGGTGTTGTTGGTGCCGACTCCGGCCACGACGTGGGCGCGGTCGCCGACGGCTTCGAGGACCGCCCGTACGAGATCCGCTTTCTCCGCGTCGCTGGTGGTCGGCGACTCGCCCGTGGTGCCGTTGATGACCAGGCCGTCGTTGCCTGCGTCCACCAGGTGGGTGGCGAGCCGCTGCGCGCCGTCGAGGTCGAGTGCGCCGTCCGCCTTGAAGGGCGTGACCATGGCGGTGAGGACCCGCCCGAAGGGGGTCTGCGGAGTCGAGGTCGGAGCCATGGGTTACACGCTACTCGTTGCTCAGGACCGGGTCTGCCCTAGGGGGAGGCGACAAGTCGTGACAAAGGTGGAGCCCGGCACTGCCTGCTCGGGGGTTCAAGCAGTGCCGGGCCCGTTTGATCAGGCTAGATGAACTTCTAGAAATGCCGCAATACGGACACTTCGTGCGGCTGAACCGTACATCTGTGCCTGATCGGGGAACGGGGGCGCGTTACGGCGCCACGCGCCCGTTCGCGTTGAAGGCGGCGTAGGTGAGCGGCATGAGCCCGGCCCACTCGGCCTCCATCTTCTCGCCGACCATCTCGATCTCGCGTTGCGGGAAGGACGGGACCTTGGCCAGCTCGTGCTGCGTGCGCAGGCCGAGGAAGTGCATCAGCGAGCGGGCGTTGCAGGTGGCGTACATCGAGGAGTACAGGCCGACCGGAAGGACCGCGCGGGCGACCTCGCGGGCGACGCCGGCGGCGAGCATCTCCTGGTAGGCCTCGTACGCCTGCCGGTAGGAGTCCTCCATCACGCGGCCGACCAGCTCCTGCTGGGCCTGGGTGCCCTCGACGAAGACGTACTTGCCGGGGCGGCCCTCCTGGACCAGCTTGCGGGACTCGTCGGGGACGTAGAAGACCGGCTGGAGCTCCCGGTAGCGGCCGCTCTCCTCGTTGTACGACCAGCCGACGCGGTGCCGCATGAACTCGCGGAAGACGAAGATCGGTGCGCTGATGAAGAAGGTCATCGAGTTGTGCTCGAAGGGGCTGCCGTGCCGGTCCCGCATCAGGTAGTTGATCAGGCCCTTGGAGCGCTCGGGGTCCTTGTTCAGCTCGTCCAGGGACTGCTCGCCGAGGGTCGACACGCGGGCGGCGAACAGGACGTCCGCGTCGGACGCGGTGTGCTTGACCAGCTCGACGGTCACATCGCTGCGGTAGCTGGGCTTGGGGTCGTCGGCGGGGGTGTCGGTCACGGTTGGCAGGGCCTTCCCATCTCGTCGTGTGGCGACGCCACTCTACGGCCCGGCGAAATCAGCGCGATCGGTGGCGTGCCGCAATGAAGTTGGTGAAACAGGGCACCTCTGAGGGAGTTCATTCGTCTCTACAGACGAAAGTGATCCGTTCCACCCTTTGAAGGAGACGCACCCCTGATGTTCGGTCGGCGTGAACCCGTACCGTTTGCCTTCGTCGCCGAGGCCGACAGGTTCCGCAGTAATGTCACTCCCCCACCGCGTGAGCGGCTGTCCGTCGGCCAGATGGCCGGGCGATGGCTGCTGGGTCTGACGATCGTGGCGGGGCTCGTGGGTTCCCTGGTCGTCGGGACGCCCGCGCTGTCGGTCGACCACCCGGGCTCGCAGCCCCAGCAGTCGCAGGCCTCGCAGAAGAACTGAGCCGCCACAGGCCGGCGCTGACTCATCCGGCCCCCCGCCAGTGGTGACCGGGTACACAGATCGGTAGCCTCACCGGGCACAGCCCACGCATGGATCGAGTGAGGACCAGCCGTGCCCCTGCCCTTCCTGACGGCCGACCGCGTTTTCGAGGCGGCGGACGACGTTCCGTTGCCGTACGACGACCGTGACCGCTGGCGGCGGCCGTACCGGCCCGGGCCCTGGCGGGTGGGGGCGGCGGCGCTGGCGCTGCTGCTCGCCTCGTTCGTGCTGTTCGCCGCGGTCATCATCGCGGCGACGGCCGAACTGGACTCGGCCGGCGCGGTCTTCGGGCTCGCGCTGCTCGTCATCGCCGGGGCGCTGCGGCTGCTCCGCGTGGGCGTGTGGGTGAGCGCGCGCGGGCTGCGGCAGGTGGGCTTCCTCACGACACGTACGGCGTCCTGGGACCAGGTCGCCGCCGTGCGCACGGTGCAGCAGCCGGTGCGCTGGCTGGGGCTGCCCCGGACGGTGCAGGGGCAGGCGCTGCTGCTCGTCCGGCAGGGACAGTCGCCCGACGGCGGGCCGGCGCTGCTGACCACACACAACGCGGACTTCCTGGGCCGCGTGGAGGCCTTCGACCGGGCGGCCGACTCCGTCGAGGCCTGGGCGGACGAGTACCGCCCGCACTGACGCCCAGGCGATCCCGGATTTCTCATGCCGGAGGGGCCGGACCGTTCGCGGTCCGGCCCCTCCGGCATGAGTGGGTGCGGTTCAGGCCGTCTCGGGCTGCTTGCCGTCGTGCAGGGCGATCGCGCGCTGCATCGCCTTGCGGGCGCGCGGGGTGTCACGGGCGTCGTGGTAGGCGACGGCGAGGCGGAACCAGGTGCGCCAGTCGTCGGGGGCGGCTTCCGTCTCGGCCTTGCGCTTGGCGAAGACCTCGTCGGCCGAGTCCCGGTCGATACGGCCGCTGGGCATGCGCCTCAGTTCGTCGACGGGCAGGCCGCCCTCGGCTTCGAGTTCGGCGGCGAGGGCGTTGGCCCTGCGGACGAACTGGGTGTTCTTCCACAGGAACCACAGGCCGATGACCGGCAGGATCAGCACCGCGACGCCGAAGGTGACGGTGAGGGGCGTGCCGGTCTCGATGAGCAGCACGCCGCGGCTGCCGACCAGGACGAAGTAGACGACCAGGACGGCGGCCGTGAGGGCGTAGGTGAGCTTCGCGCGCATGACGGTCAGGGGCTCAGCTCAGGTCCAGGAAGTGTTCCAGGCCGAAGGTCAGGCCCGGGACGCTCCCCACACGGCGGGCGCCGAGCAGGATGCCCGGCATGAAGCTGCTGTGGTGCAGCGAGTCGTGCCGGACCGTCAGGGTCTCGCCCTCGGCGCCGAGCAGGACCTCCTGGTGGGCGAGCAGGCCGCGCAGCCGGACGGCGTGGACCGGGACGCCGTCGACGTCGGCGCCGCGGGCACCGTCCAGGGCGGTGGCCGTGGCGTCCGGGGCCGGGGCGGAGCCCGCGTTGCGGCGTGCCTCGGCGATGAGCTGGGCGGTGCGCGTGGCGGTGCCGGAGGGGGCGTCCACCTTGTTCGGGTGGTGCAGCTCGACGACCTCGACGGACTCGAAGTACGGCGCGGCGATCTGCGCGAACTTCATGGTCAGGACGGCTCCGATGGAGAAGTTGGGCGCGATGAGCACGCCGGTCTCCGGGGACTGCTCCAGCCAGCCCGTCAGCCGCGCGAGGCGCTCGTCGGTCCAGCCGGTGGTGCCGACGACCGCGTGGATGCCGTGGCGTACGCAGTAGTCGAGGTTGGCCATGACCGAGTCGGGCGTGGTCAGTTCGACCGCGACCTGGGCGCCGGTCTCGGCCAGCGTCTCCAGCTTGTCGCCTCGGCTCAGCGCGGCGACCAGTTCCATGTCCTCGGCGGCTTCGACGGCTCGTACCGCTTCCGAGCCGATCCGGCCCTTGGCGCCGAGGACCGCCACGCGCAGCTTGCTCATCTCTTGTGCTTCCTTAACCAGGGGGTTGTCAGGCGACGGCGTCGTGCAGGCGGCTCGCCTGTTTGTCCTTGAGCGGGCCGATGACCGACAGGGAGGGCTTCCGTCCCAGGATCTCGCGGGCGACCGAGCGGACGTCGTCCGGGGTGACCGACGCTATCCGCGACAGCATGTCGTCGACGGACATCTGCTCGCCCCAGCACAGCTCGCTCTTGCCGATACGGTTCATCAGCGCGCCGGTGTCCTCCAGGCCGAGGACCGTGGAGCCCCGGAGCTGGCCGATCGCGCGCCCGATCTCGTCGTCCGAGAGGCCGTGCTCGGCGACGTGGTCGAGTTCGTCGCGGCAGATCTTCAGCACGTCGTGCACCTGCGACGGCCTGCACCCTGCGTACACGCCGAACAGGCCGCAGTCGGCGAAGCCCGAGGTGTAGGAGTACACGCTGTAGGCCAGGCCGCGCTTCTCGCGTACCTCCTGGAAGAGGCGGGAGGACATGCCACCGCCGAGGGCGGTGTTCAGCACGCCCAGGGCCCAGCGCCGCTCGTCCGTGCGCGACAGGCCCGGCATGCCGAGCACGACGTGCGCCTGCTCGGTCTTGCGGTCGACCAGCTCGACGCGGCCCGCGGTGCGCAGGGGACGCTTGCCGCTGCGCGGGGCGACGGGCTCGGCGGCGAGGTCCTTGAAGGCACCGGCCTTCTCGAAGGCGGCGCGGACCTGCCGTACGACCTTGGAGTGGTCGACGTTGCCGGCGCACGCGACGACCAGGTGGGTCGGGTCGTAGTGCTTCTTGTAGAAGCGGCGGATGCGGTCGGCGGTGAGGGCGTTGACCGTGTCGACCGTGCCGAGGACCGGGCGGCCGAGGGAGTTGTCGCCGAACATCGTGTGCGCGAACAGGTCGTGCACGCAGTCGCCCGGGTCGTCCTCGGTCATGGCGATCTCTTCGAGGATGGCGCCGCGCTCGACGTTGACGTCCTCTTCGAGGATGAGCGAGCCGGTCAGCATGTCGCTGACGACGTCGATGGCGAGGGGCAGGTCGGTGTCGAGCACGCGTGCGTAGTAGCACGTGTACTCCTTCGCCGTGAACGCGTTCATCTCGCCGCCGACCGCGTCGATCGCGGAGGAGATGTCCAGGGCGGACCTGCGGTTCGTGCCCTTGAAGAGCAGGTGCTCCAGGTAGTGGGTGGCGCCGTTCAGGGCCGGGGTCTCGTCGCGGGAGCCGACGTGCGCCCAGATGCCGAAGGTCGCGGAGCGGACCGAGGGCAGAGTCTCGGTGACGATGCGCAGGCCGCCCGGGAGGGTGGTCTTGCGGACCGTGCCGATGCCGTTGGTGCCCTTGATCAGGGTTTGGGTACGGGCGACGGCCCGCGCCTCGGAGGAGGTGCGGGCCGTCGCCTGGGAGCTACTCGACGTCACTTGTCGGTGTCGTCCTTCGTCTCATCGTTCTCTTCGCCCTCGATGACCGGGATCAGGGAGAGCTTGCCGCGGGAGTCGATCTCGGCGATCTCGACCTGGACCTTGGCGCCCACGCCGAGAACGTCCTCGACGTTCTCCACGCGCTTGCCGCCGGCGAGCTTGCGGATCTGCGAGATGTGCAGCAGACCGTCCTTGCCGGGCAGCAGGGAGACGAACGCACCGAAGGTGGTCGTCTTGACGACCGTACCGAGGTAGCGCTCGCCGACCTCGGGCATCGTCGGGTTGGCGATGCCGTTGATCGTGGCGCGGGCGGCCTCGGCGGAGGGGCCGTCGGCGGCACCGATGTAGATCGTGCCGTCGTCCTCGATCGTGATCTCGGCGCCCGTGTCCTCCTGGATCTGGTTGATCATCTTGCCCTTGGGGCCGATGACCTCGCCGATCTTGTCGACCGGGATCTTCACGGTGATGATCCGCGGTGCGTTCGGGGACATCTCGTCCGGGGTGTCGATCGCTTCCATCATCACGTCGAGGATGTGGAGGCGGGCGTCACGGGCCTGCTTGAGGGCCGCGGCCAGGACGGAGGCCGGGATGCCGTCCAGCTTGGTGTCGAGCTGGAGGGCGGTCACGAAGTCCTTCGTGCCGGCGACCTTGAAGTCCATGTCACCGAAGGCGTCCTCCGCACCGAGGATGTCGGTGAGGGTGACGTAGTGCGTCTCGCCCTCGATCTCCTGGGAGATCAGGCCCATGGCGATACCGGCGACGGGGGCCTTCAGCGGCACACCGGCGTTCAGCAGCGACATGGTGGAGGCGCAGACCGAGCCCATGGACGTCGAGCCGTTGGAGCTCAGCGCCTCGGACACCTGGCGGATCGCGTAGGGGAACTCCTCGCGCGCCGGCAGGACCGGGATCAGGGCGCGCTCGGCGAGGGCGCCGTGGCCGATCTCGCGGCGCTTCGGGGAGCCGACGCGGCCGGTCTCGCCGGTGGAGTACGGCGGGAAGTTGTAGTTGTGCATGTAGCGCTTGCGGGTCACCGGGGAGAGGGTGTCCAGCTGCTGCTCCATGCGGAGCATGTTCAGCGTGGTGACGCCCAGGATCTGGGTCTCGCCGCGCTCGAACACCGCGGAGCCGTGGACCCGCGGGATGGCCTCGACCTCGGCGGCCAGAGTGCGGATGTCCGTGACACCGCGGCCGTCGATGCGCTTCTTCTCCTTGATGACGCGCTCACGGACCAGGGTCTTGGTCAGCGAGCGGTACGCGGCGGAGATCTCCTTCTCGCGGCCCTCGAACTCCGGCAGGAGCTTCTCGGCGGCGAGCTGCTTGACGCGGTCCAGCTCGGACTCGCGCTCCTGCTTGCCGGCGATGGTGAGCGCCTGGGCGAGCTCCGGCTTGACGGCGGCGGTGAGCGCCTCCAGGACGTCGTCCTGGTAGTCCAGGAAGATCGGGAACTCGCCGGTCGGCTTGGCGGCCTTGGAGGCGAGGTCCGACTGGGCCTTGCAGAGCACCTTGATGAAGGGCTTCGCGGCGTCCAGACCGGCGGCGACGACCTCCTCGGTGGGCGCCTCGGAGCCGCCCTCGACGAGCTTGATGGTCTTCTCGGTGGCCTCGGCCTCGACCATCATGATCGCGACGTCGCCGTCCTCCAGGACGCGGCCCGCGACGACCATGTCGAAGACGGCGTCCTCGAGCTCGGTGTGCGTCGGGAAGGCCACCCACTGGCCGCGGATCAGCGCGACGCGGACGCCGCCGATCGGGCCGGAGAAGGGCAGACCGGCCAGCTGCGTGGACGCGGACGCGGCGTTGATCGCGACGACGTCGTACAGGTGGTCGGGGTTGAGCGCCATGATCGTGGCGACGACCTGGATCTCGTTGCGCAGGCCCTTCTTGAAGGACGGGCGCAGCGGGCGGTCGATCAGGCGGCAGGTGAGGATCGCGTCCTCGGAGGGCCGGCCCTCACGGCGGAAGAAGCTGCCGGGGATCTTGCCGGCGGCGTACATCCGCTCCTCGACGTCCACCGTGAGCGGGAAGAAGTCGAGCTGGTCCTTGGGGTTCTTGGAGGCGGTGGTGGCCGACAGCACCATGGTGTCGTCGTCCAGGTACGCCACGGCGGAGCCGGCGGCCTGCTTGGCCAGGCGGCCCGTCTCGAAGCGGATGGTGCGGGTGCCGAAGGGGCCGTTGTCGATGACAGCCTCGGCGTAGTGGGTCTCGTTCTCCACTAGCGTTTTCTCCGTTACTTTGTCGTCTTTCGTCCCACTCTGCCCGTGTGGCAGGGGGACGGTGGCGGAGAAGCGCTCCGTTGGTGCGGGCCGGTCTTCGATCGAAGCACCCGGGGCTTCCCCCCGGGGGCCACTACCGAGGACCGGCGGCGGCTAGGCGCGCTTCTCCTCTTCTTGTCGTGCTGTGTCGTCCGTATTGCGTTGTGCTACCACACTACAAAGCAGTAGTGACAGTCCGCACGTACAGCAAAGGGAGCGGTCCCCTTTCCTGCCGGGAACCGCTCCCTTCACGGCGTCTTACTTGGCGCCCGCCGCACCGCGGCGGATGCCGAGGCGGTCGACCAGCGTACGGAAGCGCTGGATGTCCTTCTTGGCGAGGTACTGCAGCAGCCGGCGGCGCTGACCGACCAGGATCAGCAGACCACGACGGGAGTGGTGGTCGTGCTTGTGGGTCTTGAGGTGCTCGGTCAGGTCGGAGATCCGACGCGACAGCAGAGCGACCTGGACCTCGGGGGAGCCGGTGTCGCCCTCCTTGGTACCGAACTCGGACATGATCTGCTTCTTCGTAGCGGCGTCGAGCGACACGCGTACTCCTCATAGTCTGTGACAGGCCACCGAGTGCCCCCGGTCTGCTTCTCGGGGGAGCTTCCGTGACTCGGAAGGCGGGGATCCGCTGGGCGCGGCCTCCAGGGCGATGGGCTCCGGGGGTGCGTACACAAACGGCCGTCGACCAGGGTACCAGGCGGTCGGGGGCGTCTTTGCGCTGGTCCCCGAACCGGGCGGGCGGGGTGGCCTGGGCCACTAGGGTGAGCAGGTTCGGATCGTTCGCGCGTTGTTGTTCGGGCGTCGGCATCGGTACGTCGCTGATCGGGCGTCGCGTCGGCACGTCGCTGATCGCGCAGTCGTCGTCGGTACGTCGCTGATCGCGCGTCGGGGATCCGGACGTTCGAAACCGGTACGTCGGGAAGGGGTCGCTACGGCATGGCGGAGACGGCTGAGGAGATCAAGGCACGCAAGGAGCGGGAGCGGGACGAGCTCTACTCCCTCGACATCTCCGGTGTCGAGTGGCACTGCGCGCCGGGTACCGAGGAGCACGAGGAGCGGGTCGAGATCGCGTACCTGCCCGAGGGGGCCGTGGCGATGCGGTCCTCGCTCGACCCGGACACGGTGCTGCGCTACACCGAAGCGGAGTGGCGGGCGTTCGTGCTGGGGGCGCGGGACGGGGAGTTCGATCTGGAGCCGGGGGCGCACAACGGAGGGTTGCAGGCGGAGACCGGGCAGCAGTCACAGTAGTTCCCGCGGAGCACGACGAGGGGCAGCCGGTGATCGGTTGCCCCTCGTTGCGGTTCTTTCACGTTAATCGCCCTGTTTGTTCATCAAAGTGTGTGCTGTGTACGTCACTTCCGGGCAGCTTCTGAGCGGGTTGTGACGCGGCGGACAGGTGCTCGGGGGTGGACGGGCCTGCCGAGGTGGGGCTTGTGGTGATTAGGCTGGGACAGGGCGCGACGTCAGAACCCGCGGGTAGGGGGTGGGCGTCCCAGGGGGAGAGCGGGGGAGCCTGGATTCGGACGACCTCGGACGACCTCTATACGCCTCGGAACGACTTCGTACGACGTCGGACGACAAGCAAGGGTCGCCCCAGCACGGCATGAGGGTGCTCGACCACACCAGGAGGAACACTGTGAGCAGCGATCGGGACGGGAACCGCGGGGGCTGGGCGACACCCGGCGATGACCAGCCCGACGCGGAGTCCGCGGCAGAGGTGACGGGCGAGTTCACCATCGACTACGCGCCGCCGGCCTGGTACACGCAGAACGCCTCGGGGAGTTCGAGCTCGGGGCAGGGGGCGGGCCAGTCCGAGGACACCAGTGCTTCCGGGGCGCCCGGGGGGTCCCGTCCGCAGGGGGGTTCCGGGGCGCCGAGCGGGCCGGTTCCGCCGCTGCCGGGGCTCACTCCGCCGCCGCATGCCAATCCTTCCGGTGGGGCATCGTCCATTCCGAGGCAGGGCCAGGGGCAGGCCTCCGGCTCGGCGCCGGCACCGGCTCCTTCTCCGGCTCCAGGGGCGCCTTTCACGCCGCCCGCGCCGTCGCCTGCTCCGGGTGCTCCGTTCACGCCTCCCGCGCCTCCCGCGCCCTCGCCGGGCACGCCCTTCACGCCGCCCGCGCCTGCTGCCGGGGGGCCGTCTGCCGGAGGGCCTGCTGCCGTGCCCCGGCTTCCCGTGGGGTTCGAGCCGCAGGCGCAGTCCCCGGGGGCTCAGCCGCAGGAGCGGACCGAGGCGCCCGCGGCGGACCCGGCCTCTCCTACGGCCGTGCCGAACATCCCCGTAGGCGGGTATCAGGCGCAGTGGGCGCCGGCCGCTCCGACGGATGCTCCGGCCACTCCCGATGCTTCGGCCGCTCCGGCCACGCCCCCGGCTGCTCCCGTTACCGATGACGCGGAGCCGGAGAACGGCGGCGATCTGGAGAGCGGCGCCACGATGCGGTTCTCCGCCGTTGCCCTGAAGCGGGAGATCGCGGAGCGTGCCGCCGAGGCCGAGGCCCGGCTGGAGTCGGCCGACGAGAACCAGGACGAAGACAAGGGCAGGGACGAAGACAGCGCGGTCGCTTCCGGCGCGGCTGACGGGGGCGAGCCGGGCGAGGAGTCCGGCGGTGACGTCGAGGGCGCTCCGACCGACGCCGAGGAGGACGTCTCCTCCGGCACGGCGGCCGCGGTCGATGTGGCTGACGTGTCCGGTGCGGACGGTCCTGCTTCCGGTGATGCCGACAGCGGGGACATGGATCCCGCTGTGACCGCACAGGAGGAGGAAGCCCCCGAGGACGCCGCTCCGGAGGCGGAGACGGAGGTGGAGACGGACGGGGCCGTGGCGCAGGATGCCGAGCCTGAGGACTCCGTGCCTGCGGACTCCGTGCCTGCGGATGTGGACTCGGTGGATGCCGTGCCCGTGGACGAGGTCGCGGCGGACGCGGTGACTGCCGATGAGGGCCCGGCCGACGCAGTGCCCGCGGACGAGGTCCCGGCCGCTCCCGAGCCGGCCGACGCACAGCCCGACGACGCTCCGCCCGCTGCCGCACAGCCTGCCGACGCCCCGCCTGCCGATGCCCGGCCCGTGGGCTCCGAGCCCGCCGACGCGGTGCCCGCCGACGCCGCTCCCGAGGACAGCGTTCCGCAGGACGCCGCCGTGCCGGATGGGTCCGCCGCACAGCCCGCCTGGACTCCCCCGGTCCCGCAGGCCATGCCGCCGCTGCCGCCGTCGTATCAGCCGGCCGCCCCCGCTCCGGCCAGTCAGTGGCCCGCGCAGCCGCAGGCCCAGCCTCAGCCGCAGGCCCAGCCCACGGACCCGAACGCGCCCGCCCAGCCGCAGCCGACGGCCGCGCAGGAGCAGCCGCCTGTGCCGCCGCAGCCCTCGGTTCCGGCTCAGCAGCCGCCGTTCCAGCCGCAGGCGCCGCAGCCCGCGCCCGCCGCCTGGAACCCGCCGGCCGCGCCGACGCCGCCGAACCAGCCGCCCGCCCAGCCCGGACCGCAGCCCGGCGCCTACGGCTTCCCGCACCCGGGAGCTCCCGCCCCGGCCGCACCCGACGCCCAGGGCGGATACGGCTTCCCCCACCCCGGCGTGCCGCCGCAGGCCCAGGCCCAGCCGCAGCCCGAAGTGCAGCAGCCCAACACCCCGCCCGTCCCCGCCCCGAACCCGCAGGACGGCTACGGATTCCCGCAGCCCGGCCCCGGCAACCCGTCAGCCGCCGCACCCGACGCGCAAGGCGGCTACGGTTTCCCCCACCCCGGCGCCCAGGCCCCAGCCCCGGGTCCGGCCCCGGCCGCCCAGCAACCCCCGGCCCAGCACCCCGACACCCCGCCCGCCCCCGCGCCCAACCCGCAGGACGGCTACGGATTCCCGCACCCCGGCGCGCCCGCCCCGGCCGCTCCCAACCCCCAGGCCGGATACGGCTTCCCCCAGCCCGGCGTGCCCCCGCAGGCCCAGGCCCAGCCGCAGCCCGAAGTGCAGCAGCCCGCGCAGCCCGTGGACCCGCGGACCGGGGCCGCCTGGCCGCAGCCCATGCAGCACGACCAGCGGCAGCCGACCAACCCGGGGGCCGCGCCGCTCGGTTACACCGCTGCCGTGGAGTTGTCGTCCGACCGGCTGCTCAACAGCAAGAAGCAGAAGGCGAAGAGCAGCCGCCCGGTGGCCGGCGGCGGTCGGTTCAAGATCGGTGGGAAGAAGGAGGAGGCCGAGCGGCAGCGGAAGCTGGAGCTGATCCGCACGCCCGTGCTCTCCTGCTACCGGATCGCCGTGATCAGCCTCAAGGGCGGTGTCGGCAAGACGACCACGACCACCGCGCTCGGCTCCACGCTCGCCACCGAGCGGCAGGACAAGATCCTCGCGATCGACGCCAACCCGGACGCGGGAACCCTCGGACGCCGTGTGCGCCGCGAGACCGGGGCCACCATCCGTGACCTCGTCCAGGCGATCCCGCACCTCAACTCGTACATGGACATCCGGCGGTTCACGTCCCAGGCGCCGTCCGGCCTGGAGATCATCGCCAACGACGTCGACCCGGCCGTGTCCACGACGTTCAACGACGAGGACTACCGGCGCGCGATCGACGTGCTGGGCAAGCAGTACCCGGTCATCCTCACCGACTCCGGTACCGGTCTGCTCTACAGCGCCATGCGCGGTGTGCTGGACCTCGCCGACCAGCTCATCATCATCTCGACGCCGTCGGTGGACGGTGCGAGCAGCGCGAGTACGACGCTGGACTGGCTGTCGGCGCACGGGTACGCCGACCTCGTCGCCCGGTCCATCACCGTCATCTCCGGTGTGCGCGAGACCGGCAAGATGATCAAGGTCGACGACATCGTGTCGCACTTCGAGACGCGCTGCCGTGGCGTCATCGTCGTGCCGTTCGACGAGCATCTCGCCGCCGGTGCCGAGGTCGACCTCGACATGATGCGGCCGAAGGTGCGGGAGGCGTACTTCAACCTCGCGGCGATGGTCGCCGAGGACTTCACCCGACACCAGCAGGCGCACGGTCTGTGGACCTCCGACGGCAACCCGCCGCCGGTGGCCGCCCCGCCTCTGCCCGGCCAGCAGGTCCCGGGCCAGCCCCAGCCTCCGTATCCCGGCCAGCAGCCGGTTCCCGGCCAGCAGGTCCCGGGCCAGCCGGGCCCGTACCCCCAGCAGCCGCAGCCCGGACAGCAGTATCCCCAGCCCGGGCAGCCGTACCCCCATCCCGGGCAGCCGTACCCCCAGCCGGGCCAGCCCCCGGCCCAGCCGGGGCAGCCGTACCCGCAGGCCGCAGGTCAGCCGCCCTACCCGCAACCCGGGCAGCCGGGACAGCCGGCCGCGCAGCCCGGACAGCCGTACCCCCAGCCCGGACAGCCCCCGGCAGCGCCCCCGCAGCCGGGCTACGGTTACCCGCAGCACGGTCAGCCAGGCCAGCCCGGATACGGCTACCCGCAGCCCGGGCAGCCGGGTCACCCGGCGCAGCCCGACGGGCAGACCCCGCCGCCTCCGCCGCCGTCGCAGTAATCTCCTCACCCGATCGGCCCCTTTCGAGGGGCCGATCGGCTTCGTGGCCCGCGCCGTTCCCACTCGGCGCGGGCCACGGTGCGTTCCGGGGCGAAATCCGTTGCCAGGCCCTGGCCAGGGGCGCGTCAGTGGTCTCGACCAATGGCCGTGAAAAGCTCGCCAATTCGTTATTTCCGCAGGCCACAAGGGGTGAACGTGCCGTTGACGGGTGGAGACGGCCGCTGATACACACTCAGCATCCACTGACAGCTGATCAACCCGTCCTTCCCGTCCGAGCGATGACGCGAGGTCCGACCATGGGCACGAAAGATCAGACACGCAGCCTCCCGCGCGGCCTCAGGCTCGTCGCCATGGCCGGAGCGGCGGCGCTCACCCTCACCGCCGGTCTCGCCACCCCGCTCGATCCGGCGCCCCGGCAGGCCCGGGCGGCCGACGACGGCAAGAAGGTGCTGACCGTGGCGGTGGCGCAGAGCGTGGACTCGCTCAGCCCGTTCCTGGCGGTCCGGCTGCTCAGTACGAGCATTCACCGGCTCATGTACGAGTACCTGACGAACTACGACCCCAAGGACAACCACGCCATCGCAGGCCTGGCCACCAAGTGGGAGCCGTCGCCGGACAAGCTGACCTGGACGTACACGATCCGCTCGAACTCCAAGTGGTCGGACGGCAAGCAGGCCACGGCCGAGGACGCGGCGTGGACGTTCAACAAGATGATGACCGACTCCGGCGCGGCCACGGCGAACGGCAGTTACGTCGGCAACTTCCGGAAGGTGACGGCGCCCAGCCCGACCAAGCTGGTCATCGAGCTGAAGAAGCCGCAGGCCACGATGACCGCGCTCGATGTGCCGATCGTGCCGAAGCACGTGTGGGAGAAGGTCTCGGACTTCTCCGAGTTCAACAACGACAAGAGCTTCCCGGTGGTGGGCAACGGGCCGTTCGTGCTGACCGGGTACAAGGCCGACAGCTACGTCCGGCTCAAGGCCAACAAGAGCTTCTGGCGCGGATCGCCGAAGTTCGACGAGCTGGTCTTCCGCTACTACAAGGACCAGGACGCGGCGGTGTCGGCGCTGCGCAAGGGTGAGGTGTCGTTCGTCGCCGGCTCGCCGTCCCTGACGCCCGCTCAGGCGGCGTCCCTGGAGGGCGCGGAGAACATCAAGGTCAACGACGCCCCCGGCCGTCGTTTCTACGCCCTCGCCACCAACCCGGGCGCGAAGGCGAAGAACGGCAGGAAGTTCGGTGACGGCCACCCGTCCCTGCTGGACCAGCGGGTACGGAACGCGCTGTTCAAGGCCGTCGACCGCAAGGCCGTCATCGACAAGGTGTTCCAGGGACACGCCGTCGAGGGCGAGGGCTACATCCCGCCGCGCTTCTCGCAGTACTTCTGGAAGCCGTCGAGCGACCGGAAGCTGACGTACGACCCGGCCGAGGCGGCCCGGATGCTCGACCAGGCGGGTTACAAGAAGAACGGCGACGGCAAGCGCGTCGGCAAGGACGGCAAGCCCATCACCTACCGCGTCCTGTGCCACGCCACCGACCCGAACGACAAGGCGGTCGGCAAGTACCTCCAGGAGTGGTGGGGCGAGCTCGGCATCGGCGTCCAGCTCAACTGCCTGGACAACGTGACCGACCCCTGGCTCGCCGGCAAGTACGACCTGGCCTTCGACGGCTGGTCGGTCAACCCGGACCCGGACTTCGTGCTGTCCATCCACACCTGCGGGGCGCTCCCGGCCACCCCGGAGGAGACGGGCGCCACCGACAACTTCATCTGCGACAAGAAGTACGACGAGCTCTACGCCCGGCAGCTCACCGAGTACGACCCCGCCAAACGGGCGGACATCGTCAAGCAGATGGAGTCGCGGCTGTACGACCTCGGGTACATGAACGTCATGGCGTATCCGAACGCGGTCGAGGCCTACCGGACGGACCAGATCGAGTCCATCACGACCATGCCGGCGAAGGCGGGGAACATCTACGGCCAGGACGGCTACTGGAGCTGGTGGTCGGCGGTCCCGGCGGAGTCGAGCGGCTCGTCGGACAACGCGTCGTCGACGGGGGTCGTGGCCGGGATCGTCGGAGGCGTCGTGGTCCTCGCCGGACTCGGCGTCTTCGCGGCGATGCGGCGGCGCTCCACCGCCGAGGACCGCGAGTAGAGCGGGTGAACGGACACTCATGACCGCTGACGCGACACCCGCGCTGGTCGAGGACAAACACACGGCGGCCGGGCCGCGGGTACGCAAGAGCTCCGCGTATCCGCGGTACCTCGCGAGCAAGGTGGCGGGCGCCGCCGTATCGCTGCTGGCCGTGCTCGTCACCAGCTTCTTCCTCTTCCGGCTGATCCCCGGCGACCCGGTGAAGACCATGACGGGCGGCCGCCAGGTCTCGGCCGAGCAACTGGCCGCCTATCGCGAGGAGTTCGGGCTCGACCTGCCGCTGTGGCGGCAGTTCACGGACTACTGCGGCAAGGCGCTCACCGGCGACTTCGGGACGTCGTACCAGTTCCGTGCCCCGGTCGCCGACAAGATCACCGAGGCGCTGCCGAACACCCTGCTGCTGACCGGGACCGCCTTCGTCCTCTACACCGCGCTGGGCATCTTCCTCGGCACCCGCTCGGCGTGGCGGCGCGGCGGGCTCGGCGACCGGATCAACACCGGCCTGGCGCTCACGCTGTACTCCATCCCGTCCTTCTGGCTCGGGCTGCTGCTGATCATCGTGCTGGCGGTGGGCGTCGGCCCGGTCCCGGGCATGTTCCCGACCGGCGGCATGGAGTCGGGCGGCGAGGAGGGCTTCGCGTACGTCCTCGACGTGGCGCACCATCTGGTACTGCCGGTGGTGACGCTGGTGGCCGTGGAGTACGGGCAGACGCTGCTGGTCACCCGGTCGGCGCTGCTGGACGAGATGGGCAGTGACTATCTGACGACCGCGCGGGCCAAGGGGCTGCGCGACGACCTGGTGCGGCGCCGGCACGCCGTGCCGAACGCCCTGCTGCCGACCGTGACGCTGATCTTCATCAACCTCGGCCGGACGGTGGCGGGCGTGATCCTCGTGGAGACGGTGTTCTCCTGGCCGGGCCTCGGCGGGCTGTTCTACCAGGCGCTGAGCGTGCCCGACCTGCCGCTGGTGCAGGGGCTGTTCTTCGTGTTCGCCGCCGCGGTGATCGTGATGAACACCCTCGCCGACCTGGTCTATCCACTGCTGGACCCCCGGGTGGCCCGATGACGACGACGACCGGCACCGGCACGAGCCCGCGCGCCCTGGCCCGGCAGCGGCGCCGGGCCTCCGTCGCGCGCTTCTGGCGGCAGTACCGCGCCGAGCGGGCGGGGCTGTACGGCCTGGCCGCGCTCGCCCTGTGCGCGCTGCTGGCGCTGTTCGCACCGCTGTTCGTCGGCTCCGACGTGAGCAGTGTGACCACCGCGCCGGGGCGCCCGATGCAGAGCCCGAGCGCCGAGTTCCCGCTCGGCACGGACCAGTTCGGGCGGGACCTGCTGGGCCTGGTGGTCTGGGGCTCGCGGGTGTCGCTGCTGGTCGGGCTGCTCGCGGCGGTGCTGTCGGTGGCGATCGGCACCCTGATCGGGGTCACGGCGGGCCACTTCAAGGGCTGGTACGCGACGGTGATGATGCGGGTCACCGACTGGTTCCTGGTCATGCCGACGCTGGTGCTGGCGATCGCCCTGGCCACCGTGATGTCCCGCTCGATGACCACGACCGTGGTCGCGATCGGCGTCACCACCTGGCCGACCACGGCCCGGCTGGTGCGTGCGCAGACCCTCGCCGTGGAGACGCGGCCGTACATCGAGCGGGCGAAGGCGCTCGGCGGCGGGCACTGGCACATCATGTCCCGGCACGTACTGCCCAACGTGATGCCGCTGGTGCTGGCGCAGACGACTCTGATCATCTCCACCGCCATCCTCGCCGAGGCGACGCTGGCCTTCCTCGGTCTCGGTGACCCGACGGTCGTGTCGTGGGGCGGGCTGCTCCAGGACGCGCGCGAGGCGGGTGCGGTCAGTGCCGGGGACTGGTGGTACCTGGTGCCGCCGGGCATCGCCATCGCCGTGGTGGCGCTGGCGTTCACGCTGTGCGGGCGGGCCGTGGAGTCCGTCCTCAACCCCAGGCTGGGGGTGTCGCGGTGACCCTGCTCGAGGTCAGGGACCTGACGGTGACGTACACGGGCGGGGCGGCCGCCGTGCGCGGGGTGGACCTGCCCCTGGACGCCGGCCAGAAGCTCGGCCTCGCCGGGGAGTCCGGCTGCGGCAAGTCCACGCTGGCGCTGGCCCTGCTGCGGCTGCTGCCCGCCGGGACCCGCGTCACGGGTGAGGTCCTGCTCGACGGCGAGGACGTGCTGACGATGAAGTGGGGCCGGGTGCGGGCGGTCCGCTGGGCCGGGGCCTCGGTCGTGTTCCAGGGCGCGATGCACTCCCTGAACGCCGTGCACCGCATCGGCGACCAGATCGCCGAGCCGATCCTGCTGCACAAGAAGGCGACCCCGGCCGGGGCGAAGAAGAAGACCGGGGAGCTGCTGGAGCACGTCGGCCTGCCGGCCGCCCGCGCGGACGCCTATCCGCACGAGCTGTCCGGCGGGCAGCGGCAGCGCGTCATGATCGCCATGGCGCTGGCCTGCGATCCACGGCTGATCATCGCCGACGAGCCGACCACCGCGCTCGACGTGATGATCCAGGCGCAGATCCTCCGGCTCATCGAACAACTGGTCGCGGACCAGGACCTGGGCCTGATCATGATCAGCCATGACCTGGCGGTCCTCGCCGACACCTGCGACCGGCTCGCGGTGATGTACGCGGGCCGGGTGGTCGAGGAGGGCCCGGCCCGGCAGGTCTACGAGGACGCCCGGCACCCGTATGCCAGGGCCCTGTCGGCCGCGTTCCCGCGCATCGGCGACCCGGCCTCCCGGTTCGCGCCGCAGGGGCTGGCGGGCGACCCGCCCGACCCGGCGGCGCTGCCGTCCGGCTGTACGTTCCATCCGCGCTGCCCGGTGGCGCTGGAGTCCTGCCCCGAGCAGGACCCGGTGCTGCGCGAGGCGGGGCCGGAGCGGCGGGCGGCGTGCGTCCTGGTCGGGCCGCCGCCGGAGGAGCCCCGCGCGGAGCCTCAGGATCCGGAAGCCCTGGAGGAAGCGAGGCCCAGCACGCCATGACCACGTCCCCCACGGCCCCCGAGGTCACCACGGCACCTCTGCTGAGCGCCCAGGACCTGCACGTCACCTTCCCCGGCCGGCACGGCGGCCCCCGGGCCCGGGCGGTGGACGGGGTCGACCTCGACATCCGGCCCGGCGAGATCGTCGCGCTGGTCGGCGAGTCCGGCTGCGGCAAGACGACCCTGGCCCGCTGTCTGCTGGGCCTGGTCGAGCCGACCTCGGGCCGGGTCACCTTCGACGGCCGCCCGCTGGAGTACTCCGGCCGGTCCCTCAAGGCGTACCGCAAGCGCGTCCAGCTGGTCCTCCAGGACCCGAGCGGCTCGCTCAACCCGCGGCACACGGTGTACGACGCGGTCGCCGAGGGCCTGCGCATCCACGGCTACGGCGGTGACGAACGGACGGCGGTCGCCGAGGCCCTGTCCCGGGCCGGGCTGCGGCCCCCGGAGCGCTTCTTCCTGCGCTATCCGCACGAACTGTCGGGCGGGCAGCGCCAGCGGGTCGTCATCGCGGGCGCGCTCGTCCTGGAACCCGAACTCCTCGTCGCCGACGAGCCGGTGGCGTCCCTCGACGCCTCCGTGCGCGGTGAGATCCTCGCCCTGCTGCTGCGGCTGCGCACCGGGCTTGGCCTGTCCGCGCTGGTCGTCACGCACGACCTGGGACTGGCCTGGAACATCGCCGACCGGGTCGCCGTGATGTATCTGGGCCGGATCGTGGAGACGGGCGCGGTGGAGCAGGTCCTGACCGCGCCCCGCCACCCGTACACCCAGGCCCTGCTGTCGGTGCTCCCCGAGGCACCCGGCGACCCGGTGGTCCTCACCGGCGAGCCCCCGGACCCGTCGCGGGTGCCGTCCGGCTGCCGCTTCCACGCCCGCTGCCAGATCCTCGCGAGCGGTGAGGCGGAACGGGCGGGTGTCGCGGACGCGTGCCGCAGCCAGGACCCTGAGATCCTCGACGGGAGCGGCACGGCCCAGGTGGCATGCCACTGGGCTGCGCGCTGAGGGCGAGGCCGGGACCGTCTGCTCACCGCGTCGCCCGGCTAGCTGCGAGACCCCTCGGCGTGGGCGAGGGCGCTGGGTGTCCGGCAGCCGACGATCGCCGGGGCCTCCTGGACGAGCGTGTCGTCGGTGAGCGCTGCCACCATGAACAGCGCGAAGTCCACGCGGCGCGTCAGGTTGCCGGCCAGTACCGGGTCGCCCACGTGCCGGCTCCACACGGGCATGCCCTGGCTCTCGCCCTCCTCCAGGGAGCTGCCGCGCACCACGGTCCACCGGGTGTCGCTGGCGAACACCCGCCGGCAGGCCTCGACCTGGTCGTCGAGTTCGACGGCGCGGACGAGCTTGGCCAGCACGGTGGCGATCCGGACGCCCAGGAGGAACAGCCGTGAGTACGTGTCCTTGCCGTCGCGTGTGATGTGCCAGCCGCAGGAGAAGACCAGGCGCGCGCCCGGCCGTGCGTGGTCGAGCACCGCCTGCGCCGTGCCCGACGCGTACTGCCGCACACCCCACGGCACCAGCACCGTCAGCACGCCGTCGCACCCGGCGACCGCCCGCCGGATCACCTCCGGGTCGTTCGTGTCTCCGGGGACGACGGTCATCCGGCCTTCGAATGCGGCCAGCTTCGGCACGCTGCGCTCCCGGCACACCCCGACCACCTCGTAGCCGCGCTCCAGCGCGTGCCCGACCATGTACTGCCCGAGCTTCCCCGAGGCCCCGATGATGCAGACCCTCTTCACGCGATCCGTGTCCATGGCGCGGCCCCTTTCACCGGGATGCCTACCTTATGTTGTAAGGCAAGCTAGCCTTATGCTGTAAGGCGGTCAAGGGAGCGCACGAGGAAGTCAGAAGGAGGGCCCTGGGTGGGCGGCGGAAACAAGGGCAGGCGGGGGGCGTCGGCGCGCACGCCGCTCAGTCGCGAGCGTGTGATCCGCACGGCGATGGCAGTGGCGGACGAGAAGGGAGCGGCCGCGCTCACCATGCGGGCCATCGCCGAACCGCTGGGCGTCGAGGCGATGTCGCTCTACCACCACGTCGCGGGCCGGGAGGACATCCTCGACGGCATGGTGGACGCGGTGTTCGGCGAGATCGACCTACCGCCGCGCGAGATGGACTGGAAGAGCGCCCTGCGCCACCGCGCGGACTCCGCCCGTGCCGTCCTGCTGCGCCACCCCTGGGCCGTCGGCCTCATGGACTCCCGCTCCCAGCCCGGCCCGGCGACCCTGCGCCATCACGACGCCGTCATCGGAACGCTGCGCGCCGGAGGATTCTCCGTCCCCATGGCCGCGCACGCCGTCTCGCTGATCGACAGCTACCTGTACGGGTTCGTGCTCCAGGAGCTGAGCTTGCCGTTCAGGGGCGCGGCGGAACTGGACGAGGTCGCGGGCGCCGTCCTGCGCGACATGCCCGCCGACACCTACCCCCACCTCACCGAACTGGCCACCGAGCACGTCCTCAAGCCCGGCTACGACTACGCCGGCGAGTTCGCCTTCGGCCTCGCCCTCATCCTCGACGCCCTCCACCCGGACGAGGCCGCAAGCGCATGACGAGTGCGCGGGGTGTGTCCGGACGCTAGGCGGACCGCTCGGCCGCCGCCACCAGTTCCCGGCAGCGCTTGACGTCCTCGGCGATCTGCACCAGCAGCGCGTCCAGCGTGTCGAACCTGGCCTGCCCCCGTACGAACGCCAGGAAGTCGACGGCGACATGGAGGCCGTACAGGTCGAGGCCCACGCGGTCGATGGCGTACGCCTCCACCGTGCGCTCGGTGCCGTCGAACTGCGGGTTCGTGCCGACGGAGATCGCGGCCGGCATCGCCTCGCCCTGGGCGTGCAGCCAGCCGGCGTAGACACCGTCGGCGGGGATGGCGGTGTGCGGCAGGGTCTCGACGTTGGCGGTCGGGAAGCCCATCTCGCGGCCGCGCTGGGCGCCCCGGACGACGACGCCCTCCACCCGGTGCGGGCGGCCCAGGATCTCGGCGGCGCCCTCGACGTCGCCCTCGGCGACCAGACGCCGGGTCAGCGTCGAGGAGAACGGCTCGCCGCCGCCCGCCTCGCCGGTGACGTACAGGTCGACGACCTCGACCTCGAAGTCGTAGGTCTTGCCCTGCGTGGCCAGGAACTCCACGTTGCCGGCGGCCTTGTGGCCGAAGCGGAAGTTGGGGCCCTCGACGACGGCCTTGGCGTGCAGCTTGTCGACGAGGACCTTGACGACGAAGTCAGCCGGGGACAGCTTCGAGAACTCGGTCGTGAAGGGCAGGATGAGCACCGCGTCCACGCCCAGGTCGGCCATGAGTTCGGCGCGGCGGTGGTGCGGGGCGAGCAGCGGCGGGTGGCTGCCGGGGCGGACGACCTCGCTGGGATGCGGGTCGAAGGTGACGACGACGGCTGGGACGCCCAGTTCGCGGGCGCGGTTCACGGCATGCCGGATGATCAGCTGGTGTCCGCGGTGGACTCCGTCGTAGGAGCCGATGGTGACGACGCTGCGCCCCCAGTCCTGGGGGATGTCCTCCAAGCCACGCCAGCGCTGCACTGTGCCTGCTCCTTGTCGAAAGCTCGTCGAACCCGTGTCCGTGGTTGTAGCTGGTTGCCTCGTACGCAGGTCTAAGGGTGCCATGCCGGGTGTCTCCGGCCCGCATCGGCATGGGGGCTGTGACGGGGCGCACGACGCTGCGTCCTCTCCGGCCTGCGCGGGATCCCCCTCATACGGGCACGCTCACACCCGCCAGGTTCTCGATCGTCCGGTGGGCGCTCGGCCCGACCAGCACCGCCCAGTCCCCGGGCGCGTCGGCCAGCCAGCGGACCATGCGCGCGGCGAAGCCCGGCACGTGCCGGCCGAGGTCGACCAGGGCCCGGTCGAAGCGGGCCGCGCCCTCCGGGGTCCGCACGAGGAGCAGTCCGACGCGGCGGATGAGGTCGCGCAGTTCGTCACCGCCGTTCCGGGCGGCGGCGTGCAGCAGAGCGTCCAGGACGTCGGTGTCGTGCTCGCGGGCCAGGAGAACGTCGCGCAGCTCGCGGCGCAGCGGGCGGGAGGCGGGGATGCCGGGCGGGGCGAGGACCGCGGCCAGGGCACACCGCAGCCGCACCGGGCCGCCCTCCAGCAGGCAGGTGACCAGCGGCAGGAGCACGGCCCGGGCGGCAGCACCCCGGTCGAGCCGCTGGTCCACGTACGCGGCCACGTGCCCGGCGAGTTCCGGCCGCTGCTCCGCCGCCCGCCCCACCAGCGCGGCGACCCGCCGGGCCAGGCCGGGCGGGGTGGCGTCGGCGAGCGCCCGCAGCGCCTCCTCCGGATCCGGCCGCTCCAGCCGCACCGCGAAGGCGGCGAGGACCGGCTCGGGGTGGGCCGGGAGAGCGGCGGCGGGGGCGTCCGGCGGGAGGTGCGGGTCGCCCGCCGCGAAGTGCTCCAGCGCCCGCGGGAGATACCGGGCCCGGGTGTGCGAATCCTGGACGAGGAGGGCCAGCGCGCCGCCGTGCAGGGCCCGGTCGGCGGGGCGGGCGAGCAGGGTGAGGGCCGCGTAGCGCAGGAGGGCGCGGTCGCCTCCGGTGCGCACGTGCGGCGCGACGCGCAGGCCGTGCGCCATCGCGGCGCTCCGTCGCGCCGGCCGCTCGTCGCGCGCCCACCGGTCCACGGCCCGGCACACCGCCGACGGTTCCTCCTCGGCCAGCACGGCGAGCAGCTCGTCGGCCCGGCGGTGCGCGCGGCCGACGAGCACGTCCGCCAGGTCGTCCGGCGCGCCGTGCCGGTGGGTGTGCAGCAGTGCCTGCGCGGCCGTGGCCACGGTCGCGTGCGGGGTGGCGGGCAGCGGCTGGTCGTCGTCGAACCAGCGGGCCAGCAGCGGCTGTACGGCGGTGGGATCGGCGGCCAGCAGGCGGGCGACGGTGTCCAGGAACCGGGGACCGGCCTCGCACGGCGGGCCGTCGGCGTGCACCAGCCGCCTCAGCAGCGCGAAGCGCTCGTCCTCCGGCAGCCGTACGGCGGCCCAGAAGGCGGGCCCGACCTCCTCCGGTACGGGCCTCTCCTGCCGCCGCCAGGCCACGATCCGGTCGGCGAGCAGCCGCAGCACCTCCGTGTACGGCGTCGCCTCGGGTACCGCCGACAGGGTCCCGGCGAGCAGCCGGGCGGCCCACCAGGAGCGTGGATCGGCGTCCAGGGCGTGCACCAGGTCCGCCAGGCGGGAGGCCAGTCTGCCGGTGCCGTGGTGGCGGGCGAGGAACAGCAGGGCCTGGACGACGGGCCCGATGCGGTGGTGCGGGACGGGGTCGGAGTGGGCGTCCGGCCGGCGGTGGACGAGGGCGTCCAGGGCCTCGTCGAGGTCGAGGTGCAGGCCCTGGAGCCAGTCGGCGAACTCCTCGTGGGCGAAGCGGTAGCCGGCTCCGGCGGGCACGAGCAGGCCCTCGGCGAGGACGGCCGACGCCCAGCCGGTGCCGCCGCCGAGCCGCGCAGGGGCGGGCCCCCACGGGAACACCGCCTCGAACGCCTCCCGGTCCAGATCCCCCGGCCCGGGCCCCAGGCTGCGCCGGGCGGCTTCGTGCACCTGCCCGGCGACCTTGGCGGCCAGCCGGCGTACGGCCGTACCGCACAGGCCGTTCCCGGCGGCCAGCCGCACGGCGACGCGCAGGGACATCAGGTCGAGGTAGGCCGCGAAGACGTCGTCGCGGTCGACGGTGGCGCCGGGGCCGCCGGGGCCGCCGGGACCGCCGGGACCGGCGGGTGCGCCGGCGCTTTCCGGGCCGTCGACGACACCCCCTAGGGCGTCACGGATCTCGGCGAGCAGCCGCAGGGTGAGGGGGTGCCGGGCGTCGGCGTCGACGAGGGCGCTCTCCGGGACGCCGTGGCGCAGCCGGGCCTCCCGGGCCTCCTCCTCGGTGAGATCGCCGAGGCGCACGGCCGCGGGCCGCTCCGCGGCACCGGCCGGCCGGTACAGGACCTCCGCCGGGAACCCCGCCCTCTCCCAGTACTCCGGCCGGCACGCCACGACCAGCCGCACACCCGTCTCCCGCAGCCACCGCACCGTCCCCTCCGTCCAGTCGGCCAGGCGGCGAGCCCGCGCCGGGGGCATCTCCTCCGGGCCGTCGAGGAGCAGCAGCAGGGGCCGTCCGAGGGCACCGGCGAGGCGGGCGAGGCGCTCGGGCGTGGTGTCACCCAGGTCGGCCGGCAGGAAACGGGACCGGGACGCGGCCACGGCAGGGGCGGCCCGCATCAGCGCCCGGCGTGCGGCGTCGGCCACCGAGGCGTCGTCGTCCCGCACTTCGCAGCCGGGCAGCCACAGCGTGGGATGCCCGCTGCGGGCGCGGCGTGCGGCGAGCGCCGCGAGTTCCGTCGTACGACCGCTGCCGGGCGCCCCGACGAGGCCGAGCACGGCCGCCGGGCCTGCCTGGAACGCGCTGAACTCGGCCGCCACGGCCGCCCGTTCGACCGGTTCCGGGAGACCAGTGCCGCCGGGCGGGCCGTCCAGCCCCACCGCGGTGCCGGTCAGCTCCAGTACCCCGGCCAGGTTGAGATCGGCGCCGTACGCGGGGACCGTCGCCGCGTTCTCGGCGAGCAGCTCGGCGAGCGGGCCCGCCGCGATGGAAGCCCGGGAACGCAGCGGTACGGCGAACCCGACGTCGCTGTGGCCGGAGCGGAGCGCGGTGCCGAGGACCCCGACGACGGCGCCGGTCGCGGCGTCGAGCACCGGGCCTCCGGCCGCCCCGCCACCCAGCCGCAGCGCGTCCCGCCCTGCCGTGCCGACCGCCAGCTCCAGCGCGTCGTCGAGGCGGTGGAGGCGGTCCGTGGCCGTGTACGTCACGGCGGTCGAGCCCAGCACCCTGGCCTCGCGCCAGCCGCCGGCGGCGATCCGCACATAGGCGCCCGTCCCGGCCCCGCCCCGCACGGTGACGGGCAGCGGCGGCACGCCGAGGCCCTCGGTCCGTACGAGGGCCAGGTCGAGCGCGGGCAGCGGGGTCACCGCGTCGGCGGACACCACCCGGCGGCGGTCCCCGGCCCCGTGCAGGACCAGCCGGGGCAGGCCGTCGACCGCCTCGTGGCTGGTGACGAGCGTGCCGTGGTGGTCGGCCAGGAAGCCGGTGCCCCGGGGGCGGCCGGCGGGGTCGTGGATCCGGACGAGGGCCGGGCCGGCTGTCCCGCCGTCGGTTCCCTCGGTCGTGCGCTGTGCTGTTCCGGGGCGGTCCTGGGATGCTGGTGCGCTGTCCTGTGTCTCCCCGGACCGGTTCCGCGACGTCATCGTCGAGCCTCCCCGCCGTACACCCGTGCCCTTGCGTGCGACGGTAGGGGCGAGATGATCAGCGGAACAGATCGCTCGTCGAAAGCGCCCCCTTCCGCTCCCCCGGTTCACTCCGAGCGCCTGCACGGACGGGTGAACGAACCGAGGCGGCTGGATACACCCTAGGGGTGGGGGAACCGAGGGGGGGACCGTGGAGCGGCGGCAGTGGAGGTACCCCGTGGTCGCCGCTCCACGGGCGGGCTGTCAGCCGAAGACGGCCAGGCTCTTGGCCTTGCCCCGCTGCTCCTCGACGAGGGCGAGGAAGCGGCCCTCCGGGTCGAAGACGGCGACGGTGCCGGCGCCCGCGTACTCGTCGGGCATGTCCAGCCGTACGCCGTTGGTGAGCAGCCGGGCGCGCCGGGCGTCGACGTCCCAGCGGCGGAACGCGGCCGCTGCGGCCTCGGCGACCGGCATCACGGTCAGCTCCTGCTGGAGTTGGTCGAGGGTGCGGGCCGCGTCCAGCTTGTAGGGGCCGACGCGGGTGCGGCGCAGGGCGGTGAGATGCCCGCCCACGCCGAGGTCGGCGCCCAGGTCGCGGGCGAGGGCCCGGATGTACGTGCCGGAGGAGCAGACGACCGAGACGACCAGGTCGAGTACGGCCGTGCCGTCCTCGGCGACGGCCTCCCGGACGTCGTACACGCCGAAGGAGGAGACCGTGACGGGCCGGGCCGGGATGTCGAACTCCTCGCCGTCCCTGGCCCGCTTGTAGGACCGCACACCGTTGATCTTGATGGCGCTGACCTTGGACGGCACCTGCATGATGTCGCCGGTCAGCTTGGCGACACCGGCGTCGATGGCGTCGCGGGTGACCCCGGAGGCGTCCGTGGAGGAGGTGATCTCCCCCTCGGCGTCGTCCGTGAGGGTGTTCTGCCCGAGCCGGATCGTGCCCAGGTACTCCTTCTCGGTCAGTGCGAGGTGGCCGAGGAGTTTGGTGGCCTTCTCGATGCCGAGGACGAGGACGCCCGTCGCCATCGGGTCGAGGGTGCCGGCGTGGCCGACGCGTCGTGTCCTGGCGATGCCGCGCATCTTGGCGACGACGTCGTGCGAAGTGAAGCCCGACGGCTTGTCGACGATGACGAGGCCGTCGGGCGTGGTGTGCTTCTGGGTCATTCGGCGGTGTCGTCCGTCTCGTCGTCCTCGTCCGGCTTGCGGTACGGGTCGGCGTCGCCGGCGTACTTCGCGCCCGCGGACGCCTCCCGCACCTTCTCGTCGGACTGGCGCGCCTTGTCGAGGAGGTCCTCGATGGCGCGCGCGGTGTCCGGGAGGGCGTCCATGACGAAGGTCAGGGTCGGCGTGAACTTCACGCCGGCGGCCCGGCCGACCTCGGAGCGCAGGATGCCCTTGGCGCTCTCCAGGCCGGCCGCGGCCGCGTTCCGCTCCTCGTCGTCCCCGTACACCGTGTAGAAGACGGTCGCCTCCCGCAGGTCACCCGTGACCCGCGTGTCCGTGATGGTGACGTGCGAGCCGAGCCGCGGGTCCTTGATCCCGCGTTGCAGCTTCTGGGCCACCACTTCCCGGATGAGGTCCGCCAGCCTCTTGGCCCGCGCGTTGTCGGCCACTGGTCCGTCTCCCGTTCTTTCCTGTCTGGGTCGTTCTCGGTTCGTCAGTCGTCTTCGCCGTGGAAGCGCCGCCTGACGGACAGCAGCTCCACCTCGGGGCGGGCGGCGACCAGCCGTTCGCACCGGTCGAGTATGTCGCTCACGTGCGCCGCGTCGCCGGACACCAGCGCGAGGCCGATGAGGGCCCTGCGGTGGAGATCCATGTGATCCACCTCGGCCGCGCTCACCGCGTACTTGCGCTGGAGCTCGGCGACGATGGGGCGGACGACGGAGCGCTTCTCCTTCAGCGACCGTACGTCGCCGAGGAGCAGGTCGAAGGACAGCGTCCCCACGTACATGTGTATCCGGATGACCCGCCGGTACGGGATCGATGGCCCTGCGGTTGGGGCAGGGACATCAAGAACGGTACCGCGTACCTGCCGGTGGCTCGACGGGGTTTTCCTTTGCCCGCCCACCCGCCCGACACGGTTGGCCAGGAGGCCAGGCCCTCTGGGGCTCCGCCCCGGACCCCGGCGGGGACTGCGTCCCCTGCACCCCTTTTAACGGCCAGCCGGCCGACGGGGCGAGGCCCCGTCGGCCGGTCTGGGAACCGTGGGTTACACCCGCGGCTTCTCGCGCATCTCGTACGTCGCGATGACGTCGTCGATCTTGATGTCGTTGAAGTTGCCGAGGTTGATACCGCCCTCGAACCCTTCGCGGATCTCGGTGACGTCGTCCTTGAAGCGACGCAGACCCTCGATGTTGAGGTTCTCCGCGATGACCTTGCCGTCGCGCAGGAGTCGCGCCTTGGTGTTGCGCCTGACCTCGCCGGAGCGGATGAGCACACCCGCGATGTTGCCCAGCTTGGACGAGCGGAAGACCTCGCGGATCTCCGCCGTGCCCAGCTCGACCTCTTCGTACTCCGGCTTGAGCATGCCCTTGAGGGCCGCCTCGATCTCCTCGATCGCCTGGTAGATGACCGAGTAGTACCGGACGTCCACGCCCTCGCGCTCGGCCATCTGCTGCGCACGCCCGGCGGCGCGCACGTTGAAGCCGATCACGATGGCGTCCGAGCCCATCGCCAGGTCGATGTCGGACTCCGTGACCGCACCGACGCCGCGGTGCAGGACGCGGATGTCGACCTCTTCGCCGACGTCCAGCTGGAGCAGGGAGGACTCGAGTGCCTCGACGGAACCGGAAGCGTCACCCTTGATGATCAGGTTCAGCTGCTGGACCTCGCCGGCCTTCAGCACCTTGTCCAGGTCCTCGAGCGACACACGGCGCGTGCGCTTCGCGAAGGCCGCGTTGCGCTCGCGCGCCGCACGCTTCTCCGCGATCTGACGGGCCGTACGGTCCTCGTCGACGACGAGGAAGTTGTCGCCCGCACCCGGGACGTTGGTGAGGCCCAGGACCTGCACCGGCGTCGACGGGCCCGCCTCGGTGACGAGGTTGCCGTTGTCGTCGTGCATCGCCCGGACTCGGCCGTACGCGTCGCCGACCACCATGGTGTCGCCGACCCGCAGCGTGCCGCGCTGGACGAGGACCGTCGACACGGCACCACGGCCGCGGTCGAGACGGGACTCGATCGCGATGCCCTGCGCGTCCTGGTGGGGGTTGGCCCGCAGGTCGAGCGAGGCGTCGGCCGTGAGGATCACGGCCTCCAGCAGAGAGTCGATGTTCAGACCCTGCTTGGCGGAGATGTCGACGAACATCGTGTCGCCGCCGTACTCCTCGGCCACCAGCCCGTACTCGGTGAGCTGACCGCGCACCTTGGTCGGGTCGGCGCCCTCGACGTCGATCTTGTTGACCGCGACGACGATCGGGACGTCGGCCGCCTTGGCGTGGTTGAGCGCCTCGACCGTCTGCGGCATGACGCCGTCGTTGGCCGCGACGACCAGGATCGCGATGTCGGTCGACCGCGCACCACGGGCACGCATGGCGGTGAACGCCTCGTGACCCGGGGTGTCGATGAAGGTGATCTTGCGGTCTTCCTCGTTGACCTCGGTCGCGACCTGGTAGGCACCGATGTGCTGGGTGATGCCGCCGGCCTCGCCCGCGATGACGTTCGTCTTGCGGATGGCGTCGAGGAGCCGGGTCTTACCGTGGTCGACGTGACCCATGACGGTGACGACCGGCGGGCGGACCACCAGGTCCTCCTCGTCGCCCTCGTCCTCGCCGAACTCGATGTCGAAGGACTCCAGGAGCTCGCGGTCCTCCTCCTCGGGGCTGACGATCTGAACCGTGTAGTTCATCTCGTCGGCGAGGAGCTGGAGCGTCTCGTCGGAGACGGACTGCGTGGCAGTGACCATCTCGCCGAGGTTCATCATGACCGCGACGAGCGACGCCGGGTTGGCGTTGATCTTCTCCGCGAAGTCGGTGAGCGACGCACCGCGCGACAGGCGAACGGTCTCGCCGTTGCCGCGAGGCAGCATCACGCCGCCGACCGACGGGGCCTGCATGGCCTCGTACTCCTGGCGCCTCTGCCGCTTCGACTTGCGGCCACGACGCGCGGGACCGCCGGGACGGCCGAAGGCGCCCTGCGTGCCACCACGGCCACCGGGACCGCCGGGACGGCCACCGAAGCCGGGACGGCCACCGCCGCCGGGACCACCGGGACGACCGGCGAAACCGCCGCCACCGCCACCGGGACCACCGGGACGACCGGCGAAACCGCCGCCACCGCCACCCGGACGGCCGGCGAAGCCGCCGCCACCCGGACGACCGCCGCCGCCACCACCGGGACGGCCACCGCCACCGGGACCGCGGCCACCGGGGCCACCGCCACCGGGACGCGGACCGGCAGCCGGACGCTGCGGCATCATGCCGGGGTTCGGACGCGGACCGCCGGGACCGCCGCCGGGACGCGGACCGCCGCCCTGCGGACGGGGCATACCGCCCGGGGTCGGACGCGCGCCGCCCGGAGCCTGCGGACGAGGACCGCCGCCGGCACCCTGCGGACGGTTACCGCCCTGGCCCTGGCCCTGCGGACGCGGGGCGCCGCCGGGGGCACCGGGGCCGCCCGGACGCGGGGCACCGCCCGGACGGGGCGCCTGCGGGCGCGCCATGCCGGTGGAGCCACCAGAGGTGAACGGGTTGTTGCCCGGACGGGGACCCGCCGGACGGGCACCGGGACGCGGAGCGCCGCCACCCGGACGCGAGGCGCCGGGACGGTCGCCACGGTCACCACGACCCTGGCCACCCTGGCCGGAACCACCCGGGCGCGGAGCACCCGGACGCGGCGACTGGCCGGCCGGACGCGGGGCGCCCGGACGCGGGCCGGAGCCCTGCGAGGAGCCCTGCGAGGAGGCCGGCGCGGCGGGAGCCGACGGGGGTGCCGTGAACTCGGGCGTGGTCGGAGCCGGGGACGCCGGGGCGGGCCGCGGCGCGGGCTTCGGGCCCGGGGTGGGACGGGGGCCGGGAGAGGCCGGTGCGGCCGGAGCCGCGGGCTTCTCGTCGGCTGCTGCCGGCTTGGGGGCCGGCGGGCGCGGGGCGGCCGGACGGGCAGCCTGCGCCGGGGAGGGGGCGCCCGGCTTCGCCGGGGCAGCCTTGCGGGCGGGGGCGGGCTTGCCGCCACCGTTGCCCTGCTGGAGGGCGTCCGTCAGTTTGCGTACAACGGGCGCTTCGATGGTCGAAGACGCCGAACGGACGAATTCACCGAGCTCCTGGAGCTTGGCCATGACGACCTTGCTCTCGACACCGAACTCCTTGGCGAGTTCGTAGACCCGGACCTTAGCCACTTCGCTCCTTTGAGGTCCGGGTGAAGCCGGACCGTCGCTAGTTCATGGGCGTACTCATCGCGTACTCATCGAGTGCTCATCGCAATCTCGACCTGCTTTCGACTCGCGAGGTACCTAAGACCGCACGGGGGGTTCCGTGCGGCGCGTTCTTACCGTGTTGCCTGATCGGCAACTGTTGCCTGCTCGACGTATCGACGCAACGCCTTTGTGTCGAGCGCTCCCGGGGCGCGCAGTGCCCTCGTGAACGCCCGGCGGCGAACCGCCTGGTCAAGACAGACCGGTGTGGGATGCACATACGCACCCCGGCCGGGCAGCGTACCGCGTGGATCAGGGGCACATGCACCCTCGATCAACACGACCCGCAAAAGATCGGCCTTGGCCGCTCGCTCCCGACACCCCACACAGGTGCGTTCAGGGCATGCGCGGGTGCGCGTCCGGCCAGACACCGTTAAGTCTACCTCCCCGTAGGCGCCTCACCCCTTTGGGGCAGGATTCGAACAGTTGCCGCGCCCGAACCTGTCGTGATCTGAACGACCCGCGGCTTGGATCTATTCCCCGGCCCGGTCGTCCCCGGCCGGTTCGGTGTCCGGCCGGATGTCGATCCGCCAGCCGGTCAGCCTGGCCGCGAGGCGGGCGTTCTGCCCTTCCTTGCCGATGGCCAAGGACAGCTGGTAGTCGGGCACGGTCACCCTGGCCGACCTGGTCGCCATGTCCACGATCTCCACCTTGGAGACGCGGGCCGGCGACAGCGCGTTCGCCACCATCTCGGCCGGGTCGTCCGACCAGTCGACGATGTCGATCTTCTCGCCGTTCAGCTCGCCCATCACGTTGCGCACGCGGCCGCCCATGGGGCCGATGCAGGCGCCCTTGGCGTTCAGGCCGGACCGCGTGGACCGTACGGCGATCTTCGTGCGGTGACCGGCCTCACGGGCGATCGCGGAGATCTCCACGGACCCGTCGGCGATCTCCGGCACCTCCAGGGCGAAGAGCTTCTTCACCAGATTGGGGTGCGTCCGGGACAGCGTCACGGACGGTCCGCGGACGCCCTTCGCCACCCGGACGACGTAACTGCGCAGCCGCATGCCGTGCGGGTAGGTCTCGCCGGGCACCTGCTCCTGGACCGGCAGGATGGCCTCGAGCTTGCCGATGTCGACGAGCACGTTCTTCGGGTCGCGGCCCTGCTGGACCACGCCGGTGACGATGTCGCCCTCGCGGCCGGCGTACTCGCCGAGCGTCGCGTCGTCCTCGGCGTCGCGCAGGCGCTGCAGGATGACCTGCTTGGCCGTGGTGGCGGCGATACGGCCGAAGCCGGACGGGGTGTCGTCGAACTCGCGGGGCTCCTGGCCCTCCTCGAGGTCGTCGGGGTCCTCCTTCGCCCACACGGTCACATGGCCGGTCTGCTTGTTGAGCTCCACGCGCGCGTGGCGGCGGCTTCCCTCGGTGCGGTGGTAGGCGATGAGGAGGGCCGATTCGATCGCCTCGACCAGCAGGTCGAAGGAGATCTCCTTCTCCCGAACCAAGCCCCGCAGGGCACTCATGTCGATGTCCACGGCTACGCCTCCTCTTCCTTCTTGTTGTCCTTGCGGCTGAACTCGACCTGGACGCGCGCCCGGACGATGTCGTCGAAGGCGAGTCTGCGCGTGGTGGCCTTGCGGCCCTTGACCCCGGGCACCTCGGTGTCGATGCCCTCGTCGTCGACCTTCAGGATCCTGGCGACCAGCTCGCCGCCCTCGGCCAGCTGGAACTTCGCCAGCCGGTCCGTGGCGCGGACGTAGTGCCGGTGTTCCGTGAGGGGGCGCTCCGCGCCCGGGGTGCCGACTTCGAGGGTGTACTCCCCCGCGCCCATCGCGTCCGTCTCGTCGAGCTTCGCCGAGAGCGCGCGGCTCACATCGGCGATCTGGTCCAGGTCCGCGCCCGTGTCCGAGTCGACGACGACGCGCAGCACACGCTTGCGACCGACGGAGTCCACTTCGATCTCTTCGAGATCCAGGCCCTGGGATGTGACGAGCGGTTCCAGCAGTTCTCGCAGCCTCTCGCTCTGGGTGGTGCTCATCCGGGTGACTCCTCGGCCGCGTGTGCTGTTGTGGGATGGGTCGCGTGTCTGATCAAAGGGTATCCGGTCGCGGGGTGTGTTGCCGTCCACCCGGTGACGAACGGTGCCGCTGAGTGGTCCCGGGCGGGGGCCCGGGTACCGTGATCACGGGCGTTCAGCCCTGAGAGCCGCTTCTTTCTCGTTCGAGCCCCCCGAGGACGTCTGACGTGCCGTTCCCCTCATCGCCGCGCGCCCGCTCGGGACCGCGCAGAAGGAGTCTGCTCGCCGTCGGTCCGGCGGCCCTCGCCCTGGCCGGCTGCACCGCCGGCGGTGACGGCCCGGGCGACCCGGAGGACGGCCCGTCGGCGGCCGACCGCCGGGCACGCGCGCGTGCGGCGCGGGACAGCGAGGGAATGGTGGAGCGGTACGACGCCGTGATCGCCGCCCACCCGGGGCTCGCGGAGCGGCTGCGGCCGCTGCGGGCGGAGGCCGTACGGCACGCGCAGGCGTTCGGAGGGGGTCCTGGCCGGAAGGCGTCCCCTTCCCCCTCCCCTTCTTCCTCTTCCGCCGCCCCCTCGGCCGCCGCCGTGCCGGCCGACGAAAAGGACGCACTCGTCTCGCTCGCCGTCGCGGAGCGGGAGCTCGCCGACCGGCGGGCGCAGGCGCTGCTCGACATGCCGGGCGAGCTGGCGCGACTGCTGGCCTCGGTGGCGGCGGCCGGGGCGGCGCACGTGTATCTGCTGATGGAGGGTGGCGCGTGAGCGAGGCGAAGGACAGAGAGCTGCGGGCCCTCCAGGCAGCGCTGGCGGCCGAGCACGCGGCGGTCTACGGGTACGGCGTCGTCGGCGGGCGGATCGGCGAGGGGCAGCGCGCCGACGCGCGGACGGCGTACGACGCGCACCGGGCGCGCCGCGACGCGCTGGTGCGCGAGGTGAAGGACCTGGGCGGCAGGCCCGTGGCCGCGGCCGCCGGGTACGCCCTGCCGTTCCCGGTGCCGGACGCGCCGGCGGCCGTGCGGCTCGCCGCCGAGCTGGAGGACCGGGTGGCCGGGGTGTACTCGGACCTGGTGCGCGCGGCGGGCGGCGGGCGGCGGGCCCTGGCCGCCGAGGCGCTGCGGGAGGCGGCGGTGCGGGCGGTGCGCTGGCGCGGCGAGAGCGTAGCCTTCCCTGGGCTCGCCGAGCGGGCCGGCACGGCCCCGCCCTTGGCGGCGCCGACGGCGTGACCCGCGCAGGGCACGCTCCGCGGACAGCACGAAGGGAACGACTCGCGCATGGTTTTCGAACCGCCGAAGCGTCTGGTCAGGGCGCTCGGTGAGACGGCACCGGACGGTGACGACTGGCTGGAGAAGCTGCCCGAGGCGGCGCAGCAGGCCGTCGCGCTACGCGAGTTGACCGTGGAGCGGGTGCAGGTGCCCGGTGGGCGCAGCAGCCTGGTCGTGCTGGTGCGGACGGCCGACGGGACGCCCGCGGTGCTGAAGCTGGCGCCGGGCCGGGCCCGCCCGGAGGCGGAGCGGGCCGCGCTCGCGCACTGGGGCGGACGGGGTGCCGTACAGCTGCTGGAACCCTTCACTGCTGAGGGCGTGCTGTTGCTGGAGCGGCTGCATCCGGACGTGTCGGTGCGGTCGCTGCCGGAGGCGAAGGCGCTGCTGGAGGCGGCGGGGACGCTGCGGCGGCTGTGGGTGGAGCCGCCTGCCGACTTCCCCTTCGAGACGGTGGCCGAGCGGACGGGACGGCAGGCCGAGGCGATGCGGGCCCGGGCGCAGGCCGATCCCGAGGTGGCCCCGTTGGTCGGCCTGGCGCTCGCGGCGCGCGAGGAGTTGCTGGCCGCGCCGCCCGAACACCGGCTGCTGCACGGCACGTTCCGGCAGAGCAAGGTGCTCTCCGGGGAGCGGATGCCGTGGCTGGCCGTGGGGCCCGACCCGGTGGTCGGCGAGTGCGCGTTCGATCTGGCCCGGCTGGTCCGCGACCGGGTGGAGGACCTGATCGCGCAGGCGTCGGGTGCGGCGACGACCCGTCGGCGGGTGAAGCGGCTGGCCGAGTCCCTGGACGTGGACCAGGAGCGGCTGCGGGGCTGGACGCTGTTCCGGGCCGTGGAGTCGGGTGTGCGGGCCGGGCGGGTGGGGCGGCCCCGGGACGCGGAACTGCTGCTGGAGTTCGCGGGCTGGCTGTGAGCGCTCCGGCGGGCCGGAGCGCTCACAGAGCACGGGGACTCAGGCCGTGAGCCGGGCGACGGCCTCCTCGACCGTCAGCTCCTCGCGCTCGCCGGTGCGGCGGTCCTTCAGCTCCACCACGCCGTCGGCCGCGCGCCGCCCGGCCACCAGGATCTGCGGTACGCCGATCAGCTCGGAGTCGGTGAACTTGACGCCCGGGGAGACGCCGGGGCGGTCGTCGACCAGGACGCGGACACCGGCGGCGGCCAGCTTCCCGGAGATGTCGAGGGCCAGTTCCGTCTGGAGGGCCTTGCCGGCGGCGACCACGTGGACGTCGGCCGGGGCGACCTCCTTGGGCCAGCACAGGCCCTTGTCGTCGGCGGTCTGCTCGGCCAGGGCGGCCACCGCGCGGGAGACGCCGACGCCGTAGGAGCCCATGGTGACGCGGACGGGCTTGCCGTTCTGGCCGAGGACGTCGAGCTTGAGGGCGTCGGTGTACTTGCGGCCCAGCTGGAAGATGTGGCCGATCTCGATGGCCCGGTCGAGCACGAGGCCCGTGCCGCACTTCGGGCAGGGGTCGCCCTCCTGCACGACCACGACGTCGACGTGACGGTCGACCTCGAAGTCGCGGCCCGCGACGACGTTCTTCGTGTGCGTACCGGGCTTGTTGGCGCCGGTGATCCAGGACGTGCCGGGGGCCACGCGCGGGTCGGCGATGTACGTGACCTTGTCCAGGCCCTGCGGTCCGACGTAGCCGCGGACCAGGTCGGGACGGGTCGCGAAGTCGGCCTCGGTGACCAGCTCCACGACGGCCGGGGCGAAGTGCGCCTCGACCTTGTCCAGGTCGACCTCGCGGTCGCCGGGGACGCCGACGGCGACGATCTCGCCGTCGACCTTGACGAGGAGGTTCTTCAGCGTGGCCGAGGCCGGGACGCCGAGGGAGGCGGCGAGGGTCTCGATGGTCGGGGTGTCGGGGGTCGGGATGTCCTCGGCGGCCGGGACGTCCGTGGCGTCGACGGGCTTCAGCGCGTACGTGATCGCCTCGGTGTTGGCGGCGAAGTCGCAGTTCGGGCAGTCGGCGAAGGTGTCCTCGCCGGCCTCGGCCGGGGCGAGGAACTCCTCGGACTTGGAGCCGCCCATCGCGCCGGCGGTCGCGGCGCAGATGCGGTAGTCGAGGCCGAGACGCGCGAAGATCTTCCGGTAGGCCTCGCGGTGCAGGGCGTAGGACCGGGCGAGGCCCTCGTCCTCGGTGTCGAAGGAGTAGGAGTCCTTCATCAGGAACTCGCGGCCGCGCAGGATGCCCGCGCGGGGCCGGGCCTCGTCACGGTACTTGTGCTGGATCTGGTAGAGGATCACCGGCAGGTCCTTGTAGGAGGACGCCTGGTCCTTCACCAGCAGGGTGAAGATCTCCTCGTGGGTGGGGCCGAGGAGGTAGTCGCCGCCCTTGCGGTCCTGGAGGCGGAAGAGCTCCTGGCCGTACTCGTCCCAGCGGGCGGTCGCCTCGTAGGGCTCACGCGGCAGCAGGGCGGGGAGCAGCACCTCCTGGGCGCCGATGGCGTCCATCTCCTCGCGGACGATGCGCTCCACGTTGGCCAGGACGCGCTTGCCGAGCGGCAGCCAGCTCCAGATCCCTGCGGCGGTGCGGCGCACGTACCCGGCGCGGACCAGGAGCTTGTGGCTGAGGACCTCGGCGTCCGCCGGGTCGTCGCGCAACGTCTTCGCCATCAACTGGGACATGCGCTGGACCGGTACGTTCGCCATGGCTTCTCTGCTCCTGCTGCTGGGGGTCCCCCCGCTCGAGCGGAGCCGAGAGTGGGGGAAGGTGATGGCAGGAGGTTATCCGGGGGGTACCGGGCGGTGGAAATCGGTCAGCGGCGCAGGAGCGGGAGCGGGGCGCCCATCACCGCGTACGGCTTGGGGGCGCTCGGGAAGAGGACCTGGCGGGCCAGGTCCCGGTAGCCGAGCGAGCGGTAGAGCGCGCGGGCCGGGCTCTCGGTGTCGATCGCCGAGAGGATCGAGCGGGGTTCGGCGGCGCCGTCGGTGATCGTGGTGATCAGGGAGCGTCCGATGCCGCGGTTCTGGTGGGCGGGGTGGACGTGCAGTTCGGTGATCACGAAGGCGTCGTCGAGCCAGTGGTCGTGGTGGTTCGCCCTGAGGTACGGCTCCACGACCGTGGACCACCAGTGGGTGCGGTCGTTGGGCATGCCGTAGACGAAGCCGACGAGGTTCCGGCCGGCTGTCGCGCCGAGGGCCCTGGCCCCCGGGTAGGTCATGTGGCGCAGGACGATCTGGCGGCGGACTGCGACCTCGTCGGGGCCGAGGCCGAAGGCCACGGCTTGGACTGCCAGGGCCTCGTCGACGTGGGCGGAGAGGTCGAGGGGGCCGATCACCAGGTCCATGGCGGGGAGCCTACAGGGGGGTGCCCGTTGTCAGAACAGCACGCTCATGAAGGCGCCGACCTCTTGGAAGCCCACCCTCTGGTACGTCCTGCGGGCCGCCGTGTTGAAGTCGTTCACGTAGAGGCTGACGACCGGGGCGACGTCGGCCAGGGCGTAGCGCAGGACCGCTGCCATGCCGGGGGCCGCCAAGCCGGTCCCCCGGTATTCGGGGGCCACCCACACGCCCTGGATCTGGCAGGCGCGGTCGGTCGCGGCGCCGATCTCGGCCTTGAAGACGACCTTGCCGTCCGCGTCGAAGCGGGCGAAGGCGCGGCCGGAGCCGACGAGTTCGGCGACGCGGGCCTGGTACAGCAGGCCGCCGTCGCCGGCCAGCGGGGAGACGCCGACCTCCTCGGTGAACATCGCCACACATGCCGGCATGATCTTCTCCATCTCGTCCTTGCGGACGCGACGGACGTAGGGGTCCGGGGCGATGCCGTCCGGGAGGCGGTCGGTGACCATGAGCGGCTGGTGGCGGCGGACGTCCCGGGCCGGGCCCCACTGGGGTTCCAGCAGCCGCCACAGGTCGGCGGTGGAGCCGGCGGGGCCGACGATGGAGGAACAGCGGCGGCCGGCCCGGCGGGCGCGGTCGGCGAAGGCGCGGACGGCGCGCGGGGTGGCGCAGATCGGGACGAGGTTGGCGCCCGCGTAGCACAGGGACGTCAGCATGCCGTCCTCGTACCAGCCCCACATCTCTCCGCCGAGGCGCCACGGGTCGAGGCCGGCGATCTGCACGCGGGAGGTCACGAAGGCGTTCGCGACGGGCTCGCGGTCGAGTATGGCGAGCGCGGCGTCCAGGTCGCTCGGTTCGAGGACCCGGGAGGTCGTCTGCGTCAACACGGGCGGGGCCTCACACACTCGGGTCTGCTTGGTCTCCGCACTATAGCTGCGCCGCTTGGGCGGGGCGCCTTGGAGCTCGGGACTTGCTGTTTGGCGGGCGGCTGCGGGTTTTCCGTGGCTGTTCGCGCAGTTCCCCGCGCCGCTGAACGACAGGGCGCGGGGCAACCGCCGGTCCTGGAAGGCTCAGCCCGCTACCGCCACCGACGGCTCGCCCGAGGCGACGCCGGCCTGTTCCATCTGCTCGGCGAGCTTCATCGCCTCTTCGATCAGCGTCTCGACGATCTTGGACTCGGGGACGGTCTTGATGACCTCGCCCTTGACGAAGATCTGGCCCTTGCCGTTGCCGGAGGCGACGCCGAGGTCGGCCTCGCGGGCCTCGCCGGGGCCGTTGACGACGCAGCCCATGACGGCGACGCGGAGCGGGACCTCCATGCCGGTGAGGCCGGCCGTGACCTCTTCGGCCAGCTTGTAGACGTCGACCTGGGCGCGGCCGCAGGACGGGCAGGAGACGATCTCCAGGCCGCGCTCCTTGAGGTTCAGCGACTCCAGGATCTGGATGCCGACCTTCACTTCCTCGGCCGGGGGCGCGCTCAGCGAGACGCGGATCGTGTCGCCGATGCCCTGGCTGAGCAGGGCGCCGAAGGCGACCGCCGACTTGATCGTGCCCTGGAAGGCCGGACCGGCCTCCGTCACACCGAGGTGCAGCGGGTAGTCGCACTGCTCGGCGAGCTGCTTGTACGCCTCGATCATCACGACCGGGTCGTTGTGCTTGACGGAGATCTTGATGTCCCGGAAGTCGTGCTCCTCGAAGAGGGACGCCTCCCACAGGGCCGACTCGACCAGGGCCTCGGGGGTCGCCTTGCCGTACTTCTGGAGGAGACGCCTGTCGAGGGAGCCCGCGTTGACGCCGATGCGGATCGGGGTGCCGTGGTCCCGGGCCGCCTTGGCGATCTCCTTGACCTTGTCGTCGAACTGCTTGATGTTGCCGGGGTTGACGCGGACCGCCGCGCAGCCCGCCTCGATCGCGGCGAAGACGTACTTCGGCTGGAAGTGGATGTCGGCGATGACCGGGATCTGCGACTTGCGGGCGATGGTGGCGAGCGCGTCGGCGTCGTCCTGGGTCGGGCAGGCGACCCGGACGATCTGGCAGCCGGAGGCGGTGAGTTCGGCGATCTGCTGGAGGGTCGCGCCGATGTCGGACGTACGCGTCGTCGTCATCGACTGGACCGAGACGGGGGCGTCTCCGCCGACGGCCACGGATCCGACCTGGATCTGGCGGCTCTTCCGGCGCTCGGCGAGCTTGGTCGGAACGGACGGCATGCCGAGAGAAATCGCAGTCATCTGCTGTGCAACCCCAAGTCGTGGATCAAGGTCCGGTCCCGTGAGCAGCGGGCTCCGAGCTTCGAGATTACGGCACATGCCTTGGCGCGGGCACATCCCAGTCGCATTGCCACTCAATGGGAGGCGGCCCGGCACAAAGTGTGCCGGGCCGCCTCGAACGCCGTATGACTAGGAGATTCTCACCGGGTTAACCACATCCGCGATCAGGACCAGGATCGTGAAGCAGATGAAGATCCCGGCGACCACGTAGGCGACGGGCATGAGCTTCGCCACGTCGAAGGGGCCCGGGTCCGGCCGGCGCAGGAGCCTGGCCGTGTTGCGGCGCAGCGACTCCCACAGGGCGCCCGCGATGTGGCCGCCGTCGAGCGGCAGCAGCGGAAGCATGTTGAACAGGAACAGGGAGAGGTTGAAGCCGGCGACCAGCATGAGGGCCATGGCCAGCTGCTGGGTGGGCGGGATGTCGAGGGTGAAGATCTCGCCGCCGACGCGGGCCGCGCCGACCACGCCCATCGGGGAGTCGGCCTCGCGCGGGGCGCCGTCGAAGGCCGCGTTCCACAGGGCCGGGATCTTGCTGGGCAGGGCGGCGAGGGAGTCGACGGCCTCGCCGATCCGGTCGCCCATCCAGGTCACGGACTCGCCGAAGTCCTGTTTGACCACGCCGGTGGCGGCGCTGAAGCCGAGGAATCCGGCCTGGACGTACTGGCCCTCGACGATCTGTCCGCCGGAGTCCTTCTTGGCGACCTGGTTGGTGGCGATCTTCGCGTGCAGGGTGACGTCCTGGCCCTTGCGGTCGACGACGATCGGCACTTCCTTGCCGGGATTGGCGCGGATCAGGTCGGACAGCTTGTTCCAGTCGTCGGTCGGCACGCCGTTGAAGGAGACGATCTTGTCGCCCGCCTTGAGGCCCGCGGCGGCGGCCGGGGCGGCCGGGTCGCCCTTCTCGCACTTGTCGCGGTTCTCGCTCTGCGCGATGACGCACTGGGAGACGGAGCTGACCGTGGTGGTCTGCTGGGTGATGCCGAAGCCCATCAGGATGCTGAGGAACAGCGCCACGGCCAGGACCAGGTTCATGAAGGGGCCCGCGAACATCACGATCACGCGCTTCCAGGGCGCGCGCGTGTAGAACATGCGGTTCTCGTCGCCCGGCCTGAGCTCCTCGTACGCGGCCGAGCGGGCGTCCTCGATCATGCCGCGCCACGGGGAGGTGGAGCGGACCTCCAGCCGGCCGTCGGGGCCGGGCGGGAACATGCCGATCATGCGGATGTAGCCGCCGAAGGGGATGGCCTTGAGCCCGTACTCGGTCTCGCCCTTCTTCCGCGACCAGATCGTCGGGCCGAAACCGACCATGTACTGCGGCACGCGGATGCCGAACAGCTTGGCGGTGGACAGGTGCCCCAGCTCGTGCCACGCGATCGAGAACAGCAGGCCGACCACGAAGAGGCCTATGCCGAGGATGAACATCAGGGTCGTCATGCACGGGCCTCCGCCGTCTGTGCCGCCAGTTCCCGGGCCCGGGTCCGCGCCCAGGTCTCCGCTTCGAGGACGTCCGACACGGTGAGTGAGGTTCCCGTACGCGGGGTGCCGTGCTCCTCGACGACCCGGGTGACGGTCTCCATGATCCCGTTGAAGGGCAGTGCGCCCTGACGGAACGCCTCCACGCACTCCTCGTTGGCCGCATTGAACACCGCCGGGGCGGTGCCCGCGAGCTCGCCGACGTGCCGGGCGAGGTTCACCGACGGGAAGGCCTCGTTGTCGAGCGGGAAGAACTCCCAGGTCGAGGCCTTGCTCCAGTCGAAGGTGGGCGCGGCGTCGGGGACCCGCTCGGGCCAGCCGATGCCGATGGCGATGGGCCCGCGCATGTCGGGCGGGGTCGCCTGGGCCAGTGTCGATCCATCCGTGAACTCAACCATCGAGTGGACATACGACTGGGGATGCACGACCACCTCAATGCGGTCGAAGGGAATGTCGTAGAGGAGGTGCGCCTCGATGACCTCCAGGCCCTTGTTGACCAGGGTCGCGGAGTTGATCGTGATGACCGGGCCCATGGCCCAGGTGGGGTGCGCGAGGGCGTCCTCGACGGTGACGTGGGCCAGCTCCGCCTTCGTACGACCGCGGAAGGGACCGCCGGAGGCGGTGACGACCAGCTTGCGGACGTCGGCGCGGGTGCCGGCGGCCAGGGCCTGGAAGAGGGCGGCGTGCTCGGAGTCGACCGGGATGATCTGCCCGGGCTTGGCGAGGGCCTTGACCAGCGGGCCGCCCACGATGAGCGACTCCTTGTTGGCGAGCGCGAGGGTGCGGCCCGCCTCCAGGGCGGCCAGGGTCGGGGCGAGGCCGATGGAGCCGGTGATGCCGTTCAGGACGGTGTGGCAGTCGGACGCGGCGAGCTGCGTGGCCGCGTCCGGGCCGGCGAGGATCTCGGGGAGCGGCTCGCCCGTGCCGTACTGCGCGGTGAGCGCCTCGCGCAGGGCCGGTACGACGTCCTCGCGGGCGACCGCGACCGTGCGCGCCCGCAGCCGGTACGCCTGCTCGGCGAGGAGGGCGACCCGGCCGCCGTTGGCGGACAGGCCGGTGACCCGGAACCGGCCGGGGTTGCGCAGCACGAGGTCGATGGCCTGCGTGCCGATGGACCCGGTGGAGCCGAGGATCACCACGTCCTTCGGGCCGTCGCCCGCTACGGGGTCGTAGACCAGATGGGGATCGGCGAGGGGGGCTGGACTGTCGCTCATTGCTCCATTGTTGCCGTAAGCGTGGTGTGTGAGGACAGCGCATCCCCCTCGCGGGGGCGCGTGCCGTGCGTGCACGCGCCCCTGGGGGCCGGTCAGCGGATCGGCCGGTGCAGGTTCTCCTTCCGGGACGGTCCCGGTGTCGCGTCCGCGATCCACGGTCCCTCGCCCGACGGGTCGACGATGCCGCGCTCCAGCCACTCGTACGTGCCCGACAGGACGCCCTTGACGACCTTGCGGTCGAGGTCGTCGGTGTTGGTCCACAGGCGGTTGAAGAGCTCCTCGATCCGGATCCGGGACTGACGGCAGAAGACGTCGGCGAGCTGGTAGGCCTCGCGGCCGTGGTCGCCCTGGCTGCGCAGGAGTTCGGCTCGTACGCAGGTCGCGCTCATGGCGAACAGTTCGGCGCCGATGTCGACGATCCGGCCGAGGAAGCCCTGCTTGGACTCCATCCGGCCCTGCCAGCGGGACATGGCGTAGAAGGTGGAGCGGGCGAGCTTGCGGGAGGTGCGCTCGACGTAGCGCAGGTGCCCGGAGAGGTCCACCTCGTGCTTGAACTCGCCGTAGGAGGTGGGGAGCCGGCCCGGGCCCGCGACCAGCTTCGGGAGCCACTTGGCGTAGAAGACGCCCGCGTTCGCTCCCGCCCTGGCCTTGTCGCCGAGGGACTTCTCGGGGTCGATGAGGTCGCCGGCGACCGAGAGGTGGGCGTCGACGGCCTCGCGGGCGATGAGGAGGTGCATGATCTCCGTCGAGCCCTCGAAGATGCGGTTGATGCGCAGGTCGCGCAGCACCTGCTCGGCGGGGACGCCGCGCTCGCCGCGGGCCCGGAGGGACTCGGCCGTCTCGAATCCGCGGCCGCCGCGGATCTGGACGAGTTCGTCGGCCATCGTCCAGGCCATCTCGGAGGCGTAGAGCTTGGCGAGGGCGCCTTCGATGCGGATGTCGTTGCGGTCCTCGTCGGCCATCTGCGAGGCCAGGTCCGTCACGGCCTCCAGTGCGAAGGTGGTGGCCGCGATGAAGGAGATCTTGGAGCCGACCGCCTCGTGGTGCGCGACGGGCTTGCCCCACTGCTCGCGGGCCGCCGACCACTCCCGGGCGATCTTCAGGCACCACTTGCCGGCCGCGACGCAGGAGGCGGGCAGGGAGAGCCGTCCGGTGTTGAGCGTGGTCAGGGCGATCTTCAGGCCCTGGCCCTCCGCGCCGACGCGATTGGCCGCGGGGACGCGGACCTGGTGGAAGCGGGTGACGCCGTTCTCGATGCCGCGCAGGCCCATGAAGGCGTTGCGGTTCTCGACGGTGACGCCGGGCGAGTTGGTCTCCACGACGAAGGCCGTGATGCCGCCCTTGTGGCCCTCGCTCTTCGGGACCCGGGCCATGACGACCAGCAGGTCGGCGACGACGCCGTTGGTCGTCCACAGCTTCACGCCGTCGAGGACGTAGTCGTCCCCGTCGGGCACGGCGGTGGCGGCGAGGCGGGCCGGGTCGGAGCCGACGTCGGGCTCGGTGAGCAGGAAGGCGCTGATGTCCGTGCGGGCGCAACGCGGCAGGAAGCGCTCCTTCTGTTCCTGCGTGCCGAACAGTTTCAGCGGCTGCGGCACGCCGATCGACTGGTGCGCGGAGAGCAGCACGCCGATGGCGGGACTGGCGGAGCCGGCCAGGGAGAGCGCCTTGTTGTAATACACCTGTGTGAGGCCCAGTCCGCCGTACTTGGTGTCGATCTTCATGCCGAAGGCGCCGAGCTCCTTCAGCCCGTCGATCACCTCGTCGGGGATGCGGGCGTCGCGCTCGATGAGGGCCGCGTCGACCTTCGTCTCGACGAAGTCGCGGAGCTTGGCGAGGAACTCCTCGCCGCGCTGGGCCGCCTCGTCGGCCGGAAGGGGGTGGGGGTGGATGAGGTCGAGCCGGAAGCGGCCGAGGAACAGCTCCTTGGCGAAGCTGGGCTTGCGCCAGTGCTGCTCCCGGGCGGCCTCCGCCACCTCACGGGCTTCCCGCTCGGTGACGGCGGGACGGGAGGAGGGGGTAGTGGAAGCGGACATGAGGGTCACCTCGCCGCATATAGGGCTGTTGAGGACCGTACGTTACCGATCAGTGCTACTGGATCGTTGGTACCCGAAACCGGACGCTCCCACCAGTCCTCGCGCGTCCGTTCAGCCGAAGGGGGCGGAACGCCCCCGGACTTGTCGGGGGCCTGACGACGGTGTTGCATCGGGGTGCCGGCCAGGAGTCGGGCCTCCTCCTGAGAAATAGGTATCGAAGCGCTTCGACAACCTATGGACACGTACTCCCGCTGGAGCTACTGTCGAACCACCCTCACCCACCCATATCAGCAACGCGCATCGTCGAAGCGCTTCACAAAGCTTGGAGAGCTGGATGGTCACCCTCGCCGAGGTCGCCCAGCACGCCGGAGTCTCGGCGAGCACGGTGAGCTATGTCCTCAGCGGCAAGCGGTCCATCTCCGCGAACACCCGGCAGCGGGTCGAGCGGAGCATCCGCGAGCTCGGGTACCACCCGAACGCCGGGGCCCGCGCCCTGGCCAGCAGCAAGTCGAACATCATCGCGCTGATGGTCCCGCTGCGCACGGACATGTACGTGCCCGTGATGATGGAGATCGCCATCGCGGTGGCGACCGCCGCGCGGACGCACGGGTACGACGTGCTGCTGCTCACCGGTGAGGAGGGCCCGGACGCGGTGCGCCGGGTCGCCGGCAGCGGGCTCGCCGACGGGATGATCCTGATGGACGTCGAGCTCGACGACGAGCGGCTGCCGTTGCTGCGCGCGACGGACCAGCCCTCCGTGCTGATCGGGCTGCCCGCCGACACCAACGGGCTGACCTGCGTCGATCTGGACTTCCGGGCGACGGGCGCGCTGTGCGTGGAGCATCTGGCGAAGCAGGGCCACCAGGACATCGCTGTCATCGGCGAGGCCCCGGCCGTCTACGAGCGGCACACCGGCTTCGCCGAGCGCACTCTCGACGGGCTCCGGTCACGTTCCCGGGAGCTGGGCGTGCGGCTGCTGCACCGGCCGTGCGACGGCGGGTACGACGCGATGGCCGTGACGCTCGCCCGGATCCTCGACGAACGCCCCGGGACCACGGGGATCATCGTGCAGAACGAATCGGCGGTCGAGCCGCTGCTCGCGCTGCTGCGGCAGCAGGGCCGGGCCGTGCCCGAGGACGTGTCGGTGGTCGCGATCTGCCCCGACCAGGTCGCGACGCAGGCCTCGGTGCGGCTCACGTCGGTCGCCATCCCCGCGCAGGAGATGGGCCGGCACGCCGTGGAACACCTGGTCGCCAAGTTCGAGGGGCGCGGCAGCGACGAGGTCGTGCTGATCGCTCCCGAGCTGACGGTCCGGGGCAGCACGGGGCCGGCGCCCACCCGGCCGTAGGCACATCCGGGTACACCGCTTCTCCCGCCCACCGAACCACCTCCCAGGGCACCGCCATGTCCGCGCACCTCTGTCCGAACACCCCTGCCTGAACACCTCTGTCTGCACTCCCCCAGGAGCACAGGAGACCGCCACGTGAATCAGCCTGCTGAAACCCAGCCCCAGGTGAGCCTGGCGCAGTCCTCCCCCACCGTCGGCACGTTCCGTGAGCGGGACGGCGCGCTGGAGTGGAGCGGCCGTCAGGAGACCGTACGGATCGAGCCGTGGGGTCCGGACGCGGTCCGGGTGCGGGCCCGGCTCGGCGGCCCGGTGCTCGAAGGGCTCCCGGGCGCGCTCCTCGACGAGGCCCCCGCTTCGCCGTCCACCGTGAAGATCGAGGACGGGCACGGGCAGCTCACCGTCGGCGCGCTCACCGTCGAGGTGAACGCCGAGGGCCTGGTCCGCTTCCTGCGGACGGAGGACTCCGCCGAGCTGCTCGCCGAGGACCGCGCCCACTTCTGGTGGCCCGGCTCCCGCCTCTACACGGCCGTCGGCAACGGACACCACCGTTTGGAGCAGCGCTTCGCCGCGTACAACGACGAGAAGCTGTACGGCCTCGGCCAGCACCAGCACGGGCGCCTCGACCAGAAGGGCCTGGTCCTCGACCTGGTCCAGCGCAACGCCGAGGTCGGCATCCCGGTGCTGACCTCCAGCCGCGGCTACACCCTGCTGTGGAACAACCCGGCGATCGGCCGCGTGGAGCTCGCGCACAACGGCACGCGGTGGGTCGCCGACTCCGCCCGGCAGATCGACTACTGGATCACGGCGGGCGACCCGGCCGCCGCCCAGCGGAGCTACAGCGCGGTGACCGGCCGGACGCCGATGCTGCCGGAGTGGGCGGCGGGCTTCTGGCAGTGCAAGCTGCGCTACCGCACCCAGGACGAACTCATGGCGGTGGCACGGGAGTACAAGCGCCGGGGCCTGCCGATCTCCGCGATCGTGTGCGACTTCTTCCACTGGACGCACCTCGGCGAGTGGAAGTTCGACCCCGAGGAGTGGCCGGACCCGGCGGCGATGGTGCGCGAGCTGGAGGAGCTCGGCATCAAGCTGGTGGTGAGTGTCTGGCCCTCGGTGTCGCCGCTGAGCGAGAACCACCCGGTCATGGAGCAGCGCGGCTTCTTCATCGGCACCCAGTACGGCCCGATGGCCCACGCCGACTGGCCCGACAAGGAGGTCGCCTCCACGGTCCAGGTGGCCTTCTACGACGCCACCAACCCGGACGCCCGGGAGTTCGTGTGGTCGAAGGTGAAGGAGAACTACCTCGACCCGTACGGCATCACGGCGTTCTGGCTGGACGCCTGCGAGCCGGAGCTGAAGCCGGGCTTCCAGGAGAACCTGCGCTACTGGGCGGGCCCCGGCCTGGAGGTCGGCAACATCTACCCGGCCGAGAACGCCCGCACGTTCTACGAGGGGCTCGTCGCCACCGGCGAGGAGGAGGTCGTCAGCCTCAACCGCTCGGCCTGGGCGGGCAGTCAGCGCTACGGCGCCGCCCTGTGGTCCGGGGACATCGGCACCGACTTCCCGACCCTGCGCCGCCAGATCGCGGCCGGCCTCAACACCGCGCTGTCGGGCATCCCGTGGTGGAACACCGACATCGGCGGTTTCCACGGCGGCGACCCGGACGACCCGGCGTACCGGGAGGTGATGGTCCGCTGGTTCCAGTTCGGCGCGCTGTCCCCGCTGATGCGCCTGCACGGCTTCCGCGACCCGGGCATGCCGCTGGGCCCGGAGATGACCGGCGGCCCGAACGAGGTGTGGTCGTACGGCGAGGAAGCGCTGGCCGTCCTGGAGAAGTACCTGCGGCTGCGCGAGCGCCTGAAGCCGTACGTGCTGCGTGTCATGCGGGAGGCGCACGAGGAGGGCCTGCCGGTGATGCGGCCGCTGTTCCTGGAGTTCCCGGACGACCAGGCCGCCTGGTCGGTCGACGACTCCTACCTCTTCGGCCCGGACCTGCTGGTCGCCCCGGTGCTCACCGCCGGCGCCACCGCCCGTACGGCGTACCTGCCGGCGGGGGCCACATGGACGGACGCGTGGACGGGTGAGACGTACGAGGGCGGCCGCTCCGTGACGGTCGACGCCCCACTGGACCGCATCCCGCTGTTCCTGCGGGACGGGGCACGGCTGCCTGTAGCGGAGTAGCCGTGTCGTCAGGGGTGGCCGGAGCGATGGAGGTCTTCCGGCCACCCCTTTCGCTGTTCGTCCAACTTCCTTCCACCACAGGCGTGTTCGAGAGGATAGGTTGCCCTGCGTGTCCACGTCTCCGCTCCCCCTCACGCTGGCGAATCTGTTGCTGCGACCGGGCTTCGGCTCCCGCCGGGCCCCGGACCGGATCTTCGACCGCATCGTGGTGGAGGCCGGTGAGGCGCCGGGAGACCGGGAGTTCGTCGACGGCTTCCGGTCGCTGCTGGGGTGGTGGGCGAAGGCCGAGAACCTCACCCCGGTCGGCTGGCAGTCGGCGCAGGTCCACGTGCGCCGGCATCTCGCCAACCGGGCCCGGGTGCGGCGGCTGATCGCCGAGCATCCGGAGATCGAGCGGGAGCCGATCGAGAAGCCGGTGTTCGTCGTGGGGCTGCCGCGCACCGCCACCACGGTCACCCACTCCGTGCTGTCGATCTCCGACGAGCACCGGTGTCCCCTGCTGTGGGAACTGCTCGGGCCCGACCTGGAGTTGCCGCCCCGGCAGCGGCGCAAGGCGATCACGGCCGGGCGCCGGCTGGTGCAGGGCACGGACCTCTTCGCGCCGCGCTTCCGCGACATCCACGCGATGGCCGCCGAGGGGCCCGAGGAGTGCACGTTCGCGCTCCCGCACGCCCTGATGCCGTTCTCCCAGGCCCGTATCCCGGAGTACCTGGCCTGGCACTGCGAGCGGGACTTCGTCGCCGACTACCGGTACCTCAAGCAGGTCTACCAGGTGCTCCAGTACGGCCGTCCGCGGCGGCGCTGGGTGCTGAAGTCCCCGATGCACCTGGAGAACCTGGACGCGCTGCGCATGGTCTTCCCCGACGCCACGATCGTGTGGTGCCACCGCGACCCGGTCACCGTCGTGGCGTCCTTCTGCTCGCTGATCGAGCACGGCATGGCCGTCAGCACCCGCCCGCTCGACCTGGCCGGCATCGGCGCTACCTGGCTGGGCCTGCTGAGCCGTGCCATGACGCGCGGCCTCGCGGCCCGGGCCGCCATCCCGGCGGAGCAGCTGGTGGACGCCCCGTACTCCTGGCTCGGCTCCGACCCCGCGACCGGCGCTCCGAAGCTCTACGCGGCCGTCGGCGCCCCCTGGACCGAGGCCGACGCGGCCCGTCTCCCCGCGGCCGTCGCCCGCCCCAAGGGCACCCGCAAGCACACCTACGACCTGTCCCGCTACGGCCTGACCCGCGCCGAGGTCGAGTCGTCCTTCGCGGACTACAACGCGCTGCGGGCCGAGGTCGACCGCGCCTGAAGCTCGGCGCGGCCGACCCCGGCCCCGGGAGGCGTCAGCTGCTGCTGACCGTCAGGTTGTTCGTGGTGAAGTTGAGTCCGCCGGACGACGAGGTGACCTCGTAGCCGAACTGGACGTCACCGATGGTCTCGTTGCCCATCCAGCGCTTGGTGTCCTTGATCCACTTCAGGATCGGCAGGATGTTGACGGTGCCGGAGTTGGAGTCGGACGTCCGCAGGAACGAGAAGACCTCGTTGCTGCCGTTGCTGCCCTTGTAGACGTTCCAGGTGTGGCCGCCGAGGCTGACGGAGCCCTGGGAGGTGCCGATCGGGCCGACCGCTCCGTTGTAGTTCACCCAGAGCATGATCTCGTAGTCGTAATCCGTGTCCCAGACGTCGTACGACGAGTTGTACGCGCCGGACGACGGGACGGAGACGTTGTAGCTGCTGGAGAGGGAGCGCAGCGAGTCGATCGACTTGTTGATCACCTTCTTGGAGTTCGGGTACGACTTGATGCCGCCGGTGTTGGGGTGGTCGGCCCAGACACCCCAGTTGGTCCCGGAGTTGGCCCACGTGCACTGACTGCCGGCGCCGGAACCCCAGATGTTGTTGTAGAGCGTGTAGCCGTTCAGGCTCGTGTTGCCCCACTGGTCGCAGGAGTTCCAGACGGCGGCGGAGGCGGGGGCGGAGGCGAGGCCTATGGTGGCGCCGAGCGCCAGGGCGGGGGCGAGCAGGGCTTTGGTGACCCTGCTCAGGGTGCGTGATGCCATGGTGTCCCTTCCATGGGTGGGGGGATGGGGGGAGCTACCACTCCCTCAGGGTGAGGGCGTGGTCTTCTCCGGCGACCAGGTGGAGGGATTGCGTGCCGGAGGAAGTCCGCAGTTCGACGCGGTGGGTGCGGCCCGGCCGGATGACGGCGGCCGCGCCGTCCGGGGACCAGGTGAGGTCGATCTCGGCCCCGAACCGGGTGCGCACACCGCGTAGTGCGCCGCTGGGGCACGCCGTCGGCAGCGCGGGCAGCAGGACCAGCCGGTCCGGGGTCGACTGCACGAGCATTTCGATCAGCACGGCGGGCAGGGTGTGCGCGGCGTCGGCGTTGTAGACGTTCCGGTTCGGGTAGTGGGCGCTCATCAGGGACGCGTGGAAGAAGTCGCCGTCCAGGACCTGGCCGAGGGCGTGGGCGACGCGGTCGCCGTCCCTGAGCCGGGCCGCGATGAGCGCGTGGTGCAGGTGGCCGTGCGCGGAGTCGTTCTCGGCGCCGCGCAGTTCGAGGGCGCGGTGCGCGGCGGCCGCGAGCTCGGGGGTGTCGTAGGGGGTGATCTCGTCGAGCGGCCAGACGCCGTAGAGGTGGCTGAGATGGCGGTGGTCGTAGGAGTCCTCCAGGCCCGGCCAGGCCCATTCCGCCAGAGCTCCGTCCGCGTTGATCCGGTGCGGTGGGAGACGGTCGGCCAGGGCCTGCCAGCGGTCGGCGTCGGGGCCCGGGTGGCAGGCGGCGGCCGTGCGCAGGGCGTGGCGGGCCGCGGAGAGGTCCATGGCCGCGTTGAGGGTGCCCCAGCTCGCGTTGGCGGGGCGGTTCTCGGGCGAGTAGGAGGGGACGACGACGAGCCGGCCGTCCTCGTCCGTGCGGGTGAGGAAGTCCTCGTAGAACAGGGCGACTTCGGCGAGCACGGCGGCGGTGCGCGGGTCGCGGGTGCCGTTGGTCTCGTCGTGGTCGACGAGCGGCTTGAGCAGCCAGTCGGCGCCGGCGGTCCACAGGTGCAGCGGGTACTCGCGGCTGAAGTGGTACGAGTGGCCGGACTCGCCGTCGGTATGGGCAGGGGCGACGGCGCCTCGGGTGCCGAAGACCGCGCGGGCGTTGTCGCGCCAGTCGGGGAGCTGGCGCTGGATCAGTGAGGCGTGGGCCTCGGTGACCTCGGGGAGGGCGGCGGCAGCGGCCGACGCGGTCTGGAGGTTGAGGTTGGCGTCGTTGGTGAACGCTCCCGACCAGGCCGTGTTCCAGTCTCCGGTCCACAGTCCGGTCAGGCGGGGCGGGAAGAGGCCGCTGGCGGACAGCAGGTGGTAGCGGCCGGCCGCGAACAGGCGCTCCAGCAGGGCGGCGCTGCGGGGCCGTTTCAGCAACTCCGAGCCCGGCAACGCCCGTTCGGCCGGGTCGGCGGCCAGGTCGAGGGTGACGCGCTCGTAGGCGCTGCGGTGCAGGGCGGCGTGGCGGGCGAGGAGCTCGTCGTACCCGGTGGGCAGGTCGCGCAGGGCACGGCCCTCGGCGACCACGTCCAGCTCGCCGGTGTGCCGGTGCACCCGGGTGAGGAGCAGCACGGAGCGTGCTCCCTCGACGTGTGCGCCGGGGGGCGTGAGGGTCGTCGTGCCGCCGGTGGCGGCGAGCAGGGTGACGCCGGTGCAGGCCAGGTCGCTGTCCGGGTAGCGGGCGCGCAGGCTCAGCAGGGCGCCCTCGGGGGTGAGGACGGCTCCGTGGCCGACACCCAGTCCGGCGGGGGCGCCGGGCAGCCGGTGGTCCAGGTCGATGTCGAGGGTGAGGCCGGGCCCGGTGACCTGCTGGACGATCACGTCGTCGGCGCGGGAGACGAAGAGGCGGCCGGCCCAGCCGGCACAGGTCGTGCTCACCACGCCCGTGGTGAAGTCGACGTCGCGCCGGTAGCCGGGGCAGTCGCCCGGCGGCCGGCGCAGCCGGATCTGGAAGGCGGGGTGGAAGGGCTGCACCCACTGGAGCGGCCGGCCGTCGGTGAAGCTCTCGGCCGCGGTCGTGTCGCCCGCCAGGAGGCGGTCCTGGAGGGCGGGGAGGTCTGCGGCCAGTTGCGGAGGCCGGGGGTCCCTGCCGTTGGGCCGCACCAGGGTGTGGTGCGTGACGACGACCCGCTCGTCGTTCGGGTCGCCGAACACGAGGGCACCGTGGTGGCCGTTGCCGCTCAGGAAGCCGTCCTCCCAGCGCGCTGCCGGGTGGGGCTCCCACGTGCCGTGGACGGGTGCGGAGTCGGTCATGGCCGGAGCACCGCCGCCCCGTAGCGGCCGAGGGTGACCCGGTCGGTGACGGCCGTCCCCGTCAGCAGGTCCTGGTGCGTGCCGGGGACCTCGACGGTCACCGGCTCGCGGCCGTGGTTGAGCACGAACAGCACCTCGCCCCTCAGGACGGCCTCGACCTGCTCGGGGAGGCCGTCGAGCACCGGCCGGACGCCCGCGTCGCCGGCGATCCGGGCCAGCAGCTCGCGCAGGGCCTCGGGCTCCGGGAGCGTGGAGACGTACCAGGCCCGGCCCTTGCGCAGTACGGCGGGCATGCCGTCCAGTTCGCCGCCCTTGTAGCAGGCCGTGTGGTCGGGGTCGGCGGGCTCGATCTCCTCGGACCACAGCGTGCCGTGGAAGCCCTCGCAGGCGACGGTCTCCCCCGCGTCCAGCGGCCACCACTCGTGCAGCGTGCGGATGCCGAACAGCTCCCTCAGCCGGGCATCCATGCCGCCGGGGCGTACCCGGTCGTCCTCGTCGGCGACGCCGGTCAGGAAGCCGCAGACGAGGGTGCCGCCGCCGCGGGCGAAGGCCAGGAGGTTGTCGATCGCCGCGTCGGTGAGCGCGTAGAGCTGGGGCACGACGACCACCGAGTACGGCGTCAGATCGTGCTCGGGGTGGGCGAAGTCGCAGGTCAGGTGCGCCTGCCAGAGGGCCTGGTGCCAGGCGCGCAGGACGTCCGGGTACTCCACCCGGCTGGACGGGCGGCCGTCCTGGGCGCCGGCCCACCAGGCGTTCCAGTCGTGCAGGACGGCGACGTTCGCGGTGATGTGCCGGCCGGTCACCTGGGGTGCGATCCTCGCCAGGTCCGCGCCGAGCTGCTTGACCTCCTGGTACGTACGGCCCTCCGCCCCGGCGTGGCTGACCATGCCGGAGTGGAACTTCTCCGCGCCCTGCCGGGACTGCCGCCACTGGAAGTAGCAGACGGCGTCGGCGCCCCGGGCCACGGCCTGGAGGGACCACAGCCGGTTGAGGCCGCGCGGCTTGGGGTGGTTCACGCCCCGCCAGTTGACCGGCCCGGCCGCCTGCTCCATGAGCATCCACGGTCCGCGTGCCTGGGAGCGGGTCATGTCCTGGACGAGCGCGCCGTTCTGGGCGCCGAGCGGGTCGCGCGGGTCGGGGTAGATGTCGACCGAGACGACGTCCTCCTCCTCGGCCCAGCGCCAGGCGTCCTGGCCGACCCACAGCGGCATGAAGTTGCTGGTCACCGGGGTGTGCGGGGTGTGACGCCGGACGATGTCCCGCTCGGCGGTGTAACACTCCAGGAGCATGTCGGAGGTGAAGCGCCGGAAGTCCAGGACCTGGCCGGGGTTGCGCATGTAGTGGGGCAGGCGGGGCGGCAGGATGCCGTCCCAGCAGTCGTAGCCCTGGCTCCAGAAGGCGGTGCCCCAGGCCTGGTTGAGTGCGTCGAGCGTGCCGTACTTCTCGCGCAGCCAGCGGCGGAAGGCTGCCGCGGCCTCGTCGCCGTAGTCGAAGGTGCAGTACTCGTTGTTGATGTGCCACATCGTCAGGGCCGGGTGGCCGCCGTAGCGGGCGGCCAGGTCCTCGGTGATGGCGGCGGCGTAGCGCCGGTAGGTGGCGCTGGAGTGCGAGAAGTGCTGCCGGCCGCCCCACCACTCGGTGCGGCCGTCCTCGGTGACGGGCAGGGTGTCGGGGTGCAGCCGGCCCATCCAGGGCGGGGGCGAGGAGGTGGGAGTGGCGAGGACGACACCGATGCCGTTCTCGTGCATGAGGTCCATCAGCGTGTCCAGCCAGCCGAACTCCCGTGCGCCCGGCTCCGGTTCCAGCTTCGACCAGGAGAACACCCCGAGGGTCACGGAGTTGACGCCGGCGTCCTTCATCAGCCGGACGTCCTCGTGCCAGACCTCCTCCGGCCACTGCTCCGGGTTGTAGTCGCCGCCGAAGAGGAGCCGCCCCCGGGTGGCATCGCTCAGCGCGGGCTGTTTCCTCCCGGTCATCGGGCAGGCTCCCCGTACTGCACTCCGCGCCCGTTGGTGGCGATGTACACGCGGCCGTAGACGCGCGGGTCCCCGCTGATGGCCGCGCCGATCCAGCCCCACTGGTGCTGGTCGTCGTTGATCCGGGTCCAGCTCTTCGCCTCGTCGTCGGAGCGGTACACGGCGGTGATGCTCTCGGTGGAGCCGACCATGTAGAGCGCCGGGTAGGAGGCGCCCTCGGCGGCCTTGCCGAAGCCGAGGGTGTACGACGCCCAGCAGCTCCCGACCTTGGTGAAGGTCGCACCGCCGTCGGTGGAGCGGTACAGCCCGTTCCACTTCAGGCTCAGCCACAGGTCGCCGGAGCGGCCCGGAGCCACGGCCAACTGGAACTCGGTGTCGCCCGAGTTCAGGCCGGTGGCCCGCGCGGTGAAGGTCCGGCCGCTGTCGGTGCTGGCGTGGAGCGTGCCGGTGGTGGTGTCGAAGGCGTAGAAGCGGATGGGGTCGATCGGGTCCGCGACGGGGACCGCCCCCTTCGGGAAGGAGGCCACCTCGGACCAGCTTTTCCCGTTGTCCGCCGAGCGGAAGCCCGGGTTGCCCGTGCCGAAGGACCACAGCAGCACGCTGCCGTCGGCGTTGGTGGTGATCGGTCCCGGCGCGGACTTGGCCATGGACGGCTGTGACTCGAAGGGGGCCCAGGTCTTGCCGCCGTCGTTCGACCAGGCGCCGTTGCCGTTGTCGCCCCAGCCGGCCCGCACGACGTACGACGGCTTGGCCGCGGCGAGCGCGAGCCCGGTCGACGTGCCGAACACCGGGTTCGACGCCATGCCCCGCGAGGGGGACGCCGTGAGCCGCTCGTGGTACATCACGCCGATGTCCCCGGACCCGCTGATCAGGTGCGCCTCTCCGGCCGGAGGGGAGATCAGCTGACGGATGGACGCCTCCTCCACACCGCGGATCTGCGGGGCCCAGCGCTTGAGGTCGCGGGTGCCGTAGAGGGTGGCGCCGGTGCCGTAGACGATGTGCCGGGAGTCGTACGGGTCGAGGGCGACGGCCTGGATCCACCAGCCGAACTTGGGCTCGTCCCCGCCCCACTTGAGGTACGGCGTCTCGGACACGTCGAAGACGGCCTTGTCCTTCAGGGACGTCCAGGTGCGGCCGCCGTCGGTGGAGCGGAACACGGTGTCGATCTCGGCCCAGCGGTTGTTGGTGGAGACGACGAGCGTGCCCGGGCGGCGGGCGTCGACGGCGACCCCGCCGTAGCCGAAGGCGTCGGCGGAGCCGTCGGCCGTCGTGCCGCCCGGCTTCACGGGCGTGACCTCGGTCCACTTCCCGGTGGTCGTACGCAGCTTGTGCACACTGCCGTCGGACTGGCCGTTCGGACCCGGGGCGTTGGCGTACGTCACGTACAGCTCGCGGGTGTGCCGGTCGAACGCGGCCCGGATCGGGACTTTGGCGGCGGTGCCGGCGGGCTGCCCGGGGACGGCCTCCCAAGCGGTGCCGTCGGCGGTTCTGTAGAGGTTCGCGGAGGTGCCGTCGGAGTCGCCCCAGCCGGCGTAGACGGCACGACCCGCGGCGACGAGGAGCGTGATGCCCTGGCCGGTGGCGCTCGGGGTGGCCGGGAAGCTCACGGCCTTCCAGGTGGCGCCCCGGTCGGTCGACTTGAGCAGCCCGTCGTGCCGGGTGCCGAGCCACAGGGTGTCGCTGTCCCGCGGGTCGACGAGCAGCCGCTCCCCGCAGCCGCGCCCGTCCTCGTTGGCCCCGAGCTTCACGGTGAGGTCGGCGCGCTTCCAGGTGGCGCCGCGGTCCTCCGACCGCAGCACCGCCCCGTTGCCGGCCCACGACTGGGCGTACGTGCCGAGGGCGAGGTACAGCCGGTTCGGATGCGCCGGGTCGACGGCCATGGCCTCCACACCGAGCAGGTTCCAGTCGTCCCAGCCGAGGTGGTCGGTCAGCGGGGTCCAGCGGTCGGTCCGGTCGTCCCAGCGGTAGGCGCCGCCGATGTCGGTGCGCAGGTAGGCGAGCCCCTTGACGGAGGGGTGGAACAGCACACCGGTGATGAAACCGGTGCCGCCCTGGGCGGCGCCGCGCCAGCGGTACCCGTTCTTCGCGGGGGTGGCGGTGGCTTGTGCGCGTCCCTGGGCGAGCGGCAGGGAGACGGCTGCGGCGGCGACCGCGGTCCCGGCCAGCACGGAACGTCTGCTGAGGTGAAACGTGCTCATGACATACCTCGTTCTCGCAAGAGGGGGAAGTAGGTGCCCTCAGGGGCGCGGGGAACTGCGCGACAAGCCGCGAAGCAGCCCCGGACGACGAACAGCCGGCAGCCCTGAGGTCAGCCCTTCACGGCCCCTGTGAGCATGCCCTTCTTGAAGTGCCGCTGGACGAAGGGCGACAGCACGGCAACCGGCAACAGGGCCATCACCATGACCGCCATCTGCACCGCCAGCCCCGACAGCTGACCGGTCTTGATGGCCTGGCCCAGGCCGACCGGTGCTTCCTGCTTCTGCACGAGCTGGATCATGACGTTCTGCAACGGCATCATGTCCTGGTCGTTCAGGTAGAGCGACGCGTTGAACCAGGCACTCCAGTACCCGACGGCGTAGAACAGTGTGATCACCGCGAGGACGGCCCGTGACAGCGGCATGACGATCTGCCGGAGGATGCGGAAGTCTCCGGCACCGTCGATACGTGCGCTGTCGATGAGTTCCTGCGAGATCCCCATGAAGAAGCCGCGCAGTACGAGGATGTTGAAGACGCTGATCGCGCTCGGCAGGATCAGCGCAAGATAGCTGTCCATCAGGCCGAGGGACTGCACGAGCAGGTACGTGGGGATGAGGCCGGCGCTGAAGAACATGGTCGCCAGCAGCGTCATCAGGATCCAGCGGTGGCCCAGGGATCCGCTCCGGGAGAGGCCGTAGGCGCACAGCACGGACACCGCCATGGAGAACAGCGTGCCGACCAGGGTGACGAGGATGCTGATGATCGCGGCGCGGGTGACCTGGCCGCCGCTGAGCAGTTCCTGGTACGCGATGAGAGTGATGCCCTTGGGCACCAGCACCAGGCCCCCCGCCTCGTCGATGGTCTTCCGCGAGGACAGGCTGGTGACGATCACGATCCACAGCGGGAAGAGGATCGCCAGGCAGGCGAACGACAGGGCGATGCCCTTGCCCGCGAGGCCGGCCTTGGAAGGCTCCTCCTCCCACGCGGGGCGGGGCGGCGCGGCCCACGGGCGCGACTTGTTCGCCGGTTTCTCGATGACGGCGGTCACTTCTTGTACACCCCCTGCTCGCCCATGAGATGGGCCACCTTGTTCGCGGCGAGGACCAGGCCGATGCTGACCACGCCCTTGATGAGACCGGCGGCGGCCGCGTAGCTGAAGTCCTGGTTGCGCACGCCGTTCCACCACACGAAGGTGTCGAGGACCTCTCCCGCACCCGGTCCGACGGCGTCGCGTTGCAGCAGGATCTGTTCGAACCCGACAGTCAGGGCGTCGCCGACGCGCAACACGAGCAGGAGCGCGATGACCGGCCGCAGGGCGGGGAGGGTGACGTGCCACATGCGGCGCCAGCGTCCCGCGCCGTCCATCGCGGCGGCCTCGTACAGGTCCGGGCTGACCGACGCCAGGGCGGCGAGGAAGACGATGATCCCCCACCCGGCGTCCTTCCACACGCTCTCCGCGGTGAGCAGGAAGGGGAAAGTGTCCGGGTTGGTCATGATGTCGATGCCGTCGTACCCGTTCTGGCGCAGCAGCTGGGAGAGCATTCCCGCGCCGCCGAACATCTGCTGGAAGACGGCGATGACCAGCACCCACGAGAAGAAGTGCGGCAGGTAGAGCACCGCCTGCGCGACGGCCCGCACGCGAGGCCGGACCACGCTGTTGATGAGCAGAGCGAGCAGGATCGGGATCGGGAAGAACAGCAGGAGCTGGACGAAGAACAGCACCAACGTGTTCTCGACGGCGTTCCAGAAGGCCGAGTCCTCGAAGATCCGCTGGAAGTTCTCCACGCCCACGAAGGGGCTGTTCAGGATGGAGATGATGCCGTTGTCGCTGATGTAGGGGTCGTAGTCCTGGAAGGCGACGACATTGCCGAGGATGGGCAGGTAGTTGAAGACCAGCACCAGCAGGACGGCCGGCAGCGTCATGAGCACCAGGACGCGATCGCGTCGGAACCTGTGCCGGAGGCTCAGCTTGCCCGCAGGTGGCTTCTCCCGGAAACCGGTGGTGTCACCGGACGCCACCGGGACCTTCTCGGGCGTTCCGGCCTCGGTGCTGCTCCGAGGCACCGTGCTGTGGGACACGGCAATTCTCCTTGCCTCAGAGCCTGGTCAGCTCGCCGCCGAGCCGTTCTCGTCGAGAAGCTTCTGGTACCAGTCGCGCAGCTTGTCGCCGCCCTTGCTCTTCCAGTCGGATACGAACTGCTGCATGTCGCTGATCTTCTTCCGGCCGCGGACGATGTCGTCCTCGAGCTGCTCGGCGTCGTTCGAGAGGTTGGTGTACCGGGCGGGCTCGGTGATCTGCATGCCCCAGAAGGAGGACTTCTTGGCGAGGGCGCCCATGCGCTGCTGCCACTCGACCTGGCCCTTGGCGACCTCGGGGAAGTCAGGGTGCGCGAGGGTCGCGGCGGGGCTCGCGACCATGACGTAGGCGTTCATCACCTCGATGTTGCCCTTGTCGGACTTGACGGGGACGCCGTCCTTGACGGTGTAGTGGGTGCCTTCGACGCCGTAGTTGGTCATCATGTACTCCTTGGTGCCGTACGGCGCCGCGGTGACATTGGCGACGGCCAGCACGTCGCGGATGACCGACTCGGAGGCCTTCTTGCTGACGAAGGCGAAGATGCCGGCGGGCTGGTCGGCCCACAGGATGGGGTCGCCGCCGTCGTGGCCCCAGACGTCCATGCCCCAGATCTTGAAGTCCGGGTTCTGAGTGGCCTGTTCAGCGGTGCGGCCCCACCACTGGGAGATGTTGTTGGGGTAGATCAGGAACTCGCCCGCCGCGAACTTGGGGCCCGCATCGGGGGCGTTCTTGCCCATCTTGGAGTCGGGGTGGACGACCCCGGCGGCGAAGAGCTTCCGGGACCACTCCAGCGCCTCGAGGAACTCCTCGGTCTCGATGCGGTTGACGAGCTTGCCGTCGACGAGGTTCCAGCCGAGCGGCTTCTCGCTGCCCGAGAGCACACCGAAGGCCTGGAAGGCGGTCCACTTCATGTCCAGGCAGGCCCACCGCTTGGCCTTGGCGTTGGTGATCTCCTTGGCCAGGGCCATGAACTCGTCGCAGGACTTCGGGACTTCGTAGCCCTCCTTCTCGAAGATGTCCTGCCGGTACAGGGGCACCATGGAGGGGGCGGACGGCGCCGGCATGGGCAGGCCGCGCAGCTTGCCGCCGAAGATGGAGCGCTGCCAGGCGTCGGTCGGGATCGCCGCGAGGTTCGGGTACTCCTTGACCTTGTCCCCGGACAGGTAGGGGCCGAGGTCGGCGAACTTGCTGATGATGGCGCTGGGTATCTTGCCGCCCATGTTCCACCCGGGGACGACCACCACGTCCGGGACGTCGCTGGAGGCGAGGACCGCGCCGAGCTTCTGGTCGTAGGTGTTGCCGTCCTGGTTCTGCCAGACGACGTCGACGCCGATCAGGTCGTTCATCGCCTTGTAGTAGGCGTTGTTCTGCTTCGGCGGCGAGCCCCAGAACGGCGCCATGACGGTGACTTTGCCGCCCTTGCCGAGCTGTTTCGGGACCGAGGTCTTGAGGGTGGAGAGATCCAGCTTGCTGGTGAAGCCGATGGCCGAGCCGTTCTTGGCGGGGATGTCCGGCTTCACCACGTTGGTCGCCACGTACGCCGGCAGGATCTTCTTCGCGTCCTTCCCCGAAGTGGTGCCGTCCTGCCCCCCGCCGCCCGACCCGCCGCAGGCGGAGAGCAGCGGCATTCCCCCCGCCACCGCTGCGGTGGCGACCGCCGTGGAGGCGAGGAAACTTCTCCGGCTCGGTCCGGAGGAGGCGGAGGCGGCGTTCGGCGTCATTGCGTCAACCCTTCATGGCGCACCAGGACACCCGGCGGTGGGCCGTCGGCTGCGGTGTCTCGAGTGGAACTGGCTGAGCCGAAGCGAGCTTTCGACCCAGCAGGGGCTGTCGTAGTCGAAGCGCTTCGATGTTGCTGTGAGGTTAAGTGAACGCCCAGGGGTGCACAAGGGTCGTCCCCAAACTTCCTCGAAGGCACGAGAGGGGACCGTTCCTCTTGCACGGCTTGAAGGGACGGCACCGGTCTCTTGACACCCGACCCGTCGTCGACCCAGCATCGAAGCGCTTCGAAAGCGCCTGGCCGCTCCACCGCAAAGGGATCCCACGTGACCGCACACACGCCGCCCAGTCCGCCGTTCCGCGATCCGCGCCTGCCGTTCGCGAAGCGGATCGACGACCTCCTGTCGCGGCTCACGCCGGCGGAGAAGATCGCTTTCCTGCACCAGTTCGCGCCCGCCGTCGAACGGCTCGGCATCGCCGCCTTCCGCACCGGCCAGGAGGCCCTGCACGGCGTGGCGTGGATGGGCCCGGCGACGGTGTTCCCGCAGGCCGTCGGCCTGGGTGCCACCTGGAACCCGGAGCTGGTGCGGCGCGTCGGCGACGCGGTGTCCAAGGAGGTCCGCGCGATGCGCGCCAAGGACGACCGGGTCGGTCTCAACGTCTGGGCGCCGACCGTCAACCTGCTGCGTCACCCCCTGTGGGGCCGCAACGAGGAGGGCTACTCGGAGGACCCGAAGCTCACCTCGGCGATCGCCACCGCCTACACGCACGGCCTGCGCGGCGACCACCCGACCTACTGGCGCACAGCGCCCGTGCTGAAGCACTGGCTCGCCCACAACAACGAGACGGACAGGTCCACGACGTCGAGCTCGGTGCGCCCGCGGGTGCTGCACGAGTACGACATGCGTGCCTTCCGCGAGACCGTCGAGGCGGGTGCCGTGGCCGGGGTGATGCCGGCGTACAACCTGGTCAACGGCCGCCCCAACCACGTCTCCCCGTACCTGGGCGAGCATCTGCGCGCCTGGACCGACGAGGACCTGCTGGTCTGCTCGGACGCGGGCGCGCCGAGCAACCTGGTGGACTCCGAGCACTACTTCGACACGCACGAGGAGGCCACCGCGGCCTCCCTCGTGGCGGGCGTCGACAGCTTCACGGACCACGGCACGGACTCCTCGCAGATGATCGGCCGCCTGCGCGGCGCCGTGGATCGCGGACTGCTGACCGAGGCCGACGTCGACACGGCGGTGCGCCGCCAGCTCTCGGTCCGCTTCCGGCTCGGCGAGTTCGACCCGGAGTACGACCCGCACGACGCCACCAGCGAGTTCGACACCCCGGCGCACCGCGCCCTCGCGCAGGAGGCCGCCGAGCAGGCCGTCGTGCTGCTGAAGAACGACGGGCTGCTGCCGCTCGCCCCGGACACCCGGGTCGCGGTGGTCGGTCTGCTCGCCGACGAGTGCAAGCTCGACTGGTACAGCGGCACGCTCCTCCACCGCTCGACCCCGCTGGAGGCCCTGTACGAGCGGTTCGGGGCGGAGCGGGTGGAGTTCGCGGAGGGCGTGGACCGGGTCCGGCTGAAGACCTCGGCCGGGACCTTCCTGCACGTCCCCGACGCGGACGCCGACGACGAGGTGCGTGGCGCCGAGGGCGCCCTCGACCCGGCCCTGCTCGCGGGCCGCACCGACCTGCCCCCGCTCACCACCGACGCGACCGGCACCGAGCTGGCGCTGGTCGACTGGGGCGAGGGCGTGCTGACCCTGCGCGCGCCCGACGGCCGCTACCTCTCGGTCGCCGACGACGGCTTCGTCCGCGCCTCCGCCGACCAGCCGGGGGGCTGGATCGTCCAGGAGACGTTCCGTCTTGAACCGCACGGGAACGGGCACCTCCTGAAGCACCTGGGGACGGGTCGCCACGTGTGTGTCTCCGCCGACGGCGTGAAGGTTGCCGACGAAGATCCCGAGGTCTTCGAGGTGGTGGTCGCCGAGCGCGGCGAGGAGGCGGTGGCGCGTGCCGCCGCGCGGGCCGACGTGGTCGTGGTGGTGGCGGGCAACGACCCGCACATCAACGGCCGCGAGACCGAGGACCGGACGACCCTGCGGCTGCCCGGGCACCAGGAGCGGCTGCTGCGGGCCACCCGCGCGGCGAACCCGGCGACCGTGCTGGCACTGGTCTCCGCCTACCCGTACGCGGTCGACCCGGCGGACCTCCCGGCCGTGCTGTGGACCGCGCACGGCGGCCAGGCGGCCGGCACCGCCCTGGCCCGCGTGCTGGCCGGCGACGTCTCCCCCGCCGGCCGCCTCCCGCAGACCTGGTACGCCGACGACGCCGACCTGCCCGGCCTCCTCGACTACGACGTGATCGGGAGCCGGCAGACGTATCTGTACTTCGAGGGCACGCCCCTGTTCCCCTTCGGGCACGGCCTGTCGTACACGTCGTTCGCGTACGACGGCCTGTCGGCCCGGGTGGAGGACGGGTCGGTGCACGTCTCCTTCACGGTCACCAACACCGGCGACGTCACGGCCGACGAGGTCGCCCAGCTCTACACCCGGGCCGCCGACCCGTCCGTCCCGCGTCCGCGCCGCGAGCTGCTGGGCCACCGCCGCGTCGCCCTCGCCCCCGGGGCGACGGCGGAGCTGGCTTTCCAGGTCCCGCTGTCCGCCTTCGAGTTCTGGGACGTGGCCCAGGACCGGTGGCGCCTGGAGCCGGGCGCGTACGAGCTGCTGGCGGGGGCCTCCAGCGAGGACGTCCGGCTGCGGACGACCGTCACACTCGACGGCGAGCCGGCCCTGCCGCGCGCGGTCGTCGCGGGCGGTCTGGCCGCGGCCGGCTTCGACGAGCAGAGCGGCATCGAGATCGTCGACCGTACGAAGGTGTCGGGCGACGCGGTGACGCCGGCGGACGGGACGGCGGGCGAACTGGTCTACCGTGCTTGCGACTTCGGGCCCGGCATCTCCGGCGTGACGGTGGAGGTGGCCGGTGAGGGCACGGTCGAGCTGTCCCTCGACGGCGGCCCGGCGCTCGCGGTGCTGTCGACCGCCACGCCCACATCAGGCCCGTACGACTACGTCTCGCTCGGCGCGTCCGTCGCCGCCGCGGGCGTGCACGGCGTGCACGACGTGCACCTGAGACTGCGCGGCCCGCTGCGGCTCGCGCACGTCGGCTTCTCCGGTTGAGGGTCCGGAGCAGGCCGGCGCAGAGAAGGGGCCCGGCACCGGAAGGCATCGGTGCCGGGCCTCTTCGCCCAGCCTATATGAAAATGGTTCCCATGAGCTAGAGGCTGAGGCCGGTGAGCACCATCACGCGCTCGTACGTGTAGTCCTCCATCGCGAACCGCACGCCCTCGCGGCCCACGCCGGACTGCTTGACGCCGCCGTACGGCATCTGGTCGGCGCGGTAGGACGGGACGTCGCCGACGACGACTCCGCCGACCTCCAGGGCGCGGTGAGCCCGGAAGGCGGTCTGGAGGTCGTGGGTGAAGACGCCCGCCTGGAGGCCGTACTTGGAGTCGTTGACGGCGGCGAAGGCCTCGGCCTCGCCGTTCACCTTCTGCACGGTGAGGACCGGTCCGAAGACCTCCTCGCAGGAGAGGGTGACGCCGGCCGGTACGTCGGCCAGCACGGTCGGCGCGTACGAGGCGCCGTCGCGCTTGCCGCCGGTGAGCAGCGCGGCACCGGCGTCGACCGCCTCCCGGACCCACGTCTCGACGCGCTTGGCGGCATCCTCGCTGACCAGCGGCCCGACATCGGTCGCGTCGTCGCTCGGGTCGCCGGTGACCTGGGCCTCGACGGCGGCGACGATGCGCGGCAGCAGCCGGTCGTACACGGAGGCGTCCGCGATGACCCGCTGGACGGAGATGCAGGACTGGCCGCCCTGGTAGTTGGAGAAGGTGGCGATGCGGTTCGCCGCCCAGTCCAGGTCCTCGTCGCTCGCCCAGTCGGCGAGCACGACGGCCGCGCCGTTGCCGCCCAGCTCCAGGGTGCAGTGCTTGCGCGGCACCGAGTCCATGATCGCGTAGCCGACCTTCTCGGAGCCGGTGAAGGAGATCACGGGCAGGCGCTCGTCCTGCACCAGGGCGGGCATCTTGTCGTTGGCGACGGGCAGGATGCTCCAGGAACCCGCGGGCAGTTCGGTCTCGGCCAGCAGGTCGCCGATGATCAGGCCGGACAGCGGGGTGGCCGGGGCCGGCTTGAGGATGATCGGGGCGCCGGCGGCGATGGCCGGGGCGACCTTGTGGGCACAGAGGTTGAGCGGGAAGTTGAAGGGCGCGATACCGAGCACCACGCCCTTCGGGAAGCGGCGGGTGAGGGCGAGCCGGCCCTGGCCGCCGAGGTCGGTGTCGAGGCGCTGGGCCTCGCCGCCGTTGAACCGCCGGGCCTCCTCGGCCGCGAAGCGGAAGACGGACACGGCCCGGCCGACCTCACCGCGCGCCCACTTGAGGGGCTTGCCGTTCTCGGCGGAGATGAGCTGCGCGATCTCCTCGGTGCGCTCGACGAGGCGCCTGCTGACGTGGTCGAGGGCGGCGGCGCGGACGTGGGCCGGGGTGGCGGCGAACTCGTCCCGTACGGCGTACGCGGCGGCCACGGCCTCCTCGACCTGCGCGTCCGTCGGCACGCTCACCTTGCCGACGAGCCGCCCGTCCCACGGGGAGGTGACATCGAAGGTGTCCTCGCCGGTGGCCTCACGGCCGGCGAGCCAGAAGGCGTGGGTGGAAGTCATGTTGGTTCCGGCCCTTCGGCGTTGGGGGTGATCTGTGCTGCGGTTCCACGGTAGGGGCGGGGTGGCCGAAGGTCGTTTGTCCGGGGCGTAGCAATAAGGGGCGGGCACACTACGGTCTGGCTACTCGGAGCTGATCGCCTTCAGCGCGAGCCAGAGCTCCATCCGCGCGTCGGCGTCGTCCAGGGAGCGGCCGAGGATCTCCTCGACGCGCCGCATGCGGTAGCGGAGGGTGTGGCGGTGGACGCCGAGGTCGGCCGCCGCCGCGTCCCACTGGCCGTGCCGGGACAGCCAGGCGCGCAGGGAGGCGACCAGGTCGCCGCGGCCCGTGGCGTCGTGCTCGTACAGCGGCCGCAGCATCCCGTCGGCGAAGGCCCGTACCGCGTCGTCGGCCAGCAGCGGCAGCACGGATCCGGCCGCCATCTGCTCGTGCTCCACGAGGACGCGCCCGCGCCGCCGCGCCACCGACAGCGCCTGTTCGGCCTGCTTGTACGCGGCGGACGCGGCGATGGGCCCGGCCGGCGCCGACAGGCCCACGACCAGCTCGTCCTCCTCGCCCCCCGGCACCTTCTCGCGCACGCCGGCCCGGGCCGACTCCAGGGCGGCCGCGTACTCCCCGCAGGCCGCCGCGGCGGCACCGCCGTCCGCGGCCAGCACCACCAGCCGCTCCCCCTCCGGCACGACGAGGACGGCCTCGCCGGCCCGGGCCGCGGCGGACTCCATGACGTCGGCGAGTGCCGCGAGGGGGTCGCCGTTCGTGTCGGCCGCGGCGAGCGCCGCGGCGGAGGACCGGTCGGCGGCCGGGGTGCCCGTCCGGGCCTCGGCACGGGCCAGCGCGGCCGAGGCCGACACCGGCACCCGCTCCGCGACCAGCATCCGGAACGGCGCGTCCAGCAGCCCGCCGTACAGGTCCCCGGCGACCGCGCGCGCGTGGTCCGGCTCCCCGGCCAGCAGCATGCGCAGCACCGCAGCGCCGATCCGCTGCTCGGCCGCCTGGAGGGACCGGGAGCGTTCCGTGGTCAGGGTCAGCAGGGCGATGGCCGAGTGGAGGGCGTAGCGCTCGGCGGTGCCGAGGGCGGCGGCGGTGCCCACGGCGAGGGCCGCCCGGGGACGCCGGCCGGTGCCGATGGTGTGCAGTTCGACCCGGTCCTCGTTCTCCGGTCCGCCGACCACCGACGAGGCGGGCGCGGGCCGCTCCCGCAGCCGCTGCACGTCGCCGGTGAGCCGCGCGGCCCGCCGCCCCGCCCACTCGGGTGCCGTGGCGACGACGGCGCCCGAGGCGTCGTACAGCGCGGCCCATCCGTCGACCTGCGAGGCCAGCGCGGCCAGCAGCCCCTCGGGCCCGCCCGTCTGCGCCTGCCTGGTCAGCTCCCGCTGGGCGGCGAACCCGGCCGTGACGGCCCGGTACTGGTCGGCGGCGATCGCGGCGGACACGGCCTTGCTGATGGCGAGGAACGGCGTCCGGCGCGGCACCTCCAGCAGCGGCAGGCCCTCCTCCTCGGCCGCGTCGACGAGCGCCTTGGGGATCTCCTCGTAGTTGACGCCGACGGCGAAGCCGAGCCCGACCACCCCGGCTCCGGCCAGCCGCCGTACGTAACGGCGCATGGCCTCCGGGTCCTCGGCGTCCAGCTTGAGCGCGGTGATCAGCAGCAGTTCCCCGCCCTCCATGTAGGGCACGGGGTCGGCGAGCTCGCTGACGTGCGCCCAGCGGACCGGCACGTCGAGGCGGTCTCCGCCCGCCCGCACGGTGAGTTTCAGCGCGGAGTGGTGGACGAGCGAGGCGAGCGTCGGGGGCATGAGGCCTTCAGGTCTGCGTCAGGACGTGTGTGATCTTTGTGGGCTTTTGGCCGCCACGTATGAACGACCTGTGACGATTCTGCCTCACCGTACGATCCCCGCGTACCGGCACCGGCCGGAAGACGTCAGCCCCGAAGATCCACCAGCAGCGGTGGCGCGTGCTCGCCCTTCACATCCGTCAGCGACAGCACCGCGTGCCCGGCCGGCACCCCGTGCGCCAGCTCGGAGGCGGACCAGCGCTCCCGCTCGACCTGCCGCACGGTCACCGCCCGCGCGGTCGGGGCCTTGCCGGTGATCACCCGGCGGAGCATGTGCACGGCCTTGCCCGCGGGCGTCTCCGCGATGATCTGCCGGTCGGTGACGTCCCGGGCCTCGATCCACTCCTTGCCCCAGACCTCGGCGAAGTCCTGCCCGTCCCACGGGGTGAGCCCCGACAGGGCCATCCGGCAGCCGGTGGCCCCGAGCAGCGGCCCGCGCAGCGGCCGGGGCACGTCGTCCAGCGTCCGCAGGGTCAGCACGACCCCGGCGTTGCCGGACCGCAGCCGCTGGATGCCGCGCACGGCCTCGGGCGTCACCACCCCGGTCGCGTCGTCGAGCACCAGGCAGGCGAACAGCGACCGGTCCTCCCGTACGGCGACACTCGCCGTGAACTGCGCGAGCACCAGCCGCGCCAGCATCCGGGAGGCGTCGGCGTGCCCGCGCTCGGGCAGGTCGATCCGCACCCGCACGGGATGGTCGAGGGCCTTGAGGGTGAAGGGCCGGGTGCTCCCGGAGGTGTCGAAGAAGGAGGCGAAGGCGGGCCGGTCGAGCAGCGCGACCCGATCCGCGAGCACCCCGCCGACATCACCCGGCTGCCCCATCTGCCGCTCCCGCGCGTCCAGTTCGCGCAGCAGCGACTCCTGCCCGGCGTCCTGAAGCCCCTGCCGCAGCGCGGCCAGCGGTCGCGGCGCCCCGTCCAGCAGCTGCCGGAGCTCCGGTACGGACGGAAAACGCCCGTGCACGGCACGGAACGGACCGAGCAGCTGGGCGAGCACGGTCGTGGAACGCCGACTGTCACTGCCCGGGTGCGGATCGGCGAGATCCCCCACCAGCGCCTCGGCGAGCACGGCCGCGGCCTCGTCCGGGTCGTCCGTCCCGCCGTACAGATCCAGGTCGTACTCCGACTCCTGGTTCCCGATCCGCACGACGACGTCATAGGCGTCGGCCGGCCCGAGCCCGGCCCCCGCCGCCCCGACCACGACCACGGCGGCCCGCCCGGCGAGAGCGTGCAGACACAGCGACTCGGCGAGCGGCCGCACGACGGCCCCGGTCTTTCCGGAGCCGGCGGGGCCGACGGCCACGAGCGAGGTGCCGAGCAGGTCGGGCCCGAGGCCCAGTCCCGCCCCGCGGTAGGTGTACGGGTTGCGGGAGTCCTCCACGGTCGTCCCCAGCCGTACCTGGCCGGTCATCAGGTCGTGCCGCGCGAGGCGGGCCGGCAGGTCGCGCTCCCCGGAGGGGTGGAGGCAGGCGGCGGCGCCGTCCCGCAGGACGGTGGAGCTGAAGGTGGCGAGGCTGTGCCGTCCGGTGCGCACGCCCTGCCAGGCACGGAGGATCCGGGCATGGTCGACGTCCCCCATGAGCCCGGAGCGGGCCTCGGCGGCGAGCCGCTCGGCGGCGTCGACGGCTCCGGCGGCGCGGAGCTCGTTCCACTGGGCCGGATCGTCCTGGGCGCTCGGCTGGGCTTCCTGGGACTCCGGTCGGCGCAGGCGCGGGGCGACGAAGCGGCGCCACACCTCGCCCCAGCGGCCGAGCCGGCTCACCCCGACCATGATCGCCAGGGCGACGAGCAGCTCGTACCCCCGGTACACGACGAAGGTGCCGGTCTCGCCGATGCCGCTGTCGGCGCCGCGCCAGGCGTCGGGAACGATCAGGTCGAACGGCACCCACCACCAGTTGCCGAGATAGCCGTTCTGGAGCAGCGACCAGATCAGCCATCCCACCAGGAAGGCGATCAACGCCCCGCTCAGCAGCTGCCTGGTGGGGATCTCCTCGGGCTGCTCCGCCGGCCGCGGCCGGTGCCCGAACCGCCACACGCCCGGCGGCGCCTCGGGCCGTGGCGTGCGCAGCCAGGTCAGGAAGGAGGAGCCGTCCGGCATCGGGGGCACCCCGGGCGCCCGGGCCGGCCGGGGTGGCACAGCGGACACGCCCGGCGCGGCGCCATGGCCGTTCGGCGGCGTGCCGTGGCCGTTCGGCGGCACCGCGGGCACCTCCGGCGGCCCCGCCGGACGCGGCACCGGGTTCGCATGCGTACCCCGCGCCTCCTGCGTCCCGTCGCTGTCCATCGCCCTTGCCCCCTGACCAGCTGCTCCGTCGACCGTCCGCGAGCCAATCTAACGCCCTCCCCTGGGGAGTTCACCGCTTACACGGCCGGGGCGTGGGCACCAGCCCACGAGACCGCCATGTCCACCCCGGACAAGCCGCCCCTCCGACAACGCCCACATGGAGCATGCCCACCCCCCTCCCCCCGCCCTAGCCTGCGAGAAAGGAAGCGAAGTGTCCGTACACCCCCGTCCGTATCCCCCCCGTCCGCACCACCCCAGGAGCCCCGCATGACCGCACTTCCGCAGGAGCGCCGCGTCGTCACCGCCATTCCCGGACCGAAGTCGCAGGAGTTGCAGGCCCGCCGTACCGCCGCGGTCGCGCAGGGTGTGGGGTCCGTGCTGCCCGTGTTCACGGCGCGGGCCGGTGGCGGAATCATCGAGGACGTCGACGGCAACCGGCTGATCGACTTCGGGTCGGGCATCGCCGTGACCTCCGTCGGCGCCTCCGCCGAGGCCGTCGTGCGCCGGGCCTCCGCGCAGCTCGCCGACTTCACCCACACCTGTTTCATGGTCACGCCGTACGAGGGGTACGTCGAGGTCGCCGAGGCCCTCGCCGAGCTGACGCCGGGTGACCACGCCAAGAAGAGCGCGCTGTTCAACTCCGGCGCCGAGGCCGTCGAGAACGCCGTGAAGATCGCGCGGTCGTACACGAAGCGGCAGGCCGTCGTGGTGTTCGACCACGGCTACCACGGGCGCACCAACCTGACCATGGCCCTGACGTCCAAGAACATGCCGTACAAGCACGGCTTCGGACCGTTCGCGCCCGAGGTGTACCGCGTGCCCGTGGCGTACGGCTACCGCTGGCCGACCGGTCCCGAGAACGCCGGTCCCGAGGCCGCCGCGCAGGCCATCGACCAGATCAGCAAGCAGGTCGGCGCGGAGAACGTCGCCGCGGTCATCATCGAGCCGGTGCTCGGCGAGGGCGGTTTCATCGAGCCGGCCAAGGGCTTCCTGCCGGCGATCCGCAAGTTCGCCTCCGACCACGGCATCGTCTTCGTCGCCGACGAGATCCAGTCCGGCTTCTGCCGTACGGGCCAGTGGTTCGCGTGCGAGGACGAGGGCGTCGTCCCGGATCTGATCACCACCGCCAAGGGCATCGCCGGTGGTCTGCCGCTCGCCGCCGTGACCGGGCGCGCGGAGATCATGGACGCCGCGCACGCCGGCGGTCTGGGCGGCACCTACGGCGGCAACCCGGTCGCCTGCGCGGGCGCCCTGGGCGCGATCGAGACCATGAAGGAGCTCGACCTCAACGCCAGGGCGAAGAGCATCGAGGCCGTGATGAAGGCGCGCCTGTCCGCCATGCAGGACAAGTTCGACGTCATCGGCGACGTCCGTGGCCGTGGCGCGATGATCGCCATCGAGCTGGTCAAGGACCGTACGACGAAGGAGCCCCACCCCGAGGCGACCGCCGCGCTCGCCAAGGCCTGCCACGCCGAGGGCCTGCTGGTCCTGACCTGTGGCACCTACGGCAACGTGCTCCGCTTCCTGCCCCCGCTGGTGATCGGCGAGGACCTGCTGAACGAGGGCCTCGACATCATCGAGCAGGCCTTCGCACGTATCTGACGTCGGCTTCTCGTCCGCCCCGGCGCCGGATCGCGCGCATCTGAGCCGGCCTCGGGGCAGGTGAGCCGCTCCGGTTCCGCTACCGGGGCGGCGAGCGGCAGAGCGTGTGAAGAAGGTGTGCGAGGTGGATGACAGGGGGCCCTACGGCCTGTCCTCCGCCCAGCCCCTGTCGTAGGTTCTACCCAGATGAGAGATACACCCCCGCCCACAGGGGACTGTGGGTGACATCAGGCCGGGGCCTCCCCAGCTTCGACCTGGTCGTGCCCTCGCGCACACAACCGGAGCCTGAGGCTCTGGATCTCCTCACCGATCGGACAGTCGCCCGCCCCAAACCCCCCGGGGCGCGCGACGTTCCGGTCCGGACGGCCGCCCCGGAACCACCCCCCCCTGTTCCGGGGCGGCCGACCTCCCTCTATGCCCCGCTGTGCGGCGACTTCCTGAGTACCTCGGTCAGCGCCGAGACGCTGTGCTCACCGTGGCCCGCCTCAGCCGCCCGGCGCACCAGATCGTGCAGGGGAGCCAGCCAGGCGGTGTCCACGTTCGTCTCCTCGCCCAGGTCGTCGTCATGGGCCGCGGCCGCGAGGAAGAGGTTCACCGAACTGGCGGCATCGCTGTAGTCACCGCTGTCGATCTCCGCGGCGTACACCGGCAGCAGCGCTTTGATCATGTCCAGCCACTTGCCGGCGAACCGCACCATCGAGTCCACTCGCAGTCCGCGTGCCTGGACGGCGGCAGCCCCCTGGAAGAAGCCTACGAGCGCGGGCAGCAGCATCGCGCCCACCGCCATCTCGTACAGCGCGGCGAGATCGGGTTCCTCCCCGAGATGGACGGTGTCGCCTCCCAGCACCCTCAGGGTCTCCCCGTACTCCTCGAAGACGGCCCGGTCGCCGCTGTAGTAGAGCAGCGTGTCCGGTGCACCCACCGCCGCCGGTACGTTCTTGACCGCGCCGGTGAGCAGACGGGCGCCGTGCGCGCCGGCCCACGCGGCCGTCTCACGGGCGCCTGCCGGGGAGCCGCTGTTCAGGGTGACGAGGGTTCGTCCCCGTAAGGCACGCGCGGCGGGCTCCAGCGCCGCGCGGGTGTCCTCGAAGGTGGTCAGACAGGTGACGACCAGTCCACTGGCCGCGACCGCGTCCGCGATGGACGCGGCGTGCAGCGCCCCCTGGTCCACCAGCGGCCCGGCCCGGCCCGGGGTGCGGTTCCAGACGGTCGTCGGATGTCCCGCCGCCACGAACGCCTCGGCCAGTGCCCGGCCCATCGAACCCAGTCCGACGACGGTGACCGATGTGCGGTTGTCCCCAGCCATGTTTTCTCTCCCTTGTTCTCCGTACGGGAGCGTTCTCCGTACGGGAATCCATGCTGGGTGGTCGCGTACATTCCCTCAAGTACCTACATTTTCCTCGGGTACTGACATTCTTGTTCGTGGGAGGGCCGAATGACGAAACGCACGTATACCTGTGGACTGGACGCCGCCATCGCCGTCATGGGCGGAAAGTGGAAGGGTCTGATTCTGTTTTCGCTCGGCGAAGGACCCTTACGCTTCGGGGAGTTGAGGCGGACCGTGGCCGGCATCAGCGAAAGGATGCTGATTCTTCAGCTCCGCGAGATGGAGCACAGCGGTCTCGTCCACCGCGAAGTGCATCATCAGGTGCCGCCGAAGGTGGAGTACTCGCTGACCGATTTCGGCCATTCCCTCAACGCGGCGATGGCGCCCCTCGGTGAATGGGGCGAGGAAAACCTGGAGCGGATCGAAGCCATTCCGTGAGCGGAATCATGCCGTTCCTTCGGCCGGCCGGGCCGGTTCCGGGCGGTGTATCCCTCGGGGGCGGTATCCCAGGGCGTCCGCGAGGCCGACGAGATCCGCGAGCAGCCAGACGATGGCGAGCCACATCTCCGTGCCCTGGAGCCCGGGTTCACGGCCCGGGCCGGTGCCGTCGGGGGTCGGGCCGAAGGGGAAGCCCCGGCCCGGGTGCCAGCGGCCCAGGGCGGCGGTGAGCTGGTTCGCCGCCCAGGAGCGGGCCTCCTCGGCGCGGTGGCCGGTCTGCCGGGCGCAGAGCCACAAGGGGTGGATCACGTCCAGGACGTTGCAGGCGTTCTCCCGGCCGGGCGCGAAGTGGCGGGGGTCGCGAGCGTGGTCGAGGACGGTGTCGATCACGCGCTCCGCGTACGGTACGGGCAGGCCGAACTGGGCGAAGGAGCCCCGGGTGAGCCGGTAGTAGCCGTTGACCATCTGGAGGCGCCCGGACTCGGGGGTGGGCGAGCCCCACATGCCCGTCCAGGGGTCGGCGTGAGTGTGCAGCCAGCCGAACAGCGCCTCCAGCGCCCCGGGGGCGGCCGCCCCCGTGCCGAGGCGCAGGTTCCAGTGCGCGGCGGTGGACCAGGAGTCGACCCACGCCCCGGCGTGCCAGGCACGGTCGCGCCAGGGCAGGTCGGCCAGGTGCCGGACCAGTCGGTCCGCCGTGGTGGTGCGCACCGTGTGGACCGGGTGCGCGAAGGAACTGCCGAGCAGGTCCAGCGCGTAGCCCACGCACAGCACGTGATAGGCCGAGGCCCCGTCCTCCGGCAGCCCGGCCGGACCGGGGACCGGCGGGGACGCGCCGTACTCGGGGACCAGTCCGGTGACGGGGTCCTGGAGCGCCCGCAGCCGTGCCGCGTGCTCGGCGGCGGGCAGATCGGGCGGCGCTTCCCCGAGCAGCAGCCCGGCGATCTCGACGGCGTCGCAGTGCGCCCGCACGGTCGGCTCGGCACCGGGCCGGTCGACGTACCGGCCGGTGCCGGGCTGCCGGCAGCGGTCGAGCAGGTCGGCGGCCTGCGCGCGGGCGGCGGCGGCGAACGCGGACAGGTCACCGGCGAGCGCCGACGGCTCCTGGACGGGGTGCTGTGCCTCACTGCCCGATGCCGCGACACCCGATGCCGCAACAGGCGCCACTCCGCCCGGCACCCCCGCGCGTTGCGCCGCCCCACGCGGCTCCCTGCGGTCGCGGATCGGTCGGGCCGGGTTGCCGGCCGCCACCGTCCACGCGGGCAGGTCCTTCGTGACGACCGCGCCGGCGCCGACGACGCAGTGGTCGCCGATCGTGACGCCGTCCACGACGACCACGTGGGAACCGATCCACACGTCGTCGCCGACCGTGATCCCCCGGCTCGTGACGGGCTGCTGATGGACCGGCAGGTCGGGCGAGGTCCCGTGGTTGAAGGCGAGCAGCGAGCTGTGGGCGCCGATGCGCACCCCGTCCCCGAGGGTGACGGTGCCGCGCACCACGGTGAAGGGGTTGATCGTGCAGTCGGCGCCGGTGCGTATGTCACCGGTGACGTAGGCGTGGGCCGCGATGTACGAGCGGTCGCCCAGGTGCAGGACGTCCGGGTACACCGCGGCCGTCTCCGCGACGAAGCAGTCCTCACCGAGCCGTACCGACCCCGCTGTCCCGAGCAGCCGCTTCCGCCGCCGCTCCTGTGCCGCCCGCTGCCGCTGGGATGCCTGCTCCGCGTAGAGCCACGGACAGTGGTCGAAGAGGCCGTCGTCGCTCTCCTGCTGGTTCACGTGATCCTCCACCGGGTCGCGCGGGCGGACAGGGGAATCTGTGCCCGTGCCAAGCTGGGTCCCATGCCGATCTCCGGGAACCAGGATCTCGACGAGCCCACCACCGCGCGGCACCCGCGCTTCCCGGCCCTCCTGCTCGGCCTCCCGGTGCTCCTCTTCGCCCTGATCACCTGGCAGGTGGTCGCGGACGGCCCGCTCGTCCGGCTCGACGAGCGCGTCAGCCGCGGCCTCGTTCACCCGGACGGTCTCTCCGAGTTCCTCTCCGACCTCGGCAACGTCCAGGTCGCGGTCCCGGTCCTCGCCGCCGTGCTCGGATACGTCGCCCTGCGAACCCGCCGTACGGACCGCTGGTGGCTGCCCGTCACCGCCGCGGCCCTCCTCATGGCCCTGGTCCCGGCACTGATCATCCCGCTCAAGGAACTCACGGACCGCCCGGGCACCCCGGCCGTCCCGCCCGCCACCGGCTACTACCCCTCGGGCCACACCGCCACGGCCGCCGTCGCCTACGGCTGCGCGACCCTGCTCCTGCTCCCCCGGCTCCGCACGCTCTACGCCCGCCGCACCCTGGTCACCGCCTGCCTCGTCCTCGTACTCGGCGCGAGCTACGGACTGGTCCGCCGCGGCTACCACTGGCCGCTGGACGTGGTGGCGAGCTGGTGTCTGTGCGCGGTGCTGCTGTCGTCGCTGTGGCTGCTCCTCAGGCGGCCGGCGCCGCCCGAGTGGCCCCGGTAGGGCCTAACCGTCGTTGTGCGTGGCCAGTCCCGCCGCCGCCTCGTGCATCGCCAGTTCCAGCAGGGCCGGGTCCGTGAGGGTGCCCGAGCCGTCCGGGGGGACCAGCCAGCGGACTCCACCCGGTGAGGAACGGCCCGGGTACGGCACGACGATCCAGGTGCCTGCGCCCGCCGTGCGGATGCCCGTGCCGAGCCAGCGGGCGGCGGTGCCCGGCGGCACGAAGAACCCCATGCGCGCGTCGCCGAAGTCGACGAGGACGGGGCCCGGCTGGTCGAGCACCCGGCTGAGCACGTCGAGCGTGGCGTAGCCGAGTTCGCCGGGCAGGATGAGCACGTCCCACGCGCTGCCGGCCGGCAGCAGCGCGACCCCGAGCGGGCTGTGCTCCCACTCCCAGCGGCAGGCCCCGGGATCGGGTGCGACGGATGAGAGCCACTCGGCCGCCGTCTTCGCACCGGTCATCAGGAAGACCTCCATCTCACTCGTGAATCTCGCGAACGCGCAGGGCGTTCCGAGGACGTCACGAGGGAGAGGGAGGTCTCCTTACGGTCGTTACGCGGCTTTCGGCCCCTCGTTGGAGTGAACCGTCTCACACCTCGCAGGGTCAGCTGTCGAAGCCCAGCCCCAGCCGGTCCATCGTGCGCAGCCACAGGTTGCGGCGCCCGCCCTGGGCGTCCGCACGGGCCAGGGACCACTTGGTGAGGGCGATGCCCGTCCAGGCGAAGGGTTCCGGCGGGAAGGGCAGGGGCTTCTTGCGGACCATGTGCAGTTCCGTGCGTTCCGTGCGCTCGCCGGACAGCAGGTCCAGCATCACCTCGGCGCCGAAGCGCGTCGCGCCGACGCCCAGGCCCGTGTAGCCGGCGGCGTAGGCGACCTTCTGCTGGTGGGCGGTGCCGAAGAACGCCGAGAAGCGGGAGCAGGTGTCGATGGCGCCGCCCCAGGCGTGGGTGAAGCGGACGCCCTCCAGTTGCGGGAAGCAGGTGAAGAAGTGCCCGGCGAGCTTGGCGTAGGTCTCCGGGCGGTCGTCGTACTCGGCGCGGACGCGGCCGCCGTAGGGGTAGACCGCGTCGTAGCCGCCCCAGAGGATCCGGTTGTCGGCCGACAGGCGGAAGTAGTGGAACTGGTTGGCGCTGTCGCCGAGGCCCTGGCGGTTCTTCCAGCCGATCGACACGAGTTGCCCGGGGGTGAGCGGCTCGGTCATCAGGGCGTAGTCGTAGACCGGGACGGTGTACGAGCGGACGCGTCTGACCAGGTTCGGGAAGACGTTGGTGCCGAGGGCCACCTGGCGGGCGCGGATCCGGCCGTAGGGGGTGCGTACGGCCATGCCGGCCCCGTACGGCTTCAGCGTCAGCGCGGGGGTGTGCTCGTAGACGCGGACTCCCAGCTCCACGCACGCCCGCTTCAGACCCCAGGCCAGTTTCGCCGGGTGCAGCATCGCCACGCCCCTGCGGTCCCACAGGCCCGCCTGGAAGGTCGGTGAGTTCACCTGCTCCCGGACCGCCTCGGTGTCCAGGAACTCGACGTCCTCGGCGAGGCCCCGGCGGGCCGTCTCCTCGTGCCAGTCACGCAGTTCCGCCGCCTGGTACGGCTCGGTGGCGACGTCGATCTCGCCGGTGCGTTCGAAGTCGCAGTCGATGGAGTGCCGGGCGACCGCCGCCTCGATGTCATCGAGGTTGCGGGCACCCAGCTCCTGGAGCTTGTGGATCTCCTCCGGCCAGCGGGCGAGGCCGTTGGGCAGGCCGTGGGTGAGGGAGGCGGCGCAGAATCCGCCGTTGCGGCCCGAGGCGGCCCAGCCCACCTCGCGTCCCTCCACCAGCACCACGTCCCGCAGCGGGTCGCGTTCCTTGGCGATCAGCGCCGTCCACAGTCCGCTGTAGCCACCGCCCACGACCAGCAGATCGCAGGTCTCGGAGGTGGTGAGGGCGGGTTCGGGGCGGGGCCGGCCGGGGTCGTCCAGCCAGTACGGGACCGGCTGGGCGTCGGAAAGCGAACGAATCCACTGGTACGGCTGATTCATGGCGCTCGGGGCCATGATTTCAACTCCCTACGGTTATGCCTTTTGTCTGTTGCGGCGATTACCGACGGCCATGGAGGCCAGGACGAACAGCACGGCGACGATGAACATGACCGTTCCGATCACATTGATCTGAACGGGCGTTCCGCGCTGCGCCGAGCCCCAGACGAACATGGGGAAGGTGACCGTCGAGCCGGCGTTGAAATTGGTGATGATGAAGTCGTCGAAGGAGAGGGCGAAGGCGAGCATGGCGCCCGCCGCGATGCCCGGCGCCGCTATCGGCAGGGTGACCCGGACGAAGGTCTGGAACGGGCCCGCGTACAGGTCCCGCGCCGCCTCCTCCAGTTTGGGATCCATCGACATCACGCGCGCCTTGACGGCCGTGACCACGAAACTCAGGCAGAACATGATGTGCGCGATGAGGATCGTCCAGAAGCCCAGCTGGGCGCCCATGTTGAGGAACAGGGTGAGCAGCGAGGCGGCCATGACGACCTCGGGCATCGCCATCGGCAGGAAGATCAGCGAGTTCACGGCGCCGCGTGCGCGGAAGCGGTAGCGGACCAGCGCGAAGGCGATCAGCGTGCCGAGGAGCGTGGCGCCGAGGGTCGCCCAGAACGCGATCTGGAGGCTGACCGACAGCGAGCCGCACAGATCGGAGACCCCGCACGGGTCCTTCCAGGCGTCCAGGGAGAACTGCTGCCACTCGTAGTTGAAGCGCCCCTTCGGTTTGTTGAAGGAGAACACCGTGACGATGACGTTCGGCAGCAGGAGATAGGCGAGCGTCAGCAGTCCCGCGATGACGACGAGATTTCTTTTCAGCCAGTTGACGAAGGGCATTTAGACCAGATCCTCCGTCCCGGACCTGCGGATGTAGAGGGTGACCATGAGGAGAATGGCCGCCATGAGGATGAAGGAGAGCGCCGCGGCGGTCGGATAGTCGAGCACTCTCAGGAACTGCGTCTGGATGACGTTTCCGACCATGCGGGTGTCCGTGGAGCCGAGCAGATCGGCGTTGACGTAGTCGCCGGTGGCCGGGATGAAGGTCAGCAGCGTGCCGGAGACGACACCCGGCATCGACAGCGGGAAGGTGACCTTGCGGAAGGTCGTCCAGGGGCGGGCGTACAGGTCACCGGCGGCCTCGTGGAGCCGGCCGTCGATGCGCTCCAGCGAGGTGTAGAGCGGCAGGATCATGAACGGCAGGAAGTTGTACGTCAGGCCGCAGACCACCGCGAGCGGCGTGGCGAGGACCCGGTCGCCGGCGGTCCAGCCGAGCCAGCTGGTCACGTCCAGGACGTGCAGCGTGTCGAGGGCGCCGACGAGCGGGCCGCCGTCCGCGAGGATCGTCTTCCAGGCCAGGGTGCGGATCAGGAAGCTGGTGAAGAACGGCGCGATCACCAGGATCATGATCAGGTTCCGCCAGCGGCCCGCGCGGAAGGCGATCAGGTACGCGAGCGGGTAGCCGAGCAGCAGGCACAGGATGGTCGCGGTGCCCGCGTAGAGCACGGACCGGACGAACTGCGGCCAGTACGCGGACAGCGCGTCCCAGTACGTGGCGAAGTGCCAGGTGACCTTGTAGCCCTCCTCCAGGGAGCCCGTCTGCACGGACGTGGAGGCCTGGTAGATCATCGGCAGCGCGAAGAAGACCAGCAGCCAGAGGATGCCGGGCAGCAGCAGCCAGTACGGGGTCCAGCGGCCCCTGCGCTTCGGGGCTTTCGGCTCGGGGGCTTGTGGTGCGAGCGGCGGTGGCGCCTCGGTGAGTGTCGACATCAGGCCGCCTCTTCCACTCCGGCGTCCGCGTCCTGGTCCGCGTCCAGGCCGAAGGTGTGGGCCGGGTTCCAGTGCAGGACGACCTCGGCGCCCGGCACGAGCCGCGGGTCGCGGTCGATGTTCTGGGCGTAGACCTCGAAGTCGGAGCAGACCGGGCTGTCGACGACGTACTGCGTCGAGACGCCGATGAAGCTGGAGTCGGCTATCCGGCCGGTGATGCGGTTGCGGCCGTCGGGTATCTCGCCGGCGTCGTCCGCGTGGGTGAGGGAGATCTTCTCCGGGCGGACGCCGACCAGCACCTTGCCGCCGGTGGCCGCAGGGGCCGAACATCGCGCCTCGGGCAGGACGAGCTTGCCGCCGCCCGCCTTCAGCACGATCTCCTCGCCGCTCTTGGAGTCGACCTCGGCCTCGATGAAGTTGGAGGTGCCGAGGAAGTTGGCGACGAAGGTGGTGCGCGGGTTCTCGTAGAGGTCGGCCGGTGAGCCGAGTTGCTCGACGCGGCCCGCGTTCATCACGGCGACCGTGTCGGCCATGGTCATGGCCTCCTCCTGGTCGTGCGTGACATGGATGAAGGTGATGCCGACCTCGGTCTGGATGCGCTTGAGCTCCAGCTGCATCTGGCGGCGCAGCTTCAGGTCGAGGGCGCCGAGCGGCTCGTCGAGCAGGAGCACCTTGGGGTGATTGATCAGCGCGCGGGCCACGGCGACGCGCTGCTGCTGGCCGCCGGAGAGCTGGTGCGGCTTCTTGCGGGCCTGCTCGCCGAGCTGGACCAGATCGAGCATCTCCCCGACCTGCTTCTTCACGGACTTGATGCCGCGCCGGCGCAGGCCGAAGGCGACGTTCTCGAAGATGTCGAGGTGCGGGAAGAGTGCGTAGGACTGGAAGACCGTGTTCACGGGCCGCTTGTACGGCGGGAGCGCGGTCACGTCCTGGCCGCCCAGCGAGACCGTGCCGGCGGAAGGTTCCTCCAGGCCGGCGATCATACGCAGGGTGGTGGTCTTGCCGCAGCCGGAGGCGCCGAGCAGGGCGAAGAAGGAGCCCTGCGGCACGGTCAGGTCGAGCGGATGGACGGCGGTGAAGGCGCCGTAGGTCTTGGATATGCCCGTCAGGCGGACGTCGCCGGTGGGGTCTGTCTTGTTCGTCATCTTGGGTCACGCCCCCGTCAGCTTCGCGAACTTCTCTTCGAACTCGGTCTCTTCCTTCGAGCTCAGCGAGCGGAAGGCGTGCGACTTGGCGGCCATGGCCTTGTCGGGGATGATCAGCGGGTTGTTCGCCGCGTCCTCGTCGATCTTCGCGAGCTCGGCCTTCACACCGTCGACGGGGCACACGTAGTTGATGTACGCGGCGAGTTCGGCGGCCGGCTTCGGCTCGTAGTAGAAGTCGATGAGCCGCTCGGCGTTCGTCTTGTGCCGGGCCTTGTTGGGGATGAGCAGGTTGTCGGTCGACGTCATGTATCCGCTGTCCGGGATGAGGAAGTCGATGTCGGGGCTGTCCGCCTTGAGCTGGACGACGTCACCGGCCCAGGCGACACAGGCCGCGAAGTCGCCGCTGGTCAGGTCCGAGGTGTAGTCGTTGCCGGTGAAGCGGCGGATCTGGCCCTTGTCGACGGCCTTCTGGAGCCGGGCGATGGCCGCGTCGTAGTCGTCGGCGGTGAAGTCCGCGGGGTCCTTGCCCATGTCGAGCAGCGTCATGCCGACGCTGTCGCGCATCTCCGACAGGAAGCCGACCCGCCCCTTGAGCTTGGGGTTGTCGAGCAGGTCCGATATCGACTTCACCTCGACGCCGTCGAGGGCCTTCTTGTTGTACGCGATGACGGTCGAGATGCCCTGCCAGACGTACGAGTAGGCGCGGCCCGGGTCCCAGTCGGGGCTGCGGAACTGGGCCGAAAGGTTGGCGTAGGCGTGCGGCAGGTTGGCGGGGTCGAGCTTCTGCACCCAGCCGAGGCGGATGAGGCGGCCGGCCAGCCAGTCGGTGAGGACGATGATGTCGCGGCCGGTGTCCTGGCCCGCGGCGAGCTGCGGCTTGATCTTGCCGAAGAACTCGTTGTTGTCGTTGATGTCCTCGGTGTACTTGACCTTGATGCCCGTGCGTTTCGTGAACTGCTCCAGCGTCGGGTGGTGCTTGCCGCTGTCGTCGACGTCCATGTACTCGGTCCAGTTGGAGAAGTTCACGGTCTTCTCCTTGGCCGAGCGGTCCTCCGCCGGGACGCCGCCCTGCGACTGGCCCGCCGCCGGGATGCCGCAGGCGCTCAGCGACCCGAGTCCGCCGGCCGCGAGCGCCCCGCCCGCGGAGGCGCGCAGCAGCGACCGCCGGGTGAGGGCGGCCCTGCCGTTCCTGAAACTGCGCCGCATGGCGGCCACTTGGGCCGGGGACAGGCGGTCGGGCTCGTACTGCTCCATGCGCGTGGTGCCCTTTCGAAAGGGTGGGCGGCCGTTGGTCAGGCGGCCTGCAGACGACTATCGGTCCCCGAAGACGGTGCGGTGCCAGTCCTTCGCGGCCACCGCGGTGTTGTCGAACATGACGTGCTTGATCTGGGTGTACTCCTCGAACGAGTACGCGGACATGTCCTTGCCGCAGCCGGAGGACTTGTAGCCGCCGTGCGGCATCTCGCTGATGATCGGGATGTGGTCGTTGACCCACACACAGCCCGCCTTGATCTCGCGCGTGGCCCGGTTCGCCCGGTACACGTCCCGGCTCCAGGCGGAGGCGGCGAGCCCGTACGGGGTGTCGTTGGCGAGTGCGATGCCCTCGTCGTCGCTGTCGAAGGGCAGCACGACCAGGACCGGGCCGAAGATCTCGGACTGGACGACCTCGCTGTCCTGGGCGGCGCCGGCGATGAGGGTGGGCCGGTAGTAGGCGCCCTTGGCGAGCTCGCCCTCGGGTGCTTCGCCTCCGGTCACCACGCGCGCGTAGGCCCGTGCCCGGTCCACGAACCCGGCCACCCGGTCCCGCTGCGCGTGCGAGATCAGCGGTCCGAGGTCGGTGCCGGCTGCGAAGGGGTCGCCGAGCCGGACGGTCTCCATGAGCGCCGCGGTCCGTTCCACGAAGGCGTCGTACAGCGGTCGCTGCACGTACGCGCGCGTGGCGGCCGTGCAGTCCTGCCCGGTGTTGATGAGCGCGCCGGCGACCGCGCCGTGGGCGGCGGCCTCCAGGTCGGCGTCGTCGAAGACCACGAAGGGCGCCTTGCCGCCGAGCTCCAGGTGGAGGCGTTTGACGGTGGCGGTGGCGATCTCCGCGACGCGCTTGCCGACGGCGGTGGAGCCGGTGAAGGAGGTCATGGCCACGTCGGGGTGGCCGACGAGGTGCTCACCGGCCTCCCTGCCGGTGCCGGTGACGATGTTGATCACACCGTCCGGGATCCCGGCGTCCGTGGCCGCCTGGGCGAAGAGCAGTGAGGTCAGCGGGGTGAGCTCGGCGGGCTTCAGGACGATCGTGTTGCCTGCCGCGATCGCCGGCAGGACCTTCCAGGCGGCCATCTGGAGGGGGTAGTTCCAGGGTGCGATGGAACCGACTACACCGATGGGCTCGCGCCGGATGTACGACGTGTGGTCCCCGGAGTACTCGCCGGCGGACTGGCCCTGGAGAAGCCGTGCGGCACCGGCGAAGAAGGCGGTGTTGTCGATCGTCCCCGGGACGTCGAACTCGCGGCTCAGCTTCAGCGGCTTGCCGCACTGGAGCGACTCGGCGCGGGCGAAGTCCTCGGCGCGGTCGGCCAGGACCGCGGCGAACCGGTGCAGGGCGTCGCAACGCTCGCCCGGCGTGGCCCCCGCCCAGCCCGGGAAGGCCTCGCGCGCGGCTGCGACGGCCCGGTCGACGTCGGCCGTGCCCGCCAGCTCGTAACGGAGCACCTCCTCGCCCGACGCCGGGTCGACGACCGCGTGCGTGCGGCCGGAGGTGCCCCTGGTCAGGCGGCCGGCGATGTACTGCGCGCCCTCCGCGAAGCGCTCCTCGGCCGGGAATCGGTCCGGGGTTGCGTTGCCCGGGTTGTGCATGTCGCTCTCCTCCGTGTCCCCGTGGTGGGGCCGGCGTGGCTCAGGCTCGATTTGAGTGCCGATCCTGACAGAGGGATGTCACTCCAACAAGGGATTCCGTTGTTGATTTTTGGTTACGCGACGGAATCTGTCGACCAGGTGTCGAGTCCGCCAGGAAAAGGCAGGACGCTGTGTCAGTGGTGCGTGCCAGACTCGCGTGCATGGAGGAGATCACGGGGGCGGTCGGCTCCCGGGACGCCCTGATCAGGGCCGTCCGCGCCGGCGCGAGGGTCAAGTATCTGCACTTCTGGGGGCACCGGCCGCGGCCGGACGGCCGCATCGGGGCGAGCTGCCTGAGCCAGTGGTGGCCGGCGCCGTTCACGGTGGACGGCGTGGAGTACGCGACGGCCGAGCACTGGATGATGGCGGGCAAGGCCCGGCTCTTCGAGGACGCGGCGGCGGAGCGTGCCGTGCTCGCCGCCGGGCATCCCGCCGAGGCGAAGAAGGCCGGGCGGCTGGTGCGCGGGTTCGACGAAGCGATATGGCGGCGGGAGCGGTTCCGGATCGTCGTGGAGGGCAGCGTCCACAAGTTCGGCGCGCATCCGGAGCTGCGGGGGTTTCTGCTGGGCACGGGCGGGAGAGTGCTGGTCGAGGCCAGTCCCGTGGACCGGGTGTGGGGCATCGGGCTGGCCGCGGACGACGAGGCGGCGATGGATCCGGAGCGGTGGCGGGGGCCGAACCTGCTGGGCTTCGCGCTGATGGAGGCGCGGGAGCGGCTGCGCGAGACGTAGGTGGCATGCGTCGGGGGCCGGCCCATGGGACCGGCCCCCGTGCGGCAGCAGCTTCAGGCAGCCGCGCCGAGCCCGCCCATGATGCTGGCGAAGAGCAGGAAGCCCAGCAGCGGCAGGATCACGGTGGCGATGATGCCGCAGACCAGTCCGGCGGTCGCCGCGCCCTTGTTGGTGGCCTCGCCCCGGGTGGCCTTGCCCCGGCCGATGGCTCCGAAGATGATCGCCAGGATGCCGAGGATCACGCCGAAGAACCACAGGATGAAGGTCACGCTGCACACCACGCCGATGATGCCCAGCACCAGCCCCGTGGTTCCCATGCCGTTGCTCGGCTGCGCGGGCATCGCGTAGCCGGGCGCCTGGGGGTAGCCCACCGGCGGTGCGGCCGGGTAGCCGGGGCCGCCCTGGGGGTAGCCGTAGCCGGGGCCGCCCTGCTGCGGATAGCCGTAGCCGGGGGCCGGCTGCTGCGGGGGCTGGGACGGCGGACCGAACCCACCGGGCGTGGGATTGGTGTTGGACATGACGATCTCCCCTCCGTTGTCAGACCAGGGAATCGTAGTGGCCAAGTCCGCCGCGCAGTACGGCTGTTTCAGTGGTGGGACGGGACGGTGGCGACCGGGGCGCGCGCGCCGTAGTACGGGTCGTCGTACGGCTCGTCGCTGTTGATCGCGGCCGTGATGCCGACGGCTATCAGGACGATCACCGCGATGCCGAGGATGATCCCGATGATGCCCATGATCAGGCCCGCCTGGGCCTGACCGTGGTTGGTGGCCACTCCGGCCTCGGCGCGCTTGCGGCCCTTGATGCCGAAGACGACGGCGAGGATGCCGGTGACCAGGGAGACCACGCCGTACAGACAGAAGAGGGTGCAGGAGATGATGCCCAGCACCATGGCGGCGACGCCCATGCCGTTCTGGGGGGCCGGCGGCATGCCGGGCCAGCCGTAGCCCGTCTGGGGATAGCCGGGGTAGCCGTAGCCGCCGGTTGCCGCCGGGCCGGTGGGGGCGGCGGGCGGGGGCGGGACGGCGCCGGTGCCCGAGGTGTCGAACTGCGGCGTGCCGGTGGGTGGCGTGAAACCCGCGCTCGGCATCGAGGTGACCGTGGCCTGGTCGTGCACGGAGGGCGGTCCTGCGGTGGGGGGCTGGTCCTTGTCGAGTGACGGCCGGTTCTCCGGGGGCGCCCACGGGTCGTGGCCGCCGCCTCCGCCGGGCTGCGTCGGGTCCGTCATGGTGCATCCCCCCTGGGTCGATCGTGCCGCCATGCTACGGGGCCGTTCGGTGCGGGCCACAGTGCGGGTTGCGTTGGGGCTGGTCGCGCCCCCGCGGCGGAGCCGCATACCGGTACTGCCCCGCGCCCCTGAGGGCGCTGCTCCAGCGCCTACGATGAGACCCGAGTCATCGATCAGCCGATCACCCGCGCCCCGCCCGCCACGCGCCGGCAGGGGCGCCGTTCCGGGGAGGAACCCTTGACCGAGCATCTCGTCGACCCCCGCGCCCCACGCGACCTGAAGGCCTTCGTCGCCGGTCTGCCCAAGGCCGAACTGCACGTGCACCACGTGGGCTCCGCCTCCCCCCGGATCGTGTCCGAACTGGCCGCCCGCCACCCCGACTCGAAGGTCCCGACCGATCCCGCTGCCCTGGTCGACTACTTCTCCTTCACCGACTTCGCCCACTTCATCGAGGTGTACCTGTCGGTCGTCGACCTCATCCGCACCCCGGAGGACGTCCGGCTGCTGACCTACGAGGTGGCCCGTGACCTGGCCCGCCAGCAGGTGCGGTACGCCGAGCTGACCATCACCCCGTTCTCCTCCACCCGCCGCGGCATCGACGAGCGCGCCTTCATGGACGCGATCGAGGACGCCCGCAAGTCCGCCGAGGCCGATTTCGGCACCGTGCTGCGCTGGTGCTTCGACATCCCCGGCGAGGCCGGGCTCGAAGCCGCCGAGGAGACGACCCGGCTCGCCACCGACGACCGGCTCCGCCCGGAGGGCCTGGTCTCCTTCGGTCTGGGCGGGCCCGAGGTCGGCGTGCCGCGTCCGCAGTTCAAGCCGTACTTCGACCGGGCGATCGCGGCCGGGCTGCACTCCGTACCGCACGCCGGTGAGACCACCGGCCCGGAGACGGTGTGGGACGCCCTCACGCATCTGCGGGCCGAGCGCATCGGCCACGGCACCAGCTCCGCGCAGGACCCGAAGCTCCTCGCGCACCTCGCCGAGCACCGGATCCCGCTGGAGGTGTGCCCGACCTCCAACATCGCCACGCGCGCGGTCCGCACGCTCGACGAGCACCCGATCAAGGAGTTCGCCGAGGCCGGGGTCGTCGTCACGATCAACTCCGACGACCCGCCGATGTTCGGCACCGACCTCGACAACGAGTACGCGGTGGCCGCCCGGCTGCTCGACCTCGACGAGCGGGGCCTGGCCGAGCTGGCGAAGAACGCCGTCGAGGCGTCCTTCCTGGACGCCGCGGGCAAGGCCCGGATCAACGAGGAGATCGACACGTACACCGCGGGGTGGCTCGACCGGTGACGCCCTCACCCGAGCGCCCCGGACGGCTCGTGACCGCCGTGGCCCACCGGGGCGACCCGTACCGCCACCGCGAGAACACCGTCGCCTCGCTGCGTTCCGCGCTCGAACGGGGCGCGGACGCGGTGGAGATCGACGTACGGCTGACCCGGGACGGCGTGCCGGTGCTGCTGCACGACGGGACGCTGAAGCGGCTCTGGGAGCAGGAGCGGCCGGTGCTCGCGCTGTCCTGGGAGGAGGTGCGCGGACTGACCGGCGGCGGGGTTCCGGCCCTGACGGAGGCGCTGGCCGCGACCGACGGCAACCGGGTGATGATCGACCTGCCCGGCTCACCGGACGTGCGGGCGGTGCGGCGGGTGATGGACGCCGTACGGGAGGCCGGGGCGGCGGACCGCGTCTACTACTGCGCGGGCGCCGACGCCATGCTCGCCGTGCGCGCGGCGGACCCGGCCGCGGAGATCGCCCTCACCTGGACGACACTGGCCCCGCCCCGGCCCGTCCTGCTGGAGGCGATCCGCCCGCGCTGGCTCAACTACCGCTTCTCGCTGGTGGACCGCCTCCTCGCCGACCGCGTCCACCGCGACGGCTACCTGCTGTCCGTCTGGACCCCCGACACGAGCCGCGCCATGCGACGGCTGCTGAAGGCGGGGGTGGACTCGATCACGACCAACCGCATCGACGTGCTGTGCGCTACACGCGCGAGCGCTGCGGGACGGTCGCCGGATCGTCCGGGGTCGAGCGCGTGACGTACTGCGGCACCGGCGCGCTGTCCGTGCCGGTGTCGCGGACGAGGCCGTAGCGGATCGCGCCCTGGGCGGGGCCCGTGTTGACGTCCTTGTCAACGGCCTCCCAGTCGGAGGGGAAGACGGCGATGCCGTAGTCGCAGCCGCGTTCGTTCTGGGTGAGGGTGACGGTGCCGTCGACGTAGAAGTACTCGTTCTGCCACATCTGCTGGGTGCCGGGCGGCAGCACCGCGTATCCGATGTCCGGGCCGCCCATGCCGGTGACGTAGCCGTTCGGGGCGCCGGGCAGTGGGTCGTCCATGCGGCGCGAGCCGCCGGAGGCCACGTGGAACAGCTTGCCCTTCAGGCCGGTCCAGGTCGGCATGACCACAGCGCCGGGCCGGGCGTGCGGCGAGATCTGCCAGCGGACCAGGACATAGCCCCGGCCGCTCAGCGTCACGCTGTCGCCGCGGTGCTGCATGACGGCCTTCGGGCCGCCGGTGCTGGTGATGCCGGACTCGGGGCGGCGGGGCAGGGTGGCGGGCCGGGCGTCCGGGTCGGGGGCGCGGTCGCCGGCGTCGACGACCGTGCCGTACAGGTCGGCCTTCCTCTTCGCCGACGGGGAGGGCGTGGGGCTGGGGCTGGGCGTGGCGGAGGGCGGCGGTTCGGACGTGGCCGTCGCCGTGGGGGTGACCGCGGCCCGGGGAGGCGGGGCGTCCGGCGGCTGCGTGACGACGTAGGCGCCGCCCGCGACCATCGTCGCGCCGGCGGTCATCACGACGGCCGGCTTGGTGAGCGCGCCCAGCAGCTTGGCGGACCACCCGGCGGAGGTGGCGGCCACCGCCGTCTTGCCGCCGAAGGCGAGCGACAGGGTGAACCCGACGGGCAGCGGGACGAGCGCGATACCGACCAGGAGGCGTTCCGCCGGTACGACCGTCTCGTGGGTGCCGCCGCAGTAGCCGCAGCCCCGGATGTGCCGGGCCAGCCGCTTGCGCCACACCGAGTCGGGCCGGCCGTTCCAGCGGCCGGTCAGCTCGCGCAGGTCGGGGCAGGCGCCGTCCAGGGCGCGGACGATGCCGCGCGAGGTCTCCAGGCGCTCCTTCATCCGCTGCACGCGCACGGCGGCGTGCTGCCGGGTGATGCCGACGGCGGCGGCCAGCTCGCGCCGGGTCAGTTCGCCCGCGACTTCCAGCCACCACAGCGACATCAGCTGCCGGTCCTCGTCGTCGAGCCACCGCGCGGCCTCGGCGACCTCGCGCCGCTGCCCCTCGAGCTGGAGCCGCAGCACGGTCAGTTCGGCGAAGTCGGCGGCCGGTGCCTCCTCCAGCCGGTCCGCCGTCCGGCGCCGGGCCCGGTCGCGTATCTGGCGCATGGCGATCGCCACCAGCCAGGACCGGAAGCTGTCCGGGTCGCGCAGCGAGCCGAGGTTGCCGACCGCGCGCAGCATGGTCTCCTGGACGACGTCGTCGACGTCGGCGTGCCCGTTCAGGGCCCGGCCCACGATGTTGTAGACCAGCGGCAGCCAGCCCGCGACCAGCTCGTCCAGCGCCTGCCGGTCGCCGGACTGCGCCGCCGTGATGGTGGCGCGCCAGTGCTGACTGTCCACGGTGGCCTCTCGCCGGCTGGGATCAGTACTTTTCCGCACGCACCCTCTCAGGCAGGACGGGGGTCTTGGCTATGTGGGGGATCACATGCGGGGAGACGGCGTGAAGGTTCTCGGGATAACACTTTTTCTCAGCCGCCGAGCGCCGGGGTGGCGGCCGCCGGCACGGTCAGGGCCTCCAGCCGCTTGATCCGCTGCCGTACGACGTACAGCGGGATCACCCCGAGCACTCCGAAGGCCATGTCGATCACCGACCACCAGAAGGGGATGTGGCGGATCGGTCCGCAGATGAGGGCAAGCGGGATGATCCCCGCGCAGGCGATCATCCCGAACTCGACGACCCAGATGTTGCGGACCGGGTCGCGGTAGGGCCCGTAGAAGGCGACCGCGATCACCAGGTGCGCGAAGGCCAGCCAGTCCGTGCCGTAGAGGAGGAAGGGGTACTCGGCGTCGGCCTCGTCGAGCCCGGCCCGGACCCGCTCGATCCAGTCGGTCAGACCCGGCAGGTACTCGCCCGCGGACAGCGCGTGCAGCAGATCCTCGGTCCAGCGCAATTCGTGGACCAGGGGAAAGGCCGTGGCGCCGCTGAGCACCAGGCAGACGACGAAGAAGACCAGCCACGCACGGATGCCCTTCACCAGGGCGGCTCTGTCGCTCATGGCGGCACTCTACGCCCGTATTGAACATGTTCAAAAATAGGTCTGCGCACACGCGAACGGCCCCGGGCGAGGTACACCCCGCCCGGGGCCGCGCAACGAGATCCGGCGCCTACGCGTCCAGCGACGTCATCACGTGCTTGATGCGCGTGTAGTCGTCGAAGCCGTACCCCGACAGGTCCTTGCCGTAGCCGGACTTCTTGAAGCCGCCGTGCGGCATCTCGGCGACCAGCGGGATGTGCGTGTTGATCCAGACGCAGCCGAAGTCGAGCTTCTTGGACATCCGCATGGCGCGGCCGTGGTCCTTGGTCCACACGGAGGAGGCGAGCGCGTACTCGACGCCGTTGGCCCACTCCACCGCCTGGTCCTCGTCGCGGAAGGACTGGACGGTGATGACCGGGCCGAAGACCTCCTTCTGGATGATCTCGTCGTCCTGCTTGAGGCCCGAGACGACGGTCGGCGCATAGAAGTAGCCCTTGTCGCCGACCCGCTTGCCGCCGGCCTCCACGCGCGCGTGCGCGGGCAGCCGCTCGATGAAGCCCTCGACCTGCTTGAGCTGGTTGGGGTTGTTGAGCGGACCGAACAGCACGTCCTCGTCGTCCGGCTGCCCGGTCTTCGTCTCGGCGGCGGCCTTCGACAGCGCGGAGACGAAATCGTCGTGGATGGACTCGTGGACCAGGACGCGCGTGGCGGCCGTGCAGTCCTGGCCGGCGTTGAAGTAGCCCGCGACCGAGATGTCCTCGACGGCCTTGGCGATGTCGGTGTCCTCGAAGACCACGACCGGCGCCTTGCCGCCCAGCTCCAGGTGGACGCGCTTGACGTCCTTGGCCGCGGACTCGGCGACCTGCATGCCGGCCCGTACGGAACCGGTGATGGAGGCCATCGCCGGGATCTCGTGCTCGACCATCATGCGGCCCGTCTCGCGGTCGCCGCAGATGACGTTGAAGACGCCCTTCGGCAGGATCCCGCCGAGGATCTCCGCGATCAGCACCGTGGACGCCGGGGTGGTGTCGGACGGCTTCAGCACGACCGTGTTGCCCGCCGCGATCGCCGGGGCGAACTTCCACACGGCCATCATCATCGGGTAGTTCCACGGCGCGACCTGCGCGCAGACCCCGACCGGCTCGCGGCGCACGATGGAGGTCAGGCCCTCCATGTACTCACCGGCCGAGCGGCCCTCGAGCATCCGCGCCGCGCCCGCGAAGAAGCGGATCTGGTCGACCATCGGCGGGATCTCCTCGGAGCGGGTCAGCCCGACCGGCTTGCCCGTGTTCTCCACCTCGGCCGCGATCAGCTCCTCGGCGCGCTCCTCGAAGGCGTCCGCGATCTTCAGCAGGGCCTTCTGGCGCTCGGCGGGCGTGGTGTCGCGCCAGCCGGGGAAGGCCTCGGCGGCCGCCGCCATCGCGGCGTCCACGTCCGCCTGCCCGGACAGCGGAGCGGTCGCGTACGCCTCGCCCGTCGCGGGATTGACCACCTCGGTGGTCCGTCCGTCGGCGGCGTCCCGGAACTCACCGCCGATGTAGTTGCGCAGACGACGCAGCTCGGTGCTCACTGCCGGCCCTCCAGTTCGGATGTCCAGTACTTGAGACACCCACCCTAGTCGGCCGACCCACGTTTTCAACACCCCCGCTCCCTTCGATCGTGCGGAATCCGCAGGAGTCGGCTACTGAAACAACGGATTTCATCGATCGAGGCTTGCGGAAGTGTCGAGACCTCGTGCACAGTGACCTCGTGGCCAGTCGAAGCGCAGACCAGAAGGGCTCGCGGGAGCACCGCGAGCCCTCCCGCGAGTCCAGGAACGGCAGCTCGCCGCAGCTGGACGCCGTCTCCCTCGCCATCATCGAGCAGCTCCAGGAGGACGGCCGCCGGCCGTACGCCGCCATCGGCAAGGCCGTCGGCCTGTCCGAGGCGGCCGTGCGCCAGCGCGTCCAGAAGCTGCTCGACCAGGGCGTGATGCAGATCGTCGCCGTCACGGACCCGCTCACCGTGGGCTACCGCAGACAGGCGATGGTCGGCGTAAACGTCGAGGGCGACGTGGAGTCGGTCGCGGACGCGCTGACGGCCATGTCCGAGTGCGAGTACGTGGTGATGACCGCGGGCTCCTTCGACCTGATGGTGGAGATCGTCTGCGAGGACGACGACCACCTCCTGGAGGTCATCAACAAACGCATCCGGGCCGTCCCCGGAGTGCGCTCCACCGAGAGCTTCGTCTACCTCAAGCTCAAGAAGCAGACCTACATGTGGGGAACCCGATAACCGTGAGGACCCGATAGCCGTGAGCAAGGACCTCTCCCAGACCGCGTACGACCACCTGTGGATGCACTTCACGCGCATGTCGTCGTACGAGAAGTCCCCCGTCCCCACCATCGTCCGGGGCGAGGGCACGTACATCTACGACGACCAGGGCAAGCGCTACCTCGACGGTCTCGCCGGCCTGTTCGTGGTGCAGGCCGGGCACGGCCGGGTCGAACTCGCCGAGACCGCCTCCAAGCAGGCGCAGGAGCTGGCGTTCTTCCCCATCTGGTCCTACGCCCACCCCAAGGCCGTCGAGCTGGCCGAGCGCCTCGCGCACCACGCCCCGGGCGACCTGAACAAGGTCTTCTTCACCACCGGCGGCGGTGAGGCGGTCGAGACCGCCTGGAAGCTCGCCAAGCAGTACTTCAAGCTGGTCGGCAAGCCCACCAAGCACAAGGTCATCTCCCGCGCGGTCGCCTACCACGGCACGCCGCAGGGTGCCCTGTCCATCACCGGTCTGCCCGCTCTGAAGGCGCCGTTCGAGCCCCTGGTGCCGGGCGCCCACAAGGTCCCGAACACCAACATCTACCGGGCGCCGATCCACGGTGACGACCCCGAGGCCTTCGGCCGCTGGGCCGCCGACCAGATCGAGCAGCAGATCCTCTTCGAGGGCCCGGACACGGTCGCCGCGGTCTTCCTCGAGCCGGTGCAGAACGCGGGCGGCTGCTTCCCGCCCCCGCCCGGCTACTTCCGGCGCGTGCGCGAGATCTGCGACCAGTACGACGTGCTGCTCGTGTCCGACGAGGTCATCTGCGCCTTCGGCCGCCTGGGCACGTACTTCGCCTGCGACAAGTTCGACTACGTCCCGGACATGATCACCTGCGCCAAGGGCATGACCTCCGGCTACTCCCCCATAGGCGCGTGCATCGTCTCCGACCGCCTCGCCGAGCCGTTCTACAAGGGCGACAACACCTTCCTGCACGGCTACACCTTCGGCGGCCACCCGGTCTCCGCGGCCGTGGGCCTGGCCAACCTCGACCTGTTCGAGCGCGAGAACCTCAACCAGCACGTCCTGGACAACGAGGGCAACTTCCGCGCCACCCTGGAGAAGCTCCACGACCTGCCGATCGTCGGCGACGTCCGCGGCAACGGCTTCTTCTACGGCATCGAGCTGGTCAAGGACAAGGCGACCAAGGAGTCCTTCGACGCGGACGAGACCGAGCGCGTCCTGTACGGCTTCCTCTCCAAGAAGCTGTACGACAACGGCCTGTACTGCCGCGCCGACGACCGCGGCGACCCGGTCGTCCAGCTCGCCCCGCCGCTGATCTCCGACCAGTCGACGTTCGACGAGATCGAGCAGATCCTGCGCGCCACCCTCTCGGAGGCGTGGACCAAGCTCTGACCGACCGTCGCTCCGATCGTCTGTTTGGATGATCAACACCGGCCCCGGTGCCCCCCGTTCGAGTGAGAAACGGCGCCCCGGGGCCGCGTGCTGTCCGGCGTCCCGCCGCGCTCTGCCTAGCGTGCCCAGTGACCGATCGGCCCTGCCTTCGTTCCCCCGCACGGGGGATGGCACGGGAACTACGGATCTGAACCGAGGTGTACGCCCATGGAGGCCCCGCCGGACAACGACGTGCTCTGGGCACGCGCCCTGCACTTCCAGCACGACGACGGCTCCCCCGCGCTCAGCGGTGTCTCGCTCGGCGTCCGGGAGAGCGAGATCCTCGCCGTCAGCGGCCCGCGCGGCAGCGGCAAGACGACCCTGCTGCGGTGCCTGTCCGGCCTGGTGCCCGTCCGGCGCGGCGAGGTCTGGTTCAACAGCATGCCCGTGCACACCATGGGCCACCTCACTCGCGAGCGGCTGCGCCGCGACCGCTTCGGCTGGATCGACCCGGCCCCCTCGCTGGTCCCGGAGCTCAACGCCTGGGAGAACGCCGCCCTGCCGCTGATGCTGCGCGGCACCAGCAGGCGCCGCGCCAAGAAGGCGGCCCTGGAGTGGCTGGAGCGCCTGGACATCGGCGACAGCGCCCGCAAACGTCCGCACCAGCTGGTGCAGGCCGAGCGACAGCGGGTGTGCATCGCCCGTGCCCTCGCCCCCGCGCCGTCGGTGCTGTTCGCCGACGAGCCCACGGCGCCCCTGCACCGCGCCGACCGCGCCCATGCGCTGCGCACCCTCACCACGGCGGCCCGCTCCCACGGCATCACGGTCGTCCTGGCCACGCACGACGCGGAGACGGCGGCGCTCGCCGACCGCACGGTGTCCCTGCTCGACGGGCGGCGCGTGCAGACGGTGCACCTGCCGCCGGTCGCCGGGCCCACCGAGACGGAAGGCCGGGCCGCGTGCTCGCTCTCCGTCTGACCCGCGGCTCCCACCCCGCCGTCCAGCTGCGCCGCCTCCTGGTCGCGGCGGCCTCGGCCGGGACGGGTTTCCTGTTGCTCTGCGCCCTGGGATACGCGCTGGGCCACCCCGGCGCCACCGGCGCCGCCCTGCTGCGCCTGGCCTGGTGCGTGGCTCCGCTGACGGCCACGGTGTACTTCGCGATCGCGGTGGCCCGCACCGACCCCGGTACGAAGCCCCGCCCCGGCCTCTCCGCGATCGGCCTCGGCCCGCTGCGCCTGATGGCCGTCTCGGCGACGACGACGGCCCTGTCCTGCACCCTGGGCTCGATGCTGGCCCTGCTGTTCTTCCTGCACCTGCGCGGCGACCTGACGGGCATGCCCTTCGACGGCGCGGCCGCCGAGTCCCTCGCGGCGGACCGGCCGCTGCCGCTGCCGGGAGCCCTGATGTTGCTCTCGATCGTGCCCGCAGCCGCGTCGGTGGCGGTGGCGCTGGCGCTGCGGCCGAGGGAGGCGGGGCCGGCCCCGTCCCGGGCGGCCGGGGCGTACGGCCGTTTCGGCGCGTACCGGAGCACGAGCACACACGAGACCTTCGGGGCGTACGGCCGATTCGGCCGCCAGATCGTCCGCCCCACGGACAGTCGTGCCACCGGGCCCGCCGAACCCAGCGAGCCGGCCGGGCACAACGGCGGGCCGCCGTCCGGGCGTACGGGCACGTCCGTCCCGGCGGCGGCCACGGGCTCGGCCGCCCGGGGCGCCGCGGGAACGGTGAGCACGGTCGAGGACCCCGCCGAGCCGTCCAACCCTCGGACGGCGGCACCGGACGCCATGAGCGTCGTGATCCCGGCCGGGAGCGCCGCGCACGCGGCCGGGGACACCGCGACACCCGACACCGCGGTGTCCGAAGCGGCCCTGCCGGACACCGCTCTGTCCGGCAACTCCCCCACCGCCGCCCCCTCCGGTCTCCCCTGGGGCATCACCGTCCTGGCCGCGGGCCTCGCCGTGGAGACCTACACGAGCCGCACCGCCCCCACGCCCCCCGACCTCACCTTCTCCGGCGCCTCCCCCGGCGTCCTGGCGGGCTGGGCGCTGGCCGCCGTCGGCCTGGCCATGGCCGGTCCGGGCCTGACCCATCTGTGCGGACGGCTGCTCCAGTCGGCCCGCCCCGGCGCCCTCCGGCTCCTGGCCGGCCGGATCCTCATGGCGGAGGCCGCCCGGATCGGCCACCCCCTGGGCGTGCTCTGCGCCGTGCTGGCGGCCGCGTACGCCATGGCGCTGCTGCACGCCCCGGACGGGCTGTCGCTCGGTCCGCTCACCACGCTCGGCGTGCTGCTGGTGACCGGCTGCACCGTGGGGACGCTCCTCATGGCCGCCGTCGAGGCCCGCCAGGCCCGCGCCGACACCACCGCCGCGCTGCTGCGCCTCGGCGCCCCCGCGACGATGCTGCGAAGCGCCGCCGCCCTCCGCGCGGGCGCGCTGCTCGCCCTGTTCGGCCCGCTCACCCTGACGGTCGCCGAGCTGGCGGCGCTGCCGCTGGCCCGCTGAAGCCCGCTGAAAAACTCGTACGAAAAAATCTCCGTACGGCGATGAGTTCCGCACAGGCCCCCGGTCTATCCCCACGTAACGGCACGGACTTGATGGGAGAGACCCCGCATGTACCAGCAGATGATCTTCGTGAACCTGTGTGTCAGCGACCTCGACGCCTCGAAGAAGTTCTTCACGGAGCTCGGCTACTCGATCAACGAGCAGTTCAGCGACGACAGCACCGCCTCGGTCGTGATCAGCGAGACCATCGTGGTCATGGTGCACACCAAGGAGAAGTACGCCCAGTTCACCAAGAAGGAGATCGCGGACGCGAAGAAGACCAGCGAGGTGCTGATCGCGCTGAGCTCCGAGAGCCGCGAGAAGGTCGACGAGCTGGTCGAGAAGGCGGTCGCGGCGGGCGGTTCCGTCTCCGGTGAGACCCAGGACCACGGGTTCATGTACGGCCGCGCCTTCGACGACCCGGACGGCCACACCTTCGAGGTCGTGTGGATGGACCCGTCGGCAGTCGAGGGCTGAGACATGGCTGTGCCAGCATGGGCGGGTGCAGACGATGCCCGCCCATGCGGCCCACCACGACGACCGTGAGATCGAGACGCTCGAGGAGTTCGACGCGACCGTCTCGGCGCGCGGCACGCTCGCCGGTCACCGCGTCCAGGCCGTCGACCTGACGGACCGTACGCGCGAACTGCTCACCACGGACACCGCGGGCGCGGTCTTCCTCGGCTGCGCGATGCGCGAGGAGGCCGCCGCGAAGGTCCGCGCGGACGGCGCCCTGGTCTTCCCGCCGGTCCCCGACCTGCCCTTCGACCCGTACCGCGGCCACGTCTACTCCCCGGACGAGCTCTTCGAGTCGCTGGCGGACGGCTACGAGGCCACACCCGACGCCCAGGCGTACGCCTGGTTCCAGCGCACGAAGGCGGACCGGGACATCTACGCCTCCATGCTGCGCGCGGTCCACGACGACTCGGTCTCGGACGCACTCGACGAACTCCTGTCCGGCGCCCGGGTCGTGGGCGTGATGGGCGGCCACGCGATGGCCCGTGGCACTCAGGAGTACGCGGGGGCGGCACGGCTCGGCCGGGAGCTGGCCCGCGCCGGTTTCACGGTCGCCACGGGCGGCGGCCCGGGCGCGATGGAGGCCGCGAACCTCGGCGCGTACGCCGCCCCGTTCGGCGAGGAGATGCTCACCGAGTCGCTCGAACTGCTCGCCAAGGCACCGCGCTTCACGCCGTCGATCACCCAATGGGCGACGGCCGCCTTCGAGATACGCACGCGCTGGCCGCAGGGCGGGCGTTCCGTCGGCATCCCGACCTGGTTCTACGGCCACGAGCCGCCGAACGCCTTCGCGTCGCACATCGCCAAGTACTTCGCCAACGCCACCCGCGAGGACGGCCTGCTGGCCCGGTCCGACGCGGGCGTGGTGTTCCTGCCCGGCGCCGCCGGCACCGTACAGGAGATCTTCGACAACGCGACGCCCAACTACTACGAGTCGCGGGGCGAGCCGACGCCCATGGTGCTCGTGAACCGGGCGCACTGGACCGAGAAGCTGCCGACGTGGCCGCTGCTCCGGTCGCTGGCCAGCGGCCGTTCGATGGAGGCGCGGATCGCCCTGGTGGAGCGGATCGAGGAGGCACCGGAGGCGTTGAAACGTCTCGGCGGTTAATAAGCTGGCAAAGCAAGTGCTTGCAACCTGCATATGCGTTGACACTACTTATGCGGCGCTTATAGACCTGTGAGCCTCACGGTAGTGCTGATGTCCAGTCAACACTGCCTCCACCCCCCGCATTTGCGCATCCTGTAAAGGACAAACGTGGCAGTTCTGTCCGTATCACGCCGTACGGCATCCCGCCGTACCGTCGCACGTTCCCTGCGGATCCTCGGTGTCGCCTCCGCATCGGCCGCGCTCGCGCTCGGTACCGCCGGCAACGCGCTCGCCTGCAACATCAACGAGTTCTCGGCCGAGGCGAAGTGCGATGGTGACAAGGGCGTCATCACCGTCACCGACGTGGACCCCGCCGGCATCCCGGCGACCGTCACCGTGTACCTCGAGAACAACGGCGCCGACCAGAAGAAGGTCGGCGAGCAGGTGGTCAAGGGCTCGCGCGAGGGCACCACCATCACCTTCACTGAGGACTGGAAGCCGAACGCGGAGTACCGCATCCACGTCAAGGCCACTCCGTACGTCGACGAGGACATCAAGCCGAACCTCGTCACCCCGGCCACGGCCTGCAAGAAGGAAGAGGAGAAGCCGCCGGCGACCGAGCCGGCCACGCCGACCCCGTCGGCCTCCCCGTCGAAGCCGGCCGAGGAGACCGACACCCCGGCCGACACCCCGGCTCCGGCGCCGTCGGAGAGCGAGAGCACGACGCCGGCGGGCAACGCGCCCGCGCCGGCGGCCGGTGACTCCAACCTCGCCGAGACCGGTGCCGACTCCAACACCGGCATCATCGCCGGCATCGCGGCGGCCCTGGTCGTCGTCGGTGGGGGCGCGGTGTTCTTCGGCATGCGCCGTCGTGGGGCGAGCAACAGCGACAGCTGACGCCCGCGCATCAACGCCCGGTGGTGGCCCCTCCCCTTCGCGGGGGCGGGCCATCGCCTGTTCCCGCCCTAGCCGAAGGTCGCCCGCTCCAGCCAGAACTCCAGCAGTTCCCGCTCGCCCAGCACCTCCACCTCAGGGGCGTCCAGCGGCAGCCGACGGTAGAAGGCGAGCAGGACGGGGGTGAGCGGACCGCGCAGGGCGACGGTGGCCTTCTCGTGGCCGCGGCGCCAGGCGACACCGTCCTCGGTGAGCTCGATGAGCCACTCGGCGTTCAGATGCGGCCCGGTGTCGGTGGCGTGCAGGTGGATGCTGCGGCCCGGACCACGCAGTTCCCGCGCCGCGTCGTGCGGTGCCGTCCGCTGGACGAACTCGACGATCTGGAGCCATTCGTCGATCGCGTCGGCTGCCACGTCGGGCGCGACCTCGTAGGGCAGTCCGGCGGCGAGCGTGGCGTCCGCGCGGTGCACGGTGATCTCGTGCGTCATCCGGCGGGCCCAGAACCCGGAGTTGAGGATCCCCGCCCAGCTCCACACCTTGGTGTCCGGCCCGGCCTCCCGCAGCGCTGCGACGACCTGCTCGCCGCTCTCCGCCAGCCATGCGTCCAGTACGGCGGCGTCACCCCGGCGCCCGGGTCCGGCGAGGCCCGGCACCCGCTCCTCGGGCACCTCCTCCTCGGCCCGGGTCCGCACGATGAACTCCACCCAGCGCAGGGCGCCGCCCGTGTGCCTGACCAGGTCCTCCAGCGACCAGTCCGGGCACGTCGGCACGGTGCCGGACAGATCGGCGCCGGACATCACCACGGACCTCAACAGAGCGACCTGGTGGGCGATTTCGTCGCAGTAGCGTTCGTGTGCGAGTAACGTCATGCCCCGCACCCTAGGCGGCAGCCGATCAGTCGAGCACCACGATTTCTCCCGCGTCGAACTCCACCCCGACCTCGTCCCCGGTCTCCGGTGCCGCCCGCAGCGCGCACGCCGCCTCCAGGCGCGGGGCGTCCTCCGGCTGGAGGTGGACGGCGACATGGGTGCCCTTGAAGGTGCGCGCGGTCACCGTGCAGCGCAGGCCCGTGCCGGCGGGCACCAGGCGCACACCGGCGGGCCGCACGAGCAGGGTCCGCGTGCCCTGCGGGGCGTCCTCCGGCACCGGCACCTTGCCCCACGGCGTGTCCGCGGCCTCCGCGCCGACCGTCGCCTCGACGACGTTCTCGAAGCCGAGGAAGCGGGCCACGAACGCGTCGGCCGGCCGCTGCCACACCTCAAGAGGCGTACCGGACTGGGCGATCCGCCCGTCCCGCATCACCACGACCCGGTCGGCCAGCGCGAAGGCCTCCCCCTGGTCGTGCGTCACGGCGAGCACGGTCGTGCCCAACCGGCCGAAGAGTTCCTTAAGTTCGACGACCAGGCGCTCCCTGAGCGACCGGTCGAGCTGCCCCAGAGGCTCGTCCAGCATCAGCAGCCGGGGGCTCGGCGCCAGGGCCCGGGCCAGCGCCACCCGCTGCTGCTCCCCGCCGGACAGCGCCGCGACGGCCCGGCGGGACGCGCCCGGCAGGCCGACCAGGTCCAGCAACTCCTGTACGCGCTCGGCCTGTTGCCGCTTCGACGCCCCGTGCATACGCAGTCCGAAGGCGACGTTGCCGCCCACGTCCCGCTGCGGGAACAGCTGATGGTCCTGGAACATCAGCCCGACTCCGCGTCGGTGCGCGGGCACGCCCGCCTGGTCGCGCCCGTCGAGCGACACCCGCCCGGAGTCGAGCGGTTGCAGCCCCGCCACCGCCCGCAGCAGCGTCGACTTGCCGCTGCCACTGGGCCCGAGCACGCACACGACCTCGTGCTCGGCGACCTCCAGATCGACGGCGTCCAGCACGGCACGCCCGCCGAAACGGACCGTCGCGCCTTCCAGAGCCAGCAGCATCAGAACTCCCCGGTCCGGTCGGTGCGAAGCCTCTCCAGCACCAGCAGGGCCACGGCGCACACCACCATCAGAATCGTCGAAAGGGCCATCGCCTGACCGTAGTTGAGCTCCCCGGGCCGCCCCAGCAGCCGCGCCACGGCCACCGGCAGCGTCGGGTTGTCGGGCCGCGCGATGAACACCGTCGCCCCGAACTCCCCGAGCGACACCGCGAAGGCGAACCCGGCCGCGATCAGCAGCGCCCGCCGCACCATCGGCAGGTCCACCTCACGCCACACCCGCCAGGGCGAGGCCCCCAGCACCGAGGCCGCCTCGCGCAGCCGCACGTCCACCGCCCGCAGCACGGGCAGCATCGTCCGCACGACGAACGGCACACCGACCAGCGCCTGCGCGAGCGGCACCAGGATCCATGACGACCTCAGATCCAGCGGCGGCTCGTCCAGAGCGATCAGGAAACCGAAGCCCACGGTCACCGCGGACACCCCGAGCGGCAGCATCAGCAGCGCGTCGAAGCCGCGCACGAACCGCCCGGCGTCCCGGCGGGTGAGCGCGACGGAGGCGAGGCCGCCGATCACCACGGCGATGAGGGTGGCGGCGACGGCGTACGACAGGGAGTTGCCGATCGCCTCGATCGGCGCCACCAGGAACACGCCGCCGTCGTCCCTGGTCAGGGCCCGGTAGTAGCCGAAGCCGGGCGCGTCCAGGGACCGCTCCACCAGCACCGCGAGCGGCAGCAGGAGCAGCACGACGACGGTGACGAGCACCCCGCCCAGCAGCGCCCACTGCCCGGTGCCGCGCGGCCGGCGCGCGGTCACGGACGGGTCCACCAGCCGCAGCGCGGTCTCCCGCCGCCGTACGGTCCAGGCGTGCAGGGCGAGGATCGCGCCCACCGCGACGAACTGGATCAACGTCAGCACGGCCGCCGTGGACAGGTCGAAGATCTCCGACGTCTGCCGGTAGATCTCCACCTCCAGGGTCGAGAAGGTGGGCCCGCCGAGGATCTGGACGACACCGAAGGAGGTGAAGGTGAACAGGAAGACCATGAGCGCGGCGGCGGCCACGGCGGGCGCGAGCGCGGGCAGTGTGACCTTCCGCCAGGCCCTCAGCGGCGACGCCCCGAGCATCCGCGCGGCCTCCTCCTGCCGCGGGTCGAGCTGCGCCCAGAGCCCGCCGACGGTCCGTACGACGACCGCGTAGTTGAAGAAGACGTGCGCGAGCAGGATCGCCCACACGGTGGTGTCCAGCCGCAGCCCCCACAGCTCGTCCAGCAGCCCGCCCCGCCCGACCAGCGCCAGGAACGCCGTACCGACGACGACCGTCGGCAGCACGAACGGCACGGTCACGACCGCCCGCAGGACCTGCTTGCCGCGGAAGTCGAAGCGCGCGAAGACATACGCGCCGGGCAGCGCGATCAGCAGGGTGAGCACCGTCGAGACGATCGCCTGCCAGGTGGTGAACCACAGGACGTGCCGGACGTCGGACTGCGCCAGCACCTCCCCGATCCGCCCGAACTGCCAGACCCCGTCGACCTCCAGACCGCGCGCGACGATCGCGGCGACGGGGTAGGCGAAGAAGACCGCGAAGAACGCGACGGGCACGGCCATGAGCCCGAGCCGCGCCGCGCTCCCGCGCCGGTCCCTGCGGACGGCTGCTCCGGTTGGTCCCGTTACTTCAGTACGAGCGAAGTCCACGACTTGACCCACTGGTCACGGCGGTCGGCGATCTTCGCCGGGTCCATGGTCTCCGGGTCCTTCGCCTGCGGCCCGTACTTCACGAACTCCGGCGGCACCTGGGCGCCCTCGCGCACCGGGTACACGTACATGTTGAGCGGCATGTCCTCCTGGAACCGCTCGCTGATCAGGAAGTCGAGGAACGCCTTGCCGCCCTTGGTGTTCTTCGCGTTGCTCAGCAGCCCGGCGTACTCGACCTGCCGGAAGCAGGTGCCCTGCGCGACCCCGGTCGGCGCCGCGGCGGGCTTCGGGTCGGTGTAGACGACCTCGACGGGCGGCGAGGAGGCGTACGACACGACGAGCGGCCGGTCCCCCTTGGCCTTCTTCCCGCCGGCCGAGCCGGAGAACTCCTCGTTGTAGGCCTGCTCCCAGCCGTCGACGACCTTCACGCCGTTGGCCTTGAGCTTCTTCCAGTACCCCTCCCAGCCCCCGTCGCCGTACTTAGCGGCGGTGCCGAGCAGGAAGCCCAGGCCGGGCGAGGAGGTGGAGGCGTTCTCGGTGACGAGGAGGTTCTTGTACTGGGGCTTGACCAGGTCGTCGAAGCTGCGCGGCGGGTCGATCTTGTGGTCGGCGAAGTACTTCTTGTCGTAGTTGACGCAGATGTCGCCGGTGTCGACGGGCGTGACCCGGTGCTTGTCCTGGTCGGCCCGGTACTCCGGCGCGATCCGGTCCGAGCCCTTCGCCTCGTACGGCTGGAACAGGCCGTTGTCGAGGGCGCGGGACAGCAGCGTGTTGTCGACGCCGAAGAAGACGTCGCCCTGCGGGTTGTCCTTGGTCAGGATGGCCTTGTTCACGGCCTGCCCGGCGTCGCCGTCCTCGAGGACGTTCACCTTGTAGCCGGACTGCTTCTCGAACGCCGCGATGACGCCCTTCGAGGCGGCCCACGAGTTGTGGCTGACGAGGGTCACGGTCTTGGAGTCGCCGGACCCCTGGCCGCCGTCGGACGACCCGCACGCGGCGAGCGTGCCGGCCATGCCGAACCCGACGGCCACCGCCGTCAGCCGCTTGATGTTGTTGCTCACTGGATTCCTCCTGGAGGACCAGGAGAAGACGCGGCCCTGCCCGGGATCCCTGGGATTCCCGGGCAGGGCGCAACAGCTCGAGTGATGACCGATCTCCCTACCCAGAATGACCTGGGCCAGGTTCGGAGGGTCTGCGGCCGTGTGCCGCACTCTCAGCGCTGTGGCGCTCCCCTGTCGGAATATGAAGGTGTCGGAAAATACGGTTGTGCCTACGCCGGTCAGACTACCGTTCGGTCGCCGCGAGCTGACCACACGCCCCGTCGATCTCCTGACCACGGGTGTCCCGGATCGTCACCGGCACACCGTGCGCGGCGATGGCCTCCACGAACGCCTTCTCGTCCTCCGGCCGGGAAGCCGTCCACTTCGACCCGGGCGTCGGATTGAGCGGGATCAGGTTCACGTGCACGGGCCTGCCCTTGAGCATCCGCCCGAGCCGGTCACCGCGCCAGGCCTGATCGTTGATGTCCCGGATCAGCGCGTACTCGATGGACAGCCGGCGTCCGGACTTGGCGCTGTACTCGAAGCCGGCGTCCAGCACCTCCCGGACCTTCCACCGCGTGTTCACGGGCACGAGGGTGTCGCGCAGCTCGTCGTCGGGGGCGTGCAGCGAGATCGCGAGGCGGCACTTGAGGCCCTCGTCGGCGAACCGGTGGATGGCCGGGACGAGACCGACCGTCGAGACGGTGATCCCGCGCTGCGACAGCCCCAGCCCGTCGGGCTCGGGGTCGGTGAGCCGCCGGATGGAGCCGAGGACCCGGTTGTAGTTGGCGAGCGGCTCGCCCATGCCCATGAACACGATGTTGCTGAGCCGCGCCGGCCCGCCCGGCACGTCACCGTCCCTGAGCGCCCGCATACCGTCCACGATCTGGTGCACGATCTCGGCGGTGGACAGATTCCGGTCGAGCCCCGCCTGCCCGGTCGCACAGAACGGGCAGTTCATCCCGCACCCGGCCTGCGAGCTGATGCACATGGTCACCCGGTCCGGGTAGCGCATCAGCACGGACTCGACGAGCGTCCCGTCGAACAGCCGCCACAGCGTCTTGCGCGTGGTGCCCTGGTCGGTCGACAGGTGCCGCACGACGGTCATCAGCTCGGGGAGCAACGCCTCCTGGAGCCGGCCGCGCGAGCCGGCCGGAATATCGGTCCACTGCTCCGGATCGTGCGCGTACCGCGCGAAGTAGTGCTGCGAGAGCTGCTTGGCACGAAACGGCTTCTCCCCGACAGCGACCACGGCCTCCTTGCGCTCGGCAGGAGTGAGGTCGGCGAGATGCCGCGGCGGCTTCTTGGCTCCGCGGGGGGCGACGAAAGTGAGTTCTCCGGGTGCAGGCATAACCCATCCAGTGTGGCAGATCAACTGCGGGAGCCCAGGCCGGAGCGGGGTGGGGGTGGTCACCCGTGAGTGCTCTCTGTCATCGTTGATCGGCCTTGCACGGCCCAGGGACGGCCCGAGGGCGCGTGCTCAGGAGATCGAGTGAGGGGCACCCCTTCTGCATGGGGTCTGTCTCACCTTGATCCGGCTGTGTCGCGTTGTTGATCAGTGCGTGTGGACCAGCTGTGGACCAGCTCTGGCCTGTGGGACAGCCCTGCTTGCAGGTAGTCCGCTCCTGACGCGGAACCATCACGTTGACGATTCAGACGGGGGCCATGCTCCATAGTTCTCTTGAGCAACCTGACGCCTGGCTGGTTATGCCGCGGTCTCGGTGATGAGGACGGCGGCGGTGACCGGGCCCGGCGTGTCAGTGGTGGCTGCGTCGGCTACGGCGACCCGGACGGCGCGAGCGACTTCCAGTGGATGGTGTCCGGGGGCGACCGCGAGCTGGACCTCGATGTGGCGGCTGGGCGGATCAACATCGTGCTTCACCCTGATCGGGCGGCTTCCCAGCACGTCTGTGAGGCGGGCGACTCCCGGAACGGCCGCCGCGACGTCGGCCAGTTTCCCGGTGAGGCCTGGCGTGGGTCCTGTTCCGGTCGCCGGAGGCGAGTTTCGCCCGGCTGCGGCTTCCGGCTGGGGCTTCATGGTCCTCCTTGCGGTCGGCGACCTGATGGCTGTCTCCGGGCCTTCATGGAGATCCGTGACACGCAAGTCGGTCGTCCCGACGGCCAGGCCGAGCCTTTCAGTGGCCGCGTTGAGCAGTGCGTTCCTCAGCTGTTCGGCGGTGTGAGGCAGTGGCTGCCTGAGGGAGGCCGTGAAGGCTGCCTCCATCCTGAGCGGGCCGGGCGGTAGCGCGCTGGCCGGCGGACGGACGGCCGGCTCGGACACGGGCTCGAACGGTGCCGACCCAATGCGCAAGGTCTCCACCCGGACACCGGGAATCTCAGCGGCCGCCCGCCCGAGGGCCCGGACGGCTGCTTGCTCGGTGATCCATGTCCCGTCGTCGGGCCCGCCGAGCGGGAGCAGTCGGCCCAGGTCGAGCTGGTGCCGTACTGGCGGCGTCCACGCCTCGATCACCGGCTTCTCACCCTCTCTCTTCCATGGCCGCGGTTCTCTTCCTGCCGCACTGCACCCGGAGTGTCCGCGAGGTCCCCGGGTGGGGACGCTCGGGCCACGTGTTGGGCCATCCGTCACGATCTACACTTAGGGCAAAAGGTACTAATGAAATATAATCAGAACAAACGGTGCCTGAGGGTTTCTTGAGGGAGGGATATCCCGATGACTGAGAACGCCGGCGTAAGGCACGGTGGTGCGCCCGGTTCCCGCGGCCGGACGGTCATCGCCGATGTGGTGGTGGAGAAGATCGCAGGAATGGCGGCACGGGACGTACGCGGCGTCTATGCCCTGGGCAGCGGATTCGCGCGCTCGATGGGCTCCGTGCGGGAGAGGATGCCCGGCGCCGGTAGTGGCAAGTCCGTCACACGCGGGGTCAGCGTCGAGGTCGGCGAGCTGCAGGCGGCCATCGATCTGGAGATCGTCGTCGACTACGGCGTCTCGATCACGGACGTGGCCGGTGCGGTGCGGGAGAACGTGATCTCTGCAGTGGAACGGCTGGCGGGCCGGGAAGTCGTGGAAGTCAACATCATGGTCAGCGACGTGAAGCTCCCCGACGAGGAGGACGAAGGGGAAGAGCGGCAGCGGATCCAGTAGCCGGGGCGGAGCAGCCCGCTTGAGTTAAGGAGCGCGTGATGAGCAGGGCAGTGGTGGGCTTGATTGCGGGAATGGCGCTGGGTTTCGCCGCCTATTTCGGTAACTTCTGGGCTTTCCTGCTGGTGCTCGGTCTGGGCGTCGTCGGTCTCGTGGTCGGGCGGTTGGTGGAAGGTGATCTCGAACCGGGCGACTTCGTCCGCCGCCGAGACCGGCAGGAACGGATCCGCGATGACCGGCGACGGGCTCGGGGAGACTGGCGGCAGTGACCGGTGAAGCCGACCGGCGCCCGGGTATCCCGCGCGGGGAGCGCGGTGCGATCGTCGTCGCCGACCGGGTCGTGGCGAAGATCGCTTCCCAGGTGGCGGGCGAAGTGCTGAGCCGGTTCACCGAGTCGGTCGGCCACGTACCGTCCGGCCACCGGACGCCACGCGTGAACACTTCCGTGCGGCGGGCACCAGAGCGGAATACCGCCGGAGGAGGCGACGAGTCCGCCGCCGGACAGCAGACGGTTATCGGCGAGGTACGGATGCGCATCACCGTCGAGCTCGGCTATCCCTCCGACATCGGGGCGCAGTGCGCCGCAGTACGCCGGGAGGTGACCGAACGGCTCGGGACATGGCTCGGCATGGACGTGTCCGACCTCGCGGTGTCGGTCGAGCGGCTGCACTCGGTGCATGCGCGGCACACGAACCAGGAGAGGGTGAGATGAGCGCGAACACCTGGCGGCAGCCGACCGGTGACAGCGACCTTTCCTCTGATCCCGGACAGGCGACTCCGTCCGCCGATGGCACCCCCGAGGCGGGCGCGGGCTCGACGGCAGCGCGCCGTTTCTGGTCCGCGCGGCGGCTCCCTGCGGCCTTGGTGGCCCTGCTGGCCGTCGGGGGAATCGGATTGCTCCTGTACGACGTGGTCTCGGTTCGGGCAGGCCGGTCTGCGATGAGCTGGCGGCGACGGCTCGCCGAGGAATTGGCGACACGGCCACTGGATGACACCTGGATGATCGTCGGGGCCGCCGTGGCGATGGCCCTCGGCCTGTGGCTCTTCCTGCTGGCGGTGACGCCGGGACTGCGCAGGCTGCTGCCCATGCGTCAGCCCACCGGTATCCCCGGGGCAGAGGAGGTCCACGGGGGGCTCGACCGCCGCGCGGTCGCCCTGGTTCTGCGCGACCGAGCCAGGCAGGTGGCCGGTGTCCAGTCGGCTCGGGTAGCTGTCGGCCGCCGGAAGGTCAAAGCCCGGGCGTGGGCACATTTCCGCGATCTCAAGGAGGTTCGCTCGGATCTGGACGCCACGCTGAGTGAAGCCGTGACGTCCTTGGGCCTCGTCCGGCAACCCACGCTGACCGTGCACGTCCGGCGGCCGAAGAAGGGCTGAGGTGACTCCGATGCTCAAGACAGTGAACCGGGTGCTGCTGGGACTGCTCGGCCTCGCAGTGTTCGCGCTGGGCGGCGGTGTGCTGCTGGGCGGGCTGGATCTGCACCGCCACTGGGGTTTCGGCATGCCGGGCTGGTGGCCCTTCCGCGGGCCGGACGATGTAGTGCTGGGCACCGAGGGACGAACCCGGTGGCGGGAAGAAGGGTGGTGGTGGCCGACCGTGATCGCGGTGCTCGCCGTGCTGCTGGCCCTGCTGCTGTGGTGGCTCCTCGCACAGCGCAGACACCGCCTGGGCGAGGTCCTCGTCGCCAGCGAAGACGGCGCGGCAGCCCGACTCAACGGCCGCACGCTGGAGGACGTGATCGAGGAAGAGGCACAGGCCCTGGACGGGGTCTCGCGGGCTCAGGTACGGCTGACGGGCCGACGTACTGCTCCGACAGCACGCGTGCGGCTGCTGTTGGAGCCTCACGCGGATCCAACGCGGACTCTGGAGCAGCTGAGCCGGGAAACGCTCGCACACGCACGAGACTCGGCCGGCCTGGACCGTCTCCCGTCGAAGGTCCGACTCCGCGAAGCCCGCCACCGCGCCGACCGTGTCGCCTGACTACGGGCCAAGGTCATTCACCGCGACCGAACGGCGTGCGGCGGCAGGACGCCGTCACGAAGGGACTCGGCGCAGAATCTCCGTCCGCCGAGCGGCGACGCGGTTCCGGCCCACGCCGGGGCAGCTGAACCACTGACACGATGGAATGGTGGAGGTTTCGTGTCTCATATCGGATCATGGCCTGCCTCCTGAGCTGTCGATCCGGGCCGGGGCGAAGCCGCCCTCTGCGGGCAGCCACAGTCTGCTGAACCTCATGGCCCGTTCCGAACGTGGTAGTCGGCAGGCATGCCGATGGAGGCTTCTGGTGCCGCTGACCGTTCATCCCGGTTCGGGCCGCTGCGCCGCGTGATCAGCCGTTCTCCAGTCGGGCGCGGATGGCGGCGGAGCAGGGCTGTCGAGCTATGGTCGCGTTCGCTGGGCTTCGCGGCACTGGGGTTCCTCACGCTCGTGCCGCTGCTGATCATCGTCTCCTCTGCCGATCCCGAGCACGGGCGGGGGTTCGCACAGTGGCTGGGAGAAGGGCTCGGTGTGTCGAGGGCCTCCAGGCGGCAGGTCGAGCAGTTGTTCACCCCGCCCGGCCAGGCCCTGCGCACCACGACTGTGTTCGGCATCGTCGCCCTTGCCGTGTTCGGCCTGACCTTCGGGGCGGCGGTGCAGACCGGCTACGAGAAGGTCTGGGGCCTGCCGCCAGCCCGCTGGTGGGCCAGGTGGCGGCATGTGGTGTGGCTCGGTGTCCTCACCGGATACCTCTACGTCGCCGCTAGCACCACGCTGCTGCGCGGACCTCTGGCAGGTGGGGCCGTCGCGTCGGTGAGTGCCGTCCTGTTCCTGTGGTGGTCCCAGCGCCTGCTGCTCGGTGGGAGGGTCCGCTGGCGTGCCCTGCTGCCCGGCGCCGTGGCCACCATGATCGGGCTGCTCGGCCTGAGGGGCTTCTCCAGGCTCGTCTTCTCGCCGTTGATCGCGTCCAACGCCGTCACCTACGGGCCCGTCGGAACCGTCCTGGTCATCCAGTCCTGGCTGGTCGGTGTGGGCGTCGTCGTCTTCGGCGGGGCACTGGTCGGCCGACTGCTGTACGAGGAACTGCCCCGCATGGCACACGCACTGAAACGGCGCAGGTGACACGTATCTGGGTCATACCCAAACAGGAGGGGCGCCCCACAAGGGACGCCCCTACGAGTCGATTTGCTGCCTACTCGTCGTCGTGCTCGCCGATCGCTTCGAGAGCCTGCTGGATCTGCTGGTTGGCCCGCGCTTGGTTGCGATGAATGGCCTTGGCGTAGAACCGGAACAGGACAGCGATGCTGTGACCCGCCCGCCGCGCGACCTCGGCCGGGGAGACGCCTGACTCAAGCCAGAGCGAGACGCCTGCGTGACGCAGGGAGTACGGCACGTCAGCCAGCGGCGAGGCTGCCTCGGAATTCGTCAGCACTGCCAGCCGGGCCGCCTTCCATATCTTCCGTACTCCTTAGACAGGAGTTGGCCGCCCTGGGCCGCGCGAAACAGTCGGCCGTCTTTGGCAGTGTCGAACTCATCGATGTGCTCGCGGATCAGGCGTACGAGAGCAGGCGGAATCGGCACCGGCCGGGTCGCCTTGCGGGCCCGCTTCTTCAGGCCGCGCGTATCGAATGACTCGCCCGTGTCGGTCCATCCGGAGCCGACTCGGGGCATGCTCGTGGAGAGCAGGACTTCACCCCAGCCCTCTTCGGGAAGGGTGAAGTCATCCACACGCAGACTGGCCGCCTCACCAGGACGGTTGGCCGCATAGTAGAGGCAGCCGAAGAACGCCTTCAGGTGTCGTCCGCGTTCACCCTGCTCGCCGACAGCGTCGATCTGCGCCTTCGCCAGCTTGGGGCCGGGGACGAACCGGAAGTCGATCTCGTCGTCGGTCTCAGGCGGGGTCCAGTCGACCTTGTCGAGAGGCAGGGACGTCAACAACTCCCGTTCCACCGCGAACCGCAGGCAGCTGCTGAAGACCGTCCGCTTGCGATTGACCGTGTTCTCGGCAGCGGCCGTGCCGTCCTGCTTCAGCTTCAGCGCGTCGAGTGCCGTGCGCACGACCGAGGGTGTGTTGAGGTCGGTGACGTCCACGGACTTCCGGCTGATCCAACCCAGTGCGGCCACGATGTCGGCGGGCGGTTCCTCGACGTCGAGGCGGGGCCTCAGCGTCCCGTCCTCGCCGAGAACGAACCGGTAGACCCACGAGTAGAGCGCGATCCGGAGAACCTTGGGAGGCGGAGCCCCACGGTTGTCCTTGACCAGCTTCGGCGTGATGGTGGCCAGCGTGTCAGCGATGCTTGCCCGGTGCTTGGCCGAGGCACCAGGCCACTTCATCTCGGCGTACGCGCGCGTGTGATCTTACCAGATGGTGGATTTGAGCGCCTGCACCTCCGAGGCGGGCAGACCGGTCTCCGTGTCGAACTGCTCGCGGTTGCGTAGGGCAGTCAGCAGTTCCGAACGGCGACCCATCGGCCTGAGCCTTCATCTTGTTGCTCTTGGAGAAACGGGGGACTTTGCCAGAGTCTTCCGCCTTATCCGCAATCATTGCAAAGGGGACGGGAAGGGGTCAGAGTCGGGAGGGGGCAGGAGGCAACCATGACCGTCCTCGCGATGCTTCTTCTCATCATTGGGGTGATGTTGGTCCTGATTGGGGCGATGTTGATCCTGGTCGGGACGGTCCTGATTGTCATTGGGGCGATGTTGATCGTCATGGGAATTGCTCTGATCGCGCTTGCAGCCTTCTTGCTCATCCGAAGAGTGCTGAGGCGGCGACGGTAGAAATGGCCAGGCTGAGGCGGTGACGGCCGGAACCAACTGCCCGGACCAGGGGTAGTGTCATTGCGGGCGGAAGTGTCCGGCCCTGTACGGGCGGTGTGGGTTGCCGGCTCGTGCGTACGTCGGCGGCTACAGGATGACGGCACGCACTGGCCGATGATCACCACCGTCAACGATCGAGGAGATGGGTTCCCGAGCGGCCCAGGGAACCGTCTTGAAAACCGTCGTGGCAGCGATGTCACCGTGGGTTCAAATCCCACCGCCTCCGCTTGGTGAGCAGTGAGAACGGCCCCCGACCTGGTAGTTGGTCGGGGGCCGTCGCCGTGTGCTCGTGCCTGTGACTGCCTCGTGTTCCCCGTGGCTTCCCGTCGTATCGGGCACGGAAGGGGCAGGGTCCTACCGCATCCCCGGCTGTCAGTGCTGCATGGCACTGTGCCGCCATGACGACAACGACAGAGCTCACCCTCTTCGCCGACTACTTCCAGATACACGTATCCGATGCGGATTCGGACGGTGATCTGAGCGACGCGTGGACCGACCAGGCCGTTGCCGATCACCTCGCGGTTGCACAGGATGCGCTGGGCATCGGCACGGCTGTCAATGTCAACGTATCCGTCACTGTTGTCGTGCTGCCTCAGGAGCCGAGTGATGACAGCTTGGAGTTCGATCACGTGGTTGAGGCCAGCCTCGATGTGTCGTTGGGTCGCCTGACCGTTCTGGGCTGCACGGATTACGCCCCCGATGCGGCTACGTTCGAGGTCCCGCCAGGCTGGAACCGCGTCCGCGTGGCCCGGAGCAACTTGGCTCGAGCAGCTCAGGCCGACATCGACTCTGCCGAGAGCCCCGAAACCACTGAGAAGATCCGTATCCAGGTGTGGCCAGCCCCGGAATCTCCCGCAAAGATCATCAAGCGCTGGTCGCAGCCCCGCGATGAGCTCGACGCATAGGTCGGCGGACTCTTCGATGCCTGGCTCGTGTTCCCGTCCTTCGAGCCGCACTTTCACCCCGTCCGCTACCCATCACCCTCCCCAGCTCCCATCCCGTCTGCCGTCGACCCACACACCGTGGAGCGGGCGTGGTCCCTGGCGTCCAGGTGGAGCGCGCCACTGTACGAACGACCTGGACGCCAGGGGCCGCGTCTGCTCGGCTCTGCCTGGGTCGATGGCAGGTGGGATGGGAGCTCCCCGCGCACGCCACTACTCCGGCCGGCACTCGCGAACGGCGCCCCCTCCATCTCGGAGCCTGAGCGCCCCCGCCGGAGGCATGCTTTGAGCGTTGCCGCGCTCGCGGATCTCGACTCATGGCCCGGCCTGTTTCACGTGGGCGCGCGTCGGCGCAGCCCGGGCGGAGCGGGCCGAAGGCAGGAGCGGCGCCCGGAGCGGAGCCGGGAAGCGCGCCCGGCGGAGCGGAGCGCAGCCGGGGCTTGATGAGGTAGAGAAACTCGATGAGGTAGAGAAACTCGTAACAGCTCGGGCGTGGCCGGTCGGGTAGGTTCCGGGGCCCAGGCCGGAGCGGGGTGGGGGCGGTCACCTGGGGGTGCCGTCTGTCAGCACATGTCATAGGCAGTCTGCTGGGCACAGTAATCTCGGGCCATGCCCGAGACATCGGTGGCGCACTTCTACGACGACCTGGCTGACGACTACCACCTGATCTATTCAGACTGGGACGCGAGCATCCGTCGGCAGGGGGGCGCCCTGGACGCCCTGATCGGTCAAGATCGTGCGGCGGTCCTCGACTGTTCCTGCGGCATCGGCACGCAGGCCATCGGTCTGGCGTTGCGCGGGCACCGGGTCACCGGGACCGACCTCAGCCCTCGCGCCGCCGCCCGCGCCGCGCGTGAGGCCGCCCGCCGGGGCCTGAGCCTGCGCACGGCCGCTGCCGACATGCGACGCCTCCCGTTTCCTGATGGCCGGTTCGACACAGTCGTCTGCGCCGACAACTCACTGCCGCACCTACTGACTGAGCAGGATGTGTACGCCGCCCTGGCAGAAATGCGCCGCGTGCTGCGTCCCGAGGGCCTGCTGCTGGTCAGCACACGCCACTACGACGACCTGCTGCGCGACCGCCCGGCTTCGACGCCTCCTCAAGTCCACAGGAACGTCGACTACGCCGAGGGCGAAGAACGGACCGTCACCTTCCAGCTCTGGCACTGGCACGACGACGGCGAGCACTACGACCTGGAGCACTTCCAACTTCTTCCGGAAGGCGGCGAATGGCGGGTCCAGGTCCGCCGTACCACCTACTGGGCACTCGGCGGGGACCGGCTGGCCGGCCTCGCAGCCGAGGCCGGGTTTGTCGATCCCGAGTGGCGGATGCCGCAGGTGACGGGCTTCTTCCAGCCGCTGCTCGTGGCCCGCGCCGGTGAGTGGGTGTCGTGAACTCTCTCAGAGGCCCTGCTCTCCCGTGTGCTCCAGCCGGTCCTTGAGGATCTGCTCGTTGCGCGGCAGTTCCTTGCGGACCTGGGGGCGTACGACGAGCGGGACGAGGACCTTGCCTACGCCGTGGCCCTCGAAGTCGACCTCGATCGTCACGTGGGAGCGCCGCCCCTCGTCGAACGGCTCGACCTCGCCGTGCACCCGTGCCCGGACGGGTCCGTCGACACCCCGCATGCCCCAGCTGTGCGGCGGGTCGTACTCCGTGACCTCCATGGTCATCGGCATGACCCGGCGGCCGATGTGCCGGGTGACCCGCATCCGGGAGCCGACGCCGACGGGCCCTTCGTCGAGGCGTTCCGCGGAGACGGCGCTCAGCTGCCACTCCGGCAGCCGCTGGGCGTCCGTGACGTAGTCGTAGACGTCCTCGGGACGCCGGTCGACATCGATGGTCTGTCGAATGCTGGACATGATGTCCCCCTTTGCGGCGTACACCTGAATCGTCCCACTTGGTGACGCCGCAGGCACGTCCGCACAACGACAGCGAGCCCCCGCCGGTCATCGGACGGGAGCTCGCCATACGAACCGTAAGAGCCGTGTCGCCTCAGCCGGACCCGACGAAGAGCACGAGCAACAGCCACACCACAGGGGCCGTGGGCAACAGCGAGTCCAGCCGGTCCATGATGCCGCCATGACCCGGCAACAGCGTGCCCATGTCCTTGATGCCGAGGTCCCGCTTGATCATGGACTCGCCGAGGTCGCCGAGCGTGGCGCTGACCGCGACCGCAAGGCCGAGCAGCAGCCCCTGCCACCAGGCACCGCCGTCGATGAGGAACTCCAGGCACAGCGCGCCCGCCACCATGGCGAAGGCGACCGCGCCGAGCAGACCCTCGCGGGTCTTGCCGGGACTGATGCGCGGGGCGAGCTTGTGACGGCCGAAGCGCCAGCCGACCGCGTAGGCACCGGTGTCGCTGACGACCGTGAGCAGCAGGAACGTGAGCACCCGCTGCGGCCCGTCGTCCGCCGTCAGCATCATCGCGACGAAGGTCGCCAGGAACGGCACGTAGAACACGGCGAAGACGCCCGCCGTGACGTCCCTGAGGTAGTTCTCGGGCGGCTCCGTCATGCGCCACACCAGCACGGCCAGTGCCGTGAGCGCCATGGCGACCCAGGCACCCTCGGCGCCCCGGACGTACCCGGCGACGACCATCGCGGCACCGCCGAGCGCGAGCGGCACGAGGGGCGCCCGGATGCCCTTGCGTTCATCCAGCCGCTTGGTCAGCTCCCAGAGGCCCACCACGACGGCGACCGCGATCACGCCGACGAACACGGCCTTGACGACGAACAGCGACGCGACGATCACCGCGCCCAGCCCGACCCCGACCCCTATCGCGGCACTCAGGTCGCGACCCGCGCTCTTCTTCTGCGGCTTGGGTGCCGGCTCTGCGGCGTCGGGCATGGGCTCCGGATTCGTCTCGTTCCGGACCGGGGGGCTGCTCGGCCGAGCAGCCCCCCGATCGTCATCCTGGTCCCCGCCGTATGCGGCTACGTCGGGCACGATGGGCATGGGGCGAGTCTGAGGCGCTTCATGCGCATCGTATGCGGGACCCGCCGGAGCGGCCCCCTGGGCGTACCCGTGGCCAGGGCTGTGGGCGTGCCCATGGCCAGGGCTGTGGGCGTGCCCATGGCCATGCCCTTGGTCGGTGGGCCCCCAGTACCCGGCCTGCGGCGGCGCCCCCCAGGAAGAGTCGTTCATCAGACCTCGAGCAGCTCCGCTTCCTTGTGCTTCAGGAGCTCGTCCACCTGCGCCACGTACTTGTGGGTGGTGTCGTCGAGCTCCTTCTCCGCACGGCGGCCCTCGTCCTCGCCGATCTCGCCGTCCTTGATCAGCTTGTCGATGGCGTCCTTGGCCTTGCGGCGCACGGAGCGGATGGAGACCTTGGCGTCCTCACCCTTGCTCTTGGCGACCTTGATGTACTCGCGGCGGCGTTCCTCGGTCAGCTCGGGGAACACCACCCGGATGATGTTGCCGTCGTTGCTCGGGTTGACGCCGAGGTCGGAGTCGCGGATCGCCTGCTCGATGTTGCGCAGCGCGCTCTTGTCGAACGGGGTCACCACGGCCATGCGCGGCTCGGGCACCGAGAACGAGGCCAGCTGGTTGATCGGGGTCGGCGCGCCGTAGTAGTCCGCCACGATCTTGTTGAACATCGCCGGGTGCGCACGGCCGGTGCGGATCGCGGCGAAGTCCTCCTTGGCGACCACGACGGCCTTCTCCATCTTCTCCTCGGCCTCGAGGAGGGTCTCTTCGATCACCACTTGCTCCTGCGTGTCTTGAGTAGGCCCGGCTGCGGTTCCATGTGGGGCGGCGGCCGGCTGCGTCGCGTCTTCTTCCTGCACGGTTCCCGACCGACAGGACATTGTCCATCCCCCGGCCCGGCTCCGTCCCGTCCGTCCCCCGGACGGGGTTGTTCTCGGGGACCTCAGTCCCGGCTGCCGGGGTCCCCCACCAGCGTGCCGATCTTCTCACCCTTGACGGCGCGCCCGATGTTGCCCTCGGCCAGCAGCTCGAAGACCACGATCGGGAGCTTGTTGTCGCGGCACAGCGTCACGGCCGTGGCGTCGGCGACCTTCAGATCGCGGGTGATGACCTCGCCGTAGCCGAGGTGGTCGAACTTCACGGCGTCCGGGTTGGTCTTCGGGTCGGAGTCGTAGACCCCGTCCACGCCGTTCTTGCCCATCAGCAGCGCCTCGGCGTCGATCTCCAGGGCGCGCTGGGCGGCGGTGGTGTCGGTGGAGAAGTACGGCATGCCCATACCGGCACCGAAGATGACCACACGGCCCTTCTCCAGGTGCCGTACGGCGCGCAGCGGGATGTACGGCTCGGCGACCTGGCCCATGGTGATGGCGGTCTGCACCCGGCAGTCCACCCCCACCTTCTCCAGGAAGTCCTGGAGGGCCAGGCAGTTCATGACGGTGCCGAGCATGCCCATGTAGTCGGAGCGGGCCCGGTCCATGCCGCGCTGCTGGAGCTCGGCACCGCGGAAGAAGTTGCCGCCGCCGATGACGACCGCGATCTGCGCACCGTCGCGCACGACGGCCGCGATCTCGCGGGCGATCTTGTGCACCACGTCGGGGTCGACGCCCAGGCCGCCACCGCCGGAGAAGGCCTCTCCGGACAGCTTCAGCAGAAACCGGCCGCGTACTTTGCCGTCGTCGCTCTTCTGGGCCTTGGTGGTCATGGGGGATCCCGCCTCTTTCACGTTTTGCACATACGAAGAAGGCCATTGCCGGTGGGGCGTGGTTCGCATCCCATACGGCAATGGCCTCCTCGTCAGATCTGCTGTCGTCCGCCACCCATGTGACGGCGTACACGGACGACTGCTGCCGACCCTATCGGGGTCGGGCGTCGATCGCGGTACGGACTCAGATGCCGACCTTGATGCGCGTGAAGCGCTTCAGGGTGACACCGGCCTCGTCCAGGACCTTCTGGACGGACTTCTTGTTGTCGAGCGCGTAGGGCTGGCCGAGCAGCGTGGCGTCCTTGAAGAAGCCGTTGAGGCGACCCTCGACGATCTTCGGCAGGGCGGCCTCGGGCTTGCCCTCGGCGCGGGTGGTCTCCTCGGCGACGCGGCGCTCGGACTCGACGACCTCGGCCGGGACGTCCTCCTTGGAGAGGTACTTCGGCGCGAAGGCGGCGATGTGCTGGGCGACGCCCTTGGCGATCTCGGCGTTCGGCTTGTCCAGCTCGACGAGGACACCGATCTGCGGGGGCAGGTCGGGCATCGTGCGGTGCATGTACGCCGTCACGTAGCCGTCGGCGAACTGCGCGAAGCGGTCCAGGACGATCTTCTCGCCCAGGTTGGCGTTGGCCTCGTCCACGAACGCCTGGACGGTCTTGCCGGCCTCGATCTCGGAGGCGAGCAGGGCCTCGAGGTCGGCCGGGGAGGTCTTGGCGACGTGCTCGGCGATGGCGGTGGCCACGCCCTGGAACTTGTCACCCTTGGCGACGAAGTCCGTCTCGCACTTGAGCTCGACGATGACACCGGAGGAGTTGTCGTCGGCGATGATCGAGACGACGGCACCGTTCTCGGCGGAACGGCCCTCGCGCTTGGCGACGCCCTTCTGGCCCTTGATGCGGAGCGCCTCGACGGCCTTCTCGACGTTGCCCTCGGCCTCGTCCAGCGCCTTCTTGCAGTCCATCATGCCGGCGCCCGTGAGCTCACGGAGCTTCTTGACGTCGGCGGCGGTGTAGTTCGCCATGAGTCTGTGAATCTCTCTCGAAGTCTGGAAGATCGAAGATCTGCGGATGCGCTCCATGGAGCAGGAGCGCACTGTCCTGCCGCTGACCTACGGGTGAACGGCGGGAGCGGACTTCACACCGCGCCGAAGCGCTGGTGATGCAGTACCGCTCCCGCCGTCACCTCGGACTGACGGGTCAGGCCTGCTCGGCCTCGGCGGCCTTCTCGCCCTCGGCGGGCTTCTCGGCCTCGGCCTCGGCGGGGGCGGCCTCAGCAGCCTCGGCGGCCGGAGCAGCCTCAGCAGCCGGGGCGGCCTCGGCGGCGGGGGCGGCCTCGTCGGCCTTCTTCTCGCCCTCGAGCAGGTCGCGCTCCCACTCGGCGAGCGGCTCGCCCGCGGCCTTCTCGCCCTTGCCCTCGGTGGCGACACCGCTGCGGGCGATGAGGCCCTCGGCGACGGCGTCCGCGATGACACGGGTGAGCAGGGTGACGGAGCGGATCGCGTCGTCGTTGCCCGGGATCTTGTAGTCGACCTCGTCGGGGTCGCAGTTGGTGTCGAGGATCGCGACGACCGGGATGTTCAGCTTCCGGGCCTCACCAACGGCGATGTGCTCCTTCTTGGTGTCCACGATCCAGACGGCGCTGGGCACCTTCTGCATCTCGCGGATACCACCGAGGGTCTTCTCCAGCTTGGCCTTCTCGCGCGAGAGCACGAGAAGCTCCTTCTTGGTCAGACCGGACGCGGCGACGTCCTCGAAGTCGATCTGCTCGAGCTCCTTGAGGCGCTGCAGACGCTTGTAGACGGTCGAGAAGTTGGTGAGCATGCCGCCCAGCCAGCGCTGGTTGACGTAGGGCATGCCGACGCGGGTGGCCTGCTCGGCGATGGCCTCCTGCGCCTGCTTCTTCGTGCCGACGAACATGACCGTGCCGCCGTGGGCGACGGTCTCCTTGACGAACTCGTAGGCGCGGTCGATGTACGACAGCGACTGGAGCAGGTCGATGATGTAGATGCCGTTGCGCTCCGTGAAGATGAAGCGCTTCATCTTCGGGTTCCAACGACGGGTCTGGTGACCGAAGTGGACGCCGCTCTCCAGCAGCTCCCGCATCGTGACGACGGCCATGGCCGTATCTCCTTGTGCTTCTCGGTTGTGCCGCGGATGCCGGACGGCTTCCGCGCCTGACGCCCGCTGCGCGCCGTGCCACGAGGGACCGAGGGGCGCTGATACGGCCCGTTGCCGGGGTGCGTATCGGGGCGTGCGAAGTCGACCCGGTGACCCGGATCGCCACCAGAAGTGTACGGGACCCGCGGGGCACCGGGTGACGCCGTTGTCCACAACCGGACGGCGGTCCACAGCCACGGCCGGTGACGGGCAACGGTCCGGGACGCTTTCGGCATGCGAGCGAAGCGATGTGTGCCTGTTTGTACGCGCCTGGTCCTGGTGCTGGTCATGGCGGCGGCCGTCCTGCTGGCCCCTCCACCGCCCCTGTTCGCGGCGGACACGCCCCCAGCGGACGCCACCGTGCCGACGGCCGGCCGCACCTGGCCCGTCGGCTCGCTCCCTCGGGTCCTCCGCGGCTGGGAACCTCCGGCGACGGCCTACGGCCCGGGCCACCGAGGCGTGGACCTGGCGGCAGCCCCGGGGACGCCGGTACGGGCGGTGGCGGCGGGCCGGGTGTCGTTCGCGGGCCGGGTGGCAGGCAAAGGGGTCGTCTCGGTGGAGCTGACAGGGACGGGCGAACCGCCGCTGCGCACGACCTACGAGCCGGTGACGGCGGCGGTGGAGGAGGGCGAGCAGGTGGAATCGGGCGAGGTGATCGGCACGGTGGACGCCACGGGCTCACACTGCACGGTCACGTGCGTGCACTGGGGCCTGCGCAGGGGTGACACCTACCTGAACCCGCTGTCGCTCCTGCCACCGTGGCTCCTGCACAGAGGCCCATCGCGGCTGCTGCCGGTCCACGGGACTGCTTGACTGCGGGCATGCGTGGCCGCGCACCCACCCGCCCCCGGCACCCACGCCGCTCAGCCCCGCACACCCCGCAGGGCCATGGACACCGCGGCATCGGCGATCGACCCGGGATCTTCAGCGGCCCCCAGCTCGATGCGCCGCACCGCCGCGTCCACGACCCCCTGCAACAACATCGCCGCCAGCCGAGGCTGCTCATGCCCCAGCTCGCCCAGCGCCTCGACGATCATCGCGACCAGCCCGCCATGGGCCGCCCGGATCTTCTCCCGGGCCCCGGCGTCCAGCTCACTCGCCGAGATCGCCACCACGGCCCGATGCCGCCGGTCCCCCACCAGCTCCAGCTGCTGCCGCACATACGCCTCGACCTTGGCCTCGGCCGTGTCCGCCCGCTCCATCGCCGCCGACACATCCGCCGCCCAGACGGGAAAGTCGACCTCGCACAGCTCCTCGACCACGGCCGCCCGTGACCGGAAGTACTCGTAGACGGACGAGCGCGCGAGCCCCGTCCGCTCGGCGAGGGCCGGGAAGGTCAGCGCCTCCGTACCGCCCTCGGACAACAAGGAACGAGCCGCGTCCAGCAGGGCGGCTCGCTGCATCGACCGGTGCTCGGCCACGGAGGCCGCTCGAATCCTTGGCACGTCAACCACTCTACGGACGCGCCAGGCCCGGCGGGAGAGGCTCCCGTCAGGCCGTCACCTTCCGGCCAGGTCAGCGGCCGAAGCTCGCCAGTTTCGCTCTCAGCTGGAGCACCGACTTGGTGTGGATCTGGCTGACCCGGCTCTCGGTCACGCCCAGCACGTTCCCGATCTCGGCCAGGGTGAGCCCTTCGTAGTAGTACAGCGTGACCACGGTCTTCTCCCGCTCGGGCAGCGTGTTGATCGCCCGCGCGAGGAACCTGCGGAGCTCCCGGTCCTCAACGACCTCCACGGGGTTGTCGGCGGCGGTGTCCTCCAGCGTGTCCATGACGCTCAGCCCGTCGCCGCCCTCGCCCCCGCCGTGCAGCAGCTCCTCCAGGGCCACCACGTTGGCCAGCGACAACTGGCTGAACACCGCGTGGAGTTCCTCCACCGCGATGCCCATCTCGCCGGCCACCTCGCCCTCGGTCGGCGTCCGCCGCAGCCGCGCCTCCAGCGTGGCGTAGGCGCGCTCCACGTTGCGCGCCTTCTGCCGGACCGACCGGGGGATCCAGTCCAGTGCCCGCAGTTCGTCGATCATCGCGCCGCGGATCCGGGTGATCGCGTACGTCTCGAACTTGATCTCGCGGTCGATGTCGAACTTCTCGATCGCGTCGATCAGCCCGAACACCCCGGACGAGACGAAGTCCGCCTGCTCGACGTTGGACGGCAGGCCCACGCTGACCCGGCCGGCGACGTACTTCACGAGCGGCGAGTAGTGGAGGATCAGCTGCTCCCGCAGCCGCTCGTCCCCCGTCGCTTTGTACGACCGCCACAGCTCGTCGAGTGTCGAGGGAGCGGGCGGCCGCACGCTGCCACCGTCACGGGCGGCTGGGGGGATCGCCGCCCGGTCGGACCCGGAGGTGTGCTGGGGCATTCGTCGCCTTGTGCCGTTCTGCTGCGGAGTGGTGCTGCTGGGGTGGGCTGTCTGTCTGATGTCGAGTTGCCTGTCCGTGTCGGGATCCTCGTGAGCGTAGCGTGACTGCGGTGTCGCGGTGCGCGAAGGACGGAGGTCAAGGCGAACGCGGATACATTCCGAACGGCGTCCCACCGGGTCGGCGAGCTCGCTCCGTGTGATCACCTGAGAACCCCAACTGGGCGAATTTCCAAGGGATGTCGGGGTTCCCCCGGACGGCCGAACGGGCGCGGTCAGCATGGTCCGGGACCACCGCGGACCGACATCACCGCCTGGCGTGTCAACTTCCAGCCGTCGCCGTGTCGTTCGACGTAACCGAGTGCTCGGAGTTCGTACAGCCGGGCGATCGCGTCGTCCTGTGTCGTCTGTGCGTGGCGCGCGATCTCGTCAGGACGGGCCACCCGGCCGCCCGGCAGCGCGGCGAGCACCTGCCGGGCGGCCGGTTCCAGCAGGTCCCGGGGCAGGACCGGGCCGCGCCGGTCGGGGGCCAGCTGTCCGATGTCGCCGACCAGTTCGACGACGTCCGCGGCGTCGGTGACCAGGGCCGCCTCTCCGCGCAGCAGCTCGTGCACCCCGGCGGACAGAGCGCTGGTGGCCGGGCCCGGTACGCCCATGGTGTGCCGACCGAGTCGCTGTGCCGCACGCGCCGTGACCAGGGAGCCGCTGCGGTGGGCGGCCTCGACGACCACGGTGCCGCGGGTGAGTGCCGCGATCACCCGGTTCCGCAGGATGAACCGGCTCGGTGTCGGGTGATCACCGGGCGGCAGCTCACCGATCACCAGTCCCTGCTCTGCGATTCTGCCGATCAGCCGGGTGTGCCCGCGCGGGTAGGGGCGGTCGACGCCGCAGGCGAGGACGGCGACGGTGGCGCCGCCCGCGCCTAGGGCGCCGCGGTGGGCGGCGCCGTCGACTCCGTAGGCACCGCCCGACACCACGACCCAGCCCTGCTCGGCCAGGCCGGCGGCGAGGGTGCCCGCCATGTGCGCCCCGTACTCGGTACAGGCGCGGGCGCCGACGACGGCCACCGATTTCAGCGCCCACATCCGCAGGCCGGCCCGCCCGCGCACCCACAGCCCCAGTGGCCGGGCATCCCCGAGATCGTCGAGCTGCCCCGGCCACTCCGAGTCCCCCGGCCCGACGAACCGCACCCCGGCCGCCCGGGCGACGGCGAGGTCCTCACGCGGCCGAGCCGTCTCGGCCCTGGCCAGCAGTCCCTTCCACCGCTTGCCGCTCACCCCGGCCAGGGGCGGCCCGCCCTCCGCCAGCCGCCGGGCCAGGCCCCGCACCCCGAGCTCCCGGACCCACCGGCCACCGATCTCGTCACCGGGCTCGATGACACGCGTGAGAAGGACCCGTGCGAGCAGCTCCTCGTCCGGCTCGTCGGCGACGCTCACGTCAGCGCTCCGAGGGCCATGGGGACGCCCCTGGGGACACCGGTGCGCAGCTGGAGCGCGAGTGCGACGTCCGAGGCGTCGGGCCGGTCGTGGCCGACGAGATCGGCGACGGTCCAGGCCACGCGCAGGACGCGATCGAGGCCGCGGGCGGTCAGGACGCCCCGCTCCAGGTTCCGCTCGGCCTCGTCCATCGCCCCGGGCGCGGCGTACCAGCGGCTGCGCAGCTCGCGCCCCGGTACCTCGCTGTTCGTGCGCCACGGAGTGCCGGCGAGGCGCTCCGTGGCCCGCTGCCGGGCCGCCCGTACCCGGTCGGCGACCGTCGCGGTGGACTCGCCCCGCGCTCCGGAGGCCGTCAGCTGGGCGCGGGTGACGCGGTCCACCTCGACGCGCAGGTCGACCCGGTCCAGCAGCGGGCCGGAGAGCCTGGCCTGGTAGCGGCGGATCGCCGAGGGCGGGCACTCGCACAGGTCGTCACGCTGCGAGAACCGGCCGCACGGGCAGGGGTTGGCCGCGAGCACCATCAGGAACTTCGCCGGGAAACGCACCACTCCCGCACTGCGCGCGATGACGACATGCCCCGCCTCCAGCGGCTGGCGCAGGGCGTCCAGGGCCTGGCTGTTGAACTCGGGCGTCTCGTCCAGGAAGAGGACTCCCCGGTGGGACAGCGACACCGCGCCGGGCCGCGCGATGCCCGGGCCGCCGCCGACGAGTGCCTGCATGGTGGCCGAGTGGTGCGGGGCGCAGTAGGGGGCGACGTCGATCAGAGGCTTGCCCGGGGGCAGCAGGCCCGCCACCGAGTGGACCGCGGTGACCTCCAGCGACTCCTGACGGCCGAGCCGGGGCAGGATGGCGGGCAGCCGCTCCGCGAGCATCGTCTTGCCGGCGCCGGGAGGCCCTTCCAGGAACAGGTGGTGTCCGCCCGCCGCGGCCACCTCCACCGCCGTGCGCGCCGAGGTCTGCCCGACGACGTCCGCCAGGTCGTGGCCGGGCTCGTGCTGGGCCGCGCCGACGCTGTGCATGCCCGTGGCGGCGCCCGTGCCCGGCATGCGCAGGCCGGCGAGGAGCGGGTCCGGGCGGCCCTGCTCGTCCGGATCCTCGTCGGGCACGGGTTCGTCGGCCAGGACGGCGATCAGCTGGCGCAGGCTCCGGACGCCCAGTACGGAGACCCCGGGCACCAGGGACGCCTCGGCGGCGGCACACTCCGGCACCACCACCTGCTCGTACCCGGCGTCCGCCGCCGCCAGCACCGCCGGCAGCACTCCCCGCACCGGCCGCACCCGCCCGTCCAGCCCCAGTTCCCCGATCATCACGATGTCGGCGAGGACCCGGGGATCGATGCGCTCCGACGCGCCGAGGACCGCGGCGGCGACGGCCAGGTCGAAGCCGCTGCCGCTCTTGGGGACGGAGGCAGGGCTCAGGCCGACCGTGAGCTTCTTCTGGGGCCAGGCCGCGCCCGAGTTGACGACCGCGGCGCGCACTCGGTCCCGGCTCTCCGTCAGGCTCTTGTCGGGCAGCCCCACCAGCGTGAACGCAGCGACACCCGGCTCCAGGTCGGCCTGGACCTCGACGACCACGCCCTCGACGCCCACCAGCGCCACCGAACACGTACGGGCGAATGCCATCAGGCCACCCCCCGCACGTGCTCCACCACGGCCGCGCCGCGGGCCGGCAGCAGCACCCCGACCACGTCGATGCGGACCCCGCCGGGCGGTGCGCCCCCGTGCGTCTGGATCCACCGCTCGGCGAGGTCCCGCAGCCGCTCCGCCTTCTGCGGGGTCACGGCGGCCATCGGATGCTCGAAGGGACCCTCCCTGCGGGTCTTCACCTCGCAGACGACCAGGACGTCCCCGTCCCTGGCCACGATGTCGATCTCACCGGTGCGGCCCGAGCGCCAGTTGCGCTCCAGGACCGTCAGTCCGGTCTCCGTCAGCCGCCGGGCCGCCAGGGTCTCTCCGTACCTGCCCATCGCACTGCGTGCGTTCATGTCGGCACCACCTCCGGCGCCAACGATCACGCAGCCGTCCCCACGAAGTGGATCTTGGTGGACAGCTCAGCGGCTGTGGAAAACCCCGTCACCCTCCCGGGTGAACGTCACCCGCTCGGCAGCTCGAGATCGCTCTTGTTCAGCTCCTCGATGTTCACATCCTTGAACGTGAGGACCCGGACCTGCTTCACGAAGCGCGCCGGCCGGTACATGTCCCACACCCAGGCATCCGCCATGGACACCTCGAAGAACACCTCACCCTGGACCGAGTGCACCTGCATCTCGTAGTCGTTGGTCAGGTAGAAGCGCCGCTCGGTCTCGATCACGTATTTGAACAGACCGACGACATCGCGGTACTCCCGGTAGAGCTTCAGCTCCATCTCGGTCTCGTACTTCTCGAGGTCCTCGGCGCTCATGGCATGTTCCCCTTCAGCCGTGCGATCCCACCATTGTGCGCCAGTCCCGTGCGCCCCTAGACGATTTCCGGGTCAAGGATCACGGGCCTGGCCGGGGGACCTTCGTCGAGCAGCGTGCGCAGCAGCCCGGCGAGTCTCGTCGGATACACCGTCTCATGTGCCCGGCAAAGTTCCGGACACGTCCACCAGCGCGCTCCGGCGACACTGCGCCGCTCCAGCTCGGTCAGCCCCGCGGCCTCGATCGCCGTACGGTCCGTACGAGCCAGGAAGTACCACTCGTCCTGGTCCCAGCGGCGGCCCGCGAACGGGAAGGAGCACATCCGCCGCCACAGCACCGGGCCGAGCTCGACCTCGGTGATGCCCGTCTCCTCGGCGAGTTCCCGCAAGGCGGCCTCTTCACGGGTCTCGCCGCCCTCCACACCGCCGCCGGGGGTGAACCACCAGTCGTCGGCCGGATCGTCCGGCTCGTGCCCGTGCAGCAGCAGGATGCGGTCCTGCGGGTCGAGCAGCACGACCCGGGCGACCTTGCGCAGCCCGCCCTCGTAGGTGTCCTGGCCCGCCCTCACGGCCTCAGCGGACACCTGCGGGCTCCGCGCTCGCCCGCCGGGCCCGGGCCGCGCCCGCGCGCTTGGCCACGGGGCCGTAGGCGCCCCCGCCCAGGACGAGCACGGCGCCGGCGATCACCAGGGCGGTGATCGTGCGCAGCGGACCGGGCGAGGACAGGGCGCCGAGGGCCTCGAAGCCGGTGGGGCGCTCCAGCATGCCGTTCATGGGCCAGACGACGGCGTCCACGCGCGAGTCCACGGCGCCGCGCGCCACCGTGCCGCTGGCGGCGTCGGTCAGGTGGGCGGTGGAGTCCAGGGAGTTGCCGCGCTCGTCGCCGAGCAGGAACAGGCGCCCCTTGGGGACGGTGACGGTCGGGAAGCCGGTGATCTCCGCCGGTGTGCCCTCGGCCAGGTACGGCTCGTCGATCTCCTTGCCGTTGACCTTCAGCTTGCCGTCCTGGCAGCAGGAGACCGTGTCGCCGCCGACGGCCACCACGCGCTTGACCATCGGCGCGTTGCCCCAGGTGGCGTCCTTGAACACGACGACATCACCGCGGCGCACATCAGCGCCGTCGACGCGCTGGGCCAGCACCCGGTCGCCGGCGTCGATCGTCGGCGTCATCGAGCTGGTGGGCACGGTGTACGGCAGGTAGACCACCGCTCCCCAGGCGAAACCCCCCAGGAACAGTACAAGGCCCAGTGCGACGGCCAGCCCGGACAACCGCTGTCCGGTCCGGCTGCCCACCGGGCCCGAGCCTGTGCCACCGCTGCGCGGGGCCGTGTGCGTCATGCTCTCGCCACCCATGGGTCCGCACCCTACCCGGGGGTACCGACCGGGGTCAGCCCACCGTCGGGATCACTGCTTCCGGCGGCGCCACAGCACCACCGGCACCACCCCCAGCAGCGCCAGTCCCTGCGGCGCCGCCGTCAGACCGGCCGCGGCCGACTGGGTGTTGAGACCGGCCTGGTCGAAGGTGTCGGGCACCGGCAGGTTGTCCCAGCGGTTGACCGGCCAGGCGATGACGATGGCCCGGCCGACGACGTCCTTCACCGGGACCATGCCGTTGTGCTTGTCCGACTGGTTGTAGCGGGAGTCCCGGGAGTTCTGCCGGTGGTCGCCCATGACCCAGATGGAGCCCTCGGGGACCTTCACCTTGAACTGACCGCCCTGGTCGTCGACGCTGCAGGGCGTGTTGCCGGCGTAGACGTACGACCGCTCGTCCAGCGCCTTGCCGTTGACCGTCAGCGGGCCCGTGCCCTTGCACTCGACCGTGTCGCCGCCGACGCCGACGACCCGCTTGATGAGGTCCTTCTCCTCCGCGGACGGCATGAGGCCGATCCAGCTGAGGAACGTCTGGAAGGCGTTCGGATCCGCCACCGGCTCGCCCGCCAGCCAGTTGTCGGGGTCGTGGAAGACGACGACCTCGCCACGCTCGGGCTCGGAGCCGAACCAGGGGGTCAGTTTGTCGACCAGGACGCGGTCGCCCTGCTGGAGGGTGTTCTGCATCGAGTCGGAGGGGATGGAGAACGCCTGCACCAGGAAGGTCTTGATCAGCAGCGCGAGCACCAGCGCGATGCCGATCAGGATGGGCAGCTCCTTCCAGAAGGAGCGTGGCTTCTTCGGCGTCCGGGCCGTGCCGCCCGGTCCCTCGCCCTCGGCTGTGCTGTACTCGCCTGTCACCCTGTCGTCCTCGGCTGCCCCGGAGTCACTCCCGGGGGTCACGGCGCTGTCCGCGGCCGGGACGGCGGATTCCGCGGGGCGTCCGCGGTGCTCCTCGCCGTCGTGTCCGGACCGTGCGCCAACCGCCACATCCCCCACGCCAACTCCTCACTCTGTGCCGCCGCCTGCCCCATACACGACGCAGGCCCACCACTCCCATAACGAGCGGGAGTTCCGCAGGGGTCGGGAGCTGGATCGTTCCGTTCGAATCGTAGGAGGCAACCCTATGCGACAGTTCGGGAGCAGCGGTCGACCCGGTGGCCGAGTCGGACACGGAGGCGTAGGTGTTCGGTTCCTCCAGAGTGGTCCAGTGCCCGAAGGGCCAGGCGATGACCATGGCGCGGCCCACGACCTCTTCCTCGGAGACCGTGCCGCCGTAGTCGGTGTCCTGGTGGGCGCGGGAGTCCGCGGAGTTGTTCCGGTGGTCGCCCATCACCCACAGCCGGCCCGGGGGAACGGTGATGTCGAACGGCGTGTCGGACGGGGCGTTGCCGGGGTACAGGTAGTCCTCGACCAGCGGGATGCCGTTGACGGTCACGCGTCCTTGCGCGTCGCAGCACTTGACGCGGTCTCCGCCCACGCCGACGACCCGCTTGATGAGGTCCTTCTCGTCGTCGGACGGCAGCAGGCCGATGAAGGTGAGCCCTTCCTTGACCTGCTTGATGACGATGGGGTCGTCCTTCGGAAGGGTGGTCTGCTCGTCCTGGAGCCAGCCGCCGGGGTCCTTGAACACGACGACGTCCCCGCGCTGCGGCTTGGAGCCGAACCACGGGGTGAGCTTGTCGACCAGGACGCGGTCGCCGATCTGGATCGTCTGCTCCATGGAGCCGGACGGGATGACGAAGGCCTGGACGAGGAAGGTCTTCAGCACGAGCGCTATGAGGACGGCGACGCCGACGAGGAGGGGTATCTCCTTGACGGCACCGCGCCTGCGGCGCCGCTTGACCTTCTTCTGGAGCTTGCGCCGCTCGGCGCGCGTACGGCCGCCGGAGGGGCTGGCGGCGCGCCGGGCGCCGGTGGGCAGCAGGTTGTCCGCGGGGCTGGCGGGGACGCCGCGCGGTTTGCCGCGGTTACCCATGGGCGCCCGCCCTTCCGGGGGCGGAGGCGGGCACGCGCGCGTAGGCGTCCGGGCGGTGCAGCCGGGTGGCGTGGCCGAAGGGCCAGACGATCCAGTCGGCGCGGCCGATCACCTCGTCGACCGGGACCATGCCGCCGCCCGGTGAGCCGAGGTGGTCCCGGGAGTCGCTGGAGTCGTCGCGGTGGTCACCGAGGACGAACAGGGTGCCGGCGGGGACGGCGACGTCGAAGGGCACCGTGGAGGGGCTGTCGCCGGGATGAAGGAAGCCCGACTCGTCGACCGGCCGGCCGTTCACCTGGATCCTCCCCTCCTTGTCGCAGCAGACGACGTGGTCTCCCCCCACGCCGACAACGCGTTTGATGTAGTCCGCGTGCCCGAAGTACCCGGTCCCGTCGAACACGACGATGTCTCCCCGCCGCGGCTCGGCACCGAAACGGTACGCCAACTTATTTACGAGAACCCGGTCCCCGATCCTCAATCCCTGTTCCATGGATCCGCTGGGGATCTGGAACGGCCGCAGCACGAAGGTGCTGAGCAGCAGCAGGAAGAGCAGGCAGGCGAGCAGTGTCAGAGTGATCCGGCCGCCCGGGACCCACTCGGTGACACGCGACAACGCGAAACGCGACCGTTCCTCCGGCCCTCCGGGATCCGAGGTGTCCTCGGAGTCGGAAGGGCGGGAGGAGCGGTCGCGCTCCGTCGGCTGAGCTTCGGTGTCCATCGGGGCCAGATGCTATCCGGCCCCGACGCGAACCCCGGAGAGCGCTCAGTTCTCGCGCTTCTCCTTGATCTTCGCGGCCTTGCCGCGCAGCTCGCGCAGGTAGTACAGCTTGGCGCGGCGGACGTCACCCTTGGTGACGAGCTCGATCTTCTCCACGATCGGGGTGTGCACCGGGAAGGTGCGCTCGACGCCGACGGAGAAGGAGACCTTGCGGACCGTGAAAGTCTCGCGCACGCCGGAGCCCTGGCGGCGGATCACGACGCCCTTGAACTGCTGCACACGGGAGCGGTTGCCCTCGATGACGCGGACGTGCACGTTGACCGTGTCGCCCGGGCGGAAGGCGGGGACGTCGCTGCGCAGCGACGCGGAGTCGACGGTGTCGAGCAGGTGAGACATTTCGTCTGCTTTCCTCGCTGATGCCACAGGTCATCAACGGAAACTAGGTGTTTCGGATTCAGGGCTGTGCGGGTCGGAGCGGGCGTCGTCTCCCCCTGTGGCAGGGGCGCGCGCCGGACGGACGCACAACAGCTCGCTATTCTTCCACGCCGTCGGTCCTGCGCCAAAATCGGCCGTACGGCTCCCCCGCCGGGTCCGGCGCCCAGCCCAGGATGGACAGCATCTCGCGGTCCTTCTTGTCGAAGGCCTTGGGGTCGCACCGCTCGATGAGGTCGGGCCGGTGGGCGGTGGTGCGCTTCAGGGCCTCGTCCCGCCGCCAGCGGGCGATCTTCCCGTGGTGGCCGCTGAGCAGCACGTCGGGGATGTCCCGGCCGCGCCACTCGGGCGGCTTGGTGTAGACGGGACCCTCCAGCAGGCTCGCCATGGCGCCGGGCGCGAAGGAGTCGTCCCGGTGGGACTCGGCGTTGCCCAGGACGCCGGGCAGCAGCCGCGCCACGGCCTCCGTGACGACGAGGACGGCCGCCTCGCCGCCGGCCAGGACGTAGTCGCCGATGGACACCTCGTACACCGGCATCCGCGTCGCGTACTCGTCGACGACCCGGCGGTCGATGCCCTCGTAGCGGGCCGGCGTGAAGATCAGCCAGGGGCGCTCGGAGAGGTGGACGGCGAGCTCCTGGGTGAAGGGGCGGCCGCTGGGCGTGGGCACGATGAGGGCCGGCGCGCGGGAGCCGGTCTCGTAGCCGTCGGCCAGGACGGAGTCCAGCGCCTCTCCCCAGGGCTCGGTCTTCATGACCATGCCGGGGCCGCCGCCGTAGGGCGAGTCGTCGACGGTGTTGTGGCGGTCGTAAGTCCAGGAACGCAGGTCGTGGACGTGTACGTTCAGCTGTCCACGCGCGCGTGCCTTGCCCACGAGGGAGACGTTCAGCGGTTCCAGGTACTCGGGGAAGATCGTGACGACATCGAGGCGCATTACGACTCTTCCCGGCTTGAGATGTCTTCGCGGCCGGAGGCGTCTTCCCGGCTGGAGGCGATCTCGGCGCGGTCGTCGATCAGGCCCGGCGGCGGGGTGATGACGGCCTTCTGCTCCTCGAGGTCGATCTCGGCGACGATCTCCTCCACGAAGGGGATCATCACCTCGCTGCCGTCGGGGCGCTCCACGATGAACAGGTCCTGGGTGGGCAGGTGCGAGATCTCCGTGATCCGGCCGACCTCCGTGCCGTCCGCGGTGACCACGTCGAGGTCGATGAGCTGGTGGTCGTAGTACTCGTCCTCGCCCTCGGGCAGTTCCTCCGGGTCGACGTCGGCGATCAGGAGGGTGTTGCGCAGGGCCTCGGCGCCGGTGCGGTCGCTGACGCCCTCGAAGCGCAGCAGGAGACGGCCGCTGTGGACGCGGCCCGTCTCGATGGTGAGCGGTCCCACGGAAGCGGGATCGGTGGTGAGTACGGCGCCGGGGGCGAGCCTCAGTTCCGGCTCGTCGGTCCGTACCTCGACGGTGACCTCGCCCTTGATGCCATGGGCACGGCCGATCCGTGCGACTACCAGCTGCACGTGTCCAGTCTCCTGTCATACGACTGCGGGCCGGGGACGGCCCTCAGGCCTTCCCCGGCCCGAGCCGGTTTGCGATAAGCGTCAGCGGACGTGGTCCACGTCGACGAGGTCGACGCGGACACCGCGACCGCCGATGGCGCCCACGACGGTACGCAGGGCGCGTGCGGTGCGGCCGTTGCGGCCGATCACCTTGCCGAGGTCGTCCGGGTGGACCCGGACCTCGAGCACTCGCCCGCGGCGCAGGTCGCGCGAGGCGACCTGCACATCGTCAGGGTTGTCGACGATGCCCTTCACGAGGTGCTCGAGAGCCTCCTCGAGCATGCTCAGGCCTCGGTCGAAGCGGACTCGGCGGAAGCCTCGTCCTTCTTCTCAGCCTTCTTCTTCTGGGTGATCGCCTCACCCTTGCCCTCGTCGTCACCGCCGAGAGCCTCGAACGACGGGCGCGCGGCCTTCTCGGGCGCCGTCAGCAGCGGAGCCGGGGCGGGCTCGCCCTTGAACTTCTGCCAGTCGCCGGTCTTCTTGAGGATGGCCATCACGGGCTCGGTCGGCTGCGCGCCGACACCGAGCCAGTACGCCACACGCTCGGCGTCGACCTCGATCACCGAGGGGTTGTACGTCGGGTGGTACTTGCCGATCTCCTCGATCGCACGACCGTCACGACGGGTACGGGAGTCGGCGACGACGATGCGGTAGTGAGGCGAACGGATCTTGCCCAGACGCTTCAGCTTGATCTTGACTGCCACGGGAGTGGGTTCTCCTGGATTTGACGTGGTTGGGCACGGCGAGATGGCCGCGTGGGGTTGCGGTACCCGAGTGCCCGATGGACGCGTCAGCCGGAGGCGAGAGGGTTCCTGTGCGGCTGTCGAGTACAGCTAGCCATTGTGCCATACCCTGCCGGGCGTCCTTGACCGAGGGGCTCGCTGCCGTGCGGGCATGCTGAGGGGGCACCCGGCGTGGAGGTGAGGTACGTCGGGTGCCCGGCCCGGCAGTGGCGAGTGCTGTCCCGACCGGCAGCCACGAGATGCCGGTGGTGGACGTCAGCCGGCCACCGCCCCCGCTCCCACGACGTCCGGGATCCGGAACGGCTTGCCGCAGCCGCCGCAGACGATCGGCGCCTGGGCGAGGACCGAGGGCACGACGCGTACGTTGCGGCCGCAGTCGCAGACCGCCTTGACGCGGACGCCGCCGCCGGAGGAGCCGTGCCGGGCGGCCGGGCCCCGGAAGGTGCGGGAGGTGTCGGATGAGGTCGCGGCCGTGTGGGCCTTCAGGGCGCGCTGGAGGCGCTCCATCGTCGGGCGGTAGCGGCGCTTCGCCTCGGGGTTGAGCGTGACCAGGGAGAAGCCGCTGCTGGGGTGCGGTTCCTCGGGGTGGTCCAGGCCCAGCTCCTCGGCGATCGCGAGGAATCTGCGGTTGTGGTAGCGGCCGGCACGGGAGGTGTCGCGGACGCCGCGGGCGGCGGCGATGCCATGGACTGCCTCATGGAGCAGTCGCTCGAAGGAGAGCTCGTGACCGCACGCGGACGACGACTCCCCGATCAGGGACTCTGGCGCGGCAAGGTCGGGCAGCTCGGGGTGGTACCGCTGAATATCGGCCCACGCCTGTGCCAGCTCTGCGGCGAGAACAGGTGGTGTCTGTGTCGTGCTCACGTAATGACAACGAGCCGGGGTGCCCCAGTGTTCCGATTCCGGGGCATCCCAAATAATTTGCACGTACCCGTCAGTTGCCTCTGATGCGTCCCGACGAGGGCGGGTGCGCTGATCTGGGGAGAAGCCTCACAGCTCACCACAAGGTGGTGCGTAGTCCCGCGTACGCCCCGGCGCGTAGATGACGTCTGCGCGCCGGGGACTTTGGGTTCCGCAGTTACGCAAGAGGCATTTCGGTCGCCTTGCGCCCCACTCAGTAAGCGCGTGCGACGACCGCGACGTTACCGGGTGCGTCGTCGGCGTCCGGCACCGACCCGTCCTCGGCGACCAGACACCGTACGGTCGCCGCGTGGTCGGCCAGCTTGGCTTCGCCCTCCTCGCCGAGCACCGCCCACGGGATGCGCGCCCAGCCGCCCGCGCCGGCCACCTCGACGGCCTCGTCGATCGTCGCGACCTCGGTGGTACGGGACTCGCGGCGCTCCCGGGACTGCTTCAGCAGCAGCGCCTGGTCTTCTTCGAGGACCTTCGGCAGCAGCGGCACCAGGGCGTCCAGGGAGACCGGCTCCTTGCCGCCCGGGATACGGCGGGCCAGCATCGCGGTGCCGTTCTCCAGGTCGCGCGGGCCGATCTCGATGCGGACCGGCACGCCCTTGAGCTCCCAGTCGACGGCACGGCGCCCGAACGGGGTGTCGGTGCGGTCGTCGACCTGGACACGGATCCCGGCCGCCTTCAGCCGGTCGCCGAGCTCGCGGACCTTGGCCAGAACCGCCTCGTCGCCCTTGATCGCGAGCACCACGGCCTGGGTCTGCGCCAGCCTCGGCGGGACGCGCAGGCCGTTGTCGTCGCCGTGCATCATCACCAGGGCGCCGATCATGCGGGTGGTGGAACCCCAGGAGGTCTGCCAGACCAGCTCCTGCCGGCCGTCCTTCGACAGGTACTGCGTGTTGAAGGCCTTCGCGAAGTTCTGGCCCAGCTCGTGGCTGGTGGCCATCTGCAGGGCCTTGCCGTCGCCCATCATGCCTTCGAGCGTGAGGGTGTTGATCGCACCGGCGAACCGCTCCTTGACGGTCTTGCGGCCGGGGACGACGTCCATCGCGAGGACGTTCACCATGAAGTCCTCGTAGACCCGCCGGTGGATGTGCGCGGCGAAATCGCGCGCCTCCTCGTACGTGGCGTGCGCGGTGTGGCCCTCCTGCCAGAGGAACTCGGTGGTCCGCAGGAAGAGGCGGGGCCGCAGCTCCCAGCGCACGACGTTGGCCCACTGGTTGATGAGCAGGGGCAGGTCGCGGTAGCTCTGCACCCACTTCGAGAAGTAGTCGTTGATGATCATTTCGGAGGTGGGCCGGACGACCGCCGGCTCCTCCAGCTCCTTGCCGCCGCCGTGCGTGACGACCGCGAGCTCCGGCGCGAAGCCCTCGACGTGGTCCGCCTCGCGGGTGAGGTACGACTGCGGGATCAGGAGCGGGAAGTACGCGTTCTGAGTGCCGGTCTCCTTGATGCGGGCGTCCATCTCGGCCTGCATCCGCTCCCACAACCCGTACCCGTACGGTCGGATGACCATGGTGCCGCGCACCGGTCCGTTGTCGGCGAGCTCCGCCTTGGTGATCAAGTCCTGGTACCAGCGCGGGAAATCGTCCGCCTGGGGGGTGAGTACGGGTGCCTTGGCCATGGCGAGATGGTACGGGCCCACGTTGCCGGAATGTGAAATCTCGCCATAGGCACATGACAACTCATATACCGGGCCGCATTCCACTGGACGACAGGTCGAGGGGGGAGTTTCCTGGCATACGGGGGTAGTGCGAGCGCACTGTCACGGGGGCCATGGAATCGGGCAAGAGGCAACTCTCGGCGGATTGGGGCGCTTACTTATGACACCTACGCTCGTGCGGCAGCACCTGCCTCACGCGGGGGCCGCACCCCGCGTGGACCTGCGTGCACGCGCGCGTGACTGGTCCGAGATCCAGGAGCGGATGCTCGTACCGCTCTACGAGGCCGTCTACGAGCGACTGGACGTGGGTCCCACGACGCGGCTGCTCGGCCTCGGCTGCGGTTCCGGACTCGCCCTGCTGATGGCCGCCGCCCGGGGAGCGGCGGTCACCGGTGTCGACGCATCCCCGGAAAGAATGGCCCTCGCGCGGCAGCGCTTGCTGCCCGAGGCGGGGGCCACGCGCGCGCGGGCGGGCGCCCGGCTGGTCGACGGCTCGCCCCGGGACACCGAGGAGCCGGGCGCTCCCGCGTACACCCTGGTGACCGCCTTCGAGCCGATCGGGTGCCTCGCGGGCGACTCGGAGGGGCTGGGCGGGCTGCTCGCGGAGGCGACGCCGCTGGCGGGGCGCGGAGCGGCCGTGGTGCTGGCCGGCTGGGGCCCGCCGGAGCGGTGCGCCACGACGTCCGTGCTGCGGGTCGCCACCAAGCTGGCGGAGCCGCTGCGCAGCACGGGCAGCTGGCGCCCCGCCCTCCGTGACGACCTGGAGGACGTCGCCCAGCGGGCCGGTCTCAAGCCGGACGGGTCCGGGCGGGTGGCGTGCCCCTTCGGGTACGCCGATGTGGACAGCGCGGTGCGCGGGCTCAAGTCGACGGGGTTGTTCGACGCGGCGATCACGGCGACGGACCAGGTGCAGGTGGACAAGGAGCTGACCGAGGCTCTGCATCCGCACCAGCGGCAGGACGGGACGGTGTGGATGCCGAACGTGTTCCGGTATCTGATCGCCCGGACACGGTGACGAACAGTTTTTCAGTGCGGGTGTGAATGGTGTGAAGAAAGCACCATGGGGTCCTTTGGGTTTCACCAGGTGGATCATGAACGCTTAATGTGATCCACCGCTCGGGGGACCTACACATCTGCATACAGGAGCTGTTGTGCCGCACCACAAGACCGCGCTGCGTCTCGTCGCGCCCGTCGCCGTTCTCGCTCTGGCCCTCACCGCCTGCGGTGGCGGCGACAAGGCCGACGCGAAGAGCCCGGACACCGAGAAGGCCAAGGTCTTCCCGTCGCCGGAGCCGGCGTCCGGTGGCGAGCTGGGGACCGGCGAGAGCGCCACGGGCGAGGTCGCGGAGGACCCGGGCAAGGTCACCTACGACGTCGTGGCGCAGAAGGTCGAGGTGGGCACCGAGGCGGAGGCGGCCAAGGCCGTGTCGGAGCCGGACAAGGTCAAGGGCATGGTGCTGGCCGTCGCCCACGTGAAGTACACGCACAAGAGCGGGCCCGCCCTCACCGACGGTTCCGACGTGCACGACGGCACCACGGTCTTCGCCGACGGGCGGCGCGGCAGCGTCCTCATCGGCGCGTCCGAGGACACGGCGGGCTGCGAGGACCCGTACGACGTCGAGAGCTGGAAGCAGGGCGAGAGCCACGTCTTCTGCGAGACGTACGTGATCCCGGCGAACGCCAAGAGCGTCGAGGTCCACTGGTCCGAGGAGGACGGCGAGCCTTACATCTGGAAGTTCCCGAACGCCTGACCGGCGCGCCGGCGACGAACCACTGAGGGCGCCCCCCTTTCGAAGGGGGGCGCCCTCAGTGCCGTTCAGGAACCCGTGTCGTACGGGAACGGGCGGTCAGCCGCCGGACTTCTTGAATCAGCCCATGAACTTCTTGAACTCGTCGGGGAGTTCGAAGTCCTTGCCGCCCTGCTGCGGCAGCCCGAAGGCGTTGCCGCCCTCGGCGGCGGCCGCGCGGCGGGCGGCCTCCTCCTGCTCCTGCTGCTTGCGCTTCATCGGGTTGCCGGAGCGCTGCTTGCCCTTGGCCTGCTTCTGCTTCTTCTTCGCCCGGCCGGGACCGCCACCCATGCCCGGCATGCCGGGCATCCCGGGCATGCCGCCGCCCTGGGCCATGCGGGACATCATCTTGCGGGCCTCGAAGAACCGCTCGACCAGGTTCTTCACCGCGCTGACCTCGACGCCGGAGCCCTTGGCGATACGGGCGCGGCGCGAGCCGTTGATGATCGTCGGCTCCTGGCGCTCGGCCGGGGTCATCGACTTGATGATCGCGGCCGTGCGGTCGACGTCCCGCTCGTCGAGGTTGTTGATCTGGTCCTTCATCTGGCCCATGCCCGGGAGCATGCCGAGCAGCTTGGAGATGGAGCCCATCTTCCTGACCTGCTCCATCTGGGCCAGGAAGTCGTCGAGGGTGAAGTCCTGGCCCTTCTTGGAGGCCAGCTTCTCGGCCATCTTCTGGGCTTCGGCCTGGTCGAAGGTCTTCTCCGCCTGCTCGATCAGGGTGAGCAGGTCACCCATGTCGAGGATGCGGGAGGCCATCCGGTCCGGGTGGAAGGCGTCGAAGTCGTCGAGCTTCTCGCCGTTCGACGCGAACATGATCGGCTTGCCGGTGATCTGCCGGATCGACAGGGCCGCACCACCGCGGGCGTCACCGTCGAGCTTGGAGAGCACCACGCCGTCGAAGCCGACGCCGTCGCGGAAGGCCTCGGCGGTGTTGACGGCGTCCTGACCGATCATCGCGTCGACGACGAACAGGATCTCGTCGGGGCTGACCGCGTCCCGGATGTCCGCGGCCTGCTGCATCATCTCCTGGTCGATGCCCAGGCGGCCGGCGGTGTCCACGATGACGATGTCGTGGACCTTGGACTTGGCGTGCTCGATGGAGTCCTTGGCGACCTTGACCGGGTCGCCGACGCCGTTGCCCGGCTCGGGCGCGTAGACGGCGACACCGGCGCGCTCGGCGACGACGCTGAGCTGGTTCACGGCGTTCGGGCGCTGGAGGTCACAGGCCACCAGCAGCGGCGAGTGGCCCTGCTCCTTCAGCCAGCGGCCGAGCTTGCCCGCGAGGGTGGTCTTACCGGCACCCTGCAGACCGGCCAGCATGATCACGGTGGGCGGCTGCTTGGCGAAGCGCAGGCGCCGGGTCTCACCGCCGAGGATGGTGACCAGTTCGTCGTTGACGATCTTGAGGACCTGCTGGGCCGGGTTCAGCGCCTTGGAGACCTCGACGCCGAGGGCGCGCTCCTTGACGTTCTTGATGAACGTCCGGACGACCGGAAGCGCCACGTCCGCCTCAAGCAGCGCGATCCGGATCTCGCGCGCCGTGGCGTCGATGTCCGCCTCGGAGAGCCGTCCCTTGCCGCGCAGGTTCTTGAAGGTCGCTGAGAGGCGATCGGAAAGAGTATCGAACACGGCGCTCGCGGTCCTCGGGGTCGGAGACAGACTGGGGAATCGCCCTCCAGGGTATCCCGGCGTGACAAGTCGCCGGGTCGCCCTCACCCACGCAGGGTCTCCTCCAGCTTCCGGGCCACCGACTCGGCCTCGTCGCCGGGCAGCGGCGCGCCCTCGGGGCCGGTGACGTAGAAGGCGTCCACGGCGTTGGCGCCGAGCGTCGAGACGTGCGCACTGCGCATCTGCACGCTCGCGTCGTCCAGGGCGCGGCCGATGCGGAACAGCAGGCCCGGGGCGTCCTGGGAGCGGACCTCGATGACGGTGGCCAGCCGGGAGGCGGCCGGGTGGACCGACACCCGGGGCGGCGGGGCCACCACGCCCCGGCGGCGCGGGTAGGCCGCGTCCCGTTCGGCGAGGCGGCCGGCGATGTCCAGGGAGCCGTCCAGCGCCCGCACGAGGTCGGCGCGCAGGCGGGCGGCCTGCGGCAGGGAGCCGTACTCGGCGGCGACCCGCCAGTCCAGCAGCAGGACGGTGCCGTCGACACCGTCCGGGAGGGTCAGGGACCGCAGCTCCGCCGTTCGCACGGTCAGCCGGTGCATGGCGAGGACACCCGCCACCGCGGGCAGCACACCCGGCTGCTCGGGCACGGCGATGAGCAGTTCCACGCCGAGCGGCTCGGGGTCGCCGGAGGGCTCCTGCCCGGCGGGCGGCTCGGTCTGCGCGCGCAGGGAGAGGACCGGGCTGCCCGTCGCGACCGCCTCGATGGCGAGCCGCTCCTGCTCGGCGGTCGGCGCGGCATCCTCGGGGTCGGCCGGGACGTCCCCGGCGAGCACCGCCGAGACCCGCTCGACCAGGTCGGCGACGAGCGAACCCCGCCAGGACGACCAGGCGGCCGGGCCGGTGGCCAGGGCGTCGGCCTCGGTGAGCGCGTGCAGCAGTTCCAGGGTGCCCTGGGAGCCGACGGCCTCGGCGACCGAGCGCACGGTGGCCGGGTCCTCCAGGTCACGCCGGGTGGCGGTCTCGACGAGCAGCAGGTGGTGGCGTACGAGGGTGGCGACGACGGCCACGTCGTGGCGGTCGAAGCCGATGCGGGCGGCCACGTCCTTGGCGATGATCTCGCCGGCCACCGAGTGGTCGCCTGGCCAGCCCTTGCCGATGTCGTGCAGCAGCGCGGCGACCAGGAGCAGGTCGGGGCGGCTGACGCGGCGGGTGAACTCGGAGGCGCGCACGGCGGTCTCGATGAGATGCCGGTCGACGGTCCAGATGTGCACGGCGTTGCGCTGCGGGCGGCAGCGCACCCGCTCCCAGTCGGGCAGCAGCCGCGTGATCAGCCCCTCGGCCTCCAGCGCCTCCCAGACCTCGATGGTCGGGCGGCCGGAGCCGAGGAGGGTGACGAGCTGCTCGCGTGCCTCGGCGGGCCAGGGCGTGGGCAGCGGGCGCACGGTGGCCGCCATGCGCCGTACGGCGTGCAGGGAGAGCGGGAGTCCGGCCTGAGCGGCGGCGGCCGCGGCGCGCAGCGGCAGTACGGGGTCGCGCTCGGGGCGTGCGGCACGGGCGAGCACCACCTCGCCGTCCTGCTCCACGACGCCTTCGGCCAGCGGAGAACGCTCGGCGGTCGGTTTCCCGCCGCCCAGCATGGCGCGCAGCCTGGGCCGCACGGCGCGCGATCGCAGCACGCGCCCCACCTCGCGCCAGGTGACGTCACTGGCGTACGAGACCAGCCGCGCCGCCTCGTACACCTGCCGCAGCAGCGTGTCCGCGTCGAGCAGACCGAGCTCGGCGGCCACCTGGTCCTGCTCCTGGAGGGCGAGGCGGTCGGTCGCCCTCCCGGTGGCCAGGTGCAGTGCGTCCCGTACGTCGAGGAGCCGGCGCCGGGCGTCGGCGAGGCCCTCGCGCGGGGCGTCGGCGAGCCAGGAGGCGGCGACGGCGCGCAGGGCGGTGGCGTCGCGCAGCCCGCCGCGGGCCTCCTTCAGATCGGGTTCCAGGAGGTACTGCAACTCGCCCTGGCGCTCGGCGCGTTCCGCGCACAGCTCCTGGAGTTCGGGGAGGCGTTTGGGCGCCTGGTTGCGCCAGTCGGCCAGCACGGCCGTACGCAGCCCGGCCGTGAGGCCGAGGTCACCGGCGAGGTGCCGGGCGTCCAGCAGGCCGAGCTGCACCTTGAGGTCCTCGCCGGAGGTCTTGCGGGCCTCGGCGGGCGTGCGGACGGAGTGGTCGAGGGCCAGGCCCAGGTCCCACACGGGGTACCAGAGCCGGTCGGCCAGGGCGGCGACCGCCTTGGGGTCGCTGCCGTCGTGCAGCAGGAGCAGGTCGAGGTCGCTGCGCGGGGAGAGTTCGCCGCGTCCGTAGCCGCCGACGGCGACCAGGGAGACCCCGCGCAGCCCTTCCGCGCCCGCGGCGAACAGGCCGGTGAGCCAGTCGTCGGTCAGTTCGGCCAGGGCCGCACGGCGCGGCGGCCCGGACCGCGCCTCCTCGTTGAGGAGACGCAGCCGGGCCGCCGCGTAGCCGCTGGGTCCCGAGTCCTCTGCTTCCTTCTGCACGTCCGTACCCGTCACCCAGCGACTCCTGTTCTGTTTGCCTGCCTCAGAGCGCGTCGGGGCCGCGCTCGCCGGTCCGGACCCGTACGGCCGTGTCGACCGGGATGGACCAGACCTTGCCGTCACCGATCTTGCCGGTGCGGGCCGCCTTGACCACGACGTCGATCAGCTGCTCGGCGTCGTCGTCCTCGACGAGGACCTCGATGCGGATCTTCGGGACCAGGTCGACGGTGTACTCGGCACCGCGGTAGACCTCGGTGTGGCCCCGCTGCCGACCGTAGCCGCTGGCCTCGGTGACCGTCAGGCCGTGCACGCCGAAGGCCTGGAGGGCTTCCTTGATCTCGTCGAGCCGGTGCGGCTTCACGACGGCGGTGATGAGCTTCATGCGTCCACCTTCTTGCTCTCGGCTCCGGCCACGGCGGCCGCGACGGCGGCGGTCTTGGCGGCACCGCCACCGGCGCCGCTGAAGTCGTATGCGGTCTCGGCGTGCTCGGCCTGGTCGATGCCGGCGACCTCATCGTCCTCGGTGACCCGCATACCCATGGTCTTGTCGAGGATGAAGGCGAGGAGCGCGGAGACGATCAGCGAGTAGGCGAGCACCGCGAAGACACCGGCGCACTGCTTCCAGAACTGGGTCAGGCCGCCGCCGTAGAAGAGGCCCTCGACCTCGGACTGGCCCTTGCCGCTGGCGAAGAAGCCGATCAGCAGGGAGCCGACGACACCGCCGACCAGGTGGACACCGACGACGTCGAGAGAGTCGTCGTAGCCGAACTTGTACTTCAGGCCGACGGCCATGGCGCACAGGACACCGGCGATGACGCCGACGGCGATCGCGCCGAGCGGGGTGACCGCGCCGCCGGCCGGGGTGATGGCGACCAGGCCCGCGACCGCGCCGGAGGCGGCGCCCAGCGTGGTGAACGCGCCGTGGCGGATCTTCTCGTAGGCGAGCCAGGCCAGCATGGCGGCGGCGGTGGCGACCTGCGTGTTGACGAACATCAGCGCGCCGACACCGTCGTCGTTGCCGAGCCACGAGCCGGCGTTGAAGCCGAACCAGCCGAACCACAGCAGACCGGCGCCGAGCATGACCAGCGGCAGGCTGTGCGGGCGCATCGGGTCCCTCTTGAAGCCGACGCGCTTGCCGATGACCAGGATCACGCCGAGCGCGGCGGCACCGGCGTTGATGTGGACCGCCGTACCACCGGCGAAGTCGATGACACCCAGCTCGAAGGCCCAGCCGCCGGTGCCCCAGACCCAGTGCGCGACCGGGAAGTAGACGACCGTGGCCCACAGGGCGACGAACAGCGCCCACGCGCTGAACTTCACGCGGTCGGCGAGGGCACCGCTGATCAGGGCGGGTGTGATGATCGCGAACATCAGCTGGAAGACCAGGAACACGAACACCGGGATGGTGTAGCCGGGCCACAGCTCGGTCAGGCCGATGTTGCCGAGGCCGACCCAGTCGGAGTTCCAGCCGATGAGGCTGCCGGAGTCGGTGCCGAACGCCATCGAGAAGCCGTACAGCACCCACAGGATGGTGACGATCCCGAGGCTGATGAAGCTCATCATCAGCATGTTCAGGGTGCTCTTGACGCGGACCATGCCTCCGTAGAAGAAGGCCAGGCCCGGGGTCATGAGCATCACCAGGGCGGAACAGATGAGCATGAACCCTGTGTTGGCGGCAGACAGCTTGGGTGCTTCTGCGGCAAGGGTGATGGCTGGTGCCATCGGCGTCTCCTCGTCGTTGGTACGGCCCCGTGCGGGCGAAGCCTTGAGCGGAATGAGGGGTGGGCCGGTTATGCGCCACGAGATTGGCGCAGCGCGGTTTCGGTGGAAGCCCCTCGTTGTTTCGCCGCCGTGACGAAGGCGCTCTCTGTGTTACGCCTCGATGAACTGCCGGATTGTCGGCGCGTCGATCGTTATCGTGACGCAATCTTCCGCGCGGAAGCGGGTCCGGCCGCGGTCGGCCTTCCGATGACCTGGCATGGGGGAGCCGAGTCGGGCAGTTCGGGAGGGCCGGCCGCGGCCGGGGTTCAGGGGGCGGGCAGATGCCCGGAGAGCCGGGCTCAGACCGCCTCTGCCGTCTCGGGCAACTCGGCGGCCAGCCGCTCGGTGAGGTCGACGACCTCGCCGAGGTCACCGAAGTCGCGCGCGGCCGTGTCGACCGTCTTTCGGATACGAGTGTTGACCCGCTCGGAGCGGACCTTCTTGGCGACCTGCATGGCCTGGGAGGCGAAGAGCGTGCACTGCTCGGGCTCGCGCTGGAGGAGGTTCACCGTGGCCATGCCGATCAGGTTCAGCGCGTACGACCGCTGGTGCTCGCCGTCCTCGGCGAAGAGCTCCACGGCCCGCTTCATCAGGGGCTCGGCCAGCGAGGCGTACGTCGGGCTGCGGCCGGCGACATAGGCCAGGTCGCGGTACGAGTGCGAGTTCTCCCCGTACAGCTCGGCCTCGGAGAAGAAGCGGATCCAGTCGGGGTCGGGCTCGTCCCACTCGTCGGCCTCGGCGAAGGTGTCCTCGGCCATCCGGACCGCCCGCTTGCACTTGCCGGGCTGGCCCATGTTGGCGTAGGCGCGGGCCTCCATCGCATACAGCATCGACTGGGTGCGCGGGCTCGCGCAGTCCCGGCTGCCGTACTGCGCGAGGTGGATCAGCTCCAGCGCGTCGTCGGGCCGGCCGAGGTGGATCATCTGCCGGCTCATGCTGGACAGCACGTACGAACCGAGGGGCCGGTCGCCGGCCTCCTTCGCCGCGTGCAGCGCGAGGACGAAGTACTTCTGCGCGGTCGGCTGGAGCCCGATGTCGTACGACATCCAGCCGGCCAGCTCGGCGAGCTCGGCGGCGACCTTGAACAGGCGCCGGGTCGTGGCCTCGGGCTGGGGCTCCTGGAGCAGGTCCGTCACCTCGTGCAGCTGGCCGACGACCGCCTTGCGGCGCAGGCCGCCGCCGCACTGGGCGTCCCACTGCCGGAACATCACGGTCGTGGACTCCAGCAGGTCCAGCTCCGGCGCGGAGAGCCGGCCGCGAGCCCGCCCGGAGGGGCCGGCCTCGGGCTCGGGCTCCGAGCGCGGAGCCGGGGGCGAGGGGACGAGCCAGCGCTGCATGGGCTCGATGAGGGCCGGGCCCGCAGACAGGACCAGCGAGCTCCCGAGGAAGCCGCGCCGCGCCAGCATCAGGTCGCTGCGCGAGAACTCGCTGAGCAGGGCCACGGTCTGCGGGCCCGTCCAGGGCAGGTCGACGCCGGTCGCGGAGGGGGACTGGCGCGCGGTGCGCAGCCCCAGGTCCTCGACGGAGACGACGACGCCGAAGCGCTCCGAGAACAGCTCGGACAGGATCCTGGGGATCGGCTCGCGGGGGTTCTCGCCGTCGAGCCAGCGGCGCACGCGCGAGGTGTCCGTGGAGATGTGGTTGGCGCCGAGCTGGCGTGCCCTGCGGTTGACCTGGCGGGCCAGCTCGCCCTTGGACCAGCCACTGCGTACGAACCAGGAGGTGAGCAGCTCGTTCGGGCGCTTGTCAGTGTGCGTCGCGTTTTCAGCGTTCGCCCCGCTTCCGCCGTTGCCGCTCACTGGAACGCCCCCATCCCTGAGACCACTTGTCGCCGAGTGCGCCAAGGCCTATCAGCATGCCGGTTCGTACGGCCGTCCGTCCGGCCCTTGTCACCCTTCGAACGGAATACCGACTTGCCTCCGGCATACCCACGAGTGCATGTGCCCCCAGGACTCGTGCACACAAAGTAATCCTACGATCACCCGTCCAGCCACGGCTCACACGGAAACGCCACCATTCGCCACCCCAACGAATGAACTCCCCCACGCGTCACCGCGATTCACTTGACACAGGACACCCAGGAGCGGGTGCAGCGATGTACTCGGGGGCGCGCGTCGCCCAGCGCACCACCCTGGGCACTTCCGGGCGCCGAGTGAACCGTTCGCCGCCGGGAAGCCGGAAACAGAGAGTCACGTCTCGCGTCCGCTGCGTAACTAGCGCTGGGTCGGACCCGTTGGAGGGGGCATGGGCTTCACGATCGGCATCAGCCGGGGCATGCGCGACATCCGGTCCGGCTCACGCCGCCGCGGCCGCTCGTCGGACGGCACCGCCGTGGCCGAGTACACCGGCCTGTGGGGCTGGGACGTGGTGCCGGGCGCCCGGGCCGCGGCGGGCGTCTGCTCCTGCGGCCGCCGTGACTGCCCGGCGCCGGGCGCGCATCCGCTGGACTTCGCGCCGGTGATCCCCGCCGGGGCGACGCTGGACGAGGTGACCGAGACCTGGGGCGAGTTCCCCGGCGCCTCGGTGATGCTGCCGGTCGGCCGGGCGTTCGACGTCATCGAGGTGGCGGAACCCGCCGGCTGCCGCGCTCTGGCCCGGCTGGAGCGCATGGGCCTGCCCGTCGGCCCCGTCGCGGTGACCCCGGACGGCCGCGCCCAGTTCTTCGTCGCCCCCGGCGCCGCCGCCGACCTGCCCGGCCTCCTCTACCGCATGGGCTGGGACGACCCGGCCGCCCTCGACCTGCGCGGCCTCGGCCCCGGCGCGCACATCACGGCACCGCCCTCGGACCACGGCGGTCTCGGCCCGGTGCGCTGGCTGCGCTCCCCCGCCCTGGATTCGGCATCCAGGCCACCGGAGGCCCGCCTGGTCCTGGGCACGCTGGCGTATGTGGCGCACCGGTCACGGGCCTAAGTTCCCAGCGCAGCGCCCTACACAGCGAAGCGCCCGACCCCGACTGCACCTCGGGGGCGGGCGCTTCCCTGCTGTATACGGACGTCAGGAGCCCACGCTCCGATGCTGTCCGCAGCTCATTCTCCGATAAGGGCGTCAACGAACGCCTCCGGCTCGAACGGCGCCAGGTCGTCCGCGCCCTCGCCGAGCCCGACCAGCTTGACCGGGACGCCCAGCTCACGCTGGACCGCGACCACGATGCCGCCCTTGGCCGTGCCGTCCAGCTTGGTGAGGACGATGCCGGTGATGTCGACGACCTCGGCGAAGACCCGGGCCTGGACCAGGCCGTTCTGGCCGGTGGTGGCGTCGAGCACGAGCAGCACCTCGTCCACGGGGGCCTGCTTCTCCACGACCCGCTTGACCTTGCCGAGCTCGTCCATCAGGCCGGTCTTGGTGTGCAGGCGGCCGGCGGTGTCGATGAGCACGACGTTCGCGCCCATCTCCTTGCCCTCCTTGACCGCGTCGAAGGCGACGGAGGCCGGGTCGCCGCCCTCCGGTCCGCGCACGGTGTAGGCGCCGACGCGCTCGCCCCAGGTCTGGAGCTGGTCGGCGGCGGCGGCCCGGAAGGTGTCGGCGGCGCCGAGGACGACGCTCTGGCCGTCGGCCACCAGGACACGGGCGAGCTTGCCGGTGGTGGTGGTCTTGCCGGTGCCGTTGACGCCGACGACCAGCACGATGCCCGGCTTGCGGTCCTCCGGCTCGGTCTTGACCGTGCGGTCCATGTCGCGGCCGACCAGCGTGATCATTTCCTCACGCAGCAGGGTGCGCAGTTCCTCGGGGGTGCGGGTGCCCAGGACCTTCACCCGCTCGCGCAGGCGCTCGACCAGTTCCTGGGTGGGCTGCACGCCGACGTCGGCGGTGAGCAGGGTGTCCTCGATCTCCTCCCAGGTGTCCTCGTCGAGGTGCTCGCGCGACAGCAGGGTCAGCAGGCCCTGGCCGAGAGCGTTCTGGGAGCGGGAGAGCCGGGCCCGCAGCCGGACCAGGCGGCCGGCGGTGGGCTCCGGTACCTCGATCTCGGGAGCCTCGGTGGGCGGCTCCTCGACGACGACCGGAGCCGAGCCGTCCGGGAGATCCACCTCCTCTATCGTGCGCCGCGGTTCCTCCCGCGGCGTCTCGGCCTCGTCGCCGACGTGCGGCTCGGCCGGTGGGGCGGTGATGTCGGGCGCTGCGGGCGGGGGCGGGGGCAGCTGCTTCTTGCGCCGGCTGCCGACGATGAGCCCGCCGAGCGCGCCGAGCACGACCACGGCGATGACTACAGCAAGGATGACGATGTCCATAACGCGTCCAGTATCAGTCATGGGGCCCCGGGTCACGCTGCTCGCACCGCCCTCCCGGGACAGGGGCCGCCGGATCTCCACACCTCTGGATGTCTGACGCGCCGTCAGCTAACGTCCTCCGGACACCCGCCCGGTGAAGGGAGACGTCCCATGCCCGTCTCGGTCGTACGCTTCAACCTCGTAGCTCCCGGGGCCTGTCCCGCCGAGCTCGGCGCCCGTTACCGGGCGGCCCTGGAGATGGCCTCGTACGCCGACGACCGGGGCGTGACCACCGTGCAGACGGAGGAGCACCACGGGGCCGACAACAACTGGCTGCCGTCGCCGTTCGCCTTCGCGGGGGCGGTCTTCGGCGCGACCCGGCGTGTCGCCGTCACCGTCTCGGCGGTCATCGGCCCGCTGCACGACCCGCTGCGGCTCGCCGAGGAGATCGCCGTACTGGATCTGCTGAGCGGCGGCCGGCTGGTGACGGTCGCCGGGATCGGGTACCGGCCCGAGGAGTACGACCTGTTCGGTGTGGACTTCGCCCGGCGCGGGCGGCTCCAGGACGAGCTGCTGGAGACGCTGCTCGCGGCCTGGACGGGCGAGCCCTTCGCCTACCGGGGCCGCACGGTCCGCATCACCCCGCGCCCGTGCACCGAGCCCCACCCGCTGCTCCTGGTCGGCGGCTCCTCCCAGGCCGCCGCCCGCCGGGCCGCCCGGCTCGGCCTGCCCTTCTTCCCCAGCGCGCACCTGCCGGAGCTGGAGGCGTACTACAAGGAACGGCTCGTCGAGTACGGCACCGAGGGCTGGGTGATGATGCCCGCCGCCGAGACACCGCTGCTGCACGTGGCCGAGGATCCGGACCGGGCCTGGGCACAGTACGGGGAGCACTTCCTGCACGAGGCGCGGACGTACGCCTCCTGGCAGTCGGGCGGCGTGCGCTCGGCGGTGAAATCGACGGCGACGACGGTCGAGGACCTGCGCGCGGAGGGCGTGTACCGGATCCTCACGCCGGAGCAGTGTGCGGGGCTGGGGCTGGACTCCTTCGTCCTGCATCCGCTGGCGGGCGGGATGCCGGTGGAGGAGGGGTGGCGGAGTCTGCAACTGTTCGCGGAGCGGGTGATGCCGGAGCTGGCGGGCTGACCCTCCCGATATCCGGTGGAACGTCTGCGCCCCCGGTGATGCACTGCGCGCTTGGCGGTGGATGTGTTCGTGCGGGACGCGGACGGCGAGTGGCGGTCCTGGACGCCCCCGAGGGGGGCGACGACTCGGCCGGTTGTATCTGCTCGTCGAGGCCCCGGAGGTGCCGGATTTCCTGCGGAAGGTGGCACTGCTGCGGGCGAACCTCGATCTGATCGCACCACCGAGCGCCCGCGCGTATCACGGAGCGCCGGACCAGCTGGAGTCACGGCTGCGCACCGTCGAGGTGACGGCCCTGCGCGTCCTGGAAAGCGGCGCCGACTTCCGATCCGGTGAGACAGCAGACCGCCGCCCCGGCTCGGGCAGTGGCCGAACCGGGGCGACGGCGGGTTACGGGGAGAGGGGCAGCGGGGACTTTGGCCCTTCTCCCCGAGTGTGCGGGACGGGCTCAGCCCATCTCCTCCAGCGCCTTGCCCTTCGTCTCCTTGACGAACTTCAGAACGAACGGGATGGAGAGCGCGGCGAACGCGGTGTAGATCACGTAGGTCGCGGACAGGTTCCAGTCGGCCAGCGACGGGAAGCTCGCGGTGATGGCCCAGTTGGCGATCCACTGCGCGGCGGCGGCCACGCCCAGGGCGGCGGCGCGGAGCCGGTTCGGGAACATCTCGCCGAGGAAGACCCAGACCACCACACCCCAGCTCAGGGCGAAGAAGAGCACGAACATGTGCGCGGCGATCAGGGCGACCCAGCCCTGAGTGGCGGGCAGCTGGCCGTCGACCAGGTCGTAGGAGAACGCCCAGGCCTCCAGCGCGAGACCGATCACCATGCCGACCGAGCCAATGAGGGCCAGCGGCTTGCGGCCGACGCGGTCGACGAAGATCATCGCGATCACGGTGCCGACGATGTTGATGATCGACGTGGTGAAGGAGTAGAAGAACGAGTCCGTCGGGTCGACGCCGACCGACTGCCACAGCGTCGAGGAGTAGTAGAACGCGACGTTGATGCCGACGAACTGCTGGAAGACCGACAGGCCGATGCCGATCCAGACGATCGGCTTGAAGAAGAAGCTGCCGCCGAGCAGGTCCTTGAAGCTGGACTTGTGCTCGCTCTTCATGGCGTGCTCGATCTCGGTGACACGGGCGTCCAGGTCGACGTCCTTGCCCTCGACCTCGGTGAGGATCTCCCGGGCGCGCTCGTGCTTGCCGACGGAGATGAGGAAGCGCGGGGACTCGGGGATGACGAAGGAGAGCAGCCCGTAGAGGACGGCCGGGACGACCATGACGCCGAGCATGACCTGCCAGGCCTCCAGGCCCATCAGCTTGCCGCGCTGGTCGCCGTCGGCGGCGTTCAGTACACCCCAGTTGACCAGCTGCGACACGGCGATGCCGATGACGATCGCGGCCTGCTGGAAGGAGCCGAGCCGGCCGCGGTAGGCGGGCGGGGCGACTTCGGCGATGTAGGCCGGGCCGATCACGGAGGCCATGCCGATGGCGAAGCCGCCGACGACGCGCCAGAAGGCGAGGTCCCACAGCGCGAACGGCAGCGCGGAGCCGACGGCGCTGACGGTGAAGAGGACGGCGGCGATCTGCATGCACCGGATGCGGCCGATGCGGTCGGCGATACGGCCGGCGGTCGCGGCGCCTATGGCGCAGCCGATGAGGGCGATGGCGATGACCTGGGCCAGGGCTGCGGAGCCGACGTCGTAGCGGTCGCGGATGGCCTCGACGGCGCCGTTGATCACGGAACTGTCGTAGCCGAAGAGGAAACCGCCCATCGCGGCCGCCGCCGCGATGAAGATGACGTGCCCGAGATGATCGGGATGAGCCGTCCTGGCTCCTGACCTGGATGCCTGCGCTGTGCTGGTCACGTGTACTCCTCGGGCCACCGGCAACGCTGCCGGAGCGAATCAGCCTTCGAGGTGCCACCTGAAGGTACCTGAAGGTAAAAGGAACGTTGCCGAGACTATGCCTTCAAGTTTCGAAGTCAATAGGTCAGTAGCTGTGAATCTGGAGCAGGAGTGTGTCGGTGATGTGTTCAAGTATTGAAGTCACCGAGAGCCGCAGGTGAGACCGGTGTAAAGCACACTCATCTAGCGGAGGCGCTGGCTGATGACCTTTGACACACCGTCGCCCTGCATGGAGACGCCGTAGAGCGCGTCGGCGACCTCCATCGTGCGCTTCTGGTGGGTGATCACGATCAGCTGGGAGGCTTTCTGGAGCTCCTGCATGATCCGGATGAGCCGCTGGAGGTTGGTGTCGTCGAGTGCGGCCTCGACCTCGTCCATGACGTAGAACGGGCTGGGCCGGGCCTTGAAGATCGACACGAGCAGTGCCACGGCGGTCAGCGACCGCTCCCCGCCGGAGAGCAGCGACAGCCGCTTGACCTTCTTGCCCGGCGGCCGGGCCTCGACGTCCACGCCCGTGGTGAGCATGTTGTCGGGGTCGGTCAGGATCAGCCGCCCCTCACCACCCGGGAACAGCCGGCTGAAGACGCCCTCGAACTCCCGGGCCGTGTCCCGGTAGGCCTCCGTGAAGACCTGCTCGACGCGCTCGTCGACCTCCTTCACCACCTGAAGGAGATCCGCCCGCGTCTTCTTGAGGTCCTCGAGCTGCTCGCTGAGGAACTGGTGGCGTTCCTCCAGCGCCGCGAACTCCTCCAGGGCGAGCGGGTTCACCTTGCCGAGCTGCTGGTAGGCACGCTCGGCGGCCTTCAGGCGCTTCTCCTGCTCGGCCCGGACGAACGGCCTGGGCCGGTTGCGCGGGTGCTCCGGATCCTCCGGCAGCTCCTCGCCCTCGGCGGGGGGCGAGGGCGGCACGAGCTGGTGCGGTCCGTACTCCGCCACCAGCCCCGCCGGTTCGACACCCAGCTCCTCCAGCGCCTTGGTCTCCAGCTGCTCGATCCGCAGCCGCTTCTCGGCGCCGAGTACCTCGCCGCGGTGGACCGAATCCGTCAACTTGTCGAGTTCGGCCTTGAGATCGCGCCCCTCGGTGCGGGCGCGGGCGAGTTCCTGTTCACGGCGGGCCTTGGCGGCCTCGGCGGCGGTGCGTTCCTCGTCCGCGCGGGCGAGGGAGACCTCGACGTGGGCGAGCAGCTGCCGGGCACCCGAGCCGACGGCCTCGGCGACGGCCGCCTCGTGGCGCAGCCGGGCCCGCCGCTGCTCGGCACGCGCGCGTGCCTCGCGCTCCGCGCGGGCGGCCCGGTCCAGGGAGTCGGCCCGCCCGGCCAGACCCTTCACCCGTTCCTCGTGCGTACGGACCTGGAGGCGGGCCTCCATCTCCGTCTGGCGGGCGTTGGCCCCGTCGGCGGCGAGCCGGTCCCGTACGGAGGTATCGGGCTCCTCCTCGATCGGCATCTCCTCGGCGACGGCGAGCCGCTCGGCGAGTTCCTCGACCTCCGCGAGTGCCCGGTCGAGGGCCTCCTGTGCCCGGGCCGCGGCGGCGGCGGACCGCTCGGCCTCCCCCGCGGCTCCCCGGGCCTGCCCGGCCAGCCGGCCGAGCTGCTGGGCGACGGCGGACTTCTCCCGGTCGGCGGCCCGGCGCCGCTCCCCCAGCTCCTCGACGAGCGCCGCGCACTCCTTGCGCCGTTCGACGGCCTCATGCTGGACCTCGGCCAGCTCCTCGCAGCGCACGGCCAGCTCTTCCAGCTCGGCGGCGGCCTCGTCGACGGACGCCTGTACTTCGAGGAGGCTGGGGGCGCCTGCGGAGCCGCCGTGGGCGAAGTGGGCGCCGAGGAGGTCGCCTTCGGTCGTGACGGCGGTGAGATCGGGGTGGGCGTAGACGAGGTCTTCGGCGTCTTCGAGGGTGCTGACGACGACGATGCCGTGGAGCAGCCGCCGGACGGCAGGCATGAGGTCGGCGGGGCCGCGGACCAGGTCGGCGGCGAAGGGGTGTCGTGCGTCTGCGGGATCGTCATGGCCGGTCGCGCCGTTCCCCGCGCCCCCAGGGTGAGCGTCTCCTGCCAGGAGCAGAGTCGCCCGGCCTCCGTCCTGTTTACGCAGGAGTCTGATCGCGTCTGCTGCCGAGGACGGACTGGTCACCGCGATCGCGTCCGCCGCGGCTCCGAAGGCAGCCGCGAGGGCGACTTCGTGCCCCGGGGTCACCGTCAGGAGTTCCGCCGCCGGGCCGAGGATGCCGGAGAGACGGTCCTTCGCCGCGAGCAGTATCCCGGTGCCGTCCTTGCGGCGCAGCCCGAGCGCCAGGGCCTCATGGCGGGCCTGGGTCGCGGCGCGGCCGCGTTCCGCCGCCGTGGTCGCCTCGCGGGCTGCCGTGAGGGCGGCCTCGGCCTCGGCGAGCTGCTGCTTCGCGGCCTCGTGCTGCTCGGCGAGTTCAGCGTCTGAGGCGTCGAGGCCGTCGACCTCGGCCTTGAGTGCCTCGTACTCCTCCTGCGCGGCGACGGCACGTTCCTGCGCCTCGTCGCGGGCGGCGGCCAGGCGTTCGATCTCGGCCTGGGCGGAGGCGGCGCGGGAGCGGGCGGCGTTGACCTGGCCGCTGAGCCGGGCCAGTCCCTCGCGCCGGTCGGCGATGGCGCGGGCGGCGTCCCTGAGGCGCCGTTCCTCCTGGGTCAGGGCGCGTTCCAGCTCGGCGCGGTGGGCGACCGTGTCCTCCAGGGCACGTTCGGCCGCCTCCAGGGCCGCCTCCAGCTCGGCCTCCTGCTCGCGGATGCGGGCGGCCTCGCGCTCCATGTCCTCCGGGTCGCGGCCGCGCCGTTCCTCGGGGGGCGCGGAGGTGGCGCTCTTCACGCGGGCGTCGGCCAGCGAGATCGTGCCGCGCACCCGCTCGGCGAGCTGGGAGAGCTCGTACCAGGTCTGCTGGGCGCGCTGGAGGCGCGGCGTGAGCTGCCGTACCTCGTCCTCCAGGAGCGCCTCCCGCTGGAGCGCCTTGCGCAGCTCCTGCTCGGCGGCCTCCTTGCGTTCCTTCAGCGCGGCCTCGTCGGCGACCTCTGCCTTGAGGGCTTCCCGGAGCCGTACGAGGTCGTCGGCCAGCAGGCGCAGCCGGGCGTCGCGCAGGTCGGCCTGGATGACGGCGGCCCGGCGCGCGACAGCGGCCTGGCGGCCGAGGGGCTTGAGCTGCCGTCTGAGTTCGTCGGTGAGGTCCTGCACGCGCGCGAGGTTGGCCTGCATCGCGTCCAGCTTGCGCAGCGCCTTCTCTTTGCGCTTGCGGTGCTTGAGGACGCCGGCGGCCTCCTCGATGAAGGCGCGGCGGCCCATCGGGTCGGCGTGCAGCACGGAGTCGAGCTGGCCCTGTCCGACGATGACGTGCATCTCGCGGCCGATGCCGGAGTCGGAGAGCAGTTCCTGGATGTCGAGGAGGCGGCAGGTGTCGCCGTTGATCTGGTACTCGCTGCCGCCGTTGCGGAACATGATCCGCGTGATGGTGACCTCGGCGTACTCGATGGGCAGGGCCCCGTCGGAGTTGTCGATGGTCAGGGACACCTCGGCGCGGCCCAGCGGCGGGCGGCCGGTGGTGCCGGCGAAGATGACGTCCTCCATCTTGCCGCCGCGCAGCGACTTGGCTCCCTGCTCGCCCATGACCCAGCTGAGCGCGTCGACGACGTTGGACTTGCCCGAGCCGTTCGGTCCGACGACGCACGTGATTCCCGGCTCGAACCGGAGTGTGGTCGCCGAGGCGAACGACTTGAACCCGCGGAGGGTCAGGGCCTTGAGGTGCACGCCGCCGGACTCTACCGTTCGGGTTCGTCTCACTCCATGAACCCACGGTTTCGCCACTGAACGCACAGGGCAGACCAGACGTTAAAGACGGTGAAAGGATGCGGGGGCAAGAAAGAAGGGACGCCTACGGCGTCCCTTGCACTTCTGACAACTCAGCGGTTATGACGGGCGGGCCCAACCACTGCGGTGCTGTTGTGGAGCGGTGCAGTGATCAGGTGAGCGCAGGCTCCGCCTGGTGTGCGTCAACGCTCTCCATGATCCTGTCGTGAGAAGCGGCAGCCGTCAGCGCCTCGTTCTCAGTCTGGATCCGTACGAGCTCGGATTCCAGGTCCTGGACGCGCTGCTGGAGCCGTCGCATCTCGGCGAGGAGTCGAGGGTCGGAGCCGCCGACGTAACCGAGAAGCGCCTTTGCCATGATGGATGGTCCTCCACAATGCGTGACCGACCGATGCGGTGTGGGTCGTGAGGGATTCGCACCCGCGATGCTTGGCAGGGCCTGGAGTTGTACTGCCGTTCAGCCATGCCAAACAGCTAGGTGCGCGGGGTGCTTTCAGCGTCTCACCAAAAAGTTTGACGGTCAACACGATCACGCCCCGTATTGGCGGACGACCCGGGCGCACACGGCCTGGAACGGCGGTGCTGCGGCTTCTGCGGGGCCCTCGGGGCGTGACGATCATCCTTGCGTGTGCGGTTGGCCAAGGCAAGTGATTCTTGCAATCACCAGCAAGTTTCCGTCCTGGGCGGCCTTCGGCGACCGGTCCGCGGGCGGCCCCCAGGGCCGCCGACGGTGTGGGATCAGCGGATGGCGAAGCCTTCGTAGCCGCCACGCGGTGTGTCCCAGATCTCGGTGACGCCGTCCACGCGGCCGGGCGTGTCGTCACTCCGGAGCCACTCCAGCAGGCCTTCACAGCCCTCTCGCGCGCCCTCCGCGACCACTTGGACGCGTCCGTCGCCCAAATTGAGAGCAAAACCACTCAGGCCGCCGATCTCCAGGGCCTTGGCCCGTGTGAACCAGCGGAAACCCACACCTTGGACGCGTCCACGCACCCAGGCGACCAGTCGCACATCCTCGCTCATGACCGCAACCTAACCGCCCGATCTTCCCTCCGGGCACTTCCTCCACTTGCGCCATGCGGTACCGTCCCCACCCAACGAATCTCATATGAAACTCACACGATCGCGTGAGTTTGGTGTTGATCTCGAGGACGAGTCGACCGCCAGGACGAGGAAGGCCAGGACATGGGACGCCACCGACGCTCCGCCGCCGGCCGCGCCGCCACGGGTCGCGCCGACGGCTTCGCGGAGGGCCACGACCCGCTGCACCCCACCGCGGGAGACGGCCCGACGATGGGCATCGCGCCCTACCTGAACCCCGAGGCGTACGCCGACACCTACGCGAAGAGCGAGGCTTACCTGTTCGCCACGGGCGCCTCCGAGCGGGGTGGCGGCCATGACGCCCGGACCGCCGAGACGGCCGGCTTCGCCGACGGCGGCTTCACGCCCGACGGCGGCGCCCGGCGCCCGGGCTCGCACCGCCGCCGGAAGAAGGCCGCGCGGCCGATGCGCACCGGGCTGCTCGGTGTGTCCGCGGCGGTCGCCCTCGGCACGGTCGCGGTCGCCACGGGCGCGGTGCCCGGCCTCGAGAACTACAAGCTCGGCGGGGACAACGGCGGCGCCGACAAGGTGCAGGCCGGGGACACACCGACGAACACCCCGACCGAGCAGGGCGGCACCACCGGCAGCGCCGACGGCCGGGACGGCGCGCCCACGAGCCGGGACGCCGAGCGCTCCCTGTCGCCGTCGCCGTCCGCCTCGAAGTCGTCGGCCGCGCCGACGAAGACGCCGGAGAAGACCCCGGAGAAGACCCCGGAAAAGACCCCGGAGAAGAAGAAGCCGGCGGTCACCCCCCGCGAGAAGCCGGACAACACCCCCTCCCGTACGGCCACGAAGGCGCCGCAGAAGCCCAGCGCGCCCGCCGCCCTCTCCGAGGAGTCCGCCGCCGCGGCCCAGGTGCTCAAGCTCGTGAACGAGGAGCGGGCACAGGTGGGCTGCAGCCCGGTCGCCGCGAACAGCGCGCTGACCGAGCTGGCGCAGAACTACAGCGAGGACATGGCCGCCCGGGGGTTCTTCGACCACACCGACCCGGACGGCAGGACGCCGTGGGACCGGGCCGAGAAGGCCGGGATATCCAACCTCGGCGGGGAGAACATAGCCCGTGGCCAGGCCGACGCCGCGGCCGTGATGGACGCCTGGATGAACAGCCCCGGCCACCGCGCCAACATCCTGAACTGCGACTTCAAGACGCTGGGCGTGGGTGTCGAGCTCGGGTCGGGTGGCCCGTGGTGGACCCAGAACTTCGGCTACTAGGCTCTCGCACTAACCAAAAGTTAGCGCAACCTGTTGGTCAGCGCTGCGCTGGCGTAGGCTGGGCATATGACCACCACCCAGGAGCTCACGGCGGGGCTGGGCGACCTCCCGTACAACGTGTTCGCCAGAGTCTGCCCCTCGCGCGGCACGCTGGAGCACGTCACGGGCCGCTGGGGCGCACTGACGCTGGGCGCCCTGTACGAGGGCTCGCTCCGCTTCAACGAGCTGCGTCGCCGCGTCGACGGCGTCAGCGAGAAGATGCTGTCCCAGACGCTGCACGCGCTGGAGCGCGACGGCCTGGTGCACCGCGAGGCACAGCCGACCAACCCGCCCCGCGTGGACTACGAACTGACACCGCTGGGACACGGCGTGGCCGAGCGGCTGCTCGCCCTGATCCACTTCGTGGAGGGCAGCATGGACGACGTACTGGCCGCGCGGGAGCGGTACGACGCGGCTAGGGCCTGATCCGCGGGGGCCGCTGGCACTTCGGGCAGTAGTAGCTCGACCGGTTCATCCAGGGCCGTCGGCGCATCGGGGTGCCGCAGCGCCGGCAGGGCAGGCCCTCGCGGCCGTACGCGTCGAGGGACCGGTCGAAGTAGCCCGACTCGCCGTTGACGTTGACGTACAGGCTGTCGAAGCTGGTGCCGCCCACCGCGAGGGCCGCGTTCATGACGTCCCGCACATGGCCGAGGAGCAGCAGGGTGCGCGGGCGCGTGAAGGTCGCGGTCGGGCGCTCGTAGTGGATGCGGGCGCGCCACAGGGCCTCGTCCGCGTAGATGTTGCCGACGCCGCTGATCAGCGACTGGTCGAGCAGGGCCCGCTTGATCGTGGACCGCTTGCGGCGCAGCGCCCGGTGGAAGGCCTCGTCGTCGAAGAGCGGGTCGAGCGGGTCGCGGGCGATGTGGGCGATGACGTCGGGCAGGCCGTCGGGGGTGTTGTCGTGCAGTGACAGACCGCCGAAGGTGCGCTGGTCGACGAAGCGGAGCTCGGTGTCCAGGGCGTCGGTGAAGCGGACGCGGATGCGCAGGTGTTTCTCGTCCGGGGCCGTCTGCGGCTGGACCAGCAGCTGTCCGCTCATGCCGAGGTGGGCCAGGATCGACTGGTCCGTGTCCTCCAGGGGCAGCCACAGGTACTTGCCGCGGCGGCTCGGGACGCCGATGCGGTGGCCCTTCAGGCGGTGCGCGAAGTCGTCGGCGCCCGCGAGGTGGCGGCGCACCGCACGCGGGTGCAGCACCTCGGCCTCGGCGACGGTCCGGTGGGCGACCCACCGCTCCAGACCGCGCCGTACGACCTCGACCTCGGGCAACTCGGGCATGGGGTCCCCCGTCACGTACCTGCGGATGACCCGAGCGCCCGCCCCGGGCAGGGGCGGGCGCTCGGGTGCGCTGTGCTGTGCCACCGCCCGGCTGGGGTGCCGGGGGGGCGGCGGCTGTCAGCCGTCGACGCTGCCGTCGACGGCCGTGTGGGCGGCCTGAGCCGCCGCCGTCTGCGTCGCCTCGGCGGCCTTGGCCGCCTTGGCGCGCTCGTCCGCCGCGGCCCGGATGGACCGCCAGGCGGACTCGGCGGCCTGCTGCTCCGCCTCCTTCTTGCTGCGGCCGGTGCCGGTGCCGTACGAGACGCCTCCGACGCGGGCGGCAGCAGTGAAGGTTTTCTCGTGGTCGGGGCCGGTCTCCGTGACCAGGTACTCGGGCACGCCGAGCCCTTCGGTCGCGGTGAGCTCCTGGAGACTGGTCTTCCAGTCCAGGCCGGCTCCGAGGTTCGAGGATTTCTCGATCAGCGGGTCGAACAGGCGGTGCACCAGCTCCGCCGCCGAGTCCAGCCCTTGGTCGAGGTAGACCGCGCCGATCACCGCTTCGAGGGTGTCGGCGAGGATGGACGCCTTGTCCCGGCCGCCCGTGCCCTCTTCACCCCGGCCGAGCCGGATGAAGGAGCCCAGGTCGAGCCCGCGCCCCACCTCCGCAAGCGCACGCGAGTTCACCACCGCGGCCCGCAGTTTGGCCAGCTGGCCTTCAGGCAGGTCGGGGTGGGTGCGGTACAGCGTGTCCGTGACGACCAGGCCGAGCACGGAGTCCCCGAGGAACTCCAGACGCTCGTTGGTCGGCAGACCGCCGTTCTCGTATGCGTACGACCGGTGGGTCAGTGCTCGCACCAGAAGGGCGGACTCGACCTTGTAGCCGAGCCGCCCTTCCAGAAGCGTGTGGGACGAGGCCTGGTTGTCCGCCGTTGCGCTCCCGCTCACGCGGGAAGACTTGTTCTTAGGCGTGGACACAGTGCCTCTCACCAGCCGCTCAGACCTCGAGGACCTGGCGCTTGTTGTAAGTGCCGCACGAGGGGCACGCGATGTGCTGCTGCTTGGGCTCGTGGCAGCGCTCGCACGCAACCAGGGTGGGGACCGCAGCCTTCCACTGCGACCGGCGGTGGCGCGTGTTGCTGCGCGACATCTTCCGCTTCGGAACAGCCACGGCTACTTCTCCTGCTTCTCGTCGACGCCCGGTTCGGCGCCGCTCATCTCGTCCTTCTCGCCGTCCGACATGGTGTCGGCGAGTCCCTGCAATGCCGCCCAACGGATGTCGACGGCGTCATGGTGGTGGTCCGGGTCGTCCGCCAGCCGTGCGCCGCACTCGGCACACAGACCAGGGCAGTCTTCCTGGCACACCGGCTGCATCGGCAGTGCGAGCACCACCGCATCACGCAGCACTGGCTCGAGGTCGAACAGGCCGTCCTCGAGGAAGAGCCTGTCCTCGTCGTCCTCGGCGTCGTCGCCCGGTTCCGCGATCACGCGGCCCCGGTCGTCGGCGTCAGGGTACGAGAACATCTCCTGGAACTCCGCTTCGACGTCGAGCTGAAGCGGCTCCAGACACCTTACGCACTCCCCCTCGGCGGCGGCACGGGCGGTGCCTGTGACGAGCACCCCTTCCATGACCGACTCCAGACGGAGTTGGAGCTCCACCGGGGCGCCTTCCGGCACTCCGATGACTTCCTTGAGGCCGAAGTCCTTGGGAGCGTCGACCGTGCGGGTCAGACGCTGAAGCGCACCGGGCCGCCGACCCAGCTCGTGCGTGTCGAACACGAGGGGGTTGCGGTGGTCGAGGCGGGCGTTCAGAGCCATTCCTGCTTTCGATCTGCCGAGCTGAGGGGGACGCCGCCCTTCGGTGTTCCCGGGCAGCGTTGATCGCGGACGTACGCGCGACCGAACAGCCAGGATACTGGACCTTTGCCTGTCGGCCCAATCCGGTGCTCAGCCGTTGCCGCGGCCCTGCTCGTAGGCCCGGAGCTGCTCGGCGCTGATCATGCCGGTGTCGAAGAGGCTGGTCTCGTCCAGGGCGTATCCCTGGTCGTTCTGGGAGCTCTGCTGCCCCTGCTGGGCCTGCTGGGCCTGGTTCGGGTCGTACGCGGCCTGCTGCGGGTCGTAGCCCTGGTAGGCGTAGGGATCGGCCTGCTGGTAGCCGTACGGGTCCTGCTGGGCGGCGTACGCCTGCTGCTGCGGGTAGCCGCCGTAGGGGTCGGGCTGCTGTTGGTAGGCGTAGGCAGGCTGAGGCTGTCCGTAGTCCTGCTGCTGGGCGGGCTGCTCGGCCGGGGGCTTCTCCTCCGGGAGGGCGGCCAGGCCGGCGAGGTAGTCGGCGTCGCTGGTGTGCTGGACGGTGCCGGTGTCGTCGGCGAGGGCGCCGAGGTCGTCGGTGGCGATCCGGCCGTGCAGCTTCTGCCGGCCGCGGCCGACGGCCTCCAGGGTCTTGGCGAGGACCGCCTCGAAGGCGCCGAGCTTGACGTCGACGTACTCGTCGGCGCTGCGGCGCTGGGTCTCCGGGTCGTGGCTGCGCTCGGGAGCGTCCTCGTCCTCGTAGCCCTGCTCGTCGGTGCCGGGGCCGGTGCCGAGGAGCTTCTCGCGGCCGCGGCCGACCGAGCCCAGGGTCTTGGTGAGGACGACCTCGAAGTTGGCGAGCTTGGAGTCGACGTAGTCGTCGGCCTCGGCGCGGATCTCCTCGGCCTCCCGGCGGGCCTCGGCGAGGATCCGGTCGGCCTCGGCCTGGGAACGGCGGGCGACCTCGGTGTCGGAGATCAGGGAGCCGCGCTCGGCGTGCGCGCTCTGGATGATCCGCTCGGCCTCCTGGCGGGCCTGTTCGACCATCTGCTCGCGGTCGCCGATCAGCTCCTGCGCCTGGGCGAGGGAGCCGGGCAGCGCCGCGCGCACCTCTTCCAGCATGGAGAGCAGTTCGGCGCGGTTGACCACGCACGAGGCCGACATGGGCATGGACCGGGCGCCGGAGACCGCGGCGACGATCTCGTCGAGCTTCTTCTGCACGTCCACCGTGTGCTCGCCACTCTCTACAGATGCGTTGGAGACGGACGGGACGACTGTACGGCCACGGGGTCCCCGGGGAACACCGGGTGACGGGGCGTCAGGGTCCCGTGGGGCGCCCGGGGCGTGTTCAGTCCTTCCGCAGGCGCTCGCCGAGGACCTGGAGGACCTCCGCGGGGACCAGGTGGGAGACGTCCCCGCCCCAGGTCGCGACCTCCTTGACCAGGGAGGACGACAGGAAGCTGTAGGTGGGGTTGGTGGGTATGAAGAGGGTCTCCACGCCCGAGAGGCCGTTGTTCATCTGGGCCATCTGGAGCTCGTAGTCGAAGTCGCTGACCGCGCGCAGACCCTTGACGATGGCGGGGATCTCGCGCTGCTTGCAGAAGTCGACGAGCAGGCCGTGGAAGGCCTCGACGCGGACGTTGCCGTACTCGGCGGTGACCCGGCGGATCAGGTCGATCCGTTCGTCGATCTCGAACAGGCCCTTCTTCGACTGGTTGATCATCACCGCGACGTAGACCTCGTCGTACAGCCTGGAGGCGCGGGAGATGATGTCGAGGTGTCCGTTGGTGATCGGGTCGAACGACCCGGGACATACGGCGCGGCGCACTTGTGATCCCTCGCTCTCCGGTCCGGTCATCGTGCGTCTTCGCACGTAGAGGCGGCGCGACCGTACCAAAACGTTCCCTCGCCGTACCGACGGGCCCGGAGGGCTTCGAAACCCTCGGGCCATCGGAATGCACCGCCTCTGGTGCTGCGCTCCACGGTGACGAGGGCTTCTTCGGCGAGCCAGCCTTCCGAGCGGAGTGTGAGCAGGATCTCGCGAAGATCGTCGTCCGTGACGGCGTACGGCGGGTCGAGGAAGACGAGGTCGTACGGGTCGCCGGGGGGTGTCGTGCGGATGATCTGTTCCGCTTTGCCTGATCTGACCTCGGCGCCGGGGAGTCCGAGGGACTTCACGTTGTCGCGGACCGTGCGGGCCGCTCGCGCGTCGGCCTCGACGAGGAGGGCGTGGCCCGCGCCCCGGGAGAGGGCCTCCAGGCCCACGGCTCCTGATCCCGCGTAGAGGTCGAGGACGCGTTCGCCTTCCAGGGGGCCGCCGAGGAGGGACTGCCAGGTGGAGAAGAGACCTTCGCGTGCGCGGTCGGAGGTGGGGCGGGTACCGGTGCCTGGGGGTACGGCCAGGCGACGTCCGCCGGCTGTGCCGGCGATCACGCGGGTCATCTTCGATCCTTGGTTGTGGGCGGCTTCACGTATCAGTGTGGCTGGTCGTGCCCGCGCGGCGGTAGCCGCATATGGACTACAGCCCCGCGCCCCTCGGGTCGGCTTCACTCACCCCTTTTCCAGATATTGCTCCCTCTCCTCGTCCAGAAGGGCGTCCAACGCCGTCCGCAGCGCCGGGAGGCTGGTCAGCTCCGGGTCCTTCGCCACGACAGCCGCCGCCTCCTCCCGGGCCTCGGCGATGATCTCCTCGTCCTCGATGACCGCGAGCATCCGCAGGCTGGTGCGGGCGCCCGACTGGGCCTGGCCGAGGACGTCGCCCTCCCGGCGTTGTTCCAGGTCGATGCGGGAGAGTTCGAAGCCGTCGAGCGTGGAGGCGACCGCGTTCAGGCGCTGGCGGGCGGGGCTCGCCTCGGGCATCTCGCTGACCAGGAGGCACAGGCCGGGGGCCGAGCCACGGCCGACGCGGCCGCGCAGCTGGTGGAGTTGGGAGACGCCGAAGCGGTCGGCGTCCATGATCACCATGACCGTGGCGTTGGGGACGTTGACGCCGACCTCGATGACCGTGGTGGCGACCAGGACGTCCGTGTCGCCGGCGGCGAAGCGGCGCATGACCGCGTCCTTGTCGTCGGGGTGCATACGGCCGTGCAGCACCTCGACGCGGAGGCCCTTCAGGGGGCCCTTGGAGAGCTGTTCGGCGACGTCGAGGACGGCGAGGGGCGGGCGCTTCTCGGCGGCGTCCTCGGGGGACGCCGCGGCCTCCGGGGACTTCTTCTTGCCGGTCTTCTTCGGGTCGTCCTCCTCGTCGCCGATGCGGGGGCAGACCACGTACGCCTGATGGCCGTTGCCCGCTTCCTCGCGGACCCGTTCCCAGGCGCGGGACAGGAAGTGCGGCTTGTCGGCGGCCGGGACGACATGGCTGGCGATCGGCGAGCGGCCGGCCGGGAGCTGGTCGAGGACGGAGGTCTCCAGGTCGCCGAAGACCGTCATGGCGACCGTGCGCGGAATCGGCGTGGCCGTCATGACCAGGAGGTGCGGGGGCTGCTTGCCCTTGCCGCGCAGGGCGTCGCGCTGCTCGACGCCGAAGCGGTGCTGTTCGTCGACCACGACCAGGCCCAGATCGTGGAACTGCACCTTGTCCTCGATCAGCGCGTGCGTGCCGATGACGATGCCGGCCTCGCCGGTCGTGAGGTCGAGCAGGGCCTGGCGGCGGGCGGCCGCGCCCATGGATCCGGTGAGCAGCACCACCTTGGTGCCCTGCTCGGACCCGCCCAGCATGCCGCCCTCGGCCAGTTCGCCCATCATCTCGACGATCGACCGGTGGTGCTGCTGGGCGAGCACTTCGGTGGGCGCGAGCATGGCGGCCTGGCCGCCGGCGTCGACCACGGCGAGCATGGCGCGCAGGGCGACCATGGTGTTGTGGGTGACGGTGAAGTTGTCGGTGACGTATGCATGGCTCGGGTGGGCGACGCTGATGCACTGGACGGGCTTCCGCCCCACGTACTCGACCGCCCGGATGCCGCGTCGGAACGTGTTGTACTTCGGCCTCGGACTCACGCGTGCTGCTTTGCGGGTGAGCCGGAACGGGGCGTAAGCGTCCGGCAGGGACACCTGCACGTTGTACGCGGCTTTCTTCGGCAGCACTCGCGCCCGGCCGCCCAGAGAACGTACGAGCCATGCGACGTCCTCCGCGAGTCGGCGCGAAGCCGAGCAGAGGGAGATGTTCATGCCGTCGGCGTGGACAGTGCCGTCCGTGTCCAGAAGCCCCTGCAACACCGCGAGACGGTCCTTGATCGGAGCGTTCTTGAAATCCCGGGGGACGAACTTGTCGTGGGACGTCGTTCCCCAGAGGCCCAACTCGCGCAGGACCTGGATCACCGGGTTGCGCACTCCCCCGGCACGCTGCTTGAGCTGGATCGTGTAGTCACCGTGCGATCCCTTCACCGGTACCAGTCGGCATTCGGGCGCTACTGCCGCCGCTACCGCGTCACGGATCTCGTCGTCGATGGTGGAAAGACGGAGATTGTGCTGGAACGAACCGTCCCCCAGCAGCAGTCCGATCAGGTACGGGTCGAGGGGCAGCCCGGCGTCGCCGCCGAGATCGACCGGCTTTGCCGGCGGGATGTACCACTTCGACGACCCGTTGGCCTTGAACGTGTCGAGACGGATCTCCCGGGTCGTCATGATCTTGGGAGCCTGACCACGGTGCCAACCGCAGCTCGTGCCGACGATCCAGAGATGCTCGTCGTCGCACTCGACGGAACTCCCGTCGGACAGGACCAAGCGCCACACATCGCGCTCTCCCTGAGGAAAGACGCCGTCGATCAGCGCGATGTCCCCGTCCGGCACCACCACCTCGTCGCCCACCCGCAGATCCCCCATGGGGCGGAAGCCCATGGGTGTGAGCACCAGCGAGTCGAGCGGCTGGGCCTTGCCCGATCCGACCTCTCCCTGGAGCAGGCGGTGCATCGGATGCTCGGTCGCCAAATCCTCGAAGATCTCCCGGGAGACACGCTGCTGGCCCTCGGTGAGGGTGAACGGGAGGCGGGCGTCGAAGGCCGTGAGGAGGCCGTCGGGGCTGGGTTTGCGGGGGACCGCCGGGAGCTGGGCGTCCGCGTGGCGGCGGCGGGCCAGGGCGACCTGGAGGACGAAGGCCTCGTCCCATTTGAGGCGGGCGCGGGCGTCCTCGATGTCCGCCTTGGTGTGCGGGCGGTGGATCTTCAGGAGGGCCTCGGGGAGGGGGACCAGACCGCGGCCCCGGCGCAGGGATTCCGGCAGCGGGTCGACGGCCTCCTGGGCGGTGGGCAGGACCGTCTGGAGCGCCTTGCCGATCTTCCAGGACTCCAGCTTGGCGGTGGCCGGGTAGATCGGGATCAGGGCGCCGGCCCATGTCTCGACGGACTCCTCAGGATCGCCCCGCAGCAACTCGTAGGCCGGGTGGGCCAGTTGGAGGCGGCGGTTGAAGACGGAGACCTTGCCCGCGAACATCGCGCGGGTGCCCGGCAGGAGCTCCTTGTGGGGCTTGTGAACGCCGTTGCCGAAGAAGACCAGTTGGAGGCGGCCGCTGCCGTCCGTGATCGTGACCTCCAGGCGCTGGCCCTTGCCGCGCGGGGCCCTGGCGGAGGCGAAGGTGTGCAGGCGGGCGTCGGCGACCTGGGCGACCACCGTGACGTGCTCGTCCATGGGGAGGTCGGCGAGGTGCGTGAGCTGGCCGCGCTCCTCGTATCTGCGCGGGTAGTGGTGGAGGAGATCGCCGACGGTGAGCAGGCCGAGGTGCTCGGCCATCACCTTCGCGGTGGCGGGGCCGAGCACCGACTTCAGTGGTTGTCGCAGCGGTTCGTGAAGTGCGGGCACGAGATCCATTGCACACCACGCCACTGACAATGCCGTAGAGGCCGTGGCGCAGGTCGCCGTATACGTCCCGGAAATCCCTGGTCAGGCGGCTGGTTCGGGCCTTAGGATGACGCGCTCCCGGCCCTCTTTCGCGGTCACCGCCCCACCGGGACCGCCCGACCCCGCGCCGTCGCGAGTCCCCCACCGGCGCCGTGAAGATGGACTCCCAGACCTCACAGGCATCCCAGCCATCCCATTCGCCCCAGTCACCTCATACGTTCCAGGTCGACCTGCGTGGTCTGGTGGACCTGCTCTCCCACCACCTCTACTCCAGTCCCAAGGTGTACCTGCGGGAACTGCTGCAGAACGCCGTGGACGCCATCACCGCCAGACGCACGACCGAACCCGAGGCTCCGGCCCGGGTGCGGCTGTCCGCGGAGGGCGGCGCCCTGCGTGTCGAGGACACCGGCGTCGGGCTCACCGAGGCGGACGTGCACGACCTGCTCGCCACGATCGGGCGCAGTTCCAAGCGTGCCGAGGGCCTTCAGGAGGCGCGTTCCGAGTTCCTCGGGCAGTTCGGCATCGGCCTGCTGGCCTGTTTCGTCGTCGCCGAGCGGATCCGGGTGGTCAGCCGGAGCGCCCGTACGCCCGGGGCGCCGCCGGTGGAGTGGACGGCGTCCGACGACGGCTCGTACACCGTGCGGACGCTGCCGGACGCCGAGCGTCCCGAACCGGGCACCACCGTGCATCTGGTGGCGCGGGCCGGGGCCGCGGAGTGGCTCACGCCCGAGCGGGTCGAGGCGCTGGCCCGGGACTTCGGGTCGCTGCTGCCGTACGACGTCCGGGTGGGCGACGAGCCGGTCACCGACCTGCCGGCGCCCTGGGACCGGTCGTATCCGAGCCCGGCCACCCGCCGTGTCGCCCTCGCCCGGCACTGCCACGGGCTGTTCGGCTTCACCCCGCTGGACACGATCGACCTGTCCGTGCCGCTGGCCGGCGTCCGCGGGGTGGCGTACGTGCTGCCGTCGGCGGTCAGCCCGGCCCAGCGCGCGGGACACCGCGTGCACCTCAAGGGCATGCTGCTGACCGAGCGGGCCGAACAGCTGCTGCCCGACTGGGCGTTCTTCGTGCGCTGCGTCCTGGACACGGACAGTCTGCGGCCGACGGCCTCGCGCGAGGCGCTGTACGAGGACGAGACGCTGGCCGCCGTACGGGAGGCACTGGGCGAGCGGATCCGGGCCTGGCTGACCGGTCTGGCCGCCGGTGATCCGGAGCGGCTGGCCGCGTTCCTCGCGGTGCACCACCTGGGCGTGAAGTCCCTGGCCCGGCACGACCGGGAGATGCTGCGCACGATGCTGCCGTGGCTGCCCTTCGAGACGACCGACGGGCGGCTGTCCCTGGAGGAGTTCGCGCAGCGGCACCCGGTGGTGCACTTCACGCGGACCGTCGAGGAGTACCGGCAGGTCGCGCCGATCGCGTCCGCGCAGGGCATCGGCGTGATCAACGGCGGCTACACGTACGACAGCGAGCTGGTGGAGGCGCTGCCCTCGGTGCGGCCGGGGACCGCGGTCGCCGAGCTGGACGCGGAGACGGTGACCGCGCACCTGGACGCGGTCGATCCGGCCGAGGAGCTGGCCCTGTCCGGCTTCCTGGCGGCGGCGCGGGCCCGGCTGGACCCGCTGGGCTGTGACGTCGTGCTGCGGGCCTTCCACCCGCTCTCCCTGCCCGCCCTGCACCTCGACGACCGGGACGCCCGGCACGAACAGGCCCGGGCCGACGCCGAGGCACAGGCCGACGACCTGTGGGCGGGCATCCTCGGCTCCCTGCGCGGCAGCGCCCCACGCGCGCGTCTGGTGCTCAACCACCTCAACCCGCTCGTCCGGCGGATCAGCTCGCTGCACGACCCGGAGCTGATCGGCACCGCCACGGAGTCGCTGTACGGGCAGGCGCTGCTGATGGCGCAGCGGCCGCTCAGGCCCGCCGACTCGGCGCTGCTCAACCGCGCGTTCATCGGCCTCCTGGAGTGGGCCACGCACAGCGAGGACGGTCAGGCATGAGCGAGATCACCGACTTCGACGCGCTGCGCCGGGCGATGGCGGAGAACTCCGGGCAGCCGGAGGGCCCGGCCCGCAACGCGCGTGCCGAGGAACTGCTGGCCGCCGCCGAGAAGCTGAACGTCCCGCTCGCCGTGATCGAGGCGCTCGGACACCAGCTCAAGGTCTACAACTACAGCTCCGAGAAGGGGAAGATGTTCGTCCCCTTCGCGCGCCTGCTGCGCATGTGGGACGAACGGCCCGAGAACTTCGACGAGTACGAGACCCACACGCTGCACTGGGTCTTCAAGTGGGTGTCGTCCGGCATGCTGGACCAGCCGCACATCCCGCTCGCGTCGATCGAGAAGTGGCTCGGCGAGATGGAGCACCGCTACCGGCTCGCCGGATACTCCGAGCGGGCCGTGCGCAGCGCCGAGCACAGCGTGGCCGCGCATGTGGGGGACCTGGCGCGGGCCGAGCGGGCGTACGCCGCGTGGCTGGCCGCCGACCGGGACCGCATGTCCGACTGCCACGCCTGCGAACTGCACGGGCAGGGCTGGTGGCAGGCGGAGCGGGGCCGGGACGCGCAGGCGCTGGAGCTGTGGCGGCCGGTGCTGGAGGGCGAGTACGCCTGCGCCCATGAACCGCACGCGGCCCTGGCCTCCTCCCTGGTGCCGCTGCTGCGGCTGGGCCGCCTGGACGAGGCCCGTGGGAACCACCTGCGGGGCCTGCGGCTCGTGCGCGCCATGGAGAGCATGCGCGGCGCCTACGCGGAGCACGTGGAGTTCTGTGCGCTCACCGGCAACGAGGCGCGCGGGCTCGAACTGCTCGCGGAGCGGCCGGCGTACTTCACCGACGACGGGCAGCCGCAGAGCAGGCTGGACTTCATGAGCGTGGTGGCCCTGCTCATGGACCGTCTGACCGGGCTGGGGCTGGGTGACCGGCAGGTGCCCGGCCCGGCCGGCCGCGAGTGGACCGCCCGTGAACTGGCCACGCACGCGCGTGCGGAGGCCCTCGCCCTGGCGGCCCGCTTCGACGAGCGCAACGGCACGACGTACGTCAGCGAGCGGGCACGCGCGCGTATGGAGCAGCGCCCGCTGGTGGAGCGGCTGCCGCTGGGAGTGCGGTCGGTACGGCCGGTGCCGCCACCCGCTCCCCCGGTGGTCACCGCCGCCGCGACCGGGCAGCCGGATCTGCCCGCCCTGCTGGCCGAGGCACGGCGGCTGTCGGACAACCTGCGGCCGAACGCCGTGGAGGCGTGGGCGGCGGTCGCCGAAGCCGCGGAGGGCGTGGAGCTGGACCCGCGCGACCGGGCCGAACTGGCCGACCACGAGGCGATGGGCCTCGGCCCGGAGGGCGCCGCCCTCTTCGAACGGGCCGCGGAGCTGTACGCGGCGGCGGGCGACCCCGGTGAGGCCCTGGCGGCACGCGCGCGTGCGGCGTACGTCCGTGCTCTCGGGGGTGACGTCGACGCGGCACTCGCGGCGGTGTCCGGTCCCCGCGACGAGATCCTCGCGCTGTACGCCGCCGGCGACACCGGGATACGGCAGACGGCGTCCGTCCTGATGGGCCGGGCCCGGATCCTGATGCGCCGGGCGCACGAGGCCGGGGAAGGTCTCGCAGAGGGGGACGCCGAGCGCGACGGCCCGGAGGCGGTTCTCGGCGAGGCCGAAGCCGCTGTCCGGGAGGTCCTGGCACTGGTCGACGGGCGGGCCGGGGAGGACGTGCGGCTGGCCGCGCGGGCCGCCGAGGCGCAGGCGATGCTCGCCGAGCTGGCCGGACTGCGCGGGGATCTGAAGACGGCCGCGGGATTGTTCGCGCGGGGCGCGGCGGCGTTCGTCGCGGCGGGACTGCCGTGGTTCGCCGTGGAGTACGAGGCCCGGCTGGCCTCCCTGGCCCACCACCTCGGCGACATGGCCGAGGCGGAACGGGCGCTGCGGGCGGCCCTGGAGCACGGCGGGACCCAGCTGGAGGCGCCCGGACGGGCCCAGCTGCACCTCCAGCTCGCCGAGCTGGTCGGCGGCCGGGGCGATGCCGTGGAGGCCGCCCAGCATGCCCTGGAGGCCGCGCACTGGGCCGACGAGGCGGGCGAGAGCGCGACCCTGGGCGCCTGGGCCCGGCAGCAGCTCGGCGGATTCCTGCTCCGGCAGATGCGGTGGGCCGAGGCCGCGGAGGTGCTGGAGTCGGCGCTGCCCGACCTGACCGCCGACACGCACGGCGACGGGGCGATCGTGCAGACGCAGTGGTGGCTCGGCGACTGTCTGAGCGAACTCGGCGAGCACCACGCCGCCGCCGAACGGCGTCTCCAGGCCGCCGAGATCGCCCGGCACTGGCCCGAACAGCACGACCACGCGACCCTGGCCCACCTGGCCGGGGAGTCCCTGGGGCAGGCCGGGCTGGCCGAGGAGGCGGACCGGGCCTACGCACGCGCGGGCGGCCTGTGGCGCGAACTCGGCAACGTCCACGGGCTGATCCGCTCCCTGCGCGCCCGCGCCTGGCTGGCGTTGCGCGCGCAGGACGGCCTCGAGGAGGCACGCGCCCTGATGGCGGAGGCGGTCCGGGAGGGCGAGGCGGCACGGGACGCGGCGTCCGACGCGGAGTCCCGGCAGCAGCTCGTCGCCGAACTCGGCCATACACACGGGCAGTTCGGCGACCTGCTGGCCCGTTCCGTCTCCGACGACGCCGACGACGCCTCGGCCCGGGCCGTGTTCGAGGAGGCCCTGTCCCAAGTGCTGCGGTCGGCCGAGGTGTTCGCCTCCCTCGGGGACGCCGCCCTGCACAGCCGCACCGGCGCCGAGCTCGCCGCGGGCCGGCTGGAGGCCGAACTGGGCCGCCCGGACGACGCGGCGGCACGCGCGCGTGCGGTGCTGGCGGCCTACGACGGACGCGACACGTCGGAGACCGACGACGGGGACGGCGACGGCGAGGCGGTGCGGGCCCGGCGGGCGGAGGCGGAGCAGCTGCTCCGGCTCGTCGAGTAGGCGTACGAGCAGGAGTGGCTCCGCCTACTCCACGCCGATGAGCAGCACGGCCCCCTGCCGCCCGCCCCGGTACACGACCGTGTCCACGGCGAGGTACCCCTCGCGGACCCGGCCCTCCAGGTGCTCGGCGATGGTGCCGGGAGCCTCGTCGCCGAGCACCAGGGTGACCATCTCGCCCCCGGCCGCGAGCATGCGGTCCAGGACGGTTTCGGCGGTGGCCGTGACGTCCGAGCCGATCACGGCCACGTCGCCGTCGATCAGCCCGAGTACGTCGCCGGCCTGGCAGATGCCGGCCATCGTCCAGGCCTGGCGTTCGGCGACGGTGACCTCGGCGTAGCGGGTCGCGCCGGCCGCCGAGGTCATCGACACCACGTCCTCGTCGAAGCGGCGTTCCGGCTCGTGCACGGCCAGCGCCGCGATGCCCTGGACCGCCGAGCGGGTCGGGATGAGGGCCACGCGGATGCCCTCGGTACGGGCCTGCTCGGCCGCCGCGGCGGCGGTGTGGCGCAGCTCGGCGTCGTTGGGCAGCAGCACGACCTCGCGCGCGTGGGCCCGCCGCACGGCGTGCACGAGCTCGCCGCTCGCCGGTGGCTCCCCGGGGCGTGCGAGCACGGTGGTCGCGCCGGCCTCGGTGTACAGCCCGGCCAGGCCCTCGCCGGGCACCACGGCCACGACGGCACGCTGGGCGCGCTCGCGGGGAGGCCGCTCGGCGCCGGTGGTGTGCACGTCCCCTGCGCCGAAGTGGGTGATCCGGATCCGGTAGGGCCGCCCGGCCTCGATACCGGCCTCGACGGCGGCGCCCGCGTCGTCGACATGGACATGGACGTTCCACAGCCCGTCGCCGCCGACCACGACGAGCGAGTCCCCGAGCGCGTCGAGCCGCTCACGCAGCCGCTCCACGGCCGTGTCCTCGGCCTCCAGCAGGTAGATCACCTCGAAGGCGGGGCCGTCCACGTCGGCCGCTGCGGCACCGTCGGCACACTCCCCGCGCGGGGCGCCGACGGCCGGAGCGAGCTCTTCGGCGGCTTCCACGCGCGCGTGCGGGCCCCGCTCGTCCGTGTACAAGCCCTGCGCGTCCCCGGCCGGCCCTGCGGGCACACCCGACGCCGAACCGTCCGCTTGACCGGGCACCACGCGCGCGTGCGGTCCCCCAGGGCCCCCAGCGCTCCCAGCCGCCAGGGCTCCGGGCCCCCCGGTCTCGGACACCACCGCGCTCCTCGACCCCGCGCCCACCCGCAGCGCACCCGCCGTCACCGTCGCGGCCGCCTCCCGCGGCCGCTCCCCCGTGAACGTCTCCACCAGCGCCCCGAGCACCGCCACCAGCCCCCGTCCGCCGGCGTCGACCACCCCGGCGCGCTCCAGGACGGGCAGCTGGCACGGCGTCGCGGCCAGCGCCGCGCGCGCTCCCTCATAGGCCGCCCAGGCCACCGTCCCGCAGTCGCCCTCGGCACCGCAGGCCGCGTCGGCAGCGGCCGAGGCGACCGTGAGGACCGTGCCCTCGACGGGGTGGGCCACGGCCTGCCGGGCGGAGTCGGCCGCGTGCCGCAGGGCCAGCCGCAGGCCCCGGCCGTCGGCGTGCGCGCTCTCGCCGCCGGCCTGCGCGGTGCCGCCCTCGGCCAGCACCTGGGACATGCCGCGCAATAGCTGGGCGAGGATCGTCCCGGAGTTCCCACGGGCCCCGATGAGCGCCCCGTGCGCCATCGCCCGGGCGGTGTCGGCCAGCGTCGGCCCCTCGGGGCCCGACCGCGCCGCATGCCCCGCGAACACGGCCTCGACCGCCGCCACGGCTGACTCCACGGTCAGATACAGATTCGTGCCGGTGTCCCCGTCCGCGACGGGATAGACGTTGATCGCGTCGATCTCCTCACGCGCCCGCCCCAGCGTCTCGAGTGCGAGACCGCACCAGGTGCGCACCGCGAGAGCATCGAGGAATGTCTGCGGCACCTGCGCCACTGCGCCTCCTTGAGCTGCTGGACGTGGCACGCAGCGTAGACCGCGGGGCGGTGTCCACCGGAAGTGGGCCGGGAGAGGTCCCCGGCCGACCATGGTAGTTTCATTGCACGGGCGCAGTCGTTGTATGCTGCTCCGGTTGCCCGATCCGAATCGGGCCATTCCCCTGGCAGCGCCACTCAGATCCTCTGAACCGGATCCCGGCATGCCGGGATCAACCGTAAGTGCATCTGAAGTCTTTGGAGTGACCCGTGGCTGCCAACTGCGACGTCTGCGGCAAGGGGCCGGGCTTCGGCAACAACATCTCGCACTCGCACCGCCGTACGCCCCGTCGCTGGAACCCGAACATCCAGCGTGTGCGTACCGTGGTGGGCGGGACGCCGAAGCGCGTGAACGCTTGCACCTCGTGCATCAAGGCCGGCAAGGTCTCGCGCTGACGCTCAGCTAGCGCGCGGCCACTGCTGGTTCGCTCAGAGAGCCGGTCCACCTCAGGTGGACCGGCTCTTTGCCATGTCCTGAGACTGTCCTGATGCTCAGGAACCGGCCCCGATGCTCAGGAACCGTCCCGGAACCGCCAGCCGTGATCAACCGGCCCGATCCCCCCGCCGAGCGCGAACCCGGCCGCGATCGCCCCGGTGACGTACTCCTTGGCCGCCGCCACCGCCTCCGGCACCGAGTGCCCCTTGGCCAGCTGTGACGCGATCGCGGAGGCGAGGGTGCAGCCCGTGCCGTGGGTGTGCCGGTTGTCGTGGCGAGGCGCCCGCAGCCAGTGCTCCTCGGAGCCGTCGGTGAGCAGGTCCATGGCGTCCCCGGACAGGTGGCCGCCCTTGATCAGCACCCACCGCGGCCCGTACCCGAGCACGGCCGCCGCGGCCCGCCGCAGCTGCTCCTCCGACTCGACGCGCACGCCCGTCAGCTGGGCCACCTCGTCGAGGTTCGGGGTGGCGACCGTCGCCACCGGCAGCAGCTTGGTACGGACCGAGTCCAGGGCCGAGGCGGCGAGCAGGGAGTCGCCGTGCTTGGAGACGCCCACCGGGTCGACGACCGCCGGGGCGTCCGTGGCCGCGATCAACTCGGCCACCGCCTCCACGAGTTCGGCGGAGGCCAGCATCCCGGTCTTGACCGCCTGGACGCCGATGTCGTCGACGACACTGCGGTACTGGGCCCGTACCGCCTCCACCGGCAGCTCCCAAGCCCCCTGCACGCCGAGGGAGTTCTGCGCGGTCACCGCCGTGAGGACGCTCATGCCGTGCACGCCGAGCGCGAGCATCGTCTTCAGGTCGGCCTGGATGCCGGCGCCGCCGCCCGAGTCGGAGCCCGCCACCGTGAGGACGTTGGGAATCATGAGTCCATGTCCCCGAAGTGGTCCCAGCCGCCCTTGCTGGTCCACGGCGCCCCGTCGACCGTCACCTGGGGCAGCGCCGACGGGTTGAGGACCTCGCCGATGACCTTCCAGCGGGCGGGCAGCTTCACGTCCGGCGGGAAGGTCGCCACGATCGCGTGGTCCTCTCCCCCGGTCAGCACCCATTGCATGGGGTCGACGCCGACGGCCTGCCCGATGTCGTTCATCTGGGAGGGGATGTCGATCGCCCCGGAGCGGATGTCGATGCGGACCTTGCTGGCCTCGGCGATGTGCCCGAGGTCGGCGATCAGCCCGTCGCTCACGTCGCACATCGCGGTCGCCCCGAGCCCGGCGGCGGCCGGACCCGCGTGGTACGGCGGCTCGGGCCGCCGGTGGGCCTCCACGAAGGCGCGCGGCGACCGGAACCCGCGCGACAGCACCGCGTACCCGGCCGCCGACCAGCCCAGCCAGCCGGTCACCGCGACGAGGTCGCCGGGCTGCGCGCCCGCCCGCGTCACCGGCTCCTGGTTGCGCAGATCGCCGAGCGCGGTGATCGACACCATGATCGAGTCGCCGCGTACGACGTCACCGCCGACCACGGCGGCACCGGCCACCTGGCATTCGTCGCGCAGGCCGTCCATCAGCTCGCTCGCCCACGTCACCGGCAGCTCGGCCGGGACGACCAGGCCGAGCAGCAGCGCGGTCGGTACGGCGCCCATGGCGGCGATGTCGGCGAGGTTCTGCGCCGCCGCCTTGCGGCCCACGTCGTAGGCCGTCGACCAGTCCCGGCGGAAGTGCCGGCCCTCCACCAGGATGTCCGTGCTCGCCACCACCCTGCGGTCGGGCGCGGCCACCACGGCGGCGTCGTCGCCGGGGCCGACCCGGACCGCCGGGGTGGTGGTCAGACGGGAGGTGAGCTCCCTGATGAGCCCGAACTCACCGAGCTCACCAACAGTGCCCTTCATTGCCCTTTCTCCCCTTCTGTCCCTGTCCGTGCCCGGTCGCGAGGCCTCTCGGTCCTCGCTACGGTCGAAGTGACCGTCAAGTTCTGCCGGACCTGCACCCCGGCGCGCAAGACCCGGTCCCCGCAGGTCTCCCCGCGGCGAGCGGCGACGCGATACCGTGGCGTTCCTTTTCCCCACATGATCCTCGTGGCCGCCCTGGAGGTTCCGTGGTACAGGCGTACATCCTGATCCAGACGGAGGTCGGCAAGGCGTCGACCGTCGCCGAGACGATCAGCAAGATTCCTGGAGTCATCCAGGCCGAGGACGTCACAGGACCCTACGACGTGATCGTGCGGGCCCAGGCCGACACCGTCGACGACCTCGGACGCATGGTGGTCGCCAAAGTCCAGCAAGTGGACGGCATCACCCGCACCCTGACCTGCCCGGTCGTCCATCTGTAGCCCCCGTCTACCCTGTGCCGGTGAACTCTTTCCGTCACCGGCACCGCTCTGTGTTCCGCGTTTTCCTCCGCCTGCCCGCTATCGCGCTGTTGATCACTGCTGCGGGCTGCTCCTCAGCAGACGACAGCGCGTCGGCGGCGGTTCCCAGTCCGGACGCGAAGGTCGCGGAACTGTGCCGGAACCTGGACAAGGTACTGCCCGCGAAGGTGGATGGAGAGCGTCGCGAGGATCCCGAGCCCGCGTCGGCGCTGACGGCGGGCTGGGGCAGCCCGGCGATCATACTTCGCTGCGGTGTGCCTCAGCCGCCGAAGATGGTCGATCCGAAGGTGGCCGACGGGCATGATCCGGATGCGGTCGCCGGGGGTGTGAACGGGGTCGACTGGCTGATGGAGAAGCAGGACGACGGGGCGTACCGGTTCACCACCGCCAACCGGGAGGCGTATGTCGAGGTAGGGGTGCCGGAAGGGCTGGACAGCTCCGGTGTCCTGATCGATCTGGCCTCGGCCGTGAAGAAGGCGATCCCCGAGGGGATCGCCTCCTGAACTCCGTCATGTGACTGCCGTGCTGTGAACGCCGTCCTGAGACTGTTCCTAGCGAAGGCCTGTTGAACGGCGCAGCGCCGCCTGCACCAGCCGGTCCACCAGCTCCGGGTAGCTCACTCCGCTCGCCTGCCACATCTGCGGATACATCGAGATGGGCGTGAAGCCGGGCATCGTGTTGATCTCGTTGATCACGAACTCGCCGTCCTCGGTGAGGAAGAAGTCCGCGCGGACCAGGCCCTCGCAGGAGGCCGCCTCGAAGGCGTCGACCGCCAGGCGCTGGACCTCGGCCGTCTCCTCGGGCGTCAGGGGCGCCGGCACGATCCCCGGCGTGGAGTCGATGTACTTGGCCTCGAAGTCGTAGTACGCGTGCGCATCCGGCGAGGGGATCTCGGCGGGGGCGGAGGCCCGGGGGCCGTCCTCGAACTCCAGGACGCCGCACTCGATCTCGCGGCCGCGCAGCGCGGCCTCCACGAGGATCTTCGGGTCGTGCCGCTGGGCCTCGGCGATCGCCTCGTCGAGGCCGGAGAGGCCGTCGACCTTGGTGATGCCGATCGACGAACCGGCGCGCGCGGGCTTCACGAACAGGGGCCAGCCGTGCTCCCCGGCGAAGTCGACGATCTTCTTGCGGGCGGCCGGCTCGTCCTGCTGCCACTCACGGGGCCGGATCACCAGGTACGGGCCCACCTTCAGCCCGAACGAGGTGAACACCCGCTTCATGTACTCCTTGTCCTGGCCCACGGCCGAGGCGAGCACGCCCGAGCCCACGTACGGGACGCCGGAGAGCTCCAGGAGGCCCTGGAGTGTGCCGTCCTCGCCGTAGGGGCCGTGCAGCACCGGGAAGACCACGTCGACCTCGCCGAGCGCCTTGGGGACCGATCCCGGCTCGCTGTAGACGACTTCGCGGCTGGCGGGGTCGACCGGGAGGATCACTCCGCCCTCGCCGGACTCGGCGAGCAGGTCGACGCTCGGCTGGCGCCGGTCGATGATCGCCATCCGCTCCGGTTCGTCCGCCGTGAGCGCCCAGCGGCCGTCCTGGGTGATGCCGATCGGCAGGACGTCGTACTTCGTCCGGTCGATGGCCTTGAGGACGGCGCCGGCGGTGACCACGGAGATCCCGTGTTCGGAGCTGCGCCCGCCGAACACGACGGCCACACGCGGCTTACGAGACGGCTGCTCGGGGCTCTGGGGGAGGTTCTCGGTGCTCATATCGCGTTGAGAGTACCCGTTGGTAAGGCCGGGATACAGCGCCCCCGGACCCGCGTCGCTCAGCGTCGTTCCGGCTTCGCGCTGCGCGACATCAGCTCCTTGAGAGCCACCACCGGAGGCTTGCCCTCGTGCACGATGCCGACGACCGTCTCCGTGATGGGCATGTCGACGCCGTGCCGGCGGGCCAGATCCAGCACCGATTCGCAGGACTTGACGCCCTCGGCGGTCTGCTTGGTGACCGCGATGGTCTCCTGGAGCGTCATGCCCTTGCCGAGGTTGGTGCCGAAGGTGTGGTTGCGGGACAGCGGCGAGGAACAGGTCGCCACCAGGTCGCCCAGGCCCGCGAGTCCGGAGAAGGTCAGCGGGTCGGCGCCGAGGGCGATGCCGAGCCGGGTGGTCTCGGCGAGGCCGCGGGTGATGAGCGAGCCCTTGGCGTTGTCGCCGAGCCCCATGCCGTCCGCGATGCCGACGGCCAGGCCGATGACGTTCTTGACCGCGCCGCCGAGTTCACAGCCGACGACGTCGGTGTTGGTGTACGGGCGGAAGTACGGCGTGTGGCAGGCGACCTGGAGCCGCTGGGCGACGGCCTCGTCGGTGCAGGCGACCACGGCGGCGGCCGGCATCCGCGCGGCGATCTCGCGGGCCAGGTTGGGTCCGGTGACCACGGCGATGCGGTCCGGGCCGACCTTGGCGACGTCGTCGATGACCTCGCTCATGCGCATCGCGGAGCCGAGTTCGACGCCCTTCATCAGCGACACGAGGACCGTGCCGGGGGCCAGCAGCGGGGCCCAGTCGGCGAGGTTGCCGCGCAGGGTCTGCGAGGGGACCGAGAGGACCGTGAAGTCCGCGTCCGCGGCCGCTTCCGCGGGATCCGTGGTGGCCCGCACGTTCTCCGGGAGCTCGACGCCCGGGAAGTAGTCGGGATTGGTGCGGGTGGAGTTGATCGCCTCCACGACCTGAGGGCGGCGCCCCCACAGGGTGACCTCGCACCCGGCGTCGGCGAGCACCATGCCGAAGGCCGTGCCCCACGAACCGGCGCTCAGGACCGCCGCCTTGACCGGCTTGCTCACTTGCCCAGCCCCTCTTCCTGTGCCGACTGTGCCGGCTGTGCCGACTGCACCTGCGATGCCGCCTGCTGTGTGCCCCGCTGTGTCTGCGCCTGGGTGCGGCGCCGCTGTTCGATCCGCTCCCGGCGCGGGTCGTAGGGCATCTCGGGCGCCTTCTCGCCGCGGATCTCCTCAAGCTGCCGGGTGATGGCGGCCATGATGACCTCGGTGGCCTCCTTCAGGAGCTCCGTGGTCATCTCCTGGTCGTAGAACCGCGTGAGGTCCACCGGCGGTCCGGCGAGCACGCGGTGCGTCTTGCGCGGCAGAAGGTGCGGCTTCTTCTCGTACGGCGGCAGGAGTTCGTTGCAGCCCCACTGGGCGACGGGGATCACCGGGCACTTGGTCTGGAGGGCGACGCGGGCGGCCCCGGTCTTGCCGGTCATGGGCCAGCCCGCCGGGTCGCGGGTGAGGGTGCCCTCGGGATAGAAGGCGACGCATTCCCCGCGGTCCACGGCTTCGATCGCGGCCCGGAAGGCACTCAGCGCGTCCGTGCTCTCGCGGTAGACGGGAATCTGCCCGGTGCCGCGCATCGCGGCGCCGACGAATCCCTTGTTGAAAAGCCCGCTCTTCGCGAGGAATCGCGGGACGCGCCCGGTGTTGTACTGAAAGTGCGCGTAAGCGAAGGGGTCGATATGCGAATTATGGTTCACCGCGGTGATAAATCCGCCCTCGGCCGGAATGTGCTCCATTCCTCGCCAGTCCCGCCTGAGCAGAACCACCAGCGGCGGTTTGCAGATCACCGCGGCGAAGCGGTACCAGAAGCCGATTCTGCGGCGGGGCACGCGGACACCTTCCTCTTGGGCCTGATCGGGGGCCACGGGGGGCCGCACAAGTGTCGCCCCAGGCCGCCGGTCTGTCGAGAACACCGTACGCCCCGACACGCCGGGCGCCGTCGGCCCCGGGTGACAATGACCGCGACAAGAGAGGGACGGAACATCTGTGCAGTGGACCTTGGTCGTACCCCTGAAGCCCCTGGCCCAGGCCAAGAGCAGGCTTGCGGACACCGCTGACGACGGGCTGCGGCCGGACCTGGCGCTCGCCTTCGCGCAGGACACGGTGGCGGCCGCGCTGGCGTGCCCGGCGGTACGGGATGTGGCAGTCGTCACGGACGACGCCCGGGCCGGCCGCGAGCTGGCCGCACTGGGCGCCGCGATCATCCCCGACGAGCCGCGAAGCGGCCTCAACGCCGCCCTCGCACACGCGGCGGGAGCCGTACGGTCCGCACGTCCCGAAAGCCCGGTGGCCGCGCTCAACGCCGACCTGCCGGCGCTGCGCCCGCCGGAATTGGCCCGGGTACTCGACGGCGCCGCTCAATTCCCGCGCGCTTTTCTCCCGGACGCGGCCGCAATCGGTACGACTCTGCTGGCCGCCGCCCCGGGCCGGCAATTGTCCCCGGCTTTCGGTATCGATTCCCGGGCCCGGCACCGAGCGTCCGGGGCCGTGGAACTGTCGCTCACCGCCGTGGATTCCGTACGCCAGGACGTGGACACCGGCGACGACCTGCGCACCGCGCTGGCCCTGGGAGTCGGCCCTCATACGGCCGCGGCCGCCGCGCGGTTGCTGATACCCGGGCAGTAGGCTGCGGCCATGCAGGCGACCGCGTACACGTACGACCCCGAAAGCCGCAGCGGGCAGGTGCTCCTGGACGACGGCACCCCGGTGCCCTTCGACGCGGCGGCGTTCGACGCGGGCGGCTTGAGGCTGCTGCGCCCGGGACAGCGGGTGCGGATCGAGGTGGAAGGCCCGGAGGAGGACTTCCGGATCACTCTGGTGACCCTCCAGACCCTCTGACCACTCCCTGAACACACCGCGGGCCGGACTCCGTACGGAGTCCGGCCCGGCGCGTGAGTGCCCCAGCGCCCCTACTTCTTGCGGGCGGTGGTCTTCTTCGCGGTGGTCTTGCGCGCCGTCGACTTCTTGGCGGGCGCCTTCTTGGCGGTCGCCTTCTTCGCCGGTGCCTTCTTGGCGGTGGTCTTCTTCGCGGCGGTGGTCTTGGCCGTCGTGGTCTTGGCCGGAGCCTTCTTGGCCGTGGTCTTCTTCGCGGCCGCCGTCTTGGTGGTGGCCTTCTTCGCCGGAGCCTTCTTGGCCGTTGTCTTCTTCGCGGCGGCCGTCTTGGCGGTCGCCTTCTTAGCGGCGGCCTTCTTGACCGTCGCGCCGGCGCCGCCGGTCAGGCTGCCCTTCGGAGCCTTCTTGACGGAGACCTCGCCGCCGCGCGGCAGCTTCTTCGAGCCGCTGACCAGGTCCTTGAAGCCCTGGCCCGCGCGGAAGCGCGGAACGGAGGTCTTCTTGACCCGAACCCGCTCGCCCGTCTGGGGGTTACGGGCGTAGCGGGCCGGACGGTCGACCTTTTCGAAGGAACCGAAGCCGGTGACGGAGACCCTCTCACCAGCGACGACCGCGCGGACGATGGCGTCCAGTACATGGTCGACAGCATCGGCGGCCTGCTGTCGGCCGCCCATCTTGTCGGCAATCGCTTCTACGAGCTGCGCCTTGTTCACGTCTTCCCCTTCGGAGACATCGCCAGAACGAAAGTGTTCAAGCTTTTTCGCACGTTAGGCAGATATATACCGCAAATCAAACACGAAACGGGCTTATCACCCTTGTGCCGCAACGAACTCGGCGGTGTCGTCCGGTTCAGCGTTCCTCGTCGGGGAGACGTCCCTCGTCGAGGTCCGCGGTGAACCGATCCAGCCGCCTTGCCGCGTCGGCGAGATCGTGCTTGGCCGCGGCCGTAATGACCAGCAGCTTCCGGGTCAGCGCCATCCGTACGCCCTCCGGGACTTGCAGTGCGCGCACCCTTGCGTGCGCTTCCTTGAGTTGGCCCGCGACTGCCGTATAGAGCTCGAGTTGGCCGTCGTGTTCCATGCACAGATTGTGCCATCTGGGGCGAGTTGTCGCCTGCGCAGGGGACAACTGCCGCCTCAAACGGTCTTCCGGGCGCACACGGAAGTCACGGCTGTACATCTCGCGTACCCCAACAACCACCGGCTTAACGTGGGAAGTTGACTGCCGGGTTCAGGGTGGGCAGGGCCGTTCGGGTGCAGAAAAGGCTGTACCCCCGATCGGGCTGATCAGGGGTACAGAGGGGTGTTGCGGTGGCCGAAAGTCGCCTTGTTCAGGGGCGGCGGGTCGTGCTCCGGATCAGACCGGCAGCGTCCGCGGCTTGAACGACGGGCGCTTCGCCTCGTACGCGGCGATGTCCGCCTCGTTCTGGAGGGTGATCGAGATGTCGTCGAGGCCGTTCAGCAGCCGCCAGCGGGCGTTCTCGTCCAGCTCGAAGGAGGCGGTGATGCCCTCGGCGCGGACCTCGCGGGCGACCAGGTCGACGGTGATCTCGGCCTGCGGGTCCTTCTCGGTGAGCTCCCACAGCGCGTCCACGATCTTCTGCTCCAGAACGACCGTGAGCAGGCCGTTCTTGAGCGAGTTGCCCCGGAAGATGTCGGCGAAGCGGGAGGAGATCACGGCCTTGAAGCCGAAGTTCTGAAGCGCCCAGACGGCGTGCTCGCGGGACGAGCCGGTGCCGAAGTCGGGGCCGGCGACCAGGACGGTCGCGCCCTGCCGCTCGGGCTGGTTGAGCACGAACGACGCGTCCTTGCGCCAGGCCTCGAACAGCCCGTCCTCGAACCCGTCCCGCGTGACCTTCTTGAGCCAGTGGGCGGGGATGATCTGGTCGGTGTCGACGTTGCTGCGGCGCAGCGGAACGGCCCGGCCGGTGTGGGTGGTGAAGGCTTCCATGATTCTCAGACTCCAGCGGGCGTACGGGTGTCGGCGTCGGCCAGGTCGGCCGGGGAGGCCAGGTGGCCAAGGACGGCGGTGGCGGCCGCGACCTGCGGCGACACCAGGTGCGTACGACCGCCCTTGCCCTGCCGGCCCTCGAAGTTGCGGTTGGAGGTGGACGCGGAGCGCTCCCCCGGGGCGAGCTGGTCGGGGTTCATGCCCAGACACATCGAGCAGCCCGCGTGCCGCCACTCGGCGCCGGCGTCCTTGAAGACGACGTCCAGCCCCTCGGAGACGGCCTGGAGACCCACCCGCGCGGAGCCCGGGACGACCAGCATCCGTACGCCGTCGGCGACTTTGCGGCCCTTGATCAGCTCGGCGGCGGCGCGCAGGTCCTCGATGCGGCCGTTGGTGCAGGAGCCTACGAAGACGGTGTCCACCTTGATGGAGCGCAGCGGCTGGCCGGCCTCCAACCCCATGTATTCCAGGGCCTTTTCGGCGGCGTAGCGCTCCGATGCGTCTTCGTACGAAGCGGGGTCGGGGACGGACGCCGAAAGCGGTGCGCCCTGGCCGGGGTTGGTGCCCCAGGTGACGAACGGCGACAGTTCGGCGGCGTCGATGACGACCTCGGCGTCGAACTCGGCGTCCTCGTCCGTCCTGAGCGTCTTCCAGTACTCGACGGCCGCGTCCCACTCCGCGCCCTCGGGGGCGTGCGGACGGCCCTTGAGGTACGCGAAGGTGGTCTCGTCCGGGGCGATCATGCCCGCGCGGGCGCCGGCCTCGATCGACATGTTGCAGATGGTCATGCGCGCTTCCATCGACAGCTTCTCGATGGCCTCGCCGCGGTACTCCAGGACGTAGCCCTGGCCGCCGCCGGTGCCGATCCGGGCGATGATCGCCAGGATCAGGTCCTTGGCCGTGACACCCTCGGGCAGTTCGCCGTCGACGGTGATCGCCATGGTCTTCGGGCGGGACATCGGCAGCGTCTGGGTGGCCAGCACGTGCTCCACCTGGGAGGTGCCGATGCCGAACGCCAGAGCGCCGAAGGCACCGTGCGTGGAGGTGTGGGAGTCGCCGCAGACGACGGTGGTGCCCGGCTGGGTCAGGCCCAGCTGCGGGCCGACGACGTGCACGACGCCCTGCTCGACGTCGCCCAGCGGGTGCAGCCGCACGCCGAAGTCGGCGGCGTTCTTGCGCAGCGTCTCCAGCTGGATCCGGGAGACCGGGTCCGCGATCGGCTTGTCGATGTCGAGGGTGGGGGTGTTGTGGTCCTCGGTCGCGATGGTGAGGTCGAGGCGCCGGACCTTGCGGCCGCTCTTGCGCAGGCCGTCGAAGGCCTGCGGGCTGGTCACCTCGTGCAGCAGGTGCAGATCGATGAAGAGAAGGTCGGGCTCGCCCTCCGCGCGCCGGACGACATGGTCGTCCCAGACTTTCTCCGCGAGTGTCCTACCCATCGCTGTTCCCTCCGGTCGACGACGATCCGCCGACCCAACTAGAGATCTTGAAGAGGCGGGCCCGCGCCCCTGCGTTTCCGGGCAACCGCCGCCAGGCCTGTACGTCACGGGCCGCTGTGACTTCGTGTCTTCCAGAGTGGCGGGTTCCACGAGAATTTGAACTTGCGTTTCACAGAGTGAGACGCGAGTATCGTTTCATGGACAACAGTAGCGGCGTCGGCGTTCTGGACAAGGCGGCCCTCGTCCTGAGCGCTCTGGAGTCCGGTCCGGCCACCCTCGCGGGCCTGGTCGGCGCCACCGGACTGGCACGACCCACGGCCCACCGCCTGGCCGTGGCGCTGGAACACCACCGCATGGTGGCGCGCGACATGCAGGGCCGTTTCATTCTCGGCCCTCGCCTGGCAGAACTGGCCGCGGCCGCGGGTGAGGACCGTCTCCTCGCCACCGCGGGCCCGGTGCTCACCCACCTCCGTGACGTCACGGGCGAGAGCGCGCAGCTCTACCGTCGCCAGGGCGACATGCGCATCTGCGTCGCCGCGGCGGAGCGTCTGTCCGGCCTGCGGGACACGGTCCCGGTCGGCTCGACGCTCACGATGAAGGCCGGCTCGTCGGCGCAGATCCTGATGGCCTGGGAGGAGCCGGAGCGGCTGCACCGCGGCCTCCAGGGCGCGCGCTTCACAGCGACGGCCCTGTCGGGCGTACGTCGCCGGGGCTGGGCCCAGTCGATCGGCGAGCGCGAGCCGGGGGTCGCGTCGGTCTCCGCGCCGGTGCGGGGCCCTTCCAACCGTGTGGTCGCCGCGGTGTCGGTGTCCGGGCCCATCGAGCGGCTGACGCGGCACCCGGGCCGGATGCACGCGCAGGCTGTGATCGATGCGGCAGGGCGCCTCTCCGAGGCGTTGCGGCGCACCGGCTGAACATGTTCGGGGAGGGTCGGCCTCAACGCCGCGGCAGGCTTTCCCCGGCCGAGCGCCATGACAGGGACGGTTTCGTCGTCCCGTGCGGGCCGTCGGTGGTTGTTCGCAGTTCCCCGCGCCCGTGAGGGACGTACGAAAAAGGCCCCCCACCGAAGTGGAGGGCCTTCCCTGTGTGTACCCCCGACCGGATTCGAACCGGCGCTACCGCCTTGAGAGGGCGGCGTGCTAGGCCGCTACACAACGGGGGCCTGGACTCTGCGTTTCCGCAGGTCCGAGCTGGTCTACCTGGACTCGAACCAAGACTAACTGAACCAGAATCAGTCGTGCTGCCAATTACACCATAGACCAATGTGGTTTAGACCAGTCAGTACCCCCGACCGGATTCGAACCGGCGCTACCGCCTTGAGAGGGCGGCGTGCTAGGCCGCTACACAACGGGGGCCCTAGCAGTCCCGAAATGATCGTCGATCTTTCGGAACCAGTACCCCCGACCGGATTCGAACCGGCGCTACTGCCTTGAGAGGGCAGCGTGCTAGGCCGCTACACAACGGGGGCTTGCGGATCGGAATCCGCTGGTGCAGATGAGCTCTGCGAGCTGGCCTACCTGGACTCGAACCAAGACTAACTGAACCAGAATCAGTCGTGCTGCCAATTACACCATAGGCCACTGGAACGCAAGCCCTGGAGGGGATCTTGTTCTAGTAGTGCGCCTGGGGATCCTGCCTTCCGGCCCGCTCCCCGCGGCGCAGGAAGAACATTACCTGAAGGTGGACGGGGCTCCAAAACGACTATCCGAGCCGAGCAAAGACGGCAGTTCGGCGAGGGAGGCGATGCGGTGCGGCCCGACGGGCGGGTCGATCGTGGCATACGCGCCCCCGCGGTCGATCCACACCGACAGCAGCCCGGCGTCGGCGGCACCCCGTCCGTCGATCTCCGGGTGGTCGCCGACGTAGGCGACCTGGTGCGGCGACAGGTCGAGGGCGGCGCAGGCCGCCAGGAACGCCCCGGCCTCGGGTTTCGAGACGCCGAGCTCGGCCGCGCACAGGATGCTCTCGAAGCGGTCGTGGACGCCGAGGACGCGCAGCTTGCGGTCCTGGACGTGGATGCTGGAGTTGGACAGCACGGCGTGCCGGTGGCTGGCGGCGAGGGCGTCGAGGACGGGCAGGACGTCCGGGAAGAGGGCCCAGACCGCCTCGTAGTGGGCGCGGTACCGCCTGAACCACGCGTCGGCCTCGGCGTCGGTGAGGTCCTGGCCGAGGAACACCCGTACGCGGTCGCGCCGCTGGTCCTCGAAGGTGGCCTCACCGGCCGCGAAGCGCGCCCATTGCGCGTCGGTGATCTCCCGCCAGCGGGTGATGGCCTGCTCGACGGTGTCGTAGTCGTCGAGCAGGCCTTCGGCCGTCAGGTGGGTGCGCATGCCGAGGCGGTCGGCGGTGGTGTAGTCGAAGAGGGTGTCGTCGACGTCCCAGACCACGGCGCGAATACTCATGACCCGACGGTAACCGTGGCGCGCCGACGTGTCGCCTGACACAGAGCGTGACGAGGGTTACACGGCCGGTTCCGCAAGGTGAGCGCCGGTGCGGAGCTCCTGGAGGTCACTTCAGTTGTTCGATGAACGGTTGATCGCGGACTGGCCAACTTGTAGCCTGCACACGGAAGTTGACGTTCCGAAGGAGGTTCTGTGGAAGAGCAGAAGGCCGAAACGCAGGCCGAAATGTACGTTCCTCCGATGCTGGTCGAGGTCGGCGAGTTCAGCGAAGACACGCTCGGGTTCGGCGGCTGGCGGCTCGACTCGATCTTCGGCATCTACACCTGATCGACGATGCCGGCGTTTGTGATCCTGCCGGACACGACCGCCGCTGCGGTGATGCGGACGCGGATGTCGTTCGCATCACCGCAGGTGGTTTCACACGTATCGGGTCGACCATGGCTGGTGGGTTCCTGGTCGGACGACCGGATCACGGTGGCCACGGCGGGCCCGGTACGCGTAGCGGTGATCGGCGACTGCCCGATCAGCCAGGAGCGGCTCACCGAACTGACGGCGGCGGTCACGACCGTCGCGGACGTGGACAAACTGGCCTCAGCGCTCCCGGGCTCCGCCCATCTGATGGCGTCGGTGGATGGGCAGGTACGTGCGCAGGGCAGCATCAGCGGGCTGAGCCGGATCTTCTACACGCGTATCGACGGCGTACACGTGGCGTCCGACCGGGCCCATGTGCTTGCCGAGATGGTCGGCGCCGTGGTCGACGAGCAATCCCTGGCCGTGCGGCTGGCCAGCGGCCTTGCTCTGGCGCCTCCTCTGAGCGAGCGGTGTCTCTGGGCGGGAATCTCGTCACTGGCGCCCGAGCGGTGCCTGGTGTGGACCCGGGATCAGGCCGACGAGAAAGTGTGGTGGAACCCTCCTGCGCCGCATCTGTCGTTGCGCGACGGCGCAGCCGGGGTGCGAGAGGCGCTCACTGGAGCGGTACAGGATCGTGCCCCGGCCCAGGGGCGTGTCAGTGCTGATCTGTCCGGCGGTATGGATTCGACGTCGCTGTGTTTTCTGGCTGCCCGCCACACACCGGCCTTGTTGACGTTGCGCTGGGCCGAGGCCGATGCGGCCAACGATGACGCAGATTTCGCGGGCCAGGCCATACAGGCACTGGACCGTGCCGAACACCTCGTGGTCGCACAGCGCGAGCTTCCGTCGATCTTCGACACCGAGAGCATCCCGGTCGACGCCGAACAGCCCATGCTCACCATGCGCGCGGCGGCCCGCTTGCGCCACAACGCGCAACTGCTGGCCCAACGGGGCTCTCGTCGGCATCTGGCAGGCCACGGCGGCGATGAACTGTTCCAGCCCTCCCCGGGCTACCTGGCCCCGCTGTTGCGGCACCACCCCGTGCTCGCGCTCCGACGGCTGCGTCAGAACCGGGCGCTCAAGCGCTGGTCACTGCGTCCGGCGCTGACGGGGTTGCTGCGCCCGGGAACCGTGGCCGGGTGGTGGCATGACCAAGCGGACAACCTTCACACGGTCCGGCCGCAGCGGGCACCGGCCATGGGCTGGGGCCTGCACGCCGTACAGGCACAATCCTGGATGACCCCTGCGGGCGTCGACCTGATCCGCCAGGCGTTGAGGCTCACCGCCCATCAGGCCCAACCGCTCAGTGATGACCTCGGACAGCATCAGACCCTGCTTGCGGTGCGTACCACTGCAGCCCACTACCGGTTGATGGCGCGGATCTACGCCGACGTCGGCGTCAACCTGGACCTGCCCTACTACGACCAGCGCGTACTCGAAGCAGTTCTGCGGGTTCGGCCCCATGAGCACGCTGATCCACGGCGCTACAAACCACTGCTGGCCGAGGCGATGCGCGGCATCGTACCGCCGGCGATCCTGGGCCGGGCCACCAAGGGCGAGTTCGGTCTGGACCTGCGCCAGGGACTCGCCGACAACCTCCCCTCGATCCTGAACCTCTTCGCCGACTCCGCACTGGCCCAGCGCGGGCTCATCGACGCCGACACACTGCGCAACCGCCTCTTGGCTCCCCAACGCGACCTGAGCATGGTCTTCGCGTTGGAAGCCCTGCTCGGCTGCGAACTCTGGCTGCGCACTGCCGCGCGCCCCGCCCGACAGCCTAGGGAACACGATGCCCCTGCACCTGCACCCTGACGTAGTCACCACCGAAACCGACGACGGCACCGTCCTGTTGCAGCTGCACACCGGCCGCTACTGGCAACTCAACACCACCGGCACGAGCGTGCTGCGGCGGCTGCTCGACGGCTGCGCGCCCGACGACATCGCCGCCGAACTCGCCCGTCGTCACGAGATTCCGCCCGAGCAGGCAGAACAGGATGTGCAAGCCATCCTCGCCCGGTTGAGTTCGGCGGGCCTGGTGGTGGCCTCGTGAGCGTGCCTGTCACCCTGACCGAACAGCGACGGCTTCCCCCGCACCGACGTGCGCTACCGCTGCTGGCCGTCGCTCTTGCCCGCCCTCTGGCCGACATCCGGCCGGCACGGCTGCGCCGGGTCCTCGAGCTTGCCCGCCGCGGCGCCAAGCCTGCCACCGTCGGCCAGGCACTCGCCGCACGCGAAGCGGTGGTGTCGGTCAGCCTGCGCTGCGCCGGGCAGCACTGCCTGCAACGCTCCATCGCCACCGCCCTGCTCTGCCGGTTCCGCGGTGTGTGGCCGACCTGGTGCACAGGGGTGCGCACTCAGCCCTTCGCCGCCCATGCCTGGGTCGAAGCCGAAGATCAACTCATCGGTGAGAGTTACCCGAAAGGCCACTACAAACCGCTTCTGACCATCGGCCCAGCACCCCGCAAGCACCCCGACCACTGAGCACGGTGTTCAACGTCGCCGGTACCGTAGCCGCGCGATAAGGGGCGGCAGCCGCTACACGGCTGCCGCCCCTTGCCCATGTACGAGTCAGGCCGTCAGCCGCGCCAGCGCCGCGTCGATCCGGGCCAGGGTCTTCTCCTTGCCCAGGACCTCCAGCGACTCGAACAGCGGCAGGCCGACCGTACGGCCGGTGACGGCGACACGGACCGGGGCCTGGGCCTTGCCGAGCTTGAGGCCGTGGGCCTCGCCGGCGGCCAGGACGGCCTCCTTGAGCGACTCGGCGGAGGTCCAGTCGGCCGCCTCCAGCTTCTCCCGGGCGGTGCGCAGCAGGGCGTCAGAGCCTTCCTTCATGGCCTTCGTCCAGCTGGCCTCGTCCTCCACCGGCTCCGGCAGGAACAGGAAGTCGACGTTGTCGGTGATCTCGGAGAGCACCTTGAGGCGGGTCTGGGCGTGCGGGGCGACGGCCTGCCACTTGGCCTCGTCGAAGGCCTCCGGGGCCCAGGGGGCGAACGGCGCCTGGAGCCATGGGCGGCAGCGCTCCGTGAAGTCCTTCACGTCGAGCATGCGGATGTGGTCGCCGTTGATGGCCTCGCACTTCTTCAGGTCGAAGCGGGCCGGGTTGGGGTTGACGTCCGCGATGTCGAAGGCCGCGATCATCTCGTCGATCGTGAACACGTCCTGGTCGGCCGAGAGGGACCAGCCGAGCAGCGAGAGGTAGTTGAGCAGGCCCTCGGGGAGGAAGCCCCGCTCGCGGTAGAGGTTCAGGGACGACTGCGGGTCGCGCTTGGAGAGCTTCTTGTTGCCCTCGCCCATCACGTACGGCAGGTGCCCGAAGGACGGGATCTGCTGGGCGACGCCCAGCTCGATCAGCGCCTTGTACAGGGCGATCTGGCGCGGGGTGGAGGAGAGCAGGTCCTCGCCGCGCAGGACGTGGGTGATCTCCATCAGGGCGTCGTCGACCGGGTTGACCAGCGTGTAGAGCGGGGCGCCGTTGGCGCGGACGATGCCGTAGTCCGGGACGTTCTCCGGGGTGAAGGTCAGCTCGCCGCGGACCAGGTCCGTGAAGGTGATCGTCTCGTCGGGCATGCGGAAGCGGACGATCGGCTCCCGGCCCTGGGCCTTGAACTCGGCGACCTGGGCGTCGGTCAGCTCACGGCAGTGGCCGTCGTAGCCGGAGGGCTTGCCGGCGGCGCGGGCCGCCTCGCGGCGGGTGTCCAGCTCCTCCTGGGAGCAGTAGCAGCGGTAGGCGTGGCCGGCGTCCAGGAGCTTGGCCGCGACGTCCTTGTACAGGTCCATGCGCTGCGACTGGCGGTACGGCGCGTGCGGGCCGCCGACCTCGGGGCCCTCGTCCCAGTCGAAGCCCAGCCAGCGCATCGAGTCGAGGAGCTGGGTGTACGACTCCTCGGAGTCGCGGGCCGCGTCGGTGTCCTCGATGCGGAAGACCAGCGTGCCCTGGTGGTGCTTGGCGAACGCCCAGTTGAACAGGGCGGTGCGCACCAGGCCCACGTGGGGGTTACCGGTGGGCGACGGGCAGAAACGGACGCGTACGGGAGTGCCGGGTGCGCTAGCCACGCTTGACAACCTTGTTGGTGAGAGTGCCGATGCCTTCGATGGTGACGGCGACCTCGTCGCCGACGTTCAGGGGGCCGACCCCAGCCGGGGTGCCCGTGAGGATCACGTCGCCGGGGAGCAGCGTCATGGCCTCGGAGATGTTGACGATCAGGTCCTCGATGGAGTGGACCATCTCGCTGGTGCGGCCGAGCTGGCGCTGCTGGCCGTTGACCGTGAGCTGGATGGTCAGGTCGCCCGGGTCCAGGTCCGTCTCCACCCAGGGGCCGAGCGGGCAGGAGGTGTCGAAGCCCTTGGCCCGTGCCCACTGCTTCTCGCGCTTCTGGACGTCGCGGGCGGTGATGTCGTTGGCGCAGGTGTAGCCGAAGATCACGTCCTTGACGCGCTCGCGCGGGACCTCGCGGCACATCCGGCCGATGACCACGGCCAGCTCGGCCTCGTGGTGCACCTCCTCGGAGAAGGAGGGGTACTGGATCTCGTCGCCGGGACCGATCACCGAGGTGGACGGCTTGAAGAAGGCGAAGGGTGCCTGCGGGACCTCGTTGCCCAGTTCCTTCGCGTGCTCGGCGTAGTTGCGGCCGAAGGCCACGACCTTGTTGGGCAGCACCGGCGGCAGCAGCCTCACCTTGCCGACCGGCACCTTCGTGCCGGAGAGCTCGAAGTCCGCGAACGGGATGCCCTTGATGATGTCCAGGACGAGTTCGTCCTGCTTCTCGCCCTCGATGGCGCCGAAGGCGACGTTCCCGTCGATGGAGAATCTGGCGATGCGCACGGGATGCTTGGCCCCTTGACTGAAGCGGCTGGAGTCTGACGCTCCAGGCTAACGCGGGGAAGGGTCCGCGCCGCGCGCATCACGAAGGGGCGCTCCGTCGCCGGGACGCCCCTTCGATGCTTGTGTCCCGCCGCCGTGAGCATCCGGCGGCCGGTGTGCGTACTCCCTGGTGTCACTCCGCGGCAGCGGCGGCCGCGACGGGGACCTCGGTGAGGATGGTGCGCTTGGGGTTGGCAGTCTGGGTGGGGAGTTCGACGCGGTGCTCCGGCAGTTCCGGCGTCTGCAGTTCGTCGGCGTCGTCCAGGTGCGCCAGCGTCGTGCGTCGCGGGTTGGCGATCTTGTGGAACATCGTCGTCGTCTTCACTGTTTACTTGATCCTGTTCTGTGACAGGCGCCGGGAGAGCGCGAGGACCCTCGCACGGGCGCGGGTTGTCGGTTTTGCCATCTCTGTAAAGCGTCAGGCTAAACATGGGATTCCCGGCGTAATCGCGAGGACTTCATGATCAGCATGTGAGTTTTCTCACGAATCAGGGGGCAAATCGGTCAATCCGGGCTCGCGTCCGACCTCAACGAAACGGACATTGACCCCCTGAAGCCCTCATTCCGCTGCTGATCATGGCGACTGGGACACCCATGAGGCCTCGGCGACTCGCGGGCATACGCCCGAAATGGGCGAACTCACTCTCTACGTCCGGTGATTCGGCACTCACGTGGTGTCACCTATGTCACGGCCTGGCATACGAGCCTTGTTGGAGATCCTGTGCTGTGCTGGAATGCCACGGACCGCCGCAGGATCGAGCCGGCGCACAGGGGGCGCACAGACGCGCCGAGTGGCGGTGAGAAGGGGGAGCCAGCGCCGGTCACTCACGACCACCACGGGGGCGTACTCAGGGCGTCCCCAGAACGCCGACACCGTGCCCCACCGTTCACGCGATGGGGCGCCTGGTCCAGAGGTTGCGACGCTAGTGCAGGGACGTTTCAAGAGGGATGGCAGCGCTTCGGCGGAGCCGGAGCCGCACGGCGGGACCAACCGAGGTCCCTCGGCCCAGCACGCCCAGAACCAGGGCCCGGCGGGTGACGGCGGGGAACGCCCCGGGCGCCCCGGCGCGTCGGCCCCCACGGGGCCCGCGAGCCCGGCCCCGGCCCTGAAGCCGCCGACGGGCCCGGCCGGCCCCGGCCCGCGAATAGCTCTGCGCAACTGGCGCATCTCCACCCGTCTGGTCTCGCTGCTCGCCCTCCCGGTGGTCGCGGCCACCTCGCTCGGCGCGCTGCGCATCAACGACTCCATGGACAGCATTCAGCAGCTCGACAACATGAAGCTGCTGACGGACATGACCAAGCAGGCCACCGAGCTGTCCGCCGCCCTCCAGGAGGAGCGCGACCAGTCGGCCGGCCCGCTGGCGCACGGTGGCAAGTCGACTGACTTCACGGTCAAGGGCCTGCGCGAGAAGACCGACCGGGCGAGGAAGAACTTCCTCGACAGTTCGGAGCAGATCGACAGCGCCAGCAAGGACGGCAACCTCAAGGGCGTCCGCGAGTACCTCATCCAGCTCGCCGGCGAGCTGGGCGACCTGGAGCAGATCCGCAAGGGTGCCTACGCCTCCGAGGACAACTCCACGCAGACGATCGAGGCGTACCACCGTCTGATCGAGAACCTGATCGACCTCTCCCAAGACATGGCCGAGGCGACCAGCAACCCGGACATGATCCAGCGCACGCGTGCGCTCGCGGCGTTCTCCTCCGCCAAGGAGTACTCCTCGATCCAGCGTGCGGCCCTGGCGGCGGCACTGCCCGCGAGCAACACCACCACCGGCAAGCTCTCGCCGAACGACCGGCTCTACGCCGAGTCGGCCCTGGAGAGCCAGAATTCCGAGATCCGCAGCTTCAAGAGCATTTACGGCGAGGACGCCGCCGCCGAGCTGCTCAAGCCCATCGAGGACGGCGGCAACTCCACGATCAAGGCGACCGACACCTACGCGGGCCGGGCCCTGGTCTCCGCGAGCGGTCTCGCCCAGCAGGACAAGCGGTCCTACCGCGACTGGCTGGACGACAGCTCCACCAAGATCCAGCAGATGAAGAACATCGAGCACACCCTGCTCGAGGAGATGGAACAGAAGGCCCGCGAGCTGCGCAGCGCCACCGAGCGCGACGCGATCATCTCCGGTGCCCTGATCCTCATCGTGCTCGGTGTCTCGCTGGTCGGCGCCTTCGTCGTGGCCCGCTCCATGATCCGCTCGCTGCGCCGCCTGGAGGAGACCGCGACCAAGGTCGCCTCCGACCGGCTGCCCGAGCTGGTCAAGCAGCTCTCCGAGTCCGACCCGCAGGACGTCGACACGTCCGTGGAGTCGGTCGGTGTGCACTCCCGGGACGAGATCGGCCGGGTGGCCGCGGCCTTCGACGACGTGCACCGCGAGGCGGTCCGCCTCGCCGCCGAGCAGGCCCTGCTGCGGGGCAACGTCAACGCGATGTTCACCAACCTCTCGCGCCGCTCCCAGGGTCTGATCCAGCGCCAGCTTTCGCTGATCTCCGAACTGGAGTCCCGCGAGGCCGACCCGGACCAGCTGTCCTCGCTGTTCAAGCTCGACCACCTCGCCACGCGTATGCGCCGTAACGGTGAGAACCTGCTGGTTCTCGCGGGTGAGGAGCCCGGCCGCCGGTGGACCCGCCCGGTCCCGCTGGTCGACGTGCTGCGTGCCGCCGCCTCCGAGGTGGAGCAGTACGAGCGCATCGAGCTGGCCTCGGTGCCGACCACCGAGGTCGCCGGCCGCGTGGTCAACGACCTCGTGCACCTGCTCGCCGAGCTGCTGGAGAACGCGACTTCGTTCTCCTCGCCGCAGACCAAGGTCAAGGTCACCGGTCACGCCCTGCCCGACGGCCGCGTCCTGATCGAGATCCACGACACCGGTATCGGTCTGTCGCCGGAGGACCTGGCGGCGATCAACGAGCGGCTCGCCTCTCCCCCGACGGTGGACGTCTCCGTCTCCCGCCGCATGGGTCTGTTCGTGGTCGGCCGGCTGTCGCAGCGGCACGGCATCCGCATCCAGCTGCGCCCGTCCGACTCCGGTGGTACGACCGCGCTGGTCATGCTCCCCGTCGACGTCGCCCAGGGCGGCAGGAAGCCCCAGCCCAAGCAGGGCGGTCAGCCGCCGGTCGGCGGTAGCGGTCCGGCCGCCGCGCAGGCCGCGGCCGGTGCGGCCGCGGCCCGGCGTGCCGCCGGTGCCGGCGGCCAGGGCGGTGGCGCCCTCGGAGCCGGTGCTTCCGGTGGCGGCTTCGGTGGCGGTGCGTCGTCGGGCGGTGGCCGGCTCGCCGCCGGCCAGGGTCCGCGGGCCGCGCTGCCCGGGCGGGACGCGGACGGTGGCCGTCCGGGCGGTGGGCGCGGACCGCAGGGTCCCGACAAGTCCCCGTCGTTGTTCGAGCAGAGCGCTCCGCCCGCGCCGCCGCAGGGCCGTCCGGCACCTGCCGGTGCCGGGTACGGTCAGGCGCCGGGTGCTCCGCAGGGTCTGCAGGCCGCGGGTACGAACGGACCGCAGGACCAGGGCCAGGGCAGGGGCCGGCAGCGCCCGGGCAACGCCGAGCAGGGTCAGGGCCGTCGGCCGCAGCTGCCGCCGCGCGGCGGTCCGCGGGCCGAGCTGCCCGGCGGTGACCCGCAGCCCCGCGTGCCGAGCTGGAGCGACGAGAACGCCCAGCCGCCGGTGCCGCGTGCCTCGCTGGACACCCCGCGCGGGCACGAGGAGCCGGATGTCTCCCGTACCTCTCAGATGCCGCGGATCGACGACCGCCAGGGCCCGGGTTCGACGGCGGAGATCCCCGCCGTGCCGCGCGACGACGACCGGCAGGGCCCCGGCTCTCCGGCCGACTACGGCACGGGCGGCCCCCAGCACGCGGACCGTTTCGGCCTTCCCGGCACGGACGGTTCACAGGGTTCGGGCCAGTTCGTCCGCCCGGACGTCTACGGCGCCCCGGCCGGCCACCGCGACCCGTCGTCCACGACGGGCCAGTACCCGGCTCCGCAGTCCTACGACAACGGCTCCACGGGCCAGTACCCGGCGCCCCGGCAGGACAACGGCTCGACCGGTCAGTACCCCGCGCCGCGCCAGGACAACGGCTCCACGGGCCAGTACCCGTCTCCGCAGTCCTACGACAACGGCTCGACCGGTCAGTACCCCGCACCGCGCCAGGACAACGGCTCCGGCCGGCCCACCCTCCCCGGTCCGGCCACCCCGGCCGACCCGGCGGGCACGGGCCAGTTCGAGCGGCCGCAGGTCAACGGCGCCCGGGGCGGAGCCGACTTCGGTGCCCCGCGTCCGCCCGCCCCGCAGGCACGGCCCGCACGGCAGGAGCCCGAGGCCCTGCCGCCGGCGTCCGGTCCGGGCGACGGGCGTACGCCGCTGTACGACACGCTCGAGACCAACTGGTTCCACGGCCAGCAGGAGCAGCAGCAGAGCAACGGCTCGGCTCCCGCCCCGCAGCAGCCGCAGGGAGCCGGCGGTCCGCAGCGGTCCGCCCCCGCCGGCTGGCGCAGCTCGCCGAACGACGACCTCGTCCGCCAGGCCGAGCGCGTCCGCCAGCCCGCCGCCGGCGGTGTCACCACCTCCGGCCTGCCGCGCCGGGTGCCCCGGGCGAACCTCGTTCCGGGCACGGCTCAGCAGCAACCACAGCAGAGCGGTCCGCAGATCTCTCGTGCCCCCGATGACGTCCGCGGTCGGCTGACCAATCTCCGCCGCGGTATTGCACAGGGTCGTCAAGCCGGGTCCACCCAGACCGGCAGCTTCCCTCGGCCCTCTCACCAGCAGGAGCGTTAGTTGAGTCCGATGAGCCAGGCGGCACAGAACCTGAACTGGTTGATCACCAACTTCGTGGACAACACCCCCGGGGTGTCCCACACCGTCGTCGTGTCCGCCGACGGTCTCCTCCTGGCGCTGTCGGAGGGCTTCCCGCGCGACCGCGCGGACCAGCTCGCGGCTGTCGCCTCCGGCCTGACGTCCCTGACGGCGGGTGCCTCCCGGATCTTCGAGGGGGGCGATGTCGCGCAGACGGTCGTGGAGATGGAGCGGGGATTCATGTTCCTCATGTCCATCTCGGACGGCTCGTCGCTGGCGGTCCTCGCCCACCCCGACTGCGACATCGGCCTCGTCGGCTACGAGATGGCGCTCCTGGTCGACCGCGCGGGCGCGGTCCTCACCCCCGACCTGCGAGCTGAGCTCCAAGGCAGTCTGCTCCATTGATCGGCCCCGGCACCACCCGTCTCACCACATCACCGTCCGGCCGCCACACACCCCACACAGGCCTCGTCAGACGGCTCGACTGACCGACTTGCTGTCCCGCCCGGAGGACCCATGACCCCGCCCCCCGCCTCTCATGATCCGTACGCGGAGCCGTACGAGGACGAGGGCGACCAGCCGCTGGTCCGGCCATACGCCATGACGGGCGGCCGGACGCGGCCGCGTTACCAACTGGCCATCGAGGCACTGATCAGCACGACCGCCGATCCCGCGGCGCTCATGGGGTTGCTCCCGGAGCACCAGCGCATCTGCCACCTGTGCCGTGAGGTGAAGTCGGTCGCCGAGGTCTCGGCCCTGCTCAACATGCCGCTGGGTGTGGCGCGGATCCTGGTCGCGGACCTCGCGGAGGCCGGTCTCGTCGCGATCCACCAGCCGGGCGGCGACGATGCCACCGGCGCACCGGACGTGACACTGCTCGAAAGGGTGCTCAGTGGACTTCGCAAGCTCTGACGCGGGTCGTTCGACCACCTCCGCGAAGATCGTGGTGGCGGGCGGCTTCGGCGTGGGCAAGACCACGTTCGTCGGCGCCGTCTCGGAGATCAACCCGCTGCGCACGGAGGCCGTGATGACCTCCGCCAGCGCGGGCATCGACGACCTCACGCACACCGGGGACAAGACCACCACCACGGTGGCCATGGACTTCGGCCGTATCACCCTGGACCAGGACCTGATCCTGTACCTCTTCGGTACGCCGGGCCAGGACCGCTTCTGGTTCATGTGGGACGATCTGGTGCGCGGCGCGATCGGCGCCGTGGTGCTGGTGGACACCCGCCGTCTCGCCGACTGCTTCCCCGCGGTCGACTACTTCGAGAACAGCGGCCTGCCCTTCGTCATCGCCCTCAACGGCTTCGACGGCCAGCAGCCCTACACCCCCGATGAGGTGCGGGAAGCTCTCCAGATCGGTCCGGACGCCCCCATCATCACGACGGACGCCCGGCACCGGGCCGACGCGAAGAGTGCCCTGATCACGCTGGTCGAGCACGCTCTGATGGCACGACTGAGGTAGCACCCAATTCAGAAGCGCAATACGGCAGTTGTCGTAGATGCACCGGAGCCGACTGTGTCCTTTGACACGGTCGGCCAAGGTGTTCATAACGTTTCGGCAGAGGAATCTGGTGGTACGGCCACGCGTCGCGCACATCCGGTCTCGCTGCGCGCACAATCGCCCCGCCTTTTGGCGGGGCTCGTTCTTTATGACCGTTTTATCTGGGGCTTACATCCCTCGGAATCCCCACCTCGGACTGTTTGGAAGAGCGCAGGTCGTCGTGCTGGAATGCCTGAACTGCCCAATAGTCAATGACGTACACGTCAGTCGATGGCATCACCGGGCTCTGAGAAACTGCGGCACAACGTTGGTGCCGACCGCCGAGAGGTTGTTGGTCGAGTGAGGCGAAGCAAGAACAGTCCCGAGCCGTCGGCCCGGGGCAACTTCACCCCGCCGCCGCGCACAGCGGCGCCCGCCCCCGTGCCGGGTTCGGAACCATCGGCCGCGCCCGCCGAGAGCGGCGGCCGTCTCTCCCCGCGCAACTGGCGAGTGGCGACCAGGCTCAACGCCATCCTGCTCATACCCGTGCTGGTCGGCCTCGTCATGGGCGGCTTCCAGGTGAAGAGCTCGATCGACACCTGGCAGGAGGCCGAGGACGCGGAGAACACCGCGCGTCTGGTGCGGGCCTCCCTGCTGTACGCCAACGCCCTCTACAACGAGCGCGACACCTCCGCGGCACCCCTGCTGAAGGGCAGCGCCCAGACCTCCCAGGACAAGGCGACCGTCACCCAGGTCCGCAAGACCACCGACGAGGCGGCCGACGCCTTCGACGCCGCGGCCCAGAACATGCCGGCCAAGCCCGGCCTGGAGCGCCGTCTGGACCTGTTCCGCAAGGCGGAGCCCAAGCTGCAGACCCTGCGCCAGGTCGCGTACACCTCCAAGCTCAAGGGCGTACAGACCGAAGAGGGCTACGTCGAGATCGCCCACCCGCTGACGGAGTTCGCCAACGAGCTGGGCCTCGGCACCGGCAACATCACCAGCTACGGCCGGACCGTGTACGCCATCGAGCTCACCAAGGCGGCATCGTCGCTCCAGCGCTCCATCGGCATGCACATCCTGACCAAGCCGGGCCCGGACGACGGCAACCTGGCCAGCCAGCGCATCGCCCTGTCCTCGTACGCCTACCTCGAGCGCATCGCCGTGCAGGAGTACATCGGCGGCGGTACCGAGCAGGACGCGGCCAAGCTCAGGGCGGCAGAGGCCAAGCTCAAGACCGACGGGGCCGCGATGGCCCGGGAAGCCAAGGCCAAGGACCCGGACTACGTCCCCCCGCCCTCCAAGCCGGAGACGATGGTCGCGGCCATCGCGACGCTCCAGACCACGGACCCGAGCGCCCGCGCCGCTCTCGCCGAGCAGGGCATCACCGCCGACAACTGGTGGGCGGTCAACACGCTCAAGTTCAACGCGTACGAGAAGATCGAGACGGACCTGGCCGACAAGGCCGTGAGCGAAGCGTCCGACATCGCCGACGACGCCCAGCGCGACGCCTACATCACCGGTGCCGCCGTCGTGGTCGCCCTGCTCCTGGCCTTCATCCTGGCCGGCGCGGTGGCCCGCCAGATGAGCCGCTCGATGCGCCAGCTGCGCAACGCCGCCTTCGGCATCGCCGAGCAGCGCCTGCCGATGCTGGTCGACCAGCTCTCGCGCACCGACCCGGGCCGCGTCGACACCCGTGTCCAGGCCATCCCGATCACCACCACGGACGAGATCGGCGAGGTCGCCCGCGCCTTCGACCAGGTCCACCGCGAGGCCGTCCGGCTCGCCGCCGAGCAGGCCCTGCTGCGGGGCAACATCAACGCGATCTTCACCAACCTGTCGCGCCGCAACCAGTCGCTGATCGAGGGCCAGCTGACCCTGATCACCGACCTGGAGAACAACGAGGCCGACCCGGACCAGCTGGAGAACCTCTTCCGCCTGGACCACCTCGCGACCCGTATGCGCCGCAACGGCGAGAACCTCCTCGTCCTCGCCGGCGAGGAGCCCGGCCGCCGCTGGGACCAGCCGGTCCCGCTGGTCGACGTGCTGCGCGCCGCCTCCTCCGAGGTGGAGCAGTACGAGCGCATCGAGCTGTCCGGCGTCCCCGAGGCCGAGATCCACGGCCGGGCCGTGACCGACCTCGTGCACCTGCTCGCCGAGCTGCTGGAGAACGCCACGACGTTCTCCTCCCCGCAGACCAAGGTCCGCGTGACCGCGACCCGTCTCCCCGACGGCCGGGTCATGATCGAGATCCACGACAAGGGCATCGGCCTGACCGCCGAGGACTTCGCGGACATCAACCACAAGCTGGCCAACCCGCCGACCGTGGACGCCGCGATCTCGCAGCGCATGGGCCTGTTCGTGGTCGGCCGGCTGTCCGACCGGCACGGCATCCGCGTCCAGCTGCGCCCCTCGGGCGAGCAGGCCGGCACGACCTCGCTCGTCATGCTGCCCGACGCGATCACCCATGGTGGTGGCGGCGAGCAGCACGTGGACCGCGACGAGTTCACCGTCTCGCAGATCATCCCGGAGCAGAACTTCGGCGGCGAGAACTTCAACCAGCAGCCCATGCGCACGGCGGCGGAGCTCGGCTTCGACGACAGCCGTTACTCCGACGTCCCCGACGACATACGCGAGCTGGACCCCGTCGGCCGCTCCCTGATGCGCGAGGAGCGCCGGGCGGCCCTGGAGGCCCAGTCGACCCAGCACCCCGAGCTGCCCGGCCGCCAGAGCAACCAGGAGCCCACCGAGGCCCCTGGATACCCCGACGAGTACAACGGCCAGCAGGGCTACGACGCCGGCCAGGCCTACGACACGGGTCAGACCGGCTACCCGGAGCAGCAGCCGTCCGCGTACGACCGTCAGGCGCCGTACGAGGAGCAGCAGGCGTCGTACCAGGAGCAGCAGGCGTCGTACGAGCAGCAGCGGCAGACGGCCTACGAGGAGCCGCAGCGGGGCGCGTACGACGAGCAGTACTACGCGCCGAACGGCGGTCTGCCGCAGAACGACACCTTCTCGCCGAACGGCGGCTACCCGGACCCCTCCTATGCGGAGCCGGCCCAGGAGGAGCCCCCGGCGCAGGGTGCGGGCGCGCCCGGCAGCTTCGCCGCCTTCGAGCAGCGGCGCTACCAGGACGACTGGCCCCAGCAGGACGGTTACCAGAACGGCTACCCGAGCCAGTACCCTTCTGAGGCCCAGGAAACGGAATCTGCGCAGGCCGCTGACGCGAGTGAGCAGGACCGCGTAGGCTTCGACCGTCCGGGACAGGCCCAAGCCGCCGCACCCTCGCTGACCGACGCCGGGCTTCCCCGCCGCGGGTCCGCCGCGAGCGGTGCGAACGGCACGGGCGGCGCCCGGCACGCGAGCCAGGAGCCTCCGGCCTCCACCCCGGAGAGCAACGGCGACCGCGACTGGCGTTCGGCGAACGACGAGCGGTGGCAGCAGGCCTCGCAGCTCCGGAAGCCCAAGGCGGGCGGGGTCACCTCCTCCGGCCTGCCGAGGCGGGTGCCCAAGGCCAACCTGATCGAGGGTTCCGCCGAGAGCACTCCCCAGGGGGGCCCACAGGTCTCCCGCGCCCCGGAGGACGTCCGGGGCAGGCTGAGCAACCTGCGCCGCGGCGTACAGCGTGGACGCAGCGCAGGCAGTGAAACGAACGGCCAGGGCTTCGGTCCTGACAGCACCTACAACCAGGAGCGTTAGTGTGAGCCCGATGAGCCAGGCGGCACAGAACCTGAACTGGTTGATCACCAACTTCGTGGACAACACCCCGGGGGTGTCCCACACGGTGGTGGTCTCCGCCGACGGACTCCTTCTGGCGATGTCCGAAGGCTTCCCCCGCGACCGCGCCGACCAGCTCGCGGCCGTCGCCTCCGGTCTGACGTCTCTGACGGCAGGCGCATCCCGGATCTTCGAGGGTGGAAGCGTCAATCAGACGGTTGTGGAGATGGAGCGGGGATTCCTGTTCATCATGTCCATCTCCGACGGCTCGTCGCTCGCGGTTCTCGCACATCCGGAGGCGGACATCGGCCTCATCGGATACGAGATGGCGCTGCTCGTGGACCGAGCCGGTACGGTCCTGACACCGGACCTTCGTGCGGAGCTCCAGGGGAGCCTGCTCAACTAACAGACGGACGGTGCGTTTTGGCGTCCCGTGGCCGTAAGGTTTCGGGACGCGGCTCCACAGCGATGGGTGCCAGGCACAGTCGGAGGAGGAGAAAGTGGCAACACCCCCAGGCGGTTCGTCTTCGGGCAACTGGTCGTACGGCCCTGCCCAGGGTCAGGGCGACGGTGGGCAGAACCCGAACCGTTACAACTTCCCCTCCGCACCGAGCCACCGGCAGCCCTACGCGCCACAGGGCCCCGGCCCGTCGCCGTACGACCAGCCGCCGGCCCCGCGCATCCAGCCCGTGCAGCCGCAGCGCCGCACCCCGGAGCCGTCGCCCGGTGGGGCGTCGAACAATCACAACCCGTTGGTGCGTCCGTACGCCATGACCGGTGGCCGGACCCGCCCGCGGTACCAGCTCGCCATCGAGGCGCTGGTGCACACCACTGCGCAGCCGCACCAGATGCAGGGCCAGTTGCCCGAGCATCAGCGGATCTGCAACCTCTGCCGGGAAATCAAGTCGGTCGCCGAGATCTCGGCGCTCCTCACGATCCCTCTCGGCGTGGCCAGGATCCTCGTCGCCGACTTGGCGGAGGCGGGACTGGTCGCCATCCATCAGCCCGGCGGCGACGAGAACGCCGGCGGCCAGCCAGACGTGACACTGCTCGAAAGGGTGCTCAGTGGACTTCGCAAGCTCTAGCGGCGGTCCTTCCCGCTCCACCACCTCGGCGAAGATCGTGGTGGCGGGTGGCTTCGGCGTGGGCAAGACCACGTTCGTCGGGGCCGTCTCGGAGATCAACCCGCTGCGTACCGAGGCCGTCATGACGTCAGCTTCGGCCGGCATCGACGACCTCACCCACACCGGGGACAAGACGACCACGACGGTCGCCATGGACTTCGGCCGTATCACCCTGGACCAGGACCTGATCCTGTACCTCTTCGGTACGCCCGGTCAGGACCGGTTCTGGTTCATGTGGGACGACCTGGTGCGCGGCGCCATCGGCGCGATCGTGCTGGTGGACACCCGCCGTCTCGCCGACTGCTTCCCCGCGGTCGACTACTTCGAGAACAGCGGCCTGCCGTTCGTCATCGCACTGAACGGCTTCGACGGCCAGCAGCCGTACACGCCCGACGAGGTCCGGGAAGCCCTCCAGATCGGCCCCGACACCCCGATCATCACGACCGACGCCCGCCACCGCGCGGACGCGAAGTCGGCGCTGATCACGCTGGTCGAGCACGCGCTGATGGCACGCCTGCGGTAATCGGCACGTTCGCCTTGCGGCCCCCGTTCCTCCTGTGGGAGGAGTGGGGGCCGCAGGTGTTTCTCGGCAGGGGGCGCGATGAGCGCGGAGGCGGCGGCAGCAGGAGCGGCATCTGCCGCTGGCGGAGCTGGTGCGGGTACGGGTGCCCGGGCTGCGGTTGCAACGGAGTGTGGAGCGGCAGCTCGGGCAGACAGCCGACGCCGTGTTCGACCGGCTGGAGACCTACCTCTCAGGTATGCCCGGATCAGCTGGCTGAGCCTGTTCGGCGATGACCTCTGCATACCGCAAGGTATGCATGTCCTGTCTGCCCTGCCCCGGCTCACACATCTGAACCTCGGACCCTGACAGGGCTGACTACACGCCATGGCCCCGCCCTCCCAAGGAGAACGGGGCCACGAGGACGTGAAAAGGGTCAGCGCCAGCTGTGCGGGGCGCGGAAGCCCGGCTCGCGTTCCAGGCGGCGCCAGCCGGCCTTCACGCGGCCGCGGTGCGTCGGGGTCGGGTCCGTGGGGCGGGCGGCGGCGCGGGCCAGGAGGATCGCCGTGATGGCGGCGACTTCCTCGGGCTCGGCGTGGCCCTTCTCGACGCGGATGTCAGGGGTGTCCATGGGTGTCAGTCTCCGTGAGAGAGATGTCCGCCGTGTTACTGCGGAGGGTTGCCGTGTTTGCGGGAGGGCAGATCGGCGTGCTTGGTGTGGAGCATCGCGAGGGACTTGATCAGCACCTCGCGGGTTTCCGCGGGGTCGATGACGTCGTCGACCAGGCCGCGCTCGGCCGCGTAGTAGGGGTGCATCAGCTCGGACTTGTACTCCTTGACCATGCGGGTCCGCATGGCCTCCGGGTCCTCGGCCTCGGCGATCTGGCGGCGGAAGATGACGTTGGCCGCACCCTCCGCACCCATGACGGCGATCTCGTTGGTCGGCCAGGCGTAGGTGAGGTCGGCACCGATGGACTGGCTGTCCATGACGATGTACGCACCTCCGTAGGCCTTGCGCAGGATCAGCGAGATCCTCGGCACGGTCGCGTTGCAGTAGGCGTACAGGAGCTTCGCGCCGTGGCGGATGATGCCACCGTGCTCCTGGTCGACGCCCGGGAGGAAGCCGGGGACGTCCAGAAGAGTGACGATCGGGATGTTGAAGGCGTCGCACATCTGGACGAAGCGGGCCGCCTTCTCGGAGGCCTCGATGTCCAGGACACCGGCGAGCACCTGGGGCTGGTTGGCGACGATGCCGACGACCTGGCCGTCCATCCGGCCCAGCGCGCAGATGATGTTCCGCGCCCAGCGCTCGTGTACCTCGAGGTAGTCGCCGTCGTCGACGATCTCCTCGATGACCTTGGTCATGTCGTACGGCCGGTTGCCGTCCGCCGGGACCAGGTCCAGGAGGACGTCCGAGCGGCGGTCCACCGCGTCCTCGGACTCCGCGCGCGGCGGGTTCTCGCGGTTGTTCTGCGGCAGGAGGGACAGGAGGTAGCGGACCTCGGCGATGCAGGTCTCTTCGTCGTCGTAGGCGAAGTGGCAGACGCCGGACGTCTCGGCGTGCACGTCCGCGCCGCCCAGGCCGTTCTGTGTGATCTCCTCGCCGGTGACCGCCTTGACGACGTCCGGGCCGGTGATGAACATCTGCGAGGTGTCGCGGACCATGAAGACGAAGTCGGTGAGGGCCGGGCTGTAGGCCGCGCCGCCCGCGCACGGGCCGAGCATCACCGAGATCTGCGGGATGACCCCGCTCGCCCTGGTGTTGCGCTGGAAGATGCCGCCGTAGCCGGCGAGCGCCGAGACGCCCTCCTGGATGCGGGCGCCCGCGCCGTCGTTCAGCGACACCAGCGGGGCACCGGCCGCGATGGCCATGTCCATGATCTTGTGGATCTTCGTGGCGTGGGCCTCGCCCAGCGCGCCGCCGAAGATGCGGAAGTCATGGGCGTAGACGAAGACCGTCCGGCCCTCCACCGTGCCCCACCCGGTGATCACGCCGTCGGTGTACGGCTTCTTGGCCTCCAGGCCGAAGCCCGTGGCCCGGTGCCGGCGCAGTTGCTCGACCTCGCGGAAGGAATCGGGGTCGAGGAGAAGTTCGATGCGCTCCCGCGCGGTCAGCTTGCCCTTGGCGTGCTGCGCCTCGGTCGCCTTCTCGCTCGGTCCGGCCACCGCCTGCGCACGGATCTCGTGCAGTTCGGCCACGCGTCCGCGCGCGTCGGTCGGCTCACCCGGCGCCTCATCCAAAACGGTCATGTAGTGACCTTACGAAGCCGACCAAGGATTACGGGCCGTCGACTCCTCACAGTCTCCGGCGTGTTTTCCTGGTACCCCTGAACAGAACCATGGCGGGGTGCAGCCCTTCTGACTGCTCAGGGGGCGTGTGGCTTGTAGGGGTCGGACAAAGCCGTCAGCCGAGAGTCATCTCACAGACGTGGGTGGCGCATGCCTTCCCGGGGGTGACGCGCAGGCGCAGCCGGGGCCCCGTGGAGAGTACTTCGACCGTGTCGTCGGCGTGGCGGACCCGGCGGACGGGGCGGTTCCAGGTGATCTCCAGTGGTTCACCCGTGCGGGGTGGTTCGCTCAGGCAGAGGGTGGCGGTACGGCCCCGGCGGACGGTCAGCACGCTGGCGCCGGCGGAGGCGGTGAGGGGGCCCGCCGTGCCGGCCTGCCAGAAGTTCGCGGCCGTGAGGCCGAGGGAGGGCACGTCGACCGCCTGCCGGCCGGCGTCGTTGGCGAGGACCGACATCCAGTGGCGGTCGACGGCGCGGCGCGCGACCGCGCGGCGGGACGCGCCGGGCATGAGGACGTAGGCGTAGGTGGCGTCCTCGGGGTCGGTGCCGTGGTCGAGCCAGAGGGTCTGCCAGCGGCGGGTGCGCCGCTCGGGTGTGCTGCCGGTGTTGATGTCGGACCAGGCTCCGGTGCGGTCCTCGCGCAGCGCCTTGGGCTCCCGGCCGAGCAGTACCCAGCCGCCGTGGTCCTCCAGGTGGGCCCAGTTCGGGCCCTTGACGAAGCGTTGGGTGCCGGACGCGCCGAGGTTGCGGTTGTCGACGATCGTCTCGACCGGGACGCCGTCGGAGCAGCTGATCCCGGCGCCCAGGCAGATCACCGCGTCCGCGACGCAGAACCAGGACTTGCGGGCCTGGAGGGTGGAGCCGAGGCCCTTGAGGTGCTGGCCGATTGCCGCGTACTCGCCGTCGGTGGTGCCGCCGACCCAGCGCGCGTCCGGGCGGGCCGTGCCCCACTCGCCGCCTTCCCGGTCGGCGAGGCGCTTGGTGGAGACGGTGGTGCCGGGCAGGCGGTACCAGTCGACGGTCGGCCAGAACCAGTCCGTGTACTGGTCGCTCGCGCCTGCCCACCAGCTCACCATGCCGGCGCCGGTGTGCCAGCCGCGTGGGTTCTCGCCGTTGCCGCACTCGTAGTGGGCGATGCGGTCGCTGGCCATGGCGATGTTCACGGTGAAGCCGGGGCGGCGGTGGACGGCGCGGTCCATGGCGGCGAAGAGGCGGTGGCCGGTCGGCTCGGGTGCGGCCGGGAGGGGCGAGGCGGCGATGGCGTGCAGCCGGGCCAGGTCGGCGACGCCGAACTGGCGTGCCGTCAGGATCGGGCTGACCGTGTCCCGTTCGATCCAGCCCTTGATGCGGGCGTGCCAGCGGTCGCGTTCCGCCTGGCTCGCGCCGGCCGCGAGGAGCGCGATGGCCGCGATGAGCTGCCGGCCGTGGAAGTGGTCGCCGCGCATGACCTGGCGGTCGTCGGCGGTGAGCAGACCGCGGCTGATGGCCCGGCCGTTGACGCTGTCCATGACCAGACCGTCGTGGATGAGCGGTGCGTAGGCGTGCTCGACGCTGTCGAGGACGATCTGCCGGTTCGGGTCGGTGACCTCCCAGTCGGATCCGGCGAGCAGCGCGAAGAGGCGGCCGAGGCCGTCGAGCACGACCTGGCCGTACGTGCCCGAGTAGGCGACCCAGGTGTGCTGGACGAAGGAGCCGTCGGCGTAGAGGCCGTCGCCCCGGGTGACGTACGGGAAGACCGGGGAGAGCGCGTCGCGGGCGAGGGCGATCTTGTCCGGGGCGCGGCCGAGGATGCCGCGCAGGGCGACGGAGCGGCACAGGTCGACGCGGTTGGCGCCGGTGGACGTGCCGGAGTAGTCGCCGAGGGCCGAGGCGGGGACGAAGTGGTCGACGGCGGCGCAGGCGGCCCGGATCCGGTCGTCGCCCAGGTGTTCGTAGAGGGCGGTCGCGATGTCCATGAGCAGGCGCGGGCTGCCGATCTGCCATTCCCACCAGTTGCCGTAGCGGGTGGTGGCGGGGTTGTAGACGGTGGCGGAGAGGTGGTCGAGGCCGCGCAGGATGCCGGCGAGGAGGTCCGGGTCGGCGGTCGAGCCGGTGCCCTGCTGGACGTAGGCCTGGGTCATGGTCCACAGGCGTCTGTAGCTCATGGTGATGCCGGCCGGCGGGTCGAAGGGGTGGCCGGGCCAGAGGGAGTCCGCCGCCGGGGCCATGGTGGAGTGCAGGCCGCGGGCGAGTTCGCCGGTCTCCGCGAGGCGGGAGGCGTACGGCTGCGCCGCCGGGTCGTAGCCGGTGCCCAGGGCGATGCCGAGCCAGCGGCGGCGGAGGGTGTCGTACGGGTCGGTATCGGCGTCCCGAGCGTCGGCGTCGCGGGGCGTGGGCGTCGCGCCGCCGGTCGCCGCCAGGGCCGCGGCCGCGAGCAGCAGGGCGCGGCGGCCGGGGTGGGGCAGGGCGGCGGCCTTGGCCGTACGGCGGAAGAAGACGCGACGCTGGGGAGTCATGCCCATGCCCTACCACGGGGAGGCGGTCACCTGAACGGAGGATCCGGCCGGAGTGACCGGAACGGCGGAACGGACCCCGGGTGTGAGGCCGGGTCAGCCGAAGCGGTCGAGCAGGCGTCTGAACATCCTCGGGGCCAGGGCGCGGAGGCGGTCCGGGAGGGCCATCCAGGCGGGGATGTAGACCAGGTCGCGCTCCTCGCGTACGGCCTCCCAGATGGCCCCGGCGACGCAGCCGGGCGAGATCATCCGGGGGTGGGAGCGGTCGTAGGGCCTGCCGCGGCGGGCGTAGAAGGCCGTGTCGACGGGGCCGGCCACCACGAGGGTCACGCCCACGCCCGTGCCGCGCAGTTCCTGCCGCAGCGCCTCGGAGAAGGCGGCCAGGGCGGCCTTGGCCGCCGAGTACACGGCTTCCTCCCGTACGCCCACGCAGCCCGCGATCGAGCCGAGCAGCACCACCCGGCCCCGCCCGGCCGTGATCATGGAGGGCAGCACCTCGCGCACGAGGTGGAGCGTGGCGTTGAGGTCCAGGGCCAGCACCCGGTCGATGTCGGTGTGCGGCATGGCGGAGAACGGGCCCGCCCAGCCGATGCCCGCCGCGGCGACCAGGACGTCGACCCGGCCGGTCGTGTGCAGCGCGGACCGGGCCAGCAGGCGCGGACCGTCCGGGGCGGCGAGGTCGGCGGGCAGCACGACGGCCGAGGTGCCCGACGCCGTCTGCTCCAGGCGGTTCCGGTCGCGCCCGGTGAGGAGAAGCTGCCAGCCGTCCATGGCGAACCGCCGTGCCGTGGCCGCCCCGATGCCCGAGGAGGCCCCGGTGACGAGGGCCACGCGCCGGTCCAGGCGCCGCGGCGGCCCGTGCTCGCGCGCCGGGGAGGGGGCCGCAGGACGGCGTGGGGCGGGGCCCGCCGGTGGGTCGTAGGCCGAGCCGGAGCCGGTGAATGTCATCGGTCGGTCTCCCTGCGCTGTACGTCCGCCGTGGTCTCGGCTGTCTCGGTGCGGGTTCCCGGGAACGGAACCCCTTCTGTCTCCCTGCCGGTCCCTCCAAACGGAACCTCGTCTTCCAGGACACCGCCACCGCGGGGTCCCGCGCCAGCGCTGGGGCCGTTCCGGCGGGCCGGGCTCACCCGGTCCGGCGTGCGCCGTGCCGTGGGCGGTCTGCGGGCCGGCGCCCCGCGCCTGGGATGCGACAGGACCACCCCTGCGTGCCGCCGGGTGCCGCCAGGCGGCGGTATGGACGCCACACGGAACAGCCGCGCCGGGTTACGTAGGAGACACCCGTGTCCGGTACGGCTCTTCTGGGCGAGGTGACCATGCGTGTGCCGCTCGTCCGTCCCAGCGCCCTGATGTACTCGGAGATCGCCCGCGTGCTGTGGAAGTTCGACGCGCTGTACATCCACACGCAGGGCCCGCCGTCCCGGCGGACGACCGGCTGACTCCCGCGCCCGGCATGCCCATCGCGGTCCTGGCCTCCCTCGCCGCCGGTGTCTGCTTCGCCGTGGCCGGAGTGCTCCAGCAGTGGGCCGCGGGCGGGCGGCCGGACGCGGAGGCGCTGTCGCCGCGCCTGCTGGCCCATCTGGCGCGTGACCGGGTGTGGCTGGGCGGCATCGGACTGGCCGTGCTCGCCTACGGCTTCCAGTCGCTGGCCCTGGCGTACGGGCCGCTCAGTCTGGTGCAGCCGCTGATCGTCGCCGAACTGGTCTTCGCCGTACCGCTGTCGGCGCGGCTGCACCGGATGCGGCTGGGGTACCGCGAGTGGTCGGGCACGCTCGCGGTGGCGGCCGGACTGGTGCTGGCCCTGGCCTCGGCCCGGCCGCACGGCGGCCGCCCGGACGCGGCGGACCTGCTGTCCTGGCTGCTGGTGCTCGGCGCGACGGCCGCGCTGGTGTGCTGCGCGCTGGCGACGGCACGGCTGCTGTCCGGCCCCTGGCGGGCCTCGGCGACGGCCCTGGCGGCCGGGGCGGTGATGGGCACCCAGTCCGTCCTCCTCGCGGCGACGGTGGACCGCCTCCGCCACGGCCTGCTCCCGGCGCTCACGGCCTGGCAGACCTACGCCCTGATCCTCGCCAGCATCGGCGGCCTGCTCCTCATCCAGAGCGCCTTCCAGCAGGGCCCGCTCGCCGCGAGCATGACGGTCCTGGACGCGACGGAGCCGGTGGTCGCCGTGACGGTGGGCACGGCGGTCTTCGGCGAGACGATCCACGCGGGGTGGCCGGTGTCGCTCGTGACGGTGGCGGGGCTGGTGCTGGTGGGGGCGGGGATCGCGAGCCTGGACTCGTCACCGGTGATCGCGGCGTTGCGAGGGCGGGGGGCCGGGGAGGGGCGGTGAGGTGTGGCGGGGCGGGGCGGGCACAGCGGAACCCCGTTCTGCCGGGCTGCCGGACCCTCACGCCGCCACCGTGTTCTCCCTCTGCCGGGACCCTGCGCCTGGCAGCCAGGCGGGAAGGAGGTCCTCCCTCAGGACGCGGTCCCAGGTGGGGTGGGTGTCGCGGGCCGTGGTGACCGCGTGGTGGCGCAGCGCCGAGAGCAGGCGGGGGCGGTCGAGGAGCGTCCCGAGGGCGTCCGCCCACTCCCCCGGGTCGTCGTGCCGTACGACGATGCCGTCACGGCCCGGTGCGGTCAGCCACTGGGTGGTGCGCGCGCCCTCGGGCAGCACGACCGCCAGGCCGCTCGCCATCGCCTCGGCGACGACGTTGCCGCAGGTCTCCGTGCGAGAGGGGAACGCGAAGACGTCACAGCCGGCGTACACCCGGGCCAGCCGGTCCTGCGGGAGCGGGCCGAGGAGGCTGACGCCGGCGCCGAGGGCGCGCCGGACGGGCCCGGCCTCCGCGCCGGAGCCTGCCATGACGAGGTGCACGGCCCGGCCGCGCTCGCGCAGCAGCCGCACGCTCTCGGTCAGCAGCGGCACGCCCTTGGTCGCGTCCAGTCGTCCCGCGAACAGCACCAGCGGACGGTCGGCCGGAACGCCGTACTCGCGGCCGAGCCGGGCGCGAGCGCCGGGGTCGGGGCGGAAGCGCCGGTGGTCGATGCCGCGGCGCACCAGGGCGACCCGGTGCGGCCCCAGGACGCGGGCGAGTTCGGCCCGCTCGGCGGGGGTCGCCACCAGCACGCGTTCGCAGCCGTCGAGGAGCCGGTCCCGCCGCCGGCGTAGGCGGGTCTCGGCGAGGTCCGCGAGGAACTCCCCCGGCGCCGGGTGGTCGCCGGGCAGCCACCGGCCGGCCAGGTAGCGGGCGTAGACCGAGGCCAGCAGCGGGACGTCGGTGTGCACGGAGGCGAGCAGCCGGGGTGCCGGGCCGGCTCCGCGGGCGAGGCGGACGGCGGTGGTGGCGTAGGCGAAGCAGTGGGTGAGGTGCCAGACGTCGTGGCGCGGGAGCAGGGCCGCGAGCCGGGGGTGGTACGGGGCGAGATCGGTGACGTCCTCCGCGCCGTCGGCCGAGACCAGGGCGGCCGTGCCGAGCACCGGGCGGAGCGTGACGATGCGCACGCGCGGCGAGAGGACGTCGACCTGTTCACGCTCGCCGAGGAAGTAGACGGTCAGGTCGAGACCGGACCGGACGCCGCCGGGCAGTCGTTCCGGGAGGCGGGCGGCGCTCTCCGCGAAACGCTCCCAGCACTTCACATGGCCGCCCGACGTGCTGCTCCGCAGCAGCTCGACCAGGACCGCGACCGAGGTCATGATCGCCGGGTACCACTCGCGCCGCGGGCCCAATCGCGACCCGCCCGCCCATAATGTTGAACGTTGAACCGGAATAGGTCTACGGTGGGTCGCGTTACATAGTTCAACGTTCAACATTCACTGCAGGAGGCGTACCCCCATGAGCATCTTCAGCCGCAAGGACACCGAGACCGCCACCACCGACGCCGCGCAGCCGGACCTGGCCGCCCTGACCGGCGACTACACCATCGACCCCGCGCACTCGGCGCTCGGCTTCGTCGCCCGGCACGCCATGGTCACCAACGTCAAGGGCAGCTTCCAGGACTTCACGGGCACGCTGCACCTCGACGGCACCGACCCCTCCCTGTCCACGGCCTCCCTGGACGTCGTGATGGACAGCATCGAGACGGGCAACGCCGACCGCGACGGCCACCTCAAGAGCTCGGACTTCTTCAAGGCGGACGAGTTCCCGACCATGACCTTCCGCTCCACCGAGGCGGAGTCCCTCGGCGGCGACGACTACCGCATCACCGGCGACCTGACGATCCTCGGCACGACCCGCCCCCTGACCATCGACCTCGAGTTCAACGGCGCCGCGAAGGACCCCTTCGGCAACGAACGCGTCGGCTTCGAGGGCAAGGCGGAGATCCTGCGCTCCGAGTGGGGCCTGACCTGGAACGCCGCTCTCGAGACCGGCGGCGTCCTGGTCTCCGACAAGATCAAGCTCAACTTCGACATCTCGGCGATCAGGAACGCGTGAGTCCGCGCGGCCGGCCCGGCGGCGTACCGCCGGGCCGGACTGGCCGAATCGCACCCCTTGTGGAAGGACCGGCGGCGTTCTCATAATCCAGCAGCAGAATTTTGACCAGTCCATGCCAGCACATGGACGTTCTTTTTTGCCCAGCTGCTGTCATGCGCCCGTCAATTTGATGCTTCGGTTGCACCTCCCCAGTCAACCCCCCACGGAAGGCATCACGTTGAAGAGACTCCTCACGGCCCTCAAGAGATGCGCGGCCCTCGGCGCCGCCGCGCTCGCCATCGCCAGCCTTCAGCCCGTCTCCGCCGCGCAGGCCGCCCCGTCGCCCGTCGTCGGCGGGACGCGGGCCGCGCAGGGCGAGTTCCCGTTCATGGTCCGGCTCTCCATGGGCTGCGGCGGCGCGCTCTACACCCAGCAGATCGTGCTCACGGCCGCGCACTGCGTGGGCCGTTCCGGCAACAACACGAGCATCACCGCCACGGCGGGGGTCGTCGACCTCCAGTCGACCAGCGGCCGCGTCCAGGTCCGCTCCACCAAGGTGCTGCGCGCCCCCGGCTACAACGGCACCGGCAAGGACTGGGCGCTCATCAAGCTCGCCCAGCCCATCAACCTGCCGACCCTGAAGATCGCCACCACCGCGCAGTACAACACCGGTGACTTCACCGTCGCGGGCTGGGGCGCGAACCGTGAGGGCGGTTCCCAGCAGCGCTACCTGCTGAAGGCGACCGTGCCGTTCGTCGGCGACGCCGCCTGCAAGGCCTACGGCGGCCTGTACAGCGGCCTCGTCGCGAACGAGGAGATCTGCGCCGGCTTCGACGCGGGCGGGGTCGACACCTGCCAGGGCGACTCGGGCGGCCCGATGTTCCGCAAGGACGACTCCGGCAACTGGATCCAGGTCGGCATCGTCAGCTGGGGTGAGGGCTGCGCCCGGCCCGAGGCCCCCGGCGTCTACACGGAGGTCTCGACGTTCGCCTCCGCCATCGCCTCGGCGGCGTCGACACTCTGACCCAGCCCCCACAGCTTGCGGGCCCGGCACCGTGCGGTGCCGGGCCCTTCCCCTGCCCTATCGGGCCTCGCGGCCGGACTCCAGCTTCGCGACCGCCGCCGCCACCTGCGCCGCCCGGCTCCGCGGGGTCCGGGCGCGGAGCACGCCGAGCATCGCCAGGTACCTGTCGGTCCGCCCGAGCGCCTCGAAGGCCGCGGCGGCCCGAGGGCTCCGCCCCAGTGCCGCAGCGAGGTCCTCCGGGACCTGGGCCTCCTGCTGGGACGCGTACGCCGCCTCCCACCGCCCGTCCGCACGCGCGGCCGCCACCTCCGCGAGCCCGCCGGGCCGCATCCGCCCGGCGGCGGTCAGTTCAGCGATCCGCCGTACGTTGACCATGGACCAGAGGCTGCCCGGGCGCCGCGGGGTGATCTTCTGGAGGTAGTACGACTCGTCGAGTCCCTTGCGCTGCCCGGTGATCCACCCATGGCACAGCGCCACGTCGTTGACGTCGGCGGCGCTGACGGAAGCAATGCCCGAACCCTTCTTGGCGACCTTGACCCAGAGGCCGGGATGCGGGGCCGGGTGTGCGGTCAGCCAGGAGTCCAGGTCGGCGACGGTCGCGAAGGGGAGAGGGTCTCCGGAGGCGGTCATGTCACCACCGTAGAGACCGAGTAGGACAGATCGTGTCCGCTACGGGAGGAGCGCGCGTGCCTGTTCGCGGGCCTGGGCGACGGCGTCCGGGAAGATGCCCAGGCCGTGCGCGACGAGCGCCCCCTCGTGCAGCAGCATCAGCGCCCGGGCCAGGGCCTCGGCTCCCTCCGGGTCGATGTCCGAGGCGAGGCGGGTGAAGAGCGCGAGCATCCACTGCTTCTGCCCGGTGATGACCGGGTGGGCCGGGTGGGCGGGGTCGCTGATCTCCGCGTGGGCGTTGACCATGCTGCACCCCTTGGGGCTGAGCTCCGCCGCCCAGGCGCGCGAGGCGTCGAAGACCGCCAGGACGCGTTCCCCCGGCTCCGGCCCGGCCGCGTCGAGGCGTTCGGCGAGGAAGGCCCGCCAGCGCTCGTCGCGGTCCGCGAGGTACTCCACGACGATCTGCTCCTTGGAGCCGAAGCGGTCGTAGAGGGTCTTCTTCGTCACCCCGGCCTCGGCGGCGATGAGGTCGACTCCGACGGCGTGGATGCCGCGCTCGTAGAACAGCCGGGCGGCCGCCGCCACGACGCGACGGGCGGCGGGCGTCATCGTGATCCGGCGCGGATTCCCGGCGGTGGCGGCGGTGGTACCCATGGCACCCGAGTATACCGATCTGTATAGTGGGCGGGGAACGGGTATACCGATCTGTCTACTGGTTGTGGTGTCCGTGAACATCCTGCTCTCCGTCGCCTTCGTCCTCTGCTGGAGCTCCGGGTTCATCGGGGCCAAGCTCGGTGCGGGCAACGCGTCCGCGATCACGGTCCTGATGTGGCGGTTCCTGCCGCTGGCCGTCGTCCTCGTCGCCCTCGCCGTCGTCCTGCGCCCGGCCTGGCGAGGGCTCACCGCCCTGGACCTGACCCGGCAGGCCGTCATCGGCGTGCTGTCGCAGAGCGGCTATCTGCTCAGCGTCTACTACGCCATCCAGCTCGGCGTCTCCAGCGGCACGACGGCGCTGATCGACGGGGTCCAGCCCCTCGTCGCCGGGGCCCTCGCGGGGCCGCTGCTGGGGCAGTACGTCTCGGGCCGGCAGTGGATCGGCCTCGGTCTGGGGCTGAGCGGCGTCGCCGTGGTCACCCTGGCCGACGCCGCGGCCGGGACCGGCGTGGCCTGGTGGGCGTACGCCGTCCCGCTGCTCGGCATGCTGTCCCTGGTCGCGGCCACGTTCCTGGAGAGCCGGTCCCGCTCGCGGGTCGCTCCCTCGGTGTCGCTGACCGTCCACTGCGCCACCAGCGCCGTCCTCTTCTCCGCGCTGGCCCTGAGCACCGGGGTGGCCGCGCCGCCCGCCGAGGGCGGGTTCTGGGTGGCCGTCGCCTGGCTCGTGGGACTGTCCACGTTCGGCGGGTACGGGCTGTACTGGCTCATCCTGAAGCGCTCCGGGGTGACGAAGGTGAACACGCTGATGTTCCTCATGGCCCCGGTCACGGCCGTCTGGGGCGCGCTCGCGTTCGGTGAGCCGTTCGGCGTGCAGACCGCTCTCGGCCTGGCCGTCTGCCTGGTGGCCGTGGTCGTCGTCCACCGCGGTGGCGGCCGGAAGGACACGGCTGTGACCGCCGCGCGAGGCGAGCCGGGGGAAAACCGGTGGACCCGGGCCGCCGGGCCCGCCTAACGTCTCGCGCATGTCCAGCCCCGAGGCGTCCAGAGTGCGGCCACCGGCTCTCCGGTGGCTGCTCGTGATGCCGGGCCGCTGAAGCCCGTTCTCCCCGCTGCCGGAAGCCGTCCGACCTGTCGTGTCCGACGTCTGCTTCAGGGTGCGGAGTTTCTTCATGCCGTTCGCTCTTCTTCTGCTCGGCCTTGCCGTGTTCGCGCAGGGAACGTCCGAGTTCATGCTGTCCGGTCTCGTGCCGGACATCGCGCGGGATCTGGGGGTGTCCGTTCCCGCGGCGGGGGCGCTGACCTCCGCCTTCGCGGTGGGGATGGTCGCAGGAGCGCCGCTGGTGGCGGGGCTCGCCCGGCGCTGGCCGCGGCGGGGCGCGCTGCTGGCGTTCCTCGTCGTGTTTCTCGCCGTCCATGTCGCCGGTGCTCTCACCGGCAGTTTCGAGGTACTGCTCGCCACCCGGGTCGTGGGGGCGCTGGCCAACGCCGGGTTCCTCGCCGTCGCCCTGGTGACCGCCGTGGACATGGTCCCGGCGGACGCGAAAGGGCGGGCGACGTCCATGCTGCTGGGCGGCGTGACGCTGGCGTGCGTGGCCGGGGTTCCCGCCGGGGCCGTGCTGGGCGGGCTGTGGGGCTGGCGTGCGGCGTTCTGGGCCGTCGCGCTGCTGTCGCTGCCCGCGCTGGTGGCGGTGGCGAGGTCGGTGCCGGGCGGTACGGCCGGGGGTGCGCCGCCCGCGCTGCGCGGTGAACTCCGGTCGCTGCGCAGCCCTCGGCTGGTCGTCACGCTGCTGCTGGGCGCCCTCGTGAACGGCGCGACGTTCTGCACCTTCACCTATCTCGCTCCGCTGGTCACCGAGGTGACGGGGCTGGGCAGCGCCTGGATTCCCGGTGTGCTCGCGCTGTTCGGGGCCGGGTCGTTCGCGGGGGTGACCGCCGCGGGGCGGTTCGCCGACCGGCGGCCCGTGCCGGTCCTGGCCGGCGGGGGCATCGCCGTGTGCCTGGGCTGGTGCCTCCTGGCGCTCGGGGCCGGGCACCCGGTCCTGGCGCTCGGGCTGGTCTTCGCCCAGGGGGCGCTGTCCTTCGGCGTCGGCTCCACGCTGATCTCCCAGGTGCTGTACGCGGCGCCGGGCGCGCCCACGCTGGCCGGTGGCTTCGCCACGGCCGCGTTCAACGTGGGTGCCGCGCTGGGCCCGTGGGCCGGTGGCCTGGTGATCGGCGCGGGGTTCGGGTACCGGTCGCCGGTGTGGGTCAGCGCGGGGCTGGTCGCGCTGGCGGGCCTGGTGGCCGGGGTCGTGTGCCGGCAGCGGGAGCGGGCGCCGGGCCGGGAGGCGGCCGGGCACTGACCTGTGGCCGGGGTGCCGGGCCGGGAGGCGGCCGGGCACCGACCTGTGGCCGAGGTGCCGGGCCGGGAGGCGGCCAGGCACCGACCTGTCACCGGGGCACCGGGCCAGGAAGCCACCAGGCACCGACCTGTCACCGAGGCACCGGGCCGGGAGGCCGCCGGGCACCGACCTGTCACCGGGGCACCGGGCCGGGAGGCCGCCGGGCACCGACCTGTCACCGGGACACCGGGCCAGGAAGCCACCAGGCACCGACCTGTCACCGAGGCACCGGGCCAGGAAGCCACCAGGCACCGACCTGTCATCGAGGTGCCAGGTCGGTGCGCCGCCGGGCACTGACCTCCGGCACGGATGCCGGGGACTGTGCCGCTCCCGTCAGAACCCGCCCCCGAAGTCCCCTCCCCCGCCGAAGTCGCCGCCGCCGAAACCACCGTCGCCGAAGCCGCCCCCGAAGTCGCCGCTGTCGAAGTCCGCGCCGGAGACGTCGCCGCCCTCGTAGCCGCCGAAGTCGCCGTAGCCGGAGCCGTAGTCGGCCCCGTAGGCGGGGGCGGCCATCATGCTGCCGAGCATGGTGCCGATGAGGAGGCCGGGCAGGATGCCGCCGCCGAAGTAGCCGCCGGCCCAGGGGCCGTACGCCGGGCCGGCCTCCCAGTACGGGCGGCGGCCGTACTCGGTGTCGACCTCGCGGATCACCGGGTCGCGGCCCTCGGCGAGCCGGGTCCGGTCGGCCGCGCAGACGGGGACGTCGCGCGTGGCGCCGCCCGGCGGCGTCCAGCTCGCGTCGACGACCGAGGGGCCGTGGCGGGGGTCGAAGAAGCAGGGCGGGCGGCGCTCGGGCAGCTGGCCGCCCTCGCGGCGGGCCGCGAGTCGTGCCAGGGAGAACCGGCCGTCCTCCACGGCCTGCGTGACGGCCCGGACGTCCTCCGGTTTCGTCGCGGCGGCCATGAAGGACTTCGCCTGTTCGTAGGAGTCCAGGGCGCGTTCGTAGTCGGCGCGCATCGCGTCGTCGGCGCCTGGTTCGCCGGGGTGGAAGTCGAGGCGGTCGAGCTCCTCGCCGAAGGCGGTGATGTCCTCGTCGACCACCACGCGCAGCTTCTCCAGCGCGGCCCGCTGCTCCTCCTCGTGGCGGCGGCGGTTGCGGCGGGCGACCGCGTAGGCGCCCGCGCCGCCGGCCGCGACCAGTGCGCCGACCGTGATCAGGCCGCCGACCGGCACGTCGGTGCCCGAGCCGTCGCTCCAGCTGCTGGGCGCCGAGCCGCCCACGTTGCGCAGGGCGTCGTCGACGAAGTCGTTCAGCTGGGCCTTGACGTCGCCCGCGCCCTCTACGGCCGTGACCAGGTTCGACACCGCCTGGGGGCTCATCACCGAGCTGTCCGCACGGGCGTCGAACTCGTCGCCGACGCGGATGCCGTACAGGCCGGTGACACCGGTCTCGGTGCGGAGGTTGCGGAAGAGGTCCTGCGTGGGGAAGTCGGCCGGGAGGACGGCCACGAAGACGGGTTTGTCCGCGTCCTTGATCTTGTCGGCGAGCGCCTCGGCGTCCGACTCGGCCAGCTGGCCTGAGGCGGCCGGATCGACGTAGACCGGGCTCTCACGCAGTTCCTCGGCGACCTTCGAGAGGTCGGTGGCCGCGTGCGCACCGGGCGCACCGACCATGAGCGCCGCCAGTACGGCGACGACCGGCACGATCAGCAGACGTACGAGAGTACGCACCAGTGCGGCCTTCATATGTTCGAAGCTACCCGAATCGGCACAGAATCGACACAGGCGGACGCAATGGATCGGCTGAGGCGACGGCGCGGAAGGCGCCGTCGCCGCCCGCCTACTCGACCGGGGTCACTCCCGCCCGCAGGAGCCCGTACGTGTACGCGTCCTCCAGGGCCTGCCAGCTCGCCGCGATGACGTTGTCCGCCACGCCCACCGTCGACCACTCGCCCGTGCCGTCGGACGTGGAGATCAGCACGCGGGTCGTCGAGCTGGTGCCGTGCTTGCCCTCCAGGATGCGGACCTTGTAGTCGACCAGCTCCAGCTTGGCGAGCTGCGGGTAGATCTTCTCCAGGCCCACGCGCAGGGCCCGGTCCAGCGCGTTGACCGGGCCGTTGCCCTCGGCCGTGGCGACGATGCGCTCACCCTTGGCCCAGAGCTTGACCGTGGCCTCGTTGGCGTGGGAGCCGTCGGGCCGGTCCTCGACGATGGCACGCCAGGACTCGACCTCGAAGTAGCGCAGCGGCTTGCCCTGGACCTCGGTGCGCAGGAGGATCTCGAAGCTGGCGTCCGCCGCCTCGTACGTGTAGCCCTTGAGTTCGCGTTCCTTCACCCGCTCGACCACCCGGCCGACCAGCTCGCGGTCGTCGCCGAGGTCGATGCCGAGTTCCTTGCCCTTGAGCTCGATGGAGGCGCGGCCGGCCATGTCGGAGACCAGCATCCGCATGGTGTTGCCGACCTGCTCGGGGTCGATGTGCTGGTACAGGTCGGGGTCGACCTTGATGGCCGAGGCGTGCAGGCCGGCCTTGTGCGCGAAGGCCGAGAGGCCGACGTAGGGCTGGTGGGTGGAGGGCGTGAGGTTGACGACCTCGGCGATCGCGTGCGAGATGCGCGTCATCTCGCGCAGCCGGCCCTCGGGCAGGACCTGCTTGCCGTACTTGAGCTCGAGGGCCGCCACGACCGGGAAGAGGTTGGCGTTGCCGACGCGCTCGCCGTAGCCGTTGGCCGTGCACTGGACGTGCGTCGCGCCCGCGTCGACGGCGGCCAGCGTGTTCGCCACCGCGCAGCCCGTGTCGTCCTGGGCGTGGATGCCGAGCCGGGCGCCCGTGTCGGCCAGGACCGTGCCGACGACCGCCTGGATCTGCGCCGGGAGCATGCCGCCGTTGGTGTCGCAGAGGACCACCACGTCCGCGCCGGCCCCCGAGGCCGTACGGACGACCGACTTGGCGTACTCGGGGTTCGCGCGGTAGCCGTCGAAGAAGTGCTCGCAGTCGACGAAGACCCGGCGGCCCTGCTCCTTCAGGAACGACACCGTGTCGCGGACCATCGCCAGGTTCTCGTCCAGGGTCGTACGCAGGGCGAGCTCGACATGGCGGTCGTGCGACTTGGCGACCAGCGTGATCACCTGCGCGCCGGATTCCAGGAGCGCCCTGACCTGCGGGTCCTCGGCGGCGGTGGTGCCGGCGCGGCGGGTGGAGCCGAATGCGACGAGCTGGGCGTGCCGGAAGCCGATCTCCTGCTGGGCGCGGGCGAAGAACTCGGTGTCCCGGGGATTGGCGCCCGGCCAGCCGCCCTCGATGAAGCCCACGCCGAAGTCGTCCAGGTGCCGTGCGATGGCCAGCTTGTCGGCGACGGTGAGGTTGATGCCCTCCCGCTGGGCGCCGTCGCGCAGGGTGGTGTCGAAGACGTGGAAGGAATCGTCGAGCTCGCTGGGTGCGGTCATGGTGTCAAGGCTCCTGAGGATGGGATCTCGGTCGTACCGGAATGACCGGCTCCACCGCCCTCACATACTCCCTCGCGCTCTCGCCTCCGGCTGCGGGTGGGCCAGAAATGCGAAAAACCTCTCGCGGGTGCGAGAGGTCTGCGCGCGGGTCGAGGACGACGGTGTCCGCCCGTACCTGGTCGTACGTGGCGGTCACTGCGGACCGGCGCGCCTGCTGCCAATAATCATGGCGAACGAGAGCACGGGGGCAGTCTGGCACAACCCCCGCGCCTCGCTCACGGGTGTCTCAGTATGCGGTCGGTCACCTCATGTGACGGACGTAGACGTGCGAGGTGTCGTACGTGTCGCCGGGGACGAGGTCGGGCGAGGAGCTGCTGAAGGCGACCGTGCGGCCGTGCCGGTCGAGGACCGGGGCGGACACGCTCTGGTCGTTCGGGCCGCCCTCGGCGTCCGGGCTGGCCAGGACCGTGCGCCCGGTGCGCAGATCACGTACGTACGCGCGGGTCGTGCGGTCCGTGTCGCCCGGGTCGGACGAGACGAAGGCGAGGTGCCGGCTGTCGGCGCCGAGCCGCGGGTGGGCGGTGAAGGCGGCCGGGTCGGCGGCGTCGATCCGGCGCAGCCCGCCCGTCTTCAGGTCGCGGACGAAGACGTTGTGGCCCTTGTTCGTGTCGCCCGGGGTGAGCTGCGAGTCGAGGGAGTTGAAGACCGCGTACCGGCCGTCGGCGCTGACCTGCGGGACCTCGCTCTGCCCGTCGGACTTCAGACCGTCCGGTGCCCGGTCGGCGTGGAACAGCTCGCCGCTCGGCACGTCACGGACGTAGGCGTCGCTCCAGTCGCCCGAGGCGGGGTGCGGGACGAAGAACTGGTAGCCGACGCGCTTGCCGTCGGCGCTGATGGACGGGCGGGTGGCGGCGGTCTTCCGGTCCCCGGCGGCGGGCACCTGGCTGATGCGCACGGCCTCGCCGCTGGTGCGGTCGACGCGGTAGACGCGTCCCCAGCGGTCCTCGCCCTCCGTGGGTGCGGACTGCTGGGCGACGAAGGCGACGTAGCGGCCGTCGGCGCTGATGGCGGGCTGCCTGCCGGTGTCGTAGCCCGTGTCGACGGTGTCCTGGACGCGCTGGAGGGCGCCGGACTTCAGGTCCTTGACCCAGATGTGGCTGCGGCCGTCGCCGTCCGTGGCGCCGAAGGCCAGGTACCGGCCGTTGCCGCTGAGGGCGACGTCGTCGACCGAGCCGACGTCCGCCCCGGTACTGGCCGGCCGGGTCGTGCCGGTCTTCAGGTCGCGCACGAAGGCGTCGGCGGCGTTGTCGGTGTCGCCGGCGACGAGGTTGTCGGCGCTGGAGACGAAGGCCAGTCGGCGGCCGTCGGCGCTCAGGCTCGGCCCGCCGGAAGGGGCGTTGCCGTCGGTGCCGTCCGGGGCGATGCTCGCCTTCTCGGTCCGTGGCACCGCATCGGCGGCGGTCGCGGGCAGCGCGGCGACACCGCCGAGCGTGACGGCCAGGGCCACGCCGAGCGCGACGGACGTGGCCCTCCTGGTGCTGGTCATGTGCTGTTCCCCCTGTGTTCCCCGTTGACGCTTCTCCCCCGGCCCCGCGCCGAGGGCTCCCCCAGAGCCAACAGCACCACGGACCACAGGGTCAATCCGTCGTATCGAGTACAACCCGGGCAGGCGTTCAGGCGTCCGCGAGGAGGCTGTCGGCGAGGAACTCGTGCACGTGCCGGAGGACTTGGGCCCGGTCCGTGCCGCGCAGGCCGATCGCCACATGGATGGCGAAGCCGTCCAGCAGCGCCCGCAGGCGGGCGGCGAACCGGTCCGGGTCGACGCTTCGGAACTCGCCCCGCGAGATGCCCTCGGCGAGCAGGGCGACCAGGTCGCGGTGCCAGACGCCCTCGATGGCGGCCTGCCGGTCGCGGGCCTCCTCGTCGGCGTTCTGCGAGCGGTTGGCTGCTCGCGGCCGTGGCCGCCGGGCTGTCCGGCCCGATCGCCTTCATCACCCTCCTCGGCGACTACACCCGCTACATCTCCCCGGCCCGCCACTCCTCGCGCCGGGTGCTGCACGCGACCTGGCTGGGGCTGGTGCTGGGCCTGCTGGTGCCGCAGCTCTTCGGCACCTTCACGGCGTACGCGGCCGGAGCCGCCCTCGACTACGCAGGCCCGCTCGTCTCCGCCGCCCCCGCCTGGTACCTCGTCCCGCTGCTGCTCGCGGCCTCCGCGGGCTCGGTCGGCAACGCGGGTCTGATGCTGTACTCGATGGGCCTCGACCGGGACGCGATCCTGCCGCGCGCCTCACGGGCCAGGGCCACGTACACGGTCGCCGTGGTCGCCACGGCTTGTGTCTTCGCCGGGCACTACTACTCGACCGCGCAGAACGCGATGACGTCCTTCGTCCTGCTGCTGACGGCCATCGGCACGCCCTGGGCGGTCATCACCCTCATCGGCTTCGCCCGCTGCGGCGGGATGTACGACGCGGACGCCCTCCAGGTCTTCAACCGCCGCGCGCGGGGCGGCGTCTACTGGTACCGCGCCGGCTGGAACATCCCGGCGACCGTCTCCTGGGCGGCCGGGGCACTCGTCGGCGTCCTGGCGGTGTCCCTGCCGTCGTACGAGGGCCCGCTGCTGGCACTGACCGGCGGGGTGGACTGCAGCTTCCTGCTGTCGGGACTGGTCGGCGGGGTGGCGTATGCGGTGTCGGCCCCGGGGTCCGTGGAAACGGGACCCGGGGGCGATGAGGCGACCAGCGCTTCCAGTCCGACCGCTTCGGGCGGCGGATGGGCATAGGCCGGGGGTCCGGGGGCGGAGCCCCCGGCGAGTCCGGCACCGACGCCGAGTGCTGCTTATCCCAGCTGGTGCATCCAGCCGTGCTTGTCCTCCGCCGTACCGCGCTGGATGTCGAGCAGCGCCTGGCGGAGCCGGAGCGTGACCTCGCCCGGCTCTCCCCCGCTCTGCTGCCACTCGGCCCCGGCGCGCTTCACCGTACCGACCGGCGTGATCACCGCGGCCGTACCGCAGGCGAACACCTCCGTGAGCGATCCGTTCTCCGAGTCCCGCTGCCACTGGTCGACCGAGACCCGGCCCTCCTCGGCCTCGTACCCGAGGTCACGGGCGACAGCCAGCAACGAGTCGCGGGTGACACCCTCCAGGATCGAACCCGTGAGGGACGGCGTGACGATCTTGTTGTCGTACACGAAGTACAGGTTCATGCCGCCCAGCTCCTCGACCCACTTGTGCTCGACCGCGTCGAGGTAGCAGACCTGGTCGCAGCCCTTGGTCGCGGCCTCGGCCTGCGCCAGCAGGGACGCCGCGTAGTTGCCGCCGGTCTTGGCGTCGCCCATGCCGCCGGGCACGGCGCGGACGCGGTCCTCGGAGACCCAGATGGACACCGGCTTGACGCCGCCCGGGAAGTACGCGCCGGCCGGGGAGGCGATGACCAGGAACAGGTACTCGTTGGCCGGCTTCACACCCAGCCCGACCTCGGTCGCGATCATGAACGGGCGCAGGTAGAGGGACTCCTCCCCGCCGTGCGCCGGCACCCACGCCTTGTCCTGCTTCACCAGGGCGTCGCACGCCTCGATGAACGTCTCGACCGGCAGCTCGGGCATCGCCAGCCGGCGCGCGGAGCTCTGGAAGCGCTCGGCGTTCTTCTCCGGCCGGAACGTGGCGACCGAGCCGTCGGGGCGGCGGTAGGCCTTCAGCCCCTCGAAGATCTCCTGCGCGTAGTGCAGGACCGTGGTGGCGGGGTCCAGGGAGATCGGCGCGTACGGCACGAGCTGGCCGTCGTGCCAGCCGCGGCCCTCCGTCCACTTGATCGTCACCATGTGGTCGGTGAAGTGGCGGCCGAACCCGGGGTTGGCCAGGATCGCCTCCCGATCTGCGGCGGAGAGCGGGTTGGCGGACGGCTTGAGCTCGATCGTGGGCGTCGTCATGGGATGAAGTCCTTCACCGGTTGTAGTGACGGGCCGCGCTCGGTACAGCTCTGATGGTGACCAGTGCTAGGACGTCCGAGCATTCCCTCGTTCCGCGGCCTCGCGTTCGATTATCGCCCGGGGGCGACGGAGGACGGAACGGGGTGAATGCGGCCCGGTGGTCGATGGTGACACCCGGCGGGAACATGCGGAAGCCGCCGGGTGCGGATGCGACCCGGCGGCTTGGGTGAAGCAGGGCGGGTCAGCCGGCTACTCGTACGGCGAGCGCGTCGCCGATCTCCGAGGTGGAGCGGGCGGGCTTGCCGGTGCGCTCCGACAGGTCGGCGGAGACCGCCTCGTCGATCCGGGCGGCCTCGGCCTCGTAGCCGAGGTGGCGCAGGAGCAGGGCGACGGACAGCACGGTGGCGGTCGGGTCGGCCTTGCCCTGGCCGGCGATGTCCGGGGCCGAGCCGTGCACGGGCTCGAACATCGAGGGGAACTCTCCGGACGGGTTGATGTTGCCGGAGGCCGCCACGCCGATGCCGCCGGAGACGGCCGCGGCGAGGTCGGTGATGATGTCGCCGAAGAGGTTGTCGGTGACGATCACGTCGAAGCGCTCGGGCTGGGTGACCAGGTAGATCGTGGCCGCGTCGACGTGCATGTACTCGGTGGTGACCTCGGGGAACTCCTCGGCCACCTTGTTGAAGATGTTGGTCCACAGGTGGCCCGCGAAGGTCAGCACGTTGTTCTTGTGGATCAGCGCCAGCTTCTTGCGCGGGCGGGCCTGGGCACGCGCGAAGGCGTCGCGGACCACGCGCTCGACACCGAAGGCCGTGTTCACTGACACCTCGGTGGCGACCTCGTGCTCGGTGCCCTTGCGGATCGTGCCGCCGTTGCCGGTGTACGGGCCCTCGGTGCCCTCGCGGACCACGACGAAGTCGATCTGCGGCTCGCCGGCCAGCGGGGTGGCGACACCCGGCAGCAGCTTCGAGGGACGCAGGTTGACGTGGTGGTCGAAGGCGAAGCGGAGCTTCAGCAGGAAGCCGCGCTCCAGGACGCCGGACGGCACGCCCGGGTCGCCGATCGCGCCGAGCAGGATGGCGTCGTGCTTCTTCAGGGCGTCGAGGTCGGCGTCGGTGAGGGTCTCACCGGTGGCGTGGTAACGCTTGGCGCCGAAGTCGTACTCCTTGGTCTCCAGCTTCACATCCTGCGGAAGGACGGCGGAGAGGACCTTCAGGCCTTCGGCCACGACTTCCTGGCCGATGCCGTCACCGGGAATCACTGCGAGATTGATGCTGCGAGACATGCGGGCACCCTACTCCTCGTCCCAGGGGATGACACAGGCTGTCCGTCATGCGGACAGGGATGGCAGGGCAGGCGGCACGGCACCCCGCCCGGCGGAACGCACTCGGCCGACGGTTTCCGTTCACCCGTATGTGGGGCGGATGTTGGCGTTCGCTGGGAAGTTGATCCGACATGGAGATCCCCCACTTCGGCATCCCGCCCGAGCTCGCCCGCCGGATGAGCATGGCGGAACAGCACGAGTACCTGCGCACGCGGCTGTCGCGGCGCCGCACGCTGGTGACGGCGGGCGCGGTCGCGGGCGGTCTGCTGACCGGCTGTTCCGGCTCCGGGCCGACGAGCGGTACGGCGACCGGGAGCCCGTCGCCGAGCACGTCGAAGGCGCCGGGCTCCCACATCACTCCCTTCGGCCGCCACCTCGCCTTCGGCGCCGACCCGAAGACGCAGATGCGGATCTCCTGGCAGGTGCCGCTGGCGGTGCGCAGGCCGTACGTCCGGGTGGGCCTGCGCCCCGACGACCTCGGCCGCAAGGTCGAGGCGGAGCTGCGCGACCTGCACACCCCGGAGCTGAAGGGCGTACGGGCGGCGGTCGACCAGTACTACCTGCACGCGGCCCTGGACGGCCTGCGCCCGGACACGACCTACTACTACGGCGTCGGCCACGACGGCTTCGATCCGGCGTCCCCGCGGCACCGGCCGACCATCACCTCGTTCCGCACGGCGCCCGCGAGTCCGCCCGAGCGGTTCGTGTTCACCGCGTTCGGCGACCAGGGCGTCGGCGAGGAGGCGGCCCTCAACGACCGTCTGCTGCTGCGCCGCGGCCCGGCGTTCCACCTCCACGCCGGCGACATCTGCTACGCCGACCCGACCGGCAAGGGCAAGGAGTCGGACGTCTTCGACGCGAGCCAGTGGGACCGGTTCCTGAAGCAGACCGAGCCGGTGGCCAGGTCGGTGCCGTGGATGGTGACGACCGGCAACCACGACATGGAGGCCTGGTACTCGCCGGACGGCTACGGCGGCCAACTCGCCCGTTTCTCCCTGCCGGACAGCGGCTTCGACGCGCGGACGGCACCGGGGGTGTACGCCTTCACGTACGGCAACGTCGGCGTGGTCGCGCTGGACGCGAACGACGTGTCGTACGAGATCCCCGCCAACTTCGGCTACACGGAGGGGCGGCAGACGAAGTGGCTGGACAGCAAGCTCGGCGAGTTGAGGTCCTCGAAGGACGTGGACTTCATCGTCGTCTTCTTCCACCACTGCGCGTACTCGACGTCCACGCACGCCTCCGACGGCGGGGTGCGCGCCGAGTGGCTGCCGCTGTTCGCCAAGCACCAGGTGGACCTGGTGATCAACGGGCACAACCACGTCTACGAGCGCACCGACGCCATCCGCAACGGCGAGGTGGGCCGGCCGGTTCCGGTCGGCGGGACGACGGACCCGCGGCGGGACGGGATCGTGTACGTCACGGCCGGCGGTGGCGGCAAGGAGCTGTACGGCTTCCCCGACGGTGTGAAGGAGAACTACGAGGGGAACACCGCCGACCACGAGCCGGTCGGCACGTTCCGGTGGACGAAGTCCCGGGACACCAAGGCGGAGTCGGCGCAGTGGTCGCGGGTGCGCTACCGAGGGTTCTCGTTCCTCTCGGTGGAGGCCGTGAGCGGCGCCGCGCCGAGGCTGAAGGTGTCGGCGCTGGCGTCGAGCGGTGAGCGGATCGACCATTTCGAGGTGCGGCGCGGGGCGTGAGGCCCCGCACCGCGCCTCGTCGGGCGGCTCCCGGTCCTGGTGCGGCTCAGTGGCCGGTGGATCCGCCGTTGTCCCTGCGGTCGAGGGCGCGCTGGAGCGCGGCGGCGGCGTTCTTCCGTTCGGACTCGGTGGTACGGGAAACGTGACGGACTCGGCGGCGGACGGTCGTCTCGGCCATGGGAAATCGACTCCTTCGACAGCACGGAGTGCACAGGGAGGGTTACGAGACGCCGGATGGGGCGGGGAGCGGTGCCGCAGGGGTTGCCTGCACGGGGCCCGGCTCACGACCGCCATTCGCTTGGTCGAGCGAGACGTTCGGCTCCTACAAAACTAAGGGAGGCCGGAGCGTCTGTCTCCACAATTACTCGGACTTCCTACTATCTGAGACGGTGGACTACATCACACCGCGCTGACCTGCGGTGATCCCTAGAGCACGTCTCCGTCGCGCCAGTCGAAGAGCAGCTCGTGCGCGGGGTCGAGCGGGTCGGCGAGGGCGGGCCGGACGTAGGTGCTGTCCTCTTCCTCCGGCAGGCGGACGACGCCGTCCCGCGGGCTGAGGGCGTGCACCTGGCCGCGCCACAGCCGCCAGCCGCGGGAGGTGTAGAGCCGGGCGCCGTCGTCGCTGGCGGAGAGGGCGCCGAAGTCGTAGGCGCGGTCGATGACGCGCTCCAGCTCCGCCATGACCTGCCCGCCGAGGCCGGTGCGGCGGGCGTCGGCGCGTACGGCGACGTTCTCGACGTACCCGGCGCGCAGCCACCGGCCGCGGTGCCGCACCCGGCGCATCACGACCGCCCCGTGCGCGGCGAGCCCGGAGCCGTCGTGCACGAGGGCGTGCATGCCTCCGAGGCCGTGGTCCCAGTCCTCGTCGCCGAAGTCGCCGTCGAAGGCGGCGTCCAGCAGGGCCCGCACGGCGTCGAGGTCGGCGGGCGTGAGGTCGGCGGTGTGGGCGGTGCGCGCGCGGGTGGTCATCGGCCCAGTCTTCCCCGCGGACATGCCGACGGGCCAGGTCATTTCCGTGACCCGGCCCGTCGGTGCCGCGGGGCTCAGCCCATGTGCGGGTAGGTGTAGTCGGTCGGCGGGACCAGCGTCTCCTTGATGGCGCGGGTCAGGGTCCAGCGCATCAGGTTCTGCGGGGCGCCGGCCTTGTCGTTGGTGCCGGAGGCACGGCCGCCGCCGAAGGGCTGCTGGCCGACGACGGCGCCGGTCGACTTGTCGTTGATGTAGAAGTTGCCGGCCGCGTAGCGGAGCTTGTCGGCCGTGTAGGCCGCCGCCGCGCGGTCGTTCGCGATCACCGAGCCGGTCAGGGCGTAGTCGGAGACGGACTCCATCTGCGTCAGCATCTCGTCGTACTTGTCGTCCTCGTAGACGTGCACGGCGATGACCGGGCCGAAGTACTCGGTGCGGAACACCTCGTTCTCCGGGTCGCTGCACTCGATGACCGTCGGGCGGACGAACCAGCCCTCGGAGTCGTCGTAGGTGCCGCCCGCGACGATCGTGCAGGAGGGGTCCTCCTTGGCCCGGTCGATGGCGGCCTTGTTCTTGGCGAAGGCACGCTCGTCGATGACGGCGCCGATGAAGTTCGACAGGTCGGTGACGTCGCCCATCTGGATGCCGTCGACCTCGGCGGCCCACTCCTCCTTGAAGCCGGAGTTCCAGATCGAGGCGGGGACGTACGCCCGGGAGGTGGCGCTGCACTTCTGGCCCTGGTACTCGAAGGCACCGCGGGTGAGCGCCGTCTTCAGGATGGCCGGGTCCGCCGACGGGTGGGCGACGAGGAAGTCCTTGCCGCCGGTCTCGCCGACCAGACGCGGGTAGGTGCGGTACTTCTCGATGTTGTTGCCGACCGTCTTCCACAGGTACTGGAAGGTCCTGGTCGAGCCGGTGAAGTGGATGCCGGCGAGGTCGCGGTGCTCCAGGGCGACCTTGGAGACCTCGATGCCGTCACCGGTGACGAGGTTGATGACGCCCTTGGGCAGGCCCGCCTCCTCCAGGAGCTGCATGAGCAGCACGGCGGCGTGGGTCTGCGTCGGGGACGGCTTCCAGACGACGACGTTGCCCATCAGGGCCGGGGCCGTCGGCAGGTTGCCCGCGATCGCGGTGAAGTTGAAGGGCGTGATCGCGTAGACGAAGCCCTCCAGCGGGCGGTGGTCCAGACGGTTCCACACACCCGGGGAGTTGGCCGGCGGCTGCTCGGCCAGGAGCTTGCGGGCGTAGGAGACGTTGAACCGCCAGAAGTCGATCAGCTCGCAGGGGGTGTCGATCTCGGCCTGCTGGGCGGTCTTGGACTGGCCGAGCATGGTGGAGGCGGCGAGCGTCTCGCGCCAGGGGCCGGACAGCAACTCGGCGGCGCGCAGGATGATCGCCGCGCGGTCGTCGAAGGACATCGCACGCCAGGCGGGCGCGGCGGCCAGGGCCGCGTCGATGGCGTCCTGGGCGTCGTGCTGCGTGGCGTTGCGGTACGTGCCGAGCACGGCCCGGTGGTTGTGCGGCTGGACGACCTCGAAGGCCTCACCGCCGCCCATCCGCTTCTCGCCGCCGATGGTGCAGGGCAGGTCGACGGGATTGTCGGCCAGCTCCTTCAGCCTGGCCTCCAGCCGGGCCCGCTCGGGCGAGCCGGGGGCATAGCCGTGCACCGGCTCGTTGACGGGGGTGGGGACCTGGGTCACAGCGTCCATGTTTTCCGTAACTCCTTACTGAGCGGTGATGCGGTCTCAGCCCTTGACGAGCCTCAGTCCTCGGTGAGCCTCAGCCCTGGTCGGGCTTCAGCCCTTTGTCAGCATCGAGCGGGCGAAGAAGCGCAGGTTGGCCGGCTTCTCCGCGAGTCGGCGCATGAAATAGCCGTACCAGTCGGTGCCGTACGCCGTGTACACGCGCATCCGATGGCCCTCGGCGGCCAGCCGCAGGTGCTCCTCGGTGCGGATGCCGTAGAGCATCTGGAACTCGTACTCGTCGAGCTTTCGCCCGGCGCGGTGGGCGAGCTCCTGGCCGATCGCGATCAGGCGCGGGTCGTGGGACCCGATCATCGGGTACCCCTCCCCCTCCATCAACGTCCCGAGGATCCGAACGTATGCCCGATCGATCTCGTGTTTGTCCAGATACGCGACCGAGCCCGGCTCCTTGTACGCGCCCTTGACCAGGCGCACCCGGCTGCCGTTCGCGGCGAGGCGGCGGGCGTCGGACTCGGTGCGGAAGAGGTACGCCTGGATGACGCAGCCGGTCTGCGGGAAGTCCTTCCTCAGCTCCTCGTGGATGGCGAACATCGAGTCGAGGGTGGTGTGGTCCTCGGCGTCCAGGGTGACCGTCGTGCCGATCTCGGCGGCGGCCTCGACGACCGGGCGGACGTTGGCGAGGGCCAGTTCGTGGCCGCCGTCCAGCGCTTGCCCGAACATCGACAGCTTCACCGACATCTCGGCGCGGGTGCCGAGCTCCAGCGGCTTCAGGCGGTCGATCAGCTCCAGGTAGGCGTCCCGTGCGGCGGCGGCCTGAGCGGGGTTGGTGATGTCCTCGCCGACGACGTCCATCGTCAGCTCCAGGCCCTGCCCGGTGAGCTCCCGGATGACCGGCACGACGTCGTCGACGCCCTCGCCCGCGATGAATCGGTCGACGACCTGTTTGGTCACCGGGGCGGCCGAAACCAGGCGTCGCATCCGGTCGCTGCGCGACGCGGCGAGAATCACGGGACCCAGCACGGGGCACCTCCAGAGCACAACCAACGGATGGCCGGACGCCGGGCGGATGACGCTTCGGGTACGGCACGGAGAACCACCGTGAAACCTAAGGATCCCTCCGACTGTCGGCCATCGACAGCTGTCACGCATCCGTGCCGCAGATCTCAGACAGATGTATGAAGGGTCCCCTGGAGTGCGGGACAATGCCCGGATGACGTCGGAACACAGGGGTGACTACGAGGAGCTGGTCGACGAGATCTCCGAGCTGCTCGGGGCGCCCGCGACGCTGGAGAACCGGGACTTCGAGCTGATCGCCTTCGGCGCGTACGACAGTGAGGGCGATCTCGATCCGTCGGCCCTGGACCCGGTGCGCACCCGCTCGATCCTCACCCGCCGCTCGACGGCGGCCGTCCGGGCGTGGTTCGAGGGCTTCGGCATCACGCGTGCGACCGGCCCGGTCCGTATCCCGCCGACGCCGGAGGCCGGGGTGTACCGGGGCCGGATCTGCCTGCCCGTCCGCCACCGGGGCGTGGTCCACGGCTACGTCTGGCTGCTCGACGACGATCCCGGCCCGAGCGGACGCCAGCTGTCCGCCGCCATGCAGGTCACGACCCGGATCGGCGCGCTGCTCGCGGACGAGGCCCAGCACGGTGCCGACCTCAGCCGCGAACTGCGGGCCGTCCTCACCGCCGACCGCGACTGGCAGCGCGACATGGCCATCGCGGAACTCCGCACCGCCCTCGGCCCCCGCGCCGACGGCCTCCACACGGTGCTCTGCGTCGCCCCCTGGCCCACGGCCGACCCCGACGACGCCCCGTCGGTCCGCACGATGCCGGGCGCGACAGCCCTGTGCACCCTGCCGTGGGGGGCTTCGTCCCAGTGCGTGGCCGTCCTGATCCGCCTGCGCTCGGCGGACGTACTGACTCCGGCGACGACGGCGGCAGCCCGTCTGCTGGAGCGGGCGGCCGGGGGAAGCGGTCCGGCCGAGGGCACGGGGCGGGCGCCGACCGGCCCGGGCTCGCACGGAGCGACCACCTCACGCGGAACGACCGGCACATCAGGTAGACCGACAGACCTCACCTCCCCCGGCCCCACCGACACCACCTCTCGCGGAGCGACCGGTGGCGCCTCGCGCGGGGCGGGCGCCGGGGCCGGGTCCGCCGCCGCGGGTCTCTCAACGCCCCGCTCCGGCCTCGCCGAGCTGGGAACCGCCTGGTGGGAGGCGTCGGCGTCGGCGCGGGCCGCGTCGGCCGAGCCCCGGCTGGGTCCCGTCGCCCAGTGGGCGTCGATCGGGCCCTTCCGGATGCTCACCGCGCTGCCGCCGGAGGTGGCCCGCGACCCGGCGGTGCACGCCCTGCTCTTCCCCGTCCACCAGGAGCTCGCCCGTACCGCCGAGGTCTACCTCGACTGCGCCGGCCAGGCCGCCCGGGCCGCCGCCGAGCTGGGCATCCACCGCCAGACCCTGTACTACCGCCTGTCCCGGATCGAGAAGCTCACCGGCCTGGACCTGGACGACGGCGAGGACCGGCTGCTCCTGCACATGGCGTTGAAGGGAGCCCGGCTCGCCCGGAGTCAGGACATCGGGCCGTCCGGGTGAGTCCGTCGCCCGATCGGGCGGTTTCAGGACGGACCCGCGCTTCGGCGGTCGCGGAGCCCGGTCACGGTTCTCCTGGTGTGCCATCGGCTGGGAGGAGTTCACGTGCGGAACCGACGCGCCTGGTCTGCGACGCGAACGGTGGTGGCGGGGCTGGCCTGCGGTGTGCTCGCACTCGCGCTGCCGGGCGCCCCCGCGAGTGCCGGGGAGGACCATCCCGCGGGAGCGACGTCCGACGCGTCGGCCGTCATCGAGTGGATGCGCACGGCGGAGACCACCATCGCGGCCGAGGCCCGCCCGGGCCCGGCCGAGATCTTCATCTGGGAGGCGTACGTCTCCACCGCCGTCTACAACGCCGTCGTCGGCATCGAGGGCCGCTTCACCCCGTACAAGTGGGACGAGCGGGCACCTCGTACGGCCTCGTCCGTGGCGGCTGCCGCCTCGGCGGCCCACCAGGTGCTGCGCCACCACTTCCCCGGGGCCGCGCCCCGGCTGGACACCGCCCTGACCGGCACGCTCGCGCACATCCCCGACGGCGAGGCCGAGGACCAGGGCGTCGCGTTCGGGAAATTCGCCGCCGACCGCATCATCGACCTCCGCCGCGATGACGGCCGCGGCGCGTCCGTGCCGTTTCCCGCGCGCCCGGGCCCCGGCGTCTGGCGCCCCACCCCGCCCGGACACGAGCCCTTCGCCAGCGCCTGGATCGGCAGGGTCCGGCCGCTGCTGCTGGACTCCCCGCACCAGTTCCGCCCCGGCCCGCCGCCGGCGCTCCGCTCCGCCCGGTACGCGAGGGACCTCCACGAACTGGCGGCCTACGGAGGCCGGACCGGCTCGCACCGGACCCCCGAACAGACGGACACGGCACGGTATTTCACCAACCTGGACCTGCAAGGGGCCCTGGGCGACCACGCCACCCGGCACGGATTCGACATCGCCGAGACGGCACGCCTGTACGCGGCGGCCAACACGGCCCAGGCCGACGCCGTCATCGCCGCCTCGGACGCCAAACTCCACTACGGCACCTGGCGGCCCGTCAGCGCCATCCGGGAAGCGGACACCGACGGCAACCCGGCGACCCGGGCGGACCGGAACTGGGAGCCGCTGCTCGTCACCCCGGCGCATCCCGACTACCTCAGCGGCCACGCCACCATGGGCGGTGCGCTGATGCGCATGCTGACCGGGATCCTCGGCACCTCCCGCGTCGACCTGCACATCCGGTCGACCACCACCGGCGCCTCCCGCCACTACCGCTACGCCCACGAGTACGAGCAGGGCGTCGTCGACGCCCGGGTCTGGGGCGGCATCCACACCCGGACGGCCGACGAGGTGGGCAACGCCACCGGTCGCCGGCTCGCCGCCTGGGCGCTGCGGAAGTACTTCCGCCCCGTCCCCTGAAATCGGCCACTTCAAAATCGGCCACTTATGAAAACGATTGTCATCATGCTACGGTCATGGCGCGTTCAACCATTTACCAGGCCTTGACCGAGGTGTCCCCGTGCGCGTCCCCGCTCGACTCATCCCCCTGGCCGCCGTCACCGCGGCCTCCGCCCTGCTCACCGGCTGTTTCTCCGGTGGGCAGTCGGCCACGGACGACTCCGGGGCAGGGGGCAAGCGCGTACGCGTCGCGATGATGCAGCCACCCCGCTCGGGGCTGTCCCCGCTGTCGGACGACGCCTTCAAGCTGTCGCGCTGGTCCACGGCGGAGACCTTGGTGAAACTGGACGCGGACGGTGACGCCGAGCCGGCGCTGGCCACCGAGTGGGCCCAGTCCGGCCGGAACTGGACCTTCACCCTGCGCGAGGGCGTCACCTTCCACGACGGGACGAAGCTCACCGCCGAAGCCGTCGTCAACTCCCTCACCAAGGCCGCCGCAGCCTCCCCCAAGCCCCGCATCCTCGACGGCGTGGACCTGACCGTGAAGGCCGACGGCGACAAGGTCACCGTCACCACCGCCACCGAGGACCCCCTGGTCCCGCAGCGGCTCAGCTCCCCGCAGCTGTCGATCCTGGCCGCCAAGGCCTACCAGGGGAAGACCGTCAGCCCCGTCGGCGCGGGCACCGGTCCCTTCGAGCTGACGAAGGTCAACGGCACCTCTTCCGCCGCCCTCGACCGTTACGACGACTACTGGGGGAAGAAGGCCAAGGCCCCCGGCATCGACGTCCGGTTCGTGCCGGACGGCACAGCCCGTGCCGCGGCCCTGCGCAGCGGCGAGGCCGACATCGTCGAGGCGGTGCCGGTGTCGCAAGCCGCCGTCCTCGACCAGGACCTGATCACCGAGGTCCCGATGCCGCGCACCAACACCCTGTACCTCAACACCGGGAAGGGCCCCTTCAAGGACGCCGCGGTGCGGGCGGCGGCCCGTGAGGCGATCGACGCCGAGTCGATCGTGAAGGGCGTGTACGAGGGGCGCGCCGACGTCGCCGAGGGGCTGCTCGGGCCCGCCCTGCCGTGGGCGGCCGAGTTGCGCAAGCCGGTGCGGCGGGCCAAGGCCGGCGACCCGGCCGACAAGACGATCACCATCGGCACCTTCACCGACCGCGCCGAGCTGCCCGAGGTCGCCGCCGCGCTGCAACAGCAGCTCCAGAAGGCCGGGTTCAAGGTGAAGCTGGACGTCCGCGAGTACGCCAACATCGAGTCCGACGCGCTGGCGGGCCGGTTCGACGCGTTCATCCTCTCCCGCGCCACCGTCCTCGACTCCGGCGACCCGGCCGCATATCTCTACAGCGACTTCGCCTCCGACGGCTCCTTCAACATCGCCCAGCTCGCGGACCCGGCCGTGGACAAGGCCCTGAAGAAGGCCGGCGAGACGCCGACCGGCGATGCCCGGCGCAAGGCGGTCGTCGCCGCCGAGGCCGCCGTCCTCGGCACGGACGCGGCCGTGCCCATGCTGCACGAGCGTGTGATCCAGGGCGACGCCGTCGGCGTGACCGACGCCGCCCACGACCCGCGCGAGCGGGAGCTGGTCACGGCGGACACCTACGTCAAGTGAAGGTCCGCACAAGGCGGTTGGCGGACGCCGCCACGCTCACCCGTCTCCTCTGCCTCATCGCCGTCCTGGCCGCCGTCGGCCTGCTGCCCTGGCTCTCCGGCAGGGACCCGGCACTGGCCGTGCTGCGGGCCCGCTCCGCCGAGCAGGACCCGACCGAGGAAGCCCTGGACTCCGTACGACGGGACCTCGGTCTCGACGCCGGCCCCCTGTCCCTGCTGGGCGGCTGGGCCTCGGACCTGCTGCACGGCGACCTCGGCACGTCCTGGGTCTCGGGCACCGAGGTCCTGCCCTCCGTGGTCTCCGGGATCCAGGTGTCGCTGGCACTGATGGGCGCCTCGCTCGGCGTGGCCCTGCTGCTGGCGTGCGCGCTGGTGGCGCCGGTGCTGGTGCGGGGCCGGGCCTCGGCCGGGGCGTGGGCCGCGATGCTGGCCGCCGTGCCCGAGTTCCTGCTGGCCACGGTCGCGCTGCTGGCGTTCGGGGTGTGGCTGGGGTGGCTGCCGACGTCGGGCTGGGCGGGGCCGGAGAACATGGTCCTGCCCGCCGTGGCCCTCGCTGTCCCCGGCGGCGGGCTGCTCGGCCGGCTGGTCGCGGACGCGCTGCCCGCCGTGCTCGACGAGCGGTGGGTGGAGCTGTGGCGGGGCGCCGGGGTGAGCCGGGCGCGGATCGCCGGGGCGGCCCTGCGACGCGTCCTTCCGCCGCTGGTCCCGCAGTTCGGGATGGTCGCCGTGGGGCTCACCGGCGGCGCGGTCGCCGTGGAGACGGTTTTCGCCGTGCCCGGCATCGGCCGTACCGCGCTCGGCGCGGCCAAGTCGCAGGACCTGCCGCTGCTCCAGGGCTCGGTGCTCGCGCTGCTCGCGCTGGGCCTGGTCACGGGCGCGCTGGCGGCACTCGCCCGGCGGCGGCTGCTGGGCCCGGCCCTGCGTGACGCCTCGCTGTCGCTGCCTCCGGCACGGCCGGTGCGCGCACATCCCGCGATCCCGTTGTCGCTGTTCACCGTCCTCGCCGTGACCATCGGCTGGGGTCTGCTGCGCGACCCGTACGCCGTGAACACCATGGACCGGCTGGCCGCGCCCTCCTGGGCGCATCCGCTGGGCACCGACGGTCTCGGCCGTGACGTGCTCGCCCGGCTGGGCCATGGTGCCGCCTCCACGGTCGGCACGGCGGCGGCCGTCTGCCTGCTGAGCCTGCTGATCGCGCTCGCCCTGGGCTTCCTGCCCCGGATCGCGGAGGGCGCGGCGGACATCGCCAACGCCCTGCCCCCGGTGATCGTCGGCATCCTGGTCGCGGCGGCCGCCGGTCCCGGTACCGGCGGCGCGGCCCTCGCGGTCGCGCTGATCTCCTGGCCGGCCCTGTCGGCGCACGCGGCGGCGCTGGTGCAGGAGGTGCGCGCGTCGGCGTTCCTGACCGCCCAACGGGCCATCGGGGCGAGCCCGTTCTGGATCCTCACGCGGCACGTCCTGCCGTCCGTGGCCGCCCCGGTCGCCCGCCACGCCCTGCTGCGCCTGCCGGGCATCGCCCTGGCCCTGGCCTCGCTGGGCTTCCTGGGCCTGGGCGCCCAGCCGCCCGCCCCCGAGTGGGGTCTGCTGCTCGACGAGTCCCGCGCCTATGTGGAACGCGCCCCGTGGGCGGCCCTCGCCCCGGCGGTGGCGCTGGCCCTGCTGGCGGGACTGGCGGTGTCGGGCGCGGCACTCACGCAGGGCCGGAGGGTACGGCGGCGCGTCACCCCGGCTCCGGTCAAGAAGGAGGCCCCCGTTGGAGTCTGAGCCACTGCTGTCGGTGCGCGAGCTGCGGATCGCCTTCGACGGGATCGAAACCGTGCGCGGCCTGTCCTTCGACGTCCGTCCGCGCGAAGTGCTGGCGATCGTCGGCGAGTCGGGGGCGGGCAAGTCCCTCACGGCCCGCGCTCTCCTCGGCATGCTGCCGCGCGGCGCGACCACGAGCGGGACGATCCGCCCGGACCTCTCGGCCCACCGCGGCCGCCGCATCTCCCTGGTCCCGCAGGACGCCCTGTCGGCGCTGTCCCCCGTGCACCCGGTGGGCGACCAACTGGCCGCCGCCGTACGGTCGGTGGCCGGCGTCTCCCGCAAGGAGGCCCGGGCCCGGGCGGTCGCGGCCCTGGACCGGGTCGGCATCCCTGACGCGGCCCGCAGGGCGCGGGCGTATCCGCACGAGTACTCCGGCGGCATGCGGCAGCGCGCGGTGATCGCCATGGCCACGATCAACGAACCGGACATCGTGGTCGCCGACGAGCCCACCACCGCCCTCGACGAGGAGCGCCGCGACCAGGTGCTGCGGCTGCTGGCCGAGCAGCGGGAGGCGGTCGGCGCCGCGCTCGTCCTGGTCACGCACGACATGGACGTCGTGCGGGGCCACGCGGACCGGGTGCTGGTCATGTACGCCGGACGCCTCACCGAACTCGGCGCCGCCGACGAGGTGCTGGCCCGCCCCCGCGCCCCCTACACGGCCGGACTGCTGGCATCCCTCCCGCAGAACGCGCCCCCGGGCCGTCGCCTCCCCGCCCTGCGCGGCACCCCGCCCGCCCCGGGCGCCCTTCCGCCGGGCTGTGCCTTCGCCCCGCGCTGCCCGCTCGCGGCGGACTCCTGCCGCACGGCGGAACCGGAGCCCCAGCAGGTGCCCGGCCGCCTGGTCGCCTGCCACCGCTGGGAGGAACTCCCCCACCCGGCCGCCGAGTTGTTCCTGAAGGAGCGGCAGCCCGCATGAGCGCACCCCTGCTCGACGTCCGCGACCTGGTCGTCCGGTACGGCACGGTCACCGCCGTGGACGGCGTCTCCTTCTCCCTGGCGGCCGGCGAGACCCTCGCGCTGAACGGCCCGTCCGGCTGCGGCAAGTCCTCCACGGCCCTGGCGGTGCTCCAGCTTCGCCGCCCGACGAGCGGTGAAGTCCTCTTTGAGGGAGTGGAGTTGACGTCCCTCACCGAACGCGAGCTGCGCCCGCTGCGCCCCCGTATGCAGCCCGTGTTCCAGGACCCGTACGGCTCGCTGAGTCCCCGCCACCGCATCCGCGACGCCGTCGCCGAGCCCTTGAAGGTCCAGGGCCGCTGGGATCCCGCCGACGGCCCGGCCCGGGTCGCCGAACTCCTCGACCGGGTCGGCCTGGACCCCGCGTACGGCGACCGGCACCCGCACGAGCTCTCCGGCGGCCAGTGCCAGCGCGCAGGTATCGCCCGCGCCCTGGCGTCCGAACCACGGCTGCTGGTGCTCGACGAGCCGGTGTCGTCACTCGACCCGTCGGTACGCGCGGGCGTGCTGAACCTGCTCGCCGACCTCCAGGACGACCTGGGCCTCGGCTACCTGTTCATCTGCCACGACCGGGCGGTCGTACGGCACTTCGCGGACCGGGTCGTCGAGATGCGCGAAGGACGCGTCGGCGTCACTTCGGGCTAGCGGCCTCGATCACCTGGCGGAGCCCCTCGGCGAGCTGCCCGGCCTCGGGCGCGCTCTTCGGATCGAAGGTCCACTGCGCCATGACCCCCGTCATCAGGGTCAGATAGAAGTAGCCGAGGGTGTCGACCTTCTCCTCGGGGACGTCGTCCTCGTTACCGCCGTGGAAGAGCGTGACGATGCCGCGCGCCCCGCCCCGCTGGGCCTGCGCGAGATGCTCCCGCACCTCCGGCAGCTGGTCGCCCATCGCCACGATCTCCATGCTGAGCCGCCACATCGACCCGGGGTCCCGCATGGTCGCGATGATGTTCGACCACACTGCGGCGAACCGCTCCAGCGACCCGGGCTCGCCGCTCAGCTCGCCGCCGCCCTCGAAGGCGTCGGACATCCCCTCCACCATCTCGACGTACGCCCGCGCCAGCAGCGCGTCCTTCGAGCCGTAGTGGTAGCCGATCGAGGCCAGGTTGGTCCCCGACTCCTTGACGATGTCGCGCGCGGTCGTACGCACGAACCCCTTCGCCAGCAGGCAGCGCTTGGCGCCCTCGAGCAGATCCTCACGGTGTCCCATGGCATCTCACCCTACCCCCGCATCCATACATACGTCCCAGACGCACGTCTTAAACAGTCGTACTAGACAAGCGTATAAGGCGCTCGTACAGTCCTGCCCATGACGACGAACCCCAACTCCCCGGTCCGCGCCGGCCGCCGCGAATGGACCGCTCTCGGCGTGCTGATGCTGCCGCTGCTGCTGGTCTCGATGGACGTCTCGGTCCTCTACTTCGCGATCCCGCAGATCAGCGCCGACCTGGAGCCCACCGGCACCCAGCAGCTGTGGATCTTCGACATCTACGCCTTCGTCCTGGCCGGCCTGCTGATGACGATGGGCGCGCTGGGCGACCGGATCGGCCGCCGCAAGCTGCTGCTGATCGGCGCCGCCGCCTTCGGAGCCGCCTCGCTGGCCGCGGCGTACGCCGACAGCGCCGAGGCCCTGATCGCGGCCCGCGCCGTGCTGGGCATCGGCGGCGCCACCCTGATGCCGTCGACGCTGGCGCTGGTCCGCACGATGTTCACCGACCCCGCGCAGCGCGCGAAGGCGATCGCCCTGTGGTCCGGTGTGATGACGGGCGGCGTCGCGCTCGGCTCGGTGATGAGCGGCGTGCTCGTCGAGTACTTCTGGTGGGGCTCGGTCTTCCTGGTCAACCTGCCCGCGATGGCGCTGCTGCTGGTCCTCGGCCCGATCCTGCTCCCCGAGTCGAGGAACCCCGCCCCGGGCCGCTTCGACCGGCTGAGCGTGCCGCTGTCGATGGCGGCGGTGCTCCCGGTGATCTACGGCCTGAAGGAGATCACGTCGGACGGCTGGAACGTCCGGTACGTCGTCTCGATCACCGTCGGCCTGCTCTTCGCCGCCCTGTTCGTCCACCGCCAGCGCACGTCGGCCTCGCCCATGATCCCGCCCGCGCTGTTCCGCGGCCGGGGCTTCGGGCCCGCCGTCGTCCTGAACCTGCTCGCCCTGTTCGGGATGATGGGCTCGGCGTTCTTCACCACGCAGTACATCCAGTCGGTGCTCGGCAAGAGCGCGATGGAGGCAGCTCTGTGGGCCCTGCTGCCGTCGCTGCCGATCGGCATGGCGGCCCCGCTGGCGACTTGGCTGGTGCAGAAGGGCGTCGCCCGCGCCACCGTCGTCGCGGCGGGCTTCACGATCTCCGCGAGCGGTTACGGCCTGCTGGCCGTCGCCGGTACGGAGTCGATGTGGCTGGTACTGGCCGCGTGCGGGGTCCTGGCCTGCGGGGTCGTCATGGCGACGACCCAGATCATGGACCTCGCGATGGGCGCCGCCCCGGTGGACCGGGCCGCGACCGCCTCCTCCCTGATGGAGACCGGCGCGGAGTTCGGCGGGGCCCTCGGGATGGCGGTCCTGGGGTCGATCGGTACGGCGGTCTACCGCCACGAGATCCCCGCCTCGGCACCGGCTCCCGCCCACGAGACGCTGGGCGCCGCTCTGGCCGTGGCAGACCAGTTGCCGGGACGCGCGGGGGACGTCCTGGCAGCGGCGGCACGGGAGGCGTTCACCACCGGAATGCGAGGCGCCGCCCTGGCGGGGGCGGTGACGCTGCTGGCCGCGGCCGTGCTGGCGGTGGTCATGCTGCGGCGGGTGCCCGCGCACGACAACGCCGGACGAGCTGATCGACTCAGCCCGTCCGGCGTTTGAACGGCAACCTCAGACCAGGTTCACCGAACGAGCCGAGGTCGCACCGATCTCAGCCGCAACCTCGGCCAGCACACCGGAGGTCACCGTGTCGTCCACGGTCAGCACCGCCAGCGCCTCGCCGCCGGCCACGGCGCGCGACACCTGCATACCGGCGATGTTGATGCCCGCCTCACCGAGGATGCGGCCCACCGTGCCGACGACACCCGGCCGGTCCTCGTACTTCAGGACGACCATGTGCTCGGCGAGCGCGAGGTCGACGTCGTACTCGCCGACGGCGACGATCTTCTGGAGGTGCTTGGGGCCGGCGAGCGTGCCGGAGACCGACACCTCCTCGCCGTCGGCCAGGGTGCCGCGCACGGTGACGACGTTGCGGTGCTCGGTCGCCTCCGAGCTGGTGGTCAGCCGCACCTCGACGCCGCGCTCCTGGGCGAACAGCGGGGCGTTGACGTAGGACACCGTCTCGTCGACGACGTCCTCGAAGACGCCCTTGAGGGCGGACAGCTCCAGCACCTTCACGTCGTGCTGGGTGATCTCGCCGTACACCTCGACGTCGAGGCGGACCGCGACCTCGCCGGCGAGCGCGGTGAAGATCCGGCCCAGGCGCTCGGCGAGCGGCAGACCCGGCTTGACGTCCTCGGCGATGACGCCGCCCTGGACGTTCACCGCGTCCGGCACGAGCTCACCGGCGAGCGCGAGACGCACGGAGCGGGCGACGGCGATACCGGCCTTCTCCTGCGCCTCGTCGGTGGAGGCACCGAGGTGCGGGGTGCACACGACCTGGTCGAACTCGAAGAGCGGCGAGTCGGTGCACGGCTCCTTGGCGTACACGTCGAGACCGGCACCGGCGACCCGGCCCTCCTTGAGGGCGGAGTACAGCGCCTCCTCGTCGACGATCCCGCCGCGCGCGGCGTTGACGATGCGCACGCTCGGCTTGACCTTGCGCAGCGCCTCGTCGCCGATCAGGCCGAGGGTCTCGGGCGTCTTCGGCAGGTGGACGGTGATGAAGTCGGAGACCTCGAGCAGCTCGTCCAGCGACAGCACCTTGACGCCCATCTGCGCGGCGCGCGCGGGCTGCACGTAGGGGTCGTAGGCGACGACCTTCATGCCGAAGGCCGACATGCGCTGCGCGACGAGCGCACCGATGCGGCCGAGGCCGACGACGCCGAGGGTCTTCTCGGCCAGCTCCACGCCCGTGTACTTGCTGCGCTTCCACTCGCCGTTCTTCAGCGCGGCGTTGGCCTGCGGGATGTTGCGGGCCGTGGCGACCAGCAGACCGCAGGCCAGCTCGGCGGCGGTCACGATGTTCGAGGTGGGGGCGTTGACGACCATCACGCCGGCCTTGGTGGCGGCGGAGACGTCCACGTTGTCCAGGCCGACGCCGGCTCGCGCGACGACCTTGAGCTTCTTCGCGGCGGCGATCGCCTCGGCGTCGACCTTGGTGGCCGAGCGGACGAGGATCGCGTCCACATCGGCGATGGCCGGGAGCAGCTCGGCCCGGTCCGCGCCGTTGCAGTGCCGGATCTCGAAGTCCGGGCCCAGCGCGTCGACGGTGGCGGGCGACAGCTCTTCAGCGATGAGTACGACGGGTTTCGAGCTCACGTGAGTCCTCACAAGTCCAATGCTGCGGACGGCCGTCCCGACGGCCGCAGGCGGTGGAGGGGTGCATGCCGCGTGGAAGACGCACGACGCTGTGGGCCTGACGCGTATATATGCAGCAGTGTAGTGGTGCAACGGTGGGCGTCTCACGCCTGCGCGGAAGGATCACCCGGACGAGAAAGGGCCCGGCCGCGGCGTCGGTGCCGCGGCCGGGCCCGAGGGCTCACGCCTCTTCGTCGACCCAGCTCATGAGCTTGCGCAGCTCCTTGCCGGTGGTCTCCAGCAGGTGCTCGGAGTCCTGCGTCTTGTACTCGTTGTACTTCTTCAGACCGCCGTGGTACTCGTCCATCCAGGTCTGGGCGAAGGTGCCGTCCTGGATCTCGGCGAGCACCTTCTTCATCTCGGCCTTGGTGGCGTCCGTGATGATGCGCGGGCCGGTGACGTAGTCGCCCCACTCGGCGGTCTCGGAGATCGACCAGCGCATCTTCTCCAGGCCGCCCTCGTACATGAGGTCCACGATCAGCTTCAGCTCGTGCAGGCACTCGAAGTAGGCGATCTCCGGCTGGTAGCCGGCCTCCGTCAGCGTCTCGAAGCCCGCCTTGACCAGCGCGGCCGTACCACCGCAGAGGACGACCTGCTCACCGAAGAGGTCGGTCTCGGTCTCCTCGGTGAAGGTCGTCTTGATGACGCCGGCGCGGGTGCCGCCGATGCCCTTGGCGTACGACAGGGCCAGCGCGAAGGCGTTGCCCGTGGCGTCCTGCTCGACGGCGGCGATGCAGGGAACGCCGCGGCCCTCCTCGTACTGGCGGCGGACCAGGTGGCCCGGGCCCTTCGGGGCGACCATGCAGACGTCCACGCCGGCCGGGGGCTTGATGAAGCCGTAGCGGATGTTCAGGCCGTGGCCGAAGAACAGGGCGTCGCCGTCGTTCAGGTTCGGGGCGATGTGCTCCTCGTAGACCTGGGCCTGGATCGGGTCCGGGACGAGGATCATGATGACGTCGGCCTCGGCGGCGGCCTCCGACGGCGTCACCACGCGCAGGCCCTGCTCCTCGGCCTTGGCCTTGGACTTGGAGCCCTCGTGCAGACCGACGCGCACGTCGACACCCGAGTCACGGAGCGACAGCGCGTGGGCGTGGCCCTGGCTGCCGTAACCGATGACCGCGACCTTGCGGCCCTGGATGATGGACAGGTCGGCGTCGGCGTCGTAGAACAGCTCGGCCACTTTGGGTTCTCTCCTCGGGAGTGCAGGTGTTGCGTCCCACCGTATGACGGGGGGCGGAAGGGAAGCTTGAGGGTCTCGGAATACGGGCGGCCGACGGCGCGCCGACCGCCCGTTCTCCGTCTTACGCCGACCGGTCCAGGGCGCGCAGCGACCGGTCCGTGATGGAACGGGCACCGCGGCCGATGGCGATCGTGCCGGACTGCACGAGCTCCTTGATGCCGTACGGTTCCAGCATCTTGAGCATCGCGGACAGCTTCTCGCCGGAGCCGGTGGCCTCGATGGTCACGGCCTCCGGGGAGACGTCGACGGTCTTGGCGCGGAACAGCTGGACGATCTCGACGATCTGGGAGCGCGTCTCGTTGTCGGCGCGCACCTTCACCAGAACGAGTTCGCGCTGCACCGCCTGCGACGGCTCCAGTTCGACGATCTTGAGCACGTTGACGAGCTTGTTGAGCTGCTTGGTCACCTGCTCCAGCGGCAGGTCCTCCACCCCCACGACGATGGTGATCCGGGAGATGTCGGGGTGCTCGGTGACACCGACGGCGAGCGAGTCGATGTTGAAGCCGCGGCGGGAGAACAGCGCGGCGATCCGGGCGAGGATGCCGGGAGTGTTCTCCACCAGGACGGAGAGCGTGTGCTTGGACATGATCTCTTCGGTCTCTCTCGCTCAGTCGTCTTCGTTGTCGCCGAAGTCGGGGCGGACGTCCCGGGCGGCCATGATCTCGTCGTTGGAGGTGCCGGCGGCGACCATCGGCCAGACCATCGCGTCCTCGTGGACGATGAAGTCGACGACGACCGGACGGTCGTTGATCGAGTTCGCCTCCTCGATCACCTTGTCGAGGTCGTCCGGGGACTCGCAGCGGATGGCGTAGCAGCCCATGGCCTCCGACAGCTTCACGAAGTCGGGGACGCGGGTGCCGCGGGCCTGCGGGTTGACGTCGTCCGGGCCCGAGTGCAGCACGGTGTTGGAGTACCGCTGGTTGTAGAAGAGGGTCTGCCACTGGCGGACCATCCCGAGGGCGCCGTTGTTGATGACGGCGACCTTGATCGGGATGTTGTTCAGGGCGCAGGTGGTGAGCTCCTGGTTGGTCATCTGGAAGCAGCCGTCGCCGTCGATCGCCCAGACCGCCTTGTCCGGTGCGCCGGCCTTGGCGCCCATGGCGGCCGGGACGGCGTAGCCCATGGTTCCGGCGCCGCCGGAGTTCAGCCAGGTGCCCGGCTTGTCGTACTCGATGAAGTGGGCGGCCCACATCTGGTGCTGGCCGACGCCCGCCGTGAAGATCGTGCCCTCGGGGGCGAGCTGCCCGATGCGCTCGATGACCTGCTGCGGGGAGAGCGAGCCGTCGCCGGGCTGGTCGTAGCCGAGCGGGTAGGTCTCGCGCCAGCGGTTCAGGTCGTTCCACCACATGCTGTAGTCGCCCTGGTGGCCCTCGCTGTGCTCCTTCTGCACGGCCTGGATCAGGTCGGCGATGACCTCGCGGGCGTCACCGACGATCGGCACGTCGGCGGCGCGGTTCTTGCCGATCTCGGCCGGGTCGATGTCCGCGTGGACGATCTTGGCCAAGGGCGCGAAGCTGTCCAGCTTGCCGGTGACGCGGTCGTCGAACCGGGCGCCGAGGGCGACGATCAGGTCGGCCTTCTGCAGGGCGGTGACGGCGGCCACCGAGCCGTGCATGCCGGGCATGCCCAGGTGCTGCGGGTGCTTGTCGGGGAACGCGCCGAGCGCCATCAGGGTGGTGGTGACGGGCGCGCCGGTGAGCTCGGCGAGGACCTTCAGCTCGGCGGTGGCGCTCGCCTTGAGCACGCCGCCGCCGACGTACAGCACGGGCCGGCGGGCCTGGGTGATCAGCTTGGCGGCCTCGCGGATCTGCTTGGCGTGCGGCTTGGTCACCGGGCGGTAGCCGGGCAGGTCCATGGCGGGAGGCCAGGAGAAGGTGGTCTTCGCCTGGAGGATGTCCTTGGGGATGTCGACCAGGACCGGTCCCGGGCGGCCGGTGGAGGCGATGTGGAACGCCTGCGCGATCGCCCGGGGGATGTCCTCCGCCTTGGTGACCAGGAAGCTGTGCTTGGTGATCGGCATGGTGATGCCGACGATGTCCGCCTCCTGGAAGGCGTCCGTGCCGATCGCCTTGGACACGACCTGCCCGGTGATCGCGACCAGCGGCACGGAGTCCATGTGCGCGTCCGCGATCGGGGTGACCAGGTTGGTGGCACCCGGCCCGGACGTCGCCATGCACACCCCGACCTTGCCGGTGGCCTGGGCGTAACCGGTGGCCGCGTGGCCGGCGCCCTGCTCGTGGCGGACCAGCACGTGGCGCACCCGCGTGGAGTCCATCAGGGGGTCGTACGCCGGCAGGATCGTGCCCCCGGGAATGCCGAATACCGTGTCGGCGCCGACCTCCTCGAGGGAGCGGATGAGGGACTGCGCGCCCGTCACCTGCTCGGGGGCGGAGTGCTGTCCTCCGGATCGGGGCCGGGGCTGCGGGTGATGGGCCCCGGTGGCCTGCTCGGTCATCGGCATTCTCTTCTCAGATGCTGAGGGTTTTTGCGAAGTTTGTGCGATTTTCGGCTGTTGCAGGGAAGGTGCCCGTGCAACAAAAAACCCCTCGTGCCATAAGGCAAGCGAGGGGAGCGCGCCGGGTGGGGTCGCTGAGCGGTCGAGGCTCAGCGTCAGCCGACGCGCTTTCCAAGTACGAGAATTCGGGTGCGCATGGCACAGACCCTCTCCCCGGCACGCACTCACTGTCAAGTGGGTGGGACGGGAGTCTCATTATGTGAGCGGAGGGCCGTACCGCCTCCGATGACGGCGGACACACCCGAGCTGTACACCCGCGGGGCACCGCCCGCGAACGCCGGTTCGGCCGGTCCGTTCGGCACCGGATAGCGGCCGGAAGCGAGCGCCCGGCGCAGCCGGTACTCGTCGAGCGGCCCGGAGAACGCCATGCCCTGACCGTGCGTACAGCCCATCGCCCGCAGGGTGACGACCTGCTCGGGCAGATCCACCCCGTCGGCCACGGACTTCAGCCCGAGGTCGCCGGCGATGCGCAGCAGCCCACTGGTGATCTTGTGCAGACGGGCGGACTCGACGACGCCCTCGACCAGACTGCGGTCGAGCTTGAGGATGTCGACGGGCAGCCGCCTGAGGGCGGTGATCGCCCCGTAGCCGCTGCCGAACCCGTCGAGCGCGATCCGTACACCGGCCCGCCTGAGGGCACCGAGCCGCCGCTCCAGCTCGTCCAGGCCGGCCCTGGGGTCGGCGTCGGACAGCTCGACGACCAGCGACCCGGACGGCAGCCCGTGGCGCGTGACCAGCGCCTCGACCGTGCCGGGCGGCATCGACTTGTCCAGCAGCCGGCGGGCGCTCATCCGGACGACGACCGGCGCGGGCAGCCCGGTCGCGTGCCGCTCGGCGGCCTGCTCGACGGCCTTCTCGATCATCCACCGGCCCAGTTCCGCGGTCTTGTCGCTGTCCTCGGCCACCCGCAGGAACTCCGCGGGGGTGAACAGCACCCCCTGGGAGGAGCGCCAGCGCGCCTGCGCGGACACCGATGCGATCCGGCCGTCCTCCAGGGACACCACCGGCTGGTGCAGCAGGGTGAACTCGCCGTCGTGCAGCGCGGCCCGCAGGCGCGTGGCCAGCTCCGCCTTCCGTACGACGTCCTGCTGCATCTGCGGCTTGTACAGCTCGACGCGGCCCTTGCCGCCGGCCTTGGCCCGGTACATGGCCAGGTCGGCGTTGCGCAGCAGCTCGCCCGCGCCGAGGCCCGGCTCGGCGAAGGCCACGCCGATGGAGGCGTTGACACGGACATCGTTGCCGTCGATGACGTACGGCTGGGACAACGTCGTCCTGAGACGGTCGGCGAGCTCCAGTATGTGCCGCTGCCGGGCCTCGCGGTCGCGGGTGTTGTCCCCGACGATCAGGGCCGCGAACTCGTCCCCGCCCAGCCGGGAGGCGGTGTCGCCGTGCCGGACGGAGTCCTGGAGCCGGCGGGCGGCCTGGATGAGCAGCTCGTCCCCGGCCTGGTGCCCGATGGTGTCGTTGACGGCCTTGAAGCCGTCGAGATCGATGAACAGCACGGCCGTGTTCCGCAGGGCCACGCCTCGGTCGGAGGCACGGCGGCCCGAGAGGGCGTGCTGGACGCGCTTGGTGAACAGGGCGCGGTTGGGCAGGTCCGTGAGCGGGTCGTGCTCGGCGTTGTGCTGCAACTGGGCCTGGAGCCGGACCCTTTCGGTCACGTCCCTGCTGTTGAAGATGAGGCCGCCGTGATGGCGGTTGACGGTCGACTCGACGTTCAGCCAGCCTCCGTCACCGGACCGGAAGCGGCACTCGATGCGCGTAGTGGGTTCCTCGACCGGGTTGGCGGCGAGGAAACGCCGCACCTCGTGCACGACGCAGCCCAGATCCTCCGGGTGGATGAGACCGGCCAGTTCCGTACCCACCAGCTCCTCCGCCGGGCGGCCGTACACACCGGCGGCGGCCGGGGAGACGTACCTCAGGACACCGCTGGGTGCGGCGATCATGATGACGTCGCTGGAGCCCTGCACCAGGGAGCGGAAGTGGTTCTCCTTCTGCGCCAGTTCCTGGGTGAGGGTGATGTTGTCGAGCAGCATGATGCCCTGGCGCACCACGAGGGCGAGGACGACCGTGCCACCGGTGAGCAGGACCACGCGGTCGACACTGCGGCCGTTGAGGACGTTGTAGAGGATGCCCAGGGTGCACACGGCCGCCGCGAGATACGGCGTGAGGGCGGCGAGGGAGCCGGCGATGGGCCGGGCGGCCGGATACCGGCCGAGCTCGCCTCCGGGCAGCGGCGCATGATGGTGCGGGCCACTGCGCTGACCGGGCACGTGCTCGTGCACCACGCGCGTGTGCCCCGCCGTGCTCTGCCGGTCCGGGCCGTGCCGGTCCGGGCCGTGCCGGTCCGGGTCCGTCGTGCGGGGCGCGGCCCACGGGGCGTACGCCAAAAGCAGCGAGCCGGCGAACCAGCCCGCGTCGAGCAGATGGCCGGAGCGGTAGTCGTGGTGCATCAGCGGTGAGGTGAACAGGGCGTCGCACATCACGGTCAGCGCGAGGGCGCCGATGGCGGTGTTGACGGCGGAGCGGTTCACCGCGGATCGCCTGAAGTGCAGCGCGAGCACCATGCTGACCAGTGCGATGTCGAGCAGCGGGTAGGCCAGCGACAGCGCGATGTGCGCCACGCCCGGCCCCTCCGACTTCGCGGCCTGGGCGAGGGCGAGGCTCCAGGCCAGGGTGAGCAGCGAGCCGCCGATCAGCCAGGCGTCGAGGCCGAGGCAGACCCAGCCGGCCTTGGTCACCGGCCGCTTGGCGAGCACGAGCAGCCCGACGATCGCGGGCGGCGCGAAGCAGAGGAAGAAGAGGTCGGCGTAGCTGGGACTGGGCACGGGCTGTCCGAGGACGACCTCGTACCACCCCCAGACCAGGTTGCCCATGGACGCCATGGCCGAGGAGAGACCGAACAGCAGCCAGGCGGGCCGAAAGCGGGTGTGGCGGTTGCGGGCGCAGAGGAAGCACGACACGGCGGCGGTGGCCGCCGCGGCGCTCAGCCCGAAGTCGCCCATGATCAGGGCCAGTTCGTACGAACCCCAGCCGAACGCGGAACCGACGGCGTATCCCGCGCAGACCAGGGCGAGGACGAGTTGGAGGGCCAGGCCCGGCCGGGGGCCGGGGGCCGGCGTGCGGGGCAGCAGCGCCTCGGGGGACGGAGGCTGTGCCCTCAGCACTCCGTCGAGCGTGGGTGTGGGGGTCGGCGGCGCGCTCACCGGACCCTCCCGGTCCGTGCCGTTCCCGGGTCCCGCGGGCCCCGGTGCGCCGGCTGGGCAAGCCTTCCGCGGCTGCCGGCCCTGCGGTGGTGATGGCTGTGGTCGGTGTGGTGGTCGCTGTGGTGGGTGTGCTGCCCGCCGTGATCGGCGTGGTGACCGCGTCGTCTGCTCGCGGCCGTCCGCCAGGGTCGCCGCCGGCAGCCCCGCCCCGTCGGATCGCTCGTCCAAAGGCCGTGCATCGCCTGTCGCCCCCCTCACAGTCCTGAAGTGTCCGTCCCCGGCGCCGAACTGTCCCCGGCGCAGCCCCTGTCGGGACGATACACCAGTCTCGTCACTCAGGGACATAGGTTCTCTACGCTCCGTGACGATCACCAAATACATGAGTACCCACCGCGCCCGAAGGATTGCGGACAGTACCCGAAGTTCGGATCAGCCGGTTGGTGCACCCGTCGTAAGGATCACGTTGCGCAGCGGCTCCCGGTTCACATAACGGTTCAACTGGTCCGCCAGGAGCCGCTTGGCGCGCGGCAGGAACGCGGAGGTGGGTCCGCCGACGTGCGGGCTGATGAGTACCCCCGGCGCACGCCACAGGGGGTGTTCACGCGGCAGGGGCTCGGGGTCGGTGACGTCGAGGGCGGCGGTGATGCGGCCGCTCTCCAGTTCGGCGAGCAGCGCCTTGGTGTCGACGACGGGGCCGCGGGCGACGTTGACCAGGAGCGCGCCGTCCTTCATCCGGGACAGGAAGTCGGCCCCGGCCAGGCCACGGGTGGTTTCGGTGAGCGGCGTGGACAGGATGACGACGTCCGCTTCCGGGAGCAGCGCGGGGAGTTCGGTGAGCGGATGCACCGGCCCGCGCGCCGTGGTGCGCTCGGAGCGCGCGACGCGCGCCACCCGCGCCACCTCGAACGGAACGAGCCGGTCCTCGATGGCGGCGCCGATCGATCCGTACCCGACGATGAGGACGTTCTTGTCGGCGAGCGCGGGCCGGAATCCGGCGAGCCACTCTCCCCGGTCCTGCGCGCGGACGAAGCCGGGGACGCCGCGCAGCGAGGCCAGGATCAGCGTGAGCGTGAGCTCTCCGGTACTGGCCTCGTGCACCCCGCGCGCGTTGCAGAGCCGCACGCCCGCGGGCAGCTGCCGCAGCCCCGGCTCCACGTGGTCGATGCCGGCGGAGAGCGTCTGCACGACCTGGACCCGGCTCATCCCCGCCATGGGACGCACGCACAGCGGGCTGGGCTTCATGTAGGGGACGACGTAGAAGGCGCAGTCCGCCGGGTCCGCGGGGAAGTCCTCCTCTCCGTTCCAGAAGCGGTAGGCGGGGCCCTCGGGCAGTCCCTCGATCTCGTCCGGCGGGATGGGCAGCCACACGTCAGCAGTCATGCTCTGGAGGCTATGTCAGGAGGGTGCGACGGCAGAGGTTAGGTTGGGGTGGCCGGAACAGGGAGGGTCACGACCAGGTGGAGCGCAGGACGATCGGCGCGGCGGCGCTCGCGGTGGGGGCCGTCGGACTCGGGTGCATGCCGATGAGCTGGGCGTACAGCGCGTCGCGGCAGCGTGGCGACGAGTCGCTCAGGGCGGTGCACCGGGCTCTCGACCTGGGTTCGTCCCTCCTGGACACGGCCGACATGTACGGCCCCTTCACCAACGAGCTGCTGGTGGGGCGGGCGTTGAAGGAGCGGCGGTCGGACGCGTTCGTGTCGACGAAGGTCGGTCTGCTCGTGGGCGACCAGCACATCGTCGCCAACGGCCGCCCGGGCTATGTGAAACGGGCCTGCGACGCGTCGCTGCGGCGCCTCCAGACGGACGTCATAGACCTCTACCAGCTGCACCGGGCCGACCCGGAGGTCCCCGTCGAGGAGACCTGGGGCGCGATGGCGGAGCTCGTCCAGGCCGGGAAGGTGAGGGCGTTGGGCCTGTGCGCGGTGGGCGCGCGGGCCGGCCGCCGCTCCGGGGCCCGGCTCCACGACGCGACGATCCGGCAGCTGGAACGGGTGCAGCAGGTGTTCCCCGTGAGCGCGGTGGAGGCGGAGCTGTCGGTGTGGTCGCCGGAGGCTCTGGAGACGCTGCTGCCGTGGTGCCGGACGCGGGGCATCGGCTTCCTGGCGGCGATGCCGCTCGGCAACGGCTTCCTGACCGGCAGGCTGCGGCCCGGCGCGGGCTTCGAGGCGGACGACATCCGGGCCCGGCACCCCCGCTTCACGGCCGAGATGATGGCCGGGAACCAGCCGATCGTCGCGGGCCTGCGCCGGGTGGCCCGCCGCCACGGCGCGCACGTCACCCCCGCCCAGGTCGCCCTCGCCTGGGTCCTCGCCCAGGGCCCGCACGTGGTCCCGGTCCCCGGCACGAAGCAGGAGCGCTGGGTCACGGAGAACGCGGCGGCGGCGACCCTGCGCCTGACGACCGAGGACCTGCGAGAGGTGGCGGAACTGCCGCCCGCACAGGGGTCGTGGGACTGACCCGGACCGGGGCCACGGCCACCGGCGCCCTCCGCGCCGAGGGCAGCCCGGCTGCCGACGGACTCGCACCGCCGGTCCACGGCGATCCCGCGGGCGGGGCGGTGCCCGTCGCGCGGAGGGATCCGGGCAAAAGCCCTGAGGGTGCCCGTGTTCGCGGACAGGGTTGGGTGATCGGGAACTTCGGAGGCTCGGGAGGTGTATGACAGGTAGAACCCGCCGCCGCTCGAAGGGACCATGATCGTGCAACGTCGAGCCGTGCCGGCCGTGCTGGCCGCCGCCGCGCTCCTGCTGACGGCCGGCTGTTCCTCCGACGGCGGAGGATCGTCCGGCACGGACGGGAGCGCCTCCCCGAGCCGTGCGGCACCGGGGTCGTCCGCACCGGCGGGGCAGGCCGCCGAGGAGACACCACCCGCCAAGGGCTCGGTGAAGGTGGTACGCACCGTCGCAGAGGGCCTGGACTCCCCCTGGGGCCTCGCCCCGCTGCCCGGCGGTGGCCTGCTCGTCTCCTCCCGGGACGACGGGACGATCGTCCGGGTCGACGAGAAGACCGGAAAGAAGACCGAGCTGGGCGAGGTGCCGGGAGTATCGGCCGCCGGCGAGGGCGGCCTGCTCGGCATCGCCCTGTCCCCCGACTACGCCTCGGACCACATGGTCTACGCGTACTTCACCTCGGCCTCCGACAACCGCATCGTCCGCATGCTGTACGACGAGAAGAAGCCCTCCGGCGAACAGCTCGGCGCTCCCGACACGGTCTTCCGGGGCATCCCCAAGGGCTTCGTCCACAACGGCGGCCGGATCGAGTTCGGCCCGGACAAGATGCTGTACGTCGGCACGGGCGAGAGCGGTGACACGGGCCTGTCCCAGGACAAGGAGTCCCTGGGCGGCAAGATCCTGCGCCTGACACCGGAGGGCGAACCGGCCCCGGGCAACCCCTTCCCTGATTCCCCCGTGTACTCGTACGGCCACCGCAATGTGCAGGGCCTCGCCTGGGACGGCAAGCAGCGCCTGTTCGCCTCGGAATTCGGCCAGGACACCTGGGACGAGCTCAACGCGATCAAGCCGGGCGACAACTACGGCTGGCCGGAGGCGGAGGGCCGGTCAGGCGACTCCGGGTTCCACAACCCGATCGACCAGTGGACCACGGCCGAGGCCTCGCCCAGCGGCATCGCCTACGCCGAGGGTTCGGTCTGGATGGCAGGCCTGCGCGGCAAGCGGCTGTGGCGCATCCCGCTGAACGGCACGGAGGCATCGGCCGAGCCGCAGGCGTTCCTGGAGGAGGAGTACGGCCGACTGCGCACGGTGGTCCCGGCGGGCGGCGACCGGCTGTGGCTCGTGACCAGCAACACGGACGGCCGGGGCAATCCGGAGGACGGGGACGACCGGATCCTGGAACTGCGGGTGACGTAGCCCGGGCTCACTCCTCGGGGTCTTCGGCCTCCGGCTCCCGCGGCGGGTGTACGACGACCTTCCCGGACGACAGGTCTATCGGCCCGCGTCCGGGATCTCCGTCCCCGACGTCCTCGCGGGTCAGTTCCAGCCGGTTCTGCTCGTCGCGGGTGTGTTTGCGGCCGGGTGAGAACAGTTCCTCGAACATGTTGAACAACGGAGCCTCCCAGGGCCGCGTCTCCCCCGACGTCCTTTACAGCGTATACCTCAGCTGGCCGAGCCGGGCATGACGGATTCGGCCGTGAACAGCTCCAGCCGGTGCGCCACCGCCGCCGCCTCACCGCGCCCGGAGACGCCGAGCTTCGCCAGGATGTTGGAGACGTGGACGCTCGCGGTCTTCGGGGAGATGAACAGCTCCTCGGCTATCCGGCGGTTGGTGTGGCCGGCGGCGACCAGGCGCAGCACGTCCCGCTCCCGGCTGGTGAGGCCGAGGGCCTCGGCGGGGTCCGCAGGGGCGGGGACCGGTTCCGTGGCGGGCGTGAGCGGCAGGCGGGCCCGCTGGGCGAGCGCGGTGGCGGCGTCGGCGAGCGGCCGGGCACCGAGGTGACGGGCGACGGCACGGACGAGGCGGAGCAGTTCCGTGGCCCGGTCGCGCTCGTCGGCCTCGCCGCCGCCCGTCAGCAGTGACTCGGCCAGGCGGTACCGGACACGGGCGAGGTCGTAGGGCCGCTCCAGGGGTTCGAAGGCGGTGACCACCTCCGACCAGACGTCCGGGGTGCTCCGGCTCTCGGCGCGGTGGAGTTCGGCGCGGACCCACTTCTCGTGGGCGAGCCAGACGGGAGCGTTCGTGGTGAGGCATTTGACGGCCTCGAAGATGCTCCCCAGGACCTCCGCACGGCCGTCCCGTGCGGTCGGCACCGCCCGGGCATCGGCCTCGGCCGTGGCGGCTTCGAGCAGCAGCGGCCAGGCATAGCGCTGGGTGCCGGGCGGGAAGCCGGACTCCAGGGCGTGGGCCAGTTCGGCGCGCGCGTCGGGGAGGCGGCCCTCGGCGACGGCGACGGCGACGGTGAGGCAGGAGAGCGGGAGGTCGTGCTGCGGCATGGGGTCGTGCGGGCCGTAGGAGGTGCGGCCCTCGGCGAGATGACGGGCCGCCTCGGGCACCCGGCCGCGGGAGAGCGCGAGGAACGCCAGGCTGTTGGCGCCGGACCCGTACGGCGCGGCCGTCCGCCCACGCCGCTGGGCGTTGACGGCCGCCTCGGCCGCCTCGTCCCAGCGGCCCAGGGAGATGAGCGACTCGGCGAGGTTGCCCCAGATCCAGCCCTCGGAGTCCCGCAGGCCCATCCTGCCGGTGAGGCGCAGGCCCTCCTGAAGGACGTCCACGGCTTCCTCGGAGCGCCCGATGCCCTCCAGGGCGGAGGGCAGGTTCACATGGCTGCGGCCCACGACGCCCACGAGCCCTCGGGCCACGACCTCGTCCCTGACCTCGTGCATATGGGCCAGCCCGGCCTCGATCTGTCCGGCGTCGATCATGAGGGCGCCGAGGGTGAGCCGGGCGTTGGCCTCGATGTCCTCGGCGCCGACCATGCGCGCGTACTCCACCGCCCGCTCGGCGGCCGTCAGGGCCTGCGGGCCCGGCTGGCGGAGCATCGACCAATGGGCGACCGTGGCGAGCACCTCGGCGTGCACCTCGGACGGCGGCAGACCGCGGACCAGATCCTGCGCGGTGGCGATCTCCTTCCAGCCGTCACCGCGGGCGAGTCGCTGCACCAGCCGGGAGCGCTGGATCCAGAACCAGGCGGCGCACAGGGGATCGTCCTCCTCTTCCAGGAGGCGCAGCGCCCGCTTGGTGATCTTCAGGGCGCGTTCGCGCTCCCCGCAGAGCCGTCCGGCGACCGCCGCCTCGGCCAGCAGGTCGAGGTGGCGCAGGGCGCCGGCCTCCGGGTCGCCGCCGGTGGGGGTCCCCCCACGCCGTTCAGGCAGTGGGGAAAGGCAGGCCTCGGTGTAGTCGACGGGGCGCAGCGTCCGGCGTACGGCTTCGGGGGCGGTGTCCCATAGTTCCATCGCCCGTTCCAGCAGCCGGAGTTGCTCAGAGTAGGCATGGCGGTCGCGGGCCTCGACGGAGGCGTCGAGGACGGCGGGCAGGGCCTTGGCCGCGTCGTGGGCGTGGTACCAGTAGCTGGCCAGGCGCGTCGCGCGCTGGTCGGCGGGGACGAGGGCCGGGTCGGTCTCCAGGGCTTCGGCGTAGCGGCGGTTGAGGCGGGAGCGTTCGCCCGGGAGCAGGTCGTCGCTGACGGCCTCGCGGACCAGGGAGTGCCGGAAGCGGTAGCCGTCGCCGCCGGGCGCGGGGGTGAGGATGCCGGCGTTGACGGCGGCCCGCAGTGCCTCGATGAGGTCGTCCTCGGTGAGCCGGGCGACGGCGGCCAGCAGCCGGTACTCGACGGTGGAGCCGCCCTCGGCGACGATCCGGGCGACCTGCTGGGCGGTCTCCGGCAGCCCTTCCACCCGGACGAGCAGCAGGTCGCGCAGGGAGTCGGTCAGGCCCGTGCGGCAGCCCTCCTGGGCGGCGACGGCGAGTTCCTCGACGAAGAAGGCGTTGCCGTCGGAGCGTTCGAAGATCGCGTCGATCTGGTCCGGGTCGGGTTCCTGGGCGAGGATGCCGGCGACCTGGCGGCACACCTCCTCGCGGTTGAAGCGGGCGAGTTCGAGGCGGCGGATGGTGCGGAGCCGGTCGAGTTCGGCGAGCAGGGGCCTGAGCGGGTGGCGGCGGTGGATGTCGTCGGAGCGGTAGGTGGCGAGGACGACGAGGCGGCCGGTGCGTAGGGTGCGCAAGAGGTAGGTGAGCAGGTGCCGGGTGGAGGCGTCGGACCAGTGCAGGTCCTCCAGGGCGAGGACGACGGTGTGTTCGGCGGTGACGCGCTCCAGCAGGCGTGCAGTGAGTTCGAAGAGGCGGGCCATGCCGTCCTCGTCGTGCCGGGCCGCCTCGCGCGCGGCGGCCGTGCCGATCTCGGGGAGCAGCCGGGCCAGTTCCTCCTCCTGCCCGGCGGCCGCGGCGGCGAGCTGTCCGGGCAGCTCGCGGCGCAGGGCGCGCAGGGCGGTGGAGAACGGCGCGAACGGCAGCCCGTCGGCGCCGATCTCGACGCAGCCGCCGAGGGCGACGACCGCGCCCCGCCTGCGGGCCGCGCCGGCGAACTCCTCGACGAGGCGGGTCTTGCCGACTCCGGCCTCGCCGCCGATGAGCAACGCCTGCGGGTCGCCGGCGGCGGCACCGGCGAGCACCTCGTCGAGCATGCTCAACTCGGCGGCCCGGCCGACGAACACGGGGCTGACGGACCTGGTCTCCACGGACCCGAGCATCGCACGCGGGTCCGGCGGCACGGCACCGGTTTTGCCGCTGCGGGCCACGGGACCGGCGGCCGCTTCCGTACGGACGGCCGCCACGTCGACGGCCGCTTCCGTCCGGACGGCCGCCACATCGACGGCCCGGCCCGCCCCCGTGTTCACGCCGTCCGGGCGGACCGCGGCCTGCGCAAGCGGCGGCTATGGCTCTCGTGCTCGGCGGAGCTTTCGGCGGCTTCGCCACGGGCGGCGCGGCGGGCCCGGGCGGCCTCGCGGATCTGGCGCTCGTGGTCGGCGCGGCGGATGAGGTCGGTGGCGCGCAGCTGCTGGAACTCGTACTCGTACATGGCGTGTCCTTGGTGAGAGTCGGGTGGGAGGGCTTCGCTTTCTGCGATGCCTCCACCTTCGTCTGCCAGGCGGGGCTGCCACATCGGGAGAGTTCCGCATCTTCGGGGGCGGTCGGGGCCTTAGACACGGCTGAGGGGCCTCAGGGCCTCCGTAAGGTGCTCACGGATTCCCTAAGACCCCTCAGGACCTGCGGTGACTCAGCTCGCCGACGGCAGTCCGAGCAGGATGCCGGTGTACTTGAGGACGGCCAGGAACAGGCCGATCACACCGAGCGCGACACCTGCCCAGGCGACCGACTTGATCCAGGGGGCCTGGATCCTGCCGGGCGTGCCGAACGCCGGCCGGGCGAGCGTCACGACGCCGACGACCAGCGCGACCAGCGCGAAGAAGCCGCCCCACAGGGCCGTGGTCTGCCAGGCGTCGCCGTAGACCGCCTGGATCTGCTTGGCCACGTCCGCGTTCTGCGCCGTCTCCAGCTGACCGATGAGGTTCTGGCGTGCGGCGGCCACCGTGCCGAGCCAGCTGCCGGTGAGCGAGACGACGCCCAGTGCCGCGGAGACCACGGCGGCAGCGCCCTGGCCGACGCCGGAGGGTCCCTCCTCCTTGGTCTCGGCGGCCTCGGCCGGGACCTCGGTCTCGGTCACCTCGTCGGACTTGGTGGTGTCCACCGCCTTCTCGTCGGTCGTGGCCTCGGTGGCCTCGGTCTCGTCCACTGCGTTCGTTGCCATGTCTCGCACCGTAGGGTCGCTGTCTGAGAAGTCTCTTAATGATCGTCGTGAGCGGCCCGCGCGCGTGCCGCGCGCCACTCGGGTGCCAGCACCGACCAGACTTCGAGGTCGTGCCGTACGCCACCATAGGGGTGGGCCTCGCGCCGCACACCGTCGCGGGTCATGCCCAGGCGCCGGGCCACGTTCAGGCTCGGCTGGTTGCCCGAGGCGGCGACCCACTCGATCCGGTGGATGCCGCGCTCCTCGACCGCCCAGTCGATGAGGACGCGCATGGCCCGGGTGACCAGACCACGCCCGGTCCCGGCGGGCTCCAGCCAGCAGCCGACCTCGCAGTTTCCGCTAGCGGCGTCGAAGTTCAGGAACAGCACGCCGCCCACGAGCTTGCCGTTCAGCCACAGTCCGTGCAGCGAGCGGGTGTCGGCGGCGCGCATCTCGGCGTACCGCTGGAGCATGGCCCGCGCGGACTCCACGTCGGTCTCCTGCGACCCGAAGTTGATGAACCGCCCGATGAAGTCCCGGCCCCGCTCCAGGTGCGCGAAGAACTCCTCCGCGTGCCAGGGCTCCAGGGGCCGCAGTTCCGCGCCGTCGTCACCCAGGGATATCGCGTACATCCCGCTGCCGCTCCTCCTCCGCCAGCACGTCCGCCACCTCGGCGTCCGTCGCGGCGGCCAGCCTCTCATGGGCGGCCCGGGCCTCGGGCGGTTCGATGCTGATCCGCGGCAGGCGTTTGTCGAGCCAGCGGGGCAGCCACCAGTTGGCGCCGCCGAGCATGTGCATGAGCGCGGGGACGAGGAGCGTCCGCAGGACGAAGGCGTCCAGGGCGACGGCGGCGGCCAGGGCGATGCCGAACATGGCGATCACACGGTCGCCGCTGAGGACGAAGGCGAGGAAGACGGAGATCATGATCACTGCCGCCGAGTTGATCACCCGGCTGGTCTCGGCGAGGCCGACCCGGACGGCACGCCGGTTGTCGCCGGTCTCCAGCCACTCCTCGTACATCCGGCTCACCAGGAACACCTGGTAGTCCATGGACAGGCCGAAGAGCACCGACACCATGATCACGGGCAGGAAGGGTTCGATGGGCCCCGCGCTGCCGAGGCCGAGCAGTTCGCTGCCCCAGCCCCACTGGAACATCGCGACGACCACCCCGAAGGCGGAGGCCACGGCGGCGACGTTCATCGCGGCGGCCTTCAGCGGGATGCCGATCGACCGGAAGGCGAGCAGGAGAAGCAGACAGCCCAGGCCGATCACCACCCCGATGAAGACGGGCAGCTTGGAGACGATGACGTCGGCGAAGTCGTCGTAGCCGGCCGTCATGCCGCCGACCTGCGTGTCGAGCGAGGTGCCCGCCTCGGCGCGGGGCAGCACCTCGTCGCGCAGCCGGTCGACGAGGTCGCTGGTCTGCTTCGACTGCGGCGAGGACTCCGGTACGACGGTGAGGTACGCGGTGTGGCCGCCGGAGCCGAACGTCACCGGTGTCACCGAGGCGACGCCCTCGGTGGCCCGGAGCGTGCCGTCGAGGTTGTCCAGGGCGAGCTTGTCGTCGGCTCCGTCGACCTTCGTGACGAGGGTGAGCGGGCCGTTGACGCCGGGGCCGAAGCCGTCGGCGAGGAAGTCGTAGGCCTGGCGGGTGGTGGACGTCTTCGGGTCGTTGCCCTGGTCGGAGGTGCCCAGGTGCAGGGAGGACGTGGGCAGCGCGAGGACGGCCATGACCACCAGCGCCACCGCCCCGAGCACCTTGGGGTGGCGCTCCACGAACGCCGACCAGCGGGCGGCGAAGCCCGTGGGCAGCTCGGGTTCGGGCCCGTGCTCCGCCAGGCGGCGGCGCTCGCGGCGGCTGAGCGCCCGCATGCCGATGAGGGACAGCAGGGCGGGCAGCAGCGTCACGGAGGCCGCGACGGTGAGGATCACGGTCAGGCTGGCGGCGATGGCGACGCCGTTGAGGAAGCTCAGCCGCAGGATCAGCATGCCCAGCAGGGCGATGCAAACGGTGGCACCCGCGAAGACGACCGCCCGTCCCGTGGTCGCGACGGCGCTGGTGGCCGCCTCGGTGACGGACAGCCCGCGTTTCAGCCCGCGCCGGTGTCTCGTCACGATGAACAGCGCGTAGTCGATGCCGACGCCGAGCCCGATGAGCATGCCGAGCATGGGCGCGAAGTCGGCGACGGTCATCACATGCCCGAGCAGCACGATCCCGGCGTAGGCGGTGCCGACGCCGACCAGGGCGGTGGCGATGGGCAGCAGTGAGGCGGCGAGCGAGCCGAAGGCGAGGAACAGCACGACCGCGGCGACGACCACCCCGACGATCTCGGCGACGTGCCCGCCGGAGGACTCGGTGAGCGCGACGGCGCTGCCGCCCAGCTCCACCTGGAGCCCGTCGGTCTCCGCGCTCTTCGCGGTGTCGACGACGGCCTGCGCCTCGGACCGGCTGACGTCCTGCGCCTGGTCGTCGAAGGTGACCGTGGCGTACGCCGTACGGCCGTCCGGGCTGACGCGTCCCGCGCCCGGGCCGTCGTAGGGGCTGGTCACGGAGGCCACGCCGGGCAGGTTCTCGACGCGTTCCAGGGCGCGGGTCATCGTCTGCTCGACGTCGGCGGCGCGGACGCTGGCGGACGTGGTGTGCCAGACGACGGTGTCGCTGTCGCCGCCGAGCTGCGGGAAGCCCTCGTGCAGCAGCTGGATGGCGCGGCCCGACTCGGTGCCGGGGACCCGGTAGTCGTTCGAGTACGCGGATCCGGCGGCCGCGGCGCCCGCGGCCACCCCCGCGAAGGCGAGGAGCCAGAGCAGAACAGTGACCAGACGGCGTCGGACACACCAGCGTGCTAGGGCTGCCACGAAACGTGCTCCCAGGATGACTTTTTGTGGATCTTTGACCGGGAGCAGTCGTCCAAGAACTGAACAGCCCGCAAAGAACGCATGAGCAATGCGGAATCACTCTTACAGCCCTACGAGATCATTTGTCGGTTTCGTGGGCTTATTCACAGCGGGAGGGATCAGTCGAACTGGTCCCCCAGCGCCATCACCATCACGCCGACGATCAGCAGCCACAGCGCCCGCCGGGTGCGTCCCCGGGAGCCCAGCACGGCGGCACCCGCGCAGACGGCCGCTCCGCCGGCGTACGCCGCCGGGACGAGTGCGGGTGCGGAGCGGGTGAGGCGGAGCAGCGCCGCGGCCAGACCCGCCATGGCCAGAACGGTGCCGGTGCCGGCGGCCGTCCAGCGGGCCCGCCGCGCGCCTTCCGCCGCATCGTCGGCACCGTCGTCCGGCTCGTCGACGTCGTCCGGCTCATCGGTGTCGTCCGGCTCATCGGTGTCGTCCGGCTCGTCGGCGTCGATCGGCACGGCCTCCGGCTCGGTGTCCTGCGCGGCGGCTGCCCCCGGGTCCGTTATCTCAGGATCGGTGTCGGAATCAGCGCGTCCACTCATGGCCGAGACGGTAGCGCGTCGGGTGGGAAAACCGAGTGCGGGGCCGACGCACCGGCTGTTAGCGTCCGCTGGTCCGAGGTACGCCCGCGGCACCCCGCCGCCCGGCCGAAGCAGGTGCATTGTTTGACGGTCCGACCGAGCTCCGACGCATCCCCTTTCTTCCTCAAGGACTCAAGGAGCCCGTTCACCGATGTCGGACATCACTTCCCGGACCTCGAACGACCCCCTCACTGACCGCGTCAGCCACCCCCGTTACCCGCGCAGCAACCGGTACGACGCCCGCTGGACCATCGAGAACCAGATGGGCCCGCACGCGCTGTGGCTGCTGGAGTGGCTGGCCCCGGCCCTGGGGCTCGACACCCTGAGCCCCGGCTCCCGCGTGCTCGACCTGGGCTGCGGCCGCGCCATGACGTCGATCTTCCTCGCCAAGGAGTACGACGTTCAGGTCACCGCCGCCGACCTGTGGGTCAAGCCCGGTGAGAACGCGGCTCGTATCACCGAGGCCGGCGTCGCGGACCGCGTCCTGCCCGTGTACGCCGAGGCGCACGACCTGCCGTTCGGAGAGGGCGGCTTCGACGCGATCGTCTCCGTCGACGCGTACCAGTACTTCGGCACCGACGACCTGTATCTGCCCAGGCTGACCCGGCTGCTGAAGCTGGGCGGGCGGATCGGGGTCGTCGTACCGGCGCTGCGCGAGGAGATCGACGGCACCGAGCCGCCGGAGCACCTCAAGCCGTACTGGGAGCCGGATTTCTGGTGCTTCCACTCGGCCGCCTGGTGGCGTCGCCAGTGGACCCGCAGCGGGACCGTGGAGGTCGAGACGGCCGACTGGCTGGACGACGGCTGGCGCGACTGGCTGCGGTGGTGCGAGGTCGTGGCCGAGGAGCACACGGACGAGTGGCACGTCCGGATGGCCGGACAGTGCGCCGAGATGCTGCGCCTCGACCAGGGCCGCACGCTGGGCTTCGTCCGGGTCGTGGGGCGTCGCCCGTAGGTGACTGAGAGGGGGGATGCACCGGGTCCGGCGCATCCCCCCTCTGTCGGGTCCGCGGAAGGGCTCAGCCCTCGCTGACGCCCAGCTTCTGAAGGATCAGCTCCTTGACGCGGGCCGCGTCGGCCTGCCCCCGGGTCGCCTTCATGACCGCGCCGACCAGCGCGCCGGCCGCCGCCACCTTGCCGCCGCGGATCTTGTCCGCGATGGCCGGGTTGCCGGCGATGGCCTCGTCGACGGCGGCGGTGAGCGCGCCCTCGTCGGAGACCACCTTCAGACCCCGCTTGTCGACGACCTCGTCCGGGGTGCCTTCGCCCGCGAGAACGCCTTCGATGACCTGACGGGCCAGCTTGTCGTTCAGGTCACCCTTCGCCACCAGCTCGGTGACGCGGGCGACCTGCTGCGGCGTGATCGCCAGCTCGTCGAGCGTCTTGCCCGACTCGTTGGCGCTGCGGGCCAGCTCGCCCATCCACCACTTGCGGGCGGAGGCGGCGTCGGCCCCGGCCTCGATGGTGGCGACGATGGGCTCCAGCGCACCGGCGTTGAGGATCGCCTGCATGTCGGTGGCCGAGACGCCCCACTCCTCGCGGAGCCGGCTGCGGCGGACCAGCGGCAGCTCGGGCAGCGCGGCCCGCAGCTTCTCGACCCACTCGCGGGAGGGGGCCACCGGGACGAGGTCGGGCTCCGGGAAGTACCGGTAGTCCTCGGCCTCCTCCTTCACGCGGCCCGAGGTCGTCGACCCCGTGTCCTCGTGGAAGTGCCGGGTTTCCTGGACGATCGTCCCGCCGCCGCTGAGCACGGCCGCGTGCCGCTGGATCTCGAAGCGGGCCGCGCGCTCCACGGACCGCAGCGAGTTGACGTTCTTCGTCTCGGAACGCGTGCCGAACTTCTCGGTGCCGTTCGGGCGCAGCGACAGGTTCACGTCGCAGCGCATCTGGCCCATCTCCATGCGGGCCTCGGAGACGCCGAGCGCCCTGATGACCTCGCGCAGCTCACGGACGTACGCCTTCGCCACCTCGGGAGCACGCTCCCCCGCGCCCTCGATCGGCTTGGTGACGATCTCGATGAGCGGGATGCCGGCGCGGTTGTAGTCCAGGAGCGAGTGCGAGGCGCCGTGGATACGGCCCGTCGCACCGCCCACGTGCGTGGACTTGCCGGTGTCCTCCTCCATGTGGGCGCGCTCGATCTCCACGCGGAAGGTCTCGCCGTCCTCCAGCTGTACGTCGAGGTAGCCGTTGAAGGCGATCGGCTCGTCGTACTGGGAGGTCTGGAAGTTCTTCGGCATGTCCGGATAGAAGTAGTTCTTCCGGGCGAAGCGGCACCACTCGGCGATCTCGCAGTTCAGCGCGAGGCCGATCTTGATCGCGGACTCGACGCCGGTCGCGTTGACGACCGGGAGCGCGCCGGGCAGGCCGAGGCAGACGGGACAGGTCTGCGCGTTGGCGTCCTGCCCGAGGGCGGTCGAACAGCCGCAGAACATCTTGGTCTTGGTGCCGAGTTCGACATGGACCTCGAGGCCCATGACGGGGTCGTACGACGCGAGTGCTTCCTCGTACGACACCAGGTCTGTCGTGGTGGTCACGGTGAAACTTCCCTCTCAGCCCAGCAGGACGTCATCGTCGCCCAGCCGCTTCAGCTCGCGGTAGAGAATGGCCAGGTTGGTGACGACCGCGGCACCGGTCACGACGGCGTCGAGCAGCCGCAGCGTGTCGTTGTCTCCGCGGGCCTTCTTGATCTGCTTGTAGACGCCGACGGCGCCGAAGGCCGACGTGGCCATCGAGATGTACAGACCGGACTTGGAGCTCTTGAAGCCCTTGGCCTTGGACAGTGCGCTCACAGCGACGGAGCCTCCTCGATCAGCGGGTGGCCCCACTTTTCCACGAAGGCGGCCTCGACGGCGGCGCCGACCTTGTAGAGGCGGTCGTCCTTCATGACCGGGGCGATGATCTGCAGTCCGACCGGGAGGTTGTCCTCCGGGGCGAGGCCGCACGGCAGCGACATGGCCGCGTTGCCCGCCAGGTTGGTCGGGATGGTGCACAGGTCGGCGAGGTACATCGCCATCGGGTCGTCGGCGCGCTCGCCGATCGGGAAGGCAGTGGTCGGGGTCGTCGGGGAGACGATCACGTCGACCTGCTCGAACGCCTTGTCGAAGTCCTGCTTGATGAGCGTGCGGACCTTCTGGGCGCTGCCGTAGTACGCGTCGTAGTAGCCGGAGCTCAGCGCGTACGTGCCGAGCATGATGCGGCGCTTGACCTCGGGTCCGAAGCCGGCCTCGCGGGTCAGGGAGGTGACCTCCTCGGCGGAGTGCGAGCCGTCGTCGCCGGCGCGCAGGCCGTAGCGCAGGCCGTCGAAGCGGGCGAGGTTGGACGAGCACTCGGACGGCGCGATCAGGTAGTACGCCGACAGCGCCAGGTCGAAGGACGGGCAGTCCAGCTCGACGATCTCGGCGCCCAGTTCCTTCAGCATTGCGACGGACTCGTCGAACCGCTGGATGACACCGGCCTGGTAGCCCTCGCCGCGGAACTGCTTGACGACGCCGACGCGCATGCCCTCGACGCTGCCGTTGCGGGCGGCCTCGACGACCGGCGGGACCGGGGCGTCGATCGAGGTGGAGTCCAGCGGGTCGTGGCCGGCGATCACCTCGTGCAGCAGGGCCGCGTCCAGGACCGTGCGGGCGCAGGGGCCGCCCTGGTCGAGGGAGGAGGAGAAGGCGACCATGCCGTACCGCGACACCCCGCCGTACGTCGGCTTCACGCCGACCGTGCCGGTGACGGCGGCGGGCTGGCGGATGGAGCCGCCGGTGTCGGTGCCGATGGCGAGCGGGGCCTGGAAGGAGGCCAGCGCGGCGGACGAACCGCCGCCGGAGCCGCCGGGGATCTTGGTCAGGTCCCAGGGGTTGCCGGTCGGCCCGTAGGCGCTGTTCTCGGTGGAGGACCCCATGGCGAACTCGTCCATGTTGGTCTTGCCGAGGATCACCACGTCGGCGGCCTTGAGCCGCTTGGTGACGGTCGCGTCGTACGGCGGGATCCAGCCTTCGAGGATCTTCGAACCGACGGTGGTCGGGACACCCTCGGTGGTGAAGATGTCCTTGAGCGCCAGGGGAACGCCGGCCAGCGGACCGAGCTTCTCCCCCTTGGCCCGCTTCTCGTCGACGGCACGGGCCTGGGCGAGAGCGCCCTCGCGGTCCACGTGCAGGAAGGCGTGCACCTTCTCGTCGACGGCCTCGATCCGGGCCAGGTGGGCCTCGGTGACCTCGACGGCCGTGAGCTCGCCGGAGGCGATCTTCGCGGCGGTCTCGGCGGCCGTGAGCTTGATGATGGGGCTGTCCGTCATGGCGGGTTACTCCTCCCCCAGGATCTGCGGCACCTTGAAACGCTGCTGCTCCTGTGCCGGGGCTCCGGAGAGCGCCTGCTCGGGGGTGAGCGAGGGACGGACCTCGTCCGGGCGCATGACGTTCGTCAGCGGGAGCGGGTGCGAGGTCGGCGGTACGTCTTGGTCGGCGACCTCGCTGACGCGGGCTACCGCGCCGATGATGTCGTCCAGCTGTCCCGCGAAGTGGTCGAGCTCTTCGGGCTTCAGCTCCAGACGCGCCAGCCGGGCGAGGTGGGCGACCTCCTCGCGCGTGATGCCAGGCATGCAGCGATCCTCTGGGGTGAGTGAATGTGGTGTGGCCTAATCCTATGGGGCAGGGGGCCGTGCCCGTGAAACGGTTTGCCACGCCGGTCAGTGACGGCGGTTCCCCCAGACCTCGGGGGCACCTCACCGAGGGCGAACGACGTCTGCGAACCTCCGGCTGAGGCTGGGGCGCACTCAGACCGCGAAGAGCAGTCCGGCGCTGATCAGGACGACGACCGCGGTGGCGAAGTGGATCCCGAAGGCCACCGCCTTCGTACCGCCGTGGCGCAGCACGATCAGCGTGTCCCCGAGCGGGACGAGTGCCACGGCGAGCATGAACCAGGCCTCGGCCCGGGCCCCCGCGAAGGCGAGCAGCGCCAGACCGACGAGCCCGAAGGTGCCGTCCCGCAGGCCCTTGATCGTCAGATAGGGGCCGGCATCGCCCCCGGGGTCGGCCGGAACGCCGTACCCGGCGGCGGAAGAGGCGGGCTGGAACAGGAACCGGTAGCCGAGGAACAGGCAGAACAGGTTGAGCACGACGGCCAGGGTGTACGCGGTGACGGTCACGTCTCTCCTCGTTTTCTAGCGGCGCTAGGGATAGGAGCGAAGCTAGCAGAGCACCGACAGGAACGCTAGCGGTGCTAGAATTTCGCTATGACGATCCAGACGCGCCGGGAGCGCGAACGAGCGGAACGCGAGCGGCTGATCGTGACGGCCGCACGGGAACTGGCGGAGGCGGAAGGCTGGGACGCGGTGACCACGCGCCGGCTGGCCGAGGAGATCGAGTACAGCCAGCCGGTCCTCTACAGCCACTTCAAGGGCAAGGGCGCGATCATGGCCGCGGTGGCGGTACAGGGCTGCGCGGACTTGGCAGACGAGCTTCGGGCGGCGCGCACGGCGGCCGGGAGCGCCCGCGAGGCGCTGGCGGCGGTGGGCGGCGCGTACACCGCCTTCGCCCGGCGGCGGCCCGCGCTCTACGACGCGATCTTCACGCTCCCCGTGGACCTGCCGTTCGCCACACCCGAGGCGCCGGCGGCCTTGCAGGACGCCTTCGGCGAACTACTGCAGGCCGTCGAGCCGATCGCGGCCGAGGGCGAGGACACGGGGCTGCTGACGGAGACGTACTGGGCGGGGCTGCACGGGCTGGTGACCCTGATGCGCAGCGGCCGGCTGCCCGAGGAGGCGCACGAGCGCCGACTGGCGCTGCTGATCGGCCACTTCGTGCCTCAGGGCATGGACTGAGTGCTCCTGTGGGAGGAGTGGAGCGGCGGAGTACCGCGCGCCACGAACCGCTGCCGCCGTGCCGCGCCGCACGGACGGGAGGCCCGACCGCCGGGCGGCCACCGGCAAAAGAGGTTCACCCCTCGCCCGAACGGCGGGGCCGGGCGAGCGGGACGGAGAGGGGAAGGGTCACTCGTCGGCCGTCGCCGCGGGCAGCGCGGCGCGCGGCCGCTGCCACCCCCGGGGCCCTCGCGCCCGCAGCCACGCCGTGGTCTCCTCCGGGGGCATCGCCGCGGCGACAAGCCAGCCCTGGACGGCGTCGCAGCCGAGGTCGCGCAGGCGCTCCCAGGTCTCGTCGTCCTCGACGCCCTCGGCGACGACGAGCAGACCGAGGGAGTGCGCGAGGTCGACCGTGCAGCGCACGATCTCCGCGTCCTCGTTGTCGACGGCGAGCCGGGCGACGAAGGAGCGGTCGATCTTCAGTTCGCTGACCGGGAGCTTGCGCAGGTGCACCAGCGACGAGTAGCCCGTACCGAAGTCGTCCAGGGACATCTTCACGCCGTGCCCGGTCAGCGCGTTGAGCGTGTCGGCGGCGCGCCCCGGATCCTCCAGCAGGACGTGTTCCGTTATCTCCAGTTGGAGCGCTCCCGCGGGGACGCCGTGCCGGGCCAGCCGCGCGGCGACGGAGCCGGCGAAGCCGGGGGTGTGGACGTCACGCGGGGAGACGTTGACGGCGACCGGGACGAACAGTCCCTGGGCCCGCCACCGCGCGACCTGGGCGAGCGCGGTCTCCAGGACGTACTCGGTCAGATGGGGCATCAGGCCGGAGGACTCGGCGATCGCTATGAACTCGTCCGGCGGCACCTTGCCCCGCTCGGGGTGCACCCAGCGGACCAGGGCCTCCAGGCCCGCGACCTGTCCGTCGAAGCGGACCTTGGGCTGGTAGTGCAGCTCGACCTGGTGGGCGTCCAGCGCCCGGCGGAGGTCTCCGAGCAGACCGAGCCGGTCCGGGGTGTTCGAGTCGCGCTTGGACTCGTAGACCTCCACGCCCGTACGGTCCCGCTTCGCCTGGTACATCGCCACGTCCGCCCGCCGCAGCAGCCCTTCGGCGTCCAGGGCGTGGTCGGGAAAGACGGCGACCCCGGCGCTGGCCTCCAGGACGAGGGTGAGGCCGTCGAGGTCGAGAGGTGAGCTGAGCGCGGCGACCAGGTTGCGGGCGACCCTGGTCGCGGACGTCGTGGAGTCGGCGACCGGCAGTAAGACGGCGAACTCGTCCCCGCCGAGCCGCGCGGCCTCCGCCCCGCGCGGCAGCGCCACCCTCAGCCGGTCGGCGATCTGCAGGAGCAGCCGGTCACCGGCCAGATGACCGAGCGTGTCGTTGACCGACCGGAAACGGTCGAGGTCGATCAGCATCAGGGCGGCGCGCGCGTCGATCCGCTCGGCGTCGTCCAGCGCGGTCCAGATGCGCTCCAGCAGCCACTGGCGGTTGGGCAGTCCGGTCAGCGGGTCGCGCAGCTGCTCCTCGGCCCGGGCCCGGGCTATCCAGAGGGTGGAGTCCAGGGCGATGAGGGGGATGGAGAACAGCGGCAGCAGGATCGGCTTGGCCACGGCCACCACGCAGACCAGCGGCGCGATCCCCAGCAGTGCGATGGCGACCAAGCCCTGTCTGACCAGGGCGGTGCGGGCGACGGTGGGCAGGCCGGGGCGCGGGGCGTGCAGATACCAGAGCAGGACGCGGGTGACCGCCAGGTAGGAGACGGCGACCAGGACCACCTCGGGCGCGGTGTAGAGCGTCCAGCTGTCCGGATCCGAGGGGGACTCCACGGACGGTACGGATCCGAAGACGCCCAGCACCAGGGCGCCGGCACCGATGCCGAGGAGGTCGACCGCCCCGTGCAGGATGCCCTGGCGCCAGCGGTTGCGGCGGGCTACGCCGACCAGCACGACGACCGTGAGGCTGACCATGCCGGCCGGTACCCAGCCGTACAGCAGCAGCACGGCGAGCGTGAGGGCGGCGCCCGAGCCGGTGCCGCCCCACCAGCGGGAGCGGCCCAGCATGACGAGGTGGCCGACGATGATTCCGGTCAGCACGGCCAGCGCCCAGCCGGCCGTGCCGGAGGGGAAGAGCGCGTGGCCGCCGGTGAAGGCGCGGTAGAAGCCGGCGCCCAGGACGAACCCGGCCGCCGCGACGACCGCCGCGGGCAGCGCGGGCCAGGACAGGTGCCGTTCCGTGTCGGCGTCCTCGCCGGTGAGGCGGGCTGTGTGCTCGGTGACCGGCTGTGCGGCGCCGCGGCCGGCCGCGGCGCGCCCCCCGGAGGCGCGCCCGTCCGCGGTGTACTGTCCGACGGCGCGCACTTCCGCGCCCGGACGCCCCGCCGGCCGGCCCGTCCCACGGACTGCACGCCATACGACCGCCATGCGGCTCAGGCGCAGCCGTGAGCCCGGCACGGCGCTCTCGGTCGGTTCCATTCCCGTCCCTCTCACAGCCGGCGGTGCCCACGCCCCGCGGCCCGGTGCCCGACAACCGTCAACGGCCCGCGTTGGAAAACCCTTCCCCGTACTCCGCGAGCACGAAGATGCCCCGACCGCAGCTGGGCACGGCAGGCGCACATCTCAACAGTAGGCCGCAGAAGGCTTCCACGGGCGGCGGTCGCCGACGGTTGCCCGAATGCGCCCCGGCCACCCGTATGCATCTGGTATGCGCCGAACGGGTGGCCTTCAACCGCTACTCCTCGGCCGAAAGGGCGACTTCCGCCGCCGCGTCCGGTCCCTGCTCCAGCAGGACCCCGAAACCCTCCTCGTTCAGGACCGGGACCTTCAGCTGCATCGCCTTGTCGTATTTCGATCCAGGACTGTCACCCACAACGACGAATGACGTCTTTTTCGAAACCGAGCCGGTCACCTTCGCTCCGCGGCTCTGCAAGGCCTCCTTGGCGCCGTCGCGCGTGAAGTGTTCGAGGGTGCCCGTGACGACGACGGTGAGCCCTTCGAGCGGGCGGGGTCCCTCGTCCTCGCCGGTGCTCTCCTCCTCCATGCGGACGCCGGCGGCCTTCCACTTTCGGATGATCTCGCGGTGCCAGTCCTCGGCGAACCACTGCTTGAGAGAGGCGGCGATGGTCGGGCCGACGCCCTCGGTGACCGCCAGCTCCTCCTCCGTGGCCTGGTCGATGCGCTCGATCGAGCGGAACTCGCGGGCCAGTGCCTCGGCGGCGACCGGTCCGACGTGACGGATCGACAGGCTGGTGATGATCCGGGCGAGGGGACGCTGCTTGGCCGCAGCGATGTTCTCCAGCATGGCGAGCGCGTTCTTGCGGGGCTGGCCCTCCTGGTTGGCGAAGATCGTGGCGACCTTCTCCTCGCCGGTCTTCGGGTCGCGCTTGGGCAGACCGCTGTCGGCGTCGAGGACGTACGCCTTGATGGGCAGGAGCTGTTCGACGGTGAGGTCGAACAGGTCGCCCTCGTCCACCAGCGGCGGGTCCTCGGGCTCCAGCGGCTTGGTGAGCGCGGCGGCGGCGACGTAGCCGAAGTGCTCGATGTCCAGCGCCTTGCGGCCCGCGAGGTAGAACAGGCGCTCGCGCAACTGGGCCGGGCAGGTGCGGGCGTTCGGGCAGCGCAGGTCGACGTCGCCCTCCTTCATCGGCCTGAGAGCCGTACCGCACTCGGGGCACTCGGCCGGCATCACGAACTCGCGCTCGCTGCCGTCACGCAGGTCGGCGACCGGTCCGAGGATCTCCGGGATGACGTCACCGGCCTTGCGCAGCACCACCGTGTCACCGATGAGGACGCCCTTGGCCTTGACCACGTCCTGGTTGTGCAGCGTGGCGAACTCGACCTCGGAGCCCGCGACCGTGACCGGCTCGACCTGGGCGTACGGCGTGACCCTGCCCGTGCGGCCCACGCCCACGCGGATGTTGACGAGCTTGGTGTTGACCTCCTCCGGCGCGTACTTGTACGCGATCGCCCAGCGCGGGGCGCGCGAGGTGGAGCCGAGGCGGCCCTGGAGCGGGATCTCGTCGAGCTTGACGACCACGCCGTCGATCTCGTGCTCCACGGAGTGGCGGTTCTCGCCGAAGTACGCGATGAACTCCCGTACGCCGTCGAGGCCGTCGACCACCTTGTTGTGCCGGGAGGTGGGCAGACCCCAGGTTTTCAGCAGGTCGTAGGCCTGGGACAGGCGGGTCAGGCCGCTGAAGCCCTCCAGGGCGCCGATGCCGTGGACCACCATGTGCAGCGGGCGGGTGGCCGTGACCCGCGGGTCCTTCTGGCGCAGTGAACCGGCCGCCGCGTTGCGCGGGTTGGCGAACGGCTTGTCACCGGCCTCGACCAGACGGGCGTTCAGCTCCTGGAACTTCTCCATCGGGAAGTAGACCTCGCCGCGGATCTCCACGAGGTCGGGGACGGAGTCGCCCTTGAGGCGCTCGGGGATCTCCGCGATCGTCCGGACGTTCGGTGTGATGTCCTCGCCCGTGCGGCCGTCGCCGCGGGTCGCCGCGCGCGTGAGACGGCCGCGCTCGTAGGTGAGGTTCACGGCGAGGCCGTCGACCTTCAGCTCGCACAGGAAGTGGTAGTCCTGCTCGCCCAGTTCCCTGGCGATGCGCTCCGTCCAGGCGGCCATCTCCTCGTCGTTGAAGGTGTTGTCGAGGGAGAGCATGCGCTGGCGGTGCTCGACCGCCGTGAACTCCGTCTCGTACGAACCGGCGACCTTCTGGGTCGGCGAGTCCGGGGTACGCAGCTCCGGGAACTCCTCCTCCAGTGCCTCCAGGGAACGCAGCAGCTCGTCGAACTCCGCGTCGCTGACAACGGGAGCGTCCTTCACGTAGTAGCGGAAGCGGTGCTCTTCGATCTGCTCCGCGAGGCGCGCGTGCTTCTCCCGTGCCTCGGCGGGCACCGTCGTCGTCTCCGCTTGCTTGTCGCCGGCCACCGTGTCGTCCTCCCGTTACTCTGGGTTGTCCGCGAGGGATCTCGCCGCCCGGGCGCAGTGGGCGAGCGCCGCGCGCGCGTATCCCGGGGAAGCCCCCGCGAGTCCGCACGCCGGCGTGAGCGTGACCGCCTCCGCGAGAAGCCCCGGTGACAGCCCCAGCCTGCGCCACAACGTCCTGACACCCATGACGCTACCGGCAGGGTCTGACAATGGGCCCTCCGCGGACGGCACGACACCGGTGAAGAGCCGGGTGCCGCCCTCCACCGCCTCGCCGATCACCTCGTCGTCACGCTCGGTGAGCAGGGAGAAGTCGAAGGAGACGGCCGCCGCACCCGCCCGGCGCAGCAGGGCGAACGGGACGTCCGGTGCGCAGGAGTGGACGACGACGGGGCCACCCGCGTGCACTGCGACGAGGTCGCGGAGGGCGGCCTCGACGATCTGCCGGTCGGGGGCGCGGTGGGTGCGGTAGCCGCTGGCGGTCTTCACCTGGCCGCGCAGGACGGCGGTGAGGGACGGCTCGTCGAGCTGGAGGACGAGCTGCGCGCCGGGGACCCGCCGCTGGACCTCGGCGAGGTGCAGACGGAGTCCCTCGGCGAGGGAGGCGGCGAGGTCGCGGCAGGCTCCGGGGTCGGAGAGGGCGGCCTCGCCGTTGCGCAGCTCCAGGTTGGCGGCGAGGGTCCAGGGCCCCACGACCTGGACCTTCAGCTGCCCGGCGTACTCCTGCGTGAATTCCTCCAGCGCGTCGAGGTCCTGGCGGAGCCAGGAGCGGGCCCGTTTGGTGTCCCGTCCCGGGCGGTCGCCGAGCCGCCAGCCGCTGGGCTCCACGCGCGCGTACAGCTCGACGAGCATGCCGGCGGTCCGCCCGATCATGTCCGCGCCGGGCCCGCGGGCGGGCAGTTCGGGCAGGAAGGGGAAGTCCTCGAAGGTTCCGGTGGCCGTTTTGACGGCTTCCCGGGCGTCACCCCCGGGCATGGAGCCGACACCGGTGGCGGCACCGAACCTGAACTGGCTGTTTTCGCTCACCGCAGCAGCCTACGCAGCGGCCCGGCCGGTCAGTTCCCCGGCCGGACCGTCAGGTCGTTGACCTCGGCGTCCCTCGGCAGGTCCAGGGCCATCAGGATCGTCGTCGCGACCGACTCGGGGTCGATCCACTTCGACGCGTCGTACTCCTTGCCCTCCTGCTGGTGGACCTTGGCCTGCATGGGGCTGGCCGTGCGGCCGGGGTAGACGGAGGTGACGCGGACGCCGCCCGCGTGCTCCTCGTGGCGGAGGGAGTCGGCGAGGGCCTTCAGGCCGTGCTTGGAGGCGGCGTACGCGGACCAGCCGGCGTGGGCGTTCAGGCCGGCTCCGGAGTTGACGAAGACCACGTGGCCCCGGGCGGCGCGAAGCTGGGGCAGGAAGTGGCGGGTCAGCTCGGCCGGGGCGACGAGGTTGACGTTGAGCTGGTGGCGCCAGGTCTTCGGGGTGAGCTCGCCGACCGGGCCGAGGTCGACGACCCCGGCGATGTGCAGCAGCGAGTCCACGCGGTCGGGCAGCGACTGGTGGGAGAAGGCCCAGGAGAGCTTGTCGGGGTCGGCCAGGTCGCCGACCAGGGTCTTCGCCCCGGGGAACTCGGCCGCCAGCTCCTTCGCTCGGCCCGCGTCGCGCGCGTGCAGCACGAGGTCGTCCCCGCGCGCGTGCAGACGGCGGGCCACGGCGGCGCCGATGCCGGAGCCGGCTCCGGTGATCACATGAGTAGCCATGCCCGCCATGCTCGCATCAGGCCGGGGTCACGCAGGGCAGCAGCCCTCGTTCACGCCACGCCCCGGCTCTCCTCCAGGTACGCCAGCGCCCCCACCGGCTCCTCCGCGAAGAACACCAGGTCGGTGAGCGGGCGGGGCAGGAAGCCCTCGTCCTCCATGCGGCGGAACTGCTCCTTCAGGCCGTCGTAGAAGCCCGCGGTGTTGAGCAGGACCACGGGCTTGTCCGTGTGGCCGTGCTTCTTCAGTTCCAGGATCTCCGTCGCCTCGTCGAGCGTGCCGGTGCCGCCGACCATGATGACCACGGCGTCGGCCTTCTCCAGGAGCAGCTTCTTGCGCTCGGCGAGGTCGCGGGCGACGACCATCTCGTCGACGCCGGGCCGGACCTTGGCGGAGAGGAACCGCACGGAGACGCCGACCAGCCGGCCGCCCGCCTCCTGCACCCCGTCGGCGACCACCTTCATGAGGCCGACGTCGGAGCCGCCCCACACGAGGGTGTGGCCGCCCTTGGCCAGCAGCTCGGCGAACTCCCGCGCGGGACGGGTGTAGCGCTCGTCGAGGTCGGCGGCGGACAGGAAGACACAGATGTTCATGGGCCCACCGTACGGGCCCGGTCCGACGTCATGGTGACCCGCATTTTGGACTGCCGGTGCGGGAGTTGTTCCCAGTCGTCCATGAACCGGGCGTCCAGGCCGTACTCGGCGGCGAGTCCGGTCAGCGTCGCCGTCCGGTAGTAGAAGTCCTCGTGCAGCACCTGGTGCTCCTCGCCGTCGGTGCGGTCGAACGTGAAGTCGAAGAACCCGCCGGGCGCGAGGATCCGGCCGACGTGGGCGAAGCACTCCTCGATGACGTGCAGCGGCGAGTGCGAGAAGACGCTGTGCGCGTGGACGACGTCGAAGTGCGCGTCGGGCAGGAAGGCGAAGGTGAGATCGTCGGCGAGCGCCAGGTAGGGCAGCTTGGGCTGGAGTTTCCCGGCCACCAGGGTGTCCTGGGCGGCGAGCAGGATGTGCGGCGAGATGTCGATGCCGTAGTAGTGCCCGGCGTCGAGGTAGTCGATGAACAGGCGCCCGGCGCGCAGGTTGCCGCAGCCGATCTCCAGCATGCGGTGGTGCGGCTGGAGGCCGTGTCCCACGAGGTAGTCGAACTGCATGCGCCCGATCCGCTCCCACGCCTCGCGTGAGGGATTGTGCCCCACCGCCGCCTCCGCGCTGCGCGCCGCGTCGGAGGCCATCACGGCACGGTAGTACGCGATGTGGTCGCGGTACCGCAGCCGCAGCCAGGCGTCCCGCACCGCGCGCCGGGCGTGCGCGGGCACGCGATCCGGGTGGCGCAGGGCGTACCGGACCTGGTGGGCCAGGGCGCTGCGGCTTCTGGCCGGCTGTGTGGCTCGCATGGGTGGCCTCCTGCGGCGAGGGAAGACATCCGCTTCAGCGTGCGCTGTATCCGGGGAGTCGGCTACCCAAGGAGGGCGATCGTGACCACCGGGCATCGCATCACCATCGAGAAGAGTGACCGGCCCGTGCGCGTGGTGCACGCCGGGCAGGTCCTGGCGCAGAGCGACCGGCCGCTGGTCCTGCGCGAGACGGGCTGCCCCGAGCGCTACTACATCCCGCCCGAGGACGTACGCCTCGACCTGCTGACACCGTCCGGCACGCGCACGTACTGCCCGTTCAAGGGCACCGCGTCCTACTGGTCGCTGCCGGACGCCGCGGACCTCGTCTGGGCGTATCCGGAGCCCAAGCCGGGCGTGGCGGAGATCAAGGATCACCTGTGCTTCTACGACGTGGAAGTGATGTGATCGGCTGACGCGCGGCCCGCCTCATCGATGAACACCGTGCCGTGCGGCAGTCTGCACTGGCATGGACAAGAAGATCCTTTCGCGTGACGGCACCCGCATCGCCTACGAGAGCACCGGCCGGGGCCCCGCGGTCGTCCTGGTGAGCGGCGCGATGTCGACGGGCGGCACCCTGGCGCCGCTCGCCGTGTCGCTCTCGGAGCGTTTCCAGGCCGTCGTGTACGACCGCCGGGGCCGCGGTGCCAGCGGGGACACGGCGCCGTACGCCGTGGAGCGCGAGGTCGAGGACCTGGCGGCGGTGATCGAGGCGGTGGGCGGCGAGGCACTCCTGTACGGCATCTCCTCGGGCGGAGCACTGGCGCTGGAGGCGGCGGCGAGCGGCCTGCCGGTGCGGCGCGTCGCGGTGTACGAGACGCCTTTCGCGATGTCGGAGGAGGGTGCCGAGGAGCGCGCGGAGTACACCCGGCGGCTGACGGAGGCGCTCGGTGAGGGGCGGCGCGGGGACGCGGTCGAGCTGTTCCTGCGGCTGACCGGCCTGGCTGAAGGGGTGATCCAGGGCGCCCGCCAGTCCCCCATGTGGGCCGCCATGGAGGCGATCGCCCCGAGCCTCGCCTACGACGACGCCGTCATGCGCGACGGCCGCGTCCCGCGCGCCCGGCTGGCCTCGATCGGCGTCCCCGTCCTGGCGGTCGCGGGCGACGCGAGCCCGGCCTGGCTCCGCGAGGCGGCCCGGGCGATCGCGGACTCCGTGCCCGACGGGTCGTACCGCACGCTCCAGGGCCAGACGCACATGGTGGAGCCGAACGTACTGGCGCCGGTGCTGGTGGAGTTCTTCACGCGGGGCTGAGTACGCGGAGCTGGTCGCGCGGGGCCGGGAGTGACGGGGGCACGCGCGCGTGGAACGGGCCTGCCCCCGGACGCCCGCGGGGTCAGGCCACGCCCGCCGTCGCCCGCCTGGTCGACGCGATCGTCGCGGAGCCCACCACGCGTGTGCCGTCGTACAGGACGATCGCCTGGCCGGGGGCGACGCCGCGGACCGGCTCCGCGAACGACACCTCCAGCCGGCCGTCGACCAGCTCGGCGGTGACCTCGGTCTCGCCGCCGTGGGCGCGGAGCTGGGCCGTGTAGGTGCCCGGGCCGGTGGGGGCGACGCCGCACCAGCGCGGCTTGATCGCGGTCAGGGCGCTGACGTCCAGCGCGTCGGCCGGGCCGACCGTGACCGTGTTGGTGACCGGGGAGATGTCCAGGACGTAGCGCGGCTTGCCGTCGGGCGCCGGGGTGCCGATGCGCAGGCCCTTGCGCTGGCCGATGGTGAAGCCGTAGGCGCCCTCGTGCGTGCCGAGCCGGTTGCCGGACTCGTCGACGATGTCGCCCTCGGACCTGCCGAGCCGGTTCGCGAGGAAGCCCTGGGTGTCGCCGTCGGCGATGAAGCAGATGTCGTGCGAGTCGGGCTTCTTGGCCACCGCCAGGCCCCTGCGCTCGGCCTCCGCGCGGATCTCGTCCTTGGTGGTGACCGTGTCGCCGAGCGGGAACATCGCGTGGGCGAGCTGCTTGTCGTCCAGGACGCCGAGGACGTACGACTGGTCCTTGGCCATGTCGGAGGCGCGGTGCAGCTCGCGGGTGCCGTCGGGCAGGGTGACGACCTGCGCGTAGTGGCCCGTGCAGACCGCGTCGAAGCCCAGCGCCAGCGCCTTGTCCAGCAGCGCCGCGAACTTGATCTTCTCGTTGCAGCGCAGGCAGGGGTTGGGGGTGCGGCCGGCCTCGTACTCGGCGACGAAGTCCTCGACGACGTCCTCACGGAAGCGGTCGGCGAGGTCCCACACGTAGAACGGGATGCCGATGACGTCCGCGGCGCGGCGGGCGTCGCGCGAGTCCTCGATGGTGCAGCAGCCCCGCGCGCCCGTGCGGAAGGATTGGGGGTTGGCGGAGAGCGCGAGGTGGACGCCGGTCACGTCGTGGCCCGCCTCGGCCGCGCGGGCGGCGGCGACGGCGGAGTCGACTCCGCCGGACATGGCGGCCAGGACGCGGAGGGGACGGGAGCGCTGCGGGGTGTGAGTCATAACCCTTCCAGGGTAAGGGGGCGCGGGAACCAAGGCCGCCGGGTATCCGTTGGCGATCACATGGGACAGCGGAAGGCTTCGAAGGACGGCGACCGGAAGGTCGGCCGTCGCGCGCTGCTGATCGGTGGCACGGTGGCCGCGGCGGGCTCCGCCGTGCTGGCCAGGGACGAGCTGGCGCGTCTGTGGTGGCGCGTGCCCGGCGTCGAGAAGCCGCGCAAGGAGGGCGAGGTCGACTACGCGGGAGCGCGCTGGGTGGCCGCGTCGGACGCGAACTGGCGCCGCGCGGACCGGCCCGACGACTACGGCATAGACATGGTGATCGTCCATGTCACGCAGGGCAGCTTCGACAGCGCGGTGAAGGCCTTCCAGGACCCGGGGCACAAGGCGGCCGCGCACTACATCGTCCGCCAGGACGGGCACATCGCCCAGATGATCCGCGAACTGGACGTGGCGTACCACGCGGGCAACCGCGACTACAACGAGCGCAGTGTCGGCATCGAACACGAGGGCTTCGTGGACCGCCCGCAGGACCTCACGGACAAGATGTACGAGGCCTCGGCCCGCCTCACGGCCCGGATATGCGCGCGCTACGGCATACCCGTCGACCGCGAGCACATCATCGGCCACGTGGAGGTCCCGGGCACGGACCACACGGACCCGGGGCCGCACTGGGACTGGGACAAGTACATGCGGCTGGTGCGCGAGGCGCGTACGGCGCCGGCCTGACCGGTCGAGCAGGGCGGAGACGGCGGGGACTACGTCAGCCCCGCCGCCCTGGCCCGTTCCACCGCCGGGCCGATCGCCTTCGCCAGGGCCTCGACGTCCGCCTCCGTGGAGGTGTGGCCGAGGGAGAAGCGGAGGGTGCCGCGGGCCAGGTCGGGGTCGGTGCCGGTGGCGAGGAGGACGTGGCTGGGCTGGGCGACGCCGGCCGTGCAGGCGGAGCCCGTGGAGCACTCGATGCCCTGGGCGTCGAGCAGGAGCAGCAGGGAGTCGCCCTCGCAGCCGGGGAACGTGAAGTGCGCGTTGGCCGGGAGGCGTCCCTCCGGGTCCGGGTCGCCGCCGAGGATCGCGTCCGGTACCGCCGTACGGACCGCGGTGACGAGGGCGTCGCGCAGGGCGCCGATCTCGCGGACGAACCACTCGCGCTGCTCGGCGGCCAGCCGTCCGGCGACCGCGAAGGAGGCGATGGCGGGTACGTCGAGGGTGCCGGAGCGGACGTGACGTTCCTGGCCGCCGCCGTGCAGGACGGGTACGGGGGTGTGCTCGCGGCCGAGGATGAGCGCGCCGATGCCGTACGGCCCGCCGATCTTGTGGCCCGACACCGTCATCGCGGCGAGGCCGGAGGCGGCGAAGTCCACGGGGATCTGGCCGAAGGCCTGGACGGCGTCCGAGTGCAGGGGGACGCCGAACTCGGCGGCCGCGTCGGCGAGTTCGCGGATCGGCAGAATCGTCCCGATCTCGTTGTTCGCCCACATGACGGTGGCGAGGGCCACGTCGTCGGGGTTGCGGGCGATCGCCTCGCGCAGGGCGTCCGGGTGGACGCGGCCGTGGGCGTCGACCGGCAGGTACTCGATGGTGGCGCCCTCGTGTTCGCCGAGCCAGTGCACGGCGTCGAGGACGGCGTGGTGCTCGACGGGGCTGGCGAGGACGCGGGTGCGGGCCGGGTCGGCGTCACGGCGTGACCAGTAAAGGCCCTTGACGGCGAGGTTGTCGGCCTCCGTGCCGCCCGAGGTGAAGACGACCTCGCTGGGGCGGGCGCCGAGGGCTTCGGCGAGGGTCTCGCGGGCCTCCTCGACGGTGCGGCGGGCCTGCCGGCCGGATGCGTGGAGGGAGGACGCGTTGCCGGTGGCACCCAGGTGGGCGGTGAGCGCCTCTGCCGCCTCCGGGAGCATCGGGGTGGTCGCGGCGTGGTCGAGGTAAGCCATGGTGAGCCCGATTCTACGGCTCTCCCTCGACCGTCCTCAGATCACGGTCGGCCGAAGCAGGAAAGGGAGTGAACCGCTTTCCCCGCGCGGCTGCGACCCGTCGCCACCGGGCCGGCCGCGGCTTGCCGGCGGGCGACTGCCCGAGGACGGCTCAGAAGCTCCACGAGATCGTGCTGTCCGCCTGCATGAACGCCACCAGGACCACCAGGTCGGCGACGCCGAGGCCGAGGCCCAGGTACGCGCGGCCGCGGCGCTGGGTGCCGCGCCACAGGGCGAGGCTCGCCAGCACGATGGCGATCGGGCCGAGGAAGACGTTCAGGACGAGGAGGCCGAGCAGGCCCAGGACGAAGGACGCGACGGCCATGCCGTCGGTGTCGCGGATACCGGTGCGGCGCCTGGCCGGAGCGGTGAGCTGCATGGTGATCGACTCCCGGTGTCGGTTCGGTGGTGGTCGTCGGTTGAGCGCGTAACCGCGTCAGTGGGCCTGGGTGTGGCGCCGGCGGCCGTGGCGCTCGCGGAGCGCGAAGATGCCGAGCCAGACGGCGATGACGGCACCCGCCGCGACGGAGAAGCCGAGCGGCGCGTGGGCCACGGTGCCCAGCACGGCGCCCAGCAGCAGGAGTGCGGCGACGATGAACAGCACGGGAAACAACCCCCAGAGTTTCGGTGAACGCTTGTGGTTACACTTGTTCACTGACTTCCCAGTCTAGCGCGACCCATGACTTTCCAATTACAGAGAACAGTTGTTAACTGCATGGTATGAGTCACACCCTCGGCATCCGGCAGGCCCAGAAGCAGAAGACCCGGCAGGCGCTCCTGGACGCGGCCCTCGGGCTGCTGGAGGAGCAGAGTCTGAGCAGCCTGGGGCTGCGCGAGGTCACCCGCGCCGTCGGTGTCGCCCCGACGGCCTTCTACCGCCACTTCCGCTCCACGGCGGATCTGGGCGTGGCCCTGGTCGAGGAGGCGCTGGGCAGCCTGCACCCGATGATCCGGACGACGGTGTCCACGACGGGTGACAGCGAGGAACGCATCACGCGCACCATCGAGCTGATCGCCCGTCATGTGGACGGGTACCCCGCACATGTCCGGTTCATCGCCCGTGAGCGACATGGCGGAGTTCAGCCGGTACGGGAGGCCATACGGGAGCAACTGGCCCGGTTCGCCCAGGAGGTCAAGGACGAACTGGCCAAGGACCCGGTCTCCGCGGGCTGGACCGAGGACGACCTGCTGATGCTCGCGCATCTCTACGTCGACCAGATGCTGATCACCGCGTCGCTCTTCCTGGAGGCGCTGGAGGGGCCGGAGCGGGAGCGCGAGGAGCGGACCCGGCACGTCGCCCAGGTGGCGACCCGGCAGATGCGGCTGATCGGCCTGGGCCGCCATCACTGGCTGGACTGACCGACCGCACGGCACCCCGGGTCCGCACCGGAGCCCCGGTACAGCCCCGTGACGGAAGCGGCCGCCCGGGCCAGTTCCTCGCGCACCTGAGGGGGCGAGAGGACCTCCACCTGGTCGCCGAACATCAGCAGTTGGCGGGTCTCAGGGAGGAAGCCGTACGTCAGCCGCACGGTCGCCCAGTCCCTCTCACCGTCGTCGTCGAGGAGCTCCGCCGGCAGGAAGGCCGTCAGCCGCAGGAACATGTCGAGCCGTTCTCGCCGCACCCGGACGGTGACGTCCAAGCCGCCGGGCCGTTCCTCGACCTGGCGTCGCAGGGCCTGCCAGGCGTCGGCGAGTTCGACACCCGGGCGCCGCCGTACGGGATCGTCGAGGAGCCGGGCGGAGCGCACCCGGTCCGCCCGGAAGAGCCGGGGTTCGGCCCGCCGGTCGGCGACCAGGTACCAGACGCCCGCCTTGGCGACGAGACCGTACGGGTCGACGGTGTACGTGCGGACCTGGCGCTCTCCGCTGTGCCGGTAGCGCAGCCTCAGCCTGCGGTCGGCGAAGACCGCGTCCCTCAGCACCTCCAGGTCGACGGCCGGTCGCGGCCCGCCGCGCCAGCGGGTGGCGTCGACGAGGATGCGGCGGGAGGCCGTCTCGGCGGCCGGGCGGTGCGGAGCCGGCAGCGCGGCCATCACCTTGCGCAGCGCGGAGCCGAACGCCGCGTCCAGGCCGAGGGCGGCGTGCGCGCCCTGCGCGGCCAGGACGAACAGCGCGCGGGACTCGTCGGCGGTCAGACCCGTGACGTCCGTGCGGAAACCGGCGAGCAGTTCGATGCCGCCGTGCCGGCCGCGTTCGGCGTAGACCGGGACACCGGCGGCCGACAGGGACTCGACGTCGCGGTAGACGGTGCGGACCGACACCTCCAGGCGTTCGGCGAGTTCGCGTGCGGGGACCCGGCCGCGGGTCTGGAGGAGCAGCAGGATCGACAGCAGGCGGTCGGACTTCACGGCATCAGCATCGCGGCGGGCGAGGGCCCGGGCAAATGTTGACGGCGGCTGTCAGGTTTTCCGGCCATGCTCCTCCTGTCCACGCACTCAGGAGGAGTCTCATGACCAACGACCCCCGTCCGCTGTTCGGCCGTGCCGCGGAGCAGGCCGCCGAGTTCGTCCGGTCCGTCCGCGCGGAGCAGCTCGGCGGACCCACGCCGTGTACCGAGTTCGACGTGCGCACCCTGCTGAGCCATCTCACCGGTGCGACCCACCGGGTGGCCGTCGTCGCCGAGGGTGGTGACGCGAGCGCCGTACGGCCGTTCGTCGAGGGCGTGCCGGACGACGGCTGGACGGCCGCGTACGACGAGGCCAGGACCCGGGCCGTCAAGGCCTGGGCAGGCGACGACCTGCTGGACACGATGGTGCGCCTGCCGTTCGGCGAGATGCCCGGCCGGGCCGCCCTGTCGGCCTACGTCCTGGAGACGGTGACCCACACCTGGGACCTGTCCGAGGCCCTGGGGCGTCCGCGCGAACTGGACCCGGAGCTCGCCGAGTTCGCGCTGACCGTCGCCCAGCGCATGCTGCCGGACGAACAGCGGGACGAGAACACGCCGTTCGCCACGGCCCGGCCGGCCCCCGAGGGCGCCGACGCCTACGGCAGGCTGGCGGCCTGGCTGGGGCGCGAGCCGCTCAGCCGAGCCTGACCCGGGCGAGCTGACGGGACTGCGCCACCAGCCGGTCGGCGCTGTCCCACACCTCGGCGTCCTCCTCCAGGAAGCCGCCGGCGAGGTTGCGCGTGGTGATCGACACGCGCAGCGGGCCCGGCGCCGGGCGGCAGCGGACGTGCACGGTCAGCTCGACGGTGGGCACCCAGCCCTTCAGCCCGAGTTCGAAGGCGGTGGGCGGCAGGGCGTCCACCGCGAGCAGCAGGGAGAGCGGGTCGTGGTCGCGGCCGTCCGCGAGCCCGAACCAGGCCCGCATCTCGCCCTTTCCGGAGGGCTTGCCGAGGGCCCAGCCCAGGGTCGACGGGTCGAGCTTGAGCATCAGACGGTCGGCGATCGCCGAGCTGCCGTCGACGGGGGCGGGTCCGTCCTCCGGGCCGAAGCAGTGCTCCAGCGGCGGGATCGCGGGCGGCCGGGCCGTCGTACGGACGTCGTCGGGCAGGGCGTCCAGGTCGCCGTAGGAGGCGAGGACGCGGATGCGCTCCACCTCGCGGCCCTCGTCGTCGTACTGGAAGAGCGAGGCCTGGCCGGTCGACAGGGTCCGGCCGGTGCGGACGGTGTCCGTGCGGACGACCGCCGGGCCGGGCTGCGACGCGGTCAGGTAGTGCGCCGAGATGGTGAAGGGGTCGGCGTGCGGCAGGGCGTCCGCGAGCGCGCGGCCCAGGACGGCCAGCAGATAGCCGCCGTTGACGGCGCTGATGATCGTCCAGCCGGCGGAGAGGTCGATGTCGTAGACGCCGGGCGCGCGCCGGGTGAGCGCGGTGTCGCGGTCGAACTCGCTGTCGCCGATCGTGGCCCGGACGGCCGGTGCGGTGGCTGCTTCTGACATGGCTGAACAGTACAAGAACTAACTACTAAGCGGTAGCTTTGGTCGGTTCCGTCTTCGGTGAAGCGTAGGAAATTTCTCGGTAAGTGTCCGCACTCGTCCGTAAACCCGAAGGACCGTCCGCCCCTCTGACGAGACATGAGCCTCACCGGGACCCCGTTCCTCTACACGCTGATCGCGCTGTCGGTCATCGCGCCGGCGCTGCCGCTCGTCCTGTGGTCGCGCGTCCGCGGCCCCCGCGCCCTGCGTACCGCGACGCGCGCGCTGATGCTGCTGTTCGCCCAGGGAACCGCCGTGGCACTGGTCTTCACGCTGGTCAACAACGCCGACAACCTGTACGACAACTGGGCCGACCTGCTCGGCACCGGCGACCACGTGCAGCAGGCGGCCGACCTGGGCGCCGACGGCACCGGAGGCATCGCCCTGAAGCGGCTGCCGAAGGTGCGCCAGACCTTCCGGCCGGCCACCGGGCCCGGAATGCGCGCGGCAGGCGGGGTACGGGTCACCCAGCTCAAGGGCCGGGTGTCGGGTGTGAACGCCGAGGTCTACGTCTGGCTCCCGCCGCAGTACGACGAACCGGCCTACCGGCACCACGAGTTCCCGGTCGTGGAACTCCTGCCCGGCTACCCCGGCTCGGCGAAGGCCTGGTTCGGCTCGCTGCACGCGAACGAGCAGCTGAAGCCGCTGATGCGGGACGGGCAGATCGCCCCGTTCATCCTGGTGGCGCCGCGCACCAATCTGCTGGCCGGGGTGGACACCGGCTGCGCCAACATCCCGGGCACCGTCAACGCCGACACCTGGCTGAGCGTCGACGTGCCGATGATGGTCATGGACAACTTCCGCGCCGAGTCCGCCCCGCGGGGCTGGGCGGTGGCCGGCTACTCGGCCGGGGCGCACTGCGCGGCCAAGCTCGCCGTCGCCCACCCCGACCGCTACCGGGCCGCCGTGAGCCTGTCCGGCTACAACGACCCGATCGGCGAACGCGCCTCGCTCGCCGCGCAGAACCCCGCCCTCCGGGCCGAGAACAACCCCTGCCTGCTGCTGCGCGGGGCGCCCGTCCCGCCGCGCATCTCGCTCTACCTGTCCGGCCAGCCGCACGACGGCTACGAGGCGGCCGTCGCCCTGGAACAGACCGCGAAGGCGCCGACGACCGTGCACGTGGTGTACATCCCGAGGAGCGCGGGCGGTCACACCATGGCGCTGTGGCGGCCGCAGGTGGTCCCGGCTTTCCGCTGGCTGACGGAGGTGACCGGCCGCGGCCACGTCACGGCAGCACGGGCTGCTCCTCCTCGCTCACCGTCGACCGCCGGTGCCAGGCCCGCGGAGCTCGCCAGTGGAACCGCATCGCGAGCAGGCGCAGTACGAAGGCGGTGACCACCGCGAGGCTGCTGGTGAGCGGATTCAGGGCGTCGTAGCGGATGCACAGGGCGACCAGGGCGGCGCCGACGATCGCCGGGACCGCGTACAGGTCGCGGTCCCAGCGCAGCAGCGAGGGCACCTCGTTGGCGAGGACGTCCCGCAGCACACCGCCGCCCACCGCGGTGGTCAGCCCCAGGCCGGCGGAGGCGGTCAGGCCGAGCCCGTACTCGTACGCCTTGATGGTGCCGGCGACGCAGAACAGGCCGAGGCCGGCCGCGTCGAAGACGTTCACGGCGACCTGGATGCGCTCCACCTGCGGGTGCAGGAAGAAGACGAGGAGCGTGGCGAGTAGCGGGGTGAGGAAGTACCCCAGGTCCGTGAAGGCGGCGGGTGGCACGGCCCCGATGACCAGGTCACGGAAGAGCCCGCCGCCCAGCGCGGTGACCTCGGCGAGCACGGCGATGCCGAACACGTCGAAGTTCTTGCGCACGGCCAGCAGGGCGCCGGAGATCGCGAAGACGAAGATGCCGATCAGGTCGAGCGTGTGCTGGACGGACGGACTGAACAGTTGCTGGAGCACCCGAACATTCTTACCTGCCGGAGCGCCTCTGCCTTAAGTGTCAAGGCAGAGGCGCTCCGGCAGGGCTGGGTCACTTGTCCCCGGGCTCCTTGGACGTGTCCCCGGGCTCCTTGGAGGCGGAGTCTTCCGCTTCCTTCGCGGAGGCCTCCGCCGCCACCGCCGCCGACGTCTGTGCCGACTCGGCCAGCACCTCGTCGGCGACCAGTGCCGCCGCCTCCTTCGCGGCGGACAGCAGAACGGTGTCCTGCGGGGCCTGGTCCTCGAAGTTCTCCGGGTGGTGGCAGGCGACGCGCTGGCCGGGCCGCAGCTCGATCAGCGGCGGCTCGGTGCTCTTGCAGATCTGCGTGGCCTTCCAGCACCGGGTGTGGAAGCGGCACCCGCTCGGCGGGGCGATCGGCGAGGGTACGTCGCCCCTGAGCAGGATGCGCTCGCTCTTGGCCGCCCTGCGCCGCGGATCCGGGATCGGCACCGCCGACAGCAGGGCCTTGGTGTACGGGTGCATCGGACTGGCGTACAGCGAGTCGCGGTCGGCCAGTTCGACGATCTTGCCGAGGTACATCACCGCGATCCGGTCCGAGACGTGCCGGACGACCGACAGGTCGTGCGCGATGATCACGTACGTCAGGCCGAGCTCGTCCTGGAGGTCGTCCATCAGGTTCACGACCTGCGCCTGGATCGACACGTCGAGCGCGGAGACCGGCTCGTCGGCCACGACCATCCGCGGCTTCAGGGCCAGGGCCCGGGCGATACCGATGCGCTGCCGCTGGCCGCCGGAGAACTCGTGCGGGTAGCGGTTGTAGTGCTCGGGGCTCAGGCCCACCAGCTCCAGGAGGCGCTGGACCTCCTGCTTGACGCCGCCCTCGGGCTCCACGCCCTGGAGCCTGAACGGCGCCGAGACGATGGTGCCGATGGTGTGCCGGGGGTTCAGCGAACCGTACGGGTCCTGGAAGATCATCTGCACGTCACGGCGGAGCGGGCGCATGCCGCCCGTGCCGAGGTGCGTGATGTCCGTACCGTCGAACTCGATCTTCCCGCCGCTGGGTTCGAGCAGCCGGGTGATGAGACGGCCCATGGTCGACTTGCCGCAACCGGACTCGCCGACGACGCCGAGGGTCTCGCCGCGGCGCACCTCGAAGTCGATGCCGTCCACGGCCTTGACCGCCCCGACCTGCCGCTGCAGCAGACCCTTCTTGATGGGGAAGTGCTTGACCAGTCCCTCGACCTTGAGCAGCGGTTTGTCATCGTCGTCGGTCACGGCCGTCGTCCCTGCCCGGGTATCGGTCTCGCTCACAGCTTCGGCGCAATCTCTTCGTTCCAGATCCGGGTGCGGTCCTCCTGCGGCAGGTGGCAGGCGGTGAAGTGCCTGCCGCCCACCTCGCGCAGCTCGGGCCGCTCGGTGCGGGTGATCCCGCCCTTGGGGACGTCCGCATACGGACAGCGCGGGTTGAACGCGCACCCCGAGGGGACGTTGATGAGGCTGGGCGGCTGACCCTTGACCGGGATGAGCCGGTCGGTCTGCTCACGGTCGATCCGCGGCATCGAGCCGAGCAGGCCCCAGGTGTAGGGGTGCTGCGGCTCGTAGAAGATCGTGTCGACCGGACCGCGTTCCACGCAGCGCCCGCCGTACATCACGAGGATGTCGTCGGCGATCTCGGCGACCACGCCGAGGTCGTGCGTGATGATGATGACCGCGGAGCCGAACTCCTTCTGCAGGTCCCGGATCAGGTCGAGGATCTGCGCCTGCACGGTCACGTCGAGCGCGGTGGTCGGCTCGTCCGCGATCAGCAGCTCGGGGTTGTTGACCAGCGCCATGGCGATCATGGCGCGCTGGCGCATACCGCCGGAGAATTCGTGCGGGTAGCTGTTGACGCGCTTGTCGGGCTCGGGGATGCCGACCCGGTCGAGGAGTTCGACGGCGCGCCTGCGGGCGGTCTTCTTGTCGACGTCGTGGTGGACCCGGTACGCCTCGACGATCTGGTTGCCGACCGTGTAGTACGGGTGCATCGCGGACAGCGGGTCCTGGAAGATCATCGCCATGTCATGGCCGCGCAGCCGGCGCACCTCGTCGGGGCTCGCCGAGACGAGTTCCTTGCCGTCGAGCCAGATCTCGCCGGACATCCGCACGTTCTTGCCGCGGTTGCCGAGGCGGTGCAGGCCCATGATGGCCAGCGAGGTCACCGACTTGCCGGAGCCGGACTCGCCCACTATGCCGAGGGTCTGGCCCTTCTCCAGCTGGAAGGAGAGCCCGTCGACGGACTTGACCAGGCCGTCGTCGGTCGGGAAGTGCACCTTGAGGTCGCGCACGTCGAGGAACGCCCGGGGGACCTCCCCGCCGCTCGACGGCTCGCCCACGGCGGCCCCGGTCTTGGTCAGTTCGGTCACGAGAGCCTCACGCGCGGGTCGACGGTGGCGTACAGCACGTCCACCACCAGGTTGCAGAGCACGACGAAGAAGGCCGCCAGCAGGGTGACGCCCAGGATCGGCGGCAGGTCGTTGTCGGTGATGGCCTGAACGGCGTACTGGCCGATGCCGGGCAGGGAGAACACCGACTCGGTGATCACCGCGCCGCCGAGCAGCAGGCCGATGTCCATGCCGAAGACCGTCACGATCGGCGTGAGCGCCGCCCGCAGGCCGTGCTTGACGACGACCTTGCGCTCCTTCAGGCCCTTGGCCCGAGCGGTGCGGATGAAGTCCTCGTTCATGGTTTCGAGCATGCCGGACCGGGTGAGCCGTGCGTAGATGGCCGAGTACAGAAGGGCCAGCGAACACCACGGCAGGAACAGGGTGTTGGCCCACTGGGACGGGTTTTCGGTGAACGGCACATAGGTCCGCCCGAAGATGTCCAGCTGATAGCTGAAGACGAGCAGGGCGAGCTGGCCGGTGAAGAACATGGGGAGCGACACACCGGCGAGGGCCACGCCCATCGCGGCACGGTCGAAGAACGAGCCCGGCTTGAGCGCGGAGATCACACCGGCGGCGACACCCGACAGCAGCCACAGCACGGCGGCGCCCGCGGCCAGGGAGATGGTCACCGGAAGCCGGTCCACGAGCTGCGGCCAGACCTCGATGTGGTTCTTGAAGGAGTAGCCGAAACAGGGCATTTCACACTTGGCCGTGGTCGGGCCGAGGTTGTAGGTGGCGCCGGAGACGATCCCCTTGATGAACTCCCAGTACTGCTCGTAGACCGGCTTGTCGAGCCCGAGGTTCTGCTTGACCGCCAGGATGTCCTCGGGCGAAGGGTTCTTTCCGATGTACTGGGCGGCCAGCTGGTCGGGACTCTGCCCGGCCAGTCTCGGCAGCAGGAAGAAGATGCCGAAGGTGACCGCGGTGACGACCAGCAGCAGGATCACTGCCGCGATCGCCCGGCGGATGATGTACGAGATCACGGGGACCGGCGCCGGCGCCCGCGGGGGGTGAAACCCACGGGCGCCAATGCCTTCACCTGCCTTCCAGGGCTGCTCTTCGCGCTACTTCTTCGTCGTACCGAGGTTGAGGGCGTCGTACTGACCGCTCCAGGCGGCCGAGGAGACCACGTTGGTGGCGTTCGGCGAGCGGTACAGCAAGACCTTGAAGTAGGTCAGCGGCACGATGACGGCCTCGTCCATCGTCTTCTTGTCGACCTCGGCGTAGGCGGCGTTGCGCGCCGACTCCTCGGGGTTCTGGATGGCCTCGTCGAGCAGCTTGTTGACCTCGGCGTTGTCGAACGACGAGAGGTTCGTGTTGCCGGAGGTGCTGATGGCCTTGCCGTTGAGGATCTGGTTCAGGAAGCCGTAGCCGGTCGGCCAGTCGGCGCCCCACTGCATCATCATGATGCCGATCTTCTGCTTCTTGGCGAAGGCGGGGACACCGGCGTAGTCCGTGAAGTACTTGCCGGACGGGTACTGCTTCATCTCGGCGTTGATGCCGACCTTCTTCAGCGAGTCGATGATCGCCGTGGCGGCGTCGACCTCCTGCTGACGGTCGCTGCGCGCGGAGATGTAGGTCTTGAAGCCCTTCTCCTGGCCACAGGCCTTCAGGTGCCCCTTGGCCTTGGTGGCGTCACCCTTGTTGCCCTGGGTGGCGTAGGAGTCGAACTTCTGGTAGCCGATCACGTCCGGCGGCAGGACCGTGGAGGCGATGTCACCGCGGACCGGGCCGCCCTGTGCGGTCTGCACGGCCACCTTGTCGATGGCGTACTGCACGGCCTTGCGGCACTCGACGTTGTCGAACGGCTTGACCGTGGTGTTCAGCGCCGCGTAGACGAGACGGCCACCGTAGGTGTTGTCGGTGTTGGCCTTCTTGTCCTTGTTGTTGAGCAGCTGGGCCTGGGTCTGCGTGTCCACGCCGCGGCCCGCGAGGTCGACGGTGGTGGTGCCGGCCATCAGGTCCTTGTCGATCGTGGCCTGGTTGACCTTCAGGTTGACCACGATCTTGTCCGGGTACTGCTTGCGCAGCGGGTCGGTCTTGGCGTCCCACTCGGGGTTGCGCACCAGGGTGACCGACTTGCCCTCCTCGTAGCTCTGGAACTTGTACGAGCCGGAGGAGACGATCTTCTTGGTGTAGTCGACGCCGGTGTCCTTGGCCTTCGGCACCGGAGCCGTCTGCGGGGCCGTGACCAGGTAGTCGAAGTCCGTGAACGGCTGCTTGAGCTTGAAGGTGATCGTGTGCTTGTCCGGCGTCTCGATCGACGCCAGGCCCTTGTCGCTCTTGTCCTTGTACGGGCCCTTGTACTTGTCGCCGCCGTCCAGGAACTGGGCGAAGTAGTTCGGGCCGAGGGAGAGCACGTCACGGGCGAAGTTCGAGCGCTCCACCGCGTACTTGACGTCCGCCGAGGTGACCTCGGTGCCGTCCTCGTACTTCACGCCCTGACGGAGCTTGTACGTCCAGGTCTTGCCGCCGTCGGACGACTTGCCCTTGGACTCCGCGAGGTCCGGGACGATCTCGTTGCCCTTCTCACCGGGAGCCGGCTTGAAGGTGAGCAGCGGACGCGCGTAGAGACGGCTGAAGTTGTACATGTACGCGTAGTACGTGTTGCCCGGGTCGAACGAGTCCGGGACGTCGGACATCGCGTAGGTGACCGTGCCGCCCTTCTCCGTCGAGGTGTTCACGACCGACTTCGTGGCGGCGTCGGCGGTGGCCTTGCTGCCGCCGTCGTCGCCGTTGTCGTCGGCCTTGCTGCAGCCCGCCAGCACGAGGCTGGCACTGCTGATGGCCGCGGCGACGGCAATTGCTGACCTTCGCATGATGGTCGGATTCCCCTTCTGAAGTTGAACACTTGGGCTGGACGCGGCACCGGCCGCGACCGCAGACGTCAGCGGCTGCGGGGGTCGAGAGCGTCCCGGAGGCCGTCACCGAGGAGGTTGAAGGCCAGTACGGTGATGAAGATGGCGAGACCGGGGACGAGCATGTACTGCGGATCGACCTCGAAGAAGTCGACGGCCTGGTTGAGCATGCCGCCCCACGACGCCTGCGGCGGCTGGATGCCCACGCCGAGGAAGCTGAGGGACGCTTCGAAGAGGATGTTGGTCGGGATCAGCAGCGTCGAGTAGACGATGATCGGCGCGACCAGGTTCGGCAGCAGCTCCTTGAAGAGGATGTACGGCCCGGAAGCGCCCATCCCCCGGGAGGCGTCGACGAACTCCCGCTCGCGCAGCGCCAGCGTCTGGCCGCGGACGATGCGGCCCATGTAGGGCCAGTTGAAGAAGCCGATGACGAAGATCAGCACGAGGATGTGCAGCGGGAGGCCCTCGAGCCCGAAGGCGCCGCCCTGGAGCGTCGCCGAGATGGCGATGGCGAAGAGCAGCAGCGGGAAGGCCAGGAAGGTGTCCATGAGCCGGCTGATGACCGCGTCGACGCGCCCGCCGTAGTAGCCCGCGATCAGGCCGAGCACGGTGCCGATCACATTGGACAGCACCGTCGCTCCGAAGGCGACGACGAGGGAGACCCAGGAGCCCTCCAGGATGCGGGCGAGGATGTCGCGCCCGAACTTCGGCTCCACACCGAGCGGATGGTCCCAGCTCATGCCGCCGAAGCCGCCCTTGGGGAGCGTGGTGTTGGGGTCGATGAGGTCCTGGTGGAAGGCGTTGGGGTCGAGGCCCAGCAGCGACTGCAGCGGGCGGGACAGGGCGGCCGTCAGGATGAGCAGCACGACCACGACGCCGCCGGCCACCGCCACCTTGTCGCGCTTGAAGCGGGTCCAGGCGATCTGCCCGAGGGACCGGCCCTCGATGTTCTGGGACTTCACACCCGCCAGCACGGCCTCCGGCTGGGCCTCGGCCTGCGATCCGGTGGTCTCGATCGGTGCCGTCACAAGTGCCCTGCCCCTTCTCGCCGGTGGTCACCGGCCCCCTTGCCCACCGTTGTCGGCGGCTTGATCCACTTTGGCTATGGCGTGGCGTCCGCAGATGGTACGGCCACCGTCAGGCCGATCCTTCGCTTGGTATCGCTCACAGGATCGACGGCCTCGCGCCTGAGAGGCGAGTCTTCAACGCGCTCACGATCACACGCCAGGCCTGGTGGAGAAAGTATGCGCAACCGTGATGCCGACTGGGGGATTCCGTTATCCGGACACGCGGGCACGTGGTCCGGACGATATGGCGTTGAAACCTGCGCATTGCGGGCAAAGCACCTGACACCCGCGAGCCGGCCGACCGGCGCGGCAACGGCCGGTGCGGCGACGGCCGGCGCGGTCCGGGTCAGTACCTGCCCTGGGCCGGGGGGAAGCCGTAGCCGGAGGCCGGGGCCTGGACGGGGGCCGTGGCGTGGGCCTCACGGTCGTAGAAGGGGCGGGCGCTCGTGCGCAGCCACATGGCGACCGGGTCGTGTTCGTCGGACATGGCGACGGTGGAGACGGGCAGCCCGTCCGGTACGGCCCCGAGGGACTGCTGCATCATCGCGCGCACGGAATCCACGGCCGGCGGGGAGGTGTCGTACACATCCAGTCCGATGGCGAGATACGGCGCGCCCAGCGCGGGCTGCACCCAGGCCCGGCGCAGCGAACGGACGGCCGGCGTGCGGTGGGCGTTCTGCGCGAGCAGGGCGTAGAACTGCGGGATCTCGATGGCCGGTTCGGACAGCCGCAGCGGGCCGGCGGGCTGGCGGTCCAGGCCCGTGGCGATCCGGCGCAGGTCCAGCCAGGGGATGCCGACGCCGCCGCCGGGGGCGTGCGGGTTGAGCCAGAGGCCGTAGTGGTCGGGGTAGAGGGCGCGGGCGACGTCGACTCCGTCGACCACCTCGTACGAGCGGTTCCAGCCGCTGGCCGAGAGTTCCTGGGCGGAGGTCACACAGGGGGCGTAGCCGTAGCCGTCGACCTCCATGTTCCCGTACTGGGCGTCGGGGGAGCCCGCCTGGCCGTGCCAGAGGAGCATCCAGATCTGGCCGGAGTGCGGGGTCGCGAGCGCGCGCAGGAGTGCCTCGTAGGCGTCGTAACGCCCGGGCGTGACCTGGCGCAGCATGTGCTCGACCTGTCCGGCCGCGGCCGTGCCGCTCGCGCTCACCTTTACCGCCCCTTCGTACAACGCCTCGACCGTGACCTAGCTTAAGCCCGCCCGCCGACTCGGGACTTGCCTCGTCCTGCGGGTGCGGGTCCGGCCGGGGCCGGTGGCGTGGCTCACTCCTGTGAGCGTGTGCCGGTGAACCCTGTGAAAGATCTGCTAGTGAACCCTTTGGTAGAACGGTCGCACTCGCTCCCGCATCCACGCGCCCACCGGGTCCTCCGCCACGTCCAGGAGGACCAGGTTGACCGGCCACGGGGCCGGGGACCTGGTCACGGCCCGGGACAGGGCGTCCAAGGGGAGGGCCCGCAGGTCGCCTTCCCACTGGGAGAGTTCGACGCCCACGAACATCACCGGGTCTGCGGTCTCGATCGCGGCGAGGCAGCGGCGGGCGGTGACGACGACGCCGATCGCCTCGAACTCTGCGGAGGCGGCGGCGAGGAAGTCCACCGGGTCGTCCTGCCAGTCGGGCTCGAAGAGGCGGACCCGGCCGCCGCTCGCGGGGCCGTCCAGGGGCGTCCGGCCGGCCCGGCAGAGCTCGGCCACGGCGGGCGGCGGAAGCGGTATGCCGACCACGCCGCCCGGGTTGACGGCTATCCCGGCGTGCGGCGGCAGGCCGCGGGCGAACTCCACGGCGGGCGCGATGGTGTACGACATGTGGGAGCCGACGACCTGGCGGAACTGCTCCTCGGAGCTGAACACCGGTACGTACGCCTGGCCCTCGATCTCGATGCCGGGCAGGTCGAGGGGACCGCTCTGCGGTCCGCCGCCGCTCGGCAGGGGAACCCAGACGAAACTCCGGCCGAGCACCTCGACGATCCGCCCGCCGGCCGACGGTCCGGCGCCGAGGGAGGCCGAGAGCACCTCCTCCAGTTCGTTGCCTGGCCATCCGCCGTGCGGGTGGGTCTGCGTGTGCGCCGGGAAGTCCGCCGGGAAGTCCATCTGCCTACCGCCTGCCTGGAACCACTGCTGTGGCTCAAAAGGCTAGCGTCTCGCCGGCCGCCTGCGGTCAGCCCGTGAAGGCGATCCGGCGCAGGGTGTCCGCCGCGTCCCGGTCCAGGAGGATCGCCGAGCCGCAGCCCGCGGGCAGTTCGCCCCGCTCCACGGCGTGCAGCAGGCGGGTGGTCGCCGCGCGGTGGCGCAGGAACGCGTACCGCGAGACACCGCGGCCGCGGTCGCGCTGGCCGGCCAGGGCCTCCTCGGGGGTGACGTCGAGCGTGAGCAGATGCAGGGCGCCGCCCCGGTGGCGGGCCTCGCGGGCCAGCCAGCGGCGGACCCAGGCCTGGGTGCCGCAGTCGTGCACGACGACGCCCTCGCCGGTGCGCAGGGCGCGGCGCAGCCCGGCGTAGTGGGCGAGGCGGACGAGCGGGCGGTAGACCGCGTACGGCAGGAAGCGCGGCATGCGGCCGTCCCAGCGGTCGCGGGTGTCCTGCGAGTCGATGCGCCGGCCGGGCACGGTGCGCCGCATCAGCGTGGACTTGCCGCTGCCGGGCAGACCCGTGACCACGACGAGGTCGCGGGGGCCGAAGAGCAGCGCGTGCGGGCTGCGGCCGGCGCGCTCGCGCAGATCGCGGACGACCGGCACCGGCAGCGGGCCGCAGGCCGCCCGTGCCGGAGCGGCCGGCTGCTCGGGCAGCGCGACGCCCGATGTCGTGGCGTACGCGGTGGTCCTGTTCACCGTGATCGTCCTCCCCTGGGGCCAGGTATGGAGTCCCATCCCCGCTGAGTGTAAAGAGAAGGTAATGCCCGATGTCTCTGTTTTTAGTCCTCTTCCTGCAACAGGCCTGCTACAGGGTGGTGCCCCTGCCACCCCGCGACGATGCGTGCAATGATGTGCGCGCCAACTGCATACCGGCCGTTTGAATCCGCGCGGGAGAGTTCCCAGCACCGCTGACGCTGGGGCGCCGAAGGAGCAAGTCCCTCCCTTGAATCTCTCAGGCCCCGTTACCGCGCGGGCGAGGCACATCTGAAAAGCGGGCCGCCGTCCTCGGTGGTCCCACCCAAGGTGCAAGCCATGTCCTTCATGGCGAACCTCTCAGGTTCCGATGACAGATGGGGAGGAACGACCTCGCCCTCCCCCACGCTCGAACGAGCTCGCGCGGGAGGTACCCCCATTGCCCTGGGAGACGACCGACCGATGAGCAGTACAGGAGAACTCCGCCACACCGCGCTCGATGCCCTGCATCGTTCGCTCGGCGCGACGATGACCGACTTCGCCGGCTGGGACATGCCCCTGCGCTACGGCTCCGAGCGCGACGAGCACAACGCCGTGCGCACGAAGGCCGGGCTGTTCGACCTCTCCCACATGGGGGAGATCACCGTCACCGGTCCGCAGGCCGCCGCCCTCCTCGACTACGCCCTGGTGGGCAACATCGGGGGCGTGAAGCCGGGCCGCGCCCGCTACACCATGATCTGCCGGGCCGACGGCGGCATCCTCGACGACCTGATCGTCTACCGGCTGGGCGAGACCGAGTACATGGTCGTCGCCAACGCCTCCAACGCCCAGGTCGTGCTGGACGCCCTGGCGGAACGTTCCGCGGGCTTCGACGCCGAGGTGCGCGACGACCGGGACGCCTACGCGCTGATCGCCGTGCAGGGGCCTCAGTCCCCGGGGATCCTGAGGTCCCTCACCGACGCCGACCTGGACGGCCTGAAGTACTACGCCGGTCTGCCGGGCACGGTCGCGGGCGTCCCGGCCCTGATCGCCCGCACCGGCTACACCGGCGAGGACGGCTTCGAGCTGTTCGTGAAGCCGGAGCACGCGGTCGAGCTGTGGCAGGCCCTGACCAAGGCGGGCGAGGGCGCCGGACTGGTCCCCTGCGGGCTGTCCTGCCGCGACACGCTGCGCCTGGAGGCGGGCATGCCGCTGTACGGGCACGAGCTGAGCACCTCCCTGACGCCCTTCGACGCCGGTCTCGGCCGGGTCGTGAAGTTCGAGAAGGACGGCGAATTCGTGGGGCGCGAGGCCCTGCGGGAGGCCGCCGCCCGCGCCGAGCAGAACCCGCCGCGCGTGCTGGTCGGGCTCGTCGCCGAGGGCCGCCGGGTCCCGCGCGCCGGGTACGCGGTCGTGGCCGGCGGCGAGGTGATCGGCGAGGTCACCTCCGGCGCCCCCTCCCCCACCCTCGGCAAGCCGATCGCGATGGCGTACGTCGACGCCGCGCACGCCGCGCCCGGTACGCCCGGCGTGGGCGTGGACATCCGGGGCAGCCACGAGCCGTACGAGGTCGTGGCGCTGCCGTTCTACAAGCGGCAGAAGTAGACACTGGCCCGGGGCCGCGGCGAGCGTCCCCCGTGGTCCGTCGTTCCAGCTCACCAGCAGTCCCCCCGTCAACAGCACTCCCGCGCGTACAGGAGAATCCAGGCCATGAGCAACCCCCAGCAGCTTCGTTACAGCAAGGAGCACGAGTGGCTGTCGGCCGCCGAGGACGGCGTCGCGACGGTCGGCATCACGGAGCACGCGGCCAACGCGCTCGGCGACGTGGTCTTCGTCCAGCTCCCCGAGGTCGGTGACTCCGTGTCCGCGGGCGAGACCTGCGGCGAGCTGGAGTCGACCAAGTCGGTGTCCGACCTCTACTCCCCCGTCTCCGGTGAGGTCACCGAGGTCAACGAGGACGTCGTGAACGACCCGTCGCTGGTGAACTCGGCCCCCTTCGAGGGCGGCTGGCTGTTCAAGGTGCGGGTCACGGACGAGCCGGGCGACCTGCTCTCCGCCGACGAGTACACCGCGTTCTCCGCCGGCTGAGGAGTCGTAGCCGTATGTCCGTCCTGAACACACCCCTGCACGAGCTCGACCCGGCCGTGGCCGCCGCGGTCGACGCCGAGCTGCACCGCCAGCAGTCCACGCTCGAGATGATCGCCTCGGAGAACTTCGCGCCGGTCGCGGTCATGGAGGCGCAGGGCTCGGTCCTCACCAACAAGTACGCCGAGGGCTACCCGGGCCGCCGCTACTACGGCGGCTGCGAGCACGTCGACGTGGTCGAGCAGATCGCGATCGACCGGGTCAAGGAGCTGTTCGGCGCCGAGCACGCCAACGTGCAGCCGCACTCGGGCGCCCAGGCCAACGCCGCCGCGATGTTCGCGCTGCTCAAGCCGGGCGACACCATCATGGGTCTGAACCTCGCGCACGGCGGGCACCTGACCCACGGCATGAAGATCAACTTCTCCGGCAAGCTCTACGACGTCGTCGCCTACCACGTCGGCGACGACGGCCGGGTCGACATGGCCGAGGTAGAGCGGCTGGCCAAGGAGTCCAAGCCGAAGCTGATCGTCGCGGGCTGGTCGGCCTACCCGCGGCAGCTTGACTTCGCCGCCTTCCGCCGGATCGCGGACGAGGTCGGCGCGTACCTGATGGTCGACATGGCCCACTTCGCCGGGCTCGTCGCGGCCGGGCTGCACCCGAACCCGGTGCCGCACGCGCACGTGGTGACCACGACCACCCACAAGACGCTGGGCGGCCCGCGCGGCGGTGTGATCCTCTCCACGGCCGAACTGGCCAAGAAGATCAACTCCGCCGTCTTCCCCGGTCAGCAGGGCGGTCCGCTGGAGCATGTGATCGCGGCCAAGGCGGTCGCCTTCAAGGTCGCGGCCTCGGAGGACTTCAAGGAGCGCCAGCGCCGTACGCTGGAGGGTGCCCGCATCCTGGCCGAGCGTCTGGTGAAGGACGACGTCCGGGCCGTGGGCGTGGACGTCCTGTCCGGCGGCACGGACGTGCACCTGGTCCTGGTCGACCTGCGCCACTCGGAGCTGGACGGACAGCAGGCCGAGGACCGCCTCCACGAGGTGGGCATCACGGTCAACCGGAACGCGATCCCGAACGACCCGCGTCCGCCGATGGTGACGTCCGGTCTGCGGATCGGCACACCGGCCCTGGCCACGCGCGGGTTCCGGGCGGAGGACTTCGCGGAGGTCGCGGACGTCATCGCCGAGGCGCTGAAGCCGTCGTACGACGCGGAGGCCCTCAAGGCCCGGGTGAAGGCCCTGGCCGACAAGCACCCGCTGTACGCGGGTCTGAACACATAACGAAGAAACCTTTCGGGCGCCGTGCGGCCACAAGCGGCGCGGCGCCCACCCCCTCTGCACCACCCCCGTAGTCAGGAGTTCCCGTGGCCATCTCGGTCTTCGACCTGTTCTCGATCGGCATCGGCCCGTCCAGCTCCCACACCGTCGGCCCGATGCGGGCGGCCCGGATGTTCGCCCGGCGGCTGCGCAACGAGGAGCTGCTGGCCCCGGCCGCGAAGGTCCGCGCGGAGCTCTACGGCTCGCTCGGCGCCACCGGCCACGGCCACGGCACGCCCAAGGCGGTGCTGCTCGGCCTGGAGGGCGACTCGCCCCGCACGGTGGACGTGGAGACGGCCGACGCACGGGTGGAGGCGATCAGGACCGGTGGCCGGCTCAACCTGCTGGGCGAGCAGGAGATCGCGTTCTCCTACGACGACGACATGGTCCTGCACCGCCGCAAGGCCCTGCCGTACCACGCCAACGGCATGACCCTGTGGGCGTACGACGCCTCGGGCGCGGAGCTGCTGTCGAAGACGTACTACTCGGTGGGCGGCGGCTTCGTCGTCGACGAGGACGCGGTGGGCGCGGACCGCATTAAGCTCGACGACACCGTGCTGAAGTACCCCTTCCGCACGGGCGACGAGCTGCTGCGCATGGCCGGGGAGACGGGCCTGTCGATCTCCGCTCTGATGCTGGAGAACGAGCGGGCCTGGCGCACCGAGGAGGAGATCCGCGCCGGCCTGCTGGAGATCTGGCGGGTGATGGAGGCGTGCGTGGCGCGCGGCATGTCCCGCGAGGGCATCCTGCCGGGCGGTCTGAAGGTGCGCCGCCGGGCCGCGAACACCGCCCGCAAGCTGCGCTCCGAGGGCGACCCGAAGGCCCTCGCCATGGAGTGGATCACGCTCTACGCGATGGCGGTCAACGAGGAGAACGCCGCCGGGGGCCGGGTCGTCACCGCCCCCACCAACGGCGCGGCCGGCATCATCCCGGCGGTCCTGCACTACTACATGAACTTCGTGCCCGGCGCCGACGAGGACGGAGTCGTCCGCTTCCTCCTCGCCGCCGGGGCCATCGGCATGCTCTTCAAGGAGAACGCCTCCATCTCCGGCGCCGAGGTCGGCTGCCAGGGCGAGGTCGGCTCGGCCTGCTCGATGGCGGCGGGCGCGCTGGCCGAGGTGCTCGGCGGCTCCCCGGAGCAGGTCGAGAACGCCGCCGAGATCGGCATGGAACACAACCTCGGACTGACCTGCGACCCCGTGGGCGGCCTGGTGCAGATCCCGTGCATCGAACGCAACGGCATGGCCGCGGTGAAGGCCGTCACGGCCGCCCGCATGGCCATGCGCGGCGACGGTTCCCACAAGGTGTCCCTGGACAAGGTCATCAAGACGATGAAGGACACCGGCGCGGACATGTCGGTGAAGTACAAGGAGACGGCACGGGGCGGGCTGGCGGTCAACATCATCGAGTGCTGACGGCCCGCGTGGCGCCGGGCGGCGGCCGCCGTGGTCGCGGCGGTCCTGGCGGTCTGGGCGTCCCGGCGGAAGGCGCTGACGCGCCGCCCCTGCCGGTGAGGCGCGTCAGCTCGTCGAAGGCGGGGCGCAGGCGCGGGGCCTGCGGTCACCTGGCCGCCTCGCGGACCTCCGCGACGGCCGCGGGCAGGTCGGCCGGGTCCTCGGTGACGACGACCGCCACGACCGTGTCCGTGCCGGGCCAGTCCTCGGCGAGGACGACCCGCGGGCGGGCGAGCGCGGCCACCGCCACATCGCCCGCCGGGCGCCCGTCCTTGGGCAGCAGCACCATGGCCGCGCCACGGCTGGGCTCGGGGGTCTCGCCGGGCAGCTCCCCGTCGGTGAGCAGGGCGAGCAGCGCCTCGTACGGCCGGACGGCCCCCTGGTGCGCGTACGGGATGAGGTGGGAGTTGATCAGGTCGCCGCCGAGCCGTCCGCCGACCTCCAGGACGACGGGGCCCGCGGAGCCGAACCGCAGGTCGACGTGGAACCCTCCGGTCCCGAGGCCGACGGCGAGCACGGCCTGCTCGGCGGCCCGCATCAGGTCCTTGACCTGCGTGTCCGTCAGGGCGGAGGGGACCGCCGTGGCCCACGACGGGGACAAGGGCCCGTCGACGCTCTTGTCGGTGACACCGAGGATCCGCACCGTGCCGTCGGAGACGACACCCGAGACGGAGTGCTCGGAGCCGTCGACGTACTCCTCGACGAGGAAGTCGCCGGTCCTTGAGTAGTTGGCGGCCGTGAGCGCGAACACCTCGTCCAGGCCGGTGTCCTGGGTGATCAGCGCCATGCCGCGGCCGCCGGAGCAGTGGGCGGGCTTGAACACCAGGGGACGGCCCGTGGTGCCGAGCTCCGACGCGACGGCCCGCAGGTCGTCGAGCGTCCGGCCCGCCCGCCAGGGCGGGTTGAGCCCGTACGGCTCCATGGCCCGGCGCTGGGCGGCCTTGTCGGTGGTGACGGCCGCGGCGTCGGTACCGATGCCGCGCACCCCGAACCGCTCGGCGAGCAGCGCGGTGAGGCCGACGTACTTGTCGCCCCAGCAGACGACAGCGACGGGGGCCTGGTCCGGGGCTGCCTCGGCGGCCTGCTCCGCGAGCGAGGAGCCGCGGTCGAAGGAGCCGAGCCGGTGGCCGGGCAGCCCGGTGTGGGAGACGTCGGCGTCGGACGCGACGTGGACGCTCAGTCCCCGTGCTGCGGCGGCGCCGAGTTCGGCGCGCCATTCCAGGGGGGAGCGCCGCAGGCCGAGGTAGAGCACGGTGCCCCTCCCGGCCTCGCCGCCGTCGTCCGCTGCCGTCGGGGTCACCGCGGGGGTGTGTGCTGTCGTCATCTGGTCGGACACCGTTCTCGTTCGCCGTCGTGGCCCTTGCGCCTCCCTTGGAGGCCTCCGTGCCGCTGTCCGCCTAGTCTGGGCCATTCGAGCACCAGGGGGTGGGGCGAAATGGCGAGGCGGCCGGAAAGCACCGATGTCGTGGCGGCGGTGCGGCGGGTCTTCCGTGAGGGACTGCTGAGCGGGACGTCCGCGTTCGCGCGGGAGTTGCCGGCCTGGAGCGGGGCGACGGCCTCCGATCTGCGGGTCCGGTTCGTGGACCAGCCGGACGAGTCCTCGGACACCTTCCTGGTCAAGCTGCGGCGCCAGCTCGACGGCGCCCCGGACGCGACGGTGGTCCTCGCCGCCGAGTTGCTGTTCGTGAACATGGCACCGCTGGTGCCCGAGCAGATCGGGCTGGCCAAGAAGCGCCAGATCCTGGGCGAGGTGCTGTCCTGGGCCGATCGCCCGGTGGCCGTCCCGGCGGATCTGGAGCCGGGTCTGAAGGGCTTCCTGCACGGCGGCCAGGGCTTCCTGAACTACCGGTGGGCGCAGTTCCAGATCCTGGTCCTGCTGGTGGAGCGGCTCGCCGCGCTCCCCGAAGCCGAGCGGGAGGCGCTGCTGGACGACCCCTGGCGGTTCCGCGAGGAGTGCCTGGACGTCCAGCGGTCCGTCGGGCACAAGAAGGGCCGGGCGCAGATCCACGTCCTGCTGCACCTGCTCTTCCCGGAGACGTACCAGCCGATCGCCAGCGCCTACCACAAGCAGGAGATCGTCAAGGCCTTCGCGGACGAACTCCCCGAGCCCACCGGCGACGACGACCGCGATCTGCTGGAACTGTGCCGGACGCTGGAGGAACAGACCGGGCAAGCGGTCGACTTCTACGACGAGCCGTGGGTGGGCCGGTGGCGCAGGGGCGCCGTCGAACACGAGCAGCGCGGCTGGCTGGTGCGCGGGTACAACGTGGACGGGCGCAACTTCATCCCGGACTGGCTGCGGCGCGGCTACTGCTCGATGGCCTGGCGGGAGATCCCGGAGATCCCCGCCGGCTCCGCCAAGCAGGACGTGCAGCGGGCCGTCGCCGAGGCGATGCCGGAGTCGAGCGCCCAGTTGCGCGGGCAGGCCGCGTACCAGCTGCACGCCTTTCTCACCGTCATGCAGCCGGGCGACCTGGTCGTCACCGTCACTCCGGACGAGGTGCACGTCGGAACCGTCCAGGGCCCGGCCGCGTACGACGCCTCGGAGGGCCCGGACAACGCCCGGCGCCGACCGGTGCGCTGGGCCACCGCCGAGCGGCCGCTCGTCCGCGCGGAGCTGCCCGAGCGTGTGCAGGCCCGGCTGCCCCTGCCGCCGACGCTCTACGACATCAGCAGCGTCGCGGCCGAACTCGCCGAGCGGGCGGGGCTGGAGGACGTGGTCGCCGAGGAGCTCGTCGACGTCGACGTCACCAAGGCGCTGGAACTGCCGCCGGTCACCGAGGAGCTGGCCGCGCGGCTGCTGATGCCGCTGGAGTGGCTGCGCGAGACGGCCGAACAGCTCCAGGAGCAGGGGCAGCTCGTCTTCCACGGCCCGCCCGGCACCGGGAAGACCTACCTCGCCCGCGCCCTCGCCCGGCATCTCGCCGGCCCCGACCGGGTGGAGCTGGTGCAGTTCCACCCCTCGTACACCTACGAGGACTTCTTCGAGGGGTTCCGTCCCGTCCGGGGCGAGGGCGGCTCGGTGGTGTTCGACGTCGTGCCCGGGCCGTTCCGGCTGCTCGCCGAGCGTGCCGCGAAGGACCCGGCCAATCCGTACGTCCTGATCGTCGACGAGATCAACCGGGCCAACCTGGCGAAGGTCTTCGGCGAGCTGTACTTCCTGCTGGAGTACCGCGAGGAGCCCGTCACCACCCAGTACAGCCCGCACGCCCCGTTCACCCTGCCGGACAACCTGTTCCTCATCGGCACGATGAACACCGCCGACCGCTCGATCGCCCTCGTCGACGCGGCGATGCGCCGGCGCTTCGCCTTCCGCCGCCTCTCCCCCGAGAAGCCGCCGGTCCAGGGCCTGCTGGACCGCTGGCTGCGTGAGCGCGGACTGCCGGACACCGCGGCCCGGCTGCTGGACGAGCTCAACGCCCGGCTCGGCGACGCCGACCGGGCGATCGGGCCGTCGTACCTGATGAAGCCCGCCGCGGCCCGGGCGGAGGGACTCGACCTCGTCTGGCGCACCCAGATCCTGCCCCTGCTGGAGGACCAGCTCTACGGCACCGGTGTCGACGTGGAGGAGGAGTACGGCCTGCCCGCCCTGCGGGCGGCGCTCGGGCAGGACCCGGAGGAGGGGTGACCGTCCCCCGCCCCGCCGGCCCCGGCCCGACCGGCCTCGACGTCACCGTGCGGGAGACCGGCCCCGGCACCGTGCGGGAGCTGACCGGCGACCAGATCGCCGGTCTGCTCTCCGTGCCGGAGCTGGTCCGGCTCACCCCGGCGGCGGGCGGACGCTGGCGTCTGAGGGGGAACCAGAAGGTCGGCCTGGTGCGGCTGCGCACGCCGTCCGGCGGAGCCGTCGAGCTGCGCCTGCGTCCCAAACTCCCGGTCCGCGACCTGATGTTCCTGCTCTCCTACTCCCCCGGCGACCCCTGGCGGCCCGAGCCGGTCACCGCCGCCGAGTCGGACGAACTGCTGCCCGCCGTCGCCGACCTGCTCGCCCGCACCGCCCGCCGCACGCTCGACGCGGGAGTGCTGCACGGCTACCGCACGGTCGAGGAGGACCTGCCCCTGATCCGCGGCCGGATCCGCACGGCGGACCAGTTGCGCCGCGTCGGCCTGCCGCTGCCGGTCGCCGTGCGCTACGACGACCACACCCCGGACATCGCCGAGAACCGCGTCCTGCTCACGGCCCTGAACCTGGCCGCCCGGCTCCCCGGAGTCCCCCGGCGCACGGCCCTGACCCTGCGCCACCTCGCCGGCCACCTCACGGGCGTCCGCCCCCTCCACCCCGGCGCGCCCCTGCCCCGCTGGACGCCGAACCGCCTCAACTCCCGCTACACGCGGGTCCTGCGGCTGGCCGAACTGGTGCTGTCCGCCCGCTCCGTCCAGCCGGCCGGCGGGACACCCACCGCGGCGGACGGCTTCCTGCTCGACATGCCGGACGTCTTCGAACGGTTCCTCACCGTGGCGCTCGGCGACGTCCTCGCCCGCCAGGGGATCCGGTGCGCCGGCCAGGAGGGACACCACCGCCTGGACGAGGCCCGCAGGGTGCGTCTGCGTCCGGACATCGTGCTGTACCGGGCGGGCCGCCCCGTCTCCGTCGTCGACGCGAAGTACGTCTTCCTCGACAGGCCCGCCCCCTCCACCGACCACCTCGGCCAGCTGCTGGGCTACTGCACCGCGCTCGGCCTGCCGCACGGCCACCTCGTCTACGCCGCCACCTCCCAGGACGGCCCGGCCGACCACGTCATCCGCCGCTCCGGCATCACGGTCACGGCCCACGCCCTGGACCTCGCCCGCCCACCGGCCGAACTCCTCGCGTCCGTCGCCCAGCTGGCCGCCCGGATCACCGCCACGGCGGCCGGCATTCACCCCGCGCCCGACTTAAGTTGACATTTCCACGTCGGCCCGCAGCAGGCCGTGCCATGGTGGGTAGGCATCAACTCCCCTCCCCCACCAGCGCTTCAGGGAGCCCCCATGCTGCGCGGCATCGACGTGAGCGCCTACCAGTCCTCCTCCTACGACACCGACGGCCTCTCCTTCGTCTTCGTCAAGGCGACCGAGGGGCGTTCCTACGTCAACCCCAGACTCGCCGCCCAGACGAAGCGGGGCCGCGACGCCGGTCTGGTCGTCGGCTTCTACCACTTCCTGTGGCCCGGCAACCTCACCGCCCAGGCCGAGTACTTCGTCTCCAAGGCCCCGGACCGGCCGGGCGACATCCTCGCCGTCGACTGGGAGACGACCAGCGACGGGACGCACGCGAGCAACGCGCAGAAGGACCTGTTCATCCGGAAGCTGAAGGACCTCCGGCCGAACAACCAAGTCATTCTGTACGCGAACAGGCATTTTTGGCTGACCATCGACAAAACGTCCTACGCGGGCGACGGCCTGTGGATCGCCGACTACGTCAGTGCCGGGAAGCCGCGCATCAAGGCCAAATGGCGATTCCACCAGTACACCGACGATCCGCTGGACAAGAACGTGGCCGACTTCGAGAGCAGGGCGGCGCTGCGGAGGTGGGCCGAGGACGCCTGAGGGCCCGGTGTCCTAGGGCGTGTCCGTAAAGTCCCGTCGTCCGCCCGGAGGGCGGGCCCCGCGGCGTCCGGTGCGTGCTCTGGGGGTACCCCCGGCCGAAGGCTGGGGGAGTGCCGGGCGGACGCCCGCGCACTGGTTGTACGCGGGTGTTCGACCGGTGCGGCGAGAGTGCGTGCCGGGCGTCGCGGGGCAGGCGGGACTTTGCGGACACGCCCTAGCCGCTGAACTCCGGCTTGCGTTCGGGGGACGCCTCCGCCAGGGCCTTCGTGACCGCCTCCACGCCGCCGCGCAGGCCGTAGACCGGGGTGTCGGGCTGCTGGCGCCAGGAGTCGTCGATGCCGCCCGCGTCGACCGTGTCGAAGCCGAGTTCGTCGATCAGGTCCCGCACCTTGCGCTTGGCCGCCTCGTCGTCGCCGGCCACCGGGAGGGCGATGCGGCCGGGGTCGCCGGCCGGGAGCGGGCGGTCCAGGATGTCCTGGGCGTACGTGCCGTTGAAAGCCTTGATGACGGGGTGGCCGATGTGGCGTTCCGTCCAGCGGCTCTCGGTGAGGCCCTCGTCCTCGATCGCGGCGATCCTGCCGTCCCGCTGCCGGGGGTAGTAGTTGCCGGTGTCGATCACCGCGACGCCGTCCGCCGCCTCGTCGAACAGGCCGGACGGCAGGTCCGGGACCGCCTTCAGCGGGATGGTGACGACGACGATCTCGGCGCCCCGCGGTGCCTCCTCGACCGTCACGGGCGTAGCGCCGGTCTCCTCCGCCAGGGCCTTGAGCGTGTGCGGGCCCCGGGAGTTGGCGACGTACACCTGGTGACCGAGGGCGGTGAGCCGCCGGGTCAGATTGCCGCCGATGTTGCCCGCTCCGATGATGCCGATCTTCATGTCCTCGCTCGCCCTTCCGGGGGTCGGTGACGCCTGGGCCTCCTCGCGGGGCCTTCGTGATCGGGGTCAACCGCCGGGGCGGGTGGGCTATTCCGGTGGGTATGACGAGGGGCCCGGTCGTCCGCGGACGGACCGGACCCCACTCCTCGCAGCGCCGGAGCGCCGGCGTCACTTGTTCAGGTAGCCCCAGAACTCGTCGAAGCTCAGCTTCTTGTCGCCGTCGAGGTCGCGGGTCTTGATGACGACCTCGGCGACCGACTCGGTGACGTTCCAGTCGCCGGACCGGGCCAGGGCGGACTTGAACTCGGCAGCGGTGATGAAGCCGTCACCATCCGTGTCGATCTGTTCGAACTGCTTGCGTGCTTCCTCGATGTCCGCCACCGATCCGCCCCTACTCTCGTGTTCCGCGTCTTGCTGACGCAGGTCAGATTAACTGCCCGTATGCGCCTCCAGTGCGGCGACCACCCACGCGAACTCCTCGCGGTACGCCGCGTAGGGACCGGTTCCCTTCACGACGGCCAGCAACTCGCGGTAGCGGGCGACCCGGTTGGTGGCGTGCGAGCGCAGCCGCTCCAGCACGGTGGCGGGGTCGGCCTCACCCAGCAGCTCGCGCAGCACCTGAGCGGCCTCCGGGGAGTCGGGGGCGATGCCGCGCTCGCGGGCCCGGGCTCCCAGTTGTACGAGCCGCCGGGAGAACCACAGGGACGCCCCGGCGGGCGTGTCATGACCGTGGTCGGCCGCGTTGAACTCGGCGGCCTTGCGCATCTCGGCCCTGAAGTCCGGGTCCTGGAGCATCTCGGCCAGCTCCAGCCAGGCGTCCACCTGCTCGGGTGTCGGTTCCTCGGGCAGGTCGGCGGCGGTGTTCCGCATGCGTTCACGGATCACCGGGTCCGCCGTGTCCAGCCCGTGGAACACCTCGTCCACGAATTCCTCCACGATGCGCCGCCGTTCGGCTGCCGACAGCCGGGCCAGTCTGTTCATGAGTGTCGTCTCCTCCGCGCCGGAACCACGTTTCGCCACTGTCGACAGCACCGCGCGGGTCACCTTGAGCGACCGGATCCGCGCGTCCAGCGCGACCACGTGCGCGGCCGCGACCTGCGCGACCGTCGTCTCACCGGCCAGCACCCGGCGGACGTCCGCCAGCCCGAGGCCGAGTTCGCGCAGGGTCCGGATCAGCTCCAGGCGCGCCACGGACGCGGCGTCGTACAGCCGGTAACCGCCCGCGGACCGGGCCACCGGGGGCAGTGCGCCCTCGTCGGACCAGTACCGGATGGTGCGCACGGTCAGTCCGGTGGCCCGGGCCAGTTCGCCGATGGTGAGCAGTCCGGTGCCGTCGTCGATCATGTCTGGGAGTCTGGGCCTTCCAGTGGGTGGAGACTCAAGGAGGTTCGGTGGCGGAAACCCTGCGGGACGTTCTCGACGCGGCGGAGCGGGGCGTCTTCCCGCCCGCGGACGGCGGGACGACGATCGTGAACCAGCCCTCAGCCCGGGACGCCGGGGTCATCGCCTTCACGGCTCACTCGGTCGTCTTCACGGACGAGGATCCGGACTGGGTGCGCCGGACGCTGGCCGGGACCGACTGCGACCGGCTCGCGGCCACGATGAACGTCCGCTTCCTGGCGGCGCTGATGGACCGGACGGGCCGTGCGTCCGACACGGTCGACGTGCTGCTGACCGGTGCGGCGCTGCCCGGGGAGCCTCCGCTCGCGTTGACGGAGATCGACGATCCCGGCCATCCGCGGGTGGCGTCGGCACGCCGGCGGCGTGACGACGTGCGGGTGTGGGCGGCGGACGGCGGGGTGCTCGTGCTGGGCCGTGGCGTGGCCGGGCGGTGGGAGGCCGCGGTCGAGGTGGACGTGGGGGCACGGCACCGGGGACTCGGGCGGCGGCTGGCGGCGGCGGGGCGGCACCTGGCCGGAGGCGCGCCGGTGTGGGCTCAGGTTGCGGCGGGGAACGCCCGCAGTCTGCGGGCGTTCCAGGCGGCCGGCTACCGGCCCGTGGGCTCGGAGGTGCTGCTCAGTGCCACGGCCTGTAGTGCGGGTTGCTCTCGCACTCGCTCATGATCTCGGTCCTGGTCTGCTTGTCGACCGGGCAGACGCCGACGATGTACCGGCGGGCGATGCCGCCCGGGAAGGCGACCTCCTGCTGGTCGGCCCACTTGTGGGTGTCGCCGATGGTCTTGTTGACGTCGACCCCGCCGGGGGCGTCGACGTAGTAGTTGAAGGCGGACTTCCACTTCTTGAACAGGTCGTGGTCGTACGTGGTGGACACATACGGGGACGGCTGGTTGACCAGGACGTACTTCTCGAGGTCGTACTGGCCGTCGACCACGTCCCGGGGCCGGAAGCCCTCCTTGAAGATCACGGACGGACCGCGGCCGTCGGCCCGGTAGAGGGTGCCGCAGCTGGTGCGCCAGGACGGGTCGGGGGTGATGCGGTCGACCTGGACCCGGCGGTCGGCGGCGGCCTTGATCTTGTCGTCGAACTGGACGGGACAGGCGGCCGGTCCGGGGGTGGCGGGCTTGGCGGCCGCCGTCACGGAAGCCGCGGGGGCCTGGCCGGGCGTGGCGGCCGTGGTCGTGAGGACGGCCGCGAGGGAGAGGGCGGCGGCAGCGGTGCGCCGCCGCAGGCTGGTGGTGATCACGAGGAGCACGATCGCGGGTCCGCGGCGCCGGGCCGGGGACCCTCACCCGATCAGGGCGTGTCAACTGCCCCTCGGTGGACGGCCGATGGCTCTCACCGGAAGATGCCCGTGTGGCCGAGCGAGTAGCGGCCGGGCTGCGGGTAGACGGCGAGGCCGTGCGGGCCGCTGCCGACGGGGATGCGGGCGAGCTGGGTGCCGGTGCGGGTGTCGATGGCGTACACCTCGGCGTCGTAGCGGCCGGACAGCCACAGCACCTTGCCGTCGGCGGAGACACCGCCCATGTCGGGGCTGCCGCCGTCGGGCAGCTGCCACTTCTTGGTCAGCTTGCCCCGCGTGAAGTCGAAGACGGAGATCGTGCCCTCGCCGCGGTTGGACACGTACATCTCGCGGGAGTCCCGGCTGACGTAGAGGCCGTGGCAGCCCTTGCCGGTGGGCATCAGGGTGGGCTCGGTGAACTTGTCGCCGTCCAGGACCCACATGCCGTGGGCCATCATGTCGGCGATGTAGAACTTTTTGCCGTCGGGCGAGACCTTCACGTCCTGCGGCATGGCGCCCTCGAACGGCAGCCGCTGCTGTCCGACGACCTTCATCTTCTCGGTGTCGACCTTGAGCAGTTCGCCGCTGAACTCGCAGGAGACGATGAAGTAGCGGCCGTCGAGGGAGAAGTCGGCGTGGTTGACGCCGTAGCAGGAGACCGGGACCGTCTTCTTGATCTCCATGGTGTGCGGGTCGCGGAAGACCAGTTCGCGGTCGAGGGAGGCCATGACGACGGCGTACTTGCCGTGCGGCGTGAAGTAGAGGTTGTACGGGTCGTGGACCTCGACCTCCTTGCCCGCCTTGCCGGTCTTCGGGTCGATCGGGGTGAGCGTGTGGCCGCGGTTGTTGTTGACCCAGAGCGTCTTCAGGTCCCAGGAGGGGACGACGTGCTGGGGTTGCCGGCCCACGGGGATCGTCTCGATGATCTTGTACGTCTTCGGGTCGATGACGGAGACGGTGTCGGACTCGGTGTTGGGGACGTACACCCGGGACGGGAAGTCCTTGACCACGGGCGACAGTTTGTTCGGACGGTCGGCCGCGTACACGTCCTCGGGATCCAGGACGGGCGGCATCCCGGGCAGCCCCTTAACGGGCTTCTTCTCGCGCGGCGCGGGCACGGCGGCCTTGGTGCCGTGTGCCTCGGAGGTCCGTTCCCCGTCCTGCGTGCCGCAGGCGGCGAGGCAGGCGAGGGCGGCGCCCACGACGAGGGCGCTCTTGACAAGGTGGCGGTGCATTGCACCATTTAAGGTCCGCCTCGCGGGGAAACCGGTGATTCGCCCGATCGGCGGCCGGGCGAGCCGTCGCAGGTCACACCGCTCGTCGAGCCCGGTCGGCGGCGGTCCTCAGCGGTCGTTGACCCGCATCTCGAACCACGTGGTCTTCCCGCGGGGCAGCAGATCGACCCCCCAGCGGTCGGCCAGCTTGTCGACGAGGAACAGGCCCCGGCCGCTGATGTCCAGCTCCTGGACCGGCATCAGGCAGGGCAGCCCCCGGGACGGGTCACGGACCTCGACGCGGATCCAGCCGCGGCGCCGGTGCAGGCGCAGTCCGAAGACACGGGCGCCGGTGTGGCGTACGGCGTTGCCCACCAGTTCGGAGACGAGTAAGACCGCGTCCTCGGTGGTCTTGGGGGTGAGCCCCCAGTGGCGCAGGACGACGACCTGGGTCAGCCGTCTGGCGGTGGCCGCGGACTCGGGGCGGGACGGCAGCGGCACCTCCGCCTCCGTCGGGTTGCCGTACAACTCCAGCGCCTTCAGCGCGCGTTCGTCCTCGACGGTCGGCGACCAGCGCGCCGCGGCCGCATGTGCGTGTCCCCGCGGCTGTTCCATACCCTCCAGCCCCGCCATGCCCCCATCATGGCCGCCCGGAGCGCCCTCGGGGGCCGTTCCCGGGGAATACGCCCCCGGGAACGAGGTGCGGACCGGCGGGCCGACGGCATGTGCCAGCGACACTTCGAAATCGCCCGCAGCCTCTCCGGCCTGCGACGACGGCCCGTTCCGGGGCAACCGGCGGACTCCCCCGACCGGACACGCTCAAAGGTGCCTCGAGCTGCCGTGAACCGCCCCATCGAGGGACCCGGATCAGACACCGCGTCAAGGGCAAGCCCTCGGAGGAGTCCTTCAGAGGAACTTGGCCTTGCCCGGCCCTTCCTCCACGAAGCTGCGCATGCCGCGCTCGCGGTCCTCGGTGGCGAACAGGCCCGCGAACCAGTTCCGTTCGATCGCCAGGCCCGTGTCGAGGTCCGTCTCCAGGCCCGTGTCGATCGACTCCTTGGCGGCGCGCAGCGCGAGGGCCGGGCCCTGTGCCAGCTTCGCCGCCCAGGTGTGCGCCTGCGCGTACACCTCGTCGGCGGGCACGACCCGGTCCACCAGCCCGATCTCCTTCGCCTCGTCGGCCTTCACCATCCGGCCGGTGAAGATCAGGTCCTTGGCCTTGGAGGGGCCGACCAGGCGGGCCAGGCGCTGGGTGCCGCCCGCGCCGGGGATCAGGCCGAGCAGGATCTCCGGCTGGCCGAGCTTGGCGTTCTCGCCGGCGATGCGGAAGTCCGCGCACAGCGCGAGTTCGCAGCCGCCGCCGAGTGCGTAGCCGGTCACGGCCGCGACGACCGGCTTGGGGATCCGGGCCACCGCCGTGAACGAGTCCTGGAGGGCGCGGGCGCGCAGGACCATCGCGGTGTGGTCCATCGCCTGCATCTCCTTGATGTCCGCGCCGGCCGCGAACACCTTCTCGCCGCCGTAGATCACCACGGCCCGCACGTCCTCGCGGCGCCCGGCCTCCTCGGCGAGTTCCTTCAGCCGGTCCTGCGTGGCGATGTCCAGCGCGTTCATGGGCGGGCGGTCGAGACGGAGCGTGCCGACGCCTTCAGCGACTTCGAGAGAGACGGTCATGGGCAGCAGGTTAACGCCCACTAACGGCGAAGGCCCCGGTGCGGTCCGTCACACCGGGGCCCTCTTGTCAGCAGCGAAGAGTTACTTCTTCCACTTCTCCCACGACATGTTCCAGCCGTTGAGCCCGTTGTCCGGGTCGACGATGCGGTCCTCGGAGTTCTTGACGATCACGACGTCACCGACCATCGAGTGGTTGAAGAACCACGCGGCCGGCACCTTCTTGTCCCAGCCGCCGCGCACGTCGCGCAGGCCGATGCAGCCGTGGCTGGCGTTGTAGTTGCCGAAGGCGCCGCCCGCCCAGTAGTTGCCGTGCAGGAAGGTGCCGGAGGTGGTGAGGCGCACGGCGTGCGGGACGTCCTTGATGTCGTACTCGCCGCCGTAGCCGACCGTCTCGCCGTTCATCCGGGTCACCGTGAGCATCTCGCTGATGACCATCTGGCCGTTCCAGGTCTCCATGCCGGGCTTGCCGGTGGTGACCGGGATGGTCTTGAAGACCTTGCCGTCGCGCATGACCTTCATGGTGAGCTTCTTGGCGTCGACGACGGAGACCTGGTTGCGGCCGATGGTGAACTCGACCTTCTTGTCCTGCTCGCCGTAGACACCGGGGCGGCCCTCGACGCCGTCGAGGCCGAGGTCGACGGTCACCTTGGTGCCGGGCTTCCAGTACTTCTCGGGGCGGAAGTCGAGACGGTCGTTGCCGAACCAGTGGCCCTCGACGTCCACGGCCGGTTCCGTCTTGATGCGGATGGCCTTCTCGACGTCGTCCGGGTTGGTGATGCCCCGGCTGAAGCGGATGGAGAACGGCATGCCCACGCCGACCTTGGAGCCGTCCTCGGGGGTGAAGGTGCCGATGAAGGTGTTCTTCGGGGTCAGGGTCGTGAAGCCCGCGTCCTCCGCGGCCGTGCGGCCCTCGGAGTCCTTTGCGACCGCGTGGACCGTGTACTTGGTGGCGGCGGCCAGGTGGGTGGACGGCGTCCAGGTGGCGCCGTCCCCGGATATCTCGCCGTCGACCTTCTTGCCCTTGGCGTCCTTGACCTCGACCTCGGTCAGCTTGCCCTTGGCGGCGGTGACCTTCAGCGCCCCGCTGGTGTCGACGGACTTGGCGCCGTCCTCGGGGGTGATGCCGACGACGGCCTCGGACTGCTTGCTCTGCGCGGCGTCCGCGCCCTTGCCCTTGCCGGCGCCCGCACCGGAACCGGAGCCGGTCCCCCCGCCGCCGCACGCCGTGACGGCGAGCAGCAGCACGCCCATGATCAGCGCGAGCAGCCCGTGCCTGCCGCCAACCGACGCCCCCGATATCGGTCGCCCGTTCAAGTTGTTCTCCCCTCCCCGGGCCTGGTCAGGCCCGCACCCCTGCGCGTGTCCCCCGCGCACCGGCGAATAGTAACCACAGGTCGGACGGCCCGGCGGCCCCCGATTGTCACTGTTCGGTCCCAACGGAACGCCGGCCAACCCGCCCCCCTGTCCTGCTACTTCACCGCACTGCCCGCCTTCCATGCATTCCAGCCCATATTCCAGCCTCCGAGCCCGTTGTCGGGAGCGACCTTTTTGTCATTGCTGTGGACGACCTCGACGACGTCGCCGATGAGGCTGCGGTCGAAGAACCAGCCGGCCGGGGTGTCCGAGCCGCCGCCCTTCACATCGCGCAGTCCGACGCAGCCGTGGCTGACGTTGGTACGCCCGAAGACGGAGTGGTCCGCCCAGTAGTTGCCGTGCAGGAAGGTGCCGGAGTCGGTCAGGCGCATGGCGTGCGGGACGTCCGGGATGTCGTACTCGCCCTTGCCGTTGCGCTTCTTGAAGCCGACCGTGGCACCGTTCATCCGGGTGACCTCGAGCATCTCGGTCACCACCATCTTGCCGTTGTACGTGGTGGTCTTCGGGGCTCCGGCCGTGACGGGCACAGTGGCGAGCGACTCGCCGTCGCGCCACACCTCCATGGTGTGCCGGGCGGCGTCGACCACGGAGACCTGGCTGCGGCCGACGGTGAAGGAGAACGTCTTGTGCTGGAGGCCGTAGACGCCGGGCGCCCCCTCGACGTCCCGCAGGCGCAGGGCGACGGTGACCTGGGTGCCGGGTTTCCAGTAGTGCTCGGGGCGGAAGTCGAGGCGGGTCCGGCCGAACCAGTGGGGGCGGATCTCGACGGCCGGGCGGGCGGTGACCTCCACCGCGCGTTCGACGGCGGCGCGGTCGGCGATCTTCCGGTTGAACTCCAGCGAGACGATCATGCCGGTGCCGACCGTGGCCCGGTTCTCCGGGCTGACGTAGCCGATGAAGCGTTCCTCCGGGACGTACGTGGTGAAGGTGGTGTGCCGGGCGGAGCGGCGTCCGTCACCGTCCACGGCCACCGCGTCGATCGTGTACCTGGCGGCCAGCGCGAGCCGCTCGTCGTCGGGTTCCCAGGTCAGTCCGCCGTCGGAGAGGTGCCCGGGCACCGGGGACTCCTGCGCGTCCTGCGACCGGACCACCTTCACCGACTCCAGCCTGCCGTGGGGCACGTGCACCCGCAGCTTCTTCCCGGGGCGCACACCCCTGCTGCCGTCGTCGGGCGAGACCCGGATGAGGTCGTCGGGCGCCGGGGGCGCGCCGAACGCCCCGGCGATCCCGCCCACGTCGTCCGAGGTACAGCCGGTGGCCCCGGTCAGGAGCCCTGCCCATGTCACTACGGCGGCCAGCGCGGCCCTCGCGCGCCGCGCGCGCCCTTGTACGTGCCTCACGAGGTGCCCAACGACCGGCCGCGGCCCCGGGAAACGACCATGCCCGCCCCCGGGGAAACGTGAGTGCGACCCACGCTCTGGGCAGAACAGTGGGGAGGACGACGCGCAGGGGAGCCGCGACCCGGGCCGGAGCACAGGACCGCACCCCTCTGTCCCCCGTCGTTCCACGAGCCGCGGGAGGCTGACAGGTGTCCAGCGCAGCCGAGCAGGAGGCGGTGGCCGGCCATCAGGCCACCGAGAACGGGCGCCAGGCCGCCGCCGTGAACGGCGCACGGCGGGCCGCGCCGCCGCCCACGGTGGCCGCCCGGCCGGGCGCGCCGACGCCGCTCGGCGCCCGGTTCCGGGTCGGCCCGGACGGGGTGGCCGGGACCAACTTCGCCCTGTGGGCGGGCGGGGCCGAAGGGGTCGAGCTGTGCCTCTTCGACGAGGCGGGCAACCAGTCGCGGGTCCGGCTCGCCGAGCTGACCCACGAGATCTGGCACGGCTTCGTCCCGGGCGTGCTGCCCGGGCAGCGCTACGGCTACCGGGTGCACGGCCGCTGGGACCCGTGGACCGGCGCCCGCTGGAACCCGGCGAAGCTGCTCCTCGACCCGTACGCGCGGGCGGTCGACGCGGGTCCGGGAAACGACTACGGCATCCTGCCCCCGGAGGTGTACGGGCACGTCCGCGACTGGCCGCAGCAGCACGTCGCCGACACCGTGCGCGACGACCGCGACTCGGCGCCGTACGTCCCGAAGGGCGTGGTCGTCCACGATGACGACGACTGGGCGGACGACCGCCGCCCGAAGACGCCCTGGGCGGACTCGGTGATCTACGAGCTGCACGTCAAGGGCTTCACCCGGCTGCACCCGGACATCCCCGAGGAGCTGCGCGGCACCTACGCCGGCCTCGCGCACCCGGCGGCGATCGAGCACCTGGTGAAGCTGGGCGTGACGGCGGTGGAGCTGCTGCCGGTGCACCAGTTCGCGCACGAGGACCATCTGCTGCGCAGAGGCCTGCGGAACTACTGGGGCTACAACTCCATCGGCTACTTCGCCCCGCACGCGGCCTACGCGGCCTCCGGGACGACGGGCCAGCAGGTCGGCGAGTTCAAGCGCATGGTGCGCGCCCTGCACGCGGCCGGGATCGAGGTCATCCTCGACGTGGTCTACAACCACACGGCGGAGGCGGGCGAGCTGGGGCCGACGCTGTCGCTGAAGGGCATCGACAACCGCGGCTACTACCGTCTCCAGGACGACCCCCGCCGCTACGCCGACTACACCGGCTGCGGCAACACCTTGCACGTGGTCCAGCCGCACGTGCTGCGGCTCATCACCGACTCCCTGCGGTACTGGGTGACGGAGATGGGCGTGGACGGCTTCCGCTTCGACCTGGCGGCGGCGCTGGCCCGCTCCATGCACGACGTCGACATGCTCTCCCCGTTCCTGGCGGTCATCGCCCAGGACCCGGTGCTGCGCCGGGTGAAGCTGATAGCCGAGCCGTGGGACGTGGGGTCGGGCGGCTACCAGGTGGGGGCGTTCCCGCCGCTGTGGACGGAGTGGAACGACCGGTACCGCAACGCCGTACGGGACTTCTGGCGGCACGCGCTGCCGGACGTACGGGAGATGGGCTACCGCCTGTCCGGCTCCAGCGACCTGTACGCCTGGGGCGGGCGCAGGCCGTACGCGTCCGTCAACTTCATCACCGCGCACGACGGTTTCACCCTGCGCGACCTGGTGAGTTACGAGCGCAAGCACAACGAGGCCAACGGTGAGGGCAACCGGGACGGCACGGACGACAACCGGTCCTGGAACTGCGGCGCCGAGGGCGAGACGGACGACGAGGGCGTCACCGCGCTCAGGCGGCGTCAGCTCAGGAACCTGCTGACCACGCTGCTGCTGTCCACGGGTGTGCCGATGCTGCTCGCGGGCGACGAACTGGGCCGCACCCAGGGCGGCAACAACAACGCGTACTGCCAGGACAACGAGATCGGCTGGGTGGACTGGAGCCTGCTTCAGGACCCGGGCTGGAAGGCGCTGTCCGAGCTGACCTCGCGGCTGATCGAGCTGCGCCACCGGCACCCGGTGCTCCGGCGCCGGGCGTTCTTCTCGGGCCGGGCCCAGACCGCGGACGGCCTGCGCGACCTGGCCTGGTTCACGTCCCGGGGCACCGAGATGACGGAGCAGGACTGGTACGCGCCCGCCGCCGCCCTGGGCATGTACCTCTCCGGCCGGGACATCCCGGGCCGGGACGAGCGCGGCGACCAGATCCTCGACGACAGCTTCCTCGCGGTTCTGCACGCGGGCGAGGGGCCGGTGAGCTTCGTGCTGCCGGGGCCGCCCTGGGCGGAGCGGTACGAGGTCGTCGTCGACACGAGCCTGGAGGAGCAGGGGGAGGCGCCGGGGGTGGAGCACCGGGCGGGGACGGAGATCACGATGCCGGCGCGGGCGGTGCTGCTGCTGCGGGTCGCGGGCTGAGGCATCGTTTCGCCGGACCCCGGCGACAGCGGCCCGCCGACCTGACGGTCGGCGGGCCGGTCCGAGCCCTGGCCGGGTTCTACGCCTGCGACGCCGGTGCGAGCGGGGTCGCGGCGGGAGCCGGCGACGCCGGAGTGCCGCGCCCGTGCTGGGAGTACGACAGGACGCCCGTGAGGACGATCCTGAGGACCTCGCGCAGTTCGATGTGGAGCGGTACGCGCCCGCCCGGGTTCTGCGACCAGCGGTAGAGCAGGCCCAGGTACGAATCACGGAGGATGTTGCCGACCCGCATCGGATCGATGTCGAAGGCGACCTCCCCGCGCTGGCGCCCGGCTTCGATGATGTTCGCGAAGACCTGGCCCGCGTAGGGCTCTTCGAGGAGTGGCTGGCCGGCCTTCACCCAGGCCTGGAGCATGGCGGCGGTGATCTCCCGCTCGGACTCGTTGAACTCCGCCAGTGCCGCCATGCACCTCTCCAGGTGCACCGTCACATCGTCGTTCCGGGACTTCATCGACTCTTCCATGCACTGCTCCAGCCGCCGCTTCCGGGCCTCGGCCCAGGCGGTGACCAGGTCTTCCTTGCGCTGGAAGTAGTTGAAGAAGGTGCCCCGGGCCACGTCGGCGTGCTCGGCGATCTGGTCGATCGTGGTGCGGTCGTAACCCTGCTCCGCGAAGAGGGTCAGGGCAGAGGTGTAGATGCGGTCCCGAACCCGCTGCTTGCTGCGCTCTCTGCGCCCGAGGGGGCGGGCAGGTTCAGAGGCCATGTGCTTCCTCGCCTTCTCACGTCGTTGTGCGGGCTCCCCCGGCCATGAAAAAATTATACCACGGTACATCTATGAGTCATGGTCTTCGTTTTCCTGAGGTGATGTCAGGGCCGGGACGCCACGGAAGCGGCGATCACGCCTATGGGTTCGCGGCCCAGCAGCCGTGTGGCGGATATGTCGACACCCGCCGTGCGATGCAGGCGCACCCTGAGCTCGGTCGCCAGCAGGGAATCCAGCCCCAGGGTCCGCAGCGGCCTGCGCGGGTCGAGCCGGGTCGCCGAGAGGCCGAGCACGGTGGCGGCCTGCTTGAGCACGTCGTCGGGCGTGGGGGCGCGTCCGGCGGTCGTGGTCGCGGGAGCCGGCACCGGGCCTGCCGCGTCGAGCGTCGCGGGGACCGGCACCGGGCCTTCCGCGTCGAGCGGCTCGTGGGCGGGGCCCGCCGCTCGGCGACGCAGCCGTATGTCACGGAACTCCGCGATCACTTGGCCGTCCTCGGCCGTCAGCCACACGTCACAGCGCGCGTCGTCCGTACCGTCCGAGGGCGTGAAGCGGGTTACGCACCAGTGGTCCCGGCCGACTCCCGCCGCGTCCCGGACCAGGACGCGGCCGAAGGACACCGGCACATAGCCGTCCGGTCTTCCCCCTGCACCCGTGGAGCGCGGCCACGCGGCGAGCATCGTCAGAAGCCCGGCTTCGAGCCCGGCCGCCGTCCCCGCGCCGGGCGAGCGGCGCATGCGGGCCACCGATTCGCCTTCGGAGCACCACAGTTGCGCCACGGTGCGCAGCGCCGCGTCGATGGTGTAGCCGCGGCCCTGGGCACGGCGGTAGAACTCCGCCGCCGGCACGTACGCGGTGCACCGGGTCAGGCCGGCGTCCAGCAGCTCCCGGCCGTACGGCTCGGCCGTCACGCTGCGTCCGGCGGTGTCCTCGCCCGCGTCGGCGGCCGGGCCGGCCGTGCGGAACCTGCCGGTCATGCACAGCTCACCGTCCCGAATGCCGTCCGCGGTGCGCAGCGCGGTGACCGAGAAGACGAAACAGCCCTGCTCCGCGGCGGGCGTCAGGCACACGCGTACCGCGGCATCGCGCGCGTGTGCCAGCTCCCAGGGCCGGTTCCCGAACTCGACGTCCTCCAGCACCCCCTCACCGCGTTGCCCGATGCCGTCCGCCGCCCGCAGGACGGCCTCGACGTAGAGCACCGGCGGTACGACCGCCGCGCCGTCCCGGGTGCGGACGCTCTGTCCCAGGTCGTCCAGGCCCAACTCGCGCAGTTCGAGCTCCCGTACGTGCTCGGCCGGCGCGGCGGGCGCCGGAGCGGGGGCCGGCTCCTTCCTGAACTGTTCCTGGTCCCAGGCGTACGTCGGCAGCGGGACGCGGGGCGCGGTCCCCTGGAAGTAGCGGTTCCAGTCGATGCGTGCGCCGTGGGAGAAGAGCTGCCCGAGCGCCCGGGTGAGGTTCTCGCCGTCGTCCTGGTGGCGCTTGAGGGTGGCGACGGCGGCCGGTGCGGCGCCCTGCTCGTCGAGGACCGCCGTGACGGACTGGACGAGCAGCGGGTGCGGGCTGACCTCCAGGAACACCGTCTCCTCCTTGGCGGCTGTCCGCACGGCCTCCACGAAACGCACCCGCTCGCGCAGGTTGTCCACCCAGTAGGCGGCGTCCAGTTCGGGCCCGTCGACCGGCTCGCAGCGGGTGGTGGAGAGCATCGCCGTGCGGGCGGGCAGCGGCGTGAGGTGGGCGAGGGCGCCGGCCAGGTCGTCCCGCAGTTCCGCCATGTACGGGGAGTGGGACGCCACGTTGACCTTGACGTACCGGCAGGACACCCCTTCGGTCTGGAGGCGTTCGGCGATGAGGTGCAGAGCGCGCGCGTCCCCGGCGAGGACGGTGCTCCCCGGGGCGTTCTCCGCCGCGACGCACACCGCGTCGCCGTAGGGCGCCGCCGCGTCCGCCGCGTCCTGCGCGTCGAGTTCGACGGCGAGCATCGCGCCGCGCCCCGCCTGGCTCTGCATCAGCGAGCTGCGCCGGCAGATGACCGAGGCGGCGTCCTTCGGCGACAGCGCACCGCAGACCTGGGCGGCGGCCACCTCGCCCATGCTGTGCCCGACGCACAGGTCGGGTTCGACTCCCTTGGCGCGCAGGAGCGCGGCCAGTGACACCTGCATGGCCCACAGCAGGGGTTGCACCACCGCGACGTCGTCGGGGAGTTCCCGCGGCGGGGAGTCCTCGCCGTCGCCGGTCAGCAGGCCGATGACCGACCACCCCAGCTCTTCCCGGACGGCCGCGTCGCATTCCGTCAGGGTCCGGCGGAACACCGCTTCCGAGGCCAGCAGGCGGCGGCCCATGCCGAGCCATTGCGAGCCCTGCCCGGGAAAGACGAAAGCGGTCCGGCGGTCGCCGGTGAATCCGGCGTCGGCCGTCCCTCCGTCCGGGGTCTCCTCGCCCTCGGCCAGGGCGCGCAGGGCGGCGGCGAGTTCGTCGTGGGTGCGGCCGACGGCCCACAGGCGGTGGGGGTGGGCGTCACGTCGCGTGGCGGCGGTGTGGCAGATGTCGCGCAGGGTGAACGCGCGCCCCTCGTCGCCGTCCAGGAAGTCGGCGTAGCGCGCGGCGAGCCGGCTCAGGGCGGCCGGGGTGCGGGCACTGAGCAGCAGCAGCCGCGGCTCTTCGGGAGCGTCCGAAGTGCCCTGCGAGAGCTGCCCGGTGCGCGGCTCGGGCACGTACTCTCCGACGATCACGTGGGCGTTGGTGCCGGAGAGGCCGAAGGAACTGACACCCATGAGGGCGGCCCGGCCGCCGGGCACGAGCGGGGTGTTGCGCGTGACGCAGGCGAGGGTGGCGGTCTCCCCGGCCAGGGCGGGGTGCGGGGTGCGCAGGTGCAGGGACGCGGGGATGGTGCGGTGCCGGGCGATGAGCGCCGTCTTGATCAGGCCCGCGATCCCGGCGGCGGCTTCGGCGTGGCCGATGTTCGTCTTGACGGAACCGATGGGCAGCGGACGGGTCCGGGACCGTCCTTCGCCGCCCATGACCTCTGCCAGTGCGCGCAGTTCGACGTCGTCCCCGACGGGGGTTCCGGTGCCGTGTGCCTCCACGTAGTCGAGCTGGTCGGGGGTGATGCCGGCGCTGCGGCAGGCGGAGCGGATCATCTCGGTCTGTCCGGACACGGCGGGCTGGAGCAGGGTTCCGCTGCCCTGGCCGTCGTTGGTGACGGCGCTTCCCCGCAGTACGGCGAGGACCTCGTCGCCGTCGCGCAGGGCGTCGGGCAGCCGCTTGAGTAATACGGCCCCCACTCCCTCGCTGCGCACGAAGCCGTCGCCGGAGGCGTCGGCGAACTTGCAGCGTCCGTCGGGGGCGAGCATGCCGCCCTGGGAGTAGGTGATGGCGTCGGACGGCGAGAGCACGGCGTTGACTCCCGCGGCGACGGCCAGGTCGCTCTCCCCGGTCAGCAGACTCTGCCGGGCCAGGTGCACGGCCACCAGGGACGAGGAGCACGCGGTGTCGACCATCAGGCTGGGCCCTCGCAGGTCGAGGGCGAAGGAGAGGCGCCCGGCGGTCATCGTCCGCAGCCGGCCGCCCGCCATCCCGTGCACGTCCTGATGCCTGTCGGACTCGGCCAGGTCTCCGTACTCGGCGGTCGCCTGCCCCACGAAGACACCGGTGCGGCTGCCCGCCAGCGAGGACGGGAGGATGTGCGCGTCCTCCAGCGCTTCCCAGACGACCTGGAGGAGGACCCGCTGCTGAGGATCCATGGCCAGCGCCTCGCGCGGGGCGATTCCGAAGAAGGCGGCGTCGAAGCCGTACAGGTCGTCGATGAACCCGCCGTGCCGCGAGACGGTCGTGCCCGGTTCGCCCGGCCGCGCCGAGTGGTACCGCCGCACGTCGAACCGGTCCTCCGGCACGGGTGTGACGGCGTCGGTGTTGTGCTCGAGCAGGTGCCAGAACGCCCGCACTCCGCGCGCCCCCGGAAATCTGCATCCCATCCCGACGATCGCGATGTCAGGCATGCCGCCTTGCTGCACGAAGCCCCCTGGGTTGTGGTGTGAGGTCCAAAAGTAAACCAGAGACCAAGTTTGACTTCCAGTTGACTCGATGAACGGCAGAAGAAGAGTGCGTCACGGGCGAATTTCCCCCAGCTTCGCAAGGCCGACAACCTGCTGTTTCCTTGCATAGGGCGGTGCACCCGCGAACGACACCGGTCAAAACATGGGCTACAGTCCATTGATAAACCGCTACACAGGTTGCCTGAGCGAGGAGGACGGATGATCGCCAGAGTGCTGGGCCCCCTGCGCGTGACCATGAACGGCGTGTCGGTGGTCCCCACGGCGCTGAAGGCCAGAAAGCTCCTCGCCGTGCTCATCCTGAACCGGGGCCGCGTGGTGCAGCGGGCCGCCATCGAGCGCGAACTGTGGGGCCTCGACGTGCCCATGAGCGCCTCGACGGGCATCCAGAACTGCGTCATGCAGATCCGCAAGAGCATCGGCCGCGCCCTCGACGGCGGCCCCTCGGACCGTCTCCCCAAGGAGACGCTGATCACCGAGGCCACCGGTTACCGGCTCGAAGTCCCCGGCGAGCAGTTCGACATCGTCGGCTACCACCGGCTCGTGTCCGCGGCGGGAGAGGCGGAGGCCAGAGGGGACCTGTCACAGGCCTCGGCGGAGCTCGGCAACGCGCTGAAGCTGTGGCGTGACGCGCCCCTGGCCGATGTGCCGGCCGGCCCCGTGCTGCACCCGCACGTGCTGCGGCTGGAGGAGGACCGCAAGGCGGTGCTGAGCCAGCGCGTCGGCCTGGACCTGCGGCTGCGCCGGTACGCCGAGGTCATCGGCGAACTGCACGCCCTCGTGGCGCTCAATCCCTACGACGAGGTGCTGCACGAGTACCTGATGCTGGCGCTGTACCTCTCCGGGCGCCGCAACGACGCGCTGGCGGCCTACCAGGGCGTGCGCACCGCGTTGACCGACGGGATCGGCCTGGAACCCTCGCACCGCCTGCGTCGCCTCCAGCAGCAGATCCTGAACTGCGACGACGCGCTGGAGCACACGTTCCTGGACGACCGCGCCCCCCATCTCGTCGGGGCGTAGCGGGCGTCAAAGGGCGAGTGCCCCCACGTGAGCGGCGGGTGCCCCCGCTTGAGCGGCCGTCAGGGACGCGAGGAGCTCTTCGAGCAGGACACCCTGCCCCTGCGGGGTGAAGGGGAAGAAGTGCCCTCCCTGGGCGAGCCGGCAGCGGAACGGGCCGGACGTGAAGCGGGCCCACAGGGGCAGGGCGCCCGGCGGGACGAGCGGATCGTCCGTACCGGCCAGCGCGGTCACCGGCACGGTGAGCCGCAGCGGCTCCACGGCGTGCAGCGCTTCCCGCGCGAGCGCGAGGTCATGGGCCAGAATCCGCCGCGCGGGGCTCAGCGACAGGTCGCGCAGGGCGTCGGCGGGCAGGCGGTGGGAGGCGAGGATCTCGGCCAGTTCGGCGGCGGGGCCCGGGTGTCGCGGGCGTGGGCGGCTTCGCGCGCCCGGTTGCGAACAGCTCACGACCAGGCCGTCGCAGTGTCCGCCGGCGTCGGCGACGGCGAGCGCCAGCAGTCCTCCCAGGCTGTGGCCGTAGAAGACGGTGGGGGCGGGGTCGAGGGCGCTCAGCTCCCGGCGGATGCCCGGCACGGCGGCCGCCAGCGTCGTGCGTGGTGCGAGGCTCGCGCGCCGCTCCCGCCCGGGCAGTGTGACGCCCACGACCTCCACCGTCCCCGGCAGACCGGCCAGGACGCTCGCGTAGCGCTGCGCGCCGGCGCCCGCGTGGGGGAAGACGACGACGCGGCTGCCGCGCTGTGCGGAGGGCCGCAGCACGTGCGTCCAGTCCTCGGAGGGGGAAGCCATGCTCATTCCTTGGTGGGTCGGGGCCGTGGGAGCGCCGTACGAGACAAAGGGCGCGGGCAGGAAGCCGCGCCCGCGCCGGGCGGGGAGCGCGTGCTCCCCGCCCGGCGCGGACCTCGCGGCGTCGGACTCAGGCCGACGTGACGACGAGCGCGGCGTTGTGGCCGCCGAATCCCAGCGACGTGCTGACGGCGACGTCCACGGGGGTGGTGCGGGGTTCGCCGCTGACCACGTCCAGCTCGATGGCCGGGTCCGGGTTCTTCAGGTTCGCCGTCGGCGGCACCGTGCCGTGCTGCACGGCCAGCACCGTGTACGCCGCCTCGATGGCGCCCGCGGCGGCCAGCGCATGGCCGGTGACCCCCTTGGTCGACGTGACCAGAGGCGTGTCGCCCAGGACGCGGCGCAGCATCCGGCCCTCGACGAGGTCGTTCATCGCGGTGGCGGTGCCGTGCGCGTTGACGTGCCGGACGTCGGAGGGGCCGGCACCCGCGTCCGCCAGGGCGCCGCGCAGGGCCCGCTCGATGCCCTCACCCTCGGGGTGCGGGGCGGTGGCGTGGTGGGCGTCGGAGGAGGATCCGTAGCCGCTGACGACGGCGCGGATCCTCGCACCCCTGGCGCGGGCGTCCGCCTCCCGCTCCAGGACCAGCACGCCGGCCGCCTCGGCGGCCACGAAACCGTCCCGTTCCGCGTCGAACGGTTTGCCGGCGTGCTCGGGCGCCTCCCCCGACTTGGACAGGGCGCCCATCTTGCACAGCCCGGCCATCACCGTCGGGGTGAGCGCGGACTCGCTGGCGCCCGCCAGCACGATGTCGCAGGCGCCGGAGCGCAGCAGGTCCCGGGCGGTGCCGATGGCGGTCGCCCCGGAGGCGCACGCGGTGGCGGTGACCAGACTCGGCCCCCGGGCACCGACGTCGATCGCCACATAGCCGGCGAGCATGTTCGGCATGTACTTCGTCACCAACAAGGGCGAGACCTTGCCGGCGCCGCGCTCGCGCAGCGTGTCGTGCTGCTCCGCGAAGGTGGCGGCGCCGCCGAGCGAGTTGCCGAGCACCACCCCGACCCGGGTGCCGTCCCACGTCGTGGAGTCCCATCCGGCGTCGGCGACGGCCATCCGGGAGGCCACGACGGCGAGTTGGACGAAGCGCTCAAGCTGCCAGCCGGCGAAGCCGCCCAGCAGTTCACCGGCGTCGAAACCCGGTACCCGGCAGGAGAAGTCGACCGACAGCTCGGTGAGTGCGGGGTCGCGCGTGGCGCAGGAGCGTCCGGACAGCACCCGCTCCCAGTTGTCCGCCACGCCGATTCCGGCCGGGGTCACCAGGCCCAGGCCGGTGACGGCTGTGCCGTGTGCGGGACCGTCCGCCATCAGACCGCCGCTCCCTTGGCCGACAGGAGCTGGACCAGGTCGTCCAGGGTGTGCTCCTCGGTGAGCTCACCGTCCGCTATCTCGACCCCGAACTCCTTGTCCAGGACGAGGCCGAGCTCGATCAGGACCAGGGAGTCGAAGGACAGTTTGCCGAGCGTCACCTCGGACGCGATGATCTCCGGCTTGACCTTGAACTGGTCGGAGAGAAGGACCGAGACCCGCTCCGCGATCGCCTGCATGGTGTTTCTCCTTGTGATGCGGTGAGTGATGAGAGGTGAGGGTGGCTGTGGTGCGGTGGGGGCCGGCGTCAGACTGCCGGGATGTCGGGCCATACGAGCGCCACCGACCCCCAGGTGAGCCCCCCGCCGAACCCGCCGAGCACGACGCGCTGGCCGGGGAGCAGTTCGCCGTCGGCCGACGCGTCGGCCAGGGCCAGCGGGATCGAGGCCGCGACGGTGTTGCCGACGCGCTCGATGTTGGAGGGGAACCGTTCCGGCGGCAGGTCGATGCGCTCGGCGACCGCTGCCAGGATGCGCGCGTTGGCCTGGTGGAGGACGACCTTGTCGATGTCCTCGACCGCCCAGCCCGCGGCGTCGGCCGTCGCCGTCACGGAGGCCGCCATATGGCGCACGGCCTCCGCGAAGACCGGGCGGCCCTCCATGGTGAAGTAGCCGGCCTCCGTCGCGGCCGGCCGGCCGGTGGAGCGCTGCCGTGAACCGCCGGCCGCCACCTGGATGAGGTCGCTCTGGCCGCCGTCGCTGCCGAGGTGGAGCCCCTTCAGGGCGCCCGGCTCCGCCGCCGCCCCGGCGCGCAGGTACACCGCTCCGGCGCCGTCCCCGAAAATGGCGCGGGTCGTGCGGTCGGCCGGGTTGAGGATGGTGGAGAAGGTGTCCGCCCCGATGACCAGGACGGAGCGGGCGAAGCCCGCCTGGACAAAACCGGCCGCCGCCCCCAGCGCGTAGACGAAGCCCGTGCACACGGCGGCGATGTCGAACGCGCCGACCCCGCCGAGCCCCAGCCGGTCGGCGACCTCGGGCGCGGTGGCCGGGCAGGGGCGGTCCGGGGTGCTGGTGGCGACCACGACGACGTCGGCCCGCTCCTCGCCCGCGGACTTCAGGGCCCTGCGCCCGGCCTCGACGGCGAGGTCACCGGTCGATCCGCCCGGGTCGACGACGTGCCGCCGGCGGATCCCGGTCCGGCTGCTGATCCACTCGTCCGAGGTGTCCAGTTGCCGGGCGAGGTCGTCATTGGTGACCACCGTGGGCGGGACCCAGCTGCCCAGGCCGGCGACGACCGCCGCGCGGTCCGGCCCGGTCATCCGGCGTCTCCGTCACCGTGGGACGTCTTCGAGGTACTGCTGTCAGCCACAGCCCTTGTCGCTGTCGTAGCCGTCACTGCGTCGTTCCTCCTGGCTGCTGTCGTGGCGCACCGGTGTGCTGTGGCGCTCGTCGGAGTTCTCACCCTGGCAACGCGGGCTCCGCTTTCCCTCACGAGCGGCCCACGCAGGGGACATGTGCCGCTCACGTCGGACGTGAGAGGCACGTGAGTGGTGCGTAAGTACGCGCTGCCAGCCTGGAATGCGTCCGGCGGCGGCCCTTGCGCCGCGGTGCAGGCGAACGTGCTCCGGACACCCCTTCACACGACCCCGCTCACGACCGCGCACGAGGAGAACTGAGTGCAGCAACGCAGGATTGGCACGAACGGCCCGGTGGTCTCCGCCATCGGTCTCGGCTGCATGGGGATGTCGGAGTTCTACGGTCCGACCGACGAGGCCCAGAGCCTGGCGACCCTCCAGGCGGCCCTGGACAGCGGGGTCACGCTGCTCGACACCGCCGACATGTACGGCAAGGGCCACAACGAGCGCCTGGTGGGCCGGGCCATCGCGGGCCGCCGCGACCAGGTGGTCCTCGCGACCAAGTTCGGCATCCGGCGCGACGACAGCGACCCGCGGCAGGGCCGGAACATCGACTCCAGCCCGGAGCACTGCCGGCGGGCCGTCGACGCGTCGCTGAAGCGCCTGGGCGTCGACCACATCGACCTCTACTACCTGCACCGCAAGAGCCCCGACATCCCCGTCGAGGAGACGGTCGGAGTCATGGCGGAGCTCGTGCGGGCCGGCAAGGTCGGGCACCTGGGGCTCTCCGAGGTGACCGCGCAGACCCTGCGCAGGGCGCACGCCGTCCACCCCATCGCGGCCCTGCAGACCGAGTACTCGCTGTGGACCCGCGAGGTGGAGGCGGAAGTCCTGCCGGTGGCCCGGGAGCTGGGCACGTCGCTCGTGGCGTACTCGCCGATCGGGCGGGGTTTCCTGACCGGCGCGATCAGCCGGCCCGAGGACCTGGACCCCAGCGACTTCCGGCACTCGCACCCCCGCTTCCAGCAGGAGCACCTGGCGCGCAACATCCGGATGGTCGAGCGGCTGCGCGAACTCGCGGAGCTCTACGGGTGCAGCCCCGTACAGCTCGCCCTGGCCTGGCTGCTGGCCCAGGGCGACGACATCGTCCCCATCCCGGGCACGCGCCGCATCGGTTACCTGCGCGAGAACGTCGCCGCCGCGGAACTGCGGCTCACCGACGAGCAACTGGCCGCCGTGTCGGCCGCGGTGCCCCACGACGTCGTCTCCGGCGAGCGCTACGACCCGGCGGGCATGGCGACCGTCGGCCACTGACTCCCTGCGCTCGCCACTCCTTTCGCTCTTCACTCCCTTCGCTCTTCAGTCTCTTCACCAGCTACCGAGGAATCCCATGGCAGACAAGCTCAAGCAGCTCAAGCTGGCCGCCGTCAACATCGACGGCGTCCTGCTGAACGACACCTTCAGCCCGGTCATCCACAACTTCATCGTCAGTCGTGGCGGCGAGTACACCGCCGACGTCGAGCGCAGCATCTTCTCCCAGCCGCAGCTCGTCGGCGGCCAGGGCATGGCGAACGCGGCACGCGTTCCGTGGACCGCCCAGGAGGCGATCGACGTCTACTTCAAGGAGCGGGAGGAGTACACCCGCGACCACCCGGTCGAGCTGCTCGACGGCGCGATCGACCTGCTGCGCCGGCTGCGCGGGCTGGGACTGAAGACGGTCAGCTACGGCGGCCTCGACAAGTCGCACTTCGACCACTTCCTGGGCGAGCACGCCGACCTCTTCGACGAGCCCGGCTACGTCTGCACCAACGACTTCCGCCCCGGCCTGCGCGAGATCACCACCGAGGTCTTCGGCCTGAAGTACGACGAGGTGCTGTTCATCGACGACGTGGCCCGGGTGGCGGAGGTCGCCAAGGCCCTCGACATCCCCTTCATCGGTCACCCCAGCTCCTTCGAGCACAGCTTCCAGCCCCAGCTGATGCGGGAGAGCGGCGCCCGGCACATCGTCGACTCGCTGCACTCCATCGACGAGGAGCTGCTGCGCACCCTCGACACCGAGGCCGCCGCGCACTCCGTCTGGCGCGGCTGAGCACCCGCGCCACCCCGCGCGCCGGACCGGCCGCCCCCGGCCCGTCCGGCGCCACCGGCGCCCCTGCCCTTCCCCGCGCGGTCCCGGCCCTTCCTGCCGCGCCCCCCTCACCCACCCCAGGAGTTACGCCTTGGACCGCGCCGCTTCCCCGCAGACCCTGCTGCTGGACTTCGACGGAGTGCTGAGCCTGAACGCGTCGAGCCTGCTGCTGCTCGCCCTGCACGAAGGCATCAACCGCCACACGGAGTTGCCCATCGAGGCGACCGTCACGCAGTTCAAGGCCATCAGCACCTTTCCCCAACGGGAGAGCCTGCGCGTGCTGTTCGCGGGCCTCGGTATCGAGCAGCACCTGAACGCCGAGATCGACGCGCTCAGGTCGCTGACCGCCGTCCGGGGCACGCCGCTGGCCCTCGGCGAGGGCGTGGAGGCGTTCTGCGCCCAGCAGCGTGCGCGGGGCGTGCGGTTGCGGGTCTTCTCCACGATGGACCGCGCCACCGCGCGCCGCTCGCTGCTCGACGGGCTGTTCGGGCCCGAGGACTACGTGGCGCTCGACCACGCCTCCAAGGCCGATCCGGACACCTACGCGGCGCTGCTCGCGGCCGAGGGCGAGATGGACCCGGGGCAGTGGCTGCTGGTGGACGACTCCCCGCTCGCCCTGCGCGCGGCCAAGATCGCGGGGCTGCGTACGGTGCTGATGCGCGGCGCGGTCTTCTCGGACGACGACGTGTCGGCGTTCGGGTCCTTCATCGACGCGCAGGTGACCTCGTTCGCGGAGCTAGGCGCTCACCTCGCCGCCCAGGACGCCCCGCCCGCCGCGCGCCCGCCGGCCGGCCGGGCCCCGCTGCCGGCCTCCCGGCTCTGACCACGCACCCGACCCAGTTTGCCCCAGGATTGATAGGTTTCGATGTCCCAGTCACTTGCTGATTCCGAGCTGTCACCACCCAGGGCCGTCCCTGCGGAGACCGCCCCCAATCCCACGCGCGTGCTGGTGGCCATCGCTCTGGCCGCCGTGATGCTGCCCATCTCCGTCACGGGGCCGGGAGTCGCCCTCGCCGACATGTCGGGCGCGCTGAACGCCTCGGCCGCCTCCACCCAGTGGGTGCTGAACGCCTACAACGTGGCGTTCACCGCCTTCATGCTCGCGGCCGGTTCCGCGGCCGACCTCTTCGGGCGCCGCCGTCTGTTCAGGAGCGGCACGGCCGTCTTCGCGCTGGCCTCGCTCGTCGCGGGCACCGCGCCCACCATCCTGCTCGTGGACCTGGCGCGCTTCGTCCAGGGCATGGGCGCGGCGGCGGTGCTGACCAGTGGTTCCGCGCTGCTCGCCCACACGTTCAGCGGGGCCGCCCGGGCCAGGGCCTTCGGCATCTTCGGCGCCTCGATCGGGTTCGGCCTGGCGATGGGCCCGTTCGTGTCCGGCCTGCTGGTGGGCGTCGCGTCCTGGCACGCGGTGTTCCTGGTCAACGTCCTGCTCGGTGCGGTCGTGCTCGTCCTGGCCCGCACGCTGCCCGAGTCGAAGAATCCGGGTGCGCGGCGCATCGACCTGCCCGGCGTGGTCACCTTCACCCTGGCCCTCATGCTGCTCGCCCTCGGCTTCGTCGAGGGGCCCTCACAGGGATGGGGCGGCATCGTCACGCTCGGCTCCTTCGCCGGTGCGGCGCTGTTCCTCGCCCTGTTCGTCGTGGTCGAACTGCGCGTCGCCGAGCCGATGTTCGACCTGAGCCTGCTGCGGCGCCCCACGTTCGTCGCCATCATCTGGCAGCCGGTGAGCATCGTCTTCGCGTTCGCGGCCCTGCTCGTCTACCTGCCGCCCTACTTCCAGGGTGCGGGCGGCGCGGGCTCGACGATGTCCGGAGCGATGCTGCTGCCGCTGACGCTGCCGGTCTTCGTCCTGCCGCTGTTCACCGGCACGCTGGTGCGGTTGCTGTCCGTGCGGATGCTGCTGGCCGTCGGACCGGCGGTGCTGGCCGTCGCACTGTTGCTGATGACGTTCACCGACCCGGTGTCGTCCCGTACCGGGCTGTACGCGGCGCTGCTGCTGGCCGGTGTCGGTATCGGTCTGGCCTTCGGCGTCATGGACAACGCGGCGGTCAGCGTGGTGCCGGCCGAGCGCAGCGGTATGGCGTCGGGCATGTTCAACACCCTCCGGGTCGCGGGCGAGACGATCGGCGTGGCGTGTGTGGGCGGGCTGCTGCTCACCTCGACCCGTCAGCAACTGTCCGCGGACGACGGCGCGATGGCCGACGACGTGGTGCAGGGCCGGCTGGGTTCCGTGCGCGCGAGCGGCGGGGAGGACCTGGTGGACCGGGCGGTCCAGGGTCTCCAGCACGGCTGGGGCGTCGTCTACGTGGTGCTGGCCTGCGTGGCCCTCGCCGGGGCGGTCGCCATCTTCACCATGGTCCGTGACCGTGACCTGGACCAGTCCTCCACCGCCCAGGAGGGGTGACCCCTCCCCGCTGCCCTCCGGGCTGCCCCCCGCGGAACGAGAAGACCGTCCGGACCCCATCCCCTGGGGTCCGGACGGTCTTTCGTGGTCAGCGTCCCGCGCTGCCGCGTTCCAGCCTGAAGGCGGCCCTTGCGACACCGCGCCCGCCCTGTTCGAACGTCACGGGGACCGACACGGTCCCGGCGGCGTCGGCCGCCCCCTCGTGGCCGTCGCCGATCACCGTCAGGGGCTCGTCGAGTTCCGCGTAGGCGCCGAACGAGGCCTCCAGCCCGGTGAGTGACCAGGAGGCCGCCGGGGCCCCGAAGAGCTCCTCGGCGGTCAGCAGGGCCGTCTGCCGTCCCGCCTCCATCAGCACCATGCCGGGCACGTGGTCCTGGGCGTGGTCGAACAGGCTGGGGTGCCCGCCGGCCACCAGCAGCCGCGCCCGGACCTGCCGGCCCTCGGTGACCGGGTCGAGCAGCACCACGTTCTCCGGCCGCTCCCGGCCCACGCGCCCGGGGGACACCAGGCCCTCGGTGGCCGGCCGGCGGTACGACTCGGACGTCGGCGTGCTCCCGCCGTCGCGCCGGCCGCGGAGCATCCCGTACACGCTGTCGGCGACGTACTTCACCCGCATCGTCACCTCGCCCACCGGGCGCCCGGACACGGTGATCGCCATGCGGTACCGCAGACCGCGCAGCGACCCGCCGACCCACTGCGCGTCGTGCGTCGTGGCCGCGATCGTCACCTCGGCCGGCCCGTGGGTGCGCTCCAGGGCGGCCAGGCCCGGCAGTTCCATCGACCACTGCTGGAGAACGAACTTGGTGCCGTCCGGCGCCCCGAAGTGCGCGTGCACGGCGTGCGTCTCGGCCTGACGGCAGCACTCCAGCAGGAACAGCGGGTCGACCGCGGAGCGGGTCGTGTGGTCGGTGTAGTAGGCGTGGGACGGCGGCAGTTGCGCTCCGGCCACGAAGTGGTCGTCGTCGACCGCCGTGCTGTCGGTCAGGAACACCTCCGACAGCGCCCGCCGGTGTACGAGCCCTTTCGCCACGGTGTGCTCGAACGTGAGCGCACGCAGCGCGGCCTCCACACGGTCCGTCTCGGCCATCACGGTCACGCGAATCCCCTTTTCCCAGACTGTCCTTGACGACGGCCACGCTCCCAGCGACGGCTCACGCACACCTCACGCGCCCATCACGCCGAAGGGGACTAGGGACTAGCCGAGGATCCCGCGGTCGTACGCCACCGCCACCGCCGCCGCGCGGTCCTTGACGCCGAGCTTGGCGTAGAGGTGGGTGAGGTGGGTCTTCACGGTCGCCTCGCTGATGAACAGTTCACGGGCGATCTCGCGGTTGGACGTGCCCCTGGCGACCAGGGCCAGCACCTCGCGTTCGCGCGCGGAGAGCGGCTCGTTGCCGGGGGACCTGGGAGTCCGGACCGCGGAGACCAGGCGGGAGGCCACGGCCGGGGAGAGGACCGTACGGCCCTCGGCCGCCGCCCGTACGGCGGTGAACAGCTCCTCGCGGGGCGCGTCCTTCAGCAGGTAGCCGGTGGCGCCCGCCTCGATCGCGGGGAGGGTGTCGGAGTCGGTGTCGTAGGTGGTGAGGACGAGGACCTTGGCGCGGGCGCCGGTGCGGGTCAGTTCCCGGATGGCGTCCACTCCCCCGCCGCCGGGCATGCGCAGGTCCATCAGGATCACGTCCGGGTCCAGGCCGGTGGCGAGGGAGATCGCCTCGACGCCGTTCGACGCCTCCGCCAGGACCGTGAATCCCGGGGCGGACTCGAACATGCCGCGCAGGCCGTCCCGTACGACGGGGTGGTCGTCGACGACGAGCAGGGTGATCGCGGGGTCACCCGCCGGGGCGTCTTCAGTCATGGCGGACCAACGGTACGCGAGCGGAGACCGCCGTACCCTGGCCCGGCTCGGACTCGACGGTGAGGGAACCGGCGATGCGTTCGGCGCGGGCCCGCATGCCGTCGAGGCCGAAGCCGCCGGTGCTGGTGCGGGCGGGGACGGCGAGCGGGTCGAAGCCGCGGCCGTCGTCGCGGATGTCGAGGATGACCTCGTCGCCGAGGAAGGACAGCGTGACGCCGACGCGGCCGGCCGCCGCGTGCCGGGCGGTGTTGGACAGGGCCTCCTGGACGATCCGCAGGAGAGTGGCCGCGACCTCCTCGTGGAGCTGCTCGGCGGTGCCGGTGACCGTGAACTCGGCGCGCACCCCCGTCCGTTCGCCCCACTCCGCGACCGTCTTCTTCAGGGCCTCCGGCAGTCCGGCGTCGGCCAGGGCCACGGGGGCGAGGTTGTGCACCGAGCGTCGGGCCTCGCCGAGACTGTGCCGGGCCAGGTCCGAGGCGCGTTCGAGGTGCGTGCGGGCCACGGCCAGGTCGGGGGCGTTCGCGACGACCTGGAGCTGGGCGATGATGCCGGTCAGCCCCTGGGCGATGGTGTCGTGGATCTCGGCGGCCAGTCGCCGGCGCTCGTCGGCGACGCCCGCTTCCCGTGCCTGGACGAGGAGTTGGGCGTGCAAGGCGGCGTTCTCGTCGAGGGCCCGTTGCAGGGCGGCGTTGGTGCGTTCGAGTTCGGTGATGGTGACGGCCCGCTCGCGGGAACGCTGTTCCTCCTGCTGGGTGATGTGGCCGACCACCGTCAGCAGACCGTAGTTCGTGACCAGCAGCACGGCGAACAGCAGCCACTGGACGGGGCTGCGCAGCGGCATCCCGCCGGACTGCGAGCCCGCCACGACGACGACGGTGGCGAGGAGACCGAGCCACTGCCGGCGCTTTCCGGGGATCAGTTCGTCGCTGTCGAAGTAGCCGGTGGACGCGTAGAAGCCGAAGAACGGGTTCAGCCAGGTGAGGGCGAAGGCGATCGCCCAGCGCAGGACGTAGTAGACGGTCCCGCGCCTGGACGGGGTCCGGCGGCCGCGGCGGGGCCCGTGCCAGAGCTGGAGGAGCACCGCGGCGACGACCAGCGCCCCGCCCGCGTACCACTCGGCGGGGCTCGTCATCAGTTCGTGCGCGGCGACCGAGAGGAGGGCGGAGACGGCGAGCAGCCCGTAGACGCCCCAGGTGTGGAACTGGTTCTGACGGTGCTCGATTCTCTGGTCCGCCGCGGTCATCTCCCCAGTCTGCACGGCTGTTCGCCTACTCCCAGCGGAACCAGCGCGAGGCAGCGGCCGTCAGCAGCACCGTCCAGGCCACGAGCACTCCCAGGTGGCCCCAGCCCGGCCAGTCCCCCGCCGCGGCCTGGTTCAAGGCCTCGGCCGCCGCCCCGAACGGTGTGAAGCCGACGCACCGGGCGAGGACGTCCGGCATGGTCTGCACCGGCATCCACACGCCCGCGCAGAACATCGCCGGGAAGAACACCGCCGACCCGATGGCACCGGCGATCTTCGTCGACCGGGACAGCGCGGAGATCACCGCGCCCAGCGCGAGGGCGGCCAGGACGGCCAGGAGCAGGGCGAGGACGTATCCGAAGCCCTGCCGGGGCAGCCGTACGCCGAAGGCGAGCCGGCCGACCGCGAGGGCGAGCACCGCCGACACCAGGGCGGCCCCGCCGTACAGCAGCATCTGCGCGGAGAGCAGGGCGGCGGGCCGGACCGGCGTCGTGGACATCCGGCGCAGGATGCCCCGCTCGCGGTAGCCGGTCAGGGTCTGCGGCATCGCCTGGATCCCGCCCATGATCAGGCCGAGCAGCACGCTGACCGGCACGTAACCGTCGACCGGGCGCAGCCCGCCGAAGGACGGGTCGGCCTCGCGGAAGGACGGGATCGAGCCGAGGATCGCCAGCAGCAGGGTCGGGAACACCAGGATCCAGAAGAGGCTCCCGGGCTCCCGGCGGAACAGGCGGACCTCGCTCCTCAGTACGGCGGGGTGGACCAGGTGCGTGCTCATGCCGCTGCCTCCTTGGTGAGGTCGAGGAACGCGTCGTCCAGCGTGGCGTCGGTGACCCGGAGCTGGTGGGCCGTGACGCGGGTGCGGGCGAGGAGGGTGAGGACGGCGTTGACCGTCTCGTCGGTGCCGGACAGGGTGACGCGGCCCTCCTTGTACTCGACCGACGCGAGCGCGGGCAGCGCGTTCAGGTCACGGTCGTCCAGTGGGGCGGACGGCGTGAAGCTGATGACGGTGGCGCCCGCCGAGCGCCGGATCAGCCCGGCCGGGGTGTCCAGGGCGGCCACCCGGCCCTTGTCGATCACGGCGATGCGGTCGCACAGCCGCTGCGCCTCCTCCATGAAGTGGGTGACGAGGAGGACGGTCACGCCGTTCGCGCGGATGTCCTCGATCAGCTCCCAGGTGTCCCGGCGGGCGCGCGGGTCGAGGCCTGTCGTCAGCTCGTCCAGGACGACGGCCCGGGGGTTGCCCACCAGCGCGAGCGCGATGAACAGCCGCTGCTTCTGGCCGCCGGAGAGCTTGGCGAACCGGGTCGTCAACTTGGCCGCGAGGCCGAGGCGTTCGGCGAGGGGCCGCCAGTCGAGCGGGCTCGGATAGAAGGCGCTGTACAGCTCCAGTGCCTCTCGGACGGTGAGCTTGGCCTGCAACTCGCTCTCCTGGAGCTGCGCGCCGAGCACGCGGCGGGTGGCCTCGTGCTCGGTGACGGGGTCGAGGCCCGTGACGCGGACCCGGCCGGAGTCGGGCACGCGCAGGCCCTCCACGCACTCCACGGTGGTGGTCTTCCCGGCGCCGTTCGGCCCGAGGATCCCGAAGATCTCCCCCTCCTCCACGGCGAAGGAGACACCGTCGACGGCGGGACGTCCGGCGTAGCTCTTGCGCAAGTCGGTGACTTCGATGACAGGTGCGGTCGGCATGGGACGAGGGTCGCGGCACGGCGCGTACCGGCGCATCGGCCGTCGCGCTCGAACGGGCATCATCCGATCGGTTGATGCCACCGTACGACCCCTCGAACGTGCAGGTCGCAGGACCGGCGGCCGGCCCGGGTACGCGGAAACCCGGTGGGCAGTGTCAGTGGCGATCCGTAGGCTCGCTGCTGATGGCCACGACACCCGCCCCCGCCCAGGACCGTTCCGCCGTGCGTACGCTGCTGCGCCTGTGGCCGTACGTGCGGCCCGTGCGGGTGCGGCTGTTCACCGCCGCGTTCGTGGCGGTGCTCGCCTCCTGCGTGGCCCTGGTGATCCCGCTCGTCCTGAAGTGGATGGTGGACGGGCCCATCGCGGACCGGGACCCGGGCGGGGTCTGGCTCGGCGCGCTGTACCTGCTGCTGCTCGGCCTCGCCGAGGCCCTGCTGTTCGGGCTGCGGCGGTGGCTGGTGGCGCGTCCGCTCTCCCACGTCGAGGCGTCCATGCGGGCGGATCTGTACCGCCACCTCCAGCGGCTGCCGGTGGCCTTCCACGACCGGTGGGCCTCGGGGCAGTTGCTGTCCCGGGGGACGACGGACCTGATGCTGCTGCGCATGTTCCTCGCCTTCCCGCTGACCTTCCTGCTGGTCAACGGCGTGACGATCCTCGTCGGCGTGGTCATCATGCTGCTCCAGGACTGGACCCTGGGGCTGGTGATCCTCGGGCCCGCCGTGCCCGTGATGGTCACTTGCGTGATCTTCGAGAAGCGGTACGCCAAGGTGGCCCGGCTCGCCCAGGACCAGGTCGGCGACCTGACGACGGTCGTCGAGGAGAGCGTGCTCGGCATCCGCATCATCAAGGGCTTCGGCCGGCACCGGAGCCAGGCCCGTGCGTTCCGGGAGCTGTCGGGGACGCTGCGCGGCACGGAGCTGCGCAAGGCGCGGCTGCTGGCGACGATCTGGGGCGTCATCGTGACGCTGCCGGAGGTCGCGATCGGGGCGGCGCTGGTGGTGGGCGTGGTGCAGGTGGCCGACGGGGAGCTGTCGGCGGGGACGCTGGTGGCGTTCCTGTCCACGGCGCTGGCGCTGCGGTGGCCGGTGGAGTCGATCGGGTTCCTGCTGGCGATGAGCCAGGAGGCGGCGACGGCGACGGAGCGGTATTTCGAGGTGATGGACGAGGACGTCGAGGAGCGGGGGGTGCCCGGTGGCCAGGCGTCGCCGGCCGCGACGGGGTCCGGTCTCCGGTTCCACGACGTGACCTTCCGCTACCCGGACGCACCGCCCGGCTCCCCGCCCGTCCTGGACGAGGTCGACCTCCACATCCGCCCCGGCGAATCCATGGCCCTGGTCGGAGCGACAGGCAGCGGCAAGACCACCCTCACGGCGCTCATCCCCCGCTTCTACGAGGTGACCTCGGGCCGCATCACCCTCGACGGCGTCGACATCACGACCCTGTCCAGGCAGGCGCTGCGCGCCAAGGTCGCGGTCGCCTTCGAGGAGCCCACGCTGTTCTCGGCCGCGGTCGGCGACAACGTTCTCATGGGGGCCGACGACAGGGCCGGCCCGGCGGAGCTGGAGCGCGCCCTGGCGGTCGCCCAGGCCGACTTCGTGCACGCCCTGCCGCAGGGGACGGACACCCAGGTGGGCGAGCAGGGCCTCAGCCTCTCCGGCGGACAGCGGCAGCGCCTGGCCCTGGCCAGAGCCGTCGTCGGACAGCCGGAGTTCCTCGTCCTGGACGACCCGCTGTCGGCCCTGGACGTGCACACCGAGGCCGCCGTCGAGGCCGCCCTGCGACAGGTCCTCGCGGACACCACCGCCCTGATCGTGGCGCACCGCCCGTCCACCGTGCTGCTCGCCGACCGCGTCGCGCTGCTGTCCGGCGGCCGGATCGCCGCGGTCGGCACGCATCACGAACTGCTGCGCACGAACGCCGAGTACGCGCACTTGATGTCCGGCGAACAGTCAGGGGAACGGCCGGGCGAACAGTCCGGCGAGCAGTCCGGCGCACAGTCCGGCGAGAAGGAGGGCGCACGATGACGGCGGCCACCACCGCACCGGCCGACGGCCCACCCGACGACGAGAAGCCCGACGCCGGGAAGCCCGACGCTCGGACCCCCACCACCGGCGACCCCTTCGACCGGGACGTCCTGCCCACACCCCCGGGCGCCACCGCCGCCCTGCTGCGCTCCCTGCTCGCGCCCATGAAGGCCCGCGTCACGGTCACGTCGCTCCTGCTGCTGCTCCAGCAGGCGGTCGTGCAGGCGGGCCCGCTGCTCGTGGCGTACGCCATCGACCGTGCCGTGCCGGCGTTCCGGGCGCAGGACCACGGGCCGCTGATCGCGGTGGCCGTCGGCTATCTGGCGTGCGCGCTGGCCGCGGGCGGGCTCCAGTTCGCGTTCGTCGCCGCCGCGGCCCGCGTCAACCAGGACGTCCTGCTCGACCTGCGCGGCCGGATCTTCCGTCACGCGCAGACACTGAGCGTCGACTTCCACGAGCGCTACACCTCGGGCCGGCTCATCTCCCGCTCCACCACGGACGTGGAGTCGCTGCGCGAGCTGCTGGACGAGGGCCTTCAGGAACTCGTGACGGTCATCCTGTCCTTCGTCTACATCTCGGCGATGCTGCTCTGGCTCGACCTGGGCCTCGGGGGCGTGGCGGTGGCGTCCCTGGTGCCGCTCTACGCCCTGGTGCGGCTGTACCAGCGGCGCGCCGGGCGGGTGTACCGGGCGCGGTCGACCGCCATCGCCGCCGTCATCGTCAAGTTCGTCGAGACCATGAACGGCATCCGCCCGGTGCGTGCCTTCCGTCGCGAGGCGGCCAACGACGCGGACTTCGGCGCGCTCAACCAGCGGCACGAGCGGACCAACGGCGACGCGCTGCTGGAGATGGCCCGGTACGTCACCGGTTCACGGCTGGTCGCCAACACGGCGGTCGCCGCGATCGTGCTGTGGGGCGGCTACCGGGTCGCGGACGGCACCGTGGCCCTCGGTGTGCTGGCGGCGGCCGTGCTGTACCTGCGGCGGCTCTACGACCCGATCGACCGGCTCGGGATGTTCCTCAACTCCTACCATTCGGCGGCGGCCTCGTTGGAGAAGATCGCCGGGCTGCTCGCACAGACCCCGTCCGTGCCCGAGCCGTCGAGTCCCCGGCAGCTCCCCGCGCTGGAGAGCGAACAGCCGGGCCGCGAGGTCGTCTTCGACGGTGTCCGCTTCGGCTACCGCACCGGCGGGGAGGTGCTGCCCCGTTTCGACCTGACGATCCCGGCCGGGCAGACGGTCGCGGTCGTCGGCTCCACGGGCGCCGGCAAGTCGACCCTGGCCAAGCTGCTGGCCCGGTTCTACGACCCCTCCGACGGCCGGGTGCTGCTGGACGGCGTCGACCTGCGCGACCTCGCCGTGCCCGAACTGCGGCGCGGGGTGGTCATGGTGACGCAGGAGGCCTTCCTGTTCTCCGGCACGGTCGCCGACAACATCGCGATCGGCCGGCCCGACGCCTCGCGCGAGGAGATCGAGCGGGCGGCGAAGGAGATCGGCGCGCACGACTTCATCAGCGCCCTGCCCGACGGCTACGACACCGACGTACGCAAGCGGGGCGGCCGTATCTCGGCCGGTCAGCGGCAACTGGTCGCCTTCGCACGGGCGTTGCTGGCCGATCCGGCGGTGCTGATCCTCGACGAGGCGACCAGCTCGCTGGACATCCCGGGCGAGCGTGCGGTGCAGCGGGCGATGTTGACGGTGCTGAAGGGCCGTACGGCCGTGGTCATCGCGCACCGGCTGTCGACGGTCGAGATCGCGGACCGTGTCCTGGTGATGGAGCACGGAAAGATCGTCGAGGACGGCGAACCCGCCGAACTCGTCGCGGGCACGGGCAGGTTCGCGGATCTGCACCGGGCCTGGCGGGACAGTTTGGCGTAGGACGGCGGCGGAAGGGCGGCGGAGGCGGGCGGATGATCGACGCGTACGAGGACCCCGGCACACCCGACTCCCGCAGCGGCGGCCGCTACCTGTGGTGGCTGGTCGCCCGGCAGCCCCGGCGGTGTGCGGCCGGGGCGATGTTCGGCAGCGTCTGGATGGTGCTGCTGGCGGCGACGCCGTATCTGATGGCCCGGGCGATCGACGACGGTCTGGAGCCCGGCGACATGGGCGCGCTGGCGCTCTGGAGCGGCGCGCTGTTCACGGTCGGGGCGTTCAACTCCTGGCTGAGCATCATGCGCCACCGCACCATGACCCGCGTCCGCATGGACGCCAACTTCCGCACGGTCAAGGTCGTCGTCGGCCAGGCGGTGCGGCTCGGCGCCTGGCTGCCCCGGCAGATGGGAGCCGGGGAGGTCGTCACGATCGGCGTGGGCGACGTGCAGACGATCAGCCAGTCACTGACGGTGGTCGGCCCCGGCGTCGGCGCGGTGGTGGCCTACCTGGCGGTCGCCGTCCTGCTGGTGTCGGTCTCGCCGCTCATCGCCGCGGTCGTCCTGCTCGGCATCCCGGTGATCGTCCTGCTCGTCGGCCCGCTGCTCGGGCGGCTACAGGGTTCCGAGACGGAGTACCGCGAGCGGCAGGGCGTACTCACCGCGCGGATCGGCGACCTGGCGGGCGGCCTTCGGGTCCTCGCCGGGCTGGGCGGCAAGACACTGGTCGCGGACGCCTTCCGCCGCGACTCGCAGCGGCTGCGCGAGCAGGGGTACCGGGTCGGCGCGGTGACCAGCTGGGTACAGGCCCTCGGCATCGGCCTGCCCACCCTGTTCCTCGCGGTGGTGACCTGGCTGGCGGCCCGCCTGGCCGCCCAGGGGGACATCACCGTGGGCCAGTTGGTGTCGGTCTACGGCTACGTCGCGGTGCTGGTGGGCCCGGTGTCCTTCTGGGTGGAGTGCGGCTACCAGATCAGCCGCGGCCTGGTGTGCGCGCGTCGCGTCGTACGGTTCCTGCGCCTGGAGCCGATGCCGGACACCGGCACGCGCGACGCCCCGTCCGAACCGTCGGCCCTGTACGACCCCGAGTCCGGCGTACGCGTCCTCCCCGGCCGCCTGACGGCCCTGGTCGCGGAACACCCCGCAGACGCCACGACCATCCTGGACCGCCTCGCCCGCTACACCCCCTCGAACGCGACCTGGGGCGACACGCGACTGGACGAGATCGCCCTGAACCAGATCCGCCGACGCATCCTGCTGGCCGACCACGAGGCGGACCTGTTCGCAGGAACCCTCCAGGACATGATCAGGCCTGTTGGGGGCGCGGGGAACTGCGCGACCAGCCACGACAGGCCCGCAGCCGCCACACAACACAACACGGCACTTCAGACGGCGCTCCACACCGCCGCAGCCGAAGACATCGTCCAAGCCCTCCCCGACGGCCTGAACACCCACATGGCCGCCCAGGCCCGCAACCTCTCCGGCGGCCAACGCCAACGCATCCGCCTGGTCAGAGCCCTCCTCGCCGACCCGGAGATCCTCCTCACCGTCGAGCCCACCTCCGCCCTCGACGCCCACACCGAAGCCACCGTCGCCGACCGCCTCGGAGAGGCCCGGCACGGCCGCACCACGGTCGTGACCACCACCTCCCCCCTCGTCCTGGACTGCACGGACACCGTCCACTACCTGGTCGACGGCAAGGTCGCGGCCTCGGGCAGCCACCACGAACTGCTCGGCACCACCCCCGGCTACCGCGCCCTCGTGGCCAGGGACACCGAGGAGACCGTCCGATGAGCGGCGGACACCTGCCGGTTGCCGAACGGGCGGACGTCCGCAGGGCGTTGCTGGACCTCGTACGGGCCGACACCCGGGCCTTCACCACCGTCCTCGGCCTCAACGCCCTCGCCGCCCTGGCCGGTCTGGCAGGGCCCTGGCTGCTGGGCCGGATGATCGACGACGTCCGCGCCGGACACGGCGTGGCGGCCGTGGACCGGCTGGCCCTCGTGCTCCTGGCCTGCGCCCTCGCCCAGTTGTTCCTCGCCCGCTGGGCCCGCTACGTAGGCCACCGCTTCGGCGAACGCACCCTCGCACGCGTACGGGAACGGTTCGTGGACCGCGCCCTCGACCTGCCCGCCTCGGTCGTGGAACGCGCCGGCACCGGCGACCTGACGGCCCGCGGCACCTCGGACGTCACGACTGTGGGCAACACGCTGCGGGACGCCGGTCCGGAACTGCTCATCAACCTCGTGCAGTGCCTGTTCCTGGTCGGCGCGGTGTTCCTGCTGGACCCGCTGCTCGGTGCCGTCGGCGTGCTCGGCCTGACGCCGATCTGGCTGGCGTTGCGCTGGTACCTGCGGCGAGCCCGGGACGGGTATCTCGCCGAGGGCGCGGCCACCTCGGACGTCGCGGAGATCCTCGCGGCGACCGCGGCCGGAGCGCGCACGGTGGAGGCGTTCCGGCTCCGCGAGCAGCGCACCGCCGCGAGCCGGGACGCGCTGGAGACGTCCCGCCGTACGCGCTTCCACACGCTGTTCCTGCGCACGGTGTTCTTCCCGGCGGTGGAGGTGTCGTACGTCCTCCCGGTCGCCGGCGTGCTGGTGATCGGCGGGGCGCTGCACACCTCGGGCTCGATGAGCCTCGGGGCGGTCGTGGCGGCGGCCCTGTATCTGCACCAGTTGAGCGGGCCGCTGGACGAGATCCTGGTGCGGGTCGAGCAACTCCAGAGCAGCGGAGCCTCCTTCGCCCGCGTGGAGGGGCTGGCCCGGGCCCCGCGGGCCGCCGGGGAGGGCGACGGTCCCGACCCGGACGGCGACCGCGTCGACGTCACCGGCGTGCGTTACGCCTACGACGGGGGTGTGGAGGTGCTGCGGGGCGTCGACCTGACGGTGACGCCCGGGGAGCGGCTGGCCATGGTCGGGCCGTCGGGCGCCGGCAAGACCACGCTGAGCCGGCTGATGGCGGGCATCGACGCGCCGACCGCCGGCTCGGTGACGGTCGGCGGCGTGCCCGTCGTCGGGCTCGGACCGGAGCGGCTGCGCCGCCAGGTCGTCCTGGTCACCCAGGAGCACCACGTGTTCCTCGGCACGGTCCGCGACAATCTGCGGATCGCCGAACCGTCCGCCGAGGACGCGGAGTTGTGGGAGGCACTGTCGGTGGTCGGCGCCGACGCGTGGGTGCGCGAGCTGCCGGAGGGCCTGGACACCCGCCTGGGCCAGGGCGGTCACCGCACCGACGGCTCACAGGCCCAGCAACTCGCCCTGGCCCGCGTGGTGCTGGCGGACCCGCACACCCTGATCCTCGACGAGGCGACCGCGCTGCTCGACCCGGCGACCGCCCGGCACACCGAGCGCGCCCTGGCCGCAGTGCTGGAGGGGCGCACCGTCATCGCCGTCGCGCACCGGCTGCACACCGCGCACGACGCCGACCGGGTGGCGGTGATGGAGGACGGCCGGCTCACCGAACTCGGCACGCACGACGAGCTGGTGGCGGCCGGCGGGGCCTACGCGGCGCTGTGGCACTCCTGGCACGGGAACCTGCCCGACGCCCGTGAACCGTCCGCATAGCGAACATGAACTTCCGGTCAACGAACCGTTTCCGGCCATAGTGTTGACGCGCCCCTGACAGAAAGCGCGCTCCCCTGCCACGCTTCCCACGACTGCTCCACGGCAACCCCACGGCAACACCTCCACCTCCCCAGGCCGGGCGACCCCCGGTCCCGCAGAAGGAGCCAGTGTTGAGAAGCAGTTCCTCGCGAAGAAGCACCTCTCACAGACGCACTCCCCACACGCCCCGCCGCACCGCGGCCGTGGCCCTCGCCGGCGTCGCCGCGCTGATCGCCGCCGCCGTGCAGAGCGGCACCGCCACCGCAGCCCCGGAGAAGGCACCGTCGGCCGCGAGCAAGGCGAACCCCGGCTCGGAGTCGGTCCGGCTCTCCCCCGCCCAGCGCGCCGCCCTGATCCGCGAGGCCGACGCGGACAAGGCCGGGACGGCGAAGGACCTGGGCCTCGGCGCCAAGGAGAAGCTGGTCGTCCGCGACGTCCTCAAGGACCGCGACGGCACCCTGCACACGCGCTACGAGCGCACCTACGACGGCCTGCCGGTCCTCGGCGGCGACCTCGTCGTGGAGAGCACGAAGGCGGACGACACGGCCGCCGTCGTGAAGGCCGCCCGCGCCGCGATCAAGCCGGCCACGACGAAGACCGCGGTGTCCGCCGCGAAGGCCCGGCAGCAGGCCCTGGCCGCGGGCAAGGCCGAGGACGCCAGGAACCCGGCCGTCAACCGGGAGCCCCGCAAGGTGATCTGGGCCGCGAACGGCAAGCCGGTCGTGGCGTACGAGACGGTCGTCGGCGGCTTCCAGCACGACGGCACCCCGCAGGAACTGCACGTCGTCACCGACGCCACCACCGGCGAGAAGCTGTACGCGTGGGAGGCCATCGAGAACGGCACCGGCAACACGGTGTACTCCGGCACGGTCGACCTCACGACCACGCAGTCGGGTTCGGCGTACAACCTCACCGACGGCGCCCGCGGCAACCACAAGACGTACAACCTCAACCGCGGCACCTCCGGTACCGGCACCCTCTTCTCCGGCGCCGACGACGTCTGGGGCAACGGCAGCCCCTCCGACCTGGAGTCGGCCGCCGCCGACGCGCACTACGGCGCCGCGCTGACGTGGGACTACTACAAGAACGTGCACGGCCGCAGCGGCATCCGCGGCGACGGGGTGGGCGCGTACTCGCGGGTCCACTACGGCAACAACTACGTCAACGCGTTCTGGTCGGACAGCTGCTTCTGCATGACGTACGGCGACGGCTCGGGCAACGCGAACCCGCTGACGTCGATCGACGTGGCCGCGCACGAGATGACCCACGGGCTCACCTCGAACACCGCGGGCCTCAACTACAGCGGCGAGTCCGGCGGGCTGAACGAGGCGACCTCCGACATCTTCGGCGCGACCGTCGAGTTCTTCGCCAAGAACTCCTCCGACGTCGGTGACTACCTCATCGGCGAGGAGATCGACATCAACGGCGACGGCACGCCGCTGCGCTACATGGACAAGCCCAGCAAGGACGGCTCGTCCAAGGACGCCTGGTACTCGGGCATCGGCTCGATCGACGTGCACTACTCCTCGGGCCCGGCGAACCACTTCTTCTACCTGCTGAGCGAGGGCAGCGGCACCAAGACCATCAACGGTGTCACCTACGACTCGCCCACCTCGGACGGCCTTCCGGTCACCGGCATCGGCCGGGACAAGGCGGAGAAGATCTGGTTCCGCGCGCTGACCACCAAGTTCACCTCGACCACCAACTACGCGGGCGCCCGCACCGGCACCCTCGCGGCGACCGGTGAGCTCTACGGCACCGACAGCGCCGAGTACAAGGCGGTCCAGGACGCGTGGGCGGGCGTGAACGTCGGCGCCCGCTCCGGTGGCGGAGGCGGTGGCGGTACGTCCTTCGAGAACACCGCCGACGTGGCGATCCCGGACCGGGGCGCGGCGGTCACGTCGCCGGTCACCGTCTCCGGCCGGACGGGCAACGCGCCGTCCAACCTCCAGGTCGCCGTGGACATCGTCCACACCTACATCGGTGACCTCCAGGTGCAGCTCGTCGCCCCCGACGGCACGGCGTACACGCTGAAGGGCTACGGAACCGGCGGCAGCGCGGACAACATCGCCACCACCTACACGGTGAACGCCTCCTCCGAGGCCGCCAACGGCGTCTGGCAGCTGCGGGTCCAGGACAACGCGGCCCGCGACACCGGATACATCAACAGCTGGAAGCTCACCTTCCCGTAGGCCCCTTCGCGGTCTGCCCAGGGCAGGGCGCCGCCCCGGTGGGTTCGACTCCCCCGGGGCGGCGCCCGTTTCACGTCTCCGGTGCGACACGTCGCCGTCGTTTTCCGGCCAACATCACGTGGCGCTCCTGACATGTACGCGTCCCAGGTGCCACTCTTCCCCCACCCGCCGCACAGCACCGCAGCACTTCCCCCACATCTAGGAGCTCGTGTGACCTCCCCTCTCTACGCGCGTCACAAGCGCACCACGCTGGCCATCGCCACCGCCGTCGCGGCCGGCGCCCTGCTCACCACCGGTCTGACCTCCGGCAGCAGCGTCGCCGCCGACTCCGCGAGCAAGCCGACGCTCGCCGCCGCCCCCGTCCTCCTCACCGCGCCCGCCCGCGCCGCACTCATCAAGGAGCAGCAGGCCGACGCCACCGGGACCGCCGACGAGATAGGCCTCGGCGACCAGGAGAAGCTGGTCGTCAAGGACGTCGTGAAGGACGCCGACGGCACCGTCCACACCCGCTACGAGCGCACCTACGCGGGCCTGCCGGTCCTCGGCGGCGACCTCGTCGTGCACGAGTCGAAGTCGGGCGGGGCCTTGGGCGTCACCAGAGCGACGAAGGCCGCGCTCAAGGTCGCCTCGCTCAAGCCGGCGGTCCCCGCCGCCAAGGCCGAGAAGCAGGCCGTGACGCTCGCCAAGGCGGCCGGCTCGGAGAAGACCGAGGCGAACTCCACGCCCCGCAAGGTGATCTGGGCGGCCGACGGCAAGCCCGCCCTCGCCTACGAGACGGTCGTCGGCGGCCTCCAGGAGGACGGCACCCCGAACGAACTGCACGTCATCACGGACGCCGCCACCGGCAAGAAGCTCTACGAGTACCAGGGCATCGAGACCGGCACCGGCAACACCACCTACAGCGGCAAGGTCACCATCGGCACCACGAAGTCCGGGTCGTCCTACACCCTGACGGACGGCACGCGCGGCGGCCACAAGACGTACAACCTCAATCGCGGCACCTCCGGCACCGGCACCCTCTTCTCCGGCTCCGACGACGTCTGGGGCACCGGCAACCCCTCCAACCTGGAGACCGCCGCCGCCGACGCCCACTACGGCGCCCAGGTGACCTGGGACTTCTACAAGAACACCTTCGGCCGCAGCGGCATCCGCAACGACGGCAAGGCGGCCTACTCACGCGTCCACTACGGCAACAACTACGTGAACGCCTTCTGGTCGGACGGCTGCTTCTGCATGACCTACGGCGACGGCTCGGGCAACACCCACCCGCTGACCTCGCTCGACGTGGCCGCGCACGAGATGAGCCACGGCCTGACGTCGGCCACGGCCGGCCTCAACTACAGCGGCGAGTCCGGCGGTCTGAACGAGGCGACCTCCGACATCTTCGGCGCGGGCGCGGAGTTCTTCGCGGGCAACTCCTCCGACGCCGGTGACTACCTCATCGGCGAGGAGATCGACATCAACGGCGACGGCTCCCCGCTGCGCTACATGGACAAGCCCAGCAAGGACGGCGACTCCGCCGACGCCTGGTCGTCCAGCCTGGGCGGCCTGGACGTCCACTACTCCTCCGGTCCCGCCAACCACTTCTTCTACCTGCTGTCCGAGGGCAGCGGCACGAAGACCATCAACGGCGTGACCTACAACTCGCCGACGTCCAACGGCTCCACGGTCACCGGCATCGGCCGCACCAAGGCGCTCCAGATCTGGTACAAGGCGCTGACGACGTACATGACGTCGACGACCAAGTACGCGGGCGCCCGCACGGCGACCCTGAACGCGGCCTCGGCGCTGTACGGCGCCAGCAGCGCCGAGTACAAGGCGGTCGCGTCCGCCTGGTCCGCCGTCAACGTGGGCTGACCGAAGCGCGGCTGAGGGCGGTACCCGGAGCGAAGGCACATCCGGGTACCGCCCTAGTCTTGGTGACCATGTCTTCGGAAGACTTCACCTATGCCGACGTCGGCGCCACCCGTGACGAGGGCTTCTGCCCGCCGGGCTTCCACCCCATGAACGTGCGCACCCGCCTCGGGGAAGGCGAGGAGGTCTTCCGCCGGGCCTCGGAGGCGGTGCTCACCTGGGAGATGCACCGGGCCCTGGGCGTCGGCATCGACGCCGGCGCGGACCGGGCCGCCCCCGGCGTCGACGTCACCGTCACCCTCGCCGGCATGATCAAGGCCCCCTGCCGTGTGGTGTGGACGGTCGAGGAGCCCCGCCGCGCCGGCTGGGCCTACGGCACGTTGCCCGGCCACCCGGAAAGCGGCGAGGAGTCGTTCGTCGTCGACCGCACGGGAGACGGCACGGTCTGGCTGACGGTGAACGCCTTCAGCCGCGCCGCAAAGTGGTACGCAAGGGCCGGCGGCCCGGCAACCAGGGGCTTCCAGCACGCGTATGCGCGGCGGTGCGGCAATGTCCTACGGAACCTGGCAACGCAGGGTGGTGCGGAAGCCTGAAGGGGCGCGGGGAACTGCGCAACAAGCCCCCACGCACCCGCAGGCAACCCTCAACGCATCAACAACCCTGCAGCCTCCACCAACTCCTCAGACGGCCCGGCCACAAGCCCCAACTCGGCACTGGAAGCCAACAGCCGGTGAGCCGGCAGGATCCGCACCGTATACCCAAAAGGCCCGGTGCGATCCAGTGACAAGGGCCCCTCATAAACCCAGCGCCCGTCCTGGTCGGGAGACCCCACCGGCTTCAACGGAACGACCGCCGCGTCAGCGATGTGGTCCTCCTCGTCCACCCGCCCCGAAACGGCCTGCACCTCCACGTCTTCCGGCCCGAGCTCGCCGAGACCGACCCGCACGCGAAGCCCCAGCGTCGTACCCAGCTCCGCAAGCACCTCCGACGCCGACGTCTCCACATGGTCGACGGTGACCCCCGGCCAGGCCGCCCGCACCCTGGTCTTCCACTCGGCGAGATCGCGCGCCGCGTCCGGGCCCATGGACCGGTGGGAGAGCGCAGCGGGCGCGTAGAGCCGCTCCACGTACTCGCGGACCATCCGCCCGGCCAGCACCTTCGGCCCGAGCAGGCTCAGCGTCTGGCGGACCATCTCGATCCACCGGTCGGGCAGCCCGCTCCGTCCCCGCTCGTAGAAGCGGGGCGTCACCCGCTGCTCCAGCAGGTCGTACAGCGCCGCGGCCTCTATGTCGTCGCGGTGGTCCGGGTCGGTCCCCACACCGTCGGCCGTGGGAATGGCCCAGCCGAAGTCGGGCTGGAACCACTCGTCCCACCACCCGTCCAGGACGGACAGATTGAGACAGCCGTTGAGCGCCGCCTTCATCCCGGACGTGCCGCAGGCCTCCAGCGGCCTAAGAGGGTTGTTCAGCCAGATGTCGCACCCCGGGTACAGCTTCTGCGCCATCCCCATGCCGTAGTCCGGCAGGAACACGATCCGGTGCCGTACCCGCGGATCGTCCGCGAACCGCACCAGCTCCTGCACCAGCCGCTTCCCGCCGTCGTCCGCGGGGTGCGCCTTGCCCGCAACGACGATCTGGATCGGCCGCTCGGGATGCAGCAGCAGGTCCATCAGCCGGTCGCGATCGCGCAGCATCAGCGTCAGGCGCTTGTACGACGGGACGCGCCGCGCGAAGCCGATGGTGAGGACGTCCGGGTCGAGCACGCCGTCGATCCAGCCCAGCTCGGCCGTGTGGGCGCCGCGCTGCCGCCAGGAGGCCCGCAGCCGCTCCCGCACCTCCGTCACGAGCTGCTCGCGCAGCCCCCGCCGCAGCTCCCAGATCTCCTGGTCGGGGATGTCCGCCACCGCGTCCCAGCGGTCCGAGCCGCCGACGGTCAGCGCGTCCTCGGCGCGGTGGACGCCGATCTGCCGGGCGCCGAGCCGGAACACCTCCGGGGCGACCCAGGTGGGCGCGTGCACACCGTTCGTCACGGAGGTGATCGGCACCTCGTCGGTGTCGAACCCGGGCCACAGGCCGGAGAACATCTCGCGGCTGACGTTGCCGTGCAGCAGGGAGACGCCGTTGGCGCGCTGGGCGAGGCGCAGGCCCATCACGGCCATGTTGAACAGGTTGGGCTCCCCGCCGGGGTAGGTCTCCATGCCGAGCCTGAGGACGCGCTCGACGTCGATGCGGGGCAGTTCGGCGTCGGGGCCGAAGTGGCGGGCGACCAGCTCGCGGTCGAAGCGGTCGATGCCGGCCGGGACGGGCGTGTGGGTGGTGAAGACGGTCCCGGAGCGGACCGCCTCCAGCGCCGAGTCGAAGTCCAGGCCCTCGGCGCAGAGCTCGGCGATCCGCTCCAGACCGAGGAACCCGGCATGTCCCTCGTTCGTGTGGAACACCTCCGGCTCGGGGTGCCCGGTCAGCCGGCAGTACGTGCGCACCGCCCGGACCCCTCCTATGCCGAGCAGCATCTCCTGGAGCAGCCGGTGCTCGCTGCCGCCGCCGTAGAGCCGGTCGGTCACGCCGCGCTCGCCGAGGTCGTTCTCCTCGACGTCCGAGTCCAGCATCAGCAGCGGGACCCGGCCGACCTGCGCCAGCCAGATCCGGGCGTGGAGCTGCTTGCCGCCGGGCAGGGCGAGGGCGACCTGGGCGGGGGTGCCGTCGGCCTCCTCCAGGAGGACCACGGGCAGCTCGTTGGGGTCGAGGACGGGGTAGTGCTCCTGCTGCCAGCCGTCCCGGGACAGGGTCTGGCGGAAGTAGCCATGCCGGTAGAGCAGGCCGACACCGATCAGCGGGACGCCGAGGTCGCTGGCCGCCTTCAGGTGGTCGCCGGCCAGGATGCCGAGGCCGCCGGAGTACTGCGGCAGGGCGGCCGTGATGCCGAACTCGGGTGAGAAGTAGGCGATCGCGGCGGGGAGTTCGTCGGGCTGGGCCTGGTACCAGCGGTCGCCGGTCATGTAGTCGTTCAGATCGCCCGCGACCGCGGTGAGGCGGCGCAGGAAGCGGCCGTCTCCGGCCAGGTCCGCGAGCCGCGCGGGCGGCACGCTGCCCAGCAGCCGGACCGGGTCGCCGCCCGAGGCGGCCCAGCGCTCGGGGTCGACGGACTGGAACAGGTCACGGGTCTCCGCGTGCCACGACCAGCGCAGGTTGCGGGCCAGATCACTGAGCGGCCGGAGGGGTTCGGGGAGAACGGGTCGGACGGTGAATCGACGGATCGCCTTCACGGGTTCCACCTCGGCGCGTTCGCAGGATGACGCAGGGTTCTGACACAGGGCTTCATCGACGTCACCTACGACAGTACCGGCGTCGGTGCCGCCTCCGGTGAAGCTCCGCCACCCAATCCCCGATCGTCCGGAACCGCCCCATCCGCGGATATGGCCGATTCCGCCCCCATAGGCGTCCTTGTGGCGCTTCACACGCCACGAGAGGCTGCCCCTGGCGTACCGGCCCGCGCCTGCCGCACGCGGTGCTGCGCGGCAGCCGTACGCCGAATCGAGGAGGGGAACTCGGACCATGGCACGGACGCGCGCACGGCGTCTGCGCTGGACGGGGGGCCTGGCGGCGGCGATCTGTGCCGCGGCGTTTTCGGCCATCACCCTGCCCGCGCACGCCGTACCGGAGGGGCGGATACTCGGCGCCGGACAACCCGGCTCCGTGCACGGAAGTTACCTGGTGACACTGAAGGAGGGCACACGGGCTCCGTCGGCGGCCGGACGGGCCCTCGCCGAGAAGTACGGAGTGGACATCAGCCACATCTACGGCACCGTCCTGAACGGCTACGCGATCAGGACCGACGAGAGACGGGCCGGGCGGCTCGCCGCCGACCCCCGGGTCGCCTCGGTCGTCCAGGACACCCGCGTCCGGCTGGACCGCACCCGGCACGAGCCGCCCTCCTGGGGGCTGGACCGCGTCGACCAGCCGGGTCTGCCGCTGGACCGAAGCTACACCTGGCCGGAGTCGGCGGGCGCCGGGGTGACCGTGTACGTGATCGACACCGGCGTCCGGACCACGCACCGGGACTTCGGCGGCCGGGCGGGCCACGGCTGGGACTTCGTCGGGAACGACGAGATCGCCTCGGACGCCAACGGCCACGGCACGCACGTCGCCGGCACGGTCGCCGGGACGAACCACGGTGTCGCCAAGAAGGCCCGCGTCGTCTCCGTACGCGTCCTCGACGCCGCGGGGGCGGGCACCACGGCCCGGGTGATCGCCGGGATCGACTGGGTGACCCGGCACGCGAAGAAACCCGCCGTCGCCAACCTCAGCCTGGGCGGCCCGGGCAACGACCGGCTGGACGCCGCCGTCCGCGCCTCCATCGCCTCCGGCGTCACCTACACGGTCGCCGCGGGCAACGACGGCAGGCCGGCGGGTCTGTACTCGCCGGGGCGCGTCAAGCAGGCGATCACGGTCGGCGCGACCGACCGGAGGGATGCAAAACCGGCCTTCTCCAATCACGGTCCGGCCCTCGATCTCTTCGCTCCGGGTGTGCACATCACCTCCGCGTCCGCGGCGAGCGACACGGCGCGGGCCACGTTCTCGGGTACCTCGATGGCGGCGCCGCATGCCGCGGGAGCCGCCGCACTGTATCTGGCCGACCACCCGAGGGCGGCTCCGGCCCAGGTCGGGAAGGCCCTGGCCGACGGAGCGGCGACCGGGAAGATCTCCGGCCGGGGTCCCGGCTCGCCGGACAAGTTACTGCGGGTGCCGCACACCTAGGGCGAAGGAGCAGCCACGCGCAGGGGCCGGCCTCGTCCGCCGCGGACGAGGCCGGTCTTGTGTGTCGACATACGCGTGAGTAGTTAACAAAGTGCCGGATTGCCCACCCGAATAGGGTGGGAAGGCTCCTCCGGGTACCCCTCTCAGGAGCACCATGCAGGACCCACCTCCCCACAGACATCCGCCCACCCACGTTGACGCGGACAGGAGCGGTCATGCCCGCCAAGCACCATTCGTCACCATCCCCCACCCGCCGCACCGGGGCGCGCGCGCCCGGCGGCGAGTCACGTCCCGCGCGCCCGGCCGACGCCGGTCCGCACGTCCCGGAACCACCCCCCGTGGGCGAGGCGACCGCCGTCGGGCGCATACCCGTTCTCGATGTCCGCCCGGTCGTCCAGCGCGGGCGCCGCCCGGCCAAGGCCGTGACCGGTGAGACCTTCGAGATCTCGGCGACCGTGTTCCGGGAGGGGCACGACGCGGTCGCCGCCAATGTCGTCCTGAAGGATCCCGGGGGCCGCCCAGACCCGTGGACGCCGATGCGGGAGCTGGCCCCCGGGACGGACCGGTGGGGCGCCGAGGTCACGGCCGGCGAGCCCGGCCTGTGGACGTTCGCCGTGGAGGCGTGGGGCGATCCGGTCAGCACGTGGCGCCATCACGCGCAGATCAAGATCCCGGCGGGCATGGACACGGACACCGTCCTGGAGGAGGGCGCGCGCCTGTACGAGAGGGCGGCCGCCGGTGTGCCCGAGGAGGGGGGCCGACGTGCCGTGATCCTCGCGGCCGTCGAATCCCTGCGGGACGAGACCCGCCCGGCGGCGGCGCGGCTGGCGGCGGCGCTGACGCCTCAGGTGGACGAGGTGCTGGCCCGGCATCCGCTGCGGGACCTGGTCACCACCTCCGAGCCGCTGCCCCTGCTCGTCGAGCGGGAGCGGGCCCTGTACGGCTCCTGGTACGAGTTCTTCCCCCGCTCGGAGGGCACCCGGCAGCAACCGCACGGCACCTTCCGCACCGCCGCCCGACGGCTGCCGGCGATCGCGGCGATGGGCTTCGACGTGGTCTACCTGCCCCCCATCCACCCGATCGGCACCACCTTCCGCAAGGGCAGGAACAACACCCTCTCCCCCGGCCCCGACGACGTCGGCGTGCCCTGGGCGATCGGCTCGCCGGAGGGCGGCCACGACGCCGTCCACCCCGATCTGGGCACCCTGGACGACTTCACCTGGTTCGTGGCCCAGGCCCGGGAGCTGGGCATGGAGGTCGCGCTGGACTTCGCGCTGCAGTGCTCCCCGGACCACCCTGGGTGCAAAAACACCCCGAGTGGTTCCACCACCGCCCCGACGGCACCATCGCCTACGCGGAGAACCCGCCGAAGAAGTACCAGGACATCTACCCCATCGCCTTCGACGCCGACATGGACGGCCTGATCGCCGAGACCTGCCGGGTACTGCGGCACTGGATGGACTGCGGGGTGCGGATCTTCCGGGTGGACAACCCGCACACCAAGCCGGTCGTCTTCTGGGAGCGGGTCATCGCGGACATCAACCGCACCGACCCCGATGTGATCTTCCTGGCGGAGGCGTTCACCCGCCCGGCGATGATGCACACCCTGGCCCAGATCGGCTTCCAGCAGTCCTACACGTACTTCACCTGGCGCAACACCAAGGAAGAGCTGACCGAGTACCTCACGGAGCTGTCGGGCGAGGCCGCCTCGTACATGCGGCCGAACTTCTTCGCCAACACCCCCGACATCCTGCACGCCTACCTCCAGCACGGCGGCCGCCCCGCCTTCGAGGTCCGCGCCGTCCTCGCCGCCACGCTGTCGCCGGCCTGGGGCATCTACTCCGGCTACGAACTGTGCGAGAACACCCCGCTCAGGGAAGGCAGCGAGGAGTACCTCGACTCGGAGAAGTACCAGCTCAGGCACCGCGACTGGGAGACCGCCGAACGCGAGGGACGCACCATCACCCCGCTGCTCACCAGGCTCAACACCATCCGCCGGGAGAACCCGGCGCTCCAGCAGCTGCGCGACCTCCACTTCCACCACGCGGACCAGGAGGCGGTGATCGTCTACTCGAAGCGGCAGGGTTCGAACACGGTTCTGGTGGTCGCCAACCTCGACCCCCACCACACCCAGGAGGCCACGGTCTCGTTGGACATGCCGCAACTCGGCCTGGACTGGCACGAGTCGGTGCCGGTGCGCGACGAGCTCACCGGCGAGACCTATCACTGGGGCAGGGCCAACTACGTGCGCCTCGAACCGGGCCGTAGGCCCGCGCATGTCTTCTCGGTTCTGCGACCGTCCACCCCGCAGATCGGAGGGTCACCCACAACATGATCGTCAACGAACCCGTGCCGGACACCTTCGAGGACACTCCCGCCAGGGACCGGGACCCGGAGTGGTTCAAGCGCGCCGTCTTCTACGAGGTGCTCGTCCGCTCGTTCCAGGACAGCAACGGTGACGGCGTCGGTGACCTGAAGGGCCTGACCGCAAAGCTCGACTACCTCCAGTGGCTCGGCGTCGACTGCCTGTGGCTGCCGCCGTTCTTCAAATCGCCGCTCCGGGACGGCGGCTACGACGTCTCGGACTACACCGCCGTGCTGCCGGAATTCGGTGACCTGGCCGACTTCGTGGAGTTCGTCGACGCCGCCCACCAGCGCGGCATGCGTGTGATCATCGACTTCGTCATGAACCACACCAGCGACCAGCACCCGTGGTTCCAGGAGTCGAGGAAGGACCCCGACGGCCCCTACGGCGACTACTACGTGTGGGCGGACGACGACAAGCAGTTCCAGGACGCGCGGATCATCTTCGTCGACACCGAGGCCTCCAACTGGACCTACGACCCGGTCCGCAAGCAGTACTACTGGCATCGTTTCTTCTCGCACCAGCCGGACCTCAACTACGAGAACCCGGCCGTGCAGGAGGAGATGATCTCCGCGCTGAAGTTCTGGCTGGACCTGGGCATCGACGGCTTCCGGCTGGACGCGGTGCCGTACCTGTACCAGGAGGAGGGCACCAACTGCGAGAACCTCCCGGCCACCCACGACTTCCTGAAGCGGGTGCGCAAGGAGATCGACGCGCAGTACCCGGACACGGTGCTGCTGGCGGAGGCCAACCAGTGGCCCGAGGACGTCGTCGACTACTTCGGCGACTACGCGGCCGGCGGCGACGAGTGCCACATGGCCTTCCACTTCCCGGTCATGCCACGCATCTTCATGGCCGTGCGGCGCGAGTCCCGCTACCCCGTCTCCGAGATCCTCGCCAAGACCCCGGCCATCCCCTCGGGCTGCCAGTGGGGCATCTTCCTGCGCAACCACGACGAGCTGACGCTCGAGATGGTCACCGACGAAGAGCGCGACTACATGTGGGCCGAGTACGCCAAGGACCCGCGGATGCGCGCCAACATCGGCATCCGGCGCCGTCTCGCCCCGCTGCTGGACAACGACCGCAACCAGATCGAGCTGTTCACGGCCCTGCTGCTGTCGCTGCCGGGCTCGCCGATCCTGTACTACGGCGACGAGATCGGCATGGGCGACAACATCTGGCTCGGTGACCGGGACGCGGTGCGCACGCCGATGCAGTGGACGCCGGACCGCAACGCGGGGTTCTCCTCCTGCGATCCGGGACGGTTGTTCCTGCCCACGATCATGGACCCGGTCCACGGCTACCAGGTGACGAACGTCGAGGCGTCCATGGCCTCGCCGTCGTCGCTGCTGCACTGGACCCGCCGCATGATCGAGATCCGCAAGCAGAACCCGGCCTTCGGCCTCGGTTCGTACACCGAGCTGCCGTCGACGAACCCGGCGGTCCTGGCGTTCCTGCGGGAGTACGAGGACGATCTGGTGCTGTGCGTGAACAACTTCTCGCGTTTCGCGCAGCCCACGGAGCTCGATCTGAGCGCCTTCGAGGGGCGGCACCCGGTGGAGCTGTTCGGCGGGGTCCGTTTCCCGGCGATCGGCGAGCTGCCGTATCTGCTGACCCTGGCGGGTCACGGTTTCTACTGGTTCCGGCTGCGCAGGGACACCCTGTGAGGCCTGAGACGGCCTGACGAGGCCTGAATTGCGGGGCGGGACGCAAACCCCCGTGGCGGGGCGTTTCTCCCGCCCCGCCCGGGGCACGCATCAGTAACACCCCGCCCACCCGCGTGAGCCGGAGGGGCGCCGCCGGCACCTGCTGAAGGCCCCGGAGGCGCACCAATCATGGGTGAAAGGACGCGACGCCATGTCGGAAGCCGTCACACGCACCGTCACCACCCCGCCCGGCCTCCTTGCCTCCCTCGATCCGCTGCTGCGGGAGTGGCTGCCGCGGCAGCGCTGGTTCGCGGGCAAGGGGCGTCCGGTCACCGGGTTCACGCTGGTCGAGGCCACCGAGCTGCTCCCGGCCGCGGGCAAGCTCGGCCTGTACCACCTGCTCGTCCGCGCCCATCAGCCGCTCGTGCCGTCCCATGGCGCGCCCGGCCATCCCGGCGACTGTTACCAGCTGCTGATAGGCGTGCGCGAGGCGCTGCCGCCTCGGCTGGCGCCCGCGCTGATCGGACACCTGTCGACCGGGCCGCTGGCCGGCCGGACGGCCTACGACGCCCTGCACGACGCCAGGCCCGCCGAGCTGCTCCTGGAGGCGCTGCGCACCCAGGCCCGGATCGGCGGGCTCCGCTTCGAGCGGGACCTCGACCAGGACATCCGGTCCGGTCTGGTGCCGCGCGTGGTGACCGCGGAACAGTCCAACTCGTCGATCGTCTACGGAGATACGTTCATCCTCAAGCTGTTGCGCCGGATCGTCCCCGGGGTCAACCCGGACCTGGAACTGCCGCTGGCGCTGGCGCGCGAGGGCTGCCCCCGGGTGCCCGCGCCGACGGCCTGGATGGTCGCGGACGTCGACCCCACGGCGGACCCGGTGATCTCGCAAGGCCCGGCCGACCTGGCCGGCCAGCCGTATGTGCTGGGCGTGCTCCAGCCGTTCGTGCAGGGCGCCTCCGACGGCTGGGAGCTGGCGCTGCGCGAGCTGGCCAAGGGCGAGGACTTCGGCGCCGAGGCGCGGGCGCTGGGGCGGGCCACCGCCGAGGTGCACACCGCGCTGGCCCGGGCGCTGCCGACGGTCACGCTCGGTCACATGCAGCTCCAGCTCATGGTGGACGGCATGATCGAGCGGCTGGAGGCGGCCGTGCAGGCGGTGCCCTCGCTGCGGCCGTACGCCGGCGGGCTGCGGTCGGCGTTCACGGCGCTGGGCGATCTGGCCGCCGAGGGCCGCACCTGGACCGCGCAGCGCGTGCACGGCGATCTGCACCTCGGGCAGTGCCTGCGCTCGCCCGCCGGCGAGTGGAAGCTGATCGACTTCGAGGGCGAGCCGGCCCGGCCGCTGGCCGAGCGGCGCATGCCGCAGCCGGCGGTGCGGGACGTGGCCGGCATGCTGCGCTCCTTCGACTACGCGGCCCGCTCGGCCGATCCGCCGCAGCCGGACTGGGCCGAGACCTGCCGGTCCGCCTACTGCTCCGGGTACGCCGAGGCCTCCGGCCTCGATCCGCGCACCGACCCGGTACTGCTGCGTGCCTACGAGACGGACAAGGCGATCTACGAGGTGGTGTACGAGGCCCGGCACCGACCAGACTGGCTGCCGGTGCCCCTGGCCGCCATAGACCGGCTCGCCTCGTCCGGCCACCTGACCTGACCTGACATGACTGACCCACCTGCGTCCTGGAGGCTCCGCCCGTGACCCCCCGCCCTGAGTCCAGCGGTTCCCGCCCCAAGGGGACGGCCGGGGAGAAGATCCCCGAGCAGCCCACGGCCGCCCAGAAGAAGAGTGCCGCGAAGAAGACGGCGGTGCCGAAACAGGCGGCGGCCAGGAAGGCGACGGCCCCCGCGAAGAAGGCCGCCGTCAAGAAGACGGCCGTCACGCAGTCACCCGCGACGAAGGCGACGGCCAAGAAGACGGCCCCGGCGAAGACGACCGCGAAGAAGGCCGTCGCGAAGAAGGCGGCTCCTGAGAAGGCCACCGCGGCGAAGGCGACAGCCGAGAAGGTGGCCGCGACGAAGGCCACGGCCGAGAAGACGGCCGCGAAGAAGACGGCCGCGAAGAAGACGGCCGCCAAGAAGACGACCGCGAAGAAGGCCACAGCCAAGAAGGCCGCAGCCACCAAGGCGACGGCCACGAAGGCGGTTGCCAAGAAGACGACGACCAAGAAGGCGGTCGCCAAGAAGGCCACGACGGCGAAGGCGGCAGCCACCAAGGCCACCGCCACCAAAGCAACCGCCGCCAACCCTCCCGCCAAGAAGGCCCCCGCGAAGAAGGCCACGGCCAAGAAGGCCACCGCAGGGACGGCCACCGCGGGGAAGGCCACCGCCGCCTCCGCCCAGACCGTCCCGCCGGAGATGGAGCTCGCCGTTTCGCCCGCCCTCGGCGCGGCGGACCGGGACCGGCTGCTCAACGGCACGCATCACGACCCGCACTCCGTGCTCGGCGCACACCCCGTGCCCGGCGGGATCGCGTTCCGGGCGTTCCGGCCGTACGCCCTGTCGGTGACCGTCGTCGCGGGCGAGGTGCGGGCGGAGTTGCAGGACGACGGGGAGGGGTTCTTCTCCGGACTGCTGCCGCTGCGGGAGGTCCCGGAGTACCGGCTGCTCGTGGAGTACGAGGGGACGGTCCTCGACACCGAGGACGCCTACCGTTTCCTGCCCACGCTGGGCGACCTCGACCTGCACCTGATCGGCGAGGGCCGGCACGAGGAGCTGTGGACGGCGCTGGGCGCGCACCCGATGACCCACCAGGGCGTGACCGGCACCCGGTTCTCGGTGTGGGCGCCGAACGCGCTGGGCCTGCGCGTGGCCGGCACCTTCAACTTCTGGGACGGCACCGGGCACGTCATGCGGTCGCTGGGCTCGTCGGGCGTGTGGGAGCTGTTCCTGCCGGACATCGGCGAGGGCGAGCTGTACAAGTTCGAGATCACCCGCCCCGACGGTTCGAAGACGATGCGCGCCGACCCGATGGCCCGCCGCACGGAGGTGCCGCCCGCGACCTCGTCGGTCATCACGTCCTCGGGGTACGAGTGGGGCGACGCCGAGTGGCTGGACCGGCGCGCCGAGGCACCGGCGCACGAGGCGCCGTTCTCGGTGTACGAGGTGCACCTGCCGTCCTGGCGGCCGGGACTGACATACCGCCAACTCGCCGAGCAGCTCCCGGCGTACGTCAAGAACCTGGGCTTCACGCACGTGGAGCTGATGCCGGTCGCCGAGCATCCGTTCGGCGGCTCCTGGGGCTATCAGGTCACCGGCTTCTACGCGCCGACGGCCCGGCTGGGCACGCCCGACGACTTCCGGTACCTGGTCGACGCGCTCCACCGGGCCGGCATCGGCGTGCTGATGGACTGGGTGCCCGCGCACTTCCCGCGCGACGACTGGGCGCTGGCCGAGTTCGACGGCCGGCCCCTGTACGAGCACGCGGATCCGCTGCGGGCCGCGCACCCCGACTGGGGCACGCTGGAGTTCGACTTCGGACGCAACGAGGTGCGCAACTTCCTCGTCGCGAACGCCCTGTACTGGTGCGAGGAGTTCCACATCGACGGGCTGCGCGTGGACGCGGTGGCGTCGATGCTGTACCTCGACTACTCGCGTGAGCCGGGCCAGTGGACGCCCAACGAGCACGGCGGCCGGGAGAACCTGGACGCGGTGGCGTTCCTCCAGGAGATGAACGCGACGCTCTACCGACGGGTGCCCGGCGTGGTCACGATCGCCGAGGAGTCGACCGCCTGGGACGGCGTCACCCGGGCCACCCACCACAAGGGCCCGAGCGGCTTCGGCGGGCTCGGGTTCGGGCTGAAGTGGAACATGGGCTGGATGCACGACTCGCTCCAGTACATGAGCCACGAGCCGGTGTACCGCAAGCACCACCACCACGAGATGACGTTCTCGATGGTGTACGCGTACAGCGAGAACTACGTCCTGCCCATCTCCCACGACGAGGTCGTGCACGGCAAGCGCTCCCTGGTCTCGAAGATGCCGGACGACTGGTGGCAGCAGCGCGCCAACCACCGGGCGTACCTGGGCTTCATGTGGGCCCACCCCGGCAAGCAGCTGCTGTTCATGGGGCAGGAGTTCGCCCAGGGCGCCGAGTGGTCCGAGGCGCACGGTCCGGACTGGTGGCTCCTCGATCCGGGCTACGGGGCCGAGGCCGAGCACCGGGGCGTGCGCGACCTGGTCCGCGACCTCAACACCGTCTACCGCGCGACTGAGGCGCTGTGGCGGCTCGACACGGACCCGGCCGGTTTTGAATGGGTGGCCGGGGACGCCGCCGACGACAACGTCGTGGCGTTCCTGAGGCTGGACCCGGAGGGCAACCCGCTGCTGTCGGTGTCCAACTTCGCGCCGGTCGTCCGCCCCGACTACCGCCTGGGCGTGCCCGAGGACGTCCCCGCCTGGCACGAGGCCGTCAACACCGACGCCGCCGCCTACGGGGGCAGCGACGTCACCAATCCCGACCCGGTCAAGCCGGAGGCCCAGCCGTGGCACGGCCGCCCGGCGAGCATCCGGCTGACCCTGCCGCCGCTGTCGACGGTGTGGCTGCGCCCGGCGTAGGCGGCGGCCGGTGACACCGCTGTGACGGGAGGGACGGCCTTCCGTCACAGCCCGTCGCCCGGGCCCTGGTGGGGTGACGGCATGAGGCGTGCCACCCCACTCCCCGTGCCGCTCCCCGGGGTGGCACGACGAACAGCCGTCCCTACCCGAAGTGCTCGCCCAGAGCCTTCGGCAGCTCCCCGGTGTGCAGCACCCCCAGTCGCTGGGTGGCCCGCGTCAGGGCGACGTACAGGTCGCTGGTGCCGTAGCGGCCGGGCTCGACCACGAGGACGGAGTCGAACTCCAGGCCCTTGGCCTGGCGCGGGTCGAGGAGGACGACCGACCGGGTGAGGTCGGGTTCGGCGCCCGCCGTCACGCCGTCCAACCGGGCCGCGAGGCCGCGGTGGAGGTCGCGCGGGGCGATCACGGCGAGCCGTCCCTCGTCAGGGGTGAGCTCCCCGACCGCCTTGGCGACGGCGCCCGGGAGGTCGTCGGTGGCCCGCGCCCAGGGGCGTACGCCCGTGGAGCGGACCGAGCTCGGCGGCTCGAAGTCCGGCTGCTCGGCGCGTACCACGGCCGCGGCGACGTCCATGATCTCGGCCGGGGTGCGGTAGTTGACGCCCAGCCGGGTGTGCTCCCAGCGGTCCTCGACGTACGGGGCGAGGATGCCCGACCAGGAGCCGACACCGGCGGCCTCCGCGGTCTGCGCGGGGTCGCCGACGAGCGTCATCGAGCGGGTCGGGCTGCGCCGCATCAGCAGCCGCCACGCCATCGGCGACAGCTCCTGCGCCTCGTCCACGATGATGTGCCCGAACGCCCAGGTGCGGTCGGCGGCGGCGCGCTCGGCGGCGCTGCGGTGGTCGTCCTCCTCGTGCCGTTCGGCGAACCGCTCGGCGTCGATGATGTCGTGCGCGGACAGCACCTCGGAGGACTCGGGGTCGTCCTCCTCCTTGTCCTCGAACTCGTACGTCCGGGACGCGTACGACACGTCCAGCACGCCCTGCGCGTAGGCGATCTGCCGCTCCCGCTCACGCTGCGCGCGCTCCCGGGCCAGCCGGTCGTCCTCGCCGAGGAGTTCGGCGGCCTCGTCGAGCAGCGGCACGTCCGCGACGGTCCAGCGCCGGGTCACCGGGCGGCGTACGGCGGCGGCGTCCTCGGCGGGCAGGAACTCCTCGGGCGCGGCGAGGAAGTCGGCGACGAGCCGCTGCGGGGTCAGCAGCGGCCACAGCCGGTCGATGGCCGCCCAGACCTCGGGGTTCTCGGCGAGGTCGTCGCGGATCTGGGTGATGTCGCTGGGGTCGAGCAGGCTGGACCCGTCGAAGGGGTCGGTGCCGATCCGCTCGGCGTACAGCTCGGTGAGGGTGTTGAGGATGTGCCCCTCGAAGTGCTCGCGGGACGCGTTGTGCGGCAGCTTCGCGGCACGCGTGCGCTCGCGGGCGACGCCGACGAGGCCGTCGTCGAGCATGAGCACCTCGCGCTCGTGCTCGATCGTGATCACCGGGTCGGGCAGTGCCTGCCGGCTGCGCACGACCTCGGCGAGGACGTCGGCCATCTCCGCGCGGCCCTTCACGGCGGCGGCCTCCGGCGTGTCGGTGGCGGTCGCCTTCACCCCGGGGAACAGCTCGCCGACGGTCGCGAGGAGCACGCCGGTCTCGCCGAGGGAGGGCAGCACCTCGCCGATGTAGCCGAGGAACGCCGGGTTGGGGCCGACGATCAGCACCGCCCGCTTGGCGAGCAGTTCCCGGTGCTCATACAGCAGATACGCGGCGCGGTGCAGGGCGACGGCCGTCTTGCCGGTGCCCGGCCCGCCCTCCACCACGAGCACGCCGCGGTGCGGGGCGCGGATGATGCGGTCCTGGTCGGCCTGGATGGTCTGCACGATGTCGCTCATCCGGCCGGTGCGCGCGGAATTGAGCGCGGCGAGCAGCACGGCGTCGCCCGACGGGTCCTCGTGGCCGGTGCGGGTCTCGTCGCCGAGGTCGAGGATCTCGTCGTGCAGGTGGGTGACCCGGCGGCCGTCGGTGGCGATGTGCCGCCGGCGCCTCAGCCCCATCGGGGTGTGGCCGGTGGCCAGGTAGAAGGGGCGGGCGACGTCGGCACGCCAGTCGATCAGGACCGGTGTGCGGTCGGCGTCGTCCCTGCGCAGGCCGATGCGTCCGATGTGGTGGGTGACACCAGAGGTGAGGTCGATCCGGCCGAAGCACAGGGAGCCGTCCACCGCGTTCAGCGCGGCGAGCAGCCCGGAGCGCTCGGCCACGAGGATGTCCCGCTCGAGTCTGGCCTGCATGGGGGTGTTGCCCTGCGCGAGCGCGTCCGTGACGGAGGTCTCGGCGTCGCCGCGCAGCGCGTCCACGCGCGCGTACAACCCGTCGATGAATTCCTGCTCGTGCCGCAATTCATCGTCCGGAAATTCGGTGTTTGACAATTCCGCTCCCGCCCGGATATACTGTGCTCACTGAACTTAACTGTGGCTTCAATCGACTTGAAGTCACGAACAGACAAATATACGCAAGGAAATCCCCCGAGCGCAATTGCTCGGGGGATTTACTCGTTTCCGGGCGCGTCGCCTACAGCACGTCGGCCAGTTCCTCCAGCAGCCGCCGCTTGGCCCGCGCGCCCACCATCGACTTCACGGGCTCACCGCCGCGGAACACCATGAACGTCGGCATCGACAGCACCTTGTAGGCGTTCGTGGTCCCCGGGTTGGCGTCCACGTCGAGCTGCACCACCTTCAGCCGGTCGCCCTCCTCGGAGGCGAGGGCCTTCAGCACCGGCCCCATCTGCCGGCAGGGCGGACACCAGTCGGCGGTGAACTCCACCAGCACCGGCAGGTCCGCGCCGATCACCTCCGCCTCGAAGTCCGCGTCCGTCACTTCGATCACCACGTGTGCCTCCCCAGTTCGCACCGCGGCTCCGGGCCTCCCGGAGCCGCCGCCTCGGCGGCCAGCTCGGCCCGCGCCAGCTCCCGGGCGACCGTCTCCCGCACGGCCGTCAGCTGGCCGATCAGGGAGTCGAGTTCGTCCAGCTTGCGCCGGTAGACCGCGAGCGAGGCCGGACATGTGTCGCCCTCGGGGTGCCCGGCCCGCAGACACTCCACGAAGGGACGCGTCTCCTCCAGGTCGAACCCGAAGTCCTGCAACGTCCTGATCTGCTCCAGCAGCTTCAGGTCGCACTCGTCGTACGTGCGGTACCCGTTGCCCTCGCGCCGCGCGGGCAGCAGCCCCCGCGACTCGTAGTACCGCAGCGTCCGCGTCGTGGTCCCGGCCCGTGCGGCCAGCTCGCCGATTCGCATGCCGTCGAACGTAGTCCTTGACGCCGACGTCAAGGCAACAGCGGTTTCCGCTCCACCGGGGAGGTCAGCACGATCGACGTCGTGGTGCGGCCCAGCGCGGAGACCGCCTCCAGCACCTCCTCCAGGTGGACGGTGTCCCGGACGGCGGCCTTGAGGATCCAGCAGTCCTCCCCGACCACGTGGTGCACCTCGGTGATCTCGGGCCGCTCGATCAGCTCCAGGGTCCGCGGATGCTTGAGGTTGTAGCCGCCGTGCGGGTCGACCCGGATGAACGCCTGGATGCCGTAGCCGAGCCGGGCCGGCACGACATGGGCGCCGTAGCCGCTGATCACACCCGCCCCTTCCAGTCGTCGCACGCGTTCGGTGACCGCCGCCGGGCTGAGCCGGACCCGGCGGCCCAGCTCGCTGAGCTTGATCCGGCCGTCGGTCTGGAGGAGCTGGAGGATCTGCCGGTCCAGCGCGTCGAAGGCCACCGACGTTTCGTCGGCGGCGAGGCGTGGATGCCGTGGTTCTTTCGGCGTCGCGGCCTGAACTCCCATGGTTCCCCCTTCAAGGCGTGAGCGTGCGCCAGGAGAATTATGGTCATGGAAAAGGCCCTGGAAGTCCTGGTCATCGGCGGGAACCGTTACGTCGGAAAGCGTCTGCTCGCACGGCTGCTCGCCGAAGGGCACCGCGTCACGGTGCTGAACCGGGGGTCCTCTCCGCCGCCCGCCGGTGTGGAGCACGTGGTCGCCGACCGGGACGACGAGCGGTCCCTGACGGGTGCGCTCGGCTCGCGCGTCTTCGACGTCGTCGTCGACCAGGTCTGCTACACACCCCGCCAGGCGGCACTCACCCGCCGCGTCTTCTCCGGCCGCACCCGGCGCTATGTGATGACCTCCACGGTCGAGGTGTACGAGTACGAGGACTCCCCCGCCCTCGTGCGCGAGGAGGCCGTCGACCCGGCCACGGTCACCGTCGACCTCTCGCTGCCCTGGGACGACCCGGCGTTCCTGGAGGCGAACTACGGCGAGGGCAAGCGGCAGGCCGAGGCGGTCCTCGCGGCCGGCGGCCCGGCGTTCCCGTACGCGGCGGTGCGGGTGGCCCATGTGCTGGGCGGGGCCGACGACTTCACCGGGCGGCTGGCCCACTACGCCGAGCGGATGCGCACCGGCGAGCCGATCGCCGTGCCGGCGGTGAACCGGCCCGCCACCTACGTCCACGTCGAGGAGATCGGCCGGTTCCTCGCCTGGGCGGCGGGCGAGGGCTTCACCGGGCCGGTGAACGCCGCCTCCCACGGCACGCTGACCACCGAGGAGTTGTGCGAGGCGGTGGCCGCGCACGTCCCGGACGGCCGGACGGTGTTCCGGCCCGTCGAGGTCGGCGAGGTCTCCCCGTTCTCCTTCCGCCGGTCCTACGGCATGGACAACGCCCGGGCCGCCCGGCTCGGCTTCAGCTTCGGCGACGCCCGGCAGTGGCTGCCGCGTGCCGTCGCCGAGACGCTCGGGAAGGGCGACTGACATGCGGTACAGGACACTCGGCGGGCTGCGGGTGAGCGCGATCGGGCTCGGCGCGATGCCGCTGTCCATCGAGGGCCGCCCGGACGAGGAGCGCGCGCTGGCCACCGTGCACGCCGCGCTCGACGCGGGCGTGACCCTCCTCGACACGGCCGACTCGTACCATCTGCCGGGCGCGGAGCCCGGCCACAACGAGCGGCTGCTGGCCCGCGCGCTGGCCACGTACGGCGGTGACACCTCCGGCGTGCTGGTGGCGACGAAGGGCGGGCGTGGCCGCCCGGCCGGCGGCGACTGGACGGTGAACGGCTCCCCGCGCCACCTCAAGGCCGCCGCCGAGGCCTCCCGCAAGCGCCTCGGTGTGGAGGCGATCGGCCTCTACCAACTCCACAAGCCGGACCCCGACGTGCCCTTCGAGGAATCCGTCGGTGCCCTGCGCGAACTGCTCGACGCGGGCACGATCCGACTGGCCGGGCTGTCCAACACGGACGCGGATCAGATCCGCCGGGCGCGCGAGATCCTCGGCGAGAAGCTGGTGTCGGTGCAGAACCGGTACTCCCCCGCCGTCCGGGACAGCGAGCCGGAGCTGCGGCTGTGCGCGGAACTGGGGCTGGCGTTCCTGCCGTGGAGCCCGCTGGGCGGGCTGGCCCGCAGCTCTCTGGACGGGCCGTCGCGCACCGAGGGCAGGGCCCGCCTGGCCGCCTTCCACGAGGTCGCGGCGGACCGCGGGGTCAGCCCCCAGCAGGTCGGTCTGGCCTGGCTGCTGGCGCGCTCCCCCGCCGTCGTCCCCATCCCGGGGGCGAGCCGGCCGGAGACGGCCAGGGACTCGGCGGCCGCGGCGGACCTGCGGCTCGGCCCGGAGGAACGGGCACGCCTGGACTAGGGCGTGTCCGCAAAGTCCCGCCTGCCCCGCGACGCCCGGCACGCTCCCCCACTGCCTTAAGGGCGTGGGAGGTGCCCCCACTCGCCGCACCGTGCGAACACCCACGTACACAGTACGCGGGCGTCCGCCCGGCACTCCCCCAGCCTTCGGCCGGGGGGACCCCCAGAGCACGCACCGAACGCCGCGGGGCCCGCCCTCCAGGCGGACGACGGGACTTTACGGACACGCCCTAGGCCGCCGGGCCCTGAGGCCGGTCACTCGAAGGAGTCGTCCAGGCCTTGCTCCTCGTCCTCGGCGCCCCGCACCCCGAGCAGTCGCCGGGTCAGCCGGTCGTGGTCGGAGAGGAGTTCGCCGAGGGCGGCGCGGACGTCCCGTGCCTCGGTGCGGGGCGACTCGCGCTCGGCGGCGATGAGCACGGACCGGCGGACGAGCTCCTTGGTGAAGGACGCCGTCGTGCCCTCCGTGCGGGCCACCACCTCGTCGGTGATGTCCTGGTCCAGGCCGAGGCCGGAGCCGTACAGGCCGAGCAGACGGGCACGGCCGTCCGCGTCCGGCAGGGGGATCTCCACGGCGAGGTCGACGCGGCCGGGGCGCTGGGCGAGGGCCGGTTCCAGCAGGTCGGCGCGGTTGGTGGTGAGCAGGAAGGCGACGTCGGTGTCGTCGCCGAGGCCGTCCATCTCGTTCAGGATCTGGAAGAGCAGCGGCTGCTCGCCGCCGCCGTAGTCGCGGGCCTCGGCGATCAGGTCGCAGTCCTCCAGGACGACCAGCGCGGGCTGGAGCATCCGGGCCAGGGCGCAGGCCGGGCCGATGGCCTCGATGCCCGTCCCGGACAGGACGACGACCGTGAACTCGGGCAGGTGGGAGAGGAGGTAGCGGATGGTGTGGGTCTTGCCGGTGCCGGGCGGTCCGTACAGCAGCAGGCCGCGGCGCAGGTGCTGGCCGGCCGCGCGCAGTTGCTCCCGGCGCCGGGCCACGCCCACGACCTGCCGCTCCACCCGCTCCAGCAGCCCGTCGGGCAGCACGATGTCGTCCCGGGTGAGTCCGGGCCTGCGGTGGAAGCGGAACGGTCCGAGGCCGGTGCCGAACTCCGAGCCCTCGAAGGACAGGATCTGCCCCCGGAAGATGTTGAGCTCGCGCACGAGCACGTCGATCTCGGCGAGCAGCCGGTCGGCGAACTCCTTCTGACCGGCCAGCACCTCGATCTCCACCTTGTTGCGGCCGTACTCGTCCTGCGGCCCGCGCAGCAGCACGGCGAACCGCTCCTCGCCCTCGGCCCCGAGGTAGAAGCCGCAGGAGACGCAGGCGAGTTCGGCGTCGGGTGAGACCGGCAGCTGGGCGTAGTCGACGGCCCCGACGGTGAACCGGCCGTACCGGTCGGCCGCTTCGAGGATGTCGCCGAGCGTGAGGTCACCGTGGTGCTGCGCCCCGCGCATGCCGATGAGCTCGGACGACCGCCCCTCCCCCGCGAACCAGCGCTCCAGCGCGAGATGCACGTTGGGCAGGTCGTAGGGGGGATAGGCCACCTTGACCACGGGCCGCTCCCCGGCGCCGGCCCCCAGATGCTCCCGGAGCCGTCCGGACAGATCACGGGCACCGTCGCGGTCCTGCCGCCCGGGTCGGGCCACCGCCGTCAGGAACTCCTGGAACAGCTCACCGACCTGCTCCATGGACAACGGAGACGCCTCCCGCTCCGCTCCGTACCGGGCCCGGTACTCGTCCGAGCTCATGATCTCGACCTCGCCCGCTTCCCCCATGCGTCCCTCCGTACGTCAGGCCTCTTCTCGGGGGCGCGGAACTAACCGACGGACTCCAACTCCCTGTCCTCGGCGCCTTCGTCCACGGCCTTCCCCTTACGCGGCAGCAACACGGCCACGACCACCGTACCGACACCGAGGATCACGGCCCCGGCCAGACTGGTGTGCGCGACCGCGTCCGCGAAGGAGGATCCCACCGCGTCGGCCATCTGCCGTGCCCCGTCGGCCAGTTGCCCGGCCTGCGCCCGCAGTTTTTCCGCCTGCTGCGGGTCACTCGTGTGCGCGGCCTGCTCGGCCAGCTGCCGGGCCCGGTCCCCGATGCCCTGTGCCACGGCGTACCCGGCACCGACGGAGTCCTGGGCCGTCTCCAGGGAGGAGCCGGGGAGCCGGCTGCCGGCCGTCGCGTCCGAGAGGTGCCCCGAGTACGACGTCGCCAGCAGCGAGCCGAGGACGGCGATGCCGAGCGAGCCGCCGAGCTCCAGCGACGTGTCGTTCACCGCTCCGCCGACGCCCAGCTCGGACTCCGGGAACGCCCCCATGATCGCGTCCGTGCAGGGCGACAGCGCCAGCCCGATCGCGAGGCCGAGCACGATCAGCGGCGCGACGAAGTCGCCGTACGACGACCCGGAGTCGACCTGGGTGAGCAGCGCGAGGGCCGCCGTACCGCCGACCATGCCGGCCGTGACGGTCCACTTCATGCCGACCCGCGGGGTGAGGTAGCCGGTGAGGGCGGAGCCCACGAACACGGCACCGGCCAGCGGCAGCATGCGCAGGCCCGTATCCAGGGCGTCGTAGCCGAGGACGAACTGGAGGTGCTGGGTCAGGTAGTAGAAGGCACCGAAGACGGCCAGGAAGAACAGGGCGACGGCGAGGTTGGAACCCGCGAAGCCGCGGTCGGTGAAGCGGCGCACGTCGAGGACGGGACGCGGGTGGCGCAGCTCCCAGAGCACGAAGGCCACGAGCGCGACGCCCGCGACGACGGCCGCCGTGACCGCCTTGGCGCCCCAGCCGAAGTGCGGACCCTCGATGATCGTGTAGACGAGCGCGCCGATCCACACCACCGACAGCAGTCCGCCGCCGTAGTCGATGCGCCCGTGGTGACCGGCCTTGGACGGCGGTACGAGGACGAGCGCGCCGACGATGGCCAGGGCGGCGACGGGGACGTTGATGAGGAACGTCGACGACCAGCCGTGGTGCTCCAGCAGCGCCCCGGCGACCAGCGGACCGGCCGCGATGGCGAGTCCGGCCGTGGCGGTCCACAGGGTGATGGCCTTGGCGCGTTCGGCGCGCGGGAAGGTCGCCGCGAGCAGGGACAGCGTGGCAGGCATGATCATCGCGGCGCCGGCACCCATCACGGCACGCGCCGCGATCACCCCGGTGGCGCTGCCGGCGAGGTAGCCGGAGACTGCACCGCCGGCGAACACGACCAGCCCGAGGACGAGCGCACCCCGGCGGCTGTACTTGTCGCCTATCGCGCCGAGCAGCAGCATCAGCGCGGCGTACGGGACGGTGTAGCCGTCGATGACCCACTGGAGGTCGGCGCTGGACAGGCCGAGGTCCTCGGTCATGTCGGGCGCGGCGACGGTGAGGGCGGTGTTCGCCATCACGATGATCAGCAGGCTCAGGCAGAGCACGAGGAGCGCCCACCAGCGCCGGGCGTAGGGGCGGTCCGTCCTCTCGGCCGGTTCGGTCATGACGAGTCGCATGGCAGAGGTCGCCTTCCTCACTGACTTGCACAGAGCTGTGCAATTGCACAACACTGTGCAATGTACGTCGTTGCACAGTGCTGTGCAAATCAATGAGAGAAGGGGCACAATGGCGTCCATGACCACGGGCACCACCAGCCGCGCCGACGCCAACCGGCGCCGCATCCTCGACGTCGCCCTCGGCGAGCTGCTGCGCGACCCCGACGCCTCCATGGACCAGATCGCACGCGCCGCGGGCGTCGTACGGCGGACGGTGTACGGGCACTTCCCGAGCCGCGAGGCGCTGATCAGCACGCTCGTCGACGAAGCGGTTCAGGCCCTGTCGGCCGCGCACGCGGCGGGCCGCGAGGGCGTGCAGGACCCGGCGGAGTCCGTGGCCCGCTCGGTGCTGGCGGTGTGGGAGCTCGCCGACCGCTACCGGCTGCTGATCGCGCTCGCCCAGCGCACGGTCACCATGCAGGGCATCAGGGAGCGGCTCACCCCGGTCCGGGAGGCCGCCACCGGGGTGCTCCGGCGCGGCCTCGACGAGGGCGTCTTCAGCTCACCGCTGCCCGCGCCGGCCCTGGCCTACGTGCACGAGCAGATGCTGGTCGCGCTGATGGAGGCGGTGAACGACGGACTCGTGGCAGCGCGAGAGGCGGGCCGCTGCGCCGCGGTCACGGTGCTGACCGCGGCGGGCGTGCCCGCCTCTGAGGCCACCGAGCTGGTGGCGAAGCTGAACGATTGATCTTGTCTGCGTACGGCTGATCGTACGGATGGTCTTTCTCCGCACACGGACCGGGCGGCTGAGCGACGGGGGGACACTCAGCCGCCCGGAGTCTCGCGGGGCGCGGGGCCGTCAGGCCTTCGCCAGCTCCTTCTCGCCGCCCTGCTCGGGCACCTCGGCGTGGTCCTCGGCCGGACCGCCGTGGCCGTCGTCCAGCAGCGTCTTCTCGTCGAAGGGGATCTGACCGGCGAGGACCTGGTTCACGCGGTCCTTGTCGATCTCCTTCGTCCAGGTGCCGATCAGCACGGTGGCCACGGCGTTGCCGGCGAAGTTGGTCAGGGCACGGGCCTCGCTCATGAAGCGGTCGATGCCGACGATGAGGCCGATGCCGTCCACCAGGGCCGGCTTGTGCGACTGGAGACCACCGGCCAGCGTCGCGAGGCCGGCGCCGGTGACACCGGCGGCGCCCTTGGAGGCGACCAGCAGGAAGAGCAGCAGCGGGATCTGCTCGCCGATCGACATCGGCGTGCCCATCGCGTCGGCGATGAACAGGGACGCCATGGTCATGTAGATCATGGTGCCGTCGAGGTTGAAGGAGTAGCCGGTCGGGACCGTGATGCCGACCACCGGCTTGCTGACGCCCAGGTGCTCCATCTTCGCGATGAGCCGCGGCAGCGCGGACTCGGACGAGGACGTCGACAGGATCAGCAGGAACTCACGGCCCAGGTACTTGAACAGCGTGAGGATGTTCAGGCCGGAGATCACGCGCAGCAGGATGCCGAGCACGATGAAGACGAAGAGGAAGCAGGTGACGTAGAAGCCGAGCATCAGCACGGCGAGGCTCTTGAGCGCGTCCAGGCCGGCGGAGCCGGTGACGGCGGCGATGGCACCGAAGGCACCGATCGGGGCGGCCCACATCACCATGGCGAGGATGCGGAAGACGAGCCGCTGGATGTGCTCGATACCGCGCAGGATCGGCTCGCCGGCCGAGCCCATGCCCTGGAGCGCGAAGCCGGCGAGCAGGGCGATCAGCAGGGTCTGCAGGACCGACTCGTTGGTGAACGCGGAGACGATCGTGGTCGGGATGATGCCCAGCAGGAAGTCGGCGGTGTTCGTGGTGGCCTCGGGGTCGACCTGTGCGTGACCGGCCTCCTTGACCGCGTCGGTCATCGCGAGGCTCGAGCCCGGGTCCAGGATGTTGCCGACGACCAGGCCGATGCTCAGCGCGACCAGCGACATCACCATGAAGTAGCCGAGGGCGATACCGCCGACGGCACCGACCTTGGTGGCCTTACGTACCGAGCCGATGCCCAGCACGATGGTGCAGAAGATGATCGGCGAGATCATCATCTTGATCAGGTTCACGAAGCCGGTCCCGATCGGCTTCAGCTCGACAGCGAAGTCGGGTGCGGCCAGACCCACCGCGATACCGGCGGCGACCGCGATGATCACCGCGATGTAGAGATAGTGCGTGCGGTCCCGCTTGGCTTTTGGTGCGGCAGGTGCCGTATCGGCTGCGCTGGTCACGGCGGCCCTCCTTGACGACGTCGTCGGCATCACCGGCGTGCGGCTCACGTCCGGGGAAAAGGGAGCGGGGCTCCCGGAGATGCGTTATGGGGAATGCCGTGACTATGTCCTGCTGTGTGAGCGCGGTCACCCTTCCGTTCATATAGTTCACAATCAGCCACGAGGCAGACTGACGACATGCGCTTCTCCGTCCCCGGTCCCCGCAGCCTGGCGGGCCAGCTCTTCGCCATGCAGGCCGTCCTGATAGCGGTCGTCGTGGCCGGATACGCGCTGTTCACTTACGCCAGTGACCGCAGTCAGGCCGAAGAGGCGGCGACGCGCCAGGCCAGGGCGGTGGCGCGATCCGTCGCCGACTCCCCTTCGGTGCTTCAGGCGGCCCGCACCTCCGACCCGACCGCCGAGCTCCAGCCGTACGCGCTGAAGGTCATGCGGGACACCGAGGTCGACTTCATAACGATCATGGATCCGCGGGGGATCCGCTGGACGCATCCCGACCCGGACCAGATCGGCCAGCCCTTCCGGGGCCATACCGCGAAGGCCCTGAAGGGCGAGACCTTCGACGAGACCTACACCGGCACGCTCGGCCCCTCGGTCCGCGCTGTCACCCCGATCCAGGACGGCACGGAGATCGTGGGCCTGGTCAGCGCGGGCATCCGGGTCGAGGAGATCACCCAGCGGGTGCAGGACCAGCTCACGGCCCTGCTCGGCGTCGCGGCCGGCGCGCTTGTCCTGGGCGCCGTCGGCACCTACGTCATCAACGCCCGGCTGCGCCGCCACACCCACGGCATGAACGCGGCCCAGCTCAGCCGGATGCACGACTACCACCAGGCCGCCCTGCACGCCGTACGCGAGGGGCTGCTGATGCTGGACGGGCAGTACCGTGTGGCGCTGATCAACGACGGAGGGCGCGAGTTGCTCGGCGTGGCCGGGGACGTGGTGGGCAGGTCGGTGGCGGAGCTGGGGCTGCCGGCCCCGCTGACGGGCGCGCTGCTGGCCTCGGAGCCGCGGGTGGACGAGGTGCATCTGACGGCGTCGCGGGTACTGGTGATCAACACCTCGCCGGTGTCGGGCGGTGAGCGGCGCGGTACGGTCGTCACCCTGCGCGACGTCACCGAACTCCAGTCCCTGATGGGCGAGTTGGACTCCGAGCGGGGCTTCACGCAGGCGCTGCGCTCACAGGCGCACGAGGCGGCGAACCGACTGCACACGGTCGTCTCGCTGATCGAGCTGGGCCGGGCGGAGGAGGCGGTGGAGTTCGCGACGGCCGAGCTGGAGCTGGCGCAGGCGTTGACCGACCAGGTCGTGGCGGCGGTGAGCGAGCCGGTGCTGGCGGCGCTGCTGCTGGGCAAGACGGCCCAGGCGAACGAGCGGGGCGTGGAGCTGATGGTGTCGGAGGACAGCAGCCTGGACGACGGACTGCTGCCGGAGTCCCTCCCGTCGCGGGACCTGGTGACCATCCTGGGCAACCTGATCGACAACGCCGTGGACGCGGCACAGGGCAGCGTGCGGGCGCGGGTGACGGTGGCGGCGTACACCCAGGAGACCGAGGATCCCGAGGCCCTCGATGACGCCCCGGAGCTGGTGCTGAGGGTCTCGGACACCGGCCCGGGCGTGGACCCGGAGCACGCCGAGGCCGTCTTCCAGCGGGGCTTCTCGACCAAGCCGGCGGGTCCGGGCGGCCGGGGGCTGGGGCTGGCCCTGGTACGTCAGGCGGTGCAGCGGCACGAGGGCACGCTGTCGGTGTCGGAGGCCGACGGGGGCGGGGCACAGTTCGAGGTACGCCTGCCGCTGCGGGAGTCGGGGGCGGTGGCCGAGGGCGTGACATCCAGGACCTCGGTGTCCAGAGGCGCTGGAGGCTACGCATGACGAGCGACACCACCCCCGAGAGGGCCATCCGCGTCCTGGTCGTCGAGGACGACCCGGTCGCCGCGGACGCGCACGTGATGTACGTCGGCCGGGTCCCGGGATTCGTCGCCGTGGGCAAGGCGCACACGGGCGCGGAGGCGCGCCGGGCCCTGGAGCGCACGCCCGTCGACCTGCTCCTGCTCGACCTCCACCTGCCGGACGTCCACGGACTGCAACTGGCACGGTCGCTCCGGACGGCCGGACACCACGCGGACGTGATCGCGGTGACGTCGGCGCGCGATCTGGCGGTCGTGCGCGAGGGCGTCTCGCTCGGAGTCGTGCAGTACGTCCTGAAGCCGTTCACCTTCGCGACCCTGCGGGACCGCCTCGTGCGGTACGCCGAGTTCCACGCGGCGGTCGGCGAGGCGAGCGGGCAGGACGAGGTGGACCGGGCGCTGGCGGCCCTGCGCGCCCCGGGCCCGGCAGCCCTGCCGAAGGGGCTGAGCGCACCGACGCTGGAGCGGGTGACGGTGGCCCTGCGCGACAGCGCGGAGGGCCTCACGGCCGCCGGTGTGGCGGAGACCGTGGGCATCTCCCGCATCACGGCCCGCCGTTACCTGGAACACCTGGTGGACGCGGGCCGCGCGGCCCGCCGCCCGCAGTACGGCACGGTGGGACGACCGGAGTTGCATTACCGCTGGGTCACGGGCCAGTGACGGCTCGTCAACTACGGTCGGCCACGATCGAACCGGCGCACACGCATTGACCTGACTAGACCACTCAACTTAGGTTCACCACGCAGCCGTCCCGGCCACAAAGAAGTGCGTCCGTAGGAGGTTCGTGCCGTGCGCCCCACCGCCGCTTTCACACCTCTCCTCGCCCTGGCCCTCGCCGCGACCGCCCTCACCGCCTGCGGTGGCGGTTCCGGCAGCGACCCCGACACCGTGAAGGTCTCCTTCAAACAGTCCACGGACAACTCCATCAAGGTGATGGACACCTATCTCGCGGACATCAAGCAGCAGTTCGAGAAGGCCCACCCCGGCAAGAAGGTCGAGCTCGTCCCGATCAAGGCCCCGGACTCGGAGTACTACACCAAGCTCCAGCAGATGCTCCGCTCCCCCAAGACCGCCCCCGACCTGGTCTACGAGGACACCTTCCTCATCAACTCGGACATCACCAGCGGCTATCTCAAGCCCCTCGACCCCTACCTCGCCAAGTGGCCGGACTGGAACCGGTTCATCGACACGGCGAAGGCGGCGGCCAAGGGCGAGGACGGCAAGACGTACGGCGTCCCCGACGGCACCGACACCCGCGGACTCTGGTTCGACAAGGGCGTCTTCGCCAAGGCCGGCCTCCCCGCCGACTGGCAGCCGAAGACCTGGAAGGACGTCCTGACCGCGGCCCGCACCATCAAGCAGAAGGTCCCCGGCGTCATCCCGCTCAACGTCTACACGGGCAAGCCGGTCGGCGAGGCCGCCACCATGCAGACCTTCGAGATGCTGCTCTACGGCACGAACGACGGCCGCACGGACCCCCTCTACGACAAGGCGAGCAAGAAGTGGATCGCCGGCGGCCAGGGCTTCGAGGACGCCCTCGCCTTCGTCGAGACGGTCTACAAGGAGAAGCTGGGCCCGGACGTCTCCGACGCGCTCGACCCGAACGTCATGACCCGGGTGCGCGGCGAGTGGCTCCCGAAGGGCAGGCTCGGCATCGCCCTCGACGGCTCCTGGCTGCCGCAGGACTGGCTGCCCGGCAGCGGCCACGAGTGGCCCGAGTGGTCGGAGAAGCTCGGCCTCGCCGCCATGCCCACGCAGCACGGCCAGGCGCCCGGCAAGGTGAGCATGTCCGGCGGCTGGACCTGGTCGATCCCGGCCAAGGCCGGCAACCCGGACCTGGCCTTCGAGTTCATCAAGACGATGCAGACCAAGGCCAACGCGCGGAAGTGGTACGTCGCCAACTCCGGCATCGCGGTCCGCGAGGACGTGGCGAAGGACCCCGGGTACGCCACCGCCCAGCCCGGCACCAAGTTCTTCACCGACCTGGTGCGGCACACCCACTACCGCCCCGCCTACCCGGCCTACCCCAAGGTCTCCACGGCCATCCAGGAGGCCATGGAGGGCGTGACGACGGGTGACATGTCGGTGGACGAGGCGACGGGCGGCTACGTGGACGCCCTGAAGGACGCCACGGACAACCAGGTCGTCGAGCGGTAGGCGGCGGTACGCCCGGATGACCACCACGGCACCGCACACCGACCTCGGAAAGACGCCCGGCCCCACGGCTCCCCTCCGCCCCCGGCGGGGCCCGGGCGCGCTGGTCCGGGCCCTCCCCCTCACCCCCGCCGTCGTCCTCCTGCTCCTCTTCCTCGCCGGCCCGATCGCCTACTGCGTCTACATCGCCTTCACGGACCTCCAGCTCACCGGCCAGGCCCAGGACTCGTTCGTCGGCTTCGAGAACTTCACCCGGGCCTTCGGGGACGAGGCGTTCCTGAACGCCGTATGGCTGACCCTGGTGTTCACGGTCCTGTCGTCCCTCATCGGGCAGAACACGCTCGGCCTCGCCCTGGCGGCGCTGATGCGGCGCGCGTCGGAACCGGTCCGCACGCTCACCGGCGGCATCGTGGTGACCGCCTGGGTGCTGCCGGAGGTGGTGGCCGGCTTCCTCCTCTACGCCTTCTTCCGCCGCGAGGGCACCCTGAACGCCCTCCTGGACTGGCTCCACCTGCCCTCCCAGAACTGGCTGTTCACGCTCCCGATCCTGGCGGTGTCCTTCGCCAACGTCTGGAGGGGCACGGCCTTCTCGATGCTGGTCTACTCGGCCGCGCTGAACGAGATCCCCAAGGAGATCACCGAGGCCGCCGAGGTCGACGGGGCCGGCGGCTGGCGCCGCATGTGGCACATCACCCTGCCCATGATCCGCCGCTCCATCGGCACGAACCTGATGCTCAACACCCTCCAGACCCTCTCGGTCTTCGGGCTGATCTGGGTGATGACCAGGGGCGGCCCGGGCGGAAGGAGCCAGACGCTGCCGCTCTTCATGTACGAACAGGCCTTCCAGAACAGCCTGATCGGCTACGGCACGGCGGTGGCCCTGCTCCTCCTTCTGGTCGGCTCCCTCTTCTCCCTCGTCTATCTGCGCCTGCTGCGGACGGAGGTCTGACCCGCATGGCAGTCACACTCGCCTCCCGCCGCACGACCCGCCGCCTGGCGGCGGACGCGGGCCTCCTGGTGGTCGCCGCAGCTTTCGTACTCCCCCTGGCCTGGGTGGTCCTGTCCTCCCTGGACCCCCGCGCCGACCTCCGGGTCAAGGCGCCCGACGGCCTCACCCCGGACAACTTCGACGCGATCCTGACCCCCGAGATCACCTTCACGCCCCTGCTCAACAGCCTCATCCTGTGCGGCAGCGCGACGCTGCTGACGGTGGTCTGCGCGGCCCTGGCGGCCTACCCGCTCTCCCGCTTCCGCTCCCGCTTCAACCGCCCGTTCCTGCTGACGATCCTCTTCGCGACGAGTCTGCCGATCACGGCGATCATGGTCCCGGTCTACGCGCTCTTCGTCCGGGTGGATCTGATCGACACCATGCAGGGCACGATCTTCTTCTTCGCCGCGTCCCAACTGCCGTTCGCCATCTGGCTGACGAAGAACTTCATGGACGGCGTACCGAAGGAACTGGAAGAGGCGGCCTGGACCGACGGGGCGTCGTCCCTCCAGTCCCTGATCCGGATCGTGCTGCCCCTGATGGGCCCGGGCATGGGCGTCGTGACGGTCTTCTCCTTCGTCATGATGTGGGGCAACTTCTTCGTCCCCTTCATGCTCCTGCTGACACCCGACCAGATGCCGGCGTCCGTCAGCATCAACGACTTCTTCGGGAACCGGGGGATGGTGGCGTACGGGCAGCTGGCGGCGTTCTCGATCGTCTACTCGACCCCGGTGATCCTTCTGTACGTCCTGATCGCCCGACGCCTGGGAGGGGGCTTCGCACTGGGCGGGGCGGTGAAGGGCTGACCGGCGTCGGGGCCGGGGCCGGGTGGGTCCGCAGCCCGGCGGAACGGGGTGCCGCTGCGCCCACCCGTGCCGCCCTTAGCGGCACGACTGCCCGCAGCTAGGGCGGCCACGACGCGCCCGCACCCGCGTACGCACGGAAGGGGCCGTGTCGGGGGGTGTCCGCCCGCAGCGGTTGGCGCGTCAACGGACAGTCAGTCGGCGTCCGACCCCATCGCGCCGTTCCGAGGACGGACACCCCCCGACACGGCCCCGACCCACCGCACCCCGGTAGGCGCTACGCGCTGCACCCCCACCGAAGCCGCACAGGCCGCCGCAGGCACCCGGCACCACCGCCGGAGGCTCACCGCACCAGACTCGGCCGCTTGCCGTCGAACTCCCAGCCAGGTACCAGGTACCGCATCGCCACCGCGTCGTCCCGCGCCCCCAGCGCCTTCTCCCGGTACAGCTCGTGCGCCGCCAGCAGCCGGTCCATGTCGAGCTCGACACCCAGCCCCGGCGCGTCCGGGACGGCGATCTCCCCGCCCGCGATGCAGGGCGGCTCCACGGTCAGCCGCTCCAGCCCCTCCTGCCAGATCCAGTGCGTGTCCAGCGCGTTGTACTCCCCCGGCGCCGCGGCCCCGCAGTGCGTCACCATGGCCAAGGAGATGTCGAAGTGGTTGTTGGAGTGACACCCCCAGGTCAGCCCCATCGCGTTGCACAACTGCGCCACCCGCACCGACCCCTGCATCGTCCAGAAGTGCGGGTCGGCCAGCGGAATGGAGACCGACTGGAGAGCCAGCGCATGGGCCATCTGACGCCAGTCGGTCGCGATCATGTTCGTCGCCGTGGGCAGCCCCGTGGCCCGGCGGAACTCCGCGAGGATCTCCCGCCCGGAGTAACCGCCCTCCGCCCCGCAGGGATCCTCGGCGTACGCGAGCGTGCCGACCAACGGCCGGCACAGCTCGACCGCCTCGCGCAGGGACCAGGCGCCGTTCGGGTCCAGGGTGATCCGGGCCTCCGGAAAGCGCCGCTTGAGCGCACGCACGGCCGCGACCTCCTCGGCCCCCTCCAGCACGCCCCCCTTGAGCTTGAAGTCCCGGAACCCGTAGAGGTCGTAGGCCGCCTCCGCCTGCCGCACGATCGCCTCCGGCGACAGCGCCTCCTCGTGCCGCACTCGGTACCACTCCACGGACGAGCCGGGCTCCCGGACGTACTCCAGATCCGTCCGGTCCGGGTCACCGACGTAGAAGAGGTACCCCAGCACCCGCACGGAGTCCCGCTGCTGCCCGTCGCCCAGCAGCGCCGCCACGGGTACGTCCAGATGCTGCCCGAGGAGGTCGAGCAGCGCCGACTCGACCGCGGTCACGGTGTGGACGGTGGTCCGCAGGTCGAAGGTCTGGGCACCCCGCCCCCCGGCGTCCCGGTCGGCGAACCGGTCGCCGATCTCGCGCAGCACCCGCTTGTAGTCCCCCACCTTCGCCCCGACGACCAGCGGCTCGGCGTCCCGCAGCGTCTGCGTGATCTTCTCCCCGCCGGGCACCTCGCCCAGGCCGGTCCGCCCCTCGGAGTCGGTGAGAACGACGACGTTGCGGGTGAAGTACGGGCCGTGCGCGCCGGAGAGGTTCAGCTCCATGCTGTCCCGCCCGGCGACGGGGTAGACGGCGAACGCCGTGACGGTCGGCTGCGGTCGGATGCTCATCGGGTGCCCCTTCTGAAGGCTTCTGAAGGCTGGATCGACATGGTTCAGAGACTGAGGGCGTCGAGGACCCACTCGACCGCCAGGACGCCGCCCAGGCCGAGCACGGCGAGCACCGTCGTATAGGACGTACGGACCTTGATCGCCTCGATGACGGAGAGGTTGAAGTACTCCTTGAACAGCCAGAACCCGGGGTCGTTGACGTGCGAGAAGGCGATGGAGCCGCAGGCGACGGCCAGCACCATGACCTCCGGGTGCACCCCGCTGCCCGCCAGCAGCGGCAGCGCCACGCCGGAGGCCGTGACGACGGCGACCGTGGCCGAGCCGAGCGCGATGCGGAGGATGACGGCGACGAGCCAGGCGAGGACGATCGGCGAGATGGACCAGCCGTCGGTGACGTCCTTGATGTAGTCGGAGATCCCCCCTTCGACGAGGACGTTCTTGAAGGCCCCGCCCGCGCCGATCACCAGCAGGATCATCGCCATCGCCTGGGCCGCCGAGCCGCAGGAGGCGCCGACCTCGCTGAGGCTGCGCCCGATCCGCGGTCCGAACACCCACACCGCCAGGCACAGGGTCAGCAGCAGGGCGATCGGCGCCGAGCCGGCGAAGGCGACGACGTGCAGGAACGGGCCCTCGCCGGAGGCGGCCATGTCGGTCACGGCGGCGGCCACGATCAGCACCACCGGGAACATCGCCACGAACAGCGACCAGCCGAGGCCCGGCATCTCCTCGTCGGTGAACTCGCGTTCGCTGACCAGGCCCTTGGGGATGGCGGGGGTCATCCGCGCGACGAACGGGAGACGCGGCCAGGCCAGGGCGATGAGCGCCCCGGCGGGCACGGCGACGAACAGGCCGTAGAACAGCGTCAGTCCGACGGAGGCGTGGAAGGTCGCGGCGACGGCGGTGGGGCCGGGGTGCGGCGGGAGGAAGCTGTGCATGGTGGACAGGGCGATGGACATCGGCAGGCCGACCCAGAGCAGCTTCGCCCCGGTGACCCTGACCAGAGTGAACGCGATGGGCACGATGATGACGAACGCGACCTCGTAGAACATGGTCACGCCGATCAGCATGGACGTGACCACCATGGCGACCTGGACCCACCGCGGTCCGAAGGCGTCGAGGAGCTTGCCGGCTATCCGCTGCGCGGCGCCCGCGTCCCCCATCACACGGCCGACCATGGCGCCGAGCCCGATGGTCAGCATGGTGTCGCCGATCTGGTCCCCGATGCCCTCGGAGAGGACGTCCGGGATGGTCGCCACGGGAATCCCCTGGACCAGTGCGACCCCGACCGCCACGAGCAGCAGGGCCGCGAAGCCGTTCAGTCTCAGCCTGGTCATGAGGAGGAGCAGGACCAGAACGCTGATCCCGACTACGAGCAGAGGCAAGGCAGTTCCCCTTTGAACCGGTGTCCATCCCTATATGCAGACGGTGTCTACGTATGCAGATGGAGGCTAAGTGGGTGAACGTGCCGGGTCAATGGCCGGGCGATCACGGATTCATGCGGACCTACGATGAGCCCATGCAGGAGAGCAGGGGTGTCCGCGGCGTGAAGTCGGCGGCCCGGACCGTCGCACTGCTGGAACTGCTCGCCGAGCGGGGGGAGCAGCCCTCACGCCTCGACCAGTTGGCGGAGGACCTGGGCGTGCCGCGCAGCAGCATGTACCAGTTGCTCCAGACCCTCGTCGACGCCGGCTGGGTCCGCACGGACGCCACCGGCTCCCTCTACGGCATCGGGATCCGCGCGCTGCTCACCGGCACGAGCTACCTGGACGGGGACCGGCATGTCCGGGTGGTCCGCCCGTACCTCGACGAGGCGTCGGACACGCTCGGCGAGACCCTCCACCTGGCGCGGCTCGACGGCCGGGACGTCGTCTACCTCGCCACCCGCGAGTCCCACGAGTACCTGCGCACCATCAGCCGGGTCGGCCGCCGCGTCCCGGCCCACGCCGGCGCGCTCGGCAAGGCACTCCTCGCGGAACGCTCCGACGACGAACTGCCGTTCACCGACTGGCCGTTGCCCGCGCTCACGGAGAACACCCACACCGGCCGGGCGGCACTCCTCGCCGACCTGGCCCGGGTGCGCGAGCGCGGCTACTCCATCGACCGCGAGGAGACGGTACCCGGCATCACCGGCTTCGGCTTCGCCCTGCGCTACGGCACCCCGGCCGTCGACGCCATCAGCTGCTCGGTCCCGGTGGCCCGCCTGACCCCGGAGCACGAGGCCCGCATCGTCTCCGTGATGCGGGACATCCGAGCGAGAATCGAATCCCGCCTGCCACCGATCCCGGGCGCACCCGACTGGTCACCGCCCCGTCAAGCGGCCAGTAGCCTCAGGCAGCATGGGCATTGAGATCGATGCAGTGGTGGGTTACCCGGTCGACGACGAGGTGGAGCGGGTGCTCGGGTTGGCCGAGGCGGTCGGTGAGCCCGTCACTGTCACGTTCATGTGGGAGGGGCGCGAGGAGGCGGAACGCGCGGTGCTGGTGCCCGCGGCCACCCTGGCGCTCTGGGAGCACTGGGCCCCCACCGCCTACCCGAAGAATGACGCCGGGGACGGCAACGGGGCTGCGGCAGGGGAGCCGGAACTGGCCCACCCGGCGGAATTCGGCGCGTTCACGCTCTTTCGCCGTCGCGCGACAGGGCGCACGGCGGTCGCTCGCAACGGCGTGGTGGTCGCCGAACTCCTGGACCCCGACGAGGCGCACTGGCTCCAGGAGAGGGCCCGCAATGTCCGCCAAAGCTTCATGGACCCAAAGCAGAAGGCGGCGTTCGAGGAGTTCCTCGCCCGGCAGGCATCCCTCGACGAGCAGTGACACGCCGCCTCACGCTTCATGGCTTTACGGCAGGACCCCGGCCCGGAACGGCTCCACGCCCTCCAGCCTCCGCACCCGCGTCGGCTCGATCAGCAGCATCACCCGGCGCTCCCCGGGCAGCAGCCACGGATAGCGGTCCTCCCCGAGGTACTTCCGCGCGAGCCGGTCCATCGCCCGCTCCGCCTCCTCGCCCTCCACGAACCGGACGACCTTCCCCCGGATCTCCGCCCGGTCGTACGGGTTGGAGGGGTCGTGGTGGGACAGCGAAACGTACGGATTGCGCCGCAGATTCTCCTCCTTCACCCGCCCGATGGAGGTGTTGACCATGACGTACTCCCCTTCGATGTCCGCCCACATGGGCGACACCTGGGGCGCTCCGTCCGCACCCACCGTCGCGAGGTGCCAGAAGTTCGCCGCGAGAAGACGCTCGCGAATATGCCCGTTGAGCTTGCCGTTCATCTGTGTGGCCGCCTTTCCGGGCCCGAGATCACCAGGCCCGGCGCCATCCTCGCCGCACCTCCGCCCCGGCCGACAGACGATCTTCGGCCCCGGTCGAACCCGCCGGTAGCCGTAGCTTCCTACAATCCGTGATCCTGGCCGAACAGACCGTAGTCACCGCAGCCCCGCACCCCTAGCTTGTGGCCCGTGCGCCGACCTTCAGCCCGCCCGAGCCAGCCCACCCCCACCCCCTGCCCGCCACCCCGACGCCCCCGCCCTTCAACGCCCCCGCCGCCCGCCGCCTGCGCGCGGCCCTCGGCATGACACCCGAGCACGTCGCCCACGACATGCGCGTCTCGTACGGGCACCCGCACGTCACCCCGGATCACGTCATGGCCTGGGAACGCGGGGTCGCGGCTCCCTCCGGCTCCGAACTCACCGCGCTCGCGGGAGTGCTGTGGTGCTCGCCCGGCGAACTCATCGGCAGACCCCGCACCCTGCGCGAGCACCGCATCGCCCGCGGTTTCGCCCCCGAGGACGTGGCCCGCGCCGTGGGGCACGAACTCCACGCCTATCTGCGGATGGAGGAGACCGACACCTGGCGCGGCACCGACCGGCAGTCCGCCGCCCTCGCCGATCTGCTCGGCCTCCGCCTGTCCGACTTCGTCACCGTCACTGGCCGCGACGCCAAGCTCGGCGAACTGCTGCGCAACGCCGTCACCACCCGCTGGCAGGCCTACGTACGCCCGGTGGCCAAGGTCGTGCCCCTGGACCGGCAGTTCCTGGAGAACGCCCTCCAGTGTCTGCACCAGGACTACCAGGGGCACATGGCCGCCACCCTGAGCTGGGGCGGCGGCACCGGCGAAGCCGGCGACGCCGCCCGCGACTTCCTCGACCGGATCGTCGAGCACTTCTGGACGAAGATCCAGGAGAGTCCGGCCTAGGCCGTCCCGGGCCCGGCCGCTCTAGAAGACCGACTCGGCCTCGTCCATCCGGTCCTTCGGCACGGTCTTCAGCTCGGTCACGGCCTCCGCGAGCGGCACCATCACGATGTCCGTCCCGCGCAGCGCGGTCATCCTGCCGAACTCGCCCTGGTGCGCGGCCTCCACCGCGTGCCAGCCGAACCGCGTGGCGAGCACCCGGTCGTACGCGGTCGGTGAGCCGCCGCGCTGGACGTGGCCGAGAATGACCGGCTTGGCCTCCTTGCCGAGCCGTCGCTCCAGCTCGTGGGCGAGTGCCGTGCCGATGCCCTGGAACCGCTCGTGGCCGAACTTGTCTATGGCGCCCTTGCCGTAGTCCATGGTGCCGTCGGCGGGGTGGGCGCCCTCGGCGACGCAGACGACCGCGAACTTCTTGCCGCGGGCGAAGCGCTCCTCGACCATCTTCACGAGATCGGCGGGGTCGAACGGCCGCTCCGGCAGACAGATCCCGTGCGCGCCGGCCGCCATGCCGGACTCCAGCGCGATCCAGCCCGCGTGGCGCCCCATGACCTCCACCACCATCACACGCTGGTGGGACTCGGCGGTGGTCTTCAGACGGTCCATCGCCTCGGTGGCGACCCCGACCGCCGTGTCGAAACCGAAGGTGCGGTCGGTCGACGAGATGTCGTTGTCGATCGTCTTCGGGACGCCCACGACCGGCAGACCCGCGTCGGAGAGCATGCGCGCCGCCGTCAGCGTGCCCTCGCCGCCGATCGGGATCAGCGCGTCGATGCCGAACTCGTGGATCATGTCGGAGGCGTTCTCGCAGGCCTCACGGAGACGGTCGCGCTCCAGCCGGGACGACCCCAGGATCGTGCCGCCGCGGGCCAGGATGCCGCTGACCGCGTTCAGGTCGAGGGTGCGGTAGCGGCCGTCCAGCAGCCCCGAGTAACCGTCCTCGAAGCCGATGACCTCGTCGCCGTAGTTGTCGACCGCCCGGTGCACGACCGACCGGATCACGGCGTTCAGGCCGGGGCAGTCGCCGCCTGCGGTGAGAACTCCGATACGCATCGTGCTGTGTCTCCTGCTCGCTGTTGATACCGGTGAGCCTCTGCCGATTGTTTCACGCTCCCCAGCCCGGCGTCGCACCCCGGGACTGACGGGCGCCTTATCTATCGGCGGAGGTATTGTCAAGAGGGTTCTGCTCACCTCGGTGGGCGATTTTTGTGCCCGTGGCTGGATAGCCATTGGCTTGATGTGTACCGCTTGATGTGTACCCCCACTCGAGACGAAACGGAGAGCGCGCGTGACCCGCAGCGTGTACGTGACCGGCATAGACCGCGGCGACGGCCGCCAGGTCGTCGAACTGGGGGTCATGGAGCTCCTCACCCGGCAGGTGGACCGGGTGGGCGTCTTCCGCCCCCTCGTCCATGACGGGCCCGACCGCCTCTTCGAGCTGCTGCGCGCCCGCTACCGGCTCACCCAGGACCCGGCGACCGTCTACGGCATGGACTACCACGAGGCGTCCGCCCTCCAGGCCGAGGCCGGCACGGACGAGCTGGTGTCCACGCTCGTCGACCGCTTCCACCTGGTCGCCCGCGACTACGACGTGGTCCTGGTCCTCGGCACCGACTACGCGGGCACCCAGCTCCCGGACGAGCTGTCGCTCAACGCCCGGCTGGCGAACGAGTTCGGCGCGTCCGTGATCCCGGTCGTGGGCGGCCGCAAGCAGACCGTCGAGTCGGTGCTCGCCGAGACGCGCAACGCCTACCGCGCCTACGACACGCTGGGCTGCGACGTCCTGGCCATGGTCACCAACCGGGTGGCCCGCGAGGACCGCGACGAGATCGCCGGCCAGCTCGACTCGCGGCTCCCCGTGCCGTGTTACGTCCTGCCCGACGAGCCCGCGCTGTCCGCCCCGACCGTCTCGCAGATCGGCCACACCCTCGGCGCGAAGGTGGTGCTGGGCGACGACTCGGGGCTGGCCCGGGACGTGCTCGGCTTCGTCTTCGGCGGCGCGATGCTGCCGAACTTCCTGGGCGCCCTGACCCCGGGCTGCCTCGTCGTCACCCCGGGCGACCGGGCCGACCTGGTCGTCGGCGCGCTCGCCGCGCACAGCGCCGGCACCCCGCCGATAGCGGGCGTGCTGCTCACCCTGGACGAGGTGCCCGGCACCGACATCCTCACGCTCGCCGACCGCCTCGCGCCCGGCACGCCGGTGCTGTCGGTGGCCGGCACCAGCTTCCCCACCGCCGAGCAGCTGTTCTCCCTGGAGGGCAAGCTGAACGCGGCCACCCCGCGCAAGGCGGAGCGTGCGCTCGGCCTGTTCGAGCGGTACGCCGACACCGCCGACCTCGCGCGCCGCGTCTCCGCCCCGAGCAGCGACCGCGTCACGCCGATGATGTTCGAGCACAAGCTGCTGGAGCAGGCCCGCTCCGACCTGCGCCGCGTGGTGCTGCCCGAGGGCACCGAGGAGCGCGTGCTGCACGCCGCCGAGGTGCTGCTGCGCCGGGGCGTGTGCGAGCTGACCCTGCTCGGCCCCGTCGACCAGATCCGCAAGAAGGCCGCCGACCTCGGCGTCGACCTCGGCGAGTCCCAGCTGATCGACCCGGCCACCTCCGACCTGCGCGACGCCTTCGCCGAGAAGTACGCGGCCCTGCGCGCCCACCGGGGCGTCACCGTGGAGCTGGCGTACGACGTGGTCTCGGACGTGAACTACTTCGGCACGCTGATGGTCCAGGAGGGCCTCGCCGACGGCATGGTGTCCGGCTCGGTGCACTCCACGGCCGCGACCATCCGCCCGGCCTTCGAGATCATCAAGACCAAGCCGGACGCCGACATCGTCTCGTCGGTGTTCTTCATGTGCCTGGCCGACAAGGTCCTCGTCTACGGCGACTGCGCCGTCAACCCGGACCCGAACGCCCAGCAGCTCTCCGACATCGCCATCCAGTCGGCGAGCACGGCCGCGCAGTTCGGCGTGGAGCCGCGGATCGCCATGCTGTCGTACTCCACGGGGACGTCCGGCTCCGGCGCCGACGTCGACAAGGTGCGCGAGGCCACCGAGATCGTCCGCACGCGCCGGCCCGACCTGAAGATCGAGGGCCCGATCCAGTACGACGCCGCCGTGGAGCCGTCGGTCGCGGCGACCAAGCTGCCCGGCTCCGAGGTGGCCGGGCAGGCGAGCGTGCTGATCTTCCCCGACCTGAACACCGGCAACAACACCTACAAGGCCGTGCAGCGCTCGGCCGGCGCGATCGCCGTCGGCCCGGTGCTCCAGGGCCTGCGCAAGCCGGTCAACGACCTGTCCCGGGGCGCCCTCGTCCAGGACATCGTCAACACGGTCGCCATCACGGCGATCCAGGCCCAGTCCCCCGCCCCGTCCCCGAGCGAGAAGGCAACCGCCCAGTGAGCTCCTCCCGCGTCCTCGTCCTCAACTCCGGCTCCTCGTCGGTGAAGTACCAGCTGCTCGACATGCGCGACAACAGCCGGCTGGCGGTGGGTCTGGTCGAGCGCATCGGCGAGCAGACCTCGCGCCTGAGGCACACCCCGGCCGGCGGCGAGAGCCGGGAGCGCGGCGGGGCGATCGCCGACCACGACGCCGCCCTGAAGGCCGTCGCGGAGGAGCTCGCCAAGGACGGCCTCGGCCTGGACTCGCCCGAACTGGCCGCGATCGGGCACCGGGTGGTGCACGGGGGCAAGTCCTTCACCGAGCCGACCGTGATCGACGACGCCGTGCTCGCCGAGATCGAGCGGCTCATCCCGGTGGCCCCGCTGCACAACCCGGCCAACCTCACCGGGATCCGCACGGCCCGGGCGCTGCGGCCCGACCTGCCGCAGGTCGCGGTCTTCGACACCGCGTTCCACACGACCATGCCGGAGTCGGCCGCCCGCTACGCGATCGACGTGAAGACAGCCGACGAGCACCGCATCCGGCGCTACGGCTTCCACGGCACCTCGCACGCCTACGTCTCCCGGGCCACCGCCGAGCTGCTCGGCAAGGACCCCGCCGAGACGAACGTGATCGTGCTGCACCTGGGCAACGGGGCATCGGCCTCGGCCGTCAGGGGTGGTCGCTGCGTGGACACCTCCATGGGTCTGACGCCTTTGGAGGGGCTCGTGATGGGTACGCGCTCGGGAGACATGGACCCGGCCGTCATCTTCCATTTGATGCGTGTTGGTGGAATGTCCGCCGACGAGATCGACACTCTTCTCAACAAGAGGAGCGGTCTGATCGGACTGTGCGGCGACAACGACATGCGGGAGATCCGCCGCCGCGTCGACGAGGGCGACGAGCAGGCGGAGCTGGCGTTCGACATCTACATTCACCGCCTGAAGAAGTACATCGGCGCCTATTACGCCGTACTCGGACGGGTGGACGCGGTGGCGTTCACCGCCGGTGTCGGCGAGAACGCGGCGCCCGTGCGGGAGGCCGCCCTGGCGGGCCTGGAGGAGCTGGGCCTGGCGGTGGACGGCGAGCGCAACGCCGTACGCGGTGACGAGGCGCGGCTGATCTCGCCCGAGGGAGCCCGGGTGGCGGTGGCGGTGGTCCCTACTGACGAGGAATTGGAGATCGCGACACAGACCTACGCGCTGGTAAATGGTTCGGGGAATCACACCTGAGCGGCATCCCGCCCTTTTGTATTTTCCGCCAGACGGAATATTCCGTTGCGAAACAAACCGATAGGATCGCCCCCATGCGCCGTTCGAAAATCGTCTGTACTCTCGGCCCCGCGGTCGACTCCCACGAGCAGCTTGTCGCGCTGATCGAGGCCGGCATGAACGTGGCCCGCTTCAACTTCAGCCACGGCTCGCACGCCGAGCACCAGGGCCGGTACGACCGGGTCCGTGCCGCCGCCAAGGAGACCGGCCGGGCCATCGGGGTCCTCGCCGACCTCCAGGGCCCCAAGATCCGTCTGGAGACCTTCGCCGAGGGTCCCGTGGAGCTGGTCCGCGGTGACGAGTTCACCATCACCACCGAGGACGTCCCGGGCGACAAGACGATCTGCGGGACGACCTACAAGGGCCTGCCCGGCGACGTCACCAAGGGCGACCAGGTCCTCATCAACGACGGCAACGTCGAGCTGAAGGTCACCGAGGTCGAGGGCCACCGGGTGAAGACGATCGTCATCGAGGGCGGCGTCATCTCCGACCACAAGGGCATCAACCTGCCCGGCGCGGCCGTCAACGTGCCCGCGCTGTCCGAGAAGGACATCGAGGACCTCCGCTTCGCGCTGCGCATGGGCTGTGACCTGGTCGCGCTGTCCTTCGTCCGGGACGCCAAGGACGTCCAGGACGTGCACCGCGTGATGGACGAGGAGGGCCGCCGCGTCCCGGTCATCGCCAAGGTGGAGAAGCCGCAGGCGGTGCAGAACATGGAGGACGTCGTGATGGCGTTCGACGGCGTGATGGTCGCCCGCGGTGACCTCGCCGTCGAGTACCCGCTCGAGAAGGTCCCCATGGTGCAGAAGCGCCTGATCGAGCTGTGCCGGCGCAACGCCAAGCCGGTGATCGTGGCGACCCAGATGATGGAGTCGATGATCACCAACTCCCGTCCGACCCGCGCCGAGGCCTCCGATGTGGCCAACGCGATCCTGGACGGCGCCGACGCGGTCATGCTGTCGGCGGAGTCCTCGGTGGGCGCGTACCCGATCGAGACCGTCAAGACGATGTCGAAGATCGTGACCGCGGCCGAGCAGGAGCTGATGTCCAAGGGCCTCCAGCCGCTGGTCCCGGGCAAGAAGCCGCGTACGCAGGGCGGTTCGGTGGCCCGGGCCGCGTGCGAGATCGCCGACTTCCTCGGCGGCCGCGGCCTGGTGGCCTTCACCCAGTCCGGCGACACGGCCCGCCGGCTGTGCCGCTACCGCGCCGTCCAGCCGATCATCGCCTTCACCACGGACGAGTCCACCCGCAACCAGCTCGCCCTCAGCTGGGGCGTGGAGCCGCACGTCGTGCCGTTCGTGAACAGCACGGACGAGATGGTCGACCTGGTGGACCAGGAGGTGATGAAGCTGAACCGCTTCAACGAGGGCGACACCGTGATCATCACGGCCGGCTCGCCCCCCGGCGTCCCCGGCACCACCAACATGGTGCGCGTCCACCACCTCGGCGGCGCCAAGAGCTGATCCGAGAGGCCCGGGAAGGCCTCTGTACGCCACTGAGGGCGCCCCCTGCGACAGGGGGCGCCCTCAGCTTGTGTGCGGCTCCCGAACGGGCTTTGAGGGGCGCTCGGTCGGCCGGGCGCCTCAGTCCGTGACGTACTGGCTCAGCCCGGGCACGGTCAGCGTGCCTCCGAACTGGCCGGCCTGAGTGACCTTCACGTTGGTGAAGTAGATGAGCGGGATGTTCAGGGGCGGCGGGTGCTCCGGGTCGAACGTGACCGGGATCAGCCCGAGCAGGTTGCCCGAGATCTTCTCCGTGTACATCACCGTCTTGCCGTCGGTGATCGTGGACGTCGAGCCCTTGTCGGCCTGGACGTGGTGGGTCTTGCCGGACTGCTTGTCCTTGACGAGCTGGTGCAGGTCCCCGATGTCGGTGCCGTCGTTGATGACGTACTTCAGCACCTTCTTCGTGGCGCCGCTCGCCGTCTTCACCTCCACGATGCCCTGGTAGTCGGCACCCTTCAGGGTCAGCGAGCTGGCCTCCAGGTACCAGGGGTCGTCGGGTACGAGGATCTCGTTGTCCACGCCGCCCTCGGCGTCCGTGGCGGCCGGGCAGTCCTCGGGGTCCACGGAGGGGCTCGCGGACGGGCTGGGGGAGGCGGTGGCCTTCCCGGCCGCGTCCTCGGCCGCCTTCTCGGCGGCCTCGGTGGTGTCCTCGGCCGCCTTCGACGCCGTACCGGCCGTGTCCTTCACGGTGTCCTTCGCCGTGTCGGTGACCTTGTCGGTGGTCTCCTTGACGGTGTCGGACGGGGCGTCCTCGCCGGCGTCCGCGGACTTGCTCGTGTCCACGGACTCGTCCGTGTCCCCGGACGGCGAGGCGGACGCGGACGGCGTGGGGCTCGGGCTCTCGGTGGACTTGCCGCCGTCGAAGATGCCGCCGATCGCGTCGCCGATGTCCTCCAGCACGTTGCGGTCGCTCTGGGACGGCGACGGGCTCGGCGATGCCGCGTCGTCCTCGCCCGAGGTACCCGAGGAGGGCGAAGGGGTCGGCGTGGGCTCGGTCTTGCCGCCCGTGTCGTCGGAACCTGAATCCGACGAACCGGACGAGTCCGCAGGGTCCTTGTCCGCGTCCGAGCCGCCCGCGGGCGCCGAGGGAGTCGGCTCGGACGTGTTCTCGTCCTTCTTGCCGTCGTCCTCGCCGGCGCTCGCCGAGGGCGAGGGTGAGGCGCCGTCCTTGTCCTTGTCCTTGTCGCCCTCCAGCGCCGCGACGCAGTCCTTGTACTCGTCGGCCTTCAGGCTGTTCGAGGTCGACGGCTGGTCGTCGGCGAGGGCGAGCGTCGGGGTGAATCCCATGCCCATGAGGACCGCGGTCGGCATCGCCGCCATGGCTATCGCCTTGCCGGCCGGCATCTGGAACCGGGTGAACAGCGGCTTCTTGGGAGCCGCGTGACGAGGCCCCGTTCTCGCCCGAGCCGAGGTCTCGGGCAACTGGTCGCGGGCGTCAGCCGACACGGTACCCCCCGTTGCGGGCCTCGGACCGGACGCCGTCCGCCGGACCGCCGTCGCCGGTCTCGTACGGGGTCTGCGGCGGGACCGGCTCATCGCCGGCGCCCTGGGACGGGGGTTCCACAGCGCCCTCCCCGGCCGGTCCGCGACCGGGCTTGTGCCGTCCCCCCTCGACGCCTTCCGCGTTGCCGGGCGCCCAGGAGACCGCGAGCGCACCACCGAACAGCGCGAACAGGAAGCCGATGAGGAAGCCGCCGATGTTGGACACCACCAGCGACACCAGGGCGAGGATGATCGCCGCGACACCGGCGAAGACCCGCGTCGCCTGCTGGAACCACATGGTCAGACCCAGCGTGATCAGCAGGACGCCGATGATGAGGGAGCCGGCCCCCGCGGTGGTCGCCATGGTGAGCGACATGGTGCCCAGCTTCAGGGTGGCGTAGGGGAAGTAGGCGATCGGCACCCCGCCGAGGATGGTGAACAGGCCTGCCCAGAACGGCCGGCTGCCCCGCCAGTCACGGAATCGCCGACGCAGCCGGGTGAAGGTCCCGGCGCTCTGGACCGGAGTCTCGGCACTCATGGAAAACAGCTCCCTCGGTCCGGTGGAGGTACGTACCGGCTCGGAAGTAGGCATTCAGTAGCCGGAAGTTGTGGGTCTGTGAAGGTGCCCGGCGGACGGCCGGGCCGGGCCCGCGGGGCGGGAAACCATGGCTCCCCGCCCCTTCGGGGCGGCTCAGCCACCCCGCGGTGCCCGTGACACGGAGGCCGTCAGAAGCACTCCATCTTGTCGCTGGTGCCGAGCTTCATCGACAGGCCGTTGAGCGTGAACGTGCCGGCCGTGGTGGCCCATGCCGTCTGCTTGACGTTGGTGAGGTCGGCCGACTCGGCCTGCTGGGCGAAGCCGCCCGGCAGTACGTTCTCGCCCTGCTTCACGTCGGGGCCGCGGGTCTTGCCCTTGACCGCGACACCGATGTCGATGTTGCGGAACTTCGCATCGGCGTCGAGCTGGGCGACGTCGATGTAGAGGTTCTTGGCCGTGACCGGCTTGTCGGGGTCGTTCCCCGCCTCAAGACGGAGGTAGACCGTCTTGCCTATGAGGGGGATGGGTGTTGCCACCGACTGGCACATCTTGGTGATCGTCGCGTCGTCGAACGACGAGATCGCGACGGGAACCTGCGTCTGTTCCTTGCCGTCGGTCTTCGTGTAGACGGTGTCGATTCCGCCGTACTGAGCGAAACCCTCACCGTGCAGGTGAGAGGCCTTCACCTTGAACTGCTGACCGGAGACGCTGAACGACGCGGCCAGCGCACCCTGCGCCAGCCCGACACCCACACATGCCGCAGCGGCGACGCTGGGCACCATGACCACAGCGAACCGCTTCCATCTTGTCCCGCCACGCACCTGGGACTCCATATTTCCTCCTTCTCGGACGTACATCTCCTGACCTGGCTCGCCCCGAATCGCGGCTCAGCCGTGCAGGGATGGGAGAAGTGCTACGTCCTCGGGAAGGAGAGCGCCTGCACTCGGCGGCGCAACTCGCGCCCGAATCACCGGCGATCACCCCCGAGCGACAACCACTGGTCGCGCCTGACACGCATCACGCACAACCCTGCTGGACAGGCTTCGCCGAGTGGGCGAAGACCCCCCTGTCCAAGAGCCGGCGCCACTGCCGCCGGCTCTGCTCGGTGGGGACCCAGGATGTCCCGCGACCCAACCGGCTGCCGGGGTACGGGAATGGACCGAGCGTGGCCGATCGTGGTGCATTCTCGCCGCCCGCACAAGGGGGATCGTTACTGGCTAGTAACGGCGGGATAACCGAACAACGACCGCCTGGTCTCGGGTGACGACACAGGGTGTCGCCGAACGGCGGTACAAAGCTGTTGATCGCTGGACAGAAACCGACAGATCAACGCCTGCGACTTACTCGCAGTAACAGCGGCCGCGTTTACCAAGTTTTGGTAAAGCGCGGCCGCGGTGACCTTCTTTCGGCAAATCTTTCACGCGGGCACCACAGGCCCGGGTGTTTAACGACTGGTCAGAACAGGGCCCGGGCCAGGGCCCTGCGGGCCGCGATCACACGCGGATCCTCGGGTCCGACCACCTCGAACAGCTCCAGCAACCGCATCCGTACGGTGTCCCGGTCGTCACCCACCGTACGCGCCACGGTCTCGATGAGCCGGCCGAAGGCGTCCTCCACATGGCCGCCCACCAGATCCAGGTCGGCGGCGGCGATCTGCGCCTGCACGTCGGCCGGCTTCTCGGCCGCTTCCCTGCGCACCTGCTGCGGGTCGACACCCTGCACGCGCTGGAGCAACTCGGCCTGGGCGAGGCCCAGTTTGGCCTCCTCGTTGCCCGGGTCCTCGCTCAGCACGTTCTTGTAGGCCTGGACGGCACCGCTCAGGTCGCCCGAGTCCAGCGCCTGCACGGCGGCTTCGAGAAGCGCGTCGTACGGGCCGGCCGGCCGCTCGGGAGCCGGCTGGGCGCCGCCGCCCGGCTCGGCTTCGGGGTCGACGGCGATGCCGGTCAGGCCGAAGCGCTGCTCGGCGACCTGCACCAACTGGTCCAGGGTCTGCCGGATCTGCGCCTCGCCCGCGGCCCCCTGGAAGAGCGGCAGCGCCTGCCCCGCGACGACCGCGAACACCGCGGGGATCCCCTGGATGCCGAACTGCTGCATCAGCATCTGGTTGGCGTCGACGTCGATCTTGGCGAGCAGGAAGCGGCCGTTGTACTCGACGGCCAGCCGCTCCAGGACCGGGCTCAGCTGCTTGCAGGGCTGACACCACTCGGCCCAGAAGTCGATGACGACGGGCACCTCGGCGGACCGCTGGAGGACGTCCCTCTCGAACCCCGCCTCGTCGACGTCGATGACGAGATCGGCCGGGGAGATCGCCCCCGCGCCACCCTCCCGGGCGGCTTGCGCACGCGCCTGCTCCGCCTTCGCCTTGGCCTCCTGGGCCGCCTTCACCGCGGCGAGGTCGACGACTCCGCTCATGGACATGTTCCGTGGCTGCATGCGTCTATCCTCCCCCGTACTGCGCGCGCGTGTGAAAACGGTCTGAAAGCCGGGCCGGTCGGGTGCCCTTGGCGCCGGGTCCCCACCCCACGCCGTGTCGCCGCAGCCCGTGTACGTCCCTCACAGGCTTTCGCTACGAGACGTAGCGTAACGCCACACCGAACCGCCGGGACACCACCCCCCGGTGATCTCCCTCACGGCCGCACGGGAAACGCCGGTTTATGGTCAGGACATGCAGAGCCGCAGCCCCGCCAGCCGCACCGGGCGCCCGCGCAGCGCCACGGCGGACGCCGCGATCCTGGCCGCCACCCGCGAGGCTCTCGTGGAACTGGGCTGGTCCAAGCTCACCCTGGGAGACGTCGCAACACGCGCCGGGGTTGCGAAAACGACCCTCTACCGCCGCTGGGCCGGCAAGAACGAACTGGTGGTCGACGCGGTCGCGGAGCTCTTCGACGAGCTGGAGCTCCCGGACAGCGGCTCACTGGCCGCGGACATCGAGGGCGTCGTCCTCCAGTTCGCCGCGATCCTGGCCCGCCCGGAGGCCAAGAGCGGCCTGATGGCGGTGGTGGCGGAGGCCACCCGCGACGACGCCCTGCGCGAACGCATCCGCGCCTCGGTGGTCGACCGCCAGAAACGCCTCGTCCTGGAGGGCAGATCCCGAGCCCAGGCACGAGGCGAGCTCCCGCCCGAACCGGACCCCGCGACAGCGTCCCGCACGGCGGATCTGATCTTCGACATGGTCGCGGGGGCGGTGGTCCACCGCACGCTGGTGAGCGGGAAGCCGGTCGACGAGGCGTGGGTACGCGGCTTCACCCTGGTACTGCTCCGGGGGCTGGCGGCGGAAGCCGCGCACACGGCCGCCGGCTGAGCCAGGTCCGTCCGCCGCGCCGCACGTCCCCGGACGGTGACGCGCCCTCCGTGTCCGCCCGCCGCCGCCGGATCTCCGGCACGGCGGCGAAGTCGGGGTCCTGCCGGGCGCGTTCGCCGAGCAGCGCGGTGAGCCGCCCCGCCCGCTCCTCGGTGCGCGGGGGCCCGGCCGGCACCGCCGGCCCTTCCTCGCCGGAACGGGCATGTGCACCGGCCGCACCTGCCTGCCGCTCGTCGGCCCTCGGGTGCGGGCGCTGCCCCGTGGGCAGACGGAGACGTCCTCAGAAGCCGGCGGGCTCCGTGTACACCCCCCACTCGTCCCGCAGCACTCCGCAGATCTCGCCGAGCGTCGCCTCGGCGCGTACCGCCTCCAGCATCGGCTCGATCATGTTCGCGTCCGACCGCGCCGCGGCGACCATAGCGTCGAGTGCCGCACGGACCCGCGTGTCGTCCCGCCCGGCCTTCCGCTCCGCGAGCACCCGGACCTGCTCCCGCTCCACCTCGTGGCTGACCCGCAGGATCTCCAGGTCCCCGGTCACCGACCCGGTGTGGACGTTCACCCCGACGACCTTCTTGTCGCCCTTCTCCAGCGCCTGCTGGTACCGGAACGCCGACTCCGCGATCTCCCCGGTGAACCAGCCGTCCTCGATGCCCCGCAGGATCCCGGAGGTGATCGGCCCGATCGGGTGCTGCCCGTCGGGGTGTGCCCGCAGCCCCCGCTCCCTTATCTGCTCGAAGATCTTCTCGGCGTCGGCCTCGATCCGGTCCGTCAGCTGCTCGACGTACCAGGAACCGCCCAGCGGGTCGGCCACGTTGGCGACGCCGGTCTCCTCCATCAGCACCTGCTGGGTGCGCAGGGCGATCTCCGCCGCCTGCTCGCTCGGCAGCGCGAGGGTCTCGTCGAGGGCGTTGGTGTGCAGTGAGTTCGTCCCGCCGAGCACGGCCGCCAGCGCCTCCACGGCCGTCCGTACGACGTTGTTGTACGGCTGCTGCGCGGTGAGGGAGACGCCCGCCGTCTGCGTGTGGAAGCGCAGCCACTGAGCCTTCTCCGACTTCGCCCCGTACACGTCCCGCATCCAGCGGGCCCAGATCCGCCGGGCCGCCCGGAACTTCGCGATCTCCTCGAAGAAGTCGACGTGCGCGTCGAAGAAGAAGGACAGACCGGGGGCGAAGACGTCGACGTCCAGCCCGCGCGACAGGCCCAGCTCCACGTACCCGAAGCCGTCCGCCAGCGTGTACGCCAGCTCCTGCGCGGCCGTCGAACCGGCCTCGCGGATGTGGTAGCCGGAGACGGACAGCGGCTTGTACGCGGGGATGCCGGCCGCGCAGTGCTCCATCAGGTCGCCGATCAGCCGCAGATGCGGCTCCGGCTGGAAGAGCCACTCCTTCTGGGCGATGTACTCCTTGAAGATGTCCGTCTGGAGCGTGCCGTTCAGGACGGACGGGTCGACGCCCTGCCGTTCGGCGGCGACCAGGTACATGCAGAAGACGGGCACGGCCGGTCCGCTGATGGTCATGGACGTCGTCACGTCGCCCAGCGGGATGTCCTTGAACAGGACCTCCATGTCGGCCGCCGAGTCGATCGCGACACCGCAGTGCCCGACCTCGCCCAGCGAGCGCGGGTCGTCGGAGTCGCGGCCCATGAGCGTCGGCATGTCGAAGGCGACCGAGAGCCCGCCCCCGCCGTTGCGGAGGATCATCTTGTAGCGCTCGTTGGTCTGCTCGGCGTTGCCGAACCCGGCGAACTGCCGGATGGTCCACGAACGCCCCCGGTAGCCGGTGGCGTACAGGCCGCGGGTGAAGGGGTACTCCCCGGGCCAGCCGATCCGCTCGAACCCCTCGTACCTGTCGCCGGGCCGGGGTCCGTACACCGGCTCCACGGGATCGCCGGAGAGCGTGCTGAAGTCGGCCTCGCGCTTGCGCGCGGAGTCGTACCGGGCCTGCCAGCGGCGGCGGCCTTCCTCCATGGCGTCAGCGTCCATACCATCCAATTTACTAGGACGTCCAAGTAAATGTCGATGGCAGACCGCCGTACGTTCGTCCGTACGGCGGTGGGGTTACGCCTTGGCGGTCGCGGGCGAGTCCTCCGCGACCCTGGCCTCGAGCTCGTGGCTGATCTTGCGCTCCACGAAGAACGCGGCCGTCGGGATGGTCCCGGCGAGCAGCACCCAGATCTGCTTGCCCACCGGCCACTTCGCCTTGGAGCCCAGGTCGAAGGCGAAGATCAGGTACACGACGTAGAGCCAGCCGTGCGCGATGCTGACGACGCGCGTGAAGTCGGCCGCGCCGTTCAGGTCGAGCACGTACTTGCCGATCATGCCGAAGGTCAGCAGGACCAGCAGTACGCCGGTGACGTAGGCCATCACGCGATAGCGGGTCAGCACGCTCTTTTTCATGCCGTCGAGCGTAACGACCCGTTCCGGGGGATCTTGGCCCGGGTCACCCCTCCTCGAAGTCCCCCGCGGCGATCCGCAGCGGCCGCAGCATCGCGAAGATCTCGGCGCACTCCTCCGCGTCGTAGACCCCGAGCCCGAAGTCCATCGCCATCAGGTCGCGGGTGGCCGCCTCGACCACCTCGCGGCCCTTGTCGGTGATGCTGGCGAGTGTGCCGCGCCCGTCGTTGGGGTTGGGCCGCTTGTCGACGAGGCCCGACTTCACGAGCCGGTCCACGGTGTTCGTCACGGACGTGGGATGCACCATGAGCCGCTCGCCGATCTTGGACATCGGCAGCTCGCCCGACTTGGAGAAGGTGAGCAGCACCAGCGCCTCGTAGCGCGCGAACGTCAGCCCGTACGGCTTGACCACCGCGTCGACCTCGGCGAGGAGGATCTGCTGGGCGCGCATGATCGAGGTGATCGCGGCCATCGACGGCACGTTTCCCCAGCGCTGTTTCCAGCGTTCGTCGGCGCGCGCGATCGGATCGAAGGAGAGACTGAGCGGCTTCGGCACGAACCCGACCTTACCGGCCGGTCACATGCTGGTCAGCCCTGTCTCGGCCTTCGGTCACCAGCGCCCTCGGGCACGATCTCGAAGACCCCGGTCCACCGGTCGTCGTGCAGACAGGCGTTCATCGGCCCGACCAGAGCGGTGTGATCAGGGTCGGTGCGCCACCGCTTGATGGCGTCGAGGCTTTCCCACTCACTGGTGAGCAGCCATCGACCGGGATCGTCGACGGAGCGGCAGAGCTGTTCGCGCAGATGTCCGGGAAACCGCTCGGCGCCGTCGCGTACGCCTTCGTAGGCATCCACAAAATCCGCTTCCCTTCCCTCCCGGACGCGCAGCAGGCGAACTACTCGCACCCGCGCCGGTGCCGTGGCCTCCCCCGTCACGACGGGTCGAGCACGACGGGGAGTTCCGCGACCCCGCGGAAGGCGGGGAACGGCACGGTCAGCCAGCGCACGTCCTCCGGCTCCCCGACCAGGGCCATGCCGGGGTGGCGCCCGAAGAGCGTGCCGAGGGCGATCTGCATCTCCAGACGTGCCAGAGGCGCGCCGATGCAGTAGTGCGGACCGAGGCCGAATGCGAGGTGCGTCGCCTGGACGTTCGGGCGCTCGACGTCCATGCGGTCCGGGTCGGGGAACATCTCGGGGTCCCGGTTGGCCGCCGTGAGCGAGATCTGCACGAGCGCACCCTTGGGGATGAGTGTGTCGCGCATCTTGATGTCTTCCGTCGCGTAGCGGAACGTCGAGTTCTCCACGGAGGTCTCGAACCGGAAGATCTCCTCCACGGCTGCGGCCGTCGCCTTCGGGTCCCGGAACGCCAGCCGCTTCTGCTCCGGCCGGCTGAGCAGGTGGTAGACGGCGTTGCCGATCTGGTAGGCGGTCGACTTGTGGCCCGCGAAGAGCAGTACCCACGCGGTGGAGACGAGTTCGTGGTCGGTGAGCGCGCCGTCCTCGTCCTGCGCCGTGACGAGTGCGCTGAGCAGAGCCCCGTCCGGCTGCTTCCGCTTCCGCGCGATCAGGTCCACCAGATAGTCGCGCAGATTGCCCTCGGCCCGTTCCAGCGCCTTTCTCGCCTCCGGCCCGAAGCCGGTCTGAGCGACGGTGGCGGACCACTCCTGGGCCTGCTTGCGTTCGTTCTCCGGGACGCCGAGCAGCTCACAGATCACGTGCAGCGGCAGCGGGAAGCAGAACTCCGGGAGGAGGTTCACGGGCTCCGATGCCGGGCAGCGGTCCAGCAGTTCGTCGGTGATCTTCTGGACCTTCGGGCGCAGCGATTCCACCCTCTTGGGGGTGAAGGTGTTGCCGACGATCCTGCGGAGCCTGGTGTGCTTCGGAGGGTCCGAGAAGAGCATGTTGTCGTCCAGGGCGATCGACGAGTCACCGAAGATCCGGTGATAGGCGTCGATGGCGCCGTACATGTCCTTGCTCAGCCGGGGATCGGCCAAGGCGGCACGGGCGTCGTCGTACCGGGTGATGAGATACGTGTCGACCCCGTGAGGGGGCTTCAGCGGGCACACGGGTGCTGTCGCCCTGAGCGTGGCGTAGGCGGGATGCGGGTCGGCGCGAAACTCCCGGCTGCAGGCCGAGGCCGCGGCGGCGGCCTCTTCTGACGACATTTCCTCGGATGCGAACGCTTGCGTCATGGCTGGTCCCGGGGGTCGAGAGTTCGTCGGTCGGTGACACGATTTCCCGGCCGGCACTGTGCCGCAAACGCTGCTGGGCCATATGAGCTCGAGCGCCGCAATGCGGTGTGCGGAATTGCTCCGGTTACCCGGCCGGCGTACCCCGGGGCGCCCCGGATCGCGCGCGCGGATCCTGCTTGGTAAACATCATGGACGGGCCAGTCCACCCTTCCCGGGCTGTGCAGTCGCCGGATGACGAGGAAAAACAGTGAGCGGACACGGAGTGGAATCTGTACCAGTGCTCATCGCAGGCGGATCCCTGGTGGGTCTTTCCACCTCCGTGTTCCTGGGGCGTCTCGGAATCGAGCACATGCTGGTGGAGCGGCATGCCGAGACATCGACGCACCCACGTGGCCGCGGGAACAACGTGCGCACCATGGAGATCTTCCGGACCGCCGAACTCGAGCAGAGCGTGCGGGAGGCCGCCGTGGCTCTCGCCGGGAACGACGGCGTTCTCCAGGTGGACACCCTCGTCGGGAACCGGCGCCGCTGGATCGTTCAGGACATCGCCGCAGGCATGGACATCTCCCGGATCAGCTCCTCGAACTGGTGCCTGTGCAGCCAGAACGATCTGGAGCCGGTCCTGCTGGACCGCGCCCGCCGGGGCGGCGACATCCGCTTCGGTACGGAGCTGCTTTCCTTCACGCAGGACGCAGAGGGAGTCCTGGCGCAGGTGATGTGCCGGGACACCGGTGAGACCCGTACCGTGAAAGCCGATTTCCTGGTCGCCGCCGATGGCCCGAAAAGCCCCGTGCGCAAACGTCTGGGAATCGGCCAGTCCGGACCCGGTGCCCTGTTCCACAACGTCAGTGTCACGTTCCGGAGCAAGGCCCTCAAGGATTACGTCGGGCCGAAGCGCTTCATCGTCTGCTACACCACCGATCCACAGGGGGAAGGCGCCCTGCTGCCCGTGGACAACGAGGAACAGTGGGTCATTCATATCCCGTGGTCCTTCGATCGGGGCGAAACCCTGGAGGACTTCGGAGACGAACGCTGCGCGGCACATATTCGCGCGGCCGTCGGTGTTCCGGACATTGATGTCGAGATCACGGGAAAGGCGCCCTGGCACGCCTCCAAACGGGTCGCGGACAGCTACGGGCAGGGCCGGGTCTTTCTGGCCGGTGACGCGGCGCATGAAATGCCGCCCAACGGGGCGTTCGGCTCCAACACCGGAATCCAGGACGCCCACAACCTCGCCTGGAAACTCGCCGCGGTACTCCGCGGCTGGGCCGGCCCGCCGCTGCTCGACACCTACGAGCGCGAACGACGGCCTGTCGCCGTCACGACGAGCACCCGGGCCTCCCGGCAGGCCGCCGATGAGCAGCACCCCGCATTCGGCCCGGCAGCGCGACGCAACAACGACGCGGCGGACCTCATGACGGTCGCGCTCTGCTACCGGTACGCCTCGGACGCCGTGGTGGGCGCCTCTCCTGAGCGGCAGGTCGTCCCGGAGACCTTCCTGATCGACGGAGAGCCGGGGAGCCGCGCACCCCACATGTGGGTCCGCAGAGCAGGCGCCAGGATCTCCACTCTCGATCTGTACGAACGCTCCTTCGTCGTGCTCGCCGGGGCCGAAGGCCGACGGTGGCGCCGCGCGGCGCAGCAGGCCGCCGAGAGCCTGGGCGTTCCGGTCGAGGTGTATCTCGTGGGAGACGGCCCGGATCACGACCTTGTTCCCGAGCCGGATGCCGACTGGGCGGCACTGCACGGCACCGCCGACGACGGTGCCGTCCTCGTACGCCCGGACGGCTTCGTCGCCTGGCGCGCGCCCACCCACCTGCCGTCCGCCGGCCGTGTGCTGACGGACGTGCTGCAGACCGTGCTCTGCCGCGGCTGAACACCCACCGAAACGACCACGCCGAGGACATGCCGATGACATTCGAAGACGGCCCCGTCGCGGGCCGAGTGGACGTCCACCACCATTTCACCGCGCCGGCCTGGCTGGACTGGGCGGAAGAACGCGGGGTCGTCAACCGCGAGCGGCTGCCCTGGTGGACTCGCTGGGACCTGGACGCGGCTCTGGAGGTCATGGACAAGACGGGCATCGGCACCGCCGTCATGACCGTCGCGATGCTCGGACGGTTCCGCGAGCGGGCGCAGCGCCAGGAGAGCGCACGGATCGCCCTGCGGGCGGCGGCCGATGTCGTCGAGGACCATCCCGCGCGCTTCGCCTTCTTCACTCCGGTGTTCCTGGACGACCTGGAGCTCTCACAGTGGAGCCTGCGCTACGGACTCGACGAACTCGGGGCCGTCGGAGTGAGCACGAGAACGAGCATGGACGGTGTCTACCTCGGTGACGCCACCCACGACCGCCTCCTGCGGGAACTGAACGACCGGTCCGCCGTCATCAGCACGCACCCCATGGAAGTGCCGGCCGGAAAGGACGGCGGTGCCGGACTGCCGGGCATGCCGCCCTTCGTGTGCGACTTCCTCATGGACACCACGCGCGCGGCGATCAACCTGATCCGGAACGGCACCCTGGACCGCTATCCGAATCTCAGCTTCGTCCTTCCCCACGGAGGAGGCTTCCTGCCGTACATGGCGACTCGGCTCGAACTCTTCGGCGGGCACCTCACCCCCGGGATCGAGCCGGGCAGGGTCCGTGACTACCTGCACCGGTTCTACTTCGACACCGCCGGCCCCATGTCTCCCTCCGCCACGCCCACGCTGCTGGCCACGGTGGATCCCAGCCGGATCCTTTTCGGCACGGACTGGCCGCCCACCCCCGCACAGGTCGTCGCCGACATCGCGGTACCCGCCCTGGACGCCGATCCCTTCGTCTCACCGGAGCAGCTCAGGGGCATCAACCGGGAGAACGCCCTGCGTCTGCTGCCGGTACTGGCCCGCTCCTCCTAGCTTTTGGCCTTGGCCGCACGCACGAGAAGAAGGCCGCCGCCCTCGCGGGCGGCGGCCTTCTTCTCGTCGGCTTCACCGGGTGACCGGGGCCGTGTCTCTCTCCCAGTGGTAGAAGCACTGAGCCATCGCGTCCTTCGGACCGCGCCAGGTCTGCGGGTCGTACGGACTGACATACGCCTCGAGCTTGCTGCTGATGTCGCGGAACTCGGGGTGCCCGGCCACGCGCGCGATGGCGGGGCCCGGGTCCTGCTCGGCCTCGATGAAGTGCATGTACACATCGCCGAACTGGAAGAGGGAACGCTGGGTCACCCCGACGAGGCGGGGCAGGTCGCCGCGGTCGGAGGCCGCGAAGACCTCGGCGATGTCCGGAGCCGAGTGCGGGGCCATCCGGGCGACGATCAGGGCGTGGTGCATGGAGTCTCCTTACGCGGCGGCGCCGTTCAGGCGGGCGTGACGGGGGAGGTCCGCCGCTCGTCGGCGGCCTGCTCGATGCGGTCGCGGATGAGGGCCATCTGGACGGGCGAGTTGCGGTTGATGATGTCCGTCATCCCGGCGTCGTCGACCGGCGCGTCCGGCCTCATGGCGAAGTCCTGGGTCCAGTGCATCCGGGTGCCGTCGGGGGTCTCTTCGTACTCCCACCGGATGTTCATGTATTCGAACGGACCGGGTTCGACCCGGCGTGCCGTGACGGTGAGCTTGTCGCGGTCGGTGGTCCGTTCCGACACCCAGCTCCACACCTTGCCGTTCTCGTCGGGGTGCATGGTCAGGCGGAAGGTCACCGTGTCGCCCTGCCGGGTCAGCACCTCGGCGTCCGCGTACTCGCTGAACAGCTGCGGCCATCTCTCGACGTCGTTGGTCATGTCCCAGACGAGGTCGAGGGGTGCGGCGATGGTGATCTCGTTCTCGGTGTGCCCTGCCATGTCAGGCTCCTGCCGTGAGCGTGCTGTTGACGAGGTCGAGGAAGTCGCGGGGGGTCTTGCACTTCTCCGCGTCGGTGGGCAGCGCCCGGGCGTGCCGGTTCTCCAGCTCGCCCACGATGCCCAGGAGGCCGAGCGAGTCCAGCCCGAACTCGGCGAAGGGGGTGTCCACCCGGGCTTCGAGGTCGTGCGGGTCGACGGTGACACCGGCGGCCTTCTTCATCAGTGCGGCCAGCTCTTCGAGGGTCACTTCACTGCTCATGCGCGATCTCCTTTGTCGTACGGATGCGGTGGGCTTCACCGGGCGGCCGGTCCCGGGTCGCGGCGCAGTACCAGCGCCGCGTTGGAGCCCATGAGTCCACGGCTGAGGACCAGGGCCGTGCTCAGCTCGGCCGGGCGCGCCGTCGACGTCACCAGGTCGATGTCGTGGCAGATGTCGAAGACGTTGGGCGTGGGCGGGATCCGCCCTTCTTCCATGGCCATCACCGCGGCCGCGACGTCCAGCAGGGGTGCCCCGCAGTAGGACCGTCCGATGCCGGTCTTGGGAGCCGTGACGGGCACGCGGGTGCCGTGCGGGCCGAGGGCGTCGGCGAGGGCGAGGGCCTCGGCGCGGTCCGCCTCCGGTACACCCATCGCGTCGGCGAAGACCACGTCGATCTCCTCCGGTGCGCAGCCGGCCTCGTCGAGGGCACCGCGGATGGCGTGGGCGAGTCCCTCCCGTGAGCGGTCCCAGCGCGAGGCTCCGGTGAAGGTGGCCGCATGGCCCGCCACGGTGGCGCGGACGTCCGCGTCACGTCGGCGTGCGCGGTCCAGGTCCTCGACGACCAGCACGGCGCCGCCCTCCGCGGGAACGAAGCCGCAGGCCGCGGAGGTGAAGGGCCGGTAGGCCCGTGCCGGGTCCTCGACCGTGCTGAGTTCCGGGTACCCGAGCTGGCAGACCATCGAGTACGGAGCGAGCGGCGCTTCGGCCGCCCCGGCCACGACCACGTCGGTCCCCCGCCCCACGGTCCGGGCGGCGTGCGCGACGGCGTCCAGGCCGCCGGCCTCGTCGCTCGCCACCACACCACAAGGGCCCTTGAATCCGCTGCGAATCGATATCTGGCCCGTGCTGGCCGCGTAGAACCAGGCGATGGACTGGTAGGGCCCGACGAACCGGGACCCCTGCCCCCACAGCTTCTGCAGCTCCCGCTGGCCGAATTCACCGCCACCGGATCCGGCGGCGGTGACCACGCCGACGGAGTACGGGGAGTCCGCGGCCGCATCGCTCAGTCCCGCGTCCTTCAGGGCCGCACTCGCGGCGGCCATCGCGAAGTGGCTGAACCGGTCGGTCTGGACGAGGAAGGTCTCCTCGATGAGTGCCGAGGCGTCGAAGCCCCGGACCTCGCCGGCGACGCGGAGCGGAAGGTGCCCGCACCCCTCCCGGGTGATCCGGTCGAGTACGGACAGGCCCTCCTTGACGGACTTCCAGTAGGTCTCCGCGTGCAGACCGTTGGGCGCGACCACACCGATCCCCGTGATGGCGGTGCGGCGGTTCGGCTGAGCACTCATCGTTTCCTCCCGGCCGGCCCCGTCAGAAGCACCGCGGACTGGAACCCGCCGAAGCCGCTGCCCACGGACAGCACGTTGGCGAGCTTGCGCGGGCGTGCGGTGCGCGGTACGTAGTCCAGGTCGCACTCGGGGTCCGGGGTCTCGTAGTTCGCCGTCGGCGGGACCACCTGGTGGGCCAGGGCCAGCACGCAGGCGACGACCTCGATCGCGCCGATCGCACCGAGCGAGTGGCCCACCATGGACTTGATCGAACTCATGGGGGTGTCGTAGGCGTGGGCGCCCAGGGACCGCTTGACCGCGGCGGTCTCGTGACGGTCGTTCTGGCGGGTGCCCGAGCCGTGGGCGTTGACGTAGTCGATGAGTGAGGGATCCAGACGGGCCTGTCCGAGCGCGGTGTCGATGGCCCTGGCCATCTCCAGGCCCTCGCTGGTCAGCCCGGTCATGTGGTACGCGTTGCCGAAGGTGGCGTAGCCGCCGATCTCGCAGTAGACGTGCGCGCCGCGGGCACGGGCGTGTTCGAGCTCCTCCAGGACGAGCACGGCGGAGCCCTCTCCCATGACGAATCCGTCGCGGTGGGCGTCGAAGGGCCGGGAGGCGTGCGCGGGGTCGTCGTTGTTCGGCGATGTCGCCCTGATGGCGTCGAAGCAGGCCATGGTGATCGGGGAGATCGGGGAGTCGGACGCTCCGGCGATGCAGATGTCGGCGCGGCCGTCCTCGATCGTGTGGAAGCCGTAGCCCACCGCGTCGAGTCCGGAGGTGCAGCCGGTCGACACGGTCTGCACCGGCCCCTGGGCGCCGAAGTACTCGGCGACGTCGGACGCCAGGGTGCTGGGCGAGAACGCCCGGTGCAGGTGCGGACCGGCGGCGCGGTGGTCGACGTCCCAGCGTTGCCCTCGCTCGCTGACCAGGACGTAGTCGTGCTCCAGCCGGGTCGTGCCGCCCACGGCGCTGCCGAGCGAGACGGCCACGCGCCACGGGTCCTCGGCGCCGAAGTCGATGCCGCAGTCGGCCACCGCCTCCGCGGCGGCGACGAGGGCGAACTGTATGTACCGGTCGGCGCGTTCGACCAGGTCGGGATCGAGCCCGTGCGCGAGCGGGTCGAAGTCGCACTCGGCCGCGATACGTGAACGCAGTCCCTCGGGATCGAACAGGGTGATGCCGCGCGTCGCGGTACGGCCGCCCGCGAGGAGGTCCCAGAAGGCCGGCACCCCGATGCCGCCCGGGGCGACGACGCCGATGCCGGTGACCGCCACCCGCCGGGTCACGAGGGCACCCCGCGGCGTTCGGGCTGCGCGCCGTCCCCCTGCACGGCCGGGTACGTCTCGCCGCTCGCGTTCCCCTCCACGGGCTCCGTGTCGACGTGGCCCATGCTCGGCTTGGGAGCAAGCGGCCCCAGATGGAAGACCATCCGGGCTTCCACGTCACCGATGTTGCGGAAGCGGTGCCGCATGCCGATGGGGACCATGAGGCCCTGGTCGGCGCGGATCGGGTGGGTCACGTCGTCCAGGTCGACTTCCAGCTCGCCCTGGACGACGTAGACGAACTCCTCCGAGTACGGGTGGTAGTGCTCGCTGATGCGTTCCCCCGGCTGCATGATGGCCAGGCCCATGAACCCACTCGTGGACCCCACCGTGAGGGGCGTGAGCAGGGTGCGCAGGTCGCCGCCACGCTTGCGGTTGGGCTCGGTCTCGCTGAGGTCCACGATGCGCGGGCGCGTCTTGTACATGGTCCGTCTCCAGGTCGGTCTGTGGGGTGTTGTCCGTGGGCGGGTGTCGTCCACGGACTGTCAGGACTGGGCAGCCCTGCGATCGGTGATCAGCGTCATGTCGGTGTGCGCCAGGAGGCGGGTGGCGTCCCGGTCGCCCGAGAGCGGCCCTTCGACGCCGAGTGCGGCGCCGTCGAGCAGGCGGGCCAGCACGGCGGCCTTCCTCTTGCCGTGCAGGCCGAGCACCCTGACCGGATCGGTCTCGGGATCCCGCGTGTCGACGAGACGGACGACCAGGTCGTCCCGGTGGAAGACGGTGCTGCGGTGCACGGGCCCGTCGGGGTCGGCCGCGGCGGTCTCGTCCTGCTGGGCGAGCAGCCGGGCCAGCGCCATCCCGCAGCCCTCACGGGCCGGGTAGTACAGGGCGAGACGCCGCAGACCCTCCGGCTCCGGTCCGCCACGCGCCACATGGTGCACGGCCGGCATGGCCGCGCGGATGAAGAAGGCCCGTGCCGAGGCCGGGTCGGTCAGATCCCTGCTCTGTTCCAGGTGCGGATTGAGGGCTTCCTCGACGGCCCGCACCTCCGGCTGACGCGAGACGTGGCGCAGCGCCGTCTGCAGATCGCCCTCCACCTCGACGGTGCGTACGACTCGGTTGCCGTGCATGAACAGCGTCGTGCGGCGCAGTCGCGTGGAGTCGTCGGCGCGGGCCTGGGGCGGCGCGTATCCGGCGAGGATGTCCGCGACCTTCGACTCGGAGCCGGGCTTGACGGTGAACGTCAGCGCATGGCGCGTCACTCCGTCACCCATCCGCACCGGCGCCTGGACCCCGTCGGCGGTCCCGGCGGTGGGCGGGAGCGCACGCCCGGTCTCACGGACGATGCTGTAGCGCATCGACCGGATGTCCCGGACGCAGTCCTGCATGGGCCTGACGGTCTCCAGGTGCTCTTCGCTGTTCACCCAGGCGAGATACGGCGGCGCGGTCGCCCATTCGCTGGTGATGAGCCACTGGGACGGGTTCTCCACGGACTGGCACAGTTGGTCACCGAGGTGACCGGGAACCGACGCGACCCGGCTGCGCATGTGCTCGTACGCGTCGAGGAACCGCTGCTGGGCGCCTTCGTGGAGATCGACGAGCAGGATGACGCGCAGCCTGGAGCCGTCGAACGCCGACTGGGACGTATACGTCGAAGTGTTCACCGGCAGGCCCTTCCTTCGCTGGGCAGACGGCGGCCGCCGTGTCCGGCAGCGGGACGGCGGTCGGCCCTGAGCCCTCATCGTGGGTCGGTACGTGGGACTCCGCGAGCCGCACGGGTCATCAGAGGGAACTGCCCGGTGCGCAGGGCACGTTTGTGCCTCGCCAGAACACGAAGAAGCCCCGGCCCATGAAGGGCCGGGGCTGTGGTCCTTACGGTCTACTCGGCGAGGTGCCGCTCCACCGTCTCCACCTTGGAGGTGAGCCCGTCGGTCACTCCGGGGCGGATGTCCGCCTTGAGGACCAGGGACACACGCGGAGCCCGCTGCTCGACCGCGGCGACGGCGCGCTTGACGACGTCCATGACCTCGTCCCACTCGCCCTCGATCGAGGTGAACATCGCGTCGGTCCGGTGGGGCAGGCCCGACTCGCGCACCACGCGGACGGCGTCGGCGACGTACTCCCCCACGTCCTCGCCGACGCCCAGCGGCGTCACGGAAAAGGCGACGATCACGCCTTCACCGCCCCTTCCTGGCGCGCCCGGGATGCGATGACCGCGTCCTCGGCCTCACGCCGCAGCTTGCGCTCGGCGAAGAACCCGCCCGCCGGGAGCACGGACAGCACGAAGTACAGCGCGGCGGTCTTCACCGGCCACTTCGTCCGGTTCCACGCGTCGGCCCAGAAGATCACGTACAGGATGAACAGGACACCGTGCACCATGCCCATCACCGGCACGGCGTTGAAGTCCGTGGTCCGCTTCAGCACCGAGCAGACCAGCAGGAGGAGGAAGGAGATCGCCTCGGGGGCCGAGACCAGGCGGAGGCGGCGGAGGGCGGTGGCGGTCTTGAGGTCCACGGGTCACCTTCGGTGGGAGAGACGGTCTGACGGGTTTGTGAACGCACGCACAAGCGTCCGGCCCATTGTGGCAAACCGCTGCGGGGCCCGGCCCCTAGGGGTGCGGTCAGGGTCCTTCTCCACCCACAGGCCCTGTCCGTGGTGCCCGGCCTGCGGCTACCTTCACCTACGTGGCGATGTTCCGACTTCAGAGCAGCAAGGTGCTCGCCGTCGACATGACCGGAGACGCCGTGAAGGCGAAGAACGGCTCGATGGTGGCGTACGACGGCGAGATGGCCTTCAAGAAGCTCAGCGGCGGCGGCGAGGGCATACGAGGCATGGTGACCCGGCGGCTGACCGGTGAGCAGATGACCTTGATGGAGGTGAAGGGGCGGGGGACCTGCTGGTTCGCGGACCGTGCCTCCGAGATCAACCTGGTCGCCATCCAGGGCGACAAGCTCTACGTGGAGTCGAGCAACCTGCTCGCGACCGACGGCGGGCTGCGCACGGGGACGGAGTTCACCGGCCTGCGCGGCGCCTCGCAGGGCAACGGGCTGTTCACGACGACCGTCGAGGGCCACGGCCAGGCGGCGATCATGTCGGACGGCCCGGCGGTGGTGCTGCGGGTGAGCGCGCAGTACCCGCTGACCGTCGACCCGGGGGCGTACGTGGCGCACCAGGGGAACCTGCGGCAGTCCTTCCAGTCCGGTGTGACGTTCCGCACGCTGCTCGGGGAGGGCGGCGGCGAGGCCTTCCAGATGCGGTTCGAGGGGGACGGTCTGGTGTACGTGCAGCCGAGCGAGCGGAACACGATCGCGGGAGACGTGTGACATGGCCTTCCGGGAGATCAACGCGAAGATGGTCGAGGCGACGGTGACGCCCGGTCAGCGGTTGTTCAGCCAGCGCGGCGCGATGCTCGCGTACCGGGGCGAGGTGTCCTTCACACCCAACACGGCCGGCGGCCAGGGCGGGCTCATGTCGATGATCGGCCGCCGGGTCGCCGACGAGGACACGCCCCTGATGACGGTCGAGGGCAGCGGCACCGTCCTCTTCGGGCACGGCGGGCACCACGTCCAGGTGATCCAGCTCGCCGGCGACACGCTGTACGTCGAGGCGGACCGGCTCCTGGCCTTCGAGGGCACGCTCCAGCAGGGCACGATGTTCCTGGGCTCGCAGGGCGGCGTCATGGGCATGGTGCGCGGGCAGGTCAGCGGCCAGGGGCTGTTCACGACCACGCTCAAGGGGCACGGGGCCGTCGCGGTCATGGCCCATGGCGGAGTGATCGAGATCCCGGTCACCCCCCAGCGGCCGGTGCACGTGGACCCGCAGGCCTACGTCGCCCACCACGGCGACGTCCGCAACAAGCTGTCCACCGCCCTGGGCTGGCGGGACATGGTGGGCCGCGGCTCGGGCGAGGCGTTCCAGCTGGAGCTCAGCGGCAGCGGTGCGGTGTACGTCCAGGCGTCGGAGGAGAAGCTGTGAGCACGTACGGAACCCCGGGCGCCGGCCCCGCGGTCTTCGACCCGGCGACGCTGCCGCCCGACGACAACGTCAATCCCTACACCTTCTGCGTGGAGCTCAAGGGGAGCCAGTGGTTCCTCCAGAAGGGGAAGATGATCGCCTACTACGGCTCGATCGACTTCAACGGCGTCGGGCACGGCCGGCTGGACCGTCTCGTCCGCACGTCCTTCCATTCGCCACTGCACGCGAGCGACTGGGTCGTGGCGGAGGGCTCGGGCAAGATGCTCCTCGCCGACCGGGCCTTCGACGTGAACTCGTACGACCTCGAGAACGGCAACCTGACCATTCGCTCGGGCAACCTCCTCGCTTTTCAGCCAACTCTGTCGCTGAAGCAATCAATCGTGCCGGGTTTCCTGACCCTCATCGGAACCGGAAAGTTCGTGGCCGCGTCGAACGGCCCTGTGGTGTTCATGGAACCCCCCATCCGGGTCGACCCCCAGGCCCTGGTCGGATGGGCCGACTGCCCCTCGCCGTGCCACCACTACGACCACGGGTACATGACCGGCGTCATGGGCGGTCTACGTGCGCTGACGGGCCTCGGCGGGGTTTCCGGGGAGGAGCACCAGTTCGAGTTCGTCGGCGCCGGCACGGTCCTGCTCCAGTCCTCCGAGACCCTCATGGCCGAGCACGCCACGGGGGCCGTTCCGCACCAGGCCGGAGTGCCCGGCGGCGGGGCGCACAGCCCCCAGGCAGGCCAGTCCGGCGTACCGCGTCTTCCCGGACAGCTGGGGGACCTCCAGCGTCGCTTCGGGCTGTGAGCGGTAGTCTGCGGAGTGTGACATCGAACGTCTGCGCACCGATGTTCGGCTGGTGCGCTCCGTCACACGAAAACCCTCACTAGTTCGCCTTTCAACCTTTTAGGTAGACTTCATTCATGGAGACCGAGACGGCCACCCGCTGGCTGACCGATGCGGAGCAGTGCGCTTGGCGCACCCACCTGGAGGTCAACAGGCTGTTGACGTACCAGCTCGAAAAGGACCTGCAGCCGTTCGGCCTGACAATGAACGACTACGAGATCCTGGTGAATCTCTCCGAGTCGGAGGACCAGCGGATGCGGATGAGCGACCTCGCCTCCGCCACCCTCCAGTCCAAGAGCCGCCTCTCGCACCAGATCACTCGCATGGAGAACGCGAACCTGGTCCGGCGGGAGAACTGCGAGTCCGACCGCCGGGGGCTCTACGCGGTCCTCACCGAGCACGGCATGGCGACGATGCAGAAGGTCGCGCCCCACCATGTGGCATCCGTGCGGAGGCACTTCATCGACCTGCTGTCGCCCGAGGCCCTGACGGAGCTCGACAAGGCCCTCAAGCCCATCGCGGAGCACCTGCGCGGCCAGCGCGGACGCCCGTGACCCGGACGGCGTACCGGGGCCGTGCGGCCCCGGCGCGACGACAGGCCCCGCGTCCGCGGCATGACCCGAACGACAGGCCCTAGGACAGCGGCAGGCGGAGTTCGAACAGGGCTCCGCCCGCGGGCCCCTGGGCGGCCGTGAGCGTGCCGCCGTGGCGTACGGCGACGTCCCGGGCGATGGCGAGTCCCAGCCCGGCACCGCCGTCGTCACGGCTGCGGGCGGCGTCCAGCCGTACGAACCGCTCGAAGATCCGCTCCCGGTCGGACGCGGGCACGCCGTCCCCGTCGTCCGCCACCCCGACCAAAGCCAGGTCACCCTCCCGTCGCACGCTCACGGTGACGGCCGACCTGGCGTGCCGCTGGGCGTTGTCGAGCAGATTGGCCAGCACACGGCCCAACTGCCCGCGCGATCCGGCCACGTTCACCGGCTCCGCGTCCACCGTCACGCCCGTCCGCCCCTCGGCCGCCTCCCGGGCCAGCCCGGCGAGGTCGACCTTCGCGTCGCTGGGCCGCTCCCCCGCGTCCAGCCGGGCGAGCAGCAGCAGGTCGGCGGCGAGCCGCTGGAGCCGTACGGTGTCCTCCACGGCCCCGTCGAGGTCCAGCAGCTCGGGATGCGCGGCGGCCACCTCCAACTGCGTGCGCAGCGAGGCGATCGGGCTCCGCAGCTCGTGGGAGGCGTCGGCGACGAAGCGCCGCTGCCGCTCCACGGAGGTCTCCAGGGCCGCGAGCGTCTCGTTCGTCGTCCGGGCGAGCCGGGCGACCTCGTCGTGCGTCTGCGGCTCCGGGACACGGCGCGCGAGGTCCTGGGAGGCGGTGATCGCGGCCATCTCGCTGCGGATGTCCTCCACCGGCCGCAGCGCCCGCCGGGTGACCAGCCAGGTCACCCCCGCGACGACGCCGAGCAGCAGCGGGAACCCGATCAGCATCACCGTCAGGGCGGTCTGCACGGCACCGTGCTCGGCGGCCAGCGGGGCACCGGCGTAGACCTTCAGACGCCCCCGGTCGTGGGTCTCGACCTCGACGGCGGCGAACCGGTAGTCCTGCGTGTGGCCGTCGATCGTCGCGGACCCGTTGCTGAAGGTGCTCTCGCCGGCGATCTCGCCGTGTTCGAGGGCCTCTTCGTGGTCGTCGGAGTCGTCGTCATCGTTCCCGCGAGGCGCCACCGACGGCTGCGGCTTCACCCGGTCGGAGTCGGTACCGCTGATCTTCTCCAGATCCTCGCTGGCCGCCACCAGCCGCTTCTCCTCGGCGAGGACCTGGACCGGCCCGTCGTCGCCGTCCAGCCCGGACAACTTGCCGTACGGCGTTCCGGCGGCGAGCTCGGAGGCGACCGCCCGGGCGGAGCGTTCCGCCCGGGTGCCGGCCTCGCCCATCAGGTTGGACTTCAGAGACAGCAGGACGGCGGCCCCGGCGGCGACGAGCGCCACCGCGACCACGAGTGTGGCTCCCAGTGTGGCCCGCGCCCGGACGGACCCGAACAGCCGCCTCATGGCGACGTCTCCAGCCGGTACCCGGCGCCGCGCACGGTCCGGATCAGCCCGGCCCGCAGCTTCCGCCGCAGGGTGCTGACGTACACCTCGACGATGTTGGGATCCCCGTCGTACGCGAAGTCCCACACGTGTTCGAGGATGTCGGACTTGGACACGACCTCCCCGGCCCGCAGCACGAGGTGCTCCAGCACGGAGAACTCCTTGGTGGTCAGGGCGACTTCGTCCTCCCCGAGGAACACCCGCCGGGCCGCGGTGTCCACCTTCAGGTCCCCGTGCACATGCACGGGCGAGGCCCCGGCACCCACTCCGCGCCGCCGCAGCAGCGCCTTGACCCGGGCGACGAGCACGACGTACGAGAAGGGCTTGGTCAGGTAGTCGTCCGCACCGGTGTCGAGCCCCTCGGCCTCGTCGTACTCGCCGTCCTTGGCGGTGAGCATCAGGATCGGCACCTCGTGACCTGCGGCGCGCAGGGCGGCGCAGACCCGGTAGCCGTTGAGCCCGGGCAGCATGATGTCGAGGATCACCAGGTCGTACGTGCCCTCCGATGCCTGGTGCAGGCCCTCCCGTCCGTCGTGGACGACGTCCACGGCGTACCCCTCGGCCGTCAGGCCCCTGGCGAGCGACAGGGCCAGCCGCTTCTCGTCCTCCACGATCAACAGGCGCATGGGTAAAGAGTGGCAAAGCCGAGCTGAAGATCCCTTCAGGGGTCTTCAGGTTCCTCTCAGCGTCGGTCAGCCAGATTGGAACACGTCGAAAACGAAACGACTCGGGAGGAATCCGCATGAAGCGCAACATCGTGATCGCCGCTGTGACCGCTGCCGCTCTGATCGGAGGCGGTACGGCCACGGCTCTCGCGACCACGGGAGACGACCAGGGCTCGGCGCGGCAGGCGGCGAACACCCGGCTGTCGGACGACGACGGCCGCGACGACCAGGACGGCGCGGACGCGCAGGACGACCGCGACGACGACGCCGCGCGGGCCGCTTCCGCCGACGTGACGGCGTCCGAGGCCATCGCCTCCGCGCTGAAGCACACGTCCGGCACGGCCGTGTCCGCCGAGCTGGACGACGAGGACGACAGCGGCAAGGTGATCTGGAAGGTCGACGTCCTGTCCGGCGACAACAGCTGGCACAGCGTGAGCGTCGACCCGTCGAACGGCAAGGTGCTCGGCTCGCACGCCGACGACGAGGACGACACGGCGCAGGTGCGGGCGGCGCTGAAGGGCTCTTCCGTGACGGCCGAGGAGGCCGCGAAGGCCGCCGCCGGCAAGGGCACGGTGACGTCCGTGGACCTGGACGAGGACGGCAAGAACAAGTCCTGGGAGGCCGAGACGCACAAGTCCGGCGGCGCCGAGCAGGACTGGAAGATCGACCTCGGCACGGGCAAGGTCACGGCGGACCACTCGGACGACCAGGTCGACGACTCCGACGACCAGGACTGATCAGGTCAAGCCGCTTCCTGCCGCCCCGGTGTCGCAACAGACGCCGGGGCGTCGAGGTGCTCGGCGCTGGTGCTGAGGCCGGGTGGGTCCGCAACCCGGCGGAACGGGGTGCCGCTGCGCCCACCCGTGCCGCCTGGGGGCACCTCCCAGGCCCTTAAGGCACTGGGGGAGGCACGATTGCCCGCAACTGGGGCGGCCACGACGCGCCCGCACCCGCGAACGCACGGAAGGGGACGTGTCGGGGGTGTCCGCCCCAGGCGCTACGCGCACCCCACCGAAGCAGCCCCAGGCCGCCGCAGGCACCCCGCCCACCGACGATTAGCTCTCCGTCAACCCGGCAACCAGCTCATCAGCCGCCCGATACGGATCCAGCCCCCCGGACACGATCCGCTCCGCGAGCGCGCCCAGGCGCCGGTCGCCGTGCAGGTCCCCGATCCGCTCCCGCAGCGCCGTCACCGCGATCGTCTCGACCTCCCGCGCCGCACGGGCCATGCGCCGCTCCGCGAGCACGCCCCGCTCCTCCATCCAGGCCCGGTGCTTCTCCAGGGCCTCGACGACCTCGTCCATGCCTTCCCCGCGCGCGGCGACCGTCTTCACGATGGGCGGGCGCCAGTCCCCGGGGCCCCGGGCCTCCCCCAGCCCCAGCATGTGGTTCAGCTCGCGAGCCGTCGCGTCCGCCCCGTCCCGGTCGGCCTTGTTCACGACGTACACGTCACCGATCTCCAGGATCCCGGCCTTGGCCGCCTGGATCCCGTCGCCCATCCCCGGCGCGAGCAGCACGACGGACGTGTCCGCCTGGGAGGCGATCTCCACCTCGGACTGCCCCACACCCACCGTCTCGACGATGATCACGTCACACCCCGCCGCGTCCAGCACCCGGATGGCCTGCGGCGCGGCCCACGCGAGGCCGCCCAGATGCCCGCGCGTCGCCATGGAACGGATGTACACGCCCGGGTCCGACGCGTGCTCCGACATCCGCACCCGGTCCCCGAGCAGCGCACCGCCGGAGAACGGGGACGACGGGTCGACGGCCAGCACGCCGACCCGCTTGTCCTGCTTGCGGTACGCGGTCACCAGCGCCGACGTCGACGTGGACTTGCCGACCCCGGGCGACCCCGTCAGCCCGACCACGTACGCGTTGCCCGCCAACGGCGCCAGCGCCGCCATGACCTCCCTGAGCTGCGGGGACGCCCCCTCCACCAGGGAGATCAGCCGGGCCACGGCCCGCGGCCGGCCCTCCCTGGCCTGGGCGACCAGCGTGGAGACGTCCTGCATCACAGCTCCGTTCAGATGAGGGAGATCCGAAAACCGGTGCTCAGGCCTTCGGCACCCGCACGATCAGCGCGTCGCCCTGACCACCGCCACCGCACAGCGCGGCCGCGCCCACGCCACCGCCGCGCCGCTTCAGCTCCAGCGCGAGGTGCAGCACGAGCCGCGCACCGGACATCCCGATCGGGTGACCCAGGGCAATGGCACCGCCGTTGACATTCACCTTTTCGGTGGACACCCCGAGGTCCTTCATCGACTGCACGGCGACCGCCGCGAACGCCTCGTTGATCTCGACGAGGTCGAGGTCCGAAACCTCAAGACCCTCCTTCTTGAGCGCGTGCAGGATCGCGTTGGACGGCTGGGACTGGAGCGAGTTGTCCGGCCCGGCCACGTTCCCGTGCGCCCCGATCTCGGCGATCCACTCCAGGCCCAGCTCCTGCGCCTTGGCCTTGCTCATCACCACTACGGCGGCGGCGCCGTCGGAGATCTGCGACGCCGAACCGGCCGTGATCGTGCCGTCCTTGGCGAAGGCGGGGCGCAGCTTCCCGAGGGACTCCGCGGTGGTGTCGCCCCGGATCCCCTCGTCCTTGCTGAACAGCACCGGGTCGCCCTTGCGCTGCGGGATCTCCACCGGCGTGATCTCGGCCTCGAACAGGCCGTTCTTCTGCGCGGCGGCGGCCCGCTGGTGCGACAGCGCGGCGATCTCGTCCTGCTCGGCACGGCCGATGCCGAGGCGCGTGTTGTGCTTCTCCGTCGACTCGCCCATGGCGACGCCGTCGAAGGAGTCGGTCAGCCCGTCGTGGGCCATGGCGTCGAGCATCTCGACGGCGCCGTACTTGAAGCCCTCGCGGGACTTCGGCAGCAGGTGCGGGGCGTTGGTCATGGACTCCTGGCCGCCGGCGACGATCACGTCGAACTCACCCGCTCGGATGAGCTGGTCGGCGAGCGCGATGGCGTCGAGGCCCGACAGACACACCTTGTTGATGGTCAGCGCCGGCACGTTCATGGGGATACCCGCCTTGACGGCGGCCTGGCGCGCCGGGATCTGCCCCGCCCCGGCCTGGAGCACCTGACCCATGATCACGTACTGCACCTGGTCGCCACCGATCCCCGCACGGTCGAGGGCGGCCTTGATCGCGAAGCCGCCGAGGTCGGCTCCGGAGAAGGACTTCAGCGAACCGAGCAACCGCCCCATGGGCGTACGCGCCCCCGAGACGATCACCGAGCTGGTCGTAGCAGAAGACATGAGCTGCGATCCCCTTACCGGCTGCACAGCCGAGGAGTGAACGAGGGTTTACTTCGAATGTACTGACCGGTACGCCACCCCGTCATCGGGCTGTCGGTGTGATCGCGCGCACGTTGCGTAACCACCTCCGGAGCGCTGCACTGAATCCATGCTGACGCGAATCGACCACATCGGAATCGCCTGTTTCGACCTCGACAAGACCGTCGAGTTCTACCGTGCCACCTACGGCTTCGAGGTGTTCCACTCCGAGGTCAACGAGGAGCAGGGCGTACGCGAGGCCATGCTCAAGATCAACGATACGTCCGACGGCGGCGCCTCGTACCTCCAGCTCCTGGAGCCGACCCGGGAGGACTCCACCGTCGCGAAGTGGCTGGCGAAGAACGGGGAGGGCGTCCACCACATCGCTTTCGGCACGGCGGACGTGGACGCCGAGGCCGCGGACATCAAGGACAAGGGCGTACGCGTGCTCTACGAAGAGCCGCGACGCGGCTCCATGGGGTCACGGATCACCTTCCTGCACCCCAAGGACTGCCATGGCGTACTGACAGAACTGGTCACTTCGGCGGCCGTTGAGTCACCTGAGCACTGACCCTCGTACATAGGGGCCGGTAGGGTTGGGGGCGGTCGCCGCTCAGCCAGGGTGACCGCGGTCCCGCCGTGCGACGGCAGGACCACCGGGGTCCGGGTTTCGGGGGACGAGCGTCGGGGCAGCAGCCTCTGCTCCGCCGATGATCTGACACCATTCCCCGGGGGCCCCGTTCGGCGGATGGACGGAGCTCGTTTGGAGAGAGTTGCGACCAGGGGACGGATGGGACCGCGCAGTGCGGGGCTACGAGAGCCAGGAGCGAGAGCCGGCGGCTGACGTCGACCACCTCTCTCGGTTCGAAGCCGAGATGAAGCGGCTGAAGACCGAGCGGGAAAAGGCGATCCAGCACGCCGAGGACCTCGGCTACCAGGTCGAGGTGCTGCGCGCCAAGCTGCACGAGGCGCGGCGCACCATCATGTCCCGGCCCTCCTTCGACGGCGGCGACATCGGCTGGCAGGCCGAGCAGTTGCTGCGCAACGCGCAGATGCAGGCCGACCAGATCCGTGCGGACGCCGACCGGGAGCTGAGCGAGGCCCGGGCGCAGACCCAGCGGATCCTCCAGGAGCACGCCGAGCAGGCGGCCCGGCTCCAGGCGGAGCTGCACCAGGAGGCGGTGACCCGGCGCCAGCAGCTGGACCAGGAGCTGGCCGAGCGCCGCCAGACGGTCGAGTCGCACGTCAACGACAACGTGGCGTGGGCGGAGCAGCTGCGGGCCCGCACCGAGCAGCAGGCCCGCCGGCTGCTGGACGAGTCCCGCGCCGAGGCAGAGCAGGCCCTGGCCACCGCCCGCGCGGAGGCCGAGCGGCTGACGACCGAGGCCCGGCAGCGGCTCACCAGCGCCGCCGAGGAGGCCCGTTCCGAGGCCGAGCAGATCCTGCGGCGGGCCCGCACGGACGCCGAGCGGCTGCTCAACGCCGCCTCGACGCAGGCCCAGGAGGCCACCGACCACGCCGAGCAGCTGCGGACGTCCACGGCCACGGAGTCGGAGTCGGCGCGCCGCGAGGCCCTGGAGCTGAGCAAGGCCGCCGAGCAGCGGATGGCCGAGGCCGAGGAGGCGCTGCGCAAGGCGCAGTCCGAGTCGGAGAAGCTGGTCGCCGAGGCCAAGGAGGCCGCCGCCAAGGCCCTGGCGAGCGCGGAGTCCGCGAACGAGACGCGTACGCGCACCGCCAAGGAGCAGGTCGCCCGGCTGGTCGAGGAGGCCACCAAGGAGGCCGAGAACACCAAGTCCGAGGCCGAGCAGCTCGTCGCGGACGCCCGCGCCGAGGCGGAGAAGATCGTCGCGGAGGCCTCCGAGAAGGCCCGCACGCTCACGGCCGAGGAGACGGCGACCCAGCTCTCCAAGGCGGCCAAGACCGCCGAGGACGTGCTCAACAAGGCGTCGGAGGACGCCAAGAAGACCACCAAGGCCGCGGCCGAGGAGGCCGAGCGGATCCGCAGGGAGGCCGAGGCCGAGGCGGACCGGCTGCGCGCCGAGGCGCATGACATCGCCGAGGAGCTCAAGGGCGCGGCGAAGGACGACACCAAGGAGTACCGCGCCAAGACGGTCGAGCTCCAGGAGGAGGCCCGCCGGCTGCGCGGCGAGGCCGAGCAGCTCCGGGCCGACGCGGTCGAGGAGGGCGAGAAGATCCGCGCCGAGGCCCGCAGGGAGGCCGTGGCGCAGATCGAGGAGGCGGCGAGGTCCGCCGAGGAGCTGCTCGCCAAGGCGAAGGCGGACGCGGACGAGCTGCGTACGACGGCCCAGACGGACAGCGAGAAGGTCCGTACGGAGGCCATCGAGCGGGCGACGACCCTGCGCCGGCAGGCCGAGGAGACCCTTCAGCGCACCCGGCAGGAGGCCGAGCGGCACCGCGAGGAGGTCGTCGAGCAGGCCGAGGCCCTCAAGGCGGACGCCGAGCGTGCGGTGCGGGAGCTGCACGAGGAGACCGAGCGGGCCATAGAGGCCCGCCGCGCCGAGGCCGCCCAGGAGCTGACGCGGCTCCAGACGGAGGCGGAGGAGCGGCTCACCGCCGCCGAGCAGGCGCTGTCCGACGCCCGGGAGGAGGCCGCGCGGATCCGCCGCGAGGCCGCCGAGGAGAACGAGCGGCTGCGCGCCGAGGCCGCCGAGCGGATCCGTACGCTCCAGCAGCAGGCCGAGGCCGAGGCCGAACGGCTGCGCGACGAGGCCGCGTCCGACGCGTCGGCCGCGCGTGCCGAGGGCGAGGCCGTCGCCGTACGTCTGCGCTCGGAGGCCGCGAGCGAGGCCGAGCGGCTGAAGTCGGAGGCGCAGGAGAGCGCCGACCGGGTGCGCGCGGAGGCGCAGGCCGCCGCCGAGCGGCTGGCCGTGGAGGCGTCCGAGACGCTGGCCGCCGCCCAGGAGGAGGCCAACCGTCGCCGCCGCGAGGCCGAGGAAGTCCTCGGCTCCGCCCGGCAGGAGGCCGACCAGGAGCGCGAGCGGGCCCGCGAGCAGAGCGAGGAACTGCTGGCTTCCGCGCGCAAGCGCGTGGAGGAGGCGCAGACCGAGGCCGTACGGCTGGTCGAGGAGGCCGACCGGCGCGCCACGGAGATGGTGTCGGCGGCCGAGCAGCACGCGCAGCAGGTCCGGGAATCCGTCGCGGGGCTGCACGAGCAGGCGCAGGACGAGATCGCCGGGCTGCGCAGCGCCGCCGAGCACGTGGCGGACCGTACGCGGCGGGAGGCGCAGGAGGAGGCGGACCGGGTCCGTTCCGACGCCTACGCCGAGCGGGAGCGGGCGAGCGAGGACGCCGGCCGGCTGCGGCGCGAGGCGCACGAGGAGTCCGAGGCCGCCAAGGCGCTCGCCGAACGGACGATGTCCGAGGCGATCGCGGAGGCGGAGCGGATCCGCGCGGACGTCGCCGAGCACGCCCAGCGGGTGCGCACGGAAGCGTCGGACGCCATCGCGGAGGCCGAGCAGAGCGCCTCGCGTACCCGGGCGGACGCCCGCGAGGACGCCAACCGCATCCGCTCGGACGCGGCGACGCAGGCGGACACCCTCATCACCGAGGCGCGCAACGAGGCGGAGCGGCTCACGACCGAGACGGTCCAGGAGACCGACCGGCTGCGCATGGAGACGGTCGCCGAGGCCGAGCGGGTCCGTACGGAAGCCGTCTCCGAGGCCGAGCGCCTCCGTTCCGAGGCGGCCACGGAGGCCGAGCGGGTGCGGGCCGAGTCGGTCGCCAAGGCCGACCAGCTCGTCGGGGAGGCCACCGCCGAGGCGGAGCGGCTGCGGGCCGAGGCCGCCGAGACGGTCGGCTCGGCGCAGCAGCACGCCGAGCGGGTCCGCAGCGAGGCCCAGCGCGTCAAGGCGGACGCCGAGGCGGAGGCGGAGCGGCTCGTCAACTCCGCGCGCGAGGAGGCGGACCGCACGCTGGACGAGGCCCGCAAGGACGCCAACAAGCGGCGTTCCGAGGCGGCCGAGCAGGTCGACAAGCTCATCACGGAGACCACGGCGGAGGCCGACAAGCTGCTCACCGAGGCGCAGCAGCAGGCGCACAAGACCACCGCGGAGGCCGAGTCGCAGGCCGACACGATGGTCGGCGCGGCCCGCACGGAGGCCGACCGGCTCGTGTCCGAGGCGACGGTCGAGGGCAACTCGCTGGTGGAGAAGGCCCGTACGGACGCGGACGAGCTGCTGGTCGGCGCGCGCCGGGACGCCACGCAGATCAGGGAGCGGGCCGAGGAGCTGCGCGACCGCATCACGGCGGAGATCGAGGAGCTGCACGAGCGGGCCCGCCGGGAGTCGGCGGAGGCGATGAAGTCGGCGGGCGACCGTTGCGACGCGCTCGTCAAGGCCGCGGAGGAGCAGCTCGCGAAGGCGCAGTCGCAGGCCAAGGAGATCGTCTCGGAGGCCAACTCCGAGGCGGGCAAGGTGCGTATCGCCGCGGTGAAGAAGGCGGAGGGGCTGCTCAAGGAGGCCGAGCAGAAGAAGTCCACGCTGGTCCGGGAGGCCGAGGAGCTCAAGGCCGAGGCGATCCGCGAGGCCAAGCGCACGGTCGAGGAGGGCAAGCGCGAGCTGGAGGTCCTGGTCCGCCGCCGCGAGGACATCAACGCCGAGATCTCCCGTGTCCAGGACGTCCTGGAGGCGTTGGAATCCTTCGAGGCCCCGTCCCCGGCCAAGGACAACGGAGTCAAGGCAGGCGCAACAGTCGGTGCACCCCGTTCGGGTGGCAAGTCTTCGGATAGCTAGCGAACCGGGGCGAAACCGGTGTGTGCTGGAGCCTTTGGCCAAGTCTTTGGCAAGCAGTCCTGCGGTTAGCCACTCAAAAGGGGTCTCATTTTGCAGACCAAACGCGCATCCGCTCGATGACACACCGTTTCGGCCCCTAGGATTCCACCTATCACCTCACCGGTCTCATTCGACAGGAACCCCATGAGCGACACTTCCCCCTACGGCTTCGAGCTTGTGCGGCGTGGATACGACCGCGCTCAGGTGGACGAACGTATCTCCAAGCTCGTCTCCGACCGTGACAGCGCTCTCGCCCGCATCACCGCTCTGGAAAAGCGCATCGAGGAGCTCCACCTCGAGACGCAGAACGCCCAGGCCCAGATCAGCGACGCCGAGCCGTCGTACGCGGGTCTCGGCGCGCGTGTCGAGAAGATCCTCCGCCTCGCCGAGGAAGAGGCGAAGGACCTGCGCGAGGAGGCCCGGCGCGCGGCCGAGCAGCACCGCGAACTCGCCGAGTCGGCCGCCCAGCAGGTGCGCAACGACGCCGAGTCGTACTCGGCGGAGCGCAAGGCGAAGGCCGAGGACGAGGGCCTGCGGATCGTCGAGAAGGCCAAGAGTGACGCCGCCCAGCTGCGCTCCGAGGCGCAGAAGGACGCGCAGTCCAAGCGCGAGGAGGCGGACGCCCTCTTCGAGGAGACCCGCGCCAAGGCCGCGCAGGCCGCCGCCGACTTCGAGACGAACCTCGCCAAGCGCCGCGAGCAGTCCGAGCGCGACCTGGCGTCCCGTCAGGCCAAGGCCGAGAAGCGTCTGGCCGAGATCGAGCACCGCGCCGAGCAGCTCCGCCTGGAGGCGGAGAAGCTGCGCACGGACGCCGAGCGCCGCGCCCGCCAGACGGTGGAGACGGCCCAGCGTCAGGCCGAGGACATCGTGGCGGACGCCAACGCCAAGGCCGACCGCATCCGTTCGGAATCCGAGCGCGAGCTCGCGGCCCTCACCAACCGCCGCGACAGCATCAACGCCCAGCTGACGAACGTCCGCGAGATGCTCGCCACGCTCACGGGCGCCGCGGTGGCCGCCGCCGGCACGCCGGCCGAGGACGAGCCGATCTCCCGCGGGGTCCCGGCCCAGCAGTCCCGGTAACGACCCGGCATACGGAGTCTGAATCTCCGCAAAGCCCTCTGCCGCTCGGGTGGCAGAGGGCTTTGTCCCGTTCTAGCGTGGCGGGCATGATTGAGCTGGAGGGGCTGACCAAGCGGTACGGCGAGAAGGTGGCGGTCAACAACCTGTCCTTCACCGTCAGACCGGGCATCGTCACCGGCTTCCTCGGGCCGAACGGCGCGGGCAAGTCCACGACCATGCGGATGATCCTGGGTCTCGACCACCCGACCGCGGGCGACGTCCGCATCGACGGCAAGCACTACCAGCAGCTCAAGGATCCGCTGACGTACATCGGCGCCCTGCTGGAGGCCAAGGCCTGGCACGGCGGGCGCACCGCCTACAACCATCTGCTGTGCCTCGCGCAGAGCAACGGCATTCCGCGCGGCCGGGTGCGTGAGGTGCTGGACACGGTCGGGCTGACGGCGGTCGCGAAGAAGAAGACCAAGGGCTTCTCGATGGGCATGGGGCAGCGGCTCGGCATCGCGGCCGCGCTGCTCGGCGATCCCCGGATCCTGATGTTCGACGAGCCGGTCAACGGCCTCGACCCCGAGGGCATCCACTGGATCCGCACCCTGATGAAGTCCCTGGCGGCACAGGGCCGCACCGTGTTCGTCTCCTCCCACCTGATGAGCGAGATGGCGCTGACGGCCGACCACCTCGTCGTCATCGGGCAGGGGCGGCTGCTCGCGGACACCTCCATGGCCGACTTCATCGCGCGCAACTCACGCTCGTACGTCCGGGTCCGCAGCCCGCAGCGGGAGCGGCTCCTCGACGTGCTGCACCAGGCGGGGATCGTGGCCGTCGAGAGCGGTGAAGGGGTGCTGGAGGTGGACGGCGGCAAGGCCGAGCACGTCGGCGAGCTGGCGGCGCAGCACGGGATCACGCTGCACGAGCTGAGCCCGCAACAGGCGTCGCTGGAGGAGGCGTTCATGCAGCTGACCGCGGGATCGGTGGAGTACCACGCACACAGCGAGCCGAGCCCCGAGCCACCGGGGCAGCAATGGGGCGACGGCTGGAAGAGGGGCTGAGCATGGCGACGACGCAGGTCGTACGGTCGGAGTGGACGAAGATCCGGTCGGTGGCGTCCACGGTGTGGACCCTGTCGCTGGTGGTGGTCGTGACGGTCGCCCTCGGCATGCTGATCTCGGCCCTGTCCAAGAACGAGTTCGACTCCATGGGCGCGCAGCAGCGGGCGGAGTTCGATCCGACGTTCATCAGCTTCGCGGGGATGAGCCTCGGGCAGCTCGCGATGATCGTGTTCGGTGTGCTGGTGGTGTCGAACGAGTACAGCACCGGCATGATCCGCACCTCGCTGGCCGCCGTGCCGCAGCGCGGCTCCTTCCTGTTCAGCAAGATCGCGGTCGCCAGTGTGCTCGCCCTCCTGGTCGGCCTCGTCACCACCTTCGCCGCGTTCTTCCTGGGGCAGGCGATGCTGGGTGAGCACCGGGCGGAGATCGGCGACCCGGGGGTGCTGCGGGCGGTGTTCGGCGGCGGCCTCTACATGGCGCTGATCGCGATGTTCTCCATGGGCGTCGCCGCGATGCTGCGTTCGCCGATGCTGTCGCTGGGCATCCTGATGCCGTTCTTCTTCCTGATCTCCAACATCCTGGGCAATGTCGACGCGACGAAGAAGGTCGGCCGGTTTCTGCCCGACCAGGCCGGCAGCAAGATCATGCAGGTGGTCACGCCCATCGGCGACGACACACCGTACGGTCCGTGGGGCGGCCTCGGGATCATGGGGTTGTGGGTGCTCGCGGCGCTGGTCGGCGGGTACGTGCTGCTGAAGAAGCGCGACGCCTAGGGGAGGCCGCCGGGGCGCGTCGCGCTCCACCCTTTACTTTCATTTGGGCGGAACCGTCAGCGCCTCGATATCCTCCTAACCCTTACGGGGGCGTGTGCCCCGCTGTCCTGAACCTTGCGATGGGTGCGGAGCATGATCGAAGCAGTCGGCCTGACCAAGCGCTACGGCGACAAGACCGCTGTGTACAACCTTTCCTTCCAGGTGCGGCCGGGGACCGTCACCGGCTTCCTCGGACCGAACGGCTCGGGCAAGTCGACGACGATGCGGATGATCCTCGGCCTGGACAACCCGACGGCCGGGCATGTGACGATCGGCGGTCACCCGTACCGCAAGCTGCCCAACGCCCCCCGTCAGGTCGGTGCCCTCCTGGACGCCAAGGCCGTGCACGGCGGCCGGGCCGCCCGCAACCACCTGCTGAGCCTGGCCCAGCTGTCCGGCATCCCGGCCAAACGGGTGGACGAGGTGCTCGGGGTCGTCGGCCTCCAGGACGTGGCCAAGAAGCGGTCCAAGGGCTTCTCCCTCGGCATGGGTCAGCGGCTCGGCATCGCCGCCGCGCTGCTCGGCGACCCGCAGGTCCTGCTGTTCGACGAGCCGGTCAACGGCCTCGACCCCGAGGGCATCCTCTGGGTGCGCAACCTGATGAAGGCACTCGCGGCGGAGGGCCGTACCGTCTTCGTCTCCTCCCACCTGATGAGCGAGATGGCGCTCACCGCCGACCACCTCATCGTCATCGGGCGCGGGCAGCTGCTCGCCGACATGAGCGTCACGGACTTCATCTCCGCGAACTCCGCGGACTTCGCGCGCGTGCGCACGCCCGACACCGAGCCGCAGCAGCGCGAGAAGCTGTCGGCCGCGCTCACCGAGTCGGGCGGGCACGTGCTGCCCGAGCAGGACGGCGCGCTGCGCGTGACCGGGCTGCCGCTCCCCCGCATCAGCGACATCGCGCACGACCACGACGTCCGGCTGTGGGAGCTGTCGCCGCACCAGGCCTCGCTGGAGGAGGCGTACATGCGGATGACGCAGGGCGCCGTCGACTACCGCTCGACCATCGACCAGAAGGAAGGGCTCCAGCAGCAGCTGCCGCCCGGGGCACAGCCCCCGATGCCGGTGCCCGGACAGGGCCAGCCCGGCTGGTACGCCCCGCCGCCGCCCCAGCCGGGCGGGCAGCCGTTCACGATGCCGCCGCAGGGCGCGCCGGGCCAGGCGCCGGCGGGCCCGTACGGCGCACCGGGAGCCCCGGGAGCCCCGGGAGCGCCCGTAGCCGCTCCGATCACCCCCGGCGCCTCCGGCGCGGGAACGCCCAACCCGTACGCCCAGCCGGCGGGCGGGCCGCCGCAGACGTCCGCGCAGGGCGCACCGCAGGTGCCGCAGCCGCCCGCGCCGCCTGCGGGCCAGGCATCCCAGCCCCCGGCGGCGCCCGCCGCGCCGGCCCCTCAGGCGCCCGCCGCGGCCGCGCCCGCCCCGACCTCCGACCTGACCAAGCCCGAGGACCCCCGATGAGCAGCCCCCAGCCCCAGATGCCGCCGGCCGCACCCACCTGGGAGGCGGCGCACGGTTCTTCGTACCCCGGCTACACCTCGCCGATCCCGGTCGTGCGGACGCACCTCGGGCATGCCCTCGCCTCCGAGTGGACGAAGATCAGGTCGGTGCGCTCCACGATGTGGACGCTCGGCGTGTTCGTCCTGCTCGTCATCGGCATCGGCACGCTGACCGGCGTCGTGGTGGCGAACTCCGACCCGGCCCTGTCCGGCGAGAGCCCGCTCGGCCTGGGCTTCTTCGGGCTGCTGCTCGGCAGCATGTGCATCATCACGCTGGGCGTGCTGACCACGGCCTCGGAGTACGGCACGGGCATGGTCCGCACCACGATGGTCGCGTGTCCGAGCCGGGGCCGGGTGCTGGCGGCCAAGGGCATCGTGTTCTTCCTGGTCGCGTTCGCGGTGACGCTGGTGTCCGCGTCCCTCGTCGCCTTCCTGCACGTGGCGATGCTGGAGGGGCAGGGCACCAAGGACCCGTCCGGCGGGGAGTGGCTGAGGGGCACGGTCGGCATCTCGGCGTACGTCGCGCTGCTGGGCCTGCTCTCGCTCGCCATCGGCTCGATCATCCGGCACTCGGCGGGCGCCATCACCATCATGATCGGCGCCGTGCTCGCCCCGCTGGTGATCGCGCTGTTCATGTTCTCGGAGTCGCTGCGGGGCGTCCGCGACGCGCTGTTCGAGTACTCGATCCCGAGCCAGCTGAGCGTCTTCTACTCCACCCCCGGCTCCAACTCCCTCAGCTCGTCCGGCCCGTCCGGCTGGGACCCGCTGTGGATCCTCCTCGGCGCGACGGCCGTCGCGTTCGCCGCCGCCTTCGCTCTGCTGGAGAAGCGGGACGTGTAGCCGCACGCCGTGAGGGGCCTAGAACCTCGGCGCGTTACGGGACCGCCGCACCCCCGGGGTGCGGCGGTCCCGCGCGTTCCAGCAGGCCTTGTGCCAGTGCCGGCGGTCGTCGACGCCCGTGTGCTCGGACCAGGCCACCACGTGCGGCACCCCGTCGGGGATCAACTGGTCGCAGCCGGGGCAGCGGTACGACTTGCCCTGCGCGCTCGCGCCGGCCACGTGCCGCACGCTCCAGTTCTCGCCCTGCCAGTTCTCCGAGGACTGCCAGCCGCCGTAACGGCCGGGGCGCTCGTCCTCGGCGCTCCGGCCGGACGAAGCGGCGCCCTTGGGTCGGTTGCGACGCGGGGACACGGGACACCTCTCGGGGCTATACAGGACACGTGGCGTGCCCAGCCTACGCGGCGCGGACGGGGGTACACGTACGCCATCCAATCGCCACAAGTCCCTCGCCGGGCAAGGCGCGCACCCGCCGGGTCTCTCCCCGGGCTCCGCGTGGAACGCCCCATTCTGCAGACAATCCGCAAAGTACCCCGACCGGCCGTGTCCTCGGCACGTGTCAGACGGTTATGCCCTGTGGGGGAGCTCCCGTGTCGGAGCCAAGGAAGCAGGAAAGCAATGCGCGTTGGAAGTTTCGTGTTGGCGGCCCAGTTCCCCGGTCAGGGAGAGGGAGAGGCGCTGCACCGCGCGGTCCGCTCGGCCGAGGTCGCCGAGGAGGCCGGGCTCGACACGGTCTGGCTGGCCGAGCACCACTTCGTGCCGTACGGCACGTGCCCGTCGGCCGTCACCCTGGCCGCTTTACTGCTCGGCCGCACCCGCCGTATCCGGGTCGGTACGGCGGTGAGCGTCCTGCCCACCACCCACCCCGTGGCCCTCGGTGAACAGGCGGCGCTGCTGCACCACACGAGCGGCGGCCGTTTCACACTCGGTGTCGGTCGCGGCGGCCCGTGGGTCGACCTGGAGGTGTTCGGTGCGGGCCTGGAGGCGTACGAGAAGGGGTTCCCGGAGTCCCTGGACGTCCTGGTGCGCTGGCTGCGCGACGCGTCCGTGGCGGCCGACGGGGAGCGCTTCCGCTTCCGTGAAGTCCCGGTGGTTCCCCGGCCGTCGGAGGCCCTGACCGAGGTCGAGGGGCCCGAGCTCGTCGTGGCCTGCACCTCGCCGGCGAGTGTGCGGCTGGCGGCCGAGCGCGGCCTTTCGATGCTGCTCGGGATGCATGTCGGGGACGAGGAGAAGGCCGAGATGGTCGCCCTGTGGCGGCAGCACGCGCGGGCGTGTGGCCGGCCGCCCGAGGAGATCCTGGGTGCGTCCCATGTGTCGGCGGGCGTCTGCCAGATCGCGGACCGGCGGGCCGACGCGGCGGAGACGCTGATGAAGGCGATGCCGGGCTGGCTGAAGCAGGGCCTGGAGGCGCATGTCACGGTCGACGGGCGCACGCGCCGGATGCGCGACCCGCTGGCGTACACCGAACTGCTCTGCGGACTGCACCCGGTGGGCACCCCGCGGCTGTGCGCCGACCGGCTGGCGGCGACGAGCGAGCGGACCGGCATCTCCCGCTTCGCCCTGCTCGTCGAGGGCTCCGGGGACTTGGCGGCGACGGAGGAGAACGTACGGCGGCTGGGGGCCGAGGTGCTCCCCCAACTCGTCTGACAGCACGGTGGGCTCCTGGGGCTTGCCGCTCCGGTACAAAACTGCACCTCCCGCGTACGGAGCGGCAAGCAAGCGGCGCCGCGTCAGCAGTCCCGGAACTCGGGCGACTGGTTGAGCACCTGGCTGCGGACCGACGTGAAGCGGCCCAGCTTCTCGTCAACCGAGGAGTCAAGCGGGAACACCGCCACCCGGTGGCAGTTCTGGAAGGCCAGCCGCACACCGAAGTGCCGTTGCAGCGCGCCGCGTATCGCGTCACTCGCAAGCGCACGCAGCAACTGACCGCGTGCCTGCTCGTCCGGCGGAGGCGTCTGGTTGTCGGCGAACGCACCGCCGTCCACCTTCAGCTGGGCCACCAGGGAGCTGATCATCTCCCACGCGTAGGGCAGGGAGGTCCGGACGCAGTCGACGAATTCCGCTTCGTCGACCTCGCCTCGCTCGGCCTGTTCGAGTAGGGCCGGTGAGACGTCGAGCGACATGAGTTCTCCTCTCGCACCCCCGCCCGGCGGGCAGGGGTTGCCGGACAGATAAGGGAGTTCGCGATACCGGACACGCTGCGTACACACATCGCGACCTCCCGTTCATACCGTAAGCAACCGACGGTGACGGCACCAGGAGAATGCGCAGATGAGGCACTCTCAATGACCACACCCTGCACACAATCGGCCAATACCGAACACGTGTTTTCCAGGGCGAATCGCGTCGACAGGTGCCTGTCGAGTAGCGTTGCCGACCATGCGTCTCGTCATTGCCCGCTGCTCCGTGGACTACGCCGGGCGGCTCACCGCCCACCTTCCCTCGGCCCCGCGCCTGATCCTGGTGAAGGCGGACGGCAGCGTCTCGATCCACGCCGACGACCGGGCCTACAAGCCCCTGAACTGGATGTCGCCGCCCTGCACTCTGAAGGAGGGCACCGGCGAGGATGAGGGCGTCTGGACCGTCATCAACAAGGCGGGCGAGAAGCTCATCATCACGATGGAGGAAGTCCTCCACGACTCCTCGCACGAACTGGGCGTCGATCCCGGCCTGATCAAGGACGGCGTGGAAGCGCACCTCCAGGAGCTGCTCGCCGACCGCATCGAGACGCTCGGCGACGGCTACACCCTGATCCGCCGCGAGTACCCGACGGCCATCGGCCCGGTCGACATCCTGTGCCGGGACGCCGACGGCAAGACCGTCGCGGTGGAGATCAAGCGGCGCGGCGAGATCGACGGCGTGGAGCAGCTGACGCGCTATCTGGAGCTGCTGAACCGCGATCCCCACCTGGCCCCGGTCCGTGGCATCTTCGCCGCGCAGGAGATCAAGCCCCAGGCCCGTGTCCTCGCGACCGACCGCGGCATCGGCTGCCAGGTCCTCGACTACGACGCGCTGCGGGGCATCGAGGACGACAAGCTGCGGCTGTTCTGACACACCGCACGTGCACGACGAGCAGGGGCCGGGTCCGAGGAACGGACCCGGCCCTGCTGTGTGTGGGCCTGTCAGATCACCGGGTCCGGGCTGCTCTCCGGCGCGCTCGCGGTAGTGCTCGCGGGGGCGCTCGACGCCGGGCCGCTGGCCGAGTCCGAGGTGGACGGCTGGGAGGTCGGCGGCTGGGACGTCGGCGGCTGTGAGGTCGGCGGCTGGGACGTGGGCGGTTGTGAGGTCGGCGGCTTGGACGTCGTCGGCGGCTTCGACGTCGTGGGGGGCTTGGACGTCGTCGGCGGCTTGGACGTGGCCGGCGGCTTCGAGGTCGTGGGCGGCTTCGACGTCGCCCCGGACTCGCTGGGGTCCGGGGAACCGCTGGGATCGCCCGTCGGCGTCGGATCGTCCGAGGTGCCCGGCGTGCCGTCCGGGCCCGGGTCGGTCGGGCGGCTCGTCGCCGCACCCGTGTCACCTTTACCGTCGCTGTCGTTCGCCGGCCGGTCCGCGCCCAGGCTGCCGTCGTTGACGCCCTGGCTGGCCGAGGGGTTGACGCCGACCTGGTCGGACGGCGGGTTCGGCTGGTTGTCGGACGTGGCGCCGAGCGTCACGACCGTGCCGAGCACGGCGACGAGCAGGGCACCGGCGCCGGAGGCCACGAGGTTGCGCCGGGCCAGTCCCTTGAGGCCGCCCCGGGCCTTGCGGGAGGGCGCGGGCGAGCTGTGGTGGGTGACCAGGGCCGGCGAGGGGGGCTGCTGGAGGGTCGGGAAGGCCGCCGGAACACCGCCGGCCGGGGACGCCGACTCCTCGTACCGGGCGTCGGGGACCTCCTCCCCCGCGGTCGGCCCGAGTCCGATCGGAGTGCCCGAGCGGTCGGCGACCAGGGCGAGGGCACGGCGGCCGGCGACGGTGCCGCGCTTGTCGGAGAGGGCGCCGCGCAGGCCGATGGAGGCCTCCAGTTCGGCGCGGGCCCGGTCGAGCTGTCCGCCGCACAGGGCGAGGATGCCGAGCTCGTGGTGGAAGTACGCCTCTTCGGCGACGTCCCCGGCGAGCCGGGCCGCCTCGGCGCCGGTGCGCAGGACGCGTTCCCAGGCGCTCCAGTGCAGTCCGGCGGCGAACGCGGGTGCGGCGGTACGCGCCAGGTGTACGGCCGGGCTCTCCTCGCCCTCGGCGGGCGGGCTGGTGAGCGGCCCGAGCACGGCCAGGGCGGCCAGGAGCGCGTCGGCCTCGGCGCACACGCGCTCCGGGGTGACCGAGGGGTGCCCGGCCCACCAGGAGTAGTGCTGGGCGGCGCTGCGGGCGCCGGCCTCGGCCTCGTCGGCGTATCCGGCGGCCTCCAGCTGGGTCAGGACACCGGCGGCGAGCCGGTAGCGGGAACCGACCGGGGAGACCAGTCCGCAGGCGGCCAGTTCGCCGAGCGCGGCGTCCGCGTGGGTGTCGCCGACCAGGGCGGGCAGATGCGCCTGGTGCGGCACCTCGCCGCCGAGGGCGACGGCGAACCGCAGGGCGGCGCGCGCGGAGGCGCTCAGCCGGGAGGCGAGCAGCGGCGCGGGGGCGGCGGCCTCGCCGAGCGAGGGCAGCGGTACGTCGTCGCCGTCGGCGGCCTCGTACGCGTCGGCCGGGGGCTCGTCCTCGAAGACGCCGAACTCGTCGACGGCGCTCGTCCCGGCGCGCAGCCGGTCGCGCTGCCGCAGCAGGGCACCGGCCTGGACGAAGCGCAGCGGCAGGCCCTCGGACTCGAACCAGAGGTCGCCCGCCCAGTTGGACTCCTCCTCGGTGAGGGACCGGCCGACGGCGTGTTCCAGCAGGTCGAGCCCGGCAGCGCGCTCCAGGCCGCCGAGGAAGACCTCCTCGACGGCGGCGTCGGCGGAGGGCGCCGGTACGTCCGGGGTGGTACCGAGCAGGAAGGCGCACTCGGGGGTCGCCTCCAGCAGCTCGTCGAGCCCGGCGCCGCCGAACTCGAGGTCGTCGATGACGACGACCGCGCCGATCTCACGGACGTAGGTGAGAAGTTCGTCCCGGTCCGGGCGGTGCAGGGGGGCGTTGTAGACCGCGTGGAAGAGGTCGTACAGCAGGTCGCCGGAGGTGCGGCTGAAGCCGCTCAGGCGGACGACGCCGTCGGGGGCGAGGTCGGAGCAGTCCTCGGAGACCAGGTCGAGGAGGCGGGTGCGGCCGCAGCCGGCGGGGCCGGTGAGGCGGACCGAGCGGCCTCGGGCGAGCAGGCGCACCAGTCGCTCGCGTTCGTCCTGGCGGGCCAGCAGCGGCAGGCTGGGCTGCGCGGGGCCGGGCGGGACGGGGGGCCGGGCCGCGCGCTCGGCCTCGGCACGCTCCGCCGTCGTGAGCTTCACGGGCCGGGCGGGCCGTTCGGCGGGCGGGCAGGCTTCTATCTCGCTGCCGTCGACGGGGTTGACGGTCAGCAGGAAGTCGCCGGAGACCAGCTGCACGGTGCGGGCGAGCGCGGGCGCGTGCTGGCTGAAGTCGGGTGTGAGGGATTCCCTGGGCGGGCGCTGGCGCGGCGACTGCTTGTCGCCGTCGTGGCCGTACTCCTCGGGTCCCCGGGTGTTCGGGTCCATAGGTCAAAGCCCCCCAAAAGCGTGTGTGTGCTCTGAAAAGCCCCTCCCGGCCTTGCTGCACACCGCGCTGTCGCTTCTGGTCCGGGCCCGCAGATAGGGTTTCAAGGCAGCGGGCAGCCGAACCCTAAACCTTCGCACAGTATCTACGACAGTCCGGGGTACCGTGCCGTCCGAGAACGTCACGGTCTCGTGAGGATTGTGCGCGTCGCACGATTCGACAACGTCCGTCCGGGTCTCCCCGGTCTCCCGGTTCACACCCGCACAGGCCGTCACACGCGAGGCAATGTCTCCACCCCGATGCCCCCCTCGATCGCCAGGATCCGGTGCAGGCGGGTGGCCACCAGCAGGCGCTGCATCTGCGGCGGCACGCCGCGCAGGACCAGGCGCCGGCCACAGCGGCCGGCTCGCCGGTGAGCCCCCATGATCACACCGAGTCCGGTGGCGTCCCAGGAGTCCAGTTCGGACAGGTCCAGCACCAGGTCGCCGACTCCGTCGTCGACGGCCGAGTGCAGGACCGTACGGGCGTCCGCCGCGCTGCGGACGTCGAGGCGGCCCCCGACGACCAGCTCGGCGTGGTCGCCCCTGATGTGCATATGCGCTCCCCGTGCGTGCGTCTCGTGCTCCGCGTTCTGATGCCGGTGATGCAACCTCTGACTGCGTGAGGGGGGCAGAGGTTGCTTCTTGTAAGCGAACCGATACCGAATTCACCCCGGAGTGTGATGGCCCCGGGGCATGTGCGGTTTCAGTGCTTGTAGAAGCCCTGCCCGCTCTTGCGTCCGATGTCACCGGCATCAACCATCCGGCGCATCGACTCGGGCGGCGCGAACTTCTCGTCCTGGGACTCCGTGTAGATGTTGCTCGTGGCGTGCAGCAGGATGTCGACGCCCGTCAGGTCCGCCGTCGCCAGCGGGCCCATGGCGTGACCGAAGCCCAGCTTGCAGGCCAGGTCGATGTCCTCGGCGCTCGCCACGCCCGACTCCTGAAGCTTCGCGGCCTCGACGACCAGGGCGCAGATGAGACGGGTCGTCACGAAGCCGGCGACGTCGCGGTTGACGACGATGCAGGTCTTGCCGACCGACTCGGCGAAATCCCGGGCCTTGGCGAGGGTTTCGTCACTGGTCTTGTAGCCGCGGACCAGTTCGCACAGCTGCATCATCGGCACCGGCGAGAAGAAGTGCGTGCCGACGACCCGCTCGGGGCGCTCCGTCGCGGCCGCGATCTTGGTGATCGGGATGGCGGAGGTGTTGGAGGCGAGGATGGCCTCGTCCTTCACGAGCTTGTCGAGGGCGCGGAAGATCTCGTGCTTGACTTCGAGCTTCTCGAACACGGCCTCGACGACGACGTCCGCGTCGGCCGCGGCGTCCAGGTCGGTGGTCGCGGTGATGCGGGCGAGGGCGGCGTCGGCGTCGTGCGCCTCCAGCTTGCCCTTGGCGACGAACTTGTCGTACGAGGCCTTGATGCCGTCGGTGCCCCGCCTCAGCGCCTCGTCGGTGACGTCGCGCAGGACCACGTCCCAGCCCGCCTGTGCGGAGACCTGGGCGATGCCGGATCCCATGAGGCCGGCTCCGATGACGGCGAGCTTCCGTGCCACTGTGCGACTCCCCTGACGCGCTGTTTATATCTGCCTCTCCGGCGGACACTAGCGTTCGTGAGGCGGCGTGCGCCTGACTTAGTAATGCGTTTCACGTCTCATGGAGTGAGACTCGTGTCACGTCCCACATGACGGACTTGGCGATCCTCCCATCGGCCGAAGCCGAGAGGATTCCGACCTCAGCGGTCGGAGCGCTAATTCCTTGCGGTTTTGCGCTGGTTGGCGCTTCACAGACCGGCTGGCGCCGAGGTCTCCACGCCCTGTGACCCGTATGCCCGCGGGCCAGTACGTTCTTCGCGCCGACCGTGTCGGCGTGCTCTCGGTGACCGCAGGAGGTGCAGACGAACTTCGCTTGGCTCTCGCGGTTGTCCGGATGCACATATCCACAGGCAGGGCAGGTTGTTGAACTGAAAGCCGGGTTGACAGTGCGTACCGCGGTGCCTGTATGACGGGCACGGCTGCGGACTGCCAGTTCGAAGGAGTGCCAGCCCTTGTCGAGGATCGCGCGGTTCAGTCCTGCCTTCTGCCCGACATGCGTTCCCGGCTCGGCTGAGGTCGCTCTGGCGGTAGCGGTCATGCCGGCTGTGTTGAGATCCTCGAGAACGACGAGGCCGTTGCCGTCTACGACGTGGCGGGCCGTCTGCGCGTGGAAGTCCCGGCGGCGGTCGCGGACCCTTCGCATCATGACCCGCATCCTCGCTCGACACGCTTTTCGGCGGTTCGATCCCTTCTGGGTGCGGGCGTGCTGTTGCTGGAGTCTCCGGTATCGCTGGGCCTCGCCAGGGGTGATGAAGCTCCTGTCCAGGAACCGGCCATCGCTGGTCGCGGCCAGCACCGCCACTCCGCGGTCAATACCGACTCGACCGCGCTCCAATGAGACTGCGGGTCCGGCGGTGCCGGTCTCCACCAGAAAGCTGACGTACCAGTGTTTGCCGTCACGTGAAACGGTGGCTGACTTCAGCCTGCCGCCGAGCGGACGAGACCAGCGAAAGATCACCCAGCCGAGCTTCGGCAGCCGCGCCCGGCCACGCTTGCGCCCGAGCCACTCGACGGACAGGTGACGCGGGTCAGGAAACCGGAAGGATGGCTGCCACCGCTGCTTCGCCCGCCACCGCACACCAAACGTGCCATGGGTGCGGCATGCTCTGTCCAGGTCCCGAAGAGTCTGCTGGAGAATGTGGGACGGCGCGGCCCTCAGCCACGGATGCTCCACCTTGGCCTCAGCCATCTCGCGGGCCTGCTGCACATAGTCGATCCACGCGCCCCGACGCCAGTACTCGCGCCGTTGCTCGAGGCCGATGTTCCACACCGCTCGACAGATGCTGCCGTACTCCTCGGCCGCTTCTCTCTGCTCAGGCGTGAACTGGAGCCGGTATCTCCTGCCGACCAGCATGCTTCCCCCCTCCTGAGCGACGCGATGACCTCACCTCCGCCAACGATGCTCCGACCTCCAGGACACGGGTGCGAATCAGGTGCGCTTGTACGAGACCAAAAGGTGAAGGGTGCTCCCATGACACGAACGTCTAGATTGGCCACATGGTCAATCTGACGCGCATCTACACCAGGACCGGCGACCAGGGCACGACCGCCCTCGGCGACATGAGCCGGGTCGCCAAGACCGACCTGCGGATCGCCGCGTACGCCGACGCCAACGAGGCGAACGCGGTGATCGGCACGGCGATCGCGCTGGGCGGCCTGGACGAGGAGGTCGTCAAGGTCCTCACCCGCGTGCAGAACGACCTGTTCGACGTGGGTGCGGACCTGTCGACGCCGGTGGTGGAGAACCCGGAGTTCCCGCCCCTGCGGGTCGAGCAGTCCTACGTCGACAAGCTGGAGGCGGACTGCGACCACTTCCTGGAGGGCCTGGAAAAGCTCCGCTCCTTCATCCTCCCCGGCGGCACCCCCGGCGCGGCCCTGCTCCACCAGGCCTGCACGGTGGTCCGCCGAGCGGAACGCTCGACGTGGGCGGCCCTGGAGGCGCACGGAGAGGTCATGAACCCCCTGACGGCCACCTACCTCAACCGCCTCTCCGACCTCCTGTTCATCCTCGCGAGGACGGCGAACAAGGAGGTCGGGGACGTGCTGTGGGTGCCGGGCGGGGAGCGCTGACCCTGGGGGCCGCGCTCAGGTCCGGCGCCGCGCCCCCTGCCACAGCCCGGCGGCGACCAGCACGCCGCCGACGCACATCATCACGACACCGACCTTCGTGAGAGTGACGACGGGGACCTCCACGTCGCCGGTGAACAGCCACAACCCCAGGCCGATCAGGAAGGTGACGGTCCCTTCCACAAGGTTCCCGCGGGCCTTGCTCATCACCGCACCCTCTCCTTCTCCTGCGCGACCTCCGTCTCCCCCGCGGGAGCCTTCCGCGGCCAGATCCAGTAGCTCAGTGCGACCAGGCCGTGGATGCCTGCCGCGCGCCAGGCCGCGTAGCGCCAGCTCTCCAGGGAGGTGACGCGGCTCGGGTCGTCGACGTACCAGATGGCGAGCTGGAGCAGCACGGTCGCGACGGCCGCTCCCACCAGCGTGCCCGTCCAGACCTTGCCCTCGTGACGGGCCCGGGCCATGCCGTAGCGCGGGGGCCGCTGTGGCGGCGGGGCGCCGCCGAAGCGGTGGGCCGCGTGGCCGTCGAGCCACTTCACGGTGCGGTGACCGTGCCCCACGGTGTAGCCGATGTACAGCGCGGCCAGCCCATGCGTCCAGTTCGGCTCGGCACCGTTCTTCAGGTCCAGCGCGGTGGCGACCAGCAGGACGACCTCCAGCAGCGGCTCGCACAGCAGCAGTGCCAGCCCCGTACGCGGCATGCGCAGCAGGTAGCGGAAGGCCAGTCCGGCCGCCAGCAGCACCCAGAAGCCGATCTCACAGGCGGCGATCAAGGCGACGATCACGGTTCGCTCCTCTCGGTCACCCTTCAAGGCTCCCGGTCGGCGCGGCCGGAATCGTCGTCGCGACTGACGAACCCGCGGTACATCGAAAGATGCAGTGAGGGACCCTCCGCGGGGTCCACGCACACGGCGGGACAGGCGTGTTGGATGGTGGCATGGCCGTACGACTCCCCCGCCCACGTCGTTTCGACGTCTACGTCGCGCTCGGCGGTCTGCTCGGCGGGCTGCTGCTCTGGGGCGTCGGTCTGGCCACCCGTCCGCACACCGAGGCGTACGTGTTCCTGCCGGGCCGCTGGCCGGTCCTGCTGCCGCTGCTCGTCATGGCCGGCTGCGAGCTGCTGCGCCGGACCGCCCCGCGCGCGGCCCTGCTGACCGGCACGGCCGCGCTCGTCCTGGACACCGTCACCCAGGGCAACCTGGTCACCGTCCTGATGTACACCGACCTCATGTACGCGGCCGTCCTGTACGGCCCACCCGCCTCGGCCCACCGCATCCCGCGGATCACCGGGCTGCTCTCGCTGGCCGGGGCCGTGGTGCCGTTCGCCCTGTGGCGCGAGCCCGAGGCACTGCTGGTCGGTGTGGTCACGGGGCTCGTGGCCTTCGCCCCCGCCTCCACCGGCCTGATCGTCCGCAATCACCGCGACGCCGCCGAGGCGGCCCGGCTGCGCGCCGAGCAGACCGCGCTGCTCGCCGAGATGGACCGCACGCAGGCGGTCACCGCCGAGCGCGCCCGGATGGCCCGCGAACTGCACGACATGGTCGCCAACCACCTGTCCGCGATCGCCATCCACTCCACCGCCGCGCTCTCCCTCCAGGACCCGAAGACCTCCCAGGAGGCACTGAGGGTCATCCGCGAGAACAGCGTGGAGGGGCTCGCGGAGATGCGGCGGCTCATCGGGATCCTCCGCGACTCCAGCGGCGACACCGAGCCGGTCGCCGCCCCCACGCTCGACGGTCTCGGTTCCCTGGTCGAGAACGCGCGCGCCAACGGCCTCGACATCACCCTCGACGCCGCCCACGGGACGGTTCCCGCGCCCGTCGCACTCGCCGCCTACCGCATCGTGCAGGAGTCCCTCACCAACGCCCTCAAGCACGCCGGCCCCGGCCTGGTCGCCGTCGCCCTCGCCCGGCAGGACGGTGCGCTGACCGTCTCGGTGACCAGCCCGTACGGCGACCGGGACCAGCCGGGCGCCCCCGGCTCGGGCGCCGGGCTCATCGGCATGCGCGAGCGCACCGCCCTGCTCGACGGCACGTTCGAAGCCGGCCCCGAGGACTCGCCCGACGGCAAGGTCTGGGCCGTACGCGCCACCCTCCCCGTACCCGACACCGCCGAAGGAGACACCGCATGATCCGCGTCCTGGTCGCCGAGGACCAGTCCGCCGTCCGCGCGGGCCTGGTCCTCATCCTGCGCAGCGCGCCCGACATCGAGGTGGTCGGCGAGGCGGCGGACGGCGAACAGGCGGTGGCACTGGCCCGCGAGCTGCGGCCCGACCTGGTGCTGATGGACATTCAGATGCCGCGCCTGGACGGAGTGTCGGCGACCCGGCAGGTCGTCGGGGAACGGCTCGCCGACGTGCTGGTGCTGACCACCTTCGACCTCGACGAGTACGTCTTCGGGGCGCTGCGGGCGGGCGCTTCCGGCTTCCTGCTGAAGAACACCGAGGCGAAGGACCTGCTGGAGGCCGTCCGGACGGTGGCGGGCGGGGAGGGACTGATCGCCCCGGCGGTCACCCGGCGGCTGATCGCGGAGTTCGCCGCGAAACCGGCACGGGAGCCGGCGGCCGACCCGGCCGTCCTCGACCGGCTGACCCGGCGCGAGCGCGAGGTGCTGTCCTGCCTCGGCGAGGGCCTGTCCAACGCGGGCATCGCCGAGCGGCTCGACATGGCCGAGGCGACCGTGAAGACGCACGTCAGCCGCCTGCTGGGGAAGCTGGAGCTGCGCAGCCGGGTGCAAGCAGCCGTTCTGGCGCAGGAGTTGGGGATCTGATCCGGCCGCAGATCACTACGGCCGTGGTGGTCCAGACCTATTGACCGGTGGTCCAGACCTTTCTATTCTCACCGCACCATGAGTGGGCGTGAGGCTCAGTCACGCCCCCACAACTCCATCGAGGAGGCGCAGCATGCGCTTCAGACACAGAGCCGCGGCAGGGTTCGCGACCCTGTTGCTCCCGCTGGCCGGTCTTGTCGGCCTCGCGAGCCCGGCCCAGGCCGCGACATCCGCCACCGCCAGCTACACCAAGACGCAGGACTGGGGCTCCGGCTTCGAAGGCAAGTGGACGGTGAAGAACACCGGCACCACGACCCTCAGCTCCTGGACCGTCGAATGGGACTTCCCCTCCGGCACGTCCGTCACCTCCGCCTGGGACGCCGACGTCACCTCCTCCGGCACCCACTGGACCGCGAAGAACAAGTCCTGGAACGGCACTCTCGCCCCCGGCGCCTCCGTCTCCTTCGGCTTCAACGGCACCGGCTCCGGCTCCCCCGCGAACTGCGAGCTCAACGGCGGCAGCTGCGACGGTGGCACCACCGAGCCCGGCGACAGCGCTCCGAGCGCCCCCGGCACCCCCACCGCCTCCGGCATCACCGACAACTCGGTGAAGCTGACCTGGTCCGCCGCCACCGACGACAAGGGCGTCAAGAACTACGACGTCCTGCGCGACGGCACCAAGGTCGCCACGGTGACGGCCACGTCGTACACCGACACCGGCCTGACGAAGGGCACCGACTACTCCTACTCGGTCCAGGCCCGCGACACCGCCGACCAGACCGGCCCGGTCAGCGGCGCGGTGAAGGTCCGCACCACCGGCGGCACCACCGAGCCGCCCACCGGCGACAAGATCAAGCTCGGCTACTTCACCGAGTGGGGCGTCTACGGCCGCAACTACCACGTCAAGAACCTGGTGACCTCGGGCTCGGCGTCGAAGATCACGCACATCAACTACGCCTTCGGCAACGTCAAGAACGGCCAGTGCACGGTCGACGACACCTACGCCGCCTACGACAAGGCCTACACCGCCGACCAGTCCGTCAGCGGCACCGCCGACACCTGGGACCAGCCGCTGCGCGGCAACTTCAACCAGCTCCGCCAGCTCAAGGCCAAGTACCCGCACATCAAGGTGCTGTACTCGTTCGGCGGCTGGACCTACTCCGGCGGCTTCGGCCAGGCCGCGGCCAACGCCGCCGCCTTCGCCAAGTCCTGCAAGGCCGTGGTGGAGGACCCGCGCTGGGCCGACGTCTTCGACGGCATCGACATCGACTGGGAGTACCCGAACGCCTGCGGCCTGACCTGCGACACCTCGGGCCCGGCGGCGTTCAGGAACCTCTCCCAGGCACTGCGTGCCGAGTTCGGCCCGGACTACCTGGTCACCGCGGCCATCACCGCCGACGGCTCCTCCGGCGGCAAGATCGACGCGGCCGACTACGGCGGTGCCGCGCAGTACCTCGACTGGTACAACGTGATGACGTACGACTACTTCGGCGCCTTCGACAAGGACGGCCCGACCGCCCCGCACTCCCCGCTCACCGCGTACCCCGGCATCCCGCAGGCGGGCTTCAACTCGGCCGACGCCATCGCCAAGCTGAAGGCCAAGGGCGTCCCGTCCGCCAAGCTCCTGCTCGGCATCGGCTTCTACGGCCGCGGCTGGACCGGCGTCACCCAGTCCGCCCCCGGCGGCACGGCGACCGGCGCGGCTCCCGGTACGTACGAGGCGGGCATCGAGGACTACAAGGTCCTCAAGAACTCCTGCCCGGCCACCGGCACCATAGCGGGCACCGCGTACGCGCACTGCGGCAGCAACTGGTGGTCGTACGACACTCCCGCCACCATCGGATCGAAGATGGCGTGGGCCGAGAACCAGGGCTTGGGCGGGGCCTTCTTCTGGGAGTTCAGCGGCGACACCGGCAACGGTGAGCTGGTGACGGCCATCGACAACGGGCTCGACTGACAGACGAACCTAAGCCGACCTAAGCAACATTGACGCGCTGACCGGGCGGGGCTGCCTCAAGCCACGCGAGGAAACCGGTCAGCGCGTCCTCGCTCATGGCCAGCTCCAGCCGGGTCCCCCGGTGCAGACACGCGAGGATCACGTGGTCGGAGAGGAGCGCCAGCTCCTCCTCGCCCTCCGGGACCCGGCGGCCGGCCACCTCGATCGCGGACCGCTCCAGGATCCGGCGGGGGCGCGGGGAGTACGAGAAGACACGGAACCACTCGACGCGGTCGCCGTTGTACCGGGCCACCCCGTAGGCCCAGCCCTTGCCGTTGGCGTCGCTCTGCTCAGGGGTGTCCCAGCGCAGGCTGGCGTCGAAGGTGCCGCCCGAGCGCTGGATGAGCCGGCGGCGCAGACCGAAGACGAACAGGCCCACCACCACGAGGGCCACCACGATTCCGCACACAGTCAGAGCGAGGACCATCGACACCGACCTCCTCGTCTCCTAGGTAACGGAACGTAAAAATCACCCACATCCGCCTCAGCCGCGGCTGGGTCCGGATCTCTCCGGTACCCAGCCGCGGCTGAGTGACGTCATCACACGGCGGACGGGGTCAGCGCGCCGCCGTGGCAGCCCGCAGACGGACGTCCGCGCGGCGCTGGGCCTCCGCGTCGTCCTCCGCCTTCGCGCGCTCGAGCTCCTGCTCGGCACGCTGGACATCGATCTCGTCCGACAGCTCGGCGACTTCCGCCAGCAGCGAGAGCTTGTCGTCCGCGAACGAGATGAAACCGCCGTGGACCGCGGCGACGACCGTCCCGCCATCACTCGTACGGATGGTCACCGGGCCCGACTCCAGCACACCGAGCAGCGGCTGGTGACCGGGCATGACGCCGATGTCGCCGGACGTGGTGCGCGCGACGACCAGGGTGGCCTGGCCGGACCAGACCTCACGGTCGGCCGCGACCAGCGCGACGTGCAGCTCAGCAGCCAAGGGTGGCTCCTCGGGTCACCACCCGGCGGGAGTGCCGGGTGTTGGTTACAAGTCTAGTAGGCGTGAATGAGGGGGCGGGACGAACCCCGCCCCCTCATGACTCGAGCACTGCCCGGGTCAGGAGACGCCCAGCTCCTTCGCGTTGTTCTTCAGGTCCTCGAGACCACCGCACATGAAGAACGCCTGCTCCGGGAAGTGGTCGTACTCGCCGTCGCAGATCGCGTTGAACGCGGCGATCGACTCGTCCAGCGGCACGTCCGAACCGTCCACGCCGGTGAACTGCTTGGCGGCGTGAGTGTTCTGGGACAGGAAGCGCTCCACGCGACGGGCACGGTGGACGACGAGCTTGTCCTCCTCGCCGAGCTCGTCGATACCGAGGATCGCGATGATGTCCTGCAGGTCCTTGTACTTCTGCAGGATGTTCTTCACGCGCATCGCGGCGTTGTAGTGGTCCGCCGAGATGTACCGCGGGTCGAGGATCCGGGACGTGGAGTCCAGCGGGTCCACGGCCGGGTAGATGCCCTTCTCGGAGATCGGACGGGACAGAACCGTCGTCGCGTCGAGGTGGGCGAAGGTGGTGGCCGGGGCCGGGTCGGTCAGGTCGTCCGCGGGGACGTAGATCGCCTGCATCGAGGTGATCGAGTGACCACGGGTCGAGGTGATGCGCTCCTGGAGGACACCCATCTCGTCGGCCAGGTTCGGCTGGTAGCCCACCGCGGAGGGCATACGGCCGAGCAGGGTCGACACCTCGGAACCGGCCTGGGTGAAGCGGAAGATGTTGTCGATGAAGAACAGCACGTCCTGCTTCTGGACGTCACGGAAGTACTCCGCCATCGTCAGGCCGGCCAGGGCCACGCGCAGACGGGTGCCCGGGGGCTCGTCCATCTGACCGAAGACCAGGGCGGTCTTGTCCAGAACGCCGGACTCTTCCATCTCCGCGATGAGGTCGTTGCCCTCACGGGTGCGCTCGCCGACGCCCGCGAAGACGGAGACGCCCTCGTGGAGGTTGGCGACACGCATGATCATTTCCTGGATCAGCACGGTCTTGCCGACACCGGCACCACCGAACAGACCGATCTTGCCGCCCTTGACGTAGGGGGTGAGAAGGTCGACGACCTTCAGGCCCGTCTCGAACATCTCGGTCTTCGACTCGAGCTGGTCGAACGCGGGGGCCTTGCGGTGGATGGACCAGCGCTCGCCCTCGTAGGCCTCGTCGCTGTTCAGCACCTCACCGAGGGTGTTGAACACCTTGCCCTTGGTGAAGTCGCCGACCGGGACGGAGATGCCCGCACCGGTGTCGATCACCGGGGCCTGGCGGACCAGGCCGTCGGTGGGCTGCATGGAGATCGCGCGGACCAGGCCGTCACCCAGGTGCTGGGCGACCTCCAGGGTCAGCGTCTTCTTCTCGCCCGCGAGCGCCGGGTCGGAGACCTCGACGTGCAGGGCGTTGTAGATCTCGGGCATCGCGTCGACGGGGAACTCCACGTCGACGACCGGGCCGATGACCCGGGCGACGCGGCCCGTAGCCGTCGCGGTCTCAACAGTGGTGGTCATTTATCGGTCACTCCCCGCGGTCGCGTCGGCCAGGGCACTGGCGCCACCGACGATCTCGCTGATTTCCTGGGTGATTTCGGCCTGGCGGGCCTGGTTGGCAAGCCGGGTGAGCGTCTCGATGAGCTCACCGGCGTTGTCGGTGGCCGACTTCATCGCGCGCCGCGTGGCGGCGTGCTTGGAGGCGGCCGACTGGAGCAGCGCGTTGTAGATCCGGCTCTCCACGTAGCGCGGCAGCAGGGCGTCCAGGACGTCCTCCGCCGAGGGCTCGAAGTCGAACAGCGGGAGGATCTCGCCCTTGGGCTTGGCCTCCTGCGCGACCTCGTCGAGGCTGAGCGGCAGCAGCCGGGCCTCGATGGCCGTCTGCGTCATCATCGACACGAACTCGGTGTAGACGATGTGGAGCTCGTCCACGCCGCCCTCGGCCGTCTCCGTCTCGATCGCCTCGATCAGCGGGGCCGCGACCTTCTTGGCGTCCGCGTACGACGGCTCGTCGGTGAAGCCCGTGAACGACTCCGCGACCTTGCGCTCGCGGAAGTTGTAGTGGGCGAGACCACGGCGGCCGACGATGTAGCTGACGACCTCCTTGCCCTCACCTTCGAGCTTCGCCGTGAGCCTCTCCGCGGCCTTGATGGCGTTGGAGTTGAAGGCGCCGGCCAGGCCGCGGTCGCTCGTGAGGAGCAGGACCGCGGCGCGGGTCGGGTTCTCCGGCTCCGTCGTCAGCGGGTGCTTGGTGTTCGATCCGGTGGCGACCGCCGCGACCGCCCGGGTGAGCTCGGTCGCGTACGGCGTGGACGCCGCCACCTTGCGCTGCGCCTTGACGACGCGCGAGGCGGCGATCATCTCCATCGCCTTCGTGATCTTCTTGGTCGCGGTGACGGAACGGATGCGACGCTTGTAGACCCGGAGCTGGGCTCCCATGAGTCAGGTCCCTTCCTTACGTCACTTGCCGGCAGCCGGGGCGTCCTCGCCGAGCAGCTTGCCGTCGGAGGTCTCGAACTGCTTCTTGAACTCCGCGATGGCGTCGGCCATGGCCTGGAGAGTGTCGTCCGACATCTTCCCGCCCTCGCGGATGGAGGTCAGCAGACCCTGCTCCTTGCGGTGCAGGTACTCCAGCAGCTCCTTCTCGAAGCGGCGGATGTCGGCGACCGGAACCTCGTCCATCTTGCCGGTGGTGCCGGCCCAGATGGAGACGACCTGGTCCTCGGTGGCCATCGGCTGGTACTGCGGCTGCTTGAGCAGCTCGACCATGCGCTGACCACGCTCGAGCTGCGCCTTCGACGCGGCGTCCAGGTCGGAACCGAAGGCGGCGAACGCCTCCAGCTCACGGAACTGGGCGAGGTCCACACGCAGACGGCCGGAGACCTGGCGGATCGCCTTGTGCTGGGCGGAGCCACCGACTCGGGAGACCGAGATACCGACGTTCAGCGCGGGGCGCTGACCGGCGTTGAACAGGTCCGACTCCAGGAAGCACTGGCCGTCGGTGATGGAGATGACGTTGGTCGGGATGAACGCCGAGACGTCGTTGGCCTTGGTCTCGACGATCGGCAGACCGGTCATCGAGCCGGCACCCATCTCGTCGGAGAGCTTGGCGCAGCGCTCCAGCAGACGGGAGTGCAGGTAGAAGACGTCACCCGGGTAGGCCTCACGGCCCGGCGGGCGGCGCAGCAGCAGCGACACGGCGCGGTAGGCGTCGGCCTGCTTCGACAGGTCGTCGAAGATGATCAGGACGTGCTTGCCCTGGTACATCCAGTGCTGGCCGATGGCAGAACCGGTGTACGGCGCCAGGTACTTGAAGCCGGCCGGGTCGGACGCCGGGGCGGCGACGATGGTCGTGTACTCCAGCGCGCCGGCCTCCTCCAGAGCGCCGCGGACGCCGGCGATGGTGGAGCCCTTCTGGCCGATGGCGACGTAGATGCAGCGGACCTGCTTGTTCGGGTCGCCCGAGCGCCAGTTGTCGCGCTGGTTGATGATCGTGTCGACGGCCAGGGCGGTCTTGCCGGTCTGGCGGTCGCCGATGATCAGCTGACGCTGGCCACGGCCGATCGGGGTCATGGTGTCGACGGCCTTGTAGCCGGTCTCCATGGGCTCGTGCACCGACTTACGGACCATGACGCCCGGAGCCTGAAGCTCCAGGGCGCGACGGCTGTCGGTCTCGATCTCGCCGAGGCCGTCGATCGGGTTGCCGAGGGGGTCCACCACGCGGCCGAGGTAGCCCTCGCCCACCGCAACGGAGAGAACCTCACCGGTACGGGAGACCGGCTGACCCTCCTCGATACCGCTGAACTCGCCGAGGACGACACAGCCGATCTCGCGCTCCTCGAGGTTGAGGGCGAGACCGAGGCTGCCGTCCTCGAACTTCAGCAGCTCGTTGGCCATGACCGAGGGCAGACCCTCGACCTTCGCGATACCGTCGCCGGCGAAGGTGACCGTACCGACCTCCTCGCGCGAGGCCGCGTCCGGCTTGTACGCCTGGACGAAGTTCTCCAGCGCGTCCCGGATCTCCTCCGGCCGGATCGTGAGCTCCGCCATCTGGGTTCCCTGCTCTCCTTGTTGGGCCCGAAGTTTCACTTTGGGGGTCTGGGGGCGACCCCCAGGATTCTTCTGCACGGCCCAACCAGGGCCGTCGTAAGTACGTAATGCCTATTGAGTTGCTGCTCAGCCGGCGAGCCGGCGGCTGGCGTCCTCGATGCGGTCCACCAGAGCGCCGTTGATGACCTCGTCGCCGACCTGCACCCGGATTCCGCCGAGGACCTCGGGGTCCACGTCCAGGTTGAGGTGCATCTTGCGGCCGTAGAGCTTCGCGAGGGCGGCGCCCAGGCGCTGCTTCTGCGGGTCGCTCAGCGGTACCGCCGAGGTGACGATGGCCACCATGCGGTCCCGGCGCTCGGCGGCGAGCTTGGACAGGGACTCCAGTCCCGACTCCAGGCTACGTCCCCGCGGCGCGGTCACAAGGCGCGTCACCAGACGCTCGGTGGCCGCCTGCGCCCGGCCGCCGAGCAGGCCGCGCAGCAGCTCGCTCTTGGCAGAGGTGGTGGCCTTGCGGTCGGTCAGCGCGGCACGCAGCTCGGTGCTGCCGGAGACGATCCGCCCGAAGCGGAACAGCTCGTCCTCGACGTCGTCGAGCTTGCCCGCCTTCTGCGCGGCGGTGAGGTCGGCGGTGTCGGCCAGCTCCTCCAGTGCGTCCACCAGGTCGCGCGACTGCGACCAGCGGGAGCGCACCATTCCGGCGACCAGGTCGGCGGCCGGGCCGCTGACCTGGGTGCCGAGCAGGCGCTGGGCCAGTTCGGCCTTGGCCTCTCCGGCCTGCGCCGGGTCGGTGAGGACCCGACGCAGCGACACCTCGCGGTCGAGCAGCGCGGTGACGGCGGCCAGCTCGTCGGCGAGCGAGCCGGCGTCCACGGACGTGGAGTCCGTGAGCGCGTCGAGACGCTCTCGTGCGGCTGCCAGGGCCTCGCGGCTCGCTCCGTTCATCGGCCGGCCTCGGCCTTCTCCTCGAGGTCGTCGAGGAACCGGTCGATCACGCGGCTCTGACGGGCGTGGTCCTCGAGGGACTCGCCGACGAGCTTGCCGGCCAGGTCGGTGGCGAGCTTGCCGACGTCCTGACGCAGCGCGGACGACGCGGCCTTGCGGTCGGCCTCGATCTGGGCGTGACCGGCGGCGACGATCTCCTCGCGCTGCCGCTGGCCCTCGGCCCGCATCTCGGCGATGAGGGCGGCACCCTGCTCCTGCGCCTCCTGGCGCAGGCGCGCGGCCTCGTGCCGGGCCTCGGCGAGCTGTGCCTTGTACTGCTCAAGGACGCTCTGGGCCTCGACCTTCATGGTCTCGGCCTCTTCGATACCGCCTTCGATCGCCGCGCGGCGCTCCTCCAGAACCTTGTTGATGTTCGGAAGCAGCTTCTTCCAGAAGAAGAAGAACACGATGGCGAAGGCGATGGTGCCGACGAGCAGCTCGGGGCCCGGAGGAACGAGCGGGTTCTGCTCTTCCTCGGCCGCCAGCTGCACCAGGTTGGCGATCACATCAGTGCCTTTCGTCGATGCCTGTCGGTAGGGAGTTCTTAATCAATACCGAAGACGAACGGCATGACGATGCCGATGAGGGCGAGCGCCTCACAGAAGGCGAAGCCCAGGATCTGGTTGGCACGGATCAGGCCGGCGGCCTCGGGCTGACGGGCGAGGGCCTGGGTGCCGTTACCGAAGATGATGCCGACGCCGATGCCGGGGCCGATAGCCGAGAGGCCGTAACCGACGGAACCGATGGAACCGGAGACAGCGGCGAGGGTCTCAGTGGCAGCCATGCTGAATCTTCCTTCTCTTAACGGACCGGTGGGGGTTGGCCACCGGACGACGGGGGGTGGTGGGGCTCAGTGGTGCTTGGCGAGAGCGCCCTGGATGTACGTGCAGGCGAGGAGTACGAAGACGTACGCCTGGACGGCCTGCACGAAAAGCTCGAAGCCGATCATGGCGACGGTCATCACGAAGGAGACACCGGCCGCCGGGATCATCCAGCTGTTCAGCAGGTACCAGGAGGCGACGGTGAACATCACCAGCATCAGGTGACCGGCGAACATGTTGGCGAAGAGTCGCACCGCGTGCGTGAACGGCCGGACGAGCAGGTTCGAGAAGAACTCGATGACCATCACGAGCGGCAGCACGCCGCCGAGCGACTTGTCGTATCCGGTGACGTTCTTGAAGAACCCGACGAAGCCGTGCCGCTTGAAGGTCAGCGACACCCAGGTCACGTAGACGATCACGGCAAGGACCGCCGGGAAGGCGATGATCGACGAGACCGGGAACTGGGCCAGCGGAATCACGGACCAGATGTTCATGATCCAGATGAAGAAGAACAGCGAGACCATCAGGGGGACGTACTTCTCGCCCTCCTTCTTGCCGAGGGTCTCGTAGACGATGCCGCGGCGGACGAAGTCGTAGCCGGCCTCACCGACCATCTGCAGCTTGCCCGGCACCACCTTGGCCTTGCCGAAGGCCGCGTAGAAGAAGCCGATGACGAGGATGGTGGTGATGATGGCGAGCAGCATCACCTTGTTGAACTCGAACCCTCCAACCGTGGCGATCGGCTTGAAGAGGAACGAGTGCAGGCCCGGTGCCGGAAAACCACACCCGTCGGACATGATCCGACAGCTCCAGTCAAAGGCGAGCTGGGTCTGGTCAGCACTCACCACGGGCTCCTTCGGCGTGACGCATGGGTACGGCAACCTCGTTGTGTCGGCGCGGCGCGCAGCCGCGGGTCGGCACCGGACTGGTGTTACGGATGTGGGGGCGGCTGAGGGGCATCGAGCCTCGCGTTCGAGCAGGCGTCAGCTCAGATGCCCGCGCCCGCGATGCCGCAGTTGGCACCGGACGATAGCAGGAGTTCCGAGTGCTCTTTATCGCGCCCCTACTCGTCACGACGACGACCCGGTCTTCTCGGGCTTCTCGTTCTTCTCGGAGTCCGGGTCGATGTAGAAGATCTTGGCCTTCATATGCGCACGAGCCTGCGCGGCCATCCACACGACGGTCGCGACGACGAGCCCGGCGGCGAAAGTCTTCGCGTTGAAGAACGAGGTGTCCTTGAAGAGGGCGACGAAAATCAGGAGCAGCAGCAACTGGGCCGTGTAGAGCATCAGCCCCATGGCCTGGAACAACTGCGGGAGCGTTTTTGCCGTCCGCTGCAGTACGTACAGACCGATCCCCATGAAGAGGATGGCCAGGGCCGTACCGACGGCGGCTCCGATAGCCCCCTTGCCTCCGGCCACCACGCCGCTGACGGCGACGGCGACCACACCGGCAGCCGCTGTGGGCACAGCGCACTGCAGAAGGTTCCGGGCGTCATTGGACGGCATGGCGGCAACTCCGCTTTCGCAGGGGGCAGGGGTGTCGTCATGGACGAGCGTAGTCCCGGGCTGAGTGGAGACCTCACACCAATGGACCGTCGCACTGCGGTCCTTCGGCTCTATCCGGGGGGTTCTCGTGAACCGTATCACAAACTATTTGATGCAGTCTTTACCTGAAGGTGTGCGCACTGTCACACATGAGAGTGAACCTGCGCGTCTGAGCGTGAACGCCGCCGACTTGTCTGGTATTGGGGCACTTCGCTCCCCCATCACAACCCCACGACTTGGCAATGCTCTAGTCAGATTCTTACCTTGTCCCGGCCTTGCTCCGGTCCGCCGGACGCGAGCGGGCGCCGATGGCGGTCGCGCCGTTGACTCCTGAGACGCCGGACACGGCCGGGGCGCGGTTCCCGGGCGCGAGCGAGGCCGGCTGGTCCGTGGCGGACGCAGGCGTCGAGGCCTCGGGCGCCAGGGCCGGGATGCCGCGGCGGCGGTAGCGCGGCGGCACGAAGCGCTCCATCCAGCGCGGGGTGCGCGGTGTGAAGCGCGGCAGCAGGAGCAGGGCCAGGCCGATCGCGCTGAGGAACACGATGCCGAGCACGATCCACATGGACGCCGAGTTGACCGAGTAGGCCAGCGCCCCGAAGGCGATGAGCGCCGACCAGAAGTACATGATCAGCACGGCCCGGCTGTGCGAGTGGCCGATCTCCAGCAGGCGGTGGTGCAGGTGGCCGCGGTCGGCCGCGAACGGCGACTGGCCGCGCCAGGTGCGGCGCACGATCGCCAGGATCAGGTCGGCGGCCGGGATCGCGATGATCGTCAATGGCATCAGCAGGGGGATGAAGACGGGAAGCATCGCGTGGGTCGTTTCCCGGTCACCGCCGAGGTTGACGTTGAGTGCCTCAACGTCCAACTGGCCGGTGACAGACACGGCGCTCGCCGCGAGGACCAGACCGATCAGCATGGACCCGGAGTCGCCCATGAAGATCCGGGCAGGGTGCATGTTGTGCGGCAGGAAGCCGAGGCACATACCCATGAGCACCGCGGAGAACAGGGTCGCGGGGGCCGCCGCTTCAGCACCGTAGCCATACCAGATCCGGTAGGAGTACAGGAAGAACGCCGCTGCGGCGATGCACACCATCCCAGCCGCCAAGCCGTCCAAACCGTCGACGAAGTTGACCGCGTTGATGGTGATGACCACGAGCGCCACGGTGAGCAGGTTGCCCTGCCATGGCGTAACGGACACCGTTCCGACGCCGGGGATGGGCAACCACAGAATGGTCAGGCCTTGCAGGATCATGACCCCGGCCGCGATCATCTGGCCGCCCAGCTTGATCAAAGCGCTCAGTTCGAATTTGTCGTCCAGCACACCGATCAGCCAGATCAAGGCCGCCCCGGACAGCAGCGCCCGGGGTTCGTTCGACGTCTCGAAGACCTGGTTGAGGTTGGTCAGGTGGTCGGCGACCAGCAGGCCCGCGCACAGGCCGAAGAACATCGCGATCCCGCCGAGCCGCGGAGTGGGTTCCCGGTGCACGTCACGTGCCCGGATCTCCGGCATCGCTCCGGCCACGATCGCGAACTTCCGTACCGGCCCTGTCAGCAGATACGTCACCGCGGCCGTGATGCAGAGCGTCAGCAGGTATTCACGCACGGGCTTCCCCACAGGTCTCGCTGGCCATCACAGCCCCACACCCTAGCGATGCGCGCATATGAGTGGGGACTTCCGGGTAGCGACGATGGTTGCACGAGTAGCTGTGCACCCTGGTGCGCCTACCCCGTCTCAGCGGGGATACGGCGGAAATCCACCGGCCAGCTCCCGCACTTCTTCACGGGCCCTCGCGGTCTCCGTCACGCCCCTGAGGACCCCCGCGAGCAGCTTGGCGATCCGTGCCATCTCCGCCTCGCCCATGCCCTGCGTGGTGACGGCGGCCGTGCCCAGCCTGAGCCCCCGGGCGTCGCCGTGCGGCAGCGCGCAGCAGTCCATGACCAGGCCGGCCGCGGCGAGACGGCCCCGGGCGGTGCGGCCGTCGACGCCGAGCGGCGCCGGGTCGGCGGTGATCAGGTGGGTGTCCGTGCCGCCCGTGGTGACGACCAGGCCCTCGGCGGCCAGCCGGGCCGCGAGAACCCGCGCATTGGCGACCACCTGATGGGCGTACACGGCGAACGCCGGTGTTGCCGCCTCCCCGAACGCGACCGCCTTCGCGGCGATGGTGTGCATCTGCGCACCACCCTGTGTGAAAGGGAACACGGCCCGGTCCACCCGCTCGGCCAGCTCCGCGCGGCACAGGATCATGCCGCCGCGCGGGCCCCGCAGCACCTTGTGCGTCGTCGCACAGACGATGTCCGCGTACGGCACCGGGTTCGGCGCCGCTCCCCCGGCGACGAGGCCGATGGGGTGCGCGGCGTCCGCGACGAGGTACGCGCCCACCTCGTCGGCGACCTCCCGGAAGAACGCGTAGTCGATGTGCCGGGGATAGGCGATCGAGCCGCACACGATCGCCTTGGGCCGGCGCGTGCGGGCCAGGGTGCGCACCTGGTCGTGGTCGATCAGCCCGGACTCGGCCTCCACGCCGTATCCGACGAAGTCGAACCAGCGGCCGGAGAAGTTGGCGGGCGAGCCGTGCGTGAGGTGGCCGCCGTACGGCAGGCCGAGGGCGAGGACGGTGTCGCCGGGGCGCAGCAGGGCGGCGTAGGCGGCCAGGACGGCCGAAGAGCCTGAGTGGGACTGCACGTTGGCGTGCTCGGCGCCGAACAGCGCCCTGGCCCGGTCCACGGCTACGCGTTCGGCGACGTCGACGATCTCGCAGCCGCCGTGGTGGCGCGCTCCCGGGTAGCCCTCGGCGTACTTGTTCGCGAGCGGCGAGCCCAGGGCGGCCAGGACGGCCGGCGAGCTGAAGTTCTCGGCGGCGATGAGCTGGAGCGTGGTCGCCTGCCGCTCCCGCTCGCCGAGCAGGATGTCGGCGAGTTCGGGGTCCTGGCGGCGCAGGAGGTCGGCCTCGATGGCAGGGGTGACCGTCATGATGGGCTCCGGGCGGCGTCGACGGTGACGTACGTCCAATGTAGGCCCGGGGCCCCCGGTGCGCTCGGCCGTTACGTCTTTGCGGGGACGCCCGTGAGGGCCGTGACGACCGGATCGAGTGCCTGGTGTATCTCGTCCCCGATGGACCGGAAGAACGTCAGGGGCGCCCCGTACGGGTCATAGACCTCGTCCGCCTCGGCGTTCGGTGCCAGCAGCCACCCGCGTAGAGCCGCCGCGGCACGCACCAGCGCTCGCGCGCGGGTGACCACGCCCTCCTCCAGGGGCGGCAGGGTCGCCGGGTCGATGGCCTTCACCAGGCGGGTGAATTCCTTGAGCGTGAAGGTCCGCAGGCCCGCCGAGTGCCCCATGGAGATGACCTGCGCCCGGTGGTCGCGGGTGGCGGTCAGCACCAGGTCGGCGCGGATCACGTGCTCGTCGAGGAGTTCGCGCCCGGTGAAGCCGGAGGCGTCCGCGCCGAAGTCGGCCAGCACGGTCTCCGCGTTGGCCTCCATGGGGGCGCCCTCGTGGCCCCAGGTGCCCGCGCTCTCCACGATCAGCCCGCCGCCCAGGATCCCGAGCCGCTCCCGCACGAAATGGCGGGTCAGCCGCTCGGTGATGGGCGAGCGGCACACGTTGCCGGTACTGACGTGGAGGATGCGGAAGCTGTCACGCGGAAGTCCCACGAACGTCGTCGTGATCTCCGCCGCGCTTTCCCCGTTGCCTATGCCACGCCCCGCTCCAGGGGCCGTCAATTCGCCACCTCGAGGTCGGGTACGACCTTTCGCAGCTCTTCCGCGGAGATCGCGCCGGCGCGCAGCAGCAGCGGCACCTCACGGGTCACGTCGACGATCGACGACGGGACGTTGCCGGGGGTCGGGCCGCCGTCCAGGTAGACGGAGACGGAGTCGCCGAGCATCTCCTGCGCGGCGTCGCAGTCCTCCGGCGCCGGGTGGCCGGTCAGGTTGGCGGAGGAGACGGCCATCGGGCCCACCTCCGTCAGCAGCTCGATGGCGACGGGGTGCAGCGGCATGCGCACGGCGACCGTGCCACGGGTGTCGCCCAGGTCCCACTGGAGGGACGGCTGGTGCTTGGCGACGAGCGTCAGGGCGCCGGGCCAGAAGGCGTCGACCAGCTCCCAGGCCAGCTCCGAGAAGTCCGTGACGAGCCCGTGCAGCGTGTTCGGGGAGCCGATGAGGACGGGAGTGGGCATGTTGCGGCCCCGGCCCTTGGCCTCCAGCAGGTCGGCGACCGCCTCCGAGGAGAACGCGTCGGCGCCGATGCCGTACACCGTGTCCGTCGGCAGCACCACGAGCTCGCCACGGCGGACGGCGGACGCTGCCTCACGCAGACCGGTCACACGGTCGGTCGCGTCGTTGGTGTCGTATCGCCGTGCCATCTTTAGCTGGCCTCCTCGTACACGTGCTGCTGGGATGAAGACTGCGAAGACTGCGGGGTGCTCACGGCAGCGCCTTGCGGGCCGTGGCGAAACGCGGGCGGTTGTTCAGGTCCGGGTGGTCAGCGGCGTCCGTCCAGCCCCGGTCCTCGGCGAAGATCCACGGCACCTGGCCGCCCTGGGTGTCGGCGTGCTCCACGACCACGACACCGCCGGGGCGCAGCAGCCGGTGCGCGGTGCGCTCCAGGCCGCGGATGAGGTCGAGGCCGTCCTCGCCGGAGAACAGGGCCAGTTCCGGGTCGTGGTCCCGCGCCTCGGGGGCGACGTACTCCCACTCGGTGAGCGGGATGTACGGCGGGTTGGAGATGACCAGGTCGACCTGTCCGTCGAGGTCCGGGAAGGCCGTCAGGGCGTCTCCCTGGCGCAGTTCGACCCTGGACCCCTCCACGTTCTTGCGGGTCCACCTGAGGGCGTCCTCGGACAGCTCCACGGCGTGCACACGCGAGCGCGGCACCTCCTGGGCGAGGGCGAGCGCGATGGCGCCGGAGCCGGTGCACAGGTCGACGATGCACGGCTCGACGACGTCCATGGCCCGTACCGCGTCTATGGCCCAGCCGACCACGGACTCCGTCTCGGGCCGCGGCACGAACACCCCGGGACCGACCTGGAGTTCCAGGTACCGGAAGTAGGCCCGCCCGGTGATGTGCTGGAGCGGCTCGCGGGCCTCGCGGCGGGCGATGACCTCCCAGTAGCGGGCGTCGAAGTCGGAGTCCTTGACGGAGTGCAGCTCACCGCGCTTGACGCCGTGCACGAACGCGGCGAGTTCCTCCGCGTCGGTGCGCGGCGAGGGCACGCCGGCGTCGGCGAGCCGCTGGGTGGCCTGGGCCACCTCCGCGAGCAGCACGCTGCGGGGGCTTGGGGGTCGCCCCCCAAATGACTGCTGCACGCAAGTCCTCCGGTGCTCGGTACTCCTGTGGTTACTCCTGTGGGTCCTACGCGGCCGCGAGCTTCGCCGCCGAGTCCGCGTCGACGCAGGCCTGGATCACCGCGTCGAGGTCGCCGTCCAGGACCTGGTCCAGGTTGTACGCCTTGTAGCCGACGCGGTGGTCCGAGATGCGGTTCTCCGGGTAGTTGTACGTGCGGATCTTCTCGGAGCGGTCGACGGTGCGGACCTGGCTGCGGCGGGCGTCCGCGGCGTTCCTCTCCGCTTCCTCCTGCGCGATGGCGAGCAGCCTGGAGCGCAGGATACGCAGTGCCTGCTCCTTGTTCTGCAACTGGCTCTTCTCGTTCTGGCAGGAGGCGACGACTCCGGTCGGGACGTGCGTGATGCGCACGGCGGAGTCGGTGGTGTTGACGGACTGTCCGCCCGGCCCGGAGGAGCGGTAGACGTCGATGCGGAGGTCGTTCGGGTTGATCTCGACGTCGACCTCCTCGGCCTCGGGGGTGACGAGGACACCGGCGGCGGAGGTGTGGATACGGCCCTGGGACTCGGTGGCGGGGACGCGCTGCACGCGGTGCACGCCGCCCTCGTACTTCAGGCGGGCCCACACGCCCTGTCCGGGCTCCGTCGCACCCTGGCCGCCCTTGGTCTTCACGGCCACCTGGACGTCCTTGTAGCCGCCCAGCTCGGACTCGGTGGCGTCGATGATCTCGGTCTTCCAGCCGACCCGCTCGGCGTACCGCAGGTACATGCGCAGCAGGTCGCCGGCGAACAGGGCCGACTCGTCGCCGCCCGCGCCCGCCTTGATCTCGAGGATGACGTCCTTGTCGTCGCTGGGATCGCGCGGGACGAGGAGAAGGCGCAGCTTCTCCGTCAGCTCCTCGCGGCGCTGTTCCAGCTCCTTGACCTCGGCCACGAAGTCGGGGTCGTCGGCGGCGAACTCGCGCGCGGTCTCGATGTCGTCGCCCGTCTGCGTCCAGGAGCGGTACGTGGCGACGATCGGGGTGAGCTCGGCGTAACGCTTGTTCAGCTTGCGCGCGTTGGCCTGGTCGTTGTGGACCGACGGGTCGGCGAGCTTCTTCTCCAGGTCGGCGTGCTCGGCGACGAGATCCTCGACGGCCTCGAACATCTTGGGCTCCTGTGTACTGGCGGGGGTGAAGGGCGGGCGACCAAAAACGCCGGTCCCGGAGCGCCCGGTGAGGGGGCGCGTCCGCGGACCGGCGAAATGGGGCTCGCTACTTCTTGGAGCCGGCGGCCTTGCCGAAGCGGGCCTCGAAGCGGGCCACGCGGCCACCGGTGTCGAGGATCTTCTGCTTGCCCGTGTAGAACGGGTGGCACTCGGAGCACACATCGGCACGGATCGCGCCGGACTCGATGGTGCTGCGGGTGGTGAACGACGCGCCGCAGGTGCAGCTGACCTGCGTCTCGACGTACGCGGGGTGGATGTCGCGCTTCAAGGTGTCTCCTAGGTTTCGGGAGGGCGCCGGGTCGCTGCCGCGGGATGCGGGAGCGTGAACCGGAGCCGACGTACCAGTCTGCCAGGACTGGTGCCATCCCCCAAAACCGGGGGTTGCCGATATTTGTTCCCTGCGGGTCGGTGGGGGCCGTTCGCGCAGTTCCCCGCGCCCCTTGGGCGCCGCTCTCAGGAGCCGCTCACGACACCCTTGGCTTCGCCGGTCGCCGTGCCCTCGGTCGCGCTCTTCGGGATCGGCTTGTCGTGCTCCAGGGCCTGCCAGATCTGGTCGGCCTTCTTCTTCTGGAGGAGGACGCGGTTCGGGTCGGCCGGGTCGTAGGCGACGGGCATCGTGACCATGTGCATGTTCGACGGGGTGATGCCCTGGAGGCCCCCGGCGAACGACGCGAGCTTGTTGACCGAGCCGAGGTCGGAGTCGGCCGTCACCGTCTTGGTCGCGGTCTCGGCGAGGTCGTACAGCTTCTTCGGGTTGCTGAAGACGCCGACCTCCTTGACCTGGTTGAGCAGGGCCTTGATGAAGGCCTGCTGGAGCTGGATGCGGCCCAGGTCGGAGCCGTCGCCGACGCCGTGGCGGGTGCGGACCAGGCCGAGGGCCTGCTCGCCGTCGAGTCTGTGGGTGCCGGCCTTCAGCTTCAGGTGGCTGTCGGGGTCGTCGATGCGCTTGGTCGTGGTGACCTCGACACCGCCGAGGTCGTCGATGAGCTTCTGGAAGCCGGCGAAGTCGACCTCCAGGTAGTGGTCCATGCGCAGGTCGGTGATCGACTCGACGGTCTTCACGGCGCAGGCGGCCCCACCGGTGGAGTACGCCGAATTGAACATCACGCCGTTCGCGGCGGGGTGCTCGTCGCCCTTGGTGTCCGTGCACTCGGGCCGGTCGATGAGGGTGTCGCGCGGGATGGAGACCACGCTGGCCTTCTTGTGGCCCTTGTAGACGTGCACGATCATCGCCGTGTCGGAGCGGGCGCTGCCGTCGTCGGTTCCGCCGCCGAGCTTCTTGTTGCCGCCGGCGCGGGTGTCGGAGCCGAGGACGAGGATGTTCTCCGAGCCGTTGTCGGCCTTCTTGGGCCGGTCGGTGCCGAGGGCCTGGTCGATGTCGACGCTCTTCAGGTTGCCGTTGAGCTTGAAGTACATGTACCCCGCCCCGGCGCCGCCCAGGACGACGATGCCCGCGGCGGTCCAGGCCGTCACCATCAGGCCCGTGTGACGCTTACGGGGCTTGCGGCGTCGGCCCTTGGTGCGGTGGCGCGGCCCGGTGGTGCCGGTATCGCCCGGTATGCCCGGACCCGGCGTGCTCTCGGCAGACATGTGCTCCTCAGCTCGTCTACGGTCGGTTACCCCCTGCGGTCAGTGCCAGGCGTGTTCGGTCGGGGAGTCCTCCCGGCACCATCGTCGCTCCGCCTGGTCAGACGGAGAAACTCGGGAAAGGGTTGCACAACGGACTGTGCCCACCGCGTGGGGCGGTGGGCACAGTGTGTGTTCGGTGCGGCGAGGGGGTACCTCGCTCACCTGCGGGTTCAGCCGAAGATGTCGTACTGCTTGAAATCGGTACCGACGGAGATCCTTGTGGCGAAGATCTCGCTGGTGGCCTTGCCGGTGCCCTTGTAGAGGTAGAGCGTGCCGCCGGGCGTACGGGCCAGGAAGTCGGCCTTGCCGTCGCCGGTGATGTCGCCGGTCGCGTCGAAGGCGTTGTACGTCGTGCTGCTCCAGGTGCGCACCTTGACGCGGCTGGAGAACGCGCCGGAGCCGGCCTTGCCGGTGCCCTTGTACAGGTAGATCGTGCCGCCCGTCTTGCTGCGGGCGATCAGGTCGGTCTTGCCGTCGCCGGTGAAGTCACCCTTGCCGCGCACGGAGTTGTACTGGTTCCAGCCGGAGCCGACCTTCACGCGGGGCGCGAAAGTGCCGTTGCCCTTGCCGGGGTAGATCCACATCACGCCCGCGGAGTCGACCGAGAGCAGGTCGGGCAGGTAGTCGCCGGTGACGTCACCGGGGGTGATGATGCGGGTCCGGGTGCTCCAGTTGTCGGCGATCTGCTTGGTGGACCAGGTGCCGCTGGAGATCACGTAGTGGGTCCAGAAGAGGTCGCCGTCGCTGCTGCGCCGGTAGACCAGGTCCTGGTAGCCGTCCCGGTCGAAGTCGGTCTGCAGGACGACGTTGACGCCGTTCCAGTTGCCCCAGGACTCGCGGGCGGCGAACGACGTGCCCTTGGAGTCCTTGGAGTAGCCGGTCTTGGTGGAGGCGTTGCGCACCCACAGGTCGGCCTTGTGGTCGCCGCTGACGTTGGTGTCGTCGACGCGCGGGTAGGTCGCGCCGACGTAGGAGCTGACCTTGCTGAAGACGCTGTAGGCGCCCTTCGCGACGCAGTCCGTCACGCCCCAGGACACGACACCGACGATCCGGTTGTTCACGACCAGGGGGCCGCCGGAGTCGCCGTTGCAGGCGCTGGTGGTGCCGGCGTCGCTTCCGGTGGCCGGATTGCCCGCGCAGACCATGTGGCCCTTGACGAAGTCGCTGCCGTACGCCCCGGCGCAGGTGGTGTCGGACTGGACGGGCAGCGTGGCCGTCTTCAGCGTCTCGGAGATGGCGTCGCTGGTGGAGCTGGTGCGGCCCCAGCCGTAGACCTTGGCGCTGGTGCCGGCCTTGTACGACGTGGTGTCGCCGGACGTCGTCATGCGGATCGGCGTGGCCTTGACCGGGACGGGCAGGGTGAGCACCGCGATGTCGTTGTCGATCGTCGTCGCGTTGTACGACGGGTGGTTCCACTGCCGCCAGACGCCGGTGACGGTGCCGCCGTGCAGGTCGGTGCCGTCGGCCGAGGGCAGCTGGGAGGTGCCGGTGACGACGGCGCCGTTGGCGTGCCAGTCGTAGCCCTTGACGCAGTGCGCGGCGGTGAGGATCTTCGTCGGCGCGACCACGGCGCCGCCGCAGAAGAAGCCGATGTCGTCGCCGGTGCTGGAGGTGCCCCGGTCGTCGTAGTAGTGGAGCTGCGTCATCCACGGGGCCGAGGTGATGGTGGTCTCGTTGCCGCCGATGACCTTCGGGTCGACGGTGGACGGGCTGGTGTTCGTGCTCGCGCTCAGCGACGCCTTGCTCGTCCTGCCCGCCGTGTCGTCACCGGCCATGGCGCCCGCGACGCGCTTCTCCAGCTCGGCGAGCGACGGTGAGCTGATGGCGGGCTCGATCGTCGGCTGCGGCAGTGCGGTGGCCGCGCCGGCGGACGTCGTCAGCAGCGCGGCGGCCACGGCGGCGGCGACGCCTGCCGCGGCGACGGGAAGGGCGATCCGTATCCGGCGTCTGTGCCGACCGCCCCCAGGCATGGATGTACCCACGTATGTCCCCCCTTGGGATCACAAGTTCGAAGAGAGCGTGATCCTACCTGCATACGAGCACCACAAAGGGCCGCCCCCGGTCACGGGAGCGGCCCTTTGCGCAGTGCTTACCTCAGTCGCCGTTGCCCGGCGTCGGAGTGGTCTTCTGGATCTGCATGAGGAACTCGGCGTTCGACTTCGTCTGCTTCATCTTGTCGAGGAGCAGTTCGACCGCCTGCTGCTGGTCGAGGGCGTGCAGCACCCGGCGCAGCTTCCAGACGATGGCGAGTTCGTCGTTGGCGAGCAGGATCTCTTCCTTACGGGTGCCGGACGCGTCCACGTCCACCGCCGGGAAGATGCGCTTGTCGGCGAGCTTCCGGTCGAGCTTGAGCTCGGCGTTGCCCGTGCCCTTGAACTCCTCGAAGATCACCTCGTCCATGCGGGACCCGGTGTCCACCAGCGCGGTGGCGAGGATGGTCAGCGAACCGCCGTCCTCGATGTTCCGCGCGGCACCGAAGAAGCGCTTCGGCGGGTACAGCGCCGTCGAGTCGACACCACCGGACAGGATGCGGCCGGAGGCCGGGGCGGCGAGGTTGTACGCACGGCCCAGACGCGTGATGGAGTCCAGCAGGACGACCACGTCGTGACCGAGCTCGACCAGGCGCTTCGCACGCTCGATGGCGAGCTCCGCGACCGTGGTGTGGTCCTCGGCCGGGCGGTCGAAGGTCGAGGAGATGACCTCGCCCTTGACCGACCGCTGCATGTCGGTGACCTCTTCCGGACGCTCGTCGACCAGGACGACCATCAGGTGGCACTCGGGGTTGTTGTGCGTGATCGCGTTGGCGATCGCCTGCATGATCATGGTCTTGCCGGTCTTCGGCGGGGCCACGATCAGACCGCGCTGGCCCTTACCGATCGGCGACACGAGGTCGATGATGCGGGTGGTCAGCACGCCCGGGTCGGTCTCCAGGCGGAGCCGGTCCTGCGGGTACAGCGGCGTGAGCTTGTTGAACTCCGGGCGGCCGCGGCCGTGTTCGGGCGCCATGCCGTTGACGGAGTCCAGGCGCACCAGCGCGTTGAACTTCTCGCGGCGCTCGCCTTCCTTCGGCTGGCGGACCGCACCGGTGATGTGGTCGCCCTTGCGCAGGCCGTTCTTGCGGACCTGGGCGAGGGAGACGTACACGTCGTTCGGCCCGGGCAGGTAACCGGACGTGCGGATGAAGGCGTAGTTGTCGAGGATGTCCAGGATGCCCGCGACGGGGATCAGGACGTCGTCCTCGGCGATCTGCGGCTCGGAGGCGATCTCGTCGCGGCCGCGACGGCCACGGCGGTCGCGGTAGCGCCCGCGACGGCCACGCCGGCCGCCCTCGAAGTCGTCGTCGTCCTGCTGACGGTCACGGTCCTGACGGCCGCCGCCCTGCTGGTTCTGCTGGCCGCGCTGGCCGCCCTGCTGGTCGTCGCCCTTGTTGCCACGGCGGTCGCGATCACGGCCACCGTCACGGTCACGGCCACCGTCACGGCCGCCGTCCCGGTCCCGCCCGCGGTCACGGCGGTCGCGACGACGGCCCTCGCCGCCCTCGCCCCCGTCGGACTTGGCGTCGTTCTGGGACTGCTGCTGCGCCTGCGACTCGCCCCTGGACTCGTTCTTCGCCTCGGCGGCGACCGTCTCGGGAGCGGCGGCGGCCGGCGAACCGGCGTCGGCGGTGGCCCGGCGACGGCGGCGCTCGGAGGGCGCGTCGTCTCCCCCACGCTCGGCTTCTCCCCCACGCTCGGCTGCGCTCGCGCGGGAGGTGCCCCCATCGCGGGAGGGGCCCCCAGCGGGCTGGCCGGGGATCTCGATCTGCTGCTGGGCCACGGCCTTCTCGGCCTTGTCGGCCTTCTGGGCGGGGGCCTCGGAGGCCTGCTTCGCGTCCGCCTTCTTCTCCGCCTTGTCGGCGTTGTCCCCCGTACGGGTCCGGGAGGTGGCGCGGCGCTTCGGCTTGGTCTCGGCGGGGGCCTCGGCCTTCGCGGCCGGAGCGGCGCCGCCGGACGCCTGCGCCTCCTTGATGACCTCGATCAACTGGCTCTTGCGCATACGCGCGGTGCCCCTGATACCGAGGCCGGATGCGACCTGTTGCAGCTCGGCCAGCACCATGCCCTCGAGGCCGGTACCGCGGCGCCGCCGGGAGCCGGCACCGGTGGCAGGCGCGGAGGCGTCCGTGGCGGGCGCGGCAGCGGTCTCCTCGACACGTGCGCCCATCAGATCGGTGGTGTCGCTCACGAAGGGTCCTTCCCTGGAGCGGACGTCGGCCTGTCTGGCTCGGCGACCGGTTGTGCTGTCCGGCTTCGGTCCGTGTGGTGTGAACCGTGCCGGGGCGGTGGTCCGCCTCAGCGGCGGAGGAATCTGGTGATGGCGCTTCCATATGCCGTGGCACCCAGTGTCAGTGTCACGCGGCGTGGTCGCACCGGTTCCGGAGCGTGCCCTGCGCCCCGCTCAGTGTCCGTGTACGGCGTACGGTCCGACGTACGGAACACAGTGCGGCTTGGGGGGCTCCCGGAAGAATGTCTGTCCCGGACGGGGACACGAGGCACCTCGCCGTGGTGGGGTCGGGTGCAGACTTGAGGTTAACACTACCGGATCCAACAAACATTCCCCCTCTCGAAATCCGGCAACCGTGCGCTTTCAAATGTCGGTGGAGGTCGCGAGCGGCAGCACGACCGCGCCCTGCGGATCGAGGCTCAGCCGGTTCGCGGCCCAGTCCGCGCCCGCCAGGGCCTCGACCTTGTCGGCGGTGCCCGGGTCGGCCAGGGCCATGACCGTCGGGCCGGCGCCGGAGATCACCGCGGGGACGCCCTCGCCCCGCAGCCGCTCCACCAGCGCCGCGCTCTCGGGCATGGCCGGGGCGCGGTACTCCTGGTGCAGGCGGTCCTCGGTGGCGGGCAGCAGCAGTTCGGGGCGCCGCGTCATGGCCTCGACGAGCAGGGCGGCCCGGCCCGCGTTGGTGGCGGCGTCGACGTGCGGCACGGAGCGCGGGAGCAGGCCGCGCGCGGTTTCGGTGAGTACCGGCTTTCCGGGCACGAAAACCACCGGAACGATGGAATCGGCGGGCTCCATCCTGATCGCCCGGGCCGCGCCGCCCTCCATCCAGGACAGCGTGAAGCCGCCCAGCAGACACGCGGCGACGTTGTCGGGGTGGCCCTCGATCTCGGTGGCGAGCTCGAGCAGAGCGGTGTCGTCGAGCTTGGCCTCGGCGCCTATGGTCACGGCCCGGGCGGCGACGATGCCGGCGCAGATGGCGGCCGAGGAGGAGCCCAGGCCCCGGCCGTGCGGAATGCGGTTGGCGCAGACGATCTCCAGGCCGCGCGGCTGTCCGCCCAGCAGATCGAAGGCGGTGCGCAGGGAACGTACGAGAAGGTGCCGCTCGTCGCGCGGGAGCGTCTCGCTGCCCTCCCCCGCGATGTCGATGTGCAGCCCGGAGTCGGCCACCCGGACGACCACGTCGTCGTACAACCCCAGCGCGAGGCCGAGGGCGTCGAAGCCCGGGCCGAGGTTGGCGCTGGTGGCGGGGACGCGCACCCGGACGGCGGCGGCGCGGAACGCTGGACCGGCCATCGCTCGATGACTCTCCTTGAGCTGCGTGATTGTCGAATGACGTGGGACGGACATTCGAAGGTGTACGAGAACCCTGGGGGCCGCGGAGACGGCGCGGCTCCGCGGCATATGCGGCGGGCGGGTTCAGTACAGCCTATCGAAGGAAGGTTCTGTGGCGACATAGGGCGCACAGGAGGCGCACGATGCGTGTCGTAAGCCCCCTGTGCACCCCCCGTAGGGAACCTCCCCGGTCAAGCGCCGTCTTACGCCGGACCGTGTCGAGCGTTACACCGGCGCTCGAAGCGTCGGCGCACGTCAGACCAGTCCGAGACGCTCCGCGGCGGCCGCCGAGTCGACGGGTACGGTGACCGGCTGCGGGGCACCCGCGACGGCCCAGTCGGGGTCCTTCAGCCCGTTACCCGTGACGGTGCACACGATCCGCTGCCCCGGGTCGACCTTGCCCTGCTCGGCGGCCTTCAGCAGACCGGCGACGGACGCGGCGGACGCGGGCTCGACGAAGACACCCTCCTGCGAGGCCAACAGCCGGTAGGCGCGCAGGATCTCACGGTCCGTCACCTCGTCGATGAAGCCGCCCGACTCCTCCCGCGCGGCGAGCGCGTACTGCCACGAGGCCGGGTTGCCGATGCGGATGGCGGTGGCGATGGTCGACGGGTCCTTGACGATCTCGCCGCGCACGATCGGGGCGCTGCCCGAGGCCTGGAAACCCCACATCCGGGGCGCCCGGGAGGCGACGCCGTCGGCGGCGTACTCCTTGTAGCCCTTCCAATAGGCCGTGATGTTGCCCGCGTTGCCCACCGGCAGGACGTGGATGTCGGGCGCGTCGCCAAGCATGTCCACGATCTCGAACGCGGCGGTCTTCTGCCCCTCGATGCGCACCGGATTGACCGAATTGACCAGCGCCACGGGGTAGTTGTCGCTCAGGCCGCGCGCGAGCGTGAGGCAGTCGTCGAAGTTGCCGTCGACCTGGAGGATCTTGGCGCCGTGCACGAGGGCCTGGCCCATCTTGCCGAGCGCGATCTTGCCCTGCGGCACGAGCACGGCACAGACCATCCCGGCCCGCACGGCGTACGCGGCGGCGGAGGCCGACGTGTTGCCGGTGGAGGCGCAGATGACGGCCTTCGCGCCCTCCTCCTTGGCCCGGGTGATGGCCATGGTCATACCGCGGTCCTTGAAGGACCCGGTCGGGTTCGCGCCCTCCACCTTGAGGTGGACCTCGCAGCCCGTGCGCTCGGAGAGCACCTGCGCGGGCACGAGCGGCGTGCCGCCCTCGCGGAGCGTCACGACCTGCATGGTGTCGGATACCGGCAGACGGTCCCGGTACTCCTCGATGATTCCGCGCCACTGGTGGGTCATTGCTGGTTACTCTCCTTCAACCCGCATGATGCTGGCGACACCACGCACGGTGTCGAGCTTGCGCAACGCCTCGACGGTCCCGGTGAGGGCGGCGTCGGACGCGCGGTGCGTGACGACGACGAGGGAGGCCTCGCCGTCCTTCCCCGATTGGCGAACCGTATCGATCGAGACTCCGTGCTCGGCGAAGACGGTCGCGACCTGGGCGAGAACACCCGGTTTGTCGGCCACGTCGAGGCTGATGTGGTAGCGCGTGACGACGTCGCCCATCGGGGACACGGTGAGGGCGGCGTAGGCGGACTCCCCCGGTCCGGTCGCGCCGCTGAGGCGGTTGCGGCAGACGGCGACAAGGTCGCCGAGCACGGCCGAGGCCGTCGGGGAACCGCCCGCTCCGGGGCCGTAGAACATGAGCTGCCCGGCGGCGTCGGACTCGACGAACACGGCGTTGTAGGCGCCGCGCACGGAGGCCAGCGGGTGGCTGAGCGGGATCATGGCCGGGTGCACGCGCGCGGTGACGGACGCCCCGTCCGCGGCCCGCTCGCAGATGGCGAGCAGCTTGATCGTGCAGCCCATCTCCTTCGCGGAGGCGAAGTCGGCCGCCGTCACCTCGGTCATGCCCTCGCGGTAGACGTCGTCGAGGCGCACACGCGTGTGGAAGGCGATACCGGCGAGGATGGCGGCCTTGGCGGCGGCGTCGAAGCCCTCGACGTCGGCGGTCGGGTCGGCCTCGGCGTAGCCCAGGGCGGTGGCCTCGTCGAGGGCCTCCTGGTAGCCGGCGCCGGTCGAGTCCATCTTGTCGAGGATGAAGTTGGTCGTGCCGTTGACGATGCCCATCACCCGGTTGATCTTGTCGCCGGCGAGGGACTCGCGCAGCGGCCGGATCAGCGGGATGGCACCGGCGACGGCGGCCTCGTAGTAGAGGTCCTTGTCGTGCTCCTCGGCGGCGGCGTGCAGGGCCGCCCCGTCCTGGGCGAGGAGCGCCTTGTTGGCGGAGACGACGGAGGCGCCGTGCTCGAAGGCGGTGGTGATGAGGGTCCGCGCGGGCTCGATCCCGCCGATCACCTCCACGACGACGTCGATGTCGCCCCGTTTGACGAGGGCGGTGGCGTCGGTGGTGACGAGGGCCTGGTCGATGCCTTCCCTGACCCTGTCGGGCCGCCGCACCGCCACGCCCGCCAGCTCCACGGGAGCCCCGATCCGGGCCGTGAGGTCGTCGGCGTGCGTCGTCATGATGCGCGCCACCTCTGAGCCGACCACTCCACAGCCCAGCAGCGCCACCTTCAGCGGACGCGTACGCATCATCCGACCTCGTTTCCTCATTACCGTCTACGGTGGAACCAGTCTCACTCACCGGACGGGAGTTTCTGCCCCCGGTCCGGATCGTGAGATGTCTATTTCATTTTCCCCGGGGCGGCAGACAGGAGATCTTCCGCCCCGTGGCATTCGGCTTGTCGGTCTTCGGCTTGTCGGTCTTCTGCTTCTCGGCCGTCGACTTCCCGGGCCTTCGCCTTGTCGGTCTTCGGCTTCCCAAGCCTTCGCCTTCTCGGTCTTCGGCTTCTCGGCCTTCGCCTTCTCGCTCAGCCGACGTCGAGACGCAGCAGGTCCTCCTCCGTCTCACGGCGGACGATCACCCGGGCCTCACCATCGCGCACGCTCACGACCGGCGGCCGCAGCACGTGGTTGTAGTTGCTGGCCATGGACCGGCAGTAGGCGCCCGTGGCCGGTACGGCGATGAGGTCACCCGGTGCCACGTCGGCCGGCAGGAACGCGTCCTTGACCACGATGTCCCCGCTCTCGCAGTGCTTGCCGACGACCCGGGCGAGCATCGGCTCGGCGTCGGAGGTGCGGGAGACCAGCGCGACGCTGTACTCGGCGTCGTACAGCGCGGTACGGATGTTGTCCGACATGCCGCCGTCGACGGAGACGTACGTCCGCAGGCCGTCGAGGGGCTTGATGGTGCCGACCTCGTAGAGCGTGAAGGCGGTCGGGCCGACGATGGCGCGCCCCGGCTCGACGGAGATGCGCGGCGTGCGCAGCTTGGCGGCCTCGCACTCACGGCTGACGATCTCGCTGAGCGCCTTGGCGATCTCGTGCGGCTCGCGCGGGTCGTCGTCGCTCGTGTACGCGATCCCGAGCCCGCCGCCGAGGTCGATCTCGGGCAGCTCGACGCCGTGCTCGTCGCGGATGTCCTTCAGCAGCCCGACCACACGGTGGGCGGCGACCTCGAACCCGGACATGTCGAAGATCTGCGAACCGATGTGGCTGTGGAGGCCGACGAGCTCGAGCCCGTCGAGCTGGAGGGCACGGCGTACGGCCTCGGCGGCCTGCCCGCCGGCCAGCGGAATGCCGAACTTCTGGTCCTCATGGGCCGTGGCGATGAACTCGTGGGTGTGGGCCTCGACGCCGACGGTGATCCGGATCAGGACCTTCTGCCGCTTCCCGAGGCTCTGCGCGATGTGGGCGACCCGGACGATCTCCTGGAAGGAGTCGAGCACGATGTGACCCACACCGACCTCGACGGCCCTGGTGATCTCGTCGACGGACTTGTTGTTGCCGTGGAAGGCGATCCGGTCGGCGGGCATGCCGGCGGACAGGGCGGTGGCCAGCTCCCCGCCGGAGCAGACGTCGACGTTCAGCCCTTCCTCGTGCAGCCAGCGCACGACGGCACGGGAGAGGAACGCCTTGCCGGCGTAGTAGACGTCGGCGTCGGTCCCGAACGCGGTGCGCCACGCACGCGCGCGTGACCGGAAGTCCGCCTCGTCGAGGATGTAGGCCGGGGTGCCGAACTCCTCGGCGAGCCGCGTGACGGAGATCCCTCCGACGGTGGCGACACCGTGCTCGTCACGGGTCACGGTCTGCGCCCAGACCTTCGGGTCCAGGGCGTTGAGGTCGGCGGGCGGGGCCGAGTAGTGGCCCTCGGGGAGGACGTCGGCGTGACGGGGCCCGGCAGGGTGTGCGGAACGGCTCATGATCGGTATGCGTCTCTCAGAGATGGTCGGGTGCGTCGATGCCGAGCAGGGACAGGCCACCGGCCAGCACCGCCCCGGCGGCTTCGGCGAGAGCGAGCCGGGCACGGTGGGCGGCCGAGGGTTTCTCGTCGCCCAGGGGCAGCACGGCCGGGAGCAGCGGCAGCGTGGCGTCGGCGACGGCGACGAGGTGCCGGGCCAGGCGGTCGGGGCTGCGGTGGGTGGCGGTGGTGGTGAGGATACGGGGGTGGTCGCCGAGTGCGGCGAGCAGCGTTTCCGCGTCGCTCACGGGACCGGGCTCGGGGTGGAAGCCCAGGTCGGCGGCGTTGCGCAGGAGTGCCCGGGTGCGGGCGTGGGCGTACCGGACGCGGAAGAGAGGGTTGGTCTCCCGCTGGGTCAGGTGATCGCCGGGAATCCGGGGCCGGTCGTGGGCGGCCGGGTACAGCAGGGCCCAGCGGGCGGCGTCGCGGCCGAGGGGCAGGGGGTCGGCGGGGACGGGGGCGGGGACGGGGTGGACGGTGACGTCGAGGTCGGGGAGGGGGCTGGGCCCGGAGGGGCGGGGCTGGGGGTGGCTGTCGGAGTGGCTTCCGGCGTGACTCCCGGGATGGCTGTCGAAACGGCTTCCGGGATGGCTGCCGGAGTGAGTGGCGGTGTGGCTGCCGGAATGACTGCCGGTGTGGCTGCTGGAGTGACTGCGGTCCACACCGAGGACGGTCTCCCACTCCGGCGCGGGCCGGCCCTCGCACTCGACGCGCACGACGTCACCTTGGCTGCGCAGCACGCGGGCCAGGGCGTCCGTGACGACGACGGCACGGACCTCCGCCGGGCACCGGAGCCGCACGATGGTCCCGCTGAACCCCTCGGCGTGGCCGTACCGCCGCCCACGCCGCAGGATCTCCTCGACGAGGAGCGCGGATACGTTGCGTTCCAGGCTGAAGTTGAGAAAACCGGGCCCAGTGACGACGACGTCACCGATCAGGGCCTCACCGGCGAGCCGCGCCCTCAGGATCTCGGCCACGCGCCGCGGCGGCTGCCCTGCCGCGCCGGCCAGCTGGAGGGCGATGTTGGTGGCGTAGTCGCCACAGCCCCCGGGCCCCGGCGGAGTGACCACGGCCCGCTCCGGCACGGTCACGCTGAGCTCACCCTCGTCGACAGCGCGACGCACGGCGTTCAGCACGGTGCGCGAGAGCTCGACGGGGGTCACGGGGACAAGCGTATGGGAGGAAGGGGGTGGGTATGCGAACCGGTTTTGAAGGGGTCCGGGATGTGGACGGAACCCTCGACCGCGGATCGATCAGTAAGCCATCCACAGAGGGCGGATCAACCGCCGGTACTCCCGGCACTCCCGGCCCGCTCGGCCTCCCCCGCGCCGAGGACGGACCCGTAAGGGGGCGCACTCCCGCCACCGCCCCCTTGCATCCCCCCGCTCCGCTCCCGCTCGATCAACTGCCGGACCATCCCGACGAGTTCAGCGGGCTCGAACGGCTTGGCGAGGAAGGCGTCGACACCCACTTCCAGCCCGGCCTCGACTTCGTACTGGGTGCAGGCACTGATGATGGCGAGGGGCACGTCACGGGTACGCGGATCGGCCCGCAGGCGAGTGGCGGTACGGATCCCGTCCAGCCGGGGCATGGCGACGTCGAGGGTCACGAGATCGGGCCGCACCTGATGAACGACATCAAGACACTCGGCACCATCGGCCGCGGTCACGACCTCCAGCCCCTCCAGCTCGAGGTTGACCCTGATCAACTGCCGGATGACCTTGTTGTCGTCCACAACAAGCACCCGGCCCGACGCGCCTGGCACAACTCGAGAGTAGGTCGACCCCGGCCACCGCGTCCGGGTTTTCCCCACTTCCACCCCGACCGGGCGCCCCGCAACCCCGCCCCCGACAGCGGAAACCCGTTCATGACCACCCGGGGGGAGCTGGTAGTGTTCTACCCGTCGCCGCGAGCAACGCGACCGACACGCCCCCGTAGCTCAGGGGATAGAGCAACGGCCTCCGGAGCCGTGTGCGCAGGTTCGAATCCTGCCGGGGGCACCTTGGATCAGGTGCCCAAAGACCCCGCCATCAGCGCTTTCGCTGAGACGGGGTCTTCGCGTATGTGCAGGCGTGTGCCGGTCGGAGCGGCTGCATGTCGGGGGCTGTGGACTATCCGTGGACTGGCTGCAGGGCAGGAATCCGCAGGTCAGGCCCGAAAACGCCGAGGCCCCTGGACCGTAGTCCGGGGGCCATCATGCCGCAGGTGCGCGTGTCGAAGGAGTGTTGGGATCAGGTCCCGTCGCCGGGCTCGTCCTCCTGGCCGTCGTCCTCACCGAGGAGCTCGGCGATCCGGCGGTTGGCTATGTCCTGGCGACCGTCGAGGCACTTCGCGTACCGGCTCAGCAGCACTTCGACGCTGTTGCCCGCGCGCTCCGCAACCTCGGTGGGGTCGACGCCAGCGTTGAGCCAGGAGGAGAGTGCGGCGTGCCTCAGGTCGTACGGCCGAGCGGCCAGCGGCGAGGCCACCTGTTCCGGCGTGAGCGCCAGGTGCCGAGCCTCGTCCCAGACGCGCCAGTACGTAGTGGAGGCGACCACTCCCCCGCGTTCGTTGGCGAACAGCCGCCCGTCCTTGGCGGTGCCGAACTCCTCGATGTGGGCGAGGAGCATGCGGACGAGGCGCGGCGGGATCGGGACGATGCGCGTCTCGTTCGCGGAGCGATTCTTGAGGCCTCGGTTATCGTGAACCTCCCCGGTTCCGGTCCAGCGCTTCCCAACGGTCGGGCGGGTCTTCTCCAGGATCAGCGAACCCCACCCTGTCTCCGGCAGCGTGCAGTCCGGACGACGCAGCGCCACAGCTTCCGCCGGCCGAAGTCCACCGAAGTACATGCAGGCGAAGAGCGCGACCAGGCGCCGCCCACGGGCTCTGCGATAGCCGCCGACGTAAGAGACTGCGGCCAGGAGTTCGCGTGCCTGTCGAGGGTTCACCACGACCCGGCGGTCAACCTCCTTGGTCACCTTCGGCGGCTTCCACTTCACGAGCGTGACCGGATTCTCCGGGAGCTCCCCCAGTTCGACCGCGTAGGCGAGGGCATTGAAGAGGACCGCCCGCTTGCGCCGTACTGTCTCGGCGGCCGCCGGAGCGCCGGAAAGCGTGAGCTTGAGCGAGTCGAGGACGCGGCGGATGTCTGCCGGATTCTTGAGCGTCGCCAACGGAAGAGAGGCTTTGGCTACCCAGCGAAGAGCGTTCGCGATGTCGACCGGCGGAGCTTCCTCGTCCGAGGCTTGGACAACGAAAGCCCAGCCCCGCAGCGCACGGCGCAAGACGTCGTCAGCTGGCCGCCCCGGGCGATCACCCAACAGCTGTGTTGTGACGAGCGTCATCGTCTCGTTCAGGCTGTCGCGGGAGTTCGGAGCCGCGTGCGGCCACTTCATGGCGACGTAGGCCCGTGCGAAGTCGTACCAGGTACGGGACTCTTTGACCGGTGCCATGGAGTCCGGCAGACCGGTTTCCGAGTAGAATGCCTCGCCCTTCTGCGCAGCCCGAAGAAGCTTGGCGCGGAAGTTGTCGGCGAGTGCCTTCGTCCGGAAGGTCTCGGAGAACGGCGGGGCATCGCCGACCTTCCATCGCACGTCATACGACGGCGTCTTGTACGGCCGCTTACGGATGCCCCACACCCGTACGTCATGCGACTTCACGCCGCCTCCGCGAGCCCGTGGAGCCACGCGTCGAAGTCGCTGCGCCAGACGCGGAGCTCACCATTCGGAAGCTTGATCGCTTCCGGAGCCTGCCCCAGCTCGCGCCAGCGGTAGAAGGTTCGCCGGGACACTCCGCCGAGCTCGGCGAGGATCTGCGGGACAGTCATCAGCTCGTCTCGCCGACGGTCCATGTCGGCTCTCCTTCCGTTCCGGGTGCGGGTTCGAGAGATGCGGCCAGCCAGGCTTCGGCGTCGGACAGACCGGTACCGGCGAAGACCCAGTGCGCGAGGACGTACGTCGTGTCGGGCTCGAGGCCGTTGGCTGCTGCGGTTTGTGCCCGGCGCCATTCGGCGCGGGCGTCGCGGAGGGCACCGAGGGTGGTGGAGTAGCGGCGGGACTTGGTGGAGAAGTGGCCGCGGAAGCCGAGCATGTGAGCCCAGGCGCGCAGGCGGAGGTGTTCGAGGTCCTTGCGTGCGCCGAGGAACCATGCGGTGCGGATCATGCGACGGGCGTGGTCGCTGATGTCGAGCTGGGCGAGTTCGGCGGCGAACTTGAGCGGCCGGTCGAGAGCTCCCGTCGCGGTCTCTGCACCCTTGGTGGCGTACTTGGCGATGTAGGCGGCGACCGCCCGTTCGGTGAGCTCCTGGCCGTCGTCGAAGTCGGCCGAGCGGATGGTGCGAACGTCGAGTTGGCGGCCGAAGGCGAAGGTGTGGGTACGGCCGTCGATGCTCGGGCCGTCCACGCGGACCTTGGCTGTGGCTGTGCGGATGGCGTCGGTGAGCAGGTCGGCGGTTGCCCAGGTGGGGGGTGAGGTGTCGCCGCCGCTGGGTCCGTCGATGCGGATGACGGCGTGGAAGTGGACCGCGCCGCGCTTCTGGTACTCGGCGACCTTGGCGAAGGACACGCGGGCGTGCTCGCGGAACCTGCGCTGGGAGAGGCCGGCGCGCTTGGCGACCTCTCGGCGCAGGTAGGTCGAGAAGCGCCGCCAGAGTGGACCGGTGTGGGCGTTCCAGAGGACGGCGGCTTCGTAGTCGTAGGTGTCCGGGTCGAGCGGGGTGCCGAGTGCGTCGTCGTCCTGGTCGTGGTGGGTGCCGCAGCGGCAGGGGCGCCCGCTGGAGGGGCGGTTGTGGACCGGGCCGAAGCTCGGTGCGGTGAAGGTGGCGAACACGCGCGGGTGGCCGGCGACGTGTTCGGGGATGCCCTTGCCGCCGCGCAGGCCGGAGGTGATCAGGTGGAAGGTGTCGCGGCGGTAGACCTCGGCGCAGGCCGCGCAGCGGGTCGTGCGGCGGTTGTTGCAGCGGACGAGGAGCTGTCCGGCCGGGAGGCTGGTCGAGTCGAGGTGGTGGAGGACGTTGCCGATTTCGCCGGTGCGGGTGTCGACGTCGTACTCGGTGCGGTGGCCGTCGAGGCGGATCGGGTTGGTGCAGCCGCCGAGTCCGGAGAGTTGGCGGAGAATACCCGGCAATGTCCCCTGCGCGGCCAGGTTCGCGAGTTCCGGGAGTGGGGCCGGAGTGGTGCGGGTGAAGATGGCGTTTCTCCTTCTGACTGGCTCGGTCGGGAGGAACAGGCCCCGGGGCGGCGAAATACTTGGTCGTGTGCCGCCGCCCCGGAGGCCAGCGCGGTTCAGCGGCGGTGGTGATCGCGGAGCATGGAGCGCAGGACGACGGCGGCCACGGCAACGGAGATGGCCGTGACGGCGACGGCCGCCAGGAGCGCGGTGAGGACGACTCCACCGACGACCAAGGCCACGACGGTCTTCTGATCGACGGACACCGACGGGAGCGAGCGCTTTACGGGTGCCGTCTCGGTCGGGGTGTGGGTGTGAGCGGAAAGCGGCGTCGGGCTGTCGGGGTACTTCGGGAGGAACACGGTCAGGGCTCCTTATCTACTCGTCTAGGCGTGTGAGCCGTTTATGACGGTCACGCCGGAGCGCGTGCCGGACTCGATGGCGGGTGCGAGGAAGGTGCGGGAGAGCCAGAAACCGAAGAGGGCGATCAGGACGACGATCCAGACGCGGACGCCGAGGAACCTGACTGCTCCCCAGGCGAAAAGGCCGAGGACGACGACAAGCGGCAGGCTGACGGTCACGGGGCGAGGGTTCCTTTCAGCGAACAGGGCAGCGGTGGGTGCGGGCGGCCAGCTCGGCGGCGGCGCGGCCGTCGTAGTCGGTGGAGAAGCCGCAGCGCGGGGCGGTGCAGGCGGCGGTGTGCTTCTCCTGGCCCCGGCCGTCGTAGTACGTGCCGACCTGGACGGGGCCGATGCGGACGACGTTGCGGAAGCGGTGGTTGGCGGTCACGCAGGTCTCCTTTCAGAGGTGGGTGGCGATGGCTTCGGCCATGGGTGCGGGGACGCCGAGGCGGGCGCGGAGGGTGGGGGTGTCGATGGGGGTTCCGGTGCGGGTGTGGTGTTCGGCGGCGACCTTGCGGGCGTGTGCGACGAGGGCAGCCGGAACGGGCAGGGCGGGATGCTCAGGCGGTTCCGGTTCGTTGACCGGACGCTGGGGCGGGGCTTGCTCGGCGGTTGGCTCTGCAGGCAGCTCGGGCGGGAGTTCGGGTTCCTCCGCCTGGTCGTGGACCTCGTCGTCGTCCGTGTCGGGTTCGGCGGCGTGGTCGACGGTCTTCGGTGTCGAGTGTGCGAGCAGGGTGCCGCCGAGGAAGGCGACCGCAGGCCAGCCCGCAACGAGGATGCGCAGCCAGGCCGGGACGTGGTTCATGTCGAGCATGCCGGCGGTGGCGACGTTGGCTCCGAGTGAGGCGGTGAGCGCGATGAGGAACCAGCACCACCCGGCCGCTTTCGCTTCCCCGGACCGCAGTCGACGCCAGGCGGCGACGAGCAACAGGTCGACGCTGATCGGGTAGGCCCAGGCTTTCCATCCGTCCTGTCCGGCCGCCGAGGCGATGTCGTGTAGGTGAGCGAAAGACAGTGCGGCAGCGATGACAGCTTGGATGAGCACCGCGTCCACGCGGGCCAGTTGGGCGCGCATGATGCGGCTCCTTCCGGATTCAGGCATGCGAGGGGTAGGGACCTGGCGTGAGACGGTCACGCCGACCGGGTTGGTGGAGGAGGTCAGCCGGTTGCCGGGCGTGGTTCGGCGATCAGGGCCGGGGACTCGACCGGCCGTACCGTCACGGCGGGCTGGAATGGCTTGAGCACGGGCAGGTCCGGCATCTGGTGCGCGTATTCGCGGCAGGTCTCGGCGGCGTCACCGAGGGACAGGTACGGCGTCCGGATGCGTGACCAGCCGCCCGAGGTGTCACCTGCCACTGCGAGGCCGGGTCGTTCGGGGGCGATGGCGCATGCGGCCGTGACCGCTTCGGGTGCGATGTCGCCGAGCGCCATCTTCGCGGAGGCTTCGTCGTTGACGCGGTGGCAGACGCGGCCGGTCAGCTGGGCTCGCAGCATGGTGGCGCCCTTGCCCAGCTCGGCGCCGAAGCGCTGCCCGCAGACCTCCAGGTAGATGCCGGCCGCGCGGCCGAGTTGGGCGAGCCGGATGAGCTGGGTGACCATCTCGTCGCGCCGTTCCTCGTCCTTCCTGGTGGCGACGAGGAACAGTTCAGCGACCTCGTCCGCGAACAGCACGAGGGGGACGGGGCGTTCGGACTCGGGCAGTCCCCAGATGTCGGAGGTGATCTCTTCGGCCGGGGTGTCCGGGGCGATGCCTTGCCGGGCCTTGATCAGGTCGTATCGGTCCTCCATTTCCTTCACGAGCACGGGCAGCAGCTCGGCTGCCTGTTCCGGTTCGGTCGCCAGCGCGGAGAGGCGGGCCGCGAACGGCGCCAGCTCCACACCGCGCTTGCAGTCGATCCCGACCAGGGCGACCGGCTGAGGGGCGAGTCCGGCGATCAGGTGCCGCAGGTACATGGACTTGCCCGACAGCGTGGCGCCGAGGGTGAGTTGGTGGGGCACGGTCCGGTAGTCGCGTATGAACGGCATGGCGTCCTCCCGCAGGGCCACCGGCACCTGAAGGAACTTGGCGTCCACCTTGCGCGGCATCCGCACCTGCCGCAGCACATCGAAGCCGACCAGCCGCAGCTCAACGACCCCCGGCTTGACCGTGGTCACGTACACGGCGTGAACGCCCCAGGCATGCCGCAGCCGTTCCGCCGAGGCGGCGACGTCGGCTGGTTCCTGCCCCGGAGCGAGCCGCAGACGGAGCCGCAGCCCGGTCGAGGTGGGCCGGATGATGCCCCGACGCGGCGGTACGGGCCGGACCTCCCGGCGAGTGGTGGCCTTGACCGCCAGCATCCGCAGCCGGGACGGAGCTACAGTCAGGCCGCAGGCCTCCATGACCGATCCGTAGGAGCTGAGGAGCCGGGCCGTGGATATCGGCAGGCCGACCGTGGACCAATACACCCCGGGATGCTTGGCCCGGGCGTAGGCGGCCCCGCCGCCGAGTGCGGCGACAGGACCACCCACCTCGAGGAGTGTCGTCAGATCGGTCATCAGGCAGCGGCCCCGGTAGCGGCCGGGAAGGCGGCCGGAGTCACGGCGGCGGCGCGGTAGGCGATGCCGTGCCGCTGCTGCCCGTTGAACACGCTCTCCCACGGCCGGGCCACCAGACCCGGAAGCGAGACCGGAGCCCCGAGCGTCAGTCCCTCGGACACTCCGCTCTCGGGAACGGTGACCTTGATCAGCGACGATTCGCCGTCCTCCAGGTAGACGACGCCGATCGTCATCAGTGCCTCTCCGCTGGTGGCGTCCTTGGCGATCTCGCCAGTCTGCCGGTCGCGGACCTTGGGCTCGGGGGCCTCGGTCAGCAGGATCGTTGCGGCCGAGGTCTCTACACGGATGGTGCGCAAGGCTTCTCCCCATCTACTCGTCTATACAAGATGCAGCGTTCGAACCCGACCTCCCGGGAACGGCAACCACCTTGCCACACAACTTGCCCACTCGTCTATACGAGTATGCCTGTTGGGGTGTACGAGTTCGGAGAGGCGTCCCCGCGCACCACCGCCGATCAGGCGATCAGGTCGCCGGGAGCTGGTACGACAGCACGTACGCGTCGGCCGCCATGACCGTGTCGCAGACCTCCACGGCCCGCCCTTCCTGGTCGAACGCGGTGCGGATCAGGTGAATGACCGGCACGCCGGAGGCCAGCCGCAGCGTGCGCACCTCGTCGGGCGAGGGCATCCGGGCACGGATCTCTTCCTCGAAGTGGTCGAGGCGGTGCCCCAGCTCCTCAAGCCGGGCATAGATGCCGCCAGGCCCGGGGTTCGGCTCGGCGATCGGCGTCCCCCGTGCGATGTCGAGCGGCAGGTACGAGGTAGCGAACTCCACGGGCCGCCCGTCCAGCAGATACCGGCGACGCCGGGCCAGCACCCGTCGCACGGAACCGAGCCGGGTGGAGACATCCTGACTGGCCTTCTCCTCCTTGACCTCCAGGCTGTCCACCTGCGGGTGACTGCCGGCGGCGTCGGCCTCCACGATGAACGCGGACTTCCCCTGCTCGCGATGGCGCCGGGCGAACCGGTCGGAGGCTAGCCGCCTGACAGGCGGCCGTGGTCGCACGAAGACCCCCTTGCCGTGCTCGGCGTGCACCAGGCCCTCGCCCTGGAGGACGGAGAAGGAGTTTCGAACCGTCATACGGGAAACCCCGTAGTGCTCGACAAGTTCGGCCTCGGAGGGCAGCTTTTCGCCCTCCTTGAATCGCCCACGGTCGATGGCCTCGCGCAGCTGGTCGGCGATCTGCCGGAAGACCGCACGATCGCTCGTGGGGTCGAGATCGCCGAGGAGGCCGGAGGAAAGAGAGGGCACGTGTACTCCTTTAGGTATCTAGACGAGTGGGCGAGCTTTGTTGCTACGGTGGAGAGCCTAGCCATCCGAGAGGGCAGAGGAACGTGAGCACCGACCGTCCGCACTCCGTGAGCGTCGCCGGAGTCATCGTCGACGACCAGGACCGCGCCCTCTTGATCAAGCGCCGCGACAACGGCCACTGGGAACCCCCGGGCGGAATCCTCGAACGCGAGGAAACCATCCCCGAGGCCCTCCAGCGCGAAGTTCTCGAAGAGACCGGCATCAAGATCGCGCTTCCCGCGACCCTGACCGGGATCTACAAGAACATGAAGGGCTTGATCGTCTCCATGGTCTTCCGCTGTGAGGCCGCCGACGGCACGCCCACCACCGGGGACGAGACCCGCGCACTGCGCTGGGCCACCCGTGAAGAAGTCATCGAACTCGCCGACGAGGCGTACGCGATCCGCGTCCTGGACGCATTGGACGCGGTTTCCCCGCCGGCCATCCGCGCCCACGACGGCGTGAAACTCGTCTAGCCCGAACCCGCTGCACATGGCGGCCTACCAGCACGAAGGAACTTGTATGCACGAGTATACGAGCACCGCCCGGGTCTGGGGACTCACTTGCCCAGGTTTTCCGGAAGAGGTCAGCCGGGCTCGCCGCTGGACGCGGGACATCCTGCGCGGATCTCCCCTGGCCGACGACGCCGAGCTGATCGTGAGCGAGCTGAGCGCGAACGCGATCCTTCACACGGCGAGCGGTGGGGCAGGCAGCTTCCACCTGGCCCTGGCGGTCTCCCCCAAGGTGGTCGCCCTGTCGGTCACCGACGAGGGAGGGACGGGCACCGCCCCGAAGGTCAAGCAGCCAAGCGAGGACGCGGTACACGGCCGCGGCTTGGGCATGGTCGGCGTCATCGCACACCGGGTCGTCGTCCACGGCAGCCACAGCGGCTACACCGTCACCGCCGAACTCTTCACAGACACTCAGCCGGGAGGACACCCGTGCTGATGGACAAGCCCCAGCGGGGCTTCTGGTGCGAGTGCTGGACGCAAGACGTCAACGACAAGACAGGATGGCCGGCACTCCGGGCATCCTTCGACGCCTACTCGGCACCACAGGCAGACAGATGGGTAGCGGTCGCCCTGCGCACCATCTCACCAGCCCTCGACCCGGACGCCTCCGACGAGGCCTGGGCCTGGCTCTACGACGGCCGCATCGACACGCGACGAGCCCTCTTACGCATGGAACCCTGCACGGTCTCTCTGACCCACGCCAGCACCCGCATCACCTGGACGATCCGGCCAGTGGTCTTCCTACCGATGGCCCACCGCCAAGGGGCAGAACTCCCAGACTGCGCATACGACTTCAAGCCCCGCACCGCAGACTGAGTTACAACTTTCTCTACTGGTTCAAGGCCCGCGCACGGCGCGGGCGCGCGCCGCCGGGCGCGGCCTGCCTCCTGTCTTCGCCCCGGCTGGCCGCGCCCGGCGGCGCGCTGCGTGCATGCGGGCTGAGGCAGGAAACCCTCTGTGGCTGGGGCCGGTCGGCTCCACGGCTTTAGGCAGCCACTTTGGCGCGAGCCTCGAAGATCATGGCCCCAACGTCGTGCTTCAGCGGGCAGGTCCACAGACTGCCCGACGCGCCGGAAGCTTACGGGGCCATGATCACTCGCGCCAAAGCAGCTCCAGCCCAAAGCCGCTCCCCCGACCTCAACTCGTCCGCAAACGGGGCACCATCCTTCCTCGCAGGGCACGATGTGCTGACGATGATCGCCCACCCAAGGGGGAGTAAGTGAGAGGAAAGACTAGCGAGTGGCTGACGCATGAGTACTTCCGCACCTACCGAATTGCCAACGCGGTCGACATCATCACGCGCGACCCATTTCCTTATCTGCGCGACCTGGAGGCATTGACTGTCGATAACGGAATTTACAGTTTCCTCCCGAACTGGCAAAAAGACTCGGCTCTCCACAAGTTCATCCGCTTTATCGCCGACGATATCCTCATGAGTGACATCGACGGCCCCACGCGAGTGCCTTTCGGGACCGACCGAATCCACTCCAAGTGGATCCTCCCCGTGGACGCCGCAATGATGAGCTACGGGATCACTCGCGCACCTCTTTTCTTCATACCGGACACTCCAACACTTCACGCACCGCCGGAAGGCGTAGGCAACTCGGCACATTCGGAGGATCCGCACTATGTCACCAATGCCTGCTACGACTACCTTGCCGACCTGCGATGGACCCAAGTCTATGAGGACCTCATAATCACGCATCGCCGATGAAGTGTTCTTCGTCATGTTCTCGAACAGGATAGCCTTGGCCAATTTGAACAAATTTCTCGCCATATATTTCCGTGAGGTTGACCCCGATCACTTCGGCGAGGATAACAAAGAATTAGTTCGGCTATTCGAGCGCGACGGCGAGCTCAAACGTGTTCGCCCTCCAGTGTGGGCGCGAAAAGCAGTCTTCTATCGTGATCGCGGGCGCTGTACAGGTTGTGGAGTCAATCTCTCGGGACTAATCGATACGTTTGATGTTGCCCATTATGACCACATGATGCCCTTGTCACGTGGCGGACTGAACGATGTGACGAACCTGCAACTACTCTGCGAAAGGTGCAACAAAAGAAAAGGTGACCGGGTTACGGTTCCCAGCAATCGCTATCGCCGCTGGTACTAACAGCACCCAGACTCTACGAGAGATTCAGCGCACTAGCTAGCGACGCACGGTGCGGTTGCTGTGGCTGCCCTCCGCGGAGTCGAGGCCGTTACTGGACCGTACGAGGTCAGGCCGACGCCGGCCAACGACAGAAGCCCACAGCATCCGACCTGGGCCATGGGCTTCCTATGTTCCTCTGGGCAGCGGACGGGCTGTTTAAGCCGTCGCCGAAGAGTTAAATATGCTTCAGTGCCTCCGCAGTTAGGCGGTCAGAACACGACCTGCAAGTGCAGGTGCCGCTGCCATACGATGGCGTGTAATGCACCATCCCGCACATCTGGTCCAGCTTCTTATCGAAGCCGTCCCACAAGAACTCCATGTAATCATTCTTTGGGGGATCAGGCGAATAGTGACGCCAGATCGCATACGAGACCAAGTCGGCAACTTGGATCAGACGAGTCGCTTTGCTATCTGCAAACAGGGGCACATCGGCAAGGTTCCTGATCTGTCCTACCGTACCAGCAGCTCTACGCCATTCACGGGTCCACGACTGAATGTCGCGCTCAGCAACAACGCGTCGATCGTGGATAACCAGACCTAGGTCATCGCCTCCATTGTCAGCCCTATTGCGCTTAAGCATGACATCGAACTTGTTCAAAAGTACTTCGTAGGCAAAAGCCTCCCGTGCCGCCGGAAGCAGTCCGCTTCGGAAATTCCTATCGACCGCAACCCCGAACAGGGCCATCGGAAGGGAGGGGTTGCTGGGCTGAAAATCCCTGATTATCTCGTAAGCCTCTTCAAGGAGGGCGAGCCGATCTGTACGCGAAATGAAAGCCCAGTTGCTAACTTTCTGCGGCTTTGAAGACTTCTGCTTAGGTTTCTTTGCATTCTTCATTTCCGAGACATGCAGTTCGAACTCTTCCGCATTGAGCGCAGGGTTCGTAATGTACCTCTGGACAGCGCTATCGAGCAGTCTGTGCAGCCTTCTAGCGTCACGCTCATGAATGGCCACGCCGCCCAACACAAATGCGTGGCTCCCGCCGTGAGTACCAGACTCATCCACAAAAAGAAGGTACACAGCCCCATCCCCCGCTCAATCTTAGGCTCTACACCCACGATACCGAAGATAACGAAAAAGCGGGCCCCTAGGGACCCGCTTTCTCTAGCATTCATAGCCGGTGCAGCTATTTAGGCACCGCGTTGGCAGTCCTAACTCTGCTGCTCGGAACCGCGTTGGCAGTCCTACCAGCTCGTCTACTAGGGTAGCTCAGCCTTGCGTTGTGTCAACCAGACAAGCTGCGTCCGAGAGCGCGTTGCGGACGTTTCCGCAGTTGAGGCTGAATCTCGAAGGCAGTAGGCATCCTGAGCTGGACGGCAGCCAGCTGGCTCCAGCATGGACCCAATGGCACCAAGACAACACTTCAGCGTCGCACAGAGCTGCCTGCCAACTCCAGAGCGACCGCGCAGGCAAGGTAGCCGCAGGTCAGCAGCTCTCAATCTGATGCATGTGTGACGCTCAGATCGCCCACTCTGTCCCCAGCGTCGATACGCGCCCGACTGTATCGATGGGACCGCAGGACCCTGAACCCCAGGGAAGCCGTTGAGTGTCTAAGTGAGTGACAACGCCCACGCACAGCGGCGGACGGCCGCGCACGCCTGTGGACCATCGCAGCAGGTGAGACGCACACAAACCCAAGGTGGAGCGCCCAGGCAAGTTACTTCGGGACGAAGAGGTCCTACTCAACACATGGCAGACGCACGTCGCGTGGCCCGAGTGCCAGAGCGGTCGGACAAGCCGCCAGCGGCCTTACGCACAATGTCGCGTGCAAGCCTCACTGACCTGAGCTGCGGCGACGTAGGAGCCGGCGCTTAGACCGAAGAGGAAGAGTGCCATCGTCCTCCAGTGCTCCTTGGGCGCCCGTAATGAAGACGCTTCGGGCCTTGGCCAACCTGTCGCGAGCTGTGTCGTGGGCTTCCCACATCGACTGTGCCGGTAGTACTCCCTCGCTGAAAACGAAGAGGAGAGCATCGAGGCTCCGGACAAGGTCCTCGTTGGCAGCCCCCAACTCCTCAGCTGCCGCGCTCACTGGGGCTGGACCGAGGAGGGCAGCGTCTTGCCACGCTTCCTTGACGGGCTGGCAACGATCCAGTGCCTCCCTCACGTACCTCGCGCCCCTAGGGGCCCACTCCTCCTCCGGAGCATCCGTGAAGTTTTCCCTCGTTTCGTGCTCACGTACCGCACCGACTGCTTCTATCACCTTGCGGTAAGCAGCCTCTCGTGGCTCTCGGCGTTGGCGCAGGAACTCTGCACGCGCTGCAATCCTCGCTTGCTCCCGGCTCGCCCGACCAGTGGCAACCGCTGCTGCAATCGTCCCCAGTGATCCCGCCAGCGCACCGGCGATCGCTGCTATCCCCTCGTTCATGGAGGCAAGTCTGCCTGGCAGCAGTATCTGCGAAGAGCGCCAGTCTCCACGCCCGGGCCGTCTCTGGGCCGTCCAAGGCCGCTCGACAGCAGCCACGACGACCAATGACGACCTCTCGGCGGCCTTCACACACCACCCTGACCAGCAAAAACCCAGCTCACCAAGATCCCCGACAAGACCCAGGGCAAGAAGACAGGTTCTGACTCACCCACTGAGACACCTCCCACGCAGGCGGGTCACTCGCTTGAGCCAGCTTGAGTGGCAGGCCAATGCAAGCACTTCTACGATCGGATTGGAGTTGGAGGTGAAAGTGAGCAATGACCACATCCACGGACGCTCAGTAACGCTTGCCCTCAACCTTGATCAAGATGAGAAGGAGCCACTAGCCCTGCTCGTTACTTCCTTTGATCAAGGCCTTACTCCTCGCCAAATGGAGCGAGTGGCTGAGAACCTGAAGAGTGGAAGATACATCGCCGACACCGGCAGTGCCCCCACTCTCACCTACGATCCTGGCAATGAAACACGCCCCATCTACTATCCAGATGGGTTGCAAGCGTTGCACGACTTCGCGCAGTTTCATAGCGAAGTCGATGCACCACTCTACGAAGTGCTTGCCGCCGAAGCAAAACTTCCAGTGTGGGGAACCCCCCCTGAAGCCTGGCAATTTATGACGGCCGCATTGGAGAACCCTGAACATGTATTTCTGGTGGCGGCTCCAGTAGCTTTCCTAACGGCTGGCGTCGGTCTCGGCTTCATCATGCTCGGTGTGTGGATGGGAACCATGGCCGTGCTTCGCGTAGTGCGCTACGTGGATAACCGCATGGCACTCGTCCAGAGGGCTGACATCATCAAAGCTATTGATGCAGGTGAAGACGAGGAGCAATGAACAGACTGCCCTAATTCGGATGTCAGCCCACCTGCCACGGTACGAACGGGGGCGCCGTCCGCAGGAACTCGGCCGCTTGCTCTGGCCGACGGCGCTTTGAAGGTCGGTGGGGGGTACAGCGAGGCACACGCGCGCCTGTCCGTCGACGCGCCCCCCATCGTGACTGACTGTCGTCGGCTGAGCTTCGTGCCACAACCGTGCCAAATGAAGGGGTTTCAGCAGCGGTCAACACGGGTGCCCCACAGTCGAGCACCCGCGCCCTTCCTCAGCCGACGAAGCCGCAGCTCAGGCACCGAATCACCCAGCCTCTCTCCTAAGGCGGTGGTGCTACCGGCCTGCTGCCTCGGGGCTCAACGTCCGTCAAGCGCTCGACCCAAGTGCAGGGCCGATGTCACTAGCGGATGGCATGCTGCCGGTAGCAGCCAGAGGGGGGCCTATGTCCGTACCGAGCAAGTGGAAGATTGCACAACATTGGGAGAAGAACCCGAGACGGCGGGATTTCGCACCGCACCTGCGTCTTGACGAGCCGTGTTGTTTCGCCTGCGGATGGCTCTCTGAGCGATGGAACCTGGCGACTCTTCAAGCCTCATGGCAACGGGCCAACCTCGAACGAGCCCACATCATCCCCAAGAGTCTCGGTGGACCGGACGACGCGAGCAACCTGCTCCTACTCTGTCGGCCTTGCCATCAAGAATCCCCAGACTGGGTAGACCCAGAGCAGATGACTCGCTGGATCGCGACCAGAGAAGAGCGCCCCAGTAGGGAAGTTGAGACCTTCATGGCGTGGCTTGCTGCCGCTGAGAGGGCTCCGGATTTCAAAGACGCTTTGGCATCTGTTGTCGCGGAGGAGGGTGCAGCTGAGCGAGTATCCGAGCTCCTTCGGAGCCTCCTAGGCCAAGCAGGAACGCACTTCGGCATTGGGTTCAGCCAAGGCACCCGCGTGGCCGTGCTTCAGGCGGCTGCAAACCAGCTCACCAGGCATGTACAGCAAGCGAGCTACGAGTCCGAGAAGTCCTGATCAGTTGACATCCAAGAGTGACATCAATGACTGCGTACAGCAGGTGCCTCGCGCGATCTCGCTCCGCCGAGGCGTCCACGCAGTCCTACAGCCGAGCTGAGGTTTGATCGAACTCTTATGCGGTGGTAGCAAGCACATCGAGCGCACAGACAAGATAGCCGCACCGTGCCAGACGCGTGCCAGATCGTGCGGGGAGCCACGGAAAACTGCGGGGAACCAGGCCACCCGCGTCAGATAGGCCACGCCGCCAGTCCGCCGCAGGTCAAGCCAGCAATGGCCTGCGGATAACCCAAGCTTCCCGAGCTCAGGGCTCAGGCGACGTCGTCACGAACCGGCAGTCGTGGCTTGCTCTCGTCGGCTGCATAGATAGCTTGCTGAGGCCGGTGGGTACAGCGAGGCACACGTGCGCCTGAGTGGTCGGCGGACCCACCGTCGTGGCTGGCTGTCGTTGGGTGATGTTCAGACAGGGTCATCCAAGGTGCCGGCCGTCAGCCGAGCGCGCCGAAGCTGGGCTGTCTCTCGGCGTCCGAGGCCGCTCGATAGCAACCAAGGACGGCCAGCGACGACGAGCAAGCGCATGGCGCCGCCGCCTGACCGGCGAAAACCCAGCTCACCGAGATTCCCGGCAAGGCCTAGGGGAAGAAGAAGTACGCCGACCACGGACGTGTGGCCTGTCGAGGTCGCCGCTGAAGTCTAAGAGTTTGAGTGGAGGGGCCTGATGTCTGGGGGTGTCGACCCGATCGTCAGTGCGCGCATGTCCCGAATCCGAGGGCGCGACACCACACCCGAGATGGCTGTGCGCCGGGAGTTGCATCGGCGCGGCCTCCGGTACCGGGTGAACTTCAAGCCCGTTTCCAATTTGAAGCGGACAGTCGACATTGCCTTCACAAGGCAGCGAGTCGCCGTCCTGATCGACGGGTGCTTCTGGCATGGCTGTCCGGAGCACTTTCGGCCGGCGAAGGGGGATCGGAAGGATTTTTGGGCGGCCAAGATCGCTGAAAATCAAGGCCGTGATCAGGACTCCACCAGGGCTTTCGCCTTGGCGGGATGGACCGTACTCCGTTTCTGGGAGCACGACGACCCTGTCAAGGTAGCCGACAAGATCGAGGACGAAGTGATCAAACGGTCCGCAAACCAGTGGTCGCCTTCCGAGAAACCGCGTAGGTGACCTGCTCGCATCGTGCTCTCAAGATGCTGGCCAGCGAGACCGCGAGCTGCCAGTCGTCGTCGGGCAGCGGTGCGGTGTTGGGCTTGGTGACGGCAATGGTGATCAATTGCGACTCGGACTCCGCTCGGCGTAGGCAGGCGTGCCAGACCATGCCCTGAAGGCTGTTCATCGGGCCCCAGGTGACGAAGGCCGCCTCACCGTCGGGACCGTCAGCGAAGCACCGCATCGGCTTCACGTCCAACGTCTCAGCACGAGGGGTCCAACCCGCGCCGAGGGCGAGCCGGACTACCGACCGCGGACCGGGGTACTCCCGTGACGTCATCTGGGCCATGGGCCCGAGGCCTTCGAGCGCCCTGCGATACTGCTTCGCCGGTCCGTCCTTGATCCACGGGCGTATCTTCTCCGTGGGCATGAACTGAGCGAGTCGCCCCCCGATCTTGGGATCCTTGGCGAAGCGGTCGTACATCTCCGTTGCAGCAGGTGGAGAGACTTCCTCCCACCGTGCAGCGTCGAAGTGGCGGGCCAACTCCGCGAAAATCTCCAGGCGGATCGGTTCCGGAAGGACCGCCATCACACCCCCTCGATGGGCGGGAACTCCAAACGGACGCTGTCGTCGGCTCCCCCGAGGTCACCCACGTCAGCCATCCACTGATCCAGGAGCCCCTTCACCCTCAGGTCCTCGAACTCGAACTGGTTCCGCCCAACCGACACCTGCTCGATTTCGCCTTCAGACACCTGTCCGCGCATGTCGTACACCTCAGCCAGCCGCCGGATGTCGCTAACGAAGTCCAGCACCTCCACGTGGGTCTTCCCCTTACGAAGACGTAGTCCGCGGCCAAGCTGCTGTACGAAGATGCGCCGGCTGTGGGTCACCCTGGCGAAACAGAGGATATTGACGTCGGGCACGTCGACGCCCTCATTGAGGATGTCTACGGCGACGAGGATAGGCACCTCTCCCGAGCGGAACCTGAGTAGTCGTGTCCGGCGCTCCCGCATCTTCAGTTTGGCGTGCAGCGTCTCGGACCTTTCCCAGCCGGGCCGTCGGGCGAGCAGGTCGCGCATCCGCTCCGCGTGCTCAATCGTCTGACAGAAGATGATGGCGCGGGGGTTTGTGGTCCGATCCCAGACCTTCTCTAGATGCTCCCGGACCGACTCGTCCCGCTCGGGGATGAAGAGACGCTTGTTCAGGTCCTTGATGGAGTAGCCGTGCTCGGAGGCGTGACGGACGAAGTCCCAGTCGATGTTGTCGGCGAACACACGGTACTTCACCTCGGCGAGGTACCCGAGTCTCATGCCCTCCGAGATGGACACCCGCTCGACTGCTTGACCGAAGGTCCGCTCGATGTCGTACTTGTCACCCCTCCATGGCGTGGCAGTCACACCCATCCGTTTGGCCTTGGGCAGCAGACCCATCAGGGTGGCGTAGTTCCCGGCCTCTCCCACGTGGTGCGCCTCGTCCACTATCACCAGCTGAGGGTCGTATCCCGATTGGACGTAGTCACGTGCCGTGTTCGATACGCCAAAGGTGACGCCTGGCAGAGAGTCCGGTTTCGAGTCGCCGTGCAGCAGACGGGTCGGTACGTCCTTGGGAACGTCCCGCCACATCGCCCGTTCGAGTTGCTCCACGAGGTCGATCATGTGCGCGGTGACCAGCACCTTGGAGCCCGGGTTGGCGAGGAGGAATCGTCGCAGCACCCTGCCGGCGACAACCGTCTTACCAAGGCCCGTGGCGAGGTAAATGAGTGCTTCGCCAGTGTCCTGTAGGGCGGCCCAGGCCGCTTCCACGGCGCGGTCCTGATAGGGGTGGAGGTCGAACGGTGTGACTCGCTGCGGAGCGCGATCGTAGATCGTCGCTAGTCGTCGGCCGTCCCAGAGGGTCACATTGACTCCGACCTCCCTCAGCGCGTCCGCTCGCTCCTTGGCCTTCTGGGTGAACAGTCGGTTGGTGACTACGACCGCGCGGTGGATGGCGTAATGCCGCATCGCCGCGTGGGCCTCGTCCACCGCCTCGCGATCCACATTGCCCGACTTCTTCCATTTTGACTGGAAAATCCAGTCCTCATTGTTGAGTCGGCCGAGGAGGTCAGCGCCTTTGTCCCCGGGACCATCGATGTTGACCACGTCCGTGAACGAGATCAGACCGAGCAACCGCTCCAGCTGGCGCGTGAAGCCCTTCGGGCCCTCCTCGACGAGGAAGGCCGGCTCTAGGAATGATCGGTTCATGCCTGGACGATCTCCGAGTCCAGCAGGTCCGCAGTAAGGAGCAAGCGGGACAGTTCCAGGGTGTTCTGCAGGGGTGGACCCACAACCATCCGCTTGAGGTCAGTGAGGAAGGCGCTGACGCGGGCCACTTGGTCCGCCTGCGTCTCCTCGCCCAGCGCCGCATAGGTGCTACGAAACAAGCCGCCGTCCAGAACCAGTTCGGGAGCGTTCGTAACGAGGTCGAGGATGCCCTCAGCGCCCAGGTAGCGTGCGAACTCGCCGTTTTCTACCGCAGCCTTCCAATTGACGTCCGGTGCCACCGCGATGGCGTACGACTCGGCAGCCCGCTTCGACTCGCCGGACAGGGCCGACCAGAACGTGGACGCGTCCTTCGAAGTGAGGTCGGCGAGCCGCTCGCGCAGGCCCTCCAGCAGCATCTCCGCGCGGGCACGCACCGCACTCGAGTGCACTCGCCGGTCAGGGAACTGCTCCAGGATCGAGGTCACCAGTCCATCAATGGAGCCCGACACGGAGTACACGTTCTTCAACTGTGGTGCCGCGCAGAAGAGCGCGACGTTCAGCGGAGACCACCCGTACCGCGCGATCAGCGCGGTATCGGAATCCACGTAGATCTCCACCTCGCCAGCTGCGATCCGAACGACAGTCGGCTGCCGTTGGCCGTCCTTGATCAGTTCGACTCCGGTGGTGACATAGACGCGAAGGAACGCCTGCGCGGTACCGAGGCGAACTTCGCGGTCGGTGTCGGGCAGCAGCAGCGCGTGCTCCTTGTACCTCGCGAAGCGTTGCTCTTCGGTCTCCGGCAGCGTCTCCGCGGCTACATCCGGCTGCTTCTGATCCTTGGACGGTGTGGGGCCGTCGGCCGCCCCCGATCCCAGATGTCCGAGCCCCTCCTCCTTTAGCCAGTCATCCTCGTCAGAGGGCGAGGCCGGCTCCGGGGGTGGTCCGTTCTTGACCCGGTCATGATCGACTGCGGCGTCGTACCACTTTTCGTCGGTCTGATACTCCGGATCCCCGCTGCGGAACTTCTGTGCCCATCTCTTCGCCTCAGTGTGGATGGCGGTGCTGCCGTTACCGGGCATGAGGTACCGGAGACCCGGCTTGTTCTCCCGGAACGCGTTGAAGAACCGGCTCATCGGGGAGTCGTTCTCCCGATTGAACAGGCGCTTCGAGAGCTGGGGACGCAAAGGCAGGTCGCCTCGCACTTTCGCGACCATGTACCGCCACTCCGGCGACGACGTGTCGAAGTTGGTCTTGCGGACGTTGACCGGCGCGTGATCGAGATGGATCTCGCCGACGATGCGGCCCATACCGAGTTCGATCGGATACTCCAGCTCGATGTCCCCGTCCGGCCCCTCCCAGTCGAACAGTGACCGGTCCCTAGTCGTGATCGCGCGTCCGTACCGGAGGAATGTCAAACCAAAATCGGACTTGTCGGCGAACCTTTGCACGCCCAGCCATCCCACGATCCGGCGCTCTCGCTCCTGGATGTCAGCGCTCTCGCAATCAACGCACTGATCGTGCCTTGTGGTGTACCAGCGACCGCAGTTCATGCATGCGAACGCGTTGGTGAGTGGCACGTCGATCGGTTCCGCGGCAGGCACCTCCCCGGCCTTGTACGTGACCGACCGGGTGGGGTCCCAGATGCATGGTACGAGAGGGGGTACATGGCGGCCGTTGACGTACAGGCGCTGGTTCAAGCCGCCCATCAGCTCCGCGCCTGAATGAGGCCCGTCGGGATCACGCAGCATGTAGGTGTAAATTCGCCCCAGGTTCTTGCTGACTTCCCGGATCGAACTCGCCGACCTCAACTTGTCGACGATGTCTTCGCGGAGGTTCGTGACCGAGACGAGAGTGCCGTGCTCGTCGAGATCCTTCGGATCGTAGCGAAGGGGCACCTCGTACGACGACCGCTGTTGCATCGCTCGAAGGTCGATAGTGGCGGTGATCCAATGGTCGTCGCCACGTCGTCCCGTACGGACCTGCGTCACCGTGCCGAGGCGAGCAGTGGCGATGTTGAAGCCCATGCCGAACAGGCCGAGGCTGCCGAACCGTTGCTTACCCGACGTGCCGGCGCTCAGAGCGTGACCCAATTCCTCCTGAGACATCCCCCGGCCGTTGTCACTCACGACGACCTTGGCGCCCCTGTTCGCCTTGGCCGCCGTCGGCAGGGTGATGTCTATTCGAGGTTCCAACGTCTCATCGACACGGGTGGCCTCAATGAGCTCGTCGAGGCAGTTGTCAATCAACTCGCACAGACACTGATGTAGTTGAAGGTCGACCTCCGCGATCATCTCCAAGATCCGCGGGGACGGCATCAGGTTGAGGGTGTTAGGTCTCGTCTCCGTCTCCGTCATGACTCGGGTCCCTCCGCGCGCAGGGCGGCATGGACGCTGGCAGCCACGACCCGCGCTAGCTCGACGGGCACCGCATTGCCGAGCTGGCGCATCGCCTTGCCCCAAGGGCCATGCAACTCGTAGTCGTCCGGGAAGGTCTGCAGGCGTGCGCTTTCCCTGACCGTGAAATAGCGTATGGAGCCGTCCGTCTCACGCAGCATGTTCTCGCCGCCAGGGACCCCGTGACGCCCGGCTTTCAACGTCTTGGCTGGCCAATCTATCGGGCTACCAGTGTGACCCGGGTAGGAACGAGCTCCGGGCTGAAGGACGTGATTGAGGACGCCCGTAGCACCCGTGAGCGTCGGCTCGGGGAGACCGACCAACGCATCACGTATGGTGCGCCAGCGTGCTTTGACCTCGTCCGGCCGCAGTTCCGCGGGTATGGGAACGTTAGGCCGTTCTGGACGTCTTGCCTTGGGCACTTCGTGTTCCTGCCAGTACTCACCAGTGATCCACTGGGAATGCAGTAGCGCTCTCTTCGAGTGCGTGGCATGCGGAAATTCCCAGGTCACGTCTAGATCGTTTCGGAAACCGACCAGGAAGACGCGCTGTCGCTGTTGCGGTACTCCGTAGTCCGCCGCATTGGCGAAGGCCGGCGTGACCCGGTAGGCCAACTCTTGGTTGCCGATGTCCTTGCGCGCGTCCTGCAGTCGCCGCAGGTGCTCCGTCCACAGTTCGCCGGGCTTCGCGGTGAGGAGGGGCATCGAAAGCCTGGCCTGGATGTACTGGAAATAATCAGCGAACCTCGGGCGTGCCAGGCCCCTGACGTTCTCGATGATGAACGCGCGGGGCCTCAGATGGGCGACCGCCTCCGCCGTGGCCGGGAACATGTCACGCTCGTCGTCGTCTGCCTTGCCATGGCCGCCAATGGAGAACGGCTGGCACGGCGGCCCACCGGCGAGGAGGTCCACCTCGTCGGTGATGCGGGACCAGTTGAAGTCCCGCACATCGCATTCCTCGACATGCCAGTTCGCGACGAGCTCGTGACCCCGCGCCTGGTTTTGTCGCACCGTGTCACAGGCCCACTTGTCCAACTCCAGAGTTGCCAGCGCGTCGAAGCCAGCCTTCTGACAGCCCAGCGCGAGCCCGCCCGCGCCGGCGAACAACTCCACGCTCGCGAGCCGGGCGGGCGTGTTCCTCATCAATAAGAGGGAGGGGTGGCGAGGGACAACTCTCCCGGGAACGACTGCAGTTTCAGACATGCACTTCTTTCCAACCATCGCCTTTGTCTGAATATCATGATGCCGCACGGTCCAACGACCTCGCCAGGACCTGTTGGTCTCCTGATCGCCTTCCAGGCTGCAAGCGCTTGGCGCCACGGTTCACGCGACGTCGCCGAGGCGGCCGGCAACGCGCAGTCGCCCCCCGCCACCCTTGGACCTTCACCAACCGGCCGCGCCTGGTGCGAGCAAGTCAGCAACTGCGCCAGCCTGTTGGTAACAGTCCCCTGCGCCTTGTCCATGCGGTCGAGCCGCTGGCCGTACACAGTGCGGAGCATCTCCGCACCAGCCCGCCCCCCCGGCTCTCGCGACTGCAGCATCGCCGGAGCTCGTGTATGAGTCGGTCACGGTGTTCAGCTCCAATGATCTTCCCCGTGGTCCTACGAAATGAAGCGTAACCACGAAGCCGTGCGGGCAACGTCACGTTGCGGCAGTTGATGACTGCGCGGCAGCGCAGCATGCGGACAGATAGACAGATCTGCCCGCAGGACACACAGGTCCCCACCCGTCAGTACTTCATCTCCCCTGCCGATGTAAGCCCCATCAAGTTAACCGATCAACTTAGGATGTGTTCATTCCGTGACGATGCGTGATCATACTGTGATCTTCGATCGCCCTATAGGCTCGTTGGCGGCGAGACATGGAACTGGGCGAGCGGGTTTAGAGCCGCCAAAGCAGCCAGATCCGCGCGTCCCTGACAGGTCGACATCCCGGCGGCACTGGCTGACCGACGTCGGTTGGGGCGCGCGCCTCCTAGTCAACGCCGTTACCTGAGGGCAGGCCTGAGCCGAGCCGCAATGAGCCAAACATCCAAGATGGTCTTGGTCGAGGGCACAAAGGCGGTGCCGGTCCGCCGTGGACTACCCGTGGACTGGTCCCGCCTAGACTGCCATGTGGAGGGCCGTGACCTGCCGCGTTGCCCGGGCCCCAAGCGGCCTCCGGAGCCGTGTGCGCAGGTTCGAATCCTGCCGGGGGCACCCTGTATGAGGTGCCTAAAGACCCCGTCATCAGCGGAAACGCTGAGTGCGGGGTCTTCGCGTATGTGCAGGCGTGTGCCGCTCGGAGCGGCTGTATGTCGGGGGCTGTGGACGAGGCGTGGACGGGATCTTGGGACGTAAGCGCAGGTCATGCCCAGGACAGGCGAAGGCCCCGGACAGGTCCAGGGCCTTGGGGGGACCGCCTTGAGCGTGTCACTCGTACCAACAGGACCTCGACGTGGAAGTCCCTCAGCCGGTGGCTTTGGCGATGATGCGGTCCATCTCCTCCCGGCCGAAGGCTCGCAGGGTCGTGCTACGGACGTTGCCCAACGCGCCGACCTGTAGGAGCACTGCGGTGGCAGTCTCGTCGTCGGGCGCCTCCACGACAGCCACGAGGTCGTACGGGCCGACGGTCCAGAAGAGGTTCAGGACCTTCACCCCGAGCTTCTGAGCCGCTGCCGTGAAGGCTTCGGCGCGTTGCGGGGTGTCCTTGTAGCCGCGGACTCCCTGATCGGTCCAGTTCAGCAGCGCAACAAACGTCGGCATGATCCTTTACCCCTGTGAGTAGACGCAACTAGTCGTGGTCAACTCTGGGCATCATGCGCGTAATGCGCATGAGAGGCGCCTCTGAACGAGTGATGGCAGCCGGCCTGACTTCATGGCCCGGCCCGACATACACCCCGGAGCCGCCGGCGCGGAATTCTTGAGGACAGGAACGCCCCTCTCGGCCAAGGCATGCCGATGCCCCCGGAACCAGTCCGGGGGCATCGGAGCTACCGTCGTCTGCGATCACTCGTACTCGCGCAACAGATCCTCAATACGCCGGTTGGCGACGTCTTGCCGTCCGTTGAGACACTTGGCGTAGCGGGTCAGCAGGACCTCCACGCTGTTGCCGGCGCGCTCGGCCACCTCGGTGGGGTCGACACCGGCGTTGAGCCACGTCGACAGCGCCGAGTGCCGGAGGTCGTACGGCCGACTCGCGAGCGGCGAGGCCGCGACGGCCGGCGGCAGCGCGAGGAGCCGAGCCTCCTGCCACACGCGGTAGTAGGTCGAGGACGGGACGACCGAGCCCTTCTCACTGAAGAAGAGCCGTCCGTCGTCCGCCGTGCCAAAGGTGGCCAGGTGCTCGCGGAGCACGGCCACGAGGTGGGGCGGGATAGGCACCCGCCTCACGTCCTCGGTTGGCCGGTTCTTCAGCCCGCGGTCGTCATGGGTCTCTCCCGAGTCGGTCCACTGCTTGCCGACGGACGGCCGGGTCCGGTGGAGCAGCGCCGAGCCCCAGCCCTGCTCGGGAAGCTTCAGGTCCATCTCGACGAGGCCCACCGCTTCCGCCGGCCGCAGGCCACCGAAGTACATGGCGGCGAACAGACCCACGAGGCGACGACCACGAGCACGCCGGTACCCGCCCACGTAGGAAACCGCCGCCAGGAGGTTCCGTGCCTGCTCCGGGTTGGCGACAACCCGCGGGTCGACCTGGTTGGACACCTTCGGCTTCTGCCAGCGGACAGCCGTGATGGGGTTCTCCCGCAGCTCCCCCAGGTCGACGGCGTAATTCGCGGCGTTGACGAGCGACCGACGCTTGCGCCGCACTGTCTCCGCCGCTGCTGCCGTGCCGTCGAGCTTGAGCTTCAGCGAGTCGAGGACCGTGCGAGCCGTGGCCGCTTCAGCGAGATCGGCGAGCGGCCGGGATGCCTTGGACACCCAGTGGAGAACGTTCCGCACGTCGTCCGGGACTTCCCGGTCATCGGGCCCTGGCAGCACGAAGGCCCAGTTGCGCAGTGCTCTGCGGATTTCCTCGTCGGAGGGTCTTCCGGCGCGCTCGTCGAGGAGTTCCAGCGTCACACTGGTGAGGGCTTCGTTGATGTCTCTTTAAGCGACCGAAGCAGTATTTCGGCTGCCCTGAGCATCTGGACACGTGTCGCGCAGCCATCGCCTTCGGGCACAGTGGCGACCCCGCGTAGCAGGTCAACTGAGGGTGAGTGTCTAACTGCGTGACAACGCTGACGAACAGCGGCGGACAAGCGCGGACACCTGCGGACCATCGCAACCGGTGAGAGGCACAGCGACGAAAGGTCAGGCGCCCGCCCAAGTTGCTTCGGGACGAAGAGGTCGTGGGTTCAATCCCGCCACCGCCGACCGGTCAGAGGCCAGGTAGTAAATTCGCTTCCTGGCCTCTGTCATGCTCGGGCCAAAGCATTCTGATCAAGCGCCAACCACTCTGCCTTGGGCATGCGCTGATGGAGGGGAGCTTGCGGTACCTAGCGTTCTGCTTTGCCCTCGGCGGCAGTTGCCGCACGTCGCTTCTTCCAGGCCCGGATGGCAGCGGCTGTGACTGCTGCCACCCCGGCTGTGACGAGTTGGGCGGGCAGCTCCGTGAGCAGGCCGCGGGCGGCGAGATCGAAGGCGTGCTGAAGGGCGTCCATTGAGTTGGGCTCCTGCAAGGCTGAGGCCGAAAGGCCAGATGTGTGGTGACGCCTTTACGCTCCTGGGGTGTATGGGGCCTGGTCTACTTGTTCGGGCCTTGTTCTGGATAAGCCCGGACAAGGGCAGGTTGTTCGCTGGACAAGGGGGTTGCGTGACCAGTGCGGGCAGACGGACTCGTCCGTGGGGGCCTTTGAAAGGGCCATCTGCTGAGGCCAACGCTGTCGCTCAGGTACTGAGGCAGTGGCTGGATCGGGCAGGGATGCGGGTGGATGACGTGCTGAGGCAACTGACGCCTGAGCACTTCGCTGAAGGACGCATCCCTAGCCGATCCACGGTGTCTGAGCGTCTGGCCGGTGTCGGGTTGCGGGAGGACTTTGTCCAGGCCATAGCCGATGTCTGCACACGGAGCGCTGCTGACAGAGATCGGCTTCTTGAGCAGGCAGAAGCTGCCCGACAGGGCGCGGCCAGGGCTGCGAGCGGTACAGGGGCTGACAGCTCCGCTGTAGAAGCGGAACTTGTGCTCCTGCAGCAGAGGTCGCTTGCGGTCTCCGACAAGCTGGTTCGGGCGATGGAGCGCGCGGCGCAGCTGGAGCGCGAGCGCAATGATGCCAACCAGATGGTGCTAGTTCTGTTGGCCATGGTGGACAAGTTGCACCGCGACGTCGACGCGCTGGGCCGAGAACGGGACCGTCTGCGTGCCTTCCGTTCCGTGGACACTGAGTTGGAGCAGGTGCATGGGCGTCTGGCACGGAGTGAGCAGCAGCGGATAACCGCGGAGACAGAACTGGAACGCGCTCGTGCCGAGCGTCAGAAAGCTGACCAACTCGCCGAGGAAGCTGCCGAACAAGTCCGTCTGCTGGCCGAGGAACTCGAACGCCTCCGCGGGCAGGTGCCCGGCACAGACGCGGATGACTCTGTGCCCCGGCCCACCACGACACCCGATTTACGGGACGCGCTGAGCGGCACGACCGACGACATGGATATGGCGCTCATCAAGGCCGCGCGTCACTTGGATGACCGTGCCGACCGTCTCGATCAGCTCGCCAGCGAGCTCCACATGGACAACCCGCCGGACAACTCCTCTAGCTCGGACGTTGAGGCGGACAACTCCTCGGACGACGGCTTGGGCTCCGAAACCGAGAACGCCGCGCCATCCCAGGTAGAGCGAAGTCCGAGCGCCTTCGAGGCATTCTGCCGAATGCACTACCCGGCATATCTGGCCTGGGCAAGCACGTACCTGAACAACGAGGTCGATGCCGAAAACGCAGTCGACTCGGCGCTCAAGGCGCTGCTCAGAATCTGGCCGAAAGTGCTGAAAACGGAGAGCCCAGCGGCATACGCCTGGAAGTTGATGAAGTTCCATACCGTCAGTCTTGCTAAGACCCGAGGCCGACACGATGCACTCATCGACTCGGCCTTCGAGACTATCGCGCTGCGCGAGGCGGTTGATCCCGTCGGGCAACTGGAGGAGACAATCAACCTCTTCCAGGCCATCAAGGAACTTCCCGAACGGCAGCGGGACGTGGTCGTGCTGATCTACCTCCACGGGCACTCAATCCACGATGCCGCCTACCACCTCGGCATCGCCCCTGCAACAGCTCGCCACATCGACCTCCAAGCCCGGCGCGCCATGCAGCGCTACCTGAGACTAGCCGGGGAGTGACAAATAGATAACGTCACGCATTGACAGCCTCCGCACGCGTGAGCGACGGCGCGAGACGAGCTGTCACACCGCTGGTCCTTTCCTCCGTGCCGCGAGGCGCTGGTCGGGCGAAATAATAGGACTCGCACAATCAGCAACCACCCGGCAAGGCTTCGACCTCACGCCTAGAACGGTACTCGTCCGGCCGTGGCCTATCCGTGCATCAGCGGAAACGCTGAGTGCGGGGTCTTCGCGTATGTGCAGGCGTGTGCCGTTCGGAGCGGGCGTATGTCGTGTCCGTGGACCATTCGTGGACAGGATCTTGGAGCATATTCCCTGGTCAGCCCCGAGGTTTCCGCAGTGTCCATCAGCCGGCGTCCGGCCACTCCTCAGGAGGTCGAGGCGGCTCTGGGTCGTCTTGCCGCTTCGCTCGCCGCGCGTTCTCCCCTCGCAGGCTCGTCAACCACGGCCACAGATCCGGCAGAGGCTGTGCCGGGCAGGCAAGGCGATGCTCGATACGGCACCGCTGGGACTGATCCGGCGGACACACCCCGTAGACCGTCACCCGCCCGTCGGACACCTCGATCCACCGATGCTCCGTCGGCACCGTATGGGCCAGCGGATTCATGTCCGGCTCCAGCAGCACCCAGTCTTGATCAAGTGTTGCCACCCGATCCTGCAGCAGCCCGCAGTACGGGCAGCGGGACTGCCCACCACCCAGCCGCCGCGGCTTCCCCTCTAAAACCCCCATACCGTGAGGGTCGCCAGCCCGTCGGCCCGGGCGTAGAGCGCGAACCGGACGGAACTCCTGGGACAACCGTCCGGGAGCGAGACGAAACACGATGCGGCAGGTGCAGCCAGCAACCAACGGCCGACGGCCCACGGCCGAGATACGGCGAAGCCCCCGGCCTATGAAGGCTGGGGGGGGCTAACGACATACGTGCGTGATCACTCGTACTCGCGCACGACAGTCAGCCACGATGGCGGGTGCGCCGACCGACCAGGCAGGCTCATGACCTTGTTCGTCGAGCAGCGGTCTTCTTCGCTGCCCTCCGCCCAGTTACAGCCGCGGTCCCGGGGTCCGTCGGCTCGGCGTTCAGGACCTGGGAGGCGAGCGTGAGCCAGGCTCGGGCGTCCGCGCCGTCGAGGTCGTCGGTCCACATCAAGGTGCCGTTCGGACCGCCGCCCTTGTCCCATGGCTCGATGCCGTTCTTCGCGTACCACTCCTTCTTACGCTCCCACTTCCGCGCGTAGTCAGGAAGGTCGAGCATGCCGGCGTGTTCCCAGAAGACTGTGCGGCCGTCCTTCGTGGCCACAGTGAAGTCGGGGCGGACGACGCGGCCGTCCGCGCCGGTGAGCGGCTCCTCGTAGAGCCACCGTCCCGGTGCCAGGCGGTCGAGGAGACCCGCGATGATGACCTCGTTCTTCGAAACCATCGGCGTGCCGTCGGCGGACACGTGCATCAGTTTGCGGTCGAACCTGCGGGCTTGGCCCCGCACGTCGAGTGCGAACGGGTGCGGGGTTTCGAAGAGGTCGGTCAGTCTGCGGGCGGTTTCGCTGTTGCTCGGCTGGGCGAAGGCACGGAGGTCTGCCAGAGTGCCCTCGTGCAGGATGACGACTTTGTCCTTCTGCCGGGTCAGCGCCGTGTACATGAGTTCCCGGGGCAGGTTGGCCCGGGCGGGCAGGACCAGGAAGGTCGTACCGAATTCCGAGCCCTGCGACTTGTGCACCGTGACTGCCCAAGCCAGTTCGAGCAGGACGTCGTCCTTGTTCGACGGCCAGTAGCTGTACTCGTGGCCGGGCTGCGAGGAGAACTCCACGCTGAGCCGCAGTGCGTTCTTCCGCGTTTTCGCGGCTGAAGTGGGCCACGCGATGGCGACACCGATCTCACCGTTGGCGACGTAGTTCATCGCATTCTCCCGCGGCCACGCCTTCATGCGCTTGTTGGTCGTCTGCATGACCTTGTCGCCGCGCACGATCTGCTCGGGTCCGATCGGCGAGGGGATGTTCAAACGCCGGCTCTGCTGGGCCCAGGAGGTGTCGTCGGCCCGGTACATGCGTTTGATGTGCCGGTTGAGCTCGACCGTCCCGAAGGCGCGCGAACGGGTCGGCGAGAGGATCTGCCATTCCTCGGCCCGGGCTCCCGCGCCTCGCTGCCAGTTGAGGTACTCGCCGTTGACGCTGCCCCCGTAGGTGAGAGCGAACGCCCGCACCGGGTCGTCCGCCGCGCCCAGACCGAGGACTTCGTCGAGGGCGTCCGTGAGGGCCTGCACCGCGGTGCGATCACCCCAGGGGACGTACTGAAGGGTGGGCAGGTTCGGGTTCGTCGCCAGTTCGTCCCAGATCGCCTCGTCGCCGGCGCCGCGGGTGCCGTCGCCGAACCAGGCCGCGAGTTCGAGGTCGTGGCGGGTGCCGTGGCTGCCGTCAGGCAGCTGACGCCTGGGCACCTGCAGTTCCACGTATCCGGGGGCAACCCTCACCCCAGTCGGGAAGTCTTCCGGGCGCAGCTTGTTGACCAGGTCGACGAACGGCCGTCCGGCTCCGATCGGGGGCAGTTGGCGGGGATCGCCCACCAGCATCAGCCGTTTGACGCCGGTGAACGAGTCCAGCGTCGCGGCGAGCATCTCCTCCGTCAGCATGGACGCCTCGTCGATCACGACGAGGCCGTAGCCGCGTCGGGGGCCTTGGTCACCCAGTACCAGGTACCGGCCGGTCTCGGCGTCGTAGCGGCCGGTGGTACTCAGGTAGGAGGCCAGTGTCTTCGCCGGCCGTTCGACCTTCGTCTCCAACTGCACCTTCGCCTTGCCCGTGGGAGCGAGGAGAAGGACGTCCCCAGCGGCCGCGCCGGGGTAGTCGACGAGGGCGCGCAGCAGGGTCGTCTTGCCCGTCCCGGCCGGTCCTACGAGGACGGACAGGCGTGCGTCGTGCAGAGCGGCGAGTCCGGCGGCCTTCTCCGTCCGGGCTCGTTCTTCCAGCTCGTCGGCGTGCGCGTCGTCCGCGGTGCCGGACTGGTTGCGGTCGAGCACGGCGTCGAGTACGGCGCGGGCGTCGGTGATCTCGCCCAGCCGGGGAAGCGCCTGCTGCTCCGCCACCCAGTCGCGGATGACGTTCGCGGTCTCCTCGAGCCGGTCGAGCTTGTAGGCGGGGGTTCCATCGGCGAGGCGCACGCTGGTCAACGGTGACCAGTCCGGCCATTCGACGACCGCGTCGTGCTCCAGGTCGAGGCCGGTGAGGATGTCGTGCGTCAGGGCCGGGAGTTGTGCGGGCGCCACGAGCCGGGAGTGCTCCAGCGCCTCGTCGAGGGGGACCAGGGTGTCCCCCTGGAGGCACTGGCGCTCCAGCACCTCGGTCAGGAGGGCTTCGATCCGTCGGCGGTCCAAGGGATCCTCGAGGCCCACCTCGTCCGGAACGGGCGGTTGCCACGTGACGTGCGACGGTGGGAACAACGCACGGTCGACGGCGGTGAACGGGACGTGGAGAGGTAAACCGTAGGTGCAGGTCGCGGCATAGTACGGGTTGTCGAGGAGCTCCTCGGCGGCCATCTCGACCTCGGTGGTGCCGCCGAGCAGCATGCGCACCTGCTCCGGGTCGATATCGAATCCGGACAGGAGGCGCAGGACCGCTTGGCGCGCGGCCGGGAGCTTGTTCCAGACCCGTGCCTGGATGGGGCCGAAATGGGGTTTCAGCGCGTGCGGGGCGCGCGCGGGGTCGGCGACGACGCCTTGCAGCAGCTTCCAGGGGTCGGTGGTCTCGCCGGCTTCTGTGAGCACCGCTCGGGCGGCGACGTACGGCTGCTGCACTCCGATGAGGGCGAGGACACCGGGCAGGCCGGGGACCGGGCCACGGAGTTGCCAGAGCCGCTCGGTCTGCTCCGTCAGCCATGTCATCGCGGACTCGGGGATGGGCACGCCGAGTTCACGCATGCCCTCGGCCGCCGACTTCAGGGACGCCAGGGACTCGATGGCGGCGTCGTCGGAGAGGTGTTCCGTGACGTAGGAGAACTCGACGTCACGGCCTTCGGGCGCCCAGGCCAGTGCCCTGTCGATGTCGACGCCCTCGTCCATGAGCGGCAGGAGCTCCTGGTAGGGCAGCAGGACGCCCTCCGCCATGTCGGGGCGCAGGGAGTGCTCCACGATCGTCTCCCACATGGAGGAGTCGAACGGCGGTTTCCCATTCTGGTTCCACATCGGTGGCGTGGTCACGCCCGTGACGTGTGCTGCCCCGACCAGCAGACGGTCGGTGCGTTGCTCCTGCAGCGGGGAGTGCTTGAGGTAGACGAACACCAGGCTGTCCCTCCGCACGACCGGCTCGAAGAACGCTTGGATGACCGCCTGTTGGTTGCCGCCGTCCATCACCCACGGCGGCTGGGACTTCAGGACGCGGTCGGTGTGGTCCTCGGCGAGTTGATCGAACGCGGGCACCCTGGCGTGACCGATCTCCTCGTTCAGGGAACCGCGGTTCATCCAGCGGAAGGGGATGGCCTCGAACGCGTATCCGGGCACGCTGACCGGGCTGTCGCGCAGGTGGTCACGGAGCGCGGGATTGCGGCTGTAGGGATGTCGCTTGACGACGGTGTACCCGACCGGGGACATGAAGGTGGCACGCTCGCTCAGGCAGGGCAGTCGGTTCGGGTCCAGACTTCCGATGGGAGCGCCCGCGTGCTCTGCCTCGAACTCGTCCTGGCGGCCCTTGCCGATCGCCGCGAGCAGCGTGCACGAGGAGTTGCCTGACGGGTCGTCACAGAGGAACTGGTCCCACGAGCGATCCCGCCACGGAACCCGCATGGACAGATGCTTCACGCCGCTCATCCTGATGTCCTGTCAGTTGAGTTCGTCGAAGGAAGGACGGGCCGAGGCCCCGTCCGAGTAGGTCTGCGCCGGGCGGGCGCCTCCGGGCGCCGCGCTGTGGCGGACCGGTGTCCCACCGAGGAGGCCCCGCGGGGACGTGTCCGACCGCCGGTAGAGCTGCCCGGGAAGCCGCACTTGGCGGCGCGGGTCGAGCTGGTCCGTCACTCCTCGCCGCCCCAGCCGGTGTGCCGGAGCGTCGGCATGAGCCGGGTGAGTACGTAGGCGATGACGGGTGTCTCCCGGTCCTCGTCCCCGAAGACGACCGCGTGCTGGAAGCGCTCGGTGTCCTGCGGGTCCGCCGGATCGAAGGCCGGGGTGAGTGACACGCCGGGGCGAGCCACCAGTTCGCACAGCAAGGCCCTTCCGCAGCCTTCCGCCAGCTGCGCCGTGGTCAGGGCCCGCTTCTGCCGCGGTCTCCCGTCCGGCTGGGGCAGGGACAGGAAGGCCGTGATCCGTCGGCGCTCCGCGGACACCTCGGCGATTCCGGCCCGGTGCCGGCCGTGCAGGTTGGCCAGTGCGGCGGGCATCTCCGGTAACAGCGGGACCTGCTGGAGGACCACGTCCCTCTCACCGCTGTCCCACCGCGTGTCGTGGATGGTCAGCCGTGGGCGGCCGGCGGCTTCCAGGTGCCATTCGGTGGCGAACCCCGCGTCCTGTACGCCCGAGGTCGTGGAGCCCTGCTTGGGCACGTAGCTGCGGGCGTGCTTCAGGGTGAGGGTGGATCCGAGTGCTATCAAGTGCGTTCTCCCGTGCGATACCGAGCACCTCTCGGAGACTTCGAGACGGTGTGGTCCCGACCACACCCGTGTGCCCTACATCGGATATAGCACCTCATTCACGGAGTTGGGTCGGGAAGTGAAGATTCCGTTGGCCGAGCGTGACACGGTTAGGGTGGTGTGCCGTCGCCATCACCGCGCACGCCGCGCCGAGCGCCGGGGCCGGCCCCGGCAACCCACCGGCAGCAACACGTCGACATGATGGCCTCGCTGTCCATGCCCTCACCGCCCGGCGGTCTCCGCGCGGCTGTGCAGCGTCGCCCGCCACCCGCCACCCGCCACCCGCCACCCGCCACCCGCCACCCGCCGGGAGCGGCTCACCCCTGCCCGTTTTATTCCACTTGCATCAATAAACTATCTCTTGCCACCTCTTCATGATTCGGCAGTGCAAGTCCTGCCCATTTCCTCACCGACCACCGGAGACCCGGCTTTGATAGCGTCAACGCGTCACAAAGGTGAGATGCAGAAATAGGGGATCTCGTGGGTAACCTTTTCTCGGCAGTCGGAATCCAGGTGGCAGTCCAGGTGGCAGCGTTTGGCGACCTATCAAATCATTCGAGCGACTCCGCCTGGGGGCGGAGGACCGCCGACACAATAGGTTGACCCGGCACGGGGCGACGAGGCAGTGGTGCCGACGGACTCGGCAGGCGAGAAACGCATCTGAAGGAGAGCACCAAGCGAGAGTTCCCGCAGCTCCCTGCCGAGGCGAACAAGGAGGAGAGATGCCGACGATAGAGTTCTTCGGCATGCACCGCGAGGAACGCGACACGCTGGAGAAGCGGGTTCGCGCACTTCTGACGGAAGAAGAGTTCCGTGAGGATTGCGTTTTTGTCACCGCGCCGGATTCCCACGTTCTCGACTGGAAGGGCCAAAGGCGCCCGTTCATCCGGGTCAGCACACGATCCGAGCAGCGCGCCGACCGCTTCCGGAAACTACTGCAGCACACCTGCGATCTCGAAATCGTACGTATCGACTTCCAAGCCATGACCGGCAGTTCACCGGACGAGGGACAGCACAATGGATGAGGGATTCGAGCTGCGGCTCATCGAGGCGCTCCAGCCAGTCCGTGGTTTCGCGCTGGCGCAGGGCATCTACCACCTGTTCAACAGCGGCCTGTACGAACGTCTGGCGGACGGTCCGCAGGAGGTCCCCGGCATGTCCGCGTCCCTGGGGCTCGACGCGTCACGGACCAGCGGGTTCCTGCGTTACCTCGCCAACGAGAACTACCTGGCGCTGAGCGGCGACACGGTGACCCTCACCGAGAAGGGGCGCGCTCTCGGCCCGTACCGGCCCTGGTACGAGCTGCTCGTCGGCGGCTACGCGGAAACGTTCCAGCAGATCACGGACGTCCTGCACGGCAAGGGTTACGCCACCCGCGACGGCAGGCTCGTGGGTATCGGCAGCTGCGGAATGAGCGCGTACGACGCACTGCCGCTCGTCCGCGAGCTGATGTCCGACCTGCCGGCCGCGCCGGCCTCCGTCGTGGATCTCGGCTGCGGTGACGGCACCTTCCTCGCAGGCCTGGTCGACGGCTCGGGCACGGTCACCGGCATCGGAATCGACCCGTACGCCCCGGAGGAGTCGCCGGCCGAAGGACTGCGCTTCGTCCGCTCCGGCGCCACCGACTATCTCCGGGAGGCGGACGCGCCGGAGTCGGGGCCGGACTCCTCTCAGATCTGTCTCGCCGCGTTCCTCCTCCAGGAGGTACTGGAGCAGGAGGGACGGGGCGCGGTGGTGGAACTGGTCCGTGCGGCCCTGCGCCGCTCCGGCCACCTCGCCGTCGTCGAGGTGGACCACCGCCCGGCCGACCCGCAGGTCATGCGGCACGGCCTCGGCCTGGCCTACTACAACCCGTACTACCTCCTGCACGTCCTCACCGAGCAGCGGCTGGAGAGCGACGCGTTCTGGCGGGAGCTGTTCCAGGAGGCCGGCGCCCGGGTGGTGACCCGGCGGGTGGCCGACCCGCGCGTCGACTCCACCGGCCTGGAGGTCGGATACCTGCTGACCCGGCGGGAAGGTGCGGCACAGTGAGCCTGACGCCACTGGGACAGCGCCTCGCGGAGGTCGCGGCCTCACCGGAGGAGCCGTGGGAGATCCTGGCCGAGAACGTGCCCGTCTGGCCCGAACCACCCAGGCTGCAGGCGGTCGGCAGCTGGGATCTGGACGCCCAGTACGCCCCCAGCCAAGGCACGGAGGAGCTGTTGGAGGCGCTGCGGCTGAGGCAACGGGAGCAAGGCATCGACGTGGGCGCGGAGTCGCTGCTCGTGACCAACGGCGCCTTCGACGGCCTCGGGCTGATCGCCCGCCATCTCACCGGGGTGGGAGTGCGGCGCGCCGTGTGCGCCGGGCCCGTGCTGCTGAGCGTCGCCGATCTGCTGCGGGACGTCGGGCTAGATGTGCGGGTGCCGGACTGGCCGGAGCTCGTCGGCGGGCGTTCCTGGAGCGCGCTCGGCCCGGGTGACCTGCTCTATCTCAACTCCCCGCACAATCCGACCGGTGCCTGCCTGGACGAGGCGACGGCGCGCGACCTGTTCGCCGCCCAGCGCCGCCTCGGCTTCGCGCTGGTCCTCGACCTGGTCTACGACGCCTTCGTCCACGACCCCGCGGCCCTGGCCGCGCCGCCGGCGCTGGTCGAGGACTGGCGCGGCGTCTACGGGCTGAACAGTTTCTCCAAGAACTACGGCGCCCCCGGGCTGCGGGTCGGCTGGATCACCGCCGATCCGCAGGAGGTCGACCGGCTCACCGCACGCATGGAGTGGGAACGCATCGCCGTGTCGACGCGGGCCCAGAGCCAGGCCGCCCAGCTGTGCAAACTGGGCAACCAGCCGCTGACGGAGCGGGTGCGGGCCGGTCATCGGCTGGTCCTCGACTGGGCGCGGGCGAACGGCATGGGGGTCTCCCCTCCGCAGGGCGGTACGCATGTGTGGGTGGAGGCCGGGGTGCCGGACACGGAGGCGCTGGCGGACGCGTTGATGGCGGAGCACCGGCTCGTCGTCACCACGAGCGCCCACTACCATCCCGCGGGCTCCCGCCACATCCGTGTCCCGACGGGTGTGGAACCCGCTTTTCTCACCCGGTCCCTGGAGGCCGTTTCCGCAGTCAGCGAGCGGCTGCGCCGTTCCGCGGCGGTCGGCTGACCCTGACGGTCACCGGGCGGGGCGTCCCGAGCGGTTAAGGCGCCTTTGCCCTCCTATGGCCATGCTGCATGTTTCCGCACTGCAGGTGCCCGACCCTGCCGTTGCCACCGCTCGTCCCGGCATCTGTCTACCGTGAACGAAACGACGTCCACGGGGCGCCCGGACTCACAACGCGGCCTCATGCATGGCTCATTCACGTGAACGCACGCCGGATTTCTGCGCCATTCGGCCAGTGATACCCGACAGATAAGGAAAGATCGTGAAGCATCCTGCTCAGCCCACCGCGCCGGATATCGCGGTCAGGAAGTCCGAGTCCGGAGAGAAGACCCTGTACATCGACGGGTCACAGGCCATGCAGCAGTGGGAAGCGCCTCTGATGCGCCGCTCGGCCGAGATCCTGTGCCGCAACGGGGGCGAATTCCTGGAGTGCGGGCTCGGCTTCGGGCTCTCCGCCCTGGCCATCGCCCAGCAGCCGAACGTGAAGAAGCACACCGTCGTCGAGGTCTACGACGAGGTGGTCCAGGACTTCAAGAAGTCGAACCCCGACCTCCCGGACAATCTCGAAATCGTCCGGGCCGACTTCTTCGAGTACATCGAGTCCGTTCCCACCGGGAGCATCGACGGCATCATGCTGGACCCGTGGCTCCCGAAGGACATGCGAGACGACGCGGACTGGTGGGACACGCTGATGCGCGAGCAGATCACGCGCGTCCTCGCCCCCGGAGGCCGCTTCATGTCCTTCTTCGTGACCGAACCGAAGATCGAGCCCCGCTGGGAGCCGTACTTCGACGAGGTTCTGATCGAGCGGCACTCCTACGACAGCTACTCGACCACCAGCTATCTGGAAGGCAGGCCGTCCGGCGTGGCCTACCTCCAGAGCTTCACCAACCGTCACTGATCCCGAGGAGGAAGTCATGCCGCTCCACTTCACCGGCGTAGCCGGCGACGTCGAGGTCAAGATCGGTGGCAACGCGAAGTACCGCGTGCTCGCTGTTTCCTGGGACGACGAAAAGAATCTCCAGCGGTACCTGGTCATGGCCAAAGAGCGGCCGATCTGGGTGCCGGAAGGCGACATCACGGCGTTCTTCCCGGCCCCGGTCACCGACTGACGGCCGGCCCGGACGCCGCCCGTTCTCCCACGGACCGACGTCATGGACATCGCGGCGGGGGCGGTGAGCAGGCGCCCTCGCCGCATCCATGTGCGTGACCACCCCGCCGCGCTCACCGCACTCGCCCGCTACGGGAGGCGCCCGACTCCACGAGGAACCGACCAACCATGGCAATTTCTCCGACCGAGGTTTCCACGACCCTGTTCACCCCGATCGACGGCGACGCCGAATACGCCGAAGCCGTCGCGCGTTTCCTCGCGTCCCCCCGCCCGGAATCCGTCCCCGTCTGGGTGAACGGCCGGGCCGATCTGCTGTCCGCCATGCAACTGGCCGCCGGGCTCTACGGTGGCATCGCGCGGCCGGCGCCGTACGAGCGGGGCGTGCTCCTGGGGGCCGACGAAGTCCCGGCGGGGCTGCGGTCGTTGATCGGGCCGCTTGCTCATCACTGGCTGGACGAGGAGGAACTGAGCGGCCGGCTCCTCGACGAGGGCACGCCCGGCTCGCGGTCCCTGCTGGTCGTCGCCGTGTACTCGCGCCTGACCTCGGATCCGGTCCTGGAACTCGTGCGGCGGGCCCATCGCAGCGGTGGCCGGCAGGTGGGGTTCCTGACCGGCCGGGACGCCGCGTCGATGGCGTGGTTCACCGCCAAGCAGTTCTGCCTGCCGGATCCCGCGGTCGACGCATCGGGCCTGTTCACCTCGACCGACCGCCCGGATGCCCTGGGGAAGGTACAGGTCTACGACGACCGCGCTCTGGAGCGTCAGGACATCGGCGCCCGGCTCCTCGAAGGGCGTTGGCGACGGGTGCTCCTGCAAGGGCACGGCCGTGACGACTCGATCAACCTCGCGGACTTCACCGTCTGCGGGCTCAACCCCGCGGCGCCCCGCCGTCCGGAGCTGCTGGGACCGCGCTGCGCCTACGGACCCGACTGCTACAAGCCCCGGGAGAAGCTGATCCCGCTGAACCGGGTGCAGGCCGTCGAGGTCGTGCTCAGCTCGTGCAACAACGGTCCGTTCGCCGATGCCGTCGCCTACGACCCCAGGTACCAGCTGCTGCTCAACGCCATCGACGGTGCGGCCAGGGACGTCGTGGCCGCACCGACCGTGCACGACTCGGCCCGCCCCGAGAACGCGATTTGGATGCGAGCGGCGGAGGCGGAAGCCCCCTCCGCGCCGAGCCTCAACGCCACGATCACCGACGCGCAGCCGGACCCCGCCTACTGGCACTTCGGCATGGCCGACGACCGGGGAACTCGCCCCGATCCCGCACCGCAGGAGCCGGACCCGCTGGTGCTGTCCACCTCCTCCCGCCTGACCGCGTACCTCGCCGGCGGCCTGCTTCCGGCGAGGCATCCGTTGCGTCCACGGCTCACCAAGCTCGCGGGCAAGGCCGAGCGCTGGGTGACCCGCCAGGCCACGGCCGCGGAGGGCTCGTCGGCGATCCTGCGTGGGCTGTCCGACGATCTCCAGTCGCTCGATCACGCGATCACCGCGGAGATCGTGGGGAACCCGGAAACCGAATTCACCGACTGCCACGCCTATTTCGGGCAGCGCAGCTCCATCGACCCGGAGTCCGTCTGCAACGTGCGGTGTCACTGCGGGCGGATTGCCCGGCAGTTCGTGAAACGGGCTCTGGTGCCCACGGCGCTGGACACCGTCGTCACGGTCTGCGTCCGGTGCGGTGACATGGCGTACCGGCTCGCCGACTCCCCCGAACTGCGCGTCGAGGCCTCGGAGGAGGTGTCCGCGGGCGGGACGCTGCGCGCCCGCGTACAGGTGCGCGCCGCACGGCGCGGGCCGGTACGGCTCGGGGTGTTCGTGCCCCGTCACCTGCGCTCGGACTGCACAGTGACTCCGGAGCAGCGCAAGGTCCGTGCGGCCGGCGGGCAGTGGCACGAGGTGGAGTTCTCCCTCGTCGTCGATGCCGGGGCGCACCCGCAAGCGTACTACTTCACGGCCTTCGCCGTTCAGGACCTCGGGCTCTCGGTGGCACGCTGGGACTTCGGTGTCCTCCCCGCCGCCGGGCCCTCGGCGTGACGATCTGACGACGTGAGGACGGGCGTCACGGAGGCCGGCCGGCTTCCGTGACGCCCTCTTCGGCAGGGTGCCGGGTCCGGTCAGGGTTCCACGGGCTCCGTCTTCAGCACGAAGTGCTCCAGCACGCCCCGCATCCGCTGCTCGGCCTCGGCGGCCGTGCGCCCGGTGACGTGCACGTATCCCGACGAGGCGTGGGAGGCACGCGGCGGCTCGGAGACGTCCCCGACGGCCAGCTTCAGGTGTACGGCGAGGACACCGGGCAACCGGAGCAGTTCCTCCTCGGTGCTGATGTGCACGACCTTGCCCGGCTTCACCGGCAGCAGCAGATCGCCGACGGCCCGGTCCTCCGAGTACTCGAGAACGGGTGTGCGCCCGAGATAGGTGTCGAGCGTGGCCCGGTGGATGTCGAAGCCACGGGAGAGGCCGTGGTTCGCCGGCACCTCGCAGCCGGTGATCCGGGCGGCGGCCTCACCCACGCACAGCGTCCCGTCTCGCATCAGGAAGCACTCGGCGTGGAAGTAGCCGTGGTCGAGGCCGAAGCCGTCGACCAGGTCCTGGGTGACCGACCGTACGTCCAGGGGCAGTTCCTCCCCGGGGGCGAAGGTGATGTTGGCGTTGATCGCCCCGTCCAGGACCTCGAGGATCGGCACCGGGTTCAGTGACAGGTAGGAGTCCACGACCTTGCCGCCCGAGACGAGCGCGCAGAGCTGGTACTCCGTACCCTGGATGTACTCCTCCACCATCCAGCGGCGCCCCGGATCCGGCTCCGGGACCTTCGCCAGCTCGTCCGGCCCTTCGATCCGGTACGTCCCGATGCAGGCGAAGGAGTCGATGGGCTTGAGGACGACCGGCCAGCCCTGCTCATCGGCGAACCGGGCCACGTCGTCGAGCGATCCGACTTCCCGGTAGGCAGCGCACCGCAGGCCGATCTCCGCGAACCTGTCCTTCATCGCCGTCTTGTGCCGGACCCACGCGACCTGCTCCCGGGTGAGGTGCGGCAGCCCCACCAGCCCGGCGAAGGGCTGGGCCACCTCCTGGAGCGGCTCCTGCGGATTGCAGAAGTAGGTGGGCACGTGTTCCAGCGTCCCGGTCCACTCCAGGTAGCGCTCCGCCTCCTCGGCGAGGTTCTCGTCCTGGGCGAGGAACACGGGCAGGTGGGCCGTGAGTTCCAGGTACTCCTCCGGCAGGTCCTTGACGGCCGAGGCGAACCGCAGCAGCACGATGTGCACGTCGTCCCGGCTCAGCGCGTTGCGCACGAAGCTGGAGGGCCTGCCGTCCACCAGCAGGACCACCGGGAGGGTGGATGTCCCGGAGGCCGGGGTCGTCATGTGGGTCGTCATGAGGGAGCTCCAGTGATCGTGGACGGGTGGGATGGCTGACGCGTGGATGCCCCGCGGAGGAGCGCGTCGTCGTTTCCGTTGCGTCTCCTACGTGTCGAGTCCCAGGGCGGACGGATCCGTGGGCGCGGCGCGGGACATGCGCGCCTCGGTCACGGCCACCACTCGACGGCTCACGGCGAAGGCCAGGACTGTCGCGCAGCAGCCGCTGAGCACTCCCAGCACGAATCCGGCGGACCAGCCGAAGCGGCCGATCAGCGCCCCGGCGAGCTGCGATCCCACCGCTCCGCCTGTGGTGGTGGCGGTCAGCACCCAGGTGAAGGCCTCGGAGACGGTGCCCGGCAGAGCGGCCGAGCCGACCAGGTCGTAGAGGATGGCGGTCAACGGGGCGATCGAGGAGCCCTGGATCGCCATGGCCACCGCCATCGACCAGAAGTCCCAGGCCAGCAAGGGTGCCGCGGCGGCGACAGTGAAGGCGGTGCAGGCAATGGGCAGTTGGCGGCCCTTCGGGGTGGCGCCGGACCGACTGCCGTACCACAGGCCGCCGACGGCCCCGCCGATGCCCGAAGCACCGAACAGGAACCCCACGTCGCCCGCTGAGCCGTTCTCCTCGACGAAGGCCGCGAGCGCCAGGTTGAGCACCCCGAGGCACAGGGCGGACAGGGCGAGCAGCACCAGCAGGATCAGCAGGAGGCGGGAGCGCAGGGCACCCAGCAGATCGCGTCGCGCCGTGGACTCGGGCACCCACTGTCGGGAGGCTCGCGTGGTGGCCAGACCGAGGCTCCCGAGGCCGGACAGGACTCCGCCCACCACGACGGCGGTGCCGGAGTCTCCCAGCGCCATCAGCGCGCTGAGCAGCAACGGGCCGCCGATGACGAAGAGTTCGGCGAAGACGGACTCCAGTGAGTACGCGGTGGAGCGTTCGTCCCTGCTCAGTGGAAGGGTGCTCCACAGCGCCCGGATCACCTGGCTGACCGGGGGGATCGTGCCGCCGGCCACGAAGGTCAGCGCCAGCAGAACGAGCCTCGGGCCGGACGCCGCGTACACCGCTCCCGCGAGTGCCACGGGATGTACGACGGCTGTCAGGACGAGCATCGGCACCTGGCCGTGCCGGTCGATGCGGCGGGCGATCACGGGACCGAGCGCGGCCGTGCCCACGGTGTACGCGGCGAGCACGAGTCCGGCCGCCGCATAGCTCAGTCCCTCGTCCAGCAGGTGGAGGGTCAGCGCCAGACTCACGAGGTACAGCGGCAGCCTGCCGATCAGGCCCCAGAGCACAGGCCCCTGCACGAAGCGGTGGCGCAGCAGATCGGTGAACCGGGAAACGCCTGAGGACACGTCTCTTCCTTCGAGTGGGCGGGATGCGGCAGGGGTGCGGTCGGCTACAGCGCGGCCAGCGTGGCTGCCACTTCCTTGGCCGCCTGAGCCTGGCCGGCCGCGTCCAGCTCCGGGGCCAGGGGCAGGCAGAGCGTGCGTGCGAGCAGCTGCCGGGTGGCCCGGAAGCCGTCACGGCTGCGGGGCCGGTAGCGCTCCGAGCCGTCGTCCAGGTTCCACGGGAACCCGTCGGCGTAGACGGACGCGCGGTCCCGCACCACGGGATGCCCGGGCAGGAAGTACTTGTCCAGCGTCCAGCACGGCAGACCCTTGTCGGTCAGCTCGTTCAGCGCGCGGTCCCGCAGCTCGGGGGAGTCCAGCTCGATCCGGACGCTCACCTTCACGTCGCCGTCGGTACGGGGCACCTGGCGGATGTCCGGACGGTCGTGCAGCTCCGTGGAGAGCATCCGGTGATGCTGCTCCAGGCTCGCCAGGATTTCGTCGAGGTGCCGGAACTGCTGGAGCTGGACCGCGGCCACTGCCTCGTTGGCACAGAAGTTCTCACCGTAGAAAGAGCCCTCGCGCCAGACCGGGTACTTGCCGTGCTCCCGGTCGGATCCGTGGTCGTGGTACGAGCGCAGCAGTTCCCAGTCGTCCGGGTCCCGGACGACGACGAGTCCGCCCTCGCCCGAGGTGAGCACCTTGGCGTGGTGGAAGCTGAAGGTTCCCGCGTATCCGGCCGTTCCGGCGTGCCGGCCGTCGGCGTGCCGGCCGCCCATGGCCTGGGCGGTGTCCTCGATCAGGTACGGAATGCCTTGCGGGAGGGGCCCGACCATGCCTTCCATGTGGGCGACGATCACGCGCTGCGCGTCCGTGGGCAGCAGCGTCGGGTCCAGGGCGCACCGCTCGTCGACGTCCACCGGCACCGGCACGAGACCGCAGGAGAGCACGGCGCCGGCGACGGCGACGAAGGTGACCGCCGGTATGTACACGGGATCGCCCGCGGAGGGGCGGGTGCCCATGAGGGCGAGACGCAGTGCCTCGGTTCCGTTGTGCACGGCCAGTGCCCTGGTGGCGCCCAGCCGCTCCTCGACCAGTCGCTCCAGTCGGCTGGACACACTGGTGCCGGAAGAGATGTACCTGAAGAGCGCCTTGTCCTCGATGGCGCCGCGAAGCTCCGCCATCTCGTCCCACTGCAGGTAGTTCGCTCCGTAGGGCAGTCTGCGCAGCATGGTGGCTCCAACAATCGGTGCGGGGCGCCGCGTTGCCGCGGCACGTCGGCTGATCCGGGTCACATGGGGGCGAGCAGCAGCTGGCGGACTTTGCGGGCGATGCGCTGCGCCCCGCGCCGGTCGTCGCCGGCGGCTTGCTGGGCGGCGTCGGCCCAGTGCGCCAGTTCGTCCGGGGCGTCGAGGGCGCGGCGCAGTGCTTCGGCTTCGTCCGTCCGGCGGGCGTGGTCGCCGCTGAGGACGGCGAGGGGAGCGCCTGCGGAGTCGAGCACGGCCACGGCCCGCTGCTGGTGGGCGCCGAGCGGGGGCAGCAGGGCGAGCGGAATCCGCGCCGTCTGGGCCAGTGTCACACTCGTCAGGGCCGGCGAGGAGACCAGCAGGGACGCCTCGGACAGTGCTCGTTCGGCCGCCGGATCGCGGTCCTGGTACACGGTGGCCCCCGGCAGCAGCGCGGTGACCGTTTCGGTGGCCGACGCGCTCCCCGGGCCGTACAGGTGCACGGCGAAGACCGGGCAGTCGGCGGCTTCCGCCAGTGCGTCCTGTGCCGTGCGGAGCAGACGGGTGCTGTCCGCCGTGTCCGCGGCCTCCGGCACGGCAAGGCGGATCAGGGCCCCACGACCGTTCCGGGCCCGCACCGCCCGGGGCGGCGCGACCGTCCCGGCCTGGTGGACGCCCTGGTGCCGTTCGCCCGGCAGCCAGCCGGGCCGGTGCATGCTCCGGATGCGGGCGGCGGGCCAGCCGTTCGTGGGCGCAACCCCGGTACTGGACACGAAGACCACCGCAGTTCCGGCGCGTTCGGTGTGCTCCGCGAGGGCGGTGTCGTCGCAGATGACCGCGACACGGGCCGGTGCCTCCGGCGACTGGGCTGCGGCGCTCCCCGGCTCCTGGCCGGGGAGCAGCTCGACTTCGGTCAGATGAGCGCAGATCCAGCCCAGTACGGTCTGCGACTCGGGATCGTCCGGCAGGGCGGCCGCCAGGACCGTCAGGCCCGCCTGTACGGAGCTGAGCCGTGTCTCCATGGGTCAGTAGCTCCATTCCGGGACGGCGCCGAGCCGGGCGAGGTCGTCGCTGTACCCGGCGGCAGTGGCGGAGCAGCCGTTGCACATCGTGGGGCCGTTCGCCTTGAAGGCGTCGGCGTGCTCCCGGAAGACGGGCCCGGCCAGTTCCACCTTGCCGGAGGCGTTGTGCAGCGGGGCGCCCCCGGGGCCGGAGTCGTCCTCCGCGTGCGGGAGGCAGCTACAGGAGAAGGCGCGGCCGTTCTTGCCGTCGAGGTAGATGACGTCGTCGGTCACCAGGCACAGCGGCCCCGAGGGCCGGGGCGTGATCGATTCCTCGAAATAGAGCTTCTGCTCCTCGGGGGTGTCACCGTAGAACCGCTTTCCCAGCGGGACCAGCGTCGTCTCTGGGTCGGCTCGGTAAATCGGCTCGCACGCCGCGAGAACGTCGGCGGGATCCGGGTACCGGATGTCCCGGCCGAGTTTGATGGCCGACAGCTCCCACTGCTGGACGCCCGCCTCGGTGAGCACGCCCTGCAGATCGTGCATCTGCCCGTAATTGTGCGGGCCGACGACGGTGTTGACCCGGGGGATTATGCGCAGTTCGCCGGCCCGCCGCAGGCCCTCCAAACCGGCTGAGAACATCCCCGGGGAACGGCGGTACACATCGTGGGTTTCCGCCGAGGAACCGTCGATGCTCACGATCACCTGGGCGAGACCGGCCTCGGCGAGCCGGTCCACGAAGCGCGGCAGGAACATGCCGTTGGTGATGAGGGACATCTTCATCCCGTACTCGGCGCCCGTGCGTACGAGTTCGATGATCTCGCGGTGCATCAGAGGCTCGCCGCCGGTGAACCGCACGTATCCGACTCCGGCCGATACCGCTTCCGGAAGCAATTCGGCGAAGTCCTCGGGCGAGAACCGGTACGTGTCACGGGACAGGGCGTATTCGCACATGAAGCAGTCGGCATTGCACGCTTCGAGGATGCGGATGAACAGATACTTGTTCCGGGTGTTCGTCATGGTTCCCCACATTTCAGGCAGCAGCGGTCGCGGGCACGCGGGAGAGGATCTCTGCCGCAACACGCTCGGCCCCGCCGAAGTCCTGGGCGATGCGAGCGAAGGACGGGGCACCGTTCGCCAGCAGGTCCAGCCCCTGGTCGATGCCGGTGCTCAGCTCGCGGGTCACGACGTCGCGCAGGGGCTCGGCGCAGGCGGCGGCGATGCGCGCGCGAATGCGCTCGACGGCGTACTCCTCGCCCTGGCGGTGCCAGGCGTCGATGCTCGCGCGCGTGAGCACCTGCTCCGGCCAGGAGGTACGCAGCCGCGCGGAGCAGCCGTGCTCGACGAGGTCTCCGTTGAGCACCTGGCTGAGGTTCTGGGGCGGCAGCAGTACCGCGCTCCTGTCGACCGCCGCGATCTCCAGCAGGGTGGTCAGCCCCGGTGACGTCACGATCCGACCGGCCCTCAGCAGGAGGTCGACGAAGTCGTCGTGGGCGCACCTGCGGGCTTCCACGGTCATCGCGCCGGACGGGGGCAGTTCGGTGTCCGGCGGCAGGTTCCCGGTGATCACCACCCGCTCGGCTCCCGCCCTCGACAGGGCGTCGAGCGCGGGCTCGAGGACCAGTCGCTGATACGAGTCGTCGGCGCTGCCGGTGAACGGGGAGTGCAGCCCGCCGAGATTGAGGACGGCGAGACCGGCTTCCCGTTCGACCGCGCCGCTCTCCGCCTGTAACGCCGCTCCTGCCAGGCCGGCGGAGTGGGGGACGATGGGCGGGACCCAGGTCAGGTTCCTCACCCGGCTCATGGCGGTCTCGGCGGCGGGCGGCAGGGGCAGCGTGCGCTGGGCGCAGTACAGCTCGACGTCAACGGGCAAGGGGTCGTGCTCGGTCCACAGGAACGGGAGGCTGTCGACGTAGACCACAGGGCACCCGGCGCGCTGCAGTGCGGTGGCCAGTTCCGGGTCCAGGATCACGAGCGCCAGGTCCGGAGCCAGTTCGGCGACCAGCGCGTTCAGCTGAGCCGCGTCCGAGACGTCGACGGTCCGCCAGCGCGCGATGCCGAGGCCGGTCAGGACGGGCCGCCCCAGCTCGGTGCCGATTCCGGTGACCTCCAGGTCCGCCCGGGACCGGAGCGCCCGGAGCACGCTGGAGAGTTTGCCGGCGCTCCCCCACCCGAAGTTCACCCCCGAAGCCAGGATCCGCAGCGGGCGCGAGCCTGCGCGCATCTGCTGGTCAGACATGGTCGATGGGCTGCTGGGCCGCCTCGTAGCCGTACGGGAGCAACGTCTTCGGATATCCGGCGACCGGCTCGGTCACCCGCGGGGTCCGCGGGGACGCAGCCGCCTTCTCCACGGTCGTCAGAATGTCGGCGAGACTCTGCTCGGTCAGTTCCTCCGGGAGACGGCACCGCGTCGTACTGGTGACTTCGCCGATGCCGGCCACCAGGGCCGGAACGGAATCGCCTTCCTGGAGCACAACGATCGGAACTCCCAGTGCGGACGCCCAGCCGATCTCGACCATCACGCCGGGGGACGGCGGCTCCCCGACAATGACGCACAGCACATCCGCGTTCGACACGGCGAGGAAGTCCGCGGGTGTGCAGACCTCGGGCGCGAGCCAGCCCCTCCCCCACTGTTCGTTCTGATGCGCGTTGAATACCGCGTGCCCTCGGTCGATGAATGCCTGTCGAAGTGTCTGAAGGTAGTTCTTGCGGCAGGGATTTAGCTCTCCGGTCGACCAATCCATCCACTGTGTGTATGGGGCAGCGAGAAAGACATGCGACATGTGCGTGAACACCTCGGTCCGTTTCTGCCGGCGCTCGCGGAGTGATCAGGACATCCCGTGTCACGTGTCACGAACAAGGGGATCATGCGAGCATGACCTTGCAGGACAGAACATGAAGGAGGAGCAAATGTGCAAGAACATGTGCGCAACGGGCAAAACAGGCATGATCGAACTCTGCGAGCGGGGACAAGCCGCCTACGAATACGCGATCTGCGAGGGCAGTATCTCCGGGGACATTCCCCAGTGCTTACTGGAGCTCGGCCTGCTCCGCCCCGACCCGGAATCCTCCGAGGGTTTCCTTGCCGTTCCTCCGGACGTCGCCTACGCCAAGAAGGCGCGCCCCATCGAATACACGATAAAGAATCAGCAAAAAGCCTTGTCGGATACCCTGCTCGCCATTGACGGGATACGTTCCATCTACGACAAGGCCCATCGCCAGCGCCTGGCGCCGGTGGAGACCCTGGACGACCCGGCCGTGATCGCCTCCGTGCTGGAGCAGGAGGTCCGGTCCTGCCGGGAGGAGCTGCTCACCGCGCAGCCCGGCGGCGGGCGGTCACCCCAGATGCTCATGGAGGCGCTGCAGCGGGACCGGGAGCTGAACGAACGGGGCGTCGCGCAGCGGACGCTGTACGGGCACACCGCACGCAATCACGGTCCCACGATGGCGTACATAGAGCGCGTGACCGAGGTAGGAGGACAGGTCAGGACGCTGGACGAGGTGTTCGACCGTGTCATCATCTGCGACCGGAGGATCGCCTTCGTTCCGGGCGAAGGCGACCGCAGTGCCTCGGCGCTCGCGGTGCAGCATCCGGGCCTGGTGAACTATCTGGCCGCCATGTTCGAGTACATGTGGGCGCGGGCCCGGCCCGTCGACCCGAAGGCCGTGTCCCAGCGATCGCCGCGCATCAGCAACGAGACGCGCAGGGCGGTCCTCCGGCTCATGGTGGACGGTTTCACGGATGAGGCCATCGCCAAACGCCTCGGCATCAGCGTCCGTACGGTGGCCACGCACATCAAGAAGACCTCGGACGCACTGGGCAGCCGCAGCCGGCCCCAACTCGCCTATCTGATCGGCACGACCGGTTTGCTGGCCTTCCCGGGCCATTCCGCGCCCCCCAGCGGCGGGACGGGGACCGCCGTGACGGCGTAGCTCCTCGCCAGGGGGCACCCGGGCCGCCGTCCACACGGCGCACCGCACGCGTGGCCGCGGCCCCGGTGACGCACCGGGACCCGCCGAGCGAGCCCCACACTCCCGCACTCACCGGCGGCGGTCCACCCGGCCCTCGTCCCATGCCGGTTCGGGCGTCTCGCGGACCTGACCGTCCGCGCTGAAGAGCAGACACAGGATCTGGCGTGCGGCCACTGTCGATCACTGTGAGCGGTGTGAACTGCCAGCCGTCCGTGCCCCGTTGGCAGCACGCCGTAGCATAGGGCACCCCGGTTCTGCGACCGGAGGCGTCCGGAGCGCGACCGCGATCACGGCGGTACCGGTCCCGCATGCGAGTTCACCGCCTGCCACGGGTATGCGTACGGCGGTCGCCTCCCGGGAGGAACTGCCGCGCCTCCCGCCCCGCGCCGGCACTCGCACGCCGCCCGCACCGGGCCATCACGGAACAGGACATATGCAAGCCAAGCCGAACGGCCTGACCCGTCGTCTCGCCGCCCTGCTCACGCGCCGCCATGTCGCGGGCCCCGCCTGGTGGAGCGTGGTCTCCAGGCTGCCGGTCTATCTGATGTCCCTCGCCATGGTGCTCGTCGTACGCGAGCAGGGCGGCAGTTACGCGCAGGCCGGTCTGGTCTCGGGGCTCTACACCGTCGGCATGGCGCTGGGCAGCCCGCTCATCGCGCGCTGGGCCGACCGGCGGGGGCGGAGGACCGTGCTGCCGTTGACCGGTGTCCTCTACCCGACGGCGCTGGCCGCGCTGGTGTGGACGACCGGGCCCGGCGACTGGGCACAGCCGCTGCTCGCCATGCTCGCCGGTGTCGTGCTGCCCCCGGCGAACGCCTGCATGCGGTCGTTGTGGGCCCGCCTGCCACTCCGGGACGACGAGCGGGACACCGCCTACCTGTGGGAAGCGCTGCTCACCGAAGTGCTGGTGATCGGGGCGCCGTTGATGCTGGCGGCGCTGATGCTGACGGGCTCCGCCGGGAGGGCGCTGACCGTCGTCGCGGTGATCGGCGGTGCCGGTGCGATCGGGCTGGCCCTCGTCCGCGTACCGGAGGAGACGGACGGCGCGGCAGGAGCCGAGGCAGCCGGCGACGCGGACGGCGAGACCGGCCGGAGCAGCCTGCTGGGGCCGCTGCGGTCGCAGCCGATGCTCGCGCTGGCCGGCGTCATGGTGCTCGGCGCCGTACCCATCGGGCTGATGACGCTGGCCATCCCCGCCTTCGTCGACGCACACGGCTCGCGGGACAGCACCGGCCTGGTGTACGCCTGCTGGGGCGTGGGCAGCGCCGTGGGCGCCCTGTGGCTGGGCCGCTCCCAGTCCGAGGTCGCGGTGCATCTGCGCTTCCCGCGGCTGATACTCGCCTTCGCCCTCGGCACAGCGCTGCCGCTGCTCGCGACCAGCCCTCTGACACTCGCGCTCGCGCTGGCTGTGGGCAGCGTGCCCATCGCGCTCACGGCCGCGTGCGAGATGACCCTGGTCAGTACGGTGGCGGACAGCCGGTCCCTGACCGAGGCGTTCACCTGGGCCTCCGTGGCCACCGTCGTGGGCGACGCGCTCGGGCAGCAGGCGGGCGGCCTGCTCATGGAACCGGCCGGTCCGCGCGGCGTCTTCGCCGCGGCCTTCGGCACGGCGCTGGTCGCCGCCCTCGTCGCCTTCGCCTGCCGTGATCTGCTGGGCCGTGATGCCGCGGTGCCCGCGCCCGCCGCCGCGCAAGATCGTTGACGGGGGTCGTGAGCGTTCAGGCATCCGGGCACTTTCGCCCCATATGCACCAGTGCTCTACGGTGGATACGGGTGGATAGGAACGACACTGCTCATACCCCGCACCGATCATCGAGGTGACGGTCATGACGGAGACCACACAGCGCAGGAACAGCGCCCCTGGGACGGGAAAGCAGGACGCGGGCACGGCACCGCAGGGGCGCAGAGGAGACGGCACCGCTCCCCCGGAGGTCCGCGGAAGCACCGCGATCGCGGACACGGTCGTGGCCAAGATCGCGGGCATGGCGGCCCGGGAGATCCCCGAGGTGCACAACCTCGGTGGAGGGGTGACCAGGGCCTTCGGTGCCGTGCGCCAGCGGGTGCCCGGTGGGGGCACCGGGGTCACTCAAGGAGTGAAGGTGGAGGTCGGTGAGCGCCAGGCCGCCGTCGACCTCGACGTCGTCGTCGAGTACGGCGCCGCCATCGCCGACACCGCCGCGGACATCCGGACGAATGTCATCAACGCGGTGGAGCGGATGACCGGGCTGGAGGTCGTCGAGGTCAACATCGCCGTCGGCGATGTCCATCTGCCGGACGAGGAGGACGAAGGCGAGGGCGAGTCCGAGCAGGAGAGCCGGCGCGTCGCCTGAGGATCCAGGTCCGCCGGAGAGAGTGTCACCGAACTCCCGCCAGCCGCAGCAGTGCCGTCGTGCCCGCCGCCGCCAGCACGACGACGAGGAACGGGGCCCTGCGCCAGGCGAAAACTCCGCCGGTCAGGACCCCGAGCGGTCGGGCGGGGCCGGTGAAGACGTGGTCCTCGGTGAGGGCGGAGGTGGCGGCCAGGGCGGCGAGCAGGAGGACCGCCGAGACCTCCAGCAGTTTCCCGGCGCGCTCCGGGAGCGTGATTCTCGCGCGCAGGGCCGGCCCGGAGAGGCGGAGCAGGAACGTGCCGGCCGCGAGGGCGAGCATCGCCGCCAGCGTCGGCGGCAGCGGTACGGCGGCGCTCATTGCCTCGCCTCTTTCTTCGTCTCGGCGGCGAACAGGGGCAGCGCGGCCAGTGCCAGCAGCACCGGCAGGCCCGCCGGCAGGAACGGGGTGACGGTCAGGGCCAGAGCCGCGCCCGACAGTGCCGTGCGCCGCAGGGGCCTGTCCTTCAGCGCGGGCAGGGTCAGCGCCAGGATCACCGCGGGGAACATGGCGTCCAGGCCGAGTGCGCCGGTGTCCCGCACGACGCTGCCGAGCAGTGCGCCCAGCGCGGCGCCGACGGGCCAGCAGACCAGGATGCCCAGGCCGCAGAGCCAGTACGCGGCCCTCTTGCGCTCCGGCTCGTCCTGGGCCAGGGCGAAGACGACCGTCTCGTCGTTCATGAGATGTGCGCCGAGGGCTCCGCGCCGGCCCCGCCCGAGGACGTCGGGTACCGCAAGACCGAACGGCAGATGGCGGGCGTTGACGAGCAGTCCGGCCAGCAGCGCGGCGATCGGGCTGCCCCCGGCGGCGATGATCCCGACGAACAGGAACTCGGACGAGGCGGCGAGGACGAGCACCCCCATCAGGACCGGGAACCACCAGGCGAACCCGGACGTGACCGCGACGGCGCCGTACGAGAGGCCGACCACACCTACCGCCAGGCAGACCAGCGCGATGTCGCGGAGCAGCGGGCCCTCCAGTGTGCGACCCTTCGGTGTTCTCCAGAGCGAACGCATGTTTTTTATAGTGAACACGGCTTACGATGTTCGTCAAGACGAACGAATGCCCCCTGGAGCGAACACCCCATGTCCGACACCGGCCCCGCCCCCAAACCCCCGATCGAAGTGATAGCCGCGTCCCTGCGGGCGGAACGCGTCCGGGCGGGGCTGTCCCTCACCGAGGTCGCCCGCCGGGCCGGGCTCGCCAAGTCCACGCTCTCCCAGCTGGAGTCGGGCACCGGGAATCCCAGCCTGGAGACGCTGTGGGCGCTCTGCGTGGCCCTGGGGATCCCCTTCTCGCGGCTGGTGGCCGTGTCGCGGCCGCAGGTCCAGGTGATCCGGGCCGGGGAAGGGCCGGCCGTCGGGTCCGAGCAGAGCGACTACCGGGCCACGCTCCTGGCCGCCTCCCCGCCCGGGGCCCGGCGGGACGTCTACAGCGTCGCCGCCGAGCCGGGGCCGCGGCGCTCCTCGGCGCCGCACCCGCCCGGAGTCGTCGAGCACGTCGTGATCAGCGCGGGCCGGGCCGTGGTGGGCGTCGCCGACGAGCCGGTGGAACTCCACCCGGGCGACTACATCTGCTATCCGGCCGACGTGCCGCACGTCTTCCAGGCGCTGGAGCCCGGCACTCGCGCCGTGCTCGTCTCCGAGCACCGCTGATCGCCCATGCCCTGTAAGCGTTTCCGGTCGGGGATCGTGCCGTTCCGCCAGTATTGACGGGTACTCAGCTCGGTGCTTCCATCACAGCTGTGAAAACGCTTCAATCGCTGGCGTGAGGGAGACAGGGTTGTCATGCGCATGAGGATCACGGCGACGGCCCTGGCCGTCTGCGCCACACTCACCGTCGCCGCCGCGAGCCCCGCCCCGGTGGTGAAGGCCGCACGCGTGATGGAGAACCTCGGCCGCGGCGTCGTGGCCGTACGCGCCGGCAGCACCCAGGTCCTGGTCTCCTGGCGGCTGCTGGGGCTCGACCCGGAGGGCATCGGGTTCAACGTGTACCGGTCCACGGCCGGCGGCGCGTACGTGAAGCTCAACTCGGGTGTGCTGACCGGCGGGACGAACTACACCGACTCCACGGCCGATCTCACCCGCTCCAACAGCTACCGCGTGACCCCGGTCGTCGGCGGTCAGGAGCAGGCCCCCAGCGGTGCCTTCACGCTGTCGGCCGGTCATGCCGTGGAGCCCGTGGTGCGGGTGCCGTTACGGCCCGGCGGTGCGGTGAAGTTCGTCTGGGCCGGCGACCTCGACGGTGACGGCGAGTACGACTATGTCGTCGACCGGCAGACCTCCCCGCAGAAGCTGGAGGCGTACAGCGGTGACGGCGACTTCCTCTGGGAGGTCGACCTGGGACCGAACAGCCTGAACCAGGACAACATCGAGCCGGGGTCGTCCGCGATCGACCTGGGCCACTGGGACGGCGTCACGGTCTACGACTTCGACAGCGACGGCCGTGCGGAGGTCGCCCTGCGGATCGCCGACGGGGTCAGGTTCGGCGACGGGACGACCTGGACGCACGAGAACGACGCGCGGCAGTTCATGGCCGTACTCGACGGCCGGACCGGAGCACTCCGCAACTGGTCCGCCGTCCCCACGACGTACCTGGCGGACGGCCCGATGGCCGCGCGCCTCGGGGTGGCGTACCTCAACGGCAGCACGCCGAGCCTGGTCGCCTTCATGAAGAACCGGCGGAACGACGGGGCCTTCAACCTGATGATGGGCGCCTGGAGGTTCGACGGCGACTCACTGGACCGCCAGTGGACGTGGGAGCGCGGCGGCCAGGACGCGCCCGACGGGCACAACACACGCGCCGTGGACGTCGACGGCGACGGGACGGACGAGGTCGCCGAGATCGGGTTCGTGCTGGGCGGCAACGGCTCGCTGCGCTACTCGATGGGGCCGAAGGGCATCGTCCACGGCGACCGCTTCCACATCGCCGACATCGACCCGGGCCGTCCGGGCCTGGAGGGCTACGGCGTGCAGCAGGACAACCCGAGCGGTCTGCTCGAGTACCACTACGACGCCGCGACCGGCAACGTGATCTGGCGGCACGGCGGTGGTCCTGCCGACGTCGGACGCGGCATGGCGGGTGACGTCGACCCGCGCTTCCCCGGCATGGAGGTCTGGTCCTTCTCCGGTCTCTACAACGCGGCCGCCAACCGGCTCACCGAGCCGGACACCTCGCTGCGCCCCTGGCCGCAGCTGGGTCTGTGGTGGGACGGGGACCTCACCATGGAGCTGCTCAACGACGGCAAGATCGAGAAGTGGGACCCGGCCCGCCCCACACCGAGCGGCAGCCTGCCCCGGCTGGTCAGCACCTGGAACCACGGCGCGGTCAGGGCCGCCCAGGGCGGACCCACCCTCGTCGGCGACCTCTTCGGCGACTGGCGCGAGGAGGCCGTGTACACCAACGCGTCCTACGACGAACTGATCGTCTTCACGACGAACCAGCCGACGCCCCACCGGCTGTACACCCTGGCCCACAACCCCGCCTACCGGAACGCCATGACGTTCAAGGGCTACATGCAGTCCCACCACGTCGACTACTTCCTCGGGGCGGGCATGGCCGCGCCGCCCCGGCCGGACATCACGTACGCGCCGTGAGGGGTGCGGCCGGGTGCGGATCAGGCTGAGCGCTTGCGCGGGGTCGCCTTCTTCGCGGGCGTCTTCTTCGCGGTGCTCTTGGACGCGGCGCTCTTCGACGCGGTCTTCTTCGTGCCCTGGCCGGACTTCGCGGTCGACTTCTTCGCGGATGCCGTGGTCTTCTTGGCCGCCGTCTTCTTCGCCGTGGACGCCGACTTCTTGCCGCCGGTCTGCTTGGGCGCCGCGCGGGCCGTCTCGCGCTGCGGGAGCGACTTGACCTCGGCGTGCTCGGCCTCCTCGCCCCGGGACTCGCGTGCCGCGCGGACGCTGTTCTCCAGGGCCGCCATGAGGTCGAGGACCTTGCCGCCCGCGGCCGGCTCGGGGGCCTGGGGCAGGGCCTCGCCGGAGGCCTTCGCGGCGATGACCTCCTCGACGGCCTCGCGGTACTCGTCGTGCAGGTCCTCCAGGTCGACCTCGCCCAGGGTGTCCATCAGGGCGTCGGCCAGGTCCAGCTCCTTGTCCCGGACCGTGACGTCCGCGTCGGGGGCCACGCCCTCGGGGGCGCGGACCTCGTCCGGCCACAGCAGACCGTGCATGGCGATGGCGTCACCGACCACCCGGAGCATGCCGAGGCGTTCCCGGCCGCGCAGGGCGAACTTGGCGATCGCCACCTTGTTGCTGCGCTTGAGCGCCTCCCGCAGCAGGGTGTACGGCTTCGCCGCCGGGGCTCCGCTCGCCTGGAGGTAGTACGCGGCGTCCATCTGGAGCGGATCGATCCGGTCGGCCGGGACGAAGGCGACGATCTCGATCGTCTTGGCCGTCGGGATCGGCAGGCTGGACAGGTCCTCGTCGGTGATCGGGATGATCGAGCCGTCCGCGTCCTCGTAGCCCTTGCCGATCTCCCCCTGGGTGACCTCGCGGTCCTCCAGCTCACAGAACTTGCGATAGCGGATGCGGCCGCCGTCCTCGGTGTGGATCTGGCGGAAGGAGATCGAGTGGCTCTCGGTGGCGTTCACCAGCTTGATCGGAATGCTGACCAGTCCGAAGGAGATGGCGCCGTTCCAGATGGATCTCACGTGCAGCACCCTTCCGGTCACTCTCGGGAGTGTTTGTCACGATTAGCGTGGGATTCTTATCGTATGGCGCCTATCACAGTGGTGGAGGGGCGACGGCTCCCGCTCAGCAATCTGGAGAAGGTGCTGTACCCCGCCACCGGCTTCACCAAGGGCGAGGTGCTGCACTACTACGCGACCGTCGCCGAGGTCCTGCTACCCCATCTGCGCGATCGGGCGGTGTCCTTCCTGCGGTATCCGGACGGGCCGGACGGACAGGTGTTCTTCACGAAGAACGTCCCGCCGGGTACGCCCGACTGGGTCACCACCGCCGAGGTGCCGCGGGTCGAGGGACCCTCGCGGATGGTCCTGGTGCAGGACCTGCCGAGCCTGATGTGGGCGGCCAACCTCGTCGCGGAGTTCCACACGCACCAGTGGCTCGTCGACTCGCCGGACGAGGCCGACCGCATCGTCTTCGACCTGGATCCGGGAGCGCCCGCGAGCATCGTGCAGTGCTGCGAGGTCGCGCTGTGGCTGCGGGAACGGCTCGCGGCGGACGGCATCGAGGCCTACGCCAAGACCTCCGGGTCCAAGGGGCTGCATCTGCTGGCCGCCGTGCGCGGGGCGTCCTCGGAGCGGGTGTCCGAGTACGCCAAGGCGCTGGCCGTCGAGGCGGAGAAGGCCATGCCCCGGCTCGCGCTGCACCGGATGACCAGGAATCTGCGGCCCGGGAAGGTCTTCGTCGACTGGAGCCAGAACGCCGCGCGCAAGACCACGGCGACCCCCTACACCCTCCGGGCCCGCCCCGAGCCGACCGTCTCGGCGCCCGTGACCTGGGAGGAGGTCGAGGAGTGCGGATCGCCCGGCCGCCTGGACTTCCACGCGACCGACATCGCACCCCGGGTACAGGACTACGGCGATCTGCTCGCACCGCTCCTCGAGCCGGGCAGCGCGGGCCGGCTGCCTTAGGGGGCGCCAGGAGGCCGGACGGGACGCCCTGTGTCAGGGGCTCGACGGCACGCCCTCACACTCGCGTCCAGGTGTTCCGGTCCCGTGCCATCGCGTGCAGGGCCTCCACGTCCGCCGGCTTCAGGACGCCGCCCTGGCGGGCCAGGGTCTGCACGTCCAGGTCCGTGAGGACGCGGACCTCGCGGGGCGCGGCCGGGACCGACACGGCCGTCGGGCCGACCAGGGCGAGCACGGGACGGACCTCCGCCGTCAGGGCGTAGGAGGCGCGGTCGGCGTCGGCGCGGACGCGGCGGAGCAGGGCGGTCGGTTCGCGGCGGCCCAGGGTGACCAGGGGGTCGGCGACCGTCACCCGCTGCTTGCGCGCGTACAGGGTGTGCAGGGCGAACAGCCCGCCGGGGCCGATGAGCAGGTGGTGGATGCGGAGGCCGCCGGGGAGCGGGACGGAGTGCACGGCGTGCCAGCCCGCGCCGTCCAGGCGGTCCAAGGCGTCACCGACCGTCTGCTCCGCCTCCAGGGCCCGGCGGCGGGGGTCGGGGCGCAGCCGGTGGGTCGGGCCGGGGTCGCGGTCGAGGGCGACGAGGAGGGCCTCGCCGGGGCGGTTGGGGGCCAGGTCGTCGTCGGGGTGCAGGGTCAGACGGGCGAGCTCAGCCGGGGTCGGAACCGGGGGCGGCCCCACTGTGACCGGGCCGGTGACGAAGGGCCCGAGGGCCCGGAGCACGTCGTCCTCACGGTCCTCGGCCAGCAGGTTGACCCGGCCCGCCTCACGGTCGTACCAGGCGATGTTCCTGCCGTCCGGGAGGCAGACGTACAGCCGTTCCTGACCGTGCCGCCAGGTCGGTATGACGCGCAGTCCGTCCATGCACCATCACCCCAGTCCATGGGAACAGGCGGGGTGCTGCGGGTGCAAGAACCCGGTTACCTTTGAGAGGAGTTGGGCAGGCTTTCGGGCGGTGATGCTGGGGAGGCGCCGTTGCGTACCCGCAGGAAACCCGATGTGCCCGCTCCGGAGAGTGCCTGGAACGAGGTCGTCCCCGGGTTGTGGATGGGCGGCCACGAGTACACCGGGGCCTTGGGCCATCCGGAGTTCGCCGTCGTACGGGACGAGTTCGACCTCGTGCAGACGCTGCTGCGGCTGCCGGGGCACGGGCCGGATCCCGACGTCCGGCACCACGTCTGGCCCATACCCGACGGGCCGCTCGACGGGACGCAGCTCGCCGGTGTGATCCGGCTGGCCGAGGCCGCGTGCGAGGCGCTGGACGAGGGCCGCAAGGTGCTCGTCCGCTGTTACCACGGGTACAACCGCTCCGGCCTCGTCGTCGCGCACGCGCTGATACGGCGGGGAAGCTCCGCCGATGCGGCGATCCGGCTGATCCGGGACCGCCGTTCGCCCTGGGCGCTGCACAACGAGCTGTTCGTCGAGTATCTGCGGGCCGGGCTGGTGACGGCCCGGCTGCTGGAGGAGCTCACCGAGTAGGGCGGCGAACGGGCTCCCTCGCGCGCAAATAGGACGTCCCTGCGAATAAGGTGTACGGGGCCGACGGTCGGTCCGAGCCGTGTGATCGTCCTCGAACCCAGGAGTGCAGTGCCCGTCAGCCGCCCCGGAAGCCGCGTCGACAGCCTTGCCGGTCATCCCGAGGGCCTTCCCGGCCGCTCGGACGCCCCTTCCGGCCGCGCGGACGGCGTCTCCGGCTGCCCCGAGGACTCTCCCGGCCGCTCGGACGGCCCTTCCGGCCGCCCGGATCGCCCCTCCGGCCGCGCAGATCGCCCCTCCGGCCGCCCTGACGGCGCCTCCTGCTGCCCCGGGGACTCTCCCGGCCGCTCGGGCGGCTCTTCCGGCCGCCCGGATCGCCCCTCCGGCCGCCCGGACGGCACCTCCCGCTGCCCCGACGGCTTTTTCGGCCGTCCTGACAGCGTTGCCGACCGCCTGGGAGCGTGCCTGGGGCGTTTGGGGCGCCCACTGGGCCGGCCGGGAAGTCAGCCGGGCCGACCGGGACGCCTCCCCGACCACCCGGAGAGCCGGCCGGACCGGCCGAGAACCCAACCCGCCCACGCCGGACATCCGCCCACCCCCCTCGGAATCCCACCCACCTCCGCCGGAAAGCCCGCCGGAAACCCCGTCGGAAGCCACCCCCGGCGGCCCGGAAAAGTCGCCCTTCGTGCCGCCGCCGTCGCTCTCCTGCTGGCGGCCGCCGTCGGCTGCGGGGACGCCGGTGGGCTGGAAGGTGCCGGTGCGACGGCGACGGCCGTCGGGCCCGCCCGGCTCTGGCCGGAGCTGACGCCGGCGTCCAGTCCGGCGTTCGAGATCGGTGAGGTGAACACCGAGGTGGTCAAGGGCGTCAAGGTCCCCCGCGACGACATCCGCCGGGTGGACCCGGTCGGGGTCGTCCGGGCCGAGATCGCCGCGAGTCCGGGCGACTACGACGGCGACAAGGCGCCGTACCGCGACACGAACCGCAGGATGGCCGACTGCGGCAAGGGCCCGGAGCACGGCCGGTGCCCGGTTCTCAGGCCGTACTACCGGGACCTCACCGGCGACGGGCGCGACGACCTGACCCTGGGCTTCCGGCTGCTGCCCGGCAAGACCACCGCGGTGCGCGTCTACACCGTCGAGAAGCACCGGCTGGTGCGGGTGATGGCCTGGGAGGACGCGCTGAGCGGCGTCGAGCTGGCCGGGCGTTCCCTCGTCATCCGCTCGCCCTCCGAGGTCGCGGGCTACGAGTACCGACTCCAGTGGACCTGGGACCGGGACCAGCGGGCCATGCTGCTCACCCAGGACGAGATGCTGCGCACCGGCCCGCGCAAGCACTCCCGGTACCCCTCCGCCGCTCCCTCCCTCTCCCCCTCGGCGAGCACCGGATGAGACCCAGGCTCCCGCAGTGGTCCGGGACGCTCGCCGCGAAGGCCGCCGCCTTCATCACCGTGATGTGCTGCGCGCTGGCCGCCCTGCTCGGTGTCCTGGTCCACGTGCAGGTGACGAACCAGACCGTCGGCCAGGCCCGCGACCAGGCGTTGCAGCGGCTGACGCAGGCGACGGAGCGGTACGAGGCCGGGGACTCGCTCAAGCGTGGCGCCGGCGTGGATCCCCCGGGCCTGCCCCGGCCGCTGCGGAACCTGGCGGTCGGCGGGGACCGCGGCACGATGGTCTCCGACTTCCGGGGGCGCCCCACGATGTGGGCGGCCGGGCCCGCCGACGGCGGCCGGGCCCTGGCCGTGGCGGTCGACTACTCCCAGCAGGCCCGCACCATCCAGGGCCTGGACCGGGCGATCCTGTGGTCGTCGGGGCTGGCGATCGGGGCGACGCTGCTGGTCGGCGCGTTCGCGGTGACGCGGGTGACGCGGCGGCTGCACACCACGGCGCTGGTGGCCCGGCGGATCAGCGCGGGCGACCTGGACGCGCGCGTCAACGACCCGCGCACGGACCCGAGTACGAAGGACCCGGCGCGCCCGCAGGACGAAGTGGCCGCGGTCGCCGCCGCGCTGGACTCCATGGCGTCGTCGTTGCAGGGCAAACTGCTCGCCGAGCAGCGGTTCACCGCGGATGTCGCGCACGAACTGCGCACCCCGCTGACCGGACTGCACGCGGCGGCCGAACTGCTGCCGCCGGGCCGCCCGACCGAGCTGGTGCGGGACCGGGTGGCTGCGCTGCGCACCCTCACCGAGGACCTGCTGGAGATCTCCCGGCTGGACACCGGACGGGAGCGGCTGGAGCTGGACACCGAGCAGTTGGGGCCGCTGGCCGAGCGGGCGGTGCGGGGCGCGGGGAGCGGCACGGAGGTCAGGGTCGTACGGGACGTGGCCGTGGAGACGGACCGGCGGCGGCTGGAGCGGGTGCTGGGCAATCTCGTGGCGAACGCGCACAAGCACGGGCGGGGGCCGGTCGTGCTGACCGTGGACGGGCCGGTGGTCACCGTTCGGGATCACGGGGACGGCTTTCCGGAGTATCTGGTGGCGCACGGGCCGCAGCGGTTCCGGACGGAGGGCGGGGCGAGAGGGCATGGGCTCGGACTGACCATCGCGCTGGGGCAGGCCGAGGTGCTCGGTGCGCGGCTGGAATTCGCGAACGCGCCGGACGGCGGGGCGGTGGCGACGCTGACCCTGGCCGCGGAGGAGCGCTGAGAACTCGGGCCGCTGCTGGTCGTCCGTCTGCGAGCTGTTCGTGAAACGTCGCGCGGTTCCCCGCGCCCCTTCAGTGCGTCCCCCTATGGCCCAGTGTGACGGGCGGGGGTCATCGGGCGCTCCTAATGTGGCGGTTAGTCAGCTTTGACACCCTCTGCTCCACATGGAGGTAACCCCCATGTCCCTGCGCTCCTCACTCACCAGCCGCCTCTCCATAGCAGCCGCCGCCGGCATCCTCGCGGCCACGGCAGCCGTCACCCCCGCCGTCGCGGACGACGACTGGGGCACGGGGGGCGACCCATCCTCCGGTACCTCCACCGCCGGGAACGACGACTGGAACGGTGGCGGCAACGGCAACGACGACTGGAACGGCGGCGGCAACGGCAACGGCGACTGGAACGGCGGCCGCAACGACAACACGGGCGGCAACGGCGATCACCACGACGATCCACGCACCACCAGAGGCGTCGTCACGGCGAACACCCTGGCGCTGCGCAGCGCGCCCAACCGCGGCTCACAGATCATCCGGTTCGCCCACCGGGGCGACGTCGTCTCCATCTTCTGCAAGTGGGAAGGCGAGAGCGTGCAGGGCAATCGCACCTGGTACCTCCTCACGGACGGCACCTGGGCGTGGGGCTCGGCCCGCTTCATCGACCCCATCGACCGCAAGCCACGCCGGTGCTGACAATCGGGCAATCCGAAGCCCACCACACGGCTCATTTGGTTAGATTCCGGACATGAGCAAGGCCGGAATCACCGTGGCGACGGCGGACCCGCCCGCGCCCGCCGTCCGCCGCCTCCCCCGGCGCCGTGGCATCGAACTCGCCCTCATCGTCCTGGCCGTACTGCTGTCCGTGTACGGCTACTGCGCCGTCGGCCTCGCCCGGCACGGCACTCTCCCGCCCGGTGCCGCCGGTTACGGCGCCGGGCTCGGCGTGCTCGCGCTGCTGGCGCATCTGGCCGTACGCCTGCGGGCGTCGCACGCCGACCCGCTCCTCCTGCCCATCGGCGTGCTGCTCAACGGGCTCGGCCTGGTGCTCATCTACCGGCTGGACCTGGAGACCCCGGGCGACCGGGCGGCACCGGCCCAGCTGATCTGGTCGACTCTCGGCGTGACGCTGTTCATCCTGGTCGTCCTGCTGCTGCGCGACCACCGGGTGCTCCAGCGCTACACGTACGTCTGTGTCGTCACCGCGCTCGTGCTGCTCACCCTGCCGATCCTGTTCCCGGCGGTGAACGGCGCCCGCATCTGGATCCGTCTCGCCGGGTTCTCCATCCAGCCGGGCGAGTTTGCGAAGGTGCTGCTGGCGGTGTTCTTCGCCGCGTACCTGGCCGCGAACCGCAACGCCCTCGCCTACACCGGCCGCCGCATCTGGAAACTCCAGCTCCCCACCGGCCGGGTTCTCGGCCCGATCGTCGCCGTCTGGCTGGTCAGCGTCGGCGTCCTGGTCCTGGAGCGCGACCTGGGCACGTCCCTGCTCTTCTTCGGCCTCTTCGTCGTCCTCCTCTACGTCGCCACCGGCCGCACCGGCTGGATCGCCGTCGGTCTGCTGCTGGCCGCGCTGGGGGCGGTCGCCGTCGGCCGGCTGGAGCCGCACGTGCACAGCAGGATCGATACGTGGCTGCACCCGTTCGCTTCGATCGAGGCGGGCGAGGGCCCGAACCAGATCGCCCAGTCCCTGTTCGCCTTCGGGGAGGGCGGCATGCTCGGCACGGGCCTCGGGCTCGGCCACTCGGTCCTCATCGGCTTCGCCGTGAAGTCGGACTTCATCCTGGCCACGGCGGGCGAGGAACTCGGCCTGGCGGGACTGTCCGCGATCTTCCTCCTCTACGGCCTGCTGGTGGAGCGCGGCTACCGGGCGGGTCTCGCGCTGCGCGAGCCCTTCGGACGACTGCTCGCCGTCGGCCTCTCCTCGCTCGTGGCGCTCCAGGTGTTCGTGATCGCGGGCGGGGTGACCGGACTGATCCCGCTGACCGGCATGGCGATGCCGTTCCTGGCGCAGGGCGGCTCGTCGGTGGTGACCAACTGGGCGATCGTGGCGCTGCTGGTCCGGGTGAGCGACTTGGCCAGGCGGCAGGGCGACGGGCAGGGCCCCCGGTGACGCGGCACATCCGGCACGCAAGCCTCTTCTGCGCCCTGCTGCTGGTGGCGCTGCTGCTGAACGCCGCCCGCGTCCAGGTCGTCCAGGCCCCCGAGTACAACCGCAACCCCGCCAACCGCCGCCCCGACATCGCCCGTTACGAGGAACCGCGCGGCGACATCCTGGTCGGCGGCCGGCCCGTCACCGGCTCGAAGGACACGCGCGAGCATCTGCGCTACGAACGGACCTACACGGACGGGCCGTTGTACGCCCCGGTCACCGGCTTCGCCTCCCAGTTGTACGGGACGACGCTCCTGGAGAAGGCCGAGGACGGCGTCCTGTCCGGCACGGACCCGAGGCTCGCGCCGTTCCCGCTGTGGAGCGACTTCACGCGGGCACGGAACTCCGGCGGGGACGTCGTCACGACCCTCGACCCGGCCGCGCAACGGGCGGCGTACAAGGGACTCGCCGGGCTCAAGGGCGCGGTCGCGGCGCTGGACCCGTCGACCGGCCGGATCCTGGCCCTGGTGTCCCGCCCGTCCTACGACCCCCAGCCGCTGTCCGGGAACGGGTCGGCGGCGGCCCGGGCTTGGGCCCGGCTCGCCTCGGACAGGGACCGGCCGATGCTCAACCGGGCGGCACGGCAGACGTATCCGCCGGGCTCGGCCTTCAAGGTCGTCACCGCGGCCGCGGCGCTGGACGCCGGCGTGGTCAGGGACCTCGACGCGCCGACGGACTCCCCCGACCCGTACACCCTGCCCGGGACGCGGACCCGCCTGACGAACGCGTCCCGGGGCTGCCGGGACGCCTCCCTGCGTGAGGCCTTCACCCTCTCCTGCAACACGGTGTTCGCCAAGCTCGGCGTGGAAGTGGGTGGGACGGACATGACGGCCACGGCCCATGCCTTCGGCTTCAACAACCCGGCGCTGCGGATTCCCTTCCCGGTGGCCCGGTCCACCTTCGACACCTCGCTCGACCGGGCCCAGCTCGGCCTGTCGTCGATCGGCCAGTACAACACCCGCGCCACGCCGCTCCAGATGGCGATGGTCGCGGCGGCCGTCGCCAACGGCGGTCAGGTACGGGAGCCGTACCTGGTGGAGCGCACGACCCGGCCGAGCGGCAGCACCCTCGCGGCCCCCGGCTCGCGCGCGGTCCGCCAGGCGATGTACCCCTCGACCGCGGTCCGGCTGCGCGCGCTGATGCGGGAGGTGGTCGAGAACGGCACCGGACGCCGGGCCGCGATCCGGGGCGCCAAGGTGGGCGGCAAGACCGGCACCGCCCAGCACGGCCTCGGCAACTCCGGCATGCCGTACGCCTGGTTCGTCTCCTGGGCGCAGGGCGACCGCGACCTGGCACCGCGGGTGGCGGTCGCGGTGGTCGTGGAGGAGGCGGAGGCGCGGCGCCGGGACATCAGCGGGGGCGGCGACGCGGCACCGATCGCACGGGCGGTGATGGAGGCGGTACTGGCTCACCCGAGGTAGACGCCGGGTCAACAAGTCGCGCACAGGGGATTGACGAGCTTGCTGACAGGCAGTCTCATAAGGGGGACAGTGACGTGTGCACAACGAGGTGGGCAGCCATGACGACCCTGACGGAAGCCGACGCGCTCGACGGCCTGCGCGATGCCCTGGGCCTGCTCAAGGACCGGGAGCAGGTGGCCCAGCGGCTGCTCGACTCCTCCGCCAAGCACTCCTTCGACCCGGACAAGGAACTGGACTGGGACGCGCCCTTCGAGGAGGGCAAGTGGTTCTGGCCGCCGGAGCTGGTGTCGCTCTACGACACGCCGCTCTGGAAGCGGATGAGCGAGGAGCAGCGGATCCTGCTCTCCCAGCACGAGGCGGCGGCACTCGCCTCGCTCGGCATCTGGTTCGAGATCATCCTGATGCAGCTGCTGGTCCGCCACATCTACGACAAGGCGGCGACGAGCGCGCACGTGCGCTACGCGCTCACCGAGATCGAGGACGAGTGCCGGCACTCCAAGATGTTCGCCCGCCTGATATCCCACGGCGGCACACCCTGGTACCCGGTCAGCCGCGTGCACCAGCACCTGGGCCGCCTCTTCAAGACCATCTCGACCACTCCGGGTTCCTTCACGGCGACCCTGCTCGGCGAGGAGGTCCTCGACTGGATGCAGCGCCTGACCTTCCCCGACGAGCGGGTCCAGCCCCTCATCCGCGGTGTCACCCGCATCCACGTCGTGGAGGAGGCCCGCCACGTGCGCTACGCCCGCGAGGAACTGCGCCGCCAGATGGTGACGGCCCCCAAGTGGTCCCAGGAGTTCACCCGCATCACCTCCGGGGAGTTCGCCCGGGTGTTCTCGGTGGCGTTCGTGAACCCCGACGTCTACACGAACGTGGGCCTGGACAAGCGGGAGGCCCTCGCGCAGGTGAGGGCGAGCGGCCATCGCCGCGAGGTCATGCAGAGCGGATCCAAGCGGTTGACGGACTTCCTGGACGACATCGGGGTGTTGCGGGGGGCCGGGCGGCGGTTGTGGAAGTCGTCGGGGTTGCTGGCCTAGGAGCGAACCCCGGTCACGTCATGTCCATGCAGGGTGACTACTGTCCTCCTTGAGCCCGTCACCCTCCGTGGCCATGAAGGAGATCACCACCGCATGTCCCCCCACACCACCCGCCTCGTACGGCTGCCGCGTCTCAAGGTCGCCGCCGTCGGGGTCACCACCGCTCTCGCCCTGACCGCGTGCGGCGGCCAGGCCGGCTCGGACTCCGGCAAGGCCTCCGGCGACGACGCCCCGCAGGGCGTGGTCAGCAAGGCGGCCGCCAAGAAGATCGCCGATCACTACGAGGAGGTCAACAACAAGGCCAACGCGGCGCAGGACGAGAAGCTCCTGGGGACGGTCGAGGCGGGTCAGGTCTACGCGATGGACAAGGCCACCTACACCCTCTTCGAGACCTGGCCGAAGAAGGAGCAGAAGGCCTATGCCGAGCCCTTCTCCTACCGGGACCGCGAGTACGTGATCCCCAGGAAGGGCACGGCCACCTGGTTCGCCGTCCGGGCGAAGTCCAGCGAGAACAGCGAGAACAGCGTGCTGCTGGTCTTCGACAAGGTGGGCGGCACCTACAAGATGGTGCTGGCCCTGTGGGCCGACGGCGAAGAGCCTCCGAAGCCGGCCCTGGACCGTCACGGTCTCGCCGAGGCCGTCGACCCCGCCACCAAGGTCGGCAAGCTCGCCCCCTCCGACATCGGTGCCGCCTACGCGGACTTCCTGGAGACCGGCGGCAAGAAGAAGGGCAAGGCCCTGACCTCCACCGAGCCGGTCGAGAACGCCGGGAAGACCCACCAGCGGAGCAGCACCGAGGGCGCGGCCGGCGGCAAGGCCACCGAGAGGTTCTTCGCCAAGACCCCCGCCGACCCGAGCGTGTACGCCCTGCGGACCGCCGACGGTGGCGTCCTCGCCCTGTTCCCGGCCGCCCACAAGCAGGAATCCCTGCTGAAGGAGTCCTACCGCTCCATCGCGGATCTCGTCCCCAACGACGAACAGTCCGCTCTCGGCGCCACCAGGGGCGCCCTCATCACCGACGTGTTCGAGGGCCAGGGCCTGGCCGAACTGACCCCGAAGTCCGCCAGGATCACCGCCGTCGACTTCCAGCACGTCGACGCCCGCTAGATGTATTGACCTGGAGCGTTGTTCACACGGCTGATCGGTGGGTGGCCGCCCCCAGCGGTTGGCACGATCGACGACATCGCGCCGATCGCGGAGCGCAGCCCGGCCGCGCCCCGGCAGCTGGCGAGCCGCGCCCGGCGCCGGGAACGCGCCGGGCGCGCGGCGCCACCCCGGCGGCCGAGCCGGACCTCGACCGGCAGAAGGAGGTCCTCGACGCCTTCCTGGCCGCCTCGCGCGTCAACGGACAGTCAGTCGGTATCGGACCCCATCGCGCCGTTCCGAGGACGGACACCCCCGGCGCGGCCCCGGCCCACCACCCGCGCGCAGGCGCGACGCAGGCCCCACCGACGCCGCACAGCCCGCCGCAGGCTCCCCGCTCCACCGCCGGAGGCATACGCAGCCCGCCGACCCCCCGATTACTCTGCGAGTCATGACACCAGCCGCCCCCACCCCCGCCTACCGGCGACTCAGCGTCGAGGAACGCCGCAGTCAGCTCCTCACCTCCGCGCTGAACCTCTTCGCGCACCGCGCCCCGGAGGACGTCTCCCTGGACGACGTGGCGGAGGCGGCCGGGGTCTCGCGCCCCCTGGTCTACCGGTACTTCCCGGGCGGGAAGCAGCAGCTCTACGAGGCCGCCCTCCGCTCCGCCGCCGACGAGCTCCAGCGCTGCTTCGACGAACCCCGCGAGGGCCCCCTGCTCCCCCGCCTGTCCCGCGCCCTCGACCGCTACCTCGCCTTCGTCGACGAGCACGACGCCGGCTTCAGCGCCCTCCTCCAGGGCGGCAGCGTCGTCGAGACCTCGCGTACGACCGCCATCGTCGACGGCGTACGCCGCGTCGCCGCCGAGCACATCTTCCGCCACCTGGAGGTCACCGGGCCCGGCCCGCGCCTGCGGATGACCGTCCGGATGTGGATCACCGCCGTCGAGGCGTCGTCGCTCATCTGGCTCGACGAGGAGAAACAACCACCCGCCGAGGAGCTGCGCGACTGGCTCGTCGAGCAGTTCGTGGCCATGCTCTCGGTGACCGCCCGCCGCGACCCGCAGGCCGACGCCCTGGTCCAGGCCCTCGCCGAGGATGTCTGACACTGGTCCCGTGAAGAGCGAAGACACCCCCTTCGAGGGCGGCCCCATGGACGGCAGGGTCCTGCCCGTCCTGCTCGGCATCACCGGTCACCCGCCCAAGACGTACCGCATCCCCGTCCCGGACCCCGCCGGCGGCCCGCCCACCGTCCTGGTCTACCGCCGCGTGCCCCGGGCAGCGGGCAGGGCCGGGCTGTCCCGCCGCTGGAAGTACGAGTACGCCCCCGAGGGCGTGCCGGCCCGCCGGCTCAACTGGCCCTGGTCGAAGCCAGACGCCACGCCGCCCGGCAAGCGGGACGACGCCGACGGGTGACCCCGTTGCGCCGAACCGCGCACACCCACCGCGCGCACCTCGCGCGCACGCCTGATCCTCACGAGTGTCCGGTGGCCAAAGGGCCGCCCTCACACCGGAGGTGATGGCATGTCAGGAAGGCTCGTGCGGCTGGTCTGCGTCGCGGCGACGGCGGCAACCACCGTCCTCGCCCCCGCCCCCGCCACGGCGGTCCCGGAGCCCGGCCCGGCCCAGGATCCCGCCTCCGCCCAGGACGCCGCCTCCGTCGCCGGTCTTCTGACGGACCTTCAGCAGCATTACCGGAAGGCCGAAGAGGCCACCGAGGCCTACAACGCCACCGAGGAGAAGCTGAAGAAACAGCGCGCCGAGACCGACCGCCTCGACCGCGCTCTGGCCCGCACCCGGCTCTCCCTGCACGACAGCCGGGGCGCGGCGGGCCGCCTGGCCCGGCAGCAGTACCAGAGCAGCACCGACATCTCCCCGTACGTACGCCTGCTCCTGGCCCGCGACCCGCAGCACGCGATCGACCAGGGCCATGTGATCGGCCGGCTGGCGCGGGAGCGGGCCGAGACCGTCGGACGGCTGACCGGCAGCGAGCGGAAGGCCCGGGAGCTGGCCCGCCAGGCCCGCAAGGCACTCGACCAGCAGCTCGCCCTCATCGAGCGGCGGAAGAAGGAACGGGACGAGGTCCGTGATCGGCTCCACGACGTCGAGGAACTGCTCGCCTCCCTCAGCCGCGACCAGCTCACCGCCCTCGCCACGTTCGAGAAGAACGGGATCGAGGAGGCGCAGAAGAAGTTCATGGCGTCCGGCGCACTCAGCAGCAGCGGCGGCAACGGCGCCGGCGGCAGCGTCCGCAGACCGTCCGCCGAGGGCGACCGGGCCGTGCGCTACGCCGTGCGGCAACTCGGCAAGCCGTACGAGTGGGGCGCGGAGGGCCCCGAGACGTACGACTGCTCGGGCCTGACCTCGCAGGCCTGGGCGGAGGCCGGGACGCCCGTTCCGCGGACCAGCCAGGAGCAGTGGAAGCGGCTGAAGCGGGTCCCGCTCACCGAGCTGCGGCCGGGGGACCTGGTCGTGTACTTCCCCAAGGCCACGCACGTCGCGCTGTACCTCGGCGACGGCATGGTCGTACAGGCGCCCCGGCCGGGCGCGAAGGTGAAGGTGTCACCGATCGCGGCCAACCCGGTCCTGGGCGCCGTACGCCCGGACCCGGACGGGAAGCCCCTGTGGCGCTACGAGCCACCGGAGCTCCCCGAGGGGGCCACGGACGGATCGGACGAGGGATACGACGGATACGGGGGATTCGCGGACGAGGCGGACTACGCGGCGCCCGTGCCGGACACCTCGACCAGGTAGGCCTGCGTCTTCTCCGGGTCGTAGAAGAAGTTCTCGAAGTCGGCCGGGTCGTTGAAGCCGTTGGCGAACCGGTCGGCGACCGGCTGGAGCTCACCGGCGGCGCCGATCAGGTTCAGGATGTGCTCCGGCGGCGGCGCGAGCATCGCGTTGGTCCACTTGGTGACGTGCTGCGCGGTGGCCCAGTAGCGGTCGAAGGTGGCCCGCATCCACTCCTCGTCGAACGGCTTGTCGCCGCGCTCCACGATCGAGGAGAGGTAGGCGGCCGCGCACTTCGACGCGGAGTTGGAGCCCTGGCCGGTGATCGGGTCGTTCGCCACGACGACGTCCGCCACACCCAGCACGAGCCCGCCGCCGGGAAGGCGGCCGATCGGGTTGCGGACGGTGGGGGCGTAGCGGCCGGCCAGCGTGCCGCCCGCGTCGGTCAGCTCGACCTTGGTGGCCCGCGCGTACTCCCAGGGGACGTACCGCTCCATGAGTTCCAGGGTCAGGGAGAGGTGCTCCGCCGGGTCCTTGACGCCGTTGAAGACGTCGAGCGGGCCGCCGGGTATGCCCTCCCAGAACAGGATGTCGGCGCGGCCGGAGGTGGTCAGGCAGGGCATGACGAACAGTTCACCGACGCCCGGCACGAGGTTGCAGCGGACCCCTTCGGTGTCGGGGTGCTCGGGGCGCGGGCCGAGGCCGTGGACGTACGACACGGCCAGCGCGCGCTGCGGCTCGCTGTAGGGGGACCGCTCCGGGTCGCGGGCGAACATCTGCACCAGCTCGCCCTTGCCCGCCGCGACGAGCACCAGGTCGTACGTGCGGGAGAAGTAGTCGAGGTCGCCGACGGCCGCGCCGTGGATGACGAGCTGCCCGCCGCGCTGGGCGAACGTCTCCATCCAGCCGGCCATCTTCACGCGCTGGTCGATCGACTGCGCGTACCCGTCGAGCCTGCCCAGCCAGTCGATCGCACGGGCCGCGGGACCCTCGGCCCAGGAGCCGGGGGCGGCGACCGAGACGCCGAGTCCTTCGATCTTCGGGGCCTGGGACTCCCAGAAGTTCAGCTGGAGATCGCGCTCGTGCTGAAGTGCCGTGTGGAACATGCACTGCGTCGACATGACCCGGCCGGTGCGGATCTCGTCCGCCGTCCGGTTGGACATCAGGGTGACCTCGTACCCCTGCGACTGGAGGCCGAGAGCTATCTGGAGCCCGGACTGACCGGCTCCGACGACGAGTATCTTCCGCATGCGGGGCTGTCCTCTACTCGGGGGTTTCGTCGAGCGCGTGGCCCACCAGGGCCAGGAGGGTCTCGATCACGGAGATCCGGCGACGCGCGTCCATGATCATGACAGGTATGTGTTTCGGGATGGTCAGGGCCTCCCGCACGTCCTCCGGCTCGAACAGCTCGCTGTCGTCGAAGTGGTTGACCGCGACCACGTACGGCAGCCCGGAGCTCTCGAAGTAGTCCAGTACCGGGAAGCAGTCCTTCAGCCGGCGCGTGTCGGCCATGACGACGGCGCCGATCGCGCCGCGCACGATGTCGTCCCACATGAACCAGAACCGCTGCTGGCCCGGCGTGCCGAACAGGTAGAGCACCAGGTCGTCGTCGAGCGTGATGCGCCCGAAGTCCATGGCCACGGTGGTGGTGGTCTTGCCCGGCGTGGCGGTGAGGTCGTCGTGGGCCTCGCTCGCCTCGGTCATCAGCGCCTCGGTCTGCAGGGGCGTGATCTCCGAGACGGCGGTGACCAGCGTGGTCTTGCCCACGCCGAAGCCGCCGGCCACCACGATCTTCGTGGCGATGGGGGCACGGGTGCGGTCCGTCTCCCAGGCGTGCATGCTCTCGCCGGGCTGGACGAACGGGGATGAACCAGCGACGCCGTGAGCGGCGTCAGAGACGACGGAGTCCACTCAGCACCCTTTCCAGCAGAGCTCGGTCCGGGCGGCCCGTGCCATGGCCGGTGCCCGTCCCGTACACACGGATCTTTCCCTGGTCCGCGAGGTCGCTGAGGAGCACGCGGACCACGCCGAGCGGCATCTTCAGCAGCGCGGCGATCTCGGCCACCGTACGCATCCGGCGGCACAGTTCGACGATGGCCCGCAGCTCCGGCATCACGCGGGTGGACAGGGAACCGTTCGTCAGTTCCCTGCGCTCCTCCGGGGCGTCGAGCGCGGCCGTGCTCGCCACGAACGTCTCCACCAGGAGCACGTGGCCGAAGCGGGTACGGCCGCCGGTGAGCGAGTAGGGGCGGACCCGGGCGGGTTTGCGGTCACCGCCGCGGACCGGGAGGTGCTGCTTCGGCGTACTGCTCATCGGGCACTCCCCGTGGTCTGGGAATCCTCCAGGGATTTTCGGAGCTCGCTGCGGAGTTCCGGCGTCAGGACGTGGCCGGCCCGGCCCACGAACAGGGCCATGTGGTACGCCACCACGCTCATGTCGCAGTCCGCGGAGCCGTGGACGCCGAGCAGCGAGCCGTCGCTGATGGACATCACGAACAGGCTGCCCTCGTCCATCGCGACCATCGTGTGCCGGACCCCGCCGAACTCCATCAGTTTGGCGGCGCCGACGGTGAGGCTGCCGATGCCGGAGACGATGGTGGCCAGATCGGCGGCGGAGCCGCGCGGACCGGTCCGCCTGGTCCCGCGGTTCTGAAGGGCTTCTCGGGCCTGCTGGTTCCGGTGGTCGTCGGAGGACAGCAGGAGCAGTCCGTCGGACGAGACGACCGCGACCGAGAGGATGCCGGGTACCTCCTCGACGAGGTTGGTCAGCAGCCAGTGCAGATTGCGGGCCTCACTGCTCAGTCCGATCAGTCCGAAGGTACTGGGAGCGGTCAACTGCTTGCCTCCTCGACTGTGCCCCCCGTGGCTTCTTCGGATTCAGCTGGTCCTGCTGTGCCGGTGTCCGGCCGCTTGTGCGAGGCCGTCTTCTCGGCGATCTCCGCCTCCACCTCGCGGTAGCCGGCCTGGGCGCCCTGGCGGAAGCCGCCGAGGCGGCGGCGGAGGGCCTCGGCGTCCACGGAGCCGCTGCGCTGGCGCGGGGCGGTGGCCGGAGCGGTGATCTTGGGAGTGCGCTTGGGGAGGCCCTTGTCGGTGACGCGTTCGTGCTCGACGTCGGCCTCCGCCGCGGCTTCGCCTTCGGCGTCGTGGTCCCCACCCGCACCCCCCGTGCGGGTTTCGTCCTCGGGCGCGGGTGGCGGCCCCTGTGGGACGGATTCACCGTCGGCCGCGGGTGGCGGCCCCTGCGGGACGGATTCGCCGTCGGCCGCCGCGGGCTCGTGCTCCGCAGGGGCCGGCTCGTCCTGCGGTATCGGGGCCAGCAGCTCCATCGTGGTCTCGGCAGGGGTTTCCGCCGGTGCCGGGTGCTCCCCGGCCTCCGTGTGCTCTGCGAGCTCCTCGTGCCGTACCGCCTTCTCCGCCAGGGCCACCAGCGGGTCCCCGTTGCCGGCGCGGCCGTGCAGGACGTTGGAGTTGGCCTCGGCGTCGGCACCGGGGAACGCGACGGTGTGGGTGGTGCCGGAGAGCGGACCGGAGGCCGGGACGGCGGCGGCCGGGGACGCCGCCAGCAGGGTGCGGGGCAGGACGACGACCGCCGCGACACCGCCCTGCTTCTGCTCGCGCAACTGCACGCGCACACCGTGCCGGTGGGCGAGGCGGGCCACGACGTACAGGCCGAGGCCGAGACCGTCCTCGCCCTCCTGGTCGTACGGCGCCTCCGGGTCGAAGTCGGTGAGGCGGGAGTTCAGTCGCTCCAGCCGGTCCTCGGTCATGCCGATGCCCTCGTCCTGGACCGAGAGCATGACCTCGCCGCTCTCCAGCAGCCAGCCGGAGATCTCGACGGGCAGGTCGGGCGGCGAGAACGAGGTGGCGTTCTCCAGGAGTTCGGCCAGCAGGTGGGACAGGTCGTCCGCGGCGAACCCGGCGATGTGCGCGTGCGGCGGCAGCGCGGCGATCCGGACCCGCTCGTACCGCTCGATCTCGCTCACCGCGGCGCGGACGACGTCCACGAGCGGCACGGGACCGGCGGTGTGCTGGACGTGCTCGGTGCCCGCGAGGACGAGGAGGTTCTCGCTGTGCCGGCGCATGACCGTGGCGAAGTGGTCGAGCTTGAACAGCGTGGCGAGGCGGTCCGGGTCCTGTTCGCGCTCCTCCAGGTTCTCGATGACGGCCAGTTGCCGCTCGACCAGCCCGAGGGTGCGCAGCGCGAGGTTGACGAACGTGCCGCCGATGGCCGTGCGCAGCCGCTCCAGCTGGGCGGCGGACTCGGCGAGCTCACCGCGCAGTTCCTCGCGCGCGTCGGCCATCTTCTGGCGCTGGCCGACGAGGTGCTTGCGGTCGGACTCCAGCGTGGCGATCCGCTCGGTGAGGGCGACGGCGTGCGCGTGCAGGGCGTTGACGGAGCGTACGACCTGGGCGAACTCGTCGTTGCGGCCGGTGAACCTGACGGGTTCCTCGGCCGTCGGAACCTCCGCCTCGGCCAGGCGTTTCGAGCCCAGGCGCAGGACCGCGAGGGGGCGCGTGAGGCTGCGGGCCATGCCCGTGGCGACGCCGACGGCGAGCAGCATCAGGGCGCCGAGGACGGCGATGCGGATCTCCAGCGCGGTGACGTCGTCGTCGCGCAGCGCCTCCAGGTCCTTGGTGCGCCGGTCGTAGAGGGCGGATTCCACGCCGCGCATCAGGTCGATCCGGGCGGAGAGGGCCACGTCCAGCTTCCTGGCGTCGGTGGAGAGTTCGCCGTTGGAGAGGCCCGGCTGGTCGGTGAGCCTGGCGAGGTACTTCTCGGCGGAGTTGACCTCGGTGCCGGTCACCGTGTTGTCGAAGGAGGTACGGGCGGGCTTGGGCGCGGTGTCGCGGAAGTCGGCCAGAGCCGCGTCGGAGCGCAGCCGGGCCTGCTGGGCGGCGGCACTCAGGGCGTCGCGCTGCCGGGTGTCGGCGTCCGAGGAGGTCTCGGTCGGCAGGCCGGTGACCGGGTCGATGACCGTCTCGGTGCCGCGCGGCACGCTGAGGGCGGCGAGCAGCAGCCCCCGGGCCGCGGCGGCCTGCTGCACGGCGGAGTCCAGTTCGGCCATGGCCTGACCGCCGGAGCCCGCGCGGGGCGGCGTCTGCTGGGCCAGCTCCTCGGCGAGCCGGTGGAGTTCGGTGATGGCGACGGAGTACGCCTGGTGCGCTTCCAGAGCGCTGCTCTTGCCGGTGAGCGCCGCCCGGCGTACGGCCGCGATGGCGTCGAGGTCGGAGCGGAGCGAGGCAGGCGTGTCGGTGTCGGCCCGCAGCTCCTCGACCTGCCGGTCCACCCGGGCGCTGCGCTGCTCGGAGGGCGCCTTGGACTTGGGGCGGCCGGCCGCGATGTAGGAGGTGACGTCGTCACGCTCGTCGGCGAGGGAGTGCGCGAGGGCGAGGGCGTCCTGGGTCTGCCCGGCGAGCGTCACCAGCTCCTGCGAGTCGTGGAGTTGCCCGGAGGCGGCGAGGACGGACGGGGTGCCCGCGCCGGCGATGGCCGCGGCGACCACGGCCACGGCAACGATGAGCCGGTTGCGTACATGGGTGGGGCGGCCCTTGCCGGTGGGGGGCGTCGACTCAGCGCCCTGAACGGGGGCCGTCTGCTTGCCTGTGCGACGAGGCCGCGACATCTGCACCGGTGCTCGCATTCCTGACTCGTGAACTCATGGGCCCGGATGACGCTCCGTCAACTGGTGCGTACTCCAGGTACACTTCCCGACCCTCCCAGCGCCGGTGGGCAGCGCACGCGCATCACCTGACCCGCCACCCGAAGGAGTGAACCCCGGAGGTGAGTTGGGGAGCAAGTTCCGCTGGCCCTTGCAGCGGCCTTGCCCGGCGGGCCGGTTGGACGCCGCGGGCGGGTGGTGGCAATATTCGCCACCACGCCTTCCCGGAACAAAGCATTCCATCCCAAACGGGGCGCCTGACCTGCAAGAGCGCACCCGTCCGGCAACCATTGCCAGCCTTTTGCGAACCTTGTGAAGGGGTCGTGCAGACTGGCTGGATGCGTACTGAACTCGCCTCGGAGCCGGGGGACGCGGACCGCCCCAACGAGGACTTCGCCAGTGTCGGACTACCGGCCTCCGGACAGGGTGGTTCGGTCGTCGTCCTGGACGGTGTCACGCCTCCGAAGGCCGGGACGGGATGTCTGCATTCCGTCCCCTGGTTCACCGCGCGCCTCGGGGGAGCGCTGACCGAACTGACCGTTTCACTCCCGGATGTTCCTCTGGTCGACGCCTTGTCCCGTGCCATCGCGCGTACCGCCGAGGCGCACGCCTCAACCTGTGACCTTTCTCACCCCCGCACACCTCAGGCCACGGTGGTCGTGGCCCGCTGGTCCCCGGAGACGGTGGAGTACCTGGTCCTGTCGGACTCGGCTCTTCTCGTGGAGTCCCCGGACGGCGTGGTGACGCCCGTCCTGGACGACCGTCTGGCCCTTCTCCCCCGCTCCGCCCTGGCCACGGACGCGCTGGTGGACTCCACACTCCGCAACAAGGAAGGCGGCTTCTTCACGGCGGCCGCCGACCCCTCGGTGTCCCGCCGGGCGGTGACCGGAACCCTGCCCCGCCGTGAGGTGCGCGCCCTGGCCGCACTGACGGACGGGGCGACCCGCTGGGTGGAGCGGTTCGATGAAGGCGACTGGACGGACTGCTTCCACCTCCTGCGCAAGGAGGGGCCACAGGCGCTGGTGGACCGGGTACGGACGCTGGAACGGGCGGATTCGGCCGGCTCGTTCCTGGGCCGGAGCAAGACGCACGACGACGCGACGGTCGTGTACGTCGAGTTCTGAACACCCGGGACTGCGGGCTACTTCTCCATGCCGCGGTTGAGCTGGTGCAGCAGCCGGGCCAGTTCCGTGACCTCGTGGGTGTCCCAGTCGGCCAGGCGGCCGGCGTAGCGGGCGCGGCGGGCCTCGCGCACCCGGCGGACCCGGTCGTGGCCCTCCTGGGTGAGGGCGACGAGCCAGGCGCGTCCGTCGGCGGGGTCGGGTTCGCGCGCGACCAGGCCCAGTTCCTCCAGGGCCCGCAGCTGGCGGGACATGGTGGCCTTGCCGACGCCGATGTAGGCGGCGAGCTCGGTGGCCCGCTGCTTGCCGCACTCGTCCAGCCGTACGAGCAGGCCGTACGCCGACGACTCCAGGTCGGGGTGGACCTCCCGGGCCATCTCGCCCTGGCTGGCCCGGGCCCGCCGCAGCAGCACGGTCAGCTCCCGCTCCAGCGCCAGAAAGGCCGGCTGATCCACACCGGTTCCGGCCAGAGAGGCGTCCCGGTGTCCGTCGTCGTTGCCGTCCTGGTGCACGTGAGTCCTGCCTCGGTCGTCGCCCGCTACCTGCATTTTCCGCCCTCCGCGGCCGTCGCCGCAGCTCGGCAAGTATTCCGCAGGTCACGGGGCGCGCGTCCACAGGGCCGCCACAGGGTGAAGGCCCGGGCCTCCCTCACGGGACCCGGGCCTTCCCTCATCCGGTGACCTCCGTCACGCGGCCACCGGAACCTCAGGCGTCGCATCCGCCGTGGCGGGCGCGAGCGCCAGCTCCAGGACCTGGCGGACGTCGGTGACGGCGTGGACGTCGAGCTTGTCCAGCACCTCCGCCGGGACGTCGTCCAGGTCGGGTTCGTTGCGCTTGGGGATGATCACGGTGGTGACCCCGGCGCGGTGGGCGGCCAGCAGCTTCTGCTTCACGCCGCCGATCGGCAGGACCCGGCCGGTCAGCGAGACCTCGCCGGTCATCGCCACGTCCGTGCGGACCAGACGGCCGGACAGCAGCGAGGCGAGGGCCGTGGTCATCGTGACGCCGGCGCTGGGGCCGTCCTTGGGGACCGCGCCCGCCGGGAAGTGGATGTGCACACCCCGGTCCTTCAGGTCACCCACCGGCAGTTCCAGCTCGGCGCCGCGGGAGCGCAGGAAGCTCAGCGCGATCTGCGCGGACTCCTTCATCACGTCCCCCAGCTGACCGGTCAGGGTCAGCCCGGCCGCACCGGTCTCCGGGTCGGCCAGCGACGCCTCGACGTACAGCACGTCACCGCCGGCGCCCGTCACCGCGAGGCCCGTCGCCACGCCCGGCACGGACGTCCGGCGCTCGGCCGGGTCCTGGGCGGACTCGGGCACGTGGTGCGGCCGTCCGATCAGAGAGCGCAGGTCCTCGTCCCGGACGGTGAACGGCAGCTCCCGCTCACCCAGTTCGTGCTGGGCCGCGACCTTGCGCAGCAGCCGTGCGATCGACCTCTCCAGGGTTCGCACGCCCGCCTCGCGCGTGTACTCACCGGCGAGCTTGCGCAGGGCGCCCTCGTCGATGGCCACCTCGTCCTTGTCGAGCCCGGCCCGCTCCAGCTGGCGCGGCAGCAGGTGGTCGCGGGCGATGACGACCTTCTCGTCCTCGGTGTAGCCGTCCAGGCGGACGATCTCCATCCGGTCGGCCAGGGCCTCCGGGATGGCCTCCAGGACGTTGGCGGTCGCGAGGAAGACCACGTCCGACAGGTCCAGCTCGACCTCCAGGTAGTGGTCCCGGAAGGTGTGGTTCTGCGCCGGGTCGAGCACTTCGAGCAGCGCCGCGGCCGGGTCGCCCCGGAAGTCCGAGCCCACCTTGTCGATCTCGTCGAGCAGCACGACGGGGTTCATCGACCCGGCCTCCTTGACGGCGCGGACGATCCGGCCGGGCAGGGCACCGACGTACGTACGCCGGTGACCGCGGATCTCGGCCTCGTCGCGGACGCCGCCGAGGGCGACGCGCACGAACTTGCGCCCCATCGCGTGGGCGACGGACTCGCCCAGGCTGGTCTTGCCGACGCCGGGCGGACCCACGAGCGCGAGCACGGCACCGCCGCGCCGCCCGCCGACCACGCCCAGCCCGCGGTCGGTACGCCGCTTGCGCACCGCCAGGTACTCGGTGATCCGCTCCTTGACGTCCTGAAGGCCGGAGTGCTCGGCGTCGAGGACGGCCTGGGCGCCCTGGATGTCGTACGCGTCCTCGGTGCGCTCGTTCCACGGCATCTCCAGGACCGTGTCGAGCCAGGTGCGGATCCAGGAGCCCTCGGGCGACTGGTCGGAGGACCGCTCCAGCTTGTCGACCTCCTTGAGCGCGGCCTCGCGGACCTTCTCGGGCAGGTCGGCGGCCTCCACGCGGGCGCGGTAGTCGTCGGACTCCTCGCCCTCCTGCTCGCCGTTCAGCTCGCGCAGCTCCTTGCGGACCGCTTCGAGCTGACGCCGCAGCAGGAACTCGCGCTGCTGCTTGTCGACGCCTTCCTGGACGTCCTTGGCGATGGACTCGGCCACGTCCTGCTCGGCGAGGTGGTCGCGCAGCTGCTGGGTCGCGAGCTTCAGCCGGGCCACCGGGTCGGCGGTCTCCAGCAGCTCGACCTTCTGATCGGTGGTCAGGAACGGCGAGTAGCCGGAGTTGTCGGCGAGCGCCGAGACGTCGTCGATGGCCTGGACCCGGTCGACGACCTGCCAGGCGCCGCGCTTGCGCAGCCACGCGGTGGCGAGGGCCTTGTACTCCTTGACCAGTTCGGCGACCTGCCCGGGCAGCGGCTCCGGGACGGATTCGTCGACGCGGGTGCCCTCGACCCAGAGGGCCGCGCCGGGACCCGTGGTCCCCGCACCGATCCTCACCCGCCCCCGGCCGCGGATCAGCGCGCCCGGGTCGCCGTCGGCCAGCCGGCCCACCTGCTCGACGGTGCCGAGGACACCGGTGCCGGCGTACGTGCCGTCGATGCGCGGCACCAGGAGTACCCGGGGCTTTCCGGGCGTTGTCCGAGCAGCGGCCTGGGCGGCCTCCACCGCGGCACGGACCTCGGAGTCGCTCAGGTCCAGCGGGACCACCATCCCGGGCAGGACGACCTCGTCGTCGAGCGGCAGCACGGGCAGGGTGAGCGGTGTGGACGTCGAAGCCATGATCTCCCCTTCAGCAGTCAAGTTGAGCTATGCCGACTCAATGCGCGGGAGCCGCCGGATGTTCCCCACCCGCCGTTCGCTGTGAGCGATCGACCGTGACACCAGGGGCGATCGGGGCCGTAGAGTCAGCGACGTAACAGATCAATCCGGTGAGTGCCTATTACCAGGGGGCGGCATGGACGAGACCGTGCAGGCGTGGGTGGACGGGTGGGTCGTGTCGCGCGGGGCGGCTCCGCCCGTGCCCGAGCCGTGGGGCTGCACGATCGACGTGGGGATGTACGGACACGTCACCCGGCATGTGTTCGGCGCGACCGGCGACGACCTCGACGAGGCGACCGTCCGCAAGGTGGCCGGCGCGGTGACCGGGGCCGGGGTGTGGCTGAAGGCGTTCCGGGACCCGTCCGTGGTCGCCGGCTGGCTGGACGACACCTGGTGGATCGACCCCGAGCCCGGCTACCTGATGACGGTCCCGCTGACCCAGGGGGACCTTCCGGACGTGCCCGACGGCTACCGGCTGCGGAGCTGGTCGCGTGGCGGAGTGACGCGCGTGATGGTGGCCGCCCCGGACGGTTCGCTGGCGGCGCGCGGCCAGATCACCCCGACCGGCAGCACCGCCGTGGCCGACCAGATCGAGACGGCACCGGAGCATCGCCGCAAGGGACTCGGCAGCCTCGTCATGCGGACGTTGCAGACGACCGCCGTCCGGCAGGGCGCACGGACCGGTGTCCTCGCCGGTACGCCCGCGGGACGAGGGCTCTACGAGGCGCTCGGCTGGGAGGTGGTGGCCCTGCTCACCAGCGCGAAGCACTGCCCGCGGACCTGAACGGCCCCGCCGTCAGCCCCGGACCGGTCCGGGGGAGCCGGGGTCCCTCGCCTGCCACCGCCGGACCACCGGCCAGGTCGCGACACCGATGGCCAGGGCGATCAGGTGCCCCCAGTTGGTCATCGGGTCGGTGAAGGCGAGCAGGTCCTGGAGCAGCATCCCGCCGAAGCCGGCCAGCAGCGGCACGCGCAGCCAGGGCGGCAGCAGTCCGGCCAGGGCGCCGGTGCCGGCGGCGACGCCGAAGCTGACGCCGTAGTCGAGTCGGTGCAGCGAACTTCCGGGGAGCTGACCCGCCAGCACCGCGAGCCCGACCGGGACCTCCGTCGCCAGGGTGGCGAGGACGTGCCCGAGCAGGAAGACACCGGCCGTGCGCAGACCGCCGATCCGCCGTTCCAGCGCGGTCAGCACGAGCACGAACCCGATCGCGAACGGCGAGGCCACCCCGCCCGCGAGCCACAGCGCGCTGCCGACCAGCACCAGCTCCGGCGTCCGCGCCAGGTGCGCCACATCCGTACTGGAACCCTGGAGCAGGGCGTGCACCAGAGCGGGGTCCGCGTACGCGGAGATCAGCGAGGTCAGACCGAGGACGATCGCGTATCCGAAGGTGAACGGCGTACCCGTGGGAGTCGGGAGCAGCCGCCACGGTCTCGGCGTCCGGAGCCGAGGCCGGGGCGTCTCCACCGCGGTGGGCTCTCGTCCGCCCGGGTCCACGGTCCCGCACGACCCTCGGCCGCCGGTCCGCTGCCGCGGCACCCCGTCCAGCAGCCCCGGCCCATCGGGGACGGGCGTGCCCGTCGGCGTCGGCGTGGCCGTCCTGTCGGCCGGCGCGGTGCGATCCACGGCGGGCGCTCCTTCCGTCACGCCCCACACTTCGCGCACCTTCGCTCCCTGTCTGTGACGGGCGCCACGCGAGAGCCGATTCACAGCAACCTGACAGCAGCCCACCGCGTCCCCCGCCGGCCGCTCCGAAATTCTTGGCGCCGGACACCCCCCACCTGCCAGGATGCTCGGATGCCCACCTCGAACGACATCCCCCACGTGCTGGACCGACGCGAGGGGCCGCACGGCGAGGTCGTGCTGCGACGGCACGACGACCGGCTGGAGATCATCGCGAACGGCTGTTTCCTGATGGACACCTCCGACGGCCGCTCGGAGCGGCGGCTGGTCGACGCGGCCCTGGACGCCCTGGCCGGCCGGGACCGCCCCGACGTGCTGATCGGCGGACTCGGCGTCGGTTTCTCCCTCGCCCACGCGGCCGCGGACCCGCGCTGGGTAGGGATCACGGTCGTGGAACGCGAGCACGCCATCGTCGAATGGCATCTCGACGGCCCGCTCTCCGCGTTCTCCGCCGAGGCCCTCGCCGATCCCCGCACGAAAATCGTCGAAGCCGATCTCGTGGCCTACGTCAATGAGACATCCGACACGTACGACGCCCTGTGCCTCGACATCGACAACGGACCCGGCTGGACCGTCACGGAGGGCAACGGAAATCTCTACGGAGAAGCCGGACTGGCAAGCTGCGCACGGGTGTTGAGGCCCGGTGGAGTGCTCGCCGTCTGGTCCGCCGAGCCCTCTCCGGAATTCGAAGAAACCCTGCGGAATGTCGGGTTCCAGCAGGTGCGTACCGAAGAGATCCCGGTTGCCCGGGGCGTTCCGGACGTCGTGCACCTCGGCATCAGCCCTGGATAGCAAAGGTGTACTGACTCCCCGTACGCTGCTCCTCTGACGCCGATCATTCAAGCGTCAATCGCAACCATGCGCAGACCGAGGGATCACCCCACTGATCCCGGAAAGCACACCCCAGGGGCGGGCGATGGAGCAGACACACACCTCCCACAACGGTTCGGCGACGGCTACCCCGGGCGCACAGCGCCGGGTTCTCGTCGTCGAGGACGACGCCACGATCGTGGACGCCATCGCGACCCGCCTGCGAGCCGAGGGATTCCTCGTGCAAACAGCGGGTGACGGTCCGGCCGCCGTCGACACGGCCGAGGCCTGGCAGCCCGACCTGCTGATCCTCGACATCATGCTGCCCGGCTTCGACGGTCTGGAGGTCTGCCGACGCGTGCAGGCCGCCCGGCCGGTGCCGGTGATGATGCTCACCGCGCGCGACGACGAGACCGACATGCTGGTCGGGCTGGGCGTCGGCGCCGACGACTACATGACGAAGCCGTTCTCGATGCGGGAGCTGGCGGCGCGTGTGCACGTGCTGCTGCGCCGTGTTGAGCGGGCCGCGCTGGCCGCCGCGACGCCGCGCAGCGGCATCCTGCGCCTCGGCGAACTGGAGATCGACCACGCGCAGCGCCGGGTCCGGGTGCGCAGTGAGGATGTTCACCTCACGCCCACCGAGTTCGATCTCCTCGTGTGCCTGGCGAACACCCCGCGCGCGGTGCTCTCGCGCGAGCAGTTGCTCGCCGAGGTCTGGGACTGGGCGGACGCCTCCGGTACCCGGACGGTCGACAGCCACATCAAGGCGCTGCGCCGGAAGATCGGCGCCGAGCGGATCCGTACCGTGCACGGCGTGGGCTACGCCCTGGAGACCCCGACGCCATGAGCGGCGGGCCGGGAGCACGGAGAGGCCCCGGGGATCCGGAACCCTGGGGCGGGGTGAGCCCGTTCTCGATCAAGACCAAACTGGGCGCGCTGGTCGTCATCTCGGTGCTGATCACGACGGGCCTGTCGGTGATCGCGGTGCACACGAAGACGGAGCTGCGCTTCATCACGGTCTTCTCGATGATCGCCACACTGCTCATTACGCAGTTCGTGGCCCATTCGCTCACCGCCCCGCTGGACGAGATGACGGCCGTGGCCCGTTCCATCTCGCAGGGTGACTACACCCGCCGGGTGCGGGACAACCGCCGTGACGAGCTGGGCGATCTGGCCGTCACGATCAACGCCATGGCCGACGAGCTGGAGGCCCAGGACCGCCAGCGCAAGGAGCTGGTGGCGAACGTCTCGCACGAACTGCGCACCCCCATCGCGGGACTGCGCGCGGTGCTGGAGAACATCGTCGACGGCGTCACACAGGCCGACCCGGAGACGATGCGCACGGCCCTGAAGCAGACCGAGCGGCTCGGCCGGCTGGTGGAGACGCTGCTGGACCTGTCCCGCCTGGACAACGGCGTCGTACCGCTGAAACAGCGGCGGTTCGAGGTGTGGCCGTATCTGTCCGGCGTGCTCAAGGAGGCCAACATGGTCGCCTCCGTGCGCGCGGGCATCGCCACCGGCTCGGGCAGTCACACCCGTACGGACGTCCATCTGCACCTCGACGTCCACCCGCCGGAGTTGACCACGCACGCCGACCCGGAGCGCATCCACCAGGTCGTGGCCAACCTCATCGACAACGCCGTCAAGCACAGCCCGCCGCACGGCCGTGTGACGGTCAAGGCGCGGCGCGGCTCGCTGCCGGAGTCGCTGGAGCTGGAGGTCCTGGACGAGGGCCCCGGTATTCCGAAGTCCGAGTGGCACCGCGTCTTCGAGCGGTTCAACCGCGGCAGCGCCAAGCGGTCGCAGGGTCCTGGCAGCGACGGCGGCACGGGTCTCGGCCTGGCCATCGCCCGCTGGGCGGTGGATCTGCACGGCGGGCGCATCGGAGTGGCTGAATCCGAGCGGGGTTGCCGGATTCTTGTCACCCTTCCGGGACTTCCATCTCTGCCAAGTTGACGTAAAGTTCGAAGCGGAGCCACAAGATCCACGAGCGTCCGCGCTGACGGACACGTGTGATCAGGCACAGGCCCGCGCCGTCGGCGCATGAGGCCCGGCCGCGCCCTTCCCTCTTTAAGCGGAACCACGCTTGTTTCCCGCCATTTCAAGCCCCGAAACACGCTCCGAGATGTGACTTGCGCGACGTTGAACGGGCCCGACCTGACCTACCCGGTCCCAGGGGCGTAGCCTTGATTCCCGCTGTCCATCATCTTGTGAAGCGGAAGAGGGCGGTTGCCGCCGTGTCGCCACAGTCCCCCAGTAACTCGAGCATCTCGACCGACACCGACCAAGCGGGGAAGAACCCTGCCGCGTCGTTCGGTGCCAACGAGTGGCTCGTCGACGAGATCTATCAGCAGTACCTCCAGGACCCGAATTCGGTAGACCGAGCCTGGTGGGACTTCTTCGCCGACTACAAGCCGGGGGCGGCTGCCGCCTCGGCTCCGGCGGGTACCGCGGCCGCGGGGGCCGCGGGGACCACCACCGCTCAGCCGGCGGCCCAGGCCGCCCCCGCCCAGGCCGCGGCCCCCGCCCCGGCGGCCCAGCAGCCCGCGGCCGCCGCGCCGGCTCCCGCTCCGGCGAAGCCCGCCGCGCAGGCCCCGGCTCAGGCTCCCGCTCCGGCGAAGGCGGCTCCGGCCGCCGCCAAGCCGGCCGCCGCCGCGAAGCCGAAGGCCGAGCCCGCCGGCGAAGCCCCCTCGGGTCCCGAGCAGGTCGTGCTGCGCGGCCCCGCCGCCGCGGTCGCGAAGAACATGGACGCCTCCCTGGAGCTGCCCACGGCCACGTCCGTGCGCGCGGTCCCGGTGAAGCTGCTGTTCGACAACCGCATCGTCATCAACAACCACCTCAAGCGGGCGCGCGGCGGGAAGATCTCCTTCACGCACCTCATCGGCTACGCGATGGTCCAGGCCATCAAGGCGATGCCGGCGATGAACTACGCGTTCGCGAAGGTGGACGGCAAGCCGACCCTGGTCAAGCCGGAGCACGTCAACCTCGGCCTCGCCATCGACCTGGTCAAGCCGAACGGCGACCGCCAGCTGGTCGTCGCGGCGATCAAGAAGGCCGAGACGCTGAACTTCTTCGAGTTCTGGCAGGCCTACGAGGACATCGTCCGCCGCGCCCGCGACGGCAAGCTGACGATGGACGACTTCTCCGGGGTCACGGTCTCCCTGACCAACCCCGGCGGCCTCGGCACGGTCCACTCGGTGCCGCGTCTGATGCCCGGCCAGTCCGTGATCATGGGCGTCGGCTCCATGGACTACCCGGCGGAGTTCCAGGGCACCTCCCAGGACACCCTGAACAAGCTCGGCATCTCGAAGGTCATGACGCTCACGTCGACCTACGACCACCGGGTGATCCAGGGCGCCGCCTCCGGCGAGTTCCTGCGCCAGGTCGCGAACCTCCTGCTCGGCGAGAACAACTTCTACGACGAGATCTTCGAGGCGCTGCGCATCCCCTACGAGCCGGTCCGCTGGCTCAAGGACATCGACGCGAGCCACGACGACGACGTCACGAAGGCCGCCCGCGTCTTCGAGCTGATCCACTCCTACCGGGTCCGCGGCCACGTCATGGCCGACACCGACCCGCTGGAGTACCAGCAGCGCAAGCACCCCGACCTGGACATCACCGAGCACGGCCTCACGCTCTGGGACCTGGAGCGCGAGTTCGCCGTCGGCGGCTTCGCCGGCAAGTCGATGATGAAGCTGCGCGACATCCTCGGCGTCCTGCGCGACTCGTACTGCCGCACCACCGGCATCGAGTTCATGCACATCCAGGACCCGAAGCAGCGCAAGTGGATCCAGGACCGTGTGGAGCGCCCGCACTCCAAGCCGGAGCGCGAGGAGCAGCTGCGCATCCTGCGCCGTCTGAACGCGGCCGAGGCCTTCGAGACGTTCCTCCAGACCAAGTACGTCGGCCAGAAGCGCTTCTCCCTGGAGGGCGGCGAGTCCGTCATCCCGCTGCTGGACGCGGTCCTCGACAGCGCTGCGGAGTCCCGCCTGGACGAGGTCGTCGTCGGCATGGCCCACCGCGGCCGTCTGAACGTCCTGGCCAACATCGTCGGCAAGTCGTACGCCCAGATCTTCCGCGAGTTCGAGGGCAACCTCGACCCGAAGTCGATGCACGGCTCCGGCGACGTGAAGTACCACCTGGGCGCCGAGGGCACCTTCACGGGCCTCGACGGCGAGCAGATCAAGGTCAGCCTGGTCGCGAACCCGTCGCACCTCGAAGCCGTCGACCCGGTCCTGGAAGGCGTCTCCCGCGCCAAGCAGGACATCATCGGCAAGGGCGGCACGGACTTCACGGTCCTGCCGGTGGCGATCCACGGCGACGCGGCCTTCGCGGGCCAGGGCGTGGTGGCCGAGACCCTGAACATGTCGCAGCTGCGCGGCTACCGCACCGGCGGCACGGTCCACATCGTCATCAACAACCAGGTCGGCTTCACCGCGGCCCCCGAGTCCTCGCGTTCCTCCATGTACGCGACGGACGTGGCCCGCATGATCGAGGCCCCGATCTTCCACGTGAACGGTGACGACCCGGAGGCCGTGGTCCGCGTGGCCCGGCTGGCCTTCGAGTTCCGCCAGGCGTTCAACAAGGACGTGGTGATCGACCTCATCTGCTACCGCCGCCGCGGTCACAACGAGTCGGACAACCCGGCCTTCACCCAGCCCCTGATGTACGACCTGATCGACAAGAAGCGCTCGGTGCGCAAGCTCTACACCGAGTCCCTCATCGGTCGCGGCGACATCACCCTGGAAGAGGCCGAGCAGGCGCTCCAGGACTACCAGGGCCAGCTCGAGAAGGTCTTCACGGAGGTCCGCGAGGCCACCTCGCAGCCGGCCGCCGCGGAGCCCACCGACCCGCAGGCCGAGTTCCCGGTCGCCGTGAACACCGCGGTGACCACGGAGGTCGTCAAGCGGATCGCCGAGTCCCAGGTCAACATCCCCGACCACATCACCGTCCACCCGCGTCTGCTGCCGCAGCTCCAGCGCCGGGCGTCGATGGTCGAGGACGGCACGATCGACTGGGGCATGGGCGAGACCCTCGCGGTCGGCTCCCTCCTCCTGGAGGGCGTCCCGGTCCGCCTGGCCGGCCAGGACTCGCAGCGCGGTACGTTCGGCCAGCGCCACGCGGTCATCATCGACCGCAGCACGGGCGACGAGTACACGCCGCTGCAGTACCTCTCCGAGGACCAGGCGCGTCTGAACGTCTACAACTCCCTCCTCTCCGAGTACGCGGCGATGGGCTTCGAGTACGGCTACTCGCTGGCCCGCCCCGAGGCGCTCGTGATGTGGGAGGCGCAGTTCGGCGACTTCGTCAACGGCGCGCAGACGGTCGTGGACGAGTTCATCTCGTCGGCCGAGCAGAAGTGGGCCCAGACCTCCGGTGTGGTCCTGCTCCTCCCGCACGGCTACGAGGGCCAGGGCCCGGACCACTCGTCCGCCCGCCCGGAGCGCTTCCTCCAGATGTGCGCCCAGAACAACATGACGGTCGCCATGCCGACGTCGCCGTCGAACTACTTCCACCTCCTGCGGTGGCAGGTGCACAACCCGCACCACAAGCCGCTGGTGGTCTTCACTCCGAAGTCGATGCTGCGTCTGAAGGCGGCGGCCTCGAAGGCGGAGGAGTTCACGACCGGCCAGTTCCAGCCGGTCATCGGCGACGCGTCGGTGGACGCGGCCGCGGTCAAGAAGGTCGTCTTCTGCGCCGGCAAGGTCTACTACGACCTGGAGGCCGAGCGTCAGAAGCGCGGCGTCACGGACACGGCGATCATCCGCATCGAGCGCCTGTACCCGCTGCCGGGTGCCGAGCTCCAGGCGGAGATCAAGAAGTACCCGAACGCCGAGAAGTACCTGTGGGCCCAGGAGGAGCCGGCGAACCAGGGTTCCTGGCCGTTCATCGCGCTCAACCTGATCGACCACCTGGACCTGGCGGTCGGCGCGGACGTCCCGCACGGCGAGCGACTGCGCCGCATCTCGCGCCCGCACAGCTCGTCCCCGGCAGTGGGTTCCGCGAAGCGGCACCAGGCCGAGCAGGAGCAGCTGGTGCGTGAGGTGTTCGACGCGTAAGCGCCCTCGCGCGTTCCACGTGACCGGGCCGCATCCCCGCTTCGGGGGTGCGGCCCGGCCGTTTGCGCGCACATAAACTTGACGGCATGTACTTCACGGACCGTGGCATCGAGGAACTGGAGAAGCGGCGCGGCGAGGAGGAGGTCTCCTTCGAGTGGCTGGCCGAGCAGTTCCGGACGTTCGTCGACCTCAACCCCGACTTCGAGGTGCCGGTGGAGCGGCTGGCCACGTGGCTGGCGCGGCTGGACGACGAGGACGAGGAGTAGGACGCTCCCGGGCGGTCAGTCGCGCGGGTGCGTGACGTCGTACGCCAGGCCCAGTGCGCCATGAGCCAGGAGCAGCGCTCCGGCCGTGGCCCAGCCCCAGCCGCCGCTGGGGCGCCGTAGCCCCCAGGCGATGAGCGGGAGGCCCGCCGCCACCTGGGCGAGGGCCAGGGCGCGGGCCCTGGGGCCGCCGGTCCAGGGCATCCAGGGGCCCAGGCGGCTGTGGTCGACGGTGTCGCGTTCCGCGACCGCCTCGCGCCGGCCCGGCCATGCGACCGGGAGGCTGCCCGGCTGGAGTGCGGCGGCTTCCCGGAGGCGGTCGGCGGGCTCGCCGGGGGCGAGTTCCGGCGGCAGTGAGACGCCCACGCGCGCGAGGACCGCCAGGAGGCCGCGCAGACGGGCGCGGGCGTCGGCCGCGGAGTCGGCCTTCGTCAGCTGGTCGAGGGCCTGGAGGTCCAGGACGGGGTCGAGGCCCACGCGCGCGGCGAAGGTGCGCATCGCCTCCTCCTCCCCCACCGGGACACCGCTCGCGAGCCAGACGAAGCCGACCGGGCGGCGGAAACCGGAAGCGAGCGCGAAGCCCGCGTGGTCGGCGTCCCACCACAAGGCGAGAACGGGCCAGGGCGCGCCGACCGCGAGGGCCGTGGCCCAGCCGGTGACCACACGGTCGACAGGCTCGCCGGCGTCCCGCCAGGGCCCGCCCTCGGGGACGAGAACGCTCCATTCGTCGCCCGCCCGGGTGAGCTGCATCCGTTCCCGCAACAGGTGGGCGACGGGGGCGACGGCCCCGGGCACCGCCCGGCACAACAGCAGCGCCCCGGGGGCTGGACCGGTGCGGTCGGCTTCCGTCGGCATGGTCACACGCTAGGGCGAATCACCCCTCTTTGAGCACTTTTGTGCGTCCCGAGGTCCCCGAAACGGGTGTCTTGACTTTCCCCGACCACGATATATCGTGATTCACAGAAGACGCGATATGGCGCGTCATGTCGGGAGGTCTGCCCCATGTCCGAGTGGTCTGTCACGGAGCCGAGGAAACTCACCTTCGACGAGCCCGTGACCGAGCTCCACGTGCGTCTCGTCAACGGAACGGTGAACGTGGTGGGCACGGACGAAGGTTCCGCCCGCCTGGAGGTCTCCGAGATCGAGGGTCCGCCCCTGATGGTGACCCAGCAGGACGGGACTCTCACGGTGGCCTACGAGGACCTGCCCTGGAAGGGCTTCCTCAAGTGGCTGGACCGCAAGGGCTGGCGCCGCAGCGCGGTGGTCTCCCTGGCCGTCCCGGCCTCCACCCGGGTGGAGGTGGGCGTGGTCGGCGCGGCAGCCGTGATCTCCGGGATCGAGGGACCGGCGGTGGTGAAGGGCGTCACGGGCGACACGACCCTCGTGGCGCTCTCCGGCCCGGTCCGCGCCGACACGGTCTCCGGGAGCGTGGAGGCCCAGGACGTGACCGGCGACCTCCGGTTCAACTCCGTCTCGGGCGACCTCACGGTGGTCGAGGGTTCCGGCTCCTCCGTGCGGGCCGACTCCGTCAGCGGCTCCATGATCGTAGACCTCGACCCCGGCGGCCCGACGGACGTACGGCTGACCAGCGTCTCGGGCGAGATCGCGATCCGGCTGCCGGACCCGGCGGACGCGGAGGTCGAGGCCAACACGGCGAGCGGCTCGATCTCCAACGCCTTCGACGATCTGCGGGTGCAGGGCCAGTGGGGCGCCCACAAGATCACGGGCCGTCTGGGCGCGGGCAACGGCACGCTGCGAGCGACCACGGTCTCCGGCTCGATCGCCCTGCTGCGCCGCCCCTCCAGGCAGGACGAGCCCGACGAACCGTGGGACACCCGTCCGGGCACCGGCAGCTCGCCGGCCGACCCGCAGGACGACCCGCCGGCCCGGCCGGGAGACAATTCCGTCTCCGACCGGGGCGCCGCCGACGCCGGTGTCCCGGCCGACGGCACGACCGACAAGAAGGTGCTCTGACATGCCCCCCGTCTTCGCCCACGGCCGCCTCCGCCTCTACCTGCTGAAGCTGCTGGACGAGGCCCCCCGCCACGGCTACGAGGTGATCCGCCTCCTTGAAGAGCGCTTCCAGGGGCTGTACGCACCCTCGGCGGGCACGGTCTACCCGCGCCTGGCCAAGCTGGAGGCCGAGGGCCTGGTCACCCACACCACGGAGGGCGGCCGCAAGGTGTACTCGATCACCGACGCGGGCCGCGCCGAACTGGCCGAGCGCAGCGGCGAACTGGCCGACCTGGAGCTGGAGATCCGGGAGTCGGTCGCGGAACTGGCTGCGGAGATCCGCGCCGACGTGCGCGGGGCCGCCGGCGACCTGCGCCGCGAGATGCGCGCCGCCGCGAGCGAGGCCCGCCGGGAGAACGGCACCAAGCCCCGTGGCGCGGAGGACGCCCCCTTCGGGGACTTCGGGCAGTACGGCGACAAGGAAGCCTGGCGCGTCGCCAAGGAGGAGATGCGGCGCGCCAGGCAGGAATGGAAGGAGCAGGCCCGCCGCGCCAAGGACGAGAGCCGCCGCGCCCGTGAGGACGCCCAGCGCGCCCGTCGCCAGGCCAAGGAGGCCCAGGAACAGGCCCGCGCCCAGGCCCAGGAGCAGGTGCAGCGCATCGCCCGCCGGGTCCAGGAGCAGGTCCAGGACCACTTCGCCCGCGGCGACTGGCCCACGGGACTGCGCGAGGGCCTGAGTGAACTGGCCAAGGAGGTCGGCGAGTTCGGCAAGGACTACGGAAAGGACTTCGGCTTCGACTGGACCGGCACCGGCACCAGCACCGGCACCGGCACCGGCAAACCGGCCTCGCAGCCGACACCCTCACAGACCCCCGAGGACTTCCCGGCCGCCTACGAACCGACCTGGGCCCATGAGGACGCCGCGGACTCCACCGGCGACCCCGCCCGCGACCTGGACCGCCTGCTCGACCGCTTCCGGGACGACATCCGCGACGCGGCCCGGGACCACGGCGTCACGCCCGACCAACTGCGCGACGCCCGCCGCCACCTGTCGACGGCGGCGGCCCACATAGGAGCACTGCTGCGCACCCCGGAGAAGTAGACGTCCGGCGCCCCGCCCGTCACCCGGCCTTGGCCTCGCCGCCCCCGTACAGCACCCGTACCAGGGACTCGTACGTCACCCCGTGGTCGGCGAGGACCTCGGCCGGCACGCCGGGGCGCATGGTCAGGGCCAGCAGGATGTGCTCGTCACCGATGTGCCGGTCCCGCTGGGCGAGGGCGGCCCGCAAGGAGCGCTCCAGGACGTCCTTGGCGCCGCGCCCGAAGGAGGCCCGCCCCGACCACCACCCCTTGTCCTTCCGGTCACCGGCCATGGCACCGACGCCGTGCACCTCCTCCACCCGGGCGACGATCTCCTCCACATCGATCCCGAGCCCGGCGAGCGCGTCGGCCTCGGCCTGCGACAGCCCGGCCCGCCGCCGCGCCGCCCCCAGCGCCTCCCGCACGGACTCCCTCCGCTCGGCGAGCCCGAGAGCGGCGAGCGCGAACGAGCCACGGCTGCCCTCCCGGTCGAGCAACGCGAGCAACAGATGCTCCGGCTCCACGACCTGCCCGCCACCGCCCCCCTCCACATACTCGAACGCGCCCTTGACCACGCTCCGGGCGTCCTTCGTGAACCGCTCGAACATCAATGCCTCCCGTACTTCTTGTGCACGGCCTGCCTGCTCACACCGAGTTCGGTGGCGATCTCCTGCCACGACCAGCCCTGGTTGCGCGCGTTGCGCACCTGTACGGCTTCCAGCTGCTCCAGCAGCCTGCGCAGGGCGGCGACGGCCCGCAGGCCGACCCGTGGATCACGGTCGCCCGCACGCTCGGCCAGATCGGTTGCTTCGGTCATGACGTCAACCTACGTTGACACCCCGCCTTCGTCAACCCCAGTTGACAAACCAAACGGCCGGCCCGAACCCGGACCGGCCGTCAGCACATTCAGCGGGGATCAGGGATGGGTGAGCACGACCTTCCCGAACTGCTCACCGGACGCCAGCCGTTCGAAGCCCTCCCGCGCGCGGTCCATGGGCAGCACCTCGTCGATGACCGGCCGCACACCGGTGGCGGCACAGAACGCGAGCAGGTCCTCCAGCTCGTCCTTGGTGCCCATCGTGGACCCGACGACCTTGAGCTCCAGGAAGAAGATCCGGGTCAGTTCGGCATGAGAGGGCCGGTCACCACTGGTGGCACCGGAGATCACCAGCGTGCCGCCGGGCTTCAGCGACTTCACGGAATGCGACCAGGTGGCGGCCCCGACGGTCTCGATCACGGCGTCGACCCGCTGCGGCAGCCGCGCCCCCGACTCCAGGGCCTCCACGGCCCCCAGCTCCACGGCCCGCTTCCGCCTGGCCTCGTCCCGGCTCGTGGCGAAGACCCGGAGCCCGGCGGCCTTCCCCAGCACGATGGCGGCCGTGGCGACACCGCCCCCCGCGCCCTGCACGAGCACGGAGTCGCCGGGCCGGACGCCCGCGTTGGTGAACAGCATCCGGTACGCGGTCAGCCACGCCGTGGGCAGACAGGCGGCCTCCTCGAAGGAGAGCTCCTTGGGCTTGGGCAGGATGTTCCAGGTCGGCACGGCGACCTGCTCGGCGAAGGTGCCCTGGTAGCGCTCGGTGAGGATGGAACGGGGTTCCTTCGGGCCGACCCCGTGCCCGCTCTGTCCGATCACGGAGTGCAGGACGACCTCGTTGCCGTCCTCGTCGACGCCGGCGGCGTCACAGCCGAGGATCATCGGCAGTTTGTCCTCTGCGAGACCGACGCCGCGCAGGGACCACAGGTCGTGATGGTTGAGGGAGGCGGCCTTGACCGTGACGGTGCTCCAGCCGGGGCGGGTCTCGGGAGCCGGACGCTCTCCCAACTCCAGGCCGGCCAGTGGCTGGTCGCGGTCGATTCGGGCGGCGTAGACAGCGAACATGACCTTGACGATAGGTTCCCGAACGGACCCGGGGAACCACCGGCCCGTGTGAGACACACCCTCTTGCCACGCGCTCGGCGTCGGTGCCACTGCCGGGTGGGTCCGCAGCCCGGCGTAGCGGGGTGCCGCTTCTTTGGGACGGGTGCCGCCCCAAGCGGCACGACTGCCCGCAGCTAGGGCGTGTCCGCACCCGCGCACGCACGGATGTCGTTCAGGCCGCCACAGGCACGCGCCGGCCACCCGAACAGCCGCACCCGAAGGCAAAAAAGTGACCCCACCCACCAGGGCAGGGCCACCTCACCACACAGGCGAACGTCAGCGCCGAGCCACACCCTCGGCCCGCGCAGCCGCCGCCACCGCTGCCGTCACCGCCGGCGCGACCCGCTCGTCGAACGGCGACGGGATGACGTAGTCGGCCGCGAGGTCGTCTCCGACCACGCCCGCCAGCGCCTCCGCGGCGGCCAGCTTCATCCCCTCCGTGATCCGCGACGCGCGCACCTGCAGCGCACCCGCGAAGATCCCCGGAAAGGCCAGCACGTTGTTGATCTGGTTCGGGAAGTCCGACCGCCCGGTAGCCACCACGGCCGCGTACTTGTGCGCGACCTCGGGATGCACCTCAGGATTCGGATTCGCCATGGCGAAAACGAAAGCCCCCTCGGCCATCGACGCGACCGCGTCCTCCGGCACCGTCCCACCGGACACCCCGATGAACACATCGGCCCCGGCCAGCGCCGCCTCCAGCGACCCGCTGATGCCCGCCTTGTTCGTGAACCCGGCCAGCTCCCGCTTCACCGCCGTCAGATCGTCCCGGTCCACCGACACGACACCCTTGCGGTCGGCCACCGCGACATCCCCGATCCCGGCCTCGACCAGCATCTTCGCGATGGCGACACCCGCCGCGCCGGCGCCGGAGATGACGGCCCGCAGCTCCCCCAGCGCCCGCTTGCTCAGCCGAGCGGCGTTCCGCAGGGCCGCCAGCGTCACGACCGCCGTACCGTGCTGGTCGTCGTGGAAGACGGGGATGTCGAGCCGCTCCTGGAGCTTCCGCTCGATCTCGAAGCACCGCGGCGCCGAGATGTCCTCCAGGTTGACCCCGCCGAACGACGGCGCGAGGCGCACCACCGTCTCGACGATCTCGTCGACGTCCGTGCAGTTCAGCGCGATCGGAACCGCGTCCACGCCACCGAACTGCTTGAACAGAATCGCCTTGCCCTCCATCACCGGGAGGGAGGCCTCGGGCCCGATGTCACCGAGCCCCAGCACGGCCGTACCGTCCGTCACGACGGCCACGACCGACGACTTCCACGTGTAATCGTGGACGAGCTCCGGCTGCTCCGCGATCGCGCTGCACACCTTCGCGACCCCGGGCGTGTACGCCAGGGACAGGTCGTCCTTGTCACGGACCGGCACCGTGGCCTGCACGGCCATCTTGCCGCCGCGGTGGAGCGCGAACGCCGGATCGAAGGAGTCGAGGGGCTCCGCACCGCCCTCGTGACCCGTATGGTCCGCCGTGCTCTCGCTGCGAGGATTGACGATCTCCGCTGCCACTTCGTTTTACCCCTTAAATCTTCATTGGCTTGAGGGTGGCCACTCCTGGTGAGGCGTGGGCGGGACCGCGTACGGCCGTGGTCGTGCTGTGTACGTGATACGTACGGGCGCATACGCGACGGGCGCGCCGCACACGCGCCCTGAGCCCCGGATGAGGGGTGTAAAGACCCTTCATACCGGACGGACGGCGCCGACGACGAGTCCATAACGCGAAGGTCACACACGGGCGCCCGACTCTTCGTCCAATATCAGGACAAGGTCTGGACAATCCCCCGACAACCGGTCAACTATCAGCGAATCCTTCGGGCCCCGAATCGGATTCCCGGGACATACCGAAGATCTTCCGGCCGGAAGGAGTGATTCCCGCAGAAGGTCCGGTCGTGATGTACCGGAGTGGTGCGGTTCGGGGGTCGCCCGTTATCCGATTTTGACATGGCTGGCCCCCAGAATGGCGCCGTCCGAATGGCAAGATGCCGTAATCACACGAGGTCGCGACACTCGAAGACGTGTGTTCTCGTCGACCCACGGAACTGCCGGCACCGTCGGCAGTCCCCGGCACTGCCGAACCCATCGGCAGCGCCCGCCCCATCGGCAACTCCACCCATCCGCCGGAGGAACCCACCATGACCGCAAGCTCCACCCGTCGTACGACCGCCGCGCAGTCCCGGCTAGCAGCGGTCGGTGCGATCGCGGTCGCAGGCGCGCTGATGCTCACCGGATGCGGTGACCAGACGAAGGACAACGGCTCGGACAGCCAGACCGCGACGGCGTCGGCCCCGCTCGCCGACAAGCTTCCGCAGGCGATCCGGGACAAGGGCGTCATCAAGGTCGGTTCCGACATCGCCTACGCCCCGGTCGAGTTCAAGGACAGCGCGGGCAAGACGGTCGGTATCGACCCGGACCTCGCCGCCGCCATGGGCAAGCAGCTCGGGGTCGACTTCCAGTTCGAGAACGGCACCTTCGACACGCTGATCACCGGTCTGCGCTCCAAGCGGTACGACATCGCCATGTCCGCGATGACCGACACCAAGGACCGCCAGGAGGGCATCGACTCCGACACCGGCAAGAAGGTCGGTGAGGGCGTCGACTTCGTCGACTACTTCACCGCCGGTGTCTCGATCTACACCAAGAAGGGCGACGACCAGGGCATCAAGGGCTGGTCCGACCTGTGCGGCAAGAAGATCGTGCTGCAGCGCGGCACGGTCTCCGAGGACCTCGCCAAGGCCGAGTCGAAGAAGTGCCCGGCCGGCAAGAAGATCGCCATCGAGCCCTTCGACAACGACCAGCAGGCCCAGACCCGTCTGCGCGCGGGTGGCGCCGACGCCGGTTCGTCCGACTTCCCGGTCGCCGCGTACGCCGTGAAGACCTCTGGTGGCGGCAAGGACTTCCAGCTCGTCGGCGAGCAGATCGAGGCCGCTCCGTACGGCATCGCGGTCGCCAAGAACCAGACGGAGCTGCGGGACGCCCTCAAGGCCGCGCTGGACGCCGTCATCGCGAACGGCGAGTACGAGAAGATCATGAAGAAGTGGGGCGTCACGGACGGCGCCATCAAGGAAGCCACCATCAACGGCGGCAAGTGACCGCGACGCAGCGGCACTGAAAGGCAACACCCGTGACTGTTGACATCGACAAGACGACGGGCGACACGCCCCCGGCCGGGCCGGAGGCCATCAAGGCCATCCCGGTCCGGCACTACGGGCGGTACATCTCCGCCGTCGTCGCCATCGCCCTGCTGGTCGGGGTCGTCTACGCGTTCTCCCAGGGCAAGATCAACTGGGGCGCGATCCCGGACTACTTCTTCGACGACCGCATCCTGGACGGCGTGGGCAAAACGCTCCTGCTGACCGTGCTGTCCATGGTGATCGGCATCGTCGGCGGCGTCATGCTCGCCGTGATGCGCCTGTCGAAGAACCCGGTGACCTCGTCGATCGCGTGGTTCTACATCTGGTTCTTCCGCGGCACCCCGGTCCTGGTGCAGCTCATCGTCTGGTTCAACCTGGGCCTGGTCTTCGAGTACATCAACCTCGGGCCGTTCTACAAGGACGAGTGGTCGGACTTCATGACCCCGTTCCTGACGGCGCTGCTGGGCCTCGGCCTCAACGAGGCCGCGTACATGGCGGAGATCTGCCGTGCCGGTCTGCTCTCCGTCGACGAGGGCCAGACCGAGGCGTCGCACGCGCTCGGCATGAGCCACGCCAAGACGCTGCGCCGGATCGTCATCCCGCAGGCGATGCGCGTGATCGTGCCGCCGACGGGCAACGAGGTCATCAACATGCTGAAGACGACCTCGCTGGTCTCGGTCGTCCAGTATCCCGAGCTGCTCCGTGCCGCCCAGGACATCGGCCAGACCTCCGGCGCCCCCGCCGAGATGCTGTTCCTGGCGGCGGCCTGGTACCTGCTGCTCACCTCGGTCTTCAGCATCGGCCAGTACTACCTGGAGCGGTACTACGCGCGTGGTTCTAGCCGGTCGCTCCCGGCCACGCCGTTCCAGAAGATCAAGGCGAACGTGCTGTCCCTGTCCAGCCGCTCGAAGCCGACGGGAGGCACCGCATGACCCCCATGGTGAAGGCCGAAGGCGTCCACAAGAGCTTCGGCCCCCTCGAAGTCCTCAAGGGCATCGACCTGGAGGTGAAGTCCGGCGAGGTGTTCTGCCTCATCGGCCCCTCCGGCTCCGGCAAGTCGACCTTCCTGAGGTGCATCAACCACCTGGAGAAGATCAACGCCGGCCGCCTGTCCGTGGACGGGGAGCTGGTCGGGTACCGCCAGAAGGGCGACAAGCTCTACGAGCTGAAGGACAGCGAGGTCGCCCGCAAGCGCCGGGACATCGGCATGGTCTTCCAGCGCTTCAACCTCTTCCCGCACATGACGGCCGTCGAGAACGTCATGGAGGCGCCGGTCCAGGTCAAGGGCGTGAGCAGGGGCCAGGCCCGGCAGCGTGCCCTGGAGCTCCTGGACCGGGTGGGCCTGGCCGACAAGGCGGGCAGCTACCCCATGCAGCTCTCCGGCGGCCAGCAGCAGCGCGTCGCCATCGCCCGGGCCCTCGCCATGGACCCGAAGCTGATGCTGTTCGACGAGCCGACGTCGGCGCTCGACCCGGAGCTGGTCGGTGACGTCCTGGACGTCATGCGCGACCTCGCCGAGTCCGGAATGACGATGATCGTCGTCACCCACGAGATGGGCTTCGCCCGCGAGGTGGGCGACAGCCTGGTCTTCATGGACGGCGGTGTGGTGGTCGAATCCGGTCACCCGCGTGAGGTGCTGACGAATCCGCAGCACGAGCGGACGAAGTCGTTCCTGTCCAAGGTGCTCTGACCGCACACACGGTGAGGGGGCGGTACGGGAACTCCGTACCGCCCCCTTCCGCGTGCTACTTCAAGGCGAGCAGCAGGGTGTCCGAGGGCGAGCACCACACCGGCCTGGCCTCCGCGAAGCCCTTCTCGCGCAGCACGCGCGCGTGCCACGCCGCCGACGGCATGTCGCCGTCCGCGTGCTCGCCGTAGATCTCGTAGCGCCGGGCGGTGGGCTCGGCGAGGACCGGGTCCTTGGCGGCGAGCTGCCACCACTGCGACCAGTCGAGGACGCCGTCCCGCTCGGCCTGCTCCATGCGGGCGTGCCGCTGCGCCCGCTCGGCGGCGTTGATCCGGGGCGTCGTCTCGTCGATCATGTGGTCCGCGTTCATGAAGACACCGCCGTCGCGGACCACTCCCGCGACCCGGCCGTAGAGGTCCGCGAGGGGTTCCCGGTGCAGCCAGTGCAGGGCCGTCGCGGTCAGGACGGCGTCGTACGAGTCGTACGGCAGCTTCGCCGGCCAGTCGGGGTCCTTGAGGTCGGCGGTGACGAGGCCGACCCGCTCGTCGCCCGCGAAGGTGCCCTCGGCGATGGCGAGGAGCGCCGGGTCGAGGTCGACGCCGGTGCTGGTGGCCTCCGGGAAGCGGGCGAGCAGCCGGGCGGTGATGCTCCCGGTGCCGCAGGCGAGGTCCAGCACGCGCGGGGCGGTGCCCACGAGGGCCTCGACCATGTCCAGCATGATCCGGAACCGCTCCTCGCGGTCGGGCAGGTACCACTCCTGCTGCCGGTCCCAGCTCTTCTGCCAGGCCTGCCAGTCGGCGGTGGTCGTGGTGGTGTCCGCGTCCGTCATCGAGCCCCTCCCTCGTAATACCCTGGAAGCACCATCAGCTGTTACGAGTGCGCGCTCATGACCATAAAGCCCCTCCGTAAGGACTACAAGTGGAACTGGCCTATTACTCGGACTATGCGGTGCGCCTCGTCAACACCGAGGAGCCGGCCCGGGGCAAGGACTCCCTGACGTCGGTCGAGGCGGTCCGCGAGCTGTTCGGCGTCAACCAGTCGGCGGCCCGCCGCGCCACCGACGCGGACGTCACCCGCTTCCGCTCGGTCCGGGCCCGGCTGCGCGCGGTCTTCGAGGCGGCCGACAAGGGCGACGAGACGCTCGCCGTGGACCTGCTGAACTCACTGCTGCTGGAGTTCCCGGTGAGCCCGCAGATCTCCGGGCACGACTTCCGCGACGACGACGGCCGTCCCCTGTGGCACATGCATCTGGCGGACCACCCGTCCAACGCGACCGCGGGCTACGCGGCGATCGCGGCGATGGGGCTGGCGTTCCACCTGACCGAGTACGGCGTGGACCGGCTCGGCCTGTGCGAGGCCGCGCCCTGCCGCAACGCCTACCTGGACACCTCCACCAACCGCTCCCGGCGCTACTGCTCCGACCGCTGCGCGACCCGCGCCAACGTGGCGGCCTACCGCGCCCGCAAACGCCTCGAAGCCGCCCGGCCCGGCCTGCCCGAGAGGACGGGCCTGGCGGCCGACAGCGCCCAGCCCAGCAGCGCCCAGGGCGAACGCCGGCCGGGCCTGAGCGGCCGGTAGCGGAACCGGACCCGGCCCAGCACCAGCTCGTCCGGTACGACGCCGTAGTCGGTGCTGTCGCCGCCGGCGTACGTGTTGTCCCCGAGCACCCACCAGCCGTTCTCGCGCCGCTCGGCGACCCGCTTGACGACCAGCAGGTCCTGCTGGAAGGGGTGCCGCAGCACGACGACGTCACCGGGCCTGACCCGGGCCCCGTAGTGCACCAGGAGCCGGTCCCCGTGGTACAGCGTGGGCACCATGGACGGACCGGTCACCTCGGCCACCCCGAAGGGCGCGGCCGACCTCCCCCGCTCGGACTCCTGCGACAGCTCCGGCATCACCCGGCACCTCCCCGGTTCTTCGTCCACCAGTCTCAGTCTCGCCCCGGACTTTTGTCCTAAGCCCAAGGGGGCACCCGCCAAAAGCCGTCCCTCACGGAGTAATGTCCCCTGTGAGAAGACGATCACGAGGAAGGAATGCTCCATGCTTTCCCGCCTGTTTGCCCCCAAGGTCAAGGTCAGCGCACACTGTGACCTTCCCTGCGGTGTGTACGACCCTGCCCAGGCCCGCATCGAGGCGGAGTCGGTGAAGGCCATCCAGGAGAAGATGGCCGCCAACGACGACCCGCACTTCCAGGCGCGTGCCACCACCATCAAGGAGCAGCGCGCGGAGCTCGCGAAGCACCACGTTTCCGTGCTGTGGAGCGACTACTTCAAGCCGCCGCACTTCGAGAAGTACCCCGAGCTGCACCAGCTGGTCAACGACACCCTCAAGGCCCTCTCGGCCGCCAAGGGTTCGACCGACCCGGCGACCGGCCAGAAGGCGCTGGACTACATCGCCCAGATCGACAAGATCTTCTGGGAGACCAAGAAGGCCTGAAGTCACGGGCGCACGAAGGGGCCCGGCCGGGAGAACCGGCCGGGCCCCTTCGTCATGGGCGCGGTCGTCGCCGTCAGTGGAACTGCGGGACGATCAGGAAGATCCCGTACGCCACCACGGCCGCGCAGGCCAGGAAGCACAGCGCCGCCTGGGTGAGGCCGAGGTTTGATGTGCGGCCCTGCTGGTCGCGGGCGCCCTCCAGTTGGGCTAGGCCGAGGACGCCGAGGGCGAAGACGACGACCACGGCGACGGTGACGCCTGTGCTCACCGCGGCGACCTGGCCGAGTGCGGTCCAGTCCAGATGCATGTCGACTCCCCGTCGTTCAGGCGGCCGTGCCGACCTTGGCGGGCGGCTCGGTGCGGATGGTGACCTCGTGTGCGTCGTTGACGTTGTGCGCGTGGACCGGATTGCGGCGGGAGACGACCACGATGCCCGCGGCGAGGGCGGCGCCGACCAGGGCGACGACCGCCGTACCGAGGTCGCCGCCGCTGCGGACCACGCTCGCGGCCAGGCCGCCGACCAGTGCGGCGGCGGGCAGTGTGACCAGCCACGCGACCGCCATGCGGCCCGCGACGCCCCAGCGGACCTCCGCGAGCCTGCGGCCGAGCCCCGCGCCGAGGATGCTGCCCGAGGCGACCTGGGTGGTGGACAGGGCGAAGCCGAGGTGTGCGGAGGTCAGGATGACGGTGGTGGAGGCGGTCTCGGCGGCGAAGCCCTGCGGCGACTGGATCTCGGTGAGGCCCTTGCCCATGGTGCGGATGATGCGCCAGCCGCCGAGATACGTGCCGAGGCCGATGGCCAGGCCCGCGGACGCGATCACCCACAGGGGCGGTCCGGCGGCGTGGCCGAGCGCGCCGGCCGAGATCAGGGTGAGGGTGATGACGCCCATGGTCTTCTGCGCGTCGTTCGTGCCGTGGGCGAGGGAGACCAGCGAGGCCGAGGCGATCTGGCCGATCCGGAAGCCCTTGGTCACGGACTCTTTGCGAGCGCGGTCGGTGAGCCGGTAGGCGAGGTAGGTGGCCAGCAGCGCGGCGACACCCGCCACGACCGGTGAGGCCACCGCCGGCACCAGGACCTTCTCGACGACCTTGCCGAAGTTGACGCCTTGGCTGCCCGCCCCGACCCACACGGCACCGATCAGCCCGCCGAAGAGGGCGTGCGAGGAACTCGACGGCAGGCCGACCAGCCAGGTCAGCAGGTTCCACAGGATCGCCCCGACCAGGCCGGCGAAGATCATCCCCGGGGTGACGAGGGTGTCGTCCACGATGCCGCCCGAGACTGTCTTGGCGACCTCGGTGGACAGAAAGGCACCGACCACGTTGAGGACACCGCTGATCAGGACCGCCGTACGGGGAGCGAGTGCGCCGGTGGCGATGGACGTGGCCATCGCGTTCGCCGTGTCGTGGAATCCGTTGGTGAAGTCGAAGGCGAGCGCCGTCACGATGACGACCGCCACGAGGAACGTGATGTGGTCCATTCCTGAATGCAAACAAGTGTGGGCCAATAGGCGGGGAACGGCGAGGCAAAGGCTGGTCAAGGTTCACGCGGGTGGCGGTGGCGTCGCCCTTATACGATCGCGCCCATGAGGATCCGCTGGACGTACGCCTTCATCGACCGCCCGCGCGAGGCGTTCGACGCCGCCTGCGCGTTCTGGACGGCGGTCACGGACACCCGGCTCTCCGAACTGCGTGGAGAACAGGACGAGTTCGTCACGCTGGTGCCGCACGACGCCGACGCCTGCCTGAAGGCACAGGCGGTGCGATCGGGGGACGGCGGTGCGCATCTCGACTTCTGTGTGGACGACGTAAGGGAGTTCGCCGACTCGGCGACGCGGCTCGGTGCGAGCGTGGTGGCCGACCTCGGGTCGCTCGTCGTGCTGCGGTCGCCCGGCGGGCAGTTGTTCTGCGCGGACCCTTGGCGCGGGCAATCGTCGCGTCCGGGGGTGGTGCGGGGCAGCCGTCTCGACCAGGTGTGCGTGGACGTGCCGCCGTCCGCCTACGACGCCGAAGTCGCCTTCTGGAGCGGGCTGCTGACCGACTGGACGTCACGGCCCGGTTCCCTTCCGGAGTTCCACGTGGTCGAGCCGCCGCCCGGCCTGCCGGTACGCCTGCTCCTGCAACGCCTCGGCGAGGAACGCCCCGCCTCCGCCCACCTCGACCTAGCCTGCGCGGACGTCGAGACGACCCGGGCGCGGCACGAGGAGCTCGGGGCCGTGTTCGTGGCCGGCTTCCCGGGCTGGACGGTGATGCGCGACCCGGCGGGCGGCACGTACTGCCTGACGACCCGGGATCCGGAGACGGGCGGGCTGCGGGTCTAATCCGACTCGGCGTACGCGCAGAGGACGGCCCCGCCGTGCTCGGGCGTCGGGCAGGGCGGCAGGTCCGGTGTCTCGTCGGGGTTCGTCTGCTGCCAGACGTACGGCCCCCGGGGTTGAGTCGAGTCCTGCATCCACAGCGTCAGCCCGCCCGCGACGGCCACGACCAGCGCCCATACGATCACCACCCGGCGCCACACCCTGCGCCGTCGCTCCCCCGCCATGTCCATGCCTCACACGCTAGTCGAGCAACCGCGCCGCCCGGGCCTGGAGATAACGCTGCTCGGGCAGGCTGAGGGTCTGCGCGGCGGCCGACTCGTAGGCGGCACGAGCGGCTTCGAGCTCGCCCGCGCGCTCCAGGAGGTGACCTCGTACGGCGTCCAGCCGGTGGCCCTTCAACTCATCTGCCAGGACGTCCAGTTCGGACAGGCCCGCGTGCGGTCCGTGGACCATGGCGACGGCGACCGCGCGGTTGAGGCGTTCGACCGGGCCGGGGACCAGGGTCAGGAGGACGTCGTAGAGACCCAGGATCTCGGGCCAGTCCGTCGCCTCGGGTGAGGGCGCCTCGTCGTGGACGGCGGCGATCGCGGCACGCAGTTGGTAGGGCCCGGGCCGGCCCCGGGCCAGCGCCTCGGTGACCAGGGCGACGCCCTCCTCGATCGCGGCCTTGTCCCAGCGGTCCCGGTCCTGCTCGTCGAGGGGGATCAGCTCGCCGTGCGGGCCGCTGCGCGCGTCACGGCGGGCGTCCGTGAGCAGCATGAGCGCGAGCAGGCCTGCCACCTCGCAGTCCCCGGGGAGCAGCCGGTGGACCGTACGGGTCAGGCGTACGGCCTCGCCCGCGAGGTCACGGCGCTGGAGGACGGCGCCGGAGGTGGCCGTGTAGCCCTCGTTGAAGATCAGGTAGAGGGTCTGGAGGACGGACGGCAGCCGCTGTTCCCATCGCTCCGGGCGGCCGAAGCGCACACCCCGCACCTTCTGCTTGGCCCGGCTGATCCGCTGCGCCATCGTCGCCTCCGGCTCCAGATACGCGCGGGCGATCTCCGCCGTGGTGAGACCGCCGACGGCGCGCAGCGTGAGCGCGATCTGGGCGGGCGGCGTCAGGTCCGGGTGGCAGCACAGGAAGAGCAGCGAGAGGGTGTCGTCCTCGCGGGGAGCCCGTTCCCCGGGCGGCGGGGCGGTGAAGGCGTCGCGGGGCGTGAGCACCGCCGCCCTCTCCTCGCGCTGCCGCCGGGCCTCCTCGCTGCGCAGGGCGTCGGTCAGCCGCCGCGAGGCCACCCTGATCAGCCAGCCGCGCGGATTGCCGGGCACCCCCGCAGAGGGCCACTGCCCGGCCGCCGCGAGCAGCGCCTCCTGTACGGCGTCCTCGGCGGCGTCGAAGTGCCCGTAGCGCCTCACCAGCGCGCCGAGGACCTGCGGCGCGTTCCGGCGCAGCAGGTCCTCGATCTCGGGTGTGTTCCTCACCGGCCCGTCCGTCGGCGTGGTCCGGCCCTCAGATGTCCCCGGAGCCGTCCATGATCGGACGGATCACGACCGGGTAGTCGGCGGCGCCGGCCGGCTGGGGGCACCGGGCGACGCGCTCGGCGATCTCCGTGACCCGCTCCAGGCTCTCGCACTCCAGGACCCAGTAGCCGGCGAGCAACTCCTTGGTCTCGCTGTACGGCCCGTCGGTGATCACCGCCTTGCCGTCGTCACCGAGGGTGACGTGCCGGGTCTGCGCCGGCTCGGCCAGGCCCTGCCCGTCGACGAATTCGCCCGTCTCCGAGAGGTCGTCGTTGATGGCGCCCATGTAGGCGAACATGGCCTGGATCTCGTCCTCGCTCCAGGCGGGGGAGTTCGCCGACGCCTTGCCGCGCATGGCTTCGTAGTCCGCCTGCGTGCCCTGCACCATGACCAGGTACTTCATCAGTCCGCTCCTTCGGTGCTCACCGCCCTGGTGGGCGGCTCTCACAGGGGACGTCGGAGCCGGGCCGGGATTCTCGACACGAGCTCAGGGATTTTCCGCGACGGTTTCTCCTGGGGCGTCTTCGGTCGGGGTCGTCGCAGGTGGGGCGGTGTCCACGGAGGACCGGGGCTGGTCGGCGGACCGCGACGGCTCGGAGGCCCGGGTGCCCTCGCCGGCCTGACCGCCCTCGGCACCCTCCGCGTCGTAGGCCGTGCACTCGGGGTTGCGGCAGGGTCCCGGCACCCAGCGCGGGACCCACGCGCCCAGCGTCTTGTGGCGCCGGACGACTGTTTCCACTGGCTGTCCGCATGTCAGACAGACGTGTTGTTCGCTGCCCATGTCCTCAGGGTAGGCCGGTCGGGGCCTCAGCGCTTCCTGCTGTACGTGCGCACCAGCACGTCGTTGCCGAAGGTGCGCGTCGACTCCAGAGCGAACTCCGAGATCTCGAATCCGGAGCCGAACATCGGCATGCCCGCGCCGTACACGACCGGGTAGGTCTTGATCACGAGTTCGTCGATCTCGTCGCGCAGTTCTCCCGCGATCTGCGCGCCGCCGCACAGGTAGATGCCGAACCCGCCCTCCTCGGCCTTCAGTTCGCGGACCTTTCCGACCAGGTCGTCCGCGATGATCTCGACGTTCGGGTCGGGCGACTCCTTCAGCGTCCGGGAGGCGACGTATTCGCGCAGGTGGGCGTAGGGGCTGGTGATGCCGTCCTTCAGGGCGAGGTCGTAGCTGGCTCGGCCCTGGACGATGGTGCCGAACCGCTTGTTCGGCAGGTCGTCGAAGCCGAGGGCCCGACGGCCCTGGGTGGGCACGGTCTCCGGGTATTCCGCCTTGAGGAAGGCGAGGAACTCCTCGTCGACGAAACGGACCATCGAGGTCGCGTCGCCGCCCGGGTCGCCGATGAAGCCGTCGATGGAACAGGCGATGAAGTACGTGAGCTTTCGCAAGCCGGTCTCTTTTCGTAGGCTGCCGGTGCAACGACTTCAGTTGTAGTACTCCCGATGTAGTGGTTGCAAGCCGATATCCGTGAACCGACGAAAGTGGGAGAAGGGACTCCGCATGGTCAGCAATCCCGAGCGCCGGGCCGCGCTCGTCGACGCCGGCGTCGAGGTGCTCGCGCGCGAGGGAGCGCGCGGGCTGACGTTCCGCGCGGTGGACGCGGAGGCCGGCGTGCCCGTGGGCACGGCCTCCAACTACTTCACCGGCCGTGCCGACCTGCTGCGCCAGATCGACACCCGGCTGCACACACGGCTCGCGCCCGACCCCGACGTGGTCGCCGAGCTGATGACCCGCCCCAGGGACCGTTCACTGGTCACGGCCTTCATGTACGACCTGATGGCCCGCGCGACCCGCGACCGCACGGGCTATCTGGCCCTCATGGAGCTGCGCCTGGAGGCCACCCGCCGTCCCGAGCTGCTCGCCTCCTACACCAAGTCGGTGCGCGGCGACCTGGAGGAGGCCATGGAGTTCCACCGGACGGCCGGCCTCCCCGGCGGCGACGAGTCCGTCGCCGTGCTGTACCTGGCCATGCTCGGACTGCTCCTGGAGCACCTGACCCTGCCGGGCGTCCTGGAGGGCGTACTGCCCGGAGTGAGCGTGCCGGACGGGCTGGTGGAGAGGATCGTGGCGACGGTGCTGCCGGAGGGGGAAGCCGGACGGGCCGGCGAGAGCTAGGGGGTGTCCGCGAAGTCCCGCCTGCCTCGCGACGCCCGGCACGCACTCTCGCCGCACCGGACGAACACCCGCGTACAACCAGTACGCGGGCGCCTTCCTAGGCCTTGCGCGTGCGGGGCTCGCGCCACATCGGCCACATGGCCGGGCCGTCCTCCGGGAGGTCGAGCACCGGGCCGGCGAGTTCGAAGCCGAGGCGCTCGTACAGCTTGCGGCTGCGGGCGCTGCTCGCCTCCAGGTAAGCGGGCAGTCCCTCGCGGTCGCAGCGGTCGAGGACCGACTCGATGAGCGCCGTGCCGAGACCCTCGCCCTGGCGGCCGGGGGCCACGGCGATCATCCACAGATACTCGTGGGCCCGCTCGGAGGGGTGAATGGCGGCGGTCAGCCGGCCGATCGTCTCGACGCGTTCGTTGTCCGGGTCGACGGCCTGACGCACCTGGGCCGGGCCGTCGTCCTCGGCGTCGCCGCCATGGTCGTCGGCCGGCATGGACAGCCACAGCGCACAGGCCGAACCGTCCTCGGTGAGGTCGATGCGCCCGTCCGCGAGCACGATGTCGGTGAAGGCGGCCATGAGCCCGGGATGCTTGGCGCGACGGTCCTCCGCCCCGGGGAAGACCCAGCCGCTCACCGGGTCGTCCTGGAACGCCTCGTCCAGCAGCCGGACAACCAGCTCCCGGTCGCCCTCGCCCGCCGCCCGGATCGCCACACCCATGTCCCGCCCCTTCGATCGTCCCGACGGGCGTTGATCGTAGGGCGGTTGGGAGCCGGCCCGGCGCTTGGGGCGTGAGCTTGGCGGGAATTCATCGAACAGTTGTCCAAAGCGCCTGTCGTGACCGGCCATAGGAGGCGGGCCCCGCACACCGTGGGGCAGTGCGGGACCCGCCTGGCCGGAGGCCCGGGGCCGTACGGAGTCAGGAGCCGCACGGCCCCGGGACGCTCCGGGGTCCTGCCCTCCGGTCACCCGAAGGTCCGTCAGGTGCCGTCGGCGGCCCGTTGCCGCACCGGCGGCCGTCCCCGACCGCCGATTGCCGCACCGTCCACCGTCAACTGCTGCTCGGTCAACTGCTGCGCCGTGTCACGAACTCGGCAAGGGCCAGCAGACCGCCCGCCGCCTCCGGGTCCGGCACCGCGCGTGCCAGTTGCTGCATCGCCACCGCCATCCGGTCGGCCGCCTGGTTCTGCGCCCAGTCACGGCCGCCCGCCCGCTCCACGGTCAGGGCGATGTGGTCCAGGTCCTCCTTCTCGCTGGGTCGTGCGTACAGTTCGGCGAGTTCCGCGGCCGCCGGCGTGCCGGAGGCGAAGGCCGCCACGACCGGCAGGGACTTCTTGCGGGCGGCCAGGTCCGCGCCGACGGGCTTGCCGGTGCGGCGCGGGTCGCCCCATATGCCGATCACGTCGTCGATGAGCTGGAAGGCGAGCCCGGCCTCCCGGCCGAACGCGTCCAGCGCCGCCACGTCCGCGTCCCCGGCACCCGCGTACAGCCCGCCGATCGCACAGGCGCTGCCCAGCAGCGCGCCCGTCTTGGCCTCCGCCATGGCGAGCACCTCGTCGAGCGTGACCTCGCGGGGAGCGCGCCGCTCCATGGCCGTGTCCGCGTGCTGTCCCGCGCACAGTTCGATCACACAGTCGGCAAGCCGGGCGGTGGCGGCCGGGGCCGCCGGATGCGGGTCCTCGGCGAGCAATCGCATGGCCAGCGCCTGGAGGGCGTCCCCGGCGAGGATCGCGTCGGGGTCACCGAACACGGTCCACGCGGTGGGCCGGTGCCGACGGGTGGCGTCCCGGTCCATCACGTCGTCATGCAGAAGCGTGAAGTTGTGGACCAGCTCCACCGCCGCGGCCGCCCGGACCGCCGCCGCCCGTGCCCCGGCCCCGCCGAGGGCGGCCGCCGCGGCGAGGACGAGCGCGGGCCGGATCGCCTTGCCGGAGCCGCCCTCGGCCGGTGTGCCGTCCGCCAGCTCCCAGCCGAAGTGGTAGCGCGCGATCCGGCGCATCGGTGGGGGCAGCGAGCCGAGCGCGTCCCGCAGTACCGGGTCGACCTCCGCCCGGGCCCGCTCCAGGAGCATGACCGCCTCGTGCCCCTCGGCCGGTCCCGGCCGGCCGTCCCGCTGTGTTCCGATGGGCTCCCGCCCTTGCGGTGCCCCGGCCGCACGCCCGGGCTCGGTACCGCGCTGCCCGCCGGGGGCGGGCAGCGTCGTCTCCGTCCTGAACTCCGTGAGGGACTCACCCATGGGACCGCCTCGGAGACTGAGCGGACGGTGGCGCTTCCGCTGCCGCTGGGCGTGTACCCCGAGGGTGTACCCGCGCCGCCGGGCGCCGACACGGCCGCCGCACCGGAAACGTCACTGCCAGCGGCCGATCTCGACGTTCTCCAGGACGCCGAGCGCGTCCGGTACCAGGACCGCGGCCGAGTAGTAGGCCGTGACCAGGTACTTGATGATGGCCTGTTCGTTGATGCCCATGAAGCGCACCGACAGGCTGGGCTCGATCTCGTCCGGGATGCCGGAGGCCCGCAGGCCGATGACGCCCTGGTCGCTCTCGCCGGTACGCATGGCGATGATCGACGTCGTCCGCTCCGGGCTCACCGGGATCTTGTTGCACGGGAAGATCGGCACTCCGCGCCAGGTGGGGATGCGGTTGCCGGCCATGTCGATGGTCTCGGGGACGAGTCCGCGCTTGTTGAGCTCACGGCCGATCGCGGCGATGGCGCGCGGGTGGGCGAGGAGCAGTTTGGTGCCGCGGCGCCTGCTGAGCAGCTCGTCCAGGTCGTCCGGGCCGGGCACGCCGTCGTGCGGCTGGATCCGCTGGTCGTACTCGCAGTTGTGCAGAAGGCCGAAGTCGCGGTTGTTGATGAGCTCGTGCTCCTGGCGCTCCTTCAGCGCCTCGACCGTCAGCCGGATCTGCTGCTCGGTCTGGTTCATGGGCTGGTTGTAGAGGTCGGCCACGCGCGTGTGGATGCGCAGGACGGTCTGGGCGACGCTCAGTTCGTACTCACGGGGCCTGGCCTCGTAGTCGACGAAGGTGTGCGGGATGTCCGGCTCGCCGGAGTGGCCGGCGGCGAGGTCGATCTCCTTCTCGCCGTACTTGTTGGAGCGCTGCTGGGGGATCGAGCGGCGCTGCTGGAGGTGCTCACGCAGCGAGTCCGAACGCTCCGCGATCTGCTCGACGTCCTGGCGGGTCAGGACGAGCACGGTGCACGCGGTGAGCGCCCGGGCCGTGTACTCCCAGATGGCGTCCTCGTTCAGCAGCGCCTCGTCGCCGAGGTAGGCGCCGTCGGCGAGGACCCCGAGGGACTCGTCGTCGCCATACGGGCCCGTGCCGACCTTCTCCACCCTGCCGTGCGCCAGCAGGTACACCTCGTCGGTCGGGCTGCCGAACGAGGCGATCACCTCGCCGGCGGCGATCTCCCGCTGCTCGCAGCGCCGGGCGATCTCGAAGAGCACCTCCTCGTCCTCGTACGACCGCAGCGCCGGAAGCTCGCCCAGCTCCGCGGGGATGATCTCCACGCGGTCGCCGGTCTTCACGAACGTCAGCCGGCCGTCGCCCACGGCGAACGTCAGCCGCCGGTTCACCCGGTACGTACCACCCTGGATGTCGACCCAGGGCAGCATCCGCAGCAGCCAGCGGGAGCTGATCTCCTGCATCTGTGGCACGGACTTGGTCGTGGTGGCCAGGTTCCGCGCGGCCGCCGTGCCGAGACTCTGCTGCGGCTTGGTCTGCTCCGTGCGGACCTCTTCGCCTACCGACATAGAGAACTGCCCTCCCGGTTGTGACCGACGCCCATATGCCTCGGGCATCGATGTGCACGACCAAGCCTTCCTCACCCAACGTCCCGGTGCTATTACACGAACGAGCGGGAATGGATCTTCGTACGACTGGGCAGGGGCCCGCTTTCCCGGCATTGGAGGGCGGCGTGGCAGGGCTCCGGGCTGCTGGCGACAACCCGTCGGAACCTGTCGGTCATGCCACTGGGGAGCGTGCGGGACCGGACCTAGCGTGGTGATCCGTTCCTTCCACCGACTCCGGAGACGGCCCGCCCATGCAGTACATCGCGCCGATCGCCATCGGCATCCTCTACGCCCTGTTGATGTCCCTGGTCCGCGAACCGCACCGGCGGCGCCTGAACGCGGTGATGGTCGCCGGTGCCGGCGCGGCGTACCTCAGCGGCGGCGGCATGGGCGGCTGGGAGTTCCCGTTCACCGCGCTGCTCGCCTACGTCGCCTTCCGCGGCCTGGAGTCGTGGACGTGGATCGGCGTCGGCTGGCTGCTGCACACGGCGTGGGACATCGTGCACCACGTCAAGGGAGCCCCGATCATCCCCTTCGCCCACACCTCCTCCCTTGGCTGCGCGATCTGCGACCCGGTGATCGCACTCTGGTGCCTGCGCGGCGGCCCGTCCCTCATCGACCTCGTGCGCGGGCGCCGCCGGTCCGGGCGGCCGCGGCTCGGCCCGGGCGCGCGGGAAGGCGTCAGCCCCGAGTCCCCCTCCCCCACCCCCGGGTGACAATGGCCCGGTGACCAGCCCCGACACCTCCGGATTCGCCGCACTGCGCCCCCGGCTGCCCTCGCCTGTGGAAGAGGTCGTGGACGGCCGCTTCGAGCGCCACGGCGTCCGGCTGGTGCTGAAGCGGGACGACTTGATCCACCCGGAGCTGATCGGCAACAAGTGGCGCAAGCTGGCGCCGAACCTCGCGGCGGCGGCCGGCCGTACCGTCGTCACCTTCGGCGGCGCCTACTCCAACCACCTGCGGGCCACGGCCGCGGCCGGCCGGCTGCTCGGCATCCGCACGGTCGGCGTCGTACGCGGCGAGGAGCTGGCCGGCCGGCCTCTCAACCCCTCACTGACCCGCTGCAGGGCCGACGGTATGCGGCTGCACTTCGTCGACAGGGCGACGTACCGCCGCAAGTCCGAGCCGCGGACCCTGGCCGCGATCCTGCGCGCGGCGGACGCCGAGGAGGCGTACGTCGTCCCCGAGGGCGGCAGCAACGCGGAGGCCGTGCGCGGCTGCCGGGCGCTCGGCGCCGAACTGCACGGCCGAGCCGATGCCGTCGCCGTGGCCTGCGGCACCGGCGGCACACTGGCGGGACTGGCCGCCGGTCTCGCCCCCGGACAACGTGCCATGGGTGTCCCGGTGCTCAAGGGCGGCTTCCTGGCCGCCGACGTGGGGGCCTTGCAGCAGCAGGCCTTCGGCGGTCCGCGCGGCACCTGGAGCCTCGACGACCGCTTCCACTTCGGCGGCTACGCGCGCGTGCCCGGCGAGCTCGACTCCTTCGCCGCGGACTTCGAGCAGCGCCACGGACTGCCCGTCGAACGCCTGTATGTCGCCAAGCTGCTGTACGGGCTCGTCACCCTGGCCGGCGAAGGGGCCTTCCCGCGCGGGACGACGGTGGCGGCGGTGGTCACCGGCCGTCCCTTCCCGTGACGCCCGGCAGCGCCCTACCGTCCGATCCTCCTGCCTCTACGCCGTCTCCTGCCGTCCGCCCCTCCCCGCCTCTACGCCGTCTCCCGGAAGGCCGCCGCCTCCTCCAGATCCAGTCTGCGCAGCAGCGTCCGCAGCATCTCGTCGTCGATGTACCGGGCGTCCCGGAGCTTGACGAACACCTCGCGCTCGGCGCTGATCATCTCCCGCGACAGCCGCCGGTAGGTGTCGTCGACGGACTCCCCGGTGACCGGGTTGGCCTGCCCGAGCCGTTCCCAGACGGCGTTGCGGCGGCGCTCCAGGACGGTGCGGAGCCGGTCGGCGAGCGGCGCGGGCAGGGCGTTGCGCTCGTCGGTGAGGAGTTCGTCCAGGCGCCGCTCGGCGGCCCGGGAGGCCTGCGCCTGGGCGTTGGCCTCGGCCAGTGTCTCGGCGTGTGTGTCCCGCCCGGGGAACTTCAGCAGACGGATCAGCGGGGGCAGGGTCAGCCCCTGCACGACCAGCGTCCCGATGACGGTCGTGAAGGTCAGGAAGAGGATGAGGTTGCGGTGCGGGAAGGGCTCCTCGCCGTCGTGCAGGGTGAGCGGGATCGAGAAGGCGATGGCGAGCGAGACCACGCCCCGCATACCGGCCCACGCGACGACGAACGGCCCCTTCCAGGTCGGACTCGCCTCCCGCTCCCGGATCCGGGCCGAAAGCCGCGGGAGGAAGGTCGCCGGGTACACCCACGCGAACCGGGCCGCGACGACCACCAGGAAGACGGCGACCGCGTACCAGGCGGCCAAGGCCCCCTCGTACTCCCCGAGGCCCCTCAGCACCACCGGGAGCTGGAGTCCGATCAGCGCGAACACCGCCGACTCCAGGACGAAGGCGACCATCTTCCACACCGCCTCCTCCTGCAGACGCGTGGCGAAGTCGACCTCCCACGCGCGGTGTCCCAGGTAGAGGGCGACGACCACGACCGCGATGACACCGGAGGCGTGCACCTGCTCGGCGACGGCGTACGCGACGAAGGGGGTCAGCAGGGAGAGCGTGTTCTGGAACAGCGCCTCCTTCACGTGCGTGCGCAGCCAGTGGATCGGCGCCATCAGCACGAGCCCGACCACGACGCCGCCGACCGCCGCGAGCAGGAACTCGCCGATGCCCCCGGCCCAGGTCGCGCCCTCGCCGACGGCGGCGGCCAGGGCCACCCGGTAGGCGGTGATCGCGGTGGCGTCGTTCAGCAGGGACTCGCCCTGGAGGATCGTGGTGATCCGCGACGGCAGCCCGACCCGGCGGGCCACGGCCGTCGCCGCGACCGCGTCCGGCGGCGCCACCACCGCGCCGAAGACGAGGGCGGCGGTCAGCGGCAGGTCCGGCACGATCAGGTACAGGGCCCAGCCGACGACGAAGGTCGCGAACAGCACGTACCCGACGGACAGCAGCGCCACCGGGCGCAGCTGCGCCCGCAGGTCGAGGTACGAGCTGTCGGTGGCGGCCGTGTGCAGCAGCGGGGGCAGCAGGAGCGGCAGGACGATGTGCGGGTCGAGGGTGTAGTCCGGCACCCCGGGGACGGAGCTGACCGCCAGCCCGACCGCCACCAGCAGCAGTGGCGCCGGCACCGGTGTGCGCCTGGCCGCCGCGGCGATCGCTGCGCTGCCCGCCACCAGCAGCAGCAGTGGCATCACGTCCATCGTTCTCGCCCGCCCTCTTTTTTCCACGCGGTCTTCGGCGCGACCGTCGTAACCTGGCAATCATGAAACAGTGCACCCACGCCGAGGCGCTGCCTCATCCCGAACCCGTCCCGCTCAGCGAGACGTGTCCGGAGTGCCTGGCGGAGGGCATGGATCCGGTGCAACTGCGGCTGTGTCTGAGCTGCGGCCACGTCGGCTGCTGCGACTCCTCGCCGGGGCGGCACGCGGCGGTGCACCACGAGAAGTCCGGGCATCCCGTGATGCGGACCCATGAGCCCGGGGAGACTTGGCGGTGGTGCTTCGTCGATCATGTACTGGTGTGACTCGACAGGACCCCGGCGCGGGACGGTTCGACCGTCTGACGTCTGGGTACGTCAACCCGGCGCACGCTCTTCCCATTTGGGCCCGCAGAACCTCTAGACACGGAGCGTATCCGGAGGTTTACTGTGAGTGACGGCAAGGGGTTGGGGTCCCGGGGACAGGACCGTTGAGAGCGCGGTAGCGTCACCGCTGAACCATGTATCGCGTTACCCCGGGGGGCGACCCTCGGCCCTGAAACACTTGTACCACCATGGAGGTGAGGGTGTCCCAGATCGCAGGCGAGCCCGCGACGCAGGACTTCGTGGAAGTCCGGCTGCCGGCCGCGGGTGCCTACCTGTCGGTGCTGCGTACGGCCACGGCCGGTCTCGCGGCCCGTTTGGACTTCACCCTCGACGAGATCGAGGACCTGCGCATCGCTGTGGACGAGGCCTGCGCGATCCTGCTTCAGCAGGCCGTGCCCGGCTCCGTGCTCAGCTGTGTCTTCCGCCTCGTCGACGACTCACTCGAGGTCACCGTCTCGGCGCCGACCACCGATGGTCATGCCCCCTCGCGGGACACCTTCGCCTGGACGGTCCTGTCCGCTCTCGCGGGCAAGGTCTCCTCCGCCGTGGACAAGGACAAAACCGTTTCGATCAGCCTCTACAAACAGCGCGGCGCGGGACCCGGGCCGGCGTGAGGAAAGAGGACGGGCCGGTGCGGGACGAAGAGCGCGGCACACGAGAGCTGCCGGCCGAGGGCACGGCCACGGACCCGTGCGGTCCGACCGTGGCCCGGCGCGTGGCGGACGGCATCGACGGCATCCCCGAGCAGGCCCGCCCGCATCCGGAGGACGACTCCGCGGGGGCCGTCCTCCCGGGCGGTGGGCAGCGGACCCAGGACGGTGCCGTGCGGAGCGCGCCTCCGGGCGGAGGGATCGCAGCACCTCCTGCCCAGGGGGGTCCCCCCACTCGCGCGCAGTCGGGAGTGGCGGAGGAGGCGAGGGCTCGGGGAAGGGCGACGGGCGGGACGATGAGCGAGCACGAGCGACACTCCGAGGACGAAGCGCCGCGCGCACGCCACACACAAGGTGCGCACGGCTCCCCGGACCGCAGCGGGGCGCGCGAGATGTTCCTCAAACTGCGCACGCTGGACAATGGCAGCCCCGAGTACGCGGAGCTGCGCAATCAGCTGGTCCGCATGCACCTGCCGCTCGTGGAGCATCTCGCACGCCGCTTCCGCAACCGCGGCGAGCCGCTCGACGACCTCACCCAGGTCGCCACGATCGGGCTGATCAAGTCGGTCGACCGCTTCGACCCGGACCGCGGTGTGGAGTTCTCCACGTACGCGACCCCGACGGTCGTCGGCGAGATCAAGCGGCACTTCCGCGACAAGGGCTGGGCGGTGCGCGTCCCGCGCCGGCTCCAGGAGCTGCGCCTCTCCCTGACCACGGCCACGGCCGAGCTCTCGCAGCTGCACGGGCGCTCCCCCACGGTCCACGAGCTCGCCGAGAAGCTGGCGATCTCGGAGGAGGAGGTCCTGGAGGGCCTGGAGTCCGCCAACGCGTACTCCACGCTGTCCCTGGACGTCCCCGACACCGACGACGAGTCCCCGGCGGTCGCCGACACCCTCGGCGCGGAGGACGAGGCGCTGGAGGGCGTGGAGTACCGGGAATCCCTCAAGCCGCTGCTGGAGGACCTCCCGCCGCGCGAGAAGCGGATCCTGCTGCTGCGCTTCTTCGGCAACATGACCCAGTCGCAGATCGCGCAGGAGGTCGGTATCTCGCAGATGCACGTCTCGCGGCTGCTGGCGCGCACACTGGCCCAGCTCCGGGAGAAGCTCCTCGTCGAGGAGTGACGGCTACTTCTGTACGTTGCCGGGCCCGCGGATCCCGAGGGCCCGGGTCGTCTCGGGGTTCACGAGCAGGACGAGCGCCGCGACGGCCACGACCGCGAGGGCGATCCCGGCCGGAATGGCCATGCTGTCGGCCTGGAGCAGGTTATAGGCCACGGGCAGCGCCATGAGCTGGGTGATGACGGCCGGGCCGCGGCTCCAGCTGCGGCGGCCGAGCAGCCCGCGCGCGGCGAGCAGCGGCAGCAGCGCGAGCACGACGAGCGTGACGCCCCCGGTCACGGCCTGCTGGCGGTTGTCCGGCTCGCCGGTGAGTGCGAGGACGAGCATCCACACGCCGCCGACGACCAGCGCCAGCCCCTCCAGTGCGGCCAGCAGCGCGGCGTACGTCAGCCGCCGCGGGCGGGGGCCGGTGTTCTCCGGGGTGGTGGGGGTCTGCTCACTGCTCACCCCTGAAGAGTAGCCCTGGTCGTACGCGCCCCTCGTGGCGAGGTTCACCCCCGGTCTCTTACCTGATCCCTACCTCGGTCTGGGCCAGGTACCACCCAGTAGGTACGCTGCCAGTCATGCGTGCACTTCTCGTGGTCAACCCGGCGGCAACCACCACAAGTGCGCGCACACGCGACGTACTGATCCACGCGCTCGCCAGTGAGATGAAGCTGGAAGCGGTCACCACCGAGTACCGCGGCCACGCGCGCGACCTGGGCCGGCACGCGGCGGAGAGCGACGACATCGACCTCGTGGTGGCCCTCGGTGGCGACGGCACGGTCAACGAGGTCGTCAACGGCCTCCTGCACGCGGGCCCCGCCCCGGGACACCTCCCCGGCCTCGCCGTGGTCCCGGGCGGCTCCACCAATGTCTTCGCCCGCGCTCTGGGCCTGCCCAACGACGCGGTGGAAGCCACCGGCGCTCTGCTGGACGCCCTGCGCGACGGCAGTGAACGCACCGTCGGCCTGGGCCTGACCTCCGGCACGCCGGGCACGGAGGACGAGGCGGTGCCCCCGCGCTGGTTCACCTTCAACGCGGGGCTCGGCTTCGACGCAGGTGTGGTCGGCCGGGTCGAGCAGCACCGCGAGCGCGGCCGGAAATCCACACACGCTCTTTACGTACGCCAGGTCGTGCGCCAGCTCCTCGGCGAGCCGAACCGCCGGCACGGCACGATCACGCTCGAGCGGGACGGCGAGGATCCGGTCACCGATCTGGTGCTGTCCATAGTCTCGAACACCTCCCCGTGGACGTTTCTGGGGAATCGCCCGATCTACGCGGCGCCTAAGGCCTCGTTCGATACCGGCCTCGATCTCTTCGGTCTCAGCCGGCTGTCCACCGCGGCCGTTGCCCGGTATGGCACCCAGTTGCTCACTTCGTCCCCCGAGCGCGGACCCCGTGGCAAGCACGCCACCTCTCTGCACGATTTGACCGAGTTCACCTTGCATTCGAAGGCTCCGCTCCCCCTCCAGATGGACGGTGACCACCTGGGCCTGCGAACAAGCGTGACGTTCACAGGCGTACGCCGTGCACTGCGTGTGATTGTGTGAGCAGAACTGGCTAAAGTCCTTTCACTCGAACGTTTAGGCCAGGGTCCACCCCATGGAAGTACGGCTGTGACCTAGTCGACACCGAAGAATCAAAAAAAACTTTCCAGAAGGGGTTGTATCCGCCGCTGAGGTTTGCGAGTCTCTACGTGGCGATCGGGACGGCCCGCAACATCGGCCTCCACTGATCACCAGAACCCCTCTTCAACTCACAGGACCCACGCCAGGGAACCTGGCGGTCGGCCCTTCACTTGTTGAGGGATTCGTGAAAGCGTTCACATTCACAAGCACCCTGCACGTAATACCAAGGAGAGGTAGCAGCCATGGACTGGCGTCACAACGCCGTTTGCCGCGAGGAAGACCCCGAGCTCTTCTTCCCCATCGGCAACACCGGTCCTGCGCTGCTGCAGATCGAGGAAGCCAAGGCCGTCTGCCGTCGCTGCCCTGTGATGGAGCAGTGTCTGCAGTGGGCGCTCGAGTCCGGCCAGGACTCCGGCGTCTGGGGTGGTCTCAGCGAGGACGAGCGCCGCGCCATGAAGCGCCGTGCCGCCCGCAACCGGGCCCGTCAGGCCTCCGCCTGACAACCCACCCCTGCTGACAGCCTGAGCTTGGCGGCGCGTACAGCGAGTACGCATCTCCCGCCCCCGAGCCGCAGCGCGCAGTTCCCCCGATGCGCTTGAGTTAAGCAGCAACGAGCTTTAGCCCCGGGCCACTTGATGGCCCGGGGCTCAATGCTTTCCAGAGCCGGATCGAGCTGGACGCTTCCTACTTCCGCGTCGGCACCGGGATGTCCAGGATCACGCGGGTGCCGCGCTCCGGGGCCGGGACCATGTCGAACGTTCCCCCCAACTCGCCCTCCACCAGGGTCCGTACGATCTGGAGTCCGAGGTTCCCCGCGGTCTGCGGATCGAAGCCTTCCGGCAGGCCGACCCCGTCGTCCTGGACGGTGACCAGCAGGCGGGCCTCCTTGGTCGTTCCGCCGCGGACCGCCGACACCTCTACCGTGCCGGTGTCGCCCTCGCGGAAGCCGTGCTCCAGCGCGTTCTGCAGAACCTCGGTCAGCACCATCGACAGCGGGGTGGCGACCTCGGCGTCGAGGATGCCGAAGCGGCCGGTGCGCCGGCCCGTGACCTTGCCCGGGGAGATCTCCGCGACCATCGCCAGGACGCGGTCGGCGATGTCGTCGAACTCCACGCGCTCGTCCAGGTTCTGGGAGAGCGTCTCGTGCACGATCGCAATCGATCCGACGCGTCGCACCGCCTCTTCCAGGGCCTCGCGGCCGCGGTCGGACTCGATGCGCCGGGCCTGGAGGCGGAGCAGGGCCGCCACCGTCTGGAGGTTGTTCTTGACGCGATGGTGGATCTCCCGGATCGTCGCGTCCTTGGTGATCAACTCGCGTTCGCGGCGGCGGAGTTCGGTGACGTCACGGAGGAGGACCAGCGAGCCGATGCGGGTGCCCTTCGGTTTGAGGGGAATCGCGCGGAACTGGATGACCCCGTCACTGGCCTCGATCTCGAACTCGCGGGGCGCCCAGCCGCTGGCCACCTTGGCGAGCGCCTCGTCCACCGGGCCCAGGGTCGGGGCGAGTTCGGCGGTGGTCTTGCCCAGATGCTGGCCGACGAGGTCGGAGGCGAGGCCGAGACGGTGGTAGGCGGACAGCGCGTTCGGGGAGGCGTACTGGACGATGCCGTCGGCGTCGAGCCGGACCAGGCCGTCACCCACCCGGGGCGAGGCGTCCATGTCGAGCTGCTGGTTCGCGAACGGGAAGGCGCCGGCCGCGATCATCTGCGCGAGGTCGGAGGCGCTCTGGAGATAGGTGAGCTCCAGGCGGCTCGGGGTGCGCACGGTGAGGAGATTGGTGTTGCGTGCGATGACACCGAGGACGCGCCCCTCCCGCCGTACGGGGATCGACTCGACCCGGACGGGGACCTCTTCGCGCCACTCGGGGTCGCCCTCGCGCACGATGCGGCCCTCGTCGAGGGCGGCGTCGAGCATCGGGCGGCGGCCGCGCGGGACCAGGTGGCCCACCATGTCGTCCTGGTAGGACGTGGGACCGGTGTTGGGCCGCATCTGCGCGACGGACACGTACCGCGTGCCGTCGCTGGTGGGGACCCACAGCACCAGATCGGCGAAGGAGAGGTCGGAGAGCAGCTGCCACTCCGAGACCAGCAGGTGGAGCCACTCGAGATCGGTGTCGTCGAGGGCGGTGTGCTGGCGGACGAGTTCGTTCATGGAGGGCACGTGAGCGAGCGTACCCGGGGGTTTGTACGGCTCTGAAATGTACGGCCCCTCACAGATGGGGGTCCCCTGGAACACCCGCGGGCCGCGGCGCCTGAGAGGGACCCTCAACCCTCCCGGCACCGCAGCCCGGAGCAGTATCGGCCGCGGGGTGTGCGGTCCCGGTCGGCCGAAGGGCGAGGAGCCGGGGCAGTCAGGGCAGAGAGCCTCGGTTCCTCTTTCCGCCTTCCTGTGCGGGGAAGGCGGAGGCTGGTGCGCGCTTCACACGCGCTCTCGTTACGCATTGTGGACTAGACCACTCGTGGGTGTCCATGCGTTGGAGGCTGTTCGTTGTTGTTAATTCTCCGACTGATCGGACGCGCTGGCGTCCTCCACGCAGCCTAACCCGTGTGGGTTCCTGTGCGGGGCCAGATGGACATGGCAATTTCCGCGACCGCCTCCAGTTCCTCCCGGCTCGCCCCGTCCCGCGCCTGTTGCGACATGCCCTGGATCATCGCTCCGGTATGGCGGGCCAGGGCGGCGGCGTCGGTGACCGGGGGCAGCGCGCCGGCGGCGACATCGGCTCTGATGCGGCTCTCGAACGCGGCGATGTCGGCGTTACGGCGGTCCCGCAGCGACTGTTCGACCTCGGGCGTCGAGCAGTTCGCGGCGGCGTGGACGACCAGACAGCCGTGCGGGTGGCCGGGTTCCGTGTACGCGGCGGCGGCCTCGCGCAACACGCGCTCGACGGCGGCCCGGGCGGTGGGCTCCTCGGCGAGGGCCCGGTCGATGAACGAGCCGTACGTCGCGCCGTAGACCTGCACGACCTCCTCGAAGAGGGATCGCTTGTCCCCGAAGGCCGCGTAGAGGCTGGGGGCGCCGATGTCCATGACGCGGGTGAGGTCGGAGACGGACGTGGCCTCGTAGCCGTGCAGCCAGAAGGCCAGGAGCGCCTTCTCCAGGGCGGTCTCGCGATCGAAGGAGCGGGGGCGGCCGCGGGGCCGCCCTTTGACCTTGCCCGTCGCGGCCCCGGGCCTCTCGGCCTGCGCGGTTCCGTGCGACTCGGCCTTCATGGTCCCGTCGTCGTTCACCATGGAGTGCATTTTATAGCGGGCACTAGAGAAATGTCGGCGGACTGCGGTACGGTCATTTCTGTAGCGACCACTAGCGAACGGGGCTGTTCGCCTGCCGGAGACCCGGCCGACACCGGCAGGCCGCCCCTGCGGGACCGGCGGCATTCACCCTGGGAGCGACGCCACCGCTCTGTTAGATTGGTCTAAACCACACGACCTCTCTCCCGGGTCCAGTCCCAGTTGAGCATCCACCCAGATCGGCAGGCCCAGCGTGGAAGTTGTCATCGTTCCGGACGCCAAAGCGGGCGGCGAGCTCATCGCCGAGGCCATGGCTCAGCTGCTCCGGCGCAAGCCCGACGCCCTGCTCGGCGTGGCGACCGGCTCGACACCGCTGCCCGTGTACGAGGCGCTGGCGGCCAAGGTGCGGTCCGGTGCCGTGGAGGTCGCGCGAGCACGGATAGCCCAGCTCGACGAGTACGTGGGGCTGCCTGCCGCCCATCCGGAGTCGTACCGCTCGGTGCTGCGGCGTGAGGTGCTGGAGCCGCTGGGGATCGGGATGGACCAGTTCATGGGGCCGGACGGCGCGGCCGAGGATGTGCAGGGGGCCTGCGAGGCGTACGACCAGGCTCTCGTGGACGCCGGGAGTGTGGACCTTCAGCTGCTCGGGATCGGAACCGACGGGCACATAGGGTTCAACGAACCGTGTTCGTCGCTGGCGTCACGCACGCGGATCAAGACGCTGACCGAGCAGACCCGGATCGACAACGCGCGCTTCTTCGACGGCGACATCGACCAGGTGCCGCACCACGTGATCACGCAGGGTATCGGCACGATCCTGGAGGCCCGGCACCTGGTGCTGCTCGCCACCGGGGAGGGCAAGGCGGACGCGGTCGCGGCGACGGTGGAGGGGCCGGTCGCCGCGGTGTGCCCCGCGTCCGCGCTCCAGCTCCACCCGCATGCGACCGTCGTGGTCGACGAGGCCGCCGCGTCGAAGCTGAAGCTGGCGGACTACTTCCGGTACACCTACGCCAACAAGCCGGAGTGGCAGGGGATATAGGGCCTGTCGTTTGGATCAGGCCCGACGGGATGCCCCTGCTTCAAGCATCTCGTCGTCGGCCGGCTCGTCCTCGGCCCGCAGGCCGGCCACCCACAGCGGCATGACCCAGTGGACGACGAGGACGGCGATGAGGAGGGGGGCCGCGTAGGCCTTCGGGGCGTTGCCGTCGACACCGCCTGTGATCAGCAGGGCGACCGCCGTCGCGGCCAGGAGCAGCGTGGTCATGCGGTGGGCCCGGGCCAGGACGCGGCTGCGTTCGGCCGACTGCCGCTCGTCCAGTACGTGTTCGCGCAGCTCCAGCAGGCCCCGGGTGGCGCCGTTGATGATCCCGGTCGCGACCATCCAGGGAAGCAGCAGCACCGCCATCGCGGCGACGGGCCACAGCGGCTCGCCCTCGGCGAGGAAGAAGTGGGTCATCAGTGCGCCGATGGCCACGGTGAGGGTGATGTGCGCGGCGACGGCCAGACGCCGGCGTGCCGCCGTGGCGTACCAGGCCTGACAGCGGCGGTCGTTCATCAGCCGCAGCATGCTCCGGTCGTAGCGGGTCAGGCGTGTCGTCGTCATGGCTGGTTCCTCCCGTAGACCTTGTCCGTGAGCGGCCGGAACGGTTCGAGTGAGAACAGGGCCTCGACCGGCAGATCGAAGAACTTCGAGATCTTCAACGCCAGGTCGAGGCTCGGGTTGTACTGCCCTCGCTCGATGTAGCCGATGGTCTGGTAGTGGGCTCCCACTGCCTCGGCCAGGCTCTGGCGCGACACCTTCCGTTCGGCGCGCACCATGGCCAACCTGTTGTGCACCTGCTCGCTCATGTATAAGAAGTACTACATTCTGAGGTAGCCTTACAACCCGGTGATCACCTCGGCCGCCGCCCGGCCGCAGACGCGGGCCGCACCGTGGGTGGCGATGTGCAGGGCGCCGCGGGGTGCGGCCTGCGGGACGCCCATTTCGACCACGATGGTGTCGGGGCGGGCGGCCAGGAGGGTGTCGAGGGCCGAGGCCATCCAGGGGTGGCGGTGTTCGTCGCGGACGACTGCGACGATGCGGCGCGCACCGGCTGCCTGAAGGGCCGCCCGTCCGGCACTCTCACCGGCACCGGCTTCGCTCTCCTTGCCTTCCGCCGCCGAGAAGCTGCCCGTCACCGTGCCCGGCAGGAGGTGGACGAGTTCGGCCGCAACGCCCCAGGGGGTCTCATCGCCCACCGCGATGTTGGCGACGGGGGTGAGGGCGGCGACGTAGGGCGGTTCGGTGAGGGGCTTGAAGGTTTCCGGGGTCCCGAGGCCCGGGGCGGTGGTGACCGTGAGGGCGCGGCGGGCGGCGTGCAGGCCGATCTCGCTGCCGTGAGTGTCCTCGGGTGCGCGGCCCTCCGTGCTCGCCCAGCGGGCCAGTGCCCGGACCCGGTCCGCGGCCTCGGCCAGGCGTTCCTCCGGCAGTTCACCCGCGCGGACCGCCGCGACCAGAGCGTCCCGCAGGCGCCGTACGGTCGCGTCGTCGGCCAGGCCGCCGCCCACGCAGATCGCGTCGGCACCGGCGGCGACGGCGAGGACGCTGCCGCGTTCGATGCCGTAGGTGCCCGCGATGGCCCGCATCTCCATGCCGTCGGTGACGATGAGGCCGTCGTAGCCGAGTTCGCCGCGCAGCAGGCCGGTCAGGATGCGGCGGGAGAGGGTGGCCGGACGGTCGGGGTCCAGGGCCGGGACCAGGATGTGGGCGCTCATCACGGCCCGGCTGCCGGCGGCGATGGCCGCGCGGAACGGGGTCAGCTCGCGGTCGGTCAGCACGTCCGCGGGGACGTCGATGCGCGGCAGGGCGTGGTGGGAGTCGACGGCCGTGTCGCCGTGGCCGGGGAAGTGCTTGGTGCAGGCGGCGACTCCGGCGGACTGGAGGCCCGTCACATAGGCAGCGGTGTGCCGGGCGGCCAGTTCGGTGTCGGCGCCGAAGGAGCGGACACCGATCACCGGGTTGCGCGGGTTGGAGTTCACGTCGGCGGACGGGGCCCAGTTGAGGTTCACGCCGCATGCCGCGAGACGGCGGCCCAGTTCGTGGGCGACCTCTCGCGTCAGCTCCACGTCGTCCACCGCGCCGAGCGCGTGGTTGCCCGGGAAGGAGGAGCCGGTCCGCACCTCCAGGCGCGTCACGTCACCACCCTCCTCGTCGATCGCGACCAGGACGTCGTCGCGCTCGGCCCGCAGCTGCGCGGTCAGCGCGGCCAGTTGGCCGGGCGAGGCGATGTTGCGGCCGAACAGGCCGACGGAGGCGAGGCCCTCGCCGAGCCGGCGCAGCAGCCAGTCGGGGGCGGTGGTTCCGGTGAAGCCGGGCTGGAGAACCGTCAGGGCGTCACGGGTGAGCGTGTCGGTACCGCTGGCGAGTGTCGTCATGGGGCGGGGTCATCCCTTCACGGCGCCCGCGGTCAGGCCCGCGGCCATCTTGCGCTGGACGAGGAGGAAGAGGGCGACGATCGGCACGGCCATCATCGTGGCGCCGGCCATCATCGGGGCGTATTCGGTGCCGTGCTTCGTGGTGAAGTTGCCGAGCCAGACGGTCGCCGTCTGGTTCTTCTGGCTGAGCAGCATCAGGGCGTACAGGTACTCGTTCCAGGCCTGGATGAAGCCGTAGACCGAGGTGGCGACCATGCCGGGGGCCAGGAGCGGGAAGACGACCCGGAGGAAGGCGCCCGTGCGGGAGCAGCCGTCGACCATGGCCGCCTCCTCCAGCTCCTTGGGGATGTTGACGATGAAGCCCCGCAGCGTCCACACGGTGAACGGGAGGATGAAGGTCAGGTACGTGATGATGAGGCCGGTCAGCCGGTCGTACTGGCCCAGGTCGTTGAGCAGCAGGAACACCGGGATGATCATGGCGACCAGCGGGACCATCTGGACGGCGAGGATGCCCACGATCACGATCTTGCGCCCCCGGAAGGCGAAGCGCGAGATGGCGAGCGCGGCCAGCAGCCCCACGGCCATGCCGATGACGACCACGGCCAGCGACACCACCATGCTGCGGCCCACCGGGCGCCAGAAGTCGGCGATGTCCAGCGCCCGGCCGAAGTTGGCGAAGGTGATACCGGTCGGCAGCAGGCTCGGGTCCGGGTCGATGGCGTCCCTGGCGGGCTTGAACGCCGTGTTGAGCATCCAGTAGAGCGGGAAGCCCGCGGTGACGAAGACCAGGAGGCCGAGGACGTTCCACCAGAGCTTCGGCGCCCGGCGGCCGGTCAGCGTACTGCTCATTCGACCTCTCCGATCTTCAGCATCTGCCGCATGTAGACGGCGACCACGCCGAGCAGCAGCAGGACGGTGACCAGTGCGATGGCCGAGCCCTGGGCGTAGTCGTTGACGACGAACGCCCGGTCGTAGGAGTAGGTGTTGAGGACCTGGAACTCCGGCTCGGGGTGGCCGTTGCGCATGACGAACACCTGGGGGAAGACGCCCATGTCCCAGATGACCGACAGGGTCGTGAGCATCACGATGATCGGCTTGAGGACGGGCAGGGTGACGTAGCGGAAGACGCCCCAGGCGCCGGCGCCGTCCAGGCGGGCCGCCTCCTCCAGCTCCTTCGGCACCTGGGTGAGACCCGCGCTGAGCGTGATGACGACGAACGGCACGGCTCCCCACACCACCAGTAGCATGATCACGGCGAGGCCCTCGGGCCCGCTGGCGAACCAGTTGTGGCCGATCATCTCGACGCCGGGCAGCTTGCTGAGCAGCGCGTTGAAGACGCCGTAGTCCGAGTCGAAGAGCCACTTGAAGACCGTGGTGGCCACGATGACGGGCATGCCCCAGCTGGCCACCAGCACGATGGTGATGAGCACCTTCAGCCAGCCGGAGACCCGCTGGAGCAGCAGGGCGATCGCCATGCCGATCACCATCGTGAAGACGACGGCCCCGGCGGCGAAGACGATCGTGCGCACGACGACGGTCCAGAACTCGCCGTCGCCCAGCACCTTCGCGAAGTTGCCGAATCCGACCGACTCGGCCGGCTGGAAGCCCCACAGCTGGGACTGCCCGAACTTCTGGAAGGACAGGGTGACCAGACGGGCCAGCGGATAGCCCATGACCAGGGCGAGGATCAGCAGGCAGGGCGCGAGCAGCAGCCAGGGGACCGCGGTCCCGCCCGACGGCCGGTTCGCCCGTGGCCGCTCAGCGGCGGGAGGTGGCGGTGCCTGCCGCGGTGGCGGCACCTTGACGGGGGTGGTGGTGTCTGCGGCACTCATCGCGCGCTCCTCGGCGGTCCCTCAGGTCTGGACGACGGCGGGGCTCCCCGGCCGGGAGCCCCGCGCGAAGATCACTTCGTGTTGATGACCTTGTCGATCGCGGCGTCCGCCTCCTTGGCGGCGGCCTCGACCGACTTCTTGCCGGTGCCGATGCTCTGGAGCATGGTCTGGAGGATCTGCGCCTTCTCGACCTGGCCCCAGCCGGGGGCCATCGGGACGAACCAGTTGGACTCGGCCGCGGTGGCGGGGACCGCCGTCTTCGGGTCGTTCTTCAGCGTCGCGAGGTCGGTCTTGTTGTTGGGCAGGTTGCCCTTGGCCATCAGGCCCTTCTGGCCGGAGGAGCCGGTGAACGCGTTGATCCACTCGGCGGCCAGGGCCTGCGCGTCGGACTTCACCGGCACGGCGAGGTCGGAGCCGCCCAGGAAGACGGGCATGTTCTTGCCGGACGGGCCGGGCATCACGAAGTTCTCAAGATTGCCCTTGAGCTTGCCGGACTTGTCGTTCTTCGGGTCCTCGGCGGTCGCGCCCTCCCACGCGGCGGCGAAGATCATGGCGGACTTGCCCTGGCCGTAGACGATGTAGCGGTCGGACTCGTCCTTGGTCTTGTCGCCGTGCATGTAGTCGTCGACGACGTTCTTGAACTCCTTCAGGCCCTTGAGGGACTCGGGCGAGGAGAGGGAGGCCTTCCACTGGCCGCCCGACTCGGTGGCGATGGCGCCGCCGGCGTCGTAGACGAAGGACATGGCCGCGTACCAGTCGCGGGTCGGCTGGTACCAGGCGCTGAACTTGCCGCCCTGCTTCTTCTGGATCTTGTCCAGAGCGGCGGTGAGCTCCTTGTACGTCTTCGGCGGCGTCTTCACCCCGACCGAGGCCGCCACGTCCCCCCGCCAGTTGGCGACGCGGCCGCCGGCGTAGTACGGGACGCCGTAGGTCTTGCCGTCGTAGGTCACCGAGGCCTTGAGGCCGTCCAGCCAGGCGTCCGAGGTGTCGAACTCGGCGGGGTCGAGGGGGGCGAAGGCGCCCTTGACCATGTAGCCGAGCATCTCGGTGTTGCCCATCTCGACCACGTCGGGGACCTTGTCGGTGGCGAGGACGGCGTCGAGCTTGGCGTTCTTGTCGGGCCAGCCGTAGTACTCGTGGTTGATCTTGAGACCAGGGTGCTTCTTCTTCACCGCCGCGTCGGCGGCCTTCACCAGCTCCGGCCAGTTGTTCTGGGCGTCGACGGTGAGCCAGACGGTCAGCTCCTTGGCGTCCGCGCCCTTGTCCGAACCCCCGCTGCCACCCTCTCCCCCGCACGCCGCGATGGAGACCACCATGCCCGCGATACCGATCGCGGATATCAGCTTGCGCTTCACGCCACCCTCCTCAGGGATGCCACCGACCCCCCTGCTCCCCGCGGTGAACGTGGGGCCAGGACCCTGGACCAATGGTGTAGACCAGTAGGGGGAGCTTGGACCAGACCTGTAGACCTGTCAAGGGTCCGGAATGAGCTCTGACCAGCCGTTATGCGACCTACATATGCAGGAACCTTTAAGTAAGAACCCGGCGAAAACCCAGCCGGGCACGGCATACTCCAGGTAGACCACTTGGAGTTGTGGACTAGACCAAAAGCAGCGCCGACGGTATACAAGTGGGATCGTGTCGGCAGAGGAGCCGGGAAGGCGGAGCATGAGCACCGACATCAGCAGTGCGGAGCACGAGAGCGGGGCACCCGTCCGTACCGCACGCGTGCCCAAGTACTACCGCCTGAAGAAGCACCTGCTCGACATGACCGAGACCCAGGCGCCCGGCACCCCGGTCCCGCCCGAGCGCACACTGGCGGCGGAGTTCGACACCTCGCGCACGACCGTGCGCCAGGCGCTCCAGGAGCTGGTCGTCGAGGGCCGGCTGGAGCGCATCCAGGGCAAGGGCACGTTCGTCGCCAAACCGAAGGTCTCGCAGGCGCTGCAACTGACCTCGTACACCGAGGACATGCGCGCCCAGGGTCTCGAACCCACCTCGCAGCTCCTGGACATCGGCTACATCACCGCCGACGACCGCCTCGCCGGGCTGCTCGACATCACGACCGGCGGGCGGGTGCTGCGCATCGAGCGGCTGCGCATGGCCAACGGCGAGCCGATGGCCATCGAGACCACCCACCTCAGCGCGAAGCGCTTCCCGGCCCTGCGCCGGTCCCTGGTGAAGTACACGTCCCTGTACACCGCGCTCGCCGAGGTCTACGACGTCCATCTCGCGGAGGCCGAGGAGACCATCGAGACCTCGCTGGCCACCCCGCGCGAGGCCGGCCTGCTCGGCACGGACGTCGGCCTGCCGATGCTGATGCTCTCCCGTCACTCACTGGACCGGGAGGGACAACCGGTGGAGTGGGTGCGGTCGGTGTACCGCGGGGACCGGTACAAGTTCGTGGCGCGTCTGAAGCGGCCTCAGGATTAGTACGCACGGGCGGAGCGACCGCTGCTGAGCTCGGTTTCTTTTGGGTACCGCATTGCGGACGAGGGGTTCCGTTCCCGCCGCACCCTGACCTAGATTGCCTGCGCATTGCACAGGTGATCACTGAGGGGACGGAGCCGCCTGATGTCGCAAGCCCCAGAAGCCGGCAGAGGGGCGACGGTGACGCCGATGCGCGTCGTCATCGCTCTCTGCCTCATAGCGCCCTTCGTGGCCATGTTGTGGGTCGGCTCGTACGCCAAGACCGACCCGGCCTTCATCGGGATCCCGTTCTTCTACTGGTACCAGATGGCGTGGGTCCTGATCTCCACCGTGCTGACGATGATCGCCTACAAGCTGTGGCAGCGTGACCAGCGCTCCCGCTCTGCCGCGAAGGGCGGTGCGTCGGAGTGAAGGACGGCGTGAACGGCGTCGCACTCGCCGTCTTCATCTTCTTCTTCCTGCTCGTCACGGTCATGGGCTTCCTCGCCGCGCGCTGGCGCAAGGCCGAGAACGAGCACAGCCTCGACGAATGGGGCCTGGGTGGCCGCTCGTTCGGCACCTGGGTCACCTGGTTCCTGCTCGGCGGCGACCTGTACACGGCGTACACCTTCGTCGCCGTCCCCGCGGCGATCTACGCGGCGGGCGCGGCCGGCTTCTTCGCCGTGCCGTACACCATCCTGGTGTACCCGCTGATCTTCACCTTCCTCCCCCGCCTGTGGTCGGTCTCCCACAAGCACGGGTACGTGACGACGTCCGACTTCGTGCGCGGCCGCTTCGGCTCCAAGGGCCTCTCCCTGGCCGTGGCCCTCACCGGCATCCTCGCGACGATGCCGTACATCGCGCTCCAACTGGTCGGCATCCAGGCCGTGCTGGACGTGATGGGCGTCGGCGGCGGCGAGGACACCAACTGGTTCATCAAGGACCTGCCGCTGCTGATCGCCTTCGGTGTGCTGGCGGCCTACACGTACTCGTCGGGTCTGCGGGCGCCGGCGCTGATCGCGTTCGTGAAGGACACCCTGATCTACATCGTCATCGCGGTGGCGATCATCTACATCCCGATCAAGCTGGGCGGCTTCGACGAGATCTTCGCCAGGGCCGGCGAGGCGTACGGTCAGACGAACCCGGCGACGGGCGCGCCGCGCGGTGCGCTGGTGCCGCCGGAGGCGGGGCAGTGGACGTACGCCACCCTGGCGCTGGGCTCCGCGCTCGCGCTCTTCATGTACCCGCACTCGATCACGGCGACGCTGTCCTCGCGGAGCCGTGAGGTGATCCGCCGCAACACCACGATCCTGCCGCTGTACTCGCTGATGCTGGGCCTGCTCGCGCTGCTCGGTTTCATGGCGATCGCGGCCGGGATCAAGGTGCAGAACGGTCAGCTGGCGATCCCGCAGCTGTTCGAGACCATGTTCCCGGACTGGTTCGCGGGCGTGGCCTTCGCGGCGATCGGCATCGGGGCCCTGGTCCCGGCGGCCATCATGTCCATCGCGGCCGCGAACCTCTTCACCCGCAACATCTACAAGGACTTCATCAAGCCCGACGCCACGCCCGCCCAGGAGACCAAGGTCTCCAAGCTGGTCTCCCTGCTGGTGAAGGTGGGCGCGCTGGCCTTCGTCCTCACCATGGACAAGACGGTCGCCATCAACTTCCAGCTCCTCGGCGGCATCTGGATCCTCCAGACCTTCCCGGCCCTGGTCGGCGGCCTGTTCACCCGCTGGTTCCACCGCTGGGCGCTGCTCGCGGGCTGGGCGGTCGGCATGGTCTACGGCACGGTCGCGGCGTACGGCGTCGCCTCCCCGACCCAGAAGCACTTCGGCGGCTCGTCGAAGGAGATCCCGGGCATCGGCGAGATCGGCTACATCGGCCTCACGGCGTTCGTCCTGAACGTCGTCGTCACCGTCGTCCTGACCTTCGTCCTCAGGGCGCTGAAGGCCCCCGACGGCATCGACGAGACCAAGCCGGAGGACTACACGGCGGACGCGGGCGACCCCGGCGTCCAGGTGGAGCTTCCGCCGGCGACGGCGGGCACCTCGCACTGAGTCGCAGGTGACGACGGGCCGCCGGCGGACAACCGGCGGCCCGTCGTCATACCCGTCCCGCACACTCGGACCATGGACATCCTCATCCGGCGGGTGAAGCCCGCCGAACACGACGCCCTCGGCGAGATCACCGCTCAGGCCTACCTGGAGGACGGCCTCCTCGACTTCGGCGAGAGCGACTGGTACCTCGGCGAACTCAAGGACGTGGCCAGGCGGGCCGCCGCCGCGGACGTCCTGGTGGCCACCCGGGGCGAACACCTCCTCGGGGGCGTCACCTTCGTCCCCTCCGGCGGCCCCATGGCCGACATCGCCCTTCCCGGGGAGGCCGAGATACGGATGCTCGCCGTCGCCCACGAGGCCCGCGGCCAGGGCGCCGGAGAGGCTCTCGTCCGTGCCTGCGTCGACCGCGCCCGCGCGACGGACGGCTGCGTTCGCGTCGTCCTGTCGACGCAGCGCACCATGCACGCCGCCCACCGCATCTACGAACGTCTCGGCTTCGTCCGTGCCCCGGAGCGCGACTGGAACCCGATTCCGGAGCTCGACGACATCACTCTCCTCACCTACGAGTTGACGCTGTCACCTTCTCGGCCCTGAACGGCCGAGCTTGTTGGCTCGGTCGTTCACACCTCGTCGCGCTCCCGACTGCCCCCTACGACAGGACGGTCACGGGTCGCATCTCCCCTCTCCGGTCAGACCGGGTGTGGGACGGGCATGGTGACGAATGCCCACGCCGAGCGTGCGCGGTCGCGCACGTTGACCCCGGCGACGACGTCGGCGGGGCCAGCGAGCCCGCACCGACGACAGCGGAAATGGTCCCGGGTGGGCCGGTTGGCCCGCTCGGTGTGACCGCAGCGCGGGCAGCGCTGCGAGGTATGGCGTGCGTCCACTTCCAGGAATGGCACCCCGGCCTTACGAGCTTTGTAGGCGAGGTGGTGTCCGAGCTGGTGGAAGGGCCATGAGGAGACATGGGTGGCATGGCGGCGTTCCTTCTGTGCGCGGCGGGCGAGGCGGCGGGTGGCCGAGCGGGGCCGCCTGGCCTGGAATTCGGCACGTTTGCGGGCCTGCCAGCGCCGGTAGCGGGACAAGCGGCGGCCCTGGTGGTTGGTGCCGTCGCTGGTGGTGGCGAGGTTCACGATGCCCCGGTCGACCCCGATCCAATCGGCAGGCTCGTACACCCCGGGCCGGGGATGTCGCAGGTGGCGATCAGGAACCACTTCCTGCCGCGCTGGACGAGGTCGCTCTCGCCCTTGCGGTACTGCACGAGGGTCTTGAGCTGCTCGGGGGAGCAGACAAAGCGGATGCCCTTCATCCGCCCGGCGACGGTCCAGACGGACACCGTGCGTGCGTCGTACTGCCACGACAGGCAACGGTCGTCGAACGGCTGGGCCGCCTCCGGGCGGAAGGCGATCGGTGAGCCGACCGCCCTGCGGTGCCGCTTGGAGGTGGGCGAGCCCAGGTTTCCGGCCTGAAGGTTGGCCTTCAGGGTGGCGTAGGCGTCGACGACCTTCTTCACTGCCCGCACCGCCGGCTGCGCCGACAGCCCGAACGTGGCCTTCAGGTCCGCGTATACCTCCTTCTGCAGACCGTTGCGGTCCTTGAGGTTCTCGGCGAAGGCAACCTGCGAAGCGTAGGTGGCGGCCCGGTTGCAGGCGCGCAGGGTCGCCTCAAGTGCCGACGCCTGCTCGGGCGTCGGCAGCAACTTCACCTGCACGACCAGCCTCATGACATCGGACCGTAGTACGACATCCGCACACACAACCGCTATTCGCCCCGCACTCACCACAGCAGGTGACCCGCGGGACGACTGTTCGCATTCCCCGGCTCCGCCGGGCAGCCGTGGGCGGGCGCCCCTCGCCGGGCAAAGAGCCGACGCGGCGACGCTCCGCGTCGCGGCCGACAGGAGGCGATTCCTCCCGGCGTAAACGCCGAGGCATCCTCGCCAGAAGCAGGTGAAACCGTCGCGGCACTACATCTAGGGGTGCTTTCGCCACCCGGCACAAGATGTATGCTCGTGCTCGCTGTCGCCGCAGGGGAATCCGGTGCGAATCCGGAACTGTCCCGCAACGGTGTACCCATGCCTCTTTATGCGTGTATGGGAGTCAGTCCGAGGACCTGCCGACAGCGCGCCCGGCCGTCCGGCCGGTGTGCCTGACGTCCGGGCCTCGTGGAATGGGCCGGTGGACGCGACGCCGCGTGCGCTCGCGTGCTGCCCCCTGCCCTGCGAGGCCCCCGTGCCGAGCGAGGGAGAGCCCCACGTGACCATCGCGCCAGCCGATCCGGTCTCAGCAGCCGAAGAAGAGCACGACGGTCCTGGTGCCGCGCTGCTGCGGACCCTGACCGAGCTGACCGCCGACCTCCCCGACGCCGATCCCGGCCGGATCGCCGCCGCCGCGCTGCGCGGCCGGTCCGCGCGGGCCGACGAGCCGGAGTTGCGCGAGCTGGCGACGGAGGCGGCCGCCGGCCTCATCTCCGAGGATCCCGCCTACTCCCGGCTGGCCGCACGCCTGCTGACGATCGGGATCCGCGCCGAGGCAGCCTCACAGGGCGTCACGTGCTTCACCGAGTCCGTCGCGGTGGGGCACCGGGAGGGCCTCATCGCCGACCGGACCGCCGAGTTCGTGCGCGTCCACGCCGCCCGCCTCGACGCCCTGATCGACACGGCCGCCGACGACCGCTTCGGCTACTTCGGCCTGCGTACGCTGCACAGCCGCTATCTGCTCCGGCACCCGATCACCCGCAAGGTGATCGAGACGCCCCAGCACTTCATGCTGCGCGTCGCCGCCGGTCTCGCCGAGGACGACACTCGCCGCTCCGTCGACGAAGTCGCCGCTCTCTACGGGCTGATGAGCCGGCTCGACTACCTCCCCTCCTCCCCCACCCTCTTCAACTCCGGCACGCGACACCCCCAGATGTCGTCCTGCTACCTGCTCGACTCCCCCAAGGACGAGCTGGACTCGATCTACGACCGGTACCACCAGGTGGCGCGGCTGTCGAAGCACGCCGGCGGCATCGGCATCGCCTACTCCCGCATCCGTGCGCGGGGTTCGCTGATCCGTGGCACCAACGGCCACTCCAACGGCATCGTCCCGTTCCTGAAGACCCTCGACGCCTCGGTCGCCGCCGTGAACCAGGGCGGCCGCCGCAAGGGCGCCGCCGCGGTCTACCTGGAGACCTGGCACTCCGACATCGAGGAGTTCCTGGAGCTGCGCGACAACACCGGCGAGGACGCCCGCCGTACGCACAACCTGAACCTCGCGCACTGGGTGCCCGACGAGTTCATGCGGCGCGTGAACGCCGACGCGCAGTGGTCGCTGTTCTCCCCCGCGGACGTGCCCGAGCTGGTTGACCTGTGGGGCGAGGAGTTCGACGCCGCGTACCGGGCCGCCGAGGCGAAGGGCCTGGCGAAGAAGACGCTGCCCGCACGCGAGCTGTACGGCCGGATGATGCGTACCCTCGCGCAGACCGGCAACGGCTGGATGACCTTCAAGGACGCCGCCAATCGCACCGCCAACCAGACCGCCGAACCGGGCCACGTCGTCCACTCGTCCAACCTCTGCACGGAGATCCTGGAGGTCACCAGCGACGGGGAGACGGCGGTCTGCAACCTGGGGTCGGTCAACCTCGGCGCGCTCGTCGACCAGGCCGGCGGGGACATCGACTGGGAGCGGCTGGACGAGACCGTCCGCACCGCCGTGACGTTCCTCGACCGGGTCGTGGACATCAACTTCTACCCGACGGAGCAGGCGGGCCGTTCCAACGCCAGGTGGCGCCCCGTCGGCCTCGGAGTCATGGGCCTCCAGGACGTCTTCTTCAAGCTGCGCCTGCCCTTCGACTCGCCCGAGGCCAAGGCACTGTCCACCCGCATCGCCGAGCGGATCATGCTCGCCGCCTACGAGGCCTCCGCCGATCTCGCCGAGCGCAACGGCCCGTTGCCGGCCTGGGAGAAGACCCGTACGGCCAAGGGCGTGCTCCACCCCGACCACTACGACGTGGAGCTGACCTGGCCGGAGCGCTGGGCGGCCCTGCGCGAGCGCGTCGCCGCGACCGGCATGCGCAACTCCCTGCTCCTCGCCATCGCGCCGACGGCCACGATCGCCTCGATCGCGGGCGTGTACGAGTGCATCGAGCCGCAGGTGTCCAACCTGTTCAAGCGCGAGACGCTGTCCGGTGAGTTCCTCCAGGTCAACTCCTACCTGGTTCAGGAGCTCAAGCGGCTCGGCGTGTGGGACGCCCGCAGCCGGGAGGCCCTGCGCGAGGCCAACGGCTCGGTGCAGGACTTCGCCTGGATCCCCGAGGACGTGCGCGCCCTCTACCGCACGGCGTGGGAGATCCCGCAGCGCGGCCTGATCGACATGGCGGCGGCCAGGACCCCGTTCCTGGACCAGTCCCAGTCCCTGAACCTCTTCCTGGAGACGCCGACCATCGGCAAGCTCTCCTCGATGTACGCCTACGCCTGGAAGTCCGGGCTGAAGACCACGTACTACCTGCGCTCGCGCCCGGCGACCCGCATCGCCCGCGCCGCCCAGGCCGCTGTCCCCGCGCAGGCCACCCCGGACCCCGAAGCGGTCGCCTGCTCCCTGGAAAACCCCGAGTCCTGCGAGGCCTGCCAGTAATTCCCACCCGCCACCCGACCGCCACCCCTGGAGGACGGCGCTTCGCGCCGACTGTTATGACCCAGAACCTTCTCGACCCGGGCTTCGAGCTGACCCTCCGCCCCATGCGCTACCCGGACTTCTACGAGCGCTACCGGGACGCCATCAAGAACACCTGGACCGTGGAGGAGGTCGACCTCCACTCGGACGTCGCCGACCTCGCCAAGCTCTCCCCCGACGAGCAGCACCTGATCGGCCGGCTGGTCGCCTTCTTCGCCACGGGCGACTCGATCGTCGCGAACAATCTGGTGCTGACGCTGTACAAGCACATCAACTCCCCCGAGGCGCGTCTGTATCTGAGCCGTCAGCTCTTCGAGGAGGCCGTCCACGTCCAGTTCTATCTGACGCTCCTGGACACCTACCTCCCCGACCACGACGACCGGGCGGCGGCCTTCGCGGCCGTCGAGAACATTCCCTCCATCCGCGAGAAGGCCGAGTTCTGCTTCAAGTGGATGGCTGCATTTGATGGAACAGAAGAGGTCGACCAGCTCGACCGACTGGAGACGCAGGCCGACCGCCGCCGTTTCCTGCTGAACCTGATCTGCTTCGCCGCGTGCATCGAGGGCCTGTTCTTCTACGGTGCCTTCGCGTACGTGTACTGGTTCCGCAGCCGGGGCCTGCTGCACGGTCTGGCCACCGGCACCAACTGGGTGTTCCGCGACGAGACGATGCACATGTCGTTCGCCTTCGACGTGGTCGACACCGTCCGCAAGGAGGAGCCGGAGCTGTTCGACGACCAGCTCCAGCAGCAGGTGACGGACATGCTCCGCGAGGCCGTCGAGGCCGAGCTCCAGTTCGCGCGCGACCTGTGCGGGGACGGCCTCCCGGGCATGAACACCGAGTCGATGCGGCAGTACCTGGAGTGCGTCGCCGACCAGCGGCTCACCCGCCTGGGCTTCGCTCCGGTGTACGGCTCCGAGAACCCCTTCTCCTTCATGGAGCTCCAGGGGGTTCAGGAGTTGACCAACTTCTTCGAGCGGCGGCCCTCCGCGTACCAGGTGGCGGTGGAGGGCACCGTCGACCTGGACGAGGACTTCTGAGCCGCCACGCCTTCGCGGATCTCCTGGGCCTCCCTGATCTGACGGTCGACGCGCCGGTCGCGCACGATGCCGATCACTGACGGGAGGACCAGGAGGACCAGCGTCCCGAGTACGAAGATCATTGCGATGAGTGTCTGCGTCTGGTTCGTGTCCATGGACACCACTGTCGCGCCGATGACTCCTTACCGTCAGTGGCAGTACTGCCGTAGACCCTCGAATTACTGCCACCGGCGAGGCACACTGGAGGCATGCTGCAGAACGTGGCCGTCGCCCTGCTCGACGGCGTGAACCCCTTCGAACTGGGTGTGGTGTGCGAGGTCTTCGGCACCGACCGGAGCGATGAAGGCCTGCCGGTCTACGACTTCGCCGTGGCCTCGGCCGAGGGCCCGGTGCTGCGCATGAACTCGGGCTTCTCGCTCCAGGCCGAGCACGGCCTGGAGCGGCTGGAGACGGCCGACCTGATCGCCGTGCCCGCCGGGCACAGCTACGCGTACCGGGACTTCCCCCCGGAGCTGCTGGCCGCCCTGCGGCGCGGGGTCGACCGCGGTGCCCGGGTGCTGAGCGTCTGCTCCGGGGTCTTCGTGCTGGCCGCGGCCGGCCTGCTGGACGGCCGCCGCTGCGCCACGCACTGGAAGCACGCGAAGGACCTCGCCCGGCAGTACCCGCGCGTGATCGTCGAGCCGGACGTCCTCTACGTCGACGAGGACCCGGTGATCACCTCCGCCGGCACGGCCGCCGGCATCGACGCCTGCCTGCACCTGGTGCGCAAGGAGCAGGGCTCCGAGGTCGCCAACAAGATCGCCCGGCGGATGGTGGTGCCGCCGCACCGCGACGGCGGCCAGGCCCAGTACATCGAGCGCCCGCTCCCCCACCCCGAGGGCGACACGATCGTCGACGTGCTGGCGTGGATGGAGCGCCATCTCGACGAGGAGGTCACCGTCGAGCAGCTCGCCGCCCACGCCCACATGTCCCCGCGCACCTTCGCCCGCCGCTTCCAGCAGGAGACCGGGACGACTCCCTACCGCTGGATCCTGCGCCAGCGCGTGCTGCTGGCCCAGCGGCTGCTGGAGGCGACGGACGAGACGATGGACGCGATCGCCGGTCGAACAGGGTTCGGCAACGCGGCCACACTGCGCCACCACTTCGTCCGGGCGATCGGGACGACGCCGAACGCCTACCGGCGCACGTTCAGGGGCCCGGAGGCGGCCTGAGGCCAAGGGCTCTCACCTCACCACCGGCCGCACCCGCAGGTCGTGCGGCCGCAGCGTAATGCCGACGCGTGTGCTGTCGTTCGAGCCGGCCACCTGCTCGAAGCGGTACCTGGTGGCCAGCGCCGCCGTGATCAGCGTCAGCTGAGCCATCGAGAAGTGGTCGCTCGGGCACTTGCGGTTGCCCACGCTGAACGGGCTCATGGCGTGTTTCGGGACGTCCTTGACCCGGTCCGGAAGCCAGCGGTCGGGGTCGAAGTCCAGGTTCCGTGCGTACGACTTCGGATCGCGCTGGATCGCGTACGGGCTGTAGACGATGTCCGCCCCGGCCGGAATCCGGTATCCGCCGAGTTCCGTGTCCCGCACCGCCCGCCGCGTCAGAATCCACACGGCCGGGCTCAAACGCATGGACTCGACCACGACATTGTTGGTGTGCCTGAGCCCCCGGACGTCTGCGAATGCCACCGGCTTCCCACCGGTGACGGCTTCTACTTCGTCGCGCACCCGGTCCGCGTGTTCAGGGTGTTCCGCGAGCATATGCAGCAGCCACATGATCGTGGAGGCGACGGTTTCGCTGCCGGGGGTGAGGATCGCGACGACCTGGTCGTGGATCTCCTGTTCCCCGATGGGGTCGCCATTCTCGTCCGTCGCCTCCAGCAATGCCGTCAGCAAATCGTCCGGCTTTTGACCGGATGCGCGGCGCTCGGCGACGATCTCGTCCACCAGGAGATGCAAATCGGCCAATGCCCGGTTGAATTCCCGGTTGGCCGGGAGCGGCAGCTTGTAGAGCGGTCCGAGCGGCACCACCATCCGCCGGTACATCCCGCGGAAGACCGTGGCGAGCGCGACGCACAGCCGCTCCGCCCGCTCGTCCATGTAGTCGCCGCGCAGCAGGCAGCGGGCCGCGATGCGCACGGCCACCCGGAAGGACTCGGACGTGCAGTCGATGGTCTGCCCCGGCTTCCAGCGCTCGGTCAGCGCGTGCGCCTCCTCCTCCATGATCGGCCCGTAGGCGGGGATGGCGTCGAGCCGGAAGGCGGGCTGGATGGTGCGCCGCTGGCGCCGGTGCCGCGGGCCGTTCGCCGTGGCCACGCCCTCCTTGCCGAGCAGGCCCTCCAGGGACTCCCACAGCGGCCCGGCGATGATGAAGTCGTTGCTCAGCGCCAGCGCGCCGGTGAGCGCCGGGGTGGTGACGGCGTACACCGTCTTCGGTCCGAGCTTCAGCCGGACCACGTCGCCGTGGTCGCGCAGCCGGGACATGAACGCCAGCGGGTCGCGCACCAGCTTCCAGCCGTGCCCCAGGACGGGGACACCGCCGCTGGCCCGGGGCGGTTCCCGCAGCTCCGGAACCAGGGGGGCTTCAGGCTTCACAGACTCGACGGTCATTTCTCACCTGCCGCTTCGTTGTTGACGTACGGGGGCGTGGACCGGTCGTCCCAGCTGTCGACCATGTACCGGCCGGACTCGTGATGGAACCAGTAGACAGAGCTGAACCAGTTCCGCATATTGCTCAGGCAGGCCCGCACGGCGGCGCTGAGTTCTTTTCCCCGCACGGTGCCGTCGGCGAGGCCGTCGGCGAACCGTAATGCTGTCTGTTCGACATCCAGGAATTCCATGATGCAGTTCTCGACACGGCTCCTGACTTCCGCGACCGCCTGTTCCAGCGTCAGCCGCTCATGGGTGATGAGACTTATTCCGAGATTGTGCACCTCGTCGCCCGCTATTTCTTTCGGAAGTGAGCAGAGGTCGTTATACCAGGCGGCGAACTCCTGGCTCAGCAGCGCGGCCCGCCGATAGGCCGGGTGTTTCCTTACGGCGTCGGGCAATTCGCATCCCGCGGTCGGCTCCAGCAGATCCGTCCAGATCCAGTGGGCGAAGGTGAGTCGGCGCAACCGGAGATACTCCTCGACCGTGGGCACGATTCCGTGGGTGCGATTGTGGAACTCCCGGTCGTAGGCGTCGATCACCTCGTGGAAGTGCCGGGCGAACCGGAGGTTCCACGTCGCCGGCAGGAAGGCGTACAGCCGCAGCACGCTGTCCGCGAACCCGGCGACCAGTGGGTCCTCGTGGTGCAGGTGCTCCCTGGGAGTGTCGAGGGCCGAGTGCAGCCGGTCCCGCAGCCGCCGCCAGGCGAGGGGGCGGCCGTGCACGATGTCGCGGTCGTGACGGTCGTCCCAGACGAAGAACCAGGCGCTGTAATCCGCGATCGCCTGCATGACCTCGTCGGAGGCGCCGATGTAGTACCCGGCCATGAGGTCGGTGTAGCACAGGCCGTCGGCATATTCCTCCACCTTGTCCGCAGGCATGAGCCGCTTTTCGAGCAGCCAGACCCGGGTCTTCTCCTGGCACTTCGGCCAATACGGGTGGAGTTGCCGGGGAAACGCCGCCTCGATCACCGGAAGGGAGAGCGACGGTGGAACCGCGATGGTGGTCGGTGTCGATGTGGTGCCGTGTGACAAAGCATGCACGAACTAACCCCTCTCAGCCGCCAGTTGGCGCGGGCGCCCCTCCTTCCGTGCCGGGCGTGCGCCGTTGCCCCGCTCCCTCCATTCAGCACTACAACTGACCGTTCTGGGAACGCATTTGCTTCATTCACTACCCCAAGGGCCGGGAACCTCCCGTTGCGTGACTGGTACCGGATCACCAGGAGAGCAGAAGCGATCGAACGTGCGACGGACAGGCGAACGGCACAGACGAACGGCGTCTGTTCAGGACGGGAATCCCGAACAGACGCCGTGCGCCTGGTGATCGTGAGGTCTCAGTCGTTCGCGACGACGGGGTACCGGGGCTCGTTCTCGGCCATCTGCCGCAGCGCGTCCTTGCGTTCCCGCTTGGAGAGGCGGTCGATGTACAGGTAGCCGTACAGGTGGTCGGTCTCGTGCTGCAAACACCGAGCGAAGTACCCGGTGCCGCGCACCCGGATCGGGTTGCCCTGCTCGTCCTGCCCGGTCACCTCGGCGTAGTCGGGCCGGGCGAGCGGCGCGTACGCGGTGGGCACCGACAGGCAGCCCTCGTTGCTGTCGTCCAGCCGGCGCTTCTCGGCGGGCAGTTCGACGAGCTTGGGGTTGCAGACGACGCCGGTGTGCCGGGCGCCCTCGTCGTCCGGGCAGTCGTAGACGAAGACCTTCAGGTCGACGCCGATCTGGTTGGCGGCCAGGCCCACGCCCTCGGCGGTGCGCTGCGAGGCGAACATGTCCGCCACCAGTTGCTGGAGCTCGTCGCCGAAGTCGGTGACGTCCTTGCACTCCTTGTGCAGCACCGGGTTCCCGACCACCGTGATCGGCCGCGAGGTCCCCCGCTCCCGCCAGGCCGCCTCGCGCTCCTCGCAGTCCTCCGTGTCGATCACGTACCCCTCGTCATCGACGGGGAGCACGCCCGCGCGCTGCTGATCGGTGTCCTGCTGAGCCATGACGTTACGTACGCCTTCCTGAACAAATCCAAGCCGGGATGCTGATACAGGGTACGGGGCAGGCGCCCCTTCACGGGCGCGGGGAACTGCGCGAACGGCCACGACGGCGCCGCACCCGACAACGGATCTAGCAGACCTCTTCCAAATCCCGCCAATCCCGAGAATCCGGACTGTCGGCGACCCACCCGTCCAGCAACCCCCGAACCAGCGAAGCCGGCGCGGCCAACCCGCACTCCCGCTCGGGAACCCACAGCTGCCCGTCCGTCCGATGCCCCAGCGGCCCGGGATGCCCCGGCTCGCTGTGATCGTGCGGATCGAGATGCTCCCCGTCGCCCTCGTCGGACGGCATCCGTGACTCCGAGCACATCCGGCACAGCAAACGCACCGAAGAAGACCAGTCCTCCGCGGCGAACCCGGCGTCCGCGGCGAGCTGCTCCAGCGCGTCCCGGTCCGACTCGGTCGCGGCCTCCAGCAGCACCACCCAGGTCGGCACCGGCGACGGCGCCCACAGCTCGATCTCGTCGAACACCGGGTAGGTGTGCCCGGCGGCCGTGGTCCGCTCCCCGTGCGGCACGCCGTCGTGCAGGACGACCTCACCCCAGCGCCGCCCCGACGACGGCAGCGGGATGGACAACACCTCGATCCGCGCGGGATCCAGCCGCCGCCCCCACACGACCTCGGCCTCCCCCTCCGGGGACAGCCGCACGGCCGCGCTGCCGAGGTCCATGCCGACGGGCTCACCGGAGTCGTTGGGCGGCCCCGGCACCCGCAGCCCGTAGGCCTGCCAGGCGCGCCGGGCCAGCGGCCAGTCCTGGAGGGCGGTCGCGGCGATGCCGACGTTCCACCAGTCGGGCGCTCCGGTGTCCCGGTCGAGCAGTGCCACGGCCCTGAGCCCCGCCGCCCGCGCCTGCTCCCAGTCGTGCCGGAACTTGTGCAGCAGGGCGAGGTTGAACCAGGACTCGGACAGCCAGGGCTCCAGGTCGGCGGCACGTGTCAACAACGCGCCGGCGTCCTCGTACCGGCCATCGCCGATGAGAGTGAACGCCCGGTCTGTGGCCTGCCGCCAGGAGGCGGAGGGCCGGTGCCGTCCCTTGCCGAAGATCCTCACGATTCCCGCCTGCCAGTTCCGTGCGGTGGGCTGGCCGTAGCTGTGTTTCGAGCCCCCGGACACCTTCTTCTTCGCATCCAACCACGTACGGCCTCCGGGGCGCTCATTACCCATGGGTTACCCAGTCACGGGCAAGGTCAGACTGCTTCTTGCCAGTACCCGGGCCAGCGATTCCACCACCTCCGGGGCGTACTCCCCGGCGGTGGCGAGCCGGAGTTCCTCCAGCGCCGTCAGCGGTCCGCCCAGGCCACCTTCCCGGGACTTCTCCTCGTACGCGTTCACGGCCCGGACGATCCGCGCGGCGAGCGGCTGCTCCGCGTAGGGGTCGGCCTGCCGCTCCACGACCACGGCGACCGCCTCGTCGACACCCGTCTGCCGTACGACGGCCCCGCCGAGCAGCGCGATCCGCCGCTGTTCCGCGGCGGGCAGGTCGGCGGTGGCGCCCGACGGCACCGGGTCGACGAGGCTCAGCTGGCCGATGTCGTGCATGAGCGCGGCGTACTCCAGGACGGCCAGCTCGGGCTCGGTGAGGCCCAGGTCACGCCCCACCGCCTGGCTGAGCGCGGCGACGCGGCGGGCGTGTCCGCAGGGGGTGTACCCGGCGACCTCGGTGGCCCGTGCCAGGGAGGCGATGGTCTGCCGGTAGGTCGCCCGGACGGCGGCGTAGCGGCGGAACGACATCTGGGCGAGCAGCAGCGGCACGGAGAACACGGGCAGCGCCCACAGCCCCACGACGGCGACCGCCAGGGCCATCACCGCACCGGTCGCGATGACGGCGGAGCCGATGCCGAACACGGCCCGCAGCTCGTCCCGCAGCACCGGCCCGAAGGGCCAGCCGGTGCGGGAGTGTGCCAGCGCTGCGGCGAGCACCGCGTCGCACAGCGCGGTCAGGGACAGCAGCGCGAGCAGCAGCAGCGCGTAGGCGGGGCCGCCCCAGTCGTCGAACATGCCCCGGTTGTAGGGGGGCTGGAAGCACACGGCGACGAACCCGGCGGTGAGCACCCGGCGTGCCAGATGGTCGAGCGTGGGTCCCTGCCCGCGCGCCACGTGCGGCACGCTGCCGAGCAGCGAGGCGGCCAGCACGACGGCGACGACCTGGGCGAGGCCGTGGTGCGTGGCCCGCCCGCCGGCCTCGCCGAGCAGCGCGTACGACAGGGCCGCGGCGGCCCCGAGCGGCGCCGGCTCCCTGACCTGCGCCCCGTTGCGCCGGGCGAGTTCCCCGACGGTCACGAGGACGCCGAAGGCGAGGGCAACCCGGCGTTCCTCCAGCCCGTTGTAGAGGGTGACGGCGAGGGAGCCGGCCGCGAGGAGGGCGGCACAGCCGTGGACGAGGGTGAAGAGCGGCGGCGGGCGGTGCGCGCTCACCGGTGTGCTCCCGGCGGGCTGGAGACGGGTGCGCCGGGCGGGGGGATCCGGGGCGGGTCGACGACGTCGGCGGTCACGGCGGGGCGCCACCCGGCCCGGCCGACGGCCTCCACGAGAGCCGCGACCATCACCGGGTCGAACTGGCTGCCGGAGCACCGCTTCAGCTCCGCCAGGGCGACCGCGACGGGCCGGGCCCTGCTGTAGCTCCGCGTGGAGGTCATGGCGTCGAAGGCGTCCGCGACCGCCACGACCCGGGCCGATTCCGGTATCTGACTGCCCATCAGGCCGTACGGGTACCCGGTGCCGTCCAGCCGTTCGTGGTGGTGCAGCACGGCGGCGCGGGCCTCCCCGAGGAAGCCGATGCCGCGCACCATCTCGTGCCCGTACTCGGGGTGCAGCTCGATCACCCGCCGCTCCTCGGGCGTCAGCGGCCCGTCCTTCCTGAGCAGCCGGGTGGGGACGCCGAGCTTGCCGACGTCGTGCAGGATCCCGGCGAACCGGAGCACCTCGACGCGCTCGTCGTCCATGCCCAGCTCGCGCGCGATCATCATGGAGGCCTGCCCGACCCGCTCGCTGTGGCCCCGCGTGTAGCCGTCCTTGATGTCGACGGCCTGGACGAGCGCCCGGATGGTCGCCTGGTGGGCGGCCCGTTCCCGGTGGTACTGCGCGAAGGCCCACCAGGAGACGCACATCGGCAGCAGCACGAGCAACGCGGCCACGGGGCCGTAGGGGCTGCGCCACAGCACGGCCATCATCAGCCCGGCCAGCCCGTGCACGGCGATGGGCGCGAGGGAGCGCGACACGAGCCCCCGCCAGGCCCGCCGCACCGGCACGCGCTCGGCGACGGCCAGGATCCCGCCGTCCAGCACCGCGAGCACCAGGCAGAACGCCAGCACGGCCGCCCCGGCCGGGCCGAGCGCGTAGGGCACGTCACCGGCGGCGACCGCGTCCCGTCCGCCGAGCGCCCGGTGCACCCGGGCGGCGGCCCACACCCCGAGGACGAGCTGGGCGGCCCGCCAGACCCGGCGCAGCGCCACGGGCCGCTGCTCGACATGCGAGAGCAGTGCACCGGGCACGGCCACCAGGGCGGCGGCGGGCGCGGGCAGCAGGAAGGCACCGGCGAGCAGCACGGGGTAGAAGGTCCCGGCCGGATGGGAGATCCCGACGAACCGGGACCGGGCGACGCGCTCGCAGCCCGCGTACAGCGCGGCGAGCAAGGCCACGGCCCACCAGGGCGTACGGACGCCCGGCAGCGGCAGCAGACAGAGGAGGGCGGCGGCCAGGACACAGGCGACGTACACACGCGCCCGCACCGGTACCGCTTCCATACGCCCCTCCCCCGGCCGTCTCCGTCAGGCCCGGAGCCTAGGACGCGGACGGGGGACTCCGCGGGCCGATAACCCGCGGATTAGCACGTTCGAGTGATGCGTTCGAGGATGACTACCCCTTCAGAGGCGGGGTAGTTGAAAAGCGCAGGAGTGTCAGGATTCCTGCGGCGTGGCAGGCGAAGCCGTGACGTCCTGCTCGGGGACGGCCTGGCCGGAGCGGATCAGCTCGATCCGCCCCATGACCTTGTCACGCAGGTCGCCCGGCACGTCGTCATGCCCGCAGCAGCGCTTGACCAGCTTCTTCACGGCCTGCTCGAGCCCGTACTTCTCCAGACAGGGCGAGCATTCCTCGAAGTGGTGCTCGAACTTCACGCAGTCCGAGTCCGGCATCTCACGGTCGAGGAACTCGTAGAGATGATCGAGGATCTCGCTGCAATCCGTCTCGTGCGGCTCTCCGCAGCTCATGACCCCGAGCCTTTCGCTTCGTTCGACTCTCCGGCGCCGGCCGGGACCATCCCGCGGTCACGGGCGTAGTCCTCCAGCATGCCGCGCAGCTGACGGCGTCCCCGGTGCAGCCGGGACATCACCGTACCGATGGGTGTCCCCATGATGTCGGCGATCTCCTTGTACGCAAAGCCCTCGACGTCCGCGAGATACACGGCGATGCGGAACTCCTCGGGGATCGCCTGGAGCGCTTGCTTCACGTCCGAGTCGGGCAGGTGGTCGAGCGCCTGCGACTCCGCGGAGCGCAAGCCCGTCGACATGTGCGACTCGGCGCGGGCGAGCTGCCAGTCCTCGATCTCCTCGGCCGCCGAGCGCTGCGGTTCGCGCTGCTTCTTGCGGTACGAGTTGATGAAGGTGTTGGTGAGGATCCGGTACAGCCACGCCTTGAGGTTGGTGCCCTCACGGAACTGGTGGAAGGACGCGTACGCCTTGGCATACGTCTCCTGCACCAGGTCCTCCGCGTCGGCCGGGTTGCGCGTCATGCGCAGCGCGGCCGAGTACATCTGGTCGAGGAACTCGAGCGCGTCCCGCTCGAAGCGCGCGTTGCGCTCCGCGGCCGTCTCCGCGCCCGTGCCACCCTGGCCCTCGGGCTGCTCCGCCTGGCCGTGTTCGGTCCCTGCGTCGGTCCCAGTGACCGGACCCACCTCCTCCAGTGTTCTCGTGAGACCGAGACCGGTCTCACCCGAATCGGAGGATAGACGACGATCCGGTCCGCCCGCCGCCCGAATAGGGGCGGTCCTGGCCGCGTGCAGCACCGTCCAGTCCAGGTCGGCACGGCTGCTGCGGCTCGGGCAGATGGTCGAACCCATGCGGCGGACTTCCTCTCCTACGGCGTCGGTGCTGGTCTCCAGCACGTACGTCCCGCACAACAGTGCTCGCCGCCCCGGCATTCCCGGAGCTTTACCCGAGTGACCCGGTCCACTCCACGACCGCGTCCGTGATGACCGCCACTGCCTCCTCCTGCGTGATCTCCGCGCGCTTGGGGACGGCGAAACCGTGATCGCCGTGCGGCACCTCGACGAGCTCGTAGGGCCCCTCGGGAAACTCCCCGGGATTCCCGAACGGGTCGTTCCCGCCCTGGACGACCAGGGTGGGAACCCCGGAACCCAGCAGTTCGGCGGCGCGGGACTTCTCGGGCCTGCCGGGCGGGTGGAGGGGGAAGCTGAGGGCGAGGACCGCGCGGGCGCCGAGCTCGGTGGCGGTACGGCAGGCCACGCGTGCCCCGGCACTGCGTCCGCCGGACACGACCGGCAGGCCGGGCTCGGCGAGGGCGGGCCAGATGCCCCGCCACCCGAGGTCCAGGGTCTTCGGCGCGGGCGCGAGCTTCTTCCCGGCCACTCGCCAGGGCTGCTCCACACGGGCCACGGTGACGCCGTGGGCGGGCAGGGCGGCGGCCAGGGCCTTCAGGTCGCGGGCCTCGATGCCGCCGCCGGCGCCGTGGCTGACGGCGAGGACCAGCCGGGGCTTTCCCGCCGTGTGCCAGGTGATTCTGGCGGGGCCGGCGTCGGTCTCGACGGTCTCCGTCGTCACGTTTGCCGCATTGGTCACATCGTTCACATCCGTCACGTCAGAAGAGTGTGCCCTCTTCCGGCCCTTCCAGCTCCTTCAGCAGCTCCGGGCCGTTGTTGCGGACGTTGCTGACGGCCGTCGTGACGGGATAGGCGCGCATCAGCCCGGCGGGCGGCGGGGCGAGCAGCTCGCGCAGCTCGTCGGCGTCCGTGCGGGACGGGTCCAGCCAGGCGTCCCAGCGGTCCGGCGTCAGCATCAGCGGCATCCGGGGGTGGATCTCGGCCAGGGCCCGCGGACCGTCCGCCGGGGAGACCGCCAGCGGGCTCGCCTCGGCCTCGGTGGTGATGACGGAGCACGTCACCCACCAGGCCTGCGGGTGGTCGTCCGGCAGCGTCTTGTCCCGCCAGAACTCGTACAGCCCGGCCATCGCGAAGACCGACCCGTCCGCCGGGGTCACGAAGTAGGGCTGCTTGCGGGGCCGCTTCTTCTTCCCCTCGACCTCCAGCTCGCGCTCCTGCGTGCCGGTGACCCACTCGTAGTAGCCGTCGGCGGGCAGGATGCAGCGCCGGGAGGTGAAGGCGCGGCGGTAGGACGGCTTCTCGTGGACGGTCTCCGCGCGGGCGTTGATCATCCGGGCGCCGCCCTCGGGGGTCTTCGACCAGGACGGGACGAGCCCCCACTTCAGCGTGCGCAGCTGCCGAACCGGTCGCGGGTCGTCCGCGTCTTTCAGAGGGCGGTCGAGGACGGCGTAGACCTCTTTGGTGGGCGCCACGTTGTAGTCGGGCTCCAGAGTCTCCTCGGGCTCCCACTTCTCGATCTCAAAGGTTCCTGCGAGATCCTCTGGCCTACGACTCGCTGCATACCGTCCGCACATACGTGCCACACTGCCAGGCCCACCCGTCTCCCGACCACCACCCCTCAACGAGGCGCTTCGCGCCGCCCCCTCTGAATCCGCCCACAGGGAGCCATCGCCGCACATGGACAGCACCGCAACCGCCTCCCTCGCCTCCCTCTGGGACGAGGTCTCCGGCACCCAGCCCGACCCCGACCTGTGGGTCGTGATCGCGACTCTGGTGGCCGCGCTCGCCGTGGTGATCCCGCACGGCCTGTGGCGCGTCTCCCGCAACGCCATCACCATCGCCCACGAGGGCGGCCACGGGCTCGTGGCCCTGCTCACCGGCCGCACCCTCACCGGCATACGGCTGCACTCGGACACCAGCGGCCTGACCGTCAGCCGCGGCAAGCCGTACGGCATCGGCATGATCCTCACCGCGGCCTCCGGCTACACCGCCCCGCCCCTGCTGGGCCTCGGCGGTGCGGCCCTGCTGGGCTCCGGCCGCATCACGCTCCTGCTGTGGCTGGCCACGGCCCTGCTGCTGGCCATGCTCGTGATGATCCGCAACGCCTACGGCGCCCTCACCATGATCGTCACCGGCGGCCTGTTCGTCCTGGTGTCCTGGCTGGCCGGCCCGCAGGTCCAGGCGGCGTTCGCGTACGTGGTGGTGTGGTTCCTGCTGATCGGCGGGGTGCGTCCGGCGTTCGAGCTCCAGGCCAAGCGGTCGCGGGGCGGGGCGGGCGACTCGGACGCGGACCAGCTGTCGCGGCTGACGCACGTGCCGGCGGGGTTGTGGCTGTTCCTGTTCCACGCGGTGTCGCTGTGCTCGCTGATCGGTGGGGGCAGGTGGCTCCTGGAGATGTGACGCGCCCCGCGGGGGCGCGAGTCTGCGCCGATGTGCGGCTCCGCCGCGTGGGCGCGACCGGCCCCCACGGCGCCGCACCCGAGCCACCGCCTCCTTATAAAGTGAAGCCATGGCCCCGAACACCGCAGACACCGCCCTTTGGCCCGCCCCGCACGCGAGCGGAGCCGTCGACGCGACGGTCCACGTGCCCGGGTCCAAGTCGGTCACGAACCGCGCCCTTGTCCTCGCCTCCCTCGCCTCCGAACCGGGCTGGCTGCGCCGCCCCCTGCGCTCCCGCGACACCCTGCTGATGGCCGGCGCGCTGCGCGCCATGGGCATCGAGATCGAGGAGGGCGTGGGCCCGGACGGCACCGGCGAGGCCTGGCGTGTGCTCCCCACGGGCCTGCGCGGCCCGGCCACGGTCGACGTCGGCAACGCCGGCACGGTGATGCGGTTCCTGCCGCCGGTCGCCGCGCTCGCGGACGGTCCCGTCCGCTTCGACGGTGACCCCCGCTCCTACGAGCGTCCCCTGAACGGAGTCATCGACGCGCTGCGCCAGCTCGGTGCCCGGATCGACGACGACGGCCGGGGCGCGCTGCCGTTGACCGTGCACGGCAGCGGCGCCCTGGACGGCGGCACGGTCGCCATCGACGCGTCCTCCTCGTCGCAGTTCGTGAGCGCCCTGCTGCTGTCCGGCCCGCGCTTCAACCAGGGCGTCGAGGTCCGCCACACCGGCGCCACGCTGCCCTCCATGCCGCACATCCGGATGACCGTCGACATGCTGCGCGCGGTCGGCGCCCAGGTGGACACGCCCGAGTCGGGCGGCGAGCCCAACGTCTGGCGGGTCACGCCCGGCGCTCTGCTCGGCCGCGATCTGACGATCGAGCCCGATCTGTCCAACGCCCAGCCGTTCCTGGCGGCCGCGCTGGTGACCGGCGGCCGGGTCGTCGTCCCGGACTGGCCGTCCCGCACCACCCAGCCCGGTGACCGGCTGCGCGAGATCTTCACCGAGATGGGCGGCTCCTGCGAACTGACCGAGTTCGGGCTCGTGTTCACCGGCTCCGGCTCGATCCACGGCATCGACGTCGACCTGAGCGAGGTCGGTGAGCTGACGCCGGGCATCGCGGCGGTCGCGGCCCTCGCCGACTCCCCGTCGACCCTGCGCGGCGTGGCCCATCTGCGGCTGCACGAGACGGACCGCCTGGCCGCGCTGACCAAGGAGATCAACGAACTCGGCGGTGACGTCACGGAGACCGCCGACGGTCTGCACGTCCGCCCGCGCCGCCTGCACGGCGGGATCTTCCACACGTACGACGACCACCGCATGGCCACGGCCGGGGCGATCATCGGCCTCGCGGTGGAGGGCGTGCAGATCGAGAACGTGGCGACGACGGCAAAGACCCTGCCCGACTTCCCCGACCTGTGGACCGGGATGCTCGGGGCGTAGGACACGGGGACCAGGTCATGCGCCGCTACGGCAAGCACACCGACGAGGACGACATCCGCACCCGTCCCGGCCGCCGGAACACACGGCCCCGGACGAACATCCGGCCCAAGCACGAGGACGCCGCCGAGGGCCTCGTCCTCACCGTCGACCGGGGCCGCCTGACCTGCCTGGTCGAGGACCGCGTGGTCATGGCGATGAAGGCCCGCGAGCTGGGCCGCAAAGCCGCGGTCGTCGGCGACCGGGTGGCCATCGTGGGCGACCTGACGGGCAAGAAGGACTCACTCGCGAGGATCGTGCGCATCGAGGAGCGCACCTCCGTTCTGCGCCGCACGGCGGACGACGACGATCCGTACGAGCGCGTGGTCGTGGCCAACGCCGACCAGCTGGCGGTCGTCACCGCCCTGGCCGACCCGGAGCCCCGCCCCCGCCTGATCGACCGCTGCCTGGTCGCGGCCTACGCCGGCGGTCTGGACCCGTTGCTGGTCCTGACCAAGTCGGACCTCGCCCCGCCCGACAAGCTGCTGGAGCTGTACGGCCACCTCGACATCCCCCACGTCGTCACCAGCCGCGAGGAACTGCAGAACGGAACCGCCCTCGCCCGCGTGCGCGAGCAGCTCGACGGCAAGATCACCGCGTTCGTCGGCCACTCCGGGGTCGGCAAGACCACCCTGGTCAACTCGCTGGTGCCGGAAGATCAGCGGCGTACGACCGGGCATGTGAACGCGGTGACGGGCCGAGGACGCCACACCACCACCTCGGCGCTGGCGCTGCCGCTGTCGGGCAGTGACGGCTGGGTGATCGACACGCCGGGCCTGCGGTCCTTCGGCCTGCACCACGTGGACCCGTCCCAGGTCATCCACGCCTTCCCGGACCTGGAGCCGGGCACCGAAAGCTGCCCGCGCGCGTGCAGCCATGACGAGCCGGACTGCGCGCTGGACGCGTGGGTCGCCGAGGGGCACGCGGATCCGGCGCGGCTGTACTCGCTGCGGCGGCTGCTGGCCACGCGGGAGCGGAAGGAAGGCGACTGAGCTCCGCGTTGTTTGTCATGGCGTGCGGACGGTAAGTGCATAATCGCACCAAGCCGGATGCAAGAACGCCCAGAAGCTGAACAATCTGGCGGACTTGCTCAAACTGACTAAGCGGTCGCTGAACGTGGGATACGGGAGGAACGACTCATGGCGTGGCTGCTGGTCATAGTGGCGGGGTTGCTGGAGACCGGCTTCGCCGTGTGTCTGAAGCTGTCGCACGGTTTCACGCGGCTCTGGCCGACGATCGCGTTCTGCGTCTTCGCCCTCGGCAGCTTCGGCCTGCTGACCCTGGCGCTGAAGAAGCTCGACGTGGGTCCCGCGTACGCGGTGTGGACCGGTATCGGCGCGGCGGGCACGGCGATCTACGGCATGGTGTTCCTCGGCGACCTGGTGTCGACGCTGAAGATCGTGTCGATCAGCCTCGTCATCATCGGTGTGATCGGGCTTCAGTTGTCTGGATCGGCGCACTGACGTCGTGTCAGCCGGCCTCGCCCTGAAGGACGCTGTGGACCAGGTCGGCGACGCCACCCTCGTCGGGTGGCGCGGCCACGCAGGACAGGGCGAGGCGGACGGCGAGTTCGCAGGAGCGGGCCAGGTCGGCGGTGTCGGACTTGGGGGTTCCGGGTCCCGCCAGGACGGTGACGGCCCGGTCGCGGACGAGAGCGACGAAGTCACCGGGTGAGGGCAGTGGGCCGTCGGCGCGGCGCTGGGCCGGTACGGCGGAGGTGGAGGGCACGGCCGACAGGGCCGGAGACGGCAGCCGTTCGCTCCAGCAGCCCGTGAGCATGGCGCGGACGAGGGTGTTCTCGCGGGCCGCCGAGGTGATCCACTCGGCGGTGGCGGTGAGCCGGTCGCGCAGGTCGCTGTGCCCGGTGAGCGCACGGTCGACCCCGGCGAGGTACCCGTCGGCCTCTCTCCTCACGAGCGCCCGGGCGAGCCCGTCCTTGCTGCCGAACTCGTTGTACAGCGTCTGCCGGGACACTCCCGCCGCCGCGGCCACGTCCACCATCCGCACGGCGGACCACGGCCGGCGCGCCAGCGCCGCGTAAGCGGCGTCCAGTAGAGATTCCCGCGCTGCAGGCATCAACGCCTCCCCTTGGGGCGAGCGGCTCTGCGCCCAGATTTGACGCGCACGCAACCACTGTCAAGGGTCCGCGGGCGCACACGGGGGGGCGCCTTTGAGCCGACCTGCGCGGGTGCCTCCGGCGGTTGAGCCGGGTCGCCCGCCCCCCGCCCCCGGCACCGCCGCCGCGGCACCCCGCACCCGCCGAGCCCCCACAACACCCCACCCCCGCCCGCAAACCCCCGGTAGCCCCACCCCCACCTCGGCAGATAGGTTCGTTGTATGCCCGACTACCTCGACGACCTGCGTCTCGCCCACGTCCTCGCCGACGCCGCCGACGCCGCGACGACGGACCGGTTCAAGGCACTCGATCTCAAGGTCGAGACCAAACCGGACATGACCCCGGTGAGCGAAGCGGACAAGGCCGCCGAAGAACTCATCCGCGGCCAACTCGCCCGCGCCCGCCCCAGGGACGCGATCCTCGGCGAGGAGTACGGCGTCGAGGGCACCGGTCCCCGCCGCTGGGTCATCGACCCCATCGACGGCACCAAGAACTACGTACGCGGCGTCCCCGTCTGGGCCACCCTCATCTCCCTGATGGAAGCCGGCGAGGGCGGCTTCCAGCCCGTCGTCGGCGTCGTCTCCGCCCCCGCCCTCGGCCGCCGCTGGTGGGCCGCGAAGGGCTACGGCGCGTTCTCCGGCCGCAGCCTCACGAAGGCGACCCGCCTCCAGGTCTCCCGCGTCGGAAAACTCGCCGACGCCTCCTTCGCGTACTCCTCGCTCAGCGGCTGGGAGGAGCAGGGCCGCCTGGACGGCTTCCTGGACCTCACCCGCGAGGTGTGGCGCACGCGCGCGTACGGCGACTTCTGGCCGTACATGCTGGTCGCCGAGGGCGCCGTCGACATGTGCGCCGAGCCGGAGCTGTCGCTCTGGGACATGGCCGCCAACGCGATCATCGTCACCGAGGCCGGAGGCACCTTCACCGGACTCGACTCCCGCCCGGGCCCGCACAGCGGCAACGCGGCGGCGTCGAACGGCCTGCTGCACGACGAGTTGCTGGGGTATCTCAATCAGCGCTACTGAACGCGCACCCGCTGTTACCGAGCGCCCCCTTGTTGCCCCCGCCTTTGCCTGCCACTCTGAGAGTCCGCCCGCTTGTGAACTTGTGAAAAGATGAACAAACGGCGGGGACACTCCCAGGAGGTGGCTCCATCCATGCTCGTCCGTGACGCCATGAGCACTGTCGTCCTGACCATCGGCCCGACCCACACCCTCCGCCAGGCCGCCGCGCTGATGGCCGCCCGCAAGGTCGGCGCGGCCATCGTCCACGACCCCGACGCCGGCGGCATCGGCATCCTCACCGAACGCGACATCCTCATCTCCGTGGGCCAGGGCCAGGACCCCGACACGGAACGCGCCCACGCCCACACCACCACCGACGTCGTGTTCGCCACCCCGGTCTGGACCCTGGAGGAGGCGGCCGCGGCCATGGCCCACGGCGGCTTCCGTCACCTCATCGTCCTCGAGGACGACGAGCCCGCCGGCGTCGTCTCGGTCCGCGACATCATCCGCTGCTGGGCACCGGCGCGTCAGCAGGTGCCCGCCTGACAGCGCGAACGGCCCGGTCCCCCGAAGGGGCCCGGGCCGTCCCTACCGCAAGCGGTCCAGTGCTGGAGTTCAGCCGCGCAGGGCCTGGACCGCGGCCTCCAGCCGCTTGCCGTAGTCTCCGTCGGCCCGACGGAAGTTGTCGATCGCCCGCTCGACGATGTCGTCCCGCGAGACCTTGGCGATGAAGCCCGCCAGGTTGGCGATCAGCCGCTCCTTCTCGTCCTCGCCCATCAGCCGGTAGAGGTTGCCCGCCTGCACGAAGTCGTCGTCCTCGGCGTGGACCGGGGCCGGGTGGTTGCCCGTCACGCCGCTCACGGCCGTGGCGGACCACAGCGGACGGTCCGTCTGGAACGGGCCGCCGAAGCTGTTCGGCTCGTAGTTCTTCGCGCCCTTGTGGCGGCCGTCGTAGAGGTGACCGTCACGGGAGTTGGTGCGCGCCACGGTGGCGTGCGGTCGGTTCACCGGCAGGTGGTCGGCGTTGATGCCGACGCGGTAGCGGTGGGCGTCGCCGTACGCGAAGAGGCGGCCCTGGAGCATCTTGTCCGGGGACGGGCCGATGCCCGGCACGAAGTGCGCGGGGCTGAAGACCGACTGCTCGACCTCGGCGAAGATGTTCTCCGGGTTGCGGTTGAGCTCCAGCTTGCCGATCTCGATCGGCGGGTAGTCGGCGTGCGGCCAGACCTTGGTCAGGTCGAACGGGTTGAAGCGGTACGTCGCCGCGTCCGCCTCCGGCATGATCTGCACCTGCACGGTCCAGGACGGGAACTCACCGCGCTCGATGGCCTCGCGCAGATCACGCTGGTGGCTGTCCGGGTCCTCACCGGCCAGCCTGTTGGCCTCGGCCTGGGTGAGGTTCCTGATCCCCTGGTCGGTCTTGAAGTGGTACTTGACCCAGAAGACCTCGCCGGCCTCGTTCTGCCACTGGAAGGTGTGCGAGCCGAAGCCGTCCATGTGGCGGTACGAGGCGGGGATGCCGCGGTCGCCGAACAGCCAGGTCACCTGGTGCGTGGACTCGGGCGACAGGCTCCAGAAGTCCCAGACGTTGTCCGCCTCCGTGGAGCCGGTGTACGGGTCGCGCTTCTGGGTGTGGATGAAGTCCGGGAACTTGATGGCGTCCTTGATGAAGAACACCGGGGTGTTGTTGCCGACGAGGTCGTAGTTGCCCTCCCCGGTGTAGAACTTCAGCGCGAAGCCGCGCGGATCGCGGACGGCGTCCGCCGCCCCCAGGTTGCCGGCCACGGTCGAGAAGCGCAGGAAGACCTCGGTCTCCTTGCCGACCTCGGAGAGGAACGCGGCACGGGTGTACGGGGTGACGTCCGCGGTCACCGTGAAGGTGCCGTAGGCGCCGGCGCCGCGGGCGTGCACGACCCGCTCCGGGATGCGCTCGCGGTTGAAGTGGGCGAGCTTCTCCAGCAGGAGCTGGTCCTGGACGAGCACCGGGCCGCCCGCACCCGCGGTCTCGCTGTTCTGGTTGTCGGCGACCGGAGCCCCGGCCTCCGTCGTAAGCGGTCCCTGCGTCACGTGTGCCTCCTTTGCCATTCCTGACCGTTCCTGTCCCTCGGCCAAAGCCGGTCTCGATCCTACAATAGACATTGTCTAAAGCAAGCAGGACTCTAACTTCACACCTGTTCGCGACCTGGTCCCTTTTGCTGTTAGGCTGGCGACCATGAGCGACCTTCTGGAACGGCTGCGCGGACGCGGATGGCGTATGACCGCGCAGCGGCGCGTCGTGGCCGAGGTCCTCGACGGCGAACACGTCCACCTGACGGCCGACGAGGTCCACGCCCGGGCCGTCGCCAAGCTGCCCGAGATCTCCCGGGCGACCGTGTACAACACGCTCGGCGAACTCGTGTCGCTCGGCGAGGTACTCGAGGTCTCCACCGACCAGCGCGCCAAGCGGTACGACCCGAACGCCCACCAGCCGCACCACCACCTGGTCTGCGCCCAATGCGGCGCGATCCGCGACGTGCACCCGGTGGGCAACCCGCTGGCGGACCTCCCCGACTCGGAGCGCTTCGGCTTCAGGGTCTCGGACGTCGAGGTGACGTACCGCGGCGTCTGCCCGAACTGCGCGGCCGCCTAGCCTCCCCCGCCTTCTCACGCGAAGCCCCGGCACCAATGAGCGCCGGGGCTTCGCGCTGCCCGCACACTTACCGCACCCCGGCCCGCTGCCGCCCGGGCTCCCCGCCCGCCCGGCGGCTCGCCGAGCCCCGCGAGCTGACCATCGCGACGGGCACCCTCGGCGCCGAGTACGTGGCGCCCCTGCGCGTCGCCCTCGACAAGGGCGAGTTCGCCAAGGAGGGCCTGGACGTCACGCTGAAGGTGCTGCCGACGCCCGAGGCACTCCCGCTGCTGGCCAAGGGCGAGGTCGACGCGCTGTGGGCGGCCCCGGAGGCAGCCGTCATGAACGGCATTCGCGGCGGTTTCGCCATCCGCTGGGTCGCGGGGAACTTCTCGCCCGACCCGAAGTCCAAGAGCGGCCTGTGGGTCCGGCTGAAGGACGGCGAGACGGCGGCCGCCGTCCGGATGGCCGGCCGGAAACTCGGCACGATGATCGGCAAGGGCTCCGTGATCGCCTATCCCATGGAACAGGCCCTGGAGCAGCACGGCGGCGGCCTCGACCGGATCCGCTACCAGCAACTGGGCTCCGCCGACGTCCTCACGGCCCTGGAGAACGGCGGCGTCGACTCGGCGTGGCTGCTCGACCCCGTGTGGCGCCGGGTCGACGGCGAACCCGGCTACGCCTTCCTGGGCGGCCAGCCGCCCGGCGAGCCCCTGGGCGGCATGCTCTACGGCCCGAGCCTGCTGGACGACGACGTGGACGCGGGAGTGGCACTGCTGCGGGCGTACATCCGCACGGTGAACACCTACTTCGCGGCCGACTACAAGAAGAACGAGAGCTTCGTCACATATCTGGCGAAGCTCCTGAAGACGGACGAGACGATCCTGCGCTCGACACCGTCGCTCCGCATGGACTGGGAAATCCGCACCGGCACGACGGGCCGCCTCCAGTCCGCCTACCGCGCTCAGGGCGTGGCGGAGGGCGATTCGCTCCCCGAGTCCCAGACGGTGACCCGCTCCCTCTACGAGGAGGCGGTGGGGCACCGCCGGTAGACACACCGAGGGCCGGAACCCTTCCGGATTCCGGCCCTCGGCCTTCAGTAGCGGGGACAGGATTTGAACCTGCGACCTCTGGGTTATGAGCCCAGCGAGCTACCGAGCTGCTCCACCCCGCGTCGGTGAATGCAACGTTACGTCAACGCGGAGGACGGATGCAAATCGCTTACCCAGCTGCGGGCGCTCGTGCCGCTCAGCTGCAGGCTGTCGTGCCGCTGGGGGGCGGCGCCCGTCCCACCGAAGCGGCACCCCGCTCCGCCGGGCTGCGGACCCACCCGCGCCCCAGCACCAACGCCGAGCACCATGCAGCCCACAGCCACGAACCCCGGCATCAGGCAGACAGCTCCTGCCTGAGCGCATCCCGCAGCCGGGCCGCCCGCTCCGCCACGGACGCCGGCCCCAACGCCGCCGCCCGGTCGGCCCACCGCTGCCCCTCCGCCAGCTCACCCCGACGCGCGTAGACCAGGGCCAGCCGCAACGCCGCCCGACCGTGCCCGGCGTCAGCCGCCCGCGTCCACCACACCGCCGCCTCGGGCTCACTCCCCTCCCGGGCCAGCAGCAGCCCGAGATTGAACGCGCCGTTGCGGGACCCGGCCTCGGCCGCCTCCCGGTACCACCGAGCCGCCTCGGTGACGTCCCCCCGGGCCGCCGCGAGCATGCCCACCCGCACCTGTGCCCGCCGGTGCCCCTGCGAGGCCGCTCTCTCGTACCACTCCTCGCACTCGCTCCGCCGGTGCACCGGCTCCCCCAGCTCGTGCGCGGGCTCCGGCGGCCGGCGCGCGTCGAGCACGGTCGCCAGCCGGTACGCGGCCTCGGCGCTCCCGCCTCCTGCCGCACAGCGCAGATGCCGCTCGGCCTCCTGCTCGTCGCCGTCCCGCAGCCGGGCCATGCCGACCTGGAGCGCCGCTTCCGTGTGCCCGGCGGCCGCGGCCCGCTCGTACCAGCGCAGCGCGGCCTGCTCCTCGCCCCGGCCGGCGTGCAGGATGCCCAGGTTGAAGGCGGCGTCCACGCTCCCCGCCTCAGCGGCCTTGGAGAACCACGGCTCAGCGCCCTTCTCGTCCCCGGCCCGCAGCAGCAGGATCGCCAGCGCGTTCGCGGCCTCCCGGTGCCCGGCGTAGGCCGCGCGCCGGTACCACTGCTCGGCCGGCGCGGTGCGCCCCTGTTCGGCGCAGAGCAGGCCGAGGTTGTAGGCGCCGTTCACGTCGCCCGCGTCCATCGCGGCCCGGTACCAGCGCTCGGCGGTCTGGGTCTCGCCCCGCTCGGCGTGCAGTGCGCCCAGCGCGTTCGCCGCGTTCCCGTCGCCGTCCTGGGCGGCCCGCAGCCACCACACGGCGGCGTTCTCGGTGTCGCCCGCGTCGCGCAGCAGGAACCCGAGCGCGCAGGCGGCCCGCACCTCGCCGTCCTTGGCGGACGTCAGGTACCAGCGTCCGGCCTCCTTGAGCTCGCCGCGCTTCTCCAGGATCGTCCCGAGGTGCAGCGCGGCCCGCCGGTGGCCGCGAGCGGCGGCCTGCCGGTACCACTGCTCCACCTCGTCCAGCACCTGGACACCGTTGTCACCGTCGGCCTCCCGCGCCGCCTTCCGGTCCAGCGCCCGGGCCAGGCGGTACGCCGCCTCCCGGTGCCCACGCTCGGCCGCGACCCGCATCCACTTCTCGGCCCCGGCGTCGCCGCGGTGCTCCAGCAGGTCGGCGAGGGCGTACGCACCCAGGGTGTGCCCCTGTTCCGCGGCCTGGCGCAGCCAGTATTCGGCCGCGGGCTCGTCGCCGCGCTCGCGGTGGTGCCGCCCGAGGGCGTGCGCGGCCGCCGCGGATCCGGCGACGGCGGCGATCCGCCACCAGCCGGCGGCCTCGTCGGCGTATCCGCGCTGGTGGAGCAGGACTCCGAGGTTGTTGGCGGCGGCCCGGTCGCCCGCGGCGGTGGCGGCACGCAGATGGGGTTCGGCACCGTCGAGATCACCACGGCGCAGCAGCATGGCCCCGAGGACACTCATCGCCTCGACGTCGCCGGCCTCCGCGGCGAGCCGCTGACGCAGCTCCTCGGCCGCCTCGTCGGCGATCTCCCCGGCCTCGTCCGGGGTGTCGGTGTCCTCCCGGCTGGAAGGCTGCACAAAACGCCCTGTCTCGAACAGAGTTGCCTTGTCCCCCATAACGTCCATCGTCGCACCACCTGCAACCTGGGTACACCTGGTATACCGCAGCCAGTGAGGTCACTACAGCGTTTTGTCGACATGCCCACAGAGAGACAAGTCAAACACAGATCGCCCAACTCCCCACAGCGGCACGGCCGCAGCCCAGGCCAGCACATGCGTTCACACATCACGAAGGCCCGGATTCCTTTGTGGAATCCGGGCCTTCGTGGTCGCTCCGTCACTCGGACTTCGCGATTTCAGTAGCGGGGACAGGATTTGAACCTGCGACCTCTGGGTTATGAGCCCAGCGAGCTACCGAGCTGCTCCACCCCGCGCCGTTGTGTTCACAACCGTATCACGGCGCGGGATGGGCATTTGACCAGGCCAGGCCCCTAGCTGCTCGGCTTGGGGCTCGGACTGCCGCTCGGCTTCGGGCTCGGGCTGGCGCTGGGCTTGCTCTCGCCGCCCCCGGCACCCCCGCGGCCGGCCTGGGCCTGCGCGTCCTCGGCCCGCTGCAGAGCGTCCTCGAGGTCCTTCTGCGCCCGGCCGTACGCCTCCCAGTCGTTGTCCTTCAGGGCCTCCTGGCCCGCGTCGAACGCCTTCTGGGCGTCCTCCAGGGCCTGTTGGACCGTCGGGTTGTCGGACGTCGGCGGTGGTGTCGTGGTGTCACCCTCGTCCGGTGGCTCGGGAGCCTGGCCCTCCGTTCCGAAGATCTTGTTGAGGGCCTCGTCGAGCGTGTTCTCGAAGGCGGTCTGGCCTCCGTAGGTGACCAGCACCTTCCGCAGCAGCGGGTACTTCAGTCCACCACCGCGTACGTAGACCGGCTCCACGTAGAGCAGTCCGCCGTCGAGCGGCACCGTCAGCAGGTTGCCGTACTCGACTTCGGAGTCGCCGCCTCTCAGGAGCCTGATGGACTCGGCGATCTCTTCTTGCGAGTTGAACTGGCTCTGGACCTGCTTGGGTCCGTTGACCGTCGTGTTCGTCGGCAGTTTCAGGATTCTGATCTTGCCGTAGTCACTGGCGCCCGCCTCGGCGTCGACCGCCATGAACGCGCTGAGGTTGTCCCGGCCGTTGGGCGTGAAGGTCGTCGTCAGCGAGAACGACTGGGCCTTCTGGTCGGGCATCTTCATGCTCAGGTAGTACGGCGGCACCGCATTGCCCGACCGGTTCGTCGGGTCGTCCGGCACCTGCCAGACCTCGCTGCCGCTGAGGAACGTCGTCGCGTCCCTCACGTGGTAGCGCGTGAGCAGCTCCCGCTGGACCTTGAACAGGTCCTGCGGGTAGCGCAGGTGGTCCATCAGGTCCTTGGAGATGTCGCCCTTGGGCTGCACCGTGTCCGGGAAGGCCTTCATCCAGGTCTTCAGGACCGGGTCCTTGGTGTCCCACTGGTAGAGCTTGACCTCGCCGGTGTACGCGTCGACGGTCGCCTTCACCGAGTTGCGGATGTAGTTGACCTGGTTCTGCTGGGCCACCACCGCGCGGTTGGTGTTGGCGGCGGTCAGCGAGTCCGCCGTCGTGTCACCGAGGGTCGTACGCGAGGAGTACGGGTATCCGTTGGTCGTCGTGTACGCGTCGACGATCCACTGGATACGGCCGTTCACCACCGCCGGGTAGGCGTCGCCGTCGATGGTCAGCCAGGGGGCGACCGCCTCGACGCGCTCCTTGGGCGTGCGGTTGTACAGGATCCGCGATCCCTCGCCGATGGCGCCGGAGTACAGGATCTGCGGCTCGCCGAACGCCACCGCGTACGCGGCCCGGTTGACCGGGTTGGAGAGGTTGACCCCGCTGTCACCCTTGTAGCTGGTGGTCTTCTCACCGTTGTCGTCGGAGTAGTCGATCTCCTTCTGGGGACCGCCGACGATCGAGTACGTGTCGGTCTTCTCGCCGTAGTAGATCCGCTGCTCGTACGTGCCGAGGTCGCCCTCGGAGGGCAGATCGGACTCCGTGAAGTTCGGCCGGCCCTGGGCGTCGGCGCTGGTGCCCTGGGCTGCGACCACTCCGAACCCGTGGGTGTAACGGAAGTGGTTGTTGATCCAGTTCTTCTTCGGGATGCCCGCCAGGTTCAGCTCGCGCAGGCCGATGACGGTGTCCTGCTCCTTGCCGTCCTTGGCGTAGCGGTCGACGTCCAGGTTGTTCGGGAACGCGTAGTAGTTCCTGATCTGCTGGAGCTGCTGGAACGTCGGCGAGACGATGTTCGGGTCCATGATCCGGATGCTCGCCGTGGAGCCGACGTCGTCGCGCAGCGTGGTCTTGTCCTCGGTCTTGCTCGTGCCCGAGTAGTCCGTGACCTTGGTGCCGTCGATGCCGTAGGCCTTGCGCGTCGCCTCGAGGTTCTTCTCGACGTACGGCGCTTCCTTGGCCTGCTCGTTGGGCTGGACCTGGAACTTCTGCACGATCGCCGGGTAGAGGCCGCCGATGAGGATCGCGGAGAGCACCATCAGACCGAAGCCGATCACGGGCAGCTGCCAGGTGCGCCGCCAGATGGTGGCGAAGAACAGCAGCGCGCAGATGACGGCGATGCAGAACAGGATCGTCTTGGCCGGCAGGTAGGCGTTGGCGTCGACGTACCTCAGGCCCGTCCAGTTGTCGGTCGCCCTGAAGTCGCTGGACTTGACCGCCAGGCCGTACCGGTCGAGCCAGTACGCGACCGCCTTGAGGGCCACGAAGATGCCGATGAGCACCGACAGGTGCCCGGTGGCCGCCGCCGTGGCGCGGGCGCCGGGGCTGGTGACGCGCAGCCCGCCGTACAGGTAGTGCGTGAGCGCGGCGGCGATCACGGACAGGATCGCGGCGGCGAAGCCGAATCCGAGCAGGAACCGGTACCAGGGCAGGTCGAAGGCGTAGAAGGAGACGTCCAGCTTGAACTGGGGGTCCTTCTGGCCGAAGGCCACGCCGTTGACCCACATCAGCCAGGTCCGCCACTGGCCCGACGCGGAGGCGCCGGCGATCAGGCCCACCAGGGCCGTGATCCCGAGCAGCAGCCACTTCTTGTAGGGCGCGATGCTCATCCGGTAACGGTCGAGGTTCTGCTGCTCCATGGACATGGCACTCAGCGGCGGCCGCAGCCGGTGCGCCAGCCAGATGTTGAAGCCGACCGCGAGGGCCATGAGCAGACCGAAGACGAAGAAGAGCCCGATCTTGGTCCACAGGGTGGTGGTGAAGACCGACGAGTAGTTCACCGACCGGTACCAGAGCCAGTCCGTCCAAAAGCCCGCGAACATGGTGAAGACCATGCCGAGGGCGGCCAGGACGCCCAGTGTCATGAGCAGGGTCCGGACACGCCGGGACGGGCGGCCCACTCTGATCCGCGGCCCCGAAGGGCCTCCGCCGCGGTCCGGCATCTGGAAAGCCAAGGTGCGCACCTCGAAGTTCGCTGTTGATTCGTCAGACCCGCGTCTTCACGGGCCGTCAGCGGCCCCCGTGATCGCGGGCCCCCACCTATGCAACTTACTCACCGTTTACTCGGTTCCCGATTCCGGTCGGGAACGAGGCAGGATTGTGACCATGTCCAACACTCCCATGGCGGCGAACCCGCTCACCCGGGCCGTGCTCGAGATCGACGAGTACGTCTCCGGCCTCGGCTGGGACCAGCCGGCCCGCCTCTTCGCACTCGTCGACACCGCCCGGCTCCGGGCCGAACAGCCCTCGCTCGCGGACCGGCTCGGTCTGGGCGACGAGTCGGAGAGCTCCGGCCTCACCCCGATCGAGCAGGACGAAGTTCCAACGGGCAAGCCGCTCGACGAGTTCCTCGCCACCATCGCCTGGCCCGACTCGGTGGCCGGCTGCGCCCTCGCTGTGGAACGCCTGATGCTGCCGCCGTCCGCGGAGGCCCAGGTTCCGCAGGGCCTGGACGAGGCCGCGCTGTCGAAGTGGGTGGCGGACCACCCGGACCGCCAGGAGGTCCGTATGACGGTCGCGGTCCTGCGGGACGGCACCCGCGAGTCGGCCCTGCGCCTGCGCGAGAAGGACTCCCCGACTGAGGTCCTCACCGGCTCCGACCTGGTACCGGGCCTGGCGGAGGCACTGGCGGCGACCTTCGAGGACTAGAGGACTGGCCGGGCGCCTGCGCGCCCGGGCCGGTCGCCCGTGCCGGCTCGGCGGCCTACGTGCCGCACTTCGGCAGGTCGGCGGTGTCGCCGCTGCGGAGGTCCTTGAGAGCGCCGAGGGCGTCCTCGATGGTGTCCACCTTGATGAGGGTGAGGCCCTCGGGGGTGTCCCTGGCGGCGGCCTCGCAGTTGTCCGCGGGCGTCAGGAAGTACTGCGCGCCCTTGGCCCGCGCACCCACGGTCTTCATCTCGATGCCGCCGATGGGACCGACCTTGCCCTCGTCGTCGATCGTCCCCGTACCGGCCACGAACTTGCCCCCGGTCAGGCTGCCGGGCGTGAGCTTGTCGTAGATGCCGAGCGCGAACATCAGACCGGCGCTCGGCCCGCCGACATCGGCCAGCTTGATGTCGATGGTGAACGGGAACGTGTGGTCGGTCCCCGCGGAGATCCCCACGATGGCCCGCTTCTCGCCGGCGTCGTCCGAGGTCGTCGTGGTGATGGTGATGTCCTCGGTCTTCGTCGGCGTCCGCTTCTCCTTCTCCGCTGCGGTCTGCTCCTTGGCGGGCACGATCGTGAAGCGGACGTTCTGGCCCGGCTTGTGCTTCGTGACGAGCTTCGCCACGTCGGCCGGCTCCTTCACCGCCGTACCGTCGACGGCCTTGATCACGTCCCCGGCGTGCAGCTCGCCCTCGGCCGGTGATCCCTTGACGACCGTCGAGACGATGACCCACGACTTCACCGGAACGTCGAGTTCCTTCAGCGCGGCGACCTTGGCGCTCTCCTGGGACTGACTGAACTCCTCGGCGTTCTCCTGCGTGGACTGCTCCTCGGTCTTGCCGTCCGGGTAGAGCGTCTCGTGCTGCACCACCTTGTTGTCATGCGCGAGCCAGCCGTAGACGGCCTCGACCAGGTTCATCCGGTAGTCGGCGCTGGTGACCCGGACCGTCGTCATGTTCAGATGGCCATCGGTCGCATACGTCTTCCGCCCCGAGATCTGGAGTACCGGCTCGCCGCCGTGATCGCCCAGTGTGTTCACCGTCGGCCCCGGGGACATCTCCGAATACGGCACGGGGATGAACACTCCCGCGCACAGGAGCGCGATCAGCATCAGGGTGGAGGCGAGCATCGTCGCGGTGCGGCGTGGCATGGCTCGACAGTACGGGACGGTCCTGTCAGCGCACCGTCAGGGCCGCCCGTCCGGGGCGGCCCTGTGGGCTCAAACGCCTGTGACCTGCTGCTTTCCTGGCCGTCAGCTACCCGGCCGAGGCTTCTCCATGGCCTCGCGGAAGCGGGCGTAACCGATGAGCTCCGGGCCGTCGCCACGGACCTTGCGAGTCCGGTTGGCCCAACTGCCCCAGAGGCCCGCGCCGATCGCAGCCACAAGCGGAATCAGCAACCAGGCGAGCGCCGCCATGCCGACCTCCAACCCCTTGAGCGTCCGCAACTGACTGATCAGCAGATTAACCATCCGCAGTGACAACGCTCACGCCAGGGGTCCGGTTACGCAACCGGAAGACTGCGTACCGGATTCAGCAGGCGCCGACCCATTCTTCGGTGCCGTCGGAGAACTTCTGGTGCTTCCAGATGGGCACTTCGTGCTTGAGGTCGTCGATCAGCTTCCGGCAGGCCTCGAAGGCCTCCCCCCGGTGCGGACACGAGACGGCGACGACCACGGCGAGGTCACCGACCCGGAGGTCCCCCACCCGGTGCACGGCCGCCAGCGCCCGCACCGGGAACTCGGCGACGACCTTCTCGGCGATCCGCCTCATCTCGGCCTCGGCACTGGGGTGGCAGGAATACCCCAGCTCCGCCACGTCGGCACCCCCGTCGTGGTTCCGTACGGTGCCCACGAAGAGCGCCGTGCCGCCGGCCGCGTCGTCCCCCACCGCACGGAACACCTCGTCCACGGAAAGGTCCGTGTCGCGGATCCCGATCAGCCTGATCGGATCCTGCGCGGCCTGCTCGCCCGGGTGCTCGCTCGTGGTTGCCATGCCACCATCGTGCCGCACGCGACCGACAGCGCGGAATAGAGCTATCGACCGGCACGCGCGCGTGGGCGTTGGACTCTCCTACGACGGGAGCGGAGAGGCCGTTCCGGCCGGGCGCGTCAGATGCGCCGCCGGGCCTTCCGGGCCCGTCGCACCACCGCGGCCGCACCCAGCAGCGCCACCGTCGCTCCCGCGGCGCCCGCCGCGTCGCGTCCTTGCGGCCCAGCCGCCGACCGGCCACCGTGTGCCGGCCGGAGACCTCCTCCAGGAGCTCCGCCAGCACCTCCTCGTTGGTGTACCGCGGCCGCCACCCGGCGTCGTGCAGCCGGCTGCCGCTGACCACCCAGGGGTACATCGTGTACGCCAGGTCCCCGGCCGGGGACGGCGTGAGCCCGATGCGGTGCAGCCGCGCCGCCGCGCCCAGTGCGACCGCCGACGGCAGCTCCATCCGCCGGATGCCGCTGAGCTCCTCGACCTCTTCCTGCTCCAGCCACCCGTCGCACCCGACGGTCAGTTCCCCGTCGACCTTCTCCAGGACGGCGTACTCCAGCGCGCTGCACAGGTCCTCGACGTGGCAGAACTGCCAGGCGGGCCGCGACCCGGCGACGACGAGCAGCCGAGGAGACTCGAAGTACCTGGTCAGCGCGGTGTCCGTGCCTCCCACCAGGATCGCCGGCCGCACCACGGTGACGTTGAGCCCCGGGTGGGCCCGCGGCGCCCGCCGTGCCAGCCGCTCGATCTCCAGCAGGTCGCCGACGCCCGTCGCCTCCGCCGTGGCCCGCAGCTCCGCGTCCTCGGAGAGCGGCAGCTCGTTGTCCGGCAGTGCCCCGTAGACCATCGCCGAGGTGCACAGCACGACCCGGTGCACCCCGGCCGCCGCGGCCGCCGTCAGGACGGTCTGTGTCCCCCGTACGTTGTAGGCCGTTCGGGCGGCGGCGTCGGTCTCCAGGTCGAGGTCCAGCGCCAGGTGCACCACCACGTCGGCGCCCCGCAGCTTGTCCGCGATGACCGGATCCCGTACGTCCAGGATGTGCCACTGCGCCGCGGCGCACTCGCCGCGGCGTTCGTCGATGGCCACGACCTGCTTGACCTCGTCGGACGCGGCGAGCCGCTCGGTGAGCAGGGCGCCGACGCCGTACGCGGCACCGGTGACCGCGACGACGGGTCCGCGTGCCGCGGGGCTCGCGGAACTGGTTGACTGGTTTCGCGCTGCGCGAACCTGCGGATCTGGGGAACTCACCGGGCGTCTCCAGCGGTTGTCTTCAGTACGAGCGCGAGCGACGCGTGCGTACCAGGTGGCATCCATCCTGCCGCAGGCTGTCAGTCGGCGAAGCACCGAGGCCCGATCCGCCCCAGGTGTCTACGCTGGGTGGTGTTGTCGGGCAGCCGTGCCGCCGGAAAGAACCGGCGGCCCTACCAGCCGAGGAATCCCGTGAGTGACACCCCATTCGGATTCGGCCTTCCGCCGGAGGAGCCGGACGACGGCGACGAGGGCAAGAAGAAGGACCAGGAGAGCGGTGGTGGTCAGGGACCGGCCAATCCGTTCGGTTTCGGCGGCCTGCCAGGAGCCGGAGGATTTGGCGGCGGCCCCGGCGGCCCCGGTGCGGACAATCCGTTCGCAGCCATGTTCGGCTCCCTGAACCCCAACGACCTGGGCGCCGCGTTCCAGCAGCTGGGCCAGATGCTCTCCTACGAGGGCGGCCCGGTGAACTGGGACATGGCCAAGCAGATCGCCCGCCAGACGGTGTCCCAGGGCAGCCCTGACGGCACCAAGGACACCAGCGTCGGCCCCGCCGAGCGCAAGGCCGTCGAGGAGGCCGTGCGCCTCGCCGACCTGTGGCTCGACGACGCCACGTCCTTGCCGTCCGGCGCCGGCTCGGCCGTGGCCTGGAGCCGCGCCGAGTGGGTCGAGGCGACCCTGCCCGCCTGGAAGGAGCTCGTCGACCCGGTCGCCGAGCGCGTCGGCACCGCCATGGGCGACGTCCTGCCGGAGGAGATGCAGGCCATGGCCGGCCCGCTGATCGGCATGATGCGCTCGATGGGCGGCGCCATGTTCGGTACGCAGATCGGGCAGGCCGTCGGCGTGCTCGCCGGCGAGGTCGTCGGCTCGTCCGACATCGGCCTACCGCTCGGCCCGGCCGGCAAGGCCGCGCTGCTGCCGGTGAACATCGAGACGTTCGGCAAGGACCTGAGCGTCCCGCAGGAGGAGGTGCGGCTGTATCTCGCCCTGCGCGAGGCCGCCCACCAGCGGCTCTTCGCGCACGTGCCGTGGCTGCGCTCGCATCTGTTCGGCGCGGTCGACGGCTACGCCCGCGGGATCAAGGTCGACACCGCCAAGCTGGAGGACGTGGTCGGCCAGTTCGACCCGCAGAACCCGGAGCAGCTCCAGGAGGCCCTCCAGCAGGGCATGTTCCAGCCCGAGGACACGCCCGAGCAGAAGGCCGCCCTGGCGCGTCTGGAGACGGCGCTGGCGCTCGTCGAGGGCTGGGTCGACGCGGTGGTCCACGCCGCCGCGAAGCCCCGCCTGTCGTCCGCCGACGCCCTGCGCGAGACGCTGCGCCGCCGCCGCGCCTCGGGCGGCCCGGCCGAGCAGACGTTCGCCACGCTGATCGGTCTGGAGCTGCGCCCGCGCCGCCTGCGTGACGCCTCCCGTCTGTGGGCCTCGCTCACCGACGCGCGCGGTGTCGACGGCCGGGACGCCCTGTGGCACCACCCGGACATGCTGCCGACGGCCACCGACCTGGACGACCCGGACGGCTTTGTGCACCGCGAGCAGATCGACTTCTCCGAGCTGGACAAGATGCTCGGCGAGGCGGCGGACAAGCCGGACCTGCGGAAGCCCGACCCGAAGAAGAAGGACGAGGGCGAGGGCGAGAACAAGGGCGACGACGCCGAGTGAGCCTGTACGACGACGCGGTCCTCGTACTCAAGGAGTACGAGGACCAGGCGGAGCTGCGCCAGGCCTACCTCGACCATCTGGCCGAACACCCGGACGGCCTGTGGAAGGCCTGCACTGCGGGCCACATCACGGCGAGCGCCCTGGTGATCGACCCCGAGGCAGGCCGGGTCCTGCTGACCCTGCACAGAAAGCTGCGGATGTGGCTCCAGATGGGCGGCCACTGCGAGCCGGGCGACAGCTCCCTGGCGGCCGCGGCGCTGCGGGAGGCGACGGAGGAGTCCGGCGTCTCGGGGCTCTCGCTGCTGCCGGGCGGCCCGGTGCGCCTGGACCGGCACCCGATCCCGCCGCCGTGCCACTGCCACTTCGACGTCCAGTACGCCGTCCTGGCGCCGCCGGGCGCCGCGCACACGGTCAGCGACGAGTCGCTCGACGTGCGCTGGTTCGGGTACGACGAGGTCGCGGAGGTGGCCGACGAGTCGGTCGTGCGGTTGCTGGAGGCCACGCGCGCGAGGCTCTCGGCCTGAGGCGGGTGCCTCTCGGCCTGAAGCAGGTGTCTCTCCGCCTGAAGCAATGTAAGGGGCGACCGCCCGGGCGGTCGCCCCTTACGTCTTGCCGGGTCCGTGGCCGGTCAGTTCCAGACGTTGCCCTGGTTCTGCCCGCGCGCTCCCTGCTGGCCCATGCCGTACTGCGCGGCGAGGCCCGAACCGGTCTGGGCGTTTTGCGGCGGCAGCAGTTCGCTGGGCTGGACGAGCGCGAAGCCGGTGCCCATGAAGCTCAGCTCCCAGCCCTCGCCGGTGCTGCCGCGGCGCCGCCACACCCCGGAGGAGTGCGTCTGGGCCTGCATCTGCACGCGCAGGCTCGTCGACCAGGCGACGATCGCGTCGGCGTCGCAGTTGACGTACTTGTCGGGCGTCACCTGCATCAGCAGCGGCATGCCCGAGGTCATCAGGGCGACCTTGCCCCGGCCGGTGATGTTGAGCTGGTACTTCCCGGAGCCGGAGATGCCGTAGAGGCTGTCGACGGCGATGACCTCGTGGTGCAGGGAGGAGTCCATCGCCAGCACATAGCTGCTGTCGACGGTGAGACCGTCCTGCTCCACCTCCATGACGTGGACGTGCTGCTTGAGGTTGGCGAGGTAGACCGTGCCCTGCCCGTGGCAGCGCATCAGGTCGAGTCCCTCACCGGTGTGCGCACGCGAGCGTGCCTGGTCGTTGCTCTGGTACTCGGCGTCGAACTCGACGAGGCCCTGGTAGGCGACCATGGTGCCCTTGCGGGCCAGGATGTCGTCGTGGCCCTCCAGGGCGACGCGCAGCATCTGCTTGTTCTGCAGACTCCAGCGGTCCTGGGTCTGCTGCTCGTTGTAGGCGAAAATCGGGCTCTGCATGGCTCTCTGGCTCCCCCTCAGCCCCGGGCCCGGAGGCGGTCGGTGCTGTCCTCGCTGGGCTGGACGACGACGATGCCCTGACCGGAGAAGGCCATCTGGTAGGCCTCGCCGCTACCGCGGCCGATCAGCGACTGCGCCCGGAAGCTGCGCTTGCCCTTCACCTTGAGGTTCGGGGACCAGGCGACCAGGGCGTCGGGGTCGACGTAGGTCTCGTCCTCGCCGCCTCCGCAGTCGACGACGATGGGCTTGCCCCGGGAGGTCAGCGCGACCCAGCCCTGCCCGGAGATCTTGGTGTTCCACAGGCCCTGTCCGGCGAACTTCGCCAAGCCCTTGACCCGCTCGACGCCCCACGAGAGGTGGGCGTCGAAGGCGAGCAGGTTGGTGGCGTTGACGGAGATGCCGTCGCCGTTGAGGTTGATGACGACGACGTTCGCCCCGTAGTCGGCGAGGTAGAGCAGGCCGTCGCCGGAGCACTTCATCAGGGGCGCGCCCTCGCCGGTCATCCAGTCCTTCGCGATCTGGCGCACGGCCGGCGGGTTGGGCTCGTACTGGACGAACCCTTCGTACGCGACCATCGACCCCACGCGCGCGAGGAGGTCGTTTCCGGTCTGCATGGCGACCTTCAGCATGTGGTTGCCGTGGTTCTCCATGCGGGCGGTGACGGGTGCGGGGGCGTGGCCCGCGAGCTGCTGTGTCATGACGGGCTCCCTCAGACCTCGTACGGCTGGACGACGATGAAGTTCCCGGGCGCTGCCCGGAACTGGAGGTTGACGCTCTCCCCGGTGTCACCCGGGTAGGCGTTGCGGCGCATCCGCACCTGGCTGGAGACGACGACCTGGGCGGCGGCCGACCAGGCGACCACGGCGTTGCAGTCGGCGAACGTCGTGGGCGTGACCGGCAGGACCACCGGCGTGCCGTGGGTCTTCACGACGATCGTGCCGCTGCCCGTGAACTGCATCGTGAACAGCGCGCCACCGGGGATGCCGTGCCCCTCGATGCGGCGCACCTCGTACTGGAGGCTCTCGTCGAAGGCGAGGACGTTCTCCGCGGAGACGCAGATGCCGTCGCCATGGAGTTCGATGGGGTGCAGCATCGTGGAGTCCTCGGCGAGGAACACCTGCCCCTGGCCGGTACAGCGCATCAGCTGCATCTCCTGGCCGGTCGCGTTGCCCACGATCCGGCCGGCGAAGCCCGCGCCCTTGTAGCTGAAGTCGACCTTGCCCTGGTAGAGCACCATGCTGCCCTGCCTGGCCAGCACGGGCTGCCCGCCGATGCCGAGGTCGACGCGGACGAGCTTCTTGTTCTGCTGCGTCCAGCGCTGCCCGGTGGGGGTCTCCTTGAACTGCTGGAGCGCGGCGGCGACGCCGGGGCCCTGCGGTGCTCCCTGGGAAGCACCTTGGGGCGCTCCGTGAGGCACTCCTTGCGCTCCGTAAGGAGCTTGCCCGGTCTGCTGACCGAAGGGCGGCTGCTGGCCGTAGCCCGGGGGCGGTGTGGGCTGGCCGTAGCCCGGGGGCGGTGTGGGCTGGCCGTAGCCCGGGGGCGGGGGCGGGGCCTGGTGGTGTTGAGGCGCCTGGGGGCCGGGGGTGCCTGGGGCTGGCCGTAACCGGGGGGCGGCGGGGCCGTCTGGCCGGGGGCCTGGCCGTACGGCGGCGGCTGCTGGCCCGGCTGGCCGTACGGCGCGGGCGCCGGGGCCGGAGGCGGTACCGGGGAGCCGCCGGGCGGGGTGTTCATGGGCGCGACGATGGTCGGGGCGGCGTGCACCGGGGGCGCCGGGGCCGGGGCTGGAGGCGGAGTGGCGCCGGACGGGGGTGCGAAGCCCTGTGCGGCGGGCTGGGGAACGGGCGCCGGGGCCGGGGGCGCTGCCGGGGCGGGTTCCGGAGTGCCGGGGACGCCGAACGCGGGCGGTGCGAAGCCCGGGGCGGCGGCCTGCGGCTGCTGCGCGGCGGGCGCGGGCGGCGCGGGCGTCTCCTCCTCGGCCACTTCGCCGCCGAAGTTCTGCAGCAGCGCGTCGAGACCACCGTCGAAGCCCTGTCCGACCGCGGCGAACCGCCAGACGTCCTTCAGGTAGAAGTCTCCGAGCATCACGGCCCGTTCGGTGGAGAACTCCACGCCACTGAACGGATAGCGGGCCACTTCCTCGCCGCCGGCGACGATACGGATGTAGCCGGGGGCGATCTGCGACATCTGCCCGGCGCCGTCGATCGTCGCCGTGAAGGACAGCTTCTGGATCTGCGGCGGGATCCGGTCGAGCGTCACCCGGAAGGACTCCGAGTCGCCGGCCTGGGCGCCCAGGAGCTGAATGGCCTCCTCGGGGGACTTCGGCTGGTTGTAGAAGACGAAGTACCGGTCGTCCGAGAGCCGTTCGTCGGCGTCGAGGCCGAAGCAGCTGATGTCGAAGCTCAGCCCGGGGCCGGAGATCTGCACGCCTACGTACAGATCCGTGCCCGCGGTGAGGTCACTGATCCTGGCCTTGTGGCCGCGTTGGAATTCCCTGGCCATGCGTAACGACCGTCCCCCATCCAGAACGTGATTGCGTCGCGCCAGGCTAACGGCAAACTCGGACAGCGGACGCAGTCGGTACAGACCCGGTACAGAACCCATGCCCGGACGTATCTGCTGCTCTCTCGCGGAAAGCGGTCACTTACCCCGGCGCTCACCGTGGCCGCTCGCCTCGGACGCTCAGCCAGGCCGCGGGGCGCTCAACCCGCTGCACGCTCAGTCCGCGGGATGTTCACTCCGCGCTCCGGGCACATGGGGCAGCCGTTCGGCCGCGGCCACGCCTTCGAGGTAGCCCCGGGCCCGCTCCGTCCGCGGATAGGCCTCCAGCAGCGCCCAGAAGCGGGGGCCGTGTCCGGGTACGAGCAGATGGGCGAGTTCGTGGACGAGGACGTAGTCGACGACGTATTCGGGCATGCCCTGGAGGCGGTGCGACAGGCGGATGCTGCCCTCGGACGGGGTGCAGGATCCCCAGCGCGTGTTCTGGTTGGTCACCCAGCGCACCGAAACGGGCCGGGCCCGCCCGTCGAAGTACTGGTCCGAAAGGCGCCGGGCCCGCTCGGCCAGCTCGACGTCGCCAAGGGCCCGCTTGCTCTCCTGGGCGGCCAGCTTGTCGAGCATGACGTTCACCCAGCGCTGTTCCTCCGCCTCGGACATCCGGGCGGGGATGAGCACAATGGTGCGATCGCCTTCGCGGTACGCGGAGACCGTTCTACGGCGGCGGGCGCTCCTGCGAACCTCGATCGCGCTCGCCCCCGAGCCGCTGGGCGGCTGGCTCGTCGCGCTGCGCTGTGGCTTTCCGGCGCGGTGCAGTGGGTCGGCGGGCACGCCCCGACGTTACCCGCTGTGCCCGGGGAAGTCCCGGCTCCGAGACGGTTGGATGCCCATACACCCCACCTGCCGCCGGATTTGTACGACGAATGCCCGCGCCTGTGGACAACTTTCGGCAGCCGGCGACGCGTTTGGGCATGCTGGCTCTTGCGGCGAAGCGACGAACAGGCCCGGCCCGTGACCAGGCCGGCCTGTGACCGGGTTCGGCGTGCGGCCGGTTTTCGGCGTGCGGCTGGCATAGGCGTGCGGCTGGCGTACGGCCAGCTTCGGCGTACGGCCGGCTTAGGCGTACGGCCGGCTTTGGCGTGCGGCCCCTTTTCAGGGTCTGCCGTCACACTCAACCGGCATACAGGGACGATCTATGACATACGGGGGGGCTGTCATGCATCCGATGGTGAAACCCGCGCTCCGGCGCGGCTGGCGCGACCTCAACACCGTGCAGTTCGGGATGACACCGGCGCATGCGATGACGCTCGGCCCGATGGACCTGGCGACGGGCAGTTTCCTCGATCTGCTGAACGGCACGCGAGGGCTGGAGCTGCTGCGTGAGGAGGGACGCCGGATGAATCTGCCCGACGGCCATGTCGACGGGATCGTGGAGCGGCTCGCTCGAGCCGGGCTCCTCGACGACGCACGGGGCGGCGGGCCGGGCGCCGACGCCCTCCGACAGAAGAAGGAGGTGCTCGACCGGCTGCGCCCCGACCTTGCTTCCCTGTCCCTGACCACCTCGGAACCGGGCGACGCGATGCGGCAGCTGGCCGTCCGGCGCTCGCAGCGCGTGCAGGTGCGGGGCGCCGGCCGGGTGGGTGCCGTGGTGGCGTCGCTGCTGTCGGGGGCAGGTGTGGGCGAGGTCGACGTGCGCGACGGCGGCCGCGTGGAGCCGTGGGACGTCGCTCCGGGCGGACTGCCCGCGGAGGCCGTCGGCGACCGCAGGGACGAGTCGGCCCGCCGGGCCGTGCGCCGGGCGGCCCCGGACCGGCCGCCGCGCCGCGCGGCGGCCCAGGCGTCCCAGGCGTCCCAGGAAGAAGGCGACCCGGGCTTCGCGCTGGTGATCATCGCTCCGCGCGACGATGTCGCCGTGCACGCGCCCGACCCGTCGGCCGCCGAGCCCCTGATGTCCTCCGGGACGCCCCATCTGTACGCCGGGGTCGTGGAGGGGACCGGGGTGGTCGGCCCGCTCGTCCTGCCCGGGGACACGGGCTGCGCGGGGTGTCTGCACGAGAGCCGCACCGACCGGGATCCGACCTGGCCGCGTCTGGTCGCCCAGTGGCGCTCCGGCCGGCAGCGGCAGGTGCGGCCCTGTGACCTGACGCTGTCCACTACCGTGGCCGGACTGGCCGCCGCCCACGCGCTCGCCTTCCTGGACGGCCGGGTTCCGACGAGCGCCGGGGCACGCTGGGAGGTCTCCGTGCCCGGTCTCCACTGGCATGCGCGGCCGGTCTGGGCGCATCCTGCATGCCCGTGCGGGGCGGCGGAGAGAGGAAAAGGGGAGCACCCCTCGGAGGATGGGGAGTCACACGAGACAATGGCGGTGCAACGGCCGTCGGCGCAGTGCCGTAAGGCATCGGCGAAGCGGCCGGCTGGGACTTGGAGGGCGCATGTCTGATCTTCCCCGGAAGGCGGTCACCCGGACCGCCAAGCTCGCCGCGCTCCCGCTCGGCATCGCCGGGCGGGCAACCTGGGGATTCGGCAAGCGGATCGTCGGCGAGTCCGCGGAGCTCGTCGGCCGCGAACTCCAACAGCGCACCGCGGACCAGCTGTTCAAGGTGCTCGGCGAGCTCAAGGGCGGCGCGATGAAGTTCGGCCAGGCCCTGTCCGTCTTCGAGTCGGCGCTGCCCGAGGAGGTGGCCGGCCCCTACCGGGCCGCGCTGACCAAGCTCCAGGAGGCGGCGCCGCCGATGCCGACGCGCACCGTGCACGCGGTGCTCGAGGAGCGTCTCGGCGAGGGCTGGCACGAGTTGTTCCTGGAGTTCGAGGACAAACCCGCCGCGGCTGCCTCGATCGGCCAGGTGCACCGAGGGGTGTGGCATGACGGCCGCGAGGTGGCGGTCAAGGTCCAGTACCCGGGCGCCGGCGAGGCCCTGCTGTCCGATCTGAACCAGCTGAGCCGCTTCTCCCGCCTGCTCGGCCCGCTGATCCCCGGCATGGACATCAAGCCGCTGATCACGGAGCTGAAGGACCGCGTCTCCGAGGAGCTGGACTACGGCCTGGAGGCTCAGGCCCAGCAGGCCCACGCCGAGGAGTTCGCGGACGACCCGGACGTGATCGTGCCGCAGGTGGTGCACCAGTCCGACCAGGTCCTGATCACCGAGTGGATCGACGGCATCCCGATGTCGGAGATCATCGCGGACGGCTCCCAGGAGCAGCGCGACCGGGCCGGCCAGCTCCTGGCCCGCTTCCTGTTCTCCGGCCCCGCCCGCACCGGCCTGCTGCACGCCGATCCGCACCCGGGCAACTTCCGGCTGCTGCCCGGCGGCCCGGAGGGTGAGCACGACTGGCGCCTGGGTGTCCTGGACTTCGGCACGGTCGATCGTCTCCCGGGCGGTCTGCCTGCCACCATCGGCGAGTCCCTGCGCATGACCCTCGACGGGGAGGCCGAGACGGTCTACGAGCTCCTGTGCGAGGAGGGGTTCGTGAAGGAGACCATAGAGCTGGATCCCGACGCGGTCCTGGACTATCTGCTGCCGATCATCGAACCGGCCGAGGTCGAGGAGTTCACGTTCACCCGCGGCTGGATGCGCAGCCAGGCGGCCCGCATCGCGGACCCGCGCTCCCCCGCCTACCAGCTGGCCAAGCAGCTCAACCTGCCCCCGTCGTATCTGCTGATCCACCGGGTGACCCTGAGCACCATCGGCGTGCTGTGCCAGCTGGGAGCGACGGTGCGTCTGCGCGAGGAGCTGGAGGAGTGGCTGCCGGGATTCGTCCCGGAGGACCCGGCGGACGGCGAGGAAGCAGTGGCGGAGGCATGAGCCTCAGCGGGCACCACGGGTGACCGGGTGCCCGTGCCTCACCACCAGTCCGAGTCCAGGCGTCCCTCGATCGACCTGAGGTTCTCCCGGGAACAGCGCTCGCAGAAGCAGCGGCGGACGCCGTTCTCCACGGACCAGGTCCAGGTGAGTGGTGGGCCGTCGGCCACGGTGCCGGCCGCCGTGCCGCAGCGGTCGCACACGAGCGGCCGGGACTCCGCGACGGAGCCGTCGTCGCCGTCTCCAGGAGGACTCGTCACCCGACGACGGTATCGCCGTGTCCGGCGGTCCGCCGGGCACAACGCCCGGCGGGGCCGGTCCGTTCGGCACGGACCGGCCCCGCGGGGGAGAGCTCGGCCTCCCGGGCTCGGGAGGCCACCGCTTCAGGTGAGGTCGGTTACTGCATGACCGCCATGGCGAGCGCCCGGCGGGCACGCCGCGAGGCGCGCTCCGCCCTGCGCTGCATCCGGCGGGCGGACGCCAGGCGCACGGCCGGGCGTTCCCGCTCCGCCTCTTGCAGTCGCTCGTGCATATGCGCACGGGCCATGGCTTCTGGGATGAGTTGCATCTCTCGGGTCCTGTTCTGACGCGAGTCCTTCGCGCCGGTGGTGGTGAAGTCTTGGGTTGCGGAGCCTGCGGGCTCGTAAGTGGACGGCTTCATCGGGGCCTGCTTCTGGGGGTCGTGCGTGAGGGGGCGGTCGATCGTTCCTGCGGTGTTCATGCTGTGACCGGGTTCTTGCGCGGGCGGCCACGCGGCCGCTTCCGGGCGACGACGACACCCTGCACGAACAGCTCGCCACCCCAGACGCCCCAGGGCTCACGCCGCTCCTTGGCGCCGGCGAGGCAGGCCTCGACCAGCGGGCAGGTGCGGCACAGGGACTTGGCGTACTCGACGTCCGCGGGCGACTCGGCGAAGAAGACCTCCGGGTCGTACGAACGGCACGGGACGGGTACGCCGAGGTTCTCGATGGCGTCGTCGAGCGCGGTGAGCGCGGTGAGCGGGGTCAAGGCGGAGTCCTCCGTGGGGCCGGGCTTGGGGATCGTTTCCGAAGGCGGTACGGACGGTGCGTGCGCTTCGAGTTGCACGGTTCGTCTTCCTCGTCTGGTCGTTCCGGCCTGTTGGCCGGGGGCGGCTGGTACCGGGTTCTTTTCTTGTCCCGGGGCTCCTTCGGTCCGTCGTCCCTGGTCGGGGACAAACAGAAGGGCCGCGGATCCCGGATGGGGTTCCGCGGCCCTGAAGGCGCCGGCCTGATCGAATCAGGCTGGATCACTCCAGGGTTCTGGCCCACGGAAGGCCCACATCAGGTGGTGCTGCGTCGTCTGCTTCCGGAATCCGGCACCGGTCGCCGTAAAGGCATAGGCCTGCGCCTGTGCCACTACTGCCGCTTCCAGTGCCTTGGTCGGTCGCTCATTGCGCTCACGGACGGGAAGGCCCGCGGGAGCAACGGAGGAGGACGCCGGACGGGCGGCACGAATGCCGGACAGACCGGTGCCCAGGTTCGAAACGCCGAGCATGCACGCGGAGACGGCCGAGCGATCGGTCATTTTCACGGTGCTGATGGAGCTGGTGTTGATGCTGATCACTGGACTCGCCTCCTCTCGGCGTCTCGGAGGACTGGGTGAACCAGTCCGACGGATATGCAAGTACAACACGGGATCAGGGCCTTCGAGAAGGCCGCTGCTCTCGTGCCTAAGAACCTATGGGGATTGCTGGGGCATGCGCAAACTATTTTTTCGACGAGTTGGTGTCAGTCCTGATCTGTGTCCCCTCCGGCCAACTGGCCTGCGCAGATGGCCAGTACGTCGGTTCCGTAGCGATTGAGCTTGCGCATCCCCACGCCCGGGATGCGCGCCAGCTCGTGTTCGTCGTCGGGCGCGGTCTCGGCGATGGCCATCAGGGTCCTGTCGGTGAAGACGCAGAAGGCGGGCTGACCACTGCGTCGCGCCTGGTCGGCGCGCCACTCGCGCAGCCGCTCGTAGAGGCCCTCGTTCATGTCGGAGGGGCAGCCGTCGCAGCGCATCAGCTTCATCTCACCCGCGTCGGTCAGCGTGCGGCCGCAGACTCGGCAGCGGGCGGGCGTTCGCTGGACTCGTCTCGGGGTGGAACCCCTGGTTCCGGGGATTCCACGCTCGATGCCGCCCGCACCGCCGGCGGCGGTACGGCCCGTGGCGGCCGTCGAACCCGGGCGCAGCCCGTCGAGGAAGCGGCTGGGGCGGCGGCTGGGGCGGCCGCCGGGGGAACGGGAGAGAGCCCAGGAGACATGGAGGCGTTCCCGCGCGCGGGTGACGCCGACGTACAGGAGGCGGCGCTCCTCCTCGATCTGTTCGTCGGTCTTGGCGTAGGTGATCGGCATCATGCCCTCGGCGACGCCGACCAGGAAGACGACGTCCCACTCCAGGCCCTTGGCCGAGTGCAGGGAGGCGAGGGTGACGCCCTGCACGGTGGGGGCGTGCTGGGCGTTCGCCCGTTCGTCGAGTTCGGCGACGAGGTCCGCCAGGGTGGCGCCGGGTTGGGCGGCGGAGAAGTCCTGGGCGAGGTTCACCAGGGCGGCCAGGGACTCCCAGCGTTCTCTCACGGCGCCGGACCCGGCCGGTGGCTGCGTCGTCCAGCCTTCCCCCGACAGCACGGCGCGCACCTGGGAGGGCAGGTCGACGGCGTCGTCCAGAAGGGAGTCGTTGCCGCCGAAGCGGGCCGCGCCGCGCAGGGCGATACCCGCCTTGCGCACCTCCGGACGGTCGAAGAACCGCTCGGCGCCGCGCAGCTGGTAGGGCACCGCGGCGTCGGCGAGGGCCTGCTCGTAGGTCTCGGACTGCGCGTTCGTCCGGAACAGGATGGCGATCTCGGCGGCCGGGACTCCGGAGTCGATGAGCTCGCGGATGCGCCGGGCCGCACCCTCCGCCTCGGCGGGCTCGTCCGTGTACTCGGAGTAGACCGGCTCGGGCCCCGCGGCGCGCTGGGAGACCAGCTCCAGGCGGTGGTCGGCGGCGCGGCCCTTCGCCTGGGCGAGCAGGCCGTTGGCGAGGTGGACGACCTGGGGAGTGGAGCGGTAGTCGCGGACCAGCTTGACGACGGTGGCGCCGGGGTGGCGGGTGCGGAAGTCGAGCAGGTGGTCCGGTGTCGCCCCCGTGAACGAGTAGATCGTCTGGCTGGCGTCGCCGACCACGCACAGGCTGTCCCGGTCGCCCAGCCACAGGTCCAGCAGGCGCTGCTGGAGCGGGCTGACGTCCTGGTACTCGTCGACCACGAAGTGCTGGTACTGGGCGCGGACCTGGTCGGCGATGTCGTGCCGGTCCTGGAGGACGGCGACGGTCAGCAGCAGCACGTCCTCGAAGTCGATGACGGCGCGCTCGCGCTTGACGTCCTCGTAGGCGGCGTAGAGCTGGGCGATCTCGGCGGGGGCGCGGGGGGTCTCGCGGCCGGCCTTGGCGGCGGCGGGCGCGTAGTCGGCGGGGACGGTCTGGGTGACCTTGGACCACTCGATCTCGGCGGTGACGTCCCGCAGCTCGCCGCGGTCGAGCCGGATGCGGCAGGCGGCGGCCGCGTCGGCGACGAGCTGGACCTTGCGGTCGACGAGCCGGGGCATCGAGCCGCCGATCGCTTTCGGCCAGAAGTACTGGAGCTGGCGCAGCGCCGCCGAGTGGAACGTGCGCGCCTGGACACCGGCGGCGCCGAGCTGGCGCAGCCTGCCCCGCATCTCCCCGGCGGCGCGGTTGGTGAACGTGACGGCGAGCACGCTGGAGGGGTGCAGGATACCGGCGCGCACTCCGTAGGCGATGCGGTGGGTGATCGCCCGGGTCTTGCCCGTGCCGGCGCCCGCCAGGACGCACACCGGACCGTGCAGGGCCGTGGCCACCTCGCGCTGCTCGGGGTCGAGCCCTTCGAGCACCGCGTCGGCGGAGTCCGGTACCTGCGGGAACAGGGTGGAGCGCGTTGCTGCTGTCACACAGCCATGCTGCCAGGTCCCGCGAGACGGCTGTGCCGGTTGTCCACAGGCACGCATCGATAGTCGTACTAATGCGGCAGGCGTCACGTCCGGCAGGGCGCGGGCCCCGGGAATGGTTGCCCTTTCACGTACGTTCCACCACTGCGAGCACCCGTCCCCGAGCCACCGAAGGAGCACGAGAGACATGCCGGGCACTGTGACGATGTACAGCACCACGTGGTGCGGCTACTGCCGTCGGCTGAAGAGCCAGATGGACCGCGAGGGCATCGCGTACACCGAGATCAACATCGAGCAGGACCCGGAGTCCGCCGCGTTCGTGGAGAAGGCGAATGGCGGAAACCAGACGGTGCCCACCGTTCTGTTCCCGGACGGCTCCACCCTCACCAACCCGTCGCTGGCTCAGGTGAAGCAGAAGATCGGCGCCTAGTCGCCGTTCGGTTGTGACGGGAAGGCGGTTCCTGAGACGTCTCAGGGGCCGCCTTCTCGTGATTCGCCCCCTGGTTTCTCCCCTGGTTTGTCCCACACCACGACGTAACGCCACAGCAGCGTGCGGCACAAGTCGCAGCCGGGCAGCAGCCGGCGGGCCGTCTGCCGGATCTGTCCCCAGGACATGTGCACGTCTTCCATGGGCATCCCGGCCGGGCCCCGCTTGCCGCCGCGCCGGCGGGCGTGCCACTGGCTCGCCGGCACACCGCACGCGCTGATGACCCAGTCCAGGAGCGTCCGGTTGGCGGCCATACCGACGATCACCAGACGGCCGCCGGGCGCGGTGAGCCGGGCGAGGCGGGTGACCGCCTCCTCGAACGGCGCGTGATGGACCACGGCGACCGCGCTGACGAAGTCGTACGCGCCCTCGGGGAGGGATCCGTCGGCGAGGAAGTCCGCCTCCAGGTACGTGACGTTGCCGGGCACGCGCGCGTCCTCGCGGGCGAGCTTGATCATCTCCGGGGAGCGGTCCACGCCCGTGACCGATGCGGCCCGCGCCGCGAGCTTGCGGGTGAGCAGGCCGTCCCCGCAGCCCGCGTCCAGGGCCTTGCCGCAGCCGTCCGGGACAGCGTCGAGCACCTCGGGGTGGTGGTGGACGTTGTGGTTCCAGTACGGGTCGGACACGCGGGCGGCTCCGTCAGGCGGCGCTTCTCATCGGGAGCGGCTTGCCGTACCAGAGCTCGATCAGGCGGGCCGCGATCGAGATGCCGTACGGCGGGAGCACCTCGCCCGACTCGAAGGCGGCGCGCAGTTCGTCGCGGGAGAACCAGCGGGCCTCGTGGATCTCGTCGCCGTCGACGTCTATCTCGGTCGAGGTGGCGCGGGCCAGGAACCCCAGCATGAGGCTGGACGGGAAGGGCCAGGGCTGGCTGGCGACATACTCGACCTGGCCGACGGTGATGCCGACCTCCTCGTGGACCTCGCGGCGCACCGACTGCTCGATGGACTCGCCGGGCTCGACGAAACCGGCGAGGGTCGAGAAGCGGCCCTCGGGCCAGTGCACCTGGCGGCCGAGCAGGATGCGGTCGTCCTCGTCGGTCACGGCCATGATCACGGCGGGGTCCGTACGCGGGTAGTGCTCCGCGCCGCAGGCCTGGCAGCGGCGGATGTGGCCGGCCGCGGCGATGACGGTGCGCTCGCCGCAGCGCGAGCAGAAACGGTGGGTGCGCTGCCAGTTCTCCAGGCCGACCGCGTGCACCATCAGGCCCACGTCCCGGGCCGACAGGAGCAGGCCCGCCTCACGCAGCCCCGCCGGCCTCGCGGACTGGTCCATGCGCCCGGGCAGGGAGTCCTTCTGGAGGGCGAAGTAGCTGACGCCCTCCTCGTCGATGCCGAGGAAGTAGCGGTGGGCCTCGGTGAGGGGGGCCTCGAAGGAAGGCGTCATGACGAGTTCGGTGCGCCCGTCCGGCGTCTCGTCGATGAGGACCTGGCCGCCGGAGACCACGAAGCAGCGCGTGGAGGGGTGGCTCCACGCCGCCGCGAGCCAGGCCTCGTCGAGCCGGTGGTGTGCGGCCCGGTCGATGCCGCTCGGTGCGGTGAGCGAGATGGGTCGGTCGGCGTTCTGGTCGGTCCAGGTGGTCACGGGTGCTTCCAACTCCCCGGGGGAACGGTCGGGTTCGGCGGGCTGATCAGCGGGACGTACGGCGGGAGGCGACCGGGTCCGGTGGGGTTGCGCCGTGCGGGGCGGCCCTTCCAGTGTGCCCCGCGCGCGCTGCCGGTCCGGACGGCACGGGACGCTCAGGGCACATGGCGCCAGTGCTCGGCGAGGTCGCCCCACAGGTACGCGGTGGTCTCGACGCCCTTGAGGAGCAGGTCGAGTTCGACTTTCTCGTTCGGGGCGTGCCAGCCGTCGGACGGGACGGAGATGCCGAGGAAGAGCACCGGAGCACCGAGCACGTCCTGAAGGTCCGCCGCCGGTCCGGAGCCGCCCTCGCGCGTGAAGCGGACCGGTTTCCCGAAGGACCGGCCCATCGCGCGGGCGACCGACTGGAGGGCCGGGTGGTCCAGCGGTGTCAGGCACGGGCGCGTGGCCCCGCTGAACGTGATCTCACAGCGGAGCCCGGCGGGCACCTGCTGCTCGGCCCAGGCGCGGACCGCCTTCTCCACAAGGGCGGGGTCCTGGCCCGCCACCAGCCGGAAGGACAGCTTCACCATGGCGGAGGACGGCACGATGGTCTTGCTGCCGGGGCCCTGGTAGCCGCCGCCGATGCCGTTGACCTCCGCGGTGGGACGGGCCCAGACGCGCTCCAGGGTGGTGTAACCGGCCTCGCCCTGGGTGGCGTACGACTTGGCAGCGCGCAGCCACTGCCCCTCGTCGAAGGGCAGTTCGGCGAAGAGTTCCCGCTCGCGGTCGGTGAGCTCGACCACGCCGTCGTAGAAGCCCGGGATCGCCACGCGCGCGTGCTCGTCGTGCAGGGCGGCGACCAGGCGGGCGGCGGCGGTCGCCGGGTTGGGCACCGCGCCGCCGAAGGAGCCGGAGTGGATGTCCTGGTCAGGGCCGTGCAGCCGTATCTCGCACTCGGCGAGGCCGCGCATGCCGGTGCACACCGTGGGGGTGTCCTCGGACCACATGCCGGTGTCGGAGACGATCACGGCGTCGGCGGCGAGCCGCTCGGCGTGCTGCTCGACGAGGGCCCGGAAGTGCGGCGAGCCGGACTCCTCCTCGCCCTCGATCAGCAGCTTCAGGTGCACCGCCGGGGTGGTGCGGCCGGTGGCGGCGAGGTGGGCGCGGACGCCGAGGGTGTGGAAGAAGACCTGGCCCTTGTCGTCGGCCGCCCCGCGCGCGTAGAGGCGGTTCTCGCGGACGACCGGCTCGAAGGGCTCGCTGTCCCAGCCGTCCTCCCGGGCTGCGGGCTGCACGTCGTGGTGGCCGTACACCAGCACCGTGGGCGCCTGCGGGTCGTCACAGGGCCACTCGGCGAAGACGGCGGGCGCGCCCGGGGTCTGCCAGACCTCGGCCGTCGGGAACCCGGTCTCCCTCAGCTTGGCGGCGAGCCAGTCGGCGCTGCGTCGTACGTCGGGCGCGTGGTCCGGCTGGGCCGACACCGACGGGATGCGCAGCCACTCGGCGAGATCCTCGAGGAAGGCGGCGCGGTGCTGCTCGATGTACGTACGGACGACACTGTCCGGGGTCTGGCTCATGGTCACGAGCCTATCGGCCCGCACCGACGTCCTCGGAGTGCGGTTCCTCACCGGACGGCTCCCCGAGCAGCAGCCGCTCCAGCGCGGCCCGGTCCGGCAGGTCGTCCGGCCGTACGACCTCGCCGCTGCGCACGTACAGGAACGCGGCCGTGACCGACTCCAGCGGCACGCCCTGCTGCTCTGCCCAGGCGACGCGGTAGACGGCCAGCTGGAGCGGGTCGGCGGTGCGGGTGCGGTTCGTCTTCCAGTCGACGATCTCGTACGTCGTCTCCTGACCGTCGACCTCCTTGTAGACGGCGTCGATGCGGCCCCGTACGACGCGGCCGGCGATCTCGAGCTGGAAGGGTGCCTCCACCCGGTAGGGCGTGCGGTGCGCGTACCCGGTGCGTTCGAAGGCGTCCTTGAGGGTTTCCAGGTCCTGTTCGTCGGCGATCTCGGCGTCGCTGCCGGGCAGGTCCCCGGGCTCCAGGAACGGCAGCGTCAGCGCTTCGAAGCGGGCCTCGACCCAGGCGTGGAAGCGGGTGCCGCGGCGTGCGGCGGGCTGCGGCGGGAGGGGCATGGGGCGGGCCAGCTCCTGCGCGAGACCGTCCGGGTCGGCGGCCAGGCGCAGCAGCTGGGACGCGGTGAGCGAAGCGGGCAGGGGGACCTCGGTGACGCTGTCGCGGGCGCGCAGGAGCTCTCCGGCGAGGGCGTCGAGGTCGCGGTCCCAGGAGGCGACGGTGCGGGCTTCCTCGGGGGTGAGTCGCGGGTGGTCCGGAGTCGTGGGGTGGGGGCGCGCGGCTGGGGGCTCCGGTGGGGCCGCCTGATGGGGAACCGTGGGGCGGTCCGCGGGCCGCGCGTCCGGGGCGGCCGGGTCCTTCGAGAGGGCGTCGCTCTCAACGGGGTCTTCCGCGAAGGGGGCGTCGTCGAAGGGATCGTCGTCGAACGGGTCCGGTTCGTCGTACGGAGGCTCGTCGTCCTCGGGGGGCGGCGGCCACTCCGGGTCGTCGGCCCCGTCCGGGTCGTGCACGGCCGCGGGGTGCCCGTCCTCGTGGGACGCGAGGTCCTCCAGGTGCGCCAGGACGGTCGCGGCGGCCGCGCGGCGCCGGGCCAGGGCCGCCTCGTCCAGGGGTAGGGGCCAGACCTGGTCGGCGGTGGCCTGGTGCAGGGCCGGGTTCTCCGCGTCCTCGGCGGGTTCGTCCGCCCAGGCCTCGATCTCGCCGTACCCGGCCGCGCAGCGGTCGTGGAGGGCCTGGAGGAACGCGGACGGTCCGCGGCGCTTCTTCTGGGTGGGCCCCCACCAGTGGCCGGAGCCCAGGAGCAGGGAACGGGGGCGGGTGAAGGTGACGTAGCCGAGGCGGAGTTCCTCGGTGTGCTGGTGGTCCTTCATGGCCTCGTGGAAGGCCTTCAGGCCCCTGGCGTCCCAGGACTCCACATCGGGCAGGGTGTCGGCGTCGCCGCGCAGCCGGTGCGGCAGGACCTTGCCCTGGGAGGTCCACTTCTCGCGGCCCTGGCTGCTGGGGAAGGTGCCGGTGACCAGCCCGGGGACGACCACGACGTCCCACTCCAGGCCCTTTGACTTGTGGGCGGTGAGCACCTTGACGGTGTTCTCGCCGCCGGGGAGGGCGTTGTCGAGGCCCTTCTCGTACTGGGCGGCGGTGCGCAGGAAGCCGAGGAAGGCGAGCAGGGTGGCCTCGTTGTCGCCGGCGGCGAAGGAGGCGGCGACGTCGAGGAAGTTGGAGAGGGTCTCGCGGCGGCGCGCGGCCAGGGCGTGCGGGGACGCCGACAGCTCGACCTCCAGGCCGGTGACGGCGAGGACGCGGTGCAGGACGTCCATCAGCGGGTCGGCCAGGGAGCGGCGCAGCTCGCGCAGTTCGGTGGCCAGGCGGGCGAAGCGCACGCGCGCGTCGGGCGAGAAGGGCAGTCCGTCGTCGTCCCCGTGGCCGTCCAGCGGCGTCTCCAGGAACGTGTCGAGGGCGTCCGCGAGCGAGATCACCTCGGAGGGGTCGACTCCCTCGACGGCCTCGGCGAGCCGGCGGTCCGGGTCGTCGTCGCCCTCCACGCGCGCGTGGGACACCAGGAGCCGGGCGCGCCGCCCCAGCAGGGCGAGGTCGCGGGAGCCGATGCGCCAGCGCGGGCCGGTCAGCAGCCGGACCAGGGAGGCGTTGGCGCCGGGGTCCTGGAGGACCTCGCAGACGGCGACGAGGTCGGCGATCTCGGGCAGGTGCAGCAGCCCGGACAGGCCGACCACCTCGACCGGGATGTCCCGGGCCACCAGGGCGCCCTGGATCTCGGCGAAGTCGGTCGCCGTGCGGCACAGCACGGCGATCTCGCCGGGTGCCGTCCCGGTCCGTACGAGGTGGGCGACGGAGTCGGCGGCCCAGTCGATCTCCTCGGCGTGGGTGGGCAGCAGGGCGCAGCGCACCATGCCGTCGCGTTCGGCGCCGGGGGCCGGGCGGAGTGCCTCCACGCCCGCGTGCAGGGCGCGCAGCGGCTCCGCGAGGTCGTTGGCGAGGTCGAGGAGGCGGCCGCCGCTGCGGCGGTTCTCACTGAGCGCCTGGCGGGTCGCGGGACGGCCGTCGGCGTGGGGGAAATGCTCGGGGAAGTCGTCGAGGTTGGCGACGGAGGCGCCGCGCCAGCCGTAGATCGCCTGGCAGGGGTCGCCGACGGCGGTGACCGGATGGCCGGTGCCCTCGCCGAACAGGCCGGCCAGGAGGACACGTTGGGCGACCGACGTGTCCTGGTACTCGTCGAGGAGGACCACCCGGAACTCGTCGCGCAGGTCGCGGCCCACTTCGGGGATCTTCGCGAGCCGGGCCGAGAGGGCGATCTGGTCGCCGAAGTCGAGCAGGTCCCGCTCTCGCTTGGCGGCCCGGTAGCGGGTGACCAGCTCGGCCAGTTCACGGCGGGCGGCCGCCGCGTCGGGGACCTTGCGCAGGTCGGCGTTGGTGAGCTTGGCACCGCGCAGGGTCAGCAACAGCTCGGCGTCGTACGCGCGCAGCGCTTCCGGGCGTACGAGGTGCTCGGCGAGCTCGGCGTCGAGGGTGAGGAGGTCGCCGACCAGGTCCGGGAAGGAACGGGTCAGGGCGGGGTAGGTCCCCGGGGCCTCGCGCAGCACACGCGCGGCGAGCTGGAATCGGGTCGCGTCGGCGAGCAGCCGGGACGTGGGCTCGAGGCCGATGCGCAGGCCGTGGTCGGTGAGCAGGCGGCCCGCGAAGGCGTGGTACGTGGAGATCACCGGCTCGCCCGGCGGGTTGTCGGGGTCGATGGCGTCCGGGTCGGTGACTCCGGCCTTGACGAGCGCCTTGCGGACGCGCTCGGCGAGTTCGGCGGCGGCCTTGTTGGTGAAGGTGAGGCCGAGCACCTGCTCGGGTGCGACCTGGCCGGTGCCGACCAGCCACACCACGCGTGCCGCCATCACCGTCGTCTTGCCCGAGCCGGCTCCGGCCACGATCACCTGCGGGGCGGGCGGCGCGGTGATGCAGGCCATCTGCTCAGGGGTGAAGGGGATGCCGAGGAGGTCTTTGAGCTGTTCGGGATCGGCGATACGGGCGGGCACGTCAGAGAGGCTAGCGGCGGCCACTGACAGCGGCGGCCGGATCGCTTTCCGGGACAGAAGAAGCACAGGTCAGCACAGGTGGTGCGATAAATCACTCGACGACATGGCGGCCCTCCTGCCGCGCGCTGCAGGAGGCCCGGAACGCGCAGTGCGTGCAGTGCTGACCGGCGGTCGGGGTGAACCGTTCGTCGAGGACCTTGCCGGCCGCGGTGGCCAGCAGGTCGCCGACCCACTCCCCCTCCAGCGGCTCCTGGGCCTGCACCTTGGGCAGATTCTCGCCGCCGTCTCGCTGGGCGGCACCCTGGCGCAGATGGACGAGTTCGGCGCCGCCCGGCTCGGGTCGCACACCGTCGAAGACGTCGTCGACGGCGCCCTCGCGGACCGCCAGTTGGTAGACCGCGAGCTGCGGGTGGCGCTCCACCTCCTTGCCGGTGGGCGCCTGTTTGCCGGTCTTGAAGTCGACGACGTAGGCACGGCCCTCGCCGTCCGCCTCCACGCGGTCCATCTGGCCGCGGATGCGCACCTGGTAGTCACCGGCTTCGAGGGTGACGTCGAAGTCGTGCTCGCTGGCCACCGGGGTACGCCCGGTGCGGTCCATGACGTGCCACTTCAGGAACCGTTCGAGCGCCACGCGCGCGTTGTCCTTCTCCTGGTCCGACTTCCACGGCGCGTCGAAGGCGAGGGCGTTCCACACGGAGTCGAGCCGTTCCATGAGGACGGAGAGGTCGGCCGGGGTGTGCCCGGAGGCGACCTCGTCGGCGAGGACGTGCACCACGTTGCCGAAGCCCTGGGCGGCGGTCGCGGGCGCGTCGGCCTTCACCTCGCGGCCCAGGAACCATTGCAGGGCGCAAGTGTTGGCGAGCTGGTCGAGGGCGCTGCCGGAGAGCACGACGGGCTGGTCGCGGTCGCGCAGCGGCACCTTGGACTCGGTCGGCTCGAACATGCCCCACCAGCGGTAGGGGTGCGCGGACGGCACCAAGGGGCGGCCGTCCTCGTCGGCGAGGGCGGCGAGCCGGGCGAGGCGGCGGGCGGCGGCCTCCCGGAGGGCGTCGGAGACGCGCGGGTCGACCGTGGTGGCGCGCAGTTCGGCGACGAGTGCCGCCACGGAGAGCGGGCGGCGCGGGCGTCCCGTGACGTCCTTGGGTTCGACGCCGAGTTCGGTCAGAAAGCGGGAGGGCTGGTCACCGTCGTCCGCCGGGGCCTTGACGGCGGTCACGACGAGGCGTTCACGCGCGCGGGTGGCGGCCACGTAGAACAGGCGGCGCTCCTCGGCGAGCAGCGCGCCGGGGGTGAGGGGTTCGGCGAGTCCGTCGCGGCCGATGCGGTCGGCCTCCAGCAGGGAGCCGCGGCGGCGCAGATCCGGCCACAGGCCCTCCTGGACGCCCGCGACCACCACGAGGCGCCATTCCAGGCCCTTGGAGCGGTGCGCGGTCATCAGGCGGACGGCGTCGGGGCGTACGGCACGGCGCGTGAGGGTGTCGGCGGCGATGTCCTCGGCCTCGATCTCCTCCAGGAAGTTGAGGGCGCCCCGGCCTCCGGTGCGCTCCTCGGCACGGGCCGCGGTCGCGAACAGCGCGCAGACGGCGTCCAGATCGCGGTCCGCGTTGCGCCCGGCCGCGCCGCCCCGGCGGGCCGCCCGCTCCAGCCGCGTGGGCCACGGCGTGCCCTCCCACAGGTCCCACAGCGCCTCCTCGGCCGTACCGCCGCTCGCGAGCCGCTCACGGGCCTTGCGCAGCAGGGCGCCGAGGCGCTGGGCGCCACGCGCATACGTGGGGTCGTGCACGGCGAGGCGCTCCGGCTCGGCGAGCGCCTGCGCGAGCAGCACGTCGGAGGGCGGCGGCAGCGGGTTGCCCGCGGCCCGCTCCTCGTCGCGCAGGGCCCGTCCGAGGCGGCGCAGGTCGGCGGCGTCCATGCTCGCGAGCGGGGAGGTGAGGAGGGTGAGGGCGGTCTCGGTGTCGAGCCAGGAGGTATCCGGCTGCGCGGAAGGGGCGTCCTCGGAGGATGTGTCCGGCTGAGTGGAAGGGGCGTCCTCGGAGGATGTGTCCGGCTGAGTGGAAGGGGTGTCCTCGGAGGAGGTGTCCGGCTGCGCCGAAGGGGCGTCCTCAAAGGAGGTGTCCCAGGTGCCCCTGTCGGGATCCTGAGGCTCGGCAAGCGCGGTCCCAGAAGTCCCCGCCTCCGCCGTGGCCACCGCCCGCAGCGCCGTCAGCAGCGGTGCCACCGCCGGTTCGTGGCGCAAGGGCACGTCGTCGCCGTCGACGTCCACGGGCACGCCGGCCGCCGTGAGGGCGCGGCGGACCGTCGGGACGGTGCGGGAGCCGGCGCGCACCAGGACGGCCATCTCGCTCCAGGGGACGCCGTCTTCGAGATGGGCCCTGCGGAGGATGTCGGCGATGTTGTCCAGCTCCGTCCCGGGCGTCGGGTACGTGTACGCCTCGACGCGGCCGCCGTCCCGTAGGGGAGCGAGTTCGCGGTGGGCGCGCACCTTCTCGGCGGGCAGGCGGGTCAGTGGCATGCGCTGCGTCAGCAGCCGGGTGGCGGCCACCAGCGCGGCGCCGGAGCGGCGGGACGTGCGCAGCACCGCGACGGGGGCAGGGTGGCCGTCCGCGCGTGGGAAGGCGTGCGGGAAGTCGAGGATGCCGTTCACATCCGCCCCGCGGAACGCGTAGATCGACTGGTCGGGGTCCCCGAAGGCGACGAGGGTGCGCCCGCCGCCGGCCAGCGCGTCCAGGAGTCGTACCTGAGCGGGATCGGTGTCCTGGTACTCGTCGACGTAGACGGCGTCGTACCGGGCGGCGAGCCACGCGGCGACCTCGGGCCGGCGGGCGAGGAGCACCGCGCGGTGGACGAGTTCTGCGTAGTCGATCACGCCCTGGAGGTCGAGCACGTCGAGGTACTCGGCGAGGAAGGCGGCGGCGGCGCGCCAGTCGGGGCGTCCCGTACGGCGGGCGAAGGCGTCCAGCGCGTCAGGGCTGAGACCCAGTTCACGGGTACGGGCGAGGACCGCGCGGACCTCGTCGGCGAAACCACGCGTGGTCAGGCAGGCGCGCAGCTCGTCCGGCCACCGCACGTGCGCGAGGCCCAGCCGCTCCAGGTCCACCTGGCCGGCGAGCAGTTCCCGGACCGAGACGTCCTGCTCGGGGCCGGAGAGCAGCCGCACCGGCTCCACGAACAGGTCGCTGTCCTGGTGGGCGCGGACCAGGGCGTAGCAGAACGAGTGGAAGGTGGTCGCCTGGGGAGCGCGGGCCGCGCCGCACCGCAGGGCCATGCGATCGCGCAGTTCCACCGCCGCCTTGCGGCTGAAGGTGAGCACCAGGACGCGCTCGGGATCGTGGCCCCGGGCGATGCGCTCGGCCACGGACTCGACCAGCGTGGTGGTCTTGCCGGTGCCCGGGCCTGCGAGAACGAGCAGCGGGCCGGTGGTGTGGTCAACCACGGAGCGCTGCGAGGCGTCCAAAAGAGGGGGGTCCACCCGGGCAGGAGGGGTACGTACCAATCGGTAAGCGCCACGGCTCCCCCGGCGCACGCGGGGGTGCGACAGGCCGCTGATGGAGGAAGAGGAGCTCACGTGGTTCGCCGGTCCTGGTGGAAGTGCTGGTTGGCGGGCCACCGCGCATGGCGGGCGGTGACCGCGGGGTGACGGGGACGCGTGCAGCCGACGCTACGCCGACGGATGAGGCGGAAGCAGGGCTTCCCCTTACTCCCGCCGGTCACTCGTGGCGCTCATGGCACCCACGTCCCTCATCTCACGAACGTACGTCATACCGACCGCGTGCCCAGGTTCCCCCGTACGGATCACGGGTCACACGGGAGGGCGTCCGATGGCGGAAGCTGTCAGGTGTGACCCTCCGCGCGTTCGCCGCCGTCCCAGCGCGCCCGTCTCATGTCGAGGCGCGGCAGGTGGCCCTCGGTGGCCCGGCTCGCCTCCTTCAGGGGCGTGCCCTCCGCGCGGTAGTGGCCGAGCGCCCGCTGCTCGTGCCCCGGGAGCAGGACGCCGTCCGCGCGGACGACGCGCCACCACGGAACGGCCCCGCCGTAGAGGGCCATCACGCGGCCGACCTGCCGCGGACCGCCCTCCTCCAGCCACTCGGCGACGTCCCCGTATGTCATGACACGGCCCGCAGGGATCAGTTCGGCGACGTCCAGGACCCGCTCGGCGTACGCGGGCAGCGCTTCCCCGGGCTCCTCACGGGTGCTGTCGTACCCCGCGCGGGCGCCCTGCGCGCCGGCGTCCTCCGGAAGGCTCTCCTCGCTCATCCGCCCCATCCTGCCGCACCCCACCGACAACGGGACGGGTGTGCTCCGGAGCGTTTCCCTCACCCGGAGGGAGCGCGTCGGGCAGACTGTCCGCCCCCGCATGTGCACCCTGATGCCCCCGTGTGTCGGTGCGGCATGCCACCATCGTGCGGGCGGTGACCGGTGATACGAGACCAAGAAGAGACGATGAAGCAGCAGGGTGCGCACCCCGAGAACACGGAGGGCACCTCCGACGCTTCGTCGCGCCCGGGCACTCCGGACGACGGCCACGAGCCGGCCGGTGACCAGGCCGGGACGGCCGCCGAGAAGTCCGCCGAGAAGGCTCCGACGGCAGCCGGGAAGTCCGGCAAGAAGGCCCCGACGGCAGCCGAGGACGAGGACACCGTGCACATCGACGAGGTGGAGGGCGACGAACCGCTGCTCCCCGCGCGCGTGCACCGCCCGTCCGACCTGATGCGGCTCCTGGTGGGCGTGCTCGCCGTCGCGCTGCTGATCGGGATCGCCGCGTTCGCGCACGGCACCACCTCGGGCCTCGAACAGGACATCAACAAGGGCACGGGCCAGGCGCCCGACCTGCTCATCAAGATCGCGGGGCTGGCCTCCAGCATCGCGATCCTGCTGGTGCCGGTCGCCTTCGCCATCGAGCGGCTGATCAAACGGGACGGGCTCAGAATCGCCGACGGCGTGCTCGCGGCCGTCCTCGCCCACGGTGTGACCCTCGCCACCGACCTGTGGGTCGCGCGCGCCGCCCCCGGCTCGATCCAGGAGGCGCTCACCCAGCCCTCCCCCGGCGACATCCACGCGCTGACCGACCCCGTGCACGGTTATCTGGCGCCGGTCATCGCGTACATGACGGCCGTCGGCATGTCACGCAGGCCCAGATGGCGCACGGTGCTGTGGGTCGTGCTGCTCCTCGACGCCTTCTCGATGCTCGTCACCGGGTACACGACACCGTTCTCGATCATCCTGACGGTGCTGATCGGCTGGACCGTGGCCTACGGCACGCTCTACGCGGTCGGCTCACCCAACGTCCGGCCCACCGGGCAGACCCTGATGGCGGGACTGCGGACCGTCGGCTTCCGACCCGTCAGCGCGTCGCGCGAGGACATCCCTGACCACAACCCGGACACCGGGGACCGCGGGCGGCGCTACTTCGTCACGCTCGAGGACGGCCCGCCGCTGGACGTGACGGTGGTCGACCGGGAGCAGCAGGCCCAGGGCTTCTTCTACCGCGCCTGGCGCAACCTGACCCTGCGCGGCTTCGCCACCCGCAGCAGCCTCCAGTCGCTGCGCCAGGCCCTGGAGCAGGAGGCGCTGCTGGCGTACGCGGCCATCGCGGCCGGCGCCAACGCGCCCAAGCTGATCGCCACCTCCGAGCTTGGCCCCGACGCGGTGATGCTCGTCTACGAGCACAGCGGGGGCCGCACCCTGGACTCGCTGCCGGACGAGGAGATCACCGACGACCTGCTGAGCGACACCTGGCACCAGGTGAAGGCTCTTCAGTCCCGGCGCATCGCGCACCGCAGGCTGGTCGGTGACGCGATTCTGGTGGATCGTTCCGGCACGGTGATCCTCACCGACCTGCGCGTCGGCGAGATCGCGGCCGGCGACCTGCTGCTGCGCATGGACACGTCCCAGCTGCTGGTGACCCTTGGGCTCCGGGTGGGCGCGGAGCGAGCGGTCGCCTCGGCGGTGGAGGTGCTCGGCCCCGACGCGGTGGCGGACTGTCTGCCGATGCTCCAGCCCATCGCGCTCAGCCGCTCCACGCGCGCGACGCTGCGCAGGCTGGCCCGGGAGCGGGCACAGCGCGAGCGCGAGGCGGTCCTGGAGGCATCCCGCCAGGCCAAGCCGGCGCGCCCGGAGGACACCTCGGACGACGCCGTTCCAGCCCTGGAGAAACCCGACAAGAAGGCCGTTCGGGCGGAGCAGCGGGCCGAGAAGCGGGCCATCGACGAGGCCCTGGAGGAGGCGCGCGAGGAGGACCTGCTCACCCAGATCCGGCACGAGGTGCTGCGGATCAGGCCGCAGGCGCCGGTCGAGCCGGCCCGGCTGGAGCGGGTGCGGCCGCGCACGCTGATCAGTTTCATGGCCGGCGCGATCGGCGCGTACTTCCTGCTGACGCAGCTCACGCACATCGAGTTCGGGCCGCTCATCGCGAACGCCGAGTGGGGCTGGGTCGCCGCGGCCGTGCTGTTCTCGATGGGCAGCTACGTCGCGGCGGCGATGGCTCTGCTGGGGTTCGTGCCCGAGCGGGTGCCGTTCGTGCGGACCGTGGCCGCGCAGGTCGCCGGGTCGTTCGTGAAGATCGTCGCTCCGGCGGCCGTGGGCGGTGTCGCCCTCAACACGCGCTTCCTCCAGCGCGCCGGAGTGCGGCCGGGGCTCGCGGTGGCGAGCGTCGGAGCGTCGCAGCTGTTCGGGCTCGGCTGTCACATCCTGATGCTGCTGTCCTTCGGCTATCTGACCGGCACCGAGAAGACGCCGTCACTGTCGCCGTCCCGGACGGTCATCGCCGGCCTGCTGACGGTGGCGGTGCTCGTCCTCGTGGTGACCTCGGTGCCGTTCCTGCGGAAGTTCGTCGTCACGCGCGTGAGGTCGCTGTTCGCCGGTGTCGTGCCGCGCATGCTGGACGTGCTCCAGCGGCCGCAGAAGCTGGTCACCGGCATCGGCGGCATGCTGCTGCTGACCGCCTGCTTCGTGATGTGCCTGGACGCGTCGATCCGCGCGTTCGGTGACGAGTCCACGTCGATCAGCCTCGCCAGCGTCGCCGTCGTCTTCCTCGCGGGCAACGCCCTGGGGTCCGCGGCGCCGACCCCGGGCGGTGTGGGCGCGGTCGAGGCGACCCTGACGGTCGGTCTGATCGCCGTCGGTCTGCCGAAGGAGGTCGCGGCGCCGGCGGTCCTGCTGTTCCGCCTACTGACGCTGTGGCTGCCCGTGCTGCCGGGCTGGCTGGCCTTCAACCATCTGACTCGCAAGCAGGCCCTTTAGCCTCACTGAGCCCTTTTACCTCGTACGGCACGCGCCCCGAGCGCCCCGCTCCGGACCGCCGCAGGATGGAACCATGCCAACCCTCCTCCGGCTGCGCACCGCCGCCCTGACCGTCACCGCCGTACTGCTGTCCACCGTGCTGGCCGGCTGCGGTGACGACGAGGCGAAGGACGAGGACCTGACGCGGCAGGAGCTGAGCTGGGAGGACTGCCCGACGCCGTCCGATGCCCAGGGAGGAGGCGCCTCGCCCTCACCGCTGCCGGACGGCGGCGAGTGGCAGTGCGCCACCATGAAGGCCCCGCTCGACTGGGACGACCCCAAGGGCGACACGATCGGCCTCGAGCTGATCCGGGCCAGGAGCAGCGGCGACGAGGGCGCACGCATCGGCTCGCTGATCTTCAACTTCGGCGGCCCCGGCGGCTCGGGCGTCACCTCGCTGCCCGGCTCCGCGGAGGACTACGAGACCCTGCGCACCAGCTACGACCTGGTCAGCTTCGACCCGCGCGGGGTCGGCCGCAGCGCCCCGGTGATCTGCCAGAACGACCAGCAGCTCGACGCGTACTTCCAGCAGGACGGCACACCCGACGACGCAGCCGAGCGCACCGAACTTCTGGAGAACACCAAGGAGTTCAACGACGACTGCGAGCAGAACTCCGAGACGATCCTGCCGCACGTGCGTACCACCGACGCGGCCCGCGACCTGGACCTGATGCGCCAGGTCCTCGGCGACGACAAGCTCCACTACTTCGGCATCTCCTACGGCACCGAACTCGGCGGCGTCTACGCCCACCTGTTCCCCCAGAAGGTCGGCCGTGCCGTGTTCGACGCCGTCGTCGACCCCACGAAGAACGGCGAACAGGGCTCGCTGGCCCAGGCCAAGGGATTCCAGCTCGCGCTCGACAACTTCGCCGAGGACTGCGTGTCGAAGACCGAGGAGTGCCCCATCGGCGACAGCGCGCAGGACGTGAAGGACCGTATCGGCGCGCTGCTGAAGGACCTCGACCGCAGGCCGATCCGGGGCGTCTTCCCGCGCGAACTGACCCAGACCGCGGCGACCGACGGCATCCTGCAGGCGCTGTACTCGCAGGAGCTCTGGGAGTACCTCACCCAGGGCCTGCAGCAGGCGTACGACGGTGACGGCACGATTCTGATGCTGCTGTCCGACTCCATGAACGGGCGCAGTGAGAACGGCGAGTACGACAACTCGACCGCCGCCCACAGGGCCATCGGCTGCGCCGACTCCAAACCCCGCTACGACGCCGCCTTCGTGGAGCGGAAGCTGCCCGAGTTCCGGGCCGCGTCCGCCCTGTTCGGCGACGCCATGGCGTGGGGCATGATCGGCTGCACCGACTGGGCCGTGGCGGGCGCCGCCGACCATCCGGACGTGAGAGCGCCGGGCGCTGCGCCGATCCTGGTCGTCGGCAACACCGGCGACCCGGCCACCCCGTACGAGGGCACACGGAAGATGGTGGACGCGCTGGGCGAGGGCGTCGGTGTCGAGCTGACGTACCGGGGGCAGGGACACGGCGCCTACAGCAGCAAGAACAAGTGCGTGCAGGACGCGGTGAACGGCTATCTGCTGGACGGAAAGGTGCCGCGGGCGGAGACCGTCTGCACCTGAGATCAGCCCCGGCTCGGCAAACGCACAGGTCAGAAGGTTATCCACAGGCTGCAACGGCCGACGCGGGATCTGCCTACCATGGCCTGACCGCCATCCGCGGCACGTGCGGACGGCCTGCGAGGGGGGATGGGTACATGACGCGTTTCGCACGGTGGACCGCTCTGGCGGCCGCCTCGGCACTGCTCGTCGCGGGGTGCAGCGGCGGCTCGTCGGACGACGGCAAGGGCGGGCTCTCCTGGGGCCGCTGCAAGGCCACCGCCGACGGCCCCGCGCCGAGCAGCGACTGGCAGTGCGCGACGCTGAAGGTGCCGCTGGACTGGTCCGAGCCGGACGGCGAGACCATCGGGCTGGCGCTGATCCGCGCCAAGGCCCGCGGTGGCGACCGCGTCGGCTCGCTCCTGTTCAACTTCGGCGGCCCCGGCGCCTCGGGCGTGTCCATGATGCCGTCCTACGCCCCGACCGTCTCCCGACTGCGTGAGCAGTACGACCTGGTGAGCTGGGACCCGCGCGGCGTCGGTGCCAGCGAGGGCGTGCGCTGCCGCGGCGACAAGGCGATCCAGGCGGCCGAGTCGGTGGACGTCACGCCGGACACACCGGCCGAGGAGAGGGCGTACTTCCAGGACGCCGCCGACTTCGGCAAGGGCTGTCAGAAGGACGCCGGGAAGCTGATGGCGCACGTGTCGACCGCCGACTCGGCCCGCGACATGGACCGCATCCGGGAGGTCCTCGGCGACAAGAAGATGCACTACTTCGGCATCTCCTACGGGACCGAGCTGGGCGGCACGTATGCGCATCTGTTCCCGAAGAAGGTGGGGCGGATGACCCTGGACGCGGTCGTCGACCCCGGCGCCGACGCGGTGGGGCACGCCAAGAACCAGGCCAGGGGCTTCCAGCGCGCCCTGAACGCCTACCTCGAGTCCACGGGCCAGGACCCTGCGGAGGGCTCGCGGAAGATCGCGGACCTGCTGCGGCGGATCGACGCCCGGCCCCTGCCGGCGGGTACGCCCGGGCGGAAGCTGACACAGACGCTCGCGGCCACCGGCATCATCCTGCCCCTGTACAGCAAGGACAGCTGGCCGACACTGACCAGCGCCCTCGATGCGGCCGAGCGGGGAGACGGCTCGGAGCTGCTGGCCCTCGCCGACGGCTACAACGAGCGCGACGCGTCGGGGCGTTACGGCACGACAACCCACGCGCAACGGGTCATATCGTGCCTGGACGACCGGCAGCGGCCGACCGCGGCGACCACGAAGAAACTGCTGCCGGAGTTCGAGAAGATCTCCCCCGTCTTCGGGACGTTCCTCGGCTGGGACACGGCCGGCTGGTGCCACGACTGGCCGGTGCCCGGGCAGCACGACACCCCGGAGGTGAGCGCCCCCGGCGCGGCACCGGTCCTGGTCGTCGGCAACACCGGCGACCCGGCCACCCCGTACGAGGGTGCCCGGAGGATGGCCGACGAGCTGGGCAAGGGCGTCGGAGTGATGCTCACCTGGCGGGGCGAGGGACATGGCGCGTACGGCAGCGGCAGCGACTGTGTCGACTCCACAGTGGACGCGTATCTGCTGGACGGGACGGTGCCGAAGGACGGCAAGGTCTGCTCATGACGACGGCGGGGGCTCCGGGCACCCGTGGTGCGCGAAGCCCCGCCACTCGGGAAGGGATGCCGGATACGGCTCGGTATGCCGGCCCGTCCGGTCAGTACACCGGCAAGTCAGGCGGAACCTGGCCCCACCTGCGGGTTTCCTCCAGCCTCACTCCCCCTGGGCCGTCGTGGGGCCGTCATCGGTGTCCGGGCCGTCGGCGAAGGCACGGTTCACTGCCTCTCGGGTCCGCTTCTCGCTGCTGGGCATCAGGTGCGTGTACGTGCGCAGCGTGAAGCCTGGATCGTGGTGACCGAGGTACTCGCTCAGGGCCTTGATGCTCTCCCCCGCGTCCAGGAGAACGGACGCGTAGAAGTGCCTCAGCGCGTGCATTCCGCTCGCCCGGCCGCGAGGGATACCCGACGTGTCCAGGGCCGGATACCAGGTCCAGCGGTTGAAGTCGTTCCGGTTGACCGGACGGCCCTGATCCCTGTGAAAGAGCAGGGACGCGGTGACCGGCGAGCCGTCGACCTCCCGCCACGGCAGCGTCACATCAGCGGGCGGGTGCTGGCCGATGTGCTCCTCGATCGACCGAGCAACGCTCTCGGGCAGCGGGACTGTGCGTGTCTTGCCTCCCTTGGGCGGCGCGAACACGGGGCGGTTACGGATGAGCTTGACCTGTCGGACCACGTGCACGACTCCATCGATGAAGTCCACGTCTTCGACCGCCAGGCCCAGGACCTCGCCCTGGCGCAAGCCGCACCCGCCGGCCAAATCCACCATGGCCCGGTACGGCTCAGGCAGCGCCGAGCGAATGGCGAGCACACGCTCGCGCGGCCACGGAGCGATCCGGCGAGGGTCGAGCTTCGGCGCCCGCACTGACGAGGAACGGCAAGGGTTCTCAGGAATCAGGCGATCATCCACGGCCGCCGTCAGCATCGTGGAGAGGTTCGCGAAGATGACCCGCTGATACGCGGGAGCGACTCCCCTGTCCTGCAACTTCCGAAGCCACTCACGAATGTGCGTCGGGCGGAGCGAGCCCAGAGTGCGACTGCCCAGATACGGCAGGACGTGCAGGCGGATGCGCTGCTCGGTGCCCACGAACGTGCCCGGGTCCATGGTGAGCGACGCAAGCCACCGTTCCGCATGCTGGCGAACGGTGAGGCGCCCTGCTTGCGGGTCGATGTACTGCCCGCGCGACATGTCCGCCTCGATCTGCGCCAGCCACTGCTCAGCAAGCCGCTTCTGGCGGTCAGGAAAGCTCTTGGACTTCTCCGTGCCGTCCGGTCCGACGTAGCGAGCCCGGTAACGCATGCCCGTTCCGTGGCGGTCGGTCTTGACCTTGCGTGTCTTGCCGTCCGGGCCGACCTCGGTCCGGTACCAACGGTCCTGGATATGCCCGGCCATCAGGCAGCTTCCCCGAGCTGGGAGTCCACCCAGGCCCGTATGTCGTTCGGGTCGAAGCGCAGGTGCCGTCCGACTCGGAAGCCGCGGGGACCAGTGCGCTTGCGCCGCCACTGGTAGACGGTTTCGACGCTGGGCAGTTCGAACATCTCGACCAGGTCCTCAGGCGTCAGGAACCGATTCGGCAACTCTGAGGCCATGGTCAGCACTCCCTTTCGTCGGCGAGCTGGTCACGTAGGGCTTCGCGGGCGGTTTCGCGGTTGAGCTGGAGGTCGCGGGCGATGGTGGCGGCGAGGGCGGACTCGCCGGGAGTGTGGCCGTGCCCGGCGTACTGCCAGTCGGCCAGGACCAGGACGGTGTCCGGCTCGCGGTCGTCCAGCCCGAGGGCGGCGTGTTCCTGGGCGGCGCGGTAGTCGGCGCGTGCCTGGCGCAGGGCGCCGAGGGTGGTGGAGTACCGGCGGGACTTGGAGGAGAAGTGGCCGCGAAAGCCGAGCATGTGTGCCCAGGCCCACAGGCGCCGTTCCGGGTAGAGCGGGTCGAGCTGCTTGCAGGCCTCGATGAGGCGGCGGGTGTGGTCCGGGACACCGTGGCGGTCGAGTTCGGCGAGTTCGCCGATGCGTCGGTCCAGGGTGCCGGTGTTCTCGGCGGCCTTGGTTGCGTACTTGGCCACGTACGAGGCGACGGCCTGCTCGGTGATGTCGGAGCCGTCGCCGAAGGCCTTCACGGGGCGGACGTCGAGCTGGGTGCCCCAGCGGAAGGTACGGGCGGGCTGGTCCTCGGCGGCCGGGACGGAGACCGAGGTGTAGGAGTGCGCGGCAGCTGCACGGATCGAGTCGGCGAGGAGGTTGACCGTGGCCCAGGCGGGCGGGGCGGTCTCGGGTCCGTCGGGGCCGTCGATGCGGATGACGGCGTGGAAGTGCACGGCGCCGCGCTTTTGGAACTCGGCGACCTTGCCGTAGGAGAGGCGGGCGCACTCTTTCAGCTCGCGCTGGGTGATGCCGGCGCGGGCGGCGATCTCGCGGCGGAGCCGGTTGGTGAAGCGCTGCCAGAGCTGCCCGGCGTGGTTGTTGAACAGCACGGCGCCCGCGTAGTCGTAGGTGGCCGGATCGAGGGCCGTACCGAGGGCGGGATCGTCGGCGGCGTGGTGGGTGCCGCATCGGCAGGCGCCGTGATCGGGCCGGTTGTGGACCGGGCCGAAGGAGGGGGCGGTGAGGGTGGCGAAGACGCGGGGGTGGTCGCGGACGGCGGTGGGGATGTCCCGTCGGTCGTCTCCGGCGAGCCCTGCGCGGATGAGGTGGTAGGTGTCCCCTGCGTAGGTCCAGGCGCAGGAGGGGCAGCGGGAGGCGCGGCGGTTGCCGCAGGCGACGCGGAGGCGTCCGCCCGGCTCGTTGGCGGTGGTGTAGTGGTGCAGGGTCTCGCCGGTGGTCTTGTCCTTGGTGATCGTCCAGCCGGTGAGGTGGATGGGGTCGGCGCAGCCGCCGGTGCGGCGGATCTGCTCGTGCCAGCGGTCAAAGTCGGATGCCGAGGCCACCCTCAGCAGATCGCCGAGGGTGGTCGGGTTGAGCAGGTCAGGCACGCGCACCCTCCTGGACGCGGCGGGCGGGTACGGTGCCCTGGCCGTTGCAGGCCCGACAGTCGATGGTGAGCGTGGGCAGGTGGCCGTGCCGGTCGCGGCCGCCGGTGGTGATGGCGGCGGTAGCGAAGCCGTCGCAGTTGGGGCAGATGCGGGGCGTCGGCGTGGCGGTGCGGTGAGTCATGCTGGGGGTTCCTTCCGGTTCAGTGGATCGGACAGGGACGGCGCCCGGGCGGCGGATGCTTGGCGGTATCGGAGCCGCCCGGGGGCCGGTCAGCGTCGCTTCGTCTCCGAGGCGAGCAGGGAGCGCAGGACGACGGCGCAGACGGCGACCGAGGCGCCGGTGATGGCGACCGCGAGGAGCATGGAGACCAGGACGGCGCCGACGACCAGGACTACGGCGGTGCCGCCGCCGACGAGGGCGAGAGCGGTGCCGGGGGTGAGCTGCACCGTGGGCCGGGCAGGAGCCGGGGCCACCGGGGCAGGCGGCGAGGTCTGGGCGGCCGGGACGATGGCGCTCGGCTCGACCACGACGGGCGACGTGACCTGGCCGGTCGGCGTGGGCATGGTCGGGATCTTCGGACGGAACATCAGCGGTTCTCCCTTCGGCTACTTGATGAAGGTGTCGATGGCGGGGGCCAGGACGCTGTCCGCGAGGAGGAAGCCGCCGAGCAGCAGGACGGCGATGAGCCAGGCGGGCGGGCGGATGAGCTTGACGCCGAGGTAGCCGACGACGAGCAGGGCGAGCCAGAGCGGTACTTCCATGGCGGTGGCCTCCTAGCGGACGCGGCAGCGGTGGGTGCGGGCGGCGAGCTGGGCGGCGGACTGGCTGGAGTAGTCGGAGGACCAGCCGCAGCGGTCGGCGGTGCACACGGCGGCGTACTTGGTCTGGCCGTGGCGGTCGCGGTGGGTGCCGATCTGCACCGGGCCGATCCGCATCACGGAGTGGAAGTGGTCACGAGCGGGCATGACGGGTGTTCTCCCTTCGGGTCAGGCGAGTTGGGCGGCGATTGCGTCGGCCAGCTGAGGCGGGACGCCGAGACGGGCGCGCAGGGTGTCGGTGTCGATCGGCGAACCGGTACGGGCACGGTGGTCGTCAGCGACCTTGCGGGCGTGGTCGACCAGCGCGGCCGGGACCGGCACAGCCGGAGCAGGGTCAGCCGGGGCAGGCTCGGCGGCGGGAAGGGCCGGGGTGTCCTCGACCGCCGGGACCGGCTCAGGCACAGGTTCTGGTTCGGTCTCGGTAACCGGCTCAGGGTCCGTCTCGGTGACCGGGGCTGCGGGTGCCGGCGGTTCCGGCGCCTGCTCTGTGACGGAGTGGGCGAGGAGGGTGCCGCCCATGAAGGCCAGGGCGGGCCAGGCGGCGACCAGGATGCGCAGCCAGGCCGGAACGTGGTCGAGGTCGAGGAGTCCGGCGGTGGCGACGTTGGCACCCAGCGAAGCGACCAGGGCGATCACGAACCAGCACCAGGCCAGCCGGGACGGCCCGTTGGAGCGCAGACGCCGCCAGGCAGCGACCAGGAGCAGGTCCACGCTGATCGGGTAGGCCCAGGCTTTCCAGCCGTCCTGTCCAGCAGCGGCGGCCAGGTCGTGGAGGTGGGCGAAGGACAGCGCCCCGGCGATGACGGCCTGGACCAGGACGGCATCGACGCGGAGAGCGGGGCGGGCCATCACGGCTCCTTCCGGAGATATGGCATGGGAGGGGTAGGGACCTGGCGCGAAGCGGTCACGCCAACCGGTGGAGCGGGGAAGGTTCAGGCGGTGGCGGGGGCTGTCTTGGACAGCGGCATCCGGGCCGACGGCGCGGCGACCGCGGGCCGGAACGGCGCGAGGGCGGGCACGTCGGGGGTGCGGTCGGCGTACTTGTTGCAGAGGTTCACGGCCTGGCGCAGCGAGGTATGTGGGGCACGGATGCGGTGCCAACCACCGGTCGAGTCACCGGCGATCGCCAGCCCGCGTGTCTCGGCGGGAATCTGGATAGCGGCCAGGACGGCGTCCGGAGAGATGTCACCGAAGGCCATGTTCGCGCTTGTTTCGTCGTTGACGCGGTGGGCGGTGCGGCCGGTGAGCTGGGCACGGAGCATGGTGATCCCTTTGCCGAGTTCGGAGCCGAAACGCTGCCCGCAGATCTCCAGATAGATGCCAGCCGCGCGGCCGAGCTGAGCGAGACGCACGAGGGCGGTGATGATCCGGTCCCGGCGCTTCTCCTCCTCCCTGCTGGCGAACAGGGCGAGTTCGGCGACCTCGTCGACCAAGACCACGACCGGGACCGGGCGGATGTCGTCAGGCAGATCCCAGATGTCAGCGGCGATCTCCGCATCCGGCACCGCGACACTGATGCGCTGCTCAGCCCGGATCAGCTGATAGACCTCCTCCATGTGCGACACCAGCGCCTCCAGCAACTCCAGGGCGGTGTCGGGGCTGTCGGCCAGGGCGGAGAAGCGGCGGGCAAGCGGGAACAGCTCAACGCCTTGCTTGCAGTCGATGCCGACCAGAGCGACGTCCATCGGGGCGAGCCCGGCGACCAAGTTGCGCTGATAGACGGACTTGCCGGACTCCGTGGCCCCGAGGGTCAGCCCGTGCGGGATGGCGCGGTAGTCGCGGTAGTGCACCGAGCCGTCCTCCCGCAGCGCGACCGGAACCCGCATCGGACGCGTGTCGGCCTTGGCGGGCATCTGGACCCGCTTGAGCACGTCATAGCCGGTCATCCGCACCTCAACGACACCGGAACGGACCTCGCGGGAGGTCACGCCGTACATCCCGAAGGAGTGGCGCAGCCGGTCCGTCGCGGCCGACACGTCGAAGGCATCCTGGCCGGGTCGGAGCTTGAGCCGGAGGACCAGGCCGGTCCTGGTGGGCCGTAACCGCAGGATGCGCGGCACCCGGGACTCCGGCACCGGCCGGTTGGCCACCCGGGCCAGGGCCAGCCGCCAGCGCGAGGGCGGAACCGTCAGGCCACAGGCGTCCATGACCGAGGCGTAGCGCACCAGGACCCGCACGGTCGCGACGATGACGCCGAAGGTCAGCCAGTACCAGGCGGGGCGCCGCCACCGCAGGAGACCCGCAGCGGCGACGACCACAACCACAGCGACCATGAACCATGTCATGATCAGGCCGCCTCAGATGCCGAACCGGTGGCGGCCAGCGAGGTGACGGCGACCGCGCGGAAGGCGATGCCGTGGCGCTTCTGGCCGTTGAACTCGTTCTCCCACGGCCGGGCGATCAGCCCCGTCAGCGCGACCGGGGTGCCCATGGCCAGGTCGCTGGAGATACCGGGCTCCGGGACGGTGATGGACAGGATCTCGACTTCGTCGTTGGCCGCGAACATCACGTCCACGGTCATCAGCTTGACGCCGTCGGCGTCGGTAGCGATCTCGCCGGTACGGCGGTCACGGACCTTGGGCTGCGGGGCCTTGGCGACCATCACGGTCGCGCCGGAGGTCTCAACGGGGATCTGACGCATGAGTGCGCTCCTAGCTGTCATCGAACCTGACGTACTTAGTACGTCGACCTGCCACGAGAGTGCACCTGAAGTACTTAGTACGTCAAGTGGTTCTCGACTGTTGTCGGTTGGATGTGCTGCACTTAGTGCGACAAGCACTGAGAGGGGCTATGGCCGAGTTCACCGGACGCGCGAAGTACCTGGAGATCGCTGATGACTTCAAGCGCCGCATCCGCCAGGGAGAGCTGGCTCCAGGCAAGAAGCTGCCGTCCGAGACCGAGCTGATGGCTACGCACGACGTCTCGCGCACGGTCGCCCGACAGGCGATCTCACGCCTCCGGGAGGATGGCTACGTGATCTCCCACCAGGGCAAGGGCAGCTTCGTCACCCTTCCCGAGGAACCTCGTCCGGCGAAGCACAGCCCGGAGTTCGAGGAGATCGCCGGGTACCTGTCCGATGTCCGCCAAGAGGTACGTCGGCTCGCCGAGCGGATGGATCAGCTTGAGCAACTGGTACGGAACCAGGCGCAAGACGACTGACCAACGCCTCAGCTCGGTTCCCGAGCGCGGCCACCTCCTCACCAAGCTCTCTGACCTCCCTGATGAGTTCGACCACTTCGGCCGGGGTCAGCGGCATCGCGTGGCTCCTTCGTTGTGGTTCGACCTGACAGCCCCTGGGGTTGTCAGTAACGCTAGGAGCGGGTCGCCGGAGTACCCCGGAAAATCTCTCCGGGGTCCCATGTAGAGACGGGGGGACGCTCTTGCCATGCGAGGAATGACGACGAATCTGACGATCGGCGAACGCGTTGCCTGGTACCGCCGCAGGCGCGGCATGTCCCAAGAAGTCCTGGCCGGACTGGTCGGCCGAACCGTCGACTGGGTCAGCAAGGCCGAGAACAACCGGATCGAGCTGGACCGGCTCTCGGTCATCAAGTCGGTTGCCGATGCACTCGACGTGACCCTGGGCGACCTGCTTGCCGAACCCACTCTGTTGGAGTGGACCGCTGACAGCGGCACGCGCACGGTGCCGGCGCTTCGCTCGGCCCTGATGAACTACCGCCAGCTAACTCCTCTATTGGGGGTCACGACCGAGGGCGAGCCGACCTCACTCGACGAACTCCACAGCAGCGTCGCTGAGGTGTGGGACGCCTACCAGGACTCGCGCTACGCGTTCGCCACTCGCCGCCTACCGCTGTTGCTGGCCGATGCGCTCATCGCGGCCCAGGCCTACGAGGGCCGGGAGCGTGAGCGAGCGCATGAGCTTATGGCGATGACCTACCAGGGTGCGGCGATGGTGCTCACCAAGCTCGGAGAAACCGACCTCGCATGGATCGCAGCCGACCGCGGTCTGGCAGCAGCCCAGCAATCCGGCAACGCGATGGTGACCGGCTCCCTTTTTCGCTCCGTGGCGCACTGCCTGTTGTCCAATGGTCGGTTCGATGCCGCCACGCAGCTCGTTGGGGACGCGGGCGAGTTCCTTCGCCCCGGCCTGGCCGACGCGAGCCCGGCGTTCCTGTCGATCTACGGAACCCTGTACCTCGCGGGCTCCATGGCTGCGGCCCGAGCGGAAGACCGCGCAACGACTCAGACCTTCCTCGCGGAGGCCGACCAGGCGGCGCAGCGTCTGGGCACGGACGCCAACCACGTCTGGACCGCTTTCGGTCCCACGAACGTGGCGATCCACCGGGTGGCGACCGCCGCCGAGCTGGGTGACATGCAGATCGCGGTGGACCTGGGCCCGGAGATCGACACCAGCGGCCTGCCGACCGAGCGCCGGACCCGGCACAACCTCGAAGTGGCGCGAGCGCTCAGCGCCCACAACCGCATGGACGACGCTCTGGCGAAGATCCTTGAAGCGGAAAGCTGGGCACCTGAGCAGGTACGAAGCCACTACCTCGCCCGCGAGCTGGTGCTCACCTGGGTCCGGAACCAGCGAGGCCGGCCGAGCCGTAGTCTGGCGGACCTGGCCAACAGGCTGCATGTCGTCTGAGCTGGGTACCCTCGGCTGCATGGCACCGAATGCACAGGAAGCGAAGATGGCGCATCCGCGCATGGCAGCGGGTGCGCTCTTCTTTGATACCGCTGGGCGAGTCCTCATGGTGGAGCCCACATACAAGGACTACTGGGAGATCCCCGGCGGATACGTCGAGACAGGCGAATCCCCTCTGCACGCGGCCGTCCGCGAGGTCCAGGAGGAACTGGGCATCACCCCACCCCTTGGGCGCCTGCTCGCGGTCGACTGGGCCCCTAACGAGGCCGAGGGCGACAAGGTGCTGTACCTGTTCGACGGCGGCCAGCTCGGCCAGGACGACCTGGCCCGCATCAGCTTGCAGCCCGAGGAGCTGAAGAGCTTCGCCTTCTTCACCCCCGAGCAGATCTCGGAGCACACCATCCCGCGATTGGCCCGGCGCATCAATGCAGCGGCAGAGGCCCGAGACGCAGCTGCGCCGGTCTACCTGGAGCACGGGCAGACACCCGGCACCGAGGCGGCGTGACCACGCCCCGCAACATGAGCCGAGCGGAAGGCATCCACCTCGTCCAGCGGCTCATGAACGCCGACTACGCCGACGAGACCGAAGCCGACGAGATCATCGCAGCACTCGTGCGCGGACTTGGCTGCCCACACATCAGCGACTACATCTTCTGGGACCACGATCCTCAGCAGACGGCGTCGAAGGTCGTCGACCAAGCCCTGTCCTACGAGCCGTTCGCCCTGTAACCGCACACTCGACCGCATCGCGGTAAGACTTTCCCTACTTCATCAAGGCCCGCGCACGGCGCGGGCGCGCGCCGCCTCTGCGGCGCGGCCTGCCTCCTGTCTTCGCCCCGGCTGGCCGCGCCCGGCGGCGCGCTCGGCGGCTGCGGGCATGAAGAGGGAGACACCCTCTGTGGCTGGGGCGGTCGGCTCCACGGCTTTAGGCAGCCACTTTGGGGCGAGCCTCGAAGATCATGGCCCCAACGTCGTGCTTTAACGGGCAGGTCCACAGACTGCCCGACTCGCCGGAAGCTTACGGGGCCATGATCACTCGCCCCAAAGCAGCTCCAGCCCAAAGCCGTTACGCCGACCTCAAATATCTGGGACTGCACCACATTGGGAACACCCTCAAAAGCCAGCCTCGGGTAGATCACCTTAACCCTCGATGGCGCATATTACGCGCAAATAGACTAAGCGCTAGTGCTCACGCTCCAGGCTTTATTCGTGCCTCCAGCCGTGCCCTTAACTAGGCTGACGAAGACACCGATCCGTATGTTCTCAGGTAGATCTCCAGAAGCCCAGCCAGAGCAGTATCCAGCAGAGTGACCTCGAGTACTTACCGTACGGTCGTCATATCTGCCGTCCCCGTCGGTATCCAGACTCGCTTCGACTGCCCAGTCGTCGGCCCTCGTGTCACAGACCCGTACCGAGTCGCCAGGCAGCCCGTTGTAGGGGTCGGGGTTCCACTCAGCGTAGCCACCTGAGTCACTGCAGCAGCTAGGCAGCGGGAGCTTGCTCGGCGCAGCCATAGCCTGGCCGGACATGCCTACCGTCAAGGCCGCTGCGCAAGTAGTTGCACCTACCGCGCGCAGGATATTCCCCGAAAGTTTCACTACACCCTCCCCGAAGGACCATTATCGGCAAGGAACATTACCCGACTGTGAATAGCTGTCACAACATCCACAAGACGATGGCCGAGATTGATCGACGCCAAGGCAATGGTGGCTAAACCACCGATTGAGGGAGATTACGTACAGCCTATACCACATCTCCGTAACTGTGACCTGGACGATCTACTCAGGCCACAAGGCCACAGCGATAGCACCGCATGCCTATTCCCGGTGACAGGTCTGTTCGTGTACCAAGCGGCCTAGTAGCCCAGCAGGTGGACAGCTCGTCCGCCGTCCTTCGGGCGTAAGTGCTGTCCCGGGTCTTGAGCCCGGGAACACGAGCTCATGGGCCGCCAAGTAGGGCAAGAGCTTCGCTGCACAGCCGTCGATCTACCCGGCGCGTCGCCGATCTCTACCGGTGTGTCCGGGCCGACTGCACTTTCCACCGCGGGGGCTACTTGGTCGACGAGTTCCGGAACGGATCCGCCGGCCTCGCTGACTACACGGCCGAGAATCCCCTCGCCACGGACAACGAGCCTTTAGGAGCGCACAGTTCCGCAGCTACATCCACTGTGCCATTCTCTCCTGGGTCAGAACCGCCCGGACCGCTACATTGCCGCAGTCTGCGATCGGGCGGTGAGTGTCTAACTGCGTGACAACGCCGACGAACAACCACGGACGAGCGCGGACGCCGACGGACCATCAGCCCAGGTGAGGGGCGTACGAGCCCAAGGCAGCCGCTCCACCCAAGTTGCTTCGGGACAAAGGGGTCAGAGCAGCGGTGCGTTTGCCAGTAGGTTGTCCGTGGTCGTTCAGGGACGCTGTGTGACTGGGGGCAAGCACGTGGACGAAGACGAGATAAGGCGCGCGGTGGCGCGGGGCATGCGCGACTACGAGAGGTCTCGGCCGCAGCCCAAGGGGATCATCGCTGAGACGGAGAGTGCCGTAGGCGGCTGCGTGGCGATGTTCCTGATCGCCCTGGTGATTCTGAGTGTAGTTGCCGCCTGCAACAGGTGATGTCCGGGCCGTCTCCGGGCCGTACGAGGTCAGCCAACGCCGACCGACAACGACAGAAGCCCACGGCATCCGACCTGGTCAGAGCCGTGGGCTTCTTCAGTCCTGCTGGTCAGCCAGAGGGCTGATTAGTACACCGGCTTGTCCGGCTCGATCTGGTTGACCCAGCCGATCACGCCGCCGCCGACGTGGACCGCGTCCGAGAAGCCCGCCGACTTCAGGACCGCGAGGACTTCCGCACTGCGGACACCCGTCTTGCAATGCAGGACGATCTTCTTGTCCTGCGGGAGGCTCTCCAGCGCGGTGCCCATGAGGAACTCGTTCTTCGGGATCAGCCGGGCGCCCGGGATGGAGACGATCTCGTACTCGTTCGGCTCGCGGACGTCGATGATGTCGATGCCCTCGCCGTCGTCGATCCACTCCTTGAGCTGCTTGGGAGTGATCGTGGAGTCGGCGGCCGCCGCCTGGGCCTCCTCGGAGACGACGCCGCAGAAGGCCTCGTAGTCGATGAGCTCGGTGACGGTCGGGTTCTCGCCGCAGACCGCGCAGTCCGGGTCCTTGCGGACCTTGACCTGGCGGTACTGCATCTCCAGGGCGTCGTAGATCATGAGCCGGCCGACCAGCGGCTCACCGATGCCGGCGAGCAGCTTGATGGCCTCGTTGACCTGGATGGAACCGATGGACGCGCACAGCACGCCCAGGACGCCGCCCTCGGCGCAGGAGGGGACCATGCCGGGGGGCGGGGGCTCCGGGTACAGGCAGCGGTAGCAGGGACCGTGCTCGGACCAGAAGACGGAGGCCTGGCCGTCGAAGCGGTAGATCGAGCCCCATACGTAGGGCTTGTTCAGCAGCACGCAGGCGTCGTTGACCAGGTAGCGGGTCGCGAAGTTGTCCGTGCCGTCGACGATCAGGTCGTACTGGCTGAAGATCTCCATCACGTTGTCGGCCTCGAGCCGCTCCTCGTGAAGGATCACGTTCACGTACGGGTTGATGCCCTTGACGCTGTCGCGGGCGGACTCCGCCTTGGGGCGGCCGATGTCGGCCTGGCTGTGGATGATCTGGCGCTGCAGGTTCGACTCGTCGACCTCGTCGAACTCCACGATGCCGAGCGTGCCGACGCCTGCGGCGGCCAAGTACATCAGCGCCGGCGAGCCCAGGCCGCCGGCGCCCACACACAGCACCTTGGCGTTCTTCAGCCGCTTCTGCCCGTCCATCCCGACGTCGGGGATGATCAGGTGGCGGGAGTACCTGCGGACCTCGTCTACGGTGAGCTCGGAAGCCGGCTCGACCAGGGGTGGCAGCGACACGGGGACTCCGTTGGTCGGTCAATCACTACGGTTGTTCTCCCCGTAACAGTGCCATGCGCTTTTTCATTCCGAGACACCTGTTCCGACCAGCGAGACGATTTCGTCCCAGTAGCCGGGCATGGCCTCCCAGGGGTCGGTGCGGCCGCCCTCGTCCGTGCGGTCGGTGAACCAGATCGTCGCGGCGCCCTGCCAGCGGGCGATGCCCAGTGCCTCCGCCAGGTGCGGGCGGGGCACTCCGTGGACGAAGTGGCAGAAGCGCTCGGGCGGATGGTCGACGGTCCACTCCGCCACCTGCGACCAGCGGTAGTCGCTCCACGGGCCGGAGAAGGTGACCAGCTGGTCGGCGAGCTGGGCATAGCCCGGGTGAGGGTGGATGCCGTGGCCGAGGACGATGTGGGCATCGTCACGGATCACGCGGAGTGTGGCGACCGTGCGGCGCACCTCGGGCAACCCGCCGTGATCCGACGGGCAGCGGTCCAGGAGGAAGCCGTCGACCTGGTACCAGTCGACGAACCGGTGGGCTTCGGAGACCAGCTCCTGGAAGTTCCGGGTGCCGTACCGGATGTCGAGATGGCCGAGGACGCGGATGCCCGCGTTGCGCAGGCGGCCGGCCGCCTCCAGGCAGTGCGGGTCGGGGCGGGCGCCGGGGCCGTCGGCCACGTTGAGGACCACCCAGTGCAGCGGGGTGCCGGGGCGGGCCAGTTCGCCCCACTCGGTGGGGGCGAGGAGGGGGTGCGCGTAGCCGGGGACGCCGACGCCGGGGCGGAGTTCCGTGCCGGGGGTGCGTGGTCGTGTCCTGGTCAGATGCGGCATGCCGCCTCCATCCAGATGTCGGCGAGGGACTCCTCCAGGCCGATCCGGGGACGCCAGCCGAGCCGGTCGCGGGCGGTGCGCACATCGGCCTGCTGCCAGCTGCCGCAGCCGTCCGGGTACGGGTACGCGACCGGGGGCGCGTGGTCCGGGTCGGGTCGGGGGTGGCCGATGGCCGGGCGCAGGGCGCCGGGAGGGCCGTCGAGTTCGTGGAGGGCACCGCCGTATCCGGCCACGCGGGCGAGGACGGCGGCGGCGTCGCGCAGGCGTACGGCGCGGCCGGAGCCGATGTTGATGACGCCCTGCGCGGCGGAGAGCGAGGCGGCGTGGACGGCACGGGCCACGTCCCGGACATCGACGAAGTCGCGCTGCGCGCCGAGGCCGCCGAGTTTCAGCTCGCCGTCGCCGGACTGCATGGCGCGGCGCATGGCCTCGGCGAGCCGGCCCAGCGGGGAGCCGGCGGGGGTTCCGGGTCCGGCCGGTGAGAAGACGCGCAGGACAACGGCGTCCAGGCCGGAGCCGAGGACCAGTTCGGTGGCGGCGAGTTTGCTGACGCCGTACGGGCCGCCGGGCCGGGGGACGGCGTCCTCCGCCGTGGAGGAGCCGGGCTGGCTGGGGCCGTACTCGGCGCTGCACCCGATCTGCACCAGCCGGGCACCGCAGCCGCTGCGACGCAGGGCCTCGCAGACGGTGGCCACGGCGACGGTGTTGTGGCGGGTGAGCTCGCGGGCACCGCCCCTGGTGGCTCCGGCACAGTTGACGACGACGCCCGGGTGGACCGCGTCGAGGAAGCGGGTGAGGGCGCCGGGGCTGCCGGACGCGAGGTCGAAGCGGACGTCGGCGTCGTCACCGCGGCCGAGGGCGGTGAGCTGTACGGCCGGGTCGGCGAGCAGGCGGTCGGCGACGAAGCGCCCGATGTAGCCGTTGGCTCCGATCAGCAGGACTCTCATCGCGCGGCTCCCGGGACGGCCGGGGCTGCTGGGCGGGTGGTCATGCGGGTTCTCCTTGAGGCGGAAGGAAGGGATGTGACGGGTGCTGCCGGCGGCGACGGGGCCGGTGGCAGCGGCGGTCACCGGGAGGGTTCCGGTGGAGCGTGCGCCGAGGCCCTGGTCAGCTTGCGGGCCGCGTGGACCAGGAGCGCCAGGGCCGCCGCGCCGCAGGCGAGCGTGGGGACGCTGCCGGCGCCCCAGGTGGTGACGAGGGTTTCGACGGGGGTGGCCAGGAAGCCGCAGCCGGGAAGGCGGGAGGTGAAGACCGCGGCGAGGGCGGCCGCCTGGATCGTGGCCGTGGCGGTGAGGACCACGGCCGGGGCGTAGGCGAAACCGTGGGTGGTGAGGAGGCGGGCCAGGAAGAGGAGGGCGCCCAGGGTGAGGGCCTCCGCGTAGGCCGCGGGCTCGTCGAGGACCGCGGCACAGAGGGTGAGCAGGGCCGCCAGGGCAGCCAGGAAGAGGGCGAACGCGCCGAGCAGGAGCGGTCGTACGGCGGCGGCGAAGTCCTCCAGGCCGCGGCTGGCCGCGAGTTTGCGGCGGGCGCGCGCGGTGAAGAGGTGGGCGGTCCAGGCGGCGGGCGCGCAGGCCAGGGTGAGGGCCAGGACGGGGACGGCCGTGAGGGGCCAGGGTCCGTCGGCCGTTCCGGTGGGCAGGCCGTCGGGGCCCCCGGCGACGGTGCTGTCGAGCAGGCCGTTGCCCAGGACGGCATAGGCGAGGAGCCATGCGGTCCAGGTCGTGGCCCTGCCCGGGGCTGAGCGGTCGGGTCTGCTCAGGGGGCCTCGGCGCAGGGCCGCCCGGAGGGCGAGGGCCACGGCGAGGGTGCCGGCCGCCGCCACGAACAGGCGCGACCGGCCGTGGGTGAGGTGCACGGCGGCCACGGCGGCGGCGCACAGCGTGCCCGGCAGGAGCGTCAGCAGGGCCCAGTCGGCGCGTGCCCGTGGAGCGACGGGCGCGGAGGACGGGGATGCTCCACCGTCGCGGGAGACCCGCGCGTACATCTCCTCGGCGAGGGAGAAGACGTCCCGGTGGCGGAATCGGGCGGCGGTCCGGTCGGTGATGCCGTGCGCCTCCAGGCCCGCCGCGATCTCGAGAGGATCCACCGCGCGTTCGCAGAGCTCGCGGTGACGGTGCATCAGCGCTTTCACGGGATCGGCGGCACCGCGACGCGGGGCGGAGGGCTTACGGTCGGCGGCCGCCTCCGGTGCGGACGCAGGCGTGGTCGCGGGCGTGGTCTCAGGATCGGCGGCGGGACTCGGCGCCTGCTCCGATCCGGCGTCCCACGCCCCCGGGCTCGTCGGGATCTCCGGGCTCGTCGGGGTCTCCGGGCGGTCCAGTTCGCCCAAGCCGGTCATCGTGCTCCCTCCGGGGCCGGGACGGGAGTGGTCGCGCGTACGGGTCTGCCCGTCACCCAGCCGGGGCCGTCGCGGGTGACGAGGCTGGGCGACGGGGCGGCCCAGCGGATCGGGACGTGGTCCTCGGCGGGAACCGCGAAGGGCAGCGGCGCCCCTGCTTCGTCGAGGACGACGCGGCGGATCGGCGCCCGCGAGACGATCTCCAGGTAGATGCCGTGAAATGCCTCGATGTTCTGCTCGACCGTGAACAGTTCGAGGGCGCGGGCGCGGGCGGCGGCACCCAGACGCGCACGGCGCTCGGGGTCGCGCAGCAGCGCCACGCACGCCTCGGCGAGCGCCCGCGGATTGCGCGGCGGTACGACGAGCCCGGTGCCGCCGATGACCTCCACGACCGCGCCGACATCCGTCGACACCGTCACTCGTCCGCAGAGCATGGCTTCGACGAGGTTGATCGGGAAGCCCTCGACGACGCTGGAGAGGACGGTCACGGCGCCGGAGGCGTAGGCGTCGGCGGGGGCCGGGAGTTCCGGCCCGCCGATCTCCTCGAAGGACACCGGGTTGTCGCCGTCGGCATGCGGCCCCTCGGCCTCGTCGGGGAAGAGCTGGGCGGCCAGGCTGCGGCAGTGGCCGAGGTAGGCCGTGCCCTCGGACCCGGCGGGGGTTCCGACGACGCGCAGACGCGTCTTGGGCTGCCGCTTGCGGATCTCCGCGAAGGCGTGCAGCAGCGAGACCAGGTCCTTGGCGGGTTCGACGCGTCCGACCCAGACGAGCGTGTCCGGGTCGGCGCACTCGGGGGATTCGCCGACCTCGGCGAAGGGCCGGGCGTCCATGCCGGGGTAGACCGTGCGGAGCTTCTCGCGGTCGGCCCCGCAGCGCTCCTGCCAGCGGCGGGCGTGCGTGTTGCCGGACGTGACGATCTCGGCCCGTGCGTAGGCCTCGGCCGCGAGCCTGCCGTGGAAGGCCGCCAGCAGGGACCGTACGGCGGGCGGCGCGTCCGGGGCGGTCAGGTAATGGGTGCGCAGGCGCACGCCGTACTCGGTGACCAGCAGGGGCACGCCGGTGAAGTGGCGGGCCAGCAGGCCCGGCAGGGCGGCCGGGCCACCGGACGTGGCATGGCAGAGGTCGACCGCGCCAAGTCCGGCGTCCTCGTACCAGTCGAGGGAGAGGGGGCGCAAGGCGCGTTCCAGGTGTGCCGCCACGGCGAGCAGATCCGGCACGCGCGCCTCGCGCGCAGCGCGATGGGCGCCGGGCGCACGACAGGCGCGCTCCAGGGTGCGTACGGCGGCCTCGGAGCGGAGAGCTCCCACCAGGCCGCCCTCCTCGCGGGCGAGTTCGGCGAGCCCGTACAGAGCATTGGCGAAACGGTCCGCCTCAGGGGTAGACGTACCCGCCGACGACCCCTTGGCGGCGGCCGGCGCACCCCCGGAAGTCCCACTCAGCACGGCCGCCAGTTCGCCGAAGCACTCGGTGAACCGCCGGCGCGCGCGGCGGCCCAGGACCGCTTCGTCGTCCTCGGCCATCCACAGCGGCGCTGTGCGCACCCTGCGGACGTTCGGCGGCAGCGGGATCCAGCCCTCGTCCTCCTGGTGCTGGCTGCGGCTGAGCGCGTGGACGTCGAACTCGTGCTGTCCGAGCCCGCGCACGAGCCGGTCGCACCAGAGCCTGGCGTCACCGCTCACGTACGGATAACCACCCTCCGTAAGCAGTCCGATGCGCACGAGTGCACCCCCGATCTCCCGTATGGGGAGCCGCCGTTGCCCGGCGGCTCGCAGCGGGACGAACGTATGCGGACAAGGCGGTGGCGCGACGGACGGTTGTCCGTCGCGCCACCAAAAGGGGTGAACGGTCGTAACTTTCCCGTGCGGATCGCGTTCCGTCGCGCTAGGAGATCAACCGGGCACGGATCGTCATGCCGCGGTCAGCTCGGCGCGTTACGCGGATCGCCCTTGTGGCGCCGTCAGCTTCCGGGATACGCCCAGGGATTGGCCCGGCAGCGGATGCCGTCGTGGTCGAGGAACTTGGTCTGCTGCTGCATGACCGGGGCGAGGCCGCCGTCCTTGTCGCAGGTGACGTGGCCGTAGCCGAGGCGGTGGCCGACCTCGTGGTTGATCAGCATCTGCCGGTAGGCGTGGATCTTGTCGCCGTACGTCTCCGAGCCCTGCGCCCACCGGTAGGCGTTGATCATCACGCGCTCGGTGGCGGCGGAGTCGCAGGAGACGTTGTCCACGGTGGTGTCCAGACCGGACTTGGCGCACCAGTCGGCGGTCGTGCCGGGGCTGGCGAGCGTGATCACGAAGTCGGGCTTGCCGGAGTAGATCCGCTCGAAGGTGCGTGCGCCGTTGTGGGCCCAGCTGCGCTGGTCGTTGAGCGTCTTCTGCACGGCCTCGGCGAACAGCTCGGCGTCGAGCCCGAGCCCCTGCTCCACGTCCACGCGATAGGTGAATTTCTGCCCCGTACCCGGCCCTGTGGCGATTCCGGGCACGGCGTCGAACTTGCCCGAGCCCTTGAACGTGGCGCCGAGCGGATAGGTCTTGCCCATCTTCTCGTCGTACGTCAGCGGCTTCGCGCCGGCGTGCGGTGCGGGCGCCGGCCCGTCCGCGCGGGACGAGGGGTCCCGGAGGTCGCGGGCCTGATCGGTGGCGGACTGCGACTGCACATCGGCGCCACCGGGGTCGTCGGTGACCTGACCGGCGACGATCACGGCCAGCACGGTGGTCACGGCGGCAGCCGCGATGCCCGTGAACGTACGGCCCTTGGCGCCCTTGACCGGCGCGGGTGCGCCGGTGGGCGCCGCGTCGTCATCGTCGTCGTCGGAGCGGATGCCGGCCGGGGCGCCCGCGTTCCAGTCCGTGACGGAGGCGTAGGCGTCCGCCGCGTGTGCGGAGGCGGGCGTACGGGGTGCGAAGACGTCGTCCTCCTCGTCGAAGGCCTTGAGGTACTCCTGCCGCGGCCCGGGCACGGAAGCCCGCCGCTGCCGCGGTATGGGAGCACCGCCACCGGCCCTCAACTCACCCCAGCCACCTCCGGCTTCCCGCTGCTCGGGATGGCCTCCACGCGCTTGCGGAAAGCCGTGCGCGGGAGTGCCGTGCGCGGGAGTCCCGTCGGGAACCCGGGGCACGCCGCGCGCGGGGGTACCGTCCGGAAGCCGCGGACCACCGCGCGCCGGAGTCCCGTCAGGAAGCCGCGGAACACCCTGCGCGGGAGTCCCGTCGGGCAGGTGTGGAACACCGCGCGCCGGCGTGCCGTCGGGAAAGCGGGGCAGACCCCGCGCCGGGGTGCCGTCGGGCAGGCGCGGAGCGCCGTGCACGGGCGTGCCGTCCGGCAGCCAGCCGTCCGGAAGACGCGGCATCCCGTGCGCGGGCGTCCCGTCCACCGGCGCGGGCCGAGGCCCCGGCGTGCGATGAGGGCCCGCACCCGGCGGCGGCCAGCCGCCCGGCGAGGCGCCGCGGAGCGGGGCCGTCCGGCCGTCCCGGCTCGTGCCCGGCGCCTGGCCCTGCTCCGGTTGCTGTCCTGACCCGGCCCGGCCGTCCCGTACTGCGGTTGTGTCCGCGGTGTCGCTCTTGGCGACCGGCCCACGGCGGCTGTGGCGTCCCACGTCGCGCCTCAGCCCCCCATGCTCTCGTCGGTTCCTGCTTCGTCGACGGCCTCGTCCGCGCGAGCCTTCCTCGCTCGCCGTTCGCCCGACTCCCCCGCGTCTTCGAGGAGTTCACGAAATGCCATGGCCACCGTCTCCGGGTACTCCATCATGGCCACGTGCCCCGCGTCCGGCAACGTCACCAGCCGCGAGTCGCGGTACGCCCGGGCCGCCCTCTGGGCCATCCGGAAGCCGACCAGTTGGTCACGGCCACCGTAGACGAGGAGGGTCGGCGCGAGAACCCGTTCGGCCTGGCGCCACAGTCCCTGCTGGCCACCCAGCGTGTACGCGTTGACGATCCCGCGCGCGGAACGCGCCATCGCGTCCCAGAAGTACGGTAGCCGCAGCCGCCGCTCCATCTCGTGCACGGCGTTGCTGAATCCTTCCGGCGTCACCCGCCCCGGATCCCCGTAACACAGTGCCATCACACCACGGACGCGCTGCTCCGCCGTCCAGTCCCGGGTCAGCCGGGTGAAGAGCGGGGCGACACCGGGCACCGCCAGCAGCGCTGTGGGCACGGCGGTGCGCTGCACTCGGATTTCCGGCAGGGCGGGCGACACGAGCGTGAGCGTACGGACCAGATCGGGCCGTACCGCGGCGACACGGGTGGTGATGGCGCCACCGAGCGAGTTCCCGAACAGGTGCACGGGCCCGCGACCGGTGGCGTCGAGGTACCGGATGACCGCACGCGCGTGCCCCGTGACCGAGTAGTCGCCGTCGTCCGGCGGCGGGGAGTCGCCGAAGCCCGGCAGGTCGAGGGCCTCGCTGTCGACGACGTCGTCCAACAGGGGCATCAGCGCCGACCAGTTCTGCGAGGAACCCCCGAGTCCGTGCACGTACAGCGCGGGGGCCAGCCCCTTGCGCGCGGGAGGCCTCGACCGCACCGTCAGTGTGACCCCGGGCAACTCGACCGACCTGAGCCGCTCGCCCTCGGCGACCCGGACGGTCCCCACCTTCGGCAGCACATTGGCGGGCGGCACGAACGGCAGCTCGGTCGAAGACATGCGGCAATGTTACGAGACGATCACGTAGTGGCTCATGTGTTCGCCATCACAGGAATCGGCCATGCGGGGCGGGCACATGAGGCGGACACGGGGAAGGCGCGGAAGAGCGGAAAGACCTCCGAGCGCGGGGAGGCACCTGCGAAAAGCCGGGCATATGAGAAGCATTCGACGGGGTGCGCACTGCGTCACGTCCCGGACGCGGATCGCATAGCGTCCGGATCGGGTGTCTCCTAGGCTCGTAGAGAGGGCACCCGCGTGTGGCCCCTGCATTCCCAGGGACGTTCGTAGGAAGGGAGCCCAGCATGGCTGTAGACCCGACAGACCCGGAGACGTTCGAGGCCGAGGAGGCGTCGGAGACGCCGGAGTACGACGTCGAGGCCCCCGAGGTCGACGCCGCCGAGCAGCACACGGACGTCGCACCGAACCGCGACGACCCGCTGACCCGCGTCGACCCCGACCGTGCCAACGAGGCCGATCTGGTGGAGCAGGCCCGGGTCGTCTCTCTCGACGAGGACGACTACCGGTGACGCACGCCGCCGGGTGGCGACAGGGAGCATCACCGAGCAGGAAAGGAGCCGCATTTTGCCCGCTCTGACCCTGTTTGAAACCTTCTCAACCGCTTTCGTAACCGTCCGGTCCGTGAAATTCTGCGCTCTCACCGCGCACACCACGGTTACCGAAAAGTACGATGGCGACGCGGCCAGATCCGCACATGGACGAACATGGGAGGCGGCGTGACAGCCATCGAGCAGACAGAGGCGGTTCGCCCGCGGGGCACACGCCTGCCGCGCCGTGCCCGACGGAACCAGCTCCTGGGCGCCGCCCAGGAGGTCTTCGTGGCCCAGGGCTACCACGCGGCCGCGATGGACGACATCGCCGAGCGCGCCGGCGTCAGCAAGCCGGTGCTCTACCAGCACTTCCCGGGCAAGCTCGACCTCTACCTCGCGCTGCTGGACCAGCACTGCGAGTCGCTCATCCAGGCCGTACGGAACGCGCTGGCGTCGACCACCGACAACAAGCAGCGCGTCCGGGCGACGATGGACGCCTACTTCGCGTACGTCGAGGACGACGGCGGCGCCTTCCGTCTGGTCTTCGAGTCGGACCTGACCAACGAGCCCGCCGTGCGCGAGCGCGTCGACAAGGTCACGAACGAGTGCGCGGAGGCGATCTGCGACGTCATCGCGGAGGACACGGGCCTGTCTCGCGCGGAGTCGATGCTGCTCGCCTCGGGGCTGGGCGGCCTCGCCCAGGTGGTGGCCCGGTCCTGGCTGCACAGCGACCGCAGCGTGCCGCGCGACCAGGCCGTACAGCTGCTCGCCTCGCTCGCGTGGCGCGGCATCGCGGGCTTCCCGCTGCACGGAACCGACCAGCAGCACCACTGACGGCCGCTTTGTTCCCGCCCGCTGTTCGCTCGTGGCGTTCTCGGGCGGAGCATGCCGGTCCCCTCACCGGGCTAATGTGTGCTGCGTACGGCGCGGAAGGTCGCGCACATCACTGACCGTCGGAGGGACATAGCCGTGGAGGTCAAGATCGGCGTGCAGCACGCGCCCCGCGAGATCGTTCTGGAGAGCGGTCAGAGTGCCGAGGAGGTCGAGCGGGCGGTGTCCGAGGCGCTGGCCGGGAAGTCGCCGCTGCTGAGCCTCGTGGACGAGCACGGCCGCAAGGTCCTGGTCCCGGCCGACCGTCTCGCGTACGTCGAGATCGGTGAGCCGGCCCCGCGCAAGGTGGGCTTCGGCGCTCTGTAGGCGCATGTGTGAAACGGGGCGGGGCGGCTCTCGGCCGACCCGCCCCGTTCGCGTTCTGCTCTGCCCCGCGGCACCCCGTGCGGTACACGGGTTCCACCACGGACGGAGCACGGTTCGTCCCCAGAAGTGGATTGGATTCCGCAGGTCAGGGGTATGACGGGCTACGACCGATTCGGGCAGGCCATGTGGGAGGGACCCCGACATGCTCCTGGAAGCGCTGAGCTCCGCGATCCTGGGCCTCGCCCTGGCATGGGCGGCCACGCATCGCCTGGCACACCGCCTCCCGTCCCGGCCCCTGGTGCTGTCGACCGGCGTGGCCGGCGCCGTCTTCGGGGCTTTCGTCATGCACAGCGCGCTGGACGCCGGGCACTGGCTGCTGGTGCTGCTCGGCGCGGTGATCGTCTCGGTGGCGTCGCTGTCGCTGCTGCTGCGCCCCGCGGGGCGCCTGCGCCGACGATCAGCGACGGCGTAGCCGCAGCCGACCGGGGCGCGGTGAGCTGCGCGCCCCGCCGGCAACGGACCGCGGCCGCGGGACACACCCGGAACCCCTGGGCGGAGCGCTGCACAGCCGGAACCCTCGGCGCCCGCCGCCGCTGCCCAAGAGCGCTAGAGGGTGTCCGCAAAGTCCCGTCGTCCGCCCGGAGGGCGGGCCTCGCGGCGTCCGGTGCGTGCTCTGGGGGTCCCCCCGGCCGAAGGCTGGGGGAGTGCCGGGCGGACGCCCGCGTACTGGCTGTACGCGGGTGTTCGGCCGGTGCGGCGAGTGGGGGCACCTCCCACGCCCTTAAGGCAGTGGGGGAGCGTGCCGGGCGTCGCGAGGCAGGCGGGACTTTGCGGACACCCCCTAGGCGGCCAATCCCAGCGCTGCCATCCGCTTGGTGTGCGCCTCGGTGATCCGGGAGAACATCTTGCCGACCTCGGCGAGGTCGAAGCCGTCCGCGACACCGCCCACCAGCATGGTCGACAGCGCGTCCCGCTCGGCGACCACCCGCTGGGACTGCGACAGGGCCTCGCCCATCAGCCGCCGCGCCCACAGCGCGAGCCGCCCGCCCACACGCGGGTCCGCGTCGATCGCGGCACGCACCTTCTCCACGGCGAAGCCGCCGTGCCCGGTGTCGTCGAGCACGGCCAGCACCAGACCGCGGGAGTCGGAGTCGAGCCGGGCCGCGACCTCCCGGTAGAAGTCGCTGGCGATGGAGTCGCCGACGTAGGCCTTGACGAGGCCCTCCAGCCAGTCCGAGGGGGCCGTCTGCTTGTGGAACCCGTCGTAGGCCGCGACGAACGGCTCCATCGCCCGCGTCGGCTCCTCCCCGATCTCGGCGAGCCGGTCGCGCAGCCTCTCGAAGTGGTGGAACTCGGCCGACGCCATCTTCGCCAGCTCCGCCTTGTCCGCCAGCGTCGGCGCCAGCTTGGCGTCCTCCGCGAGCCGCTCGAACGCCGCCAGCTCCCCGTACGCGAGCGCGCCGAGCAAGTCCACGACCGCGGCGCGGTACTGCGGGTCGGCTGAGGCCGTCGCCCAGTCCCGGGCGGCGACTCCGGTGTGTTCGGCCGGGGTGGCGGTGGTGTCCGAGGCGTTCTCAGGCTTGTCAGAGCTCGTCATGAAGCGCACAATAGCCCGCCCGTCGGGAGGCGTAAGGCCCTGGTCAATCAGTGTGACGACGACTACGTGACCAAATCGGCCATCGCATGTGCGGGATTCCGGGGTATGGTGGTAATGCGCCTGCTGGTACGTCGACGTACCTCGACAGGCCGCACGTATGAGGATGCCCGGTCGGTGGCCCGATCGGCTCCGACCCGACAGCCCTCTCCGGTCGTACGGCACTGTGCGTACGAGACCCGGAGGGGACACCCTCAGCGGCATGAGCGCTAGAGCGTCGGCGCGGTCCCGTGCTCTACGGCCGCCCGTAGGCAGCCGACGTCCCCGGCACGGTCCGACACGACCCCGCGCTCGCCTCACGCCGCCCACACAGAAGAGGCAGCACCCTGACTACGACGTTCCGAGAGCTCGGAATCCTTCCCGAGACGGCCGAGGCCCTGGAGGCCGTCGGCATCACCACCGCCTTCCCCATCCAGGAGATGACGCTTCCCGTGGCCCTTTCGGGCTCGGACGTCATCGGCCAGGCCAAGACCGGCACCGGCAAGACGCTGGGCTTCGGCCTCCCGCTCCTCGAGCGCGTCACCGTCCCCGCCGACGTCGAGGCCGGACGCGCCGAGCCCGAGGACCTCACCGACGCCCCGCAGGCGCTCGTCGTCGTCCCCACGCGCGAGCTGTGCACGCAGGTCACCAACGACCTGCTGACCGCGGGCAAGGTGCGCAACGTGCGCGTCCTCGCGATCTACGGCGGCCGGGCCTACGAGCCCCAGGTCGAGGCCCTGAAGAAGGGCGTCGACGTGGTCGTCGGCACCCCGGGCCGGCTGCTCGACCTCGCCGGGCAGAAGAAGCTGAACCTGAAGCACGTCAGGTGCCTGGTCCTCGACGAGGCCGACGAGATGCTCGACCTGGGCTTCCTGCCCGACGTCGAGAAGATCATCAACATGCTGCCGGTCCGGCGCCAGACGATGCTGTTCTCGGCGACCATGCCGGGCGCGGTCATCGGACTGGCCCGCCGCTACATGTCGCAGCCCACGCACATCAGCGCCACGTCGCCCGACGACGCGGGCAAGACGGTCGCGAACACCAAGCAGTACATCTACCGCGCGCACAACATGGACAAGCCGGAGATGGTCGCGCGCATACTGCAGGCCGACGGCCGGGGACTGGTCATGGTGTTCTGCCGTACGAAGCGCACCGCGGCAGACCTCGCCGACCAGCTCCAGCAGCGCGGCTTCGCGTCCGGCGCGGTCCACGGCGACCTCGGCCAGGGCGCCCGCGAGCAGGCCCTGCGGGCCTTCCGCAACGGCAAGGTGGACGTCCTCGTCTGCACCGACGTCGCCGCCCGCGGCATCGACGTCGAGGGCGTGACGCACGTCATCAACTACCAGTCGCCGGAAGACGAGAAGACGTACCTGCACCGCATCGGCCGTACGGGCCGCGCGGGCGCCAAGGGCATCGCGATCACGCTCGTCGACTGGGACGACATCCCGCGCTGGCAGCTCATCAACAAGGCGCTGGACCTGGGCTTCAACGACCCGCCGGAGACGTACTCCACCTCCCCGCACCTCTACGCCGACCTCGGCATCCCCGAGGGCACGAAGGGCGTCCTGCCGCGCTCGGAGCGCAAGCGCGCCGGGCTGGCCGCGGAGGAGCTGGAGGACCTGGGCGAGACGGGCGGCCGGGGGCAGCGCGGGCGCGGGGGCCGCGGTCGTGGTGGCAGGGACGAGTCCCCGTCGGCCGACCGCGAGCGTTCGGCCCGTACGCCGCGACGCCGCCGCCGTACGCGCGGCGGGACGCCGCTGGAGGGAGCGCCGGAGTCCACCGGCACCGCCACCGCTGACACCACGGCCACGGGCGGCTCCGCCGAGGCGGAGGTCGTCACGGCGCCGCGCACGCCGCGTCGCCGTCGCCGCACCCGCGGCGGCGCCTCTGCCGAGTCGGCGCCGGTCACGGCGGTCGAGTCCCCCGCGTCCGAGCCCGCGGACAACGCCGTGGCGACGGCGGAGGGCACGAGCACGGAGGCGGCGCCGTCGCGGCGGCGCCGTACACGCAGGTCGGAGACGCCGGCGGTGGAGGCCGAGGCCGCGGTGACGCCGTCGGCTGCCGCGGAGGCGCCGGCTGAGGCGGATGCCGCGTCGGTCGTGGCCGCCCCGGTGACCGACCAGCCCGAGGCTCCCGCGTCCAGGCCGCGCCGCCGCACCCGCAGGACCACGGCTGCCTCCGCGGCCGAGTCGGCGCTCGACACGGCCGAGGGGACCACCGAGTCCGCACCGGAGCCGACGGAGACGAAGCCGCGGCGCACCCGTAAGACGGCTGCCGCGTCCGAGGCCCCCGCCGCTCCGGCCGAGGCCGCGGAGACCGAGCCGCGCCGCACGCGCAAGGCGACCGCCGCGGCGGAGGACGCCGTCGACACGGCCGAGACCGCCGTGGCGAAGCCCCGGCGCACGCGCAAGGCAGCGGCAGCGCCGGAGGACGCCGCCGGTGAGGCGCAGGCCACCGAGCCCAAGCCCCGCCGCACGCGGAAGACCACCGCAGCCGCCGAAGCCTCCGCCGACACGGCCGAAGGCACGGAGGCCAAGCCGCGCCGCACGCGCAAGGCGGCCGCAGCCGTGGCGGAGGACGCCGTGGACACGGCCGAGACCGCCGAGGCCAAGCCCAGGCGCACGCGGAAGACCGCCGCATCGGTCGCGGATGCCGAAACCGCCGACGTCAAGCCCCGCCGCACGCGGAAGACCGCCGCGTCCGCCGAGGCCGCAGCCGACACGGCCGAAGGCACGGAGGCCAAGCCGCGCCGCCGCACCCGCAAGGCCGTCGACACCGTCGAGCCCGCCGAGTCCGTCGCCGCCGGGATCCCGGCCCAGACGGGTCAGGAGCCGGAGGCCGCCGAGGCCAAGCCGCGGCGTGCCCGCAAGGCGACGGCCAAGGCCGAGGCGAGCATCGACACGGCCGAGGCGGCCGAGGCGAAGCCGCGCCGTACGCGGAAGACGGCAGCCGCGGCTGCGGATGCCGAGACCGCCGAGGCCAAGCCCCGTCGCACGCGCAAGACCGCCGCGTCCGCCGAGGCCGCAGCCGACACGGCCGAAGGCACGGAGGCCAAGCCGCGCCGCCGCACCCGCAAGGTCACCGAGCCCGCCGGTATCCCGGCTCAGGCCGGGCAGGAGCCGGAGGCCGCCGAGCCGCGTCGCACGCGGAAGTCGGCAGCGGCCGCCACGGCCTCCGCCGAGGCCGCGGACGACGTGACCGAGGCCAAGCCGAGGGCCCGCCGCACCCGCAAGGCCACGGCCGGCGCGGAGCCCACGGAGGGCTGACACTCTCCCCGATGGCCCGGCCCCACCCGCGTGGTGGGGCCGGGCCATCGGCATTCCCGAGTGCGTCCCGCCCCCTCGTCCTTGTTGCCCGTCGCCCCGCCGCCACCCGCTACCCTCACCCCGTGACCAGGCAAGCCACCTTCACCCCGCCCCCGGGCGCCCGCGCCTGCTCCCTGCGCACAGCCCGCGGGGCGTTCGCCGTCGTCGACTCGTCGCCGAAGGCGGGGGCGGAGGTCAGGGGGGTCGTCCTGATGCTGCCCGGATTCACCGGGAGCAAGGAGGACTTCCGGTTGCTCCACGAGCCGCTCGCGGAGCGCGGGTACCGGGTCGTCGCGGTGGACGGGCGGGGGCAGCACGAGTCGGACGGGCCCCTGGACGACGAATCCGCCTACGCCCAGCGGGAACTGGCCCGGGACGTGCTCGCGCAGGCCGAGGCGCTCGGCGTGCCCGTGCACCTCGTCGGGCACTCGCTCGGCGGATTGATCGCCCGGGCGGCCGTGCTGCTCGACCACTCCCCCTTCCTCTCCCTCACCCTGATGTCGTCCGGCCCGGCGCAGATCTCCGTCTCCCAGCAGCAGCGCGTGAAGCTGCTGCGGGACGCGCTCGCCGTGCTGTCGATGGAGGAGGTGTGGGAGGCCATCCAGGCCATGGGACCGCCGGAGGAGGTCGGCGGGCCCGCCCGCGGCCCCGGCGACCCGGAGCAGTTGCGCCGCCGCTGGCTGGGTCACAGTCCCGCCCAGCTCCTCGCGACCGGCCGCCAGTTGTGCACCGAGCCGGATCGCGTCGCCGAACTCGCCGCCGTGCCGCTGCCGTTCCACGTCCTGTCGGGGGCGCACGACGACACCTGGCCGGTGGCGATCCTCGACGACATGGCCGTACGGCTGAACGCGCACCGCACGGTCGTCGCGGGAGCCGAGCACTCCCCGGGCGCCGATCAGCCCCTGCCGACCGCCCAGGCCCTCGCCGACTTCTGGGACGGAACCCGCACAACCCACATGGCCTAGGGCGCGTCCGCAAAGTCCCGCCTGCCCCGCGACGCCCGGCACGCTCCCCCACTGCCTTAAGGGCGTGGGAGGTGCCCCCACTCGCCGCACCGGTCGAACACCCGCGTACAACCAGTACGCGGGCGTCCGCCCGGCACTCCCCCAGCCTTCGGCCGGGGGGACCCCCAGAGCACGCACCGGACGCCGCGGGGCCCGCCCTCCGGGCGGACGACGGGACTTTACGGACACGCCCTAGTACTGCGTCTGGAGGTGGTCCCAGAAGCCGTCCCGCAGTGCGCGCCGCAGGTCCGCCTGTCCGCGCAGCGAGTACTGCAACAGGCCCTCCGCCTCCACGAGCAGGTCCTGGTCCACCGAGCCGGGCAGGTAGGGGTGGCCGGGCAGCAGCTCGACCAGCGTGTCCCGGCCGCGGGCCGCCAGCCACTTCGCCGCGATCTGTGCGCCGACGAACCGTACGTCCTCACGGGTCGGCCGGCCCGTGGCCGTCTCGTAGGCGGGGGCGGCGCGGCGGGAGACGTAGGGCTTGAAGAAGTCGAGGTCGAAGGTGCGCTGGCTGTCGACCTCCCACAGGAGGGGCTCCGCCTGATTGCGCCCCTCCGGCGCCTCGATGCCCCAGAGGTGGACGCGGGCGCCGTACCCCTGGGCCGCCTCCACCGCCGACACCAGGTCCTCGTCGCCGCCGAGCAGGGCCGCGTCGCTGATGGCGCGGTGCCGGGCGAGGGACTCCAGGTCGCTGCGGATGAGTGAGTCGACGCCCTTCTGCTGGTTGTTGGAGTTCAGGTTGCCCAGCCGCACCTTCACGTCCGGCAGCTCCGCGATGCTCTGCTGCTCGGCCGTGTGGATGCGGCGGCGGGCGCCGTCGTACCAGTAGACCCGCAGCAGCCTGCTGTCCGCGAAGATCGTGCGGGCCGTGTCGATGAGCGCGTCGATCAGGCCCTCGGCGTCCAGGTCGAAGGCCCGGCGGTCCTCCGTGCCGGCGACGAGGCGTCCCGCGGCCGCGTAGAGGTACCCGGCATCGACGAAGATCGCATGGGTCGAGGGCGTCTTCGCCACCTCGGCGAGCATGCGCTGGAGCAGCTCGTTGGTGCGGTCGATGCGGGCGCTCAGGGCCGCGAGGTCGTCGTTCATCGCCTTCATTGTCCTGGCCGTCACGCTGCGAACACAACTGGTCCCGATCGGTCCGTAACGACAGTCTTACGACTCGGTAATTAGCAGTTCGAAAAATTTCCTTAGCGTAGGGAATGTTTCAAGGGTGCAGTCCTGTTGACTCATATGGAACACCGGGCACCGCTGCCTCGTGGGCCGACCACCAAGTAGTTCTCCTCAGGAGGATGACCAGACGAAGGGAGAAGCCCTTGCGCTTCGAAATCATGCACCTCGACGACGTCGACGGCACGCCCGTGGACACGACCGTCGTGGACGCCGCCTCCGTCAACCGCATCGTTCAGCAGGCCGCCGCCACAGGGCAGCGCCTCTGGATCCGCCCGGCCGGGACCACGGCCTCATAACGCGCGCCGCTCTCCCACACTTCGAGCCCCCGCCCGGCATAGGCCGTGCGGGGGCTTCGCTGTTGCGGACCTCCCTGGTGGGGGGCGTACTGGCTGAGGGGGACGGCGACAGAGCGAGAGCGAGGCGGTGGACCACATGTCCGTGACGGGCCGGTCGAACGAGGAACTGCACGAGCAGGCCGTGGCCGAGGCCGCGCAGCGGTACGAGGACTCCGCCGCGGAGCGCGAGCGCGTCGAGGGCCGGATGGCGGCCGGGGTGCGGTTCCCGGACAACCCGGACGCGCTCGCCGTGCGCGCCGACCGGATCCTGGACCGGGGCGGTCTGTCGCCCTCGGCGGTGGTGGCGGACATCCACGGCGAGGCCCTGGACCTGCCCCACACCAACGAACGCATCATCGACCTGTCGAACGAGCTCCAGGCCTGGAGTTTCCTGCCGCGCGGGGTCAGGGCCGGAGCCACGGTGGCCCGGATCACCCTGCGCCGCGACGGCCGCGAGCTTCCGCACGGCACGGGCTTCCTGGTCTCGCCACGGCTGATGATGACCAACCACCACGTGCTGCCCGACGAGGGCTTCGCCCGCCAGTGCTTCGCGGAGTTCAACGCCCAGGTCACGGTCGACAACGTCCCCGACACCGCCGTCCGCATGGAGCTCGACCCGGGGAGCTTCTTCGCCGCGGACAGGCGGCTGGACTTCGCCCTCGTGGCGGTCACACCCGCCCTGGACGGCCGTCCGCCGGGCGAGATCTTCGGCTGGAACCGGCTCAGCGTGCAGCTCGGCAAGCTGGTGCTCGGCGAGCGGGTGAACATCATCGGTCACCCGGACGGGCGCCTCAAGGAGATCGCTCTGCGCGACAACGCGCTGCTGGTACGGCTCGACGACTTCGTCCACTACCGGACCGACACCCGCCCCGGAAACTCGGGCTCCCCCGTCTTCAACGACCAGTGGGAGGTCGTGGCACTGCACCACAGCGGCGTACCGAAGAAGGACGACCAGGGCCGCGTCCTGCGGACGGACGGCCGGCCCTGGCGCCAGGGCGACGGCGACGACGCGATCGACTGGGTCGCCAACGAGGGCGTCCGCATCAGCTCGATCCTGAAGCATCTGGCCCGGCTGGACCTCGACCCCGGGCGCCGCGCGCTGCTGGCCGAGATGGGCCCGGACTCCGGCCTGGACCAGAGCACCGCCCCCGCGCCTCAGCCGGAGAGGATCACACCGGCCGTACCCGGCGTCACGACCCCGTCGATCCCCGGCGTCCCGGTGACGGTGACCATGACCGAGAGCGATGCCCGGACGCGGGGCCCCAAGAAGGGACGCCCGGCCCGCGGCACCGCCTTCGGCGGCCGTCAGCACCTGGTCTTCCTGCACGGCAGGGACCAGCAGGGCAAGGAGCCCGAGGACCTCCGGCGGAGCTGGACGTCCGGCCTGAACCAGGGCCTCACGCTCGCGGCACTGCCCACGGTCGACCCGGCGGACGTGTGGTTCCCGTTCTACGGCACGAGACTGGCCGACCTCGTGAGCGGCCGGGAGAGCACGGCCCAGCCCGTCGGACTCGACGAGGTGAGCGCCGCCGCTGCCGCCGAGGTCTTCGCCGCCGAATCGCCCACCGGCTCCTACGAGCAGCTGCTGTACGAGGCGGCCGCCCGGGCCGGCATGCCCCAGAACGGGCCGGCGGCCACGGAGGGCTTCGGAGCGGGGCTGGTCGGCGCACTGCACCGGCCGCTGAGCTGGCTCGCCGCCAGATCCGACCTGGACGAGTGGACCATCGCCACGTTCCTGCGGGACGTCGACCTGTACCTCGGCGACAGCTCGGTGCGGCAGGCCGTGCTGGACAGCGTCCTGGAGACGATGCCCGCCACGGGCGAACTGGTACTGGTCACGCACAGCCTTGGCACGGTCGTCGGCATGGACCTGCTGACCCGGCTCCCGGACGGCCTCGACCCCGTACTGCTGGTCACCGCGGGCAGCCCGCTCGGGCTGGACGGCGTCAACGAGCGGCTCCTCGCCCGCGGCCCGCACCGGCCGCCCAAGGTGCGCGACTGGGTCAACGTCTGGTGCCCCACCGACGCGGTCGCCGTCGGCTGTCCCCTGGAGGACGAGCGATGGGGCAAGCTCACGCAGCTGGCCGTCCAGAACGGTCGGGACCGCGCGCACAAGATCGAGGAGTACCTCGCCCACGCGGGACCGGCCAGGGAGATCGGCACCGTGCTCACCCGTCCGGCCTGACGGGGCGGTCCCTCAGCTCCCCTGGATCACCTGCGTGACCCCGTTGATGATCTGCTGCACGGCGATGGCGGACAGCATCATGCCCGCGAGCCGCGTCACCAGGACCACACCGCCGTCCTTGATGATCCGGATGATCACCAGCGAGTAGCGCATCACCAGCCACAGCACGACGTGGATGGCGAGGATGGCCGTCCACACGGACACCTGCGTGGCGACCGTGTGGGCCTTCTGCACGGCGAGGATGACCGACACGATCGCCCCGGGCCCGGCCAGCAGCGGCATGCCCAGCGGCACGAGAGCGACGTTGACGTCCTTGGTCTGCTTGGGCTCGTCCGTCTTGCCGGTCAGCAGATCGAGCGCGATCAGCAGAAGCAGCAGCCCGCCCGCGATCATCAGCGCGGGCACGGACACGTGCAGGTAGTTCAGGATCTGATGCCCGAGCAGCCCGAACACGGTGATCACACCACCGGCGACACAGACGGCCTGGAAGGCCATCCGCTTCTGCACCTTGCCGGGCCGTCCGGCGGTGAGCGCGAGGAAGATCGGGGTGATCCCGGGGGGATCCATGATGACGAAGAGGGTCAGGAACAGGGAGCCGAAAACGGCGAGGTCGAACATGACAGCGATGGCCTTGCGCGGTGAGTGAAGGAACGCGGCGGACAGGGCAACGACGTATCGCTACCGCAACCGCTGTGGGCAGGCGTTCCGCACGGCGGAACGGGTGGGCACAGCCAGCAGCGCCGGGTGCCTGACAACGGACCTACAGGACAGAAACCTCAGACCCCGCCAGCCCCCGGCACGGGAAACGCCCCGAAGGCCCGCCGCGTGATCTCCCCGTACACCTCGGGATCCGTCGTGTACTCCCCGAGCACACACGTCTTCCGGCTGCCGTGATAGTCGCTGGACCCGGTCATCAGGAGCCCCAGCTCCTTCGCCAGCCCCCGCAGCCGCGCACGCGTGTCCGCGTCGTGGTCCATGTGGTCGACCTCGACTCCGTCGAGCCCGGCCGCGGCCATCTCGGCGATCGCGGCCTCCGGCACCGTACGTCCCCGCTTGCTCGCCCCGGGATGCGCGAACACCGCGACCCCGCCCGCGCCCTTGATCAGCCGGATCGCCTCGAACGGGTCGGTCTCGTGCTTCTCCACGAAGGCCCGGCCGCCGTCGGCCAGCCAGTCCTGGGTGAAGGCGTCGCTGACGGTCGGCACGACACCCAGCTCGACGAGCGCGGTCGCCACGTGCGGACGCCCGACGGACCCGTCACCGGCGATCCGCGCCACCTGCTCCCAGGTCACGGGCACGCCCAGCTCCTGAAGCTTGGCGACCATGCCCCGCGCCCGGGGCACCCGGTCGTCCCGGACCAGCTCGCGCTCGGCGAGCAGCGCCGGCTCCTCGGCGTCGAAGAGGTACGCCAGCATGTGCATGCTGATGCCGTCGAGCCGGCAGGAGAGCTCGGCTCCGGTGACCAGCGTGAGCCCCTCGGGCAGCGCGGCGATCGCCTCGGCATGGCCACGGGTGGTGTCGTGATCGGTCAGTGCGACGACGTCCAGACCGACCGCGGCGGCCTTCCGCACCAGCTCGGCGGGAGCGTCCGTACCGTCGGAAGCGGTGGAGTGGGTGTGCAGATCGATACGCACGACGCGGACTCCAGACACGGACAGGACGAACAGGGCTGCTCAAGGATAACCGGACTTTCAACGTCCCCTGTCACACCCGAACCCCGGAAGCGCCCCCTACACGGCCCTACGGCTGAAGCAACCGCGGCGACAGCGCCCCACAGGGCACCAACTCCACCTCGGCACCCGCCTCCCGCAGATCCGCCAGCACCAGCTCGTCGTACATCAACAACCCGGACTGCTCCGGCCACACGACGGCCCACAACCACATCCCGAGCGCCTCACCGGCGAAAACCGCACGATCGTCCGGCGCCCCGGACACATGCCACAACGGCGTAGGACGCCCCGCGGCCAGCACCTTCGCCTGAGCCGGCTTCCCGACGTCGATGTACGGCCCCGGATCCGGACCGTCCATGCCCGCGTACCGCGCACCGAGTCCGACGCCGAGCTCCTCCGCGACCAGGATCAGCTCGCCCATCCCGCCGAGCGGGCCGGGCCCCGTGCAGGCCACGGCCGTGGCGCGGCCGCCCGTGCGGTCGTCCCCCGCGCAGGCCACGCCCGTGAACAGCCAGCCGACCGGCAGCGGCCAGGGCATCCACACCGGCACGTGGGTGCGGTGCACCACGACGTTGAGGGCGTCGACGCTGGGCGGTATCACGGGCTGCACCGGATGGACGGTGCCGTGCACATCGCACTGCCACGAGTCGGAGAAGAGGCCGGGAGCCCTGACCCGGCCACCGCACTTCGGGCAACTGGGTTCGCCCCTCATAGGGCCCCACGGTCCTACCCCCGCCCCGTCGCGTCAAGGACGATCACCCAACCGGACGGAACCCTTCACCCCCGCACTAGATGTAACTTGCATTAATTAGCCTGACTAACTTAGTGTGTGTATATACCAACTACTTCCGTTCGGGAAAGGGAGCAAGCAATGGACCCCTTCGACGCCGGAGCGGGCGGCCTCCTGAAGCAGCCCAAGTCCGTGTGGGCGACCGCCGGGGCGTCGGTCGTCGCCTTCATGGGCATCGGACTCGTCGACCCGATCCTGCCGTCCATCGCCCAGGGCCTGCACGCCACGGCGAGCCAGGTCTCCCTGCTCTTCACCTCGTACTTCCTCATCACCGCCGTCGCGATGCTGGTGACCGGCTTCGTCTCCAGCCGGATCGGCGGCCGGAAGACCCTGCTGCTCGGCCTCGCGTTCGTCGTGGTGTTCGCCGGGCTCTCGGGCACCTCCGGATCCGTCGGCGAACTGGTCGGGTTCCGGGCCGGCTGGGGTCTCGGCAACGCGCTGTTCGTCTCGACGGCCCTCGCGGTCATCGTCGGCGCGGCCGCCGGCGGCAGCGCGGCGGCGATCCTGCTGTACGAGTCGGCCCTCGGCCTCGGAATGGCGTGCGGTCCGCTGCTGGGCGCCCTGCTCGGGGACGCGAGCTGGCGCTACCCGTTCTTCGGGACGGCGTTCCTGATGGCGGTCGGCTTCCTGTGCATCGCCGTGTTCCTGAAGGAGCAGCCCAAGCCGGCCCGCAAGACCTCGCTCCTGGACCCGGTCAAGGCACTGGGCCACGGCGGCCTCGCCTCGGCGGCGGTCTCGGCGTTCTTCTACAACTACACGTTCTTCACCGTGCTGGCCTTCACGCCGTTCGTGCTGAACATGAGCCCGTACCGGTCGGGGGCGGTGTTCTTCGCCTGGGGTGTGCTGCTCGCCGTGTTCTCGGTGATCGTGGCGCCCCGGCTCCAGAAGCGGTTCGGCTCGCTGAAGGTGCTCGGCGGTTCACTGGTGCTGCTCGCGGCCGACGTGCTCGTGCTCGGCTACGGCGACCACACGACCGCCGTGGTCTGCACGATCCTGTCCGGCGCCTTCATCGGCGTGAACAACACCGTCTACACCGAGCTGGCCCTCGGCGTCTCGGACGCGCCCCGGCCGGTGGCGAGCGCGGGCTACAACTTCGTGCGCTGGTTCGCGGCGGCGGCCGCTCCCTACTTCGCGCCGAAGATCGAGGAGTGGACCGACATCCACATCCCGTTCGTCGTGGCGGCGGTCACCGCGGTCGTGGGTGCGCTCGTGGTCGCCGTACGGCGGAAGGCCCTCACTCACGAAGCCCAGGAGCTGGAGCCGAAGCACGCGACCGAGGACGGTGTCGCCGTCTTCGCCAACTGACGCTTTACGGCCAAGGGTTGGTGAGCTTCCTCACTCCAGCGGGACGGACTTCCGGGACGGATCCCGGAGGTCCGTCCCCTGGTTCAGCCACCGCTCCTGGAGCGCCTGAGCGCCGTGCACGCGCTTCCAGGCGGCCTCGTTAGGGGTCATCGGCAGCAGCGGCAGGAACCGCACCGGGTCGAGGGGCTCGTCGAGCTCGAGGTCCTCGACCAGGCCGCCCGGCTCGGCGACCAGGACCGAGGTGAAGGGAGCGCCGGGCCACAGCGGTCCGCCGACGTCGAGGGAGGCTCCCGGAGCCACGACCAGCCCCTCCACCTGCGGAGACGCGGCGAGTACGGCGAGCGGGCGGAGCACCTTGTCGGTGTCGGCCAGCCCGGCACGCACCGACAGGACCAGCTCGGCGCGGGGGCCCTTGACCGGGTCGGCGACCACCGACGTGGGGTCCGTCATGGGGTGCTCGGACATACCGAGCGTGGTGTAGCGGACGAGGTCCCCCTCCTGGAAGCGGAGCACCTCGATACGGTCCGTGCCCAGGAAGGTGACCGCGGCGCGCGCGTCCGGTTCGCCCAGCGCGGTACGCAACCGGGCTTCGACCAGAGGAAGAACAATTGCCATGCGGCGAGCATAGAACTCGTCAGTAGCGGGCAAACAAGCGCCTTGACACGCCGGGCGACTGATACTCTTGCCCGGTGGTTCGGGGCAGCACGCAGAAGCGTCGCGATCAAGCCCCGACGCCGAAGGAACTCCCTTACGAGGGACCGGCCGGAGGAGGTGGGACTGCAATGGACCGAAGTCGACCGTGCAGTAGCACCACGCTCTTCCCGCCGCTGACGTAGCTGTTCTGGCTCTGGCTGGTCGCCACCTCTCGCACTCGCCTCACCGCGGAAGAGCGCTTCGTTTCGCTTTACCTGATCTGCCTCAGAAGCTGAATCAGTAACGAGACTCGCCACCGCGACGGTGCGGTGCTCCCCGCTTTGTGGACGTGCCAAACATCATCGGTCCCAACGTCCTCATTCCGGGTAGTTCCACCTGTCGGGTGCTGCGCCTTTCGTTGCCTGTCGCGAAGGAGCCCGCCATGTCGATGATCCGCGACCTGCGCGCCGTCGTCCGTCCGTCCCGCGTGTCGCTGCGCAAGGACGGTGCGACGTACGACGCCACCCGCAGCCCCGCGACGTCCTCCGCCGTCGTCGACTGCGCCGTCTACCGGGACGGCCGCCGCGTCGAGACCGAGACCCCGCTGACCCCGCACGAGGCGGTGCGCCTGGCGCGCCGCGACGGCGGCTTCGTGTGGATCGGCCTGCACGAGCCGACCGAGGCCGAATTCTCCGGCATCGCCGGCGAGTTCGGGCTGCACCCGCTGGCCGTGGAGGACGCCGTCCAGGCCCACCAGCGGCCCAAGCTGGAGCGCTACGACGACTCCCTCTTCACGGTGTTCAAGACCATCCACTACGTGGAGCACGACCAGTTCGACGCCAACAGCGAGGTCGTCGAGACGGGTGAGGTCATGTGCTTCACCGGACGGGACTTCTTCATCACCGTCCGGCACGGCGGTCAGGGCTCCCTGCGGGCGCTGCGGCACCGTCTCCAGGACGACCCCGAGCTGCTGTCCAAGGGCCCCTCGGCCGTGCTGCACGCCATCGCCGACCACGTCGTCGACGGTTACATCGCGGTCGCCGACGCCGTGCAGGACGACATCGACGAGGTCGAGACCGAGGTGTTCTCCCCGGGGCGCAAGGGCTCGCCGCGCGGCTCGGACGCCGGACGGATCTACCAACTCAAGCGCGAGGTGCTGGAGTTCAAGCGGGCCGTGTCGCCGCTGCTGCGGCCCATGCAGCTGCTGAGCGAGCGGCCGATGCGGCTGATCGACCCGGACATCCAGAAGTACTTCCGGGATGTCGCCGACCACCTGGCCCGCGTGCAGGAGCAGGTGCTCGGCTTCGACGAGCTGCTCAACTCCATCCTCCAGGCCAACCTCGCGCAGGCGTCCGTGGCGCAGAACGAGGACATGCGGAAGATCACCTCATGGGCCGCCATCATCGCCGTGCCGACGATGGTGTGCGGGGTGTACGGCATGAACTTCGACCACATGCCGGAGCTGCACTGGCGGTACGGCTACCCGGTGATCATGGGCATCACCGTGGTCATCTGCCTGGGCATCCACCGCACGCTGAAGCGGAACGGCTGGCTGTGAACGGCGTGGATAGGCTGGGGGCCATGACAAGCGAGCTGCTCGGCCAGGCCCTCGTCGAGGAGGCCACGAAGAAGTCCGGCCTCGTCTGGGTCCAGGGCCCCGACGGCCCGGCGCGCGCCCTGTGGCACGTGTGGCACGAGGGTGCCGCGTGCCTGGTCGGCGACGGCCCCGGCGAACAGCCGCTGCCGGGCCTGCCCGACGGGTCCGAGGCCCGGGTGACGGTCCGCAGCAAGGACAAGGGGGGCCGCCTGGTCTCCTGGACGGCCCGGGTCACCCAGCTCGCACCGGGCTCCGAGGCGTGGGACGCGGCGGTCGCCGAGCTCAAGGGCAAGCGGCTGAACGCGCCCGACGGCGAGGCCATGACCGACCGCTGGGCCCGCGAGTGCCGGGTGCTGCGCCTGGAGCCGACCGGGACGACGGCGCCGCTGCCCGACGACTCCCTGTCCGAGCCGCCGCTGCCGACCCCGGCGATCACCCGCCGGCCGATCCCGGCAGGTCTGCCCCGCCTGCTGCTGAAGAAGCGCAAACGTAAGTGACGGCCTACGAAGCCGGCAGCTGCCTGCCGTAGTCCACCGTCTCGTTCTTCTCCGGCTCCCTCAGGGAGAAGTCCTGCCCCCAGGCGGAGAACGTGAGGGTACCCGCCCCACCGGCCCGCTCCAGGCGCAGCGGATACGGCTTGCCCTCCAGGGATACCTCCAGAGTGCCGCCGGAGCCCTTGTCGCCCGAGATGCGGATGGTGCGGATGCCCGCCTGCTCGTCGTGGCCGTCCGTCGCGAGCTTGCCGTGCAGGGTCAGCAGACCGTCGAGGAGGACTCCCTTGTCCGTGAAACCGCTGAACTTCTTGTACGAAGGGTCGCCCTGCGGCACCTTCACGAACTTGCCGCCGAGCTTGGACGCCGCGGCGGCATCGCCCTCGCCGTCCCCGCCCTGGCCCGCGCCATGACTCCAGAACTCCGCGTCGGCCTTGAGGAAGAGATGCTCGCCGACGCGCAGCAGCCGGAAGGTCGCCCCCTCGGAGGTGACCGAGCCTTCGCCGCCGTCGTCCTTCAGCCGCATGTCGAGCGCGTAGGTGCGCTCGCCGCTGACGACGTTCCCGTGCACCCGGACCGCCCCGGCGGACTCGGCGACCGAACGGGTCTTGGCCTGGATCTTCTCGGCGGACAGTCTGCCGACCCCGTTGGTGCCCTCGTTCGGATCCTCCGCGCAGCCCGTGAGCACCGTTCCGGTCACGGCCAGTGCGCACATCGCGCTCGCGAGTGCGGCACTGTGGTTGCGGCCCTGGCGAATCGGAGTCACAGGTGGGGCTGCCTCTCTGACGGGAGACCTGATCGGCGTACCGCAGGGTACCGGGCACGTGCGGGCAGGTCGGAGCCAGTCCGTCCGGACCGCCCGCCGACGCGCCCCCGATCGGGACGGGCTAGCCTGAAGCCCACCCGAGCGGGCAATTCGGAAGACACAGCGACAAAGACAGGCACACGAACAGGGACCACGAACCACCCCGCACGAAAAGGAGCCGCGGCCATGGCAGCGGGCGCCCCCCGGATCTTCGTATCGCACCTCTCCGGTGTCGCCGTCTTCGACCCCGCCGGCGACCAGGTGGGGCGTGTCCGCGATCTGGTCGTCATGCTGCGGATGGCGCAGCGGCCCCCGAGGCTGCTCGGCCTCGTCGTCGAACTCGCCACCCGCCGCCGCATCTTCCTGCCGATGACCCGGGTCACCGCCATCCAGTCCGGGCAGATCATCACCACCGGTGTGCTCAACGTCCGGCGCTTCGAGCAGCGGCCCACCGAGCGGCTGGTCTTCGGGGAGCTGCTGGACCGGCGCGTCACGCTCACCGAGACCGGCGAGGAGGTCACCGTCCTCGACCTGTCGGTGCATCAGCTGCCCGCCCGCCGGGAGTGGGAAATCGACCGGGTCTTCGTCCGCAAGGGCCGGAAGGGCACTGCCTTCCGGCGCGCCAAGGGCGAGGCGCTCACCGTCGAGTGGACCGCCGTCACCGGCTTCTCGCTGGAGGAGCAGGGGCAGGGCGCCGAGAACCTGCTCGCCACGTTCGAGCAGCTGCGCCCCGCCGACCTGGCCAACGTCCTGCACCACCTCTCCCCCAAGCGCCGGGCCGAGGTGGCCGCCGCCCTCGACGACGACCGGCTGGCCGACGTCCTGGAGGAGCTCCCGGAGGACGACCAGATCGAGATCCTCGGCAAGCTGAAGGAGGAGCGCGCCGCCGACGTCCTGGAGGCCATGGACCCCGACGACGCGGCCGACCTGCTGGGCGAGCTGCCGAAGGACGAGCAGGAACGGCTGCTGAGCCTGATGCAGCCCGGCGACGCGGCCGACATGCGGCGCCTGATGTCGTACGAGGACCGCACGGCGGGCGGTCTGATGACCACCGAGCCGATCGTGCTGCGCCCCGACGCCACCGTCGCCGACGCCCTCGCCCGCGTGCGCAACCCGGACCTCTCCCCCGCCCTGGCCGCCCAGATCTACGTCTGCCGGCCACCGGACGAGACGCCGACCGGCAAGTACCTCGGCACGGTCCACTTCCAGCGCCTGCTGCGCGAGCCACCGCCCTCCCTGGTCAGCTCGATCGTGGACAGCGACCTGCAACCGCTCGACCCCGACGCGGACCTGCCCGCGATCGCCGGGTTCTTCGCCACGTACGACATGGTCGCGGCGCCCGTGGTCGACGAGTCCGGCTCCCTGCTGGGTGCGGTGACCGTGGACGACGTCCTCGACCACATGCTCCCGGAGGACTGGCGGGAGACGGAGTTCCACCTGGACGAGGAGGAGGTGGCGACCGATGGTTCCTGAGCGTGAGACCCTGCGCGAGCGCACGCCGGCCGGCTCCACGGCCGCAGGCCGGCCGCGCACCGCCCGCCTCGACCAGCCGGGCGTGCCCAGGCGCCGGATCCTGCCCGAGTACGACCCGGAGGCCTTCGGACGGTTCTCGGAACGCATCGCGCGCTTCCTCGGCACCGGACGGTTCCTGGTCTGGATGACGGCCGCCATCATCCTGTGGGTGGCCTGGAACACGCTCGCCCCGCGCGACCTGCGCTTCGACGAGTACCCGTTCATCTTCCTGACCCTGATGCTGTCGCTCCAGGCCTCCTACGCGGCCCCGCTGATCCTGCTCGCGCAGAACCGGCAGGACGACCGCGACCGGGTCAATCTGGAGCAGGACCGCAAGCAGAACGAGCGGTCGATCGCCGACACCGAGTACCTGACCCGCGAGGTCGCGGCCCTGCGCATCGGCCTGGGCGAGGTCGCCACCCGCGACTGGATCCGCTCGGAACTCCAGGACGTGGTCAAGGAACTGGAGGAGCGGCACGACGGCCACCGTCACGGCTCGGTCGTATTCCCGGCGGAACGGTCACCGGGACGTGACGCAGACGACCGCTGACAGCCTTTCCTACGCAACGGTACGGCGCCGTACCATCGACCCTATGGCTACGGAAGACGCGGTGCGCGAGGCACTGGCGACGGTGAACGACCCCGAGATCCACAAGCCCATCACCGAACTCGGGATGGTCAAATCCGTGGAGATCGGCGCGGACGGGGCGGTCGCGGTCACCGTGTACCTGACGGTCTCGGGCTGCCCGATGCGGGACACGATCACGCAGCGCGTGACCGAGGCGGTCTCCGGCGTGGAGGGCGTCACCCGAGTCGACGTCACGCTCGACGTGATGAGCGACGAGCAGCGCCGCGAGCTGGCGTCCGCCCTGCGCGGCGGCCAGACCGAGCGCGAGGTCCCCTTCGCCAAGCCGGGGAGCCTGACCCGCGTCTACGCGGTCGCCTCCGGCAAGGGCGGCGTGGGCAAGTCCTCGGTGACGGTGAACCTGGCGGCGGCGATGGCGGCCGACGGCCTGAAGGTCGGTGTCGTCGACGCCGACATCTACGGTCACAGCGTGCCGCGCATGCTGGGCGCCGACGGCCGGCCCACCCAGGTCGAGAACATGATCATGCCGCCGTCGGCGAACGGCGTGAAGGTCATCTCCATCGGCATGTTCACGCCGGGCAACGCCCCGGTCGTGTGGCGCGGCCCGATGCTCCACCGCGCCCTCCAGCAGTTCCTGGCGGACGTGTACTGGGGCGACCTGGACGTCCTCCTGCTGGACCTGCCGCCCGGCACCGGTGACATCGCGATCTCCGTGGCCCAGCTGGTCCCGAACGCCGAGATCCTCGTCGTGACGACCCCGCAGCAGGCCGCCGCCGAGGTCGCCGAGCGCGCCGGCTCCATCGCCGTGCAGACCCACCAGAAGATCGTCGGTGTGGTCGAGAACATGTCCGGCCTGCCCTGCCCGCACTGCGGCGAGATGGTCGACGTCTTCGGCACGGGCGGCGGCCAGGCGGTCGCCGACGGCCTGACCCGCACGACCGGCACGAACGTCCCGGTCCTCGGCAACATCCCCATCGACGTCCGCCTCCGCGAGGGCGGCGACGAGGGCAAGCCGGTGGTCCTGACGGACCCGGACTCCCCGGCGGGCTCGGCCCTGCGGGCGATCGCGGGCAAGCTGGGAGGCCGGCAGCGGGGCCTGTCGGGCCTGTCCCTGGGGATCACTCCGAGGAACAAGTTCTGAACTGACCCAGGGGCGCGGGGAACTGCGCGAGCAACCACATGCGACCCGTAGCCGCCCCGGAATGTTCTGCCCCTACGGCGAGGGGGCGCCGAAAAACACACGGCGCCCCACACTCACGTCACGCGTACGCGGCGATGTCCTTGACCACGGCGAAGCCGAGACCGTACGCACTCATGCCACGCCCGTACGCGCCCACGTGGACACCCGCCGAAGTCGACCCGGCCAGCACCCACCCGAACTCCGACTCCCGGTAGTGGAACGCCGTCGGCACACCGTCCACCGGCAGCGACAGCGTCGACCAGTCGGAGCCGTCCAGGTCATCCGCCAGCACCCACGCCGTCTCCGTCTGCTGATCCAGCCAGTCGTCCCGCAGGGAGTGGTCCATCTGCCCGGGCCAGGTGAAGGACAGCAGCCCCACACCCGCGAGCCACGCCGCCGAGGACACCGACGTCGCCTCCAGCAACCCCGTGCCGTCCGCACTGCGCCGTGAGGGACTCGCCGCCACGGTCACCACGACCACGAACTTCTCCTTGGCCTCCTGGTCACCACCGGCGGCATGCTCGTTGCGCACCGAGGGCTCGTCACCGTGCCCGATCGACCCGTGTTCCACGGCTCCGTCGGCCGCCGTACCGACCTGCATCAGCCAGCGCGGCCCCGTGAACGCCTCGTCGAGGCCGTACCACGGGAAGGGCGCGCGCAGGTAGCCGTCGACCGTACGCCGGGCGGAGGGGACCTGTTGTCCGCCCTCCGCGGCCGGCGCCTGTGCGACTGCCCGACTCGTCGTCTCCATATGCCCGGACGCCTCCTCGCTCTCGTCGGGCCGGAACGGCCCGCCCCCCTTCGGGCGGCGTTGCTGGTCCAGTACGGCCCGCCCATCAACTCGGCAGCATAGCCACACCGCTGCGAGCAGCAGGGAAATCGCCCGGCGCGTGGGCCGCACGGGCGCCTCGTTCAGGCCCTACACAGCCCGACCGGAGTATGAAACGCGTCACGCGCCGGGGCGTACGCCCCGGTGTGTCGCTCAGGTGGCGTCCGCGTCGAAGGGCGGCCGGTCGTCCCGGTCAGGGAGCTCGGGCTTCTTCGTCATGTCGATGCCGCCGGACGAGCCGGAGGACGACGAGGAGGACGTGTCGGAGTCACGGCTGTGGACGGCGTCGGTGACCTCGGCCATCTCCTTCTTCAGGTCGAAGCCGTTGCGGATCTCCTTGAGCCCCAGGTCCTCGTTGTCCAGCTGCTTGCGGATGAACGTCTTGGGGTTGAGGTCCTCGAACTCGAAGTCCTTGAACTCCGGGCCCAGTTCCTCCCGGATGTCGTGCTTGGCACTCTCCGAGAACTCACGGATCTTCCGGATCGTACGCGTCACGTCCTGGATGACCTTGGGGAGCTTGTCCGGACCGAAAACGAGCACGGCAAGGACGATGATCGTCACCAGCTCGAGTGGTCCTATGTCATTGAACACCTGAAGCTCCTTGCGATGTCCTCGGTCCTCGGCCCTCAGTGGTCATGGGGGTCTTGCCGCGGTCCGGGCCGGATCCACGGTACCCGGCGATCCTGTCCGACCGGTACTGTCCCGAGCGCTCCGAGTGCGTGCAGTGGGAGCGCTTTCCCGAATGTTTGCCTCTTTCATCCCTGTACGTCCCGGACATCACGACTCAGCTGCCGCCGGACGACCCGAGGACGAGCGACACCCGGCGCTCCTTGCCGGCGCGCTCCACGGTCAGCTCCAGGCGGTCGCCGGGGCGGTGGGCACGGGTCTTGACGATCAGCTCCTCGCCGGAGTGGACGCGCTGCCCGTCGACCTCCGTGATGACGTCGCCCGCCTTGATGCCGGCCTTGGCGCCCGGGCCGCCCACGGTCACCGGGGGTCCGCCCTCGCTGCCCTCGGCGGCGACGCGGGCGCCGTCGCCCGTGTAGTCCATGTCGAGAGTGATGCCGATCACCGGGTGGGTCGCCTTCCCGGTGTTGATCAGTTCCTCGGCGACACGCTTGCCCTGGTTGATGGGTATGGCGAAGCCGAGGCCTATCGAGCCGGACCGCCCGCTGTCCAGCTCGGAGCCGCTGTCCGCCGACCGGATGGCGGAGTTGATGCCGATGACCCGGGCCTCGGCGTCGAGCAGGGGACCGCCGGAGTTGCCCGGGTTGATGGGCGCGTCGGTCTGGAGCGCGTCGACGTACGACACGTCGCTGCCGTCGCCCTTCTCGCCGCCCGCCGTGATGGGCCGCTGCTTGGCGCTGATGATGCCGGAGGTGACGGTGCCGGCCAGGTCGAAGGGCGCGCCGATGGCCACGACCGGGTCACCGACCTGCACGTTGTCCGAGTTGCCGAGGGGCAGCGGGGTGAGCCCGCGCACGCCCTTCACCTTCACGACGGCGAGGTCGTAGCCGCTGTCCCGGCCGACGAGCTCGGCCTCGGCGGTCTCCCCGCCGTTGAAGGTCACCGTGATCTCACCGGTGGATCCGGCGGACTGCACGACGTGGTTGTTGGTGAGGATGTGCCCTCGGGTGTCGAGCATGAAGCCGGTGCCCGTGCCCTGCTCGCCGGAGCCGCTCACATGCAGCGTGACCACGCTGGGCAGGGCCCGTCCGGCGATCCCCGCCACACTGTCCGCGTCCCGCGCGGCGGGCTCCTTCCCGGACTGCGGCAGCTCGACGGTCCCGACGCCGCCGTTCCTCTCCAGATACGTCCCTGCGACGCCGCCGGCACCCCCGGACACGAGCGCGAGCAGCATGGCGGCACCGATCAGCGCCTTCCTGCCCCGCCGGCGCCGCTGTTCCGTGCTGGGCACCCCGGCGCCGTTCTGCTGGAGAGGGCCGTGGCCGCCCGGGGCCACGGGGGCCGCCCAGGGGTCGTAGCGCTGCCAGGGGTCGGGGGCGGGGGCCGCGGGCCGCGCGTCGGCGTGGACGGCCGCGGCGGGCACCGGCGTGGGGGCGCTGGGGGGCGGCAGGGGCGCGGCCGGCCCGGGGATGCCGGGAGGCGCCGCGGGTGTCCCCTGCGGCGGCGGAACGGGCGTGCCGGGCATGGCCGGCCGGTCCGCCGTCGTCACGCCGTGCGCCGGTGTCGCCGCCGGGTGCTGCACCGGCGGCGCGGGCGCCCAGGGTCCGGGTTCGCCGTAGGGCGGCGTGCTGTACGGGTCGGGATCGTGCAGGGGCTTGGGGGCACCGTCGGCCGGCACGGCGGAGGCGGCCTCCCCTGCCTCCACCGCGCTCCCGGCAGGTCCGCCCTGGGCCGGCACGGCGGACGTGGCGGGAACGCCGTCCACGGCGCCCTTGAGCATCCCCGCCGGCACCCCGGCGGGCTCGCCGTCGGCCGGTACCGGCTCGGGGCGCCTCAGCTCGTAGTCGCCACCGTCGTCGGCCGGCCGCGCAGCGGGCCGCGCCAGCTCGAAGTCGCCGTCGGTGTCGGCCAAGTCCCCCGGGGCCGGCCCCGCACTCTCCGGCTCCCCCGACAGGCCCTGCGGCCGAGGACGGCTCCACCACTTGGCCTTCGTGGGCTTCCCCTCGTTCATGCTCTCCCCACAGCCGCGGCACGGCTCGACGGCGGTAGCCGCAGTTCGTCGAATCGGCGCCACGGCCACGCCTCGGCCGCGGGCGCCACCCCGGATTCAATCAGGTCCGCTCGCCGCCGCGCAGCGGCCGGTCAGCGGGCCGTTCGGGAGGAGCCGGGAGGAGAGGGGGACGAGGTCGTGTCCGGGAGGGGCACGGCGAACAGGGGGGCCGCGATCTCGGGCACCGTGGACCACGAGCTCAGGGCGGCCGGCGGGGCCGCCTGGAGCGGGCCTATCAGCGGGGACATGGCGGCGGCACCGGCCATCACCGGCGCGGCCAGCGCGTGGACGGCCTGCTGCCCCACGGCGGAATGCGGCACACCCGGCAGCAGGGGGGCGGACACCTCGGTCGGGGCGACCGGGGTGCTGCCGAGCGCGCTCTGGCCGTGCACCTGCCCGAGCAGCGGCCCCGTACCGCGGCGCCGCTGGGACTCGGGCTGAGCCGCGGCGCCCGTGCCCTGTGTGCGCATCGGTGTCACGTTGCTCCCCGTGCCGGAGCCGCCGCGGGCATCCGTGTCGGTCGGGGCGCCGGTGGTGACGCCGCCGAGCGCGAGCGCGGCCAGGGACACGGCTCCGGCAGCCGCGAAGGCGAACCGCAGCCGCGAGGAGGATCTCTCGGGCTCGTGCCGGCCGACGTCGTGGATACGGAAGCCCCGGCTGCCCGCCGGAAGGCCGCGGCCTTCGGACGGCAGGCCGCGGTCGCCCGGGGGGAGGCCCTGGTTCCCCGCGGAGGACGGCAGCACGGGGGCGTGCGGCCGGGCCGGGACGTACCCGAACTCGAACCGGCCGCCGCGCTTCGCTCCGAAGGCCCCGGACGATCCGAACCGTCCGGACAGTCCGCCGGGCAGCCCTGCCCCGCCCGGCGGTGTGGCATCACCGTCCGGGCCGCCGCCCGCGGGTAGTCCCTGCAGGCGGGCCAGGAAACTCTCGGAGGGGGGCGGCGGGGCCGCCTCCGCGAAGACGTTCTTCAGCCGGCGCTGGGCGTCCACCTCCGCCTTGCACTTCGGGCAGGTGGCCACATGCGCCAGTACGCGCTCGCGCGCGTCATGACCGAGCTCTCCGTCGACCAGGGCGGAGAGTCGGTCTCCCAGATGCTGCTCTGCGAGGTGTCCCTCGGAAGCTTTCGGCCGTGATCCGCTCACGCGCTCGCGCCCCCTCCTCCCAGTGCGGGAACACGGGGCACGAAGGAGCGGCGCTCGGCACGCGCCTCCGGGGAGCGGTGCGCGAGGGCCTTGCGCAGCTGGGAGCGGCCACGGTGGATGCGCGACCGGACCGTGCCGAGCTTGACGCCGAGGGTCGCGGCGATCTCCTCGTACGACAGTCCCTCGATGTCGCACAGGACGACCGCGGCGCGGAACTCGGGGGCGAGGGTGTCGAGGGCCTGCTGGACGTCCGCGTCGAAGTGCGCGTCGTTGAAGACCTGCTGCGGCGAGGGCTCCTTGCTGGGCAGCCGCTCGGCCGCGTCCTCGCCGAGCGCGTCGAAGCGGATGCGCTGCTTGCGGCGGACCATGTCCAGGAACAGGTTCGTGGTGATGCGGTGCAGCCAGCCCTCGAAGGTGCCCGGCGTGTACGTCGACAGGGAACGGAAGACACGGACGAAGACCTCCTGCGTGAGGTCCTCGGCGTCGTGCTGGTTGCCGGTCAGGCGGTAGGCGAGCCGGTAGACCCGGCCGCTGTGCGTGCTGACGATCTCCTCCCACGTGGGCGGAGTCCACGCCTGCCCGTCCGCGTCGGTGGTGAAGGTCGCGGTCTGGGCGAAGTCAGCGGCGTGGCTGTGGTCAGCAGTGTCGTTCACGGATGTCGGCCTGCCCGCCGATGTGAAGAAGCGCCGGAGCACTCCTCCCCTATCCACAGGCGCGGCCGCACCTCCCCTGTCAGCTCTGGTGGTGTCCAGTGGAGCCCCTACCATAGCCACCTCGCCCGTTAGGACCGGATAAGCGGTTTTACGAGAATTTGATCTGGGCTGATACGCCTCGTACTGCTGCGTCGGCACTTGCTCGGCGCCTCGATCCACTGCCTGCCCCCCGTCACGAACCGCGCCACTCGCTCATCCCCTTAAACGACCGGTCCCATCTGCGGGTTCCCGGGCCCAACGGATACAGTCACGCCCAGGCATTCACGGGGACAGGAGAGGGTCATTACCGGCAACCGGCAGACGAGCTGGGCGTTCGCCGACGCCTATGTCGCCGAGGACGACGCGCTGCGCTGGGCCCGCGACCGGGCCCGTGAGGCGGGTCTGCGCTCGGTGTCGCCCGGCACGGGCGCCGCGCTGCGGTTGCTGGCCGCCTCCGTCGACGCCAAGGCCGTCGCGGAGATCGGGACCGGCTGCGGTGTCTCCGGCATCCACCTCCTGCACGGTATGCGCCCGGACGGTGTTCTGACCACCGTGGATCCCGAGCCGGAGCACCAGCAGTTCGCCCGCCAGGCCTTCCGCGCCTCCGGCTTCGCCAGCAACCGGGCCCGTTTCATCCCGGGCCGCGCCCTGGACGTGCTGCCCCGCCTCGCGGACGCCGGCTACGACCTCGTCTTCTGCGACGGCGATCGCCTGGAGGTCATGGACTACCTCGCTGAATCGTTGCGGCTGCTGCGCACCGGCGGGCTCGTCGTCTTCGAGGGCGCCTTCGCGAACGGCCGGACGGTGGACTCCGGACCGCAGCCCACCGAGGTGCTGCGACTGCGGGAACTGCTGCGCGCGGTGCGCGAGAGCCAGGAGCTGGTGCCGTCCCTGCTGCCGGTGGGCGACGGGCTGCTGTGCGCGGTGAAACGGTAGCCGGGCAGCACGTTAGCCGGGCCGAACCCGGGGCAGGCGAGAGACATCGGTGAGAAAACAGCCGCCCCGGCACCTCATGTGATGCCGGGGCAGCTGAAAGGGTATGGTCGCTCGCGCGTCAGCCGACGACCTTCTTGAGGGCATCGCCCAGGGCGTCGGCCTCGTCCGGGGTCAGCTCGACGACGAGCCGACCGCCGCCTTCGAGCGGAACGCGCATGACGATGCCCCGCCCCTCCTTGGTCACCTCGAGCGGGCCGTCACCCGTCCGCGGCTTCATGGCCGCCATGCTCGTTCCCCTTCCTGAAACCCAGCTCATCGTCAAGGCCGACGGACCCCTGAAGAAGGGCACAGTGCGGTCCTTGAGGCAGGACACGCGACACCGGCATCGAACACATTGCTTCCAAGCCATTATCCCGCATCTCAGGACCCGATGACCAACATCAGTCGGCATCGCTTGGGCAACGCACGCGAGCAAAACCACTCAATTCGGCGATGTGACTGCGATACTCCGCCACCGCACACACTTCCGCCGAACGGATCCGGACGAGAATTCTTTGACGCAGGTCACATGTCCGGTCCGATCACCCGTCCGCGATCTCCGTCATGCTGTCCTCAGACCCGGGACGTACCGGCCGGTACGTCCCCGAGCGGCGACACGGAGGGGATACCCCATGGCCGACACCGTGCTCTACGAGGTGAGCGACGGACTCGCGACGATCACGCTGAACCGCCCGGAGGCGATGAACGCGCTGAACGTGGCGGCCAAGGTCGCCCTGCGGGAGGCGGTCCGGTCCGCGGCGGACGACACCGCCGTACGGGCGGTGCTGCTGACCGCCGCCGGTGACCGGGCGTTCTGCGTCGGGCAGGACCTCAAGGAGCACATCGGGCTGCTGGCCGAGGACCGGGAGACCGGTTCCGGGCAGACCATGAGCACGGTGCGGGAGCACTACAACCCGATCGTGCGGACGCTGACCGAGGCCGCGAAGCCGGTCGTCGCCGCCGTGAACGGGGTGGCGGCCGGGGCGGGCTTCGGCTTCGCGCTCGCGGCGGACTACCGGATCGTGGCGGACACGGCCGCGTTCAACACCTCGTTCGCCGGGGTGGCGCTGACCGCCGACTCGGGGATCTCCTGGACGCTGCCGCGTGTGATCGGCCCCGGGCGGGCGGCCGACCTGCTGCTCTTCCCGAGGAGCATCAGCGCGCAGGAGGCGTACGAGCTCGGCATCGCCAACCGGCTGGTGCCGGCCGGCGAGCTGCGCGCGGAGGCCGAGAAGGTGGCGCGGGCGCTGGCCGGGGGGCCGACGGTGGCGTACGCGGCGCTGAAGGAGTCGATGGCCTACGGGCTGACGCACTCCCTGGAGGAGACCCTGGAGAAGGAGGACGAGCTCCAGACCCGGGCGGGCTCCTCCGAGGACCACGCGATCGCGGTGCAGGCCTTCGTCAACAAGGAGAAGCCCCGGTACTTGGGGCGCTGACCTGCTGCGACGGCATCAGGTGCGACGCGCGACGCAGGCCTGGAGGTGGTCGTCGACCAGTCCGCAGGCCTGCATCAGCGCGTACGCCGTCGTCGGGCCGACGAAGCGCAGGCCCCGCTTCTTCAGCGCCTTGGACAGGGCCGTCGACTCGGGTGTGACGGCCGGGACGTCGGAGAGCGCCTTCGGGACCGGGCGGGTGCCCGGCTCGGGGGCGTGCGACCAGATCAGCTCGTCCAGTTCGCCCGGGGCCCACTCGGCCAGGGCGCGCGCGTTGGCGAGCGTCGCGTCGATCTTGGCGCGGTTGCGGATGATTCCCGCGTCGGCCAGGAGGCGCTCGCGGTCCTCGTCGGCGAAGGCGGCCACCGAGGCGATCTTGAAGTCGGCGAAGGCGGCGCGGAAGCCGGGGCGGCGGCGCAGGATCGTGATCCAGGACAGGCCCGACTGGAAGGCCTCCAGGCTGAGGCGCTCGAAGAGCGCGTCGTCGCCGTGGACCGGGCGGCCCCACTCCTCGTCGTGGTACGCCACGTACTCCGGGGCGGACAGGGCCCAGGGGCAGCGCAGCGCGCCGTCCGGCCCGGCGAGGGCGGCGCCGTCACTCACGGCCGGTCCTCCTGGCGCGGGGCGGGCTTGTCCATGGACACGTGGTTCTCCGCGGGGGCGTGGCTCTCCCTGGACACCGGGCCGTGGGCGCCGGCCGCCCGGGCGCCCGCCAGGGCCGACTCCAGGTCGGCGATGCGGGCGTCACGCTCGGCGAGCTCGGCGCCGAGGCGGCTGAGGGCGTCGTCCACGTCCGCCATGCGGTAGCCGCGGGCGGCGAGCGGGAAGCGGAGGCTCTCCACGTCGGCACGGTCGACCGGTCGGTCCGGGGGCAGCGGGTCCCGCAGCCGCTCGGGGGCGGCCTCGGGCAACGGGCCGTTCTCGCCGCCGCCCACCACGGCGAGGGTCACCGCGGCGACCACGACGGCGAGCGCGACGACCAGGAACAGGAACATAACCATCGCGGAGCCCCCACGGTCGGATGTGTCGGTGTCTTCGGACACGGATGGTGTCAGGCTCCGATCGTGCCATGCGACGGTGACAGTTAGGGTCGCAGGCGGCGGAAGACGGGGACGTATCAGGAAGGGTCACAGCGGATGCTCAGGCTGGGCAGGCGGGAATTCGGGCCGCACGAGCCGGTGATCATGGCGATCGTGAACCGGACCCCGGACTCCTTCTACGACCGGGGCGCGACCTTCCGCGACGAGCCCGCCCTCGCGCGCGTGGAGCAGGCGGTGGCCGAGGGAGCCGCGATCATCGACATCGGCGGCGTCAAGGCCGGGCCGGGCGAGGAGGTCACGGCCGAGGAGGAGGCCCGGCGGACGGTCGGTTTCGTCGCGGAGGTGCGGCGGCGGTTCCCGGACGTGATCATCAGCGTCGACACGTGGCGGGGCGAGGTCGGGGCGGCCGTGTGCGAGGCCGGGGCGGACCTGCTGAACGACGCGTGGGGCGGCGTGGATCCGGGGCTCGCCGAGGTCGCCGCGCGGTACGGCGTGGGGCTGGTGTGCACGCACGCGGGGGGCGCGGAGCCGCGGACCCGGCCGCATCGGGTGGAGTACGACGACGTCATGGCCGACATCCTGGAGGTGACGGTCGGGCTGGCCGAGCGGGCGCTGGCGCTGGGCGTGCCGAGGGAGTCGATCTTGATCGATCCCGGGCACGACTTCGGGAAGAACACACGGCACAGTCTGGAGGCGACCCGGCGGCTGGGCGAGATGGTCGCCACGGGGTGGCCGGTGCTGGTGTCGTTGTCGAACAAGGACTTCGTGGGGGAGACGTTGGATCGGCCGGTGAAGGAGCGGGTGATCGGTACGTTGGCGACCACGGCGGTGTCCGCGTGGCTGGGGGCGCAGGTGTACCGGGTGCATGAGGTCGCCGAGACGCGGCAGGTGCTTGAGATGGTCGGGGCGATCGCGGGGCATCGGGGTCCTGCCGTTGCGCGGCGCGGGTTGGCCTAGCCGAGGTACCAGGCGGCTCCGCCCCCTGGACCCCCGGACCTATGCCCAACCGCCACCCGAATCGCTCGGACAAGAAGCCCGGCTCGCCTCTATCTGCCCGCTTCCTTCGACACCAGTGCCACCGCCTCGTCCACGTCGTCCGTGACGTGGAACAGGAGGAGGTCCTTCTCCGCGGCCTTGCCCTGGGCGATGACCGTGTGGCGGAGCCAGTCGACGAGGCCGCCCCAGTACTCGCTGCCGAAGAGGACGATCGGGAAGCGGGTGACCTTCTGCGTCTGGACGAGGGTGAGGGCCTCGAAGAGTTCGTCGAGGGTGCCGAGGCCGCCGGGCAGGACGACGAAGCCCTGGGCGTACTTGACGAACATCATCTTCCGGACGAAGAAGTAGCGGAAGTTGAGGCCGATGTCGACGTACGGGTTCAGGCCCTGCTCGAACGGCAGCTCGATGCCGAGGCCGACCGAGATGCCCTTGGCCTCCAGGGCACCCTTGTTGGCCGCCTCCATCGCGCCCGGGCCGCCGCCCGTGATGACCGCGAAGCCCGCGTCCACCAGGCCCCGGCCCAGCCGGACACCCGCCTCGTACTCGGGTGAGTCCGCCGGAGTACGGGCCGAGCCGAACACGCTGATCGCGGGCGGGAGTTCGGCGAGCGCACCGAAGCCCTCGATGAACTCCGACTGGATGCGCAGCACGCGCCAGGGGTCGGTGTGCACCCAGTCGGACGGGGCGCGCTCGTCCAGCAGCCGCTGGTCGGTGGTGCTGGCCTGCACCTGCCCCCGCCTCCGGAGGACCGGGCCCAGGCGCTGTTCCTCCGGCGGCTGCTTCTTCCCCTCGGGGTTGCCGGTCGCCATGTGCGCTCCCTCCGTCGTGCCGGTCGTTCCGCCTCAGCGTAGATCTACGCGGGTTACGAACGAGGGACGTGAGCATGTCCGCGATCGAGCGCCGTAAACACGATGGTGTTCCGGCCGGTCAGGCCGTCAGCCAGGTCCGCAGGCGCTCCTCACCCGCGAGGACCTTCGCGATCTCCACGCGCTCGTCCCGCTTGTGCGCCAAGTGGGGGTTGCCCGGGCCGTAGTTGACCGCGGGGACGCCCAGGGCCGAGAAGCGGGACACGTCCGTCCAGCCGTACTTCGGCATCGGGGTGCCGCCCACCGCCTCGATGAACGCCTTCGCCGCCGGGTGGGACAGGCCCGGCATCGCGGCCGAGCTGTGGTCGACCACCTCGAACTCGTCCACGCCGCAGTCCGCGAAGACCTCCCGGACGTGGGCCACGGCCTCCTCGGACGTGCGGTCGGGCGCGTAGCGGAAGTTGACGGTGACGACGCACTCGTCGGGGATGACGTTGCCGGCCACTCCCCCGGCGATGCCCACCGCGTTCAGGCCCTCGCGGTACTCCAGGCCGTCGATGACCGGCCACCGCGGCTCGTAGGAGGCCAGGCGGGCGAGGATCGGAGCCGCCGCGTGGATCGCGTTGGAGCCCATCCAGCCGCGCGCCGAGTGGGCCCGCTCGCCCTTGGTCTTCAGCAGCACCCGCAGCGTGCCCTGGCAGCCGCCCTCGACCTGGCCGTCCGACGGTTCCAGGAGGACCGCGAAGTCGCCCTGGAGCCACTCGGGGTGCGCCTCGGAGACGTGCTTGAGGCCGTTCAGCTCCGCGGCGACCTCCTCGTTGTCGTAGAAGACGAAGGTCAGGTCGCGGTTGGGGGCCGGGACCGTGGCCGCGATGCGCAACTGGACCGCGACGCCCGACTTCATGTCGCACGTGCCGCAGCCCCACAGGACGCCGTCCTCGTCCAGGCGGGAAGGGACGTTTTCCGCGATCGGGACGGTGTCGATGTGACCGGCCAGGATCACCCGCTCCGGGCGGCCCAGGTCCGTCCGCGCCACGACGTTGTTGCCGAACCGCTCGACCGTCAGGTGGGGCAGCGCGCGCAGCGCGGTCTCGATCGCGTCCGCGAGCGGCTTCTCGGTGCCGCTCTCGGAACGGAAGTCGACGAGCCGGGCGGTGAGCTCTGCGGCGTCCAGCGTGAGGTCAAGAGAGGTGTCGGCCATGCCGTCGACCCTAACGCGCCAGGACTGTGCACACTGTCCACACCCGGCACAGGGCACTCCGTACTCTCCAGTACCTTGTACGGCGTGCCAGAGCCGTCCTCTCCCCCCAAGCGTCGCGGCCGCCTCTTCCGATGCGGGTCCGCGTTCGTGATCCTGCTCGCGATCGCCGGTTACCTCGTGGTGCAGTACGTCACCGGAGGCACAGGCGAACCGGGCTGCAAAGTCGTCTCCGGCAAGGGCGACGGGGCGTCGTACGAGTTCACGCCCGAGCAGGCGGTGAACGCGGCGACGATCGCCGCCGTGGGTGACGGACGCGGCCTGCCCGAGCGGGCCGTGACCATCGCGCTGGCGACCGCGCTCCAGGAGTCGGCCCTGCGCAACATCAACCACGGCGACCGGGACTCGCTCGGCCTGTTCCAGCAGCGGCCCTCGCAGGGCTGGGGCACGCCGAAGGAGATCATGGACCCGACGTACTCGGCCGGCGAGTTCTACGACCACCTGGTCAAGGTGCCCGGCTACACCCGGCTGCCGCTCACGGTCGCCGCGCAGCGCGTGCAGCGCAGCGGCTTCCCGCAGGCCTACGCCAAGCACGAGCCGGACGCGGCGCTGCTCGCCGCGGCGCTCACCGGGCAGTCCGCGGCCACGCTGACCTGCGAGGGCCGCCCGGCCGCGACCCGGGCGACGGGCCCGGACGGGGTGCGCGCGGCGCTCGTGCGGGACTTCGGGCGCGATGTGCTGGAGACGGCCGGTGCGGAGGTGGGCCGCTCGCCGGCGGCCACGCCGACGCCGACCCCGAGCGCTGCGGGCGGGTCCGGCGGGCGGACCGTGACGCTGCCGGTGACCGACGCGACGAGTTCCGCCGACGGACGGAGCGTGGAGCAGCGCGGCTGGCAGCTGGCGCACTGGGCCGTGGCCAACGCCTCCGAGCTGCACATCGCACGCGTCACGTACGCGGGGCGGGAGTGGGTCGCCGGGAACACCGCCAGCGAGTGGCGGGACGCCGCGGCGAAGGGCACGGCGGGTGCGGAACGGGACGCGGACGCCGTCCGCATTGTCACGATGCGCTAGATCGGGCAGGGGTACGGGCACTCACCCGTGAGGGTTGCCCGCGTGGCTCTGCCGCGACGGTGTGTTCAGGTTTTCACGCCCTCACCCAGGGTCCGTGAATACGTTGGGGGCAAAGGGCTGGAAGGATTCGGCGGTCTTTCTGGCGGGTGCCTCTTTGCCCGTTTGTCCGCAGCCGATTATGCGACGCATTGCCAACTCTTTACGTTGCGGCGCCGCAACCTTCGAGGGCTTCGAGCGGTAGTCACTGCGTCCGAGCCGGGGCGATCAACAGCCAGTCGATCAACTCCCGGACCCGGTCGGACACTTCACGAACCACACTGTTCTCTCCGTCGAAGGAGCACCATGTCCCTCCCCCTGACCCGCCGGATCGCCCGAGCCGCGCTGATCGTCGCTGCGGGAGCGGCTGCCGGGGTCGGTGCGGCCGGCTCCGCCAGTGCGGCCCCCGAGCTGCCGGCCAACCCGAACCTCGGCGGGCTGACCGCCCTGGACGGGGCGAACGTCGGCAACACCGTCGACGGCGCGGCGCAGGACGTCACCAGGTCCGCGGGTGACACCGGCGGCAAGACCGTGAAGAAGGCGGTGCCGGCCGCGGGCAAGATCGGCGGCAAGACGGTCAAGAAGACCACGCCCCTCGCGCAGAAGGCGGCCGGTGACGCGGCGGGCTCCGCCGGGCAGCTCGTCGGTGACGCGGCTGGTTCGGCGCCGGGGGGTCTGCCGACGGACTCCCTGACGAAGGGTGGGGTGCCGTCTGCGGGCTCGCTGCCGGCGAAGGGCCTGCCGGTCGGCTGACACCGGGCTTTATCGCCGAAGGGGTCCAGGGAGCTTCCCTGGACCCCTTCGGTTCGTTCCGGCACCGGCCGAACGACTGCCCTCAGCGGCAGCCGCTACTTGCTCAGCCGGTCCACCGCCGCCCGTACCCGCTCGTCCGTCGCCGTCAGAGCCACTCGGACGAACTGCGCGCCCGCCGGGCCGTAGAAGTCGCCCGGGGCCACGAGGATGCCTCGTTCGGCCAGGTGGGCCACCGTGTCCCAGCAGGACTCGCCCCTCGTGGCCCACAGGTAGAGGCTGGCCTCGCTGTGCTCGATGCGGAAGCCGTGGGCGAGCAGGGCCGCGCACAGGAGCGCGCGGCGGGCGGTGTAGCGCTCGCGTTGGACACGGACGTGGTCGTCGTCGCCGAGGGCCGCGATCACCGCTGCCTGGGTCGGTGCCGACGTCATCATGCCGCCGTGCTTGCGGATCTCCAGGAGGGGAGCCAGGACCGCGGGGTCGCCGGCCAGGAACGCCGCCCGGTAGCCGGCCAGGTTCGAGCGCTTGGAGAGGCTGTGGACCGCGACGATGCCCTCGTACGAGCCGCCGTTGACGTCCGGGTGCAGCACCGAGACCGGCTCGGCCTCCCAGCCCAGCTCCAGGTAGCACTCGTCGGAGAAGAGCAGGACGCCGTGCTCGCGGGCCCAGGCGACGATCCGGGTGAGCTCCGCCTTCGACAGGACCTTGCCCGTCGGGTTGGACGGGGAGTTCAGCCAGAGGAGCTTCAGGCCTTCGGGGTCCAGCCGCGTCGGGTCGTCGTAGGCCTCGTACTCGGCGCGGGCCAGGCGGGCGCCCACCTCGTAGGTCGGGTAGGCCAGGCGCGGGAAGGCCACCCGGTCGCCGGGACCGAGGCCCAGCTGTGTCGGGAGCCAGGCGACGAGCTCCTTGGAGCCGACGATCGGCAGGACGTGGCGGTGGGTGACGTCCCGGGCGCCGAGGCGGCGCTCGACCCAGCCGGTGATCGCGTCGCGCAGCTCGGGCGTGCCCCAGACGGTCGGGTAGCCCGGGGAGTCCGCCGCGGCGACCAGCGCCTTCTGGATCAGCTCGGGGACCGGGTCGACCGGGGTGCCGACCGACAGATCCACGATGCCGTCCGGATGGGCGGCGGCCGTGGCCTTGAACGGCGTCAGCTTGTCCCAGGGGAAAGTGGGGAGACGGTCGGAGACTGCGGACACGGTTTCTGGCTCACTTTCTGGTACGGACGAGCCGTCGCGGCGAACGCCTCGGCCCCGTACGGCGACCAGGGCGTGATCGGGCCGTACGGGACCGAGGCGGCACGGATGTGCGGGCCGCTCGCGGTGACTAGGCCTGCGGCGGCAGCGCGGCGATGAAGGGGTGGTCGCGCTCGATCAGCCCCAGCTTGCTGGCACCGCCGGGCGAGCCGAGCTCGTCGAAGAACTCGACGTTCGCCTTGTAGTAGTCCTTCCACTCCTCCGGAGTGTCGTCCTCGTAGAAGATCGCCTCGACCGGGCAGACCGGCTCACAGGCACCACAGTCGACGCATTCGTCCGGGTGGATGTACAAGGACCTGGAGCCCTCGTAGATGCAGTCGACCGGGCACTCCTCGATGCACGCCTTGTCCTTGACGTCGACACAAGGCTGCGCGATGACGTAGGTCACGCTGTCGTTCCTCCTCGATAGGGCGCTGGCGGGCCTCCTCAGGCTCCGCCGCCTGGCGCGCGGGAGCGCGGCGTCGTCGATGCCCGCCCCTAGTATCTCCGTTCCTGGGCATGATCCGAACAGGAGGGGTGAACCGACCAGTGGAAATATCTGCCGCCGGGCGACTCGAGGTCCGTATCACCACTGCTGACGTGGGCAAACGGGTCTCGGTGCGGAGCATGATCGAACATGCGGCTCCGGGTGAGAAGTTCACCGACACGGTCGGAGTTCTCACATCATGGGACAAAGGTGTGTTGCTGATCACACGCAAGGGTGGCGAGAGCGTCCGCATCGCGGAATCCACGCTGGTCGCGGGCAAGGTCGTGCCCGCCGCTCCGGCGCGTCGCCGCGGTCCGGCCGCCTCCTACGAAGAGCTGGCGCGGGTCGCCGCGCGGGCCTGGCGGCCCGTGGAGAGCGAGCGGCTCGGGGACTGGGAGCTGCGGGCCGCGTCCGGGTTCACGCGGCGGGCCAATTCGGTGCTGCCGCTCGGTGACCCGGGCGTGCCCCTGGACGAGGCCCTCGACGCCGTCCGGCGCTGGTACGGCGAGCGTGGCCTGCCTGCCTACGTCCAGACCGCGACCGGTGCCGAGGGCACGCAGGAGCTGCTGTGCGCGGAGCTGGAGGCGCGGGGTTGGGTGCGGGAGGTGACGGCCGAGATGTGGGTCGGGCCGCTGGCGCCGGTGGCCGACGTCGCCGAGCCGTCGGGGGTGGTGCTGTCCCGGGAGGCCGACGAGGCGTGGCTGGCCCGGTACCAGCGCAAGGGCATGAGCGAGGTCGCGCTGCGGGTGCTGGAGGGAGGGCCTTCGGTGTGGTTCGCGACCGTGCCCGGTTCGGAGGGGGCGGCGGCTCCGGCCGCCATCGGGCGGTGTGTCGTCGACGGGCGGTGGGCCGGGTTCGCCGCCGTCGAGGTCGACCCGGATCTGCGGCGGCAGGGGCTGGGCACGGCCGTGATGGCGGCGCTGGCCCGGCGGGCCCTCGACGAGGGCGCGTCGGCCGCGTGGCTCCAGGTCGAGGCCGAGAATGAGGGAGCGCGGGCGTTGTACGCCGGGATGGGTTTCGCCGCGCACCACGCCTACCACCACTACCGGGAGCCGGATGACCGCGACTCCGGCCGGTAACCGATCGTCGTGAGAGGGCACGAGCCAGCTATGCGTCCCCCGTATCCCCCGTCCCCCGAGCGTTCCGCCGAGCTGCGGCGGCGGTTCGCCGAAGAGGCCCGGTCCGAGCGGCCCGATCTGTCGACGTTGTGCCTGCTGGTGGGCGCGGAGGCGGACGGAGCGCTGGACGAGGCGGGCCTGGACGCCGCGCAGGTCGAGCTGGACCGGCTGGCCGGGCTGGTGCCGTACCGGCCCGGGGGGCCGCGGGCGTGGGCGGTCGCCTTGCGGGAGCTGCTCGGGGACCGGATGGGCTTTCACGGCGCCCCGGCCGACTACCAGCGCCTGGAGTCCTCCCTGCTCCACGAGGTGCTGGTGCGGCGTCGTGGGCTGCCGATCCTGCTGTCGGTGGTGTGGATGGAGGTGGCCCGGCGGGCCGGGGCGCCGGTGTACGGGGTGGCTCTGCCCGGGCATTTCGTGGTCGGCTTCGGGCCCGACGAGGGGCAGGTGCTCGCCGATCCGTTCGACGGTGGGCGGGTGCTCACGGGGGCGGACGCCGAGTTGCTGGTCGCCGGGGCGACCGGGACGCACCTTGAGCCGTCGATGCTGCGGCCGGCCGATCCGCTGGATGTGGTGTTGCGGATCCTGAACAACGTACGGGCGTGGGCGGCGGCCCGGCCGGAGCGGTCGGACGTGGCGTTGTGGGCGGTCGAGTTGTCGTTGCTGCTGCCCTCGCATCCGGCCCGGCTGCGGTACGAGCGGGCGCAGTTGCTGGTGGGGCGGGGGGATTTCCTGGGCGGGGCCGTGGAGCTGGAGGCCTACGCCGACGTGGTGGGAGCGGTGGATGAGGGGGCCGCTGAGCGGGTACGGGGGGAGGCTCACGCGGCCAGGGCGATGTTGAACTGACGCCTTCTCGCGTGAGGGCCTGTGTTCGTGGGCGAGTGCGAGTTTCGTTGTGGTTGATCGCGCAGTTCCCCGCGCCCGCAGGAAAGTCGGTCTACAACCAGCCCTTTTCACGGGCTGCCCGGACCGCCTCCGCGCGGTTCCTCACCGCCAGCTTCTGGATGGCCGTACTGAGGTAGTTGCGGACCGTGCCCTGGGAGAGGTGCAGGGTCGTGGCCAGTTCCGCGTTGGTGGAGCCGTCCGCCGCTGCCCGGAGGACTTCCCGTTCGCGGTCCGTGAGGGGGTTGGCGCCTTCCGCCAGGGCCGCTGCCGCGAGGGTGGGGTCGATGACGCGTTCGCCGGTGAGGACCTTGCGGATCGCTTCGGCGAGTCGCGCGGCGGGGGCGTCCTTGACCAGGAAGGCGTCGGCGCCGGACTCCATGGCGCTGCGGAGGTAGCCGGGACGGCCGAAGGTGGTGAGGACGACCAGCTTCACCGCCGGGAGTTCCTCGTGCAGGCGGGCCGCGGCCTCGATGCCCGTCGCGCCGGGCATCTCGATGTCCAGGAGGGCCACGTCGACGGCGTGTGCCCGGGCCGCGTCGAGGACCTCGTCGCCGCGGGCCACCTGGGCGACGACCTCGATGTCCGCTTCGAGACCGAGCAGGGCGGCCAGGGCCTCGCGGACCATCGACTGGTCCTCGGCGAGCAGGACCTTGATCGGGCGGCTCATGCCGGGGATCCTACGTCCGCCGGGCCGGCCGAGGGCACGCGGGCGACCAGGCGGAAGCCCTGCCTGACCGGACCCGCCTCCAGGGTGCCGCCCGCCTGGGTGAGGCGCTCGTCGAGACCCGTGAGGCCGTTGCCGTAGCCGTCGCCCGCGCCCGAGCCGTCGTCCTCGACGGCGAGTTCGAGCACCGGGCCGTCGAGGGTCTGGCGGTGCAGGAGCTCCACGGTGCAGCGGGCGGCGCCGCTGTGCCGTACGACGTTGGTAACCGCCTCACGCAGCGCCCAGGCGAGGGCGGTCTCGCTCTCCTCGGGGACTCCGGTGAGGTCGGGTTCGGCGGGCAGGCCGGCGGTGACACCGGCCGCGGTCAGGGCGACCCCGGCGCCGGCGAGTTCGGCGCTCAGGCGGGGGCGGCGGTAGCCCGTGACGGCCTCGCGGACGTCGGCGAGGGCCTGGCGGCTGACCCGCTCGATGTCGGCGACCTGCCGGGCCGCCTTGTCGGGGTGGTCGGGCAGCATGCGGCCGGCCAGCTCGCTCTTGAGGGTGATCAGGGAGAGCGAGTGGCCGAGCAGGTCGTGCAGGTCCCGGGCCAGGCGCAGGCGTTCCTCGTTGGCGGCGAGCTGGGCGACGGTGGCGCGGGCCTCGCGCAGGGCGATGGTGGTGCGTACGAGTTCGCGTACGCCGGTCATGGCGAAGCCGCCGAGCAGGGCCGGGATGAGCAGGCCGGCGAGGAAGGAGTTGCCGCCGTGCGTCGCGAGCGCGACGGCGGTCAGCAGCGCGCACGCGGCCGGGATCGTCCAGCGGGCCATGCGCAGGGGCAGGGCCGCCCCGGACGCGATCGACACGTACACGAAGAGCACCAGCCACTCGCGTCCCAGCGTGAGGGCGAGGAGCGTGGACTGGGCGGCGAGCACCCCGAGCGAGCCGAGCACCACGGCGTTGCGCTCGCCGCGGCCGGTGCGGAAGACCAGCAGCATGTACCAGGTGACGAAGGCGGCCAGGCCGATCCAGCCGAGGACGCGGACGCCCGTGCTGTGGCCGCCGTGCAGCAGGTCGCTGACGGGTGCGCTCAGGTACACCAGCCAGATGCCCGTCCACAGCGCCTTCACCGCCCGCTGCCTGCGGTTCACCGGGCGCTGCCCCATGCCGAACCCGACGCCGCTCACGCCTTCAGGGTGTCCTTCCGGTACAGCCAGGCCGCGCCGCCCGCGAACAGGGCGAAGGAGACCACGAGGACGACGAGGTCCTGGACGTGCGGGGCGCGGCTCTGCTCGATGGCCTGCCCCAGGGCAGCGTACGCGTGCGTGGGGAGCCACTTGGCGATGTCCTGGAGCCAGTCCGGGAACGTCGTCGTCGGCATCCACAGGCCGCCCAGCATCGACAGGCCGAAGTAGGTGATCATCGTGATCGGGCGGACCGCGTCGCCGCTGGCCAGATAGCCGAGGGCGACGCCGAGCGCGGCGAAGACGAGGCTGCCGGCCCAGATCGCGCCGGTGAGGGCGAGCCACTGCCAGGCGTCCAGGCGTACGTCCTTCACGGCCGCCGCGACGACGAAGACGATGACGATGGACGGCAGGCTGACGACGGCGGCGCTCGCGGTCTTGGCAAGGACGTAGCCGCGGCCCGGCAGCGTGGTCAGGCGCAGCTGCCGTACCCAGCCGCCCTCGCGCTCCTTGGCGATGCGCTCGCTGTTGCCCATGAGGGCGGCCGTCAAAGCGCCGAAGGAGGCCATGGAGACCATCATGTAGGTCGGCAGGGTCAAGCCGGTGCCGGGGACCTTCGTGGTGCTGTCGGCGTTGCCCGCGATGATCAGGAACAGGACCGACGGGTAGATCACGGAGAAGAACAGGAACTTGCGGTTGCGCAGGGCTCGGGTGAGTTCGAGCCTGATCAGGCTGTTCACTTCGCCTTCGCCTCCTCGGCGGTCGTGATCGCGACGAAGGCCTGCTCCAGACCGAGCCCGGCGACTTCGAGATTGCGGGGGTAGAGGCCGAGGCCGTAGAGGGCGTGGACGGTGGCGTCGGCGTCGGTGGACTGGATGCGGACGGTCCGGCCGGACACCGCCAGGGAGGTCAGGAAGGGCAGGCCGCGCAGGGCTGCCTCGTCGACGGTGCCCGCCAGGTCGAAGGAGACCCGGCGGGCGCCGGCCTTGGCCTTGATCTCGGCGGCCGTGCCGTCGGCGAGGAGCCGGCCGCGGTGCAGGACCAGGACCCGGTCGGCGACGGCGTCGGCCTCTTCGAGGTAGTGGGTGGCGAAGAGGACGGTCCGGCCCCGGTCGGCCTGCTCGCGCATGGTGGCCCAGAAGGCCTGGCGGGTGGTGACGTCCATGCCGGTGGTGGGCTCGTCCAGGACGATCAGGTCGCTGTCCCCGGCGGTGGCGAGGGCGAAACGGACGCGCTGGGCCTGGCCGCCGGAGAGCTTGTCGACCTTGCGCCCGGCGAGCTGCGCGATGCCCGCGCGGGACAGGACCTCTGAGGGCCGGTACGGCTTCGGGTGCAGGTCGCAGGCGAGCCGCACCAGTTCGGCGACCGTGACCTCGTCCATCAGCCCGCCGCTCTGCAGCATGGCGCCCACCCGCCCGGCGACGATGGCGTCCCGGGGACCGGTGCCGAAGAGGCGGACCGTGCCGCTGTCGGGCTTCTTGAGGCCGAGGAGCAGGTCGAGGGTGGTGGATTTGCCGGCGCCGTTGGGACCGAGCAGCGCCACGGTCTCCCCCGGGCGCAGGGCCAGGGTCAGTCCGTCCACCGCCCGGACGGCGGCGTATGCCTTGCTCACCTGGTCGAACGCGACCACCGGGGCTGTCGTTGTCATGCGGTCATGGTGGCCTCGGGGGTGCCGGTGCGGGCAGTGTCGGGCGTCCGGAGTGCCGCATGACAGATGTCATGCCTCTCGGGTGACAGCGACGAAAGCCCCCGCCCGGAGTGGGCAGGGGCTTCGTGCGGCCGGGCGGCCGGAGGTCAGTTCGGCTTGGTGTCGATGACTCCGATGCGCTCCGCGGGCGTCTTGCCCCGCAGGGCCTCGCGCAGGGCCGTGACGACGTCCTGCGGCAGCACGTCGCGCTTGCCGCTCGCGCCGTCGATCTTCACGCCCTCGAAGGTCGTGCCGTACGCCTCCTGGAGGGCCTTGAGGTTGTACGTGTCCACCAGCTTGCCGTCGACGGCCTTGAAGCTGAGGATCTTCGGCAGGGACACACGGCCGAAGTCGATGCTGTGCGCCGCGTCCGTGCGAACGGTGGCGAGGTCGGACATCGCGGGCTGCGCGAACTCCTTCAGCATCCGGTCGACCTCGGCGTTCGAGACCGTCGGCTGCCGGGTGGTGGTCGGGAGGTTCACCGTGCCGGCCGTGCCGGTCTCCACCTGGGAGCGGTACGCCTCCTCCACCGCCGTCGTCGACTTGGCGACGTCGATGCCCTTGCCCACCTTGCCGTACACGGGGACGGCCTTGCCGCCCTCGAACTTGATGGTGCCGTCGCTCGCCGAGCCGGAGCCGCCGGCCGCGTCCTCCAGGGAGGCGTGCAGCTTCTCCTCGTCGACGGGCATGACGGGCTTGACGACGCGGTGGTTGCCGAAGAGCGAGCCGATCACGGAGACCGGGTTGTAGTCGCTCTTCGCCGCCGAGTCGGCCGTGGCGTCCATGTCGAACTGGAGGCCCGCGTTGTCCGGGTCGAGGGAGACGGTCTTGCCGTCCACCGACAGCTTCAGCGGCTTGCCCACGCGGTCGTCGAAGGCGTCGTCGAGTTTCTTGACCGCGCCGTCACGGGTCGTGCCGCCGATGTCGACGCCGAGCACGGTGGTGCCCTTCGGCACGTCGGTGCGGTTCATCAGCAGGCCGGCGCCGTAGACGCCACCGGCGGCGACCACCACGGCTGCGGCGAGCAGCACGAGCTTGTTGCGCCCCTTCTTCTTCGGCGCCTTCGAGGAGCTCGCCGGGGGCGGGGAGACCGGCTCGGGCAGCTTCGGGGCCGTGTGGGGCGCCGGGCCGTCGCCGGGCGAGCCCGGGCCGAACGGCGAGGCCGCGCCGGGCGGTACGACCGGGATGCCGCTGGTGACGGTGTGCCCGGAGACGTTGTCGTGCCGGGGGCCGTAGCCCTGGCCGTCCGGCGGCTCGGGGGCCGGCTTCTGCGGCGTGAGGATGGCTGTGTCGTCGCTCATCCCGCCGCCGGGGCCGTGGCCTGCGGCGCCGTGGCCGGTGGGGGCGGCAGCGCCGGGGGCGCCGCCGAGGGGGCCGGGGCCACCGGGACCCGAAGAGGCACCGGGGCCGCCAGGAGCTCCGTGCTTGCCCGTACCGCCGGGGCCGCCAGGGCGTCCGGGGTTGGCCGTACCGGCAGGTCCACCGGGGCCGCTCATGGCTCCGGGACCGGCCGGTGCGCCGGGGCCGCCCGGCCGGCCGGGCTCGTCGAAGGTACCGGGCCCACTGGGCCCACCCTGCTCGTTGAAGCTGCCGGGGCCACCGGAGCGGCCGGGCTCGCTGAAGCCGCCGGGTCCGCCAGGGCCACCCGGCTCGTTGAAGGCGCCCGGGCCACCGGAGCGACCAGGCTCGCTGAAGCCGCCAGGCCCGCCGGGACCGCCCGGCTCGCTGAAGGCGCCGGGGCCACCAGGACCACCCGGCTCATCGAAAGCGCCAGGTCCGCCAGGTCCGCCGGGGCCGCCCTGCTCGTTGAAGCCGCCCGGTCCGCCGGGGCCGCCCGCCGGCGGGATCATCGGGCCGTCTCCGGTGACCGGACCGCCCGTCGGGCCGGCCGGGCCCTGCGTGCCGGGGGCACCCGCGTCACCGAGGCCGCTGGGCGCGCCCTGGCCGCCCTGCCCGCCGTAGCCACCTTGGCCGTTCTGGCCGCCGAGGCGGTCGTTCTCCGAGAAGTACGGCAGGTCGTCGCGGCGCGTCTCGCCGCCGTCAGTGCCCGGGCCGGGACGCGAGCCGTTGCCGAGCGGGCCCGCCGCCAGGGCCTCGGTCACGTCGAAGGAGCCCGTGCCGCCGCCGTGCCCGGGCGCGACGGGACCGCCGGTCGCGCCGCCGGGGAGCCCCGCACCGTTCGTGCCGCCGGACCGGGAGCCGCCCGGCCTGCTCATGGAACCGACCACGCCGCCGGGCCGCCCGGCACCGGAGCCGCCCGCGGCGGGGCTGCCCGAGCCGGTGCCACCGGCACTCGGACCACCCGCGCCGGAACCACCCGCCGCCGGACCCGAACCGCCCGGCAGACCGGCCCCGTTGGTGGAGCCGCTCCCCTGACCGGGCTTGCCCGAGCCGGACTTGCGGGGCGCGAACCAGTCGCTGGCCGGCTTGTCATCGCCGGACTGGGCGGACTGGCCGGGCTCGGCGGGAGGCTCGACCGTGCCGGTGCCCCTGGGCGTGGCGGCGCCCGGAGCCGTCGCGTCGTTGCCCGCGCCGGCGCCCGAACCGGTACCGGTGTCGCCGGAGCCCGCCGCGTCCGCGACGGGCTTGCGCACCACCACGGGCGGAATGGGCCGTGACCCGGGGATGTTGATCCGGATCCGGGTCGTCAGCGTGGTCTCGGTCTTGCGTTCCTCCGGCCGCGTGGCCGAACGGCCCGCTTCCGTACCGCTGTCGGAGACCGTCGGGGTCCCGTACGGCGGCGTGCCCGACGGGTAGGCGGCTCCGCCGCGCCCGTTGGGCCCGGAGGACGGAGTGTCAGTTTCACGACTCAAGGCAGGTTCTCCCGGTTGGCTCCGCCGCCCGACACAACCTCACGCGGGCAGCTCGGCGGCGCGCACCACCATACTGGCCACTTCTCACCCGTATCTCAGGACCGCTGGGGAAAGTCACGCCGGACCCCCACGGGCGCGTCCTGGCGAAGTGGTACGTCACTTCCCAAGTCGGACGGGGTCGCCGTCCGGTTGCCGCCTCGGGGCGAGGGTGGCGCAGATCACAGCCACTCCGATGCCTCCGAGCAGGAAGAGATAGGAGCCGGCGCCCGCCGCGAAGAGGAAGTCGCCCTCCGGGCGGCTGGCGGTGAGCAGGACGACGGCGAGCATCCAGCCGGCGGCCGCCGCGACGCCCCCGGAACGCCCGCGGGTGACGCGCGCGGCGCCGAGGACGAGCCCGGCCTCTCCGGCGAGGGCGAGCAGCAGTCCGCCCGGGAACCACCCGGGCTGCACGAGCGCGCCGGCCGCGCCGACCACGGCCCCGAGCAGGAAGAACCCGGCACAGGCGGTGATCCGTCCGGCGGAGGGCGGCCGCATCGGCTGGGCGAGCATGGGACTCCGGTCGCTCATGAGACCTCCTCGACGCCGGCGAACAGGTCCGTCTCCCACTCGCCGGAGCCCCGCTCGCCCCGCACCAGCTCGTAGTACTCGGTCGTGAGGATCGGCTGGGCGAGTTCGTTGGAGAGGACGAAGTACGGCCCGGACACGGTGATCTGGGTGGCGTGGGCGCGCATCGCGGCGGCCTTGGCGGCGGCGTGCGCGGTGCCGTCGACGGCGGTGGTGATCCGCTCGTCGGCCACGACGCCCGGTACGTCGCCGACGTCGGCCGCCTTGGCGAAGGGGAGGCCGGGCAGGTCCTCCCGGAGCCGGGCGAAGGACTGCTCCACAACGGACCGGGGGGCCCGGTTCCAGTAGACCTTCGGGATCGGCCGGCCGGCCTCGGCGGACAGCTCGGCGGCCCGCATGGCGACGCGGTGGGCCTGGATGTGGTCGGGGTGGCCGTAGCCGCCGTTGTCGTCGTAGGTGACGAGGACCTGGGGGCGTACCTCGCGGATCACCTCGACGAGGTGTGCGGCGGCCTCGTCGACGTCGGCCTGCCAGAAGCAGGCGGGGTCGTCGTTGTCGGGCAGGCCCATCATCCCGGAGTCGCTGTAGCGTCCGGCGCCGCCGAGCAGGCGGAAGTCCTGGACGCCGAGCTCGGCCATGGCGGCGGTGAGCTCCCGGCGGCGGTGCTGGCCCAGGGCGGGGCCGGTCAGGTGCGCGAGCTCCGGCGGGATCACCTCGCCGCGTTCGCCGAGGGTGCAGGTGACCAGGGTGACGTGGGCACCCTCGGCCGCGTACCTGGCCATGGTCGCGCCGTTGTTGATCGACTCGTCGTCCGGGTGCGCGTGCACCAGCAGCAGACGCCGGTCGGGCAGTTCCGTCATGGACCCAGACTACGAGGTCCGGCGGTCAGAACTTGATGCTGCCGATCATGCCCGCGATGTTGGTCGTCAGCTCGTTGATCGTGGGAGCCACGGTCGAGGAGGCGAGGTAGAAGCCGAGCAGCATGCAGACGATCGCATGCCCCGCCTTCAGTCCCGACTTCTTGATCAGCAAGAAGACGATGATCGCCAGCAGCACCACCGCCGAAATCGAGAGTGCCACGGCGGTTCACCTCCAAAGATCCACGAGGGCGCGGGGGGTCGGACTATGGGGGCATCAAATCCGTACAGCAGCCAGCAGGTTCATACCCACTATGCGACATTGATCATAACTATCCGTCCGTGCGCATCGATCGGCGCACGGCCGCACAAGGGGGCGCATGGCCAATATGGTCAGGGCATGACGACCGAGCCTGACTCCTTCCCCCGACGGCACGCCCGTACCCAGCGCTTCACGCTCGGCGCGCCGCGTTCGTTCACCGTGGCGCCCGACGGTTCGCGTGTCGTGTTCCTGCGCTCCAGTTCCGGTACCGACCGGGCGAACTCGCTGAGGGTCCTCGACACGGAGGAGGGCGGGGAGCGCGTGGCCGCCGACCCGCGCGCCCTGCTGGGCGGCGCCTCGGAGAACCTCTCGCCCGAGGAACGCGCCCGGCGTGAACGCAGCCGGGAGGGCGGCGCCGGCATCGTCGGGTACGCCACCGACACGGCCGTCGAGTTGGCCTCTTTCGCCTTGTCAGGGCGGCTTTTCACGGCCGAGCTGCGGGCCGGGACGGCGCGTGGACTGACCACGCCCGGGCCGGTGATCGACCCGCGTCCGTCTCCCGACGGGCGGTATGTCGCCTACGTCGCGCAGGGTGCGCTGCGGGTCGTGGGCGCGGAGGGGGAGGACGACCGGGCGCTCGCCGAGCCGGAGTCGGAGAATGTCTCATATGGACTGGCCGAGTTCATCGCGGCCGAGGAGATGGGGCGGTCGCGCGGCTTCTGGTGGGCCCCGGAGTCGGACCGGCTGCTCGTGGCGCGCGCGGACGACACGCCGGTGGACCGGTGGTGGATCTCCGACCCGGCCCATCCGGAACGCGAGCCGCAGCGGGTGGCGTATCCGGCGGCGGGCACCGGCAACGCGGACGTACGGCTGTTCGTGATCGGCCTGGACGGGGCGCGCACGGAGGTCTCCTGGGACCGGGCGCGGTACCCGTATCTGTCGCGTGTGCACTGGTCAGCGGCGGGCGCGCCGCTGCTGCTCGTACAGGCGCGCGACCAGCGCAGCCAGCTGATTCTCGCGGTGGACCCGGAGTCGGGCGCGACCCGGATGGTGCACGCCGATGAAGATCGAACATGGCTTGATCTTTTCCCCGGGGTGCCGTGCTGGAGTCCGGCCGGGCAGCTCGTGCGGATCGCGGACGAGGGCGGTGTGCGGGTGCTGGCGGTCGGGGACCGGCCGCTCACGGGGGCGCAGTTGCACGTGCGGGCCGTGCTGGACGTCTCCGACGACGACGTGCTGGTCTCCGCGTCGGCGGGCGAGGAGGCCGCCGACGCGGAGACGGGCCAGGTGCATGTGTACCGGGTGAACGAGCTGGGCGTGGAGCGGCTGTCGCAGGAGCCGGGCGTGCACGCGGCGGCGCGGGCCGGGCACGTGACGGTTCTGGTCTCGGCGACGCTGGACCGGCCGGGGACGCGGGTGCAGGTGCTTCGCGACGGGAAACCGACGGCTGTTGTCGCTTCTTACGCTGAAGATCCCGGTATGTCCCCCCGCGTGACGCTCACCGAGGGGGGCGCACGTCGCATCCCGTGCGCCGTGCTTATGCCTCGGGACTACGCCGGTGACACCCCCCTTCCGGTGCTCATGGACCCGTACGGCGGGCCGCACGGGCAGCGGGTCTTCGCGGCCCACAACCCGCATCTCACGTCGCAGTGGTTCGCGGACCAGGGATTCGCGGTGGTCGTCGCGGACGGCCGGGGCACCCCGGGCCGCTCCCCGGCCTGGGAGAAGGGGATCCACCACGACTTCACACTGTCGCTGGACGACCAGGTGGAGGCCCTGGAGGACCTCGCCAAGAGGTTTCCGCTGGATCTGTCGCGGGTGGCGATCCGCGGCTGGTCCTTCGGCGGCTGGCTGGCCGGCCTCGCGGTGCTGCGCCGGCCGGACGTCTTCCGCGCGGGGATCGCGGGCGCGCCGGTGACGGACTGGCGCCTGTACGACACGCACTACACGGAGCGCTACCTGGGGAACCCGGCCGAGCACCCGGACACGTACGCGAAGAGCTCCCTCGTCACCGCGGACGGCCTGTCCTCCCCCGCCGAACCGCACCGCCCGCTGATGATCGTGCACGGCCTCGCCGACGACAACGTGGTCGTCGCCCACGCCCTGCGCCTGTCCTCGGCCCTCCTGGCCGCCGGCCGCCCGCACGAGGTGCTGCCGCTGTCCGGGGTCACCCACATCACCCCGCAGGAACAGGTCGCGGAGAACCTGCTGCTGCTCCAGGTCGACTTCCTGAAGCGGTCCCTGGGGATCACCGGCGCCTGAACATGCAACGGGCCGGGGCGACATGGCGCGCCCCGGCCCGTTTACGGCACCCGCACGGCCGTACGCTGTTCAGCCTGACGCGTCCGTATATCGAGATCGGGTCGGCGAAGTTGCCTGCGTGTTAACGCGGTTCGCGGGGGTTTGTACGCACTTCGGCGGCCACCAGGGTCGTAGCCGAGACGGCCCAGGAGCCGGCAGATCCTCGAACACCGGTTCCCGGCGCCTTCGACAAGAAGGGCCGGGAACCGGAAGGGATGCGTGCGGGACCGTCAGGCCGCGTTGACGACGTCCTTCTCCTCGGCGAAGTGGCAGGCCGACTCGTGGGCCGCCGGGGTGTCCTCGCCCTTGAAGCGCTCGGGGACCGCCAGGAGCGGGACCTCCTGGGCGCACTTGTCCTCGGCCTTCCAGCAGCGGGTGCGGAAGCGGCAGCCCGAGGGCGGGTTGGCCGGGGACGGGACGTCACCGGTGAGGATGATCCGCTCGCGGCCCTCACGGGACTCCGGGTCGGGGACCGGGACGGCCGACAGCAGCGCCTGGGTGTAGGGGTGCGTCGGGTGGTCGTAGATCTCCGTGTCCGTGCCGATCTCGGCCATCTTGCCGAGGTACATCACACCCACGCGGTCCGAGATGTGCCGGACGATCGACAGGTCGTGCGCGATGAAGAGGTACGAGAGGTTGAACTCGTTCTGCAGCTTCTCCATCAGGTTGATGACCTGGGCCTGGACGGACACGTCCAGCGCGGAGACCGGCTCGTCGCAGATGATGATCTCGGGGTTCAGGGCCAGGCCGCGGGCGATGCCGATGCGCTGGCGCTGACCGCCCGAGAACTGGTGCGGGTAGCGGTTGATGTACTCGGGGTTGAGGCCGACCACGTCCAGGAGGTCCTGGACCTTGCGGCGGCGGTCGCCCTTCGGCGCCACCTCGGGGTGGATCTCAAAGGTCTCCCCGATGATGTCGCCCACCGTCATACGGGGGTTGAGCGAGGTGTACGGGTCCTGGAACACCATCTGGATGTTCCGGCGGACCGCCTTCAGCGCCCGCCCGGACAGCTTGGTGATGTCCTGGCCCTTGTAGAAGATCTCGCCCGCGGTCGCCTTCTCCAGCATCATCAGCAGCTTGGCGACCGTGGACTTGCCACAGCCGGACTCGCCCACGATGCCGAGCGTCTCGCCCTGGTAGAGGTCGAAGGAGATCCCGTCCACGGCCTTGACCGCGCCGACCTGACGCTTGAACAGGACGCCCTGGGTCAGCGGGAAGTGCTTGACCAGGTTGCGCACCTGGAGGATCGGCTCACCGCGCTCCACGGGCGCGTCGAGCGCGGCCACCGCCGCCTCCTCGGTCACGGCGTCGACCGTCTCGACCTCGGTGACGTTGGGGGTGGCGTCCATGGACTCGTCCTTCTTGCCCAGCTCAGCCATGGATCGTCTCCTTCCAGAAGTGGCACGCGCTGCCGCGGCCGGTCAGCTCGCCGCCGTCCCGCTCGGTGACGGGGTGCAGCGGCGGGATGTCCGTACGGCAGATGTCCTGCGCCTGCGGGCACCGCGGGTTGAAGGCGCAGCCGGACGGGATACGCGTCAGGTTGGGCGGCAGGCCCTTGATCGCGTACAGGTCCTGGCCCTTCTGGTCCAGACGCGGGATCGACTCCAGCAGACCCTTGGTGTAGGGGTGCGCGGGCCGCTTGTACAGCTCGTGCACCGGCGCGGTCTCCACGATCCGGCCGGCGTACATCACCGCGATCTTGTCCGCGACGTCGGCGACCACGCCGAGGTCGTGGGTGATCAGGATCAGGCCCATGTTGTACTCGCGCTGCAGCTCCGCGAGGAGGTCCATCACCTGGGCCTGGACCGTCACGTCGAGGGCCGTGGTCGGCTCGTCGGCGATGATCAGGTCCGGCTCCAGCGCGAGCGCCATGGCGATCATGATGCGCTGACGCATACCGCCGGAGAACTGGTGCGGGTAGTCCCCGACGCGCTCCCTCGCGGCCGGGATCTTCACCCGGTCCATCAGCTCGATCGCCTTGGCCTTGGCGTCCTTCTTGGACATGCCCTGGTGCACGCGGAACATCTCGCCGAGCTGGTAGCCCACCGAGAGCACCGGGTTCAGCGAGGAAAGCGCGTCCTGGAAGATCATCGCGATCTTGTTGCCGCGGATCTTCCGGCGCTCTTCACCGGACATCTTCAGCATGTCCTGGCCGCGGAAGAGGATCTCTCCCTTGGGGATGCGGCCGGGCGGCATGTCGAGGATGCCCATGATGGCCTGGGCGGTGACGGACTTGCCGGAGCCGGACTCGCCGAGCACGGCGAGCGTCTCGCCCGCGGCGACGGAGTAGTTGACGCCGTTGACGGCCTTGGCGACACCGTCGCGGGTGCGGAACTCCACGTGCAGGTCGCGGACTTCGAGCAGTGGGCGGCCCTCGTCCTGCGAGCCGTCCGCCGAGGGGCTCTCGGCCGTTTCATCGATGATGGTCACGTACGCCTCCCTCAGCGCAGCTTGGGGTCGAGGGCGTTGCGTACCGCATCGCCGAACATCAGGAACGAGAGCACCGTGATCGAGACCATCACCGAGGGGATGATCAGGGTGTGTGGGGCGATACGGAGCTGCTCACGTCCTCGTGCCACGTCGCCGCCCCAGGACACGGCCGTGTCACCGAGACCCACGCCCAGGAAGGACAGGGTGGCTTCGGCCGCGATGTAGCCGCCGAGTGCGATGGTCGCCACGACGATGATCGGCGCGAGTGCGTTGGGCAGGATGTGCCGGAACAGGATCCGGGACGTCGAGGCGCCGAGTGCCTTGGCGGCCACCACGTAGTCCGCCTGCTTGATGGTGATCACGGCGCCGCGGGCGACACGCGCGATCTGGGTCCAGCCGAGGAAGGCGAGGGCCATGATGACGACCCAGACGGTGCGGTTGTCGAAGGAGTTCAGCACCACCAGGGCGCCGAGCAGGAACGGGATGCCGAGGAAGATGTCGGTCATCCGCGAGAGCAGGGTGTCGGTCCAACCGCCGAAGTAGCCGGCGATCATGCCGATGACCGTGCCGATGACGGTGACGGCGAGGGTGACACCCACACCGACGGTGATCGAGGCGCGGGCACCGTAGACGACACGGGCGTAGATCGACCGGCCCTGGACGTCGTAGCCCAGCCAGTCCGGGGCGAAGAAGTGGCCCCAGTTCGGCTTCCCCAGGTAGTGCTTGGCCAGGTCGGCGTCGCGCGGCGAGGCGCTGGTGAACAGTCCCGGCCAGAGCGACATCACCAGCAGGAACACGATCAGCACGGCCGATACCAGGAACAGCGGGTTGCGCCGCAGGTCGTGCCAGGCGTCGGACCACAGGCTGCGCGCCTTCTCGGGAGCCGGGCCGGCGTCGGTCACGATGACGCCCGCGGTGCTCGCGGTGTCACCGGGAAGGGCTTCGACCTTCTCGACGGTCTTGTCAGGCATACCGGATCCTCGGGTCCAGGACCGCGTAAAGCAGGTCGACGATCAGGCTGGCGGCGAGGTAGATGAGCACCATCAGCGAGGCGATACCCACGACCGTGGCGCCTTCACGACGGCTGAGCGCATCGTAGATCTCGATGCCGATACCCCGCACGTTGAAGATGCCCTCGGTCACGATGGCGCCGGTCATCAGGTTGCCGAGCTCGATACCGAGGAAGGTGACCACGGGGATCAGCGAGTTGCGCATCAGGTGGACACCGATGACACGGCGGCGCGGCAGCCCCTTGGCCACGGCGGTGCGCATGTAGTCGGACCGCAGGTTCTCCGCGATCGACGTGCGGGTCAGCCGGGCGACGTAGGCGAGCGAGAGGGACGCCAGCACGATGGCGGGAAGCATGAGTTGGGAGAAGTCCGTCGAGTCCGTCACCGTGGGTGTGGTGACCGACCACTGGAAGGCGAGCAGGTACTGCAGCAGGAAGCCCAGCACGAAGGACGGCATCGAGACGAGGACCAGCGTCAGCGTCAGCAGCCCGCGGTCCCGCAGCGTGTCGGGGCGCAGACCGGCGACCACACCGAGGCCGATGCCCACGAGCGTGACGAAGGTGAAGGCGAAGAGCGTCAGCCTGATCGTCACCGGGAACGCGTCGGCGATGACGTCCGCGATGGGCCGCTGACTGGCGATCTGGGTACCGAAGTCGCCCTGGAACAGCCCGGTCATGTAGTTCACGTACTGCTGAAGGAGCGGCTGATCGAGGCCGAGTTCCTTCTTGATGCTCGCGACCACCGTCGGGTCGTACGCCTGATCCCCCATCATCGCCCGGACGGGATCGCCGGGCAGGGCGTACATCATGCAGAAGATGAGCAAGGTTGACCCGATGAACACCGGGATCATCTGGAGCAGTCGTCGTGCGACATAGCGCCCCATAGGTGCCTCCGTGATGGGTTAACGCAGGTGCGGGGGCCGTCTCCTGGTGACGAGACGGCCCCACGCACCTCCCACCGCCGCCTGAATCGACGGTGGGCTTACGGCCGAGTGGGAAGAGCCCGCGAGACTCCTCTTACTTGGTGGTGACGGCCCACACTTCGAGGTCACCGTGGAAGTCGACGTTGACGTTGTCGACGTTCTTACCGTGGCCGCCGTTGATGCGGTAGTACCAGAGCGGGATGGCCGGCATGTGCTCGACCAGCTTCTTCTCGACCTCCTGGAAGGCCTTCACCGACTCGTCGAGGGACTTGGCGTTGTCGGCCTTGTTCATCAGCCCGTCGATCTCCTTGTTGGAGAAGCGACCGTTGTTGGCCTCGGCGGTGGTGTGGTAGAGCTCCTTCATGAAGTTGGCGTTGACCGGGTAGTCGGCGACCCAGCCACCGCGGTACATGCCCTTCACCTGGTCGTTGTCACGGGCCTCGAGGTCCGTGGCGAAGTCCGGCTTCGGGTCGCCGGCGCAGTCGACGCCGGTGGCCTTGCGGATGGACTCGCAGACCGCGGTCACCCACTCCTTGTGCCCACCGTCGGTGTTGTACTGGACCGTGAACTTGTTGCCCGGTACGCCGCCGCCCTCCTTGATGAGCTGCTTGGCCTTCGCCGGGTTGTACGTGAACACGTCGGTGTCCAGGTTCTGGTAGCCCTTGACGCCCGGCGGGGTGAAGCCCTTGGCCGGCGTACGGGTGTTGTTCAGAACCGTCTTGGTGATCGTGTCACGGTCGATCGCCATCGACAGACCCTGGAGGACCTTCGGGTCGATGTCCTTGAAGGTCTTGGAGTAGAACGCCGGGGTCAGCGTCTGGATGGCCGCGTACGGCTGCTCGATGGCGCCGTCGCCCAGGTCCTGCTTGTACTTCGGCAGGTCCGTCGGGCCGACCTGGCGGATCATGTCCAGGTTGCCGGAGACGACGTCCTTGTAGGCGGCCTCGAGCGTCGTGTAGGCCTTGAACTGGACGCCCTTGTTCTTCGCCTTGTTCGGGCCCTGGTAGCCGTCCCAGGCCTTGACCTGGATGAGCTTCTTGTGGTCCCACTTCTCGAAGGTGTAGGGACCGTTGCCGACCGGCTTCTGGCCGAAGGCCTTCGGGTCGTCGTAGAAGACCTTGGGCAGCGGGGCCCACGTGGTGTAGCCGAGCTTGTAGTTGAAGTACGGCATCTTGTACTTCAGCTCGATGGTGAAGGTGTGGTCGTCCACGACCTTCAGGCCGGACATGCCCTCGGCCTTCGGGGCGCCCTTCTCCGGGTGGACATCGTCGTAGCCCTTGATGTCCTGGAACCAGAAGGAGTTCTGCTGGTTGTTCTTGATGTTGGCGTACCAGTTCCAAGCATCGACGTACGACTTGGAGGTGACCTCTTCGCCGTTGTGGAACTTCCAGCCCTTCTTGAGCTTGACCGTCCACGTCTTCGAGTCGTCGGACGTGACCGACTCGGCGTTCGTGTAGACGATCTCGCCCTTGGAGTCGAAGTCCAGCAGCTGGGTGAAGATGGACTGGATGACGTACGAGCCGTTGCTCTCGTTGGTGTCGGCCGGGATCAGCGGCTTCTGCGGCTCGCCGACGTCGATCGAGACGTATCCCGCAGGGCCGGAGCCCTTGCTCTTGCCCTCACCATCACCGTTGCCGCCGCAGGCGGTGGCGGCCAGAGCGACAACTATCGCCCCCGCGACCCACTTGGCGCTCTTGGCACCGCGCATGGGTTCCTCCTATGAAGTCATTGGTTCACCGCAAAGGGAGCACAGACAGACCACCGCCACCGCCCGTCGCCGGTGCCGGAAATCGTCAGGTGCCCCCGCGCTCGTGAGTCGGCGCCGCCTCCAGCGAGTGACCCGTTCATCCGAGCTCTACGCGCCTAACTATCTGCCAAACGTCAGGGCCGAACCACACTCTCGAGGTCTCGGTTCGATCACAGCTCGCGTATACATCTTCCAAAATCCGGACAAAGGGTTTGGTGAAAGATCCCTGCGAAACGGACTTGTTACACATCTATCGGTGGCGGGTGTCCGTATTCCGGACGCGAGAGTGAGATAAACCGCTTGCGCCTGCCGTGGCCGCCGTGCAAGGTGCCACCGAGGGCTGTCACGCGCTCAAGAAGCCTCTGCCGCAGGGTTGTTGTACGGACCCGTGCGCGGGCAGGGCGCGGCACTTCCGCAGCAGGGTAGTGCGCACGGGGCGCTCCGGACGGCTCTCCCCGGCAAATCGAGGGTTTTCCCTAACCCTTCTCTTCTCGTTCCCACCGCTTTACGACGACGCCGGGCACCCCGCGAGGCGGGGTGCCCGGCGTCGTCCTACGGCAGGCGTCAGCCGTGCTTGGCGCGGCTCGCGGCGCGGGCGCGCTCGCGGGCGTCCAGGTTCACCTTGCGGATGCGCACGGCCTCCGGGGTGACCTCGACGCACTCGTCGTCGCGGCAGAACTCCAGGGACTGCTCCAGCGACAGCTTGCGCGGCGGGACGATCGACTCGGTCACATCGGCCGTGGACGACCGCATGTTGGTGAGCTTCTTCTCCTTGGTGATGTTGACGTCCATGTCGTCGGCGCGGGAGTTCTCGCCGACGATCATGCCCTCGTACACCTCGGTGCCCGGCTCCACGAAGAGCACGCCGCGCTCCTGGAGGTTGGTCATCGCGAAGGCGGTGACCGCACCGGCGCGGTCGGCGACCAGGGAGCCGTTGTTACGGGTCTGGAGGGTGCCGAACCAGGGCTCGAAGCCCTCGTGGATGGAGTGGCCGATGCCCGTGCCGCGGGTCTGCGTCAGGAACTCGGTCCGGAACCCGATGAGGCCGCGCGAGGGCACGACGAACTCCATGCGGACCCAGCCGGAGCCGTGGTTCGACATGTTGTCCATACGGCCCTTGCGGACGCCCATGAGCTGCGTGACGGCGCCCATGTGCTCCTCGGGCACGTCGATCGTCATGCGCTCGACGGGCTCGTAGACCTTGCCGTCGACCTCCTTGGTGACGACCTGCGGCTTGCCGATGGTCAGCTCGAAGCCCTCGCGGCGCATGGTCTCGACGAGGATGGCCAGCGCCAGCTCGCCGCGGCCCTGCACCTCCCAGGCGTCCGGACGCTCGGTCTCCAGCACGCGGAGGCTGACGTTACCGATCAGCTCACGGTCGAGGCGGTCCTTGACCTGGCGGGCGGTGACCTTGCGGTCCTTGACGGCCGCCTTGTTGTCGGCGCCCTTGCCGGTGGCACCACGGCCGACCAGCGGGGAGGTGTTGGTGCCGATGACCATGGAGATCGCCGGCTCGTCGACCGTGATCAGCGGCAGCGCGACCGGGTTCTCCGGGTCGGCCAGGGTCTCGCCGATCATGATGTCCGGGATACCGGCGACGGCGCAGATGTCACCGGGGCCGGCCAGCTCCGCCGGCTTGCGGGTCAGCGCCTCGGTCATCATCAGCTCACTGATGCGGACGTTGCTGACGGAGCCGTCGCGCTTGATCCACGCGACCGTCTGGCCCTTGCGCAGCTCGCCCTGCTCGACGCGGAGCAGCGCGATACGGCCGAGGAAGTTGTCGGCGTCCAGGTTGGTGACGTGCGCCTGGAGCGGGGCGGCCTCGTCGTAGGTCGGGGCCGGGATGTGCTCCAGGATCGTGGAGAAGAACGGCTCCAGGCTGGTGGAGTCGGCCGGGACCGTGCCGTTGTCCGGCTTGGTCAGCGAGGCGATGCCGTCGCGGCCGCAGGCGTAGACGATCGGGAACTCGATCTGCTCCTCGTCGGCGTCCAGGTCGAGGAAGAGGTCGTAGGTCTCGTTGACGACCTCGTCGATCCGGGAGTCCGGGCGGTCCGTCTTGTTGATGCACAGGATGACGGGCAGCCGCTGCTGGAGCGCCTTGCGCAGCACGAAGCGGGTCTGCGGGAGCGGGCCCTCGGAAGCGTCCACGAGCAGGACGACACCGTCCACCATCGACAGACCGCGCTCCACCTCGCCACCGAAGTCGGCGTGGCCGGGGGTGTCGATGATGTTGATGGTGATGACGTCCCCCCCGTCCTTCGGGTGGTACTTCACCGCCGTGTTCTTGGCCAGGATCGTGATGCCCTTCTCACGCTCCAGGTCGTTCGAGTCCATCATGCGGTCGTCGACGCCTTCGAGCTGGTGCGCGGCGAAGGCGCCGGCCTGCTTCAGCATGCCGTCGACGATGGTGGTCTTGCCGTGGTCGACGTGAGCGACGATGGCGACGTTGCGGATGTCGTGGCGCGTGGCCATAAGAAGGCGTACTCCCGGAGTGTGAGGAATGCCCTGCGCGTGCATCGGTGGTGCGCGGGCCCTGCCGGGCTCAACATGCCACGGCCTCACCCCATGGTACGGGTCTGCTGCCGGTGGGGTTAGCCAGCCTACGTCAGCGCAGGTCAGGGCCTGTTTTGAGGTCCTTGGCGTCAGTGCCCGGGCCTTCCGGGGGCCGACGGTTCGCAGGAGTGCCGGGCGGCCGCGCGGGCCAGGGGCGAGTCGGCCTTCTCCTCGCAGTCCATCAGGCCGCCGATGTCGACCGTCCAGTTCCGGGCGTGCCCGGAGACGGTCCTGCCGTCCGGGCACGTGTAGCGGAAGTCCGCCGACACTTCCCTCACCCCGGCGTACTGGACGAACTCGCCCGCCGCTCGGGGCGTGACGCGGTCGTCGTCGAGCTCCGGGGCCGGGAGCCGGACGTCGGTGAACGCCCAGGTGTCTCCGCCGGACTCCGCCAGGGTGCGCGCGTCGGAGTCGATCTCGCCGGTCTTCTTGCCGAACGAGAAGAGGATCTCGGCCGCGGGCGGGGCCGGTCCGTCGGCGCGCACCGAGGGCCTGGGGGTGTACACCCGCCGCATCGGGTTCCGCAGTGCGCCGCCGCCCGCGCCGAGTCGCTCGAGTTCGGAGACCCCGGTCAGCCGGTCTCGCGTGGTGACGTGGGACCAGGTGAAGGTGCCCTGCGCGCAGGCCTTCGCTCGGGCCCCGCCGGTCTCACGGACCGTGCCGTCACCTTCCGTCTCCCCGGTGCATGCCGTCAGTCCCGTCACCAGCGCCCCGACGACCAACCCGGCCACGCAGACCCGCCGTACCGTGCCGCGCATCCGCCGGCCCCCGTCCCCCCCGTGCACGGACGCCCGGCGTCCGCACCATGATCACTGCTGATGCCATGGTGCGGACGCCGGGCGGGGACGGCAAGACGTTTGAGCGTTCCCAGAGCTACCGGGCGGCTGATCCCTTCGCCGACGGCCCCGCCGCCGGCTTCGCGCCCTTCCTCAGGAAGCCCATGTCCTCGTAGACCGGGGTCCCGAAACCGAAGGCGCCGGTGTTCACGAGGTTCTTGCGGGCCGCGATGAGCTGGGGGCGCTGGAAGAGGGGGATGGAGCCGGCCGCGGCCCAGATGCGGGAGTCGGCCTTGCGGATGAGGGAGCGGGACTCGCCCTCGTCGAGGGTGGACACGGCCTCGTCGAAGAGCTGGTCGACCTGGTCGGTGCCGACCCGGGTGTAGTTCTGCTCGACGTTCAGGGAGCCGTCGGCGGCCGGGACGGGCTTGGCGTAGACGGGACGGGCGTCGGTGGCGGGGAAGGCGGTGGCGGGCCAGGAGTAGAGGGCGAGGTCGTACTGGCCGGACGCGATGTGGTCCTTGAAATAGGACTCGTCGGAGACCTTGGAGATGTCCGTGCCGATGCCGACGCGCTCCAGCATGCGGGAGATGCGGTCGGCGACCGTGCGCAGTGTCTGGGAGCCGGGCCCGGAGGGGAGCACGAAGCGGAGTGTGAGGGCCTTGCCGTTCTTGGCGAGCGGGACGGCCTCGCGGTTCGCCGGGGCGGCGGTGCCCTTGGGGGCGTACGCGCCGGGGGCGCCGCCCTGGGCGGGCTGCTGGTACTGCTTGCCGTCGTGGGCGAGGTGGTCGGCGGGGTCCTGCCGGCCGTGTGCCTTGTTGTCCTCGCCGACGACGTACGTGCCGTCGTCGTCCGGCTCCTCCTTGGCGGAGCCGGCCTTCTCGCCCTCGGCTCCGGCCGCCTTCTCCCCCTCCTTCTTCTTCTCCTGCTCCTTGACGGGGCCGCCGCGCACCCATCCGGCGTCCGCGAGCAGGGCCTGGGCCTCCTTGGTGTCCTGGCCGCCGAGGGCGCCGCTGTTGTCGGCGTAGGCGGCCTGGCCGGAGAGGGCCAGGTGGCTGCCGACCGGGACGGCCGGCAGACCCAGGGGCTTCAGGACGGCCTCGGCCAGTTCCTTGCGATCGAGGGCGCGGGCGACGGCCCTGCGGACGCGCTCGTCGGCGAGCGGGCCCTCGGCGCCGTTCAGGGCGAGCTGGGTGTAGGCGGGTTCCAGGGACTTGCGCACCTCGAAGCCGCGCAGGGCCTGCTGCTGCCGGGTGTACTTGGTGACCGCCTTGCGCAGCTTCTTGCGGGCGACGGTCTCCTCGTCGGCGGCGTCCTCGTCGGTGCCGTTGGCGACGGCCCACGAGCGCAGGGCGTCCGCGGCCGACCGGTCGGCGCCGGGGCCCATCAGCGGGCTGCTGGAGCTGCGGGGCCGGGCGGCGACGGTGATGCGGCGGGCCGCGGAGGGGTCGATCTCGGCCACGTCGAGGGTGCCGGCGGCCAGCTCGGCGGCCCGCTTGTCGCGCGGCACGGTGCGCAGCACGATCTCGGAGAGCTTGGCCGGCTTGCCCCACCAGCGCGGGTTGCGGGCGAGGGTGATCTCGTCGTCCTCGCGGTCGACCTCCTTCACCGAGAAGGGACCGGCGGTGACTTTGAGCTTCTTGCGTGCCCCGTCGTTGAAGGAGTCCGGGCTGCCCATGACGTCCTTCGGGTACAGCGGCGAGAACAGCGAGCGCCAGTCGGCGTAGGGGCGGCTGAAGGTGACCTTGACCTCCAGGGCGCTGTCCCCGCGCTCGATCTTCTGGATGCGGTCGTAGCCGGCGTTGCGGGCGGTCCAGTAGGCGGTGTCCTTTCCGGACAGGGCTCGCCACTGGGCGGCGAAGTCGGCGGCGCCGATCTCCCGGCCGTCGCTCCAGACGGCCTGCTGGTTCAGCTTGTACAGGACGACCTGCTTGGGCTCGGTCTCGACGACCTCGGCGGACTCCAGGTAGGCGGGGTTGCGCTCGGGACGGCCACTGGCGTTCATCCGGAACATCGACGGCAGGACGGCCTGGGCGACGCGGGTGGTGGTGGCGTCGGCGTCCGACTGGAAGGTGTTGAGGGTGTCGGGCACGGAGTCCACGGCCCAGCGCAGGGTGCCGCCGTCGGCGATCCGGTCGCGGCCCGCGGGCTGGATGTCCGGCGCGGCGAGCGGCTTGCCCGCGGGGTCCTCGGAGCCGCATCCGGCGAGCGCGGGAACCGCGAGCACACCCGCGGTGAGGAAGGCGACCGAGCGCGTGACCGCACGCGGGCCGACACCGTGCTGGGACATCTGTGCTACCTCCGGGAAGCCGCGGGCGTTACGATCACTTTTGGCGGTATTTGGTGTTTGTCTGATGTATGCGGCCACTGAAGAGGAAAGGGTTCAGCAACACAGGGCGACACGGCGGTCACGGGCGGGAAGTCACCCGTGTGGCGCAGCGCACCGCAGGGTGCACCCGCGCGCCTCGGCCAATCGATGCACATCCCTTCACAGCACAAGGTGTGACGCGCAACACTCGCAGGCGCATGAACGTTGCCGCCTTGGGCCTCGAAGGACCCGTGGAAGTGAGGGCAAGTCATGTCCGTTCACGACGAACTGACGTCAGTCCAGCGCAGTCTCGACGAGCTGTTCCGCTCGCTGGGGCGCCTGGAGAAGCAGCTCGGCACCGGCGGCCTGGAGATGCGCCGCGTCCGTGCCGACGCCAACCACCTGCGCGAGAGCGTCGCCCTGCTGCGCGACGCCGCCGCCACGCCGGCCGCTCCGAAGCGCCCCGACCTCGTCACCATCTCGGACGCGCCGTACGACCCCGCGCTGTGGGTCGACTCGGACGACGAGGGACTCGGCGCCCGGGACCGGCGCGCTCCCTGACCGGGAGGGCGTCGAGCGACCGGCACCTCCCCCGAACCCGACCGGAGTCGTCACAGTGGCCACTGGTACGGAACCTCCCGCCACACAACCCCAACCCCGAAGCGGCGGCGTACGGGCGGGTACGCGCGCCGCGATCGACGCCCCGCACCTGCGCACCGACCGCTGGTGGCTGGCCCCGGCCGGCACGGTCGCCGGTCTGCTGGCCTTCATCGTCTACTCGACCTGGCGGGCCTTCGCGAACGCGGACTACTACGCGGCGCCGTACGTCTCGCCCTTCTACTCCCCCTGCCTGGCCGAGAACTGCGAGCCGATGAAGGCCGGCCCGAACTGGGAGATCTTCGGCGGCTGGTGGGGGATCTCCCCCGCGATCATCATCCTGATCTTCCCGCTCGGCTTCCGTCTGACCTGCTACTACTACCGCAAGGCCTACTACCGGGGCTTCTGGGCGTCCCCGCCGGCCTGCGCGGTGGCCGAGCCGCACCGGAAGTACACGGGTGAGACCCGCTTCCCGCTGGTGCTCCAGAACATCCACCGGTACTTCTTCTACGCCGCGCTCCTCGTCGCCGGGATCCTCAGCTACGACACCGTGCTCGCCTTCCGCGACGAGAACTACGAGTGGGGCCACATGGGCCTCGGCACGCTCGTGTTCCTGGTCAACATCGTGCTGATCTGGGCGTACACGCTGTCCTGCCACTCGTGCCGGCACATCGTCGGCGGCAAGCTCAAGCACTTCTCCAAGCATCCCGTGCGGTACCGGATGTGGCAGTGGGTCGGGAAGCTCAACGCCCGGCACATGCTGCTCGCCTGGGCGTCGCTGGTGAGCGTGGCGCTCGCCGACTTCTACGTCTACCTGGTCGCGTCCGGTGCCTTCGACGATCCGCGGTTCTTCTGATGAGGGGTGCGTTCTGATGTCCGTGGTCGACCGGCAGGAGTGGGACGTCGTCGTGGTGGGGGCGGGCGGCGCCGGGCTGCGCGCCGCCATCGAGGCACGCGAGCGGGGCGCCCGTACGGCCGTGATCTGCAAGTCTCTGTTCGGCAAGGCGCACACGGTGATGGCCGAGGGCGGTATCGCGGCGGCGATGGCCAACGCCAACGAGAACGACAACTGGCGGGTCCACTTCCGCGACACCATGCGCGGCGGCAAGTTCCTCAACCAGTGGCGGATGGCCGAGCTGCACGCGCAGGAGGCCCCGCAGCGGGTGTGGGAGCTGGAGACCTGGGGCGCGCTGTTCGACCGCACCAAGGACGGCCGGATCTCCCAGCGCAACTTCGGCGGCCACGAGTACCCGCGCCTCGCGCACGTCGGCGACCGCACGGGCCTGGAGCTGATCCGCACCCTCCAGCAGAAGATCGTCGCGCTCCAGCAGGAGGACTTCAAGGAGACCGGCGACTACGAGTCCCGGCTGAAGGTCTTCCAGGAGTGCACGGTCACCCGTGTCCTGAAAGAGGACGGGCGCGTGTCCGGGGTCTTCGGCTACGAGCGCGAGTCCGGCCGCTTCTTCGTCCTGGAGGCACCGGCCGTCGTCATCGCCACGGGCGGCATCGGCAAGTCCTTCAAGGTGACGTCGAACTCGTGGGAGTACACCGGCGACGGTCACGCGCTGGCGCTCCTCGCGGGCGCTCCGCTGCTGAACATGGAGTTCGTGCAGTTCCACCCGACCGGGATGGTCTGGCCGCCGTCGGTGAAGGGCATCCTCGTCACCGAGTCGGTGCGCGGCGACGGCGGGGTGCTGCGCAACTCCGACGGCAAGCGGTTCATGTTCGACTACATCCCCGACGTCTTCAAGGACAAGTACGCCGAGACCGAGGACGAGGCCGACCGCTGGTACGACGACCCGGACCACAACCGGCGCCCGCCCGAGCTGCTCCCCCGCGACGAGGTCGCGCGGGCGATCAACTCCGAGGTGAAGGAGGGGCGCGGCTCCCCGCACGGGGGCGTGTTCCTCGACGTGTCGACCCGGATGCCCGCCGAGGTGATCAAGCGCCGGCTGCCGTCGATGTACCACCAGTTCAAGGAGCTGGCCGACGTCGACATCACGGCCGAGGCGATGGAGGTCGGGCCCACCTGTCACTACGTGATGGGCGGCATCGCGGTCGAGTCCGACACGGCGGCGGCGCGCGGGGTGACCGGTCTGTACGCGGCCGGTGAGGTGGCCGGCGGCATGCACGGCTCCAACCGGCTGGGCGGCAACTCCCTGTCGGACCTGCTGGTGTTCGGGCGCCGGGCGGGCTGGCACGCGGCCGAGTACGCGGCGGGGCTGGCCGGGGCGCGGCCCGTCGTGGACGACGGCCAGATCGACGCCGCCGCCGCCGAGGCCCTGCGGCCCTTCTCCGCCGAGGCCGAGACCGAGGAGCCGAAGGGCGGCCCGCCGGAGAACCCCTACACCCTGCACCAGGAACTCCAGCAGACGATGAACGACCTGGTCGGCATCATCCGCCGCGAGCCGGAGATGAAGCAGGCCCTGGAGAAGCTGGGCGAGCTGCGGGCACGGGCCCGCCGGGCCGGCGTCGAGGGGCACCGGCAGTTCAATCCGGGCTGGCACCTCGCCCTGGACCTCAGGAACATGCTGCTGGTCAGCGAATGTGTGGCGCGGGCCGCGCTGGAGCGCACCGAGTCGCGCGGCGGGCACACCCGCGAGGACCACCCGGGGATGGACCGCAAGTGGCGCCGGATCAACCTGCTGTGCGCGCTGACCGACCCGACGGGCGGGCTGGCGGCCACGGACCCGGTCCGCGGCCAGATCGCCCTCACCCGCGAGACCACCGAACCCGTCCGTGCCGACCTGCTCGCCCTCTTCGACAAGGAGGAGCTGGTCAAGTACCTCGCCGAAGAGGAGCTGTACGAATGAGCAGCTACACGGCCCACTTCAAGGTGTGGCGCGGTGACCTGGGAGGCGGCGGCCTCGAGGACTTCAAGGTCGAGGTCAACGACGGCGAGGTGGTGCTCGACATCATCCACCGCCTCCAGGCCACCCAGGCCCCCGATCTCGCGGTGCGCTGGAACTGCAAGGCGGGCAAGTGCGGTTCGTGCTCCGCCGAGATCAACGGCCGGCCGCGGCTGTTGTGCATGACGCGCATGTCGGTGTTCGACCGGGAGGAGACCATCACGGTGACGCCGCTGCGGGCGTTCCCGGTGATCCGCGATCTCGTCACGGACGTCGGCTTCAACTACCAGAAGGCCAGGGAAGTGCCGTCCTTCGTCCCGCCCGCGGATCTCGGTCCCGGCGAGTACCGGATGATGCAGGAGGACGTGGACCGTCCGCAGGAGTTCCGCAAGTGCATCGAGTGCTTCCTGTGCCAGGACACCTGCCATGTGGTCCGCGACCACGAGGAGAACAAGCAGGCCTTCGCGGGGCCCCGTTTCCTGATGCGGGTGGCGGAGCTGGACATGCACCCGCTGGACGCGGCGGCGGAATCCGGCCTGGACCGCAAGACCACCGCCCAGGACGAACACGGCCTGGGCTACTGCAACATCACCAAGTGCTGTACGGAGGTCTGCCCGGAGGGCATCAAGATCACGGACAACGCGCTGATCCCGCTGAAGGAACGGGCGATCGACCGCAAGTACGGCCCGCTGGTGTGGCTGGGCTCGAAGATCAAACGGCGTTCTTCAGCAGGCTGAGCGCCTGCTGGAGGTTGTGCTCCGCGATCTCCCGCATCCGCTCAGGGTGCGGGAAGTCGCCCTCGATGAGCGTCAGCGGCCCCGAGACCAGGCCGAGGTGCATCGACAGGCGGTACAGGCGCATGCGTGCCTCGTCCAGGCCGGGGGCGCGCAGGGCGTCGTAGTGAGGGCCGAAGCGGAGCTTGAGGAAGACGTGCTCGTGCTCCACGTCGAAGTACATCAGGCCCTCGATGTCGATGAGTGCCGGCTGCCCGTCGGGCGTGAGCAGGACGTGGTCCGGGCCCAGTTCGGCGTGGATGAGGGTGTGCCGGTCGCGGGGGCGGACCGCGGCGGCCAGGGCGTGGATCGTGTCCTCCAGTTCCCGGCGTACGGCGGCGGCACGGGATTCACGGCGGGCCGCCTCCGCGACGCAGCGCAGGGCACCGTCGGTGATGCGCTGTTCGCAGGTGACGCCGTGGGAGGAACCGCCGTTGTCGACGACGGCGACCTTCCCGAAGCGGGGGCCGGTGTGGGCGTGCAGGGTGGCGAGCAGGTCCGCCATCCGGTCCATGAGCCGGGGTGCCTCCCGCGGGTCCCGGGCGAGGGCGTCCTCCAGGCTGCCGCCGGTCATGTCCTCCACGACGGCCGCGTCGGCCGGGAGGTGGGTGTGTGTGGCGTCCGCGTAGATCAGGCGTGGGGTGCGGACGCCGGCGGCGGCCAGGCGGTCGTGGGCCGCCGTGAACAGGCCGAGTCCGGTGCCGTGGGAGAAGACGTCCCGGGGGTCGGGGTCAGGCTGGTCCCAGTAGTCCTCGTCGGCCGACCACACATAGGCGACGGCCGTGGAGTCGTCGTCGAGGGTCAGGCGGTAGACGCCCTTCTTGGTGCCGCCGCGCAGGCGTTCCACACCGGTGAGGGTGCGGCCGGGTCCCAGAGCGGCGCGGATGAGGGGGGCGAGTTCGGTGCGGGTGAGGGGTTTTCGGGTCCTGGTCACCGCACCCAGTCTTCCTTGTACGCACTCCAGTCCGCCTCGGTCGCGGCGAAGTCGATGTACAGCGCGACACCGAAGCGGGACCGGTCGGCGTCCGTGCGGGACAGGCCCAGGCGGACGCCCCGGACGGCGGCGGGGACGGTCTCGGCGTGGCCCCAGTGGTCGAAGTTGCTCTCCCAGTAGAAGGGCAGGCCCATCAGCAGGTCGGTGGAGGGCGGGGTGACCTCCAGGGCGAGGGACGTCTGCTGGGCGACGTACCCCCCGTAGGTGCCCTCCAGGGGCTGCGCGGTGTCGTACGACATCACCGCGATCTGGTCGACGCGGCGGGCCACCTGGCCGAAGAACTCCTGGGACCACCACTTGGGGTGGTCGGTGAAGAGACCGAACACGGTGTGGAGGGCCGGGAGCGGGTCGATCTGGTGGGCGGCGACGGAGAGTTGTGCGTCCCGGGAACGGGTCTCGCGACGCAGGGCGTCGAGGAGGGTGAGGTAGTCGCGGTCGCCGGACGGCATGGGCTCCAGGTCGAGGTGGATGCCCTCGTAGCCGGTGTCCAGGATCTGGCGGGCGGAGCGGACGACCGCGGCGCGGGTGTCCGGCTTCTCCAGGACCATGCCGTCGGCGCCCTCGCCGGCCAGGACGTCGCCCAGGAAGGCCTGCACGCGGATCCCGGGGAGTTTCTCGTGGACGGCGTCGATGAACCAGCGGGCCCTCGGATACACCGACTCGGGGAGCGTGCCGTCGTGTTCCAGCGGGCCGGAGTGGACGTACAGGTCGCGGATGCCGGTGCCTTGCAGGCGGCGGGCCAGGGCGGTGACGTCGGCGTCCTTCTTGCGGCCGTCGACCCAGGCGTGGCCGAGCCAGAGGGCGTCGCGGTTTCTGGTGTGAGTGCCCTGTGCGGGGTCGCCCTGGTAGTTGACGTAGAGGGCTGTTTCGGCGGTCAGGAGGGGAAGGAGGGCGATGAGCAGGGCTAAGGCCGCGCGTCTGAACCAGCGGCGGCGGGGACGTCCGGCCCCGGCTTCGTCTTCAGCCGGGTTGTTCCCGTCCGCACCACCCGTGCGGCCATCGTCGTCGCCGAGGCCACCAGGTGCGGGTGGCCCCTGCGGAGGTTCCTCCCCGTCGGCGACTGCCGCTGCGGCTTCGTTCGGGGTCGTGCCCTCCACGCGTTCCATGCCGTCTCCCCCCGGTGATGCAGTCGGTGTTGCCGGGGAGGACGATCCGTACCGGTGTTCGGTTGCGATCAGAACAGGCTCAGCAGCGCCTCCGCCGGATCCGTCAGGCTCGTCTCGCCGCCGGGAAGGGGCAGTTCGAACCAGACCGTCTTGCCCCGAGGTGTGCGGCGGGAGCCCCACGCCGCGCTGAGGAGGCCGACCAGCTGGAGGCCCCGGCCGCCCTCGTCGGTGTCGCGGGCACGGCGGCGGCGGGGCTGGACCAGGCCGGAGTCCCAGACCTCGCAGACCAGGGTGCGGTCGAGGAGGAGCCGCAGGCGGATCTCGCCCTCGCCGTAGCGCAGGGCGTTGGTGACGAGTTCGCTGACCAGGAGCTCCGTGGTGTCGACCAGGGGTTCCATGTCCCAGCTGAGCAGCTGGGCACGCGCGTACTCGCGGGCCCGGCCCACGCTGCGCGGCTCGCGCGGCAGGGTCCAGTCACCGACGGACTCGGTGGGCAGGCCCTGTACACGTGCCATCAGCAGCGCGATGTCGTCCTCGCCGTGATGGGTGTCGAGGGTGTTGAGGACGTGGTCGCAGACGTCCTCCAGCGGCTGGGTGGGGTCGGACAGGGTGCTGACGAAGGCCTGGAGCCCCTCGTCGAGGGGGTGGTCGCGGCTTTCGACCAGTCCATCCGTGTAGAGCGCGAGCAGGGCACCCTCGGGAAGTTCGACCTCGACCTCCTCGAAGGGCTCGCCGCCGACGCCGAGCGGGAGGCCCGGCGGCACGTCGAGCATCAGGGCCGGCTCGCCCGGTTCGACCAGGACGGGCGGCAGATGGCCCGCGTTGGCGAAGGTGCAGCGCCGGGTGACGGAGTCGTAGACGGCGTAGACGCAGGTGGCGAGGTACACCTCCGACAGATCCGCCTCCCGGGGCCGGCGGGCCGCCCTGGTCGCCTGCTGGACTCCGCCGGGGGCGCCGAGGCCGCGGGCGATCTCGTCCAACTGGGAGAGCACCTCGGCAGGTTCTATGTCGAGCTGCGCCAGGGTGCGTACCGCCGTGCGGAGTTCGCCCATGGCGACGGCGGCGCGCAGGCCGCGGCCCATGACATCGCCGACGACCAGCGCGGTGCGGTGCCCGGGGAGTTCGATGACGTCGAACCAGTCGCCGCCGACCTCGCTGGGCCGGCCGGTGTTGGCGTTGCCGGGCAGATAGCGGCAGGCGATGTCGAGACCGGAGGCCTCCGGGTCGCCGGGCGGGAGAAGGGACCGTTGCAGTATCAACGCGCGTTGGTGCTCGCGCCGGTAGAGCCGGGCGTTGTCGATGCAGACGGCCGCGCGCGCCGCCAGCTCCACGGCGAGGTCGCGGTCCCGGTCGCCGAACGGCTCGCTGCCCTTCGTACGGGCGAACTGCACGAGCCCGACGACGGTGTCATGGGCGACCATCGGCACGGCGAGCGTGGACTGCACGAGTCCGCCGTCCTCGCCGGGGACGGTCTGCGGGCGGGCCGTGCGCAGGGCGTCCGCGCAGGGCGAGTTGAACGGGTAGTGGTGGACGGCGCCGACCGCGACGGGCACGCCGGTGCCGGTGAAGGGCGCGTCGGAGACGGCGCTGGCGAAGGCCACCCGGCGCAGTTCGGCGCTGCCGTCGGCGAGCCCGGGCGGGGTCTCGTCGCCGACCAGCAGGCCCTGGTAGAGGTCGACGGTGGCCAGGTCGCAGAAGCCGGGTACGACCACGTCGAGGAGCTGCCGGGCCGTGGTCTCCAGGTCGAGGGAGTTGCCGATGCGGGCGCCGGCCTCGTTCAGCAGGGCGAGGTTGCGCCGGGCGGCGGCGGCCTCGCGGGCGGCGGCGCGGCGCGAGGTGATGTCCGTGCCGAGCCAGGCGATGCCGATCGGCCGGCCCGAACCGCTGTGCACGCGATAGAGGTTGACGGACCAGTGGCGGCGCTCGTCGGAGCCCGGCACGAAGCCCGTGACGTGCATGTCCGTGATGGAGTTGCCGGTCTCCAGCACGCGGCGCAGCGTGGCGGCGACCCGCTCGGCCTCGCCGCGCTGGAGGTAGTCGTGGACGCCCTTGCCGCGGTGGTCGTCGGGCTCGCCGCCGAACACGGACGCGAACCGGTGGTTGGCGCGGCGGACCCGCAGGTCGGCGTCGATCAGCAGGAAACCGAACGGGGATTGACCGAAAATGGCCTGCGAGGCGGCGAGGTCGGTCTCGATGCTGCGCAGCGTGCGCACGTCGACGACGATGCAGACGGCGGCCTTCTCGCCGTCCTCGGTGCGCGTCGGCATGACGTACACCTCGGCGAGCCCCTCGCGTCCGCACTCTCCCTCGGCGTCCTTCGGCATCCGGAAGGGCACCACACCGGTCCACTCACGGCCGTCGAGGATCTCCGCCATCTTGCGCAAGCCCCGCTCGTGCAGGCGCGGGTCGATGAACGTCTCGATGGGGTCCATGCCCACGGCGCGTTCGGCGGGAATGCCGAACAGGTGCTCGGCGCGCAGGCTCCACTGGTCGACGAGCCCGTCGGGGCCGATGGAGAAGGACGCGACCTTGATGTAGTCGTAGATGGATCCCGGGGGACTGCTCTGCCACATGGCGTCCCCGGGCTGCACCCCGTCAGCCGCGAGCGCACCTCCCACCGCGGAGGCCAGGCCGTCCGCGGCCATCGCCCTAGCGCCCGCCGACGGGTCCTCGGACTCCGTGGCCTTCGCTGGTATCTCGCTCACGCGAACCGTCCCCTCCAGCTCACCGCGTCCGGCACCGGTCACCGGGGGCGGCTGCCCGCAGTATCCAGCACTACGGTGCCGCACAACACGGTGTTCACGATCACAGCACGGTCCCGATGGTTTTCGGTCCGGACCGTGACAACACTTCCAGTCTTCTAACCAGGGGACACGGCGTCGAATCCCGTCCGTCGCCAACCGCCACTGGCCTGAACCATTCGCTCGACAGCGGCAGGGCGGACGTACACCGATTTTTCACTCCGGAACCGCGAGTTCGAACCACACGGTCTTGCCCACGCCGCCGGGCCGGGTGCCCCAGCGACGGCAGGAGGAGGCGACCAGTTGGAGCCCGCGGCCGCTCTCGTCCTCGGGCCGGGCGGCGCGCTCGCGGGGCGGGTCCGGGAGCGGGTCGGAGACCTCCACCAGGAGGACGCCGTTCAGTTCGGAGGGGCGGACCAGGCGGACGCCGATGGGGCCCGTGGCGTGCCGCAGGGCGTTGGTGACCAACTCGCTGACCAACAACGCCGTGAGGTCGGCGAGGCTGTCGAGGCCCCAGCCGCGGAGCCGGCCGCGGACGGCCTGCCGGGCGGTGCGCACGGCGCCCGGCTCGGCGGGAAAGGTCCACTCGGCGCGGTCACCTTCGGTGTCGATCACGCCGATCACTTCCCCGGCAGCGAACCCGCCCATGTCCTGTTTCATGGGGTTAATGGGCACATACCCGATATCAGGGGCGGAGTACCGCACGGGGCAGCGCACTGTGGCACGAAAGGCGTAAGGGGCGCTCGCACGGCCATCTTCGGGCCTCGCCCGCCCCCGGTTGGCCTCAGGCGCCGGGCACTTCTCCGGTGCCGGGGCCGCCGAGAGGCCCCAGGTGCGCGAGAGTCCGCCGCACCGCGGGCACGTCCTGGTCGAGCCAGTCCACGTCCCAGATCTCGCCGGGGCCGAGCCAGCGCAGTTCGTCGTGGTCCTGAAGGGGCTTGGGGGCGGCGGAGCCGGGCCGCAGGCGCGCGGTCCACACGTGCAGCACGTACGGCGACTTCAGCGGCCACTCCCCCGGGACGCGCCCGCCGGCCTCGGCGTCGACGCCGAGTTCCTCGCGCAGCTCCCGCACCAGCGCCGCGTCGGCCGTCTCCCCCGGCTCGACCTTGCCGCCGGGCAGCTCCCAGCGCCCGGCCAATTCGACGGGCGCGCTGCGCCGGGCGGCCAGCAGCCGCCCGTCGTCGACCAGCGCGGCACCCACGACGACGATCCGCTCACTCATGCGGGGAGCCTAGGCCCTGTCGTCACATTCCCGTCGTCCGCCCGGAGGGCGGGCACTGCGGCGTCAGGTGCGTGCTCTCGGCGTGCCGGGCGCGGACCCGCGTACTGGTTGTACGTGGGTCTGCGCCCGGTGCGGCGAGAGCGCGTGCATGGCGTCGCGGGGCAGGCGGGAATGTGACGACAGGGCCTACGGGAGCGCGGCCGGGCACCGACTTTCAGCGCAGGCACGCCCGAGTCAGTCGTGCACCCCGCCCTGCCCGTTCTGACCGAGCCGCTCGACCCAGTAGAGCTGCTTGTGGCCGCGGCCGTCGAGGCTGTCCGCGATCTTCTGGGCCTCGGCCCGGGTCGCGTACCGGCCGACCCGGTAGCGGTTGCCGTTGTCGTCCTCGCGTATCACGAGCCAGGGAAGAGTGATCGTGCTGTCGTTCATCGCGCCCCTCCACTTCCCACCCGCGGCCTGTGCCGTGCCCCACCCGATAAGGAAACCGCAATGCGCATATGCCCGAGCCTACGCCTAACCTTCACGCAGCGAATACGGCTTTTCACAAAGAGGTACGCAACCAGCCAGAACGCAGGGGGCGCACGACCACGAACGCGCCGTCCGCGCACCTCGGCGCACCCGGTCGGAGGCATGCCGCATGCGCCGCCGCCCACCTGCGAGAACGACGGCCGGCCGAGGGAGGCGATCCACCCCGGCCGAGGACGGCTCCCGCGGTGGTCGTGTGAGCGGGGCGCGCGGGGAGCGCGCCACGGGGCGGATGTGAGCGTTCGCTACTTGACCGGAAGGTGGTAGGCGACCCGGTACCGATCAGCCGGGATGACCACGTCGGCCGTCTCGACCGCGCGGCCGGAGGCGTAGAACGTGCGCTGGATGACCAGGACCACATGGCCGGGGACGCCACCGAGGACGAGCAGTTCCTCCGCGAGCCCGGGGCGGGCGCCGACCTCCTCGGTGACGTTGTCCACGATCACGTCGATCGCGCGCATGCGCTCGACGACGCCCATGCCGCCGAGCGGCCCCTCCTCCGGCAGCATCACCGGCGTCCGGCCCGTGACGGCGAGCGGCTCCCAGGACGTGGAGAGCATCATCGCCTCGCCGCCCTCGCGGTAGAGGTACCGCGTGCACATCACGCGCTCCCCCGGCTCGATGCCCAGCCGCTCGGCGACCGCGACGCCGGCCTCGGACTGCTCGCTGCTCGACTCCCAGGTGCCGCGCCCCTCGCCGTCGGCCTGCTCCTGGCGGAACGGCGTGGCCCCGCCGGTCGGGCGGTATCCGGAGCGGGCGATGCGCCGGGGCACGGGCCGCTCGCGCACGTACGTCCCCGAGCCGGAGCGGCCCTCGACCAGGCCCTCCGCCATGAGCACCTTGCGGGCCTCCAGGGCGACGGTGTCCGAGACGCCGTACTCCTGGCGGATTCTGGCTTGGGAGGGGAGGCGGGTGCGCGGAGGGAGCTGACCGTCGACGATCTTCTTGCGGAGATCACCCGCGACGCGCAGGTACGCCGGCTGCTCACCGAATGTCACTGGCCGCTCCCATCAGGTTGTACAGACAGCAACAGCGTGGCAACCGTAGGTTGTGTGGTGCAAGCAAAGGCCAGAGAATCACTCGATGTGATGACATGGCGGCCCCGAGGGCTTTACGCAGGCACTTTCTCCCCGCTATAGCCGCCGTCACACCTCGGCTTCGGAGTCCCCGCCCTCGGTCTCGCCCGGGGTCGGCGGGGCCGTCGCGAGACCGAGGGCCTTGCGCGCGGTGACGGTCGCCGGGCCGTCGACGTACTCGTATGCCTTGTCGTAGTGCGTGTAGTACGTGTCCGGGTCACCGGCCGTGCTCGCCTTCGACCACTGCTCGCGGGCGTCCTCCATGTCCTTCACCAGGTCGGCGACGGGCTGCTGGGCGGTGGACTGCCAGGAGTGCCCGCGCAGTGCCTCGATCTGTTCGCCGAGCACGTCGTCCATCTGCCGGGCCCAGGCCCGGTGGCCGGCGAGGTCGTCCTCAGGGGTCTTCTCGGGCTCCTCGTACAGCGCCGCGTCGACGGCGTTCGCCGTGGACAGGAAGACGACCTGGTCGCCGTCGAGGGTGGTGGGGTCGCCGCGCAGGGAGCCGGTCAGCTCGGCCTTCGCGTCGGTGTTGCCGAAGACGCAGTTGATCGCGCGGTCGCCGTAACGCCAGCTTTCCCGCGACGGCATGAGGTAGTACACGTCGACGTCGGTGGGCATCGCCCAGGAGTCCATGGCGTACTGGTCCTGGAGCTCGTAGCACCGCTCGTCGGCGATGTCGGTGACCTCCGCGTCACCGGGGAACGCGCCGCCCGGCAGCGTGACGACGGCGAACACCTCGCCGTCGTGCCCGCCTTCGCAGGACACCGGGTCGACGTCGTAGGTGTCACCCTCCAGACCGCCGGGCGCGTCGAAGCAGTCGCCCTTCCTCAGCGACAGACTCTCGTTGCCCCGCGCCCCGTCCTTGAACTTCTCCCAGGCGTCGGACACGGCACCCGTCGACAGCGTCACCGTCCACAGCACGATCCCGACGGACGACAGCACGGCCCCGGCGATCGCCAGTCCCCGGCCGCTCTGGCCGTTCCGCCTGATCTGCCGCAACGCGACGAGCCCCAGCACGAGCCCCACGGCGGGCACGAAGCAGAGCACGCCGAGCGCGAGCGCGGTGACGGCGAGCGCGTTGACGGAGACCGGTGCGCCGTACGGGCGGCCGGCGGGGCCGTGGTGGCCCCAGGGGCCGTAACCCTGGGCTCCCTGGTGCCAGTTCGCAGGCGGCGGGCCGTACGGATCCTGGGGCTGCTGGTTCCCAGGGGGCGGGGGTATCGACACGGGTACGGTGCTCCTGGCTGAGGCGGTGGGAGAGAGCGGCCGTGCGAAACCGACGTACGGCTGCGCGCATCGTAAGCGGCGGGCTCATGGGGGCGGAATGCACACGATCGGTACGTCGGTACGGGCGGTGAACCGCCTGACGGCACGCTGGGCGGCGGGAATCCACGAGGGCACGGTGTTCTCGGCGGCCGGGGTCTGGCCCTTGCTGGCTTCCCTCGCGGACGGGGCGACGGGCCGGGCCCGCGAGGAGCTGGCGGAGGCACTCGGGCTGCCGGCGGACCGTGCGGGCGCGGCCGGGCGGGGGTTGCTCACGATGCTGGCGGAGGTGGACGGTCTGGAAGCGGCGCTGGGGCTGTGGACCGAGCGGACCGTGGAGCTGCGCGAGGAGTGGGCGGCGGGGCTGCCCCCGGAGGCGCAAGGTGTGCTGACGGGGGATCCGGCGGCCGACCGGCGAGCCCTGGACGTGTGGGCCGCGCGGCGGACGGGCGGGGCGATCGAGCACATGCCGGCGGCGCTGCGGCCGGACACCGTCCTGGTGCTGGCCACCGCGCTGGTGCTGCGGACGGACTGGGAGGTGCCGTTCAAGGGGGACCTGATGCCGTGGCGCGGCCATGACCGGGCCGGGCTCACCCGCACCCTCGCCGGGCTGGACGCCGTGGCGGTCGCGCGGCCGCCGGGCGGCGCGGTGACGGTGGCCACGGTGCGCGGCACGAACGGTATCGACGTCCTTCTTCTGCTGGGGGACGAGGCGTTGACGCCCCCGCAGGTCATCGAGGCGGGTGTCGGCGTCGTCTCGGGCGCGCTGCCGGCCGTACCGGGGAGCCGCCTGCCCTGCGGTCAGGCCGGTCCCGGGCTCCGGCTGGAGAAGGTCCGCACCCTGCGTCCCGAGCCACCGGCCCTGACGCTCAGTACCGTCGAATTCACCCTGACCGCGGGTCACGACCTGCTGGCCGACGCGGAGTCCTTCGGTCTGGCCACGGCAGCCGACGGCGCCCCGGGCCACTTCCCGGGCATCAGCGCCGCACCGCTCGTCCTGGCGTCCGGTCGGCAGTCGGCCAGGGCGACCTTCAGCGCGGAGGGATTCCGGGCCGCTGCCGTGACCCTGATGGAGGCGATGTGGCTGGGGTGGGAGGAGCGGCCCGAGCCACAGTACGAGACGACACGGGCCGACGCCGTCTTCGACCGCCCCTTCGGCTTCCTGGCCGTGCACCGCGAGACGAGCCTCGTCCTCACGGCGGGCTGGGTCACCGACCCGAAGCCCTTCCCGGAGGACGAGGACGCCTACGTACTGGACACGTCAGGAGACTGACGGCCGGTCACGGACGAGGTCAGAACTGGAGCGCCCAGGCGTCGATCCGCCCGGTGTCGAAGCGGGCGTTGTCGCTCACGCGCAGCTTCCACGTGCCGTTCGCGGCCTCCGAGGAGGCGTTCACGGTGTACGTGGTGTCGATGTTGTCCGCGCTGCCGCCGGTGCCGTACGCCTTGAGCGTGTACGCCGTGCCGTCGGGGGCGATCAGCTGGACCTGGAGGTCACCGATGTAGGTGTGGACGATGTGGACCTCGACGGCCAGGGCCGAGGGCGCGTTGCCGGAGACGCCGGTGACGTTCACCGGGGACTCGGCGGTGGCGTTGTCGGCGATGGCCTGGTCGGCGGTGTTCTCGAAGCGCGGACCGGGCGGGGTGGTCGTACCGCCGCCGACGTTGAGGAGCCGGTTGGGCGAGCCGGTGCCGGGGCTGGTGACGACGCCGGTCGTGGCGGCGGCCGTCAGCGCTGTGGAGACCTGCGCCGGAGTGGCCGTGGGGTTGTCGGCCAGGTGGAGGGCGGCGGCTCCGGCGACGTGCGGGCTCGCCATCGACGTACCGGAGATGGTGTTGGTCGCCGAGTCGCTCGTGCTCCAGGCCGAGGTGATGGAGGAGCCGGGCGCGAACAGGTCCAGGACCGAACCGTAGTTGGAGTAGCTCGCCTTGGCGTCGCTGGACGTCGTGGCGCCGACCGTGACGGCCTCGGTGACGCGGGCCGGGGACCGGGTGGAGGCGTTGGTGGACTCGTTGCCTGCCGCGACGACGAAGGTGACGCCGGAGGTGATGGCGTTGCGTACGGCCGTGTCGATGGCGGTGTCGCCGGGACCGCCGAGGGACATGTTGGCGACGGCCGGCTTCACGGCGTTCCGGGCGACCCAGTCGATGCCCGCGACGACCTGGGCGGTGGTGCCCTGGCCGGAGTTGTTGAGCACCCGGACGCCGACGACCTTGGCCTTCTTGGCGACGCCGTAGGCACCGCCGGCGACCGTGCCGGCGACGTGCGTGCCGTGGCCGTGGCCGTCCTGGGCGGTGTTGTCGTTGTCGACGGCGTCGTAGCCGTAGGAGGCCCGGCCACCGAAGTCGCTGTGCGTGATGCGGACGCCGGTGTCGATGACGTACGCGGTGACGCCCTCGCCCGCCTTGTCCGGGTAGGTGTACGAGCTGTTCAGCGGCAGGTTCTTCTGGTCGATGCGGTCCAGGCCCCAGGACGGCGGGCTGGGCTGCGTCCCGGTGACGCGGAACGTCCTGTTCTGGACGACGGAGGCGACGGCCGGGTCGGCGGCGAGACGTTCCGCCTCGGTCTCGGACGCCTCGACCTCGTAGCCGTTCAGGGCCTTGGTGTACGTCCGCTCGATGTCGGCGCCGTACTTGTGCGCCAGGGCCCGGCCCTCGGCGGAACCGGCCTTCCGCGTCTTCAGGGTCACGATGTAGCTGTCGGCGACGGCGTTCGCCGCGCCCTCGTACTGGATGCGCCCTTCGGCCGCGGCCGGGACCGCGCCGGCGGGCAGGGCGGAGACGAGGCTCGCGACGAGCGCCGCGGTGGCCGTCGCGCCGAGCGCGGCCAGTCTTCGCCGGGTGGATCCGTGGGGAGTACGCATCACTGCCATCTGAGGGGTCCTCCTCAATCGGTGGTGCGCTGTGGGGTGTGGTGCAGCCCGCCGGCCGCCCGAAAGTCATGGTCATGTCAATCAACGGACGGCATCGGCGCGTCAGCGAAAGATTGAGCCCTCCACAGGAATTGCACAAGGGCCCTGCGGGAGGGAGTCGTGCCAGGGGGTAGGTCATGTCGGCGGGGACCAGCGGTGGGCGGCCGAAGGGCGTCTGGGGCCGGCCAGTTGGTGATACCTCGGTCGGGCCCGCCTACCACGCTTCCCGTGTGACGCGCACGGACGATGCCATGCAAACGGGTAAGCGCACGGCCGAGCCGGGCACCAAGGCACCGTGACCGTCCCACCGTTGTGCGTGCCGGGGCCGGTTTACTCCCCCGACGACCCGTCGGCCGCGGCTTTCCCGCGGGGCACGCTGTCCGTGCACCGGCCGGTCGGCACACACGTCCGGCGGCGCCTGGCCCTCGGGAGAGGACAGGCCCTGGCCGAGGCCGCCGTCGACCGGGAGTCAGTACGTTACCGCCCACTTCGATCTGGACGCCGCAGGAGTCACGGGCGTCACCGCGCGGGACCGGACCGAGAGCTACGCCTGCGACGGTTCTTGTAGCTGCCCTGGCTGCTCCCGCTCGCGGTCCGGATCCTGCGGGACACCGCGCCCGCGCAGGCCGCCGGCGGCTGGTACGACGACGACCTGCTGTACGCCGTCGTGACCCGGAGGCCGCAGGTGTGGGAACAGTTCCCGGACCTGGCCCGCGAGCTGAGGACGGCCGTCGAGACGCCGGCAGGTCTCTGGCGCTATGCACAGGACGAGGTGGACGCCTTCCGACTCCGCAGAATCGGGCCATCCTGACCTGTGCGTTCGCCTGACGCGGCGGGGCGCATTGCGCCTACACGATGAACCGGAACGTCCACCACAACGCTCTCACCTGTGAAGACACACCTTTCAACATCGCATCCAGCACAGATCAACACGGTTGCGGTTCACCCAGCACCCCGGAGCGCGACAATGAGCCGTTGTGTACACATGCGACACTCGGTACCCTTGTGCGCATGACACAGCCGCTGCCCATAGAGTCCATCCGCGATGTCCGGGCACACCTGGCCGAGGTCGTGGAGCGGGCTGACCGCGACGACGTGCCCACGGTGATCACGCGCCGAGGCAAGCAGGTGGCTGCCGTGGTGTCCATCGAAGTGCTCCGGAAGTACCAGGAGTGGGAAGAGCGCGAGATCAACCGAATCATCGACGAGCGCATGGCCAACCCGGCACCCGGCATCCCGATCGAGGAAATCATGAGGGAGACGCTGGCGCGCAGTGAGTGAGTACCGCACCGTCTTCCGACCCGAGGCTCAGGCTGAACTCCGCAAGGTCCCGCGAGACATGGCCCTCCGTATTCTGGCCAAGCTGACTGAGCTGGAGAGCGACCCGCTGGGGTTCAACACCACGGCCCTGGCCTCCCAGCCCGACCGGCGCCGCCTACGCGTAGGCGACTACCGCGTGATCTACACGATCGACAACGGTGAGCTGGTGGTGTGGGTCGTGCACGTCGGGCATCGCTCCACCGTCTACGACACCTGAGCACTCCTGACATCGGGTCAGAATATCCAGCACCGATCCAGCACGGGGTTGATGAAGGGGCCGGGCTTCCACCCTTCTGGCCTGCATGTTTGCCGCGTCAGCGACGTGGTGTTATTTCATCCGCTCACACATTGAACCGGAATTCCACGACATCCCCGTCCTGCATCACATAGTCCTTGCCCTCCATGCGCGCCTTGCCCTTCGCGCGGGCCTCCGTCACCGATCCCGTCTCCACCAGGTCGTCGAAGGAGATGACCTCCGCCTTGATGAAGCCCTTCTGGAAGTCGGTGTGAATGACGCCGGCGGCCTCGGGGGCCGTGGCGCCCTTCTTGATCGTCCAGGCGCGGGATTCCTTGGGGCCGGCCGTCAGGTAGGTCTGGAGGCCGAGCGTGCGGAAACCGACGTGGGCGAGGGTGGCGAGGCCGGGCTCCTCCTGGCCGACGGACTGGAGGAGTTCGAGGGCCTCGTCCTCGTCGAGCTCGGCGAGGTCCGCCTCCAGCTTGGCGTTGAGGAAGATCGCCTCGGCGGGGGCGACCAGGGCGCGCTGCTCGTTCTTGAAGTCCTCGTCGACCAGCTCGTCCTCGTCGACGTTGAAGACGTAGAGGAAGGGCTTGGTCGTGAGCAGGTGCAGGTCGTGGAGGAGCTCGTTGCGCTCGCCGCCCTGGACGATGCCGTGCGCGAAGAGCGTGTCGCCCTTCTCCAGGATCTCCTTGGCCTCTTCGACGGCCTTGACCTTGGCCTGGATGTCCTTCTTGATCCGCGACTCCTTCTGGAGACGCGGCAGGACCTTCTCGATGGTCTGGAGGTCCGCGAGGATCAGCTCGGTGTTGATCGTCTCGATGTCGTCCTTGGGCGAGACCTTGCCGTCGACGTGCACGACGTTCTCGTCCTTGAAGGCGCGGATGACCTGGCAGATCGCGTCGGACTCGCGGATGTTCGCGAGGAACTTGTTGCCCAGGCCCTCGCCCTCGGACGCGCCGCGCACGATGCCCGCGATGTCGACGAAGTCGACCGTGGCCGGGAGGACCCGCTCCGACTTGAAGATCTCGGCCAGCTTGCCGAGCCGCGGGTCGGGGACGCCGACGACGCCCACGTTCGGCTCGATGGTGGCGAACGGGTAGTTGGCCGCCAGCACGTCGTTCTTGGTCAGGGCGTTGAACAGGGTCGACTTGCCGACATTCGGCAGACCGACGATTCCGATCGTGAGCGACACGTTGCGACTTCCCGTGAGTGGAGAGGGCCAGAGGGCCAGGGGACCGGCCGATCCACCAGTCTACGGCGTACCCGGAACCCTGCCGGCGGCGTATCGAACGCTTGGCCAAGCCTCGGTCCCCGGCGTGTCTGAGGGGCTATTCAGCATATTGAACGACCTAAGTTGGTGCAGTGGAGCGATACAGGACGCGACCTGCCCAGTACGGACCGCGACGTGACCGGCCGAGGTCGTCCCTGCCGCCGCAGGCGGGACGAGGAGCGGACGGCGGAGCGGTGCGAGCGGTCCGGCAGCCGGGGCCCCAGCGCCGTCCGGCGGCCGTACGGCGGCCGGCCCCCGCGCCGGCACCCGCCCTGGCCAGGATGCCGAACCCCCGGCTGACCGGACTGGGCAGCGGGTTGTTCTGCGCGCTGGTGATGTTCCTGATCGGCGGGCTCTGCGCGGTGCTGTTCGGGGCGTCGCTGACGGCGTACGGCGTGCTGTTCCTGCCGGTGTGCGTGCTGACCGCCGTCTGGGTGCGCCGCGGGGATCTGATGACCGCGCCCGTCGTCGTGCCCATCGCGTTCGCCGTGGGGCTGCTGCCGGTGGCGGACGGCGACGGGACCGGCGGCATGCTGATGGGGCTGGTGACGGCGCTCGCCACGCACGCCGGGTGGCTGTACGGCGGCACGCTCGTCGCCGGGCTGATCGTGATCGTCCGGCGGATCCGGCTGGTGCACCGGCGACGGGCGGCGGCCGGGACCCGTCCGCAGGTGTGACAGCCGGGGCTTTCCCGTCGGTGTGACGGCCGGGCCCGTCCGCCGGCGTTGCGCCCGGCTCTAGTGCCCGGCCGCCCGCATCGCCGCGCCCACGATCCCCGCGTTGTTCTGCAGCTGCGCCGGGACGATCTCGGCCTTGATGCCCTCGATGTGGGGCAGGAACTTGTGTGACTTGCGGCTGACGCCGCCGCCGATGATGAACAGCTCCGGCGAGAACAGCATCTCGACGTGGGCGAGGTACCTGCGCACGCGGTGCACCGCCCAGTGCTCCCACGTCATGTCGTGGTCCTCGCGGGCCTTGCTGGAGGCCCGCTTCTCCGCGTCGTGCCCGTCGAGCTCCAGGTGGCCCAGCTCGGTGTTGGGGACCAGGACGCCGTCGACGAAGACCGCGCTGCCGATGCCCGTGCCGAACGTGAGCACGATCACCGTGCCGCGGCGGCCGCGGCCGGCGCCGAAGTTCATCTCGGCGACGCCCGCCGCGTCCGCGTCGTTCACCACCGTCACCGGCAGTCCGCCCAGCCGCTCGCCGAGCAGCACGCGCGCGTCGGTGTCGATCCAGCTGTCGTCGACGTTGGCCGCCGTCCGGATCGTGGCTCCGCCGGTGACCACGCCCGGGAACGTGACCCCGACCGGGCCCGTCCAGCCGAAGTGGTCGACGACCTGCTTGACGCCGTCGGCCACCCCGTCGGGCGTGGCCGGGTGCGGCGTGAGGACCTTGTGGCGCTCCTGAGCCAGGTCGCCCTTGTCCAGGTCCACCGGGGCACCCTTGATCCCGGAACCGCCGATGTCCACACCGAAGATCTGCATGGCCCTACGTTACGACGAGGGACCGACCGTCACCGGCCGTACGGCGATCCCCGCCCGGCGGCTCCCCGATCACTGCCCGGAATCCTCACCGGTTCCGGCGCCGCGGCGCTCGGCGACCAGCGCCGTCGCCTCCTCACGCAGGTCGCGGCGCAGCTCCTTGGGCAGCGAGAAGGTGATGGACTCCTCGGCCGCCTTGACGATCTCGACGTCCTCGAAGCCGCGCTGGGAGAGCCACTCCAGGACCTGCTCGACCAGGACCTCCGGGACGGACGCGCCCGAGGTGACGCCGACCGTGGAGACACCCTCCAGCCAGGCCTCGTCGATCTCGTCGGCGAAGTCCACCAGGTACGCCTCGCGCGCTCCCGCGATCTTGGCGACCTCCACGAGCCGCTTGGAGTTGGAGGAGTTGCGGGAGCCGACCACGATGACCAGGTCCGACTCGGCGCCCATCTGCTTCACGGCGAGCTGGCGGTTCTGCGTGGCGTAGCAGATGTCGTCGCTGGGCGGGGAGATGAGCTGCGGGAACTTCTCCTTCAGGGCGTCGACGGTCTCCATGGTCTCGTCGACGGACAGCGTGGTCTGGGAGAGCCAGACGACCTTGGACGGGTCGCGGACCTCGACCTTCTGCACATCGCCCGGCCCGTCGACGAGCTGGATGTGGTCGGGGGCCTCGCCGGAGGTGCCGATGACCTCCTCGTGGCCCTCGTGGCCGATCAGGAGGATGTCGTAGTCCTCACCGGCGAAGCGGACGGCTTCCTTGTGGACCTTGGTGACCAGCGGGCAGGTGGCGTCGATGGTGGCGAGGCGGCCGCGCTCGGCCTCCTCGTGGACGACGGGGGCCACGCCGTGCGCCGAGAACATGACGATGTTCCCCGGGGGCACCTCCTCCGTCTGCTCGACGAAGATCGCGCCCTTCTTCTCCAGGGTCTGCACGACGTACTTGTTGTGGACGATCTCGTGCCGGACGTAGACCGGAGCGCCGTACTGCTCCAGCGCTTTCTCGACGGCGATCACGGCGCGGTCCACACCCGCGCAGTAGCCACGGGGGGCGGCGAGCAGGACACGGCGGCCAGGCGAAGCAGACATGCGTCCCATCGTAAGGCCGCGTCGGGCGCGTCGAAGATCGCACCGTGTGGAGTCCCCGGGAAGACTGACAGGGCGCGGTGTGAGTGACGGATGCGAAGGCGCCGGGACCCGCGTCGCCGGGCGGGTGGGCCGTGTTGTCAGCGGTGGCCACTACGCTCGCGGGCATGGCTGTGAACACGTCTCCGGAATCCCCGCTCCCCGTCGGTGAGGTGTCGCGGCTCATCGGGGGGTGGATCGACCGGCTCGGGGCGGTGTGGGTCGAGGGGCAGATCACGCAGTTGTCGCGGCGGCCGGGCGCCGGTGTGGTGTTCCTGACGCTGCGGGATCCCTCGTACGACATCTCCGTCAGCGTCACCTGCTACCGGCAGGTGTTCGACGCCGTCGCGGACGTGGTGAGCGAGGGCGCCCGGGTCGTCGTCCTGGCGAAGCCCGAGTGGTACGCCCCGCGGGGGCAGCTGTCGCTGCGGGCCGCCGAGATAAGGCCCGTCGGTGTCGGTGAGCTGCTCGCCCGCCTGGAGCAGCTGAAGAAGGCCCTCACGCGCGAGGGCCTGTTCGCGCCGGAGCGGAAGAAGCCGCTGCCCTTCCTTCCGCAGCTCGTCGGGCTGGTGTGCGGGCGGGCCTCTGCCGCCGAGCGGGACGTGCTGGAGAACGCCCGGCACCGCTGGCCGGCCGTGCGCTTCGAGGTGCGCAACGTCGCCGTGCAGGGCGTGCACGCCGTGCCGCAGGTCGTGCAGGCCGTGAAGGAGCTGGACGCGATCGAGGACGTGGACGTGATCATCGTGGCGCGCGGCGGCGGCAGCGTGGAGGACCTGTTGCCGTTCTCCGACGAGCAGCTGATCCGGACGGTGGCCGAGTGCCGCACGCCCGTGGTGTCCGCGATCGGGCACGAGCCCGACAACCCGCTCCTCGACCACGTCGCCGACCTGCGCGCCTCCACCCCGACCGACGCCGCGAAGAAGGTCGTGCCGGACGTCGGCGAGGAGTACGAGCGCGTGCGGCTGCTGCGGGACCGGGCGCGGCGGTGCGTGGCGGCGCTGGTGGAGCGGGAGGAGCGCGGGCTGGCCCACGCCCTGGCGCGCCCGTCGATAGAGGATCCGCACCGGATGATCGACGAGCGCGCCGACCATGTGGCGGACCTGCTCGACCGGAGCCGGCGCTGTCTGCGGCACCAGCTCGACCGGGCGGACTCGGAGCTGGCGCACACGCACGCGCGCGTGGTGGCCCTCTCCCCCGCCGCGACCCTGAAGCGCGGGTACGCCGTGCTCCAGAAGGCGGACGGGCACGCCGTCCGCGACCCCGGCGAGGTGGAGGCCGGTGAGGCCCTGCGCGCGCGGGTCTCCGAGGGTGAGTTCTCCGTACGAGTGGACACATAGGGTGGGTGGATGACCAGCGAGGTTGATGAGACAGCGGGCATGACCGAGGCGCTCGGGTACGAGCAGGCGCGGGACGAGCTGATCGAGGTCGTGCGCCGCCTGGAGGCGGGCGGTACGACGCTGGAGGAGTCCCTCGCGCTGTGGGAGCGCGGCGAGGAGCTGGCCAAGGTGTGCCGGCGCTGGCTGGACGGGGCGCGGGCGCGGCTGGACGCGGCGCTGGCGGAGGAGACCTCGGGCGAAGCGGACGGGGAGTAGCGAAGCGGGCGCTGAGCGGCACGGGCGGTTCACTGTGAGGTGACACACGACACCCCAGATTTGGTTGAACGTTGAACTTCACTCGCCTACGGTCGGAGACATCCGACGTACCCGCTCGAGAAGGTTCAAAGGTTCATCCATGTCTCTCGCCCTTGACCCCGCCGCGCAGGACCTGCTGTTCCGCGAGGCCCGCACCGCCAACACCTTCACCGACGAGCCGGTGACCGACGAGCAGGTGCAGGCGATCTACGACCTGGTCAAGTACGGCCCGACCGCCTTCAACCAGACCCCGCTGCGCATCACCCTGGTCCGCTCCCCCGAGGCCCGCGAGCGCCTGGTGCGGCACATGGCCGAGGGCAACCAGCCCAAGACGGCCGCCGCCCCGCTGGTCGCGATCCTCTCCGCGGACAACGAGTTCCACGAGGAGCTGCCGCACCTCTTCCCGGCCATGCCGCAGGTGAAGGACCTCTTCTTCGCCGAGCGCCCGGTCCGCGAGAACGCCGCCACGCTGAACGCCGCCCTCCAGGCCGCGTACTTCATCGTCGGCGTCCGCGCCGCCGGTCTCGCCGCCGGCCCGATGACCGGCTTCGACTTCGAGGGCGTGCGCAAGGAGTTCCTGGACGACGACCACACCCCGCTGATGGTCGTCAACATCGGCCGTCCGGGCCCGGACGCCTGGTACCCGCGCTCCCCGCGCCTGGAGTTCGACCAGGTCGTCACGACCGTCTGACCGACGCACACGAGAAAGGCCCCCGGTGCTCGCCGGGGGCCTTTCTCGCGTGCGCACTTCCGTCTCACTCCGTCTTCAGCGCGTCCGCCATCTTCGTCAGCTGCGCGAACGGCGCGGTACCCGTCACGACCGTCGTCGAGCCCTTGGTGCCTTCGAGGACCAGCGCGTCGTACCGGCCGCCCTCGTAGCGGGTCCAGGTCCGGCCGTCGATCTTCTCGGCCTTCCCGGTCTCCCGCGCGCCCTGGGTCGCCTCGTCGAGGAAGACGGGGCGCCGCTGAGTGGACTGCTCGACGGCCACGTACTCCCCCTCGGGGTCGTGGAAGCCGAGGTGCCAGGCGTCGAACTCGTCGCCCTGGAAGCGGACGGAGGTGGCCTTCCATGTGTCGGGCAGGCCCTGGGGCGCGGCCACGGGGTACGAGGCGGCGCGGCGTGCCGTGAGCAGCTCGACCCGGTAGTCGACGCGCTTGGTGTCGGGCGCGCTGTCGTCGTGCGGGATGAAGAGGTATATGACGCCCGCCACGAGGACGATGACTCCCATGGAGAGGATCATGTCCCGCGCCGTCTTCTGCTTGCCGTTCGTGCCTGCCACGTCCCTATCGTCGCAGGTCTCCGGTGCGCTCATCCGTGGGGGCCCCTGCTCATTTTGCGGGCTCGGCGATAGAGTCGGTCAACAACACCCTCATCCGGCCGTCGTCGTACAGAAAGGTGCGCTCCGATGACCGAGCATCATCACTTGCCGTCCGAACTCGATGTGCCCTCCGAAGCCCCCGACCGCAACCTCGCCCTGGAGCTGGTCCGGGTGACCGAGGCAGCGGCGATGGCCGCGGGCCGCTGGGTCGGGCGGGGTGACAAGAACGGCGCCGACGGTGCCGCGGTGCGTGCCATGCGCACCCTCGTCTCCACCGTCTCGATGAACGGCGTCGTCGTCATCGGGGAGGGCGAGAAGGACGAGGCCCCGATGCTGTTCAACGGGGAGCGCGTGGGCGACGGGACGGGGCCCGAGTGCGACATCGCCGTCGACCCGATCGACGGCACCACGCTGACCGCGAAGGGCATGACCAACGCGATCGCGGTGCTGGCCGCCGCCGAGCGCGGGTCCATGTTCGACCCGTCCGCCGTCTTCTACATGGACAAGCTCGTCACCGGGCCCGAGGCCGCCGACTTCGTCGACATCAACGCGCCGGTGTCGGTGAACATCCGCCGGGTCGCCAAGGCCAAGCGGTCCGCGCCCGAGGACGTGACCGTGGTGATCCTGGACCGGCCGCGGCACGAGGGCATCATCAAGGAGATCCGGGACACCGGTGCGCGGATCAGGCTGATCTCCGACGGCGACGTGGCCGGCTCGATCCTGGCGCTGCGGGAGGGCACCGGGGTCGATCTGCTGCTCGGCATCGGCGGTACGCCGGAGGGCATCATCTCGGCGTGTGCCGTGAAGTGCCTGGGCGGCACGATCCAGGGCAAGCTGTGGCCCAAGGACGACGAGGAGCGGCAGCGGGCGATCGACGCGGGCCATGATCTCGACCGGGTCCTGACGACCGAGGACCTGGTCACCGGGGAGAACGTGTTCTTCGTGGCGACCGGGATCACCGACGGGGAGCTGCTGCGGGGGGTCCGGTACCGGGCCGAGACCGCCACGACCGACTCGATCGTGATGCGGTCGCGGTCGGGGACGGTGCGCAGAATCGATTCGGAGCACCGGCTGAGCAAGCTGCGGGCCTACAGCGCGATCGACTTCGACAAGGGCAAGTAGCGCGAAGAGGGGTGGGGCTCGGGCAGCCCACCCCGCGACGAAAGGGCGCCCCCGGTGCGGTGGGGGCGCCCTTTTCGTCGTGCGTGCCGGTCAGCCTGCCGCGGCTATCGTGCTCGCCGAGCGGGCCGCCTTCTTCAGTTCCAGGTCCCGGCGGCGGCGCCGGGCCAGGACCACGCGGCGTTCTGCGGCGGTGAGGCCGCCCCACACGCCATAGGGCTCGGGCTGGAGGAGGGCGTGCTCGCGGCACTCGACCATCACCGGGCAGCGGGCGCAGACCCGCTTCGCCGCCTCCTCCCGGGAGAGCCGGGCGGCCGTGGGCTCCTTGGAGGGGGCGAAGAACAGGCCCGCCTCGTCACGCCGGCACACCGCCTCGGTGTGCCACGGGGCGTCTTGGTCCCTGTCTCGCGCTGGCACCCGCGGGGCCGGAACGGCAGCTACCAGGGACGAATGCGGCGGTTGCAGCACGGTCTACTCCTGACGACGGCTTCGCGAGCGAGAGACGATGCAGCAAGGCCTACCCGCTGTGCGCGCGCCTATGCACTGAGTTCCGAAGCGCTGGTTTCGCCCCCGTTTTCGGGTTCCGTGGAGCGGCGTCACCGGTGGACCGATTTGCTCCGGATCCCGGTGGATTCGCAAGCGTCAATGGTTCAGGTGCTTGCGCAAACCCTTGTCGACCTTGCGCTGCACCCGGTCGAGGATGTCCGCGACGACCTTGCCGCGCCGGGGCCGCGCCTCGACGCTGCCCAGGACGGCCCAGCCGTCGACGTAGACGATCGGGGCCTCCGGTTCGCCCGAGTCGAGCGTGTCCACCTCGAAGCTGCCGAGCACGCCGCCGCCCATGCCGCGCAGCGACACGTTCTCCGGGACGCGGATCTCGACGCTGCCGAAGACCGAGAACGACTTGATCATGACCTGCTGGTGGTCGAAGAGCGCCTCGCTGAGGTCTATCTCGACACTGCCGAAGATCGCGTATGCATGGATACGGCGGCCCGCGCGCCAGCGGCCCTTGCGGACGGCGCTACTGAAGATCGCGACCACGTTGTCGTCCGGGTCGATCGGGATGGCGCCGACGGTGGGGCGGTGCGGGGCCGGGGCGGGCGAGGGGCCGGGGCCCTGACGGTGGGCGGCGGGCAAGTCCCGTATGAAGACGTCCAGTTCGCCGACCGTCTTGGCGCGCAGTACCCCCTCGACGCGCTCCGCGTGCTCGTCCACGGTGAGACGGCCCTCGGCGAGGGCGTCGTGCAGGATGTCGGCGATGCGGTCGCGCTCGGCGTCGGAGGCGCGGAGCTCGGAGGCGGCGGGCGCGGTCTGCTTCTGAAGGTCCACGGCAGCAGCGTACCGAAACACGATAGATCGCGACAGCCCCGGTGAGGCGGCTGCGTCGCGGCCGAGTGCGACGAAGTGTCCCGGCCGGGTGTGACGAACTGAGCCTTACCTCACAGGCTCGCTGTCGGAGGCAGGTTCTACGCTGGTGGGCGCTCGCCAATGGAGGCGGGCCGCCGTCCGTCGAGTGAGGAATGGGCTGAGATGCCTGAGTTCGCGTACACCGATCTGCTCCCCCAGGGAGAGGACACCACGCCGTACCGGCTGGTGACCTCCGAGGGTGTCTCCACGGTCGAGGGGCCGGACGGGCGGACCTTCCTCAAGGTGGAGCCGGAGGCGCTGCGCAAGCTCGCCGAGGAGGCCATCCACGACATCCAGCACTACCTGCGCCCGGCCCACCTCGCGCAGCTGCGCCGCATCATCGACGATCCGGAGGCGTCCGGCAACGACAAGTTCGTGGCGCTGGACCTGCTGAAGAACGCGAACATCGCGGCGGCGGGTGTGCTGCCGATGTGCCAGGACACGGGCACGGCGATCGTGATGGGCAAGCGCGGTCAGAACGTGCTGACGGAAGGGCGCGACGAGGAAGCCCTGTCCCGCGGCATCTACGACGCCTACCAGAACCTCAACCTGCGCTACTCGCAGATGGCTCCGCTCACCATGTGGGAGGAGAAGAACACCGGCTCCAACCTTCCCGCGCAGATCGAGCTGTACGCGACCGACGGCGGCGCCTACAAGTTCCTGTTCATGGCGAAGGGCGGGGGCTCGGCCAACAAGTCGTTCCTGTACCAGGAGACGAAGGCCGTCCTGAACGAGTCCTCCATGATGAAGTTCCTGGAGGAGAAGATCCGTTCGCTGGGCACGGCGGCCTGCCCGCCGTACCACCTGGCCATCGTGGTCGGCGGTACGAGCGCCGAGTACGCGCTGAAGACCGCGAAGTACGCGTCCGCGCACTACCTGGACGAGATCCCGGCGGAGGGGTCGGCGCTCGGGCACGGCTTCCGGGACCAGGAGCTGGAGCAGAAGGTCTTCGAGCTGACGCAGAAGATCGGGATCGGGGCGCAGTTCGGCGGGAAGTACTTCTGCCACGACGTGCGCGTGGTGCGGCTGCCGCGGCACGGGGCGTCCTGCCCGGTCGCCATCGCGGTGTCCTGCTCCGCCGACCGTCAGGCCGTCGCGAAGATCACGGCCGAGGGTGTCTTCCTCGAGCAGCTCGAGACGGACCCGGCGCGGTTCCTGCCGGAGACGACGGACGAGCACCTGGACGAGGCCGGTGACGTCGTCGAGATCGACCTGAACCAGCCGATGGAGACGATCCTGGCGGAGCTCTCCAAGTACCCGGTGAAGACCCGGCTCTCCCTCACCGGCCCGCTCGTCGTCGCCCGTGACATCGCGCACGCCAAGATCAAGGAGCGGCTGGACGCGGGCGAGGAGATGCCGCAGTACCTGAAGGACCACCCGGTGTACTACGCCGGTCCGGCCAAGACGCCCGAGGGGTACGCGTCCGGGTCCTTCGGTCCGACGACGGCCGGTCGTATGGACTCCTACGTCGAGCAGTTCCAGGCGGCTGGCGGGTCCAAGGTGATGCTGGCGAAGGGCAACCGCAGCAAGCAGGTCACGGACGCGTGTGCCTCGCACGGCGGCTTCTACCTGGGCTCCATCGGCGGGCCGGCGGCCCGTCTCGCCCAGGACTGCATCAAGAAGGTCGAGGTCGTCGAGTACGAGGAGCTCGGCATGGAGGCCGTCTGGAAGATCGAGGTCGAGGACTTCCCGGCGTTCATCGTCGTCGACGACAAGGGCAACGACTTCTTCCAGGACCCGGCGCCGGCGCCCACGTTCACGAGCATTCCGGTGCGGGGGCCGGGGCTGGCGTAGTGCCCCGGGGTGCGGCGGGGGTGGTTTTCGCCCCCGCCGCCCCTACCCGTCCCCTCCCCAGGGGCTCCGCCCCTTCGACCCCGCCAGGGGCTCCGCCCCCTGAACCCCCGGCCATCGCCGACCGGCCGGACCTGAGGCCCGGCCACCGGCGGGGACCGCGTCCCTTCCACCCCTCAGAGGTCTCGGCCCCTGGTCCCTCTCGGGCTCCGGATACTCGACCCCCTTATGGCTCCGGGGCCCCGGCCACTTGTGACTTCGGGCCCCAGTCATCGCCCACCCACCGCCCGACACGGTCGGGCGTGAGGCCCCGCCACCGGCGGGGACCGCATCTCCTGCACCCCTCAGGGCCCCGGGCCCCGGCCCCTCATGAGCTTCGGATACTCGGCCCTCTCGTGGCTCGGGCCCCGCCCCCTCAGGCCTCTTCAGCCCTCGCCGCCTCACGTGCCTTCAGCCCCCGCCGTCCACGTTCCGTCAGGCCACTCCCCCTCGGGGACTCGGATACTCGCCCCCTCATGGCCCCGGCGGCCCCGGCCCTCTCACAAGTCTTCAGGCCCCGCTACCTCACCGGCTACGAAGTGCCACCCTTCATGGGCTCAGCCCCCGGCGCTCCACAGTCCACAGCCCCCATTCGCCCCACCCAGGAACATCACCGCCCCCTCGATCGCTATAGCCGGTATGAGCGACGAATACCGCATCGAGCACGACTCCATGGGCGAAGTACGTGTCCCGGCCGACGCCAAGTGGCGGGCTCAGACGCAGCGTGCTGTCGAGAACTTTCCGATTTCCGGGCAGCGGATCGAGCGGGCGCACATCGAGGCCCTGGCCCGCATCAAGGGCGCCGCGGCGAAAGTGAACGCGCGGCTCGGGGTGCTCGACGAGGATGTCGCCGGGGCGATCCAGGAGGCCGCCGGCGAGGTCGCCGAGGGCAAGTGGGACGCGCACTTCCCCGTCGACGTGTTCCAGACCGGGTCCGGGACGTCGTCCAACATGAACACCAACGAGGTCATCGCCACCCTCGCGACCGAGCGGCTGGGCAAGAGCGTTCACCCGAACGACCACGTCAACGCCTCCCAGTCGTCCAATGACGTGTTCCCGTCCTCCATTCACATCGCCGCCACCGCCGCCGTCACCCGTGATCTGATCCCCGCCCTGGACCACCTCGCCGCCTCCCTGGAGCGCAAGGCCGAGGAGTTCTCCGATGTCGTGAAGTCGGGGCGGACCCACCTCATGGACGCCACGCCCGTGACGCTGGGGCAGGAGTTCGGCGGGTACGCCGCACAGGTGCGGTACGGGATCGAGCGGCTGGAGGCGTCCCTTCCCCGGCTCGCCGAACTGCCCCTGGGGGGTACGGCCGTCGGCACGGGGATCAACACCCCGCCCGGTTTCTCCGCCGCCGTGATCGAGGAGGTCGCCCGTACGACCGGGCTGCCCCTCACCGAGGCCCGCAACCACTTCGAGGCACAGGGCGCACGGGACGGCGTCGTCGAGACCAGCGGGCAGCTGCGGACCATCGCGGTCGGGCTGACGAAGATCGCCAACGATCTGCGGTGGATGTCCTCCGGGCCGCGCACCGGCCTCGCCGAGATCGCCCTGCCCGACCTCCAGCCCGGCTCCTCGATCATGCCGGGCAAGGTGAATCCGGTCATCCCGGAGGCCGTGCTGATGGTCGCCGCCCAGGTCGTGGGCAACGACGCCACCGTCGCCACCGCCGGCGCCGCCGGGAACTTCGAGCTCAACGTCATGCTGCCCGTCATCGCGAAGAACGTGCTGGAGTCCGTGCGGCTGCTCGCGGGCGCCACGCGGCTGCTCGCCGACCGGACCGTCGACGGCATCACCGCCGACCGCGAGCGGGCGCGGGAGTACGCCGAGTCCTCCCCGTCCGTCGTCACGCCGCTCAACAAGTACATCGGCTACGAGGAGGCCGCCAAGGTCGCCAAGAAGGCGCTGGCCGAGCGGAAGACCATCCGTCAGGTCGTCCTGGACAGCGGGTACGTGGAGCGCGGGGACCTGACCCTGGAGCAGCTCGACGAGGCGCTGGATGTCCTGCGGATGACGCACCCGTGACAGTTCGCCGAGCGAGGCGCCCGGCGCGTGAACCGTGACACGCGCCGCAGCGTCGTATGCCCATGGCACCTAATATCTGTGCATGGCAGACGGTGGAGCGGTGAGACGCGTGGAAACGGGTGGTGCGGCAGGCTTCTGGGAGCCCGGGAGCGAGATCCTGTGGCGGTACCGGGAGAACGGCGGCGCGCGTTTCCACATCGCGCGTCCCGTCACCGTCGTACGGGACGACGCGGAGCTGCTCGCCGTGTGGCTGGCGCCCGGCACGGAGTGCATGCGGCCCGTGCTCGCCGACGGCACCCCCGTGCACCTCGAACCGCTGGAGTCCCGCTACACCAAGCCGCGGACCGTGCAGCGCGACCGCTGGTTCGGCACGGGCGTGCTGAAGCTGGCGCGGCCCGGCGAGCCCTGGTCGGTGTGGCTGTTCTGGGAGCCGGGCTGGCGGTTCAAGAACTGGTACGTGAACCTGGAGGAGCCGCTGGCCCGTTGGGAGGGCGGTGTGGACTCCGTCGACCACTTCCTGGACATCTCCGTGCACCCGGACCGCACGTGGCACTGGCGCGACGAGGACGAGTTCGCCCAGGCCATGCGGGACGGGCTGATGGACGACCAGCAGGCCGAAAAGGTGCGGGCGGCCGGGCGCGCCGCCGTGGAGGTGATCCGCGCCTGGGGGCCGCCGTTCTCGGAAGGCTGGCAGCACTGGCGCCCGGATCCGTCCTGGGCGGTACCGTCACTGCCGGAGGACTGGGATCGTACTCCCGCGCATGTGTCCTCATGAGACCCTTGATGCGCCCCCGGGCAAGAAACGTAGGATCGTCCTCCGCAAGGGTGCGCGGCGGCAACTGACGGAGCACGCGCTGGGCTTGACCGATCGTCACCGAGGGGCGGCAGGACGTGAGCGAGGGGTACGAGGGCAACACCGGCAGGGCCTGCGCCACGGGCCCCAGGGGCCGGCAGAAGGCCCCTGAGGGCCGCAGACGGTCCGCCGGTGGCACAGCGACAACCTCTGACCACGCGGGGATTCCGTTCCTGGGGCACGTATTCCGGGTATCGGAGTCTCGGCGGGACCACCTGCACCTCTGGCGTGCAGCCCCGGACGGATGGATTCGACACGCGTGACGGAGCAGCCGACCTCCTTCGAACGCCCGCAGCCGGGCGTCGACCCCACGGACCCCCGCGGGGCGCTCGTGCACACCTCGACACCGGCGCGTGCGCCCGGCACGGGCGCCTTACCGGTACAGGGCCGCTGCGGCGGCGACGTCAGCGCTCCGCTCACGACGGCGCACACCACGCCGGGCACGTCGGAGCCGGGCACCTCCACGCCGTTCGGCAAGGGCAAGGACACCGTGAGCGACCCCGCCTCCGAGCATTCCCAGCCGGGTACCGAGCAGACCGCCGAGCGCGACACTCCTCGGCCGCGGCCCGCCCCCGAGGGCATTCCGGTCCAGCCGGCCGACGAACAGGACCGGCCGACGCCCGGCCCGGACGGGCAGGAGCGCCGCAGCGGCCAGAGCCTGCCGCCCGGCCGGCCCACGCCGATGCGGCGGGACGGCGACCGGCTGCGCTTCGTGGGTGCCGCCACCCGGCGGATCGCACGCGGCATCGATCTCGACGAGATCGTGATGGGGCTGTGCCGGGCCACCGTGCCCACGTTCTCCGACGCGATCCTGGTCTATCTGCGCGACCCGCTGCCCGTCGGTGACGAGCGGCCCACCGGCCCGCTGGTGCTGCGGCTGCGCCGCACCGACCGGATACCGGCGGAGCGGGACACGGAGAACGGCTTCCTGCCGGCCACGCAGCCCGAGCCGAACGAACTGGACACGGTCGGCGCCGAACTGTGCGAGGTGCGGCCCGGCAGCGCCCTCGCCGAGGTGCTGCGGGGTGTGCGCCCGGTGTTCACCGACGCCCCCGCGGCCCGTGCCGCCCTGCCGGAGCTGCTCGGTGACGGCGGCGAGTTCGGCGTACCGGACGGACAGCGCGCGATCCTCGCGCCGCTGCGCGGCCGGCGCCGGGTGATCGGTGCCGCCCTGTTCCTGCGCCGCCCCGAGCGTATGGCCTTCGAGCCGGACGACCTGCTGGTGGCCGCACAGCTCGCCACGCACAGCGCCCTGGGCATCGACAAGGCCGTGCTGTACGGCCGCGAGGCCTACATCGCTGACGAGCTCCAGCGCACCATGCTGCCCGAGACGCTGCCCCGCCCGACGGGTGTGCGGCTGGCCTCCCGGTACCTGCCGGCGGCGGAGACCGCCCGGGTCGGGGGCGACTGGTACGACGCCATCCCGCTGCCCGGCAGCCGGGTCGCCCTGGTCGTCGGTGACGTCATGGGCCAGCTGCGCACCACCGCCCAGACCCTCGCCGGTCTCGACCTGCCGCCGCAGGAGGTCCTGCACCACCTCGACGAACAGGCCCAGCGCCTCGGCGTGGACCGCATGGCGACCTGCCTCTACGCGGTGTACGACCCGGTATCGCACCGCATCACCATCGCCAACGCCGGTCACCCGCCGCCCGTCCTGCTCCACCTGGGCGGCCGTGCCGAGGTGCTGCGCGTGCCGGCCGGTGCCCCCATCGGGGTCGGCGGTGTCGACTTCGAGGCCGTGGAGCTGGACGCGCCCGCCGGCGCGACCCTGCTGCTGTACACCGACGGCCTGGTCGAGTCCCGGCTGCGGGACGTGTGGACCGGCATCGAGCAGCTTCGGGAGAAGCTCGCCGCGACCGCGCAGCTCACCGGGCCGGACCATCCGCCGCCCCTGGAAGCGCTGTGCGACGAGGTGCTCGACATGCTCGGCCCGGGCGACCGGGACGACGACATCGCGCTGCTCGCCGCCCGCTTCGACGGCATCGCGCCCAGCGATGTGGCGTACTGGTTCCTGGAGCCGGAGGACGCCGCCCCCGGCCGGGCCCGCCGCCTGGCCCGGCGCGCGCTTCAGCGCTGGGGTCTGGAGGAACTCAGCGACTCCGTGGAGCTGCTGGTCAGCGAGGTCGTGACGAACGCCGTGCGGTACGCCTCCCGGCCGGTCACGCTCCGGCTGCTGCGGACGGACGTCCTGCGCTGCGAGGTGGGCGACGACGTCCCGCAGTTGCCGCGCCTGCGGCAGGCGCGTGCCACGGACGAGGGCGGACGCGGGCTGTACCTGGTGAACCGCCTGGCCCGGCGCTGGGGCGCGACCCGGCTCAGCACGGGCAAGGTCGTCTGGTTCGAGCTCAACAGGAGCTGAGCACAGCACACGGAGAAGGGGCGCCCGGTGTTCGCCGGGCGCCCCTCGCCGTGCCTCCTACTGTTCGCGCCGTCCGTCGCCCGGCTTGATCGGGTCGAACGGGTCGCCGCCGTCGTCCGGCGGTGTCGTCTCCGGGGCCGTCGGCGGGGTGAAGGTGGGCGGTGTCGTCGACGGGCTCGCCGGCGGCGAGCTGCTCGGCTCCTCGGTCGTGGGCGGCGGTGACGACGACGACGGTTCCTCGGTCGTCGGCTCCCGCGTGGGCTCCTTGGTCGGCTCCCGCGTCGGTGTCGGCGTCCAGGTCGGCTGGACGGCCGCGCCCTGCTGGGTGTCCAGGTCGAACTTGCTGGTGTCGCCCATCACGCCGAAGGTGTACGCCGCCCAGATCAGCGCGGGGAAATCGCCGCCGTTGATCCGGGGCTCGCCGGCCGCCTTGTACATCGGGACGTGCTTGTACGGGGGCTTGTCGTCCTCTCCGAACAGGCCGACGGATGTGACCAGGCCGGGTGTGTAGCCGGTGAACCAGGCCGACAGGTTGTCGTCGGACGTACCCGTCTTGCCCGCGACCTGCTGGCCGTCGCGCTGGGGGTTGTTGCGCACGGACCGCTGGGCGGTGCCGTCGTCGACCACGCCGGTCAGTACCGAGGTCACCGAGTCGGCGGCCTCGCGGCTGATGACCTGGTCTCCGATCGCATCCGGGACGGTGACCGCGCGGGTGTTGTGCTCGACGGACTTGAGGAGGGTCGGCGTGACCTTCCTGCCGTGGTTGTCGAGGGTCGCGTAGACGCCGGCCATCTCAAGCGGGCTCGCACCCATGGTGCCCAGAGTCTGGGCGGGCACCGCCTCCAAGCCCTCGGTGTTCATGCCGAGTTCGCCCGCGACCTTCATCACCTCGGGCATACCGACGTCGACGCCCATCTGCGCGAAGACGGAGTTGATGGACTTGTTCATCGCCGTCTGGACGGTGACCTTGCCGTAGTTGGCGTCGTCCTCGTTCTCCGGGGCGAACCCGACCTTGGTGCCGTCGTCCACGACCGGGCGCTTGCTCGTGCCGTCGTAGATCGTGTTCGCCCTGATCGGCGTGCCGTCCTGGGTCTCGGCGGCGCCCTCCAGGGCGGCCGCCAGGATCACCGGCTTGAAGGTGGAGGCGGGCTGGTAGTCGGTGCGGGTCGCGTTGTTGACGTAGTGCTTGAGGTAGTCCCGACCGCCGTACATGGCGACGACCGCGCCGGTCTTCGGGTTGACGGACGCGGCACCGGCCTGGACGTCCGCGTCGACCTTGCGCTTGCGGGGGTCGAGCTTGCTGTCCAGCTGCTGCTTGACGGACTTCTCGAGCGCCGCCTGCTTCTTCTTGTCGATGTTGAGCGTGAGGGTCCAGCCGCCCTGGTCTACCAGCGCCCCCGCCTGCTTCGCGTCCTCGGCGGCGCCCTGGGCGACGAGTTGCTTCTCCAGCGCTGCGTTGGCGGCCTTCACCAGGTAGCCGGTCTGCCCGCCCATGCTCGGGTCGGCCTTCGGCTCCTTGGGCTCCTCGAACGTCATGGCCTGGCGCTCGGACGTGTTCAGCCAGCCTTCCTCGACCATGTTGTCCAGGACGTAGTTCCAGCGCGCTTTCACCAGCTTCTTACCGGTGTCGGAAGCTATCGCCCAGTCGTACTGGTTCGGCGCCTGGAGGAGCGCGGCGAGGTAGGCCCCCTGCTCGACCGTGAGGTCCTTGGCGTCCACGTGGTAGTAGGCCTGCGCCGCGGCTTGGATGCCGTAGGCGCCACGGCCGTAGTAACTGGTGTTGATGTAGCCGGCGAGGATGTAGTCCTTGGACTTCTCCCGGTCCAGCTTCAGCGAGATGACCAGTTCCTTCAGCTTGCGCGAGACGGTCTGTTCCTGCGTCAGGTAGTAGTTCTTCACGTACTGCTGCGTGATCGTGGAACCGCCCTGCGCGCCCTTGCCGGTGACGGTGTTGAGCAGACCGCGGGCCGTGCCCTTCAGGTCTACGCCGGCGTCCTTGTAGAAGGTCTTGTTCTCGGCGGCGACGAAGGTCTTCTGGACGGGCTTGGGCACCTCGGCCAGGTCCACGATCTCGCGGTTGCGGTCACCCGCGCGGGCCAGCAGCGAGCCGTCGCTGTACTTGTAGACGTTGCTCTGCAACTCGGCGTCGGCGTTCCCCTTCGGGATTCCGATCATCATGTACAGCACGACGAAGGCACCCATGCCGAGCAGGCACAGGCCGAAGAAGGTGCCGAGGATCTTCTTCCAGGTGAAGAGCCTGCGTATGCCGCTCTTCCCGGGCGCGCCCGACGAACGGCGGCGCTTGGGTGCCGCCCGGCGCCCACCGCGCTGTCTGGCGCGTCTTTCTTCCGCTCGTCCCATGGGTCCGATCCGCTCCGCTTCGTTCATGTGTGCTCACATGTCACACAGGTTCGCCGCTCAGGTCAGCTCAGAAAGCTAACACCGGGAGATAAGAGATAGGGCTGCCGATCCGGCCCTTTGCGGGCGTGACAATCAGCACCCATCTCAACGGAACCGACGTTCGAGACACGCGTAGGGTTGCCAGGACGCGGAAAAGTGATATCACTTAGATAGACGGAAGCTATGCAGGAGTGGCTTCCCGGGAGGAACGGGGGATCACCCATGTCCACACACCAACCGCAGGTCACCGCAGATGTGCCTGAGATGCCGGCGCCCCGCGTGCGGGAGTTCGCCGCGCACAGCATCGGCGGCGGGCTCGCCCTGCTGCTCGGCCTGCTCGGTCTGCTGGCCGGCGCCGGGCTGATCGCGGCCGCCACGTCGGTCGACGGGGGCGGAGCCAAGGCCGCGCTGATCATCGGCGGCATCCTGGTCGGGCTCGCGGCGTTCCTGGCCATGTGCGGCCTGAACATGGTGGCGCCCGGCGAGGCCCGGGTCGTCCAGCTCTTCGGCCGCTACCGCGGGACGATCCGCCAGGACGGCCTGCGCTGGGTGAACCCCCTCACCTCGCGCACCAAGATCTCGACGCGCGTCCGCAACCACGAGACCGCCGTCCTGAAGGTCAACGACGCCTACGGCAACCCGATCGAGCTCGCCGCGGTCGTGGTGTGGCGGGTCGAGGACACCGCCCAGGCCACCTTCGAGGTGGACGACTACGTCGAGTTCGTCTCCACGCAGACCGAGGCGGCCGTGCGGCACATCGCCATCGAGTACCCCTACGACGCCCACGAGGAGGACGGCCTCTCCCTGCGCGGCAACGCCGAGGAGATCACCGAGAAGCTCGCCGTCGAACTCCACGCGCGCGTGGAGGCGGCCGGGGTCCAGATCATCGAGTCGCGCTTCACGCACCTCGCATACGCCCCCGAGATCGCCTCGGCGATGCTCCAGCGGCAGCAGGCCGGAGCGGTCGTCGCGGCCCGGCGGCAGATCGTGGACGGGGCGGTGGGCATGGTCGAGGCCGCGATCGCCCGGATCACCGAGCGGGACATCGTGGAACTGGACTCCGAGCGGAAGGCGGCGATGGTCTCCAACCTGATGGTGGTGCTGTGCGGCGACCGCGCCGCGCAGCCGGTCCTCAACACCGGGTCGCTGTACCAGTGACGGAGCCGTCCGAGGGTCCGGGTTCCCGGCGCCGGCCGCAGCAGCAGCGCAAGCAGGTGCTGCTGCGGCTGGACCCGGCGGTGTACGAGGCGCTGGCGCGGTGGGCCGGGGACGAACTGCGGTCGGCCAACGCGCAGATCGAGTTCCTGTTGCGGAAGGCGCTGGCCGAAGCGGGGCGGTTGCCGCGGGAGACCGGGCCCCTGCCCCGGCGTGGACGACCCCCCGGCGGCTCCGGGCAATAGCCTGTTGCGGAACCGTGACAACAGCCCCCGACCTGCGCGCCCGTACGGCACGCCATGGACTGCACACTCGGCGTATACATGCCGCGTATACACCCCGTGTACAGTCCTGGTCATGTCCATCGGTCACACTCTCCTGGGACTCCTGGAGTCCGGCCCGCGCCACGGTTACGACCTGAAGCGGGCCTTCGACGAGAAGTTCGGTCACGACCGGCCCCTGCACTACGGCCAGGTCTACTCGACGATGTCCCGGCTGCTGAAGAACGGGCTCGTCCAGGTCGACGGCATCGAGGCCGGCGGCGGGCCCGAGCGCAAGCGGTACGCGATCACCGAGGCCGGCATCACCGATGTCGCGCGCTGGCTGGCGACGCCGGAGAAGCCGGAGCCGTACCTCCAGTCGACCCTCTACACCAAGGTCGTCCTCGCGCTGCTCACCCACCGCGACGCCGCCGACATCCTCGACACGCAGCGCTCGGAACACCTGCGCAGCATGCGGATCCTCACCGACCGCAAGCGCAAGGGCGACCTGGCCGACCAGCTGATCTGCGACCACGCCCTGTTCCACCTGGAGGCGGACCTGCGCTGGCTGGAACTGACCGCCGCGCGTCTGGACAAGCTCCGTGAGGCGGTGACCCGGTGACGATTCCCGCTGGTTCGCTGCTCACCGCCCAGGACCTGCGCAAGGCGTACGGGCCGACCACCGCGCTCGACGGTGCCGAGTTCTCCATCCACCCGGGCGAGGTCGTCGCCGTGATGGGTCCGTCCGGGTCGGGCAAGTCGACGCTGCTGCACTGCCTCGCCGGGATCGTGCCGCCCGACTCGGGCTCGATCACGTACAACGGGCGTGAGGTGACGTCGTTGAGCGACGCCGAGCGCAGTGCGCTCAGGCGCTCCGAGTTCGGCTTCGTGTTCCAGTTCGGCCAGCTCGTGCCCGAACTCACCTGCGTGGAGAACGTGGCGCTCCCGCTGCGCCTGAACGGGTCGTCCCGCAAGGAGGCCGAGCGGACCGCGCTGGCGTGGATGGAGCGGCTGGAGGTCGACGAGCTGCGCAAGAAGCGGCCCGGCGAGGTGTCCGGCGGCCAGGGCCAGCGGGTCGCCGTCGCCCGCGCGCTGGTGACGAACCCGCGTGTGGTGTTCGCCGACGAGCCGACCGGCGCGCTCGACTCCTTCAACGGCGAGCGCGTGATGGACCTGCTCACGGACGCCGCCCGGTCCGCCAACGCGGCGGTGGTGCTCGTCACGCACGAGGCCCGGGTGGCCGCCTACTCCGACCGCGAGATCGTCGTACGCGACGGCAAGTCCCGGGACATGGAGCGCGCCGTATGAGCGCCTCGCAGTGGGCGCGGGATCTCGGTATGGGGATCCGGTTCGCTTTCGGGGGCGGACGCGAGGGGTGGATCCGGGCGCTGCTGACGGCCGTCGGCGTCGGGCTCGGAGTGGCGCTGCTGCTGCTCACCACCGCCATCCCGAACGCGCTGGCGGAACGGGACCGGCGTGAGGAGGCGCGCAGCGACCACACCTTCAGCCAGAAGGTGGTACCGAAGGCCGACAACACCCTGATCGTGCTGGACACGGACACCACGTTCCGCGACCGGGACGTGCGGGGGCGCATGCTGGAGCCGGAGGGCCCGCGGGCTCCGCTGCCGCCGGGGCTCTCGGAGTTCCCGGCCAAGGGCGAGATGGTCGTCTCCCCGGCGCTGAAGGAGCTGCTCGCCTCCGGCAGCGGGAAACTGCTGCGGGAGCGGCTGCCCTACCGGATCACGGGCACGATCGGCGAGCAGGGTCTCGTCGGCTCCCAGGAACTCGCCTACTTCGCGGGCGGCAAGGGACTGGCGGACCGCCTCGAGCACGTCAGCGGAGCCCGGATCGACAGCTTCGGCAATCCGGAACTGGTGCCGTCCGACCCGTGGGACCCGGTCCTGCTCCTGCTGGTCCTGGTCGTCTTCGTGGTGCTGCTGATGCCGGTCGCCGTGTTCATCGCAGCGGCCGTGCGGTTCGGCGGCGAGCGGCGCGACCGCAGGCTGGCGGCACTGCGGCTGGTCGGCTCCGACAGCCGGATGACCCGGCGGATCGCCGCCGGCGAGGCCCTCGCCGGATCCCTGCTGGGGCTCGTCCTCGGCACCGGGTTCTTCCTGCTCGGGCGCCAACTGGCGGCCACCTTCGAGGTGTACCACGTCAGTGTGTTCCCGAGCTATCTGGACCCCTCTCCGCTGCTGGCCGCCCTGGTCGCGCTGGCGGTCCCGACGGCCGCGGTGCTGGTGACCCTCCTCGCCCTGCGCGGGGTGGTCATCGAGCCGCTCGGCGTGGTGCGTACGGCCAGGCCCGCGCGGCGCCGGCTGTGGTGGCGGCTGCTGCTGCCGCTGGGCGGGCTCGCGATGCTCTTTCCGATGATCGGGCAGGGCGACGACGGCGGAGAGTTCAATCAGTACCTCGTCGTCGGCGGCGTCATGCTCCTGCTCGTCGGCGTCACCGCCCTGCTGCCCTGGATCGTGGAGAGGGTCGTCGCCCGGCTCGGCTCCGGCGGGATCGCCTGGCAACTGGCCGTGCGCCGACTCCAGTTGAGCAGTGGCGCGGCGGCTCGCATGGTCAACGGCATCGCGGTGGCGGTGGCCGGGGCGATCGCGCTCCAGATGCTGTTCGCCGGGGTGGAGGGCACCTACACCGCCGCGTCGCGGTACGACGTCTCGCGGGCCCAGATGCAGGTGCACGTGCCGGACGGCGTCGAACTCGCCTCCACCGCCGAGAAGTTCCGCGACACCCAGGGCGTCCGCAAGGTCACCGCCCTGGCCGAGACCTACCTCGCCGACAAGCGCACCGACGCCGACTCCCTCGTCCAGGTCACCATCGGCGACTGCGCCGCGCTCCGCGAGGTGGCCACGCTGCCTTCCTGCCGCGACGGCGACGTCTTCGCCGTGCACGGGGCGCAGTACGACACCGACACGGCCAGGCTGGCCAAGCCGGGTAAGAAGCTGTGGTTCGACAGCGCGAACGAGGGCCGGCCCGGAGAGCAGTTCTCCTGGAGCGTGCCGCGGGACATCCGGCAGGCCCAGCCCCGCGAGGACCCGACCGGGACCGAGCGCGGCGGCATCCTGCTCACGCCGGGCGGGCCGCTCCCGAAGCTCGCGTCGTTCGCCGAGGGAGAGCTCTACCTGAGCCTCGCCCCCGCGGAGCCGGACGCGTACGAGTACGTGCGCAACGCGGCGGCGCGCATCGACCCCATGGTCGACCCCATGGTGTGGAACTCCGTCGAGAGCAACAGCCGCTACGCCACCATCCGCACCGGCCTGTTCGTCGGCGCCGCGTGCGTGCTGGCCCTGATCGGCGCGAGCCTGCTGGTCTCGCAGCTGGAGCAGTTGCGCGAGCGCCGCAAGCTGCTGTCGTCCCTGGTCGCCTTCGGCACCCGGCGCCGCACCCTCAGCCTGTCGGTGCTGTGGCAGACGGCGATCCCGATCGGACTGGGCCTGCTGCTCGCCGCGACGGTGGGCATGGCCCTGGGCGCGGTCCTGCTGCGGATGGTGAACCTGTCCGTCCGGGTGGACTGGCCGGGCGTGCTGTCGATGACCGGTATCGGCGCGGGCATCGTCCTGGTGGTGACGCTGCTGAGCCTGCCGCCGCTGCTGAGGATGATGCGGCCGGACGGTCTGCGGACCGAGTAGGAGCCTCAAGCTCTTCTGCGTCGGCCCGTCAGGCGTCCCGGTCCAGGACCCTTACGGGCAGCGGCCGCAGCGCCTCTCGCAGGGCGGCGGCCAGTTCCTCGTACTCGGCGCCGCGCGCGGCCCCTGCCCGCATCGCGAGAGCGACCCTGCGGGTGGGGGCCGGGTCGGTGAAGTACCCGGTGAGGAGCTGGCTGCTGCGGGAGATCTCGACCTTGAGGGCGGTGCGCGGCAGCAGCGTGACGCCGAGCCCGCCCGCGACGAGCTGCACCAGGGTGGACAGCCCGGCGGCGGTCGTGGTGACCGGCGCGTCCTCGCGGCCGGCCTCCCGGCAGATGTCGAGGGCCTGGTCGCGCAGGCAGTGCCCCTCGTCGAGCAGCAGCAGGTTCAGTTCGCGCAGCGCCTCGCGCGGTATGCCCTCGCGTCCGCCGAGCCAGTGGTCGAGCGGCGTGACGAGCACGAAGTCCTCGTCGAACAGCGGCAGTTCGGCCACACCCGGCACACCCAGCGGCACGGCGAGCAGCAGCAAATCCAGCCGGCCGTTGGCGAGGCCCTCGACGAGAGAGGCGGTCTGCTCCTCGTGCACCTGGAGGTCGAGGTGCGGATACCGTTCGTGGACCAGCCGCAGGACGGTGGGCAGCAGGTACGGCGCCACGGTCGGGATGACCCCCAGCCGCAGCACCCCCGTGAACGGCGCCCGGACCGCCTCGGCCTCCTCCATGAGCGCGCCCACCTCGGCCAGCACCGCCTTGGCCCGTACGGCGATCCGCTCACCCTCGGGCGAGAGCAGCACCTTGCGCGTCGTACGCTCGAGGAGCGTCACTCCGAGTGTCTCCTCCAGCGCCGAGACGGCACCCGAGAGGGCGGGCTGGCTCATGCCGATCGCCCCGGCGGCGTCCCGGAAGTGCAGGTGCTCGGCGACGGCCGCGAAGGCCCGAAGCTGGGCGAGGCTGGGCTGCCTGCGCTTATTACCCACAGTCACTGATAACTACCTCCGATCAACACGACCGAGTGTAGCTATTTCCGTAATCAATCGACCCTGTGCCAACATCATTAACGTCCAACCCATGGGAAACACCCGCAATCCGGGTGTTTCTTCGCTGCAAGGAGAGCGTGTGCTCACTGTCGGTGACAAGTTCCCCGAGTTCGATCTGACCGCCTGCGTCTCGCTGGAGAAGGGCAAGGAGTTCCAGCAGATCAACCACAAGACCTACGAGGGTCAGTGGAAGGTCATCTTCGCGTGGCCCAAGGACTTCACCTTCGTGTGCCCGACCGAGATCGCCGCCTTCGGCAAGCTGAACGACGAGTTCGCCGACCGTGACGCCCAGGTCCTCGGCTTCTCCGGCGACTCCGAGTTCGTCCACCACGCCTGGCGCAAGGACCACGAGGACCTGCGTGACCTGCCGTTCCCGATGATGGCCGACCCCAAGCACGAGCTCATGCGCGACCTCGGCATCGAGGACGAGGACGGCTTCGCCAAGCGCGCGGTGTTCATCGTGGACCAGAACAACGAGATCCAGTTCTCGATGGTGACCGCGGGTTCGGTCGGCCGGAACCCGAAGGAGGTCCTGCGGGTCCTGGACGCGCTCCAGACGGACGAGCTGTGCCCCTGCAACTGGTCCAAGGGCGACGAGACCCTCGACCCCGTCAAGCTGCTGGCTGGTGAGTGAGGCATGTCCCTCGACTCCCTGAAGTCCCGCGTACCGGACTACGCCAAGGACCTGAAGCTCAACCTGGGCTCGGTCATCGGCAACTCCGACCTCCCGGCCCAGCAGCTGTGGGGCACGGTCCTCGCGACCGCGATCGCCTCGCGCTCCCCGATCGTGCTGCGCGAGCTGGAGCCGGAGGCGAAGGCGAACCTGTCGCCCGAGGCGTACACGGCCGCCAAGTCCGCCGCCGCGGTGATGGCGATGAACAACGTCTTCTACCGCACGCGGCACCTCCTGTCGGACCACGAGTACGGCAACCTGCGCGCGGGCCTGCGGATGAACGTCATCGGCAACCCCGGCGTCGACAAGGTCGACTTCGAGCTGTGGTCCTTCGCGGTCTCCGCCATCAACGGCTGCGGCATGTGCCTCGACTCCCACGAGCAGGTGCTGCGCAAGGCCGGGATCGACCGGGAGGTCGTCCAGGAGGCGTTCAAGATCGCGTCCGTGATCCAGGCGGTCGGCGTGACGCTGGACGCCGAAGCGGTGCTGTCCGAGTAACCCTCGGTCGCCTGCCGCACGTCGCAGGGCCCCGCCCACCTGACCGGTGGGCGGGGCCCTGTCGGCGTTTCGGGTTCTCCCCGGGCCGGGCTACTCCGACGGCGCCTCGGAAGGGCCGGGCTGCTCCGCCGGCCCCATCGCTGTCGCCCCGCGGGGCCGTACCGAGTGCCGCAGCGCCGACTGCCGCGAATACGCCCGCAGATACCCCACCACCGTGTTCGTCACGGCCACCAACGGCACGGCCACCACCGCACCCCCGATCCCGGCCACCACGCCCCCGCACGCCACGGACAGCACCACCGCCAGCGGATGCACCCGCACCGCCCGTCCGAGAATGAACGGTTGCAGGATGTGGCCCTCGATCTGCTGCACCGCCAGCACCACGACCAGTGTCATGACAGCGGTGAACACCCCTTGGGTGACCAGCGCGACGACGACCGCCAGCGCCCCGGACATCACCGCGCCCACCAGCGGGATGAACGCGAACAGGAAGATGAACACCGCCAGCGGCACGGCCATCGGCACATCGAGGAAGTAGATGCCCAGCCCGATGAAGATCGCGTCGATCAGCGCGACGATCACCGTGCCCCGCACATACGCCGTCAGCGTCCGCCACGCCGCCGGCCCGGCCCCGGCCACCCCCGGCCGCGCCGCCGCCGGCACCAGCTTCAGCGTCCACTCCCAGATCCGCTTGCCGTCGTAGAGCAGGAACAGCGTCGAGAAGACGGCCAGCAGAATCCCCGTCAGCGCCTCCACGACGACCGTCACGCCCTCCAGCCCCGCCGAGGTGATCTGGTCGGTGTTCGCGCCGACCGCCTCCCGCAGGTTCTTGGCGATTTCGTTGATCTGCTTGTCCGTGACGTGGAACGGGCTGTTCAGCAGCCAGTTCCGCAACTCGTCGATGCCGTCCTGGATCTGGCCCGAGAGGTCGTCGATGTTCTCCATGACCTGCCAGGTCACGAACCAGCCGATGAGCCCCATGACGACGAAGCCGAGGATCGCCGTCAGCGCCGTGGCCGGCCCGCGCGGCACCCCCAGCCGCCGCAGCCGCGCCACGGTCGGCTGGAGGATCGCGGTGATGAGCAGTGCGCTCACGAACGCCAGCACCACGAGCTGGACGGCGCTGATGATCCGCGTCAGCACCCACAGCGTGCCGGCGAGGACGAGCAGCCGCCAGCCGGCCTCCGCCGCGACCCGCACCCCCCACGGCACGGCCAGCGCGGGATCGGGCCGGGCGGGTACGTCGGGAGCGTACTCCGGGGGCGGCGGCACGTGTTCGTCGGACGGTGTCCGGGAATCGGGTTCGTCCCGCTCCCGTTCGGCCTCGGCGCGGCGTTCGTTCCACCGCTCGCTCATCTCGGTCAGTCCGGCACCGAGCCGGCCGAGCCACCCTGGTACTCGCGACATGATCCGTCCTTTTCCCCCGTCTCTCCGCACCACTCCCCCCTGGAGTCGTCGTCAAGACCGTACATGGCGCGAGCCCCTCACCGTACGACGGTGAGGGGCTTGCGCTGAGGATGGCTGCGGCTCAGGGCCGCGGGCTCAGTACCAGTTGTTGGCCTGCCAGAACGACCAGGCATCACACGGGCTGCCGTAGCGTTCGTTCATGTAGTTCAGGCCCCACTTGATCTGGGTGGCCGGGTTGGTCCGCCAGTCGGCACCGGCGGAGGACATCTTGGTACCGGGCAGCGCCTGGAACATGCCGTAGGCCCCGGAGGAAGGGTTGACCGCCTTGTAGTTCCAGTCGGACTCGTGGTCCACGATGTTGCTGAAGCACTGGAACTGACCCGCCGGCACCATCTGCCGCGCCATCGCCTGGATCTGCGCGATGGAGTAGGAGGTCGCGACGGGGAAGTCGGAGATGTCCTTGGAGCGGCTGGCGGCCTCCTTGGCCTCCGCACGCTCCTTGGCGGCCTTCTCGGCCGCGGCGGCCTTCTCGGCGGCTTCCTTCTTCTTGGCGATGGCCGTCTCGGCGGCAGCCTTGCGGGCGGCCTCCTCGGCGTCCTTCTTCGCGCTCGCGTCGGCGGCGATGGCCTGTGCGTCGGCCTGCTGTGTCAGCGACGCCGTCTGCACCTGGGCCTGCTGGCCCGCGGGAATGTCCGCGAGCAGCGTGGTGCCGCTTGCCGTCGCTTCTGCGTCGTTGTTCTGCGCGGTGCTGCCCGAGGCAACGCCGACGACGCTTCCGACAGCGGTGACCGCGGTGGCCGAAGCCACTGCGAATCCCCGGACCGAGATCCGGCTCACACGGTTTTCCTTCCAGCATCGCCCGCTTCGGTGACCCTCGCGGACGCAATCGTGCCCCTGGCACTGGCCTCCCCAACTGCGGGTCACGGGAGGCGCGGGCCCGGTGGGCAACTCCCTCACGGGAGCGCCGCGTAATGCTCGGGCGGCATACGACATCGCTATGAAGTTGAAGGTGCTCTTAGTGGTGCCGTACCGCTGGGGGTACAGGTGTGTCGTATGCGGGGCCTGACAGGAGTGAGACTCTGCCGCAACTCGACGGGGCAAGGCAATTCCCAGTTGCGTGTGAAAGCTCACATCCCGTTTGACGCGGGAGATTCACAGAAGGCCCACACACGAAGGCGCCGCCCGGCTAGGCTCTTCGCCTTTCCGGACGGCGCCAACTACTGCGTAACCGCCCCCGTTTGGGGCAGGACGGTCAGATGTGTCCGTCTTCGAGCATTTCGGTCACAAGAGCAGCGATCTGCGACCTCTCGGACCGGGTCAGGGTCACGTGCGCGAAAAGCGGATGACCCTTCAGCTTCTCGACGACGGCGACGACTCCGTCGTACCGGCCGACCCTCAGATTGTCCCGCTGCGCCACGTCATGGGTGAGAACCACCCGTGAATTGGCCCCGATACGGGACAGAACGGTAAGAAGTACGTTCCGTTCCAGCGACTGCGCCTCGTCGACGATCACGAACGCGTCGTGCAGCGAACGGCCGCGGATGTGGGTGAGCGGCAGCACCTCCAGCATCCCGCGGGCGGTGACCTCCTCGATGACCTCCCGGCTGGTGACCGCTGACAGCGTGTCGAACACCGCCTGCGCCCAGGGGCTCATCTTCTCCGCCTCGGAGCCGGGCAGATAGCCGAGCTCCTGCCCGCCCACCGCGTAGAGCGGACGGAAGACCATCACCTTCTGGTGCTGACGGCGCTCGAGCACCGCCTCCAGACCCGCGCACAGCGCCAGCGCCGACTTGCCGGTGCCGGCCCGGCCGCCCATCGACACGATCCCGACGTCCGGGTCGAGCAGCAGGTCCAGCGCGATCCGCTGCTCGGCGCTGCGGCCCTTGATGCCGAACGCCTCACGATCCCCGGGTACGACACGGATGTTGCCGTCGGGTGTGACCCGCCCGAGCGCCTTGCCGCGCTCCGACTGGATCATCAGGCCCGTGTGCACCGGCAGGTCGGCGGCCTCGGGGACGTAGACGCGCCCCTCCTCGAAGAGGATGTCCACCTGTTCGCCGGGCAGGGTCAGTTCGGACATTCCGGTCCAGCCGGAGGAGTCCGTGATGGCGAGTTCCGCGCGGTACTCCTCGGCGAGGAGCCCGACCGAGGACGCCTTGATCCTGAGCGGGAGGTCCTTCGACACGACGGTGACGTCGAACCCCTCGGCCTGAAGGTTTCGGGCGACCGCGAGGATGCGGGAGTCGTTGTCCCCCAGGCGATAGCCGCTGGGCAGCACGCTGGGGTCCGAGTGATTGAGCTCGACACGGACGGTTCCGCCGAGGTCCCCGGTCGGGATGGGGGCATCGAGGCGGCCGTACCGCACCCGGTAGTCGTCGAGCAGGCGCAGGGCCTGCCGGGCGAAGTAGCCGAGTTCGGGATGGTTCCGCTTGGCCTCCAGTTCCGTCACCACGACGATGGGAAGCACGACCTCGTGCTCGTCGAAGCGGCTCAGGGCGTTCGGGTCGGCCAGCAGGACGCTGGTGTCGAGAACGTAGGTGCGCCGGTCTGGCTTGTGGCGCTTTGTGCTGGTCACCACGGAAGGACGTACCCCCTCGGATGAGGTCGGGGAGCGACGGAGTGGAGCTGGACCGGTCGTCGGCCGCCCTGCACGGGCCGAGAACCGGCCCTCCGCCTCTTCGTCCGTGCTGTGACCGCACGATCGGGCTGGTGCAAAGGGCCTCCCGGGCGGACGGCCCCGTGCCGTCCGCTGAGATCCGACACCCGGGGATCGGGCATCGACCTGACTGGCTTATGCCCTCGAACGAGCGTCGCCATGCCACGGCATATGACGGCGGTCCGGTGAACTCCGTGTTACGCACGTCTTCGGAGGGGTACCGGGAAGGTTTGTGACCTGCGGTGACCGCGGTGCCGGGGCGGTCTGCGGGGTCCCGCGAAGTCCCACGCCCGGCGCAGTGCGCCGGAGTGCGTTTCAGCCGCCGAAGCGCTGGCGGGCGGGGGCGGGCGGTGTATCAGCCGCCGAAGCGCCGGTGGCGGGCGGCGTAGTCGCGCATGGCGCGCAGGAAGTCGACCTTGCGGAAGGCCGGCCAGAACACGTCACAGAAGTAGTACTCGGAGTGCGCGGTCTGCCAGAGCATGAATCCGGACAGCCGCTGCTCGCCGCTGGTGCGGATCACCAGGTCGGGGTCGGGCTGGTCGCTCGTGTAGAGGTGACGCCCGATCATGTCGGTGTCGACCGCCTCGGCGAGCTCCTCCATCGAGGTGCCCTTCTCCTGGGCGTCGAGCAGCATGGAGCGCACGGCGTCGGCGATCTCCTGGCGGCCGCCGTAGCCGATGGCGACGTTGACCACTATGCCGTCGACGTGCGCGGTGGTCTCCTCGGCCTCCTTCAGCACCGTCTGCATCCCGGAGGGCAGCAGATCGGGCGTGCCGACGTGGTGCACGCGCCAGCGGCCGTCGGCGGCCAGGGTGCGCACGACGTCCTCGATGATGCCGAGCAGCGGGACGAGCTCCTCCTGCGGCCGGTCGAAGTTGTCCGTGGACAGCAGCCAGAGGGTGACGACCTCGACGTCGGTCTCACTGCACCAGCCGAGGAACTCCTCGATCTTCTCGGCACCGGCCCGGTGACCGTGGACGGTGCTGGAACCGGCGGCCTTCGCCCAGCGCCGGTTGCCGTCCATGATGACGCCGATGTGCTTGGGCACCTGAGCGTGGTCCAGGTGGCCTTCCACCCGGCGTGCGTACAGCCTGACCAGCAGGCCACGCAGCTTGTCGCGCAGGTTCACGTGATCGTCAGCCCCTCCGTACGGGTCGGACAGGCCGCGGCGTGCGGCCCGGTCGTGGCCGCGGGCGGTCCCTGTCCGTGTGGCAGTCCCCGGAGGCGAAGCCTACCCTCGCTGCCGCCGTGGGCCGCCCACGGGTGCGGAACGGAGAATTCCGGCCGGTGCTTCGGACCGACTTCGGCGCACAAAAAAACGGGCCGGTCCGTGGGGGGGGAGACGGACCGGCCCGAGGGGGGGTTTCCACCATAACCCTTCGTAAGTGATGCTGCGTGCATCGGCGTGCCACAACTACTCTCCGGAGCCGCCCCACGACGCGGCGATGTCCGCGGAACCTCTCGTTCACGGCTTGCTCCTGGCCGAAACGCAGCCCCTGTGCGGTCCCTACGCAGGGGAATCGTGCGCCCTGAGGCGGGATCCGGCGGATTTGCCGCAGCTTGGGGCCCGCTCGCCGACTTGTCCCCGTATCCCCCCTACGGGTGACGCGGCCGCGAACACCCGCTTGACCCGGCACCGCTTCCGCCTCGAGGCCCTGGCACCGCGCAGCCCCCTCCACTGCGCGGTACCGCCCGCGCAGTCCTGCTTTGCTGGCGCGAATCACCTTGGTCTGAACCTACGCGAGGCACGGCATGCAGGCGAGTCACTGGCGATAACGATGTGGAAAACGGCGACGGGAGATGCGCAAGCGGGCTGTGTGAAAGGTGAGCAGGGAGGATGAGCCATGACGGTGAGCCTGGAGGGACAAGCCGGGAGGCTACTTAGGTCAGATTCTGTCCTCTTTCGGGTCTAGCGTCGGGCCATGGCGACGACCTCGATGATCACGTGGGACGCGGCGAGCGCACGGCGGGCCGAGCGGCAGTTCCTGACCGGGCCGACCGGGAGCGGGACGCCGGTCGCCGAGGTGGTCGGCGCGATGATGGGGGCGCACGCGCAGGTGCTGTCCGGGGCCGAGGTGTCGGTGGGCGTACGGACGTCCACGCTGACCCGGGCGGACGTACGGGCCGCACTCTGGGACGAACGGTCGCTGATCAAGACGTACGGCCCGCGCGGGACGGTACATCTCCTCCCGGCGCGGGAACTCCCGCTCTGGTCGGCCGCGCTGACCGCGGTCCCGAGCGGGCCGAGCCCTTTCCCGCCCGACGTACGGCTCAGCGAGGAACAGATGGCCCAGGTCGTGGCGGCGATCGGGGAAGCACTCGAGGACAGGTGCCTGACGCTCGACGAACTGACCGAGGAGATCGTCGCGCGGACGGGCCCATGGGCCGGCGACCGCGTGATGCCGGCCTTCCAGGACATGTGGCCGCGCTGGCGTCAGGTGCTGCACCGGGCGGGCTGGGCGGGCACGCTGTGCTTCGGCCCGAACCGCGGCCGGACGGCGACGTACACGCGGCCGCCGGTTGCGGGGGCGGCGGGCGGGGGGACGGACGGAGCGTTGGGGACGGACGGAGCGTTGGGGACGTTCGTACGGCGTTATCTGGGTGCGTACGGTCCGGCGACCCCGCAGCACTTCGCGAAGTGGCTGGCGGCGCCGACCGGCTGGGCCGGCACCGTGTTCCGGGAACTGGCCGCCGCGGGCGACATCGAGGAGGTCGACTTCGAGGGCACGCGGGCGTGGGTGGCCGCGGGCGACACCGAGTTCCCGGACGGCCCACCGCGAGGCGTGCGGCTGCTGCCGTACTTCGACGCTTACGTCATCGCCGGGCAACCCCGCGAACGGTTGTTCCCCGGTGCGGCCTACGAGCGTGCCCTGGCGGGCGGCCAGGCGGGCAACTACCCCGTGCTGCTGGTCGACGGTGTGGTCGCGGGCGTCTGGCACCAGCGGCGCCAGGGCCGTCGTACGACGGTCACGGTCGAGCCACTCGTCCGGCTGACGGCGCGGCAGGAACGGGAGCTGGGTGAGCAGGTGGAGCGGGTGGGTGAGGTGCTGGAGGCGAGGGCGGAGTTGGTGGTGGGCGAGGTGAAGGTGGGACCGCATGCGTGATCAGGCGTGCTGCGCGCCCCTGGTCATGTCCGGGGGGGGTTCCGGGTTTGCGCGCCTCGAAGAGGTGCCGGGTGCTGTGGGCCACGAAGGGCCCCTCGTCCCGGATCCGCCGATGCAACGCGCGGAGCTGCGGCTCGTACGCCTCGACGGTGAAGCCGGGCACCATCCACACCACCTTCCGCAGGAAGTGCACGACCGCGCCGATGTCGTGGAACTCCATGCGGAGCCGCTCCGCCCGCAGCTCGACGACGTCGAGCCCCGCGCCCTCGGCGTCGGCCCGCTCGCGCTCGGGACGGCGACCGCCGCGTACCTCGTCCGGCTGGGGACCGAGGAAGTGCTCGACGAGCTCGAAGGCGCTGCCCGGCCCCACATGCTGGGCGAAGTACGTCCCTCCGGGCTGGAGGACGCGGGCGATCTCGGCCCAGTACGGGCGGACGGGATGCCGGCTCACGACCAGGTCGAAGGCACCGTCGGCGAAGGGCAGCGGGGCGTCCTCGGGCGCGGCGACGACCGCGACCCCGCGCGGACGCAGCAGGGCGGTCGCCTTGGCCGCGTTCGGCGGCCAGCCCTCGGTGGCGACGGCGAGCGGGGGCCTCTTCGGGGCCTTGGCGAGAGCGAAGTCCAGTACTTCCCCGCCACCGGTCTGGATGTCGAGCACGGCGCTCGCCCGCCCCAGCCGCTCGGCCATCGACGTCGCATACCCCCAGGAGGGCCGCGCCTCGGTGGCCCGCCCCTCGAACCAGGAGAAGTCCCAGCCTTCGGTGGGGACGGAGGCGCCTTCGGCGACGAGGTCTTCGAAGGTGCGGTGCACGGTCACGTCAGAACGAGCAGGACGTGCTCGTCGTCTTCGTACTGGACGGTGCCGGCGGGGCGGAAGCCGTGCTTCTCGAGGAGACGTACGGAAGCGGTGTTGCCGCTGAAGGGATCGGCGTGCAGGGGCCGGTTCTGCTCCCGCTCCAGGAAGAGTTCCAGGGCGCGGGTGCCGATGCCGCGTCCCCAGTACGCGCGCCCGAGCCAGTACCCCAGGAAGCGGCGGTCCTCGTCCCACCAGGCGACGAAGCTGCCGGCGACCTCACCGTCCACGGTCACGGTCTGCACGCAGTTGGCGTCGTCGCCGAGGACCCGCAGCTTCCAGTGCGCCATGAAGGCCTCCCGCGGCCGGGGCGTGAACCTCGACCGCCGGGCTGCCTCGGGATCCTGCTCGTAGGCGCAGAACGCTTCGAGATCGTCTTCCACGACATCGCGCAGCCGCACGTCTTCGGTAGTCATGCCGATGAGTGTGGCACCGGCCACTGACAACGACACCGCGGAAGCCGTCGCACCGCCGGGGCCCACCTTGCCTCAGGGCCTGCGCCAGGGCCTTGGGCGTTGGGCGTTGGGCTCCCGGTAAGAGATTCGAGGCTTCGCTTGAGCGAGCCAAAGCTATACAGCGGTGTGGAGCCGCACGGTCATCGGTCGGACACGAGTTGGAGGACGGCCGTTCCGTCCTCCCCGGTCGCCGCCTGGATCACCACCGCGTCCGGCTGGGGACTCGGCCGCCCTGCGGTTCCGACGCCACCGCACGAGTTTCCGCTGCCGTTGCTGCGGAGGACGGTGATGCAGCCCTGCCCCGGGCCGCTCGCGCTGCCCTTGGACTGGCCGTTGCCCGACTTCACCGTGTACGCGATGGCGTTCGGGCCGACCTCGGTGACGGACAGGGTGGCCGGGCCACGCGGACCCTTGAAGGGGATCTTCACCGGCTCGGAGACCACGATCTCGCAGTTGCCGTCCGCGCAGGCCTTGATGTCTCGGCCGTCCGCGGCGGACACCGAGGGCTTGGGCGTGGGCTCGGGCCGTTTCGGGGGATCGGCCTTTGACGGCCGCTCACCAGGTGGAGACGACGACGCCTTCGCGGGCTCGTCCGAGTCGCTTCCGCAGCCGGCCGCCGCCGTCAGGGCGATCAGTGCGGCGAGTACGACACCGCTTCTGCGCAGTCCGCGTGGTTTCGTCCCGGCCATGTGTTCCCCCGTGTGCTGTGCTCCGGCGTGCGTGCCTCGGTTCCGGTGTTCGGCAGGCAGTATTCCCTCGAGTCGCTGTCGTCACGCGCCGACGGCCGCGATACCTCATCGGCGAGCTGGGCCGAAGGCATTGGGTGGGGCCTGAAAACCCTTAACGGTTGACTGACTGGATCTCCTGGACAACGACATCCTGGTCAGCGCCGAACGTCCCGTCGGGCAGGAGTCGTTGACCTTGGACACCAGTCCCTGTCCAGTGGATTTTCCAGGTGATGGTTGCCCTGAGTTTGTACGAGCCGTCACCGGATGAACGCGAATATCTCACTCCACACGGTGGAGTCTGGTCAGCCTTGCCCTTTGCGTACGGTTCGCCGATCGAGCCATCCGCATTGATCCGGCACTCGCCCGAGGCGGGATAGGTGACGGCGTCAGCCGTGCCCGGCTCGATCTTCAGAGAGACCGGTTCGGCGGTGGTCGTCGCCTGGATGTCCAGCAACGGGACGCTGGCCGTCACGGACACCGGCTTGAACTTCGCCGCATCCAGCCACGCCCAGGTCGGCAGGTTCACCTTCGTGGTTTGCTGAGGCGCGAGTTCGACCGTGGTCGAAGGGACCCGGATCTCGGCGTACGCGAGCTGGGCGAGTATCTCGGGCGTGATGGCCTCGGGGACGTCCGCGGGCGGCGGGTCGCCGTTGTCCACCCAGAAAATCGGCTTGGTGCAGTCGAGCGAGCCCGGGGCACCGACCTGACTCTCGGGGACATAGGCGTCCCACCAGTAACCTTCACCGGACTTGTCCTTGTTGAAGTCCTTGTACGGATGTCCGTTGACGTACCGGTCACGCTGCTGCGCGTCCCACTGGTACCCCGTCGACTCCGACTCCCAGACGGGCTCCATGGTTTTCTGGAGTTGCTCAGGCGTGTACTTGGGAGCGTAGTAGCACGGGGGTGGGGTCCATGAACTGGTGGACGTGACACCCCCCGCGGACTCACCCGAGCCGTTTTTCGAACGGTCAAAGACGATCACGCCGCCGGCCGACGACGCGAGCGTGTCGCCCTTCACGGACCCCGAGGGCTTCGACGTGCTCGTATCGCTTTCGGTGGTGCCGTCGGGAGTGACTTTGGCCCAGGCACTCGGTGTGCCCAGAACTACAAAGGCCGTGGCCAGGACGAGGCCTCCGAACGCTCTCCGTCTCACTTCAGGCATTGCTTCGCTCCTGCAGTCGAAACGATGCGGGCGGTCTGCCAAACGCCGTCGCTGTTCTTCTCCAGCCGCGTGTTGTAAAGGATGAAGTCCTCATCGGAGGGCGTGGTGACCTTGGGCTTGTTCGTCTTGAGGTCCTTGGCGTAGCCCTTGCTCTCGTCGGCGCAGAACACGACGGAGGCCGCCTTGCTGCCATCGAGTGTCACGGTCCGGTCGTAGTACCGGATGGTGCCCGTGATGCCGAGATCGGCCTTCTTGAACTTGTCCACCCAGATCGCGGCCGCCTCCAACGCCCTGCCGGTGTTGTAGAAGTTCAGCGCCTTCGCCTCGGGGTCCGTTCCCGCGATCGCCGCGTTGACCGAGCGCATACGGTCGGCGTTGTCCGCGAGTACGGCGTCCTTGACGGCGTCACCTGTCTTGCCGCCTTCGAAGGTCATGGTCAGGTCGGACGGCAGCTTGATCTCCGGGCGGCCGGCGGCCTGCTGGGCCGATGCGCTGGGCGAGGCGGTGCCGGCACCGGTATCGGCTCCCGCGATCTTGTCGTTGTCCTTGCCCTCGGAGCTGTCATCGCTCCCGCACGCGGACAGCGTCAGGGCCGCAGCGGCGGTCAGCGTGAGCGCTGCGAGGAGGGTGGGGCGGCGGTTCACGGTCGGCTCCCGTTAAGAGGCGAGGCTTCTCTTGAGCGAACCAAAGCTATACAGCGGTGTGGAGCCGCACCAGAGTGAAGGTTGTCAACTCACGGGGCTGTATGGGGAGGAATCGGCGTTTCGCCGACCAGTTCAAGCCGTAACGGTTGCATAACGCGCCAATCCGTCCGTCAGGTGTGACGGCACACAGGGCATTTCACTCAGGAACCAGCAAAGGGCATGGGCCCGTGGACCCATGTGAGGCCTACGCCCCTATGGATACCTTCGGGTTCGTACAGCCGTTGGCAAGTGGCAAGTAGCAGGTGGCGCGGTCGGAGGGGGCCCGTATGGGGCGGCGTTGGCGGGACGGGCGCGGGGAAATGGTCGTGCATGGGGGTGGTGAAGGGCCGCCTGTCACTGTTCCTTTGGAGATCGCCACCTCCTATCGCGCCCGGACGAAGGGGCTGTTGGGACGGGACTCCGTCGACGGGGTGATCCTCCTCTCCCCCGCCAACAGCGTTCACACCTTTCGTATGCGCATACCGATCGATGTCGCCTATCTCGATCGGCACCTTCGCGTCATCGCCGTGCGGACCATGCGGCCGGGGCGGTTGGGGATGCCGCGGCTGCGTGCCCGGCATGTGGTGGAGGCGGAGGCAGGGGTGATGGCGGGTTGGGGGGTACGGGAGGGTGCGCTGGTCGAGGTCGTCACGTAGTAGACGGCCGGCCGGTCCGGATCTGAGGTCATGACGAGCGGCGACGGCGCCACTACCTGTCACCCTTTTTGCGGGCGATCTCCGGCAGGTCACTGACACGGAGGTGCGGGAGTTGGGCGACCGCGGACTCGACCGCGTCGATCGTGTACACGGGAGGTTCGTCGTCCGACGCATACAGCCGGGCGCGGACTGACTCTCCTGACGAGGTCGCCAGCCAGTAAGCCGACGGAAGGTCCTCCTCGGCCGGATACAGAACGGGAACGCCCAACGCCATGGCCAGGCGCCGAGCGAGTTCCGGCTCAGCCGGTGCCTCATTGACCAGGGCGTCCTCCACGTAGATGTCGAGTTCCAACGACAGGTCGCCGCGCAGCCCGAGGTAGCCGCACAGAACGGGTGCGGTCCAGTCGCGTCGGCTCTGGTCACCGTCCCGGTCGGCCACGTCGATGTCGGCGCCTTCGGTCCTCACCGCCTCCGCCAGGGCCTCGGCGAGCGACCTGGGCGAAACCGGCGGCCCGACCAAGAGGACGTCATAGATCATCAGCGGGTCCCGTCGCTCCACCGGTCGAAGAGCACGCCCAGTGCCGCTTCCGCGTTCTCCCAACTCGCCGGACCGTCCGGCTTCACCGACAGGCGCCGCAGTGCCGCCCCGGCCGCTGGACCGCCCATCGAGCCCAGCAGTTCAATGGCCGAGTCGGCACCGATGTCCTCGGTCACGCAACGCTCGGCCAGGCCCACTGCCCAGTCGGCGAAGCGGCCCGGGTCAGGATCGAGAGTCAGCCAGCGGAAGACGGAGTCGGCGATGTCGTCCCGCAGTGACGGGATCATGGCCAGCATCGCCGCTTCGACGTGCCGTACGACGTGCCGTTGCAGCGGATAGAGCTGCGGTCGGCTCCGCCATGCGCGGGCCAGCTCGTCCACACCGGACCATGTCACGTCGCTCGTGCGGGGCATGCTCTTGGCTACGGCCCAGTGGAACTCCTCCCACACGTGCCACAACAGGCCGGGCGACGGCGGCTGAGGTACATGCGGAGTCAGTTCCGGGTCGTCCAGGAGCACGGTCACCACCCGCCGGGCTTCCGCCAGCCGCTCGTCGGTGCGAGGCAGTTCCGCGATCCGCCTCCAGTCGGCCTCGTCCCAGGGCTCGGGCAGGGACCGCAGCGCGCGGGGCAGGACGTAGTCGCCCTCCGGTTCGCGCCACCGTGCCACCTGTGGGTCCCACGTCTCCTCCGCATTCGGCTCCGTATCGGACTCGCTCACCCCTGCCCTCCCGCCACATCTGGTCTCCGCCGTCCGGTCCGTCGACGCCCCGGTACGCCTTGGTGCTCTCTTGGTGGGAGCAACGCCGCGATGGAAGTGCCCCGTGGGCGTCCTAGTCGGGGAACCCCTCATCGGAACCGGTCACCCCGGCGAACAGCACGACCGGCTCCTCTTTGTCCTCATGGCCGACGCTCGCAGCGACCAGACGGTCGCCGACCCGCCAGTACAGGAGGTCGCCGAAGTATCCGCTCTCGCACAGCTCCCGGAAGAAGGGCGGGAGGTCGTCGTCGTCCGGGTCCAGGAATGCGTTGGCGTAGTCCTCCATGGACATGGACCCGTGCGGGCCCCACCGGGCGTCCAACGCCGCTGCCAGGTCTTTCAGCTCCGCCTCGAACTCCTCGCTGGTCCGCATGAGTTCGTCCCAGTCGTCGTTCGGCGGGGCGAAGTCCCGGCTCTCGTGCAGGGTCACGAGGTGGTAGGCGTCGCCGCCGGTCAGGGGGCGGGCCAGGAGTTCGTCGATGCGGGCGATGTACTGCTGCACGCTCATCGAGGGGCACTCACTGTTTCGTCGTTCACCGAGATCTTGAACCGCTCACCGACCCGCACCGTCACAGCTTCGCCTCCGTGGCCGGAACCGGCAGGGGGTCCAGAGCACCGGTCCCGGCAAGCGTCTTGTGAGCGGCGAGCACCGCCTGGGTGGACGGCGTTCCGCCGGAGCTGTCCGCGATCTCCAGAACGACTCCGCCGTGCCTGGCTGGCATGCGCCGGAGAGCAGAGAAGTCGTCCGGGACGCGCGCGGCGCGGCTCTCCGACAGGTACACCGCCCACCCCGCGCGCGGGTGGGAGGCCCGCAGGCCATAGGCCGACCTGAGCTCGTTGTACAGCGGCCGGTCGTAAGTCAGCCCATGGTCCGCATCCCACACGTCCGCCAGAAGCGCCAGCACGTCGGTGAACCGGCCCGTCAGGGGTACGGCCGCCGAACCGGACGCGGGGAACAGGTGCACCACCGCCGTGAACGGGGAGTATTCGTTCGAGCCTCCCGCGATCACCCTGGCCCGCAGGTATGCGCCGTCCGGCTGAGTGGCCACGACGTTGGCTGTGTAGCCGAGGATGTCCCGGTCGTCCTGTGTGTTGGCCGCCTCCAGTGCCGCCGCGAAATCCTTGGATTCCACGGGTACGAGCTGCCCTGGGCCGGAATCCTCCTCCCAGCGCCACTCGGCCAGCGCCCCCTCCGACAGCTCCGACAGCCCGGTCAGGAGCTCCAGCCACCGCTGAGCCAATTGCAGAGGTGTCTCCGACCTGGGACCCCAGGAGACCTTCACGACCACTTCGCCCGACATACGCGCTCCTCTTTCCTACTTCTCCGCCGGGATGTGCTTGACCACTACGTCCAGGTCGGCGTCGTCGAACGCCTTCTGTGCCGCCTCGGCCACCCGTTTGTTGGAGAAGTTCCATTCGACGGGCTTGCCGTTCGCAGCCCGCAGCTGGCGCTGCGCCTGCTCGATGAATTTGTCCGCCTGGGCCTTCTGAAGAGTCCCGTCCTTGCCGACCTTCTTGCCGTATCCGAACTTCGCCTCTATGTAAGTCTGCCGTGACGAGTCCCAGCCATCGAAGTCGACGTCCCTGCCTGTCCTCGGATCCTTGACAGCGTATTCCTTGCCCCGCTTCACATTGGTGACCTGCTCCTGGTAGCGCATCCAGCGCTCCATGCTCGGCCAGTACGCCACGGCCTTCTTGGCCTTCCACTGGCCGTCACCGCCGTCCTTGGAGCCCTTTCGCGGGTTCTTCAGGTCGTTGTACCAGGACGGCTTCTTCCACTTGGCGACCTTCTTGCGGCTTTCTTCCTTCTTCGCCTCCTTCTCGGCCTCCTCGGCCTCCTCGGCCTGCTTGCGGGCTTCCTCCGCCTGTTTCTTGGCCTCCTCGTCGCAGCCGCCTTCGGCCAGTACGACATAGGGGGCGCGGGACCCGCCGGCGGCGAGGACCGTGGTGCCGCTGCCGGCGGACCCGGTCAGGCCCGGGATGTCGCCGTACGGGACACGGCGGCCGGGAGCAGAGGCAATGGTGCAGCCGGATTTCCTCGCCCTCTCCTCGGCCGCGTCCGCCGCCTCGTCGGCCTCCTTCGCCGCCTTCGCCGCGGCGTCGGCGTCACCGGCCTTGGCCGCTTTCTTGGCGTCCTCCGCCGCCTTCGCGGCTTTCTCAGTGAGCTTGCCGACTTTGCCGAGCTTGCCCAGCTTGCCGAGTTTCTGGACGATCTTGGCTTCGCCGTAGCCGGGGATGAAGAGCGAGCCGACGTTCCAGACGACGTTGGTGACCGCGCGGGTTTTCTCGCCGTTGTTCCACTGGTCGCGGACCTCGTCGCCCACGAACGTGTCGTCCAGGACCTTGACACCCGTGTTCCACGACGCGCCGCCCCAGTCGGTGAGGGCGTCGAAGTAGTCGCCGTTCTCCCACTTCTCGCCTGCGTCCTTGGAGTCCTCGGACCACTGGTCGCCCAGCGAGCTGCCGTAGTCCTTCAGGCCCTCCCACGCCTCACCCGGGTTGGTGACCGTGTCCCAGATGCCCGTGACGTCACCCCAGATGCCGTCGACGAACAGGCCCTGCCCCACCTGCTTGAACTGGTCCCCAACACAGCCGAAGAAGGCCCCGACGCCGGAGGTGCAGCCGTCGTCGCCGCCGTCGTCGCCACTGTCGTCAGCGGCCTGCTCGTCCTCCTCCCATCCAGGCTCGCCCTCAGCTGCGTCGTTCTTCTCCTCGTCGGTCTCCTCGGGGTACGAGACGGTGGTGTCCTCGCGGCCCTGCGAGGCGGAGCGGTTGTCGACGCCCTCCTCACCGATCTGGCCGCCCGAGCCGGATCCGGGGGTGTCCTGGCCTCCGGAATCGGCTCCGCCGGGCCCGTTCCCGCCGGCGCCGCCGTTCCCGGTATCGCCGTTGCCTGTGTCGTCGCCGTTGCCTGTGTCGTCGCTCCCGGTGCCGCCGTCAGCGGATCCGCCGTTCTCGGCGCCTTGGCCGGCCTCGTCCTGGCCGCCCTGGCCCTGACCCTGGCCGGCTGCGTCTTCACCGTCGGTCCCGTCCGCGCCGTCGCCGGCCTGAACCTCCTCCCCGCCGTTTCCCCCCTCCGACGGGCACGACGTTCCGGTGACCTTGCACACGGCCGACTGGATGCCGGTGAAGATTTGCGTCCCGAGACCGCCGACCAGCAGCGCGACAATGATCGCCGCGACCACGGCCACCAGCCCCGCGTACTCCACCGCCGTCTGGCCCTCGTCCCGGCGCCAGCGGATCATCCGGGCCAGGGAGAAGGGGCGGCGTTCGGCCCTGGCCGACTCGGGGAGGCGGTACCAGTCGCGGCTGTCCCCGCGGGTGAGGAAGTAGAGGATCAGCGAGGGGAGGAAGAGCTGGGTGTAGCCGCGCGGTGATCCGTCGGTGATGTTGGATATCGAGCCGAGGATCAGCCAGACCTGTACGGCGATCAGCCCGACCCTGATCCTGGCTCCGCCCTCCCAGGTACGCCGGGCCAACCACCAGCCGACTGCTCCTGGGGCGGCGGCGTAGGCGGTCAAGGCGAGTACTCCGCCGTCCAGGGCGTCGTACGAGGCCGCGGTGAGCAGGAGGCCGAGGCCACCGACGACCGTGACCGCGAAGAGGGTGTGGACGAGGACCAGCGCGGCCGCGAGCGAGCCCGGCATGTCCCTCCGCCGGCCAGGCCCCGACGGCCACCCGGCCCCGAACTCCGGCGCTCCCCCGATCGAGGCCATGTCCCCCCACCTTCGCTCTACGACACGGCCCGAGGGTAGGAAGGGGCCGACGGGACGGGATGGGCCCGTGGCCCCAAAACGGGGCCCAAATGGCGGGGCCTATCGCTCGAGTACGCCGGCGCCGCGTACGTACGCCCGGGCGCCGTGGTGCGGAAGCACGGCCCACATGCGCGTACCGCCGCCCGGCTCGCGCGCCTCGCCGAAACCCCAGTTGCCGCCGCACGCCCGGACCACACAGGCGAGCAGCCGCAGGGCCGCTCGGCGGCGGGTGTCGCACGCCGCCGCCAGGTGGGGATTCCTGTGACGCGGGTGGCCGTCGTAGAGGATCACGCGCAGGGCGGACTCCCGGTAGCGCAGCGACATGTAGACCTCTGCGGAGGGTGTGAAGCGGCAGGCACAGGCCGCGAGTTCGCCGACCGCTTGCACGGCTGCGTCGGTGACGTCCTCCAGGCCGTGGGCTCGCAGGATCGTCCGCGTCGCCGTGCGGGCGATAGCCGGGCTTTGGAGTGCGGCAGGGAGCGTGAGGCTGTAGGCGAAGGTTTCGGGGGTCGGGGGGTGTGGGGGCGGTGGCCGGGGACGAGCAGCTGGTCACGGACGCGGGCATGGCAACTCCCTTGGCCGTCGGGGGGAATGTGCTCCGCCGGGTGGCTCGTCTCCCTGACGCGGACCCACCCCTCCCAGGGCAGGAGTGTGTGGGTGGGCACGCGTGATGCGCTTCCGTTTTCGGCGGAGAGTTGTGTAGTCGATATGTCACCGACCGTATAGGGAGTGGAGTCACAGTATCCATCGGATTGGAGATAATTACCCCTACCACGATGGGCCTTGGCGTCGCGCACCGGCAGACTGAGGGGCACCACAGCTGAAGAAGGGGCGGCATGGCCACGAGAAGTACGCCGACGGAGCGACAGAAGCGTCTGGGTGCCGAGTTGCGGAAGATGAGACTCGCGGCGGGGGCGACCACGGAGTACGCCGCCGGATTGCTGGGCATCGACCGGACCCGGCTGTCCAACATGGAGTCGGGGATCCGCCCGTTCTCAGCCGACCGTGTCCGCACACTCGCCTGCAACTACGCATGTGCGGACGCACGTTACGTCGAGGCGCTGGTCGCCATGGCCGACAGCAAAGAGCGGGGCTGGTGGGAGCGCCACCGGGGCACGCTGCCCGCCGGGCTGCTGGACATCGCCGAGTTGGAGTGGCATGCGACGCGCGTACGGACCGCACAGGTCATGCACGTGCCGGGACTTCTCCAGACCGAGGAGTACGCCCGTGCCGTCTTCGCCGCCGTCCTCCCCGCGTTGAGCCGGCTGGAGGTGGAGCTGCGCGTGGCGCACCGCATGGAGCGGCAGCAGGTCTTCGACCGGCCCGAGTCACTGCCGTACGTCGCGTACGTCCACGAAGCCGCGCTCCGTATGCCGTACGGCGGCGTCGAGGTGACCCGGCAGCAACTGGAGCACCTGGCCGAGCGGTCCGAGCACGACGCGATCGACGTACGGGTGATCCCGACGAGCGTGGGCGGGTTCCCCGGGGCAGGGCACGCGCTCCTGTACGCGGACGGGGACGTGCCCCAACTCGACACTGTGCAGCTGGACTCCGCACACGGGCCGGAATTCACCGGCACGGAGGCGCAGCTCACCAAGTACCGTGCTCATCTGGATTGGATGGACGACGCGGCGCTGCCGACGGCGGCCTCGCGTGACCTCATTCGCAGCGTCGTCCGCGAACTCTGACCCTAAGGAAGCCACCGTGACCGGCATCAACTGGGAAGACCCGTACTGCGGCGAGGGCAACAACTGCTTCCGCATAGGCACCGACGCGGACGGCAACGCCTACATCGCCGTCGCCGGGCAGGAGGAGCACCACCTGACCGATAGCCGCGATGCCCTCCGGGCGCTCATCCGGGACATCAAGGCGGGCAAGGCCGACCATCTGCTGTAGGCCCCCACTGCGAGCCGGCCTCCGCTGCCTCGGTGAGCAGGCGCGTCGCATCGGTGACTGCGATATTCCGGTCGATGTAGCGTATGGCGAGGTCCTGGGCCCAGGGGGCGAAGCAGCCCTCGCGCCATAGCCATTCGAGCATGCCCTGTGCCAGATTTGCGGCGATGCGCGCAGCCCACCGCTCGGCGAAAGCCTCGGGGGTCGCGTCCTCCAGGTCGATGCCCAATCGCTCGCACTCATGCCAGGCCCAGATCAGACGCTCCCGTGTGACCAACCGCGCGTCGGGCATCAGGGGGATGAGGACCATCTGGACTTCCAGCCACGCCGGCCGGTCCTCCGCATCCTCGATCCACTTTCCCTCCCAATGCGGGGGCTCCTCCGACGCAAGCCGTTGGTCAGGCAGCAGCGCTTCGAGAATGGCCCGGGCCTGGGCGAAGCGTTCCGGTGTCGGTTCGTCCTCGATCTCCCAGCCGCCGGCCCAGCCGGATGTCAGATCGCGTACCACTTTGGGGAGGAGCAGCTCCTCGCCGTCGGTAGGACGAGACGCCCGTGCCTCGTATTCCGGTCTCCGCAGCTTGGCGAGCCATTCGCGGGCCTCCTGCCGGTCGCTTTCGCCCACCGACTCGTCCTGCACGAGGCGCGCCAGCGCCTGCTCACCGTGCGGACGGCCGAGATCGCGGAGCAACCAGATGTTGTCGTAGCCGCCCAGACCGGCGTGTGCGCCCAGCTCAGCAAGCGCGACGGCCCGGGAGACGTCCCGGAGCTCACCTCGCCGCACGGCCTCCCGCAGCGACCACAGCAACCGTTGGGCCTCGGACGAAGCCTCCCAGCGTTCCCGCCGGGCCGCGAAATGCTGACGCTGCTCGTCGGTGAGCGCGAGACCGGGCTCCTCCTGGGCCCGATCCCAGAGGTCCTCCAGTTCCTCCGGCCAACCACTCGTTCCCGGCGGCGCAGCGGCGATCGCCGCCTCCAACTCTCCGAGGAGCGCAGCCGAGCGGTCGTCGGGAGCCTCCGCGTGGCCCTCGTCGCATGCCACGGATTCAGGCGCCGCTCTGCGCCGCTGCCGCCTCGGAGAGCAGGCGCGTCGCCTCGGTCACGGCGACATTGCGGTCGATGTAGCGCATGGCGAGGTCCTGGGCCCACGGGGAGAACTGGTCCTCTCGCCAAAGCCAGGACAGAATGCCTTCCGCGGTCCAGGCACCAATGCGCGTGGCCCACCGGTCACCGAATTGCTCAGGCCCTTCACCTTGCAAATCCAGCCCCAGCTGCTTGCACTCGTACCAGCCCTCAGTCATGCGCTCTCGGGTGACCAGCCCGACATCCGGCATCAGATCTCGCAGCACCATGCGGATCTCCAGCCAATCGGGGCGCTCATCCTCGTCTTCGTCCCAGTCCCCCTCCCATTCCGGAATGGGCTCCGGAAACGGCAGCCTCGTGCTGGGCAAGAGCGCTTCGAGAGTGGCGCGGGCCTGAGCGAAGCGCTCCTGCGTCGGCTCTTCCTCGATCTCCCAGCCGCCCTGCCAACCGACTGCCAGGTTCCGTACCAGCTCTGGCAGCAACGGCTCCTCACCTTCGACAGGACGGCTAGCCATCCCCCGGTACATCGGCTCCCGCAGGCGCCTCAGCCACCAGCGGCCCCAGCGTCGATCGCTGGCGCCCACATGCATGTCGGGCACCAGTCGTGCCAGCGCCTGCTCGCCATACGGCACACCCAGGCGGTAGAGGACGCTGATCGCATCGAACGCCGCAAGTCTGGCGCGCACACACGCCTCAGCAAGAACGGCGGCCTCTGGGACGGCGGTCACCTGGCCGTGCTCCACAACCTTCTCCAGCGAGCGCAACAGACCATGGACACGTGACGACGCCGCATTGCGGGCGCGTTGGGCCATGAAGAGCCGCCGCTGGCCGTCGGTGAGCGGCAGGCCAGGCTCCTTCTCAAACCGCTCGTAGAGGTCGTGCAATTCTTCGGACGTCCAGTAGCCGTCTGTGGTCGGCGGAGCGTCGGCCATCGCCGCCGCCAGTTCCCCGAGGATCTTGGGCACCTGCTGATCGTCGCTCATGAGACTCCCAGATACTCCATCGCGGTCAACTCTGGAGGAGCCACCATGACCGATGGCATCACTTGGGAGGAGCCGCTGTAGAGCATTACCAACCCCTCGCCCCGTCGTACACCTTCTGCGGTCAGCAACGGGTGTAGGGGCCTCATGGCGCCCACTCCTGCGCGGCGTTCCTCGTCGTGGCCGGCAGGCTCGGATCGAAGGCCAGTCGCGCCAGGGCTTCCCGGCTGTCCGGCACGTCATCCGTGCGATGGAGGAACCAGATGGCCTCCTCTACCGCGCTGCCGCGCCGGGCGCACCGCTCGGCTAATTCCGCGGCCCAGAGGGCCGTCGCCGACAGAACAGCCGGTTCCTTCTCGCCTGCCGCTCCTCCGCCTTGCGGGAGGTCAGCGAGCCAGCGGAAGACGGCTGCGGTGACTCGGTCAGCGATCTTCTTGCACCAGACCTTGGCGAAGCACGCGGCGTTGATGCCTTCAAATTCGAACCCCAACGACTGGCACTCGCGCCACGCCTCGTTCATTCGCTCGCGAGTGACCAGCCGTGGGTACGGCATCAGGGCGCGCACCACCTCAGCGATGGCACTGCAGTCCGCCCGAGCGTCACTGCACATCTGCGCGTCATCCGGCACCCGTTCGACAGTCAGACACGCCTCCAGTGCTGAACGCGCTTGGGCGAGGCTGTTTGAATCGGGCGCGGTCGCGTCCCAGCCGAAGTCGTTCTGCCAGGAATGCGGAAGGCTCTGCAGCCCTTCGGGCAGCAGCGGCTCCTCGTCGCGGGTGACTTGCCGGGCCCGAACCTCGTACACCGAACGGCGCAGCCCGAGAAGCCGGAAACGCACATACGGGCGGATGTCTTGGACCTCGTCGTCGCGTACGAGTTCCATCAGGGCCTGTTCGCCGCGCGGACGACCGAGCGAGACAAGCAGGCGCACCGCCGCCTCGACCGCCACGCCGACCCGCACGAACGCGGCTGCGAGCAGCGCGGCGTCTTCTGCCTCCCCATCGTTCAGCAATCCGGCGGTATTTGCACGCTCGATGAAAGCGAAGGCGTCGTGCGCCAGCGCCTGCCGCACCGAGGCGGCCCACTCCGCCGCCACCCTGTCGACCCACTGTTCAGTCGGTGACTCAGGCACCGTGGGAATCCCTATGTCGGCCCAGGCTCCGACCACCTGCGCCACCCGCTCCCGAGTGACCTGGGAAGTGGTCGGCATGATCCGGGTCAACCAGGCGTCTGCCTCGTCCAAGGTGTGGTCATCACGGTCGTCGTAGAAGTCCCGTAGTTCCTCGTCCCAGTCGTGCACACTCTGCCGTCGGTCGGGCAGGCACGCGCGCAGCACCTGCCGGGCCTGCTCACGTCTCTCCTCCGTGAGGGCAAGTGCCTCCAAAGCCTGAGACCTGCGGTATGTCAGATCCTGCCAAGGCGGTGGCAGCTCGCGCATGGCAGCAGGCAGCAGGTAGGTGTCCACAGTCGCTCTCCGTCCGTGCCCCGGCAGCTTCCCGAGGCGCTGGCGTCATGAGACGCCCAGGTAATCCATCGTTTCCTTTGAGGGCCGGCCAATAGCGCACTCAGCGGCAGCATTGGATACCGTCGCTTTTATGAGTACCGACTTGTATGGATGGCTGGAATGCAGGCCCCAGCCTGGGCGCCATGGCACTGAACACGTGCTGTGGGAGGCCTTCTCCGAACTCCGGTACCTTCATTGGGCCCGCGATTACATGTCGTGGTCAGCACTCTTCGACGTCCGGAGTGTGGAGCCTGTCAGAGCTCTCTTCCCTGAGCGCGGAGCCCCTGTAGATATGTCGGACACGGTACAAAGGGATGCGGACGATTTCGCTGGCCACAGTCATTCGTGGTTCTCGTGGCGTGAGCTGTCGGCTGTCGACTGGAATGCCCCCTGCACCGACGGCCGATCTCGGTACTGGGTCCGGCGCTGGTCCCGTACCCATGAAGGATCCTTCGTGCCCGACGGATTGGCCGCGCTCCCGGATGAGCTGTACGACTCGGCCGCCGCCAAGTTCGGAGAAGGCAACATCGCTCCCTCCCGGTGGCCCGCCGACGGAGAGCTCCTGCTCGGCGACAAGGTGTACCGACCTGTCGTCCCTGCTTATCGCGACCTGGTACCGACCGACGGACCATGGCAACCTGTGTGGAATGTGATGGGCACGCTGTCCGAACTCCACGGTGAGGACAACGTCCGCCTCGTCGTCTGGTTCGGCGGCTGAACGGAATCCTGGCGGCATCAGTCGTGCGTCACGGTGTGACGGCTATCCATTTATCAGGCTTGTCGATCTCAACTCGAGCCGTGCTCGGATTCGCCTTCTTCCACTCGGAGAGTGTGTTGATCTCCCCGATGATTGTCCGGCTGACACGTCAAGTTCACCGTGTTCTTCACTTCGCCGTGATGCCCTCCGGGCGCTCATCCGGGACATCAAGACGGGCCAGGCCGACCATCTGCCGTAGGCCCCCACTGCGAGCCGGCCTCCGCCGCCTCGGAGAGCAGGCGCGTCGCATCGGCCACCGCGACGTTCCGGTCGATGTAGCGCATGGCGAGGTCCTGGGCCCAGGGGGCGAAGCAGTCCTCGCGCCATAGCCATTCGAGCATGCCCTGTGCCAGAAACGCGGCGATGCGGGCGGCCCACCGTTCGGCGAAGGCCTCGGGGGTCGCGTCCTCCAAGTCGATGCCCAGTCGCTCACACTCGTACCAGGCCCAGATCAGACGCTCCCGCGTGACCAACCGTGCGTCGGGCATCAGGGGGATGAGGACCATGTGGACTTCCAGCCACGCCGGCCGGTCCTCCGCATCCTCCAGCCACTCTCCCTCCCATTCGGGAGGTTCCTCCAGCGCAAGCCGTTTGCCGGGCAGCAGCGCTTCGAGAACGGCCCGGGCCTGGGCAAAGCGTTCCGGTGTCGGTTCGTCCTCGAACTCCCAGCCGCCGGCCCAGCCGGATGTCAGATCGCGTACCACCTTGGGCAGGAGCAGCTCCTCGCCGTCGGTGGGACGAGCCGCCCGTGCCCTGTACTCCGGTCTCCTCAGCTTCGCGAGCCACTCGCGGGCGTCCTGTCGATCGCCTTCGCCTACGGACTCGTCCTGCACCAGGCGCGCCAGCGCCTGCTCGCCGTGCGGGCGGCCGAGGTCGCGGAGCAGGGCGATGTCCTGACGGACACCGAGACCGCGGCGCGCGGATGTTTCGGCCAGCGCAGCAGCTCGGGCGACGTCCAGTACCTCGCCACGTTCCACGGCTTCTTGCAAGGAACGCAGCAGCCGTTGGACCTTGAACGACGCCTCCCAATCTTCCCGACGGGCCGCGAAGTGCTGACGCTGCTCGTCAGTGAGCGGGAGACCGGGCTCCTCCTGGGCCCGATCCCAGAGGTCCTCCAGCTCGTCCGGCCAGCCGCTCGTTCCCGGCGGGGCTGCGGCGATCGCCGCCTCCAACTCTTCGAGGAGCGCAGTTGCACGGTCCTCCTGAGCCTCCGCGTGCTCCTCGTCGTACGTCATGAGACCCCCAGGTACTCCATCGCGGTCTTAGGGTCCTTCATCCTGCCGGAGCGCAGAGCGTCGTACCTGTCGGCCTCGCTCTTGGCGTTCCAAGCGTCGTTCATCGCCCTGAGCTGCGCGGGAGTCATCTCCTGGCCGGCGATGCGGGCACCGACCTCGTTCTCGGCCATGCGGGAGGCCGGGGTTCCTTCGGGAGCACGCTCGCCCCGCCTGATGGGCTTGAACCCGTCGAAGATCTTCTGCCACCCCTTGGTGGAGGCGATCTCATAGCGAGCAACGCGGCCAGGCTCCCTCTTCTGCCACTTGCCCAACCTGCCGATTTGTTCGCTGATGGAGCCCTTGGTCGTCGCATTCCCCGTGTTCTTGACCTCCACGACATGGACCTTGCCGTCCTTGCCACGGTAAGCCACGTCGGCGTCCGGGATGCCCCTGACGTCGATCTCGCCTCCCAGGCCGTCCGGCCATACCGGCGGATCGCCCTTCTTCCGATCGGGGCCGTCACCAATGTCGGAGTACACCGTGCTGCCGTCCGCCGCCTCGTTCTGCGCCACCCGCTTGGTGGCGTGCACCTCGGCAAGGTTCTGGGCGAGCCCGTCCTTGTCCCGGGAGCCCAGCACCTTGGACGCGAGCTTCTGCCGGCTGCCATTGTGGATGTTCTTCTGCTCCAGCAGCTCCGAGACGTCGGCAATCGCGTCTGCCGCCTCCTTCTTGCTGATGTCCTTGGAGTTCGGGTCGACGTCGTCCTTGGCCCGCTTGAGCAGGTTCTCGAGCTGGGCCTCCTGCAGGTTGACCTTCTCGTCCCCCGGGAGCTTCTTGTGCGCCTTGATCTGCTCCCGCAGCAGGTCGGACCGCGCATCCAAAGCCTCCTGCTGGGCCTGGCGTGCGTCGTCGGCGTCGTCGCCTGTGCACTCCTTGCCGCCTCCTGCGGCGACGACGATCCGGCCGCCCTGCGGGGCCGCCAGGACGCCGGTGCCGTTGCCCGGGACTCCGCGCAGGCTGCTCCCACCCCCGTACGGGACGCGCCCGAACGCGATGGTGCAGCTGCCGTTCTTCTCGGCCTTCTTCTTGGTCTCGTCGGCGTGCTTCTGGGCCTCGTCCGCAGCCTTCTTCGCGCCGTCGAAGTCACCCGCCTTCGCCGCCTTGCGGGCCTTCTCGGCCGCGTCGGCCGCCTTGTCGAGGGATTCACCGACCTCGGCCAGCTTCTTGAACTTGGTGAACTTCGTGATGGTCTTCGGGCTGAAGATGCCGATGACGCCGACGACGGTGTTGCCGATGGAGGCGCCGTAGTTGCCCTTCTCCCAGTTCTCCTTGTCCACGAACGTGTCGGTCGCAAGGTCGGACACGAAGTCCTCGGGCGAGTTGACCCAGCCCCATACGGAGGAGACGTAGTTCCCCTTGTCCCACTCCTTGCCCAGCTCGTCGGACTTGTCGCCCCACCAGTTCGTGGTGTAGCCCTTCAGGCCGTTCCAGCTGTCCTTGATCGAGCCGACGGGGTCGCTGACGACGTCCATGGTGCTGGCCAGGAAGCTCTTGGTCGGGGCCACGAAGAAGCCCCGGACGTGGTCCATGAACGTCCTGTCGTGGCGTTCCTGGTCGTGTACGTCGTCCCAGAGCGACCTCTCGTCGAACGGCCCCGGAGCGAGGGGGACTGTGTCGTTCGTCCCCGCACCCTCGTAGGTGATGATCCGAGTCGACCAGGCCGGACCGCCGTCGGTGTTGTTGCCGCCTGTGGCACCGCCGGTGCTCGTGCCTTCCTGGCCGCCGGGACCGGCCTGGGTGCCCGAGTCGCCTTCCGTGCCTGTCGCGCCGTTCGCGCCACCAGGGCCATCTGCCCCCGCGCCATCGTCCGCCCCCGCGCCATCGTCCGCGTTCGCGCCGCCGTCCGCGTTCGCGCCGCCGTCCGGGTCCGCGCCGTTGCCGCCGTCGGTGCCAGTGCCGGTGCCGGTGTCCGAACCGTCTTGCTGTGCATCGTCGTTGTTGTCCCCGGCCGCACCCGTCTCCGTGCCATCGCCCTGCGGAGCGGGGCAGGCCGTGCCCGTCACCGAGCAGACCGCCGACTGGATGCCGTCGGCGATACGCCCGCCGAGGCCGCCCACCGACAGCGCGACGATGATCGCGGCGACGACCGCGATGAGCCCCGCGTACTCCACCGAGGTCTGGCCCTCGTCCCGCCGCCAGCGGATCATCCTCGCCAGGTTGAACGCCCGGCGCTCCTCCCTGTCCTGGGGAGGGATCTCGAACCACTCTCGCGACCGGGCCCGACGCAACAGCACGATGACCGCAATCGGCATCGCCGCCTGCGTGAAGCCCCGCAGATCACCGTGTAAAAGCGTGCCTAGCGACAGCCACACGATCCAGGCCTGTACGGCGATCAGTGCGCGGCTCGTCCACACCCCGCCACGCCACAGGCGCCGGGCCAGGTAGACCCCGGCCACGCTGGGCAGCGAGTCGTAGACCAGGATCCCGAAGATCTCTCCGGAGTAGTACGTCACCACCGACAGCACGGTGACCACGTACAGCACCGTCAGCGCGAACTGCACCCACAGGAGTACCTGCGCCCAGCCCAGCTCCCGTGGCAACGGTGAACCCCGGTCCCAGGAGGGGGTGTTCTGCGCACCCCAAATCCCGCTAGGGGGTATCGGGTTGCCGGCACCGGACATGCGTGACCTCAACTCGTTAAGCGGCAGTTCAAGACGGACACCCGGCTGAGGCTAAGGAAACTAGATCACTTGCACATGGGCCCGTGGCCCCAACCCTGGGCCCATTCGAGCCCCAGCGGTGCGCTGGGCGTCTCAATGCCCGCCCTGCACTTGAGAGGCCGGCGGGAATGGGCGGCGCCCGTCCTCGCCGGCGGTGACGCGAGGACGGCGCCGATTGGGTCGGTGGTGGCTCAGCTCTCCGTGCGCGGGAAGGAGACCTCGACACGGCGGTTCTTCTTGCGGCCGGCCTCCGTGGAGTTGTCCGCGATCGGGTACTGCTCGCCGTAGCCACGCACCTCGTACGTGATGCCCGAGTCCGCGAGTTCGTCGTCCAGGACACCGTGTACGGCCGACGCGCGCTGGCGGGACAGCACGTCACCGTGGGCCGACGAACCCAGGTTGTCCGTGAAGCCGAAGACGCGGACTTTCTTCGCGTTCTGCGCCTTGATCTCTTCGGCGATGTCGGCGATGCGCGCCTTGGCCTGACCGCTGAGTTTCGCGCTGTCCTTGCCGAACAGCACCTCCGCCTGCAGGGCGAACTTCACGTCCGAGTTGGTGTCCTCGCGGCGTTCTTCGCCGCCCTGGTCCTCTATGACGGACTTGATGTCGAGGATCTTGGGCTCCGCGAGAGTCGCGCCGTCGACCAGCTTCAAGTCGGGGTCGTTCGCGTCGATTTTGACCGGGGCGCCGGCGGTCGGTTCGGTGCCCGGGGGGTAGCTGGGGCCGTCGGCGTGGCTGGGGGTGGCGCCGAAAACGTTCGTGGCGACCACGACCGACGCCGCGGCGATGACGACCGCAAGGCGTGGTGTTTGGGTCCGGGTTCGGGTATGGGTCATGGTGGCCTACCTCACCCGGAGATCTTGATAGTGCCGGAGGCGAACGTCGGGAGCTGGAAGCTCACCTCGGTCGTGCTGTCCGGAGGGGCAGGGAACTGCATGAAGACAGCCATCGAGTCACCCGACTTGACCCTCGTGAAGCCCGTGGTCGTGAGGGGCCGGCCATCGGTGTCGCGCAGCACGTAGTAACGCTTCTTCCCCTCGGAATCCACAAGAGTGGCGCCACCGAAGGACATGCCGTTCTGGAGGACTTCGGTTTCATTCCCCCTCACCGCAGCTGGCACGGTGACATTCTGGGAACCGTCATTCTTCAGCTCACCGTTCACAGTGACGAAGCCCCCCGAATCACGCTCCGCCGAAGTGATAGAAAGCAGCAGCCCGTCTTGTCCCTTGAGTTCAGCCAGTGGCTCCTCCGACTGACCTTCCTGAGCACTCGGCTTCGATCCGCTGTCCTTTGAGGCGGACGCCGACGCGTCTCCGCCTTTGTCGTCCCCGCTGCTGCAGCCGGCCCCACCGAGGGCCAGGCTGACCGCAACTGCCGCTGCGGCCATCCCCCTGCGGGCCGTCGTGGTGAACCGAATGCTCATGAGTTCCGCTTCCTTTGTTCGTCGTTCTTTGTCAGTCGGCCAGATGGACGTCGAAGAGGTCATCGGGACCGGGCAGATCCGAGAGATCGTCCGGGTCGAGGTCCCAGTTCTCATCTCCGCAGTTGAGCTGCGGCAGGTCCTCGTTCTTGCCGTTGTCCTCGTCGGGCGGTTGGAAGGAACAGCGCGGCTCGATCACGGCCCTGGCTCTTGCCGTCGCGTACGTGTCTTCCGTACCGGGGACGATGCTGTCGCCGACGGGATCGTTCGTCTTGACCTCGACCTCGTAGCCCAGTGGGTCCCACTCGGGCTCGCAGCCGCCTCCCACGACATGTGCGTCGTTCTCGTCGGCGAGCTGCTGCGCCCGCCAACAGGAGGGTTCGAGCCCGTCCACCTCGCCCTCGAGGATGTCCTCCCAGACGTCCGGGTTCAGGAGGTTGTCCAGCCACCTGCCCGTAAGTTGGTCCCGCTTGTCCTGCGCGGCCGCAAGGGCAGCGGCGTCCGCCGCCGTCTGCGCGCCGTTCCGTGTTGCCGCGGCCTGGCCGACCGCAAGGTACGCGAACGCAAGGAAGAGCAGACCCGCCACCACCGTGATGTAGATGGGGAAGGCCTGCCCTGCGTCGCCGAACTTACGGGTCCTCATCAGCCGCCGGTGACCTGGGAGATCTGGTCCGTGATCGCGGTGTAGATGGAATTGCCGATGTCCGTACCCGTGATCGCCAGCACGATCGCCACAACCACCGCGATGATTCCCAGGTACTCGACCGCGGTCTGTCCCTTGTCGTTGCGAGCGGCGCGGGCCTGCAGGTACGAGACGGTGGTGTTGATCCAGTTGCTCATGGTGGTGTTCCCCTCCGGTACCGGCCGGCCGCCTACCGGCCGACGTACAAGTCTCTTGGGCGCGAATGGCGTTACCGGCTTCCTCCTTGCCGGTGCCGCTTTCGACACCAGAAACGTACGGCGGAACGCCCGGTCCGCCAGAGGGTCCCAGGGCCCAATCCAGGGCCCAATCGCGCGGGCCCAACGAACTCTCCCCCCATACCGTCACCGAAGGTCACCCCAGTCCCAGGTGTGAGCCCGGTGCCGTGCCGAGCCACTTCGCCGCGGCCTCGGAGCGGCTGGTGCTGTGGAGCTTGGCGAAGATGCGGTTGATGTGGTTCTTGACCGTCTTCTCGCTGATGAAGCAGGTGGCGGCGATCTGTTGGTTGTTCATGCCGGACGCGATGAGGTCCATGATCTCCGCCTCCCTCGAACTCAGTTGGAACCGCGACCTGTCGGGAGCGGCCGGACGGCCACTCGTCCACCCAGACGAAGACTGTCCCACATCCGGTTGCACTTGCGAAAGGTTTTCTGGGGAAGTGGGTGGGGACGGGACGTGCGGGAGGCTCATATCCGCTGGTTGAGCGGGTTGTTGGGGTTGATTATGCGGCCATGCGGAAGCGGAATTTCCGTATGCATTCGCACTCGCCTGTCCCAGTCCATCCGGTAGCGGCGAGTCCCCCGGAGCCTGGCCCTGCCCCTGGCCCTGGCCCTGCCGGAGTTGGGCCAGCAGCGCTCCCGCCGCCGTGGGCGTGAAGTGGGCCCGGCCCTGCTTGATGTCCCGGACCGCGTCGACCAGCTGACCGGCCGTGAACTCGCCGTGGACCAGGTAGCCGCCCGCTCCCCGGCGGAGGGCCTCCTGGACGATCTCCGACTCCCTGCTGTAGGTCAGCATGACGACCGGGGCGATCCGCACCAGGTACGGGAGCGCCGAGATGCCGTCCACGCCGGGCATGCGGACGTCGAGGAGGACGACGTCCGGGCGGTGCTGTTGGGCGGCCTCGTAGGCCTCGCGGCCGTCGGCCGCCTCCGCCACGACCGTGATGTCCTCGCGGCCGGAGAGCAGGGCGGTGAGGCCGGCGCGGACCACCGGGTTGTCGTCGGCCACGACCACCCTGAGGCGGCTCGGCTGTGCGGGCTGCGGGAAGTCGAAGGGGTTCTGTGGCGGTGGCGGCTGTGAGGCGCCGGGGTGAGGGGTCGTCTGGTCCGGCATCGGCTGCCTCCTCTCGTGTCGTGGGGGACGTGTGCTGCGTGGTCATGGATGGTCGTGGGTGGTTGTGGGTGGTCAGCCGTGGGGTGCGGTCAGGGCCGCCAGCGGTAGCTCCAGGCGGACTTCCGTTCCCTTGGGGTGGCCGCCCCGGCCGATGCGGATGCGGGCGCCCACCGAGGCGGCCCGCTCGACCATGCCGACCAGGCCGAAGTGGCCCGCTCGGCGCAGTTGTTCGAGGGCGGTTCCGGGCGGGAGGCCGCGGCCGTCGTCATAGACGCTGATGCGGAGCAGGTCGCCGTGGACGCCTGCGCGGACGTCGACCCGGGTCGGGCCCGCGTGGCGGTGGGCGTTCTCCATCGCCTCCGAGGCGATGGTGAGGAGCTGGCGGGCCACGGCGGGCGGCACGGGGGGTACGGAGTGGTCACCGGTGGGGCGGTAGACCGCCGGGAGGCCCGTGCGGGCGCTGAAGTCCCGGGTGCGTGCGGCCAGTTCGACCAGTACGTCCGTGCCCTGGCCGGGGTCCGATTCGCGGCGCAGGTCCGCCAGGAGTTCGCGGGATTCGGCGGCGGCTCGGCGGGCTGATCGCGCGACCAGGTCGGCCTGCTGCTTCACCAGGGCCGCGTCCATCTGGGCGGCGCCCGCCGAGCCCGCCAGGCCGTCCGCGGCCAGGGCCACGCCGTGCAGGGTCTTGGCGACCGAGTCGTGCATCTCGCGGGCCAGTCGGGCCCGTTCCGCGCCGACCGCCTCCGTGACGGCCAGGCGGGCCTGAACGGTCGTCAGGGCCTGGGTGGCCGCGCCGAAGCGGAGCATGAGGTTGCGGAGGCTGGAGCCGACGGCTCCGGCGATGACACAGAGGCCGGGGAGGAGGGACGACTCGGCGATGCCGGGCTGGGGGTCCTCCATCGCCGCCTGGATCAGGAGGAGCAGCAGGGCCTGCAGGGAGGCGAACACGGCTGCTCCGCGCCAGCCGTAGACCAAGCCTGCCAGGAGAGGGGTGCAGACACTGACGTAGGCGAGGGTGCTGCCCGGGCCCGCCGAGATGAGCAGGAGGGCGCCGAAGAGGGTGTCCGCGGCCAGGAGCGTGGGATGGCGCAGGAGGAGGGGGCCGAAGCGTTCCCAGTCCCTGAACAGGACGTAGGAGGTCATGAAGGTGACGACCACGGCCGCGCCCACCAGGCGGGTGGGGAGGCCCTCGTTGGCGTTGATGAGGGCGGTGGGGGTGGCCAGGGCGATCATGGCCAGCCGGAAGCCGAAGACCTGTCGGCACATGGCCTGCAGGGCGTTGATCTGGATGGGTATCGCCGGGTGTTCGGGTTCGGGTTTGGCCCGGCCTTCGGCCGGGATCGACTTCCCGGCCGTACCACCCGCAGAACCCGTGCGGCTTTCGTTGCCGGGTGCGGGTGGACCTGGTGGGAGCTGAGCACCGTCGGCGGCCGGACCGCCGTTCGCGGGGACCGGCACGGCCGTGTGCGCCCCACCCACCGCCCCACCGAACGCCCCGCCCACCGGCGCATCCGCCAGCGCATCCGCCCGCTCCCACCCCGGCGGCAGCGCCGGTGTCGCCGACGTCACCGGGATGTCGGGGGCGCCTGTGCGGACGTGGGCCGGCAGGACGGTGCCTGCCGGTGGGGTGGTGATCTCCGGTGTTCTCGGGCGGCGGCGCAGCCGCCCGGTGCGTTCTCCCGTCATCGACATGGTGTCGCCCCCCTACTCGCCCGTGACAACGCCGAAGTCGGTGCCCGAGCCCAGGATCAGGCCGGCGCCGAGGAGGATCATCGTGGCCGGGACCATGAAGGTCGTGATCATCATCGTGGCCTTGGGAACGGCACGCGCGGCCTTGCGGCGGGCGTTCTGCGCATCCGTTCGGCGCATGTCCTTGGCGAGGGCCACCAGCGTGTCGACGATCGGGGCGCCCAGTTCCTCGCCCTGCTGCAACGCCGTGACGAACATGGCGACCTGCTCGGAGTCGTTGCGGCGGCGCAGTTCCGCGAAGGCCTGGCGGCGGCTCATGCCCAGGTCCATCTGGCGGAGCGTGATGCGCAGTTCGTCGGCCCACGGGCCCTCGTACTTCGAGGCGACGCGGTCCAGGGCCTGGCGGAAGCCCAGGCCCGCGCTCACCACGACCGCAAGCACGTCCAGGAAGTCCGGCAGGGTCCGCTCGATCACGTCCCTGCGGATGCGGATCGCCGCCCAGATGCCGACCTCCGTCCAGAACGCCCCGAAGGCGAGCAGGAGCAGCGCCACGACGAGCTGGCCGCGCATCAGGAAGACCAGGCAGCCGACGCCGCCGAGGAAGCCGTAGACCGCTCGGCGGGCGGCGTAGCGGTCGATGGTCAGGCCGCCGGGGTTGCCCGCGAGGTCGATCTTGCGTCGGTACTTGGCGACCTGCTTGGGGCCCATCAGGCGCAGGACCGCGGGGGCGTAGCGCATGCCGAGGCGGTCGATGAGCGAGTCCACCGCGCCGGTACGGGTGGAGCCGACCTCCAGGGCGAGCGCGAGGTCGCCGGGGAGTTTGGCCTCGGCCCGGTACATGCGGATGCCGGCGAAGGCGCCCCAGACGCTGAGGCCCATGACCAGTGCGAGAAGAAGTCCCATGATTCTGCTCCGGCCTTCTCAGACGTCGATGCGGGACAGGCGGCGGATGAGGATGAAGCCGACGGCGTAGAGGGAGAAGGCGATGATGACCGCCCCCTGGCCGAACGGTGAGCCCGTCATCCGTTCCAGCGCCCCGTCCTTCACGCCGTTCATCAGGAACAGGGAGCCCACGCCCAGCACCGGCACGGCGTACGAGGTCATGTTCACCTGCGACAGCTGGGTGCGGACCTCCCGTCGCGTCTCCTTGCGTTCCTCCAGCGTCTCCGTCAGGTTCCGCAGCGCGCTGACCACCTGGCCGCCCGCGCGGTTGGACAGCACCAGCGTGGTGACCAGGACGACCAGCTCACGGGAGGGGAGGCGGTCCGCGAGTTCGCCCAGGGCGTCGTCCATCGACGCGCCGATCGCCAGCTGGTCGGCCACCTTGCCGAGTTCCTCGCCCGCCGGGGCCTCCAGTTCCTCCGCGGCCATGCCGATCGCCGTGCGCAGCGCGAGTCCGGCCTGGGTCGCGTTGGCGAGGATGCGGGCCAGTTCCGGGAGCTGGTTGATGAACTTCTCGATCCGTTTCTGCCGCTGCCAGTTGAGGAACTGCAGGGCCGCCCAGATGCCCAGCAGACCGGCCAGCGGGCCGAAGAACGGGGCCAGGGCCGCCTGGCCGATCAGCCACAGGCCGGCGACCGTGGCGAGCATGTAGACGAAGAACTCGCCGGGGGTGATGTCCAGGCCGGTGGCGGCCAGGCGCAGCTCCAGTTTCTTGCCGAGCTTGGTGCGCCGCAGGCGGCGGTCGATCCCACGGAAGTTCCGGCGCCGGCCGCCGACCTGGATCTGGCCGGTGGCCGACAGGCGGTCGACGAGCGCCTGCCGCTGCGCCTTGCCCATGGCGTAGGAGTGCAGGCCCATGACCGTCAGGACGCAGGTCAGCAAGGTGATGCCGGTCGTGAGCGTGATGAGCGTGTGCAGTTCCATGGGGACGGTTCCTACCTGGCTTCTCGGGTGGCTAGCTGGTCCGCGGACTGGGCGATGCCGAAGGCCTGGGGGATGGGCTGGCTCGCCATGTAGAGGCGGTCGGCGGCGCGGCGCGGGAGGGGGTGGTACTCGAAGGCGCCGTGGATACGGCCGTCCGCCGCCATCGGCCGGGCGTTGAAGCGGGCGACCGTGACCAGTCGGTACGGCTCGCTGCCGTGGCTCTCCAGCAGCGCGATCTCGGTGATACGGCGGGCGCCGTCCGCGAAGCGGGTGAGCTGGACGATGACGTCGACCGCGCTGTTGATCTGGTCGTGCAGCGCCACGAAGGGGATCTCCACCTCCGACATGGAGGCCAGGGTCTGCAGGCGCATCAGCGCGTCCTCCGCGCTGTTGGCGTGGACGGTGGCCAGCGAGCCGTCGTGGCCCGTCGACATCGCCTGGAGCATGTCCAGCGACTCGCCGCCGCGGACCTCACCGACGACGATGCGGTCGGGGCGCATACGCAGGGAGTTGCGGACCAGGTCGCGGATCGTGATCTGGCCCTTGCCCTCCACGTTCGCCGGGCGGGACTCCAGGCGGATCACGTGTGCCTGCTGGAGCTGGAGTTCGGCCGAGTCCTCGATGGTGATGATGCGCTCGCCCTCCGGGATCAGGCCCGACAGAGCGTTCAGCAGCGTCGTCTTTCCGGTGCCCGTCGCGCCCGAGACGATGACGTTGAACTTCGCCTGCACCAGGCCCGCCAGGAGATACAGCATGTGCTCGTCCAGCGAGCCCAGGCCGATCAGCTCCTGGAGTGTGAAGGAGCGCGGGAAGCGGCGGATCGTGAGCGTGGCGCCCGTCAGGGACAGGGGCGGGATGATGACGTTGACGCGCTCGCCGGAAGGGAGGCGGGCGTCGACCATCGGGTTCGACTCGTCCACGCGGCGGTTGACCGTCGAGACGATCCGCTCGATCGTCTGCATCAGCTGGTCGTTCGAGGCGAAGCGCATCGGCAGCTGCTCCACGCGGCCGCCGCGCTCCACGAAGATCGCGTCCGGGCCGTTGACCATGATCTCGGTGATGGAGGCGTCCTCCAGCAGCGGTTCCAGGATGCCGAGGCCCAGCGCCTCGTCCACCACCCTGCGGATCAGCTGCGAACGCTCCACCGTCGACAGCACCGGGCCCTCACGGCTGATGATGTGCCCGAGCACCCGCTCCAGCCGCGCCCTGCGCTCGGCGGCGGCCAGCGAACTCATCTCCGCGAGGTCGATCTCCTCCAGGAGCTTGGCCCGGTAGGAGGCGACCATGTGGCCGTCCTCGCCCCGGTTGCCGTTGTCCTCCGGGGAGTTGATGCGTGCTCGCAGGCTCATGGTCTCCCGTGCTCCTCGTTCGTTGCCGACAGCCTCAGTGGTCGTTGCCGACGGCCTCAGTGGTCGAGCGGCATGGTGGCGGTCTTCCGTGCCGGGTCGAAGTCCCAGCCGGGGACGATGGACGGGATGTCGACGGTGGCGGTGACCGTGACCTCATCGCCTCCCGGCGCCTCGGGACAGTCGGTTCCGTCGGCCAGCCAGCTGCTGACCGCGGTCGTGCAGGCCTGTTGGGCGCTGCCCTGCTGGAGCGACGCGCTACGCGCCCCCGCCCGTGCCGCCGTCCCCGCCTGCTGCGCCGTGTAGGCGATCAGCCCGAGCTGTACGGCCGCCATGGCGACGAGCAGCAGGATCGGGAGGAACCCGAGGTACTCAATGGCGACCTGGCCGCGGTCGCGCTCTCTACGGACGTACGCCATCTCACTTCGCCTCCTCGACCGCGCCCGCGTGGCCCTCGACCGTGAACGGGAAGGCGATCGTGCCCGGGAAGAGGACGGGGACCTCGAGCTCGACGTCGGAGGTGACAAAGCCGCCCCCGGTGGTGCAGCCCACCTGGGCGCCGGCCCGCCACGCGTCCGACAGCTTGTCCAGTCCCGCCTGCTCGCACTTGCCCGGACGGTCGTACTCCGCCGCCGTCCCCGCCCGCACCGCCTCATCCGCGGCATTCCCCGCGAGCGTGTAGGTGTAGCCCACCAGCACGAGCTGCCACAGCACCACCAGCGTCACGATGATCGTCGGCATCATGCCGAGGAACTCGATGGTGACCTGGCCGTCGTCCCGCCGTCTCGCGGACCTGGGCATTCTCATCCCCCTCCCTCCTTCCGCCGCCGGAAGTTCACCGACCCCCGGTCCCCCCGCATCCGGCTCGCCTTCTGGGCGCCCTCGGGGACCTTGACCAGCTCCAGTTCGCCGGCCAGGCTCCACAGGGCCTGCTTCACCGAGCTCTTGCTCTCCAGTTCGTGGATGCGGCCCGCGTCCACGACGCTCTGGAGTTCCTTGAAGTTGGCGGGGACCGCGGTGGCCGCGACGGCCGTGCCGGTGATCTTCTGGATCAGCGGCGGCTGGATCTCCGTAGCGCGCGAGTACCGGTTGACGACGACGGTCGTCTCCTCGGCCTTGCGGATCTGGAGCCGGTCCCACATCCGCACCGCCCGCTTGGCGCCCCGTACCGCGACCACGTCCGGCGTCGTGATCAGCAGGGCCCTGTCGGCCATCTCCACGGCGGCCGCGCCCGCCCCGTTCAGCTGGGCGCCGCAGTCGATGACGACGACGTCGTAGCGGGAGCGCAGGGCGCTGACGATCTGGCGGGCGGCGCGGTCGGTGACGTCCTCGCCGCGTTCCCCTTCGGCCGGGGCGAGGAGGAGGGCGAGTCCGGTGTCGTGGCGGAAGACCGCGTCGGCCAGGACACGCGGGGAGATGTCCGCGATGGCGGCCAGGTCGACCACGGACCGGCGGAACTGGACGTCCAGGTACGAAGCCACATCACCGGTCTGCAGGTCCATGTCGACCAGCGCCGTGCTGCGGCCGGAGGCCTGGGCGGCGAGGGCCAGCTGGATCGCCGTCAAGGTCGTGCCCACGCCGCCCTTGGCTCCGCTCACCGTGACCACGGTGCCTCCGACACCGGTGAACACGTCGGCGCCGGCGCCCAGGTGCCGGCGTACGCCGACGGACCACTGGGCGACCGCCTGGACGCGGCTGGCGAGTTCCTCGTAGCTCAGGGGCAGGGCGACCATGCCGCGGGCGCCGTAGTCCATGGCGGCCTGCATGAGGCCGGGGCTCGCGTCCGAGGTGACGAGGATGACGCCGACGGCCGGGAAGCGCAGGGCGACTTCGCGGATCAGTTCCAGCGCGGGGACCGGGCCGATGCGCTCGTGCACGACCACGACCTCGGGCAGTTCGTCGACGGACTCGGCGGCCAGCCGCGCGAGGGTGTCGATGAGCTGGGTGGAGTCGACCACCGGGGCGACCGGCTCGGCGTCCGGGAGCTGGCTGAGAAGCGTCGTGATCGACCGGACCGCGTCCGCGTCACCGACTGCCGGGAGGATCCTCGTGGGCATGCGGGCCTCTCACTTGTCCTTCGCGAGTTCGTACGTCCGGTCCTGCTCGGGGACGGTGGTGTCGCTGCCGGGCGCGACCAGGGCGAGCCGGACCCGCTGGGCGAACGACTCGGCGTAGGTGAGGCGCTGGGCGTCCAGGGCGGACAGCGCGAAGGTGATGGGGACGGCGTCGGTGGGCTGCTGGGTGCGGTTGTTCTCGTCCGGTTTCAGCGCGGTGAGTTCGCCGACGTCGAGGACCTTGGCGTTGGTGACGATGATCTTCGACTGGTCGGGGTCGCCCTCGCGCTTGCCCTCGAAGGTGGCGTAGACGTTGACCGAGGCGCCCGGCGTGATCTTGCCCGCCACGCCGGTCGCCGCGTCGATCATGATGGCGACCTCCTGCTGCCCGGGCTGGAGGGCAGGCTGGCGGACGATCATGTCGGACTGGAGCAGCGAGCCCGCTTGCAGCGTGGTCACGGCGATCTTGCCCTGGATCTCGCGCAGGTCGGTGACGGCGTTGTCCGACAGCCACCGTTCGGGCATCTTGATCTTCTCGAACTGGCCCGTGCTGAGGGTGGTGTAGGGCGGTACGTCCGACTTGAGCCGGTAGGCGGTGACCTCGGGGCCGACCTTGGACTTCACGTCGCTGATGACGGACAGCACGCCGGCGAAGGCGCCGAGGGCGCAGACGACCGACAGGAGCAGGAGAATCACGCCGCGGCGCTGACGGGAGTTCATGAACCGTACAACCTCATTGGGGATATCGGTCGAGCGGAAACGAATAGGTGTGAGCGGTGGTCCGTGCGGGCCGGGACCAGGACCCTGGGACGCGAGTCCCGTGGCGCGCCCTGTGGTTCAGGACTCACCCGACGGGCGTTTGGTTCTCGTGCGGGTTCTGGCGGGGTTGGTCGTGGACGGGCGGCGTGGCCGAGCAGAACACGCAGCGGTCGCCGATGACGTCGATGCCGCACCAGTGGCAGCTGGTCCGCCGTACGGAGGTGACCAGTTGGTAGAGGACCGACAGGTCGGGCAGGTAGCTGCAGAACTCGATCATCTTGCCGGTGCCCCACCAGCCGGGTGATTCGGCCGGGAGGGGGATCTCGCGCAGCCCCTGCACCTTCCAGGAGGGGGCGAGGGTGCCGGTGACCCAGTCGGACTGGAGCTGCCCCTTGGCGACCAGCATCCAGGTGCCGAACTCGGGGCCGGGGAGGGCGGCTTCGGGGGTGATCCTGACGAGCTGCGGCTCGGGGTGGGCGAGGACGCCGAACTGGCTGCCGGGCACCCAGGACTTGGCGTGCGACTTCAGGCCGACGGGGACGCGGTCGAGCCGGGCCACGGAGCTGAGCAGCGCCCCGGCGTGGATGTAGTGGACGAGCAGCCGCCCCGCCGAGGCGAGCACGCCGGGGCTGATGTCGCAGGACGCGAGCTGTCGTAACTGGCGGGCCAGGACGGCGAGTCCGAGCGGGGGCAGATCGGGCTGGAAGAGGGCGATCCGGTCGGTCTCCATGAGGGAGCGCAGGGTGTACAGCCGTCGCTGCACGGCGAGCGGCGCGGCCTGGGAGCAGACCACGATCACATGCCCGTGGTGCTCGACGAGCGCCTGCATCTCGGCGAGCGCCTGCTCCAGGGGGCGCTGGTCGACGTCCCGCAGCACGACGGCGGGCAGGGTGCGTTCGTCCTGTGGCGGCAGCGCCATGTCGGCACTGGTCACGGCAATGGCAGTTGGCACGCGCAGCTCCCCGTTTCCCCATGCCCGTCGGCGCGCCGCCTTGTCACTGCGGCACACCTTGGTGACTTCACTGCGTGACTACCTCAGCACTGTATCCACGGCTCTGTGACCGGAGAACAGCGTTTGTGTAGCTGGAGAGCAACTGTCGTTGCACAAGATGCGCCAAAACGGGGCAGGTTGAGCATCTTGCCGGTCGTCGGCGGGGCCCCCGGGGTCCCGGCCGGTGGTCCCGGAGGGCCCAGTGTTGACGGTGGGCCTCCGTTTGGGCCCTGAGGCCCACGCCTTCCGCCGGGACGCGTCCCTACTCTCACCGTCCACGGGCAGGTGGTTCGGGCAAGGAGGGGTGCCGTATGGCTCGCGGGGGTGGCATACGGACGTACGGACACAGACCGGTCTTCGACGATCGCGGCGCGACCGGCACCGAGTACCTCGGAATGATCGTCGTCAGCGCCGCGATCGTCCTGGCCGTCTCGGCCACCGGCGTCGGGCAGCTCGTCTACGACAAGATCGCCGCGCAGATCTGCAAGGTGGCCGGTGACGGCGACTGCGCCTCGGGCGGGCCCGGGCCGGGCAAGCCCCTCACCGACGCCGACTTCGAGCCGGCGCTGTGCCAGGTCTCCTCCGTCACCGACAAGGCGGGCTCCAAGGCGAAGGTCTTCTTCTGGGAGATCGGCAAGGAGTACGGCTTCCAGGAGCAGCACATCAAGGCGAACACGGACGTCAACGGTGACGGCACGGTGGACGGCAAGGACCAACTGGTCTATCTGACCTTCACGGACGCCGCGTCCGTCGCCGCGAAGAAGGACTTCAAACCGGGCATGAAGGTCGGCAAGTTCGGCACCGACAAGGTGGAGCTCGGGCTCGGCATCAAGGTCACCAACGGCGACACCTGGGTCTTCGAGAGCCCCGAGGAGGCCCAGCGGTTCCGGGACGACGTGGAGAAGCTGCAGATGTACGAGATGCGGCGGACGATGCCGGGCGGCGCGGAGGCCAGTCTCGGCGACAGCATCGCCTATCTCTTCGGGACCGGTCCACTCAAGGACGAGGAGGACACCCAGAACCGGATCAAGGACCAGCTGGGCGACAACCGGCAGATCACCTACGGCAAGGTGGGTCTGGAGGCCTCGGCGTCGGCCGGCCTGAAGATCTCGGCGGGCGACGAGAAGAAGCTGAGCGCCGCGCTCGGCGGCACCTTCATGTACTCCCCCGACGTCACCTGGACGGACAACGCCTACAAGAACACCAAGTCGTACACGTACTCCTCGTCCATCGAGTACGGCTCCAAGGTGGGCTACGAGGCAGGCCCGCTCAGCGGCGAGTACGCGGCGAACACGACGCAGACCGGCACCATCACGGTCACCTACGACAAGCAGACCAACAAGCTGGTCCGCGTCGACATGACCAGGACCGTCGAGGAGGGCGGCCAGAAGGACGGCGCCAAGGCCGGCGGTGACAACGGCAAGAAGGACGACGAGAAGCGGGGCGGGAACGCCGGCGTCAAGGGCACCGACTCCCGGACCGGCATCGAGATCGTCACCAACACCCTCACCTTCGACCCCGGCCCGGCCGGCGACCAGGACCGGGCGGTCGCCGAGCGGTGGCTGGACAGCAACAACGAGCAGGTCGCCACGCCCTTCCAGTACATGTTCGACGACCACGCGCCGACGGCCCGCCCGGGCGCCGACGATCCCTTCGGGCAGCTGATGTTCGACAAGGGCAGGTCGAGCCGGATGACGTACACCGGCGAGGTGAACGCGGCCGAGTACGGCTTCGAGTTGAATCTCGGGCTCAGTCTGGGCATGACGATCAGCACGGAGAAGAAGTCGGAGACGCTGACCGACGCCCGGTTCCTGGGGGCGCCCCGCGGGGACGGTCGCTCCTATCTTCCCTACAGCTACTGTGCGAACTGACGAGACGGAGCCCAAGCCGATGAAGACCCGCCGTGCCCCTCTGGCCGCCGCCCTGCTGACGACCGCCGTGGCCCTGACCGGCTGCGGGAGCTCCGAGGCGGGCTCGGTGCCCGACGGCTGGGGCACGCTGAAGACGAAGGGCGTCGACGTCTGGTATCCGAAGGGGTACGAGGAGCAGAGCCCCGGCCGGCGCGGCAAGCACAACGCGGCGGCGGCGGTGCGCACGGAGGACGGCAGGAAGGTCTCGGTCATCACCGTGCAGCTCGGCTTCACCGAGGCGAACTCCGCCGAGCAGGCCGCGATCGCCGCCGAGGCGGGCATCCAGCTCGGCGCGGACGTCCAGGGCCAGAAGGACGTGGAACTGGCCGGCGCGGACGAGGCCAAGCGGATCGACTTCACCTTCGAGGCGACCGGCGAGGACGGCGGCCCGCCGAAGGGCACCCCGGTCCAGGGCGTGATCCTGGCCGGGCTGGACTCGACCGACTCCGCCTTCGCGGTCCGGGTCGACGCGCAGCGGGGGTCCCTGTCGGACGGCGACCTGGACCGGATCATCGACTCGGTCGAGGTGCACTAGCCATGGAGGTGCCGGGCGCCGGTTACGTCGTACTCGCGCTGCTCGTGGCGCTGTTCGGCGGGCTGTCGTGGAAGTACGCGCGGCGGCTGGTGACGGTGACGCGGGTACTGCGGCGCGGGGTGCGGGCGGAGGGCGAGTGCGTCCGGGTGGAGACGGAGCCGTACCACCGCTCGGACGCCAGGCGGCACTTCTTCGCCTTCCGGACGGCCGACGGCACGCCGGTCGAGTTCGAGGACCTGGCGGGCTGGTCGACGACGAGGGGCACCCGGGTCACCGTCACCTACGACCCGCGCGATCCGCAGGGCACGGCGACGGTGGCGGGCCGGGGCAGCTGGTCGCCGGTGCTCCAGTCGCTCGCCCTGGTCGCGGGCTGCGGGATGGCCGCGCTGGGCTTCGCGGTCCTCCTCTACTTCGAGATCTTCGGGAGCGGTTGATGGCGCTCGTCCGCTGCTGGGCCGTCGGCATCGTGGTTCTGGTCGTCAGCGAGTACGTCCAGATGACTCTGGTGTACGGCCCCCTGGTCGGCCCGCGGGGCGTCGGCTCGTTCGGTGCCGCGCTGGCGCTGGTGCACCTGCCGAACCTGGTGTGTGTCGTGCTCGCCACCTGGGCGGCGGCGCGGGTGCATCCGGAGCCGTGGCGCCAGGTGCCGGGGCGGCATCTGGCGGCGGCGTGCGCGGCTCCGGCGGCGGCGCAGGTGCTGCTGCTGTCGCTGCGGCCGGGTGTGCTGGACCCGGCCGGGCCGGCGTTGTGGATGTCGACGGGCGTGCTGCTGGCGGGATGTGCGGTGGGGCTGCTGCTGGACAGGTTGGTCTGGACCTCTTGACAGTGGTGCTGGTCTGGACCATTTTCTTGTCATGTCCAGACACAGACGATCCCCACGGCTGTGGTCGGGCGCCCTCACGGCGGCCCTGGCCCTCACTGTCACGACCGTCGGCCAGGCGTCCGCCGCCGACGTCAACAACGCCAGGAACGCCGGCTTCGAGTCGGGCCTGAGCGACTGGACCTGCTCGGCGGGCAGCGGTACGACCGTCTCCTCCCCGGTGCACGCCGGCACGGCGGCGCTGAAGGCGACCCCGGCGGGGCAGGACAACGCCCGGTGCAGCCAGACCGTCGGGGTGAAGCCCGGCTCGACGTACACGCTGGGCGCCTGGGTCCGGGGCGGATACGCCTACCTCGGCGTCTCGGGCACGGGCACGACGGACGTGTCCACCTGGACGCCGGACTCCACCTCCTGGAAGCAGCTGTCGACGACCTTCACCACGGGTTCGTCGACGACGTCCGTGACGGTGTACACACACGGCTGGTACGGGCAGGCGGCGTACTACGCGGACGACGTGTCGGTGTTCGGCCCCGACGGGGGCGGCGGCACGGACCCGGGCCCGACGGTCCCGTCCGCGCCGGGCGGCCTGAGCGTCTCCGGCACGACCTCCTCCTCGGTCTCCCTCGCCTGGAACGCGGTCTCGGGAGCGACGGGTTACACCGTCTACCGCGACGGCACGAAGGTCACGGCGGTGACCGGCACCTCGGCGACGGTGACCGGCCTCGCGGCCTCCACGTCGTACTCCTTCCAGGTCACGGCGACGAACGCGGCGGGCGAGTCGCCGAAGTCTGCGGCGGTGACGGGGACCACGAACAAGCCGAACGGCCCGGGCCCCGCGCTCCCGAAGCACGCGGTGACGGGCTACTGGCAGAACTTCAACAACGGCGCGACGGTCCAGAAGCTCTCCGACGTGCCCTCCCACTACGACATCATCGCCGTCTCGTTCGCGGACGCGACCTCCACGCCGGGGGCGGTGACCTTCAACCTGGACTCGGCCGGGCTGAACGGCTACACGGTCGACCAGTTCAAGGCGGACGTCAGGGCGAAGCAGGCGGCCGGCAAGAAGGTCGTCATCTCGGTCGGCGGTGAACGCGGCACGGTTACCGTCAACGACGCGGCGTCGGCGGCGAACTTCGCCAACAGCGTCTACGCCGTCATGCAGGAGTACGGCTTCGACGGCGTCGACATCGACCTGGAGAACGGACTGAACGCGACGTACATGACGCAGGCGCTGAGGTCGCTCTCGGCGAAGGCCGGACCGTCCCTCGTCCTCACGATGGCGCCGCAGACGATCGACATGCAGTCCACGTCCAACGCGTACTTCCGGACGGCGCTGAACGTGAAGGACATCCTCACGGTCGTCAACATGCAGTACTACAACAGCGGTTCCATGCTCGGCTGCGACGGCAAGGTCTACAGCCAGGGCACGGTCGACTTCCTCACCGCCCTGGCCTGCATCCAGCTGGAGAACGGCCTCGCCCCGTCCCAGGTCGGCCTGGGCGTGCCGGCCTCCACCCGCGCGGCAGGCGGCGGCTACGTCTCACCGTCCGTGGTGAACAACGCCCTGGACTGCCTGACCAAGGGCTCGGGCTGCGGCTCCTTCAAGCCGCCCCGGACGTATCCGGACCTCCGGGGCGCGATGACCTGGTCGACCAACTGGGACGCGACGGCCGGCAACGCGTGGTCCGACGCGGTGGGGCCGCATGTGCACGGGCTGCCGTAGCCGCCCGCCGTCCGCCTCCCCGGCCCCCTAGAAGAACTCCCCCCACGGCTGGTCCCAGATCTGCTTCACGCACAGGACCAGGAAGAGCAGGCCCGCGACGGCGAGCATCACGTTGCTGAGCGGGCCGTTTCGCCACTGCCTCGGTGTCCGGGAGGAGTTCAGGAGCCAGATCAGCGTGCCGGCGAGGAAGGGCAGGAAGGCCGCGCCGAGGACGCCGTAGATGATGATCAGCCGGAAGGGCTGGCCCTCGAAGAGGAGGATCATGGGCGGGAAGGTCAGCCAGAGCAGGTAGGCACGGAAGGGCCAGGAGCGTTCGCGTTCGCCCGAGGCGACCTCCTCGCCCTTGGCCCGGCCCTTGCCCGACAGCCGGGCCACGAAGTCGGCGAACATCAGGCTCACGCCGTGCCAGACGCCGATCAGGGAGGTGAAGGACGTGGCGAAGAAGCCGATCAGGAAGAACTTCGCCGTCGCCGCGCCGTACTCGTCCTCCAGGATGTCGCCCAGCTGGATCAGGCCCTTGTCACCGCTCGCGATCGCGACGTTCGCCGAGTGCAGGAACTCCGCGCCGACGAAGAGCATGGCGATCACGAAGATGCCGGTCGTGGCGTAGGCGACGCGGTTGTCCAGGCGCATGACCTTCATCCAGCCGGTGTCGGTCCAGCCCTTGGCGTTGACCCAGTAGCCGTAGGCGGCGAGGGTGATCGTGCCGCCGACGCCGCCGATCAGGCCCAGGGTGTTGAGGATCGAGTCCTTCTCGTCCGGGAGGACCGGAAGGAGACCCGCGAAGGCGTCGGGGATGTTGGGCGTGACGCGGATCGCCAGGTACACCGTCACCACGAACATGACGCCCACCAGGACCGTCATGACCTTCTCGAACACCGCGTACTTGTTGAACCAGACGAAGACCAGCCCGACCAGGCCGCAGGCGATGCCCCACCACTTCAGGTCCATCACGTCGGGGAACAGCGCCTGGAGCGGCAGCGCGCTCGACGACATCGCCGCCGCGCCGTAGACGAAACCCCAGACCACGACGTAGACGGCGAAGAACCAGGTCGTCCAGCGGCCCAGGCTCGCCCAGCCGTCGAACAGCGTGCGGCCCGTGGACAGATGCCAGCGGCCCGCCGCCTCCGCCAGGGAGATCTTCACCAGACAGCCGATGATCGCGGCCCACAGGAGGGTGTAGCCGAAGTTACTGCCCGCGATCAACGTGGCGACCAGGTCGCCGGCACCGACGCCGGTCGCCGCGACGACGATGCCCGGGCCGATGTACTTCCAACTCGCCTTGCGGGGCGGGGGTTGGTGTGTGGCCTCGTGGTCTGTGGTGTTTCCCGTGGTGTCCGCCATGCAGGTCAACAAACCGCAAAGAGCCCGGCCCGACAAGAGGGCAGGAGTAGTCCTACCTCAGGGGCGCGGGACTGTATCAATATGCGGCTCCGCCGCGTGGGCGCGATCAACCACGACGAACCCGCAGCCCGAAGACGGGCCCAGGCGGGCAGGACGCACCGCCAGGGCCCACCCAGCGGAGCGTCACGGCTGTCGCCGACCACAGCCGTCCGATCCGCACGTGCCGAGCTCGAACCACACGGTCTTGCCCGGCCCGTCCCGGTGGCAGCCCCAGCGCTGGGCCAGCGCGTCCACCAGGAACATCCCACGGCCGTTCTCCCCGGTGCCCGCCTCCAGCACCCGGGGCACGCGGCGTTCCCCGTCGGCCACCTCGCAGCGCAGGACGCCGTGCGCGGCGAAGAGTGTGAGCCGGAAGCAGCTCTCGGCGTGCACCAGGGCGTTGGTGGCCAACTCGCCGACGAGCAGTTCCGCGACGTCCGCCACCTCACCGCGCTCCGCGAGCCCCCATCCCTCCAACTGCCTGCGCACCTGAGCGCGTGCCTGGCGGACGGCGGAGGGCTCGGGGGCGAACTCGACGCTCAGGTGGCCTGCTCCCAGGGGTGGTTGCGGGAACGGGCCGTATCTGGCGTCGGGGTCCGGGAGGTGGGGCCCGGAGAGTTGCAGCATGCCTCCAGGGTGGCCCGGGGGCCGGTCCGGCACAGGGGGAGGACTACCCGATCCCCTACCTGCTTGTGCAGGTGGGCGGGCTATGCGTACTGGAGGCGGACCGTCGCTCCCCCGGCGTCGTCGCGGATGTCCACGTACGCGCAGACCTGGCGCGCGTACCACAGGCCCGGGCCGGGTTCCGCGCCGGTGGACGCGGGCGGGACGAAGCCGGCGAGCGGGTCGCCGACGGGGCGGGCCGAGCGCAGTTCGCAGACGCAGGCGGGCGCCTCGCCCCACAGCAGGGCGGTGCCGTCGAGGGGCGCCAGGGCCGCCGCCGTCTCCGCGACGGCCGTGGCGAACAACTCGGCGTCTGCGACGGGAAGCCCCCGGGCTTCCGCCCAGGCCTGCACGGCCGCGGCGTGCGGCTCCGCCAGGGGCCGCGCGCCCGCCGGGGGCAGCGGCAGCGGTACGGCGTCGAGTTCGGCCGTGAGCCGCAGCGGGTCCTGGTAGACGTCCGTGCCGGGATGGGTGCGGCGGGCCGCGGCGACGACGGCGGGGCCGGCGGTGCGGGTGTCGTAGGCGCACAGGGCGGTCGTGGCCATGGGCGCGAAGAGGAGGTTGGCGAGGGCCTCGTAGCGGATCCACTCGGTGGTCTCGCGGGTCGAGCGGCCGGCGCGGCCGCTCCAGACCGGTTCCATGAGGAGGTGGATCCGGCCTCCGGGGCCGGCGTGGGCGGTGAGGTAGGAGGACGCCTGGGCGACGGCGTTGGCGGCGGAGCCGGTGTACCAGTCGGTGTGCGGGATGCAGGTGACGTCCTTGGCGTCCCCGCCGAGCGCGTCCCGCAGGAGGCCCAGGTTGCGGGGGTCGGCGATGGCCACGGGGGGTGGTTCGCCGGGCGCGGCGAGGCCTTCGCCGAGGAAGGGCAGGGCGGCGGCCACGAAGGCGTCGTCGGTGTCGAAGACGGCCATGCGGTGGTCGAACGCGGCGGGCGTGGGGGGCTGTCGGGTGGTCATGGGTTCCCCTCGGGGGTATGTGGTGCGGTGGGGGTCTGTGGTGCGGGTCGGGGTCTGCGGTACGGGTGGGGGTCTGCGGTGCGGCGGTCAGCGCTGGGCCGTCACCCAGGCGGCGATCTGGCTGCGGTTGCTGAAGCCGAGCTTGCTGAGGATGCGTTCGACATGGCCTTCGGCGGTGCGGCGGGCGATCACCAGGCGGTCGGCGATCTGCTGGTTGGCGAGCCCTTCGGCGACGAGCCGGGCGACCTCGGTCTCACGGGGGGTGAGCCGGACCGGGGTGTCGTCGTGCGGGGCCGGGGACTCGCGGGGGTGCGGGCGTGCCGGTTCCTGGAGGGCGTGGCCGACGAGTTCGGCGAGGCCGAGGCTCCCGCCGCGCCGGTGGGCCTGTTCGAACGCGTCCCGTCCCAGGGCCCCGCAGGCCCGCTCCTCGCTGTCCCGGCGTGCGGAGTTGAGCGTGCGCGCGCCCCAGCGGGCGGCGTCGATGTCGGCCCAGACGCGGTCGGCGCCGCCCAGCAGCACGGCCGCGTGCCGGTGGTCGCCGCGTTCGGTGGCGATCGACGCGAGCAGGTCGAGGGTGAGGGCGATGCCGATGACGTCGTGGACGGCGAGCTTGAGGCGCAGGGCCTCGCGGGCGTGCCGCTCCGCCGGGGCCCAGTCGCGGCGGACGGTGTGCGCGAGGGCGAGCATGCGCAGCACGTACGACCGTACCCACTGCTCGCCGTGCCGCTCGCACAGCCCGAGGGCCCGCTCGCACACCTCGACGGCCCGGTCAGCCTCGCCCAGGAAGCCCAGCGCGCAGGCGAGTTCGACCTGGTCGAGGCCTACGACGCTGAGGTGCTGGCCGGGCACGGGGCCGCGGGCGACGGTGGTCTCGAAGTGCCGCAGCGCGCCGGGCAGGTCGTCGCCGAACAGCCGCAGGACGCCGATGACGTACTCGGCGTGGGCGGCCTCGGCGGAGTCGCCCAGGACCCGGGCGAGGGCGAGGGCGTCCCCGGCGTCGCGGCGGCCGCGGGGGAAGTCCTGGGTGGCGGCGGCGAGCAGCCCGGCGACCCAGAGGCCGCGGGCCCGTTCCCGGGTCGGCTCGGGGTTGGCGGCCAGGGCCCGGTCGAGCCAGTACAGGCCCTCGCGCGGGGCGCCGCAGGCGTGCCAGTAGAACCAGAGGGTGCCGGCGAGCCGCAGCCCGGCGAGTGCCTCCCCCGGGGTGGAGAGGCTGAAGTCGAGGGCGGCGCGGAGGTTGTCCCGGTCGGCGCGCAGCCGGGCGACGGTCTCCGGCTGCCCGGGCCCGAACCAGCCGCGCTCGCACTCCCCGACCCACCGCAGCGTCCAGTCCCGCTGCCGCCGCCGGACAGCGACCTCCTCCCCGGCCGTCCGGCGCAACTGCTCCAGCCCGTACTGCCGCAGCGTGTCGAGCATCCGGTACCGCACCCCACCGGGCCCCGGCTCCCGGCACAGCACGGACTTGTCCACCAGCCCGGCGACGGCGTCGAGCACGTCGTCGGCACGCAGGGCCGGGCCGGGCCGGGCGGGCCAGGTGCCTGCGGCGCCCGCGGCCGGCGACGGCGTGGCAGGGCCTGCCGGGCCGGGCAAGAGCGGGGGCAGCGTCACGCCTTCCGGGCTCTTCAGGCACGGGGGCCGCGTCAGGGCGCCGCCGGGGCCGTTCCCGGGGCTCGGGGTGATCAGGGACTCGGGGCGCGTCACGGGCAACGGCACGGGCCCGCCTGCCGGAGCGGGCACCGGCAGCGCCACGTTCCGGGAACCGCCGCCGAGCGGGGGCAGCGTCACGGTTCCCGCGAGCGCCTGCATGGGCAGCGCACGTTCACCGGAGCCGTCGTCGAACCGGGCGCCGCCCCACGCGACATCGGGACGTGCCCCGCCCGGGACACCACCCGGGCACGCCCCGCCCGGCGGGAGCGCGTCCGCCGGCGCCGGGCTCCTTCCCCGCCCGGCGCCGGGCTCCCCCGTGTCGTCCGCGCACACCGCCTCCGCCGTCTCCAGGTCGAAGCTGCCCGCGAGGACCGACAGCCGGGCCCACACCAGTTGCTCTGGCGCGGTGCACAGGTCGTGGCTCCAGGCGACCGCCGCTCGCAGGGTCTGGTGGCGGGGCAGGGCGGCGGGGCTGCCGGTGGTGAGGAAGCGGTAGCGGTCGTCGAGGCGGTCCAGGAGCTGGTCGACGTCGAGGACGCGCATGCGCACGGCGGCGAGTTCGATGGCGAGGGGAAGGCCGTCCAGGCGGCGGCACAGGCGGGCCACGGCGGCGCGGTTGTCCGGGGTGAGGCGGAAGCCGGGGACGACCGCGGCGGCCCGGTCGGCGAAGAGCGTGAGGGCCGGGTAGCCCTCGGCTGCGGAGAGGTCGCCGTCCGGGTCCGGCACGGGCAGGGGCCGCACCTCCAGCAGGTGCTCCTCGGTGAGCCCGAGCCGGTGCCTGCTGGTGGCGAGGACGCGGACGCCCTCGGTGCCGTGCAGCAGGGCCGCCGCGAGTCGCGCGCACGCACCCGCCAGGTGCTCGCAGTTGTCGACGACGAGCAGCAGCCGCCGGTCCCGCACCTGCTCGACGAGGGCGTCCAGCGGCGGCTGCGCGGAGTGGCCGTGCAGCCCCAGCGCGTCGGCGGCGGCGAGCGGCACCAGCGCCGGGTCGTGCAGCCCGGAGAGGTGCACGAAGCGCACGCCGTCCGGGAAGGCCCGCTGCACCCGGGCCGCGACGCGCGCGGCGAGCCGGGTCTTGCCGACGCCGCCCGGCCCGGTCAGCGTCACCAGCCGTGCGCGGGCCAACAGCTCGCGGCCCTGGGTCAGTTCGCCACGCCGGTCGACGAAGCTGGTCGTCTCGACCGGCAGTTGGTGGTCCCGTCGTGGCGCTGATCCGCCCATGATCAGCCAGTCCTCTGGGGGTGTGGTCCGAGGGCCGACAGGCCCTAGCGCGGGTCCTCACTCTCCCCCTTCGCGTACATATATGCACGCTCGGGTCACACCCGTGGGTGTACTTCGGCCGGGACAGCTCGACCGCAGGGCCGCACGCGTACACTGCGCGTCCACTTTCAGTCTTGACCTGCTCATGCCATTGGCAGAACGATGTGCGCCACCCGCACCACGTACGTCGCACGGAACAACCCCACCTCCCACAAGGAGATTTCATGCGACTCCGCATACGAGGCTCCGGTGCCCGCACCGGCAGACGCACCGCCGCCCTCGCCGCCCTCCTCGCACTCGCCCTCGCGGCGCCCCTCTCCGCGACGACGACCGACGCCACCGCCGACAGCGTCCGCAAGGCGGCCCCCTCCGCCGACGACGTCCGGCAGTACGAGATCCACATGCACTCGACGGCCGAGGACCGCACGGCACTTCAGCGCACCGGAGTGACCGTGGACGAGGCCCACGGCCACGGCGTCGTCGTCTCCGGACGCGCGGACCAGATCAAGAAGCTGCGCACGCTGGGCTACGAGGTCACCCCGCTCGGCGCGGTCCCCGACCGGTCCGCCGGCGAGGACGACGTCCGGATCTCCGACTTCCCGTCGGGCGACTCGAAGTACCACAACTACGCGGAGATGACGAGCGAGATCAACTCGATCGTCTCGGCCAACCCGTCCATCGCGAGCCAGCGCGTGATCGGCAAGTCGTACCAGGGCCGGAACATCGTCGCCGTCAAGATCAGCGACAACGTCGGCAGCGACGAGTCCGAGCCGGAGGTGCTGTTCACGCACCACCAGCACGCCCGCGAGCACCTCACCGTCGAGATGGCGCTCTACCTGCTGCGCGAGCTGACCTCCGACCACGGCTCCGACTCGCGCGTCACCAGCCTGGTGAACAACCGTGAGATCTGGATCGTCCCGGACATCAACCCGGACGGCGGCGAGTACGACATCGCCACCGGGTCGTACCGCTCGTGGCGCAAGAACCGCCAGCCCAACAGCGGCAGTTCGTACGTCGGTACGGACCTCAACCGCAACTGGAACTACCGCTGGGGCTGCTGCGGCGGCTCCTCCGGCTCGACGTCCTCCGACACCTACCGGGGCTCCGCGCCCGAGTCCGCGCCCGAGGTCAAGGTCGTCGCCGACTTCGTGCGCAGCCGGGTCGTCGGCGGGGTGCAGCAGATCAAGGCCGGCATCGACTTCCACACGTACAGCGAGCTGGTGCTGTGGCCGTTCGGCTACACGTACTCCGACACGACCACCGGGATGACCGCGGATGACCACGCGGCGTTCAAGGCGGTCGGGCAGAAGATGGCCGCGAGCAACGGGTACACGGCGGAGCAGTCCAGCGACCTGTACATCACGGACGGGTCGATCGACGACTACCTCTGGGGCGCACACAAGATCTTCGGGTACACGTTCGAGATGTATCCGAGGTCCGGCGGTGGCGGGTTCTACCCGCCCGACGAGGTGATCGAGCGGGAGACCTCCCGTAACCGGGACGCGGTGTTGCAGTTGCTGGAGAACGCGGACTGCATGTACCGGTCGATCGGCAAGGAAACCCAGTACTGCCGGTAGTCGCCCGGCCGGTTACTCGGCGTCTTCCTCGAAGTAGGCGTCCAGTACCGCGTCCAACTGCTCGTCCCACTCCGTGAAACGGCTCCTGGCCGGCGCTTCGATCTCGATCGGGTACCAGCGCCGGTCAGGGGTGTGGACGGTGACGGTGTAGCGCTTGCCGAACCGGGCGGTCTCCGTTTCGACCGCCCCGATCTCGTCCCAGCGGAACTCGCATTCCTGATCGTCCAGGGACAGGCGTACGCCTCTGTGGTCGGCGACCATTCTCGCGCGGCGGTCGGACGCCTCGAAGACGGGGCCGTCGGCGTCGGCCTCCTCCGGCTCGGAGGGGGACGTCTCCGGCGTCTCCTCCTGCTCGGGGGCGGCCTCCTCGGCTTCCTCCGCCTCGGCGACCTCTGGATCCCTCTCCGGCCCGTCGTCCTCCGTCCGTCCGGACGCGGGTGACGTGAGCCCGGGGATGAAGGCCGGGTCGAATCCGGCGCCCTTCACGGGCTCGGCCTTAAGGGGCTGGCTGCTCGAACCTATGCGCTGCTCCACAGCGGAGCAGTATGGTCGACGAACCTGTGCCGCACACAGTCGGCCCCCGCATCGTTACACGAAGATGCTCAACACCGCGGCCACCACGAAGCCGGCCACCGACAGCACACTCTCCAGCACGGTCCACGACTTCAGAGTGTCCCGCTCGCTGATGCCGAAGTACTTGGCGACCATCCAGAAGCCTCCGTCGTTGACGTGCGAGGCGAAGATGGAGCCGGCGGAGATGGCCATGATGACCAGGGCGACGAAGGCCTGGGAGTGGTCGCCCTCGGAGAGCAGGGGAGCCACGATGCCCGCCGTCGTCACGATGGCCACCGTCGCGGAGCCCTGGGCGACGCGCAGCACCACGGAGATCAGGTAGGCGAGGACGAGCACCGGCAGGCCCACGTCGTTGAACGTGTCCGAGAGGGCCTGGGCGACGCCGCTGGCCTTGAGGACGGCACCGAAGATGCCGCCCGCGCCGACCACGAGCAGGATGTTGCCGACCGGCTTCAGGGACGCGGTCGACACCGTCTCCAGGGACTTGCGCGACCAGCCGCGCCGGATGCCGAGCAGGTAGTAGGCGAGGAACAGGGCGAGGGTGAGCGCCACGAAGGGGTTGCCGAAGAACTCGATCACCGAGCGGAGGGTGGAGGGGTCCAGGGCGATCGAGGAGAAGGTCGCGGCGAGGATGAGGACCAGCGGGGTGCCGATGATGCCGAGGACCGTGCCGAGGGAGACCGGCTGCTCGCGCGGCTCCGTGCCTGCCGCCCGCTGCTCGTCGATCACCGCCTGCTTCGCTTCCTCCGCCGCCTCGACCATGTCCTGCGGCACGGCGACGAAGATGCGGCGGCCGATCCACGCCGAGTACGCCCACGCGGCCACGACGGCCGGCAGACCGCAGACGACGCCCATGAGGATGACCCAGCCGAGGTCCACGTGCAGGAGGCCGGCCGCGGCGACCGGGCCCGGGTGCGGCGGCAGGAAGGCGTGCGTGACCGACAGGCCCGCGAGCAGGGGCAGGCAGTAGAGCAGGATCGACTTGCCCGAGCGCTTGGCGGCGGCGTAGACGATGGGCGCCAGGACGAAGATGCCGACGTCGAAGAAGACGGGGATGCCGAAGATCAGGCCCGTCAGGCCCATCGCGAGCGGGGCACGCTTCTCGCCGAACATGCCGAGGAGCCGGCCGGCCAGCACCTCCGCGCCGCCGCTGACTTCGAGGATCGCGCCGAGCATGGTGCCCAGGCCGATGATGATCGCGACATGGCCGAGGATGCCGCCCATGCCGGACTCGATGGTGGAGACGGCGTCCGACTTCTGGACGGTGCCGAAGAGTTCGGTGACCGACAGGCCGGCCGCGAGGCCGACGGCTATGGAGACCGCGAGCAGGGCGACGAACGGCTGGAGTCTCATCCTGATGATGAGGAACAGCAGCAGCCCGATGCCGAGCGCGGCGGTGAGCAGGAGTCCGGCCGTACCGTCGACCAGGAGGAGCAGGCCTCCGGTGTGGGGTGGGGTCTCGGCAGGGGCGGACGCGGCGAGCGGATGGGACATTTGGGGGTCCTCTGGGTAAATGCATGCAGCTTCGGGGTAGGGGGGAGCGCGGCGCGGCGCATCGGTGGCGCCGCGCCTCACGGGCGTGCGGGAGTGGGAGTGTCAGCCGAGAACGGCCAGCGCGTCGATCTCGACGAGGAGACCCGCGGGCAGGCCGACGTAGACCGTCGTGCGCGCGGCGGGCGGCTGGGTGAGGCCCTGCTCCTCGAAGTACGCGTTGTAGATCTCGTTGAACTCGGCGAAGTGGGCCACGTCGGTGAGGTAGACGCGGATCATCATCGCGTCGTCCCAGCCGGCGCCGCCCTCTTCGAGGACGGCCTTGACGTTGGCCAGGGTCTGGAGGGTCTGCTCGCGCAGGGCCGGCCCGGCGGGCGTGGGCGGCTTGCCCTCCTCGGCGGGCAGGAAGCCGACCTGGCCGGCGACCTGGAGGATGTTGCCCTTCTTCACACCGTGCGAGAACTTCGCCGGCGGGGTGGTGTGGGTCTTGGGGGTGGGTGCGGTCTTGTCCGTCATTCGGTGCCCTTCACTGGTGTTCTGCCGGAGTACTCGCCGCTGATGGCGTCCGCCGTACGGCGCACCAGCGGCAGCAGGGTGAGGAGTTCGTCGGCGGTGACGACGACGTTCGGCGCGGAGACCGACATCGCGGCGACGACCCGGCCGTCGGCGCCGCGGATGGGCGCCGCGACGCAGTTGATGGACTCCTCGTGGCCGCCGAGGTCGGTGGCCCAGCCCTGTTCGCGCACCTTCTCCAGCTCGCGCAGGAACGCGGTGGCGCTGGGTGTCGAACGGGCCGTGTACGCGGGGTAGTCGAGCTTCTCCGCCACCGCCCGCCGCTCGTGCTCGGGCAGGTCGGCCAGCAGCAGCTTCGCGACCGCGGCGACCGTGATGGCGACGGGCTTGCCGATCCGGGAGTACATCCGCACCGGGTAGCGGCTCTCGACCTTGTCGATGTAGAGGACCTCGTTCTCCTCGTACACGGCGAGGTGCACGGTGTGTCCGCAGCTCTCGTTGAGGCGGACCAGGTGGGGATGGGCGATCTCGCGGACGTCGAGGTTCTCCATCGCCTCCTGGGCGAGGGCGAAGAGGCGGGCGCCGAGGCGGTAGCGCTGGTCGGACTGGCGGTAGACGAGGCCGTGCTCGTGGAGGGTGCGCAGCAGGCGCAGGGCCGTGGACTTGTGCACGCCGAGGCGGTCGGCGACCTGCCCCAGGTCGGCGGGGCCCTCGGCGAGCAGCGGCAGGATGCTGAGCGCGCGGTCGACGGTCTGGCTCATGGCGTACGTACCTCCTCGGGGGCCCGCTGAGTGTCCTCGGTCCAGCCCGGGCCGAGTCGCAGTCTCCCCCATGCGGCGTCGTCCAGGGCGGCGAGGCGGTCGGCGTGCTCCCGCGCGGGCGGCGCCGCGAGGTCGCCGGGGGCGGTGAGGGCGGCGGCGGCCAGCAGGTGCCCGTGCCGCAGCCGGTCCCGGACGGGCAGTCCGCGCAGGGTGGCGGAGAGGAACCCGGCGGCGAAGGCGTCCCCGGCGCCGACGGCGGCGACGACGTCGACCCGCGGGGCGGGCACGAAGGTGACGTCCCGCCGGTGGAAGACGGTGGCTCCCGCGGCGCCCTGCTTCACGACCAGCACCTCGGGTTCGGGGAGGGCGGCGCGGACGGCCTCGGCGCCGCGCAGCCCCCAGGCCTCGTCCTGCCCGACGAACACGAGGTCCGCGCCGCGCGCGAGGTCCCGCAGCACCTCCGGGGCGTCCGTGTCGCGCCACAGGCCGGGCCGGTGGTTGACGTCGAAGGAGATCAGGGGGCGGCCGGGCCGGCGGGCGGTCAGCTCGCGCATCAGGTCCAGGCAGGTCCCGGACAGCGCGGCCGTGATCCCGGACAGGTGCAGCACGCGGCCGGCGCGGACCGCGTCCAGGTCCACGTTGCCGGCCGACATGGCCGAGGCCGCGGAGCCGGCCCGGTAGTAGGCCACCTCGTGCGCGTCGGTGGCCCGGTCCCCGGCGGTGCGGAAGTAGATGCCGGTGGGGCGGGCGGGGTCGCGCCGGACGTGGGCCACGTCGACCCCGTACCCGCCGATTGCCTCGACCAGGTGGTCGCCGAACGGGTCGTCCCCCACCCGGCTGACCCACCGCACGGAGTGCCCGGCGGCGGCCAGCACGCACGCCGTGTTGGACTCGGCGCCGCCGATGCCCCGGTCGAAGGAGGGGACGTCGGCGAGCCGTCCCGGCCGGGACGGCAGGAACGTGACCATGGCCTCGCCGAGCGCGACGACGTCCACGACGTCGGGGGCGTTGCAGGGTCCGGTGGGGGTCACGATGCTCGTAGCTCCTGGTTGCTCGGCGGGGGCGGCGTGTGCGGCCGCTTTCGTTGACCCCGGGTGGCCGAGATGTTAGACAGCGTTGAGCGATATACGCAATGAATGTTGCAGACAGTGCAACACCCCTGATCAGGGAGGCTCCATGACAGCCGATACCGCCGCCGAGTCCCTCGCCCGGCTCGCCGCCGAGCGCGTCGACCACCGCTTCAAGGGCCTCCCGCCGGACGCCGACGGCCTGACCGTGGGCGAGCTGGCCGCCCAGCGCCGGAACCTGTTCACCGGCGGCTTCGCCACGCCCGTGCTCGCGCTCTCCGCCGAGCGCCTGGAGCACAACCTGAGAGTCATGGAGACCTACGCGGACCGGCACGGCCTGGCCTTCGCTCCGCACGGCAAGACCTCCATGGCGCCGCAGCTCTTCCAGCGGCAGATCGAGCACGGGGCGTGGGGCATCACGCTGGCGGTGCCGCATCAGGTGCGGGTGGCGCGCGCGTTCGGGACCCGGCGCGTGTTCCTGGCGAACGAGCTGGTCGACGCGGCGGCCCTGCGCTGGGTCTCCGCCGAGCTGGACGCCGACCCGGAGTTCCGCTTCGTCTGTTACGTCGACTCGGTGCGCGGGGTGGAGCTGATGGACGCCGCGCTGAGCGGTGCCCGGCGCCCCCTGGACGTCGTCGTCGAACTCGCGGCCGGGGAGGGTGCCCGTACCGGTGTGCGTACGGAGGCGGAGTGCGCGGCGGTCGCGGACGCGGTGGCGGGCACGCGGACCCTGCGGCTGGCCGGCGTCGCGGGCTACGAGGGCGAGGTGCCGAAGGCCGACCCGGAGCGGGTGACGGCGTGGCTGCGGCGACTGGTCGCACTCGCGGTCGACTTCGACAAGGCCGGACGGTTCTCCGGTGTGGACGAGATCGTCGTCAGCGCGGGCGGCAGCGCCTGGTTCGACGCGGTCGCCGAGGTCTTCGCGGAGATCCCCGAACTCTCCCAGCCGGTGCTGAAGCTGCTGCGCTCGGGCGCCTACGTCTCGCACGACGACGGCCACTACCGCAAGCTGACCCCGTTCAACCGGGTGCCCGAGGAGGGCGCCCTGGAGCCGGCGTTCCGGCTGTGGACGCAGGTGGTGTCGCGGCCCTGTGCCGAGCAGGCCTTCGTCAACGCGGGCAAGCGGGACGCGGCCTACGACCTCGACCTGCCCTTCGCCCAGGTGATCCGCCGGGACGGCGTTGAGCGCCCGGCCACCGGCGTGTCAGTGACGGCCCTGTCCGACCAGCACGCCTGGCTGAGCACCACGCCGGAGGCGGATCTGGAGGTGGGCGACTGGGTCGGTCTGGGGCTGTCCCATCCGTGCACGTCGTTCGACAAGTGGCCGCTGATCCCGGTCGCCGAGGCGGACGGCACGGTCGTCGACTACGTCCGTACGTTCTTCTAGGAGGCAGGAGCGATGGAAGAGCTCGTCATCCGGGACGCGGACGTCGTCGACGGCTCCGGCGCGGACTCCTACCGGGCCGATGTCGTGGTCGACGGCGGCCGGATCGTGTCCATCGTCAAGGAGGCCGCCGCGGCCGGCTGCCAGCGGCCGAAGGCACGCCGGGAGCTGGACGCCGAGGGCCTCGTGCTGTCCCCCGGCTTCGTCGACATGCACGCCCACAGCGACCTGGCCCTGCTGCGCGACCCCGACCACAGCGCCAAGGCCGCGCAGGGCGTCACGCTGGAGGTCATCGGCCAGGACGGGCTGTCGTACGCGCCGGTCGACGACCGCACGCTCGGCGAGGTGCGCCGGGCGATCGCCGGGTGGAACGGCTCCGGCGACGACATCGACTTCGACTGGCGGACGGTGGGCGAGTACCTGGACCGCCTCGACCGCGGGATCGCCGTGAACGCGGCCTACCTGATCCCGCAGGGCACGGTCCGCGCGCTCGCCGTCGGCTGGGAGGACCGGGAGGCCACCCCGCGGGAGCTGGACCGGATGCGGCAGTCGGTCGCCGAGGGCATGGAGCAGGGCGCCGTCGGCATGTCGTCGGGGCTGACGTACACGCCCGGCATGTACGCCAAGGACGCCGAACTGACCGAGCTGTGCCGGGTGGTGGCGTCGTACGGCGGCTACTACTGCCCGCACCACCGCTCCTACGGCGCGGGCGCCCTGGAGGCGTACCGGGAGATGGTCGCGCTGACCCGGGAGGCGGGCTGCTCCCTGCATCTCGCCCACGCCACCATGAACTTCGGCGTGAACAAGGGCCGGGCGCCCGAACTGCTGGCCCTGCTGGACGAGGCGCTGGCGGACGGGGCGGACATCAGCCTCGACACCTACCCCTACACACCGGGCTGTACGACGCTGGCGGCCATGCTGCCGAGCTGGGCGAGCGAGGGCGGCCCCGAGCGGGTCGTCGAGCGGCTGGCGGACGACGGGACGGCCGAGCGGATCCGCCACGACCTGGAGGTCACCGGCTCGGACGGCTGCCACGGCGTGCCCATCGAGTGGGACACGATCGAGATCTCGGGCGTGGGCGATCCAGCGCTGGCCGAGTTCGTCGGCCGTACGGTCCAGGAGTCGGCGGACGTGCGGGGCGAGGCCCCCTGGGTGACCGCGCGCGGGCTGCTGCTGGCCGACCGGCTGGCGCCGACGATCCTCCAGCACGTCGGCCACGAGGAGAACGTCCGGGCGATCATGCGCCACCGCGTGCACACCGGGGGCTCGGACGGCATCCTCCAGGGTGCCAAGCCGCACCCGCGCGCGTACGGCACGTTCCCGCACTACCTCGGGCACTACGTGCGGGAGTTGGGGGTGCTGTCGCTGGAGGAGTGCGTCGCGCACCTCACCTCCCGCCCGGCGGCCCGGCTCCGGCTGCCGGACCGGGGCCTGGTGCGCGAGGGGTACGTCGCCGACCTGGTGCTCTTCGACCCGGCGACGGTCGCGGCGGGGTCGAGCTTCGCCGAGCCGCGCGTGCTCCCGACGGGCATCCCGTACGTGCTGGTCGGCGGGCGGTTCGTGATCGAGGACGGGCGTCGCACGGACGCCCTGGCGGGCCGGGCGGTCCGCAGGACTCCCGCGTGACCGCCCGGCCCGTCAGGGACCTGCCCCGGCCTTACGGCTTGGGCAGGGTGCAGCCGCTCGCGCTCAGGTCGAGCTTGTTGTCGATGCCGAAGCAGGCCGGGATCTGGTAGGTCTCCTGGCCGTAGTTGATGCCCTTGCGGACCGTCACGTTGCCGCTCGCGTCGACCTCACAGGGGTTGTTCACCGTGCAGCGCTCGCCGTCCTCGTTGCCGGTGTTGTTGACGGCGACGACCTTGCCGGTGGCCTCGTCGACGACGGGCGAACCGGACGTGCCGCCGATGGTGTTGCAGGCGGAGGTGTAACGGACCGAGTCCTTCCAGGTCCAGTCGCCTTCCTTCAGGGTGTGCGCGAACCCGTCGATGTCGCAGCTGTAGACGCGCTTCCAGTAGCCGGAGGGGATGCTGATGGCGGTGCCGGCCACCGGGTGCTTGTCGTTCAGCGTCAGCGGGTTGATGCCGTACGAGCTCTTGATCTGCCCGTAGGTGGTGGTGAGCTGGTAGAACGCGACGTCCGTGTCGGTCATCGTGCCGTACGCGAGCTTGGCGGCGCGCAGGGTGGCGACGCGCGAGCCGGAGGCGTTGAGCAGGCTGAAGGTGCGGCTGGACGCCTTGTCGACGAGGACCTCGCCGGGGCCGGGGAAGCCGGACTCCAGACAGTGGCCGTTGGTCATCACCAGCGCCGGGTCGTCGGCCTCGGAGTCCGGCATGCGCACGACGGAACCGGAGCAGTTGCTGAGCGCGACGGTGCCGGCGAGGTTCACCGCCTTGGCCGACGGGTTGAGCCCGGACAGCGCCTGCTCCACGGACGTGACCACGTCCGGGACGGCGGACGTGGCCGAGCCCGTGTCCGCGACCTTGCCGACGCCCGTGGGGGCGGCCTCGGCAGCGGTCGCGGGAGCCGCGCCCGCCCCGGCTATCGCCAGGGCGCAGAACGCGGCTGCGAGAGGTTTTCTCATGGGGGGTCCCCTCTTGCGACGGAGGCGGCCGGAAATCTTCCGGCCGCCTGCAGTGTTGTCATGCGCATTGTGATCGTCGCAAGGCTGGTGGGGCAAGGAGTTGTTCCGCACGCGGAACCCGCCCGTCCGGTTTGACCCTACCCAACGGCCTTTCCGGGCGGATCACTTGGGGCCCTTGGTACCGCCGGGACCGTGTCGGCGGACGGACTCACGGGCGCCGGGCCGAACGGCTCGCCACGATCCGCCGGCCGGCCGAAGGGCGGAGCCTCGGCGGCGATGCCGTCGGCCGCGATCGGTCCCGATCGGCCCCGCCCCGGCTCAACGCCCCCTTGGGATCCAGCTACTTGGGGCCCTTGGTGCCGCCGGGACCATGCCCGGGCTTTCCCTCGGTCCGGCCCGGGGGCGAGGCGGTGGCGGTGGTGGTGGGAGCGGAAGTCGACGGGGCGGCGGCCGTGGGGTTGCCGGCCGAGGGGCTCGGGGTGTCCGGCCCGGACTCGGACGGGGTGGGGCTCGCCGCGGTGGACGGGTTCGCGGACGCGGCCCCGGACGGCTCGTCACCGTTCGCCGGCGGGGCGACGAGGGGCGTCCCGGGGGTCGGTGTCCGACCGGTACCGGCGGACGGCGCCGTCGGTGACTCCCCCGCCGCCGGTCCCGTACGGCCACCCCCGCCCTCACGCGACCCGCCGGAGGGCGCGTCCGAGAACCCGAGGCCGGCGATCAGCGCGGCGGCCGACACGGCACCCACGGCTCCGGCGGCGACCGCCATACGGCGGGCACGCCACGCCCCCCGACGCCGCCGGGAGTGGCGGCCCGCACCGGACCGGCCATGCGCCGGTGCCGGCACCGGCGTCGACACCGGTATCGGCGGCAGCTCGCGCGTGGCGTCCATGCCGCGCGTGGCATCGTCCATGCCGCGCGTGTCGTCCCGGGCGTTCCGGGTGTCCTGGGTGTTCCGGGCATCCGCGGGGTCGTACACGTCCCGCCACCCGTGCGCCGCCGCCGGATCGGCGTACGCGTCGTACGCCGGGGGCGGGTCGGTCTGCGGCAGGTACACGTTCGGCGGGCCCTGGGGCTCGCCGCCCGTCGCTCCGTCGGCGTATTCGGATGGCCTGAACATGGCGGCGAATTCTAGGCATCGATGGTGCTGGTGGGACAGCGCCGCGGCGATATCCGCACAAACCGACGCGTCTCACGTGGCGGAAAACACGGCCCATGACGCAATACCGGGCCGTAAGCTCCCAGACATGCAGGTGATCCAGTCGACCAAGCTCGCCAACGTCTGTTACGAGATCCGGGGCCCGGTGCTCGAGGAGGCGATGCGGCTGGAAGCCGCCGGTCACCGCATCCTCAAGCTGAACACCGGCAACCCGGCCGCGTTCGGCTTCGAGTGTCCGCCCGAGATCCTGGAGGACGTCCTCCGGAACGTGTCCTCGGCACATGGATACGGAGACGCCAAGGGCCTGCTGGCCGCGCGCCGCGCGGTCGTGATGCACAACCAGACCCTCGGCATCGAGACGGACGTCGAGCACGTCTTCATCGGCAACGGCGTCTCCGAGCTGATCGTGATGGCCATGCAGGGCCTGCTGGACGACGGGGACGAGGTCCTCGTGCCGGCCCCGGACTATCCGCTGTGGACCGCCGCCGTCTCCCTGTCCGGCGGCACCGCCGTGCACTACCGGTGCGACGAGCAGGCCGACTGGATGCCGGACCTGGCCGACGTGGAGCGCAAGGTCACCGACCGCACCAAGGCGATCGTGATCATCAACCCCAACAACCCGACCGGGGCCGTCTACGACGAGGCGATGGTCAAGGGGCTCACCGACATCGCGCGCCGCCACAACCTGCTGGTCTGCTCGGACGAGATCTACGACAAGATCCTCTATGACGGCGCCACGCACACCCCGACCGCCGCCGTCGCCCCCGACCTGCTGACCCTCACCTTCAACGGCATGTCGAAGGCCTACCGGGTGGCCGGCTATCGGGTCGGCTGGATGTCGATCTCCGGGCCCCGCGCGCACGCCGACTCCTACATCGAGGGCCTGACGATCCTGGCCAACATGCGACTGTGCGCGAACATGCCGGGCCAGCACGGCGTCGTCGCGGCGCTCAGCGGACGCCAGACGATCAACGACCTGGTGCTGCCGGGCGGCCGGCTGCACGAGCAGCGGGACGTCGCCTACGAGCTGCTGACCCAGATCCCGGGCGTGACCTGCGTGAAACCGAAGGGGGCGCTGTATCTCTTCCCGCGCCTCGACCCCAAGGTCTTCAAGATCAAGGACGACCGGCGGATGGTCCTGGACCTGCTCCGGCGCGAGAAGATCATGGTCGTCCAGGGCACCGGCTTCAACTGGCCGGAACCGGACCACTTCCGGGTGGTGACCCTGCCGACGGTCGGGGACCTGCGGGACGCGGTGGGCCGGATCGGGCACTTCCTGGACGGCTACAGCCAGGCCTGACGGAGCGTCTCGCTCACGGTACGTGTGCAGCCAGTCCGGCTTTGTGAACAACTCAACTTTAGACGAAATCTAAGCTAGGATGGCTTCCTGAAAGCACTCAGGAGGCCCTCCCATGTACGAACCGATCCGCGCCAAGTCGGTCCACAGCACGGTGGACGGCCCCAACCCCGACTTTCCCCACCGTTCCCGTGAGGAAGAGCTGGACATCCAGCTCGCGGGCCATCTCGCCGCGCTGCTCGCCGTCACGGACGAGCTGCGCGCGGCCCAGGCCCGGGCCTCGACCGACCTGGACACCGCGGCTGAGCGGCTCGCGGAGCAGGTGGGCCGGCTGCGCGGAGGGCGCACACCCGTCCGCGCGCCGGTGAGCGGCTCCCGCCGCGAGCGCAGCGGGACCGCCCTCCACCGGCGGGCACACGCCCTGGCCGGCCGCGCGCTGGTCGTCGCCGCCTCCCGCGCCGACACGGCGGCCGCCATCCTGGCCGCCGAGCGGATGGACGCGCACGCCGCGGCTCTCGAGCCGCGCGAACTCGCCTCCCGCTGAGCCCCCCCGGGGGGCTCCCCCGACGGCCCCGGTCCGCGCGCACCCGCAGCGACGCGCGGACCGGGCGCCACAACAGCACTGCGTTGGCTTGAGCCGGTTATCGCCGTTGTGGTTTTTGGCTGTGGGTTGGTGCGCGTTGAGTGTGGCTGGTCGCGCCCACGCGGCGGAGCCGCACATCGATACAGCCCCGCGCCCCTGAGGACGTGCCCGCCCTGGGCGTTTGAGTGCCTCAGCGCCTCACGTAGACCTCCACCGACGCGGTCGACCCGTTGTGCAGGTCGTCGCCCGGCCAGCTCACCGTGTAGGTCACCTCGCGGCGGGTGCGCGGCACGTCGTTGATCGTGAACGTGCCGTCGGCGGCTACGGTCACCGACGACAGCGTGCCCGTGCCGAGCCGGTCCTCGCGCACGACCTTGAGCACGGCCCGCTCGGGCAGTGCCTTGCCCTGGGCGGTGAACGTGCCGGTGATCTCGATGCCGCCGGACATGCTCGCCTCCTCGGGCGCGGTGAGCGCGATCGAGGTGGGCGCCTTGCCGACCGTCACGGTGTGGGTGACGTCGGTGGCCGGCCGGTGGGTCAGATCACCGAGGTACGACACCGTGTACGTGGCCTCGCCGACCAGGTCGGGCTCGTCGAGGACGGTGAAGGTGCCGTCCGCCTTGACGGTGGCGGTGCCCAGATCGTGGGTGCCGGCCGCGTCGGTGCGGGTCGCCCTGACCTTCAGCGGCTCGGCGGGCGCGGGCCCGTCGTGCTCCAGCCTGCCGCGCACGGCCAGCGGTTCGCCCGCCACGGCCTGGCCGGGGCTGTGGGCGAGGCCGCCGGTGAAGCGGGCGTCGTACTGGACGGCGGGCGGCTTGATGATGTGCAGCCAGTACTGGCCGCCGGCCGCGTTGGTGGTGACCGCGAACAGCCGGGAGCCGTCCGCCGACCACTCCATGCCGCGCGGCACGACCCGGTCGCCGTCGAGGCTGCCCTCGAAGGCGAACTCCAGCGGGGTGGTCGAGTCGTCCGGGTCGGCCGGCTGCACCAGCAGGTCGGGGACGGAACCGGTGGCGGCGGATCCGCGCGCGATGTACTTGCCGTCGCCGCTGAAGGCGACCGCGCTGGCGGTGGCACCGTCGGGCAGGGCCTGGTAGCCGGTCGCCGCGTCCGACAGGTCGCCGGTGTTCAGCAGCCGGGTGCCCGCGGTGGCGTCGGCGACGGCGACCTTGGTGCCGTCGGCGGACAGCGCCAGGTCCTTGAGGTTCAGGGCGCCGTTGCCCGCGTCGTCGGCGAAGCGGCGCGCGGCGTTACGGACCAGGGCGCCGTTGCCGGTGTCGTACACGGCGAGGAAAGGGTCGCTCGCCTTGGCGTTGAGCGGCTGGCCCATGAGCATGCGGTCCCCGGCGCCGGACTCCAGCAGCAGATCGCCGTAGTCGTTCCAGCCGGTGTTCGTGTACGCGCCGTTCACGATCCCCGCGAGGTGGGTCTCGGAGGTGGCGCACTGGGAGACCGAGGACGCGTTGGGCGCCGTGAAGTAGAGCTGGCCGCTGGACTGTGCGACCTCGCGGCCGCAGTAGTCGGTGCCGACGGAGCCGACGGTGGTGCGCTGGAAGGTGGTGGTGTCGTATGCCTCGATGCGGTCGCGCAGACCCGCGTACAGCTTGCTGCCGTCGGCGCTGACCGCGAGGCCGGAGACGTGGGCCTGGTTGGTGACGAGGGTCGTGAGGCGCTCGCCCTCGAAGTTGTAGACGGCGATGGTGCCGGAGTTGAGGTAGTAGCCGACGTTGCTGTCCGCCACGAAGACACGCTGGTGGACGTTGTCGACGGCCAGTGCCGAGTACGACGAGATCGGCAGCTTGGCCACGGCGTCGGAGGCCGCCGCATGGGCCGCGGGCGCGGCGGCGACGGTGAGCCCGGTCCCCGCGAGCAGGGCGGCGGCCAGCGTGGCCGCGAGCCGTCTGGAACGATGTGCAGTATTCAACTGTGCCCCCCACAGGCTTTGTTGCGGGCCTCACCGGGACCGGTGAGACACCTGTAGAGAGCATGAAACAGGCGTGAAGATTCTGTGAGCAAGGGGGCGCGACGGAAAGGCGAAAGGCAGGGGCCCGCACGCCGTTGTGCGGACCCCTGCCTCCCGTGGTGCTGTCACCGCGGCCGGCCGTGACGATGTTGCTGGTCAGGGCACGATCGGAGCCGGCCGCGGCGTCGGTGGAGGGCTGTCTCAGCCCAGGCGCTGCACCAGCGCGCGGTACTCGTCCCACAGTTCCTTGGGCGTGTGCTCGCCGAAGGTGTTGAGGTGCTCGGGGACCAGGGCGGCCTCCTCGCGCCAGACCTCCTTGTCGACGGTGAGCAGGAAGTCCAGGTCGGAGCCGGCCAGTTCGAGGCCGTCGGTGTCCAGGGCCTCCTTGGTCGGCAGGATGCCGATCGGGGTCTCGACGCCCTCCGCCTTGCCTTCCAGACGCTCCACGATCCACTTCAGGACGCGGCTGTTCTCACCGAACCCGGGCCAGACGAACTTGCCCTCGTCGTTTTTGCGGAACCAGTTGACGTAGTAGATCTTCGGCAGCTTCGACTGGTCCTTGCCCTTGGCGACGTCGACCCAGTGGCCCATGTAGTCGCCCATGTTGTAGCCGCAGAACGGCAGCATGGCGAACGGGTCGCGGCGCAGCTCGCCGACCTTGCCCTCGGCGGCGGCGGTCTTCTCGGAGGCCACGTTGGCGCCGAGGAAGACGCCGTGGTTCCAGTCGAAGGACTCCGTCACCAGCGGTACGGCGGTGGCGCGGCGGCCGCCGAAGAGGATCGCCGAGATCGGCACGCCCTTCGGGTCCTCCCACTCCGGCGCGATGATCGGGCACTGGGAGGCGGGGACGGTGAAGCGGGCGTTCGGGTGCGCGGCCGGCGTCTGCGACTCGGGCGTCCAGTCGTTGCCCTTCCAGTCGGTGAGGTGGGCGGGCGGCTCCTCGGTCATGCCCTCCCACCAGACGTCGCCGTCGTCCGTCAGCGCCACGTTGGTGAAGACCGCGTTGCCCCACAGCGTCTTCATCGCGTTGGCGTTGGTGTGCTCGCCGGTGCCGGGCGCGACACCGAAGAAGCCCGCCTCGGGGTTGATGGCGTACAGCCGGCCGTCCTCGCCGAAGCGCATCCAGGCGATGTCGTCGCCGATGGTCTCGACCGTCCAGCCGGGGATGGTCGGCTCCAGCATGGCGAGGTTGGTCTTGCCGCAGGCGCTCGGGAAGGCCGCCGCCACGTACTTGGACTCGCCGCGCGGCGGGGTGAGCTTGAGGACCAGCATGTGCTCGGCGAGCCAGCCCTCGTCACGCGCCATCACGGAGGCGATGCGCAGGGCGTAGCACTTCTTGCCGAGCAGGGCGTTGCCGCCGTAGCCGGAGCCGTAGGACCAGATCTCGCGGTCCTCGGGGAAGTGGGAGATGTACTTGGTCGTGTTGCAGGGCCAGGGGACGTCCTCCTGGCCGGGCTCCAGCGGAGCGCCCAGGGTGTGCACGGCCTTGACGAAGAAGCCGTCGGAGCCGAGCTCGTCCAGGACCGCCTGGCCCATGCGGGTCATGGTGCGCATGGAGACGGCGACGTACGCCGAGTCGGTGATCTCTACACCGAGCGCGGACAGCGGCGAGCCGAGCGGGCCCATGCAGAAGGGCACGACGTACATGGTCCGGCCGCGCATCGAGCCGCGGAACAGGCCGCCCTGCCCCCCGGAGCCCTGGAAGATCTCCCGCATCTCGGCGGGGGCCTTCCAGTGGTTGGTCGGGCCCGCGTCCTCCTCCTTCTCGGAGCAGATGAACGTCCGGTCCTCCACGCGGGCGACGTCGGTGGGGTCGGAGGCCGCGTAGTAGGAGTGGGGGCGCTTGATCGGGTCGAGTTTCCGGAAGGTGCCCTTCTGGACGAGCTCCCCGCACAGTCGCTCGTACTCGGCCTCCGATCCGTCACACCAGACCACATTGTCCGGCTGCGTCAGCTCGGCGATCTCGTTCACCCACGAGATCAGGCCCTGATGGGTGGTGGGGACGGTGGGAGCCGCGATGTCGCGCGCCACGATTGCTCCTAAATGAGGGATTTTTTTGATGTGGAGGCCCCGTGGGGGCTGCGACCCGGATGCTTCACGGTGAAACTTGGCGCTCATCCGGTGCCGACCGCACTCATTTGATCATCCGACGCTTGCGCCCATCTGTCCAGAGGAGCGCACAGGTGAGCAACGTGAGGCTCGCCACGGTTTCTCGCGCCTCTTTACATGCACGTTGCGTTCACCTGACCGTCCGTTTGCGTAACCATCGTTCGGCCACGGTGAGAGGATGGCCACTCTTCATCGGCCGATCGACCGGACCGATAGGTCACTTACGGTTCCGTAGCTAACATTTGGCCATGACTGCGTTCGCCCCCGACGCGCCTTCGGACACGCCGGCCGACGGCCGTGGTCCCACGGCGCTCTCCCTGCCGCACCCGGTGAAGCCCAAGCTGCGCGGTTGGATTCACCTCGGTATGTTCCCGGCCGTCCTCGTCGCGGGCCTGGTTCTGACGGCCCTCGCGGACTCGACCAGAGGGCGCATCGCCTGCGGGATCTTCGCGCTGACGGCGTGCCTGCTGTTCGGCGTGAGCGCGCTGTACCACCGGGGCGACTGGAGTCCGCGCATGGACGGCGTGCTGCGCCGCCTGGATCACGCCAACATCTTCCTGATCATCGCGGGCACCTACACGCCGCTGGCCATGCTGCTCCTGCCGGGCGCCAAAGGCGAGTGGCTGCTGTGGGGCATCTGGGCCGCCGCGGCGGCCGGCATCCTCTTCCGCGTCTTCTGGGTCGGCGCCCCGCGCTGGCTGTACACGCCGTGCTACATCGCGATGGGCTGGGCGGCCGTCTTCTTCCTGCCGGACTTCATGCGGACCGGGGGCGTCGCCGTCCTCGTCCTGGTCGTCGTCGGCGGCCTGCTCTACAGCGCGGGCGGCGTGATCTACGGGATCCAGCGGCCCAACCCGTCACCGCGCTGGTTCGGCTTCCACGAGGTGTTCCACTCCCTCACGCTGGCGGCCTTCGTCGCGCACTACGTGGGGATCTCGCTGGTGGCGTACCAGCACGGTTAGAAGCCCGCTCCACCTTCCCGGCCACGGCTTTCGAGCCGTGGCCGTTCGCGTTGCACTCGGGTTTCGTTGCACCCGGGGGAAAATTGGCAGTGGATGGTGATTGAGAGTTACTGTCGAATCATGGCCAGTGTCACCCCCGCCGAGCAGCCTCCACTGGGGCTCCGGGAGCGGAAGAAGATCAAGACCCGCAAGGCTATCCGCGCCGCGACCTACGCGCTGATCGAGCAGCAGGGTTACGACGCCACGACGATCGAGCAGATCGCCGACCGGGCCGAGGTGTCGCCGTCGACCGTCTTCCGGTACTTCCCGACCAAGGAGGACATCGTCATCACCGACGAGTGGGACCCGGTGATCCTGGCGGAGCTGCGGGCCCGGCCGGACGACGAGTCGTGGGCCGACGTCCTGCGGCACGTGATGCGCACGGCCCTCGACCTGAGCCTCGCCGAGGAACCCGAGGTGACCCGGCTGCGCAGCCGGCTCGGGGTCGAGGTCCCCGCCGTCCGCGCCCGCATGATGGAGAGCATGGCGGCGACCGGCCGGCTGCTCCGCGAGGCCCTCGCCGAGCGCTCCGGGCTCGCCCCCGACAGCCTGGAGCTACGGGTCTTCGCCATGTCCGTGATGGGCGGGCTGATGGAGGTCTCCCACTACTGGGCCGAGACCGGCCACCGGGACGACGTCCGGGAACTCGTCGACCGTGCCCTGGACGTCCTGGAACACGGCCTGGCGACCGGAAAACCCTGAGGCCGGCGCCCGCCGCCGTGACATCCTGACCGGGTGAACGGTCCCGAGATCCAGGTCGAGTTCGCCCCCGAGCTGCACGTGTTCGTCCCCCAGGCCCGGCGGGCGGGCGCCCTGCGGGCCGCCACGGACGGCGTCTCCAGCCTGGGCCATGTCGTCGAGTCGCTGGGTGTGCCGCTGACCGAGGTGGGTGCCCTGCTCGTGGACGGCCGCGAGGTGCCCGTCTCGCACGTCCCGGCGGCCGGCGAGTCGGTGACCGTACGGACCGTCGCCCGCCCCCAGCGGGTGCCCGGCGCTCCCCTGCGCTTCCTCCTCGACGTACACCTCGGCACGCTGGCCCGCCGCCTGCGGCTGCTCGGTGTCGACACGGCCTACGAGTCGACCGACATCGGCGACCCCGCGCTCGCGGCGCGTTCTGCGGCGGAGCAACGCGTCATGCTCAGCCGCGACCGGGGGTTGCTGCGGCGCCGCGAGCTGTGGGCGGGGGCGTTCGTCTACAGCACCCGGCCGCAGGAGCAGCTCCGGGACGTCCTGGACCGCTTCCAGCCCGACCTGCGCCCCTGGACGCGGTGCACGGCCTGCAACGGGCTGCTCCGCAAGGCGACCAAGGACGAAGTCGCCGACCAGCTCAAGCACGGCACGCACGCGACGTACGACGTGTTCGCGCAGTGCACGGAGTGCGGCCGGGCCTACTGGAAGGGCGCGCACCACGAGCAGCTGGAGGCCATCGTGGAGCGCGCCGTCGCCGAGTTCGGGAGCTAGCTCTTCCTCATGTCCCCCTTGCCGCAGGCGATCCCGTCCCCGTTGCGGTCCAGGCGCAGCGGGTCGTCCTTGCCGTTGACCTTCAGACGGCCGTAGTCGTTCGCCTTGAGCCACTCGCAGCGGGCGGCCGTCGTCTTCTTCACCTCCGCCGGGAAGTCGGTCGGCACGCAGACGTTGATCGAGCCGTAGTGGCGGTCGCAGCCGGAGATCGTCGGGCTGACCTTCTGCGACGTGCGCTTCTTGCCGGGCCCCGCGACCTTGCCCTCGGGCGAGTCCACGAAGTCGTGGACATGCGCCGAGGCGTCCGTCGCCTTGAGGGCCTGCGGGCCCTTCAGGTGCACCCACTTCGCCACCGACGGCACCCCGTTCGCGTCCACCGCGAAGAGCATGTACCAGCCGGGCGGGGCCAGGTTGGGGTTGCTCGTCACGTTCAGGTCGACGTTGTCGCCGTCGACGGACAGCGGCAGGTCCACGAACCGCTGGTTCGGGTCGGAGGAGTGCGTGACGGCGGCCGGGCGGATCAGCTCGGCCTTGGCGATGGGCCGGTCGACGGTGATCCGCTGGGTGTCGCCGTAGTTCCACTCGGTGTCGATCACCGAGGTGATCGCCGGACGCGGACCCTTGAACAGGTAGGGCGGGCTGTAGACCGACACGTCGTGGTTCCAGGAGCCGTTGCCCGGGTTGTCGCCGGTGGTCATCACGCGGCCGTCGGGGAGCAGGAACGCCGAGGAGTGGTAGCCGCGCGCCTCGGGGTCGACGGCCACCGGGTCGAAGGTCTCCGACTCGGGGTCGAAGATCGACGTCTCGTACACCGGGTTGGCGCGGTTGTGCAGCGCGCCGCCCGTCTCCAGCACCTTGCCGTCCGGGAGGAGCACCGCGGAGACGTACATCTTGCCCTGGTCGCCGGTCTGCGGGACGGGCCCGTTGCCGAGGTCGACCGTGCCCTGCGGGATCGGCGGCCCGGCCACGTAGGACGGGTTCGGCCGCTTGAGGTCGATGATGTCGGTCAGGCGGTTCGCCTCCGGGTTGGAGTCGATGTTGCCGCCGCCGAGGGTGAGGACCTTCTGATCCTGCGCCGGGGGCAGCAGCACGCTGGCCGACTGGTCGCGCTCGTCCTTCTTCTGCAGGCCCGGGACCTGGGTGGTGGTGTTGGCGCCGTAGTCGTAGATCGCCGAACCCGTGCCGGGGATGTTGTTGCCGAAGACGTGGCTGCCCGAGTAGAAGAGACGGCCGTCCTGCATGAGGATCATCGACGGGTACAGGCCCCAGTACGACCAGGTCTGGTTGACCTTCCACAGCGGCTGCCACCGCTGCTCGGCCTCGGAGAACAGCTCGGCGGTGACCGAGCCGGTGGAGTCCTCCTTCAGGCCGCCGAAGGAAATGACGTCGCCGTTGCCGAGGATCGTGGCCGACGGGTACCAGTGGCCGTCGTTCATGTCGTTGGTCTTCGTGTAGGTCTCGGTCTCCGGGTCGAAGATGTACGAGTCCTTGTAGCCCTGGTAGCCGACGCGGCCGTCCGCCGACGGGTAGCCCTTGTTGCCGCTCATCACCAGCACGCGCCCGTCCTGGAGCTGCACGTGGCCGGCGCAGAACATGTCCTTCGGCGTGGGGACGACCTTGTAGGAGCCGTTCGCCGGGTCGTAGACCGCCGAGGTGAAGGTGCCGGCCTTGAACATCGACTCGTCGTTGCCCGAGCCCGCGATCAGCAGCACCTTGCCGTTGTGCAGGACGACGGAGTGCATGGAGCGGACCGGGTTCTTCGTGGGCAGTACGTCCCACTTGCCGTTGGCGCACTGCTCGGCCGTGCCGGTGCACTTCGGCGGCAGGACCGGGTCGGGGACCTGGTCCATCCTGTAGTCGTCGGTGGTGGCGGACCCGGTGCCGTAGACGGAGACGCCCCAGGAGATGCGGTCGGTGCCGGCCGGGACCTCGGGGGTGCGGACCGTGGCCTCGGTCCAGTCGCCCGCGAGGTCCAGCGTCTTGAGGTCGGTCCAGTACTGCCAGCCGGCCGTCGCGTCGTGCCGGAACAGCGTGATCGACGCGTCGGGCGTGGTCGTCTTGTACCAGAGGCCGAGGTCGTACTGCTTGCCCGGCGTCACCACCGGCGCGCACTCGGCGGACTCGGTGATCAGCGCCTTGCGGTCACCGTCGGCGCGGCGGGTCAGCTCGACCTTCATGGCCTTGCCGCCGGTGTGCGCGTCATTCGTGGTGGTGAAGGTGAAGTCGTTGTCGCCCCAGCCGGACTTCTCCCAGCAGTAGGGCATGTCGCCGGTGCCGGCGGTCTCGAAGCCCGGGTTCCTGATGAGGTTGGCGGCGGAGGCGGGCTGGGGCGCGGTCAGCAGGAGACCCGCCGTGAGCGCGCCCACGCCCACGAGTGCGGTCCTTCTCCGGTACTTGTTCACACGGCTCTCCTCGCGGTGCGGCTCTCGCGCACGGGCTTCTCAGGGCCCCGGCGCGGCAGATAGACCAGCGCTTCGGTGGCCGCGAAGCGCAGGACGAACGTCGTCACCAGCGCGAGCGCGGTGGCGGACAGCACGCCGAGGTGGAACTGGTGCACGAACAGCGCGATCAGCGGGATGCGCAGCACCAGATCGGCGTTGGCGAGCAGCGCGAACCGCCCGGCCCGGTCCCACCAGCGGCGGTGCCGGCGCCGCTCGCGGAACAGCAGGTGCTCGATGAGCACGAAGTTCCAGGCGACGCCCAGCTGGTTGGCGAGGATCTCCGCCGGTACGTAGTGCATGCCGGCGGCGGTCAGAGCCCACAGGCCCAGCAGGTTCGGTACGAAGCCGGTGAGCCCGATCAGGCCGAAGCCGACCATGCGCGCGACCGGCGAGGCGGCGCGCAGCCCGGCCAGGTGGCGCAGGAAGCGCAGGCCCTCCTGCGCGGTGCACTTGGACTCCCCGGCGAACCGGTCCTGGAAGACGAAGGGCACCTCGGTGACCGTGCGGGGGCGGCTGCGGACGGCGAGTTCGAGGAGGATCTTGTAGCCGAGCGGCTGGAGGACCTCGGCCGTGACCGCGCTGCGGCGGATCGCGAAGAAGCCGCTCATCGGGTCGCTGATGCCGTGCAGCCGGCGCGGGAACAGCGCCTTGGTCAGCCAGGTCGCCCCGCGCGAGACGGCCACGCGGTAGCTGCCCGCGAGTCCGGCCCGGCTGCCGCCCTTGATGTACCGGGAGGCGACGACCAGCCCGGCGTTGGCGCGTTCGCCGGTGGCGACCAGGTCGGGCACGAGGGACGGCGGGTGCTGGCAGTCGCCGTCCATGACGACGATCCAGTCGGACGTGGCCGCCTTCAGGCCCTCGACGACCGCGCCCCCGAGCCCGCCCACCGGGTCCTCGCGGTGCAGCACGGTCACCGGGAACGGGCAGTCCTGCGCCGCCTTCTCGATCACCTGGGGCGTGTCGTCGGTGGAGTCGTCCACGAAGACGACCTCGCAGGGCAGCCGGGCCGGGACGGCCTCGGTGATCTGGTGCAGCAACTGCCGCACGTTCGCCGACTCGTTGAACGTCGGTACGACGATGGTGACGGCGCCCGGTTCGGGGATCTCGGCGGTCTCGACGACCTCGCCGGGGACGGTGGATTCCTGGCTCATCGCGCGCCTCCGGCGGACGTCTGGATCTGGCGGATCTCGATGCGGTCCTCGCCGGTGCCGAAGGTGGCGACCGGGGCCGAGTGCTCCATGGCGGCCTTGACGTTGGGCAGGTCGGCCGCGTCACGCCGCACGGTCGGCGAGGCGACGACGTAGTCGAGGTCCTTCCAGCCGCGCGGCATCGTCTTCGTCACCGCCGGGTCGAGGTCGGCCTTGTAGAACCAGATGACGCCGAGCCCCGGCCGGTAGCCCTGGTGCACGAGGTCGAGCCAGAGGGCGTCGTCGACCAGGACGCGGGTGCGCTCCGGGTTCTCGACCTCGGTGGCCAGCCACTGGGACGCGGCCTTGTAGGGGGCGTTGGCGTCGGTGGTGACGGCGGTGCGGGCGCCGTCGTACCAGTGCGGTACGACGTAGGCGCCGGCGGCGAGGGCGAGGGCCGCGGCGAGCGCGTACCTGCCCGCGCTGACGTACCGTTTCTCCGCCTCGGAGCGCCAGCGGCTCAGCACCGCGTGGGCGACGGAGGCGGTTCCTCCGGCGAGGACGAGGGCGAGGAACGGCAGGGCCTGGATGACGTACATCGCGGGCAGGTAGCCGTTGGGGCGCAGGGCCAGCGCGTCGAAGATGGCGACGGCCAGGGCCGGTCCGGCCAGGGCGCGGGCGGTGACCGACCAGCGCCAGGTGACGAGCAGCAGGAGCGCGCCCGCGAGGCCGCCGAGGGGCAGGATCTTGTCGTAGTACAGCCACGACTGGAGCACGCCCCAGGAGCCGGAGCCCTGGTCCAGGATGAAGCCCGAACCGGGTCTGGTCATCTGGTACTTGACGCCGTCCCAGAGGGAGACGTGCCCGGCACCCGGCAGCAGCTCGCCCTTGAGCAGGGCGAACAGCGGATACGCGAAGCCGATCAGGGCGCAGGCCGTGACGGCTCCGGTGAGGGCGAACTTGCGGGTGTCCTTGTGGCTGTGCCGCCACATGGTGAGGAACAGGGCGGGCAGGACGATGAGCATCGTCTCTTTGGTGAGGACGGCCGTGGCGGCCGCCATCCCCGCGCCGAAGTGGTGCCAGAGGTGGCGGCTCGGGGACGCTGCCAGGGTGAAGGCCAGCAGCGTCCACATCACCGCGAGGTTGTCGAGGAAGATCTCCCGCTGGAGGACGACCGACAACGGCGAGAGGCCGAAGAACACCATGCCGAGCGCGGCCGCCCAGCGGGGCAGGGCGAGGCGGCGGCCCAGTACGTAGACGAGGACCGCGCTGATGCCGCTGATCACGAGCATCGCGGCCCGCATGGTGCCCACCGTCATCGACTCGGGGCTGATCAGAGCCGGGATCCAGGTCAGCACGGCGATCTGGATCCAGCCGAGCGGCGGGTGGTCGTACCAGTAGGTGTAGTGGGCGAGGCCGTTGCCCTGCTGGACCGACCAGGCCTGGGCGAGGTAGGTGCCCTCGTCGTCGCTGAGGGCGGGGTAGTCGGCGATGTTCCAGCCCTGCACGACGAGGATCGCCACGAGGAGGACACCGCACAGGAGCAGGTCGGGCCGAGAGGAGCGCAGCCGCTTCGGCGGCTCCGCTCGCCGGTGCGCACCGGTTCCGGGCACAGGCCGGCGCTGCGCGGGGACCTTCGCTGTGGTCACCGCGGGAAGGGTGGAGGTCACGCGGGAACGTCCTCTCGGGTCACGGGAACGTCCTGCCGTGTCACGGTCGTCTCGCCGAGATGCGCGCCGACGTGGGTCGTCAGCTCCCAGTCGTTGCGGCCGCGCTGCTCACGCCACACGGCACGGACGGCCGCCCCGGCGAGCAGGACCTGGTAGAAGGGGCCGCCCACGACCAGCTTCAGATAGTGCGCGAACCGCACGCGCAGCCCGTACTGCTTGCCGAAGTCGTGCAGCCCGACGATCTCGAAGACGAAGGTGACCAGGGCGGTGACGGCCGGCAGGAAGGTGATGAAGGCGACGCCGACGGGCACGTCCAGGAACAGCGCGATCGCCACGTTCAGCGGGATGATCAGGCCGGTGAAAGCCTGCATGAACGGCGTCATCAGGGTGTAGCGGGCGAGCAGCCGCTGCCCGAGGGTGGGCAGTTGCTTCCAGTCCTTCTTCCGGTACACCTGGAGGAACCCCTGGTTCCAGCGGGTGCGCTGCTTCAGCAGGGACATCAGCGAGCCGGGGGTCTCCTCCCGGGTCACCATGTCGGAGTCGTAGGCGACGACGACCTTCTTGCCGACGCTGGAGAGCCGCACGCCCAGGTCGCAGTCCTCGGCGAGGCAGTTCGGGTCCCAGCCCTCGGCTTCCCTGAGGACGTCCGTGCGGACGAAGACGGTGTTGCCGCCGAGCGGAATGAAACCTTTCTGCGCGTGCAGGTGGAGCCGCGAGCGGAACCAGAAGAAGTACTCCAGGCAGTTGCGCAGGCTGTACCAGCTGGAGTGGAAGTTGATCAGCTGCACCCCGCCCTGGACGACGTCCGCGCCGGTGGTGCGGAAGGCGTGGTCGACGTGCGCGAGGAGCTCGGGGTGGACCTGGTCCTCCGCGTCGAAGACACCGACGACGTCGCCGCGGCAGTGCGGCAGCGCCGTGTTCATGGCCTTCGGCTTGTTCTTCTTCTCGTGCGTGTCGACGACGACACGGACCCGTGGATCACGTGCCGCGGCCTGCTCGGCCACGGCGGTGGTCTCCGGGTCGTCGTGTCCGACGATCACGATGATCTCGAAGTCGGTGTGGCTCGACTCCAGCAGCCGCTGGATCGTGTGGTCCAGCACCGCCTGTTCGTGCCGGGCGGGCAGCAGCAGCGAGAACGAGACGTGCTCGTCCCCGTCCGGACTGCTGAACCGCGTGGAGGCGAGCACTTCCGGCGTACGCCAGGCGTGCATCTGCCACCACAGAGTGAAGGCCGCCATCCAGAACAGAGCCAGTGAAACGGCAGCGATGAAGACAGACGTCAGCAAACAGATCCCCCCAGATCCCAGAACCCCCCGCCGTAACGGACTACCTCATCCGTCACGGCACTGTGCAGAGATTAAGGGGGAACTGTGAAGCCTGGGGGCTCTTCAGATAAAGAGCGTGTTTCCGTTGATTCCCGACTTCAGCCGCTCAGTACCGCACGCAACCTCTCAACTTCGGTCGTCGGGGCGTCACATGTGAAGTTACGGCAGACGTACGCGGCCGGTTCACCGCCGACCAGCGGACGGTCCGCGAGCAGCGGAAACTCGTCGCTCTCCGGGGCCCCCACCGCGACGACCGCGCCGGGCGCGGTGCCCAGAAGCGCCGTGCGGTGCAAGGTCCTTGTCCCCTCGTGGTCGAGGGACGGTCCCACGATCGCGACCTCGCGCGGCCCGTCCAGCGCCGCCTCGGCGGCGGCGAGCCCCCAGCCGATGAAGCGGGGCACGCGCGGCCCGAGCGCCTTGACGACGCCGAGGGCCCGCTCCGCGGCGGTGCGGTGGGGCCCGGACCCGGTGTGCGCGGCGTAGCTCAGCAGGGCGTTCGCCGCCGCGGTCCAGCCGGACGGGGCGGCGTTGTCGGTCGGGTCCTGCGGGCGCCGGATCAGCCGCTCGGCGTCTGCGGCGGTGTCGAACAGGGCGCCCGACTCCTCGTCGGTGAAGCGGGCCAGGACGTGGTCGAGGAGGAACCCGGCGAACTCCAGCCAGACGCCCTCCCCGGTGACGGACGCCAGCGCGAGGAAGCCCTCCGCCACGTCGGCGTAGTCCTCCAGAACACCGGCGTTGGCGCCGGCGTGGCCGTCCTTGCTGGTGCGGGTGAGGCGGGCCTGCTCGTCGAGGTGCAGCCGGACGAGGAGGTCGGCGGCGGCGAGGGCGGCCTCGACGAGGTCGGGCCGGTCGAAGTAGGCGCCGGTCTCGGCGAGCGCGGCGACAGCGAGCCCGTTCCAGGCGGCGACGACCTTGTCGTCCCGGCCGGGGGCGGGACGCTCGACCCGCGCCGCCAGCAGCCGCTCGCGGATCGAGGCGATCTTCCCGGCGTCGAACAGACCGTCCTGCTGCGGCAGTTGAAGCACGGACTGGCCGTGTTCGAAGGTGCCCTCCTCGGTCACGCCGAAGTACTGGGCGGCGAGTTCGGCGTCCTGCTCGCCGAGGACCTCGCGCAGTTGCTCCGGCGTCCACACGTAGTAGGCGCCCTCGACGTGCTTCCCCGTTCCGTCGTCGCTGTCGGCGTCCAGCGCGGAGGCGAACCCGCCCTCGGCGGTGCGCAGTTCGCGCACCATGAAGTCGGCGGTCTCCAGGGCGACCCGGCGGGCGAGCTCGGAGCCGGTGGCACGCCAGAGGTGGGCGTAGACCCGGCACAGCAGGGCGTTGTCGTACAGCATCTTCTCGAAGTGCGGCACGATCCAGTCACGGTCGACCGAGTAGCGGGCGAAGCCGCCGCCGAGTTGGTCGTAGATGCCGCCCCGGGCCATGCGCTCGCAGGTGTCCTGCGCCATCTGGAGGGCGCCCTCGGCACCGGTGCGGGCGTGGTGGCGCAGCAGGAACTCCAGCACCATGGACGGCGGGAACTTCGGCGCCCCGCCGAATCCGCCGCGTTGCGGGTCGTACTCGCGGGTCAGCGCGAGCAGCGCCTGCGCGAGCTCCTGCTCGCCGGGCGTCCGGTCGTCCCCGTAGGAGATCTCCCGCCCGGCCAGGTCCCGGACGATCTTCCCGGCGACCTCGGTGACCTCGTCCCGCCGGTCCTCCCACGCCTGGTGGACGCCCTGGAGCACCTGCCGGAAGGAGGGCATGCCCTGGCGCGGGGCGGGCGGGAAGTACGTGCCGAAGTAGAACGGCTCGGCGTCCGGCGTGAGGAAGACGGTCATGGGCCAGCCGCCGTGGCCGGTCGCGGCCTGCACGGCCTCCATGTAGACCGCGTCGACGTCCGGGCGCTCCTCGCGGTCCACCTTCACGCTCACGTAGTGCGCGTTGAGGTACTCGGCGGTCTGCTGATCCTCGAAGGACTCGTGAGCCATCACGTGACACCAGTGACAGCTGCTGTAGCCGATGCTGAGCAGCACGGGCACGTTCCGCTTGCGGGCCTCCTCGAAGGCCTCCGCCGACCAGGGCCACCAGTCGACGGGGTTGTCGGCGTGCTGAAGGAGGTAGGGGGACGTCTCGTGCGCCAGTCGGTTCGGCATGGTGTCCATCCTGCCGCAGTACCCCGCCCGGCACGCGTCAGGCGCCGCGCGGGCGACGCCCGGAGCGCACGCCCGACGGACGCGCGACGCCTCAATCCGCCCGTGTCTTCACACAATCGGGCCGGTCACGCCCCCTCGCCCCGATGCGCCGTCGGCAGCACACTTGACCAAGGAAACGACCGAGGAAACGACCGAGGTGACAAGCGAGCACGCCGTTGCCGCCGGAGGGGGACGTGACATGCGGGACAGTCATCGGGCGGATGCCGAGCGGCTGTTGGCACGGGCCGTGGAGGAGGAGGTACGCCGGACGGGCGGGCGCACCGACGGGAAGGTGCTGCTCGCGCGGGCGCGCGGGGCGCTCGACGCGATGGCGCAGAGCGCGGCCGAGGAGTACGAGGCCTACACGCGCGCCCTGGACGAGGCGGCGGCCGGGCAGCTCACCTTCGGACAGCGCTACGCCCGGGAGGGCGCCGGGACACCACTGCTGGTGGCCGCGGTCGCGGCGGTCGCGGCCGTCGTCGCCGACATGGCCCTGGGCACGAGTACCGGGACGGCGCTGGGCGCGGGCGTGACCGTGGGTGTGGTGGGCGCCGCGGCGACCGTCGTGAAGGTCGTCGGCTCGCATCTGCCGGCCGCACACCACCGGGCCGGGGCCGTGAGCCAGCCGGGCGGGCCCGAACAGCTGCGGCTCCAGTGGCTGACGGCGCTGGAGGTGCGGGGCATCCGGCCGTTCCTGGACCAGCAGCGGGTGCTCGCCGCCTCCACGGGGCCGAAGAAGACGGGGCCGCGGCTGCGGGGCACCGACAAGAGCGCGGCGGCGCGCGGGCGCAACGTGCTGGAGCAGTCCTTCGCGCAGCTCCCGGAACCGGCGGAGCCGTTCGCGGGGCGGCGGCACGAGCTGGCACAGATCCGGCAGTGGGTGCAGGCGGCCCGGGCGAGCACGGCGACCCAGCCGACGGTGGTCGTCCTGCACGGCACGCCCGGCAGCGGCCGTACGACCCTCGCGGTGCACGCCACGCACGATCTCAAGGACTACTTCCGCGGTGCCTGCGTCGTCGACCTGCGCTCCGACGGCCCGGGCGAGTCGCCGCTGTCCACCCGCGACGCCCTGCTGCATCTGCTCAACCGGCTCGGCGCGCCCCGCGAGCAACTGCTGTTCCGCGAGCGCTCCTCCCCCGACCAGCAGGTCAAGCGGCTGAGCGAGCTGTACCACCAGCATCTGACCGGCCTGCCGGTCACGGTCGTCCTGGACGACGCCTCGGACGCCGAGCAGGTCCGCGCCCTGGTCCCGGAGCGGTCCGACAGTCTGGTGCTGGTGACCGCGCGCAAACCCCTGGAGCCGGTGGAGCTGCCCGCACGGGTGCACCAGCTCGCAGTCGAGCCGCTGGACGCCGCCGGTGCGGAGGAACTGCTGGGCGCGGCGGCGCAGGACCGTTCCGGTCCGTACGACGCCGAGTCCGCCGACCGGGTCCGGGAGCTGTGCGGCGGGCTGCCGCTGGCGCTGCGCATCGCCGGCTCGTGTCTCGGCCCGCGCTCGCCGCGCGCGCTGGCCACGGACCTCGGCGCCTACGGCCCGGTCGAGCCGGTCGAGCGCGCCCTGTGGCTGCGCTACACCGACCAGCCGGAGGCCGTACGGCGGCTGCTGCGCCGCCTGGCCCTGGCCGGCCGGGCCTCGCTGGGCGCCGCCGCGGCCGCCGCGCTGCTGGCCACCGACGAGGCGGAGGCGAAACGCCACCTCCAGGCCCTGACCCGGGCGGGCCTGATCGACCACGTCCGGGGCGACCGCTACCGGCTGCACGACCTGGTCCGCGCCTTCGCCCAGGCCCGGCTCCTCGACGAGGAGGAACCGGCCGAGCGCACGGCGGCGCAGGAACGGCTGATCGTGAACTACGCCGAGCTGGCCGACTCGGTGCTGCGCATGGTCGACGGCAACATGTCGACCCGCACGAACCGCTTCAGCCCGTACGGCTTCACCTCCCTCGACGAGGCGCTGCGCTGGCTGGACGACGAGTCGAGCTTCATCACCGCGGCGCTGCGGCACGCCGAGGGCGTGAACCAGGCGGCGGTACTGAACCTCCTGGGCGCCCTGTGCGACTACTGCCTGCTGCGCGGCGACCTCTACCGCCTGGGCGAGATCAGCGAGCTGGCCCAGGCGGTGGACGAGGGCTTGCTGGTCCGCTCGGTGCAGTGGCGCACCGGCATCGCGGCACGGCAGCTCGGCGAACTGGACAAGGCGCGTACGACCCTCGCCTCGGTCGTCGACCTGTACCGGGAGGCCCACCACGACGCGGGCGCCGCCCGGGCCCTGTGCTCCCTCGGCATCACCCTGCACCACCAGGGCAATCTGACGGAGGCGTCGGCGAAGCTCCGCGAGGCCCTGGCCCTCCAGTCCTCCCCCGAGCTGGCGACGGACCGGGCGTGGACGATGCACGCCCTGGCGGCCGTGGAGCGCGATCGCGCCCGGGTGGCCGAGGCGCTGGACCTGCTCACCGAGTCGCTGGTGCTGCACCGCGCCGGCGAGTCCGTGCACGGCCAGGCGTGGGCGCACTTCCAGCTCGGCCAGTTGGGCCTGCGCATGGGCGACGTCCCGCGCGCCGAGTCCGAGCTGCGCGCGGCCCTGGAGCTGTACGGCCGCACGCGCGACGCCCGCGGTGAGGCCTGGGCCCTGACCCAGCTGGCCCGCGCACTGCTGGTCGCCGGTGACGCGTCCCCGGCCGTGGAGGAACTGCGCGGGGCGGCCGCCCAGCACCGCGACAACGAGGACGCGCGCGGCGAGGCGTGGACGCTGTACTACCTCGGCCAGGCCCTGGAGGAGACGGGCAACCTGGACCAGGCGGTCCGCGAACTGGAACGCTCCCGCACGATGTTCTCCCGCATGCGGGACGTCTACGGCCTGGCCTGCGCCCGCCACCACTCGGCGCGCGTCACCCGCGACCAGCGCGCGGCCCAGACGGGCTCGCTGCGCAACTCGGGCTTCGCCCGCCAGCTCCTGGTGGACGCCCGCGCCGACTTCCAGCGCATCGGTGTCGCCCACGGCGAGGCGTGGACCTGCCTGGAGCTGGCGGTCGTGGACGCGGGCAACGCCCGCACCCAGCAGGCCCTGGCGCTGTGCGACGAGGCGGCGGCCCTCTTCACGTCGTACGGCGACCGCCGGGGCGAGGACTGGGCCCGCTTCCTGCGCTGCACGCTCCTGCCGTACGCGGCCCCCGGCGGCATCGAGGTCGGCACGGCCGTGGCCCAGGAGGAGCTGGCCCAGCTGTCCCGCGCGAGCCATCCGCTGCGCGACCAGAAGCTGGACGACTATCTCGACGCGTACGCCTTGCTGCTGGAGCGCGGCGTGACCCTGGAGGCCGGCTGGCAGGCCTGGCGCCTGGGCATGGTGCCGAACCGGCATGCGCGGGAGGTGATGGGGGTGCCCGTGGAGTCGAAGACCTAGGGGGTGTCCGCAAAGTCACGCCCGCCCGCGACGCCCGGCACGCGGCACCCGTCGGCGGCGAACGGCCACCGACGGGTGTCCCCCGGGGAGAGACGGCCGCCCCGGGAGAGACGGCCGCCCCGGGAGGGGCGTCAGCCCTGCTTCTGCTTGCTCTGGCCGGAGGTCTCCGTGTCCGCGGTCTCCGGCTCCGCCGGCTCCGTCTGCTCGGCCTCGGGGTCCGGGGCCTGGGTGAAGTCGACCTTGTTCATGTGGCGGCTCATCGACTTCATCAGGGCCCACACCGCCAGGGCCATCGCCGCGAAGACGATGAAGCCGAGGACGCCGGGGGTGACCTTGTCCTCGTCGACCTCCTTGGCGAAGGAGACGAGGTGCGTCATTGCCAGGCTTGCGCTTGCGCTCATGTCAGGCATTGTCGCGGACGCCCGCGAAGAGGTCGTCCTCGGGGAGGGAGGTATCGACGAGGGACTTCGCCAGCTCGTACTCCTCCGTCGGCCAGACCTCCTTCTGGATGTCCATCGGGACCTTGAACCAGCCGCCGTCGGGGTCGATCTGCGTGGCGTGCGCGATCAGCGCCTTGTCGCGGATCTCGAAGAAGTCGCCGCAGGGGACGTGCGTGGTGAGCGTGCGCTCCTTCATGCCGAACTCCTCCCAGCGCTTGAGCCAGTCCCCGTAGGGCGACTCCATGCCCCGGTCGAGCATCGCCTGGTGCAGCGCCTCGGTGCGGGGGCGGTTGAAGCCCTGGTTGTAGTAGAGCTTCTGCGGCTGGTACGCGGGGCCGTACTCGGCCTCCGGGTACTTCTCGGTGTCCGCCGCACCCTCGAACGCCACCATCGAGATCTTGTGGGTCATGATGTGGTCGGGGTGCGGATAGCCGCCGTTCTCGTCGTAGGTGGTGATCACCTGGGGACGGAAGGCACGGATCTTGCGCACCAGCTCACCGGCCGCGTGGTCGACGTCCTCCAGGGCGAAGCAGCCCTCCGGCAGCGGCGGCAGCGGGTCGCCCTCGGGCAGACCCGAGTCGACGAAACCGAGCCACTCCTGCTTGACGCCCAGGATCTCCCGGGCCTCGTCCATCTCCTTCTTGCGTACCTCGTGGATGTGCTCCTCGACGTACTTGTCCCCCTGGAGCTTCGGATTGAGGATGGAACCGCGTTCCCCGCCCGTGCAGGTCACGACCAGCACGTCCACCCCCTCGGACACGTACTTGGCCATGGTCGCCGCGCCCTTGCTCGACTCGTCGTCGGGGTGGGCATGAACGGCCATCAGTCGCAACTGGTCAGTCAAGACTCAATCCTCAGTAAGTCGGCGCCCTGTGTGCCTCGGCGCAATCAGCGGCTTCTATAGTGACCGAAACGGGGGGCGAATAATTCCGGGACCGGGTCCCGGGCCCCCTCACGGGACGTTCGTCCCGGCCCTGCCTGGAGGACGATCATGAGTACGGCGAGCACGCGACTGCCCGAGGGCCGTTACGGCCGTTCCTCGGACCAGCGCGCCGACCGCACGCTCAAGGGCGTCGGCGCCGTCCTCGCGGCGGCGCTGCTGGGGCTCGTCGGCTGGTTCGGCTACCACTACGTCGCCCAGAGCGAGATCAGCGCCGAGGTGATCAGCTTCGAGCCGGGCAAGGAGTCCGTGCAGGTGCACCTGGAGGTCCGCAAGGACGCCGGCACCGACGGCTACTGCACCGTGCGCTCGCAGGCCGAGAACGGTGCCGAGGTCGGCCGGGCCGATTTCCGCTTCGACGGGGACGCCACCCGCATCGACAAGGTCGTCACGCTCCGTACGACCTCCCCGGGGACGACGGCCGAGCTGCTGGGCTGCCACACCGGCTGAGACCCTGCCGGAGTCACCCGCAATCCGTAGCGCCTGACCTGCGCTGACGTGAAACTGGTGGCTTATGTCCTCCCCCTTCCGGCCCTGAATTGTTAGGCTCGTGGTTTCGCCCATCCGTGAAGGAACATGCTTCTGGGTAGGGCGATGCTTTGTATTCCCAGTACCTACGAGGAGCACCTGTGACCCAGACCAGCGAGAACGTCACCTGGCTGACCCAGGAGGCGTACAACAAGCTCAAGGCTGAGCTTGAGTACCTTACTGGTCCCGCGCGGGCGGAGATCTCCGCGAAGATCGCCGCGGCGCGCGAGGAGGGCGACCTGCGTGAGAACGGCGGGTACCACGCAGCCAAGGAGGAGCAGGGCAAGCAGGAACTCCGTGTGCGCCAGCTCACCCAGCTCCTCGAGAGCGCCAAGGTCGGCGAGGCACCCGCGGCGGACGGTGCCGTGGCGCCCGGCATGGTCGTCACGATCGCGTTCGACGGTGACGAGGACGACACGCTGACGTTCCTGCTCGCCTCGCGCGAGTACGCGAGCGCCGACATCGAGACGTACTCCCCGCAGTCCCCGCTGGGCACCGGCGTGATCGGCCACAAGGTCGGCGAGGACGCGCAGTACGAGCTCCCGAACGGCAAGAAGGCCTCGGTGAAGATCCTCAAGGCCGAGCCGTACGAGGGCTGAACCACCCCGGCCGATGTCTTGATCCGCCCCCGGTGCCCTCGCGGTACCGGGGGCGCTGTCATGCCGTCGCGGACCGGTACTTGCGCACCGCCAGCGTCCGGAAGACGACCAGGATCAGGATCGAGTAGATCAGCGAGGCCCAGACGGGGTGCTGCATGGGCCAGGCGTCCGACTGCGACTGGCCCGGGTTGGCGAACAGCACGCGGCAGGCCTGGACCGTGGCGCTGAAGGGGTTCCACTCGGCGATGTGGCGCAGCCACGGGGTCATGTGGCTGGTGTCCACGAACGCGTTGGAGATGAACGTGACCGGGAAGAGCCAGATCAGCCCGCTGGACGTGGCCGCCTCCGGGGTCCGGACGGACATGCCGATCAGGGCGCCGATCCAGGTGAACGCGTACCCGAGCAGGAGCAGCAGGCCGAAGGCCCCGAGCACCTTGCCGAGGTTGGTGTCGCCGTCCGACCCGACGCGCCAGCCGACCAGGAGGGCGACGACCGCGAGGACGACCAGGGTGAGGGCCGTCTGCACGGAGTCGGCGAGGGTGCGCCCGGTGAGGACCGCGCCACGTGCCATGGGCAGGGAGCGGAAGCGGTCGATGAGGCCCTTGTGCATGTCGTCGGCGATACCGGCGCCGGAGCTGGCGGTGGCGAACGTGACGGTCTGCGCGAAGATGCCCGCCATCAGGAAGTTCTTGTAGTCGACGGCGCTGGTGCTGCCGCCGATCTGCATGGAACCGCCGAAGACGTAGGTGAACAGCACCACGAACATGATCGGCTGGATCAGCCCGTAGATGATCATCTCCGGGATCCGGGACATGCGGATCAGGTTGCGTTTCGCGACGACCAGCGAGTCGCGGATGGACTGGCTGACCGGGTTCGCGGCCGGCGCGACCCGCACGGTGTCGGTGACGGCGCTCACTTCGCGGCCTCCTTGTCGTTCTCCTCGTTCTTCGCTTCGGCCACGTGTCCCGTCAGCGACAGGAAGACGTCGTCCAGGGTCGGCCGGCGCAGGCCGATGTCGTCGATCTCGATGCCCCGGGTGTCCAGTTCGCGGATGACCTCGGCGAGGAGCTTGGCGCCGCCGGTCACGGGCGCGGTGAGCTTGCGCATGTGTTCCTCGACCGTGGTGTCGCCCTTGCCGAATCCGGCGAGCACCTCGGCGGCGGCCTGGATGTGCTCGCGCTCGTGCACCACGACCTCGACGCGCTCGCCGCCGGTGCGGGCCTTGAGCTGGTCGGCGGTGCCCTTGGCGATGACCCGGCCGTGGTCGACCACCGCGATGTCGTGCGCCAGGTGGTCGGCCTCTTCCAGGTACTGCGTGGTCAGCAGCAGCGTCGTGCCGCCGGAGACCAGTTGCTTGATGACCTCCCAGAGCTGCTGGCGGTTGCGGGGGTCGAGGCCGGTCGTCGGCTCGTCCATGAACATCACGGGCGGCGAGACGACGAGGGCCGCCGCGAGGTCGAGCCGGCGGCGCATGCCTCCGGAGTAGGTCTTGGTGGGGCGGTCGGCCGCGTCCGCGAGGTGGAACTGCTCCAGCAGCTCGGCCGCGCGCTCCTTCGCCGCCTTGGCCCTCATCTGATAGAGCTGGCCGACCATCTGGAGGTTCTCGCGGCCGGTCAGATACTCGTCGACGGCCGCGAACTGGCCGGACAGGCCGATGGAGCGGCGGACGGCGTCGGGCTGTTCGAGCACGTCGATGCCCGCGACGACCGCCCGTCCGCTGTCGGGGCGCAGCAGGGTGGTCAGGCAGCGGACGGTGGTCGTCTTGCCCGCGCCGTTCGGCCCGAGCAGGCCGAGGACCGTGCCCTCGGGCACGTCGAGGTCGACGCCGTCCAAGGCCTTTACGTCACCGAAGGTCTTGACCAGACCTTCGGCATAGATGGCGCCTGGCATAAAAGTCTCCACGTCTTCGGGGATCGCCGGACAGGATGGATCATGTTTCGCACGGACACACCATAACGCGATGTATCGCGTCTCTCAATGAGGTTTTCCGCGTTGCGCTCGGCGTGACGAAAGGATCTTGAACCCGGCTCCGGAGGCGGTCAGCCCATGACCGTGTAGCCCGCCTCGCGCAGCGCCTGGCCCACCTCGGCGCAGTGCGCCGGGCCCTTCGTCTCCAGGTGCAGCTCGACCTCCGCCTCCGTGAGCCCGAGCCGTGGGTCGGTTCGTACATGGCTCACATCGAGGACGTTAGCGTCGACCACTGACAACACGCCCAGAAGTGTGGCAAGAGCGCCGGGCCGGTCCGTCAGCCGCAGCCGGACGGCCAGGTAGCGGCCCTGCGCGGCCATGCCGTGCCGCAGCACCCGCTGCATCAGCACCGGGTCGACGTTGCCGCCGGACAACACCGCGACGACCGGCCCCTCGAAGGAGCCGGGCCGGCTCAGCAGCGCCGCGACCGGGCTCGCCCCGGCCGGCTCCACGACCAGCTTGGCCCGCTCCAGGCACAGCAGCAGCGCGGCGGACAGCTCGTCCTCGCTGACCGTCCGCACCTCGTCGACCAGCTCGCCGACGATCCCGAACGGCACGTCGCCGGGCCGCCCGACCTTGATGCCGTCGGCCATCGTCGCCGGATTCCCGACCGAGACGGGCCGGCCCGCCGCCAGCGAGGGCGGATAGGCCGCCGCGCCCGCCGCCTGGACGCCGATGATCTTCATGTCGGGCCGCAGCGCCTTCACCGACACCGCGATCCCGGCGGCCAGCCCGCCGCCGCCGATGCCGACCACGATCGTGCGCGCCTCCGGGCACTGCTCCAGGATCTCCAGGCCGACCGTGCCCTGGCCCGCGATGATGTCGGGGTGGTCGAAGGGGTGGATGAACACCGCGCCCGTCTCGGCCGCGTACTCCTGCGCGGCGGCCAGCGTCTCGTCGACCACCTGGCCGTGCAGCCGCACCTCGGCCCCGTAGTCCCGGGTGGCGCTGACCTTGGGCAGCGGGGCGCCCTTCGGCATGAACACCGTGGAGCGCACGCCGAGCAGCGCGGACGCCAGGGCGACGCCCTGCGCGTGGTTGCCGGCGCTCGCGGCGACGACCCCGGCGGCGCGCTCCTCGGGCAGCAGGCCCGCGATCCGGACGTAGGCGCCGCGCAGCTTGAACGAACCCGTCCGCTGGAGGTTCTCGCACTTGAGGTGCACCGGCGCGCCGACCATCTGGGACAGGTGCCTGCTGCCCTCCAGCGCGGTCACCCGTGCCACGCCCGAGAGCATCTTCTGGGCGCCGCGCACGTCGTCGAGGGTGACGGGCAGCAAGGAGTCAGCCGTGCTGTAGCTCATGACTCCAGCATCGCAGTTCACGAGCGGGAACGACCGTTGTGACCAACCTCCGAGACCCGCTTTGCGCAGCGCCGGTACGGCCCGCGCCCCGGCCGCGTACCCTGTCCCCCAATCAGCCAGCCCTCCACGAAGTGAGCCCCCGGCCATGCCCACAACACCTGAAATGTCGATGGACATGACGACCGTCGGTGACACCGGTCTTCTCGACACCCTCCAGCACGAGGTGGCGGTGTTCGCCCGCCGTGCCGAACAGACGCGGCTCGGCGGGGTCGGGCAGGTGCGCAACTCCATGGACCGCGCCGCGTACCTGCTGCTCAACCGTCTCGACAAGGAAGGCCCGATGGGCGTCAAGGCGCTCGCCGCGAGCATGGGGATCGACTCCTCGACGGTCACCCGGCAGGTGGCTCCGCTCGTCGACACCGGCCTCGTCAAGCGCACGTCGCACCCCGAGGACGGGCGTGCGGTGGTGCTCCAGCTGTCCCCGCGCGGGCAGGCGCGGCTGGAGGAAGTGCGCTCGTCCCGGCGGCAGTTGATGGCCGAGCTGACCGAGGACTGGGAGCCGGAGGAGCGCGAGGCGTTCTGCTCGCTGCTCACGCGCTTCAACAGCGCGCTGTCCGCCCGGATGGCGGTGTCGGGGCTGCCGGGGCCGGAGGCGCAGTCGCCGTCATAAGAGACGTGCGGCATAAGAGGCCCGCGACATGAGAGACGCATGACGCGCCGTTCGCTCTCCGGGGGCGCCCCTAGGACGCGTGCCCGCCACGCGCGCGTGACGGAGGAGGGGCGAGCGCGAGCTCGTGCGGTGGCGGCCGGCCGGGCCCGGGCGGGCGCCTCCTGACCGTGGCGCCGCCGCGCCGTCCGGGGCATCCGCCGTCCCGAGCCGGTGCGCGGCTCTTGACCGCGGGGCCGCCCCTGGCCTGATATGAGACCGGGTCCCCGTCGTACGCGGCCGTCGCGTCCGTACCCGGCCGGGCCCGCTTCTTCAGGGTCGCCGTCGGGCGGGAGGCGCGGTGCGACAACGGCATGCGTCCCAGGCGACCCGGCGAGACCGGGAGTTCGAGGCGTTCGTCGCGGGCGCGGCCGGGCGGCTGTTGCACGCCGCGACCCTGCTCACCGCCGAGGCCCCGGACGACAACCCCCGCGCGCGACGCCTGCTGACCCTGTCGCTGGCGCACACGTACGCGTGCTGGGACCGGCTGCGCGGCGAGGATCCGTACGACCGCGCGCGGCAGTACCTGGCCAGCCGCTTCGCACGCGGCGCGTGGCACCACCACGGCGGTCTCGGCCGCTCCCGGCCGCACCCGGCGAGTCCCCTGGCCCCGCTCACCCCGCAGGAGCGGCTGATCCTGGTGCTCAGGCTCTACGAAGGCGTCGCCGAGGAGCAGACGGCGGCCCTGCTCGGCCTGTCCGCGGAGCGCGTACGGGCCATCTGCCACCGGGCGACGACGACCCTGCTGCACCGCTCGCGAGAGCCGGCACCGGCGGCGACGGCTCCGAAGGCGGTGCCGTCATGAGCCCGGCGGACCGGAAACCTCTCGGCGAGCGCCCTCCCGGCGAACGGAGGCGGGTATGAGCGGGAAGAACCGCGAGGCGGCCGCTCGGCGGCTGCTGGAGCAGGCGCCGTCGCGGTCCGTGCCGCCCGAGATCCACGCGGAGGCGGTGCGCCGGGGCGCCCGGATGCTGCGGCGCAGGACGGTCGCGCGACGCCTGGTGTGGCTGCTGATGTTCGCGGCGGCCGTGGCGTTCGCGGTGTGGGCGCTGACGGCCCGCCCGTGGGTGGAGCCGCCGTCGCACACGACTCCACCCCTCACCAGCTGGTGACCCCGCCGGGGTTCCTAGCCGAGCGCCTGCTGAAGGTCTTCCAGCAGATCGTCGGCGTTCTCGATGCCGACGGACAGCCGCACCAGGTCGCCGGGCACCTCCAGGAGCGAGCCGGCCACGGAGGCGTGCGTCATCCGGCCGGGGTGCTCGATCAGCGACTCGACGCCGCCCAGGGACTCTCCCAGCGTGAACACCTTGGCGCGGTTGCAGACCTCGACGGCAGCCTCCTCACCGCCCGTCACGCGGAAGGACACCATGCCGCCGAACGACTTCATCTGCTTGGCGGCGACCTCGTGACCGGGGTGCTCCGGCAGGCCCGGGTACAGGACGCTCGTCACGCGCGCGTGCCGGGTGAGCATGTCGGCGACCTTGGCGGCGTTCTCACTGTGCCGGTCCATGCGCACCGCGAGCGTCTTGGTGCCGCGCAGCACCAGCCAGGAGTCGAAGGGCCCGGCGACCGCGCCCATCGCGTTCTGGTGGAAGGCCAGTTCCTCGCCCAGGTCCGGGTCGTCCGTGATCAGCGCGCCGCCGACGACGTCCGAGTGGCCGCCCATGTACTTGGTCAGCGAGTGCACGACGACGTCCGCGCCGAGCGAGAGCGGCTGCTGGAGGTAGGGCGTGGCGAAGGTGTTGTCGACGACGAGGCGGGCGCCCGCGTCCCGGGTGACCTGAGCGACGGCGGCGATGTCCGTGATGCCGAGGAGCGGGTTGGAGGGGGTCTCCACCCAGACGACCTTGGTCTTCGGGGTGATGGCGGCCCGGACGGCCGCCGGGTCGCTGGTGTCGGCGACCGACCACTCCACGCCCCAGCGGGCGACGACCTTGGCGAACAGGCGGAACGTGCCGCCGTAGGCGTCGTTGGGGATGACCACGTGGTCGCCGGGGCTGAGCAGCGTGCGCAGCAGGCAGTCCTCGGCCGCCAGCCCGGACGCGAACGCGAGACCGCGGCGGCCGCCCTCCAGGGCGGCGAGGTTCTCCTCCAGCGCCGTCCTGGTCGGGTTGGCGCTGCGGCTGTACTCGTAACCGCCGCGCAGGCCGCCGACGCCGTCCTGCTTGTAGGTCGACACCTGGTAGATCGGCGGGACGACCGCGCCGGTCAGGGGGTCGGCGGTGTTGCCCGCGTGGATCGCGAGCGTCTCGAAGTGCTGACTGATTTGCCTGTCGCTCATGGGCACCGAGGGTAATGCGCCGACGCCTTGAGTGCCGGGCGATGAGGCGGCGGGCCCCTGAGCCGGGTACTCCACAGGGTGGCGGGTGCGGCTGGGCCGGGTTTTCCACAGGTTCGGGGACCAGGTTGGCCAATTGTCGGCGCGGTCTGGTTCGCTTGTTGCATGGAGATTCTCTGGGTCCTGATCGCGCTGGTCATGCTGGGCTTCGTGCTGCTTCCCTTCCTGCGGCGCAGGCGCGGGGCCGCGATCGGGCTGGTCTCGCCCGACCACCCGGACGCCGCGGACCCGGCGAACTACGGCTTCGTCCGCGAGGAGGAGCTGGACATCCGTATGCCCGGCCCCGACCAGGACCTGCTGGACGTCCTGGACGTGGTGCAGCGCACGCAGGACTACCGCGCGGCGCAGCAGCTCCTCGCGGGCACGGAGGCGGAGGGCGAGCAGCGCTGGCAGCGCGTGCAGGCCTTCGCGGGTGCGGCCTCGCTGGAGCTCTCTCAGCGGCCCGGCGGGGTGGGCGAGGCGCCGGGCGGGCAGTGGCTGCGGGTGTGGCGGGCCGAGGCGCCCAAGGACGCGGGCGGGGCCGCGGTGCACGCCGAGTTCCTGGTGCAGCAGGCGTGGCGGACGGCGACGCCCGGGACGGACGAGTTCCGGATCATCATGGAGGAGGCGAAGGCGGCGTGCGGCGAGGCGGCGCTGCTGGCCCCCGGGGATCCGATCCCGTACATCGTCGAGCTGTCGGTGGCCCGCGGCCTGGGGTACTCCCAGAAGGAGTTCGAGCAGGTCTGGCTGAGGATCCTGGACCGGGCCCCGGCCCACATGGGAGCGCACCTGGCCGCGCTGCACTACTGGTGCGAGAAGTGGCACGGCTCCCGTGAGCTGGCATACGAGTTCGCGGAGGCCGCGGCGGCCCGCGCCCCCCAGGGCTCCCTCCTGGCGGCGATGCCCCTCTTCGCGGTGTTCGAGCACCTCCCCGAGGTGACCCTGGTCAGCAGCTTCTGGCAGACCGAGGTCGTCTCCAAGGCGGTCCACGGCGCGCTGCACGCGGTGCACTCGGCCCGCCCCGACGACCCGATGCTGGCGCACGTGCGGCACATGCTGGTCTTCTTCCTGGTCCGCAGCGAGCGCTGGTCGGAGGCCATGAACCAGTTGGTGCACATCGACGGCCACGTCGGCGCCCTGCCCTGGACCCTGTCCGCCGACCCGGCGGCGGAGTTCGCGGTGTACCGGGCCCTGGCGGTGGCAGGCTACGAGGCCAACGGCGGCAGCCCGGCGAGCCTGCCGCACTGAGACGCGGCCCTGGGCGCGCTGAGACGCGGTTTGGCGCGCCCCAGGATGCACGGCACCCGCCGGCCACCCCGAGGCACGGCGCCCCGGCCACCCCGAAGCGTGGCCCCGGCCGGAATTCCCTCCGGCTCCGACACGTTGAACCTGGCGTCGCCCCGCGTGGGTGTCGCGCCGATTGGAGACCGCATGTTCCTGCACAGCCGTACGCCCCAGCTGCCGACCCCTGAGCAGGCGCTGCCCGGCCGCTCGGAGCCGGCGTTCACGGTCCCCGACCGCCACACCGTCCTCGGCAACCCGCTGCTCGGCCCCTACCCGGAGGGGCTGGAGACCGCCGACTTCGGCCTGGGCTGCTTCTGGGGCGCCGAGCGCAAGTTCTGGCAGCTCCCGGCAGGGGTGTGGACGACCCTGGTCGGCTACCAGGGCGGTTACACGGAGAACCCCACGTACGAGGAGGTCTGCTCGGGCCTGACGGGTCACACGGAGGTCGTCCGCGTGGTCTACGACCCGAAGCTGGTCTCGTACGAGAGCCTCCTGAAGACGTTCTGGGAGTCCCACGACCCCACGCAGGGCTTCCGCCAGGGCAACGACGCGGGCACGCAGTACCGCTCGGCGATCTACACCCACACCCCCGAACAGGCGGCCACCGCCAAGTCCTCCCGCGAGTCCTACCAGAAGGTCCTCGCCTCTTCCGGCTACGGCGACATCACCACGGAGATCGTCCCGGCGGAGGGCCGCCCGTTCTACCCGGCGGAGGGCTACCACCAGCAGTACCTGGACAAGAACCCGGCGGGATACTGCGGCATCGGCGGCACGGGCGTGTCCTGCCCGATCGGCGTTGCCAAGACCGACGGGTGAGCGCCGGCCACGGACACGCGCGACAGGAGTGAACAGCGGCACCACTGGAACCGGTGGGACCCGGTGGCAATAGGGTGCCTCCGTGACTGCGCCCTTGAGTTCCACGAAGACCCGTGACGCGCTCCGGATATCGGCCCGTGTCTCCGCAGAGCTGCTGCTGGTGCTGGTGATGCTGGCAGTGGCTCTGTGGCTGCTGGGCCGGATGTGGTCGGTTGTCTGGCCGCTCGTCGTCGGATTGCTGCTGACCACGCTGACCTGGCCCGCCGCCCGTGTCCTGCGTCGCCGCGGGTGGCCGCCCGCGCTCGCCGCGTCGGTCGTGACCGTGCTGTTCCTGCTGGTCTCCGCGGGTGTCGTGGCGCTGATCGCCGTGCCCGTGGCGTCCCAGTCCGGTCAGCTGACCGACGGCGTGGTCGAGGGCATCCAGAAGATGCGCGAGTGGGCCGCCGGGCCGCCGCTGAACATCGGTGACGCCCAGATCAACAAGGCCTTCGACACCGCGGTCGCCCGCGCCCAGGAGGGCCTCGGCAGCATGGTCGGCGCTGTCGTCACAGGCGTGAGCACCGTGGTGAACGGCTTGGTCACCGCCGTTCTCGCCCTCTTCCTGATGTTCTTCTTCCTCAAGGACGGCCCGCGGTTCCTGCCGTGGCTCTCCCGTCAGCTGCCCGGCCGGCTCGCCGCCGACGTCCCGACCGTGTTCGAGCGCGGCTGGAACACGCTGGGTGCCTTCGTGCGCTCCCAGGCGGCCGTCGGCCTGCTCGACGCCGTTCTGATCGGCCTGGGCCTGTGGATCCTGGGCGTACCGCTGGTGCTCCCGCTGGCGGTGCTGACCTTCGTGTCCGCGTTCGTGCCGATCATCGGCGCCCTGTTCGCAGGTTTCGTCGCCGTCCTCATCGCGCTCGTCTCCAACGGCCTGACGGACGCGCTGATCGTGCTGGCCATCATCGTCGTGGTGCAGCAGCTCGAGGGCAATGTGTTCCAGCCCATGATCCAGAGCCGGGGGCTCGGCCTGCACGCGGCCGTGGTGCTGCTGGCGGTGACGCTGGGCGGCAGCCTGGCCGGCATCGTGGGCAGTCTGCTGGCCGTCCCGATCGCCGCGCTGATCGCGGTGGTCTGGAACTACGTGCGGGAGCAGCTCAGCGATCCGCCACAGGAACCGGACGGCGCCGACGAACCCGACAGCACCGCCCCTGTCCCCTCGTAACGGTCCCGGACACGCGAACGCCCCCGGGCGCGCGAACGGCCCCGCCCAGGTCGCGGGGCTCCTTCTCGCTTGCGAGCCTGCAAGCGAAGGGAGTTCCGCCCCATGATTCCTGTCACCGCGTCGCCCGTACGTCTGGAGGCGTCCCTCGACGCCCGGTTGTCCCGATGGCTGTGGCTGGTGAAGTGGCTGCTCGCCATCCCGCACTACATCGTGCTGTTCTTCCTGTGGATCGCGTTCGTGCTCGTGAGCGTCGTCGCGTTCTTCGCCATCCTGTTCACCGCCCGCTACCCCCGCTCCCTGTTCGACTTCAACGTCGGCGTGCTGCGGTGGAACTGGCGGGTCACCTACTACGCCCACACCGCGCTCGGCACCGACCGGTACCCGCCGTTCACCCTGTCCGACGTGCCCGACTATCCGGCCCGCTTCGACGTCGCCTACCCCGAGCGGCTCTCGCGCGGACTGGTGCTGGTGAAGTGGTGGCTGCTGGCGATCCCGCAGTACATCGTCGTCGCGATGTTCGTGGGCGGTGGCTGGGGGTCGGGCTGGGACGACGGGGGCGGCTGGCGGGGCAGTGGGCTGATGCCGTTCCTCTCGCTGGTCGCGGTGGTCGTCCTGCTGTTCACCGCCCGCTATCCGCGGCACCTCTTCGACTTCCTGATCGGCCTCGCCCGCTGGTGCGCCCGGGTGACCGCGTACGCCGCCCTGATGACCGACCGGTACCCCCCGTTCCGTCTCGACATGGGCGGACAGGAGCCCCCCGACCAAGGGCCACTGACCAAGACCCCCTGACCAGGACTCCCGGCCAAGGACTCCCGGCCAGGGCTCCCGAACAGGGCTCCCGAACAGGGCTCCCGAACAGGGCTCCTGACAAAGGCCTCGATCCCCGGCGGAAGCGCTTCCTCCCGCCCTACGCTCCTGCGCATGACGGTCAGACGAGCATTACAGATGATCATGGTCATCGCCCTGGCCCTCGCGGGGGCGGTCCAGGGCGGGGTGAGCTCCGCGCGGGCCGAGGACGGCGGGCGGCAGCTCCTTTTCTACAACCACGCCTACGGCGTGCTCGACCGGGAGACCGCGGACGCCATCGAGCACTCCGCCTTTCTGAGGGATTTCGCCAACTTCCAGGTCCGCACCACGACCGGTGCCGGCGGGCAGACCTGGACCGGCCGCTATCTGATGGGGCGCGAGACGTACATCGAGCTGTTCGGGACCGGCGACCTCCCCGGCAAGGACGGCACCCTCGGCTCCACCGGCATGGGCGTCTCGACCGAGCGGGAGGGCGACCTGGCGAAGGTGACAGCGCGGCTGCGCGAGCTGGGGATCAGCGACCCCGTCGAGTTCCGGCAGACCCGGGACTTCGGCGACGGCGTCCCGGTGCCCTGGTTCGACGCCGTCTTCACCACCGACGAGTACGACCTCTTCGGCGCCTGGGGCATGGAGTACCGGCCGGAGTACTTCGCCGACCCGCGCGGCAACACCGAGCCCGCCGCACACCCCGGTGACGTGGGCCGGGAGCGCTACCTGTCCGACGGTTACCGCGACCACCTGATGCGGGACGTGACCGGCATCCGGCTCGCGGTGACCGCCCGGGACCTCGCCAACACGGTGCCGCTGCTGAAGGCCGGCGGGTTCGCCGTACGGTCCCTGCCCGGCGGGGGCGCCGTCGCGCAGGGCGGCGGCACCACGCTGCGGTTCGACGCCGTGCCGCTCGACCAGGTGGGTCTGCGGCAGGTCGAGATGTCGCTGAACAGGCCGGTGTCGTACCGGCACGAGGAGCGGATCGGCCACTCGGCCCTCGTCGTCGGCCCGGGGTCCCGTGCCGTGTGGACCTTCGGAGAGCAGGACCGGCCGAGCCGCTCCGGGTGACGACCGGTGCCCCGACACCCCTGGCGGACATCCCCTAGCCGAGCCTCTCCCGCAGAAACTCCTCCCAGGTCCGCTTCCCCGCCTCCGCCCCCTCCAGCGTCAGGTTCGCCCCCGCCCGGTACGCCCGCCCCGCCTTCCCGGGGATCCGCACCGGCAGCATCGGGCGGCGCCGACCGCGCAGGCGGAGGTAGGGGCGGGCCAGGGCCGCGAGGTCGTGGACGTCCGGTCCCGTCATGTCCGCGACAAGGCCGGACGGGTCGCCGAGGGTCAGCTCCGCGAGGCGGGCGGCGACCTCCCGCGAGTCCACCGGCTGGAGCCGGAGGCCACCGGGCACCGGGAAGACCGGCAGCTTCGCCATCTTCTCGACCATGGTCAGCGCCAGGTCGTGGAACTGGGCCGCGCGCAGGGTCGTCCAGGGGATGCCGGATTCGGAGACGGCCCGCTCCGACTCCAGCTTCGTGCGCATCCAGGCCAGGGGGACCCGGTCCGCGCCGATGACCGAGATGTAGAGAAAGTGCCGTACGCCGGCCCGGGACGCGGCGCGCACCAGGGTGCGGGTGGCCTCGTCGTCGCGCTTGGGGCCGCCCGCCAGGTGCAGCACGGTCGCCACGCCGTCGACGGCGGCCTCGACGCCCTCGCCCTTCAGCAGGTCGCCGGTGACGTACTCGACGCCGTCCGTGGCGGGACGGGCCTGCCGGGTGAGCACCCGCACGTCGTGGCCGGACGCGCGCAGCAGCGGCAGGACGTGACCGCCCAGAGTGCCCGTGCCGCCGGTGACCAGGATCGGTGATGTCATGGCTGCTCCCCAGTTCTTCGCCTTCTGATGTCGCCTTCGCCGGTATGACGAAGGGCGGCGCGAAGATGTGACGAGCTGGGGCGCGAAGACGCGACGAGCTGGGGTGCGAGGGCTCAGCCGCCGCTGCCGTACGGCCGCGTGATGATCTCCAAGCGGTGGCCGTCGGGGTCGTCGAAGTACGCGCCGCGGCCGCCGTCGTTGTGGTTGATCTCGCCGGGACGGCTGTGGAACGGATCCGCCCAGTACCTCAGACCGGCCTCCTGGATCCGGGCGAAGATCTCGTCGAACTCGTCCTCCGAGACGAGGAAGGCGTAGTGCTGCGACGTGATGGCGCCGGGGCTGTCCATGTAGTCGAGCGTCACGCCGTTGGGGATCTCGACGGGGAGGAACGGGCCGTAGGGCGGGCTCACGTCCAGCCCCAGGATGTCGGCGAGGAACCGGGCCGAGACGCGCTTGTCGCGCGCGGCGACGATGGTGTGGTTCAGCTGCACGGTCATGGCGGGCCTCCCCTGACGTACCTGGCCCCTGGTGCACTCCCCCACGGGTACCCCGCGGGCACCTCCTCGTGCATGACGAACGCCCTGAGTACCCCGGCGCGCTGCCGTGGCCCTCAGGGCGGGTGTGAAGCCGTCGGTCTCGGCGAAAGCCGTCGGTGTCAGATGGTGGCGGTGTCGATCACGAACCGGTAGCGCACGTCGCTGGCGACCACCCGGTCGTACGCCTCGTTGATCTGGTCACCGCGGATCAGCTCGATCTCGGAACCGAGCCCGTGCTCGGCGCAGAAGTCCAGCATCTCCTGGGTCTCCGCGATGCCGCCGATCATGGAGCCGGCGAGGCTCTTGCCACCGCCGATCACCGAGAAGAGGTTCAGGGAGATGGGCTCCTCGGGGGCGCCGACGTTGGCCAGCGTGCCCTCGGTCTTCAGCAGCGACAGGTAGGCGCCGAAGTCCAGCGGGGCCGAGACCGTGGAGACGATCAGGTCGAAGGTGCCGGCCAGCTCCTCGAAGGTCTTCGGGTCGCTGGTGGCGTAGTAGTGGTCAGCGCCCAGCTTCAGGCCGTCCTCGCGCTTGCGCAGGGACTGCGACAGCACGGTCACCTCGGCGCCCAGCGCGTGCGCGATCTTGACGCCCATGTGGCCGAGGCCGCCCAGGCCGACGATCGCGACCTTCTTGCCGGGACCGGCGCCGAAGCGCTTGAGCGGGGAGTAGAGGGTGATGCCGGCGCACAGCAGCGGCGCGGCGACGTCGAGGGAGAGGCCGTCGGGGATGCGGACGACGAAGTTCTCGTCGACGACGACCTTCTGCGAGTAGCCACCGTAGGTGGGCTCGCCGTCCTTGCCTATGCCGTTGTAGGTCGGGACGTTGCCCTTGACGCAGTACTGCTCACGTCCGGCCTTGCAGTTCTCGCACTCGCGGCAGGAGTCGACCATGCAGCCGACGCCCACGCGGTCGCCGACGGCGAACTTCGTGACGCCCGGGCCGACCTCGGAGACGACACCGGCGATCTCGTGGCCGGGGACCATCGGGAAGATGCCCTCACCCCAGCCCTCCTGGGCCTGGTGGATGTCGGAGTGGCAGATTCCGGCGAACTTGATGTCGATCAGGACGTCGTACTCGCCGACCTCGCGGCGCTCGATGGTGGTGCGCTCCAGCGGAGCCTTGGGCGCGGGGGCGGCGTACGCAGCAACAGTGGTCATGCCGGGGGTTCTCCTAGCAGGTTCCGTGCCCGGCTGCCTTCTGATGTTCCGACCGGGCACGATCACCACCGTGCCAGACCCGCGAGCGTCTACCCAGACCACGGTTTTGCGTACGCACAGCGTGCGTACCACTGGCGGGGTCAGGTTCGTGTGCGTACGACCATGAATACTGGAGGGCATGGACGAACAGCCCGAACCCGCACAGGAGCCCGCACCTCAGACCGGCGGGGGCCTGGACCGGCGTGCCGAGCTCAGCGAGTTCCTGCGCACCCGCCGCGCCCGGCTGAAGCCGGAGGACGTGGGGCTGCCCGACTTCGGGCGGCGCCGGGTTCCGGGGCTGCGCCGTGAGGAGCTGGCCCAGCTTGCCGGGGTGTCCGTGGCGTACTACACACGGCTGGAGCAGGGCAACGGGCGCAACGTCTCGGCGGAGGTGCTCGACGCGATCGCGCGCGCCCTGCGGCTGACCGGCGCCGAGCACGCCCACCTGACGCACCTGGCGAAGCCGAAACAGCACAAGAAGAAGCAGACGGCGCGGGCCCAGCAGGTCCGGCCGGCGCTGCGGCATCTGCTGGACTCGATCGACACCGTCCCGGCGTACGTCGTCGGGCGGCGCTCGGACATCCTGGCCTGGAACCGGATGGCCGCGGCCCTCTTCGGCGACTGGGCGGAGCTGCCGGCGCCGGAGCGGAACTGGGCGCGGCTGGTGTTCCTCAGGCCCGACTACCGCGAGCTGTTCGTCGAGTGGGACCAGAAGGCGTCCGACATCGTCGGCTTTCTGCGCATGGACGCGGGCTGCCATCCGGACGACCCGAAGCTCTCCGCCCTGGTGGGCGAGCTCTCCGTGAAGAGCGAGGAGTTCCGCCGGCTGTGGGCCGCGCACGACGTCAAGGAGAAGAGCTACGGCGTCAAGCGGATGCGGCACCCGCTCGTCGGCGACCTGACCCTGTCCTTCGAGACGTTCCGCCTGGTCGACGAGTCCGAGCAGTCCCTGATCACGTACCACGCGGAACCGGGCTCCCCGTCGGCGGAGGCGCTGCGGCTGCTGGCGAGCTGGGGCGCGGACGCGACCCGGGCGGGGACCGGTACGACGGCTCAGTGAACGCGAGGGGCCCGCCGGAAGCCGAGGCTTCCGACGGGCCGCTCACTGACGAGTCCTACAGCCGATTCCTACGGCTCACCCTGCGGGCGAGCCCTGCGGCTCACTTGCCGTAGTACGCGTTGTAGATCGAGACCGTCGACTTGTTGCCCTTCTTGTCGGCGATCTTGGCGTGGAAGGAGATGGCCTTCCCCTTCGCCGGGTTCTTGAAGCTGACCTTGCCCTTCTTGACGGTGAGCTTCTTCCAGGTCTTGCCGTAGTCGTACGACACGTACGCCGACAGCGACTTCAGGTTGCTGCCCTTGGCCGCGCCCTCGACGGTGACCGGGATGCTGACCGTCTTGCCGGCCGGGACCTTGCTGTCCAGGCCCGTGGCCGCGCCGAAGCGGGCCGTGGAGGCGGGCAGCTGCTTGAGTTCGGTGGTCTTCTTGGAGCGGAACGTCCAGCTCGCGTCGATGCGGGTGGAGGCCGCCGCGACCTTGACGCTGCGCTTGACCGACGTCGTCAGCTTGTACTCGGCGTCGCCCGCCGGGACCTTGAACTGCTTCTCGCCGAACAGCGGGTCGTCGTTGCTGCCGACCTTCTTGCCGTTGCGGTACAGCGTCGTGTCGACCGCGGAGAAGGTCGAGTAGCCCACGTTGCGCTTGCCGTCCGCGAACAGCGGCAGGGAGCCGAAGAGCTGGTTGCCCTCACGGAAGATGCCGAAGTCGCCGTCGATGCGCGGTCCGAAGACGGCCGTGTTGACGGTCTTCGAGTAGGTCTTGCCGGCGGCGAACTTCTGCGTGCCCAGCGAGTAGGCGGCCTCGTCGACCGGGAAGCCGTCCGCGTCGACACCGCCGTACTGGGTGAAGTCGAGCCCCCACTGCACGCCGCCCGTGGTGGACAGGTGCAGCGTCCGGGTGCCGGGCAGGGACTGCTCGATGCCGATCGAGGAGGCGCCGCTGCTCCACGGCAGCCAGCCCACGGCGCTGATCGCGCCCTTCTTGCCCTTCGCCGCGGCGCCGAGGCCCGCCTTCACCGTGGCGAGCTCGCTCGCCTTGTAGTGCTTGGTGTAGCCGGTGGCGAGCTGCTTGACCTTGCCTCCGCCGGTGACGTCGTACTGCTCCTTGTCACCCTTGGACCAGTGGCCGTCCCACTGCTGGGTCACCGAATTGTCGGTGATCTGCGGGCCCACGTGCGCGGTGCGGATGTCGGCGTAGGAGTCGAGCATCCAGCCGAAGCCGTAGCTGGAGTCCTTCGTCTCCACCGTGTAGTCGGCGTAGGCGAACTCCGACTTGGCGGCCTTGTCCGGCACGGTGATGTTCACCGGCTTGGCCTTGCGGGCGTCCAGCGTGACCGTCGTCTTCTTGGTGACGTTCAGCTTGGGCTGGGCCAGCCAGTCGGCGCCCTGGAACTTCTCCGGGTCGTCGCCCACGAAGACGTTCGTGTTGAGGACGTAACCGCCCTTGGGCACACGGGTGGTGACGGTGCCGTCCTCTTCGTACGGCATGAAGAACTTGCCCTTGCCCAGGCCCGAGACGGCGGCCAGGTCAGCGCTGTAGTTCTTGGTGGGCTTGCCGTCACGGCCGACGAACTTCAGCGTGACGTCGTACGACTCGACCTCGCGCTGCACGGCGGCGGCCGTGCGGACGGTCTGGCCGCCGCCCGTCGCCGTCACGTACGACGAGTAGGCGCCGTCGACCGTGCCGCCCAGCTTGGTGTTCACGGTGAACGGGACGGAGGCCTTGCCGCCTGCCGGGACGGTCACCGACGTGGCGCCGAGCTTGAAGAAGCCGGCCGGGGCGGCCTGGCCCTTCGGGTTGGTGGCGGTCGACGCCAGCTTCAGCGTGACGGGCTTCGTACCGAGGTTGCGGTACGTCAGTTCCTTGGTGACCGGCTTGTCGTCGGTGTGCGGCCACTGCTGGACGCCGAAGCTCACCGTGGACGGGTTGGCGATCACGGACTGCTTGATGGCCTTGTCGACCTGGATGCGGCCCGAACCCTGCTCGAACGGCGTGTACTTGCCGCCCTTCGTGGAGCCGGTGAGGGCGCCCTTCAGCTCGGGGTACTTCCACTCCGGGTGCTGCTGCTTCAGCAGCGCCGCCGCGCCCGCGACGTGCGGGGTCGCCATCGACGTACCGGAGATCGACATGTAGCCGGCCGGGTTCTCGCCGACCTCCTGGGCTATCTGGTTACCCGGGGCGGAGGCCGCGGTGATGTCCACGCCGGGCGCGGTCACGTCGGGCTTGAGGGCGCCGTCCAGGCCGGGGCCGCGGCTGGAGAAGTCGGCGAGCACGTCCTTGTCGTCGACCGCGCCGACGGTCAGGGCCGCGGCGGCGCTGCCCGGGGAGCCGATGGTCTGCTCGCCGAAGTCGCCCTCGTTGCCGGCCGCGATGGCGAACAGGACGCCCTTCTCCTCGGAGAGCTTGTTCACCGCCGCTTCCAGCGGGTCGATCGCGGGCGTGTCGCCGCCGCCCAGGCTCATGTTGATGACGTCGGCGCCCTCGGCGGCGGCCCACTCGATGCCGGCGAGGACCTCGGAGTCGCTGCCGAAGCCGCTGTCGTCGAGCACCTTGCCGTTGATGATCTTCGCGCCGGGCGCGACGCCCTTGTACTTGCCGCCGGACTTCGCGCCCGTACCGGCCGCGATGGAGGCGACGTGCGTGCCGTGGCCGACCTTGTCGGTCGTGTCGGGCGAGGTGGTGAAGTTCTTGGCGCCGATCACCTGACCCTTGAGGTCGGGGTGGGTGGCGTCCACACCGGTGTCCAGGACGGCGATCTTCACGCCCTTGCCGTCGTAGCCGGCGGCCCATGCCTTGGGGGCGCCGATCTGCGGGACGGACTTGTCGAGGCTGGCCTTGCGGACGCCGTCGAGCCAGACGTGCGCGATGCCGGAGGCGGTCTTGTCGCCGTTGGTGACCGCGTCCCACAGCTCGGGCGCGTCCTCCTTCGGCGTCTGCACCGCGTCCGCGTTCACGGTCTTCAGAGAGTGGCTCAGCCGGCCCGCGTCGCGTACGTCGGCCTTGGTGGCCGCGGCGCTGCCCTGGTAGCCGACGATGACCTTCAGGCCCTTCTTCTGGGCCTTGCGGGTCGCGGACTTGTTGAGCTCGGTGACGTCGAAGAGCCGCTGGTCGAGCTTGCCGGTGGCGACCAGGCGGGCCGCGTCGGCCGGGATCACGAGCGTGTGGCCGTCGAGCTTGCGGATCTGGACGGGGATGTCCTCGCGTCCCTTGGCCCGCTCCAGGCCGACGACACGGCCCTTGGCGTCCAGGACGACCCGGTCACCCGTGATCAGTGTGATGCGGTGCTTGGCGGTGACCGACGCGTGCTTGGCGGCTGCGGTCGTCTGCTCGCCGTTCGCCGACGCCGGGCTGGTCATACCCGCCGCCAGGGCCACGGCTGCTGCTGTGGCGACCGTGGCCGCGCACGCCCTTTTCACTTGTCTGCGCAAGTTTCCCCCTTGCAGAAGTACCGGGCGAATTCCCCGTTCACCCGGCCGGGGGTGGTCTCGTACGCATGGACGTACACCCCCCGGAATACGCAGTATGCCGACGGGTGATCAGGCACTCAATAGTTGAGAGAGAGGTAAGAGATCCGTGGGCCGGCTGTTACACGGCTGCCGGAACTCCGTTACAGGGCATGACGATTGCGCACGCGTGTTCCCCTTGACACCGGAGCCGGGGAGAAAACGGAAGCCGCCGCTCACCCCCGAAACCGGGGCAGAGCGGCGGCTCTCGCGTGAGGCTACGGAGTCGTCAGACCGCCGAACCGGCCTTCCAGTCGGCCCAGTTCATGTTCCAGCCGTTGAGCCCGTTGTCCGGCGCGATGGTCTTGTCGCCGGTGTTCTCGACGACGACCACGTCACCGAGGATCGAGTTGTTGAAGAACCAGGCGCCCGGCGTGTTCGGGTCGTCCGCGCCCTTGGCGTCCTGGAGACCGACGCAGCCGTGGCTCGTGTTCGCGTTGCCGAAGATGGACTTCGCGCCCCAGTAGTTGCCGTGGATGAAGGTGCCGGAGCTGGACAGGCGGATGGCGTGCGGCACGTCCTTGATGTCGTACTCGCCCTTGCCGTCGTCGTCCGTGAAGCCCACGGTCGCGCCGTTCATGCGCGTCTCCTTGAACTTCTCGGACATCACCATGATGCCCTCGTAGGTCTTGTTCTCCGGCGAGCCGGCGGAGATCGGGATCGTCCGGACGACCTTGCCGTCCTGCGTGATCTTCATCTGCTTGGTCTTCGCGTCGACGTACGAGACCTGGTTGCGGCCGACCTTGAACGTGACCGTCTTCTGCTGGACGCCGTAGACGCCCTCGGCACCCTGGACACCGTCGAGCGCGAGCTTCAGCGTGACGGTGGAGCCTTCCTTCCAGTAGTCCTCGGGGCGGCAGTCCATGCGGTTGGCGTTGAACCAGTGGCAGGCGACCTCCTGGCCGCTGGTCGTGCTGACCTTGACGCCCTTCTGGACGGCGGCCTTGTCGGTGATCGCCTTGTCGAAGTTGATCGAGACCGGCATGCCGACGCCCACGGTCTGGCCGTCGTCCGGGGTGAAGTTGCCGATGAAGCTGTTGGCCGGGGAGACCGTGGTGAACGAGGCGTTCTCGTGGGCGACGCGGCCGTCGGAGTCCTTCGCCTCCGCCGCCAGCTTGTAGGTGGTGGAGCGCTCCAGCTGCGTGCTGGGCTTCCAGCTGGTCTTGTCGGCGGATATCTGGCCGCTGACCTCCGCGCCGTCGGACGTCGTCATCTTGACGCTCGTGAGCGTGCCCTTGCTCACGGTGACGGCGGCGGAGTTGTTGATGGAGGCGTTGTCGGAGCCGTCCTCGGGCGTGATCTTGATCTGGGCCTCGGACGCCTTCTCGGCCGCGGCCTCGTCGACCTTCGACTGGGAGCTGTCGCCGCCGTCGCTCCCGGAGGCGCTGTCGCCGCCGCCGGAACAGGCCGAGAGCATCAGCACTCCGCCGAGCAGTGCGGACGCGACCGTCAGGCCCTTGCGCCGCTTACTGACCGTCATCACACGCTTCTCCATCGTTGCCGATTTCCCCAAAACCCCGAGTGTCCCCGTCACAGTCCCAAGTGCCCCCGTCAGGACTCGCGAGTCCTCGTCGAGAACTTTCAACGCTACGACCGGTTCGTCCGGTTCCCCATGTCGCGCACGTGTGGGGATCACCACGTCCACGCCCGTCCGCGGCGAACGGGCGCGGACGGTGCGGTGAGGCCGGTGCTCCGCTTGAGACGCGAAGACCCCGGACGACGGTTGCCGCCCGGGGTCACTCTTTTCCCAAGTGCCTCAGGAGTCACTGTCGTCGTCGACATCATCCTCGTCGAGGTCCCACTCCGGCGAATCGGGGTCGTAGTCGATCCGCTCGCTGCTCCAGGAGGCCTGCTGGAGCTCCACCCCCGGCACCTGACTGACCAGGTCGAACGGATCCACGAGGTAGGCGAGGGCCTCGGCAGTGTCTTCCGTCACAGCGCCCTCGGCGTGGGCCCGCTCCGCCGCCGGCATCCCACCGTCGTCGGCGATCCGGCGCAGCGCGGCCTTGGTGATCCCGTCCGCGTCCTCGACCTCGAGAACGAGTTCCACCCGAAGCCGGACAAAACGTGATGTCTCTGGAGTGCTCATGGCGCGAGCGTACGTCGAAGTCCTCCCGTGACTTTCCCGTGACCCGCGACTTTCACTAACATCGCCCCACACGGCCAATTCGCCAGCGCCACAAGGGGATCGATATTCCGTGTCATCCGCTCGCCGTCCGTTGCTGACCGCCACTGCCGCGGCGTCCCTGCTGGGCGCCCTGTGGTTCGTCCCGTCCGCCAACGCGACGTCGGACTCCCCGGTGAGAGACGCGGTCGCGGCGAGCCCGTCGCCGCAGGTCGCGGAGCAGGCGCGGGTCGCGGCCACGACCGCGGGCGACTCCGTCACCGGCACCGGCGCCCGTCTCGCCGACACGGGCAGCTTCGACAGCACGCCGTACGTCCTCGGCGGCACGCTCTTCCTCACGCTGGGCGCGGGCTTCGTCGCGTACTCGGTCCGCCGGGAGCGGCTCGGCTTCTGACGTCACGCGGCCGGGGCCCTGCCGCGCGGCGGGGCCCCGGCCGGCCTTCCCTCTGCCCGAGCGCCGTCTACAGCAGCGGGCCGGTGACCGTCTCCACCGCGGCCAGCAGCCGCCCGTCGCGCACGAACGCGTCCGCCGCGGCCAGGTCGGGCGCCAGGAACCGGTCCGGTCCAGGACCCTGGACTCCCGCTTCCCGCAGGGCCTCGATGACCGCCCGCGTCGCGGGCGCCGGGGAAAGCCCCTCGCGCAGCTCGACCGCGCGCGTGGCGGCGTACAGCTCGACGGCCAGGACCCGGGTGAGGTTGTCGACGGCCGTACGCAGCTTGCGCGCCGCCGACCAGCCCATCGATACGTGGTCCTCCTGCATCGCCGAGGACGGGATCGAGTCGGCGGACGCCGGTACGGCGAGCCGCTTCAGCTCGCTCACCAGCGCGGCCTGGGTGTACTGAGCGATCATCAGGCCCGAGTCCACACCGGCGTCGTCGGCGAGGAACGGCGGCAGGCCGTGGCTGCGGTTCTTGTCGAGCAGCCTGTCGGTGCGCCGCTCGGCGATGGAGCCGAGGTCGGCGACGGCGACGGCGAGGAAGTCCAGGACGTAGGCGACCGGCGCGCCATGGAAGTTGCCGTTGGACTCCACGCGTCCGTCGGGCAGCACCACGGGGTTGTCCACCGCGGCGGCCAGCTCGCGGTCGGCGACCAGCCGGGCGTGGGCCATGGTGTCCCGCCCGGCACCGGCGACCTGCGGGGCGCAGCGCACCGAGTAGGCGTCCTGGACGCGCGGCGCGTCGTCCTGGTGATGGCCGGTCAGCCCCGAACCCTTCAGCACCGCCGCCATGTTGGCGGCACTGGCGGCCTGCCCCGGGTGCGGCCGGATGGCGTGCAACTCGGGGGCGAGGACCTTGTCGGTGCCGAGCAGGGCCTCCAGCGACAGGGCGGCCGTGACGTCGGCGGACCGGTAGAGCCTGTCCAGGTCGGCCAGGGCCATGATCAGCATGCCGAGCATGCCGTCGGTGCCGTTGAGGAGGGCGAGGCCTTCCTTCTCGCGCAGCTCGACCGGCTGGATGCCGTGCGCGGCGAGGAGTTCGGCGGCGGGCCGTACGACACCGTCGGAGCCCTCGGCGTCCCCCTCCCCCATGAGCGCGAGGGCGCAGTGGGACAGCGGCGCCAGGTCGCCGGAGCAGCCGAGGGAGCCGTACTCGTGCACGACCGGGGTGATGCCGGCGTTGAGGAGGTCGGCCATGGTCTGCGCGACCTCGGGCCGTACGCCGGTGTGCCCGGAGCAGACGGTCTTCAGCCGCAGGAACATCAGGGCGCGTACGACGTCCCGCTCCACCCTCGGCCCCATGCCGGCGGCGTGCGAGCGGACGATGTTGCGCTGGAGCTGTGCGCGCAGCTCCGGGCTGATGTGCCGGGTCGCCAGGGCGCCGAAGCCGGTGCTCACGCCGTACACGGGGTCGGGCTTGGCCGCCAGCGCGTCCACGATCTCGCGGGCCGCGGCGAGGGCGGCCACCGCCTCCTCGGAGAGCTGGACGCGGGCACCGCCGCGCGCCACGGCGAGCACGTCGGACGCGGTCACCCCGGAAGTCCCCACCACCACAGTGTGCATATCCATATTCAGGAGCGTACGCAGTGAATTCGATGATGTCACCACTGGGGACCCGGTTCACCCCTTACCGATGCGTCACACGCCCGGCCCGCTGTCTCTACGGCGCGTGCCGCCCCCGGAACCGCCGGCGCTCACCGTCGGCCTCCTTGGACGGCTCGTCCGCGAGCCGCATGACGGGATCGTCGGGCCCGGCCCGCCCGGCGACGACCGGCCGCGTGGCCCGCTCGGCCTTCGCCCGGTACTGGGCGGCGTCGGCGAGCCGGAACAGCCGCCGGGCCGAGGGCACGGGCCCGATCGGATCCTCGGTGGAGGCGACCCCGCAGGCCACACCGTCCCCGAGCTCCAACTCCGCCGCCCGGCGACACAGTTCACCGGCCGCCTTCACGACCTGGTCGGCGGGCGGCCCGACCGCGAGCAGACAGAACTCGTCCCCGCCGAGCCGTGCCGCCAGGGCTCCGGGCAGCATGGCCCCGCACAGCGACAGCACGGAGCCGAAACGCTCCAGGAGCCGGTCGCCGGCGGCGTGCCCGTGGGTGTCGTTGACCCGCTTCAGCCCGTTCAGATCGCAGACGACGAGGCTGACGACGGCTCCGTCCCTGCGGTGCCGCTCGATCGCCCGCTCCAGGCGTACGTCCACGGCACGGCGGTTGGCCAGTCCCGTCAGCGCGTCGGTGAACGCCAGGCGCCGGGCCTCCTCCAGCCGCTCGGCCTGGGCGATACCGGCGGCGACGACGGCGGCCAGCACGGTGGCGAAGTCGGCGTCGGCCCGCTCGAAGACGGGCTCCCCGACCGGCCGGGCGACGTACAGCTCCCCCCAGGCCCGGCCGTGCAGCACGATGGGCGCGACCACACAGCAGCCGCGGCCACGGCGGCGCAGGGCGGCGACGCGCTGATGGCAGTACCCGGGGCGCCGCCCGGCGGCGGGCCCCTCGGCGGTCTCCACCCAGGCGTCCGGCTCCCCGCCACCGGCCCACTGCTCGTGCAGGAACTCCGTGATCTCCGCGAACTGGTGCACCGGGTAGGACTCGTCCTCCGGGAACTCCTCCTCCCCCTCGGCCAGCTCACCGACGTTCACGAGGACCTTCAGCCGTCCGAGCTCCCGCTCCCACACCGACAGCGCGGCAAAGCTCCCGCCCAGCGCCCGGCACGCCCCGACGGCCGCCGCACGCCACGCCTCACGCGACCCGTGCGCGGCCGCCATCCCCTGAGCCAACGCGACGACAGCCACGAGCCGTCTGTCCTCACCCATCACCCCAGGCTAGGCAGTTTTCAGCCAATTGGTTCTGTTGACGGCGCGAACGGGGAGGAGTGGATGTCCACAGCCGGTCCCGCCCGGCTGCGGGCAAGCGACCCTCGGATCACTCCCCCGGCCACTCCGGCTTCCGCTTCTCGTTGAACGCGGCCACCCCCTCCGCCCGATCCCCCGAGAACGCCACAGCCCGCCAGGCCGCATCCTCCACCTCGAGCCCGGCCCGCAGATCCAAGCCCTGCCCCAACCGCAACGCCCGCTTCGCCGCCCGCAGCCCCACCGGCGAGTTCCCGGCGATCCGAGCAGCCAGCCCCAGCGCCGACTCCCGGTCCCGCCCCTCCTCCACCACCTGATCGACGAGCCCCAACTCCCCCGCCTCGACAGCCTCCACCCGCCGCGCCGAGAAGATCAGCTCAGCCGCCCGCGCAGCCCCCACCCGCCGCGGCAGCAACTGCGTACCCCCACCCCCGGGGATCACCCCCACCGACACCTCCGGCAACCCCACCACCGCCGTCCGGTCCGCCACGATCACGTCACACGCCAGCGCCAGCTCGAACCCGCCGCCCAGCGCGAACCCGTGCACCGCCGCCACCGTCGGCACCGGCAGCTCCAGCACTCCGGTGTACGCCCCCCGCGCCACCGGCCGCTGCCGCACCAGCTCCACATCGCTGAACGAGTTCCGCTCCTTCAGGTCGGCCCCGACACAGAACGCCCGCTCATGCGTCGAGGTCAGGACGACGACCCGCACGTCCCGGTCCTCCCCCAGCGCCGCACACGCCCCGGCGATGGACCGCGCCATCTCCGTCGACACCGCGTTCATGGCCTTGGGCCGGTCGAGGACGAGCTCCGCGACATGCCCCTGCCCGTGCCGCCGCACGAGCACGAACTCCCCGAACCGTTCCTCACTCATGACACCCTCCGGTTAACGCGGGTTAACAACATCGCCGCTCCGATCATCGCAGCCCCACCCCACCCGCGAAAGGGCGGACGCGTCCGGTTCCCGCACCACCGCCCCGCCCACCCGTTCGAGTGACATCACCCCAACTCCGGCCCGATCGCCCATGGGAGCGCATAGCGTGCATCCGCCGCGGCGCACTGGGGGCGCGTGCGTACCGGAGAGGAACCATGACGACGAGGAACACGCCGGCGAATCCGCAGCGGGGCACCGGAGCACCGGCACCCCGCCGGCCGGAGCCGGCCATGCCCTTTCAGCCAGGCGCCCCCTACGAACCGACCCCGGCGGAAACCGACCCCTTCTCACCCCGCGCCCGAGGCCGGCACCGCAAACCCCGCCCCCGCAAGGCCCTGCTCGCCGCCGGCGGCCTCGCCCTGGCAGCCGGCGCCCTGAGCCTCGTACGCCTGGCCTCCGGCCCCGGCACCGACAGCGTCGGCAGCGTCGAGGCCGAGCCCCGCCCGGACCCGGTCACGACCGGCACGGACGAGGCCACCCACACCGCCGCCACCGGCCCCGCCGCCCCGGAGGGGAGCCCCTCGTCGCCCACCGCCCTGGCCGGCCTGCCCGCCTCGCCGGGCACCCGCGGCCCGGCCGCCGCCTCGCGCACCCCGTCCACCTACACGGCCACGTCCGCCGACACCCGAGCGGCACACACGGCCGCGACTCCCCGGCCCACGGCCGTCCCCGACACGACGAACCCCCCGGCCCCGCCGGCCACGGGCAACGGCAAGGTCCCGCGTCCGGCCCAGACCCCGCCCTCACCGCCGAACCGGACCGCGCCCGCCCCGGCTCCCGAGCCCGAGAAGCCGAAGGAACCGGAGGACCCGCGCCTGTGCGTGCCGGTCATCGGCCTGTGCGTGGACTCGCCGGGCTGAGAGCCCGGCCGGGAAGCCCCAGCCCCGGTCGTCCCGTCAGCCGTTGTCGCGCCGCGTGAGCAGCCACGGCTCCACGACGCCCAGCCCACGCACCGGCCGCTGCCACATCGGCTGCAACGCGAACCGGTACGTCGGCGGCTCCTCGCCCTCCTTCTCCGCCGCCGCGGCCTCCTCGGCCGCCTCCGCCTCCGAGGAGGGGGCGTCCTGCGTGCGGATCAGCTCCTCGGCGAAGGCGGTGTCGACGAGCACGGCGTCCTTCGGAGCTATCGAGGTGAGCCGGGAGGCCAGGTTCACGGTCGTACCGAAGACATCACCCATACGGGTGGTCACGGTGCCGAACGCCATGCCGACGCGCAGCTCCGGCATCGTCTCGTCGTGCGCCATGGTCTCGATCAGGCGCAGGGCGATCTCGGCGGCCGTGCCCGCGTCGTCGGCCGCGTACAGCACCTCGTCGCCGAGGGTCTTGATCAGCCGGCCGCCGTTCGCGGCGACCAGGTCGGCGGCGGTGGTCTCGAAGGCCTCAACCAGCTCGCCGAGCTCCTCCTCCTCCATCCGGCGCGTCAGCCGCGTGAACCCGACCAGATCGGCGAAGCCGACCGCGAGCCGCCGGTCCACCATCTCCTCGTCGTCCGCCGCCTGCACGACCCGTCCGGCCGAGGCGGCGAGCTGCCGCCGCCAGACGTAGACCAGGAACTCCTCCAGCTCGGGCAGAAGCAGCTCGACGATCGGGTACGTCACCTCGGTGCGCGTCATGCCCGGCTCGGGCGGCTCGGTCAGCCCCTCCAGGAAGGAGTCGATCTGCCACTCGGCGAGCCGCGCGGTGGTCTGCCCGGTGGACCGGGCCACCTGCACGGCCATCGCCTCGCTCAGCAGCCCCGCCTCGACGAGACCGGCGAGGCGCCGCAGCGCCAGTACGTCCGCCTCGGTGAGCGCCTTGGCCTGCCCGATGTCGGCGAAGCCCATCGCCCGCCAGAAGCGGGAGGCCAGTTCCATGGAGACGCCGGCGCTGCGGGCCGCCTGGAACGGGGTGTAGCGGCGCTCGGCGCCCAGGATGAGCCCTTCGAGGCGCAGGGCGAGCGGATCCTCGCCGGAGTCGGCGCCCTGCGCGTCCTCGCCGGAACCCGAGTCGTCGACGGTCACGCGTGCTGCCCTTCCGATCTGTCACGGCCATGTATCGACCGGCCTCAACTCTACGGCAGGTGTGCGCCAGCTCACTCCGTTAGGTTCAGCCGGGGGGTGAGGTGAGGTACCCGGCATGTCCGAGGCACCCGGCGTCGTCCCACCGTCCCCAGGGGGCTCCGCCCTGAGCTGCGGGCAGTCGTGCCTCCCCCAGTGCCTTAAGGGCCTGGGAGGTACCCCCAGGGCGGCACGGGTGGGCGCAGCGGCACCCCGCTCCGCCGGGCTGCGCAACGCCCCGACCTCAGCCTCCGGCGGGCCGCAAGTGCACGATGTCCCCCGCCCCCACCGGCTCCTGCACCCCCTTCTCCGTAGCCAGCACCAGCCGCCCGTCCCCGTCCACCGCAACCGCTTCCCCGACCACGGCGCGATCCCCCGGCAACTCCGCCCGCACTTCCCTCCCGAGCGTCGCGCACCCCGCCGCATAGGCCTCCTGCAACCCGGAAACCCCCGCGTCGCCCCCCGCCGCACGCCACTTCCCGTACCACTCCTCCAGCGACCGCAGCACTCCCCGCAGCAAGGGATCCCGATCCGTACTCACGGCCCCGGCCAGCCCCAGCGACCCCGCCGTGGGCACCGGCAGCTCGTCCTCCTTCAGCGTGACGTTGATGCCGACGCCGATGACGACCCCGCCCTCACCCGCCCGCTCGGCCAGAATCCCCCCGGCCTTGCGCTCCTCGCCCCGCACGGTGACCAGCAGGTCGTTCGGCCACTTCAGCGCCGTGTCGACACCCGCCGCCCGCGACAACCCCGTCGCCACCGCGACACCCGTGAGCAGCGGCAGCCACCCCCACCGCTCCACCGGTACCTCGCTCGGCGTGAGCAGCACGGAGAAGAACAGACCGGAGCGGGGAGGCGCCGTCCACTGCCGGTCGAGACGCCCGCGCCCGGCCGTCTGCTCCTCGGCGACGAGCACGGCGCCCTCGGCGGCCCTGCCCTCGGCAGCCCGGGCCACCAGGTCGGAGTTCGTGGAGCCGGTGCGCTGCACCACGTCCACCTCGGACCACAGCCCGCCCTCGTGCACCAGACCCCGGCGCAGGGCGGTGATGTTGAGGGGCGGACGGTCCAGGTCGGACCAACGGCTACCGTTCGGCTCTGATGCATCTCGCGGCGTCATGCAAGCCACCCTAGGTGTGGTAAACGCCGCACTGCCGATGCGGAGGCACCCCACTAGTCTACGGATGAGTAACCGTCCCCCCTTTTGAGCAGGCAGGGAGCCACATCCCGATGTCCGAGCCGGAAGAGTTGCAGCAGCCCGACATTCACACGACCGCGGGCAAGCTCGCGGATCTCCAGCGCCGCATCGAAGAAGCGACGCACGCCGGCTCCGCACGCGCCGTCGAGAAGCAGCACGCCAAGGGCAAGCTGACGGCCCGTGAGCGGATCGATCTCCTGCTCGACGAGGGTTCCTTCGTCGAACTCGACGAGTTCGCCCGGCACCGTTCCACCAATTTCGGCCTCGACAAGAACCGGCCCTACGGGGACGGGGTGGTCACCGGTTACGGCACCGTCGACGGCCGCCCCGTCGCCGTGTTCTCCCAGGACTTCACCGTCTTCGGCGGGGCCCTCGGCGAGGTCTACGGGCAGAAGATCGTCAAGGTCATGGACTTCGCCCTGAAGACCGGCTGCCCGGTCATCGGCATCAACGACTCCGGCGGCGCCCGGATCCAGGAGGGGGTCGCCTCCCTCGGTGCCTACGGCGAGATCTTCCGCCGCAACACCCACGCGTCGGGTGTCATCCCGCAGATCAGCCTGGTCGTCGGCCCGTGTGCGGGCGGGGCCGTCTACTCCCCCGCCATCACCGACTTCACGGTCATGGTCGACCAGACCTCGCACATGTTCATCACCGGGCCCGACGTCATCAAGACCGTCACCGGCGAGGACGTCGGCATGGAGGAGCTCGGCGGCGCCCGCACCCACAACGCGACCTCCGGGGTCGCCCACCACATGGCGGGCGACGAGAAGGACGCCATCGAGTACATCAAGCAGCTGCTGTCCTACCTGCCGTCCAACAACCTCTCCGAGGCACCGGCCTTCCCCGAGGAGGCCGACCTGGAGGTCAGCGACGAGGACCGCGAGCTGGACGTGATCGTCCCGGACAGCGCGAACCAGCCGTACGACATGCACGCGGTGATCGAGCACGTCCTGGACGACGCCGAGTTCTTCGAGACGCAGCCGCTGTACGCGCCGAACATCGTCACCGGCTTCGGACGGGTCGAGGGCCGGCCGGTCGGCATCGTCGCCAACCAGCCGATGCAGTTCGCCGGGTGCCTGGACATCAAGGCCAGCGAGAAGGCGGCCCGCTTCGTGCGGACCTGCGACGCCTTCAACGTCCCGGTCATCACCTTCGTCGATGTCCCCGGCTTCCTGCCCGGCGTCGACCAGGAGCACGACGGCATCATCCGGCGCGGCGCCAAGCTGATCTACGCCTACGCCGAGGCGACCGTCCCGCTCATCACCGTCATCACCCGCAAGGCCTTCGGCGGCGCCTACGACGTCATGGGCTCCAAGCACCTGGGTGCCGACCTCAACCTCGCCTGGCCCACCGCCCAGATCGCCGTCATGGGCGCCCAGGGCGCGGTCAACATCCTGCACCGCCGCACGATCGCCGAGGCCGAGGCGAACGGCGAGGGCCTGGAGGCGGTCCGCGCCCGGCTGATCCAGGAGTACGAGGACGCCCTCCTCAACCCCTACGTCGCGGCCGAGCGCGGCTACATCGACGCGGTGATCATGCCGTCCGAGACCCGCCGGCACGTCGTACGGGGTCTGCGTCAACTGCGGACGAAGCGGGAATCCCTGCCTCCGAAGAAGCACGGCAACATCCCCCTCTAGTACCGGCGAGCCCAGGAGGCCCACATGACGATCAAGGTCGTACGGGGCAACCCGACCCCCGAGGAGCTGGCCGCCGCCCTGGCGGTGGTCAGGGCCCGCGCCGCGGCGGCAGCAGCAACGCCGCCCGGCGCGCCGGCCCCCCGCGACACCTGGTCCGACCCGTCCCGCATCGCGGCCCACCGCCTGCCCCAGCCGGGGCCGGCGGCATGGGGGCGCACGTACTGGCCGGGCTGACCCCTAGGGGTGGGGGCCGGACAAGTTGAGTACTCGTACTCAGGCGCGCCCCCGCCCCCCGTCCGACCATGGAAGGCATGCTGTGGTCCGACCCCGAGAACGAACCGCCGAAAGAGCTGCGGGACACGCAGGACATGCTTCGGCGGCTGGGCGTTTTCATGGCGTTGGCCATGGTGCTGGCGATGATCGTGATCGGCGTGAGGTGAGACGCGACAGGTGACGCCGATACGCTGAACGCATGACAGATCAGCCGCGCCGCCGACTCGTCCTCGCCTCCCAGTCCCCCGCCCGGCTCGGGCTGCTCCGCCAGGCCGGCCTCGCCCCCGAGGTGATCGTGAGCGGCGTCGACGAGGAGGCCGTCACCGCTCCCACCCCCGCCGAGCTGGCGCTCGCCCTGGCCGAGGCGAAGGCCTCCGTCGTGGCGGCCCGGCCGGAGGCCAAGGGCGCGATCGTGATCGGCTGCGACTCGGTGCTCGACCTGGACGGCCAGGCCCTCGGCAAGCCCGAGGACGCCGAGGAGGCCACCGCCCGCTGGAAGGCGATGCGCGGACGCGCCGGAACACTCCAGACCGGCCACTGCGTCTACGACACGCTCTCCGGCCGCTACGCCTCCGCCACCGCGTCCACCGTCGTCCACTTCGGCGAGCCCACGGACGAGGAGATCGCCGCCTACGTCGCCTCCGGCGAACCCCTCTACGTGGCCGGGGCGTTCACCCTGGACGGCCGCTCGGCCCCGTTCATCGACGGCATCGACGGCGACCACGGCAACGTGATCGGCATCAGCCTGCCCCTCGTACGGCGACTGCTCGCCGAGCTGGGCGTCGGCATCACGGAGTTGTGGGCGCCGGCGGAGAAGTGACCGGCGTTCCGCCGCCGCCCGTCCCGTCCTGGGGCGCGGCGTCGGCGGGCTCGGCCGCACGGTCGTAGGTCATCAGCAGCAGCACGATCAGGCCGAGCACCAGCATCATGAACAGGAACGCGGGCGGGCCGACGAGTCCCCAGGTGAACGCGCCGAGCAGCCCGTGCACGACCGCCGCGCTGATCAGCAGCACCCGCCCGAACCCCGCCGCGGGCCGGTCCCGCAGCGCCACCAGCAGGGCGACCAGGCCGCACAGCGCGAAGTAGAGGCCGAAGACGATCCCGCCGGCCTTCGACGACACGGACATCACGTGCGGGTCGAGTCCGGCCAGGGACATGTCCTGCCGGTCGACGGCGAGGCCGAGGATCCAGTTCAGCGCGGCGATGCCGAGCGCCTCCCCGAACAGCACCACCGAAACGACACACGCCACCGGCCTGCGCACCACCGGGCCCCACCCACTTACCCCTAGTACGTTCGAGACATCGCGAGGCTACTAACCGGTAAACCCTGGGACAAGGGTTGTGCGGGGGGCAAAGAATCATTGGGCCATTCGTAGGGACTCCACAAAGAAACCGAGTGGCCCGCAGCACGTGATGACAGAGACCTTGGCCACAGGGGAGGGCTAGGGTTTGCCGGAGGAGTACTGCGTACCGCGGTGCGACAAGGGATTTCGCGGGTCGAGCGAGCCTCGCATCACGCTCCGTGTGGGCAAGCTCACCACTGGGGACGGGTCGAAGTGTCGTGTCGGCAGTCCCTAAACTCGGCTTGTTTCAAGGAGGGAGCCTCATCGTGCGCAAGGTGCTCATCGCCAACCGTGGCGAAATCGCTGTCCGCGTGGCCCGGGCCTGCCGGGATGCCGGCATCAAGAGCGTGGCCGTCTACGCCGACCCGGACCGGGACGCTCTGCATGTCCGCGCCGCGGATGAGGCGTTCGCCCTGGGCGGTGACACGCCGGGCACCAGCTACCTCGACATCGAGAAGGTGCTGAACGCCGCCCGCGAGTCGGGCGCGGACGCGATCCACCCCGGCTACGGCTTCCTCTCCGAGAACGCGGACTTCGCGCAGGCGGTCCTGGACGCGGGCCTGATCTGGATCGGCCCGCCCCCGCAGGCGATCCGCGACCTGGGCGACAAGGTCGCCGCCCGGCACATCGCGCAGCGCGCGGGCGCCCCGCTGGTGGCGGGCACGCCCGACCCGGTGTCCGGTGCCGAGGAGGTCGTGGCCTTCGCCGAGGAGCACGGTCTGCCGATCGCCATCAAGGCGGCGTTCGGTGGCGGCGGCCGCGGCCTGAAGGTCGCACGCACGCTGGAAGAGGTCCCGGAGCTGTACGACTCGGCGGTCCGCGAGGCCGTCGCGGCCTTCGGCCGGGGCGAGTGCTTCGTCGAGCGCTACCTCGACAAGCCCCGCCACGTGGAGACCCAGTGCCTCGCCGACCAGCACGGCAACGTGGTCGTGGTCTCCACGCGTGACTGCTCCCTCCAGCGCCGGCACCAGAAGCTGGTCGAGGAGGCGCCCGCGCCCTTCCTGTCCGACGAGCAGATCGCCGAGCTGTACTCGTCTTCCAAGGCGATCCTGAAGGAGGCCGGCTACGTCGGCGCCGGCACGGTCGAGTTCCTCGTCGGCAACGACGGCACGATCTCCTTCCTCGAGGTCAACACCCGTCTGCAGGTGGAGCACCCGGTCACCGAGGAGGTCGCCGGCATCGACCTCGTCCGCGAGATGTTCCGCATCGCCGACGGCGAGGAGCTCGGCTACGACGACCCGGCGCTGCGGGGGCACTCCTTCGAGTTCCGCATCAACGGCGAGGACCCGGGCCGCAACTTCCTCCCGGCTCCCGGCACGGTCACGACGTTCGCCCCGCCGTCCGGCCCGGGTGTCCGCCTGGACGCGGGTGTGGAATCCGGCTCGGTCATCGGCCCGGCGTGGGACTCCCTGCTGGCCAAGCTGATCGTCACCGGCCGCACGCGCAAGGAGGCACTGGAGCGGGCCGCCCGTGCCCTGGAGGAGTTCCAGGTCGAGGGCATGGCGACGGCGATCCCGTTCCACCGTGCGGTGGTGCGGGACCCGGCGTTCGCTCCCGAGGTGCACGGTCAGGACGGGCCGTTCACGGTCCACACCCGCTGGATCGAGACGGAGTTCGTCAACGAGATCAAGCCCTTCGCGGCCGCTGCGGACGCCTTGGACGCGGACGAGGAGACGGGTCGCGAGACGGTGGTCGTCGAGGTCGGCGGCAAGCGCCTGGAGGTCTCCCTCCCGGCGTCCCTGGGCATGTCCCTGGCCCGCACGGGCCTCGCGGCCGGGGCCAAGCCCAAGCGCCGTGCGGCGAAGAAGTCGGGCCCCGTCGCCTCCGGCGACACCCTCGCCTCCCCGATGCAGGGCACCATCGTCAAGGTCGCGGTGGAGGAGGGCCAGGAGGTCAAGGAGGGCGACCTGGTCGTCGTCCTCGAGGCCATGAAGATGGAACAGCCCCTCAACGCCCACAGGTCCGGCACGATCAAGGGCCTCAGCGCGGAGATCGGCGCGTCGGTCACGTCCGGCGCGGCGATCTGCGAGATCAAGGACTGACGTCGTCGAACGGACAGACGCCTACGGCGCGGCCCCGGCTCGGGGCCGCGCCGGGGTGTCTCCGCTCAGCCGCGCCTAGCTGCGGGCAATCCCCCCAGTGCCTTAAGGGCCTGGGAGGTAGCCCCAGGGCGGCGCCCGTCCCAAAGAAGCGGCACCCCGCAGCGCCGGGGTGCGCGACGCCCCGGCCTCAGCAGCCGCTGGCGGCACCCTTCCCCACGCCAGGCTGGACCCGACCGCCCCGGCGACAACGCCGAGCACCTGGCAACCAGCAGCGACTCAACCCGCCCGCCGGGTCAACGCCGCCGCAGGTCCGCGACCCTGCCCCGCTCCGCCCCAGGACTCTGCTCCCCGAGCATCGAGGCCGACCGCAACCCGCTCCCCGCCCCCGGCACCTGCCTCCGAGGCCCGGGCAACGGCACATCCCGGCGCTGCTGACGCGCCGGGACGGCGTCACCCCCGGGGCCTCCCGCCCCGGCCGAACCCCCCGGCGCCCCCGCGACAGCGATCTGCACTCCCTGATCGGCGAGCGCCTGGAGCTCCGTCGCCGCACGGTCGTCGTGACCTGGCGGTTCGTCCGTCACGAGGCGGGTGATGAGATCCGTCGGCACGGTCTGGAACATCGTGTCCGTCCCGAGCTTGGTGTGGTCGGCGAGGACCACGACCTCCGCGGCCGCCTGCACCAGCGCCCGGTCGACGGACGCCGACAGCATGTTGGACGTGGACAGCCCGCGCTCCGCGGTCAGACCGCTCCCGGACAGGAACGCCCGCGACACCCGCAGCCCGTGCAGGGACTGCTCGGCGCCGCTGCCGACCAGGGCGTAGTTCGAGCCCCGGAGCGTCCCCCCGGTCATCACGACCTCGACCCGGTTGGCATGGGCAAGCGCCTGTGCGACCAGCAATGAGTTGGTGACGACGGTCAGCCCGGGCACCCGGGCGAGCCGGCGGGCCAGCTCCTGGGTCGTCGTACCCGCCCCGACCACGATCGCCTCGCCCTCCTCCACGAAACTCGCGGCGAGGTCGGCGATGGCGGTCTTCTCGGCGGTCGCGAGATGAGACTTCTGCGGAAAGCCGGACTCCCGCGTGAAACCGCCCGGCAGTACCGCACCGCCGTGCCGGCGGTCGAGGAGTCCTTCTGCCTCCAGCGCGCGCACGTCCCGCCGTACGGTCACTTCGGAGGTCTGGACGACGCGGGCGAGCTCACGGAGCGACACGGCCCCGTTCGCTCGCACCATTTCGAGGATCAATTGGCGACGTTCTGCAGCGAACACGAAACTGACAGTAACGCCAGCGACCGTCTGCTTTCAGCAGTTTGCGCTGAATAGCAGAAGATGTTCGCACGGAACAGCGCGAGGTGGTATAGGGCCTAGTCCCGCCGCCTATGCCGCACGAATGGTCGAACACTCCCCGTGACCAGCGATGAAGCGGATCCGGCCTCAGCTCTCGCCGGTCTCCTTGCGGGTGTGCAACTGCCGTGCCACCTCGGCGATCGAGCCCGACAGCGAGGGATAGACGGTGAAGGCGTTCGCAATCTGTTCGACTGTCAGATTGTTGTCGACCGCGATCGAGATGGGGTGGATCAGTTCCGAGGCACGCGGCGCCACGACCACACCGCCGACCACGATCCCGGTCCCCGGCCGGCAGAAGATCTTGACGAAGCCGTCGCGGATGCCCTGCATCTTCGCGCGCGGGTTGCGCAGCAGCGGCAGCTTCACGACCCGGGCGTCGATCTTCCCGCCGTCGACATCGGCCTGGCTGTAGCCGACGGTGGCGATCTCCGGGTCGGTGAAGACGTTCGACGAGACGGTCTTCAGGTTCAGCGGGGCCACGGCATCGCCCAGGAAGTGGTACATGGCGATACGTCCCTGCATGGCGGCGACGGAGGCGAGGGCGAACACGCCCGTCACGTCACCGGCCGCGTACACGCCCGGAGCGGTCGTACGCGACACCTTGTCGGTCCAGATGTGACCGGACTCGCGCAGCCTGACCCCGGCCTCCTCCAGCCCCATGCCCGAGCTGTTCGGGACGGCACCGACGGCCATGAGGCAGTGCGACCCGGTGATGACCCGCCCGTCGGAGAGGGTCACCTCGACCCGGTCCCCGACCCGCTTGGCGGACTGCGCCCGGGTACGCCCCATGACGTTCATGCCGCGCCGCCGGAAGACCTCCTCCAGCACGGCGGCCGCGTCCGGGTCCTCACCGGGCAGCACCCGGTCCCGCGACGACACGAGCGTCACCCTCGACCCCAGTGCCTGATAGGCACCGGCGAACTCGGCACCGGTCACACCCGACCCGACCACGATCAGCTCCTCGGGGAGCTCGTCGAGGTCGTAGACCTGGGTCCAGTTCAGGATCCGCTCGCCGTCGGGCCGGGCGTCGGGCAGCTCGCGGGGATGCCCACCGGTGGCGATGAGCACGGCATCCGCCGTCAGGGTCTCTTCGCTCCCGTCGGCGGCGCGCACCACGACCTTCCGCGACCCGTCGAGCGCCTGCATGCCCTCCAGCCGTCCGCGCCCGCGCAGGACACGCGCCCCGGCACGCGTCACGGAGGCCGTGATGTCGTGCGACTGGGCGAGCGCGAGCCGCTTCACACGCCGGTTGACCTTCCCCAGGTCGACCCCGACCACCCGGGCACTCTGCTCCAGATGCGGGGTGTCGTCCGCGACGATGATCCCCAGCTCCTCGTACGAGGAGTCGAAGGTGGTCATCACCTCGGCCGTGGCGATGAGGGTCTTGGACGGGACGCAGTCGGTGAGCACCGACGCCCCGCCCAGACCGTCGCAATCCACGACGGTCACCTCCGCACCGAGTTGGGCGGCCACCAGCGCCGCTTCGTATCCGCCGGGTCCGCCACCGATGATCACGATCCGAGTCACGTACTCCATTGTCCCGCACGCCTCGACGGGGCACCGCCCCGGGGGACCCGCCCGATGCGGCTCCGTTACGCGAGTGACCCCGGTGCACCTGCCGTACCCTCTCCCCATGTCGCTCTACGCCGCGTACGCCGGCAACCTCGACGCGCGGCTGATGTCCCGCCGCGCCCCGCACTCGCCGCTGCGCGCCACCGGCTGGCTGAACGGGTGGCGGCTGACCTTCGGCGGCGAGCACATGGGCTGGGAGGGCGCCCTGCCGACGATCGTCGAGGACCCCCTGTCCCAGGTCTTCGTCGCGCTCTACGACATCGCCCCCATGGACGAGGAGTCGCTCGACCGCTGGGAGGGCGTGGGGCTCGACATCTACCGCCGCACACGCGTACGGGTGCACACCCTGGAGGGTGACGAACAGGCGTGGGCCTTCACCCTCAACGCCTACGAGGGCGGCCTGCCCTCCGCCCGTAACCTGGGCGAGATCGCCGACGCGGCCGAGTCGGCCGGCGCCCCGCACGACTACGTGATGGAACTCCGCAAGCGCCCCTGCTGAGCCCCGCTTCGTCGGAAACGACAAGACAACGATCGCCACCCCGTGAGCTCTGCCATCTACGCGCGTAGGCAATCACCGGCTACCCTCATCGGCGTGAACGCATCTCTTCTTCCGGACGACATCCAGGGCGACCCCCACGCCGCCGCCGACGCCGCCGCGGCCCGCCTGCGCGAACTCACGGGCGCCGAGACCCACGACGTCGCCCTCGTGATGGGCTCCGGCTGGGCCCCGGCCGTGGACGCCCTCGGGGCCCCCGAGGCAGAGCTCCAGGTCACCGAGCTGCCCGGCTTCCCGCCGCCGGCGGTCGAGGGCCATGGCGGCAAGATCCGCTCCTACCGGATCGGCAACAAGCGCGCCCTCGTCTTCCTCGGCCGCACGCACTATTACGAGGGCCGCGGCGTGGCCGCCGTCGCCCACGGCGTCCGCACCGCCGTGTCGGCGGGCTGCAAGACGATCGTCCTCACCAACGGCTGCGGCGGCCTGCGCGAGGGCATGCGCCCCGGCCAGCCCGTCCTGATCAGCGACCACATCAACCTCACGGCGACGTCCCCGATCATCGGCGCCAACTTCGTCGACCTCACCGACCTCTACTCCCCGCGCCTGCGGGCCCTGTGCAAGGAGGTCGACCCCACCCTGGAGGAAGGCGTCTACGCCCAGTTCCCCGGCCCGCACTACGAGACTCCGGCCGAGATCCGCATGGCCCGGGTCATCGGGGCGGACCTGGTGGGCATGTCGACGGTCCTGGAGGCGATCGCCGCGCGTGAGGCGGGTGCGGAGGTTCTGGGCATCTCCCTCGTCACGAACCTGGCCGCGGGTATGACCGGAGAGCCCCTCAACCACGAAGAGGTCCTCCAGGCGGGCCGGGATTCGGCGACGCGCATGGGTTCCCTGCTCACACAGGTCCTGGGACGCCTGTAAGCAACCCGGCGTCGCTGCTGGGGCCGGGGTGGGACCGCAGCCCGGCGGAGCGGGGTGCCGCTGCGCCCACCCGTGCCGCCTGGGGGCCTCCCAGGCCCTTAAGGGCACTGGGGGAGGCACGACTGCCCGCAGCTCAGGCGAGACGCGCCCGCTCCCGCGTACGCACGGAAGGGGCCATGTCGGGGGGTGTCCGCCCGCAGCGGTTGGCGCGTCAACGGACGGTTAGTCGGTATCCGACCCCATCGCGCCGTTCCGAGGACGGACACCCCCCCGGCGCGGCCCCGACCCACCGCACCCCGGTACTACGCGCTGCACCCCCACCGAAGCCGCACAGGCCGCCGCAGGCACCCGGCACCACCGCCGGAGGCAACCCGCACGACAACCGGAGAGGCTGACACAGACCGTGCACGACGAACTCATCGCACAGGCCCAGGCGTGGCTCACCGAGGACCCCGACCCGGAAACCCGCACCGAGCTCGCCCGCCTCATCGACGCGAAGGACCACACCGAACTCGCCGCCCGCTTCAGCGGCACCCTCCAGTTCGGCACGGCCGGCCTCCGGGGCGAACTCGGCGCCGGCCCCATGCGCATGAACAGCTCGGTCGTCATCCGCGCGGCCGCCGGCCTCGCCGCGTACCTCAAGAAGCAGGGCCACCACGACGGCCTCGTCGTCATCGGCTACGACGCCCGCCACAAGTCGTACGACTTCGCCCGGGACACCGCCGCCGTCATGACCGGCGCCGGCCTCCGCGCCGCCGTCCTCCCCCGCCCCCTCCCCACCCCCGTCCTCGCCTTCGCGATAAGGCACCTCGGCGCGGTCGCCGGCGTGGAGGTCACCGCCAGCCACAACCCGCCCCGCGACAACGGCTACAAGGTGTACCTCGGCGACGGCTCCCAGATCGTCCCCCCGGCGGACATCGACATCGCCGCGGAGATCGCCGCCGTCCCGTCCCTCACCACCGTCCGCCGCCCCACCGAAGGCTGGGACACCCTCGACGACAGCGTCCTCGACGCCTACCTCGCCCGCACGGACGCCGTCCTGGCCAAGGACTCCCCCCGCACCGCCCGCACGGTGTACACGGCGATGCACGGCGTCGGCAGGGACGTCCTCCTCGCCGCCTTCGCCCGCGCCGGCTTCCCGGAACCGGCCCTCGTCACGGAGCAGGCCGACCCCGACCCGGACTTCCCGACCGTCGCGTTCCCCAACCCGGAGGAGCCCGGCGCGATGGACCTGGCGTTCGCGACGGCCCGCGCGACGACCCCCGCACCCGACCTGATCATCGCCAACGACCCGGACGCGGACCGCTGCGCCGTCGCCGTGCGGGACGGCCAGGACGCCCAGGACGGCGCCGACTGGCGCATGCTCCGCGGCGACGAGGTCGGCGCCCTGCTCGCCGCCCACCTGGTCCGCCGCGGAGCGACCGGCACCTTCGCGGAGTCGATCGTCTCGTCCTCCCTCCTCGGCCGTATCGCCGAGAAGGCCGGGCTCCCCCACGTCGAGACCCTCACCGGCTTCAAGTGGATCGCCCGCGCCGAGGGCCTGCGCTACGGCTACGAGGAGGCCCTCGGTTACTGCGTCGACCCGGACGGCGTACGCGACAAGGACGGCATCACGGCAGCGCTCCTGATCACGGAACTGGCGTCGCAGCTCAAGGAGGAGGGCCGCACGCTCCTGGACCTCCTCGACGACCTGGCCGTGGAACACGGACTGCACGCCACGGACCAGCTCTCGGTCCGCGTGGAGGACCTCTCCCTCATCACGGCCGCGATGCGCCGCCTGCGCGAACAGCCCCCGACCGAACTCGCCGGCCTGCCGATCACCCGCACCGACGACCTCACCCGGGGCACGGACACCCTCCCGCCCACCGACGGTCTGCGCTACACCCTCGACGGCGCCCGGGTGATCGTCCGCCCGAGCGGCACGGAGCCGAAGCTGAAGTGCTACCTGGAGGTCGTGGTCCCGGTCGCGACCCACGCCGGCCTCCCCGAGGCCCGCGCACAGGCGACGGACCTACTGGAGTCGATCAAGCGCGACCTGTCGACGGCGGCAGGCATCTAGAACAGTCCGGCGAGCCGGCCCCGGCGCAGCCGAGCACTCTGACCCGGGGCCGCCCTCCGCGAACCGAGAGCCGCCCCGGCCCGAGGGCCCCGCTGGAAGCCGCCGATCGGGCGGCCGAACCGACGGCGTTCCCCCGCGTTCCCCGTCAGCCCACCACCAGCAGAATCAACACCAGCAGCGCCCCCGCAACCGCCGGCCCCACCACTTCGTAGGCCCACCGCACGGTCACCTCACCCTGCGCCGTCTCCGCCCGGTGCCGTGCCTCGTGCAGCCCCCGCAGCTCATCCATGATCCGGTCGGTCTCCGCCCGCACGGGCCCGTCGGACACGGGCCCCGCGCCGAGGCCGTCGCCCCACCCCGCTCGCATCCCGAGCGCACTGCCGCGGCCCTCGTCACGACCCGTCCCCCGCCGCGCCTGGGCCGTCGCCCGCATCTCACGCCGGGCGGCCTTCTTGCGGGCACGCAAGGAAACGGGCACGGCCCACAGCTGGTACTTCGCGCCGGACTCCGTGAGGACCTCGTTCGAGTAGGCGGACTTCAGCGAGGCGATCCGCCCCCAGGGCAGCACGATGAGGCGGAACGGGTTGCGGATGCGCAGCCGGTCCTCGCTCGCGTACACCGCGGGCCGCAGCGTGAAGGCGACGACCAGCGGCACGACCAGGATCAGCACGGCGAGCGCCATCCACGGCGTACGCCCGCCGCCCGAGGTCACCGCGTCGATGCCGAGCCACCCGGCGATGGCGAGCAGCAGCACGCCACCGGCGATGGCGGGAACCGACCGGTACACCCGGTCCTTGGACTCGGGCTCCGGAGGCTGCGGCGCTGGTGACTGGGGTTCGGGGCTCGTCATGCCTCGATTCTGCCGGACCGTATGCCGGCCACCTCAACCGCACCTGAGCGAGCCCCGGGGGCTGTACAGCCGCTACGCGCGTAGATATGCTCGTCTGGTGACCATGCCCAGTTCTGCACTCACCGCAGCTCACCCCCTCAAGGACGTCACCGCGTCCGACAGCGCGCTGCGCCGCTTCCTCCACGGGCTCCCCGGCGTCGACGCGGTCGGCCTGGAGGGGCGTGCGGCCTCCCTCGGCACCCGTTCGATCAAGACGACCGCGAAGGCGTACGCCATCGACCTCGCCATCTCGATGGTCGACCTGACGACGCTGGAAGGCGCGGACACCCCGGGCAAGGTCCGGGCGCTCGGCGCGAAGGCGGTCCGGCCCGACCCGACCGACCGTACGACGCCCAGCACGGCCGCGGTCTGCGTCTACCCCGACATGGTGGCCGTGGCCAAGGAGGCCGTCGCCGGCTCCGGCGTGAAGGTCGCCTCCGTCGCCACGGCGTTCCCGGCCGGCCGCGCCCCGCTCACCGTCAAGCTGGCCGACGTGCGCGAGGCCGTCGCCGCGGGCGCCGACGAGATCGACATGGTCATCGACCGCGGGGCGTTCCTCTCGGGCCGATACTTGAAGGTGTACGACGAGATCATCGCCGTGAAGGAGGCCTGCGGCACGTCCGCGCGCCTGAAGGTCATCTTCGAGACCGGCGAGCTGTCGACGTACGACAACATCCGCCGCGCGAGCTGGCTCGGGATGCTGGCGGGCGCGGACTTCATCAAGACGTCCACCGGAAAGGTCGCCGTCAACGCGACCCCGGCGAACACGCTCCTCATGCTGGAGGCGGTACGTGACTTCCGTGCACAGACCGGCATCCAGGTCGGCGTGAAGCCGGCCGGCGGCATCCGCACCTCCAAGGACGCCATCAAGTTCCTCGTGCTGGTCAACGAGACCGCCGGCGAGGACTGGCTGGACAACCACTGGTTCCGCTTCGGCGCCTCCTCGCTGCTGAACGACCTGCTGATGCAGCGCCAGAAGCTGGCCACCGGCCGCTACTCCGGCCCCGACTACGTGACGGTGGACTGATCACCATGGCATCGGTATTCGAATACGCCCCGGCGCCCGAGTCGCGCTCGATCGTCGACATCGCGCCCTCGTACGGCCTGTTCATCGACGGCGAGTTCGTGGAAGCGGCCGACGGCAAGGTCTTCAAGACGGTCTCGCCGAGCACCGAGGAGGTCCTCTCCGAGGTCGCCCAGGCCGGCGAGGCGGACGTCGACCGCGCGGTGCAGGCCGCCCGCAAGGCCTTCGAGAAGTGGTCGGCGCTGCCCGGCTCGGAGCGCGCCAAGTACCTGTTCCGCATCGCGCGGATCATCCAGGAGCGCAGCCGCGAGCTGGCCGTCCTGGAGACGCTGGACAACGGCAAGCCCATCAAGGAGACGAGGGACGCCGACCTCCCGCTCGTCGCCGCGCACTTCTTCTACTACGCGGGCTGGGCCGACAAGCTCGACCACGCCGGCTTCGGCGCGAACCCGCGGCCGCTGGGCGTGGCGGGCCAGGTCATCCCCTGGAACTTCCCGCTGCTGATGCTGGCGTGGAAGATCGCCCCGGCGCTCGCGACCGGCAACACGGTCGTCCTGAAGCCTGCCGAGACCACCCCGCTCTCGGCGCTGTTCTTCGCGGACATCTGCCGCCAGGCGGGCCTGCCGAAGGGTGTCGTCAACATCCTCCCCGGCTTCGGCGGCGCGGGCGCTGCGCTGGTGGCCCACCCGGATGTGAACAAGGTCGCCTTCACCGGTTCCACGGCCGTCGGCAAGGAGATCGCCCGCACGGTCGCCGGCACCCGCAAGAAGGTCACGCTCGAACTGGGCGGCAAGGGCGCCAACATCGTCTTCGACGACGCACCCGTGGACCAGGCCGTCGAGGGCATCGTGAACGGCATCTTCTTCAACCAGGGCCAGGTCTGCTGCGCGGGCAGCCGCCTGCTGGTCCAGGAGTCGATCCAGGACGAGCTGCTGGCGTCCCTGAAGCGCCGGCTGTCGACGCTCCGCCTCGGCGACCCGCTGGACAAGAACACGGACATCGGCGCGATCAACTCCGAGGAGCAGCTCACGCGCATCACCTCGCTCGTCGAGCAGGGCGAGGCGGAGGGCGCCGAGCGCTGGTCGGCGGCCTGTGAACTGCCGGAGAGCGGCTACTGGTTCGCCCCGACACTCTTCACGAACGTCACCCAGGCGCACACCGTCGCCCGCGACGAGATCTTCGGCCCGGTGCTGTCGGTGCTGACCTTCCGCACCCCGGACGAGGCGGTCGCCAAGGCCAACAACACGCCGTACGGCCTCTCGGCCGGCATCTGGACGGAGAAGGGCTCCCGCATCCTGGCGGTCGCGAACAAGCTCCGCGCGGGCGTCGTCTGGTCCAACACGTTCAACAAGTTCGACCCGACCTCGCCGTTCGGCGGTTACAAGGAGTCGGGCTTCGGCCGCGAGGGCGGCCGCCACGGCCTGGAGGCGTACCTCGATGTCTGACGCACGACTGAGTGTCCTCAAGACCTACAAGCTGTACGTGGGGGGCAAGTTCCCGCGTTCCGAGAGCGGCCGGGTGTACGAGGTGACGGACTCGAAGGGCAAGTGGCTGGCGAACGCACCCCTGTCCTCCCGCAAGGACGCCCGCGACGCGGTCGTCGCGGCCCGCAAGGCGTTCGGCGGCTGGTCCGGCGCGACGGCGTACAACCGGGGCCAGGTCCTCTACCGCGTCGCCGAGATGCTGGAGGGCCGCCGCGACCAGTTCACGCGTGAGGTGGCCGACGCCGAGGGGCTGTCGAAGTCCAAGGCGGCGGCGGTCGTGGACGCGACGATCGACCGCTGGGTCTGGTACGCGGGCTGGACCGACAAGATCGCCCAGGTGGTCGGCGGCGGCAACCCGGTCGCGGGCCCGTTCTTCAACCTGTCCTCCCCCGAGCCGACGGGCGTGGTCGCGGTCCTGGCGCCCCAGGAGTCGTCCTTCCTGGGCCTGGTGTCGGTGCTCGCCCCGGTGATCGCCACCGGCAACACGGCGGTCGTGGTGGCCAGCGAGAAGGCCCCACTGCCCGCCCTGTCGCTCGCCGAGGTGCTTGCCACCTCAGACGTCCCCGGCGGTGTGGTCAACGTACTGTCGGGCCGCACGGAGGAGATCGCCACCCCGCTCGCCGCCCACCAGGACGTCAACGCGATCGACCTCGCGGGCGCCGACGAGGTTCTCGCTAAGGAACTGGAGATCGCCGCGGCCGACAACCTCAAGCGCGTCCTCCGTCCACAGCCTGTGGATTACGCGGAGACTCCCGGCATCGACCGCATGACGGCGTTCCTGGAGACCAAAACGGTCTGGCACCCCACGGGGTCACTGGGCGCGTCGGGTTCCTCGTACTAGGCACCCCTCACAGCGGAAGCCCCGGCCCTCCTCCGTCCAGGAGGGCCGGGGCTTCTTTCGCGTACGCCCCCGTCAGATCCCGAGGCGCTGCGCGATGCCGTCGAGCACGCAGTCGAGGCCGAAGGCGAACTCCCAGGCCCGGTCGTCCTTGCGGGTAGCGCTGAGGGCGTACTGGTCGTAGGTCGGATAGCGGCCCGTGCTCATCAGGTAGACCATCTGCGGGGCGAGGGCCCGGCGGGTCTCGTCGCCGCTGGTCCAGCCATGGCGTTCCTGGTACTCCCGCATGCCGATCTCGGTCTGGGCGGAACCGTGCACGAAGGAGGTGACGGTCCGGAACGCGGCCATCACCGAGTCGGCGTCCAAGCCGCAGACGGCGAGCGCGGCCAACTGCCGTTCCGCCACGGCCATCCGCGACGGCGTCAGCATGATCACCGGGGTGGGCATGACCGCCATCCACGGGTGGGCGAGCATCAGGTCCCGGGTCTGGAGGGCGTAGGAGCGCAGCACCTCCCGCCAGTCCGTCGCCCCGTCCGGCGCGGCCAGCTCCCGGGACACCCGGTCGATCATCAGCGCCCAGAGGTCGTCCTTGCCGTTGACGTGCCGGTAGGCGGCCATGGGCGCGACGCCGAGCTTTTCGGCCAGGCGGCGCATGGTGACGGCCGCGCCGCCCTCCTCGTCGGCGATCTCGACCGCGGCGGCGGCGATCCGCTCCAGGGTCAGTGAGGTGCGAGGGGCCGGGGCGGGCCGCTCCATGCGCTCCCAGAGAGACGGTGTGTCGGTCCCGCTCTCCTGGCCCTCCTTCTTGCCGGCCGCCATGGTCCGCTCCTCCCGGTCGGTGTCGTGTACAGCGTATCGCCAGTAGACGACGTACACATCGCTGTGTACGTTGTACGCACCGGAGATACGCCGTACACATCCAGGGGGAGACCCATGCCCGCCACCGCCGCACCGCTCCGTGTCGCCGTCCTCGTCGGCTCGACCCGGGAGGGACGCTTCGCGCCCGTCGTGACGAAGTGGCTGACCGGCCACCTCGACCAGCGCGACGACCTGCGCGCCGACGTCGTCGATCTCGCCGAGACGCCGCTGCCGACGGTGTTCCCGGCCTTCGGTCAGCAGCCGCCGCCCGGCACCGAGGAGCAGTTGGCCCTCGTGTCGCCCCGGCTCGCGGCCGCCGACGCCTTCGTCCTCGTCACGCCCGAGTACAACCACAGCTTCCCGGCGTCCCTGAAGAACGCGATCGACTGGCACGGCGAGGAGTGGCACGGCAAGCCCGTCGGCTTCGTCTCGTACGGCGGCCTGTCGGGCGGTCTGCGCGCGGTGGAACAGCTGCGGGTCGTCATGGCCGAGCTGAACGCCACGACCATCCGCAACACCGTCAGCTTCCACAACGCCTGGAGCCGCTTCGACCCGGACGGCACCTGCACCGACCCCGCCGCCGACACGGCCGCGAAGGCCCTGCTCGACCAGCTCGCCTGGTGGGGCCACGCCCTGCGGGACGCCAAGTCCGTCCGCGGCTACGTCGCATGACCGCCGGGGCCCGCCCCGAGGAGGCCATGGACTCACCTGCGGGCACCACAGCGGACTCGGCCCGGCCGGATCCCCCGCCCTCCCGGCTCGTCATCCTCGGCCTGCTGCTCGGTATCGTGCTCGCCACGCTCGACGGAACCGTCGTCGGCACCGCACTGCCCACCATCGTCGGCGACCTGGGCGGCCTGGACCACCTGTCCTGGGTGATCACGGCCTACCTGCTCACCACCGCCGTCACCACGCCCCTCTGGGGCAAACTCGGCGACCTGTACGGCCACAAGTACGGCTACCTCACCTCCATCACCGTGTTCCTCATCGGCTCCGTGCTGTGCGGAGTCGCCCAGGACATGGGCCAGTTGATCGCCTTCCGGGCCCTTCAGGGGATCGGCGCGGGCGGACTGTTCGTGGGCGCGCTCGCGCTCATCGGCACGCTGCTCACCCCGGCGGAGGCCGGGCGCGCCCAGTCGCTGATCGGGGTACTGCTGCCCGCGGCGATGATCGGCGGCCCGCTGGTCGGCGGCCTGCTCACCGACCAGCTCGACTGGCGCTGGGTGTTCTACGTCAACGTTCCGGTCGGCGCCGTGGCGCTCGCACTCGTCGGCTTCGGGGTGCGGCTGCGCGCCACCCGTGCCGAGCCGCGCATCGACCTCGCCGGCGCCGGCCTGCTGACCGGCGCGATCCTCGCCCTGACGCTGCTGGGGAGTTGGGCGGGGACGACGTACGCCTGGTCGTCACCGCAGATCATCGGGCTCGCCGTGGTCTCCACGGTCGCGCTGGTCGCCTTCGTACGGGTCGAGCGGCGCGCCCCGGATCCGGTGATCCCGCCCCGGCTGTTCCGCGACCGCAACTTCACCGTGGCGCAGATCCTCAGCTGTGTCACCGGCGCGGCCATGCTGGCGGCGGCGAGCTACCTGCCGCAGTACATGCAGTTCGTGCGGGACATGTCGTCCACCGAGAGCGGGCTGCTGCTGCTCCCGTTGATGCTGGGCATGATGGGCGCCCAGCTCGTCATCGGCCGCCGGGTCGGCGACGGCGGCCACTACCGCCCCTACCCCATCGCGGGCGGCGCGCTGGCCGCGGCCGGGGCGCTGGCTCTGCTGACCCTCGGCACGACGACGTCGGCGCCGGTGGCCTCAGGCCTGACGTTGCTGCTCGGCGTGGGCATCGGCTGTCTGATGCAGCCGGCGATGCTCATCACGATGAACAGCGCGGAATCGCGCGACATGGGTGCGGCCAGTGGCACCCAGACGCTGCTGCGCACCATCGGCGGCTCGCTCGGCGTCGCGGTCCTCGGCTCCGTCTACACGGGCCGCCTCACGGCCACCGTCACGGACGAGCTCGGCGCCGACGGCGCGCGGCTGACCGGCGGCGAGCTCACCCCCGAGCTGCTGCGGGACCTTCCGGAACCGGTCCGGCACGCCGTCCGGACGGGCGTGGTGGACGGACTGCACGGAGTCGCGCTCGGCACGGCCGCGCTGTGCGCCGTGGCGTTCGCGGTGTCCTGGCTGGTCCGGGAGGTCCCGCTGCGGGGCCGGTGAGCTACTGCGACAGCGACCCCGCCGCCTGCCCCACCACCGGAATGCTCTCGACCGACTGCGCCTGCGCCACCGGCCCCGTCAGCTCCTTGGACGTCACCGGCTTGAAGTCGGCGACCTCGGTGCCGACGCTGTTGTCGAGCGGGTCGGCTCCCGTGCCGACGAGGGGGTTGGGCTTGAGGCCCGCGACCGGTCCGGTGGTGTGGCCGACGGTGTCGGTCGCAGCCTGGAGGCCGGACCGGGCGTCGGTCCTGCCGAGAGAGGTGCGGGCATCGTCCAAGACCGAGCCGGTGCCCGCGGCGGCCGTAGCCGCACCCGCTCCCAGCGCCATTCCCGCGGTCGCGAGGAGGGTCAGGGCACGCTGGGCGGTCGGCTTCTTGGGTGAGTCGTGTCGGGCCATCGCTGCCACCTTCTGATGCACTGGGTAATCGATTCGATACAAAGGGTAGTTGAGGTGTGACGCGCGCATCAAAGGCGACCCGCGGGGTCGTACGGCACCCGATGGATGCCTCACACTGGTGTCCCGTGAGTTCTCCTCTCCCCATACCGACGCGAGTCGTGCTGCTCTGCGGCCCATCCGGCTCCGGCAAGTCCCTCCTCGCGGCCCGCTCCGGCCTCCCGGTGCTGCGGCTCGACGACTTCTACAAGGAGGGCGACGACCCGACGCTGCCGCTGGTGGCGGGGAGTTCGGACATCGACTGGGACCATCCGGAGTCGTGGGACGCCGACACGGCCGTCGCCGCGATCACCCGGCTGTGCCGCACGGGCCGGACGGACGTCCCCGTCTACGACATCGCGCGGAGCGCCCGCACCGGCACGGAGACGGTGGACATCGGGCGTACCCCGCTGTTCATCGCGGAAGGCATCTTCGCCGCGGAGATCGTCACGCGCTGCCGGGAGCTCGGCGTCCTCGCCGACGCGCTGTGCCTGAGCCGCGGCCCGGTGAAGACGTTCCGCCGCCGCTTCCTGCGGGACCTGAGGGAGGGCCGCAAGTCGGTGCCGTTCCTGCTGCGCCGCGGCTGGCGTCTGATGCGGGAGGAACGTTCGATCGTCGCCCGCCAGACCGCGCTGGGCGCGTACGCCTGCGACCGCGACGAGGCGATGGGGCGGCTGGCGGCCGCGGCGGCGGGCCGGTGCGCGTCCCTCCGTACAGCGGCCTGAGGGACGACAGGCGAGCAGAGGAAACAAAAGAAAGCGGGACCGGACGGACCCCCCGGTCCTCCAGTCCCGCTCCTGTGCTCCCCCGTTGTCCTCCCCCGTGTTCCCCCCACTCTCCTGAGGAGACGCCCCCCAGCGTCTCCGCAGTTCCCCCGTGGGCCCCCTTTTTGGTGCTTCCCCCCAGCCTCAGGCGACGAGCTCGCCGAAGGCGTCCTCCTCGTCACGGCCGAAGCTGAGGACCTCGTCCTCGCGCAGCCGGCGGAGCGACCGCCAGATGCTGGACTTCACCGTGCCGACACTGATGTCGAGGATCTCCGCGATCTCCGGGTCCGTGCGGCCCTCGTAGTAGCGCAGGACCAGCATGGTGCGCTGGAGCTCGGGCAGCCGGGCCAGCGCCTGCCACAGGACCGCGCGCAGCTCGGTGCCGCGCATCGCGTCCGTGTCGCCGGGCGTCTCCGGGAGTTCCTCGGTCGGGTACTCGTTGAGCTTGCGGCGCCGCCAGGCGCTGATGTGCAGGTTGGTCATGGTGCGGCGGAGGTATCCGCCGACCGCGGCCTTGTCGCTGATCCGGTCCCACGCCCGGTACGTCGAGAACAGCGCGCTCTGGAGCAGGTCCTCGGCCTCGAAGCGGTCGCCGGTGAGGTGGTAGGCGGTGGCGTACAGGGAGGCGCGGCGCTCCTGGACGTAGGCGGTGAACTCCGCCTCCGACAGCGAGCGGCGCTCCCCCGAGTCCTCCCTGTACGCGGCTCCCCCGTGAGCCTCCCCCGACCCCTTGTTCTCCCCCGTGTGTGCGTCAACCACCGTCATGAAGGCGGTGTGCTGACGCCCGGTGCCGCGAGCGCACCCCCGCCCGCTCACGGCACCGGACTTCTCGGAACCCCGGTTCACGTCGTGCAGACGCGTGATCACTGCGCTGGTGCTGATGCCGTGCAGCGTGTTCATCTCGCGCCCCCCGTCGTGGACTTCCGGTGTGCGGCCCGCCGGTCGGGCGGGCTTTCCTGCCTTGTGCCGAAAAGCTTGCCGCGGCACTTTCATGGCCGTGTCCGCCGACTGTCACAGACCTGTCACAGGGCTCGGCCATATGGCGGACACACGCCGTACACCGGCGCCGGAGCTACGCGCGGATCTCATCTCGGCCCACAGGTCGAACCGTGACCCCTCCATAGGCCAGAATGTGCCCGTGCCTTCCCTGTTGCTGATCGAGGACGACGACGCCATCCGGACGGCCCTGGAGCTCTCTCTGACGCGCCAGGGTCACCGGGTGGCGACCGCTGCCAGTGGTGAGGACGGTCTGAAGCTGCTGCGCGAGCAGCGGCCGGATCTGATCGTGCTGGATGTGATGCTGCCCGGCATCGACGGGTTCGAGGTGTGCCGGCGCATCCGGCGCACGGACCAGTTGCCGATCATCCTGCTGACCGCGCGCAACGACGACATCGACGTGGTCGTCGGGCTGGAGTCCGGCGCCGACGACTACGTCGTCAAACCGGTGCAGGGGCGGGTGCTGGACGCCCGGATCCGGGCCGTGCTGCGGCGCGGCGAGCGGGAGTCGAACGACGCGGCGAGCTTCGGCAGCCTCGTCATCGACCGCTCGGCGATGACCGTGACGAAGAACGGCGAGGACCTCCAGCTCACGCCGACCGAGCTGCGGCTGCTGCTGGAGCTGAGCCGGCGGCCGGGGCAGGCGCTGTCCCGGCAGCAGCTCCTGCGGCTGGTGTGGGAGCACGACTACCTGGGCGACTCGCGACTGGTGGACGCCTGTGTCCAGCGGCTGCGCGCCAAGGTCGAGGACGTGCCCTCGTCCCCGACGCTGATCCGGACCGTGCGTGGTGTCGGCTACCGGCTGGATCCGCCTCAGTGACACAGCGGCACCACCAAGGGGGGGACCGCGGCTGGACCGCGGCGCGCAAGGGAGTTCTGTCGCGGCTGCGCTTCACCAGCCTGCGGCTGAGGCTGGTCGTCGTCTTCGGCCTGGTGGCGCTGACGGCCGCCGTGTCCGCGTCCGGCATCGCGTACTGGCTCAACCGCGAGGCCGTGCTCACCCGCACTCAGGACGCCGTGCTGCGCGACTTCGAGCAGGAGATGCAGAACCGGGCGGGCGCGCTGCCCGAGCGTCCGACGCAGGACGAGCTCCAGCACACCGCGGGCCAGATGGCGGGCAGCGACCAGCGCTTCAGCGTGCTGCTGGTCGCGAGCAACGCCGACGGCAGGACCGTCTACGGCAGCTCCGGCGGGCTGAGCGGCTTCTCGCTGCGGGACGTGCCCGTCTCGCTGCGCACGGCGGTGAACAAGACGCAGAAGGTCGACGGGGAGGTCAAGCACCCGCACCACCTGTACTGGCAGCGGGTCGTCGACCACGACACGCCGTACCTCGTGGCCGGGACGCGGGTGATCGGCGGCGGTCCGACCGGTTACATGCTGAAGTCGCTGGAGCCGGAGGCGAAGGACCTCAACTCGCTGGCCTGGTCGCTGGGGATCGCCACGGGGCTCGCGCTGATCGGCTCGGCGCTCCTCGCGCAGGCCGCCGCGACGACCGTGCTGAAGCCGGTGCAGCGGCTCGGGACGGCCGCGCGGCGGCTCGGCGAGGGCAAGCTGGACACCCGGCTCCGGGTGTCCGGGACCGACGAACTCGCCGACCTGTCACGGACGTTCAACAAGGCGGCCGAGGCGCTGGAGAAGCGGGTCGCCGACATGGCCGCGCGGGACGAGGCGTCCCGGCGGTTCGTGGCCGACATGAGCCATGAGCTGCGCACGCCGCTCACCGCCATCACCGCCGTGACGGAGGTGCTGGAGGAGGAGCTGGAAGCGGAGACCGGGAGCATGGACCCGATGATCGAGCCCGCCGTGCGGCTGGTGGTCAGCGAGACGCGGCGGCTGAACGACCTGGTCGAGAACCTGATGGAGGTCACCCGCTTCGACGCGGGCACGGCCCGGCTCGTCCTGGACGACGTCGACATCGCCGACCAGATCACCGCCTGCATCGACGCCCGCGCCTGGCTGGACGCGGTCGAGCTGGACGCCGAGCGCGGCATCCACGCCCGGCTGGACCCGCGCCGCCTGGACGTCATCCTGGCCAACCTCATCGGCAACGCGCTCAAGCACGGCGGCTCCCCGGTGCGGGTGTCCGTCCGGGTGGAGGACGACTCGCTCGTCATCGAGGTGCAGGACCACGGGCCCGGCATCCCCGAGGACGTCCTGCCGCACGTCTTCGACCGTTTCTTCAAGGCCAGCGCGTCCCGGCCGCGCTCCGAGGGCAGTGGCCTGGGCCTATCCATCGCCCTGGAGAACGCCCACATCCACGGCGGCGAGATCACCGCGGCCAACTCGCCCGACTCGGGCGCGGTGTTCACCCTGCGGCTCCCGCGCCACACGTACGCGCCGGGGGAACAGCCCGCCGAGGGCGAGCCGGAGCACGGGGACGACACCGGCCAGGACCGGGGCGAGGACTCGAAGGAGGACGCCTGATGACCACACGTCTCGTGTCCAGGGCTCGGATCGGTGCCGTGTCGGTGCTCGCCCTGCTGCTCGCCGGCTGCGGGATCCGGGCCACGGAGGTGCCGACGAACTTCGGGCCCGCGCCGTCGCGGGTGCGGTGTTCGCTCGCCGAGCCGGACGTGTCGACGCAGGCCGCCCGGGGGCTGCCGGTCCAGGTGTTCCTGCTGTGCGGGTCGTCGCTGGTGACCGTCGACCGGACCGTACGGGTCCCGGACGGCGCGGCCGACTCCGAGCGGCGCATGCTGGTGGCGCAGGGCCTGCTCGACCAGCTCGCGGCGCCGCCGTCGCCCGCCGAGAAGGAGGCCGGCTACAGCACGGACGTACGCGGCGGCATCAAGGTGAGCGGGCCGCGGCCCGGCGACCCGGAGGACACGCTGCGGCTGAGCACGACGCCGGACAGCCTCACCTCGTACGCCCTCGCCCAGATCGTCTGCACCTTCTCCGACTCGGCGGCCGCCGAGGGCGACGGCTCCGTGGTCCTGGGCGGCCCCGGCGCCGAGCCCCCGCGCCGCTGGGAGTGCACCGACGAGGTCCGGGCCCGCCCGGGCAGCAAGGAACCACCGTCCAAGGACGTGCCCCGGGAGTGAGCGGGCCGGGTTCCGCCGGGCTGTGGCGCATGCCTCACAGGCGTATCGGGGGGCATCCCGGAACCGATCCTGCCGGAGGCCGCGTCTAGGGGGGCGTGCAGCGTCAAGGCTCCATCGGCGGCAGCGCCGAGTTCCGCATCCGTGTGACAGGAGGTGTCCTCCTCGTCGCACACCTCGCGTTCGTCGCCTGGTTCACGCTGCGGCCGCTGAACGTGCCCTGGGTGATGCCCGCCAATCTGCGGCCGTTCGACGGAATCCGCGCCGATCTCGCCCTGGGCTGGCCCGAGGCGACCCGGCGGATCTGCGAGGGGCTGGCCCTGCTCGCCCCGCTGGGCGTGCTGCTGCCGATGGTGAGCGGGAGACTGGTCGTCTCGCCGCTGGCGTCCCTGCTGCGCACCGTCACGGCCGGCGCCCTGCTGTCGCTCGGTATCGAACTGCTCCAGACCGGCGTTCCGGGCCAGGTCGTCGACGTCGACTCGCTCTTCCTGAACACCGCGGGCGTGGCCCTGGCGCATCTCGCGCTCGTCCCGGCCGGCCGCTCCTGGCTGCGCCGCCGCACCCTCGTGCGCCTGACCGGTGCGCCCCTTCCCCCGGAGGAGCCGGCTCAGGGTCGGACCCCGACGATTCCCAGGGTCGGGATCGCCCCGTGGAGCGACGCTTTGCCCCCTTCATCTCCGTAGCGTGGAGTGCAGATGGGGTACTCGGACGAGAGGCCTCACGCCCCGACGCTGAAGGAGACGCACATGTCCCGCCTCGCCCGCCCCACCCACGGCCGCATGATCGGCGGAGTGTGCGCCGCACTGGCCCGGCGCTTCGGCACCTCCACGACGACGATGCGGGTGATCTTCCTGGTCTCGTGCCTGCTGCCCGGCCCGCAGTTCCTGCTGTACATCGCGCTGTGGATCCTGCTGCCCTCGGAGAACAAGGTGCAGAGCAAGGCACAGGCAGCCTGGTAACGACCGTCCGCGAGAACGCCGATGGGGCGCACCCTGGTTCCAGGGGTGCGCCCCATCGGCGTGTGTTCCGCCCGGGCGGGAGGGTCAGGCGACCGGAACGCCGTTCACCGGGAGCCCGCCGAGCAGCCCGGCGGCCGGGCCGGCAGGGCCCTGGGCGAGCAGCTGCCCGGCTGCCGGCTGGGCGGCGGCGAGACCGGTACCGGCCAAGGTCTGCCCCTGGCCCACCGCCTCCGCCGAGCCCGCCGGCAGCGTCTGGGAGAGCTGCTCCGCCGGGAGCGCCCGGGTGACGGTCTCCAGCGCCTGGGCGGTGTCCGGGACGGCCGGGGCGGCGCTGGCGGCGCCCGCACCGGTGGCGGCGAAGGCGGCACCGAGAGCGGCGACACCGAGGGACTTGGCAGCAGACTGCTTCATGAAAATGCGTCCTCGCAATGGTGACGGGGTGTTTGAGCGGTGCGGCGACCGTAATCACGCGGCACCACCCCCCGCAAACATCGAAATGCGGACGGCCTGTGAACACCGTCCGCATTCCCTGTGTGCCGATTACTCCCGGGTCAGCCCTCCGGAGTCACAAAACCGCTGGTGGAAGCGGTCTGCCGGAACAGCCATTCGGACTTCAGCTCGGCATATCCGGGCTTGATCACGTCATTGATCATGGCCAGCCGTTCATCGAAAGGAATGAACGCTGATTTCATCGCATTGACTGAGAACCACTGCATGTCGTCGAGCGTGTAACCGAACGCCTCGACAAGGTGCTCGAATTCCCGGCTCATGCTGGTGTGGGACATGAGGCGGTTGTCGGTGTTCACCGTGGCCCGGAAGTGCAGCCGGCGCAGCAGCCCGATGGGGTGCTCGGCGTACGAGGCCGCCGCCCCGGTCTGGAGGTTGGAGCTCGGGCACAGCTCCAGGGGGATGCGCTTGTCCCGGACGTACGAGGCGAGCCGCCCGAGTTCGACGCTGCCGTCCTCGTGGACCTGGATGTCGTCGATGATCCGCACACCGTGCCCGAGCCGGTCGGCGCCGCACCACTGGAGGGCCTGCCAGATGGAGGGCAGCCCGAAGGCCTCGCCGGCGTGGATGGTGAAGTGGTTGTTCTCGCGCTTGAGGTACTCGAAGGCGTCCAGGTGCCGGGTGGGCGGGTAGCCGGCCTCGGCACCGGCGATGTCGAAGCCGACGACACCCAGGTCGCGGTAGCGGTTGGCGAGTTCCGCGATCTCCAGGGCGCGGGCGGCGTGCCGCATGGCGGTGAGCAGGGCGCCGACGCGGATGCGCAGGCCCCTCTCCCGGGCCCGGCGCTCGCCTTCCCGGAAGCCCTCGTTGACGGCCTCGACGACCTCTTCGAGGCTCAGACCTCCCTCCAGGTGCTGCTCGGGGGCGTAGCGCACCTCGGCGTACACGACGCCGTCCTCGGCGAGGTCCTCGGCGCACTCGGCGGCGACCCGGACCAGGGCGTCGCGGGTCTGCATGACGCCGACGGTGTGGGAGAAGGTCTCCAGGTACCGTTCCAGGGAACCGGAGTCGGCGGCCTCGCGGAACCAGACGCCGAGCTTCTCCGGGTCGGTCTCGGGGAGCTGGGAGTAGCCCGTCGCGTGGGCGAGTTCGACGATCGTGGCGGGACGCAGGCCGCCGTCTAGGTGGTCGTGCAGCAGAACCTTGGGCGCCCGGTGGATCTGGTCCGGTGTCGGGGTGTTCGCGGTGGTCTGGCTCGTCATTTCCGCACTCTAACTCCTACGCGCGTAGATCGCGCGTCCTCGTGTCCTTTACGTTTCCGTCGATACGTAACGGTGACCCCAAGGACGGGTCGAGTACACCCGCGCTTCTGACACTGTTCTGCCATGGCACACCAACCGACGCCGGTTCGCAGGGCCCGGCTGGGCAGGACATTCGGTCCGGAGCCGTCGGCGGTGAGCGGCGTGGTGCTGCTGCTCCCCGGCGGCGACGAGGTCTCCGGCCGCAGGCCGTCCCCCATGGTGGCGACCGCCTCCGTACGCGCCCTCGGGCGCCGCCTGGCCCGCGCGGGCCGGGACGAGGGTCTCGTCACCCACGTCGTGCACTACCGCTACCGCGGCTGGAACGGCAGCGAGGCCAACCTCGCGACCGACGCGGCCTGGGCCGCCGACGAGGTCGTACGGCGTTACGGAGACGTTCCCGTCTGCCTCGCCGGCATCGGGATGGGCGGCCGGGCCGGGTTGCGGGCGGGTGGGCACGAGGCCGTCAACTCCGTGCTGGCACTCGCCCCCTGGCTGCCGGAGGAGGATGTGGCCGCGCCACCCGAACCGGTGAAACAGCTGGTGGGACGGCAGGTGCTGATCGTGCACGGCACGAACGACGGGCGGACCGATCCCGAGTTGTCGTTCCGGCTGGCGGCGCGGGCGAAGAAGGCGAATCGGGATGTGTGCCGGTTCGAAGTGCACGCGGACGGGCACGGGTTGAGTCAGTACCGGGATGAAGTTCTCGCGCTGGCCGAGGACTTCGTGATGGGGGCCTTGTTCGGGCGGGCCGTGTCCCGGCCCGTGCGGGACGCTTTCGCCGCGCCGCCGCCGTTGGGGTTGCGGATGCCGTTGGCTGCGGGGTTCAGTCCTTCGAGGCGGTAGCGCCGCGGGGGTGGTTGTCCATTGGCCTGTGCGGGTCCGCCGTGGCTTGTCGCGCAGTTCCCCGCGCCCCTAGGTTGGCAACAAGCTGCCCCTTCTGGAGAGCAGGAACTTCTTGAAGGCTGCTACCGGGGGCGTGTCCGGGTGGCCTTCCAGCCAAGCCACGCCGATTTCGCGGGCCGCCCGGGGGGCCGTAACCGTCAGTTCCACCACCCCCGGACGCGGGACGGCCGGCGGGGGCAGGAGGGCCACTCCGAGGCCCGCTGCCACCAGGCCCCGCAGGGTTTCCGCCTCCTCGCCCTCGAAGGCGACGCGGGGCTTGAAGCCGGCCTCCTGGCAGAGGTCGTCGGTGATGCGGCGGAGGCCGTAGCCGGGTTCCAGGGTGACGAACATTTCGTCCGCGGCCTCGGCGAGGCGGATGCGGCGGCGGCCCGCGAGGGAGTGGTCCGCGGGGACGACGAGGCGGAGCTTCTGTTCGTCGAGGCGGCGCGCGACCAGGTCGGGGGCGTCGGGCACGGGGGACGTCAGGCACAGGTCCAGATCGCCGGCGCGCAGGCGTTCGAGCATGGCCTCGCCGTAGTTCTGGACGAGGCTGAAGCGGACGCGCGGATGGTCGGCGCGGAAGGCCTGGAGCAGGCCCGGGACCGTCTCGGCGCCCATGGTGTGCAGGAAGCCGAAGGCGACCTTGCCGGTGGCGGGGTCGGCGTCGGCCCGGACCTCCTCGGCGGCGCGCTCGACCTCGGCCAGGGCCCGCTCGACGGAGGTGAGGAAGGTGCGTCCGGCCGGGGTGAGGGAGACCGTGCGGCCGTGGCGGGCGAAGAGGTCCACGCCGAGGTCCTGCTCCAGTCGGACCATGGCCCGGGAGAGGGTCGACTGGGGGACGTTCATCTCCTGGGCGGCGCGGGTGACGTGCTCGGTGCGGGCGACGCCGGCGAAGTACGCGAGGCGGGGCGCCAGCACCTTCGACATCTCCGCCATGTCTTCTGTGTCACTGGACGGTGACAGCCGAGCCGTTGAACTGTGTTGATGCGCCATGGGAACGATTATGACGGTTTCATGCATTGGACGGATCAGTGGGCGCGTCCGTAGGTTCGAGGCATGTCTCCCGCCAGTACCGGGGCGTCCATCACCGTGGGCGCCGATGCCTCTGTCCCTGCCGCCGACTCACGCATGTCCCCGGGCGGGCCCGGCTACCGCCGGATGAGCCTCGCCCTCTTCCTCGCAGGTGTGGCGACCTTCGCGCTGCTGTACTCCACGCAGGCGCTGCTCCCGCTGATCTCCGGCGAGTTCGGGGTGGCGGCGAGCGACGCGAGCTGGACGGTGGCCGCCGCGACGGGCGGGCTGGCGCTGTTCGTGCTGCCGATGAGCGCCCTGTCGGAGCGCTTCGGACGGCGTACGGTCATGACGGCCTCGCTGGCCGTGGCGGTGACCGTCGGACTGCTGGTGCCCTTCGCCCCCTCGCTGGGCGTCCTGGTCGTGCTGCGGGCGCTCCAGGGCGCGGCCCTGGCCGGGCTGCCCGCGTCGGCGACGGCCTATCTCGCGGAGGAGGTCAGCCCCAGGGCGCTGGTCACCGCGATCGGACTGTTCGTCGCGGGCAACAGCGTCGGCGGGATGAGCGGCCGGGTCATCACCGGCTGGGTCGCCCAGGAGTGGGGCTGGCGGGTCGCCGTCGGTGTGATCGGCGCGCTCGCGGTGGCGTGTGCGGTGGCCTTCCGGCTGCTGCTCCCCGCCCCGAGGAACTTCAAGGCCGGCTCGCTGCGCCCGCGCGTGCTGGCCCGGACGGTCCGTGACCACCTGTCCAACCCGCTGCTGTGCCGGCTGTACGCGATCGGCGCGCTGTTCATGACGGTGTTCGGCGGCGTGTACACGGTCATCGGCTACCGGCTGACCGAGGCGCCGTTCTCGCTGCCGCAGGGCATCATCGGCTCGGTCTTCCTGGTGTACCTCGTCGGTACGGTGTCGGCGTCGACGGCCGGCCGCCTGGTGGGCCGGCTGGGCCGCCGGGGCGCGCTGTACGCGGGCGGCGGCACGACGGCGGCGGGTCTGCTGCTGTCCCTGGCCGGCTCTCTCCCGCTGGTCCTGCTGGGCCTGGTCCTCATCACGGGGGGTTTCTTCGCGGGCCACGCGGTGGCGTCCTCGGCGGTGAGCAAGACGGCCACGACCGGCCGCGCACAGGCCTCGGCGCTCTACCAGTCGGCGTACTACATCGGCTCCAGCGCGGGCAGCACGGTCGGTGCGATCGCCTTCCACGCGGGCGGCTGGGCCGGGACCGTCGGGGTCGGCCTGCTGGCGGTCCTGGGCGTCGTCACGATCACGGTCTTCGGGACGCGGGCGGCCCGGATGCAGCGGCGACTGGCCACGGCCGCCTGAGCCCGGGACCCGGGCCGTTCCCCCTGGTCGAGGCCGGTTGTCAGTGGGCGCGGATAACGTCCGCCTCCGCTGACCACCGGATTCGAGCAGGGGGATTTTCCATGGAGTTCCGCATCGACCGTACGGCGTTCGCCGAGGCCGTGGGCCGGGCCGTACGGGCGCTGCCCGCACGGACGCCGGTGCCGGTGCTGGGCGGGCTGCTGCTGGAGGCGGACGCGGGACGGACGGCCGTGACGGGGTTCGACTTCGAGGCCGCGGTACGGGTCGAGGCCGACGCGGAGGTCGCGGTGCCCGGGCGGGTGCTCGTCCCGGGGCGGCGGCTGCTGGACGTCTGCCGGGTACTGCCGGACGGGCCGGTGAGCTGTGTGCTGGAGGCGTCACGGTTCACGGTGGAGGCGGACGGGACGCGGTTCGGGCTGTCGACGCTGCCCCTCGCCGAGTACCCGGCCCTGCCGGCGCCGCCCGCGCCGTACGGCACGGTGGACGCCGCCGCGTTCGCGACGGCCGTCGCCCAGGTCGCCGTCGCGGCCGGGCGCGACGACACTCTGCCGCTGCTGACGGGCGTCCAACTGCGCTTGGAGGAGGGGCAGATGACACTGGCCGCTTCGGACCGCTACCGGTACGCCGTGCGGCGGCTGGAGTGGCAGCCGGGGGTGGCGGCCGAGGGAGTGGTCGAAGCGGTGCTGCCCGCGCGGCGCCTGCTGGATGTCGCGCGGTCCCTGGGGCGCTGCGGTGACGTGCTGATCGGGTGGGACCCGGCCGCCGGCGGCGGCCTGATCGGTTTCGAGGGCGGGCGGACGCGGACGGCGCTGCGGCTCCTGGACGGGCGGCTGCCGACGTACAAGTCGCTGTTCGACATGGCGGGGGCCGCGGTCGCCGAGGTGGCGTGCGAGGAGCTCGCGGAAGCCGTGCGGCGGGTCGCCGTGGTGGCGGAGGCGAACAGTCCGGTGCGGCTGGACTTCTCCTCCGACGGGTCCGTCATGCTCCGCGCCGGCTACGGCGACGACGTGGCGGCCCAGCGGCTGCCGGCCACGCTGACCGGCGCCGACGAGGTGCCCGTGGCCTTCAACCCGGCCTATCTGCTGGACGCGCTGACGTCCTTCGAGAGCCCGCGCGTACGGCTGGAACTGCTGGGGGCGGGGCAGCGGGCGCTGCTGCACGCGGTGCCGGGCGAGGGGGCCGCCGAGGGAGCTGGGGATAAGGCCGGGGAGCACCGGCATCTGCTCATGTCGGTGAAACAGCTCGTCTGAAGCACTGCTCCTGCCTGCGCGTTCGTGCGCTCGGGGGGCCGTTGTCAGTGGGCTGCGGTAGCTTCCGAAGTGCTGGGCGCGATGGCGCGTGACAGAAATTCCACAGGGGTGGGTGGACGATGACGAACGGCACGGCGACACCAACAGATCTGGACACCAGACTGGAAGCACACCGGACGGAGCTGACGGGGTACTGCTACCGGATGCTCGGCTCCTCCTTCGAGGCCGAGGACGCGGTGCAGGACACGATGATCCGCGCCTGGCGCAGCTACGACAAGTTCGAGGGCCGCTCCAGCCTCCGCTCCTGGCTCTACCGCATCGCGACCAACGTGTGCCTGGACATGCTGACCGCGGGCAACAAGCGCGCCAGGCCCATGGACCTGACCGAGTCCACCCCGCTCGCCCAGGCGGCCCTGACCCCTCGCCCGGACAACACCTGGCTGGAGCCCATGCCGGACGCCCGTGTGCTGCCCACGACCGACGACCCGGCGGAGGCGGCGATAGCCAAGGAGTCCGTGCGGCTCGCCTTCATGGCCGCTCTTCAGCAGCTTCCGGCCAAGCAGCGGGCCGTGCTGATCCTGCGCGAGGTGCTGGCCTGGAAGGCCAGCGAGGTCGCCGAGCTGCTGGGCACGTCCGTGGCGTCGGTCAACAGCGCCCTCCAGCGGGCCCGCGCGACCCTGGCCGAGCGGAAGGAGCCGGGCGCCGACGCGACCGTCTCCGACCCGCTGGACGAGGACCAGCAGAAGCTGCTCGACCGCTATGTCGCGGCCTTCGAGGGCTACGACATGTCGGCGCTGACGGCCCTGCTGCACGAGGACGCGGTGATGACGATGCCGCCGTTCGACCTGTGGCTGACCGGCGTCGGCGACATCACCGGCTTCATGACCACCCTGGGCGCGCCCTGCGCGGGTTCCCGGCTGGTGCCGGTCCAGGTCAACGGCCTGCCGGGGTTCGCCCAGTACAAGCCCGACCCGGAGAAGGGCGGCTTCTCGCCGTGGGCGGTCCAGGTGCTGGAGATCTCAGACGGCCGGATCACGGGGTTCCACTGCTTCCTCGACACCCAGCGCTGGTTCCCGCTCTTCGACCTGCCCCTCCACCTCGAAGCGGAGACCGACCAGGTCGAGCAGGGCGCGTAGGGCGGGGTCGGGGTCCCGCAGCCGTATCCGGCCCCCGGCCCTGCGGGCGGCGAGCTGGAGGCGTGCGAGCAGGTCGACGGCGGCGAGCCCCGGCGGCCCGAGGCCTCCGACGTCGCACACCACGACCCGGGCACGGCCGGCTTGCAGCAGTGCCCTCACGTCGTCGCTCAGTCCGCTCACCTCGTCCCGGGCGACGGGGCCGGGGAGCACGAGCACGGGGGGTGTCATGGCGTCCACGATCGGTAGACCGGGCGGGCGGCGGTAACTCATCGCGGCTGTCCGTCCTCTCGGCGCCGTAAGGATCACATTGACCTCGGTACGGCCTTCCCCGGAGGGTTGGCTGCATGCCCCATGCATCTGCCCCTCCCGCACTGTCCGATGCCCGTGTCGCCGGTGAGGGGACCTCGTGCAGGGGGTGCTGAGCGGCTTCGCGGTCATCGCGGTCGTCATCGGGGTCGGCTATCTGATCGGCCGCCGGGGATATCTGGGCGACGGCGGGCGCGAGGTGCTGACGAAGCTGGCCTTCCACGTGGCGTCTCCGGCCCTGCTCTTCACCACGCTCGCCCGGGCGGACCTGTCGGTGATCTTCTCCGACCGGCTGCTGGTCACGGCGATGAGCACGGCGGCGGTGGCGGGTGTCTTCGTGGCGGTGGGTGCCGCGCGCGGCTGGGGCGCGGGCCGGACGACGATCGGCGCGCTGTGCTCCAGCTACGTCAACTCGGGGAACCTCGGCATCCCGATCGCGGTGTACGTGCTGGGCGACGCGTCACTGGTCGCGCCGGTGCTGCTGTTCCAGCTGGTGGGCGTCACGCCGGTGGCGCTGACGATCCTGGACCTGGCGAGCGGCGGCGAGAAGCGGCCCCTGTGGCAACGGCTGCTCACGCCCCTGCGCAATCCGATAGCCCTCGGCTCCCTGGCCGGTGTGGCGGCGTCAGCGTCAGGCCTGCACGTCCCCGGGCCCTTGATGGACCCGCTCACCCTGATCGGCAACATGTCGGTCCCGGCGGTGCTGCTGGCCTTCGGTATCTCCCTGCGCGGCAGCACGCTCCCGCTGCGCGGCGCGGAACGGGCCCCTGTCCTCCTCGCCGTGGCCCTCAAGGCGGTCATCCAGCCCCTGGTCGCCTGGGCCCTCGCGGCGGGCGTCTTCGGTCTGCACGGGGCCTCGCTGCTCGACGTGGTGGTGACGTCGGCGCTTCCGGCGGCGCAGAACCTTTTCACGTACGCGAGCAGTTATCGCGTGGGCGAGGTGCTGGCGAGGGAGGCGATCTTGTTGTCGACGGTGGTGTCGGTGCCGGTTCTGGTGGTGGTGGCGGCGCTGCTGGGGTGACTCAGCTCTCGGGGAACTCGCCGGTGTCGAGTTCCAGGCCGAAGGGCTCCGGCAGCGTGATCCGTTCTCCGAACTTTCCTGCCTGCAGCACCCGGTAGACGTCCCTTTGCGGTTCGCCGTAAAGCGTGATGGTGGGACCGCCAGGAGCCCAGCCGTCGATGAGCAGATACAGCGGAACACCGGCCTGGGCGTAACCTGCGGCCTTCTTGATCCGGTCGTGGGCCGCATTTGACTTGGACGTGATCTCGACGATGAGTTCAGCGGCAGCCGCTGGGATGAAGTTACCGCCCTCGTCCCGCAGCACCTGCCTGGGGGCGACTGCGAGGTCAGGGATGTAGAGCCCGTCACGAGACGGGACCGCCGTACCCAGGGTCTGGTAGATGCCCCAATGCCTGGAGATGACCTCGTACAGGGCTCGCTGAACCAAATCAGCGATGTCGTTGTGGGCATTGGACGGCGGTGGTGCCACGGTGACGATCCCCTCGATGATCTCCACCTTGCAGCCCTCGGGCGCTTCCGTCTCGTGCCAGATCCGAACGAGGTCGTCCCACTCGTGGCCGTTGGCCGTCGAGTGGTCGACGGTGAGTGCGCTCATGGCGGTTCTCCAATCAGTGCGTCACCGATCCCAGCATGCCGAACGGGACTGGTGGGGTCCACCAGTCCCGTTCACCCAAACGAGAAAACCCCAGCTCAGGCGATACGCTCCAGCACCACCGGCGACGCCGTGAAGTCCGTCCCCGGCGCCGCGATGTCGTACGAGCCCTCGACCGCGTCCAGCGCGTACTCGAAGCGTTCCGGCGTGTCCGTGTGGAGGGTGAGGAGGGGCTGGCCCTCCCGCACCGTGTCGCCCGGCTTCGCGTGCATCTCCACGCCCGCGCCCGCCTGGACCGGGTCCTCCTTGCGGGCGCGGCCCGCGCCCAGGCGCCAGGCCGCGACGCCGATGTCGTAGGCGTCGAGGCGGGTGAGGACGCCCGAGGCCGGGGCCTTGATCACGTGCTGCTCGCGGGCCACCGGCAGCTCCGCGTCCGGGTCGCCGCCCTGGGCCGTGATCATGCGGCGCCACACGTCCATCGCGGAGCCGTCGGCCAGGGCCTTCGCCGGGTCGGCGTCCCGGATGCCCGCCGCGTCGAGCATCTCGCGGGCCAGGGCGATCGTCAGCTCGACCACGTCCGCCGGGCCGCCGCCCGCCAGGACCTCCACCGACTCGCGGACCTCCAGCGCGTTTCCGGCCGTCAGGCCGAGCGGGGTCGACATGTCCGTGAGGAGCGCGACCGTCTTCACGCCGTGGTCCGTGCCCAGGCCGACCATCGTGGAGGCCAGTTCGCGGGCGTCCTCCAGGGTCTTCATGAAGGCGCCCGTGCCCACCTTCACGTCCAGGACCAGCGAGCCCGTGCCCTCCGCGATCTTCTTGGACATGATCGAGGAGGCGATCAGCGGGATCGCCTCGACCGTGCCCGTGACGTCCCGCAGGGCGTACAGCTTCTTGTCCGCGGGAGCGAGGCCGTCACCGGCCGCGCAGATCACCGCGCCGGTGCCGTCCAGGACGGACAGCATCTCCTCGTTCGAGAGCAGGGCGCGCCAGCCCGGGATCGACTCCAGCTTGTCCAGGGTGCCGCCGGTGTGGCCGAGGCCGCGGCCCGAGAGCTGGGGGACGGCGGCGCCGCACGCGGCGACCAGGGGGGCGAGCGGCAGCGTTATCTTGTCGCCGACGCCGCCCGTGGAGTGCTTGTCGGCCGTCGGGCGGGACAGGGACGAGAAGTCCATGCGCTCGCCGGAGGCGATCATCGCGGCCGTCCAGCGGGCGATCTCGCGGCGGTTCATGCCGTTGAGCAGGATGGCCATCGCGAGGGCCGACATCTGCTCGTCGGCCACCTCCCCGCGGGTGTACGCGTCGATGACCCAGTCGATCTGCTCGTCGCTGAGTTCGCCGCGGTCCCGCTTGGTGCGGATGACGGAGATGGCGTCCATGGCCATGACTTGGGCTTCCTTCCGAGGGTTCCAGAAACCGTACGGCCCCCCTGAGCCGGTCGCGTGAGCAACTCAGGGGGGCCGCACGGGCATTACTTGGTGAGGTGCTCCGGGCCGAAGGCCTGGGGCAGCATCTCCGACAGCGGCAGGATCCCCGCCGGGGTCTCCAGCAGCAGCTCCGGGCCGCCGAACTCGTGCAGCAGCTGGCGGCAGCGCCCGCACGGCACGAGCGTGGCGCCGTCGCGGTCGACGCACGTGAAGTGCGTCAGCCGGCCGCCGCCGGTGTTGTGCAGCTCGGAGACCAGGCCGCACTCGGCGCACAGGCCGAGCCCGTACGAGGCGTTCTCGACGTTGCAGCCGGAGATGATCCGGCCGTCGTCGACCAGGGCCGCCACGCCGACGGGGTAGCCGGAGTAGGGGGCGTACGCCCGGGACATGGCGTCCCGGGCCACCGCGCGCAGCTTCTCCCAGTCGACGTCCGGGCCGGCGCCGGTCACTTGCCCTGCCCCTTCCGGTACGGCATGCCGTTCGCCCTCGGCATCCGCAGGCGCTGGGCGGACAGGGCGAGCACCACCAGGGTGATGACGTACGGCGTGGCGGAGACGACCTGGTTGGGGACCTCGTCGGTGGTCGCGTACCAGGTGAACACCAGGGCGCCGGCGATCAGGGTCACCACGGCCGGAACGTACTTCTTGCGGACCACGAGCCAGATGGCGCCGATGACCAGCAGCAGCGCGCCGAGCAGCAGCAGGGCGTGGACGTTGGCGGAGCCGCCGCGCAGGTTGAGGCTGTCGGTGTAGCCGAACAGGCCCGCGCCGAGGGCGAGGCCGCCCGGCATCCAGTTGCCGAAGATCATCGCCGCGAGGCCGATGAAGCCGCGGCCGCTGACCTGGCCCTCCAGGTAGAAGGGGTTCGCGACGATCGACAGGAAGACGCCACCGAGGCCGGCCAGACCGCCGGAGACGACCACGGCGATGTACTTGTACTTGTAGACGTTGACGCCGAGGGACTCGGCGGCGACCGGGTTCTCGCCGCAGGAGCGCAGCCGCAGGCCGAACGCCGTGCGCCACAGTACCCACCAGGTGCCGGGGATCAGGGCGACGGCGATCAGGGTCAGCCAGGAGACGTTGGTGACGAGGCCGCCGAGCAGGCCGGCGATGTCGGAGACGAAGAACCAGCCCTGGTTGTTGAGGTCCCTGAGCGCGTCGGACAGGCCCGGCACCGTGAAGCTGCCGAGGGAGTCGACCGCCGGGGACTGCTTGGCGGAGCCGCCCGTGTGGCCCTCGAAGGCGAGGGGCGCGAGGTAGCGGGTGGCGCCGAGGGCCAGGATGTTGATGGCCACACCGGAGACGATGTGGTTGACGTTGAAGGTGACGGTGACGAAGGCGTGCAGCAGGCCGCCGATCGCGCCGCCGGCGATGCCGACGAGGACACCGGTCCACGGGCCCCACTGGAAGCCGGCCCAGGCGCCGAACCAGGTGCCGAGGATCATCATGCCCTCGAGGCCGATGTTGACCACGCCCGCGCGCTCGGCCCACAGACCGCCGAGACCGGCGAGGCCGATCGGCACGGCGAGCTGGAGCGCGGTGGACATCTGGCTGACGTTGGTGATGCCGTCGGCACCCGTGATGAGGCGGACGATCGAGGTGAGTGCCAGTCCGCCGGCGATGATCAGCAGCAGGACGGGCAGCGACAGGCGGCGGCCGGTCGGCGCCGCGGGCTGCAGCGTGGGCTGGTTGAGGTCGGTCGCGGTGGTCATCGGCCAGCCACCTCCTTCGTGGTGTTGGTGTTGCCGAGGACGTGACCGGCGGCCAGTTCGGCGCCGACCCGGCGCTGCTGGCGGCGCAGGCCCCACTCGCGGACGGCCTCGTAGGAGACGACGACCGAGAGCACGATCAGGCCCTGCATGATGACCGCGATCTCCTTGTCGTAGCCGTGGAAGTCCAGCTCGGGCGAGGCCTTGTCGAGCCAGGCCCACAGCAGGGCGGCGAAGGCGATGCCCACGGGGCTGTTGCGGCCGAGCAGGGCGATGCCGATGCCGAGGAAGCCGATGCCCGTGGGGAAGTTCAGGCTGTAGGTGTGGGTGTCGCCGAGCAGGATCGGCAGGCCGGCCAGGCCCGCGATGCCGCCGGAGATCAGCATGGCGCTGAGCACCATGCGCTTGGGGTCCACACCGCTGGCCGCGGCGGCGGTCTGCGAAGCGCCGGAGGCGCGCAGGTCGAAGCCGAAGCGGGTGCGGTTGAGGACGACCCAGTAGCCGATGCCGAGCAGGACGGCGAGCAGCACCAGGCCGTAGATCTCGCCGGCCGCGCCCATGGGGATGCCGGGGATCCAGCCGGACTCGTGCATCTCGCCGGTGGTGTTGTTGTTACCGACCTTCACACCGAAGACGTTCGGCAGCCACATGTAGGCGATCACGGAGGTGGCGATCGCGTTGAGCATGATCGTGGCGACGACCTCGCTGACGCCGCGGGTGACCTTGAGGACGCCGGCGATGCCGGCCCAGAAGGCGCCGGTGAGGACGGCGGTCAGGAGCAGCAGCGGAACCTGGAGGGCGGCCGGCAGAGCGACGTGGGCGCCGACGATCGCGGCCAGCATCGCGCCGAGCTGGTACTGGCCGTCGACGCCGATGTTGAACAGGTTCATCCGGAAGCCGATGGCCACCGAGAGCGCCGCGATGTAGTACATCGAGGCCTGGTTGATGATCAGGACCTGGATGTCCGAGAAGCTGAGCTGCTCGAACATCAAGGCGTACGGCTCGACCGGGTTCTGGCCCGACGCGACCAGCACGATCGAGGTCAGGGCGAAGGCCACGGCGAGCGCGATGACCGGTCCGGCCACCGCGAGGAGCACGCGCTCCCTGTCGAACTTCTTCATCAGCGGGCCTCGTCTTCCGGAGACTCGGGGGCGTCGGCCTTCGAGGTCTCGGGGGTCTCTTCGTGCTCGAGGTGCCCGGTGGCGGCACCGGTCATGGCCGAGCCGAGCTCCTCGGGGGTGATGGCGGCCGGGTCGGCGTCCGCGACCAGCTTGCCGTTGTAGATCACGCGCAGCGTGTCGGACAGGCCGATGAGCTCGTCCAGGTCGGCGGAGATCAGCAGGACGGCCAGGCCCTCGCGGCGGGCCTCGCGGATGTGGTCCCAGATGGCGGCCTGGGCACCGACGTCCACGCCCCGGGTGGGGTGGGCGGCGATCAGGAAGCGCGGCTTGTGGCTCATCTCGCGGCCGACGATCAGCTTCTGCTGGTTGCCGCCGGAGAGCGAGGCGGCGGTGACGTCGATGCCGGGGGTGCGGACGTCGTACTCCGTGACGATCCGGCGGGTGTCCTCCTGGGCGGCCTTCGGGTCCAGCCAGACGCCCTTGGCGAGGGGCTTCTCGGTGACGTGGCCGAGGATACGGTTCTCCCAGAGGGGTGCCTCCAGGAGCAGGCCGTGGCGGTGGCGGTCCTCGGGGATGTAGCCGATGCCCTGCTCGCGGCGCCTGCGGGTGGGCCAGGCGGTGATCTCCTCGTCGGCGAGCCGGATGGTGCCGGAGTCGGCGGACCGCAGGCCGATGAGCGCGTCGACCAGCTCGGTCTGGCCGTTGCCCTCGACACCGGCGATGCCGAGGACCTCGCCCGCGTGGATGGTGAAGCTGATGTCGTCGAGGAGGGCCTTGCCGCCCGGTGCGGCCAGGCGGAGCCCGTCGACGGCGATGACCGGGCGGTCGGTGACCGTGGACTCGGCCGTCTCGGGCGTGGGCAGCTCGCTGCCGACCATCATCTCCGCGAGCTGGCGCGGGGTGGTCTCGGCGGGGACGGCCGTACCGACGGTGGTGCCGCGGCGGATGACGGTGATCTCGTCGGCGACGGAGAGCACCTCGCCGAGCTTGTGCGAGATGAAGATGACCGACAGGCCCTCGGACCTCAGTTCGCGCAGGTTGGCGAAGAGGGCGTCGACCTCCTGCGGCACGAGCACGGCGGTCGGCTCGTCCAGGATGAGGATGCGGGCGCCGCGGTAGAGGACCTTGAGGATCTCCACGCGCTGGCGGGCGGCGACGCCGAGCTCCTCGACCAGCAGGTCGGGCTTGACGTCGAGGCCGTAGCGCTCGGAGAGCTCCTTGATCTTGCGGCGGGCCTTGGCGCCGATGCCGTACAGCTTCTCGCTGCCGAGGACGACGTTCTCGAGGACCGTGAGGTTGTCGGCGAGCATGAAGTGCTGGTGGACCATGCCGATGCCGCGGACGATGGCGTCGGCCGGCGACGAGAAGCCGACCTGCTCGCCCTCGACGGCGATGGTGCCCTCGTCCGGCTTCTGCATGCCGTAGAGGATCTTCATCAGCGTCGACTTGCCGGCGCCGTTCTCGCCGACGAGGGCGTGCACGGTGCCCTTGCGGACGCTGAGGTGGATGTCGTGGTTGGCCACGACGCCCGGGAAACGCTTCGTGATCCCGGCGAGCTCGACGGCGGTCACCGATTCCTTGACCGCCGCTCCGGCCGGAGGGCTGCTGGACGCGTTGATGGCGCACTCTCCTGGGGACGGGGGTCGTCTACGCGCGTAGCGCCCCTACGGCATACAAAGGGGCCGACGCACCGCGACAACGGGGTACGAGGAGCAGCCTCCCCGTACCCCGTCGAGCGGACGTAACCCCGGGGGTTACCGCCTGCTTCGAGGCAGTCGGTCGTCAGCTGCTCTTGACCTTGATCTCGCCGCTGATGATCTTCTCCTTGGCCGTCTTGATGGCTTCCTGAAGCTCGGCGTCGTCCGCGAACTTCGGGTTGGAGTCCGACAGGCCCACCTCGCCGGTCTTCAGATCGCCACGAACGATACCGGTCTCGGGCTTGCCGTCCTCGACCGACTTCGCCAGGTTGTACACCGCCTTGGCGACGTCCTTCATCGCCGAGGTGAGGATGAAGTCCTTGTGCTTGGCAAGGGCTTCCTGCTTGTACTGGTCGGAGTCCACACCGATGGCCCACACCTTCTTGGCGGCGGCGGCCTCGATCACACCCTGACCGGACAGGCCGGCGGCCGCGTAGACGACGTCGGCCTTCTTCTCGATCTGGCCCTCGGCGGCCGTCTTGCCCTTGTCGGGGCTGGAGAAACCGCCCTCCTCGGCCGTCTGGGTGAGGTACTGCGAGAGGACCTTCACCTTCGGGTTCGTGTCCTTGACGCCCTGCGCGAAGCCCGCCTGGAACTTGTGGATCAGCGGGATGTCCACACCGCCGACGAAGCCGACGACGTTCGACTTGGTGCTCTTGGCGGCGGCGACGCCGGCCAGGTACGAGGCCTGCTCCTCGCTGAAGACGAGGTCGGCGACGTTCTTGGTGTTGATCGTGGCGTCGTCGACGATGCCGAAGGTGGTCTTCGGGAACTTCTCCGCGGCACCCTTCACGGCAGCGGCGTACGCGTAGCCGACACCGATGACGGGGTTGTAGCCCTGCTTCGCCAGCGAGACCAGGCGCTGCTCCTTGTCGGCGTCCGTCTCGCCCTCGGTGGGCTCGACGTCGGCCGTCTCGTAGCCGAACTCCTTCTGCGCCTGCTCCAGACCCGCGTACGCGGCGTCGTTGAAGGACTGGTCGCCCTTGCCGCCGACGTCGTACGCGATGGCGAGACCCTTGTCCCCCTTCGAGTCCGACGACCCGGAGGTCGAGGTGCTGCCGCAGGCGGAGAGGGCGAGGGCCAGGGAGGCGGTCGCTGCGCCTGCGACCGTGATCCGGGAAATCCGGCGCATGTGTGGGTGCTCCTGTCGTACTACCGGGGCCGCATAGCGCCGGGACGGTTCAGCTTCGGCGCTGGCTTCGCCGCAGATTAACGCGCGTAGACCTGCCTGAAAACCCCTTCTGTCCACCTTGTTATGCGCCCGTGGCCAAGCCATCACCCGGCCTTGGCCGGGGCGTTGCCGACTGCGAACGGAGGGTGGCGCTGGGTGATCCGGTTCCCGTTCCCGGCCCCCTGATTCCTGGTTTCCACGGGAACGGCAGAGCGGGCGGGCACCCTGGGTGCCCGCCCGCTCCGGCTGTCGCAGACCGTTGACGCCGTTGACGTACTACTCGGTCTTGACCTTGATGGAACCGTCGTTGATGCCTTCCTTGGCCTTGTCCACGGCCGCCTTGAGACCCGGGACCTTGGCGTACTCGGGGTTCGCCTCGGACAGGCCCACGCCGTTGACCTTCAGGTCGAAGGTCTGGGTGCCGTTCAGGGGCTTGTCGTCCTGGACGGACTTGGACAGCGCGTAGACCGCTCCGCCGACGTCCTTGAGGGCGGAGGTGAGGATGTAGTTCTTGTACGGGGCGAGGGCGGCCTGCTTGTACTGGTCGGAGTCGACGCCGATCGCCCAGACCTTGGCCTTGGCGGCGGCCTCGATGACGCCCTGACCGGACAGACCGGCCGCCTGGTACACGACGTCGGCCTTCTTCTCGATCTGGCCCTCGGCGGCGGCCTTGCCCTTGTCGGGGCTGGAGAAACCGCCCTCCTCGGCCGTCTGGGTCAGGTACTGGGACAGCACCCGCACGCCGGGCTTGGTGTCCTCCACGCCCTGCTTGTAGCCGGCCTCGAACTTGTGGATCAGCGGGATGTCCACACCGCCCACGAAGCCGACGACGTCCGACTTGGTGGCCTTGGCGGCGGCGACACCGGCGAGGTACGAGGCCTGCTCCTCGGCGAAGACGAGGGAGGCGACGTTCTTGCCCTCGACCACGGAGTCCACGATTCCGAAGGTGGTGTCCGGGTACTTGGCGGCGGCGGCCTTCAACGCCGGGCCGTAGGCGAATCCGACACCGATGACCGGGTTGTAGCCCTGCTTCGCCAGCGAGACCAGGCGCTGCTCCTTGTCCGCGTCGGTCTCGCCCTCGGTGGGCTCGATGTCGGCGGTCGTGTAGCCGAACTCGTCCTTCGCCTTGGTCAGGCCGGCGTAGGCGGCGTCGTTGAAAGACTGGTCGCCCTTGCCGCCGACGTCGTACGCGATGGCGACGCCACGGTCCTTGCTGTCGCTGTCACCACTGTCACCGCTGGTGCCGCCACAAGCCGTGGCGACGAGCCCGAGCGACGCGACCCCCACCGCGACGCGGGTCAGTTTGGAAATCCGACGCATCGTGAAGTTCCCCATTCTCCAAAGCCCCGCAGCGGGTGCTCGGTTCGGCGCACATTAACGCGCGTAGACACTCCTGGGAACGGTTCGCTGCGGGGCCGTTATCCATTCGTGCCGATGGCCGGTTACGCCCTTGTGAACCACGGGAGCGAACGGGGTCGAAAGGTGTACTCGGGCACACGGCGCATGCCTGTTCGTCACGCGCACCAGGCTGCCCCTGGGGCGCTCCGGCCGCAACCGGAGGCTCCGGGAAGACCAACTACTGAGCGGACTCGGTGCGCCGGAGCTCACTGAACACCGCGGGGGTCGTCCAGCCGCGCAGCGCCGCGTGGAGCGTCGATCCGAAGGTGGCCTCGGCCGTGGCGGCGTCGAAGGCTCCAGCCAGTTCGAGCGTCACGAGCCCGTGCAGCGTCACCCAGATCGAGAGGGCGATGGACGTCGCCTCGCCGGCGAGGACGGACTCCGTCAAGCCGCGATCGATCGCCGCGAGGAGTGGCCGGACGGGGTCACTGGCGCCGACCGCGCCGGACGGGTCGAAGGATTGCACACCGCCGAACAGCACCGTGTAGAGGTGGCTGTGCTCGCGTCCCCATCGACGGTACGCGGCGGCCAGTGCGCAGAGGTCGGCAAGCGGGTCCGCGGAGGTCGGCACCGCGGCCACTTCCTGGAACAGGCCGGCCACGGCTCTGTTGCGCACCTCACCGATCAGCCCGTCCTTGCCGCCGAACAGGGAGTACACCGCCGTCGTCGACGTCCCGGCGGCAGTGGCCAGGGCGCGGACCGTGACCGACTCCCGCGGACGGGTGGCGAGCATCTCGATCGCGCACGCCACGAGCCGCTCTTTGACGGTCTCGTCGTTCGTTCTCGGCCTACCCACGACGAACAGCTTACCTCTCTGATAACGTCGTTCTGAAACGTCGTTCTGAAATAACGTTCCGAAACGGTGGGAGACCCTCATGCCGATGTCCGTGACACGTCCCGTCCGATTAGCCGGTCGCCTGGTGTTGGCCTTGGCTGCCATCGCCGGGCTGGTCGTCCTCTTCCTGGCGCTCATCGTCCTCACGGACGGGGCGGGCTCGGGGCTCCCCGCGTGGCTGACGACCCTGGGAATCGCAACTGCCGCCGCACTGTGGCGGGGCCGGCGCCGTACCAGGTCGGCGCGGCTCATGCCGTTCCTGCCGGTGGTCATCGCGGCGGCATTGACGGCGTCGGTGTGCGTCCCGACCGTCCCCACGGAACGGCAATATCCGCCCGACCTGCCTTTCGTCGCCACGCAGCACTGGAGCCTGGCCACCGGCAGCCGGGTGGCGGTGTATCACTACCCGCCCGCGAACACCGGCGCCCGGCACCCCGTTCCGTTCGTGTACCTCCACGGCGGACCGGTCCGCGGCATCTCGGTGCTCGACCACCGGTTCCTGCAACTCCTGGCGCGACAGGGCTACGACGTCTACGCCTACGAACAGGCCGGCGGGGGACGAAGCGACCTGCTCCCCATGGGCCAGTACACGATCTCCAGGTCGGTCCGCGATCTCGCCGCCTTCGTCGATCGCCTGGACAAGGGCAAGGTCGACATCCTCGGATTCTCCGCAGGCGGGGTGGTGCTCACGCGAGCCCTGGCCGACCCGCGCGTCGCGGCGCGTCTGAACCGGGCGATCATCGCCGAGCCCGGTCCGATGGACGGCCCCACCGCGCGCATCGCCGGGCACAAGGGCCGGGAATCCGCGCGCGGACTCGCGCCGGCCGTGACCGGACCGCGGTCGACGCATGTTCCCCGGTACGCCGTCGCGTTGGGCCTCATGCGACTCGGGCTCCTGAGCCCCGGCACCGGGCTGATAGGACAGGCGGAGGGCGCCAACGCGTTCACCGCGGCCGATCTGGGCAGTGACACAGCGTCCAGCTACTGCGCGCGCGACGCGCACCGCATCCCTGTCGAGGACACGGCGGAGAACTTCTCCTTCAGCGCTGCCGCCAGCCTCCGCGTCCAGGAGACGATCAAGGACTCCCCCTCCATCGCCTCACAACTGCGGCGATCCCGGACCCCCGCGATGCTGATGATCGCCGAGTGCTCCTCCCAGGTCCGTCAATGGGCGACAGCCGTCCTCGCCGAAGACCCCGCCGTCCAGCGCACGCAGTACATGCCCGGCGTCGGACACCGCATGTGGAACGGACTCGACGACAACAACGACCGAGCGGCCGCCGTCATCACCGCATTCCTCGAGGACGAGCCCGCGCCGCTGCCGAACTACCCGACCCGCGGCGAGATCCCCGCCTTCCTCCGTGACCACAGGTGACCGCCCGCCGGGCGGTCACGGCACCTGGCCTAGCGGAGCCCGTTGACCAGGGCCGCGGCGGTGAAGAGTTCCACGCCTACCGTGATCGCGGACTCGTCCACGTCGAAGTCGCCCTGGTGGAGGTCGCGGACCTGGCGTTCGCCGGGGGTGCGCACGCCCAGGCGGGCCATCGCGCCGGGGACGTGCTCCAGGTACCAGGAGAAGTCCTCGCCGCCGAGGCTCTGCTCCGTGCCGACGACAGAGTCGACGCCGCGGCGGGCGATCATGGCGTCGCGCAGCAGCTCGGTCACGCCGGGCTCGTTGACGACGGGCGGGACGCCGCGGACGTAGTTGATCTCCGACTTGGCGCGGTAGAGGTTGGCGATCTCGTCGATCGCGGCGACCACGACGTCGGGAGCCTGCCGCCACGCCTCGATGTCGAGGCACCGCACCGTGCCGGAGAGCTCGGCGTGCTGCGGGATGACGTTGGGCGCGTGCCCGGACTCGACGCGGCCCCAGGTGATGGCGAGCCCGCTCCGGCTGTCGAAGCGCCGGCCGACCAGGGCCGGCACGTCCGTGACGACGCGGGCTGCCGCGGTGACCAGGTCGGTCGTGAGGTGGGGGCGTGCCGTGTGCCCGCCCGGGCCGTTCAGGGCGATCTCCAGCCGGTCGCAGGCGGAGGTGATGGGACCCTCCCGGAGCCCGACCTGCCCCGCGTCCACCCGGGGGTCGCAGTGCACGGCGATGATCGCGCCGACCCCCTCCAGCGCCCCGCACTTGATGACGTCGGCGGCACCGCCGGGCAGTACCTCCTCGGCGGGCTGGAAGATCAGCCGGACGGGACGGGGCAGCAGACCCCGCTTGTGCAGTTCGGCGAGGACGAGACCGGCACCGAGGACGACGGTGGTGTGCACGTCGTGGCCGCAGGCGTGCGCGCGGTCGGGCACGGTCGAGCGGTACGGGCAGTCGCTCTTCATGTCGGGGATGGGCAGGCCGTCGATGTCGGCCCGCATGGCGAGCATGCTGGGGCCCCCGTCCCACTGTTCGCCCTCTACGCCGATGTCACAGACGAGTCCTGTCCCGACGGCGAGTACGCGCGGCTTGAGGCCGGCCCTCTCGAGCCGCTCCTTGATCGCGGCTGTCGTGCGGAACTCCTGGTTGCCCAGCTCCGGGTGCATGTGCAGGTCGCGTCGGAACGCGATGAGCTCGGCGCGCAGAGCGTCGGGCAGCGCACCGGGAAGCACGGCTCCCGCGGGAAGATCGACCTCGGACTCCAATGACATCAATTGCTTCACCCTCTGAAGGGTAGGGCGCCAGGGCGGTCGTCCGACCCTCGATCAATAAAATTTCAACCCGTTCGGGGAAGAAAATATGACCACCGAACGCATGGCTATCAACTGAGATGGGTAAACTCGCCCGTCTTCAGGGCCGAGCCCGTCACCACAACGCACGGAGTGTGACATCGGCCACATCTGACTCATGGCGCCGGTTGTCCATCCATCCTCCTCCACGGATACCACGCCCTGCGCGGGGAACACGGCCTTGTTCGTCTGGCGGACGCACGGTCCCGATAGTGTGCGCCCCGTGCGCGCCGACAGCCCCGATTTCGTCCAGTCCACCCAGGCCTCGTACGACGCCATCGCCGAGGACTACGCCGCCGGGTTCCCGGACAGTCTGGCCGGAAGGCCGCTGGAGCGAGCCCTTCTGACGGCCTTCGTCGACCTGGTACGTGCCCCCGGAGCGCCGGTGCAGCCCCCGGTCGCCGATATCGGCAGCGGGCCCGGGTATGTGGCGGCCCGGCTGCACGAGTCGGGGCTGCCGGTGTTCGGGGTGGACGTCTCACCGCGCATGGTGGCCCTGGCCCGCCGGGCGCATCCGGGGCTGCGGTTCCACGTCGGTTCCATGACGGCCCTGGACCTGCCGGACGAGACGCTCGGCGGCATCGTGGCGCTGTATTCGATCATCCATGTGCCCGACGACCATCTGCCCTCGGTCTTCGCCGGGTTCCACCGCGTGCTGGTGCCGGGTGCGCCCGTGCTGCTCGGGTTCCAGTCCGGTACGGAGGACGGCCGTGCGCACCTCACCGAGCGCTTCGGGCAGGAGATCTCCCTCGACTACTACTGGCGCACCCCGGAGACCGTCGCGGCGCACCTCACGAAGGCCGGCCTGGAGCTCCACTCACGTGTGCTGCGGGAGGCCGAGGGCGAGGAGCAACGCCCTCGGGCGTTCCTGCTCGCCCGGAAGCCGGCGTCGGCCGGAGCGTGAGCACTGGCCGGGGGTTTGCGAGCCGCCCTTGGGTGCGTGGTGCGCCCGTGTCGGTGCATGAGCCGCCCTGGTGTGTGCGGGAGCCCGCCGCCGGCGGTGCATGGATCGCCCCTGCCGGTGCTCGAGCCCTCCTCGGAGCGCTCCTGAGGTCGCCGGGCATGCCCGAACCCGTCGCGGTCGGAACATGGATCGCGCTGCCGACGCCTGCGCCGCCGCAGGCCTTGAGCCCGCCGCCCGGCTTGTCCGGCCGCCAGGCCCACGAGGTCTGAACCGCCCCGCCGCCTGCTCGTCCGCGTGACGAGGCTGACCCAGCCGGCGCCCGAGGCCCTCAGCCGGCAGCCACCGCACCCGCCGGGCCGGCCATACCGGCCGAGCCTGCCGCCCCGGACGGGCCGACCATGTCCGCCGAACCCGGCGTCCCGGCTCGGCCGGCCGTACCCGCCGAGTCCGCCGTCCCGGCCGGGCCCGTCATGCCCGTGCCCGTGAAACTCCCCGGGCCAGTCGCGTCCGCCGGACCAGTCGGACCCTCGGAAGCCGCCGAGCCTCTCCGTCCCCCGGGCCCGACGGGACCCGCCGGGCCGGTCGCACCCGCCGGACCAGTCGAACCAGTCGAACCAGTCGAACCACTCGAACCAGTCACACCTTCCGGATCCCCCGCCCCCGCCCCCGTCGTGGACAACCGCTGCACATCCCGCGCCGCCCCCGTCACCCCCGACAGGAAGCCCTGGGCGCGCGGGGAGGCGTGGTCGGTGAGCCAGGTCGGGTCGATGTCGCAGACCGCGACGCGGACCTCGGTGCCGGAGAGGGCGAGCGGGAGGGTGTGGACGACCGTGGAGGGGAAGCTGAGGATCGTCCGGCCGATGGGGCCGCGGCGGGCGATCAGTTCGAGGGGGAGTTCGGGGCGGACGATCTCCAGGCCCGTCTCCGCCGAGAGCCGGCGGAGCTTGTCCGGGCTCTCGCGGCGATGGGCGAAGTAGCGGGTGGCGCCGTGGGTCCTGGCCAGGGCGCGGACGGCCTCCAGGTAGCGGTCGTCGTCGACCACGCCCGTCTCCACCAGGGACGTGCCGACCATGTCGGCGCCCTTGGTGATGCGGGGCGGGCCGAAACGGGTCCGGGTCCAGGCGAAGTCGTTGGCGCTGACGGTGACGCCCGCCGGGGTCTCCTCCATCGGCATGGAGGAGAAGATCTCGACGTTGCGGTTGCCGCCGGGGGTCAGTCGGCGGCGGGCCGAGGCCGACACCGGCGCGAAGATCAGGTCCCGCGGGCCGGGGCGGCCGCCCTTGCGGTGCCAGCGCACCAGCCGTTCGCCCCGGGCAAGCTGGCCGACGAACTCCATGGTCGCCGTGCCGTCGTCGACGACGACCAGGTCGCGGACCCGGGTGATCGTCAGCAGCAGCTGGACGTAGCGGGAGAAGGGGTCCCCCAGCACCACCCGGCGCGCCCTGCGGAGCAGGCCGGCCAGGCCGCCGATGGTCTGGAAGGGCGCCAAGGGGCCGCCGCGCGCCTCCTCCCAGCGGACCTCGTGCCCCTCGTCGCGGGCCAGGTCGGACATCCGCCGCAGCTGGCCGCGCGTCATCGGGTCGACGGGTGACAGCACCACGAGGGTGAGCCCCACGCCGGGCGCATGCGCGTGCGCCCACTCCAGCACGTTCAGCAGCTGTACCGGACTCTCGACGAACGCGAGAGTGTGGGGGCCGGCGTTCCCGGCGCGGGGGCTCATCGACGTACGACCGTCCCGTCGTAAGGGGGGTTGTGGGAGGTGTGGGCTCAGACGCCGACCGGCTCGCCCGCCGCGTCGGCGATCTCCGCCTCGGCGACCACACCGGCGACGCGGCGCAGCTTCTTCATCGGGGCCAGCTCGGACTCGTAGACCTTCTTGACGCCGTCGCCGAGGGAGGCCTCGATGGTGCGGATGTCGCGGACGAGGCGGGTGAGGCCCTGCGGCTCGACGGAGGCGGCCTGGTCGGAGCCCCACATGGCGCGGTCGAGGGTGATGTGGCGCTCGACGAAGGTGGCGCCGAGGGCGACCGCGGCGAGCGTGGTCTGCAGGCCGGTCTCGTGGCCGGAGTAGCCGATCGGGACGTTCGGGAACTCCTTCTCCAGCGTGTTGATCACACGCAGGTTGAGCTCCTCGGCCTTCGCCGGGTAGGTCGACGTGGCGTGGCACATCAGGATGTTGTCGGAGCCGAGGACCTCGACCGCGTGGCGGATCTGCTTCGGCGTCGACATGCCGGTGGAGAGGATCACCGCGCGGCCGGTGGAGCGCAGGGCGCGCAGCAGCTCGTCGTCCGTGAGGGAGGCGGAGGCGACCTTGTGGGCGGGGACGTCGAACTTCTCCAGGAAGGCGACCGCCTCGGTGTCCCACGGGGAGGCGAACCAGTCGATGTTCTTCGACTTGCAGTAGTCGTCGATCGCGCGGTACTCGTCCTCGCCGAACTCCACGCGGTGGCGGTAGTCGATGTAGGTCATCCGGCCCCAGGGGGTGTCGCGCTCGATGTCCCACTGGTCGCGCGGGGTGCAGATCTCGGGCGTGCGCTTCTGGAACTTGACGGCGTCGCAGCCGGCCTCGGCGGCGGCGTCGATCAGCTTGAAGGCGTTCTCGAGCTCGCCGTTGTGGTTGATGCCGATCTCACCGCAGACGTAGACCGGACGGCCCGGGCCGACCTCGCGCGAACCGAAACGGCGGATACGGGAGTTGGTGCTCATGGCAGAGATGTCCTTACTTGGTGAGGGAATCGAGAGAGGGGCCGAGGATCCAGCTGGCGATCTCTCGGATCGCGCCGTCGCCACCGGGGACGGTGGTGACCGCGCGTGCGGCGCCGCGCACGACGTCGTGGGCGCTCGCGACCGCCACGGGCCAGCCCACGAGGGCGAAGCACGGGAGGTCATTGACGTCGTTGCCGACGTAGAGCACGCGCTCCGGCGCGATGCCCTGCTCCTCGCACCACTGCTTCAGCGCGAGGTCCTTGCGGTCGATGCCGTGCAGCACCGGGAGCTTGAGCTTCCGGGCCCGGGCGGCGACCACAGGGTTCTGTTCCGTGGACAGGATCAGCATCTTCAGGCCGCTCCTGCGGAGGGCCGCGATGCCGAGTCCGTCCCCGCGGTGCACGGAGACGAACTCCCGTCCTTCGGAGTCGACCAGCACCCGGTCGTCGGTCTGGGTGCCGTCGAAGTCGAGGACGACCGCGTCGATGTCGTCGGCGGTCGGGAGCGCGCCGGGCCGGTCCGCGTCGAAGAGCGGCGCGAGGGCCCGGGCGCGGGCGAGGTCGTGCGGGTCGTCGACCTCCAGCACGCGCGCGGCGTCGGTGCGGACCAGTTCGGTCCGCCCGAAGAAGCGGTGCTGGTGCTTGCGGAAGCCCGCCGCCTCCATGGCGTAGGCGGCGCCGGTCTCCAGCAGGTCCTGGGGGCGGTCCTGGCGGCGCGGGCGGAAGGACTTGTCGTGGTTGACGCCGTAGCCGCCGCCTGTGGCCGCGTCAGCCTCCGCGACGGTGCCGGCGGCGACCTCGTCCTCGGCGTCGCGCCAGACGAAGCCGTGGAAGGGGGCCACGGTGAGGGCCGTGTCGGCGCCGTCCTCGACGATGGCGGCGGCGACACCGTCCACGTCCTCGCGGGTGATGAACGGGCTGGTGCACTGCACCAGCAGCACGACGTCCACGACCGCGCCGTGCAGGGCCTCGTGCGCGTCCATGGCGTGCAGGACGGCGGCCTCGGAGGTGGCCGTGTCGCCGGCGATGGCGGCGGGCCGCAGCACGACCTCGGCGCCGGCCTGACGGGCGGCGGCCGCGATGGCCTGGTCGTCGGTGGAGACCACGACGTCCGTGACGAGCCGGGCGGCGCGGCACTCGCGCACCGCCCGCGCCACCAGCGGGACACCGCCGACGGGGAGGAGGTTCTTCGCGGGGACGCCCTTGGAGCCGCCGCGCGCGGGGATCACCGCGAGCACGCGGCGCACCGAGGCGCCTCGGCCCGCTTCCGGATGGGACATGGGGTGTACTCCTTGGGCTCCTTGGGCGGAGGGCTCGGGGCGGCTCACAGCTCCCCCATCCGCCGGATGACGGGCGCCACGCGCTGCACGCCGTGCCGGTAGGCGCCGCGCGCCGCCCGGCGCACGATCTGCCGGACCGGACCGGGCTCCCTGTCGGCGGCCGGCGCGCCGGGCAGCGGGGTGCCGTCCGGGCCGAGGTGATGGCGGGCGAGGATCCCGGGCAGGTAGCCGGGCGCGGTGACGGGTGTGTAGTACGGGGTCAGCGGCGGCAGGCCGCCGGGCCGGTCGAGCAGCTTGGCGATGCGTTCGCGGGCCGCGTCGAAGGCGGACTCGTAGGAGCCGTCGGCCACGACGCCCTGCCGGGCGACCCACTCCTCGTCGGGCGCCGGCCGGTGCCCGGCGTCGAGCTGGTCCCAGGAGGCGAGGCAGCCGGAGCCCACGAAGTGGTGGTTGCCGAGGGCCTCGCGGACGCCGAGGTCGGTCAGCACGACGGTCGGGATGCGGCGGTGCAGCGACTCCAGGGCGGCCGTGGAACTGACCGTCACGAGCAGGTCGGTACGGTCGAGGACCTCGCCCATGTTCCCGTAGACCAGGCGGAAGTTGGCCGGCGGATCGAGGCGCTGCACCAGCTTCTGGTACGGCAACTCCTCGATGTGGGTGGTGTGTTCGCCCGGCCGGGACCGCAGCTTCAGCAGCACCTCGCGCTCGGGGTGCCTGCGGGCGTGCTGCACCAGCCGGTTCAGCAGGTACGTACGGTCCTTGCGGCTCTCCGGGACGGAGGGCTGGGCGGCGAAGACGACCGTGTAGGGGTCGTGCTCGCCGGTGTAGGGCGCACCGCCGAGGAACGGCAGGGCCACCTCGGTCACCGACGAGGCGTCGGCACCCACCCCTTCGTAGACGGCCCGGAAACGGTCCGCGTCCTGGCGGGAGTTGGCGAGGACCAGGTCCGCGCCGTGCCGCAGCAGCAGGCCGTCGGCGAGCTTCTCGTAGACGACACCGACGTAGCCGGTGACGACGACGGGCCGCGAGGTCCGGTTCTCCCAGACGCGCCCCAGGCCGTGCAGCATCGCCTGCACACCGCCGCCGACGAGGGCGAGGACGAGGACGTCGTAGGACTCCTCGGCCATGGTGCGCAGGAACTCGACGGCGGTGACCTCCCGCAGCGAGTCGGCGCGCACGCCCACTTCCTCGAGCTGGCGCGGCGTGGGCGTGGCCCGGCCGCGCAGCAGGAATCCGTCGAGGGCGGGGCCGACTTGCGCGGCCTCGCGCGGTGCGGTTTCCATGGACTGTCCCGGGGCGATGCGGTGCGCGGTGAGCGCACCCCATTTCCATCGGGTGTCGGAGTCCGCGAGGACGGCGATTCGCGGGCGCTTCGGTGTACTTGCTGGCACGCTGAAGACGCTAGGAAGCAATTCCTAGGTATGGCGGAACCGCGACTCAACGAAAAGTTAACAACACCCCACCGGGAGCCGAACTGGCCCGTGGCGAACCGGGAAGTACACGGGGTGCACCGTTCTGACACATTGAGTTCACCCAGTGTATGTGCACCGGAAAGTTGCCGAGCCGGACGGCCTCCTAACGTTTTGCGGGTGCCTAAGCTTTCCGTGATCGTGCCGTTCTACAACGTGCAGCAATACGCCCCGGACACCCTCAGAAGCCTTCGGTTGAACGCCGACCGCGATTTCGAGTTCATCCTGGTCGACGACCATTCGAAGGACGAAACACCGGCCATTCTCGAACGGGCGGCCGAGGACCTTTCGGATGTCGCGCAAGTGCGTTACATCCGACACGAGAAGAACGGGGGGCTCGCCACCGCCCGCAACACCGGCCTGGACGCGGCGCAGGGCGAGTACCTGACGTTCCTGGACGGCGACGACTGGCTGGCCCCCGGCTATCTCGCCGAACTGGTGTCCGCCCTGGACGAGTTGGGCTGCGACTTCATCCGCACCGACCATGTGCAGGCCACCGCGCGCGCCCGTTCCGTGTCCCGGGTGCCGGTCGGCCGGCGCTGGGAGGCCTTCGACCCGCGGGAGGCGATCCTCCCCTCCCACCGCTCGACCTCGGTCGACTACGCCTACGCCTGGGCCGGCGCCTACCACCGCCGCCTCCTCGACCGGGGCGTGCTCCACTTCACCGACGGTCTGCGCACAGCCGAGGACCGGCCGTGGATCTGGAAGCTGCACCGCGAGGCGGAGTCGTTCGCCGTGGTGAGCCTGCTGGGCGTGTTCTACCGGCGCGGGGTGGCCTCGTCCCTGACCCAGATCGGCGATGTCCGCCAGCTCGACTTCATCCGTGCCTTCGACCAGGTGATCGAGGAGACGGCCGCCGACCGTGAGGCCGACCGGCTGCTGCCGAAGGCGGTACGGACGTACTGCGCGATCATCGCGCACCACCTTTCCAACGAAGACAGGTTCGAACCGGCCGTGGCGAGGCAGCTGCGGTCGATGAGCGCGGCGGCCATCAAGCGCATGCCGCAGGACGCGCTCGGTGACGCACTGGAGGCCATGGACATGGACCGCTCGTCCAAGCTGCGGCGGCTGCGGCGCAGGGTCACACCGGCGGGAGCGGCCGCCTGATGCCCGGGACCACACAGATCTTCTGCGCCTCGACGCTGTACGGCGTCGCCACCCTGGCCGCCGCGATCGACTCCGACCTCTTCGAGGAGCCGGACCGCCGGGTGCTGCTGGTGTTCAACAACTCCGCGAACCCGGAGACCACCCCGGCCCTCGACGAGATGCCGGGCTTCGCGCCGCTGCGCGAGCACTTCGACGACGTGCTGTCCTGGAACGACGCCATCCGCCCGTTCCACCCCGGGGCCTGGTCGCCGCGCTCCGACGACATCCCGCTCTTCGAGCGCTATCTGCGGATGCTGTGGGGCCTCGGCGACGACCGCGTGAGCCTGGTCCTGGAGTCCATCCAGGTCGCGCCCGCGCTCACGGTGGCGCAGTTGTTCACCGACGCCCCCATCGACGTCTACGCCGACGGGCTGATGAGCTACGGCCCCACCCGCAACAAGCTCGACCCGCTGGTCGGCACGCGCGTGCGGCGGCTGCTGCACCTCGACCTGGTGCCGGGGCTCACGCCGATGCTGCTGACCGAGTTCGAGGTCCCGGCGCGTCTGGTGCCGTCGCCCGCGTTCCTCAAGGTGCTGGGCGAGGTCACCGAGACCGTCCCCGAGCTGCCCGACCTGCCCGGCGACGCGGCGCTGCTGCTCGGCCAGTACCTGTCGGCGCTGAACATCCTCTCCCCCGAGGAGGAAGAGGACCTGCACGTGCGGATGATGCGGGGCGCGGTCGCCCGCGGCCACCGCACAGTCGTCTTCAAACCGCACCCGACCGCACCGGCCCGCTACAGCCGCGCCCTGGAGACCGAGGCCGGGAAGCTCGGTGTGGACCTCACCGTGCTGGACACGCCCGTGCTCGCCGAGGTGCTGTTCGACCGGACCCGGCCCGCGCTCGTCATCGGCTGCTTCTCCACGGCGCTGTTCACGGCCTCGGTGCTCTACGAGCTGCCGGTCGCGCGCATCGGCACCGAGCTGCTGCTGGAGCGGCTGACGCCCTATCAGAACAGCAACCGGATCCCCACCACCCTGGCGGACGCGCTGCTGCCCGACCTGGACGGCGGCAAGGACGGCGACCTGCTGCCGGCCGAGCTGCTGTCCGACCTGGTGACCGCGGTCGGGTTCACCATGCAGCCGCAGATCTATCCGGACCTGCGCCCGCGGGCGGAGGCGTTCCTCGCCCGCCATCTCGGTCCGCGCACCCGGCGGTACTTCAAGAAGCGCCGTCTCACCTCGCTCGGACTGCCCGGCGGTATTCCGCAGCGGCTGGCGTTCCTGCCCCGCAATTCCACGGCACGCCGCGTGGTCCGGCGGGCGCGGGCGCTGCGCAAGGCGGTGCGCCGCTGAGGCGGTCCCGTCCTGCGGCCGGGCTCGGCGACATCCAGATGAACCCATGGGGACCGGCAGGCGAAGGCTGACTCCGTCGAACGTTTTAGCGTCAACCTCCGCCCTAGGGTGACACCGGCGCCCTGCCCGCCCCTGGCGGCTCAGGTGAAGGACATACGAGCTACTACAGAGGTTTTCAGCGTGACCGAGACGGTCGTCAGCACCCCAAAACCCCGGCCCGAAGTCACCGTGCTGGTCGAACCACCGGGCGCCACGACCGTCCCACCGCGCCGGAAGGACTCCGGCGGCCGGCTGCGCGCCCTGGACGGGCTGCGGCTGGTGGCCGCGCTGATGGTGGCGGCGTACCACTACGGCGGGCGCGACGGTGAGGTCTCCGAGGCCTGGGGCAGCTCGCCCAAGGAGCAGTTCCCGACGCTGCACGAGTACTTCGCCTACGGCTGCCTCGGCGTCCAGGTCTTCTTCGTGATCAGCGGGTTCGTGATCTGCATGAGCGGCTGGGGCCGGCCGCTGAAGTCGTTCTTCGCCTCCCGCGCCTCCCGGCTGCTGCCCGCCTACTGGGTGGCGGTCGTGCTCGTGACGGCGGTGTTCGCGCTGCCCATGGTGGCCTACAAGGCGGTCTCGCCGAGCGACGCGCTGGTGAACCTGACCATGCTTCAGATGCCGCTGGGCGTGGACCGGGTGCTCGGGGTCTGCTGGACGCTGTGGGCCGAGGTCCGCTTCTACGCCCTGTTCGCTCTGTGCGTCGTGCTCCCCGGGGCGAACCGCCGCCGGGTGATCATGTTCTGCGCCGGCTGGATGCTGGCGACGGTGATCGCGCAGAACGCGAACATGCCGCTGCTCGACATCGTCGTGATGCCGGAGTACGCCCCGTTCTTCATCGGTGGTGTCGGCCTCTACCTCCTCCACCTGGACCGGCGGGACGCCTACGGGTGGGGCATCGTCGCCGTGAGCTGGCTGATCGGTCAGCACTTCGCGGTGCAGAGCCTGTGGCACGCCCCCGACGCGGGCGGTTTCTCGTACCGCTCCTCGCTCGGCATCATGCTCGTCGTCACCTTCGGCTTCGTCGCGGTCGCGGCGATCGCGCTGGGCTGGCTGCGCTGGGCCAACTGGCGCTGGCTGACCGTGGCGGGGGCGCTGACGTATCCGTTCTACCTCGTCCACGAGCACCTCGGCTGGGTGGTGATCCACGCCCTGCACCGCGGCCTGGGTCTGCCGTCCGCGGCGACATTCGCCCTGACAGTGGCCTCAATGCTGGGGCTGGCGTGGTTGCTGAACCAGTATGTGGAGAAGCCGCTGACACCACGACTGAGGGCCCTGCTGGCCAAGGCCCGCTGAGCTGTTCACGGGACGTTCAACCATCCGTCGGTTTCAGCACCGCTCAGGGAGAAGGCTCGTCTCATGACCAACGCACAAGCGACCGACACGTACCCCGGCGAACTCACCGACGTCCCGGGCTGGTTCCCGCCGCTGGACCAGATGCTGTTCACCTGGTTCCTGGAGCGGCAGCAGAAGCAGGGGATGCGCGGAGACCTGCTGGAGCTCGGCGTCTACATGGGCAAGAGCGCGATCCTCCTCGGCCACCACCTCCAGGACGGCGAGCAGTTCACCGTCTGCGACCTGTTCGAGGGCGACGCCCCGGACGAGGCCAACAAGGCGGAGTCCACGAAGTCGTACGCCTCGCTCACCCAGCAGGCCTTCGAGCGGAACTACCTCTCCTTCCACGACACCCTGCCGACGGTGATCGCGGCCCCCAGCTCGGTGGTGTCCGAGAAGGTGGCCCCGGACACCTGCCGCTTCGTCCACGTCGACGCCTCGCACCTGTACGAGCACGTGTACGGCGACATCGGCGCCGCCCACGACATCCTGCTGCCCGAGGGCATCGTGGTCCTCGACGACTTCCGTTCCGAGCACACGCCGGGCGTCTCGGTCGCCGCCTGGGAGGCCGTCCTCAACCGGGGGCTGCGCCCGGTCTGCCTCAGCACGCAGAAGCTGTACGGCACCTGGGGCGACCCCGAGCCGCTCCAGGAGGAGCTGCTCGACATGCTGCGGCAGCGCACGGACGTCGGGCTGAGCGTGCAGGAGGCGGCCGGGCACCGGCTGGTCCGCGCCCGGTCCAGGGGCATGAAGCCGCCGGCTTTCCCGCCCTCCCGGCACTACGTGGCCCCGGTGCCTGCCGGTCCCCCGGCCGCCCCTGTCACCGAGTCCCGCGCGGCACGCCCGGCCCGGCCCGCCCCCTCCCGGGCCCGCCGGCTCGCCAAGGACCTGCTGCCCCCCGTGGTCACCCGGGCCGTACGGCGGGCACGCGCGAAGCGGGCCTGACCCGGGGTGTCATGAGACCCCGTACCGCGCCCCGATCCCCACGATCACGAGGGCGAGTCCCTCCTCGAAGTGCCCGTCGTAGTCCTCGAAGATCTCCGCGCCCGCCTGGGCCGACAAGGGAAAGTCGGCCATCAGGCGGGCGCGTTCGTTCACGTCGTAGCCCTCACGCCGCTCACCCGGCAGCGGCTGGACACCCTGCTCCTCGGTGACGAAGCCCAGCGTGTACAGATACGCCGTGGTGAGCGCCCGGACCGCCTGGGCGAGGGTGAAGCCGGCGGCCGTCAGCAGGCGCAGGTTGTCCTCCATCTGCCCGGCGTGCTCGATGCCGGTGAAGCGTGAGCCGCTGAACACCTTGGCGCCGTCCCGGTAGTCCAGCAGGGCGGCACGCAGCCCCCGGTTGACCTTCAGCAGCCGTTCCCGCCAGGTGTCACCCGGGTCGAGCGAGGCCCCGGCGACCATCCGGCGGTACATCTCCGTCGCCATCTCGTCGAGCAGCGCCTGTTTGTCTTTGAAGTGCCAGTAGAGGGCGGGCGCCTTCACGTCCAGTTCCCGGGCGATGGCGCGCAGGGTCAGGCCGTCGAGGCCCACCTCGTTCAGCAGCCGCAGCGCGGTGTCCGCGACCCGTCGGCGGTCCAGGGGCGCGCGTCGTTCCGTACTCACGCTTGACAATTTAACACCGTTAAGGCGACCCTCGGGACAGCACTTAACAGCGTTAAGGAGACGGAGGCCCAGATCTCATGGACACGGACGTACTGGTGGTGGGCGCGGGCCCGACCGGTCTGGCGCTCGGCATCGATCTCGCCCGGCGTGGGGTGGCCGCGCTGGTGGTCGAGCGGGCCGGGGCACTGTTCCCCGGTTCGCGCGGCAAGGGCATCCAGCCGCGCACCATGGAGGTCTTCGACGACCTGGGCGTGCTCGACGCGATCCGCGCGGCGGGCGGCGCCTACCCGATGGGGATGATTTGGCAGGACGGCAGGCGGGCGGGCGAGCACCGGATGTTCGACCCTGCGGAGGAGAGCGAGGACTCGCCGTACACCGGGCCCTGGATGGTGCCGCAGTGGCGCACGCAGCAGATCCTGCGGGCACGGCTGGAGGAGCTGGGCGGGGAGGTGGCCTTCGGCCGGGAGGTCGTCGGCCTGACGCAGGACGCGGACGGGGTCCGCGCGGAGTTCACCTCCGGCGAGCCCGTCACCGCCCGGTACGCCGTCGCGGCGGACGGCGGCCGCTCGACGGTGCGCCGACTGCTCGGCATCGGCATGACGGGCGAGACCGTCGACCCGAACCCGACGTTGGTGGCGGACGTGCGGATCAGCGGCCTGGACCGGGACAACTGGCACGTTTTCCCGCCGGGCGGCGACGGCGACGGCTTCCTCGCGATCTGCCCGCTGGTCGGCACGGAGGACTTCCAGCTGGTGGCGCGGTTCCCGGAGGGGACGACCCCGGACCTCTCCCTGGAGGGCATACGGAAGGTCGTCGCCGCCCGCTCGCGCCTCGCGCCGGAAGCCGTGACCCAGGTGCGCTGGGCCTCGGACTTCCGCCCCCGGGCGGCCCTGGCGGACCGCTTCCGCTCCGGGCGGGTCTTCCTCGCCGGCGACGCGGCGCACGTGCACTCCCCGGCCGGCGGCCAGGGCCTCAACACCAGCGTCCAGGACGCCTACAACCTGGGCTGGAAGCTGGGCGCGGTGCTCACGGGCGGTGCGCCGGTGTCGCTCCTCGACACCTACGAGGAGGAACGGCGGCCGATCGCCGCGGACATGCTCGGCCTGTCGACGAGCGTCCACCGCGGCGAGACGCGGCGCGGCGCGGCGACCCGCCAACTGGGGCTCGGATACCGGGACTCGTCACTCACGCGGGAGACGCGTACCGCCCCGGGCGCCCTCCGGGCCGGCGACCGCGCACCGGACGGCGAGCTGGACGGCGTCCGGCTCTTCGACGCCTTCCGGGGACCGCACTGGACGCTGGTGGCGGTGGGGACGGAGGCACCGGCGCTGCCAGGGCCGGTGCACGGGGTCAGCGGGGCGGAGCAGGCGACGTACGGAAGGGGCCTGTTCCTGGTGCGGCCGGACGGTTATGTGGGCTGGGCGGGGGAAACGGGCGACGGACTGCGGCAGTACCTGGAGCGCGCCGGGGTCTGATCACGCACTCGCGAGGGACAACTTCACCGCGAACCCGAGGAACAGCGCGCCCGCCGCCGAGGTCACTCCCGCCGACAGGCGCCTCCGGCGGCGGAAGGCGGCGGCCAGCCTGGTGCCGCCGAATATCAGCGCGCTGAGGTAGAGCACGCTGGCGAGCTGGGCGAAAACGCCGAGGACGACGAAGGACAGGGCGGGATAGGCGTACCCGGGGTCGACGAACTGCACGAAGAAGGCGACGAAGAAGAGGATCGCCTTGGGGTTGAGCAGGCTGACCACGAAGGCGCGGCGGAAGGGGCGCTCCCCGGCGGGCGCGGAAGCCTCCGCACCGGCGGACCGCTCCGCACGCGTCCGCCACATTCCCCACGCGGCCCGCAGCATGCCTACGGCCAGCCACGCCAGATAGCCGGCCCCCACGTACTTCACGATTCCGAACAGCACGGCGTTGGCCTGCAACAGGGACGCGACCCCGGCCGCCGACAGCGTCATCAGCACGGTGTCCCCGCACCACACCCCGGCCGCGGCGGTGTACCCGGCACGCACACCGCGCCGGGCGGCGACGGACAGGACGTACAGGGAGTTGGGACCGGGCAGCAGAACGATCAGGACGAGGCCCGCCAGGTAGGTGGGCAGATCGATGACACCGAACATGGAAGGGAGTGTCGCACGGGGGCGGCAGGAGGATCAGAACGCGTCGCTCGGGACGTACGTCCCCCACACCTCCCGTAGGGCGTTGCACACCTCGCCCACCGTCGCCCGGGCCTTCAGGGCGTCCTTCATCGGGTACAGGACGTTGTCCTCGCCCTCGGCGGCCTTCTTCAGGGCGGCCAGGGCCGTGTCCACCGCCGGCTGGTCGCGCTCCGCGCGGAGCCTGGCCAGGCGCTCCGCCTGCTGGGCCTCCAGGGTGGGGTCGACACGCAGGGGCTCGTACGGCTCCTCCTCGTCGAGCTGGAAGCGGTTGACGCCGACGACGACCCGTTCGCCGGAGTCGGTCTGCTGGGCGATGCGGTAGGCGCTGCGCTCGATCTCGTTCTTCTGGAAGCCGCGCTCGATGGCTTCCACCGCGCCGCCCAGCTCCTCGACCTTGGCCATCAGCTCGACGGCCGCGGCCTCCACGTCGTCCGTCATCCTCTCGACGGCGTAGGAGCCCGCGAAGGGGTCGACGGTCGCCGTCACGTCCGTCTCGTGGGCGAGGACCTGCTGCGTACGCAGGGCCAGGCGCGCGGACTTGTCCGTGGGCAGCGCGATCGCCTCGTCGAAGGAGTTGGTGTGCAGGGACTGGGTGCCGCCCAGGACCGCCGCCAGGGCCTGGACCGAGACGCGGACCAGGTTCACCTCCGGCTGCTGGGCCGTCAGCTGGACGCCCGCCGTCTGCGTGTGGAAGCGCAGCATCAGCGACTTGGGGTTCTCCGCGCCGAACTCCTCCTTCATCACCCGCGCCCAGATCCGGCGCGCCGCACGGAACTTGGCGACCTCCTCCAGGAGCGTCGTACGGGCGACGAAGAAGAAGGACAGGCGGGGCGCGAAGTCGTCGACGTCCATGCCGGCCGCCACCGCCGTGCGGACGTACTCGATGCCGTCGGCGAGGGTGAAGGCGATCTCCTGCACGGGGCTCGCGCCCGCCTCGGCCATGTGGTAGCCGGAGATCGAGATCGTGTTCCACTTCGGGATCTCGGCCTGGCAGTACTTGAAGATGTCGGCGGTCAGGCGCAGCGAGGGCTTCGGCGGGAAGATGTACGTCCCGCGGGCGATGTACTCCTTCAGGACGTCGTTCTGGATCGTGCCGGTGAGCCGGCCGGCACCGACGCCCTGCTCCTCCGCGACGAGCTGGTAGAGGAGCAGCAGCAGGGCCGCGGGTGCGTTGATCGTCATCGATGTGGAGACCTGGTCCAGCGGGATGCCGCCGAACAGCACCCGCATGTCGTCGATCGAGTCGACGGCGACGCCCACCCTGCCGACCTCGCCGTGCGCGAGCGGGGCGTCGGAGTCGTGGCCCATCTGGGTGGGCAGGTCGAAGGCGACCGACAGGCCCGTCGTGCCGTGGGCGATCAGCTGCCGGTAGCGGGCGTTGGACTCGGCGGCCGTGCCGAAGCCCGCGTACTGGCGCATGGTCCAGGGCCGGCCTGTGTACATGGTCGGGTACACGCCACGGGTGAAGGGATACGCCCCCGGCTCGCCCAGCTTCTCCGCCGGGTCCCAGTCCCGCAGGTCGTCCGGCCCGTAGACCGGTTCGATGGGCAGTCCGGACTCCGACTCGCGCGCCATGGTCTGATGCCTCCCGCAGGACGGACCGAAGGGACCTCGCTCACCACCATGCCCCCTGGTTCGCGAAGGGTCACCCCAGGGGAACATCTCAGGTGACATCCGGGCACACCGGTGAGACGACGGAGGGCCGTGTGCGTACCACGGGCATGGGGAGAGCAGCGATCGCAGTGGCAGTAGCCGGGGCGGCCGTGCTGGCCGGCTGTACCGTGCAGGCCCCCGACGGCGGCGGGAAGAGCCGCTCACCGGTGCACATCGAGTTACCCGGCGACACCCCGTCCCCGGCCCGGTCCCCCGACGACGGCGGCGGGCCGAGCACCACTCCCGACCCGCCCGGCGACGACAAGCCCAGCGCCGCCCCCGTCCCGGCCCGCGTGCTGTGGTCCCGCGGCGACACCGGCCGGGACGTCCGCGAGCTCCAGGCCCGGCTGCGGCAGGTCGCCTGGCTCTTCGACGGCCCGACCGGGACGTACGACGAGTCGACGGAGCGTGCGGTCAGCGGCTTCCAGGGCAAGCGAGGGCTGCCGCGCACCGGGAAGGCCGACAGCGTCACCTGGCAGCGGCTGCTGCGGATGACCCGCGAGCCGGGCACCTGGGACCTGTACCTCATGGGCGGCCAGCCGGCCGATCCGCCGGACCCGCGCTGCACGACCGGGCGGGTGCTCTGCATCGACAAGACGAGCAGGACGCTGCGCTGGATGATCGACGGCCGGACCGTGTCGACGATGGCGGTCCGCTTCGGCTCGAAAGGCACACCGACCCGGGAGGGTGTGTTCTCCGTCTACTGGAAGTCCCGCGACCACGTGTCGACGCTCTACGACTCGCCCATGCCCTACGCGATGTTCTTCAGCGGCGGCCAAGCCGTGCACTATTCCCCCGACTTCGCGGCCCGAGGCTACGCGGGCGCCTCGCACGGCTGCGTCAACGTACGGGACGAGGGGGCGATCGCCGAGCTGTACGCGCAGGTCCGCGACGGCGACAAGGTCGTCGTGTCCTGGTGAGGACGCGGAAGGGAGATTGGGGCGCGGGCGGGACCGGGGGAACGTGTCCCGCCCGCGCTCAGGTGCACGAGCCGTAGGTACGGGGGGAACCCCGGCTCTGTGCGACGGCCGATGACCAGTCGGCTCACTCATTACTGCGCCGGGGCGGCCGAAAACGTCACACCTTCGGCGAGGAGATTTTCACGGGGTACGAAACCGCAGGTCGCAGGGGTGCGAGAGACCGCGTGGACCGGCCGCGGTCCGCGGCGTCAGCGTCGCCGTCCCGCCTGTCGGCGCGATGGTCGGCGCGCTTGCCGGCCTTCCGCTCGGCCTTCTTCCCGTCCTCGTCCCGCTTCCGGTCCTGCTTCCCGGACCGGTCCTCGCGGTGGCGCCGGTCCGTGTCCTCGTCCCGCCGCTCTCCCGAGCGGCCGCCGGACCCGGACAGGACGCCCTTGCAGTACTTCCAGACCCGGGAGCCGCCCGCCGCGTCCCGCAGGGCGCGCCCGCGGTCGGCGTCCAGCCGCTTTCCGTCGCGGAGGTCGCGGCAGGCGGCAGCGATCTTCCCGCGGCTGTCGCCGGAGCGGTCTCCCCGGTCGCCGGAGTCGGGCTTCGGGGCCGGGTCGTCGCCCGCCGCGTCCCGTCCGGTGTCACCGGCGCCGCCCGTCGAGCCGCCGCTCGGGGTGTCGTCGGGCGTGGACCCGCCCTGCGCGGCGTCGCTCGGCGAGGGCGACACCAGCGGGCGCTCGGGCGGAGTGGCAGCGGCCGAGACGGAGGAGCCGGGGCGGGGGTCGTCGTTGTCGAACGGTGCCTTCAGGGCTCCGGTTCCGGCTGCGACGGCGGCACCGCCGGCCATGCCGACGGCCAGCACGGCGGCCAGGGCGAGGCGCGCGGGGCGGGCCCGGCGCGGCCGCCGGACGTCGCCGGAGCCGCTGCCGCGCTGGGTCGCGATCCGGACCAGACCGGCGTCGGCGACCCCGGTACGAGCCTGTCCGCCGTCGGCCGCGGGGGCAGCTCCGGTGTCGGCGCGTTCCGCGCGCGCCTTGCGGAAGGCGGCCATCGCCGCGGCCTCACCGGGGAGTTCGTCGCTGGTCGGAGGGGGTGAGGCGGAGAGCGCGCGGAGGGCTGCGGCGAGCCGTTCGGCCTCGCCCGGCGTGGCGCCGTCGACAGCTTCGGGTGGCTCTCCGCTCAGCAAACGCTCCGCCGTTTCACGGTCCAGCCACCAGTACTGCTCGTCGGCCATCACACATCCTTCTGCGTCCGCGCGACGCTTTGCGTCACACGTGCGGACGCCATGGCACCGCCGCGCGGTTCTCGCTGCGGCGGCAGAGCGTCGAGCACCCCGGCCGATTCCGGATCGGCCTCCGGATCCTCGCCGAGCAGTTCGGCGAGCCGCTTCAGGCCCCGGTGGGCCGCCGTACGGACGGCGCCCGGACGCTTGCCGAGGGTCTCCGCGGCGGTCTTCGCGTCGAGCCCCACGACTACGCGCAGCACGACCGCCTCGGCCTGGTCCTGCGGCAGCCGGGATATCAGGGAGAACGTGCCGTCGGTGGCGAGCGCCTCGATGGCCTCGTCGGCGGTGTCGGACTCGGCGGCCCGGCCGGTCAGTTCCGTCTCGTCGCCGCCGATCGCGGGGCGGCGCCCGCGCATGCGTATGTGGTCCAGCGCGCGGTTGCGGGCGATACGGGCGGCCCAGCCGCGGAAGCGGTCCGCGTCACCGGTGAACCGCTCCAGGTCCCGGGCGATCTGCAACCAGGCCTCGGACGTCACGTCCTCGGCGTCGGGGTCGCCGACCAGCGTCCGTACGTACCCGAGCAGCCGCGGGTGCACGGTCCGGTACACAGTCCGGAAAGCGGTCTCGTCTCCGTCCTGTGCCGCGCGCACCGCGGCGGTCAGCTCCGCGTCGTCCCCCAGCACCGCGCGCCTTTCTGCGCCTGAGCCGGCGCCGCTTTCGCGGACCGGGTTCTCGCCGTCGTGGTTCCTCAATTGATGGTTGCGGTAACAGGACCGCAGTTCGTTGCGGTAGCAAGACCGCAGGTGGTTGCGGTGGTCTTCGTGCCTCCGCGTTGGCGCGAAAGGCACGTTACGACCTGAAACCACTCCCCGTCCATGTCCGCCCAGGATGCAACTAAGCCGTGACACGCTGGGGTGTGACAGAAAACGCACCCCGGGCGCTGTAGGTAGTACGGGCCGCCGCGCGGCCCGTACCGCGCGACGGCCGGGGCCTCTCCTGTGGGGGGTGGCGGCCTCGGCCGTCTCCGCGCACATCGCTCAGGCCGCCCACCGTCAGCGTGGGAGCGACTTCGAAGCGGCACTTCCCGCACTGGCCCATGGTGTAGTCCGATGAGTGCCGTCTCACACCGGCATCAGCGGCCCGGCGCTTCGACGCGTGGGATACGGCGGTGTTCGGCGACGGCGATCAGGGCGAGCGTCACCGCGATCATCGTACAGCCCGTCATCACGGGCGTGAGGAAGCCGGGGACGGCTGCCGGGTACGAACCACCTGACGACATGCGGCAGTCGAGGGCGGGCGGCAGATAGGACACGCTGTACCCGCTCACCTGCCCGTACAGCGAAGCGTTCGCGTCCTGGCAGGCCTGGGCGGTGCCGCTCTCGTCGAGGAAGAGCGACATCAGGCCCCACACGTACGCGAGTGCGGCGAGGGCTCCGGCGAGCGCGGCGCCACCGCGTGCCACGGCCCCCCGGCCGCCCCTGCCGATCGCCGGGAAGCCGTATCCGGTGAGACCGAAGGCGGTGACGGCGGCGGCGACGATGCCGATGAGCAGGGGCAGGGCGGCCGGATACGAGGAGGTCATGGCGCCCACCTCACCCGCCGGCGAGCTGCCTGACAAGGCTGGGCAAGGACGCCTGGGCGGTGTGGCCGGGCCCCTGGGCGGTGCGGGCCGGGCGCCGACGCGTGACGCTCCCGCTCCTGTTGGCGAATTCCGCTACGGACGGCGGCCGGGCTGGGCGGGCCCGCCCTGGTCCCCGGACGAGGCGCCGTCGGCGGCACCGTCCCCGCCGCTCCGCGCGGCACCCGATCCGTTGTCCGCGTTACCTGCGCCGTCGTCCGCGTTGCCCGCGCCGGTGTCCGCGTTGCCCGAGCGGTTGTCGGCGCCGGTGGAACCGGGAGCTTCCGCGCTCTTCTCCGGTTTCGCGGTGCTGCCGGGCTTCGCCTCCGCCCGGGCCAGTTGCTCGGCGCAATACGCGGTGACGTTCCTCTCACCGCCCGCGGCCTCGACGAGGCGCTTCCAGGCCGTCGCCTCCATGGCCTTGCCCCGGCCGTCGACCTGCTCGTAGGCGCGGCAGCGGGCCTCGGTGTCCCGGGCGGGGGCGGGGCGGTCCGGGCGCGCGGAGGCGGAACCGGGCGCCGTGCCGTTGGGCTCGCCCGCCGAGGTGCCGGGGGCACGCGTGGGCGCGGGCGGGCGACCGCGGTCGTCGGCGCCGTCCGTGGACCCCACCGAGCCGATCGCCGCGACCGCGACCCCGCCCAGCGTGAGACTGGCGAGCAGCACGGAGAGCGTGGTCTTCAGCGAACGTCCCGGATGCCGGCGCTCCCTGGGCCGCCAGTCGTCCCGGCGGCGGCTGCGGGCCCGGTGGGCGCCGGCGTCCCGGGCGGCCAGGAACGCGGCCACGGCCCGCTGCTCGGCCTCGCCGTCGATCCGGTCCCGGATGAGGGCGGCCACGAGCAGCGCCTCCAGCTCGGCTTCGTCCAGGACGCGACGGGAGCCGAGGCTGTCGAGGCCGGCCGTCCCGCGGTGACCGGGCAGCCGGCCGTCGGCGTCCCGCGCCGCCGCCCGGTGGCCGTACGCGGAATCCCCAGGGTGCACACGCCGGCGGCCCGGGAACCCGCCGTCGCTCTGATGTTCACCCATGTTCCGTTCCGTCCCTGCTCGATTCACACGTCCCGCGATGCCCGCCGGGTCCGTACGACCCGTATGACCTGTATCGCCCGTTCGACCCGTACAGCCCGTACGACCCGACCGGTCCGGCCGACCGGCCCGACGTTCCGGTTCCGATCCATACGTCCCGCTCGTCCGCCCTGTTCAGGGCACCGGACCCGGAGGTTCCGCCCGGCCCGCCGTCATCCTTCATTTCGACTCCCCCAGCGTCCGGGGAGCCTCATCCGTCACACCTTCGGCGCCCAGCCGGGTGGCGAGGCGTTTCAGGCCCCGGTACGCGGCCGTCCGCACGGCACCCGGCCGCTTGCCGAGGACGCGGGCGGCGGCCGGCCCGTCCAGCCCCACCACGACGCGGAGCAGCACGGCCTCGGCCTGGTCCTGCGGCAGGCCCCTGACCAGCCGCAGGGCCTGCTCGGTGGACATGGCCTCCAGCGCCTGGTCGTGCGTGCTGTGCGGCCCGGGCAGGTCCAGGACGTCCTGCTCCAGCGCGGACGACCTCGGCCGTACGCGTTGGCGGCGCAGATGATCCAGCGCCCGGTGCCGGGCGATGGTCGCCGTCCAGCCGCGGAAACCGGCACCGTCGCCCTTGAACCGCCCCAGGTCCCGGGCGATCTCCAGCCAGGCGTCGGATGCCACGTCCTCCGCGTCCTCCCCGACCAGTCCGCGCAGATAGCCGAGCAGTCCGGGCTGCACGATCCGGTAGGCGACCGCGAAAGCCGCCTCGTCACCGTCCTGGGCCCGCGCGACGGCCGCGCCCAGTTCCCCGTCGCGCGGCTGCTCGCGCCGGGGTTCCCCTCGCTGGCCCAAAAACCGTCCTCGTCCGTACCGGTTCGCGGCGGGTGCGCTCCGGCCGGGACATCCCGGATGCCCGGCATGCCCTGCCCTGTGCGCCCGTACCGCGGGGAACGCGTCCGTGCCACGTCCTCCACGATCATCAGCGCCGGGCTCCGGAGAAATGTCACAGCAGGCGGGATTTCCCCGCGCCCTGCGGACCGCCGCAGCGGCACAACCGGGTGATGTTTGGCCACAGATGTGCGCTGGGTGAGTGGCGCCTGTGTGACAGCGGGTGCCGATGTGTCCAGTTCTAGGGGTGGGGTAGTTGAGTCCTCGCAGCACGCGTGCGTACAAACCGCTCGGTCTGAAGAGACGGGTGTGGCTGACCGTCAGCGCCGTCGTCCTGAGCGGCGCAGGGATCGTCACTTATGCGATGGCCGATCCGCCCGGCGGTGCCGACGGCGCGTCCCAGAGCCGCAAGCCGGCCGTCCACACCGTGAAGCTCAAGGACAAGGGCTCCGGGCGCAAGGGCCTGGCCAAGCGGGACACCGACCGGTTCAGCGCGGTGCTCGTGACCTGGGACGACCCCGACGCCCCGGTGCGGGGCACGGCGGAGGTGCGGACCAGGGATCTGGAGAGCAGGCGCTGGTCCGGCTGGCAGAAACTGTCGGCCGAACCGGGCCAGGCCGACGGCGCGGAGGGCGAGCGGGCCGCGCTGCGCGGCGGCACCGAGTCCCTCTGGACCGGCGACGCCGACGGTGTCGAGGTGCGCGTCGTGAACGCGGACGGCACCGAGGCGGGCGGCCAGCCCGCCGGCATGGACGTGAAGCTCCTCGACCCGGGCACCGACCCGGAGGGCGGCATCCGGCCCGCGGCCTACGCCGAGGAGACCGCCTCCCCGACCACGGAACCGACGGTCCCCACCGATTCTCCGACGGATACGGCCACCCCGACGGATACGGCCACTCCGACCGAGACGGCCGACCCCACCGAGACGGCCTCGCCGACCGGCACCCCCGGCGACACGGCGTCCCCGTCGGCGCCCGCCTCCCCGGCCCCGACGGCCTCCCCGTCCCCGACCCCCACGGTCCCCGCGCCCCGCCCCTCCACGGTCGTCAAGCCGCCGATCATCACGCAGGCCGAGTGGGGAGCCTCCACGGACTACGACGGCACACCGGCCTACGGCACCGAGATCAAGGCCGCCGTCGTCCACCACACCGGCATGGACAGCGACAACACCCTGTCCTGCGCCCAGTCCCGCGCCCGGCTGCGTTCGATCCAGCAGGAGCACTTCGCGCGCGGCTACTACGACCTCGGCTACAACTTCCTCGTCGACAAGTGCGGCCAGATCTTCGAGGGCCGCAGCGGCGGCATGGACCTGCCGGTCACCGGCGCCCACGACGTCGGCTTCAACACCGACACCGTCGGCATCTCGTACATCGGCAACTTCGAGAAGGCCCGGCCGAGCCGTGCCGCGCTCGACGCCATGTCCCGGCTCGTGGCCTGGAAGTTCGGGATGTACGGCATCGACCCGACGGGCAAGGTGACGCTCAGCTCCGGCAGCCCGGCAGGCCAGGACGGCAACAAGGTCGCCAAGGGCACCTCGATCACCCTGCCCCGGGTCTTCGGCCACCGGGACACCAACGCCACCGCCTGCCCGGGCGCGAACCTCTACTCCCAGCTCACCCGGATCGCCCAGGTCGCCAAGACCCCGGGCATCTCGCACGCCCTCGCCACCTCCGACCACAACCGGGACGGCGTCACCGACCTGGTCGCGGGCACGCCCCGGGCCCTGAGCGGCGGCGGCACCGTCACCGTCGTCCCGGGCGGGATCGACGGCCCGGTCAGTGCCGCCAAGGTGACGCTCAGCCAGAGCAGCCCCGGCGTTCCCGGCTCCCACGAGTCCGGTGACGGCTTCGGCACGTCCACCGCGTGGGGCGACGTCAACGGCGACGGCCACGCCGACCTCGCGATCGGCGCACCCGGCGAGGACGACACCAGCGGCCACGCCGACCGCGGCGCGGTCACGGTGCTGTACGGCCCGGCCCTCGACTCCGGCTTCTCCTACACCACGTCAGGGGTCACCTCCACGGGGGCCAAGCTCGGCTCCACGGTCGCCGTCGGCGACTTCGACGGCGACGGCAAGGCCGACGTCTTCTCCGCCGGCACCGGCAAGGGCGGCAACTGGAACGCCCGGCTGACCGGCGGCGCCACCGAGTACGGCACCCTCACCACGGCCACGGGCGCCGTCTCCTACCTCGACGCCGCGACCGGCGACTTCAACCGGGACGGCTACGCGGACATCGCCCTCAACTACCGCGACACCGGGGGCATCGGCCGGGTCGTCCGCTTCGCCGGCTCGGCGACCGGTCTGACCAAGGTGGGCGTCATCTCCGTCAAGGGCGGTCGCTCCCTCGCGGCCGGTGACGTCGACGGCAACGGCTACGACGACCTCGTCATCGGCCAGCCGGTCACGTCCGAGTCGGGCGGATCCAGCGCCGGTCAGGTCACCATGCTCCTGGGCACCTCCACCGGATTCACGACGACCGGCATGAAGGTCGTCCACCAGGACACGGCGTACGTGCCCGGCGGCAACGAGTCCGGTGACGCCTTCGGCAGCTCCGTCTCGGTCGGCGACCACAACGCCGACGGCTACGCGGACGCACTCGTGGGCGTCCCGAACGAAGACTGGCCGCGCGACGGTGTGAACCGCGTCAACGCGGGCAACGCGGTGCTGCTGAAGGGCACCTCCTCGGGGCTCACCGGGTCCGGCTCGATCGGCATCTCGCAGGACACCTCCGGCGTCCCCGGGGTCTCCGAGAGCGGGGACACCTTCGGCTCGGCGGTGTCGCTGACGGACCTGTCCGGCTACGGCCGAGCGGACCTGACGTTCGGCGCGGAAGGCGAGGACAGCACGGACGGCATCCTGCTGCACCTGCCGAGCAACAGCACCGGCCTCGGCTACGCCGACTCCGTCATCTTCAGCAAGTCCACGCTGGGCACCCCGACGGACGCCCGTCTGGGCCAGACGCTGACCCCGTGACAAGTCGTCAGTCCAGTTGAGACAGGGGCCCCGCGCACCGCGCGGGGCCCCTGTCGTTGCCGGCGGGCCCGTCCTCCGTTCGCCGGATTTCTCCGGGCGGGCGAACGGACGGCTCGGCGGACGGGAATGACTCACGACATCCCGCCGCCCCCAAGTGGACCGGAATCGAGCCCCGAATGACACGCCTCCTGCTGCACACCGCCGTCGCCACCGCCCTGGCCGCCGGCGCGCTCGGCCTCACCCCACCCGCCCGGGCCTCCTCCTCCGACGGCGTGCACACCGTCCGGGTGCCGGACGGCGACCCGCACGAGCGGTCCCTCGCCCCGCGCGGCACCGAGCCGTTCAGCTTGATCGGTGTCACCTGGGACGACCCGGACGCGGCCCTGGACGGCACCGCGCTGGTGCGCACCCGCTCCCGCGAGAGCGGCGCATGGAGCCTGTGGCGCGCGCTCGACACCGACGTCCGTACGCCGGAGACCGGACCCGACCGCCTCCGCGCCGGGGTCCGCGGCGGCACCCAGCCGCTGTGGACCGGGCCCTCGGACGGAGTCCAGGTGCGGGTGTCGGGCGCACGGCTGCCCGAGGGGCTGCGCGTCGAGCTGGTCGACCCGGACGGCGGGCCGGACGCCGTGCACACCACGGTCGTCGAACCGGACCTCGACGAACCGGACATCGACGAACCGGCCGCGGTCGAACCGGCTGCCGGTGGGCCCAACGCCGAACGCCCCGCCGTCACGTCGCGCTCCGGCTGGGGTGCCGACGAGTCCCTGGTGAAGGACCCGCCCACCTACACCACCGGCACCCAGGCGATGTTCGTCCACCACACCGCGGGCACCAACGACTACTCCTGCGCCGAGTCGGCGTCCGTCGTGCGCGGCGTGTTCCTCTACCACGTGCGGAGCAACGGCTGGAACGACATCGGCTACCACTTCCTCGTCGACAAGTGCGGCACGGTCTTCGAGGGGCGTGCGGGCGGCATCGACAAACCCGTCCTCGGCGCGCACACCTACGGCTTCAACACCGGCACCAGCAGCGTCTCGGTGCTCGGCGACTACAACAAGACGACCGCGAACACCGCCGTGCGCGAGTCGGTCGCCAAGGTCGCGGCCTGGAAGCTCGGCCTGTACGGCATCGACCCGACCGGGACGGTGGTGCTGACCGCCGGTGCCGACAACGGCAAGTACAAGGCGGGCCAGAAGGCCACGCTGCCCCGCATCCCCGGCCACCGCGACGGCTACCCGACCGAGTGCCCCGGTCAGCACCTCTACGACGACCTGCCCGAGATCCGCACCCTCGCCGGGAAGGCCGCGAAGCTCGAAGAGCCGGCCCCGGAGCCGACCGCTCCCGTACCTGAGGACGACACCACGGTGGCGCTCCCGCGCTGACGCCAGAGCCGGGGCGGGGTGATCGGTGACGCCAGCGCCAGGACGCGGCGATCGAAGACGCTAGTTGCGAGGCCCGGCGGTCGTCGCGTCCCGGCACATCAGCCGCAGCGAGCCGTGCCCGGCGTAACAGCGGCGGGCCTCGTCGATCGGGTCCCAGAGGCGTCCGTCGGGGGTGCGGATCCAGTGGTCGCCGCCCGTCGCCCACCACTCGGCCCCGGCCTGACGCGCCATCACCTCACCGGCGTAGGCCCCGAACCCGCGCAGCACCTCCTGCACGGCGGCCAACGGCGCTCCCTCCCGCCGTATCCCCTCGATCATCCGGTCGATGCTCCACAGGCTCTGAGCCGAGTAGTCGAGGTGCAGCCGTGCTCCCTCGCGCATGGTCGCCACCGTGTCCGCCGCCCACCGCAGCGGCTTCGACGCGGCCGAGGGCCTGGTTTCCGCTTGAGTCGTCACACCCCGGAAAGCGCTGCGGCGAAGCGATTCGTCACCCGGATCCGGCGACTTCCCGGAAGCGGCGCAGGACCGCCCCACCTCACCCGAGGGACGGTCACAGGACTCCCCCAGGAACAGGGGTTTAGGCCGGTCAGGTGCGTCGGCGGCCCAGCCCTCAGCTCCGCTGCCGGCTCCGGCGCGAGACGACCGCGCGCAGCACCCGCCGCCCCTCGATCGACACCTCCAGCGCCCGCCGCAGCCCGGCCGGGCCGTGTCCGGCCAGGACTTCCAGGACGGTGATCTGGCGGCGCAGTTCCGCGGCGACGAGCGGCGACATGCCCTCCGTACGGCCCTCGCGGCGCACGTCGACCGACGAGGCGTCGTCCTGGGCGGTGTCGAGGAGGCGGTGGATCTGGAGGGCGGCGACGGAGCAGGCGTCGGCCCACACCCGTACCCCGGCGTGGGACCGCTCGGCGGGGGCGGCCTCGAGCATCCGCTGGGCGAGCACGACCGCCTCGTCCCCGGTGCCGGCGACGTCCAGCTTCCCGCGCGCCTGCTCCAGCCCCTCCCCCCAGTCACCGGTACCGGCATCGTCGGTGAGGCTCGCCCACAGCGGCCGCAGGATCTCGTCGTCACCGCCCAGCAGGGGCACGCACCGATCCAAACAAGCCAGCCCGCTCGCGGCCAGCCCGCGTTCGTCGGCCTGTGCGATCAACTCCACCAGGCTCATCCACGCCTCCCTCCGCGGGCCTTGTCCAGGGCCCTACCAGGCCGCTTCCAGCCCTCACCCCTCACGGAACCCGCACTTCCCCTTACTGCGCGCAACGGCCCCGGAACGTCACAGGGGCACGACGCCCAGTCGGTCGAGGAAGCTGAAGAAGAGGTTTTCGGCCAGGGGATCGGGGTCTGAAGTGAGTACGTCCACCAGTGCGTCGGCGTTCACTTCGCGCCCGGCCTCTGCGGCCCAGCGGACGGCGCGCTCGGCGGCGTCGCCCGGTTCGAGGAAGTAGTCCTCCAGCGTGAGGCCCTCCCGGTCGGCCCCCAGGTACCCGGCCATGGCGGCCCGGGCGAGGCAGGTCGTCCACGTCCCGCTCTCCGGAGCCGCGGCCTCCAGCACCACGCACTCGCTGTTCATGACGTACCCGAACAGCGCGGGCGCCCCGGTCTCCCGGGCGAGGGCGTTCATGTTCCCGACGTCGCCGTCGCTGCTCGGGTACTCCCAGACCTGCCACCCGTCCGGCGCCGAGGTGCGCCGCACCATTCCGTCCGTCGCCCCCGCGAGCGCGTCCAGCTCCGCCAGCGACCGCTCCCCACGGCCCACGACGAAGTACCCCCAGTACCCCATACTCCGGTTCCCCCCGGCATATTCGATTCGGCTCCCGCCAGAAGATGACCACACCCGTACGGCGGTTCGCAGCCGTACGGGCCATTTCGTGTGCGGTCAGCCGAGCCTGTCCGCAAGCGCCCGGAACTCCGCCCAGGACAGCTCCGGCTCGCCCGGGTCCCACAGCTTCTGGACGGTCGCCCGCAGCGGCATCCGGATCCCGGCCGCGACCTGGTCCTGCGTCTGCGAGTCCGCGAGGTCGCACCAGACGGCGAAGGACCCGCCGAGGATCTGCCCGTCGTAGCGCTCCGGCACGGCCGTGGTGCCGCGCAGCACCCGCGGCGTCCACTGCTCGTAGATCCGCTGCCCCGTCGGATAGACGAAGGTCTGCGGCTGGCCGAGCACGTAGTACAGGAACTCGTCGTTGTAGTTGATCACCTTCCGGCCCTCGGCCAGGTACTCCGCCGGCTGCCGGGCGCCGATCTCCTTGCCGGTCCAGTAGGCGACCTGGATGTCCTTGGCGGCCTTGACGGAGGTGCCGCGGAAGAAACCGTCGTTCCACGCGCGCGGGGTGCGCTGGTGCTTGCGGACGGTGTCGGCCCGGTCGTTGAGCCAGCCGGTGGTGAGGTCGGCGACCGTCGCGCCGGAGCCGTACCTCTCCCGCGCGGCGGAGGCCAGCTGCGGGAACGACGCCTCGGGATCCGAGCGCACCAGCGCCTGGTACTCGTCGCCGCCGAGGTGCCACGGCCCGCCCGGGAACAGATCCGCGTACTCGTTCAGCAGGTCGTCGACGATGTCGGCGCTCCCGGGCTCGGAGATGTCGATGGCCCCCTGCACCGCCGACCCCTGCGCGGTGCTCAGTTGGAGGTCGGGGTGGGCGTCGAGGACCGCGCCGAGGTGCCCCGGGGAGTCGATCTCGGGCACGACGGTGATGTGCCGGCTCTCCGCGAGGTCGACGATCTTCCGCACCTGCGCCTTGGTCAGATGCTGCTGGGACACGATCTCCGGGTGCGAGTCGGACTCGATCCGGAACCCCTGGTCGTCGGAGAAGTGCAGACCGAGCTGGTTGAACTTCAGATCGCCCAGCTCCCGGACCCGGTCCTCGATCCAGTCGGCCGTGAAGTTCTTGCGCGCGATGTCCAGCATGAACCCGCGCTGCGCCTTGGCCGGCTCGTCCCGCACCACGCCCTCGGGCGCCGTGCCGCCGTCGTGCACCTCCTGCTTGAGGGTGCGGGTGCCGTAGAAGACGCCCGCGTCGGCGGGCCCGCTGATCTCCACCCGCCCGCCGCGCACGGTCATGACGTACGACTCCGGGTTCGCGCCCTTGTCCTCGTTCAGCGCCAGCCGCAGGTCCCCGGCGCGCCGGTCGTCCTTCTCGCCCTCGTACGTCATCCCGAGCTCACCGGCGATCAGCCGGCCCTCGTCGGCCAGCGCCGGGTCGTCCACGACGACGCGGTTCCCGCTCGTGGGACGCCAGCCCGGGCCGCGCGCCGCGGTGTGCTCGCGCACGGCGGGGATCGTCCGCGGCGCCTTGGACAGTGCGTACGAGCGGCTCGGACTCGGGCTGCCCTCCGGCGAGGTGCCGTGCGGGGCGGCCGCGGTCCGGCCCTGGGAGGGTCTGGCCTCCGGCCCGGTGACCCCGCCGTCGCCGCCCGAGGCCGCCCAGAGCCCCAGGCTCACCCCGGCCGCGACCACGACCAGGGCGACGGCCATGGCCACGACCAGCACCTGCCGCTGTTTCCCTTGCTTCGTCTGCTTCGCCGGAGTCCGGCGCCTGTGCTGACTCACACCCGCCAACCTAAGACGCGACGCCGTCCCCCGCGCGTCCACCACGCGTTCCGAATCTCTCTCTCCCGGGTGAAATTCGGGCATCCGTCGGACACGTCATGGTCGCACTCGATAGCGTGACGTCACATCTCTCACAACATGCCCTGCCGACACACGTGACGCCCACGAGGACCCACGCTGCCTGCGCACCGTCTCCCAGACCTCCCCGGCCGACTCGCCATACCGGTGGAGCACTTCAACGCAGCCTCCGCCCAGGCCCTGGAGCAGGCGCTCCTGTCCTGCCTGCGCAGCCCCCGCTGGTCCCGGCGCGTCGCGGAACACCGCCCCTATCCGGACCTGGACTCCCTGCTGGCCGCGGCGGACGAGGCGGCCTACGACCTGACCTGGCCCGACCTGACCGAGGCCCTGACAGCCGAGTCCCTGCCGCCCCTCCCGCCCGACACGTACTCCGCGGCCCATACGGCCCTCAGCGCGGCGCACGCCGCCTACGAGGCCCGCTTCGGACACGTGTTCGTCATTTGCCTGGCTGACGTTGCGCCGACGGAGACCCTGGACCGCCTTCTGGAAGCCATCCGGTCACGATTGACGAACGATCCGGAGGAAGAGCGGATGGTGGTGGCAGACGAACTCCGCCGCCTTGCAAGGGAACGGTTGGTACACGCTCTAAGGGGCGCGGGGAACTGCGCGCTCAACCACACGCAACCCGCACCCGGCAGATAACAGGACACCCCACCCCAGAAGCCGCCGAAGGCTAGCCCGTACGCATGCCAGTTTGATCACACAGCCAGACCCCGGCTCAGCCCAGCGGCAGCGCCTCGCTACGATGCTGGGGGCCGGTGGACCGTACCCGGCCGGGCCCGACCGACACACCAAGCCGGCGCGGCCCCAATCCCCGCTCCCGGAGGAAACTTCCGTGCCGGCTGGAACGCTGTACCGCGGCCGGGAAGGAATGTGGTCCTGGGTGGCTCATCGAGTCACCGGCGTCCTCATCTTCTTCTTCCTGTTCGTTCACGTGCTGGACACCGCACTCGTCCGTGTGTCGCCCGAGGCCTACGACACCGTCGTGGCCACGTACAAGACGCCGATCGTCGCGCTGCTGGAGTACGGCCTCGTCGCCGCCATCCTCTTCCACGCGCTCAACGGCCTGCGCGTCATCGCCGTCGACTTCTGGATCAAGGGCGCCCGCTACCAGAAGCAGATGCTCTGGACCGTCGTCGCCCTGTGGGCCGTGCTGATGATCGGGGCGATCTACCCCGTCCTCGGCCACGCCGCTCGTGAACTGTTCGGGAGCTGACGCCAATGTCCACGACTGATAAGACCGCAGCCGGCGTCGGCCCCGTCGAGGGCGGCGCCGTCTACACCGTCGACAACCCTGCGCCCCTCATCGAGGCCCCGCGCCAGCGCACCAGGAAGACCCCGAAGACCACCCGGGGCAACTTCGAGCTGGCCGCCTGGCTGTTCATGCGCCTGTCGGGCGTGGTGCTGGTCGTGCTGGTCCTCGGCCACCTGCTGATCCAGCTCGTGCTGGACGGCGGTGTCTCCAAGATCGGCTTCGCCTTCGTGGCGGGCCGCTGGGCGAGCCCCTTCTGGCAGGTCTGGGACCTGCTGATGCTGTGGCTCGCGATGCTGCACGGCGCCAACGGCCTGCGCACGGTCATCAACGACTACGCGGAGCGCGCGAACACCCGGCTGTGGCTCAAGGGCCTGCTCTACACCGCCACGGTGTTCACCATCCTGCTGGGCACGCTGGTGATCTTCACCTTCGACCCGAACATCCGCTAGGCACGGGGCTGCGAGAATCATGAAGATCCACAAGTACGACACCGTCATCGTCGGCGCCGGTGGCGCCGGTATGCGCGCCGCCATCGAGTCGACGAAGCGCAGCCGCACCGCCGTGCTCACCAAGCTCTACCCCACCCGCTCCCACACGGGCGCCGCGCAGGGCGGCATGGCCGCCGCGCTGGCCAACGTGGAGGAGGACAACTGGGAGTGGCACACCTTCGACACGGTCAAGGGCGGTGACTACCTGGTCGACCAGGACGCCGCCGAGATCCTGGCGAAGGAGGCCATCGACTCCGTCCTCGACCTGGAGAAGATGGGCCTGCCGTTCAACCGCACCCCGAACGGCACGATCGACCAGCGCCGCTTCGGCGGTCACAGCCGGAACCACGGCGAGGCCCCGGTCCGCCGCTCCTGCTACGCGGCCGACCGCACCGGCCACATGATCCTCCAGACGCTGTACCAGAACTGCGTCAAGGAGGGCGTGGAGTTCTTCAACGAGTTCTACGTCCTGGACCAGCTGATCACCGAGGTCGACGGCGTCAAGCGCTCGGCCGGTGTGGTGGCGTACGAGCTCGCCACCGGCGAGATCCACGTCTTCCAGGCGAAGGCCGTGATCTACGCCTCCGGCGGCTGCGGCAAGTTCTTCAAGGTGACGTCGAACGCGCACACGCTGACGGGTGACGGCCAGGCGGCGGTCTACCGCCGGGGCATCCCGCTGGAGGACATGGAGTTCTTCCAGTTCCACCCGACCGGCATCTGGCGCATGGGCATCCTGCTGACGGAGGGCGCCCGTGGTGAGGGCGGCATCCTCCGCAACAAGGACGGCGAGCGCTTCATGGAGAAGTACGCGCCGGTCATGAAGGACCTCGCGTCCCGTGACGTCGTGTCCCGCTCCATCTACACGGAGATCCGGGAAGGCCGCGGCTGCGGCCCCGAGGGCGACCACGTCTACCTCGACCTCACCCACCTCCCGCCGGAGCAGCTGGACGCCAAGCTGCCCGACATCACGGAGTTCGCCCGTACGTACCTCGGCATCGAGCCGTACACGGACCCGATCCCGATCCAGCCCACGGCCCACTACGCCATGGGCGGCATCCCGACGAACGTCGAGGGTGAGGTCCTGGCGGACAACACCACGGTCGTCCCGGGCCTGTACGCGGCCGGCGAGGTCGCCTGCGTGTCGGTGCACGGCGCGAACCGCCTGGGCACGAACTCGCTGCTGGACATCAACGTCTTCGGCAAGCGGGCCGGCATCGCCGCGGCCGAGTACTCCCGGACGGCGGACTTCGTCGAGCTGCCGGAGAACCCGGCCGAGTTCGTGATCAAGCAGGTGGAGATGCTGCGCGACTCCACCGGCACCGAGCGCGTGACGACGCTGCGCAAGGAGCTGCAGGAGACCATGGACGCCAACGTCATGGTGTTCCGCACCGAGCAGACGATCAAGACGGCGGTCGAGAAGATCGCGGAGCTGCGCGAGCGCTACAAGAACGTGTCGATCCAGGACAAGGGCAAGCGGTTCAACACGGACCTGCTGGAGGCCATCGAGCTGGGCAACCTGCTCGACCTCGCCGAGGTCATGGCGGTCTCCGCGCTCGCCCGCAAGGAGTCCCGCGGCGGTCACTACCGCGAGGACTACCCGAACCGCGACGACGTCAACTTCATGCGGCACACCATGGCGTACCGCGAGGTCGGCGCCGACGGCTCCGAAACCGTCCGTCTCGACTACAAGCCGGTCGTCCAGACCCGCTACCAGCCGATGGAGCGTAAGTACTGATGGCTACCCCCGTTCTGGACAAGTCGGACGCGGCCGGAAAGCCCGAGCCCGGCTTCGCCGACTCCCCCTACATCACGGTCACCTTCCGCATCCGCCGGTTCAACCCGGAGGTCGCGGCGGAGGCGAGCTGGGAAGACTTCCAGCTGGAGATCGACCCGAAGGAGCGCGTCCTCGACGCCCTCCACAAGATCAAGTGGGAGCTCGACGGCACCCTCACGTTCCGCCGTTCCTGCGCCCACGGCATCTGCGGCTCGGACGCGATGCGCATCAACGGCAAGAACCGCCTTGCCTGCAAGACGCTGATCAAGGACATCAACCCCGAGAAGCCGATCACGGTCGAGGCCATAAAGGGCCTGACGGTCCTGAAGGACCTGGTCGTGGACATGGAGCCGTTCTTCCAGGCGTACCGGGACGTCATGCCCTTCCTCATCACGAAGGACACGAACGAGCCCACGCGCGAGCGTCTCCAGACGGCCGAGGACCGCGAGCGCTTCGACGACACGACGAAGTGCATCCTCTGCGCGGCCTGCACGACGTCGTGCCCGGTCTTCTGGAACGACGGCCAGTACTTCGGCCCGGCGGCCATCGTCAACGCCCACCGCTTCATCTTCGACTCGCGTGACGAGGCGGGTGAGCAGCGCCTGGAGATCCTCAACGACCGCGACGGCGTCTGGCGCTGCCGCACGACCTTCAACTGCACGGACGCCTGCCCGCGCGGCATCGAGGTCACGAAGGCGATCGCCGAGGTGAAGCGGGCGCTGATCACGCGCCGCTACTGAGCCGTTCGCTTGCTGATGAGGGCCCCGTTTCCGCTGGAGACGGGGCCTTCTGGCATATGCCACACCATCGGGTGAAAGAGGTCGTGAAGGCCGCGCGGGCGTCGTCCGACCTACCATGATGCTCTCGACACCAGTTCCCAGGAGGCACCTGATGTCCGCAGCTTCCGTCGAGCAGCCCTTCCACGACGAAGAGCCGGTCACCCTCACGACCATCGCCGACGAGATCATGGAGCGCCATCCGGGCTACCGCGTCGAGATCATCGGAGGCCATCTCCTCGTGACCCCGTCCCCGGATGCACCTCATGCCCGCGCTCTGACCAAACTCATGCGCCCGTTCATCGCGGCAGGTCTGGATGACGGGCCGACCGAAGTCCTGCAGAACGTCGGCCTCTGGCTCCCCACCGGCGCCGAGGACTACGCCATCCCCGACCTCGTGGTGGTGGACGCCGACATCGACGACCACCTCGTCGAGAACAACGCCTACGATCCGGCCTGCTTCCGTCTCGTCCTGGAAGTCACGTCCGGGAACTGGAAGGACGACCTCAAGACCAAGGTCGCCGCCTACGCCGAGGCCAAGGTTCCGGTCTACGTCGTCGTCGACCGTAAGCACCAGCGCCTCCACGTCCTGACCGGCCCGGTGGGAAGCGGATACGAGAACCACCGTCCTCATGCCGCCGGCGAGCTCGTCACTCTCCCCGACTCCATCGGCGCGAAAGTGACCCTCGACGCGGCCGAGATCCTCAGGGCCGGCCAGGCGAAAACGAGCGAATGAGCCGAGGCCGCGGCACCATCGCGGGCTCCCTCACAACTGGCTGAGAATCGAAGGGTCCGTGATCCGTGTGTCCTCCGCCAGCATCATCGCCTTGCTCAGGATCACCGCCAGCATGCGGTCCCCCTCGTAGGGGAGGTAGCCCGTCCCCGGAGCCGTCGGGTCCGACTTCGGGACGATGCAGAGGTACTGGTCGTTCGGGGTCCTGAGGATGTTGCCCGAGCCCAGGTGGATCTTGTACGTGTGGCGGTCGCCCTTGACGTGCAGGAAGCGGCCCTCCAGCGTGCAGCGGTCGGCTATCGCCAGGCGCGGGACCAGGCGTTCGAGCAGGAGCCTGCGGGTCTCGGCGCTCTGGTTGAGTTCGCCGAAGCCGTACGACGTCCAGTACTCCTGGAAGCGGCCGCCGGGGCCGCCGTCCTGCCAGGTCGGGTCGTTCCCGATGCTGGAGACGCCGACGAACAGGTCGACGTCGCGCAGGACTTCGGAGAGGACCAGGGGCGGGATGTCCTCCAGGGGGATCGGGGCGACGGGGTCCTGGCCGTCGCGGAGCCACATGGCGTACTCGCCGCCGTAGCAGTGAGCCGAGTTCTCCGGGGCGTCGACCGGGTAGAAGCGGACCTGGTCGGTGCGCAGGCGCAGATACGTGCCGGAGTCGGTGGTGTCGAGGCCGTACTCCTCGCCGTCGCCCTCGATCCAGTACTCGGCGCGCAGGCCCCACTGCGGCAGCTCGCGGGTGGCGGGAGGGGCCGAGTCGTCGACGCACAGGCGGAGCTTGTTGCGCCAGCCGCGGAGCGCGGCCAGGGAGTTGAACTGGTGCTGGCGCAGGACGTGGGCCGCGAAGCGGTTGGAGTAGGTGCGCGTGGCACGCTCGGCGTCGGTGAGCAGGTAGACCTCGCGGTGGGCCTGTTTGAAGGGCTGGGTGATGCCGTGCCGCTCCAGCCAGTCGCGCCAGGCGACGATCTCGGCGGGTTCGCGGCCGACCGGGTGCCAGAGTTCGACCCGCGTGCCGTCGGTCAGCGGTTCGTCCGCCAGGGTCCGCAGCTCACCGTCCGCGTAGCCGGCCGTCCTGCCGTCGATCGTCCACAGCAGGCGGCGGGCGAGCGTGCCGACCAGGGGGTGGTCGAGGTAGCGCTCGCGCCAGACGGCGTACGGCCAGGCGCGGCGGGCCAGGAACTGGCGGTCCAGGCGCTCGCTCTGCGCCGACAGCATCTTGTCGATGTCCTTGACCGCGGTCTTCAGTTCCTTCAACTCGTCGGCGTGGTCCCGCTTCACCGCGGCCGGCACACTCTTGACCGGTTTGCCGGCCGCGTTGCGCCAGCCGAGCACGGCCCGGGTGCCCTGGACCTCCAGCAGGGCGGTCGCCTCGCCGAGGCGGTGCGTCGCCCGGCCGACCTCCGTGAGTCCGTAGGCCGGGACCGCCAGTTCCTCGATCTCCTCGCGGCTGAGGCCGAGCGCGGTGGCCCGGGCCTCCAGGGCCGTGTCGAGGAGCTTGGCGGTGTTCTTGTACGTCACCCGCGTGGCCAGCCGGGCGAGTTCGGCGAGGGCGGCCTCGGAGTCGATACGGGCGAGCGCGACGACGCCCGCGTTGGCGACCTTGGGGTTGCGGGGGCCGATGCCCGCGACCTTCCGCAGTGAGGTCTCCACCAGCGCGCCGAGGGCCCGGGCCGTGCCGGGGTGGGGCGGCAGGAGGGAGACGAGCCAGGCCAGGCCGCGCAGGGCTGTCGCGTTGTACGGGTCGTAGGCGCTGTTGATGTCCGGATCCCACGCGCGGGGCTCCAGCGGGAGGGTGCGGGGGCGGCCGACGAGAGCGAGCCAGGACAGGAGCGTCTCGCGGACCGCGTCCGTGCCCAGCGTTTCCAGCAGGGCACGCGCCCCCTTGTCCCACTTGGCCGTGGGCTTGGACGCCGTGGCCGTCAGCAGGTGTCTGACGAGGGCCTGCCAGTCGGGAGTCGTGGCATCGCGCATGGCCTGTTCGGCCCATGCCTCGCCGACGTTGAGGACGGGGTCGGTGAGTTGCCGGGCCAGCACCGTCAGGTCGTCCCCTCGGTAGGCGTCGAGGGCCGCACGGCGGACGACGGCCACTACAGGCGGGGGGAGCGGGCGGCCCGCCGCCAGTTCGGCCCGGGCCAGGACGTCGAAGCGGGCCGCATACCAGAAGGTCTGCCGCCGGGCCAGGTCGTCCAGGGCCCGGTGCCGCTCGGCGGCCAGTGGGTCGTCGTCCAGGTCTTCGGACACCAGGCCGCACAGGGCGAGATGGCGGCAACGGTCCTCCGTGTCGTCACCGGCCTGCCCGAAGCGGTCGGCCAGGGCGTGCAGCAGCTCACGGCGGCGCTCGGCCGGCAGGTCGCGGAGCTGGTTCAGCACCTGCTCCCAGGTGCCGCGGCTGAAGTCCACGACGCGCAGCGCCTCTTCAGCGACCCGGACCATGTCGCCCTCGGCGATCCTGTCGCGCAGCCGGTCCGTGTGCGACCGGGGCGTGCGGAAGGCGCTCATCAGCCACCGACCAAGGGCACGAGCTTCAGGAACGTGACCTCGGTGCCGAGCGTCAGCTCGATCTCCTCGTCCGGGTCGGTGACCTGACGGTCCCCCACCAGCACCAGGAAGCCGTTCCCCGCGAACGCCCGCAGGGCCAGGGCCGTCTGTGCCTCGGGGTCGATCCGGCGGGGCGTGCGCAGCGCGTACCCGTTCAGCACGCGCTCGGTGTCCTCGGGCTGCACGAGCCCCTGGAACACCTCCGGCGTACGGGCGTTGAACTCGGCCACCTCCTGGAACACCCGGCGCCGGATCAACTCCCGCGCGGTCAGCCGCTCCTCGGCGATCTCCAGCCCCCAGGCCGCCCGCCGCTCCCCCGCTGTCGTCTCGTCGACGAACGTCACGATTGCCATGCCGACGACAGTACGAGGCACCACTGACAATCACCCCGAAGCACGTATTGAACATGTTCAAAAAGAGGTCTAGGGTCATCCCTGACAGCGTTTTGAACGTGTTCAAGAAGGGTGGGGCAATGGACCGCACGGTCGTCGCCTACGTCATCTACCTGCTGGTCAGCGTCGGTCTGACCATCTGGGTGGCCCGCACGCTCAGCCGGAACGGGAGGATCTTCCTCGCCGACGTGCTGCACGGCAACGAGAAGCTCGCCGACGCCGTCAACCACCTCCTGGTGGTCGGCTTCTACCTCGTCAACCTCGGGTTCGTCGCGCTGTACCTGAGCGGCGACGAGACCATCACCGACACGCGCGGCGTCTTCGAGGCCCTGTCGACCAAGCTCGGCGTGGTGCTGCTGGTGCTCGGCGTGATGCACCTGGCCAACGTCTACGTGCTCAACCGGATCCGGCGCCGGGGCGCCATGGAGCGGGAGCAGGTGCCGCCGGTGCCGCCGCAGGGCTGGGTCGCCCCGTCGGCGCAGGCCTGAGCGGAGACCGGCATGAACGCCACCGGCACGAACGCGACCGGCACGAACACACCCGCCCCGGTCCACCGGCTCACCGTCCTGTACGACGCCGAGTGCTCCCTGTGCGCGTTCCTGCGCGACTGGCTCCTGCGGCAGCCTCAGCTGGTGCCGCTGGAGCTGGTCCCGGCCGGCTCCGAGGAGGCCCGGCGGCGCTTTCCCGGCCTCGACCACGGCGCCACCCTCGACGAGATCACCGTCGTCGGCGACGCCGGGCAGGTCTACCGGGGCCCCGCCGCCTGGGTCGTCACCCTGTGGGCGCTGCGCGAGCACCGGCCGCTCGCCCACCGGCTGAGCACTCCCTCCGGCGCCCGGCTCGCCAAGGGCGCGGTGCTGGCCGCCGCCAAGTGGCGCGGGGCGCAGTGGAATTGGGGGCAGCAGGGCGGGGCGCGGTGGGGCGGCCGGGTGTACCGGCGGGCGGACGGGTGGTCGTACGATCCGAACCTCGGCTGGACCTACACCGCGCCGGGCTGCGCCGACGGCACCTGCGCCCCTCACCGGGCGCCGGGGCGCTGACGTTAGGCTCTCTTCCCGTGCCCGCGAAGAACGACGGCCCCGACGACGGCGCCACCCCCAGCAAGTCCGAGCAGACCCGCGCCCTGATCCTGGAGACGGCCATGCGGCTGTTCCAGGAGCGCGGCTACGACAAGACGACGATGCGGGCCATCGCCACGGAGGCCGGGGTCTCCGTCGGCAACGCGTACTACTACTTCGCGGGCAAGGAGCACCTGATCCAGGGCTTCTACGACCGGATCGCCGCCGACCACCAGGTGGCGGTCCGCGAGATCCTGGACCGGGAGACCGACCTCGAGGCCCGGCTCGCCGGCGTGCTGCGGGCGTGGCTGGACATCGCGGCCCCCTACCACGAGTTCGCGGTGCAGTTCTTCAAGAACGCCGCCGACCCGGACAGCCCGCTCAGCCCCTTCTCCCCGGAGTCGGAGCACGCGCGCGAGGAGGCCATCAGCGTCCACCGGGAGGTGCTGTCCGGGGCGACCAAGACCAAGGTGCCCGAGGAACTGCGGGACATCCTGCCCGAGTTGATGTGGCTGTCCCAGATGGGACTCGTCCTGTACTGGATCTTCGACCGTACCGAGGGACGGGAGCGCAGCTACCGGCTCGCCGAGCGCGGCGCCCGGCTCACCGCGCGGGGCGTCGCCCTGGCCCGCTTCCGGGTGCTGCGGCCGCTGGTGCGCGAGGTGCACGAGCTGTTCACGGACTTCCTGCCGGGGATGACGCGGGCCATCCCGGATCCGGCGGCCCCGCGGCGCACCGGCTCCTGAGGCAGGGCGTCAGATCCCGGTGAGGCTCCAGAGGCGGAACACGCCCGTGCCGTCCGACAGATACTGGCCGCCGCCGACGTCCTCGGTGGTCACGACGTACTCCTTGGCCTGCCACAGCGGCAGCACCGGCACGTCCTGGGCGACGGTCTGCTGGACCGAGCGGAAGTCCCGGTCCGCCTCGCCGCGGTCGGCGTAACGCCGGCTGTCCTGGATGAGCCGGTCGACGGCCTTGTTGCTGTAACCGGTGTTCATGGCACTGCCGGTGCCCACGAGCGCGGCTTGGAAGGTGTCGGGGTCGGGGAAGTCGGCGACCCAGCCGACGGCGTACGCGTCGAGCTCGCCGCTCGCCCACCGCTTCTGGAAGTCGGTCCACCCGTAGCCCCGGAGGGTGACCTTGAACAGGCCGCTCGCCTCCAGCTGCCGCTTGATCTCGGCGGCCTCCTGCGCACCGGCGCCGCGGCCCTCGGCGTAGCCGTAGGTGAAGCGGACCGGCAGGGTCACGCCCGCCCGGGTGAGCAGCCGCCGCGCCTTCTTCGGGTCCGGCCCGGGATAGTCGTCGAAGAACGAGGCCGTGTGCCCGGTGATGCCCGCCGGGATCAGGGAGTACAGCGGGTCGACGGTGCCGTCGTAGACCGTGGCGGCCAGCCGCTCGCGGTCGACCAGCCAGGCCATGGCCTGCCGGACCTTCGCATCGTGCAGGGGCTTGCCGGTGCGGGTGTTGAAGTACAGGTTGCGGGTCTCGGAGCCGTCCGCCTCGAAGACGCGCTGCGTGGGGTCGCTCGGGTTCAGGCCGGCGAGGACGCCGGGCGGCAGCTGGCGGGTCGCGACCTCGACCTGCTTGTCCTTCCAGGCGGTGTCCAGGGCGCCGGGGGTGGCGTAGTAGCGCAGTGTGACGGGCCGGTCCGCGCCGCCCTTGACGGCGCCCCGGTAGCGGCTGTTGGGCGCGAGGACCGCCTTGTCGTCCTTCGTGTAGGAGGTGAGGGTGTACGGGCCCGTGCCGTCGGCTCCGTCGCCCGTGCGCAGCTTGGCGGCCGGGTACGCGGTGCGGTCGACGATCGAGCCCGCGCCGGTGGCCACCTTGAACGGGAACGTGGCGTCGGGCGAGGACAGGTGGAAGGTGACGGTCGGCCCGTCGGCGTCCACGGAACGGAGGGTGTCGAGCAGGGACGCCGGGCCGACCGGGGACTTGATCTTCATGATCCGGTCGAAGGAGTACTTCACGTCCTCGCCGGTCATCTTCCGGCCGCTCGGGAAGGTGAGCCCCGAGCGCAGTTCGCACCGGTACGTGGTGAGGTCGCCGTCGGCGAACGCGCAGCTCCTGGCCGCGTCCGGCACGGGTGTGGTGCCGCCCGGGGCGAAGGTGAGCAGCGACTGGAAGACGTTGCTGAACAGCGCCCAGGAACCGGCGTCGTAGGCGCCGGCCGGGTCGAGGGACGTGACGGCGTCCGTCGTGCCGACCGTGATGGTCGTGCCGTCCCGCTTCGACGGCGCGAGCTGCCAGGCGCCCACCGCCACGGCCGCCAGGACGAGCAGTCCCGCGAGTATCCGCAAGCGAACCGATCGCATCGGCCTTGCCCTCCCGAGGCCCTTGGGCCCTTGTGCCAGTGCCACACCCCTTTGTGGCGGCCTCACCCAATCACAGGTGTTTGACCTGGCGGAAGGAAGATCTGCCGAGTTGGGAAAGAACTTACCGATGGGCGTTTCGGTCCGTTTTCACAGCGTTCTCACAGGGTCAGGCCTGCTTCGACGCCAGCTCGATCACCGTGATGTCCGACGGTGCCCCCACCCGGGTGGGCGGGCCCCACGCGCCCGCGCCGCGTGAGACGTAGAGCTGGGTGTCGCCGTAGCGCTCCAGGCCCGCGACGGTCGGGTTGGCGGCGGCGGCGATGAAGTTGCCGGGCCAGAGCTGGCCGCCGTGGCTGTGGCCGGAGAGCTGGAGGTCCACGCCGTGCTCGACGGCGTCGTGGATCTGCACGGGCTGGTGGGCGAGCAGCACGCACGCGCGTGCGGTGTCGCGGTCGCCGAGGGCCCGGGCGTAGTCGGGGCCCTGGCCCTCGTCCTCGCCGGTCACGTCGTTGACTCCGGCCAGGTCGAAGTGCGGCAGCTCCCTGCGGGCGTTCTCCAGAGGGGTGAGGCCGAGGCGCCGGACCTCCTCGACCCACTGCTCGGCGCCGGAGAAGTACTCGTGGTTGCCGGTGACGAAGTAGGACCCGTGACGGGCCCTCAGCTGCGCCAGCGGGGCCGCCGCGGGGCCCAGGTCCTTCACGCTGCCGTCGACCAGGTCGCCGACGACCGCGATCAGGTCGGGCTGGGTCGCGTTGATCGTGTCGACGACCTTCTGCGCGAAGCCGCGCCCCAGGACGGGGCCGAGGTGCACATCACTGACCACGGCGATCCGGAACCCGTGCGCCGCGCGCGGCAGTTTGGCCAGCGGCACGGTGACCCGCTTCACCTGGGGCCCACGCAGCACGCCGTACGTCCCGTACCCGACGGTCCCGACAGCGGCGGCCGCGGCGGCCCCGGCGACGACGCGGGAGACGAAGAGACGGCGGGAAGGGCCGGTGACCGCGGAGGCGGTGGTGTCGGTGGTGTCAGTGGTGCTCGGGGTGCTGAGCGGCTGTGGTGAGCTGTCGGGGCTGGCGGGTGTGGCGGACGCGGGATCCGCTTGCGGGTGGGGAGCGGTGGCGGATGCGGACGCTCCGGCCTCCTCCTGCCCGTCAACCACTGCCGCCGCCGCAGGCGCCCCGCCGGGCACGCCGGCGTCGCCCTTCTGCGGTGCGGCCGCCCCGCCGGGCACGGCCGGCGTGCCGGGGAGGCGCTCCGCGTCGGAGGGCGGGCCGGTTGTCGCCGGGGTGCCGGGCATCGTCCCCGAGTCCGTCCCGGACAGAGGGGCCTGCGTCGCCGGGCCGGGCTCCGCCGCTCTCGCCCGCCGTTCCAGGAACCGTCTCAGCAGAGGTCGTACGACCTCCCCCGCCACCACCGCCAGCAGCAGGTACATCGACAGGGCCAGCCACATGAAGCCCGGCCAGGCGAGGGTCTGCTGGAGCCAGAAGGGGGCGCCCGAGCGTTCGGCGACCAGGGCGGTGATCGCCAGGACCCAGCCGCCCGCGATCAGGACCGCGCCCGCGCGGCGGGCCAGGCCCGGGCCGCGGGTCGTGTCACGGAACAGGCGGCGCCACACGTACCAGTTGGCCGTCACGATGACGGCCAGTACGAGCAGTGCCACGAGGACGAAGAAGGCGATGGCCACGGTCGTGTCTCCCGATTGCCGTTATGACGTCCGGCGCAGTGCGCGCAGACCACGCAACCCGATGGCCCCGACGGCCGTCCCCAATACGAAGGAGACGACTGCGAGCAGCAGGTGCACCCAGAAGTACGCCGTGGGATGACCGTCGTCGAAGGCGAGCCCGCTGCTGTCCTTGACAAGGTTCTTGACGAAAGTGATCCAGATGACCCAGCTCCACACCCCGAAGGCGAGCAGGAACCAGGACACGGGGCGGCTGAGCTTCACAAATTCAGACCTTTCATCACAACGCCGGGCTCCCGGGGTCGGCCGGGGGTCCGGGGGTTGTCCCCCGGATGAGCACGGCATGATTCCAGTATCGCCAGAGCCTGTCCGGTTCCGTTCCCGGGGTGGGGGCACGGGCGGGACTTCACCCCGTAGGGCATGTACGTTTCCGATCGTGCCCGCTCCGAAGAAGACCGCCAGGCGATCCCTGCTGGTCACCTCCGCCCTCCTGTCGTCCCTCGCCCTGGCCGCACCCGCGGCCGTCGCGGCCCCGAGCCCTTCGGGCAGCCCGTCGGCGAGCCCCTCGGGCAGTCCGTCGGCGAGCCCGTCGGCCACTCCCCCGGCAACGATGTCGACCGTGGGCGGCGCCCGGCTCGGGCAGCCGGGGACGCAGGTGAACCTCGCGAGCGGCGTGCCGGTGCTGCCGAAGGACGTGAGCGCCCGCTCCTGGATCGTCGCCGACGCCGAGTCCGGTGACGTGCTGGCCGCGCACAACGCGCACTGGCGGCTGGCCCCGGCGAGCACGCTGAAGATGCTGTTCGCGGACACGCTGCTGCCGAAGTTCCCGAGGACGGCCAAGCACAAGGTCGCCCCCTCCGACCTGGCGGGCATCGGCCCGGGCTCCAGCATGGTCGGGATAAAGGAGGACGAGACGTACACCGTCCGCGACCTGTGGCTCGGGGTCTTCCTCCAGTCCGGCAACGACGCCGTGCGCGTGCTGTCCGCGATGAACAAGGGCGTCGAGAGCACCGTCAAGGAGATGAACGAGCACGCCGAGGAGCTCCAGGCCCTCGACACGCACGTCGTCAGCCCGGACGGCTATGACGCAGAGGGGCAGGTCTCCTCCGCGTACGACCTGACGCTGATCGCCCGATCGGGGCTCCAGAAGAAGGACTTCCGCGAGTACGCCTCGACGGTCACCGCGAAGTTCCCCGGCGAGACGAAGAAGGGCAAGAAGGGCAAGCCGGTCCGCAAGCCCTTCGAGATCCGGAACACCAACCGGCTGCTGTCCGGCGACTCGGACGTGCCCGTCTACCAGGGCATCGCCGGTGTCAAGAACGGCAACACCACCAACGCGGGCGCCACCTTCACCGGTGTCGCCGAGCGGAACGGCAAGGTGCTGCTGGTGACGGTGATGAACCCGGAGAAGGACGAGCACAACGCGGTCTACAAGGAGACCGCCCGGCTGTTCGACTGGGGCTTCAAGGCGGCCGGGAAGGTCCAGCCCGTGGGTGAGCTGGTGCCGCCGAGGAGCGCCGCGCAGGCCGGTGCCCAGCCCGGTGCCAACCCCTCCGGTGAGGCCGGCGGCTCCGGGAACGGCGCGGGCGGCACGGCCGGGACCGGTGCGAAGCCGGTGGCCAGCGCCCCGGCCGCGAACGGCTCCAGCGGCATCGGCATCGCGCTCGGCATCACGGGCGGTGTGCTGGTGCTGCTCGCGGGCGGCGCCTTCCTGGTCAACCGCCGCTGGCCGCTGCCGGATCTGGTGCGCCGCCGGACTCGCCCGTGACGTCCGGCAGTTCGTCCTCCTTGCTCTGCGTCGCCGTCCAGGAGGCGCAGAACAGCACCAGTTTCGAGGTGAAGTTGATCCACAGCAGCAGCGCGACGGGCACGCCGAACGCGCCGTACATGCTCTTCGCGGCCACGCCCTGCAAGTAGCCGCTGAGCAGCAGCTTGAGCAGTTCGAAGCCGACCGCGCCGGTCAGTGCCGCCACGACCAGGCGGTGGCGCGTGGGCTCGACGCCGGGCAGCAGCGTCAGGACGTAGAGCAGCAGCAGGAAGTCGGCGAGCACGGCTATCAGGAACGCGGCGATGTGCAGCAGGACCCCGCTCCAGCCGCCCTCGTCGATGCCGAGCTGCCGGGTGATCCAGCCGACCATCGCGGAGGCGACGGCGGAGGCGGCGATGGTGAGGAGGAGCGCGCCGCCGAGGCCGACCAGGACGCCCGCGTCCTTGGCGTAGCGCAGGACCGGGTTCTCCTCCTCGTCGTCCAGCTCCCACACCGCACGCAGGCACTCCCGCATGGAACCGGCCCAGCTGATGCCGGTGAACAGCAGCAGGGCGCCCGCGATGAGGCCGATCGTGCCGGCGTTGTCCACCAGGCCCGCGATGTCCAGCTGGTCGGAGATGCCGGGCACCTGCTCGGCGATCTTGTCCTGGAGCTTGTCCTGCTGCTCCGTGCTGAGCGTGGCGGCGGCGATCGTGGCCGACACCGTCAGCAGCGGGAACAGCGCGACGAAGCTGGTGAAGGTCATCGCGGCGGCCAGTCGCGTCCACTTCACGCGGTCCAGCCGCTCGTACGACCGCCACGCGTGCGTGATCATCAGCCGTGTCATCCACGGCCCGATGACCGGGAGCTTTTTCAGCCAGTCCATGATCCGACTCTGCCCTCCGCCCGGAAGACCCATGTACGGGTACCCCAGAACCGCAGAATCGTTGCCAGTGCCATGCCGACGACCGCGCCGGAGACGGTGTCCGCGCGCTGCGAGGTGAGCCCGAGGCCGTAGTGGCTGACGACGAGACAGAGCAGTTGGACGGCGGCACCGGCGAGGTTCACCACGAAGAAGACGGCGAAGAGGCGCAGGCCCCGCGCCCGGGTGCCCCGGTAGGTGCCGAGGGCGTTGCCCGCGTAGGCGACCGAGCAGGCGGCCACGAAGGACAGGGCCTTGGCGGTGAGCGGGCCGAGTCCGGCGGGGCCGCGCAGGTACGTGAACAGAGCCAGGTCGACGGCGTAGGCGAGGAGACCGACGGTTGCGAACCCCAGGAGCTCCCGGCGGCAGGGGGCCGTGGGGCCCGACCACGCGCGCGTGGTCACCAATTGGCCACCGCCAGGCCGTACATCGCCACCCACACCAGGCCGATGAGGGCGAGCGCCCGGTCCCGCAGGACGACGTCCTCGGGTTCGCCGGCCGTGCCGCGGTCGGCGAAGACGGCGTACCGCAGGACGGCGAGGATGAAGGCGACCATGGACAGTTGCCGCCAGGGCAGCACGCTGGTGTGCGGGACGCCGCCCTCCTCCATGGCCCACAGGCAGTAGCCGAGGACGGCGACACCGGCCGCGAGCTGCCAGACGAAGCGGAGGTAGCCGGTGGTGTACTCGGTGAGCAACGCGCGTGTGGCGCCCGCATTTCCGGCCATCTGCACGGCTTCGGAGTAGCGCTTGGCCGACACCATGAACAGCGCGCCGAAGCCGGTGGTGATCAGGAACCAGCGCGACAGCGGGATGCCGAGGGCGAGCCCGCCGATCATCGCCCGCATCAGGAAGCCGGTCGTGACGACGGCGAGGTCGACGACGAGGACGTGCTTGAGGCTGACGCAGTAGGCCAGTTGCATACCGAGGTAGGCGGTCAGCAGGGCGGCGACGGCCGGGGAGCAGAGCCAGGCCGCGGCGGCGGGCGCGAGCAGGCCGAGGCAGCCGCCGACGGCGTAGGCGACGGGCACGGCGACCTGTCCGGCGGCGACCGGGCGGTGCCGCTTGGTGGGGTGGGCGCGGTCGGCCTCGGCGTCGCGGGCGTCGTTGACGAGGTAGACGGCGGCGGCGCAGGCGGTGAACAGGACGAAGACGAGGGCCAGTTGGGTCAGTGCGTGCCGGGAGAAGAGCTGGCCGGCGGCCGCCGGGGCGGCGACCACCAGGATGTTCTTCACCCACTGCCTGGGCCGCGCGGTCCGCAGGAGACCGGCCAGGAGACCGCCCTTGCGGCGTGGCGCGGACGGTTCCTGGGGGGTGCGCTGCGGCAGGACGGCCGTCTCAGTCATGGTGGCCCCCTCCCCTCATCCAGCGGGCGCCGAGCCGGGCCGTGAGCGCGCCGAGGGCCGCGCCCGCCGCGACGTCCGAGGGGTAGTGGACGCCGACCACGAGCCGCGAGACGCACACGGCGGCGGCGAGCGGCGGGACGGCACGCGCCCCCAGGGCGCCGAAGGCGACGGCGGCGGCAGCGGCGGACGTGGCGTGCGAGCTGGGGAAGGAGTGCCGGCCGGCGGTGCGCACCAGGGGCTCGACGTGCGCGGGGCGCGGGCGGCGCACGACCCGTTTCACCCCCATGCTGACGAGGTGCGCCCCCGCGGTGAGCGCCGTGCCCCGCAGCCAGGCGCCGCGTCTCCTGCCGTCGACGGCGGCTCCGGCGAGCCCCGCAGCCAGCCACAGCGCGGCGTGTTCCCCCGCCCAGGACAGGGCACGCGCGGCGCCGGCCACACGCGGGTCGGTGCCGCACGCCCTGAGGGCCGAAACGATCCGGTGATCCATGTCGTGCAGGTCGTCGAGGTCGTCCATGTGGACTCACTGTTCACGCCCACCTGGCCTGAACTCCGGCAATATTGAGCGACATCCCATTAATCACCCGTTTCGGGGAGGTATGCCATGTTCTCGAACTAATAGCTCACAGTGGGGCGATACGGTCACGGGCATGTCTGCCGACACCGATTCCGCCCCGGACGTCATGGGCTTGGAGCACACCACCGTCACCGGTTGGGGCCGCACCGCTCCCACCGCCGCCTGGCTGATCCGCCCGCAGACCTACGAAGAGGCCGCGGCGGCCGTCCGCGACTGCGGGGCCCGCGGCGGGATCCCCCGGGGCCTGGGCCGGGCGTACGGGGACGCGGCGCAGAACGCGGGCGGGTCCGTGCTCGACATGACGGGTCTGGACCGCGTGCACGCGATCGACGCCGACGGCGGCACCGTGCTGTGCGACGCGGGCGTCTCCCTGCACCGGCTGATGGAGGTGCTGCTGCCGCTCGGCTGGTTCGTGCCGGTCACCCCCGGCACGCGCTACGTCACCGTCGGCGGGGCGATCGGCGCCGACATCCACGGCAAGAACCACCATGTCTCGGGCTCCTTCTCGCGGCACGTGGTGGCCTTCGAACTGCTCACCGCCGACGGCGAGATCCGCACGGTGATCCCCCGCACGCCCCTGTTCGACGCCACCGCGGGCGGCATGGGACTGACCGGCGTGATCCTCACCGCGACGATCCGGCTCCAGCCGGTCGAGACCTCGCTGATGTCGGTCGACACCGAACGCGCGGCGGACCTCGACGACCTGATGGCCCGGCTGGCCGCCACCGACCACCGCTATCGCTACTCGGTCGCCTGGATCGACCTGCTGGCCCGGGGCGCGTCCACCGGCCGCGCAGTCCTCACCCGCGGCGACCACGCGCCCCTGGACGCCCTCCCCGCCCGCCTGCGCCGGGCCCCGCTGTCCTTCCGCACCTCCCGCTTCCCCTCCGCCCCCTCGGTCCTCCCCGAGGGCCTGCTCACCCGCACGACCGTGGGCCTCTTCAACGAGCTCTGGTACCGCAAGGCCCCCCGCACGCGGTCCGGCCGGCTCCAGCGCCTCTCCGCCTTCTTCCACCCCCTGGACGGCCTGCCCCACTGGAACCGCGTCTACGGCCGGGGCGGCTTCGTGCAGTACCAGTTCGTCGTCGGCTACGGCCAGGAGGACGCCCTGCGCCGCATCGTGCGCCGCATCTCCGAACGCCGCTGCCCGTCCTTCCTGGCCGTCCTCAAGCGCTTCGGGGAGTCCGACCCGGGCTGGCTGTCCTTCCCGGTGCCCGGCTGGACACTGGCGCTGGACATCCCGGCGGGCCTGCCCGGCCTCGGCGCGTTCCTCGACGAACTCGACGAGGAGGTCGCCACCGCCGGCGGACGCGTCTACCTCGCCAAGGACGCCCGGCTGCGCCCGGAACTGCTCGCGGCCATGTACCCGCGGCTGGACGAATTCCGGACCCTGCGCGCGGAACTGGATCCGCACGGGGTCTTCACGTCCGACCTGTCCCGCCGCCTCGGCCTCTAGGCACAGGCACACCAGGCAACCTCTAGGAGCTGTCATGAAGGACGCCTTCGGTCTCCCCCAGTCCCTGCTCGTCCTCGGCGGGACGTCGGAGATCGCGCTGGCCACCGCCCGCCGGCTGATCGCCCGCCGCACCCGCACGGTCTGGCTGGCCGGCCGCCCCTCGCCCGCCCTGGAAGCGGCTGCCGGGCAGTTGCGCGGACTCGGGGCCGACGTGCACACCGTCGCCTTCGACGCGCTCGACCCCACCTCCCACGAGGCCGTGCTCGGCAAGGTCTTCGCCGAGGGCGACATCGACATGGTGCTGCTCGCCTTCGGCCTCCTCGGCGACCAGGCCCGCGACGAGCGGGAGCCGGAGGCGGCGGTGCGGGTCGCGCAGACCAACTACACCGGCGCGGTCTCGGCGGGACTGGTGTGCGCCCGCGCGCTCCAGTCCCAGGGGCACGGCTCGCTGGTCGTCATGTCCTCCGTCGCGGGCGAGCGGGCCCGCCGCGCGAACTTCATCTACGGCTCCAGCAAGGCCGGCCTCGACGCCTTCGCGCAGGGCCTGGGCGACGCGCTGCACGGCACGGGCGTGCACGTCATGGTCGTACGCCCCGGCTTCGTCCGGACGCGGATGACCGCCGGCCTGCCCGAGGCGCCCCTCGCGACCACGCCCGAGGCGGTCGCGACGGCGGTCGAGCTGGGGCTGCGCCGCCGCTCGGAGACGGTGTGGGTGCCGGGCGCGCTGCGCGTGGTGATGGCGGCGCTGCGGCACCTGCCGCGGGGGGTGTTCCGGCGCCTGCCGGTCTGACCTACGGGCGGATCACCAGGTGGGGACCGAGCCGCGCTCCACATGCCCGGCCTGGGGCGGGACCACCGAGCCGCCGAAGGGGAACTCGCGGAGCTTGCGCCAGACACCGTCGGCGCCCTGCTCGTAGAGGGCGAAGCCGGTGCACGGCCACTCGGCCTCGTAGCCGGCGAGCTCCTCGAAGGCGCGGTCCATCGCGGCCTCGTCGATGCCGTGCGCCACCGTGACATGCGGGTGGTACGGGAACTGAAGTTCGCGTACCACCGGCCCGGCGGGGTCGCGGACCTGCTCCTGGAGCCGGGTGCAGGCCTCCGCACCCGAGACGACCCGGACGAACACCACCGGCGACAGGGGCCGGAACGTGCCGGTGCCGGACAGCCGCATCGGGAACGGCCGGCCGGTCGCGGCGACCTCGGCCAGATGCGCCTCGACGGCCGGCAGGGCGGACTCGTCGATCTCCGTCGGCGGCAACAGAGTGACGTGCGTGGGAATGCCGTGAGCCGCGGCGTCGCCGAAGCCCGCGCGCAGCTGCTGAAGCCGGCTGCCGTGAGGCTCCGGGACCGCGATCGAGACACCGATCGTTACGGTCCCCACGTCGTCTCCTGTCGTCAAGTTCGCGGGTCGCTGATACGACCACCCGGATATCGACTGTACGGCCACGACCCGGTTACAGGCAGGCGCAACCGAAGTGATGTACAGCGCTGTTCGGTGGTACGGCTGTGCGCGGGAGCGGGTTCAGTGCTTGGCGGGCAGGAAGCCGACCTTCTCGTACGCCTGCGCGAGGGTCTCCGCGGCCACGGCGCGGGCCTTCTCGGCGCCCTTGGCCAGGATCGAGTCGAGCGTCTCCGGGTCGTCCAGGTACTGCTGCGTGCGCTCGCGGAACGGCGTCACGAACTCGATCATGACCTCGGCGAGGTCCGTCTTGAGCGCGCCGTACATCTTGCCCGTGTACTTCTCCTCCAGTTCACCGATGGTCTCGCCGGTGAGGGTCGAGTAGATCGTGAGGAGGTTGCTGATGCCCGGCTTGTCCTCGGCGTCGTAGCGGATCACCGTGTCCGTGTCGGTGACCGCGCTCTTGACCTTCTTCGCGGTGGCCTTCGGCTCGTCGAGGAGGTTGATGAGGCCCTTCGGCGTGGACGCCGACTTGCTCATCTTGATCGACGGATCCTGGAGGTCGTAGATCTTCGCCGTCTCCCTGAGGATGTACGGCTTCGGGACGGTGAAGGTCTGGCCGAAACGGCCGTTGAACCGCTCGGCGAGGTCGCGGGTGAGCTCGACGTGCTGGCGCTGGTCCTCGCCGACCGGGACCTCGTGCGCCTGGTAGAGCAGGATGTCCGCGACCTGGAGGATCGGGTAGGTGAACAGGCCGACGGAGGCGCGCTCGGCGCCCTGCTTGGCGGCCTTGTCCTTGAACTGGGTCATCCGGCCGGCCTCGCCGAAGCCGGTGAGGCAGTTCATGATCCAGGCGAGCTGCGCGTGCTCGGGGACGTGGCTCTGGACGAAGAGCGTGCAGCGGTCCGGGTCCAGACCCGCGGCCAGCAGCTGGGCGGCGGCCAGGCGGGTGTTGGCGCGCAGGTCCTTCGGGTCCTGCGGGATGGTGATCGCGTGCAGGTCGACGACCATGTAGAACGCGTCGTGGGTCTCCTGGAGGGCCACCCACTGGCGCACGGCGCCGAGGTAGTTGCCGAGGTGGAACGAGCCGGCGGTGGGCTGGATCCCGGAGAGCACGCGAGGTCGGTCAGAGGCCATGTCCACCATTCTCTCAGGTCCCGTGGGGCGATCCGGAACTGGTCCGAAACAGGTGGGGACCGATCCCTGTTCGGCGGTGTAACAAGAGTGTGAGAACGCGGGAGGGGGGGGCCGCATCGTCGATGAGGCCGTGGTGATCGCACGCGTACGCGCCGGCGAGCCGGAGGCGTAGTCCTCCCCGTGCCCGGCGGGCCTACCGGTGACCTGTCCGCCGCGGAGGGGTCCGGCCCGGTGCAGGGCGGCGTCCGGTGGGCTGCCGGGGGCCTGGTTCCGGGGCTCGGCGGCAGTCATGCGATACGCCGCGCGGCGGCCCGGCGCGAAGCCGGGCCGCCGCCACGTGAGGAGCCACTGGCTGAGCTGATCGATCCGGGAGTTCTGACATCGGTGAGCGCGTCGAGGACCCGCTCGCGGTCAGCCCCGCGGATCTCAGCCGAGGTCGATCTCGGGGTAGAGCGGGAAGCCCGCCACCAGGTCCGTCGCCCTGTGGCTGATCTCGTCGGCGATCTTCGCGTCGAGGACGTGGGCCGCCTTGGAGGGGGCGCCCGACTTGGTGGTGCCCGGCTCCGTGGTGGTGAGGACGCGGTCGATCAGGGCCGCGACCTCGTCCATCTCCGCCGTACCGAGGCCGCGGGTGGTCAGGGCCGGGGTGCCGATGCGGATGCCGGAGGTGTACCAGGCGCCGTTCGGGTCGGCGGGGATCGCGTTGCGGTTGGTGACGATGCCCGAATCGAGCAGGGCGGCCTCGGCCTGGCGGCCGGTGAGGCCGTAGGAGGAGGCGACGTCGATCAGGTTCAGGTGGTTGTCCGTGCCGCCGGTCACGAGGGTCGCGCCGCGGCGCATCAGGCCTTCGGCGAGGGCGCGGGAGTTGTCGACGATGCGCTGGGCGTAGTCGCGGAAGGACTCCTGGCGGGCCTCCGCGAGGGCGACGGCCTTGGCGGCCATGACGTGCGGGAGCGGGCCTCCGAGGACCATGGGGCAGCCGCGGTCGACCTGGTCCTTGAGCGAGTCGTCGCACAGGACCATGCCGCCGCGGGGGCCGCGCAGCGACTTGTGGGTGGTCGTCGTCACGATCTGGGCGTGCGGGACCGGGTCGAAGTCGCCGGTCAGGACCTTGCCCGCGACCAGGCCGGCGAAGTGCGCCATGTCCACCATGAGCGTGGCGCCGACCTCGTCGGCGATCTCGCGCATGATCCGGAAGTTCACCAGGCGGGGGTAGGCCGAGTAGCCCGCGACGATGATCAGCGGCTTGAACTCGCGGGCGGAGGTGCGCAGGGCCTCGTAGTCGATGAGGCCGGTGGCCGGGTCCGTGCCGTAGGAGCGCTGGTCGAACATCTTGCCGGAGATGTTCGGGCGGAAGCCGTGGGTGAGGTGGCCGCCCGCGTCCAGGGACATGCCGAGCATGCGCTGGTTGCCGAAGGCGCGGCGCAGCTCCGCCCAGTCGGCCTCGGAGAGGTCGTTGACCTGACGGGCACCGGCCTTCTCCAGGGCCGGGACCTCGACGCGCTGGGCGAGGACCGACCAGAAGGCGACGAGGTTGGCGTCGATGCCGGAGTGCGGCTGGACGTAGGCGTGGCGGGCGCCGAAGAGTTCCTTGGCGTGCTCGGCGGCGAGGGACTCGACGGTGTCGACGTTGCGGCAGCCGGCGTAGAAGCGGCGGCCGATGGTGCCCTCGGCGTACTTGTCGCTGAACCAGTTGCCCATCGCCAGCAGCGTGGCCGGGGAGGCGTAGTTCTCCGAGGCGATCAGCTTGAGCATCTCGCGCTGGTCGGCGACTTCCTGGCCGATGGCGTCGGCTACGCGTGGCTCCACGGCGCGGATGACGTCGAGGGCGGCGCGGTAGGCGGTGGAAGCGGTGGAGAGGGGCTCGGCTGGCATGTGGGACCTCCGGACGTTGCGTTCAGCGTTCACGGTACGGCCCAGGCGCACGGCACTCTCTGCTCGGGCCGCTCCCCGATGGTTTGTCCATCCCAGCGCGCCAGTCACGGCCCGGCGATCAGCCTACCGGCTGGGTCGGGGAAGCGTCTGCCGGGTTGGTGAGCGTTGCCGGGTGCGGGTGCGTTGTGGCTGGTCGCGCCCACGCGGCGGAGCCGCATATGTCACAGCCCCGCGCCCCTGAGAGACGTGCCCCCGGCCCTGGCCTAAAGGATCACGTGGGGCAGGAAGCGGGCGTACTCGTCCGTGATCAGGCCCGAGGACTCTCGGATGCCCAGGCCCGCCGACTCGTTTTCGACCACCCAGGCGCCCAGGACCACGCGGTTGCCGTCGAAGTCGGGCAGGGGGGCCAGTTGCTGGTAGCAGCAGGGTTCGTCGCGGAGGACGGGGTCGGATCCGGGCTCGTGGATCGTGACGCCCGCGCCCTCTCGGCCCAGGAGGGGCTTGGCCACCCATCCCTCGGAAGACAGGTCGCGGGGGCCGTCCAGGTAGGCCGGGAGGAGATTGGGGTGGCCGGGATACAGCTCCCAGAGGATGGCCAGGAGCGCCTTGTTGCTGAGGAGCATTTTCCAGGCCGGCTCGATCCAGAGGGTGGAGCCGGTGCCGCCGCCGTTGTCGAGGGTGTCCAGGACGTGGTCGGCGAAGCGGTCGGTGGTGAGCCACTCCCAGGGGTAGAGCTTGAAGATGCTCCGGATGAAGCGGAGCCGGTTGTCGACGAAGCGGCCGGAGAGACGGTCCCAGCCGATCTCCTCCATGGCGATCCAGTCGGTCTCCATGCCCGCCTGCTCGGCTGTCTCCTTGAGGTAGGCGACCGTCATCATGTCCTCGCCGAGTTCGTCGGCCGAGGAGTACGCGAAGTAGAGCGGGCTGCCCGGCGGGAGCAGGGCGGCCTGTTTCCGCCAGGCGTCGATCAGGCGTTCGTGGAGGGAGTTCCACTGGTCGGCGCCGGGGAAGCGGTCCTCCATCCAGAACCACTGGGGGGACGCGGCCTCCACCAGTGAGGTGGGGGTGTCGGCGTTGTACTCCAGGAGTCTGGCCGGGCCGGTGCCGTCGTAGCGGAGGTCGAAACGGCCGTAGACGGAGGGGAGTTCGGCGCGGCGGTGCCAGGACTCGGCGACCGTGCGGGCCACGCGGGGGTCGGTGATGCCCAGGTCCGCGAAGCGGTCCTCGGCGACGATGTGGCCGGCCGCCGCCAGGCACATGCGGTGGAGTTCCTCGACGACCTCTTCCAGGGCCTCGATCTCCGGAAGGGTGAAGACGTAGTAGGCGCTTTCGTCCCAGTAGGGGCGCAGGGAGTCGTCGGGGTAGCGGGTCAGGGGGTAGATCAGGCCCTGTTCCTCGACGGTCTGCTGCCAGCCGGGGCGCGGGGTGATGGTGTGGCGTTCCATGTGCGTACGACCCCGGTCAGCCGCCGCCGCTGCCGGAGCCCGAGCAGCCGAAGCCGCCCCGGTCGACGGCCTCGCTGCGGCTGAAGGTGCCGTTGTCGGCGTAGCGGCCGCTGACGTCGGCGTCGTAGTACCAGTCGGCGTTCGTGGTGGCCGTCTTGCCGGTCTTCTTGCGGCCCTTGCCGTAGGAGGAGGACGAGGAGCCGGACTTGCAGTTCTTGTCGGCGACGATCTTGTAGCCGTTGAGGTAGTCGTAGCTGTCCCGGTCCACGCAGCGGCGGTCCGGGTCGGAGCCGCACGCGGACAGGGCCGCCGCGAGGACACCCATGCCGCCCAGCACCACCGTGCTCGAACGCAGTCGTCGCCGTGTTTCAGCCATGCGCGTGTCTCCCCGTGTCCCCGTCGTGTACTACGTATGCCTGTCATGTACTGCTGAGCGGTCAGCCTAGAGACCGGTGCGAGCGGGCGCGCATCACCCCCCGGCTCACGCCCCTGCCCCTCCTGTCCTTTTGTGATCCTTGGAATGGTCTGCGCCCTTGGTGCGGCGGTCTGCTTCGGTACGGCGACGGTGTTGCAGGCGACGGCCGCGCGGGCGGTGGCCACCGGCCCGGGCGGGGACGTGGCGCTGTTGTGGCGCTCGGGGTGCGGCTGAGCCGCATGGAATGGGCGGCGGTGGGGGCGGTGTGCGCCGGGCTCGCGGTGCCGGGGCCGGCGTCCGGGGTGGAGGGCGACCAGGCCGGGCCGGTCCGGCTGAGGTGGGCGATGCTCGCCGCGGCGGGCGGGGTGCTGCTGCTCGGCGGGGTGGCAGGGCGGCTCCCGGAGCGGGGGCGGGCGCTCGCGCTAGGGGGTGTCCGTAAAGTCCCGTCGTCCGCCCGGAGGGCGGGCCCCGCGGCGTCCGGTGCGTGCTCTGGGGGCACCCCCGGCCGAAGGCTGGGGGAGTGCCGGGCGCACCCGCGTACTGGTTGTACGCGGGCGTCCGCCCGGTGCGGCGAGGCGCTGGAGAGCGCGCTTGCTCCCAGGTGATCCGAAAGGGGGCGCCCGGACGATCGGAGGGGTCACGCCGGCCTGCCGGAGAGGTCACGCCAGGTGATCGGGGGGTGTTTCCCACCTGCTGAAAAGCTTCACGTTCCGGACGGCCGGAAAATTGTTTGTTGAATCTTGAACGCGGGTGAACCGCTTTCCGTATGGGACGGCGTGACCAGTAATCCCGTCACGGTCACCGTGGCCTATCGCGTGATGCCGGGCCGGGCGGCCGACTTCCACTCCTGGGGGTGGGCCATGCTGGGCGCGACCGCGCGGCAACCGGGGTTTCTGGGGGGTGGGGTACTTGTCGACGGAGGGGCGGAGTGGCATGTCGTCTATCGCTTCGCCAGCGAGGGTGCGGCCCTGGCCTGGGAGAAATCGCCCTCCCGGGCACAGTGGGACGCCCGGCTGGAGGGTCTCGCCCAGGAGGCGGAGCGCAGGCGGGTGCCGGGCGCCCGGGCCTGGTTCGAGGCGCAGACTCTGACACCCGCGCCGCCGGCTCCGCCGTCGAAATGGAAACTGTGGTTCGTGAATATGAGCGCGGTTTTTCCGCCGGTGCTCCTGTTCAATCTGACGGTGCTTCCCTATCTCGGTGACCTCAATGCACTGTTCCGCACGCTGTTGTTATGTCTGTGCGTGACGGCCCTGGTCACCTGGATTCTCATGCCGCGACTCCAGCGTTTCTTCAGGAAATGGCTGTACCCGTCGCTCCAGGCGCTCCGCGGACGGCACAAACGCCGGGCCACGTAGGCCCGCGAACGAACAGAGGGAGGTGGGCGGGTGAAGACCCTGCTCATCGACAATTACGACTCGTACACGTACAACCTGTTCCAGCTGATCGCCGAGGTCAACGGCGAGGAGCCGGTGGTCGTCCGCAACGACGCCGCCGTCGAGGGGGTTCCGGATCTCCGGGAGTTCGACAACCTGGTGGTGTCCCCGGGTCCCGGGCACCCGGCGGACGCGCGTGACTTCGGCATCGCGGCCAGGCTGGTCGCGACCTCCCCGGTTCCCGTGCTCGGCGTGTGTCTCGGCCATCAGGGCATCGCGCTCGGGGAGCACGGGGTGGTGGGACCCGCTCCGGAGCCGCGGCACGGGCATCTGTCGACGATCCGGCATGACGAACGCGACCTGTTCCAGGGCCTGCCGCAGAACTTCACCGCCGTCCGCTACCACTCGCTGTCCGTCCGCGAGCCGCTGCCGGAGATGCTGGAGGCCACGGCCTGGGCGGAGGACGGCGTCCTGATGGGCCTGCGGCACCGCACCCGGCCGCTGTGGGGCGTGCAGTTCCACCCGGAGTCCGTCCTCACGGAGTTCGGCCATCGCATGCTCGTGAACTTCCGCAACCTGACCGCGAAGCGGGCCGGCAAGCTGCGCACGAAGAACACGGCGGTGCCGTCGCACGAGTCGTCGGCGCGGCGCCGCGTGGTGGTACCGGAGTGCGAGGCGGGGGTGTCGCGGCCGCCCGCGGCGGATTCGGCAGGCTCGGTACCGGCACGGGCCCTCGTCACGGCCGGACCCCGGTCCCGGGCCGTGCCCGACGACGCCCTGGTTCCCTCCGTGCCGGCCGCCCCGCCCGCCGCCACCATCCCCCGCCCCCGTCGCCCCCAGCGCGTCGGGTACCGGCTGCACAGTCGGCGGATCGCTGGTGCGGTGGATGCCGAGGCGGCGTTCGCGCGGATGTACGCGGGGTCTTCGCGGGCGTTCTGGCTGGACAGTTCGCTGGTGGAGCCGGGGCGGTCGCGGTTCTCGTTCTTCGGGGACGACAGCGGGCCGCTGGCCGAGTTCGTGCGGTACGACGTCGGCAGCGGGCGCTGTGAGATCGAGCGGGCGGGGCGGCCGGCGCGGAAGGTCGCGGCCAGTGTGTTCGACTACCTCAAGCGCCAGTTGACCAGCCGCCGGGTGGACGCGACCGGGCTGCCGTTCGACTTCACCGGGGGCTATGTCGGCTACTTCGGCTACGAGGTGAAGGCGGACTGCGGGTCGCCCAACCGCCACCGCTCCCCGGCCCCGGACGCCGCCTGGCTGTTCGCCGACCGGGTGATCGCGGTGGACCACCAGGAGGGCTTCACGTACGCCGTCTGCCTCGCGGAGGACACCCCGCAGGCCGCTCGGGAGGCCGCCGACTGGCTGGAGAGCGCGCTGGCCGACCTCACGTGCGTGGTGACGGAGCGGCCGCCCCTGCCCGTGCCCGGGGGTCCGGCGGACCCCGGCGCCGCCGAGCCGTGGCTGGTGCGGGACCGGGCGACGTATCTCGCGGACATCGAGGCGTGCAAGCGGGAGTTGCGGGCGGGCACCAGTTACGAGGTCTGCCTGACCAACGCGGCCCGGCTGCCCGCACCGCCCGACGCGTTCGCGTTCTACCGGACGCTGCGCCGCGACAACCCGGCCCCGTACGCGGCGTTCCTGAGGTTCGGCGAGCTGGAGGTGGCCGGGTCCTCGCCCGAGCGGTTCCTGCGGATCGGGCGGGACGGCACCGCCGAGGCCAGGCCCATCAAGGGGACCGCGCCGAGGGGCGACGGGCCGGAGGAGGACGCCCGGCTGCGGGACGCGCTGGCCTCGGACGCCAAGACCAGGGCCGAGAACCTGATGATCGTCGACCTGCTCCGCAACGATCTGGGGCAGGTCTGCCGGACCGGATCGGTGCGGGTCTCCAAGCTCATGGCCACGGAGACGTACGCCACCGTGCACCAGCTCGTCTCGACCGTTCAGGGCAGGCTGCGGGCGGACACGGACGCGGTGGACTGTGTCCGGGCCTGTTTTCCCGGCGGCTCGATGACCGGCGCGCCCAAACTGCGCACGCTGGAGATCATCGACTCGCTGGAGTCCGAGGCCCGGGGCGTGTACTCCGGCGCCCTCGGTTACTTCGGGTGCGGCGGCGGCGCGGATCTCAGCATCGTCATCCGTACCGCCGTCTTCGCCGACGGCGAGATGCATCTGGGCGCGGGCGGAGCGATCGTCCTCGGCTCCGATCCGGACGCGGAGTACGAGGAGATGCTGCTGAAGACCGCGGCCCCGATGCGGGCCCTGCACCAGCACACGGCCGACCGGATCCGGGGACAGGCCCCGCCGGGAGACCGGGCCGGGGCCGCCGAGGAGGCGCGGCGATGACCAGTCCGCAGGCCGTGCTGCACCCCGCCGAGGCGGAGGCGCCCGGGAACCTCGCCGCCCAGCTCGCGGAGCTCGCCGAGCGGCGTGGGTGGGGCGGGCGGACCGCCTTCCACCAGGGGCACCGGGCCTGGACCCACGGCGAGGTGCACGACCTCGCGGCCCGGGCCGCGACCGTGCTCGCCGGACACGGGGTGGGCCCCGGGGACCGTGTGCTGCTGGCGCTGCCCGACTCCCTCGCCTGGGTGACGGCCTTCCTCGCCACCGCCCGCCTCGGCGCCGTCGCCGTCCTGGTCAACCCCGAACTCCCCGCGGCCGACCACGCGTTCCTGACCGAGGACACCGGGGCCGTGCTCTGTGTGACGGGGCCGGGCCTGGAGGAGCGGTTCACCGGACTGGCCCGCCTGGGCGCCGACCAGCTCATGGCGCTCGCCCCCGCCGCCGAGCCCGCGCCCGCCCACCAGGTCGACGCGCACACCCCGCTCTACGTCCAGTACACCTCCGGCACCACGGGCCGTCCCAAGGGCGTCGTGCACACGCACGGCGATCCACGGACGTACCACGACCTCGTCGGCCGGCGGGTGCTGCGGATCACCGCGGAGGACGTCACCCTGTCGGTGTCGAAGCTGTTCTTCGCCTACGGCTTCGGTAACGCCTTCGTCTTCCCGCTCTTCTCGGGCTCCTCCGCGGTGCTGGTCGACCGGCGGCCCACCCCGGCGACCATCGACGAGCTCGTCGCCCGGCACCGGGTGACGCTGCTGTACTCCGTGCCGTCCGCGTACGCCGCGCTGGTGGCCGAGCGGGGCCACGGGCACGAGGGCTGCTTCGCCTCGGTGCGGGCCGCGGTGTCGGCCGGCGAGGGGCTGCCGGAGGGGCTCGCCCGGCAGGTGACCGCGTTGTCCGGCGCGCCCGTGCTGGAGCAGATCGGCTCCACGGAGGCCGGTCACGCGTTCTGCGCCAACGGTTTCGCCCACAACCACCCGGGCACCGTCGGCCGTCCCGTCCCGGGCTTCGAGGTGGAGCTGCGGGACCGCGACGGCCACCCGGTGCCGGACGGCGAGGAGGGCGAGATGTGGGTGCGCGGGCCGACGGTGACGCCCGGCTATCTGAACCGGCCGGAGGAGACCGCCCAGGCCCTGGTCGGCGGCTGGCTGGCCACCCGCGACCGGGCGTGCCGCGAAGCGGACGGCTCCTACCGGCATCTGGGCCGGGCCGACGACATGGAGATGGTCGGCGGCATCACCGTCTCCCCGCTGGAGGTGGAGGCCGTGCTGCGCGGCCATCCGGCGGTGCGGGAGGTGGTGGTCGCGGCCGTGCCCGACGGGCGGGGCGCGAGCCGGCTGCGGGCCTTCGTGGTTCCCGCGTCACCGGTGCGGGACGGCCTGGCGGACGAGCTCGTCGGCCTGGCGCGGGAGAGCCTCGCCGCGTTCAAGGTCCCCCGCAGCGTCAGCTTCGTCCCGTCGCTGCCGCGCACGGCGACCGGGAAGCTCCGCCGCCATCTGGTGCGACGGGGCGCCTGGTGAACCCCGCAGAGAGGAACGACCCCATGCGAGCACCCCTGTTCACCGAACGCGGCTTCTATCTCGGACCGGTCTTCCGGCGTGCGGCCGACCGGCACGGTGCCGTCCTCGTCACCCTGGACCGGCCGCTGGACGTGGCCCCCGCCCTCGGGGTCGACCTGAGCTACACCGTGCTGGCCGACCTGGTCGAGGACCTGTCCGGTCGGCTGTGGGAGGCCGGGGTGCGGCCCTCGGAGCAGGTCGTCGTGCACAAGGCGGACAACGTCGACATCATGCTGCTGACCTGTGCCGTCGCGCGGATCGGCGCCGTGCCCGTGCTGCTGTCGCCCGCGCTGGCCCCCGCCGTGGCAGGGCAGTTGCTCGAACGGCTGCGCAGGCCCTGGCTGATCACCGACAGCCCCACCCTGGACGGCCTGCGGGCGCTCGCCCTGTCCGGGCTCGTGCGGCGGACGCTCTGCGTGGACGACGCGGCCGGGGCGGAGTCCCTGGCGAAGTTCGCCGGCGTGGAGCCGCCCCCGCCGGTCCGGCTGCATCCCCGCGAACCCGCCCTGATCACCCACAGTTCGGGCACCACCGGCGTGCCCAAACTGGCCGTGCACTGCGCGCACACCATGTGGAACCGGCTCGTGCCGCAGCAGGCGATGGGCTGGCCCACGCGTGGCGAGCCGGCGGCGCTGCACATGTCGTTCGTGCACTCGCGCTTCTACCATCTGCTCGGCGTCCTGCTGCACTTCGGCAGCCCGCTCGTGCTGATCACCGACCCGGACCCGGCGGCGGTGGGCCCGCTGCTGGTCCGGCACCGGCCCGGCATCGTGGAGACGCACCCCAACACGTTCGTGCTGTGGGAGGAACTGGCCGACGCGCCCGGTGCCCCGCTGTCCCGGGTCCGGGCGTACGGCTCCACGTTCGACGCGATCCATCCGCGCACCGTACGGCGGCTGCTGGGCGCGTCCCGGCGCCGTACGCCCTGGCTGGTCCAGCTGTACGGGCAGAGCGAGACGGGCCCGGTGGCGTTCCAGGTGGTGACCCGGCGCAGCGCGGCCCGCGCGGACGGCCGCCGGGTCGGGTTCGGGATACCCGGCTTCACCCGGGTCCGGGTCACCGACGCCGGGGGCGGGCGGGTCCCGCCCGGCACCCCGGGCCGGATCGAGGCCCGTACCCGGGGACGGATCCTCACCTACCTCGGCATGCCGGAGCGCTACGACCGTCAGCTCACCGACGGCTGGTGGGAGATGGGCGACATGGGCTACCGGAGCCGTCTGGGCGCGCTGTACCTGATCGACCGGGAGGTCGACCAGATCGACGCCGTGCACAGCAATCTGGAGGTCGAGGACACGCTGATGTCCCGGCTGGAGGAGCTGCGCGAGGTCGTCATCGTGCCGGGCGCGGACCGGGAGCCGGTGCCGGTGGTGTGCGTGCGCGGCGAGCGGCCCCTGGACCCGGAGCGCTGGCGGCGGGCCACGGCGGGGCTGCCGGCGATGGCCGAGCCGCGGCAGTGGCGGTTCGAGGACCTGCCGATGACCGCGACCTGGAAGGTGAAGCGGGTGGAGATCGCCCGGATGCTCGCCGAAGGCGTCCGGGCATGACCCCGGTCTTCGTCGTGGGCGCCGGTCCCGTGGGCCTGTCGGCGGCTCTGGCGCTGCGGGCGCACGGCCTGCCGGCCGTCCTGCTGGAGGCGGACCCGGAGGACCGGGGGCGGCCGGGCAGCCGGGCCCTGTTCGTGCACCGGGAGACCCTCGGCCTGCTGGAGGCGATGCGGCCCGGCCTCGCCGCCGAGATCACCTCGTACGGGCGGACCTGGCACACCAGGCGCACCCTCTACCGGGGACGTGAGGTGTACTCCCGCACGTTCCCGCCCCCGTCCGGCCCGCCGCCCTTCACCAGCCTGCGCCAGACGGACACCGAGCGGTTCCTGCGCGCTGCCTGTACGGAGGCCGGGGTGGAGTTCGTGTGGGGCGCGCGCGTGACGGGCGTGAGCACCGGCGAGACGGAGGTCCGGCTGACCGGTGAGGACGGGCGGGTGTGGTCCGGCGCGTTCGCGATCGCCGCCGACGGAGCCCGCTCCACGGTCCGGCGCGAGCTGGGCATCGCCCTGGAGGGCACGCACGGCGAGGGCTTCCACGTCGTCGTGGACGTCGCCGACGTGCCGGGCGCGGAGCTGCCGCTGGAGCGGGTCTTCCACTACGAGCATCCCGGGGTGGGCGGGCGCAGTGTGATGCGGGTGCCGTTCACCGGGGGTTTCCAGGTCGACCTCCAGTGCCGGGACGACGACCGGCAGGAGGAGTTCGGCACCGAGGAGGCCGTACGGCGCTGGCTGCCCTCGGTCGTCGGGGACGGCTACGGCGAGCGGATCCTGTGGGTGTCGACGTACCGCTTCCTGCGCAAGGTGGCGGCGTCGTTCACCGATCCGCACCGGCGGGTGCTGCTGGCCGGCGAGGCGGCGCATCTCTTTCCGCCGTTCGGGGCACGCGGCATGAACAGCGGGATCGCGGACGCGGCGGCCGCCGCGGAGGCGATCGCCGCGGGGACCGGCGAGGCGGTCGCCGGGTTCGCCGGCGTGCGGCGGGCGGCGGCCCTGTTCAACAGTGCCGCCGCCGGTGCCGCCCTGGACCATCTGCGGCCGCGCCGCCGGACCGTCCGGGTCAGGCAGCGGGCCGCGGCGGCACTGGCGCCGGTGCTGCCGTGGTGCGGGTCGTGGCTGGAGCACGCGCCGTACGGGCCCCGGCACGGGGCACCGGCCGTCGCGGGCCGCAAGTACTGAGGAGGCTTCGGGTGACGACACCGGCGGTGGCGGAAGGCCTGTGGACGTGGACGCCCGGGCGTGGCCTGGCCCCGGCCCCGGACCAGGTGGCCGGGGGGCGGTTGCTCGTCGCGGACTCGTGGCTGGTGCGCGAGGGCCGGGTGCGGGCGTACGACCGGCACCGGGAGCGGTTCGCGCGGGCCTGCGGCGACTGCGGAGGGCCGGAACCGCGCCGTATCGACGCGTTCTGGCGGGACGTGACCGCCGTACTGCCGCGCACCGGTGCCTGGTTCCCGCGGGTGGAACTCGTGGCGGGATCGCTGGAGTTGCGGCTGCTGCTGCGGCCCGCGCCGCCGCTCGGCGCGGAGGTGCGGCTGTGGGCGGCGGGCCAGTCCGATCCGCGGACCGCGCCCCGCCGCAAGGGCCCGGACCTGGACACGCTGGCACGGGTGCGCCGCCGGGCCTGCGGCGAGGGCGCGGAGGAGGCGGTGCTGATCGCGCCCTCGGGCACGGTGCTGGAGTCGGCCACCGCCAGCGTGCTGTGGTGGGAGGACGACACCCTGTGCCTGCCCCCGCCCCGGCTGCCCGTCCTGCCGGGTGTGACGGCGGGGCTGGTCCAGGAGCGGGCCCTGCGGTCCGGGATCCGGATCGCGCACCGGGAGCGGACCGTGGCCGAGCTGGACGGCCGTGAGGTGTGGCTGGTGAACGCGCTGCACGGGATCCGGCCCGTGACGGGCTGGACCGGGCGGCCCATGCGGGTGCCTCCGGTGGAACGGGCCGGGGAATGGCGGGATTGGCTGGACGGCTTGATGGAGCCGCTGCCGGGCGGCTGAATTCATGAATGCCGAGGGCGCCGGGCCGAATTCGACCCGGCGCACATTCCGCTGCCTTATTCAGCCTTTCGGCACCATACGTTCATTCAGCCCTTCGGGGCCATACGCGTCGCTATCGCAATCCGGTTGTACGCGTTGATGACCGTGGCCGACCAGATGAGCGCCGCGATCTGGTTCTCGTCGAACACCCCGGCCGCCTCGGCGTACACCGCGTCCGGGACGCGACCGTCGTGGACGAGGGTCACCGCCTCCGTCAAGGCCAGTGCCGCGCGCTCGCGTTCGGTGAAGAACGGCGTCTCCCGCCAGGCGTTCAGGGCGTAGATGCGCTGCTCGGTCTCGCCCTGGCCGCGGGCGTCCCTGGTGTGCATGTCGATGCAGAACGCGCAGCCGTTGATCTGCGAGGCGCGGATCCTGACCAGTTCCAGCAGTTCCGGTTCGAGTTTGGCGTCCTGGGCCGCGGAAACGGCGGCGGCGTGCAGGGAGCCCATTGCGGCCGAGACGTCGGGGGTTATTTTCTTGAGGGCCACGCGGGATATGGAAGTGCTTTCGCTCATGGGGTGACCATATCCGTTGGACGGCATTCCGGAGGAGAATTCGCGCGATTATCCGGGCAGTACCGCGCACAGTGCGTCCAGCGCCCCCGACCACGCGTGGTCCGGCGGTGTCCCGTAGCCGACGACCAGGGCGTCGGTCGGCTCGACGACCGAGGCGGCGTGCCGGTAGCGGGTGAGCCCGTGGACCGCCAGGCCCTGCCAGTGGGCAGCCTGGAGCACCGACTGCTCGGTGCCAGGCGGCAGCCGCAGCAGGACGTGCAGGCCGGCCGCGATGCCGGTGACCCGGGCTTCGGAGGTCCGGGCCGCGACGGCGGCGACCAGGGCGTCCCGGCGGCGCCGGTAGTGCAGGCGGGTCGCGCGGACGTGGCGGTCGTAGGCCCCGGAGGTGAGGAACTCGGCCAGGGTGAGCTGGTCCAGCACCCCGCAGATGTCGACCCCGCCCTTGGCCGCCACGATCTCCTCCGCGAGGCCCGGCGGCAGCACCATCCAGGCCAGCCGCAGCCCGGGCGCCAGCGACTTGCTCGCGGTGCCCAGGTAGACCACCCGGTCGGGGTCCAGACCCTGGAGAGCGCCCACGGGCTGACGGTCGTAGCGGAACTCGCCGTCGTAGTCGTCCTCCAGCACCAGCCCGCCGGTGCGGCGCGCCCAGTCCACGACGGCCGCGCGACGGTCGCGGTGCAGGGGGACGCCCATGGGGAACTGATGGGCGGGCGTGAGGAGGACCGCGTCGGCGGCGGACAACGCGCCCGGGTCGGTGCCCAGTCGGTCGAAGGGCAGCGGGACCGTGCGCAGACCGGACGCGGCCAGGAGCCTCCAGTGCACGTCGAGCCCGTACGACTCGACGGCGACCGTCCGTGCCCCGCGCGCCCGCAGGGCCGTGCCGAGCAGCTTCAGGCCGTGCGCGAAGCCGGCGCACACCACGATCCGTCCGGGCTCGGCGCGTACGCCCCGGGCCCGGGAGAGGTAGCCGGCGAGCGCGGCGCGCAGCTCGGGGCGGCCGCGGGGGTCGCCGTAGTCGAGGGCGTGGTGGGGGGCGGCGGTCAGGGCGCGGCGGGCGGCCTTGAGCCACTCCGCGCGCGGGAAGGAGGCCAGGTCGGGGCTGCCGGGGCGCAGGTCGTAGGCGGGTCGGCCGCGTTCGCGGGCGCGGGGTGCCGTGCCCGCCGGCGGGACCACCGTCCGGTCGGCGACCCGGGTCCCCGAGCCCTGGCGGGCGGTGAGCCAGCCCTCGGCGACCAGGTCGGCGTAGGCGTCGGCGACCGTGTTGCGGGCGATGCCCAGGTCGGCGGCGAGCGCGCGGGAGGAGGGCAGCCGGGTGCCGGGGGCCAGCCGGCCGGAGCGCACCGCTTCGCGCAGCGCGTCGGTCAGCCCCCGGCGCAGACCCGGGCCGGTCGGCTCCAGGTGCAGATCGATGCCTAAAGTGGCCCACTGTTCCGCCATGGAAATGGACCATACCCCTGGGCTGCTTCCTTCCTAGGGTCGAGGACATGACGACACACACCGATGACGCGACGACCGTGGAGTACGCCCCCGAGCAGCCCGCCCGCCTGGACTGGGCCAAGCACGCGCCCGAGGTCTACAAGGCGATGGTCCGGCTGGAGATCGCCGCCCGGCAGGGACTCGACCACAAGCTGTACGAGCTGGTGAAGATCCGCGCCTCCCAGATCAACCACTGCGCCTTCTGCATCGACATGCACACCAAGGACGCCCTGGCGACGGGCGAGAGTGTCGAGCGGATCCTCCAGCTCAGCGCCTGGGACGAGTCGCGGCACTTCTACACCGCGAAGGAGATCGCGGCCCTGGAGCTGACGGAGGCCGTGACGGTCCTGACGGACGGTTTCGTGCCGGACGAGGTGTACGAGAAGGCCGCCGAGCACTTCGAGGAGGCCGAGCTGGCACAGCTCATCGCCGCGATCACGGCGATCAACGCCTGGAACCGCTTTGGGGTGACGTGCCGTATGGCGCCGGGGCACTACCAGCCGGGCCAGTACAAGTGACGGCCCGGACACGGCTGCTGGACCCGGCGGTCGGCCGGGCCCTGTCCGCGCTCAGCAAGGTCGCCAAGCAGGGCCTCGGCGACCCGGCCCTCGCCGAACTCGTCGTGATCCGCGCCTCGCAGGTCAACCACTGCGCGTTCTGCCTCGACATGCATCTCGCGATCGCCCGCGAGTACGGGGTGAGCGAGAAGCAGCTCGACCTGCTGGCGGCCTGGGAGGAGGCCGGGGACGTCTTCGACGAGCGGGAGCGTGCCGCGCTGGCGCTGACCGAGGCCGTGACGGTGCTGACCGCCGGTTTTGTGCCGGACGAGGTGTACGAGCAGGCCGCGAAACACTTCGACGAGGCCGAACTCGCCCATCTGATCGGCCTCGTCGTCGCCATCAACAACTGGAACCGGGTGATGGTCAGCCGCCGGATCCCGCCTGGGGGGTACACGCCATGAGCAAGGTTGAAGTGTTCCGCGCCCTGCACCGCCACCGGGCGCCCGGCGATCCCCTGGTCCTGCCCGGCCCCTGGGACGCGGCCAGCGCCCGGGTGTTCGCCGAGGCCGGGTTCCCGGCGCTCGCCACGCCCAGTGCCGGGGTCGCCGCCTCCCTCGGCTACGAGGACGGGCACACCCCGGCCGACGAGATGTTCGCGGCGGTCGCCCGGATCGTCCGGGCCGTCGACGTGCCCGTCTCGGCGGACGTGGAGGGCGGGTACGGGCTCGCGCCCAAGGAGCTGGTGGAGCGGCTGCTGGAGACGGGGGCGGTGGGCTGCAACCTGGAGGACTCCGAGGGCGGGGTGCTCAAGGACCCGCGTGCGCACGCCGACTGGCTGGCCGAGGTGCGGTCGGCCGCGGCGGACCGGCTCTTCGTCAACGCGCGCGTGGACACCTTCGCCCGCGGGGTCGCCGACCCCGGACAGGCCGTGGAGCGGGCCGCGTTGTACGTCGCCGCGGGCGCCGACTGCGTCTACCCCATCGGGGCCCCGCCGGAGGTGCTGCCACTGCTGCGGGCCGGCATCCAGGGGCCGATCAACGTGGGCGCCCCGGTCGGCGAGGGCCCCTCGCCCGCCGAACTCGGCGCGCGAGGGGCCACCCGGATCACCTTCGGGCCCGGGCTCCAGCGGCGGGCCACCCGGGCCCTGCGGGAGATCGCCGAAGGCCTGCGACCGTAGGGACGCTCAGGACAGCCACTTCTTCCACGTGGACTTGTGGCTGTCCGCCCACTTCTTCGCCGCGTCCTCCGGCGTCATCTTCTTGTCGGCGATCATCAGGGAGACCTCGTTCTGGTCCTCGGTCGTCCACTCGAACTTCTTCAGGAAGGCCGCCGCCTTGCCGCCGTTCTTCGCGAAGCCCGAGTTCAGGTACTTCTTCAGCGGCGTGTGCGGATAGGCGCAGGCGACCTTCTCCGGGTCGGCGTCGCAACCCTCCTTGTACGGCGGCAGCTTCACCTCGGTCATGGGGACCTTCTTGAAGAGCCACTGGGGCGTGTACCAGTAGGTGAGGAAGGGCTTCTTCTCCTTGGCGAACTGCCGCATCTGCGTGATCTGCGCCGCCTCGGAGCCCGCGAACACCACCTGGTAGTCCAGCTTCAGGTTCTTCACCAGCGCCTTGTCGTTGGTGACGTAGGACGGCGAGCCGTCCATCAGCTGGCCCTTGTCGCCGCTCTCCGGGGTGCGGAACAGGTGGGAGTACTTGTTGAGGTTCTTCCAGTTCGTGATGTCCGGGTGCTGCTTGGCGAGGTACGTCGGGACGAACCAGCCGATGTGGCCGGTGACGCCGAGTTCACCGCCGTCGGTGATCGTCTTCTTGTCCTTGACGTACCGCTGCTCCTGCTCGGGGTGGCCCCAGTCCTCCAGGAGCGCGTCGACGCGGCCCTGGCTGAGGGCGTCCCAGGCGGGCACCTCGTCGACCTGGACGGTGTCGACGCGATAGCCCAGCTCGTGCTCCAGGATGTACTGGGCGACGGCCACGTTGGCTTGGGCGCCCACCCAGGACTGCACGGACAGGGTCACGGTCTTGGCGCCCTGCGCGTTGGCGAAGGGCGAGGCCTGCTTGGTCATGTCGGCGGCGCCGCAGCCGGTGAGCAGCGCCAGGGAGCTCAGAGCGGCGACGAGGGCCGTCTTGCGGACTCGCATGTCACGCTCCCTTCTTCGCGCGGCGTTCGGTGGGCTGGGTCACCCGGTCGAGCATCAGTCCGAGGCAGACGATCGCCCCACCGGCCACCAGACCGGTCGCGAGGTCGCCCTGGGCGAGGCCGAAGACGACGTCGTAGCCGAGCGCGCCACCGCCGACCAGGCCGCCGATGACGACGACGGCGAGGACCAGGACGAGGCCCTGGTTGACGGCGAGCAGCAGGGCCGGGCGGGCCAGCGGGAGCTGGACCTGCTTCAGCTGCTGCCAGCTGGTCGCGCCGAGCGAGCCGGAGGCCTCCAGCGCGGCCGGGTCGACCTGGCGCAGGCCCTGGGTGGTGATACGGACGACGGCCGGGAGCGCGTACACGATCGCGGCCGCGACGGCCGGGGCGCGGCCGACGCCGAACAGGGCGACGACCGGGATCAGGTACACGAACTGCGGCATCGTCTGGAAGACGTCGAGGACGGGGCGCAGCGCCCGCTCCAGGCGGTCGCTGCGGGCCGCGGCGATACCGACGGCGAACCCGACGACGAGGGTGACGGCGACGGCCGCGAGGACCTGGGAGAGGGTGTCCAGGGAGGGCTTCCAGACGCCGAGGACGCCGATCGCGGCCATGGCGAGGACAGCGGTGAGCGCGGTGCGCCAGGTGCCGATCACCCAGGCGAGGGCGGCGACGATCAGCAGGACCCCCCACCAGGGCAGCGCCTGCAGGCTGTCCCGCATCGGGTCGAGGACCCAGGTGGTGAAGTGGCCGGCCCAGTCGGCGGTGCCGCCGATGACGGGGACGCCGGAGTACAGGTGCGCGGTCATCCAGTCGACGGCGCGGTTGACGGGCTCGGCGATGCCGACGATCCAGGCTTCGGGCCAGTCGAGCCGGCCGGCGAGACGCCCGGCGACCGCCACGGCGACCACGCCGATGAGGGCGACGAGCCAGCGGACTCCGCTGCGGGGTTCCGGTTCGGCGCCGAGCTTCTCCCCCGCCGCGCCGGTGACGCGGTCCAGGACGACGGCCAGCAGCACGATCGGGATACCGGCGGCGAGCGCGGCACCGACGTCGACCGAGGCCAGTGCCTGGTAGACGCGGTCACCGAGACCGCCCGCGCCGATGACGGCCGCGATGACGGCCATGGACAGCGCCATCATGATCGTCTGGTTGACGCCGAGCAGGAGTTCCTTGCGGGCCAGCGGGAGCCGGGCGGTCAGCAGCCGCTGCCGTGCGGTGGAGCCGAGCGACGCGACGGCCTCCAGCACCTCCTTGTCGGCGCCGCGCAGACCGAGCGAGGTCAGGCGGGCCATGGGCGGGGCGGCGTAGATGACGGTGGCCAGGACGGCCGCCGGGACGCCGATGCCGAAGACCAGCACGACCGGCAGCAGGTAGGCGAAGGCGGGCAGCACCTGCATGGTGTCCAGGACCGGGCGCAGGACGCGGTCCATCCGGTCGGAGAGACCGGCGGCGAGCCCGAGCAGCATGCCGACGACGACCGACGCGACGACCGCGACGACCATCAGGGCGAGTGTCTGCATGGTCGGCACCCACATGCCGAGCAGGCCGCAGGCGAGGAACGCGACGGCCGTGCCGAGCGCGAGCCGCACGCCCGCGACGCGCCAGGCGACCAGCGCGCCCAGGGCCGTGACGCCCGCCCAGCCGATGGCGAGGAGGGTGAGGTAGACGGCCCGTACGGCGATCACGACGACGTTGCTGACGTGGCCGAAGAAGTACAGGAACAGCGGGTGGCTGTCGCGGTTGTCGATGATCCAGTCGCTGGCCTTGGCGAGCGGCTCGGAGAAGTCGACGGTCAGTGCGCTCGGCCAGGTGCCGCTCGCCCAGCGGGCGTTCGCCAGCGGCACGAGGATCGCCGCGGCGACGGCCAGGAGCAGCAGCTTCTGGAAGGCCCGGCTCTTGAGCAGCCCGGGCAGGCCGATACGGGGCGGGGAGGCGGTGATGGTCGCCATCACACCGCCCCCTTGGGCTGCTCGGTCCCCGGCGGGGCGGGCTGCTCCGTGCCGGCGACGACGCCGAGCAGCGTGTCGGAGTCGATCACGCCCACGCAGCGGCCCTTGTCCATGACGCGGGCCGGTGCGCCGGCGCGGGCGACCGCCTCGATCGCCTCGGAGACCGTCGCCTCGGGCCGGACCGCCGGTCCGCTGCCGTCCTGGTCGGCGGAGGGGCGGCGCATGGCCGTACGGACGGTCATGACCTGCTCGCGCGGGACGTCCCGGACGAACTCGCGGACGTAGTCGTCGGCGGGCGAGCCGACGATCTCCTCGGGCGTGCCGAGCTGCACGACCCGGCCGTCGCGCATCAGGGCGATGCGGTCGCCCAGCTTGAGGGCCTCGTTGAGGTCGTGGGTGATGAAGACCATCGTGCGGCCTTCCTCCTGGTGCAGCCGGACGACCTCGTCCTGCATGTCGCGCCGGATCATCGGGTCCAGGGCGCTGAACGGCTCGTCGAACAGCAGGACTTCGGGGTCGGCGGCGAGCGCGCGGGCGAGCCCGACGCGCTGCTGCTGACCGCCGGAGAGCTGGCCGGGGCGGCGGTGCTCCATGCCTTCCAGGCCGACCTTGGCGACGACCTCGGCGGCCCGCTCGCGCCGCTCGGCCTTGCCCATGCCCTGGATCTCCAGGCCGTAGGCGACGTTGTCGAGGACCGTGCGGTGCGGCAGCAGGCCGAAGTGCTGGAAGACCATGGCGGCGCGGTGGCGGCGCAGTTCACGCAGCCGGGAGCGGTCCATGGCGCGGACGTCCTCGCCGTCGATGGCGATGGTGCCGGCGGTCGGCTCGATCAGCCGGGTCAGACAGCGCACCAGCGTGGACTTGCCGGAGCCGGACAGGCCCATGACGACGAAGACCTCGCCCTTGCGCACGTCGAAGCTGACGTCGCGGACGGCGGCCGTGCAGCCGGTGCGGGAGCGCAGCTCGGCGGGGTCGAGGGCGGTGAGCTCGGGATCGGCGGGAACGCGGTCGGCCTTGGGGCCGAACACCTTCCACAGGCCCTCCACCGAGAAGACGGGAGTTGTGGTGTCCATGGTCTGCTCCGTGGGGGGTTCGAGGGTCGCGGTCACCGGGAACCACCACCGATCAGCTCGGCGGCCTTCTCCCCGACCATGAGCACGCCGATCATCGGGTTGACGGTGGTCATCGTGGGGAACACGGAGGCATCGGCGATGCGGATGCCCTCCAGGCCGCGGATACGCAGCTCGGGGTCGACGACCGCGAGCCGGTCGTCGGCGTCGCCCATCTTGCAGGTGCCCGCGGGGTGGTAGACGGTGTGCGCGACCTTGCGGGCGTACTCGCCGAGTTCCTCGTCACCGGTGACGTCCGGGCCCGGGGCCACCTCGCGCTTGAGCCAGCCGGCCAGCGGTTCGGTCTTGGCGATCTCGCGGGCGATCTTGATGCCGTCGACGAGGGTCTTGCCGTCGTAGTCGTCCTCGTCGGTGAAGTAGCGGAAGTCCAGGGCGGGCTTGGCCTCGGGGTCGGCGCTGGTCAGGTACAGCCGCCCGCGGCTCTTCGGCTTGGGGATGTTCGGGGTCATCGAGACGCCGAACTCCGGCCGCTGGTACCCCAGTCGCTCCGGGTTGTCCGTGAACGGGATCTGGTAGAAGTGGAACATCAGGTCCGGGTGCGGCAGTTCGGGGTCGCGGCGCACGAACAGGCCCGCGTCCGAGTCCATCGCGGAGTTCTCCGGGATGGGGCCGTTGGTCTCCCACACGATGACCGACTCGGGGTGGTCGAGCAGGTTCTCGCCGACGCCCGGCAGGTCGTGCGCGACGGGGATGCCGAGCTTCTCCAGGTCCGCCTTCGGGCCGATGCCGGAGTGCATCAGCAGCCGGGGCGAGTCGACGGCGCCGGCGCACAGCAGGACCTCGCCCCGCGCCCTGACGAGGATCTCCTCGCCGTCCTTGGTGCGCACGTGCACGCCCTCGGCGCGGTTGCCGTTCAGCTCCAGCTTGTACGCCCAGGTCTCCAGCAGGATCGTCAGGTTGGGGCGCTCGTCCATCACCGGGTGCAGATACGCCACCGACGCCGAGGACCGCTTGTTGTTCTCGGGGTGGTAGGCGAGGTCGAAGAAGCCGACGCCCTCGGTGAACGGCTTCTTGTTGAAGCCGTCGACGCGCGGCACGCCCAGCGCCTCCTGGGCGGCGTCGACGAAGTCACGGGCGATGGCGTTCCGGTCCTTCTCGTCGACCGGGACGACATTGTTGAGCAGGCGGGCGAAGTACGCCTCCATCTGCACCGCGCCCCAGCCCTTGGCGCCGGCGGCCTCCCACTCGTCCCAGTCGGCGGGCAGCGGCTTGAACGCGATCAGCGTGTTGTGCGAGGAGCAGCCGCCCAGGACCCGGGCCCGGCTGTGCCGGATGTGCGAGTTCCCGCGCGGCTGCTCGGTGGTGGGGTAGTCGTAGTCGAGCTCGCCGCCCAGCAGGCCCATCCAGCGGCGCAGGGTCAGCACGTCGTCGCGGCCGACGTCGCTCGGGCCGCCCTCGATGACGGCGACGGTGACGTCGGGGTTCTCGGTCAGTCGGGAGGCGATGACGGAACCTGCGGTTCCGCCGCCTATGACGACGTAGTCGAATTCGTGGGTGTTATCGGGCATGGGCGTGGTACTCCAGGGGGGCTGAGGTCTGCGGGGAGTCGGGGATCCGGGGAACGAGGTGCGAAGGATGCCGTCGGGAGTGCGGGTCAGCCCGCGAACCAGCGCACCGGCTTCGGCGCGAGGTTCTGGTAGACGTGCTTGGTCTCGCGGTACTCGGCGAGCCCGGCCGGGCCGAGCTCGCGGCCCACTCCGCTCTTGCCGAAACCGCCCCATTCCGCCTGCGGCAGGTAGGGGTGGAAGTCGTTGATCCAGATCGTGCCGTGCCGCAGCCGGCCGGCCACGCGCCGGGCGCGGCCCGCGTCGGTGGTCCAGACGCCGCCCGCGAGCCCGTACTCGGTGTCGTTGGCGAGGGCGACGGCCTCGTCCTCGGTGCGGAAGGTCTCGACGGTGAGGACCGGCCCGAAGACCTCCTCCCGCACGACGCGCATCTCGCGGTGGCAGTGGTCGAGGACGGTCGGCTCGTAGAAGTAGCCGTTCTCCGGGCGCTGCGGGGAGGGTTCGGGGCGCTTGCCGCCGGAGCGCAGCACGGCGCCCTCCTTGAGGGCGGACTCGACGTACATCTCGACCTTGGCGCGCTGCTGCTCGGAGACCAGCGGGCCGCACTCGACGCCGTCCTCGGTGCCGCGGCCGAGCCGGATCCTCTCGGCCCTGCGGGCGAGTTCGGTGACGAAGCGGTCCCGCACGGACTCCTCGATGATGAGGCGGGCGCCGGCCGAGCAGACCTGGCCGCTGTGGATGAAGGCGGCGTTGAGGGCCTGGTCGACGGCGGTGTCGAAGGCCTCGTCGGTGGCGCAGGCGTCGGCGAAGACGACGTTGGGGTTCTTGCCGCCGAGTTCGAGGGCGACCTTCTTGACGGTGGGCGCGGCGGCCTGGGCCACCTTGGTGCCGCTGATCAGGCCGCCGGTGAAGGAGACGAGGTCGACGTCGGGGTGCTCGGAGAGGCGCGCGCCGACCGAATGACCCGGCCCGGTGACGATGTTGGCGACTCCGGCGGGCAGTCCGGCCTCGACGAGCAGCTCGATCAGCGCGATGGTCGTCATCGGGGTGATCTCGCTCGGCTTGACGACGAAGGTGTTTCCGGCGGCCAGGGCCGGGGCGATCTTCCAACTGGCCTGGAGCAGCGGGTAGTTCCAGGGCGTGATCATCGAGCAGACGCCGATGGGCTCGTGGACGACGACGCTGTGGATGTCGGACGAGCCGGCGTCCACGACCCGGCCCGGGCTCTCGGCCGCGACGAGGTCGGCGAAGTACCGGAAGGCGTCGGCGACGCAGTCGATGTCGACGCGCCCTTCCTCGACGGTCTTGCCGGCGTCACGGCTCTCCAGCAGCCCGAGCTGCTCGCGGTCGCGCACGAGCAGGTCGGCGACGCGGCGCAGCAGCGCGGCCCGCTCGGCGGCGGGCGTCCGCGGCCACTCCCCCTCGTCGAAGGCGCGCCGGGCGGCGGCGATCGCCAGATCGGTGTCCTTCTCGTCACCCTCCGCGACCACGGCGAACGGCAGGGCGTCCGCGGGGTCGAGGATCTCGCGCGTGGCGCCGGAGACGGCCGCACGCCATTCCCCTCCCGCGTGGATGGTGCTGCGCGCCTGGAGTTCGTTGCTTTCCGCCATGATCGCTTTCGCCTTCCGTTCCTGATCAGCGCCCCTGTGTCACAGATGTGTCACTAAGAGACCGAGTGCGCATGCCCTGGTCCTCCGGATGCATGCGCGATCGGTGGCCGAAAGTGCGCTGTGTCACTGGAGATGCGGGCAATCAGGGCGAAAGCGGGCGCCGATCGAGCGTGGTGACGTCGGCAGCGCCACGAGGACCGGGGCCGGAAAGCCCGCAGGCCCCGTACCGGACGGAACCGGTACGGGGCCTGCGCGGCGACGCGGAGAGACTCCGGTCGGAAGAGCCGGGCGACTCAGATGAGGCCGAGGCCGCGGACCGCCTCGCGCTCCTCCTCGAGCTCCTTGACGGAGGCGTCGATCCGGGCGCGGGAGAACTCGTTGATCTCCAGGCCCTGGACGATCTCGTACTTGCCGTCCTTGCAGGTGACCGGGAAGGAGGAGATCAGGCCCTCCGGGACGCCGTAGGAGCCGTCCGACGGGATGCCCATGGAGACCCAGTCGCCCTCGGCGGTGCCGTTGACCCAGGTGTGGACGTGGTCGATGGCGGCGTTGGCGGCGGAGGCGGCCGACGAGGCGCCACGGGCCTCGATGATGGCGGCACCGCGCTTGGCGACGGTCGGGATGAAGTCCTCGGCCAGCCACTTCTCGTCGTTCACGACCTCGGCGGCGTTCTTGCCGGCGACCGTGGCGTGGAAGATGTCCGGGTACTGGGTGGCGGAGTGGTTGCCCCAGATGGTGAGCCGCTTGATGTCGGCGACCGTGGAGCCGGTCTTCTTCGCGAGCTGGGTCAGGGCGCGGTTGTGGTCCAGACGGGTCATCGCGGTGAACCGCTCGGCCGGTACGTCGGGCGCGGCGGCCTGCGCGATGAGCGCGTTCGTGTTGGCCGGGTTGCCGACGACGAGGACCCTCACGTCGTCCGCGGCGTGGTCGTTGATCGCCTTGCCCTGCGGCTTGAAGATGCCGCCGTTGGCCTCCAGCAGGTCGCCGCGCTCCATGCCCTTGGTGCGGGGGCGGGCGCCGACGAGCAGGCCCACGTTCGTGCCGTCGAAGGCGACGTTCGGGTCGTCCGTGATGTCGATGCCCGCCAGGAGCGGGAACGCGCAGTCGTCCAGCTCCATGGCCGTGCCCTCGGCCGCCTTCAGGGCGGGCGTGATCTCCAGCAGGCGCAGCTTCACCGGCACGTCCGCGCCGAGCAGCTGACCGGAGGCGATGCGGAAGAGCAGGGCGTAACCGATCTGGCCGGCCGCGCCGGTGACGGTGACGTTCACGGGAGTGCGGGTCATGGCGTTCTCCGTATGACAGCTGGCGGTGGGGCGTCCCTGCCCCGGACGTTTGATCGATCTCTTGGCGTCAAGAGATCCATCCAGCGGTCAGGCTATCGCGCATCCGGGATCCCGGACGGCCGGGTCGGTGTGGCCCACCCCACAACTCACCCGCACCCGCACAAAAGGCGGCCGCCCGTCCGGGAGAGGTGGACGAAGGCGGCCGCCTGGGGGGAACCGACCAAGCCGGACTCCCGTGGGGGTACGGTTCGCGTGCCCGCGATTCCGCCGGGCAATCCTCCCTCTCCGAAATTCGTTTCCCGACGGGGCCAGGCCGCCCGCCAAAGGCAGACAACCCGATCGCACGCCCGGCACACCGCCGGTCCAAACGCCCGCCGCGCGCCCAGCACCCGCCGGATCCCAGCCCCCAACCCGCAGCCCGGGCGCCCGCCGGACGTCACGCGTCCCCGCGGGACCAGGCCGCCCCCTACTCCGTGCAGCCCTGCCGGCCGGACGCGAGCGTGGCGCAGGCCTTGGCGTCGGCGGCGTTCTTGACGGACACCATGGGGGTGTACGCGATGGTGTCGCCGGCGACGGTGATGTTCCCGGACTGCTTCGCCTTGCCCGCGCTGACCTGGACCTCGTCGCCCTGTGCCGCCTGGGTGATACGGCCCCAGGCCGCCTTGCAGGTGTCGCTGTAGCGGACCTCGACGACGGTCGTGCCGACGGTCGCGGTCTGGGCCGTGGTCACCAGGTCACCACTGCATCCCATGCTCTCCGCGTCCTTGCCGGTGCAGCTGTCGCCGCTGCACTTCACGCCGGGCGGCAGATCCGGGTTCGTGCTGGCGGTCGGCGTGGGCGACTTGGTGGAGCCCTTGGCCTCGTCGTCGCCACCGCCACCGGTGAGGTAGAACGCGCCGGCGATCACCACGAGCACGCCCACGACACCCGCGAGGAACGTCGCGGTCCGCCGCTTGCCGCCGGGACCAGCAGAACCACCAGACCGACCAGAGCCGCCAGTGCCACCGGCACCACCAGCCCCACCGGCATCCACCGGTACGGCGTCCTGCGGCGCGGTGCCGTACGAGCCCGCCCCGGCGCCCGGGGTCCGGACGGTCCCGGGACCCGAAGCGGGCGTAGAGCCGGTTCCCGGGCCGGCGGTGCGCCCGCGGCCCTGGGCCGGGCGCTGGTAGCCGGCCACTCCCCACGAGTTGACCCCGGTCGAACCGCTGCCGGTGGAATCCTGCGCCTCGGGGGCCGTCGGCTGCGCCGGCACGGTCGGAACCACGCCTGCCGGGCCCGCGATCCCCGGCGTGACCGTGGCGCTGCCGCTTCTGCGGGCCGGCCGGCCGCCGCCCGCGGGGGCCGGCTTGCCGTCGCCCTTGGAACCGGCGGAACCGGCCGAGGGGCTCCCGAAGTCCTGCCCGCCGAACTCCCCGAGCGCGGCGCGCGCCTGGGAGATCCGTATGGCCTCCATCGTCATGTCGTGCCGCATCTCCGAGCGGCTCCAGGCGCGCTCGGCGAGCTCCCACATGGTGGTCAGGTGCACCGGATTGGTCCCCGTGACCTCGGCCAGCGCCACGATCGCGCCCTTGGGCGCGAGCAGCCGGCCGTTCAGATAACGCTCCCACGACGTCTTGCTGTAGCCCGTGCGGTCCGCCACCGACGCGATGCTCAGCCCACTGCGGTCCACGAGTCTGCGCAGCTGGCTGGTGAACTCCCTGATCTGTGGATCGAGCTCATCCGGCAAGGCCCTCCAACGAGGCATTGCGTCCCCCCTCTTCCCCCCGGTACGTGCTGTTATTACCCGCGCTGTTCGCCCCGCGCGTCGGCGGCCTTGGCCGAGTCCCCGTTCTGGCTACCCACAGGGATGCGTCCACTCAGGATCTCAGTTCCCTGAGCGGGGGCGCACAGAAGCGTAGGAGTCGCGCGCGATACACCCTGGACCGTCCCGATTGTCCATGCCAACCCCGTGGTTGCACCAGTTCGTGCCGAATCTGCCTGAGGAAGTACCGGAACCAGTACCGGAACCGTCACTTCCGTGCCACAGCGCGCTGACAGCCGTTGAACAGGCTCTTCGCCGTGCAGGAGGGTTGGCCGTGGCGGCGGTCCGTCCTTCCTCGGGGGAGAGGACGGGCCGCCGTCCGGTCACTCGCTGGTGACCGTGAAGTGCAGCGTGTCCTTCAGGAACGGGATCTGGAGCCAGGGATTCGGCTGCGCCATCATCACCAGCAGGACGATCGCCAGGCCCATGACGCCGTAGGTGACGATGTCCGTGAACCGGGAGCGGACGGCGAGCATACCGACGTCCGGCAGCAGCCACCGCATCGCGCCACCGCTCAGCAGGGCGATGCCGATCAGCAGCGTCCCGAGCCGGAACTGACCGAAAGCGGTCACCAGCAGCCCGAGTCCGACCAGCCCGAGCACGGCGAGGACGGGCCACTGCCGCGCCGGCGCGAACGCGTCCCCGGGCGCGGCCCGGCCACCGCCCTCGGGCCGCGCGGTGTCCTTGGTGAACAACGGAAAGCGCCGGGTGACCCGCCGCGGCCGCCCCTGGGCATCGGGCGCGCTGACGGGATCCCGCACGGTGAGATCGCCGCCCTCCACCCGCACCCCCCGGTCGGCGTCACCGTCGCGCACCCCCGGGTCGGCGTCACCGTCGCGCACCCCCGGGTCGGCGTCACCGTCGCCCGCACCCGGCGCGTCCGCCTCGCTCTGCCCGGCCCGCGCGCTCCGGTCGGCCGGAGCGCCCTCCGCGCCGGCACCGTTCTGCGCGCTCCGGCCGCTGGACACTCCGGCAGCGCTCGGAACGGCGTCCGCGACACCCCGGGCGTCCCGCACGCCCCGGCCGGCCGTGGCACCCTCCGCGCCGGCACCGTCCCGCGCGCTCCGGCCGCTCGGCGCTCCGGCAGCGCCCGGGGCGACGCCCGGGGCCCCCTGATCGTCCTGCACACTCCGCCCGGCCGTGGCGCCCTCCGCGCCCGCGCCGTTCTGCGCGCTCCGGACGGCCGCCGCACTCTCCGTGCTCCCGGCGCCCGAGGCGCTGCCCGCGCTCCCCGCGTCCCGTTCAGCCGACACTGCGCTCCGCCGCCTCGACCACGTTGACGAGCAGCTGGGCGCGGGTCATCGGGCCGACTCCGCCGGGGTTCGGGGAGATCCAGCCGGCGACCTCGGCCACGTCGGGGTGGACGTCGCCCACGATCTTGCCCTCGGCACTGCGGGAGACGCCGACGTCCAGGACGGCCGCGCCCGGCTTGACGTCCTCGGCGCGGATCAGGTGGGCGGAACCGGCCGCGGCGACGATGATGTCCGCGCGCTTGAGGTGCGCCGACAGGTCACGCGTGCCGGTGTGGCACTGGGTCACGGTCGCGTTCTCGCTGCGCCGGGTCAGCAGCAGCGGCATCGGCCGGCCGATGGTCACACCCCGGCCGACCACCACGACCTCCGCGCCCTTGATCTCCACGCCGTAGCGGCGCAGGAGGGTCAGCACGCCGTTGGGGGTGCAGGGCAGCGGGGCCGGCTCGTTCAGGACCAGACGGCCGAGGTTCATCGGGTGCAGGCCGTCCGCGTCCTTGTCCGGATCCATCAGTTCCAGGATGCGGTTCTCGTCGATGCCCTTGGGCAGCGGCAGTTGCACGATGTAACCCGTGCAGGCCGGGTCCTCGTTCAGCTCGCGGACGGCCGCCTCGATCTCCTCCTGCGTCGCCGTGGCCGGCAGCTCGCGCTGGATGGAGGCGATGCCCACCTGCGCGCAGTCACGGTGCTTGCCGGCGACGTACTTCTGGCTGCCGGGATCGTCCCCGACCAGGATCGTGCCGAGGCCGGGCGTGACGCCCTTCTCCTTCAGCGCCGCCACGCGGGCGGTCAGATCGGACTTGATCGCGGCTGCGGTGGCCTTGCCATCGAGAATCTGGGCGGTCATGCCCCCATCCTCGCGGATGACCCGCCCACGGTTCCAATCCGGCCGCAATACGGGCACCGCGGGGCCCGTCCCCCCGTATCCGCCCATGATCAGCGATGTTGCACTTGCACAACACATCGGGAATGCGGCTGGACAAGCCCGTCAGTGGTGCAGAACGATGACCTGACAAGTGCCGCGGGCAGCTCAACGGGGGGACGGTCGCAATCTGAAGAACTTTCCTCCGCGCGGATGCCACGCGTCGTCCCCGCACTCGGACCAACGGAGGAAAGCCCCCATGAGCTACGGCGACCCGAACAACCCCTACGGCGCTCCCCAGGGACAGCCGCAGCAGCCGCAGCAGCCGGGCTACGGCTACCCGCAGCAGCAGGGGCAGGCTCCCGGTTACGGCTACCCGCAGGCCCCTCCGGTGTCCCCCTACGGCGGGCCCGCCGCGCCGACGACGATGCCGGGCTCGGTGAACGCGGCCAAGGTGATGCTGTGGGTCATCGTCGGTCTCCAGGTCCTCGGCGTGGCGTTCTTCGCCTTCGCCGCCGTGGCCCTCAACGCCGCGAAGGACGACGAATCCCTCAAGGACAACACCGCCTTCCAGGACCTGGTCGGCCAGTCGACCGGCGTGATCTGGGGCTACGTGGTGTTCGGCCTCGCCTGGCTGGTGTTCGCGGCCGTCCTGGCGACGAAGTTCAAGAACGGCGGCAACGGCGCCCGCGTCACCATCCTGGTCTTCGCCATCATCACCGCCGTCCTCGGCATCTACCCGTTCATCCTCGTGGGCCTGGTGCACACCGTCCTCGCCATTCTGGTCGCGGTGTTCGTCGGCAACGCCAACGGCAAGGCCTGGTTCAACCGCCCCCGTTACTGAACGGACCCCGGCGAGCGGACCAGTTCGCGCCAATCACATCCAAGGGCCGTGTCTCACCCGTACGAGGGGGGCACGGCCCTGGTGCGTCGCCCTAGTCTGACGTGCATAGCCGTCAGGCACGGGGAGAGCACCTTGTACAGCATCATCGTGGTACCTCCGCCGACCACGGAGGACGAGCGAGACCGCAGCCAGATCCCACTCGCGCCCGGCGAACGCCTCACGTTCGGCCGGTCCGCGTCCGACGACCTTGCCCATGGCTTCGCCCCGGCACGCGAGGACGGCCAGGCCGCCCCGCCGGGTGAGGTGACCCGGTGACCGAGCCCTACGCCGTGCCCGTGCCGAAGGGGTACCGGGTCGGCGTCTGGGAGGTGCGCGAGGCCATCGCGACGGGCGCCTTCGGCAGCGTGTACGCGGCCCGGCGCATCGGCGACAGCACCGAGCTGCCGCCCACGGCCGCCCTGAAGTTCCTGCCCACCGGCACGGCCACGCCCCGCCGGCTGACCCATCTGCGCGAGCTGATCGAGCGGGAGGTCGAGCTGTACCGGCGGCTGAGATATCCGCGGCTGGTGCGGATGTACGAGACGCTGACCGTCGACGACCCGGACCGCCCGGAGCTGGACGGCGCCACCGTCCTCGTCCTGGAGCGGGCCGAGGGCTCCCTGTCCGCCCTGCTCGCCGCCACACCCCGGCCCGCGGCCGGCCCCACCCTGCTCGCGCAGATCTGCGAGGGCCTGGCCCAGTTGCACGACGCCGGCTGGGTGCACGGCGACCTGAAGCCGGCCAACGTGCTGCTGATGGAGGACGGTTCGGTCCGGCTCGCCGACTTCAACATGGCCGCCGAACTGGAGGGCACGCACGCCTACACGCCCGCCTTCTCCACCCCGGACTACACCCCGCCGGAACTGCTGTGGACCGAGATCGGCGAACGCGGCCGCCGCATCCGCCCGTCCGCCGACGTATGGGCCTTCGGCGTCCTCGCGCACCTGGTCCTCACCGACTCCTTCCCGTTGCCCGGCGCCACCCCGGCGGCCCGCCGCGACGCTGCGGCGGCCTACGCCCGCCGCACCGACGCACTGCGCCTGTCGCCCGAACTTCCCGACGACTGGCGGCAGATCATCACCGCCTGCCTGACCCGCACCCACAAGGACCGCATCACCGCCGGCACACTGCTGGGCCGCGTCCGCGCGGCCGCCGGCACCGCGCACCGCCCTTTCCGCCTGCCCCTCCTGCACCCGGCCCGCCGCCGCATCCGCCGTACGTCCCTCGCGGCGGCGGTGGCCGCCGCCGCGTGCGCTCTCGCCGCCCTGGCCTACGGCATCAGCGTCTGGTCCGGCGGCGCCCCAGGCGGCAGCGGCTCCGGTGCGACAGCGAACGTCTCCGCCGCGTACGGCGCCTCGGAGCTCCGCACCGACCGGGGCATCCCTCCCGCCTACCGCCTGCTGATCGTGGAGACGGCACACGACTGCGACCAGAAGGACGTCACGCCGGTCCTGATCGCCGCCATGCTGAAGGTGGAGAGCGACTTCGACCCGGACCTCTCCGACCCCGCCAATGACGAGTACGGGATCGCCCGCTGGACCCCGCGCGTCCTGCGCTGGTGGATGAACGAGGACGGCACGCCCGGCGAGACCGTCCCGCAACCCCCCTTCCCACCCGCCGAGTCCATCCCGGCGATGGGCCGCTACCTGTGCTGGATCGCCCCGCGCCTGCACGGCGACCTCCCGGGCGACCGCCGGGTCCTGGTCGCCACCGCCTACCGCAGGTCGTACCGGACGGTGAACAAGGCGGGTGGGGTGCCGCCGGACGTACGCGGCTACGCCGACCGCGTCGCCCACTACCTGGAGGAGTACGCGCCGCCCGGGAAGAGGTGACCGGGCGGTCACTACCGCACGACACCGCACCGATCGTTCACGACACGCCGATTTTGCCTTCCCTTGGGCTTTCCCGCCCCCTCCCTCCTACTCTGGGCGGAGTTTCTCTCGGGGGAGGAAGCCGCCATGCACAGCATCGTTGTCGTGCCCATGCACAGCACATGCCCGGACGATCACATCCACCTCGATCCCTGCGAGTCCCTGGCCTTCGGCCGTGCCGTACGGCCCCGGGGCCCGCACCTGTTCATCCCGCACGAGGGCGTCTCCAGGGAGGCCGGCGAGATCACGGCCGCCGGCGCCTACTGGAGGCTCAGCAATCTGAGCGGCGCACAGACGTACGTGGTCGAGAACCCGGAAGGCGCGGGCGAGCACATCAAGGTCCCGCCGGGCCGGCTCGACGCCCCGGTGCCCTTCGAGTTCTCGCGCGTGGTCCTGCCGGCCGGGAGCGAGCTGCTGAGCTTCGACGTGTGGGCGCCGCGCCACGACTATCTCGACCGCACCGGCCCGCGGGGCGGGGCGCCCACCGCCTCGGCCTTCCCGCTCGACCGCGGCAAGCGGTACTTCCAGGTCCTGGTCGCCCTGTGCGCCGCCCGCCTGAGAGGTGAGCCGCACGCCCCTCTGCCCACCGCCGAGGAACTCGTCGAGCGGCTCCGCCCGCTGTGGCCGTCGGTCTCGCGTGCGTCGGTGGCGTGGAACATCGACTATCTGGCGGTCAAGCTGCGCCTGAAACCGGCTCCGGACTCGGCACCGGGCGGCGGCCCGCGCCTCAACGGCAAGAAGGAACGCCTGGTGTCCCTGGCCCTGCGCTTCGACCTGGTGCGGGAGGCCGACCTGGCCCTGCTGGGCGGGAAAGCGCAGCCCGTCCGGTGAGCGGGGAGTCATGGCCGCACGCCGTGCAGGTCCCGCGGGGTTACCGCGTCGGCGCCTGGGACGTACGCGAGCCCATCGCTTCCGGGGCTTTCGGCAGCGTGTACGCCGCCCGCCTCGCCGAGCCCGTCGAGGGCCTGCCGGCCGAGGCCGCGCTGAAGTTCCTGCCGACGGGCACCCAGACTCCGCGCCGGCTCCGTCACCTGCGCGAACTCGCCGAGCGGGAGACGGAGTTACTGCGCAGACTGCAACGCCCACGCCTGATCCGGATGTACGAGACCCTGACCGTGGACGACCCCGCCCGCCCCGGGCTGGACGGCGCCACCGTCCTCGTCCTCGAACGTGCCGAGGGATCCCTCGACCAGCTGCTCGACCAGCTGGCGGCCCGGTCCCGGGGCCGGGGGGACACCCCGGCGGAGCGTGCCGTAGCCGTCCCCGGAGGGCCGTCCCTGGTCGCCCAGATCTGCGAGGGGGTGGCCCATCTCCACCACGCGGGCTGGGTGCACGGCGACCTCAAACCCGCCAACGTGCTGCTCATGGCGGACGGTTCGGTCCGGCTCGCCGACTTCAACCTGGCCGCCGAACTCGACGGCACCCACGCCTACTCCCCCGCGTTCACCACTTCCGACTACACCCCGCCCGAGCTCCTGTGGGCCGAGGTCGGCGAACGCGGCCACCAGACCCGTCCCACCGCCGACATCTGGGCCTTCGGCGTCCTCGCCCACCTGGTCCTGACCGGCGGCCTGCCGTTCCCCGGGGCGAACCCGGCCGCCCGCCGGGAAGCGGTCCAGCGTTACGCCAAGGGCCGCGAAGAGCTTCGCCTGTCGCCCGAACTGCCGGACGCCTGGCGGCAGATCGTCATCGACTGCCTCGCCCCCACGCACGCCGACCGGGCCCCGCACTCCGCCCAGTCCCTGCTCCGCCGGGTCGAGACCGCGGCCGGGGCGGCCCGTTCCCCGCGGCTGCCCCGGCTGAAGCCGAGGCGCGGCCCGCATCCAGCCGTCCTCGGGTCGCTCGCCGCGGTCACGGTCGTGTCGCTGGCCACCGCCGGCCTCCTCGCCCTGCGCGAACCCGCACCGCAGGGGTACGCGCGCTGCGACCAGGGTGACGTCTGCTTCTTCACCGAGCCGGACGGACAGGGCGAGATGTGCGCCTGGTACGAGTACGACGACGACTGGACCGGCGGCATCATCACCTGCGACTGGGCGAAGACCACGAAACCGAGGTCGGCCTTCAACAACGGCTTCACGGGGGATCCGCACGACGACGTCCGGCTCTTCCGCGAGCCCGGCAGAAAGGCGCCGTTCGGCTGCGTCAACTCTCTCCAGAAGGTCAACTTTCCCGACCCCGGTGGCCTGGTGATCCGCTCCCACGAGTGGGTCCCGTCCTGCTGAACGAACGGCCGCCGTGCCGACCGCCCTACAACTTTCGAGGTACCGCTTTCCCGGCTGCCACCGAATGCTTGACGCGTCCGCAGCCAAGAGCGGCAGAAGAACGACGACGGGGAGATACGGATGCACACAACACACGCGGCCCGGCACCGCAAGGCGGCCGTGGTGCTCGCGGCCGGCGCGCTCGCGCTCCCGCTCGGCCTCGAGTCCGGCGGGAGGGCCACGGCGGCACCGGCCTCGGCCCAGGGTGACGTGGTCGCGGCGGCCAAGCCCAGGTTCCAGATGCCGTTCGCCTGCGACACCCACTGGCGGCTCGACACCTACGACAGCGGCCACAACCCCGCCCTCGACATCGTGGTGAAGGGCAACACCGGGTCGTCCGGCAAGAACGTGCTCACCGGCTACAAGGGCAAGGTGGCCCGTACCTTCTGGGACCGGGGCGCCGGCAACGTCATCGTCATCGACCACGGCAGCGGCTGGTACACGGCGTACTACCACCTCAGGGACAAGCACGACAAGTACGTCCAGAAGGGCGACAGCGTCACCGCGGGAACCAGGATCGGCCACATCGGCGCCACCGGCGCCAACAGCGGCGGCTGGGCCCACCTGCACTACGAGCAGCGCTACAAGACGAACGGCATCCCGACGGAGGCCGACCGCAAGCCCGTGCACTTCAACGGCAAGCAGTACACCGGGACGGGGAGTACGTGGACGGACGTCGTCAGCAAGAACTGCTGACGCAGCCGTCCGGAGGGCTCCCGGCACGACCCTGAAACATTGCAGGTACTGCTCGCCGGCCGCCCCCTGCACAGTGGAGACCACGCACCGCCACAGGGGAGGTGCGGGGGGACACGGGGGAGCACGACCATGAGGCGAGCCTTCGCCACGCGGTTCGCGGCGGCGGTGATCATTACCGCCACGGCTGCGGGCTGCACGGCCTCCGCCACCACGGGGCCGTCCGGGAACTCAGGGAGCAGCAGCACGGGGCAGGGCCGCGACCTGACCGACGCCGAGCAGGTGGTCGTCGAGCGGGCCGAGGGGCTGCTGACGAAGAAGTGCATGGCGTCGCGCGGGTTCTCGTACTGGGTGGGGCCGATCGCGAGCGTCGACGAGCGCAAGACCGCCGTCTACGTCCTCGACGACCTCGCCTGGGTGAGGAAGCACGGCTACGGCGGTCGGCTCGTCAGGGCCGCCGAAAGGGCCGGGAATCCCAACTTCGCGTACTCCAACGCGTTCCCGCGCGAGGACCGCGTCCGCTACACGAGGGCCCTGGAGGGCATGCCCTCCGACACCGTCAGCGTCGAACTGCCCCGCGGCGGCACGGTGGAGGGCCCCGCCGGCGGGTGCCGGGCGGAGGCTCAGGGCGAGCTCTACGGTGACCACGAGACCTGGTTCCGCGTCTCGACGATCACCGAGAACCTCGCCCCGCTGTTCCTTCCGGACCTCATGAAGGACAAGCGCTTCGTTCACGCCCTGGCTTCATGGTCGTCCTGCATGCGAAAGAAGGGGCACGACTACCGCTCTCCCGAGCACCTGCGCCTGGAGCTCGCACGGTCGACGGACGCAATGAGCGACGGGAAGGCGCATGCCGTCGAGGTGGAGCTCGCCACAGCCGAGGCCGTCTGCGCCGGTGAGGACGCCTCCGGGCTGGCCGCCACCGCCCGTGACCTGGAACACGAGTACCGCGCGAAGAAGCTCGGGCCCTACGCCGACACCATCGCCACCCATCAGCGGCTGAGCCTCGCCGCCCTGGCCCGCGCCGAGGACATCACGGGCGCCGCTTCCTGAGGCCCGTGCCGTCGGCGTACCTCCGCAAGCCACCACGCAAGCACACCAACCGCAATCCACAAGGAGTGATCCGTCATGCGCAAACTGACCGCCACGCTGGCCACCCTCACCCTCGCCGGTCTGGGAGCCCTCGTCCCCGCCGCCTCCGTCCAGGCGGCGCCCACCGCCAACTGTGACGACAACTACGAGGAGGCGAAGTCGGGCTACATGTACGCGTACCGCCTGTCCTACTGCGAGAGCTACCTCGGCTCGTCCAAGGAGTGGGACGAGAACTGGGGGAACAGCTCCCGCTCCTTCCAGGGTGACGACGACAACAGGGCGACCTCGATCGTGAACAAGACCGGCAAGTACGTCGCGTTCTACCGGCTGAAGGACTACAAGGGCGGGCACATCTGCATCGCCTCCGGCAAGAAGTACGTCTCCTCGCTCAAGTCGGACGACGTGTTCAGCAACGGCGAGACGGCGGACAACCGCATCTCCTCCCACAAGAAGCTGGCCTCGGACACCTGCTCGAAGTTCATGGACTGACGTTCCACCCACCGGGCATCCGCTCGGGCGACATCCTGCGGTCCGCCGGTCAACACCCGGCGGGCCACAGGCAGTTCGAGGTACCACGCGCCGCCGTGAATCAACCGTCCCCATGCCCCGATTATGCGAACATGCTCTCGATTCCCTTGACCTGGAGGATGGTTCGCGCATGAGACTCACCCGTGGTGCTCTGGTCGTCGCCGCCGGCGCCCTGGCCCCCGCCCTGCTGCTCACCGCCCCGGCCTTCGCCACCGGAACGGCTCCCGCGTCGGCCGCCGTGGCGACGGCGTCCCCGGCGGACGGCACGCCGGTGGACGAGATGTCGGAGGAGGACCTCCGGATCGCGATCCTGCGCATCCTGGCGGACGAGGACAGCGGCCGCGGAGTCGTACGCGAGGCCAACGAGGCGCTCGACGGCACCGTGGAGGACATGCGGGAGTTCCTGAAGACGGGCTACCGCCTCGCCCAGGCCGAGGACGACCGCGTCGCCATCGTCCGCATCCTGAGCGACCCGGACTCCGGCCGGGGCGTCAAGAGGGAGGCCACCAAGGCCCTCGACGTCAACACCCCGGAAGCCCTGCGCGCGTTCCTGGAGACCGGCTACCGCCTCGCCCAGGCCGAGGACGACCGCGTCGCCGTCGCCCGCATCCTGGCCGACCCGGCCATCAGCGACGCGCTCCGGGCCGCCGCCGAGGACGTCATCGACGGCACGCCGGAGGAGCTGCGGTACTTCCTGGAGGTCGGGCAGTACGAGGTGGACGGCTGAGCCGTCCGGACAGCGGGCCGGCGCTGCCGCCGGCCCGCTCCGCCGCCGTCAGTGGAAGAAGTGCCGCGTCCCGGTGAAGTACATCGTGATGCCGGCCTTCTGCGCGGCCTCGACGACCAGTTCGTCACGGACGGAACCGCCGGGCTGCACGATGGCCTTGACGCCGGCGGCGCCCAGGACGTCGATGTTGTCGGGGAACGGGAAGAACGCGTCCGACGCGACGTACGAACCCCGGGCCCGCTCGGCCCCGGCCCGCTCCACCGCCAGCTTGCAGGAGTCGACCCTGTTGACCTGCCCCATGCCGACGCCGACCGAGGCACCGTCCTTGGCGAGCAGGATCGCGTTGGACTTCACCGCACGGCAGGCCCTCCAGGCGAAGGCGAGCTGCTGGAGCTCGTCGGCGTCCAGTGCCTCGCCGGTCGCCAGCGTCCAGTTGGCCGGGTCGTCGCCGTCGGCCTGGAGCCGGTCGGTCACCTGGAGCAGCGCTCCGCCGTCGATGGGCTTGACCTCGACCGGGGCGGAGGGCCCGTCGGGGCAGCGCAGCACGCGGATGTTCTTCTTCTTGGTGAGGGCCTCCAGGGCGCCGTCCTCGTAGCCGGGCGCGACGATGACCTCGGTGAAGATCTCCGCGACCTGCTCGGCCATCTCCTTGCTGACCGGGCGGTTGACCGCGATCACGCCGCCGAACGCCGACAGCGGGTCACAGGCGTGCGCCTTGCGGTGCGCCTCGGCGACGTCCGCGCCCACCGCGATACCGCAGGGGTTGGCGTGCTTGATGATCGCGACACAGGGCTCGGCGTGGTCGTACGCGGCACGGCGGGCGGCGTCCGTGTCCGTGTAGTTGTTGTACGACATCTCCTTGCCGTGCAGCTGCTCGGCCTCGGCGAGGCCGCCCGTGCCCGAGACGTAGAGCGCGGCGGGCTGGTGCGGGTTCTCGCCGTAGCGCAGGGTGTGCTCGCGCTCCCAGGTGGCGCCGAGGAAGTCGGGGAACTGCGACTCGTCGACGGGCGCGTAGGAGGAGGCGAACCAGGAGGCGACGGCGACGTCGTACGCGGCCGTGTGCTGGAAGGCCTCGGCGGCCAGCCGCTTGCGGGTGGCGAGGTCGAAGCCGCCGTTCTGCACGGCGGACAGGACGTCGGCGTAGCGCGCGGGGCTGGTGACGACGGCGACCGAGGGGTGGTTCTTGGCGGCCGCCCGGACCATCGACGGGCCGCCGATGTCGATCTGCTCGACGCATTCGTCGGGGGTGGCCCCGGAGGCGACGGTCTCGCGGAACGGGTAGAGGTTGACGACGACGAGGTCGAACGGCTCGACACCCAGCTCGGCGAGCTGCCGCTGGTGGTCCTCCAGGCGCAGGTCGGCGAGGATGCCGGCGTGGACCCTGGGGTGCAGCGTCTTGACGCGGCCGTCCAGGCACTCGGGGAAGCCGGTGAGCTCCTCGACCTTGGTGACCGGGACGCCGGCAGCGGAGATGCGGGCGGCCGTGGACCCGGTGGAGACGAGCTCCACACCGGCCTCGTGCAGGCCGCGGGCGAGCTCCTCCAGCCCGGTCTTGTCGTAGACGCTGACGAGCGCCCGGCGAAGGGGCCGCTTGTTGCTCTCGGCGGTCACTGGATAACTACCTTTCGTCCCTCAATGCGATAGCCGTTGCGGGCGAGCCGCCCCACGACCTCGACGAGCAGCCTTCGCTCGACTTCCTTGATGCGCTCGTGCAGAGCGCTCTCGTCGTCCTCGTCCCGGACCTCCACCACGCCCTGGGCGATGATCGGTCCGGTGTCGACGCCGTCGTCGACGAAGTGGACGGTGCAGCCGGTGACCTTGGCGCCGTACGCGAGCGCGTCCCGTACGCCGTGGGCCCCCGGGAAACTGGGCAGCAGGGCGGGGTGCGTGTTGACGAACCGCCCGCCGAACCGCGCCAGGAACTCCTTGCCGACGATCTTCATGAACCCGGCGGAGACGACGAGGTCGGGCTCGAAGGCGGCGACGGCCTCGGCGAGCGCGGCGTCCCACTCCTCGCGGCTGCCGTAGTCCCTGACCTTGCGCACGAAGGTCGGCAGCCCGGCGCGCTCGGCGCGGGCCAGCCCCTCGATGCCCTCGCGGTCGGCGCCGACGGCCACGATCTCGGCCCCGTACGCCTGCGCACCGGCGGCGTCGATCTCGTCGAGGAGCGCCTGAAGGTTGGTGCCGGATCCGGAGACCAGCACGACCAGGCGCTTGGCGCGCTGGGCCACGGGCTTGGCGGCCACGGTGGGGGCCTTTCTCGGGGGAGCGTCTGTCCAGGCGGCCGGCCTCGGCATTTTGTGCATTCATACGAATGCTTCACGCCCCCGGATACGGGGAAGCCTACGAACCGTCCGACCGTCAGCAACGATACCGGCACACCCGGCGGCCCCCACGGGACGGGGGGACGGCCGGAAGGTAGCGTCTGGGCGGAGCCGGTTCGGGAACGCCGTCCGGACGTGATGCGTTCAAGAGGTGGCGGGCCCGGGTCCGACACCGTTCAGTTCTGTCCACTCGTCCCTACTCTTCGATTCATTCCTACTCATCAACGGGAAGACGCTCACTTGATGCCGGACCGCAGCATGCGACTCCTCACGTTCCCCCAGCTCTCGGCGCAGGGAGGGGAGCGCGGCAGCGTGCTGCTGCGGGAGCGCCCCAGCTCACCACCCGACGCGCCTTCGGACGGCGACCGCGGCGACGAGCGGGGGCGCGGGTCCCAGGAGGACAACCCGTTCGCCCCGCCGCCCGAGGGCACCCCGGACCGGCCCTGGCAGCCGCGGCGCCCGTCGGGCGACGACTCAAAGGACGGCGGGGAGGGGGACCGCGGGCCGTGGGCCAGGAAGTGGAGCGACCGGCAGCCCGGCCGCTCGTCCGGCGGCTTCGGTGACCGCCCCCGCGGTGGCCCCGAGGGACCGGGCGACCCCAAGGGCGGCCAGAACCCGCGCTGGGACCCGACGGACCCCGTCCAGCGCCATGCGCGCTACGCCCTGCTCTCGGGCATGTGGGCCTTCTTCTTCGCCCTCTTCAGCTGGCCCTACGTGGCACTGCTGCTGGGCGCGCTCTCCCTCTACTGGGGCATCAGCGCCCTGCGCGCCAAGCCCCGCAGGGCCGACCCGGACAGCCCGGCCCCCGAGCAGACGGGCCGCCCCCAGACGACGGCAGCGGTGAGCGGCCTGGTCACGGCGTCCCTGGCCATCGCCCTGGTCGCCGCGTCCTTCACGGCCCAGCTGGTCTACCGCGACTACTACACCTGCACGAACGACGCCCTCACGAACGAGGCCCGGCAGTCCTGCACGGAGCTCCTGCCGAAGGAGCTGCGGGGGTTGCTGGGGGCGAACGACTGACGGGCGGCCCGCCGCCTCACGGGGTGTCCGGCTCGGGCGCGGAGTCAGGCGGAGGCAGGGCGTCGTAGGGCTCGGGGGCCGGGTCGGCCGGCAGGAAGTCGTACGGATCGAATGCGGTGTCGTCCCGCTGGTCCCGGAGGCCGTACAGGGCGTCGTGGTCGAACGGGGTGTGGGGGGCGTCCGCTGTGGCGGGTGAGGTGTTCGGCTTCGCGTGCCCGTCGTGCGGGGAGGCGTCGCCCCCGGCGGCTCCGGCGATCCCGGCGGCTCCGGTGCGTGTGAACCAACCCCGGCCGGGGCGCCGGCCCTTCCGCAGTCGCCCGCCCTTCCGAGCGCGCTCGGCCGGTTCCTCCCGCTGCCTGCCGATCCTCGGGCCGTCCGCCTCGGGCGCACGGCATCGCCAGGCCCGTACGGTCACCGCCGTCGGGACGGCCACCAGCACCAGCCACGCCAGTGCCGCCGCACCCACCTGCCACCACACCGGACCGAACCGGGCCAGGACGGTGACCCCGAGCGGCCCGCCCGCCAGCGCGGCGAGTCCCGCGAGTGCGGCCGCGCACAGCACGGCCGCGAAGGCTGCGGCACGGGCGGTGCGCCCCGGCGGCCAGACGGCACCGCACCCGCCGCCGCCCGGCCGGGTCCCGCCATGCTCTCCGGAGGCCGCCCCCTGCGCCACGACCCAGCCGACGACCACCCCGGCGGCCACCGGCACGGCACCGGCCGCCGCCCAGTGCACCAGCCGCCCCTCCCCCGCCTCGGGCACCGCCGCCAGCAGCGGAAACGGCGGCAGGAACGGAGCCGGTGCCGAGGACATCGGGCTGACGACATGGCCGGCGCCGAGGACGAAACCGGGGCCGAGGGCGTAGGCGGCACCCCACACCGCCGCGTTCGGCAGCAGGGCCGCACACAGCAGCAGCACCGCGAAGCGTCCCGACCACCCCTCCGTCAGCCGCAGCAACCCCGCCTGGGCCGCCGAGCCGTGTCCCAGCAGCGACCCCACCACCAGCAGCGCACCGCCCCCGAGGAGCACCGCCGCACCGGCCGCCGCGGCCCGGGCGGCGACACCCGGGCGCCCCTCCGACCCGAGGGCCGACGGCCGTACGCCCACCGGCAGCCCGCCCAGCAGCCGCCGAAGCGCCCCGCCCGGACGGCCGTAGGCCGACCACACGCCCGCCCCCGCCGCCATGACGGCGACCAGCGGCACGCACACCCCGGCCCACACCCACGACGGCCGCAGCGCACCGCTCGCGGCGTACAGGGCGGCGGGCGCGGCGACGGCGAGGTAGCCGAGGACGACACCCGTCCACGCGGTGCGGGCGGAGATCAGCGGCGGCCCGGCGACCACCGCGATGTCCACGACCTCCTCGACTCCGTCGTCGAGGCCGTCGCCCCCGTCCACCGTCCCACCGTCCGTGGCGTCCCGCGCCGCCCGGTACAGCAGCCACACCGGCAGCACGAGCAGCAGCAGCGGCGGAACGCCCACGGGAGCCGGGACGCCGGAGAGCGTGTCGGCGCGGACCAGTTCGGCTCCGTGGGCCAGCAGCCACAGCGCCGCCGCCACGTGCAGCGCGCCGCCGGGCCCGCTGTCGGGATACGGCGAGGTGATCCACAGCATCATCACCAGCACGGCGAACGACGCGAGTCCAAGTCCTGCCGCGACCGCGCCGCCCACGAGGGCGCCGGCCAGTCCGGGCGAGCGGTCGCGCATCCGGATGAGCAGGGGCGACGGCTGACGTCGGCGAGCGGTCATCTCGATCACGCCCGCCATGCTCCCAACGACACGCGCTTTACCGTCGTAACAGGCGAAGCATCGTTGTGTCGCTCAATATACGTTTATGTACTTTTCCGTACGGAGGGGCGCCCTGTGACACAGAGCCCTGCCATCCCGCTCCCCCCGCCCAAGGAACGCCGACGCCTGCGCGAGGCCGCCTCGCTGACGCGGGCTCAGCTGGCCTCCCGGGTGGGCGTCACCAGCGAGACGGTGCGCGGGTGGGAGACCGGCCGCTCGACGCCGCGCGGCCGGAAAGCGGAGAAGTACGCGAAGCTGCTGAACTCACTGGGTGCGGAGGCGGAGGTGACACCGCCTCATACGGAGCGCGAGACCGCCGCCGCGAGCGATCGGAGCCGCACCTCGGCCGGGGACCGAAGCCGCGCCTCCGGCAGGAGGCGGGGCGGCCGCACCGCTGTCACGGACCAGGACCACACCGCCGTCGGCCACCGCAGCCGCGCCTCGGCCTCCGAACACGGCCGCGTCGCCGACCGCAGCGGCGCCTCGGCCTCCGAACACAGCCGCGTCGCCGACCGGAACCACGCCGCCGGCACTCACCACGGCCACACCGCCGTGGCCGACCATCGCCACACCACCGCCGCCGACCGCGGCCGCACCGCCGACACCGGCCGGCGTCCCGTCCCGGCCCGTGCGGCGGCCCCGCGGCGGCCGGATGACGCGGCCGCCGCCCTGACCCCCGATCAGGCCTTCGACGCGCTCTACACGTTCTGCGCGCCCGCGCTCGTCCGGCAGACCTATCTGCTGACCGGCCGCCGCGAACTGGCGCGGGAGGCGGTCGAGCGGGCCTTTCACATCGCCTGGCAGCGCTGGCCGGAGGTGGCCCGCGACCGCGACCCGGCGGGCTGGGTGCGGGCGGTGGCGTACGACTGTGCCCTCTCCCCGTGGCACCGGTTCCGCCTCCGCCACCGGCACCCCGAGCCGCCGCCCTCCGACGCGTTCGACCGCGCGCTGCTGGACACCCTGCTGAAGCTGCCGCCCTCGTACCGCCGCACGCTGCTGCTGTACGACGGTGTCGGGCTCGGCCTGCCGGAGACGGCCGCGGAGACGGAGGCGAGCAGCCGGGCGGCCGCGAACCGGCTCGCGCACGCGCGGGAGGCGGTCGCCGAGCGGCTGCCCGAGCTGGCGGACCCGGAGGTGCTCCACTGGCGGCTGGTCGAACTGGCCTCCATCGAGCGGCTGCGGGCCGCCAAACCGCTCGTCGTGCGCCGCGCCGGGGAACGCCGGGCCCGCTTCTGGACCCGGGCCGCCATCGCCTTCACGATCGCCCTGATCGGAGCCACGGCCCTCACCGCCCGCACGGCCCCCACGCACTACGAGCCACCGGTGCCGCCGGGCGAGACCGTCCAGGGCGTGCCGCCCGCGATCGCGCCCGGGCCGCTGTCGGAGTCGGAGCGGGAGCTGCGGTCGAAGCTGCGCGAGGAGGAGCTGCGGGGGCCGGTCCGGCTGGTGCCGCAGCCACGCTGACGACGCCTGCTCGGGCGCTTGCTTCCGCTTCCGCTGCGGCGAAACGGCAGTGGGCCCGCCCCCCGTGCGGGGAGCGGGCCCACCTGTGAGCTGTACGACTGAGCCGTAGGGCGCTGAAGCCCTGCTCAGCTCGCGCGGCTGCTCAGCCGGCGAGGATCGCGCGCGCCAGCTTCGCCGTCTCGGTCGGCGTCTTGCCGACCTTGACGCCGGCGGCCTCGAGGGCCTCCTTCTTCGCGGCGGCCGTGCCGGAGGAGCCGGAGACGATGGCGCCGGCGTGGCCCATGGTCTTGCCCTCGGGCGCGGTGAAGCCCGCGACGTAGCCGACGACCGGCTTCTTCACGTTCTCCTTGATGAAGGCCGCGGCCCGCTCCTCGGCGTCGCCGCCGATCTCACCGATCATGACGATCAGGTCGGTGTCGGGGTCGGCCTCGAAGGCGGCGAGGGCGTCGATGTGGGTCGTCCCGATGACCGGGTCGCCACCGATGCCGACGGCGGAGGAGAAGCCGATGTCCCGCAGCTCGTACATCATCTGGTACGTCAGCGTGCCGGACTTCGAGACCAGGCCGATGCGGCCCGGCTTGGTGATGTCGCCCGGGATGATGCCGGCGTTCGACTGGCCCGGCGTGATGAGGCCGGGGCAGTTCGGGCCGATGATGCGGGTCTTGTTGCCCTTGGACACGGCGTAGGCGTAGAACGCGGCCGAGTCGTGGACCGCGATGCCCTCGGTGATGACGACCGCGAGCGGGATCTCGGCGTCGATGGCCTCGACGACGGCGGCCTTGGCGAAGGCCGGCGGGACGAAGAGGACGGATACGTTCGCGCCCGTCTTCTCGATCGCCTCGGCGACCGTGCCGAAGACCGGGATGTCGTTTCCGTCGATGTCGACCGAGGTGCCCGCCTTGCGCGGGTTCACGCCACCGACGATGTTCGTGCCGTCGGCCAGCATGAGCTTGGTGTGCTTCATGCCCGTGGCACCGGTCATGCCCTGGACGATGACCTTGGAGTCCTTGTTGAGGAAGATAGCCATGGCTGTTTAGTCCCTCGTCCCTTACTTCGCAGCCGCGAGCTCGGCGGCCTTGTCGGCCGCGCCGTCCATGGTGTCCACGCGCTGGACCAGCGGGTGGTTGGCGTCGGAGAGGATCTTGCGCCCCAGCTCGGCGTTGTTGCCGTCGAGACGGACGACGAGGGGCTTGGTGACTTCCTCGCCCTTGTCCTTGAGCAGCTGAAGCGCCTGCACGATGCCGTTGGCGACCTCGTCGCAGGCGGTGATGCCGCCGAAGACGTTGACGAACACGGACTTGACGTCCGGGTCGCCGAGGATGATCTCCAGGCCGTTCGCCATGACGGCGGCGGAGGCGCCACCGCCGATGTCGAGGAAGTTGGCGGGCTTGACACCACCGTGCGCCTCACCGGCGTACGCGACGACGTCCAGGGTGCTCATGACGAGACCCGCGCCGTTGCCGATGATGCCGACCTCGCCGTCGAGCTTGACGTAGTTGAGGTTCTTCTCCTTGGCGGCGGCCTCGAGCGGGTTGGCCGCCTCCTTGTCCTGGAGGGCCTCGTGCTCCGGCTGACGGAACTCGGCGTTCTCGTCCAGGGAGACCTTGCCGTCCAGGGCGATGACCTCACCGGAGGCGACCTTCGCCAGCGGGTTGACCTCGACCAGGAGGGCGTCCTCCTTGATGAAGGTGTCCCACAGCTTGACGAGGACGTTCACGACCTTGTCGGCGACCTCGGCCGGGAACTTCGCGGCCGCGACGATCTCGCGGGCCTTGGCCTCGGTGACACCCTCGTTGGCGTCGATCGGCGTCTTGGCGACGGCGTCGGGGCGGGTGGCCGCCACCTCCTCGATCTCCATGCCGCCCTCGACGGACGCGATGGAGAGGAAGGTGCGGTTGGCACGGTCCAGGAGGAAGGAGACGTAGTACTCCTCCACGATCTCCGGGGCCGTCTCGGCGATCATCACCTTGTGGACCGTGTGGCCCTTGATGTCCATGCCGAGGATGTTGGTGGCGTGCTCCACGGCCTCGTCGGGGGTGGCGGCGAGCTTCACGCCGCCGGCCTTGCCACGGCCGCCGACCTTCACCTGGGCCTTGACGACGGACTTGCCACCGAGGCGCTCGGTGGCTGCGCGGGCCGCCTCAGGCGTGTCGATGACTTCACCGGCCAGCACCGGTACATCGTGCTTGGCGAAGAGGTCCCTCGCCTGGTACTCGAACAGGTCCACGCGCTTCCGTCCCTATCAGTGATCTCGCGGTTCGTTGTCTGCGTGGGCGTGCCGCGAGGGCAACGTGACGTCCGCCGTCTGTCACAAGGGAGGCGCACACGGTGTCCGAGCGCGCGGCATGTCCGTCTCGCAGGTTATCGCTGCTTGCGGGGGGCCTCTAAATCGAGGGTCACACCTGAGCGGTGATACCTGTCACATGATGCCGCGCTCTCTGGCACGGCGTGCCTGGGGTGAGGGGCCTCACCGGGCTGGGGTTGACCCGGTGAGGCCCGACTGACGCCCCCGGAGGACCACAAAGCCCCTGTTCAGGGCCCGGCTCTCCGGGGCGCGGGGTGGTTGGTCCCCACCCCGATGGGGACCAACCGACCCCATTCACGAGGTCTCGGCCTCGGACGACCGATGGTTTTCGACCGTCTTGAGGCGATGCCTCGTGAAGTCGGTGGGGGGAGGTGAGGGCGCGGGGTGTGCTCGTCGGTGAGTCAGGCGTTGGGTGCGCGGGCGCTGGCGCTCGCGCCCCGGGGCGACGCCGAGGACTGTCCAAGGAGCGGCACCGGAGAGCGGCGGTCTCCCCGTGCTAGCCGGGGAAGACGGGGATGTCCCGGCGACTGTCCCGGGTGTCGGCCGCGCGGGAGCGGGCCGTGACACCGGGCAGGAGCCTCAGCGGGGCGCGGCAGCTCAGCGTGACGGCGTGCGGGTCGCCGTGGCGCGACGGGCCGTTGTCGGCCGCGGTCCGGTTGCCGAGCGTGTCGCCAGGCCGACCTGCGGGTGCGTGCCCGCCCTGGGCGTGTCCGGCGTGGACGGACGGTCCGGCGTGAGGTGCGGGTCTGGTGCGGTCTGCGGGTCTGGTGCGGTCTGCGGGTCTGGTGTGGCTCGCGTGCCCTGTCCAGTCGGCGGCGCGGTGCTCGGCGCCGCGCGCCCCGGTGTCCGGCCCCACGGCGGCGGACTCCGCACCACCGGTCCGTCCGACGGAGGCGGGCCTGTCGGCCGGGGACGGCGCCGTTCTGCCCGGCTGTGGGTCGGCGGTGACTGGTGCGGGGAGGGGGTGGCCCGGGAGTGCGGGGTAGCTGGGGTGGCCGGGAAGTGCGGGCGCTTCCGGGAGCCTGACTTCGCCGGTGGGGGGTGCGGGCGGGGCTGGGAGGAGATCCGACGGCCCCGGGAGGTTGGGGAGGTCTGGCAGGTCCGGGAGGTCGGGGAGCACTGGCAGGTCGGGCAGTGCGGGCAGGTCCGGCAGCTTCGGAGGCTTCGGAGGCTTCGGGGCCGCTGATGGATCGGACGGTGCGGGCAGTTGGGACAGCACCGGCAGCTTGGGCAACGGCAACGACAAGGACGGCTCCTTCGCCCGCGTCTCCCCCAGCCCCTCGGGCACCGCCTCGCCGGTGTCACCGGCCACCCGTACGACCCGCTCCCCCACGGCTCCCGCACCGACCCCCGCCGGCGGAACACCGCCGGCTCCGGACACGGAGCGAGGGCCCCGCGAGTCGATCCGCCCGGCCGTGGAGTGCGCGGTGGGCCGCTGCCGGGGCTGGGGGGCGTGCGCGTCCGGCCGCCCCCTGCCTGCCAGGACATGAGCGTCAAGTCGGGCCGAGGGCCTCTGGTCGCCGGCGACCCACCCGGCCGTGCCATCCGTCAGCGCCCGCACGCCGTCCGCCGCATACGCCCGTTCCCCGCACAGCAGCCCGATGACGAGCACGCCGCCCACCAGCAGCACCACTCGGAGCGCACACCACCCGGCCGCTGTGCGCAGCATGCGCGCAGCGGCACCGGGCAGGACTGGTGACCAGGTCAAGTGAGGGGCTTCCTCCCGTGCGACGGAAGCGGTACCGCCCGGTCGGCACCACGCACGGCCGGGCAGGCGCCGATCCTCGCACGGAGGTGCGGAGGTTGGGCAAGCCCTTACCTACCGACGGACCGTCATGTCCGCTTTGCTGCCGCACGCCGGACGGCGACGCATCGACAAGTCGCCGTCCCCGCCCTCACGCGCAGTCCTTCAGGCCGCATCCGGTATCGGCAACGGCCGCTTCTCGATCGCCGCCGCCATCACCTCGGGAAACAGATCGGGAGTGCACGCGAACGCCGGCGCCCCCAGCGCGGCGAGCGCGGCCGCGTGCTCCCGGTCGTATGCCGGCGCCCCCTCGTCCGAGAGCGCCAGCAGCGTCACGAACTGCACCCCCGAGGCCTTCATCGCCGCGACCCGCTTGAGCATCTCGTCCCGTATGCCTCCCTCGTAGAGGTCGCTGATCAGCACGACCACCGTCTCCGCGGGCCGGGTGATCTGAGACTGGCAGTAGGCGAGTGCCCGGTTGATGTCCGTGCCACCGCCCAACTGCGTCCCGAACAGGACGTCGACGGGGTCGTCGAGCTGGTCCGTGAGGTCGACGACCGCCGTGTCGAAGACGACGAGTCGCGTGGAGATCGTCCGCATCGAGGCGAGCACCGCTCCGAAGACCGATGCGTACACGACCGATGCCGCCATGGATCCCGACTGGTCGATACAGAGGATGACCTCCTTCTTCGTGGACTGGGACGCCCGCCCGTACCCGATGAGCCGCTCCGGCACGATCGTTCGGTACTCGGGCAGGTAGTGCTTGAGGTTGGCCGCGATCGTGCGGTTCCAGTCGATGTCGTGATGGCGGGGCCGGCTGATCCGGGCGCTGCGGTCGAGGGCGCCGGTCAGGGTGGCCCGGGTGCGGGTGGCGAGCCGCTTCTCCAGGTCCTCGACGACCTTGCGCACGACGGCCCGTGCCGTCTCCTTCGTCGTCTCGGGCATGGCCTTGTTGAGCGACAGCAGCGTGCCGACGAGGTGCACGTCGGCCTCCACCGCCTCCAGCATCTCCGGCTCCAGCAGAAGCGTGGCGAGACCGAGCCGGTCGATGGCGTCGCGCTGCATGACCTGTACGACGGAGGAGGGGAAGTACGTCCGGATGTCGCCGAGCCAGCGCGCCACGGACGGCGCCGACGCCCCGAGCCCCGCCGAACGGTCCCGGCCTCCCTGCGGCTTCTCGCCCTTGCCGTAGAGCGCGGTGAGCGCTCCGTCCATCGCGGCGTCCCGCCCGGACAGTTCGCACCCGGTGCCGTCCGCCGCGTCGCCCCCGAGCACGAGCCGCCACCGCCGCAACCGCTCCCGCGCCGGGTCCGTCACCTCGGCCGTCATCCCCGTCATCCCCGTCCTCCCTCGCGAGGCCGTTCCCACAGCGGGATCACCGGCACGGCCGTCGTCGGCCGGCCTTCCGCCCGCGACCCGTCCCCCACGGTGTCTCCCGCCTCCGCGCTCGGAGCCGGCTGCCTCAGTCCTTCGGTCGTCATCCCGTCACCCCCACCAGGTCGTTGCCGATGTGCTCTTCTTCTTCATCCAGCCCGAGCAGCAGCCGCACGACCGGCAGCACGGCGTCCGCGCGCACGGTGTCGAGCTCCGCCGCGAAGCCGGGTATGCCGGAGCCTGTTCCTGCCGCACCGCTCCCGGCCCCCGGTCCGCGCCGGACCAGTTCGCCGAGGGTCCGCCGCACGCCGGGCTCGTACGCCGAGAACGTCCGCCGCAGCAGGGGCAGCACGTCCGTGAACGCCTCCGCCGGCACCCCGGTCAGCCACGCGTCGACCAGCCCGAGCAGCCGCTCGTCGTGCACCAGGAGCATTCCGCCCCCAAAGCCGCCTCCGACGAAGCCCTCGATCCACGCGGCCGCGTCCGCCGGTGGCGTGCCCGGGGACAGGACGAGCCCGATGAGGCGCGCCGCCTCGTCCTGCGCCAGCTCCCCGTCGTCGAGCAGGAGCCGCACGGCGCGCCCCCTGATCACCCCGGGTACGGTGTCCCGCCCGCACAGCACACGCAGCACCGACTGCCATCGGGCTCGCAGGTGGCCTTGCCCCGCTGCGGGGGCGTCCCCCAGGAGCCCCACCGCCCCGTGCACCGCGTCGACATGTCGCCGCATCTCCTCGGCACCGTCCGCGTCGAGCGCGGCGCAGGCCGGGGGCAGTCCGACGAAGACCCGCTCGGCCAGACCCGCCGCGACCTCTCCCAGGGCCCCGGTGTCCGTGCCGCGCACATCGCCGTAGCGCAGGGAGCGCACCAGCGCCGGCAGCGCCTGGGCCAGCTGGCCGACATCGCTGTCGAGGGCGGCCCGGTCGGCGAGGATCCGCATCACCGTCGGCAGCGCGTCGGGCAGTTCGGCCAGCAGGCAGCGCTCGGCGAGTGCGGTGACGTCGGCGAGCCCCTGCGCGGCGACGGCGTCGGCCTCGGCCTTGGCGGTCGCGGCGGACAGGACGGTCGTCCCCCACACCCCGGCCTCGGCGACCCGTACGGACAGCTCGGGCTCCCAGCGCAGCCGCCACGTCTCCCGGAACGTCCCCGTGCTGCCCCGCGAGGCGGCCGGTTCGCCCCACGCGACACCGAGCAACCGCAGCCGGTGCAGCAGTCTGCTGCGGGCGGCGTCGGTGTCCTTGCGCAGGTCGAGCTCCAGCTCCCGCTCCAGCGCCTCCGGCTTCAGCCGCAGCCGGCGCTGGAGCCGGGCGAGGTCCCTCTGCAACGGAACCGCCGGCGCCGACGCAGGCACCTCCCCCAGCACGTCCCCCACGATCAGCCGGTCCTGCACCAGCGCCAGCGGCACGTCCGAGCCCTCGCACATCACCGCCCGCACCGCGTCGGTCGTCTCGCTCAGGCCGGGCAGCGGACGGCCGCGCATCGCGGCGAGCGTCTCGGCCAGCCGCACGGCCTCGATGACGTGAGCGGACGAGACGAGCCGGTCCTCGCCGCGCAGCAGCCCCGCCACCTTCGTCATCCACCGCTCGACCGGCCGGTCCGGGGCGCTGAACAAGTGCCCGTACCAGCCCGGCGAGTCGATACCGGCGCCGTACCCGCTGATCCGGGACAGCCGGCGGTGGGTCCACGGCACCCACGTCATGTCCGTCTTGACCTTGGGCAGCCCCTTCAGCAGCGCCTTGTCGGCGGCGACGGTGGTCTTGCGCCGCAGGGCGGGCACATGCCACGCCCCGCACACCACGGCCACGCCGTCCTCGAACTCCCGCTGGGCGGCCCGCACCTGGAGCCGCATGTACGCCTCGCGCACCAGGTCCCGGGCGTGTCCCCCGCTGCCGTAGGTCTCCCGCAGCGCCCCCATCGCCTCCTCGAGCACGGTGAACGGCGCGAGCGCGTCCCCCTTCCCCACGCCCCGGTGCTCCACGACGTCCTCCCACCACCGCTCCGGGTCGTCGTAGCCGGCGGTCTCGGCGAGCACCCCGAGCGGATCGATCCGCAGGCCGGCGGGGCCGGGGCCGGGAGCGGAGTCGCCCTCGCTGTCCGCCGTCTCGGCGTCCAGAGGGGATTCCCCCTCCACTCCGGCCTCGTCCTCCTGCGTCCCCCAGGCCAGCGTGTGCGTGGCCGGCAGGTCGATGAAGCGGGCCGGAACGTCGTGTTCCAGGGCCCAGCGGATGGCGACCCACTCCGGGGAGAACTCGGCCAGCGGCCAGAACGCCGAACGGCCGGGCTCGTCCACGGCATGGGCGAGCAGGGCGACCGGCGGCCGCATATCCTCGTCGGCGGCGAGCGGAATCAGGGCATCGGCCTCGGGCGGCCCCTCGATCAGCACGACCCGCGGCCGGGCCTCCTCCAGCGCCGCCCGCACCGCCCGCGCCGACCCGGGCCCGTGATGCCGCACCCCGAGCAGCAACGGCCCCGCCCCGGCCGCCCGGCCCACGGCTTCTTCCACGCCCGTCACTTGTTCCCCTCCCATCCCTGGCCCGGCCCCGCAACCAACCCCCGCCCCGCGTCGCTCACACGCTCACCTCCCGGCAGGCGCGGTAGAAGTCCTTCCAGCCGTCCCGCTCGCGGACCACCGTCTCCAGGTACTCCTGCCAGATGACGCGGTCGGCCGCCGGGTCGCGGACCACTGCGCCGAGGATGCCCGCGGCCACGTCGCCCGGCCGCAGCACGCCGTCACCGAAGTGGGCGGCCAGGGCGAGTCCGTTGGTGACGACGGAGATCGCCTCGGCCGTGGACAGCGTGCCGCTCGGCGACTTCAGCTTCGTCCGGCCGTCGGTCGTGACTCCGTCGCGCAGCTCGCGGAAGACCGTGACGACCCGGCGGATCTCGTCGAGGCCGTCGGGCGCGGCCGGCAGGTCGAGGGAACGGCCGATCTGATCCACGCGGCGCGAGACGATGTCGACCTCGGCCTCGGGGGTCTCCGGCAACGGCAGCACCACCGTGTTGAACCGGCGGCGCAGGGCGCTGGACAGGTCGTTGACCCCGCGGTCTCGGTCGTTGGCCGTGGCGATCAAGTTGAAGCCGCGGACCGCCTGCACCTCCTGGCCCAGCTCCGGTATCGGCAGTGTCTTCTCCGACAGGATCGTGATGAGCGTGTCCTGCACGTCGGCCGGGATACGCGTCAGCTCCTCGACGCGGGCGGTCATGCCGTCGGCCATGGCCCGCATGACCGGGCTGGGCACGAGGGCGTCGCGGCTCGGGCCGTGGGCGAGCAACTGCGCGTAGTTCCAGCCGTACCGGATGGCCTCCTCCGGTGTGCCGGCGGTGCCCTGCACCAGCAGCGTGGAGTCGCCGCTGACCGCGGCGGCCAGATGCTCGGAGACCCAGGTCTTCGCCGTGCCGGGCACGCCGAGCAGGAGCAGGGCGCGGTCGGTGGCGAGGGTGGTGACGGCGACCTCGACGATGCGGCGCGGGCCGACGTACTTCGGTGTGATCACCGTGCCGTCCGGCAGCGTGCCGCCGAGCAGGTACATCGCGACGGCCCACGGCGACAGCTTCCAGCGGGCCGGACGCGGACGCTCGTCCTGCGCGGCCAGCGCGGCGAGTTCGCCGGCGAAGGCGTCCTCGGCGTGCGGCCGCAGCGCTTCCGCCTCGGTTACGTCCGCGGATGCGCCCGCCCCCGCGTTCGCGGGCGCGGACCCGTTCTGGCTCGGGTCGACGGACGTCGGTTCTACGGACACAGGCATGGCTGAGTCCCCCTCCAGCTCGGCCGGTTCGGATCTGGCATCCACGTTGCACCACACCACTGACAATGCGTTCCGACCTGCGCAAACACCCAGCCCGAGGCGCTCACCGACCCGATTGTCAGTGGTGGGATCTACCTTCGATGGCATGACTCAGCAGGGGGTGCGCTGGACCGCGGACCAGGTGCTGGCACTGGCGCCTGACGCGGCATCACGCAAAGCGGGGAGCAAACTCGGCGCGGCGGGGCCGTGGTCCGAGGCGGGCAGTTCCGACGAGGGGACGGTGTGGGGGCTGTGCAAGGGCAGCGGAAGCAAGCCGTATCAGACGGTCGTCGACATCGCGGACGCCTCCGGGCCCGCGTACAAGTGCAGTTGTCCGAGCCGCAAGTTCCCGTGCAAGCACGCACTCGGGCTGCTGCTGCTCTGGGCGGGCGGCGACGCCGCTGTGCCGACGGGAGAGGCGCCGGAGTGGGCCGGGCAGTGGATAGCGGGGCGGCGCAAGCGCACGGAGGAGAAAAGGGCCGCGGACAGCTCCGGTTCGCCGTCCGGGTCCGCTGATCCGGAGGCGGCGCGCCGCCGGGCGGAGCGGCGGGCGGAGCGGGTCACGGCGGGTGCGGTGGAGCTGGAGCAGCGCCTGACGGATCTGTTGCGCGCCGGCCTGGCGACGGCGGAGCAGTCGGGTTACGGCCTGTGGGAGGAGACGGCGGCCCGCATGGTCGACGCCCAGGCGCAGGGCCTGGCCGGCCGGGTCCGGGAGTTGGGGGCGATCCCGTCCACCGGGCCGGGCTGGCCGGTGCGTCTGCTGGAGGAGTGCGCGCTGCTGCATCTTCTCGGTCAGGGCTGGCTGCGCCGCGAGCGGCTGCCCGAGGCCCTCGCCGCCACGGTCCGCTCCCGCATCGGCCTGCCGGCCTCCGCGGACGGCCCGCCGGTGCGGGACCGCTGGCTGGTGCTCGCCCAGTACGACACGGCGGACACGCGCCTGACGACCCGCCGGATCTGGCTGTACGGCGCCGACTCGGACCGGACCGTGCTGCTCCTCTCCTACGGCGCCGCCGGTCGCGCCCCGGAGCTGGCGCTGCCGGTGGGGCTGGCCCTGGAGGCCGAGGTGTCCGCCTACCCGGGCGCCGGCCGGCTGCGGGTGGCCTTGGGCGAACAGTTCGCGCCGCCCGCGCCGACGGCGATACGCCCTCAGGGGATGACGACGTCCCAGGCGGCCGCCCGTTACGGCGACGCCCTGCGCGACGATCCCTGGCTGGAGTCCGTCCCGGTGACGCTGGGCCGGGTCGTCCCCAGCCCGGACGGCGACTCCTGGCAGTTGGCCGACGCGGACGAGGACGCGGCGTTGCCGCTCACTCCCTCGGCGCGCTCCCGGCCGGGTCTTTGGCGGCTCGTCGCGCTGTCGGGCGGCGCGCCGGTCAGGGTCTTCGGCGAATGCGGCCACCAGGGCTTCACGCCTCTGACGGCCTGGCCCGAGGGCCCGGGCGACGCGATAGCCCTGTGCTGAGCCGACGCCAATCCCGACGCCGACACCGACGCAGATCCCGACACCGACGCAATCCCGACGCCAATGCCGGCGCCGACCCGGCTTTCCGACCCGACCCACCCTTCTCTCAAATCCACGAATTTTTCAGGCATCCCGGGACAACCGGTAAGGGTGAGCCTTCAACCATCCCCGGGCGCCCCACGGAAAGGAAGCTCATGAACAGGACCTCCGCTCCTGTGGACGCGCCCGCGACGGGCGCCTGGGAGGGGCTCGTCACCACGGCTCTGCTGGGCACGGACCGGCGCACCCCGCCGGGCACCGGGCCGGGCCCGGAGGCGCCGGTGGCCCTGCTCGACGCGGCGGCGCCGGGCACCGGGCCGGGCCCGGAGGCGCCGGTGGCCCTGCTCGACGCGGCGGCCGTGGAGACCGTACGCCGACGGGCCGGTCTGCGTCCGGCGCGGGCGGCGGAGCGTCCGCGGCCCGCCCCGGAGGACCCGCGTCCGCCGTTGCCGCCGGCGGCCGCCCGCAGACTCGCGCTGCTGCTGGCCGACCGCCCCGGCGCGTCCGGCGGCGGCCGCCGGGGCACCGCGCCCGACCTGACGGAGCTGCTGCCCCAGTGGCTCGCGGCGGCCAACGCCCGTGGCTTCGCACCGCCTCCGCAGGTGCTTCCCGCGTTGCTGGACGCGGCCCGGGGACGTACCGACCTGCGTCCGACGGTGCTGGAGTTCGCGGGGTCGCGGGCCCTGTGGCTGGCGCGGCTGAACCCGGACTGGCGGTTCGCCCTGCGCTCGACGCCGGGCGGCGGTGCGGCCCTGCCGCATCTCGAGGACGACGACGGCGTCCGGCAGTTGTGGCAGGAGGGTCTGTTCGCCGAACGAGTCGCCCTGCTGTCCGCCCTGCGCTCCCGCGACCCTGCCGCCGCACGCGATCTGCTCGCGACGACCTGGGCGACGGAACGGGCCGAGGACCGGCTGATGTTCCTCGACTCCCTGCGCACGGGACTGGGCCCGGACGACGAGCCGTTCCTGGAGCAGGCCCTGGCCGACCGCAGCCGCAACGTCCGGGCGACGGCGGCGGAACTGCTGTCGGCGCTGCCCGGTTCGGCGCTCGCCGCGCGGATGGCGGTCAGGGCGGAGGCGTGCGTGGCCATCGACCACACCCAGGCCACCCAGGCAGCCGGGGGCACCGAGCCTTCGGGAGCCACTGTGGCCACGCCGACGATCGCCGTCGAAGCGCCGCACGAGTGCGATCCGGCAATGGAGCGCGACGGCGTCGTGGCGAAGGCGCCTGCCGGGCGGGGTGAACGGTCCTGGTGGTTCGGCCAGTTGGTGGAGGCGGCCCCGCTCGGGACCTGGTCCCGGCGGCTGGGAGGGCGGACGCCCCGGGAGATCGTGGCGCTGCCGGTCACGGACGACTGGCAGGGCGAACTGCACGCGGCGTGGTGCCGGGCCGCCGTGCGTCAGCGGGACGCCGAGTGGTCGCGCGCGCTGCTCGGGGAGCCCTCGGCACCGGAGGCGGGCGGCCCGGGCGCGGTGTCCCTGGCCGAACGCGCCAAGCTGCTCGGCACGCTGGACGCCGCCGAGCGGGCCGAGTGGGTGGCCGGCTTCATCGCGACGCACGGCCTGTCCGAAGCGTTTCAGCTGCTCGGGGTGTGCGCGGTGCCGTGGGCGCCGCCGCTCGGCCGGGCGGTGGTGGACGCGCTCAACATCGCGCGGGACGCGGGGAGTTATCCATGGAGTTTCAGCGGAGTCATGGGCCTGGCCGAGCGTTGCCTCGATCCGTCCGAGGCCGGCCGCCTCGACGCCCTGCTGGCCGTACCGGACGAGCCGGAGAACGCCTCACCCGGCGCCGGGGGCTACTGGGCGGAGGCCTTCCAGCGCCTGGTCACGACATTGCGCCTGCGGGCGGCGATGGCCGAGGAGCTGAACACTTCCTGACCACGGCCCGCTTCACGGAGCCGACAGGATCCGCGTCGGCCGAGCGTGTTGCCGTCACGGCAAAGGGCCATTACCCACCGACGACACCCCGGGCCACCGGCCCGAACTCCGGTGCCGCCGGCCCGGACCCCGACGCCACCGGCCCGGACCCCGGCGCCACCGCCGGTGGCCTACGCCCCGGCCGGCTGGCGTGCGTTCGCCCGGACCCAGTCCACGATCGACGCCGTCGTCGCGCCGGGCGTGAAGATCTCCGCGACGCCCTTCTCCTTCAGCAGGGGAATGTCCGCCTCGGGGATGATCCCGCCGCCGAAGACCAGGATGTCCTCCGCGTCCCGCTCCTTGAGCAGGTCGATCACCGCGCCGAAGAGCGTGTTGTGCGCGCCGGACAGGATGGACAGCCCGATCGCGTCGGCGTCCTCCTGGAGCGCCGTGTCGACGATCTGCTCGGGAGTCTGGTGGAGCCCGGTGTAGATGACCTCCATACCGGCGTCGCGCAGGGCCCGTGCGATCACCTTGGCCCCGCGGTCGTGGCCGTCGAGCCCCGGCTTCGCCACCACCACGCGGATCGGACCGGCTGCCACACCCATCACTGCCTCCATGAAGCGACTACATCCATCCGTACCGACAAGTACCGCACACATCGCGCACGTCGTACAGCACGGACACCCCGCCCCGAAATGTCCGGGCAAGTGAACGAACGTTATCTCCACGATCCCGCGACCGGCAGTTTCGCGGTGCGGACCGAGGGGGAAATCACACGATGGGACAAGCGCAAGGGGAGCCGCGACGAAGTCGCCGTACCGCCGCCCCACCCACCACGCACAGCGGCGGTACGGCACTTCGGCGAAGGCACGCGGGACACGCAGGGCACGCACAGCACGCAGGGCAGACACGGCGCAACAGCGGGGAGCCTCGTCGCCACACCGGCAGGGGACCTCGTCGCACCACTGGCGTCACATGCGCCACAAGCCGCGCTCCTTCCCCGCGGCTCACGCCGCTCACGCAGTCATCGGCCGTCTTCGCCGCTGCTTTCCACGAGGGCGCACGGGGGGCGGCTGCCCTCCCGCGCGCCGACAGGAGGTCGGCCATGAAGGTCACCAGGGCTGCTCTGCCCTTTCTTCCGTTCTGCCAGCGTCTGCTGCCGAGTCGGCTGGCGGGACTCTCCCTGGCGCTCCTGAAGGCCACGGCCCTGGAGATCGCGATTCTGGCCGGGCATGTCCTCCTCTATCCCTCCGGCATCACGCAGGAGCGACGTGCCCCCGCCCCGGCCCTGCCGACGGCCGGCGCCGCCCAACTGCCCACGGAGGCCAAGCCCCCGGTCGTCCTGCTGCACGGCTTCATCGACAACCGCTCGGTCTTCGTCCTGCTGCGCCGAAGCCTCGCCCAGCACGGCAGGCAGCAGATCGAGTCCCTCAACTACTCGCCGCTGACCTGCGACATACGCGCCGCCGCCGAGCTGCTCGGCCGGCACATAGAGGAGGTCTGCGAACGCACCGGCGCGCCCCAGGTCGATGTCGTCGGCCACAGCCTCGGCGGCCTGATAGCGCGTTACTACGTGCAGCGGCTCGGCGGCGACGCGCGCGTGCGGACCCTGGTGACACTCGGCACGCCGCACTCGGGCACCCGAGTGGTGCCCCTGGCCGACGCGCACCCCATCGTGCGCCAGATGCGCCCCGGCTCACCGGTGCTCGAGGAGCTCACTCGGCCGGCCCCGGGCTGCCGTACGCACTTCGTCAGCTTCTGGAGCGACCTTGACCACGTGATGGATCCGCTGGAGACGGCCTGTATCGACCATCCCGACCTGACGGCCGAGAACGTGCGGGTGACCGGCATCGGCCATCTCGCCCTGCCCGTGCACCCCGCTGTCGCCAACGGAATACGGCAGGTCCTCGACACGGCCCGCCCGGGTGAACCGTCCGCCGGCCGGACCGGCGGTCTGACGGTGGCCTGAGACTCGTCATACAGCCGACACACAGCGTCGAAGCACCGATCAGCCTCGAACAAACTTCGAACACAGGGCCAAGCTCGTGCCCGCAGTCCGCCAAAACACGGCCGAATGCCCGTTTCCTGCGCGCGCGAAACCTGCCGAAGATTGTCGTGCCCGCGTACCGCCGGGTACAGTCGCCGCACTGCTCTGGCAGCCCCTGTTGTCGAGGCGAAAGAGAAGTTGGTGAACGACCGTCACCCGTCGGGGACCATGACCCCGGCTCCGGCTTCCGACGCCGACTCGGCGCACTACGCGTCGTACGGCACCCAGGAAGCCCAGTACGGCGACTTCACCACGTACGGCGACCACGCCGCCACTGGATTTGACACCACGGGCACCGACGGCGCCGGTTTCGCCGCCACCGGCCACACCACCGCGACGTTCGCCACCGATCCCCTCTTCGGTGATATGCCGGGCAGCGGCCCCGGCACGGGCACGTACGACACCGGTCACTGGCCCACCGGCCTGCACGAGAACCCGCATTACGACGCGTACGCGGCCCAGCACCACTCCTCCTACGACACCGGCGTCTACGACACGACGACCTGGACGGCCGAGCAGCAGCCGCTCCCGGTCATCCCTCCGCAGGCCACCTCCCCGGACGCCACCGGGCAGTGGGACGCCGGCGCCTGGCTCCAGCCCGACCAGTCCGGCAATCCGGCCGACCGGACCCAGCAGTGGGAATGGGGCACGCAAGCCTTCGACACCGGTGCCTACGACGCCACGCAGTGGAACACCGACGGCGCCGCCGCACCGGCCCCCGACGGGTACGAGCAGCACGGCGAAACCTTCGAGCAGCACGAGACGGCGACGTTCGAGCAGGTCGCCTACGACGAAGCCGCCGGGGCCGCCGGCCACGACCCCGCTACGGACGGCGGCGAGCCGGCCGCCACCGGCGAACTGCCCACCGTCACCCCGCTCCTGGACGACCAGGAAGAGGCCGGCCCGCGCGCCGCCTCGCGGGCGGCCTCGCGCGCCGGATCCCGTTCCCGCCGCCGTACGCCCCCCAAGCGCTCGGCGCTGATGACCATCGCAGTGCCTTCGGCGTGTGTGATGGGCGTCGCGGGGATCGCCGCCGCCTCCGTCGGCAGCCTCACCGACGACGGCGCCGTGGAGGCGCAGACGACCGCGGCGGACGCGCAGCCGGTACAACCGGCCGCCGCCAACAACAAGCTGGACACGCAGCTTCAGAGCCTCGCCGCCGGCGCCGACGACTTCGCCGACCGGGCCAGCCGTACGCAGGAGCGCATCGACCTCAAGGCCCAGCAGGCGGCCGAGCGGAAGCGGGCGGCGGAGGAGGCGGCCCGCAAGGAGCGGCTGCGCCCGAAGTTCGCCCTGCCGGTCGCCCGGCACGGACTCAGCGCCTACTACGGCCAGTCCGGCATCAACTGGATGTCCCTGCACTCCGGCATCGACTTCCCCGTCTCGTACGGCACGACCGTGATGGCCGCGACCGACGGCACCGTGCGCACGCAGTGGAACAGCGCGTACGGCAACATGATGATCGTGACCGCGAAGGACGGCACGGAGACGTGGTACTGCCACCTCTCCACCTACACGGTCCCCTCCGGTACGACCGTGAAGGCCGGCGATCCGATCGCGCGCTCCGGCAACTCCGGCAACTCGACCGGCCCCCATCTGCACTTCGAGGTGCGCCCGGCCGGCGGCTCGGCGATCGACCCGCTTCCGTGGCTGCGCAGCCACGGCATCGACCCGACGTAACGTCCCGGCAGCCCCCGCCGGTCACCCGGCAGGGGCTGATCTCTGCCTACAACTTCTCCACCGGCGCGTACCGCAGCAGCAGCCGCTTGGGCTTGGTGTCCCCGAAGTCGATGGTCGCCTCGGCGTTCGCGCCCGTGCCCTTGACCCCGACGACGGTCCCGAGCCCGAACTGGTCGTGCGTGACCCGGTCCCCGACCGCCAGGCCCACGACCGGCTTCTCGGAGGTGCGGCGCGTGGCGAAACCGGACGCGCCCGACGCCGACGAACGCGAACGGGACGACGACAGCGAGGCCGCCACCCCCGAGACCGGCCCGGAGGACGCGGGCGCGGTCGCTCCCGTCCGCTTCCACTGCACATGGGCCGGCGGGATCTCCTCCAGGAACCGGGAGGGCGGGTTGTACGACGGCTGACCCCAGGCGCTGCGCAGGGTGGACCGCGTCAGATACAGCCGTTCCCGCGCGCGCGTGATGCCGACGTAGGCCAGGCGCCGCTCCTCCTCCAGCTCCTTGGTCTGGCCGAGGGCGCGCATGTGCGGGAAGACGCCGTCCTCCATGCCGGTGAGGAAGACGACCGGGAACTCCAGGCCCTTGGCGGTGTGCAGGGTCATCAGCGTGATGACGCCGTCGCCGTCCTCCTCGTCGGGGATCTGGTCGGAGTCGGCGACCAGCGCGACCTGTTCGAGGAAGTCGGACAGCGTGCCCCCCGGGGCGGCAGCCCCCGAGGTCTCCGCGCCCTCGCCGCGCTCCTGCTCGAACTCCATGGCGACGGCGGCGAGTTCCTGGAGGTTCTCGATCCGGGTCTCGTCCTGCGGGTCGGTGGAGGCCTGCAACTCGGCGAGGTACCCGGTGCGTTCCAGGACGGCCTCCAGCACCGTGGCCGGTCCGGCGCCGGACTCGACGATCGTACGGAGGTCCTCCATCAGCGTGTTGAACCGCTTGACGGCGTTGGTGGAGCGCGCGGCCATGCCGTACGCCTCGTCGACGCGCTTCAGCGCCTGCGGGAAACTGATCTTCTCGCGCTGGGACAGGGCGTCGATCATCGCCTCGGCGCGGTCGCCGATGCCCCGCTTGGGGACGTTGAGGATCCGGCGCAGCGGCACCGAGTCCTCCGGGTTGGCGAGCACGCGCAGGTAGGCGAGGACGTCCCGGACTTCCTTGCGCTCGTAGAAGCGGACGCCGCCGACGACCTTGTAGGGCAGGCCGACGCGGATGAAGATCTCTTCGAAGACACGCGACTGGGCGTTGGTGCGGTAGAAGACGGCGACGTCGCCTGCCTTGGCCTCGCCGGCGTCCGTGAGGCGGTCTATCTCGTCGGCGACGAACTGCGCCTCGTCGTGCTCGGTGTCGGCGACGTAGCCGGTGATCTGCGCGCCCGTGCCCGCGTTGGTCCACAGGTTCTTGGGGCGGCGGGACTCGTTGCGCTCGATGACCGCGTTGGCCGCGCTGAGGATCGTCTGGGTGGAGCGGTAGTTCTGCTCCAGCAGGATCGTCGTCGCGTCCGGGTAGTCCTCCTCGAACTGGAGGATGTTGCGGATCGTCGCGCCGCGGAAGGCGTAGATCGACTGGTCGGCGTCACCCACCACGCACAGCTCGGCGGGCGGGACGTCGTCCGGTCCCGGCGGTACGTCGACGGGGTGCTCGGAGGTGCCGACGAGCTCCCGGACGAGGGCGTACTGGGCGTGGTTGGTGTCCTGGTACTCGTCCACCAGCACATGGCGGAAGCGGCGGCGGTAGTGCTCGGCGACGTCCGGGAAGGCGCGGAGCAGGTTGACCGTCGTCATGATCAGGTCGTCGAAGTCGAGGGCGTTCGCCTCGCGCAGCCGCGACTGATACATCGCGTAGGCCTGGGCGAGGGTCTTCTCGAAGCCGTCGGAGGCCTGGGCGGCGAAGTCCTCCTCGTCGATCAGCTCGTTCTTCAGGTTGCTGATCTTGGCGCTGAAGGACTTCGGCGGGAAGCGCTTGGGGTCGAGGTCCAGATCGCGGCAGACCAGGGCCATCAGGCGCTTGGAGTCGGCGGCGTCGTAGATCGAGAAGGAGGACGTGAAGCCGAGCTTCTTGCTCTCGCGCCGCAGGATGCGCACGCACGCGCTGTGGAACGTCATCACCCACATCGCGTTCGCCCGCGGGCCGACGAGCTGCTCGACGCGTTCCTTCATCTCGCCCGCGGCCTTGTTGGTGAAGGTGATCGCGAGGATCTGGCCCGGGTGCACACCCCGCTCGGCGAGCAGGTGGGCGATGCGGTGCGTGAGTACGCGGGTCTTGCCGGAGCCGGCGCCGGCCACGATGAGCAGGGGGGAGCCGGAGTGGACGACGGCGGCGCGCTGGTTGTCGTTCAGCCCCTCCAGGAGGGTGGCGGTGTCCACCACCGGGCGCGGGGCGCCGTCGCGGTAGTAGGCGTCCCGGTCCGGGGGCACGTCGAACTTCCCGCCGAACAGATCGTCCGGAACCGGCTCCGGTACGTGATCGTCCTCGGGTGGCGGCGGGGGCTCGTCCGCGGGGCCCCGCTGGGCCTGGAGGTCCGCCAGGAAGCTGTCGTCAAAGAGGCTGCTCATCGCTCTCCGAGTCTAGGGCGCCCCACTGACAGCCCGCCGCCGCCCTGAGAACATCGCCGAAAGGATCACCTCGTCACCCTGCATCCCCGCACGATCACAGGCCGCTACGCCGTCACAATCATGACGAACTCATGACCAACCCCCCTCCGCCGATGACTCTCGGCGACACTCTCGGCTAAGGTCACGAAAATGTATCGGGCATATCGCCCATCAACCTTCACAAGGGCCACACGAGTTGGCTACCGTGCGGGCAGGCCGCACGACCCCCACCGGCGAACGTCGCCGGGCCGCGCGGCCTCCGCCGAGTCCGGTGCGCCGCAGCGGCAGCCGGAGCCGGGGACCCAACCGAGAACTCTGGGGTGAATCGGCCCCGCTCCCTTCGCGGAGACGGCCGTAGGGCAACCCTTCCGATGTACCCGCCCGAACCCGACAGCTAACCCGGTAGGCGGAGCATGGAAGGAGTCGCCTCCCTTGGCGTCGCACCGCAAGTCGCGTCCCGCGGGTACGCGCGTCGCAGGCATACGGACCCCCGCCCTCGCAACGGCGGCCCTCACGTCCGTGGCCCTGCTGTCCCAGTCGGCCAACGCCGCCCCCGAGGCCGACGACAAGCCGAGCCTGGAGGAAGTCGAGAAGAAGGTCGACGACCTCTACCGCCAGGCCGAGTCGGCCACCGACAAGTACAACGCGGCCAAGGAGAAGACCGCGAAGCAGCGCAAGCGCGTCGACACCCTCCTCGACGGCGTCGCGCAGCGCACCCAGAAGCTCAACGAGGCGCGGGAGAAGCTGGGTTCCTTCGCCGCCGCCCAGTACCGCACCGGCGCCTCCGCCCCGGACACGGCGACGTTCCTGCTCGCGGACACCCCGCAGGACTACTTCGACCAGACTCAGCTGATGGACCGGATGACCGGCCGTCAGAAGATCGCGGTCGACGACTACGTCACCCAGCAGTCCGAGACGATGAAGAAGCGTCAGGAGGCCGCCGAGAGCCTCGAGACGCTCAACGAGACGCAGGGCGACCTGAAGACGGCCAAGGCGACCGTCCAGCGGAAGCTCGCCGACGCGCGCGAACTGCTGTCGAAGCTGACCGCCGAGGAGAAGGCGCGGCTCGCGGCGATCGAGAGGGAGAAGCAGCAGGAGGCCGCCCGCAAGGCCGCCGAGCTGGCCCGGCAGCAGGCCGCACAGCAGCAGGCTCAGGAGGAGGCCGCCCAGCAGCAGGAGAGCGGTTCGTCCTCGTCGTCGGGCTCGTCCTCCTCAGCGGGCACGTCCGCCTCGACGGCCCCGGCCGACTCCTCGTACGCCACCAAGGCCGAGAAGGCCCTCGCCTTCGCCCGCGCCCAGATCGGCAAGCCGTACGTCTGGGGCGCCGTCGGCCCCGGCTCCTACGACTGCTCCGGCCTCACCCAGGCCGCGTGGAAGGCCGCGGGCGTCACCCTGCCGCGCACGACCTGGGACCAGGTCAACGCCGGCACGACCGTTTCCCTGACCAACGCGCAGCCCGGTGACCTGGTCTTCTTCTACGACGACCTCTCACACGTCGGCATCTACATCGGCAACGGCATGATGATCCACGCCCCGAAGCCCGGCACCTACGTGCGCGAGGAGTCGATCTACTACGACGGCGAGTCCTCGATCCACAGCGTGGTGCGGCCGGCCTGAGGGCCCGTACGTCACCGAGGGCACGCGCGCGTGATGGCGCTCACGCTTTTTGAAGCGCACGCGCGCGTGCCCCGCCTGGAACGGACGCGGCGCCTCCTAGCATCGGCTCCATGCCCGGCCCCTCCCCCTCCACCGACTGGTGGGCGCAGCGAGCGCCGTCCGCGAGTGCCGCCGTGCTGGCGACCGGCACCCTGGCGGTCGGACTGGATCTGGCGGGGTACGGCGTCCTCTCCCGCATCGCCCTCGGCCTGGCCTGCGCGGCCTGGCTGATGCTCGCCGCGGACTTCACCCTGCGGCTGCTGCTCGCCGGCACGAGATGGCGGGCGTACGCGGCGGTGCCGGGCCTCCTGGACACCGTGGTGACGGCCGCCCTCACCACCGTGGCGGCGACGGCTGTTCTGGGCACCGGCTTCTCGGCGGCCGGCTCGCAGTCCCTGGCGGCGGCGCTGCTGGTGCCGGCCGTGCTGCTCTGGCCCGTGCCGCTGGCCCTCCCCTCCCAGGACGGGGAGCGGCGCCGGCCCGGCACGGTGTTCGCGCGCTGCATGGCCACGCAGGGACTCGCCGTGCTCTGCGCCACGCTCGCCGCGGCCGAGTCGGCGGCCTGGCTCGCGCACACGGCGCTGGTGCTGTTCTGGCTGGGGCTCGTGCTGTACGTCCTCGCCCTGGCCCGTTTCGATGTGCGGCAGGTGACCGAGGGACGCGGCGACCACTGGCTCGCGGGCGGGGCGCTCGCCATCTCGGCGCTGGCCGGGGCACGGCTGATCAGCTCCGACAGCGCACGCCTGTACTTGTGGAACGACGACGACCGCGGCGTCCTGCGCCATGTGACGGTCGTGCTGCTCGTGCTCGCACTGGCCGGCTGCGCCGTCCTGCTCGCCGCCGAGTTCCTACGGCCCCGGCCCCGTCGCGACATCCGCCGCTGGGCGACCGTGTTCGCCTGGGCCAAGACGGCGGCGGCGGCACTGGCCGTCGCCGCCGCCCTCGACGTCTCCTGGCTCGACGGCCTCGGGGAGGTCTTGTTGTGGGTCGCGGTGGCCGCGTGGCTCGCAGTCACCGCCTGGGCGGTCGCCTCGGCCCGGAGCTACGTCCCGCCCGGCCGGATCAGGTCCAGAGCACGGCGATGAAGACGTTCGCCGTGGTCAGCGCTCCGACCAGGCCGAACAGGCCCTTGTCCACCTTCTCGTCGTCCCGTTTCACGTAGACCAGGCCGAGGATCACGATCAGCAGGGCCAGCTTGATGCCGATCTTTATGTTGTTCACGGTCTGGTCGTCGGCCTGGTTGAGGCCGACCAGGATCACACCGGTGACCAGCATCGTCAGCGCGCCGTGAAGCATCGCGGGGGTGTAGCGGGCCGTGCCCTGGCCCATCGCCTTCATCTGGGTGAGGAAACCGCCCAGGAGGGCCGCGATGCCGATGATGTGGAGGCCGACGAAGAGGTGGATGAGTACGTCCATGGGGCCGGAGCCTAATCAGGGGCTCCACAGCCGCCCGACACCGGCCCGTCGGATGCATATATGCGCCCCATAGCACCCGGCCGCCGTCCCGCGCCCATGATTCGGCGCATCGGTCATCACGCTGAGTTAAGGCGACGGCGGCGAGACCAGCTCACGGTCGCATACGGTCACCGCCGGTCCTCTCGGGACACTTCCGCGCACCCGCCACCGGGCCGCCGCGACGAGGTTTAGCGTCCTCCCCCAGGTGCCCGGCTCCCCACCGCCGCCCGGGCCAGGGGCGGCAGTCGGACACCACCGCCGAGAAGGTCCGACGGCGGTCCGCTTCCCCTGGGCGGGCCGTCGCCGGACGCGCAGGCCGCCCGTCCGCTCCCCCGGCGGCCCTACGCACCCGTCGGCGGTCGCAGGAAAGGACGTGGCCCCCAGGTGGCAGCGCATCGCAAGCCCAGCCGGCGCTCCGCGAGCGGCAACAAGGCCCGTACGGCCGCCACGATCGCCCTGGCGGGCGCGGCGACCGCGACGGGCTTCGACGGCACCGGACACGCCGAACCCGAGCTCACCCCCGGCCAGGTCAAGGCCAAGGTGGACGAGCTGTACCAGGAGGCGGAGGTCGCCACCGAGAAGTACAACGGCGCGAAGGAGAAGGCAGAGGCGGCCGGACAGCGGCTGAAGGACCTCCAGGACCAGGCGGCACGCAAGGAGGAGCGGCTCAACTCGGCCCGCGAGGCACTGGGTTCGGTGGCCGCCGCCCAGTACCGCGGGGTCGGCCTCGACCCTGCGCTCCAGCTCGCCCTGTCCGACGACCCCGACCGGTACCTCCAGAACGCCGAGTTCGTCGAGCGGGCCGGCAACCGGCAGCAGGCCGACGTCGCGCGCGTGCGCCGGCAGCTCCGGGAGATCGAGCAGCTGCGCGGAGCCGCCCACGTCGAGCTGACCTCCCTGAAATCACGGCAGACGGAGCTGAGGCGGCACAAGAAGACGATCACCGGCAAGCTGGGTTCCGCGCGCCGGCTGCTGTCCCGGCTCAGCGCGCAGGAACGTGCCCGCATCAGCGACACGAGGGGCACGGACCGCGCCTCGCGCTCCTCGACAGGTGCCCGTGACAGCCTGGCCGCCCCCGGGTCCGTCAACGCCCAGGCACCCAACGCCCGCGCGGCCGCCGCCGTGTCCTACGCCTACCAGAAGCTCGGCAGCCCCTACGTCTGGGGTGCGACCGGCCCGAACGCCTTCGACTGCTCGGGTCTCGTCCAGGCCGCGTACCGCTCCGCGGGCGTCTCCCTGCCCCGCACGACGTACTCCCAGATCGACGCGGGCCGCCGCGTCTCCCGCTCCGAACTCCTCCCCGGGGACCTGGTGTTCTTCTACGCCGGCATCAGTCACGTCGGCATCTATGTGGGCAACGGCCGGATGATCCACGCCCCGAACTCCTCCGCGCCGGTCCGGGTCGCCCCGCTCGACGAGATGCCGTTCACGGGCGCCACCCGGGTGGTGTGACCGGGCGTGGGAGCGGCAGCACCGTCGCCGACCCTGCCGCTCCCACCGTCGTCAGACGGCCCGGGCTTCCCGCGTCACACCAGCCGCCGTGCCGTCGCCCACCGCGTCAGCTCGTGCCGGTTGGAGAGCTGGAGCTTGCGCAGGACCGCCGAGACGTGCGACTCGACCGTCTTCACGGAGATGAACAGCTGCTTGGCGATCTCCTTGTACGCGTATCCCCGGGCGATGAGCCGCAGCACCTCACGCTCGCGCTGGGTGAGGCGGTCCAGGTCCTCGTCGACCGGCGGCGCGTCCGTGGAGGCGAAGGCGTCGAGGACGAACCCGGCCAGCCGCGGGGAGAAGACCGCGTCGCCCTCCTGGACACGGAAGACGGAGTCGACGAGGTCCGTGCCGGTGATCGTCTTGGTGACGTACCCGCGGGCCCCGCCCCGGATCACGCCGATCACGTCCTCCGCGGCGTCCGACACGGACAGCGCCAGGAAACGGACGGGCTGCTCGGCGTCGGCCATCAACGGGGCGCAGCGGCGCAGCACTTCGACACCGCCGCCACCGGGCAGGTGCACGTCGAGGAGGACCACCTCGGGCCGGGTCGCGGTGATGACCGTGACCGCCTGGTCGACGTCCGCGGCCTCGCCGACGACCTCGACACCGGTCTGCTCGGTCTGGCCGATCTCGGCCTGGACCCCGGTGCGGAACATGCGGTGGTCGTCTACGAGGACCACGCGCACACGACGCCCGCCGGTGCCCCCGCCCGGCTCCCCGGGCCCGGCCGCCTCCGCCGATCCCGCCGTACTGTTCGCCTCGGTCGGGTCGCTCATGACGTCTTCTCCGCCCTCTCCATCTCCAGCTCGACCTCCGTGCCGCCGTCCGGTACCGCGCGCAGCCGCGCCGTACCGCCGTTGCGCTCCATGCGGCCGATGATCGATTCTCTGACACCCATCCGGTCGGCGGGTATCGAGTCGAGGTCGAAGCCGGGGCCGCGGTCCCGGACGGACACGAAGACCGTCTTCCCCTCGACCTCGGCGAAGACCTGGACGGCTCCGCCCTCGCCACCGTACTTGGCGGCGTTCACCATTGCTTCGCGCGCGGCCTGCATCTGTGCGGCGATTCTCTCGTCGAGCGGGCAGTCGCCCACGACGACGACCTCGATGGGCACGCCGTGCTTGTCCTCCACCTCGGCCGCGTTGCGCCGCACGGCGTCGGCGAGCGTGGTGGGTTCGTCGGCCTCGTCCTTGCCGGTGCCCTCGGGCTTGTAGAGCCAGGTGCGCAGGTCGCGCTCCTGGGCGCGGGCGAGGCGGCGCACCTCGTTCGCGTTCTCCGCGTTGCGCTGGATCAGGGTGAGGGTGTGCAGCACCGAGTCGTGCACATGCGCGGCGACCTCGGCGCGCTCCTGGGCGCGGATGCGCATCAGGCGCTCCTCGGAGAGGTCCTGGGTCATGCGCACCAGATACGGCCCGGCGAGCAGCGTTATCCCGACGAGGACCGCGAGCGCCGCCTGAAGGACGGAGCCGAGGTGGGCGGCGGAGCCCTGCAGCACGAAGATGCCGGAGACGCCTGCGGTCACCAGCAGCACACCGCCCACCGAGCGCAGCAGCGTGACCGTGCGCCGGCGGCGGCCGACCTCGACCCAGCGGGCCCGGCGGGCGTTGTCCGCCTGCCGCCAGACCAGGGCGACGCCCGCGCCGACGAGCACGGTCGGCCACAGATACGCCCTGGCCCCACCGCTGAGGTTCACATTGCCCACGAACACCATGGCCACGACGACCATGAGGAGCAGGGCCACGATCTGGCCCTTGTCGGGTCTGCGGGCGACGAGTCTGCGGCGGCCGTCGGGAGAGGTCTCCGAGGCGACCAGCGACGGCGGCTTCTGCTTCTGCGCCTCGACGCCTCCGACGCCGAGCGGGACGAAGAACCAGAACGCGGCGTACAGCAGAGCGCCGAGGCCGTCGGCCATGAACAGGCCGACGAAGACGAGCCGTACCCAGATCACGGGCAGCCCGAGGTGCCCGGCGAGCCCTCGCGCCACACCACCGAGCCAGCGTCCGTCACTGCTGCGGTAGAGCTTGCGCGGCGGCCGCGGTTCGGCGAGTGGCGCTGCTGCGGCTTCCGACATGCCACTGATGGTCACACGGCCGCGAGGCCGGGGCATCAGGGTCGGCCCCGGAGACTCCCCTGATCTCCGCACCCGGCCCCTCGAACGCTTCCCGGGCCGTCCCTCAGGGCCGATATCAGGGTCCGGCCAGGGTCGTTCCGACTGCCGCCGCGCCGCCGCGCCCGTCACCATGGACCCATGACCGATCACGACCACGCCGCGACGGGTCCGGGACCCGCCTCCGGCCCGCGCCCCGCACCGGGCGCCGGGCCGCAGGATGCCGCGCCCGCCGCGGGCGCCGCCCCCGCCGGCTCCCCCGCGCCCCCGGGCGCGCACGGGCCCGGGCACGCGGGCGCGGAAGAACAGAGAGGGGATTCGCCCGGCGCGGCCGCCCAGGCCGGGGAGGCCGTCCCGCCCGGACCGCCGCACAGATTCCGGCGTGACCGCCGCCACAAGGCCCTGGCCGGCGTCTGCGCCGGGCTCGGGCGCCAATGCGACATGGACCCGGTGATCTTCCGGATCACCCTCGCGGTGCTCTCCGCCACCGGCGGCATCGGCCTCATCTTCTACGGCTTCGCCTGGCTCCTCGTCCCCTACGACGACGAGGACGAGAACGAGGTGCGCAAGCTGCTGACCGGCCGCATCGACGGCCAGGCCCTGACGGCCGTGCTGTTCGCGCTGGTCGGCTGCGGAGTGTTCCTGACCCTGCTGAACAACGGCGGGGTGCTGACCTTCGCCGTCGTCCTCTCCCTCCTCCTCGCGGGCGCCGGTTACTGGTCACGGCAGCGCGGCACCCCCAGCCCCGATCCGCTGGCCGCCCAGGCCGTCGCCGACGCCCCGCCGGAGCCGCAGGCGCCGCCGGTGTTCATCACGTACCCCTCCTGGTGGCGCGACCCCATCGTCAAGGACGGCACCCACATCGGCGGCACGGGCTACCTCTGGGGCCCCCGCGACTCCCGCGACCTGGACGTCGCGGCAGCCGTCAACATCGGCCTCGGCGTCCAGCCCCGCGACCGCGAGGACCTGCCCGACCCGCACACCCGGCCGTCCGAGCCGCGCGGCCCCCGCTGGATCGGCGGCTGGGTCTTCCTGCTGGTCCTGCTGGCGGGTGCCCTGGGCACGAGCCTGACCTGGGAGCAGCACCCGCTCGGCACGAGTCTCCAGACCGGCCTGTCCTGCGCACTCGCCGTCCTGGGCCTCGGTATAGCGGTCAGCGCCTTCCTGGGCCGGACCGGCGCGGGCTCGATCCTCCTGGCGATCATCACGGCCGGTCTGCTCGCCGGCTCGGCGGCACTGCCCAAGAACATCGGCACCCAGTGGGACCGCACGACCTGGCAGCCCGCTTCGGTGACGGACGTACGACAGCGGTACGACCTGGGCACGGGCGTCGGCACCCTGGACCTGACCCGGGTGGACATAGGCCGGAACCAGACCGTGACGACACGCGCCGACGTCGGAGTGGGTCAGGTGCAGGTGCTCGTGCCCGAGGACGTGACCGTGCGGCTGAGCGTCGACGTGGGGATCGGGGACCTTCAGCTGCCGGGCGACGACAAGAAGGACGTGGACGTGAAACCGGGCCGGCACAAGGAGATAACCCTCTTCCCCGCCGAGGGCGTCGAGAAGTCGGGCACCATCGACCTGGATCTCCAGGTGGGCATGGGACAGGCGGAGGTGGCCCGTGCCGCGTCATGAACTCCAGCCCGGAAAGCTGGTCGCCGGCACCCTCCTCATCCTGGTGGGCGTCCTCTACGCCGGTGACGCGCGCGGTGCCTGGGAGACACCCTGGTTCGTGGCGATACCCCTCGTCACGGGCGGGCTGTTCCTGTCCGGCGCGGTGGGATTCCTGACGGGCCGTGTCCGCCGGCGCCGCACGTCGGGCCGCACCACCACCGACGAGCCGGGCCCGGACAGGGCGGCCTGACGAGAGGTCCGCCCGCCGCCCGGCCCGCTGCCGCTCGCTAGCGGTAACCGCCTGTCCTCTGCCGTCGCCGCGACCGCAGGGCGGCATCCATGGAGAGGAGGGGAGCACCCGCGAGGACGAGAGGAATCCAGGCCATGAGGTAGGCGAGGTCGTTGCCGTAGTAGTACGGGTCGGAGGCCCAGCTCACGGTCAGCCACAGGCTGAGGGAGATCAGCGCGCCGCCGAGTGCGGCAAGGCGGGCGAACAGGCCGAGCAAGGTGCCGATGCCGACGGCCAGTTCACCGAAGGCGATGGTGTAGCCGAAGGCGACAGGGTTCTTCAGGGAGAGGTCGACCAGGGCGGGGATGGCGGAGGAGTCGCGGATGGCACGCATCATGTCGCCGATCGAGCCCGAACCGGCGTCCTGCATGAAGGCGCTGTCGGTGAGCTTGTCCAGACCGGCGTAGATGAAGGTGACGCCGAGGAAGATCCGCAGCGGGAGGAGGGCGTAACGGACGGCGGTGTCCCGCCAGTCTCCTCCGTTGCCGAAGTGGGGGGTGTGCGTGTCCGATCTCATGCCGTGAGTCATCGCTGCTAGCCGCCTCTCGCCCGCCGGTGCCGAGACCCCCTCAACAGACCATACGTACGACAAACCGACCCGGCTCAATCCTGTGCGGCCGCTTTTGTTACCGGGGAGCGAGGCCCGCCCTCACTCCGTCACATCGACCGCGTACCGGTTCGTCTCCACCCCCGCCGCCGTGACCACCTGCACCTCCACCCGCCCCGGCTCCACATCCGCCGGCACCGGCACAGTCAGCAGCGTGTCCGTCGGGTTGCTGAATCCCCCGGGCACCGGCACCAAGGGGACGTGCACATGCACGGCACCGACCCGGACGACCATCCGGGCCAGCCGGTCCGCCCCCTGCGCGCCCGGCGGCACGAACCCGGCGCCCCGGATCTCGATGTCGTCGCCCGTGCGGATCGGCCCGTCCAGGTCCCCCGCCTCCCGCGACCGCACGACGGAGAGGATGACCGGGCGGCCACCCTCCGCGTACTTGCCGGCCAGGTACGTCGCCGCCGACACCAGGACCACCACCGCCAGCCCCCACGGCAGATCCGGAAGCTGGTCCGGCCGCCTGGCCAGCCGTACCGCCGCGAAGACCAGGGCGACGCCGCTGATCACGACGTACTGGATGTCGGCGAAGGTGCCCCGGCCCGCGTCGTCGGTCAGCAGGTCGGCGGCTCGCGGCCGGTCGGCGGGCACCTTCTGGAGCCGCTGCCCCAGCACCCGCAGCCCGACCACCCGCCGCACGAGCACGGCGATCCCGCACACCACGGCGAGCACGGTCACGACCCCCGCCCCGCGGGCGAGTTCCAGCCCGGACAGCAGCGCGTCCCCGTCGGTGTGCCGGGAGGCGCCCGCCAGCCGTCCGGCCAGCACGAGCACCGAGTAGGCCACGAAGAGCACCCACGCCCCGGCGACCGTACGGGAGGTGGACAGCCGGTTGTCCTCGCCGATGAGGGGCGCCAGCGCACCGCCCTTCGCCCGGTGGAACCACGATGCCGCCGTCAGCGCCCCGGCGACCACCAGCGCGGCGGCCAGCCCGGCCGTACGGGCCGCCGTCCAGCCCGCACCGACCGCGGTGAGGGACTGACCGAGCAGCAACAGCACGACGGCCGCCCACACCACACCCGCCGTGCGGCGCCACAGGCCGGCCAGCCAGGCCTTGCCCTCGGCCCGGCCACGCTCGGCGACGAGTTCCGCGGACTGCGCCAGTTCCTCCGAGACCCACTGGCGGGAAGCCGAGGCGGAGTGGGCCACCGCGGCCGGCAGCCCCTGCCCGGCCGCGAACTCGTCGCGCCTGCGCAGGAACGCGGCGACGGCCCGCCGGTGCCCCTCACGCGCACCGTGCGGACAGTCGCCGCAGGCACACCCGCCTCCGTGCACACCGCTGGGCATACCTCCGGGCGCACCTCCCCGCACACCGCCGTGGCCGCCCGCATACCCACCGCCGTACGCGCTCCCGGCCCCACCCGTGTACCGCCCCGCATACGCACCCGCGTCCGCGTACCCACCCGCGTCCGCGCCGCCCTGCCCCGTCTCGCGCACCGTCACGCCCGACGCCCGCCTTCCCGCGACCCAACCACCGTCGGTCTTCCGGACCCCGGAAACACCGCTGTACAACTCCCGTGCGACGACAGCGGATTATCCCTTCACCACCCGGTCCGCGTCCGCCCCGTCCGGTCAGCACGGGTGAACTTCCGCGTGTCGTGTTGACCTGGCTGCGAGAATTCCCCTATGGCCGAGATCATCCAGCGTGACGGGACCTGGGCCTTCGACGGCAGCACGGTCCGGATCACGCCCGGTCTGCACCGCTCCGTGCCGCTGTTCCGGCAGACGTACGGAGAGATCGCCGTGCCCCTGGAGGCGGTGTCGGGGATCTCCATCGAACCCGAACGCAAGCGCGCACGGCTCCGCTTGCGGCTGCGGGAGGGCGCCGACCCGCTGCTCCAGGCGACCGGCGGGCGGCTGCCCGACGCGGCCGACCCGTACCGGCTGGCGGTGGACGTCGACCGGACGGGGGTCGCCGAGTACGTCGCCGAGGAGATCCGCCGCGCGCTGCTGCTCGACCGGATCCCGAAGGAGCCGGCGAAGGCCTATCTGCTGCCCGGCCCGCCGGTTCCGGTGTCGGTGCGCTCGTCCGACGGGACGGTCTCCTACGACGGGGCCCGGGTACGGATCGACTGGGCCGACACCTCCGAGCGGGTCAAACGCGCCACCGGCCCGCGCATCATCGGCCTCGGTGACCTGGTCCGGGTCGAGTGGCTGCCGAACTCCGGCCACGAGGACGGCTTTCTGCGTTTCGTCACCCGCGAGACGGTGTTCTCGAAACTGCCGCCCGAGAAGGACCCGTACGCCCTGGACCTGTGGGGCAGCACCCGCCGGGACCTGCTGACCGCGCTCGTCGCGACGGCGGTCACCGCCAGGCTGCCGCACCCGTCCACGCGCGCCGCGGCCGGGAACCACGAGGCCGACGCGCACGGCTCCCGCCCGGCGCCCGCCGTACCGCCCGCGGCCGACCACCACGACGTGCTGCTGCGCCGCCTGCGCGAGTTGGGCGCGTTGTACCGGGACGGTGTGCTCACCGACGAAGAGTTCGCCCTGACCAAGGCGGCAGTGCTCCGCGGCTTCTGACGGGCCGGCCGCCAGGGGCGTCGCGGGGCAGGCGGAACCCTGAGGACACCCCTAGGGCGTGTCCGCAAAGTCCCGCCTGCCCCGGCGGACAACGGGACTTTACGGACACGCCCTAGCTCATCAGGTCCGGCTCACTCCGGCTGACCTCCTGCCACATCGGCTGGTAGTTGATCCACGCCACCAGGTCACCCCCCGACTGCTCCCGTGTCGCCACCGCCATCCGGTGGTCGATGCGGACCGGCCGCCCGGCCGCCTGCGCCGTCAGCTGCACCTGGCAGGACCGTTCCATCGACACGAACCACCAGGCGGCGGCGTCCACCGAGTCGCCGACGGTCAGCAGCCCGTGGTTGCGCAGCACGAGCGCCTTGCGGGAGCCGAGCGCGGCCGCGATGCGCCGCCCCTCCTCGGCGTCGACGACGACGCCGGTGTAGGCGTCGTAGAGGGCGTGGTCCTCGTAGAAGGCGCAGCTCTCCTGGGTGATCGGCTCCAGCAGCTCGCCGAGGGCGGCGAGCGCCCGGCCGTGCACGGAGTGGCAGTGGGCGACGGCGACCACGTCGGGGCGGGCGGCGTGGACCTGGGCGTGCACGGTGAAGGCGGCCTGGTTGACGTGGTAGCGGCCGTCGACGACCTGGCCGTCCTGGTTGGCGAGCACCAGGTCGCTCACGGTGACGTGCCGGAAGGGAATCCCGAACGGGTTGACCCAGAAGCAGTCGCTGTACTCGGGGTCGCGGGCGGTGATGTGCCCGGACACGCCGTCCTCGTAGCCGAGCCGTCCGAAGATCCGCAGGGCGCCGGCGAGCCGTTCCTTGCGGTGCCGGCGCTCGTCCTCGAGCGACTCGTGCATCGGCGGCATCGCGAACCGCAGCCGGTCGGTGGGCAGCGGCAGGGGCGGGGTGGGCCCGTGCATAGGTCCTCCAGCGCTGTTTCTACGTACGGGGCGGAAGCTACCGCCGGTCGGGCCGGGAAGAACAGAACCGTTTCGTGAAGATGAGGCAAGCGCCCCGGCGAACGCCTCGTGAGCACCCGCGCGCACCCGTGCGCACCCCTTTTGCCTCCAGTCTCCCCCACCCCACGAATAGCGGACAGAAGATGTCGGGTTTCGGCGCCAGACTCTCCGTATGACAGAGAACTGGGCGGCTTTCGCCACCGCCGAACCGGATCTGGCCGACACCGTCGAGAAGCGCTTCGGCGCCTACACCCACCACATCCTCGCCACCCTCCGGAAGGACGGCTCGCCCCGCACCAGCGGCCTGGAGGTGCGGTTCCTGAACGGTGAACTGTGGCTCGGCATGATGCCGAACTCGCTCAAGGCGCTCGACCTGCGCCGCGACCCGCGCTTCGCGCTCCAGGCGAACCCCGGGGAGGGCACCGGCATGGGCGGCGGCGACGTCCGGATCAGCGGCCGGGCGATCGAGGTCGACGACGTGGGGACGAAGGCCGGATACGTCGAAGAGGTGGAGCCGCCTGAGCCGTTCCACCTCTTCCGTACCGAGCTCACGGAGGTCGTGCGGACCTACGTCGAGGACGACAAGTACCTCGTCGTCCAGATCTGGACGCCCGGCGAGCCCCTGCGCACGATCAAGCGCACGTAGGGGTCACTCCCACTCGATCGTCCCCGGCGGCTTCGAGGTCACGTCGAGGACGACGCGGTTGACGTCACGCACCTCGTTGGTGATCCGGGTCGAGATCTTCGCGAGGACGTCGTACGGCAGGCGCGACCAGTCGGCCGTCATCGCGTCCTCGGAGGAGACGGGCCGCAGGACGATCGGGTGGCCGTACGTGCGGCCGTCGCCCTGGACGCCGACGCTGCGGACGTCCGCGAGCAGGACCACCGGGCACTGCCAGATGTCACGGTCGAGGCCGGCTGCCGTCAGCTCCTCGCGGGCGATGGCGTCGGCCTCGCGCAGCAGGTCCAGACGCTCCTTGGTGACCTCGCCGACGATCCGGATGCCGAGGCCGGGGCCGGGGAAGGGCTGACGCTGGACGATCTCGTCCGGCAGCCCGAGCTCCTGGCCGACCATGCGGACCTCGTCCTTGAAGAGCTTGCGCAGCGGCTCGATGAGCTGGAACTCGAGGTCCTCGGGGAGGCCGCCCACGTTGTGGTGGGACTTGATGTTGGCGGTGCCGGTGCCGCCGCCGGACTCGACCACGTCCGGGTAGAGGGTGCCCTGGACGAGGAACTCCACCGCCGGGCCCTCGTCCGCGATGATCTCGGCCTGGGCCTGCTCGAAGACCCGGATGAACTCCCGGCCGATGATCTTCCGCTTCTCCTCGGGGTCGGAGACCCCGGCGAGCGCCTTGAGGAACCGCTCCTCGGCGTCCACGACCTTCAGCTGCACGCCGGTCGCGGCCACGAAGTCCTTCTCGACCTGCTCGGTCTCGCCCTTGCGCATCAGGCCGTGGTCGACGTACACGCAGGTCAGCTGGGAACCGATGGCCTTCTGGACGAGGGCGGCGGCGACGGCGGAGTCCACGCCGCCGGACAGGCCGCAGATGGCGCGCCTGTCGCCGACCTGCTCACGGATCGCGGCGACCTGCTCCTCGATCACGCTGCCCGTGGTCCAGGAGGGGGTCAGGCCCGCGCCCCGGTACAGGAAGTGCTCCAGAACCTGCTGCCCGTGCGTGGAGTGCATCACCTCGGGGTGGTACTGGACGCCGTACAGCTTCTTCTCGTCGTTCTCGAACGCGGCGACCGGCACGACGTCCGTGGAGGCCGTCACGGAGAAGCCCTCGGGGGCGGCGGAGCAGGCGTCGCCGTGGGACATCCAGACGGCCTGCTCGGCGGGGGTGCCCTCGAAAAGGGTGGAGGACGACTTGGAGACGTGCAGGTCGGTGCGGCCGTACTCGCGGGCTCCGGTGTTGTCGACGGTGCCGCCGAGGGTCCGCGCCATCAGCTGGAAGCCGTAGCACATGCCGAAGACGGGGACGCCGGCCTCGAAGATCTCGCGGTCCAGGCTCGGGGCGCCCTCCTCGTACACCGACGAGGGGCCGCCGGAAAGGATGATCGCCGCGGGGTTCTTGGCGAGCATCTCGGCGACCGGCATGGTGCTCGGCACGATCTCGCTGTAGACCCGCGCCTCGCGGACACGACGGGCGATGAGCTGGGCGTACTGCGCGCCGAAGTCGACGACCAGGACGGTGTCGGTGGCGCTGGCAGCGGGAGTCGCTGATGACACAGGGTGCCTTCCGGCGGTGGGGCGGGGGTCTTGTGCCACCCGATTCTACCGGGGTGCGGCGGGGCACCGTCCGGGCGCCGGGAACCGGGGCCGTCTCAGGATGCGAACCGTGTTGGACACCCTCGGGGAGCGGGGCATACTGGCCCCATGCTCCAGCACCAGACGTTCGTCTTTACCTATGGCACCCGGCCCGCCGGCTGCCATGGTCGTGCTGCTTGAGCAACTGACAAGCGACTTCCCAGGCGCCCCGGGCCGACAAGGCCCGGGGCGTCTGCCGTCGTCCGGGTCTTGCCGCTCCGGGGCACCCCTCGACGACAAGGAACCCCATGAACGCCACCGAAGTGACCGGCGCCCGTACCCCCGAGGCCGCCGGCGTGATCACCGGCGCGCGTGAGCGCATCGACGCGCTGGACGACCGCATCATCGGCCTGATCCAGGAACGGGCGGCCGTCTCCGCCGTCATCCAGGAGGCCCGGATCTCCTCCGGCGGCCGGCGCGTGAACCTCTCCCGCGAGATGGAGGTCCTCGGCCGCTACCGGGAGGCGCTGGGCAAGCCGGGCACGGCCCTCGCGATGACCCTGCTGGAGCTGTGCCGCGGCAGGATCTGAAACCCCCGTTCCCGGGACAGACGTGCGCCCCCTTCTCACCCGTACGGCGCGTGACCGTCCCGCGGGCCGCTTCGTTGGTCCCGGTGCCCGTGCCAGCCAGGCGCGGGCCCGAGAGAGACCACGCGTGGCTCGCTGGAGCGATGAGACGTACGGATCGTGCCGTGCGTCGTGGGACCTCGCTCCAGGGAAGTGACCGGACGGCAGGGGACAGCAGCCCGGTCACCCATGAGAAAGGCCGGCTCCGGGGACGCCCGGGGCCGGCCGGCGGACCTTGCAAAAATCCATCAAGGCCGGGTCGAACGGTTGCGGGCGCCGCATTCATCCAGCACGATGCGTAGACAGCCCAAGTCCCTCCGCGGACACCCGCGTTGCCCGACCGCCAGAGGTCGAGACCAATGGTCCGGTCGGGTCCGGCCGAGACCAGCGGCGCACCCCCCGGCGCCGCTTCCAGGCACCGGCGCTGCCCTGACGTCGGTGCTGACGAGAAGAAGGGCCCCGCGGCTGCACCCCGCGGGGCCCTTCGCTCTGCTCAGGTGCGCGACACCGTCCCGCACTCGTCCGGGTCGCGGTCGAGGTCCTTGCTCCGGTCGTACGGATCCGTCGTCGGGCCGCTCGGCGGCGCGCCCGTGGGCTCGCTCGACGAGAACTCGGGGTGCAGATAGCCGTCGTGGACGTCGCAGGAGGAGTTGCCGATCTCCTGGTCGTACTCCAGGAGCAGCAGCCGGCCCCGGGTGACCTCGTACTGGGCGGGGTCGGCGAGTTCGACGTCGAGCACCCGGCGCACGATGGTGCGGGTGACCTCGACGGGGCCGTCGGCGCGCACGACGGGGTAGACGAAGGTGTAGTCGGCGCGTACCGCCACGCCCCCGTGGGATCCCTTCTTGAACGTCATGTGCCCGCGCGTCTTGATGACGTCGCCGACCGGGCGCACCTCGTCGGGGTCGAAACGGCTGAACAGCGTCACCGGGTCGTGCTTCGCACTGGGGGAACGCAGGGCGGTGTCGAGCTCGTCGAGGAGTTCCGGTTGTTCGGGGTCGAGCACGGAGAGCGCGGCCTCGGGGCGGGCGCCGCGCACCGTCTTCGGGTCGAGGTTGGCGCCCACCAGCAGCTTCTTCGTCAGTTTCAGCGCCTGCCGCACCCGCTCCTCCGGGACCGGACCGACGGCCTTGGCCTCGGGCAGCACGATGCCGGCCTCACCATCGGCCCAGCGCAGCGCCGGGGAACCGGCGAACGGCTTGTCCAGGGTGGGCTTTTCGGGGTCGGACGCCCCGGGCGCGGCGGTGGGGGCCGCCGTCTCGACGGGCAGCGGTGAGGCCGCGGTCCCCTCGTCCGTGCCGAAGGGGTCGCCGGGCAGCAGCGACGGCTTCAGCGCCACCACGGCCACGGCGACGGCGACCGGCACGCCGAGAACGGCCCACAGCTTGCGACGTCGTGCCACCCGGCCGTTCGACATGGCCGGGCTCGTTCGCCAGCCCGGCGGCGACTCCCCCCGGGCCTCCTGCTGCCGCAGCCGCTCGGTCACCATGCGCGCCCGCGCGGACGGTTCCTTCGGGGCGGAGGTGTTCCGCGCGGTGTCGCGGGCGAACTGTTCCCAGACGTCGTCGGGGATCTCCGGGACCGACGGCTGATCGTCGGACGGCTTTTCAGACACGAAGTCAAGATCTAAGCGGATGTGAAGCGTCTTCACAAGAAGGTCTTATGTGTGACCCAGCCCACATAAAAATTCTGTGAGTGCCAGCACAACCATTCACAGGTTTCACCGATCAAACCTGCGAACCACGGGCCACTCCCGCGCCCCACACGCGGAGGCCTCCCCCAACGTTCGTACCGCATCCCGCGGTACGCCGGACTCTCCGAGGTCTTCATGAAGCTTCGCCGCGCAATGGCAGCAGCGGCCGCTACGGCGGTCATAGCCCCGGTGGCACTGCTCGCGGCACCGGCCGCGTACGCGACCGACGAAACGACGCCCACCCCGAGCCCGTCCGTGAGCGAGTCCACTGCCGAGACGTCGCCCTCGCCGAGCACCTCGGTGAGCGAGTCCGCTCCCGAGACGTCGCCCTCGCCGAGCACCTCCGTGAGCGAGTCCGCCCCGGAGACGTCGCCCTCGCCGAGCACCTCCGTGAGCGAGTCCGCCCCGGAGCCGAGCACGTCGGCGCCCGAGGAGTCCGAGACCCCGGACCCCGAGCCCTCCGTGTGTGAGGACACCAAGGTCGACGTGAGCATCACCGGCCTGCCCGGCAAGATCGCCGCGGGCAGCGGCTGGCACAAGTTCTCGCTGAACGTCGCCAACAACTCCGACTCCACGCTGAACGACCTCGACTTCTTCGCCGGGGCCTCCCCCGACAAGAACGGCGAGGAGCTGTTCTCCAGCAAGCAGGTCCAGCTCCAGGCCTGGGACCCCCAGGACAAGATCTGGGTCGACCTCAACGAGGGCGGCTACGCCGTCGGTTACGTCGGCTACACCGACGAGCTGAAGCCCGAGTACCAGGTCAACATCCCGCTGCGCCTCAACGTCAGCAAGTCCGCCCCGGTCGGCGCCGGCTTCTCGCTCGGCGCGACGATCTACGGCGACAACGACGACGAGTGCATCGGCTTCGGTGACGTCTCGTACAAGTTCCAGATCGTCGCGGCCGGTACGGACACCGGTGGCACCAAGCCGCAGGAAGGCGGCAAGGCGCCCGTCACCGACGAGAAGCCCAGCGGCAACACGCCGGAGGTCACCGGCAGCCTCGCCGAGACCGGCTCCAGCTCCGCCCTGCCGATGATCAGCCTGGTCGGCGGTGCCGCGGTCGTCGCCGGTGCCGGTGCGATCTTCGTGGTGCGTCGCCGTAAGGCCGGCGTCCAGGCGTAAACCACAGCGGCCGGCAGGCCGTTGCACAAGCAGAAGAGGGACCTGCGCTCGGAGGGGGGCGCAGGTCCCTCTTCTGCTGTCCGCCGCCGGTCAGTTCTTCGGCGGTATGGCCGGCATGCCCAGGAACGGCAGCCGCAGCGCGCCGAACGCCTCCGCCGGGACCGCCGGGGATTTCGGCTCGACCGGCTGGAGACGCTGGTAGGCCGCGCCCTGCCGCGGACGCGGGTCGGGCTCGCCCTTGTTGGGCCAGAACGACATCGCCCGCTCGGCCTGGGCGGTGATGGTGAGGGACGGGTTGACGCCCAGGTTGGCGGAGACCGCGGCGCCGTCGACCACCGAGATGCCCGGGTGGCCGTAGAGGCGGTGGTAGGGGTCGATCACGCCGGTCTCGCGGGAGTCGCCGATCGGGCAGCCGCCCAGGAAGTGGGCCGTGAGCGGAGTGCCCATCAGTTCGCCGACGTTCGAGCCCGCGAAGCCGTTGATCTCGGCGGCGAGTACCGACGCGCTCTCCGTGGCCGCCTTGATCTGCTTCGGGTTGGGCGCGCCGTGGCCCTGGCGGGCGGTGAGCAGGCCCCGGCCGACACCCGACGGCTTCAAATACGTCGTCAGCGAGTTGTCCAGCGACTGCATCACCAGGCCGATGATGGTCCGCTCCGACCAGCGGCGGTTGGACAGGGAACGCAGCACCAGCAAGGGGTGCTTCGCCGCGTGGGCGAGGAAGCCCAGGACCCGGGAGGTGCCCGAGTCGTTCCCGGCGTACGGGACCTGGAGGATCGACAGGCTGCCCATCGAGTTGGAGCCCTTGCCGTAGCGGACCGGCTCGATGTGGGTGTTCTCGTCCGGGTGGATCGAGGACGTGATGGCCACGCCCCGCGTGAAGTCGGCCTTCGGCGCGCCGTGCGCCTTGCGGTAGCGCCGGTCGTCGGTCTGGGCGCCGACCAGGGCCTCGGAGTTGGTGCGGGTCAGCCCACCCAGCTTGTCCGACACGTGCGGCAGCTGGCCGCCGGCCTTCATGCGGTGCAGCAGCGTCTGGGTGCCGTACGTGCCGGCGGCGAGGACGACCTGGCGGGCCCTGTAGGTCCGGCCCTCGGCCTTGCGGCGGTCGTCGGTGGGGAGGGTGGCGACCGCGTACCCGCCGCGCGAGTCGTCGGTGACCGAGACGACCGTCGTCAGGGGGTGCACGACCGCGCCGGCCTTCTCGGCGAGGTAGAGGTAGTTCTCGTTGAGGGTGTTCTTCGCGCCGTGCCGGCAGCCGGTCATGCACTCGCCGCACTCCGCGCAGGCCCTGCGGGCCGGGCCCGCCCCGCCGAAGTACGGGTCGGGCACCTCCTGGCCCGGCTTCGCCTTCACCGTGCCGTCCGCGTCCTCGCCGTCGCCGAAGAAGACGCCGACGGGGGCAAGGTGGAAGGAGTCGCCGCAGCCCATGCGCTCCGCCGCGGCCTTCAGGTGCACGTCGGACGGGGTCATGGTCGGGTTGAGCCGTACGCCGAGCATCCGCCGGGCCTGGTCGTAGTACGGCTTGAGCTCCTCCTGCCAGTCCGTGATGTCCCGCCACTGCGGGTCCTCGAAGAACGGCTCGGGCGGGACGTAGAGGGTGTTGGCGTAGTTGAGGGAGCCGCCGCCCACGCCCGCTCCCGCCAGGACCATGACGTTGCCCAGCAGGTGGATGCGCTGGATGCCGTACATGCCGAGCTTCGGCGCCCAGAGGTAGTTCCTGAGGTCCCAGGAGTTCTTCGGGAGGGACTCGCGGGTGAAGCGGCGGCCGGCCTCCAGGACACCGACCTTGTAGCCCTTCTCCGTGAGGCGCAGGGCGGTCACCGAGCCGCCGAAGCCGGAGCCGACCACGATGACGTCGTAGTCGTAAGCGTCCTGAGGCACGTGCTCTCCTCGCTGCATCACCGGAACCGGAACGCCTTCATCAGGCGGAGGCTCCTGCTCATGAACCGGGCGTACTGCTCGTCGTCCATGCCCAGCGCGGGGGCCATCGGGAGCACACGCTGGTGGGCGACCGTCTGGGCCTCGGTGTACTTGAGGATGCCCTCGGCGCCGTGCCGGCGGCCGAGGCCGGAGTCCTTCATGCCGCCCATGGGCGACTGGACGCTGCCGTACGCGGGCGCGTAGCCCTCGTTGATGTTGACGGTGCCGGTGCGCAGCCGGGCGGCGACCTCCTGGCCGCGCCGGCCGTTCTTCGTCCACACCGAGGAGTTCAGGCCGTACGCCGTGGCGTTGGCGCGCTCGATCGCCTCGTCCTCGCTCGTGAAGCGGTAGACCGAGACGACCGGGCCGAACGTCTCCTCCGCGCAGACGGACATGTCCGTGGCGACCCCGTCGAGGATGGTGGGCTCGAAGAAGTACGGGCCGATGTCCGGCCGCGCCACACCGCCCGCGACGACCTTCGCGCCCTTGGCGACCGCCTCCTCCACGTGCCGCGTGACGGTCTCCAGCTGGCGTTCGCCGACCAGGGAACCCATGTCGGCGCCGTACGCCAGGGACGTGCCGAGGCGCATGGCCTTCGTGCGGGCGGCGAAGCGCTCCAGGAAGGCGTCCGCGATCGACTCGTGGACGTAGAGCCGCTCGATGGAGATGCACAGCTGGCCGGCCGAGGAGAAGCAGGCGCGGACGGCACCGGCCGCGGCCTTCTCGATGTCGGCGTCCTCCAGCACCAGCATGGCGTTCTTGCCGCCGAGTTCGAGGGAGACGCCGACCAGCCGGGCGGCGGCGCCCTGGGCGACCTCGCGGCCGGTGCGGGTGGAGCCGGTGAAGGAGACGTAGTCGGCGTGCCGTACGACCTCGGGGCCTATGACCGGGCCGTCGCCGAGCACGACCTGGAAGACGTCGGCGGGCAGGCCGGCCTCGATGAGCAGGTCACGGGCCCACAGGGCGGTCAGGCAGGTCTCCGTGTCGGGCTTCATGACGACCGCGTTGCCCGCGACGAAGGCGGGGAGCGCGTCGCCGACCGACAGCTCCAGCGGGTAGTTCCAGGGCGCGATCTGACCGACGACACCGCGCGGGTGGCGCCGTTCGGTGACCTTGGTGAGGGTCGGCATGGCACCGGCGTGCCGCTTCGGACGGAGATAGGCGGGGGCCTTGCGGCCGTAGTGCCGGGCGGCGACCGCTACGGCCTGGACCTCCTCGTGGGCGTGCAGCCGGGCCTTGCCGGTCTCCAGCTGGATCAGGTCGAGCACCTCGGCCTGGCGCTCCAGCACCAGGTCGTGGAAGCGCAGCAGGACGGCGGCGCGCTGCCGTATCGGGGTCTGCGCCCACACGGCCTGGGCGGCGCGGGCCAGTTCGAAGGCCTTCGCCACGTCCTCGGGCGTCGACTCGGGCAGGTCGGCCAGCTTCTCACCGGTGAACGGCGTGTGGTTGGCGGTCCGGCCGGAGCCGGTCACACCCTTGGTGAGCTGGGCGACCAGCTCGGGGGTCACCACGTCGGCGGCGGTGCGGGCGCCCTCCGGGGCGGGGGCGAGGGGGTTCGTGCCGGCCTGTGCCGTGCCGGGCTTCTCCGGGGCGTGCGCGTCCGTCATGAGCCGCAGGGTATGCCCCGGCGGAGCCTTTGGGTACCCGTCGGTAATACGGCTTCACCGAGTACACACAAGGCGCCAGTGGCTGCTGGCAACGAACGCCCTGATCAGGGCGTTGTGCGGTGACGAGTTGGTGTGATTCAGCCTTTTACGATCCCGGTGATTCAGCCTTCCGCGATGCCGAGCCGGTCCCGGGCGCCCTGGAACACCGAGGTGCCCTCCTTCTCCCCGGGCGTGCCCTTGGGCATGTCGACGCGCAGTTCGTACATGCGGTCGTCGTCGGTGCGGATCATCACCCGCATGACCCGCCTGGTGTCCTCGCCCAGGTGGTAGGTGGTGTCGGCGAGGGCGGCCTCGTGACCCTGGACGCTGGTGCGGGTGTACTGCGTGTCCCCGCGGACGACGGGTGCGTTCCGGAGCTGGTCCATCGGGGAGCCCGGAGCCCGGTCCCAGAGCAGGAGGCGGACCTGGACGGTGCCGCCCTGTTCGTCGCCGTAGAGCACCGTGCGGGGCTGGTCGGTCGCGCTGCCGGTCCGGTCGAGTTCCCGGTAGTGGCGCGGGAGATGGAGTACGGCCGCCAGGTCCGGATCGCGGTGCGGGGTCCAGGTCTCCACCGTTTCGGCGGTCTCCGCGCTGCTGGCGTCGCCGAGGTGGGTGACGGCCCCTATGCCGCCGGTGAGCAGCGCGCCCAGGAGGGCGATGGGGGCGGGGCGGAGGAGGCTTGGACGCTTGGGCGGTGCGGGGTCCTGCCGCTCTGCGGGGCCGGCCTCCGGTGGTTCGGCGGCCTCCGGTGGTTCGGCGGCCTCCGGCGGTTCGGCCGCCTCCTCGGGCCGTGGCGTGCCGGGGTCCTCCGCCAACTCCAGTACGTGTTCGGCCTCCTGAGCTTCTTCCGGCACCTCGGCCGCCGCCGGCCCGGCCGTCTCCGCCAGCGCCGCCGCGACCTCCTCGGCATCCGGGCGCAGGTCGGGGTCCCGCACCAGCAGTCGTGCGATCAGCGGGCCGAGGGGTCCGGCCTGCTTCGGTTCGGGCGGCTCGGCGGCGAAGATCGCGGCGAGCGTGGCCTGCGGTGTGGTCCGGCGGAACGGGGACGCCCCCTCGACGGCGGCGTACAGCAGCACGCCCAGGGACCACAGGTCTGAGGCGGGCCCGGCGATCCGGCCGGACACCCGCTCGGGGGCGACGAACTCCAGCGAGCCGACGGACTCCCCGCCGGCCGTGAGCGACTCCTCGCCCTGCACGTGGGCGATGCCGAAGTCGGTGAGGACGACGCGCTGCTGCGGACCGAGCAGCACATTGGCCGGTTTCACGTCCCGGTGCACGATGCCGACGGCGTGCGCGGCGCGCAGGGCACCGAGGACGGCGAGGCCGATCCGGGCGGCTTCGCGCGGGTCGACCGGGCCGCGCCGGAGCACCTCGTGCAGGGACTCGCCCCGCACCAACTCCATGACGATCCACGGGAGTCCGTCGAGCGCCGCGTCGATCGCGTTCAACCCGTCGCGTCCGACCGGCCGGTGGCGGTCGATCCGCCCGTCGCGTGCGTCCGGCTGCCGCTCCGGCTCGACGACCACGTCGTGGATGGTGACGGCGGCGGGGTGGTCGACGCGGGCGGCGGCGCGGGCCTCCCGGTAGAGCCGGTGGGCCGCGCGCCGGTGGCTCTCGTCCTCCGGGTCGCCGGGCACCCGGGGCTGCTTGACGGCGACGTCACGCTGCACGAGGTCGTCGTAGGCCCGCCAGACGGTGCCCATCCCGCCGGAGCCGATGCGCTCGATCAGCCGGTACCGCCCGCCGACCGACCGGCTCTGGGCGCCCGTCCCGCCCCCGTCGTTGCTCATGCCCCATCAGTACCCCGCGGGGCGGCGGCTTGTCGAAGCGGGTCAGTGGCCGGACACCGGTTCAGGTCCCGTCGATGTCCAGGTTCGCGATCGCCGTGTCGGCGACCTCCCGCCCGCGACCGGTGAAGTCGCCCTTGCCCGGGTAGCTGACGGTGAGCTTGTACATGTCGCCGCCGGAGGTCTTGTAGTAGAAGATCCTGAGCTCGCGGGGGCGGGGGTTCTCGCTGTCGTCGGTGTCGTAGGTGACGGTGTTCTCGGCGGCCTTCCCTCCCCTGTACGTGGTGTCCCTGGGGGCCGTCTTCGGGTTCTCCGGCATGTCCAGCGGGTAGCTGCCGCTGTCCTTGAACGCACTGTCGTCGTCGTACATCTCGGCGGCAGCGGAGCCGGCGATGGCACTGCCGGTGTCCTCCGCCTTCTTGTCGAGCGTCAGGCTGATCCAGATGCTGCCGCTCCAGTCGGTGTACGTGACCCAGTGCCCCTGGTCGGACTCCCGGTCGGGCACGGTCCGCTGGTAGTCACCGGGCACGGCCAGCGACGCGGCGAGTTCCTTCTCCTGGCGTGTCTTCCAGCCCTCGGGCAGCGGCCCGGCGAACGGGTTCGCCAGCACCAGGTACGCCGTCACCGCCGCCGCGACGACCGCCGCACCGAGCCCGGTCCACCCCTTGCGTCCGATCCGGAGTCTTCGGCCCCCGCCGCCCTGACCGCCCATGACCTGGACGACCTGCGTGGGCCGGTCCGCCGGCGGGTTCGCGGCGGCCTCCAGCAGGGCTCGCACCCGGGAGGCGTCCGGGCGGCGGGCCGGGTCCTTGTGCAGCAGGCCCGTGATGGCCTCGGCGAGCGGGGCCTGGGCGGAGGCGGGCGGCGCGGGCGTGGCGTTGAGGACGGACTGGAGTGTGGCGGGGGTGTTGCTCCGGCGGAACGGCGAGACGCCCTCCGTCGCCGCGTACAGCACCACGCCCAGGGACCACAGGTCGCTGGCCGGGCCCGGGCGCTGGCCCAGCACCCGCTCCGGCGCGATGTACTCGGGCGAGCCGACGAAGCCGCCGGTGTCGGTCAGGTTGGTCTCGCCCTCGATCTGCGCGATGCCGAAGTCGGTGAGGACGACCCGGTCGTACCGGCCGAGCAGCACGTTGTCCGGTTTCACGTCGCGGTGCAGGATGCCCGCCGCGTGCGCGGCCTCCAGCGCGCCGAGCACCTCCAGGCCGACCCGGGCCGCCTCGCGCGCGGACAGGGTGCCCTCCTGGAGCGCGTCACCCAGCGAACGGCCCTGCACGAGCTCCATCACGATCCACGGCTGTCCCTCCACGACCGCGACGTCATGGACGTCGACCACCGCCGGGTGGTCGAGCCGGGCCGCGGCACGCGCCTCGCGGCGCATCCGCTCGAAGGCGTTGGCGCGTTCGCGTTCGGGAAGATGCTCCGGGACGCGGGGTTCCTTGACGGCGACCTCCCGGTCCACCGTCTCGTCCTTGGCGCGCCACACCGTGCCCATGCCGCCGTGCCCGAGCTTGGCGATCAGCCGGTAACGCCCGGCGATGAGCCGCCCGACACCGGGGTCCTGGACCGCTGCCACCGACTGGGTCGGCACGACCTGGGTGGGCGTCGCGTACGGGTTGCCCGGTACCGGCGCCGGTGTACTCGACGGATTCGGTGGTTGCAGAGCGAAACTCGTTGGCTCGTCGGCCCCGGATCGGGCTCCCCCGTTGTTGCTCATGAGGTCATCCATATCGCGCCAAGCGCTTGCGCATCCAGCACGGAAGCGTCCCGGTCACAGACCCGTGACGCGAGCCGATGCTTATCTCCCTTTCGCACCGGTACAGTGCTTTATTTTCCCTCTATACCGGTACGGGGCTCATCGGCTGTCCGCCGTGTCAGGGCGAGGGTGAGGTGGCGGCGGTGGCGGCGGTCGTGGTGGCGTTGGTGGCCGCCGGAGTGCTCGGAGTGCGCGTGCCGTGGGTGGACGGTCCGGCCGAAGGCGTCGCCGGCGTGGAACTCGTCGGCGTGCGGCCGCCGTCCCCACCGCCCTCCATGAGCAGCGCCGCCGCCGACACACCCGCCCCGGCCACCGCGGCGACCAGCAGCGCTGCCACGAGCACCCGGCGCGTGGGCTGCCGGAGCATCTGCTCGTACCGCTGGTCCGGGCCGGGCATGTCCGTCGGCGGCGCCGGCGATCGCCGACCGGCGTCGTCCTGCGGCCGTCCGTGCGGGGCACCGCGCACCGTCGGCGCGTACCCGGGCGGCGGAGCCTGCGGCGTACTGCCCGTCTCGCGGAACACCCGCAACATCCGCTCCGCCCGGTCCGCGTCCAGCCGCCGGTCCGGATCGCGTTCCAGCAGGCCCTGTACGACGGGCAGGAGCGGCCCGGCCTGGGCGGGCGGGCGTATGTCTCCGACGACGACCGCGTGCAGGACGCCGCCCAGCGAGTCGCGGTGGAACGGCGACTCGCCGCTGAGGGCCGCGCACAGCAGCGCGCCCAGCGACCACAGGTCGGACTCGGGCCCCGTCCGGATCCCGGACATCCGCTCGGGCGCGGTGTATTCGGGCGAGCCGACGAAGGAACCGTTCTCGGTGAGCGTGGGGGCGCCCGCGACCTGGGCGATGCCGAAGTCGGTGAGGACGACCCGGTCGGTACCGTCCTCCAGCAGGACGTTGTCGGGCTTGAGATCGCGGTGCAGCACCCCGGCCGCGTGCGCGGCGCGCAGCGCGCCGAGCAGGGCGATACCGATCCGTGCGGCCTCGGCGGCGTCGACCGGGCCCTGCGTGGCGAGACGGTCGGCGAGCGAGCCGCCCTCGATCAACTCCATGACGATGTACGGGCGTTCGTCGTCCTCGACGACGTCGTGGACGACGATGATGTGCGGGTGGCTCAGCTGCGCGACCGCCCGTGCCTCGCGCAGCGTACGGTCCCGCTGCCGGCGCGCTTCCGCCGCGGAGAGCGACTCGTCGAAGGGGAGCTCCTTGACGGCCACACCCCGGCCGAGCAGCTCGTCGGTCGCCCGCCAGACCACGCCCATGCCACCGCGCCCGAGCCTCGCCTCGAGCCGGTAACGGCCCGCGATGACACGCGTGTTGTGCCCCTCGGTCCCCATGCGGCAATCATGCCCCAACGGAGGGATGGGCTCCGGGGCAGCGGCCCGCGGGTGGCCGAAACGCACGGCCCTGCGCGGGGGCCTCCCGCGTCAGGGGGTCTTCTCGTGCCAGCCCTGCAACAGCGACGTGAACTGCTTGCGCGCCTTCGCCCAGTCCTGCGCGGGCGCCGACATGTAGAGCGCGTACTCGGTGCCGTCGCGGGCGACGTACGTCTCCTCGATGGCCCGGCGCGGCCCGGGGAACTTGGTGTCCTTGGCCTGCGCGGTCCAGGTGTACTCCCACAGCGCGCCGTCCCGGTCACGGTAGACGTTGCGCTCCAGCTTCACCCGCTTGTAGTCGACCAGCCGCTGCAACTGCTGCTCCAGGTCGAGCTGGTGGGCGTACGGATCGGCGAAGTCCGGGGAGGTGTCGACGGCGATGCGGACGAAATGCCGGCCGCCGTCGGGCGTGTAGTCGATCTGTTTGAGCTCGCCCTGGGGCCCGAAGGTCTTGCGCTTCCAGCCCTTGGGCAGGTAGAGGCTGAAACCCGCGGGGTCGTCGCGGCGGGTCCAGCCTGCGGGAACCGAGCCCCCGGGCTGCTCCGCGGTCGTGGAACCGGCCGATCCGGACGCGCCGCCCGCCGTCTGCCGGCTCTCGTTCCACTGCTGGAGCACCACCGCGGTGCCTCCGCCGATGATGGCCGCGAGCGCGACGACGAGGGCGAGGGTCCGAAGCCGGCGGCGCCGGCCCGAACCGGCCGGCTGCGGGCCCATCGCCGTCGGGCCGACGGTGGTGGGCCCGGTCGTTCCGTGCCCGGTGGCGAAGGCCCCGGCCGCGGGAGGGCCGGCCGTGGCGGCGCCGGTCGTCGGCGTCCCGGTGGCCGATGCCCCGGCCGGCGGCGGGAGCGGAGTCCCGCTGTGCGATCCCGAGCCGGTACCGGCCGGGCCCGTGCCGGACGGGTACGTGCCCGACGGGTTCGCACCGGACTGGTACGTGCCCGAGGGGTTCGTGCCGGAGGCGCCCGTGCCGCTGTGCACGTCCCGGTACGGCGACGATCCCCCGTACTGCGTCGGCACGTACGCCTGCGCTCCGCTCGGCCGCCGTCCCTCCGCCGCCTCGGCGAGCATCTGCTCGGCCTCGGCGAGTTCGGGCCGGGCGGCCGGATCCTTGCGGAGCAGGGCGGCGATGACGGGCGTGAGCGGACCCGCGTACTGAAGCTCGGCGGCCTCTTCCTCGACCACGGCCTGCATGGTGGTCAGAGGGGTGGTGCGGCGGAACGGCGACCGGCCCTCCACCGCCGTGTAGAGCGTCGCGCCGAGCGCCCACAGGTCGGAGGACGGGCCCGGGTCGTGGCCGCGCACCCGCTCGGGCGCCAGGTAGTCGACCGAGCCCACGACCTCTCCGGTCCGGGTGATGGTCGTGTCGCCCTCGATCTGGGCGATGCCGAAGTCGGTGAGCAGGACACGCCCGTCCCGGGCGAGGAGGACGTTGCCCGGCTTGACGTCACGGTGCAGGACGCCGGCGGTGTGCGCGGCGCGCAGGGCCCGCAGCACCCACATGCCGATACGCGCCGCCTCGCGCGGCTCGACGCGCCCCTCCTCCTTGACCGCGTCGGCCAGGGAGCGGCCCTCGACCAGCTCCATCACGATCCACGGGCGGCCGTCGTGCTCCAGCACGTCGTGCACCGTGACGACGGCGGAGTGGTTGATCCGCGCGGCGGCCCTGGCCTCGGCCCGGGTGCGCGCCAGCAGGATGGCCTGCTCGCTCTCGGAGACGTAGAGGGCAGCCGTCAGCTCCTTGATGGCGACGGACCGGTGCAGCACCTCATCGTGTGCCCGCCATACCCGACCCATACCGCCACTGCCGATGGAGTCGGCAAGCCGGTAGCGGCCCGCGACGAGCAGGCCCTGCATCTGATTCACGTTGCCCCGCAATGGTCTTGACAGGGTCAGCGTAAGGACCCGCCCTTCCCCAGGGAACAAGCGGGGTACCACGGTGACCGCACTGTGACGGTTGTAGCCGCCTGGGACTGGAGGGAACCGTGAGGTGAACTCCAGTGCACGGCAGCCGGCTCAGAGGATCACTTCGTCGCCTTGTACGTCGCCGCCGCCTGCTCGTACAGCCGCGTCACCTCGTCCCGTTCGGACTCCGGGCCGCGCACCTGGACCACGTGGTACCGCCCGTCGACCAGCATCGCGAGGTTGCGCACGTACAGCTCGCCCCCGTCGTCGCCGGTCCAGGTGAACTGCCCCTCGGCCATGGTCCGCCCGCCCACCTCGATCGTCTTCAGCCCGGTGGAGGTGGCCCAGCTGGAGTCGCGGTACGGCTGCAACTCGCGCTCCTCCTCCCGCTGGTAGGCCATCGGATCGCTGCCGTACTCCGACGCGCTGTCCCGGCCCGGTACGACGATGAGCTCGAAGTCGCCCTTGGCGTAGACGACCTGGCCGCTGCCGCCCCGCGAGGTGCGGTCCCAGCCCTTGGCGACGGCGACCTGGAAGCCCGCCGAGTCCTTGCGCAGGGTGAAGCCGTCGGCGACCTCGGGGCCGGTGGTCTGCGTCTGAGTGGAACCGGCCGCCGTCGACGGGCTCTTCTCCGGCTCGGGCGACGCCTGGTCGGGCCGGGGCTCGCCGCTGGCGTCCGGCTCGGGCGCCTGGCTGACCTCACCGGCGGCACCGGTGCGGTCGGTGCCCTGCGCGCCGTCGGTCTCCGACTTGGGCATGAAGAGCATGGCGTAGGCGACCGCCGCGGCCATCGCGAGCAGGACGAGCAGGAGCAGGGTGCGGCCGAGCCGGTGCGGCGACCGCGACTCCTCCTTGGCCCGCTTGTGCCGCCCGTGGTGCGCTGGCAGTCCGGCCCGCCGCCTGCGCACGAGCTCGCCCCGGCGCCGTACGACGGGCAGCCGGCTCGCGTCGGCGGGCGGGGCCGCGACGACGTGCACACCGGCCTCCGGCTCGGGCGCCGAGCGCACGAGGGAGCGCAGCCAGCCGCGCAGTTCCTCGAAGTCGAGGCGCTCGGTCGGGTCCTGACGCAGCAGCGACTCGACGACCGGCCTGAGCGGCCCGCACTCCTCGGCGTACGCCGGCGGTTCCGCGCACACCATCTGCACCAGCTCGGCCGTCGACTCCTCCGGGTAGGGCGCATGCCCCTGCACGGCCCTGAAGAGCAGCGCGCCGAGCGCCCACAGGTCGGTGGCGGGGCCGATCGGCGCGGCCAACTGCCAGTTCTCGTGCACGGGTCCGGCCTGCTCCGGCGCCCAGCGCTCCGTCACGGGGCCCACCACGGCCATGCGCGCCTGCCGCGCCCGCTCGGCGGCCAGCGCCGTGGCCGGACCGCGCCGGGGTGCGGGGGTGTGGGCGACCAGGTCGTCCCACCGGGTGGGTTCGCTGTGGGCGGCGGGGTCCGGGGCCGGGGGAAGAGCCGCCTGCTCGTGTCCCTGCGGCGAGGGCGCGCCGCCCGCTGCGCCGCGGGGTGCGGCGCCGTGCCAGGCGGTCGTGCGGGGAGCGCCGCCGACGCCGTAGGGGTCGGCTATCTGCCCCGGCGGGGTCGCACCAGGCCCCGTGCTCTGCCCGGGGACGTAGGGCGACCGCGCCGAGCCGTTGCTGTGGGGCCCTGGCCCGCCGTCCGGGGCGGGCCGGGCACCGGGCAGCGCCGCGCGGCCGTTCTGCTGCGTCTCCTGGACCCGGGCGGCGGCCCGGGTACCCGCCCGGTAGGCCGCGATCGCCCCGGCTCGCGCGGCCCTCGGATCCTCGCCGTCCTCCGCGCTCCCGCGGGCCGGCACGGCCGGGCCCCCGCTCCCCGTGCCGGCTCCGGCCGCCGGCAGCCCCCGGGCCTCCCGAGCCTCTATGGCGGCACGCCGCGCGGCCTCGGGATCGGTCGCGCCGCCGGGACTTCCCGGGCCGCCGGCCCCACCGGGGCCTTCGGTCATCCCGGCGCCGCCGGTCTCCTGGCCGGGTTCGCCGAAGGCCGGAGCGGGGACGGGGTCGTACCCGCACAGGGCCTCTTCCGCCGCGCCCACCGCCAGCCCGGTCAGCATCACCCGGCCGTCGTCACAGACCAGGACCGTCCGCGCGGTGACGTTCCGGTGCACCCAGCCGTGCGCGTGCAGCACCCGCAGTGCCATGAGGACGTCGGAGGCCACCTCGGCCGCCCGGTACGGCGTCAGCGGCTTCTCGGCGAGCAGCGCCGCCAGGGGACGCGCGGCCACCAGCTCGCTGACGATCCACAGCGAACCGCCCTCGGCGAACACGTCGAAGACCTGGTCGAGCCGGGGGTGGTCGGGAATGGCCGCCGCGGCCTGCGCGGCCTCGACCGCGCGCCGCACCACCGGGTCCGTGGGCCGCCGGGTGCCCGGGCGGGCCCCGGGCCGCCGCGCGCCACCGTCACGTGCCGTGAAGCCGTCGGGCAGCCCCTCCGCGTCGAGGACCTCCGCCTCGACCACCTCCGGCAACGGCACTGCCCTGACCAGGACTTCCTGGCCGCTGTAGGTGTCGAAGGCCCGGGACTCGGTGAGTTCGTACTCGTCGGACGGCGGCAGCGGCAGGCGGTAGCGGTCGGCGAGCACCCGTCCCGCATAGTCGTCCACGTTGCCTCCCCCGGCAGCCTGGTCGGTCACATCCGTTCGCCCCACGGTCCGTTCCGGCTGCGTACGGTCCGCAAACATTTACGATACGTGCCGCAGACCACCCGCAATGTGGGGATGCCAGATCTCACTCCCCAAACCCGGGGCCGCTCATGCTCAGGACTTGGGTTCGAAGGTCTTCGTCAGCGTCCGCCAGGTCTCCTTGCGCAGCTCACCGCTCCAGTCGGTCGCTTTCGCCGTGTACATCAGCGCGTAGCCCTGCCGGTCGTCGACGACGAAACCCCGGTCGATGGTCCGGTACTTGGTGCCGCTCTCCACGTACGTGAACTCCCAGTCGGCCGTGTTCCAGCCGCGGTAGTCCACCTGCTCTATCCGGATCTTCTTGTACTGCGCGCGCTGCATGAAGCGCTCCTGGCTCTTCCAGTCCGCCACCGGGTCGCCCTTGGGCGTGGACGTCCAGGCGATGAGCAGCTTCTGCCCGTCGGGCCCGGTGAACCGGTCGCCCGCGGCGCCCGTGGACTGGTACTTCCACCCCTTCGGCAGCCCGATCGAGTACCCCTGGCTGCCCTGGTGCGTCGACTCCGCGGCAGTGCCCTTGCCGCCACCGGACGACCCGCCCGCCTGGTCCCCGGACGGGCTGTTCGAGGCGGACTTCGACGGCGCGGGCTGTGTCGCCCCGCTGTCGGTGCGCGTGCCGTCGCTCTCGTCGCCCTTGGTGTCGGCGCTGCCCGACGCGGTGGCGACGGTCTTGCCGCCGCTCTCGCCGGCGGCCCCCTTGGGGTCCTTGTCGTCCCCGCTGAGCGCGATGGCGAGCACGGTGCCGATCACGGCGAGCGCCACGACCACCGCGATGATCACCAGGGTCCGCCGCGGCACGACGTCGGTGAGCGGCGCCCTGGGCGGCGCGGGCCGCGGCGGCAGGTCCGGCGGCGTCATGACGGGCCACCCCGAACTCCGGCCTCCGGAGGCCGCCTTCTCCCCCTGCGCACCCCGCTCACCGGCCCCGGCAACCGCCCCCGGGGCGGCCGATGCCGAACCCGGCTTCGAGGCGGACGCTCCCGCGCCCCCGGCCCCGGCCTTCCCGCTCTCCGGTCCGGAAGAGGCCGTTGCGTCCGCGGACTCGGTCCGGGACGCGGCCGACGCCCCGGCCGTTCCGGCGGCGGCCTTGCGCACGGAACGCAGCGCCCCGCGCAGCCGCTCCGCGGGCTCCTCGCCCCGCTTGCCCCCGGCCCCGGCGGAACTCCCCTTGCGGGAGGACTTGTCCGGCTGCGCCGGCAGCGGCACGACCTTCGTCGCGTCCAAGGGCTCCGGCTCGGTCTTCTCGGGCGCGTGGATGACCGAGTTGAGCATGGCCCGGGCGCCCGCGTCGTCGAGCCGCTTGGCAGGGTCCTTGGTGAGCAGGCCGTGGATGACGTCCCGCAGCGGGCCGGCGTTCTTCGGCTCCTCCAACTGCTCGGTCATCACCGCCGTGAGAGTCGCTATGGCCGACCCCTTGTCGTACGGCGGCGCGCCCTCCACCGCCGCGTACAGCAGCCCGCCGAGCGACCACAGGTCGGCGGCCGGGCCCGGCTTGTGCCCGCGCGCCCGCTCCGGGGAGATGTAGGAGGGCGCGCCGACGAGCATGCCGGTCGAGGTGATGGACGGGTCGCCCTCGACCTGGGCGATCCCGAAGTCCGTGAGCACGACGCGGCCGTCCTCGGCGATCAGCACGTTCGACGGCTTCACGTCGCGGTGCAGGATGCCCTCGCGGTGCGCGGACCGCAGCACGTCCAGGACGGCGAGCCCGACCTCCGCGGCCCGCTTCGGCTCGAGGAGGCCGTCCTCCCGGATGACCTCGGCGAGCGACTTGCCCTCGACGAGCTCCATCACGATCCAGGGCCGGTCGTCCTCCTGGACGACGTCGAAGACCGTCACGGCGCTGTTGTTGCGGATCCGCGCGATCGCCTTGGCCTCGCGCAGCGTCCGTGTGATCAGCCGCCGCTTCTCCTCCTCGTCGATGTTCGACGGGAACCGCAGCTCCTTGACGGCGACCGTCCGGCCCAGGGTCTCGTCCTCGGCCCGCCACACCGTGCCCATGCCCCCGCGGCCGAGCACTTCGCCCAGCCGGTAACGCCCCGCGAGGAGACGCTCCCTGTTGTCCTGACGAGTGTCCTGACGAGATGTGCCCGCCCGCTCCGCCTCCGACATGCGTCCCCTCATACAACCCGCCCTGACAGAGCCTCCATTGTCTCTCACCCGACAAGTGCCCAGCGCCCAGGGGCCCCCTGGCGAAGCGCCCCCGCCGGTCCGCCCACCGGAACCCGGCCGCGGCGCACCGCGCGCCGCCTTGCATGATGGGCCCCCGACGCCCCGACGAGGGAGGAGCCCGCGTGCCGCCCTTTCGGACATTGCTGGCCCTGCCCGTGTCCGTCGCCCTCCTCGGCCTGCCTCCGGCCGACTCGTCGGCTCTCTCCGCTCCGCCCACGGACGCGGTGCTCCCGCTGCTGGTCACCCAGGGCAGAGCACCCGCCGCGGCCCTGCTGGCCCGGGAGGGGACCACCACCCGCTATGCCCACGCCGGGCAGGGAATCGCCCGGTCGGACCACTTCCGCGCCGGCAGCGTCACGAAGACGTTCATCGCGACGGTCGTGCTGCAACTGGCCGCCGAGCACCGGCTGTCACTGTCCGACACCGTGGAGCGGCATCTGCCCGGCCTGGTGCGGGGAGCGGGCAACGACGGCCGCGCGCTGACCCTGCGTTCCCTGCTCACCCACACCAGCGGCCTGTACGACTACACCAGGGACACCGGCGGAACCACACCCGTCACACCCCGTCAGGCCGTTCGCATCGCAGTCACCCACCCCCCGGCCGAACGCGGCCGCTTCTCCTACTCGAACACCAACTACGTGCTGCTCGGCCTGGTCGTCGAGCAGGTCACCGGCCACTCGTACGCCACCGAGGCCGAGCGCCGCATCATCACTCCCCTGGACCTGAAGGGCACCTCCTTCCCCGGATCCCGCTCCTCGCTGCCCTCTCCGCACGGCCGCGCCTACGCCGCCGACGGAACCGACGTCACCGATCTCGACCCGCGGGTGGCCGGCGCCGCGGGCGAGTTGGTGACCACGCTCGCCGATCTGGACCGCTTCTACTCGGCCCTGCTCGGCGGGCGGCTGCTGCCCCCGCGCCGGCTGCGCGAGATGCTCGACACCCGTGCCGCACACGGCGCGTACGGCATGGGCCTGTTTCCCGAGAAACTGCCGTGCGGCACCACGGTGTGGGGGCACAACGGGCACATATCCGGCAGCTACGTGCGCACCGCGGCCACCGTCGACGGCCGGCGTGTCCTCACCTTCCGCGTGAACACGGACGCGATGGCGGATCCCGGTCTCGAATCCGCGGTGCTCGCGGCCGAGTTCTGCCCCCGCACCTCGTAGAACGACCGGGTCCCGAACGTAGATCCCGGGTCCCGACACTCGTTCGAGTGACGTCGAAAGCGCTGCCCGCCGCGCGGGAACAGCCGCCTACAGCGGCACGATGTCCGGCGCCCCCAGCCGGGCCGCGTCCGCCGTCAGGTCGTCCGGCTGCCGCTGCGACTCCCGCTCCGCCTCCACCCGCTTCTCGTAGTGCTGCACCTCGCGCTCGATCTGGTCCTTGTCCCAGCCGAGGACCGGCGCCATCAGCTGGGCGGCGTCACGAGCGCTGCGCGTGCCCCGGTCGAAGGTCTCGATGGAGATGCGCGTACGCCGGGTCAGCACGTCGTCCAGATGCCGCGCCCCCTCGTGCGAGGCCGCGTACACGATCTCGGCGCGCAGATAGTCGTCGGCCGCCACCAGGGGCTCGCCGAGCGACGGGTTCTCGGCGATGAGGGCGAGGACCTCCTCGGCCAGCGTGCCGTACCGGTTCAGCAGGTGTTCGACCCGCACCACATGGAGTCCGGTCCGGGCCGCGATCCGCGCCCGCGCGTTCCACAGCGCCCGGTAGCCCTCGGCGCCCAGCAGCGGCACGTCCTCGGTGACGCATTCGGCGACGCGCATGTCGAGCCCGTGCACCGCCTCGTCCACCGCGTCCTTGGCCATGACCCGGTACGTGGTGTACTTGCCGCCCGCCACGACGACGAGCCCGGGCACGGGATGCGCCACGGTGTGCTCGCGCGACAGCTTGCTGGTGGCGTCCGACTCGCCCGCCAGCAGCGGCCGCAGGCCCGCGTACACGCCCTGGACGTCGTCCCTCGTGAGCGGCACCGCGAGCACCGAGTTCACGTGTTCCAGCAGGTAGTCGATGTCCGCGCTGGACGCGGCCGGGTGGGCCTTGTCGAGGTCCCATTCGGTGTCCGTGGTCCCGACGATCCAGTGCCGGCCCCAGGGGATGACGAACAGCACGGACTTCTCCGTGCGCAGGATGAGCCCGGTCGTGGAGTGGATCCGGTCGCGCGGCACGACCAGGTGGATGCCCTTGGACGCCCGGACGTGGAACTGGCCGCGCTCCCCGACCATCCCCTGGGTGTCGTCCGTCCACACGCCGGTGGCGTTGACGACCTGCTTGGCGCGGATCTCGTACTCGCCGCCGCCCTCGACGTCCTGCACCTTCGCGCCGACGACCCGCTCGCCCTCGCGCAGGAAGCCCGTCACCCGCGCGCGGTTGGCAGCCTTCGCGCCGTACGCCACCGCCGTGCGCACCAGGGTCGCCACGTAGCGGGCGTCGTCCATCTGGGCGTCGTAGTACTGAAGCGCCCCGACCAGCGCGCCCTTCTTCAAGCAGGGCGCCACGCGAAGGGCGTGAGAGCGGGTCAGATGGCGGTGCATGGGCAGGCCCCGGCCATGACCCCGGGCCATGGACATGGCGTCGTACATCGCGACGCCCGACCCGGCGTACAGCCGCTCCCAGCCCTTGTGCTGCAAGGGGTACAGGAACGGCACGGGCTTCACCAGATGCGGGGCGAGCCGCTCCAGGAGCAGGCCGCGCTCCTTCAGGGCCTCCCGTACGAGCGCGAAGTCGAGCATCTCCAGGTAGCGCAGGCCGCCGTGGATCAGCTTGCTGGACCGGCTGGAGGTGCCGGACGCCCAGTCGCGCGCCTCGACCAGTCCCGTGGACAGGCCCCGGGTCGCGGCGTCGAGGGCGGTGCCCGCACCGACCACGCCTGCGCCCACCACCAGCACGTCCAGCTCGCGCTCGGCCATAGATGCGAGTGACTCGACGCGCTGCGCCGGCCCGAGTATCGCTGTCCTCACCGCTGCCTCCCGCTCATCGCGGCGGCTGGTGCCGCCTCGGTCGCGCCGGCCGCACCCGTCGGGTGAGACCCCGTCCGTATCCCCCATGCCCAAATTCTGACCGTGTTGCCCGACTTCAGCCACCACGGGCCGTCAGCCTGTGGACAACGTCCACGGGACACTCACCGAAACTCGGGCGAGCAATCCCGCATATCGGTCATATTTACTCCTAGTCTGACATTGCGCTCGCCCGTCCTGTCCACAGGGCTTGCGCACCTGTCCCACTTCGGCTATCGGGAAGGACGGCCGCCATGCCCGCAGATCTCGCCGTCATCGGACTCGGCCCGTACGGCCTGCCCCTGGCCCAGGCCGCCGTCGCCGCAGGCGTCGCCACCATCGGCTACCGGACCGGCCCCGAGGCCGGCTCCCTCAGCGCCGCCGAACAGCGCCGGATGCTCTCGGGGGGCTTCCGGCCGACCACGAACGCCGCCGAGCTCGGCCGGGTGCGCACCGCGGTCATCTGCGCACCGACCCCGCGGGGCGCGGACGGCGGACTCGACCTGAGCCAGCTGGAGGCGGCCGCCCGCACCCTGGCCGCACACCTGCGCCCGCACACCACTGTGATTCTGGAGTCCCCTGTGTACCCAGGGACCACAGAGGAATGCCTGCGCCCCCTCCTCGAAGAGGGATCGGGTCTGCGCGCGGGCCGCGACTTCCACCTCGCCTACTCCCCCAGCCGCGCCGACCCCGGCAACCGCGACTTCACCCCCGCCAACACCCCCAAGGTCATCGGCGGCCTCACCCCGGCCTGCACGGAGTCGGCCGCCGCCTTCTACGGACGGCTCACCGACAAGGTGGTACGCGCGCGTGGACCCCGCGAGGCGGAGACCGTGCAGCTCCTGGAGACCAACTACCGGCACGTGAACATCGCCCTCGTCAACGAGATGGCCGTCCTCTGCCACGACCTGGGCGTCGACCTGTGGGACGTCGTCCGCTGCGCGGAGACCAAGCCGTTCGGCTTCCAGGCCTTCCGCCCCGGCCCCGGCGTCGGCGGCCACGCCGTCCCGCAGGACCTGACCGCCCACGGCGGCCGCACCCTGCGCATGGTGGAACTGGCCCAGCAGGTCAACAGCCGCATGCCCGGCTACGTCGTCCAGCGCGGCGCCGCGCTCCTCAACGAGCACGGCAAGTCGGCCCGCGGCGCCCGTGTGCTGCTCCTGGGCGTCACCTACAAGCCCGACCTCGCCGACCTGCACGGCACGCCCGCCCAGGAGGTCGCCCTGCGCCTGATGGAACTGGGCGCCTCGGTCAGCTACCACGACCCGTACGTCCCCGCCTGGAGCGTCCTGGACCGCCCCGTCCCCCGCGTGGACTCCCTCTACGAGGCGGTCGCCGACGCGGACCTGACCATCCTCCTCCAGCAGCACCGCACGTACGACCTGCAAGGCCTGTCGGTGAAGGCACAGCTGCTGCTGGACACGCGAGGAGCAGCCCCTACGGGGGCGGCGCATCGGTTGTGAAGAGGGGCGCGTGGGGGCGCTGAGCCCCCTGGGCTGGTGGCGCTGGGCACCCCGCCGCCAGTACCTTGGGAGACGGCGGAGCCCACCGCAGGGGCTAATGCGGCAGGCTCCTGGATGGATCACGGAGTGTCCGCCCCTAGGTCTCGTGGGGGCGGACACTCACCATCCGAAGCAAGGTGGAGCCCACCGCAGTGGCCACTGCGGCAGGCTCCTGGATGGATCACGGAGTGTCCGCCCCTAGCTCTCGTGGGGGCGGCCGCTCACCATCCGAAAAGTCGCAAGATCCACCTCCTCCGGCACTGCACCATCCGAAGACGGAGTCGGTCCCATTGGGTGGGCTTGCGGTGGCGTCCCATGGGCGCCCCCTTCCACGACGCCACCCATTGGCCCGGTGGGCAGCACGTCGGAATCGGGCCGGGCCCCGGCCCTCGGTCGCGCCCCCCTACGGCAACACGCGCCCCGCCACGGCCAGTTGGGCACGCAAAAGGGCCCGGCCACTCACCCGAGTGACCAGGCCCTTCCTCGTCCTGGGGACTACCGACTACCGCCGGTGCTGCGAGTCCGCCACCGTCACCTCGACCCGCTGGAACTCCTTCAGCTCGCTGTACCCGGTCGTGGCCATAGCCCGCCGCAGCGCGCCGAAGAGGTTCATCGAGCCGTCGGGGGTGTGGGACGGACCCGTGAGGATCTCCTCGATCGTGCCGACCGTGCCGAGGTCGACCTTCTGGCCGCGCGGAAGCTCCTCGTTCACGGCCTCCATGCCCCAGTGGTGGCCCTTGCCCGGCCCGTCGGTCGCGCGGGCGAGCGGGGAGCCCATCATGACCGCGTCGGCGCCGCAGGCGATCGCCTTGGGCAGGTCGCCGGACCAGCCGACACCGCCGTCCGCGATCACGTGCACGTACCGGCCGCCGGACTCGTCCATGTAGTCGCGGCGGGCCGCCGCCACGTCGGCGACCGCGGTGGCCATCGGGACCTGGATGCCCAGCACGTTGCGCGTGGTGTGCGCGGCGCCGCCGCCGAAGCCGACCAGCACGCCCGCCGCGCCCGTGCGCATCAGGTGCAGGGCCGCGGTGTACGTGGCGCAGCCGCCGACGATCACCGGGACGTCCAGCTCGTAGATGAACTGCTTCAGGTTCAGCGGCTCGTGCGAACCGGAGACGTGCTCGGCGGAGACCGTCGTACCGCGGATGACGAAGATGTCCACGCCCGCGTCGACGACGGCCTTGGAGAACTGGGCCGTGCGCTGCGGGGAGAGCGCCGCGGCCGTGACCACGCCCGAGTCGCGCACCTCCTTGATCCGCGCGCCGATCAGCTCCTCCTTGATGGGCGCGGCGTAGATCTCCTGAAGGCGCCGGGTGGCCGCCTCGGCGGGCAGCTCGGCGATCTCGTCGAGCAGCGGCTGCGGGTCCTCGTAGCGCGTCCACAGGCCCTCGAGGTTCAGCACGCCGAGGCCGCCGAGCTCGCCGATGCGGATGGCGGTGGCCGGGGAGACGACCGAGTCCATGGGAGCGGCCAGGAACGGCAGCTCGAAGCGGTAGGCGTCGATCTGCCAGGCGATCGAGACCTCCTTCGGGTCCCGCGTACGGCGGCTGGGGACGACGGCGATGTCGTCGAAGGCGTACGCCCGGCGGCCGCGCTTGCCGCGCCCGATCTCGATCTCAGTCACGTTGGTGGCCTTTCCCTGTTGCGTTTCAGCGTCTTCCAGTATCGCCGACGGGCACGACGAGGGCGGCCCCGGATGCTCCGGGGCCGCCCTCGCTGTGCCTCACGCGCGCGTGGCCGTCACTTGCTACGGCTGTAGTTCGGCGCCTCGACCGTCATCTGGATGTCGTGCGGGTGGCTCTCCTTGAGGCCCGCCGAGGTGATCCGGACGAAGCGGCCCTTGCTCTCCATCTCCTCGATGGTGGCGGCGCCCACGTAGCCCATGGTCTGGCGCAGACCGCCGACGAGCTGGTGCAGCACGTTGGCCAGCGGGCCGCGGTAGGGCACCTGGCCCTCGATGCCCTCGGGCACGAGCTTGTCGTCGGAGGCCACCTCGGCCTGGAAGTAGCGGTCCTTCGAGTACGACCGGCCCTGGCCGCGGGACTGCATCGCGCCGAGGGAGCCCATGCCGCGGTAGGACTTGAACTGCTTGCCGTTGATGAACTGAAGCTCGCCGGGCGACTCCTCGCAGCCGGCGAGCAGGCTGCCCAGCATCACCGTGTCGGCGCCGGCGGCGAGGGCCTTGCCGATGTCGCCGGAGTACTGCAGGCCGCCGTCGCCGATCAGCGGGACGCCCGCCGCACGGGCCGCGAGGGACGCCTCGTAGATGGCGGTGACCTGCGGGACCCCGATGCCGGCGACCACGCGCGTGGTGCAGATCGAGCCGGGGCCGACGCCCACCTTGATGCCGTCGACGCCGGCGTCGATCAGCGCCTGGGCGCCGTCACGGGTGGCGACGTTGCCGCCGATCACGTCGACACCGACGCTCGACTTGATCTTCGACATCCAGCTCAGGGCGTTGCTGTTGTGGCCGTGCGAGGTGTCGACGACCAGGAAGTCCACCCCGGCCTCGGCCAGCGCCTGGGCCCGCTCGAGCGCCTCGGGGCTGGCGCCCACGGCGGCACCGACGATCAGACGCCCCTCGGCGTCCTTCGCGGCGTTGGGGTACTGCTCGGCCTTGACGAAGTCCTTGACCGTGATGAGGCCCTTGAGGATTCCCGCATCGTCGACCAGGGGAAGCTTCTCGATCTTGTGGCGGCGCAGCAGCTCCATGGCGTCGGCGCCGGAGATGCCGACCTTGCCGGTGACCAGCGGCATCGGGGTCATGACCTCGCGCACCTGACGGGAGCGGTCGGTCTCGAAGGCCATGTCACGGTTGGTGACGATGCCGAGCAGCTTGCCGGCCGGGTCGGTGACCGGGACGCCGCTGATGCGGAACTTGGCGCACAGGGCGTCGGCCTCGGCCAGCGTCGCGTCCGGGTGCACCGTGATGGGGTCGGTGACCATGCCGGACTCGGAGCGCTTGACCAGGTCGACCTGGTTGACCTGGTCCTCGACGGAGAGGTTGCGGTGCAGTACGCCGACGCCGCCCTGGCGGGCCATGGCGATCGCCATGCGGGACTCGGTGACCTTGTCCATCGCCGCGGACAGCAGCGGGATGTTCACCCGGACGTTGCGGGAGATGCGGGACGAGGTGTCGACCGCGTTGGGGAGCACCTCGGATGCACCCGGCAGCAGCAGCACGTCGTCGTAGGTCAGCCCGAGTGTCGCGAATTTCTCGGGCACGCCGTCGACGTTGGCAGTCATGACACCTTCCCCAAATGGCCTTGATCGGTGCGGATGTCCATGCTAACGGGAAGCAGAGAGCCCGAATTCCAGTGTTCCGCCTGACCGGGGGCTTCGTATCTTCGTACGGAACCGGCGCACCCCCTGTTCAACGAAGGCACTACTGCTCGGCGAGCGCCCTGAGCCTGCTCAGGGCACGGTGCTGGGCCACACGGACCGCGCCGGGTGACATTCCCAACATCTGGCCCGTCTCCTCCGCCGTCAACCCCACCGCGATCCGCAGCAGCAGCAGCTCCCGCTGGTTCTCGGGCAGATTGGCCAGGAGTTTCTTGGCCCATTCCGCGTCGCTGCTCAGCAGGGCGCGCTCCTCCGGGCCCAGGGAGTCGTCGGGCCGCTCGGGCATCTCGTCCGAGGGGACGGCCGTCGAGCCCGGGTGCCGCATCGCCGCGCGCTGGAGGTCGGCGACCTTGTGCGCGGCGATGGCGAAGACGAACGCCTCGAAGGGACGCCCGGTGTCCCGGTAGCGGGGCAGCGCGAGGAGCACCGCCACGCAGACCTCCTGGGCGAGGTCCTCCACGAAGTGCCGGGCGTCGCCCGGGAGGCGGGACAGACGGGTGCGGCAGTAGCGCAGGGCCAATGGGTGGACATGGGCGAGCAGGTCGTGCGTGGCCTGCTCGTCCCCGTCGACGGCGCGGTGGACGAGCGCGCCGATCGCCCCTTGGGCATTGACCGCCTCGTCGTCGCGCATCGGTCCATGGTGCCTTGCGGCCGCCTGGTCCGTGGCACCGCGCCCGTTGTTGTGCACCGAAGCGTTATGAGCAGGTGCGCCGGAACTCATACCCTGCGCCCTCCCCTTCCGCTCGACCGACTCGTCCCCGAGGAACTCCACACCCTCAAGGATGCGGCATCCGCGGCGAAACGAGCAGCGGGCAGCGGGCGAACCCCCGGCCCGCCCCCGCCGACCTGGCCTTCCGCGCCCCCATTGCGACCGCCGCCACACCCGCGATCGTCCCCCGGGCATGCCGTTCCGACCATCCCGGGGGCGTGGGTCCTCGTAAGCACCCTCCCGAGCTGTCGGCCTCGCTGGGGCAGGGCGGGACCCCCACCGGCGTTGCCGTCGGCCGTCGGCCCGCGCAGGCACTCGTGCGGCTCGCGCCGGATGCCGCGCATGGAAGCCGGCCCGATCCGGAGGACAGGCCGTGGGCGGTCACCGCGAAGCCCCGCCCGCCCTGCGACGGCCGGCACTTCCCCAAGCTCTTCGAGCAGGGGAGAACCCCACTCGCCGCACCGGGCGTACGCCGGTGTGCAACCAGTACGCGGGCGTCCGCCCGGCACGCCGAGAGCACGCACCGAACGCCGCAGCGCCCGCCCTCCGGGCGGACGCCGGGACTGTGCGGACACCCTCTAGCGCACCAGACCCCACCGGAAGCCGAGCGCCACGGCGTGGGCCCGGTCCGAGGCGCCGAGCTTCTTGAACAGGCGCCGGGCGTGCGTCTTGACGGTGTCCTCGGAGAGGAACAGCTCGCGGCCGATCTCGGCGTTCGAGCGGCCGTGGCTCATGCCTTCGAGGACCTGGATCTCACGTGCCGTGAGCGTCGGCGCGGCGCCCATCTCGGCCGAGCGCAGCCGGCGCGGGGCGAGCCGCCAGGTCGGGTCGGCCAGGGCCTGCGTCACCGTCGCGCGGAGCTCCGCGCGGGAGGCGTCCTTGTGCAGATAGCCGCGGGCACCGGCGGCGACCGCGAGAGCCACACCGTCCAGGTCCTCGGCGACGGTGAGCATGATGATGCGCGCACCGGGGTCGGCGGACAGCAGCCGCCGGACCGTCTCGACGCCGCCCAGTCCGGGCATGCGTACGTCCATCAGAATCAGGTCCGAGCGGTCGGCCCCCCAGCGGCGGAGGACTTCCTCGCCGTTGGCCGCCGTCGTCACGCGCTCTACGCCGGGCACGGTTGCGACCGCGCGACGGAGCGCCTCTCGGGCAAGCGGGGAGTCGTCGCAGACGAGGACGGAAGTCATGGCCGCCCTCCGCAGCTGATGCGCGTCACCTTGAGCCTCCAGGCTGGTACGAAATCGTCACCTGTGCGGTCGACCGTCTCGGACGCCCGTCCGAGCGCTTGTTCCTTCAACCGCCTCGCACTCTCAACGACGGTCACTCGAAAGAGTTACGGGGGTGGCTGACATCTTCGGCACTCTACGTGAGGGGCCGGACACGGTGCTGATATGCGCAACAGACCCTCGAACTTTCATCACAAGCTATGCCCCATTCAGACCCTTTTCTTCCGCTTTGCCGGTGTCTGGAGCTAGATTCGCAATGAGTCATATTTTCATCTCCTTAGATCGTAGTTGTACGGTCGTGGACACCGGATCCGCCCAGAACGGCTACAAGGGGTCACGTAATGGCAGATTTCTCCCGCCTTCCCGGACCGAACGCGGACCTGTGGGACTGGCAGCTGCTCGCTGCCTGTCGCGGGGTGGACAGCTCGCTCTTCTTCCATCCGGAGGGCGAGCGCGGTGCGGCTCGGAGCGCTCGCGAGAACTCGGCCAAAGAGGTCTGCATGAGGTGCCCGGTGCGTGCCGAGTGCGCCGCCCACGCGCTGGCGGTGCGTGAGCCGTACGGCGTGTGGGGCGGGCTGACCGAGGACGAACGCGAAGAGCTGATGGGGCGGGCGCGCAACCGGCTGGTGTCGGCGTCGACATCCGGCGGGCACGCCGCCTCGAACACCTGAAGGAACGTTTCTGCGAGACAGGCACGCGCACGCGTGCCGTTGGTTTTTGACGCGCTTCCACGGCGCCCGGACACCCGGGCCGGGCAGCACCGTGGTGGCTAGCGGCGGCCCGCCCGTGCCAGTTGGTCGAGCGTCGCCGCCACCGCCGGGACCTGTGCGAGGTCGGGCAGGGTGAGCGCGACGATCTCCCGGCGCACCGCCGGTTCCAGCGTCACGGCCCGCACCCCCCGGGGCCTTACGGACTCGACGGCGAGCTGGGGCAGCACCGCCACGCCCAGACCGGCGCCCACCAGGCCGGCGACCGCCGGGTAGTCGTCGGTCGCGAAGTCGATGCGCGGGGTGAAGCCGGCCGCCGCGCAGACCTCGACCAGCTGGCCGCGGCAGCGCGGGCAGCCGGCGATCCACGGCTCCCGCGCGAGCTCGCCGATCGCGACGGACTCCGCGCCCGCGAGCCGGTGCCGCTCCGGCACGAGTGCGACGAGCCGGTCCGTCAGCAGCGGCCGTACGACGAGGTCCTCCCACTCCTCGGCGCCCGCCGCGCCCTCGTAGCGGAAGGCGAGCGCCACGTCGCAGTCGCCCTCGCGCAGCATGCCGACGGACGCGGGCGGTTCGGCCTCCTCAAGGAAGACCCGGGTGCCGGGGTGCGCGTCACGCAGTGCGGCGAGGGCCGTCGGCACGAGGGTGGAGCTGCCGCTGGGGAAGGAGACGAGCCGGACGCGCCCGGCCCGCAGCCCGGCGATGGCGGCGACCTCCTCCTCCGCGGCCGTGAGCCCGGCGAGGATCCCGGCGGCGTGCCGCACCAGCGCCTCGCCGGCCTGGGTCAGGCGCATCTCGCGTCCCGTGCGGATCAGCAGAGGTGTGCCGACGGAGGTTTCCAGGGCCTTCATCTGCTGGCTGACGGCGGGCTGGGTGCAGCCCAGCTCGCGCCCCGCGGCGGAGAAGGAGCCGGTGGCCGCGACGGCGCGCAGTACGCGGAGATGGCGAGCTTCGATCACCCTTCGAGGATAAGCGACCCTTTGAAGCCGCTCCCGATAATGCGTCGACGCTTTGAGGGCGGGTCCCCTACCGTGCTGGCATGAGGCTTCTGTCAGTGAATCTGGGCCGTGCCAGGGCTGTGCCGTACACGGACAACCCGGAGGGTGTGACCGGAATCGACAAGCAACCGGTGGACGGGCCGGTGCGGGTGTCGGCGCCCGGGCCCAAGGGCGTCGGCGGGAGCGGGCTGGCCGGGGACGCGGTGTGCAAGCTGGAGCACCACGGCGGCGACGACCAGGCGGTCTACGCGATGGCCCGCGAGGACATGGACGCGTGGGAGCGCGAGCTGGGCCGGCCGCTGGCGCACGGGGCGTTCGGCGAGAACCTCACGACCGAGGGCCTCGACGTCTCCGGGGCGCGGATCGGCGAGCGCTGGCGCGTCGGGACCGAGGTGCTGCTGGAGGTCACCTGCGGGCGGATACCGTGCCGGACGTTCCAGGGCCATCTGGGCGAGAAGCAGTGGGTGAAGCGGTTCACGCGGCGAGGAGCGCCCGGGGCCTATCTGCGGGTGATCGAGCCCGGTGAGATCCGGGCGGGTGACCCGGTGGAGATCGCGCACCGGCCGGAGCACGACGTGACCGTGGCCCTCCAGTTCCGTGCGGTGACCACCGAGCGGACGCTGCTGCCGCGGTTGCTGGCGGCCGGCGAGGCCCTGCACCCCGAGTCGCTGAGGCTGGCGCGGGAGTATGCGGAGAAGCACGGGGCCTGACGCCGCTCACCGCGCGGGTCTCCACGGACCCTTCACCGTCGAGGTCCCGGCACGGAAGCGGACGCACATGGTCCAGGTCACTAACCTGCTGCCATGACAACGGCTCTGATTACGGGATCGACGGCAGGCATCGGGGCCGCGTTCGCGCGGCGACTGGCGGCGGACGGACACAACCTGGTGCTGGTGGCCCGCGACACCAAGCGGCTCCGGGAGCAGGCGACCGAGCTGCACGACCGGCACGGCATCGAGGCGGAGGTGCTGACGGCCGACCTCGCCGAGGACAAGGGCATCGAGTCGGTGGCCGACCGGCTGGGCGACCGGAAGAACCCCGTCGACCTGCTGATCAACAACGCCGGCTTCGGCAACAAGGGACGCTATCTCGACGTGTCCATGGCTGACGAGCTGCGGATGCTGAAGGTGCACTGCGAGGCGGTGCTGCGGCTGACGTCCGCGGCGACGGAGGCCATGCGGGAGCGCGGCCGCGGCGGCGTGGTGAACGTCGCGTCGGTGGCCGCGTTCGTCCCGCGGGGCACCTACGGCGCCTCCAAGGCCTGGGTCGTGCAGTTCTCCCAGGGCGCCGCACGCGACCTGGCCGGCAGCGGCGTACGGCTGATGGCGCTCTGCCCCGGTTTTGTCCGCACCGAGTTCCACGAGCGGGCCGGCATGGGCACGGACAACATCCCGAGCTGGATGTGGCTCGACGCGGACAAGCTGGTGGCGGCGGCACTGCACGACCTGGCCCGCGGCAAGACGCTGTCCATCCCGGACCCGCGCTACAAGGCGCTGATGGGGGCGGCGAAGCTGGTGCCGCGGGGGGTGCTCGGGGCCGTCTCGTCCAGGACGGGCCGGAAGTACGGGCCGCAGTAGGCGCGGGCCGGAAGGCGGCCCCGACAGGCACAGCGCGCCCCCGCCCAGGACAATGGAGCTGTTCAGCCGGACCCAGGGGGGCCGGAGGCGAGAGCATGACCTTCGTACAGCTCATCGAATGCAGGACCAGCCGGCTCGACGAGATGAACCGGCTGATGGACAGGTGGGTCGAGCAGACCAAGGGGAAACGGACCGCTACGCACAGTGTCGTGGCGAAGGACCGGGCCGACGCCTCGCACATCGTCGAGATCGTGGAGTTCCCGTCGTACGAGGAGGCGATGCGGAACTCCGGTCTTCCGGAGACCGACCGGATCTTCCAGGAGATGGTGGCGCTCTGTGACGAGACGCCGACGTTCACGGACCTGGACGTGGTGCGGGACGAGCAGCTGTACTCGGCCACCGCGCGCAGGTTCTTCGAGCTGGCGCCCGGGGAGGGCGCGGCGCCCGCGTTCAACGACGTGTTCATCGAGGACTACCACGATCACGATCCCGCCAGAGTGCAGGACGTCATCGGGCTGGACGCGATGCGGCGCGAGGTGGAGGTGTGGCGGGGCGGGTTCGACTTCTCGTTCACGATCGAGGACCAGATGGCCCAGGGCGACCGGGTGTGCACCCGGTGGACCTTCCGGGGCAGGCACAAGAGTGACTTCCTCGGGATCCCGCCGACGGGGCAGGACGTCACCATGACCGGCACGACCATCCACCGCTGCACGCCGGACGGGAAGATCGCCGAGGGCTGGTGGCAGTACGACCGGCTGGGGCTGATGCAGCAGCTCGGGGCGCTGGACCCGCTGGAGTTGTGAGCCGCGCAGGACCGGCCTACGGGAGAAGCCCCCGTTCCGCACGAGGCGGGACGGGGGCTTCTCTTACGAGGTCGGTACCTCAGTGGGAGTGGCCGTGGCTGTGGCCTCCGGCCGCCGGCTCCTCCTCTTCCTTCTTCTCGACGACCAGGGTCTCGGTCGTGAGCAGGAGGGAGGCGATGGAGGCGGCGTTCTCCAGGGCGGAGCGGGTGACCTTGACCGGGTCGATGACGCCGGCCTTGATCAGGTCGCCGTACTCGCCGGTGGCGGCGTTGAAGCCCTGGCCCTTGTCGAGCTCGGCGACCTTGGAGGTGATGACGTAGCCCTCCAGGCCGGCGTTCTCGGCGATCCAGCGCAGCGGCTCGACGACCGCGCGGCGGACGACCGCGACACCGGTGGCCTCGTCGCCGGTCTTGCCGAGGCTGCCCTCGAGGACCTTGGCGGCGTGGACCAGAGCGGAGCCACCACCGGAGACGATGCCCTCCTCGACCGCGGCGCGGGTCGCGGAGATGGCGTCCTCCAGACGGTGCTTGCGCTCCTTGAGCTCGACCTCGGTGGCGGCACCCACGCGGATGACGCACACGCCGCCGGCCAGCTTCGCGAGGCGCTCCTGGAGCTTCTCGCGGTCCCAGTCGGAGTCGGTGGTCTCGATCTCGGCCTTGATCTGGGCGACGCGGCCCTGCACGTCGTCCTTGTTGCCGGCACCGTCGACGACCGTGGTGTCGTCCTTGGTGACGGTGACGCGGCGGGCGGAGCCGAGGACGTCCAGACCGACCTGGTCGAGCTTGAGGCCGACCTCCTCGGAGACGACCGTGGCGCCGGTGAGGACCGCCAGGTCCTGGAGCATCGCCTTGCGGCGGTCGCCGAAGCCGGGGGCCTTCACGGCGACGGCGTTGAACGTGCCGCGGATCTTGTTCACGACCAGGGTCGACAGGGCCTCGCCCTCGACGTCCTCGGCGATGATCAGCAGCGGCTTGGAGGAGTTGGACTGGATGACCTTCTCCAGCAGCGGCAGGAGGTCCGCGATGGCGGAGATCTTGCCCTGCGTGATGAGGATGTACGGGTCGTCCAGGACGGCTTCCATGCGCTCCTGGTCCGTCACGAAGTACGGCGACAGGTAGCCCTTGTCGAAGGCCATGCCCTCGGTGAAGTCCAGCTCCAGACCGAAGGTGTTGGACTCCTCGACGGTGATGACACCGTCCTTGCCGACCTTGTCCATCGCCTCGGCGATGAGCTCGCCGACCTGCTGGTCCTGGGCGGACAGCCCGGCGACGGCGGCGATGTCGGACTTCTCGTCGATCGGGCGGGCCGAGGCGAGCAGGTCCTCGGAGATCGCGGCGACGGCGGCGTCGATGCCCTTCTTCAGGGCGGCCGGGGAGGCACCGGCGGCGACGTTCTTCAGGCCCTCGCGCACGAGCGCCTGGGCGAGCACGGTCGCGGTGGTCGTACCGTCACCCGCGATGTCGTTGGTCTTGGTCGCCACCTCCTTGACCAGCTGGGCACCGAGGTTCTCGTACGGGTCCTCGATCTCGACCTCGCGGGCGATCGTGACACCGTCGTTGGTGATGGTGGGAGCGCCGAACTTCTTGTCGATGACGACGTTGCGGCCCTTGGGGCCGATCGTCACCTTCACCGTGTCGGCAAGCTTGTTGACGCCGCGCTCGAGGGCGCGACGGGCGTCCTCGTCGAACTTCAGGATCTTCGCCATGGGAGCGTGAGCCCTCTTCCGGAATCAGGGTTAACGGCACTGCGCCCCGGGCGCCCGGCTTCTCATCGATCGCGGGGGGCCAGGGGCGCAGCTCAAAGCAATGTGCTTGGGGTGAATTACTTCTCGACGATCGCGAGCACGTCGCGGGCCGAGAGGACGAGGTACTCCTCGCCGTTGTACTTCACCTCGGTGCCGCCGTACTTGCTGTAGAGCACGACGTCGCCGACGGAGACGTCGAGCGGAAGACGGTTGCCGTCCTCGAAGCGGCCCGGGCCCACGGCCAGGACGACGCCCTCCTGGGGCTTCTCCTTGGCGGTGTCCGGGATGACCAGGCCAGAGGCGGTGGTCTGCTCGGCGTCGAGCGGCTGGACCACAATGCGGTCCTCGAGCGGCTTGATGGCAACCTTGGAGCTGGTGGTCGTCACGATCCGACCTCCCCCTTCGGAGATCTCACGGGGTTAACTGTCTGAGGTGGCGACCAGGTGGATCCGTCGTCGCGGGTGCCGGACCTGCCCGTCGCTGTGTTGGCACTCTCCAGTGGGGAGTGCCAGAGCCGAGACTATGACTGCGATTAGCACTCGGTCAAGCGGAGTGCCAATTGCCGGCGGCGCGTCGGCCGGTTCCGATGTCGCCGTACGTTTGCGCAGGTGCCCGGCGTCGGTGTCCTGGTCTTCCGGGGGCTGCCGCCCCCGGGCCCCCGATTCGGCCTGGACGGCCTCGTCCTCAAGCGCCGGACGGGCTGAACGAAACCGCCGGCCGAGACGTCAGAGGTAGTCCTCCAGCCGCCCCACCCGCAGCCCCTTGCCCTCGATCTCCCCCAGCAGGCGCCGAGTCCGTTCCGTGAGCGTCAGGGACGCACTCTCGCCCGACGGCACCGAGATGACGTCGCCGGGGCGCAGGCGGGGCTCGCCGCGGGTGTACGTCAGGGTGCCGTCGGGCCCCAGGGACGCCCTCCAGAGGACGACCGCCCGGATGCCGCAGTCGGCGGCGGCGCGCAGGGTCGTCGTGTCGTACACGCCGTAGGGCGGGCGGAAGAGGCGGGGGCGGATGCCGAAACGGGAGCGGAGTTTGTGCTGCTGTCCGCAGATCTCGGCACGCTGGCCTGCGTAGGGCAGGCCGCGCAGGGCGGGGTGGTCGAGGGTGTGGTTCTGGATGGACGCGCCGACCGCGCGCAGGCGGGCGAAGTGGCCGTAGCCGGGCCCCACGACGCTGTCCGTGAGGAACATGCTGACCGGGAGCCGCCGTTCGCGGACGAGGCCGACGAAGCGGGGGTCGCGCTCGGCGCCGTCGTCGTAGGTCAGGAAGACCACCCGGTCGCGGGTGCGGACGTGGTCCACGACGGGCGGAAGACCGCGTCGGTCACCTCGGTCGTCCCGGTCGTCCGGGTCCGGCCCGCGGACGCCGCTCGACGCGTGCGTCGGTGACTGGCCCCGGCCGTCCGCCGCCGTCCGCTCCCCCGCGGCCCCGGCGCAGCCGGCCAGCAGGATCACCCCCGCGCACACCACGGCGGCCGGCGACCGCCGCCTCACAGGTAGTCCTCCAGCCGGCCCACCGCGTAGCCCTCGGCCGTGACCTTGCTCAGGAAACGGCGGATCATGTCCGGCATCGTGCCCTGCCACTGGCCGCGACCGCGGAAGTGGGTGAGGACGATGTCGCCCGGGTGCAGTTTCCGGTCCCACTCGCGGTACTCCCAGCGGTCGGCGAAGACCTCCTGGTTCCAGAGGGGGACGTATTCGATTCCGCAGGCCTTGGCGGCGCGCAGGGTCGCCCTGTCGTAGCTGCCGAAGGGCGGGCGGAAGAGGGCCGGGCGCTTGCCGTAGCGCTTCCCGATGAGGCGCTGCATGCCGCAGATCTCGCGCTTCTGCGCCCGGTACGACAGGCCCGGCATGTAGCGGTGGCGGAGGGTGTGGTTGTTCAGGACCACACCCGCGTCCTGCATCTTCTCGAAGTAGCGGTAGTCGTCCTTGATCAGGTAGCCGCTGAGGAAGGCGCTGTACGGGATCTTCAGCTCGCTCATCATCCGCAGGAACGCCGGGTCCTTCTCGGCGCCGTCGTCGATGGTGAGGAAGACGACCTTGTCCCGGGTGGGGACCGTGGTGAAGACGGGCGGCAGGTTCCGTCTCCGGTGACCCTCCACCTCGAAGCCCTCGCGGGTCCTGATCCTCGGCTTCTTGACGGGGGCCGGCGGGGCGGTCAGGGGGACCCTTCTCAGCCCCCAGCGCTGCGCCGCGACGATCCGTGCGGCGTGCGCGGCGCGCAGCTTGGAGGCGTAGGAGTCGAGCGCGCGGGCCGGGGGCGCGTCGAGGGGCTGCTGGCCGCCGGCCGGGGGGATCCGGCCGCTGTCGCCCTGCGCGCAGCCCGAGGCGATGGCGGCGAGGGTGAGCAGCGCGAGGCCGATCCGCACACCGCCAGATGCCCGGCTTTTGTCATTTTGTACGACTGCTCGCATGATGCGGGATCCTCGCAGCCGGCCTTCCCGGATCGGCCCCGACACCGCGACCGGCGGCGCACCATCCACCGAGTGGCCCACACGCGGTTGGTCCGGCCCCGCGCGCAGGCGGACGGACCAGGCCGGTCCACCCGGGCCGGGGGCGGCCTTCGGGCGCGCACGCGGACGACCACGGACGACGGTCTGCGGGCCGCTGGCCAGTCCCCCGCGCAGGCCGGGCCGGGCCGGCCTGCGCGGCACGGCGGACCACCGGGACGGCCACCCAGTTCCGGCGGGGCCGCAGGATGCCGGAACCGGCGCGCCGCTCCCGGCGCAGCCGGGGCAGCGGGGGCAGGGGGGCCGCCGGGGCAGCGGACGCCCGCGGAGCAGGAGCTCGGCGCCCGGCCTGCGCGGGGGACTGGGCGCGGACCGACCGGCGTCCCTGGCCCGGACCGGTCCGCGTCTCTGGCCCGGACCAACCCGCGTCCCTGGCCCGGTCCGGTCCGCATCCCCGGCCCGAACCCGAACCGCAATCCCCGGCCCCGAACCCGAACCGCATCCCGGCCCGATCCCCGTCCCAGCCCGGATCGGTCCGTGTCCCGGGCCCGGACCGACCCGCACCCCGCAGTTGGACCGACGGCCACCCCAGCCCAGACCACCCCGCCGCCCAGACCACCCCCACCACTCCCACCACCCGTGGCCGACAATGATCCGGTGAACGACCTCGCCCTCCTCCTCAGCCCCGAAGGCCGCGCTCTCCTCGACGAGGTGCGGGACACCGATCCGGCTCGGGAGCTGGCCGTCGCGACCCGGTTGCGCCGCGAGCATCCGGCCGAGCTGGTGTCGGCGGCGCTGGGCCAGGCGCGGCTGCGGCAGCGGGCGGTGGTGAAGTTCGGGGCCGAGGACGCGGGGCGGATGTTCTTCACGCCGAACGGGGTCGAGCAGTCGACCCGGGCGAGCGTGGCGGCCTACCGGGCACGGCGGCTCGCGGAGGCGGGCGTGGCCTCGGTCGCCGACCTGTGCTGCGGCATCGGCGGTGACGCGATCGCGCTGGCCCGGGCCGGGATCCGGGTCCTGGCCGTCGACCGGGATCCGATGACGGCCGCGGCGGCACGGGCGAACGCCGAGGCCCTGGGCCTGTCCGGCCTGATCGAGGTGCGGGAGGCGGATGTCACCGAGGTGGACACGGCCGGGTACGACGCCGTGTTCGTCGACCCGGCCAGGCGCGGCGGCCGGGGCCGGATCTTCGACCCCGAGGCGTACTCGCCGCCGCTGTCCTGGGCGGTCTCCGCCGCCCGCCGCGCCCCTCGTGCCGCCGCGCTGAAGATCGCCCCCGGCATCCCGCACGAGGCGGTCCCCGAGGACGCCGAGGCCGAGTGGATCTCCGACGGCGGCGACGTGAAGGAGGCGGTGCTGTGGTTCGGCACCGCGCCCGGGGCCGTACGGGCCACCCTGCTGCCGGGCCCGCGCACGCTGCTCTCCCGCGGCCTGCCCGACCCGGCGGTCCGCCCGCCCGGCCGCTACCTCTACGAGCCCGACGGGGCCGTCATCCGGGCCCATCTGGTCGCCGAGGTGGCCGACGAGGTCGGCGGCGGACTGCTCGACGCGACCATCGCGTACGTCACGGCCGACGCACTGCACCCGACCCCGTACGCCACCGCCTACGAGATCACCGACCATCTCCCTTTCAACGTCAAGAAGCTGAAGGCCCTGCTGCGGGAGCGGGAGGTCGGCAACCTCACGGTGAAGAAGCGGGGCTCGGCGGTCGAGCCGGAGGAGCTCCGCAGGAAGGTGAAGCCTCAGGGCCGGCACTCGGCCACGGTGTTCCTGACGCGGGTGGCGGGAGCACCGGCGATGCTCATCGGGCACCCCGCGTAGGCGGGAGCCGGCACCCCGCGTGGGCAGGAGCCGTCAGGTCTGCTCCGCCGCCCGCCGCGACAGCAGTTCCCTTTCCCGCTCGTTGCGCGTCAGCGACGCCGCCCGTTCGAACTCCGCCCGGGCCTCCGCCGTGCGGCCCAGGCGGGACAGGAGGTCACCTCGCACGCTGGGCAGCAGGTGGTAGTCCCGCAGGGCGGGGTCGGCCAGCAGGGAGTCGACGATGGCCAGGGCGGGGGCCGGGCCCTCGGCCATCGAGACGGCCACCGCGCGGTTCAGTTCGACTACCGGCGACGGGGAGCGGGCGGCCAGGACGCCGTACAGAGTGGCGATGCGGGACCAGTCGGTCTCCTCGTAGGTGTACGCGTGCGCGTGGCAGGCGGCGATGGCGGCCTGGAGGAGGTACGGGCCCGGGGTGCCGGAGGAGGCGGCCTCGGCCCTGCCCAGCGCGGTGATGCCGCGGCCGATGAGCATGCGGTTCCAGCGGGCGCGGTTCTGGTCCTTGAGGAGGACGGGTTCGCCGGAGGGGCCCGTGCGGGCTGCCGTGCGGGACGCCTGGAACTCCAGGAGCGCGGTCAGGCCGTGCACCTCGGGTTCCTTCGGCATGAGGGCCGAGAGCACCCGGGCCAGGCGCAGGGCGTCCTCGCACAGGGACGGGCGGAGCCAGTCGTCGCCGGCCGTGGCGGCGTATCCCTCGTTGAAGACGAGGTAGATGACGTCGAGGACCGAGCCGAGGCGGGCCTCGCGGTCGGGGCCGTAGGGCACCTCGAAGGCGATGTTCCGCGTCGCCAGGGTGCGCTTGGCGCGGACGATGCGCTGGGCGACGGTCGGCTCGGGGACCAGGAACGCGCGGGCGATCTCGGCCGTGGTGAGGCCGCCGAGGAGGCGCAGCGTGAGGGCGGTGCGGGCCTCGGTGGACAGGACCGGGTGGCAGGCGGTGAAGACCAGGCGGAGCAGGTCGTCGTCGATGTCGTCCGGGTCGGCGGGCTCTTCCGGGGGAGACACCGTCGACAGGTCCCGGCCGATCTCCGCCAGCTTGCGGGCGTAGTTCTCGCGGCGGCGGACCAGGTCGACGGCGCGGTTGCGGGCGGTGGCCATGAGCCAGGCGCCCGGGTTGTCGGGCACCCCGTCCCGGGGCCACTGCTCCAGCGCGGCGACCAGCGCGTCCTGCGCGAGTTCCTCCGCGATGCCGACGTCCCGGACGACCCGGGCGACGCCGGCGATGATGCGGGGCGACTCGATGCGGAAGACTGTTTCGATGGCTGTGTGGGTGCGGCTCGGGTCGGTAGTGGTGCGGCTCGGGTCGGCCGTAGCGCCGCTCGGACCGGCCGTTGTGCGGCTCGGATCAGCCGCGGTGCCGCTCGGGCCGGCCGTAGCGCCGCTCGGACCGGCGGTGGTGCGGCTCGGATCGGCCGTGGTGCCGCTCGGGTCGGCGGTGGGCTGCGGGGTCACAGCCCACCATCAGACACCCGTGGCGCCTTCCGGCCAAGGAGGACCGGTCAGCCCTCGGCGATCTGCCGGACCTCCGCGGTGATCGTCCAGTAGTCCTCGTGCAGGGACAGGAACCGCTTGGTCCACTCGATCGCCTCGGCCTTGTCCTTGCACTGGCTGATCGAGTAGCCGCCGATGACCTCCTTGGACTCCGTGAACGGCCCGTCGGTGACGGACAGCTTCCCGTCCTCCCAGGTCACCCGGCTGCCGTCCGCGGTCGGGGTGAGCCCGGCCGTGTCGAGCATGACCCCGGCCTTGGTGATCTCCTCCAGGAGCTTGCCCATCCGCTCCTGGAGTTCGGGGCTCGGGCCCTCGGCGGGGGCGTTCTTCTCGTCGATGCGGATCAGGGTGAGAAAGCGCGGCATGGTGACTCCTCGGGGCTCTGCGGAGCGAGGCCTTTCCCCGCTCTCACCCCTGCGTCGATCGGGAGACGTCCGGATCGACACGCTCGCCGGACTTTTCTCCAAGAATTTTTCCGAGCGCGTTTGTACAGGTCAGCGCAGTGACTCCCACAGCTCCCGCGCCTCGGGCTCCTCGGCCACCACCCGGTTGGGATCCGACGGCGCCCGCACCACCGGCATCGTCACCGTCCGTACCGCGCTCGCCGACAGGTCCTTCAGGCTCTGCCCGAGCCGGGTCAGCTCGGCGAGGGAGTCCAGGCCGGTGTCGGTGGTGAGGCCGGCGGTCACGGCGTCCGCGACCCGGTACAGCTTCGCCGGGTCGGTGAGCAGGTCCCGCGCGGCGATCTGTTCCAGCAGCGCCTTCACCAGCTTCTGCTGGAGGCCTATGCGGCCCAGGTCGCTGCCGTCTCCTATGCCGTGCCGGGTGCGGGCCAGGGCGAGGGCCCGGGTGCCGTCCAGGTGGTGGGTGCCCGCCTTGAGACGCAGATGGCTGTCGTCGTCGGCGATGTCCTCGTCCGTGGTGACGGTGACGCCGCCGAGCGCGTCGACGAGCTTCGCGAAGCCGGAGAAGTCGATCTCGATGTAGTGGTCCATGCGGACGCCGGTGACCGCCTCGACCGTTTTGACCGCACAGACCGGACCGCCCACCGCGTAGGCGTTGTTGAACATGGAGTGGTGCGCGACGGCCGTCGACCCGCCGGACGGGCGCGGGCAGGAGGGGCGGGTGACCAGGGTGTCGCGCGGGATGCTCACCACCGTCGCGCCGGTGCGCCCGGCGTCGAGGTGGACGACCATCGCCGTGTCGGAGCGCGCACCGGAGCTGTCGCCGCCGCCGAGCCTGCGGTTCTCCTCGCCGCTGCGCGAGTCCGAGCCCAGGACCAGGATGTTGAGCGCCTCGCTGGGCAGGGCCGCTGCGGAGGAGGAGGGCGTGACCTCCGGCTTCGGCGGGCGGTTGTCGCCCAGCGCGTTGTCGATGTCGACGCTGGTGATGTTGTCGCTGAGATGCCGGTAGGCCCAGCCCGCCGCCCCGATGCCCAGCACCAGCGCACCCGCGAGGGAGAAGCCGGCGATCCGCAGCGCTCTGGACCGCCGGCCCACTGCTCTGCCCGCGTCCCCGCTCCCGTCGCGTCCTGTCACGGGCAGGAACGTAAGTCCGAATTATTACGAGCAGGACCCCCAGGGCGATTTTCTTCGGAAATTCTCAGACTTCTCCGTCCGGTCTCACCCCAGAGTCACCACGGGCACCGGGTTGCTCCCGCTCCATGAGCCGTTGAAGCCGAACGTGACCGAACCACCGTCCGGCACAGACCCGTTGTAGGAGGCGTTCACGCAACTCACCGCCGCACCCGACTGCGTGCAGCTCGCGTTCCAGGCCTGCGCGATCCGCTGCCCGGCGCCGAACGTCCAGTTCGCCTTCCACGACGACAGCGAGGCCCCCGAGCAGGCGATCCGCACCTGGCCCGTATAGCCCGTGCTCCACTGGCTGGTGACGCTGTACGTCGCCGAGCAGGCGCCCGTGGGCGGGGTCGTCGTCCCGCCGAGCGCCTCGGCGATGGCGTGGTACGCCGGTTTCGGCTGGTAGTTCTCGTCGTACGGCGTGGCCGCGCCCTGGCCGGGGAAGGTGTCCGGGATCCAGGAGTCGGAGTCGGTGAAGCCCCAGACGGTGACGCCGGAACAGCGCGCGACCGCCACGCAGGCGTTCATGACCGCCTTGTAGTCGGCGGCCTGCTGGGTCAGCTTCGCCTGCGTCGCCGGAAGCTGCATCCGGATGTCCAGCTCGGTGATCGCCACGTCGACGCCCAGGTCGGCGAAGCGCTGGATGTTCTGCTGCATCGTCGAGGGCACCTGGCCGACGATGAGATGGGCCTGGAGCCCGACTCCGTCGATCGGGACGCCGCGCTCCTTCAGCGACTTGACCAGGTTGTAGAGGGCCGTGCTCTTCGCGTTGACGCCCTCGACGTTGTAGTCGTTGATGTACAGCCTGGCGCCGGGGTCGGCGGCCCGGGCCCAGGTGAGGGCCTGCGCGATGTAGTCCTGGCCGAGGGTGTCGTGGAAGAGGGTCCGGCGGTAGGTGCCGTCCTCGTTGAAGGGCTCGTTCACCACGTCCCAGGCGGCCAGCCGGCCCTTGTAGCGGCCGACCTCGGTGGCGATGTGGTCCTGGACGATGGCGCTGAGCTGGTCCCGGGTCCAGCTTCCGTTCGTCAGCCAGCCCGGGTTCTGCTGGTGCCAGAGCAGGGTGTGGCCGCGCACCTGCTGGTCGTGGGCCTCGGCGAAGTCCACGATCTGGTCGGCCTCGGCCCAGTCGTAGCTGCCCCGGCTCGGCTCGACGGACCCCCACTTCATGGCGTTGCCGGGGGTGAGCCAGTTGAACTCGCGCCCGGCGATCTCGCCGTAGGTGCCGGTGAGTTTCGAGCCGGTGACCGCCGTGCCCATGACCTTGTCCTTGGCTTCGGCGAGGTCGCGCAGCGGGACGTCGGCGGCGTGCGACACGGGGGCCGCGAGCAGCAGGGAGCCGGCCGTGACGACTCCGGCCAGCAGGGATGCGAGTAAGCCCGATCTCAGCGATCTCATTGCGGGTGCCTCCGAAAGTTTCGGTGGTGCAACCGATTGGCTTCGGTGCAGTGTGGAGACGCTCGGAACACCCGTCAATACGGCAACAGCGGTCAGCGGTCAGCCGCCCGCTGGCGCCGCCGTACTGCTGCGCACCACCAGGCTCGTCGCCAGCTCCACCCGGGTGGCAGCCGGGGTGCCCGCCTCACGGCCGAGGTCGAGGACCAGCTTGGCCGCGGCCTCGGCCATCTCCGTCAGCGGCTGCCGTACGGTCGTCAGCGGCGGCCCGACCAGGGGCGCCACCGGCAGATCGTCGAACCCGACCACGCTCAGGTCCTCGGGGATGCGCAGCCCCAGCTCGCGCGCGGCCTCGTACAGCCCGAGCGCCTGGAGGTCGTTCCCGGCGAAGACGGCGGTCGGCCGGTCCGGGCGGCGCAGCAGCTCCAGACCCAGCCGGTAGCCGGCCTCGTGGTGGAAGTCGCCGTTCGCGATCAGCCCGGGGTCGACCGGCAGCCCGGCCGTCTCCAGCGCGGCCCGGTAGCCGTCGACCCGGGCGCGGCTGCACATCATCTGCGTCGGCCCGCTGATCGCGCCGATCCTGCGGTGCCCCAGCTCGACCAGATGCCGGGTGGCCGCGAGACCGCCCTGCCAGTTGGTCGCGCCGATGGACGGCACGTCGGCGCCCGGGTCGCCGGCCGGGTCCATCACCACGAACGGGATGGCGCGGCTGGTCAGCAGCGCCCGCTGCGACTCGTCGAGCCCGGACAGGACCAGGACCACGCCGTGCGGGCGGCGCGCGGCGACCTGGTCGGCCCAGGTCCGCCCGGGGGTGAGCCGCCCCGCGCTCTCCGACAGCACCACGCTGAGCCCCGCGTCCCGGGCCACGTTCTCCACACCCCGGATGACCTCCAGCGCCCAGGCGCTCTCCAGCTCGTGGAAGACCAGGTCGATCAGGGGTGAGCGGGTCGCCTCGGCCCGGCGGCGCCGGTAGCCGTGGGCCCGCAGCAGATCCTCGACACGGGCCCGGGTCGCGGGGGCGACGTCGGCGCGGCCGTTGAGGACCTTCGAAACAGTCGGCGCCGACACACCGGCCTCACGGGCGATCTCGGCGAGCGTCGCGGTCTGCGCGCTGCGCCCCTGCGTCCGGTTTTGCGTCCGGCTTTCCACCGGCTCCGGGGATGTCATGGCGGCGATCGTATCCCTGCGGGCCCCCTTGACGAAGTCCCCGGGGCGCCATAGGTTCCCGGAACATTCGACATACTTACCGAAACATTCGTGGAAGCGGGCGTGAGAGACGCTCGTGAGCACCGTTCGTGAGAGGGCCGTCCGTCCACCCGACAGGAGCTTCATGACCACCGCGCCCTGGCGTGACCCCGCCCTGCCCGCCGCCGCCCGCGTCGACGACCTGCTCTCCCGGATGACCCTGGAGGAGAAGACCGCCCAGCTGTACGGCGTGTGGGTGGGCGCTTCGACGGACGGCGACGGAGTCGCTCCGCACCAGCACGACATGACTGTGGACTACGAGTGGGACGAGCTGATCACCCGCGGCCTGGGCCAGCTCACGCGCTCCTTCGGCACCGCCCCCGTGGACCCGGCGCTGGGCGCGCAGGCACTGGCCCGCGCCCAGCGCCGCATCATCGAGGCCGGCCGCTTCGGCATCCCGGCGATCGCGCACGAGGAGTGCCTGGCCGGCTTCACCGCCTGGCAGGCCACGGCCTACCCGGTCCCGCTGGCCTGGGGAGCGACCTGGGATCCCCCGCTGGTCGAGGAGATGGCCCGCCGCATCGGCGACGACCTGCGCTCGGCCGGCGTGCACCAGGGCCTCGCGCCCGTCCTGGACGTCGTACGCGATCCGCGCTGGGGCCGCGTGGAGGAGACGATCGGCGAGGACCCGTACCTGGTCGGCACGGTCGGCGCGGCCTATGTGCGGGGCCTGGAGTCGGCCGGGGTCGTCGCCACGCTGAAGCATTTCGCCGGGTACGCCTCCTCGGCGGGCGCCCGCAACCTGGCACCCGTACGGGCCGGCATCCGCGAGTTCGCGGACGTCACACTCCCGCCCTTCGAGATGGCGCTGCGCGAGGGCGGGGCCCGTTCGGTGATGGCCGCGTACACGGAGCGGGACGGCGTGCCGGCCTCGGCGGACCCCGAGCTGCTGACCGGACTCCTGCGCGAGGAGTGGGGCTTCACCGGCACGGTCGTCGCGGACTACTTCGGCATCGGCTTCCTCCAGACCCTCCACCGGGTGGCCGGCACCCCGGCCGAGGCGGCCCACGCGGCCCTGGAGGCCGGCATCGACGTCGAACTGCCGAGCCTCAAGTGCTACGGCGATCCGCTGGTGGACGCGGTCCGCTCGGGCGAGATCCCCGAGGAGCTGGTGGACCGCGCGGCCCGCCGCGTCCTGCTCCAGAAGTGCGAACTGGGCCTGCTGGACGAGGACTGGGCCCCCGAGCCGGCCGCCCCGGTCGAGCTCGACTCGACGCGCAACCGCATCCTGGCCCGCCGCCTGGCCGAGGAGTCGGTCGTCCTGCTCGACAACCCCGACGGCCTGCTCCCGCTCGCCCCCGACACCCGGATCGCGGTGATCGGCCCCCGCGCGGCCGACGCCCTGGCCATGCTGGGCTGCTACTCCTTCCCGTCCCACGTCCTCACCCACCACCCGGGCGTCCCGACCGGCATCGAGATCCCGACGGTCCTCGACGCCCTGCGCACCGAACTCCCCGACGCCAAGGTGACGTTCGCGCCGGGCTGCGACGTGACGGACCCGGACACCTCCGGCTTCGAGGAGGCCGTCGCCCGCACCGCCGAGGCGGACGTGTGCGTGGCGGTCCTCGGCGACCGGGCGGGGCTGTTCGGCCGCGGCACCTCGGGCGAGGGCTGCGACGCGACGGACCTCGCCCTGCCGGGCGCCCAGGGCGAGCTGCTGGACGCGCTGGTCGCCACGGGCGTCCCCGTGGTGCTGGTGCTGCTGACCGGCCGTCCCTACGCTCTCGGCCGCTGGCACGGCCGCCTGGGCGCGGTCGTCCAGGCGTTCTTCCCGGGGGAGGAGGGCGGCCCGGCGGTGGCGGGAGTGCTGTCGGGCCGCGTGAACCCGTCGGGTCGCCTCCCCGTGAGCGTCCCGCAGGTCCCCGGCGGCCAGCCCTGGACGTACCTCCAGCCGCCCCTCGGCCTCGCGGGCGAGGTCAGCAACCTCGACCCGACCCCGCTGTACGCCTTCGGGCACGGTCGCTCGTACACGACGTTCGTCTGGGAGGACGGCACGGGCGGCGAGGAGCCGGCGGAGATCGGCACCGACGGGACGTACGACGTCTCGGTGACCGTCCGCAACACCGGCGACCGCGAAGGGGCGGAGGTCGTGCAGCTGTATCTGCACGATCCGGTGGCGTCGGTGACCCGGCCCGACGTACGGCTGATCGGCTACCAGCGCGTGGCGGCGGCCCCGGGCGAGGCGGTGCGGGTGACGTTCCGCTTCCACGCGGACCTGTCGGCGTTCACCGACCGCTCGGGCAGGCGCGTGGTCGAACCCGGCGCCCTGGAGCTGCGGCTGGCGGCGTCCAGCGCGGACGTACGCCACACCGCGCGCCTCACCCTCACGGGCCCGGTCCGGGTGCTCGGCGCCGACCGGCGGCTGCGCTGCGAGACGGAGGTCTCGGAGCTGCCGTGAGGCACGTGAGGCCGGTCAGACCCAAAGGCCGGTGACGGGCGCTCGCGGCGGGTCCTCCAGCAGCTCCTCCCAGGAGAACATCGGTGCCACGCCGAGGTCGTCCCGGAGCAGGTCGACGAGTTCGTTGAACCGCTGTCGTGCCGCGGCCCGGTGACGGCTGGCCAGCAGCGCGCTCAGCAGGGTGTGCCAGGCCCCCTCCCGCAACGGGTCGCACCGCACGACCTGTTCGGCACTGATCACGGCGGCACGCGCGTTGCCCCGGATCAGCTCCGCCTCGGCCAGCCCGTGCAGCACTTCCAGCCGCAGCCGCTGCCACTCCTGCCGGCAGGCGACCACCCAGTCCTCCTCGAACTCCCCGAGCACCTCGCTCTCGAGCTGGGCGCGGAAACGAGCCGGCAGATCGGCCGTGGCGACCTCGGTGAACCCGCGACGCAGCAGGCCCAGACAGCGTTCCCGGGCCTCCTGGTAGTCGACACGGACGCCGTCGGCGAGACCGAGGTCCGTGCGCGTGCCGCGCAGGAACCTTCCGTCCGTGCTGTTGTTCACCTGCCAGACCGCCTTGCGGAGCGCGGCGCGGGGGTCTGCCGCCCGCGACAGGCCGAGAAGGTCGACGAGCCTGTCCCGGCTGACGCGCTCCCCGCGATGGACCCCCAGAAAGGCCACCAGCCGGGCCGCGTGGGACGACGCGGGCAGGATGCTGACTCCGCCACGACTCGCCAGGGCCGGCGACCCCGACAGCAGTCTGATCTCCAAGTCCTCGCACGTCTGCACGTGAATCTCCCCCTGTTGCGCCGTGGATCACCGGGGAGTGGTCAGCTCCCCCGTCACGGCGAGTGTCGGTCGGACGGCCACGGCCGTCGACCGGGTGAGATCACGCCGGTTTCGGCCGCGAGTCAGCACCGTAGCGCTTTTTGACTTCCTGACAGACATGTGTCTTCTGCGAAGTCCCGACCGGCACAAAGGTAAAGAACGAGACAAGGACGCTCCTGGAACGGTTCAAGAACGGGTGTGCGCCACAGTGACGGCTCTCCGTCAGACCCCTGGCGGTGTGTTCGATGTCACAGAGAGGAAGCCAACATGGCTGTTGCGAAGGATCCGTTCGCCCTGGACGCCCGCGTCAGCGGTTCCGGTGGGGACGCCGTCGTCCAGGGGACGCCCACCATCACGGTCAGCATCGTGACCAAGGTCTCGGCCAAGAAGTGCACGAAGATCAAGACCTGCACCTGCAAGGGCTGCACCTTCAAGTGCTGAATCCGCGTGCACTGAGCCTTCACACGGCGCGCCATGACGTGGCCGGCCGGCACACGCCGACCGGTCGAGCGATGCCGCGGTGAAGGCGGGGGCTGTCGTGAGGCCAATTCACGACAGCCCCCACCCCGTCGCACCCTACCGGCGCCTACCGCCTCCGGGCCCGCCCTCTTCCGGCCTCCCGGGATCTCACCACCGTCCGTATTGTCCGCCTGCCCAGCGAGCCAGGGACCATGCCCACGCACACCCGTACCAGCCCCTCCGACCGGACCTCCGGACCCCACTGGGGCCGCGTCGCGCTGCCCGCCCCGCTCACCGCCCGGGCCCGGCAGGCCGCCGACCGGGTCGCCGACGCGCTCGCCGGACCCCACCTGCTGCCCGAACTGGCCGCACGGGCGGCGGCCCAGTCCGACGACGCCGTGTGGGACGGCAGTTCCCTCAGCCACGGGCACGCGGGACTGGCCCTGCTCCACCTGTACGCGGCCCGCGCCGGCGGTGGCAGGGCCGCGTACGACCGGGCCTTCGCCTTCCTCAGGGCGGCGTTCGAGCACACCGAGACCGAGCCCGTGCCCGAACCCGGGATGTTCGGCGGCACCAGCGGACTCGCGCTCGCCCTCGCCGACTTCGCGGCCGACGAGCCCCGCTTCCGGCCGAGCATGGACCGGCTGCACGAGCGTCTGGCCGACCAGGTCCTGGCCGTGGACCGGCCCTCGGGCGCCGTGGCCGACCACGACTACGACGCCATCAACGGCGCGGCCGGCGTGCTGGCCCACCAGTGCACGGTCGACTCGCCGAGCCCGCGGATGCGCGAGGCCACGGATCGGACACTGGACTTCCTGCTGCGGCTGAGCACCGGGGACGGTCCGCCGTACGCCCTGGCCGTCGCGCCCCGCTGGTACCCGCTCGACGAGTACCGCGCCGACTACCCGCACGGCTATCTGAACCTCGGCCTCTCCCACGGCGTCCCCGGCGTGGCCGGCGCGCTCGCCGCCGCTCTGCGCGCCGGGCACCGCGCCCCGGAGACCCGCACGGCACTGCGCGGCCTCGTGGACTGGCTGCTGGCCGTACGGCTGACCGACGCGCAGGGGCCGCTGTGGGCGCGCGGGGTGCCGCTCGACGCGAACGGCCGTACCGTTCCGAACGACGCGCTGCCCCACGCACACGACCAGCTGGCCTGGTGCTACGGCACCGCCGGTGTCGCCGTCGCACTGCTGCGGGCCGCCGAGGCGCTCGGCGACGACGCGGCCGGTTCCGCCGCCGCGGACGCGTTCGACGCCGTGCTGCGGCGCGGCCCGGGCCGCGGCACCGTCCTGTCCCCCACGCTGTGCCACGGCATGGCGGGACTGGTGGCCGTCTGCGCCGAGTTCGCCGCCTCCGGGCGCTCCCCGAACGCCGAGGCCGCGCTCCCCTCGCTGGTCGGCGAGCTCCTCGCGTACGCCGAGGACGACCGGCCGCTGCTCTTCGCCGACCAGGACGTACCCGGCAACTTCGTGGACGACCCCGGGCTGCTCACCGGCGCCGCCGGCGTCGCGCTCACCCTGTTCGCGGTCACGGGTCGCGACCGGCCCCGCTGGTTCACCGCGTTCTTCCTGTCCTGAGCGCCCGCCGGAGGATCCGCCAGCCGGGCCACCGCCCCTTCCCGCAGCACGTTCCCTTCCCAGCCGAGGTGGTTGAAGCCATGGCCGCACCCCCGTCCCCCTACCGGCACGCCGGGTTCTTCCTCCTGCGCACCCCGGCCCTGCCCGCGTCCACCTTCCACCGGCTCACCGACGACGCCGCCCTGAGCGCGCTGTCCGGCACCCCGCGCGTGCGCCGGGCACTGGAGGTCGCGAGCCCCAGCCTGGGTGCCGCGCTGCGGGAGGGGCACGAGCCCGGCGACGGCAAGCGGGGGCGCCGCATCCGCTCCGGCCTCCTGCGCTATCTGACCCGGATGAGCACCCGGCCGACCCCCTACGGCGCCTTCGCGGCTGTGACGATGGGCGAGTTCGGGCCGCGTACCACCGCCCGGCTCGGTGCCGGGGCCGTCGGACGGCAGCGGATACGGGCGGACATGGGCTGGCTGATGCTGTTCGTCCGGGAGGCACAGCAGCGCGTCGGCGCGGCCGACGGTCTCGCCCTGGTGTGGAACGCCCTGGCGCACCCGTCGGGCGAACGGATCGTGCTCCCCCAGGCGGACGCCTACGGGCAGGGCGAGGGCAAGGCGGCCCGGATCCTCGACACGGAGGCGGTACGCCTGGTGCGCGAGCGCACGCGCGGGCCCGTCCCCTGCCCGTACGGCGAAGTCGTCGCCGAACTCTCCGCCGCGTTCCCGGACGCCCCGGCCGAGCGGCTGAACGCGCTGATCGGGGAACTGCTCGACCTCGGGTTCCTGCTCTCCGACCTGCGTCCGCCGCTCACCCTGCCGCATCCCGAGCACCACGTGGCCGAGCGACTGGCGAAGACCGCCGGGACCACGGCCGCCGATCTGGCCCGGGAGCTGGACGGCGTGGCAGGCGCCGCCCGCCACGCCGAGACCTCGGACACCGCCGACGAACTGGTCGCCCTGCGCGCGGCGCAGCGCGCCCTCGTCCCCGCCCACCGGGGCGAGACGTTCCACCTGGACGCGGCGGCCGACCTGCGCGGCGGCGGGATGACCGCCGCCGTGGGTGAGGCCGCCGCCGACGCCGTGGGCGTCCTGGCCCGGCTCGCCGACGCCCTGCCCGGCCCGGACCGTCACCTGGCGGCCTACGCGGAGGCGTTCATGGAGCGCTACGGCACGGGAGCCCTCGTCCCGCTCACCGATGTGCTCAGCCCTCTCACCGGCCTCGACGCCCCTGCCGGCTACCTCCAGCCGCCGCCCGCCGCACCCCCCGAGCCGGGGCCCGAACCGGTCACCCGTGCCTACGAACGCGTACTGGCCGAGCAGCTCGGGGGCACACCGCCGGGCGGCGCCGTGGAACTGTCCGACGCCCTGGAGGACCGGCTGGTCCGGGCCGCGCTGCGCGACCGGGCCGAGGACCGGGCCGCTCACGGGCACGGACGGCACCAGGGGGCCGGGGCCGGCACCCCCGTGGCCGCCGTGGACGTCTATCTCCAGGTGCACGCCGCCGGCGCCGACGCGATCGACCGGGGTGAGTGGCGGCTGGTGCTCAACGACGACGGGCTCGCACCGGGCGGCTGCACCTTCGGCCGGTTCTTCGACCTGTTCGACGACGCACAGCGGGAGGGCCTGCGCCGGTACGCGCGGCACCGGCAGGAGCTCGCACCGCACGCGGTGGTCGCCGAACTGAGCTACGTGCCCGCGCACGGCCGCGGTGCGAACGTGGCCGTACGGCCGCTGCACCACGACTTCGAGATACCGGTGAACGTGCCGCCGACGGTCCCCGAGGAACGGGTGATCGCCCTCGACGACCTGTACGTCGCCGCCGACCACACGGGGCTGTTCCTGTGGTCGCGCCGGCTGGGACGTGAGGTGATCGTGGCCGAGGGGCACATGCTCACCCCGGCCGCCGCGCCCAACGTCTGCCGTTTCCTCACCGACGTCTCGCGGCTGCGGCGGCGCACGGTCGGCGGCTTCACCTGGGCGGGGCTGGAGGGCGGACCGTATCTGCCGCGCGTCGTGCGCGGCCGTGTCGTCCTGCGCGCGGCCGAGTGGACCCTCACCGCCGGGCAACTGGCCGCCGCCCGGCCCACCGACAGCGGTGCGCGGGCAGCGGAACCCGCGCCCGGCGCCACGGACACCCCCGAGACGCGGGACGCGCTGGCCCGCTGGCGCGCCCAGTGGCGGGTTCCCCGGTACGTGTACCTCGTCGAGCACGACAACCGGCTGCTGCTCGACCTCGACCGGCCCGGGTGCCGGACGGAACTCCTGCGTGAGCTGCGCACGTCCTCCGCCGTCCGGCTCCAGGAGATGCTGCCCGGCTTCGACGGGCTGTGGCTGCGTGACGAGAGCGGCGACGCGTACGTGAGCGAACTGGTCGTCCCGCTGCTGCCGGCCGGCCAGGCCGCACAACCGGCCGCTCCCGACCGGACCTCGCCGCGCCACGCCCCGGCCGCCGTCGCGCGTCCCCGGCACCTGCCCGGGGACCGGTGGTCGTGCCTGAAGCTCTACTCCTGCTTCGACCGGCACGACGAGATCCTGGCCGGCCCGCTGCGCGCCCTCGCCGACGCCCTGCGCCGCGACGGACGCGCCGACCGGTGGTTCTTCATCCGGTACGCCGATCCCCGCCCCCATCTGCGGATCCGTTTCCGCGCCCCCGGGCAGGCGACGCCGGCGGAGCACGGCGCGCTGCTCACCGAACTCCTCGCCTTCGGGCGGGACATGGTGCGGCGCGGGCTCGCCGGCGACCTCGAAATCGCCTCGTACGAACCGGAGGTCGTCCGCTACGGTGGCCCGCGCGTCCACGACGCGATCGAGCGGCTCTTCGAGGCGGGCAGTGACACCGCGCTCCAGGTCGTCGACCGGATGTGGGGCGGGGAGCTCGACATGAGGGCCGAGTTCGTCGCCGTCGCCGTGCTCGACGCCCTGTACGACCGCTGGGGCCTGGACGTGCGGGCCCGCTTCGCCGTGGCGCCCGGTGCGGCCGGCGCGGAGGAGACGGCGGCGCGTTCGCTGTACCGGGAGCACCGCGACTACCTGGGGGAGTTGCTCGCCCCGTGGGATCTGCGGCCGCACCCCCGGGGCCGCGCCGACCACGCCGCGCTGGCGCCCCTGCTCGTCACGCAGGCGGCCGCCGCGGCCGGGGCGGGCCGGGCGGTGCGCGACGCGGCGGCGCGGGGCGAGCTGTGGGGGACCGAGGAGGACGTCCTCGCGAGTCTGGCGCACATGACGGTGAACCGCCTGTTGCCCGTGGACCTCTCCCGTGAGGAGCGGATCTACGGGGTCTGGAAGAACGTACTGAGAACGATCGGAGGCCGACCGGCATGACCACCGGTGACGCCAGCCACCACGACGGGGAAAGCGCCGAGGAGCTCGACGAGCAGGAGGTGAACCGCAAGCTGTCGCGCAGCCCCTCCTACTGGCTGCGGCTGATGGCCCTGTTCTGGCGCATCAGCCCCGCCCGGATATCCGTCCTCGCCCTGCTGACCTGGGCCGTGGCGGTCGTCCCCGGCCTGCAGATCCGGCTCACCGCGGCGGCGGTCGACGCCGTCACCGACGGTGTCACGGCCGCCGGCGGCGACACCGCCCGCGACGCGCTGATCACGGCGCTCGCCGGCATTCTGAGCCTGTCCCTGCTGGCCCATGTGGTCGGTGCGTACGTGCAGTACCTCGGGGCGGTCGTGGGGCTCCAGCTGACCGCGCGGATCAGCGAACAGGTCATGGCCAAGGGCACCCGCATGGACCTCGCGACCTATGAGGACCCGGAGTCCTACGACCGGCTGCAGCGGGCCTTCCAGGAGAGCACCACCGGACGGGCGTACGAGATCTTCAGCGACCTCGTCGAGACGGTGAAGAACCTCGTCACCCTGATCGCCATCAGCGCGGCGCTCTTCTCCTGGCACCCGTGGGCCGCGCTGATCACCCTGCTGTCGCCGCTGCCCGCGGCGGTCGTCCAGGCCGCCTACGGCAAGCGGGAGTTCGAGGTGGAGTACGACCGCGCCCAGGACCGGCGGCGGGCGTACTACTTCCAGTGGCTCACCACCCAGGACCACACCTTCAAGGAGATCAAGCTCTTCGGTCTCGGCCCGCACTTCATCCGCCGCTACCGCGAACTGGTCCAGGGCTTCTACGAGGTGGACCGCAGGCTGGCGATGAAGCAGGAGGGCTGGAGCGCGGCGGCCGGCCTGATCGGCGTCCTCGGCGCGACCGGCGCCATGGCACTGGCCATGCTGTCCGCGATGGACACCGGCGAGGTGGGCGAGCTGGCGGGCTTCCTCCAGGCCATCGCCTCGGTGAGCGCGGCCAGTTCGGGGATGCTCGTCGGCCTGGCCACGCTGTACCAGAACACCCTGTTCACGGGGAACCTCTTCGACTACCTCGGCCTGCCGGAGTCCGTCATCAAGGGCGGCGCGCGTCCCTTCCCGGAGAGCCTGCGGCACGGCATCGAGTTCCGGGACGTCACGTTCGTCTACCCCGGCACGGACACCAAGGCGCTCGACGGCTTCTCGTGCCTGATCCCCGCGGGCAAGTGCTGTGCCCTGGTGGGACAGAACGGCGCGGGCAAGACCACCATCGTCAAACTGCTGACCCGGCTGTACGAGCCGACGTCGGGGCGGATCCTCATCGACGGGCATCCCATCGAGGACTACGACGTGGACCAGTTGCGGTCCGGCATCGGCGTGATCTTCCAGGACTTCATCAAGTACGAGCTGCCCGCCCGCGAGAACATCGGCTTCGGCCGGGTCGAGGCCCTGGACGACGAGGCGCGGATCGCCCGCGCGGCCACCGCGAGCGGCGCCGCGGAGGTCGTCGCGAAACTGGACGAGGGCTACGACACCGTCCTCGGGCGGCACTTCGAGGACGGGGCCCAGCTCTCCGGCGGCCAGTGGCAGAAGGTGGCACTGGCCCGCGCGTTCATGCGGCAGGCGCCCGTGCTGGTGCTGGACGAGCCGACCGCGTCCATCGACGCCGAGGCCGAGGCGGAGGTGTTCGGCAAGCTGCGCGAGATCGCCTCCGGGGCCACGTCGCTGGTGATCGCCCACCGGTTCTCGACGGTGCGGATCGCGGACAAGATCGTCGTGATCGAGGACGGCCGGCTGGCGGAGGAGGGCACCCACGGCGAGCTGATGGAGCACGACGGCATCTACGCCTACCTGTTCAACCTCCAGGCGGCCGGCTACCGGGCCGAGGACGGCCCGGACGGCACCGGCGACGAGGAGGAGCAGGACCGGGAGGAGGCGCTGCGATGACGCTGTCCGTGATGTTCCCCGTCATGCCGGAGCGCATCGAGGACCTGGTCCGCTTCGCCCGCCATGTGGCCGACGGCCCCTGCCACCGGCTGTGGATGGGCCAGACGCTGACGTACGAGACCTTCCAGGCGCTCGCCTACCTGGCCGGCGCGGGAGTGCGGCTGCCGGTGGGGACCGGAGTGGCGCTCACCCCGCTGCGCCACCCGTACGAGGCGGCCCTCCAGGCCCGCACGGTGGCCCAGCTCATGGGACACCCCGTGGTCGCCGCGTTCGGCACCGGAGGGCAGGAGTTCGCCCAGGACATGCTCGGCGCGCCCTACGCCCGCCCGGCGACCGCGGTCGCCGAGTACCTGACGGTGGCCCGCCACACGCTGGCCGGCGAGTACTTCGAGTTCCACGGCGAGTACCACCGGGTGTCCTCCGGCCTCTACCCGGTGCGGCATCCGGGGGTGGAGCTGGGCGCGGGCGTGCTGCGCCCCGGCATGGCCCGCAAGGCGGGCGCGACCGCCGATGTGGCGGTGACCTGGCTGACCCCTCCGGCGTACCTGGCCGAGGTGGTCCGGCCCGCCCTGGAGGCGGGGGCGCGCTCAGCGGGCCGGCGCCCTCCGCGCATCGCCGCGGTGGTGCACGTGGCGGTCGCCCGGCCGGGCCGCGATCCGCGCCGGCTGGCCTATCTGGGCAACGCGGGCCATCTGGTCACCGACCACTACGTGGACATGCTGCGCCGGGCGGGCCTCGACGTCAGCGCCGACGACCCGGAGAAGGGCGCGCAAGCGCTGGTCGAGGCCGGTGTCCTGGCATACGGCGCCCCGGCCCGCATCGCGCGCGAACTGGAGGAGTACCGCGCGGCCGGGGTGGACGAGGTGGTGCTCAGCCCGGTCGGTGTGTGCGCTGACGAGGGATTCGACGCGGCCCTCGCCGACGTGGACGACATCGCGCGGGCAGTGTCCGGATGATCCACCGTCCGCTTTCCGGCCGGCCCGGAGTCAGGCGCCGCCGACCGACTCGAACCGCCACCGGTGCACGGCCCGTGTGACCAACTCCCCCTCCGGCTCCGGCAGTTCTGGCAGCTCGGCGTCGTAGGGGGCGTCCCACCAGGTGATGACGAGGACCCGGTCCTGGGGAGCGCGCAGGGTCTCCCGGCGCAGGGGTGCGCGGGGCAGCTCCTGCGCCCGGGCCCAGGCCAGCAGGTCCTCGCCCCGGCCGGGCACCGCCCGTGCCTCCCACATCATGGCGACCGTCACGAGTAGAGGTTCTCCTTGCTGATCTCGTGCACATGGTCGTGGTCGTGCCGGTGGCCCGGCACGTGCGGCTCCGTCACCGGCAGCGAGGAGTCCGCCGGCAGGTCCCAGCTCGACGCGGGCCGGTTCCGGGCCACCATCTCGGCGCCGAGCGCGGCGACCATCGCGCCGTTGTCCGTGCACAGCTTGGGCCGCGGCACCCGCAGCCGGATCCCGGCCGCCTCGCAGCGCTCCTGCGCCAGGGCGCGCAGCCGGGAGTTGGCGGCCACACCGCCGCCGATCATCAGGTGGTCGACGCCCTCGTCCTTGCAGGCCCGGACGGCCTTGCGGGTCAGCACGTCCACGACCGCCTCCTGGAAGGAGGCCGCCACGTCCCGCACCGGGACCTCCTCCCCCGCCGCCCGCTTGGCCTCGATCCAGCGCGCCACGGCCGTCTTCAGCCCGGAGAAGGAGAAGTCGTAGGCCGGGTCACGCGGACCGGTCAGCCCGCGCGGGAAGGCGATCGCGCCCGGGTCGCCCTCGCGTGCGTACCGGTCGATGACCGGGCCGCCCGGGAAGCCCAGGTTCAGCACGCGGGCGATCTTGTCGAAGGCCTCACCGGCCGCGTCGTCGATGGTCGCGCCCATCGGGCGGACGTCGGAGGTGATGTCCGAGGACAGCAGCAGCGAGGAGTGGCCGCCCGACACCAGCAGGGCCATGGTCGGCTCGGGCAGCGCGCCGTGCTCCAGCTGGTCGACGCAGATGTGCGAGGCGAGGTGGTTGACGCCGTACAGGGGCTTGCCGAGGGCGTACGCGTACGCCTTCGCCGCCGAGACGCCGACCAGCAGGGCACCGGCGAGGCCGGGGCCGGCGGTGACGGCGATGCCGTCGAGGTCGCGGGCGCTGACTCCCGCATCCTTCAGCGCGCGGTCGATGGTCGGGACCATCGCCTCCAGGTGCGCCCGGGAGGCGACCTCGGGCACGACACCGCCGAAGCGGGCGTGCTCGTCGACGCTGGAGGCGACGGCGTCGGCGAGCAGGGTGGTGCCGCGGACGATGCCGACGCCGGTCTCGTCGCAGGAGGTCTCGATGCCGAGAACGAGAGGCTCGTCGCGTGAGTCAGTCATTGATCTGGGTTCCTTGTACGGGAGCCGAACCCGCGGCGGAGCCGCTGTCGGGTTTCGTGGTCAGTCGCATCACCAGGGCGTCCACGTTCCCCGGCTGGTAGTAGCCGCGCCTGAAGCCGATGGCCTCGAAGCCGAAGCGCTCGTACAGCTTCTGCGCGCGGATGTTGTCCACCCGGCACTCCAGCATCACTTCGGCGCACTCGAAGGCGGTCGCGGCCCGCAGCAGTTCGGTGAGGAGCCGGCCGCCCAGCCCCGTCCCCCAGTACTCCCGGGTGACGGCGATGGTCTGGATGTCGGCCTGCTCGCCGGAGGAGGCGACACCGGCGTACCCGACGATCCGCTCCCCCTCCTCGGCCACGAGGTACTTCCGGCTCGCCTCCGGCCCGCGCGCATGGGCCAGCTCGGACCAGAACATGCCCCGCGACCAGGCGTCGTCGGGGAACAGGGCACGCTCCAGCTCCAGCACGGGGTCGATGTCCCACCAGCGCATCTCGCGCAGCACACACGTCTCGGACTCGGTCACTTGGGCGTGACCACCTTGTAGTTCTTGGGGACCTGGGCGTCGGGGCGGCGCAGGTACAGCGGCCGGGGCGCGGGGAATTCCTCACCCGCCGCCAGCCTCTCCGCGGCCAGCCTGGCTAGCGCGGCGGCGGACACGTGCTCGGGCTCGTGCGCCTGGGGGAAGGTGTCCGGGTACAGCAGCGCGCCCGCGCCGACCGCGGGCAACCCCGCGACCTGCTCGGCGATGTCGGCGGGCCGGTCGACGGCCGGGTCGGTGACGCGGGTGCGGGAGTCGGCGTAGCGCGCCCAGTACACCTCCTTGCGGCGGGCGTCGGTCGCCACGACGAACGGGCCCTCCAGGTCGGCGGCGTAGGCGAGGCCGTCCAGCGTGCACACGCCGTGCACGGGGACGCCGAGCGCGAGCCCGAAGGTCTCGGCGGTCATCAGTCCGACGCGCAGCCCGGTGTACGGGCCCGGACCGATGCCGGCGACGATCCCGGTGACGGCGTCGAGCTTCAGACCGGCCCCGGCGAGCACCCGGTCGATCGCGGGCAGCAGCAGTTCCCCGTGCCGGCGCGCGTCCACCTGACTCGACGAGGCGATGACGTCCCGGCCGTCGTGCAGCGCGACGGTGACGGCGGGTGTGGCGGTATCCAGAGCGAGCAAGAGCACGCAAACAGCCTACGGCTCCCCGGGGCCCGTGTCGGACGTACCTGGCGGGCCGTCACCTGCTGCTACCGTCACCTACCGTCACGGCGCGGCATACGCACCGTGCGCGACAGGGACGTACGACACGGAGGTGGGAGCCGGTGGCACTCAGCAGCTCGGGGATCGTGGCCGGGCTCACCGCCGCGGCCCTCGCGACGGTCGGCTACCTCGCCCACCAGGCGTCGCAGACCCTCCCGGCCGGTCTGGGCAGGTCACAGGCGGGCGCCGCACCGGCGGCGGGCGTCTCGAAGGCGCCGCCCCGGGCCAGGAAGGACCCCGCCGCACTGCCCGGCGATTCCGGCATGGGCGCACGGGTCGTGTACTCCCTGGGCGGCGACCGGGTGTGGCTGGTCGGCGAGGACGAGACGGTCACCCGTACGTTCGGGGTCCACCCGAGCGCGGTGGACCCCGCCCCGGGAAACTACTTGGTCACGTCCCGCTCGAACGCCATCACCGGCTCCGACGGCGTCCCCATCGAGCACGTCGTACGTTTCACCAGCGTGGACGGCGTGGTCATCGGCTTCAGCGCGGCCGTCACCGACCCGACCGCCGCACCGGCCCCGAACGTACGCACGGGCGGCATCCGCGAGTCACGCGAGGACGGCGAGGCGATGTGGACCTTCGCGACGATCGGCCGCAAGGTCGTGGTCGTCCGCTAGGCCACGACACCGCTCCGCAGTGCTCCGCCAGGGCGCAAGCCCGCGGTGCCACCGGGCCACCAGGCCGCCGAACTGCAAGGCGGCCGGACTGCTAGGCCCCGGTCGTGATCGTCCCCTGGGCGACTGGGATGCCGGACTGCTAGGCCGCAAGGCCGTGATCGTCCGCTCAGCCGTAGCCCGCAAGACCTCAATGCCATGGTCGGCCCCGGGCCGCCGGGCCACCGGGCCGCACGGTCATGGTCGGCCGCTAGGCCGCTCCACGGTGGCCCGCCAGGACGCAAGGGCGCCGGGCCACTGGGCCGCAAGACCGTGATCGTCCGCCAGGCCATTGGGCCGCCAGGCCACCGGGCTGCGAGGTCCCAGGTCGTGATCGTCCGCTGGGCCACTGGGCCGCCGGACTGCAAGGCCGCAAGGCCATTCGATCGCTAGGCCGCCGGGCCACCGGGCCGCAAGGTCATGGTCGGCCGCTAGGCCGCTCCACGGTGGCCCGCCAAGGCGCAAGAGCGCCAGGCCGCTGGGCCGCTGGGCCGTGATCGTCCGCTAAGCCACTGGGCCGCCAGGCCCCAGTTCGTGACCGTCCGCTAAGCCGCAGCCCGCAAGGCCGCAAGGCCGCAAGGCCGCAAGGCCGCAAGGCCGCAAGGCCGCAAGGCCGCAAGGCCGCAAGGCCGCGAGGCCCTGATCGGCCGCCGGGCCGCCGGGCCACCGGGCCATGGCCGGCCGCTAGGCCGCTTCGCGGTGGTCCGCCAGTGGCTCAGTGCGCTCCGGCTCGGGAGCCCGCGGTGGCGTGGAGATCAGTGCCGCCGCCTCGCCCGCCGCCAGCAGGTCCCGCATGGACACCCCGGCGACCGCGAACGGCAGCGGCTGCCCCTTGCTCTCTGTAGCCGACATGGACGCCTCCCGAAGGCGGGGCGGACGTAGTTAGGTACACCTAACTACGGACTGGATACCATGTGACCACGCACAAGACGCCGAACGCAACATTTTGCCGACGCCTTGTCGGAACGTTCATCAAAACACCACGCGGCGGGAGCTACGCCGCGAGCACGCTCAGGTCCGCCGAAGCCCAGCGTTCCCCCACACCGGTGATCGTCATGTGCCGGACCTCGTCGGTCGTGTCGCCCACCGCGCGGTGGATGACCACCTGGAGCCGGTCCTCGGTCAGCTCCTCCACCTTGCCCTCGCCCCACTCCACGACGACCACGGACTCGGGCAGCGAGACGTCGAGATCGAGGTCCTCCATCTCGTCAAGACCGCCGGACAGCCGGTACGCGTCGACATGGAGCAGCGGCGGCCCGTCGCCCAGCGAGGGATGCACCCGGGCGATCACGAACGTCGGCGAGGTGACGGCCCCGCGCACGCCGAGCCCCTCGCCCAGCCCACGCGTCAGTGTCGTCTTGCCCGCCCCGAGCTCTCCGCTGAGCATCACCAGGTCACCCGCGCGCAGCAGTTTCGCGAGCCGGCGGCCCAGCTCCCGCATCTGCTCGGGGGACGTGACGACGATCTGGACGGATCCGGACTCAGCCGGGTTGTGCGGTGCTGCTGGTGCTTCCATAACCCTTCACGGTAGCTCCTGCGGGCACGGCACCCGTGCGGGTGAGCAGGTCGGCGAGGCGGTCGGTGACCACTTCCGGGTGTTCCAGCATCACCAGGTGCCCGGCGTCCGGCACCAGCACCAGCTCGGCCTCCGGCAGCAGATCGGCGATCGCCTCGCTGTGCTCACTCGGCGTGACCAGATCCTGCACCCCGGCCAGGACGAGGACCGGCATGTCGGCGAAGTGGGCGAGCGCCTCGGTCTTGTCGTGGTCGTTGAACGCCGGGTAGTACTCGGCGACCACGTCGATGGGCGTGCTCTCGATCATCCGCTCGGCGAACCGGGCGATGGCCGGGTCGACGTCCCGGGAGGCGAAGGAGTACCGCTTGATGATCCCGGCGAACAGGTCCGCGGTCGCCCGGCGCCCCTTCTCCACCAGGTCGGCCCGCTGCCCCATCGCCTTCAGCACGCCGGGCAGCACCCGCCGCACCGCGTTGACGCCGGCCACCGGAAGCCCGTAGTTGACCTCGCCGAGCCGCCCCGACGACGTCCCCACGAAGGCCACCCCGACGACCCGCTCCCGGACCAGCTCGGGGTACTGGTCGGCCAGCGCCATCACCGTCATGCCGCCCATCGAGTGCCCGACCAGCACTATCGGCCCCTCGGGCGCGGCCGCGTCGATGACGGCCTTGAGGTCGCGGCCGAGCTGCTCGATGGTGATCGGCTCGTCCCGCCCCTGGGCCACGCCCCGCCCGGACCGGCCGTGGCTGCGCTGGTCCCAGTGGACGGTCCGTACGACGCCTCTGAGCGCCGCCCGCTGGAAGTGCCAGGAGTCCTGGTTGAGGCAGTAGCCGTGGCTGAAGACGACGGTGACGGGGGCGGGGGCCTTGCGGCCGAAGAGCCGGCGGCGGCGCGGGCCGAGGGCGGCGGGGGCGGCCTCCGGGTCGAGGTCGTCGACCTCGTAGTACAGCTCCGTGCCGTCGTCCGCGAACGCCTTGCCGGGCATGCCGCGCAGCGAGCCGTAGGGTCCCGCGGAGTCGAGGGCGAGCCGGGCCTTCTGGCGCATGCCCCGGCCGACCGTCATCCGCTCCAGGGCGACACCGGCGGCCGCGCCCGCGGCCACCACGCCTATCGCGACGCCGGCGATGCCGGTCGCCCGGCGCCAGCCTCCCGCCGCCCCCGCGGCGGAGGCCGCGACGGCCGCGGTGGCGGCGTTCGCGACGACCTCCGCGCTGCTCTCGCTCACGTACCGCTCCTCTTCGCCGGGGTGCTTCTGTGGATGCTCATGGTGCTGGTCAGGGTGCCTGGTACTGGTGCTTGTGTTGCCAGGGTGCCCGTTGTTCTTCGCGTGACCGGTCCTCTGTGCGAGTTACCCGTCCTGTTCCTCATTCACATAGACGCGAGGAACGCGCGTTCCGATCCGGGTCACGATCTCGTAGGCGATGGTTCCGGCCGCCTGGGCCCAGTCCTCGGCGGTGGGCTCGCCGCGATCGCCGGGCCCGAAGAGGACCGCCTCGGCGCCCGGCGCGGGCTCGTCGCCGCCCAGGTCGACCACGAACTGGTCCATGGCGACCCGCCCCGCGATCGTGCGCCACTTGCCCTCGACCAGGACGGGCCCGGCCGAGGAGGCGTGCCGCGGGATGCCGTCGGCGTAGCCCAGCGGGACGAGGCCGAGGGTGGTCTCACCGGACGTCACGTACCGGTGGCCGTAGCTGACGCCGTGCCCGCCCGGCACGTGCTTGACCAGGGCGAGTGAGGCGGACAGCGTCATCACCGGGCGCAGTCCGAAGTCGGCCGGGGTGCCGAGCTCGGGGCTGGGCGAGATGCCGTAGGTGGCGATGCCGGTGCGGACCAGGTCGAAGTGGCTCTCGGGGAGCGTGAGCGTGGCCGGCGAGTTGGCGATGTGCCGGACCTCGGGGCGGGCGCCCTGCTCCTCGGCGTACGCGACCATCTCCCGGAAGCGGCCGAGCTGGGCGGCGATGGAGGGATGGCCGGGTTCGTCGGCACAGGCGAAGTGCGACCAGAGCCCCGTGACGCGCAGGAGCCCCTCGGCCTCGGCGCGCAGCGCCTCCCGGACCAGCCCGGCCCAGTCGTCCCCGGGCTGGCAGCCGCCCCGCCCGAGCCCCGTGTCGGCCTTGAGCTGCACCCGGGCGGGCCGCCCGGCGAGCCGGGCCGCCTCGGTGACCTCGGCCAGGGCCCACATCCCGCTGACGGACACGTCGAGGTCCGCCTCGATCGCCTCGCGCCAGGGCCCGCCCGGCGTCCACAGCCAGCACATGATGCGGCCCGGCAGCCCGGCGGCCCGCAGGGCGAGGGCCTCCTCGGGCGTCGCCGTGCCCAGCCAGTCCGCCCCGGCGGCGACGGCCGCGCGGGCACACGGCACAGCCCCGTGGCCGTACGCCTCGGACTTCACGACGGCCATCAGGGCCGCGCCCGGCGCGTGGGCACGCAGCGCCCGCACATTGGCCCGCAGGGCGGCCAGGTCGATCTCCGCGCGGGCGCGCAGGGGCGCGGTCCGCGGGGCTGTTCTCTCGCTCATCGCGCCCAGTGTCTCAGAGGGGCCCGACACGCCCGAGGCGGCGGCCCCGCCGGGGGCTGCTACGTCCCGGGCCTGCGCCCCCACACGAACACGCGGTCACCCTTCTTCAGCACGCTCCACAGCCTCCGCGCGTCGGGGACGGAGAGATTGACGCAGCCCATGGAGCCGACGGTGGTGTTGAGACTGCCGTAGACACCGTGGAAGGCCTGCCCGCCGCTGAAGAACTGGGAGTACGGCATGGGCGTGTTGTACAGCGTCGACCAGTGGTTCTTGTACCGCCAGTAGACCCTGTGCCACCCGGCCCGGGTCCGGTACCCGGCCCGCCCGCTGCGGATCGGGACGGCCCCGAACACGACTTTGCGCCCCTTCTGCACCCAGGTCAGCTGCCGGCTGAGATCCACACACGCCACGGGGTGGCTCCGCACCGGGCACCGACCGGCGGCATTGGGGTTCCGGCGCGCCGACAGGTACTGCATCCGGGCCCATGTCACGGGCCCGGCGAACCCGATGGCCGGTTTGATCCCCTGACTCACCTGGAACGCCCGGACGGCCCGGCAGTCGGCCGCCGACTGTCTCCCGTCCACCCTCAGCCCCAGCCACCGCTCGACCTGCCGCTGATACGGCCCGGTCTTCCCGGTACAGCTCACCCGCGCGACCGCCTCCCCCAACGGCACGTACTCGACGAGCGCGTACGTCCCCTCCACCGCCCTGCGCGGCTCGACGGCCTCCTCCGCGGCCGACGGCGTGTACACCACCGGCGGCAGCGCCTGGTCGGGCGTGTCGACGGACCAGGGCTACGCGGGCCCCGGAGCGACGCCCGGGACCAGCTCGCCCAGGGGCCCCGGGGCGGGCGGTACGGGAGCGGCACCGGCGACACCGGCGGGCAGCGCGGTCACAGCGGCGAGCAGGAGGGCGAGGGCGCGCCCGGCGGTACGTCTGCTGGTCATGCGAGCAGAGAAACGGGCTGCCGGGGCGGCCCGGAGTTGCCGCGCGGCCGGGTCCCCCGGACAGCCCGCACCTGACAACGGCGCTCAGGCCTCTCAGCCCGTCCGGCGCTTGAGGACGAGGCCGTCCAGGCCGAAGCGGGGGCCCGGGGACGGCAGCCTCCGGATGCGGGACCCCCCCCCAGCCACCCGCACCCGCCAACGGCGCTCAGCCACTCTCAGCCCGTCCGGCGCTCGAGGACGAGGCCGTCCAGGCGGGAAGCGGGGGCCCGGGGGCGGCAGCCCCCGGATGCGGGCCCCCAGCCACCCGCACATCCGTCTCACTCACCCCAGAACATTCCGCCAGGCCTCAGGAACAGCCGCCGCCACGTCATGCGCCCCCACCGGCGCCCCGTCCGCCGCCAGCCTCCCGGCCAGCCCGTGCACATACGCCCCCACACTCCCCGCGTCCACCGCGGAAAGCCCCGCCGCCAGCAACGACCCCGCCAGCCCCGACAGCACGTCCCCGCTCCCCGCCGTGGCCAGCCAGGACGTCCCCGTCGGATTGACCCGCACCGCACCGCCCCCCGAGTCGGCGACCAACGTCGTGGACCCCTTCAGCAGCACGGTCGCCCCGTATCGCCCCGCCAGCTCCCGCGCCGCCGCCAGCCGTCCGCCTTCGACCTCCGCCCGGTCGACCCCGAGCAGCGCCGCCGCCTCCCCGGCATGCGGCGTCATCAGGGTCGGCGCCCGCCGTGCCCGTACGATCCCCGCCTCGGCCAATCGCAGCCCGTCCGCGTCGACCAGCACCGGGACGTCCGCCGCCAGCACCTCCCCGACCGTCGCCGCGTCGTCTCCGGCCCCCGGCCCGACGACCCACGCCTGCACCCGCCCCGCGTGCTTCGGCCCCTGGTCCGACACGAGCGTCTCGGGGAACCGTGTGAGGACGGCGTCACCGGCCGGCCCGACGTACCGCACGGCCCCGGCCCCGCCCCGCAGCGCCCCGGCGACGGCGAGCACGGCGGCCCCGGGATAGCGCGCGGACCCGGCGGCGATGCCCACGACACCCCGCCGGTACTTGTCGCTCTCGGCCCGCGGCAGCGGCAGCAACCGCGCCACGTCCGCGTGCTGCAACGCCTCCAGCTCCGGCTCGGCCGGCAGCTCGAGACCGATGTCCACCAGCCGCACCGACCCCGCGTACTCCCGGGCCGGATCGATCAGCAGCCCGGGCTTGTGCGTTCCGAACGTCACCGTCAGATCGGCCCGGACCGCGACGCCGCGCACCTCCCCGGTGTCGGCGTCGACCCCGCTCGGCAGATCGACGGCGACCACGGCGCCCCGCGACCGCTCGGCGGCGGCGGCCAGCGGCACCGCGTCCGGCCGCAGCCCGCCCTTCCCACCGATCCCGACGATCCCGTCGACGACGAGATCCGCCCGCTCGACCAGCTCCTCGACGCCCTGCGCGCCCCCGTCGGCACCTCCGGCCCCACCGGCGACCACGACCCGCCCCCCGGCCCGCCGCAGCGCCGCGAGTCCCCCGGCGTGAGCCCGCTCCGGCGCGAGCAGCACCGCCGTCACACCGGCCCCGCGCCGGGCCAGCCGGGCCCCGGCGTACAGCGCGTCACCCCCGTTGTCCCCGCTCCCGACCAACAGCACGACCCTGCTCCCGTACACCCGCCCCAGCAGGTCGGCGCAGGCCGCGGCGAGTCCGGCGGCGGCGCGTTGCATCAGCGCCCCCTCCGGCAGCCGCGCCATCAGCTCCCGTTCGGCGGTCCTGACCGTGTCCACGCTGTACGCACTACGCATGCGGTCGAGTTTCCCGTAGGACCGCCCGGCCACTCCCCCGTATCTCGCGCAACTGCGGACCGTGTCGCATCCATTGACGCTTTGCCTGCCCTTTGCCAGACTCACCGGCCGCGCAGAAAGCGCTTTCACACCCCCCACATTCGACGAAACCGAGGCCACCATGGGACGCAGAGCCGCATTCCTCGCCGCCGCCGGTGCCACCGCCGTCCTCACCGCCGCCGGCACCCTGACCGCCCCCGCCACCGCAGCCCCCACGCGAGCGGCTGCCTGCGGAGACGGCTCCTTCCAGGCCGAGGCCGTGCAGAACGGCGGCAACTGGACCGCCCGGCGCGGCGGCAGCACCGTCTACACCGGCACCGACATGCGCGCCGCCGTCCAGGCGGCCGTCAACAGCCTCACGTCGGGCCGCACCTCGAAGGAGCGGGTCGTGGTCCGCGGCTCGGGCTCGATCTCGGCGGGCTCACGCATCTCGCTCCCGAGCTACACCGTCCTCGACGTCTGCGGCACCATCAACGTCACCGGCAGCGGCTCCGGCGACCAGGCGCCGGTCTACTCCCGCGGCACCCGCGACGTCGAGGTCCAGAACCTCAAGCTCACCGGCACCCCGCTCTACGGCATCTTCCTGCGCAACGTCCAGAACGTCGTGCTCGGCCAGATAGACATGCGCCTCTCCCGCGGCCTGGGCATCCGCATCGACAACCGCGGCGACACCAGCCAGTGGACGCGCAACGTCCGCATCGACAACGTCTACGTCTCCGGCGCGTCCAGCCACGCCGTCGAGACCTACGGCGTCGACGGCATCACCATCGGCACGGTCACCGCCCGCAACGTCGGCGAGTCCGGCCTGCTGCTCAACCAGACCATCAACGCCAACGTCACCAAGGTGGACGCGGAGAACGCGGGCACGGGCACCGGCTACGCGGCCTTCCGCATGGCCAACCGCAACGGCCGGGTCGGCAGCGGCTACCCGACCAACATCCGGGTCGGCGAGGTCATCGCGCGCGGCGGCGGACGCGGGGTGTTCTGCGTGTCGGAGAGCGGCGGGGCGACGATCAACAAGGTGACGATCTCCAACACCGGCAACAACTCGGTTCTGATCGAGAACTGCTACAACGTCAACCTCGCGGCCCAGAGCGGCACGATCTCGGGCGGCGGCGAACTGCGCCTGGCCGCCCGCTCGGAGTTCCCGAACAACAAGGACATCACCATCCAGAACCTGACGGTCACCAACTCGGCCATCAGGGAGAGCCCCTGCGGCGAGAACACGACATTCCGCAACATCACGCGGGTGAACAGCAGCCAGACCATCTGCTGACGCCCGCCCGCGAAGCCCTCGCCCTCACCCGGCGGGGGCTTCACCGCGCAGGCGGCTCAGCGCCTCCATGGCTTCGCGTTCGATGCGCGCGATGTCGCGCAGGACGGTGCCTGCCCGTCCGAGGTACTGCTCATCGCCCGACTCACCGGCGTCCGTGATGAGCGCCGCGACGTCCGTCCACAAGCCGGCCGCTTCCGAGTACAGCCTGTGGCCGGTGCGCAGGTGACCGCTGTCGAGGAGCTGGGCGCATTCGGCGAGGAAGTCGCGGTAGAGGTTGCGGAACAGAGCACCGCCGGTGCCGGCCTTCTCCATCAGCAGGGCGGCCTGCGGCAGGTCCCGCCGGGGGGCGTCGGTGCGCCGGAGCCAGCCGGGTACGAGCTTCCCGGCCTTCTCGATGCCTCGGTGGCCGAGATTGGCGATGGGCGGGTCGAGGAAGGCGTCGGCGCATTCGGTGACGGCCGGAACGATCCGGCTCTCCAGGGAGGGCACCTTCCCGGCGGCGGTGAGCGTGAAGGACCGGTGCCTGGCGGTCATCGGTCCGCGCGCGGCCCTGGCCCGGGCGAGGCCGCTCAGGCTCGTGGTCACCGCTCCGCCCTGCTGGTCGGTGTCCACCAGGTGGGCGTCGTGCTCGTCGTAGCCGTACAGGGCGACGACGTGACCGCCGAAGTGCACCTTCGAGGTGAAGTAGTCCAGGTGGTAGCTGTCGAGCTGGAGCCCTACGGGACGGCCGGCGTCGATGGCGCTCGCAACGTTCTCCCATCCCTTACGGGCCGAGCCGGTCTCCTGGACCGCGAGCTCCAGCCCCAGCCTGGCGGCCAGGTTCCTGGTGAGCTCGAAGGGCTTGACCCGCCCGCCGAGGAAGGGAAAGTCCATGTTCTTGCTGTCCCAGTAGATGAAGGACAGCCCGGACCCGAGACCGAAGAGCATGGGCTCGGACAGATCGAGTCCCTGGTGCCGCAGCAGCACGCCCAGAGCCGACGTCTCGCAGTGCTGCGTACCGCGAGGTTCGACGCCCTCCACCGTGGTCATGCCAAGCCCTCCGACGCGCTACTGTCGAGTCCCCGCGCCACCCGTCACCCCTCAGCGATCACAACGGCCGAGGCGACACCCGCGTCATGGCTCAGGGACAGATGCCAGGACCGCACCCCCAGCTCGGCGGCCCGCGCCGCCACGGTCCCGGTCACCCGCAGCCAGGGCTGCCCACTGTCCTCGACACACACCTCGGCATCGGTCCACAACAGCCCGGGCGGAGCCCCGAGCGCCTTGGCCAGGGCCTCCTTGGCAGCGAACCGGGCAGCCAGGGAGGCGACCCCCCGGCGCTCCCCGCTGGGCAGCAACAACTCCCGCTCCACGAACAGCCGCCCGGCCAACGCGGGCGTACGCTCCAGCGACGCCGCGAACCGATCGATCTCGGCGACGTCGATCCCGACCCCGATGATGCTCATGCGCAGCACCCTACGGCGAGACTCCGCCGCCTTCGGCCTCGACGGCGGCGAGAGGGCGTGCCGGACGCCGCGAGGCAGGCGGGACTTTGCGGACACCCCCTAGCATGATCGGCATGGAATGGGACGGCGTCACCGACCGCGAGCGCTACGGGGACTGGTACCTGAAGGAGCGGGACCGGTTCTCGGACCTGGCCCGGGACGCCGACTGGGACGGCCTGTTCGGGGAGCTGGTGAAGAATCCCGAGCGGGTCAATCTCGCCCGCCCCGGGAACCGCAGCGGGTTCGCCCCGCTGCACCAGGCCGCCTGGCACGGCGCCACGGTCGCGGTCGTCTCCCGGCTGATCGCGCACGGCGCCTGGCGCACGCAGCGCACCCGGGACGGACGGCGCCCGGTGGACATCGCGCGGGAACGGGGTCACACGCATCTGCTGGAACTGCTGGAGCCGGTCGCGGTGCGGCAACTACCCGCCCCCGCCGACGCGTTGGAGCGCCACTTCCACGCGATGCTGCGGGAGCGCACCGGCAGCTGCTTCGACGAGATCGAGCACCTCCTGCCACCGCTGTCCCCCCTGACGGAGGGTCTGGACGTGCGGATCTTCTTCCGCGTGGTCGGCATGATGGGCGGCTTCCACTACCGCCTCCACGCGGACATCGTGCACGTGAACGGCAGCTCGCGGATGGACGGCGACAACGGGGACTTCTACCACGTGACCCCCGACGGCTGGACCAAGCTCCCCTACAGCCCCAAGCCGCCGCCGCCCTGGAACTTCCCCTGCTGAACCCCTGAACGTGAACTCCCCCTCCCCCTTGTACAGTTCGCGATGACCGCGATGTGCAAACTGCATCGCACACAACGGGAGGACGCACCACCATGAAGTTCAAGTCGCTGGGGACCGCGGCCACTTCGATAGCTCTCTTCGCAACGGCCCTCACCGGCACCGTCGCGACCGCCGGCACCGCCGCCGCGGCCCCGCCGAAGGACTGCAGCAAGGCGATCGTCAACGTCAAGGCCAAGGAGACCGTCAAGGTCCGCACCTCGCCGAAGACGAGCGCCACCGCCCTCGGCATCTGGGGCAAGGGCAAGCGCGGCGGGATCTGCAACGACGGCAAGGCCTACAAGGGCGGCTCGTACAAGGCCTGCGGCAAGAAGAGCAACATGTGGTACTACGGCGGCGACAAGGTGAACGGCTGGGTCCCGAAGACCTGCATCAACTGGTAGTCACCAGCCGCACAGGGGCGAACGGCGACCGGCCGTTCGCCCCTCTCCGTCGCTCCGCTACTCCACCGTCACCGACTTCGCCAGGTTCCGGGGCTGGTCCACCTCGTTCCCGCGAGCCGTCGCCAGCTCACACGCGAACACCTGGAGCGGCACTGTGGCCACGAGCGGCTGGAGCAGCGTGGGCGTGACCGGTACCCGGATCAAGTGGTCCGCGTACGGCACCACCGCCTCGTCCCCCTCCTCCGCGATGACGATCGTCCGCGCGCCCCGCGCCCGGATCTCCTGGATGTTGGACACGATCTTGTCGTGCAGCACGGACCGCCCGCGCGGCGACGGCACCACGACGACCACCGGCAGATCCTCCTCGATCAAGGCGATCGGCCCGTGCTTCAGCTCCCCCGCCGCGAACCCCTCGGCGTGCATGTAGGCCAGCTCCTTGAGCTTCAGCGCGCCCTCCAGCGCCACCGGATACCCCACGTGCCGGCCGAGGAACAGCACCGTGTTCTTCGAGGCGAGCGTGCGCGCCAGCTCCCGCACCGGCTCCATCGTGCCCAGGACCTGCTCCACCGCGCCGGAGATCGAGGACAGGTCGCGGATCACCGCCCGGATCTCGTCACCCCACTTGGTGCCCCGCACCTGGCCCAGGTACAGGGCGACCAGATAGCAGGCGACGAGCTGCGTCAGGAACGCCTTGGTGGAGGCGACGGCCACCTCGGGACCGGCGTGCGTGTACAGCACCGCGTCCGACTCGCGCGGGATCGTCGAGCCGTTGGTGTTGCAGATCGCCAGCACCTTGGAGCCCTGCTCGCGGGCGTGCCGCAGCGCCATGAGCGTGTCCATGGTCTCGCCGGACTGGGAGATGGCGATGACGAGGGTCTGCGCGTCCAGGATCGGGTCCCGGTACCGGAACTCACTGGCCAGTTCCACCTCGCACGGCAGGCGCGTCCAGTGCTCGATGGCGTACTTGGCGATCATCCCGGCGTGGAAGGCCGTACCGCACGCGACGATGACGACCTTGTCGATCTCCCGCAGCACCCCCGCGGGGATCCGCACCTCGTCCAGGGTCATCGAACCGGAGCCGTCGATACGGCCCAGCAGCGTGTCGGCGACCGCCTTGGGCTGCTCGGCGATCTCCTTGAGCATGAAGTAGTCGTAGCCCCCCTTCTCCGCGGCCGACGCGTCCCAGTCGACGTGGTACGAGCGGACGTCGGCCGGGCGGCCGTCGAAGCCCGTCACCGTCACGCCGTCCCGGCGCAGCTCCACCACCTGGTCCTGGCCCAGCTCGATCGCCGACCGGGTGTGGGCGATGAACGCGGCGACGTCCGAGGCGAGAAAGGCCTCGCCCTCTCCGACGCCCACCACCAGCGGCGAGTTGCGCCGCGCGCCCACCACCACGTCCGGCTCGTCGGCGTGCACCGCGACCAGCGTGAAGGCGCCTTCCAGCCGCCGGCACACCAGCCGCATCGCCTCGGCGAGGTCCGCGCACGACGAGAACTCCTCGGCGAGCAGGTGCGCCACGACCTCGGTGTCGGTCTCGGAGGCCAGCTCGTGCCCCCGTTCCTCCAATTCGAACCGCAGCAGGGCGAAGTTCTCGATGATGCCGTTGTGCACCACCGCGACCCGGCCCGCGTTGTCGATGTGCGGGTGGGCATTGGAGTCCGTCGGTCCGCCGTGTGTGGCCCACCGGGTGTGTCCGATGCCCGTCGTACCTGTCGGCAGTGGTTTGCCGTCCAGTTCCTTCTCCAGGTTGAGGAGCTTGCCGGCCTTCTTGGCCGCCGCCAGCCCGCCGTCGGCCAGCACGGCGACGCCCGCCGAGTCGTACCCCCGGTACTCCAGCCGCTTCAGCCCGGCCATCACGACCTCGAGCGCCGACTGCGGTCCCACGTATCCCACGATTCCACACATGGGCGGCAGCTTAGGGTCCATGACCGCGCCGAACCGGCCGTAGCGTGCCCGGAATCGGAAATTCCCACCGGGGTACGAAGGCCTGACCCCTCGATCTCACGCCTTCGCCCGATAGGCCCTCATCGCCAGCGGATAGAACACGAGCGCGATCCCCGCCGCCCACACCAACGACCACAGCACCGGCTCCGCCACCGCCCCGCCGAGCAGCAGCCCGCGGAAGGCGTCGGACAGGTGCGTGACCGGGTTGACGTCGCTCCACGCCTGGAGCCAGCCCGGCATGGTGTCGACGACGACGAAGGCGCTGCTGGTGAAGGTGATCGGGAAGATGAGGGTGAAGGCGAACGCCTGCACCTTCTCCGCGTCACCGGCCAGCATCCCGATCAGTACCGCGCACCACGACACGGCCGCGGCGAACACCACCACCAGCAGCACGCCGAGGAGGAACCCGTCGAACCCGCCGGTGACGCGGAAGCCGAGCGCCAGTCCGAGGCCGATCATCAGCAGCATCGCCCACACGTGCTTCGCGAGGTCGGCCGTGATCCGCCCGATCAGCGGGGCCGAGCGCGCGATGGGCAGGCTGCGCAGCCGGTCGAAGACACCTTTGGTGAGGTCGGTGTTGAGCGCCATCGCCGTGTACATCGTCATGAACAGGGTGTTCTGCACGATGATCCCGGGCAGCGCGTACTTCAGATACGCGTCGGGCGATCCGGCCATCTGCCCGCCCAGCACGTAGGTGAACAGGAACACGAACATGATCGGCGTGATGCTGTAGTCGACCAGTTCGAGCGGGTTGTGCTTGACGGCGACCAGGCTCCGCCAGGCCATCGTGAAGGTCTGCCGCACTCCGGCGAGGGGCGGCACGCGGCCCGACGCGGTGACGGGCGCGGTGATGGTGGTGGCGGTCATGACCGGCTCACCGCCTTCTCCAGCTCGTCGTCCTCCTGGACGGCCGCGCCGCCGTTCTGCTCGGGCTCGCCCGGTTCGGCGCGGTGGCCGGTCAGGGCGAGGAAGACCTCGTCGAGCGAGGAACGGCGCAGGGCCAGCTCGCCCACCGCGATCCCCTCCCGGTCCAGGGCACGCACGACGGCCGGCATCAGCTCGGGGTCCTTCACCGGCGCGGTGATCATCTCGCCCTCGATCCGGGCTTCCGGCCCGGCGGCCCCGGCCACCAGCGCGTGCGCCCGCGTGAGGTCCTGCCCGAGGATCGGCCGGAGCTCCAGCACCTGGCCGCCGACCTGGGCCTTCAGCCGGTCCGGCGTGCCCTCGGCGATCACCCGGCCCTTGTCGATCACCACGATGTCGTCGGCGAGCACATCGGCCTCGTTCAGATACTGCGTGGTCAGCAGGGCGGTCGCACCGTCCGCGACCAGGCCGCGCAGCATGTCCCACAGCTCACCGCGGCTGTGCGGGTCGAGGCCCGTGGTCGGCTCGTCGAGGAAGAGGATGCGGGGCCGCCCCACCAGGCTTGCCGCGAGGTCCAGGCGCCGGCGCATGCCTCCCGAGAACGTCTTCGCGGCCCGGCCGGCCGCGTGCGTCAGCTGAAAGCGCTCCAGCAGCTCCCCCGCCCGCGCCTTCGCCTCCCGCCTCGGCAGGCCCAGCAGCCGGCCGATGAGCAGCAGATTCTCCGTGCCGGTCAGGTTCTCGTCGACCGCCGCGTACTGCCCGGTCAGCCCGACCATGGCCCGCACGACCCCGGCCTCCCGGACCACGTCGTGGCCGGCCACCCGGGCCGTGCCCCCGTCCGGGCGCAGCAGCGTCGCGAAGATCCGCACCGCGGTCGTCTTGCCCGCACCGTTGGGGCCCAGCAGCCCGAGCACCGTGCCCTTGCGGGCCGCCAGATCGACACCGGCCAGCGCCTCGGTCTCCTTGAACCGTTTGACCAGACCTTCCGCCTCTATCGCATACGTCATGGGTCACCCCTCGGCGTTCCTGGACCCCGGCCTGGGCCCACCCTTCCCACAACTGTGACGCACGCCACTGACATTCCTCCCCTTGGCCGGTTTTCTCCCAAATAGGACGACCTAAGGACCCTGCGTGACGGATCCCACCTCACGGTCCGTTCGTACGCCCGTAACAATGGACTGTGATCTCTCCGGTCTCCTCGATACCCCGGAGCGCCCACCGGCAGCGGCCGGAGGCGACTCCCTACGTCGACCTCACCCGAGCCGAGTGGAGCGCGTTGCGTGACAAGACGCCGCTGCCGCTGACGGCCGAGGAGGTCGAGAAACTGCGCGGTCTCGGCGATGTCATCGACCTCGACGAGGTCCGGGACATCTACCTCCCGCTCTCCAGACTCCTCAACCTCTACGTCGGTGCCACGGACGGCCTCAGAGGAGCGCTCAACACCTTCCTCGGCGAGCAGGGCTCCCAGTCCGGCACCCCGTTCGTCATAGGAGTCGCCGGGTCGGTCGCCGTGGGCAAGTCGACGGTCGCCCGGCTCCTCCAGGCCCTGCTCTCACGCTGGCCGGAACACCCGCGCGTCGAACTGGTCACCACCGACGGCTTCCTGCTGCCCACCAAGGAGCTCCAGGCCCGCGGCCTGATGTCGCGGAAGGGATTCCCCGAGTCCTACGACCGCCGCGCGCTGACCCGCTTCGTCGCCGACATCAAGGCCGGCAAGGACGAGGTCACGGCACCCGTCTACTCCCACCTGATCTACGACATCGTCCCCGACAAGAAGCTCACGGTCCGCCGCCCCGACATCCTGATCGTCGAGGGCCTGAACGTCCTCCAGCCCGCCCTCCCCGGCAAGGACGGCCGCACCCGGGTCGGCCTCGCCGACTACTTCGACTTCAGCGTCTATGTCGACGCCCGCGTCGAGGACATCGAGCACTGGTACCTCAACCGCTTCCGCAAGCTGCGCGCGACCGCGTTCCAGAACCCGTCCTCGTACTTCCGCAAGTACACCCAGGTCTCGGAGGAGGAAGCCCTCGACTACGCGCGGACGATGTGGCGCACGATCAACCGGCCCAACCTGGTCGAGAACATCGCCCCCACCCGCGGCCGCGCCACCCTCGTCCTGCGCAAGGGCCCGGACCACAAGGTGCAGCGCCTCAGCCTGCGCAAGCTGTGACGTCCAGGGCAAAGACCGGTTAGATAGCCGTCATGCTCCACTTGCGCCTGATCACGCCGTCCGAGAAGACCGACGACGTAGTGCGGCTGATCGACAAGACGGTCGGCACCACGCACCTCGTCGTGCTGCCGGACGCCGCCCGCGACCCCGCCGGGGACGTCGTGATGTGCGACGTGGCGCGCGAGGCGGGCGACGAACTGCTCACCGGCCTGCGGAAGCTCGGCATCGACACCAGCGGCTCCATCGCCGTCGAGGCCATCGACCTGTCGCTGTCCGAGCGGGCCGACCAGGCCGAGGCCGACGCACCCGGCGAGGGCGCGGACGCGGTCCTGTGGGAGCATCTGACCGACGCGACGCACGAGGAGTCGACCCTCTCCGCCACGTACCTCGCGTTCATCACCCTCGCCACGATGATCGCGGCCTGCGGTGTCGTCCTGGACAACGCGATCCTGATCGTGGGCGCCATGGCGGTGGGCCCGGAGTTCGGCCCGCTCGCCGGCCTCTGCACCGCGATCGTCCGCAGCAAAGCACGCCTGGCCCTGCGCTCGCTGGTCGCCCTCCTGGTGGGCTTCGCTGTGGCGATGGCGGTGACGGTCGGCTTCAGCCTCTTCATGGACGCGGTCGACCTGTTCAGCGAGCGGCAACTGATGGCGGACCGCCCCAACACGGGCTTCATCTACGCCCCCGACTGGTTCTCGTTCGTCGTGGCGGTCCTGGCCGGCATCGCCGGCACGCTCTCCCTGACCTCCGCCAAGTCGGGCGCCCTGGTGGGCGTGGCCATCTCGGTGACCACGATCCCGGCAGCCGCGAACGCCGCCGTAGCCCTCAGCTACGGCGACATGAACCAGACCTGGGGTTCCACGGAACAACTCCTGCTGAACCTGCTGGGCATCATCGTCGCCGGCACGCTGACCCTGCTGGTACAGAAATGGCTCTGGTCCACACAGCGCCGGCAGGTCGGTAAGCCTTAAGGGGCGCGGGGAACTGCGCGACAAGCCACACACCACCCGCGGCCCGCCAACAACAGAACCCCCCACCCCCAGCCCGCTCCCTAACCGAGCGCGGACTTCACTACATCAGCCAACCGCCCGGCCACAGACCGAGCCTGCTCGATATCAGCCGCCTCCACCATCACCCGCACCAACGGCTCGGTCCCCGAGGACCGCAACAGCACCCGCCCGGTAGCGCCCAGCTCCCGCTCCGCGTCGGCGACCGCCGCGGACAGCTCGGCCGACGTCGTCACCCGGGACTTGTCGACATCCGGCACATTGATCAGCACCTGCGGCAGCCGCTCCATCACGGACGCCAGCTCCCGCAACGGACGCCCGCTCTGCGCGACCCGCGCCGCCAGCAGCAGCCCGGTCAGCGTGCCGTCGCCCGTCGTCGCGTGGTCGAGGATGATCACGTGCCCGGACTGCTCGCCCCCGAGGGCGAACCCGTGCTCCTTCATCTCCTCCAGCACGTAGCGGTCGCCCACGGCGGTCTGCACGAGCCGGATGCCCTCACGCTCCATGGCGAGCTTGAAGCCGAGGTTGGACATCACCGTCGCCACGACCGTCTCGGACCGCAGCGTGGCGGCCTCGCGCATCGCCAGAGCGAGCACGGCCAGGATCTGGTCGCCGTCCACCTCCTCGCCGGTGTGGTCCACGGCGAGGCACCGATCGGCGTCCCCGTCGTGCGCGATGCCCAGGTCGGCCCCGTGCTCGACGACGGCGGCCTTGATCTTGTCCAGGTGCGTGGATCCGCAGCCGTCGTTGATGTTGAGCCCGTCCGGCTCGGCGCCGATCGTGACGACCTCGGCGCCGGCCCGCTGGAACACCTCGGGCGAGACCCGGGCGGCGGCGCCGTGCGCCTCGTCGAGGACGACCTTCAGCCCGTCGAGCCGATGCGGCAGGGCACGCAGCAGATGCGCGACGTACCGGTCGGAGCCCTCCTCGTACTCGCGTACGCGGCCCACCCCGGCCCCGGTCGGCCGGTCCCACGGGGCGCCGGTGCGGTGCTCCGCGTAGACGGACTCGATCCGGTCCTCCAGCTCGTCGGCGAGCTTGTGCCCGCCGCGGGCGAAGAACTTGATGCCGTTGTCGGGCATGGCGTTGTGGCTCGCGGAGAGCATCACGCCGAGGTCGGCGCCGAGCTCTCCGGTCAGGTACGCCACCGCCGGGGTCGGCAGCACGCCGACCCGCAGGACGTCCACGCCGGCGCTGGCGAGGCCCGCGACCACGGCGGCCTCCAGGAACTCCCCGGACGCGCGCGGATCACGCCCGACCACCGCGGTCGGCCGGTGCCCCTCGAACGTGCCCGCCTCGGCCAGTACGTGCGCCGCGGCCACGGAGAGGCCGAGGGCCATCTCCGCCGTCAGGTCCGCGTTGGCGACACCGCGCACGCCGTCCGTGCCGAAGAGTCGTCCCACTGTGGTGTCCTCCGAATTGCGAGAGAGTGCGGCTCCAGTACATCCCCGGGGACGGTCCGACGTCCGCAGGGGTTGTGTACGGGAACGCCCCGGCGGCACAGAACGTGCCGCCGGGGCGATCGTTGCGAAATCAGGCGCAACGTTGCGAAGACAGTCGCAACGACAGCGACGCGATTAGCGCTTGCTGTACTGCGGGGCCTTGCGGGCCTTCTTCAGACCGGCCTTCTTGCGCTCGACCGCACGGTCGTCGCGCTTGAGGAAGCCGGCCTTCTTCAGCGGGCCGCGGTTGTTGTCGACGTCCGCCTCGTTCAGCGCGCGGGCGACACCGAGACGGAGCGCACCGGCCTGACCGGAGACACCGCCACCGGCGATGCGGGCGACGACGTCGTAGCGGCCCTCGAGCTCGAGCACCTTGAAGGGCTCGTTGACTTCCTGCTGGTGCACCTTGTTCGGGAAGTAGTCCTCGAGGGTGCGACCGTTGATCTTCCACTTGCCGGTGCCCGGGATGATCCGGACGCGGGCGATGGCGTTCTTGCGACGGCCCAGGCCGGCGGCCGGCTGGGGCTCGCCGAAGCGGGAGGCCATGGACTCCGAGGTGTACTCACCCTCGACGGGGACCTCGGACTCGGTGGTGTAGCTGTCGATGTCAAGCTCTTCGAGCGGCTGCTCGGCAGTGGTCTCGGCCACGATTCTCCTCAGATTCTCTTCAGTCTTAGGGGGTGGCCGGACTTACTGCGCGACCTGGGTGATCTCGTACGGCTGCGGCTGCTGCGCGCCGTGCGGGTGCTGGTCACCCTTGTAGACCTTCAGCTTCGAGAGCATCTGACGGCCCAGAGTGTTCTTGGGGAGCATGCCCTTGACGGCCTTCTCGATGGCCTTCTCGGGGTTCTTGTCGAGCAGCTCGTCGTAACGGACGGAGCGCAGACCACCCGGGTAGCCGGAGTGGCGGTACGCCATCTTCTGGGTGCGCTTGTTGCCGGACAGGTGCACCTTGTCCGCGTTGATGATGATGACGAAGTCACCAGCGTCGACGTGGGGCGCGTAGATCGGCTTGTGCTTGCCCCGGAGAAGGGTCGCTGCGGTGGTGGCGAGACGACCCAGGACAACGTCCTGAGCGTCAATGACGTGCCACTGGCGCGTCACATCGCCGGGCTTGGGGCTGTACGTACGCACGGTTCGTAGCCTTCGCTTCGAGTGAATGGTCCTGAACAGGTCACCGAAACGATCACGACAGCCTTGACCGCACTGCGGTGACGCAAACCGCGTGCTGGTCGCTGGTCATCGGCCCGGTGGACCGGTGTAAGGGCCCGTCCCGTGAGAATGAGCAAGCCAATACACAACGAAAGAGCAGAATACCGGGGCTCACCACAGGGGTCAAAACGCGGGATCATCGCCGACGATCCGCCACGCAGACGCACAGGCCCGCACACAGGGTAACGGCCCTCCTCAGCGTCCGGCGCCGCACCGGCCGCAGGTACGGGAACACCGACGACAGCAGCACATCGACGGCCACGGCGGCGCACCACCCCGGCAGGGAGCCGCCGCCGCGCGGACGGCGCAGCGCCCGCAGCGCCCCGACCACGACGGACGGCCACACCCCGACCGCGGCCACCGGCCAGGACCACAGGCACACCAGCAGCACCCCGGCCGGCAGCAGTCGCCCCAACCACCCGAAGATGTCGCCTTTGCCCGTCCGCATGGGAGGAACGCTAGGGGTTCGAGGGCCCGACCAGGCGGACCAGCACGCCCCATGTCCCGTCTAAGATGCGGCCCATGAGCTTTGGGCAGGGGGGACCCCAGTCCCAGTGGGATCCATGGAAACCGCAGTCGCAGCAGCCCTGGAGCAGCGGGGGCGGTCAGTCTCCGGACTGGGCCGCGCTCGCCGAGGCGTCCGAGGCCCGTAACAAACGACGCCGGCTGTTCCTGGTCGGCGGCGGCGCGCTCGCCACCGTCGCGATCGGCGCTGCCGTCGCCGTGGCCGTGGTCTCGGCGGGCGGCGACAACCAGGCGAACAGCCCGACCTCCCAGGTGCCCTCGGCCGGCATCCCGAGCGAGTCCGCCTCGGCCCCGTCGTTCGCCCCGACCAGCGCCCCGCCCCCGCTGGACCCGAAGGACTTCATCGCCAGCGCGAAGAAGGACAAGGCTCCGCTCAGCCCGGACACCCTCTTCCCCGGCACCCAGCTGACCATGGGTGAGACGACGTACAAGAAGGGCCCCACGGCCGACACCGAGAACTGCGCCTCGGCGTCGGGCGGCACGCTCCCGAAGATCCTCACCGCGAACGACTGCACGCGCCTGATACGCGTCACCTACTCCGCGGACGGCATCGCGGTGACGGTCGGCGTGGCGGTCTTCGACACGGAGGCGCAGGCCGCCAAGGCCAAGAGCCAGACCAACAAGAAGAGCTTCGTCAAGTCGCTCTCCGGCGGCGGCGTGAAGGCCTTCTGCGAGTCCGGGTTCTGCCGCACGACCAGCAACTCCTACGGCCGCTACGCCTACTTCACCAACGCCGGCTTCACCAGCGGCAAGGACGTGACGACGAAGGACACCGAGGTGTTCGCCACGGGCGACAACCTCCAGCTGCACACGTTCCGTCAGATCCACCGCCGCGGCCAGGCCCAGGCGTTGGCGGCGGCCAACGAGTGACCGGCCGCCGCCGCGCGTCCGGTCACAGCCTCTTGGCGCTGCGCAGCGTCTTGGCGTAGTAGCCGTTGCCGTCCAGCCGGGACACTCCGCCGACGTCGCCGATGGTCGGTCCGTTGACCTCCTCGCGGCTGGAGACGAAGAGCAGGTGGCCCTCGGTGTCGTAGCCGAGCACCATGCCGACGTGGTCCAGGCGCTGCTTCGTCCGGGTGTCGAGCTTGAAGAAGACGAGGTCCCCGGGCTGGAGCTGGTCGATGCCGGTGGGCCGGTCCTTGGGCGAGATGCCGGTGAGCGGCAGGATGTCGGCACCCTGCTTGGAGCGGGCCATGCCGTTGGCGGTGCGCGGCAGGCCGTCGCCCGACGCGTCCGAGGACATGAGCGGGTAGCGGGCGCGGTAGCCGAACACCATCCGCATGTATCCCGAGCAGTCGATCGACCGGGCACGCGCGGTCTCCGGCTGGCCGATCACGCCGTCCCGGAAGGGGTACTGGACGCCGAGGTAGTCGTAGAAGTCGGACTGCTCCAGGCGCAGGTCGCCGCCCTCCGCCCCGTTCGCGTTGAGGGGGCCGAAGTTGGCGTCACCGGCGTAGACGGTGCCCTGCTCGTCCTTCTTCTGCTTGGCGCCCGCGACGTACTGGAAGGAGATGGCCAGGAGGTCGTCCTCCTTGCTGGACTCGTACTCGGCGTACCAGTCCTTGAACCACTTCTCCTTGTCCGCGCCCTTCTTCCAGGGCTCGGGCATGAGACGGACCCAGTCCGTCGTGGAGACCTTGGAGCTCGTCGACGAGGGCTCGGTGAAGGTGCGGGCCGGTCCGGTCAGGGTCGCGGTGCGCGCCCCGTCGGTGAACACCGCCTTGACCTGGCCGTCGGACCCGCGCAGCACGGAGCGGGCGGGGTTCTCCAGCCGGGACCAGCTCTCCCCGGCCTTGTCGCGGGTCTTCGTCGCGCCGCCGGCCCGGTCCGAGCCGTCCAGCACGCCGACGTTCGTGATCTCCGGGACGCCTTTCTCCTCCTGCTTGCGGAGCTCCACGGTGAGGTAGCCGGAGGTCGCGACGAGCCCCAGCACCACGAGGCCGGAGAGGACCGGCCTCGATTTCTTCTTCCCTGCCATGTGTTCTCTCCTGGGTTCTCAGTCGCCGGGACGCCGGGCTCAGACGGTGGGCATGATGCCGAGCAGCAGTCCGGCGGCGACGACGATGTAGGCCATGAGCGAGACGGTGCCGGTCGCCAGCAGCGTCGGCCCCTTGGGCTGGCGGACCATCTGGTAGGCGATCAGGCCGGGCACGATGAAGCCGAGGGTCTGGTTGCCGTAGAGCAGCGGGAACTCGATCGACAGCACGATCATCACGGTGGCCTGGAGCAGCACGCCCAGCAGGACCACCGCGGCGAACAGCCGCTTGCCGTAGAGGATCACCAGCCGCTGCATGACCTTGGTGCCCGCGTAGGTGAGGGCGGTGACGCCGACCACCATGGCCGCCCGCTGGAGGTCCTCGATGAGGGTCAGGGCGAGCCAGCCCGGCGTGATCATGCCGCCGGGCGACAGGTTGGTGGTCAGGTAGCACAGCAACGAGAAGAACAGGCCGATGGCGATGCCGAGGGCGGCCATCTCGGGGGTCAGGGCGGCGGTGGTCAACGGGGTCTCCGGGCACGGGTGCGGGTCGTGGTGCGGGGCGGTCGGCTCAGGCGTGCGGGCGCTGGGTGTCGTCCCCGCCCGTGGAGGTCAGTGGCGCGGATGCTGCCCACCGCCGTCGGCCGCCGGGTACGGATGACCGCCGCCCGCGTCGTCGCCGTACGGCCAGGTCTCCTGGACCGGGGCGGCGTACTGGCCCTGCCCCTGGCCGTACTGGCCCTGGTGCTGAGCGGCGTGCTGCTGGGCCCACGACGGCTGGCGCTGCTGAGCGGGGATGCGGACCACCGGGATCTCCTGGGTCTGCGAGGCCTGGTAGCGCTCCTCATAGGCCACGGGATACGAGGCGTACGGGTCCAGGCGCGCCGGCTGATGCGGCGGCACCGGGGCGTCCGCGGGCCGGTCCGCTTCCGCGGGGGCGGACTCGTCCGCCGGGAGTTCGGCCAGGTACTCCAGCAGTTCCTCGCCCTGGCCGTGGATGTTGCCGATGGCGACCAGGGAGGAGTCGGCGGACAGGCGCTCCAGCAGGGCGGGCATGAACTCCTCGGCCGACCGGCGCTCGCCCCCGAGGTCGACCGCGCGGTCGCGCCACTCGGCGGGGATGGCGTCGATCGCGCTCTTGGCGGGGTGCCCGATGACGAAGACGTGGTCCGGCTGGAGGTCGGGGATGATCTCGCCCATCTGCCCGTTGCGCTCGACGCGGTCGGGCCGGCAGTTGATCACGACGTTCAGCGGCCGGTGGATGGCTCCGAGGTCGAGCAGCTGGTTGATGTTCATCAGCGTCGACTCGGGGTCGTTGGCCGCGAAGACGTTGGCGAAGGCGAGCCGCTTGCCCTCGGGCGTCGCGTAGCGCTCGACGGACAGCACGCCCGGGTCCGGCGGGGCGTCGTACATGCCCTGGAGGGCGACGCGCCGTTCCACGCCGAGCAGGTCGGCCACGACGAGGGCGATCGCGACGTTCTCCTTGAAGGTGAACCAGCTGAAGCCGCGCAGCTCCTCGTCGGTGACGGTCTCCGGGTCGGCGTAGATGAGCTGGCAGTTACGGGCGTCGGCCTCCTCCTGGAGGATGTGGAAGCGCTCCTTCTCGGCGGTGACGCAGATGCCGTCCTCCGGCATGGAGCGGCACAGCGACCGCGCCACGTCGTCGAGGGTGGGCCCCATCTCGGCGAGGTGGTCCTCGCGGACGTTGCACAGCACGCCGATCGTGGAGCGGATCAGCTTGCTCTGGTTCACCTCCTGGAGGGCCGGCATGACGGCCATGCACTCGATGACCAGGGCGTCGGGCCGGTAGGTGGCGGCCCGGCGCACGATGCCGATCTGCTCCACCACGTTGGCGATGCCGAACTTGCGGTAGACCGGCTCCTCGGTGGCGTCCGGGTGGATGAACCGGGCCGCCGTACCCGTGGTCTTCGCCACGGTCACCAGGTCGCCGCCGCGCAGCGCCCCGGCGCACAGCCGGGTGATGGAGGACTTGCCGCGGATGCCGTTCACGAGCACGCGCGACGGGATGCTGTGCAGGCTGGCGTAGTGCCGGCGCTGTTCCACGATGCCCGCCACCAGCAGCAGCACACTGCCGGTGAGCAGGACGAAGTACAGATAGAGCACGGCTGGGTCACCTTCCCCGAACGCCGGCTTCCGGCTCCGCGAGCCGGCGCGCCTGGGTCTGCTTACGGGCCTGGAGTTGCTGGCGGAGCAGTTCGAGGCTGCGCACGACGGCGCCGACCTCGTCCTGGTAGCGGGGGTACAGCACGGACTTGAGGTCGCCGTCGGCCAGCTTCTCCGCGCCGGCCGCCAGGGCCCGCATCGGCCGGGCCACGACCAGGTACAACCAGCCGAGGCAGACGACGATCAGGGCCAGACCGAGCAGTCCGGCCAGGACGCTGCGGTCCTCGCGCTCGTACGCGGTGATCTGGAAGTCCTTGGCGTTCTGCCAGCTGACCACGGTCCAGCCGATGTCGGCCGCCACACCGCCGCCGGAGAACGGGGCGGCCGCGGCGACCGTGGTCCCGCGCCCCTCGCGGATCAGCAGGCCGTTCTCGACGGGACCGGCGCCGACGTGGACGCTGCCGGCCCGGACGAGATCGGTGAGCGCGTCGCGCGGCAGGTCCTCGAAGGCCAGGAAGCCGTCGCTGGCGGCGATGGTCTGCGTCTTGGAGTCGACCACGCGGACCTCGCCGAGGCCGGGCCGCTTCAGCAGCGAGTTGAGGAACTCCACCCGGACCTCGCCGACCAGGGTCATGCCCTTGTGGTCCGGCAGGGGCGCCCCGGCCTGGACGACCGGCTTCTTCTCGCCCTTTCCGGCCACGCGGACCAGCGGCAGCTCGTCCCCGTCGGCGAAACCGGCGCGCGGCTCCTCGCCCGCGCGGGCGACGACCTCGCCGTCCCCGTCGAGGAGGTACAGCGCCTCGTAGCGGGTGTGCTCGCGCAGGGTCTCCTCGAGCAGTGCCCGTCCGGCGTCGGCGTCGTCCGGGTCGATCAGCCGGGAGGTGGAGACCAGGTCCGCCTGCGCCTCGTTGAGCGCCCGGCGCACCCGGTCGGCGACCAGGTCGGTGCGGTCACGCTGGTCCGCGACCATGCTGGCCGGAATGCTGACGGAGTCGTCGGTGCGGTTCAGCAGGAGGCCGACGGGCACACACCACAGCAGCAGCAGTACGGCGGTCAGCGCGAGCGGCCCGCGCACCCCGAACCGCCCCTTGACGCGCTGGCGCCCGCCGGGATCTTCGGCCGGGCCGCCCAGCTGCGCGCGCAGCCTCTCCAGTGCGGAGCCGATGCGCGCGGCCTCACCCCAGCGGGGCACGTCCACCGGGCGGGTCAGGTCGCCCCGGGCCAGTCGGCGGGACTCAAGGAACAGCCGCAGCAGGGGCCGCTGCACGGTCACCCACAGCACGGCCGCGGCGAGCAGTCCGAGCACCACCAGAGCTCCGGCCGCCAGCAGCCCGTACAGCTCCCGGTCCGCAGCGGCGCCCTCCTGCTGGACCACGGGCAGCAGGGCGACGACGGTGAGCCCGAGGCCCGCGCCGACGCTCTTCTTCTCCTCCGGGTCGGCGGACGAGAGGGAGGCGTAACCGGCCGTGGCGACACGGCCGTTGTAGCTCCCGCCGACCAGGGTCCCGCTGACACCGGGGTAGCCGCGGGAGCCCGGCTCCCTGGCGCTGACCGGGTCCTGCTCGGTCTCCCGTGCCGCCTTGGCGGACAGCCCGCTCATCTGCTTCTGGAGGAAGCCGAGCTCCTTGCGCTCCTGGTCGGAGTTGAGCGCCTCGGACTGCTCGAAGCCGGCCGTCGCGAGGATCTCCCCGCCGGTGGCGACGACCGCCATGGAGCGGAACTGGCCCAGGTTGATGGCGGGCACGGACAGGCTGTTGGAGGCGACCAGCAGTTGCTGCGGCCGGTCCTCGAAGTCCAGGACCGCCATGGTCATCAGGCGTACGTCACCGGTCTCCAGCCGCACCATGCGGGGCTTGAGGGCCGTGTCCCCGGTGAGGACGTCCTTGTCGAGCCACCCGAGGGGAATCGTTTCCCCCCTGGCGGCCAGCACCTTGCCGCTCTCCAGGTCCAGGACCGTGGTGCCCGTCCACTTCTGGTAGGTCTTCCCCAGGTCGGACAGGACGCGCTCGGGCTTCACCGGCGGCCCCGCGTTCAGCGCGGCGGCGGTGCGGTTGAGGTCGGTGACCCGCTCGTCGATCGAGGCGCGCAGGGCGATGGCGCCGTCCTCCGCGAAGTGCCGCTGCGAGGAGAGCACCGCCTGCGGTACGGCCTGCTCGCCGGCGGGGCCGAGCACCTGGGCGGTGAGGCCGGCGAGGGCCAGCACCAGCACGCACAGCAGCGCGATCGGGGGACGGACGCCGCCCAGCAGCGGCATGTCCGCGCGTCTCCGGCTGCGCCGCCGTCCCCCCTTCACGGGGCGCACGGCGCGGGTGGGTGTCACCGGTGGTCTCCTCCGGCCTCTCTGGGTGAAGAACGGCCGCACAGAACACCGCTCCCGCGGGAGAGGCAACGGACCGCCGTATACAAGACTGTTGGGGAGCGCCGAAGTTGTGCCGGTCGCCCCGTATGCGCTGTGGCGCTAGTCACGCTCCAGCGTGAGCTCCTTCAGGCCGTCGCCCCCCGGCGCCCCGCGGTTGTACAGGAAGCCACGCGTGCGGTCGGCCGCCAGCCGGTAGCGGGCGAGCCGCTCCTCGGAGAGGTCGCCCGGCGCGTCGAGCGCCCGCCGTACGTCCACCACCCGGTGGTCCTCGACCGCGCCGGCGGGCGGCTTCTCACCGGCCTCCACCTCGGGCGGGATGTCCACCAGCGTCGTGGCGTAGCGGGCGGAGACGTCCCAGCCGTCGGTCGTCTCGCGGAACTCGAACCAGCCGATCGCGCCCTCCTCGGTGAGCCCGGTGGGCGAGGAGTGACGGGCGACCTGGTTGCCCAGGCTGTAGGCGACCCAGGTGCCGTTCACCTTCTGGATCGGCTGCACCACATGGGCGTGGTGCCCGATCACCAGGTCGACCCCGGTCTCCGTGGTGAGCCGCTCCGCCAGTTGCAGCTGGGGGGCGCTCGGTTCGTTGTAGTGCTCGAGCCCCCAGTGGACCGAGAGGATGACCACCTCGGCACCCTTCTCGCGGGCCCGGGCCTCGGCGTCCTTGATCGCGTCCGTGCCGATCTGGTTGAACGCCCACTTCTCCTTCTCCGGCGTCGGGTTCAGGAACGACATCCAGGAGAACGAGAGGTGGGCGACCTTGACGCCGTTGACGTCACGGATGTTGATCCGTTCCGCTTCCTTGGGCGTGCGGGCGGAGCCCGTGTGCCCGAGGCCGGCCTTGTCCATGGCGTTCAAGGTGCGCCGCACGGCCCCGAGGCCGTGGTCGTAGGTGTGGTTGGAGGCCGTCGAGCAGGTGTCGTAGCCCACGTCCTTGAGTGACGTCAGGATCTGCGGCGGCACGAGGAACTCCGGGTACCCCTCGAAGGGCCCCCGCGGCTTTCCGACGGGCGTCTCCATGTGACAGATGGCCAGGTCGGCCTTGCTGACGACCGGCTTGATCCCGGCGAGCAGCGGCCCGAAGTCCAGCCCGGCCTCGCCCTCGCCGGTCTTCTTGGCATCCTTGGCGGCCTGGTCGACCAGCTCGGGGTGGATCAGCACGTCACCGGCGGCGGCGACGGTGAACGAGCGGCCGTCCGGCTTCACCTGAGGTGAGGAGGCCGCGGAGGTACACGCGGTCGTCACGGCGATGATGGCCGCGAAAGCGCTTGCCGCCCGGGCGATCCGGAGAGGTTTACGAAGTGTCACCGCATCATATTCACATGAAGCACACAAGCACCACGGAAGTTACCGTCACAAGACAGTCACACTTGACTCGAATTATGGTCCAAATCGGACTTGTCCTCGCCTTGTTCGGCTGTCAATCGGCACCAGACCGGTCAACGGACGACTCCACTCCGGGCGCCCGGGAGCTGGTGGACCTCCGCAGCAGGATCCTCGCGTACACGGCGGACCTGGAGCCCGACGCCGCGTACTCTCCACCGGACGACACCCAGCGCGAGCGCGTCGCCGAGAGCGTCGGCCACCTCCTGGACGGCGACGCCACGAAGGCCGAACGGCTGCTCGACCCCCTCGGCTTGAAGCTCACCCGCCTCACCGACACCGAGTCCGGCCGCAGGTACGACGAGATCGCCGCCTCCGGCCCCGGCCGGGCCGAACGCTGGGGGCGCCTCTACCTGACCGCCGACTCCGACGTCCGCTGGAACGCCCAGGTACCGCACCCGGTCTCCGACCGGGACACCGAACGCCTCGGCGTGCGGCTCCTGGAGGACAACCCCGGCGGCTCGCTGGTCCTCGCCGGCGCACACCGCGATGCGGGCCGGCGCGACGCCGCCGACGTCGCCCACCGGGCGGACAGCGTCTTCCACGCCATCGTCGTGGAGCTCCAGAAACGCGACGTCCCGGGCGTGCAACTGCACGGCTTCGCCAAGGACTCGGACCGCCCCTACGAGGCGGTCCTGTCCACCGGAGCCGCGCGGAGCACCCTCACCGAGGCCGCCGCCCTGGCCGACGCCATGCAGGCCGACGGGCTGCGGGTGTGCCGGGGCTGGTCGGCCCGCTGCCCCCTGGAAGGCGCCACGAACGTCCAGGGCAAGGCCGCGGAGCGCCACCACGCCAAGTTCCTCCACGTGGAGCTCTCCCCCAAGGCACGCGGCGACGGCAACGACGCCGACGCCGCCACCGCGGCCCTCTCGGGCCTGGTCACCACCTGGAACTCCGCCCGCCGGTGAGGGGCCCCTGGAAGCCGGTCAGCAGCACCGTGCCGACGGCAGCGACCGCTTGTTCCGCGCCTCCTTGCTGCGCGCGGCGAGCAGCTCGTCGGCCGGGTAGCCGACCTCCTCCAGCGTCAGCCCGTGCGGCCGTACGACGTGCACGGCCGAGTCCCGTACGCCGGCCGCCAGCACCTTCGCGGGCCAGTCCGGCGGCCGGTGCCCGTCGCCCACGAACAGCAGCGCCCCGATCAGCGACCGCACCATGTTGTGGCAGAAGGCGTCGGCCCGCACGGTCGCGGTGATGATCCCGTCGTCGCCCTTCACAAGACTCAGCTCCTGGAGCGTACGGATCGTCGTCGCGCCCTCCCGCTTCTTGCAGTAGGCGGCGAAGTCGTGCTCCCCGAGCAGCCGCCGCGCGGCCTCGTTCATGGCATCGACGTCCAAGGGCCAGTCGTGCCACAGCACATGGTTGCGCAGCAGCGGATCGACGCCCCCGGGATTGTCGGTGACCCGGTACGCGTACCGCCTCCAGATCGCCGAGAACCGCGCGTTGAAGCCGCTGGGCGCCTCCCTGAGGGCCCACACCCGCACGTCCCTGGGCAGCCGCCCGGCGAGCCGCTTCAGCAGCTTCGGGTGGTGCTCGGCCCAGACCTCACGCGGCAGATCGACATGCGCCACCTGCCCCCGGGCATGCACCCCGGCATCGGTACGCCCCGCCACGGTCAGCTCGTACGTCTCCCCCGACCGGGTCACGGTCCGCAGAGCGTCCTCGATCTCCCCCTGCACGGTCCGCCGCCCCCCGGCCTGCTTGGCCCACCCGGAGAACTCGCTCCCGTCGTACGACAGGTCGAGACGCACACGCACGTAACCGGCTGCTGCTTCATCACTCACGTACAGATCCTCTCAGCAACAAAAAGCGGGCCCGCCCCTCAAAGAGGAGCAGGCCCGCCAACGCCCCTTTAAGGGGCGCGGGGAACTGCGCGAACAACCACGACGAAGCCGCAGCCGCCAACAAACAATCCCCGGCAGACGCTCAGGCGTCCTTGGACTCCTCGGCGTCATCAGCCTTGGTCACATCGACCTGAGCCTCAGAAGCCTCGGCGTCCTTGGCGGCACGCTTGGTCGCGGCCTCGGCCTCACCCGTCGCCTCCTGCGCCACCGTCAGCGCCTCGACCAGCTCGATGACAGCCATGGGCGCGTTGTCGCCACGGCGGTTACCGATCTTGGTGATGCGGGTGTAGCCACCCGGACGGTTCTCGTAGCGCGGGCCGATCTCGGTGAAGAGCGTGTGGACGATGCTCTTGTCCGTGATGACCTGGAGCACCTGACGGCGGTTGTGAAGGTCGCCCTTCTTCGCCTTGGTGACCAGACGCTCGGCGTACGGACGCAGCTTGCGCGCCTTCGCCTCGGTGGTGGTGATCCGGCCGTGCTCGAACAGCGACTTCGCGAGGTTCGCGAGCATCAGCTTCTCGTGCGCGGCGCTGCCGCCCATACGGGCACCCTTGGTGGGCTTCGGCATGGTGTTTCTCCTAGGTGTCTGCCCCGGCCGTATCAGGTACCGGGGTCAGTATCCGAGCGAGCGGTTGCCCGTCGGAGATCCGGGGTCCGCTGACGCGAACCCCGGAAGCAGAGACTCAGTACTGCTCGGTCTCCACGAAGCCCGCGTCCGCGTCGTCGTCCGCGCCGAAGGCGTCCGCCGCAGCGGTCGGGTCGAATCCGGGCGGGCTGTCCTTCAGGGCCAGGCCCATGCCGGCCAGCTTCGCCTTGACCTCGTCGATCGACTTCGCACCGAAGTTGCGGATGTCGAGCAGGTCGGCCTCGGAACGCGCCACGAGCTCACCCACGGAGTGGATGCCCTCACGCTTGAGGCAGTTGTACGACCGAACGGTGAGCTCCAGCTCCTCGATCGGCAGGGCGAGATCGGCGGCGAGAGCGGCGTCCGTCGGGGACGGACCCATGTCGATGCCCTCGGCGTCGATGTTGAGCTCGCGGGCCAGACCGAACAGCTCGACCAGGGTCTTACCGGCCGACGCCATGGCGTCACGGGGACGCATGGCCTGCTTGGTCTCGACGTCGACGATCAGCTTGTCGAAGTCGGTCCGCTGCTCGACACGCGTGGCCTCGACCTTGTACGTGACCTTGAGCACCGGCGAGTAGATCGAGTCGACCGGGATCCGGCCGATCTCCTGGCCGACCTGCTTGTTCTGCACGGCGGAGACGTAACCGCGGCCACGCTCGACCGTCAGCTCCATCTCCAGCTTGCCCTTGCCGTTGAGCGTGGCGAGGACGAGGTCGGGGTTGTGCACCTCGACACCGGCCGGGGGCGCGATGTCGGCGGCGGTGACCAGACCCGGGCCCTGCTTGCGCAGGTACATCACGACCGGCTCGTCGTGCTCCGAGGAGACGACGAGCTGCTTGATGTTGAGGATCAGGTCGGTGACGTCCTCCTTGACGCCCGGCACGGTGGTGAACTCGTGCAGCACGCCGTCGATGCGGATGGACGTGACCGCCGCACCCGGGATCGAGGAGAGGAGGGTCCGGCGCAGGGAGTTGCCGAGGGTGTAACCGAAGCCCGGCTCCAGCGGCTCGATCACGAACCGGGAGCGGAATTCGTCGACGACCTCTTCGGTCAACGAGGGACGCTGAGCGATCAGCATGTGTGGATCAGATCCTTCAGTCGGGGGCGCCCGCTATTTGACGCCCGACTTGATCCGTCCCCGACGAAAAGGGACGGGTACTGCAAGGGTACGGGCGATACGGCCCTTTGCAGAGCCGTACCGCCCGAAACCGCTGCCCGTGAAACGAACGTCAGACGCGACGGCGCTTCGGCGGACGGCAACCGTTGTGCGGGGTCGGGGTGACGTCCTGGATGGAGCCGACCTCGAGGCCCGTGGCCTGGAGGGAGCGGATCGCGGTCTCACGACCGGAACCCGGGCCCTTCACGAACACGTCGACCTTGCGCATGCCGTGCTCCTGGGCGCGGCGGGCAGCCGACTCGGCGGCCATCTGCGCGGCGAACGGCGTGGACTTCCGGGAACCCTTGAAGCCGACGTGGCCGGCGGAGGCCCAGGAGATCACGTTGCCGGACGGGTCCGTGATCGAGACGATCGTGTTGTTGAACGTGCTCTTGATGTGCGCGTGGCCGTGAGCGACGTTCTTCTTTTCCTTGCGGCGCACCTTCTTGGCAGCGCCCTGACGACCCTTGGGGGGCATCTATAACTCCTACGGGAGGTGGTCGGTCCTACAGCGAAGACCGCTGGACGGCGAGTCCGCTGCGGACTACTTCTTGCCCGGCTTCTTCTTGCCGGCGATGGCGCGACGCGGGCCCTTGCGGGTACGAGCGTTCGTGCTGGTGCGCTGACCGCGGACGGGCAGACCGCGGCGGTGACGCAGACCCTGGTAGGTACCGATCTCGACCTTGCGGCGGATGTCGGCCTGGATCTCGCGACGGAGGTCACCCTCGGTCTTGATGTTGTTGTCGACGTACTCGCGGATCGCGACGAGCTGCTCCTCGGAGAGGTCGCGAACGCGGGTGTTCGGGTCGACGCCGGTGGCGGCCAGCGTCTGCTGCGAGAGGGTCCGGCCGATGCCGAACACATAGGTGAGGGCGATCTCCACGCGCTTTTCGCGCGGGATGTCAACACCGGAAACGCGTGCCATTCAATGGCTCCAGTTACTTGACGGAGGTCTTCCACAGAACCGACTCCCAGCCGCCGTACTAGGTACGAACTGGGTCCCCGGCCTCCGACCGGGGGTGTCAGACCCGGGGGTCTGGGTCCTGCGTATGAACATATTCAGCTTGCGTCGCGCGAAATTCTGCGGATGCAGAGGTGCGGTCGTGCGTCAGCCCTGGCGCTGCTTGTGGCGCGGGTTCTCGCAGATGACCATGACCCGGCCGTGACGGCGGATCACCCTGCACTTGTCGCAGATCTTCTTGACGCTCGGCTTGACCTTCATGGGTGAGGTTCTCCGGGTCAGTGCCACCACCCCGGAAGCCGGGGCGCGGGCAAGATCTACTTGTAGCGGTAGACGATCCGGCCACGCGTCAGGTCGTACGGAGACAGCTCCACCACGACCCGGTCGTCAGGGAGGATGCGGATGTAGTGCATGCGCATCTTGCCGCTGATGTGTGCCAGGACCTGGTGGCCGTTCTGGAGCTCGACCTTGAACATGGCGTTCGGAAGAGACTCGACGACAGTGCCCTCGATCTCGATGGCACCTTGCTTCTTGGCCACGCTTCGCCCTTCGAATCGACTACCTTGATCGACTCAGTGCGAGCGCATGCAGACATGCGGATGCACAAGAGCCGACGAGTCAGTCTACGTCAGGGCTCCCGGAAACACGAATCGAGAGAGCCTGCCCCAGCCGAGAGATCTTTAAGCGCCCCCGAAGGGGCGCGGGGAACTGCGCGAACAACCCCCACGCCCCCGCAGCCGCCGACGGTCCGAACCGCCCTCCCCGGCAGGCGCTCAGCCCAAGGGGTCGGGTGCCGCCGTGATGCCCAGCTCCGCCAGCTTCGCCTTGCCCCCGTCGGGAGACGTCAGCACCAGCGGCCCCTCCTCCGTCAGCGCGACGGAGTGCTCCCAGTGCGACGACCACGTACCGTCCGTGGTGACGACCGTCCAGTCGTCCTCCAGGACCTCCGTCTTCGGCGTCCCCAGCGACACCATCGGCTCGATCGCGAGGCAGAACCCGGGCACCAGCTTCGGGCCCTTGCCGCGCCGGCGGTCGACGTAGTTCAGCAGGTGCGGGTCCATGTGCATCTCGGTGCCGATGCCGTGGCCGCCGTAGTCCTCGATGATCCCGTAGCGGCCGCCGCCGGGCTTGGGCTGGCGGCGGATGTACGTCTCGATCGCCCGGGAGACGTCGACCAGCCGGCCGCCCTGCTTCATGGCCGCGATGCCGGCCCACATCGACTCCTCGGTCACCCGGGAGAGCTCGACCAGCTCCGGCGCGTGACCGGAGCCCACGAAGGCCGTGTAGGCCGCGTCGCCGTGCCAGCCGTCGATGATCGCGCCGCAGTCGATGGAGATGACGTCCCCGTCCTTGAGGACGACGTCGTCGGACGGGATGCCGTGCACGACGACCTCGTTCACGGACGTGCAGATCGTCGCCGGGAAGCCGCCGTACCCGAGGAAGTTCGGCTTGGCGTTGTGCTCGGCGAGCACCTTGCGCGCCACCTGGTCCAGATCCTTCGTCGTGGCCCCCGGCACGGCGGCTTCGCGCGTCGCCGCGTGAATGGCGGCGACGACCAGCCCCGCCTCACGCATCTTGGCGATCTGCTCGGGGCTCTTGATCTGCACCATGGGGGCTACGGCCTTTCTGGACCTTCGGAGAACATGAACGCCTTCAACGATACGGGGCCCCGTGAGGACCCCGCCCACACAGCAGCCGCGGCTCCCCGAGGGGAACCGCGGCCGTAGCTGTGCATGAACGACTACTTGTCGCCCTCGCCACGCTTGAGCGCCTCCATGGCGCGCGTCGTGACGTCCTCCACCTTGCCGAGCGCGGAGATCGTGACCACCAGGCCCTGCGCCTTGTAGTAGTCGATGATCGGCTCGGTCTGCGTGTGGTAGACCTCCAGCCGCTTGCGGACGGTCTCCTCGGAGTCGTCGTCCCGCTGGTAGAGCTCGCCGCCGCAGACGTCGCAGACGCCCTCCTTGGCCGGCGGCTTGTACGTCACGTGGAAGACGTGCGCCGACTCGTTGCGGCAGACGCGGCGGCCGGCGATCCGCTTGACCACCTCGTCCTCGGGGACCTCCAGGTCCAGCACCGCGTCGAGCTGCATGCTCTCGGTCTCGAGCAGCTCGTCGAGGGCCTCGGCCTGGGAGACGTTGCGGGGGAAGCCGTCCAGCAGGAAGCCGTTCTCGGCGTCCGGCTGCTCCATGCGGTCCTTGGCCATCGCGATCGTGACCTCGTCGGGCACGAGATTGCCCGCGTCCATGTAGGACTTCGCCAGTTTGCCGAGTTCCGTCTGCTGGCTGATGTTGGCCCGGAACAGGTCGCCCGTGGAGATGTGCGGGATCGACAGGTTCTGAGCGAGGAACGCGGCCTGCGTTCCCTTACCGGCGCCCGGCGGCCCGACGAGGACGATACGCATCAGCGGAGGAACCCTTCGTAATTGCGCTGCTGGAGCTGGCTCTCGATCTGCTTCACCGTCTCGAGACCCACACCCACGATGATCAGGATGCTGGTCCCGCCGAACGGGAAGTTCTGGTTTGCCCCGAAACCAGCCAACGCCATCGTCGGCACGAGAGCGATCAGTCCCAAGTACAGCGAACCCGGCCAGGTGATCCGGTTGAGCACGTACGACAGGTACTCAGCGGTCGGCCGGCCAGCCCGGATGCCCGGGATGAAGCCACCATACTTCTTCATGTTGTCCGCGACTTCCTCGGGGTTGAACGAGATGGCCACGTAGAAGAAGGCGAAGAAAATGATCAGGAAGAAGTAGAGGACGATGTGCATCGGGGCGTCCGGCAACGCAAGATTCTTCTCGATCCAGATCTTCCAGCCGGAGTTTCCACCGGCGAACTGCGCGACCAGTGCCGGGATGTACAGCAGCGACGAGGCAAAGATCACAGGGATGATGCCGGCCTGGTTGACCTTCAGCGGAATGTAGGTCGACGTACCGCCGTAGGACCGGCGGCCGATCATGCGCTTCGCGTACTGGACCGGAATACGGCGCTGAGCCTGCTCGACGAAGACCACCAGGCCGATCACGACGAGACCGACCGCGACGACGGTGCCGAACTCGATCCAGCCGTCGGCCAGGGAGCCCTGCTCCTTGATGGCCCACAGGGCGGACGGGAAGGTGGCGGCGATCGAGATGAACATCAGGATCGACATGCCGTTGCCGATGCCGCGGTCGGTGATGAGCTCGCCGAGCCACATCACGAACGCCGTACCGGCGGTCATGGTGATGACCATGGTGATGGTGACGAAGATCGACTGGTCAGGAACGATCTGGCTGGCCACCGGGCAGCCCGAGAACAGGGCGCCGCTGCGGGCGGTGGCGACGAGGCCGGTGCCCTGGAGGATGGCGAGGGCCACAGTCAGGTAGCGGGTGTACTGCGTGATCTTCGCCGTACCGGCCTGGCCCTCCTTCTTCAGGGCTTCCAGGCGCGGGATCACCACGGTCAGCAGCTGCAGAATGATGCTCGCCGTGATGTACGGCATGATGCCCAGCGCGAAGATCGTGATCTGGAGCAGCGCGCCGCCGCTGAACATGTTCACCAGACCGAACAAGCCCTGGTTGGCCTGGGCATTGTCGATACAGGTCTGGACGTTCCGGTAGTCGACACCCGGGATCGGGACGTGCGTACCGACCCGGTAGATCACGATGATGCCGAGCGTGAAGAGCAGCTTCTTGCGCAGGTCGGGCGTCTTGAACGCCCGGGCGAACGCGGTGAGCACGGTGCCTCCTGCGACCCCCGCGCAACTGCGTCAAGGGTGACGGTCTTGAGGTTCGACGAATAAGTAACGGTCAACTGCCGCTCAGAGTGCCCGAAGTGCAGCACCCTGTGAAAAGAGGGCAGTGCAGGCCACCTTACCGGCGAGACTGCCGCCCTAGGAACGACCAACCGGGGATACCCCATATGTTGGGGTATCCCCGGTCGGGATCGCTCAGGTCATCGAGACGCCTGTGGTGTTCAGACGAGCTCGGTGACGGAACCGCCGGCAGCGGTGATCTTCTCCTTGGCGGAACCGGAGACGGCGTCGACCGTCACCTGGAGCGCCACGGAGATCTCGCCCTGGCCGAGGACCTTGACGAGGCTGTTCTTGCGAACAGCGCCCTTGGCCACCAGCGACTCGACGGTGACCTCGCCGCCCTCGGGGTAGAGGGAGGCCAGCTTGTCGAGGTTCACGACCTGGTACTCGGTCTTGAACGGGTTCTTGAAGCCCTTCAGCTTCGGGAGACGCATGTGGAGGGGCATCTGCCCGCCCTCGAAGCGCTCCGGAACCTGGTAGCGGGCCTTGGTGCCCTTGGTACCACGACCGGCCGTCTTACCCTTCGACGCCTCACCACGACCGACACGGGTCTTGGCGGTCTTGGCGCCCGGGGCGGGACGGAGGTTGTGGATCTTGAGCGGGTTGTTCTCCGCCATGATCAGTCGACCTCCTCGACCGTCACGAGGTGGCGGACGGTGTGCACCATGCCGCGGAACTCGGGGCGGTCCTCCTTGACGACCTGCGTGTTGATGCCCTTGAGACCAAGGGAGCGCAGGGTGTCACGGTGGTTCTGCTTGCTGCCGATGTACGACTTCGTCTGCGTGATCTTGAGCTGAGCCATTACGCAGCACCAGCCCCGGCACGCGCACGCAGCAGAGCCGCGGGGGCGACGTCCTCGAGCGGCAGACCGCGGCGGGCCGCGATCTCCTCGGGACGCTGCAGGCCCTTCAGGGCCTCCACGGTCGCGTGCACGATGTTGATCGCGTTCGACGAGCCGAGCGACTTCGACAGCACGTCGTGGATACCGGCGCACTCCAGGACGGCACGCACGGGACCACCGGCGATAACACCGGTACCCGGCGAAGCCGGCTTGAGGAGAACGACGCCGGCAGCCTTCTCACCCGTGATCGGGTGCGGGATGGTGCCCTGGATCCGGGGGACCTTGAAGAAGTGCTTCTTGGCCTCCTCAACGCCCTTGGCGATGGCGGCCGGCACCTCCTTGGCCTTGCCGTAACCGACACCCACGGTGCCGTCACCGTCGCCCACCACGACCAGCGCGGTGAAGCTGAAGCGACGACCACCCTTCACAACCTTGGCGACGCGGTTGATCGCGACAACGCGCTCAACGTACGCGGTCTTCTCGGCGGCAGCTGCGCCGCCGTCACGGCCCTTCCGGTCCCGCCGCTCGCCGCCACCGGCACCGCCACCGCGGCGCTGGGGTCCAGCCATTGGAATTACCTCTCTCTGTCTCCGCTAGCTACGGAACCAGGACTCAGAACTTGAGTCCGGCCTCGCGGGCGGCGTCCGCCAGGGCGGCGATGCGCCCCGCGTACTGGTTACCACCACGGTCGAACACGACGGCCTCGACACCGGCGGCCTTGGCGCGCTCGGCGACCAGGGCGCCGACCTGCTTGGCCTGCGCGGACTTGTCGCCCTCGCCACCGCGGATCGAGGTGTCCAGGGTGGACGCCGACGCAAGGGTGTGACCCTTGATGTCGTCGATCACCTGGGCCACGATGTGGCGGTTCGAGCGGGTAACGACCAGACGCGGACGCTCCGCCGTACCGTTGATGTGCTTACGGATCCGGATGTGGCGGCGCTTGATCGCGGCGCGCTTGTAGGCGTCGCCCTTAAGGATCTTCTGTCCGTATGCCATGGCTTACTTACCCGCCTTTCCGACCTTGCGGCGGATGACTTCGCCCTCGTACTTGACGCCCTTGGCCTTGTACGGGTCGGGCCTGCGCAGCTTGCGGATGTTGGCCGCAACCTCGCCGACCTTCTGCTTGTCGATGCCCTCGACCGAGAAACGGGTCGGGGACTCCACCTTGAAGGTGATGCCCTCGGGGGCCTCGACCAGGATCGGGTGGCTGTAGCCCAGGGAGAACTCCAGGTTGGAGCCCTTGGCCTGGACGCGGTAACCGACACCGCTGATTTCGAGCTTCTTGACGTATCCCTGGGTCACACCGGTGATCATGTTCGCCACCAGCGTGCGGGACAGGCCGTGCAGGGCCTTGCTCTGCCGCTCGTCGTTGGGCCGCAGCACCTGAAGGGTGCCGTCCTCGGCCTTGGCGATGTCGATCGGCGCGATGACGGTGTGGGTCAGTTCGCCCTTGGGGCCCTTGACCGCGACCGTACGGCCGTCGATGGTGACGTCCACGCCGGCGGGAACCGGGATGGGGAGCTTGCCGATACGCGACATTTTGTCTCTCCTCCGTTCCCGAACTACCAGACGTAGGCGAGGACTTCCCCACCCACGCCCTTCTTCTGCGCCTGCTTGTCGGTCAGGAGACCGTGGGACGTGGAGATGATGGCCACGCCCAGGCCGCCGAGAACCTTCGGCAGGTTGGTGGACTTCGCGTACACCCGGAGACCGGGCTTGGAGATCCGCTTGATCCCCGCGATGGAGCGCTCACGGTTGGGGCCGAACTTCAGCTCCAGGACGAGGTTCTTGCCGACCTCGGCGTCCTCGACCTTCCAGCCCGTGATGAAGCCCTCCTGCTGGAGGATCTCCGCGATGTGCGACTTGATCTTCGAGTGCGGCATCGCCACGGAGTCGTGGTATGCCGAGTTCGCGTTCCGCAGACGCGTCAGCATGTCTGCGATCGGATCAGTCATGGTCATGAATTGGCCTTCGGCCTCTCTCGCCGGGGTTTCCTGGTGCGCCATCCCTCTCCCCGATCCGAGACGGGACGGGTGCGGCGCGGTGGACCTACGGCGTAGTAAGTCGTAAGGGCGGCGGCAGACGCCCAACCCCACAAGCCTAAGGCATGCGAGCTGGACGTCCTGCCGCCCCAGATGCTTACCGAGAGCCCTGCTAATCCCTGATTGAGGGGATTACCAGGAGCTCTTGGTCACGCCCGGCAGCTCGCCACGGTGAGCCATCTCACGAAGGCACACGCGGCACAGGCCGAACTTGCGGTACACGGAGTGCGGACGACCACAGCGCTGGCAGCGCGTGTAGCCACGTACGCCGAACTTGGGCTTACGAGCAGCCTTCGCGATCAGAGCCTTCTTCGCCATCTCGCTCACGCCTCCTTGAAGGGGAAGCCGAGGTGACGGAGGAGCGCGCGGCCCTCAGCGTCGTTGGTCGCCGTGGTGACCACGGTGATGTCCATACCCCGGACGCGGTCGATCTTGTCCTGGTCGATCTCGTGGAACATGACCTGCTCCGTGAGACCGAAGGTGTAGTTGCCACGGCCGTCGAACTGCTTGGGGGACAGGCCGCGGAAGTCGCGGATGCGCGGCAGCGCGAGCGACAGGGTGCGGTCCAGGAACTCCCACATGCGGTCGCCACGGAGCGTGACGTGGGCACCGATCGGCTGGCCCTCACGCAGCTTGAACTGCGCGATGGACTTGCGGGCCTTGGTGACGGCCGGCTTCTGACCGGTGATCGTGGTGAGGTCGCGGATGGCGCCCTCGATCAGCTTGGAGTCGCGGGCGGCGTCGCCCACACCCATGTTGACCACGATCTTGACGAGACCGGGGATCTGCATGACGTTCTCGTACTTGAACTCGTCACGCAGCTTGCCCGTGATCTCCTCACGGTACTTCTGCTTCAGACGCGGGCTGGTGGTGGTCGTCATCAGATGTCCTCACCCGTCCGCTTGGCAACGCGGATCTTGTTGCCTTCGTCGTCGAAGCGGTAACCGACGCGGGTCACGACCTTGTTGCCGTCCTTCTCCACGACCAGCTGGACGTTGGAGACGTGGATCGGCGCCTCGGTGGTGACGATGCCGCCGGCCTGCGAACCGCGAGCCGTCGGACCGGCCTTGGTGTGCTTCTTGACCCGGTTGACACCCTCGACCAGGACACGGTCCTCGCGGGGGAAGGCCGCGATGACCTTGCCCTGCTTGCCCTTGTCCTTACCGGTGATGACCTGGACCAGGTCGCCCTTCTTGATCTTCATGCTCACAGCACCTCCGGCGCGAGGGAGATGATCTTCATGAACTTCTTCTCGCGCAGCTCACGGCCGACCGGGCCGAAGATACGGGTGCCACGAGGGTCGCCGTCGTTCTTCAGAATGACGGCGGCGTTCTCGTCGAAGCGGATGTACGAGCCGTCCGGACGGCGGCGCTCCTTGACGGTGCGAACGATGACCGCCTTGACGACGTCACCCTTCTTCACGTTGCCACCGGGGATCGCGTCCTTGACGGTGGCGACGATGACGTCACCGATACCCGCGTAGCGGCGACCGGAGCCACCGAGCACACGGATGCAGAGGATCTCCTTCGCACCCGTGTTGTCGGCGACACGCAGTCGCGACTCCTGCTGGATCACGTCTATCTCCTGGTTGTCTGCCGGTTCCCTCCGGGTTGAGCCGGAGAGCCTGGCGGAACTGTCCTGCGGGGGTTGCCCCGAAGGAATTACTTAGGCCTCTGCAGGCGACAACCTCCGCCGGGGGCCGCTCGGCCGCCGCGGCCGAGGCCGGCGGCGAGCCGCCGGCCCGGGGGCCGGGGGGCTGAGCCCCCGGCGGAGGCAGCGGGGGCGGACCCCCGCTTGATTACTTCGCCTTCTCGAGGATCTCCACGACGCGCCAGCGCTTGGTCGCCGAGAGCGGGCGGGTCTCCATCAGGAGAACCCGGTCGCCAACGCCGACGGCGTTCTGCTCGTCGTGCGCCTTGACCTTGTTCGTACGGCGGATGACCTTGCCGTACAGCGCGTGCTTGACGCGGTCCTCGACGGCGACGACGACGGTCTTGTCCATCTTGTCGCTGACGACCAGACCCTCACGGGTCTTGCGGAAACCGCGGTCCGTCTTGGTCTCTTCAGTCACGTTGTTCTCGCTCATGCGTTCTCCACCGTCTCGATGCCCAGCTCGCGCTCACGCATCAGGGTGTAGATCCGCGCGATGTCCTTGCGGACGGCCTTGAGCCGACCGTGGTTCTCGAGCTGGCCCGTCGCCGCCTGGAAGCGGAGGTTGAACAGCTCTTCCTTGGCCTCGCGGAGCTTGTTGAGAAGCTCCTCGTTGCCCAGCTCGCGCAGCTCCGACGCCTTGGTACCGGCCGACATCACGCTTCACCTGCCTCGCGCTTGACGATCTTGCACTTCATCGGCAGCTTGTGAGCCGCACGGGTCAGGGCCTCGCGCGCGATCTTCTCGTTGGGGTACGACAGCTCGAACATCACGCGTCCGGGCTTGACGTTGGCCACCCACCACTCCGGCGAACCCTTACCGGAACCCATGCGGGTCTCGGCAGGCTTCTTGGTGAGGGGGCGGTCCGGGTAGATGTTGATCCAGACCTTGCCACCACGCTTGATGTGACGCGTCATGGCGATACGAGCGGCCTCGATCTGACGGTTCGTCACATACGCCGGGGTCAGCGCCTGGATGCCGTACTCGCCGAACGCAACCTGCGTGCCACCCTTGGACATGCCGCTGCGCTTGGGGTGGTGCTGCTTGCGGTGCTTGACCCTACGGGGGATCAGCATTTCGGTCAGGCCTCCGTTCCGGTGCTCTCAGCCGGAGCGGCGGACGCGGGAGCCTCGGCCTTGGGGGCCTCGGCGCCGGCAGCCTGCTGCGGCTTGCGACCGCGCCGCTCGCCACCGCGGCCACCACGGGCCGGGCGGTCTGCACCGCCGCGCGCCGGGCGGTTACCCGCACGGGCAGCGGCGTTCTCGGCGCGGACCTCGGCGATGTTCTTGACGTCGCCCTTGTAGATCCAGACCTTCACGCCGATGCGGCCGAAGGTCGTCTTGGCCTCGAAGAAGCCGTAGTCCACGTTCGCGCGGAGCGTGTGCAGGGGCACACGGCCCTCGCGGTAGAACTCCGAGCGGGACATCTCGGCGCCACCGAGGCGGCCACCGCACTGGATCTTGATGCCCTTGGCGCCGGCCTTCATCGCCGACTGCATGCTCTTGCGCATGGCACGGCGGAAGGAGACGCGGGAGGACAGCTGCTCGGCGACGGCCTGGGCCACCAGCTGAGCGTCCGTCTCCGGGTTCTTGACCTCGAGGATGTTGAGCTGGACCTGCTTGCCGGTCAGCTTCTCCAGGTCACCGCGGATGCGGTCGGCCTCGGCGCCGCGGCGGCCGATGACGATGCCCGGACGAGCGGTGTGGATGTCCACACGCACACGGTCACGGGTGCGCTCGATCTCGACCTTGGAGATGCCGGCGCGCTCCATGCCGGACGTCATCATCCGACGGATGGCGACGTCTTCCTTGACGTAGTCCTTGTACAGCTTGTCGGCGTACCAGCGCGACTTGAAGTCGGTCGTAACGCCGAGCCGGAACCCGTGCGGGTTTACCTTCTGGCCCATTACCGGGTTCCTTCCTTGCTGCTGACGACCACGGTGATGTGGCTGGTCCGCTTGCGGATCCGGTAGGCACGGCCCTGGGCGCGCGGACGGAACCGCTTCAGGGTCGGGCCCTCGTCGACGTAGGCCTCGGAGATGTAGAGGCTGTCGACATCGGTGTGGTCGTAGTTGTGCGCGGCGTTGGCAATGGCGCTGTCCAGCACCTTGCCGACCGGCACGCTCGCGGCCTGCGGGGCGAAACGCAGGACCGCCTGAGCCTCCGTGGCGTTCAGGCCACGGATGAGGTCCACCACTCGGCGGGCCTTCATGGGCGTGACGCGGATGTACCGCGCCTGGGCCCTGGCTTCCATGGTTGTCCTTCCAGTGTCTGTCATGGTCATTCCACCCCGCGCTTAGCGGCGCTTCGACTTCCGGTCGTCCTTGACGTGACCCCGGAAGGTGCGCGTCGGCGAGAACTCGCCGAGCTTGTGGCCGACCATCGACTCGGTGACAAACACCGGAATGTGGGTCTTGCCGTTGTGCACCGCGAGCGTGTGGCCGAGCATGGCCGGCACGATCATGGAGCGACGGGACCAGGTCTTGATGACGTTCTTGGTGCCGGCTTCGTTCTGGGCGTCCACCTTCTTGATCAGGTGGTCGTCGACGAAGGGCCCCTTCTTGAGACTGCGCGGCATCTAAACCCGCTCCTAGCGCTTCTTGTTCGTCTTGCGGCGGCGGACGATGTACTTGTTCGACGCCTTCTTGGGCGAACGAGTACGGCCTTCCTTCTTGCCCCACGGGGACACCGGGTGGCGACCACCGGAGGTACGGCCCTCACCACCACCGTGCGGGTGGTCAACCGGGTTCATGACCACACCACGCACGGTCGGGCGGACGCCCAGCCAGCGCTTACGGCCGGCCTTGCCCCAGTTGATGTTGCTCTGCTCGGCGTTGCCGACCTCGCCCACAGTGGCGCGGCAGCGGACGTCGACCAGGCGGATCTCACCGGACGGCATGCGCAGGTGGGCCATCGAGCCCTCCTTCGCGAGCAGCTGCACCGAGGCGCCGGCGGAGCGGGCGAACTTCGCGCCGCCGCCCGGACGCAGCTCGATGGCGTGCAGCGTGGTACCGACCGGGATGTTGCGCAGGGCCAGGTTGTTGCCCGGCTTGATGTCGGCCCCGGGACCGTTCTCGACGCGGTCGCCCTGCGACAGGCCACGCGGCGCGAGGATGTAGCGCTTCTCGCCGTCCGCGTAGTGCAGGAGCGCGATGCGCGCGGTGCGGTTGGGGTCGTACTCGATGTGCGCGACCTTCGCCGGCACGCCGTCCTTGTCGTGACGACGGAAGTCGATCACGCGGTAGGCGCGCTTGTGGCCACCACCCTGGTGGCGGACGGTCACACGACCGGAGTTGTTACGGCCACCCTTGCTGTGCAGGGGGCGGACCAACGACTTCTCCGGCGTGGACCGCGTGACCTCGACGAAGTCGGCGACGCTGGAGCCACGACGGCCCGGCGTAGTCGGCTTGTACTTGCGGATTCCCATTTCTCAGTCCTCGTCCGATATCGGACGATCCGACCCGCTTACGCGGTCGGACCGCCGAAGATGTCGATACGGTCGCCCTCGGCGAGGGTCACGATCGCGCGCTTGGAGCCGGCGCGCTGACCGAAGCCGGTCTTGGTGCGCTTGCGCTTGCCCTGGCGGTTGATCGTGTTGACCCCGGTGACCTTGACCGAGAAGACCGACTGGACGGCCTGCTTGATCTGGGTCTTGTTGGCGCTCGGGTCCACGATGAAGGTGTACTTGCCCTCGTCGAGGAGCGCGTAGCTCTTCTCCGAGACGACCGGCTTGAGCAGCACGTCACGGGGGTCCGTGAAGGACTTGCTCAGCGGGGTCTCGACGGTGTTCTTGCCCTCGGTGGCGTGGCGACGCGCCTTCTTGACGCGAGCCTCCTTGGCCTTCTTCGCGGCCTTCGAGGCGATAGCGGGGTGACGGATAGCCATCAGACCTCGCTCCCTTCGGTGTCGTTGGCCTTCGGGCCGGCGACGAAGGACTCGAAAGCGGCCTGGGTGAAGACCACGTCGTCCGAGACGAGAACGTCGTACGTGTTCAGCTGGCCCGGCTCCAGGATGTGGACCTGGGGCAGGTTGCGGGCGGACAGCCACGCGGCCTCGTCGGAGCGGTCGACGACCAGGAGCAGGTTCTTGCGCTCGCTGATCTTGCCGAACAGGCTCTTGGCGGCCTTGGTGGAGGGGGTCTCGCCCTCGATCACGCCGGAGACGACGTGGATGCGGTTGTGGCGGGCCCGGTCGGTGAGGGCGTGACGCAGCGCGGCAGCCTTCATCTTCTTGGGCGTCCGCTGCGAGTAGTCACGCGGCACGGGACCGTGCACGACGCCACCACCGGCGAACTGCGGCGCGCGGGTCGAACCCTGACGGGCGCGACCGGTGCCCTTCTGGCGGTACGGCTTCTTGCCACCGCCGCGGACCTCGCCACGCGTCTTGGTCTTGTGCGTGCCCTGGCGGGCAGCGGCCAGCTGTGCGACGACGACCTGGTGGATCAGCGGAATGCTGACCTTCTCGACGTCGAAGATCTCCGCGGGGAGCTCGACGGAACCGGCCTTGTCGCCCGCCGGCGAAAGGATGTCAACAGTGCTCATTACCTCAGGCCCCCTTGGCCGCGGTGCGGACCAGGACGAGGCCGCCGTTCGGACCGGGAACCGCGCCCTTGATGAGCAGCAGACCCTTCTCCGCGTCAACGGCGTGGACGGTCAGGTTCTGGGTGGTGACCCGCTCGTTGCCCATGCGACCCGCCATGCGGAGGCCCTTGAACACGCGGCCCGGGGTGGCGCAGCCACCGATGGAGCCGGGAGAGCGGTGCTTGCGCTGGGTGCCGTGTCCGGCGCCGAGGCCCTTGAAGTTGTGACGCTTCATGACACCGGCGAAGCCCTTGCCCTTGCTCTTGCCGGTCACGTCGACCTTCACGCCGGCCTCGAACACCTCAGCGGTGATCTCCTGGCCCAGCGTGTACTCGGAGGCGTCCGCGGTGCGGATCTCGACGAGGTGGCGACGGGGGGTGACATCGGCCTTGGAGAAGTGGCCCTTGAGGGGCTTGTTCACCTTGCGCGGGTCGATCTCGCCGAAGGCGATCTGGACGGACTCGTAGCCGTCGACATCGTTCGTACGGACCTGGGTGACGACGTTGGGCCCGGCCTTGACGACGGTGACCGGGACGACGCGGTTGTTCGCGTCCCACACCTGCGTCATACCGAGCTTCTCGCCCAGGATGCCCTTGATCTGCTTAGCCATCTCTCAGATCACCGGCCTCAGAGCTTGATCTCGATGTCGACACCGGCCGGGAGGTCGAGTCGCATCAGAGAGTCAACGGTCTTGGGGGTCGGGTCGAGGATGTCGATCAGGCGCTTGTGGGTGCGCATCTCGAAGTGCTCGCGCGAGTCCTTGTACTTGTGCGGCGACTTGATGACGCAGTACACGTTCTTCTCAGTGGGCAGCGGCACCGGGCCCGCGACCGACGCACCAGTACGCGTCACCGTCTCGACGATCTTCTTCGCCGAGCTGTCGATGACCTCGTGGTCGTAGGCCTTGAGCCGGATGCGGATCTTCTGTCCCGCCATGGCTACTCAGTAGTCCTGTCTCTCGTAACGCTCTGGAACCCGGCGTTCCAGCCCTTCTGTCCGACCCACGCGGTCGGGCGTGTCGCTCTTCCGCTGACACAGATGTCCCTTGTTCGGACATCCCTTCCAGGGAATGCACACGGCCCTTCCGGAACCGCAGACCGGGGCCAGAAGGCCACCGGGTGCCTGGCCAGTGCCGCACTGACACTTCCCGAAAGATTCCCGTACGTCCGCCCCAGCGCTGCCGTGTGGCAGTTAGGACGACGAGTACTGTGGGACTCGCTTTCGGTCCTCCCGGCGGGAGGCGCGCAGCATCAACACTCGACCGAGCAACTCGGACAGTCTGCCATACGGGGCAGGGCGGACGCCAATCGAGCCGGAGAGAATACCCCGGGGGTGACGTAGGTCAAACCGGGGGCCGCGCGCTCGTGCCGATGATGATCAACAGGAAGCCGCCGGCCGGATCCTGCTGGTGAGTCTCTGCAATGCCTCGTCTGCGGTGGGCGCCAGGAGCCAGACGTCGTCCATGCCGGCGTAGACCGACCCGTCCTCCGCCATGGCCAGGTGCTGGTTCCCGCGGTCCCGCATACCGATGGGGTACAGATCGACGCCCGCCCGCTCGGCGAGGTCTTCGATGATCTCCGCGTCCCAGATGGCGAGCAGCGGGTCGAGCGAGAACTCCAGCCACGGCATCGAGTCCCACGGCTCCCGGTAGGGAGCGCCCACGGCTCCGAACTCCGTCAGGAAGCGCCGTGCCGCATCGTGGATGTCGAACTCGCCGGTCTGCAGAAGGATGCTCTCCCAGGTCTCCGTGGGAACCGACCGGCCCGGGAACCAGCCGCCCGCCCGCAGCACCCGATCCGTCTCCTCGGACCAGCGCGGTCCGGCGTCCGGGCCCGTCTCCACGGTGTGCAGTCGCCGCCAGAATGCGTGCTCGGCCGCCGGCACCCCGGGCGTCCAGAGGGCGGACCGGGCCGCCTGCGCCTCGACCAGGCGGTCCAGCGCCCGATCGGTAGTTTCAGCCAGCAGTTCCACGCGATCCCTTACGAGGTGGAGCGCCCCGTCCTCGGTGATGCCGAGGAAGCCGGCACCTTCGTCGGCCGTCCCAACGGGGTAGAGGGACGCCCCCGCTTCCCGGCTTGCCGCCGCGAACCGCTCCTCCTGCCAACCGGCCTTGAGGGGGTCGAAACGGATTGCCGACGACGTGGTGATCGTGTCGGCAGGCCAGCCGTACGTCACCAGAGCGCCGAATTCGGAGAGGAACCGGCGCGCGGCGTCATGGGCCACGAAGGACCCACGCTCGCGCAGGATCCACTCCCAGGTGCCTGTCGGAACCGAACGGCCGGGGCGCCAGCCTGCGCGGCGCAGCACCTCTTCCGTCTGGGGGGACCAGCCCCGTGTGCCGCCGTCACTCACAACACAACACCGGCCACGAAGGCGCCTCGGTCAGTGCCTCCATGTAGCGGGCCATGACGCCGGTCTCCCCGTTCGCTCGGTCACTCGTGCGCACATCACGCCACTGTGCCGTGCGCCGCTGCCGTCCCGGGACCCTGGCAGTGGCGAACCGGTCGGGGGCTACCCCCCGCCCTCGTCCACCAGCCTTCCGGATGGCCGGTCCCCCACTCCCCCGGTCACCGTAGTGACCCACGACCACGAACCGGGGACCCATCATGCGTACCGTCACAGCCACCGTCCTCACCCTGGCCCTCGCCGCGGCCGCGGCAGCACCCGCCGTCGCCACACCCGGCAAGCCGAGTACCGACGGCCTCTGGCGCATGGACGGCTATGGCACCGTCCTCTCCCTCGACGGCGACGCCTTCCAGGAGTTCCAGACGACATCAGTCAGCTGCCTCAAGGGCGACACCGCCCGGCGTACCGGCCCGGACACGTACACGACCGCCTACGGCACCGTCCTGACCGTCCGCCCCGGCCCGGGCAAGAACCGTGCCTCCCTCGGCGCGGACAGCTCCGTCGGCCACCGCGCCCTGCGGCGGATCCACGCCCTCCCCGCCGACTGCACCCGCCCCACACCCGAGGACCCGCGCACCGCCTTCGACGTCTTCTGGCACTCCTTCGCCGAGAACTACCCCTTCTTCGCCGCGAAGGGCATCGACTGGCAGGCCACCCGGGACCGCTACCGCCCGAAGGTCGACCAGGACACCACCCGCGAGGAACTCTTCGCCGTCTTCAGTGACATGGTCCGCCCCCTCTACGACGCCCACGTCGCGGTCCGAGACGGAGACCGCGTCTTCGCCCAAGTCCGCCCCGGCTCCGAACTGCCCACGCAGGAGCTGGACACCAAGGTCAAGAAGTTCATCGGCGAACGCGACCTCAAGGGCGCCCCGTACCGCCAGGACTTCGCCAACGGCCGGATCACCTACGCCGACCTGCCCGGCGGCGCCGACCAGGGCTACCTCCGTATCTCCGGCTTCGGCGGCTACACCCCCGGGGACGCCTCGTACGCCGCCCACCTCGCCGAACTCGACAAGGCCCTCGACACGATGCTCACCAAGGACCGCGCGCAGCGCCTCAAGGGCCTGATCATCGACCTGCGTATCAACGGCGGCGGCTCCGACGCCCTCGGCATCCACATCGCCGAGCGCCTCACGGACCAGCCTTACGTCGCCTACGCCAAACGCGCCCGCAACCACCCCACTGACCCCGGCAGGCACACCCGCCCCGAAGCCATCCGGGTCGTTCCGGCCGACGAGCCCCGCTACACCGGCCCCATCGCCGTACTCACCGGAGGCTCCACCGTCAGCGCGGGCGAGACCTTCACCCAGGCCCTCATCAACCGCCCTGGCGGCACCGTCCGCATCGGTCAGCCCACGCAGGGCGTCTTCTCCGACGTCATGGAGCGCAACCTGCCCAACGGCATGACCGCCATCCTCCCGAACGAGGAGTTCCTCAACCGCTCCGGCCACACGTACGACGGCACGGGCATTCCGCCCCACCTCACCGAACCGGTCTTCACCAAGGAGGAGTTCGCCGAGAAGCGCGACTCCGCGTTCGACCGCGCGGTGAGCGTCCTTCGGAACGACGGCTAGACGGACGCCACGAAGTCCGACCAGGCCTCCGGCGCGAGTCCGAGTCGGGGGCCTGTTGCCTGCTTGGAGTCGCGGACGTGTATCACAGCCGCACTGGTCGCGATCTCGACGCAGGAGTCGCCGTCAGGGCCACTGCTGTAGCTGCTCTTGAACCACGCCAGTTCGGAGGCGTCCCCGATCGAGGACTTGCGGATCATGTTTCTCCCAGCACTTGCTCAATGAAGGCCAGCGACTCCCGTGGTGGAAGGGCCTGAGCTCGGATAGTGCCATACCGCAGTTCGAGGATCCGGATCTGCTTCGGATCAGTGGTCGGTCGCCCATTGAAGGCACCGTCGGACCGGCCCACCGCAGTACCTCCCCGAACTTCAGCACCTCGATCCTCCCGTTCAGACCGGGATGGGCCTCGCTGCTCGTCGGCATCACCTGAAGCCTGACGTTACGCAACTGCCCCACCTCCAGCAGGCGCTCAAGCTGCTGACGCCAGACCATTGTGCCCCCAACCGGGCGCCGCAGCGTCGCTTCCTCCTGGACGAAGCTGAGCGACGGCGCCGGTGACCTCTCGAACACGGACTGCCGGGCCATGCGCGCAGCCACCAGACGCTCAACTTCGTCCGGCGAGTAAGCCGACTGCCACGATTCGAACAGGGCTCGCGCATGCTCGGGGGTCTGCAGCAGGCCGTTGATGCTTATGCTTTCGTACACCCCGATCTCAACCGCCTGCCCCTCCAACTTGGCCAGCTCCCGCACCTTCTTGGGATACCGAACCCTCTTCACGTCCTCCCACGTCGCCGCGATGAGCCCACCCGCGCCCAGCACCTCATCGGCCCTGACCAGATAGTCCTGCCGAGGGATCCGCTTCCCGCCCTCGATCTTGTAGACCATGTCCTCGCCGTACCCCACCGCCGTCCCGAACTCGGCGGCCCGCATCCCCACCGCCTCCCGCCGCAGCTTCAGCTGCCGCCCCACCGTGGCGATGACCGCGACGCCCCACTCGTCGTCCGGATCCACTTCCCAACCCGGCTCGTCCGCCTCGCCCTTGAGCCGACCCGCGTCCGCCTCGACCGCCGTCACCCCGCACCCTTCCGTCGTACGACCGTGCCCAGCGCCCTACCCGTACGCCCGACCCCGACAGCCCGGACACGACCGGACAAGCTCCGGACAGTTACCGTACGCACCCGCTGAGTCACTATTCAAGGTAGGCACGGGCCGCCACGCTGAGTGACGTGACGCAGAAATTCCCCGAACTCACCACCGATATCCGGCACTTCAGCATCCAACTGTCCCCCACCCCACGCGGCGCCCGCCTGGCCCGCCTCCTGGCCGCCGAACAACTCCGCTCCTGGGGACTGCCGTTGGACCCGGCGAGGCAGGTCATCGCGGAGCTGTCGGCCAACGCGGCGCAACACGGCCGCATCCCCGGCCGTGACTTCCGCCTGCTCCTCTACGTCGTGGCCGACACTCTCCGCATCGAGGTCACGGACACCCGCGACGACGAGCTGCCGACACCACCGCGACTCCCCACCCCTGAGTCCGAGTCCGGCCGTGGTCTGCTGCTCGTCGACGCGCTCGCCGACCGCTGGGGCGTCACCCCCGGCCCGCCACCACGCAAGACCGTCTGGGCCGAACTCACCCTCTGACCCCCGAAGCACCGGGTCCCGACACCTCGCGCTCCGGTGCCCTAGGCGGTCTCTTCCAAGAACCATCACGAGGAAAGAACCCCACCAAACCCCACCCCTCCTGCCCAGGCCGCCGCCTCACTCACGCGAGTGAACATCGCCAACTCAGCTGGATTCGGGAGCCATTGCCTGCCCTACGCTCAGCGCAACACACCGCAGACATGCGACGGCCCTCGCCGGGACGGCAATCCCAGTGCGAGGGCCTGACCACCGAGGAAGGCTCCAACTTCCTGATGGATACGCAGAACCCTAACGTGCCCTCGCACGCCCACACCCCCGTAACGGGGAAGAAGCACTCGAACCGGCGGCACCCCCACACCGGCCTGATTCACGACAACACCCGCCACACCACCCGCTTCACGGTGATCGGCAACCACCTCGCCCAGCACCCGGAGCTGTCACTGCTCGCGATCGGGCTCGGCACGCACATCCAGTCCCTCCCAGCCGGCGCCCGTATCGACATCAAGGCCCTCGCCGCCCGCTTCCCCGAAGGCACGACCCGCATCGCCGCCGCCCTGCGCGAGCTGGAAACCCACGGCTACCTGCGCCGCGTCCGCGAACGCCTCCCCGACGGCCGGATCATCACCCGCACGATCTCCTGCAACCAGCCCGGACACCGGACCACAGACGACCGGACCGTACGGCGATCACACCCGGCTCCGAAGAAGCGAGCCCCACGCAAGCCCCTCCCCGCCGTACCGCAGCCCGCCTACCGCGCCCCCGCCCTCCTCCAGCAGGCCACAGACCTCCTCACGGACCTCCGCCGCCACGACCCCCGCCTGCTCCTCTCCGCCTGCGACACCGCCCACCTCGCCCCAGGCGTCGCCGCCTGGCTCGAACGCGACGTCTCCCCCACCGCCGTGCGCCAAGCCCTGACCACCGACCTCCCACCCGAGGCCCTGCACCGCCCGGCCGCCCTCCTGGCCCACCGCCTCACAGCCCAACTACCGCCACCGCCCCCGTTCCGCGCACCCGCACCCCCGCCGACCTTCCGTCACCCGCTCCAGACCTGCGACGGCTGCGACCGCGCCTTCCGCGCACCGGCCCCCGGCCACTGCCGCGATTGCCGACCCGAGCGGGCCGAGCTTCTGGAGGCCGCATGAGAAGAGCAAAGATCCCCCGCCCTCAGCAGACTCCTGACGCCCTGCGCGCGGCCCTCGCCGCCGTCGATCCGGCCCGCCTGGAAGAGATGCAGGTCGCCAAGGACGAAGCATTCGCCAAGGCGGTCGAGTGGCAGTCGCTGAGCCCGGTGCAGAGCTGGGTGCTGACCTGGACGAAGCCATGAAGGCAGTCCGCGGGTGAGTTGAAACTGGCAGGTCGTCGTCCGTAGCGAGCGGGTCTACGTCGTCCAGATCACGCACCTGGGCTTCTGACCAGCTGGACGAAACGCGTCTCACGATCGTGATGCCGGAACCGCACACGCCAGAACCTTGTCGCCAGACATGCCCTAAGTCATGATCCGCCCCATGGACAAGCGAAGACGCGTACTCGGCACCTTTCTCGGGGTCACACTGGCCACCGTGCTCCTCCCCGGCATCAGCACGATCCTCGACTCGCCCCCGTGGGAGGTGGTCCTCGCCGGCGCGGTCTTCCTCATCGTGAACCAGCTGATCTACAGCTACCCGAGCGACATCAGGACCGCTCCCCCGGTCCTCCTGCTGATCCTGGGCGTGGTCGGCATCGCTCAGGACACCCTGATCTGGTTGCTGGTGTCCTGGCTCGGCTCCGACATGGAGTACGGCCTTCACGTCGACGGCTTCCTCGCCGCCCTGCTCGGCGGCGTCATCGTGCGGGTGACGGTCCTGGTTCTCCTCGCCCTCGGACCGGCCGAAGCCGCGTCCCAGCCGTCGTAGAGCGGGCGTCGGAAACAGCAGAAGGGCCCGCACGACCGAAGTCGTACGGGCCCCTCCGAGCCACTCAGGTCAGTCGACCCTCAAGCCAGTCCGAAGACTCACTTGTTGATCTTGGTGACCTGGCCGGCGCCCACGGTCCGGCCACCCTCACGGATGGCGAACTTCAGGCCCTCCTCCATGGCGACGGGCTGGATGAGCTCCACCTTCATCTCGGTGTTGTCACCCGGCATGACCATCTCGGTGCCCTCGGGGAGGGTCACGACGCCGGTCACGTCCGTCGTACGGAAGTAGAACTGCGGGCGGTAGTTGTTGAAGAACGGCGTGTGGCGGCCACCCTCGTCCTTGGACAGGATGTAGGCCTGCGCCTCGAACTCGGTGTGCGGGGTGACCGAGCCCGGCTTGATGATGACCTGGCCGCGCTCGACGTCCTCGCGCTTGATGCCACGGAGGAGCAGACCGACGTTCTCACCGGCCTGGCCCTCGTCGAGGAGCTTCCGGAACATCTCGATACCGGTGACCGTGGTGGTGGTCTTCTCGGTCTTGATGCCGATGATGTCGACGGTCTCGTTGACCTTCAGGACACCACGCTCGATACGGCCGGTGACGACCGTACCGCGACCGGTGATCGTGAAGACGTCCTCGATCGGCATGAGGAACGGCTTGTCGACGTCGCGCTCCGGCTCCGGAATCGCGGTGTCGACGGCGTTCATGAGCTCGAGGACGGAGTTGCCCCACTCCTTGTCGCCCTCGAGGGCCTTCAGAGCGGAGACCTTGACGACGGGAACGTCGTCGCCCGGGAACTCGTACTCGGAGAGGAGCTCACGGACCTCGAGCTCGACGAGCTCCAGGATCTCCTCGTCGTCCACCATGTCGGCCTTGTTCAGCGCGACGACGATGTACGGAACGCCGACCTGGCGGGCCAGGAGCACGTGCTCCTTGGTCTGCGGCATCGGGCCGTCGGTGGCGGCGACCACGAGGATGGCGCCGTCCATCTGCGCCGCACCCGTGATCATGTTCTTGATGTAGTCCGCGTGACCGGGGCAGTCGACGTGGGCGTAGTGACGCGTCTCGGTCTGGTACTCGACGTGCGCGATGGAGATGGTGATACCGCGCTGGCGCTCCTCAGGAGCCTTGTCGATCTGGTCGAAGGCCGAGGCCTCGTTCAGGTCCGGGTACGCGTCGTGCAGCACCTTGGTAATGGCGGCCGTGAGGGTCGTCTTACCGTGGTCGATGTGACCGATGGTGCCGATGTTGACGTGCGGCTTAGTCCGCTCGAACTTCGCCTTCGCCACTGGGGTCCTCCTGTGGAGTGGTTCTGGTACGCCTTACTCATCGGCGCCAGGTGATCTTTGCTGGAAAGCCCGGGCCCCGGGGCATTCTCACCATGATTGCGGCGGAATGCCCCTCAAGGCTCCGGAGTCAAGCCTACGGCGTGTAGACGCGGTGCGTTACTCGCCCTTGGCCTTCGCGATGATCTCCTCGGCGACGTTCCTGGGAACCTCGGCGTAGGAGTCGAACTGCATGGAGTAGCTGGCACGGCCGGACGTCTTGCTGCGCAGGTCGCCGACGTAACCGAACATCTCCGAAAGGGGCACGAGGCCCTTCACGACGCGGGCACCGGCCCGCTCCTCCATGGCCTGGATCTGGCCACGGCGGGAGTTGATGTCGCCGACGACCTCACCCATGTAGTCATCGGGCGTGGTGACCTCTACGGCCATCATCGGCTCGAGCAGCACGGGGCTGGCCTTGCGCGCGGCCTCCTTGAAGGCCTGCGAACCGGCGATCTTGAACGCGAGCTCGGAGGAGTCGACCTCGTGGTAGGCACCGTCGAGCAGCGTCACGCGGACACCGGTCATCTCGTAACCGGCGAGGATGCCGAACTGCATGGCCTCCTGCGCACCGGCGTCCACCGAAGGAATGTACTCCTTCGGCACACGGCCACCGGTCACCTTGTTGACGAACTCGTACGAGGCGTCGCCGCCCTCGATCGGCTCGATCGCGATGATGACGCGGGCGAACTGGCCGGTACCACCCGTCTGCTTCTTGTGGGTGAACTCGACCTTCTCGACGGCCTTGCGAATGGTCTCGCGGTACGCGACCTGCGGCTTGCCGACGTTGGCCTCGACCTTGAACTCACGGCGCATACGGTCGACCAGCACCTCGAGGTGCAGCTCGCCCATACCACCGATGATGGTCTGGCCGGTCTCCTCGTCCGAGTGGACCTGGAAGGACGGGTCCTCCTCGGCCAGGCGCTGGATCGCGACGCCCAGCTTCTCCTGGTCGCCCTTCGACTTGGGCTCGATGGCGACCTGGATGACCGGCGCCGGGAAGTCCATGGACTCCAGGATGACCGGGTTCTTGTCGTCCGACAGCGTCTCACCGGTGGTGGTCTGCTTCAGGCCCATGACGGCGACGATGTCGCCGGCGCCCACCGACTCGATCTCCTCACGCTTGTTCGCGTGCATGCGGTAGATCTTGCCGATGCGCTCCTTCTTGCCCTTCACCGAGTTCAGCACCTGGGTGCCGGAGTGAAGACGGCCGGAGTACACGCGGACGAAGGTGAGCTTGCCGAGGTGCGGGTCGCTCATGATCTTGAACGCGAGCGCGGAGAGGGGCTCCTCGTCCGACGGCTTGCGCGCGACGACCTTCTCCGGGTCCTTGACGTCGTGGCCCTCGATGGCCTCGACGTCGAGCGGAGTGGGCAGGTAGCGCACGACCGCGTCGAGCAGGGGCTGAACGCCCTTGTTCTTGAACGCGGTACCGCAGAACACGGGGGTGACGGTGGTGCCGCCGCCCTTGCCGGACGCGATGGTGATGCGACGGATCGCGGCGTAGAGCTGCTCCACGGTGGGCTCGGTGCCCTCCAGGTACAGCTCCATCAGCTCTTCGTCGTTCTCGGCGACGGCCTCGAGCAGCTTGCCGCGGTACTCCTCGGCAGCCTCGACGTGGGTGTCCGGGATGTCGACGGTGTCGTACATCTCACCCTTGGTCGCCTCGGCCGACCAGACCAGGGCCTTCATCGTCACGAGGTCGATGACGCCCTTGAAGTCCGCCTCGGCACCGATCGGCAGCTGCATGACCAGCGGCTGCGCGCCCAGACGGTCGCTGATCATGTCGACGCAGCGGTGGAACTCGGCTCCGGTGCGGTCGAGCTTGTTGACGAAGCAGATCCGCGGAACGCCGTAGCGGTCCGCCTGACGCCACACCGTCTCGGACTGGGGCTCAACGCCGGCGACACCGTCGAACACCGTCACGGCACCGTCGAGCACGCGCAGGGAGCGCTCCACCTCGACGGTGAAGTCGACGTGACCCGGGGTGTCGATGATGTTGATGGTGTAGTCGTTGTCCTCGAGCGGCCAGTGACAGGTGGTGGCAGCAGAGGTGATCGTGATGCCACGCTCCTGCTCCTGCTCCATCCAGTCCATGGTGGCAGCGCCGTCGTGGACCTCACCGATCTTGTAGGAAACGCCGGTGTAGAACAGGATCCGCTCGGTGGTGGTCGTCTTGCCCGCGTCGATGTGGGCCATGATCCCGATGTTGCGGACCTTGGCCAGGTCAAGTGAAGTGGTAGCCATAAGGCTTCAGTCTTCTCTCGGTCTCGATGTGGGTAGCGACTACCAGCGGTAGTGCGCGAAGGCCTTGTTGGACTCGGCCATCTTGTGGGTGTCCTCGCGCTTCTTCACGGCCGCACCGAGGCCGTTGGAGGCATCGAGAAGCTCGTTGAGGAGACGCTCGGTCATGGTCTTCTCGCGACGGGCGCGGGAGTAACCGACCAGCCAGCGCAGCGCCAGCGTGTTGGCGCGGCCGGGCTTGACCTCGACCGGCACCTGGTAGGTGGCACCACCGACACGGCGGGACTTGACCTCGAGGGTCGGCTTGATGTTCTCGAGAGCGCGCTTCAGCGTGATGACCGGGTCGTTGCCGGTCTTCTCGCGCAGACCCTCCATGGCACCGTAGACGATGCGCTCGGCGGTGGAGCGCTTGCCGTTCAGCAGCACCTTGTTGATCAGGGAGGTCACCAGAGGAGAACCGTAGACCGGGTCGATGATGACCGGGCGCTTCGGGGCGGGGCCCTTACGAGGCATTCTTACTTCTCCTTCTTGGCGCCGTAGCGGCTGCGGGCCTGCTTGCGGTTCTTGACACCCTGGGTGTCGAGCGAACCGCGGATGATCTTGTAGCGAACACCCGGCAGGTCCTTCACACGGCCGCCGCGCACGAGCACGATGGAGTGCTCCTGCAGGTTGTGTCCCTCACCCGGAATGTAAGCGGTGACCTCGATCCCGCTGGTCAGACGCACACGCGCGACCTTACGCAGGGCCGAGTTCGGCTTCTTCGGGGTGGTCGTGAACACACGCGTGCAGACGCCACGACGCTGAGGGGAACCCTCGAGTGCGGGCGTCTTGTTCTTCTCGACCTTGTCCTGCCGGCCCTTGCGGACCAGCTGCTGGATCGTAGGCACTACTTCTCCGGTTTCTGTGTGCCGATAGGTGAAGCTAACCTGGAACGTCGCCGACCCACGCGGTCGGGTGTGTCGAATCCCGCGAACTCCCGCTGCCAGGCAGAATTAAGCGCGGATTACGGTGGCCGGTATCAGCTCGACGTGCGGTTCATGGCACGCACGAGAGCCAGGGCACACCCCAGGCACAAGGTCTGAGCGTACCTATCGCATTGGCTGCGGTCAAAACAAATGGATGCCGGCCGCATCGCCATACGGGGCATGTCAAGACCCCCGGCCGTTGTCGATCTTCAATTCGATGACGGCTGTCCGATTTGCGCACATTTCGCGCAGCCCTGCGCGTCACCCCGCCGCGATGGACACCACCGTCAGCAACACCATGACGAGTGCCCAGCCGACGGTGGACAACCACCCCAGTACGAGACCGGTCAGCGCGAGCCCGTCCCCCAGCTCCCCCCGGCTGCGGATCTCGGCCCGCGCCACGTGCCCCAGCACCACGGCCGGGATCCCCGTCAGCCCCATGGTCGGCACACACAGCAGCCCGCACACGCCGGCCGCCACCGCCTTCCCGTTCGTCTGCGGCCGCGGCACGGGCAGAAACGTCCGCGGCACGGGCATCACCCCGGCCGGCTGCGGCACAGGCCCCTGAGGCAGATCGGCGACGAGCACCGCCAGCTCACCCACGGTCCGCGCCGCGTACGCCCGCGCCACCCGCTTCTCGAACTCACCGTGCTCCATCCGCCCCTCGCCGTACCCTGCTCTGAGCACGTCCACGGCCCGCTCCCGATCGGCATGCGAGGCGAGCATGGACGGGGCACTGGGGCCCTGCCAGGGCTGCCAGGAGGGATAGGGCGGCTGGGACACGTCGTGCACCTCCCCGGAGCGCGGAGTCCCTCCATGATGCGCCCTGGCGGCCCTTCTGGCACCGGCGCGTCCCCGCGGACACGCCGAAGGGCGGCCACCCCGAGAGGTGACCGCCCTTCAGTGACTCTGACCTACGCCTTACTGGTTGTACGGACCGTAGTCGTAGTCCTCCAGCGGCACGGCCTGGCCGGAGCCCGTGCCGAACGGCGAGTAGTCGATGTCGTCGTAGCCGACGGCCGAGTACATCGCGGCCTTGGCCTCCTCGGTCGGCTCGACCCGGATGTTGCGGTAGCGGGACAGACCCGTACCGGCCGGGATGAGCTTACCGATGATGACGTTCTCCTTGAGGCCGATGAGGCTGTCGGACTTGGCGTTGATCGCCGCGTCCGTCAGGACTCGGGTCGTCTCCTGGAAGGAGGCGGCCGACAGCCAGGATTCCGTCGCCAGCGAGGCCTTGGTGATACCCATCAGCTGCGGACGACCGGAGGCCGGGTGACCGCCCTCCTGGACCACACGACGGTTCTCGGTCTCGAACTTCGAGCGCTCGACCAGCTCGCCGGGCAGCAGCTCGGCGTCGCCGGACTCGATGATCGTCACGCGGCGGAGCATCTGCCGGATGATGATCTCGATGTGCTTGTCGTGGATCGACACACCCTGCGAGTTGTAGACCTTCTGGACCTCGCCGACCAGGTGGACCTGGACGGCACGCTGGCCCAGGATGCGCAGCACGTCGTGCGGGTTGGTGGCACCCACGGTGAGCTTCTGGCCCACCTCGACGTGCTCGCCCTCGCTGACCAGGAGCCGGGCGCGCTTCGAGATCGGGAACGCCGTCTCGTCGCTGCCGTCGTCCGGCGTGATGACCAGCTTCTTGGTCTTCTCGGTCTCCTCGATCCGGACGCGGCCGGAGGCCTCGGAGATCGGGGCGACACCCTTCGGGGTACGGGCCTCGAAGAGCTCGACGACACGCGGCAGACCCTGGGTGATGTCGTCACCGGCCACACCACCGGTGTGGAAGGTACGCATCGTCAGCTGGGTACCGGGCTCACCGATGGACTGGGCGGCGATGATGCCGACCGCCTCACCGATGTCGACCAGCTTGCCGGTGGCCAGCGAACGGCCGTAGCACATCGCGCAGGTGCCGACGGCGGACTCGCAGGTCAGGACCGAGCGGGTCTTGACCTCCTCGACGCCGTGGCGGACCAGCTCGTCGATGAGCACGTCGCCGAGGTCGGTACCGGCCGGGGCCAGCACCTTGCCGTCGACCACGATGTCCTCGGCGAGGCAGCGCGCGTACACGGACGTCTCGACGTCCTCCGCCTTGAGCAGCGTGCCCTCGGCGTTCCGGCTCGCGATCTGCAGACGCAGACCGCGCTCGGTGCCGCAGTCCTCCTCGCGAATGATGACGTCCTGGGAGACGTCGACCAGACGACGCGTGAGGTAACCCGAGTCGGCGGTACGCAGAGCGGTGTCCGCCAGACCCTTACGGGCACCGTGCGTGGAGATGAAGTACTCCAGCACGGACAGGCCCTCACGGAAGGAGGCCTTAATCGGACGCGGGATCGTCTCGTTCTTCGCGTTCGACACCAGACCACGCATACCGGCGATCTGACGCATCTGCATCATGTTGCCTCGTGCACCCGAGTTCACCATCATGAAGATCGGGTTGGTCTTCGGGAAGTTGTCGTTCATCGCCTCGGCGACCTCGTTGGTCGCCTTGGTCCAGATCGCGATGAGCTCCTGCGTGCGCTCGTCCTTGGTGATCAGACCGCGCTCGTACTGCTTCTGGACCTTCTCGTCCTGCGCCTCGTAGCCCTTGACGATCTCCTTCTTCGCCTCGGGAACGACGACGTCGGAGATGGCCACGGTGACGCCGGAGCGGGTCGCCCAGAAGAAGCCGGACGCCTTCAGGTTGTCGAGCGTCGCCGCCACGATGACCTTCGGGTAGCGCTCGGCGAGGTCGTTGACGATCTCGGAGAGCTGCTTCTTGCCGACCTCGTAGTCGACGAACGGGTAGTCCTCGGGCAGCAGCTCGTTGAAGAGCGCGCGGCCCAGCGTGGTGTTCAGCCGGAAGCTGTCACCCTGCTGCCACTCGGGCTCGCCCTCCTCACGCGCCGGCGGGGTCCAGCCACGCGGCGGGATGGTGCCGACCGGGAAGCGGACGTCGATCCTCGACTGGAGCGAGAGCTCGCCCGCGTCGAAGGCCATGATCGCCTCGGCGACCGAGGCGAAGGAACGGCCCTCGCCCTTGAGGTCGCGCATCTCGCCGTCGGTGGTGAGGAAGAACAGACCGAGGACCATGTCCTGGGTCGGCATCGTCACCGGACGGCCGTCGGCCGGCTTGAGGATGTTGTTCGAGGACAGCATCAGGATGCGGGCCTCGGCCTGCGCCTCCGCGGACAGCGGCAGGTGCACGGCCATCTGGTCACCGTCGAAGTCCGCGTTGAACGCGGTGCAGACGAGCGGGTGGATCTGGATGGCCTTGCCCTCGACGAGCTGCGGCTCGAAGGCCTGGATGCCGAGGCGGTGCAGCGTGGGCGCACGGTTCAGCAGAACCGGGTGCTCCGCGATGACCTCTTCCAGCACGTCGTACACGACCGTGCGGCCGCGCTCGACCATGCGCTTGGCGCTCTTGATGTTCTGCGCGTGGTTCAGGTCGACCAGGCGCTTCATCACGAACGGCTTGAAGAGCTCCAGCGCCATCGCCTTCGGCAGACCGCACTGGTGCAGCTTGAGCTGCGGACCGACGACGATCACGGAACGCGCGGAGTAGTCCACACGCTTACCGAGCAGGTTCTGACGGAAGCGACCCTGCTTGCCCTTCAGCATGTCGCTGAGGGACTTCAGCGGGCGGTTACCGGGACCGGTGACCGGGCGACCACGGCGGCCGTTGTCGAACAGCGCGTCGACGGCCTCCTGGAGCATGCGCTTCTCGTTGTTCACGATGATCTCGGGCGCGCCGAGGTCGAGAAGCCGCTTCAGTCGGTTGTTCCGGTTGATCACACGGCGGTACAGGTCGTTCAGGTCGGAGGTCGCGAAGCGGCCACCGTCCAGCTGCACCATCGGGCGAAGGTCCGGCGGGATGACCGGCACGCAGTCCAGCACCATGCCCTTGGGGCTGTTGCTGGTCTGCAGGAACGCGGAGACGACCTTCAGGCGCTTGAGCGCACGGGTCTTCTTCTGGCCCTTGCCGGTGCGGATGATCTCGCGGAGGCGCTCGGCCTCCTCGTCGAGGTCGAAGGACTCCAGGCGCTTCTGCAGCGCCGCGGCACCCATCGAGCCGTCGAAGTACGTGCCGAAGCGGTCACGCAGCTCGCGGTAGAGCAGCTCGTCGCCCTCGAGGTCCTGGACCTTGAGGTTCTTGAACCGGTTCCACACCTCGTCGAGCCGGTCGATCTCGCGCTGCGCACGGTCGCGCAGCTGCTTCATCTCGCGCTCGGCACCCTCGCGCACCTTGCGGCGCACGTCGGCCTTGGCGCCCTCGGCCTCCAGCTCGGCCAGGTCGGTCTCGAGCTTCTTGGCCCGGGCCTCCAGGTCGGCGTCACGGCGCTGCTCGATCTGCTGGCGCTCGACGGAGACGTGGGCCTCCAGCGAGGGCAGGTCGCGCGTGCGGCGCTCCTCGTCGACGTACGTGATCATGTACGCCGCGAAGTAGATGACCTTCTCCAGGTCCTTCGGGGCGAGGTCGAGCAGGTAACCCAGCCGCGACGGGACGCCCTTGAAGTACCAGATGTGCGTGACGGGCGCGGCGAGCTCGATGTGGCCCATCCGCTCACGGCGCACCTTGGCGCGCGTGACCTCGACGCCACAGCGCTCACAGATGATGCCCTTGAAGCGGACGCGCTTGTACTTGCCGCAGTAGCACTCCCAGTCCCGGGTCGGACCGAAGATCTTCTCGCAGAAGAGTCCGTCCTTTTCGGGCTTGAGCGTGCGGTAGTTGATGGTCTCGGGCTTCTTGACCTCGCCGTGGCTCCACTGACGGATGTCGTCAGCGGTAGCCAGACCGATCCGGAGCTCGTCGAAGAAGTTGACGTCGAGCACTATGCGTCAATCCCTCTCAGGGTTGTAAGTCTTTGGTCTGATACGGGGGTCCTGGGGCCGGCGGCCTTCATGACGAAGGCCGCCGAACTCCCGTCAGACCTCTTCGACGCTGCTCGGCTCGCGCCGGGACAGGTCGATGCCGAGCTCCTCCGCAGCGCGGAAGACGTCCTCGTCGGTGTCACGCATCTCGATGGACATACCGTCGCTGGACAGCACCTCCACGTTCAGGCAGAGAGACTGCATCTCCTTGATGAGCACCTTGAAGGACTCGGGGATGCCGGGCTCGGGGATGTTCTCGCCCTTGACGATGGCCTCGTAGACCTTCACGCGGCCGGTGACGTCGTCGGACTTGATGGTCAACAGCTCCTGGAGCGCGTAGGCGGCGCCGTACGCCTCGAGTGCCCACACCTCCATCTCGCCGAACCGCTGGCCACCGAACTGAGCCTTACCACCCAGCGGCTGCTGGGTGATCATGGAGTACGGGCCGGTCGAACGGGCGTGCAGCTTGTCGTCGACCAGGTGGTGCAGCTTCAGGATGTACATGTAGCCGACCGAGATCGGCTCCGGGAACGGCTCACCGGAGCGGCCGTCGAACAGCCGCGCCTTGCCGGACGGGAGCACCATGCGCTCGCCGTCGCGGTTCGGGATGGTGTGCTCCAGCAGGCCGGCCAGCTCGTCCTCGCGGGCACCGTCGAAGACCGGCGTCGCGACGTTGGTCCGCGGCGGGACCTGGTCGGCGTCGATGGCCTGGAGGCGCTGCGCCCACTCCTCGGCGAGACCGGAGACGTCCCAGCCCTGGCTGGCGAGCCAGCCGAGGTGGATCTCCAGCACCTGTCCCGGGTTCATTCGGGACGGGACACCGAGCGGGTTGAGGATGATGTCGACCGGGGTGCCGTCCTCCAGGAACGGCATGTCCTCGATCGGCAGGATCTTCGAGATGACGCCCTTGTTGCCGTGGCGGCCGGCGAGCTTGTCACCGTCGGTGATCTTGCGCTTCTGCGCGACGTAGACGCGCACCAGCTGGTTCACACCGGGGGGAAGCTCGTCGCCCTCCTCGCGGTCGAAGACGCGCACACCGATGACCTTGCCGGTCTCGCCGTGCGGCACCTTCAGCGAGGTGTCACGGACCTCACGGGCCTTCTCACCGAAGATCGCGCGCAGCAGGCGCTCCTCCGGCGTCAGCTCGGTCTCACCCTTGGGCGTGACCTTGCCGACGAGGATGTCACCGGCGATGACCTCGGCACCGATACGGATGATGCCGCGCTCGTCGAGGTCGGCGAGGACCTCCTCGGAGACGTTCGGGATGTCCCGGGTGATCTCCTCGGGGCCGAGCTTGGTGTCACGGGCGTCGACCTCGTGCTCCTCGATGTGGATCGAGGAGAGGACGTCGTCCTGCACGAGGCGCTGCGACAGGATGATCGCGTCCTCGTAGTTGTGACCCTCCCACGGCATGAACGCCACGAGCAGGTTCTTGCCCAGCGCCATCTCGCCCTGCTGGGTGGCCGGACCGTCGGCGAGGACCTGGCCCTCGATGATCCGGTCGCCCTCGGCCACGATGACCTTCTGGTTGACCGAGGTGCCCTGGTTGGAGCGGGCGAACTTGGCCAGGCGGTACGTGATGTACGTGCCGTCGTCGTTGGCGGTGGTGATGTAGTCCGCGGAGACCTCCTGGACCACACCGGCCTTCTCGGCCTTGACCACGTCGCCGGCGTCGACCGCGGAGCGGTACTCCATGCCGGTGCCGACGAGCGGGGCCTCCGCCTGGATCAGCGGAACGGCCTGGCGCATCATGTTCGCGCCCATGAGGGCACGGTTGGCGTCGTCGTGCTCCAGGAAGGGGATCATGGCGGTCGCGACCGACACCATCTGGCGCGGCGAGACGTCCATGTAGTCCACGTCCTCGCCGCCGACGTAGTCGACCTCGCCGCCCTTGCGGCGGACCAGGACGCGGGCCTCGGCGAAGCGGAGGTCGTCCGTCAGCGGCGCGTTGGCCTGCGCGATGACGAAGCGGTCCTCCTCGTCGGCGGTCAGGTAGTCGACCTCGTCGGTGACCTGGCCCTCGAACACCTTGCGGTACGGGGTCTCGACAAAACCGAACGCGTTGACCCGGCCGTAGGAGGCGAGCGAGCCGATCAGGCCGATGTTCGGGCCTTCAGGGGTCTCGATCGGACACATGCGGCCGTAGTGCGAGGGGTGCACGTCACGGACCTCGAAGCCGGCCCGCTCACGGGACAGACCACCCGGGCCGAGCGCGGACAGACGCCGCTTGTGCGTCAGACCCGACAGCGGGTTGTTCTGGTCCATGAACTGGGACAGCTGGCTGGTGCCGAAGAACTCCTTGATGGAGGCGACGACCGGCCGGATGTTGATCAGGGTCTGCGGCGTGATCGCCTCGACGTCCTGGGTCGTCATCCGCTCGCGGACGACACGCTCCATACGCGCCAGACCCGTACGGACCTGGTTCTGGATGAGCTCGCCGACGCTGCGCAGGCGGCGGTTGCCGAAGTGGTCGATGTCGTCGGTCTCGACGACCACGGACGTGCCGTTGTCACCGACCGTCTCGGTCTCGCCGGCGTGCAGCTTCACCAGGTACTTGATCGTCGCGATGATGTCCTCGACGGTCAGGATCCCGGCGTCCAGCGGGGTGTCGGTACCCAGCTTCTTGTTGACCTTGTAGCGGCCGACCTTGGCCAGGTCGTAGCGCTTGGGGTTGAAGTAGAGGTTCTCGAGCAGCGTCTGCGCGGCCTCACGCGTGGGGGGCTCGCCCGGGCGCAGCTTGCGGTAGATGTCGAGCAGCGCGTCGTCCTGGCCCTGGGTGTGGTCCTTCTCCAGGGTGGCGCGCATGGACTCGTACTCGCCGAACTCCTCGAGGATCTGCTCGGTGGTCCAGCCGAGCGCCTTGAGCAGGACGGTGACGGACTGCTTGCGCTTGCGGTCGATGCGGACACCGACCATGTCGCGCTTGTCGATCTCCATCTCCAGCCAGGCACCCCGGGACGGGATGATCTTGGCGGAGAAGATGTCCTTGTCGGACGTCTTGTCGATGGAGGAGTCGAAGTAGACACCGGGCGAACGGACGAGCTGCGACACCACGACACGCTCGGTGCCGTTGATGACGAAGGTGCCCTTGTTCGTCATGAGCGGGAAGTCGCCCATGAAGACCGTCTGGGACTTGATCTCGCCGGTCTCGTTGTTGGTGAACTCGGCGGTGACGAAGAGCGGGGCCGCGTACGTGAAGTCGCGCTCCTTGCACTCGTCGATCGAGTTCTTCGGCGGCTCGAAGCGGTGGTCGCGGAAGGTCAGCGACATCGACCCGCTGAAGTCCTCGATCGGGGAGATCTCCTCGAAGATCTCCTCGAGCCCGGACTTGGTGGGGACGTCCTGACCGTTCTCGAGAGCCTCCTCGACCCGACTCTGCCAGGCGGTGTTGCCGAGCAGCCAGTCGAAGCTCTCGGTCTGCAGCGCGAGCAGGTTCGGAACCTCAAGAGGCTCCTTGATCTTTGCAAAAGAGATGCGCAGCGGGGCAGTGCTGGCGGCGTTGTTCGTATTCGCGGTCGAGGCGTTGCGCGAGGCGGCCAAGAGGGGGTCCTTCCGAGGGCTCGGACTCACTACGCGCGTACCGGCCCCTCTCCCGTACACAGAGACAAGCAATGTCGGTCCGGCCGAAAAGCCAGGTCAGACAGGTCTTGTCGTCGATGCTCGGGCGAGGGCAGACCCCTGGTGACGGGCAGGGGACAGCTAACAGGCAGCGCAAAGGGTCAGTGTAGCCACACGGCACACTGATGTCCAGTCCGGGTTCTGAAACCCGTGTTCACCCTCGTTGTTCCACTCCTGCGACACGGCGCTGCCCTCAACGCACGTTGATACTGCCCTCTTCGTCGCCGATCCATACCTCGGATTCGGATCCTTGTGACGACGCGTCCTGAGAATTGCGCGCTGCGTGCGGTTCGTCAAGGCCCCCCTGCCCGATCCGGGGCCGGCCCAGAGGCACTACGAAGATCACCATACCCCCCGCCACAGAGGGTTCAAGGCAACCGTGGCCGGACCCCGGAAACGCCGAAGAGCGACCACCCGGATGGATGATCGCTCTTCGGCGCTTACGCGTTACACGCCCAGTGGGACGTGTCGTGGATCCTGGCGGATCCGAGAGGTCTTACTTGACCTCGACGGAGGCACCGGCGCCCTCGAGGGACTCCTTCGCCTTGTCGGCGGCCTCCTTGTTGACCTTCTCCAGAACCGGCTTCGGCGCACCGTCGACCAGGTCCTTGGCCTCCTTCAGGCCCAGGGAGGTCAGCTCACGCACGACCTTGATGACCTGGATCTTCTTGTCGCCGGCGCCGGTGAGGACGACGTCGAACTCGTCCTTCTCCTCCTCGGCCGGGGCAGCCGGGCCACCCTGGGCCGGACCCGCGACGGCGACCGCGGCGGCGGCGGCGGTGACGTCGAACTTCTCCTCGAACGCCTTCACGAACTCGGAGAGCTCGATGAGGGTCATCTCCTCGAACTGCGCGAGCAGGTCTTCCTGGCTGAGCTTCGCCATGATTGGCGGTCCTTCCACTAAATCGGCAGGTGCCGGATGTACATGTGAGGCGGGCGTACTACTGGCCCGCGACGGCCTCCGCGTTCAGGCAGCGGGGGCCGGGATGCGAGCCGAATTACTCGGCACCGCCCTGCTCGTCCTGCTTGGCACGGAGCGCGTCCACGGTGCGGACGAGCTTCGACGGCAGCGCCTGGAAGACAGAGGCAGCCTGGGACTGCTTGCCCTTCATGGCACCGGCCAGCTTGGAGAGCAGAACCTCGCGGGACTCGAGGTCCGCAAGCTTCTTGATCTCATCGGCGGACAACACCTTGCCGTCAAGGACGCCGCCCTTGATGACCAGGCTGGGGTTGTCCTTGGCGAAGTCACGAAGACCCTTCGCCGCCTCGACCGGGTCACCGGTCACGAAGGCGACGGCCGACGAACCCGTGAAGAGGTCGTCGATCTCGTTGATCCCGGCCTCGTTGGCCGCAATCTTGGTCAGCGTGTTCTTTGCCACACGGTAGTTAGCGTTCTCACCGAGTGAACGACGCAGCTGCTGGAGCTGCGCCACGGTGAGACCGGTGTACGCGGTGATGACGGCGCCGTTGGAGTTGCGGAACTTGTCCCGCATCTCCTCGACGGCATCGACCTTGTCAGGCCTCGCCATGAGCCTCGGCCTCCTTCCGGGTGATTCGGACCGCGCGGACCCGAAGGAGGACTGGGGAAAACGAAACGCCCCGGCGCAGGCGCACGGGGCGTAGCTCGACCGGTTGCACGCACGCACGGGGCGGCGGACTCCGGGAGCTTCTCCAAGTGTCACCTGCGCGGGTCGTCCGCCGTTCAGCGGATCCTTCGGCCACCGCGCCCTCATCCGAGCGCGCGGTAACGACCAGCGGTCTTTGGCTTCTGTAGGAGAGTACGGGAACGGATCGCCGTCAAGCAAATCCGCCCGTACGACGGGTCAGCTCGCGTCGAGTTCCTTGAACAGGTCGGCGAGGTCGGCGACGTCCTTGGCCGGCGGGGCCGTGACGTTCACCGGCTTGTTGTAGTCGAGGAAGGTGATGGTCATGTCGAGCGGACCCTTGTCGGCCGCGCCCTTCATCCGGAACTGCTTGGTGTGGTCGTCACCGTCGACCCACATGTCCATCGTGAGCTTGTCGACGCCCAGCTTCTCGTACTGCTTGATGCTCTTCTCGCGCTGCGCGCGCGTGTCCGCCTTCCCGTCCTTGAGGGACGCGCGGAGCTCCTTGAGCGTGACGGTGCCCGTGTAGTGGGTCGTCTCGACGCCCTCGACCTTCTCGGAACCGACCTTCTTCACGTCCTTGGCGCCCGTGAGGAAGGTGGACTGCGCCGCCGGGTTCTGCTCCGCCTGGTTGGCGGACCCCAGCTGGTCCAGCTCCTTGCCCGCGTCGGACCCGGACAGGTCGAACTTCATCCAGGTCTTGCCGTCCATCTCCTTGGCCATCTCGGCTCCCCCACCGATGTACATGGCCTTGTCGACGAGGCGGATCTCCACGGCTTCGGCTCCCTGGTCGGGCGCCGTCATCTTCATGCTCATGGCGATCGTGGGCTTCAGGCGCATCGACGCCTCGCCCTTGACCTGGCCCGACTCCGGCACCGTGCCGCTCATGCGGTACCGGAGGGACGTGATGTCCTCCGTGTTCTTCGCCGCCTTGGCGACGGCGGCCGCGGGCGTCATTTCCGGCGACTGCTCGGAACCGCAGCCGACCGCACCGGCGGCGAGAAGCAGAGCGCCCAGCCCGGCGACAGGTATGGATGTCCTCATTGATTCCCCCCAAGGAATACATGCTTGCTCCACAGCAAGGCCGTGAGCCTATCCCAGAGGGGCACAAGTGATCTATGAGAAATGAGGGGACCTCAGGACGTAGCGCCCTTCGTCTGCATCAGGTCGTCGAAGTCCCCGGTGTCGGACAGCGGGGGCCGCTGGGCCCGGACCCGCACGCCGTAGTCGCCGTAGTGCGCGGTCTGGGTCATCCGGCCCGTGGTCATCCGCGCCTTCTCCACCTTCTTGACCAGCAGGTTGCGCTCGTCGATCCAGACGTCGACGGTCTCGGTGGTGACGCCGGCCTCGGTGAGCTGCTTCTTCAGGGCGGCGTAGGTGACGTCCTCGGCGGCCACGGTGCCGGAGTAGTGCGTGGCGGGCCGGCCGCGCACGGACTCCTCGCCGACCTTCCGGACGTCCCCGGAGGCCAGCAGGAGCTTCACGGACTGGTTCGGCGTGGTGGTGCGCATCTGGTCGCCGAGGTGGGCGCCGGAGCCCCCGGCGAGGGCTTCCAGGTCCTCGTAGGCGTACCGGATCCAGTGTCTGCCGCCGGTCTGCTCGGCGAACTTCTCACCCATGCGCGCGTAGTAGGCGTCGGGCAGGTAGCGGGCCTCCATGGAGGTGCTGCCGAGCCGGCGCATCGTGTCGGCCAGGGTGCCGCCGGTGTACGTGATGGTCAGGGTGCCGGTGATGCCGTCGCCCCAGCCGATAGTGCCGTCGGCGGTCATGGACATCAGCGAGCCCATGGTCGTCGTGGACTCGACCCGGGCGGACGCGGCCCGCCGGGTAGCGCGCTCGGCGGAGCGCAGGGCTTCGACGGTCCTGCCGTGGGCGGCGCGGTCGTCCTTGCCCGGGCCGTCGGAGGAGTCCTGGGACGTGCAGGCGGCCACCCCCGTCAGCGCGGTCGCCGCCGCGAGCACCAGGCTCACGCGGCGCACGGTCCTGCCCTGCATATGTCCCCCGTTCCCATCCGGTTCCCGCACGTTAACCCAGGCCACCGGCGTACGTACCGGAAAAGGGAACGGGCCCCGCACCCGTGAGGGTGCGGGGCCCGTGACCGGACAGGTGAGCCGTCAGGCTCAGACCGCGGCCGGGTCCTCCTCGACGAGGAGGTTGCGGGTGCGGTTCGGGTCGACCGGAATGCCGGGGCCCATCGTGGTGGTGATGGCGGCCTTCTTGATGTAGCGACCCTTGGCGGCGGACGGCTTCAGACGGAGGATCTCCTCCAGCGCGGCGCCGTAGTTCTCCACCAGCTTGGTGTCGTCGAAGGACGACTTGCCGATGATGAAGTGCAGGTTCGCGTGCTTGTCGACACGGAACTCGATCTTGCCGCCCTTGATCTCGGTGACGGCCTTGGCGACGTCGGGGGTGACGGTGCCGGTCTTCGGGTTCGGCATCAGACCACGCGGACCGAGCACGCGGCCGAGGCGGCCGACCTTGCCCATGAGGTCCGGGGTGGCGACGACGGCGTCGAAGTCCAGACGGCCCTTCGACACCTCGTCGATCAGCTCGTCGGCGCCGACGATGTCGGCGCCCGCGGCACGCGCGGCCTCGGCACGGTCGCCGGTCGCGAAGACCAGGACCCGGGCGGTCTTACCGGTGCCGTGCGGGAGGTTCACGGTGCCACGGACCATCTGGTCGGCCTTGCGCGGGTCGACACCCAGACGGAAGGCGACCTCGACGGTGCCGTCGAACTTGGTCGTGGAGGTCTCCTTGGCGAGACGGACGGCCTCGAGCGGGGCGTACAGCTTCTCCCGGTCGATCTTGGCGTCCGCAGCGCGAAGGGACTTGCTGCGCTTGCTCACTACTGCTCCTGTGGATTCTTAGGAGTCGTGGTCCGGGCCGAGCAGGCCCTGCCACTTCTGCTGATGGGGGTTGGGGCTCAGCCTTCGACCGTGACGCCCATGGAACGCGCGGTGCCGGCGATGATCTTCTCGGCGGCGTCCAGGTTGTTGGCGTTGAGGTCGGGCATCTTGGTGGTGGCGATCTCGCGGACCTGGTCACGCGTGATCTTCGCGACCTTGGTCTTGTGCGGCTCGCCGGAGCCCTTGTCCACGCCCGCGGCCTTGAGGATCATCTTCGCGGCCGGCGGGGTCTTGGTGATGAAGGTGAAGGAACGGTCCTCGTAGACCGTGATCTCCACCGGGATCACCCAGCCACGCTGCGACTCGGTCGCGGCGTTGTAGGCCTTGCAGAACTCCATGATGTTCACGCCGTGCTGACCCAGCGCGGGGCCGACCGGCGGGGCCGGGTTGGCGGCACCGGCCTGGATCTGGAGCTTGATGAGCCCCGTGACCTTCTTCTTCTTGGGAGGCATTGCTCTCTCCGGGTCCTAGTGAGAGTTTTCCAGCCTCCGATCCGGATCATCCGGATGGAGGCATACCGCACAACGATAACGGGTATCCATGTGCGGCCAAAAACCGAGCAGGTCAGACGGGCCGCGAGGCCCGCCTGACCTGTTCGGAAGCCGGGGTACTGCTAGTTCTTCTGGATCTGGTCGAAGGAGAGCTCGACCGGCGTCTCGCGGCCGAAGATCTCCACGAGGCCCTTGACCTTCTTCGAGTCCGGGTTGATCTCGTTGATGGTCGCCTGGAGCGTGGCGAACGGGCCGTCGGTGACGGTGACCGAGTCGCCGACCTCGAAGTCCAGCACCTGGACCTCGACCTTGCGCTGCGGAGCCGGCTTGCCCTCGGCCTCGGCGGCCTCGCGGGCGGCCTTCTCCTCGGCCTCGGGGGCGAGCATCTTGACGATCTCGTCCAGCGTCAGCGGGTACGGGTCGTAGGCGTTGCCCACGAAGCCGGTGACACCCGGGGTGTTGCGGACGACGCCCCAGGACTCGTTCGTCAGGTCCATGCGGACGAGGACGTAGCCCGGGAGCTTGTTCTGCTTGATCGTCTTGCGGTCGCCGTTCTTGATCTGGACGACCTCTTCCTGCGGCACCTCGGCCTGGAAGATGTAGTCCTCGACGTTCAGCGAGACGGCGCGCTGCTCCAGGTTGGTCTTCACGCGGTTCTCGTAGCCGGCGTAGGTGTGGATGACGTACCACTCGCCGGGCAGGACCCGCAGTTCCTCGCGGAGCTTCTCGATCGGGTCGCGGTCGTCCTCGGGCTCTTCCTCGAGTTCTTCCGCTTCGGCCGCGGCCTCTTCTTCGTCCGCGGCCTCTGCGTCGGCCTCGGTCTCCGCCTCGGCGGCGTCGTCCGCGACGGCGTCGGCAGCCTCGACCTCGGCGGAGGCCTCGGTGTCCTCGCTGTCCGCGCCCTCGACGGTGTCGAGCTCGTCCTCGACGGACTCGACAGGCTCGATGGCGTCGTTCACGTTCGGGTCAGACACGGTGGCTGCTTCTTCCTGGATACATAGGGGTGGAACATGCGAAAGGAGCGCCGGGTACCTCGGCGCTCTTCGCTGGTGGATCAGCCGAACACGTACTTGGCGGCGTTGCTGAGTCCATAGTCAATCACGGTGACCAGGCCGATCATGATGACCACGAAGATGATCACCACGGTCGTGTACGTCGTCAGCTGGTTGCGGGTCGGCCAGACGACCTTCCGCAGCTCCGCGACGATCTGGCGGTAGAAGAGGGCAAGCCGCTTCAGCGGGCCCTTCTTGCCGCGCTTGCCGCCCTTGCGGGCCTTCCTGGACTCCGGCGCCTCGTCCTGGGCATCAGGCATGTCGATGGAGCCCACGGCGTCCGTCACTCGTCCTCACCTGATTCCGGGTCGTGGCCGTGCCGCGCCCGGTCTGAGCCGCACGGCGGTGCATTGCTGTACGTACATGCGCACACATCCTGGCGAAGGTGTGTGTAGCAGGGCCGGAGGGACTTGAACCCCCAACCGCTGGTTTTGGAGACCAGTGCTCTACCAATTGAGCTACGACCCTTTGTGTGTCCCCCAACGTACCGCATTCGTCCGGATGCTTGGTGTGCACCGAACGGGCGCGGCCTGCTGAAGGCCAACGAGGTGAGAGTGTACGTGGTCCGCGGCCGGTCGTCGAACAGAAAGGGCTCCGGGGAGGCCTCGTTGGCGGAAGATCGCCTGCGGAACGGGGTGCGGACGGCCGGGCTCCGGCTGAAGATCGCCCAGGCCGGACGGTCGATCCGGACTGTTGTTCTGGGGTTTGCCCGGCGTTGTTCAGTCTGTGAAACCCCGGTGCCGCCCACGTTTCCTGTCTGAAACGATGGGGCCCATGAGCCCTGCAACCCCTCCCACCGAGCGCCGGGTCTCCGCCCGAGTCGGCGCGATCTCCGAGTCCGCCACCCTCGCCGTGGACGCCAAGGCCAAGGCCCTCAAGGCCGCCGGGCGGCCGGTGATCGGCTTCGGCGCCGGTGAGCCCGACTTCCCCACCCCGGACTACATCGTCGAGGCCGCGATCGAGGCCTGCAAGAACCCGAAGTTCCACCGCTACACGCCGGCCGGCGGTCTGCCCGAGCTGAAGGCCGCGATCGCCGCGAAGACGCTGCGCGACTCGGGCCTCGAGGTCGACGCGTCGCAGATCCTCGTCACCAATGGCGGCAAGCAGGCCATCTACGAGGCCTTCGCCGCGATCCTCGACCCGGGCGACGAGGTCATCGTGCCCGCGCCGTACTGGACGACGTACCCGGAGTCGATCCGGCTGGCCGGGGGTGTCCCGGTGGAGGTCGTGGCCGACGAGACGACCGGCTACCGGGTGTCCGTCGAGCAGCTGGAGGCGGCCCGCACGGAGAAGACGAAGGTCGTCCTGTTCGTCTCGCCGTCGAACCCGACCGGCGCGGTCTACAGCGAGCAGGAGACCGAGGCGATCGGCCGCTGGGCCGTCGAGCACGGTCTGTGGGTGATGACCGACGAGATCTACGAGCACCTGGTCTACGGCGACGCCTCCGCCGTGTCGCTGCCGGCGGTGCTGCCCGAGCTGCGCGACAAGTGCGTCGTGGTGAACGGTGTCGCGAAGACGTACGCGATGACCGGCTGGCGGGTCGGGTGGATCATCGGCCCGAAGGACGTGATCAAGGCCGCGACGAACCTCCAGTCGCACGCCACGTCGAACGTGTCCAACGTCGCCCAGGCCGCCGCGCTGGCCGCCGTCTCCGGTGACCTGGTCGCCGTGGAGAAGATGCGCGAGGCGTTCGACCGGCGCCGCAAGACCATGGTGCGGATGCTGAACGAGATCGACGGCGTGGTGTGCCCGGAGCCGGAGGGCGCGTTCTACGCGTACCCGTCGGTGAAGGCGCTGGTCGGCAAGGAGATCCGGGGCCGGCGGCCCAAGGACACGGTCGAGCTGGCCGCGCTGATCCTCGAGGAGGCCGAGGTCGCGGTGGTGCCGGGTGAGGCGTTCGGTACGCCCGGGTATCTGCGGCTGTCGTACGCGCTCGGTGACGAGGATCTCGCCGAGGGTGTGAGCCGGATGCAGAAGCTGCTGGCGGAGGCCAAGGACTGACGTCCGCCGCGTCGGCCTCCCGGCCTGGGGCACATACCGGATTCGGTATGTGCCCCATTTGTTTGTGCGAGCAAGACCACGAAAGGGGAAACAGCTTCCGGGACGGCTGGGGCGTACGGCAGGATCCTGGAATGGAGCGTGTACGTGATGTCTCTGAACTGCCGAAAGCCCACCTGCACCTGCACTTCACCGGGTCGATGCGGCCCACGACCGTGCTGGAACTGGCCGACAAGCACGGGGTGCGTCTTCCTGACGCGCTGACCGAGGCGCTGAGCGGCGGGGAGCCGCCGAGACTGCGGGCGACGGACGAGCGGGGCTGGTTCCGCTTTCAGCGGCTGTACGACGCGGCGCGCTCGTGTCTGCGGGAGCCGGAGGACATCCAGCGGCTGGTGCGGGAAGCCGCGGAGGAGGATCTGCGGGACGGGTCGGGCTGGCTGGAGATCCAGGTCGATCCGACGTCGTACGCGCCGATGCTGGGCGGGTTGATCCCGGCGCTGGAGGTCATCCTCGACGCGGTCGAGACGACGTCGCGGGAGACCGGGCTCGGTATGCGGGTTCTGGTCGCGGCGAACCGGATGAAGCACCCGCTGGACGCGCGCACCCTGGCGCGGCTGGCGGTGCGGTACGCGGACCGGGGGGTCGTCGGGTTCGGGCTGTCGAACGACGAGCGGCGGGGCATGGCGCGGGACTTCGACCGGGCGTTCGGGATCGCGCGGGAGGCCGGGCTGTTGTCGACGCCGCACGGGGGCGAGCTGGCGGGGCCGGCGTCGGTGCGGGACTGTCTGGACGACCTGGGCGCGAACCGGGTGGGGCACGGAGTGCGGGCCGCGGAGGATCCCCGGCTCATGAAGCGGCTGGCGGACCGGCAGGTGACCTGTGAGGTGTGCCCGGCGTCGAACGTGGCGCTGGGGGTGTACGAGAAGCCGGAGGACGTGCCGCTGCGGACGCTGTTCGAGGCGGGGGTGCCGCTGGCGCTGGGCGCGGACGACCCGTTGCTGTTCGGGTCGCGTCTTGCCGCCCAGTACGAGATCGCGCGGCGGCATCACGGGTTCACGGATGCGGAGCTGGCGGAGGTGGCGCGGCAGTCGGTACGGGGGTCGGCGGCGCCGGAGGACGTGAAGAGCAAGCTGCTGGCCGGGGTGGACGACTGGTTGGCGTCGTAGCGCCTCCGGGGTGGTGGGTCGGGGCCGCGCCGGGGGGGCGCGTCGTGGCCGCCCTGGCTGCGGGCAATCGTGCCGCTAAGGGCGGCACGGGTGGGCGCAGCGGCACCCCGCTCCGCCGGGCTGCGGACCCACCCCGCCCAGCACCAACGCCGAGTGCCTAGAGGCTGACCCCGACCGTCACCGGCTCGTTGACCAGCGTGATTCCGAACGCGTCGTGAACCCCGGCCACAACCTCACGGGCCAGGGCGAGGAGATCCTCCGTCGTCGCGCTGCCGCGGTTCGTCAGGGCCAGCGTGTGCTTCGTGGAGATTCGGGCCGGGCCGTCGCCGTACCCCTTCGTGAAGCCGGCCTTGTCGATCAACCAGGCCGCGGACGTCTTCGTACGGCCTTCACCCGCCGGATACGCGGGAGGCTCCACCCCGTCGCCGAGCCGGTCGCCCACACGCGCGCGGAACGTCGCGAAGTCGGCGTCCGTGAGGATCGGGTTGGTGAAGAAGGACCCGGCCGACCAGGTGTCGTGGTCCTCGGGGTCCAGGACCATGCCCTTGCCGGCGCGCAGCTTGAGCACGGTGTCGCGGGCCGATGCGAGCGGGACGCGGTCGCCGGGGCCGACACCGAGGGCGCGGGCCGTCTCGGCGTACCTGAGGGGGGCGGAGAGGCCGTCGGCGTCCTCCAGGGAGAAGCGGACGCGCAGGACCACGTAGCGCTCCGGGTCGGACTTGAAGCGGCTGTGGCGGTAGGAGAAGGCGCAGTCCTCGTTGGCCAGGGTGACCGTCTCGCCGGTCCGGCGGTCGTAGGCGACGACCTCGGTGATCGTCGAGGAGACCTCCTGGCCGTACGCCCCGACGTTCTGGATGGGGGTCGCGCCCGCCGAGCCGGGGATGCCGGCCAGGCACTCGACGCCGGCCAGGCCCGCCTCGACCGTGCGGGCGACGGCGTCGGTCCACACCTCGCCGGCGGCCAGCTCCAGGCTCGTGCCGTCGAGGGAGTAGCCCTTGGTGGCGATGACGAGGGCGGTGCCCTCGAAGCCCTTGTCGCCGATGACCAGGTTCGATCCGCCGCCGATGAGCAGCAGCGGGGTGCCCGCCTCGTCGGCTTCGCGTACGACGGCGATCACCTCGTCGTCCGTCGTCGCGGTGACCAGCCGGGTCGCGGGGCCGCCCAGCCGGAAGGTGGTCAGCGGGGCGAGGGGGGCGTCGTGGAGTTCCTGCACGGGCTCAAGAGTACGAGACGGCACTGACAGGCTTCGGCAGGAGTGGGCGCGCCCTCCGTTCTTACGAGTAAGGGGCGCCCCGCAGTGGAGAACGCCCCTTACCCCCTGGCATCTGCGGCCTCAGGCCAGCCGCACGACCGCACGCGACATGCCCAGCACCTTCTGCCCGGCGCTCGTCGCCGTGAGGTCCACGCGGACCGTGTTGTCGTCGAGCTTGGCCGCGACCTTGCCGCCGACCTCGATCAGGGCGCCCTGGTCGTCGTTCGGGACGACGACGGGCTTGGTGAAGCGGACGCCGTACTCGACGACCGCGCCCGGGTCGCCGGCCCAGTCGGTGACCACGCGGATCGCCTCGGCCATGGTGAACATGCCGTGCGCGATGACGTCCGGCAGGCCGACCTCCTTGGCGAACTTCTCGTTCCAGTGGATCGGGTTGAAGTCGCCGGAGGCGCCCGCGTACTGGACGAGGGTCGCGCGGGTCACGGGGAAGGTCTGCGCGGGCAGTTCCGTGCCGACCTCGACGTCGGAGTAGGAGATCTTCGCCGTCATGGGATCGCTCACGCCTCCTCGGCCGCGCGGGCCACGAGCTTGGTCCAGGCGGTCACGACGTGCTCGCCGGCCTCGTCGTGGACCTCGCCGCGGATGTCCAGGATGTCGTTGCCCGCGAGGGACTTGATCGCCTCGATGGTGGAGGTGACCGTGAGCCGGTCGCCGGCGCGGACCGGGCGGCGGTAGGCGAACTTCTGGTCCCCGTGCACCACGCGGCTGTAGTCCAGGCCGAGCTGGGGGTCCTGGACGACCTGCCCGGCGGCCTTGAAGGTGATCGAGAAGACGAAGGTCGGCGGCGCGATCACCTCGGGGTGGCCGAGCGCCTTGGCGGCATCCGCGTCCGTGTACGCCGGGTTGGCGTCCCCGACCGCCTCGGCGAACTCACGGATCTTCTCCCGGCCCACCTCGTAGGGCTCGGTGGGCGGGTACGTCCGCCCCACGAAGGACTGGTCGAGCGCCATGGCCCGGCACCTCCTGGTTGCACTACTGAACGATAGGGGTCATTCAACGACGCGAGGCCGCCCCCGATCACTCGGGAACGGCCTCGCGTACGAGCCTGATTTATCGCGTTTCGCGGTGCGCGGTGTGCGCGTTGCAACGCGGGCAGTGCTTCTTCATCTCAAGACGGTCCGGGTTGTTACGCCGGTTCTTCTTGGTGATGTAGTTCCGCTCCTTGCACTCCACGCAGGCCAGCGTGATCTTCGGGCGGACGTCGGTGGCAGCCACGTGAGTGCTCCTAAGACGAACGGATGGACTGTTTAACGCAAGAAGAGTAGCCGATCGAAGGACCGACCCCGCAATCGGCTACTGAGAGTAGCGGTGACCGGACTTGAACCGGTGACACAGCGATTATGAGCCGCTTGCTCTACCGACTGAGCTACACCGCTTTGATGTGGTCGGGCCCCGCCTCGCGACGGGAACCGTTCACACCAGAGCCCCAAAACGGAATCGAACCGTTGACCTTCTCCTTACCATGGAGACGCTCTGCCGACTGAGCTATTGGGGCGAGCGATGAAGACATTACACGCTCCGCCGCCGTTCGCCCAAATCCGTTTCGGGTACCCGCCCCGGACGCGTGCACCGTCCTCCCGGCAGCCTCGTGCGCGCCTCTCGTTCCGCACGGCGGGCCACGCCGGTACGACTATTGCGCTCCTCCCCGTGACGGGCGGGAGGCCGTCCTAGGCTCGACTCACTCTGAGTGATCATGCGTCCTCGCGTGCGCAGCCGAGCCCCAGGAGCGCGATGCCCGACAGCCAGCCGCAGCCACCGCCACCCCCGTCGTCCTCGCCGGGTCCGGCCGACCCGTCGTCGCTGCTGCTGTGCGGGGCGCGGCTCACCGACGGCCGGACCGTGGACGTACGGCTGAGCGGCGGGCGTATCGAGGCGGTCGGCACGGCCGGCAGCCTGGCGGCGGGCGGCACGCGCGCGTGCGGGGCGCGAGTGGATCTCGGCGGCTATCTGCTGCTGCCCGCCCCGGCCGAGCCGCACGCCCATGCGGACACGGCGTTGTCGGCCGATGCCGAGGGCCCGGTCTCGTACGAGCCCCAGGACGTCCAGCGCCGGGCGACCGAGGCCGCGCTGCTCCAGCTCGGGCACGGGGCGACGGCGGTGCGGGCCCATGTGCGAGTGGGGGACGTCCAGGGGCTGGGCGCGCTGGCGGCCGTGTTGCAGGCGCGGCGGGCGCTGCGGGGGCTGGCCGAGCTGACGACGGTGGCGATGCCCCGGGTGCTGACCGGGGTGGCCGGGGCGGACGGGCTGGCGGTGCTGCGGGACGCGGTGAAGATGGGCGCCTCGGTGGTGGGCGGCCGGCCGGACCTCGACCCGGATCCGATGGGGTACGTGGAGGCGGTCCTGGAGGTGGCCTCCGAGCACGGCTGTCCCGTCGATCTGCACACGGACGCCGGAGATCCGGCGCGGCTGGCCCGGCTCGCGGCGATGGCGGGCGGGCTGCGGCCCGGGGTGACCCTCAGCCCGTGCGGCGATCTCGGACGGCTCCCCTCCGAGGTGGCCTCGCGGACCGCGGACCAACTCGCGGCGGCCGGAGTGGCGGTGGTGTGCCTGCCGCAGGGCGGCTGCGGCGGCGTGGACCGGCGGGGGGCGGCTCCGGTGCGGCTGCTGCGCGCGGCGGGGGTGCGGGTGGCCGCCGGGAGCGGGGCGCTGCGGGACGTGTCGAACCCCGTGGGGCGCGGCGACCCGCTGGAGGCGGCGTTCCTGCTGGCGTCACGCTACGGCCTCTCGCCCGAGGAGGCGTACGACACGGTGAGCGGGTCGGCGCGGGCGGTGCTGGGGCTGCCGGAGGTGCGGGTGGAGGCGGGCTTCCCCGCGGAGTTGCTCGCGGTGCGCGGGGACCGGCTGGCGGGGGCGCTCTCGCTGGCGTACAGCCGGGTGGTGGTGCACCAGGGGCGCGTGATGGCACGGACCAGCGCGGTGCGGGAGTTCTGCAGTTCGGCGGCTTCGGTGGAGCTGGGGCTGCCGCGGCAGGGGCGGGGGCAGTTGTCATAGGGCCCGTGGCGGTTGGGGCGCCGGGGTGTGGCTGGAGTCGTGCGGCAGACGGTGCCGTCCGGGCGTACGGTCGAAGGCATGCGTACTGTCATCGCTGGTGGTCATGGTCAGATCGCGTTGCGGCTCGAGCGGCTGCTCGCCGCGCGCGGAGACGAGGTCGCGGGGCTCATCCGCAAGGCCGAACAAGCCGACGATCTGCGGGAGGCCGGTGCCGAACCGGTCGTGCTCGACCTGGAGTCGGCGTCCGTGGACGAGGTCGCGGAGCGGCTCAGGGGCGCCGACGCGGCGGTGTTCGCGGCGGGCGCGGGCCCGGGCAGCGGGGCGGCCCGCAAGGACACCGTGGACAAGGCCGCGGCGGTCCTCTTCGCGGACGCGGCGGTGAAGGCGGGCGTGCGGCGCTTCGTGATCGTGTCGTCCATGGGCGCCGACCCGGAGCACCGGGGCGACGAGATCTTCGACGTGTACCTGCGCGCCAAGGGCGAGGCGGACGCGTACGTGCGCGGTCTGGACGCCCTGGACTGGACGATCCTTCGCCCCGGTCAGCTCACCGACGACGCCGGCACCGGCCTCGTACGCCTGGAGGCGCGCACGGGCCGCGGTCCGATTCCGCGCGACGACGTGGCCGCCGTACTGGCGGAGCTGGTGGACACCCCCGCGACGGCCGGCCTCACGCTGGAGCTGATCAGCGGGCCGGCTCCGGTGTCCGTGGCGGTGAAGTCGGTGGCGGGGAACTGACGACGCCGGGGAACCGTTCCTAGAACAGGGGCAGTTGGCCCGGGAAGTCGGGGAGCGCGTAGCCGTCCAGGGAGGGCTGTTCCGGGCCGAGCCGGGCCTGGCGGCGGGAGCCCGGGCACGAGGTGAGTTCGCCGTGTTCCCGGGCGCCGGGCGGGTCGTGGCGCGCGTACCGCCCGGCGACGACGGCGATCTCGCGACGGCACTCGGGGCAGGTTCTGCGACGGGAGGACATGGGGCCAGTGTGCCGCGCGTGCGGCTTGCGTATGCCTGTCCCCCGGCCCGTGGTCTTCGGCCGTGGTCTTCTCGCTCCCCCGCCCCGTGGTCTCCTCCGGGAGCTCACCGCGCCTCCACCCCATCAGATTGCTTACGTCCATCAATTGGGCTTGGCTTTGACCGGTCGCGCTGCGCCTGACGCCTCTTGGGAGGCCCGGTCATGCCCCATGTCCTTCCCCGACCCGCCGACGACGGGCCGACGACGGGAGGCCCGTGGCACCGCGGGCGAACGCCGTGGTGGCGGTTCTGGCCTTCGGCGGGATCGTGGTCTCGCTGAGGCAGACCCTGGTGATCCCGATCGTCCCCGAGCTCCCCCGGCTGCTGAACGTCCCGGCGTCGGACACCGCTTGGGCCGTCACCGTGACGCGACATGTACGGCAAGCGGCGGATGCTGCTGATCCGCCTGGTCCTGCTGGTGGCCGGCTCGGTGACCGCCGCGCTCAGCGACTCGCCCGCCCCGATGATCAGCGGCCGACGTTCCAGGGGCCCGGACACGACCGTCACGCGGGCGTTGCACTGGGCCGTGTTCCACATCACTCTGCCCGAGGCAGTCGGCTCCCGGACCGGCATCAGGTACGGACCACCCATACGAAAAGACCCCCTCTCAACTGCGCTTCCGCAGTTGAGAGGGGGTCTTCCCCAGTGTGGCGGCGCCAGGATTCGAACCTGGGAAGGCTGAGCCGGCAGATTTACAGTCTGCTCCCTTTGGCCGCTCGGGCACACCGCCGGGGTTTGCTGCCCGTCGAACCGCCTTCTTCGGCGGCGCTCCGTGGCAACGACGTAAACAATACCTGATGTGGAGGGGTGCTTCGCCACCCGATTGATCGGCGCTCGGAGGGCGGGGGGTGGCTAGGCTTGTCCGGATGCGGCCCGGGATCTGAACAGGCCCGGCGGCCGCCCACGTACGCCGGTACGCACGATTCGCACCCCGATACAAGGAGCCACAGGACATGGCCGACTCCAGTTTCGACATCGTCTCGAAGGTCGAGCGGCAGGAGGTCGACAACGCACTGAACCAGGCCGCCAAGGAGATCTCGCAGCGCTACGACTTCAAGGGCGTGGGTGCCTCGATCTCGTGGTCCGGTGAGCAGATCCTCATGGAGGCGAACTCCGAGGACCGGGTGAAGGCCATCCTCGACGTCTTCCAGTCCAAGCTGATCAAGCGCGGCATCTCGCTGAAGGCTCTGGACGCGGGCGAGCCCCAGCTCTCCGGCAAGGAGTACAAGATCTTCGCGTCGATCAAGGAGGGCATCTCCCAGGAGAACGCGAAGAAGGTGGCGAAGACCATCCGCGACGAGGGCCCCAAGGGCGTGAAGGCTCAAGTACAGGGCGAGGAACTGCGGGTCAGCTCCAAGAGCCGTGACGATCTGCAGGCCGTCATCACCCTGCTGAAGGGCAAGGACTTCGACTTCGCCATGCAGTTCGTGAACTACCGGTAGGTCCGGTCGGGTCCTCGGGGCTCCCGGGCTGCATGGTTACGAGGAAGGGTGGGCACCTGCTGGGTGCCCACCCTTCTCGCCTGCCGGCTGCGGTCGATGGGTGCGTGCCGAGCACGGGCGATACGTGTGTCGGTCGCGCGGCACTGGCCGGGGGCGCCGGCCCGTCCTGGGGCGTGCGCACGGGCGGTGGGCGCCGACTGGTCATGGAGCTGTGCGGGGCGGTGGAGAGATGCCGGCCGCGCGTCGCGCAGTCAGCTGCGTGAGTTGCCGAACAGGAGGCGGTAGGTGATCAGGAGGACGAGCGATCCACCGATCGCCGCGGCCCAGGTCGCGCCGTCGTAGAAGTTCTGGGTGATCGGGTGGTCCATCCAGCGGGCCGATATCCAGCCGCCGATGAACGCTCCCGCGATGCCTATCAGAGTCGTGCCGATGAGGCCGCCCGGGTCGCGCCCCGGTAGCAGGAACTTCGCGATGGCTCCGGCCAACAGTCCCAGGAGGATCCAGCTGAGGATGGTCATGCCGTGAACCTGCCCTTTCACGCTGTGCCCGCACTGCCCCGGCCATGTGATCTTGCTCCCGGCAGGCCGTGCTCGTGCGTCGTGCGTCGTACGCCGGGTGTTCCGCATGCGACGTCCTTGCCGCGCGCGTTCACACCGTCTTGGTGGGGAGGACGCCCTGGCAGCACCCGCCGGTTGCACTGATCAGTAGGGTGCGGTGCATGACAGCCTCTGCTTCCGGACTGCGCCGCACCCTCGGCGTCGGGGACGCCGTCGTCGTCGGACTCGGCGCGATGGTGGGAGCCGGGATCTTCGCCGCCCTCGCGCCCGCTGCGCACGCGGCCGGCTCCGGGCTGCTCCTCGGGCTCGCCGTCGCCGCCTTGGTCGCGTACTGCAACGCCATGTCGTCTGCTCGCCTCGCCGCCCTGTATCCGGCCTCGGGCGGTACGTACGTGTACGGGCGCGAGCGGCTCGGGGAGTTCTGGGGGTATCTCGCGGGCTGGTCGTTCGTGGTCGGGAAGACGGCCTCCTGTGCGGCGATGGCGCTCACCGTGGGCACGTACGTCTGGCCGGGGCAGGCGCACGCGGTGGCGGTCGCGGCCGTGGTGGCGCTGACGGCGGTGAACTACGGCGGTGTCCAGAAGTCCGCGTGGCTGACGCGGGTGATCGTGGCGGTGGTCCTGGCTGTCCTCGCTGCTGTGGTCGTCGGGTGTCTGGTGTCCGGCGAGGCGGATGCCGGGCGGCTGGACATCGGGGCCTCGAACGGTGCGGGTGGCGTGCTTCAGGCGGCCGGTCTGCTGTTCTTCGCGTTCGCCGGGTACGCCCGGATCGCGACGCTCGGTGAGGAGGTGCGGGACCCGGCGCGCACCATTCCGCGCGCGATCCCGCTGGCGCTGGGCATCGCTCTGGTGGTGTACGCGGGTGTGGCGGTGGCTGTCCTTTCGGTGCTGGGATCGGAGGGGCTCGGGGACGCGACGGCGCCGCTGGCCGACGCTGTGCGGGCGGCCGGCATGCCCTGGCTCGTGCCGGTGGTGCGGATCGGTGCGGCCGTGGCCGCGCTGGGGTCGCTGCTCGCCCTGATCCTGGGCGTCTCGCGGACGACGCTGGCCATGGCCCGGGACCGGCATCTGCCGGGTGCGCTGGCGGCCGTGCATCCGCGTTTCCAGGTGCCGCACCGGGCGGAGCTGGCCGTGGGTGCGGTGGTCGCGGTCCTGGCCGCCACGGTGGACGTCCGGGGCGCGATCGGGTTCTCCTCCTTCGGGGTGCTGGCGTACTACGCCGTGGCCAACGCGTCGGCCTGGACGCTGGATTCGGCGCCGACGGCACGGGTGGTGCCGGTGGTCGGGCTGGTCGGGTGCGCGGTGCTGGCGTTCTCGCTGCCGGGGGTTTCGGTGGTCGTCGGCGCGGGTGTGCTGGTGGTGGGGGCCGTTGCGTACGGAGTGCGGCGGGCGGTGCGGGCGAGGGCCGGTAGGGCGTAGGACTGCCCTGTTGGCTGTGGCCGGGGCTGCGTGACTGTGGTCGGTCGGGGTTTCTTCAGCGGCGGTCCGGGGCCTCTTGGCTGCTGTCCGGGCCCGCTTCGGTTGCTGCCGGTCAGGGGCCTCTGTCCGGGGCGGGCGGGCTCTTGACGTGAAGTCCGACTGTCCGGGCAGGTGTTGTGGGCCTTGCCCCTCGCTCGTGTCTCCAACTGCTCGATCGCGGTCATGGGTCCATGATGCAGACCGCCACTGACAGGCGGGCGGGCCTGTGGATAACCCGTGGCCTGTGGAAACGGGTGTCGTCGCCCCGCCGTCAGCGCACCGCGAACGGCTCGTCCGTCCGCACGATGTCGCGGCCCAGCGGGAGCAGCGAGACCGGGATGAGCTTGAAGTTGGCTACGCCGAGCGGGATGCCGACGATCGTGACGCACAGCGCGATGCCGGTGACGATGTGGCCGAGGGTCAGCCACCAGCCCGCGAGCACCAGCCACAGCACGTTTCCTACGCAGGACGGCGCGCCCGCGTCACGGCGCTCGACCGTCGTGTACCCGAAGGGCCACAGCGCGTAGACGCCGATGCGGAAGGCCGCGACGCCGAACGGGATGCCGATGATGGTGATGCAGAGGAGCAGGCCCGCGAGCATGTAGGCGAGGAACAGCCAGAAGCCGCTGAAGACGAGCCATATGACGTTCAGGATGGTCCTCATTGATTCCCACCTGCCATCTTCTCGAGCCGGGCGATGCGGTCCGCCATCGGCGGGTGCGTGGAGAACATCTTCGAAAGGCCCTGGCCGGGCCGGAACGGGTTCGCGATCATCATGTGGCTGGCGGTCTCGATGCGCGGCTCGGGCGGCAGCGGGAGCTGCTTGGTGCCGAGTTCGAGCTTGCGCAGGGCGCTGGCCAAGGCGAGCGGGTCGCCGGTGAGCTGGGCGCCGGAGGCGTCCGCCTGGTACTCCCGGGAGCGGCTGACGGCCAGTTGGATGAGAGAAGCGGCCAGCGGGCCCAAGATCATGATCAGCAGCATGCCGAGCAGGCCGGGGCCGTCGTCGTCGTCCGAGCGCCCGATCGGGATCAGCCAGGCGAAGTTGACCAGGAACATGATCACGGAGGCGAGGGCACCGGCGACCGACGAGATGAGGATGTCGCGGTTGTAGACATGGCTGAGCTCGTGGCCGATGACGCCGCGCAGCTCGCGCTCGTCCAAGAGGCGCAGGATGCCGTCGGTGCAGCACACGGCGGCGTTGCGCGGGTTGCGGCCCGTGGCGAAGGCGTTGGGCGCCTCCGTCGGGGAGATGTACAGGCGCGGCATGGGCTGGCGGGCCTGTGTGGAGAGCTCGCGGACCATGCGGTAGAGCCCCGGGGCCTCGAACTCGCTCACCGGGCGGGCGCGCATCGCGCGGAGGGCCAGCTTGTCGCTGTTCCAGTACGCGTACGCGTTGGTGGCCAGCGCTACCAGGACGGCGATGACGAGCCCCATGCGGCCGAAGAAGCTGCCGATGACGATGATGAGTGCGGACAGTCCTCCGAGGAGGACTGCTGTCCTGAGCCCGTTGTGCCGGCGGTGCACGGTACGCCCTCCAAGTGGTGCGGCAGGGGGACCCTTGCTTGCTGGTCTGCGGTGCCACTGGTGCCGTGATGTTCACGTCCAGTGGACCTTCCCGTACTGGTCAACGCCAGGCGGGAGGCACTAGTTCCCTTGTGCGCGCGGCGGGGGGTGTGGACCGTCCGGGTGAACGGCGCCGGGAAAGCGCCACGCGCGCGTGGAGGGCCGGGTGCCCCACGCGCGCGTGGCGAATGCCCCTGTTGTTCAGAAGAGGGCCGTGTCGGTGAAGCGCAGGACCAACTGGGGTGCGCCGGACAGGGCGATGCCGAGGACGCCGGTCAGCGCGATCGCGGCGGTGAGCGGGGCGGGGACGCGGTGCTTCTCGGGTTCGCCCTCGGGGGCGCGGAAGAGCAGGGCCGTCCACTGGAGGTAGTAGAACAGCGCGATGACGACGTTGACGGCCATGATCACGGCCAGCCAGCCGAGGCCGGCGTCGACGGCCGCCGAGAAGACGGTGACCTTGGCGAAGAGGCCGATGATGCCCGGCGGCAGCCCGGCGAGGCAGAGCAGGAAGAACGCCAGGAGCAGCGCGGACAGGGGGCTCGACGCGTACAGGCCGCGGTAGTCGGAGACGCGGTTGAGGGACTTCGTCCGGCCGACGAGGGCGGCCACGGCGAAGGCGCCGAGATTCACCGCGCCGTACATCAGGGCGTAGGCGACGGTGGAGCCGATCGACTTCTCGGCGTCCCCGGAGTACGCGGCGGCCGCGATCGGCACCAGGAGATAGCCGGCCTGGCCGACGGACGACCAGGCGAGCAGGCGTACCGCGCTGTACGCGCGCGTGGCCTGCTGTCGCAGGGCGCCGACGTTGCCCACGGTCATGGTGAGCGCGGCCAGGACGGCCAGGGCCGGGCCCCAGACGTCGGCGTACGACGGGAGGGCGACGACCGTGACCAGGATCAGCCCGCTGAAACCGACCGCCTTGCCGATGACCGACAGGTAGGCGGCGATCGGCAGGGGCGCCCCCACGTAGGTGTCGGGCACCCAGAAGTGGAAGGGCACGGCGGCCGTCTTGAAGGCGAAGCCGACGAGGGTGAGGACGACGCCGGTCTGGGCGAGCGTGTGGAGCTGCCCGTCGACGTTCTGGATGCGGTCGGCGACCTGGGTGAGGTAGAGGGTTCCGGTGGAGGCGTACAGGAAGCTGATGCCCATGAGGCTGACCGCGGTGGCGGTGACCGAGGACAGGAAGAACTTCAGGGCCGCTTCGGAGGACTTCCGGTCGCCGTACCTGAGGCCGACCAGCGCGAAGGCGGGCAGGGAGGCGACCTCGAGGGCGACGATCAGGGTCGCGAGGTCGCGGGAGGCGGGCAGGAGGGCGGCGCCGGCCGCGGAGGACAGCAGGAGGAACCAGTACTCCCCTTCGGGGAGCTCCTTGCGGGCGTCCTTCAGAGCGGTGACCGACAGGAGGGCGGCGAGGAGGGCGCCGCCGAGGACCAGGAACTGGATGACCAGGGTGAAGCGGTCGGCCGTGTAGCTGCATACGGTGGCGTCGCCGGTCAGGCAGAAGGTACTGCGGTCGCCGTCCAGGAGGGGCAGCAGCATCAGCGTGGCGGCGGCCAGGCCCGCAACGGACGTCCAGCCGAGCAGCGTCTTCCGGTTCTCGGCGACGAACAGGTCGGCGACCAGGACGACGAGGCCGACGACCGCCGCGATGGTGGGCGGTGCGATCGCGAGCCAGTCGACGGACTGGACCAGCGACGCGGCCAGGGGCTGGGCCGGGGAGCTCATCGGGTGCCTCCTGCGAGGAGCTGCTGGACGGCCGGGTCGCTCAGGCCGAGGAGGGCCCTGGGCCACAGGCCCGCGACGACGGTGAGGACGACGAGCGGGGTCCAGGCCGCGAACTCGTAACTGCGGACGTCGGTGAGCTTGGGGGCGTCCTGGGGCAGGGCACCCATGCAGACGCGGCGGACCACGATCAGCAGGTACGCGGCCGTCAGCAGCGTGCCGAACGCGCCGATCGCCATGAAGGTGAGGAACGCGGGACGGCTGAGGCCTGCTCCCGGCTGGAACGCGCCGAACAGGGCCAGCATCTCGCCCCAGAAGCCGGCCAGGCCCGGCAGGCCGAGCGAGGCGACCGCGGCGAAGGCGAGCAGGCCGCCGAGGCGCGGAGCCTTGCCGTAGAGCGCGGCTCCGGTCTCCTCGGCCAAGGTGTCGAGGTCGGTGGTGCCGGTGCGGTCCTTCAGCGCGCCGACCAGGAAGAAGAGCAGGCCGGTGATGAGGCCGTGGGCGATGTTGGCGAACAGGGCGCCGTTCACGCCGGTCGGGGTCATCGTGGCGATGCCGAGCAGGACGAAGCCCATGTGGCCGACGGACGAGTAGGCGATGAGGCGCTTGAGGTCGCCCTTCGCGCCCTGCTTGGCGAGGGCCAGGCAGGCCAGGGACCCGTAGATGATGCCGACGACGGCGAGCGCTGCGAGATAGGGCGCGAAAGTGCGGAAGCCGTCCGGTGCGATGGGGAGGATGATCCGGACGAAGCCGTACGTACCCATCTTCAGCAGGACACCGGCCAGCAGGACCGAGCCGACGGTCGGCGCGGCGGTGTGGGCATCGGGCAGCCAGCTGTGCAGCGGCCACATCGGCGTCTTGACGGCGAGGCCGATCCCGATCGCCAGAACGGCGATGACCTGCACGGATGTGGTCAGCGACCGGCCGTTGTCAGTGGCGAGTGCCATCATGTCGAACGTGCCCGCCTTGATCCCGATCAGGAGCAGGCCGAGCAGCATGACCACGGAGCCGAGCAGCGTGTAGAGGATGAACCGCCAAGCGGCCTGGCTCCTGCCCTCGCCGCCCCAGCGGGCGATGAGGAAGTACATCGGGATGAGCACCATCTCGAAGGCGAGGAAGAACAGCAGCAGGTCGAGGACGGCGAAGGTCGCGAGCGTGCCGGACTCGAGGACGAGCAGCAGCGCGACGAAGGCCTTCGGCGTCGGGCCCGCGGGCATCTTGAAGTACGAGTAGAGCGCGCAGAGGAAGGTCAGCAGCGCGGTCAGGACCAGAAGGGGGAGGGAGATGCCGTCGATGCCGAGGTGGATGCGTACGTCGAGTGCGGGGATCCAGCTGATGTCCGTGCTGGCCTGCATCCTCGACGGCTGGTCGTGGTCGAAACCGAGCGCGAGGACGATCGCCGCGATGAGGACCGCGCCGGTGACGGTGACGCCGTGCCGGAGCACGGCCTGCTCGGGTGACTTCCCCTTCAGCCCGGGCGGGGCCGGCAGGAGAGCCGCGGCGGCGCCCAGGAGCGGCCCGACGACGACGAACGCCAGAAGGAACTGCATCACGGACTCGTTGATATCGATCACGCCTGCTCACGCTCCCGTGGCGACGAGGACGACGGCGACCGCGAGGACGACGGTGCCGGCGAGCAGCGCGCTCACATAGGTCTGGACGTTGCCGGTCTGGGCGCGCCGTACGGCGGCGCCGAGCCAGCGGGGCAGCGCACCCGCTCCGCGCACGTAGGTCTCGACGACCTCCCGGTCGAGGAACCGGACGAGGCTCGCCCCGGCCTGGACCGGCCGGACGAAGAGGGCCCTGTACACGGCGTCCAGGTGGAAGCCGGCGGCCGCGTGGCGGTGCAGCGGGCCGAGCAGGAGCCGTCCGGGGTCGGCGGGGTCGGGCGCGTAGGCGATGTCGCCGTAGGCCGGCTCGTGGGTGGCGATGGCCTCCGCCTCGACCTGGGCGGCGTCGCCCTCGGGATGGGCCGCGACCGCGCCCAGCGGGACGCGTGCGGTGAGCGCGGTGGTGTGCCGCCAGGCGCCGTAGGTGACGATGCCGCCGACCAGGGCCACGCCCGTGCCGAGCACGGAGGTGGTGAGGGTGGGGCCGAGGTCACGGCCGTCGAACCAGTCGGGCAGCAGGCGGAACGCGAATCCGCCGAGGGCCAGGGACGGGGCGGCGAGTACCCACAGCACGACGGTCATCGTCAGCGGCTGCCTGCCGTGGTCGGGGGCTTCGGTGCCCCGGCCGCGGAAGGCCAGCAGCCACAGGCGCATCGCGTAGGCGGCGGTGAGCACGGCCGTGAGCAGGCCGGCGACGAGGACGATCCAGCCCGCGGCGGCGGGGGCGTGCTCGGTGTGTCCGGTGACGACGTGTTCGGCGACGCCGAGGACGGCCTCCTTGGAGAAGAAGCCGCTGAACGGCGGGATCGCGGCGAGCGCGAGCAGCGCCACGGTCATCGTCCAGTAGGCGTCGGGGACGCGGTCGCGCAGGTTCCGCGTGCGGGACATCGCGGCGAGCGAGTTGGTGCCGGCGGCGTGGATGATCACGCCGGCCGCGAGGAACAGCAGCGCCTTGAAGGCGCCGTGGGACAGGAGGTGGAAGACGGCGGCACCGCGGTCGCCTACGGCGAGGGCGCCGGACATGTAACCGAGCTGACCGATCGTCGAGTAGGCGAGGACGCGCTTGATGTCGTCCTGGGCGAGCGCGGCGAGCGCCGAGCCGGCCATCGTGACGGCGGCCATGACGGCCAGGACGACCATCGCGGCCTGGGAGGCCTCGAACAACGGCAGGAGACGGGCGATGAAGTAGACACCGGCGGCGACCATCGTCGCGGCGTGGATCAGCGCGGAGACGGGGGTCGGGCCCGCCATCGCGTCGGGAAGCCAGGTGTGCAGCGGGAACTGCGCGGACTTGCCCGCCACGCCGGCGAGGAGGAGCAGGGCGATCAGCGTCGGGTGGTCGAGCGAGCCGCTCGCGACGGCGCCGAGGACCTGAGTGATGCGGAACGAACCGGCGTCGGTGGCCAGGGCGAACAGGCCGATGAGGAAGGGGACGTCGCCGAGTTTGGTGACCAGGAAGGCCTTGAGGGAGGCGGCGCGGGCCTCCGGGGTCTCCCAGTAGTGGCCGACCAGGAAGTAGGAGCAGATGCCCATGACTTCCCAGCCGACCAGCAGCACGATCAGGTCGCCCGAGTAGACGACCAGAAGCATCGCGGAGGTGAACAGGGAGACGAGAGCGGCGTACGAGGCGTAGCGCGGGTCGTCGCGCAGGTAGCCCGTCGAGTAGACCTGCACGCAGGAGGCGACCAGGCCGACGAGCACGGCGACGAGGGCGGCGAAGCCGTCGATGTGCAGGGCGAGTTCGATCGGGACGGAGCCGGTGGGGGTGAGTTCCGTGGCCGCGTTGACGGCCGCGTCACCGCCCTGACGCACGGCGACCAGCGCGGCGAGTACCAGGGAGGTGAGCGTCGGCAGGACGGCGAGCGGGCGGACGAAGCCGGGTGCCGTGCGGCCCAGGAGCAGGCCGGCGACGGCGCCGAGGAACGGAAGGAGGGGGACGAGGACGGCGAGGGTGGTCGTGGTCACGCGGTGGCCTCAGCCTTCTGGGCCTCGCCGGACTGCTCGGCCGTAAGGGCGTCGTGGTCGGTGCCGTCGGGGTCGTGCCGTTCGGCGGTGTCGCGGAGCTTGTCGATGTCCGCGGTGCCGCGGTTGCGGTGGACGGCGAGGACGATGGCCAGGCCGATGCCGATCTCGGCGGCGGCGATGGCGATGGTGAACAGGGTCAGGGCCTGGCCGGAGTGCAGGGTCTCCTCGGCGGTCTTGCTGAGCCAGACGTCGAAGGCGACCAGGTTGAGGTTGACGGCGTTGAGCATCAGCTCGACCGACATCAGGACCAGGATCGCGTTGCGGCGGGCGAGGACGCCGTACAGGCCCGTGCAGAAGAGGAGGGCGGAGAGGACGGCGGGATAGGCGAGGTGCATCAGCGGGTCCCTTCCTTCTCGCTCCGGTCCTGCTCGCTCGGGGCGGCCGGGGTGTTCTCGGCCGCGGTCGCCGTGGCGGCCTTCGCCTTGCGGGACAGGACGATCGCGCCGACCAGGGCGGCGAGCAGGAGGACGGAGAGGGCCTCGAAGGGGAGGACCCAGTTCTGGAAGAGGCTCGCGCCGGTGGCCTCGGTGGAACCGGCGGCGGGGCCGTCCAGGTCGATCCAGGTCGTGCGGAAGGCGTCGACGACGACCCAGATCAGGGCGGCAGCGGCGGCGACGGCGACGGTGAGGGCGGCCCAGCGGTTGCCGGAGTCGGCGTCCGGGGAGCGGCCGATGGGGGCCCGGGTGAGCATCAGACCGAACAGGAGGAGGACGACGACGGAACCGACGTAGATGAGGACCTGCACCCAGGCGATGAACTCGGCGGTGAGCAGGAGGTACTCGACGGCCAGGCCGCCGAGGGTGACTACGAGCCACAGGGCGGCGTGCACGAGCTGCCGGGTGGTGACGGTGACGAGCGCGGCGCCGAAGGTGACCAGGCCGACGAGGAGGAAGGCGATCTCGACGCCGGTCGGGGAGAGGAAGCCGTGGGTCTCGGCGGCGGCCCTGGTGGCCGGGCCCGTCGTGAGGAGGCCTGCGGTTGCGGCGAGGGTCATTCCCGGCCCTCCTGCCCCGGCGTCGGCTGATCTGGCTTCGGCTGGTCGGTCTGCTGCTTGGAGTCGCCCTGCGGGCGGGTCGGTCGCTCGGCTGCCCGGGCCTGCTCGTCGGCGTGCGGCTCGGTGGCGGGCGGGGCCTGCTGGGCGGCCAGCTTGTCGGCGGTCTTGCGGGCGGTGGCGAGTTCCTTCGGATCCTCCGCGCCGGGGTCGAGGGCCGGCGGGGCCGGGACGGTCCACATCCACTCGCGGAGCTTGTCGCGCTCGTGGGTGAGGTCGCGGATGTCGGTCTCGGCGTACTCGAACTCCGGGGACCAGAACAGGGCGTCGAAAGGACAGACCTCGATGCAGATACCGCAGTACATGCACAGGGAGAAGTCGATGGCGAAGCGGTCGAGGACGTTGCGGCTGCGTTCGCGACCGCCCGGGGCCGCCGCCGGGACCGTCTCCTTGTGGGAGTCGATGTAGATGCACCAGTCCGGGCACTCGCGGGCGCACAGCATGCAGACCGTGCAGTTCTCCTCGAACAGGCCGATCACGCCACGGGTGCGGGGCGGAAGGTCGGGCTGGGCGTCGGGGTACTGCGCGGTGACGGACTTCTTCGTCATCGTGCGGAGGGTGACGGCCAGGCCCTTGGCCAGGCCGCTGCCGGGGATGGGGGCCATGGTTACTGGATCACCACCTTGACGACGCCGGTGAGGGCGATCTGGGCGAGGGAGAGGGGGACGAGGAGGGTCCAGGCGAGCTTCTGGAGCTGGTCCTCGCGCAGGCGGGGGTAGGTGACGCGCAGCCAGATGACGACGAAGGCGAGGACGGCGGTCTTCAGCAGGGTCCAGACCCAGCCGAGTCCGTCGGCGCCCCAGGGGCCGTGCCAGCCGCCCAGGAAGAGGACGGTGGTCAGGCCGCACAGGACGACGATTCCGGCGTACTCGGCGAGGAGGAACAGGGCGAAGCGGAGGCCGGTGTATTCGGTGTACGCGCCGAAGATGATCTCCGAGTCGGCGACGGGCATGTCGAAGGGCGGGCGCTGGAGTTCGGCGAGGCCGGCCACGAAGAAGACGATCGCGCCGACGATCTGCCAGGGCAGCCACCACCACTCGAAGGCGTCGAGGATGCCGGGGATCGAGACGGTGCCGGCCGCCATCGCCACCGAGGCGGCGGTCAGGAGCATCGGCAGTTCGTAGGCGAGGAGCTGGGCGGCGGTGCGGAGGCCGCCGAGGAGGGAGAACTTGTTCGCGGACGCCCAGCCGGCCATGAGCGAACCGAGGACGCCGACGCCCATGACGGCCAGGACGAAGAAGACGCCGGCGTCGATGACCTGGCCGACGGCTCCCTCGTCCGGGCCGATGGGGATGGCGAGCAGGACGAGGAGGTAGGGCAGGAGGGCGACGGCGGGGGCCAGTTGGAAGATGCGGCGGTCCGCGCCCGCGGGGACGACGTCCTCCTTCTGCGCGAACTTCACGCCGTCGGCGATCAGCTGGGCCCAGCCGTGGAAGCCGCCGGCGTACATGGGGCCGAGGCGGCCCTGCATGTGGGCCATCACCTTGTGTTCGGTCTGCCCGATGATCAGGGGGAAGGTGAGGAAGACGACGAACACGATCAGGAGTCGCAGGATGACGTCGAGCACGTCGTTCACCGCGGGCCTCCTGCGGGGTCTTCGGTGTTGTCGGGGGTGTCGGGGGTGTCGGTGGGCTGCCGGTTGTTCGCCGGTTTCGGGGTGTCGGGGGTGGGCGAGGGCTCGGGGCCGTCCGCGGGGCCGGGGGCATCCGAGAGCTCGGGACTGTCCGTCGACTTCGGGGTGTCCGGGGACTCCGAGGTGTTGTTCGGCGTCTTCGAGTCACCCGGTGGCTCGGGAGTCGGCAACGGTCCGGCCTCGGGCGACGGCTCGGGAGCCGGTTCCTCGAAGGCCGGGCGGGCGTGGTGCCAGGGAGCGTCCGTGCTGCGCGGGGGTCGTGAAGCCGTGGATTCGGGGTCGGTGGGCGTCCGGCTTGCCGAGTCCTCCGCCGCTGTGTCGGTACGGCGCGGTTCGGTCGGCGGCTCGGAGGGCGTGTCGCCCGTCGTGGCCTGACTGGCCGAGCCCTCCGCGGCCGAGCGGTCGCGACGCGGACTCCCAGAAGCCGGAGCAGCCGACTCCCCCGGCACGGTCTGGCTCGCCGAGCCCTCCGCGGCCGTCCGCGCACGGCGTGGGGCGGCCGGGGACGGAGTGCCCAGGTCGCCGGAAGGGGCCGGGCCGGCCGAGCCCTCTTCCGTCGAGCGGTCGCGGGCCGAGGCAGACGGAGACGGAGTGTCCGCGTCGCCCGCGGCGGACTGGCTCGCCGAGCCCGCCGCCGCTGAGCGGTTGCGGCGCGGGGCCGCCGGGGACGGAGTGCCCGCGTCACCGGCAGCGGACTGGCTGGCCGAGCCCTCCGACACCGAACGGGTCCGCCGTACCGGGCGTTCGCCTGCGGGGCGGGCGGTGCCTCGGGCGGGGCGTTCGCCTGCCGCGCGGCCGGCGCCGCGGGCCGGGGCCGGGGGGAGTTGGCCCTTCAGGGGGCCCCACTCGTTCGGGTCGGGGACGCCGGGGGGAAGCATCTGGCGGCGCTTGGGGCCGCCGTGTTCCGACTCGCCGGGTTCCTTCGCGCCGGGCCAGGCCTTGGCGACGCGTGCGGCCAGGACGAAGTCCTTGCGCAGGGGGTGGCCTTCGAAGTTCTCGGGCAGGAGCAGGTGGTCGAGCGCCGGGTGGCCTTCGAAGGTGATGCCGAACATCTCGTGCGTCTCGCGTTCGTGCCAGGCGGCACCCGCGTAGACGTCGACGGCCGAGGGCAGGGCGGGGGCCTCGTGCGGGACCGTCGTACGCAGGAGGAGGCGCCGGAGCGGGGACAGCGCCGCGACGTGGGCCGTGACGCGGAAGCCCGTGCCCGGTTCGTCGACCGCGCTCAGCCAGTCGAAGTAGGTGCAGCCCAGCCGGTCGCGGGCGGTCTCCAGGGCGGGGATCCAGGCGGCCGGAGGCACGTCGACCGTCAGGACCTCGTACGACTCCTCGGCGGTGGCGTCCGTGCCAAAGAGTTCCTCGGCGCCGGCGGGGAGCCAGCCGACCGCGGTCATCGTCCCTCCCCCGGCGTGGAGTCGGAGCCCGGGACGGGGGCCGGCGGCTGCACCAGACCGCTCTGCAACGCCGCTGCCGAAGGACGGGCGGCGCCGCTGCCGTACCGCTCCCCCAGTGACTCGCGGGCGATCTTCTCCTGGAGCTTGAGGATGCCCTGGAGCAGCGCCTCGGGCCGGGGCGGGCAGCCGGGGACGTAGACGTCGACGGGGATGATCTGGTCGACGCCCTTGGTGACGGAGTACGAGTCCCAGTAGGGGCCGCCGCAGTTGCTGCACGCGCCGAAGGAGATGACGTACTTGGGTTCCGGCATCTGCTCGTAGAGGCGCTTCACCGCCGGCGCCATCTTGTCCGTGACCGTGCCGGACACCACCATCAGGTCGGCCTGGCGCGGGCCCGGCGCGAACGGGATGACGCCGAGCCGGATGAAGTCGTGGCGGGCCATCGACGCGGCGATGAACTCGATCGCGCAGCAGGCGAGACCGAAGTTGAAGACCCAGAGCGAGTAGCGGCGGCCCCAGTTGAGGATCACCTTCATCGGCTCGGGCGCGAGACGCGCGAGGGCGCCGAGCCGCTTCGGCTCCGGAAGCAGCACGGGCTCGGGGCTGGAGGGGGTCACGTCCATGCCAGCACGCCCTTCTTGTATGCGTAGAGCAGGCCCACGGCCAGGAAGCCGAGGAAGATGAACATCTCCACCAGGGTCGTCGCGCCGTAGCCGGGGGCTGCGAACACGGTCGCCCAGGGGAACAGGAAGATCGAGTCGACGGCGAAGATCACGTACAGGAAGGCGTAGACGTAGTAGCGGACCTGGGTGTGGGCCCAGCCCTCGCCGACGGGGTCGACGCCGCACTCGTACGTCAGGAGCTTCTCGGGTGTGGGGACCACGGGCCGCAGCAGCCGGCCCGCCCCGAAGGCGACGGCGACGAACAGCACGCCGACGACTGCGAGCAGCCCGACGACCGAATAGGACTGGAAGTAGTCCGCCGCGACGACGGTCGTGGTGACGACGGTCGGTTCCGGCACGTCCGTCCCTCGCTCCCTGATACTCGGACTGGAATCTGCGACGATCGATCCCGCGACTCCGGAGTACGGCCGGGAACCACGGACGACGCCGTTCGACGATCTGTACGCACGGGAGTCTAGGCCCTGATAAAGGCAGGGTAAGCAGCCCGTCACGCCCTGGCATGCGGGGGTGGGGTTTACCTCAGTTGATCCTGGCGGTCTACCTCATGGCGCGGTTGCCCGCCGCCGGGCACGCTAACGCATATGACCGAACGCATTCCGTCCTCCGGCACGAGCACGGCCACCGCGGCGGCCGGGCAGGACGACCGTCCGCCGCCGCCCCGTCTCGCCTACGACTGGCACACCTGGAAGGAGATCGCGCACCTTCTGGCGAACCTTCCGGTCGCGCTGCTCGGATTCACTTACGTCGTGACGGCGCTGTTCACGAGCTTGGGGCTGACGATCACGGTGATCGGGTTCCCGCTGCTCGCGGCCGCACTCATGGGCGCGCGGCTGCTGGGCCGGTTGGAGCGGGCGAGGGCCAGGGCGCTGCTCGGGGTGCGGGTGGACGAACCGAGCCGGCTGCCGCTGCGGGGCTCGGGCGGTTTCCTTCCGCAGCTGTGGATGTTGCTGAAGGACCCGGTGGGCTGGCGCACGGTGCTGTACGAGTTCATCCGGCTGCCGTGGGGCGTCCTCACCTTCACCATCACGCTGACCTCGCTGTTCGTGCTGTGGCCCGTGCTGCCGTTCGTCGCGCGGGGCCTGGCCAATGCCGACCGGGCCATGGTGCGCGCGTTGCTGTGCCCCTCCGACGAGCTGGAGCGGCGCATCGCCGAGCTGGAGTCGGACCGGGGGGTCGTGGTCGACACGGCCGCCGCGGACCTGCGGCGCATCGAGCGGGATCTGCACGACGGGGCGCAGGCCCGGCTGGTCAACCTGGCCATGGGGCTGGGTCTGGCGAAGGAGAAGGTGCTGGAGGACCCCGACGCGGCGGCGGCGATGGTCGAGGAGGCGCACGGCGAGGTGAAGCTGGCGCTCCAGGAGCTGCGCGACCTGGCCCGCGGCATCCACCCGGCGGTGCTGACCGACCGTGGTCTGGACGCGGCCCTGTCCGCGGTCTCGTCGCGCTGCACGGTCCCGGTCAAGGTGACGGTCGACCTGCCGGCGCGGCCGGCCGCGGCCATCGAGGGCATCGCCTACTTCACCGTCTCGGAGCTGCTCCAGAACGTCAGCAAGCACAGCGCGGCGAGGTCGGCCTCGGTGGATGTGTGGCGGACGAAGGACCGGCTGCTCATCCAGGTCTGGGACGACGGTCGCGGGGGCGCCAGCCTCGACGGCGGTACGGGGATGAAGGGCTTGGCCGAGCGGCTGGACGCCGTCGACGGGCTGTTCGTCCTGGAGTCCCCCGAGGGCGGCCCGACGACGGTCATGGCCGAACTTCCCTGGCGCGACCGCACGGACGCCTCCGGCGCGGACAGCCGCTAGGTTCGGCCACCGACCAGGTCCTGTCGCGCCAGGCGCGGGGCCGGTGGCCGGAAGCGGGAATGGCCGGAAGCAGGGGGCCGGTGGCCGGAGTCGCGGGGCCGGTGGCCGCACACGCGGGTCGAGGGCGGCAGGCACGGGCCGGGTGACCACAAGCGCGGGTGAAGACCGGAGACGCGGGGATGGTGGCCACACGCGCACGGGGTGAGACAGCGGCAGGCACGGGACCGTGGCCGCAGCGCGGTGTGCAGGCCGCAGACGCCGGGCGAAGGCCGGGCCGGTACCCAGGGACTCGGGGCCGGTAGCCGCACACAGGGACCGAGGACCGCAGGCACCAGCCTGGTGACCAGACGCGCGGGGCGAAGACCGGAGACGCGGGCCCGGTGGCCATACACGCGGGCCGAAGGCGGCGAGCACGTGCCCGGTGGCCACACACTCGCGGGGCCAAGGCCGGAGACGCGGGCCCGGTGGCACACGCGGGCCGAAGGCCGCAGGCACGCGGCGAAGCCCGCAGGCACGAGACGGAAGCCGCAGGCACAGGCCGAAGGCCTGGAGAGGCGGGCCGAAGGCAGGAGACGCCGTGGTCGGTGGCCGCGGACGCTGGACGCAGCCACAACCGCAACGTCGGTAGCCGCACGCGCGAGGTAGGGAAAACCCCCCGTCCAAGACGCCGACGGACTCCATGGTCCGCCGACCTGCGGCGGAGCAGGGTGGAGGTACGAGGGAACAGCCGCAGGACGAGGAGAAGGACGGCGCCGATGGCCACGGAGTACGGACAGGGGTACGGGCTCGACGGCAGGCCCGGGTTCCCCGGGAGCACCGAGCGGCGGCACCGGATGCCCGCCGCGCTGCGGGCACCGGTCGAGGGCCGCACCTGGCGCGAGCTCGGCTATGTGCTGCTCAGCCTGCCGATCAGCATCCTGCTGTTCACCTACGCGGTCACGATGGTGTCGCTGGGGGCGGGACTGCTCGTGACGTTCCTCGGCATCCCGGTGCTGGCGGCGGCGCTCGCCGGGTGCCGTGGCCTCGGGGCGCTGGAGCGGCTGCGGGCGCGGGCGCTGCTGGGCATGGACGTGGCCGAGCCGGATCCGCTGCGGATGAAGAAGCCCGGCGCCATGGCCTGGATGGGGGCCGTCCTCAAGAGCGGCGCCTCCTGGCGGGCCCTGCTGTACGCGGTGCTGCATCTGCCGTGGGCGGTGTTCTCTTTCGTCGTCGCCGTGAACGTCTGGGTGCTGGGCTGGGCGCTGCTGACGTACCCGGTGTGGTTCTGGGTGTTCCCCATGTACGCCGGGCAGGACGGGATGCAGCTGTACGGCGACGAGACGCACCGGGTCTACCTGGACAACCCCTTCGAGATCACGGTGACAGCGCTGGTGGGTCTGCTGTTCACGATCGCCACGCCGTGGATCGTACGGGCGCTGACGATGGTGGACCGGCTGCTGGTGCACGGGCTGCTCGGGCCGTCGCGGCTGGCCTCGCGGGTGGTGGAGCTGGAGTCGGACCGGGGCGTCGTGGTCGACACTGCGGCGGCCGACCTGCGGCGCATCGAGCGGGATCTGCACGACGGGGCGCAGGCGCGGCTGGTGGCCCTGGCCATGGATCTGGGGCTGGCGAAGGAGAAGCTGCAGGAGGATCCGGAGGAGGCCGTGCGGATGGTGGACGAGGCGCACGGCGAGGTGAAGACGGCGTTGCAGGAGCTGCGGGACCTGGCCCGGGGGATCCACCCGGCGGTGCTGACGGACCGGGGGCTGGACGCGGCGCTGTCGGCGGTGGCGTCGCGGTGCACGGTGCCGGTGCAGGTCGAGGTCGACCTGGCGGAGCGTCCGGCGCCGGCGATCGAGGGGATCGCGTACTTCACCGTGTCGGAGCTGCTCCAGAACGTCAGCAAGCACGCGCGGGCGACCTGGGCCGGCGTGGAGGTGTGGCGGACGGAGAACCGGCTGATGCTCCAGGTCGTGGACAACGGCGTGGGCGGGGCCGACACATCCCAGGGGTCGGGGCTGGCGGGGCTGGCGGAGCGGCTCGACGCGGTGGACGGGATCCTGGTGGTGGACTCGCCGACGGGCGGGCCGACCCGGGTGACCGCGGAGTTGCCGTGGCGGGGCGCGCACGTGAGGTGACCTGACCTTCGGCCGGGGCGAGGGGGTGGCGGGGGCTGAGCCCTGCCACCCCCTGACGGTTGTTCCCGGCCTGGGTCTCTCCCCGGACTGACGGTTGTTCCCGGCCTCGGTCTCTCCCCCGGACCCTCGGCCTTGATCCTTCCCGCTCCCGCGAGCTCGCCCCACCACCCGAATCAGCCGGATCGGCCGGACAACAAGCCTGTCCCACCCCCATCCGGCGCCCGATCCTGAAATGCTGGACCCGTCGTACGGGTGCGCGCGGAGCCGTTGTGGGCTGCGGACGGGCGACGTCGGGCTGTGGGGGGCCGGAACATCGTGGAGGACAGGGTGCGGGTGGTCATCGCCGAGGATTCAGTGCTGCTCAGGGAGGGCCTGACCCGGTTGCTGACCGACCGGGGGCACGACGTCGTCGCAGGGGTCGGTGACGGCGAGGCGCTGATCAAGACCATCACGGAGCTGGACGCGCAGGGCGAGCTGCCGGATGTCGTGGTCGCCGATGTCCGGATGCCGCCCACGCACACCGACGAGGGGGTGCGAGCCGCGGTGCAGTTGCGCAAGGCGCACCCGGGGCTCGGCGTGCTGGTGCTGTCCCAGTACGTGGAGGAGCGCTACGCCACGGAGCTGATCGCGGGGTCCAGCCGGGGCGTCGGCTATCTGCTGAAGGACCGGGTGGCCGAGGTGCGTGAGTTCGTGGACGCGGTGGTGCGGGTGGCCGAGGGCGGGACGGCCCTCGACCCGGAGGTCGTCGCGCAGCTGCTGGGCCGCAGCCGTAAGCAGGACGTGCTCGCGAGGCTGACCCCGCGGGAGCGTGAGGTGCTGGGGCTGATGGCCGAGGGGCGGACGAACTCGGCGATCGCCCGGCAGCTCGTGGTCAGCGACGGGGCGGTCGAGAAGCACGTCAGCAACATCTTCCTGAAGCTGGGGCTCTCCCAGAGCGAGGGGGACCACCGCCGGGTGCTGGCCGTGCTGACGTACCTGAATTCCTGACCGGCCGACCAGTCCCCGGCCGAACACCGGCCGACCAGTCCCCGGCCGAACCAAGAGGCGGGCGCGGAGCGTCTTGAAGGGCAGCACCGGAGATCGGAAAGCAGGACGAGTCAGGCCGCGCGATCGTCTCAAAGTCGTGTTCAACATGCGAATAACCCGAAGAAGGCGACCCTTGCGGTCGTAGTGTTGATCCTGGGAATGCCTGCGGGAAGGCCTTCCCGGACAGCCGCCTCGAGGGAGGTCCAGTTCAGTGACCAGCCAGGTCAGTAGCCCAGCGGAGCAGGCCGACGAAGCAGTCCTAGGAGAGCAGCGCAAAACGGCGGGCGCGAAGGACGTTCGTCGCCTCGACCGGGTGATCATCAGGTTCGCGGGGGACTCGGGTGACGGTATGCAGCTCACCGGTGACCGTTTCACCTCGGAGACCGCGTCGTTCGGCAACGACCTGTCGACACTGCCGAACTTCCCGGCCGAGATCCGCGCGCCCGCCGGGACCCTGCCGGGCGTGTCGTCCTTCCAGCTGCACTTCGCCGACCACGACATCCTCACGCCCGGTGACGCGCCGAACGTGCTGGTGGCGATGAACCCGGCCGCACTGAAGGCGAACATCGGCGACCTGCCGCGCGGTGCGGAGGTGATCGTCAACACGGACGAGTTCACCAAACGCGCGATGCAGAAGGTCGGCTACGACACCAGTCCGCTGGAGGACGGGTCCCTCGATGGCTACCACCTGCATCCGGTGCCGCTGACCACGCTCACCGTGGAGGCGCTGAAGGAGTTCGACCTGTCCCGCAAGGAGGCCGAGCGCAGCAAGAACATGTTCGCGCTGGGCCTGCTGAGCTGGATGTACCACCGGCCCACCGAGGGCACGGAGAGATTCCTCAAGACCAAGTTCGCCAAGAAACCCGACATCGCCGCGGCGAACATCGCCGCGTTCCGGGCCGGCTGGAACTTCGGCGAGACGACCGAGGACTTCGCCGTCTCCTACGAGGTCGCCCCGGCGGCCACGGCGTTCCCACCGGGCATCTACCGCAACATCTCCGGCAACCTCGCCCTGTCCTACGGCCTGATCGCCGCGTCCCGGCAGGCGGACCTGCCGCTCTACCTGGGCTCGTATCCGATCACGCCGGCGTCGGACATCCTGCACGAGCTGAGCAAGCACAAGAACTTCGGGGTGCGGACCTTCCAGGCCGAGGACGAGATCGCCGGCATCGGAGCCGCCCTGGGTGCGGCCTTCGGCGGGTCGCTGGCGGTGACGACGACCTCCGGCCCGGGTGTGGCGCTGAAGTCGGAGACCATCGGTCTGGCCGTCTCGCTGGAGCTGCCGTTGCTGGTGGTGGACATCCAGCGCGGTGGTCCGTCGACCGGGCTGCCCACCAAGACCGAGCAGGCCGATCTGCTCCAGGCGATGTTCGGGCGTAACGGCGAGGCGCCGGTTCCGATCGTCGCGCCCCGCACGCCGGCGGACTGTTTCGACGCCGCTCTGGAGGCGGCGCGGATCGCGCTGACTTACCGGACGCCGGTGTTCCTGCTGTCCGACGGTTATCTGGCCAACGGCTCCGAGCCGTGGCGCATCCCGGATCTGGAGGAGCTGCCGGACCTGCGGGTGCAGTTCGCGCAGGGCCCCAACCACACACTCGACGACGGCACCGAGGTGTTCTGGCCGTACAAGCGTGATCCGCAGACGCTGGCGCGGCCGTGGGCGATCCCGGGCACGCCGGGTCTGGAGCACCGGATCGGCGGCATCGAGAAGGAGGACGGCACGGGCAACATCTCCTACGCCCCGGCCAACCACGACTTCATGGTGCGTACCCGGCAGGCGAAGGTGGACGGCATCGAGGTCCCGGACCTCGACGTGGACGACCCGCACGAGGCCAGGACCCTCGTCCTCGGGTGGGGCTCGACGTACGGGCCGATCACGGCCGCGGTGCGGCGGCTGCGCCGGGCCGGGGAATCGATCGCGCAGGCCCACCTGCGCCACCTCAACCCCTTCCCGAAGAACCTGGGCGCGGTCCTCGAGCGTTACGACAAGGTGGTGATCCCCGAGATGAACCTCGGGCAGCTCGCCACGCTCATCCGGGCGAAGTACCTGGTGGACGCCCGCTCCTACACCCAGGTCAACGGTATGCCGTTCAAGGCGGAGCAGCTCGCCACGGCTCTGAAGGAGGCCATCGATGGCTGAGACGTCCACACAAGGCACGGGCACCATCGAGGCGCTTTCCCTCGTCCCCAAGGCCGAGGGCAGGCAGTCGATGAAGGACTTCAAGTCCGATCAGGAGGTGCGCTGGTGCCCCGGCTGCGGCGACTACGCCATCCTCGCCGCGGTGCAGGGCTTCATGCCCGAACTGGGGCTGGCGAAGGAGAACATCGTCTTCGTCTCGGGCATCGGCTGCTCCTCCCGCTTCCCGTACTACATGAACACGTACGGGATGCACTCGATCCACGGCCGCGCCCCGGCCATCGCCACCGGCCTCGCCTCCTCGCGCCGCGACCTGTCGGTGTGGGTCGTCACGGGTGACGGTGACGCGCTGTCCATCGGCGGCAATCACCTGATCCACGCCCTGCGCCGCAACGTCAACCTCAAGATCCTGCTGTTCAACAACCGGATCTACGGTCTGACCAAGGGCCAGTACTCCCCGACCTCCGAGGTCGGCAAGATCACCAAGTCGACGCCGATGGGCTCGCTGGACGCGCCCTTCAACCCCGTGTCGCTGGCGATCGGCGCCGAGGCGTCCTTCGTGGCGCGGACGGTCGACTCCGACCGCAAGCACCTGACGGAGGTGCTGCGGCAGGCCTCCGCCCACCAGGGCACGGCCCTGATCGAGATCTACCAGAACTGCAACATCTTCAACGACGGCGCCTTCGACGCCCTGAAGGACAAGCAGCAGGCCGAGGAGGCCGTGATCCGGCTGGAGCACGGCAAGCCGATCCGCTTCGGCAGCGACCTGGCCAAGGGTGTCGTACGGGACCCGGTGACCGGTGATCTGAAGGTGGTGGCGGTGACGCCGGACAACGAGGACCAAGTGCTCGTCCACGACGCGCACGCCGAGTCCCCGACCACGGCGTTCGCGCTGTCCCGCCTCGCCGACCCGGACACCCTGCACCACACGCCGATCGGTGTGCTGCGCTCCGTCGACCGGCCCGTCTACGACACACAGATGGCCGACCAGCTGGACAACGCGATCGAGCAGCACGGCAAGGGCGACCTGGCCGCGCTGCTGGCGGGCGGCGACACCTGGACGGTCGTCGGCTGAGCACCACCCGCCGTACGGCTACGAGGCCCGGGACTGCTGGGAAGCGGCCCGGGCCTCGTCGTACGCCCGGCGGGCCTTCTCCACGTCGTCCATGCGCCGGTCCGTCCACTGCGAGAGGGCCCGCACCTGTTCGGCGGCCTCGCGGCCCAGGTCGGTGAGGGAGTAGTCGACGCGGGGCGGGATCACGGGCTTGGCGTCGCGGTGGACGAGGCCGTCGCGCTCCAGGGTCTGGAGCGTCTGCGTGAGCATCTTCTCGCTGACACCCCGGCCTCCGTAACCGCTGATCGCCCGGCGCAGCTCGCTGAACCGGTACGGGCGGTCCAGAAGCTCGATCAGCACGAGCACGCCCCAGCGGCTGGTGACGTGCTCCAGCACCAGCCGGTTCGGACACAGGGCCTCATCATCACTTACTGCCATACCAGTACCTTACTTCAAAGTGGGTACTTTCCAAGAGTTAGCGCTTCTCCTAAGGTTAGTGCCATCGCACCCCACAAGGAGAGCCATCACCATGAGCATCGTCGTTACCGGAGCCACCGGACATCTCGGCCGCCACGTCGTGGAGCAGCTGCTGGAGAAGGTCCCCGCCGAGCAGATCACCGCGGTCGTCCGCAACGCGGAGAAGGCCGCCGACTTCGCGGAGCGCGGTGTGAAGATCGCGCTGGCCGACTACAACGCGCCCGCGTCCTTCGACGGCCTCTTCTCCGCCGGCGACAAGGTGCTGCTGGTCTCCGGCAACGAGTTCGACAAGGGCCGTGTGCAGCAGCACAAGGTCGTCATCGACGCCGCCAAGGCGGCCGGTGTGGCCTTGCTCGCCTACACCAGCGCCCCGGGCACGCTGACCGCCGCACTCGCCGACGACCACCGCGGCACCGAGGAGCTGCTGCTGGACTCCGGCGTGCCCTACGCCCTGCTGCGCAACGGCTGGTACCACGAGAACTACACCGAGAACCTCGCGCCGGTGCTGGAGCACAACGCGGTCGTGGCCGCGGCCGGTGAGGGCAAGGTCTCTTCCGCCGCCCGCGCCGACTACGCCGCTGCCGCCGTCGCCGTGCTGACCGGCGAGGGGCACGAGAACAAGACGTACGAGCTGGGTGGCGACACCGCGTGGAGCTTCGCCGAGTACGCGGCCGAGCTGAGCCGCCGGACCGGCAAGGAGATCACCTACAACCCGGTCTCGACCGACGTGCTCACCGGGATCCTGACCGGCGCCGGCCTGCCCGAGCCGCTGGCGCAGACGCTCGCGGGCGTGGACGCCTCCATCGAGAAGGGTGAGCTGGTCGTCTCCACCGGCGATCTCTCCCGGCTGACCGGCCGTCCGACCACCCCGTTCTCCGAGGCCATCGCCGCGGCGCTCAAGGGCTGAACTCCCCCCGGCGGGCCCTTGAACCGCCCCACCCCCGACTGTCATGACCGTATACCGATACGGGCATGACAGCCGGGGGTGCTCGGCGTTACCGTCGTGAACGCGGAACACACGTACGGAGGAGGGGCCCGTGAGCGGCAAGCCGAGGGGCGAGCGGCACATAGGACTGCTGAACGGCTTCGCGGCCTACGGGATGTGGGGCCTCGTCCCGCTGTTCTGGCCCCTGCTGAAACCCTCCGGGGCGCTGGAGATCCTGGCCCACCGGATGGTGTGGTCGCTGGTCTTCGTGGGCGCCGCCCTGCTCGTGCTGCGCCGCTGGGCCTGGGCCGGAGAGCTGCTGCGGCAGCCGCGCAGGCTGGGCCTGGTCGCGGTCGCCGCGACGTTCATCACCCTCAACTGGGGCCTGTACATCTGGTCCGTGAACTCCGGGCACGTCGTCGAGGCCTCGCTCGGGTACTTCATCAACCCGCTGGTCACCATCGCGATGGGCGTGCTGCTGCTGAAGGAGCGGCTGCGGCCGGTGCAGTGGCTGGCGGTCGGGACCGGCGGCGCGGCGGTCGTCGTGCTGACCGTCGGCTACGGCCGGCCCCCGTGGATCTCCCTCGGCCTCGCCTTCTCGTTCGCCACGTACGGGCTGGTGAAGAAGAAGCTGAACCTCGGCGGCGTGGAGTCGCTGGCCGCCGAGACCGTGGTCCAGTTCCTGCCCGCGCTCGGCTTCCTGGTGTGGCTGACCGCGCGGGGCGATTCCACGTTCACCACCGAGGGCGCGGGGCACGCGGCGCTGCTCGCCTCGGCCGGGATCGTCACCGCGCTGCCCCTGGTCTGCTTCGGCGCGGCCGCCATCCGCGTGCCCCTGTCCACGATCGGCCTGTTGCAGTACCTGACGCCGGTCTTCCAGTTCCTGCTCGGCGTCTTCTACTTCGGCGAGGCGATGCCGCCGGAGCGCTGGGCCGGGTTCGCGTTGGTGTGGCTGGCACTGACACTGCTCACCTGGGAAGCCCTGCGTACCGCCCGCCGGTCCTCCCGCGCGCTCACCAGCGAGATCAGTGTGCCCAGCACCACCAGGACCACCGGCACGATCAGCGCCACCCGGAACGCCGACAGCGTGGCCTCGGGGTCGGACCCGGTGGACGCCAGGCCGTAGACCGCTGTCACCGCCGCGATGCCGATGGCGGAGCCGAACTGGGTGGCGGTGGTCAGCAGCCCGCCGGCCAGGCCCTGCTCCGACCCGGTGACCCCGTCCGTGGCCGCGATCGTCAGCGGCCCGTAGGCCAGGGCGAAGGCGAGGCCCGCGAGGAACAGGGTGGGGAACATCGCGGCGTAGGACCAGTCCATGCCGACCGGCAGGAACAGCGCGTACGCGATCACTGCCAGGACGAAGCCGCCGACGATCACCTGGGCGTGGCCGAAGCGGGCGACCAGCCTCGGGGTGAGCGTCGGAGCGAGGACGGCGTCGACGCCCATGACGATCAGGGCCACCGCCGTCATGAGGGGCGACCAGCCGCGCAGCTCCTGGAGATAGAGCGTGACGACGAACTGGAAGCCGAAGAAGGCGCCGAGGAAGAGCAGCGCTCCCAGGTCGGCGCGTACGACCGGGCCCTGGCGCAGGATGCCGAGGCGGACGAGCGGATCCGGGCTGCGGCGTTCGACCACGACGAAGGCACCGGCCAGGGCGAGCGCCGCGAGACCGGAGACCACGGTGAGCGGCCAGTCGCGCAGGCCGTGTTCGAGGCGTATGACGGTGTAGGCGGCCAGCAGCATGGCGCCGGCGGCGGTGATCACGCCGGGCAGGTCGAACCCGCGCCGGCGCGCGGGCGGGCCGTCCTGCCGGGGCACCAGGCGTACGGCCGCGACGAGCAGCGCCGCGGCCAGCAGCACCGGCGCGAAGAACACCCAGCGCCAGCCGAGTTGGGTGAGCAGACCGCCGATGACCAGGCCGAGGGAGAAGCCGGCCGCGCCCGTGCCGGCGAAGACCAGCAGGGCCTTGTTGCGTTTCGGGCCTTCCTCGTACGAGGTCGTGATCAGGGAGAGCGCGGCCGGGGTCATGAACGCGGCGGCGACACCCGTGACGAAGCGGGCGACGACCAGCATCCAGCCCTCGGTCGCGAAGCCGCCGACGCCCGAGAAGGCGAGGAAGACGGCCAGCCAGAAAAGGAACATCCGCCGCCGTCCGAGCAGGTCGGCCGCCCGGCCGCCCAGCAGCGTGAAGCCGGCGTAACCGAGCACGTAGCCGCTCATCACCCAGGCCGCGGTGTCGGTGGCCAGCCCGAGGTCGGCGCGGATGGCAGGGATCGCGACCGCCATCATCGCGACGTCGGCGCCCTCAAGGAAGATCGTCCCGCACAGGACGAGCAGCAACGCCCAGGCACGCGTGCCCATGAATCAACACTCCTCTGGTGAAGGTCGGTTACGCAAGCGAGGGTCGGTTCCCTCTTGTAACCACGACCACCCTGCGGCAGCATCGACAGACATGGAAGTAGGCACTTCGAAGTCACCGAGTAACTGCGAGAGCACCGTGGACCACGGCGACGCCGACCCGTTCCAGTGGGACACCCGCGAGGACTGCCAGGTCCGGCAGATCCTCGACCGGATCGCCGACAAGTGGTCGCTGCTCGTCATCGCGCTGCTGGAGAACCGGCGGCTGCGCTTCACCGAGCTGCGCCGGGAGATCGACGGCGTCAGCCAGCGGATGCTGACGGTGACCCTGCGGTCGCTGGAGCGGGACGGCCTGGTGAAGCGGACGGTGCACCCGGTGGTGCCGCCGCGGGTCGAGTACGAACTGACCTCGCTCGGCAGGACGCTGCACACCACCATCCAGTCCCTGGTGACCTGGACGGAGCGGCACCAGGAGGAGATCGCGGCGGCCCGCAGCGCGTACGACGCCCGCGAGGCGAAGGCGCGGGGCGCGGAGGTTACGGCGTCCTAGCAGGCCGCGGAGGGCGGGCCGTACCAGCAGGCCGCGGAGGCTACGGCGTCCCGGGAGCCCGGCGGGACCGGTGTGCCCGGGCCTTCTCGCGGTTGCCGCAGTGCTCCATCGCGCACCAGCGGCGGCGGCCCGGGCGGGAGGTGTCGACGAAGAGCAGATAGCAGTTGTGGGCGCCGCACTCGCGGACGCGGTGCGCGTAGGGACCGGTGAACAGGTCGATCGCGTCCCGGGCGATCGTGGAGAGCAGCTGGCCTCCGGTGGCGCCCGGGGCCCAGGCGCGGGTGCTGTCCGGCTCGATGCGGGCGACGAGCGGGGGCCCGGCCGCGGCGGCGTTGACGACGTCCAGGTGGGCGGCCCGCAGCGGGCGGCCGTGGGCGCGGTCGGCGGCGAGCGGGAACACGGCGTCGCGCAGCGTGCGGACGCGCTCCAGCTCGTCCTCGGTGACGGTGATGTCCAAGCCGTCCGGGAGGCGGCTGCGCGCGGTCCAGGCGACGAGGTCGGCGGGCTCGTGCAGCACCTCGTACCGCGCGAACTCCCCGGGGCCGCCCGTCGTCAGAAGCTCCAGGCACAGGGCGCCGGGGTCGAAGCGGTAGGCCTTCCCCTGGTGCGAGACCAATGTCAGGCCGGGTGTCCGGTCCGGCGTTTCCCCTGCGCGCCCACTCATGTAACCAGTATAACTGGTTACATGACACAGACCCCGGCATCACCCGTTCCCCTGCACTGGAAGATCGTCATCGACGCGAACGACCCGCACGCGCAGGCCGGCTTCTGGGCCGCCGCCCTCCGCTACGAGGTCGAGGACAACAGCGCCCTCATCGAGAAGCTGCTCGGCTTCGGCGCCCTGCCCGAAGAGGCCACGGTCGAGTTCCGCGGCCGCCGCGCCTTCCGGGACCTGATCGCCGTGCGGCACCCCGAGGACCCGTTCGAGGAGGAGAGCGGGACCGGGCTGGGGCGGCGGCTGCTGTTCCAGCGGGTGCCGGAGGTCAAGACGGTCAAGAACCGGCTCCACCTCGATCTGCACCCGGGCGAGGGGCGGCGCGAGGAGGAGGTCGCACGGCTGGAGGGACTCGGTGCGCGTGCGCTGCGGCGGGTGGCCGAGCAGGGCGGCGAGTGGGTCGTGATGGCGGACCCGGAGGGGAACGAGTTCTGCGTGCAGTGAGCCCCAGCGGCCCGCTTCACCTCAATGCCGTGGCCTGATAGGCCTCTTGACGGAGAGTCAGTACCAGCTTCACCATCCAGGCACCCCATTCACCGTGGGCTGCCTGTGGCCACCCCACGGGCTTCCCGAAGGAAGTCGGAGCCCCCACATGAAGCTCTCCGTTTCCGCGCGTGCCGTGGCGGCCGGTGCCGTGGCCACCGCCATGCTCCTGACCGGCGGGGCCGTGGCGGACGCCGCGTCCGCTCCCCCGAGACCGGCCGCCGCGCCCGACATACCCCTGGCGGGCGTCAAGGCCCACCTGTCCCAGCTCCAGTCCATAGCCACCGCCAACGGCGGCAACCGCGCGCACGGCCGCCCCGGCTACAAGGCCTCCCTCGACCACATCAAGGCCAAGCTGGACGCGGCCGGATACACCACCGCGGTCCAGCAGTTCACCGCCTCCGGCCGCACCGGCTACAACCTGATCGCCGACTGGCCCGGCGGCGACGCGAACCAGGTCGTGATGGCCGGCTCGCACCTCGACAGCGTCTCCTCCGGACCCGGCATCAACGACAACGGGTCCGGCTCGGCCGCCGTCCTGGAGACCGCGCTCGCCGTGTCCCGGGCGCAGTACAAGCCCGCCAAGCACCTGCGCTTCGCCTGGTGGGGCGCGGAGGAAGTCGGCCTGGTCGGCTCCCGCCACTACGTCAGCCGGCTGGCCACCGGGGACCGTTCGAGGATCAGCGCCTACCTGAACTTCGACATGATCGGCTCCCCGAACCCCGGCTACTTCGTCTACGACGACGACCCGGCGATCGAGAAGACCTTCAAGGAGTACTTCGCCGGCCTCGGCGTCCCGACCGAGATCGAGACCGAGGGCGACGGCCGCTCCGACCACGCGCCCTTCAAGAGCGCGGGTGTGCCGGTGGGCGGCCTGTTCACCGGGGCGAGCCGGACGAAGACGGCGGCGCAGGCGGCCAAGTGGGGCGGCACGGCCGGGCGGGCCTTCGACCGCTGCTACCACTCCTCCTGCGACACCACCGCCAACATCGACGACACCGCCCTCGACCGCAACAGCGACGCCGTGGCGCACGCGGTGTGGGAGCTGTCGGGGTAACGGCTCCTACTGGCTGCGGGCGCGTTCGGTCAGGCGGCCCATGCGGGCGCGGGCCGACTCCAGTTGCTCGATCTCCTCGGCGGCGGGGCCTTCCTCGGCGGCGAGTTCGGTCCACAGCCCGATCAGGTCCCGGCCCAGCTCCAGCCCCACCGCCGGGTCACGCACCGCGCGCCAGGCGGTGGCCGCGCTCTGCACGTTGCCGTAGGCGGCCTCCGCGTCGCCCGTGCGGCGGTGGGCACCGGCCAGGTCGAGGGACAGCCGGAAGGCACGGAGCGGGTCGCCCGCCAAGTAGGCGACGTATGCGGTGAGTTCGCGCAGCCGGAGCACCTCGGGGTGCTCCGGCCCGAGCGTCCCCGACGCGTCCGCGACGGTCTGCTCCGCCAGCCCGGCCGCCGCGTCGATCCGGCCTTCCTTGACGGCCTCGTTGATCCGCGCGATCGGCTCCGCGAGGAGGACGGGGGCGCCCGGGGCGCCGATGGGCTCGTCGCCGAGCATGGCCTCCGCGACGGCGTCGAAGCCCCGGACGGGAGTCGGCTTGGCGTCGGCTTCGGCCGCGAGCAGCTCCGCTTCGGACATCGGCAGCGGTTCGCGTGTGCGGTTCGGACCCGGGCCGGTTCCGGGGACGGGGAGCGGCCTGACGTCCATGAGCGGAGGCGGCCCGAACTCGCCGGTCGGGGGTGCGACGGTGCCGGGGGGCGTGGCCGGGCCCGGGGGTGTGTCCTCCGGCTCGGGGACCGCCCGCAGCGGGAACGTCGGGGCCGTGCCACGGCCGGGCTCCGGTACGGGGCGCAGGACGTGCGTGGCCCTGTCGTCCTGTGGGTCCTGCCGCTCCGGTGCGGACGGCGGCGGGGCGGGCGGCTCCGTCGCGGCACCCGCCGCGGGCGTTTCCGCGGCGACGGCGTCCTCCGGCGGGGCGGTGCGGACCGGCTCGGCGGTGAAGCGGCTGGAGCCGTCCGGGTCGACCTGCAGCGGCACGACGTAGCCGATGCGCTCGTCGTGGACCGTGGCGAGGATGGGATGGCCGGTGGCCTGGGCGATGTGGTGAAGGCGGTTCAGGACGGCCTGCTGGATCTCCTCGCCGGGGGCCGCGAAGACGGGGACACCGCCGACCGACGCACCGTCGGAGACACCCTTCGCGCCGGCTCCCGCCGGGTCCGTTCCGGCCCCGGGGACACGGACGTCGATCGGCGCCGCCGGGGTCGCCGCGTGTGCGGCCTGTTTCTGTTCCCGCTTCTTCTCGCGGCTGAGTCGAGCCATCGTCCCCTCATTCGGCGTCGTACACCTAGTGTCGAGTGTGTCCGCTCGCTCCGGTTTCTCACGTCACCGCGGTGTCACAGGCTCGTCCCAAGGGTTCCTGGGCCCGGCATGGATCGTTCCGGATGGCATGAGGATCGAGAGTACGAGGGAGGAGAGGGGCATGCAGACAGGCATGCGACAGGGGCCGGAGATCTGGATCCGCGGCCCGGTGACCAGCCAGGAGCCGGGGGCGCCGGGGCACGCTCACGCCCATGCCGCGGCGCGGCGTTTCTCCTGGGTCGGCACACACGGCGGCGCGGGCGTCTCCACCCTCGCCGCGGTCTACGGCGGTCATGACAGCGGCCGCTCCTGGCCCGGGCCGGGCGACCCGGCGTCGGTGCTGCTGGTCGCGCGGACGCACGCGGCCGGGCTGGACACGGTCGCCGGGGCGGTGGAGATCTTCCGGCGCGGTCAGGCCCCGCCCGGGCTGGACCTCGACGCCGTCGTCCTCGTGGCGGACGCTCCGGGCCGGCTGCCGCGTCCGCTCGCCCAGCGGGTCAGGTCCCTGGAGTCGGTCATCGACGTGTACCGCGTGCCGTGGGTGGCGGCCTGGCGGCTGGGCGAGCTGGGGCATCCGCCGCGTGAGACCTCGGCCCTGGTCCGGCTGACGGGAGCGGCGCGCTGACGGCGGTGCCCCTGTCGGCCGGGGAGATCGCGGCGGGCGTACGGGCCCGGGAGCTGCGCGTGGTCGACGTGGTCGCCGCGGCATTGGAGCGGATCGAGCGGGCCGATCCGGAGCTGTGCGCGTTCGTCGAGGTGTGGCACGAGGAGGCGCTGCGGCGGGCGGGCGAGCTGGACGCGCTCCTCGGCCGGCGGTCCGTGGATGTCCCCCGAAAGGAGGACGCGCTGCCGCTCGCCGGGGTGCCGATCGCCGTGAAGGGGCGGCACGGGCTGCGTGCGGCGGGGCCGCTGCTCGCGGCCGGTTGTGTCGCCGTGGGAGCGACCTCCGTGCCGGGGCCGGGAACGCCCTGGCAGACCTGGGGGCTCGGCGCCCGTGGCCGGACGGTCAATCCGTGGCGGGCGGACCGTACGCCCGGCGGCTCGTCGGCCGGGGCCGCGGTGGCGGTGGCGGCCGGGCTGGTGCCGCTGGCGACGGGCAGCGACGGGGCCGGTTCGGTGCGGATCCCGGCGGCGTGGTGCGGGGTCACCGGCCTCAAGACCACGGCCGGACGGCTGCCCTCCGCCGACCGTACGGGGCTCGCCGTGCAAGGCGTGCTCGCCCGCTCGGCGTCGGACGCGGCGAGCTGGTGGCGGGTGGTGTCACAGGAGCCTGTGCCGGTCGGCACGCCTCTGCCCGTCACCGCCGTCTGGTCGTCCGACCTGGGTTTCGCCGGGCCCGACCCGGAACCCGTAGCGCTCGCCCGGGCGGCGGTCGAACGGCTCGAGGCGGCGGGAGTCGTACGGCTCGTACGGCCGCGGGCGCCGCTGCGGCTGCTGGACCCCGGGCCCGCCTGGCTCGCCCTGCGCACGCGCGGTGCCGATCCGGGCGAAGCCCACCGCGTCCGGGCGGAGAACGACCGGCGGCTGGCCGGAGTGTTCGCCGAAGCGGAGCTGCTGCTGACTCCGACCACGCCCACCGCACCGCACGGACACGACGGCCCGGGCGATCGCTACTCCACCTCTCTCACCTGGGCGTTCAACCTCAGTGGGCATCCGGCGCTGAGCCTCCCGGCGGGCTTCGGCGGTGACGGCTGCCCGGCCGGGCTGCACCTGGTGGCGCCGCACGGCCGGGAGGCGCTGCTGCTGGCCGTGGCACGGGAGGCGGAGGTGCGCATCAGGAGCTGACAGGCGGCCCTGGCGGATGACGGGTGACCCTGGCGACGGGTGACCCTGGCGGATGACGGGTGACCCTGGCGGTTTTGAATGCACACGCATATGATGCATGCGCGTGCAATTGCTGTGCGCCCACTTTCTGGGGGGATACCCATGACCCGTCGCTTCCTCTTCGTCCTCGGCAGCGCCCGTGCCGACGGCAACACCGAGCTGCTCGCCCGCCGGGCCGCCGAGCAGTTGCCCCCGGACGTCGAACAGCAGTGGATCGACCTCGCCGAGCATCCGGTGCCCGACTTCGAGGACCTGCGGCACGACAGCGACCACGTCCGCCCGACCGAGGGCAACCTGGCGCTGCTGCTCGACGCCACCCTCGCGGCGACGGACATCGTGATCGCCTCGCCCCTGTACTGGTACTCGCTCTCCGCACAGACCAAGCGCTACCTGGACTACTGGTCGGGCTGGCTGCGCACCCCCGGCCTCGACTTCAAGGCGACCCTGGCCGGCCGCACCCTGTGGGGCGTCACCGCGCTCGCGCACAGTCAGCCGGAGGTGGCCGACCCGCTGGTCGGGACGCTCAACAACTCGGCCGCGTACATGGGGATGCGGTTCGGCGGGGTGCTGCTCGGCAACGGCAGCAAGCCGGGTGACGTGCTCAACGACACCGAGGCGCTGGCCCGCGCGAAGACGTTCTTCGCGCAGGAGGCGCCACTGGCCCGGTTCGTGTACGAGGACTGAGCGCTACGCGGTGATGTCCTTCGTCGTGAAGCGCGCCCAGGCCGCCGAGCCGAACACCACCGCGTACAGGGCCTGGAGGCCGAGGTTCTTCGTCAGGTCGTCCCAGTAGACGGGCTCGCGCATGAGGTCGGCGAAGGACAGCCAGTAGTGCGAGAAGAAGTACGGCTGGAGGGCGTGCAGTTGCGGGATCTGGTCGAGGATCTGGACCGTGATCAGCAGGCCTACGGTGGTCGCCATCGCCGCGATGCCGCTGCCCGTGAGCGTCGAGACGAACAGTCCGAGCGCGGCGACGCCGATCAGTGACGCGGCGACGGCCAGGGCGATCAGCAGGGCTCTGCCCAGGCCCTCGGCGAAGCTGATCTGCGTGCCGGAGATGGTCGTCAGGTCGCCGAGCGGGAACAGCAGCGCGCCGACCGTCAGCGCCGAGACGGCCACGACAAGGGTGGCGGCCAGGCAGAAGATGACGACGGTCGCGTACTTGGTGAGCAGCAGGCGGCTGCGGCCGGCCGGGGCGACCAGCAGATAGCGCAGCGTTCCGGCGTTCGCCTCGCCGGCGATCGCGTCGCCCGCGACGACACCGATCGCCATCGGCAGGAAGAACGGGAGGGTGGCGGCCAGCGCGGTGAAGACGAGGAACAGGCCGTTGTTGGTGATCTGCGAGATGAAGGCCGGTCCCCCGCCGCCGGGCGACGAACCGTCGCTCGTCTCCATCTTGACGGCGATGCCGACCAGGACGGGAACGGCCGCCAGCACGGCGAGCAGCGCGAGGGTGCGCCAGCGCCGGAAGGTGGTGGTGAGTTCGCTGCGCAGCAGCCCGAAGGTCCACAGCGGGCTCACCGGCCGTACGCTCTCCACGACTTCAGCCCGCGACATCGAAGCCCTCCCCGGTCAGTGCCACGAACGCGTCCTCCAGCGAGGCGCGTTCGACCGTGAAGCCGCGTACGCGCACACCGGCCGTCACCAGCGCGGTGTTCACGTCGGCGAGGTCGCTCTCCGGTGGTTCGCCGGTCACCCGGTCGTCCGTGACGACGACGTCGCCGACGCCCTGCTCCTTCAGCACCCGGGCCGCCTCCGCCGGATCCGGCGTGGTCACCACCAGCCGGCCGCGCGCCCCGGCGGACAGCTCGGCGACCGGGCCCTGGGTGATCAGACGGCCCTGCGTCATCACGGCCGCGTGCGTGCAGACCTGCTCGATCTCGTCGAGCAGGTGGGAGGAGAGGAAGACGGTCGTGCCGTCCGAGGCCAGTTCCCGTATCAGGGTGCGGATCTCGCGCATGCCCTGCGGGTCGAGGCCGTTGGTCGGCTCGTCGAGCACGAGCAGCCGGCGCGGCTGGAGCAGTGCGGCCGCGAGGCCCAGGCGCTGCTTCATGCCCAGCGAGTACGCCTTGGCCTTCTTGCCCGCGGCGGCCGTCAGACCCACCCGGTCCAGCGCGGCGGCGACCCGGGCCTTCCGGGTGCGCGGATCGGCGGCCGGGTCGGCGGAGTCGTACCGGATCAGGTTGTCGCGGCCGGAGAGGAAGCCGTACAGGGCCGGGCCCTCGATGAGGGCGCCGACGTGCGGCAGCACGGCGCGGGTGGCGCGGGGCATGGGCTGTCCGAGCACCCGTGCCGTGCCGGCGGTGGGCTCGATGAGGCCCATCAGCATGCGGATGGTGGTGGTCTTGCCGGAGCCGTTGGGGCCGAGGAAGCCGAAGACGCTGCCGGCCGGGACGGTGAGGTCGAGGCCGTCGACGGCGAGCTGTCCGCCGCGGTAGCGCTTAGTGAGCGCGCGGGTGGCGATGACCGGTTCCCCGGCCTCGGCCCGCACCTCGCTGTGCTCCGGCTCCGCGGCGGACAGTTCGCCCATCGGCTTCCTCGTTCCCTTGAACGGACTTACTTCCCGGCGTCGGCCGCCTTCACGAGCGCGTCCTTGGTGACCAGGCCCACGTAGACCTTGCCGTCGTCCGTGATCAGGGCGTTGACCAGGCGGGTGGAGAAGACCGTGCCCGAGCCGAACTTGCCGGTCACCTTGTCACCGAGCGAGTCCACGAAGCCGCCGAGGTCGCCGCCGGCCTCGCCGGAGGGCATGCCCTCGCCGCCGGTGTCGAAGGTGGCGATGGAGTTCCAGCCCTCGCCGATGGTCTTCATGCCGTCGAGGCGCTTGCCGAGGTCGTCCCCGGACTTGGGGGCGTGCTCGCGCGGCCCGCCCTTCTCGAAGCCCTTGCCGAAGTCCTTGTCGGAGCCCTTGCCGGCGTCCTTCTCCTCGGTGACCTTCGCGCCCTTGGGCGGGGTGAAGTCGAAGGTGGACGCGGCCGGCTTGGCGAAGCTGACCTGGGTGAAGCCCGCGTCGACGACGGCGGCGCCGCCGCTCGCCGGGGTCAGCGTGAACTTCAGCGGCATGCCGGTCTCGGCGTCCACGGCCACGCTGACCGCGCCGACCGTCGAGCCGGACTGCTTGGGCTCGATGAGCAGCTTGTAGGCGTCCCGGCCGGCGACCTGGGCGGTGCCGTCCACGGTCACGGAGGTCGTGTCGTCGACGGCCTTCAGGGCCTCCTCGGCGAAGTCCTTCGGCGTGGCCGGCGGCTGCTCCTTCTCGTGCTGCGGGCTCTCGGAGGCGGTGCCGTGGTAGACCTCGTTCGACTTGCTGTCGTAGCCCCAGACGTCCTTGCCGTTGTGGACGAGGCTGTACTCGGCGGCGTTCTCCAGCAGGGACAGCTTCTGCTTGTCCGGGCCGTCGGCCGCGACGCGCAGGGTGTGCGTGCCGGAGGCCAGTTCCGTGAGCTTGGCCGTCGGGTCGGCGGAGGAGCCGCCCTCGCCCTGGCCCGCGGCGCCGGACATCAGGCTGCTCTCCAGCCCGCCGAGGTCCGGCAGGCCGAGGTCCGTGCTGATCTTCACCGTGCCGGACAGCTGCTGGACGTCCGACGTGGCTATCTTCTCGATGAGCTGCTGGGCGGTGATCTTCGGGAGGTCGGGGTCACCGGAGTCGGCGAGTGCGGGGACCAGACCGATCGTCGCGGCCGCCACCCCCATCACCGTGACCGGGACGACGTACCGCGCGGCTTTGCGCCGCCCGGAGCGCCGCTCGTCGGCCTCCCCGCCGGTCGTGCTGTCGTCGGATGCGTACGGTGCCATGTGTGCCCTACCTCCGTGGTCGGCGGCGGCTGTCCGTGTCGTCCACGCACTCGTCCCTGAGCCGCCATTCTCACCCGAACTGGTGAGGAGTGGTGTTTTCCGTGGTGTCCATCTGACCAAATCGGCCAGGGAGATACGTCAGACCCCGGGCTCAACTCCACGTACTGCTGCGGTATGACACGAGAGGGCTGCTTCTCCCCCGACCCGTAGGGGTCGTACGGGGAAGAGTCGCTAGCCGGCCCGGTGCACCACCGCGTCGGACAGCTCCACCAGCGCCGTCTTCGCGGTGCACTCGGGCAGCGGCGCCAGCGCCGAGCGGGCGTCCTGGGCGTAGCGGATCGTGTCCTGCCGGGCCTGTTCCAGCGCCGGGTGGGCGCGCAGCAGGCGCAGGGCCTCGGCGTGCCGGTCGTCGTCGGTGAGGTCGGAGTCCAGCAGCTCGCACAGGGCGACGTCGTCCGCGAGTCCGAGCCGGGCGGCGCGCTCGCGCAGCCGCAGCACCGGCAGCGTGGGGATGCCCTCGCGCAGGTCGGTGCCGGGGGTCTTGCCGGACTCGTGGGAGTCGGAGGCGATGTCCAGGACGTCGTCGGCGAGCTGGAAGGCGACGCCGAGCCGCTCGCCGTACTGGGTGAGCACGTCCACGACCGTCTCGTCGGCGCCGGACATCATCGCGCCGAACCGGCACGACACCGCCACCAGGGAACCGGTCTTGCCGCCCAGCACGTCCAGGTAGTGCTCGACGGGGTCGCGGCCGTCCTGGGGGCCGGCCGTCTCCAGGATCTGCCCGGTCACCAGCCGCTCGAACGCCTCGGCCTGCACCCGCACCGCCTCCGGGCCGAGGTCGGCCAGGATGTGCGAGGCGCGGGCGAAGAGGAAGTCGCCGGTGAGGACCGCGACGGAGTTGCCCCAGCGGGCGTTCGCACTCGCCACTCCACGGCGCACGGCGGCCTCGTCCATCACGTCGTCGTGGTACAGCGTGGCGAGGTGGGTCAGCTCCACGACGACGGCCGACGGCACGATCCCGGGCGCGTACCGGTCGCCGAACTGGGCGGAGAGCATCACGAGCAGCGGACGGAACCGCTTTCCGCCGGCCCGGACCAGATGCTGGGCGGCCTCCGTGATGAAGGGCACCTCACTCTTGGTGGCCTCGAGCAAGCCTTCCTCGACAGCCGCCATTCCGGCCTGGACATCGGCTTCCAGAGCCTGGTCCCGCACGCTCAGCCCGAACGGCCCGACGTCGGTCACGAGGGGTCTCCTGTCTGCTGGTGTCTGCCGGTGATTACGCGGTTTGTCGATAGGTCGCTGCCATCACTCGAGTCAGCGTATCCGGTCACGTTTCGATCACCGCCAGCGCCCATGGTTACAGGCCGGGCGGTATCCGATCACGACCGCAATATTTTCGATCAGCTCATAAGAGCAGACATTTATCTACTTTCCAGGAAGTAGTGGGCTATGTGCGATTTGCCGGTTTGACTAAGCAAATTCCCCTTGGCACGTTTTGCCCCATGGACTTGTGATCAGTGAGTTGAATCACGTTATCCCCTGTGACGCCCCACTCCGGCACCAGCCCGTACCTCCTTCCGCCGAACAGCAGTTGAGCCTTGGCTCCCGCAAAGGATCAAGCGGTTCATATACCCCCGATCAAGGTCGACCGGCGCGCTGTGTGACTCAGGTGCTTGTTCCCGGCATGTGCTCTCGCATACGTTCCGGGCCTGTCCGGCGGACGCCGAATCCTGCCACCGCCCGGACTCCCCACACGAACCCACTCACTCACGCATGGCAGGAGCGGGGGACCCAGGTAAGTCGCCGGTCCGCTCAGCGGAACGGCTCGGGGTGAAGCCGCCCACGGCATACAGCACCGTGGGCGGCCGGGCACCTCCCGGCCCGAACCCGACAGCTCACCTCGCAGGCGTCGGAGAGGAATATCGCCATGCCCCGAGGCAAGCACCGTCGCCCCAGAAGCAACCAGCTCACCCGCCGTGTCGTGGCCGCCGGCACCGGCGGAGCGGCACTCACCCTCCCGCTGCTCGGCGCGACGCAGGCCAGCGCCGCCCAGCCGAGCCAGAGCGCACCCGCCGCCGCACAGTCCGTGCCGCAGGCGGCCCAGCCCGCCAAGTCCCTCACGTACACCGTGGCCAAGGGCGACTCGCTCTACCGCATCGCGGACAAGTACGACGTGTCGGGCGGCTGGAAGCAGCTCTACAAGGACAACCGCGCCGCCGTCGGCGACGACCCGAAGCTGATCCGCCCGGGTCTGAAGCTGAAGGTGAAGACGGCCAAGACGGACGCCGCGAAGAAGACGGCGACCAAGTCCTCCGCACCCGCCAAGCCCGCCGGTGGCATCGCCCAGGCCACCCAGGCCTCCGCGAAGACCTACGCCGACAACCTGGACGGCTGGATCCGCGAGGCGCTGGACATCATGGCGCAGAAGGGGATCCCGGGTTCGTACGACGGCATCTACCGCAACGTCATGCGCGAGTCGTCGGGCAACCCCCAGGCGATCAACAACTGGGACTCGAACGCCGCCAAGGGCACCCCGTCCAAGGGCCTGCTCCAGACCATCGACCCGACCTTCCAGGCCTACCACGTGGACGGCACGTCGTGGGACCCGTACGACCCGGTCGCCAACATCACCGCGGCCTGCAACTACGCGGCCGACCGCTACGGCTCGATCGACAACGTCAACGGCCCGTACTGAGCCGTCCGAGCCGTCCCGCCCAGCAGTCGTTCGAGGACGACGGCGATGCCGTCGTCCTCGTTCGACAGGGTGACCTCGTCGGCCACGGCCTTGAGTTCGGGATGGGCGTTGGCCATGGCGACGCCGTGGGCGGCCCAGTCGAACATCGGGATGTCGTTGGGCATGTCGCCGAAGGCCACGGTGTCCGCCGGGCGCAGCCCCAGGTGCTCGGCCGCCAGCGCCAGGCCCGTCGCCTTGGTGACGCCGCACGGCTGGAGCTCGACCGTGCCGGGCCCCGACATCGTCACCGTCGCGAGTGAACCGACCACCGAGCGGGCCGTCGCCGCCAACTCGTCGTCGGTCAGGTAGGGGTGGCGCAGCAGCACCTTGCTGATGGGCTCGCCCCACAGCTCGTCGCGCCGGTCGACCCGTACCGCGGGCAGGGTCGGGTGCGGCATCAGATAGCCCGGCTCGATGAGCGTGAGCCCGTCGACCCCGTCCTGGTCGACCGCGGCGTACACCTGCCCCACCTCGGCCTCGATCTTGCCGAGGGCGGTCTCGGCCAGTTCCCGGTCCAGGGTGATGGACCACAGCAGCCGGTCCGCGCCGGCGTCGTACACCTGCGCGCCCTGCCCGCACACCGCGAGCCCCGTACAGCCGAGGTCGTCCAGGAGCGGCCGCACTCTCGGCGCCGGCCGGCCCGTCACCACAAGGTGCTGGGCACCGGCGTCCGCCACCCGCGCGAGCGCGGCGAGGGACCGGTCGGACAGGGTGTCGTCGCCGCGCAGCAGCGTCCCGTCCAGGTCGGTGGCGATGAGTGAATATGCGATGGGTGCGGCCATGATCAGAGAATACGGACAGCGCGCCCCTTCGTTTCATCGCGCGTCGGACACCGATTGCCCGGTTGAAGGCCTCTGCACCAGTTGGCAACAACATGGTCCGCTACCTACCGTCAGGGCCGTCTCGGGCGGTACCTTCCAAGTGTCCAGGGGGGACTTGATCGGGGGGTCAGGTTGAGCAGTGGGCGCATACGTGTGGCTCGGCCCGGGGAGCTCGGCGAGGGGGAGAGGGAGCGCTGGCGCGCGCTGCGCGCTGCGTCGGAAGCGCCGCGCAACCCCTTCATGGAACCGGAGTTCACCGAAGCCGTCGGTTTGGTGAGGCCGCGGGCGCGGGTCGCGGTGGTGTACGAGGGGCTGGAGCCGGCCGGCTTCCTGCCCCATGAGCGGGGCCCGTTGGGGCAGGGGCGGGCGATCGGACTCGGGGTCTCGGACGCGCAGGGCGCGATCCTGCGGCCCGGGCTGGACCTGGACACGGGTCAACTGCTGCGGGGCTGCGCGCTGTCGAGCTTCGCCTTCGACAACCTGGAGGCCGAACAGCGGCTGTTCGTCCGGTACGCGGCCGAGGAGCACGCCACCTACGTCATCGACGTGGAGAAGGGCTACGAGACGTACGAGTCGGTGCTGCGCGCCCAGTCGCCGAAGTTCCTGAAGACGACCCTGGCCAAGGAGCGCAGGCTGGGCCGGCAGGTCGGCGACCTGCGGTTCGTCTTCGACGAGCGCGAGCCGGCCGCGCTGCGCACGCTCATGGAGTGGAAGTCGGCGCAGTACCGCAGGACGGGCCGCCGGGACCGGTTCGCCCGGGAGTGGATCACCCGGCTCGTGGGGCGGCTGGCCCGGACCCGGGCGCCGGAGTGCAGCGGCACGCTGTCCGTGCTGTACGCCGGGGACCGGCCGCTGGCCGCGCACTTCGGGCTGCGCTCGGCCTCGGTCCTGGCCTGCTGGTTCCCGGCCTACGACCCGGAGTTCGCGAAGTACTCCCCGGGTCTGGTGCTGCACCTGCGCATGGCCGAGGCGGCGGCCGCCGAGGGCATCGGCATGCTCGATCTGGGGCGGGGCCCGGCCGAGTACAAGGACGCGCTGAAGACGGGCGAACTGCCCGTGTACGAGGGCGCGGTGACGCGTCCGGGGGCGGGCGCGGCGCTGCACTGGCTGAGCCGCGAGCCGGCACGCCGCGTGCACGGTTTCGTCCGCGGCAGGCCACGGCTCGCGTCGCTGGCCGCGCGGACCCTGAAGGGCGCGGCTCGGCTGCGCCGTACCTGACGACGAGGGGGTGGGCGCATGGCGCGTTCGGCACGTGTGCAGGAGGAGATACGGCGGTTCCTGGACATCGGGGCGGTGCAGGTCGCCGAGCTGGACCTCGACGGCGACGAGGCGGTGCTCAGACCGGGCCCGGGGAGTCCACCGGTGACGCACGGCGAGGTGTTCGTGCTGGTCAGGCGGGGTGGGCGGCCCGTGGGGACGTTGCTCGCGCGAGTGCCGGAGGGGGCGGACGCGAAGTCCGTGCTCGCGGCGCGGGCGCGGGTGGAGTGTGCGCCGGCGCCCGCGCCCGCTCGTGGACCCGGGGCAGCCGGTGACCCCGGGGAAGCCGGCGAGTCCGGGGAGCCGCCGTACACGAGTGCCGTCATCGCGACCCGGGAGCGTGCCGGGCAGCTGGCCCGGGCGCTGGACTCGCTGCTGGCGCAGGACCATCCGCGGTTCGAGATCGTGGTCGTGGACAACGCTCCCGTGACGAGCGAGACGCGGGAGCTGGTCGAGCGGAAGTACGCCGAGCGCGTGCGGTACGTCCGCGAGCCGGTGCCCGGCCTCGCGGTCGCGCACAACACGGGGCTCGCGGCCGCGCGGGGCGAGGTGGTCGCCTTCACGGACGACGACGTGGTCGCCGATCCGCGCTGGCTGACCGAGCTGACCGCGCCCTTCGCCGCCGACCCCGCACTGGGGTGCAGCACCGGGCTGATCCTGCCCGCGCGGCTGACCACCCCGGCCCAGGTGCTGCTGGAGAGCCACGGCGGCTTCGCGAAAGGCTTCACTCCAAGGACGTACGACCCGGCGCGTCCCCCGGGCGACGAGCCGCTGTTCCCGTTCACGGCGGGGCGGTTCGGCTCGGGCGCCAACATGGCGTTCCGTACGGCCGTGCTGCGTGAGGTCGGCGGTTTTGACCCGGCCACCGGTGCCGGGACGGCCGCCCGGGGCGGCGACGACCTCTACGGCTTCGTCCGCGTCCTCGCCCAGGGCCACCGCCTGCGCTACACCCCGCACGCCCTGGTCTGGCACCACCACCGGGAGACCTGGCGGGACCTGGAGACGCAGGCGTACGGCTACGGCGCCGGACTCACCGCCTATCTCACCGCAGTGCTCGTGAACCGCCCGGCGCTGCTGCCGGCGTTCCTCGCGCGGCTGCCCCGGGGCCTCGCCCACGCCCGCGCGCTGACCGCCGTACGCGAGACGCAGGGCGGCGGGGCGCCGGGCGACCACGACGTGCGGACGCATCCGTGGCCGCGGCGGCTGTCGCGGTTGCAGCGCAGGGGGATGGTGTACGGGCCTGTCGGCTATCTGCGCGCGCGGCGGGCGCTGCGCGCGCGTGTTGAGGGGGCGAGATGAGGACGTCTGCACGCACGCACGGGGAGGGGCAAGGGGACGGCAGAGGCCGGGCGGAGCGGGGTGCGCAGGACGGTGAGGGGCCGATATCGCCACCGGGTGCGGCCGGTTCCCCGGCCATCCCGGTCTTCCTGTACCACTCCGTGATGGACGACCCGCCCGACTGGATCGCCGAGTTCACGGTCACGCCGAAGCAGTTCGCCGCGCATCTCGACGCCGTGGTCCGCAGCGGCCGTACGCCCGTCACGATCAGCACGATCGCCGACCACCTGGCCGGGCGCGCACCCCTGCCGCCCCGGCCCGTGCTGCTCACCTTCGACGACGGCTTCGCCGATCTGCCCGGCCCCACCGCCGAGGCGCTGGCCGAGCGTGCGCTGCCCGCCACCGCCTATCTCACCACCGGCGCCATCGCCCCGGGCGGCCGCAGTCTGCTGCCGCCCGCGCCGATGATGACCCTGGACCGGGCGGCGGAGCTGGAACGTTACGGCATGGAGATCGGCAGCCACACGGTCACGCACGCACAGCTCGACACCCTTTCCGGCAAGGAGCTGGCGTACGAACTGCGCTCGTCGAAGGCCGTGCTGGAGGACGCCCTCGGGCACGAGGTCCGCCATCTCGCCTATCCGCACGGCTACAACAGCCCGCGCGTGCGGGCGATGTCGGCCCGGGCCGGCTACGAGACGGCGACCGCCGTGCGGCACGCGCTCAGCTCCGACCGTGACGAGCGCTACCGCATCGCCCGGCTCATCGTCCGGCGCACCCACACCGTCGCCGACGTCGAGGGCTGGCTGGCGGGTGCGGGCGCCCGGGTCGCGCCGTACCGGGACGGGCCGAAGACGATCGGGTGGCGCTGGTACCGGCGGGCCCGCGCGGTGGTGCGCGGGCCCGAGTTCGCGGGCTGATCCCTGCCTGAGCTACGTGAGCGGCTGGTTGAAGTAGGGGTCGGCGACGGCCTTGCGCAGGCTGTCCCAGGCCGCGTCGTTCGCCAGGGCCAGGTTGCAGTGCGGTCCGGGGTCGCGGTAGTTCCACTGGAGGGCGGCCTTGACGCCCTCCAGGCCCTTCAGCACCCCGGGCACCTGCGCGTACCACTCGGCCTGCCGCTGCGGGCGGGCCGAGTCCGCGGCGGTGCCGAACTCCGAGAGCATCAGCGGCTTGTCGTCGGAGATGTTCTTACGGATCCACTCGTGCGCGGCGTGCTGCGTCTGCGCGAAGCTGAGCCAGCCGGTCTTGTGGCAGCGGTAGTAGTTGTACTGGTTGTAGCCGACCCAGTCGACGTACTGGTCGCCGGGATACATGGCCTTCATCTCGTCGGCGTTCTCGAGGTAGCCGGTGGTGATCCACGTCCACACCACGTTGTCGACGCCCAGTTCGCGGAACCGGTCGTGGATGTGCCGGTACGCCTTCACGTACTCGGCGGGGGTGCCGTTGTCCGGGGTGCGGGTGTCCATCTCCAGGTCGAAGGAGAGGAACACCTTCTTGCCGTAGTCCTTGATGCGCTCGGCCTGGACGTCGATGACGGTTCTGTCCAGCTCGCCGGAGGCGATCTGCTTCCAGGTCGGCTGCTGCTTCTTCGTGCCGCCCCACCACTTGCTCTCCCAGGACAGCAGCAGCAGGTGGTCCTCGCCGACGCGCTGTTCCTCCGGGGTGAGCAGCTGGCCCTCCCGGCGGGTGCCCTCGGGCAGGGACATGTCGTGGTACGTGTACACGATGTCGAGCTCCCGGCCGACGCGCTTCTCGTAGGCGCGGACCTTCTCCGGCAGGTCGTTCCTCTCGTGCGGCACGAACGCCCCGAACCAGGCGCCGCAGGGCGGCTCCAGGAGCGCCGTGGGGCGGCAGTCCGCCTTGGAACCGGCGGCTCCCGGGTCCGGCCCGGAGGCGTTCCGGAGGGCGAGTACGCCGACCAGGACCGTGCTGACGATCGTGGCGGACGTGATCAGCAGACGGCGCCGGCTCGATGTGAACGGGCCGGCGGACGGCTGCTCCTCGTGCGGCTGGGGCCTCCTGCGGTGCTGTCCGGTCGTGGTCGGCTTGCGGCGAAAGGGACGGTGGGGACGGTTGAACCTCACGGAGCAGAACCTTTCGGTGTCCTCGGTGTCGTCCTCGGCGGCGGGGAGGCGCGCAGCGGCGGACAGAACGCGGCGAGTGTGGTCAGCAGCGTCAGCGTCAGCAGCAGCCGTTGCGCGCTGAAGGTGTGCGTGGCGATCAGCACGGTCGCGACGAGCATCACGGCGCCGATGCTCAGGAACACCACCAGCATCAGCCGCTCCAGCAGGTCGGAGTGGCGGGCGAAGTCCGGGGCCCGGCGCTCGACGGGCCCTTCGGCCGGCCGCGCCCCCAGCGCGGGGGCGCAGACTCTGACCACGGCCGCGCCCGGGCCTGCTGCCAGGAAGAGGACGACGGCGGCGCCCCGCAGCGGCGATCCGCCGGGCAGCGCGAGCGCGGCTAGCGCGAGCCAGCCGCCGAACGGCGGCAGCATCCGGACCACGAGTTCCTGCGGTGTCATCGCTCCGCTCCCCCGCCCTGCTTCAGTACGTAGAGCCATCCGGCGCCGTTCTCCGCCACGAGCTGGAACCGTGGTGAGGCGGCGACGGACTTCTGTATCCGGTCCAGCTGCGCCTCGTCGAGCTGTCCGTTCATCTCGGAGTTGGCCAGCTGTCCCTGGGTGAGCAGGAAGTAGGCCCGGGCCGGCCGCTCGACCCCGGCCATGTCACTGGCGAGGGTGGCGGCCGGATCCTTGACGATCCGGTCGACGTGGCTGCGGGCGTCGTCGAGGAACCAGTAGTGGTCGACGCTCCAGTAGGAGGCGTACGCGAGGGGGTAGTTGCGGTTGGCGGCCACGACGAGCGAGCCGTCGGGCGCCTGGTCGAAGAGCTGCCGTACGAGGGCCACTTCCTGCGGCGGGAAGTAGTTGATCCGGTCCTTGCCCGAGTAGGCCGGGACGAAGGCCAGGGTTCCGCCGAGCAGTGCGGCCAGCCCCACCCATGTGCCGATCCCCCGGCCGCGGCCCTTCACGGGCGCGGCCTGCCGGCCGGCGGCCTCCTTCGCCGCGGCGTCGGCGGCCAGCGTACGGACCTTGGGCAGCAGCGCGGCCGCGGCGAAGAACGCGGCGCCGGGCAGCATGAACAGCAGCACCCGGAAGATCATCTCGCTGCCGTAGCTGCTCGCCGCGAACATCGGCAGCGGGGCAGCGGCGATCAGCAGCAGGGGCCGGGCCCGGTGCCGCAGCACCCGCTGGCGCAGGACTCCGAGGGCCGCGAGCAGCAGGACGGATCCGGACAGCAGCCGGGCCGCCCAGGAGGTCGCGATCGCTCCGGTGCCGGTGGGCGTGGCGCCGTACCCCGTCTCCACGTTGGCGCCGACGTCGCCGACGGAGCGGATCATGTCCGGCATCGCCGCGGACAGGAAGGGCAGCGCGGCCGTGAGACACCAGGCCAGGAAGATCACGACGGTCGTGACCACCGGGACCCAGTCGCGGTAGCGGCGGCTGAGGCACAGGGCGAGCAGGCAGACGACCAGCATGCCCGGCGTGAGCTGGTGGGAGATGACGATCGCCGTGATCATGACGGTGAGCACCACCGTCCACACGGCCTGCCGGGGCCGTCCGCGCTGCCCGGCGGACCGGCCGAAGCGGCGCAGGACCACGGCCAGGACGCCGACGTGCAGCGCGTAGGCCACGGACTGGGGGGAGAAGTAGTCCTGCCCGACCCAGTTGGCGACGTAGAAGAGCCAGACCGCCGTCCAGATCAGCCGCCGGTCCTCCGTGAAGGTGCGGTAGATCAGCAGCAGCGGGATCAGCAGCAGCAGGCTGGAGACCAGGGGCCACCAGGCCATGAACATCGCCGCCGAGTCCACGCCCAGCAGCCGCATCAGGGCGGCCTGCGCGGCGAAGAAGCCGGGCCACTGGTCGTACACCGCCATGTCGCCGACCTGGTCGGCCGTTTGCAGACCGCCCGCCGTCAGCAGATGGTCGATGACCGCCTCGTGCTTCCACGCCCAGGCGTACAGCGGGGTCGGGTAGACCACGGCCTGCGTCACCCGCTCCATCACCAGCAGCCCGAGGACGTACGCCGCCGCCCAGGCGCCCGGCCGGCGCGGGTCGCGGACCGTGAACCAGAACCCGGTCGTGAGCACTGCCAGACCGGCCCAGAAGGTGGGGTGCAGCGCGGTGACCAGCCCGTAGTCGTCGAGCCGCGAGACGTCGGTGTGCCGCACGGCGTACGCCCACAGGGCGAGCGCGAGGAGCAGCGGAACGCCGGGCCAGGCCGGAGCGCGCCGCCCGGACCGGGCAGGGGGCAGGTCGGACAGGTCCGTCACGGGCTCATGGGCGGGGCTCGACGACTCCGAGGAGGAGGGGCTGGAGGACTGGCTGGAGGCTTCGGGGCTGCTGCCGGGGGTGCTCTCGCCGTCCCGTGCGGGTGTGGGTTCCGGCGTGGATCTCTCCCTCGGAGTTACTGGCGGACGCACGGTGGTTCCCCCTGGCGGTTCGGCTCTGGAGCTTGATCAGTCGCTGGATCGGCCGTTCGGCCTTCTGCGGTGCGGTAGGGCCGTGGCCGACTCGGCGTGGCGGCGGACCGGCAGGAGCAGGACGAGTACGGCGAGAACGGCAAGTACGGCGAGCAGGGGCGGCGCGACCGGTGCGAGCGCCTCACGCCACACCCAGCCGCCGACCGCGACCAGATACAGAACCCCCCAGCGCCCCGGCCACGGCAGCCGTCCGCCCGCGCTCGCGAGCAGCAGCCACAGCGGTACGAGGCACAGCAGCTGGCAGACCGGCGGCGCCCAGCGAAGCAGCGGCTCGGGCCCGTCGAGCCCCACCGCGTCCGCGAGGAAGCCGGCCGTCTTCACATACAACGCCCCGTCCACCGGCCGCGGTTCCCGTCCGAGCGCGACCGGTGCGGCGTACAGGGCGAGCAGGGCGGCGTACAGCGCCGTGCCGGGCAGCCACGGGTCGCGCCGGGTGCACAGCGTGATGGCGGCGACGAACACCACGAGCAGCAGGCCTCCCGCGGTGAGCGACGGCAGCGGCAGGCCCTCCAGCAGCTGACGTCCCGTCAGTGCCGCTTCGGTGGCACCGTCGAGCCAGGGCAGGTCGCGCAACGGCGCCCAGAAGAAGACGGTGGCGACGCCGAGCAGGCTCCAGAGGGCACCTCTCAGCCGCCGCTCCCGGGTGTCGTCCTCGGCACCGGCGGTTCCCTCGTACCCGTCGGTCTCCTCGTAGGCGGCGGGTCCCTCGCGCTGGGGTGCTCTCGGCTCCCCGAGGCCGTCGCGGTCCTCGCCCGCATCCACCGTCTCGACGGCGTGGGCCTCGTCGGCGCTCGTGCCCTTCTCCGCGGCATCCGGACGATGCGGCCCGTCCGGATGGTGCGGCCGTACGATCAGCGCCAGCGTGTCCGCCTGGAGCGCCTCGCGTTCGTATCCGGGACGCCCTATGAACAACGTGACCGTGTCCTCGTCGCCCTCCTTGGGCTGGTACGCGGCCCGGCGGGCCCAGGTCGTGCCGTACCCGGCGGTGGCGTTCAGTTTCGCCCAGCGGGTGCCGTAGGAGGGATCGGCGGGCGTACGGGCCGCGGGGGCGCTGTCGTTGCGCCGCAGTGCCGCGCGCAGCCCGGCCGTGGAGACGACGGCGATCAGCGTCATGCTCAGCAGCACCGCCCAGCCGGCGCCCGCGATCCCGGCCGGAGTGAACAGCACGGCCGCGCTGCCCAGCACCAGGACGCACATGGCGCCTTGGAGCGCGGCGAGCACACCCGTGCGCCCCTGCACGCGCAGTACGCCGATGTACAGCTCCACCACCACCCGCGGCAGCGCGCCGAGGGCGAGCAGCCGCAGCACGGTCGAGCCGTGCTCGGCGTAGTCCGGACTGAAGGGCGTGAGGATGTAGGGGGCGAAGAGGACCAGCACCAGCACGACCGGGACCAGCAGCAGCGTCATGCGCCGCAGGGCGCCCCGGACTCCGTCGGCGAGCTGTCGCGGGTCGTGGGAGGCGTGCGCGGTGAGGGACGAGGCCATGTTGATGGCCATGAACTCCATCGTGCCGCCGACGGTGTACGCCACGTAGAAGTAGCCGTTCTCCGCGGCGCTGAAGCGGACGGCGACCATCACCGGCAGCAGGTTGATCATCGCCAGGCTGAACAGCGCGCCCAGCGAGTCCCCGGCCAGGAAGCGGCCCATGTCGCGGAATTTCGGGGGCTCCTTGTCGCGCTCGAGTTCGGCCTGGCGGGGGATGAGCCGACGGAAGATCAGCCAGCCCAGCGGCAGCGTGGAGAAGGCGATCGCGACGGCCCAGGAGACGAAGATGCCGAGGACGGGCAGCGTGCCGGCGAAGACGGCCAGCAGGACCAGCTTCCCGACCGAGAACACCGCGTTCCCGGCCGGCACCCACTCCGCCTTGCGCAGCCCGGTGAGCACCCCGTCCTGGAGCGTGAGCAGCGCCCAGGCCACGCACGCCGCGACGAACACCGCGCCCGCCATGGGCGTGCCCAGGGGGGCGTACGACGCACCCCACGCGTCGAGCGTGAGCAGGAAGACGGCGGCGGCGAGCGCCACGATCAGCGAGCTGGCCGCGTACGTGCCCCACACCAGACGCCCGGTCTCCCGTCCCGCGCGCGGGACGAACCGGACCACGGCGCCGATCATCGTCGTCGCCGTGATGCTGGCGAGCAGCCGCATCGCGGCGATGGCGGCGGAACCCTGGCCGACGGCCTCCTCGGAGTAGTAGCGGGCGGCCACCAGCCAGAACCCCAGGCCCAGTACGGCGGACACGCCGGTGCTGAGCATGAGGAAGTACGCGTTCTTGAACAGCGAGTCGTGCGTGTGCTCGTCGACGGCGGGTTTCGGTCCCCCGCCGTCGGCGCGCGTGGTGGCGGGCTCGTGCACCTGGATCTCAGCCACGGGACTGATCCAGCCTCCCCGATGCCGGCCCGCCGCGGGGTGGTTCACCCGGCGCCTCGACCGGCCGTGCCCCGGACCGCTCCAGCACCTCGACGACCGTCCGGGCCCGCAGCGGGTCCACGGGCAGCGCGTGCCGCGCGAACCAGCGGGCCGCCTCGGGGGCCGGTGAGGGGTCGGTGAACTCCGCGCCGGCGTAGTCGTCCAGGGGCGGGTCGTAGAGGTAGCCGACGACGACCCCCTGCCGTGCCAGCGCGGCGATCGCCGCGTCCCGGTCAGCCACGAACAGCGGGACGCGGAACAACGGCTGGGTGCCGTACGCGTCACGCGGCTTGGCCCAGGGCGTGGACAGCAGCAGCTCCGTGCCCGCCCGGCAGGCGTCCAGCACGTCGTCCAGCCGGTCGAGTTTGTGCCCGATGCGCCGCAGCCGCAGCCGGCCGGACTCCTGGCGGTAGTCGTGCATGTCGACGCGCACCCAGGGATGGTGGGCGTCGAGCCCGGGCGCCCGGCGGGCGGCGCGCGTGAGTTCGTCCGGGCGCAGCGGCATCCGGATCTCCTCGCGGTCCGCCAGTCCCAGCAGCCGGATCGCGGCCCAGGCGGCACGCCGCAGCCGCAGCCCGCGCACCGCCGCCTCCGCGTACGGCCGGATCGCGTAGGCGAGTTCGGAGCTCGGACGGCGCGGTGCGAGCAGTCCCGCGCAGGTCTTCTCCACCGCCTCCCGCAGCCCCGGGTCGGCGAGGGAGAGCATGCCTCCGGCCTTGGCCCCGACATGCTTGGACAGGCTGAATACGGAGGCGTCCCCCCACGCCCCGACCGGCCGGTCCCCCACCCGGCTGCCGATGGCGTGCGCCGCGTCCTCGAACAGCGGGATCCCCAGCGCGTCGCACTTCTGCCTGAGGCGCGGCGCCGGATCCGGGTTCCCGTACAGGTTCGTCGTGAGCACGGCCGACACCGATCTCCACGTCCCGTCCGGCACGGCATCGATGTCGATGGACGCGTCGAGCGGGTTCAACGGCGCCTGCACCGGGCGCAGTCCGGCCGCGAGCACGACGAAGAAGATGACGTCGTCGTTGACCGGCGACATCAGCACCCGCCCGCCGGGCGGGCACCAGTGGCGCAGCGCCACGTAGAGCCCCAACCGGCATGACGGTACATACACACATTCCCGGCCGAGCCGCACGCGCATGGTCTCTTCCAGCCGTTTGAGCTGCGAACCATGCCGTACCGAGCCCGGACCGGCCTCCCCAATGGCCATCCGCCCCCCTGGTGTGCCGTCGGAACGCCCCCTCCCCGAGGCCTTCCGGCACCCGCCCAGAGTCGCCCCGTTCGCACCGCTCCGTCAAGATTGCGTCGCGTCCTGTGGATAACTTCCGGCACGTACGAATGGGGCGTCCCGTCCGCCGCGCCGGAGTCGCACCGTCCGGTCCCACCGCGGCCCACCTGCCCCGTTCGCCCGTATCCGCCTCCTCGGACACTGCCCAGGACCGGTGTGCCACCCGTAACGTGTGGCACGACCACGAACACGTGGCGACGACATGGCACACCCGAAAGCGAGGCAGCACCCGATGCCCCCCTTCGATGTCCCCGAGGGCGACCCCTTCGGTCCGCACAACCTGCCGTACGGCGTGTTCTCCCTCCCCGGTTCCTCCCACCGGACCGTGGGCGTCCGGCTCGGCGACCACGTGCTGGACGCCGGCGCGGCGGCCCACGCCCTCGGCTCCCCGTACGCCTCCCTGCTCGCGCGGCCGACCCTCAACCCGCTGCTGGCCGCCGGCCGCACCGCCTGGTCGGACGTACGCCGGGCGCTGACGGCCTGGGTGTCCGTGCCGTCCCACCGCGAGACCGTCGAACCGATGTTCCACCCCCTGTCCTCGGTGACACTGCACCTCCCCTTCGAGGTCGCGGACTACGTCGACTTCTACGCCTCCGAGAACCACGCCCGGAACGTCGGCCGGATCTTCCGCCCCGACGCCGAGGACTCCTTGACCCCCAACTGGAAGCACCTGCCGATCGGCTACCACGGCCGCTCCGGCACGGTCGTCGTCTCGGGCACGGACGTCGTACGCCCCTCCGGCCAGCGCAAGGCGCCCGCGGACCCGGCCCCCGTCTTCGGCCCGTCCGTCCGCCTGGACATCGAGGCGGAGGTCGGCTTCGTGGTCGGCGTGCCGTCCCGGATGGGCCAGCCGGTGTCTCTCGACGACTTCCGCGAGCACGTCTTCGGTCTCTGCCTCCTCAACGACTGGTCCGCGCGCGACATCCAGGCCTGGGAGTACGTCCCGCTCGGCCCCTTCCTCGGCAAGTCCTTCGCCACGTCGGTGTCGGCATGGATCACCCCGCTGGACGCCCTGGAGGAGGCCCGGGTGGCCCCGCCGGCCCGCACTCACGAGCTGCTGCCCTACCTGGACGACAGCGGCGAGGAACCCGGCGGCTACGACCTGCGGATCACCGTCGCCGTGAACGGCCACGTCGTCTCCGAGCCGCCGTTCTCCACCATGTACTGGACGGCCGCCCAGCAACTGGCCCACATGACCGTCAACGGCGCCTCCCTGCGCACCGGCGACCTGTACGGCTCGGGCACGGTCAGCGGCCCGGCGGACCGTGAGCGCGGCTCCCTCCTCGAACTGACCTGGAACGGCCGCGACCCGCTCGAACTCCCCGACGGCAAGCGGACGTTCCTGGAGGACGGCGACGTGGTGACCCTGTCGGCCTGGGCGCCGGGGCCGGACGGTGTGCGGGTGGGGCTGGGCGAGGTGACGGGGCGGGTGGTGCCGGCCTGACGGCGCTCCGGACTCCCCATAGGGCCCCGGTTCTGGCCGACAGTCGCCCCTCCCGGCGCTTCTGATGCCGCTCGGCTCCTGACTCACACCGCCCGGCACCGTCATACTGGGCATCGGGCGGTGTGCCCGCACGCGCGCGGTGCACGGCACGTTCGGGGCGCTCGCCGGTGTGCACTTCAGCCGCGTCACCGGTGCGCTCGGCAGCCGCCCTCCCCCGCACGACCCGTAGCCGCCCCTCTTCCGACCGACCGGAGCCCGTGGCCATGACTGTCTGCCTGCTCCTGCTGAGCGTTGTCGCCGTGACGGCCGCCGTACCCGTTCCCCGTGCGCTGACCCGGGCCGACTGGCCCGAGCGGGAACCGGTGGTCGCGCTGTGGGTGTGGCAGTGCCTGGTCGCCACCGTCCTGCTGTGCTGCGTGACGGCACTCGCCCTGGGCGCCGCCGCCGTCTTCGGCACCGTCCGCGCCCAGCTCTTCGCCCCGGCGCCGCCCGCGGTGACGGCGGCGTACGACCTGTCCACCGCCCCGCCCGGGGCGGCCGCCCTCACCCTGCTGCTGGCCTGCGGTGCCGCCTGGACGACCGCGATGCTCGCGCGTGAACTCGTCGAGGCGCGCCGGCGCCGCGCCCAGGCCCGTGCCCACCTCCGCGAACGCGCCCCCGACCTGCCCGCCGGACTGCCCGCCGCCCGCGGCCCCCTCCTGGTCCTGGAGGACGAATACCCCGACGCCTGGTGGATGCCCGGCAGTCCGCCCCAGCTGATCGTCACCACGGGCGCCCTGCACCGCCTCACGGACCACCAGCTCGACGCCGTCCTCACCCACGAGCGCGGCCACGCCCGCGCCCGCCACGACTGGCTGCTGCACCTGTCCACCGCCCTGGCCACCGGTTTCCCCCGCGTCCCGCTGTTCGCCCACTTCTGCGACCAGACGCACCGCCTGGTCGAACTGGCCGCCGACGACACGGCGTCCCGCCGCTGCGGCCACCTGACCACGGCCCTGGCCCTGATCGAGCTCAACCAGCACCGCGGCGTCCTGTCCTGCGCCTCCAGCCACCGCCTGCTGGGCGAGCGGGTCGACCGGCTCCTGGAACCGCCGCCCCGGCTCGGCCGCCGGCACCGGGCCCTGACGACCACCACGGCCGCACTCGTACCGCTGCTGCCCCTGCTGATCGTGTTCGCGCCGGGTCTGACTGCCCTGTCGTAGCCGGACGGCACCGGTTGCCGGTGGCGGATCTCTGACACAGCCGTACCGGACCGGCGGTCGGTGGCGGATCTCTGACACAGCCGTACCGGACCGGCGGTCGGTGGCGGATCTCATCACCGATCCGCCGAAAGCCCAGCTCACCGACCGAACCGGTCACACTCCCGATGGCGCAACATTCCCGCAACACCACTTTTCCTATCGGATAGGTATGGTCCGAGCCATGCCCAGTGACCGCATCCGAGACCACGCCGGACAGGGAGCCGCGACCACCGTCGCCGCCCACCGCGCGCGGCGCCGGCTGCGCGCCGACCGGGCCCGGCAACTGGCCGACCTGCTCCGCCGGCAGTTGCTCGCCGGGGCCTTCCCCGAGGGCACGCTCCCTCACGAGTCGACCCTCGCCGCCGACTACGGCACCAGCCGCAACACGGTCCGCGAGGCTCTCGACCTGCTGCGGGCCGAGGGCCTGGTGGAGCGCCAGCCCGGCGTCGGAACCGTGGTCGTGGCCCACAAGTACCCCCACGGCCTCGACCGCCTGATGGGCCTCGCGGAGACCCTCCGCGAACACGGCCGGGTCACCAACGAGGTCCGCACGATGGGCCCCGCCCCGGCACCCGCGCCGGTCGCCGAACGTCTTCACCTCGCGCCCGGCACCGACGTCCTCTGCATCGAGCGCCTGCGCCGCCTCAACGGCCTGCCCCTGTCCCTCGACCTCACCTACATCCCCCTCGACATCGGCACCGGACTGCTCGGCGCCGACCTGGAGAACACCGACGTCTTCCGCCTTCTGGAAGCCGTCACCGGACAAGCCCTCGGCCACGCCGAGATCACCCTGGAAGCGGTCAGCGCGGATCCCCACTCGGCAACCGTGCTCGAGGCCCCGCGCGGCGCCGCCGTCCTCATGCTGGAACGCCTCACCCACCTCGCGGACGGCCGGCCGGTCGACCTGGAGTTCATCCGCTTCCGCGGCGACCGCATCACCATGAGCGGCCTGCTGCACCGGTCCCAGTAACCAACCCGCTCGCGCAGATTCCTGGAGACAGCCATGACCTTGGCGCCCCAGCGGGCCGACGTGCCCGTGACCATCGACGAGTCGAAGTGCATCGACGGCTGCACGCTCTGCGTGGACATGTGCCCGCTGGACTCCCTCGCCATCGACGAGCGGAACGGCAAGGCCTACATGCATGTCGACGAGTGCTGGTACTGCGGCCCGTGCGCGGCCCGCTGCCCCACCGGAGCCGTCACGGTCAACATGCCCTATCTGCTCCGGTGAGAGGCCCGAACTCCCATGTCCCGAACCTCCCTGAAACGCACAGCGGTCGCCGTCTCCGCGATCGTCCTCCTGCTCCCGCTGAGCGCCTGCGGCGGTGACGCCGAGGCCGGCAGCGGCTCCACGGTCACCGTCACCGTCGGCTACCAGTCCCGGACGATCAACACCGTCACGGCGGGCACCCTCCTCCGCTCCCTCGGCTCCTTCGAGAAGCAGCTCAACGCCCTGCACGACGGCGTCCGCTACAAGGTGGACTGGCAGGACTACGCCACCGGCGCGCCCATCACCGCCCAGATGACCGCGGGGAAGATCGACATCGGCTCGATGGGCGACTTCCCGCTGCTCATCAACGCCGCCCGCGGCAAGCAGCTGAACAGCCCGACCCGGCTGGTCTCGGTCACCGGCTACAACCTGCGCGGTGGCCTCAACACCATCGTCACCGCGCCCGGTTCGAAGCTGGGCTCGCTGAAGGACCTGAAGGGCCAGAAGGTCTCCACGAGCGTCGGCTCGGCCGCCGACGGCACCCTCGTACGGGCTCTCCAGCGTGCCGGCATCGACCCGGACAGCGGCATCGAGAAGCTCAACCAGCAGCCTTCGGTCGGCGCGTCCGCCCTGGCGGCGGGCAGCACGGACGCGCTGTCGCAGTTCGTCGCCTGGCCCGGCCTGCTCGCCTACCAGGGCAAGGCGAAGGCGATCTACGACGGCGCCCGGCTGAACCTGCCTACCTTCCACGGCGTCACCGCCCGCGAGGACTTCGCGCAGGAACGCCCGGCCGTGCTGCAGGCGTTCCTGAAGGCCCAGGCGGAGGCGACCGACTACCTGAACGAGCACCCGGTGGACGCAGCCGAGAAGGTCGCGAAGGCGACCGGCCTGCCCGCCGAGGTCGTCTACCTCTACAACGGCGCTCACGGCATCGCCACCTTCGACCCGGCGATCAAGCCGCAGCTCGTCTCCGCGCTGAAGCAGGACGTCTCGGTCCTCAAGTCGGCGAAACTCACCGGCGACGTGGACGTGGACTCCTTCGTCGACGACCAGTACGTGAAGAAGGCCCTCGGAGCGAAGGCGTACGCCGAGCGTCTCGCCACGAAGCCGGCACCGGCCGCGAGCGAGGCCTGGCCCAAGGGCGCCTCGAAGACCGTCACCTTCACATCCCCCTCCGAACTGCTGCGTTACGTCGCCGGGCACCGCGACGGTCTCCGGGCCGCCTACGTCCCCGACACCACCACCGGCACCCTCTGGTTCGCCGACAAGGCCGTGTGGGTGGCCGACGGCGGCAAACTGCTGCCCTTCGTCGCCCCCGACACCGCGCAGGCGTACGTCGCCGGGCACGGCGGGGCGCGTGTCGTCTCCTACGCCGACGCTCTGGAGCGGGCCTCGTGAAGCGGTATGTGCTCCGGGTGATCTCGCTGGCCGCCGCCCTCGCCCTGTGGCAGGCACTGACCAGCCTGAATGTCGACCTGTGGCTGCGCTTCTCGCAGTTCCCGACGGTCACCGAGGTGGCCCGGGCCTTCGCCGCCCGGCTGTCCGGGCCGGACTACTGGACGGACCTCACCGACAGCCTCATCCGGATCCTCACCGGATTCCTGCTGGCCGCCGTCCTGGGCGTGGCCACGGGCGTGCTCGTGGCCCGCTCGCGTCTCGCCGAGGACCTGCTCGGCCCGGTGCTGGAGGTGATCCGCCCGGTCCCGGCCATCGCGCTCGTCCCCGTCGCGATCCTGCTCTTCCCGTCCAACGAACAGGGCATCGTCTTCATCACCTGCACCGCCGCCTTCTTCCCGGTCCTGGTCTCCACCCGGCACGCGGTGCGCGCCCTGACCCCCATGTGGGAGGAGGCGGTGCGCACCATGGGCGGCGGCCGATGGCGGATCCTCGGCTCCGTCGTCCTGCCGGGCGCGCTGCCCGGCGTGTTCGGCGGCCTGTCCGTCGGCATCGGCGTGTCGTGGATCTGTGTGATCTCCGCCGAGATGATCTCCGGCCAGTACGGGGTCGGCTACCGGACCTGGCAGGACTACACCGTCGTCGACTACCCGGGGGTGTTCGTCGGCATGGTCACCATCGGCGTGCTCGGCTGGGTCACCTCCACGGCCGTGGAACTGCTGGGCCGCCGCCTCACCCGCTGGCTGCCCCGCACCGCGTACGCCCCGGGCGCCCGGCCGCCCGGGCCCGCCCGGTCCGTGAAGCCCGCGCCGACCGCCCCCGCCGCCGTACCCGGCGGTCCCGCATCCGAGGAGGCACGCGATGAGCACCTCGTCTGAGACCGTCCTGAGCACCTCGCCCGACGCCATCGCCGCGGGCGGCGCGGTCCACGGCACCCGGCTCGCCCTGTCCGGCGCCTCCCTCGGCCGCCCCGGCGCGCCCGCCCTGGACGGCGTCGACCTGGACATCGCCCCCGGCGAGATCCTCACGGTCGTCGGCCCCTCCGGCTGCGGCAAGTCGACCCTCCTGCGCACCCTGGCCGGCCTGCTGCCGCTGCTCGCCGGGGAGATCACCCAGGACGGGAGCCCGCTGACCGGTCCCTCGGCCGACCGCGCCCTGGTCTTCCAGGAGGACGCCCTGCTCCCCTGGCGCACCCTGCGCGCCAACGTCGAACTCCCCCTCGCCATCCGCGGCGTGCCCCGCGCCGAGCGCCGGGAACAGGCCCAGGCCTGGCTGGAGCGGGTCGGACTCGGCACGCAGGCACGGCAGTTGCCGCACCGGGTCTCCGGCGGCCAGCGCCAGCGCGTCCAGCTGGCCCGCGCCCTGGCCGCAGGCCCCCGCGCCGTCCTGATGGACGAGCCGTTCGGCGCGCTCGACGCGCAGACCCGCGCGGGCATGCAGGGACTGCTGGTCGAGGTGCTGCACGGCACCGGCGCGACCGTCGTCTTCGTCACCCACGACGTGGACGAGGCGCTCTTCCTCGGCGACCGCGTCGCCCTGCTCGGCGCGGGCGGCCTCGTCGCCGTACGGGACGTGCCCCGCCCGCGCGACCGGGGCGCGCACGACGACCCTGCGCGCCTGGCCCTGCGGCGCGACGTCCTCACCTCGCTCGGTACGTGAAAGGCACCCCGGTGACCACCTCCGTGAACCGCCCTGCGGACACCCCCCTGGCCGTCCCGTCCCTCACCGACGCCGAGGAACTGACCTGCGACGTCCTCGTCATCGGCGGCGGCACCGCCGGCACCATGGCGGCCCTGACCGCCGCCGAGCACGGCGCGAACGTGCTGCTCCTGGAGAAAGCCCACGTCCGCCACTCCGGCGCGCTCGCCATGGGCATGGACGGCGTCAACAACGCGGTCATCCCGGGCCGCGCCGAACCCGACGACTACGTCGCCGAGATCACCCGCGCCAACGACGGCATCGTCGACCAGTCCACCGTCCGCCAGACCGCCACCCGCGGCTTCGCCATGGTGCAGCGGCTCGAGTCGTACGGCGTGAAGTTCGAGAAGGACGAGCACGGTGACTACGCGGTCCGCCAGGTCCACCGCTCCGGCTCCTACGTCCTGCCGATGCCGGAGGGCAAGGACGTCAAGAAGGTCCTCTACCGGCAACTGCGGCGGCGCGAGATGCGGGAGAGGATCCGCATCGAGAACCGGGTGATGCCGGTGCGCGTGCTCAGGTCCGGGGGCCGGGCCGTGGGGGCGGCCGGCTTCAACACGCGCACAGGGCGGTTCGTCCAGGTCCGCGCCGGTGCGGTGATCCTCGCGACGGGCGCCTGCGGCCGCCTCGGCCTGCCCGCCTCCGGCTACCTCTACGGCACCTACGAGAACCCCACCAACGCGGGCGACGGCTACGCCATGGCCTACCACGCGGGCGCCGAGCTCACCGGCATCGAGTGCTTCCAGATCAACCCGCTGATCAAGGACTACAACGGCCCGGCCTGCGCCTATGTCGCCAACCCCTTCGGCGGTTACCAGGTCAACCGGCACGGTGAACGCTTCGTCGACTCCGACTACTGGTCCGGCCAGATGATGGCCGAGTTCGCGGCGGAGGTGGCGTCCGACCGGGGTCCGGTCTACCTGAAGCTGAGCCATCTCCCCGAGGAGTCCGTCTCCGCCCTGGAGACGATCCTCCACTCGACCGAACGCCCGACCCGCGGCACCTTCCACTCCGGCCGCGGCCACGACTACCGCACCCACGACGTCGAGATGCACATCTCCGAGATCGGCCTGTGCGGCGGCCACTCCGCTTCCGGCGTCCGAGTGGACGACCATGCCCGCACGACCGTCCCCCGCCTGTACGCGGCCGGCGACCTGGCCTGCGTCCCGCACAACTACATGATCGGCGCGTTCGTCTTCGGCGACCTGGCCGGCGCGGACGCGTCCCAGTACTCGGCGTACGAAGGGGAGTTGCCCGGTGAGCAGCTCCGGGAGGCGCACGAGTTGATCTACCGTCCGCTGCGCAACCCCGACGGCCCGCCGCAGCCCCAGGTCGAGTACAAGCTGCGCCGCTTCGTGAACGACTACGTGGCTCCGCCGAAGTCCGGTGCCCGCCTGTCGCTGGCCCTGGAGGCGTTCGAGCGGATGCGCGCCGACATCGCCGCGATGGGCGCCCGCACCGCGCACGAGCTGATGCGCTGCGCGGAGGTGACCTTCATCCGCGACTGCGCGGAGATGGCCGCGCGGTCCTCCCTGGCCCGGACGGAGTCCCGCTGGGGCCTCTACCACGACCGTCTCGACCATCCCGCGCGCGACGACGCGTCCTGGTTCCACCATCTCGATCTGCACAAGTCCCCCTCTGGTGCGATGGAGTTCACGGCCCGTCCCGTGGCTCCCTATCTCGTTCCGGTCGACGGCTTCACGCCCGTCGGCGGGCTGTCCCGTTCCCTCGGCGAGGTCCACGCCGAGGACGTGGCGACGGCGGGGTCGCGGGTTGTGGCGCCGGTGGCGGCCGGGGCCGGAGCGGACGACTCCGAGCAGGGGCGAACTGCGGATGAGCGGTACGAGCCCTCCGCTCCCGCCCCGGAGCAGTCCTCCGCCCGCCTGCTCGAACTCGTCGCGCTCGCCGATGAGGAGCCCGAACTCGCCGCCCTGCAGCCGTACCTGAGCGACCCCGTGCCCGCGGTCCGGCGGGAGGCGGTCGCCGTGCTCACCGAGACGCTGCCGCCGGGAACCGGCTCCGCCCTCGCCGCCGCCCTGCGCGACACCGCCGCCGAGGTCCGTGCCACCGCGGCCGCCTCACTGCGCGAGCTCGTCGAGACACTCCCGCCGGAGCCCGAGCTGCGCGACGGCCTCGCCGCCGCCCTGGCCGAGCCCGACCCGGTCGTCCGCACCGCCGCGCTGGACGTCCTGCGTGCCCTGCGCCTCGGCGACGTCGACCTGTTCGCGGACGCCCTGGCCGACTCCGACACAGCCGTCCGTATCGAGGCCGTGCGCGCGCTTGTGTCGGTCGACGCCGCCGGCGAACTGGCCCGGGCGGCGGTCACCGACCCGTCTCGCGAGGTCCGGGTGACGATCGCCAAGGGGCTGGCCACCGTGGGTGCGGAGCGGCTTGCGGATGACCTTCCGCCGAACTCCGACCCTGGCGCCGACCTGATCGCCGCGGCCCTCACCGCCCTGCTCGACGACCCCGACGCCCTGGTACGCGCGGCGGCCTACGGAGCACTGGGCACCACCGGCTGCCCTGCGTCCCTCACCGAGCGCGCCGTGGCCGCCCTGTCCGAGCAGGCCTGGCAGGTGCGGGCCGGAGCCGCCACGGCCCTGTCCGTCATCGACCCCGAGGTGGCCGTCCCCGCCCTCGCCAAGGCCCTCGCGGACGCCAACGCCGATGTCCGCAAGGCCGCCGTCCTGGCACTGACCCGGCACCGCGCCACCGAGGAGGCCCGCGCGGCCCTCGCGACGGCGACGTCGGACTCCGACGCGGATGTCAGGGCGTACGCGGCACGGGCGTTGTGACCGGCCCGGCTCGCCACTCCCCGTGACTGGCCGGAGCCCGGCTCTATATCCAGTCGTCGGGCTCCGGCTCCGCGTCCATCTCCGGCCAGTGGTCCGGCTCCCCCGCGTCCTGACCGGCGGCGGAGGGAGCCGGAGCCTGGCCGGACGCCTGGGCCGAGGGTGAGCCGCCCGCAGGAGCAGAGCCTGAGGGCCCACCCAGCGACGCGAGGACCTCCAGCACGCCTTCCCCGTACGTCGTGAGCTTCTTCTCCCCCACCCCGCTGATCCCGCCGAGCTCGGCCACGGAGCTCGGCCACACCGTGGCGATCTCCCGCAGCGTGGCGTCGTGGAAGATGACGTACGCCGGTACGCCCTGCTCGCGAGCCTGCTCGGCCCGCCAGGCGCGCAGTGCCTCGAAGGCCGGCAGCAGTTCCTCGGGCAGCTCGGCGGCGGCCGTCCTGCTCTTGCGCTCGCCCCGCCCGGAGCCCGAGGACCCCGACGCTCCCGACCGGGAGGTCACCGGCTTCTTCGGCTCCTTCCGCAGCGGCACTTCCCGCTCCCGCCGCAGCACCTCGCCGCTGGCCTCGGTCAGCACCAGCGTGCCGTACTCACCCTCCACCGCGAGCAGCCCCTGGGCCAGCAACTGCCGGATCACACCGCGCCATTCGACCTCGGTCAGCTCCTCGCCGATGCCGAACACCGACAGCTGGTCGTGGTCGAACTGGATCACCTTGGCGGTCCGCTTGCCCAGCAGGATGTCGACGATCTGCACCGCGCCGAACTTCTGCCCGCGCTCCCGCTGGAGCCGCACCACCGTCGAGAGCACCTTCTGCGCCGCGACCGTGCCGTCCCAGGTCTCCGGCGGGGTCAGGCAGGTATCGCAGTTGCCGCAGGCAGGCTGGTCCGGGTCCTGGCCGAAGTAGGCGAGGAGCTGGCCCCGGCGGCACTGGGCCGTCTCGCACAGCGCCAGCATCGAGTCCAGGTGGGCCTGGGCCCGCCGCCGGAACGCCTCGTCGCCCTCGCCCGACTGGATCAGCTTGCGCTGCTGTATGACGTCGTTCAGCCCGTAGGCCATCCAGGCCGTCGACGGCAGCCCGTCACGCCCCGCCCGGCCCGTCTCCTGGTAGTAGCCCTCGACCGACTTGGGCAGGTCGAGGTGGGCGACGAAACGTACGTCCGGCTTGTCGATGCCCATTCCGAAGGCGATGGTCGCCACCACAACCAGACCGTCCTCCCGCAGGAAGCGGGACTGGTGGGCCGCGCGCGTACCCGCGTCCAGCCCCGCGTGGTACGGCACCGCCTCGATGCCGTTGCGGCTGAGGAACTCGGCGGTCTTCTCGACCGAGTTGCGCGAAAGGCAGTAGACGATGCCCGCGTCGCCCGCGTGCTCCTCGCGCAGGAAGCTCAGCAACTGCTTCTTCGGGTCGGCCTTCGGCACGATCCGGTACTGGATGTTGGGCCGGTCGAAGCTCGCCACGAAGTGCCGGGCCGACGGCATGTTCAGCCGCTCGGTGATCTCCTGGTGCGTCGCGTGCGTGGCCGTCGCCGTGAGCGCGATCCGCGGTACGTCCGGCCAGCGCTCGCCGAGCAGCGACAGCGACAGGTAGTCCGGCCGGAAGTCGTGGCCCCACTGGGAGACGCAGTGCGCCTCGTCGATCGCGAAGACGGAGATCTTCCCACGGGAGAGCAGGTCGAGCGTGTTCTCCAGCCGCAGCCGCTCCGGCGCCAGGTAGACCAGGTCCAGCTCGCCGGCGAGGAACTCGGCCTCCACCATCCGCCGCTCGTCGAAGTCCTGCGTGGAGTTCATGAACCCGGCCCGCACGCCCAGCGCCCGCAGCGCGTTCACCTGGTCCTGCATCAAGGCGATGAGCGGGGAGACGACCACACCCGTACCGGGCCTGACCAGGGACGGGACCTGATAGCAGAGGGACTTGCCGGCGCCGGTCGGCATGAGCACGACCGCGTCGCCGCCCGCGACCACGTGCTCGATGACCGCTTCCTGCTCGCCGCGGAAGGCCTCGTATCCGAAGACCCGGTGCAGCGTGGCCAGCGCCTCGCTCGCCTCGGCACCGAGGGGCCCGGCGGGGCCCCTGCCCGCACCGGTCCCGCTGCCGGTCACCGCGTCCAGTTCCGTCATCACACCCGTCCCGCCCGTAGCGCCCATCGTTCCGTCCCCCGTGCGTCCCGCCTCGACCACTGCGTCCACCATAGGCGCCCGCACCGACAGCCCCGGAGTTATCCACAGGCCGCCCCGAACGCCTGCGTCAAGGACACGATCGTCGTTCACACGTTCGCGGGAGACCCTGCCCGTTTCCGCCCGATAGTCTGAAAGACCCAGCGACATCGAGGTCGTCTCGGCGGAGTCCGTCTCCCGGGACCGCGAGACCAAGCCGCTGAAGTACGCCCGGGCCCCCCACTACTGGCGTGTGGAGAACGAGAAGGGCCTCGCCGCCGTGCACGCCTTCGAGCTGGAGCCCAGCACCGGCGCGTACACCGGCACCGGGATCTTCCGTGAGCGGATGAAGGTCAGCGCCCCGTTCCCCGTGGATCTGGATCTCACCGGCATCAAACCGCGTCGCCAGAGCGGCGAGTAACCGCCACGACGCACAGGACAGCGGCCCGGCACCCCCTGAGGGGAAGCCGGGCCGCTGTCTCGTGGCAAGCGGAGCGTCAGCGCACGAACACCCCCGCCTGCCCTGCCAGATCCAGGAAGTACTGCGGCGCCACGCCGAGCACCAGCGTGACCGCCACGCCGACTCCGATCGCCGTGATCGTCAGCGGCGACGGCACGGCCACCGTCGGGCCCTCCGGCCGCGGCTCGCTGAAGAACATCAGCACGATGACGCGGATGTAGAAGAACGCCGCGATCGCCGACGAGATCACACCGATCACGACGAGCGGAGCGGCCCCGCCCTCCGCCGCCGCCTTGAACACGGCGAACTTCCCGGCGAAGCCGGAGGTCAGCGGGATGCCCGCGAAGGCCAGCAGAAACACCGCGAACACGGCCGCGACCAGCGGCGAACGCCGGCCGAGCCCCGCCCACTTCGACAGGTGCGTCGCCTCGCCCCCCGCGTCGCGCACGAGCGTGACCACCGCGAAGGCGCCGATCGTCACGAACGAGTACGCGGCCAGGTAGAACAGCACCGACGAGACGCCGTCGGGCGTGGTCGCGATGACGCCCGCGAGGATGAACCCGGCGTGCGCGATCGACGAGTACGCCAGCAGCCGCTTGATGTCGGTCTGCGTGATCGCGACGATCGCTCCGCCCAGCATGGTGACGATGGCGACGGCCCACATCACCGGCCGCCAGTCCCAGCGCAGGCCCGGCAGGACGACGTACAGCAACCGCAGCAGCGCACCGAACGCCGCCACCTTCGTCGCCGCAGCCATGAAACCGGTCACCGGCGTCGGCGCGCCCTGGTACACGTCCGGCGTCCACATGTGGAACGGCACCGCGCCCACCTTGAACAGCAGGCCCATCACCACCAGCGCGGCACCGATCAGCAGCAGCGCGTCGTTGCCCATGGTGTCCGCGAGCGCCGGGTTGACGTCCGCGACCGTGCCGTCGACGACCTGCGCGATCGTCGCGTACGACATGGAGCCCGCGTAGCCGTACAGCAGGGCGATGCCGAACAGGGTGAACGCGGAGGCGAACGCGCCGAGCAGGAAGTACTTGACCGCCGCCTCCTGCGACAGCAGCCGCTTGCGGCGGGCCAGCGCGCACAGCAGGTACAGCGGGAGCGAGAAGACCTCCAGCGCCACGAAGAGCGTCAGCAGATCGTTGGCCGCCGGGAAGATCAGCATGCCGGCGACGGCGAACAGCAGCAGCGGGAACACCTCGGTGGTGGTGAACCCGGCCTTGACCGCCGCCTTCTCACTCTCGCTGCCCGGCACGGACGCGGCCTGCGCGGCGAAGGAGTCGACGCGGTTGCCGTGCACCAGCGGGTCGAGCCGCCGCTCGGCGAAGGTGAACAGGCCGACCAGGGCCGCCAGCAGGATCGTGCCCTGGAGGAAGAGGGCCGGTCCGTCGACGGCGATCGCGCCCATCGCCGCGATGCGCGCCTTGGTCGTGCCGTAGCCGTCGGCCGCGAGCGCGACGACCGCGGCGAAGGCGGCCGCGAGCGCGACGACGGACACGAACATTTGGACGTAATAACGCGATTTGCGCGGTACGAATGCCTCGACGAGGATCCCGACGATCGCCGCTCCGACGACGATCAGGGTGGGCGCCAACTGTCCGTACTCGAACTTCGGCGCGTCGATCTTGGTGATCGGTTCGGCCGCGGTTGTCCACAGGCTGTGGACGGCTGTTGCGCTCACTTGGCCGCCTCCACCTCGGGCTGGGGGTCCTTCTTCTGTACGTCGGACATGGTCTGTTTGACCGCCGGGTTGACGATGTCCGTGACGGGCTTCGGGTACACGCCCAGGAAGATCAGCAGTACGACCAGCGGGGCGACGACCACCACTTCACGCACCCTGAGGTCCGGCATCGCGCTGACCTCGGGTTTCACCGGCCCGGTCATCGTCCGCTGGTACAGGACGAGGGTGTAGAGCGCGGCGAGGACGATGCCGAAGGTGGCGATGATGCCGATCACCGGGTATCGCGTGAAGGTGCCGACCAGGACCAGGAACTCGCTCACGAACGGCGCCAGCCCCGGCAGGGAGAGGGTCGCCAGGCTGCCGATCAGGAACGTGCCGGCGAGCACCGGGGCGACCTTCTGCACTCCGCCGTAGTCGGCGATGAGCCGCGAGCCGCGCCGGGAGATCAGGAAGCCCGCCACCAGCATCAGCGCGGCGGTCGAGATGCCGTGGTTGATCATGTAGAGCGTCGCGCCGGACTGGCCCTGGCTGGTCATCGCGAAGATGCCCATGATGATGAAGCCGAAGTGGGAGATCGACGCGTAGGCGATCAGCCGCTTGATGTCCCGCTGGCCGACCGCGAGCAGCGCCCCGTAGATGATGCTGATCAGGGCCAGGACAAGGATGGCGGGTGTCGCCCACTTGCTCGCCTCCGGGAACAACTGGAGGCAGAAGCGGAGCATCGCGAAGGTGCCCACCTTGTCGACGACCGCCGTGATCAGTACGGCGACCGGGGCGGTGGACTCCTGCATCGCGTTGGGCAGCCAGGTGTGCAGCGGCCACAGCGGCGCCTTCACCGCGAAGGCGAAGAAGAAACCGAGGAACAGCCAGCGCTCGGTGCTGGTCGCCATGTCGAGCGAGCCGTTGGCGCGGGCCTCGGCGATCTCCGTGAGCGAGAAGTTCCCGGCGACCACGTACAGGCCGATCACCGCGGCCAGCATGATCAGACCGCCGGCCAGGTTGTAGAGGAGGAACTTCACCGCCGCGTACGACCGCTGCGTCGCCGCCGTCTTCTCGCCGTGCTCGTGGGCACGGTCCCCGAAGCCGCCGATGAGGAAGTACATCGGGATCAGCATGGCTTCGAAGAAGATGTAGAACAGGAAGACGTCGGTGGCCTCGAAGGAGAGGATCACCATCGCCTCGACGGCCAGGATCAGGGCGAAGAAGCCCTGCGTCGGCCGCCACCGGGTGCTGCCGGTCTCCAGCGGGTCGGCGTCGTGCCAGCCCGCGAGGATGATGAACGGGATCAGCAGCGCCGTGAGCGCGATCAGCGCCACCGCGATGCCGTCCACGCCCAGTTCGTAACGGACGCCGAAGTCCGCGATCCAGGAGTGGGACTCGGTGAGCTGGTAGCGCTCGCCGTCCGGGTCGAAGCGCACCAGGACGGTGATCGCCAGGACGAGCGTGGCGAGCGAGAAGAGCAGCGCCAGCCACTTGGCGGCAGTGCGCTGCGCGGCCGGTACGGCGGCCGTGGCGATCGCCCCGACGGCCGGGAGCGCCGCTGTCACTGTCAGCAGAGGAAAGGACATCGGTATCAGACCGCCCTCATCAGCAGGGTCGCGGCGACGATGACCGCCGCGCCGCCGAACATCGAGACCGCGTAGGAGCGGGCGAAGCCGTTCTGCAGCTTGCGCATCCGCCCGGAGAGGCCGCCGACCGAGGCCGCCGTGCCGTTGACGACGCCGTCGACCAGGGTGTGGTCGACGTAGACCAGGGACCGCGTGAGGTGCTCGCCGCCGCGGACCAGGACGACGTGGTTGAAGTCGTCCTGGAGCAGGTCGCGCCGGGCGGCCCGGGTGAGCAGCGAGCCGCGCGGGGCGACGGCCGGGACGGGGCGGCGGCCGTACTGCGCCCAGGCGACGGCGACGCCGAGGACCATCACGGCGACCGTGGCCAGCGTGACCGTGAGAGCGCTGATGGGCGGGTTGCCGTGGTCGTGTCCGGTGATCGGCTCCAGCCAGTGCATGAAGCGGTCACCGATGCTGAAGAACGCACCGCCGCCCACCGACCCGACGGCCAGCACGATCATCGGGATGGTCATGACCTTGGGCGACTCGTGCGGGTGCGGCGGGGTGTATTCGCCGCGGGTCTCGGCGGCGGGCTCCACGTCCGGTTCGGCCGGGGACGGCGTCGGGGCGTTGCGCCAGCGCTCCTCGCCGAAGAACGTCATCAGCATCACGCGCGTCATGTAGTACGCGGTGATGGCCGCGCCGAGCAGGGCGCAGGCGCCGAGGATCCAGCCCTCGGTGCCGCCCTTGGCGAACGCCGCCTCGATGATCTTGTCCTTGGAGAAGAAGCCGGACAGGCCCGGGAAGCCGATGATGGCGAGGTAGCCGAGGCCGAAGGTGACGAAGGTGACCGGCATGTACTTCCGCAGGCCGCCGTACCTCCTCATGTCCACCTCGTCGTTCATGCCGTGCATGACCGAACCGGCGCCGAGGAAGAGCCCGGCCTTGAAGAAGCCGTGCGTCACCAGGTGCATGATCGCGAAGACGTAGCCGATGGGGCCGAGGCCCGCGGCGAGGATCATGTAGCCGATCTGCGACATGGTCGAGCCGGCCAGGGCCTTCTTGATGTCGTCCTTCGCGCAACCGACGATCGCACCGAACAGGAGCGTGACGGCACCGACGATGGTGACGACGAGCTGCGCGTCGGGAGCACCGTTGAAGACGGCCCCGGAGCGGACGATCAGGTAGACGCCCGCCGTCACCATGGTCGCGGCGTGGATGAGGGCCGAGACCGGGGTCGGGCCCTCCATCGCGTCCCCGAGCCAGGACTGGAGCGGCACCTGGGCGGACTTGCCGCAGGCGGCGAGCAGCAGCATCAGCGCGATCGCCGTGAGCTTGTCCTCACCGGCGGCTCCGGCGAGCCCGGCCTCCTCGTGGCTGCCGAGCACCGGCCCGAAGGCGAAGGTGCCGAACCAGAGGAACATCAGCATGATCGCGATGGACAGGCCCATGTCGCCGACGCGGTTGACCAGGAAGGCCTTCTTCGCGGCCGTGGCGGCGCTGGGCTTGTGCTGCCAGAAGCCGATCAGCAGGTAGGAGGCGAGACCGACACCCTCCCAGCCGACGTACAGCAGCAGGTAGTTGTCGGCGAGGACGAGGATCAGCATCGCCGCGAGGAACAGGTTCAGGTAGCCGAAGAAGCGGCGGCGCCGCTCGTCGTGCTCCATGTACCCGACCGAGTAGAGGTGGATCAGCGATCCGACGCCCGTGATCAGCAGCACGAACGTCATGGACAGCTGGTCGAGCTGGAAGGCGACGTCCGCCTGGAAGCCCTCCACCGGGATCCAGCTGAACAGGTGCTGGGCCATGACCCGGTGTTCGACGTCTTGGCCGAGCATGTCGGTGAACAGCACCAGGCCGAGCACGAAGGAGGCGGCCGCGAGCAGCGTGCCGATCCAGTGGCCCACGGCGTCCAGCCGGCGTCCGCCGCACAGCAGGACCGCCGCTCCGAGCAGGGGCGCCGCCACCAGCAGCGCAATGAGGTTCTCCACGATTCTTCCGACCCCTTACAGCTTCATCAGGCTGGCGTCGTCGACCGAGGCCGAGTGGCGGGCGCGGAACAGGGACACGATGATCGCGAGCCCGACCACGACCTCCGCGGCGGCGACGACCATCGTGAAGAAGGCGATGATCTGGCCGTCGAGGTTGCCGTGCATCCGGGAGAAGGCGACGAACGCGAGGTTGCAGGCGTTGAGCATGAGCTCGATGCACATGAACACGACGATCGCGTTGCGCCTGATCAGCACGCCGGTGGCACCGATCGTGAACAACAGGGCCGCGAGGTACAGATAGTTGACCGGGTTCACTTCGACGCCTCCTCGGGCCGCTTGAACGTGGTCGGCTCGATGGCCTTCCGCTCCAGGCGCTCCTCGGCACGCTGCTCCAGGGCCCGCAGGTCGTTGAGCGCCTCCTGCGACACGTCCCGGATCTGGCCGCGCTCCCGCAGCGTCTTGCTGACCGTGAGGTCGGAGGGCGTGCCGTCGGGCAGCAGGCCCGCGATGTCGACCGCGTTGTGCCGGGCGTACACACCAGGGGCAGGCAGGGGCGGCAGCTGCTTGCCTTCGCGGACCCGCTCCTCCGAGAGCTCCCGCTGCGTCTTGGCGCGTTCGGTGCGCTCGCGGTGGGTGAGCACCATGGCGCCGACGGCGGCCGTGATGAGCAGGGCGCCGGTGATCTCGAACGCGAAGACGTACCTGGTGAACAGGAGGGCGGCGATGCCCTCCACGTTGCCGCCGGCGTTCGCCTGGCCGATGCCGTTGAACTCGCTGAGGGAGGCGTTGCCGATGCCGGCGATCAGCAGGACGCCGAAGCCGAGCCCGCACAGCAGGGCCAGCCAGCGCTGGCCCTTGATGGTCTCCTTCAGGGAGTCCGCCGCGGTGACGCCGACGAGCATCACCACGAACAGGAACAGCATCATGATCGCGCCGGTGTAGACGACGATCTGGACGACGCCCAGGAAGTAGGCGCCGTTGGCGAGGTAGAACACCGCCAGGATGATCATGGTCCCCGCGAGGCAGAGCGCGCTGTGCACGGCCCTCTTCATGAGGATGGTGCACAGGGCGCCGATCACCGCGATCGTGCCGAGGATCCAGAACTGGACGGCCTCTCCGGTGGAGGTGGAGTAGGCGGCGAGCTGGGCGGTCATCGGCCGATCACCTTCTCCGACGCCGGTTCCGTCCCGCCGAAGGTCGAGTCGGACTCCTGCACGACCTCGCCCTTGGAGTGGGCTACCTGAGGCTCCGTACCGGGTGCGGCCTCGGTGACCAGGCCCCGGTAGTAGTCCTGTTCGTCCGTGCCCGGGTAGATGGCATGGGGCGCGTCGACCATGCCCTCCTCCAGACCGGCGAGCAGCTGCTCCTTGGTGTAGATGAGGTTGGCCCGGCTGGAGTCGGCGAGCTCGAACTCGTTCGTCATCGTGAGCGCGCGCGTGGGGCACGCCTCGATGCACAGGCCGCACAGGATGCAGCGGGCGTAGTTGATCTGGTAGACGCGGCCGTACCGCTCGCCCGGCGAGTAGCGCTCCTCGTCGGTGTTGTCCGCGCCCTCCACGTAGATGGCGTCGGCGGGGCAGGCCCACGCGCACAGTTCGCAGCCGACGCACTTCTCCAGGCCGTCCGGATGGCGGTTGAGCTGGTGCCGTCCGTGGAAGCGCGGAGCCGTGGTCTTCTGCTGCTCCGGGTACTGCTCGGTCAGCCGCTTCTTGAACATGGCCTTGAAGGTCACGCCGAAGCCGGCCACCGGGTTCTGGAACCCGGGCTTGGTGTCCTTCGGTTCCTCAGCCATCGGACGCCTCCTTTCCATCCGTAGTTCCGCCCAGAGATCCGTCACTCTGAGTATCGGGCCCACCACTGACAATCAGCTCCCGCTCACTGCGTGAACGGCGTCGCGGGACCGGTGGCAGCTCCTGTCCCGGCAGTGGCGGTACGGGGAATCCGCCCGCCATCGGGTCGAAGGCGGCCGGGGTCTCGGCCGGCTGCTCGGCCTCCTTCGCCTTCTCGCGGAACATGTCGACGACGAAGGAGAGCACCAGCAGGGCCAGCACGCCGCCGCCGACGTAGAGGGCGATGTCGGCGAAGTCGTAGCCCTCGTTCCTGAAGGCACGCACGGTCGCGACGAGCATCAGCCACACCAGCGAGACCGGGATGAGGACCTTCCAGCCGAGCTTCATCAGCTGGTCGTAGCGGACGCGTGGAAGCGTGCCGCGGATCCAGATGAACATGAACAGCAGCAACTGGACCTTGACCGTGAACCAGAGCATCGGCCACCAGCCGTGGTTCGCGCCCTCCCAGAAGGTGCTGACCGGCCAGGGGGCCCGCCAGCCGCCGAGGAACAGCGTCGTGGCGACGGCCGAGACGGTCACCATGTTGACGTACTCGGCGAGCATGAACATCGCGAACTTGATCGACGAGTACTCGGTGTTGAAGCCGCCGACCAGGTCGCCCTCGGACTCCGGCATGTCGAAGGGGGCGCGGTTGGTCTCGCCGACCATCGTCACGATGTAGAGGACGAAGGAGAGCGGCAGCAGCAGGATGTACCAGCGGTCGGTCTGCTGCTCCACGATCGTGGAGGTCGACATCGACCCGGAGTAGAGGAAGACGGATGCGAAGGCGGCGCCCATCGCGATCTCGTACGAGATCATCTGCGCGCAGGAGCGCAGACCGCCCAGCAGCGGGTACGTCGATCCGGAGCTCCAGCCCGCCAGCACGATGCCGTAGATGCCGACGGACGCGACCGCGAGGATGTAGAGCATCGCGATCGGCAGGTCGGTGAGCTGCATCGTGGTGCGCTGGCCGAAGATCGAGACCTCGTTGCCGGCCGGGCCGAAGGGGATCACGGCGATCGCCATGAAGGCCGGGATGGCCGCGATGACCGGCGCGAGGACGTACACCGCCTTGTCCGCGCGCTTGACGATGACGTCTTCCTTGAGCATCAGCTTGATGCCGTCGGCGAGCGACTGGAGCATGCCCCAGGGGCCGTGCCGGTTGGGGCCGATGCGCAGCTGCATCCAGGCGACGACCTTGCGCTCCATGACGATGGAGATCAGCACGGTCACCATCAGGAAGGCGAAGCAGAACACCGCCTTGATGACGACCAGCCACCAGGGGTCGTGGCCGAACATCGAGAGGTCTTCAGCGGCGAGGTACGGGCTCATGCCTCCACCTCCTTGGGGGCCTCGCCGGCGAGGGTCGCCGGGCCGATGCGGACGAGGGAGCCGGGCCGAGCCCCAGTGTCGGAGGCGACGCCGCCGCCGGTGGAGTTCAGCGGGAGCCACACCACCCGGTCGGGCATCTCACTGATCTGGAGGGGGAGTTCGACGACTCCCTGGGGGCCGGTCACCGCGAGGAGGTCGCCCTCCTTGACGCCCGCCTCGGCGGCCGTCGCGGGCGACACACGCGCGTGTGCGGCGTGCCGGGTGCCGGCGAGTGCCTCGTCGCCCTGCTGGAGCACGCCCTGGTCGAGCAGCAGCCGGTGTCCGGCGAGCACCGCCTCACCGGCGGCCGGACGGGGCAGGACGCCCGCCGTCTCCAGGGGTTCGGTGGCCCGCGGGCCGTCCCAGGCGCCGAGCCGGTCGATCTCCGCGCGTACGGTGCGCAGATCGGGCAGTCCGAGGTGGACGTCCATGGCGTCGGCCACCATCTGGAGCACGCGCGCGTCGGTGGGCGCGAGGCGGCGGGTCATGTGGTCGGGCTTGAGCGCGGCCTCGAAGAAGCGGACCCGGCCTTCCCAGTTGAGGAAGGTGCCGGCCTTCTCGGCGACCGCGGCGACGGGTAGGACGACATCCGCCTTGCGGCTGATCTCGCTGGGCCGCAGTTCGAGCGAGACCAGGAAGCCGACCTCGTCGAGTGCCGCACGCGCGCGTGCCGGGTCGGGAAGGTCGGCGATCTCGACACCCGCCACCAGCAGCGCCTGGAGTTCGCCGGTCGCGGCGGCCTCCACGATCTGGCCGGTGTCGCGGCCGTAGCGGTGCGGGAGACCGGCGACGCCCCAGACGCCGGCGACCTCGTCCCGCGCGCGTGGGTCGGTTGCCGGACGTCCGCCCGGCAGCAGCGACGGCAGCGCGCCCGCCTCGACGGCGCCACGCTCCCCGGCCCGGCGCGGGATCCACGCCAGCCGAGCCCCGGTCGCGGAGGCGGTGCGTACGGCGGCGGTCAGGCCGCCGGCCACCGCGGCCAGCCGCTCACCGACGACGATCACGGCCCCCTCGGCGCGCAGCGCCTCGGCGGCGAGAGCGCCGTCGTCCTCCAGGCCGACGTTCCTCGCGAGCGCGTCCAGCCACTCGGTCTCGGTGCCGGGGGCCGCCGGCAGCAGCGTCCCGCCGGCCTTCTCCAGACCGCGCGTGGAGTGCGTGGCCAGGGAGAAGACCTTCTGCCCGTGCTTGCGCCAGGCCTTGCGCAGCCGCAGGAAGACGCCGGGCGCCTCCTCCTCCGCCTCGAAACCGACCAGCAGGACGGCGGGTGCCTTCTCCAGTGCGGCGTACGTGACGCCCGTACCGTCGAGGTCCCGGCCGCGCCCGGCGACCTGGGCGGCGAGGAAGTCGGCCTCCTCGCCACTGTGCACGCGCGCGCGGAAGTCGATGTCGTTGGTGTCGAGCGCCACGCGCGCGAACTTGCTGTACGCGTAGGCGTCCTCGATGGTGAGCCGGCCGCCGGTCAGCACGCCGGTGCGGCCCCGTGAGGCCAGCAGCCCCTGGGCCGCGATCTGGAGCGCCTCGGGCCAGGAGGCCGGTTCCAGCTCGCCCTCGGCGTTGCGCACGAGCGGCGTCTCCAGCCGGTCCCGCTGCTGCGCGTACCGGAACGCGAACCGCCCCTTGTCGCAGATCCACTCCTCGTTGACCTCGGGGTCGTTGGCGGCGAGCCGCCGCATGACCTTGCCGCGCCGGTGGTCGGTGCGCGTGGCGCAACCGCCGGAGCAGTGCTCGCAGACCGACGGGGACGAGACGAGGTCGAAGGGGCGGGAGCGGAATCGGTACGCCGCCGAGGTCAGCGCTCCCACGGGGCAGATCTGGATGGTGTTGCCGGAGAAGTACGACTCGAACGGGTCGCCCTCGCCGGTGCCGACCTGCTGGAGCGCGCCGCGCTCGATCAGCTCGATCATCGGGTCGCCCGCGACCTGGTTGGAGAACCGGGTGCAGCGGGCGCACAGCACGCACCGCTCGCGGTCGAGCAGCACCTGCGTGGAGATGGGGAGGGGCTTCTCGTACGTGCGCTTGCGGCCCTCGAAGCGGGACTCGGCGTCGCCGTGCGACATGGCCTGGTTCTGCAGCGGGCACTCGCCGCCCTTGTCGCAGACCGGGCAGTCCAGCGGGTGGTTGATGAGCAGGAGCTCCATCACACCCTTCTGGGCCTTCTCGGCGACCGGCGAGGTGAGGTGGGTCTTGACCACCATCCCGTCGGTGCACGTGATGGTGCAGGACGCCATGGGCTTGCGCTGGCCCTCGACTTCGACGATGCACTGGCGGCAGGCGCCGGCCGGGTCGAGGAGGGGGTGGTCGCAGAACCGGGGGATCTCGATGCCGAGCTGTTCGGCGGCCCGGATGACCAGGGTGCCCTTCGGCACGCTGATCTCGACGCCGTCGATCGTCAGCGACACGAGGTCCTCCGGCGGGACCGCCGCCTCTCCCCCGCCTGAGGGAGCGTTGGTGGTCACGGTCATGCGTTCACCTCCGTGCGGTCGGCCCAGGCCGTCGACTTGGCAGGGTCGAAGGGACAGCCCCGGCCCGTGATGTGCTGCTCGTACTCCTCGCGGAAGTACTTGAGCGAGGAGAAGATCGGCGAGGCGGCGCCGTCGCCGAGGGCGCAGAACGACTTGCCGTTGATGTTGTCGGCGATGTCGTTCAGCTTGTCGAGGTCGGACATCTGTCCCTTGCCGGCCTCGATGTCGCGCAGCAGCTGCACGAGCCAGTACGTCCCTTCGCGGCAGGGCGTGCACTTGCCGCAGGACTCGTGGGCGTAGAACTCGGTCCAGCGCGTCACGGCCCGCACCACGCAGGTCGTCTCGTCGAAGCACTGGAGGGCTTTCGTGCCGAGCATGGAACCCGCGGCGCCCACTCCTTCGTAATCAAGAGGGACGTCGAGATGCTCGTCGGTGAACATCGGGGTCGAGGAGCCGCCCGGCGTCCAGAACTTGAGGCGGTGCCCGGGGCGCATCCCGCCGCTCATGTCGAGGAGCTGGCGGAGGGTGATCCCGAGCGGCGCCTCGTACTGGCCGGGGCTGGCGACGTGGCCGGACAGGGAGTAGAGCGTGAAGCCGGGCGACTTCTCACTCCCCATCGACCGGAACCATTCCTTGCCCCGGTTCATGATCGCGGGAACCGACGCGATCGATTCGACGTTGTTCACCACAGTCGGGCACGCGTAGAGGCCCGCGACGGCAGGGAAGGGGGGACGAAGCCGCGGTTGACCCCGGCGGCCTTCGAGCGAGTCCAGCAGTGCGGTCTCCTCACCGCAGATGTACGCGCCCGCCCCCGCGTGCACGGTGATGTCGAGGTCCAGTCCGCTGTCCAGGATGTTCTCGCCGAGGAAGCCGGCCTCGTAGGCCTCGCGGACGGCCGAGTGCAACCGCCGCAGCACCGGGACGACTTCACCACGCAGATAGACGAAGGCGTGCGAAGACCTGATGGCGTAGCACGCGATGATCATGCCCTCGATGAGGCTGTGCGGGTTCGCGAAGAGGAGCGGGATGTCCTTGCACGTCCCCGGCTCCGACTCGTCGGCGTTGACAACAAGATAGTGCGGCTTTCCATCCCCCTGGGGAATGAACTGCCACTTCATGCCCGTGGGGAATCCCGCGCCGCCGCGCCCGCGCAGACCCGATTCCTTGACGTACGCGATCACGTCGTCCGGCGACATGGCGAGCGCCTTGCGAAGCCCTTCGTACCCGTCGTGCCGCCGGTAGACGTCCAGCGTCCAGGCCCTGTCCTCGTCCCAGAAGGCCGACAGCACCGGTGCGAGCAGCTTCTCGGGGCTCATGTCTTTCAGCTCGGGTGCCAAGGTCATCACTCCCCCTCCTCGGCGGTGGGCCCGGCCGGGTGGGCCGGGTCGGAGGCCGACGTGTCCTGCGGCGCGTCGTGCGAGCTCAAGTGCTCCGTCGGTGACGGCTCGTGCGGCTTGTCGTCCCGGGGCGCCTCGCCGCGCGGATGCACCACGCGCGCGGGAGCGGACTCGCCCTTGGCGAGCTTCAGGCCGACCAGGGAGGCGGGTCCCGCGCTTCCCCCGGACTCGACGGCTCCGTCCCGCTCGTCGGGGAAACCGGCCAGGACCCGGGCGGTCTCCTTGAAGGTGCACATCGGTGCCCCGCGCGTGGGGGTGACCGGCCGTCCCGCGCGCAGGTCGTCGACGAGGCGTTTGGCGCTCGCCGGGGTCTGGTTGTCGAAGAACTCCCAGTTGACCATCACGACCGGCGCGAAGTCGCAGGCCGCGTTGCACTCGATGTGCTCCAGGGTGACCTTGCCGTCGCCGGTGGTCTCGCCGTTGCCGACGCCCAGGTGCTCCTGGAGCTCCTCGAAGATCGCGTCCCCGCCCATGACGGCGCACAGGGTGTTGGTGCACACCCCCACCTGGTAGTCACCGCTCGGCCGGCGGCGGTACATGGTGTAGAAGGTGGCGACCGCGGTGACCTCCGCCGTGGTCAGGCCGAGCATGTCCGCGCAGAACCGCATCCCGGTGCGCGTGACGTGGCCTTCCTCGGCCTGCACGAGGTGCAGCAGCGGCAGGAGGGCGGACCGGGAGTCCGGGTAGCGGGCGATGACCTCGCGCGCGTCGGTCTCCAGGCGGGCCCGGACCTCGTCCGGGTAGGCGGGTGCGGGCAGTTCGGGCATGCCCAGGCTGACGCCCCGCTCGGAAGAAGAGGTGGTCACCGGTCGACGCCTCCCATCACGGGGTCGATGGACGCGACGGCGACGATGACGTCGGCGACCTGGCCGCCCTCGCACATCGCCGCCATGGCCTGAAGGTTGGTGAAGGACGGGTCGCGGAAGTGGACCCGGTAGGGGCGGGTGCCGCCGTCGGACACGACGTGCACCCCGAGTTCGCCCTTGGGCGACTCGACCGCCGCGTACGTCTGTCCCGGCGGGACGCGGAAGCCCTCGGTGACCAGCTTGAAGTGGTGGATCAGGGCCTCCATGGAGGTGCCCATGATCTTCTTGATGTGGTCGAGGGAGTTGCCGAGGCCGTCGGGCCCCAGGGCGAGCTGGGCAGGCCAGGCGATCTTCTTGTCGGCGACCATGACCGGGCCGGGCTGGAGCCGGTCCAGGCACTGCTCGATGATTTTGAGCGACTGGCGCATCTCCTCCAGCCGGATCAGGAAGCGGCCGTAGGAATCGCAGGTGTCGGCGGTCGGGATCTCGAAGTCGTAGGTCTCGTAGCCGCAGTACGGCTGGGCCTTGCGCAGGTCGTGCGGCAGGCCGGTGGAGCGCAGGATCGGTCCCGTCGCGCCGAGGGCCATGCAGCCGGCCAGGTCGAGGTAGCCGACGTCCTGCATACGGGCCTTGAAGATGGGGTTCCCGGTGGCGAGCTTGTCGTACTCCGGGAGGTTCTTCTTCATCTTCTTCACGAACTCGCGGATCTGGTCCACCGCGCCGGGCGGCAGGTCCTGGGCGAGTCCGCCGGGCCGGATGTACGCGTGGTTCATCCGCAGGCCGGTGATCAGCTCGTAGATATCGAGAATGAGTTCACGATCACGGAAGCCGTAGATCATGATCGTGGTGGCGCCGAGCTCCATGCCGCCGGTGGCGATGCACACCAGGTGCGAGGAGAGCCGGTTCAGCTCCATCAGGAGCACGCGGATGATCGAGGCGCGGTCCGGGATCTGGTCCTCGATGCCGAGGAGCTTCTCGACCCCGAGGCAGTACGCCGTCTCGTTGAAGAACGGCGTCAGGTAGTCCATGCGCGTCACGAACGTGGTGCCCTGCGTCCACGTCCGGTACTCGAGGTTCTTCTCGATGCCGGTGTGCAGGTAGCCGATGCCGCAGCGGGCCTCGGTGACGGTCTCGCCGTCGATCTCCAGGATCAGGCGGAGCACGCCGTGCGTGGACGGGTGCTGCGGGCCCATGTTGACGACGATGCGCTCGTCGTCGGCGCGGGCCGCGGACTGGACGACCTCGTCCCAGTCGCCGCCGGTGACCGTGTAGACGGTGCCCTCTGTGGTCTCCCGAGGGGAGGCGTGCGAAGTGCTCATGAGTACGACCTCCGCTGGTCCGGAGCCGGGATCTGGGCGCCCTTGTACTCGACGGGGATGCCGCCGAGGGGGTAGTCCTTGCGCTGCGGAAAGCCCTGCCAGTCGTCCGGCATCATGATCCGCGTCAGGGCGGGGTGGCCGTCGAAGACGATGCCGAAGAAGTCGTACGTCTCGCGCTCGTGCCAGTCGTTCGTCGGATAGACCGAGAACAGCGACGGGATGTGCCGGTCGCTGTCGGGGCAGCTGACCTCCAGGCGGATCACCCGGTTGTGGGTGATCGAGCGCAGGTGGTAGACGGCGTGCAGCTCGCGGCCCTTGTCGTTCGGGTAGTGGACGCCGCTGACGCCGGTGCACAGCTCGAAGCGCAGGGCCGGGTCGTCGCGCAGGGTCCTGGCGACACTCACCAAGTGCTCGCGCTCGATGTGGAAGGTCAGCTCGTCGCGGTCGACGACCGTCTTCTCGATGGCGTTGCCGGGGAGCAGCCCCTGTTCTTCCAGGGCGCCCTCCAGCTCGTCGGCGACCTCGTCGAACCAGCCGCCGTAGGGCCTGCTCGCCGGTCCCGGGAGCCGGACCGAGCGGACCAGGCCGCCGTAGCCGGAGGTGTCGCCGCCGTTGCTCGCGCCGAACATGCCGCGCTGGACGCGGATCTCCTCACCGCCCTGGCCGCGCTGGCCCGGGAGGTTCGACGCGCTGAGGTCCTTCTCGGGGTTGACCCCGTTGTCGCTGACGTCGCTCACCGCAGCAGCCCCTTCATCTCGATCGTGGGCAGGGCCTTGAGCGCCGCCTCCTCCGCCTCGCGGGCCGCCTCCTCGGCGTTCACGCCGAGCTTGGAGCTCTGGATCTTCTGGTGGAGCTTGAGGATGGCGTCCATCAGCATCTCCGGCCGTGGCGGGCAGCCGGGGAGATAGATGTCGACCGGCACGATGTGGTCGACGCCCTGGACGATGGCGTAGTTGTTGAACATGCCGCCGGAGGAGGCGCAGACCCCCATGGAGATCACCCACTTGGGGTTCGGCATCTGGTCGTAGACCTGCCGCAGCACCGGCGCCATCTTCTGGCTCACCCGGCCGGCGACGATCATCAGGTCCGCCTGGCGCGGCGAGCCCCGGAAGACCTCCATGCCGAAGCGCGCCAGGTCGTAGCGGCCGGCGCCGGTGGTCATCATCTCGATGGCACAACAGGCGAGGCCGAACGTGGCGGGGAAGACGGACGACTTGCGCACCCAGCCCGCGGCCTGCTCGACGGTGGTCAGCAGGAAGCCGCTCGGCAGCTTTTCTTCGAGTCCCATGACTTGTGGCCCCTCAGTCCCATTCCAGGCCGCCGCGCCGCCATACGTACGCGTACGCGACGAAGACGGTGAGCACGAAGAGCAGCATCTCCACGAGCCCGAAGATCCCCAGGGCGTCGAAGGTGACGGCCCAGGGGTAGAGGAAGACGATCTCGATATCGAAAATGATGAAGAGCATCGCCGTCAGGTAGTACTTGATCGGGAAGCGCCCGCCGCCGGCCGGCGTGGGGGTCGGCTCGATACCGCACTCGTAGGCCTCGAGCTTGGCGCGGTTGTACCGCTTCGGCCCGATCAACGTGGCCATGACCACGGAGAAGATCGCAAAGCCTGCCCCGAGGGCTCCCAGTACGAGGATGGGCGCATAAGCGTTCACCGCTCCTCGCTCCTCTCAGTCGGCACTGACTGCTGGCGGTTTGCGTCGGGCTCACTTCCGCCCCACCTGTCCCTCGAACCCCGCCCGCCCCGGCGAAGATCGGGAACATGTGAAGCAGGTCACAAGCCCAACCGCGTGCATCTTATGCCCGACCCTCTGTGATCTGCGACACGGGGTATTGCACAAGCTTTGTGATCTCCACCACCTGACGATCGATCATGAAGTCGGATGAGCGGTGATCTTCACACTCGAAGCGTCCGAGTGATCACCAGAGGTGACATTTTGCCTCGTCAGCGCAGGCCGGAGGGGGCGTCTCAATATCAAGAAGGTTCCCTTGCATGCAAATTGGCGATGAAGTCGATCTCTTGATAGAGGCGCGTTCACACAGCAGAGGGCGCGTGAAGCGGGGTGTGGACGCGTGCATTCGTTCACGATCTTCGCGAGGCCGTGATCCGGTCGTGATCTGCGGCGCCGGACGCGCCCGCCTCGGCAACCGTTCCGTGACCTCCGTCACACAGATGAGAGGCCCATGAGAACGGGGCTTGGCCAATCAACCCAACCGATGGTAGGTGCGGGGCAATTCGGGCGTATTGATCAAAGACCGTGATCACAGGCTGGTCACGGGGAGCCCGCAATGTCCGTTACGGCGTCAATAAAGGGCCTCGAGCGGGGTTTTTGGGGGCCCGATTGAACAACTGTGGCGCAGCACACGTTTCTTGAAGATATGAAGGAGCCCCTGGTACCGGTTGTTCCCATGTCCCACACCGCTCACATACGCAGCCACCGGAAGCCCCGCCGCAGCGCGACCTCTTCGATCGCCCTGCGTGCCGGAGTTGCCGGTGGCGTTCTCAGCATGGCAGCGGCGGGTGCGTCGGCCTCGGCGAGCGCCGCCGAGCCGGTCACCCAGACCATCGAACTGCCCACCCTGACGGCCGACATGTCCGCCCAGGTCGCCCAGTCCGCTGCCGCCACCCAGCAGGCGGCCGCGAACTACGAACTGCGCGCCGAGCGTGACGCCGCCGCCGCCAAGGCCGCCGCCGAGGCCAAGAAGGACCTCGCCGAGGCGAAGAAGAAGGCGGAGGCCAAGAAGAAGGCCGCCGAGGCCGCCCGCAAGGCCGCCGCCGAGCGCGCCGCGCGCAGCGCCGAGCGCGCCACGCTGTCCACCGCCTCCGCGTCCGCGTCGGCGTCCGCCTCCACGTCGGTGTCGGCGCCCTCCAGCGGCAGCGTCGCGACCGTCATCGCCTTCCTGAAGGCCCAGGTGGGCGACGCCTACGTCATGGGCGCCACCGGTCCCAACGCCTGGGACTGCTCCTCCCTCGTGCAGGCCGCGTACAAGCAGGTTGGTGTGGACCTGCCGCGCGTCTCGCAGGACCAGTCGATGGCCGGCACGGACGTCTCGCTTTCCAACCTCCAGGTCGGCGACATCCTCTACTGGGGTGGCAAGGGCTCCGCGTACCACGTGGGTGTCTACATCGGAGACGGCCAGTACCTGGACGCGGCCAACCCGTCCAAGGGCGTCGTCATCCAGGACCTGTCGGGTTACCCGGCGGATGGCGCGGTGCGCGTCCTCTGAGGCCGCGCCCGCACCGAATTCACGCATAACGGGTCAGAGGGCCGTTGCCGAACGAGGCAACGGCCCTCCCGGACTGTCCGGAACACCCCTCGTGGGCCCTCAAGGCCCTCCAGGGCCTCTCAGGGCGCCTAACCGAGGTCGAAGGTGTTCGGCAGTCCCAGCCGGTACCGCAGTTCGTCCACGCGCTTCAGGGGCTCCAGCTCCGGCGGCCGGTACAGCTCCCAGACTTGGCAGCGCTCGGCGTCCGAATTGTCCGCCTCCAGCAGGGCGTTGACGGCGTGCCGCGCGGACTCGTTGGCGCCCTCCATGGAGGCGAGGTCGACGTCGGTACGGACATAGTCGCCCGCGAGGAAGAAGTTCGGCACCTTCGTGCGGGCGGTCGGGCGGTTGCCGAGCGTGCCCGTGGGGTGGACGAGGAGCTGCTCGCGGTTCTGCGGGTCGGGGCCGCCCAGGCCCGTCACCGCCGGGTCCATGAACCAGCCCAGCCGGTCCTCGTCCCGCAGGGTCGTCCTGCCGGCGTCGTTCAGCCCGTCCTTCAGCTGCGCCCAGAGCTCGGCGACGACCTCTTCCCTCGTGCACTCCTTGGCCGTCTTGCCGTACAGGATGCCGGGCTTGTCCCACTCCGAGATGATCGCGGAGAGACAGTCGCGGGCCCGGCCGTCGCCGTAGTCGCGCGAGAAGTCCCGTACGTCCCAGAACTGGGCCTGGCCGACGGCCGTCACCGACCAGGGCGAGTCGAGGCAGTTGACGTGGCCGTGCACGACCGGGGTCGGGGTGCGCAGGTAGAACATCACGCCGGTCATCCAGTCCGTCTGCAGCGCGTCGCACCGGGCGAGCTGCGGGTCGGCGGCGCGCAGGGCCCGGCCCCAGGTGAGGCGGGCGTGTTCGACGGGCAGCGCGCTGACGTAGTGGTCGGCGGTGACCGTGCGCTCCCCGCCGCCGTCGCGGTCGGAGACGCGGACGCCGGTCACCCGGCCGCCGTCGTGGAGGACCTCGTGGACCTGCGTGCCGAGGACGAACTCCACGCCGAGTGAGCGCAGGTGGGTCTCCCAGGGGTCGATCCAGGCGTCGCTCGTCGGGGCGTTCAGGACGCGGTCGACGTCGGCGTCGGGGCCGTCCATGCCGCGGCCGAGCAGGCCCCACAGCAGCAGGGCCTCGATGATGACGCGGCCGACGGTCCTGGTGGACGCCACCTCCGCGCGCGTGGCGACGAGGTTGCGGGTCTGGCCGATGCCCAGGAGCGTGCGGTACTCCTGGCTCATCTCCTCGGCACGGATGAAGTCCCACCAGGCGACCTGCTCCCACTGGCCCTCGCGGCGGGCCTCGCAGCTGGTGAGGTGGACGAGGAGCCGGTTGGCGAAGTAGGCGGCCTCGTGGGCGGGCAGGCGGGTGCCGAGGTCGAGAACGGACAGGATCTGGTCGCGGATCCAGGACGGGGTGAGGTCGCCGGGGCGCGGCGGGGTGGTGGCGCGGCGGAGCGGGAAGTGCAGGTCCGGCCGGCCCGAGCCGCGGGCGAACAGCGCCTCGGTGCCGGAGCGGAGATTGCCGCGGACGCCGTCGGCGTTGCCGGCGAAGGGGATGCGGCGCATGGTGTCCGGCAGGTTCCGGTAGAAGCCGGGGAAGAAGCGGAAGCCGTGCTCGCCGGGGAGCGGCCGGCGGCCGCCGGTACCCGTGCCCGGGACGTCCATCGAGCGGGCCTTGCCGCCGAGGGCGTCGTAGTACTCGTAGACGGTGACGGCGTAGCCGCGCTCGGCGAGTTCCTGAGCGGCGCTGAGGCCGGAGACGCCACCGCCGAGGACGGCCACGCGTCTGCCGCCGGAGGCGGGTGCGGCACCGGCGATGCCGGGCCCTAAGGCGATGGCCCCGGCGGCTCCCCCGGTGGCCGTGAGGAAGCGTCTGCGGGTGTGGCCGGACTGCTCCTGGGACTGCTGCGCGTGTTCTGTTGTCATGATTCCCGGAGGGTAGGGAGGGGCGTCCGGTGCCGGAAGCCCGGTTCCCGCCACTCACAGCATGCTCACCATCACAGGGAGACAGCAGATGCCCAGCGTTTTCGTGCAGGGACGGCCCGTCGACTCCTACCCGCGGCTCGCGCCCGAGGCCAGGAACGGGAGGGTACGGCGGATCACCGAGGTCGGTGAGGAGGTTCTGCACAAGCCGTGCCGGGACGTCACCGAGTTCGGTCCGGACCTCGCCGCGTTGATCGACGACATGTTCCTGACCATGTACATCGCGGACGGGGCCGGACTCGCGGCGAACCAGGTCGGGGTCGATCTGCGGCTGTTCGTCTACGACTGCCCGGACGACGACGGGGTGCGGCACGTGGGGCACATCGTCAATCCGGTGCTGGAACCGCTCGACCCGGCGGGCCGGCGGCTGCTCGACGACGGCGAGGGATGCCTGTCGGTGCCGGGCGCCGCGATGGACGTACCTCGTCCGGACCGGGCCGTGGTGCACGGGTACGACCGGGACGGCGGACCGCTCGTCATCGAGGGCACGGGCTACTTCGCCCGCTGCCTGGCGCACGAGACCGACCATGTGAACGGGCAGGTGTACCTCGACCGGCTCTCCCGGCGGGAGCGGAAGGACGCGTTGCGGCAGATGGCGGACCGGCGCGAGGCGGTGTTCGCGCGCCGGGCCGCCAACGTCGCGGCTCTGAGCGGCTGACCGGGCCTTCGGTGCCGAAGGCCCGCGTGCCTGGTCAGGCCTTCGGCGCCACCTTGCTCAGACCGTTGATGATGCGGTCCATCGCGTCGCCCCCGGTCGGGTCGGTGAGGTTCGCGAGGAGCTTCAGCGTGAACTTCATCAGCAGCGGGTGCGTGAGGCCGCGCTGGGCCGCGATCTGCATGACCTTCGGGTTGCCGATGAGCTTCACGAAGGCCCGGCCGAGCGTGTAGTAGCCGCCGTAGGTGTCCTTCAGGACGCGCGGGTAGCGCTGGAGGGCCAGTTCACGCCCCGCGGGGGTCGAGCGGGCGTGGGCCTGGACGATGACGTCGGCGGCGATCTGGCCGGACTCCATGGCGTAGGCGATGCCCTCGCCGTTGAAGGGGTTCACCAGGCCGCCGGCGTCGCCCACCAGCAACAGCCCCTTGGTGTAGTGGGGCTGGCGGTTGAAGGCCATGGGGAGGGCGGCGCCGCGGATGGGTCCGGTCATGTTGTCGGGGGTGTAGCCCCAGTCCTCCGGCATGGACGCGCACCAGGCCTTCAGGACCTCGCGCCAGTCCAGTTCCTTGAAGGAGTCGGAGGTGTTCAGCACGCCCAGGCCGACGTTCGAGGTGCCGTCGCCCATGCCGAAGATCCAGCCGTAGCCGGGCAGGAGACGGTCCTGCGCGCCGCGGCGGTCCCACAGCTCCAGCCAGGACTCCAGGTAGTCGTCCTCGTGGCGCGGGCTCGTGAAGTACGTCCGCACGGCCACGCCCATCGGGCGGTCCTCGCGGCGGTGCAGGCCCATCGCGAGGGACAGGCGGGTGGAGTTGCCGTCGGCGGCCACGACCAGCGGGGCGCGGAAGGTGACCTCGCGCTTCTCCTCCCCCAGCTTGGCGTGCACGCCGGTGATACGGCCCGTGCGCTCGTCCAGGATCGGCGCGCCGACGTTGCAGCGCTCGAACAGCCGGGCGCCCGCCTTCTGGGCCTGCCGGGCGAGCTGCTCGTCGAAGTCGTCACGCTTTCGGACGAGGCCGTAGTCGGGGAAGGAGGCGAGATCCGGCCAGTCGAGCTGGAGCCGCACCCCGCCGCCGATGATCCTCAGGCCCTTGTTGCGCAGCCAGCCGGCCTCTTCCGAGATGTCGATGCCCATGGCCACCAGCTGTTTGACGGCGCGTGGGGTGAGGCCGTCGCCGCAGACCTTCTCGCGCGGGAACTCGGTCTTCTCCAGCAGAAGGACGTCGAGTCCCGCCTTGGCGAGGTGGTAGGCGGTCGTGGAGCCGGCCGGCCCCGCGCCCACGACGATCACATCGGCGGTGTTCTCGGAGAGCGGCTCGGTCACGACGGTCACGGCGGGATCTCCCCAAGTTCGAAATCTGCGTGCCGACCGGCACAGGACATGGGCAGTCTATGCAGCGGCGATCGTCACCTGCTGAAGGGCTGCCTCCATGAACCGAGCTCTCCCCGCCGTGCGGCTGCGCGTCCCCACCCACGAGGACGCGTTCGTCTGGCACCGGCTCTTCGACGACCCGGACGTCATGGAGTTCCACGGCGGCAGGGCCGCCGAGCTGTCGGTCTACGAGGAGCTCACCGCGCGCCAGCGCCGGCACGACGCCGAGCTCGGTTTCTGCCTGTGGAGCATGCTCGACGAGTCCGGGCACGTCATCGGCTTCACGGGCGCCCAGCCCTGGGAGCGGGGCTGGGGGCCGGCGGGCCAGATCGAGATCGGCTGGCGGCTGGGCCGGGAGCACTGGGGCAAGGGCTATGTCACCGCGGCCGCCCGGCAGACGCTGGAGCGGACGCGGGCGGCCGGCGTCCCGGGCGTGGTGGCGATGGTCGACGCCCGCAACATCCGGTCCATCGCGGTCGCGCGGCGGCTGGGCATGCGCCTCGCCGAGACGTTCACGACACCGGCCTCGGAGCGGTCGGGACACTGCTACCGGCTCGACCTCCGGCCACCGTCCGCTGACGCTGCGTAGTCGACTGTCACAGAAAGACATCTGTCGCTTCCGGCCACTGTGGAGCGGGAGTTACCCTGCCTGTACCGCTGGGGGTGACATCTGTGCGCATATCCCGCAAAACACCCGAAGTGCGTGTACCGCGTCTGGTGGGCCTGATGGCCGTGGACGCGCGGGAGACGGCCCGGACACAGGGCCTGCTCCTCAACGCACCGGACCGGCCCGACTTCCATCTCGCCGTCGTCGACTACGTCGTACGCCAGTATCCGCGGCCCGGTGCCGAGGTGCCGCGGGAGTCGATGGTCTACGTGTGGTTCGACTTCGGCCCCGGCGAGGGCGGCGGGGGCGTGCACGAGCCGCGGATCCCGAAACCGCCCAGGGGTGGTCTCCAGCGGGAGCTGGACGAGCCCGGCGACCCGTACATGGTCCTCAGCTCCCCATAGCGCTGTGCGGTCAGCTCTTCTTGAAGCCCCGGTGCAGGGCGACGATCCCGCCGCTCAGGTTGCGCCAGGCCACCCGCGACCAGCCGGCCTCGCCCAGCCGCCCGGCCAGCGCGGGCTGGTCGGGCCAGGCCCGGATGGACTCGGCGAGGTAGACGTAGGCGTCGGGGTTGGAGGACACGGCCCGCGCCACCGGCGGCAGGGCGCGCATCAGGTACTCGGTGTAGACCGTGCGGAACGGCGCCCAGGTGGGGTGCGAGAACTCGCAGATCACGACCCGTCCGCCGGGCCGGGTCACCCGGTACAGCTCCCGCAGGGCGGCGTCCGTGTCCTGCACGTTGCGCAGCCCGAAGGAGATGGTGACGGCGTCGAAGGTGTCGTCCTTGAAGGGGAGCCGCGTCGCGTCACCGGCGGTGTAGGGCAGCCAGGGCTGCCGCTGCTTGCCGACCCGGAGCATGCCCTGGGAGAAGTCGCACGGGACGACGTACGCGCCGGTCCGGGCGAAGGGCAGCGAGGACGTGCCCGTGCCCGCCGCCAGGTCGAGGACCTTCTGCGCGGGGCGCGCGTCGACCGCCTTGGCGACCTCCTTGCGCCATCGCCGGTCCTGGCCGAGGGACAGCACGTCGTTGGTCAGGTCGTACCGATCCGCCACGTCGTCGAACATCGAGGCGACTTCGTGCGGCTGCTTGTCCAGGGATGCGCGGGTCACGGGCCCATTGTTGCAGTACGCCCGCCCGGGAGAAGCCGCGGCTTCCGCCGTGACACGGCGTTCCCCGCCGCCTTGGGAGACGTTCGCGGCCGGGAAACGTACTCGGTGTGTACCCCTGAGGTCTCACGAGAACGGGAGCACGTGTCATGAGGAGTTACCGGAAGCCGGCGGCGGTCGCACTGGGCTGCCTGGTCGCCCTGGTCACCACGGCGTGCTCCGAACAGGGCGAGGCGGCCCGCCCGGCGCCCTCACTGCCGGCCGCGCCCGGCACCTCGCCCCCTGCGTCCTCCTCGCCCCCGGCCGGGGCCGGCACCGCGTACGCCCCGTACGTGAGCGCCACGGAGGCCGCCGGCACCGAGTCCGCCGGCTCCCCGACGACGTACAACCTCGCCTTCGTGCTGGCCGACGGCGACGACTGCACCCCGCGCTGGGACGGCACCCAAGCCATCGGCGACCCTGCGGTGAAGTCCCGTATCGCCCGGCTGGTGAAGAACGGCGGCCAGGTCCGGGTCTCCTTCGGCGGCGCCTCCGGCAAGGAGCTCGCGGCGGCCTGCGACAACGCGACGGAACTGGCGGCGGCGTACGGCAAGGCCCTCGACGCGGCCGGTGCCACCCGGGCCGACTTCGACGTCGAGGGCGACGAACTGGCCGACTCCGGCTCCGTCGCCCTGCGTTCGAAGGCGATCGCGCTGCTCCAGAAGGAGCGTACGGATCTGGAGGTCTCCTTCACGCTCCCGGTCATGCCCTCCGGCCTCGGCAAGGACAGCCTGGCGCTGCTCGGCTCCGCCAACGACAACGACGTCCAGGTCGCCACGGTCAACCTGATGACGATGAACTACGGCACGTCGTACGACGGTGACATGGGCGGCTACGCGCTCATGGCCGCCAAGGCCGCGCACACCCAGCTCAAGAAGGTCTTCGGCACATCGGACGCGGCCGCCTGGAAGGGCATGGCGCTCACCTCGATGATCGGCGTCAACGACGTCGACGGCGAGACCTTCACGCTCGCCGACGCGGCCGAGGTCCGGGCCTTCGCCGAGGAGAAGGGCATCGGGTGGGTGTCGATGTGGTCGGCCGCGCGGGACCGGCAGTGCGCGAACGGCTCCACGTCGGACCAGCCGGCGACCGATTGCAGTGGGGTCAGGCAGAGTCCGGGGGCGTTCGGGGAGGCGTTCGCGGGCTGACGGATCAAAAGGGCACTTCAGAAGGCTCGCTTCGGAAGACCGGCTTCGGAAGACCGGCTTCGGAGGGCCCTTCAGAAAGACGCTGTCAGCGCCGCCTGTGCACCAGCCGCCCCGCGCACACCGTCGCGACGCACTCCCCCGCCTCGTCGAAGACGGCGAGGTCGGCGCGGCCGGTCGGGACGATCGCGGTGCGGCGCGCACTCGGCAGGACGACGACGTCGTTGCGGTCGGCCGCGGACCGGAGTTCCGGCGAGTCGACGTACTCCTCCAGGACCGCGACCGCGCCGAGCTTCAGCACCTCGTGGACGCGTTCGCGCGGGCTCGGGGCGTCCGGGAGCGGGCCCTCGTGGACCCGGGCGGGACCGAGTGTCCCGGGCCACCTGCGGACCCGGGCCCGAGGGAACGCCTCTCGGACGTCGTCGAGCTTTCCGACGGCACCGATCCGGTCCCGTCCGACGGCCACGGCACCGCCCTTGACGGGCTCGGAGTCCCAGGTGACGCGGACGGCGTCAGCCGTGTGAATGGTTTCCAACTGCCTCTCCGCGCCGGCTCAGTTGGAGGCGAGCAGCTTCAGCTCGGGGTGAGCCGTGCCGCCCTCGATGGCCGTGGAGGAGATGTGCGAGACCACGCGGTCGTCGACGGGGTCGTTCGCCGGGTCGTCGTGCACGACGAGGTGCTCGTACGTGGTCGCCCGCTGCGCGGGCACCCGCCCGGCCTTCCGGATCAGGTCGATGATCTCCATCCGGTTGGACCGGTGCTTGGCGCCCGCGGAGGAGACGACGTTCTCCTCCAGCATGATCGAGCCGAGGTCGTCGGCGCCGTAGTGCAGGGAGAGCTGCCCGACCTCCTTGCCCGTGGTCAGCCACGAGCCCTGGATGTGGGCGATGTTGTCCATGAACAGCCGGGCGACCGCGATCATCCGCAGGTACTCGAAGAGGGTCGCCTGCGTCCGGCCCTTCAGGTGGTTGTTCTCGGGCTGGTAGGTATAGGGGATGAAGGCGCGGAAGCCGCCCGTGCGGTCCTGGACGTCCCGGATCATCCGCAGGTGCTCGATGCGCTCGGCGTTGGTCTCGCCGGTGCCCATGAGCATGGTCGACGTGGACTCCACGCCCAGCCCGTGCGCGATCTCCATGATCTCCAGCCAGCGCTCGCCGGACTCCTTCAGCGGGGCGATGGCCTTGCGGGGCCGCTCGGGCAGCAGCTCGGCACCGGCACCGGCGAAGGAGTCGAGCCCGGCGGCGTGGATGCGCTGGATCGCCTCCTCGACGCCGACCTTGGAGATGCGGGCCATGTGCTCGACCTCGGACGCCCCCAGGCTGTGGATGACCAGCTGCGGGAAGGCCTGCTTGATGGCGGAGAAGTGCTTCTCGTAGTACTCGACGCCGTAGTCCGGGTGGTGTCCGCCCTGGAACATGATCTGGGTGCCGCCCAGCTCGACCGTCTCGGCGCACCGGCGCAGGATGTCGTCCAGGTCGCGGGTCCAGCCCTTGGCGGTGTCCTTGGGAGCGGCGTAGAAGGCGCAGAAGCGGCACGCCGTGACGCAGACGTTCGTGTAGTTGATGTTGCGCTCGATGATGTACGTCGCGATGTGCTCGGTGCCGGCGTACCTGCGGCGGCGTACGGCGTCGGCGGCGGCGCCCAGCGCGTGCAGCGGGGCGTCCCGGTACAGCAGGAGCGCCTCGTCGGGGGTGATCCGCCCACCGGCGGCAGCACGGTCGAGGATGGGCTGAAGGTCGGCCTTCTCGGTCACCGGGCGTCCCTTTCGTAAGGGTTGTGGACGGACCAGCCCAGCGTACGCCAGCCGTTCGGGCCGCTGGACGTCAGGCCGCGTAGGCCCCGAGCAGGAGCCCCAGGAAGGCGCCGGAGATCAGGAACGGCCCGAAGGGGATGGCCGTCTTGCGCCCGGCCCGCCGCGCGACGACGAGGGCACCGCCGTACAGCGCCCCGAGCAGGAACCCGGCGAACGTGCCGAGCATCACCGTCGGCCAGCCGTACCAGCCGAGTACCGCCCCCGCGCCCAGGGCGAGCTTGACGTCGCCGAAGCCCATCCCCGCGGGGTTGATGAGGAACAGCACGAAGTAGCCGCCGCCCAGCGCGAGCGAGCCGAGCAGGGCGGTCGTCCACTCCCCCGCGTGCTCGGGCACGAGCGCGGTGAGGCCGAGCAGGACGAGCGCGGCCGCGGCGAACGGGAGCGTGAGCGGGTCGGGCAGCCTCCGCACCCGGAAGTCGACGGCCGTCAGCAGCACCCCGACGGGGGCGAGCAGCAGCCAGACGCCGAGCTCGGGCCGGGTGCCGGTGGCGGCGGCGAGGGCGGCGCAGACGAGGGCGGTGGCGATCACCAGTGGTGCCGTACGGGGCCCGTATCCGGCCTCTTCGCGCTCCGCTCCCTCCGCACCCGCCGCGCCCTCTGGGCCCTGCGCGCACTCCGGGCAGGAGGCCCGTCCCAGCCAGCCCTTGAGGGCGTGCCCGCCGGGGCACCGCTCCCGCCAGGGTTCCCCCGAGGGGGCCGAGAACCGGTAGGCCGCACGCGGCAGAAACACACCCGCCGCCGCGCCCCACAGCGCGGCGGCGATGACCAGCGTCCCGGTGTTCATCCCACCGCGGCGATCGCGTCGCGCCACGTCGGCAGCAGCTCGTCGAGCAGTGCCTCGGTGCGCGGCGGCAGGCCTCGGGCCCCGCTGCGGCCGATGAGATCGGTGGCGAGCGCGGTCAGCCGGGACGTGTCGCCGGTGGCGTGGGTGGCGCGCAGCAGCTCGTGCCACAGGCGCTCGTCGGCCGGGGCGGTGCGCAGGGCCGCGTTGAGGGCCTCGATGGCCTTCTCGGCGCGGTTCTTCTCCATGTGGAACTCGCACAGCGCGAGCCCGGTGTCCGCGACGAGCAGCGGCAACTGGGCGTCGACGATCTCGTGGGTGAGCCACCGGTAGCGGCCCTCGGGCCGGTCGGCTAGCAGCGGACCGCGCACCAGCACGAGCGCGTCGGTGAGCAGCCGCCCGCGCACGGCCCGGCTGTCGACGCCCTTGCCCTGCGTGGCCTCGTGGTAGAGCGACCGCAGGACGTCCAGGTCGGAGACGACGGACTTGGCGAGCGTGAGCCGGCCGCTGCCGTCGGTGCCGAGGCGGGGCGTGCCGTCGGGGTCGGCGCCGAGCCAGTCGCGCAGCCGGTCCAGCAGCGCGTTGCGTACGTCGTCGGTGACGCCGCGCGGCCACAGTGCCGAGGACAGCACGCGCGGGTGCACACCCTCGCGGTGCAGGAGCAGCAGGGCGAGCGCCTCGTGGAGGAGGGCGCTGCGGTCCCCGTCCGGGGTGTCGAGGCCGATGATCTCGTACGGCCCGACGAGCCGGGCGTAGACGGCCGGACGCCCCTGCTCGCTGATGTCGACGAGGAACGGCGGCCTGTTGGCCGGGCCGCCCTCGGGCCGGTTCTCGGGGTCGGCGTCCACGAACAGTTCGACCACGGCCCGCTGCTGGGCGGCGGGCAGCAGCTGGGCGTCGAGTTCGAGTCCGAGGAGGGGTGCGAGCAGCTTGCCCTGGCCGGTGATCTCCATCTCCCAGGCGGCGCCCGGCAGGTCGCCGGTCTCGGTGCCGACGAGGTAGCCGATGCCGAGACGGCCGGCGTCGGCGGCGAGTTCGGCGAGCTTGACGGCGTCCTCGGCGGACGGCTGGGCGGCGAGCAGGACGAGGTGCGGGGCCCAGCGGGTGTGCTGGGCGGGCCCGGTGCGCCCGGTGAGGACGGAGTCGTGTCCGGCTGCGCCCAGGGCGCCCCGCCGCTGCCGCGTCTCGGCCTCCATGGTCTCGACGAGCGCCTCGACGTCCTCGAGGTGCCGGATCCGGTTCGGGGCGAGAGGCGTGAGGTCCTGCCCGAAGCCGACGAGCGTGATGGTCATGCGGTCGGACCACCCGTTGGTCGCCAACTCGGCGGCGACGGAAGCGAAGACGGCGGCCCGGTCGGCCTCCCGGCCGCTCAGCGACACGATGCCGGGGACAGCCTCGAGGTTGAGCAGCAGCCGCGAGTCGTCCATGGTGCCGAGGCTGACGAGCCCCGGGTAGGGCGCGGCCGTGTCGACGTCCTCGTAGCGCTCGGCGTCCGTGCGGGCCAGCATCCAGAAGGTCTGGTCCTGTCCCTGCTGCCAGGGGGCGGGCGGCTTCCCGGCGGGCTGGGCGAGCTGGAGGTGCAGGTCGCCGTTGCTGAGCCAGGCGGCGTACACGACCGGCAGGGCCCGCGACTCCTCGGCGAGGGAGGCGGCGAGGCCGCGCAGGCTCCGGTCGAGCAGCCGCACGCCCTCGGGGTCGGCGCCGACGAGCAGGGCGTCCTGGACGTCCTGCGCGTCCCCGCTCGGCGTGGGCGGCTCCATACCGCGCCGCCCGCCGACGGCCCCGAACGCCGACTGCCACAACGCCTGCCGACGCCGCCGCCCCAGGGCACCGAGGAGACCGGCGGCGAGGAGGGGTGCGGCGAGGAGGGCTTCGGGAAGACCGAAGGCGCTGTCGGACTCGGCGCCGACGCCGGTGGCCTGCTGGTGGCCGGTGTCGGGAGCGGGCCGCTGCTCGGGCAGGGAGACCTGGGAGGTGGAAGGACCACCACCGGCGTGCTCGTGCCCGCCGCCCTGGGCACCACTGCCTCCGCCTTGGGCGTGGTCCCCTGTCCGGGCGTAGTCGGCGATCTGCTGCTGTACGTCCGGCGACACGTTGGGAGCCTCGTCGGGCATCTCGACGAGCTCGCCGCCGCGCGCGTCGCCCGGCATCTCCATGATCCATCCGGGCCGGATGAGACTGGCCTCGGAGAGCTTGGACCCGTCCGGCTGGACGCGGTCCTTGTTGAGCTCGAAGATCTCCTTGTAGCGACGCCCGTCACCGAGGTGCCGTTCCGCTATCTCCCACAGGGAGTCGTGGTGGCGCCCCTCGGGCGGCTGGATCCGGTAGTACTTCGTGTCGCCCTGCTTGGCGGTGCTGCCACCGGCGTCGGCGTGCGAGGCGGCGTGCGAGGCCTGTTCGGCGAGGGCGGCCGCGGTGTCGGCGGCCTGCTCCTGCTGCTGGGCGAAGAGACCCGGGGTCTGCTGGGCCGCGGCGGAGGCGGGCTTCTGGTTGGCGTCGTAGCCGCTCTGCCCGAGCTGCGACAGCCCGGGCGCGAAGCTGGCCGCGGTGGCGCCGACGAGCAGCAGCGCGGCGACGAGCTGCCGGGCGAGCAACTGACTGGGCCCGGCACCCGGCACCCGCCCCGGCACACCGACACCGGACAGCGCGGCCTTCATCTCCACCAGCACGCAGGCGGTGAACTGGGCCCACGCGAGCCACACCACGACGGTGAGGATGTTCAGAAACGTGTCGACGGTGATCTCTTGCTGAAGCCAGTCGAGGCTCGGCACCCCGTTCGGCAACGGCCACCCGATCTGCGTGGCCAGCGCGCCGGGCACACCGACGAGCAGAACGGCCAGGGCGACGAACGCGAAGAACGCCTTGACGAAGTCCCCGAACGACCGCCGCCGGATCCTCACCGGCTGCGGCGTCCGATTCCTCGGAGCCGTCGTTCCCGTCGTTCCCGACGTACTTCCCGTCGAGCTTGACGAGCTTGAGGTGCGGCGTCGCGGCATGGCGGGTGTCCTGGGGTCGTGTGTGGAGTGCGGTGAGGCGAACTGTGGGCCGAGAGGTGTGCTGAGCCTACAGAGATCTTATGGACTCTTATTGAGGTCGTCGAAGGGCGTAGGAGGCGAAGGTCGTTGACGCCCGATTTGCCCTTGAAGTTGTCTGCGTTCGCGCCTACGGCCGGGCAGCCGGAAGCATCCCTTCGCAACTGCCACGCACACTCCTCACGCACCACACACAATCCGCCATGGCCATCCATGGAGGCATGAACAGCCCCTGATAGCTTCGTTCTCTGTCGCACACGCCGAACCTCGGGGGAGAAACCGTGGCCCGCCGCGCCCTGACCACCACAGCCGCCGCGTTCGCCGCAACGGCGGCGCTTCTGCTCACCGCATGCGGCGGAGGCGCAGACGACAAGTCGCCGGACGACATCAAGGGGGCTGACTCGGGCACGAGGAGCCCGTCGGCATCCGCATCCGGCTCGGCGGGAGCCGACCGCCCGGACGTCAGCGTGCCGAAGGACCTCAAGCTCGTCTTCGACTTCGACGAGCCGTCGGACGCGAAGCATGCGGCGGCGCTTGCCGACGCGGAGAACTACGTCAAGGCGATGTACCACGGCATCGCCGCGCAGGACCCGGACGACCCGGCCTACCAGTTCTACTCGGACGGCCAAGCCGAGCAGTACGTCAAGTCGCAAATCCAGACTTGGGTGAAGGGCGGCTGGACACCCACCGGGACGGACCAGTATTACGACGCCGAGACGACCACTCTGACCGGCGGTAAACGCGTCCTCGTTACGTTCTGCGAGAACCAAGGCAAGGCCTACAGCAAGGACATCAAAACCGGCAAGATTCTCCGCAGTGAGGAGAATCTCGACAGCTACCTGAACCATCGGCTACTCATGGTCCCCTCGTCCGGCTCTTCCCAGGTGTGGAAGGTCCAGGTCATCGAGGTCATCGGCAAGGCGAAGGAGTGCCGAGCATGAGGACGCCAGCTCCCGCTTGGTGCTGGGCTTCGATCGCTGCCGTCACCATTGTGTCCTGCACCGGCGGCAACGCATACGCCAACTACACCCCTGGCAAAACAACTACGCCGCCCGTCACTTCCGGCGGAAACAACGGCAAGGACATCTACGCCTCCGCCGGCACATCCCGAATCAGGGTCACCCAAGTCGGCGGTGCCACCGGCGGCAAGCACGGTTCCCTCTCCTCCGCGGACGTCAACTGGAAGCCGCCGGCCTGCTGGTACGAGCCCGTCTTCACGCCCGAGCAGTTGAAGAAATTCTCGGAGACCATCGGCCAGGGCGACGTCAGCGTCCACGAGTCATGGTGGGGCGTGGAACTCTGGACCGATCACTACCGGGACAAGCAGGACTCCGAGAACTGGGACGACACCCTGTCGACCGCACCGGGTTACAAGGATTACAACATCGGCAAGGACGGCTACTTCTGGCGCAGCGTCGCTCCGGACAAGACCGACCCCGACTCCTGGGACTGCGGCCGCATCATGTTCTGGCAGGACGCCGCAGAGATCCCCAAGGTCCCGAACGCCCCCACGTCCGAGACGCTTGCGGACTACGCGTACAACAAGATCGAGGTTCCCGGCACCCAGGTCGAACTCAAGCCGCAGGCCAAGTCCACCGTGAACCTCCCCACCTGGGTCTGGCTGGACAAGGGCACCTTCAAGGAGGTCAAGGTCCGCGCCGAGCTCCCGAACACGGGCCTGTGGGCCGAGACGACGGCCAAGCCGATCGCTCTCCACCTGGACCCGGGCACCGAGGACGCCGAGGTCTTCCCCGCTTCCGGCGACTGCGAGATCAACGAGGACGGTTCGATCGGCACCCCGTACACAAAGGGCGACGCCGAGAAGACCCCGCCCTGCGGCATCCGCTACCTCCGCGCCACCAACGGCACCCCGTACGAACTCTCCGCCAGCGTCACTTGGCAGATCACCTGGGAAGGCTCCGACGGCACCGGCGGCGACCTCCCCGACGGCACCTTCGAGACCACTCAGGACATGAACGTCCAGGAGATCCAGTCGATCAACCGCTGAGAGGCTGGTCCTCGGCGACTCGGAGACCGTTTGCAGCCGCCACGCCGCACTCCTCACCTTCCCCATATGATCCCCCACTGTCTCTCAAAGGCCCATGACCGGCCCCTGATAGCTTCGTTCCCTGCCGCATACACCGAACATCGGGGGAGACAAACCGTGGCACGCCGCGCTGCGAGCACCACCGCCGCCATGCTGACCGCAACGGCGGCACTGCTGCTCACCGCCTGCGGTGGAGGTGGTGACGAAAAGTCGTCGGACGGCATCAAGGGCAGGGATTCAGGGCCGATCCCGTCGGCATCGGCATCGTCACCGCCCAGCCCCGAGCGCCCTGAGATCACCATCCCGAACAGCTTCCGGTTGACCTTCGAGAACTGGACAAGCAGCGATCCCGTCGAGCAGGCGGTGCTCAACGACGGCAAGGAGGAAGTCCGGGCCGGGTACGCGGCGATCATCGAGAACGACCCCGACAGCGAGGCCGTCGCCTTCTACGACACAGAAGGGGTTCGCGGGCTGACCAAGGAGTGGATCAAGTCCTACACGGACAAGAACGTCACCGTCATCGGCAAGCTGCCCGCCTTCAACCCCAAGGTCAACCTGGCCGGGAACGGCAGAGGAGCATCGCTCAGTTACTGCACGGACGAAAGCGCGGCGAAGACCAGGAACCGCAAGACCAGCGAGGTCGAGGGGAACCCGGCAGGCACGGACCCCTACGTCCTCTACTCGGTCTCCCTGGCGAGGAACGAGCAGGGCGTGTGGCAGAACGCGTCGGTGCACTCCGAGCGAGGGGCATGCTCCAGGTGAGGACGCCCCTCCCGGACGGCACCTTCGAGGCCATCCGGACATGAACGTCCAGGAGATACGGCGAGTGGCCACCATGCGGTCAGACGGACGGGTTCTCGTTCGAGACCAGGGCCGCCGTGAAATACAGCGGCAGACCGTCTTCGGGGTCCACGGGGACCTCCTGGGATGTCCAGCGGTTGAAGGCGATCGTCAGATCGAGCACGACGGGTTCCTCGGGGTTGGAGTCGTCGATTCGGTATCCCGCCTCGGAGAATGCCTGGAGCAACTGACGAGCAGGAGTCCGGAAGACGTCGAATCCGCGCCACATGACACGCAGGTCTGAGTCCTCCTCCTCGGGAGCCGAGACATCGACGGCATTGACCGTTTTCTGGTCCCTGAGGATGACGACGGCGTCGAAGTCGTCCCCCATGGCCTGAATCTGCACCGTGGGATCATGATCGAAGGGCCCCATCACTCGGAGGGTCCAGGATGATTTCCATTGCCTTGCCTCACAACTGCTTCGCAAGCGTGCGCACCCGCTGCGGATCACCAGGTGTCGGATCCTTGTCCAAGTCCAGGACATGCCAGTTCGCAAGCCTGTGCCCCGCCATACCGCAACCCCCGTCACCCGCACTTCAACGCCAACACCCGTATGCACACGTGAACTTACAAGGCGGCGGCGCGTGTTCGCGATCCCCGGAGCACAACCGTTCGACGGAAAGATCAGCTCGGGGTACGGTTCAGATGAGATCAGGGCGTTGGACGTTGGGGGCTGCCACATGGGCAACGGCAAGAGCGACCTCGCACTCCCGCTGAGCGAGCTGGAGGGCTACGGGCGCCGGCTGCGTTCCATCAAGACCCGTCTGAATCACACCAAGAAGCTCTTCGAGTCCTACAAGGACGACATCGGCGACGGCAGCGTCAATGACGCGCTCGGTGATTTCGAGTCCAATTGGGAGGACGGGCGCGAGGACATCACGCAGCAGCTCGATGCGCTGGCGAGTATGTCCGATGCCGTTGTCCGTGAGTTCAAGAAGCTTGATGACGAGCTCGCCAAGCAGATCAACGATGCCATGAAGACCGAGGACAAGCGGGGCGGGAAGGGCGGCAAGGGGAACGCTGACGGCGGCAAGTAAAGCCGCGCCCCTGACGTGAAAAGGCCCCGGATACGGAGATCCGGGGCCTTTCGCGCGCCTGGAGTCAGGAAGCGACCGCGGCGTTGAGGTGCAGGTCCGCGCCGACGCCCTGGGGCGAAACGGCGAGGCCCAGGCCGCCGCCAACACCGGCGGTGACGCCAGCGGCCGTGGTCTCGACGTAGAGACCGGCCGCGGCGCCGGCACCCGCGGTGCCGCCCGCCTGGCCGCCGGCGATGGTGTCCAGCTCGGCGTCGGACATGTGGGCGGTCTGGATCTGCGGGGTGAAGGCCATGGAAGGCGGTTCCCTTCGTTCAATAATTCGAAGTGCTCGAGCGCGACCGATCAAAGCACGTCGGGAGAAGGGTCGGCCAGTCAGTGGTTATGGGGGTGCGACGGATTCCGGTGACCGAATTCATGTGTGTGACCATTTAGTCACGGAAAGGCTCGTCGCCTTCACATGTTCCACCACTGCGCGATATCAGAGTGCAATGCAGGGTGGGGTAAGTGAGTGGTGCTCAGTTCATGCCCTGATTTGTCACGGCCTCGCCGTGAACAGTGTGCAGATCCGTCGAATATTCGGGATCACGGGTTCACCGGCTGGATCTTCTGCACCGTCACGTCCTGCCGCGGTCCGGAGGCAGGTGCGGCGGTCATGCTCCGACCGCACCACCGACCGCTCCCACCCCTTCCGTAACATGACGTAGCCCCCACAAGATCCGGAAGGACTCCCCCATGGACGCACTGTCGCCCGACGACGCCCAAGAGATAGCCGGTTACCGTCTCAGGGCACGGCTGGGCGAGGGCGGCATGGGCATGGTCTACCTGTCGCACACCCGGGGCGGACAGCCGGTCGCACTCAAGGTCGTCCGGCGGGAGTACGCGCAGGATCCGGAGTTCCGCAAGCGTTTCGCCCAGGAGGTCACAGCAGCACGGCGGGTGCAGGGGCCGTACACCGCACCCGTCCTCGACAGCTTCACCGACGGTCCCGAGCCGTGGCTCGCGATCGGATACGTTCCCGGTCCCTCTCTCGCGTCCGCCGTGTACCAGCACGGGACGCTGCCGCTGCGTACGGTGTTGCAGTTGACCGCCGGTATCGCGGAGGCACTTCAGACGATCCACGCGGCCGGCGTCATTCATCGGGATCTCAAGCCCTCCAATGTTTTGTTGGCCTCCGACGGGCCACGTGTCATCGATTTCGGCATCGCCCGCGCCGCCGACACGACTGCGTTGACTGGTACGGACGTACGGCTCGGTACGCCTGCGTACATGGCGCCGGAGCAGGCCATGGGCGGTGACGTCACGCCTGCTCTGGACGTCTTCGCGCTCGGTCTGGTCGCATACTTCGCGGCGACCGGTCGGCATCCCTTCGGCGAGGGTGCCTCGCACGCGCTGCTGTACCGGATCGTCTCCAACGAACCTGATCTCCATGCTTGTCCGGAAGAACTGCGTGGCGTCGTCGCCGGCTGCCTGGCCAAGGATCCGGGCGTCCGGCCCACCCCTGGGCAGATCATCGAGGCGTGCAACACCCTGGCCGGTACAGGCGGGTTGATCCGGCATGAGGGCTGGTGGCTGCCACCGGCCGTGCAGGAGCAGATCAGCCGGCAGGAGGAGACACTTCGCCTGCATTCCTCTCCCGCGCCGACCGCAACGAGTTCCTCGCCGACACCACCGGTCCCCACCCAGCCGGGGCTGCCTCCTCAGGCCGCCTTCGCAGCCGCCGCGCCGACACGGCCGGCACACTCCCCGGGGGATGCGTTCGTGGCCGCGGCTCCCACCGCTCCCTCGTACCCTCCGCAGTCGGCACCGGCCGCTGGAGCCGAAGCGCCGGACCGTCCCGCCAAATCCCGTCCCAAGGCACTGATCACCGTGATCGCCGTCGTTGCGGCGCTGGCGGTGGGTGGGGGTTCCGTCGCCGCTTACCAGGTGATGACGGACGACTCGAGGGAGACCACCGTTTCCGGCGACGCCCAGGACCTTTCCCAAGGAGCCGACCCCGCTGCCGGCACGGCCGCCTCCCCCGGCGCCTCGCCCACGATCACGGACGCCCCGAAGTCGGAAGCCGGCTGGCAGATCAGCGCACGGGACAAGAACCTCGTGCTGCGGGCGCCGAAGTACATCCCCACCGCCGAGGACATCGGGTCGGGGACGATGTGCAGGCCCTCCGACGCGACGATCCTCGACATCAACGACCTGAGCGTGGAGACCGGAGCCGGCTACATACCGTCCTCCGGCGGCTGGCTCACCTATACGGACTGCCCTGACCCCATCAAGACGAACGGGATCCGGCTCGCCGACGACGAAGGCTCCTACGGCACCACCAGCGAGCGGCGCCCCACGCCCACCGCCTGCCGCGACTCAGCCCTCGAGGGCTCGCTCCCCAACCCCATCCCGCTCAGCCGGATCAGGGACGACTCGCTTCTCAAGGCAGGCACCGGTCTCTGCGTCGTGTCCGGAGAGGGCGCCGTCACTCACCTTTGGATCACCAAGGTCAACGCGGGGACCGCCGACAACGACCAGCTTCGCACCTACGTGGCCACTGCCACCCAGTGGAAGCCCGAGTAGCCGTCGGATGCGAGGCACACACCTCCCGCGCCGGCAGGGTCAGTTCACGCGTACGCACGTCGTGGGGATCTGACCGCCCCGGACGACGTACCAGTCCCTCCCGTACCGCCCGCAGGCGCGGTACTGCGGGCCCCCGCGGTTGAACGTCATGACGCAGCTGCGAAGTCGGTCCCCTCGGTGGACGTAATGGTTCACCGGGCTGTTCGGCCGGGCTGAGAACTCGTCCTTCGCCGGTCGGCGTACGGCGACCTTCTTCCCCGTCACCGTCAGCCACACGCACTTGCCCCGCGGTTCAGCCGAGCTGGCCACCGCGTCGGCGGCAGACACAGCCGTCAGCATCAGTGATCCCGCGAACGCGGTCACAAGGGCAGAGTTGATCCACCGTTTCATGCCCGAACCAACGGCGAGCGACGTTGACAGCAACGGCACCGGCTGGGGGTTCACCCGCAGTGGTGACCGCTCACCCGACCTCGTTCTCCGCCACCGCCTGCCCGTGGACGACCACGTCACCGCCGTAGAACATCCCCGTGAAAACCGGGGAGTAGGTGAGCTGCACCTCGACCTGTACCTCCTCGGCGTTCGCCGCCACGCAGTGGGTCGCCGCGATGTCCGGGCCCGTCATGTCCATCTCGCGGGCGAAGGTCTTCACGCGGGCGTTGCAGTTCTCGAAGTTGATCGGGGCCGGGCCGCCCTCGTTCTCGTAGAGGGCCTCGCGGTCGATGTCCTGGGCGGCATAGCGGGCGGCCTGTTCGGCGATGTCCGCGGCGCGTTCCCGCTTGGAGATGGACAGGCCGCCGTCGATGACGAAGGCCGAGAGCGAGATGAAGACGAGCGCGAAGATGATGACCGCGCCGGCGCCGGAGCCTCGGTCGTCCAGCCGCTCTCGGCGGGACGACAGCCAGGTGCGGAGGGCGGTGGTCTGGAAGGGCATGTTCAACTCCCTCAGCCCGCCTTCCTCTTGAACGGGTCCAGCGGTGCCGTGAAGGATCCGGACATCCGGGTCTTGATGTCCAGGCCGACCATCGCGAGACCACGGACCTGACAGCTCACCTCGACGGTGAACAGGTCGGCGTCGGCGAAGCCCGCGCTGGTCTTGGTGACGGTCACCGGGCCCGTGCAGACGTCCGTGAGGTTGGCCTGGGCCGCCTTGCGCGCTTCCGCCATGGCGTTGCCGACATCCCACTGGAGCGATCCGGCCCGGGCCGCGTCCCGTGCGGCACCGTCGATCGCTCCGCGTCCCTCGACCATCTGGCCGAAGGCCACCAGGACGAGGATGAAGAGGATCATCACCGGCGCGAGGATCACGACCTCGACCGTGGACAGGCCTCGGTCGTCCCGGGCCGCGGACAGGCCCTCCTCGCCCCGCAAGGCCTCGACCGCGGACCGGCGGTCCCGCAGGGAAGAGACGTTCACCTAGTTCCCCTCATCCCGCACGAACCGCTCCACCGGTCCGACCGACTGGGCGTGCACGGTCATGTCGAGCCCGGGGAACACCGTCGGGACCCGTGCCGTGATCTCCACGCCCACGGTGTTCTGCTCCGGCTGGAGCAGCTCCACGTCGGGTGAGAGCACCAGCTTGGGGCCCAGTTGTCTGATGTAGCTGTCCACCACGTCCCGTGCCTCGCCCCGCCAGGCACCCGGCTGTTCGTCGGCCGTGGCGCGGGCCTTGCGGGCGCCTGCCTGGGCCGCCGCCTGGGCCACGTGGTCGGCGAAGAAATACAGCGCGAACTGCACCGTGGCGAAGATCATGAAGAAGAGGACCGGGGTGAGCAGCACGAACTCGATCGCGGTCATGCCGGAGTCGCCGCGGGTGGCCGCCGACTTCCGTACGGCTTCCGCCCTGCGGCGCACCCATCTGCCCACGCTCACGTGCAACCCCGTCAACCCCGTTGTCCGTACGACGCTCAGCAGGTGCCGCTCTGGTTGGCGCCGTTGATGCAGTTCTCGACCTTCTCGGCACCACCCTCCAGCGCGCGGTTGATGATCGCGGCGACGACGCCGACGATCGCCACCACCACGGCGGAGATGATGACCCACTCGACGGCGGAGGCACCGCGGTCGAGTTCACCGGACCGGGCACGCTCCACGCGGCCCTGCAGGAAGACGACCAGGAAGTCCACCGCCGGGATGCCCGTGTGGAAGTTGCGTCCGTTCATGGGGGTTGTCCTCTCAACTCAGCTGATTCTGTGGGCAGTCGGATGGGCGAGCAGCTTTCACACCTGGAACACCCGCATCGCCGCCGGGTAGATCAGGAACACCAGGAAGCCGGCGCACAGCAGCAGCTGGGCGACGAGCATCGACTGGGACTTCTCGCCCGCGCTGCCCTCGATCTCGGCGAGTTCGCGGTGCCGCATGGTCTCGGCCCGGGAGGCGAGGGACTCGCGCACCTTGGCACCGTCGTCCGCGACCAGGGCCAGGGAGGCGGAGAGGTCCTTGAGCTCCTCGACGCCCAGTTCCTCGCCGAGCTGGCCGAGTGCCTGCCACTGGCTGACGCCGGTGATACGGGCGTCGGACAGGGCGTTGCGGATGCGCTGGTTGGCCCAGCCTTCGGAGATCTCGGCCGCCGCCATCAGGGCCTCGGGCAGGCCGCGTCCGCCGGCGAGGCTCATCGACACCAGGTCGAGGTACGCGCCGATCACACGCCGCAGGTCGCGCCGCTTCTTGGCCGCGTCCCGCCGGATCTCCAGGTCGGGCAGGAAGAAGAAGACCGCCGCGCACAGCAGCGCCAGCCACACCGGGATGATCGGGCTGTCGGCGATGGCCAGCGTCCAGACGATGGCGAAGAGGAACGGGCCGAAGAACAGGCCCGCCACCCCCAGCAGCACCTTCGTCGCCAGGAACTTCTCCCAGCTGCGGTCCAGGACCGCCAGGTCCGCGCGCAGCGAGCGCTGCTCCCAGCCCTGCTGGAGGTAGAACTCGGCGACCCGCTGCCCGACTTCGGCCCGCAGCGAGCCGAACCGGCTGGTGTCCGCCTGCCGCCGCGAGGACTCGTAGGCCGAGCCGCGCGCCCGCATCGCGTCGATCCGCGCGACCTGGGAGATCGCGCTGCGCTTCGACGGCATCAGGGCACGCACGAGGACGTAGAAGCCCAGGCCGATGACCGCGCCGACCGTGATCGGCATCGTCAGGTCGTTCACCGTCGTACCCCCTCTTCCTGCTGGAGCGGCTGCTGCGCGGGCGTGCGGGGCCGGACGAACTGGATCGACGACTCGTCCCGGACGAGGAAGCGCTCGGGCGTCTCGATGGCCGACAGCTTGCGCAGCCACCAGAAGCCCATGGCGAACAGGGCGCAGACGCCGGCGAGCACGACCTGGCCGAGGGGGGAGCCGTACGGCTCGACGAACTCACGGTTGAAGATCGACAGGCCGAGGACGAAGGCCACCGAGACGGCGACCACGATCTGCACCGATCGCCGCGTGGACGCCCGCTGCGCCATCACCCGCTGCCGCATGTCCACTTCCTCGCGCGCCGACTTCGCCAGCGCGCCCAGCACCTGGCGCAGACCGGGTCCGCGCAGGCGGGCGTTGAGGATCAGGGCCGCGACGATGATGTCGGCGGAGGCGTCGTCGATCTCGTCGGCGAGGTGCTGGAGCGCCTCCGGCAGCGGGGTGCGGGCGCGCAGGCGGTCGACGAGGGCGTCGAGGTGGGGGCGCAGGACCGGGGCGGCGGCGCGGGCCGAGGCCGGGATGGCCTGCTCCAGGCCCACCGCGCCGGCGATGGTGTCGCGCAGCGACTCGGTCCAGGACGCCAGGGCCTCCACGCGCCGCATGGCGGCCCGCTCCTCGCCGGCGCCGCCGAACAGGCGGTCCCAGAAGAAGACGAGGACGCCGGCCGCGATGCCCGCCACCGCCCAGCGGGTGAGGAGGAGGACGACCAGGCCGACGATGGCGGCGAGCGAGCCGCGCTGGCCGGCGAAGCGGATGAGTTCGCTCGCCCGCTCGGCGGCCTTCTGCTTCTCGTGGTCGGGCTTGGCGGGAAGTCCGCGCACGGCGACGAGGAGGAGGGCGAGGCCGCCGCCGACGGCGACGCCGCTTCCTATCGAGTACAGGACGGTGGTGGAGAACAGGCCGCCCATGGAGCCGAGCGAGCCGATTGCTGCGAGAGTCGTGTTCATCCCCGGCTCACCCCCAGGTCCCGGACGGCCGGTAGCCGTGTGCCATCAGTTCCTCCAGGCAGGCTAGGGGGGCGTGCGGCACGATCCGGCCGTCGGGGGCCTCCGCGAACACCTCGCTGGACAGGACGCGTCCGTCGACGCCGTTGACCTCGCGGACGGAGGTGACCATGCGCTGGAGGCGGCCGCCGTTGCCGAAGTCGTTGCGCCGCTGGATGAAGACGACGAAGTTCACCGCGCCCGCGATCAGCAACTGGCTGGCCTCGATGGGCAGCCGCTCGGAGGCCTGCAACGCGTAGGTGGAAATACGGTTGAAGACCTCGCTGGAGCTGTTGGCGTGGATCGTGGACAGCGAGCCGTCGTTGCCCTGCGACATCGCGTTGAGCATGGTGACGATCTCGTCGCCGAGGACCTCACCGACGATGACGCGGGAGGGGTTCATACGGAGCGAGCGTCGCACCAGTTCCGCCATCGAGATGGCGCCCTGGCCCTCGGAGTTGGGCAGGCGCTCCTCGAAGGCGACGACGTTGGGGTGCAGGTCGGGGAAGGTGTCGAGCCCGAGCTCCAGGGCCCGCTCGACGGTGATGAGGCGCTCGTGCGGCGGGATCTCGTTGGCGAGGGCGCGCAGGAGCGTCGTCTTACCGGCGTTGGTGGCGCCGGCGATCATGATGTTCTTGCGGGCGCGGACCGCGCAGGCCAGGAAGTGGGCGACCTCGGGGGTCAGCGTGCCGTTGCCGACGAGGTCGGAGATGAACACCTTGCCCATGCGCGCGCGGCGGATGGACAGCGCGGGGCGCCGGGCGACGTCCATGACGGCGGACAGCCGCGAACCGTCCGGAAGCCGCAGGTCGAGCTGCGGGTTGGCCGAGTCGAAGGGGCGGGAGGACAGGCCCGAGTAGGCGCCGAGGACCTGGATGAGCTCGATGAGCTCCTCGTCGGTCTCGGCGACGGGATCGCCCTTCACCTCGCGCCCGTCGGCGTAGCCGACGAACACCTGGTCGCACCCGTTGATGTCGATGTTCTCGACCTCGGGGTTGTCGAGCAGCGGCTGGAGCCGGCCGACGCCGAACAGGGCCGCGTGCACGGCGGCCGCGTACTGCTCCTCGGTCTCGGCGTCCAGCGGCGTACGGCCCGCGTTGATCTCGGCGCGGGCGTACTCCTCCAGGATCTGGGCTATGACGGCACGGGCGTACTGCCGTTCGTCCTCCGTGGACATCGGAGTGACGTTGTTGATCTGGTCCTGTCGGCGCTGTTCGGCGATGCGGTCGCCGGCGTCCTGGCGGAACCGCTTGACCAACTGGTGGTCGACAGCGGTCATGTGCCGGCCCCCGCGTGGCCCTGCATCTGGCCCGGGTGGTTGTGCTGGACGTGGTGGGCCTGCTGAACCTGGTGGGCCTGGTTCGCCTGGGCGGAGGCGGCCCAGGCGGCGCCGTACTGCTGGTACAGGTCGGCGGCGACCTTGCGGGCCGTGCGGATCAGCAGCGACTTGTCGAGACGGCCGCGCCTGCGGCCGGCGAGCTGGTCGGCACCGGCCGGGTCGTCGGCGATGGTGCCGACCACGCGGGCGCCGGTCTGGGCGTGCACGAGCATGTCGTTGACCTGCGAGGCGAGCTTGCCGGCGTTGCCCGTGTCGGCGATCAGGACGACACCGATCACCGGGTTGGCCAGGCTCGCGGCGCCCCGCGGACCGCCGTGCAGCTTGCCGGCCAGGGCGGCAGCACGGTCACGCACCCGTGCGATCGCCTCCGGCTCGGTGCGGGAGAGCAGCAGCACGAGCGAGGCGTGCGGGAACAGCTCGACGGCAGGGGTGTCCCCGCTGATGCGTCCGCAGTCGGCGATGACGTCGGCGGCGGCGTTCGGGGAGTCGGCGAGGGAGGCGAAGGCGTGTCCGAGGGTGGGCCAGAGCCCCGCGAGGCCTGCGGCCTGCTCGGCGATACCGAGCCCGACGAGCACCTCCAGTCCCCCGCTCAACGGCTGTACGTGGTCCCAGAGCTGGTCCGGCACCAGGCCGCGGCGCGCGGTCGCGGCGATGGACAGCATGCCGGTGTTGGGGTTGAGCGGTCCGCCGTGCGCGGCGGCACTGCGGTAGACGAGGTCACCGCCCGCCGGGTCCGTCTCGGCGAGCAGGACGCGCCGCGGCCAGACCGCCGCGAGGGCGACGGCCGCGGTGGTGACGCCGGGGGAACCCTTGTCGGCGGCGAGAGCGATGAGCGCCATGGGTTGGGTGCCGCCTTCTAGTTGCCGGACTTACCGGAGACGAGAACGAGAGCGACCTCGCCGTTGGAGGCGGCCTGGGCCAGGTCGGCGGCCTTGTCGCTGTCGACGGTCAGGGTGACCGCCAGGTTGGTGCTGCTGACGAGTTCGTCGCCGGAGCTCTTCGCGTCCGGGACGTAGGTGACCTGGGCCTGGTCGACGATGACGGAGTTACCGGCAGCCGACGAGGACGAGCCGCTGTTGCTGTTGCCGGCCCCCGAGTCGGCGCTGACGCGGTAGGCGGCGACGGTGTCGCCCCGCTGGAGCCCGGTCGGGTACTGCCCCGCCTTGAGCGAGAGTCCGACGGTGGACTTGCCGGCGGCGACGCCGCCCTCCTCGCCGAACATCTGGCCCATGACGACGGTGTCCTTGTAGATCGTCGTCCGTGCCTTGAGGTTCTTGAGGGCGCTCAGCTGGTTCCACTTGACGTAGTTGATGCTGTCGTCGGCCGCCACGAGCGCGGAAGTCACGTCGTCACTGGTGACGGATTCGCCCTGCTGGATGTCCCGCGTCACCTTGACGACCTCGACCCGGTCCCCGACCTGGAGCACGAGCATCGTCGCCCCCAGCGCCCCCACCAGGATGAGCAGCACGGCGAGCGCGGCCAGTGCCGGTTTGCGCTCGCGAGGTGGTGTGGGAAGCCGGTCACCGACCGACGGCTGAGCCGGAGCGGCGGAACGACCGGCGCCCGCCCCCGTACGCTCTTGGATCTTCACGCAACCGCTCCCCGTACACCCAAGATTATGTCTGTCAATTTGCCTTCAAAAGTGGACACTTCACCCGCACCTTCCCGCACGAAAAAATGCGGGACGGGCCGGACGTACCCGCCCCACCTGGGCGAATAGCCAGCACTGGGGGTGAGTGTCAAGCCATCGCACCGTATCAGCCGCACATAAGCCCCTCAAGGCGCGTCCGGCGTCACACACCTCACCACGCGCACCGTTACTCATCTGCAACTTCAAGGCTGGACAAACCCGTTGATGGCGGCACGCGGACAGGCCCTTTGCTGTGCGGGAGCGAATTAGGCACGGGGGGACGCCTGGTGGGCGGGCGTACGGCCGCCGGGGTCTTCGTCACATACCGGCCATGAGGCCCACACGATTCACTCACGTGATACCGGCGTGGCCGTGCCATGATCTTCGCTTTGTCCCCCACGAGGAGTGCCCCATGAAGCGAGCCGCGCTCGCCGTCTCCACCCTGTCCCTGCTGTCCCTCACGGCGTGCGGCGGGAGCGCCGACTCGGACACGGCGACCGGGGAGCCCCGGCCCACCGCGACCCGGGCGAAGCAGGCGACACCGGCCGAGCGGCTCGCGAAGCTCATGATCACGAAGGCCGACGTGCCGGGGCTGGACGTGAAGGCCACCTCCAGGGACAAGGGGGACGACAAGTACGTCTTCGCCAAGTCCCCGGACGACGTCACGGTCGACAAGCCGGCCTGCGCCCAGCCCGCCTACGCGACGAACCAGCTGCCCGTCGGCGAGCCGCAGGGCGACCTGACCCACTATGTCCCGCAGGGCAACGAGTTCACGTACATCACGCTCACGACGTACGCGCCCGGCAAGGCCGAGGCCGCGTTCGCCGGACTGGCCAAGGGCGTCGAGTCATGCGGCGACGGCTTCACGGCGAAGGCCAACGGCCAGGTCACGTACGACTCCCTCACCGCCGAGGAGCCGGTGGCGAAGGCCGGTGACGAGTCACTCGCCTTCCGCGCCACGATGCCCTTCCAGGGCATCACCCACACCCTGCACGCCCAGGCCGTCCGCAAGGGCGATGTCATGGCCGTCTACGTCTCCGTGGACGGCATGGCCATGGTCCAGGACAGGCCGGGCGACGCGAAACTCCCGGCGACGGTGGTGAAGGCCCAGAACGCGAAGCTGGGCTGAACCGCCGGGTACCGGATTCGCAACCGGCGGCGATCTGTAGCACTCGCGAAGCCCCGAGTAAAGTGCGCCCCGGACAGCGATCAAACCGTCGGGGGGCACACCGGTGAGAACAGGCACGGCGAGCGAGGAACACGCAGTACGGATAAGGATATTGGGGGCATCGAGCCCCCATCGGGCCCGCGTCCTCCCCCTGCTCCTCCTCGCCCTCTGCTCGCTGAACGGCTCTCTTCGCAACCGCCACGCCGGCCCGGGCGGCGGACAGCGCTCCCGTCACCCAGGCCGCGTACTTCGCCGACCGCCTCCGCCAGGACCCGGTCTACGTCACCGACCAACTCCCCCGCGAGATCCCCCGGTCCACGGCCCCCGACTTCGGGAGGCTGGCGAAGAAGACCGGCGTCCCGACCTACGTCCTGGTCCTGCCCGGCGAGAGCAGCGTCGAGGGCCGGCAGTTGCTCGGCGCGGTGCACGACAGGCTCGGGCGGGACGGGTTGTACGTACTGGTCGACGACACCCAGGTCGCGGAGGCCACGGCCTACGGGGTGCGCGCGCCGGCCGACGCCGCCTCGACCGTCGCGCAGTACGAACTTCCCTTCGATGCGGGGCCGTTGCGCAGTTTCGAACGCTTCGTCGACGTCGTCGCCCTGGGCGGGGAGAAGGCCGCGGCCCGTGCCGAGGCGGCGCGTGAGAAGTACCCGGACGACGGACCCGCCGACCTGTACATCGGCCCGTCCGACCGCCGCAACCAGTCGTTCCTCACCGGGATCCTGCTCACCGGCGTACCCCTGCTGATCCTGCTGACGGCCGGGTACGCCGGGCGCCGCCGCCGGCGTTCCGGGGCCGAGCGGCGCATCCCCCGCTGGGTCATCCCTGGTGCGGCCGTCCTCACCGCCGCCGCCATCGCCCTCACCGCCCCCGCCGTCTTCGACCAGACCAGGTCGAGCGCGGCTCCCCCGCCCACCCCCGCCGACCTGTCCGCCCGCGTCGAACGAGTGGCGGCGGGCCTCAAGCAAGATCCCGTGTACGCCGATCCGGAGAGCCCGCGGGTGCTCGACGCCCGCCAACTGGACCGGCTGCACGACCGGATCCGGGGCTTCCGGCGCTCCGCAGGAGGCGGCCCGGTGTTCGTCTCGGTGGTGCCGCAGACCCCCGAGAGCGAGTCGGCCGGTGACTCGATGCTGTTCGCCGCGGCGGTGCACGCCAAGGTGCGCGAGGACGGGCTGTACGTGGTCGCCGACCCCGGCGACGGCACGATCGACTTCTACAACCACGGCCTGCGCCGGGACACCAACCACCTGTCCTTCAACCTGCCGGATTCCGTCACGTTCGGCGACAGCAGGGCGGACGAGGCCGACGACCACCTCCTCGGCGAGCGTCTCGACCGGCTGATGGACTTCCTCGACGAGACCCCGCGCACGGACCGGCCCGGATCGGAACCCGCACCGGCCGCCGCCCCGAGGGCCGCCGACGAGGACACCCTCCCGCCCCTCTTCGCCACCGACTTCTGGCCCGGCCTGTTCGTGGGCGCCGTCCTGGCACTCCTGCTGTCCGGGGTCGTGGCCGGGGCGATGTGGATCGTGACCGCCCTGCGACGGTGGCGCTCACCCGAACCCGAGCCGGCCGGCCTCCTGCCCGTCACCTCCCCGACCGAGCCGTCGGCGTCCTACCTCCGCCGCACCGCCCACGCGGAACTCACGGCGCTGACAGGAGAGATCACCAACTCCGAGGGGCACGCCCGCGCCTGGGACTGCCTCGACGCGGCGATGCTCCTCCTGGACGGCGACCCTGACCAGGCCCCGAGGCCGGGCACGGATCCCGCGACCCTCACCGCCGTCGTCGTACTCGCCCGGGCGGGCCGGGCCGCGCTCACCGGCGACACCAACGACCTGTGCTGCGGCGTCAACCCGCTGCACGGGCCCGCCGTCAGCCGCCACCACGTACGCGTATCGGCGGAGGCGGCGGAGGGCAACCGCAGGCGCCTGCTCCCCGTCTGCGAGCCCTGCCGCGACACGGCCATCGCCCAACCGAGCGGGATCCCGGGCAGGTTGCTGAGGCTGCCGGGCTCCGCGTCCGGAGACGGCGGCCGACCGCCCTACTACGACGCGACCGACGGCCCGCTGACCGCCGTACCCGGCGGCATCGCCCGGCTCATCGGCAAGGTGAGGGAGACCGCAGGTGTCCACTGACGTCAAGCGCGTTGTCACCGTCCTCGCGGCGCTGCTGCTCGTCGCGCTCACCACCACCCCGGCCCGTGCGGGGGACGGCGACGCCCCGAGCGCCGGGCAGCGCATCGCCGAGGCCCTGCGCACCTCGCCCGTCTACGTCGACGAGGCCTACGCCGATGCCGTACCGCCCTCGCGGCAGCGGGAGTTGGCGGAACGGATCCGCCGGACGGGCCTGCCGATCAAGGTCGTTCTCACGCCGCACACGAAAGGTGACGCCTTCGACGGCGACTCCGACGTCCTGGCCGGAGTCGTCCGTGACCGGCTCCCGGACGAGCGGGAACTGATCCTCATCACGACGGACGGCGAGTTCCCGGACTCCCTGAACGGCTACGAGTGGCCCGCCGACACCCACCAGGCCGAGGACGCCGTGGACGCCGTCGGTTTCCTGGACGAGACGCGGGACGCGGGGCTGGCCGACCTGACCGCCAAGGCGGTGGAGCTGGTGGCGGAGGGGAAGGGCACAGAGCGGTACGAAGAGGCGATGAAGGACCTGGACGACGCCGCCCCCGCACGGAAGCCGGAACCCGGGAAGCCCGGCGACTCGCGGTGGTGGCTGTGGCCCCTGGCCGCCGTACCGGCTCTGGCCCTGGCGGCGCTCGCGACCCGCGCCCTGCTCCGCTCCCGCAAGGCCGTTCCGGCCGTTCCCCAGCTGGTGTTCGCCACGGCCCGCGCGGCCGACGAGAGGGAGCTGCGGCGGCGGGCGGAAGCGGAGGTGCTGGCTCTCGGCGAGGCGACCCAGGCGGCCGGTGTCTCCACGACACCCGGTCTCCAGCACGCCCTCGACGCGTACGCGGCCGCGGGCAGGGTCCTCGACGAGGCCCGGGGCGTGCCGGACCTGGCGGGCGTCCTGGCCCTGACCCAGGAGGGCCGCGACGCCCTCGCCGGCTCACCCGGCCTGCCCCTCTGCTTCTTCAACCCGCTGCACGGCCGTGCCGCCCTCCGCACCGGCTGGCGACCGCTGGGCCGGCGGGACCGGCTGGACGTGGCGGTGTGCCAGGACTGCGCGGACGCGCTGCGGGACCGCCGCGCCCCGGAGGTGCTCACGGACAGGGCCGGGGACGGCCGTACCGTCCCCTACTTCGAGCTCCCGGCCGGGCGGAGCGTGTGGTCGGCGACGGGATACGGGTCACTGATGCAGCCACTGGACGGCTTCAACTCCCGTGGGGCCAAGACTGGTTGATCAGCCGGGGGGCCGGTCCTCGCGCAGTGCCGCGAACAGGGCGCGGGCCCGCCGGTCGTCCCACTTCACCGCGCTGCCCTGGGGCGTACGCAGGTCCGGGTCGGCCACGGGCACGTTGAGCTGTCTGCCCCCGCCCGACGCGGCCTTCCGCATGGCCTCGAACAGCGACATGAGGTCGGGCAGCTCCGTGCTCTCGTCGACGATGAGCGTGTCGAGGCCTGCGCGCAGGGTCGGGAAGGTCTTGGACGGGTCGGCGAGGGTGGACGGGGTGACGGCCTTGCGGGCGAGGGCGGCGAGGAACTTCTGCTGGTTGCGGGTGCGGCCCAGGTCCCCCTGCGCCTCCTGCTTGCGCTGCCGTACGAAGGCCAGCGCCTCGGCGCCGTCGAGGGTCTGGCAGCCGGCGGGCAGGTCGGCGCCGGAGTCCTTGTCCCGTACGGGCTTGTCCAGGCACAGGTCCACGCCGCCGACCGCGTCCACCACGCCCACGAAACCGGCGAAGCCGATCTCCGCGTAGTGGTCGATGTGCACGCCGGTGTTGCGTTCCACGGTCCGCACTAGCAGATCGGGCCCGCCCAGCGAGAACGCCGCGTTCAGTTTGTTCGGCGCGGCCCGGTAGCTCCGGCCGGTGTCGGGATCGACGTACGGCGGGAGGGTCACCCAGGAGTCGCGCGGCAGGCTGAGCATCGTCGTGCCGTTCGCCCCGGTGTGCAGCAGGATCACCGAGTCGGTACGGCGTCCCTCGGTCGAGCCGGTGTTCAGCTCCTCCCGGTCCCGCGGCGACAGTCCCTCGCGGCTGTCGGAGCCCACGACCAGGTAGTTGGTGCCCTCGCCGCGCGGCACCCGGCCGGAGAGCGTGCCGAGGTCGACCTGCTGGTTGAGCCGGGTGTCGGCCCAGACGTACGTACCGGCACCGGCGAGCAGCAGGACGGACGACAGGACGGCCGCGGTCCGCACGAACCGGCGGCCTTTTCCGGCGCGGCGCCGGGGGTTCCTGCTGCCGCCGCCCCGCCGCCCGCGCTCGTGGCCGCTGCTGTCGTAGCGGCCGGGCACGGCCGGCGAGGGCATGCCGGGCAGGGGGGCCGTGCGGGTCGACGGCGGTGGTGCCAGGAGGGACGGGGGTGGGACCCTTCTCGGGTCCCGCCCCGTCCGGTGGTCTCCAGGAGGGTCGGTCCAGTCGTTCATCGTCCCCTCCATCCCGCTGGTTCACGTGGGTCAACGCATAGGCACGCTCCTATACGGAACCGGCCCGCCGATCTGTTCAGCGGCCGTCCCGGAGCGCTTCATCCGCTGCCACCGCAGCCGGCTGCCGAGCAGCAGCGCGACGAGCGACTGGATGACGACGAGATACATCAACTGCCGGTAGACGACGATTTGGAACGGCATCGACCACAGGGCCCGGACCGGCTCGCCGTCGAGTCTCAGCGCGTAGCCGGAGCAGACGATCTGCACGCCGAGGAACGCGAACCACACGGCGGCCGACTCCCACGGGTCGCGGAACAGCACGCCGTACAGGGCGTAGACGTCGATGACGGGCGCGAGCAGCGGCAGGGCGACTTGGAAGAGCGCGAGGTAGGTCAGCCCGCGCCGCCCGAACCGCCCGGCGGGCCCCATGGCGAAGAGGGCCCCGCGATGCTTCCACATCGCCTGCAGGGTGCCGTAACACCACCGGTACCGCTGACGCCACAACTGCCCGACCGTGGTGGGCACCTCGGTCCAGGCGACGGCGGACTCCTCGTACAGCACCCGCCAGCCGGCCCGCCACAGGGCCATCGTCAGGTCGGTGTCCTCGGCGAGCGTGTCCTCGCTGACCCCGCCGACACCGATCACCGCGTCCCGGCGGAACGCCCCGATGGCACCCGGCACGGTCGGCATGCACTCCAGCACCTCGAACATGCGCCGGTCGAGGTTGAACCCGAAGACGTACTCCAGGTGCTGCCAACGGGCCAGCAGACTGCGCCGGTTGCCGACCTTGGTGTTGCCGCTGACGGCCCCCACTGCGGGATGCGCGAGCGGCTGGACGATCCGCTCGATGGCATCGGGCTCGAAGACGGTGTCGGCGTCGACCATCACGACGATGTCGTACCGCGCTTGGGCGAGCCCGGTGTTGAGGGCGGCGGCCTTGCCGGAATTGGGCTGCCGTACGACCTCCACCCGCGGATCCCCCGTGTTCTCGGCGATGTCGGCGGTCCGGTCGCTCGACCCGTCGTCGATGACGACGACTTGGAGTTCCCGATGGGTGGAGTCGAGCAGCGACCGCAGGGTCGACCCGATCCCGGCCTCCTCGTTGTACGCCGGGACGAGCACGGTCACAGGCCCCGTGGTGTCCCGCATCCAGGGCGCCCCAGTCCGGAACCGCTCCAGCCGGCGCACATGGGCTTGGGCGAACAGTGCGAGCAGCAACAGCCGCAGCACACCGAGCCCACCGGCGACACCGAGGATCCAGATCATGGCGGTGGAGAAGACCTGCCCGAGGCTCGTGACCTGGATGAGCCCCTGCCCCAGCCACCGCTCGACGAGGGACGGGGACGTGTAGGGAACGAGCCCGAGCCCATCGGAGACGGTGGTGAACCGGTCGACGGCCCGGTTCTTCAGCAGCCTGCGCGCCTCCAGATAGGCGCTCTCCGTCTGGCTGAGCTGCCGCACGATCCCCTGCGCGGGCTTCCGCGACCCCTTGTCGGCGGCGACGAGCACGTACCCGTACCCGGTGGCCCGCCGCGCCGCCTGCCACTCAGGGCCGCACAGGGTGTCGGGCGTGGTGGTCCGCGGCATGCGCAGCAGATTGGTACGCACTCCGGTGGCTCCGGCCAGTGCGCTCTGGGTCAGTTCCAGCTCGGACCGGAAGCGGGGCGCGGACGACTCGCCCAGGACGGCCCCGGTGTAGGTGTTGGATCCGATCTCGTGCCCCTCGGCACGGATACGCCGGATCAGCTCCGGGTGGCGGGCGGCCTGGGCCCCGTGCACGAAGAAGGTCGCGCGTGCCTGATTGCGGCGCAGCAGATCCAGCAGCCGAGGGGTCCAAACAGGGTCGGGCCCCCCGTCGAAGGTGAGCGCGACGGTCCGGGCGGGCATCGCCCCGGACCGGATCCCGTCCCGGTTGATCCCGATCACGGGCCCGCCCTTCGCGACGGCCTCCGGCACGGGCGAGGCACAGGGCGTCCGCTCCTTCGCGGCGTCGACCTCGTGCTGGGTCCAGCCCTCGAAGAGCAGGAGGGCGAAGACGAGGGGGAGGGTGAGGGCGAGTAACAGCCAGTGGGCGCGGGGGTCTCGGGACTGTTTGTGACGGCCTCGGGCTTTGGAACTGGCGGGGGTCAGGGTCCGTCACCGCCCCCGGGTTCGGGCCGGGCACCGACTCCCGCGGGCCGTCTTCTCCACGCGCTTCCGTAGAACTCACCGGGTGAAACGGACGTCTTCGTGCTGCGGGAGTTACGCATGGGGCGCGAGTGTAGTTTCGGAGGTCCGGCTGTAGGGGCGGAACGGTGAGCTTCACAGGGTCACAGGGTCATGGGGTCTACAGGGGGCAACGGGATGATCGCACCGACGGGCGGGCGGAGCCGTGATGGTGGAACCTTCGGCAGAACATCGACCAGGCGAGCCAAGGCGTTGCGCATCACCACGGGCGTCACGGCGGGAGTCGTTTCCCTGGCCTTGGCACTCCTGCTGACGTCGTCCCCGGAAGTCTCCGAGAGGTTCCGGGCCTTCCGGGCCGAGGACCACGCCTCGGACGCCTTCATCTTCGCCTGGGCTCTGGTCGCACTCCCTGTCGCAGGCGTGCTCCACACTCCCCTGGCACTCGCACGACGTGCCCGGATCGGCGCGGGCTGGGCGCTGATCGCAAGCTCCTGGCTGTACGTCGTACTGATGGCGGCGGTGGCGTGGCAGGTACGGGACTTCTTCCCGGCTCCGGACTCCCCGGGCAAGGCAGGGGGCATGTTCGGAGGCGCGATCCTGATGGTGATCGGCACGCCGGTCTTGGTCGTCGGCTCGGGTGGCGTCTTCCGTGAGGTACGAGAGGTACGTAGCGACAAGGGCAGCTCCCTCTCCCCACAGATCCGAGACCAACTCACCGCGGTCACGGCGCTCTGCTGCACCTTCCTCGGCGCGGTCACGGGCATGGTCTCCGGCTTCAACTTCAGCTTCCCTCACGACGGCTACCCGGCGATGTTCCTGCCGGGCGGCCTCCTCTGGGGCGCGCTGGCGGGCGCCGCCCTGGGCATGCGCGCCGGCGCCCTGATCACGAACTCGCCGGACAGCCGCCGCAGGATGACCGCCGACGCGAAGTCATTCGCCCGCACGGCAGCGTCGATGCTGGCCTGCTGCCTGTGCGTGTCCCAACTGGGCTGGCTGCTGCCGGTGTGGGCGGTTGCCCTGATCGGCCTTCCGGCTCCGCTCGTGCTGTTCGTGGTGGCGGAGCGATACGAACGGCTGGGGCGGTGGGTGGAGTTCAGGCAGATCGAGGTCCCGAAGGAAGCGATGTACTGAGCGCGTGCCCCCACTCAGGCCGGGACGTACTCCCTGTCCCACCGGCTCTGCCGCACGCCACCCCAAGTACCCATCAGGACCGCGAGGCCGAAGAGGACCGCGAGCAGCCCGGTGTCCGAGCTGCGCTCCACGTCGGTGGTGGGACTGGCGACGCCTGCGGGGTCGTACCGGACACGCAGCTTGTCACCGACCTCCACCCAGTCCCGGCACCCGTCACCCTCCGAGAGCGAGGGAGAGATCTCACGACCGCCGACCCTCCGCAGGTCACAGTAGTTGGTCTTGACGTCGTCCTTGCGCACGACCACGGCGTCGGCCCACTCGCCCCGCTCCGCCAGGGCAACCAGATCACCTGCCCCGGTCCCGAAGATGCCCAGCGCCACTCCCGCGACGACGGGAACGACGAGCTGCCAGGCGACCTTCCGCTGCTTGCGCGGAACCCTCCGCAACAGCAGGACCGGCACCAGGACCGATGCAAGTGGCAGCACGATCCAGGAGAGGAGCAGGGCCACCGAGCGCAGCGGCGCCCACAACGGCACGACGGGGCTGAGCCAGGCGAGCCCCAAGGAGCCACCAGCACAAGCAAGGTTGAAGACCGACCACCGGACGACGTCGGCTCGCCACCCAACCCCCGACCCACCCCGCCCGGCTCGAACCGCGCCCTCAGCCAAGGCTTATGCCACTTGCTCGGTTCACGGCCTGGGCCTCCTTGACGGTCACGTCCTGCTCGAACGTGGACAATCCGCCGGGGAAACCCGGCTGCTGCAGCGCCCCGTCCGGGTCGGCCGAATCGGTCCACTAGGTGGTCGGCGTGCCAAGGGATGATCCCATGAGCGGCAGGCACCGAAGGAAACCGCCTATGAGACAAATACGCCCAGGCAGCATTTGTGAAGACCCCTTCACGCACCGTGCGACAGAGCATCACAGAGGCCAACTACCAGGCTGCAGCACCCGCGTCGCCGCGTCCGCCGCCGATGCTTCGAGGTACACGTCGTCCGCGCCCTCGCGTGGATGCTGAGCCTCTGCACCCACTCCCCCGAGGCCGACACCGCCTCGACACCCGGCCACCCTGCGGATCACCCCACCGCCCCCTCCCCACTTCACTGAAGTACTCACCGGCAACGTCTCCCACCTCGCACCCCCCTACGTCCTGGACTCCACTGAGAACCGCCGCCGACGCGAACGCCGCCGAGCCGCCCACCTGGCCACCTCCGGCATCGACACGCGCCCGAAGCACATTCACGGCATACGAGTCCCGGCGGCCACATGATGACCCGCCCGGCCCCCCGAAGGTGCGCCCGCTGTCAGCTCAACACGGACGAACCAGGTCTGGTTCACCAGGTCCACGCCCCCACAGGCCCTGGCTTCAACGTGTACGCCTGCCCGGACTGTGCCACCCACTGCCCGCTCCCGGCAGACCCCCTCAAATCCCGAACCTGACCATCGCCGCTCCCGCCTCACCCTGCGCGTCTACAAGATCGACGCAGAGGGCACGGTGGCCGACAACCGGGGCGAGGACGAGATCCTGGCCTACGAACACACCGACCCGGTCCCTGTCATGTCGGACTATCCTCAGCGCACTTGCCCGAGGTGCAAGACACCGCACTAGCGAATCGAGCCACCTGCGCGCCACGGCCCCGAACGTCGCGCACTGCGACATCTCGGGCCACCCGCTGTTTGGGCACGATCAGGACACAACCAGCCGCCCGAGAGCCCCATACGCTCCGAATTGCCCCTGTTCTCGAGCAGGTTCGCTCTGGTGAAACCGGGAACCTCACCGATACCGTGAGTGCTCTTGACTGAACTTCTGTCTCACGGGGAGTCACTGTGAAGCGCCGCCCAGCAGAAGGTCAGCGTTCAGGAGATCCAGTTCGTCAACAGGTGATGGCCGAATGGGAGACAGAAGGCGTGGAAGGCACACCTCACCTCGACGACATAATGCGGTTGCCTCTTCGCTGCGGTACGAGCGACTTCCGGGCAATCGGGGTACGAGCGGCAAGAAGCCCGCGAGCGGTGCTGACCGACGATGGGCGGGACCGCGGGTTCAGCGATCGGCGATCGCAAGCGCCCACTATGAGGACGCTACGGGTTCGTGCTCCCTGGGACTGCTCTCCATGCGGACATTCAGTATGCGTTGAGGAATACGTTTCCAAACAATGAAGGGTGCAGTCAAGATTATGCAATACGAAGAAAAGACACCAAAAACATGGTCCGGGATATGCATCACCGCCTATCTGGCCGGCATAGGTTACATGGCACTAGACACGATTCCCGATGAGATCGGTCTCTGGCTCGGCCTGTGCGCATTGTTCCTCTTGGTTCTACTGCCCTGCCTGGCTGTTCCGGTCTCCAAGTTCATCTACAACCGGATTCAGATAGGTACGCAGACGCTCCGAGTTGGTCGAGAGTGCATTGCACTCGCCGACATCGACCCCAATTCCATACGGGAGGCCTCCCAAGCGGTGCTTCCCACGGCAGCCCATCGGTACACCGAATCAATAAACGGGATTAACGCATCCGGACAAGGACAACACGGGAATGGACCAAGAAATCCCCGGCTTGTGGGTGGCGGTTGGGGTGTCCCCATGGGCATGGACAGTGTCGTGATCCACACTCGGAATGGCGAGCAGCTCCGCTTCGCCACACGTGATCGCGTGGCCTTCCTCACCGCACTACTCCAGGCAGTGACCGCCCATACCGAAACGCGTAGTCCGTAAGTATTGATCAGAAACTCAAAGAAGAGGGGCCGTCCACGACGAGGTGCACCGTCCGGTTGAAGTGGCCCTCGAGCCGGTCGAGGAACCGGGCACATGACGTCGGCATCGAAGGTCTCGGTGAAGACCGTGAAGTGCATACGGTCCTTGATGCTGATAGCGGACATCGCGTTGGCCGAGAACCGGTTACCGCGTGCGGTGGACGACCACGGTGCGCCCCTTCTCGTCCCAGGTACGACCCGACCTGATTGGAACGTATGCCGGGTTGGCCAGCGAAAGGCACCGAGCCAACCTCGGCCTTCTTCTGCGCGCGAATAGCAGGCTATGTCTCCTCCCTCCGGACGCGGACCGCTTCCGTGTCCTGCTCGACCACCCGCCTATCCGCGGCACGTGTCCACAGTTGCCCAGCCTGGCCCACGCGCAGGAGCGGTGATCTAGTACGGCCTGCCGGATCCTGCCGCTCGGCCTCATCGAGAACCTCTGTTCGCCGACCCGGCGCCCGCGTAGCTGGGCGCCAGCGCCTCCCGCCCGCCCGCCCGCCCGCCCGCCAGTCACTCGCCCACCACTTGTCGACGGCCTTGAGAGAGACCTGGAGGACTGTCCGCCGCAACATCCTCGCGAGGCCAGCCCGCCACCAAGGCCGCCACCGCCCGTACCCGAAAGGCCTCCTACGCAGGCGGCAATTGCCGTGCGTTCCCCGGCAGTGCACTCACCCGGGGATCAAGCCCCGCCTCCGTCACTCAACAGCTCACATTATGGGGGGCCAGTAAGCGCCGCAGCTGAAAAACGATATTTGCGGCTGCCTCCTGCCCTACAGCTCTCGAGGGAAAAATCAGTCAAAGGGATTGAGGGCACTGCCCAACTCCTTCGCCCCCTCGACGAGCTTCCCCGCCCCCTCGCCGATTTTCTTCCCTGCCCAGGCTCCTGCGTCCGCGACTTTCCCAGGGAACGCTTTGACCTTTTCCCAGTTATCGACGATGGACGCAACGCCGTAGACCGCGCCTGTGACAACTGCCGCACCAAACGTCACGGGGTTGGGCGCGACCATGGCGGCAGTGAGCGAGGCGTTGAAGGCCACACCCGACACCTTCGCAACGTATCCCGCCTTGTCTCGCTTGAACGCATCGACAGGGTTTCCCTCCTGATAGACGTCAACGGCCCCGATGCCCGTGGCCAGAACGCTGCCGCCGATGCCTGTCGCACGCCAGAATCCGGCGGTACGCAGTGCGCCCCCCGCTCCGGAGGCGAACGCCCCCAGTCGGCTCGCCCCGGCGACCCGCGAGGCCGCGCCCATGTTCTTGCCGACCTTGAGAAGGTTCGCTTCCCAGGCGTGCAGGCGCCCGCCGTGTAGTTGGGCGAGTGTGTCAGATCCGGTGAGGATCTTGAGGACGACGGGGGGCGTGCTCCGGCCGATCTGCGCACCGAGCAACCTTATTTGGGCCGGGAGGAGTTTGGATCCCTGGCCCTTGAGGATCTGGGCGAGTGTCGTCCCTGGCGCCTTCATCAAGTCGCCATGCCTGAAACGCTTGTACAGCTTCCACGTTCCCAGGGCTGCCATCGAGAAAGCGCCCGGAACGGTCGAAACGAGGGCCGTCAGGTCGATGTAGTCGCTGACGACCTCGCCTAGGTTCTCATTGCCGCTGATCTTGCCTACAGCGTCACCCGGGATACGCTGCAGCCAATCCTGGTACGTCTCGCCCGGCTTGCGTTGCAGCCAGGCGGCATCAAACTTGTCACCATTCGCGATGGCGGCGTTCGCGATGAGCATGGCGTCAGGCGGGAGTTCCCCAGCCTTGAGATCCTCCGGCCGGAATCCCGCGTACAGCGCCGCTGCCCGGGGGTCCCCGTTCTCGGCCCGCAGAATGGCCGCCCGCCGGCGTAGGTCGACTGCCGTGTCGTCGGTCCATGACCTCAGCGGTTTGATGGGACCCAGCTTGTCCCCTACCCCAAGTCGAGAAGCCCGGGTGAAGGCCTCGTCCAGCTTGTCCCGCAGATTGCCTCTGCCATCGAGTAGCTTGGCCAAGTGCTCCATGTCCTCTGGATTGGCCATGCGCTTGGAACTGTCGCTCATTCTTCCCCGTCAGGTGCTGCGCTATGTGGTTGGGCCGGTGCCGCTAAGCGAAAGACTCGAACGCCAAGGACTGCTTCAGAAACGCCGAGGCGTGCGCCGGACTAGGACATGGCCTGGGAATGCTGCGCGGAGGCGAGCTGCGCCCCGTCCGGAAGTAGATCCGTGATCATCTGCCATAGTTCTTTGGCCGAGGTACGCCGAACCCGCAGTTCACTGCTCGCGTCCACCTGACGCTCGATGATCGGCTCGGCAGGCAACTCCCGCAGCCAGTACCCCTCGATTCCGCAGTCCCACACTACGAGGGCCCGTACTGCCAGCCCGCTGCCCTTCGTTTCAGCCCCCCGCCAGGCCATGGTGATACGCCACATGCAGTTCAGCTGGGCCAGCACCTCGGCCAGCCGCGCCGGGGCGTCCACTGCTCGGGCCACAGCCTCCGGCTCTTCGAACTGCCCCGCCTCCATACGCTCGACCACACGATCGAACGTGCTCATCGTCGACGTAATCACTTCACCGGAGTCCCCCTCTTCGGTGAAGTCCCGGTGCAGATCGACCATCCGGGCCAGCGCCCACACCAGCGTTTCGGGCTCTGCGGGGACGTACTCCGACTCGGCGTCACCAGGCCAGTTCTCGTGCGTGTAAATGAAATCGTCCCCGATGACGGCTCCACTCTGGGTGACACCCTGCGGTCCGGTCATCTCGACTCGGGCGATGAGCCGGGGCTCCATGAGCGTCGCAACGAGCGGATAGAGATCAGCCGAGATCTTGTCCTCAGCGTCGAGCATCCCTGCCTCCCGCAACTCGGCCCGTACCTGCAACAGCTCGTCGGGGATCTGCTCTTCTTCCACAAGAAATCCCAGCACGCTGACATGGGAATCGGTCAGCCGAAATCGGCGCCGGGCCGCATCCATGGAAGGCATTCTGTTGTGTCCCCCTGAAGTCAGAGATAATTGAAGAATCAGAGATCGTTTGACGGGTGATCATAGAAAGCTGAACCGGTTGAGGAAACGTCCCGGCAGCGACACGAGCGCACCGCGCGTCGTGAGGTTCCGCGTGTAGACGCCTTCAAGGACGAGAGCGAGACTGATGTCGAGGGCATCCGCCTCGCCCAGGCATGTCCCAGAAAGCGTGCGTGGGTTACTCCAGCTCGAACGCCTCATGTGCACGGCGGCACCTGAGCGCACGAGTTCGTGGCTGCGCTTGCCGCCCCGCTCGGCGTAGGTGTACTCACGCCCCTTGACCAAGATCCGCAGAGCACGCCCCCTGCGGCCGGGCCACCACACGTTCCTGGAGAGCTCCGCTGGATCCCAGTCGACCCGCAGCTCCCCACTCGCCAGCAGGGGGCGACGGAGATAGCGCAGCCCGAGATATGTGGTGAGCGGCAAGTTCTGTCCGCTCGCGGCCACCTCGCAATATTCCGACGGGTAGTCGCTGTACTCCGTAGGGAAGGCCAGCTCGATACGCCCGAGCCCTTCCACGTGCCCCACCCACGAGTAGGTATCGCCATGAGGGCCCTTGCCGGATGACGCAGCACGCTGCAGCTCGAACGACACCCCGCTCATACGCTTGACGCCTTCCCCTCATCCATCAGTCCGGTCACTTCCATGCCCATCAGATCTATACGGCCACAGACAGGCGCGACATCAGGCACTTGAGAACAGCGTCTCACCCAGCCCAGCAAGCCGCACAGCGCAACTGGCTTGCCACGTCAAGGCACGCAAAGCAAAGGCAATCGAACCACATGGCAGGCTGGCCGGGGGAGCGCACAGCACACACCGTTACATGCGGGCAAACAGCAAACAGGCCAATTGCCCTATCCACCTCAAAGCATCATACGAGCTGACATCTGGGGCATCGGCGGTGCGAGAGGCCCTCCAGAAGCAGCTGCTGGCCGCCGCGTCGATGGGTTCCCTCCGAGGGGCCCAGGCTCGACGACCGACGACCGGGGCGAGATCGAGATTCTGGCCGACGACCACACCGACCCGGCCCCTGCTATGTCGGCGTTTCCTCCGTGCTCTTGCTTGAGGTGCAAGACACCGCACTAGCGAATCGAGACACCTGAGCACCATGACCCCGGACATCGCACACAGCGCCCTCCGGGGGCACCCCCTGTTTGGGCACGATCAGGACACAACCAGCCTCCCGCGATCCCCATACACCCGGATTGCCCCTGTATTCGCGGAAGTTCGCCCTGGTGGACCGGGAACCTCACCGATACCGTCGGTGGTCTTGACTGAACTTCTGTCTCACGGGGAGTCACTGTGAAGCGCCGCCCATTGCCCGTTGCTGCCGCACTGGTGGCGACGGCAGCACTGCTGTTGACGGCCTGCGGTAGCGGGGACGACAAGTCCAGCGACAAGATCGCCGGCGCCGACTCTGCAGAGTCCACATCGCCAACTCCGCCTAGCACATCCGATGGCGACGCGAAGCGTCCGAGAATGGATCTTCCCAAGGACGTCAAGGAAACGTTCGAGGGCTGGACCACCGGAAACGCCGCCAAGGACGAAATCCTGGCGGACGCAGGACTAGCGCAGTCAGCGGTGACCTATGCGGTCACGCAGGGCGATCCAGAGTCCCCCGCCCTGCGCTTCTATCAGGCGGACAGCGCCCTCGCAGGTAGCCGGGACTGGGTCAAGGGAATCGTGGACTCCGGGTTCACCTACCACGGGGCGGTCCGCTACTACGCACCCGATATCAGCGTGTTCGACAAGAAGTCCGCAGGCGTCTCGTACTGCGCAGATGAAAGTAAGGCGTTCAACAAGAATCGCAAGACCAACAAGATCGACAAGACACCCGCATCCGACGACTCCTTCGTGCTGTACAGCACACGTCTGGAGAAGAACAGCAGCGGCGTGTGGCAGACGACGAAGCTTGAGTCGGAACGGGGAAACAAGACGTGCCTGCGATAAGAGGTCAGCGTCGATGGATCGTTGCCTCGACGATTGCCGGCGTTCTCGCTCTCACACCGGCCACTGCGTTCGCATGGGGCACGCCGGGCAAGTCCAACGGCCAAAAGGCCGCCCCTAGCGGCGGTACGGACGGAACCAGCCTCGTCTCCAAAATCACCTTCAGCGGTTCGTCTGCCAGCGAGTCAGGTGGCGGCACTGGCAGCCTGCAACCAGTGGGCGATTGGTCACCGCCCGCCTGTTGGTACGAACCCCGAAGTGCTGAGGAATTCGCGAAATATGTCGAGGGACAGTACAACGAGACCGTCAACACGCCCGGTCAGCACAGCTACGCCAAGGCGTCGGTCGGCAAGTTCCGCGACACTTACAAGGACGGCAAGTACAAGAACTACAACCTCGACAAGAAAGACGAGGGCAATTGGTGGGTGGCCATCCGCGACGAGGACCGCTGGATGGAGCCAGAGGCCCAGGCGTGCGACCGGAAGCCCTTCTGGGCCGAAACAGGCGATGCCCCACCCGTCGAGAACGCGGTAACCCCGCGCGTTCTTGCTGAACTCGCCTACAACCGCATCGAGTTGCCGACCACCGAAGTATCTCTCGCGCCCGAGACCGCCACCAAGGTCAATCTCCCCACCTGGGCCTGGCTCGACAGGGCCAAGTTCAAGGAAGTCTCTGTCACGGCTCAGCTCAATGCCGGAGGCCTGAACATCCAGGCCACCACCACCGCCAAGCCGGTCTCCCTCAGGCTGGAACCCGGCACCGAGGACGCAGAGACCTACCCGGCCTCGGGCGAGTGCACCATCAACGCCGGCTCGATCGGCGAGCCCTACGCCAAGGGCAAGTCCGACCGGACCCCGCCGTGCGGCCTCAAGTACCTCCGCTCCTCCGGCGACAGTACTTTCAAGCTCCAGGCCACCATCACCTGGGAGATCGCCTGGACCGGCACCGGCGGCGCCGGCGGCGACCTTCCGAACGGCACCTTCGGCAACGACCAGGACGTCACCGTCCAAGAGATTCAGTCCGTCAATCGCTGAATTCCGCGCCTTGGCCGCTGCTGACAAGCCCTCACGCGCATGCGCGTGGGGGCAGCCGCCACAAAGGCCGCCGAGATCTCAGTGAGAGCAACGTGCACAGCCGGTTACTGAGCGGCGGCAATGACCCGGCCTCTGGAGAGCCAGAGCCTCCGAACCCGCAGCTGTGCGCGATGACCGCGCTCTCGTCGCCTCGCAAATCGCTCGGCCGCCTCAAGCAGCGATCGAGGGGCGTCAGCCCCACCGACACCACGCTTTGAAGGCCTGTAGGCCCGCCCCTCGCGCAGTTCGCGGTCGGCCTCGGCCAGTTCCAAGGGCACCTCCTTTCCTTCGATGCCGTGACCGAGGACGGCCAGGTGGCTCTCGGCAAGCCGGAACCGACCCCGCGTGCTGTCATACGAGGGCATTGGGGGTCGCTTTCGTCAGCGGAAACGCTTGGCGGTGATGGCTCAGGGAGTACATGGGGGTCACTGAAATACGTCCAGCCACTGCAGCGACCTGGCGAAAAAGGCACGGACGGCCCCTGCTCTGGTGAGATTGCGGGTGTTGACGCCGCACATCACGGCAGCCAGGGCGAGGTCGGTGGCGTCAGCCTGGCCAAGGACGGTGAAAGTGGCCTTCTTCCGTGCACCGCTGCCGTGGCGAAGGATCCGGACCTCAACACCGTTCCGGATCAGGGCCCGGTCGCGGTGCCGTGCGCTGGTCGCGAGGTAGCGATACTCCCGCCCGGTCACCTGCATTCGCAGTGCCCGACCGGCTCTGGTCTGTGCCCATCGGTTGCGCTTGAGCCGAACTCCGGCCCCGCCGACACTGAGCTCCGCTATGTAAAGCGAGGGCTTTCGTCCGTAGGCCCAGCCCATGAAGGAGGTGACGGGCACGGTGTCGCCCCTGACCTCTGTGACATGACGGTCGCCGTGCCGGCTCGACGGGTAGACCACCTCGATCCTGCCGAACTCCCCTGCTGTGCCCCAATACCCGAACTTCCAGGTCAACCGATGACCTGAACGGTCCTCCCAGTGGTCGAGCGTGTACGTGTGCTGCTGCATGGTTCCTCCTCGCGCCGCCCGGCGCGGATGTGCCACAGTCGGCATCAGTCGAACGGGGTGAGGGCGCTACCGAGCTTCTTGGCACCGTCGGAAATGACCTCGCCAGCCTTCTCGGCCTTGTCACCGACCCAGTCCGCGGCCTCCTTCGCACCCTCGACGATTTTGTCCCCGTTGTCCCATAGCAGGGTTCCGGCATAAGCAACTCCGGTGCCGACGGCGAGACCGACGGTGACCGGGGTGGGGGCGACCATAGCGAGGGTGAGCGAGGCGTTGAACGCCGTACCGGTCCAGTTGGAGAGGCACTTGGCTTTGTCCTCCTTCCACGCCTTGCCGTGATCCATGGTCGCCAGGTTGGCCACACCCCAGGCCGTAGTAGCGACAGAACCGACAATGCCTGCGCCGCGCATCCACCCGGCGGCCTTCGCCGCATTGGCGAGACCGCCGCGTTGCGCGACACGGAGCAGGTTAGCCTCGGAGGAAGTGGGCATGTAGAAGGCACCGTTGCGCATGTACCCGGCGAGCATCGCCGCCTCATCGGAGCCTCATCGGAGCCGGCGAGCACACCGGTCGGCACCCGGGTCGGCCAACTCCCGGCCCTGGGAATCCTGGACAGCTTGTCCCAGTGGCCGTTGATCAGGCGGGAAGTCAGGGTGCCCGGGGCATTGAGCACCTTGGACGTTTGAAGTACTTGGTGAGCGACCAGCTGCCCGCCAGCGCTGTGGTTGACGAGGTGAAGAACGCCGACAGGTTGGCGGCCCCGTCGATGTATGTCGCGACGGTCTTGCCTAGCGTCTCGTTGCCCGTGAGCTGGGTGACAGCGTCGCCCTGCACCCTGACGAGCCAGTCGTCGAGGGTCTCGCCGTCCTTCTTCTTGAGCCAGTCATCGTCGAGATCGCTGTCGGACGCGGTTGCATTGGCGACCAACAGGATGTCTGGTGGCAGATCCTTGTTCTTGAGCTGCTCAGGAGTGAATCCGGCGAACAGTAGTCCGGCCAGCGGATCGCCATCCTCGAGGCGGGCTGCTGGCCTGTCACGAAGCTCCTTCAGTGATCAAAGACGGCTCCTTCCCGAGAAGGAAGCAGCACAGGCACGCGAGCAGCCTACCGAGGCTACGGTTGTTGGACCTCGGAGCCGGGCCCCGGCTCTACCTCTGACGGGCTCGCATCAGTGCGTCCACCAGCGCCTCGCGGTGGTGAGTGGCGATCAGCAGCGACTCACCCTGCGCGGTCTGGACCACGATCTGATCCATGCCCATCGGCACGGCCCATCCCCCACCCATGATCCGGGGCGGCCCGGTCGCACGACTCCTCCGTCGCAACTCCGCGAGTTCCTCACGCGACCGCGAAGTCAAGGACGCGACGAACTCCGCATCCGTTGGCTGCTCACGAGCTTCCCGAAGTGAGTCGACCGTCAACGACTCCACCAGGATCCTCTCCCGCCCCACGGTCAGCCACCCGTCTCGAATATGAATTCGATTATAGATGCGTTTGGAAATCGGCACACCATTGAATACGAGCGCGAGGATCGTCGAAAAACCTAGAATGACGAACCAAACCGTGCTGTCCTCGGGAAGCAGGATGCTGGCCTGATAGGCGACCCAGATGGCAAGTACCACCGCGGTAGCGATCATCCAGCGCCTCGGCAGCTTCTCCTCGTACACCACCGCCTGACCGTACGGCGCTGTCGATGCGCCGGCTCCAGAACCGTCCGTGCCGCCCACGACCGCTCCATTCGACTTAGGAGGTCTTCGTCCGGGTCAGGTTACCCACCGCCCCTCAACAGCGAGCTGGCAGGACTCCGTTAGGCAGGTTTGCCGGTTGTGTCCGGTAGGGGTGCCTCATCAACTCGCTGACCTGGGTGAACCGGCCTCGCGCGGTCTTCTCACGGTATGACACCGGCGGACCGGCCCTGGTGGAACGGGAGGGCCACGCATAACCTCAGATGCGATCGACGGAGGCCCAGTCGGCTATCGCAAGGCGGGGAGAAAATGTCGCTTCGGTTGGCGAATCCCGAGGACCTGGAGCACTTGGCGAAACTCCTGGAAGGACGCGGTGGCGTAGAGGACCGCCTGGACGAGGCCTTCACGCGAGCCGCCCGACTCGGGGTGAGCGGGCATCTGTCGCCCCTGAAGCCGATGAGGTCGTGGACTCAGAGCGAGGCCCAGGATCTGCGTAAGCGCGCCGTCATCCTGCGTCTGGAGAACGGCGACCCGATCGCCGGGCTGCTGTGGGCGGGGTTCACGCCAAAGGACCTGGAGCAGTACAAGGGCGAAGGGATCAAGGCGGAGACGCTGCTGCTGGCCAATTCGGTGGCAGCGAGTGACGATCCGAATGCGAAGGAATTGTCGCGACAGCCGGGAGAGAAGCTCGGTGACTGGGTCGCACGGCTAGAGGCGCATGCGCTCTCGAAGGTCCCTGGTCTGGAGCCGCACGAAGAAACCCTCACCGAGATGATCAAGTTCGGCGCTGACGTGTTCAACGTTGCTGCCGCAACGCAGGTTGTGGCGGCGAGCGGCTTCTCGGGAACCAAGGTGCTGCTGGGCAATGCGGTGAAGACCGGCAAGCTGGGGCCGATGAAGGCTGCTCTCGAGGCGCGGTGGACCGCGGCCGGAAGCAACCCCATCCTGCGCTGGGCGGGCAGGATGCTCAAGGGGTACAACCCTCCGATACGGTCGTTGACCGCCCCCGGCAGCTGGCTTCCCGGGCAGCTTGGCAGCATGGCCTCCCGGAGTCAGACGTACCAAAGGGTCGCCAACGTGCCCTTCAGCTCCGGTTGGCTGGGCGACCGTTGGGGGGACGGGTGGGACAAGCTGCGAGCACGCGGCTTCATGAATTCCAAACTGCTGGGATTCACACCCAACCAGGCCATCAACTTCTTCGCCGGCTCGGACGACATGGCGCGCATGTACGGCGGGCTGACCCACTCCGGGCAGCAGGTCACCCGCGCGGGACAGGCCAGCCTCTGGACGGTCGGGAAAACCGGTGGGTTCGGCGCGGCAGCTAAGACCGCGGGGCTGTGGCGAGGGGCGGGCATCGTCGGGTCGGCGGGCGCGACGGCATTCTCCGTGGCCAACATCGCCACCATGGACCACGCGAAGGAGTGGGAGAAGAGCAAGGCCGGCTACCTGGCCAATTACGCGGAGGTTGGGTTCAATGCCTCTTTGACCGCGGCGATGATCGCACCCAATCCGGTCACGATCGGTCTCGCTGTAGGGACCGGCATCGTCTACGGGGGGCTGAAGGTCGTCGAGCACTGGGACGACATCACGGAAGGCGCCGGCAAGGCGGCAGACTGGGTGGGCGACAAGGCAAGCGACATCGGGAACGACATCGCTGACGGCGCCAAGGAGCTGGGCAGCGCGCTCAACCCGTTCGACTAGCAACAACGAGATCCAGAGCCCCGGAAGAACCCAAGCACGGAATGAGCAGTTGTCGTCATGGAAACGAGTAGTGAGTCTTTTGAATTCGAGCTGACGCCGTACAGCGTCAGCACCAAGAAGGAGCTGCCCAAGGCCGGAGTCAAGGGAGACGTGGGGCACTTCGGATCCGTCACCGTGGAGCGCTGCCCGCTCTACCGGCCGCTCGAAAAGGGAATGGACACCGCCAGCCTGAGCGGCCCCGCCTTCCCGGAGACGAACTTCCGCGGGAAGCGCAGGTCAGGAAAGCCTTCGCTGTTCAAGGCCGAGCTCACCCTTGGAGGCCGACACGCGGAGCTGCGCTTCAACGCCCGGGCCCTACGAAAGGAGGACCGGGCGCTGCGCATCGCGTACGAAGGTCGCGAGTACGTCTACTCCTCCGAGGAGTGGGGGAGTGTGAAGGTCCTGGAGAGAGAGGGCGTCCGGGTCTCGATTGAGCCCGGTCGGCACGTTCCGCCGACCACGACCTGCCGCGCGGGCACGGCCACTGGCCCGGTTGATGCCATGGATCTGGCGATCGCCATCGTGCTGGAGGAGGTGGACACTGAAGTCCTCACCCTGGGTGGCGCCGTGTTGTCGTCCCCATTCGCCCTGATGCAAAGATTCTCGGACACGGCGGAGTAACGAACTCTGCCAGTCCGCCTTTGCTAAAACTCAGCTCCACCTCCGAAAGCACCCGCCCCTTTCAAGGCGGTGACAAAGTCGCGTCGCCCTTTCTCGAGCTCTCGCTTAAGCTTCTGCAGTCGCTCCTGGTCTGGGTTGTCTACCTTTTGGCTTGGTGGGCCAAGCACGAGGCGGGCCAGAAGCAGCAGACGGTCAAGTCGGAGGGGGGACCAGCTCCGAGCTGCCCGAGGACGTCATACGGATGAAGCGGACAAGCGCGTAGCGCGCTGGAGTGCACAGCTCGACCTCGGCCTCCGGATGCCCGACCGTCCGCGACCGGACCTCACCAGCCGGGGTTATGGTCGGAACCCATCCTCAAAGTAATCCGGAGAGGCACCGTGTTCGGCAAGAGCAGGCACGTCGACGAACCTCCTATTCACGTCGTCCCCTGGACGGACGCCTGGGAGTTCGCCATCACCGACGAGGAACGGCCCGCCACAGCGCAGCGCAAGCGTGCCGTGCTCGGTGTCCGTGCCTTCCGGGTTCCGCAGGGCTCAGGTGCCCAACGCGTCAACGCACCCTGTGCCTTCTTTCCGCCGCAGTCCTCGGCTGCGGACGATCGGCGTCTCTACGAGGACGCGGAAGGCGGCAGGCTGCTCTGCTCCCTCGACGAGCCGCAGGACGTCGACGGCCGGCGCCACTACGCGGTGCGTGACGTGCGGGGGCAGGTCATCGGGACGATTCAGCGCATCGCTCCGCTGAAGCACGCCTTGAAGCCGACCTGGCGCATCGCTCAACCAGGGCACCCCGAGATCGTGACCAGCGCAGAGTGGGCGAAGGGCGGCCCTAAGGAGATGGTCCAGCGCGGCGCGGGCAAGATGCTGCTGGGCGTCGTCCAAGCCGTCGCCGACATGGGGGCCGAGGGCGGTGACCAGCCGGCCAAGTCGCGAGTCCTCGAGTGGAAAGCCGGTGACGAACTCGTCCTGACCTCCGAGGGCGACCGCAGGTTCCTGGTCCGGGCCGCGTGGCTGGACCGGCGCCTCGTGTTCGCATATGCGCTCATGCGTACCGGCTGAGCACAGCCGCAGAACGTGCCGAGTCAGGATCAAAGCTTCCCTGAAGAATGCGTTTGCATACGGTAAAGAGTTGGTGATCCAAGGGCCTCACGCCAAGCCTCGTTCATATGCTGAGCAGCGACTCCACAGCCTTGACCGGCTGGTTCCGGGACACACGCTCTGGGGAAATGAAACGTGGGCATGAGGACTGTCAATCCGGACGACCTGGATCAACTCGCGAAGCTGCTCGACGGGCGCGGTGGGGTCCAGGACGGACTGGATGAGGCATTCACCAGAGCCTCCAGGCTGGGCGTCACGAGCAAGTTGACCTCGCTCAAGCCTCTGCGCGGCTGGGCCAAGGACACGGCACCGGATTTGCGCAAGCGGGCCGTCTTCGCCCGGTTGGAAAGCGGTGACCCTCAAGCCGGACTCATGTGGGCCGGGTTCAGCCCCAAGGAGATCGAGAAGTACAAGAACGAAGGCTTCGGCCCCGACGCTCTCCTCCTGGCCAACTCCGTCGCGGCCAGCGACGATCCGAACGCCTACAACTTCAAGCGACAGCCCGACGAGTCGCTGGCGGACTGGATTCAGCGGCTGGAGGCTCACGCCATAGCCCAGATCCCCGGGCTCCAGCCGCATGAAGAGACGATCGCTTCCATGATCGGCCTGTACGGCGACTGGGGCTCCGTGACCGCCGCCACGGCCGTCGTCACCCTTCAGGGCACGTCACTGACCAAGGTGCTGCTGGGCAACTCGCTGAAGACGGGTGCCCTTCGGACCTGGAAGACGCGGCTCGGCGTGGTCCTGCGCGGCTCCGAGAGCGGGCTCATACGGTCCGCGGGCAACGGCCTGATCAAGTGGACGCCGAAGCTGCGTTCTCTGAGCGCGCCGGGCAGTTGGCTGCCCGGTCAGCTCGGCTCACTCTTCGGCCGTAGCACCACCTATCAGAGCCTCTCCCGCATCCCACTCACCAGCGGCATTCGCGGAGACCTGATCGGCCAGGGCTACAACTGGGTGCGTGCGACGCCCTTGATGAACACGCTTCGCGCCAACGGAGTCATCGACTTCCTGGTCGGCTCCGACCAGGCGGCCAGGATGTACGGCGGTTTCACGCACTCCGGCCAAGCTGTCGCCCGCGCGGGCAACGCGAGCCTGGTCAAGGTGTTCACCAAGGCCGCGAACGGCCAGCGGTTCGCCAACTCCGTGGCGGAGGCCACGAATGCCGCACGAGGCGCGGGGGCCCTGCGCACCGGCCTCGGCGCCGCGGCCAAGACCGCCGGGTTCCTCCGCGGCGCCGGCATAGTGGGCGGTGTCCTGTCGACCGGCTTCAGTGCCGCCAACGTCATTTCGCAGGGCAATCCCGTCGACGCCTTCAAGAAGAAGGGCGCCGCATACGTCGCCGACGTTGCCGAGGTCGGCTTCAACGCCTCTCTCACAGCGGCCATGGTCGCCCCCAACCCGGTCACGATCGGCCTCGCGGTGGGGACGGGCCTCATCTACGGCGGCGCGAAGGTCGTCCAGCACTGGGACGACATCAAGGAGGGCGCGGGCAAGGCGGCCGGCTGGGTCGGTGACAAGGCGAAAGACCTGGGGAAGAGCATCGCCAAGTCCAAGGCGAATCCGATGAACTGGTTCTGACTCCGCTCAAGGGCTAAGGGCTAAGCCCGCAGCCCTCGCCGCCGAAGCCGCCCGTACAGTACAAACCTTCCGTCGTGGCGAGCAGCCCTGCGGACGTTCAGACCAGGTATGGCGCAACGCCGTTGGCGTGACTGCTCAGCCGTGGTTTCAGCCAGCCCTCCGGATCGACCACCAGAGTTACGCTCTGCCCTTCCTGGAGGTCGTCGTCGCAGCCGTCGGGGTCGTCCACCTCGTAGGCGTCGGACTTGGCGGTATCAGTTGCGACGACCGTGCAGGCCCGGCCGTCCCCGTGCTTCTTCCAGTACGTGCTGACGTCGCCGATCACTGCGCCGTGCCGCACGCCACGGTGGTTGAGGACGTAGTCGCCCATGGCCGGCCCCACAAAAAGCATGAAGGCAAACCCGAAAACTGCCACGCACGCACCCGGTCCGGCACCGCACATGGCCCAGGCAACGGTCAGCACGAGCATGGCCAGGAACGCGCCCACCAACACCAGTGCGCCCTGGTGCTGAGCCAGCCACGCACACCCGGTCAGCGCCAGGGGCATAAAGATGAGGAGCCCCAACGTGCCGGGCCAACGCCGCAGTTCCTGTCGCCTCGCACGCGGATACGCCTCGGTCATGACCCCGAGACTTCGGTCTCACTCACCCGCGATCAGCAGTTCTTCCTTGTCCGGCAACAGATCCGTCAGTTTCTCCCAAACCTCGGCGGAGTCGGACTTCACCAGAACGAGCGCGCTGTCCGGGCCGACCTGGCCCGGCATGATGGGTTCTTCGGGCTGCTCGCGGATCCAGTAGCCGAGGGGACCGCAGTCCCAGACGGCCAAGGCGCGGACCATGGTGGAGCGCTGGCCCTCGTGTTCGCCGTCCCAGGCGGTGGTGATGCGCCAGGTGGCGTTCAGGGAGACGACCGAGTCCAGGAGTTGACCCAGGACCGGGTCCTTGAGCTTGGTGTCCGCCTCGATGAGTGCCTTGCGAACGAGGTCGCGGGTCGCCTCCTCGTCGGCACCAGGTTCTTCCAGTGCGACGAACGCGGCGTCCAGAGCACCCATGGTCGTCTCGATTCGCACCTCGGGAGCGCCTTCCACCGGCTTTTCCCCGCGATGCAGGTTGACCTTGCGGGCCAGTTCCCACACGAGGGTGTTCGGCTCGATGGAGACGTACTCGGACTCCTCCTCGCCCGGCCAGCCGTCGTGTGAGATCACGGCCTCCTGGCCCACGACCACACCGTGGTTGACCACGCCGTGCTCGCCTGTGATCTCCACCTGGATCATGACCATCGGGTCGGCCAGGGCGCTGAGCGGCTCTCGGAGAACCGGAGCCAGTTCCCCCTCCTCGCCGACCAGGCCGATGCGCTGGAGCTCGACCAGCGACTCCCACAGTTCCTCAGGCGGCGTCTCACCGTCCAAGAGGTGTGCGAACACAGCGATGTGGCGGTCGGCCAGCCTGAAACGGGCCCGGGAGCTGTCGTACGAGGGCACTGGTACGGGTTCCTCTCGCCGTAGCAGGGGCAGCGCCCGCTACTTCTTCTCGTCCTTCAGGTCCTTGGCGTCCTGCGTGCACTTGTGCGCTTCGTCGCGCAGCGCCTTGGCGACCGTGCCGCACGTCGTCTGCCAGCTCTTGAGCCGCCCGCGCACGTCGTCCGCCTTGGGGCCCGACCAGGTCTTCATCCCGATGGTGCTGTGCTTCTTGGCGGCATCGACAAGTGAGTCGATGTGATCGGCGAGCGACCTCAGCTGACCGGCCCGCTGGTTGAGTTCCTGAATGTCAGGATTTGCCATAGCAGCCTCCCCCGCTGTCCCAGGAGCCTCAGCATACTGGCGCGACGTGTAGGCCTTCGTCGGGCTCCCCGCCCAGGCCAACACCACTCGTTCACACGAAACTCCCATCACCCAAGGCGCTGGACTGCAACTACGTCTGGTGCGGTAGCGTCCCTTGTTGCAAACGGATAGTCCGTTTACCTACGTGACACGGGGAGGAACGCCATGGATCGCGGTGCAGATCTCACTCAGCTTCGGGAGCTGTCCAAGCTCTTCGGCAAGAAGGCCACCGACCTCCAGGGCCTCATCAAGGCTCTGGAGACGGCCACCAGCCAGAGCTCGGGTTACTGGAAGGGCCCCAAGGCCGACCGCTTCCGGAACGACTGGCACGACGTGAAGCCGACGTTCGACAAGTGGGTCGACACGCTGAACGAGGCCAGCAAGTCGGCCAACACCAGCGCCGACAACATCGAGCGCGCCACCTGAGCCGACGCGGCCACGCCGATGCCGCAGCCTGCCGGGGCATTCCTTCGAGGTCATCGAACCTCGTACGGGGTGCCCCCGGCGGCGTTTTCAGCAGGACACACGGGCTTCGACAAGAAGGCCGTGCTTTTCCATGGCCAGTTCACGATGAATAAGAAGAAGCAGCAGCAGCGCCGCCCTGCGGACAACTATCAGCTACCCCCTAAGGCAGAACGCGCACGGCAGGCCGCCGCCAGCGTGGCCGAATTCAAGCCACGCCCACAGCTTCCGGGGTTGCGTGTTGTCTGGGCTTGCATCGGCTTGGGGGCGCTGTGTGCCGGGATGGTTCTTGTCCTCTGGCTTCCGTCGCGCTCCTTGGTTGAGGATCTGCGCTCCCGTGGCGTCACCGTGGCCGCCACGGTCACTGACGTCGACACCAAGCCCAGGTACGTCAAGGTCCGTTTCATTCAGGGCTCTGAGAGAGGAACGGCGGTCGAGCTCTCCGAGATCGCCGGGATGCTTCCCGACGCACATGCCGGTGAGTCGATGCTGGTGACCTACGACCCCACGAACCCATCGCGCATTCTCGCCCACGATTGGGTAATGAATCCTCCCGCTAACCTGCCGACATACGGCACAGCGGCCCTCGCTGCCTTCTTCCTCTTGGGAGCAGTCGCCGTGACGCTCCGCCGCCGTTGGATCCTCCGAACCTGGCCTCCGGATTTCGCGGCTCCCGATCCAACGCGGCCGCAAGAGCCCGGCTCCGAATCCCTCCCTCTCTCCAAGCCGTAACCGCCAGAAAAAACTGCGGGCCCCGCCTGAAAAGGCAGGGCCCGCAGTCTCGTGATTGGCCCTCGGTCAGCCGTTCATCACGGCTTGAACCGGCACGAACGCCCCGCCAGTCACGAACAACCCACTGCCGGCTGCCCCGCCCCCACTGTTCGCAGGCAGCCGGATGCCGAACAGTTCGCCGTCCGACGTGCTTTGCGGTGTCAGCAGCATGCCGTTGCGGGACTTGCGAGCCTCGACTGCGAAGCCCCGGTACTGGCTGGACAGTGAGTCCGTCGTGCCGGCGGCGAGCAGGCCCACGCCGCCATCGGCCCCCTTGCGGATGACGCCTTCCAGGGGCTCGTCCAGCGGCGCGTCGTAGAGAAGTTCGGCGTCGTCGACCACGACGACGTACGGACGTCCGCCGAGCTGTTCCTGAAGCTCTTCCAGGTCGCCCTCCGAGCTTTCCGCGTTGAGCATGCCGAGGACTCCCTCTCGGCCCTCGAGATCCCGCAGCGGGGACCGGCGAGGTGTCACGACCACCAGAGGAGTGCCTGCTCGCAGAAGAGACTCGGCGGCGCACAGCAGTGCAGTCGAACGTCCGGACTTCGGCGGGCCCGCAATCACAAAACCGGGTCCGTTCTCCTCCAAGTCGATGCCGATGGGGTGGAGTTCGTCGCCTCCAACGGCGACCAAGGCCCACAACGGCGACGGCGGCACGAAGTCCGGGTCCAGGGCCATCGCCTCCGACGCTGTGATGCGCGCCGGCAGAGCGTCGACGCGCAGGGGGCGGCGGCCCACCGGGACACGGCCGTAACGCGTTCGCGCCTCCTCCGCGATCTCGCGGAGCGCGCGGACCTGGGCCTGGCCGGCCGGGTCCGGCGCCAGCAGTCCGATCTGCGTCTCGTCCACGCCCGTGTCCGTGATACGCAGGGCGCGCCCGGGCGGCATGTTCTTCGGGACCTCGCGGGCCTGGAGACCGGCCGTTGAATAGTCGTTCGGGTCGGCGAAGCGCATGACGAGTCGGTCGGAGAAGGCCGAGGAGACGTGACCGCTCAGACCACTGCGGTCGGCCGTCATGACGACCTTCAGGCCCGCTGCGGATCCCTCACGGAAGAGTCTCTGGGCCGCTTCCAGCAACTGGCCGTAGTTGTAATTCTCGAAGGTCGACGCGAAACCTTCCCAACTGTCCAGGAGCAGCACCATCCAGGGCAGGCGCTCCTCCGGGGAGGCTCCCGCGCGCTGTTCCGCCGCGCTCGACGCGCCCTCCATGGCCAGTAGTTGCTGACGGCGGGCAACCTCCGCCTGGAGGCGCTGGATCAGCCTTCGGACCCGGTCCGGCTCATCGCGTGTCACGACGGCACCGACGTGCGGCAGACGCACCAAGGGCAGCAGGGCATTGGAGCCGCAGTCGATGGCATAGACGTGCACATCGTGCGGGGATGTGTTCCGGGCCAGCGAGCCGGCGAGCGTGCGCAGTGCCGTCGAGCGGCCGGAGCGAGCGCCACCGAGCAGCAGGGTGTGCTCACCGTGCACCAAGTCCAAGGACACCGGCATGCGGGTCTGCTTCGCCGGCAGGTCGACCAGGCCGTACGGAATGGGAGCCACGTCGTCGCCAGGGGTGGTGGCCGGTGCGCCACCGTACGTGGACAGTTCGTCCAGCGTGACGGACTCCGCCAGCGGCGGAAGCCACGGGCTGCGCTGTTCGCCGAAGCCCATCCGTTCCGCACCGTCGCGCACCGCGTCCACAAGAACGGCCAGGTCGGTGACCATCGTGCCGTCGTCCTCGGCCTCTTCCCGCTTGGGCAGAGGCCGAGCGTAGGCGTTCCAGGGCAAGGGCACGAGCGTGGCCTTCGGCCCCGTCTGCCCCGTGGCCGGGCGACGGCCACCGATACGGGCCGACTGGACACCGACCAGGGACTGGGCGCCGGAACGGACGTACATACGACCTGGCGTCGACTTCGAGATCGCGCCCGAGTCCGGTGCGTCGATGACGTCCATCGACTCGGCGGCGTCCGTCACCCGCAGAGCGATGCGGAGGTTGGTGTTGGCCCGGATGTCGGCGCTCACCACACCCGCGGGACGCTGCGTCGCGAGAATCAGGTGCACGCCGAGGGAGCGGCCTCGGCGTGCGATGTCGACCAGTCCCGCGATGAAGTCGGGCAATTCAGCGACCAGGGACGCGAACTCGTCGATGACCAGGACGAGCCGGGGCATCGGCTCCAGTTCGGGACGGAGCTTACGGGTGTCGTTGTAGTCCTCGATGTCCTTGGCGGCGGCGTCGAAGAGGATCCGCTCCCGGCGATGCAGCTCGGCGGCGAGCGAGGCGAGGGCCCGCTCGGTCAAGTGGGCGTCGAGGTCGCTGACCATGCCGACGGTGTGCGGCAGGCGAGCGCAGTCCATGAAGGCGCTGCCGCCCTTGTAGTCGATGAGGACGTAGTTCAGGGCGTCGGGGCGATTCGCCACCGCCAGCGAGGCGATGATCGTCTGCAGGAGCTCCGACTTACCGGCACCCGTCGTACCGGCGACCAGGGCATGCGGCCCGTCGCGGCGGATGTCCAGGACGAAGACCCCGTCGGCGGCGATACCGATGGGTGCGGACGTCGTCGAACCACCCGCCTGCCAGATGCGCTCCACGTCGACGCCCGCCGGGTTGGGCATGTTCAGCAGGTTCAGCAGTCGGGCCGAGGTGGGCAGGGCGGAATCCGCGTCGTCACGACTGACATCGCGGATGGGGGCGAGGGACCGGGCCAGGAGTTCACACCACTCGTAAGGCACCTGGTCGGCGAGGACGTCACCGACAGCCTCCAGGCCGTAACCGCGCACCCGGACGTGGTGGGCCGCGTCGGGCGACCACGCCACTACGGCTTTGCACTCCTCGGGAAGCAACCGCTCGTCCTCGTCGATGCAGAGGGCGAAGATCCCGTACTGCGGGCCCTCGGTCAGCAGTTGGGGGACGCCGGGTACGCGGCGCAGCAACCGCGCCCCGTCGAGAATCAGAAGCACGTTGGCGTCCGGATACAGCTGGCCTGTCATGCTGTGCTGCTCGCGGGCCGCCTTGCGTCGGGCCAGCTCGTTCAGCAGCTCGTTGACTCGGCGGCTGATGCCCTCCGAGTCGAAGCCGACCAGAGCGACACAGTCCTGTCCCTCATCGGGGTTGGTGTGGGGCAGCCAGTGCGCCCAGTGCCACTCGGCACCGGCGGCGGGGGTCGCGGCCAGCGACACCAGTGACAGATCTCGGGGGCTGTGCAGCACGGCGGCCTGCACGCTCAGCCAGCGCGCCGTGGCAAGGGCGCGGGCGCGGTCCCCCGCGATGCCGACCACGCCGAGCCGCGCAAAGGGCAGGGTGACGGGAACATCCGGAAGGGTCGGCGGCTCCGGGGGCTCCTCGTCGTGCGACGTGCCACCGCGTGCGAAAACGAGTTCCACGTCGGAAGGCAGGCCGCCGACCCCGATACGCAGTTGCATCGCGTCCGGGTCGGTGAGGCGGCGCTCCCACAGACGGCGACGGGGGCCGGTCGCGTAGAGGAGGATCTCGGCCGGGTCGGGGTTGTCCTCGCGCCGGGCGCGCTGTTCTTCCTTGCTGAGGGTGACGAGTTCGGCCTCATAGGCCGCGAGGTCCTTCTTGTACTGCTTGAGGGACGTCTTGTGCTTCTTCTTGCCCTCGCGGTTCTCACTGATCCACTGGCCCAGCATCATGAGCGGGCTCATCAGACAGAACAGCAACATGTAGATCTGCTTGGTGAAGAAGTACATGGCCAGCCCGAACAGCATGGGCATGAAAGCCATGATGAACTGGAAACGCGCGCGGTCCCCCTTGGTGGGGGGTACCGGCACGGCCAGTCTCCGCCGAGGCCGCAGCGGCGACAGCCGAGGAGGGCGGTTGTAGGCGAGACCGCCCTCGCTCATCGGAGCCAGGTGCGCGTCCGGCTCGGCCACCCTGTCGAGCACGAGCAGCGAGTCGCCGACCCGTACGACACCGCCGAGCGGCCAAGGAGTCCCCGATGTCATCGGGTCGTCGTTCAGCCGGATGTCGGCGCCGGCCTCCGGCGTGAGCATGACGTTGCCCTGGAGATCGATCGTCAGCCGGAGGGCGATCGGCGGCAGTGAGGCATCCGGCAACGGCAGCGAACACGTGGGTGCCGATCCCGCGGTGGCCGCGCCGACACCCAGCCGGACCACCCGCCCGGAACCGGGACCGCCGGCCACCCGCAACTCGTACTGTCCGACTGGCTCGCCCTTGCGCAGCAGCGGGCCTATCGAGCCGTCGACTGAGACGCGCATGCCGTCCCGCAGGACGCCGGCCGCCGGTGCCGCCGGCTCGCACAGCACACCATCGGCCCACAGCGCCGGCGCTCCGGTCACCGCTGTCCCGTAGCCGGGCAGCGAAGCCAGTGAGGTGCCGGGCATGGCGACGACGTTTCCCGTCCCACCGCCATGCGGGGCGCCGATTTGTCCGACGGCCTGCGCCAGCACCTCCGCGACATCACCTGCCGTGGCGGTGTCGTCGGCTGTGATGACGACGTCCTCCGGCTCACCGCCTTCGCGTACGACCGTGACCAGCATCCGCATGGTGGTCATCCTCCCCGTCGGCCCCTGTGGCCACGTTCGTTAACTTCAGCTAACGGAGACTATGGCAGTCCCCGAACTCGTCCCCCAGCGCCCCGGCTCAGACTGCCGGCATCGCGTATATCTCCGGCCCGTTCGTCACCAACAGCCGGTTTCCGGCGTGGGCTATCTGCCACGGAGCGCCGGAGTCCTTGTCGTCGGTCCATGTCCAACGCACTTTGCCGCTCTTGGCGGCAAGGGCGATGACACCCCCCGACAGGGGCCCGGAGGCGCAGTACAGCGTCGTGCCGACCCTCACGAAGCTCTCCGGCCCGCCACGATCCTGGTCCTCACACAGCCAGAGCCGCTTGGCGCTCTTGACGTCGACGGCCCATATGCCGCGGTCGTAGTCGCTGACATAAAGCACTCCGTCGATGACGGCGGGGTTGTTGAAGCCGCGACGTCCCTTGGGTGAGAGCGTCCACCGTGTGCTGCCTGTCTCCGCGTCGACCGCCGTGAGCTTCTCGCCGGGAAGAAAGACGAGGCCGTTCGCGACCGTCGGCTGCCAGGCCCAGTCGTCGCCGATCTTCTGAGTCCACAGCTGGTCACCGGTTGCGGTGTCGCGCACGGTGAGGTTGTAGTTGGAGTCCGTGTAGACGAGGTACTTGCCGGCGACCGTGCCCTGGACGTCGTAGTCCTTCGTGCCCCAGTCGCGGTGCTGCAGCCACACCTTTCTGCCGGTGCTGTGACTGACCGCGGCGACCGCAGTGCGGTACTCGGTGGCGCTCGCGGCTCGGGAGTAGTCGGTCACCGTGACGTAAACGTTCTTGTCGTCGATGGCGATGGTGCCCTCGATACCGAGCTGCTTGCCGAGGCGGCTGCGCCACACCTCCCCGCCGGTCTTCACGTCACGCGCGACGAGGACTCCCTCGGCGCCGCCATCGGTCAGGAACACCTTGCCGTCACGGAACAGGAGCTGGGAGCCAGGAGCACAGACGTCAGGCTTTGACCAACGGGCCTTCCCGGTCTTCACGTCGTACGCCACCAGAGGATCGCCGCTGACCAGGAGCAGGCCGTCATGGATGAGGAGCGGTACGTCCGTGGTGGTGCTGTCCTCCGCCGCCTGCTCGTGCCACAGAGGCTGGGGGGCGACTCCGGCCGGCGGGGTGGTGAAGTTCTCCTCGACGGGCTGCGCGGAACCGCCGACGCCACTCCTGCCGGTCGCCGTGCCGGAGGGGTCACCGTCCTGGCCGAGCCACCAAGCGGCGGCCCCGCCCGCCACAGCCACGGCGGTGGCACCGCCGAGCGCGAGACCGAGGACGCGGCGGCGGGAGGGAGCGGCGGTGGCGAGGGCTGGCGTGGTCGTCCCGTGTCCCGGGGTCTGCGCGTCACCCGGCGGTGTGGCGTAGCCGGGCATCGGGGTGCCGTAGGCAGCCGCAGGGGTGCCGGCATGCCCCGAGGCCGCCGGGTACCCGTACCCCGGCGTCGGTGTGCTCGACGACGCCGCCGTCCCACCCGCCATCGCCGGTGCGGGCCCGAAGGACGCAGCGATCGGAGTCTGAGGTTGCTGCGGTGCCTCCAAGTCCAGGATTCCGGCCGCATGCGTGGCAATCGTCGATGCCACCGCCGACGGCAGCCAGTCGCTGAGGACACCCTCGACGCCCTGGGGTGCGAGTGCCGTCACGATCTCCGAGGGCTCCGGGCGATGCGCCGGGTCCTTCGCGAGACATGCGCGCACGAGCCCCAGCAGTTGCTGCGGTACGCCCTCCAGATCGGGCTCGCCATGCACGACCTGATAGAGCAACGAGGCGTGCGAGACGGCTCCGTGACCGAACGTGCCCCTGCCGGTCGCCGCAAACGCGAGCACGGCACCCAGCGAGAAGACATCACCCGCCGCACCGACATCCTTACCGAGCGCCTGCTCCGGTGACATGTAGCCGGGTGAGCCGACCACGACTCCCGTCTGTGTCATACGGTTTCCGTCCACCGCGCGCGCGATTCCGAAGTCGATGACGCGCGGGCCGTCTGCCGCCAGCAGGACGTTCGACGGCTTCAGGTCCCGGTGGATCAACCCCGCCGCGTGAACCTCTTGGAGGGCGGCGGCGAGGCCTGCGGCCAGTGCCCGCACGGTCCGCTCCGGCAACGCACCGTGCGCGGCGACCACGTCCGTCAGATCCGGACCGAGCACGTACGACGTCGCCAGCCACGGCAGCGGCGCATCTGGGTCGGCGTCCACGACAGGTGCGGTGAAGCGGCCGGAGACTGCCTTGGCTATCGCGACCTCGTGCCGGAAGCGGTCACGGAAGTCGCCATCCGCTGCCAGGTCCGGACGTACGACCTTCACGGCGACGGTACGGCCACCGGGTGAACGGGCCAGGTAGACGCGGCCCATGCCGCCGGCGCCGAGTCTTCGCAGGAGACGGTAAGTGCCCAACTCCGTCGGATCGTCCGGCTGCAGCGTCTCCATTTGTGGGCCTTCCCCGTGTCACGCGTTGTGGTGTGCTGATCGCGTCTGATGGTGTTCGCTATCGCAGACACAGTAGTGACCGCTTGAGCAAGGCGAGAGTCAGGGGCCATGAGGGGTAGTTCGGCGAAGCCGAAGCGGAAAAAGGCGGCCGGGGCCGCGCTGCGGTACGAGCACCGGCCCGGTCGGCCCGCCGCCGAGCGGCCGAAGACACCGGACTGGGGATGTGCCGTGGGTTGCGCGGTGATCCCCGGTGTCTTCGTCCTGCTGACGCCGCTGTACTTCTTCGACATGTACTGGGGCCATGACCTCTGGGGCGGCCTCGCTCCCGCGTGGCCCGGCGGGGCGTACGCCTTCGCCGCGAGTGTCGGTGTCCTGGTACCGCTGGTCTTCCTCGCCTGGGTCTGGCCCCTGACCCGCATGAACTGGAAGAAGAGCAAGCCGCGTTCGCTGGCCTGGGCGGTCGCCTCCCTGCCCGGGCTGGCGGCGGGGTACCTCGTCGCCGGGGTGATCATGACGACCACACGGCCCAAGCGGCGCCGCGACTGGGACTACGGCTGCTATCGCGAGGGCGGGCCCTGCTGGGTGCATGTGCACTACCCGTACCTGTGGGTCGTCGGTCTCGTCGCCACCCTCGCCGCGGCCGCGCTGCTGATCACCTTGTTCTTCAAGTACGGCGGCCGGTCTTCCGCTACCGCACCCTCGACATCCGAGCCTGAGGACGCCCCGAGTCCTCGCTCTCCGACCGGTACTGGAGGTCGTCGCCCACCGGCGTGAGGCGCACGGTCGTGGGGGCCGGGTTGCAGCCGCTGTGGTTGGTCTTCGCGCCGACCGACGTCGCGACGAGCTCCTTCTTCGTCACCTGCTTCAGGGTCAGTACGTCGACGCAGACGCCGCCGATCTGGTCGGTCTGGCGCAGACGGCCCAACTCCTGGCCGACGGCGACCCGTTCGACGGTGATCCGGAACGTGCCGAGGGGCAGCCTGCCGTCGAGGGCGATGCCCTGGCCCTCCCAGGTGCCGAGGTAGGCGGCGGGCACCACACCGGAAGGGGCGGTGCTCGCGGTCGCCGCGGGTGGGGAGCCGGGGCCCGCGCCGGAGTCGCTCGTGTCGTCGTCGGAGGTCCGGTCCGGCAGCAGGTCGAAGACGAACACCGAGCCGATCGTCACGGCCGCCATCGCCCCCGCGACCGCCAGCGCCACGGTGCAGCTCAGCCGCCGCACCCGCCCGCCGTCCTCCGGCGCGGACGTGGCCGCCACGGAGACGGAGACCTTGCCGGGGCGGCGGCCGGCGGGCGCGGTGGTGTTCCGCGGGTCGCCGTCCCGGGGTGGGGGTACGGCGGCGGAGGGGCCCGTGAGCGCGGGCATCACCGGCGGTGGACCGAACACGCCGGCGCTCGCGGCCCCGGCCGTCCCCGTAGCCGATGGCCCCACTGCCCGCGCCGGAGTCGATGGCCCCACTGCCTGCGCCGGACCCTCCGCCTCGACCGCGGCCACGGACGGGCTGCTGAACCCGACCGGCCCCGACAGCCCCACGCCCTCCGAACCCGTCGCCTCCAGGTTCAGCAACTGCACGGCGCTCCGGCTGACCTGCTCCACCAGCGCCCCCGGCAGCCACCCGCCCGCCACCAGCCGGGCCGCGCCGTCGGGGGCCAGTTGCCGGGCCACCTCGGCGGGGGCGGGCCGTGCGCCCGGGTCCTTCGTCAGGCAGGCCGCCGTGAGCTCGCGCAACTGCCCGTCCAGGCCACCGAGTTCCGGCTCCTCGTGGACGACCTTGTAGAGCAGGGACGCCGAGGAGTCGCCGGGGAAGGGCGGTTCGCCGGTCGCCGCGTACGCCAGGACCGCGCCGAGCGAGAAGACGTCCGCGGCGCCTGTGACGCCCTTGCCGAGGATCTGCTCGGGCGACATGTAGCCGGGCGAGCCGATCGACACGCCGGTGGACGTCAAAGACGCCGTACCGTCCGTGGCCCGGGCGATCCCGAAGTCGATCAGCAACGGCCCGTCGAGCGTGAGCAGTACGTTCGACGGCTTCACGTCCCGGTGGACCAGGCCCAGCTCGTGCACCGCCGCCAGCGCCTCCGCCAGCCCCGCCCCGAGCACCCGTACGGTGTGGGCCGGCAGCGCGCCGCCCTCGGCGACCGCGGCCGACAGCGAGGGGCCCGCCGCGTACGCCGTCGCCACCCAGGGCACCCGCGCGTCCGGGTCGGCGTCCAGGACGGGTGCCGTCCAGGCGCCGCCGACCCGTCGGGCGGCGTCGACCTCGCGGCGGAAGCGGGCCCGGAACTCCTCGTCCAGGGCGAAGTGCGGATGGACGATCTTCACGGCGACCGTACGGCCGCCGGCGCTGCGCCCCAGGTAGACCCGGCCCATGCCGCCGGAGCCCAGCCGGCCGAGCAGCCGGTAGGGCCCCACGACGGTGGGTTCGTCGACTTCGAGCGGCCGCACGGCGTCACCCCTCCCCCGTAGGCGCGCGCAGGCCTCGCCGGCCCCCGTACGCGCGCTCCCCCAGCAGAGTAGTGCGGGAGCACCGGCCCGCTCATGGCTGGAGCAGGTCCACCTTCACGTCCGCGGGGAAGCCGGTCGTCGGGCCGACGCGCCGGGCGAACTCGGCGACCGCCTCCAGCTGCGGGCCGCCGAAGCGGAAGTCGAGCGTCGTGAAGTACTGGGCGAGGGTCTTCTCGTCGAAGTCCTCCCAGCGGGCGGCCTGCTCGGCGACCTTGTCGACCTCTTCCAGGGAGAGGTTGCGGGAGGCGAGGAAGGCCTCGTGCACCTTGCGCGTGAGGACCGGCTCGCGCTCCAGGTAGTCGCGGCGTGCCGCCCAGACCGCGAAGACGAACGGCAGCCCGGTCCACTCCTTCCACAGCAGGCCCAGGTCGTGCACGTCCAGGCCGAAGCGCGGGCCGTCGAGCATGTTCGCGCGCAGCGCCGCGTCGCCGATGAGGACGGCCGCCTCGGCCTCCCGCATCATCAGGCTGAGGTCGGGCGGGCACGTGTAGTAGTCGGGCCGTACCCCGTAGCGCTCGGCGAGGAGCAGCTGGGCGAGGCGGACGGAGGTGCGGGAGGTCGAGCCGAGGGCCACGCGGGCGCCGTCCAGCCGGTCCAGCGGGACCTGCGAGACGATCACGCAGGACATGACCGGGCCGTCGCAGCCGACGGCGATGTCGGGGAAGGCGACCAGTCGGTCGGCGTGCTTGAGGAACTCGACCAGGGTGATCGGGGCGATGTCGAGCTCGCCCTGCACCAGCTTCTCGCTGAGCTTCTCCGGGGTGTCCTTTGTGAGCTCGAAGTCGAGGAGCGTGCCCGTTCTGGCGAGCCCCCAGTACAGGGGCAGGCAGTTCAGGAACTGGATGTGGCCGACGCGCGGCCGGGTGCGAGGATTGTCCACATCGTGAGGCTAGCCCTCTTGGCGTACGGGCCCGCGCCCGGCCCCGCGGTGGGCCCGTGACCGGCGGCCGGCGCGCTCTCCGCCAGTCGGCGGAGCGATGTTCAAACATTCGGGTGACGTGATCTTGACCCCTATTGCATTCCGGGGACTGCGTGCTAGGCTCATCGCAAGTTGCAGTTTGGTTTCCCTTGCAGTACAGAGCCTGCGGAGCATGTGACCGCGGGCTCTCGTCATTCTCAGACGTATGCAGTTGTGCAGAATTCATCTTCACACTTGCTGGTTCTGGAGCAGGGCAACCCTTTTGGGCCCAAGGAGGGCTTATGGCTACCGGAACCGTGAAGTGGTTCAACGCCGAAAAGGGCTTTGGTTTCATCGCCCAGGAGGGCGGCGGCCCCGACGTCTTCGTCCACTACTCCGCGATCAACGCGAGCGGCTTCCGCTCTCTCGAGGAGAACCAGCAGGTGTCTTTCGACGTCACGCAGGGCCCGAAGGGCCCGCAGGCTGAGAACGTCACGCCGGTCTGATCAGTAGTACCCAAGGAGCCCCGCGCCGTCAGGCGACGGGGCTCCTGCCTTTCTCCCCACACGTGCCTCCCTATGCCCTTCCTTACGCCCCGGTGAATTCCCGGCGAATTCCGCCCGTGGGGCGTGGGAGGATGCCCGGATGGAGAGAGACCCGGAGCACGACGGGGAGACCGGCGGCACCCCCAGCCCTGCGGACAAGCGCCTGGCATCGGGCCTGTCCCTCGGCCTGTCCATCGGCACGGCGGTAGGACTCGTCCTCGGCCTGACCGTCTTCGACAACATCGGCCTGGGCCTGGCCCTGGGCCTCGGCCTGGGAACGGCGATCGGCGCGGGGGCCGGGCTCGGGGGACGGCGGGCGGGCGAGGACCGCGGGGACGGGCCTACGCAGTAGGGCTGGGGCGATGGGCCTGCGCGGCAGGACCGCAGCCGACAGGCCCCCACAGCAGGACCGCAGCCGACAGGCCCCCACAGCAGGACCGCAGCCGACAGGCCCCCACAGCAGGACCGCGGCCGACAGGCCCCCACAGCAGGACCGCGGCCGACAGGCCCGCACAGCAGGACCGCGGCCGACAGGCCCGCACAGCAGGACCGGGGCGGCGGGCACTCGTGGTGCGGCCGGCGGTGTCAGTCCCTCGCCATATGGTCGGGCCATGACCGAAGCCGACTTCCTGACCGAGACCCGTGTCTTCTACGACGCCGTGGCGGAGGACTACGCCGTCCACTTCAGTGACCCGCCCGTGGCCATGCCGTTGGACCTTGGACTGCTGTACGGGTTCACGGAGCTCGTGGGCGAGGGGGGCGAGGTCGCCGACCTCGGGTGCGGGCCCGGGCGGGTGACCGGGTACCTGGCGTCACGAGGGCTGTCCGTGTTCGGGCTGGACCTGTCGGAGTCGATGCTCGCGATCGCCCGGCGCGAGAATCCCGGTCTGCGGTTCGAGCAGGGCTCGATGCTGGAGCTGGACCTGCCCGACGGCTCGCTCGACGGGGTCGTCTCCTGGTACTCGACCATCCACACCCCGCTCGACCGGCTGCCGGACGTCTTCGCCGAGTTCGGCCGCGTCCTGCGGCCCGGAGGGCATCTGCTGCTCGGCTTCCAGGCCGGTGACGAACCCCGTCGCTACGAAGAAGCCTTCGGGCACCAGGTGGCGCTGGACTTCCGGCGGCGGCAGCCGGAGCGGATCGCCGCCCTGCTGGAAGCCGCCGGTTTCGTCCTGCGCTCCCGTACCGTCCGCGAGCCCGACGAGGCACTCGGGGAGCCGGTCCGCCAGGCGTGCCTCGTGGCCCGCAAGCCGCCGGAGCCGATTTCCTAGCCGCCCCCCTGCAACACCCCCCCTACAACACCCCCGCGGCATCCCTCGCCGCGATGTACCCGAAGGTCATCGCCGGCCCGATGGTCGAGCCCGCGCCCGCGTAACTGCGGCCCATCACCGCCGCGCTGGCGTTGCCCGCCGCGTACAGGCCTCGGACCACCGAGCCGTCGGGGCGCAGTACGCGGGCCCGGGCGTCCGTTCGCATGCCGCCCTTCGTGCCGAGGTCGCCGGGGACGATGCGGAACGCGTGGAACGGGGGGAGCCGGAGGGGTGCCAGGCAGGGGTTCGGGAGGACCGACGGGTCCGTGTAGTAGTGGTCGTAGGCGCTGTCGCCGCGGTGGAAGTCGGGGTCCTCGCCCCGCCGCGCCTGGGAGTTGAAGCGGTCGACCGTCGTCCGCAGGGCGGCCGGCGGGACGCCGATCGACGTGGCCAGGGCGTCCAGGGTCCAGGCCTTGTGCGCGGCGCCCGAGTCGTACCAGTCGTCGGGGAAGGGCAGGGCCGGCAGGACGTCCTTGAAGAGGTACCGGTTGCGGTAGTTCTGGTCGACGATCAGCCAGGACGGGATGGCCGGGTCCGTGTCGTGGACGTCGTACATGGTGTGGACGACGTCGCTGTAGGGCGCGGCCTCGTTGACGAAGCGCCTGCCGGACCCGTTCACCAGCAGGCCGCCGGGGAGGGTGCGTTCGGCGAGGCAGAAGTACGGCTGACCGGGGACCGGGATCGCCGGGCCCCACCAGGCGTCGTCCATCAGGTCGAGCGCCGCGCCGAGCCGCTCCCCCGCCCGGATCCCGTCGCCGGTGTTCTCCTTGGCGCCGACCGTCCAGTCCGTGCCGATGGGCTGTCGCTGGTAGCGGTCGCGCATCGCCGCGTTGTGCTCGAAGCCGCCGGAGCCGACGATCACGGCCCGGCGGGCGCGGATCAGGCCGGGGGCGCCGTCGCGGGCGACCACGGCTCCGGTGACCGTGCCGTTCTCGACGTGCAGATCCGTCAGGGGCGTGTTCAGCCACACCGGAACGCCGGCCGACCGCAGTCCCGCGCGCAGGCCCGCCGCCAGCGACTGGCCCATGGTCAGCGGCTTCTCACCCCGCAGGGCCGCCGCCGTGCCCCGCGCCAGGCACTGTGCCGCCACGGCCGCCCCCTTGGCGTTCACCGCGGCCAGAGCCAGCCACTTGTAGTCCGCGCTGAAGACCACCATGCCGGCGGGGACGTCCATGTACGGCGGGTTCAGACGGGCCAGTTCGGCACCGAGGATCCTGCCGTCGAGCTGGTCGGGCTCGATGGAGCGGCCGTTCGCCAGGCCGCCGGGCAGTTCGGGGTAGTAGTCGCTGTAGCCCTCCATCCAGCGGAAGCGCAGGGGGCTGTGGGCCATGACGTAGGAGATCGCCGCCGGGCCGTGGGTGAGGAAGGCCCGCTGCCGGTCGGCGGGGACCTCCGGGCCGACGACGGCGGCGAGGTAGGCGGCGGCCTTGGCCGGGGTGTCGGGGACGCCGGCGGCGAGGATCACCGGGTTGTTCGGGATCCAGATCCCGGCGCCGGAGCGGGCGGTCGAGCCGCCGAAGGTCGGGGCCTTCTCCACGACGACGCAGCTCAGCCCCTGCCCGGCGGCGGTCAGCGCGGCGGTCATCCCGGCCGCGCCGGAGCCGATGACGACGACGTCGTACGTGCCGAGCGGGGGTAAGTCGGCGGCGTGGGCGCCCTGGTGCACTCCGGCGGCGACCGCGAGGCCGGCACCCGCGGCGCCGGCCAGCACGCGTCTTCGGGAAGGGGGACCAGGACGGCCGGCACGGGAAGCAGCGGGTGGTGCGGAGTTCATGTCAGTGGTCATGACGTCTCCAGCGCGACGGGACACCTCAAGGGGTGGGGAATGTCGCGCGGGCACCTCGCGAAGTCAAGAGCCAGGCTCTGATACCGCGTTGGAGCTTCTAGTCGAGGCCGATCGCCGCGCAGTCCGCCTTGTACTTCGCTGTGCAGATGTCCTTGACCGTGTAGACCCCGTCCGTGATCACCGTCTCCTTGATGTTGTCCTTGGTGAGGGCGACCACCGGCACCAGCATCGCCGGGATGTCCTTCGCCGTGGGGCTGTCGACGGTCTCCCGGGTCAGCGCGGCGAACTCGATCGTGCGGCCCTGGACCTTGGCCACCGCGATCTTCGCGGCGTTCGTCGCCTCCAGCAGGAAGGACTTGTACACGGTCATGTACTGCTCCCCCGACACGATGCGCTGCACCGCGTCCAGGTTGGCGTCCTGTCCGGTCACCGGCGGGATCCTGGAGGCGCCCGCCTCCTCCAGTGCCTCGATGACGGCGCCCGCCATGCCGTCGTTGGCGGAGTAGACGGCGGCGATGTTGTTCAGTCCGACGGTCTGGATCGCCTTCTTCATGTTCGCCTTGGCGATCGAGGGCTTCCACTCCTTGGTGTCGTACTGCTGGACGATGTCGACCGCGCCCTGGAGCTCGCTGAGCGCGCCGGTCTTGAACCGTGCCGTGTTGGGGTCGGCGGGGTCGCCGTTCATCATGACGACCTTGCTCTTCTCGGCCTTCTCACCGAGCTCCCCGACGATGGCGCGGCCCTGCACCTGTCCGACGAGTTCGTTGTCGTGGGAGACGTACGCGTCGATCGGGCCCTCGGCGAGCCGGTCGTAGGCGATGACCGGGATGCCGGCGTCCTTGGCCTTCTTCACGTCCGAGGCGATCGTCTTGGAGTTCAGCGCGTCCACCAGGATGACGTCGACCTTGTCGTCGATCATCTGCTGGAACTGCTCACTCTGTCTGGACACACTCGCCTCGGCGTTGGCGTACTTGACCTTGCCCTGGTCATCGGTGAGGGAGGCGACCTCCTCCTTGATCAGGGGGTAGTCGAACTTCTCGAAGCGTGCCGTGTCCCGGTCGGGCAGCAACAGGCCCACCGTGATGTCGTTGCCCTTCTTCACGTCCGTGGAGTCGTCACTCCCGCCGCCGCAGGCGGTGAGGGACAGGGCCGACACGGTGACCGCCAGGGCTATGGAGAGGGGACGCACAGCGGGCCGACGGGTGGTACGCGCTTTCACTGGTGGTGCCTTCCGATGGGGGGAGCATCGCGACGAAGTGGCTAGAAAGCCAACGTGCAGACGCCTTGTGGCGTCAAGAACCCCGTGTGAAGAGATCGCAAAGGTGCCTCACCGCGTGTACAGACCCTCCACTTCCGCCGCGAAGGAGCGCATCACCGCCTCGCGGCGGAGCTTCATCGACGGGGTGAGGTGGCCCGCCTCCTCGGTGAAGTCCTCGGGGAGGATCGCGAAGCGGCGGATGGACTCCGGGCGGGAGACCATCTTGTTGGCCTCGTCGACGGCACGCTGGATGACGGAGCGGAGTTCCTCGTCGTCGACGAGGAGTTTGGGCGGCACGGGGTGTTTGCCGTTCATCTGGCGCCAGTGGCTGATGCCGTCCGGGTCGAGAGTGATCAGGGCCGAGACGAAGGGACGGCCGTCGCCCAGGACCATGCACTGGGAGATCAGGGGGTGGGAGCGCAGCCAGTTCTCCAGGGGTGCCGGGGCGACGCTCTTGCCGCCCGCGGTGATCAGCAGTTCCTTCTTGCGGCCGGTGATCGTCAGATAGCCCTCGTCGTCCAGTTCGCCGATGTCGCCGGTGGCGAGCCAGCCGCCGGGGGCGGCGGGTACGACGCCGCCGGCCTGGGGGTCCCAGTAGCCGCGCAGGACGTGGTCGCCGGCGAGGAGGATCTCGCCGTCGGCGGCGATGCGGACCCGGGTGCCGGGCAGGGGCCAGCCGACCGTGCCCAGGCGGGGTTTCAGGGGCGGGGTGACGGTCGACGCGCCCGTGGTCTCCGTCAGGCCGTAGCCCTCGAAGATCTCGATGCCCGCTCCGGCGTAGAACGCGGCGAGGCGGCGGCCCAGGGGCGAGCCGCCGCAGATGGCGTAGCGGACCCTGCCGCCCATGGCGTTGCGGATACGGCGGTAGACCAGGGGGTCGTAGAAGACCCGGGCGGTCCTGAGGGCGCGGGAGGGGCCTGGGCCGGTGCCCGTCTGCTGGGCCTCCATCGCCTCGCCGTAGCGCTGCGCCACCGCCGCCGCGCGGTCGAACGACGTCACCCGGCCGGCCGCCTCGGCCTTGGCGCGGGCCGAGTTGAAGACCTTCTCCAGCATGTACGGGATGGCGAGCAGACAGGTCGGCCGGAAGCTCGCCAGATCCGGGAGCAGGTTCTCCGCCTTGATGCTCGGCGCGTGGCCCAGCCGTACGCGGGCGCGGACGCAGGCGATCGCCACCATGCGCCCGAAGACGTGGGACATGGGCAGGAACAGCAGGACCGATGCCTCTTCGCTGGTCCTGGCCCGGAAGACGGGGTAGAGGAGCTCGATCGCGTTGTCGACCTCGGCGAAGAAGTTGCCGTGGGTGAGCGCGCAGCCCTTGGGGCGGCCCGTGGTGCCCGAGGTGTAGACGAGGGTGGCGAGGGTGTCGGGGCCGAGCATGCCGCGCCGCACCTCCACCTCCTGGTCGGAGAGGTGGGCGCCGGCTTCGGCCAGCCGGTCCACGTGGCCCTTCTCCACGACCCACATGTGCTTCAGGTCGGGCAGGCGTTCGCGCTCCGGGCCGAGTGCGGCGGCCTGCCCCGCGAACTCGGTGACCAGAGCGACAGCGCCGGAGTCCTGGAGGATCCAGCGGGCCTGGAAGACGGAGGAGGTGGGATAGACGGGGACGGTGACCAGACCGGCCGCCCAGGCCGCGAAGTCCAGGACCGTCCACTCGTAGATGGTGCGGGCCATCACGGCGATCCGGTCGCCGGGCATCAGCCCTTCGGCTATCAGCCCTTTCGCGACGGCCAGCACCTGGTCGGCGAACTGCGCCGCCGTGACGTCGCTCCAGCGCCCGTCGGCGTCCTTGCGGCTGAGCGCCACGCCGTCCGGGTTCGCGCTCGCGTTGTCGAACGGCAGGTCGGCGAGCGACCCATGGGTCCACGGCGGCGCCAGCGGCGGTACGGACGCCTCTCGCACCGCCCCGTCGAGCCGCCGTGTCTCGGGCTCGACCAGGACCGGTCCGCCGTACATGTCACCGTAGGCGGAGGAGGGATGGACAGTGGACACGGGCGGCTCCTGGGGCGCGCAGCGAAGGAACTGCTTGCTGCGATACGTACGTGCCTCGCACGCCGAGGCGCTCAACCGGTTGAATCCCCAGAAAGGGGTTACTGCCGGTAGGAACGGGATCGTACGGGCCTCACGTGGCGGGTTTGTGCGGGTTCGGGGATGGTCCGGAGCCAGGCCTGTGCATTCTCGGGGGTTACGTGAGGGTGCTTCAGGTTCGGTGCACCGTCACCCTCAGGCCCGCTCCAGGATCGCCGTCACCCCCTGCCCGCCCGCCGCGCAGATGGAGATCAACCCGCGGGCGGGCGCGTCGCGTTCGGCGAGCAGCTTGGCCAGGGTCGCCACGATCCGGGCGCCGGTGGCCGCGAAGGGATGGCCGGTGGCGAGGGACGAGCCGGCGACGTTCAGCCGGGCGCGGTCCACCGTGCCCAGGCCCCGCTTCTCCCAGGCCGCGAGCGTCGCCAGCACCTGGGAGGCGAAGGCCTCGTGGATCTCCACCAGGTCGAAGTCGGCCAGGTGGAGTCCGGCCCGCTCCAGCATGCGCGGGACCGCGTACGCGGGGGCCATGAGCAGCCCGTCCTCGCCGCCGGCGACGTCTCCGCCGACGAAGTCGACGGCCGCCGTCTCGTACGCGGTGAGATACGCCAGCGGCTCCAGGCCGCGTCGGCGGGCCCACTCCTCGCTCGCCAGCAGCACGGTCGCCGCCCCGTCCGTCAGCGGGGTCGAGTTGCCGGCCGTCATGGTCGGGTCGGGGTGGTCGAGGCCGAACACCGGCTTCAGCGAGGCGAGTTTCTCCGCGGTCGAGCCGGGGCGCAGGTTCTGGTCACGGGCCAGGCCGCGGAAGGGGATCACCAGGTCCTGGAAGAAGCCTCGTTCGTACGCCGCCGCCAGTCGCTGGTGACTGGCCGCCGCCAGTTCGTCCTGCGCCGCGCGGCCGATGCCCCAGGCGCGGGCGGTGACGGCGGCGTGTTCGCCCATGGACAGGCCGGTGCGCGGCTCGGCGTTGCGCGGGATGTCGGGGACGAGGTGGCCCGGGCGCACCTTCGCCAGGGCCTTCACGCGCCCGCCCAGCGACTTCGCCCGGCGGGCCTGAAGCAGGATGCGGCGCAGGGAGTCGTTGACGCCCAGGGGCGCGTCGCTCGCCGTGTCGGCGCCGCCCGCGACCGCCGACTCGGTCTGGCCGAGGGCGATCTTGTTGGCGGCGGCGATGACGGCCTGGAGTCCGGTGCCGCAGGCCTGCTGGATGTCGTAGGCGGGGGTGGCCGGGTGCAGCTTCGAGCCGAGGACCGTCTCGCGGGCCAGGTTGAAGTCGCGGCTGTGCTTGAGGACCGCGCCGGCGACGAACTCGCCGACCGCGCCCGGCCCCTGGAGGCCGTGCCGCTCGACCAGGCCGTCGAGGGCGGCGGTGAGCATCTGCTGGTTGGAGGCGGTGGCGTACGGGCCGTCGGAGCGGGCGAACGGGATGCGCGCTCCGCCGACGACCGCCACGCGCCGCACCGACATCTTCTGGGGGCTCATCTCGACCCGCTCCTCGTCTGTGACGTAGCCTTACCTACGGTAACCTTACTCCAGAGTAAGCAAGTGTGAGCAGTCATCCGAGCTGGGAGTCGCCATGGCCGACCGCTATCTGAGCTTCACCGCCACCGGGCCCGGCCGCTTCCTCACCCGTCGGCTCGGCCTGCCCCAGCCGGCGGCGCTGACCCGCTGGTCCCCCGAGCGGCCCGCTCTCGACGGCGGCCTCCGCCACCTCACCGCCGGCAGGTCCGGCCTCGACCTCGCCCCGGTCCTCGCCCGTACGGGGATCGGCCCGGCCGGGTCCGGCCGGGCGGCGGCCGTCGTGCTGGACGCGAGCGGGGTGCGGGACGTCGAGGGGCTCGCCGAGGTGCACGCGGCCCTGCACCCCGTCGTACGGTCGGTCACCGCGAGCGGAAGGGTGGTCCTGCTCGGCGCGCCGCTCGACCCCGCCGACCATCACCAGGCCGCCGCCCAGCAGGCCCTGGAGGGCTTCACGCGCTCCCTGGGCAAGGAGATCGGCCGGGGCAGGACCGTGAACCTGGTCCGGCTCACGGACGCACCGGCCGCGGAATCCACCCTCCGCTTCCTGCTGTCGCCCAAGTCGGCGTATGTGAGCGGCCAGGTGATCGAGGTCGGGGCGGGAGAGGAAGCCGCCACGCCCGTCGACCGGGACCGCCCCCTGGCCGGCCGCACCGCCCTGGTCACCGGTGCCGCGCGCGGCATCGGCGAGGCCGTCGCCGAGACGCTCGCCCGGGACGGGGCCCGGGTCGTCGTCCTCGACGTGCCGCAGGCCGGGCAGGACGCCCGGCGCGTCGCCGACCGGCTCGGCGGCACCGCGCTGCTCCTCGACATCACGGCCGCCGACGCGGGCGCGCGGATCGCCGAGGCCCTGCCGGACGGCCTGGACCTGCTGATCCACAACGCGGGCATCACGCGCGACCGGCGACTGGTGAACATGCCCGCCGAGCGCTGGATGCCGGTGCTGGAGGTGAACCTGGCGAGCGTGCTGCGCACGACGGACGCGCTGCTGAAGGCGGGGACGCTGAACCGGGGCGGCCGGATCGTGGCGACCGCCTCGATCGCGGGCATCGCCGGCAACGCGGGCCAGACCAACTACGGGGCGAGCAAGGCGGGCATCGTCGGCCTGGTCCGCTCCCTCGCGCCGCGCGCGCTCGCCGAGCACGGGGTGACGGTCAACGCGGTCGCGCCGGGCTTCATCGAGACGAAGATGACGGCCGCCGTCCCGCTGTTCATCCGCGAGGCGGGCCGCCGCATGAACTCCCTCGCGCAGGGCGGTCTGCCGGCCGATGTCGCCGAGACCACCGCCTGGCTCGCGCACCCGGCCTCGGGCGCGGTCAACGGGCAGGTCGTACGCGTATGCGGCCAGAGCCTGCTGGGGGCGTGATGGCCGACGCCGCTCTCGTCCTCACCGGATCCCCCTCCCTCGCCCCGCTCCTCGCGCGCGGTGCCCTGCTGTCCCCCTTCAAACGCCCGGCCCCCGACGCGCAGTTCCCGCGCACCCGGCTCGTCCTGCCCGCCCTGCGCGTCGACCTCGCGCGGCTGGCGGCGTACGAGCGGGTCTGCGGGTTCCCGACCGGGGACGACGCGCTGCCGCCGACGTATCCGCACGTGCTGGGTTTCCCCCTGGCCATGCGGCTGATGAGCGGCCGGGACTTTCCGCTGCCGCTGCTGGGACTCGTCCACACGTCGATCACGATCACCCGGCACCGGGCGATGCCGGCCACCGGGGCGTACGAACTCACGGTGCACGTCGAAGGGTTGGCGCCCCACCGGCGCGGCACCGAGGCGACCGTCGTCACCGAGGTGCGGGAGGGCGGGGACGTCGTATGGGAGTCGAGGAGCACGTACCTCGCCCGGCACCGCACGCGACGGCCCGCCGGGGCTCCCCGGGAGGAGGTGCGCAAGCCGCTGCCGGCCGTGGCCGAGTGGCGGCTCGCCGAGGACGTCGGACGGCGGTACGCGGCGGCGTCCGGCGACCGCAACCCGATCCACCTCCACCCGCTCACCGCCCGCCTGTTCGGCTTCCCCCGGGCCATCGCCCACGGCATGTGGACCGTCGCCCGCTGCCTCGCCGCACACGGCACGCCGGACTCCTGCCACGTACGCGCGCGGTTCCGGGCACCGGTCCTGCTGCCCGGGACGGTGACGTACGCGGCGCAGGACGGCCGGTTCGAACTGCGGGGCCGGGAGGACCGCCTCCACCTGACGGGGGACCTCTACTCCACCTGAGCGCCCGCCTGCTCCTCCGCCTGAGTCCCTGCCCGCTCCTCCGGCGGTGACCAGGGCCGCCCCGCCATGAGGTCGCCCAGCCCCGCCCAGGCGAAGTTCATCATCGTGGCCGCGGCCTGGCGGGACGTGACGCCCGGGGTGGCGTTGGCCCAGGCGGCGAGCGACTCGGCGGCGCCGACCAGGGCCTCGGCGAGGCCGGCGACCTCGCGTTCCGGGAGGTCGGGGTCGCGGTGTGCCTCACGTGCGGCGGCGAGGATCAGCTGTGTCACGAACGCAACGATCTCCTCGCGCATCGCGGCGACTTCGGAGGCGAAGGGCTCGCCGTGCGTACGGGCCTGGAGGTGCAGGACCGCCCAGGCGTCCGGGGTGCGCGCGGTGTGCGCGAAGAACGCGCCGAGCCCTTCCCAGAGTTGCCGGTCGGCGGGCACATCGGGCCGGACACCGGCCCGCACGGCCTCGACGAGTGCCTTGGCCTCGCGGCGGATGCAGGCGGTGAAGAGGTCTTCCTTGGAGTTCAGGTACAGGTAGACCAACGGCTTGGACACGCCCGCGAGTTCGGCTATCTCGTCCATCGACGCGGCCATGTACCCCCGTTGTCCGAAGATCTGCACGGCGGCGTCCAGCATCTGCTGTTCACGGACCGCACGCGGCATCCGCTTGGTCTTCACGGCACCCATACCGCTTAGCGTACGGTCCCCCCGGCCGGCCCCCGGCCGGGAAACCGGAGGAGGGCCGACCGGGGGGCATCGGCGCGTCAGGCCGCGGCGGGGACCTGCTCGGGCCGGGCCTCACGCCGCTCGTCCAGGGAGGAGCCGTCGGCCGTGGCGTAGGCCTCGCGGTCGAGCAGGTTCTCGCGGGCGGAGACCAGGACCGGGATGAGGGCCTGACCGGCGACGTTGGTCGCGGTGCGGATCATGTCGAGGATCGGGTCGATCGCGAGGAGCAGGCCCACGCCCTCCATCGGCAGGCCGAGGGTGGAGAGGGTGAGGGTCAGCATGACCGTCGCGCCGGTGAGACCGGCGGTGGCGGCGGAGCCGACCACCGAGACGAACGCGATCAGCAGGTAGTCGCCGACACCGAGCTGGATGTCGAAGATCTGGGCGACGAAGATCGCGGCGATGGCCGGGTAGATCGCGGCGCAGCCGTCCATCTTGGTCGTCGCGCCGAACGGCACCGCGAACGACGCGTACTCCTTCGGCACGCCGAGCCGCTCGGTGACCTTCTGGGTGAGCGGCATCGTGCCCACGGACGAGCGGGAGACGAAGGCGAGCTGGATCGCGGGCCAGGCGCCCTTGAAGAACTGGACCGGGTTGACCTTGGCGACGGTCGCGAGCAGCGTCGGGTAGACGCCGAACAGCACGATCAGGCAGCCGACGTAGATGTCGGCGGTGAACGTCGCGTACTTGCCGATCAGGTCCCAGCCGTAGGTGGCGATGGCGTTGCCGATGAGGCCGACGGTGCCGAGCGGGGCGAGCCGGATGACCCACCACAGCGCCTTCTGGAGCAGTTCGAGGACGGACTCGCTGAGGGCGAGGATCGGCTGGGCCCTCTCACCGAGCTGGAGGGCGGCGATACCGGCGACGGCGGCCATGAAGACGATCTGCAACACGTTCAGCTCGGTGAACGGCGTGATGACGTCGGTCGGCACGATACCGGTCAGGAAGTCGATCCAGGAGCCGGTGTCCTCAGGCTTCGCACCGTCCTTGGGGGTGAGACCGGTGCCGGCGCCCGGGTTGGTGAGCAGGCCGATGACCAGGCCGATGCTCACCGCGATCAGCGACGTGGCCATGAACCACAGGAGGGTGCGCGAGGCCAGGCGGGCCGCGTTGTTGACCTTCCGCAGGTTGGTGATCGAGACCAGGATCGCGAAGAAGACGAGCGGGGCGACGGCGAGCTTCAGCAGGCCGATGAACGTGTCACCGACCTTCTCCAGGGTGGTGACCAGCCAGGACAGGTCCTGGCTGCGGGCGAGCCAGCCGAGCAGCACACCCAGGACGAGACCGGCGATGATCTGGGCCCAGAAGGGCACCTTGAAGGATTTCGTGTGTGAGGACACGGAATGGCTCCGTTGAGGGACGCGTAGGGACTGACGTGGGAGACGACGGGGGTTGCGTTACGTCAGGGACGACAGGTAGCGGACGCGCACCGACAGAGATCCACGTGCAGGCGCGCCACGAGCGGAACGCTCAGGGGCATGGGGGGCGCGACTGCTGACTTCATGACACCGACCTTAACACCTGAACTTTGAGGACCTCAAAGCCTGGCTTTGACAGGCTGAAACGCGAACCCACCCACACATGACAAAGCGCCCCGTTTCCGAGCAAGTACGGAAACGGGGCGCTGTACGCCTGTACGGGACTTTACGAGGCCTGGGTCTGGCCCTGCGCCCGGGAGGTGTCGTCGGCGTCGTCCTCCTGGCTGCGGTTGGCCTCCATGCTGGCCTTCATCCGGTCCACCCGCTGCACGATCTGCACGGACGCCCGGTCCCGCTCCTTGCGCAGCACGACGAAACTGATCGGCGCGGAGAACAGCAGGGCGAGCATGACGATCCACAGGCCGTTGCTGGCGCCGAGGCCGCGCGGGGCGAGGCCGGAGTAGACGAGGCCCCAGACGACCACGAGGCAGCCTGCGAAGATCCCGAGGCGCATCAGCGTGTAGCGGAGCATCTCAATCCACTCTTCCGGTTCGAACGGCCAGAACGCACCCAAAGGGGCACCGTCCAGTGAAGCACGCCGGGGCGCCGATCTTGCAGGGGGGTGCGAAGCGGGCTCATGCGAGCGGCAGCAGCATGATGACGTCGTCCCGGTCGTCGCCGGGCGCCACGCGGATCGCGCCGGGGACGCGGCCGACCTCCTTGTAGCCGCAGGACTCGTAGAAGCGCTCCAGGCCGACACCGCCCCGGCAGGTGAGGCGGATCGTCTCGATGCCGTCGAGGCCACGGGCCGCGTCGGCAGCCGCGGCCAGCAGGTCACGCCCGTAGCCCTTGCCCTGATGACGCGGGTGCACCATCACCGTGTACAGCCACAGCCAGTGCGTCATCAGGTGGTGCGTGTTGAAGGTGAGGAACGCGGTCGCCGCGACCCGCCCCTCCTCGTCGTGCCCGACGAGCAGCCTGACCCGCCCTTCCGCCATCAGCGCGAAGTGCTGCACCAGCGAGGGACGGATGTCCTCCCGTGTCACCGGCGGTACGAAGCCGACGGCCCCGCCGGCGTTGGAGACGTCGGCCCACAGGTCGAGGATGCCGTCGCGCAGGTCGGGTGTGACGGCGGGATCCAAGGTGAAGGTAAGGGGCATGGATGGATTGTAGCTATTACGCCAGTACCTGCGCCGCCACCTTCAGGTCCGACAGCAGCCCCCGGTACGCCGCCTCCCGGTCGTCCGCCCGCAGCACCGACGACGGGTGCACCGTAGGCACCAGCCGCTCCGGCCGGCCGTGGATCTCCTCCTCCAGCACCGTGCCGCGCACCTGCGTGACCCGGAAGGAGGACCCGAGCAGCGCCTTCCCGGCGGTGGCGCCCAGGACGACGATCAGCTCCGGTTCCACGACCGCGAGCTCCGCGGCCAGCCAGGGCCCGCACGCGGTCATCTCCCGCAGGGTGGGCGCCTTGTGGATGCGGCGCTTGCGCGGCTCGGCCTGGGTGAACTTGAAGTGCTTGACCGCGTTGGTGACGTAGGCCTCGGAGGGGTCTATCCCCGCCTCCTCCAGCGCACGGTCCAGGAGCCGCCCGGCGGGCCCGACGAACGGCTTCCCCTGCCGGTCCTCCTGATCCCCGGGCTGCTCCCCCACGAGCATGACGCGAGCGTCCTTGTTCCCGTCCCCGAACACGGTCTGGGTGGCATCCCGGTGCAAGGGACACCCCCGGCACTCGGCAGCGGCCCGCCGCAGAGCGGTCAACCCACCGCGACCGGGAACGAACGGTTCAGCGGTATAGGCGTCCTCAGGCGCCTTGGTGGCAACCATGCCCTCCGGGTACCCCACCTAGGGGCGCGGGACCCTGTCGATATGCGGCTCCGCCGCGGGGCGCGACCAGCCCCCACACACCCGCGCCCGCGATCAGACCCGCATCGGCTGCGGCGCTTCACGCAGCTCCGGGTCGGGCCCGTCATACTCCCGAATGATCTCGTACCGCGTATTCCGCTCCACCGGCCGGAACCCGGCATCGCGAATGAGATCCAGCAAGTCCTCACGGGTCAACTTGTTCGGCGTACCGAAGTTGTCCGCGTCATGCGTGATCTTGTACTCGACGACCGACCCGTCCATGTCATCGGCGCCGTGCTGAAGCGCGAGCTGCGCGGTCTGCACACCATGCATGACCCAGAACACCTTGACGTGCGGAACGTTGTCGAACAACAACCTCGACACCGCGAAGGTCTTCAGGGCCTCGGCACCGGTGGCCATCTGGGTCCTCGCCTGAAGGCGATTCCGCACCTTGCCGTCCTGCACGTCGACGAAGTCGTGCTGGTACCGCAGCGGAATGAAGACCTGGAAACCCCCGGTCTCGTCCTGCAGCTCACGCAGCCGCAGCACGTGATCCACCCGGTGCCGCGGCTCCTCGATGTGGCCGTACAGCATCGTGGCGGGGGTCTTCAGACCCTTCTCGTGCGCGAGCCGGTGGATCCGGGACCAGTCCTCCCAGTGGGTCCGGTGGTCCACGATGTGCTGCCGGACCTCCCAGTCGAAGATCTCCGCACCACCGCCGGTCAGCGACTCCAGCCCCGCGTCGATCAGCTCGTCCAGGATCTCGGACGCGCTCATCCCGGAGATGGTCTCGAAGTGGTGGATCTCCGTCGCCGTGAAGGCCTTCAGCGAGACGTGCGGCAGCGCGGCCTTCAACTCCCGCAGCGAGCGCGGGTAGTAGCGCCACGGCAGGTTCGGGTGCAGCCCGTTGACGATGTGCAGCTCGGTGAGGTTCTCGCCCTCCATCGCCTTCGCGAGCTTGACGGCCTCCTCGATGCGCATCGTGTACGCGTCCTTCTCCCCCGGCTTGCGCTGGAAGGAGCAGTACGCGCAGGAGGCCGTGCACACGTTGGTCATGTTGAGGTGACGGTTGACGTTGAAGTGCACGACGTCGCCGTTCTTGCGCGTGCGCACCTCGTGTGCGAGGCCGCCGAGCCAGGCCAGGTCGTCCGACTCGTAGAGCGCGATGCCGTCCTCACGGGTCAGCCGCTCACCGGAGCGGACCTTCTCCTCCAGCTCGCGCTTGAGCCCGACGTCCATGTGCACACCTTTCTCCGACAGCCCGACCAACCGTACGCCTACACCTCTTCGGGCAGCTCCCCGACCCGGTTCTCCCACTTGGTGGACAGAACGATGGTCGTACGCGTCCGGGACACGCCCTTCGTGCCACTGAGCCGCCGGATGATCTTCTCCAGGCCGTCCACGTTCTCCGCCCGTACCTTGAGCATGTACGAGTCGTCGCCCGCGATGAACCAGCAGTCCTCGATCTCCGAGAGGTCCCGCAGCCGCTGGGCCACGTCCTCGTGGTCGGTGGCGTCGGAGAGCGAGATACCGATGAGTGCGGTGACGCCGAGGCCGAGCGAGGCGGCGTCGACGGTGGCCCGGTAGCCGGTGATGACACCGGCCGCCTCCAGCCGGTTGATGCGGTCGGTGACGCTCGGTCCCGACAGTCCGACGAGGCGTCCCAGCTCCGCGTAGGAGGCCCGGCCGTTCTCCCTCAGGGCCTGGATGAGCTGCCTGTCCACCGCGTCCATTGCGATCGAAGCCTTCCGCTGAAGTTGTCTGAAAAGTCTGTGGTTGTGATGACGTGCAGGTGCCGTGCAGGGGTGTGGCTCAGCCGGCGCGGTGTGATCCGCCGCCGAGCTCACCTTGCCAACGGCGGTAGAGCCCGTGCGGCACGCTCGCCGAGTCGAGTACGCGTCCGGCGACGAAGTCCACCAGGTCCTGGATGTGCGTCGCGCCCGCGTAGAAGGCGGGTGAGGCGGGTACGACGGTCGCGCCCGCGTCGTCGAGGGTGACCAGGTGCCGCAGGGTCTGGCCGTTCAGCGGGGTCTCGCGCACGGCCACGATCAGCTTGCGTCCCTCCTTCAGGGTCACGCTCGCCGCCCGCTGCAACAGGTCCTTCGACAGCCCGAGCGCGACCCCGGCCACGCTCGCGGTCGAGGCGGGCACGATCAGCATGCCCTTGGTGGGGTACGACCCCGAGGAGGGCCCGGCGGCCAGGTCGCCGGCGCTCCAGTGCCGTACGGCGTCGATGTCGACGGAGAAGGTGTCCGGCTTGCCGTCGGCGCCCCGGGACAGCCATTCCCGCAGGTCGTCCTGCCAGTGGGCGTCCCGGAAGGAGATCCCGGTCTCGTCGAGCAGGGTGAGCCGGGAGGCCCGGGACACCACGAGGTCGACGCTCTCACCGGCGGCGAGGAGCGCCCGCAGCACGGCAGCGGCATACGGGGTGCCGGAGGCACCGGACACCCCTACGATCCAAGGCGTACGCGGTGTCTCGCCTGGCTTGACTGGGTTCACAACACCGAGCCTATCCGGCGTCGCAGGGTGGGAACCGGCCAAGGGGGGCCGGGCGTTCCCCGGAGGGGACGAGCGAACACTGGGGGTCGCGATGTCGGGTGTGGGAGCCGGATGGTCACGCGGCGACCGTGCGATGGCCGCGGGCAAGCTGATGCTGGCCTGGGTGGCGCTGCTGTGGCTGCTGGAAGTGGTGGACGTGGCGAGCGGCCACGCGCTGGACGGCCTCGGCGTCACGCCGCGCACGCCGTCCGAGCTGGTCGACGTCGTCCCGTCGGCGTTCATCCACTTCGGCTTCGCCCATCTGGCCGCGAACACAGTGCCGCTGCTGGTCCTCGGCTTCCTCGCCGCGCTGGCGGGCCTGCGGCGTTTCCTGCTGGTCTGCGCGCTGATCGTGCTCGTCGACGGCCTGGGTGTCTGGCTCATAGCCCCGGCGCACACCAACACGGCGGGCGCGTCCGGCCTGATCTTCGGCCTCTTCGGCTTCCTCCTGGTCAGCGGCTTCGTCGAGCGCCGCCCCTGGGGAGTCCTGGCCGGCATCCTGATCGCCGCGATCTGGGGCGGCTCCATCCTGGCGGGCCTCGCCCCCACCCAGACGGGCGTCAGCTGGCAGGGCCACCTGCTGGGCCTGCTGGCGGGCGTGGCGGCGGCGTTCGTGTTCCGCCGCCGGGCCACGCCGCCCGCGCTCACACCGTGAGGCCACGCACCAGCAGGTCCAGCAGCGCACACACGAACAGGGCAATGCCGATGAAGCCGTTGACGCTGAAGAACGCCCTGTTGACCCGGGACAGGTCGTGGGGGCGGACGATGGTGTGCTCGTAGAGGAACGCGGCGGCGACGATCAGGAGGCCCAGCCAGAAGAAGGCGCCGGCGTCGGTGGCCAGGGCGTACCAGACGAACAGGGCCGTCGTGAGGGTGTGGCAGACCCGGGCGCCCCAGATCGCCGCCGGGATGCCGAAGCGGGCCGGGACGGACATGACGCCGATCTCGCGGTCCGTCTCGACGTCCTGGCAGGCGTAGATCAGGTCGAAGCCGCCGATCCAGATGCCGACGGCGAGACCGAGGATCACCGCGTCCCAGGACCAGGAACCCGTGACCGCCAGCCAGCCGCCGACCGGGCCCATCGCCTGGGCCAGGCCCAGGATGGCCTGCGGGAAGTTCGTGAACCGCTTGCCGTACGGGTAGACCACCATCGGGATCACCGCGATGGGCGCCAGCGCCAGGCACAGCGGGTTGAGCAGGGCCGCCGCGCCGAGGAAGACGACGAGGGCGATCAGGGCCCCCGTCCACGCGTGCCGGACCGACATCGCGCCGGTCACCAGTTCGCGGTGCGCCGTGCGCGGGTTCCGCGCGTCGATCTCGCGGTCGATGATCCGGTTGACCGCCATCGCGAACGTGCGCAGGCCGACCATGCAGACGGTGACCAGCAGCAGCCGGCCCCAGTGGACGTTCTTGTCCCACTGGTACATGGCGGTCAGCGTGGCGATGTAGGCGAAGGGCAGCGCGAAGACCGAGTGCTCGATCATCACCAGCCGGAGGAACGCCTTGGTGCGTCCCGGCTGGGGGATCGCGGCGGATGCGGAGGTCACAGGCCGTACTCCTTCCAGCGGCGGTCCACCTTCGCCGCGGTCTCCGGATCGGACTCCACCATGTCGGGCCAGCCGCCGTCGCGCGTGTAGCCCTCCTCGGGCCACTTCTTCGTCGCGTCGATACCGGCCTTGCCGCCCCAGAACTGCTGGTAGGACGCGTGGTCGAGGTGGTCGACGGGTCCCTCGACGACGCTGAGGTCGCGGGCGTAGTCCGTGTTGCCGAGCGCCCGCCAGGCGACCTCGTGCAGGTCGTGGACGTCGCAGTCGGAGTCGACGACCACGATGAGCTTGGTCAGCGACATCATGTGCGCGCCCCAGATCGCGTGCATGACCTTCTGCGCGTGCTTCGGGTACTTCTTGTCGATCGAGACGATCGCGCAGTTGTGGAAACCGCCCGCCTCCGGCAGGTGGTAGTCCACGATGTCCGGCACGATGATCTTCAGCAGCGGCAGGAAGAAGCGTTCCGTCGCACGACCGAGCGGCCCGTCCTCCGTCGGAGGCCTGCCGACGACGATCGACTGAAGCAGCGGCCGCTTCCGCATCGTCACGCAGTCGATCTTCAGGGCGGGGAAGGGCTCCTGCGGCGTGTAGAAGCCGGTGTGGTCGCCGAACGGCCCCTCGGGCAGCATCTCGCCCGGCTCCAGCCAGCCTTCGATGACGACCTCCGCCTGCGCGGGCACCTGGAGCGGCACGGTCTTGCAGTCGACCATCTCGATCCGCTTGCCCGCGAGGAACCCGGCGAAGAGGTACTCGTCGATGTCGCCGGGCAGCGGGGCGGTGGAGGCGTACGTGACGGCGGGCGGGCACCCGAAGGCGATGGCGACGGGCAGCCGCTCCCCGCGCCGGGCCGCGACCTGGTAGTGGTTGCGGCTGTCCTTGTGGATCTGCCAGTGCATGCCGATCGTGCGCTTGTCGTGGCGCTGGAGGCGGTACAGCCCGAGGTTGCGGATGCCGCTCTCCGGGTCCTTGGTGTGGGTGAGCCCCAGGTTGAAGAAGGAGCCGCCGTCCTTCGGCCACGTGAACAGGGCGGGCAACTGCTCCAGGTCCACGTCGTCCCCGGTCAGGACGACCTCCTGCACCGGACCGTCCTTCACCTTCTTCGGCGGCACGTGCGTCATCGCGCCGAGCTTCCCGAAGGCCTCGCGCACGCCGACGAACCCGTGCGGCAGCTCGGGCTTCAGCAGCCCGCCGATCCGCTCCGAGATCTCGGCGTACGACTTCAGGCCCAGCGCCTTCAGCAGGCGCCGGTCCGTGCCGTACACGTTCATCGCGAGCGGCATGCCCGACCCGCGCACGTTCTCGAAGAGCAGCGCGGGACCGCCGGCCTTCTGCACCCGGTCGACGATCTCCCCGACCTCCAGATACGGGTCCACCTCGGCCTTGATGCGCTTGAGGTCGCCCTCGCGCTCCAGAGCCCTGAGCAGGGAGCGAAGATCGTCGTAAGCCATGCGGTCCAGTATCCCCGAGCCGCTACCCTGGCCCTGAACCGCCCACCCGCTTTGCTGAGAGGCCGCGCATGCTCCGGGTACTGATGTTCCTCGTACCGCTGGCGCTGAGCGTGTACGCGTTCATCGACTGCATCAGCACGAAGGACGACGACATCCGTCACATGCCCAAGCCGCTGTGGGCGATCCTCGTGCTGCTGTTCCCGCTCGTCGGCTCGATCTCCTGGCTCATCGCCGGCAAGAAGCGGAGCGCGGTCGCCGGCGGCGGCCGTCCCCGTCCCCGGCAGTGGGTCGCGCCCGACGACAACCCCGACTTCCTGAAGTCCCTCGACGAGGAGAAGCGGGACGACGATCCCAAGCGGGACGAGTCCTGAAACGAGTTGCCCTCGGGCAACGCATGGTCGTCAATGGTGTTCGGACAGTTACGGCTGTCACTCAGAACCCGTCGGCCCTCAGAAGGACTTCATGGAGATCCAGCAGCCGCCTGGGCAGTGGGACGTCCCGCCCCCGCCCGCCACTCCGCCCCAGGCCATGACCGACATCGAACTGCGCGTCAGCAAGCGGCTGTTATGGGTCGGCGGCGCGGCCTACCCGCTGCGGAACATCGCGCGGGTGTACACCTTCACCCTCCACCCGAGACGCAAGGAGGCGGTCATCCGCTTCCTGGCACGCACGGGGATCACCCTTGCCGTGGCCATCGGCCTGTCGATCATCGGCAGCGTGACGTTCCTCGCGAGCGAGTCCACGGGCAGCGGCCTCCTCACCTTCGTGTGGCTCGGCTCCGGCGCGGCGCTGATCTACTTCCTCGTGGACATGCTCTCCGTCGTCACCGCCCAGTCGCACTACGTCCTCGCCATCGAGACGGCCGGCCCCTCCACCGCGATGGTGACCAGCCGGAACCCGCAGCACCTGGACCAGCTCGTGGGCTACGTCGCCGGCGCGCTGGAGAACCCGGACACCGAGTTCCATGTGACGGTCGAGCGTCTCACCATCAGCTCGCCCAACAACTACTACTTCGGCGACAACGTGAACATGTACGGCGGCAACGGCAACGTGGGGATGGCGAAATGAGCGGCGACAACTACTACTACGGCGACAACGTCACCATGCACGGCGGCAGCGGCAACACGGGCATCGTGAAGAACGGGGCGGCCGGCGACGCCATGGATCCCACCCTGCGGCTGGCCATCGCCGAACTGCTCCAGGGCGTCCGCGAGTTGCGCGACCAGCTTCCGCAGCCCAGCGCGCAGCTCATCGACGAGTCCCTGCCGGTGCTGTCGGCTGAAGCCGCGCCCCCCGAGGAACGGCACCGTGCGCTGATGGCTGTCGCCGCGATCGCCGCGGCCGTCGGGGCCGTGGGCCAGCCGGTGGCGGAGGCGGCGAACCGGATCCTGCAGATGCTGAGCGGGCAGTAGTTCAGCGCACGCCGGAGAGGAAAGCGGACCAGGCGGACCGGGTGACGAGCAGGACCGGTCCGTCAGGGTTCTTGCTGTCGCGGATGGGGACGGTGTCGGGGAAACCGGGGGCTATTTCCACGCAGTTGCCGCCGTTGTCGTCGCTGTGGCTGCTCTTCATCCATTGCGCCGCGCAGAGCTCGTACCGGTCCATGATGCTCGTACCCCTCCATCGCGTCGCTGATCAGGGCGGCGGATTCGCGGGCTGACGGGATGTCGGCCCTGAGCACATCATAGGTCTGGGAATGCCGCTGGTAGACGGCCGGATCGTTGTTGAAGTGGCCACGGTCCAGGGACTCCGAGTACACCCATCGCTCGTCAGCCAGTTCGATCAGCGACATGGATCCTCGGGGCCGGACGAGCCCGAAAGCGTCTGACGGGGCCACCTGGACACGGACGTTCCGGCGCTGCCCGACCGCCAGCAGGTGCGCGCACTGCTCGCGCATGATCTCCGGGCTGCCCACACCGTTGCGCAGGCAGCTCTCGTCGAGGATGACGACGTACAGCGGACCGCCGTCGGCCAGGAAGCGTTGCTGTCGGCTCAGACGAACCCGGACGCGTGAGTCCACCTCGTCGGCATCCGCACCACGGCGGCTGAACAGCGCACGCGCGTAGTCCGCTGTCTGCAACAGGCCCGGAACCACTCGCTCCTGGTACTCCCGCAGGGCGACGGCCACCTCATCCATCTCAGCCCGCCGCCGAAACCAGTCAGGATGCTCCACCTGCGGATACCAGTCGATCCGCCCCCACAACCGCAGCAACACCCCACCCGTGCCAAGAAGTTCGTCGCACTTCTTCGCGAAAGCCTCCTGCGGAACCCTCGTGCCCGCCTCCACCCGCGCCACGTGCGAGCGGTCGCACGGGATCTGCCGCGCCAGACCCTCCTGCGTGAGCAGCGCCGCCTCGCGGAAATGCCGCAGCACCTCGCCGAACACGGCCGCCGTGCTCGCCCCCGACTCCGCCCCGCCGTTCCGTCGGCTCACGGCCTCCCCCTCCGTGACAGTGCACCGGTGTCACACGCCAAGCATTGAACCGGACTGTTCCCCTGCGCAACGCTCGGTACACCCAGAGTTACGGAGGTGCACGGGATGGAACCGGGAACGCTCGTCTACGACCCTGCGACGGGCAAGGTCGGCGAGTATCAGGACAACACCGGCCCGTATGTGATGCTGCGCCCGGCCGGCGGCGGCCGGGAGTGGCAGGCGGACCCGGCGCGGATCCGGGTGGCGACCCTGGAGGAACGGCTCAGGGCGGGCGTACGCGCGGCCAACGACCGTTCCAGGGAAGGGCTGTCACCCGATCCGAACCGGCCCCCCGTACCCGTGTCCGGGTGCGCGGCGTGCGAGGAGCTGGCCGTCCGCCGGGACCAGGCACGGGCCGCCTTCGACGGGAGTGCCGTGACGGACGCGAACGTGCTGCTGCGCCAGCACCAGCGCAAGGAGCACGGTGGGGAACCGGCAGGGCGCCGGATCTTCCGGTACGTCCCGTACTCGATCGTGCAGGACGCTTCGGCCCTCCCGGAGTACCAGGCGTACTGCGTCTCGGGAGAGGTCGAGGACTGCGGGGCGACCTCGGGCCCGCGCCCGTCCCCGGCCGAGGTGGAGGAGTGGCAGCGCAGGCACACCCAGGAGACCCGGCACCTGCGCTACCGCCGCAGCTTCGCCGACTACGCGGTGCTGGAGAGGCAGGGCTGACGGGGCACGACGCCGCCGAGGAAGCGGGCGAACCCGAGAGCCCGGCGCAGGTCACCCTGCCAGAAACCCACCTGTCCGAGACGCCCGCACGGCCGCCACCTCCTGCGGGGTCCCCTCGGCCACCACCCGGCCCCCGCCGGCCCCGCCGACCGGCCCGAGGTCGATCAGCCAGTCCGACGCCCGCATGACGTCGACGTTGTGCTCGATGGTGATGACGGAGTGCCCCGCGTCCACCAGCCGCTGGAGCACGTCCAACAGCCGTGCCGAGTCCGCCGCGTGCAGGCCGGTCGTCGGCTCGTCGAGGACGTAGAGCGTGCGGTCGGCCGCCCGGCGCCCCAGTTCCTTCGCGAGTTTCAGGCGCTGCGCCTCGCCTCCGGACAGTGTGGGCGCGGGCTGGCCCAGCGGGAGGTAGCCGAGGCCGACGTCCGCCATGCGCCGCAACCGGCCGGCCACGGCGGGCACGTCCCGGAACACCTCGAGCGCCTCGTCCACCGTCGCCTCCAGCACCTCCGCGATGTCGTGCCCCTGGTACCGCACCGCCAGCACCTCCGGCCGGAAGCGGCGGCCCCGGCACCCCGGGCAGCGCACCTCCACGGCCGGGAGGAAGTGCATGCGTACCGTGAGCACGCCCGCGCCCTCGCAACGTTCGCAGCGTCCGCCCGGCACGTTGAAGGAGAACCGGCCTGCCGTCAGGCGTCCTTCGCTGCTCGCGGCGAAGACCTCGCGGATCGGTGTGAAGACGTCCGAGTAGGTCGCGGCGTTGGAGCGTGGGACGCGGCTGATCGGCTCCTGGTCGATGAGGACCGCCTTGGACAGGTGCTCCCAGCCGTCGATGCCGTCGTGTTCGGCGGGGAGTTCCCCCGCCCCGTGGAAGTGGCGGCGGGCGGCGCGGCCCAGGATGTCCAGCAGCAGCGTCGACTTGCCCGAGCCGGACGGGCCCGTGACCGTCACCAGGCGGTTCAGCGGGATCCGTACGGTCACGTCCTTGAGGTTGTGGGCCCGGGCCCCGCGGATCACGACCGCCGTGCCGTTGCCGCCGCGGTCCCGGGACTCGGGGGCGGGCAGCCGGCCCGACAGATACGCGCCGGTCACCGAGCCTTCGGCCCGGCCCACCTCCTGCGGCGTCCCGGCCGCCACGATCCGTCCGCCGTTGCGGCCCGCCCCCGGGCCGACGTCCACCACGTGGTCCGCCGCCCGCAGCACGTCCAGGTCGTGCTCGACCACCAGCACGGTGTTGCCCAGGTCGCGCAGGCGGCGCAGGACGCCGATCAGGCGGGCGGTGTCCGAGGGGTGCAGTCCGATGGTCGGCTCGTCGAGGACGTAGAGCACGCCGGTCAGGCCGGAGCCGAGCAGGGCGGCCAGCCGCAGCCGCTGGGTCTCCCCGGCGGAGAGGCTCGGCGTGGACTGCTCCAGGCTGAGGTAGCCGACCCCGACGTCGACCAGGCGCCGTACCCGCTCCTCCAGGTCGGCGACGACCGGCTCCACGAGCAGCCACTCGTCCCCGGCCGACCGCTCCTTCAGGGCGGCCAGCCAGCCGTCGAGTTCGGTGAGCGGCAGCCGTGCCGCCTCGACGATCGTCAGTCCGTGCACGGTCACCGCACGGCTCTCCGGCCGCAGCCGGGTGCCCTCGCACTCCCCGCAGGGCTGCTTCACCAGGCCCTGTTTCTCGGCCCGTTCGCGGTACTCGGGGTCGTGGGCGCGCTCGGTGTAGCGCCGCAGCAGCGCTGTGGCGACCCCTTCGAAGCGGCCCGTCGCCACGGTCGCCGGCGCCTCGACCGACGGGAAGTGCCGCCGGAACTCCGGGCTTTCGACGCCGTACACCAGCAAGTCGCGCTGCTGCTCGCCCAGTTCACCGACCGGGAGGTCCGGGTCGAAGGTGAAGCCGTAGTGGCGGGAGGCTGCCCGCAGCGCGGTGAGGTTCCACTCGGTGAGCTTCGGGTTCCAGCCCCGTACCGCACCCTGGGACAGTGAGCGGGAGCCGTCGACCAGTCGCCGTACGTCGGGGCGGATGACCTCGCCCAGGCCGGTGCAGGACGGGCAGGCGCCCGCGGGCTTGTTGAAGGAGAAGGAGCCCATCACCAGCTCGGGCACGAGGGTGCCGCAGTGCGGGCAGGGGGTCTGCTCCCCCTCGGCGTCGTCGTCGGCCGTGGTGTCGGCCTCCGCCTCGTTGGCGTACGACGGCGGGATGCTCTTGCCGCACCCGGGGCAGGGGCGGGTCCCGATCCGCGACCACAGCAGCCGCAGGTACGTGAACACCTCGGTGACCGTGCCGACCGTAGAGCGCGGGCTGCGGTTGGTGAGGTGCTGGTCGACGCTGATGGACGGGGACAGGCCGCTGATCGAGTCGACGGCGGGTTTGCTGACGAATCCGGTGACCATGCCCAGCGACTCCAGGTACTGCCGCTGGCCCTCCCGGTGGAGGGTGTCGAAGGCGAGCGTGGACTTGCCGGAGCCGGACAGGCCGGTCAGGACGACCAGCTTGTTCTTCGGCAGGGAGAGGGAGACGTTCCTGAGGTTGTGGAGGCGGGCGCCGGTGACCCGGATGCTGTTGTCCATTCCTTCAAGTCTTCCATTGAAGTGCGGTGTTGAGACTTTTCAGGCATCAGCAATGGTTCTCCTGCCGTAACCTTCAAATCGATGACCAACGAACGCCGACTCCGCCCCGTCGACCTCGCCCGGCTGGCCGGTGTCTCGACGCAGCAGATCCGCAACTACGAGGACGCCGGGGTGCTGCCGCCCGCCGCGCGGACCGCGTCCGGCTACCGCGTCTTCGGGGACGTGCACCGCGCCGCGCTGCTGGCGTACCGGGCCCTGATGCGGGGGTACGGGCCCGTGAAGGCGACGGAGATCATGCGGTCCCTGCACGACGGGGACGTCCCGGGCGCGCTCGCGCTGGTCGACGCCGCGCATGCCGCCCTGCACGAGGAGCGGGTCTCCCTGCGGGCCGCGAGCCAGGCCCTGGAGCTGCTGGCGGCCCAGCCGCCCGCCCCGCTGCCACGGTCCGGCGGGCTGCGCATCGGGGAGGTGGCCGCGCTGCTGGGCGTACGGACGTCCGCGCTGCGGGTGTGGGAGGGGGCCGGGCTGCTCACGCCGGGGCGCGAGCGCGGCACGGGGTACCGCGTCTACGAACCCGCCGATGTGCGCGACGCCCGGCTCGTGCACACGCTGCGCCGCAGTCACTATCTCTTCGACCAGATCCGTCCGGTGCTGGAGGGCCTGCGGCGGGAGGGCAGCAGCGAGGCGCTGCGGGCGGCCGTCGCGGCGCGCGGGGAGGCGCTGACGGCTCGGAGCAGGGCCATGACCGGGGGCGCGGCTGCCCTCCACGCCTATCTGGAGGTCAGCGCGGGTGGGCCGGGACCCTCAGCCAGGTGATGACGGCCACCCGGCGTCAACCGAGCGCACCGGCCAGGGCTCGCATCGCCGTTCGAGATGCCATCCGATCCATTGAAAAAACGCCGACACCGGGTGTCGCCGTTAGCTGGTTCGCCATTCCTTTGGTCGGGTCTATCCCACCTGCGAACGGAGACCCCCTGTGCGAATGACTGATATCCAGCGCTGCGAGGTCCGACCTGGGCGACTCTTCGAATGGACACTCAGTCCGGCGACTGTCGCAACGGCGAAGGCTTTGCCCGAGGACTCCAGGCCGCCGGCGTACATCCAGGAGTCGCACATCCGGACGGCGCGGTCCGTCCGGGAGGACGGACTGTTCGTGCCGACCTGGCTGGGCGCGGCGTTCGACATCCCGGGACGGGCCGACCTGGACGCGCTGGGCGAGGCGCTGCGCAGCTGGACGCTGCGGCACGAGACCCTGCGCAGCGGTTTCCGCTGGGCGGGTGGGCCCGGCGACTCGATCCGCCGCTTCACACTGGACCCCTCCTCGGTGTCCCTGCACCGCGAGGACGTCGGCGACTTCGACGACGCGGCGGCCCTGGCCCAGCACCTCCAGGACCGCTTCGACACCACGGCGGACGCCCTGCGCTGGCCCAACCTCATCTACACGGCGGTCGTCCGGGACGACTGCACCAGCGTGTACATGGCCTTCGACCACAGCAACGTCGACGCCTACTCCATCCACCGCATCCCCGCCGAGATCCACGAGCTGTACGAGGCCGGGGTCGCGGGCCGTGCCGAGGGGCCGGAGCCGGTGAGCAGTTACGTCGACTTCTGCGAGGCCGAGCGGGCGGACGCCGACCGCATCGACGCGGATCACGACATCGTCTCCCGCTGGCGGGAGTTCATCCGGCGTTGCGGCGGACGGCTGCCGAGCTTCCCCGTGGACCTCGGCGTGGATCCCGGGGGCGAACTGCCCACGCAGAAGTTCATGCGCGAGATGATGGTGGACGCGGATGCCGCCGCCGCGTTCGAGTCGTACTGCCGCCCGTACGGCGGGAGCCTGGTCGGTGTCCTCGCGGCCACCGCCCTGATCGTCCACGAGATCGGCGGCGAGCCCGTCTACCGCACGGTCGTGCCGTTCCACACGCGGGTGAAGTCCCAGTGGTCGCAGTCGGTCGGCTGGTACGTGGGCGGCGCCCCGATCGAGATCCCCATGTCCGAAGCCACCGACTTCCCGAGCGTCCTGCGCACCGTACGCGCCGCGCTCCAGGCCAACCGCCGGCTGGCCCGCATCCCCCTCGCCCGGGTACTCCACCTCCTCGGCACCGACTTCCGCCCGACGTCCCCCGACCTGTACTCGATCGTCTCGTTCGTCGACACGCGCGGTATCCCCGGCTCCGACGACTGGGCGGACCGGAAGGCGTACGGGCTGCTCAGGGTGTCCTACGGCGACCAGGTCTGCGCCTGGATCACCCGCCTCCACGAGGGTCTGTGGTTCGCCGGCCGCTATCCGGACACGGACGTCGCGCACAAGAACATGCGGCTGTACGCCGAGCGGCTGGGGGATCTGATCACCTCGGTCGCCGATCCGGCCTGACCGTGCCCGGCTGGTGCTGCTGACGTCGCTCGCTCACGAGCGGCAGGCAAAAGGCCGGTTCCCGTGACTCAGGTCGCGGGAACCGGCCTTCGCCGGTACGGGCTAGACGCCCGCGTACGAGTGCTTGCCGGAGACGAAGATGTTCACGCCGTAGTAGTTGAACAGCCAGCAGCCGAAGGCGACGAGCGCCAGGTAGGCGGCCTTGCGGCCCTTCCAGCCGGCGGTGGCGCGGGCGTGCAGGTAGCAGGCGTAGGCGACCCAGGTGATGAAGGACCAGGTCTCCTTCGGGTCCCAGCCCCAGTAGCGGCCCCAGGCGTCGCCGGCCCAGATGGCGCCCGCGATGATCGTGAACGTCCACAGCGGGAAGACGGCCGCGTTGACGCGGTAGGAGAACTTGTCGAGGGAGGCGGAGGACGGCAGCCGCTCCAGGACGGACGTCGCGAAGGTGCCGGGCGTGCCGCCGCTCGCGAGCTTGTTCTCGTAGGAGTCCTTGAAGAGGTACAGGATCGTGCCGACCGCGCCGACGTAGAAGACCGCGCCGCAGAAGATCGCCGTGGAGACGTGGATGTACAGCCAGTACGAGTGCAGGGCCGGAACCAGCTGGTCGCTGGCGGTGTAGAGGACCGTGACCGCGAGGCCCAGGTCCAGCAGGACCGAGGTGATCAGGAACAGGCCGAGCCAGCGCACGTTCTTCTTCAGCGCCAGCAGCCCGAGGTACACGCCGACGGCGACCGTGGAGAACGTGATGTTGAACTCGTACATGTTGCCCCACGGCGCCCGCTCCACCGAGGCCGCGCGGGCGACGACGCCGCCCAGCTCGATCAGGAAGGCGAGCACGGTGAGGGAGATGGCGATGCGGCCGTACAGGTCGCCCTGTTCGTCACCGCCGTGCGCCCCGGGACCGTCCGGCACGTCCCGCTGACCGCTCGCGGCCCGCACGGTGACCTTCGGCCGCTCCAGGACGGCGGTGCCGCCCGCCTTGTTCACGGTGACGGCGGGCGCCTTCTTCGCCTCCGGCTCGCTGGTGAGCGCGGCGGCGGTCCGGGCGACCTTGCTGCGGCTGCCGAAGAGCCATTCGGCGATGTACGCGAAGAACGCCAGGGTGTAGACGGCCATCGCGGAGTAGATCAGCACATTGCTGATGTTCGCGAGGTTTTCGTTGGTGGCGGCGGCGAGAGTCACTTCTCAGCCCCTTCGGCAGGTACGGGGGTTTCGGTACCCGGCTCCTGGTCGGTGTCGGGGGAATCTGCGGGGTCGTCCGGGCCGGACGCGGCCGGCGCCTCGTCGTAGAGGATCCCGGCGAGGTCGCCGAGCTCCTCGGGGACCTTGGCGGACTCGCTGCGGCCGAGGCCGGCCATCTCCACGACGGTGACGCCGTCGGCGCCCTTGACCGCGCGGACCCAGACGCGGCGGCGCTGGATGAACAGGGAGGCGGCGAGGCCGCCGATGGCCGCGAGGGCCCCGGCGAGGGCCCAGCCGCCGCCGGGCTCCTGGACGACCTGGAAGCCGGCCCACTCCTTGATGTCCTTGCCGAAGGTGACCGAACCGGCGCCGTTGGGGAGCGTCATGGTCTCGCCGGGCTTCAGCAGCTTCTTGAACAGCTTGCCCTGGGAGTCCTTGAACTCCTTCATGTTGGTCTTGTCCATCTGGTACACGCTCTGCGGGATGCCGGAGTCGGCCCCCAGGTCGCCGTGGTAGGCGGACAGCGCGAGCACCGGGGAGTCCAGCGCGGGGAACTGCGACAGCATCGTGCCGCTGGCGGAGCCGCCGAAGGTCGGCACGAAGAACGCGTTGAATCCGAGCTGTTCCTTCTTGCCCTCGGCGTTGCGGTAGCCGTCGAGGACCTTGACGACGCCGGAGGAGGTGACGTTGGCGTCGAGCGGGAGCAGGGGTACGGCGTCGTCGAAGACGACGTTGCCCTTGGCGTCGCGGACGGTGATGACCGGGGCGTAGCCGTGGCTGACGAGGTAGACCTTGGAGTCGCCGATCTCCAGGGGGTGGTTGACCTTGACGGTGGTCTTCTGGTCCTTGCCGTAGGGACCGTCGCTGTAGGTGAGGTCGGCCTGGTAGACGCGCGGGGTGCCCTTGTTGGGGCCGCTGCGCTCGTAGGTGCCGGTGAACTTCTTCAGGTTGAAGCTGAACGGCACCAGGTCGTCCGACGTGAAGAGGTTGCCGGACTTGAAGTCGTCGTACTGGGTGAGGGTGTTGGAGAAGCCGTCGCCCTCGACGATCAGTTTGTTGCCCTCGGACTTGTAGAGCTGGCCCCAGGCGAAGGCGATCAGCAGCACGATGAGGGCGATGTGGAAGACGAGGTTGCCCAGCTCGCGCAGGTAGCCCTTCTCGGCGGCGACGGCGTCACCGGCGAGGTGGGCGCGGAACCGGCGCTTCTTCAGCAGGGCCAGGGCGGCGCTGTGGATCTGCTCGGGTTCGGCCGTGGTGCGCCAGGTGGTGTGGGCGGGCAGCCGGTTCAGCCGGCTGGGGGCGCGCGGCGGGCGGCCGCGAAGCTGGCCCACGAACTGCCAGGTGCGGGGGACGATGCAGCCGATGAGGGAGATGAACAGCAGGATGTAGACCGCGGAGAACCACACCGAGCTGTAGACGTGGAACAGGCCGAGCTTGTCGTAGACGTCCCCGAGGGTCGGGTTGGCCTTGCGGAAGTCGGCGACCTTCGTCTCGTCCTGGCCGGACTGCGGGATGAGCGAGCCGGGGATCGCGCCGAGGGAGAGCAGCAGGAGCAGCAGCAGCGCGACCCGCATGGAGGTGAGCTGCCGCCAGAACCAGCGGGCCCAGCCGATGACGCCCAGGGAGGGCAGGTTGGGCGCGTCCTCCGTGGGGGCGGTGGACAGCTGGGAGCCGGCGTCGCCCAGCTCCTGGTTCTCGGCGGCGGTCGGGGCCGGGTCGGAGGCGGTGGTCTTGCTCATCGATCAGATCCCCACAGTGAAGCCGTCGGACCAGACCTGCATCTCCTGCACGATGCGGTCCCAGGCGCCGGTCAGCAGCAGCAGACCGGTCACGATCATCATGGTGCCGCCGATCCGCATCACCCAGACGTAGTGGCGCTTGATCCACCCGAAGGCGCCGAGGGCCTTGCGGAAGGCGACCGCGGCGAGCACGAACGGCACGCCCAGGCCCAGACAGTACGCGACGGTGAGGGCGGCACCGCGTCCGGCGCTCCCCTGGTCGGAGGAGAGGGCCAGCACGGAGGCGAGGGTGGGGCCGATGCAGGGCGTCCAGCCGATCCCGAACAGCGCTCCGAGCAGGGGCGCGCCGACCAGCCCGGCCACCGGCTTGCGGTGGAGCCGGAACTCGCGCTGGGTGAACCAGGGCATCAGGCCCATGAAGAAGACGCCCATGAGGATCATGAGCACGCCGAGCACCTTGGACAGGACGTCCTTGTGCTCCTGGAGCGTGTCGCCGAAGTAACCGAACAGCGCCCCGGAGGAGACGAACACGGCGGTGAAGCCGAGCACGAACAGCGAGGCGCCCGCGACCATCCGGCCGCGCCGCGCCTCGGCGAGGTCGGTGCCGGCGACCCCGGTGACGTAGGACAGGTAGCCGGGCACGAGCGGCAGCACGCAGGGCGAGAAGAAGGAGACGAGTCCGCCGAGCAGCGCGATGGGCAGGGCCACCAGCAGGGCGCCGTTGAGCACCGTGCCGTTGGGGTCCGCCACCGCGGCGAGGGTGAGCGCGCTCACGTCACTACTCCGCTCACTTCTCGGCGACGACCGGCTTGAGCATCTTCAGCAGCCGTTCCTCGCTGAGCGCGGACAGCGAACGGGCCGCGATCTTCCCGTCCCGGTCGAGGATCAGGGTGGAGGGGATCGCCTGCGGGTTGAGGGTGCCCCTGCCGAAGCGCAGCAGCAGCTTGCCGGTGGGGTCGTAGAGGCTGGGGTAGGTGATGTCCCAGTCCTTCTCGAAGGCGAGCGCGGCGCCGGTGGAGGTGTCGCGGGTGTTGATGCCGACGAACTGCACGCCCTTGCCGGCGTACGCCTTGGACACCTTCGCGAAGTACTTGGCCTCGGCCCGGCAGGGGTTGCACCAGGAGCCCCACACGTTGAGGACGACGACCTTGCCCTTGTAGTCGGCGACGTCGAGGGTCTTGCCGGCGATGGTCTTGCCGGACAGGTCGGGTGCCGGGGCGCGCTCACCCTTGGCGGCCGTCGCGATGCCGTCGGTGCCGGTGACGAAGTTGGTGTTGCCGCCCCCGCCGGAGGTGCCGCCGGAGCCGCACCCGGTGACGAGCAGCGCTGCCACGGCGGCACCGGCGGTCAGGGCGGCGCGGCGACGGACCCGGGTCGAGCGGGTCGCGCGGGTCGAGCGGTTCGAGCGCAGGGGGGCGCGGCTGGCGGCACTCATGTGAAAAGTTTCGCATGTCCGTTCCGGGGCTCTCGCCCACCCCCCTTGCGGGTGGAAAACCGCATTTCAGGCGGCGTTCCGGGAGGGGGTACCGGCACCTCCCGGGGTCTTCTCGGCGAACCCCTTCCAGCCACCGGCCGGTTGCTGCCCGACGTCGAGCGTGCGGAGCTTGTCGAGCACCTCGGGCTTCTGCACGTCCAGCCAGTCGACGAACTGCCGGAAGGAGACGAGGCGCACATCCGCGCCCTTCTCCTTCTCGCGCGCGATGTGCTTGAAGGCCTCCTCGACGGCGTCCATGTAGATGCCGCCGTTCCACTGCTCGAAGTGGTTGCCAATGAAGAGCGGCGCCCGATTTGTCTCGTATGCCCGCTTGAATCCCTGGATGTACGCCTGTGCCGACTGCTCCCGCCACCCCGGGTAGTTGTGCGCCGGGGCCTTCGTGGTGCTGATGGACTGGTTGGCCAGCATGTTGTAGTCCATGGAGAGGACCTCGAAGCCACGGCCGGGGAAAGGTATCTGCTGCAACGGCAGGTCCCAGAGACCCTGCCGCTTCACCGGCCAGACCTGACGGCCGCCGGGCGAGGAGGCGTCGTAGCGCCAGCCCAGCTCGCGGGCGGTGGGCAGCAGGTTGTCCTGGCCGAGCAGACAGGGCGTACGGCCGCCGACGAGCTCCTTGTCGTAGTCGAACGGCAGCGAGGGCAGGTCCCTCCAGCCGGTGTTGGTGCGCCACTGCTTCACGAAGGACTTCGCCTGGTCGATCTCGCTGCGCCACTGCCGCGGCGTCCAGTTCTTGACCGAGCCGTGGGCCTCACCGCAGAAGTGCCCGTTGAAGTGGGTGCCGATCTCGTGGCCCTCCAGCCACGCCCGGCGGACGTTCTTCAGCGTGTCCTTGATGTGCGCGTCGGTGAGGTAGCCGATGTCGGAGGCGCCGCGCGGGTTGTTCGGCGGGTCGTAGAGGCGCTTCTTCGACTCGGGCAGCAGGTACAGCCCGGACAGGAAGAAGGTCATGCTCGCCCCGTGCTCCTTGGCCAGGTCCAGGAAGCGCGCGAAGAGCCCGTTGCCGACCTCGCCGGCGCCGTCCCAGGAGAACACGACGAACTGCGGCGGGGTCTGACCCGGCTCCAGCGGCTCGGGCCTGCCGGGCTGGTGGGGCTGCTTGCCGGTGTAGGCGGTGGAGCCGTCGCCGATGGGCCGGGCGGTCGGCTTCGGCTTCGACCCGCCTTGTGCGGAGTCTCCGGAACCGTCGGCGTGGCTGGAGTCATCTGACCCGGTGAGTCCGCCGCACCCGGCGAGCGAGACGGCGGCCGCGGCACCCGCGCCGATTCCGAGCATTCCCCTGCGGGAGTGAGGGCGCATTGCATCCCCGTTCATCACGTTCTCTGGTGGTCACCCAGTCAGAGGACGTGACGAACGGGGAGGTTCCGCTCATATTTGCAGATTCCGTAACGAAGCCGTCAGAAGCGAACAGAAAGGGCCTACGCCCCGAACGCCTTGTCCTTCCCCTTCACCGGCTTGGCGCCGGCGAGGAGATGCGCCGGGACGAGATCGCGGGCCGGCTCGGAGTAGCCGACAGAAACGATCCGGTCACCCCGGTACGTGAAGCTCGTCAGCGAGGCGAGCGTGCACTGCCGCTTGCGCGGGTCGTGCCAGAGCCGCCGCCGCTCGACGTACGACCGCACGATCCAGATCGGCAGCTGGTGGCTGACCACGACGGCCTCGTGCCCCCGGGCCCGGTCCTTCGCGGTGCTCAGCGCGTTCATCATCCGCACGACCTGGTCGACGTACGGCTCGCCCCAGGACGGCCGGAACGGGTTGATCAGGTGCTTCCAGTTGCCGGGCTTGCGCAGCGCCCCGTCCCCGACGCCGAACGTCTTGCCCTGGAAGATGTTGCCGGCCTCGATCAGCCGCTCGTCGGTGGCGAGGTCAAGACCGTGCGCCTTGGCGATCGGCTCCGCCGTCTCCTGCGCCCGCTCCAGCGGGGAGGCGACGACGTACGTCACATCGCGGGACGCCAGGTGCTCGGCGACCCGGTCGGCCATGCGCCGGCCCAGCTCGGACAGGTGGTAGCCGGGCAGCCGTCCGTAGAGGATGCCGTCCGGGTTGGCGACCTCGCCGTGCCGCATGACGTGGACGACGGTGATGTCGTCGTCCGTCTCATGGGTCGTCCCGTTGCTCATGCCGTGGCCTCCGCGGCGGCTCGGGCCGCCGCCGGGAGGGCGTCGGCGATCCGCTGCACGGCCCGCTCGTCGTGCGCGGTGGAGACGAACCAGGACTCGAAGGACGACGGCGGCAGGTAGACGCCGCTCGCGAGCATCGAGTGGAAGAACGCGGTGAAGCGGAAGGACTCCTGCGCCTTGGCGTCCTCGTAGTTCCGCACGGGCCGGTCGGTGAAGAACACGGAGAACATGTTGGAGGCGTTCTGGAGCCGGTGCGCGACGCCCTCCTTCGTCAGCGCCTCGCTGACGAGCTCCTGGATCTGCTTCGACACGGCGTCGACCTTGTCGTAGGCGGCGTCGTCGAGGAGGCGGAGCTGGGCGAGCCCAGCCGCGGTGGCGACGGGGTTCCCGGAGAGGGTGCCGGCCTGGTAGACGGGCCCGGCCGGGGCGAGATGAGCCATCACATCCGCACGCCCGCCGAAGGCCGCGGCGGGGAAGCCACCGCCCATGACCTTGCCGAAGGTCATGAGGTCGGGCCGGACCCCGTCGACCCCGTACCAACCGGCCCGGCTGGTCCGGAACCCGGTCATGACCTCGTCGGAGACGTAGAGGGCGCCGTTCTCGGCGCAGAGGTCCTTGAGGCCCTGGTTGAAGCCGTCCGCGGGCGGCACGACGCCCATGTTGCCCGGGGAGGCCTCGGTGATCACGCAGGCGATCTCGCCGGGGTGGGCGGCGAAGGCGGCGCGTACGGCGTCGAGGTCGTTGTAGGGCAGGACGATCGTGTCGCCGGCCTGGGCACCGGTGACGCCCGGGGTGTCGGGCAGCGCGAACGTCGCGACGCCGCTGCCGGCTGCGGCGAGCAGCGAGTCGACGTGCCCGTGGTAGCACCCGGCGAACTTGACCACCTTGCTGCGCTGCGTGAACCCGCGCGCGAGCCGGATCGCGGACATGGTCGCCTCGGTCCCGCTGGACACGAGCCGCACCTGCTCGACCGGCTCCACCCGGGCGACGATCTCCTCGGCGAGCGCCACCTCGCCCTCACCGGGCGTACCGAAGGACGTACCGCGGGCGACGGCGTCCTGCACGGCGGCGATCACCTCGGGGTGCGAGTGCCCGAGGATCATGGGTCCCCAGGAGCACACGAGGTCGACGTACTCCCGCCCGTCGGCATCGGTCAGATACGGCCCCTTGCCGGACACCATGAACCGCGGTGTGCCGCCGACGGCGCGGAAGGCCCGCACCGGCGAGTTCACGCCACCGGGTGTGACGGCCGCCGCACGGTCGAACAGAGCCTGCGAGGCCGGTGCTTCATACGGATATGCCAGTTCGCTCATGACCTGCGACTTCTCCGACCTTCTCCGACGACGTCGGACTCCGGGTGTGAGTGACCTGTTCAGGGTAGGACAGTGCCCGGCAACCGGTCCCCGAACCTCCGTCGTCTGCGAGACTGGGACGTGATACACACAGCTCAAACGGCCGAGGGTGGTCGGAGGCTGCGTAGATCCCGCGGGCAGATGTTTCAGCGCACGTTTCGGCGAGCGGCCGCGGGGGAGGTCACTGACACGATGATCGGGTTGCGCGGCGGGGGCGACGCGTCCTAGAAAAGCAGTCGGGTGGAGATATGCATCGCGGTGGCGGACTGGGCGAGGGGACTGATGACCTGGGTCCTCGACGTGCCCGGCGGGGAAGGCACCGGCGCGAAGCGGAGGAAACGCAGGAAGCACGTCGGACTCAGGATCTGCCGAGTGAACCGGAGCGGCTCGACGGACGTACAGAACGCCGAGTGGACGATCTTCGGGCCGGGAGCAGCAGGAATGGTGGTCGGGTGGGGGTGACGTACAAGTACTTCGGCGCGCCGGACGGCGCGACCGCGGCCCGCGTCCCGATCTCGATGCGCCCCGAGGAACTCGGCGGCGACGAACTCGGCATGAACGGCATGTTCACGAAGATCAAGCCGGAGACCATGGCGGCGATGGTCCTGACGGGCATCGAGGGCATTCCCCTGCACAAGGTGCCGCCCCTGGAACTGGTCGTGCTGCACCCCGACTACGCGGTCGTGAAACTCCCGATGACCGTCGTCGACCCCCTGCGGGGCATCGGCGAGGAGTCGGTGGGCGCGGCGGCCTTCATCTGGTCGACGGTCCCGGACCGGGGCGGGCCCCGGGACGCGTTCAACGTGTACCAACTGCTGCACGAGTGGCAGGACTTCTCGCATCGGCTGCATGAGGCGGGACACCAGCCGTATTGCCTTGTCTGGCCCTGAGCTGGGGTTTCGTGGTGTTCGGGCGGGGCTTTCGGGCTCCGCCCTCGTCATGTGCCGGTGATGCGGGGATCGACTGGATGATCGTCGGTGGCGCGAGCGGCTCGGCTCACCGGCGGCTTTCCTGCTCGGCCGGGCCTTGCGGCGGTCATGGCGATCCTGCTCGTCCACGTCCTCGCGCGAAGTCCGCGGCAGAGACAGTGATCACCCGCGGGTCAGGCCCAACTCCCCCGCGCGTACTCCCGCTTGGAAACGCGAACCCGCGTCGAGGGCGACGAGCAGTTCCGCGACCCTGCGGCGGTAGGTGCGCAGGGACATGCCGAGTTGCCGTGCGGCTGCCTCGTCGGTGACGCCGGTGCCCAGGGCGCGCAGGACTCTGCTGGTCTGAGCGTCGATGGCGGGCCGGCCCGAACCCAGGAAGGCGTCGAGGTCGGCGGCGCTCTCCCAGGCGGCTTCGAACAGCGCGTAGGCTCCGCCGACCAGGGCCGGTGCGGCACTCATGGTGTACGTGCGCCGGCCTTGAGCGGCCGTGGCGGGGAGAACCGGGTCGGTGAGGATGATGGTGCGCCGGTCGATGATGAAGGTTCCCTGCGGGAGCGGGGTGGTGGCGATCCGCACCCGGAAGCCATGGTCGGCCATCTCACGCAGCGCTTCCCGGTCGCGCTCGTCGGCGAGGACGGCGGGACTGTACAGCTTGCGTGCCCGAGGCGCCGCGCCGCGACGCATCTGCAGACGGGCAGCCTCACGGGCACCGGGCCAGGTGTCGAGGTCGCGGGCGGCGTTGACCCATTCCGCGTCGTCGGACTCCGCCAGGGGCTTCATCCGCGCCCACAGCTCGAGATCCCCGCGGAGCTCCGTGACCTGTGTCATGGGCCCATTGTGCCGGTGGCAGCAAACTGCCACGGGCTCGCCGGGTGGATCCCGGGCCGCGCAGGCTCAAGGCCATGAGCAACAGATTCCGCCTCGGTGGCGACCTGGATGTGAACCGGATGGGTTTCGGCGCCATGCGCCTGCCGTCGAAGGACGGCATGGGCGGTCCCGCCCGCGATCCCGAGGCCGGCCGTGCCGTGCTGCACCGCGCCGTGGAACTCGGCGTCGATCACATCGACACCGCCGACTTCTACGTCAGCCACGGCGGTACGGTGCGTGCCAACACCCTGATCCGTGAGGCTCTGCATCCCTACCCGTCCCACCTGGTGATCGCGGCCAAGGTCGGCCCCATCGTCAACCAGGACGGTTTCACACAGGGCAGCCCCGGCGACATGCGCGGACTGGTCGAGGCCAACCTGGAAGGCCTGGGGCTGGACCGGCTCGACCTGGTCTACCTGCGCATCGGGCGCATGACGCTCCCGCACGGCGAGTCGATCGCCACACGCTTCGAAGCGCTGGCCGCACTGCGCGAGGAGGGGCTGATCCGGCACCTCGGCCTCAGCAATGTCGACGCCGGTCATCTCGCGGAGGCTCAGGCCATCGCCCCTGTCGCGGCCGTGCAGAACCACTTCCACGCCGGCCGGCGTGACGACACCGACCTGCTGGGCGCCTGCGAAGAGGCCGGTATCGCCTTCGTGCCCTTCTTCCCGCTCGGTGGTGGGCGGGACCTCGACGACGAGCGTCTGGTCAAGGTGGCGGCCCGGCACCGCACCACCGTCTCCCGGATCGGCCTCGCCTGGCTGCTGGCCTCCTCTCCGGTGACTCTGGCCATCCCGGGCACGGGGTCCCTCTCCCACCTGGAGGAGAACACGGCCGCCGCGGCGATCACCCTCACCGAGGAAGACCTCGCCGACCTCGCGTGACGCCGACCGACCTCGCCACGTAGCCGAAGGGCGCCCCTGTCATGAAGCTGTTGATCCTTGGTGCGACCGGCCCCACTGGTCGTCATGTCGTCGACCTGGCCCTGCGCTCGGGGGACCAGGTCACCGCCCTGGTCCGTCACCCGGCGGCGCTGGGCGACCTGGCGGACCAGGTCACTCTGCTCGCCGGAGACGCGACCTCCCGCCGCGACGTCTCCACCGCCCTGGCCGGTCAGGACGCCGTCGTCGCCGCCCTCGGCAGAGGCAATTCGGTGGTCGCGGACGACCTCTTCGCACATTCCTCGGCCGCCCTGATCGCCGCGGCCGGGGAAACTGACGTTTCCCGGCTGGTGTGGCTGTCGTCGTTCGGGGTCGGCCACACGTTCGCGTGGGCGAGCGGCCCTCAGAAGGTGATCTACCGCACGCTCCTGCGGGCGATCTACGCGAACAAGGAGATCGCCGACGACAGCATCCGCTCCAGCGGACTGGACTGGACCGTGGTCTACCCGACGAGGCTGACCCACGGCCCGTCCAAGGGTGCGTACCGCGCGGGCGACCGGCTGCCGATGAAGGGCAACCCGACGATCAGCCGGGCGGACGTCGCCGCCTTCATGCACCGGGCGGCACACGGGAGCGAGTGGATCCGCCGCTCGGCTGTCATCTCCGACTGAGCATCCGCCTCCCCGTCGATGACAGTCGTCGTCGTTCACGACAGCCGCAGTTTATGACAGTCGTTATAGGCGGGTGTAGCCTGACGCCGTCTATAACGACTGTCATAGGAGGATGCCATGACGATCATCACGGTGAACGCCCTGAAGGGCCGTCTCAGTCAGGAGCAGCGCCGGAAGCTGGCCGGGACGCTGACGGACGCGGTGCTCGTGCCGGAGGTCGGGCAGGTCGCGCCGGCCGCGCGGGTCGGGTTCCAGGTGCACTTCACCGAGCGTGAGGCCGACATGATGGCCATCGGCGGGTGGCTCCTCGCGGATACCGGACCGGACGCCGACGTCATGGTGATCGACGTGACGGTGATGGACGGGGACTGGCGGGAGGAGGTCCGGGCCGAGGTCATCGAACGCGTCCTGGCCGCGATGGCCGACGCCTGCGGCCTCCCCGAGCCGTCGCCGGCCTGGTGGGTGACCTTCCGGGTGATCGACGAGGGCAGCTGGGGGTCGCGCGGCGGCGTGCTGTCCGTCCTCTCCCTCCTGGACAGCGGCGTGTTCACCGAGGAGAAGGCCGAGGCCGTGCGTGCCGCGCTCGGCGCGTGACGCGGATCCGCCCCACCGGCCCCAGCGCCTTGGCGGGCGTCAGCGCTTGATCGCGCCGACGACGAGCGCCCGCAACTGCTCGGCGGTGTCGTCGAGCGGCTGCGCGCTGCGCTTGGCGCGGCACATGGCGACCGTGCCCTCGACGGCCGCCACGACGAGCGTCGCGAGTTGCGCGGCCTGTTCGGCCTCGGCGCCGTGCTCCCGCAGCGAGGCGGCCAGCAGGGTCTCCCACTGGGCGAACACGTCTGCCGCGGCGGCCAGAGCGGGCGGGACCTCGTCAGCCGGAGGCTCCTCGACGGCCACGGCCAGCACAGGGCAGCCGGCGTGGAAGTCGCTCTCGACGACGATCTTGCGCCACAGGGCGAGGAACGCCCGCAGCCCTTCGACCGGCCCCGACTCCAGCTCCTTGCGCAGGCTGCGGGCGACCCACTCGCCCGTGTACCGGACGGCTTCGGTGGCCAGCTGCTGCTTGCCCTCCGGGAAGTAGTGGTACGTCGAGCCGAGCGGCGCCTTGGCGTGCTTGGCCATCTCCCGGATGCTCGTGGCGCTCAGACCACGCCGACTGATCATGTCGGCGGCCCCGGCCACGATCCGCTCGCGCGACGGCGTTCTGCGCTCGGCCACCTGTGCACATCCCCTCTGGCTATAACGGCCGTCATAGTCTACCGTGACCTCTCGTTATAACGACTGTCATAGAAAATGGCTGTCGACGAACAGTGGCTGTCGACGATTCGAGGAGCTGCCATGCCGATGATCAGGCTGACCGTCCCGACCGGTGCGCTCACCGCTCAGGGGCGCACGACCGTCCAGCGCGACCTGGCCGCCGTGCTGCTGCGCTGGGAGGGCGCGCCCGACACCGCCTTCTTCCGCGCTCAGGCGTGGAGTTACCTCGTCGAACTGCCCGAGGGTGCCCAGACCACCGCCGGGGACGACGAACCGCGCTTCCTGGTGGAGGTCACCGTTCCGCAGGGCGCCCTGTCCGAGCGCCGCAAGGCGGGCCTGGTCGAGGAGGCCACGAGGACCGTCCTGGGCGCCGCCGGCCTCGGCCCGGACGACACGCTGCGGGTGTGGGTGCTGGTGCACGAGCAGCCCGACGGCACCTGGGGCGCGGGTGGCTCCGTCGTCCGGTACGCCGATCTGGTGGCACTGGCGAAGGGGCAGCGCACCGATGCGTGAACTGACCTACGTCGCCAAGCGCACCGTCGAGTGGCGGGAAGCACCCGACCCCAGGATCCAGTCGGACGGTGAGGCGATCGTCGCGCCGGTGGCCGCCACCCCGTGTGATGTCGACTCCTCGATCCTCGCCGGGCACGGCTTCATCGAGCCGCCCTTCGCCCTCGGCCACGAGTGCGTCGCCCGGGTCGTGGAGACCGGCGACGCCGTCACCACCGTCTCCCCCGGCGACCTCGTGGTCGTCCCGTGGTCCGTCAACTGCGGCGGCTGCGACCGCTGCCGGGCCGGGCTGACCGCGCACTGCACCGCCGTGCCCTACATGGCGATGTACGGCGCACCGATCGGCGGCGACTGGGGCGGGCTCTTCTCCGACCTGGTCCGCGTGCCCTACGCCGACGCCATGCTGGTCCCGCTGCCCACCGGCCTCGACCCGGTCGCCATGGCCTCCGCCAGCGACAACTGGTCCCTGGCCTGGCGCCTGGTCGCACCCCACCTCAAGGCCCGCCCCGGAGCACGGGTACTCGTCGTCGCCCGCGGCAGCATCGGCCTGTACGTGTGCGACATCTCCCGCGCGCTCGGCGCCTCCGACGTGCTCTACGTCGACCCCGACCCCGAACACCGCGAGCTGGCCCGCGCGTTCGGCGCCGCCACCACCGAGACACTGGAGCCCCTTCCGCAGGGCTACGACATCGCCGTCGAGGCCACCGGCCGCGTCGACCAGCTCGGCCTGGCCGTCAAGTGCCTCACCCCGGAGGGGATCTGCGAGAGCGCGGGCAACCACTTCCGCCCCGGCGAGCTGCCCCTGATCGACATGTACCTCAACGGCGTCACCCTGCGCATCGCCCGCGACAACGTACGCGCCCACATCCCCGACGCTCTGCGACTCGCCGCCTCCGGCAAGGTCGCCCCCCAACGGGTCGTCTCCCACGTCATCGACTGGGAGGACCTTCCGGCCGCGCTGCCGGAGAAACACCTCAAGCCGGTCTTCGTCCGGGCAGATGTCTGACCGCCCCCGGCTTCCGCGCACCGGCACCGGCACCGGCACCGGCACCGAGGAACTGGAGCGCCGGAAGGCGGCCATCACCCGCCTCGGTCACGAACTGCGTGCTCTGGTGGAAGCCACCGTCCGCACCGACGCCTCCCCGGACACCCTCCACCGCGTGGCGGACGGCGTCCGCACCGTCACCGGCCGGCTCACGGGGCGACGTCGCGCACGAGGCGAGATCCCCGAGGTGGACGAATTCCCCGCGGGACCGCGGTTCTACAGCCCCGTCACGGGAGCCGGCAGCCCGCTCGCCCCGCCGATGCGGGTCACGGCCGCCGACGACGGCCTGATCGGCGAGTGCACCCTCGCCGGCACCCACGAAGGCCCGCCCGGCTACGGCCACGGCGGGGTGAGCGCCATGCTCCTGGACGAACTGATGGGCCGCGCCTGCGCGGCAGCAGGGACGCCCGGCCTGACCGTCTCCCTCCAGATGAGCTACCACCGCCCGGTCCCGCTGGAAACACCCCTGCGGATCACCGCGCGCGTCACCGGCACGGACGACCGCAAGATCTTCGTGAACGGTTCGATCACCAGCCGGACGGCCCCGGACGCCGACCTCGTCACGGCCGAGGGAGTCTTCGTCACCCCCGACCCCGACAGCACCCGCGCCCTGTTCCCGGGGCTGCAACGGGTGATGGCCGAAGAGCTGCGCGGCTGAGTCGGTCCCTGCGTCATGATCGGCGCATGACCGAGATCGTGCTGATGTCAGACGCCAGAATCGCGGCGATCCCCGTGGCCGACTGCGGGGAGGCTGCTCGACGTCAGGGCGCGGGAGTCCATCGCCGTCGACCCTCGCAAGGAAGACGGGTCGGGCGCTTTCGCGCACCTGCGGGAGGGCGTCCTGGCCCGCCTGCTGACGGCTCAGGAGCTGCCGCCGGACGGAGTTCGTCTGTTGTTCGTCGAGGGGTACCGGCCGCCCGCCCTCCAGCGTTCCTATTTCGAGCAGTACTCCGACGCCCTGCGGGCGGACCATCCGGGCTGGTCGGCGGAACAGGTGCGGGAGGCCGCGAGCCGCTACGTGTCACCGCCCGAGATCGCTCCCCACAGTGCCGGAGCGGCGGTCGATCTCACCCTCATGTCCGCCGACGGGCAGGAACTCGACATGGGGACGCGGGTGAACGCCAGTCCGGAGGAGAGCGACGGCGCCTGCTACACGAACGCCCCCGGCATCCCACCCCGGGCACGCGACAACCGGCGGCTGCTCGGCGACGCACTGACGGCCGCGGGCCTGGTCAACTACCCGACCGAGTGGTGGCACTGGTCGTACGGCGACCGCTACTGGGCTCTGGCCAACGGTGCGGAGAACGCGCTCTACGGGGCGCGGGAGCAGGCTTGAGTGTCACGTCGTCATCGGAGGCGGGGCGGTCCGGCGCGGCGGGCAGGTCGCTCGTGACGGACCGGTTGCCCAGGCGGCCGCGGTGCTCAGGCCAGGAACTCTGCCAGCAGGCGGTTGAGTTCGGCAGGCCGCTCGGTGGGGAGGGAGTGGTGGGAGGCGTCCGGCAGGGTGACGACGCTTGCTTTGGGCAGGAGCCGGCGTGCGGCGGCCGCTGTGCGCGGCACGTCGTGAACCCGGCTGTGTTCGGCCAGGACCACCAGGGCCGGGACGGTGCAGGCCCTCAACTGCTGTGCCCTGGGGCGTCGCATGGCGACGACCTTCGACCGCCGGGCGGTGGCGGTACTGTCCAGGAACGCCCGCCACACCGGATCCTCAGGGGCACGGCCGGTCTCCCACCGGTGGAAGGCCCGCACGCGCTCAGCGGTGGGCTTCAGCAACACCGGCAGCCCGTGCATGAGGTAGCGCGGGCTCATGCCGGCGAAGCAGTTGGCCGGGTCGAGCAACGCGAGTCTGCCGAGCCGGTGGGGCGCGTGCAGCGCGTGGTTCAGGGCGATCCAGGCGCCGTAGGAGTGGCCGCACAGGTGTGCCCCGTCCAGGTCCAGTTCGTCGAAGAGCGCGTCGAGCCATGCCACCAGGTCGCCGGCGCCGCGCAGTGGCGCCCCGTCGTGCACGCTGCGACCGATGTCGCCCATCAGGTCGACGGCGTACACCCGATGGGTGGAGGCCAGGGCCTTGACGTTGGCGAACCAGACCATCGAGGTTGATCCACCGCCGGGCAGGAGCACGACCGGAGCGCCGTCCTCCGGGCCGCAGATGTGGACCCGCGTGCTGCCGTACGGGGACGGAACGTCGACGCTGTGGACCTCGACGGGCCACTGTCGCAGGACGGCGTCGTACGCCGCGAAGAAGACTGCCTCGTCACCCATGGCCCCCGCCTTATGATTACTCGGTCATCAATAATCTCGACTATCGAGATAGTACGGGAGTGAGAGCGTGGACGACCAGGACCCCGGCCTTCAACTGGTCCACCTGCTGCGAGCCGTCACGGTGGAACTGGACCTTCTCGCTGCCGAGTTCGCCGGCCGTGAAGGGCTTCATCCCACGGATGTGCGCGCACTGATCCACCTGCTCGACGCCGGCCGGGAGGGCGTGCGGGCCACCCCCGGATGGCTCGGAGCGCAGTTGGGTGTGAACTCCGCATCGACCACTGCCCTGGTCGACCGGCTGGAGCGGCTGGGGCTCGTACGCCGGGAACGGGACACGCGCGACCGCCGGCGGGTACTGCTGGTCGTCCAGGACGAGGCCGTCACCCTGGGCTGGTCGTTCTTCGGGCCGCTGATCCACGAGATGGTCGCCGAGATGCGGTCCTTCGAGGAGACGGAGCTGGCCACGGTGCGGCGTTTCCTGCTGGCCATGCGCGATGTCGCCGCCGCACGGCGACGGGCCCAGCAGGACAGCTCGGGCCGACGGTGAACACATGAGCGGGATGAGGCAGCCCCGCGAAGGGCAGTACGTGTACGGGGCACGGCCAACGTCCGTGCTCCGTCGCCGACCTGGGGGGATGTCATGCGCGATCTCGCGGACTCGACCGAATCGATGGAGCAGCTCGCCGCGGTGTGGCGGGTCATGGTGCTCGACCGGGATCCGCGGGCGGACGTCCGCGATCTGCCGGGGATCGCCGTCCGCTGGGCCGACTGCCGGTTCGCCTTCTGGAACTGCGTCACGCTGACCGAGCACGGCACCACCGCCGGGCTGCTGAAGCAGCGGCTGAACGAGGCCGCGGAGATCATGCGGTCGAAGAAGTGCCCAGGCTTTCTGTGGGTCTTCGAGGATCTCCTCGACGACGAGGCACGCGCGGGCCTCGGGGACGCCGCCGAGCGGGCCGGGCTCGTGCACGCCTTTCGCGGCACGGGGATGGCGGGGGACTTACTGCCCGTTCCCGATCCCGCCCACCCCGACCTGACGTTCGTACGCGTGACCACCGATGAGCAGCTACGAGCCTTCGCCGACCTCAACTCGCGTGCCTACGGGTTCCCGTCGGAGGACGGCCGCGACGGTCTCGGCCGCTCCTCGCTGTGGAAGAACCAGGTGTACGCCTACCTGGGCGTGCGCGACGACGGCACTCCCGTGACCTGCGCCGCCACCGTCGAGGCCGACGGCCGCCTCTTCGTGCTGCTCGTCGCCACCGATCCGGCGTGGGAGCGCCGGGGATACGGGGAAGCGGTGACGCGGAAGGCTCTGCACGAGGGCGGCCGGGCCACGGGACTGACCCGGGCGACGTTGCACGCCACCGCCGCCGGAGCGCCCGTGTATCCGCGCATCGGGTTCGAGGCGAACTCACCGATGAGCTTCTTCACCCTCGCGGGGGACTGACACCGGTCCTCGGCTGCGGAGCGTGCCCTCAAGCGCCCCCGCCCCGCGTCCCCTCGCCCCCCGCCTGTCGCTCGCCCTCGTCCCGGGGCCGGGCCACCGGCGCGGTCGTGGCACGCGGGAGCACATACGTCGGCAGCACGACATGCCGCTGGTGGTCGGCCCCGGAGTCGTCGATGAGCTTCAGCGCCAGCTCGCCGGCCTCCCGCCCCATGTCCGACGGTGACTGGGCGACCGTGGACAGGTCGAACCAGTCGGCCAGCGGCTGGTCGTCGAAGCCGAGGACGGAGATGCGTTCGGGTACGGCGATCTGCGTCCTGCGCAGGTTCCAGATGAGGGCGACGGCGACCTCGTCCTGCTCGGCGAAGACGGCGGTGGGCGGCTCGCGCAGGCTCAGCAGCATGCCGAGCACCTCGGCGGCGGCACGCTTGTCGCCGACCCGCGTGGACACCACCAGGTCGTCGTCGAGCGGGACCCCCGCCTCGGTGAGCGCCTGCTGGTAGCCCAGCAGCCGTTCGTTGGAACTGAAGGAGAAGCCGCTCGTGCCCGCGGTCTGGACGAAGGCGATCCGGCGGTGGCCGAGGTTGAGCAGGTGCCGGGTGCCGTGCAGGGCGCCGGCCACGTCGTCGACGTAGACGCTGGGCCGTCCGGCGACATGCTGGCTGACGTAGATCACCGGCATGCCCAGGTCGTCCAGCCGCGCGGTCTCCTCGTCGGTGAGGTCGAAGGAGAACACCAGGAGCGCGTCGGCGTTGCGGCGGGCCGGGAGGTGCTCGAAGAACGCGGTGCGCTCGGCCAGGTCGGGGATCTCGTAGACGTTCAGCTGCATGCCCGCCGCCCGCAGCAGCGGGGCCAGGCTGGACAGGGCGGATCCCATGAACCAGGAGTCGAGCGTCGGGACCAGCACCGCCACCGTCCCGGTCCTGCCCGTGACGAGGCTCGCGGCCTGCCGGGACACGGCGAAGTTCAGCTCACGCGCGGCCTTCTCGACCCGGGCCCGCACGTCCGGCGAGACCGTGGACAGGCCGCGCAGCGTGCGCGAGACGGTGGATGTGGAGACCCCGGCCCGTTCGGCGACGTCGGCCATCGTGGGGTGCCGTTGAGCTGGAGGCATGAGCGGACGGTAGCAGCCGCCGGACCGGGCCGGAGCGAGCGTGGAGCCCCGGACGCCCAGCGACGTAAAGCAGTTGACGACTCCCTGCCACGCCGGGGCACGATCACGGTTCCGCTCCCTTCACGAAGGAGTTCCGTCCGTGCCCTCAGCCCCCTTCCCGGACCTGACCGTGCCCGGCACATTGGTGATCGGCACGCGGTACGCCGACGGCCCGGAGCAGCAACAGGCCGTCGTGGAAGCCGAGTCCGGCACACTGGCGACCCCGCCCGCCGGGCTCGCCGCCGTGAGCTGGTTCTTCAGTACGGACGGGGAGACGGTGCTGACGCTCGCCCGGTGGACCGACGACACCGCGGTTCCGCCGGCCGGCCCGCCCCGCTACCGGCTGTACCGCAGCCTCGTCGAGGAGCAGGAGACGCGCGTCCCGGGGTGTCTCATCACCGCCGCCTTCGACGTCGACGGGCCCGAGCGGCAGCGCGCCTTCACCGACGCGGTGATCGAGGCCCAGCCGCGCGAAGGCGGCCACCCCGGGGCGATCTCCGCCCACTTCCTGCACAGCGTCGACGGCAGCCGGGTGCTGCTGTACACCGAGTGGACCAGCGTGGAGGCCCACCAGGAGGCCGCCGAGGCCGGGGACCACGACAAGGGGCACGAGCTGTTCTCGGGGACGCCCGGGGTGCGGCTCACGCACGGTGGGCGGTTTCACCTGTACCGCACCCTTCGGCGGGATCCTGCGAGCTGAGCCTCATACGAAGGCAGGTGATGTCAGTCGAGCCCGCGAGGGCAGGTGATGTCAGTCGATCCCCCCGCCCACCGTGAACCCGATCACCGTCCCGCCCCCCTCCCGCCGGAACGCGAACGGCGCTCCCCCGTGCGCGAGTGCCACCTCGCGCACGATGGACAGGCCCAGGCCGGAACCCGGCAGGGAGCGGGCGTCCGCGGCGCGGTAGAAGCGGTCGAAGACGCGGTCGAGGTCCTTGCCGGAAATCCCGGGGCCGCGGTCGAGGACCTCGACGCGGATGGTGCCGGGCCGGGCGGGCCCGGCGACGACGATCTCGATGGGGCCCGAGCCGCCCTGGTCGAACTTCACCGCGTTCTCGACGAGGTTGGACAGCGCCCGGGTCAGCATCCCGGGCCGTCCGTCGGTCGTGGTGTCGCCGCTCGCGCGGAGCAGGATCCGCCGGCCGCTGCGGCGCCGGGCGAGGCCCGCCACCTCCTCCGCGATGTCGGCGACGTTCACCCGCCGTGGCGGCTCGGTGTCGGACTGCCCGGCCGCGAGGTCGACGAGCTCGTTGACCAAGTCGGTCAGCTCTCGGGCCTCCTGCCCCAGGTCGGCGACCAGTTCCTCGCGGGTCCCGGGCGGGAGTTCGTCGATCCGGCGGAGCAGGGAGATGTTCGTACGCAGGGAGGTCAGCGGCGTACGGAGCTCGTGGCCCGCGTCCTGGACCAGGCGGCGCTGGTCCTCCTCCGACTGGGCGAGCCGCCCCAGCATGCGGTCGAAGGCCCGGCCGAGCCTGCCCACCTCGTCGTGCCCGGCGACGGGCACCTGGATGCCGAGCCGGCGGGTGCGGGCGACGTCCTCGGCCGCGTCGGTGAGGACGACCAGGCGGCGCGTGATCCGCCGGGCCAGCCACCAGCCGAACAGTCCGGCGGCGATCACGACGGCGGCCATCAGCAGCAGCGTCCGCCGCTGGAGCGCCCGCAGCAGGTCCTCGACGTCGCTGAACTCCTGCGCGACCTGCACCGCGCCCCGGCCGTCGCCGAGGGAGACGGTGGCGACACGGTAGACGTCGTCGCCGACGTCGACGTCCTTGTGCTGGGCCACCCGCCCGGACACGGCCGCCGCGGCGATCCGCACATCGGCGCCGGTGACCGGCAGCCCCGGACTGCCCCGGTCGACGACATGCCCGTCCGGGCCGAGCACCTGCACATCCGTCCGGGCGGGCCGGACCAGGTCGTGCCCCGGCGCGGCGGACGAGAAGTCGCCGGGCGTCATGCGGTTCTCCCGCACCTCGTCGCGCAGGTCCTGCACGACCTCGTCGAACACGGTCTGCTGGTCCACCCGCACCAGCCGGGCCGCCGCGCTGTACGACAGGATGCCGACCAGGATCGTCACCGCCGCCGTCACCGCCGCGAACGACACCGCGAACGTGGTGCGCAGCGAGACCAGCTTCGGCCGCCGCCCGTCCAGCAGCCGGCCGAGACGGCCCACTCAGTCCTCCCGCAGCACGTAACCCACGCCACGCACCGTGTGGATGAGCTGCGGCGCGTCCGGCTCGTCGAGCTTGCGGCGCAGATAGCCGACGTAGACGGCGAGGTTCTTCGAGCCGGGGCCGAAGTCGTACCCCCAGATGCGGTCGTAGATCGTCGAGTGGTCGAGGACGATGCCCGCGTTGCGGACCAGCAGCTCCAGCAGTTCGAACTCGGTGCGGGTCAGCTCCAGCTCCCGGGCGCCGCGCCAGGCCCGGCGCGCCTGCGGGTCCATGCGAATGCCGGCCGCCTCGATGAACCGCTCGGGCACCGGCCGGGGCGCCTCGGCCACGGGCGCGCCGCCGACGCCCACCGGGCTGGTGCGGCGCAGCAGCGCGCGCAGCCGGGCGAAGACCTCCTCCACGTCGAAGGGCTTCACCACGTAGTCGTCGGCGCCCGCGTCCAGGCCGGCGATCCGGTCGGCGGTCTCCACGAGGGCGGTCAGCATCAGGATCGGCGTCCGGTCGCCCTCGGCGCGCAGCACACGGCACGCCTGGAGCCCGTCGATGCCGGGCATCATCACGTCCAGGACGAGGACGTCCGGACGGTTGCGGTGGGCCTGCGCCAGTGCCTCGACACCGTCGGCGACCGCCATGACCTGGTAACCCTCCAGGGTCAGGGCACGCTCCAGGGCGTTGCGGATGGCGCGGTCGTCTTCGGCGAGCAGCACTGTTTGGGACACGCGTCCAGTGTGCCCCGCCGCCGGGGTTCCGGGACCGGACGAGCTGCGCCGGAACGTCCTTCTTACTGCCCTCTCACCAGGGGACACGCAACCGCAGGCCGGGGGCCTACCGTCCTCTCACCCTCGGGCCTGCGCGAGCCGGGCCGCGTGCGTCGGCGCGTCCGGCACGTCCGCCGGGCGGCCCACGGCGAACTCCTTGCGCAGCACCGGCACGACCTCCTCGCCCAGCAGGTCGATCTGCTCCAGCACGGTCTTCAGCGGCAGCCCGGCGTGGTCGACCAGGAACAGCTGGCGCTGGTAGTCACCGGCGTACTCGCGGAAGGCCAGCGTCTTCTCGATGACCTGCTGCGGCGAGCCGACGGTCAGCGGCGTCTGCGCCATGAAGTCCTCCAGCGACGGCCCGTGCCCGTACACCGGCGCGACGTCGAAGTACGGCCGGAACTCGCGCACGGCGTCCTGCGAGTTCCGCCGCATGAACACATGCCCGCCGAGCCCGACGATCGCCTGCTCGGGCGTGCCGTGCCCGTGGTGCGCGTACCGCGTCCGGTACAGCTCGACCATCCTCTTGGTGTGGTCGGCCGGCCAGAAGATGTTGTTGTGGAAGAAACCGTCGCCGTAGTACGCGGCCTGCTCGGCGATCTCCGGCGAGCGGATCGACCCGTGCCAGACGAACGGCGGTACGCCGTCCAGCGGGCGGGGTGTGGCGGTGAAGCCCTGCAACGGCGTACGGAACTTCCCCTCCCAGTCGACGGCCTCCTCGCGCCACAGCCGGTGCAGGAGGGCGTAGTTCTCGATCGCGAGCGGGACGCCCTGCCGGATGTCCTGCCCGAACCAGGGGTAGACGGGGGCGGTGTTGCCGCGCCCCAGCATGAGATCCACCCGGCCGTCGGCCAGGTGCTGGAGCATCGCGAAGTCCTCGGCGATCTTCACCGGGTCGTTGGTGGTGATGAGGGTGGTGGCCGTGGAGAGGATCAGCCGCTCGGTGCGGGCGGCGACGTAGCCGAGCATCGTGGTCGGGGACGACGGCACGAACGGCGGGTTGTGGTGCTCGCCGGTGGCGAAGACGTCGAGCCCGGCCTCCTCGGCCTTCAGCGCGATGGCGACCATGGCTTTGATGCGCTCGCGTTCGGTCGGCGTCCGGCCGGTGGCCGGGTCGGGCGTGACGTCGCCGACGCTGAAGATCCCGAACTGCATGGTCGCTCACCCTCCAGGTTGTTTACACTTCAACCGTACCTCCGGGTGGCAGGAGCGGTAGGGGTCCCCCGTGTCCAGGACGAGCACTCCGTCAGGTGACACCACGCCCCTCCGGTCCCACCCCGACGTGCCAAGCTGCCCGCATGCAGATCCTGCGTTCCGCCGCCCTCTTCGTCCTCGCCGCCCTGCTGGAGATCGGCGGCGCGTGGCTGGTCTGGCAGGGCGTGCGCGAGAGCAAGGGCTGGCTGTGGGCGGCCGGCGGCGTCCTCGCGCTCGGTGCCTACGGCTTCGTCGCGACGTTCCAGCCCGACGCCCACTTCGGCCGCGTCCTCGCCGCGTACGGCGGGATCTTCGTCGCCGGCTCGATCCTGTGGGGCGTGATCGCGGACGGCTACCGCCCGGACCGCTGGGACATCACGGGCGCACTGATCTGCCTCGCGGGCATGGCAGTGATCATGTACGCCCCGCGGGGGAACTGACCGGCCTTCCGGGCCGGGCGCTCAGAACGGCTCGTCGGGCAGCAGCCCGAGCTGCCCCAGGAAGTCCATCTCGTCGAAGTACAGGCGGTAGTCGACGATCCGGCCGTCCTTCACGGTGGCGATGTCCACCCCGCGGATCCTGATCTCCTTCTGGGTCGGGGGCAGCGTCTCACCATTGGGCAGTTGCAGCGGCCCGGTGTTCCGTCCGCTGAAGATCCCTTCGTCGATGGCGGTGTCGCCGACCTCGTAGGAGTGCAACGTCTGGAACGTCGCCTCGGGAAGCGCCTCCGTCATCGTCCGCCAGTACTCGACGATGTTGTCGCGCCCGTGCAGCTCGCCCTCGTCGGGGGTGAAGGCGACCGCGTCCTCGGCGTACAGCTCGCTGATGACCTTCAGATCGGCGTGCGTGGTGACCGCGTCCGTGAGCCGGTCCATGACCTGGCGTGCCTCTCCCATGATCAACCTCCAGAGGAACAGGAGGATCACCCGACCCCATTCTCCCACCGCGGGGCCCACCTATCCTGGCCGGAGGCCTTCGCACAGAAGTCGGCCCGTCCGCCACGCCCGAGGAGCTCCCATGGCCACCGCCGCCCCGTCCGCAGCCTCCCGCATCGCCGTCGTCACCGGTGCGAGCAGCGGAATCGGCGCCGCCACGGCCCGGCAGCTCGCCGCCGCGGGCTACCGCGTCGTCCTCACCGCCCGCCGCAAGGACCGCATCGAGGCGCTGGCGGAGGAGATCACCAAGGCCGGCCACCAGGCCACGGCGTACGCCCTCGACGTCACCGACCGCACGGCGGTCGACGAGTTCGCCACGGCCTTCAAGACGATCGGCGTGCTGGTCAACAACGCGGGCGGCGCGCTCGGCGCCGACCCGGTCGCGACCGGTGACCCGGCCGACTGGCGCCAGATGTACGAGACGAACGTCATCGGCACGCTCAACCTCACCCAGGCCCTGCTGCCCAAGCTGGTCGCGAGCGGCGACGGCACGGTCGTGGTCGTCTCCTCCACCGCGGGCCACGGCACCTACGAGGGCGGCGGGGGCTACGTCGCCGCCAAGCACGGCGCGCACGTCCTGGCCGAGACCCTGCGCCTGGAGATCGTCGGCCGGCCGGTCCGCGTCATCGAGATCGCCCCCGGCATGGTCAAGACGGACGAGTTCGCCCTCACCCGCTTCTCCGGCGACAAGGAGAAGGCGGAGAAGGTCTACGAGGGCGTCGCCGAACCCCTCACCGCCGACGACGTCGCCGGCACCATCACCTGGGCGGTCACCCGCCCCAGCCACGTCAACGTCGACCTCCTGGTCCTGCGCCCCCGCGCCCAGGCGTCCAACACGAAGGTCCACCGGGACCTGTGATGCCGGACGCCGAACGCGAACGGGAACAGCGGCGCCTCGCCCAGGAGACGAAGAACGAACGCCACATGTGGTGGTGGCTCGCCTACTTCCTCTTCGGCATCCACATCGTGGCGTTCGTCATGATCTACGCGGTGCTGCACGCCCCGAAGTGAACGGGCAGCCGCTCACCGAGAGCGGCTCAGCCCTTCACGCACACGACCTGCTTCAGCTTCGCCACGACCTCCACCAGGTCCCGCTGCTGGTCGATGACCTGCTCGATCGGCTTGTAGGCGCCCGGGATCTCGTCCACGACGCCGGAGTCCTTGCGGCACTCCACGCCCCGCGTCTGCTCCTCCAGGTCCTTCGTCGAGAACCGGCGCTTGGCCGCGTTGCGGCTCATGCGCCGGCCCGCGCCGTGCGAGGCCGAGTTGAAGGACTTGTCGTTGCCGAGGCCCTTCACGATGTACGAACCCGTGCCCATGGAGCCCGGGATGATCCCGTAGTCGCCGGAGCCCGCCCGGATCGCGCCCTTACGGGTCACGAGCAGGTCCATCCCGTCGTAGCGCTCCTCGGCCACGTAGTTGTGGTGCGCGCTGATCTCCGGCTCGAAGGCCGGCTTGGCCTTCTTGAACTCCTTGCGGATCACGTCCTTCAGGAGCGCCATCATGATCGAGCGGTTGTACTTCGCGTACTCCTGCGCCCAGAACAGGTCGTTGCGGTACGCCGCCATCTGCGGGGTGTCCGCGACGAAGACGGCGAGGTCGCGGTCGACCAGGCCCTGGTTGTGCGGGAGCTTCTGGGCCACGCCGATGTGGTGCTCGGCCAGCTCCTTGCCGATGTTGCGGGAACCGGAGTGGAGCATCAGCCAGACAGAGCCGGTCGTATCCGTGCAGACTTCGACAAAGTGGTTGCCCCCGCCGAGCGTTCCCATCTGCTTCGTGGCCCGTTCCTGACGGAATTTGACCGCCTCCGCAACCCCGTCGAACCGCCCCCAGAAGTCGTCCCACCCGGCAGTGGCCAACCCATGGAACCGCCCGGGGTCGACGGGATCGTCATGCATCCCCCGCCCCACCGGAATCACCTGCTCGACCCGCGACCGCAGCCGCGACAGATCCCCGGGCAGGTCGTTCGCCGTCAGGGACGTCTTCACGGCCGACATTCCGCAGCCGATGTCGACGCCCACCGCCGCCGGGCACACCGCACCCTGCATGGCGATGACCGAACCGACCGTCGCACCCTTGCCGTAGTGCACGTCGGGCATGACGGCCAGGCCCTTGATCCAGGGCAGCGTGGCGACGTTCTGGAGCTGCTGGAGCGCGGAGCCCTCGACCGTGGACGGGTCGGTCCACATCCGGATCGGTACTTTCGCACCAGGTATCTCTACATACGACATAGCTTCCTCAATCCCCCGTATACGAACAGAAGTCTTCAACAGCAAATACCGGAGCCAAGGTCTACGAAAGGGATTCCGGACCGGCGTCCACGGCAGTGCGTGCGATAGACATTGTGTTCATCGGCCGCCCCGCGGCGGCAAGCCGATTTCCGCGTCGAGAGGGGCCACCACGTGCAACGGAAGGCGTACGCACCCGGTATCGCCGCGCTCCTCGCGGCCCTGCTGGCCGGCTGCACCGGCAGTTCGGGCGACGGCGGCCCGACGGACGACTCCAACCCGGGCGACACGGGCACGGCCTCGGCCGCCGCCGAGCCGGGCCGGTACCGCACGCTGCCCGAGCCCTGCGGCGCCGTCGGCCCGAGCTCCCTCGACGAACTCCTGCCCGGCATCCGGGAGATCACCGACAAGGAGCAACGCGAGAAGGCGTACGAGGGCGAGGCGACGGTCACGTACGACACCGACCGCAAGGTCGGCTGCCAGTGGAAGGTCGATGCGCAGCAGGCCACCGACCATCTGCTCGTCGACTTCGAACGGGTCGTCTCCTACGACAACGCGGTCAGTGACGACAGCCAGGCCGAGCAGCTCTTCGCGGAGAAGGAGGCGGCGGCCCACCTGCCCGAGCCGACCGCCACCGAGTCGGCGACCGTCGGCAGCACCCCGGCCGGCGGTTCCTCCGCCGCTCCGAGCGGCTCCCCGTCCCCCTCGGGCAGCACGTCACCGTCGGGCTCCCCGTCCCCGTCGGGCAGCACGTCACCGTCGGCGTCCGCCTCCGCCGCCCCGACCGATCTCCAGCCCCGCGTCCTGGAGGAGGTCGGCGACGAGGCCTTCCTCGACGACGAGCTGAGCAGCTCCGGTTCGACGGCCAAGCAGCGGACGGTGACTGTGGCATTCCGCACGTCCAACGTCATCGTGACCATCGAGTACACCGAGCAGCCGACCACCATCGGCGTCGTCCCGGACAGCAAGGAAATGCAGGACAGAGCCCGGAAACTGGCCTCGCAGCTGGCCGATTCGCTGGGCGGCTGAGGCCTCTTCACGCCCCCTTCACGCGCACCCGCAAAGCAGCCGAAGGAAGAACACACAGCGGCCTCACCGCGTACCGTGACCACTCGGACCCGTTCCGACCGCAGGAACCACGAGCGTCATGAGTGAAGGAACCATGCAGCGACGAGCACAGCGTGAACAGCGAGACCAGCGAGCGAAGCGACTCCACCGCGTCCTTGTCTGCGCGGCCGCCGTCCCCGTGATGCTGGTCGCCGCCGGCTGCTCCTCGGACTCCGGCTCTGGCGACAGCACGGACAAGGCGGCGAAGGCCGCCGCCTCGGCGTCCGCGAGCCCGTCGCCGACCGTGGAGGCGGCGGCGTACGGCAAGCTTCCGGAGCCCTGCAAGGTGCTGTCGAAGAAGACGCTGAAGGACCTCGTCCCGGAGGGCAAGTCCGGCAAGGAGGGCAAGTCGGACGACATCTCGACCCGCGGCAACTGCTCCTGGAACAGCCTCGACAACAACGGCGTCAAGGGCTCGCAGTTCCGCTGGCTGAACGTGTCGATGCTGCGCTTCGAGTCGGACGTCGCCCGCGGCCCGGCCGACAAGCTGGCCCAGGAGTACTTCGAGAAGCAGGTCCAGGACGCCCAGGCCACGGAGGGCGCCAAGAGCACCAAGTCGGAGCCGGTGCCCGGGACGGGTGACGAGGCGACGGCCGTGCGCTACGAGCTGAAGAAGAAGGAAGGCACCTTCAAGCAGCAGACGGTCGTGGCACGCGTCGAGAACGTCGTCGTCACCATCGACTACAACGGCGCGGGCCTGGCCGGTGACAAGAGCCCGAGCGCCGACGACCTGGCGAAGGACGCGAAGAAGGCCGCCAAGGAGGCGGTGGCGGCGGTGTCCGAGGCGAACGGCGCGGGCGGCGGCAAGGCGAGCGGTGCCCCCTCCAAGTCCGCGTCCAAGTCCCCGTCCAAGTCCCCCTCGCAGTCGGCCTCCAAGGACGCGTCGGACGAGCCGTCGGGCGGCGCGTCGAAGTCGCCGTCCAAGAAGCCCGCGTCGAAGAGCTGAACAAGCCCGACGGGATCCGGCCACCCGTCCTCCGCACACATGTGCCACCCTGTTGCGCGCAACAACACGCAAGGGGAGGGGAGTACGGGTGGCCGCGCCACAGCTGACTCGGATGCACCGCGTTCTCATCGGTGTGGTCGTGGCCGGTGCCGTGATCATCGCCGGCATCGGCTTCGCCGGTTCGTACGCGGCCGTCCGCGAACTGGCCTTGCAGAAGGGCTTCGGGAACTTCTCCTACGTCTTCCCGATCGGCATCGACGCGGGCATCTGCGTCCTGCTGGCCCTGGATCTGCTCCTCACCTGGATCAGGATCCCCTTCCCGCTCCTGCGCCAGACGGCCTGGCTCCTGACGGCGGCGACGATCGCCTTCAACGGCGCGGCCGCCTGGCCGGATCCGCTCGGTGTCGGCATGCACGCGGTGATCCCGATCCTGTTCGTGGTCGCGGTCGAGGCGGCCCGCCACGCGATCGGCCGGATCGCCGACATCACGGCCGACAAGCACATGGAGGGCGTCCGCCTCACCCGCTGGCTGCTGTCCCCCGGGCCGACGTTCCTCCTGTGGCGCCGCATGAAGCTCTGGGAGCTCCGCTCCTACGACCAGGTCATCAAGCTGGAGCAGGAACGTCTCGTCTACCAGGCCCGGCTGCGTTCCCGTTTCGGACGGGCGTGGCGCCGGAAGGCCCCGGTGGAGTCGTTGATGCCGCTACGGCTGGCGCGCTACGGCGTGCCCCTGGCGGAAACGGCCCCGGCGGGTCTGGCGGCGGCGGGCATCGAGCCTGCACTGATCCCCCCGCCGCCACAGCTGGACACAGGCATAGCTGCGGGCAGTCGTGCCGCTGGGGCGGCACCCGTCCCCCAGAAAGCGGCACCTCCCGGCGAGCAGCGCCGGCAGCTCGAGAGCCACCGCACCGAGCAGCCGGACGACATCCCGGAACCAGACCAGAGCCCCTGGTTCAACGCCCCGCGCGAGGTCGAATACCAGGGCGGCTACGACCCGGCCTACGACCCCGAGCAGTACGCCCAGTGGATCGCCGAACAGCAGCAGGCCGAGCAGTACCTCGACCAGCCTCACGAGGAACCCTCCCCGGAGGACACCGGCAGCTTCCCCATCCCGGTGGGCCCCAACCGCACCCGGGAACTGGGCGACGGCGGCGGCACCCCGCCGGCTCCCGAGCCGGACGAGGAGTCGTACTACCAGGTGTTCCGTCAGTCGATCGACGGCAGCTACCCCACGCCCCGCGCCCTCGGCGACAACATCCAGGCGACCTACGGGACGACGCTGAGTCCCAGCGCCCTGAAGACCCTGGCGGAACGCTTCCAGAAGCGCCACACGGCGGAACTGGAAGAGGACCACATCGCATGACGACATGAAGGAAGGGGCCCTGGGAACAGGGCCCCTTCTTCCATACCGATACCGGCGGCTACTCCCCGAGCAGAGCCCGAACCCGCTCCTGACCCACCGCCAGCAACAGCGTGGGCAGCCGCGGCCCCGTGTCCCGCCCCACCAGCAGGTGGTACAGCAGGGCGAAGAAGGACCGCTGCGCGGTCTTGATCTCCGGCGGCAGCTCCTTCGGCGTGGCGTCGGCCGAGAACCCGGCCTGCACCTTGGGCACGCCGTACACCAGGTGGGTCAGCCCGTCGAGGGACCAGTGCTCGGCGAGTCCGTCGAGCAGGAGCCGCAGCGACTGCTGGGACGCCTCGTCCAGCGACTTCAGCAGCTCCGCGTCGGGCTCGTCCCGCACGATGGTCCGCTGTTCGGCCGGCACATGCGTGTTGATCCAGGCCTCGGCCTTGTCGTACCGCGGCCGCACCTCGTCGAGCGAGGTCAGCGGCTGCTCCGGGTCCAGCTCGCTGAGGATCCGCAGTGCCTGGTCCTCGTGCCCGGCGGTGATGTCCGCGACGGACGCGAGCGTCCGGTACGGCAGCGGCCGGGCGGTCCGCGGCAGCTCACCGGCGGCCGTGCGCACCGCGCGCGAGTGCGCGGCGGCGTCGGCCGGCAGGACGCTGCCGTCGGCGACCTTGGCGTCGAGCCGGTCCCACTCGTCGTAGAGCCGCTGGATCTCCTGGTCGAAGGCGACCTTGAAGGACTGGTTGGGCCGGCGGCGGGCGTAGAGCCAGCGCAGGAGCTGCGGCTCCATGATCTTCAGGGCGTCGGCCGGGGTGGGCACGCCGCCCTTCGAGGAGGACATCTTCGCCATGCCGGAGATGCCGACGAAGGCGTACATCGGGCCGATCGGCTGCTTGCCGCCGAAGATCCCGACGATCTGCCCGCCCACCTGGAAGGAAGACCCGGGGGAGGAGTGGTCGACGCCGGAGGGCTCGAACACGACGCCCTCGTACGCCCACCGCATCGGCCAGTCGACCTTCCAGACCAGCTTGCCGCGGTTGAACTCACTGAGCCGGACCGTCTCGGAGAAGCCGCACGCGGTGCAGGCGTACGTCAACTCGGTGGAGTCGTCGTCGTAGGACGTGACGGTCGTGAGGTCCTTCTCGCAGTTGCCGCAGTACGGCTTGTACGGGAAGTACCCGGCGGAGGCGGAGCTGCCGTCGTCCTCGGCGGCCGCGCCGGAACCCTCGGCGGCCTCCAGCTCGGCCTCGTCGACCGGCTTCTGCCCCTGCTGCTTCTTGGCCGGGGCCTTCTTCGTCCGGTACTGGTCGAGGATCGCGTCGATGTCGCCGCGGTGCTTGATGGCGTGCAGGATCTGCTCGCGGTACACGCCTGAGGTGTACTGCGCGGTCTGGCTGATCCCGACGAACTCCACGCCCAGCTCGGCCAGCGACTCGATCATCGCGGCCTTGAAGTGCTCGGCCCAGTTGGCGTGCGTCGAGCCCTTGGGCGCCGGGACGGACGTCAGCGGCTTGCCGATGTGCTCGGCCCACGACTCGTCGACGCCCGGGACACCGGCCGGCACCTTGCGGTAGCGGTCGTAGTCGTCCCAGGAGATCAGGTGCCGCACCTGGTGTCCCCGGCGGCGGATCTCGTCGGCGACGAGGTGCGGGGTCATGACCTCGCGCAGGTTCCCGAGGTGGATGGGGCCGGACGGCGAGAGGCCGGACGCGACGACGACGGGTTTGCCCGGGGCCCGACGCTCCGACTCCTCGATGACCTCATCCGCGAAACGGGAGACCCAGTCGGTGGTCTCGGTGCTCTGAGCCACGATCGGCACGTCCTTCTTTCTGCATCGGGCAGCCGGTACGGTCGCACGGCTGACCGCACCATTGTCCCAGACCTGCGTGCGCCCGGAAAAACGGCTTTACCTCCGTGGGATACTGGCCGGGTCTATCCATCCCCACGAGGAGAACGGCACCCTTACCTATGGCCTCGGTCACGTCCCTCAGCGACTCCGTCCACCAGCGCCTCGCGGCGGCCCTGTCGGCGGCTCTGCCGCAGGCCGGCTCCGCGGACCCGCTGCTGCGACGAAGCGACCGGGCCGACTTCCAGGCCAACGGGATCCTGGCCCTCGCGAAGAAGGAGAAGGCGAACCCGCGGGAGCTGGCGGCGCAGGTCGTCTCCCGGGTCGAGTCGGGTGACGTGATCAAGGACATCGAGGTCTCCGGCCCCGGCTTCCTGAACATCACGATCACGGACCGGGCGATCACGGAGACCCTCGCGGCGCGCTACGCGGACGACACCGGCCGCCTCGGCGTGCCGCACGCCGAGCAGCCCGGCACCACGGTCATCGACTACGCCCAGCCGAACGTGGCGAAGGAGATGCACGTCGGTCACCTGCGCTCCGCGGTGATCGGCGACTCGGTGACGCAGCTGCTGGAGTTCACCGGCGAGAGCGTGGTCCGGCGTCACCACATCGGCGACTGGGGCACTCAGTTCGGCATGCTCATCCAGTACCTGGAGGAGCACCCGCACGAGCTGGACCACAAGGCCGACGAGGTCTCCGGCGAGGAGGCGATGTCGAATCTGGACCGCATCTACAAGGCCGCCCGCAAGCTCTTCGACGCGGACGAGGAGTTCAAGACGCGGGCCCGCCGCCGGGTGGTCGACCTCCAGGCGGGCGAGCCGCGGACCCTCGCCATGTGGCAGAAGTTCGTGGACGAGTCGAAGATCTACTTCTTCTCCGTCTTCGAGAAGCTGGACATGGAGATCCGGGACCCGGACATCGTCGGCGAGTCCGGCTACAACGACATGCTCGCGGAGACCTGCCGCCTGCTGGAGGAGTCGGGCGTCGCGGTCCGCTCCGAGGGCGCGCTGTGTGTCTTCTTCGACGACATCAAGGGCCCGGACGGCAAGCCGGTCCCGCTGATCGTGCAGAAGTCGGACGGCGGCTACGGCTACGCGGCGACCGACCTCTCGGCGATCCGCGACCGCGTCTTCACCATCAAGGCGAACACGCTGCTGTACGTGGTGGACGCCCGCCAGTCGCTGCACTTCAAGATGGTCTTCGAGACGGCCCGCCGGGCGGGCTGGCTGAACGAGGACGTCAAGGCGGTGCAGCTCGCCTTCGGCACGGTCCTCGGCAAGGACGGCAAGCCGTTCAAGACCCGTGAGGGCGAGACGGTCCGCCTGGTCGACCTGCTGGACGAGGCGATCGACCGTGCCTCGGCGGTGGTCCGGGAGAAGGCGCAGGACCTCTCCGAGGAGGAGATCGCCGAGCGGGGCACCCAGGTCGGCATCGGCGCGGTGAAGTACGCGGACCTGTCGACGTCGGCGAACCGCGACTACAAGTTCGACCTGGACCAGATGGTCTCGCTGAACGGCGACACGTCCGTCTACCTCCAGTACGCCTACGCCCGTATCCAGTCGATCCTGCGCAAGGCCGGCGAGGCCCGTCCCGTCGCGCACCCCGAGCTGGATCTGCACGAGGCGGAGCGGGCGCTCGGCCTGCACGCGGACTCGTTCGCGGCGACGGTGGCGGAGGCGGCGGCGGAGTACGCCCCGCACAAGATGACGGCGTACCTGTACCAGCTGGCGTCCCACTACACGACGTTCTACGACAAGTGCCCGGTCCTGAAGGCCGAGTCGCCCGAGCAGATCGAGAACCGCCTGTTCCTCTGCGACATCACGGCCCGCACCCTCCACCGGGGCATGGCCCTGCTGGGCATCCGGACGCCCGAGCGGCTCTGAGCCCGGACCGGTACGCACGGACCGAGGGCGGCACTCCCCCGTGAGTGCCGCCCTCGGCGTATCAGGAGCCGTGGATCACTTGCAGTTGACCCACGTGTTGGACTTCGCGAGCTTCCTGGTCGTACGCATGCTGTTTCCCCCTCCGTGGGCGGGCCGACCGCACCGGCCGGCTCGTCAACGAGACTGCGGCCTGCGGTCCCGGGTCCGCCACAGTCGCCTCCGAAGTGACGTGCTCGCGGGACGTCCCACGCGCTGACCTGCGGTGACACCGCCCGCCGGGACGGTGCGGCGGGACGGTCGCGGCGGGCGTGGCCGAATCGGTAGGGGGCGGCGCGGGGAAGGGAACCGATGTATGGGGCACCGCGTGGATGCTGATGCTGCCCGGCGGCGGGAGGCAGCCGCGAGTGCTTCGACGCCCGCGTCATCTGACGGACCGCCGGGTCAGCGCCGGGCCGTGGTGTTCGCGCCGTCCAGGGCCTCCCGGACGATGTCGGCGTGCCCGGCGTGCTGGGCCGTCTCCCTGATCAGGTGCAGCAGGATCCGGCGCGCCGACCAGCGCTCGGGCTCCGGCGGCGACCACGGAGTGGTCGGCAGAAGCACGTTCCGCCCCAGGTCCGGCAGCCCGGCCACGGCCTCGTCGGTCGCCCGGGCGGCCGCCGCGTACCGCTCCAGCAGCGCGGGGAGCGTCTCGCCCTCGGCCATGCGGTACTGCCCCATGTCGAGCATGCCGTCGGGGAGTTCACCGTCGCCCTTGGTCATGATCCGCGTCCACGCCTCTTCTCCCTGGGCGAGATGCTTCACGATCCCGCCCAGGGTCAGCTCACTGACGGTCGTACGCTGCGCGGCCTGCGCGTCGGTGAGCCCGCGCACGGTGATCAGCAGCAACTCCCGCTGCTCCGCGAGCGCCTGCGCCAGGTCCGTCTTCTCCGGGGAAGTGGTCATGGGAGGACCGTAGGGAGCAACTAGGCCAGACTGTGTCCTCCATGGGGCCGGTCCGATTGTCAGTGGTCGCCTCTAGAGTCACGACCATGGCGACTCTTCCCAACCCCCTGCCGAAGCTGGCGGCAGACCCGAGCGGCAGCGCACTCGGACTCCGGCTCCCCGCCGGGTCACTGGTCGACACGACGGACGAGGGCCCCTGGCGCGAGCCGCTGTTGTGGTACGCGGACGATCGGGCCCTCCCGGGTGGCTGGGCAGCGCTGGAGTCGGCCCGTCGTACGGGACTGCTGCCGGTCGTGCTCGACGTGGGGGACGGGCATGACGGGCCGGAGCGCTGGCAGTTGATGCCCGGCGAGGTGTCGTACCCCGGGGACCACGACGCCGAGGAGGTCCTGGCGGAGTACTGGGAGGAGTACGCCGCGGAGGTCGGCGCATGGCCCGGGCCGGCCGGTCCGTTCCCCCACCCGCAGGACCCCGACGCGGTCGCCGCCGGGGCCGCGGACGCGCTGCTCGACGGCGGAGGCCCCCTCAAGGACCCCCGCCTCGCCCTCGTCCCGGCCCGCCGCAGCGCCGACATCCCCACGGCGATCGGCTGGACGGGCCCGGCCAACCACGAGGGCGACACGGCCCGGCTCAGCGCGGTGCTGCGCTCCTGGGAGGACCGCTTCGGCATACGGGTCGTGGCGCTCGGCTTCGATCACCTGCTGGTGTCGGTCGCCGCCCCGCCCGTCACGATGGCCGACGCGGAGGCAGTGGCCGCCGAGCACTTCGCGTTCTGCCCGGACAACCTCCGGCAGGGCGCCGACCCGACGCTGCGGGCCTACGCGGAGCACCAGGTGCTCGACCAGCGGGTCTGGCACTTCTGGTGGGACTGACGCGACCCGTCAGCCGGTCAGCAGCGTCATCCCCTCCGGCGCGGTGATGCCGAACTCCTCCTCCAGGAGCCGTCGCGCCTCCGCCTCATCGGTCACCTCCCGCTCGGTGACCGTCCCGTCGGTGCGGGTCTGCGTGAGGAGCCGGCCGTCGAGGAGGAGGTGCCGCGTGGCGCTGATGTGCTGGGCGTAGAGGCGCTGGGCGAACGGCGAGCGCGGGTTGGTGGCGATGTGCCAGTTGATGACGTCGTAGTCGGGCTTCTCGAAGGGCTCCAGGGTGAAGGCGTACTGCCCGATCCAGTCGTCCTTCTCCTGGTCGTGGGCCTGGAGCAGCCACATCTCCAGTGGACCGTCGTGCGGCGCGTGCACCAGGCGGTGCCGCCGCCCGGCCCCGGTGAACTCGACGTCCGCGATCAGCGGCACCGGCTCCAGGATCGAGCCGATCGCCCCGAAGCCGACGTCCGCGAGGTACGGCCGTGATTCGCCGGGGACGTGGGCCAGCAGCGTCATGTGGGTGCGCGGCCGGCTCGCGATGGTGTCGGCACCGACGACGACCCGCGCGGCCAGCCGGGTCACCCGGAAGCCCAGCGCCTCCAGGGCGCAGGCGAACAGCGTGTTGTGCTCGTAGCAGTAGCCGCCACGCCGGCTGTGGACCAGCTTGGCCATGAGGTCGGCCGGATCGAGGGACGGGGCTCCGCCGCGCAGTGCGTCGAGGTTCTCGAACGGGATGGCCCGCATGTGCGCCAGATGCACACCGCGCAGGGTGGCCGCGTCGGCCCGCCGCTCCCCTTCCCATCCGATCCGCCGGAAATACGCGTCGAGGTCGAACTGTGTGGAGTCCAGCATGGCGTCACCGTAACGACACCGGCCCCACCCCGTCCGCGGTCCACAGCAGGAATCGCCGCTCCGCCGTTGGTCCTAGGCCGGCAGTCTCAAGGGGTGTCAGTCCGCAGTCCCGCCCCCAGCCTCCGCAGCCCTTCCTCGATCTCCTCCGGCGTCTGCGTCACGAAGCACAACCGCAGGGTCGCGCGGTCGGGTGTGCCGGCGTGGAAGGGGGCGCCGGGGACGTACGCCACGTCGTGCCGCACGACGTGCGGCAGCAGGGCCGTCGTGTCGTACGGCTCGGGCAGGCGCGCCCAGAGGAACATGCCGCCCTCGGGCCGGGTCCAGACCGACCCCTCGGGCAGCGCGCCGGGCAGGCCCGCGAGCATGGCGTCCCGGCGTTCGCGGTACACGCCGGCGACGCGCGTGACGTGCGCGTCCAGGTCGTGGTCGGCGAGGTACCGGGCCGCGGCGAGCTGGTTGACGGTCGGCGTGTGCAGGTCGGCGGCCTGCTTGGCGACGGCACAGGCGCGCCGCACCTCACCGGGCGCGCGCAGCCAGCCCAGCCGCAAACCGGGCGCCATGACCTTGGAGAAACTGCCGAGCAGGACCGTACGGTCCTCGGCGCCCGGGTGGGAGGCGATCCACGGCAGGCGTTCGCCCTCGTAGCGCAGCTCCCCGTAGGGGTCGTCCTCGACGATCCACAGCCCGCGCCGGGCGGCGACGGCGGCCACGGCGGCGCGCCTCGAGGCGGGCAGCGTGCGGCCGGTGGGGTTCTGGAAGGTGGGCACGGTGTAGAGCAGCTTGGGCCGCTCGCGCGCCACGAGGTCCTCCAGCGCCTCGGGATCGACTCCGTGCTCGTCGCCGGGCACGGCCACGATCCGCGCTCCGGCCAAGCCGAAGGCCTGAAGGGCCGCCAGATAGCAGGGGTTCTCGACGAGGACGGTGTCCCCGGGTTCGAGCAGTGCGGTGGCGAGGAGCGAGAGGGCCTGCTGGGAACCGGTGGTGACGAGGAGATCGTCGGGAGCGGTCGGCAGTCCGCGTGCCGTGGTGCGGTCGGCGAGCGCGGCCCGCAGCGTGGGCTCGCCCTCGGTCGTGGAGTACTGCAACGCCCGGGCGGGTTCCTCGGCGAGGACGGCCCGGTACGCGGCCGCGATGCCCTCCGCGTCGAACAGCTCCGGTGCCGGAAGCCCGCCCGCGAAGTTGATCACCTCGGGGCGGGCGGTGACCGCGAGGATGTCCCGCACGGGTGACCCGCCGACCGATCGCGCCCGCGCGGCGAGCGGCGGCACGGGAGAGCGGGCGGGCGCGGGTGCGGGCTCGGTGACGGTCATGACACGGCTCCTTCGACTGCGGTGGCGGTTGTGGGCCGCAGCCTAGGAAAGTACGTGCCGCCTACAAGCACATTTCCGCGATCCGGACGCCCGGCTCAGCCCTTGGCGGCCGTCCCCGCGTACACGTTGATGTCCGCGTCCGTGACGTCGTTGATGTCGTGGTAGCGGACCTTCTCGATGTCGTCGAGCCCCGCGAGGTACGACTCGTCCGGCCGCTCGGGGACGGGAGCGGCGTGGTCGGGCCGCCAGCGGTGGGCGGGGACGACCCCCGGGTCGGCGATCTCCAGGGAGTTCTCCGTGAAGAACCGCTCCACCTCCGCCCGGGACCGCAGTACGAAGGTGAACCCCCGCTCGGTGTACGTCCGCTGGACCGCGCGGATCTTCTCGGGGTTGAGGTCCTCGGTGAGGTGGCTGAGCACCAGCCGGCTGCCGACGGGCAGCGCGTCCAGCAGCTCGCGCACCAGCGGGTACGCCTCCTCGTCCGCGACGAAGTGCAGGATGGCGACCAGGCAGAGCGCGACCGGCTGGTCGAAGTCCAGGGTCTTGGCGGCCTGTTCCAGGATGCGGGCCGGATCCCGCAGATCGGCGTCGATGTAGTCCGTACGCCCCTCGGGCCCGCTCGTCAGCAGGGCCCGCGCGTGTGCGAGCACGACCGGGTCGTTGTCGACGTAGACGACCCGCGAGTCGGGCGCGATGCGCTGCGCGATCTGGTGCACGTTCTCGGCGGTCGGCAGTCCCGTGCCGATGTCGAGGAACTGCCGGATGCCGTACTGCTCCACCAGCGTGGTCACCGCGCGGCGCAGGAAGTCGCGGTTGTGCCGTACGTCGAGGTATCCGCGCGGGTTGGCGGCGAGCGCGGCGGCGGCCGCGTCCCGGTCGGCCGGGTAGTGATCCTTGCCGCCGAGGAAGACGTCGTAGACGCGGGCCGGATGGGCCTTGCTGCTGTCGATCCTCCCCTGCAGCTCGGCTGGATCCTGGCTGAGGGCGTCACCGGTCATGGACGTCTCCCTGAAGAGTAGGTGGTTCAATCAGCAACCACTTCGGCGGTCAACAACCTAACGGCTCAGGTGATTTGATGGTGCCCATGCAGCCCGACCAGCCGCCGACGACGACCCTGTGGCGCCCCACCGGGCCCAAGGAACTGGACCTGGTACGGGAGCTCGACTGGCGCGCCTGGCCGCCCCGGCTCCCCGAGCAGCCGATCTTCTACCCGGTGCTCAACGAGGACTACGCCATCAGGATCGCGCGCGACTGGAACGTCAAGCACGACGGCGCCGGCTTCGTCACCCGGTTCGAGGTCGACTCCGGCTTCCTGCGCCGGTACCCGGTCCAGCAGGCGGGCGGGGAGACCATCCTCGAACTGTGGGTACCGGCCGAGGAACTCGACGAGTTCAACGCGCACATCGTCGGCGAGATCGAGCTGGTTCACGAGTTCCGCTGAGTTCAGTCCCGCGCGCCGGCCTTCAGGAGTCGGTGGTCCCGGCCTCGACCCACTTGTCGCCGCCCAGCGGGAACTCGTACGCCGGCCGCCCGTTGTTGCCGCTCGTGCGGAAGGGCCGGCCCCGGTCGTCCACCGTCAGCGTGCCGCTCCGGTCGCCGCTGGACCAGCTCAGCTCCAGGTACCAGCTCACGTCGTACGCGGAGGCGTCGGCCCGGATGTAGTAGACCTCCGGGTCGGACTCGCTCACCGAGAACGGGAAGTCGTCGTGACCCGCCTCCGGGACGACGGCGGGACGCGCGGCGTCGAGAGCGACCGTGAAGGAACGGGTCGGGACGTTGCCGCCGCAGCCGACGCCCGGATAGCCCATGGCGTAGTCGTTCCAGGCGAGCGGCGCCCGCTTGCCGGCCATACGGACCTTCAGCCCGTCGACGACCACCGTCTCCTTCCCGGTGCCCTGCACGGTGACCTTCAGATACTGCTTCCCCGACGGCACCGCGCCCGTCGCCCCCACCCAGGCGGGCGCGTCCTGCTCCAGCGGCGGCGGCCCCACCCGCCCCGGCGGCCGGTTCACCAGGTAGCGCTGGGAACAGGGGTTCTCCCAGACGTGCGCGTCGGTGTTCACCGTGAGGGGGACGGGGGCGGCCGGGGCGGCGGCGTCCCGGCCGGGTCGGTCGGCGCCCTCGCCGGTGCCGGAACCGGTGCCGGTACCCCTGCCGGTGGCAGAGGCGGAGGAACTGGGTGCCGCGGAGGCCGCGTCCTTTCCGCCGCCCTTCTTCTTGCCGCTGCCGGGGGAGGAACTGCCCGAGGGCGACACCGATGCGGCCGAGCCGCCGTCCGGCTGCTGCCGATGCCCGCCGGAGACCGCCGCCGAACCACGATTCCCGTCGTCGTCCGCCCCGCCGTGGGGAACCGCCACGGCGAGCCCGACCCCGGCCAGGACCACGGCTACGGCGGCAGCGGCGAGCAGGGCGGGACGTGGACGGCGCGGGCGGCGGTCCACCGGGCCCCCTGAGACCACCTCGCCCGGCTCCTCGCGGACGTCCTCGCCCGACTCCTCCGGAAGGCCTGCTTCCGAAGAAGCCTCCGCCGCGGACGCGGTCTCCGCAGACACCGTCTCCCCGGACACCGTCTCCGCGGTCACGGCCTCCGGGGCCGCGGCGTCCGGGGTCACGGCCTCCGGTCTCACGGCCTCCGCGGCCGGAGCGGCAACGGCCCCTTTGCGCCCTCGGTCGGCATCCGCCAGCACCCACCGCCGATGCAGCTCGACAAGCTCCCCGGGCGACGCCTTGCACAGCCGGGCGAGTCTCTCCACAGGCGCGTAGTCGGTGGGTACGGCATCCCCGTTGCAGTACCGGTGCAGCGTCGACGTACTCATGTGGAGCCGCTTGGCGAGCACCCCGTAGCTCAGCCCGGACCGCTCCTTCAACTCCCCCAGCAACGCGGCGAAGTCCGCCGCGGCCGTGCCTTCCGACACCGTTCCTCCATCCCCCATGTCCCGATCCCCCGTTCCAGGGGAGGGTCGTTTCCCCTGGTCAAAGCCTGTGCGGGCGTTCCAGCGTCCCGGATCGTCCGCCGGCTGTGGCGGCCGGGACGGATCACGGCACAAGCTCTGGTCATCCAAGCACGCCGCTCCCGGCCGACCGGTGGAGCGGCTCGCTCAGGCCTCCTTGTCAACGACGTTTGTCCGAAAGGGAACCACCCATGCGCAAGTACCACGCTCTCCCCGTCGCCCTCCTGGCCGCCCTCGCTCTCACTGCGTGTCAGGACGGCACGGGCACGCAGGACGAGGGCGCGGCCAAGCCGCAGCTGACGGCGACGGCGAACACCGCGCCCACCGACGCGGCCTCGGACAAGGCGGGCGACACGGCTGCCGACACGGCCACGGTCGCGAAGGCCACCAAGGCAACGAAGGCCGCGAAGGCGAAGGGCACGAGCGAGAAGGGCACGAGCGAGAAGGGCACGAGCGCGAAGGGCACAAGCGCCAAGGGCACGAAGCCCGGAACGGCCGCCGCCCCCGCCGCCCGTGTCTCCTGCAACGGCGCCAACACCACCGTCACGGCCAAGCCGGTCCGCCGCCCCATCAACCACATGCTGATCACGGTCAAGAACACCGGCTCGAAGGCGTGCGACCTCACCTACTACCCGGTGCTGCGCTTCGACGAGATGCAGTGGGCCCCGCAGCCGATGGAGGAGTCCAAGCCGCAGGCCGTGACGACCCTGGCGCCCGGCGAGTCCGGCTACGCGGGCGTAGCGCTGTCGGCGGCCGACGGCAGCGGCTCCGGCGGCACCACCGGCCGCAAGCTCACGGTCGGCTTCCAGGGCCGCACGCCGCACAGCAGCGGCGGCCCCTCGGCGATCCCGCAGCTGCCCTCCGAGGGCGTGTACTACGACAGCTCGCTGACCGTCACGTACTGGCTGCACGACATGGAGCAGGCCCTGTCCTACTGATCCTTGAGCCGCTGGGCCACTTCGGTGGCCCAGTAGGTGAGGATGTTCCGGGCGCCCGCCCGCCGGATACCGGTCAGGCTCTCCATGATCGCGCGGTCCCGGTCGATCCAGCCCTTCTCGGCGGCGGCCTCGATCATCGAGTACTCACCGGAGATCTGGTAGGCGGCGACGGGCACGTCCACGGCGTCCGCGACCCGGGCGAGGATGTCCAGGTAGGGCCCCGCGGGCTTCACCATGACCATGTCGGCGCCCTCCTCGAGATCGAGGGCGAGTTCCCGCATGGAGTCCCGCACGTTCGCGGGATCCTGCTGGTAGGTCTTCCGGTCCCCCTTCAGGGACGAGCCGACGGCCTCCCGGAACGGCCCGTAGAAGGCGGAGGCGTACTTGGCGGTGTAGGCGAGGATGGCGACATCCTCCCGCCCGATCTGGTCGAGGGCGTCACGGACGACGCCGATCTGCCCGTCCATCATCCCGCTGGGGCCGACCACATGGGCCCCGGCGTCGGCCTGCACCTGGGCCATCTCGGCGTACCGCTCCAGGGTCGCGTCGTTGTCGACCCGCCCCTGGTCGTCCAGGACCCCGCAGTGCCCGTGATCGGTGGTCTCGTCGAGACAGAGATCGGACATGACGAGCAGGTCGTCACCGACTTCGGCCCGCACGTCCCGGAGGGCGACCTGGAGAATCCCGTCCGGGTCGGTCCCCGGCGTGCCGAGAGCGTCCTTCTTCGACTCCTCCGGCACGCCGAACAGCATGATCCCGGAGATCCCCGCCGCGACGGCCTCCGCGGCGGCCTTCTTCAGACTGTCCCGGGTGTGCTGCACGACCCCCGGCATGGCCGAGATCGGCACCGGCTCGCTGACGCCCTCCCGCACGAAGGCCGGAAGAATGAGATCGGCAGGGTGCAACCGGGTCTCGGCGACCATCCGACGCATGACGGGAAGGCTCCGCAAACGCCGCGGCCGCGTACCGGGAAAAGATCCGTACGTCGTCATGCCACCTACGCTACGCCCGCCCCCTACGCCCCGATGCCGACGCGATGTCGGCGCTTCAGCGGCCCAGCTGCGGGCATTCGTGCCGCTTAGGGCGGCACGGGTGGGCGCAGCGGCACCTCGTCGCGCCGAGTTGCGCACCCACCCGCCCCAGCCCCCACGCCGAGCACCAACCACCCCACAGCTCCACAATGCGCCCACCACCCCCCAGGTCCATCCTGAAAACAACACCTGAGGACAAGGACCCCGACGGCCAACACAACCCCCGCCGCCGCCGTCCCTCCGTACGCCCCCCACGGAGGACGCGATGACCACCCGCCACGACACGCCCGACATCTTCGCCCTCTCGGAAATCCACGGCCCGGTCCTGCGCCCCGGCGACCCCGCCTACGCCGACGAAGTCACCGGCTTCAACCTGGCCGCCCTCCACACCCCCGACGTGGTCGTCGGAGCAACCGGGCCCGACGACATCGTCACCGCCATGCGCTGGGCCAAGGCCACCGACACCCCCGTAGCCGTCCAGGCCACCGGCCACGGCGCCAACTTCCCCATCGAAAAGGGCCTGTTGATCAACACGGCCCGCATGACCGACGTACGGATAGACCCCGCCACCCGCACGGCCACCATCGCCGCGGGCGCGAAGTGGAGCCACGTCATGGCCGCGGCCGCCCCGCACGGCCTCGCCGGCCTCAGCGGCACCTCCACGGACGCGGGCGTCATCGGCTACACCCTCGGCGGCGGACTCCCCGTCCTCGGCCGTGCCTACGGCTACGCCGCCGACCTGGTCCGCTCCTTCCAGGTCGTCACCCCGGACGGCCGGCTGCGCGAAACGGACCCCCAGCACGAACCGGAGCTGTTCTGGGCCCTGCGCGGCGGCAAGGGCAACGTGGGCGTCGTCACCTCACTCGTGACCGAGCTGCTCCCGCTCCCCCGCCTCTACGGCGGCGGCATCTACTGTCCGGGCGAGCACACCGAGGCCCTGCTCCAGGCCTGGGCGGACTGGACCCGCACCGTCCCGGACGAGATGTGCAGCGCGTTCACGATCCTGCGCCTGCCGCCCATCCCCCAGATCCCGGAGCCCCTGCGCGGCGGCTTCTGGGCCCGGGTGGCGATCGCCTGGCCGGGCCTCCCGGCCGAGGGCGAGGCACTGATCGCGCCTCTGCGCGAAGCCGCCCCCGTGGCCGTCGACACGGTCGAGGTGATGGACCACGCGGCCCTGGACCGCATCCACATGGAACCCCAGGACCCGCTCCCCGGAAGGGAGTCGTGCCTGCTCCTGCGCGACCTGCCCCCGGACGCCATCCGCGCGTTCCTGGACCAGGCCGGCCCCGCGGCGGGCGTCGACTTCCCGCTGCTGATGGTCGAGATACGCCACATGGGCGGCGCCATGTCCCGCCCGTCCGCCGTCGAGGACGCCGTCTGCGCCCGCGACGCCCTGTACTTCATCGACTCGGTCGGCATCATGGCCGCGCCACCGGCCGCCGAGGCCATCGAACAGGCGACGCAGCAGCTCTACACGGCCATGGCCCCCTACGGCACGGGCCGCACCATGGTCAACATCCACGGCACCCCGGGCGACGAACAGGACCGCGCCCGCGCCTGGACCCCGGAGGTCTACGAACGCCTGCGCCACGACAAGGCGGTCTACGACCCGACCAACCTGCTCCGCTACGGCCACGCGGTGACTCCCGCGTAGCCGCAGCGAACACAGTCGATCCGCTTACGTCGTCGAACGCCGCCGCCGGGCCCCCGGCCGCCGCTCGCTCGGCCGCGTCACCGGATCCCCGGCCTCGAGAGCAGCAGCTCTCCGCTTCGCGCCGAAGTCGGCCAGCGCCTCCGCCAGCTTGTGCACGGACGGCTCCGGAGCCATCACGTCCACCCGGAGCCCGTGCTCCTCGGCGGTCTTCGCCGTGGCCGGCCCGATACAGGCGATCACGGTCACGTTGTGCGGCTTGCCGGCGATACCGACCAGGTTCCGCACGGTCGACGACGACGTGAACAGCACGGCGTCGAACCCGCCGCCCTTGATCGCCTCGCGCGTCTCCGCCGGCGGCGGCGAGGCCCGCACGGTCCGGTAGGCCGTGACGTCGTCGACCTCCCAGCCCAGCTCGATCAGCCCGGCGACCAGCGTCTCCGTGGCGATGTCGGCCCGCGGCAGGAACACCCGGTCGATCGGGTCGAAGACCGGGTCGTAGGGCGGCCAGTCCTCCAGCAGACCGGCGGCCGACTGCTCCCCGCTCGGCACCAGGTCCGGCTTCACGCCGAAGGCGATCAGCGCGTTGGCCGTCTGCTCGCCCACGGCCGCGACCTTGATGCCCGCGAAGGCACGCGCGTCGAGCCCGTACTCCTCGAACTTCTCGCGCACGGCCTTGACCGCGTTCACCGAGGTGAAGGCGATCCACTCGTAGCGGCCCGTCACCAGGCCCTTGACCGCCCGCTCCATCTGCTGGGGCGTGCGCGGCGGCTCGACGGCGATGGTCGGCACCTCGTGCGGCACGGCCCCGTACGACCGCAGCTGGTCGGAAAGCGACGCCGCCTGCTCCTTGGTGCGCGGCACGAGCACCTTCCAGCCGAACAGCGGCTTGGACTCGAACCACGCCAGCTGGTCGCGCTGGGCGGCGGCGGAACGCTCACCGACCACGGCTATCACGGGCCGGCCGCCGTCGGGCGAGGGCAGCACCTTGGCCTGCTTCAGCGTCTGCGCGATCGTGCCGAGCGTGGCGGTCCAGGTGCGCTGCCGGGTGGTCGTACCGGCGACGGTGACCGTCATCGGGGTGTCCGGCTTGCGGCCCGCGGAGACGAGCTCGCCGGCCGCCGCGGAGACGGAGTCCAGCGTGGTGGACACGACGACCGTGCCGTCCGACGCCCCGACCTCCGTCCAGCACCGGTCCGACGCCGTCCGCGCGTCCACGAACCGCACGTCCGCGCCCTGCGCGTCCCGCAGCGGCACACCGGCGTACGCGGGCACACCGACGGCGCTCGCGATACCGGGGACGACCTCGAAGGGCACCCCGGCGGCGGCGCACGCCAGCATCTCCTCGGCGGCGTACGTGTCGAGTCCGGGGTCCCCGGACACCGCACGCACGACCCGCCTGCCGCCCCGTGCGGCCTCCATGACAAGATGTGCGGCATCCCGCACCGCGGGGGCGGCGACGGCGGTTGACGTGCCGTCAACTACCGTCAGCTGGGGCGCTCCTGTGCCCGGACCCGGCTCCTGGGAAGGATCCGAGTCCGTGTTCACTTCGGAGACGCCCTGCCTGGCGTGCTGACGTACGACGTCGAGCACTTCGTGCTCGGCGACGAGGACGTCCGCGTTCGCCAGCGCCTCGACGGCGCGCAGAGTAAGCAGTCCCGGATCTCCGGGTCCGGCACCCAGGAAGGTGACGTGCCCGTGTTCAGGACCGGCGGAAAGGGTGGTGGGGCTCAATGTGCTCGCTCCCCCATCAGACCGGCCGCGCCCTGGGCGAGCATCTCGGCCGCGAGTTCGCGACCGAGCGCCATTGCCCCGTCGTGTGTCTCGGGCACGGGACCGGTGGTGGACAGCTGCACCATCCGCGTGCCGTCGGTGGTCCCGACGACGCCGCGCAGGCGCATTTCCTTGACAATCTGCCCGTCGGCCAGAAGGTCGGCCAGCGCGCCCACAGGGGCGCTGCAACCGGCCTCCAGGGCGGCGAGCAGTGACCGCTCGGCCGTCACGGCGACCCGCGTGAACGGGTCGTCGAGTTCGGCGAGCGCTGCGACGAGGTCCGCGTTGCCCGCGGCACACTCGATCGCCAGTGCCCCCTGGCCGGGGGCGGGCAAAACCGTGTCGACCGACAGGAAGTCGGTCACTTCGTCACCCCGGCCGATCCGGTTCAGTCCGGCGGCGGCCAGCACGACGGCGTCGAGCTCACCGGACCGTACGTATCCGATCCGCGTGTCGACGTTGCCGCGGATCGGGACCGTCGCTATGTCCAGGCCGTGGCTGCGCGCGTACGCGTTGAGCTGGGCCATGCGGCGCGGCGAACCGGTACCGATGCGGGCCCCGCTGGGCAGGTCGGTGAACTTCAGCGCGTCCCGGGCGACGATCACGTCCCGCGGGTCCTCCCGCGCGGGTACGGCGGCCACCACCAGCTCATCGGGCTGCGTGGTCGGCAGGTCCTTCAGCGAGTGCACCGCGAAGTCGACCTCGCCCTTGAGCAGCGCGTCGCGCAGGGCGGTCACGAACACACCCGTGCCGCCGATCTGGGCGAGCTGCTCACGCGAGACATCGCCGTACGTGGTGATCTCGACGAGTTCCACGGGCCGCCCGGTCACCCGGCTCACGGCCTCGGCCACCTGCCCGGACTGGGCCAGGGCGAGCCTGCTCCGCCGCGTACCGAGCCTCAGCGTCTTGTCGTTCATGCCGGCCCTCGGTCTTTCTCTGTGCTGTCCTCGGCCCGGGAGACGGCGGCAACCGTCTCCGGGTCGAGGTCGAACAGGGTCCGCAGCGCGTCCGCGTACCCGGCGCCGCCGGGCTCGGCCGCGAGTTGCTTGACCCGTACGGTCGGCGCGTGCAGCAGCTTGTCCACCACGCGCCGCACGGTCTGGGTGATCTCCGCGCGGTGCTTGTCGTCGAGGCCGGGAAGCCGTCCGTCCAGGCGGGCGATCTCACTGGCCACGACATCGGCGGCCATGGTGCGCAGGGCGACCACGGTCGGCGTGATGTGCGCGGCCCGCAGTGCTGCCCCGAAGGCCGCGACCTCGTCGGAGACGATACGCCGGACCTGGTCCACATCGGCAGCCATCGGAGCGCCCGCGGAGGCCTCCGCCAGCGACTCGATGTCCACCAGCCGCACCCCGGCCAGCCGGTGCGCGGCCGCGTCTATGTCGCGCGGCATCGCCAGGTCGAGCAGGAAGAGCACGGGCTGGGGCCGCGGCGGCTCGTCGGCCGGCTCGGGCCTGCGCCGCTCGGGGATCCGGCCGACTGCGGCCACGGTCGCGGCGAGCGCGGCGATGGCGTCGGCGTCCGGCGTGGGGTCGAGCGGGCCGGCCGTCCCCGGCCTGGCCGCGCGCTGGGCGCCGCCCACCGTGCCGTTGTCCACCCACGCCGCGTGCTGCTCCAGGTCGGCGGCGGCCATACCGGCCACGGCGGCCTCGCCGAGCACGGAGAACCCGGCGGTGCCCTGCACCGCGGGCAGGTCCAGCGGGCAGCCGTCCTCGGCGCCGAGGCCGGTGGCGGGCAGGTTGCCCCGCCCGGCGCCCGTGGCGGCCGTCCGGCCCGGCTCACCGTCCGGGGCGGGCGTTCCGTCGGCCACGGCCGACGGCTCGGCCGTACGGCCCTCCACCGCGGCGGCGACCGACTCGGCCGTCATGACCAGGCCCGTCGCGCCGGTGCAGGAGACGGCGACGTCGGCACGTGTCAGCTCGAACGGCACCGACTCCATCGGGACCGCGCGGGCCAGCACGTCCGTGTCGTCGCCCTCGGCGAGGATCTGCGCGAGGCGCTCGGCACGGTCGAAGGTGCGGTTGGCGACGACGACCTCGGCGACCCCGGCCCGCGCGAGCGTCGCGGCGGCCAGGGAGGACATCGACCCGGCGCCGATGACCAGGGCCTTCTTGCCCCGGGCCCAGGTCTCCACATCGCCGCCCGCGGCCAGTTGCTCCAGGCCGAAGGTGACCAGGGACTGGCCGGCGCGGTCGATGCCGGTCTCGGAGTGGGCGCGCTTGCCGACCCTCAGGGCCTGCTGGAACAGGTCGTTCAGCAGCCGGCCGGCGGAGTTCAGCTCCTGCGCGCGGGCCAGGGAGTCCTTGATCTGGCCGAGGATCTGGCCCTCGCCGACGACCATCGAGTCCAGCCCGCAGGCCACCGAGAACAGGTGGTGGACGGCCCGGTCCTCGTAGTGCACGTAGAGATAGGGGGTGAGCTCCTCCAGGCCGACGCCGCTGTGCTGGGCGAGCAGCGTGGACAGCTCGGCGACACCGGCGTGGAACTTGTCCACGTCGGCGTAGAGCTCGATGCGGTTGCAGGTGGCGAGCACCGCGGCCTCGGCGGCCGGTTCGGCGGCGACCGTGTCCTGGAGCAGCTTGACCTGCGCGTCCGCGTTGAGCGAGGCCCGCTCCAGCACGCTGACCGGGGCGCTGCGGTGGCTGAGTCCGACGACGAGGAGGCTCATGCCGGCATCACGGCGGGCATGTCCCCGTCGGGCCCCTGGTCGGCGGCGTCGCTGCGCGCGGCGGCGGCCGGGACGCCGCCGTCGGAGGCGGCGGCCTCCTCGCCGGCCTTGCGCTGCTCGTGGAAGGCGAGGATCTGCAGCTCGATGGAGAGGTCGACCTTGCGCACGTCGACCCCGTCCGGGACGGACAGCACGGTAGGCGCGAAGTTCAGGATGGAGGTGACACCGGCGGCCACGAGCCGGTCGCAGACCTGCTGGGCGGCACCGGCGGGGGTGGCGATGACACCGATCGACACGCCGTTGTCCTGGATGATCTTTTCCAGGTCGTCGGAGTGCTGCACGGGGATCCCGGCGACGGGCTTGCCCGCCATGGCCGGGTCGGCGTCGATCAGCGCGGCGACCCGGAAGCCGCGGGAGGCGAACCCTCCGTAGTTGGCGAGGGCGGCGCCGAGGTTACCGATACCGACGATCACGACGGGCCAGTCCTGGGTGAGGCCCAGCTCGCGGGAGATCTGGTAGACGAGATACTCGACGTCGTAGCCGACGCCCCGGGTCCCGTAGGAGCCGAGGTAGGAGAAGTCCTTGCGCAGCTTCGCGGAGTTGACCCCCGCCGCGGCCGCGAGCTCCTCGGAGGAGACCGTGGGCACCGAGCGTTCCGACAGCGCGGTCAGAGCGCGGAGGTACAGCGGAAGCCGGGCGACGGTGGCCTCGGGAATCCCTCGGCTGCGGGTCGCCGGTCGGTGAGTTCGGCCAGTTGCCACGGTGCTCCTGCGGGTAGAGCGGGGCTGTAGGCGGTCATACGTCCCTACATGACCGCCCCGTCGAAAGCAGGCTATGTCTTTGTGAACGCGTGCACAAAGATGGTGTCCGATTTGCCCGGCCAACGTGACCGGGGTCACGCGCCCCCGGCGCACTCGTGGGGAACCGGCGCGCTCGCACCACTGTTCCTCTACTTCTGGGGGCAAAACCGCACACACTCCTCTGTGTATCCCGCCCCCGAGACCAGCCGCCGTCGATCCTAAGCGACGTTCCGGCCTCTTTGGACTGCTCGGTCAGTTGGGGGACCGGCCGGGATCAGTCGGTCAGCGCCTTGCGCAGGCGGTCCTCGTTCACACGCCAGAACGTGTGCTGCCTGCCGTCCACCAGCACGACCGGGATCTGTTCCCAGTACCGGTCGTGCAGTTCCCGGTCCTCGGTGATGTCCTTCTGCTCCCAGGGGACTCCCAGATCACCGCACACCTTCTCCACAACGACCTGTGCGTCATCACACAGATGACAGCCGGGCTTGCGGATCAGGGTGACGAGCCGGTCCCGAGGGGGCCTGCGACGGAAGAGGGGACTCATGTCGGACATTGTCGCGCGCCGGCGAACCAGGGGAACCCTCGCGAACGCACCGGCGGACACGCCGGCCACGTCCGTCCGGGCGACATCTGTAACGACACACTCGCCGAGAGTTCACACGCTCCAAACCTCTCGACGCCGGAACCCCCGAACAAACTGGCTATGCTCACGCCATGGCCGCTCTCGGATGGCTCACTCCCCGTAGGCGCTCCGCCACGGCGAGGAGCGTTTTGGCAGGCGAGGCCTCGGCGGAGGCTGCCCGCAAGTCCTCACAGGAGGCCGCCGGCACGACCGAGGAACCGCAGTTCCCGGTCCACGGCGACGACCAGGCCGCCGCCTTCTTCGACCTGGACAACACCGTCATGCAGGGCGCCGCCCTCTTCCACTTCGGGCGGGGCCTGTACAAGCGGAAGTTCTTCGAGACACGCGAGCTGGCCCGGTTCGCCTGGCAGCAGGCGTGGTTCCGGCTGGCCGGGGTCGAGGACCCCGAGCACATGCAGGAGGCCCGCGACTCGGCCCTGTCGATCGTCAAGGGCCACCGCGTCGCGGAGCTCCAGACGATCGGCGAGGAGATCTACGACGAGTACATGGCCGAGCGCATCTGGCCCGGCACCCGCGCCCTGGCCCAGGCCCACCTGGACGCGGGCCAGAAGGTCTGGCTCGTCACGGCGGCCCCCGTCGAGATCGCCCAGGTCATCGCCCGCCGCCTGGGCCTGACCGGCGCCCTGGGCACGGTCGCCGAGTCGGTCGACGGCGTCTACACGGGCAAGCTGGTCGGCGAACCGCTGCACGGCCCCGCGAAGGCCGAGGCGGTCCGCGCGCTGGCCGCGGCCGAGGGCCTGGACCTGAGCCGCTGCGCCGCCTACAGCGACTCGCACAACGACATTCCGATGCTGTCCCTGGTCGGCCACCCCTACGCCATCAACCCGGACTCCAAGCTGCGCAAGCACGCCCGCCGGCTGGACTGGCGGCTGCGCGACTACCGCACCGGCCGCAAGGCGGCCAAGGTCGGCATCCCGGCCGCGGCCGGCGTGGGCGCGGTGGCCGGCGGCACGGCGGCGGCGATCGCCCTGCACCGCCGTCGCCGCTGACGACCGATCGGCCAACGGCCGATCAGTCCGTGACACCTTCGTTTTCTGGATGACAAACGCCGTAAATCCAACTGGCGTACCCCCACAACCTCGCATCCAGTCCTCTTGGCTGCACACGGCCACAACACGCCCTGGACTCAGCCTCAACCCGAACCGTTCCGATCAACAACCGTTCACACTCCGGCACTTGATGCGGCGTCAATCGGTTACCGAAGCGACGTAATCGATGATTTGAGCAACTCGGTGTAGCAGGGCCTACACGAAGCGTTATTCTCCTCAGACGCAAACCGGTACCCCTCCGTCGCTACGACGGGTGAAAGGTCCCGCACTGCACGTGATGGAAGCTCTGCCTCTGGGAGTCCCGTGTACCCACACGTCGGGGTTGACGCCTCGGGCCTGGCTACGCTGCGCGCAACGGTCCTCGACCTGTTGCGCGGCTTCGTCCCCACCGCGTACGCCGGCCCCGCATTCGCCACCGCCGCGCCCGTCGGCCCGTGCTATGCACTGGCCGACGGCAGCGCCGCGGTCGGCAGACGAGGGCGCCCGTCCGGCGCGGCCACCGCCCGACGGCCGGCGGCGGACAGCGACAGCGCCCGCATGATGGACCTCGTGGAGCGGGCCCAGGCCGGCGAGTCCGATGCCTTCGGCCGCCTCTACGACCAATACAGCGACACCGTCTACCGGTACATCTACTACCGGGTCGGAGGAAAGGCGACTGCCGAGGACCTCACGAGTGAGACCTTTCTGCGCGCCCTGCGGCGCATCGGGACCTTCACCTGGCAGGGGCGCGACTTCGGCGCCTGGCTGGTGACGATCGCCCGGAACCTCGTGGCGGACCACTTCAAGTCCAGCCGCTTCCGCCTTGAGGTCACCACCGGCGAGATGCTCGACGCCAACGAGGTCGAGCGCTCCCCCGAGGACTCCGTCCTGGAGTCCCTCTCCAATGCCGCCCTGCTCGACGCGGTGCGGCGACTCAATCCCCAGCAGCAGGAGTGCGTGACACTCCGCTTCCTCCAGGGCCTCTCGGTCGCCGAGACCGCCCGCGTCATGGGCAAGAACGAGGGCGCCATCAAGACCCTCCAGTACCGGGCCGTCCGCACCCTCGCCCGGCTCCTCCCGGAAGACGCCCGCTGACCGGGCCCTACGCTCGGCGACGGTCAACTCACTGTCCGTGAAAGTCCGTTGACTTCGGCATCCGATCATCCGGCGTCCGTAACCCAAGTGCCGCGCCACTCGTTGTGCGGGATGCAGGCTCCCTGTGGTCACCCCCTGACCGGCTCCGATCACTCGATCGTGTGGTCGTGGTCAGGGTGTGCAACCCTCAGGACCCCCTGGGGAGTCGACCGTCATGACGAGAGGAGGTGCCGCCAGTGATCGCGAACGTATCGGCGCACCGGCGGGCGAACGCCTTCGCCCAGGCCCTTCAGGAGCAGTCCGAGCAGGGCACGGCGGCCGAGCAGTCCGAAGGATCGGCACCGGCACCGGCCGCCGCGGAGCGGACCGAACAGGCACGCCTGCTGGCGCTCGCCTCCGGTCTCGACGCGCTGCCCAAGCCGGAGCTCGATCCGGAGGTCAAGGTCGTCCAGCGGGCCCAGCTGGTGGCCGCGTTCGAGGCCATGCTCCAGGAGGGCACCGCGGGAGGCGGGGCGACGGACAGCGCGGTGCCCGAACAGCGTTCCCCCCGGGCCCGTGGCGCCCACCGCGCGAGCCCGCTGAAGAAGCTCCGGCCCCGGTCCCGCCTCGCCAAGGGCCTCACCGCGGGCGGGCTCAGCGTCGGCGTGGCCGCGAGCGCCTTCGGCGGAGTCGCCGCAGCCAGTTCCGACGCCCTGCCCGGTGATTCGCTCTACGGCCTCAAGCGCGGCATCGAGGACGTCAAACTCGGCCTCGCCGACGGAGTCGACGAGCGCGGCCGGGTCTATCTCGACCACGCCTCCACCCGGCTCAGCGAAGCCCGCCGCCTGATGGAGCGGGGCCGCAGCGGCCCGCTGGACCACGAGTCCCTGGGCGAGATCCGCCGTGCCCTGTCCGGCATGCGGCACGACGCGTCGGAAGGCCACCGGCTGCTGAGCGAGGCGTACCAGCGCGACCCGGACTCCCTGGAGCCCATCCAGGCCCTGTCCGCGTTCTCCCGCTCCCACCGCGAGGCCTGGGGCGAACTGCGCGAGAGGCTCCCCGTCCAGCTCGGGGACGTCAGCGAGCAGGTGTCGTCGGTGTTCGACGCCATAGAGGAGGACGTCGCCCCGCTGCGGTCCCTGCTGCCCGAGCCCCCGGCCCGCGGCGGCGGCGAAGGCAACCGGCAGGGCGCCTCCGAGTCGGCCTCCACCGGCTCCTCGGCCACCGACCGGTCGGCCCGTCCCAGCGACAGCGGCCGCGGCCACTCCGACGAGGGCGGCACCGGCTCCGGCAGCCCCAGCCGCTCGGCCGGCTCCGGCAGCGACAGCGACGGCCTGCTCGGCGGCAACACCGGCGGTCTGCTCGACCCGCCGCGGGACAGCGAGGCGAGCACCTCGCCGTCGGCGGAAGGCAACACGCCCGTCCCCGAGCCGGACGTGACGCTCCCGCCGCTCCTGCCCGACCTGCTGCCCGGGCTGGGCATCGACGGCGAGGACGCGAACTAGCCGGCGGTAAGACAGTTGGGGGCGCCCCTTCCGAGGGGCGCCCCCATCGTCATGGGCACGGTCTCAGTCCCGCGCTGCCTCAGAAGAAGACCGACCTGCGCTGCACCAGCAGCTTGTACAGGGTGTGCTGGATCTGCTCCCTGACCTGGTCCGTCAGGTTGAACATCAGCATCGGGTCCTCGGCGGCCTCCGGCGGATAGCCGTCCGTGGGGATCGGCTCGCCGAACTGGATCGTCCACTTGGTCGGCAGCGGAACCGCCCCGAGCGGCCCGAGCCACGGGAACGTGGGCGTGATCGGGAAGTACGGGAAGCCCAGCAGCCGGGCGACCGTCTTGGCGTTGCCGATCATCGGGTAGATCTCCTCGGCCCCGACGATCGAGCAGGGCACGATCGGCGTCCCGGCGCGCAGGGCGGTCGAGACGAACCCGCCGCGGCCGAAGCGCTGGAGCTTGTAGCGGTCCGCGAAGGGCTTCCCGAGGCCCTTGAAGCCCTCCGGCATCACCCCGACCAGTTCCCCCTGCTCCAGCAGCCGGGACGCGTCCTCGGCACAGGCCAGGGTGTGACCGAGCTTGCGGGCCAGCTCGTTGACCACCGGCAGCATGAAGACCAGGTCCGCGGCGAGCAGCCGCAGATGCCGGCCCGCCGGGTGGTTGTCGTGCACGGCGACCTGCATCATGAGGCCGTCCATCGGCAGCGTCCCGGAGTGGTTGGCGACGATCAGGGCGCCGCCCTCCGACGGGATGTTCTCGACGCCCTTCACCTCCACCCGGAAGTACTTCTCGTACAGCGGGCGCAGCAGGGACATCAGGACCTGGTCGGTCAGTTCCTCGTCGTAGCCGAAGTCGTCGACCTCGTAGTCCCCGGTGAGGCGGCGGCGCAGGAAGGCCAGGCCGCCCGCGATACGCCGCTCCAGGCCGCCCTCGCCGCCCTGGGGGCCCTCCGGCGGTTGTTCCTCAGACGTCACAGGAACATCATCCTGCGGAACAGCCCTGGTGGGCAGGGGCTGCACCTCACGGACCGGCGCCGACTCCGCGCCCGGGCGCCGGTTCCCGGTGCTCCGGCGCCGCTGCGGACGCTGCACGGCGCCCCCGCGGGACCGGTCGTCGTCGAACGGAATGACCTTGGCATCCGCCATCGTTGATGCGCTCCTCAGTTGGCGCTCTGCGTCGGGGGGTGGCCGCCGCCCGCGAGGGGCAGCGCGGCGATCCGGTCGACGGCCCCCGCAAGGGCCTCCGGCGGAAGAAGTCCGGGACCTTGGCTGCGTGCGAAGTCCGCGAACGTCTCCGCGGTCGTGTACTTGGGCTGGAATCCCAGCGTCTCGCGCATCTGGCCCGTGGCCACGACCCGGCCGTGGGTGAGCAGCCGTATCTGCTCGGGCGAGAAGTCCGACATGCCCAGCGTACGCACCAGCGAGCCCGCCCAGGTGACGGCCGGGAGCAGCAGCGGCACGGTGGGGCGCCCGAGGCGCCGGGAACACTGCGAGAGCAGCAGCACGCCGTCGCCGGCGATGTTGAAGGTGCCGCTGTTGAGCGTGCCCCGCCGCGGCTCGTGCGAGGCGATCCGCAGCACCTCGATCACGTCGTCCTCGTGGACGAACTGAAGCCGCGGATCGTAGCCGAACACGGTCGGCAGGACCGGCAGCGAGAAGTACGAGGCGAGCGGCGTGTCCGCGGTCGGGCCGAGGATGTTGGCGAACCGCAGCACGCAGACCGCCACGTCGGGCCGGCGGCGCGCGAAGCCTCGCACGTAGCCCTCGACCTCCACCGTGTCCTTGGCGAAGCCACCGCTGGGCAGGGACTTGGGCGGGGTCGTCTCGGTGAAGACGGCCGGGTCGCGGGGCGCGGAGCCGTAGACGTTCGTGCTGGACTTCACGACCAGCCGTCGCACGTTCGGGGATTTCTGGCAGGCACCGAGCAGCTGCATGGTGCCGATGACGTTGGTCTCCTTCAGGGAGGCCCGGTTGCCGCTGCCCAGCGGCGTGCCCGTCACATCCAGGTGGACGATCGTGTCGGCGCCCGTCTCGGCGAGCACCCGCGCGATTCCGGGCTGCCGGATGTCGGCCTGGACGAAGTCCGCGCCGCCCAGATGGTGCTCGGGCGGCACCGCGTCCACGGCGACGACCCGGTCCACCTCGGGGTCACGCTGGATCCGCCGTACGAACCGGCCCCCCAGCGGGCGGGCCACTCCGGTCACGAGCACGACCTTGCCCAAGATCAGCGCCTTCCTTCCAGAAAACCTCTTGCCCCGCCGCGTTCCCCCGTGGGGCCAACTTAGCGGGTCGGCGTTGCGCTGTGATGACCGCCTGATGCGTGAAGTGACGACAAGCAGCCGGACGTACGAGCCGGAACACGTGTGGCCCCCCACCGGTGGGTGGGGGGCCACAGCAACGCTCTCGCGGCGTCCGCGTCGCGAACTTACTTCTTGTTGCGACGCTGAACGCGCGTGCGCTTGAGCAGCTTGCGGTGCTTCTTCTTGGCCATCCGCTTGCGCCGCTTCTTGATAACAGAGCCCACGACTACCCTCGCTCACTTCTCATCACTCGGTTGTTTGGGCGCCATGGGCCCACACGACCTACGAGGGGCTAGCCTACCCGCCCGAGCGCTGAGGTCGTAATCGAGGAGGCCAGGGTGGTCCCGAGTGCCCTGTGAGGGACCACCCCGCCCCAGCCGTCAGGCGGTTTCCACCCCCACATAACTCTCGCGGAGGTACTCGTGAACCGCTTGCTCCGGGACGCGGAAGGACCGCCCCACACGGATCGCGGGCAGATGACCGCTGTGCACCAACCGGTACACGGTCATCTTCGACACTCGCATCACCGAGGCGACTTCCGCCACGGTAAGGAACTGAACCTCGTTCAGAGGCCTCTCGCCAGCTGCAGCCATGACACACCTGAACCTTCCGCACTCGACGGCCACCGGCTTCCCCTTCCGGTGACTCTTCGTCGCTGCGTGCTCACTCCCCAATGTAGGGGCGGGTGATGCGAGTGGGGAAGAGGTGCACCCATCGGCGGCCTACTGTGACAGACACGCCCGATTGAGTACGTAGCGGGTAAGCGGCAGGTAGTAATCAGACCGCACTCCGTCATCAAGTGGAACGACGACGGAGACGGACCCCTCGGCCTCACCGACGAACAGGGCGGGGTCGTCCGTATCCGCCGGCCCGATGGCCTCGAACCCCAGCTGACCTGCTCCGCAGACCCACCCGTGGTCCCCGATGACCAGCTCGGGAAGGGGCCCGCCGGCCTCCGCGGCAGCGGCCAAGACGGTACGAACCGGGAGAGGTGAGTGCGTATGTGCGCCGGGCTCACAACCGGGGCGTTCCACGCCGGATCCCCGCACCAGCGCGACTCCTCGTACGTAGTCGAGGTTGTGCGTACGTAGGCCGAACCGGGTCGTTATGTCGACACAGCGACCCTGCGCGGGGGTGAGAACCTCACACCCCGCCGCCGACAGCGCGTCTGCCAGAGCGGCGTAGAAACCGAGCAGCCGGTGGGGGTGCCCGGTGCCGAGGAGCACGGGTGCGCTCCGCCGGGCGGCCACGGCGAGTCGCTCCGCGAAGGCGTCCAGCGCGGCCAGGGTGCGCTCCGGGTCGATCACGTCCTGGCCGGAAGTCCGACGGGAATCGGCCGAAACACCGCACCTGTCCGCCATCAGCTCGACCAAATCCCGCTGACTCCAGGCCCCTTCGGGATCGAGACCGAGGAGCACCCGGGGATCCCGGGCGGCGAACAGCCGGTAACTCCGCAGGCTCTCCTCACGAGGCGTGGCCACGGTCCCGGCGAGGCGTGCGCCCACCAGGTGCGCACGAAGGGCTTCGGGGGTCAGCACGAGGAGATCGTGCGCGACAGGCGCCTCGCGTGTCCCGGGAACCGGCGAACACCGCACGGCCGGCCTACGAGGAGGACCGCCCGGTCAGGCCAGCAGCCCCCGCAGCGGGAACACCGCCCGCCGAGCCGCCAGCACCGCCTGGTCCAGCCGGTCCGCGGGGTCGTAGCCCTCCTCCCAGCCGGGGAAGGCCACGGGCCAGCGTCCGTCCGTCATCCGCGCCGGGGCCAACTGCCGGGTCCGGGCGAACGCTTCCTGCCGCCAGCCCTCGGGAATCATCGCACCGGGCTCCACGGCCCGGCCCGCCGCGATCCCGACCAGATGCGTCCACGACCGCGGCACGACGTCCACCACGGCGTAGCCGCCCCCGCCCAGCGCCACCCACCGCCCGTCGGCGTAGTCGTGCGCCAGGTCGTGACAGGCCACCTGCACCGCCCGCTGCGCGTCCAGCGACACCGCCAGATGCGCCAGCGGATCCTCGAAGTGCGTGTCGGCCCCGTGCTGCGTCACCAGCACCTGCGGCCGGAAGTCCGCGATCAGCTCCGGCACGACCGCGTGGAACGCCCGCAGCCACCCGGCGTCCCCGGTTCCGGCCGGCAGTGCGACGTTCACCGCCGAGCCCTCGGCGGAGTCCGCCCCGGTCTCCTCCGGCCAACCGGTCTGCGGGAACAGCGTCCGGGGATGCTCGTGCAGCGAGATCGTCAGCACCCGCGGGTCCTCCCAGAACGCCGCCTGCACCCCGTCCCCGTGATGCACGTCCACGTCGATGTACGCCACCCGCTCGGCCCCGAGCTCCAGCAGCCGGGCGATCGCCAGCGACGCGTCGTTGTAGATGCAGAAACCGGACGCCCCGCCCGGCATCGCGTGGTGCAGCCCGCCCGCGAAGTTCACCGCGTGCAGCGCGTCACCGCGCCACACGGCCTCCGCCGCCCCCACCGACTGCCCGGCGATCAGCGCCGACACCTCGTGCATCCCGGCGAACGCCGGATCGTCCATCGTCCCCAGCCCGTACGACTGGTCCGCCGACCCCGGCTCCGCCGACGCGGCCTTCACCGCCTCGATGTAGTCCTCCCGGTGGACGAGCCGCAGCGTCGACTCCCCGGCCGCCTTCGCGGCGACCACCTCCACCTCACGGTCCAGCCCGAAGGCATCGACCAGTCCCCGGGTCAGGGCGAGCCGGACCGGGTCCATCGGATGCCCGGGACCAAAGTCATAGCCCGTTACTGCCTCGTCCCACATCAGCTGTGCGCGGCCGCTCATGTCCGCCACCGTATCGGTCCGGTTGAGGCGCGAACGACCGGGCGTACACCAGCGTCACCAGCACCAACACCATCGGCACAACCATGGCCCCGCGGTAGCTCCACGCGTCCCCGAGCGCCCCGACCAACGGCGAACCGATCAAAAACCCCACATAGTTGAAGACATTCAGCCGCGCCACGGCCGCATCCGAAGCCCCGGGGAACAACCTGCCGGCCGCCGCGAACGTCTGCGGCACCAGCACACACAACCCGAGTCCCAGCAGCGTGAACCCCAGCATCCCCACCCACGCCCCGGGCGCCACCGCCACCACGGCGAATCCACCCGCCGCCACCAGCGCCCCGCCCCGCACGACCGCGACGGCCCCGAACCGCCGCACCCCGAGGTCCCCGATCGCCCGCCCCAGCAGCGTGGTGACCATGTACACGTTGTACGGCACGGTCGCCATCTGCTCCGAAGACCCGAGCACGTCCTTCAGGTACTTCGCGCTCCAATTGGAGACCGTGGAGTCCCCGATGTACGCCACGGTCATCACCAGACACAACGGCAACAGCCACTTGAAGACGACGACCTGGCCCTCGCCCGCCTTCTCCGCCACCGCCGGCGCCGCCCCGTCGTCGACGTACCACCGGCTCCCCACCAGCACCGTGGGCAGCAGCAACGCCACGACCGGCAGGTACGACACCCACAAGGCCAGATCCCAGTGCGCCCCCACCCACGCCAGCGAGGCCCCCGCGATCCCGCCCAGGCTGTAGGCGGCGTGGAAGCTGAGCATGATGCTGCGCCCGTACGACCGCTGAAGGCTCACCCCGAGCATGTTCATCGACGCGTCCAGCACCCCGACGGCGAGCCCGAACGCCGCGAGCGCGACGCCCAGTTCCACCATCCGCTCCCCGGCCCCGACCCCGAGCAGCGCCAGCAGTACCACGGGCTGCGACCACCGCAGCAGCATGCTCGGCCGCACCCGCTTCACCAGCCGCTCGGTGGTCACGCTCCCGACCCCGGCGAGGATCGGCACGGCGGCCAGGAAGGCGGGAAGCAGCGCGTCGGAGACCCCGTACCGGTCCTGGATGGCCGGAATCCGCGTCACGAGCAGAGCGAAGGCGACCCCCTGCACCAAGAAGCTGAACGCCAACGAGGCCCTGCCGCGCCGCAGCACATCAGTCATGGCGGCGAGCGTAGGGCCCAGGCTTACCCGTGGGTAGATCCAGCCAAAGATGAATTTGACTCAGCTTCCATGCCCTCACACGAGCAGCTCAGTCAGCTCCCGCATGTCGGAGAAGAACCGCCCGGCCCCGACGAGCCTCTCCGCCGGCGTCATGGCGGTGAACCCGTACACGTTCATCCCCGCCGCAACCGCCGCCCGCACCCCCAGCGGGCTGTCCTCGACGACGACACAGCGCTCCGGCACGACCCCCATCCGCTCGGCCGCGTACAGGAACAGATCGGGAGCCGGCTTTCCCCTCCCCACATCCTGCGCACTGAAGATCCGCCCCTCGTCGAACCACCGATCGAGACCGGTGGTCCGATGCCCGACCCGGATCCGCTCATGACTCCCGGACGACGCCACGCAGTACGGCACGGAGTCGGCGGCAAGCTTCTGAAGCACCTCCTCGACGCCGGCCACCGCCTTCAAGTCCCGCTCGAAGGCCGCGAAGACCCGACCGTGGAACACGTCGTCGAAGTCCACCGGCAGCCGCCGCCCGGTCCGCTCCTCCACCAGGTCGTGCACCCGGTGCATGGCGGAACCCATGTAATCCCGGACGGAGTCCTCGTACGACGTCGGGTGCCCCAGCTCGGTGAGGTAGGCGGCCAGGAGCCGGTTGGAGATGGGTTCACTGTCGACGAGGACACCGTCATTGTCGAAGATCACGAGGTCATGGCGCATGACCAGACCCTAGACGGCACCGATCTTCCCGACACCGGCCCCAGCCCGCACCAGCGAGGGCACGTTGGCCGCCGAATCCAGCGTGTACGAGTAGAAGGTCCGCGGCTCGGTCACGCTGCCGTTGGTCTCGCACGTCCCCGACCCCACGAACTGGTTCCCGCGCTGCACCAGTCGCCCCGGCCCGGAATCGGCATAACCACTGGCCGAGTAGCAGGGATGGGGGACGTTCTCGAAGTAGTTCCCCTCGACGAGCACCCCCGCGTTCATCGTGGACGCGACCCCATACAGCTCGTTGTTCCGGAAGTAGTTGTTGTAGACGTGCACCGGCTCCCCGAACCGCACCCGCGGATTCCGCTGCTTCGACCCGTCGAAGAAGTTGTGGTGGATGCTCACCTTCAGCTTGCCGGCGTCCTGGCCGCCGTTCCCGTCCGAGTGCCCGATCAGCATGTTCTTGTCAGTCTTGTTGAACCAGTTCCAGGACACGGTGACGTACTCGGCCGCCCGGTTGATGTCGAGAGCACCGTCGACGGGTGCGACGAACTCGTTGTGGTCGATCCAGATGTGATGCGACTCCCGCCCGACGTTGACCGCGTCGTCCTCGGCGTTGGCGAACTTGATGTTCCGCACGATGACGTTGTACGACCGGTAGAAGTCGAGCCCACCACCATTGATGACGGCCGACGAACCGACCCCGACGATGGTCTTGTTGGGCCGCACACCCTGCTTGCTGGTGATGTCGATGGTGCCCTGCACCTTGATGATCAGCGGTCCCACGGTATCGATGTACTCGAGGAACTGCTCGGAGGTGGTGGCGGTGACGGTCGCGCCCCCGACCCCACCCGTGGTGCCGTTCTGCCCGAGCGCGTTGACGGCGGCGAACCCGGTGGGAGCCGACTCGGCCATCGGCGCCGGCCCGGCCGCCGTCGCCTGGCCACCGAGCCCCAACGCACCGAGCAGGAGGACGAGCGACAGCGTTAACGAAGACGATCTCATGAGGTACCTCCTCCGTTAGAAAGCGCTTTCCGAACGCCACGAAGGTAAGTGTGTGTCTTGAGCATGTCAACACTTGATTACGGCCAAAACCCATGATCTCACGCAGAAAACCCCGCACCGGCTGAAGCCGGTACGGGGTTTTCCCAAGAATTGTTCGGCGGCGTCCTACTCTCCCACAGGGTCCCCCTGCAGTACCATCGGCGCTGTAAGGCTTAGCTTCCGGGTTCGGAATGTAACCGGGCGTTTCCCCTACGCTATAACCACCGAAACACTATGAAACTGTGGAACTATGCCGCACCATACCGTGGCCATGGCATGGGGCTGTTCGTGGTTTCAGAACCAACACAGTGGACGCGAGCAACTGAGGACAAGCCCTCGGCCTATTAGTACCGGTCAACTCCACACGTTACCGTGCTTCCATATCCGGCCTATCAACCCAGTCGTCTACTGGGAGCCTTACCCTCTCTAGGAGGTGGGAGTCCTCATCTCGAAGCAGGCTTCCCGCTTAGATGCTTTCAGCGGTTATCCCTCCCGAACGTAGCCAACCAGCCATGCCCTTGGCAGAACAACTGGCACACCAGAGGTTCGTCCGTCCCGGTCCTCTCGTACTAGGGACAGCCCTTCTCAAGACTCCTACGCGCACAGCGGATAGGGACCGAACTGTCTCACGACGTTCTAAACCCAGCTCGCGTACCGCTTTAATGGGCGAACAGCCCAACCCTTGGGACCGACTCCAGCCCCAGGATGCGACGAGCCGACATCGAGGTGCCAAACCATCCCGTCGATATGGACTCTTGGGGAAGATCAGCCTGTTATCCCCGGGGTACCTTTTATCCGTTGAGCGACGGCGCTTCCACAAGCCACCGCCGGATCACTAGTCCCGACTTTCGTCCCTGCTCGACCCGTCGGTCTCACAGTCAAGCTCCCTTGTGCACTTACACTCAACACCTGATTGCCAACCAGGCTGAGGGAACCTTTGGGCGCCTCCGTTACTCTTTAGGAGGCAACCGCCCCAGTTAAACTACCCATCAGACACTGTCCCTGATCCGGATCACGGACCCAGGTTAGACATCCAGCACGACCAGACTGGTATTTCAACGACGACTCCACACTAACTGGCGTTAGCGCTTCACAGTCTCCCAGCTATCCTACACAAGCCGAACCGAACACCAATATCAAACTGTAGTAAAGGTCCCGGGGTCTTTCCGTCCTGCTGCGCGAAACGAGCATCTTTACTCGTAGTGCAATTTCACCGGGCCTATGGTTGAGACAGTCGAGAAGTCGTTACGCCATTCGTGCAGGTCGGAACTTACCCGACAAGGAATTTCGCTACCTTAGGATGGTTATAGTTACCACCGCCGTTTACTGGCGCTTAAGTTCTCAGCTTCGCCACCCCGAAGAGTGACTAACCGGTCCCCTTAACGTTCCAGCACCGGGCAGGCGTCAGTCCGTATACATCGCCTTACGGCTTCGCACGGACCTGTGTTTTTAGTAAACAGTCGCTTCTCGCTGGTCTCTGCGGCCACCCCCAGCTCACCGTGTAAAACGGATCACCAGTGATGGCCCCCCTTCTCCCGAAGTTACGGGGGCATTTTGCCGAGTTCCTTAACCATAGTTCACCCGAACGCCTCGGTATTCTCTACCTGACCACCTGAGTCGGTTTAGGGTACGGGCCGCCATGAAACTCGCTAGAGGCTTTTCTCGACAGCATAGGATCATCCACTTCACCACAATCGGCTCGGCATCAGGTCTCACCCTCAAGTCATCCGGATTTACCTAGATGACGGGCTACACCCTTACCCCGGGACAACCACCGCCCGGGCTGGACTACCTTCCTGCGTCACCCCATCACTCACCTACTAACCGCTTGGTTCGGCGGCTCCACCACTTTCCTTTCCCCGAAGGGTCCGGAACGGCTTCACGGCCTTAGCATCACGATGCTCGATGTTTGACGCTTCACAGCGGGTACCGGAATATCAACCGGTTATCCATCGACTACGCCTGTCGGCCTCGCCTTAGGTCCCGACTTACCCTGGGCAGATCAGCTTGACCCAGGAACCCTTAGTCAATCGGCGCACACGTTTCTCACGTGTGAATCGCTACTCATGCCTGCATTCTCACTCGTGAACCGTCCACAACTCGCTTACGCGGCTGCTTCACCCGGCACACGACGCTCCCCTACCCATCACAGCACCCGTTGGGGCTATAGCTGCAATGACACGACTTCGGCGGTACGCTTGAGCCCCGCTACATTGTCGGCGCGGAATCACTAGACCAGTGAGCTATTACGCACTCTTTCAAGGGTGGCTGCTTCTAAGCCAACCTCCTGGTTGTCTCTGCGACTCCACATCCTTTCCCACTTAGCGTACGCTTAGGGGCCTTAGTCGATGCTCTGGGCTGTTTCCCTCTCGACCATGGAGCTTATCCCCCACAGTCTCACTGCCGCGCTCTCACTTACCGGCATTCGGAGTTTGGCTAAGGTCAGTAACCCGGTAGGGCCCATCGCCTATCCAGTGCTCTACCTCCGGCAAGAAACACACGACGCTGCACCTAAATGCATTTCGGGGAGAACCAGCTATCACGGAGTTTGATTGGCCTTTCACCCCTAACCACAGGTCATCCCCCAGGTTTTCAACCCTGGTGGGTTCGGTCCTCCACGAAGTCTTACCTCCGCTTCAACCTGCCCATGGCTAGATCACTCCGCTTCGGGTCTTGAGCGTGCTACTCCACCGCCCTATTCGGACTCGCTTTCGCTACGGCTTCCCCACTCGGGTTAACCTCGCAACACACCGCAAACTCGCAGGCTCATTCTTCAAAAGGCACGCAGTCACGAGATGGAAGCAAGCTTCCATCCGACGCTCCCACGGCTTGTAGGCACACGGTTTCAGGTACTATTTCACTCCGCTCCCGCGGTACTTTTCACCATTCCCTCACGGTACTATCCGCTATCGGTCACCAGGGAATATTTAGGCTTAGCGGGTGGTCCCGCCAGATTCACACGGGATTTCTCGGGCCCCGTGCTACTTGGGTGTCTCTCAAACGAGCCGCTGATGTTTCGACTACGGGGGTCTTACCCTCTACGCCGGACCTTTCGCATGTCCTTCGCCTACATCAACGGTTTCTGACTCGTCTCATGGCCGGCAGACCATGAAAGAGAGATCCCACAACCCCGTATACGCAACCCCTGCCGGGTCTCACACGCATACGGTTTGGCCTCATCCGGTTTCGCTCGCCACTACTCCCGGAATCACGGTTGTTTTCTCTTCCTGCGGGTACTGAGATGTTTCACTTCCCCGCGTTCCCTCCACACTGCCTATGTGTTCAGCAGCGGGTGACAGCCCATGACGACTGCCGGGTTTCCCCATTCGGAAACCCCCGGATCAAAGCCTGGTTGACGACTCCCCGGGGACTATCGTGGCCTCCCACGTCCTTCATCGGTTCCTGGTGCCAAGGCATCCACCGTGCGCCCTTAAAAACTTGGCCACAGATGCTCGCGTCCACTGTGCAGTTCTCAAACAACGACCAGCCACCCATCACCCCGGACCTTCGATCCGAGTTCACTGGGGCCGGCGCTGAGGAAAGTTCATTCCCTCAGACACCCAACAGCGTGCCCGGCCGACTCCCGTCCGAAGATCATGCGTTCCACGCTCTTGCGAGCAGTACTAACAGCCTCCGACCCGAAAATCCCGGCCGAATAGTCAACGTTCCACCCATGAGCAACCAGCATCAGACATTCGCTGATGTACTGGCCTCTGAACCAGGCAAGCCTGGTTGAGAAGTGCTCCTTAGAAAGGAGGTGATCCAGCCGCACCTTCCGGTACGGCTACCTTGTTACGACTTCGTCCCAATCGCCAGTCCCACCTTCGACAGCTCCCTCCCCACAAGGGGGTTGGGCCACCGGCTTCGGGTGTTACCGACTTTCGTGACGTGACGGGCGGTGTGTACAAGGCCCGGGAACGTATTCACCGCAGCAATGCTGATCTGCGATTACTAGCGACTCCGACTTCATGGGGTCGAGTTGCAGACCCCAATCCGAACTGAGACCGGCTTTTTGAGATTCGCTCCACCTCGCGGTATCGCAGCTCATTGTACCGGCCATTGTAGCACGTGTGCAGCCCAAGACATAAGGGGCATGATGACTTGACGTCGTCCCCACCTTCCTCCGAGTTGACCCCGGCGGTCTCCCGTGAGTCCCCAACACCCCGAAGGGCTTGCTGGCAACACGGGACAAGGGTTGCGCTCGTTGCGGGACTTAACCCAACATCTCACGACACGAGCTGACGACAGCCATGCACCACCTGTACACCGACCACAAGGGGGCGCCCATCTCTGGACGTTTCCGGTGTATGTCAAGCCTTGGTAAGGTTCTTCGCGTTGCGTCGAATTAAGCCACATGCTCCGCCGCTTGTGCGGGCCCCCGTCAATTCCTTTGAGTTTTAGCCTTGCGGCCGTACTCCCCAGGCGGGGCACTTAATGCGTTAGCTGCGGCACGGACAACGTGGAATGTTGCCCACACCTAGTGCCCACCGTTTACGGCGTGGACTACCAGGGTATCTAATCCTGTTCGCTCCCCACGCTTTCGCTCCTCAGCGTCAGTATCGGCCCAGAGATCCGCCTTCGCCACCGGTGTTCCTCCTGATATCTGCGCATTTCACCGCTACACCAGGAATTCCGATCTCCCCTACCGAACTCTAGCCTGCCCGTATCGACTGCAGACCCGGGGTTAAGCCCCGGGCTTTCACAACCGACGTGACAAGCCGCCTACGAGCTCTTTACGCCCAATAATTCCGGACAACGCTCGCGCCCTACGTATTACCGCGGCTGCTGGCACGTAGTTAGCCGGCGCTTCTTCTGCAGGTACCGTCACTTTCGCTTCTTCCCTGCTGAAAGAGGTTTACAACCCGAAGGCCGTCATCCCTCACGCGGCGTCGCTGCATCAGGCTTTCGCCCATTGTGCAATATTCCCCACTGCTGCCTCCCGTAGGAGTCTGGGCCGTGTCTCAGTCCCAGTGTGGCCGGTCGCCCTCTCAGGCCGGCTACCCGTCGTCGCCTTGGTGAGCCATTACCTCACCAACAAGCTGATAGGCCGCGGGCTCATCCTTCACCGCCGGAGCTTTTAACCTCCACTCAGGAGAGTGGAAGTGTTATCCGGTATTAGACCCCGTTTCCAGGGCTTGTCCCAGAGTGAAGGGCAGATTGCCCACGTGTTACTCACCCGTTCGCCACTAATCCCCACCGAAGTGGTTCATCGTTCGACTTGCATGTGTTAAGCACGCCGCCAGCGTTCGTCCTGAGCCAGGATCAAACTCTCCGTGAATGTTTACCGGTAATCCGGTCGACACCACGAGAGCGGAACAGTCAGGCGGAATAGGCCCGACCGTTCACAGCGTCCTCGCTGTGTTTTTTCAAAGGAACCTCGTCCCAGCTGATGCTGGAGACGGGGTATCAACATATCTGGCGTTGACTTTTGGCACGCTGTTGAGTTCTCAAGGAACGGTCGCTTCCTTTGTACTCACCCTCTCGGGCTTTCCTCCGGGCGCTTCCCTTCGGTCTTGCGTTTCCGACTCTATCAGATCTTTTCTCGATCCGATTTCCTCGGTGCTTTCCAGGTTTCCGCTTCCGCGTTTCCCTTTCCGGCGGTTCCGACTCTATCAGATCCTTTCGGGCCTGATTCCCGGTCGGCGGGATTTGCCTTCGCGGCTGTTGGGCCGTTCCGACGAGTGAGACTTTAGCGGATTCCCCGGCTCCCGAGCCAATCGGGGGCCGCGTCCTTTCGAACGGGGATTCCTCATTCCGTAAATACGCACGCCAATGAAACGACGACAGAACTACTTCGTCGAGTAGTGGTTGGTACCTGCGGATTGGCTGCCCGGGGACCGACCGGAGTCGGCGCTCACGTCGGGCAACTCGGAGAACACTACGGACGGGGTCTGGGCGTGTCAACTCAAGGGCGGACGGCACTCCCGGGGCATAGTCTGGGATGCATGACGACGCGTACGTGTACCCAGCTGTGGTGGGCCGCCTGACGGCGGCCGTGCTCACGTATGCACTCAACGGCCGCCGCTTCGGCGGCCGTTCTTGTTTCTCCCTCCAGACCACCGAGGGGCGGCCGCCGGGGCGGCGGTCACGACCGGAAGGTGGAGGAGAGATGACACGGGTCTTCAGCGGGGTCAAGCCGACGGGGCATCTGACGCTGGGGAACTACCTGGGAGCCATGCGGCGGTGGGCTTCCGTCGACCAGTACGAGGCCGACGCCTTGTTCTGTGTCGTCGATCTGCACGCGCTGACCGTGGACCACGATCCCGCGCGGGTGCGCAGGCTGAGCCGGCAGGCGGCGACCCTGTTGCTGGCGTCCGGGCTGGATCCGGAGCTGTGCACCCTGTTCGTGCAGAGTCATGTGGATGAGCACGCCCGGCTGTCGTACGTGCTGGAGTGCGTTGCCACCGACGGCGAGATGCGGCGGATGATCCAGTACAAGGAGAAGGCCGCGCGGGAGCAGCGGCGGGGCGGGAGTGTGCGGCTGTCGCTGCTGACGTATCCCGTGCTCATGGCGGCGGACATCCTGGCGTACGGGGCCGATGAGGTGCCGGTCGGGGACGACCAGGTGCAGCACGTCGAGCTCACGCGGGATCTGGCGGTGCGGTTCAACCAGCGGTACGGGCATACGTTCGTGGTGCCCCGGGCCACGCGTCCGGGCGTGGCGTCGCGGGTGATGAACCTCCAGGATCCGACGTCGAAGATGGGCAAGAGCGACGACGTCGGGCCGGGGATCGTCTATCTGCTGGACGAGCCGGACGTGGTGCGGAAGAAGGTCATGCGGGCCGTGACCGACAGCGGGCGGGAGGTCGTGTACGACCGGGAGGCCCGGCCGGGGCTCGCCAATCTGCTGGAGATCCTCGCCGCGTGCGCGGGTGGGAGTCCTGAGGAGCTGAGCGGGGCGTACGCGTCGTACGGGGCGTTGAAGAAGGACACCGCGGAGGCTGTGGTCGAGGTGCTCAGGCCCGTGCAGGAGCGGCACAAGGAGTTGTGTGCGGATCCCGGCTTTGTGGAGGGGGTGCTGCGGGACGGGGCGGAGCGGGCTCGGGGGATGGCCCGGCCGACCGTGGATGCCGCTTATCGCGCGATCGGGTTGCTGCCTGCTGTGCCGGCGGCGGACGCGGGTGGGGCCGTGCTGAGGGTGTGAGGAAAGTGGCGCGGGCGTCGGGCGGGTCGCCTGCCCGACGCCCGCAGTGCTCAGCTGTTGTTGCCGGTGGCCAGGGCGCGGCTGCGGTCGCGGGCGGCTTCGAGGGCGGCGATGAGGGCGGCTCGTACGCCGTGGTTCTCGAGTTCGCGGATGGCGTTGATCGTCGTGCCGGCGGGGGACGTGACGTTCTCGCGGAGCTTGACCGGGTGTTCGCCGCTGTCGCGGAGCATCGTCGCGGCGCCGATCGCGGACTGGACGATCAGGTCGTGGGCCTTGTCGCGGGGCAGGCCGAGGAGGATGCCGGCGTCGGTCATGGCTTCGACCAGGTAGAAGAAGTAGGCCGGGCCGGAGCCGGAGAGGGCCGTGCAGGCGTCCTGCTGGGACTCGGGGACGCGGAGGGTCTTGCCGACGGCGCCGAAGATCTCCTCGGTGTGGGCGAGGTGGTCGGCGGTGGCGTGGGTGCCGGCGGAGATGACGGACATCGCCTCGTCGACCAGGGCGGGGGTGTTCGTCATGACGCGGATGACCGGGGTGCCGGGCGCGAGGCGTTCCTCGAAGTACGCGGTGGTGATGCCGGCGGCGCCGCTGACGACCAGGCGGTCGGCGGGGACGTGGGGGGCGAGTTCGTCGAGGAGGGTGCCCATGTCCTGCGGTTTGACCGTGAGGATCAGGGTGTCGGCGATCTTCGCGGCTTCCGGGTTGGTGACCGGGGTGACGCCGTAGCGGGTGCGGAGCTCTTCGGCTCGTTCCGGGCGGCGGGCGGTGACCAGGAGGTCGGCCGGGGTCCAGCCGGCTCGGATCATTCCGCTGATCAGGGCTTCGCCGATCTTGCCGGTGCCGAGGACTGCGACTTTCTGGGTCATGGCTTTCGGTGCCCTCCGGGGGTTGCGCGTCGTCCGGGTTCATCCTCGCACTCGCGGGTGGTGGGGCGGGGTGTGTGTCCGGTGGGCGGGATGTCGGCAGGGCAGCTCGGTGTCTACGCCGTCCGCCGCCTGAGGGTTGCCGCTCCGAGCATCAGGACCAGGAGTGCGCAGCCCGCGACGATCAGGGCGTCGCGGACGAAGGGGGCGGTCATGTCCGTGTGGCGGAGGACCTCGTTCATGCCGTCCACCGCGTAGGACATGGGGAGGACGTCGGAGATCGTCTCCAGGACCGGGTGCATGTTGTCGCGGGGCGTGAAGAGGCCGCAGAGGAGGAGCTGGGGGAAGATCACCGCCGGCATGAACTGGACCGCCTGGAACTCCGAGGCCGCGAAGGCCGAGACGAAGAGGCCGAGGGCCGTGCCGAGGAGGGCGTCGAGGAGGGCCACCAGGAGGAGGAGCCAGGGGCTGCCGGTGACGTCGAGGCCGAGGAACCAGACCGCGAGGCCCGTGGCCAGGGCGGACTGGATGATCGCGAGGGTGCCGAAGGCCAGGGCGTAGCCGGCGATGAGGTCCCCCTTGCCGAGGGGCATGGCGAGGAGGCGTTCGAGGGTGCCCGAGGTGCGTTCGCGCAGGGTGGCGATGGAGGTCACCAGGAACATCGTGATCAGCGGGAAGATGCCGAGGAGGGACGCGCCGATGCTGTCGAAGGTGCGGGGGCTGCCGTCGAAGACGTAGCGCAGCAGGAACAGCATCACGCACGGGATGAGGATCAGCAGCGCGATGGTGCGGGGGTCGTGGGCGAGCTGGCGCAGGACGCGGGTCGCGGTGGCGGTGGTGCGGGAGGCGTTCAGAGCCCTCGGTGGGGTGGGAGTGATCGTCTGGGGGCTCGTGGTGGTCATCGCGTCGTCTCCTTTGTGCGGGCTGCCGCCTTTGCCTCGTCCACCAGGTGCAGGAAGGCCTCCTCGACCGTCTCCGCGCCGGTGCGGGTGCGCAGGGCCTGCGGGGTGTCGTCGGCGAGGAGCTCGCCCTCGCGCATGAGGAGGAGGCGGTGGCAGCGTTCGGCCTCGTCCATGACGTGGGAGGAGACGAGGAGGGTCGCGCCGCGGCTCGCCGCGATGTCGTGGAAGAGGGTCCAGAGGTCGCGGCGCAGGACCGGGTCGAGGCCGACGGTCGGTTCGTCGAGGACCAGGAGTTCGGGGGTGCCGAGGAGGGCGACGGCCAGGGAGACGCGGCTGCGCTGGCCGCCGGAGAGGTTGCCGGCCAGGGCGTCGGCGTGGGTGGTGAGGTCGACGTCGGCTATCGCGCGGGTGACGTTGTCGTGGCGGCGTGCGGCGGCGGGCCGGCCGGGGTCGAGTATCGCGGCGAAGTAGTCGAGGTTCTGGCGGACCGTCAGGTCGTCGTAGACGGACGGGGCCTGGGTGACGTAGCCGATGCGGGTGCGCAGGGTGGGGTGGCCGGCGGGCCGGCCGAGGACGTCGAGGGTGCCGGTGACCTTGGCCTGGGTGCCGACGATGGCGCGCATGAGGGTGGACTTGCCGCAGCCGGAGGGGCCCAGCAGGCCGGTGATCTGGCCGCGGGGGATCGTGAAGCCGAGGTTGCGCAGGACCGTGCGGGGGCTTCGGGTGACGGTGAGGTTCTCGGCGCGGACGGCTGCGTGGGCGGCTGTGGGTTCGGGGGTGGTCGCGTTGGGGCGTGGCGGGCCAGGAGCATTATTCATCATGCGATGAATAGTGCTCCTGGGGGTGGGGTGCGTCAAGCGGGGGTGCGTCGAGCAGGGGTCTTCGCGAGGAAGAGGACCACCTCGTAGACCTCCTCGACGATGCCGTCCGGGAAGGCCTTGAGGAGGTGCTCGCGTTCTTCGGCCAGGAAGGCCGCGGTGTGTTCCTCGTCGTCGATCAGGAAGACCGAGTGGCTGCCGATGTTCGCGAGGTGGGTGTCGACGGGGACGCGGCGGCTCCAGCGGACCGTGCGGCGGGTGAAGTCGAGGCCGCCGGTGGGGTCGGCGGCGCGGGCGTTGACGTTCCGCTTCTCGGCGGCGACGTCGATGCCGAAGTGGCGCTCCGTGCGGGCGGCCGCCTCGGCGATCCACGGCACGTCGAGGGCGTCGGTGTTCCACCAGAGGGCGAGGGCGCCGCCGGGGCGCAGGACGCGGAGGGCCTCCGGGACGGATCGGGCGGGGTCGGTCCAGTGCCAGGCCTGGGCGTAGGTGACGAGGTCGACGCAGGCGTCGGCGAGCGGCAGGTCGTCGCCGGTGCCGCGGATGATCGGGATGCCGGGGAGGGTGCTGCGGAACTGTGCCGCCATGCCGTCGCCGGGTTCTACGGCGATGACGTTCGCGCCGCGGGCGTGGAGGAGGGCGGTGGCTATGCCGGTGCCGGCGCCGATGTCTGCGACGCGGGAGCCGGGGAGGGGGTGGTCGGCCAGGGCTTCTATCGCGTCGAAGAGGGCTGGGGGGTAGGAGGGACGGTTGGCCGCGTACTGGGCTGCGGCGGTGTTGAAGGAGTGGGCGCGGGTGGTGTGGGTGCGGGTGGATTGCGGAGTGGGGGGCTCGGGGGTGGATTCGGCTCCGGTGGGGTGGGGGTGGAGGGGTGTGTGGCCATACGGCCATGGTGGCCGGGGTGGGGGTGGGGGGCGGTGAGTTTTCGGTGAGAGGCCGGTTATGCGCGGCGGCGCTTTTTCGACGGGTTGCCCGAGCGGCGGGTCGTGCGCTTCTCGTGGTGCTTGCGGGCTGCCTCGTACTCCTCGCGGTGGAGCCGTTCGCCGGGAGCCTCGGTGAGGGAGCGGAAGAAGTAGGCGAGGAGGGAGCCGACGAAACCGATGGTCAGCAGGGAGCGGAGGGATGCCTGGCGGTCGGGGTCGGGGCGGCGGGTGAAGCCGTCCCAGGTGTGGCGGAAGGCCATCGCGCTGCAGATCGCGAACATCGCGATCATGAGCAGGCTCACGAATCCGCCGATCGCGGCGATCTGGAGGCCCTGGTAGGCGAGGCGTAGGACGAGGCAGGAGACGACGGCGGTGGCGAGAGAGCCGATGGCGACGCCGATGCGGCGGGCGGTGTAGCCGTTGTCGTGGTTCAGCCAGGTCGTGCCGAAGAAGCGGATCGGCTCCGGGCGGGGGCCGTCCGTGGGGGCCGTGGGGGTCGCCGGGGTGCCGTTCTCTGCGCTCACCGGTCGATTATGACTCGGCGCGTGTGGTCGGTCGTATGCCTGCGGCGGCCTGTGCGGCTTCGGTGGGGGTGCGCGTAGCGCCTACCTGGGGTGCGGTGGGTCGGGGCCGCGCCGGGGGGTGTCCGTCCTCGGAACGGCGCGATGGGCTTGCGAACCGACTCACCGTCCCTTGACGCGCCAACCGCTGCGGGCGGACACCCCCCGACACGTCCCCTTCCGTGCGTGCGGCACCGACACCGACGCCGAGCAACCGGACAGCCCCGGGAACGACAAGAACTCCCGGTCGGTCAGCCGCAGCGTGGGCGGATGTAGCCGTCGCTGCCCGTGTTCACGTAGGCGTCCGAGACGTACTGGCCGCTCGCGATGTTGTCCCAGATGCTCGTCGTGCCGTACGGGCCCGTGACCCTGGTGCCGGGTGTCTGGCAGTGGATCGGGACTCGGGAGCCCTCGGGCAGGATCTTGACGATCGGGTAGCCGGTGCCGGGACCGCTGCGGACGTTGAGACTGACGCCCGGTGCGATCGAGAAGTACGTGGCCGCCGCGGCCAGTGTGGTGACCAGCGGCATGCCGGTCTCGTGTGTGCCGCGCTCGGCCTCTTCGACAGGCTCGACTGACATGAAAACCTCCCCCGTTGAACCCCATGGCTGCCATGGAGTCCCGTTGATTCCCCTGAATCACGCCATCAAACACCTGTGCGTGACTCGCCAGCGGAGGCTAGCAAGCCGCCTCTGTCCCGGACGAGTCATCGACTAGGCTCCGTGCGTCGCGCGCGCGGACGAACAGCACGGGGGTGGTCCCATGGCGCCACAGCGGAACGTCGGAGCGGGCCCGGAAGCGGAACTTCCTGAGTACGCCGGTCACTACCGGCTTGAGTCCTGTCTGGGCTCGGGCGGCATGGGGGTCGTCCATCTGGCCCGGAGTACGTCCGGGATGAAGCTCGCCGTGAAGGTCGTGCACGCGGAGTTCGCCAAGGACCCGGAGTTCAGGGGGCGTTTCCGGCAGGAGGTCGGGGCGGCCCGGCGGGTCAGCGGCGCCTTCACCGCACCTGTCGTGGATGCCGACCCCGAGGCCGGACGGCCCTGGATGGCCACGCTGTTCATCCCGGGTCCGACGCTGGCCCAGGAGGTGAAGCGGAACGGGCCCATGGCGCCGGCGCAGTTGCGCCGGCTGATGGCCGGGCTCGCGGAGGCCCTGCGTGACATCCACCGGGTCGGCGTGGTGCACCGGGACCTGAAACCGAGCAACGTCCTGCTCGCCGAGGACGGGCCGAAGGTCATCGACTTCGGCATTTCCCGGCCAAAGGACAGCGAGTTGCGGACCGAGACCGGGAAGCTGATCGGTACGCCGCCCTTCATGGCGCCCGAACAGTTCCGGCGGCCGAGGGAAGTGGGGCCCGCCGCCGATGTGTTCGCCCTCGGGTCCGTCATGGTGCACGCGGCGACCGGGCGGGGGCCGTTCGACTCGGACAGCCCTTACGTCGTCGCCTACCAGGTCGTGCACGACGAGCCCGAGCTGGCCGGTGTACCGGAAGAGCTGGCGCCGCTCGTGCTGCGGTGTCTCGCCAAGGAGCCCGAGGACCGGCCCTCCCCCGACGAGTTGATGCGGGAACTGCGGTCGGTGTCGGCCTCGTACGACACGCAGGCGTTCATACCCGCGCAGCGTGTGGAAGAGGTTCCGGCGGAGGAAGAGGCGGAGGCGGAGGCTGCCGAGCAGGGCGGCGGGGGGCCGGGGGTTCCGGCGTCCGGATCCGGGGAGCGCCGGTCCAGGTTGCGGCTCGGCAAGCGGGCGGCTCTCGGTGCCGGGGCTCTCGGGCTGGCCGTCGCCGGTGCGCTGGCGGCCGTCCCCGTGCTCGTGGGCGGGAGTCCGGCGCCCGAGGTCACCGCTCCCCGCACCACGTCGGCCGCCTTCGCGGCGTGGGAGGCGCCGCCGTTGTCCGGGAAGAGCATGCCTCAGTGCTCGTACGCGGCGGGGAAGTTGCTCTGTGCGCAGACCGGGCTGGTCTTCGCTCTCGATCCGGTCGACGGGCGGCTGCTGTGGCGGCATCCCCTGGACGGGGCCGCCGCGAGCGGGCCACCGAGTGGGGCTCCGGTCGTGTCGGGCGGGCTGGTGCCGGCCGGGCTGGGCCAGGGGCCGCGGGTGACGATGCTCGACCCCCGCTCGGGGGACGTGGAGCGGCGGCAGGAGCTGCCCGGGTACGGAGGGCTGCGGGCCGTCGGCGGCATGCTGCTGCTCACCGCGGCCGACGGCACGGTCACCGCGGTGGAGAGCGCCTCGGGCGAGGTGAAGTGGCGTCATCGGATTCCGGGACAGGACACGCCGTACTTCGTCTCGTTCCCCGGTGATCCGCTGGCGTACGCGGCGAGCGTGTCCGGCGACGGGTCCGGCACGAAGGTCACGGCGGTGGATCCGGTCACGGGCGACGTGCGGTGGGACGCGCGGCTGGAGGGGTCGTTGCAGCCCCTCGGGTCTGCGGACGGGGCGGTCGTGTTCGTGTCGGTCGACGCCGTGCGCGGGGATGCACGGGCCGTGGTGCGCTACGACCCGGAGAGCCGGGCGAGCGTGCGGGTGCCGTTGCGTATTCCGTTGCAGCAGGTGGAGGGGAGTGTGCGCGGGGACGTCGTTCATCTCATGGCGACGGGCGGGGCGCTGGTCGCCGTCGATCTGGAGGCGCGCAGGCAGCGGTGGAGTCTGGAGACGGGTGCCGTCCGGGGGTCGAAGCCGGTCGCCGACGACCGGTACGTGTACGTGACCGTGCCGGACGGGCGGCTGCTCGCCGTCGACGCGCGGCGCGGCAAGCTCGTCGGGCAGACGTCTCCGCGGCTGGGCGACCGGTCGGACCGGGTTCCGGCCGCGCTTCCCGAGCCCGTGCTCGTGGACGACCGGGTCTACGCCGGGGCGCCGGACGGGACCGTCTTCGCCGTGAACGGGCGCGATCCGTCCGGTTGGTAGGAGGTACGCGGAAGGGCCGCCCCCGGGAGACCGGGGGCGGCCCTTCCGCGTGGAGAACGCTCAGCCGAGCATGGTCACGTCCCGCACGGCGCCCTTGTCCGCGCTGGTCGCCATCGCCGCGTAGGCCCGCAGCGCCGCCGAGACCTTGCGGTCGCGGTTCTTCGGGGCGTACACGCCGTTCAGCGCCTGCTCGCGGCGGGCCAGCTCGGCGTCATCGACGAGGAGCTCGATGGAGCGGTTCGGGATGTCGATGCGGATGCGGTCGCCGTCCTCGACGAGGGCGATGGTGCCGCCGCCCGCCGCCTCGGGCGAGGCGTGCCCGATGGAGAGGCCGGACGTGCCGCCGGAGAAGCGGCCGTCGGTGATCAGGGCGCAGCTCTTGCCGAGGCCGCGGCCCTTCAGGTACGAGGTCGGGTAGAGCATCTCCTGCATGCCGGGGCCGCCCTTGGGGCCCTCGTAGCGGATGACGACGACGTCGCCCTCCTTGATCTGCTTCAGCAGGATCTTCTCGACGGCCTCCTCCTGCGACTCGCAGACGACCGCCGGGCCCTCGAAGGTCCAGATCGACTCGTCCACGCCGGCCGTCTTCACCACGCAGCCGTCGACCGCGAGGTTGCCCTTGAGGACCGCGAGGCCGCCGTCCTTGGAGTACGCGTGCTCGACGGAGCGGATGCAGCCGCCCCCGGCGTCCTCGTCGAGGGCCTCCCAGCGCTCGGACTGGGAGAAGGCCTCGGCGGAGCGGACGCAGCCGGGTGCCGCGTGCCACATCTCGACCGCCTCGGGGGACGGGGACCCGCCGCGCACGTCCCACGTCTTCAGCCAGTCCGACAGGGACGGGCTGTGGACCGCGTGCACGTCCTCGTTGAGCAGGCCGCCGCGGTGCAGCTCGCCGAGGAGGGCGGGGATGCCGCCGGCGCGGTGCACGTCCTCCATGTAGTACGTGCGGTCCTTGGCGACGTTCGGCGCCACCTTGGCCAGGCAGGGGACCCGGCGGGAGACCGCATCGATCTCCTCCAGGCCGAAGGGGACGCCGGCCTCCTGGGCCGCGGCCAGCAGGTGCAGGATCGTGTTGGTGGAGCCGCCCATCGCGATGTCGAGGGCCATGGCGTTCTCGAAGGCCGCGAAGGTCGCGATGTTGCGCGGCAGGACCGTCTCGTCGTCCTGCTCGTAGTAGCGGCGGGTGATGTCCATCACCGTGTTGGCCGCGTCGACGTACAGCTTCTTGCGGGCCGTGTGGGTGGCCAGGACCGAGCCGTTGCCGGGGAGGGAGAGGCCGATGGCCTCGGTGAGGCAGTTCATCGAGTTGGCGGTGAACATGCCGGAACACGAGCCGCAGGTCGGGCAGGCGTTCTCCTCGATGCGGAGGATGTCCTCGTCCGAGATCTTCTCGTTCACGGCCTCGGACATCGCGTCGACCAGGTCGAGTGTGCGGACCGTGCCGTCGACCAGCGTGGCCCGGCCGGACTCCATCGGGCCGCCGGAGACGAAGACCGTCGGGATGTTCAGGCGCAGGGCCGCGTTGAGCATGCCCGGGGTGATCTTGTCGCAGTTGGAGATGCAGATCAGGGCGTCGGCGCAGTGGGCCTCGACCATGTACTCCACGCTGTCCGCGATCAGGTCGCGGGAGGGCAGGCTGTAGAGCATGCCGCCGTGGCCCATCGCGATGCCGTCGTCGACCGCGATCGTGTTGAACTCGCGCGGGATGCCGCCGGCCTCGACGATCGCCTCGCTGACGATCCGGCCGACCGGCTGGAGGTGGGTGTGGCCCGGCACGAACTCCGTGAAGCTGTTGGCGACCGCGATGATCGGCTTGCGGCCGATGTCCGCACCCGGTACACCGGAGGCGCGCATAAGGGCGCGGGCGCCCGCCATGTTGCGGCCGTGGGTGACTGTGCGGGACCTCAGCTCGGGCATCGTCGCTCGCTCCTTCAGAGACTGCGTCAGAGGATTCGGAGATTTCTGACTGCTACCGAGCGTACGCCGGTCATCCAGAGGGCGGGACGGAGTGTCCGGGATACGGGATACCTGTCTCGGCCGACGTCTCCGTGAGGCCTACGGTCCGGTCAGGTGTCCCTGTACGACCGGTGCCAGCCGCGCGATGATCTGCTCGGCGTCCGCCGAGGCCAGCGGCTCGACCTTGATGACGTACCGCAGCATCGCGGTGCCCACGAGCTGGGCGGCGGCGAGCTCGGCCCGCAGTTCGCCGTCCGGCAGGTCCAGGCGCCCCGCGATGCGGCGCAGCACCTGGGTGGCGACGATTCGGCGGAAGACGGCGGCCGCCGTTTCGTTGGTGACGGCGGAGCGGACGATGGCGAGCAGGGGCGTGCGGGTGGCCGGGTTCTCCCAGACGCCGAAGAAGAAGCGGGCCAGGCGCTCCCCCACGCCGTCGAGCGGGCCCTCCTCGATGGCCTTCGGCGCTTGGAGGGCGGGTCCGAAGGCCTGGGTGATCGCCGCCTCGAAGACCTGTTCCTTCGTCCCGAAGTAGTGGTGCACGAGCGCCGAGTCGACCCCGGCCGTCTTGGCGATGCCGCGCACGGAGGTCTTCTCGTAGCCGCGCTCGGAGAACTCGTCGCGGGCGGCGGTCAGGATGCGGTCCCGGGTGTCGGCCGACTCCGTGCGCGGGGGGCGGCCCCGGCGGCGGGCGGTGGTGCCCGTGCCGCTGCCGTTGTGGGTGCCGGTCGCGGGCCGCTCGCTCATCGTCTCGCCGTTTCGGTCATCGGCTCGGCGCCCTCGCTCATCGCCTCGGCACCTTCGCCGCCGAGGCCAGGTGCAGGCGCGTGAAGGCCAGTGCCTCCGCCAGGTCGGCCTCGCGCTCCGCGCTCGACATGGCGCGGCGGGTGTTGACCTCGATCACGACGTGCCCGTCGAAGCCGGTGAGGGCGAGTCGTTCCAGCACCTCGGCGCAGGGCTGGGTGCCGCGGCCGGGCACGAGGTGCTCGTCCTTGGCCGAGCCCCTGCCGTCGGCGAGGTGGACGTGGCCCAGGCGGTCGCCCATGCGGTCGACCATGGCCAGCGCGTCGCTGCGGGCCGTCGCGGTGTGGCTGAGGTCGATCGTGAAGTGGCGGTAGTCGTCCTTCGTCACGTCCCAGTCGGGGGCGTACGCGAGCATCTCGCGGTCGCGGTAGCGCCAGGGGTACATGTTTTCGACGGCGAACCGTACATCCGTCTCGTTCGCCATGCGCCAGATGCCCGCGACGAAGTCCCTGGCGTACTGGCGCTGCCAGCGGAAGGGCGGGTGGACGACGACGGTGCTCGCGTCGAGCTTCTCGGCTGCCGCGCGGGCCCGCTGGAGCTTGGTCCAGGGGTCCGTGGACCAGACGCGCTGCGTGATGAGCAGGCAGGGGGCGTGCACGGCCAGGACCGGGATCTGGTGGTAGTCGCTGAGTCTGCGCAGGGCCTCGATGTCCTGGCTCACGGGGTCGGTCCAGACCATGACCTCGACTCCGTCGTAGCCGAGGCGCGCGGCGATCTCGAAGGCCGTGGCCGTCGACTCCGGGTAGACCGAGGCCGTCGAGAGGGCGACCTTCGCGTCCGGGATCCTTACGGCTGGCTCTGCCATGCAGGACAGATTACGGGGTGTGGTCGGGGTGGAGCGGGGTGCCTATTCGCCGTTGTGGTGTTTGCCACGGGCTTGCATGGTGCAAGGCCCCCTAAACGGACTCCATGTGATCCAGGCGACGCAGGATCACGCCCTCCCTCAGCGCCCACGGGCAGATCTCCAGGCGCTCCACGCCGAAGAGGTCCATCGCGGCCTCGGCCACCAGCGCCCCCGCCAGCAGCTGGCCCGCCCTGCCTTCCGAGACGCCCGGGAGCTCGGCCCGTTCCGCCTCCGTCATGCCGGCCAGCCTCGGGACCCATTCCTCCAGGGACTTCCGCTTGAGTTCGCGCTGGACGTAGAGGCCCTCGGCGGAGCGGGCGGCTCCGGCGATGCGGGCGAGCTGCTTGAAGGTCTTGGACGTGGCGACGACGCGGTCGGGCGGGCCGAAGCGGCTGAACTCGCCGACCGTGCGGGCGACCTCGGTCCGGACGTGGCGGCGCAGGGCCCGCACGTCGTCCGGGGCGGGCGGGTCGCCGGGCAGCCACCCGGCGGTGAGGCGGCCGGCGCCCAGCGGCAGGGACGCGGCCGCGTCGGGCTCCTCGTCGATGCCGTAGGCGATCTCCAGGGAGCCGCCGCCGATGTCCAGGACCAGCAGTTTCCCGGCCGACCAGCCGAACCAGCGGCGGGCGGCGAGGAACGTGAGGCGGGCCTCCTCCTCGCCGGTGAGGACCTGGAGCTCGACGCCGGTCTCGGTGCGCACGCGCGCCAGGACGTCGTCGGCGTTGCGGGCCTCGCGCACGGCGGAGGTGGCGAACGTCAGGAGGTCCTCGACGCCCTTGTCCTCGGCGGCCTGGAGCGACTCCTGGACGACCGAGACCAGCCGCTCGACGCCCTGGGGGCCGATCGCGCCGTCGTCGTCGAGGAGCTGGGCGAGGCGCAGTTCCGCCTTGTGCGAGTGCGCGGGCAACGGGCACGCGCCGGGGTGCGCGTCCACCACGAGCAGATGCACCGTGTTCGATCCCACGTCGAGGACACCGAGTCTCATGTACGGAACGCTACTGCCAGGAGTGCCGTCCGCCGTCCTCGGTGTGGGTACAAGGCCCGTACCCTGGACTCGTGCCAAAGACGAAAAAGGCGAAGCGCGACAAATCATCGGGCGCCCCGCGGTCCGACGAGAAGGGCCTCGACTTCGCCCGTGCGTGGGTGGAGTTTCCCGATCCGGCGGACGACGAGCAGGTCTTCCGCTGCGATCTGACATGGCTGACCTCTCGCTGGAACTGCATCTTCGGCAGCGGCTGCCAGGGCATCCAGGCCGGCCGCGCGGACGACGGGTGCTGCACGCTGGGTGCCCACTTCTCCGACGAGGACGACGAGAAGCGGGTCGCCGAGCATGTGGCGAGGCTCACGCCGGACATCTGGCAGCACCATGCCGAGGGCACGAAGAACGGCTGGATCTCCGAGGACGAGGACGGCGACCGGCAGACACGCCCCTTCCAGGGCTCGTGCATCTTCCAGAACCGCCCCGGTTTCGCGGGCGGCGCGGGCTGCTCGCTGCACATCCTCGCCCTGAAGGAGGGCCGCGAGCCGCTGGAGACCAAGCCGGACGTGTGCTGGCAGCTGCCGGTGCGGCGGACCTACGAGTGGATCGACCGGCCCGACGACACGCGTGTGCTCCAGGTGTCGATCGGTGAGTACGACCGCCGCGGCTGGGGGCCGGGCGGCCACGACCTGCACTGGTGGTGCACCTCGGCGACCTCGGCGCACGGCGCGGGCGAGCCGGTGTACGTCTCCTACCGGCCGGAGCTGATCGAGCTGATGGGAAAGGCCGGTTACGACCGGCTGGTGGAGCTGTGCGAGGAGCGGCTGGCCTCGCAGCTGCCGCTGCTGGCGCCGCATCCCGCCGACCCGGCCGGCTGACGAGCGCGACCACTACGGCACGCAGGACTTCGAGGGCTGTTACGGCCGTCTAGGACGTGGGCGGGCTCGCGTCGCCGTCGTCCGGGGGCGGGGTCGTCGGGTCCGTCGGCCCCGGGTCCGTGGGTGTGGGGTCCGGGTCGGGTGACGGGGGCGGGGTGGTCGGCGTCGGGTCCGGTGGGGCCGAGGTCGTGGGCGTCGGGTCGGGCAGGGTCGAAGGCGGGTCGCTCGGGCCGCCGGGGTGGGGGTCCGGACGCGGGCCGGGGCCGGGCGGGCTGGGCGCGGTGCCGAAGCCCTCGATGTGGACTACGGCGCCCACCGGGGCGATCGCCACCTGCGCGCGCCAGGGGCCGGAGGGCTCCCGCAGATGGTCGACGTACACCTTGATCGTCAACGACTCGCCGGGCCGGAGCGTGCCCGACGACTGGCTCAGGTAGAGCCAGTCCGCTCCGGTGGACGCGGACCAGCGGACCGGGGACGGGCCCGTGGCGGTCAGGGTGACGAGGGTGGTGTCGCCGCTGTTGTCCGCCGTGACGTCCAGGGCGCTCTTGCGGCCGGCGCCGGCGACGCCGATGACCTCCACGGAGACGTCGGCCTTGCCGTTCTCGCCGAAGCGGGGGCCGGGTCTGGTGCTCGCGTTGCCGGTGTTCTCATAGCCGCCGCCGGCCATCTCGCCGTCCAGGGCGAACGGGTCGTCCGCCTCGCGTGCGGAGGCGGAGCGGCCGTCCTGGCCCTCGCCGACGGGGGTGCCCCGGTAGGCGGCCCACAGGGCGAGCACGGGAGCGGCCACCACGGTGGCGACGACGGTCGTGGTGACGGCACGCGCGCGGAGGCGGTCCCTTCGTGCGGCGCGGTCCTTGGGGTCCATCGGGAAGCCGCGCCGGTCGAAGCGGGGTCCGGCGCCACGCGCGCGTGCGTGGTGGGTCATGGCGACGTGCACGGCCGCGCGCGGGGCCGGCAGGACGGGCAGTTCGGCGGGCGTGACGCTGGTGCCGGGCCAGCGGCCGGGGATGGCGCGCTCGGCGGTGCGGCGGCAGCGCGGGCAGTCGTCGACGTGCCGGACGAGTTCGCGGCGCAGGGTCGTGCCCAGCACGGGCCGGTCGTCGCCGACGAGGTGCGCGACGCTCGGACACGCCCCGGTCTCGACCACGGCCAGGGCCGCACGCGTGCGTTCCACCTCGCAGGCGGCGGAGGCGAGCAGATCGCGGGCGGCGGCCGGGTCCATGCCCAGGACGGCGGCGACCTCCTGGGCGGCGAGGTGGTGGCGCACGGCCAGTTCGAGCGCCTCGCGCTGCTCCGGGGTGGTGCCGGCGGCCTCCGGCCAGGCGAGCAGGGCCAGTTCGCGCCGCCGCCGCTCCTGGACCTCCTCGGAGACGGCCGGGCCGGCCGGCCGGTCGGCGCGCTGCGGGCGGCCCGCGGCGTGGCTGCTCACACGTTTCTGCTTGGCCTCGGCCAGCTTCCGCAGGCACGCCCAGCGGGCCAGCGCGTACAGCCACGCCCTGCGGTCGGCGGGGGCGTCGGGGACGTGCTTGCCGCGGCGTTCGGCGAGCGCGAGGGCGTCGCCGAGGGCGGCGGTCGCGGCGTCGTGGTCACACAGCACGGACAGGCAGTAGGTGAACAGGCCGTCCAGGTAAGGCTCGTAGCGCGCGGGCGGCCGCTGCGCCAGCGTGCGCGCCGCCCCGCGGTCACGCGCTTCCCGGTGCGCCCGGTGCGGGCCGGCCGTGCGGGTGGAGCGGGTCGAGATCTCCGGAGTACTGCTCATCATTCGGCGACCGTAGGCGGCCGGGAGAGGCACCTTCCGGCGGCTTGAGCACATTTAATCCGTACGGGTGAAACGATCCCTCAAACGGGGACATGAACCGGTGGTTCAACGGCTGGCGCGGGGTGGCGGCGCCCTGGCGCGCAGGTTGCCGCCCCGGTCGGCCCCCGCGTTGTCAGTGGCGGCGGCTACGGTTCCGTCCATGGCTGCCCGTACGAAGACCACCAAGGACCGCCCGTCCTACCGCTGCACGGAATGCGGCTGGCAGACGGCGAAGTGGCTCGGCCGCTGCCCCGAGTGCCAGGCCTGGGGGACGATCGAGGAATACGGCGCGCCCGCGGTCCGTACGACGGCACCGGGGCGGGTCACCACCTCCGCCCTGCCCATCGGCCAGGTGGACGGCCGCCAGGCCACCGCCCGCTCCACCGGCGTGCCCGAGCTGGACCGCGTGCTCGGCGGCGGGCTCGTCCCCGGCGCGGTGGTGCTGGTCGCGGGCGAGCCGGGCGTCGGCAAGTCGACCCTGCTGCTCGACGTGGCGGCCAAGTCGGCGAGCGACGAGCACCGCACGCTGTACGTCACGGGCGAGGAGTCGGCGAGCCAGGTCCGGCTGCGCGCCGACCGCATCCACGCCATCGACGACCACCTGTACCTGGCGGCCGAGACGGATCTGGCGGCGGTGCTGGGCCACTTGGACGCGGTCAAGCCGTCGCTGCTGATCCTGGACTCGGTGCAGACGGTGGCCTCCCCGGAGATCGACGGGGCGCCCGGCGGCATGGCCCAGGTGCGGGAGGTCGCCGGGGCCCTGATCCGGGCCTCCAAGGAGCGCGGCATGTCCACGCTGCTCGTGGGCCATGTCACCAAGGACGGCGCCATCGCGGGCCCGCGCCTGCTGGAGCACCTCGTGGACGTCGTCCTGAGCTTCGAGGGAGACCGGCACGCCCGCCTGCGGCTCGTCCGGGGCGTCAAGAACCGCTACGGCACCACCGACGAGGTCGGCTGCTTCGAGCTGCACGACGAGGGCATCACGGGCCTGGCCGACCCGAGCGGGCTCTTCCTGACCCGCCGGGCCGAACCGGTCCCGGGCACCTGCCTGACCGTCACCCTGGAGGGCCGCCGCCCGCTGGTCGCCGAGGTCCAGGCGCTCACGGTCGACTCGCAGATCCCCTCCCCGCGCCGCACCACCTCGGGCCTGGAGACCTCCCGGGTGTCGATGATGCTCGCGGTGCTGGAACAGCGCGGACGGATCAGCGCCTTGGGCAAAAGGGACATCTACTCCGCGACGGTCGGCGGTGTGAAGCTCTCGGAGCCCGCCGCCGACCTGGCCGTCGCGCTCGCCCTGGCCAGCGCGGCGAGTGACACACCTCTCCCCAAGAACCTCGTCGCGATCGGGGAGGTCGGCCTCGCGGGCGAGGTGAGACGGGTCACGGGCGTACAGCGCAGGCTGGCCGAAGCCCACCGTCTGGGCTTCACACACGCCCTCGTCCCGGGCGATCCGGGCAAGATCCCCTCGGGCATGAAGGTCCTGGAAGTCGCGGACATAGGGGACGCCCTGCGGGTCCTCCCCCGGTCCCGTCGCAGAGAGGCCCCACGGGACGAGGAGGGTCGCCGGTAGACTTTGCCCTGGTCTCGCCCGTCCGTGCGAACCGAGCGCGCGACACGGGGGCGCCCAGAACCTGCGACCGGAGGAGTGCAGTGGCAGCCAACGACCGGGCATCAGCTCCCGGAAAGTCCGGCGGGAGTGCCGGTACCGATGGCCTGATGCGCGCCTCACTGAGCGCCGTGGCACCCGGGACCGCCCTGCGTGACGGCCTGGAGCGGGTGCTCCGCGGCAACACCGGCGGTCTCATCGTGCTGGGCTCCGACAAGACGGTCGAGGCGCTGTGCAGCGGCGGTTTCGTGCTGGACGTCGAGTTCACCGCGACCCGTCTGCGCGAGCTGTGCAAACTGGACGGCGGCATCGTGCTGTCCTCGGACCTGTCGAAGATCCTGCGCGCGGGCGTGCAGCTGGTCCCGGACCCGGGGATCCCCACGGAGGAGACGGGCACCCGGCACCGCACGGCCGACCGCGTGAGCAAGCAGGTCGGCTTCCCGGTCGTCTCGGTCTCCCAGTCGATGCGGCTGATCGCGCTGTACGTGGACGGCCAGCGCCGCGTCCTGGAGGACTCGGCGGCGATCCTGTCCCGCGCCAACCAGGCCCTGGCGACCCTGGAGCGCTACAAGCTCCGCCTCGACGAGGTCGCGGGCACGCTGTCGGCACTGGAGATCGAGGACCTGGTCACCGTCCGGGACGTCTCGGCGGTCGCCCAGCGCCTGGAGATGGTGCGCCGCATCGCCACGGAGATCGCCGAGTACGTGGTGGAGCTGGGCACGGACGGCCGGCTGCTGGCCCTCCAGCTCGACGAGCTGATCGCCGGTGTGGAGCCCGAGCGCGAGCTGGTCGTCCGGGACTACGTCCCCGAGCCCACCGCCAAGCGCTCCCGCACGGTCGACGAGGCGCTGGCCGAGCTGGACGCCCTCACCCACGCCGAGCTTCTCGAACTGCCCACGGTGGCCCGCGCATTGGGCTACACCGGCTCACCCGAGACGCTGGACTCGGCGGTGTCGCCGCGCGGCTTCCGCCTGCTCGCCAAGGTGCCCCGGCTCCCCGGCGCGATCATCGACCGCCTGGTCGAGCACTTCGGCGGCCTCCAGAAGCTGCTCGCCGCGAGCGTCGACGACCTCCAGACGGTGGACGGCGTCGGCGAGGCCCGGGCGCGCAGCGTCCGGGAGGGGCTGTCGCGGCTGGCGGAGTCGTCGATCCTGGAGCGGTACGTCTAGCGCTTGAGCTGTATCGGCTGCACCGGCTGGAACGGCTGAGGGCGGTACCCGGCAAGGGGTACCGCCCTCAGGCGTCTGAGCCGCCGGGTGCTAGTCGGCCGACAGCACGAACGACGTCTGTACCTTCGCGAAGCCCGGAGCCTTCGCTTCCACCAGGTACGTGCCCGTCCCGGCCGAGCCCGCCGGAGGCGTGGCGCACTCGGGGGCGCTCGGCTTGCGGTCCCAGTTCACGGTGTAGGTGATGCCGCTGCCCGCGGGCACCCGGTAGAGCTGGCGCGCGGGGGCCTTGGGGCAGTCCTCGGAGGACCAGTAGTCGTCGTCGGAGCTCGCCGGGGTGATCGTGAACACCGCGTTCTTCGGCCCGAGATCGATCTTGCAGTCGCTGCCGGAGATGTTCCGCGCGGTCAGCAGGAACGTGGGCGTCTGCTCGGGGTCGTAGGTGTTGTGCCAGCTGCGCAGGCTGAACTTGACCACGCTGGCGGTGCAGTTGGGCAGTGTGGAACCGGCCGGCAGCGTGTCGCCCACGCCGACCCCGCCCACCGTGGTAACGCCCCCGGAACCACCGGCGCCGCCCGACCCGGCGGACCCGCCGGAACCGGAACCGCCGCCGGAGCCCGTGCCGGAACCGCCCTCGGAGCCGTCGCCCGAGCCACCACCCGAGCCGTCGCCGGAACCGTCCCCGGACCCGGACGACGAGCCGCCGGAGCCCCCGCCGCCCGACTCGTCGCGTCCGCCGGGCGCTTGGCTGATGGCCGGGCCCGAACTCGACGGGCCGGGCGTGATGGAGGGCGCGGGATTCTTGCCGTTGGCGTCGTTGCCGCGGTCGTCGCCACCCCCGCCGCCCATGGTCACGATCCAGGTGGTCAGCAGCGCCAACAGGGCGACCACAGACACCAGTACGACCCTCCGACGCCAGTAGATGGAGGAGGGAAGCGGCCCGACCGGATTGCGCAGAGATCCCACGGCGCAAACCTTACGAGAGATCGGCGCGTTCGCCGGTCCCACCCGCCGCTCGGGACCACAACTTTTCCGGATCATCATCCCGGAAATCACCGCCCCACCCCTGTCTTTCGACAGGTGCGGCACGCGACGATCGCTGGGTGTGACGGTATCGGCCTGCCGCCTACCGTCCGTGACCATGAACTTCGAGGACAGCGGGCTCTACCGCGACATCACCGACTTCGCCCACGGCACCCCGATGTGGGTACAGCACGGGGCCGGCATATGGACGGAGGCCGGACTGCTGGTCTTCGTCGCGCTGTTCGCCACCGCCTGGTGGCGCGCCCGCCGAGACACTCCCCACGCGTTCGCGATCGCGGCTCTCGCACCTCTGGCCACGGCCGTGGCGTACGTGTGCAGCGAAGTGCTCAAGTCCGCCGTCACGGAGGAGCGTCCGTGCCGGGCGGTCGCCGGTGCGGCCGCGTCCCTCGCCGAGTGCCCACCGCACGGTGACTGGTCCTTCCCGTCCAACCACGCCACGATCGCGGGCGCCGCGGCGGTCGCCCTGGCCCTGGTCCGGCGCGCGCTCCTGTGGCTGACGGCCCCGCTCGCCCTGCTCATGGCCTTCTCCCGGGTCTTCGTCGGCGTGCACTATCCGCACGACGTCGGCGCGGGGCTGGGCCTGGGCACCCTCGTCGCCCTCGCCGCCGTACGGCTCGGCACGGGCCCGGCGACGCGGCTGGCCCGGGCGATGCGCACCTCGTCGGCGCCGGCCGTGCGGTGGTTCACCGGGCCGGGCACGGCGCCCGTCACGTCGTACGGCTCGCACGCGCGGCGCTGAGCCGACCGGTATGCGCATCAACGAGCCGGGACGCGCCCCCACCGCCGCGCGACCCGGTCGTCACGACTCCACCAGCCCCGCCTCGTACGCCACGATCGCCGCCTGCACGCGGTTGCGCACGCCCAGCCGGTCCAGGACCGCGCTCACGTACGCCTTCACCGTGCCCTCGACGAGGTGCAGCCGGGCGGCGATCTCCGGGTTGGACAGGCCGGCGCCGACCAGTCCGAGCACCTCGCGTTCGCGGGGGCTCAGGACCGCCACACGGGTGCGTGCCTGTGCCTCGCGGGTGAGGCGGCCGCCGCCGAGGCCCTCGTCGATGACGTACCGGGCCACCTTGGGCGACAGGAACGCCGCACCGGCCGCCACCGCCCGTACGCCGGCGATCAGTTCGTACGGGTCCCCGGACTTCAGCAGGAAGCCGGTGGCGCCACCGCCGAGGGCGCGGGTCACGTAGGCGCCCTCGGAGAAGGTGGTGAGCATCGCGACGGACGTGCCGGGCACGGTCCGTACGATCTCCTCCGCCGCCGTGAGGCCGTCCAGGCGGGGCATGCGGATGTCGAGCAGGGCCACGTCCGGGCGGTGGGCCCGGGCCAGCTCGATCGCCTCGCGGCCGTCGCCCGCCTCGGCGACGACCTCCGTCACGCCGCTGCTGCCCAGGATGGCGCGGACTCCGGCCCGGACCAGGGCCTCGTCGTCGGCCAGCAACACGCGGATCGCCGTGCTCGCCCCGCTCATCGTGCGAACTCCTCGTACTCCTCGCGGCCTTCGCCGGACAGGCCGAGGCCCGGCACCACGTCCTTGGCGACCAGCCGCCCCGCGTCGAAGCACAGTCTGAAGTGGTCGACGGAGACGAAGAGTTCGCCGCTCGCGCGGTAGTAACGGCAGTCGGCTCCCTCGGGTGGGGCGGGGGCCCGTTCGTCGGGCGGGTCGTTCACGTCGCGTTCGGGGAGTACGCGCTCGACATCGGCGACCGGGGTGCCCGGGCGCAGTTTCGCGTAGGCGGCGGGTTCGAGCACCGAGTGCGTCTCGGCGTACGCGTACCAGCCGAAGGCGGCCCCGACGAGCACGACACCCACGCCGGCCGCGGCGCCGAGGCCGACGGCGAAGCGGCGCCTGGCGTGTGTGAACGGCGCCCGGGCGGAGCCTGCCGGCCTGACCGCGGTCCGCTGCTCGGGGACGTACGCCCGGACCCGGAAGCCCTCCTTGTGCGGGCCCGCCTCGAAGGTGCCGCCGATGGCGGTCACGGCGGCGCGCAGCCCCAGCAGGCCCGTGCCGCCCCGGGAGGGCCGCGAACCGTCCTGGGCGGCCCGGCCGTTGGTGACGGTGACGGACGTACCCGCGGCCCGCCCCGCCCCCGCGGCCCGCCCCGTCACCGCCACGGTCACGGCAGCGCCCGGTGCGTGCCGTGCCGCGTTGGTCAGTGCCTCCCTGACCACGCGGTGCAGCAGCCGTTCGGCGACCCCGCCGGGCTCGGCGGCGGGGCCCTGCCCGACGGGTTCGTAGCGCACCGGCAGGCCCGATTCCACGGCGCGGGCGACGAGTTGCTCCAGGGTCTCGCCGGCCGGGGCCAGCGGCGCGGGCTCGTCGTCGTCCTCGCGCAGGACGCCGATGATGCGGTGCAGCCGGTCCGTGGCGTCGGCGGCGGCCGCGCGCAGGTCGGCCGCCGCGGTCCGGTGTTCGACGGCGAGTCCGGGGGCGACCTGGAGGGCTCCCGCGCGCAGGGCGATGAGGCTCAGTTCGTGGCCGAGGGAGTCGTGCATGTCCTGGGCGATCCGGGCCCGTTCGCGCAGCCGGGCGCGTTCCTCGGCGAAGCGGGCCTCGTCCTCCAGCCGGGCGGCGCGCAGCCAGCCCGCCTCGGCCAGCTCGCGGCTCTGCCGCCAGTAGCGACCGCCGAGCCAGGGGAAGACGCAGCCGAAGAGCAGCGTGCCCGTCATGACGAGCCACTCGGGGGCCGGGTCGACGCCGACGAGCACGATCCGGGCGGTGCCGGCGCAGCCGACGGCCGCGAAGCACAGCACCGCGGGGCGCGCCCGGCCCGCCCGCAGCCCGAGCAGCAGCGCGAACACGCCGAGGGCCGGGCCGTAGGAGACGGTGAACAGGGCCGGGGCGGCGGTGAAGCTCAGGGCGGCGGCCAGCCCGAAGGTCACGAGCGGCAGCCGCCGGGACAGGGCGGCCGCGACCGCCAGCACGGCCACACCGGCCAGTTGCTGCCAGAGGGGGCGCGGCTCGTTCAGCCCGAGCCGGTCCGCCGTGAGCGCGGGCAGGGCGAGGGCCGCCCAGAGCAGGGCGCGGCCGTCTGGTGCCCTGGCGGGACGAGGACGTTCCATTCGCCCGACGCTATAGGCGCACAGCGGGGTGGCACTGCTGCCGATCGTCAGGTACGCCTGTCCCTCTTGGGTGGTGGTGTGCCCGGAACGCGGTCCCCGCGTGGCAGGATCGAATGGCCATGACTGCTCCCACGAAGCCCCCGCACACCAGCCCCAGCGACCCCGCGCCCGGCCCGCCCTCCGGCGAGAGCCTGCACTCCCCCGTCATCGACTGGTTCGACGAGAACGCCCGCGACCTGCCGTGGCGGCGCCCCGAAGCCGGGGCGTGGGGTGTGATGGTCAGTGAGTTCATGCTCCAGCAGACGCCGGTGAACCGCGTCCTGCCCGTCTACGAGCAGTGGCTGGCCCGCTGGCCGCGCCCCGCCGACCTGGCCAAGGAGGCGCCCGGCGAGGCGGTCCGCGCCTGGGGCAGGCTCGGCTACCCGCGCCGCGCCCTCAGGCTGCACGGCGCCGCCGTCGCGATAACGGAACGGCACGGCGGTGACGTACCGGCCGACCACGCCCAGCTGCTGGCGCTGCCCGGCATCGGCGAGTACACGGCCGCCGCCGTCGCCTCCTTCGCCTACGGGCAGCGGCATCCGGTGCTGGACACCAATGTGCGCCGGGTCTTCGCCCGCGCGGTCACCGGCGTGCAGTACCCGCCGAACGCCACCACCGCCGCCGAGCGCAAACTCGCCCGCGCGCTGCTGCCCGAGGACGAGCCGACCGCCGCCCGCTGGGCCGCCGCCTCCATGGAGCTGGGCGCGCTGGTGTGCACGGCGAAGAGCGAGTCGTGCCACCGCTGCCCGATCGCCGCGCAGTGCGCGTGGCGGCTGGCGGGCAAGCCGGAGCACGACGGGCCGCCGCGCCGCGGCCAGACGTACGCGGGCACCGACCGGCAGGTGCGCGGGCGGCTGCTCGCCGTCCTGCGGGAGGCCCACGGTCCGGTTCCGCAGTCGGCACTGGACCGGGTGTGGCACGAGCCGGTGCAGCGGGCCCGCGCCCTGGACGGCCTGGTCGCCGACGGTCTGGTGGAACCGCTGGCGGGAGGGCTGTACCGACTGCCGCTGACCTGACGTACGGACAGCCAGGTCACAGACGCGGGTCGCCGCCCGTCACAGTGATCGGGGTGGACAAATCACCCTGAATCAACCCCAACACGCCCACTGCCATGCCCCGTTCCCCCGTCCGTTACACAACCGACGGACAGCCGAGTGCTAGCCGAAGGCTGCTTCGGACAGTGCCGTGACAACGCCTCCGTACCTTCAATTTCGTTCCCGGAAGACACGGGACCACCAAGGAACACAGGCAGTGCACGGACGGCGGGGAGCCGGCCGTAACGGGGAAGCGGAAGGCGGTTCACCATGGCGCAGGGCGAGGTGCTCGAGTTCGAGGAGTACGTCCGCACTCGGCAGGACGCGCTGCTGCGCAGTGCCCGCCGTCTGGTCCCGGACCCGACGGACGCGCAGGACCTGCTCCAGACCGCGCTGGTACGGACGTACGGCCGCTGGGAGACCATCGAGGACAAGCGGCTGGCGGACGCCTACCTGCGCCGGGTGATGATCAACACGCGAACGGAGTGGTGGCGGGCCCGCAAGCTGGAGGAGGTGCCGACCGAGCAGCTCCCGGACGCCTCGGTCGACGACGCCACCGAGCAGCACGCGGACCGCGCCCTGCTGATGGACATCATGAAGGTGCTCGCCCCGAAGCAGCGCAGTGTCGTCGTGCTGCGACACTGGGAGCAGATGTCCACAGAGGAGACGGCCGCCGCCCTCGGCATGTCGGCCGGAACGGTCAAGAGCACGCTGCACCGGGCGCTCGCCCGGCTCCGCGAGGAGCTGGAGTCCCGCGATCTGGACGCACGCGCGCTGGAGCGTGAGGAGCGGGAGCGGTGCGCGGCCTGACCGGCGAGGGGTCTGCACGGCCCCGGGCCAGCATCCAGGCGGTGAGTACGGCGCTGGCCGTGCTCGCCGCCCTCGGCCTTTTCGCGTCCGCGTGCGGCGCGGGCGGCACCGGCGCCCGTGACGAGGGCCCGGCGCACTCCGACTCGGTGGCAGGGGCCGCCGCCGCCACACCGTCCGCCGCGCCGTCGAAGACGCCCGACACGGTCGACGCCGTCCGGCTCGTCAAGGACGACCCGAAGGTCTCCCCCGAGGTGAAGCGCGAGCTGAAGCCGTGCGTCGCCGACGAGTACCCCGTCGACGTGTCCTACGGCAACATGACCGGCGGGTCCGCCGACGATGTCGTCGTCAACGTGCTGACCTGCGGTGACGCGGTGGGTGTCGGCAGTTACGTGTACCGCGAGCAGGACGGCTCGTACCAGAATGTGTTCAAGGCCGAGGAACCCCCGGTCTACGCGGAGATCGACCGCGGCGACCTGGTCGTGACCAAGCAGGTGTACGACAAGGGCGACCCGGTGTCGAGTCCCTCCGGGGAGAACGTGATCACGTACCGCTGGACCTCCGGCCGGTTCGACGAGGAGTACCGCACGCACAACGACTACGGGAAGGTCGTCGGCGACACCCCCACGCCGGAGCCCGCGAGCTGACCCGGGCGCGAGGGCGCGTGAACCGATCGGGCCGCTCGGACCGATCCCTCGGTGAACGCATCACATGGACCGTGCGTCCCTCAGAGAGAACACGACAGAACGCACCCCACGAATCACACGAGGACTGAGAGCACCGGGATGGCAGACCAGACCCACGTCCTGTTCGTCGAGGACGACGACGTCATCCGTGAGGCCACGCAGCTCGCCCTGGAACGGGACGGCTTCGTGGTCACCGCCATGCCCGACGGACTGTCGGGCCTGGAGGCGTTCCGGGCGGACCGCCCCGACATCGCGCTGCTGGACGTCATGGTTCCCGGCCTCGACGGGGTCAGCCTGTGCCGCCGTATCCGGGACGAGTCGACCGTGCCGGTCATCATGCTGTCGGCGCGGGCCGACTCCATCGACGTCGTGCTGGGTCTGGAGGCGGGGGCCGACGACTATGTGACCAAGCCGTTCGACGGTGCCGTCCTGGTCGCCCGGATCCGCGCGGTGCTGCGCCGGTTCGGGCACGCGGGCGGCGGCCGGGCCGAGGAGCCGGCCTCGCCACCGAACGGCGGGGTGCTGACCTTCGGGGACCTGGAGGTCGACACCGAGGGCATGGAGGTCCACCGGGCCGGGCAGCCGGTGGCGCTGACGCCGACCGAGATGCGCCTGCTGCTGGAGTTCTCCACGGCGCCGGGCACGGTGCTCTCCCGCGACAAGCTGCTGGAGCGGGTGTGGGACTACGGCTGGGGAGGGGACACCCGCGTCGTCGACGTGCACGTGCAGCGGCTGCGGCAGAAGATCGGCCAGGACCGTATCGAGACGGTCCGCGGCTTCGGCTACAAGTTGAAGGCCTGAGCAGGGGATATGAGGGGGCACTTCCGGCGCCTGGTCGCCACGGGCTTGGAGCGGGCGGGGATCCGCACGGGCCTCAGATGGAAGCTGAGCGCGGCCATCGCGCTGGTCGGGGCGCTGGTGGCGGTCGCGCTGAGCCTGGTCGTGCACAACGCCGCCCGGGTGTCGATGCTGGACAACGCGCGCGACCTCGCCGACGAGCGCATCATGATCGCCCAGCGGAACTTCGAGCTGTCCGGGCGGATGAACTTCCCCAACACCAAGATCGACGACCCGAACCTGCCGGCGGCGCTGCGGGACCGGGTCGAGGCGGGCCAGCGGGCGACGTACGTGGCGGACCGGCCCGGTGACGTGCCCGACATATGGGCCGCCGTGCCGCTGAAGAACGGGCATGTCATGTCCCTGCACTCGGGCTTCACGGACCGCAGCTCGGACATCCTCCAGGACCTCGACCAGGCCCTGCTCATCGGCTCCATCGCGGTCGTCCTCGGCGGCAGCGCGCTCGGCGTGCTCATCGGCGGGCATCTCTCGCGGCGGCTGCGCAAGGCGGCCGTGGCGGCCCATCAGCTCGCGGGCGGCGAGACGGACGTGCGCGTGCGGGACGCCATGGGCGGGGTCGTCCGGGACGAGACCGACGACCTGGCGAGCGCGGTGGACGCCATGGCGGACACACTGCGCCAGCGGATCGAGGCCGAGCGGCGGGTCACCGCCGACATCGCGCACGAGCTGCGCACACCGGTGACCGGGCTGCTGACCGCCGCGGAACTGCTGCCGCCGGGGCGCCCGACCGAGCTGGTGCTGGACCGGGCGAAGGCGATGCGCACGCTCGTGGAGGACGTGCTGGAGGTGGCCCGGCTGGACGGGGCCTCCGAGCGGGCCGAGCTCCAGGACATCATGCTGGGCGAGTTCGTCGCCCGGCGGGTGGCTGCCAAGGACCCGGACGTCGAGGTGCGGATCGTGCACGAGTCGGAGGTCACCACCGACCCGAGGCGCCTGGAGCGGGTGCTGTTCAACCTGCTCGCCAACGCGGCCCGGCACGGCAAGCCGCCCATCGAGGTCACCGTCGAGGGCCGGGTCATCCGGGTCCGCGACCACGGGCCCGGCTTCCCCGAGGACCTGCTCGCCGAGGGGCCGAGCCGCTTCCGCACCGGCAGCAAGGACCGGGCCGGGCACGGCCACGGCCTCGGTCTGACCATCGCGGCCGGCCAGGCCCGGGTGATGGGCGCCCGGCTGACCTTCCGGAACGTCCGCACACCCGGGACACCGGAGCATCTGCCCGCCGAAGGCGCGGTCGCCGTGCTGTGGCTGCCGGAGCACGCGCCGACGAACACGGGGAGTTATCCGATGCTGCCGGGGTCGGGGACGTAGTCCCTCGCGGTGGTCAGCAGGTCCAGTCCTGGTCCAGGTCGAGTCCGCCCTCCCGGGGCTGCGTGAAGGAGAACCAGTTGCCGGAGTCGTCGCGGAACAGCGCCTCCGTGCCGTACGGGCGCTCCTGCGGCTCCTGGAGGAACTCCACACCCCGGTCCTTGAGCTTCTTGTAGTCGCCGTGGATGTCGTCGGTGGTCAGCACGCCCGCGCCGAGCGCGCCCTTCGTCACCAGCTTCCGGACCATCTCGGCGGACTCTGGGTCCATCGCGGGCCCGCCGGGCACCATCAGCGTGAGCTCGACGTCGGGCTGGTCGGGCGAGCCGACGGTGAGCCAGCGCATGCCGCCCTCGCCCATGGTCATGTCCGTACGGACCTCCAGGCCCAGTTTCTCGGTGTAGAACTCCTTGGCCCGGTCCTGGTCGAGGACCCAGACGGTCGAGATGGCGAGACCCTTGATCATGGCGTGCTCCTGCTGGTCGGGGCCGGTTCGTGCGTGCCCTGCCACCGTAGGCAGCGGGGGTGTCAGCCCGCTTCTCCGGAATTGCGCTGCTGCCCTGGGCCGGGTGCCGACCGGAAGCCGCCGGCCCACAGCATGGCGTAGCAGCCCGGTATGAGTGCCGCTCCGCGGCCCACGTGCTTCGTCCGGTACTCGCTGGGCGTCAGGCCGGTCCACGCCTTGAACCGGGCCGAGAACGTGCCCACGCTGCTGAAGCCGACCAGGTGGCAGATCTCCGTCACCGAGAGGTTCGCCGTGCGCAGCAGGTCCTCGGCGCGTTCTATGCGGCGGTGCGTGAGGTACTGCCCGGGGGTCTCGCCGTACGCCTCCTTGAAGGCGCGGATGAAGTGATACCGCGAGTACCCGGCGTGTGCGGCCACGGCGCCCAGGTCCAGGTCCGGATCGGCCCAGTCCCGGTCCATGGCGTCCTTGGCCAGGCGCACCTGCCGCATCTTGTCCATGGATCCGATGGTGGCACGGGGGTCTGACAGTGAGGTCTGTGCGACCGGACCGCATGACGAAGGCCCCCGGGGTTCTCCGCCCCGGGGGCCTTCGTCATGCGGCCGGGTCAGACGGCCTCCGCCACGGGCGGCTGCGTCGCCGGGGCGTCCGGCTCGTCCTCCGCCTTCGGCCCCGCCCCCTTGAGCGGGACCTCCTTGACGAACACGGCCGCCACCAGGGCAACCACCGCCACCACGGCTCCCAGCAGGAACGCCGAGTGCGTGCCGGCGGACACCGCGTGCTGGTACGCCTCCCGGACCAGTACCGGAAGCTTCTCCAGGCTCTTGGCGTCGAGCTGTGCCGACTGCTCGGTGATCTTGGAGCCCAGCGCACCGCCCCGCTCGGACATGACGTCCTGGACGCGGTTGTTGAACAGCGCGCCCATGATCGCGACGCCGAAGGAGGAGCCGAGGGTGCGGAAGAGGGTGGTGGACGAGGACGCGACGCCCATGTCCTTCATCTCCACGCTGTTCTGCGCGACCAGCATCGTGATCTGCATCAGGCAGCCCATGCCGAAGCCGACCACGGCCATGAAGACGCCGGACGTGAACCGCGAGGTCCCCGTGTCCATCGTGGACAGGAGGTAGAGGCCGACGGTCATCAGGACGCTGCCGAGAATCGGGAACACCTTGTACCGGCCGGTGTTCGTGGTGACCCGTCCGGCGACCATCGAGGTCACCAGCATCGCGCCGAGCATCGGCAGGAGGAGCAGCCCGGAGTTCGTCGCGGAGGCACCCTGCACGGACTGCTGGTACAGCGGCAGGAACAGCGTCGCGCCGAACATCACGAACCCGGTGATGAAGCCGATGACCGACATCAGCGTGAAGTTGCGGCTGCGGAAGATGTGCAGCGGCACCACCGGCTCGGCCGCCTTGGTCTGCCAGAACACGAACCCGACGAGTGCGGCGACCCCGATGCCGATCAGCTCCATGATCCGCGCGGATGTCCAGGCGTACTCCGTGCCGCCCCAGGTGGTGACGAGCACGATCGCGGTGATGCCGACGGTCAGCAGGGCGGCGCCCAGGTAGTCGATCCGCGCCTCGGACCGCTTCTTCGGCAGGTGCAGCACGACACTGACGGCGACCAGCGCGACCACGCCGAGCGGCAGGTTGATGTAGAACGCCCAGCGCCAGCCCCAGTGGTCGGTGATCGTGCCGCCGACCAGCGGGCCGCCGATCATCGCCAGCGCCATGACGCCGGCCATCATGCCCTGGTACTTGCCACGCTCCCGGGGCGGGATCAGGTCACCGATGATCGCCATGACGCCGACCATCAGACCGCCGGCGCCGAGGCCCTGGATCGCGCGGAAGCCGATCAGCTCGCCCATGTTCTGGGCCATGCCGCTGAGCGCCGAGCCGATCAGGAAGAGGACGATGGAAGACATGAACATGCCCTTGCGGCCGTACATGTCGCCGAGCTTGCCCCACAGCGGGGTGGAGGCCGCGGTCGCGAGCGTGTAGGCGGTGACCACCCACGAGAGGTGTTCGAGGCCGCCCAGTTCACCGACGATCGTCGGCATCGCCGTACCGATGATCATGTTGTCGAGCATCGCGAGCATCATCGCGATCATCAACGCGAGCAGCACGACCCGCACGCTCTTCGGCCGTTTCCCCCCGGTGTCGGTGTCGGCGCCGACCGCCGGTGTGTCCGTCGTGTCCGCCATCGCTTTCCCACTCCCCCAGCTACCGCTACTTACTTGCCGACCGGCTAGTGACTACACTCGGAAGCTAGCCGCGGAACTAGCCGGGCGTCAAGTAAGTTTTATGGAAAGGGAGCGGCGTAGGAGGATGGGCGGCACCATGGACGGCACCAGGAAGCGGCGCCGCGGGGACACCCGCCAGCGCATCCAGGACGTGGCCCTCGAACTCTTCGCGGACCAGGGCTACGAGAAGACCTCCCTGCGCGAGATCGCGGAACGCCTGGAGGTCACCAAGGCGGCGCTCTACTACCACTTCAAGACCAAGGAAGAGATCCTCGTCAGCATCTTCGAGGACCTCACGAAGCCGATCGAGGAACTGATCGAGTGGGGGCGGCAGCAGCCGCACACGCTCGACACCAAGCAGGAGATCGTCCGCCGTTACGCGGAGACCCTGTACGGCGCCGCGCCGCTGTTCCGCTTCATGCACGACAACCAGGCGACGGTGCGGGAGCTGCGGATCGGCGACTCCTTCAAGGAGCGGATCCGCAGCCTGCGCGACATCATCATCGACCCGGACGCCGACATGGTCGACCAGGTGCGCTGCGTGAGCGCGATCTTCACGCTGCACGCCGGGATGTTCCTGCTCCAGGACCTGGAAGGCGACCCCGAGGACAAGAACAAAGCCGTCCGCGAGGTCGCCACGGACCTGGTGACCCAGGCCCACCGGGGAGCCCAGGGCTCCTAGGGATCGTCAGACCTTGACGCCCTTGGCGCGCAGGAACTTCACCGGGTCGACCGCCGAGCCGTAGTTGGCGGTCGTACGGATCTCGAAGTGCAGGTGCGGACCGCTCGAGTTGCCGGTGTTGCCGGACCGGGCTATCTCCTGGCCGGTCTTGACGACCTGGCCGATGCTCACCTTGACCTTCGACAGGTGGGCGTACTGCGAGTACGTGCCGTTGCCGTGCTTGATCACGACGGCGTTGCCGTACGCGGGGCCGTCACCGGCGCCGTTGCCGCCGGCCTTGACGACGGTGCCGCCGTGGGCGGCGACGACCTGGGTGCCGCTCGGCACGGCGAAGTCCTGCCCGCTGTGGGTGGACTGCCACATGCCGCCGTTCTGGGCGAAGCTCGCGGAGAGCTTGTACTTCTTCACCGGGTCGACCCAGGACGGCGTGGCCTTCTTCGCGGCCTTCTTCACGGCGGCCTTCTTGGCGGCGGCCGCCTTCTTCACGGCGGCGGCCTTGGCGGCCTTCTCGGCCTTCGCAGCCTCGGCCTTGGCGGCCTTGGCCTGGGCGGCGGCCTGCGCCTGGACGGCACTGGCGGCACCGGACGCGGCCGTGGTGTCGGCGGCGGACGCGACCCCGGCTCCCAGTGCGACCGAGACGCCGAGGCCGGCGGCCAGCACGGTCGCACGGGTGCGGAGCTGGGACGTACGGAAGGAACGGGACGTGACGCGCTGGGACATCGAAACCTCATGGGGAAGGGGACGGAGAAAACCACCCGGCGCACAGTCGCTCGCCGAATGGCCATCCCTTGGTAACCCGAAGTCCGACAAACTCCCAAAAGCGTGATCTACGGCCTAAGTTAGTAACTTAGGGCAGTGTTCTACGTCTCTTGACATGGCACTCATTCGGGACGAATCAGCGCACTACAGCGCACTTCACCCCGACCCACGGGCCAAGAATCCCTTTCCTCCCGACCCGTTCAGCACTATTCCGCCTAGTAACGGACATATCGCCTGTGCCGCATGTCACCGGGGACCCTCTTCGGCCATTCCGGAAATGTGGCGCACGCCTCTATGCACCTACCGTTCGGTAACCCTACGGTTCCCCTCGCGCCACCCTCGCCCACGAACATGCACACGACATGTTGACAGCGTCACGGACGTGAGAGGACCCCCACGACATGCAGACCCGACGCCCCTGGTTGCGCCGCGCATCAGTGACCGCCGTCTCGGCAGCCGCCCTCGTGGCGATGGCCGCACCGGCCGACGCCGCGGCCCCCGCCGGTGCCGCCACCGCGGTCACCACGGCCGCCGCCGCTGACGTCGACTACGCGACATGGCAGAAGGACTGCCAGGCGGTGATGGACCAGGCGCTGCCCTACCTGAAGCAGCGGATCGCGGCCGCCAAGCCGGGCGAGAAGCAGGCCATCGTCTTCGACATCGACAACACCACGCTGGAGACCGACTTCGGCTTCAGCTACCCGCAGCCGGCCAACAAGCCGGTCCTGGAGGCCGCGAGATACGCCCAGGAGCGCGGCGTCGCCCTGTTCTTCGTGACCGCCCGCCCGGACATCATCCACTCGTTCACCGAGTACAACCTGAAGCAGGCCGGCTACCAGGTCTCCGGCCTGTACGTCCGGAACTTCATCGACCTCTTCAAGAACGTCGCCGAGTACAAGACGGCCCAGCGCGTCGACGTCGAGAGGAAGGGCTACACGATCATCGCGAACATCGGCAACAGCGCCACCGACCTCTCGGGCGGCCACGCCGAGAAGACGTACAAGCTGCCGGACTACGACGGGCAGCTGTCCTGACGCAATAGGGCATGCAAAAGGGGCCGGTGCTCTCAGCACCGGCCCCTCTCACTCGACCGTGACGCTTACACGTCCTTGCTCAGGTTCGGACCCGTGCCACCGGCCGCCTGCTCGATCGGCGGGACGTCCGGCAGGGCCGACTTCTCCTCGCCGCGGAAGGTGAAGGTCTTGGTCTCACCCTCGCCCTCGGTGTCCACGACCACGATGTGACCGGGACGCAGCTCGCCGAAGAGGATCTTCTCGGAGAGGCTGTCCTCGATCTCGCGCTGGATGGTCCGGCGCAGCGGCCGGGCGCCCAGCACGGGGTCGTAGCCCTTCTTGGACAGCAGCTCCTTGGCGGACTGGGAGAGCTCGATGCCCATGTCCCGGTCCTTCAGGCGCTCGTCCACCTTGCCGATCATCAGGTCGACGATCTGGAGGATGTCGTCCTGGCTGAGCTGCGGGAAGACGACCACGTCGTCGACGCGGTTGAGGAACTCGGGCCGGAAGTGCTGCTTGAGCTCGTCCGAGACCTTGTTCTTCATGCGCTCGTAGTTGGACTTGGTGTCGCCCTGGGCCGCGAAGCCCAGGTTGAAGCCCTTGGAGATGTCCCGGGTGCCGAGGTTGGTCGTCATGATGATGACCGTGTTCTTGAAGTCCACGACCCGGCCCTGGGAGTCGGTCAGGCGACCGTCCTCCAGGATCTGCAGCAGCGAGTTGAAGATGTCCGGGTGGGCCTTCTCGACCTCGTCGAAGAGGACGACCGAGAACGGCTTGCGGCGGACCTTCTCCGTCAGCTGGCCACCCTCCTCGTAGCCCACGTAACCGGGGGGCGAACCGAAGAGACGCGACACCGTGTGCTTCTCGCTGAACTCCGACATGTCGAGGGAGATCAGCGCGTCCTCGTCACCGAAGAGGAACTCGGCGAGCGCCTTGGACAGCTCCGTCTTACCGACACCGGACGGGCCGGCGAAGATGAACGAGCCACCGGGACGCTTCGGGTCCTTCAGACCGGCACGCGTACGGCGGATCGCCTTCGACAGCGCCTTGACGGCGTCCTTCTGACCGATGACCCGCTTGTGGAGCTCGTCCTCCATGCGGAGCAGTCGGCTGGACTCCTCCTCGGTCAGCTTGAAGACCGGGATGCCCGTGGCCGTGGCGAGGACCTCGGCGATCAGCTCGCCGTCGACCTCGGCGACGACGTCCATGTCGCCGGCCTTCCACTCCTTCTCCCGCTTGGCCTTCGCGGCGAGGAGCTGCTTCTCCTTGTCGCGCAGGGAGGCGGCCTTCTCGAAGTCCTGCGAGTCGATCGCGGACTCCTTGTCGCGGCGGACACCGGCGATCTTCTCGTCGAACTCGCGCAGGTCCGGCGGCGCGGTCATCCGGCGGATGCGCATCCGGGAACCGGCCTCGTCGATCAGGTCGATCGCCTTGTCCGGCAGGAAGCGGTCCGAGATGTACCGGTCGGCCAGGGTGGCGGCCTGGACCAGCGCCTCGTCCGTGATGGAGACGCGGTGGTGCGCCTCGTACCGGTCACGCAGACCCTTGAGGATCTCGATCGTGTGCGGCAGGGACGGCTCGGCGACCTGGATGGGCTGGAAGCGGCGCTCGAGGGCCGCGTCCTTCTCCAGGTGCTTGCGGTACTCGTCCAGCGTGGTGGCACCGATGGTCTGGAGCTCGCCGCGGGCCAGCATCGGCTTCAGGATGGAAGCCGCGTCGATGGCGCCCTCGGCGGCACCCGCACCGACCAGCGTGTGCAGCTCGTCGATGAACAGGATGATGTCGCCGCGGGTGCGGATCTCCTTGAGCACCTTCTTCAGGCGCTCCTCGAAGTCACCGCGGTAGCGGGAGCCGGCGACCAGCGCGCCGAGGTCCAGGGTGTAGAGGTGCTTGTCCTTGAGGGTCTCGGGCACCTCGCCCTTGACGATGGCCTGGGCGAGGCCCTCGACGACGGCGGTCTTGCCGACGCCGGGCTCACCGATCAGGACCGGGTTGTTCTTCGTACGGCGGGACAGCACCTGCATGACCCGCTCGATCTCCTTCTCGCGCCCGATGACCGGGTCGAGCTTGGACTCACGAGCGGCCTGGGTGAGGTTCCGGCCGAACTGGTCGAGGACCAGGGACGTGGAGGGCGTGCCCTCGGCAGGACCGCCGGCGGTGGCGGTCTCCTTGCCCTGGTAACCGGAGAGCAGCTGGATCACCTGCTGCCGCACGCGGTTCAGATCTGCGCCCAGCTTGACCAGGACCTGGGCGGCGACGCCCTCGCCCTCGCGGATCAGGCCGAGCAGGATGTGCTCCGTGCCGATGTAGTTGTGGCCCAGCTGAAGAGCCTCGCGGAGCGACAGCTCCAGGACCTTCTTGGCACGAGGGGTGAAGGGGATGTGACCCGACGGGGCCTGCTGGCCCTGCCCGATGATCTCCTCCACCTGCTGGCGGACCGCCTCGAGCGAAATCCCGAGGCTCTCAAGGGCCTTGGCGGCGACACCTTCACCCTCGTGGATCAGGCCCAGGAGGATGTGCTCAGTGCCGATGTAGTTGTGGTTGAGCATCCGGGCTTCTTCCTGAGCCAGGACGACAACCCGCCGCGCGCGGTCGGTGAACCTCTCGAACATCGTTAATCGCTCCTCAGAGCGGTCAGGCAGTGGGGGGAACTTCCCCTCCCTGTCCTTCCGCAGCTTAGTCCCGCAAGCGGGGACCGCTCATTCCAACTGCCGACACCGTCCTTGGCCTCCTGACCCCGAACGCCGACATCTGCTCCAACCCGATGGTGCGAGACGATGTTCCCGCAGGCCAGGCAGTTACCCCCTTCGCCAGTACGCCCATGGCGAACGTGAGACGGCCTTTCCTGCGTGTCGCCCCCTCCCACTAGGGATGTCTTACCCGTACGGACCGGAAGTCCATGCCGAGCACCCCCGTTCCCTCCGCTACGGGCGAACAACCTTGCGCCTCCCCGCACCCCTCACGCACCCCCGTTTCGCCACTGTGTGCGCTCGATGCGACACCCACCGTAACCCGCACGCTCCTCCGGCTGTTGCACTTGGCATGTTCGGAGCCCCCGGCCCCATCCCGCTCCCCCGTCGGCCGCTCGACGCGAACTGCCGGGTCCGACGGTGGTACGAGAACGAACTGGGCTGGCCGACAGTGCCCGGCGATCATCTGCGGCTGGCGGTGGGGGTGCGCTACGACGTCCTGGACGTGCCTGCCGAGGCGGGACGAGCGGCCCTGCGGCACCTGGGGCCACACTCCCCGGTCGCCCTGCTCGGCGACCGGATGCGCCTCCTGGTGGCCCCGGGCAGCGCGGAGGAACTGCCCGGGCTGCTGGAGTGGCTGGAGTGGGGGACGCTGCCGCTCGACCTGACGGCGATCGGGCCGGGGGGTGCCATGGAGGCGCCGCGTCCGCCCTGGATGGAAGCGCCGGTCTTCGACGGGACGGAGGGCTCGATGCCGCCCCGTGCGGCGGACGCGCCGCTGTTTCGGGGGACGGACGGCTCGATGCCGCGCGTGAGGGGCGCGGGGCCGCACTGCGAGGCGGGCACGCCGCTGTTCCGGGGGGCGGGCGGCTCGGCATCGGGCGAGAGGGGCGGGCGGGCGCCGTGCAAGGTGGGCGCGCAGCTGTTCCGGGTGACGGACGGCTCGGCATCGGGCGAGTGGAGCGGACTGCCGCCGTGCGAGACGTACGCGCCGCTGTCGCGCGAGACGGACGGCTCGATGCCATGCCCGAGGGGCGGTCTCATGCCGAGGGAGACAGGCGGGGTGCCGCCTGATGAGACGAGCGCGTTGTTCTTCCGCGAGACGGACGGCTCGGTATCGCGGGAAAGGGGCAGCTCGATGCCGCGCGGAGCAGGCGGGCTGTCGGCTGACGAGCGGGACCGGCCGCCGGCCCACGAGACGGACGCGGCGTATTTCCGCGGCGCGGAAGGCTCGGTATCGCGGGAAAGGGACAGCTCGATGCCGCGCGGAGCAGGCGGGCTGTCGCGTGACGAGACGGACTGGATGCTGCCTCGCAGGACGGACGCGGCGTATTTCCGCGACGACGCGGACGGCTCGCCGCCGCGGGAAAGGGGCAGTCTGACGCCGCGCGGAGCAGGCGGGCTGCCGGCTGACGAGCGGGACCGGCCGCCGGCCCACGAGACGGACGCGGCGTATTTCCGCGGCGCGGATGGCTCGGTATCGCGGGCGGGGGGTGGACCGCTGCCGTGCGAGGCCTTGATGCCGGTGGCCGCCGGGAGGGGCGGGCCGCTGCCTCGTCAGGCGTTCGCGCCGTCGGCCCCCGAGACGGACGGCGCGTTGCACCCCGAGCCCGGCTTCTCCCGTGGCCGGCCGCTTCCCCTGGGCCGGTTCGGTTCCCAGGGGGCCGCTGTGTGGCTGCGGCCCCCCGAGCCGGGATGCGAGGTCGAGGCCTCGCTGCCGACGCTGTCGGCGTTGGGGGGCAGTGGAGACGCCCCCGATCTCGTGCGGCTGGTGAACACGGTGGCCGCGCAGTGCCACCGGCTCCGGCTGCGGCACGCGTGCGCGCAGCCGCCGGCCTTGCGTGCGCAGGGCCGGTAGTGCCGCTGTTCAGCCGTTGGCCTTCTCGTAGGCCTCGCGGATGGTCGCGGGAACACGGCCGCGGTCGTTGACCTCGTAGCCGTTCTCCTTCGCCCAGGCGCGGATGGCCGCCGTGTCCTGGCTGCCGCTCGAAGCCGCCCGCGCCTTTCCGCGCCCGCCCGAAGCACGGCCTCCGGTACGACGACCGCCCTTCACGTAAGGCTCGAGAAGGCCGCGGAGCTTGTCCGCATTGGCGGTGGTGAGATCGATCTCGTACGTCTTGCCGTCCAGCGCGAACGTCACGGTCTCGTCCGCCTCGCCGCCGTCGAGGTCGTCGACAAGAAGGACCTGAACCTTCTGTGCCACCGGATTTCCTTTCATCGATATCTTCAGGGCCGGGGTGTGCCGGCGTCCGCCGTATCACCGTCCCCTGTTATATGCAGTACTGCAGTACCTCGGAAAGCAAACCGCTTTTGCGGGAAAAACACAAACCCTCGGGAGAGACCGGCGGCCCCGCCTCCGCCCGGAAACGTGCGCGTTTCGGACATAGGGCACCCACGCAGGGCGGCGGTGCGGAATATGTCTTGACGAACCGGGCGGTCTTGCGACCGACTTGCGACTGGCTTGTGTGTCCGTCCTGGCGATCACAGATGCAGAAGCATCCGGCTGTTGCCCAAGGTGTTCGGTTTCACTCGTTCGAGACCGAGGAACTCCGCGACGCCCTCGTCATAGGAACGCAGCAGCTCCGCGTAGACATCGGTGTCGACAGGCGTCTCGCCGATCTCCACGAAGCCGTGCTTGCTGAAGAAGTCGACTTCGAAGGTCAGACAGAAAACGCGGCGAACGCCGAGCCAGCGGGCGGTGTGCAGCAACTTCTCCAGCAACTGGTGTCCGACACCCGCGCCCTTCAGGCCGGGCTTCACGGCGAGAGTGCGCACTTCCGCCAGGTCTTCCCACATCACGTGCAGGGCGCCGCAGCCGACGACCTCGGCGTTGTCGTCCCGTTCCGCGACCCAGAACTCCTGGATGTCCTCGTAAAGCGTCACCGTTGCTTTGTCGAGCAGGATGCCGCCGCGGACGTAGGCGTCAAGGAGGCGGCGCACGGCCGGGACATCGCCGGTACGGGCCCGCCGGACGGTGATGGCTTTTGCGGGGGCTTCGGGGCTCTTCGCGGACATGCCGGGACGCTATCGCCCGTCGGCGTCCTGAGCGGAGGCGGGGTTCTCCGGCGGTTCCGCCGGTTCCGTTCGTTCCCCCGGTTCGGTTCGTTCCGCAGGTTCGGTTCGTTCCGCAGGTTCCGTGCGTTCCGCCGGTTCCGAGCGTTCCGCTCGTTCGGCTGGTTCCGACGTTCCGGTCGGTTTCTGGGTTTCCGGTACCTGGACGATGCGTACGGCATCGCGGAGAGCCTCTCGCTGTTCCTCGCTCATCATGCCGAAGAAGGCGACGAGAGCCGCGGCGGGGTTGTCACTCTGCGACCAGGCGTCGTTCATCAGGGCGGCGGCGTAGGCGGCGCGTGTGGAGACCGCCTCATATCGATAGGCGCGGCCCTCCGCCTCACGGCGCACCCAGCCCTTCTGATGGAGATTGTCCAAAACGGTCATCACGGTGGTGTACGCGATGGACCGCTCCTTCTGAAGATCTTCCAGGACTTCTCGAACGGTCACCGGGCGGTTCCACTTCCACACCCGCGACATGACCGCGTCTTCGAGTTCTCCCAATGGGCGAGGCACACCTCAGAACAATAGTGGGAGATCTGGGTAATGGCGTGGCGGACGTGCGCTTCACGGCGAACGGGAGCAAAAAGGGCGTACGACTCGAAAGTGCGAGCCCGCGGAGGGGCGGCCGCACGAGTCGTACGCCGTCGGAGCGCTGCGCCGGGGGCGGCAGCGGTCGGGTCAGGCCTCGGCCTTCGGGGGCGCCACGGAGGACTCTCGGGCGACCTCCACGCGCGCGAGGGCGGCGTCGACGGCCGCGTCCTCCTTGGCCTTGTTGACGCCGCCCTGTGTCTTCACGATCACCCGGATCACACCGATGAAGAAGATGGCCATGACGACCGGGGGCAGGAGCGCGGAGACGTAGTCCATGGATCCAGAGTAGCCACGTCAGCCCGCGGCGAGCTGCTGGGGGTTCGCCGGGGGTGGCGGGCTGGGCTTGCGGCGCGGGAAGACCTCGCCCGGGGTGGGGATCGGGCGCCCGGGTTTCGGGGTGCCCGGGCCGGGGGCCGGGGCGGGCTTGGGAGCGGGCTTCGGAGCCGCCGGCTTTCGCGCGGGCTTCTTCTCGGGCTGCTTCCCCGGGGTGTCCTCGGCGGTGCCGGAGAGGCCTCCGGGGACGGGCAGGAGACGGAGTCGGGAGCGGGAGGCGGGGACGGTGGGGGTGCCTGGCGCGACCGCGCGAGCGGCGGGGTGAGCGGTCGGGCGCGCGATCGGCGAGGGGGCGTGCGAGCCGGTGCTTACGGCCTGCTGCCCGATGAGCCCGTGGCAGCGGTCCAGGAGGGCGGCGGCGGTGGGGTTGCCGCTCAGCGCGCGCAGGGCGGCGAGGTCGTCGGGGCGGGGGCGGTATCCGGCACCCAGTGCCTCGTCCAGGAGCGTGAGGTAGCCGGCGGCGGTGCCGGGGAGGGCGGCGCGGTACCGGCCGAGGTCGGCCACGAGGAAGGCACGCAGCCTGGCCCCCTCCCGCATCGCCTCGTCGAGCGACTCTGCGAGGCGGAGGCAGTCCTGGACGTCGTCGGCCGAGGCGGAGGTCGGGTGAAGGGCGAGGGCGAGAGCGCGGCGGAGCACACGCAGCTCCTCCACGCCGAACGCCATGCCGCCGCGGGATCCGTATGGCGTGGGCATGCTGCGACGATACGCGCTAATCAGACAAATCTGGCATAGCGGATGGGTGTGGCGCGGGGGACCACCCGGCTGGGCGGGGCCTGCGGGGTCGGTTCCGCGTAGCTGCGGGCAATCGTGCCGCCAAGGGCGGCACGATTGCCCCAGCGACAACGCCGAGTCGCACAACGCCCGCCCCCGCGCCACCGCCATGCCCCGGCTCACATACGCGACACGTTCCGCTCGTACACCAGCCGCAGCCCGATCAGCGTCAGCCACGGCTCGTGTTCGTCGATGACCGACGACTCGCCCAGGACCATCGGTGCCAGACCGCCCGTCGCGATGACCGTGACATCGTCCGGGTCGTCGGACAGCTCGCGGGCCACCCGGTTGACGACCCCGTCGACCTGGCCGGCGAAACCGTAGATGATTCCCGACTGCATCGCCTCGACCGTGTTCTTGCCGATGACGCTGCGGGGGCGGGCCACCTCGATCTTGCGGAGCTGGGCGCCGCGGACGCCGAGGGCCTCGACGGAGATCTCGATGCCGGGGGCGATGACCCCGCCGACGTACTCGCCGCGCGCGCTGACCGCGTCGAACGTCGTCGCCGTGCCGAAGTCGACGACGATCGCGGGGCCGCCGTAGAGCTCGACCGCCGCGACCGCGTTGATGATGCGGTCCGCGCCGACCTCCTTGGGGTTGTCCATGAGGATCGGGACGCCCGTCTTGACGCCCGGTTCGACCAGGACCGCCGGGACGTCGCCGTAGTAGCGGCGCGTCACCTCGCGGAGTTCGTGCAGGACCGAGGGGACGGTCGCGCAGATGGCGATGCCGTCGATGCCGTCACCCAGTTCGTCGCCGAGGAGCGGGTGCATGCCCATCAGGCCCTGGAGGAGGACCGCCAGTTCGTCGGCGGTGCGGCGCGCGTCCGTGGAGATACGCCAGTGTTCGACGATGTCCTCGCCGTCGAACAGGCCCAGGACGGTGTGGGTGTTCCCTACGTCGATCGTCAGCAGCATGACCCGTACCCGCTCCCCTACTCCGCCGGCCGCAGGTCCAGGCCGATGTCCAGGATCGGCGAGGAGTGGGTGAGGGCTCCGACGGCCAGGTAGTCGACGCCGGTGTCCGCGTACGCCTTGGCGTTGTCGAGGGTCAGGCGGCCCGAGGCCTCCAGGGCGGCGCGGCCCTGGACGATGGCCACCGCCTCCGCGCACTCGCCCGGCGTGAAGTTGTCCAGGAGGATCAGGTCGGCACCGGCGTCCAGGACCTCGCGGAGCTGGTCCAGGGTGTCGACCTCGACCTCGATGGGGACGTCGGGGAAGCGTTCGCGCACCGCCGTGAAGGCCTGGGCGACGCCGCCCGCGGCGACCACGTGGTTGTCCTTGACGAGGGCCGCGTCCGAGAGGGACATGCGGTGGTTGACGCCGCCGCCGCAGCGGACCGCGTACTTCTCGAGGGAGCGCAGGCCGGGCGTCGTCTTGCGGGTGTCGCGGACCTTGGCCTTCGTGCCGTCCAGGACGTCCGCCCACGCGCGCGTGGCCGTCGCGATGCCGGACAGACGGCACAGGATGTTCAGCGCGCTGCGCTCGGCCGTGAGGAGGTCGCGGGTGCGGGTGGTGACCGAGAGGAGCTTCTGGCCCGCCTCGACGCGGTCGCCGTCCTCGGCGTGGCGTTCGATCGCGAGTTCCTCCTCGCAGACGACCGAGATCACCGCTTCGGCGATCCGCAGCCCCGCCACGACGCCCGCCTCGCGGGCCGTGAAGTCGGCGGTGGACACCGCGTCCTCGGGGATCGTCGCCACGGTCGTCACGTCCACGCCGTGGGCCAGGTCCTCCTGGAGGGCCACGTTGGCGATGTCCTCGACCTCGACGGGGTCGAGGCCGGCGTCGGCCAGGAGCTGGGCGAGTGCGGGGTCCAGGCCGCACTCCAGGTACGCCTCGCCGTCCGCGCCGCAGGCGCAGCCGTCACCGCAGCCTCCGGACGAGGCGAGGGGAAGGTCGGGGGTGCTCACGTCGGTCACTGCTCCTGAGGGGCCTGGGGAGGAAGGGTCGAAGGGAAGTGTGTGGTGTCCGTGGTGTGCACGGCCAGGGTGCGGTCGGGGTTCAGGCGTACGACGATGTGGCGCCGCCAGGTGGTGTCGTCGCGCTCGGGGCGGTCCTCGCGCCAGTGGCAGCCCCGGGTCTCCTCGCGCAGCCGGGCCGCGGTGACCAGGACGCGGGCCACGCACAGCAGGTTGGTGGCCTCCCAGGTGTCGACGCCCGCCTCGGCGGTCTTGCCGTTCTCGGCGAGGGCGTCGCGGGCGTCGGTGTGGAGCTGCTGGAGCTGGTCGCCGGCCTTGGTGAGGGACTCCGCCGAGCGCAGGACGCCGGCCCCGTTGGTCATGATCCGCTGGATCGTGAAGCGGGCCTCCGGGGTGAGCAGGGGGTGCTCGGGGGTCTCCGGGTAGGGCAGGGGCCGCGGCACGCGCGCGTGGAGGCCGGTTTCCGCGTGGCTCGCGGCGATGTCGGCCGCGATGCGCTCGGCGTAGACGAGGCCTTCGAGGAGGGAGTTGGAGGCCAGGCGGTTGGCGCCGTGCACGCCGGTGCAGGCGACCTCGCCGCACGCGTACAGGCCGGGGACGGTCGTACGGCCCCGGGAGTCGGTGCGGACGCCGCCGGAGGCGTAGTGGGCGGCCGGGGCGACGGGAATGGGCTCGGTGACCGGGTCGATGCCGTGGGCGCGGCAGGCGGCGAGGATCGTCGGGAAGCGGTGTTCCCACATGTCGGCGCCGAAGTGCCGGGCGTCGAGGAACATGTGCTCGGCGTCCTGCTCCTGCATGCGGCGCGTGATGCCCTTGGCGACGATGTCCCGGGGGGCGAGTTCGGCCAGTTCGTGCTGCCCCTGCATGAAGCGCACGCCGTCGGCGTCGACCAGGTGGGCGCCCTCGCCGCGGACCGCCTCGGAGACCAGCGGCTGCTGGCCCTCCGCGTCGGAGCCCAGGAAGAGGACCGTCGGGTGGAACTGGACGAACTCCAGGTCGCTCACCTCGGCGCCCGCGCGCAGCGCCAGGGCCACGCCGTCGCCCGTGGAGACGGACGGGTTGGTCGTCGCCGAGAAGACCTGGCCCATGCCGCCGGTCGCCAGGACCACCGCGGGGGCGTGGACCGCGCCCACGCCGTCGTGCTGGCCTTCGCCCATGACGTGCAGGGTGACGCCCGCCGTGCGGCCCTCGGCATCCGTGAGGAGGTCCAGGACGAGCGCGTTCTCGACCGTGCGCAGACCACGCGCGCGCACCGCCTCGACCAGGGCCCTGGAGATCTCGGCACCGGTGGCGTCGCCGCCGGCGTGGGCGATGCGGCGGCGGTGGTGGCCGCCCTCGCGGGTGAGTTCCAGGCCGCCCTCTGAGGTCTCGTCGAACTGGGCGCCGGTCTCGATGAGGCGGCGTACGGCGTCGGGGCCCTCGGTGACGAGGATGCGGACGGCTTCCTCGTCGCACAGGCCCGCGCCCGCGACCAGGGTGTCGTCCAGGTGCTGTTCGGGGGTGTCGCCGTCACCGAGGGCCGCGGCGATGCCGCCCTGGGCCCAGCGGGTGGAGCCGTCGTCCAGGCGGGCCTTGGTGACGACGACGGTGGTGAGGCCGGCCGCCTCGCAGCGCAGGGCGGCGGTGAGGCCGGCGACGCCGGAGCCGACGACGACCACGTCCGCGGAGAGGGACCAGCCGGGGGCGGGTGCGTGCAGTCGTATGCCTGTGCTGGTCACGAGGCGGCTCCGAAGGTGAGGGGAACGTTGTCGATCAGCCGGGTCGTCCCGACCCGGGCGGCGACGGCGAGGACCGCCTCGCCGGTGAAGTCGTCCCCGATCTCGGTGAAGTCGGACGGGTCGACCAGGGCGAGGTAGTCCAGCACGAGCGGCGGGTCGAGGCGGGCGGCCTCGTCGAGGACCTGGCGGGCGGCCGCGCGGACGGCGGCCGGGCTGCCCGGGACGGCCGTCGCGACGGCGTGCGCGTCCGCTGCCGCACGGGACTCCCCTATGGCGCTGAGGGCCTCGGCACGCGCGCGTGTGGCGGGCACTTCGCGGGCCCGGGCGCGCAGCGCCTCCTGCGCGGCGTGCCGGTCCTGGCCCGCGAACAGCGCACCGGACAGCGCGAGGGCGGTGCGCCGCTCGGCGGGCGAGAGGTAGCGGTTGCGGCTGGACAGGGCCAGGCCGTCCTCCTCGCGGACGGTGGGCACGCCGACGATCTCCACGCCGAAGTTCAGATCCCGCGCCATGCGGCGGATCAGGGCGAGCTGCTGGGCGTCCTTCTGGCCGTACAGGGCGACGTCGGGGCGGGTGAGGTGGAGCAGCTTGGCGACGACCGTGAGCATGCCGTCGAAGTGGCCCGGGCGGGAGGCGCCCTCCAGCCGCTCGCCCATGGGGCCAGCGGTGATGCGGACCTGGGGCTCGCCGCCGGGGTAGACCTCGTCGACGGCCGGGGCGAACACGACGTCCGCGCCCGACTCCCCGGCCAGCTTCACGTCGGCGTCCAGGGTGCGCGGGTAGCGGTCGAGGTCCTCGCCCGCGCCGAACTGGAGCGGATTGACGAAGACGGTGACGACGACCTCGCCGTCCGGCCCGGCGATGGTTCGCGCGGTGCGGATCAGCGTGGCGTGGCCCTCGTGCAGCGCGCCCATGGTCATCACCACGGCGCGACGGCCCGTACGCGTGCGTGCGTGCAGTTCACCGGCGGTGCTGAGCAGGGTGGTGGTCATCAGGCGTCCCCTTCGGTGCCGTCGGTCCCGTGGGCGAGTACCCCGAGGAGGTCCTCGGCGAGCTCCGGCTTGAGCAGGCCGTGGGCCAGGGCCCGGTCGGCGGTCGCGCGGGCCATCGCCAGGTAGCCGGCGACGGCCTGCGGGGCGTGCCGGCGCAGCTCGGTGACGTGCGCGGCGACCGTGCCCGCGTCCCCGCGCGCGACCGGGCCGGTGAGGGCCGCGTCGCCGGAGCGCAGGGCGTTGTCCAGGGCCGCGCCGAGCAGCGGGCCGAGCATCCGGTCGGGGGCCGCGACACCGGCCGTGCGCAGCAGTTCCAGGGACTGGGCGACCAGGGTGACCAGGTGGTTGGCGCCGAGGGCGAGGGCCGCGTGGTAGAGCGGCCGGTTCTCCTCGGCGATCCACTCCGGCTCGCCGCCCATCTCGATGACCAGGGCCTCGGCGGCCATCCGCAGTTCCTCGGGCGCGGTGACGCCGAAGGAGCAGCCGGCCAGCCGCTGGACGTCCACGGGCGTGCCGGTGAAGGTCATCGCGGGGTGCAGGGCCAGCGGCAGGGCGCCCGCGCGCAGGGCGGGGTCGAGCACCCGCGCGCCGTACCGCCCGGAGGTGTGCACGAGAAGCTGTCCCGGCCGTACGGACCCGGTGTCGGCGAGGCCCGCGACCAACTCGGGCAGGGCGTCGTCCGGAACGGTCAGCAGGACCAGCTCGGACCGCTGGAGGACCTCGGCGGGCGGCATCACCGGCACGTCGGGCAGCAGTTGCGCGGCGCGGCGCCGGGAGACCTCGGAGACCGCCGAGACGGCGACCGGGCGGTGCCCGGCGAGCTGGAGGGACGCGGCCAGTGCGGGTCCCACGCGACCGGCGCCGACGACGCCGACGGTGAGCCGCGCGGGGCGGTCCTTGGGGTCTGGCTGTGGGGTTGTGTTCACTCGACGGCGGCCTTCCCGTTCCAGTCCGCTCCGGGTACCGGACGATTTCTCGTCATGTTAACGCGATCGGTTCGAGGGACGTTCGGTTGTCCACAGGGTGTGCGTTCAGGCAGGGAAAAACCGGGTGTCCGCCCGCACCCGCGCGCGGGATGATCCGGGCCATGAGTGACACGGCGGAACAGGCGGAACGGGACGAGCAGGCGACCGGGCAACTGGCGGACGAGGACCGGAGGTCACGGCTCCGGGAGCGGCGGCTGGCCGCCCACCGGGGCGCACGGCGGGTGTTCGCGCGCTTCGGCTTCCACAAGACGCTCCGGGAGCGGCTGGCGGAGCTGGACGGGGCGGAGGGCCTGTACGACCTGGACGAGCTGTCCGACCTCTACGGCGACGGCGTCGTCGAGGCGCTGGAGGCGAAGGTCGCCGGACTGCTCGGCACCGAGGCCGCCGCGTTCTTCCCGACGGGGACGATGGCCCAGCAGGTGGCGCTTCGCTGCTGGGCGGGCCGCACGGGCGACCCGACCGTCGCCCTGCACGCGCTCAGCCATCCCGAGGTGCACGAGCGGAACGCGTTCAGCGAGGTCGGGCGCCTGCGGACGGTGCGCGTGACGAGCGAGCCGCGGCTGCCCACCGCCGCCGAGGTACGCGACTTCGAGGAGCCCTTCGGGGCGTTGATGCTGGAACTGCCCCTGAGGGACGCGGGTTTCGTGCTGCCCTCCTGGGAGGAGCTCACCGAGGTGGTGGCGGCCGCGCGGGAGCGGGACGCGGTGGTGCACTTCGACGGGGCGCGCCTGTGGGAATCCACGGTCCACTTCGGCCGGTCCCTGGAGGAGATCGCGGGTCTGGCCGACAGCGTCTACGTGTCGTTCTACAAGTCCCTGGAGGCTTTCGGCGGCGCTGCGCTGGCCGGGCCCAGGGAGCTGGTGGAGGAGGCGAAGGCCTGGCGGCACCGCTACGGCGGCGAGGTCTTCCAGCAGTTCCCGACAGTCCTGTCCGCGCTGGTCGGACTGGAGCGGGAGCTGCCCCGGCTGCCGGAGTACGTCGCCCACGCGCGCGTGGTGGCCGCCGCCCTGCGCGAGGGCTTCGCGGCGGCCGGGGTGCCGTGGGTGCGCGTGCACCCGGAGGTGCCGCACACCCACGACTTCCAGGTGTGGCTGCCGTACGACGCCGGCGTCCTCGCGGAGGCGGCGGTGCGGACGGCCGAGGAGACCGGCACCGTCCTGTTCGGCTCCGGCTGGGACCGGGGCGGTCCGGGTCTGGCGGTCACGGAGGTGCATGTGCGGTCCGCCGGGGTGGAGTGGACCGCCGAGGACGTGAAGACCGCGGTGGCGGAGTTCGTGGCCCGGCTGCCGGAGGAGGTCAGGTAGAGCGCCGCCGCCACCGGTTCAGGGCGTCCCGGAACCGGTGGCGGGCCGGCCGGCCCGCCATGACCGCCCGGAACTGCCGTTCGTCGCGCCACTCGCGTACGACCTGCCAGTCGTGCGCGCCGGGTGCGGGCGGGGCGGGCTCGCCGAGCCGGCGGGCGCGGTAGGTGTCGAGGAGGTGCTGCTGCGTGATGCTCATGGTGGATCGCCTCTGCGGGACGGGGTGATGGAGGTCCGAAGGCTCCGCGGCTGCCCCGGTGGTCCCACAGTGCGCCCGCGCCGGATGCGGCGTCGCGTCGATTGACGAGGCCCGTCAATCGACGGGGCGTTGTCAGTGGCGGGGTGCACCATGAGGGCATGAGCGTGCACATCGACATCACGGGGCTGCGGCCGGAGCAGGTCGCCGTCGTGCCCTCGCCCCTGGCCGAGCTGGGCATGGCACTGCACGCGCTGTCCGAGCCGGGGCACCACCCGGGCCTTCAGGGCTGGGTGACGGGCGTGACCGCCCGGCTCGACCCGCACCTGGCCGACCGGATGTGCGAGGCCGACTTCCTGTGGCGGACGACGTTCTCGGACCTGTTCCTGCCGTACGCCGGCCTCCCGGGCCAGGGCACACTGCCGTGCACCACCCTCGCCGAGGAACTGGACCTGCTGGACAAGCTGACGGACGAACAGTTCGTCGACGCGGCACTGGAGTTCACCTGTGCCGTCGGATACGGCTCGTGCGGGCCCACCGCGCTGTCCGACCCCGAGGTGCGCCGCCGGTCTCTGGACCTGGCCGCCGCGCGCGGGCCGCAGCAGCTTCGGTTCGGCGAGCGGCTGCTGGCCGACCCGCCCAGGATCCGGGCCTGGCTGCGGCAGTTCCTCCAGGACTGCGACGAGGCGTTCTTCGCGGAGGCCTGGTCCCGGCTGCGTCACCAGCTCGCGGCGGACGCCCGCCACAAGACGGACCTCCTCAGACACCGGGGCCTGGCCGAGGCGCTCGCCGCGGTGTCCCCCGCGGTGACGCTCGACGAGGCCGCCGCCGACATCAAGGTCGACAAGCTGGGCGACGGCCGCACGGCCACGGGTGACAACGGCCTGCTGCTCGTCCCGACGAGCCTGGGCTGGCCGCACCTCATGGTCCTGTACCGGTACGGCTGGCAGCCGGTGCTGCACTACCCGGTCGGCTCCCCGGGGCTCGCCGCCCCGCCCACGCTGGAGCAGCTGGCCCTGCGCATGACCGCCCTGTCCCATCCCGTGCGCATGCGCATGTGCCGCTATCTGGCCCGCAGCGCGTACACCACAGGCGAGCTGGCGCAGGTGCACGGCATGACGGCCCCGGAGATATCCCGCCATCTGGCCGTGCTGAAGAAGGCGGGCCTGGTCACCACCCGGCGCCGCGGGCGCTACGTCCTGCACCAGCTGGACGTGACGGCGGTGGCCCGGCTCGGCAGCGAGTTCCTGGAGGGGATCCTCAGATAGCAGCCCCCTGGCGGACGGCTCAGCCGTGCCCGCCGGCCCGCACCAGTCCCGTCTCGTAGGCCAGCACCACCACCTGCACCCGGTCCCGGAGCCCCAGCTTGGTGAGGATGCGGCCCACGTGCGTCTTCACGGTCGCCTCCGACAGCACCAGCCGGGCCGCGATCTCGCCGTTGGACAGGCCCTGCGCGACCAGCACCATGACCTCCCGCTCGCGCTCGGTGAGCCGCTCCAGCTCCTTGTGCTGGGGCTGCTTGGTGCCCGGCAGCATCGGCGCGAAGCGGTCCAGGAGCCGCCGGGTGGTGGAGGGCGCGACGACCGCGTCACCGCTGTGCACGGCGCGGATCGCGGCGAGGAGCTCCCCGGGCGGCACGTCCTTGAGCATGAAGCCGGAGGCGCCCGCCTTCAGCCCGGAGAAGGCGTACTCGTCGAGGTCGAAGGTGGTCAGGATGAGCACCTTCGGCGGGTCGGTGTCCGCGCAGATCCGGCGGGTCGCCTCCACACCGTCGAGCTTCGGCATGCGGACGTCCATCAGCACCACGTCGACCTCGGTCGAGCGCAGTTCCTGGAGGGCCTCGACCCCGTCGCCCGCCTCCGCCACGACATCCATGTCCGGCTGGGCGGCCAGCACCATCCGGAAACCGGTGCGCAGCAGCACCTGGTCGTCGACGAGCATCACGCGGATCGTCATCGGGGCCTCTTCCATGTCTCTTTTGCAGGTGTCGGCGAGGGGCGTGCGCCGAGGTCAGTTGGCGGGTTTGAGCGGCAGCAGGGCACTGATGCGGAATCCTCCGCCCGGGCGCGGGCCGGCGTCCAGGGTGCCGCCGACCATGCCGACCCGTTCCCGCATGCCGATCAGGCCGTGGCCCTGGCCGTCGAACCCGCCCTCCTCGTACAGCTCGTGCGGGGCGCCCTTGCCGTCGTCCTCGACGAGCAGGCCGAGGCCGTCGTCGAAGTACACCAGGCGCACGCTCGCGCCCGCGTTGGGCCCGCCGTGCTTGCGGGTGTTGGTGAGCGCCTCCTGCACGATGCGGTAGGCGGTGAGTTCGACGCCGCTGGGCAGCGGGCGGGGGGTGCCCTCCACCTTGAAGTCGACGGGCAGTCCGTGCCCGCGGCACTGCTCGACGAGGTCCTCGATCTGCTGGACGTCGGGCTGCGGCACGTACTCCCCGGCCTCCTCGTGCTCCCCGGTGCGCAGCACGCCGAGCAGGCGGCGCATCTCGGCGAGGGCCTGGCGGCCGGTGGAGGAGATGGTCTCCAGGGCCTTCTTCGCCTGGTCGGGCGCGGCGTCGAGGACGTAGGCGGCGCCGTCGGCCTGCACCACCATCACCGAGACGTTGTGCGCGACGACGTCGTGCAGCTCGCGGGCGATGCGGGCGCGTTCGGCGGCGACGGCGACCTTGGACTGTGCCTCGCGCTCCCGCTCCAGGCGGGCGGCCCGCTCCTCCAGCTGCGCGAAGTAGGCGCGGCGGGTGCGGATGGAGTCGCCGAGCACCCAGGCGAGGGCGAAGGGCACGGTCATGAAGACCGTCAGGGCGATGTTGCCCGCGACGTTCGTCTGGTCGCTCGGCCAGCGCAGGTGGGCCACGGGGGCCGCGCACAGGCCGGCGGCCAGGGCGAAGCGGGAGGCCCAGCGCGCGCCCTCCGCGGCGACCGTGTAGACGATCACCAGCATGGCGAAGTCGTGGGGGCCCATCTCGACGTCGGTGATCAGCTGCGCCACACCGACCGCGGTCGCGAGCAGCAGCATCTTCTCCGGCATGCGGCGGCGCAGCGCGACCACCAGGCACAGCAGCAGCGCGAGCGGAACGGCGACGGCCGGGGGACCGAACCCGCCCGACGCTCCGCCGACCACGGAAATCCCGAGGAGGACCACGGCCCAGGAGCCGTCGACCCACATCGGGTGCCTGCGGAGGAAGTCATAAAGGCGCTGCACGTAACCCAGCGTAGGGAAGCGGGATAGGTGCAGGGGTCAACCGGAGGACCGATCCGCACCGGGCGCGTGTACTCCGCAAGGTGGAGTTGCGTTCGTTGTGTCCGCTTAGCCTGGCCCCGTGACAGCAGTGACGAGGGGCGAGGGACACCAGGGACACGAGTGGCGAGGGTGGCGTGCGGCGGCTCGGGAGGCCCTGTACGGGCCGGGCGGCTTCTATCGCCGGGCCGAGGGGCCGGCCGGGCACTTCCGTACGTCCGTGCACGCGTCGCCGCTGTTCGCAGGGGCCGTGGCGGGGCTGCTGTGCCGGGTCGACGAGGCGCTGGGGCGGCCCGCGACGCTGGACTTCGTCGACATGGCGGCCGGGCGCGGCGAGCTGGCCGGCGGGGTGCTCGCCGCGCTCCCGGCCGACGTGGCGGCCCGCACGCGCGCGTACGCCGTCGAAGTCGCCGAGCGGCCCGAGGGGCTCGATCACCGGATCGAGTGGCCGGCCGAGCCGCCGCAGGGCGTCACCGGGCTGCTGTTCGCCAACGAGTGGCTGGACAACGTACCGGTGGAGGTCGCGGAGGTGGACGCCGCGGGCGTGGCGCGGCGGGTGCTGGTCCGGGAGGACGGGACCGAGCGGCTCGGGGAGCCGGTCGACGGGGAGCAGGCGGGGTGGCTGGCGCGGTGGTGGCCGCTGTCCGGCGAGGCGGGGCTGCGGGCCGAGATCGGCCTGCCCCGGGACGAGGCCTGGGCCTCGGCGGTCGCCACGCTCGACCGGGGGCTCGCCGTCGCCGTGGACTACGCGCACACGGCGGACACCCGGCCGCCGTTCGGGACGCTGACCGGTTTCCGGGAGGGCCGCGAGACGGCGGCCGTGCCGGACGGCTCGTGCGACATCACGGCGCATGTCGCGCTCGACGCGTGCGCGCTGCCCGGCGGGCGCCTGCTCCCGCAGCGCGAGGCGCTGCGCGCCCTGGGCGTGACGGGCGCACGCCCCCCGCTCACGCTGGCCTCCACCGACCCCGCCGCCTACGTACGCGCCCTCGCGAGCGCCGGAGAGGCCGCCGAGCTCACCGCGGCGGGCGGGCTGGGCGACTTCGGGTGGCTGGTGCAGCCGGTCGGGATCGGGGACCCGTTCTAGGACGCATCGGGGACCCGCTCCTGGCCACTACTTGTCGATGTCGCCCACGACGAAGAACATCGACCCCAGGATCGCCACCATGTCCGCGACCAGCGTCCCCGGCAGCAGCTCCGTCAGCACCTGGATGTTGTTGTACGAGGCCGAGCGCAGCTTCAGCCGGTACGGCGTCTTCTCGCCCTTGCTGACCAGGTAGTAGCCGTTGATGCCGAGCGGGTTCTCGGTCCAGGCGTAGGTGTGGCCCTCGGGTGCCTTCAGGACCTTCGGGAGCCGCTGGTTGACCGGCCCGGGCGGCAGCTCGGCGAGCCGGTCGAGACAGGCGTCGGCCAGGTCCAGCGCGTTGTGCGTCTGCTCCAGGAGGCACTCGAAGCGGGCCAGGCAGTCGCCCTCCTGCCGGGTCACCACCTTCAGGACGTCCCCCAGCTCGCCGTAGGCGAGGTACGGCTCGTCCCGGCGCAGGTCGAAGTCGACGCCCGAGGCGCGGCCGATCGGCCCGCTGACGCCGTAGGCGTGCACCGCCTCCGGGGCGAGCGTGCCGACGCCCCGGGTGCGGCCCCGGAAGATCTCGTTGCCGAGCACCAGGTCGTCGAACCGGTCCATCCGGGAACGCACGTCGGCGACGGCGGCACGCGCGCGCGTGGTCCACCCGGCCGGCAGGTCCTCCTTGAGGCCGCCCACGCGGTTGAACATGTAGTGCATCCGCCCGCCGGAGACCTCCTCCATGACGTGCTGGAGCTCCTCGCGCTCCCGGAAGGCGTAGAAGATCGGCGTGATCCCGCCGAGCTCCAGCGGGTACGAGCCGAGGAACATCAGGTGGTTGAGCACCCGGTTCAGCTCGGCGAGCAGCGTGCGCAGCCACACCGCGCGTTCGGGGACCTCCATGCCGAGCATCCGCTCCACGGCGAGGACCACGCCCAGCTCGTTGGAGAAGGCCGACAGCCAGTCGTGGCGGTTGGCGAGCATGATGATCTGGCGGTAGTCGCGCGCCTCGAACAGCTTCTCCGCGCCGCGGTGCATGTAGCCGATCACGGGCTCCGCGTGCGTGATGCGCTCGCCGTCCAGCACGAGCTTCAGCCGCAGCACGCCGTGCGTGGACGGGTGCTGCGGCCCGATGTTGAGCACCATGTCGGTGCTCTCCGCGGCGCCGCCGATTCCGACCATGGTCTCCGTCGTAGGAGTCATGGACACAGTCTCTCCTACGTACGCTGGCCTCATGGAGACGGGGAGTCCGCAGGACACGGGGCCGGCGGGGACACAGGGCGCGGCGAAGACGCGGGACGCCGCAGGCACGCAGGGCGCCGCGGGGGCCGCCGGGGACGGGCCGGTGTGGATCGCGCTGCCGCCCGGGCTGCTGAAGATGCGGCGGTTGCTGCTGGTGGTGTGGCTGGGGCTGATCAGCCTGGCCGCCGGGCTGGTGCCGGGGCTGCTGGTCGGTCCCGCCTGGGCCGCCTTCGCGCTGCCGCCGCTGGCGCTGATGGTCTGGGGGTGGGTGATGATCGGCCGCAACTGGCGCTCCTGGCGGTACGCCGAGCGCGCCGACGACCTGCTGATCAGCCGCGGTGTGCTGTGGCGCGAGGAGACGGTCGTGCCGTACGGGCGGATGCAGCTGGTGGAGGTCACCTCCGGGCCCGTCGAGCGGCACTTCGGGCTGGCCAGCGTGCAGTTGCACACGGCCGCCGCGGCGACCGACGCGACCATCCCCGGCCTGGACCCGGCCGAGGCGGAGCGGCTGCGCGACCGCCTCACCGAGCTGGGCGAGGCCCGATCGGCCGGACTGTGACGGCGCCCGAGGCCGCCGGGGACGCCGGGGATGCCGGGGCTGTCGAGGCCCCCGAGGCCACCCGGACCACCGGGGCAGCCGAGACCCCCGAGGCCGCCCGGACCGTCGGGGACGCCGGGGCCACCGGAGACGCCGGAGACGCCGGGGCCGCCGAGACCCCCGACACCGCCCAGACCGCCCACACCTACGGAGCCGCCCGGACCGCCGGGAACCCCGAAGCTGCCGAGGTCGCCGAGACCGCCCAGACCGCCGGAGACGCCAGGGCCGCCGAGACCCCCGACACCGCCCAGACCGCCCACGCCTACGGAGCCGCCCGGACCTCCGGGAACCCCGGTGCCGCCGAGGCCTCCGAAGCCGCCCGGACCGCCGGGAACCCCGAAGCTGCCGAAGCCGCCCAGACCGCCGGGAACCCCGAAGCTGCCGAGACCCCCAAGACCGCCCGGACCGCCGGAGACGCCGGGGCCGCCGAGACCCCGGAGACCGCCCGGACCGCCGAGGCCGGTAACGGGATCGCCGAGCGGCGGCTGCACCCCGTCACACCGCTCAGGCGGGCCTGGGCGCCGGTCGCCGTGGTGATCGGCTGGGCGGTGCACGACCCCGACGGGGCGCAGCGCCATCTGACCCGGCTGGACACGACCACGCTGCTGATCGGCCTCGCCGTGATCCTCCCGGCCGCGGCCCTGTACGGCTTCTGCTCCTGGTGGTTCACGCGCTTCGCGGTGACCGAGACCGAACTGCGCATCCGTACCGGACTGGTGTTCCGGCGCACCGCGCACATCCGGCTGGAGCGGCTCCAGGCCGTCGACGTCACCCAGCCGCTGCTCGCGCGGGTCGCGGGCGTCGCCAAGCTCAAACTCGACGTCATAGGCACCGACAAGAAGGACGAGCTGGCCTTCCTGGGCGCGGACGAAGCGCGGTCGCTGCGGGCCGAACTGCTCGCCCGCGCGGCCGGTTTCGCGCCCGAGACCGCGCACGAGGTCGGGGAGGCGCCGTCCCGGCAGATGCTGCGGGTGCCGCCCGGCGTGCTCGCCATGTCGCTGGTGCTGAGCGGGGCGACCTGGGGATCGCTGGCCGCGGCGCTCGTCGTGCCGCCCGTGCTGTGGCTGGCCACGGAGAGCGTGTGGACGGTCCTGGCCGTCGCCCTGCCCCTGCTGGGCGCGGCGGGCGCGAGCAGCGTGGGGCGGTTCGTCGGCGAGTACGACTGGACGGTGGCCGAGTCGCCCGACGGGCTGCGGCTCGACCACGGCCTGCTGGACCGGGCCCACGAGACGGTGCCGCCGGGGCGCGTGCAGACCGTGCGGATCGTGGAGCCGCTGCTGTGGCGGCGGCGCGGCTGGGTGCGCGTGGAGCTGGACGTGGCCGGCTCCTCCAACTCCGTGCTGGTGCCGGTCGCCCCGCGCGAGATCGCGGAGGTCGTCGTCGCGCGCGTACTGCCCGGGGTGACCGTGCCGGAGCGGGCGGCCCTGTCGCCGTCGCCGCGCCGCGCCCGGTGGTGTGTGCCGGTGTGGTGGCGCGGGTACGGACTCGCCGTCACGGACGCGGTGTTCGCGGCGCGGTCGGGGCTGCTGCGGCGGAGCCTCGCGCTCGTGCCGCACGCGAAGGTGCAGAGCGTACGGATGACGCAGGGGCCGTGGGAGCGGGCCCGGGGCGTGGCCGACGTGTGTGTGGACACGGGCGCGAACAAGACGGTGAGGGCACGGCTGCGGGACGCGGCCGAAGCGCGCGAACTGCTCGAGGCCCAGGCGGAGCGGTCACGGACCGGGCGCAGGGACGCGCGGCCGGACCGCTGGATGGCGTGACCCACCGGAAAGCGAAGGCCCCCCGGTCACGGCCGGGGGGCCTTTTCAGCGGGTGTGGGCGTCAGGTTCAGCGACGTGGGCGTCAGGAAACCGCGCTCCGCAGCCCCTGTACGTCGATCTGCTCCGTCTCGTCGTGCGCCGTCAGGTCGATGACCTGGCCGATGCCGCGCGATTCCTCGTCCGCCGGCTTGAACCGGGCCTCGGTCTCGGCCTTGTGCAGCGCGAGGGCCTCCTGGCCGACGACATCGGCCAGGTCCTCGTTCTGCACGGCCTCCAGGGCGGCCCGCGACGTGCCCTGCTTCGTACCGAAGAAGTCGAACCCGCCTTCCGACGTGTGGCGCCGCACCGGCGTCTGCGGCGCCACGGCCACAGCGGTCGGCACGGTGTAGTGCCCCGGGGAGGCGGGCTGCGGGAGTCGCTCGGCCTCGTCAGTGGTGGCGGTGCCGGCGGTCGCGTGCTCGTGCCCGGCGACCGCCTCGGACTGCCCCTGCGCCTCGTCCTCCCGCGCCTGCTCCCGCTGGTCGTCCTTCCGGTCGTCCCGCGCGGGCTCCGCGTCGTCGCCCATCGGTACGCCGTCGCCGTCGCCGCCCCCGTCCGGGTCCGGGGCCGCGTCGGCGTCGAGCCGGGCGAGCGCCGCAGCGGCACGCAGGAACAGCCGGGAGCCCTCCGGTGAGAACACCGCGGGAATCTCCGTCTGCTCCTCGGCGGCAGCCGCCTCGTCGGCGTCCGCCGGAGCCTCCGCCGTCTTCGCCGCCCCCGCGGGCAGCGCGGCCCGTTCCGGGACCGTCGCCTCTATCTCGAGCACCCGGCGTTCCTCCAGGACGCTCGCGCGCTCGGTTTCGGCGGTGGCGTACCGGCGCAGCAGGGCGGCGTGTTCGTTGCGCAGTCCGGCCAGTTCGGTCCGCTTGGCCCGCAGCCGCTGTTCCAGCTTCGCGCGCAGCTCGCGGGACTCGTCGAGGTCGGCCTCCAGTTCGGCGACCCGCTCCTCGAAGCGCCACTCGTCGCTCGCACGCGCGCGCGTGAGGTCCGCGACGCGCTTGCCCGCCTGGGTGTCCCAGCGACGGAGCACGACCGCGCCGACGACCGCCGTCGCCGCGGCGGCCGCGGCCAGACCGCGGAGCACCGTCGGCTCCGTGAACACCCAGGGCCCCAGGGCGCAGACGAGGGAGACGCCTGCGATCGCCGACGGGGGCAGCAGCCTGTGCAAGGGCGGGGAATGGCGGTGACGTCCACGTGGCATGGCCAGAAACTTACCGCGCGTAGGCGAATCATGGTGACCCACCCCGCAAAAACAAAGCCACACCGAAGCGTTCACACGGCATCCGAACTCGGGAAGAAGCGGAATCGCCCCCTCGGGCAAGCGGGAGCGAATTCCCAAGATCATTTTCAACGCCCGTTCAGCCGCCCGCCGATCCACTCCAGCGTCGCCGGAATCTCGCGCCGCCAGGTGTTGAAGTTGTGCCCGCCGCTTTCCAGGACGATCGACGAGATCCGCGTCCGCCCGGTGGCCGCCACCCGCTCTATGAACCGCATCGTGTCCCGGTAGTTGGACTCGCCGGACCTGCTGCTGGTGACGAGCAGTGACGTGTCGGGAGCCGGCCTGTGCTTGAGGTACCACCACAGGTCGGCGCGATTCCGGAGCCCCTTGTCGCCCTGGAAGAGATCGCCCGTCGTGGCGTCGATCGGCGCCTTGTAGTACGCGGACAAGCCCGCCCCGGCGGCATACACATCGGGATGGTGCATGGCGATCTTCAAGGCACAGTAACCGCCCGTCGAGTTGCCGATGATGCCCAGACCGCCCGGCTTATCGGCCACCCGATAGTGCGTGCGCAACGCCTCGGGCAGATCCCTGGCGAAGAACGACTCGGTCTGCGGACCGCCCGGGACGTCCACGCACTCGGTGTCCCGGGGCGGCGCCACCGTGGGCCGCAGCATCACCAGGATCATCGGCGGCATCCGGCCCTCCCGGGCCAGCTCCAGTGCCGTACGCGGATAGTGGAGCTTCTCCACCAGCGCCGAGGCCGTGCCCGGGTAACCGGTCAGCACGACCGCCGTCGGGAACGTACGGGTGCGGTACCGCGGCTGGAAGTACTCCGGCGGCAGATAGACGTACGCGGGCGTGGCGATGCGCGTCGTACGCCCCACGACGTCGATCTCCTGGATCCGGCCGCCCGCCAGGGGACTCACCCCGCCCGCCCCCGGCACCCGGCGCGAGCCGACCACCTCCAGCGGGCCGCCGCCCGGCGTGTGGTCGACGACCACGCCCTGCTCCTTCTCCTGCCCGAACAGGTCCGCCCAGCTCGCGTAGAAACCGAAGGCCTGGTTGGCGGCGAGGCCCACCGCGGCGAACAGCGCCACCTGCGTGGCGAGCAGCAGGCCGATCCGCCCGCCCACGGCCCGCCAGCTGCGCCGGGCCAGCCGCGGCCACAGCCAGACCGTGCCGGCGAACAGCAGCACCGCGGACAGTACCGCCAGCGCCAGCACCTTGTTGCTCGTGAGACCCAGACCCATCGATGGTTACCCGTCCGCGCTTTCCGCCCGGGGTCCCTCACCGCACTCACACTTTCGCGAGCGCTTGTCCCGGACTTTCCATGGCCTTTGAAACGGCTTTGACGAAGGGAGTGAACCTCTCCCCCTGAGACACCGTCCTAGAGGGCGCAATGTCGCCGGATGCCCGAATCGGCACCGGATCCAAGGTCTCTCGCAGAACTACGGGATGCGATGTCTGTCAGGACAGATGAGGAAATGCCGGGCGAGGTTCCGCGTCAGGGAACCGCCACGGCCGGTACGGGCCGTGTGAGCCGTGTGCGCCACCGGCTGCGCGGTCCACGCCCCGAGGCCGTCCCGGTCCTGGTCGGCAGAGCCTGCGCCCTGGTGGGCGTCCTGGACATCGCCGCGGGCGTCTTCCCGCGCTTCCGGCACAGCCGTATGCACGCCATCGCCGAGGTACTGCCCGGCGCGCTCGGCCCGTTCGCGGCCGCCCTGTCCCTCAGCACCGGAGTGCTGTTGCTGCTGCTCGCCCACGGCCTCAAGCGCGGCAAGCGCCGGGCCTGGCGAGCCGCCGTGGCCCTGCTGCCGGCCGGTGCCGTCGCGCAGTTCACGTACCGGCACTCGATCGTGGGCGTGCTCATCTCACTGGCCCTGCTGGCGCCGCTGCTGCGCCACCGCGACCAGTTCTCGGCCCTGCCCGACCCGCGCAGCCGCTGGCGGGCGCTCGCCAACTTCGTGCTGATGAGCGCCGGTTCGCTGCTGCTGGGCCTGCTCGTCGTCAGCGTCCACGGCGAGCGCATGGTCGGCGACCCGAGCCTGGCCGACCGCATCACCCACGTCATCTACGGACTGTTCGGCTTCGAGGGACCGGTCGACTACCAGGGCAACACCTCCTGGACGGTCGCCTTCTCACTCGGCGCCCTCGGCCTGCTCACCGCCGTCACCACCATCTACCTGGCCTTCCGCCCCGAACACCCGGCCGCGCAGCTCACCGAGGAGGACGAGGCCCGGCTGCGCGCCCTGCTGGAGCGGCACGGTGGCCGCGACTCCCTCGGCCACTTCGCGCTGCGCCGCGACAAGGCCGTCGTCTTCTCCCCCAGCGGCAAGGCGGCCGTGACCTACCGCGTGGTCTCCGGCGTCATGCTCGCCAGCGGCGACCCGATCGGCGACGTCGAGGCCTGGCCCGGCGCCATCGAACGGTTCATGGACGAGGCCAAGGCCCACTCCTGGACACCCGCCGTCATGGGCTGCTCCGAGACCGGCGGCGAGGTGTGGACCCGCGAGACGGGGCTCGACGCCCTCGAACTGGGCGACGAGGCGGTGGTGGACGTCAAGGATTTCTCGCTCGCCGGCCGCGCGATGCGCAACGTGCGCCAGATGGTCAAACGCATCGAGCGCGCCGGTTACGAGACCCGGGTACGACGTGTCCGTGACGTCGGTGAGGCGGAACTTGAGCGCATCCGGCGCGCCGCCGACGACTGGCGCGGCACCGACACCGAGCGCGGCTTCTCCATGGCCCTGGGCCGCGTCGGCGACCCCGCCGACGGCGACTGCCTCATCGCCACCGCCCACAAGCAGGACGACCACCCCGGCCCCTACGGCGACCTGAAGGCGATCCTGCACTTCGTGCCCTGGGGCACCGACGGCGCCTCCCTGGACCTCATGCGCCGCGACCGCTCCGCCGACCCCGGCATGAACGAACTCCTCATCGTGGCCGCCCTCCAGGCCGCCCCGAAGCTCGGCGTCGCGCGCGTCTCCCTCAACTTCGCCATGTTCCGCGCGGCGCTGGCCCGCGGCGAGAAGATCGGCGCCGGCCCGGTGCTGCGCGCCTGGCGCGGACTGCTGGTCTTCCTCTCCCGCTGGTTCCAGATCGAGTCGCTCTACAAGTTCAACGCCAAGTTCCAGCCCCGCTGGGAACCCCGCTTCGTCGTCTACCGGGCCTCCGGCGACCTGCCCCGCATCGGTTTCGCCGCCATGCAGGCCGAGGGCTTCGTCAACCTCGCCCTCCCCCTGCCGCGCCTCCTGCGCCGCCGTCGCCCGTCGGGCCCCCGTCCGTGCGCCCACGGCACGACGACGGAACGGAACGTCCGAGCGGCGTGACCTGTCGGGACCAGCCGCAGCGCCTGACGGCCCCCGCCGGGGCCTACGCTGAACATATGAGCAACCTGAGCGGACGCGGGCGCGTGGCGGGCCTACCGGACTGGGACCGCTGCGCGGTCATGGGAGTCGTGAACGTCACCCCCGACTCCTTCTCCGACGGCGGCCGCTTCTTCGACACCACGGCCGCCGTCAAACACGGCCTCGACCTGGTCAGCGAGGGCGCGGACCTGGTCGACGTCGGCGGCGAGTCGACCCGCCCCGGCGCGACCCGGGTGGACGAGGCCGAGGAACTCCGCCGTGTCGTCCCCGTCGTGCGCGGCCTGGCCTCCGAAGGCGTCACCGTCTCGGTCGACACCATGCGCGCCTCCGTCGCCGAGCGGGCCCTCGCGGCGGGTGCCGCCCTCGTCAACGACGTCAGCGGCGGCCTCGCCGACCCCCGCATGATCCCGGCCGTCGCCGACGCCGGCGCCCCCTTCGTCGTCATGCACTGGCGCGGCTTCCTCCAGGGCGGCAACGTCCGCGGCGTGTACACCGACGTCGTCACCGAGGTCGTCGACGAGCTGCACGCGCGCGTGGAGGCCGTGCTGGCGGGCGGCATCACCCCCGACCGGGTCGTCGTCGACCCCGGCCTCGGCTTCTCCAAGGACGCCGAGCACGACCTCGCGCTCATCGCGGGCCTCGACCGGGTCCTCGCCCTCGGCCACCCGCTGCTCGTCGCCGCCTCCCGCAAGCGGTTCCTCGGCCGGGTCCTCGCCGGCCCGGACGGTCCGCCCCCGCCCGCACGCGAACGCGACGCCGCCACCGCGGCCGTCTCCGCGCTCGCGGCGCACGCCGGCGCGTGGGCGGTACGCGTGCACGAGGTGCGCGCCACGGCGGACGCCGTGCGCGTCGCCCACGCCATCGCACAGGCACGCACCGGCGCAGAAGGAACCCGGTGAGCGCCCCGCACACCGACGTCGAACAGGTCGAGGCCGCCAACACCGCCTTCTACGAGGCGCTGGAACAGGGCGACTTCGAGGAACTGGCGTCGCTCTGGCTGACCCCCTCCGACCTGGGCGTGGACGAGACGTACCACGACCCGGCCGACACCGGCGTGGTCTCCTGCGTGCACCCCGGCTGGCCGGTGCTCACCGGCCGCGGCGAGGTCCTCCGGTCGTACGCGCTGATCATGGCCAACACCGACTACATCCAGTTCTTCCTCACCGACGTGCACGTCTCGGTGACCGGCGACACCGCCCTGGTGACCTGCACGGAGAACATCCTCAGCGGCGGCCCCGCCCCCGAGGGCGACGAGGAGCTCGGCCCGCTCGTCGGCCAGCTCGTGGTCGCCACCAACGTGTTCCGGCGCACGCCCTCGGGGTGGAAACTCTGGTCGCACCACGCTTCCCCCGTTCTGGCCGAAACCGACGAGGACGAGCAGGACGACACCCCCGCCTGAGTGGGTACGCGGCAGGAAGTGGTTGGAATCACGGACCCGCGGGTATGGGCGGCTACCAACCCGTGAGCCGCCGGGTTCTCCAGGGGAAACGCCGGGTGAATCCTGCCGGCCCCGGCCCGGGCCCACGCCCCCGTGGCCCGGCCCCGTCCGGGCTCGCAGGTAGATTCGACCGAGGCCGGTTGCCGCCCGCACACGGCACGGACCGGCCGTGACCAACGATTGCAGGAGTGATTCGCGTGGATCGTGTCGCGCTGCGCGGCCTGAAGGCCCGCGGGCACCACGGTGTGTTCCCGAGGGAACGCGAGGAGGGCCAGACCTTCATCGTGGACCTCGTCCTCGGCCTGGACACCCGACCGGCCGCGGCCGACGACGACCTGGCGAAGACCGTGCACTACGGCATCGTGGCCGAGGAGGTCGTGGCCGTCGTCCAGGGCGAGCCCGTCAACCTCATCGAGACGCTCGCCGAGCGCATCGCCCAGGTCTGTCTGAAGCACGACGGGGTCCGGGAGGTCGAGGTGTGCGTCCACAAGCCGGACGCCCCGATCACGGTCCCCTTCGACGACGTGACCGTCACCATCACCCGGAGCCGAGTATGACCGCGCCCTTCCTCAAGGGTCCCAGCGACCCGACCGTACAGCCGGTACCCGCCTCCGTCGTCGAGAAGGTCGACGCCGCCGACACCACGCTCAGCAACCCGAAACGGGCCGTGGTCGCCCTCGGCTCGAACCTCGGCAACCGCCTGGAGACCCTCCAGGGAGCCATCGACGCCCTGGAGGACACCCCCGGTCTCCGCATCAAGGCCGTCTCCCCGGTCTACGAGACCGAACCCTGGGGCGTGGAGCCCGGCAGCCAGCCCGCCTACTTCAACGCGGTCGTGGTCCTGAAGACCACCCTGCCGCCGTCCTCGCTGCTGGAGCGCGCGCACGCGGTCGAGGAGGCCTTCCACCGCGTCCGGGACGAGCACTGGGGCCCGCGCACCCTGGACGTCGACATCGTGTCCTACGCCGACGTCGTCTCCGACGACCCGCAGCTCACGCTCCCCCACCCCCGCGCCCACGAGCGCGCCTTCGTCCTGGCCCCCTGGCACGACCTGGATCCCGAGGCGCAGCTCCCCGGGCGCGGCCCGGTCGCCGGTCTGCTGGACGCCGTCACCCGCGACGGCGTGGCGCCCCGCCCGGACTTGGAACTCCGGCTGCCCGAGTAGCCGTTAAGGTCGAGACGGCCGCACAACCAGGCCGGAGCCGGGGGAACCGAAGGGACACTGTGAAAGAGCTGCGCATCAGGGTGCTGGCCGGCGTCTTCGTCGTGGCGGGGGTGCTGTCCTGGGCGGGCGCCCGCCTGTGGAACTCGATCGGGACCCTGCCGAGCGTCCCCCTGGCCGCCCCCATCGTCCTGGCTCTGATCGCCGTGGTCCTGCTGGCCACGGCGCTCTCGATCCGCGCCCGGCTGAAGGCCCAGCGCGAGCGGCAGCCCGACGCCAAGGGCGTCGACCCCATGATGGCGGCCCGCGCGGTCGTCTTCGGCCAGGCCAGCGCCCTGGTAGCCGCCCTTGTCGCCGGCATGTACGGCGGCACCGGCGTCTTCCTCCTGGAGTCCCTCGACAACCCCGCCCGCCGCGACCAGGCCATCTCCGCCGGCTTCTCGGTCCTCGCGGGCATCGGCGTCATAGCGGCCGCCATCTTCCTGGAGCGCGTCTGCAAGCTCCCGGAGGACGACGAACACGACGGCACGGGGGCGGCCCCCACGACGTGACCCGCCCCGGGAGCCCCGGGGCTCGGGTCAGCGCGCCATGATCAGGCTCATGGCCTCATTGCGGGTCGCGGGATCACGAAGCTGGCCGCGGACCGCCGAGGTGATCGTCTTCGCACCCGGCTTTCGGACCCCGCGCATCGACATGCACATGTGTTCGCACTCGATGACGACGATCACGCCACGCGGCTCCAGGATCTCCATCAGGGAGTCGGCGATCTGTGTGGTCAGTCGCTCCTGCACCTGCGGACGGCGCGCGTACACGTCCACGAGCCGCGCCAGCTTGGAGAGGCCGGTGATCTTACCCTCGACGGACGGAATGTAGCCAACGTGGGCAACTCCGACAAACGGCACGAGATGGTGTTCACACGAGCTCAGGACTTCGATGTCCTTCACCAGCACCATCTCGTCATGCCCGAGGTCGAACGTCGTCGTCAGCACGTCCTCGGGCTTCTGCCACAGCCCCGCGAATATCTCCTTGTACGCCCGCGCCACCCGCGCCGGCGTCTCGCGGAGTCCCTCGCGGTCAGGGTCCTCGCCGACCGCGATCAGCAGCTCCCGTACGGCGTTCTCGGCCCGCTTCTCGTCGAACTCGCCGATCTGGCCCTCGCCGTCCAGCGTCACGGGGTCGGTCATCTGGTGCCTCGTTCCTGTGTCCATCAGGGGGCGGCCTGCGCAGATGGCGAAAAGCCGCGCCCCCCAGGCTAAAACCTGGGGGGCGCGGCATCCATTCCGGGCCCGGTGGGGCCGCCGGGAGAGCGGGTCAGCTCTCGGGGCGGTCCTCCGGGGCTCGCTCGGGCGCCGGGGCGGGTTCCGCCGCGGTGCTCTTCGCGGTGGTGATGGCCGGCGTCGCGCCGTTCGCCCCGTTCGTCAGTGCCAGCTCCTTGGGGGAGAGGACCGGCGGGCGGGTGGACGGCGTACGACGGGAAGAGCCCGTCCAGGCAGGCCGCGGCGGGCGCTTGACGATCGGGGCGAAGATCTCGGCGATCTCCTCCTTGCCCAGCGTCTCCTTCTCCAGCAGCTGCAGCACGAGGTTGTCGAGGACGTCACGGTTCTCGACCAGGATCTCCCACGCCTCGTTGTGCGCGGTCTCGATGAGCTTCTTGACCTCTTCGTCGACCAGCGCCGCGACCTCTTCCGAGTAGTCGCGCTGGTGAGACATCTCACGCCCGAGGAACGGCTCGGTGTTGTCGCCGCCGAACTTGATCGCGCCGAGACGCTCGGTCATGCCGTACTGCGTGACCATCGCGCGGGCCAGGCCCGTGGCCTTCTCGATGTCGTTGGCGGCACCCGTCGTCGGGTCGTGGAAGACGAGCTCCTCGGCCGCGCGGCCGCCCAGCATGTAGGCCAGCTGATCCAGCATCTCGTTGCGCGTGGTCGAGTACTTGTCCTCGTCCGGCAGCACCATCGTGTAGCCGAGGGCGCGGCCTCTCGACAGGATCGTGATCTTGTGGACGGGATCGGAGTTGGGCGAAGCCGCCGCGACCAGGGCGTGTCCGCCCTCGTGGTACGCGGTGATCTTCTTCTCCTTGTCCGACATGATCCGGGTCCGCTTCTGCGGGCCCGCGACCACACGGTCGATCGCCTCGTCGAGCATGTGGTTGTCGATCAGCTTCTTGTCGCTGCGGGCCGTCAGCAGGGCGGCCTCGTTCAGCACGTTGGCCAGATCGGCACCCGTCATGCCGGGCGTACGGCGGGCCATGGCCGACAGGTCGACGTCGGGCGCGACCGGCTTGCCCTTCTGGTGGACCTTGAGGATCTCCAGACGGCCCTGCATGTCCGGACGGTCGACCGCGATCTGCCGGTCGAAACGGCCGGGGCGCAGCAGCGCCGGGTCGAGGATGTCGGGCCGGTTCGTCGCGGCGATGAGGATCACGCCGCCCTTGACGTCGAAGCCGTCCATCTCGACGAGCAGCTGGTTCAGCGTCTGCTCGCGCTCGTCGTGACCGCCGCCGAGGCCGGCGCCGCGGTGGCGGCCGACCGCGTCGATCTCGTCGACGAAGACGATCGCCGGGGCGTTCGCCTTGGCCTGCTCGAACAGGTCACGGACACGGGAGGCACCGACACCGACGAACATCTCGACGAAGTCGGAACCGGAGATCGAGTAGAACGGCACTCCGGCCTCGCCCGCGACGGCACGCGCGAGCAGGGTCTTGCCGGTACCGGGAGGCCCGTAGAGCAGAACGCCCTTGGGGATCTTGGCGCCGACGGCCTGGAACTTGGCCGGCTCCTGGAGGAACTCCTTGATCTCGTGGAGTTCCTCGACGGCCTCGTCCGAACCGGCGACGTCCGAGAACGTCGTCTTGGGGGTGTCCTTGGTGATGAGCTTGGCCTTGGACTTCCCGAAGTTCATGACGCGGGAGCCGCCGCCCTGCATCTGGTTCATCAGGAACAGGAAGAGGACCACGATGAGAATCAAGGGAAGCAGGAAAGAGATCAGCATCCCGATGAACGGGTTCTGCTTGGACGGCGAGACCGTGTAGCCGTCCGGGATCTGCTTGTTCTGGAACTTGTTCTGCAGCGTGTTGGCGATGTCCTCGCCCTGGTTGCCGATGTAGCTCGCCTGGATCTTGGAGCTGCCCTCGACCTTTACGCCCTCTTTGAGCGTGACCTTGATGGTCTCGTCATCGCCGGTGGTGAGCTTGGCCGACTCCACCTTGTTCTGGTTGATCGCCTGGACGACCTGGCCGGTGTCCACCGTCTTGTAGCCGCCGGACGAGCCGACGACCTGCATCAACACGACCACGGCAAGGACGGCCAGCACGATCCACATGACCGGCCCACGGAAGTATCGCTTCACGTCCATCCATACGGAGCGGTGCCGCCCCGTCCCTCCTGCCATAGTGAGTTTGATAAAGCCTGTTCTTCGGACGGTACCCCAGCATTGTCACCTGAAGCCGCGCGGGACGGCTGGCGATCCGTCTACGCATGCTCCAACGGCGGGAAGCGCGCTGGGGTTCCCGATCACCGTCACGGCACCCGGCCGGAGTTTCAGCCGCCGTACACGTGGGGCGCGAGCGTACCGACGAACGGGAGGTTGCGGTACTTCTCGGCGTAGTCGAGGCCGTAGCCCACGACGAACTCGTTGGGGATGTCGAACCCGACCCATTCCACGTCGATGGCGACCTTCGCGGCCTCGGGCTTGCGCAGCAGCGTGCACACCTTGAGGGAGGCGGGCTCGCGCGAGCCGAGGTTGGAGATCAGCCAGGACAGGGTCAGGCCGGAGTCGATGATGTCCTCGACGATGAGGACGTGCTTGCCCTTGATGTCGGTGTCGAGGTCCTTGAGGATCCGCACCACACCGGAGGACTGGGTGCCCGCCCCGTACGAGGATACGGCCATCCAGTCCATGGTGAGGGGGGTGGACAGCGCCCGCGCGAGATCGGCCATGACCATCACCGCGCCCTTGAGGACGCCGACGATCAGCAGGTCCTTGCCCGCGTACTCCGCGTCGATCTTCGCGGCCAGCTCGCCCAGCTTGGCGTCGATCTCTTCCTTGGTGATGAGTACCTGCTGAAGGTCGGCACCCATGTCTTTCGCGTCCACCCGCATCACTTTCGGTCGTCCCGGACTGAGCGGCCCCTCCCCCGACTTCCCGGAGGGGACGTGATTCAGCCTTGCCGAATCACCAGTCTGCCACCCTGCCGCCGGGCCACGACCTTGCCGGGGAGGTTGATGGCACCCTGACCGCGCCAGCCGGTGATCAACCGGTCGACTTCCTCGATGTGCCGGGCGAACAGCGAACCGGCCGGGGCACCGGCCGCGATGGCGGCCCGGCGCAGGATCCGGCGGCGTACGGCGGGCGGCAGGGCGTAGAGCTTCGCGCACTCCAGGAGCCCGGCGGCGTCGCGGACGGTGGCCTCGGCCTGGGCGGCCCAGGAGTCGAGGGCGTCGGCGTCGTCGCGGGAGAGCCGGGCCGTACGGGCGAGGGCCTCGACGACTCCCTTGCCGAGGGCCTTCTCCAGGGCGGGCAGGCCTTCGTGGCGCAGCCGGGAGCGGGTGTAGGCCGGGTCGGCGTTGTGGGGGTCGTCCCAGACGGGCAGGGACTGGACCATGCAGGCCTTGCGGGCGGTCTGCCGGTCGAGTTCCAGGAAGGGTCGCCGGTAACGGCCGTCGGCCCCCGAGACCGCGGCCATTCCGGACAGGGAGCGGATGCCGGAGCCGCGGGCGAGGCCGAGCAGGACGGTTTCGGCCTGGTCGTCCCGCGTGTGGCCGAGCAGGACCGCGGCGGCGCCGTGGCGTTCGGCGGCGGTGTCGAGCGCGGCGTAGCGGGCGTCGCGGGCGGCGGCTTCGGGTCCGCCCGCGCGGCCCACGGTCACGGAGACGGAGTCGACCGGGTCGAGGCCGAGTTCGCGCAGGCGCAGGACGACTTCAGCGGCCCGCAGGTCGGAGCCGGGCTGGAGACCGTGGTCGACGGTCACCCCACCGGCTCTGATGCCGAGCTTCGGGGACTCGAAGGCGAGGGCGGAGGCTAGGGCCATGGAGTCGGCGCCGCCGGAGCATGCCACGAGCACGAGCGGCGGGGGCGGCAGCTCGTGCGAGGGGGCGTGCGGGAGTGCGGCGGCGGTGCGGTGGTGCTCGGTGAGGAGGTCGTGGAGGACGCGGCGGACCGCCAGGCGTATCGCCGCGACCGCAGGATGGGGACCCATGTCCGGTTCCCTTCATGAAGTTTTCGGGGGGTGAACCCGAGTGTCGGTCACGCAGAGTGTGTAGATGGTGACAGAACCGGGCCGTTCCCCGAGCATTGCACGCCTACCCCTCGCTCACGGTCCCTCGGACGGGTGATTGGAGGGGCGTTCGCCTGCCGCGGGCCCGTTTCCTTTCACGACCTTCCCGCGATGTTCACTACTCGGCCCTGCGATGCACCCGCGCGATCCAGTCCGCCGGTTTGGCGATCTCCGTCTTGGTGGGGAGGGTGTTGGGCGAGGTCCACACGCGGTTGAAGCCGTCCATGCCGACCTCGTCGACGACGGCCCGTACGAAGCGTTCGCCGTCCCGGTACTGCCGGAGCTTGGCGTCCAGGCCGAGCAGCTTGCGCAGGGCCAGGTCCAGGCGGGAGGCGCCCTTGGCGCGGCGCTGCTGGAACTTCTCGCGGATCTCCCCGACGCTCGGTACGACGTCCGGTCCGACGCCGTCCATCACGAAGTCGGCGTGGCCCTCCAGCAGGGACATCACGGCGGTGAGGCGGCCGAGGATCTCGCGCTGGGCGGGCGTCTGCACGATCTCGACGAGGGAGCGGCCGCCGTCGTCCTCCTCGGCCTCGGGGCGACCCCCGGCGAGGCTCTGGGCGGCTTCGCGTACGCGTTCCAGGACGGTCATGGGGTCGACGTCGGTCTCGCCCAGGAAGGACTGGATCTCGCCCTCGAGGTGGTCGCGCAGCCAGGGCACGGCGGTGAACTGCGTGCGGTGGGTCTCCTCGTGCAGGCACACCCAGAGCCTGAAGTCGTGCGGGTCGACGTCGAGTTCGCGCTCCACGTGCACGATGTTCGGGGCGACGAGCAGGAGCCTGCCGCCGCCGTTCTCGCCGGCCGGAAGCTGGCGTGTGGCCGGGGCGAAGGTCTCGTACTGGCCGAGGACGCGGGAGGCCAGGAAGGACAGGAGCATGCCCAGCTCCACGCCGGTGACCTTGCCGCCGACGGCGCTCATGACCGTGCCGCCGGGGGTGTTGCCGCGCCGGTCCTGCATCTTGTCGAGCAGGGGCTTCAGGAGTTCCCGGAAGCCGGCGACGTTCGCGCGGATCCAGCCCGGGCGGTCGACGACCAGGACGGGGGTGTCGTGGCCCTCCTCCGTGCCCAGGCGGGTGAAGCCCCGGACGTGTCCCTCCGAGGCCTTGGCATGCCGCCGCAGCTCGGCGACGACGGCCCGGGCCTCGTCGGCGCTGACGTCGGGGCCCGGCCGTACGAGCCGGGTCGCGGTCGCCACCGCGAGATTCCAGTCGACCATGCCGGTTGAAGCACCACCGATGCTCGTCATGCGTCAACCGTACGTGAGCGCCGGCCGCTGGGGCAGGGCGGCGAGGGTTGGGGGTCGCCGGGTTGGTTGTCGGGTGCTGGGCGTTGTGGCCGGTGCGCCAGGGTCGGCATGGCCGGGGTTTCTCGGCCGGTGCTCGGCGTTGCAGGCCGTGCCCACCCGTTCCGCCCCAGCGGAACGACTGCCCACGGCCAGGCAGACCGGCTGCCCGCGGCCGGGCGGAACGGCTGCCTGCGGCCAGGTAGGCAGTTACCGGCAGCCGCACGCCGCCAACGTCGTCGCCGCCCTGTCCAGGGCCTTCTGGGCCGCCGCCGGGTTTGTCGTGTTGTTGGCCATGAAGGCGAAAGCCAGCAGGCGGCCGTTCTGGTCGACGACCGTGCCCGCGAGGGTGTTCACGCCGGTCAGGGTGCCTGTCTTGGCGCGGACCACGCCGGCTGCGCCGTTCGTGTAGCGGGTGGTCAGGGTGCCGGTGAAGCCGGCGACGGGGAGGCCGGTGAGGGCCGGGCGGAGTTCGGGGTGGGCGGGGTCGGCCGCCTTGGCGAGGAGGGCGGTGAGGAGGCCGGCCGTCATTCTGTCGGCGCGGTTCAGGCCGCTGCCGTCCTTGAAGGCGGCTCCCTTGACGGGCAGGCCGAGTGTGCGGAGCCGGGCGTTGATCGCCAGGTCGGCGCCGGCGAAGTCGGCCCGGTGGCCCGTGGCGATCGCCGTGTGGCGGGCGAGGGCCTCGGCGATGTCGTTGTCGCTGTCGGTCAGCATCCGTTCGACGAGGGCCGAGAGCGGGGGCGAGGCGACCGTGGCCAGGGTCTTCGCGCGGGTCGTGGCCTTCGACAATCCGGGGGAGGTGGCCTTGATGCCGCGGTCCTTCAGGAGGTCCCCGAAGCGGCGGGCCGCGTCCGCGGCCGGGTCGGTCACGCGGGTGACCGGGCCGCTCGTCGAGTCGTTCGTACGGCCCTCGTCGGCCATCAGGGGGCTGACGAGGGCGAGATTGGGGTTGACTCCGATCGGGTGCTTCTGGCTGCCCGCGTAGAGGGTCGTGTCGTAGGAGAGCGTCACGTCGCGGACGCCGCGCTGGGCCAGGGCCGCGGCCGTCTGGTCGGCCAGGATGCGCAGGCTCGCCCAGCCGTCGGAGGCCTCGCGGGCCGTGAGGGTGGGGTCGCCGCCGCCGACCAGGACGACCTCCTTCGTGTCGGGTTCCAGCGCGGCGCGGGTGGTGAGGCGGTGGTCGGCGCCCATCGCGGACAGCGCGGCGACGGCCGTGGCGATCTTCGTCGTCGAGGCCGGGGTGAGGGCGGCGTCCGAGGCGGTGCCGTACAGGCGTCTGCCGGTCGTGACGTCCAGGACCGCCGCCGCGGGCCGGGGGCCGAGCGCCGGGTCCTTCAGCAGGGGCATGAGGGTCTTCGCGAGGGCCTTGCCGTCCGGGGCGGACTTCACTGTGCTGATGCCGCCCAGGCCGGTCAGCACGGGTCCGGCGCTGGGGGCCGGCCGGGGCTGCGCGGGCGCGCCGGGGACACGGCCGTGATCTGTGCCACCCGCGCGGCCCAGGGCCGCGGCCCGGTCCCGCTCGGCCGTACGCTGACCCGAGGAATCCCAGGGGCCGGCGGCGGTCACCACACCGGCGGCCAGCGCCAGACCGGCGGTGGTGGCGCCCGCGGTGTACTGCCAGGGCCGCGTGACCCGTGTGACCTGCGGTTTCCCGGCTCTGGCGAGCCGCGCGACCCGTGGTTTCGCGGCTGCGGCGGCCCTGGCCAGGCGCGGTCGTACGGCGTTCGCGATCCGCACCACATGCGGTCTCGCGGCCCGCCAAGGACGCAGCTCCGGCACGACCACCAGCCCCTTTCGCGATCACACACCTGCGTGAGGGACACTTAACCACCAGAACTATGTGTTGATCATGGAGGAGCCACCGGTGGAGTTCGACGTCACGATCGAGATTCCGAAGGGTTCGCGCAACAAGTACGAGGTGGACCACGAGACCGGTCGTATCCGCCTGGACCGGCGCCTCTTCACCTCGACCGCCTACCCGACCGACTACGGCTTCGTCGAGAACACCCTCGGCGAGGACGGCGACCCGCTGGACGCGCTGGTCATCCTGGACGAGCCGACCTTCCCGGGCTGCCTCATCAAGTGCCGGGCGATCGGCATGTTCCGGATGACGGACGAGGCCGGTGGCGACGACAAGCTGCTGTGCGTGCCGGCGACGGACCCCCGTGTGGAGCACCTGCGGGACATCCACCACGTGTCGGAGTTCGACCGCCTGGAGATCCAGCACTTCTTCGAGGTCTACAAGGACCTGGAGCCCGGCAAGTCGGTCGAGGGCGCCGACTGGGTGGGCCGCACCGAGGCCGAGGCCGAGATCGAGCGGTCCTACAAGCGCTTCAAGGACCAGGGCGGTCACTGACCCTTCTGATGCTCACGGGCCGTACGCCTGCGCGTGCGGCCCGTTCGCCTGTATGTGCGCATACTGAGGCTGGGGGTACTGAGGCTTACGTGTCGTACAGGGAGCGCCAGGCAGTGACGGACGCGGAAGACCGCAAGCCGAAGTCGGACGAGGCCAGGAGCATGTTCCTGCCGCCGGCGGGGGCCGCCGTCGACGGGGACATGTCGACGACGTCGGAGTTCGCGATCCCCGAGGGCCTGGCCGTGCCCAAGGCGACCGGTACGGAGTCCGAGGCGACGTCCGAGTTCGCCCTGCCGGAGGGGCTGGACGTCTCGCAGGTGCCGTCGGCGGAGCCGGAGGGGTCGGCGTTCACGCCGCCGAGCACGTACAGCTCGAAGCACGCCCCGTCGGCGTTCACCCCGCCGAGCGGGATCCCCGTGGTCAGCCTGACCAAGGACGTGCCCTGGCAGGACCGGATGCGCACCATGCTGCGCATGCCGGTGGCGGAGCGGCCGGCGCCGGAACCGAGCCAGCGCGGCACCGACGACTCGGGGCCCGCCGTGCCGCGCGTGCTCGACCTGACGCTGCGTATCGGCGAGTTGCTGCTCGCGGGCGGTGAGGGCGCCGAGGACGTCGAGGCGGCCATGTTCGCCGTCTGCCGGTCGTACGGCCTGGACCGCTGCGAGCCCAACGTCACCTTCACGCTGCTGGCGATCTCGTACCAGCCGTCGCTCGTCGACGACCCGGTCACGGCGTCGCGGACCGTGCGCCGCAGAGGCACCGACTACACGCGGCTGGCGGCCGTGTACCAGCTGGTGGACGACCTCAGCGACGACGAGACGGCGGTCTCCCTTGAGGAGGCCTACCGGCGGCTCGCCGAGATCCGCCGTAACCGGCACCCCTACCCCGGCTGGGCGCTGACCGGTGCGAGCGGGCTGCTGGCGGGTGCGGCCTCCGTGCTCGTCGGCGGTGATCTGATCGTGTTCGTCGCGGCCGCCCTGGGCGCGATGCTCGGCGACCGGCTGGCGTGGCTGTGCGCGGGGCGCGGGCTGCCGGAGTTCTACCAGTTCACCGTGGCCGCGACGCCGCCGGCCGCGATCGGGATCGCGCTGACGCTGGCCCACGTCGACGTGAAGGCGTCGGCGGTGATCACCGGTGGGCTGTTCGCGCTGCTGCCCGGGCGGGCGCTGGTGGCGGGAGTGCAGGACGGTCTGACCGGCTTCTACATCACCGCCTCCGCGCGGCTGCTGGAGGTCATGTACTTCTTCGTGGGCATCGTCGCGGGTGTGCTGATGGTGCTGTACTTCGGCGTGCAGCTGGGGGCGCGGCTGAACCCCGACCAGGCGCTCGGGGCCTCCGACGACCCGGCGATGATGATCGGCGCGTCGATGCTGCTGTCACTGGCGTTCGCGGTGCTGCTCCAGCAGGAACGATCCACCGTGGTGTGGGTGACGCTGAACGGCGGTGTCGCGTGGGTCGTGTACGGCGCGATGCACTACGTGGGGGACATCTCGCCGGTGGCCTCGACGGCGGCGGCCGCGGGGCTGGTGGGACTCTTCGGACAGTTGCTGTCCCGGTACCAGTTCGCCTCCGCCCTGCCCTACACGACGGCGGCGATCGGACCCCTGCTGCCGGGTTCCGCGACGTACTTCGGGCTGCTGGCGATCGCGCAGAACGAGGTGGACGAAGGACTGGTGTCGCTGTCGAAGGCGGTGGCGCTCGCCATGGCCATCGCCATCGGGGTGAATCTCGGGTCGGAGATCTCCCGGATGTTCCTGCGGATCGGGTCCGCGGAGAAGCGGCGGGCCGCCAAGCGGACCAGGGGTTTCTAGGGTCCGCCGGCGGCCGCGGGCGGCTCAGTAACCGTTGTTGTAGGGGCCCTGCTGCGTGCCGTACGGCTGCTGCGGCTGCTGCTGCGGCTGTTGCTGGCCGTAGCCCGGGCTCTGCGGGTACTGGCCGTAGTACTGCTGGTCGTCGTAGCCGTTGTGGTGGCCGTACGGGGGCTGCTGCGGCTGGTGGTGGGTCGGCTGGTCGTCCGGGGTGATGCGGCGGAGCTGGGTCGTCGCGTCGTCCATGACGGGGGGCTGGGGCGCCGGGGCCTCTGACGCGGCGCGCTTCTTCTGGGAGCGGTCGCGGAGGTACTCGATGATGATCGGGACGACCGAGAGCAGGACGATCAGGATGAGGATCGACTCGACGTTCTTCTTGATGAAGTCGATCTGGCCGAGCCAGTAGCCCGCGAGGGTGACGCCGGTGCCCCAGGCGATGCCGCCGATGACGTTGTACGTGAGGAACGTGCGGTACTTCATGCGGCCGGCGCCGGCCACGATGGGGGCGAACGTGCGCACGATCGGGACGAAGCGGGCCAGGACGATCGCCTTGGGGCCGTACTTCTCCATGAACTCGTGGGCCTTGTCCAGGTTCTCCTGCTTGAAGAGCTTGGAGTTCGGCCTGTTGAAGAGCTTCGGGCCCAGGAACTTGCCGATCATGTAGCCCACTTGGTCACCGACGACGGCGGCGATCACGATCAGCGTGCAGACCAGCCACAGGGGCTGCGTGATGTAGGTGCCCTCGGCCACGAAGAGACCCGCCGTGAACAGCAGGGAGTCGCCGGGCAGGAACGCGAAGAGACCCGACTCGGCGAAGACGATCAGCAGGATGCCGGGGAGGCTGAAGGTCTCGATCAGATAGTTCGGGTCGAGCCACTCGGGGCCGAGCGCAAGCGTGGTCACGGGGATGTGGCTCCTGCTGCTGGGGGGTACGGGCTGGGGCTGACTGCTTCAAAGTATCAACGCAGCCGTCATGGCCCAGGTTCCACGGGGGTACTCAGGATGCACTGTCGGCCGTCGTGGAGAAAGCTGTGAGCCATGGGCATCGATGATTACGGCGGCGGACAGGGCCCCCAGCCCGACGTCCTCGTCGTCACCACGAACGACGTACCCGGCTACCGCGTGCGGGAGGTGCTCGGCGAGGTCTTCGGCCTGACCGTCCGGTCCCGGCACCTGGGGAGCCAGATCGGCGCCGGGCTGAAGTCGATGGTCGGCGGTGAGCTGCGCGGTCTGACCAAGACGCTCGTGGAGACCCGCAACCAGGCCATGGAACGACTCGTCGAGCAGGCACGCGCGCGTGGTGCCAACGGTGTGCTCGCGTTCCGCTTCGACGTGACGGCGGCGGCGGACGTCGGCACGGAGGTGTGCGCGTACGGGACGGCCGTGGTGATCGAGCCCGAGCGCATGGAGTGACCGGCGCCGTCACCCCTCGTGCCGGGGCAGCTCCGCGCGCTTCTCGTTCTGGGCGAAGACGTACAGAAGCGCCGGGTGAGTGGCGCCGAAGGCCAGCACGAAGCGGTTGAGGCCCATGAACTGGCCGATTCCCAGGTGGAACAGCGTCATCGAGCCGAGGAACGCCTTCGCCGCGGGCTTGGGCAGGACGAAGACCAGCGGGAAGGAGACCTCCGCGGCGATCGTCCCCCAGGTCACGAGCTTTCCCGCCATCGGGTACTCGTGCACGAGGCGGTAGACGCGCTGGTCCCCGTAGTTGCGGGTACGGATGACTCCGCTGAACGCCTCTCCGCTGAGCCACACCGGGGACACGAGCTTGACCACGCCGGACGCGATGTAGGAGATGGTCGTCTCCAGGGCCAGGGCGCGCATGGCCACGTCGCGGGCCTTCTCGCCGTCCTTGAAGGTGCCGGTGGAGGCGAGGACGATGTTGATCACTTGCTGGAGCTGGTCGGCGCCGTCCCCGCCGAAGGGGGAGCGCAGCCGTCCGGCCGCGCCCGTCACCGCCAGAACGGCACTGCCCGCCGTGCGCACCGAGCGCTTGTGACCCCAGATCAGCGTGGCGGCGGAAGCACCCGCCTGTACCCCGTACAGGGCGACCGCCGCCTGCTTGGACTCAAGAGCGCGCGTCAGCCGGGGAAAACGCTTGGCGAACTTGGGGCGCATGTTCGCCAATTGGCCGCTCAGCATTTCGCCGTCTTCGAACTTGCGCGTCTGGCTCAGCATTTCCAGTGCGGAGACCAAAGTACCCAGCGAAGCCACTCGGCGTGCCGTGACCTCGGGCGGAGCGCTGAGGAACATGGATGGGTGCTCCCGAAGGTGTGATGCGAGTACGGTGGATACGAAAGCGGCGGCACGGTATGCGTATCGGGCGTACCGTGCCGCCGCGTCTTTCATCGGACGGAGCCGGCGATGCCGGTCAGCGTCGCCTGACGGCCGATCGTTCAGCCCGCGAGGTCGTTCGTGACCTCGTTCAGCGCGTACGCGGTCGCGGCGGTCACCGCGACACCCTCGGGGGTGGCGAGGGTGGCCGTCGGGGTGAGCATGGTCGGGGTCGCCTCGTTGCCGATACGGCCCGGGGTGACGTCGGCCAGCTCGGTGTTGGCGAAGTCGGCCACAACAGACATGTGATGTCCTCTTTCTCTGGGAAAAGCTCTGAGCGAGTTCTCCAGCCGTTCGGCGGGAGGGCGCGGACTCACGCGGCACGAGGGTGCCGAGTGAGTGCGCGGCTTCCAGTCGAGAGGGTTGATCGACTCGCTATGCGGCCAGCCGGGACGGCGCATCGGCAGGGGTGACGTCGCCCTCCAGGGGGAATTCCATGGAGACGAAGACGGGTTCGATCTGCCGGTCTTCCGGGCTGGTGGGATACGAATGCAGCAGCATGAACTGGCTGTGCGAGGCCCCTTCGGCATGCGGCAGGTGGAGCTGGATGTAGCGGGCCAGCAGCCGGTACCCGGTCGCCGTCGTCACGGGGAGTACCTCCGATCCGAAGGCGACCGCGTAGGTGAGGGCGTGCTGGGTGGCGTCGAACAGGGCCTTCGGACTCCGGTTGCGGGCGTTCCAGGCCAGTGCGTACCACGGCCGGTCCTGGACGATCGGAACCTCCGTCCACTCCCCGGGCTTGCCGTCCACCAGATCGCGGTAGAGGAGATGGTTGTCCTTGACGCCGGGGTTCGGCCCGAAGAAGCGCCAGTTCGGGGTCGGTATGCGCACCTTCCCGCGGCGCAGGAGACCGTCGAAGCGCTGCTCGGGGATCTGGGCCACGGCCGTCGCGACCAGCCAGGTGGCGAGTGACGTCGTGACGGCGGCGATCTTCACGCGTTCGGTGTCGACCTTCATGATCACGCCGGCTCCTCCTCGCGCTGGGCGGCCCGGGTCACCTTGACGGACGGCCGCCACGACGGCCCGAGCGGTTCGCGGGGCGGTTCGCCGGCGATCAGTTCCGTCACCTCTTCGGCGTGCTTGCGCGCGGAGAGCAGGGACTCGTGATCGGAGCCGACGACGAAGTGGTGCCGGGCCCGCTCGGAGATGACGGCCAGCCTGGCCTGGATCCCGGCGTGCAGGGTGTTGTCGCCGATGTTGTTCTCCGCCGTGATGACGGTCAGCGGGCAGTCCAGCTCGGTCAGTTCCGGATAGGTCATCGCGTCCCGGTACTCCCGGTGGGCCGTGGCCCAGGTGCGGGGGGTGGCCAGGAACGCCTTGTAGCTCCGGTTGATGTCCGGGCGGTACTGCTGGTTCACGTTCATGGCGGGCCGGAAGACCGACAGACCCGTGGCGGCGAACACCTGCTCCATCACCATCCGCTGGTGGGACCAGCGGTCGACGTCGGTTCGGCGGGCGTGGCGCAGGCTGATCACTTCGGTGGCGTCGATCATGACCACCTGGGTCACACCCTTCACCGCGTCCGGATGCCGCGCCGCGTAGGCCGCGACGAAGTACCCGCCCAGGGAGTGGCCTGCCAGGACGACCGGGAGGTCGGCGATGTAGGTGTCGCGCAGCTCCTGCAACAGCTCGAAGTGCGACTCGGCGCCGTACCGGGTGTCCGGCGTGCTGAGCCCGTAGCCCGGGCGGTTGAACCGCACGTACCCCATGTCGGCGGGAAGTGCGCGGCAGACCCAGTCCCAGTATTCCTGGGGCGCGCCCATACCGTTGTCGAACAGAACGGCGCGCTGTGCCTGCGGAGGGATGTGGACGTCGACCTCGACGAGGCTGCCGTCCGGCCGCTCGTGCAGCGTATAGCGGCGGGCACGCTCGCGTTTACCGGTGAATCGAGTTACCGCACCGGTCAGAAGGCTCGCGCCGGCCAATCCAGAAATGCCGACAGCAAACTGGCGCTCCAAAGACGCCACATTCCCTCCCCCGTGATGTGAAGTGACTGTCTGCCCGGAAGGCTAACATGTGATTCCGGACTCAATTTATGAGTTAATTGACGAGCCGTCCCGGCCGAGTTCCTTCACGACGCTGCGGCGGGCGTACGGCCGTGCTCCGGCCGTATTTCCGCAGTTCCATGTAGAGTTCGCCGATCGTCGTCTTGAGCATGGCGTTTTCTTGTGCCAGTTCGGCCATCCGGGACGCTTCCTCGGTGTGTCTTCCACCGTCGCCGGCCAGACCGTTACGGCCGCCCTCAATAAACTGCCGGCGCCAGTTCGACACCGACTGCTCGGACACTCCTGCTTCCCGGGCGGCTTCCGCCGCCGTCAGTTCACCGCTCATCACCCGGACCACCAGGCCGAGTTTCTTGTCTACCGGAAGTACTGGCGGACGCCCCACGTGCAACCCCCTTATGGCCAACCGCGTGCTGTGTGTAGTGCGCTCAGGGTTTGACGTAGGAGCACATGAACATGGGCGCCCCCTCGCTGTAAGGGGTGCCGTCCCATCGCGACATACGGGCCTCGGGCTCCAGCCCGGCCTCGCGGGCGTAGCCGTCGACGTCCTCCGGGGTGGTCAGCCGCGTGAGTTCGCTGCCCACCCTGGTGGTCCCGTCGGCCTGGTACAGGATGTGCGAGCAGTGCCACAGGCCGCCGTCGAGCAGGGTGGAATGGGTCTGCACACCTGTCCCCGGCTCCGGGTAGGGGACGAAGTAGGTGGTGCGGGTCCGGCCCTCGTGAAGGGCCAGGATCGCCGGCTTGTTGTGTGTCTCGACGACCAGCCGGCCACCGGGGACCAGGAGGTCGGCCGCGCCCCGCACGGCCCGCCGCTGGTCCTCGGGAGTGGTCAGGCACGACAGGGTCGCGCATACGGAATACACCATTCCGTAGCGGGATCCCGAGGTGTAGGTGCGTATGTCCCCGTGCACCGGGGTGACGTCCCCGCCGTCCTTCAGCTTGACGCGCAGCGCGTCCAGCATCTCCGGAGAGGAGTCCACGCCGGTCACATGGCCGACGCTCCGGGACAGCGGGATGGCGATCCGCCCGGTGCCGACACCGAATTCAAGGGTCCCCGCCTCGGGAGCGGGGTGGCGGTCCGCCAGTCCCTTTACGGCCTCGGCGGTGATCCTGTCGTCCGGGATCAGTCGGTCGTACCAGCCTTCGAACTGTCTGCCGTAGCCTATGTCTGCAACTCCGGTTACCACAGATATTCCCCGTTCATGATGTCCCCACTGCCATACCGATGGGAGCGTCATGAAGCCGAGGAGTTGGAGCCGGGCGAGAGGTGGGGTGCCGGCTACAGCGGTCGCGGAAATCTCCGCAACCGCCCGCGTGGTTAGTCAGACAGCAGCACGGTAACGCCTCAACGGAGCTTGTGGGGAGCTTCGTTGGCTCCACCGTACCAAAGCGATATGGACTGTTCCATGGATTTTGGGCGCCGATTTATCACCCCGGTCCTGGATAGCGGGAGCTGACGAGACCTCGAACGAGCGCGCCCTGTATTAGCCGGGACGCCCGAATTCGAGTGGTGCCGGATCGGGCGCCAAGTCGGGTACCTCACATATCCCGAAACAATGCCGGAGTGCGGAGAGGGCGGCCAGGTATCCAGACATTCCGTGCACACTGGGACCCGGCGGGGTGGCCGAGGAACACAGGAAGACTCCGGGCAGCGGAGTGCGGTAGGGGTCGAAGCGCGGTACGGGCCGCGCGATGCTCTGATAGAGCGTCATGGCCCCGGAACCGATGTCCCCGCCGACGTAGTTGGGGTTGTAGGCCTCGTACGCGGCGGCGGCGACGGAACGGTGAGCGACGACGGTGTCCCCGAAGCCGGGGGCGTAGCGCTCGATCCGTGCCCGGACCAGGTCGTAGGGGTGGGTGGGGTCGCCGTTCGGCACATGCGCGTACGCCCACACGGGGCGCTTGCCGGGCAGGGCCCGCCCGGCGTCGGCCACCGCCGGGTCGACCACGAGGACGAACGGCTCCCCGGTCCGCACTCCGTGGGCGTTCGCCGTCTCCTGCCGCACCATCTCGGCGTGCGTGCCGCCCAGATGCACCGTGCCGGCGCGGCCCACCTCCGGGTCGGTCCAGGGGATCGGCTCGGAGACCAGGAAGTCGACCTTGGCGGCGCCCGGGCCGTAGCGGAACCGCTCCAGAGCGCGGGCGTAGGCGCGGGGCAGCCTCCCGCCCGCGAGGGCCAGCAGGCCCTTGGGGCTGGTGTCGAGGAGGACCGCGCGTGCGCCGTGCAGTTCGGACAGGTCCGCCACGTGGTGTCCGGTGTGGAAGACGCCGCCGTGCGCCGTGATGTCCTCGGCCAGCGCCTGTGCGATGCGGCCGCTGCCACCGCGCGGCAGCGGCCACCCCGTCCCGTGCGCCAGGTGGCCCAGCAGCATGGTCACCGCCGCGGACGCCACGCTCGGCAGCTTGCCGACCGCGTGCGCGGCGACACCGGTCAGCAGGGCGCGCGCCTCCTCGCCCCGGAAGCGCGCCGCGCCGAGCCGGCTGCCGTGGACCGCGACCCGGCTCGCCAGCAGCAGGGCCGCCGCTGGATCCCGCGGCAGGCCGCGCTGCCCGGACAGGACGAGGTCGACGACCGCCTCGCTGCGTTCGAGCAGCGGGCCCATCAGCCGGCGCCAGCCGGGGCCGTCGGAGCCCAGGTGCTCGCAGGTCTTCTCCAGTGAGCGGTAGGCCAGTGCGGCACGGCCCCCGTCCAGCGGATGGGCGTAACTGATCTCGGGCTGGAGGAGCTCGACCCCGCGGGCCGCCAGGTCGAACGCGCGGAAGAACGGGGACGCGGCGGCCATGGGGTGGACGGCGGAGCAGATGTCGTGCACGACGCCGGAGTCGAAGAGCGAACCGGTGCGCAGCCCTCCGCCGATGGTCCCGGCCGCCTCGTGGAGCTCCACGCGCAGCCCGGCACGGGCCAGGACCACGCCGGCCGCGAGGCCGTTGGGTCCGGTGCCCACGATGGCGACATCGGTGGTACTCACCTCTGCTCCTCACTCTTGACGGGCCGAAGCTGCAACGTCTGCTCGGTGAGTCCGACATGCGGTGGCCAGCCGACCGCGAAAGAGGGCGGGGGCGTCCACGGTTCCATCCGTTCCCGGGCGGTCGCCGGAGCCCTCGGCGGGGCCATGAGACCCGGCTCGGCGTGCAGCTGCGAGCCGGCGAGGCGCCGGTAAAGCTCGTCGCGCTCCATCAGGTCGTGGTGCACGCCGGTGGCCCGCACTCTGCCGCCCTCCATCACCACGATCTTGTCGGCGTCGATCACCGTGGAGATCCGGTGGGCGATGGCGATGACCGCACACCGCCGGGAGATCCGGCGCACCACGTCGCGGAAGTCCCGCTCCGAGTCGGAGTCCAGGTTGGAGGTGGCTTCGTCGAGCAGCATGACCGCGGGCTGCTGCAACAGCGTGCGGGCGATGCACAGGCGCTGGCGCTGGCCGCCGGACAATCCGCTGCCCTGGTCGCCGAGTTCGGTGTCGAGGCCGCGCGGGAGCTGGGCGATCACCGAGGTGAGGCCGGCCATCGCCACCGCCTCTTGGACGGCGTCGTCGCCGGCGTGGGGGTTGGCGTAGGTCAGGTTCTCCCGGATGGTGCCGCGCATGGCCGCGCTGTCCTGCTGGACATAGCCCACCAGCCCGCGGACCGTGCCGAGGGGCAGCGCCTCGATGTCGTGCCCGCTGAGCCGGACGCTGCCGCCGTCCACCGAGTAGAAGCGTTCGATCAGCTGGAACATGGTGGTCTTGCCTGCTCCCGAGGGCCCGACCACCGCCGTCAGCCCGCGCGCCGGCACGCTGAAGGAGACGCCGTTGAGCACCTGCGTCCTCTCCGCCCGCTTGCCTCGCCGGTAGGCGAAGCGCACGTCGTGGAACTCGACCGCCGGCCGGTGCCGGGCGAGCCGCCCGAGGGGCGCGGGCTCCGCCACGCCCTCCGGGCCGTCGCCCTCCTGGGCCAGGCGGGCGAGTTCGTCCACGCGGTGGACAGCGGCTCGGCCCTGGACGAACTGACCGACCCCCATGAAGAACATGACCAGCGGCGACACCAGTTGGAACAGATACATGATGAACGTGGTCAGACTGGCCATGTCCATCTCGCCGCGGGCCACCCAGGCCATCCCGACGCCCACCACGACGGCCAGGGCGCCCTGCGTGCCGACGTTCATGGACGGCATCAGCAGGGCGTTGTAGGCGTTGACCCGGATGCCCGAACGCCGCGTCCTCTCGGCCAGTCCGCCGATGCGGGCGGCCTCACGGGACTCGGCGCGGGACGCCTTCACCGTGGGCAGCGCGGAGAGCACGCGCTGTATGTCACCGGCGAACGCCCCGGTGTCGTCCCGGTTCTGCAGAGCGACCTTGCGCAGCTTCCGGGCGAGCGCGATGGAGACGATGCTGGCGGCCGCCAGACAGCTCATGGTGATGGCCATCAGCCACAGATCGATGAGGAACATCAGGACGACGCCGCCTATGACCGTGGCGCCGCTGATGATCAGCTGGGCGAGGCTCTGTGAGAGGGCAATCTTCACCAGTGAGGTATCGGTGACCGTGCGGGTGAAAATATCGCCCTGGGATTCTTTCCCGAACGCGGTGAGATCGGCGCGCAGAAGCCGTCCGACCAGGATCCGACGGACGTCGAAGACGATATTCTCCCCGGCCCGCCCGATGGCGTAGGCCTGGAGCGAGGAGAAGAGGGCGCCCGCGCAGAACAGGGCGACCAGCTGTGCGATGGGGCCGGTCAGCGGGGCACCGCCGCCCGCCGCCTCGATCAGCCTGCCGATGGCCCAGGGCTGGGCGAGCGCGGCGCCCACCCCCAGCAGGCCGAGCAGCACGCCGGTGAGCAGCAGCCCGGCGTGCTGTCCGGCGACACTCGCCACCGATCCCGCGCCGTTCGCGGCCCCGACTTCCGGGCTCGCGTTTTTCATATGACTCGCCACGCGCGCTCCCCCCGCTTTGCCGACGGTCACGGCGAATGGGCGGGCGCCGGAAAGACAGCGCTGCCATACGAGTTCCGTCGTCAAGGTGTTCGAAGGTAACACCCCATGCGGCCTAAAGTTACGAGTTAATTGACCGGCGAGCAGGGGGCCGCACCATTACCGGGGAATTGCGGCGGACCGGCGAAAGTTAATCGCTCTTCCGCTGGGCGGGCGCAAGCGTGTTTCCCGTTCGTCCCCTTTGATCCGCTTATCGTGTGCCCGTGGTCCAGGACTCCGCGCGGCAGGCGCCCTCCGTCACCCCCGCGACTCCCGCCCGCGCCCTGCTGCCGTCGGTCCTGCCCGCCCTGGCCGTGGGGGTGGTGTCCAGCCTGCTTCTGGTGGGGGTGGAAGCCGCCGCCGAGGAGCTCCAGGGCGTGCTGTGGCGGACGGTGCCGGACGCGCTGGGGGTCGGCCGGTACTCGGTGGCGTGGATGTTCGTGATGCTCGTCGCGACCGGGGTCGCCGTCGGGCTGGTGGTGTGGAAGGTGCCGGGCCACGCGGGCCCCGATCCGGCCACGGTCGGCCTGGACGCGCCGGTCCTGCCGCCCGTCGTGCTGCCGGGGCTGCTGCTGGCGACCGCGCTGATGCTGGCCGGCGGGCCGAGCCTGGGCCCCGAGAACCCGATCATCGCCGTGAACGTCGGCCTGGCGGTCTGGCTGGGCGGCCGGGCACTCCCCCGGGCGCCGGGCAGGATCTGGCCGGCGCTGGCGGAGGCGGCGACGATCGGCGCCCTGTTCGGCACGCCCGTGGCCGCGGCCCTGGTGATCTCCGAGGTGCTGGCCCGGCAGGAGACGCGCGGTCTGCTGTGGGACAACCTGTTCCCGCCGCTGACCGCCGCGGCGGCCGGTGCCCTGACGGCGACCCTCGTCGACCACCCGAGCTTCGACCTGGACCTGCCGTCGTTCGGCCGGCCGGGCTGGGGGGACCTGTCGGCGGCTGTCCTGGTCGCCGCGGCGGGCGCGCTGCTCGGCATGGGAGCCGTGCGCGCCTTCCCGTACGTCCACGCGGCGTTCCGCCGGCTGCGGCATCCGATGCTGATGCTCCCGGCGGGCGGGGCCGTGCTGGGCGCTCTCGCCGCCCTGGGCGGCCATCTGACGCTGTTCAAGGGGCTCGACGAGATCGCCGAGCTGGCGCACGACCCGGACGGCCGGTCGGCCGGTGAGTTCGCCGTCCTGACGGTGGTGAAGCTGGCCGCGCTGCTCGTCGCCGCGTCCTGCGGCTTCCGCGGCGGGCGCATCTTCCCGGCCGTGTTCGTCGGCACCGCCCTCGGGCTGTGCGCGCACGCCCTGGTGTCCGGAGTGCATCCCGCCGTGGGGGTGTCCGCCGGAGTGCTGGGGGTGCTGCTGGCCATCACCCGGCAGGGCTGGATCAGCCTGTTCGTCGCCGCCGTGCTGGTCGCCTCGCCGGGGATCATCACCCTGCTCTGCGTCGCCTCGCTGCCGGCCTGGCTGCTGGTCACGGGCCGGCCCCAGATGCAGCTGCGGCCGGACGGGACGCCCGTCCGCTGACACCCGCTCCCGAACCCATCCTGGAGGCTCCCTTGCCGCTCAACGAAGGCCCCCGTCAGCCCGGCGAACGCCGCCTGTCCGTCAACCCCTTCTACGGTCCCGCCAACCCGCTCGGCGACATGGCCGAGGCCCCGCCCACACACCGGCTCCCGGACCAGCCCATGGCACCGGCGACCGCCCACCAGCTCGTGCGCGACGAGCTGATGCTGGACGGCAACGCGCGGCTGAACCTCGCCACCTTCGTCACCACCTGGATGGAGCCGGAGGCCGGGGTGCTGATGGCGGAGTGCCGGGACAAGAACATGATCGACAAGGACGAGTACCCGCGCACCGCCGAGCTGGAGCGGCGGTGCGTGGCGATGCTCGCCGACCTGTGGAACGCGCCCGACCCGGCGGCGGCCGTGGGCTGTTCGACGACCGGGTCCAGCGAGGCGTGCATGCTCGCCGGGATGGCGCTGAAGCGGCGGTGGGCGCGGCGCAACGCCGGGCGGTACCCGGGGGCCCGGCCCAATCTGGTGATGGGCGTGAACGTGCAGGTCTGCTGGGAGAAGTTCTGCAACTTCTGGGAGGTGGAGGCCCGGCTGGTGCCCATGGAGGGCGAGCGGTTCCACCTGGACCCGCAGGCCGCGGCCGAGCTGTGCGACGAGAACACCATCGGGGTCGTCGGGATCCTCGGCTCGACCTTCGACGGGTCCTACGAGCCGGTCGCCGAGCTGTGCGCGGCGCTGGACGCGGTGCAGGAGCGCACCGGACTCGACATCCCCGTGCATGTCGACGGGGCGTCCGGTGCCATGGTCGCGCCGTTCCTCGACGAGGACCTGGTGTGGGACTTCCGGCTGCCGAGGGTGGCGTCGATCAACACCTCGGGGCACAAGTACGGGCTCGTCTACCCGGGCGTCGGCTGGGCGCTGTGGCGGGACGCGGACGCGCTGCCGGAGGAGCTGGTGTTCCGGGTCAACTACCTGGGCGGCGACATGCCGACGTTCGCGCTGAACTTCTCGCGGCCGGGCGCGCAGGTCGTGGCGCAGTACTACACGTTCCTGCGGCTGGGCCGGGACGGCTACCGGGCCGTGCAGCAGGCCGCGCGGGACGTGGCCACGGGGCTCGCCGGGCGGATCGAGGCGCTGGGTGACTTCCGGCTGCTCACCCGGGGCGACGAGTTGCCGGTATTCGCCTTCACGACCGCCCCGGACGTGACGTGGTACGACGTCTTCGACGTCTCACGGCGGCTGCGCGAGAGCGGCTGGCTGGTGCCCGCGTACACCTTCCCGCCGCACCGGGAGGACCTGTCGGTGCTGCGGGTGGTGTGCCGCAACGGCTTCTCCGCCGACCTCGCCGAGCTGCTCGCCCAGGACCTGGAACGGCTGCTGCCGGAACTGCGCCGGCAGCCGCGCCCCTTCACGCAGGACAAGGGCGCGGCGACCGGGTTCCATCACTAGCGGCTCAGGGCTCCATCACTAGGGCGTGTCCGCAAAGTCCCGCCTGCCCCGCGACGCCCGGCACGCACTCTCGCCGCACCGGCCGAACACCCACGTACAACCAGTACGCGGGCGTCCGCCCGGCACGCCGAGAGCACGCACCGAACGCCGCAGGGCCCGCCCTCCGGGCGGACGACGGGACTTTACGGACACGCCCTAGCGGCTCAGCCGCCCGAACCTCCGTACCGCCAGCGGGAAGAACACCGCCAGCAGGGCCAGGGGCCAGACGAGCGCCGCCCCCACGTGCCCGGACTCCGCGCCGGGGGTGCCGAACAGGTCCCGTACGGCCGTGGCCGTGTGGGACATGGGGTTCCACTCGACGACCGTGCCGAGCCAGCCGGGCATGGTGTCGGGGAGGGCCAGGGCGTTGGACAGGAAGCCGATGGGCCAGACCAGGATCTGCACGGCCTGGACCATCTCCGGCTTTCCGGCCACCAGCGCCAGGTAGATGCCGATCCACAGCATGGCGAACCGGAACAGGAGCAGCAGGCCCACGGCTCCCAGGAAGGCCACCGGACCGCCGTGGACCCGCCAGCCGAGCGCGGCGCCCACGCCGATGAGCACCACCAGGGCCATCGCCGACTGGAGCATGTCGGCCGCCGAACGGCCCACCAGGACGGCCCCGTCGGCCATGGGCATCGAGCGGAAGCGGTCGATGACGCCCTTGTCGAGGTCCCGGGTGACGGCGATCATCGTGCCCTCCAGGCCGAAGGCCATGGTGAGCGCGAGCATGCCGGGGATCAGGTAGTCGCGGTACTCGCCGTTCACCCCCCGGCCGCCGCCGATCAGGTAGCCGAACATGAGCAGCAGCATCACCGGGAAGATGAGGTTGACGACCAGCTGGACCGGCTGCCGCGCCCAGCGGGCGAGTTCCCGGCGGGTCATGGTCCAGGAGTCGGTCAGGGCATAGGCGGTCACGCGGCCTCCTTCACTCGGCGGTCGTCCCCGGTGAGGTGCAGGAACACCTCGTCCAGCGTCGGGCGGCGCAGGGCGACGTCCTCCGCCTCGATGCCGGCCTCCTGGAGGGCCCGTACGACTCCGGAGAGCGCCTCCATGCGGTCGGTCACCGGGGCGCTCAGCAGGCGGCGGTCGGTGTCGACGGTGACTCCGGTGAGCGGCAGCAGGGCGACAGCCGCGCCCAGTTGGCCAGCCTCCCGCAGGACCACGTCGATGCGGTCGCCGCCGGTCTCCGCCTTCAGCTCGTCCGCGGTGCCCTCGGCGATGACCCGGCCGGCGTCGACGACCGAGATGCGGTCGGCGAGCTGGTCGGCCTCCTCCAGGTACTGCGTGGTGAGCAGGACCGTCGTACCGCCGCCGACCAGGGAGCGGACGGAGTCCCACACCTCGGCGCGGCCGCGCGGGTCGAGGCCGGTGGTCGGCTCGTCCAGGAACAGCACCTCCGGTTCGGTGATCAGGGAGGCCGCGAGGTCCAGGCGGCGCCGCATGCCGCCGCTGTACTGCCGGACCGCCTTGCGGCCGGTGTCGGCCAGGTCGAAGCGCTCCAGGAGCTCGTCGGCACGCGCGCGTGCCCGCCTCGCGCCCAGGTGGTGCAGCCGGCCGAACAGCTCCAGGTTCTGCCGCCCGCCCAGTTCCTCGTCGAGCGCGGCGTGCTGGCCGAGCAGGCCGATGCGCAGCCGTACGGCGTACGCCTCGCGCACCACGTCGTGCCCGGACACCTCGATCCGGCCCGCGTCGGGTCGCAGCAGGGTGGACAGGACCCTCACCAGGGTGGTCTTGCCCGCGCCGTTCGGGCCGAGCACCCCGTGCACCGTGCCGCGCGCGACCCGCAGGTCGAGCCCGTCCAGCGCCTTCTTTCCGCCGTATCTCTTCTCCGCGCCATCGACGGTGATCGCCGTGTCGGCCACAGGGACTCCCTCGCTAGTCAAACTTGACTACACGCTCGAAGGTAACCCCGGGCCTTCCATTCGTCAAATTTGATTAGCGGTCGTCCTCCGGGTGCCGCTCCCCCGTCGCGTACGGGTTCTCCGCGCCCTCGGCCAGCACGCCGACGAACGGGTCGCCCTCGTCGGCGAAGGTGTAGGCACCGCCCTCGATGCGCTCGATGAGACCGCGGGTCCACTCGGCCTCGGAGTCGGCCGTGTGGACCCACATGTTCATGATCTCGCCGATGTGGCCCAGTTGTCCGGACCCCTCCTCGGGGACGTAGTGCTCCAGGACGGAGGCCCGCCACTGCTCGATCCGCAGGGTGCGCTCCTTCAGCAGCGCGACCGCCTCGGCCCGCGGCAGGTCGACGACGAAGCCGACGGCGGCCGTCTTCACGTCCCCCCGCTGGTCGTACGTGACCAGCGCCTCGCGCAGCAGCCGGAAGTACTCCTCGGTCCCCTGCCCGGTGAGCTCGTACTCCGTGCGCGGCGGGCCGCCGGCCGTGGACGGGGCGACCTCGTGCGCGTGCAGCAGCCCTTGCTTCGCCATCTGCTTCAGGGCGTGGTAGATCGAGCCGGGCTTGGCGCTGGACCACTCGTGCGCGCCCCAGTACTCCAGGTCGTTGCGCACCTGGTAGCCGTGGGCCCGCCCGTGCATGCGGACCGCGCCGAGCACGAGGAGACGGATCGCTGACATGGGGCCAGCGTAGAACCACAGGGCCTCAGCCCCAGGAGCTGCCCTGCTCCTTCGCCACCAGTTCGAAGGCGGTGGCGCCGTCCAGCGACTCCCGGATGATGTCGGCGTGGCCGGCGTGCCGGGCCGTCTCGCGGATCAGGTGCAGGCACACCCAGCGCAGCGAGAGCCACTCGTCCTTCGGGTTCCAGGACGTCTTCTCCAGCAGGAAGGTGTCGTCGAGGCTGGGCGCCGATCGGATGAACGCCTCCGTCTCGGCCGCCACCTTCTCGTAGTACGCGAGACAGGACTCCACGCTTTCGTCGCCCACCAGCCGGAAGCACTCGTGCCAGTTCGACTCGTCCCGCTGGACGGCCGGCGGCTCGCCCTTGGCACGCGCGATCCAGCCCTGCTCGACCTCGGCGACGTGCTTGAGCAGCCCGCCGAGCGACAGCTCACTGGCGCTGGGCGTGCTCGCGGCCTGCTCCTCGGTCAGCCCCAGCACCGCCCGCCGGATGCCGCCGCGCTGCTCCTCGATGAAGGAGAGCAGCGCTCCGCGCTCGTCGCCGGGTGCCTCCGCGGGAACGTGAGTGACCATGACCGCCGCCTTTCGCCGGATCCGGGGGCCTCTCCCCCGACACAGACGAAGTTACGGACCCTTGCGGTCAGGTTCTGTCCGCAAGGGACCGCCGTTGAGGTCTAGAACGGGAAACCGCTCCGCCCGTGCTGCACGGAGATCCACTTCAGCGTGGTGAAGGAGTCCAGCATCGTCTCGCCGTTGAGCCGGCCCAGACCCGAGTGCTTCTCGCCGCCGAACGGGACGATCGGCTCGTCGTGGACGGTGCCGTCGTTCACGTGGAACATGCCGGTGTCGATCTGCTTGGCGAAGTTCACACCGCGCTCGATGTCACCGGTGTGGACGGCGCCGCTCAGGCCGTACGGGGTGTCGTTGACGAGGCGTACGGCCTCCTCCTCGCCGTCGAACGGGACGAGGAAGGCGACCGGGCCGAAGACCTCCTGCCGCAGCAGGGCCGAGTCGGCGGGCAGGCCGGTCAGGACGGACGGCTCGACGAGGTTGTCGATGCGCCCGCCGCGCACCAGGGCCGTGGCGCCCTCGGCGAGGGCCTGCTCGACCGCGCCCGCGACGGCGTCCGCCTGCGAGGAGTTGATGACCGGGCCGATGACGGTCTCCGGGTCGCGCGGGTCGCCCGCCTTGAGGGTCTTCACCTTGGCGACGAACTTCTCGGTGAACTCGCCGGCGACGGTCCGGTCGACCAGGATGCGGTTGGCGGCCATGCAGACCTGGCCCTGATGGACGTACCGGCTGAAGACGGCCGCGTCGACCGCGTAGTCGATGTCGGCGTCGTCGAGGACCACCAGCGCGCTGTTGCCACCGAGTTCGAGGACTGAGCGCTTGAACTGCCGGGCGCAGACGGTGGCCACGTGCCGGCCGACCTGGTCGGAGCCGGTGAAGGAGATGACCTTGGGCACCGGGTGCTCGAGGAAGGCGTCGCCGATCTCCGCGATGTCGGTGATGACGACGTTCAGCAGACCGCCGGGCAGCCCCGCGTCCTCGAAGATCTTCGCGACCAGGGCGCCGCCGACGATCGGCGTGTTCTGGTGCGGCTTGAGCACCACGGCGTTGCCGAGCGCGAGCGCCGGGGCGACGGACTTGATCGAGAGCAGGAACGGGAAGTTGAAGGGGCTGATCACGCCCACGACGCCGACCGGTACGCGGTAGACGCGGTTCTCCTTGCCGTCCACCGGCGAGGGGAGGATCCGGCCTTCGGGGCGCAGCGCGAGCTGGACCGCCTCGCGCAGGAACTCCTTGGCGAGGTGCAGTTCGAAGGCGGCCTTCAGGCGCGTCCCGCCGAGCTCGGCGACGATCGCCTCGGATATCTCGGCCTCGCGCTCCTCGATGAGCCTCAGGGCCTTCTCGAAGACGCCACGGCGGACGTAGGGGTTGGTCGCGGCCCACTGCTTCTGGGCCCGGGCGGCCGCCTGGTACGCCTGGTCGACCTCGTCGACGGTGGCTATCGTGATCGACGCCAGCTTCTCGTCGTCGTACGGGTTGAAGTCGATGATGTCCCAGGAACCGGTACCCGGGCGCCACTCACCGTCGATGTACTGCTGTGCAAGGTCGGTGAAGTAGGACGACGACATGTGATCCCTCGATCCCTAGCAGACCCTCGATCGCGCCTTCACGATCTGATCACACGTCATCGTACTGACGTTTCAGGCGAGTTGGAGGCTTCAGGAGAGTTGGAGGAGCCCCCGGAGGAGATCCCGGCTCTCCGAAGGGCCCGGGCTGTCGCTCTGGAGCTCCTTGAGCGCCTTCTCGTACTGGGCGACGTCCTCGGGCTTGTCCAGGTACAGAGCGCTGGTGAGCTGCTCCAGGTAGACGACGTCCGAGAGGTCGGACTCCGGGAAGCTGAGGATCGTGAACGCGCCACTTTCGCCGGAGTGGCCGCCGAGGCTGAACGGCACGATCTGAAGCCGCACGTTGGGCCGCTCGGAGACCTCGATGAGGTGCTGGAGCTGGCCGCGCATCACCTCGCGGTCGCCGTACGGGCGGCGCAGGGCGGCCTCGTCCAGGATGATGTGGAAGTCGGGCGCGCGCTCGTCGACGAGGTACTTCTGCCGCTCCAGGCGCAGCGCCACGCGCCGCTCGACATCGGCCTCGCTGGCGCCCTGCATGCCGCGCCGGACCACCGCGTGGGCGTACGCCTCGGTCTGGAGCAGGCCGTGCACGAACTGCACCTCGTACGCCCGGATCAGCGAGGCGGCGCCCTCCAGGCCGACGTAGGTGGGGAACCAGCTCGGCAGCACGTCCGAGTAACTGTGCCACCAGCCCGCGACGTTGGCCTCCTTGGCCAGGGACAGCAGGGAGGCGCGCTCCTGCTCGTCCGTGATGCCGTACAGCGTCAGCAGGTCCTCGACGTCTCTGGTCTTGAAGCTCACCCGGCCCAATTCCATCCGGCTGATCTTCGACTCGGAGGCGCGGATCGAATAGCCCGCCGCCTCGCGCGTGATGCCCCGCGCCTCACGCAGTCGCCTGAGTTGTGATCCGAGCAGCATGCGCCGCACCACCGATCCCGGCTCTCCCGCGCTCACGTTCGCCAGCCTCCCCAACGTCTCCAGGGGCCGAAGTCTGCCACTAAAACACTCCGAGCAGTACTCGTCCGGTTACGGAAACGGAATCGGGCCGCCGGACGCACGCACGCGAAACGAGGAAAGAGGAAAGCGAACGGGCGGACAGCGCCGCGAAGATGACGGAAAAATTGACCAACAAGCGGTACGGGACGACTCATTCCGGTCACCTGCACGTGCATCTGCCCTTGCATCTGCTGTACGCATCCGAAACCATGGTCCCGCACCACCGCCGCATCGCACCGACCGCGAATTCCCGGGAGTGCCTCGCATGGGGACGAATGGATCGACCATGCTCGAGCCGTTACGGCAGGGCCTTCCGCCGCTGGATCCCGCGGCCGTGTCCGACGCCGCCTCCTGCGCTCTGCCCGCCCGCTACGAAGCAGTGCGCGAGGCACGGCGGTTCACCCGCAGAACGCTCGACCAGTGGGACATGGGCGACCGTTTCGACGACGTCTGCCTGGTGGTCTCGGAACTCGTCACCAACGCCCTGCGGCACGGCCTGCCGGCGAGCAGCCGGTGTGCCGCCGGTCACGAACCTCCCGTACGGCTGCACCTGATGCGGTGGGCCGAGCGGCTGGTGTGCGCGGTGCGCGATCCCAGTCACGACAGTCCCGTCACCCGGGAGACCGACGACTTCTCGGCCGAGTCGGGCCGCGGGCTGTTCCTCGTCGACTCCTTCAGCGACAGCTGGGGCTGGCACCCGCTGGCGGGCGCGCTCGACGGCAAGGTGGTCTGGGCGCTGTTCCGGCTGCCGCGGCCCGGTTCGGGGCCGAACGCGGAATGAGAAACCGCGGCGCTTCCTGACGCCGCGGTTCTACGCGCGTCGCGGCGCGTCGAGTACCGATTGCCCCGTTTCACGCCAGGGGCCTGCCGGGACGTCAGCCCCCCACCAGGTGGTCGAACTCGCCGTCCTTCACACCCAGCAGCATGGCCTCGATCTCCGCACGGGTGTAGACCAGCGCGGGACCGTCGGGGAAGCGCGAGTTGCGGACGGCCACGTCACCGCCCGGCAGCCGGGCGAACTCCACGCACGAGCCCTGCGAGTTGCTGTGCCGGCTCTTCTGCCAGGCCACATCGCGAAGCCTGGTGGCCGCCATACCGTTGTACACGTCGTGGTCCACAGGTCGCTCCCCGGTGGTGCACTGGCTGGTGTGGCCATTGATGCAGTGGTCAACTGACCCGGATCATAGCCCTGTTCATGTGCAGATGCATGGGCAGATGCACGTGCACGGGGGGTGGTCCTCCGGTTACAGCTTTGACGACCGCTTTACCGAAAGCTCTTGCCTGTTTGACGGCCCTGCACCGCCGCTCGTTCCCCGGGGCCCGCGGCCAAGTCGGCGGGTTCGGCGGAGGTGTCGTGGAGGCGGAGCATCCGCTCGGCGGCGGGAACGGGTGCCGGGGCGGTGGCCGGCCGGAGAAGCGGGAGCTGGGGCGTGGGGTCCGGCGCCCCGGGCAGGACCGTCCGGCCTCGATGCGGAAGACGGCCGCGGTATGCGGAGGCGGGGAGAAATGGGCCGTGCGGATGACCGTGAGGTCGTCCTCCGGGCCCGTACCGAGGTCGGACCATCGCCGGACAGGCAGTCGGCCACCCGGCCCTGACGGACCGCCCGGCATGCGCCCCGTGCGGCCCCGCGACCAAAGCATGAGGTTCCCCACGCGTCAAGCGTGGGGAACCTCACCCGGGTTGGGACGGTCTGCGGCCGGCGTAGGGCCTCAGCGGCTGGAGTACGGCAGCAGCGCCATCTCGCGCGCGTTCTTGATCGCCCGGGCGAGCTGCCGCTGCTGCTGGGCCGACACGCGGGTGACCCGGCGGCTGCGGATCTTGCCGCGGTCGGAGATGAACTTCCGCAGCAGGTCGGTGTCCTTGTAGTCGATGTACTCGATCCCGGCCTGGTCCAACGGGTTGGGACGGTTCTTGACGGGCTTGCGGTCGATCTTGCGGGGCATGTCGGGTCAGACCTCCAGGAGGGTGTCGAAGGCGTGCGGCAGGCGCTGCCAGGCGTCGCGCCCGGCCGCGTACTCGGCGTCGGTCAGCAGGCAGGACTCCAGCAGCCGCTCCAGGCCGTCCCGGTCCAGGCCGGGCGAGGTGAAGACCAGGTGCTGGCCGCGGTCGCCGTGCTCGGGGTGCCAGTCCAGCGCGGCGGCGGCACGGCGCACCGGCGGGACCATCTCCCAGGCCGCGTCCGGCAGCGAGGCCAGCCACGGCCCCACGCTCTCCACGCAGAGCGCCCCGCCCGCCGCGTCCCAGTGGAACAGCGTGTCGGGCTTGTCGGCGAGCCAGAACCTGCCCCGGCTGCGGGCGGCCGCGCAGGTCAGGTCCTCCAGGGCCGCGTAGAGCCGCTCCGGGTGGAAGGGGCGGCGCTGCTGCCAGACCAGGGTGGAGACGCCGTGCGCGTCGGCCTCGGCGGGGAACAGGGCGCAGGCCGGGTGCTGGGCGGACGCCGCCGACTCCACGTCGAAGCCGGCCAGGGCGGCCTCGGCCAGCGGCCCGCCCGAGGACGGGCGCCGCCGCGGGGGCGGCACGGTCAGGCCGTCGGCCGTGCCCTGCGCGAAGGCGCCGAGCGCGGGTGCGCCCGCCAGGTCACCGTGGCCGATCGGGACCTGGCGGGCCGTCGGGTGCAGCTGGGCGAGCAGTTCGCGGTCCTCGTCGTCGGCCTCCGGGGACTCGGCGATCGCGAGGACGGGGGCGTACTCCAGCTGGCGGGCGAAGGTGTCGGCGACCGTGCGCTGGTCGGTGGCGGCGGCGGCGAGACCGCCGTCGGCCAGGTCGTCGCCGTTGCCGAGGTACGGCAGGACCAGGGCCGGGTCGACGGCGGTGATCACGCCGGTGACGGTGAGCCCGCCGGCCGTGACGACCTCCGCCATGGCCTTGGGCTCGACGGAGTCCCACAGCTCGACGACGGCCAGGGGCGTGTGTCCGGCGTCCGCGAGCCGCTCCAGCTCCGGGACCAGGTCCTCGCGCAGGGCGCAGCAGGCGCAGTCGTTGACGAGCGGCGCCTCCCCCGCGTCCAGGATGCCGGTGGCGTCCCGGACGGTCCGTACGACCGTGCCGGCCGCGGCCGTCGCCAGGTCGTGGTGGAGGGCGACGCTGCCGGGCACGTCGGCGAGCAACTGCGCCACGGCCGCCTTGCGGGCGTCGGCGTGCAGCCCGCCGACGATCACGACGGAGAGCTCGGGCACGGGGTCAGCCCTTCTTTCCGTACCGGCGCTCGAAGCGCTCCACGCGTCCCGCGGTGTCCAGGACGCGGGCGGTGCCGGTGTAGAAGGGGTGGCTGACGTCGGAGATCTCGACGTCCACGACCGGGTAGGTGTTGCCGTCCTCCCACTCGATCGTCTTCTCGCTCGTCATCGTCGAGCGGGTGAGGAACGCGTAGTCCGCGGCACGGTCACGGAAGACGACGGGGCCGTAGTCCGGGTGGATTCCCTCGCGCATCGGTCAGCGCTCCTCTCGGAAGTCGACGTGGCGGCCGACGACCGGATCGAACTTGCGCAAGGTCAGTCGGTCCGGGTCGTTGCGACGGTTCTTGCGGGTCACGTAGGTGTAGCCGGTCCCGGCCGTGGACCGGAGCTTGATGACCGGCCGGAGTTCATTGCGTGCCATGCCGCTATGCTACTGAAAATGAATTCCATTTACATCTCCTGAGCCAGAGAGGTACGTCACCACATGTCCGCGCACTGCATGCTGACCGGCACCCAGCCCGGCTTCGGCAACCGCATCTCGCACTCCCACCGGCGCACGTCACGCCGGTTCGACCCCAACATCCAGACCAAGCGCTACTGGCTGCCGAGCGAGGGCCGGTACGTACGCCTGCGGCTGAGCGCCAGGGCGATCAAGACCATCGACACGATCGGAGTCGAGGCGGCCGTCGCCCGGATCCGCGCCCGGGGAGTGAAGGTCTGATGGCGAAGAAGAGCAAGATCGCGAAGAACGACAAGCGGCAGGAGATCGTCGCGCGGTACGCCGCCCGGCGCGCCGAGCTGAAGGAGATCGTCCGGCGGCCGTCGTCCACGGACGCCGAACGGCTCGCCGCGCAGGCGGAACTGCGCAGGCAGCCGCGCGACGCCAGCGCCACGCGGGTGCGCAACCGGGACCAGGTGGACGGGCGGCCGCGCGGTTACTTCCGGACGTTCGGGCTGTCCCGGGTGAGCCTGCGGGAGCAGGCGCACGCGGGATATCTGCCAGGGGTACGCAAGTCGTCCTGGTGATCCCGGCTTTTCCCGGCGCCGGGCCGGTAAGAGGCCCCCGGGGGTTGGCCCCGGGGGCTCTTGACCGGCCCTGGTAGCTTGCTGCGGTCGTTCCGGCATGGGCCGGCGGGCTCCGACCGGGGCCGTCGGCCGGCTACACCTTGGGGGCTTGCAGTGACTTCGGTGATCTTCTCGCGTCGTCCGGGAGCATGTCGCCCGGGAGCGCGTCGGCGCGCTCGGGTCGCCGCGGCGGCCGCGGGCCTGGCGGGCGTGCTCGTGCTGTCCGCGTGCAGCGGTGACGGCGACTCCGGGGACGGCTCGGCGTCCAGCCCGGCCCCGTCCGCCACGGCGTCCACCGGGGCGGGCGGCGACTCCGGGTCCGCGTCCGGTTCCGACGGTTCCGGCGGGTCGGACGCCGGCGGGCTCCAGGGAAGCTGGCTCGCGACGACCGGCGGGAAGGCCGTGGCCCTGGTGATCACCGGCAAGCAGGCCGCGATCTTCGCCACCGGCGGCAGCGTGTGCACCGGCACCGCGGGCGAGGAGTCCGGGACGCGGATGATCCGCCTGAAGTGCACGGACGGCAACAAGGAACGGGCGACCGGCACGGTCGACTCCGTGAGCGGCAAGAGCCTCAAGGTCACCTGGGAGGGCGGCCTCGGCGCGGAGACGTACACCAAGGCCGAGGGCGGGAAGCTGCCGACCGGGCTGCCGACGGGGGGCCTCGGGTAGCAGGACCTCGAAGTACGGACGGGCCGTGATCACCTTCGGGCGCCTCGGCCCGTCCGGCTTTCGGGGGATTCGCGGGGGGGTGAGTGCCCGTACCGCATCCGCGTGCGTGATGATCCAGGGGCCCGACCGAAGCCGCTCATGCTCATCACGCTCAGAGGACCCCATGCGCACCTTGCCCCTCACCCTGGCAGCCGCCCTCGCCGCCACGCTCCTGCTGACCGCCTGCGACGACGGCAAGACCGGCGACGACGACGCGAAGAACGCCGATCCGGCGAACGGTTCGGCCTGCGCGATCGGCGACCTGGGCGTGGAGGTCGGGGCCGGTGCCGCCCCGGCCGCCGGGGACACCGGCAACGTCACCGTCACGCTCACCAACCAGGGCGCGCAGTGCACCCTGAAGGGCTTCCCCGCCGTCGACCTCGCGGCCGAGGACAGCACGACGTCCGTGTCCCCGGTGGAGGGCGCGAAGGCCCAGCCGCTCACGCTGGGGAAGGGCGGCACCACGTCCTTCACGATCACCTACGTCCGGGGCGAGGCCGGCTCCGCGAAGAGCCTTGCCGTACGGAAGGCGTCCTTCACCCTGCCCGGCGCCCCCGAGGACGCGCACGACCTGACGTGGTCGTACGGCGAGGTCGCCCGGAGGGACGGGGGCGGCGCGGCGCAGGCCTCGGTGAGCGGCTTCGAGTCCTCGGGCGACTGACGGCAGGTCAGCGCAGCGGCGGGCGGTGTCCGACCTGGGCGCGGTCCGCCGCCTGCGCGCCCTCCGTCCAGCCCGCCGCGTCGCGCACACCGCGCAGGCGGGTCGTGGTCGTCTCCGGGAACATCGAGTCCAGCCGGCCGGTGACCGCCACGTCGCGGGAGGCGAGGACCGGGAGCAGGTCCTCCGTCACCTGGGTCTCGGCGGCTGCCGCGAGGCGGGTGCCGATGCGGTGGGCGTAGGCCGCGAGGAAGGACTGCCGGAACGTCTTGGTGCGCTTGCGGCCGGCCGCACGCTGAGCGGCCTCCGCCTTCGTCATCGCGGTCGTGGCCTGCACGAGGAGTGAGGTGTAGAGGAGTTCGACCGCTTCGAGGTCGGTTTCGAAGCCGACGACGGTGGAGAAGCCGAGGGGCTCGTTCCACACCGCCCGGCAGTGGTTGGCGGCGGCGACGGCGTCCAGCAGCACCGCCTTGGCCTGCTCGTACGGCGGTTCGACACCGATCCGGCAGGCCCCGGGCGTCTCGGGCGAGGGCGCCCGGGCCGCGAGCAGCGCCTCGTCGACACTGTGCCGGGCCATCAGCTCCTGCGCCTTGGCACTGAGCGCCTCCGCCTCCTCCGGGAAGCCGGTGGCCTCCGCCTTGGCGAGCAGGGCGCGGATCCGGCCGAGCATCCGGGACTCGGCCTTCGGCTCCCCGGTCGACTCGTCGAGGGACTCGAGCGCGGGCAGGCGCAGCAGCAGGCGGTACAGCTCCAGCACGGCGGTGGCGTACGAGAAGCGGTCGGTGCGGGGCGGGGCCTCGGCGGGGAGCTCCGCGAGCTGCGCGCTCCAGCGGCGGCCGCGCGGACGGTCGTGCGGCGCCTGTGCCCGGATCAGCTCCGTCACAAGGCGTACGTGTATGTCGTCCAGCTCCCGCCGGACGGTCCGTACGACGTCGGCCGGCTGCCAGCCGCGCCGCCAGGCCGTCGCCACGAACTCCTCACCGCGCCGGGCGAGTTCGGCGTCCGCCGCCGGGTCGGACGCGAGCAGGGACGCGCCGGTGTCGAGGGCCGTCTCGCTGTTGTCGTACAGGGCGGTCTCGAACGCGCGGTCGACGGTGGTGGGCGTACTCACGGGCCGATGGTGCCACGCCGGTGCGGACGGCCGGGCATGCGCGACCTCGTGCGTCTCACTCCCCGGAATTGGGTCATCCGCGCACGGCGGGGACTCGACCATGGCCGCATGGTGGACATGTCTCTGTACGCGGCGTTCCTCGTCGCCGCATTCGCGCTCTGCATCACCCCCGGCCCGGACATGATGTTCATCGTGGCGATGGGCGGACGGGGCGGGCCCACGGCCGGGGTGATGGCGGCGTTCGGGGTGGCGTGCGCGATGCTCGTGCACGCGGGCGCGGCGGCCCTCGGTCTGTCGGCCCTGTTCACGGCGTTGCCGACGCTGTACCACGTGCTGCGCTGGGCGGGCGCGGCCTATCTGCTCTATCTGGCGGTGAAGGCGTTCCGCGACCGTTCGGTGCCGGGCGAGGAGGGGACGGGCGCGGTCGGGCCGGGGATGAGGCGGGCGTTCTGGCAGGGCGCGATCACCAATCTGCTCAACCCCAAGGTGATCCTCTTCAACGTGGCGTTCCTGCCGCAGTTCGTGGACCCGTCACTCGGTCATGTCCAGGGTCAGTTGCTGCTGCTCGGGGTCACGCTCGTGGTGATGGGCTTCCTGTGGGACGGCAGCGTCGGCCTGCTCGCGGGGAGGCTGGCGTCCCATCTCAGGCGCAGCGCACGCGTGAACCGCTGGCTGAACATCGTCTCCGGGACGGTGTTCACGGGGCTGGCGGTGCGATTGGCGGCGACGTCTCCGAAGTAGTCACGGCAGATGTCAACTCGCGGTTGACACCCCTGGGGGCGCAACCTACGGTTGACACTATGACGACGAACCCCAGCATCACGTCATCGTTCCGCCTCGACGACCTGATCGCGGCGATCAAGAAGGTGCACCAGGAACCCCTCGAACAGCTCCAGGACGCGGTACTCGCCGCCGATCACCTCGGCGAGGTGGCCGACCACCTGATCGGCCACTTCGTGGACCAGGCCCGGCGGTCGGGCGCCTCCTGGACGGACATCGGCAAGAGCATGGGGGTCACCCGGCAGGCCGCGCAGAAACGCTTCGTGCCGAAGGAGTCGGCGGACCTCGACCCGAGCCAGGGCTTCAACCGCTACACGCCCCGCGCCCGCAACACGGTGATGGCCGCGCACAACGAGGCCCGGTCCGCGCGCAACGCCGAGGGCGTACCCGAGCACCTCGTCCTCGGTCTGCTGGCGGAGCCCGACGGTCTCGCCGCGAAGGCGCTCGTCAAGCAGGGCGTCTCCCTCGACGCGGTCCGCGAGGCGGCGACCGCCGCACTGCCGCCGGCCGTCGAGGAGCCCCCGGAGCTCGTGCCGTACGGCCAGGCCGCCAAGAAGGTCCTGGAGCTCACCTTCCGCGAGGCGCTGCGCCTGGGCCACAACTACATCGGCACCGAGCACATCCTGCTCGCCCTGCTGGAGCACGAGAACGGCGAGGGCGTCCTCAGCGGCCTGGGCATCGGCAAGGAGCCGACCGAGCAGTACGTGTCCGGGGTGCTGGAGAAGATCGTGCAGGCGCAGAAGGACACGCCGGACGAGGCGTGAGACCGCCTGGGCGGGGACCAGGGTGGTGACCGGTGACCCAGGTGGCGACCGGGTCCGGGGTGGCGACCGGCACGGCGGCCCAGAGGGCATTGTCAGACCCCCCTGTCACACTCCCAGCATGGCCGACCGGTGGGCTCTCGCTCCGGCCGAGGACGGTGGCGTGGACGTCGCCCCCCTCGGTCCGGACGGGCTGCCCGCCGGGCCGGTGCGGCGGGAGGCGGATCCCGCCGAGGCCGTGCGGAGCCGTCCGGGTGTCGCGCGGTGGGTGTGGCGGTCCACCGCCGAGGTCTACCCGCGCCTGCTCGCCACGGGGGTGCGAGTCGAGCGGTGCTACGACATCGAGACCGCCGAGACGCTCCTCCTCGGCCACGAGGGGCGGTACGGGGAACCACGCTCGGCCGCGGCCGCCCTGGCCCGGCTGCGCGGCGGCCCCGTACCGCCCGATCCGCCGCAGCGCTCCGCCGAACCGGGCTCCCAGTCCTCACTGTTCGAGCCGCAGGGCGTCCACCTGCCCCTGCCGGACCTCCTCGCGGTCTACGCCGAGCAGCAGCAACGGCACGAACGGGCCGGGCACCCCGACCGGATGCGCCTGCTGACGGCCGCCGAGTCCGCGGGCATGCTGGTAGCCGCCGAGATGAACCGCGCCGGGCTGCCCTGGAGCACCGACGTGCACCGCGCGGTGCTGCACGACCTGCTGGGCGAGCGGTACGCGGGCGGTGGCGAACCACGCCGCCTGGCCGAACTCGCCGACGAGGTGTCCACCGCGTTCGGCCGCCGGGTCCGCCCCGACCTGCCGGCCGACGTGATCAAGGCCTTCGCGCAGGCCGGCATCAAGGTCTCCTCGACCCGCCGGTGGGAGATCGAGTCCGTCGACCACCCGGCCGTGAAGCCCCTGATCGAGTACAAGAAGCTGTACCGCATCTGGGTCGCCCACGGCTGGTCCTGGCTCCAGGACTGGGTGCGCGAGGGCCGGTTCAGGCCCGAGTTCCTGGCGGGCGGGACGGTGACCGGGCGCTGGGTGACCAATGGCGGGGGCGGGCTGCAGATCCCCAAGGTGATCCGGCGGGCCGTGGTCGCCGACCCCGGCTGGCGGCTCGTCGTCGCCGACGCCGACCAGATGGAGCCGCGCGTCCTCGCCGCGATCTCCCGCGACCCCGGCCTGATGGAGGTGGCCGGCCGGGAGAGCGACCTGTACCAGTCCGTCTCCGACCGCGCCTTCTCCGGCGACCGCGATCAGGCCAAACTCGCCGTGCTCGGCGCCGTCTACGGCCAGACCTCCGGCGACGGCCTGAAGAACCTCGCCGCGCTCAGACGCCGCTTCCCGCGTGCGGTGGCGTACGTCGACGACGCGGCCCGCGCCGGGGAGGAGGGCCGGCTCGTGCGGACGTGGCTCGGCCGGACCTGCCCGCCGGCGGCCCGGGGGACGGACGACGCGACCGAGGAGGCGGGCATCCCGGCCGCGTCGGCCGTTCCGGAGGACGAGCAGTCCGACGGCGGGCAGTGGGTCCCCGGCTACGCCTCCACCAACGCCCGCGCCCGCGGCCGCTTCGCCCGCAACTTCGTCGTCCAGGGCAGCGCCGCCGACTGGGCCCTGCTGCTGCTCGCCGCGCTGCGGAAGGCTTGCGCGGGCATGGCGGCCGAGCTGGTCTTCTTCCAGCACGACGAGGTGATCGTGCACTGCCCCGAGGAGGAGGCGGCCGCGGTGGTGACGGCGATCCGCGAGGCGGCGGCCGTGGCCGGACGGCTGACCTTCGGGGAGACGCCGGTGCGGTTCCCGTTCACGACGGCGGTGGTGGAGTGCTATGCGGACGCCAAGTAGCTCGCCGAGCAGCCGGTGTCAGTCCGTGGGAGCGAGCAGCTCGCGGAGTTCCGCGACCACCGTGTGCTCGTCGGTCCCCTCCAGCACCGCGAGAGCCGAGCGCCACTCCTCGTGCGCCTCGCCGACGTGCCCCCGCTCGCTGAGCAGCAGCCCGTGCTGGTGGCGGGCGAGAGCGCCGGTATAGCCGTCGGCACGGGCGTCGGCCCGGTCCAGCAGCTCGGCGCACTCGCGAGTGGCCCGCTCGGTGCGGCCCAGCAGACGCAGCGCGCGGACGTGACCGAGCCGGGTCTGGGACTCGCCGTGCCAGTCGCCGTGACCGCCGAGAATGCGCAGGCTCTCCTCGAAGTGCGGGAGGGCGGCGGCCGGTTCGCCGAGCCGCAGATGGGCGTATCCGATGTTGCAGTGCGCGGTGTGCCGCACGATCACGGCGCCGATCTCGTCCCCCAGGGCGAGCGAACGCCGGTGCTGCTCGATGGCGGCCCGCGGGTCGGTGTGCTCGTAGAGGTTGCCGAGGTGGCCGCGGGTGACGGCCTCGCCGTACGGGTCGTTCAGCCGCCGTGCGTACTCCAGGCTCCGGGTCAGCGCCTCGCCTGCCTCGGCGTACCGGCCGAGCCCGTCGAGCAGCAGACCGCGGTTGTTGAGGCAGCGGCGGATCCAGGACGGGTCGTCGAGCCGTCGCCAGATGGCCAGCGCACGGTCGTTGAGGCCGAGGGCGTCGTTGTGGCGGCCGGTCAGGAAGTGCAGTCCGGCGAGGTCGACCAGCGCGTACGCCTCCGCCGCCTCGTCCCCGAGCCGCCGCGCCACGCCGAGGCCGGCCCGGCCGAGCACCTCCATCTCGGCGACGCGGCCCCTGCGGTGCGCGTGGGGGAGGATCAGCCGCACGAGGGTGGAGACGAGGCCCGCGTGCCGCCGGCACGGGTCGTCCGCGTGCCGCTCGACCAGGGTGACGACGTTCGCCAGCTCCCTGTCGCCCCAGGCGAAGGCCTCCTCGGGGCTGCCGAAGGGGGCGACGGTGTCGACGTGCGCCGCGTGACCGGGCGGCTGGGACGCGGTGGGGCGGCGGCGGTCGTCCTGGTCGGGTCCGGGCTCGACGATCGCGACGAGGACCCGCTCGGCGACGGCGGCGTACCAGCGGAGGGCGGTTTCGGAGGCCTGGGAGTCGTCGCCGTCTCCTAACCCGGCCAGGTCGCAGGCGATTTCGGAGTGGCGGGTGTCGTCCGCGTCCCGCCTGCCGGCCGGTTCGCGAACAGTGCCCGCGCCGTCCCCGTCCCGCCTGCCGCCAGAGACGCCGGAGACGCCGGAGACGCCGGAGCCCTCAACGCCCCACCCTCCGGCCAGCTCACGGGCGAAGTCGCGGACGAGGTCGTGGGGCGCGTAGCGGCCGTAGGCCGGCTCCTGGAGCAGGGCCACGTCGACGAGACGGTCCAGGGCGGCCTCGGTGCGCAGTTCGCCGGTGCCGGTGAGGCGGGCGAGCAGGGGTGCGCCGTACGTGGGCAGATCGAGCGCGCCGATGCGGCGGAGGACGAGGGCCGCGTCCCGGTCGGCCTCGCGCTCGGAGCCCGCCAGCGCGTCGTGCGCGACGGCCAGGGAGCGGCGCACGCTCAGGTCGTCGTATTCGAGGTGCCGCAACCGCCCCTCCGTCTCGGCGAGTTGTCCGGCGAGGACGTCCGGGGTGAGGGCCTGCCGGGCGGCGAGCCGCGCGGCGACGATGCGCAGGGCGAGGGGGAGGCGGCCGGTGAGTTCGACGAGGCGACGGGCGGCGTCGGAGCCGGCCAGTCCGGCACGGCCCGAGGCCGCGACCAGGAGGGCCGCGCTCTCCTCGTCCGACAGCGGGCCGAGCGGAAAGCGGGCGACCCCGTCGAGTGCGGTGAGCGGCGATCGGCTGGTGACGATCACCGCGCACCCTGCACCGCCCGGCAGCAGCGGCCGTACCTGCGCGGCGCTCGCGGCATCGTCCAGTACCAGGAGCGTGCGGGTCGGCGCGAGCAGCGAGCGCAGCAGAGCGGATGCCGCGTCGGGGAGTTCCGGAATGCGGCAGGGGTCGGCACCGAGGTCACGCAGCAGCGCGGTGAGCGCCTGACCAGGGGTGAGAGGGGCCATGCCCGAGGTCGCACCGTGCAGGTCGAGGTAGAGCTGACCGTCGGGGAAACGTTCCGCCAACTCGTGCGCGACGTGCAGCGCGAGCGCGCTCTTGCCGACTCCGGGCATGCCGCTGATGACGGTGGTGGCGGGGGTCGTGGGGGTTGCCGAGAGCGCTCCGGATGTCGTGAGAGTACGGCGCAGGGAGTCGCGTACGGCGGCGCGTCCCGTGAAATGCGCCGGTGCCGAGGGAAGTTGGGCAGGCGGCGGTTGAGCGGGCGAGGGTGACCTCCCCACGACCCCCCGCAACACCTCCACATGCGCCTCCCGCACCCCGGGCCCCGGCTCGATGCCGAGCTGGTCGACCAGTCGGGTGCGCAGATCGCGGTGGACGGCCAGGGCCTCTGCCTGGCGGCCGGTGCGGTGCAGGGCGAGCATGAGCTGGCGGTGGTACGTCTCCCGCAGCGGATACTCGGCGGTCAACGCCGCGAGTTCCGGTACGAGCCCCTCGAGACGCGGGCCGCCCAGCGCCAACTCGGCGTCGTAGCGCCACTCCAGAAGCAGCAGCCGTCCCTCGCGCAGCCGCCGCGCGAAGGCGTACCCGCCCACCTCGGTCGGCAGCCCGGCGAGCGGCGCGCCCCGCCACAGCGCGAGCCCGGCGGCGCACTCACGCACGACGCGCTCCCAGTCCTGCCCGGCGTGCGCGGCACGCGCCGCGGCGACATGGGCGTCGAACACATGGACGTCCAGCTCACCCTCGTCGACCCGCAGGACATACCCGGACGGCACGGTCCGCAGCCGTTCGGGATCGTCCAGCAACCGCCGCAACCGCGCTACGTGGTTGTGCAGCGAGGCCTGGGCGGAAACGGGCGGTGCCCCGCCCCACAGCGCCTCCCGGAGCGACTCGACGGAGACGACCCGTCCGGCGTCGAGCAGCAACGCGGCCAGCAGCACACGGGACTTGGGACTTGCGACACCCCGGGCTTCGCTCCGGCCGCCCCCGCTGACGTCGTAGTACAGCACCGGGGGCCCGAGCAGCCCGAACCGCAGCCCGCTCCGCCCTCCGGAACCGTTCTCGCTGCCCGAGCAGGCAGATGCCCCCATCGCGCCCCCGTCTCCCCGTGCCACCGCCCCTTGCCCTTGCCCTTGCCCTTGCCCGTGCCACCGCCCCTTGCCCTTGCCCTTGCCCTTGCCCTTGCCCTTGCCCTTGCCCTTGTGAGATTCCATCCTTGACGAGTTTCCGCCCCCGGGGCAGCGGTTTTCCGCCACCTTCGTCCTCGCGTTCTCCGCCGGAACAGCCCCCGCACCGGCCGTCGTCCGTCATGGTTCGGCGACTTCACGCCAATGGGCAGACGACGCGACGGACAACCGTTGGCCACATGTTAGCCATCGGTTGGCAAACCCTGATGTGATCACTACGTCGGATCTGGCCCGGCGGCGCGCGCGTCTGGACGCGCAACTCGGGGGAGTGTCGCCGCCGCGGCCGGGTCCGGGTCCCGGTCGGCGGAGGTGAACGGCCGGGGCCCCACCAAGCTTCCGGCCACCGAGCGTGTGGCCACTCCGCGAACGCCCCTCGGTCTCAGATGACCGGCGGCCGCCCCAGCCGCGTGAGCCGCCACACCGTGCGCCAGCGCATGGGCCGCCGCTCACCCGCGGACTCCCGTACGCCTTCCACGAACCCGCCGAACCATGCCCGCAGCCCCGCCCGCGACCGGTTGCGCAGGAGGGTGAGCAGCACCCAGACGCCCAGGTGGACGGGCACGAGCGCGAACGGCAGCCGGCGGCGGGCCAGCCAGACCCGGTTGCGGGCGTTCACGCGGTAGTAGATGGCGTGCCGGGCGGGCGAGGTCTTCGGGTGCTGGAGCAGCAGTTCGGGCGCGTACAGGATGCGCCAGCCCGCGTCGGCCGCGCGCCAGGCCAGGTCGGTCTCCTCGTGCGCGAAGAAGAACTCGGCGGGCCAGTCGCCGACCTCGTCGAGCATGGCCATCCGCAGCGCGTGCCCGCCGCCGAGGAACCCGGTGACGTACCCGCCCCGCAGCGGGTCCGAGCTGCCGATCCGGGGCACGTGCCGCTGCTGCGTCCCGCCCAGCTCGTCGGCGATGCGGAAGCCGACGATGCCGAGCCGGTCGTCGGCGGCGTACAGCTCCCGCACGCGGCGCAGCACGTCGGCGTCGACGAGCAGCCCGTCGTCGTCCAGATCCACCACGACGTCGATGTCGCCGAACTCCCGCAGCCGCGCGAGGGCCGCGTTCCGCCCGCCCGGGCAGCCGACGTTCTCGTCGAGCTCGATCGGGGTGACCTCACCGGGCAGCGACAGCCGCCGGGCGAACTCGGGCAGCGGGCAGCCGTTGCCGACGACCACGATCCGCTCGGGCGGCACGTCCTGCTTGGCCACGGACCTCAGCAGGGCGTCGACCTCGTCGGGCCGGTTGCCCATGGTCACCACGGCGACGGCGATTCTGGGCGCCCGCATGTCCTCACCTCGTCCTGGTCGGCAACTGACGGGTTGACGGGCGATGCTAGCCGTTCACGATAAGGACCCTTCAAGTACGCCTGCCGGACGGCGATGCGCCTACGCCGTTCAGCGGAGGCGGCACCCGACCGGAACGGGCACAGGATGTCGGGTGCGGCAGGGTGCCCGCTGCCTAGCGTGGTGATCACGAAAGAGGAAGGAACCGGGCGTGCTGGAGCGGCTCAACCAGGCGATGGAGCACATCGAGCGCCACCTCGACGAGTCCGTGGACGTCGCCGAGCTGGCGCGGATCGCGACCACGTCGGAGTACCACCTGCGCCGGATGTTCTCCGCGCTGGCAGGCATGCCCCTGTCGGAGTACATCCGGCGCAGGCGGCTGACGGTCGCGGGCGCGGAGGTGCTCGCGGGCGGCGAGACGCTGCTGGAGATCGCGGTGCGCTACGGCTACGGCTCGGGCGAGGCGTTCGCACGGGCGTTCCGTGCGATGCACGGCACAGGTCCGGGCGAGGCCCGGCGCACCGGCGCCGCGCTCGTCTCCCAGCCCCGGCTGACCTTCCGCCTCACCGTCGAAGGGAGCACCAGCATGCAGTACCGAGTAGTGGACCGCCCGGCGTTCACGGTCGCCGGCTTCAAGACCCGTGTCCCGCTCGTGCACTCGGGCCCGAACCAGGCGATCATCGACTTCGTCCGGGGCCTCGGCAAACAGGCCCTGGAGCAGCTCGGAAAGCTCTCGGACCAGGAGCCGCACGGCATCGTCGCGGTCTGCGACGACCTGGACCCGAGCCGCGCCGAGGGCACCGAGCTCGACTACTACCAGGCGGTGATCACCGCGGCGTCCGCCCCGTCGGACGTCCCGGCGGGCGTCACCACCCTGCCCGTCCCGTCCGGCACCTGGGCGGTCTTCACCACGTCCGGCCCGGCACCGCAGGCCATCCAGGAACTGTGGCGCGACGTGTTCACCGAGTGGTTCCCGTCCAACCCGTACCGCAGCCGCCCCGGTCCGGAGATCCTGCGGACCGACCTCTCGGCGGACGGCACGAAGGCGGACGCCGAGCTGTGGCTGCCGGTGGAACGGGAGTCCACCCGCTGAACACCGAACCCCGGGCCGGAGTCGATCCGGCCCGGGGTTCCAGCGGAGCCGCGGCTACCGCGGCGCGACCGGCTCCGCGGTGTCCTTCCGGCGGGACCGCTCCCGGACGAACGAGATCGCGATCACGACCGCGGCGACGAGCACCGAGAGCAGCACCTGGCTGCGGCCGCCGCCCTCCTTGTCGTCGGTGAGCATGTAGAGGAGCACGAACCCGATCATCGCGATCGTCGCCCACGTCAGATAGGGGAACAGCCACATCCGGACGACGAGCTTCTCCGGGCTCTCGCGCAGGATGATCCCCCGCATCCGCAGCTGCGAGAAGCAGATGACCAGCCACACGAAGAGCGCGACGGCGCCCGAGGAGTTCAGCAGGAACTGGAAGACCGTGTCCGGCCACAGGTAGTTGAAGGCGACCGCCACGAAGCCGAAGACCACGGATGCCAGGATCGCGGCCTGCGGGACACCTCGCGTGTTGGTCCGTACGAAGGACCGCGGGGCGTCGCCGCGCTGCCCGAGGGAGAAGGCCATCCGGGAGGCGGTGTAGAGGCCGGAGTTGAGACAGGACAGCACGGCGGTCAGCACGATGAAGTTCATGATCTCGCCGGCGTGCGGGATGCCGATCGAGTCGAGGGCCGCGACGTACGAGCCCTTCTTCTCGATCGCGGGGTCGTTCCACGGCAGCAGGGCGACCACGACGAGGATCGAACCGACGTAGAAGACGCCGACCCGCCAGATCACGCTCCGGGTGGCCTTGGCCACCGCCCGCTGCGCGTCCGAGGACTCACCGGCGGCGAGGGTGACGATCTCGCTGCCCATGAAGGAGAAGACGACCAGCAGGATGCCGGTGAGGATCGCGCCCGGCCCGTTCGGCAGGAAACCGCCGTGCTCGGTGAGGTTCCCGAATCCTGTCGCGGCATGGTCGGAGCCGGGCAGCACACCGAAGATCGCCAGTCCGCCGAGAACGATGAAGCCCGTGATGGCGACGACCTTGATGCCGGCGAACCAGAACTCGAACTCGCCGAAGGAGCCGACGGAGGCCAGGTTCGTGGCGGTGAGGACCGTCATCACGATCAGGGCCCAGGCCCACTGCGGTACGGCCGGTACCCATCCTTCGAGGATGACGGCGCCCGCGGTCGCCTCCACGGCGAGTACGACGACCCAGAAGAACCAGTACAGCCAGCCGATCGAGAACCCGGCCCAGCGGCCGAGCGCCCGGTCCGCGTAGGCCGAGAAGGACCCGGAGGTCGGGTTGGCCGCGGCCATCTCGCCGAGCATCCGCATCACGAAGACGACGAGGGCGCCGACCAGTGCGTAGGACACCAGGATGCCGGGCCCGGCGGCGGCGATACCGGAGGCGGAGCCCACGAAGAGACCGGCACCGATCACACCGCCGATGGCGATCATGGACAGATGGCGGTTCTTGAGACCGGCCTGGAGACCTGCCTGCTGCTCCGGAGGCTGACCACTGGTGGATCGAGCGGTATCAGGGGCCAGTGAATCGGGGGGACGTGTAGTCATGTCGACATCCATGGGGTCGTTGGGAGTGCCGTGCTGTGCGTCAGAGGGACGGCCGGGGCACTGACGATTCCCGGAAGCGTTCACGGTGCGGTTCGCGGATTCCGGATGCCGTGCTGGTGATGGGGTCGTCACCGCACGTCCGCGTTTCGCTCCGTCTCCTCGTGGGAGGTGGGCCGCATCACTTGCGGAAATGGATTTGCGCAAGCGTATGGGGGGTCATGGGGCCAAATGTTTGTGAAGGCTGAACAAACTCGGCCTCGATGGCTGTACGACCGGCCAATGCGGAACCGGTTCAGCCGGTGGGCGGCAGCCGCAGCTGGAGCATGGCCAGCAGACGCTGGTCGGGACGGCTGAGATCGAGGCCGGTCAGCTGCTCGGCCCGGCGAAGGCGGTACCGCAGCGTGTTGGGGTGCACATGGAGCTGGGCGGCAGCCGCGCGGATGTCACCGAAGGAGTTCAGGTACGTCAGGAGGGTCTCGGCGAGCCGGCCCTGATGCCGGCTGTCGTGCGAGAGCAGGGCGGTCAGGCGGGGATCCCGTATCTCGGGGCGGGCGGAGAGCAGCGTCAATATCTCGCTGACCAGCACCTCCGCCTGGATGTCCGGCAGCGCGGCGACCGCGACGGTCACTCCGGCGCTCGCCATGGCGTCGAGAATGCGGTCGGCCTCCCGGCGTGACTCGGGGACGTCCCCGAGCCCCGGCACCAGGCAACCGACCGAGCCGCTCAGCGGCAGTCCCAGGTGGCGGCGTGCCGCGTCGGTGATCTCCTGGGTCCAGCCGCGCAGCGTGTCCGTGTCGATGCCGCGGGGCAGCTGGGGCAGGAGCACATAGATACGGGGATCGACCTGGGTGACCAGTGCGCTGCGGTGCCGGGCGGCGATGTGCACGGAGACCAGGTTGGTGACCTCGGAGTGGGTCAGTTCCGGTGCGGCGACGCCCTCCGCGGTCTCGTACGCCTCTGTGGTCCCGTACGAGAATCCCAGCACGGCGGCCGGGCGGGTGGCGTCGAATCCCAGGTGAGTGGCGAGCGGCTGCGGTCCGGTGCTCCCGTCCAGGAGTCCGGCCAGCAGGGTCCGGGTGAGCGTCACGTCGTCCGAGAGCTCCCGGCGCCGGCGTACGAGATGGAGCGCCGCGACCCGGGCGGCGCCCAGCAGTGCCTGGCGCGAGCGTTCGGACAGCGGGATCGAGCCCTCCTGCACCCAGATGGTGCCCAACTGCCGGTCCCCGGACCGGATGGCCACCGCGAGCCGGCGGCGGATGCCCAGCTCGGGGTGGCTGTCGATACCGATCACCTCGTCGCTGGAGTGCAGGTGCTGGAACACGCCCCACTCGCGCAGCTTCGCCAGATACCCTTCCGGTCCCTGCCAGCCGAGGATGGAGCGCCGGCGCAGGTCGTCCGCCTCGTCGGAGTCGGTGGTGCGGGAGTAGGCCAGCACCCGGTTCGCGGCGTCCTCGATGCTGACGATGCCGCTGGTGAGGACGGCGGTGGTCTGGGCGAGAGAGAACAGGTCGCCCTCCTCGGCCCCCATGCCCGGCTCACCCGGCGGTGCGTCGTCGAGGGCGGCCCGGGCCAGCGCGTGCACCTGCTCCCAGCGTGCTTCGCTGCGCAGCGAGAGCAGGGCGACCCCGGCCTCGGCCGCGGCCTCGCTGAGCGCCGCGGCCTGGGCGGGCCCGTCCAGCTTCACCACGACGGCGGCGGCCCCGTCCCGCCCGGCGGCCCGCAGCGCGGGAAAGGCGGCCCGGCCACGGGCACCGATCACGAGAACCAGCTCGTCCGGCTGCGCGGTCGGCGGGTCCTCGGGATCGAGCAGCGAAACCTCACGGATCTCGACGTCCAGCCCGGCGGGAGCCGCCTGCACCTCCACCAACGAGTCGCCCAGCACCATCAGCAACTGACGCAGGCCGATGCGCGCTGCGGGTGGAGACACTGCGGCCGGATCCATGATCGTCGCCTCTGCTGGGAGCCCTGCCGGAGCTTCGATGCTATCCGCAGGGGCGCCGGGCCCCTCCTGCACGGCCCGGACGTGGCTCGTGAGCCGCCGCGCTTGGGGCACCATGCGGTTGCCGGACGTCCACGGCCCACTTGAGCGCGACCTCATGATCATGACGGCTCATGTACTGCGCCGTTATACCGAGCGACTGCTCGAACTGGAACAGATCGATTCCATACGAATCGGCACCAAGTCCCTGTCCTATCGGGCTTACAAGTTCGCCACCGACAACGACGCCGACGAAACGCTCCGACTTTTCTCCGACGTCGTTTCATCCGGCGCGACCAGTGAGAAGCCCAGCCCTCGACGAACTACTTGAGCCCCGCCAAGGAGATCCTCCCGGGCGAGCGCACCGGCCGGTTCCGCCTCGGGGGCTCTCACGATCGGCCCGGTGGAGCGGGAAATCACGCTCTGAGACACCAGAGCCCAGGCCGTCTTCCGTCCGGCCTGGGGCCCGGTGAAGCCCCTGCACCATGCCGCCCACAAAGCGGACCAATGCCGTGAATTGAGCGGAACGAGGACCGCACCGGATACGTCCGGAACACAGTTGACTTCCCCTTCCTTTTCGCGATCATTACATGTGCGGCCCTTCCAATTCCCCAATGCGTGAGGCATGGGGGGCGACGGGGCGAGAAGGCGTCGCACCGCCGACGGGGATGTGAATTCGCTGTGCGCGAGAGGGTGTCGTTCAAGCTGCTCGGACCGCTCGAGGCAGCCGTCGCCGACGAGCCGATCCGGATCAGCAGTGCACGTCAACGATCAGTTTTGGCCACTCTGTTGCTCTCCTGCGACCGGGTCGTCTCGGTCGACAGCCTCACCGAGGCGGTGTGGCAGGGAGACCCTCCGGCCACCGCGCGGAACCAAATCGCCATCTGCATTACCTCGCTGCGAAGAATCTTCCGCGAGGCATCCGTGCCCGCGGAAATGATCGAAACGAGTCACCCCGGCTACGTACTTCACTCCGAGCACTGCTATATCGATCTGAAGGACCTGAACCAGTCGGTGGCGAGAGCCCGAATGGTTGCCGCTCACAATGAACAGGCGGAGGAAGCCGCCAAGTTGTTCGAGCATGCTCTGGCCCTGTGGCGGGGCCCCGCACTCGACGGCCTCTCCGGAGCGCACATCGACGACGTCTCCGGTCAGCTGGCCGAGTTCCGGCTCGATGTGTGCGAGGAGTACGCGGCCCTCCAGCTGAGGTTCGGCCGCCACCAGAAGGTCAGCGCGCAACTGGCGGCGCTCGTGAAGGAGAACCCGCTGCGCGAGCAGGCCCGGGCGCATCTGATGCAGGCCCACCACGTGGCCGGCCGGCGCGCCGAGGCGCTTCAGGTCTACCGCGAAGGACGCCGGGCTCTCGTCGACGAACTCGGCATCGAACCCGGGCCCGTGCTGCAGGAGATGCACCGCCGGGTCCTGCAGGACTCCGACGACTCCGAGCCGCGCTCCGACGCGCCCCCGCCGGCCAGGGCGCCCGCCGCCACCGCCCCGTCCGCGGTCTCGTCCGACCCCACCCCGAGCGTTCCCGCCCAACTGCCGCTCGCCCTCTCCACGTTCACCGGACGCGAGCCGGAGATCGAGGCACTGGAAACGCTGCTGCGCCGCAGCGCCGACGGGTCTGCACCGGCAGTGGCCGTCGTCACCGGGGTGAGCGGCATCGGCAAGAGCGCACTGATCGTGCACTGGGCGAACCAGGTCGCCGACCGCTTTCCCGACGGGCAGCTCTTCATCGACGTACACGGCTACGACAAGTCCAACCGGCCGCTGTCGTCCCTGTCCGTCCTCGACCAGGCGCTCCGCGGGCTCGGGGTGTCCAGCGCGCAGATACCGGCCGGGCTCCAGGAACGCTCCGCGATGTACCGCTCCCTGCTGAACCATCGCAGGCTGCTCGTCATCCTGGACGACGTGCGCTCGTTCCGGCAGATCCAGCCGCTGCTGCCGGGGCGCGGTCGGTGCATCGTGCTGATCACCAGCCGGGATCCGCTGGACGAACTGGTCAGTGACTACGGGGCGGTCCAGATCCAGCTGAACGTGATGACGGCGCACGAGGCCGACCGGATGCTCGCCACCGTGATCGGGCAGGACCGGGTCGCCGCCGAACCCGAAGCCGCGGCGCGCCTCGCGGAGCTGTGCGGGCATCTGCCGCTGGCCCTGCGCATCGCCGCGGGCCGGCTCACCCCGCGCCCTTACCGGTCGCTGCAGAGGCTCGCCGCCCGCCTGGAGGACGGAGCGGGCCGGCTCGACGTGCTCAGCCCCTCCGACGGCGGGGTGCGGGCCGGATTCTGGCTCAGCTACCGGGAGTTGTCGCCCGAGGCGGCCGTGCTGTTCAGGCGCCTCGCGCTGCTGCCGGTGGAGGGGTTCGCCGCGTGGGCGGGCGCCGCCGTGCTCGACGTGAACCTGATGAAGGCCGAGGACCTGCTCGAACAGCTCGTGGACGCCCAGCTCCTCGAACTGTGCCTGACGCAGACCGGACCGGCGGCCCGGTTCCGCTTCCATGAGCTGCTGCGTCTGTTCGCATGGGAGCGCGCCCACGACGAGGACTCCGACCAGGATCGCGCGGACGCCCTGGAGCGCGCCTACGGCACCCTGCTCACGCTCGCCGGATCCGCGCACCAGCTCCTCTACGGGGCCGGGCACTTGCCCCGTCACTCGGCCCGGCTCGCCCACGAGCTGCCGGTGGACGCGGTCACCGAGCTGCTCGCCGACCCGCTGGAGTGGTTCGAGTCGGAACGGGGCACCATCCTCGCCATGGTGGGCGCGGCGGCACGGCACGACGCCGCCGCCGCCCACGCATGGGAACTCACCGCGCGCGCCATGCCGCTGTTCGAGATGCGCAACTACCAGGAGGACTGGCAGCAGGCCGCACAGAGCGCCCTGGAGAGCGCCCGGCGGGCCGACGACGCCTTCGGCGCCACCGTCATGCTGCGCTCACTCGGCTCGCTCGCCATCTACCAGCGCCGTTACCAGGACGCCGACGGCCTGCTCACCTCCGCGATGGAACTGCTCGACCGGGCCGACGACCCGCACGAGCGGGCGGTGGTGCTGCGCAATCTCGCCCTGTGCGCCCGTTTCCGCGGTGACCTCGACGGCGCGGCCGATCACTGCCGGGCCGCGCTCACCCGCTTCCGGGAGACCGACGACCCGGTCAGCGCCGCGCACGCCCTCGGCCTGCTGGCGCAGATCGAGCTGGAGCGCGGTGACAACGACACCGGGATCGCGCTGACCCGGCAGGCCATCACGGCCAGTTCCGAGAGCGGGTCGGTGCGCGGCCGGGCCCAGAACGTCTACCGGCTGGCCGAGGCGTATCTGCGCATCGGCGATCTGCGCCAGGTGATCGGGACCTGCCAGGAGGTCATCGAGCTCACCCGGGCCCAGGGCGACCGGCTGGGCGAGGCGTACGCGCTGCGCGCGCTGGGCGAGGCCCAGTGGCGCCAGGAGCTGTACGACGCCGCGGAATCCACCCTGGCTGAGGCGTTCACGGCCGCCGAGGACGTCGGGGACCGGTTCCTGCAGGCACGTATCGAGACCGACCGGGCCTGCTCCGAGGCCCTGCGGGGCGACGCCGCGGCGGTGGACCGGCTGCGGCGGGCCCATCAGGCCTTCACCGTGCTGTCGGCGTCCTCCTGGCAGGAACGCACCGCCCGGCTCGTCGACGTCGTCGGCAATGCCTCCGCCGAGGGCCGGCCGGTGCCGCTGAAGCGCCTCCTGGCCACCCGGTGACATCGGCCTGTCCGGACTACTTGGTCCAGGGCAGGTCGCCGTCGTCCAGAGTCCCGTCCAGCGCCCCGCCCACCAGGGAGGTCACCTCCGTCACGGCGGTGCCGGGGCTGGGGCTGGGGCCGGGGCCCGTCCAGGGCAGGTCGTCGGCGCCGGCCGTACCGCTCATCAGCGCGATGTTGACCGCGACCGCACCGAGCACCGACACGACGAAACCTGTCTTCTTCTGCATGTCCTGGAATCCCCTCCGTCGCTGAACTCTTCAGCTGCCACAGACGGTACCCCAGCGAATGATCACCGCTATTTCTCCTCGATTTCTCGCGCCTCCGGCCGGAGAAAATGAGCCGACATGACCGCGGGCTAGGGTCGGCTCCGAAGTCGACAGCGGAGGGGGACCAGCGTGCTCAAGGAGATCGGCGTCGGGATGGATGCGGAACGCGCCTACCGCGCTCTGCTGAGACAGCCGGGCGCGAGCCCGCAGGACATGGCGGAGCAGCTCGGATGGCCGCTCGACCGGGCCACCGGCGCCCTCGGCGAGCTCGCCGAACTGGCTCTCGTGCAGTCGTCGCAGGAACACCGCGGAGGCACGCGGGCGGTGGATCCGGAATTGGGCCTGAGGTCGCTCGTCCAGTTCCAGGAGCGGGAATTGCTCAAACTCCAGCTGTCGCTCTCCGAGAGTAAATTGGCGGCCGAAAAGCTCATCTCCGAATACCGGCGCGGAGCCCGTACCGAGGAAATCGATTCGGTACAGCTCGCCCAGGGTCCCGATGCGATCCAGGCGTGCATCGAAAAGGTGAGCCAGGAGTGCCGCGAGGAGGCCGAGGCGCTGCTGCCCGGCGGTGCGCAGCCGGCCGACAGGCTGCACGCGGCGAGGCCGCTCGACCAGATGCTGCTGGAGCGGTCCGTGCAGGTGCGGTGCGTCTACGCGCACAGCATCCGCAACGACCGGCCGACCACCGAGTACGCGCAGTGGCTGAGCGAGCAGGGCGGGCAGGTCAGGACCGCGCCGCAGCTACCGCTCAGGATGGTGATCTGGGACCGGAGCAAGGCCCTGGTGCCGCTCGACCCGGACCAGCCCGACCGGGGTGCGTTCCTGCTGTCGAGCCCTGGGCCGGTGGCCGCGCTGCGCGCCCTGTTCGAGCAGGTGTGGCGGCAGTCGTCACAGTTCGGCCAGGAGCGGCCGCCGGGCCGGGCGCGGGAGCTGAGCGACGAGGAGAGCGCGGTGCTTGGCCTCATGGCGGGCGGGCTCACCGACGAGGTGATCGCCCGTAAGCTCGGGGTCTCCGTGCGCACGAGCCGGCGGATCACCGCCGAGCTGATGACCAAGCTCGGCGCCCGCAGCCGCTTCCAGCTCGGGGCCGTCGCGGCGCAGCGCGGCCTGCTGACGGTCTAGCCGGTCCCGGCGGCCCGGGACAGCACACCTATGCGGTTTCCACTCCGGGCCGGCCGCGCAGATACGCGAGGACCGCGAGGACCCGGCGGTTGGTCGTGTCGTCGAGGGAGAGGTCGAGCTTGGTGAGGATGGACCCGAAGTGCTTGCTGACGGTGCCCTCGCTCACCACCATGGCCGCGGCGATCGACGCGTTGGACTTGCCCTCCGCCATCAGCGCGAGCACCTCCTGCTCCCGCGCGGTGAGCCGGGCCAGCGGGTCGCGCCGGTGCCTGATCAGCTGGCGCACCACCTCGGGGTCGACGACGGTGCCGCCCTCCGCGACCCGGTGCACCGCGTCGACGAACTCCTCGACGTGGCCGATCCGTTCCTTGAGGAGATAGCCCACCCCGGTGCCGTCGGAGGAGTCGAGCAGGTCCTCGGCGTAGGACCGCTGGATGTACTGGCTGAGGACGAGGATCGGCAGTCCGGGCCGGCGGCGGCGCAGGGCGATGGCGGCACGCAGGCCCTCGTCGGAGAAGCCGGGCGGCATCCGTACGTCGGTCACCACGATGTCGGGCTCGTGCGCGGCGACCGCCTCGGTGAGCTCGTCCGCGGAACCGACCGCGGCGACCACCTGGTGCCCGAAGCGCTCCATGAGGCCGACGAGTCCTTCGCGGAGCAGGACACTGTCCTCGGCCAGCACGATGCGCAGCATCAGTTCCTCAATCATGCGGTCGTATCAGGGGGTTGAGCAGGGTACCAAGAGGCGGAACACGGTGGGCCCGCCGGGCGGACTGGACACCAGCAGGCGGCCGTCGAGGACCGAGACGCGATCGGCGACGCCCTGCAGGCCCGTCCCCCGCCCGGTGTCCGCGCCCCCGTGACCGTCGTCCTCGACCTCCACGGCCAGTTGCCCGTTCTCCAGGCCGCCCCGCACCACGGCCCTGCTCGCGCCGCTGTGCTTGGCGACGTTGGCGAGGGCCTCGCTGATAGCGAAGTACACGGCCGTCTCGATCGCCTCCGGGGGCCGGACCGGCAGGTCGAGGTCCACGTCGACGGGGATCGTCGAGCGGTCCGCCAGATCCTCCACGGCCGCCACCAGGCCCCGGTCGGTGAGGACTTGGGGGTGGATGCCGCGGATCAGCTCCCTGATCTCGACGAGGGCGGTGGCCGCCTCGTCCTGCGCCTTGGCGAGCAGCGGGCCGAGCGGGCCGTCCGCCGCGTCGAGGCGGGCCAGGCCGAGCGTCATGGACAGGGCGACGAGCCGCTGCTGCGCCCCGTCGTGCAGATCGCGCTCGATGCGGCGCCGCTCCGCTTCGAAGGCGTCCACGAGACGGACCCGGGAGCGGCCCAGCTCCTTGATCTTCGAGTTCAGTTCGCCGGTCGGCGAGGCCAGCAGGAAGCGGGTCAGTGCGGCCCGGCCCGCGGCGATCGCGCCGAGCGGGTAGGCGAAGACGGGCATCAGCAGCAGCCCGGCGAGCGCCGCCGAGAGCGCCCCGGGCCAGCTGTCCACGATCCACATCTTGAGGACCCGTGCCTCCTCGCCGTCGACCGCCAGCATCACCGGCGTCGCGAGCAGCCCGCCGCACACGAGGAGGACGGAGCCCACGACCAGCGCTTCGAGGGGCCACAGCAGGAAGCCGAAGAGCACCGCGTAGCCCAGCTCGCGCCAGGTGGCGCGTTCCTGGAGCCGGGTGCGCAGCCAGGCGGTGAGGCCGGTGCGGTCGGGTTCGCGGTGCGGATCGGCGAGCGGCTCGCTGTCGATCAGACGCAGCCGGCTGCGCTCGACCGAGGCCAGCGGCACCCCGGTGAGGACGAGGACGAGCAGCAGCGGAAGTCCGACGACGACCACGGTGAGCACGCTGCCCGCGACGGCGAGCAGCACGAGCGTGAGCAGGGTGATCAGGCCGAGGACCGCACTGCTGAGCAGGTACAGCGCAGCGCGCCAGGGCCAGCCGCTGCGTACGTAGTGGCGCAGGTGGAGCCGGGTCCAGATCGTCGGGGGGTGCATGCGCCGCACGTTATGAGACCTTTCCGGCCCGGACCACCCAGCTAGCTCCACCATCGGGGTGGGCACCGGCTACCGGCCGGGACTGGGCCCAGCTGCGATGTGCAGGGGCGCCCCCGCGCGGTCTGCTGTAAGGGCTCCGGACGACGGGGCGACGGCACTGCGAGAGGACCGAAATGGCCTGGATCCAGGAACAGTTGGCGGCTGTGCCCGTGTGGCTGACGCTGCTGATCGTCTTCCTGCTTCCCATGGCGGAGCCGGCGCTCCCTCTGCTCGGCATGCTGTTCCCTTCGCAGACCGCCCTGATGGCGAGCGGCGTGCTCGCGCACCACGGCGCGCTGCCGCTTCCCGCCGCGATCGCGATGGCGGTGCTCGGCGCGCTGGCGGGCAATGTGATCGGTCATCTGGTGGGGCGCCGGTGGGGTCCCCGGCTCGTCGCGAACCTGCCGGCCCGGGTGACCGACTCTCCCGGCTACCGCGCGGCGCTGCACACCGTCGGCACCTACAGCGCGCGGGCGGTGCTGCTCGGCCGGTTCAACGCGGTGCTGCGCACGCTGGTGCCGGTGATGTGCGGCACCGTCGGCGTGCCCTGGACCCGCTTCCTCGGCCTGTCCCTGCTCGGCAGCCTGCTGTGGGCGCCCAGTTGTGTGGCGGTCGGAATGATCGCGGGCGGCTCCTGGCAGAAGTGGGGCGGCTCGGGAGTGCTCGCCGCCGGCGGCGCCGTCCTGCTGCTGACCAGCTCCCTTCCGATGCTGCTCTCGTACCTCAGCAGCAGAAAAGCCCAGGCGAACGCCACGCTCACCACCGCTGGTTGAGATAGGTCAGGAGTTCCGCCTCGTGCGGGACGAGGTAGAAGTGGTCGCCGGGAAAGACCCGGTGCTCGTACGTGGATGTGGTCAGGGGCCGCCACGACAGCAGGTCGGCCAGGGAGCAGCCCGGGTCGTCCACGCCGCCGACCGCCGTGACCGGTGCGCGCAGGGGCGCCGGCTCCACGGGCCGGTAGGACTCGATGAGGCGGAAGTCGCCGCGCAGCGAGGGCAGCAGCAGCGGGCGCAGGTCGGGGTCGTCGTAGACGGCGGAGCCGAGGTCCCCCAGGCCCCGGGCCGAGGCGATCAGACTCTCGTCGTCGAGGAGGTGGAGGGTGCCGCCGCGTTCGATGTGCGGGGCGCCGCGCCCTGAGACGACGACGCGCTCGGGCACGATGCCGTGCCGCTCGTCCAGGCGGCGCGCCACCTCGTAGGCGACGGCGGAGCCGAGGCTGTGCCCGAACAGGGCCAGGGGGGCGCCGAGTCCGGGCCCGAGGAGGTCCTCAAGGGCGTCGGTGATGCGGTCGGCGAGCTCCGTCATGGACGCCGCGCAGGGCTCGGCGAGCCGCTCCTGACGGCCGGGGTACTGGGTGGCGAGCAGTTCCACGCCGCGCGGCAGACGGGCCGCCCAGCCGTGGAAGAGGGTCGCCGTGCCGCCCGCGTGCGGGAAGCCGACGAGGCGCAGCCGGACGCTCCCGTCCGTGGCCGGGTAGCGCCGGAACCAGCGGCTCCTGGTCCCCGCCCCCACAACGCCCTCTGCTCCTGCGACGCCCATACGAATCCACCCTCGCCCTCTCGTGGCACGGCCCCTGACGGGCCCTGGTCCCGCCATGATCCGTCGCGCGCGGGCCCGCGGGCGGGGCGGGCGCGGGCAGGACGCTGCCGGTGCAGGTTTTTGCAGCCCTGAGCTCTGCCTTTCCGTGCCGAGTGCAGACATCGTGCACAGGAGGGTGGAGCTACCTCCACCCCCAAGACTCCGTCCCGCTGCGATGTCACCGTCGCGCGGGCCCGATTGAGTGGACACCATGAATCAAGCAGCCGTCCGGCTCCGCTCCGTGACCCGGTCCTACGGGACAGGCGACAACGCCGTCACCGCCCTCGACCAGGTCAGCCTCGACATCCCGCGGGGTACCTTCACCGCCGTCATGGGCCCCTCGGGCTCCGGCAAGTCGACCCTGTTGCAGTGCACGGCGGGGCTCGACCGGCCGACCGGGGGCCAGGTCTTCCTCGGGGAGACCGATCTGACCCGGCTGAGCGAGAAGAAGCTGACGCTGCTGCGCCGGCGGCGCATCGGGTTCGTCTTCCAGGCCTTCAACCTGCTGCCCGCGCTGACCGCCGAGCAGAACGTCGGGCTGCCGCTGCGGCTCGCGGGCCGCCGCCCCAGGCGGTCCGAGGTCCTGAACGTCCTGGAGCAGGTCGGCCTGCGCGAGCGCGCGGGGCACCGGCCCAGCGAGATGTCGGGCGGCCAGCAGCAGCGCGTGGCGCTCGCCCGCGCCCTGGTCACCAAGCCGGAGGTGCTGTTCGGCGACGAGCCGACGGGCGCCCTGGACTCCACCACGAGCCGCGAGGTGCTGACGCTGCTGCGGACGATGGTCGACCGCGGCCAGACGGTGATCATGGTGACGCACGACCCGGTCGCCGCCTCCTACGCGGACCGGGTGCTCTTCCTCGCCGACGGCACGGTCCAGGGCGAGCTGTACACGCCGACGGCGGAGCAGGTGGCCCAGCGGATGACCGCCCTGAGCGCCATCCCGTCGAAGGCGTCGGCGGTGGCGTCGTGCTGAGTCTCGCGCTGCGCGGGATGCGCACCCGCTGGGTCACGTTCGTCGGTTCGTTCGTCGCGCTCGCGCTCGGGGTCGGCCTCATCGCCACCACGGGCCTCGCGCTCGCGGCGACGTTCGACGCGCCGGAGCGGGGCACCGAACGGTTCGCCGAGGCGCGGGTCGTGGTGCAGGGCACGGACGAGGTGAAGGCGGACACCCCGATCGGTGTGCGGACGTCGACGCTGACCAACCCCCGTGCGGTGCCGGAGAAGCTGGCCGCCGAGCTGGCCACGGTGGGCCCCGTCGCCGAGGACCGTACGTTCCCGGTCTCGATGCCGGACGCGGACCGGCGGGTCGGCGCGGACACCGCGCTCGTGGGCCACTCGTGGGCCGTCGCCGCGGCCACGCCGTACCGCCTCACCTCCGGACGCGCCCCCACGGCGCCCGGCGAGGTCGTCGTCACGACCGGGCCCGGCGCGCAGGTGCGCACCGGGGACCGGATCCAGGTCGTCACGCCCGAGGGCGCCGGCACCCGCACCGTGGTCGGCACGGTGCCGGCGGCCGGCTTCGAGTCGGCGGTGTTCTTCACCGCCGCCGAGGCCGCGCGCCTGTCCCCGCGCATCGACCGGGTGACGGTGGACGCCGACCCGGCCGCCGTCCGCGCGGCGCTCGGCACCGGCTCGGGCATGACCGTCCTCGCCGGCGACGACCGGCGGCGCGCCGACCCCGACCCGGACCGCGACAAGGAGGCCCTGGTCTCGGTGAACGCCCTGCTCGGCACGGCGGCCGGCATCACCGCGTTCGTGTCGGTGTTCGTGGTCGCCTCGACGTTCACCTTCGCGGTGGCGCAGCGCAGGCGGGAGTTCGGACTCCTGCGGATGGCGGGCGCGACACCCGGTCAGGTGCGGCGCATGGTCTACGCGGAGGCCCTGGTGATCGGGGTGCTCGCATCGGGCGCGGGGTGCTGGCTGGGCCGGTGGGCCGCGCCGCGGCTCGCCTCGTGGATGTCGGGAGAGGGCCTCGCCCCGACCTGGTTCCGGATCGGTGAGCAGGCCTGGCCGCTCCACGTCGCCTTCTGGACCGGCCTGACGGTGGCCCTGTGCGGCGTCGTCGTGGCGTCCTTCCGCGCGGGCCGGACCGGCCCGACGGCGGCGCTGCGGGAGTCCGCCGTCGACAGCGGCACGATGCCGTGGAGCCGCCTCCTGGTGGCCGCCGCCGTGCTGCTCACGGGCCTCGGCCTGCTGGTGACGGCGCTGGTGGACAACCCCGGCGACGTGCTGAAGCGCAAGACCTACATCACCCAGCCGATGCTGCTCATCGTGGCGATGGCCCTGCTCGCGCCGCTGCTGGTGCGGCCGCTGACCCGGCTGCTGACCTGGCTGCCCGCCCGGCTGCCGGGCGCCGTGGGCATGCTGGCGCGGGAGAACGCGGCGGCCGGGGTGCGCCGGACGGCGGCCGTGGCCGCGCCGGTCATCATCACCGTGGCGCTCGCCTGCTCCCTGATGGGCACGACCGCCACCATCAACGAGGCCAAGGCCGCCGAGGCCCGCACTCAGATGCGGGCCGACTACGTGGTCTCGTCGGGCGACGCGGGCCGGGCGCTGCCCGCCGGGTTCGTCCGGGCGGCCCGTGACGTCCCCGGCGTCACGGTCAGCACGTCCCGCTCGACCGGGGTGACCGTCCTGGAGGAGGGCACCGCCCTCGTCCGCTCCGAGGCCCGCGCCGTCGACAGCGGCACGGACCTGTCCGCGGTGTCCCAACTCCCCGTCGTGGCAGGGAAACTGGCCGACCTCGACGACGGCAGCATCGTCGTCAACGAGGAATGGCTGACCACCCGCGTCGGCGATCGGGTGCCCGTCTGGCTGGGCGACGGCCGCAAGGCGAACCTCAGGATCGCCGCGGTCCTCGGGATCGGCACCGGCAACAACGGCGTGTACCTCACGGCGCGCAACGCCGCCGGCGCGGGCGTCGACCGCGTCGACATCAAGGTCGCCGGCGACGCGGACCGGGCCGCCGTCGACCGGCGGCTGCGCGCGGCGGCCGAGGCGAGCGGCGTCGAGGTGCTCGGCGCCGGGCAGTGGATCGAGGCGCACTACCCGCGCTCCAGCGAGTCCACCCGGCTCGGCCTGCTGATGATCCTGGCCATCGCCCTGGTCTACACGGGCATCGCGCTGGCCAACACGCTGGTCATGGCCACCACGGACCGGGTCCGCGACCTCGCCGCGCTGCGCCTGACGGGCGCGACGAAGCCCCAGGTGCTGCGCCTGGTCGCCGTCGAGTCGGTGATGGTCGTGGTGGTCGGCGCGGTGCTCGGCGCCGCCGTCTCGGCGGTGAACCTGCTCGGCGTCCGCACCGCCCTCGGCCTGCTCGACGTGCGCTCCGCGATCGTGGTGCCCTGGCCTACGGTGGGTGCGGTGATCGCCGCGAGCGCCGTCCTGGCGGTCCTCGCGGCCACCCTGCCCGCGTCGTTCGCCCTGCGCACCCGGCCGGTGGAGCTGGCGGGCATGCGCGAGTAGTCCCGCCGGAGACGCACCGGCCGATCCACCGATCCCTACGAGCCCGAGAGGCACAGAAGTTGACGAGTGAGACCGCGGCACCCGGGTCGTTGTTCAGAGAGTTCCTGCGCAGTCCCCGGCAGGTCGGTGCCATGGCTCCCAGTTCGCGCCGGCTGGCCGCCGAGGTGGCCCTGCCCGTGCCCGAGTCCGGCGACCCGGTGGTCGTCGAACTCGGGCCCGGCACCGGGGCGTTCACCGGAATGATCCAGGAGCTCCTCGGTGGTCGCGGCCATCACCTGGCCGTGGAGATCAACCCGCGGCTCGCGTCGTCGCTCGCCGAGCGCTTTCCGCGCGTGCAGATCCTGAACGACGAGGCGGCCGCGCTGCCGCGGCTGCTCGCCGAGTGCGGATTGGGTGCGGCGGACGCCGTCATCAGCGGGCTGCCCTGGGCCAGCCTGGACCCCACGACGCAGCGCACGACGCTCGACTCCGTACGCCGGGTCCTCGCACCGCAGGGGGCGTTCACGACCTTCGGCTACGTGCACGCGACGTACTTGTCGTCCGCACGGCGCTTCCGGCGCATGCTCGGCTCGTCCTTCGAAGAGGTGGTGCCGGGCCGCACGGTGTGGGGCAATCTGCCGCCGGCGTTCGTCTATCACGCGCGGCGTCCACGCCCCCGCCTGTCGCCCGCGACCATCGATCTCCTCGCCACGCAGGTCGGTGTGCGTGCCGCGGCGAGCACAGGCATGCGCACCTGAATCCCCCGCGGGGCGCATGAGTCCGCCGCCGTACCTGACACAGGTACGGCGGCGGATCCAGGCCGGGGCGGCTCCCCGGGGCGTCAGCCGTCGGACGGCTCGGCCATCGCCACGGCGATCTTGCGCGGGCCGGTGAAGGGCTCACGGGCGTGCGCGGCCAGCATGTTGTCGACGACCAGGACGTCGTGCCGCTGCCAGTCGAAGCGGGTGCTCGCGTCCCGGTAGCACTGGCGCAGGTGAGCGACGACATCGTCGGGAATCGGCGCCCCGTCCCCGTAGTAGGAGTTGGTGGGCAGGTCCTCGGGCGCGAAGATCTCCAGAAGTCCGTCGCGCACATCGGGGGCGACCGTGCTGACGTGGAAGAACGTGATGTGGTTGAACCACACGGTCTCCCCCGTCACCGGGTGCCGGTGCACCGCGTCGCGCACCGCCGTGGTGCGCAGCCCGCCGGCGGTCCACTCCACGTCGATGCCCTTGCCCGCGCAGTACGCGGCGACCCGGTCCTTGTCGTCGGTGTTGAACGCCTGCTGCCACGGCACCCCGAAGTCCTCGTGGAAGTTGCGCACCACACGCCAGCGGCGCCGGGTGAACTCCTCCCGCACATCGGGGTCGATGGCCGCGTGGACGGCGCGGATGTCGGCGAGCGGGGTGGCGCCCAGCGTGTGAGGGGGCTCGATGCAGAAGAAGTACAGGGTCTGCGGCCAGACCGACTGGTACGAGTTCTCGTTGTGCAGGAAGATCTCCTCGTCCGCCGGGTAGTCGGTCGAGGTGTACACCTGCCCCTTGATGGTGGAGCGCGGCGAGGAGCGTTCCGCGTACGTCAGCGGCGGGGTGCCCGACAGGACGTGCACCGAGCCGTTGAAACCGTCGACGCCGTCGACCGCGAAGCCGCGCAGCAGGACCGCGCCGCGCTCGACGAGGGCGGCGCGGACGGCCGCCCGGTGCTGTGCGAGGTACCCGCCGATCTCCACGGAGGGGTCGGGTGCGAGGAAGACCTTGGGGAGATGGCCCGGGAGGTCGACTCCCTGGGCCGGCAGACCGGTCGGGGTGGATATCGCCTGCGTGGTCATGTGATGGTCAGCTCCTGGAGGAGGCGAAGGGTTCGAGCAGGGAACGGGACAGTGCGGATTCCCGGGTGCGCGGGACGCCGGGACCCGCTCGTCCCACGGGCGCGGCAAGCGCCGTGAAGAGGTCGTTGCGGCTCGGCACGTCCTCGATGAGGGGGTCCGGGTCCTCCGGGTGGTTTTCCGTGGACTTGAGATGCGGGGACTTGAGATGTCCGGAGATGCGGACGCCGATCGTCTTCACGACTGCCTCCTTGCGGGTCCAGCACGGATGAGTTCGGACGGGTCACGAGCGACGCGGCGACGGACCCGGGGGGCCGCGCACCGCGTGCGCGGTGTCGTCCCGGACCGGATGACCGTGGGTGCCCCCTGGCACCGGGTGAGCACCCGGCATACGGCGGTGCGGGCCCCCGCGTGACGCAGCCCGTCCGGCCGTGGCCTGCGGTGCGTCACCGCGTGCTCGGCCGCGGCGAGCAGCCGCAGGCCGGCGGCGGACGCCGGTCGTGCGTGGCGCCCTGCCGCTGACGGACGCCACCGCTGTCACACGGAGCGCGGTGATCGCGCTCAGCGGTGGTCATCGGGCCTCAGTCGGACATCGCGACGAGCACGCGGCGGGTTCCGGTGAAGGGACGGCGGCCGTGCGAGACCAGCATGTTGTCGATGAGCATCAGGTCCCCGGTGCGCCAGTCGCAGTTCACGGCGGCGTCCAGGCCCCGGTCACGGATCTGCAGGACGTACTCGTCGGGGATGGGCGTGCCGTCGGCGAACGTGACGGACTGCGGCAGTTCGTCGGCCGGCATGATCTGGGCGAGCGCGGCGGCGGTGTCGTCGCCGAGGCCCGCCGGGTGCCACTGGTCGGACTGGTTGAACCAGACCTCCGTGCCGGTCACCGGGTGCACGGCGGTCGCGGGCCGGATCTGGCGCACCCGCAGCGAGCCGTCCGGCTTCCACTCCCACTGGGCGCCGGTCTGTCCGAGGAAGGCCTCGACCTCGGCGCGGTCGGTGGTCTCGAAGGTGTCCTGCCAGCTCTTGCCCAGGCCGAGGCCGTCGTGCAGGTTCTGCTGGTAGCAGACGCCGCCCTTGAACGCCTCCCTGACCTCCGGGTCCAGGGACTGCAGCCAGAGGGCGGAGTCGGTCACGGGGGTGGCGCCGCCGGTCTCGGCGGCCTTCTGGCAGAAGAAGAGCAGGCGGGCCGGCCACGCGTGGGCGTACGACATCTCGTTGTGCATCGAGATGGTGAACTCCTGCGGGTACTCCGTGGAGGTGTAGACGTTCTTGCCGACCTTGGTGCGCGGCGAGTTGCCGTGGACGTAGGCGAGCCGGTTGGGCAGCAGCTCGTCCATGACCGGGTCGAGTTCCTCCTGCGTGACGCCGAAGCCGCGGAAGATCAGCGCCTTTTCCTTGACGAGCTGGTCGTCGATGGTGGCGGTGTCGCCGATCACCTTGAGCAGCCCGGCGGCCGAGGCCTCGACCCCGGCGCTCTGCGGGGTGATGACCAGCGGGGTCCAACTGGGGGTCGCGTTCATGAGGTGCGTTCTCCTTCTTGTTCTCGTATGGGCTCTTGCTGCTGCTCTTGAGAGGCCTGCTGTTCCTGGGAGGCCTGTTGTTCGTCGGAGGCGAGGAGGCGGGTCAGTGCGGAGGCCGCGGCGACGAGCGCCAGGACGCCCATCGCCACACCGAGCAGGGCCGCCGTGCGGGCCGCGCCCAGGGAGTCGAGGAGCACTCCCCCGGCGAGCGCGCCCAGTGCGTTGGCACCCGAACCCGCCAGCTGCAGCGCGCTGTTGACGCGGCCCTGGAGGGCATCGGGTGTGGTGCGCACCTGGTGGACACCGCCGGCGACGTTGACGGCGCCGCCCACCAGGCTCATTCCGGCCAGCAGCGCTCCGAGGAGCAGCGGCGACCGGGTCAGGGCGAGGGCGGGCACGAGCAGCGCCCACACCACGAGCGCCCCGCGGACCAGGCCGGCCAGGCCGATGCGGCGCGTGGCCCAGCCGCCGCACAGGGCGCCGACGGCGCCGCCCGCCCCGCTGATCGCCGCGATCACGCCCACTGTCGCGGGCGAGAGCCCGTCCTCGTACAGGACGAAGGCGGGCAGCAGGGCCAGCGCCTGGAAGATCACGTTGCTGCCGGAGATCAGCAGCGTGATCCGGCGCAGGAAGCGGCGCCGCCACAGCCAGCGCAGCCCCTCGGCGATCTCGGGCCCGAGCCTGCGCCGTTCGGCCGCCGGCCTGCCGCCGAACGGCGCCCTGACGCACAGGACGGCGAGCAGCGACAGCAGGTGCGTGACGCTCCCGAGCAGGAACGGCGACCACCGGGCGGCAGCGAACGCGGCGCTGCCGAGCGGCTGTCCGAGCAGGCCCGCGGCCCGTCCCCGGGCCTCGTTCCCGGCGAGCGCCGCGGTGAGCTGCGACGCCGGCACGACCTGGCGGACGCAGGCCCGTTCGGCGAGGCGGTGGCAGACCATCAGCGATCCCTCGACGAACGCGGCCACCGCCAGGTGGGCCAGATGGACCTGGCCCAACCCGACCGCCGCGACCACGCTCGCCGTGGACACGGCGCAGCCCGCGCTGCACACGAGCATCGTGCGACGCCGGTTCCACCGGTCGACGAGCGCGCCCGCGGGCAACTGCACGATCAGGTGCGGGAGTTGCGCCGCGAAGGCGGCCATCGCCCCCGCCGCCGCCGATCCGGTGGACCAGATCAGCAGCAGCGGGTAGGCGACCGAGGTGGCGCGGGAGCCGAGCAGGGTGAGCCCGGCGCCGCTCCACAGCATGAGGTAGTCGCGGTTGCGTCGCAGCGGGACCGGATCCGGCCCCTTCGCCTGCGGGTGCGCGGGAGCCGTCCGGCCGTCGGTGACGCTCACTCCCCCGGTGCGGGCGGACCGCCCGCCCGGCACCACTTCAGGACGGCCATCGCGCTGTGCATCTTGTTCTCGGCCTGCTCGAAGGCGATGCTGTGCGGCCCGTCGAGCACCTCGGCGGTCACCTCGTCACCGCGGTGCGCGGGCAGGTCGTGCAGGAACACGGCCTTGGGGCTGGTCTCCCACAGCCGCGCACCCACCTGGAACGGGGCGAAGACGTCCCGCCAGTCCGGGTCGGGCTTGGTGGTACCCGTGGTCTGCCACCGCGTGGTGTAGATGGCGTCGACGTCGGCGGGCAGGTCGTCCATGTCGTGGCGTTCGCGCACGCTCGCTCCGGTGCGGGCGGCGTGCGCCTTTGCCCGTGCCAGATAGGCCGGGTCGAGCCCGTAGCCGGGCGGGGTGCGCAGTTCCAGCTCGGTGCCCGGGAAGCGGCTCAGGGCGAGGGCGAGCGCGGACGCCGAGTTGTTGCCCTCTCCCACGTACAGGACGCGCAGCCCGTCCAGCCGGCCGAAGCGCGCGCTCAGCGTGGTGAGGTCGGTGAGGGCCTGGGTGGGGTGCTCGCCGGCGCTCATCGCGTTGACGACGGACATCCGCCGCTGGCTCGCCCAGGCCCGCATCTCCGCCTCGTCACCCGCGGTGCGGGCCACCAGGACGTCGAGCATGCGGGAGAGCACGGCGCCGGTGTCCTCGCTGGTCTCGCCGGTGTTGAGCTGGAGGTCGCCGGGCCCGTAGGTGATCACGGAGGCGCCCAGGCGCAGGGCGCCGCTGGAGAAGGCGGTACGGGTACGGGTGGACGTCTTGCTGAAGTAGATCCCCACGACCTCGTCCCGCAGCGGCTTCGGGCCGCCCTTGCGGTCGGCGGCGCGGAAGGCGACACCGTCCGCCACCAGGGTGCGCAGGTCGTCGTCGGTGAGGTCGTCCACGGAGATGAGGTGGCGTGTGCGGGGGTGGTGCACAGGGTCCTCCTGGGTGGTGGTGGCCGTTCGCGTGCCGTGGGTGGTCATGCCCGCTCCTCGTCGGTGACGACGGGGCTGAGCAGCGGATGATCGGCGGGGGCGGCGGAGCCGGTGCCGGCGACCGCCCAGTCCGCCATCAACTCGCCCTTGCCGAAGGTCTCTTCGTGCTTGCCGAGCCGGGCGGTCAGGTGCTTGACGACGCCCTTGCCGCTGTCGGAGTTGGTGAGGGCGACCAGGCCGACGCCGCTGCCGAGGTGGGAGAGCGAGAGGTTCCAGTAGCCGGCGGGTTCGCCGCCGTGGCCGAACTCGGCGTCGCCACCGGTGTCGTCGACGATGGTGCCGAGGCCGTAGAAGCTGCCCGGGTGGGTGGCGAGCAGCTCCTGGGCGACGGCGCGGGGCAGCAGGGCGCCCTCGTGGCCGAGGAGCGAGGCCCGCACCTGCCGGGCGAGCCGGGCGATGTCCTCGGCCGTCGTCCACAGTCCGGCGGCGGCGAGGTGGGCGCGTTCGCGCCAGCCCCCTTCCATGGCCACGCCCTTGACGTGGTGGCCGAGTGCCACCGGCCGCCCCGAGGTGCGCGGGAAGTCCTGGTCGAAGCTGCTGCCCGTCATGCCGAGCGGCGCGAGGACCAGGCGGTGCGCGAGGTCCTGGAACGCCTCACCGGTGACGTCCTCCAGGAGCTGCTGGAGGACCCAGTAGTGGGTGCTGGACTTGCGGAACGTGGAGCCGGGCACCAGCTGGCGGCGCACTCGCGGGGTCGAGACGGCGCCCGTGCCGTCGAGGAGGTCCCGCAGGGTGGGCACCTCGCCGCCCGGCGGGAATCCGACGCTGCGGTGCCGGGCGAGCCCGGCGGTGTGCCCGAGCAGGTGCCGGACGGTCACCGCGCCGGGTGCCGAGTCCAGCTCGTCGAGGCTCCAGGACGTCAGGTGCGTGTCGATGGAGTCGTCGAGGCCGATGCGCCCCTCCGCGACGAGCCGCAGGGTCGCGAACGCCGCGACGTGCTTGCTGATCGAGCCGACCTGGAACAGCGTGTCCGGGGTCACCGGACGGTCGCCGTCCACCAAGAGGACGCCGGCCGCGTGGGTGCGCACCGAGCCGTCCGCACCGAGCAGGGCCAGGCTCACGCCGGGCACCCGGTGCTCGGCCATGAGGGCGTCCAGGTCGTCGAGAGCGACCGTCTCCCCGGCCTCGGCGGCGGCCTGCGCGCCGCCGCCGAGCAGGGCCGCGACCTGGGCGAGCGGCCCCTCGGTGAGGCGCGTGGCGTCGCCGCCGGCGGCCTGCCGCAGGAGCGAGGCGAGCAGCTCGGCCGGGACCTCGACCGGTGCGGGCTCCGCCTCGGCTTCCTTGGCGGCCTTGGCGGCCTCCTCCGCCGCGGCGGCCGCCCTGTCCTCGTCGATGGCCGCGGCCAGGTCGACGAGCGTGCCGTGCTGGTACATGCGCCAGACCGAGACCGTGAGGCCCTCGCGGCGGGCCGCCGCGAGCACCTGGATCATCAGGATCGAGTGCCCGCCGAGCTCGAAGAACTCGTCGTGCACACCGATCTCGTCGACACCGAGCACCTCGGACCAGATCTTGGCGAGCGTGCGTTCCGTGTCGGTGCGCGGCGCCACGAACTCGCGGCCCGAGCGCATCGCCGAACGGTCCGGCGCGGCCAGCGCCTTGCGGTCGACCTTGCCGTTGGCGTTGAGCGGGATCGCGTCCAGGGCGACGAACGCGGAGGGCACCATGTACTCCGGCAGCAGCGCCCCGCAGGCGTCGGCGAGGGCCGAGGCGTCCGGCAGCTGCCGTCCTTCCGCGGGCACGCAGTAGGCGACGAGGCGCTTGTCGCCGGGCGTCGGCTCGTGCACGGCGACCACGGCGTCCCGGACGGCCGGGTGGGCCGCCAGCACGGCCTGCACCTCGCCGAGTTCGACGCGGTAGCCACGGATCTTCACCTGGTCGTCGAGGCGGCCGAGGAACTCGATGTTCCCGTCGGCCGGCATCCGGACCCGGTCGCCCGTGCGGTACAGGCGGCTGCCCGCCGGCCCGTACGGGTCGGGCACGAAACGTTCGGCCGTCAGGCCGGGGCGGCCCGCGTATCCGCGCGCCACGCCCGTGCCGCCGACGTAGAGCTCGCCGACGACACCGGCCGGCACCTCGCGCATCGCCGCGTCCAGGACGTACGCCGTCATGTTCGGCAGCGGGCGGCCGATCGGGACGACGTCGAGCGCGACGTGGTCGGTGACGGGGTGGATGGTGGAGCCCACGGACGCCTCGGTCGGCCCGTACTCGTTGATCATGCGGCCGGAGCCGAGGACTTCGAGGGACCGGTTGGCGGTGGAGCCCGGCAGGGCCTCGCCCGCGACGACGTAGACCTGGCTGAGCCGGTCGACCTGCTCGGTGGTGAGCTGCTCGGTGAGGATGTCCAGGTGGCCCGGGGTCAGCTTGATGAAGCTGTACGGGCCGCCGTCGAGCAGCGCGGCCGGCAGGTCGGCGGGCAGCGTGTCCTGCGGGACGACGTGCACGGCCTGGCCGGTGACCAGCGGCCCCCACAGGTTGGGGACGACCAGGTCGAAGGCGACCGAGGAGAACAGCGGCGCACCGCCGGTGCCCCGCACGGCGAGCTCGTCCGCCGCCCAGGCGACGTGGTTGGCCAGGCCCCGGTGCGGGACCTGGACGCCCTTGGGCCGTCCGGTGGAACCGGAGGTGAAGATGACGTAGGCGAGCCGCTCGGGGTCGTCGACCCGGGCCACCGCACCGAACTCACCCTCGCTCTCGGCCAGTCCGGCGATGTCCAGCACCGGCACGCTGCCGGGGAAGCGGTCCGCGTAGCCCTCCTGGGTCACGGCGAGCTGCGCGGCCGCGCTCTCGCACATGGAGGCGATGCGCTCGGCCGGGTAGGACGGGTCGATCGGCACGTAGGCCCCGCCCGCCTTCCACACCGCGAGCAGCGTCGCGAGCAGGTCCGGTCCGCGGTCGAGCAGCACGCCCACCGTGGACTCGGCGCCGACGCCCGCCGCGCGCAGCCGGTACGCGAACCGGGTGGCCCTGGCGTCGAGTTCGGCGTACGACAGCTCCCCGCCCGCGTGCCGCACGGCGACGGCGTCGGGGGTGCGGGTCACCTGTTCCTCGAAGCGCTGCAGGACGGTCGCTTCCGGGAAGTCGCGGGCCGTGTCGTTCTGCGCGAGCAGCCACTCCCGCTCCTGCGCGGGCAGGTACGTGTCCTGGGCGCTGCCCTGCGGGTCGCCGGCCATGGCCTCCAGGACCTGCCGGTACAGGGTGGTCAGGCGCTCGCCCTGCGCGCGGGACAGGGCGTGGGTGTGCGTGGTGAGCAGCAGGTGCCCGGAGACCGCGGAGACCGCGAGCGCGAACTCGGTGCCGCCCTCGCCGCCACTGGCCCCGGCGTCGACGAGCTTGTCGTCGACGTGGTCGAAGTCCTGGTAGCTGAACCGGACGTGGAGCAGGCGGCCGGCGCCCGCGTCCCGCTGGATGACGGGCATCGGGAATCGCCGGCGGTCCCAGACCTCGGCCTCGCGGGCGAAGACCTGGCGGACCAGGTCGGTCCAGTTGCCCGCGGTGCGGTCGAAGGCGAACGGCAGGGTGTTGAGGTACATGCCGTAGACGCGTTCCGCGCCGGGCGACTCGGGGCGGGCACTGCACACCAGGCCGCTGAAGAAGCCGTCCTCCTCGGTGAGGGTGCTCATGACCTTCAGGTGGGCGGCGAGCAGCACACTCTTGAACGACACCTGTGCCTGGGTGGCGAGGGCGCGCAGGCGCGGTTCCAGGTCGTGCACGGGCACGGCGAGCCGGTACTTCTCGCTCGGCTGGGTGGGGTCCCCGGCCCAGCCGGCGGGCAGCGCGAACGGTGCGTACCGGCCGATGAGGTCCTGCCAGTACGTCCGGTCCTCCGCCGATTCCAGGGAGGCCAGTTCGGCCGCGATGAAGTCGGCGTAACGCACCGGCGTGGGCTCGGCGGGAGCGGGGACGCCGCCCTCGCGCAGGGCGCGGTAGACGTCGAGGAGCTCCATCAGCAGGGCGCGGTGGCTCCAGCCCTCGGTGATGGCGTGCGAGACGGTGACGACGAGTCGCCAGGAGTCGTCGGCCTCGACCTGGGCGGTCATGCGCAGCAGCGGGGCCGCCGCGAGATCGAGCCCCCGGGTCCGCTCCTCGCTCATGATGTTCCGTACGCGCAGCTCGCGAGCGCCCTCCGACAGCTGCCGCAGGTCCTCCACGGCCAGTGGGATCCTGGCCTTCGGGTGCACGATCTGCAGCGGCTGGGTGAAGGCGTCCAGGTCGAAGGAGGTCCGCAGCATCTCGTGCCGCCCGGTGACCACGTCGAGGGCGGCGCGCAGGGCGTCCGCGTCGAACGGGGTGCCGTCGGTGATGCGGAACGACGCGACGTTCAGATAGACCCGCCGTTCGTCGTCGGCGAGCATCTCGACGAGCATGCCGAGCTGGACCTGCGACATCGGGTACGCGTCCACGACGCCCTCGGGCAGCCCGGCCCGGTCCTCGTCGGTGAGCAGTGCGAACGGCTCGACGGGCGCGGCGGTCTCCTGCGGCGCCGGGCGCCCGGTGAGGAACTCGCTCAGCTCTGCGACCGTGCGGTACTCGAAGACCTCCCGCACGCCGACGTCGAATCCGGCCGCACGCAGGGCGCCGACCAGGGCGACCGCGCGGATGGAGTGGCCCCCCAGGTCGAAGAAGCCGTCCAGGACGCTGACCCGCTCCAGGCCGAGGACCTGCGACCAGATGGCCGCCACCTGTGCCTCGGTGATGGTGCGGGGCGCGACATGGGACGTGCGGCCGTCGAGGCCGGCGTCGTCCGGCGCGGGCAGGGCCCGCTTGTCGGTCTTGCCGTTGGCGTTGAGGGGGATCGCGTCGAGGGCGATGTAGGCCGCCGGGAGCATGTAGTCGGGCAGCCGGGCACCGCTGTGCTCGGCGAGTTCGGCGGCACTCGTGCCCGCGCCGGACGGGACGTAGTAGGCGACGAGCTGGATGTCTCCCGTCGCCGTCTCGTGCGGGACGACGACCGCCTCACGGACCGCGGGGTGCTCGGCGACGACGGTCTGGATCTCGCCGGGTTCGATGCGGTAGCCACGGATCTTCACCTGGTCGTCGAGGCGGCCGAGGAACTCCACGGCGCCGTCCGGGCGGGTCCGGGCGAGGTCACCGGTGCGGTACAGACGCGCGCCCGCCGGCCCGTACGGGTCCGGCACGAAACGCTCCGCCGTCAGACCGGGCCGGCCCGCGTAACCGCGCGCCACTCCGGTACCACCAACGTAGAGCTCACCCGCGACACCGACCGCGACCTGGTCGAGCCGCGCGTCCAAGACGTACATCGTCATGTTCGGCAGCGGACGGCCGATCGGCATGACCTCGCCGGACTCGGCGTCGGTGACGGGGAAGACGCAGGTGCCGACGGAGGCCTCGGTCGGCCCGTACTCGTTGACGAGCTCCGTCCCGGGCGCCAGCGCCCGCCACCGCTCCACCGTCGTCCGCGTCAGCGCCTCACCGGCGATCACCAGCACCGGCGCGAGGGCAGAGGCCTGCTCCGCGGTCAGCTGGGAGGCCAGGACGTCGACGTGCCCCGGAGTCAGCTTGATGAAGCTGAAGGGGCCCGCCGCCACCAACTCCCGTGCCAGGTCGGCGGTGTCGGTGTCCTGCGCGATGGTGTGCACCCGCTGGCCCGTGACCAGCGGCGCCCACAGGTTGGGGACGACCAGGTCGAAGGCCACCGACGAGAACAGCGGTGCACCCGTCGTCCCCCGCGAGGCCAGGTCCCGGGCCGCCCAGGCCACATGGTTGGCCAGACCCCGGTGCGTGACCGCCACGCCCTTGGGCCGGCCCGTCGAACCCGACGTGAAGATGACGTACGCCAGCGCCTCGGCATCCTCCATACGCTCCGGCGCCGACCGCGGCCGCGCGTCGATCTGCGACGCGTGCCGGTCCACGAGAACCAGACCCACATCACCGCCGAAACGGTCGGCATACGCGGACTGCGTCAGGACGGTGGCCGCACCCGCGCTCTCCAGCATCGAGGCGATCCGCTCCGCCGGGTAGGACGGGTCGATCGGCACGTACGCCGCGCCCGCCTTCCACACCCCCAGCAGACTCGCCACCAGATCCGGACCACGGTCGAGCAGTACACCCACCACGGCACCCGGACCGCTCACCCCCGACGCACGCAGATGGTGTGCGACCTGATTGGCCCGCACATCGAGCTGCGCGTACGTGACCACCTCACCGGCGAAACCGACCGCCGGAGCCGAGGGAGTGCGGGCGGCCTGCTCCTCGAAGCGGGCACACACGCTCGCGTCACCGAAGTCGGCACGCTCGCCCGTGCCCTGTTCCAGGAGCGTCTGCCTGGCGGCGGAGGGGAGATACGAGGCACTCGCATCGCCCTCCGGGTCCGCGGCCATCGCCACGAGGACCTCGCGCAGGGTGCCCGCGAGACGCTCCAGGGCCTCGGCGGAGACGTGCTTGCGGCCGCCGGTCAGGAACAGGTGGCCGAGGCGGGCCGAGACGCCGAGCGGGAACTCGGTGGGGCTGTCGTCGATGCTCGCCAGGTAGTCGACCCGGTCGCGGTCGACCTGGTCGAAGTCGTGGTAGCTGAAGCGGACCGAGACGAGCCGCTGCCCCTCCTCGGCCTGCCGCTGGATGTCGGGCATCGGGTAGCCGCGGTGCGGCCACAGTTCGACCTCGCGCTCGAAGACCCGGCGCACCAGGTCGCGCCAGGTGCCAAAGGCGCCGTCGAAGGCGAACGGCAGCGTGTTGAGGTGCATGCCGTACAGGCCGTCCGCGCCGAGGGCCTCGGGGCGGGCGTTGCACACCAGGCCGGTGAAGAAGCGCTCGTCGCCGGTGACCGTGCTGAGGACCTTCAGATGGGCGGCGTGCAGCACGCTCTTGAGGGAGGCGCCGGCGGTGGACGCCAGGGCGCGCAGCTGCGGCTCCAGGTCGTGGAAGGGGACCTTGACCCGGTGCGGGGCGCCCGCGACCCCGTCGCCCGCCCAGGCCTCGGGGAGCGCGAACGGTGTGTGGCCCTCGATGATGCCGGTCCAGTACGCGCGGTCGTCGCCGGCCTCCCGGGAGGCGACCTCGGCGGCGATGAAGTCCGCGAACCGCACGTCGGGGGCGGCCGGCGCGTCCACGGGCCGCCCGTCGCGGGCCCGGTGGTAGCCCTCGACGATCTCCATCAGGAGGGAGTGGTGGCTCCAGCCGTCGAGGATCGCGTGGCACTCGGTGATCGTCAGCCACCAGCTGCCGTCGTCGCAGGCCGTGCCGTACAGGCGCAGCTGCGGCGCGCTGTCCAGCGGGATCAGCCGGGAGCGCTCCTGAGCGGTGAAGGCGCGCAGTGCCTCCCGCACCGCCTCGTCGCCGAGGCCGCGCAGATCGCGTTCCTGCACCGGCAGTTCGACCTGCTCGTGCACCAACTGCATGGGCACGGAGTAGGAGTTGAGGTCGAAGGACGTGCGCAGCACCTCGTGCCGGGCGACGGCCGAAGCGACCGACGCGCGCAGCGCCTCGATGTCGAAGGAGCGGCTGTCGGGGACGCGGAAGGAGGTGACGTTGTGGTACGGATGCCGGCCGCTGTCGCTGAGCATCTCGACGACCATGCCGATCTGCACCTGCGACATCGGGTACGCGTCCACGACGCCTTCGGGCAGTCCGGCCCGGTCCTCGTCGCCGACGAGGGCGAACGGGCGGACGCCGTGGGTGGTGGTGACCGGCGCCCGGCCGGCGAGCTGCTCGCACAGCAGCGCCACGGTGCGGTACTCGAACAGGTCGCGGACGCCGACGTCGAGTCCCGCCTCACGCAGCCGGCCCGCCAGGGTGATGGCGCGCAGCGAGTGCCCGCCCAGGTCGAAGAAGCTGTCGTGGACGCCGACCCGGTCCACGCCGAGGACCTCACCCCAGACGGCGGCGGTGCGCTCCTCCAGGGCGGAGCGCGGCGCGGCGTACTCGGATGCGGCCACACGCGCGGCGGGCGCGGGCAGCGCCTTGGCGTCGAGCTTGCCGTTGACGGTCAGCGGCAGCGCGTCGAGGGCGACGAACGTCTCCGGGACCATGTACTCGGGCAGTTCGCGGGCGAGCAGGGCGCGCAGCCCGGCGGCGTCGGGGGCGGCGCCGTCGGCGGGGACGACGTAGGCGACGAGCTGCTTGTCGCCGGGGATGTCCTCCCGGACCAGGACGACGGCGTCCCGCACACCGTCCTGCTCCGTGAGCGCGGCGTTGATCTCACCGAGCTCGACGCGGAAACCACGGATCTTCACCTGGGCGTCATTGCGGCCCAGGAACTCCAGGCTGCCGTCGGCCAGGCGGCGCGCGACGTCGCCACTGCGGTACAGACGGTCGCCGGGCGCCCCGTACGGGTCGGGCACGAACCGCTCGGCGGTCAGGGCGGGACGGCCCAGATAGCCGCGGGCGACGCCGCGGCCCGCGACGTGGATCTCTCCGGGCACCCCGATCGGCGCCAGGTTGCCGTGCGCGTCGAGGATGCGGACGGCGAGGTCGTCGAGGGGGACGCCGACCGGGCTGACGGAGCCCCGGGCGAGGTCGTCCTCGTCGAGGAGGTGGTACGTGACATGCACGGTGGTCTCCGTGATGCCGTACATGTTGACGAGCGTGGGGGCGTTCAGGCCCACTCGGTCCGCCCACGCCCGCAGGTCGGCGACTTCGAGCTTCTCGCCGCCGAACACCACGGTGCGCAGGGCGAGTTCGCCGACGCGCGGATCACCCTCGCGGGCGGCGGCGACCAGGGCGCGGAACGCGGACGGCGTCTGGTTGAGCACCGTCACGCGCTGCTCGACGAGCAGGTCGAGGAAGGCGGACGGGTCGCGCGAGACGTCCTGCGGCACGACGACGAGCCGGCCGCCGTGCAGCAGCGCGCCCCACATCTCCCACACGGAGAAGTCGAAGGCGTAGGAGTGGAACAGCGTCCACACGTCGTCGGTGCGGAACCCGGTCTGGTGCGCGGAGACCGTGAAGAGGCGCTCCACGTTGGCGTGGGTGAGGCCGACGCCCTTGGGGCGGCCGGTCGAACCCGAGGTGTAGATGACGTAGATCAGGCTGTCGGCGTCGGTCCGCGGGGCCGGGTCCGTGACCGGCCGGGCGGCCAGCGCGGCGCGGTCCTCCTCCCCGTCGAGGACGAGGACGGGCCCGTCGTGCAGACCGTTCAGCAGCTCCGCGTGGGCGCGTTCGGTCACCACGACCGGGGCTGCGGCGTCCTGGAGCATGTAGCCGATGCGGTCGGCGGGCTGCGAGGGGTCGAGCGGCAGGTAGGCGCCGCCCGCCTTGAGGACGCCGAGCAGGGCGGGCATCAGGTCGGCGCCGCGCTCCAGGCAGACGCCGACCAGGGTCTCCTGGCCGACGCCGAGGCCGACGAGGTGGTGGGCGACGCGGTTGGCGCGCTCGTTGAGCTCGGCGTACGTCAGCTCCTCGCCGGCGGCGTGCACGGCCACGGCGTCCGGGGTGCGGGCCGCCTGCTCCTCGAAGGCCCGGTGGACGGTTCGGGTGACCTCGCCGGTGACGGCCGCGCCCTGCGTGAGCAGACGCACCTCGTCCGCGCCGAGGAAGGCCAGATGAGCCAGGTCGGCGTCCGGGTCCGCGGTCGCCGCGTCGAGGAGGCGGACGAGCTGCCCGGTGAGGCGCTCGGCGGTGGCCCGGTCGAACAGCTCGACGGCGTACTCCAGGTGCCCGTGCAGCGTGCCGTCGGCGTCCTGGCGCAGCTGAAGGTCGAGGTCGTACTTGGCGGCGTCGCCCTCGGCCCGGTACGGCTCGGCGGCGATGCCCGGCAGGGCGAAGGAACTGGTCCGCTCGCCGTGCATGGTCAGGGCGACGTCGAAGAGCGGGTTGCGGGACAGGTCGCGCTCGGGCTGCACGGCGTCGATCAGCCGGGCGAACGGGACGCCCTGGTGGTCGAAGGCGCCGAGGACGGTGCCCTTGGTGGCGTCGACGAGATCACGGAAGGAGGTGCCGTCGGCCCATCTGCCGCGCAGTGCCAGCGTGTTGATGCCATAGCCGAGCATGCCCTGCAGCTCGGGGCGGCCCCGCCCGGACACGACCGTGCCCACGGTGACGTCGGCGGAGCCGGTGTGCCGGGCCAGCAGGCTCTGGAACGCGGCGAGCACGACCATGAAGGGGGTGGCGGCCCGCTCCCGGGCGAACTCCTGCACGCGCCCGGCGAGTACGGCGGGCACGGAGAAGGCGACCGTGTCACCCCTCGCGTCCCTGACGGCCTTGCGGGGCCGGTCCGTGGGCAGCTCGATCGGGGTGATGCCCGCCAGCTCGCCCTTCCAGTGGTCGAGGTGCCGCTCCAGGGTGGCGCCGGACATCTCGGCACGCTGCCAGGCGGCGAAGTCGGCGTACTGGACGGCGACGTCGGGCAGCCGCGGCTCCTCCCCCTTCACGAGGGCGGCGTACAGGGCGCTGAGTTCCTGCCCGACGATCTCGGTGGACCAGGCGTCGCAGGCGATGTGGTGGAAGACGACGGCGAGCACGTGCTCCTGGTCGCCGAGCCGGATCAGACGGGCCCGCACCGGCAGGTCGCGCTCCAGGTCGAACGGCACGAAGATCTCGCCGGTGACGATCGCCTGGACGCGTGTCTCGCGCTCGTCCTCGGGCAGGTGGGTGAGGTCTTCGAGGGGCAGCGTGACCCGCTCCCGCTCGGAGACGATCTGCACCGGCTCCTCGCCGTGCAGCCCGTACCGGGTGCGCAGGATCTCGTGCCGGTCGGTGAGCCGCTGCCAGGCCTCGGCCAGGACGCCGGCGTCCAGGGCTCCGGTCAGCCGGACGAGCAGCGGGACGAGGTACTGGGTGCTGCCGGGGTCGAGGCGGTTGAGGAACCACATCTGCTCCTGCCCGTACGACAGGCGCAGCGGGGCGTTCCGGTCCGCCTTGGGTATCGCGCTTCTGCGCGTACGCCGCCGCCCGGCGAGCCGCTGCCGCACGATCGCGTCGCGCGCCTCGTCCGAGTCGATGCCCGGAGGCGTGTTGGCACCGGTGCTCATGCTGTCTCCTTGACCGGCGCGTGGCCGTTGATCGCGGGGTCGGGGTGGGTGGACGCGTGGGCGAGACCGGACGGGTCGTCGAGGTCCACGGGCCGGAACAGGCCGGACGGGTCGTCGAGCTCCGAGGGGTCCTCGGGCTCCGGCGGGTCGGCGATGCCGGACGGGTCGTCGGCGTCCATCACGTCGTCGGGGTCCGACAGGCGTGGCACGCCGGCCGCGTCCTGTCCGTCGAGGTCGGCGAAGATCTCCCGTTCCACGGCCACGGCCAGCTGGGCCACCGTCGGGCCCTCGAAGACCGCCCGGACCGTGAAGTCGATGTCGAACTCCTCCTGGATGCGGGAGATCAGGCGGATCGCCAGGATCGAGTTGCCGCCGGAGTGGAAGAAGCTGTCCGTCATGCCGGGCTCGACCGCGAGGAGCTCGGTCCAGATCTCCGCGAGGCGTTCCTCGGTGGCGGTGCGCGGAGCGATCCGGCCCTGCGGGGCGTCCGTGCCGTCGGCGTCCGGGGCGGGCAGGGCCCGCTTGTCGGTCTTGCCGTTGGCGTTGAGGGGGATCTCGGCCAGCGGGACGAAGTGGCCGGGGAGCATGTACTCCGGCAGCCGCGCGGCACAGTGCGCCGCGAGCTCGTCGGCCGGGCTCAGGTCGGCGTCGTCCCGCGGGACGTAGTACGCGACGAGCTGATGGTCACCAGCCGCCGTTTGACGCGCCACCACGACCGCCTCACGTACCGCCGGGTGCTCGGCGACGACGGTCTGGATCTCGCCGGGTTCGATGCGATAGCCACGGATCTTCACCTGGTCGTCGAGGCGGCCGAGGAACTCCACGGCGCCGTCGAGGCGGGTACGAACGAGGTCACCGGTGCGGTACAGACGCGCGCCCGCCGGCCCGTACGGGTCCGGCACGAAACGCTCCGCCGTCAGACCGGGCCGGCCCGCGTAACCGCGCGCCACTCCCGTACCGCCGACGTACAGCTCACCGGGCACCCCGACGGGCACGAGAGCGAGCCGTTCGTCGAGGACGTACATCGTCATGTTCGGCAGCGGGCGGCCGATCGGCATGACCTCGCCGGACTCGGCGTCGGTGACGGGGAAGACGCAGGTGCCGACGGAGGCCTCGGTCGGCCCGTACTCGTTGACGAGCTCCGTCCCGGGCGCCAGCGCCCGCCACCGCTCCACCGTCGTCCGCGTCAGCGCCTCACCGGCGATCACCAGCACCGGCGCCAGAGCGGAGGCCTCCTGCGCGGTCAGCTGCGCCGCCAGCACCTCCACATGTCCGGGCGTCAGCTTGATGAAGCTGAACGGGCCCGCCGCCACCAACTCCCGTGCCAGATCGGCCGTCTCGGTGTCCTGCGCGATCGTGTGCACCCGCTGGCCCGTGACCAGCGGCGCCCACAGGTTGGGGACGACCAGGTCGAAGGCCACCGACGAGAACAGCGGCGCACCCGTCGTCCCCCGCGAGGCGAGATCCCGGGCCGCCCAGGCGACATGGTTGGCCAGACCCCGGTGCGTGACCGCCACGCCCTTGGGCCGGCCCGTCGAACCCGACGTGAAGATGACGTACGCCAGCGCCTCGGCATCCTCCCTGCGCTCCGGCGCGGACCGCGGCCGCCCATCGATGAGGGACGCATGCCGGTCCACCAGGACCACGTCCGGATCGCCGCCGAAACGATCGGCGTACGTGGAATGTGTCAGGACGGTGGCCGCGCCCGCGCTCTCCAGCATCGAGGCGATCCGCTCCGCCGGGTATGACGGGTCGATCGGCACGTACGCCGCGCCCGCCTTCCACACCCCCAGCAGACTCGCCACCAGGTTCGGGCCGCGGTCGAGCAGCACACCGACGACGGCACCCGGACCGCTCACGCCCGAAGCACGCAGATGGTGAGCGATCTGGTTGGCCCGCACATCGAGCTGCGCGTACGTGACCACCTCACCGGCGAAACCGACCGCCGGCGCCGAGGGGGTACGGGCGGCCTGCTCCTCGAAGCGGGCACACACGCTCGCGTCACCGAAGTCCGCGGCGGAGGCGTTCCACTCCGTGGCGATCAGGTGCCGCTCCGCGTCGGACAGCAGCGGGACCTCGGCCAGGCGCGCCGACGGGTCGGCGGTCACCTCTTCGAGGAGGCGCACGAACTGCTCACACACCCGCTCCACGGTCGCCGCGTCGAACAGCGAGACCGCGTACTCCAGGACGCCTTCCAGGGAGCCGTCCGCCGAGCGCCCGATGAACACGGACAGGTCCGTCTTGGCGACGGTCCACGACTCGGCGAAGGCGCGCAGGTCGGCGGCGTCGGTGGCGATGCTGGTGACGCCCTCGCTGTGCATGTCGAAGGCGACCTGGTACAGCGGCGTGCGCGACAGGTCGCGCTCCGGCTGGATTTCGTCGACCAGGCGGTCGAAGGGCAGTTCCTGGTGGGCGAAGGCGGCCGTCGCGGCGGCCCGCACCCGGCCCAGGGCCTCCTCGAAGCGCAGCTCCGGGCTCAGTCCGCAGCGCACCACCAGGGAGTTGAGGAAGAAGCCGACGGTGCCGGACAGCTCCGGTCGTGTGCGGCCGGCGACCGGGGTGCCGACGGGCACGTCCCACTGGCCGGTCTGCCGCGCCAGCACCGTGGCGAACGCGGTGAGCAGCGTCATGAACTCGGTCGCCGCGTTCTCACGGCTCAGCCGCTCCACGGCCGCCGCCAGCCCGGGCTCGATCCGGATCGGCACGACCGCACCGCGCGGGTCGCGCACGGCGGGCCGGGGCCGGTCGGCGGGCAGGTCGAGCGCGGCGATGCCGTCGAGCGCGGTGCGCCAGTGGGCGAGCTCGCCCGTGACGAATTCGTCGGTCTGCCGTCCGGACTGCCAGGCCGCGTAGTCCGCGTACTGCACGGTGACCGCGGGCAGGACGGGCTCGCGGCCCTCACGGGCGGCGGCGCACAGCTCCTGCAGTTCGCGCTCCAGGACGACCGTGGACCAGCCGTCGCACGCGATGTGGTGCAGGGTGACGAGCAGTACGTGGTCCTCGCCGGGGATCCGGGCCAGCAGCGCCCGCCACAGCGGCCCGGTCGCCAGGTCGAAGCCGCGTGCGAACTGCTCCTCGAAGTGCTCGGCGAGCCGCTCGCGCCCGGTGTCGACGACCCGCAGCTCCACGGGGTGCGCGGCGCCGATCACCTGACGGGGCTCGCCGCCCTCGTCGACGTACCGCGTGCGCAGCGCCTCGTGACGGCCGCCGAGCGCGGTCAGCGCCGACTGCAGCTCCTCCGGCGTGGTCGCGGCCGGCAGGCGCAGGATCAGCGGGGCGACCCACTCGCGGCTGCCCGGATTCATCCGGTCCAGGAACCACAGCCTGCGCTGCCCGGACGAGAGCGCCAGGCGGCCCGTACGGTCGACCGCCGGGATCGGGGTGCTGTCCGCGTCCTGCGCGCCGATCAGCCGGGCCTGGGCCTCGACCGTGGTGGCACTGAACAGGCCGCGCATCGACAGGGTGACACCGGTGGCGCGCAGCCGGGCCGCGAGCCGGGTGAGCTGCAGCGACGTGCCGCCCAGGGCGAAGAAGTCGTCGGTGGCACCGATCTTCTCGCGGCCCAGCAGCGCCGCCCACACCTCGGCGACCTTCTCCTCGGCCGCGTTGCGCGGGGCGATGTAGGCGCCCTGCCCGGTGAGGTCGTCGCCCTGCTCCAGGGCGGCGGTCAGGGCCGCGCGGTCGATCTTGCCGTTCGGCGTCAGGGGCAGCTCGTCGAACGTACGGAACAGCGAGGGGACATGGCTGTCGGGCAGCCGGGTGCGCAGGAAGCGGCGCAGGTCGCTCCCGGTGAGCTCGCCGCGCGTGGTGACAGCGGCGCCGATGCGTACCGCGTCCTCCTCCGTGCGGAACGCGACGACGGCCGCGCCCGTGACCTCGGGGTGCGTGCTGAGCTGGGCCTCGATCTCGCCGGGCTCGATGCGTACGCCGTTGACCTTGAGCTGACCGTCGGCACGGCCCTGGTACTCCAGGAGACCGGCCGCGTTCCAGCGCACCAGGTCGCCGGTGCGGTAGAGGCGGGCGCCGGGCGGACCGTACGGGTCGGGCACGAACCGCTCCGCCGTGAGGTCGGGGCGCCCCGCATAGCCCTGGGCGACGCCGACGCCGCCGGCGTACAGCTCTCCCGTGACGCCCTTGGGCGTGAGGCGGCCGTCCGCGCCGAGGACGAGGACCCGCATCCCGGTGAGCGGCCGGCCGATCGGGACGGGGCCGGTCTTCTGCGCCGGGTCGACCTTGTGGGCGGTGATGTCGATCGAGCACTCCGTGGGCCCGTACGTGTTCCAGACCTCGATGCCGGGGCCTGCCAGCGCCCTGACCCGCTCGACCAGTTCGGCGTGCAGCGGTTCGCCCGCCGACGCGAGCAGCCGCAGTGCGCCGCAGCCCTCCCAGGACGGTTCCTCGACCAGCAGGCGCAGCACGGACGGCACCAGCTGCAGCACGGTCACACCGCCGTCGGCGACGGCCTTCAGCAGCGCGGCGGCGTCCCTCTCGGCGCCGTCCGGCGCGACGACGACGCTCGCTCCGCAGACCAGCGGCGCGAAGATCTCCCAGCCCGCCGCGTCGAAGCCGACGGACGTCTTGAACAGGATCCGGTCGCCGGCGCCGAGCCGCTGGGCGCGCACGGCCCAGGCGACCCGGTTCGCGATGCCCTCGTGGTTGATCTGTACGCCCTTGGGGGCGCCGGTGGAGCCGGACGTGAAGATCGTGTAGGCGAGTGAGGCCGGGTCCGCCGGGACCGGGCCGGCCGGGCCGACCTCGGCGGCGGTGGTCAGCTCTTCGGTGCTCAGGACGCGCGGGCCGTCCTCCCCGAGCGGCCCGCGCAGTGCGGCTGTGGTGACGACGAGTTCGGCACCGGCCTGGGAGGCCAGGGATCTGAGGCGCCCGTGCGGATGACCGGCGTCGAGCGGCAGATAGGCCGCGCCCGCCTGCCACACCCCGAGGAGTGTGGCGATGAGTTCGGTGCCCCGGGGGAGGCACACCCCGACCAGGGAGCCCGGGCCCACGCCCTGCGAGCGCAGGAAGCGCGCGGTGCGCCCGGCGGCGTGGGCCAGGTCCCGGTAGGTCGTCGTGCGTGGGCCGTCCAGCACGGCAGCCGCGCCGGGCGTGCGGTCCGCCTGCGCGGCGAAGAGCGCGGGCAGGGTGGGCGGGACGGTTCCGCTCAGGGTGTTCCCCGGCAACTGTGCGGCGTTCAACAGGTGCTCCTTCAATGACCTGGCGTACTGGACGGTTCTCCGAAGTGACGTTCAGGCGGGTGCCGTTCAGGCGGCGGTGGCCTGGGTCTCCATGCGGCGGCGCAGGCTCAGCGGGCGCATGTCGGTCCACACCTCGTCGATGCGGGCGAGGCACTCCTCGCGGGTCCCCTGGGTGCCCTCGGCGCTCCACCCGGCGGGCAGTTCACGGCCGGCGGGCCAGATCGAGTACTGCTCCTCGGCGTTCAGGACGACGCGGTACTCGGCGGTGGCGGACTGCTGGGACATGGTTCTCCTCGTGGATGTACGAAAAAGGGGCTGTGGAAGGGCGGCGTACGAGCCGGGTCAGGACAGGAAGTCCGTGATCTCCAGGCCGATGCCGAGCTCGCGGGCCGTGGTGTGCACGTCGTCGGCGAGGGCCAGGTCGAGGACGCCGAGGCCGAACGGCGAGTAGACGGTGACCTTGTCCGGGTCGGGCGTGAACGCGACGCTCCCGTTGATGAGCTGCCCGATGGAGGCGTCGATGAAGGCGCGGCCGCCGGTGATCTGCTCGGTCAGGTGCAACGAGGTGCGCTCGCGGCACACGTGGTCCGCGTCGTCGACGATGTTGTGCGCGCCGTTGATGGAGAGCGGGTCGATGTCGCGCAGCGAGACGTGCAGGACCACGGTGCCGGGTTCGGCGGGCGTGAGGTCCACGTGCGGCTCGCCCGCGTTGGTGGCGAACGAGACGAGGCGCTGCGCCTCCAGGGCGTCCTCGATGCTGTCGGCGAGGGTGACCCCGGCGTCCGGCAGGAGCTCATGGCAGCGGCGGGCGAACTCCTCGGCGCGCACCCGCGAGGTGTCGTAGAGCGTGATCTCGCCGAGCGTGCCGATCGCGGCCTTGAGGTAGCGCAGGATCTCCAGGTTGATGACGCCGCAGCCGATGAGGGAGACGCCCTGCGGGCGCCGGCCCTCGGTGAGGATGTCGGCGGCGAGGGCGGCGCTCGCGGCGGTCCGCGCGGCCGAGATCAGCGAGGCCTCCAGCAACGCCTCGGGGTGTCCGGTGCGCAGCGAGTTGAGCACCATCACCGCACTGGCACGGGCGATTCCGGAGTGGATGTTCGCGGGGAACGAGGAAATCCACTTCAGCCCCGCTGCCGGATTCTCGCCGCCGCGGTAGGACGGGAGTCCGATGATGCGGTTCGCGGGCTCGTCGGGAAAGCGCAGGAATATGGAGTGCGGTACGGCTGTCGCGCCCTTGTCATGGAGGGAGTAGGTCTGCCGGACCAGCTCGATGTGCTCCTTCTCCCTCCCGCCGAGTATTTTCTCTACGTCTGCCTTGCGCAGTACGAGCATCGGGAATGTCAGTCCTTCCACAGGTGCGACACTTCACCGAAGTGTTCGCGCACCCAGTCGTCGGAATAGATGGTTCCGAGATAGCGGTCCCCGCCGTCGGGGAATATCAGTGCGCTGACCGAGCCGGGCGGAATGTGCGGCAGCATCCGCTCCGCCGCGGCGAGCGTCGCCCCGGAGGAACCGCCGGCCAGGATCGCCTCGCGGACCACGAGGCGGCGGCAGGCCGCCACGCACTCGAGATCGGAGACGTGCACGATCTCGTCGGCCGCGGCCGGGTCCATCAGGGCCGGCACGACGGAGGCGCCGTGCCCCGGGATCAGCCGCCGGGTGGGCAGCTGGCCGAAGATGGCGCTGCCCTGGGCGTCGACCGCCACGATCTTGGTGCGCAGCCCCTCCTTGCGGAGGTGGTCGGCGCAGCCGCGCAGCGTGCCGAAGGTGCTGACGGAGCAGAAGAGGTAGTCGAGCCGCCCGTCGAGCGCCTCCACGATCTCCTGCATGGTCCGCTCGTGGGCCCGCGGGTTGGACAGGTTCGCGTACTGGTTCGGGGAGTAGGCGTGCGGGATGCTCGCCACGAGTTCGCGCACCCTGCGCAGCCGCACCGGCAGGAACTCGCCGGTCGCGGGGTCCCGCTCGTCGATCACCACCACCTCGGCCCCGTAGGCCCGCATGATGGCCAGGTTCTGCTCCGTGGTCTTGGCGTCGACCACGCAGATGAAGCGCAGATCGAAGTACCGGCAGATCTGGGCGAGCCCGACTGCCAGATTCCCCGAGCTCGATTCCACGACCACGGAACGCCCCGGCGTGATCTCGCCGTTGCGCAGCGCCTCAAGAAGCATGTTGAGGCCGCTTCGGTCCTTGATGCTGCCACCTGGGTTGAACCGCTCGATCTTGGCGAAGAATTGCGAGCGTTCCCCGGGGAACACTCTCTCCAGTTTCACCAGAGGTGTCTCGCCGATCGTCCCCAGAATCCCCGAATCAAATGTTTTCGGCATGGATTCCCTCTCACCTGTTAGGCGTGCAGTGGAGACACTAGTTCGCCCTTTAACGGAGGTAACGGGTTCAGCGCTGGCAGCCAGATGCAGGCGCAGGATCCTGACACCGCGATGCTGCGACAGCGCTCCTGGTGGTGGCCAAGACTGGGGTCATTCAGAAATCCCGGAGTGCTCACATTCTCAGATTCAGGTGGAGTCGTGACGGAACCTCAACTCGCACCCCCGCGGCGGTACGCGCCGTACGACCGGGCCGGCGGATTCGACCGCTCCCTCGGCCATCCGGCCCGCAGGGACCTGCCGTTCTTCGCGGCCCGGATGCGTGAACTCGACGCCGCCGAGGCGTTCCCCACGGAAGCCGTGGCCCGGCTCGACGCGCTCGGCCTGCCCGCGCAGTACGTGCCCGCCCGGCACGGCGGCACCCTCGACAGCTACGAGGACCTGCTCCAGCTGGTACGGGTGGTGGCCCGGCGCGACCTGACCGTGGCGATCGCGCACACCAAGACGTATCTGGGCGCGGTGAGCACCTGGGTCGGCGGAACAGCGGAGCAGGCGCAGGAGCTGGGCGCCCGCATCGCCTCCGGCGCCGTCGTCTCCTGGGGCCTGACCGAGCGCGCCCACGGCAGCGATCTGCTCTCCGGCGAGCTGACCGCCACCCCCGTGGCGGGCGGTTACCGGCTCGACGGCGAGAAGTGGCTGATCAACAACGCCACCCGCAGCGACCTGGTCTGTGTCCTCGCCCGGACCTCCCTGGCCGGCGGCACCCGTGGCTACAGCCTGCTGCTCGTCGACAAGGCCCTGCTCGCGGACGGCAGTCACACCTGCCTGCCCGCGGCGAAGACGCACGGCATCCGTGGCGCCGACATCAGCGGCATCGCCTTCGACGGCGCCGTCGTGCCCGCCTCCGCGCTGATCGGCGAGGAGGGCGAGGGCATCGAGACCGTCCTGCGGAGCCTGCAGATCACCCGCACGATCTGCGCCTCGCTCTCGCTCGGCGCCGGCGACCACGCGCTGCGCATCGCCACCCGGTTCGGCCTGGAGCACCGGCTGTACGGCAAGCGGCTGATCGATCTGCCACAGGCACACCGCGCGCTCACCGAGGCCTATGCCGACCTGTTCGCCATGGAGGCCGTCACGCTGCTCGCCTCGCGGGGCGTGCACACCCTGACCGAGGAGATGAGCGTCTCGTCGGCCGCGGTCAAGTACCTGGTGCCCACCACGGCCGACGAACTGATCACCGGCATGGGCCAGTTCCTGGGCGCCCGCTCCTTCCTCAGCGAGGAGTTCGCGCACGGCCTGTTCGCCAAGCTGGAGCGCGACCACCGGATCGTCGGCATCTTCGACGGCAACACGCTGGTCAACCTCAACGCCCTGATCAACCAGTTCGCCGCCCTCGCCCGCGGCTACCGCGCCGGGCGCACCGACGCCGAGGGCCTGGCCGCCGCGGCCATGCTCGACGCGCAGATCCCCGTCTTCGATCCGGCCAGGCTGCAGCTGACCTCCCGCACGGGCAACAGCGTCGCGGCGTCCCTGCCGCGAGCCGTCGCGGAACTGCGGGAGCTGGTGACGTCCGGCGAGGCGCCCGAATCCCTGCTCACCGTCGCCGAGAAGCTGCTGCGCATCAGTGACACCACGCACGAGCAGATGGCCGCCCACCGGCCGAGCCCGCGTGACGTGCCCGCCGCGGCCTTCGACCTGGCGCACCGCTACACCCTGTGCTCCGCTGCCGCGGCCTGCCTCCAGGTGTGGCTGCGCAACCGGACCACCGTCGCCGCCGACACCACCGCGACCGCGGGCCTGTGGCAGGACGGGCTGTGGGCCGAGGCCGCGCTCTGCCGCCTCGCCGAACGCCTGACGCCCGGGACGCTGCCCGAGGAGGGCGCCGACGGCTCGGCCGTGCTCGACCGGCTGATGCCGCTGCTCGTCGAGCAGTACGACAGCGGCGAGATGTTCTCCCTGCTGCCCTTCCCGCTCGCCGAGGCGGCCGGCTCCCTCGCCGAGGAGGCGTCATGACCGACCCGAACCCCGTACCCGGCGGCCCCGACGTCCTGGAAAGAGCGCTCGGCGACGCCCACGACCCGGACAACCCGCTGGGCTACGAAGCCGTCCTCGCCGCCGACGAGCGCGCCGAGATCCTGCCCGCCGGCGAAGCCGCACTGGACGCCTACGGATTCAACGCGGAGTACGTGCCCCGCCGGCTCGGCGGACGCCTCGGCCGGATCGACCGCCTGATGCGCATGATGCGTACGGTCTCCCGCCGCGACCCGACCCTGGCGCTCGGTCACGGCTTCACCAACTACATCTCCGGGTCCGCGATGTGGACCGCGGGCAGCGACGTCCAGCAGAAGCGGATGGCGGACATCCTGCTGTCCGGCGGCAAGACCGCGGCGGGCTACAACGAGCTGCCGCACGGCAACGACTTCACCCGCACCGACCTGACCGCGACGCCCTCGGCCGACGGCAGCCACTACCGGATCAACGGCCGCAAGCAGATCGTGAACAACCTGGGCCGGGCCGACGCCGTCGTCCTGCTCGCCCGCACCGGCGCGGGCCCCGGCAACCGCAGCCACTCCCACCTGTGGGTGGACCTCACGCAGGCCCCGGCCGACCGGTTGCGCAGGGACTACCGCTTCCCCACGGTCGGGCTGCGCGGCTGCCTCATCGGCGGCGCCGACTTCACCGACCTGGAAGTCCCCGCGGACGCCCCCGTCGGCCCGGTCGGCAGCGCGATGGAGACCGTCCTGCGCGCCTTCCAGACCACCCGCGCCGTCCTGCCCGGCATGATGGTCGGCACCGCCGACACCCAGCTGCGCACCGTCACCCGCTTCGCCCTCGACCGTGCCCTGTACGGACGCAGCGTCGCCGACCTGCCGCATGCCAGGGCCACCCTGGTGGGCGCCTTCCTCGACCTGCTGGCCGGCGACTGCATGGCGACCGTGGCGTGCCGCGCCCTGCACGTCCTGCCCGGCCAGACCAGCGTGATCACCGCGGTCAACAAGTACGTGGTCCCCAAGGTCCTGCACCGGTCGTCGCAGACGCTGGGCACCCTGCTCGGCGCCAACTCGTACTGGCGCGACGGCCGCTACGGCATCTTCCAGAAGTTCTACCGCGACCTGCCGGCCATCACCTTCGCGCACGCCAACGCGGCCGTCTGCCAGGCCACGACGCTGCCGCAGCTGCCCCGCCTCGCCGCCACTAGCTGGGGCACCGCCGAGGCGCCGCCCGCCGCGCTCTTCGACCTGTCGGCGCCGCTCGACGACATCGACTACCAGGCCCTGGAACTCACCTCGCGCGGCGCCGACCAGCTCACCGCGCTGCTCCACGACCACGCCGGCGGCCCGGCGCTGCCCCCGGCGGCCGCCCGGATCGCCGCCCTGCTCCGCGCCGACCTCGACGACCTCGGCGGGCGCTGCCGCCGGCTGCCGCCGAGCGAGCACTCGGTGGTCGCGGGCCGCTCCGGCTTCGCCCTGGCCGAACGGTACGCGCAGTTGTCGATGGCCGCCGCTTGCATCGGCGTGTGGCAGCACAACCAGAACGGCGTCGACCCGTTCCTGCGCGACGACGCCTGGCTGACCGGCGCCCTCGCCCGGGTCGCCGCCCGCCTCGGTCACGACGTGGGCGCCCTGCCCGACGTGGTGGAGCAGCGCCTGTTCGCCGAACTGACCGCGAGGGAGGAAGACCGTGCCGGTTTTGACCTCGACCGTTCGCGGCTCGCGCCCGCCTGACCCCGCGTCCGGCCGCGCCCACCGCCCCGGTCCTGCTCACCCCGACCCCTGTCCGTATCCGGACCAGAAGCCCTACCCCACCAATTTCCACACCCTTCACATCACCAGGAGCCTTCTCATGGCCACACCCGCCGCCACCCCGGAGACCACCGGCGCCGAGACCACCGGTGTCGAGACCACCGGTGTCGAGACGATCCGCACCTGGCTGACCGAGCGCGTCGCCTACTTCCTCGACGTCCGGCCGCAGGACATCGCCGCCGACGACCTGCTCGTCGAGATCGGCCTCGACTCCGTGTACGCCCTGACCCTGTGCGGCGACGTGGAGGACGAGTTCGGCATCCTCGTCGAGGCCACCCTCGCCTGGGACCACCCCACGATCGACGCGCTCACCGCCCACATCCACTCCGAACTCGCCGCTCGGTGATGGGCCGGGAACGAGCCCTGTCCATCGGGCAGGAAGCGCTCTGGTTCCTGTACCGGATGGCGCCCGACAGCCCCGCCTACAACGTCCAGGCCGCCCTGCGGGTGCGCGGCGCGCTCGACGAGACTCGGCTGCGGCGCGCCCTGCGCGCGGTCGTGGAGCGGCACGACGTGCTGCGCTCCACGTTCACCGAGACCGCGGCAGGCCCGCGGCGCGTGATCGGCCTCCCGGACCTGGTCGCCCTCCAGGTCCGGGAGGTCCCCGGGGTCACCGACACCGGCCTGCTGGAAAAGCACGTCAAGGCGTTCGGCGACACCCCCTTCGACCTCACCGGCGAGGGAACGTGCCGTGCCCTCCTGCTGCGCGTCGCCCCCGACGACCACGTGATCGTCGTCAGCACCCATCACATCGTCACCGACGCCACCTCACAGTGGCTGCTGCTCCAGGACCTGCTCGACGCCTACGCGAGCGACACCGCGCCGCCACCCCTGGCCCGCGGCTACGACGACTACGTACAGGGCGAACAGGAACTGCTCGCAGGGCCGCGACGGGAGCAACTGCTCGCGTTCTGGAAGGAGTTCTGCGCGAACGCCACCGCCGGCGAACTCCCCGCCGACCGGCCGCGCTCCCCGCGCCCGCCGGCCGTCTTCAACGGCGCCACCTGCGAGGCCCGGATCCCCGACGAGCTCGTGCCCCGCCTGCGCGAGGCGGCCAAGCGGGCGAAGGTGACGCCGTTCGCGCTGACCCTCGGCGTCTTCCAGGCCCTGGTGCACCGCTACGGCGGAGCCCGCGACTTCCTCGTCGGCTGCCCGACGACCACCCGCAGCGGCCCCGGCATGCGCGAGGTCGTCGGTTACCTCGTCAACACCCTCGTCCTGCCGGCCCACTTCACCGACACGACCACGTTCGGGCAGGCCGCGCACACGGCCCAGCGCCAGGTGATGCGGGCCATGAAGCACATCGGCTACCCGTACGCCCTGCTCGCCGGCGACGAGCCGTACAGCAGCCGGAACCCGCCCGTGCGGATGGTGTTCACCATGGTCGCGCCCGGCCGCCTCGAACCCCTTCTGATGCAGGTCACCGAGGCCGCGGCCCACGGCACGGACACGGAGTACGCCGGCCTGCGCGTCGAACTGATCGAAGTACCGCAGCTGGAAGGCCAGTTCGACATCAACGTGGAGATGCGGCAGAGCGCCACCTCGCTGACCGCCGTGTTCCGCTACGCCACCGACCTGTTCGACGAATCCACCGTCCGCCGGCTTCTCGACTCCTATGTGCGGTTGCTCGCCGAGGCGGTCGAGGACCCGGACGCCCCGGTGGCCGGCGCGGCCCTGGTCGAGGCGGACGACCTGGACGACCTGCTGGCCCTGGGCGAGGCCACCGACTGGTGACCGAGCCCGCCGACCACATCCGTTTCGCTACCCCCAGGGGATCTCATGCTCACGGAGCAGCACACACTTCTGCAGGCCCGCAGCGCCACGGCCCGCATCCGTACGAACGCCCATGTCACCCCGGCCGACCCGGCCGTCATCTTCGTCCGCGACCCCGACTCGCCCGACGGGGACGAGACATGGTCCTACGCTCGACTCGACCACGAGGCCCGCAAGATAGCCGGCTGGCTCCAGGAGAGGTACGCGCCCGGTGACCGGGTACTGCTCCTGTATCCGGAGAGCCTGCAGTTCGCCGCCGCGTTCGTCGGCTGCCTCTACGCGGGCATGGTCGCCGTCCCGTCCTCGCTGCCCGGCCAGTACAGCCACCAGCGCCGCCGCGTGGACTCCATCGTCGAGAACGCGGCCGTCGCCGCCGTCCTCACCAGCGAGGCCGTCGCCTCGAACGTCCTGGACTGGGCGACGTCCGACCCGGGCCGGGAGATCACCTGTGCCATCACCGACGGCCCCGACTTCACCGCCGCGCACGCCGAGGCCTGGCAGGTGCCCGACGTCGACCAGGGCACCCTGGCCCTGCTCCAGTACACCTCCGGCTCCACCTCCGACCCGAAGGGAGTGATGGTCCACCACGGCAACCTGCTGCACAACTCGGCGGCCCTCAGCTCCGCGTTCGGACTCGACCGCACCACCACCTTCGGCTCGTGGATCCCGCAGTACCACGACATGGGACTGCTCGCGATCCTGCTGCCCCCGCTGCTGCTCGGCGGCTCCTGCGTCCTGATGAGCCCGACGACCTTCCTGAAGCGACCGCACCGGTGGCTGCAGATGATCGACAAGTACCAGGTCAACTGGTCGGCCGCGCCCAACTTCGCGTACGAACTGTGCGCACGCCAGATCACCGACGAGCAGCTCGCCGAACTCGACCTGTCCTGCTGGCGGTTCGCGGCCAACGGGTCGGAGCCCGTACAGGCCTCCACCCTCACCGCGTTCGCCAAGCGCTTCGCCCCGGCCGGCTTCCGCAGCGACACCATGGCGCCCTGCTACGGCATGGCGGAGGCGACCGTGTTCATCTCGGGCACCGGGCCGCGCGAACTGGCCGTCACCCGGGTCGACGAAACCCTCCTGGAACAGCACGAGTTCCGTCCGGTCACCGAGGACCGGCCCGGCCGTGAGGTGGTCAGCTGCGGCAGGGCCGAGGAGTACACGGTACGGATCGTCGACCCGGCCACCCGCGAGGTGCTGCCCGCGGGCCGGATCGGCGAGATCTGGCTGCGCGGGCCCAGCGTCGCGCAGGGCTACTGGGGCCGCGAGGACGCCACCGTCGAGACGTTCGGCGTCAGCACCCTCGCCGGGGACACCGGGTACGTCCGCACCGGCGACCTGGGCACGCTCCACCACAACGAGATCTACGTCACCGGCCGTCTCAAGGAGATGCTGATCCTGCGCGGCCGCAACATCTACCCGCAGGACGTGGAGCACGCGCTGCGGCGCCGGCACCCTGAGCTCGTGGGACTGTTCGGCGCCGCGTTCGCCGTCCCGGTGGCCGGCGCCGACGGCGCCACCGAGGAGCAGCTCGTCGTCGTGCACGAGGTGCGCGGCTCGGTCGGCGCCGACGAGCTCCCGCGCCTCGCCGCCCGGATCAGGGCCGGCATCGCCCGTGACTTCAGCGTCCGGCCGGCAGCGGTGGCCCTGGTCAGACGCGGGGCGGTCCTGCGCACCACCAGCGGCAAGATCCAGCGCGCGGCGATGCGCGCGCAGTACCTGGACGGCCTCACGGAGAGCCGCCACGTGGACGGCCCCCGGGCCGCATAGCCCGAACAACAGAAAACCCCAGGTCACAGTCATGCGACCTGGGGTTCCACCGGAGCCGCCTTCGGGATTCGAACCCGAGACCTACGCATTACGAGTGCGTTGCTCTGGCCATCTGAGCTAAGGCGGCGCGCCGTCCGCACTATGGTGCGATCAGCAACGACGGTAAGTCTACACAGTTTCGGGGGGTGCTCCGAACCAGCCCCGGAGGTGGACCCTCCGGGGCCGGGCACGGGGTCATGAGCAGCGCTTCCCGTCCGTGGGAGGGGTGCCGCGGAGGAGGTACGCGTTGATCGTGCGGTCGATGCAGGAGCTGCCGCGGCCGTAGGCCGTGTGGCCGTCGCCGTCGTAGGTGAGGAGGCGGGCCGAGGAGAGCTGCCCGGCCAGCGCCTGCGCCCAGCGGTACGGGGTCGCCGGGTCGCGGGTGGTGCCGACCACGACGATGGGGGCGGCGCCCTTCGCCTCGATGCGGTGCGGCTCGCCCGTGGCGTGGACCGGCCAGTACGCGCAGTTCAGGGCCGCCCATGCCAGGCCCTCACCGAAGACCGGGGACGCCTTCTCGAACTCGGGGAGCGCCCTGCGCGCTTCGTCGGGGGTCTCGAAGGCGGGCGGCAGATCGAGGCAGTTCACGGCCGCGTTGGCGAACATCAGGTTGCTGTAGCCGCCGTCGGCGTCCCGCTCGTAGTAGCCGTCGGAGAGGACGAGGAGCCCGGAGCCGTCGTTCTCCTTCATCGCGGACGTCAGCGCCTCGCGCAGCTGCTGCCAGGCGCCCTCGTCGTACATGGCCGCGATCACGCCGGTGGTGGCGAGCGACTCGGTGAGGCGGCGGCCGCCGGGGGCGCCGGTGGTGGCCGGTCGCGCGTCCAGCTTCTCGAAGAACGCCTTGAGGTTCTTGCCGACCTGTTCGGGCGAGGTGCCCGCCTTGCCCAGCGGGCAGTCCGAATGCCGTACGCAGTCCCGCGCGAACGACCGGAACGCCGTCTCGAAGCCCGCCGTCTGTTCGAGGTTCAGCCGCCGGGCGGGCAGCGACGGGTCCATCGCGCCGTCCAGCACCAGCCGGCCCGTCCGGTCCGGGAAGAGCCCGGCGTACGTCGCGCCGAGGAAGGTGCCGTAGGAGGCGCCGACGTAGTTCAGCTTCTCGTCGCCGAGCGCCGCCCGCACGATGTCCATGTCCCGGGCCGCCTCCACGGTGGACACGTGGCGCAGCAGCCGGGGCGAGTCCGCGCCGCAGCCCTCGGCGAACGTCCGGTACGCCTCGACCAGCCCGTCGGTCTCCCTGGCGTCGTCGGGCGTGGTGTCCGTCTGCGTGTAGGTGTCCATCTCCGGCCCGTCCAGACACTCCACGGGCTCGCTGCCGGCCACGCCGCGCGGGTCGACCGCCACCATGTCGTAGCGGGCACGAACCTCGGCCGGGTAGCCGATGCCGGCGTACGCCTGGACGTAGCCGATCGCCGAGCCGCCGGGCCCGCCGGGGTTCACGAGCAGTGAGCCCAGCCGCTTGCCCGGGCCCGTGGCCTTCTTGCGGGTGACGGCGAGCCGGACGTCTCCGGCGGACGGCTTGGCGTAGTCGAGCGGTGCCTTGATCATGGCGCACTCGAAGCCGTGGACGTCGCAGCGGCGCCAGGCCGGCTTCTGGTCGTAGTACGGCGTGAGCGCGGCGGGGGTGGACCGCGGCAGCGCGACCAGTGCCGCTTCCTCCGCCGCAGCCGTGGCGGACGTCGTCGAGCTCCCGGAGGAGCAGGCGGAGACGAGCAGCGCGGCCGTGGCGAGGAGGCCGGCCGCGGTCCTGCCTGCGCCGCGGGCCCGGCGGTGCAGGCCGCCGGAACGGGAGACGGATCGGGAGGCGGAGCGGGGAAGGCGCCTTGTGTCCATCCAGCGAGCGTAACTCTGGGCGACGGACTGGATGCCCAGCGTGCGTGTCGTGCCTCGTACGAGTTACGGCGTCAACTCCGCTTCCACCTCGCGGGCAGGCCGCGCGGTGCCGCTGAGCCGGTGCCGGCTCAGCCCGCTCTGAGCGCCATCGTCATCGCCTCCACGGCGAGCAGCGGCGCCACGTTGCGGTCGAGGGCGTCGCGGCAGGCGGCGATCGCGTCGAGGCGGCGGAGCGTGGACTCCGGGGAGCTGCCGCGGGCGAGGCGCTCCAGGGCGTCCTCGGCGTCCGCGTTGGCGATGGCCACGCGGGAGCCGAGCTGGAGGGCGAGGACGTCGCGGTAGAAGGACGTGAGGTCGGTCAGAGCGAGGTCGAGGCTGTCGCGCTGCGTGCGCGTTCTGCGGCGCTTCTGCTTGTCCTCCAGGTCCTTCATCACGCCCGCCGTACCGCGCGGCATGCGGCCGCCCTGGGACGCGCCGAGGGCGGCCTTCAGCTCCTCGGTCTCCTTGGAGTCCGTCTCCTCGGCGAGCTGCTTGGCGTCTTCGGCGGCCGCGTCGACGAGCTCCTGGGCCGCCTTGAGCGCACTGCCGATCTCGTCCACCCGCAGCGGCAGTCTCAGCACGGCGGCACGGCGCTCGCGCGCGGCCGGGTCGGTGGCCAGGCGGCGGGCCCGGTCGACATGGCCCTGGGTCGCGCGGGCCGCCGCGGCGGCGACCTCCGGTTCGATGCCCTCACGGCGTACGAGCATGTCGGCCACGGCGCCGACGGACGGCGTGCTCAGGTTCAGATGGCGGCAGCGGGAGCGGATCGTCGGCAGGACGTCCTCGATGGAGGGGGCGCACAGCAGCCAGACCGTGCGCGGGGCGGGCTCCTCCACCGCCTTGAGGACGGCGTTGGCCGACTTCTCGTTCAGGCGCTCGGCGTCCTCGACGAGGATGACCTGCCAGCGGCCGTTCGCCGGTGAGGTGAACGACTTGCGGACGGTGTCGCGCATGTCGTCGGCGAGGATCTGCGAGCCGACGGCGGCGACGGTGGTGACGTCGGCGTGTGTGCCGATCAGGGCCGTGTGACATCCGTCGCAGAAGCCGCAGCCCGGGGAGCCGCCGAGAGCGCGGTCGGGGCTGACGCACTGCAAGGCCGCCGCGAACGCCCGCGCCGCCTGGTTCCGGCCGGCCCCGGGCGGGCCCGTGAAGAGCCACGCGTGCGTCATCTTCGACGCCTCGGGCGGGGGAACGTCGGTCCCGGCCGCGGTGACCAGGGCGTCGGCGTCCCGGGCGGCGGCGTCCAGCTGCGCGCTCACCCTCTCCTGCCCGACGAGGTCGTCCCACACGGTCATGGGTCACGCCGCCCTTTCGTCACGTTCCACGGTGTGAGATCCATTGTGGGGGTGACCACTGACAACGGCTGCCGCCGCCGCCCGATCCCGCCGGTCCGGCCCAGGCGTCTCGCCGGTCCGGCCCAGGCGTCTCGCCGGTCCGGCGAGAGCGTTTCGCAGGTCCGGCGCAGGGGTCTCGCGGGTCCGGCCCGGGCCCGACTCCCGCGCGGCCCGGGCCCTTCGTCGCACCGCCGGAGGCCTCAGCGGCCCCGGCCGCCCTTCCCTCGGCGTCCCCGCCCCTCGTCCGGCTCGTCCTCGTGCGGTCCGAGCAGTTCGTCCGCCAGTGACGGCAGGTCGTCCAGCGGTGTCTCCTCGGCCCAGTCGGACCGCCGGCGGGGCCGGCCCTCGGCGTCGACCTGCGGCATCTCCCGCGTACGGTCCGTGCCGTCGGGCCGGGCGGCCGGGGCGTCCTTACGGAAGTACCCGGGCGGAACCCGGTCCGCCGGTTCGTCCTCCCGTACGGGCGGCAGCACGGCCGTCTCCTCGGCGTCCCCCGGCGGGACCGGGGGCAGCACGGCCGTCTCGTCGCCCGCCCCGGAGGGCACCTGGGGCAGCACCTCGGTCTCGTCCCCGGAGCCGGAGCCGGGCCTCGGGCGAACCGGCGGCAGCACCTCCGTCTCCTCGCCCGCGCCCGGCGGAACCGGCGGCTTGGGCAGCTCGGCCGTCACCTCGGCGTCGGACCCGCCGGAGGTCCGGCCCCGGCCCTGCTCCTCGTCCCGCACCGGACGCAGCACGGTCGTGTCGTCCGCCGCGCCGCCCGGCTTCACCACGGGCGTGGGCACCGTCGCCGCGTCCTGAGCGGCGGCCGTCGAACCGGAGGCACTCCGCGGGGCGGAGCTCTTCGGACCGGCCTCCGCGGCAGCGGCCGCCGCCTCCGCCAGACGCCGGGCCTCCTCGGCCCGCAGCAGGGCCGCCTCGGCCTTGCGCTGCTTCTCCAGGCGGAGCGCCTCGGCCTCGGCGCGCAGCCGGGCCTCTTCCTCGGCCTGCTTGCGGCGGCGTTCCTCCTCGGCCTTGCGCCGGGCCTCCTCCTCGGCGCGGGCCTTCTCCTCCGCGAGGAGCCGAGCCCGCTCCTCCTCGGCCTTCTTCCGCGCTTCCTCGGCCCGCCGCCGGGCCTCCTCCGCCTGCCGTTCGGCCTCGCGCCGCTGCGCCTCTTCCAGCTCGCGCCGCTTGCGCTCCTCCTCCTCGGCACGCAGCCGGGCGAGCTGCTCCTGGCGCTCACGCTCCAGGCGCTCCTCCTCGGCCTTGCGGGCAGCCTCTTCCTCGGCCTTCCGGCGGGCCTCCTCCTCGGCCTTCTTGCGCGCCTCCTCCTGGGCCTTGATCTCGGCCTCGGACAGCGGCAGCACCTGGTCGAGCCGGTGCCGGATGACCGTCGTGACGGCCTCGGGCTCCTGGCCGGCGTCCACCACGAGGTACCGCCCGGCGTCGGCCGCGGCCAGCGTCAGGAAACCGGCCCGCACGCGCGCGTGGAACTCGGCCGGCTCCGACTCCAGCCGGTCCGGCGCCTCGGTGAACCGCTCGCGCGCGGTCTCCGGCGCGACGTCCAGCAGGACGGTCAGATGCGGCACCAGTCCGTTCGTGGCCCAGCGGTTGATCCGGGCGATCTCGGTCGGCGACAGGTCGCGGCCCGCGCCCTGGTAGGCGACGGAGGAGTCGATGTACCGGTCGGAGATGACGACCGCGCCGCGCTCCAGGGCGGGCCGTACGACGGTGTCGATGTGCTCGGCCCGGTCGGCCGCGTACAGCAGCGCCTCCGCGCGGTGCGACAGTCCCTCACTCGACACGTCCAGCAGGATCGACCGCAGCCGCTTGCCCACCGGCGTGGCCCCCGGCTCGCGCGTCAGCACGACCTCGTGGCCCTTGCCGCGGATCCACTCGGCGAGCGCCTCGGCCTGCGTGGACTTCCCGGCCCCGTCGCCGCCCTCCAGGGCGATGAAGAAACCGGAGGCGGCGGGCGCCTGCTCCGGGTCGTCGCCGCGGAGCAGCGCGTCGCGCAGGTCCTGGCGCAGCGGCACCCCGGAACGGTCGTCGACCTTGGCCAGCACCAGCGCGGCCACCGGCAGCAGCAGGGCACCGGCCAGCATCAGCGTGAAGGCCGCGCCGCCGTGCGCGAAGACGAACTTGCCGCTCTCCAGCCGGTGCGGCCCGATCCCCGCCGCCACCAGCGGGGCGATCACCGCGCCGAGCGCGACGCAGACGCGGACGACCGCGTGCAGGTGCTCCGTCGTACGGGACCGCCGGTACTCCTCGGTCTCCTGGTCGAGCAGGGTGTGCCCGATGTTGGCGGACATGCCCGCGCCGACGCCGGCCAGCGCGAGGATCAGCAGCACGCTGGTGACGTCCGGGACCAGTCCGGCGGCCAGCAGCGCGACACCGGTGAAGGCGATGGCCAGCGCGAGGAGCCGGCGGCGCGACAGGGCGGGCAGCAGCGAGGGCGCCGTACGGATGCCGACGACGACACCGCCGGTCAGCGCGCCCACGAACAGCCCGTAGAGCACCGGCCCGCCGCCCAGGTCCTTGGCGTGCAGCACGGCCACGGCGACGGCGGCGGACACCGCGGCGGCGACGGCCGCGCAGGCCAGCACCAGCAGCGGCATCACACCGGTGCGGCCCTTGTCGGCGCCGGCGGTGGTCTTCGGGCGGCGCAGCCCCTCGAGCGGCGACCGCGCGCGGGGGGTGCGCGTGGCGGGCAGTTCCAGGAAGGTCAGCACGGACAGGGATGCGGCGAACAGCCCTGCCGCGACGTAGGAGGCGAGGGCCGCCTGGTGCTGGGCGAACCAGTCGATGCCGGCGCCCAGCAGGTTGTTGAACAGGGCCGCGGCGACGAGGGCGACGGCCGCGAGCGGGATCGAGACGAAGCCGGTGCGCAGCGACAGGCGGCGCAGGGCGTCCATGTGGTCGGGCAGCGGCCGGACCGTCGCGCCTTCCGGCGGCGGGGGCGGCAGCAGCGCGGGGGCCGCGCTCTCGCGGCACACCGTCCAGAACCGCTCGGCGACTCCGGTCACGAAGGCCGTGACGAGGAGAATGGCCAGCGCGTCATCGGGCGTCCAGTCGATCCACAGCGGGGCGACGATGAGCAGCGCCGCGCGCAGTCCGTCCGCGCCCACCATGGTCCAGCGGCGGTCCAGCGGGCCGTCCTGGGAGGTGAGCGCGGTGAGGGGACCGAGGAGCACGGCGCCGAACAGGAGCGTCGCCAGGATGCGCACCCCGAAAACGGTCGCCACTGCGAACGCCACGCCTCGGTAGCCGCCCCCGAACGAGCCGTCGGCGACGGCTGCTTGGAGGGCGAGGACGACCAGCACGAGAAGGGCGAGGGTGTCGCCCACGCCGCCCACGAGCTGTGCGCTCCACAACCGCTTCAACTGCGGACGGCGCAGCAGGGCGCGGACGGCACGCTCGCGGGAGTCCGCGACCAGGGCGTCGTCGGGGGCCGGCTGAGAGGCCGTTGGATGCTCGGCTCGCGTCATGCATTCAGCCTATCGGGAGCCACCGACACGCTGGGATGCCCGGGCCTGGCATGCGCACGCCCCGACACCGAAGTGTTGCCGGGGCGTTCGCTTTCCGAACCCTGGGCGAAGATCCGGACCTTGACAGTCCGGATACCGGACGGGCCCGGCGCGAATCCCGAACGGGCCACGCGCGAATCCCGAACCGATCCCACGCGAATCCCGAACGGGCCGCACGAATCCCGAGCCGGTCCCGGGCGAATCCCCGCGCGGATCCCGCGGGAATCCCGAACCAGCCCTGAACGGGCCTCAGTCCTTCGCCGGCTCCGAGGCGGTCGCCGTCTTGGCGGCCGTCTTCTTCGCGGTCGTGGTCTTCTTCGCCGTCGTCTTCTTCGCGGTCGTGGTCTTCTTCGCCGCGGTCTTCTTGGCCGCCGTCGTCTTCTTCGCCGGAGCCTTCTTGGCCGCCTTCTTCGCGGTCTTCTTCGCCGGCGCCTTCTCGCGCTTCTCGGCGAGCAGCTCGAAACCGCGCTCCGGGGTGATCGTCTCGACGCTGTCGCCGGAGCGCAGGGTCGCGTTGGTCTCCCCGTCGGTGACGTACGGCCCGAAACGGCCGTCCTTGACGACGACCGGCTTCTCGCTCACCGGGTCGGTGCCCAGCTCCTTCAGCGGCGGCTTGGCGGCCGCCCGGCCACGCTGCTTCGGCTGGGCGTAGATCGCCAGCGCCTCTTCCAGCGTGATCGTGAAGAGCTGCTCCTCGGACTGGAGCGAGCGCGAGTCCGTGCCCTTCTTCAGGTACGGGCCGTAGCGGCCGTTCTGCGCGGTGATCTCCTGGCCCTCGGCGTCGGCGCCGACGACGCGCGGCAGCGACATGAGCTTCAGGGCGTCGTCGAGGGTCACCGTGTCCAGGGACATCGACTTGAACAGGGACGCCGTGCGCGGCTTGACCGCGTTCTTGCCCGTCTTCGGGGTGCCCTCGGGGAGGATCTCCGTCACGTACGGGCCGTAACGGCCGTCCTTGGCGACGATCGCGTGGCCGGTGGAGGGGTCCGTGCCCAGTTCGAAGTCGCCGCTCGGCTTGGCGAGCAGCTCCTCCGCGAGGTCGACGGTCAGCTCGTCCGGCGCCAGGTCGTCCGGGATGTCGGCGCGCTGGTGCTGCTCGGTGTCCTTCTCGCCGCGCTCGATGTACGGGCCGTAGCGGCCGACCCGCAGCACGATGTCGTTGCCCACGGGGAACGACGACACCTCGCGCGCGTCGATCGCGCCCAGGTCGGTCACCAGCTCCTTGAGGCCGCCGAGGTGGTCCCCGTCGCCGTTGCCGGCGTCGGCGGCACCGCCCCCGCCCGTGCCCTCACCGAAGTAGAACCGCTTCAGCCACGGCACGGACTTGGCCTCACCGCGGGCGATGCGGTCGAGGTCGTCCTCCATCTTGGCGGTGAAGTCGTAGTCGACGAGCCGACCGAAGTGCTTCTCCAGGAGGTTGACCACGGCGAAGGACAGGAAGGACGGCACCAGGGCCGTGCCCTTCTTGAACACGTAGCCGCGGTCCAGGATCGTGCCGATGATCGACGCGTACGTCGACGGGCGGCCGATCTCGCGCTCTTCCAGCTCCTTGACCAGGGAGGCCTCGGTGTAGCGGGCCGGGGGCTTGGTGGCGTGCCCGTCGACCGTGATCTCCTCGGCGCTCAGGGCGTCGCCCTCGGAGACCTGGGGCAGCCGGCGCTCGCGGTCGTCGAGCTCGGCGTTCGGGTCGTCTGCGCCTTCGACGTACGCCTTGAGGAAGCCGTGGAAGGTGATCGTCTTGCCGGACGCGCTGAACTCGACGTCCCGGCCGTCGGCCGCGGTGCCGCCGATCTTCACCGTGACGCTGTTGCCGGTCGCGTCCTTCATCTGGGAGGCGACGGTCCGCTTCCAGATCAGCTCGTACAGCTTGAACTGGTCGCCGGTCAGTCCGGTCTCGGCGGGAGTGCGGAAACGATCACCCGAGGGGCGGATCGCCTCGTGGGCCTCCTGCGCGTTCTTGACCTTCCCGGCGTACGTCCTCGGCTGCGGCGGCAGGTAGTCGGCGCCGTACAGCTGCGTGACCTGGGCGCGGGCGGCGGCGACCGCCGTGTCGCTCAGGGTCGTGGAGTCCGTACGCATGTAGGTGATGTAGCCGTTCTCGTACAGCTTCTGGGCGATCTGCATGGTCGCCTTCGCGCCGAAGCCGAGCTTGCGGCTCGCCTCCTGCTGCAACGTCGTCGTACGGAACGGGGCGTACGGCGAGCGGCGGTACGGCTTGGACTCGACAGAGCGAACGGCGAACTGCGTCTGCTCCAGGGCGGCGGCCAGGGCGCGGGCGTTCGCCTCGTCGAGGTGGAGGGTGTTCGCGCTCTTCAGTTGTCCCAGGGAGTCGAAGTCGCGGCCCTGCGCGACCCGCCTGCCGTCGACGGTCTGGAGGCGCGCGACCAGCGACGACGGGTCCGACTGGTCCCCCGCGCGGCCGGTCGCGAAGGTGCCCGTCAGGTCCCAGTACTCAGCCGAACGAAAGGCGATGCGCTCGCGTTCCCGCTCCACGACGAGCCGTGTGGCGACCGACTGGACACGGCCCGCCGACAGCCGCGGCATGACCTTCTTCCACAGGACCGGCGAGACCTCGTAGCCGTAGAGGCGGTCGAGGATGCGGCGGGTCTCCTGGGCGTCGACGAGCTTCTGGTTCAGCTCGCGCGGGTTGGCCACGGCGGCCTGGATCGCGGCCTTGGTGATCTCGTGGAAGACCATCCGCTTGACCGGGACCTTGGGCTTGAGCACCTCCTGGAGGTGCCAGGCGATGGCCTCGCCCTCGCGGTCCTCATCGGTGGCGAGGAAGAGCTCGTCGGAGTCCTTCAGCAGGTCCTTGAGCTTCTTGACCTGCGCCTTCTTATCGGCGTTGACCACATAGATCGGCTGGAAGTCGTGTTCGACGTCCACACCGAGGCGGCGGACCTCGCCGGTGTACTTCTCGGGCACCTCGGCGGCGCCGTTGGGAAGGTCGCGGATGTGCCCGACGCTCGCCTCGACTACGTAGCCGGGGCCCAGGTAGCCCTTGATCGTCTTCGCCTTGGCAGGCGACTCGACGATGACGAGTCGGCGGCCGCCCTGTGCGGTCTCGCTGGTCGGGGACAACTTCGCTCTTCTCTCCGGTCGACGCTGGGGCCTCCCCAGGGTTCGTCTCCCGGGGTCGGGTCGTGGTGACGCTGCGGAGTGTGACGGTACATCCCGCCCCCGTGTCAAACGGGAAAAGCCCGCAACGGCCACTCGAACGGTAACCCGACTACCACCGTTCCTGCCGCCCGGAGTGCCCGGAGCAGGCCCGGGTCGATGCGGAGTGCAACCTCCCGGTTACCCACGGGCGCCTCGCCGGCGCGGGCTTCAGAGGCGGGTGAAGCACCAGGTTCCGGCCGCCAGGGCGAGCAGCGCGACGACGCTCGCCAGGGTCGCCGATTCGACCGGGCTCACACCCTGGGCGACGGGCTGGTGCTGGCGCACGCGCGTCACGGTCCACGCCAGCAGTCCGCCTCCGAACAGGGAGAACACCGCTCCCGCGAAGATCGCCGGTTCGCTCTCCATCGCTCGCCGCGCCCCTTTTCTCCCGTCCGCGTCTCCCCAGCCACCGGAGGCTGACACGCGTGGGCGGCGGGCAGGCGAACCAGAGGTGAACGCCGGGGCGACGCAGCCGCGGATCGGGGACGTCCGGGCCCTCACGGACCGTTTTGGACGAGGTGTTCAAATCGACTCGAATTTTATTGACGGGTCTCCTCGACGAGGGCCTGTGAGGGGTGAGGACGGGGCGTGGGATGCGGTGAGTGGCAGGTGGGGCAGACGTGGTGCAAGGGCGCCCCGGGATGTGGTGCACGAGCGGGCCCCTCGGCAGGCGCCCCTGCCGAGCCCTTCAGCGGACCGGCTCCAGGAACCCCTGCTCGACGAGCAGCCGGATCTGCGTCGGAGTGCGGTCGCGCAGCAGCACCGGGTCCTCGCCGATCAGCTGGGCGATGGCGTCGAGGATGCGGCCGGCGCTCATCGTGCCGTCGCACACGCCCGCGAAGCCGGCGCCGACCGTGTCCACCCGGGTGGCCCGGCGCATGCCGCGGTTCTGGCGCAGCACGACATGCTCGGGGTCCTCCGCGCCGGGCAGCCCGACCTGTTCCTGCACGACCTCGGCGCCGAGCCGGAAGTGTGCTTCGAGCAGCGCGGCGTCGTCGTGGTCGCGCAGGTAGTCGAGCCGGTCGAAGTGGGCCCGGATGGTGTCCCCGAGCGGCTGCTCGACCGGATGCGGCCACTCCTCCGCCGTGACGGAGGGCACGGCGGCGCCCGTCCTGCGCAGGGTGATCCAGCCGAAGCCGACCGCCTTCACCTTGCGCGCCTCGAACTCGTCCAGCCAGGCGTCGTACCGCGCCTGGTACTCCGCCACGTCCTCGCGATGGTCGCCCGCGTCCCGCAGCCACAGCTCGGCGTACTGGTTGACGTCCTGCACCTCGCGCTGCACGACCCACGCGTCACAGCCCCGGGGCACCCATGACCTGAGCCGCTCCTGCCAGTCCTCCCCTTCCACGTGCTGCCAGTTGGCGAGGAACTGTGCGAACCCGCCCTCGTTCAGCCGCTCCCCCGCCTCCTGAACGAGCGTGCGGCACAGATCGTCCCCGCCCATCCCGCCGTCGCGGTAGGTGAGCCGGGCGCCGGGAGAGATCACGAACGGCGGGTTCGAGACGATCAGGTCGTACTTCTCGTCGTCCCGCACCGGCTCGAAGAGGGAGCCCTCGCGCAGATCGGCGGCCGGGGTACCGGACAGCGCCAGTGTGAGGGCGGTGATGTGCAGCGCGCGCGGGTTGAGGTCGGTGGCCGTCACGCGCGTGGCGTGCTGCGCGGCGTGCAGCGCCTGGATGCCGGAGCCGGTGCCGAGGTCGAGCGCGGCGGCGACGGGCGTACGGACGGTGATGCCGGCGAGCGTCGTGGAGGCGCCGCCGACCCCCAGGACGACTCCCTCGTCACGCCGGCCGATCCCGCCGGCGCCACCGACCGCGCAGCCCAGGTCCGACACGATGAACCAGTCCTCGCCACCGGGCCCGCCGTACGGCCGTACGTCCACGGCGGCGGCGAGCTCCTCGCCCCCGGCGCGCGTCAGCCAGCCGCTCTCCAGGCACGCTTCGACGGGCAGGACGTCCGCCACGCGCGCGTGCGGCACGGGCTGCTGAAGGAGGAACAGCCGGACGAGCAACTCCAGCGGCGTGTCCCCGCGGGTCGCCCGGAGCGCGGGCACGGTCTCGCTCCGGGCCAGGGCCGCGTACGCGGGGGCGCCGAGCAGTTCGAGCAGTCCGTCGGCGGTGAAGGAGGCTCCGAGCAGGGCGTCCCGGAGCCGGGCGGCGACATCGGGACGGTCGGAGGAGGGCAGCGGGGGCAGGGTTGACTGGCTGGCGTTACTCACGCCCCCCATTGTGTCCGCCGGCACCGGTATCGCACGTGCCGGTGCCGGGTATCGCGCGCGGCTCGGCGGGGCGGCCGGGCCGTCACTCCCCACTCAGCGGCGGGCGGCCGGGCCGTCACTCCCCACTCAGCGGCGGGCGGCCCGGCCGTCACTCGCGACTCAGCGGCGGGGCGGCCCGGCCGTCACTCTCGGCTCAGCAGTCCCGCCGGCCGCGCCAATGCTCCTTGCTCAGCTCTGGGTCGCCGGCGCCGTGGCCGCCTTGCAGCTGTCCTGCCGGGCCATGGCCTGGCCGACCTCGCCCTCCTCCAGGGTCCGCAGCGCGTCGTTCCCGCTCTTGCCCAGCTTGTCGAGCTCGGTGGCGATGTCCTTGAGACCGTCCGCGAACTTGCCCTGGTCCTTGGTGTCGAGCGCGTCGACCTGCTTCTTCAGGGAGGCGTACGAGGTGGAGATCGTGTTGAGCTCCTTGACGGCGTCCTGCTGCTTCTTCTCGCCGTTCTCGACGTCCGGCGTGCCGGCCTTGGTCACCGCGGTCCCGATGGCCTTGTAGGCGTCGGACATGTCCTGGAAGGCCTTTGCGTCGGTCTTCTGGACGTCCTCCGGCTTGCTGTTGTCCGAGGTCTCCTTCTGGATCGAGGCATTGGCGGACTCGATCTTCTTGGCCTGCGGCTGTACGGCGTCGCAGACCTGCTTGGCCCAGGAGTCCAGCTTCTCGTTGTCGTCGCCGCCGCAACCCGACAGCGCCAGTACCAGTACCGCACCGCCGGACAGTGCGGCCGCGAGCTTCTTGTTCACCGGTTTGGTCCCTTCCATGGCTCTCGGCCCCGGAACATACACGCCAGATGCACGGCAACCGCACGCCGAGAGTCTATTAAGACCCTTTTGTAGCCTTTTGCACCAAGCGAGAGAAGCCTCACGGCGCGGTGGTGGACACACACAGAGCGGGCGGGCGACGCGTCAATGCGCGCCGCCCGCCCGCACCTTGAGCTGGGGCTTGGACGACCTCCCTACGAAACCACCGCCGGGTCCACCGACTTGGGCTTCGGTTCGGCGTTGTCTTCGTCACCCATGGCGATTCCGCGCCGCTTTGACACGTACACCGCACCCGCGATGACGACGAACGCGAGGGCCGCGATCAGGATCCGTACTCCGATGCTCTTGTCCGGGCCGTAGGAGAATTTGATCACCGCGGGCGCGATGAGCAGCGACACCAGGTTCATGACCTTGAGCAGCGGGTTGATCGCCGGACCGGCGGTGTCCTTGAAGGGGTCGCCGACGGTGTCGCCGATCACGGTCGCCGCGTGGGCCTCACTGCCCTTGCCTCCGTGGTGGCCGTCCTCGACGAGCTTCTTGGCGTTGTCCCAGGCGCCACCGGAGTTGGCCAGGAACACCGCCATCAGCGTGCCCGCGCCGATCGCGCCGGCCAGGAACGCGCCGAGCGGGCCGACGCCGAGCGTGAACCCGATGAAGATGGGCGCCATCACGGCGAGCAGACCGGGCGTGGCGAGCTCGCGCAAGGCGTCCTTGGTACAGATGTCGACGACCTTGCCGTACTCCGGTTTCTCCGTGTAGTCCATGATCCCGGGCCGCTCGCGGAACTGGCGCCGCACTTCGAAGACCACAGCACCGGCCGACCGCGACACGGCGTTGATCGCCAGCCCCGAGAAGAGGAAGACGACCGCCGCGCCCGCGATGAGACCCACGAGGTTGTTGGGCTGCGAGATGTCCATCATCAGGCTCAGCGGCGCCCCCGCCCCGGACAACTGCTCGCCCACGTCTCGGGCTCCGGTGAAGATCGCGTCCCGGTACGACCCGAACAGCGCCGCCGCCGCGAGCACGGCCGTGGCGATCGCGATGCCCTTGGTGATCGCCTTGGTGGTGTTGCCGACCGCGTCCAGGTTCGTGAGCACCTGCGCTCCCGCGCCCTGGACGTCGCCGGACATCTCCGCGATGCCCTGCGCGTTGTCGGAGACGGGCCCGAAGGTGTCCATCGCGACGATCACGCCGACCGTGGTGAGCAGGCCGGTGCCCGCCAGCGCCACCGCGAACAGCGCCAGCATGATCGACGTACCGCCGAGCAGGAACGCCCCGTACACGCCGAGGCCGATCAACAGGGCGGTGTAGACGGCGGATTCGAGACCCACGGAGATACCGGCGAGGACGACGGTGGCCGGGCCGGTGAGCGAGGTCTTGCCGATGTCCCGGACGGGACGCCGGGTGGTCTCGGTGAAGTAGCCGGTCAGTTGCTGGATCACGGCGGCGAGCACGATGCCGATGGCCACCGCCACGAGCGCGAGGATCCGGGGGTCGCCGTCCTTGCCCGTGATCGCCGCGTCCGTCACGCCGTCGAGGTCCGAGTACTTCCCGGGCAGGTAGACGAAGACGGCCACGGCCACCAGCACGAGCGAGATCACCGCGGAGATGAAGAACCCGCGGTTGATGGCGCTCATGCCGCTACGGTCGGCCCGCCTCGGAGCCACCGCGAAGATGCCGATCATGGCGGTGATCACACCGATCGCCGGCACGAGCAGCGGGAAGCCGAGGCCGGCGTCACCGAAGGCCGCCGAGCCCAGGATCAGCGCGGCGACCAGGGTCACGGCGTACGACTCGAAGAGGTCGGCCGCCATGCCCGCGCAGTCGCCGACGTTGTCGCCCACGTTGTCGGCGATGGTCGCGGCATTGCGCGGGTCGTCCTCCGGAATGCCCTGTTCGACCTTGCCGACCAGGTCGGCGCCGACGTCGGCGGCCTTGGTGAAGATGCCGCCGCCGACACGCATGAACATCGCGATCAGCGCGGCCCCGAGGCCGAAGCCCTCGAGCACCTTCGGCGCGTCGGCCGCGTACACCAGCACCACGCAGGAGGCGCCCAGCAGGCCGAGGCCCACCGTGAACATGCCGACGACGCCACCCGTGCGAAATGCGATCTTCATCGCTTTGTGCGAGACGGTGGTGAGATCCTTTTCCGGCTCGCCTTCCGCCGGTGTCGCTTCACGCGCCGCCGCCGCGACACGCACATTGCTGCGCACGGCGAGCCACATGCCGATATAGCCGGTGGCCGCCGAGAACGCCGCTCCGATCAGGAAGAACACCGAACGACCGGCACGCTGATTCCAGTCGTCCGCGGGCAGCAGCATGAGCAGGAAGAACACGATCACGGCGAATACGCCGAGCGTGCGCAGCTGTCGTGCCAGATAGGCGTTCGCGCCTTCCTGGACCGCCGCCGCGATCTCCTTCATGCTGTCGGTGCCCTCGCCGGCCGCGAGTACCTGGCGTACCAGGACGCCCGCGACCACGAGTGCCGCCAGCGCGACGACCGCGATGACCACGACGAGAACGCGGTTGCCATCGGTCAGTACGGCGGCTGCGAGGTCTGTGGGATGGCCCGACTGTGGTGAGTTGAAAAGCCCCGCCATTCGTCCTCCTTGACGCTTGGGCTGAGCTCAAGATGTGGACGGGATTGTAGGTACCGGAACCTGATCAAAACAGAGCGCGATAAGCGGAATTGGCCGTCTGAGGTAATGCCCTGAAAGCATTCTCGGACTGCCGTGGAGCATGCGAATGATCGTGAACGAATTCACGCGACGAACGGCACAGGAACTACTGTAAAGGCGACCACTGACAGCCGCACATGACGAAGGGCCCCACGGGTGGGGCCCTTCGTCAAGAACGGGTGTGCGCGGTGGCCGGTCAGGCCAGGATCGTCGGCGGTGGTGTGGTCGGCCAGGTCATCTTGATCGACCCGCCGTGCTCCCCCGCGCTGACCTCGACATCGTCGACGAGTCCGCTGATGACGGCGAGGCCCATCTCGTCCTCATCGGCCTCACCGTCGGGGTCGCCGGGTCCTGCTCCGGGCCCGCGCTCTCCGGGAACCGCATGCGGGGCCTCGTCGCCGACCTCGATGGAGAACTGTTTCTCCTCCTCGATCAGCAGCACCTTCACCGGTGCCGAGATCCCGCCGGTCTGGTGCAGGCCGACGGCCCGCGTGCAGGCCTCGCCGACGGCGAGCCTGACCTCGTCGAGGACGGCCTCGTCCACCCCGGCCCTGCGCGCCACCGCGGCCGCCACCAGCCGGGCGGTCCTGACGTGCTCGGGCAGCGCGCTGAAGCGGAGCTCAACGGTGGCCATGCATCCCCCTCGCAACTTCGGGCGTGCTGTCGAGAGGCTCCGGGCCGCCGAAAAGCCCGGGCCCCCTCGGTCTTCACTTCTGCCGAACTCTTGCCGCGACTTCGGCCGGCCCGGGCACAAGGCCCGGGTCCGGTGGTCAGTCGGTCGCCGCCACCGCTTCCTCGACCGAGGTGTGAATGGGGAACACCTTGGTGAGGCCGGTGATGCGGAAGATCTTCAGAATGCGCTCCTGGTTGCAGACCAGGCGCAGGGAGCCCTCATGGGCTCGCACACGCTTCAGGCCGCCGACCAGCACGCCGAGCCCGGTGGAGTCGAGGAAGTCCACGCCCTCCATGTCGACGACAAGGTGGAAACTGCCGTCGTTCACCAGCTCGACCAACTGCTCGCGCAACTTGGGCGCGGTATATACGTCGATTTCGCCACCGACCCTGACGATCGTGCGATCGCCCATGGTCTCGGTCGACAGGGACAGGTCCACGGATCCTCCAGCACCTTGCTATCGAGCGGTCGCCCTTGGGGCACCTCGGCTTCGTCCCCTGGACGGTTCGCCAGCCGCGATGGCATTCAATCACTTACGGGCAGGCGTGCACGACGCCTTGGCTCCATTGTCCGTCACGCCAGTGACACACTCGGTGCCGATGGCCAAGAATCACCGATCCGATCGACCCCCGACGGACCCCGCCTCCCGACCCGCGCCGGGCGCGGTCCTGGACCGCCTCGCGTCCGGTCCGAGCAGGGCTTCGCGCATTACTCATACGGAGCACTTGCCCCCGCGCGAGGGTCGGCATGCCGTCTGGCCGGACCGGATCCGCGCCGAGGTCGTGGCGGCCGTGCGGGCCGCGGGCATCGAGCATCCCTGGGCCCATCAGGCGCGTGCGGCGGAGCACGCGCTGGACGGCGAATCGGTCGTCGTCGCCACCGGCACGGCCTCCGGCAAGTCCCTGGCCTACCTCGCGCCGGTCCTGTCCACCCTCCTGGACGGCGCCGAGGCCCCGAACGGCCGCGGCGCGACCGCCCTCTACCTGGCCCCCACCAAGGCTCTTGCGGCGGATCAGTGCCGCTCCGTGAAGGAACTTTCACATCCGTTGGGCCATTCGGTACGCACCGCCGTGTACGACGGCGACACTCCGTTCGAGGAGCGCGAGTGGATCCGCCAGTACGCCAACTACGTCCTGACCAACCCGGACATGCTGCACCGCGGCATCCTGCCGTCCCACACCCGCTGGTCCTCCTTCCTGAAGTCGCTGAAGTACGTAGTCGTCGACGAGTGCCACACCTACCGCGGCGTCTTCGGCTCGCACGTCGCCCAGGTGCTGCGCCGGCTGCGCCGCCTGTGCGCCCGCTACGGCGCCTCGCCGGTGTTCCTGCTGGCCTCGGCCACCGCCGCCGAGCCCGCGGTGGCCGCCCGCCGCCTCACCGGCCTGCCGGTGGTGGAGGTCGCCGACGACGCCTCCCCGCGTGGTGAACTGGTGTTCGCCCTCTGGGAGCCGCCGCTGACCGAGCTGCACGGCGAGAAGGGCGCCCCCGTCCGCCGCACGGCCACCGCCGAGGCCGCCGACCTGCTCACCGACCTCACCGTGCAGGGCGTGCGCTCGGTCGCCTTCGTACGGTCCCGGCGCGGTGCCGAGCTGATCTCCGTCATCTCCCAGGAGCGACTGGCGGAGGTCGACCGGTCGCTGGCCCGGCGTGTCGCGGCGTACCGGGGCGGTTATCTCCCGGAGGAGCGCCGCGCACTCGAACGCGCCCTCCATTCGGGTGAACTGCTGGGCCTCGCCGCGACGAACGCCCTCGAACTCGGCATCGACATCTCCGGCCTGGACGCGGTCGTCATCGCCGGCTACCCGGGCACACGCGCCTCCCTGTGGCAGCAGGCGGGCCGGGCCGGACGGTCGGGGCAGGGGGCGCTGGCCGTCCTGGTCGCGCGCGACGACCCGCTGGACACCTTCCTCGTCCACCACCCGGAGGCCCTGTTCGACCAGCCCGTCGAGTCGACGGTCCTCGACCCGGACAACCCCTACGTGCTGGCCCCCCACCTGTGCGCGGCCGCCGAGGAACTGCCCCTGACGGACGAGGACCTCGACCTGTTCGGCCCGGCCTGCGAGGACCTCCTCCCCCAGCTCGAGGCCGCCAAGCTGCTGCGCCGCCGCACCAGGGCCTGGCACTGGACCCGACGCGAGCGGGCCGCCGACCTGACCGACATCCGCGGTGAGGGCGGGCGCCCGATCCAGGTCGTCGAGACCGGCACGGGCCGGCTGCTCGGCACGGTCGACGCCGGCGCCGCGCACTCGACCGTCCACGAGGGAGCGGTCCACCTCCACCAGGGCCGCACGTACCTGGTGCGGTCGCTGGACCTGGAGGACTCCGTCGCCCTCGTCGAGGAGGCCGCCCCGCCGTACTCCACGGTCGCCCGCGACACGACGTCGATCTCCGTGCTGGAGACGGACGTCGAGGTCCCCTGGGGCGACGGCCGCCTGTGCTACGGCTCCGTCGAGGTCACCAACCAGGTCGTCTCCTTCCTCCGCAGACGGCTCATGACCGGTGAGGTGCTGGGCGAGACGAAACTCGACCTCCCTCCTCGTACGCTGCGCACCCGGGCCGTGTGGTGGACCGTCACCGAGGACCAGCTCGACCGCGCCCGGATCAACCCGGAGATCCTCGGCGGCTCCCTGCACGCCGCCGAGCACGCGTCGATCGGCTTGCTGCCCCTCTTCGCGACCTGCGACCGCTGGGACATCGGCGGCGTGTCGATCCCGCTCCATCCCGACACGCTCCTGCCCACGGTCTTCGTCTACGACGGCCATCCCGGCGGCGCGGGCTTCGCGGAGCGCGCCTTCCACACCGCCCGCACCTGGCTGACCGCCACCCGCCAGGCCATCGCCTCCTGCGAGTGCGACGCCGGCTGCCCGTCCTGCATCCAGTCCCCCAAGTGCGGCAACGGCAACGACCCGCTGCACAAGAGGGGGGCGGTACGGCTGCTCACAGTGCTGCTGGAAGGCGCTCCCGAGGAGAAGGAGACGCAGGAGCAGCCGCCGGGAGGCTCAGGAGAGCCGTCAGAGGGCCCGACCGGGCTCTGACGGTCCCGCCGACGGGAGGGGACACCCACCCATGAGAGCGCCGGGAGGTCCAGGAGGGGCACCCGAGCACCCACCCGGGCCATGTCCTCTCCGGCGGGAGACCCAGAGGAGCCACCGCGAGGCCCAGGAGAGACGCCAAGCACCCGCCCGGGCCCATGCCGATCACCGCCGACGAGAGACCCAGGGAGCCGCACCACCCGGGCTCTGCTTCCCTCCGGCCTACGGAAGACCCAACGAGGCCACAGGCGGCCCCGCCCGCGCCCTGACCTCCGCCGCGAACGGCCCCCGGCCCGACGCCGTCGTCACGTCGGAGATCTCCCCGACGACCTCGCACCGCACGAGCCGGACACCCTGTGCCCGGGCCACCCGGTCGGCCCGGGCGCAGGCCGCCGTGCCGCCCTCGGCCCAGTGGTCCGCCGCCGCGAGCGCCGCGAGATCGGCACCGCCCGCCGCACGGTGCCGGATCACGACGGCCTGCCCCAGCGCCAGGACGATGCCGAACACCACGCACAGGACGGCGATCGCCCCGACACTCCAGACGGTGGCGGACCCCTGGTCCAAAGCGGCACCACTCACCTGCCGGCACCTCGCTTCCCGCCGTCTCAGGCCCCGGCCCCGCACCCCCGGCTGCCGTCTCACCTGCCCACCCCCACCGTCTCCTCCACCGACGCCACGGCCTCCTCGCGTACGGCGAACGACAGGCCGCGCAGCACCGGAGGCTCGGCCACGACAACCACCCGGACGTGTTGCGCGCCCCGGTTGACGGTCACCTTCGCGCCGGGCGGTGCCGCCTCGCGGGTCAGTCGCACGACCGCGTCGGGCGGGTCCTGGCGCGCCGCCGCGCGGGCGCCCGTCCGTGCCGCGTCCACGCACTGGATCTGCGCGGCCACCACCAGCAGTCCCCACACCAGCGCCATCGCGAACATCACCAGCACGGGCAGCACCACGGCCGACTCCGCCGTGACGAACCCCCGGTCCGCGCCCCGCTCACATCCGCGCATTGAGGGCGTCCTTCACGATGTTCTGGAGCTCCGCGCTGACCGCACCGCTTGTGATGACCTTGTAGAGCACCACCGCGAACGCCACCGCCGCGACGATTCCCATCGCGTACTCGGAGGTGACCATCCCCGCGTCCCTCCGCGCCGCACGCGCCCCGCACACCAGGGCACCCAGCCGTGCCCGTACCGTCTGATACATCTCAACCCCCGTAGGAAAGAGTTCGAACTTCTTCTGGTCGTCGCCGGCTTGTTCCGCCGATCCGGGTCTCCGCCTAGCCACCACCCCTCCCGAGCACCCCGCCCGCGAGCCCGATCACCACGGGCAGCACGCCGACCGCGATGAACGCGGGCAGGAAGCACAGCCCGACCGGCGCGCTGACCATGACGCCCGCTCGGCGTGCCCTGGCCGTCGCGGCCCGGCCCCAGTCGGCGCGGGCCTCTGCGGCGAGTCGTGTGACCGGTGTGGCGGCGGGCAGTCCTGACACATCGGCCCGTTCGAGCAGCCGGGCCAGTCCTCCGGCGCCCGGGAGGGCGGCCAATCTCCGCCAGGCGGCGCCCGGTTCGCCGCCCAGCCGTACCTCCGCCGCACCCTGGGCCAGAGCGTCACCCACCGGGCCTCCCAGGGCCTCTCCCACGGCCTGCGCGGCGATCACCGGGCCGGCGCCCGCCGCGATGCAGGCCGCCAGCAGGTCGGCGGCGAGGGGCAGTTGCCGCGCCGCCTCGGCGAGGTCGGGTGCCCGTGGGTCCCTGCCGGCCGCCTCCCGCCGCAGCCGCCATCGCCACATCCCCACGGCGCCGGCCAGCCCGACGGCGACACCGACCAGGCCGCCGGTCAGCGCCCACGCGGCACACGCCACGCCCACGGGGGCCAGCCATCTCCGCGCGGTCCGGCTCAGGGCCAGGCGCGGGACGGAAGCGGTCGCGTCGCGGGGCGACAGCTCGGCCAGCCGGCGCCGTATCCTCCGGCGGTGCCGGGCCTGCTTGAGCCGGAGCACCGACCACCAGAGGGCCAGCGCGATCCCCAGCGTCACCCCCAGCCTGTGGACAACTTCTGCGCTCATGCCGCCACCTCCGCGCCCCGCACGATCCGCAGCACCCACCACAGCCCCAGGCCCTCCAGCACACCGCCGGTCACCAGACAGCCCAGGCCCGCCGTGGTGTGGAGCAGGACATGGAGGGGGTCGGCGCCGAGCGCGGTGCCGATGAGGAGGCCCAGAGCAGGCAGACCGGCGAGCAGCACCGCCGTGGCCCGGGCACCCGCCAACTGGGCGCGCAGGTCGGACCGTTGGTCCCGTTCGGCGCGCAGGGCGGCGGCGAGCCGGTCGAGTCCGGCCGCGAGCCCCGCGCCCTGATCCACGGCCACCCGCCAGCACGCCGCGAGTCCCCGCAGCCCCTCGGCACCCGGTTGCCCCGCGGCGGTCGCGAGCGCGTCCGGCACGTCGCCGCCGAACCGTGCCGCCGCCAGCACGGTCGCCTGTGCGTCCGCGAGTCCGCCGCAGTCCCGCGCGGCCCGCAGCAGCGCCTCTCCCGGCTGGCGTCCGGCCCGCACCTCCCCGGCGAGCGCCCCGCACAACGCGATCACCGCGTCGGCCCGGCGCTCCCGGTCCCGCCGCGCCTGGCCGGCCAACCGGACCCGCCGCAGCAGCGGCACCCCGGCCGCACCCAGGACGACGGGCAGCACCGACGCCCCGAGCACCGCGAGCACCAGCCCGGTCACCGGCGCCCACCACTCGGCCCGCAGCCGCCCACGGACCCGCCGCACCTCACCGGCCATCCGCCGCCATCCGGGCGGCCCGGTCCCGACGGTCCCGCCGCCCGCGAGCAGCAACCGCGCCCGCCGTGCCGCCGATTGACGCTCCCCCAGCAGCAAGACCGCCGCACCCATGCACGCCACGGCCGCACCCATGGACATCTCAGCCGCCCCCGTCATGACTCCGCACCCTTCACCGCGACCTCGTCCGGCCCGCCCTCGCTTCCCTGGCCCCGAAGCAGCCCCCGCAGCCGCACCCACCCGCGCTCGCGCACGAAGGCCTCCGCTCCCCACCGCAGCGCCGGTACCGTCCGCACCAGCCCCGACGGGTCCCGCTCCAGCACATGCACCTCGGCGATCCGCCGCCCCCCGGCCCGGTCCCGCACGAGGTGCAGCACCACGGAGAGGGCGGCCGCCACCTGGCTGTGCAACGCGGCCCGGTCGAGCCCGGCGGCCGTACCCAGGGCCTCCAGCCGGGCAGGTACGTCGGCGGCGGCATTGGCGTGCACGGTTCCGCAGCCGCCCTCGTGGCCGGTGTTCAACGCGGCCAGCAGATGCACCACTTCGGGTCCGCGCACCTCGCCCACGACCAGCCGGTCGGGCCGCATCCGCAGTGCCTGGCGCACCAGGTCCTCGAGAGTGACGAGCCCCGCGCCCTCCTGGTTGGCGGGTCTGGTCTCCAGCCGCACGACGTGCGGATGGTCCGGCCGCAGTTCCGCCGAGTCCTCGGCGAGGACGATCCGTTCGTCCGGCCCCACCAGTCCCAGAAGCGCACTCAGCAGCGTCGTCTTGCCGCTGCCCGTGCCACCGCTGACGAGGAAGGACAGCCGCGCGTCGAGCAGCGCGCGCAGCACACGGTCCCCGCCCGGCGGCACCGTGCCCGCCGCGACCAGCTCGCCGAGTGTGAAGGCACGCGGCCGTACGACGCGCAGCGACAGGCAGGCGCAGCCCACGGCGACCGGCGGCAACACCGCGTGCAACCGGGTCCCGTCGGGCAGCCGCGCGTCGGCCCAGGGCCGGGCGTCGTCCAGCCGGCGCCCGGCCACGGCGGCGAGGCGCTGGGCGAGCCGTCGTACGGCGGCCGCGTCCGGGAAGCGCACCGACGTGAGCTCCAGTCCGCCGCCCCGGTCGACCCAGACCCGGTCCGGGGCCGACACCAGCACGTCGGTCACCGACGGGTCGCCGAGCAGGGGCTCCAGCGGCCCGCTGCCGACCAGCTCGGACCGCAACTGCGCGGCGGCCCCCAGAACTTCGGCATCCCCGAGCACCCGGCCCTGCTCCCGCAGTGCTTGCGCCACGCGCGCGGGGGTCGGCTCGGCCCCGCTCTCGGCCAGCCACCGCCGCACCCCGTCGAGCAGTTCCGTGCCCTCGAGTCCGGCCAGGGTGCTCACGCCGCACCCGCTTCGACGAGCGCCCGCTCCCAGAACTCCTTGCAGAACCGGGCGAGCGGCCCGCGCGGGGCGGCGCCCGGGGGTGCCGTGCCCCCGTCCGGGCGCAGCAGTTGCGGCTCGACCGGCACCTCGCCGACCAGGGGCAGTCCGAGCAGCCGGGCCACTTCCCGGTCGTCGAGCCCCGGCGGGTACGGCCCGCGGACCGCCACCCGCAGATCGCGCAGGACCATGCCGACGGCGGACGCCACCCGTCCGGCGGCCGCGACGGCGCGCAGCTCGGCGGGCACCACCAGCACGCCGACGTCGAGTTGGGAGAGGACCTCGGCGACGCCGTCGTCGATGCGGCGCGGCAGGTCGACCACGACCGTGCCGCCCCGGCGCCGGGCCGCGGCGAGCACCGAGCGCACCGCCTGGGGTGGGACGGCTATCCGGTCGCCGCGGTCCCAGCTGAGCACCCGCAGCGAGTGCAGCTCGGGCAGCGACTCCTCCAGAGCGCTCCCGCCGACCCGCCCGCGTGAGGAGGCGAACGCGGGCCAGCGCAGCCCGTCGGCCGTCTCACCGCCGAGGAGTACGTCGAGTCCGCCGCCCAGCGGATCGGCGTCCACGAGGAGTGTGCGCAGCCCCTCACGCGCGGAGGTGACGGCGAGCGCGCACGCGAGCGTGGACGCTCCGGCCCCGCCGCGGCCGCCGATGACGCCCACGGTGAGGGCGGGCCGGCCGACGCCCTCGGCCACGTCGGCGATGCGGTCGACGAGCCACTGCTCGCCGTCGGGCAGCATCAGGACGTGCTCGGCGCCGATCTCGACGGCCCTCCGCCACACCCCGGAGTCGTCCTGGTCCCGGCCGACGAGGACGACTCCCCTTCTGCGCGCGGACCCGCGTACCCGCCGTGCGGCGTCGTCGCCCACGAGGACGAGCGGCGCGCCCTCCCAGCCGCCTCTGCGGTCGGGCACCCCGTGGTGCACCTCGGGTGTGGCGCCCGCCGCCGCGCACAGGCGCAGCAGGTCGTCGAGGAGTTCGCTGTCCTCGGTGACGATCAGCGGTCCGCCCTGCCGCCCTCCGGCGGCCGGCGGCGGATCGTGTGTGACGGCTCCGGCCACGGTCTCCATCCCCCTTCGCTGCGTGGCTCGCACGGCCCCTGCGGCCCCGCGATTCCCGAACGTGGGAAGAACCGGCAAGGCGGCCTCCCCTTGAACGGCCGGCACAAACCGGCCAAACGCCCCCGGCAATCGGAGCCGGGCCATGAACCCGCCCCGAGCGGGGTGCGCTGGAATCACGGTGCAGCGATCCCGGAAATCGTGTGGATCTTGGTGGATAACTGTGGACGCCTCGACGGTTGTGAATATCGCCGTCACCCATACCGGTGACGGCCGCAGGCCCTCAGTGCGACTTCCACAGAGCAGCCCGATGACTACCGAACGTGACGAATCATGGGCATGCCAACAGGCCGCCTAAGCGGCAATAGAGCGGGAAACCGGCCGCGCGAAGAAGGAGAAAACCCACCCGGACATGCGACGACCCCCGCCGGGGGGGAGAGCGGGGGTCGTCCCCACGGCCGACTCGGGGGGGGAGGAGTCGGACCGGGTTAGCACGGTCGCGAACGATCCGTGACTTCCATGGTGTACCCGAGAGCCCTCTCAGGCAAACCCACGCGCCCCACCTTACGCCGAATGGGCTGCCCCTATGCTCAAGGGCGTGGAAAACCACTCGTTGCCCCGCACAGCGGCCTTCTTTGACCTGGACAAGACGGTCATTGCGAAGTCGAGCACGCTCACGTTCAGCAAGTCGTTCTACCAAGGCGGTCTGATCAACCGCAGGGCCGTCTTGCGAACTGCATATGCCCAGTTCGTCTTCCTGGCCGGCGGCGCCGACCACGACCAGATGGAGCGCATGCGCGCCTACCTGTCCGCGCTGTGCCGCGGCTGGAACGTGCAGCAGGTCAAGGAGATCGTCGCCGAGACGCTGCACGACCTGATCGACCCGATCATCTACGACGAGGCCGCCTCCCTCATCGAGGAGCACCACACCGCCGGCCGCGACGTGGTGATCGTGTCCACGTCGGGCGCGGAGGTGGTCGAGCCGATCGGCGAGCTGCTCGGCGCGGACCGTGTGGTGGCGACCCGCATGGTCGTGGGCGAGGACGGCTGCTTCACCGGCGAGGTGGAGTACTACGCGTACGGTCCGACCAAGGCCGAGGCCATCAGGGAGCTGGCCGCGTCCGAGGGCTACGACCTCAGCCGCTGCTACGCCTACAGCGACTCGGCGACCGACGTGCCGATGCTGGAGTCGGTGGGCCATCCCCACGCCGTGAACCCGGACCGCACGCTGCGCCGCGAGGCCCTCGCACGCGGCTGGCAGATCCTGGACTTCCACCGTCCGGTCCGGCTCAAGCAGCGGATCCCCGCATTCTCCGTCCCGCCGCGTCCGGCGCTCGTCGCGGTCGCCGCGATAGGCGCCGCTGCGGCCACGGCCGGCCTCGTCTGGTACGCGAACCGGCGCCGGGCGACCGTCGTTTGACCCGAGGCGACCCGAAGTCCTATTTGAACGCAAAAGTAAAGAAGTGCAGTCTGGACTTCCGCTTACTCCGGTGCAGGAGTACAAAGGACTCAACGGCCCGCGAGACCAAGGACATCCGAGAGGATCACCTTAATTACGCATTTGGCCCACGGACCGAGCATGAACACCGGGCACCCACGCGACGTCGACCCGTCGATTACGGGCCAGCCGCACCAGGGACGGGCAAAGTTCCCGACCTGATGGGCATATATCGAGGACGCTTGGTACCCCGATGCTCATGCCAGCGGCGGTACGAGTTCTCGTACCGCCGCATTTATGTGCCGATCCGGTCCTGCTGTCACGCCGCTCCGCGCTGCAACGCCTCGCACACCGCCGTCGACTCGCGTGCCCCCAGCTCGACCGCCCTGCCGCAGTGGGCGATCCAGGCGGCCATGCCCTCCGGGGTGCCGGAGACGTACCCGTCGAGGGCTTCCAGGTAGGCCTCACGGCCCAGCTCGGCATGGCCCACCTCGGCCGGGCAGACCGACTTCGGGTCCAGGCCGCTGCCGATCAGGACGATGCGTTCGGCCGTGCGCGCGACCAGGCCGTTGTGGGACGTGAAAGGACGCAGCGCGAGGAGTTCGCCGTGCACGACGGCGGCCGTCACCAGCGCCGGCGCACTGCCGCCCGCGATGATCAGCTCGGCCAGCCCCTCCAGCCGGCCGTGCGCCTCTGCCGCGCGCGGCAGCGGCAGCCCGACGAGCGGCTCGTCGACCGGCTCGCCTTCCTGCCGCGGCCGTCCCACCTGGTCGGCCTTGTCGGCCGCCGCCACCAGGTGCAGCCGGGCCAGCACCCGCAGGGGCGACTGCCGCCAGATGGACAGCAGCTGACCCGCCTCCGCGGTGAGCCGCAGGGCGGCACCCACGGTGCGCGCCTCGTCGTCGCCGCTGAAGTCCGTACGCCGACGGACCTCCTCCAGGGCCCAGTCCGCGCCGGCCAGCGCCGCCGAGCCACGGGCGCCGCGCAGGGCCGCCTCCGAGGTGATCGCGTTACTGCGCCGCCGCATGATCCGGTGCCCGTAGACCCGGTCCACGGACTTGCGCACGGACTCCACGGAATCGGCCACCCCGGGCAGCGCCCCCAGGGCCGCGAGAGGGTCGGCGGTCGCGCCTGCTGTACTCATGAGTACGACCCTACGCACCCCGAGAGCCCGCCCCACGGCGGAGTGGCCATCTTCACTCGGGCCGCTACTTCGCCGCCGGAGCCCCGGGCACGCCCTTCGGAGCCGGGGCGGGCCGGCCCGCGAGGAACGACGCCCAGCCCTGCTTCGGCGCCTCGCCGACCCTCAGCGTGCGCAGCTTCTCCAGGGTCGTCGGGTCCTGGGCGTCCAGCCAGTCCACGAGCTGCCGGAACGAGACGCAGCGCACCTCCTCCTTGGTGCACACCGTCTCGATGACCTCCTCGACGGCCCGCATGTACGTGCCGCCGTTCCAGGACTCGAAGTGGTTGCCGATGATCAGGGGCGCGCGGTTGCCGTCGTAGGCCCGGTAGAAGCCCTTGAGCAGGCCGACGCGCATCTGTTCGCCCCAGAAGCGGTGCATGGCGGGGTTGCCCTGGGTGGTGGTGCCCGACTGGTTGACCATGAAGTTGTAGTCCATGGTCAGCTGCTCGTAGGAGTGGCCCGGGAAGGGCACGAGCTGCATGGACACGTCCCACAGGCCGTGTCTCTTCTTCGGCCAGACCTGGTCGTTGACGCCGCTGGTGTCGTAGCGGAAGCCCAGGTCGCGGGCCGCCTTCAGGAAGTTCCGCTGGCCCTCCAGGCAGGGCGTGCGGGCGCCGATGAGCTCCTTGTCGTAGTCGAAGGGCAGCGGGGACGCGTTTTTCATGCCGGTGTTGGTCTTCCAGGTCCTCACGAACTGCTTGGCCTGGGCGATCTCGTCCTTCCAGTCCTGCACGGACCACTCGCCGACCCCGCCGCCGCTGCCGCAGAAGTGGCCGTTGAAGTGGGTGCCGATCTCGTTGCCCTCCAGCCACGCCAGGCGCAGCTGCTTCACGGTGGCGGCGATGCCGCGGCGGTCGTTGAAACCGATGTCGGAGCGGCCCGGAGAGTGCTGCGGCGGCCGGTACCGGTCGCGTTTGTCGTCCGGCAGCAGGTACACGCCGCTCAGGAAGTAGGTCATGGTCGCGTTGTTCGCCCTGGCGACCTTGCGGAAGTGCGAGAACAGCTTCTGGCTGTCCTCGCCCGCGCCGTCCCAGGAGAAGACGACGAACTGCGGGGGCTTCTGGCCGGGCCGCAGCCGTTCGGGTCTGGGCAGGTGGGGCTGCGCACCGGTGTAGGCGGTGGAGCCGTCTCCGATCAGCCGGACCGCGCTCTTCGGCGCCTTGGCCGGCTTCGCCTTCCGCGGGGCGGGGGTCTCCTGCCGCGATGTGCCGATCCCGCAACCGGCGAGCGATGCGACGCAGAGTGCGGCGATCACGGAGCCCGCGGCGATCCTGTGGGTGGCTGCCATGTTCCGCCCACCTTCTTCCTTCTCTCGGGTGCGGACAGCGCCGCCAAATTCGCACGAGACAGAGAAGGAATTAGTACGACAAGCCGATCACATAGCCACTTCACTCTTCGGGGTGATTTATTCGCCCATTTGCCCGTAAAGTCCTTGCCTCCCCTTTACTCTGCATTACGATCCGTTTACCGAGCGTTGAATCATCCCGCCGATTTACACCGTGACCACGGCCGCGACCGGCCTCCGCCCCGAGCGGAGAGCCCGTTACGCGACCGCGCAGCCCCGGAGGAGACGGGAAAACATGTCAGCCTGCGTCCCCACCCGTGCCGCCGATCCGAACCGGACCGAACGCACCCATCCACCCCACAGCCCGCCGCCGGGCGGCCCCCGCCGCTTCCGGATCGCGGGTGCCGACGTGTCGGCCTCGATCGCGGTCTTCCTGATCGCCCTGCCCCTGTCCCTGGGCATCGCCCTCGCCACCGGCGCACCGCTCCAGGCCGGCCTCGTCGCCGCCGCCGTGGGCGGACTCGTCGCCGGACGGCTCGGCGGCTCCCCGCTCCAGGTCAGCGGACCGGCCGCCGGACTCACCGTCGTCACCGCCGATCTCATCCAGCGCTACGGCTGGCGGACGACCTGCGCCATCACGGTCCTCGCCGGCCTCGCCCAACTCGGGCTTGGCTGCCTGCGCGTGGCCCGTGGCGCCCTCGCCGTCAGCCCCGCCATCGTGCACGGCATGCTCGCCGGCATCGGCGTCACCATCGCCGTCGCCCAGCTGCACATCGTGCTCGGCGGCACACCTCAGAGTTCCGTCCCGGACAACCTCCGCGCCCTGCCCGCCCAGTTGGCGGACGTGGGCCTCGCGGCCGTGTCGGTGAGCGCGCTGACCCTGGCGCTGCTGCTGCTCTGGCCGAGACTGCCCGGCCGGGCCGGGCGCCTGCTGCGCAAGGTCCCGGCCGCGCTCGTCGCCGTGGCCGGGGCCAGCGCGGCCGCCGCCCTCGTCGGGCTCCGCCTGCCCAAGGTCGACCTGCCGTCCTGGAGCAACCACGCCTTGGCCGGACTTCCCGAGGGTCCCGTGCTCGGCCTCGTCGCCGCGGTGCTCACCACCACGCTGGTGTGCAGCGTGCAGTCGCTGCTCGGCGCGGTCGCCGTGGACAAGCTGGTGGCCGGCCGCCCGGGCCTGCCCGCCGGCGTCCGGCGCTCCGACCTCGACCGCGAACTGCTCGGGCAGGGAGCCGCCAACATCGTCTCCGGCTCCCTCGGCGGACTGCCCATCGCGGGGGTGGCCGTGCGGACTTCGGCGAATGTGCACGCGGGCGCGGTGAGCCGGAACTCCACGATGCTGCACGGCGTTCTCGTAGTGATCGCCGCGCTGCTGATGGTCCCGATCCTGGAGCTCATTCCGCTCGCCTCGCTCGCCGCCCTGGTGATGGCCGTCGGCATCCAGATGGTGTCCCTGCACCACATCCGCACGGTGACGCGCCACCGCGAGGTATGGGTCTACGCCGTCACGACCCTGGGCGTGGTGTCCCTCGGCGTCCTCCAGGGCGTGGCCCTGGGCATCGCCATGGCCGTCGGCGTCGCCCTGCACCGCCTCACCCGCACCCGCATCACGCACGAAGAGACGGAAGGAGTCCATCACGTACACGTCAGAGGACAGTTGACGTTCCTCGCGGTGCCACGGCTCAGCCGGGCCCTGCATCTCGTACCCCACGGAGCGGACACCGTCGTCGAGCTGGACGGGTCGTTCATGGACCACGCGGCGTACGAGACGTTGCAGGACTGGCAGAAGACGCACACCGCGCAGGGCGGCACCGTCGAGATCACCGGCCGGCACCCCGGCACCCGCATCTCCGAGCCCCAGGCCGTCACCGGCTGCCGCTGCCGGCCATGGACGCCCTGGCGCAACCACCAGTGCGACCGCCCCCAGTCCGCTCCCCTTTCCCGGAACGACCGGGGCGGGACGGACCGCACCGAGCCGGACCCGACAGGCACCGGCGGAGCCAGTGGGCACGAACTCGTGCGCGGCATCAACGCGTTCCAGCGCAACACCGCTCCCCTGGTGCGCAGCGAGCTGGCCCGGCTGGCGCGGGAGGGGCAGCGGCCGTCGCAGCTCTTCCTGACCTGCGCCGACTCACGACTGGTCACATCGATGATCACCTCCAGTGGTCCGGGCGACCTGTTCGTCGTGCGCAACGTGGGCAACCTCGTCCCACGGCCGGGCGAGGAGAGCGGTGACGACTCGGTGGCGGCCGCGATCGAGTACGCCGTGGACGTACTGCGGGTGCGGTCCATCACGGTGTGCGGGCACTCGGGCTGCGGCGCCATGCAGGCGCTGCTCAGCTCCGAGCCCGGTGGCGCCCAGACCCCGCTGAAGCGGTGGCTGCGGCACGGGCTGCCGAGCCTGGAGCGCATGGCCGACGACAGCCTGCCGTGGGGCAGTCTGGCCGGGCGGGCGCCCGAGGACGCGGTCGAGCAGCTCTGCCTGACCAACGTGGTCCAGCAGTTGGAGCACCTGCGCGCCCACGACTCGGTGGCCCGGGCCCTCGGCGAGGGCACCCTGGAGCTGCACGGGATGTACTTCCACGTGGGCGAGGCCGAGGCCTACCTGCTCACCGAGACGGACGACGGCGTCGTCTTCGACCGCGTACGCGAGGCGGACCTGACGGCGTGAGCCCGTGACGGCGCGTGCACGGCGCGGACGCGGGTGTGCGGTCTGGACGGCCCCACGGCCTCGTCGGGCCCGACGGGGCCCGTCGGGCCCGACGGCCCGCGGGCCGCACACCCCACCGCCTGCGCATCGCGCCCCATGGGTGACGCGCGTTACACAGGCTGAACTTTCCCAGGTCGGCGTCCGTGGGTACGGATGACGCCGACCGCCGACACCACCGCCCGACAGGTCTAAACCAATCGGCGATCGGCCCTTGTCATCCCACCCCCGGGTCTGATGAGCTGTGGCCTGGGACACAACGGACACCCTGGGAAAGGCAGATGCCGTGAGCAACGAAAGCCTGGCCAACCTGCTCAAGGAAGAGCGCAGGTTCGCACCCCCCGCCGACCTGGCCGCGAACGCCAACGTCACGGCGGAGGCGTATGAACAGGCCAAGGCTGACAGGCTCGGCTTCTGGGCCGAGCAGGCCCGTCGGCTGACCTGGGCCAAGGAGCCCACCGAGACCCTCGACTGGTCGAACCCGCCGTTCGCCAAGTGGTTCAAGGACGGCGAGCTCAACGTCGCCTACAACTGCGTCGACCGCCATGTGGAGGCCGGGCACGGCGACCGTGTCGCGATCCACTTCGAGGGCGAGCCCGGCGACGGCCGTGCCATCACCTATGCCGAGCTCAAGGACGAGGTCTCCAAGGCCGCCAACGCCCTGCTGGAACTGGGAGTTCAGGCCGGCGACCGGGTCGCCGTCTACATGCCGATGATCCCCGAGACGGCGATCGCGATGCTGGCCTGCGCCCGCATCGGCGCCGCGCACTCCGTCGTCTTCGGCGGTTTCTCCTCGGACGCGCTCGCCACCCGCATCCAGGACGCCGACGCGCGCGTGGTCATCACCTCCGACGGCGGCTACCGGCGCGGCAAGCCGTCCGCGCTGAAGCCTGCCGTGGACGAGGCCGTCGAGAAGGCGGGCAACGTGGAGCACGTCCTGGTCGTGCGCCGCACGGGTCAGGAGGTCGCCTTCACCGAGGGCCGCGACGTGTGGTGGCACGAGGTCGTGGAGCGGCAGAGCGCCGAGCACACCCCGCAGTCGTTCAACGCCGAGCACCCGCTGTTCATCCTCTACACCTCGGGCACCACGGGTAAGCCGAAGGGCATCCTGCACACCTCCGGCGGCTACCTCACCCAGACCGCCTACACCCACCACGCCGTCTTCGACCTCAAGCCGGAGACCGACGTCTACTGGTGCACCGCCGACGTCGGCTGGGTGACCGGCCACTCGTACATCGTCTACGGCCCGCTCGCCAACGGCGCGACGCAGGTCATGTACGAGGGCACGCCCGACACCCCGCACCAGGGCCGCTTCTGGGAGATCGTGCAGAAGTACGGCGTGACGATCCTCTACACCGCGCCGACCGCGATCCGTACGTTCATGAAGTGGGGCGACGACATCCCCGCCAAGTTCGACCTGTCCAGCCTGCGCGTGCTGGGCTCGGTGGGCGAGCCGATCAACCCCGAGGCGTGGATCTGGTACCGCAAGAACATCGGCGGCGACCGCACCCCGGTCGTCGACACCTGGTGGCAGACCGAGACCGGCTCGATGATGATCACCCCGCTGCCGGGCGTGACCGCGACCAAGCCCGGCTCCGCGCAGACACCGCTGCCCGGCATCTCCGCGACGGTCGTCGACGACGAGGCCAACGAGGTGCCCAACGGCGGTGGCGGCTACCTGGTGCTGACCGAGCCGTGGCCGTCGATGCTGCGCACCATCTGGGGCGACGACCAGCGGTTCATCGACACGTACTGGTCGCGCTTCGAGGGCAAGTACTTCGCCGGTGACGGTGCCAAGAAGGACGACGACGGCGACATCTGGCTGCTCGGCCGGGTCGACGACGTCATGCTCGTCTCGGGGCACAACATCTCCACCACGGAGGTCGAGTCCGCGCTCGTCTCCCACCCCTCGGTCGCCGAGGCGGCCGTGGTCGGCGCGGCGGACGAGACGACCGGGCAGGCGATCGTCGCCTTCGTGATCCTGCGCGGCACGGCCTCCGAGACCGAGACCCTGGTCGACGAGCTGCGCGCCCACGTCGGCACCGCCCTCGGCCCGATCGCCAAGCCCAAGCGGATCCTGCCGGTGGCCGAGCTGCCCAAGACCCGTTCCGGCAAGATCATGCGGCGTCTGCTGCGGGACGTCGCCGAGAACCGCCAGCTCGGTGACGTCACGACGCTGACCGACTCCACGGTCATGGACCTGATCCAGGCCAAGCTCCCGGCCTCGCCCAGCGAGGACTGATCGCCCCACAGGCATGGCGCAGCGGACGAAGGGGCACCCGGTGATCGGCACGCCGGGTGCCCCTTCGGCATTCCGGTGGCGATCACCGGGTGCGTTCGGCCTCATGCCTACCTAGAATGTTCACCCAACTAAGAAAAACAACCGCTTCATGGTGCGCCGGGAAGTCTGGTCGGCATGTGTTCAGCCCTGCCCACCGACCGGAGGTCTCCCACGTGACCGCGCCCCGCCCCTCCGCCCCCCGCAAGGTCCTCGGCCGGCTCTCCCTCCCCGAGCGGACCTACGTGGCGGACGCGCTGCGCACCGAGACCGTCGGTGGTGTGCTGCTGCTCGTCGCCGCGGTCACCGCCCTGCTCTGGGCGAACATCCCCGCGCTGCACGACAGCTACGAGAGCGTCTCCCACTTCCACTTCGGACCCGCCGCCGTCGGCCTGGATCTCTCGGTCGCGCACTGGGCCGCCGACGGGCTGCTCGCGGTCTTCTTCTTCGTCGCGGGCATCGAGCTCAAGCGCGAGCTCGTCGCGGGCGACCTGCGCGACCCCAAGGCCGCCGCGCTGCCGGTCGTCGCCGCGCTGTGCGGGATGGCCGTACCGGCGCTCGTCTACGTCCTCACCAACGTCACCGGCGGCGGTTCCCTGGCCGGCTGGGCCGTTCCCACCGCCACCGACATCGCCTTCGCGCTCGCCGTGCTCGCGGTCATCGGCACCTCCCTGCCGAGCGCGCTGCGGGCCTTCCTGCTCACGCTCGCCGTCGTCGACGACCTCTTCGCGATCCTGATCATCGCGGTGTTCTTCACCGACGACCTGAACTTCGCCGCGCTCGGCGGCGCCGTCGCGGGTCTGGTCCTCTTCTGGCTGCTGCTGCGCAAGGGCGTACGCGGCTGGTACGTCTACCTGCCGCTCGCGCTGGTCGTCTGGGCGCTGATGTACAACAGCGGCATCCACGCCACCATCGCCGGTGTCGCCATGGGCCTCATGCTGCGCTGCCACCGCCACGAGGGCGAGAACCACTCCCCCGGCGAACACATCGAGCACCTCGTACGGCCCCTGTCGGCGGGCCTGGCCGTACCGCTGTTCGCGCTGTTCAGCGCGGGTGTCTCGGTGTCCGGCGGCGCGCTCGTCGAGGTGTTCACCACGCCGGAGACCCTCGGCGTGGTCCTCGGACTCGTCGTCGGCAAGACGCTCGGCATCTTCGCCGGGACGTGGCTGACGGCCCGTTTCACCCGGGCCTCGCTCAGCGACGATCTCGCCTGGGCGGACGTGTTCGCGGTGGCGAGTCTCGCCGGCATCGGCTTCACGGTCTCGCTGCTCATCGGCGAACTCGCCTTCGAGGACGACCAGACGATGACCGGCGCGGTGAAGGCCTCCGTGCTGGTGGGCTCGCTCATCGCCGCGACGCTGGCGACCGTGCTGCTGAAGCTGCGGAACGCCAAGTACCGGCGCCTGTGGGAGGCCGAGGAGCGCGACGAGGACCTCGACGGCATCCCCGACATCTACGAGGAGGACGACCCGGCGTACCACCTGCGGCTGGCCGACCTCTACGAACGCAAGGCCGTCGAACACCGCCGAATCGCCCAGGAGAAGGCAGCCGCGCGCCACGGGCTTGCCGAAGTACCGGGCGGGGCAGGCGATGACCACCACCGTCCGGCATGATCTGACGGGACGGTACAAAAGACGGGACCGTACGCAGTCAGGCCCAAAGCAGTCGGACGACTGCGGTCGGTCAGGCAAAGACGCGGAAATCGGACCGTACGCAGAAGAGGGAGACCGCGATGAGCGCACCCGACGGCAGCCCGGTCGGCGCCGAACGCACCATCGGCCAGCTGTTCGCCTCGGCGACGGCGGAAATGTCGGCGCTGGTGCACGACGAGATCGCGCTGGCGAAGGCGCAGCTCAAGCAGGACGTGAAGCGCGGCGCGACCAGCGGCGGCGCCTTCTCGATGGCGGGGGCGGTACTGCTGTTCTCCCTGCCGATGCTGAACTTCGCGCTGGCCTACGGCATCCGCACCTGGAGCGACTGGAACCTCGCGATCTGCTTCCTGCTGTCCTTCGCGGCGAACGTACTGGTCGCGGTCGTGCTCGCGCTGATCGGCGTGGTCTTCGCGAAGAAGGCCAAGAAGAGCAAGGGCCCGCAGAAGGTCGCCGCCTCGATGAAGGAGACCGCGGGCGTCCTGCAGAAGGCCAAGCCGCACCCGCGTCCCGAGCTCGCGCAGGACCGGGTCCCCGAGGCCATCGAGGCTGTGGCACGCTCGTCGTCATGACCGATCCCGCCACACCTTCGGCACAACCGGCTTCGGCCGTGCGGCTGGACGGCCCCTGGAGCCACCGCGACGTCGCCGCCAACGGCGCCCGCTTCCACATCGCCGAGCTGGGCGACGGGCCGCTGGTCCTGCTCCTGCACGGCTTCCCGCAGTTCTGGTGGACCTGGCGGCACCAGCTGGTGGCGCTCGCCGACGCGGGCTTCCGGGCCGTCGCCATGGACCTGCGGGGCGTCGGGGGCAGCGACCGTACGCCGCGCGGTTACGACCCCGCCAACCTCGCGCTCGACGTCACCGGCGTCATCCGCTCCCTCGGCGAGCCCGACGCCGCGCTGGTCGGCCACGACCTGGGCGGGTACCTCGCGTGGACGGCCGCCGCGATGCGCCCCAAGCTGGTGCGGCGGCTGGCCGTCGCGTCCATGCCACATCCGCGGCGCTGGCGCTCGGCCATGCTGCGGGACGTCAGGCAGACCCGCGCCGGTTCACACATCTGGGGATTCCAGCGGCCCTGGATCCCGGAGCGGCAGCTCACCGCGGACGACGGGGCGCTGGTGGCCGAGCTGATCCAGGACTGGTCCGGGCCGCGCCCGCCGGAGGAGGAGGCGCTGGAGATCTACCGCCGGGCCATGTGCATCCCCTCCGCCGCGCACTGCGCGGTCGAGCCGTACCGCTGGATGGTGCGCTCCCTGGCCCGCCCGGACGGCATCCAGTTCAACCGCCGGATGAAGCGGCCCGTGCGCGTGCCGACGCTCCATCTGCACGGCTCGCTCGACCCCGTGATGCGCACGCGCAGCGCCGCGGGATCCGGCGAGTACGTCGAAGCCCCGTACCGCTGGCGCCTGTTCGACGGCCTCGGGCACTTCCCGCACGAGGAGGACCCGGTCGCGTTCTCCTCGGAACTCATCAACTGGCTGAAGGATCCCGAACCCGATCGGTGACCTGGTGACCGCGACCGGTATCCGCACGTGAACGCTTGTGCTACGAACGGCCAATTGCCTGGCGCATAGGCCAATTGGACGCCCCGGGGGCGGTTATCGACCATGAGGCGGGGGCACACGTCGGGGTATGGGCTGGACGCACGACTACAGTGACGCAAGCCGCAATCGCCGCTCGGCGGGCGGTGCGAACCCCCACCAGCGAAGCGGCGCACCGCAGATGGCGACCGCGGATCCCAGGGTCGGGATCCCGCGCATCCTCCGCCGCCGGGCCCGCTGGGTCACCGTACGTCTGCGCCACACACGCGACTGAGGCGTCACCCGCGTGAGTGACCCGCCGGCAGCCCCGCTCCAGCACTCCTAGAGCGCGCAGCTGTCGCTGCCCACCTGCTGGTTGGCGGTGCGCCCCTTGGTGATGTCCTCCTGGATCTCGTCCACGGTCAGCGCGTAACCCGTCTCGGCGTCGTCGAGGGACTTGGCGAAGACGACGCCGTAGACCCTGCCGTCGGGTGTGAGCAGCGGGCCGCCGGAGTTGCCCTGGCGGACGGTCGCGTAGAGGGAGTAGACGTCGCGGCGGACCGTGCCGCGGTGGTAGATGTCCGGGCCGTTGGCCGTGATGCGGCCACGCACGCGTGCGGCACGCACGTCGTACGCCCCGTTCTCCGGGAAGCCCGCGACGATCCCGCCGTCGCCGCTGCCCGCGTCCTCGGTGGTGAAGCGCAGCGCGGGCGCCTTGAGGTCCGGCACGTCCAGTACGGCGATGTCGCGCCGCCAGTCGTAGAGCACGACCGTGGCGTCGTACTTCTTGCCCTCGCCGCCTATCTGCACGGTCGGCTCGTCGACCCCGCCCACCACGTGCGCGTTGGTCATCACGCGGCGGTCGCCGAAGACGAAGCCGGTGCCCTCCAGGACCTTGCCGCAGCTCGGAGCGGTTCCCATGACCTTGACGATGGAGCGCTGGGCGCGGGTGGCCACCGGGCTGTTCGCCAGCGCCGGGTCCGGGGGCTGGACGTCGGTGATCGGCTCGTTCGCGAACGGGCTGAAGACCTGCGGGAAGCCGTTCTGCGCGAGGACCGAGGAGAAGTCCGCGAACCAGGTGGCGGCCTGGTCCGGCAGCGCCTGGGAGACGCCGAGCAGCACCTTGGAGTTGCGGACCTCCTTGCCGAGCGTCGGCAGCGTGGTGCCCGCGAGGGCCGAACCGATCAGCCAGGCGACCAGGAGCATCGCCACGACGTTGACGAGCGCGCCGCCGGTGGCGTCCAGGGCCCGGGCCGGGGACCAGGTGATGTGCCGGCGCAGCTTGTTGCCGAGGTGGGTGGTGAGGGCCTGGCCGACGGAGGCGCAGACGATGACGACGACGACCGCGACGACGGCCGCGGTCGTGTTCACCTCCGCGTTGTCCGTGATCGCGTCCCAGATGACGGGGAGCGCGTAGACGGCGACGAGACCGCCGCCCAGGAAGCCGATCACCGACAGGATGCCGACGACGAATCCCTGGCGGTACCCGACGACCGCGAACCACACGGCGGCGACCAGCAACAAGATGTCCAGCACGTTCACGGAGGCCACCCTGTCATGCGCGCCAGTCGAGCGGGACCTGCTTCTCGCGGTCCCAGGGCCGCTCCCAGCCCGAGTAGTGCAGCAGCCGGTCGATGATTCCGGCCGTGAAACCCCAGACAAGTGCCGATTCGACCAGAAATGCCGGACCTCGGTGGCCGCTGGGGTGGACGGTGGTGGCGCGGTTGGCGGGATCCGTGAGATCCGCCACGGGGACGGTGAAGACCCTGGCGGTCTCGTTCGGATCGACGACCCCGACCGGGCTGGGCTCGCGCCACCAGCCCAGCACCGGGGTGACGACGAAGCCGCTGACCGGGATGTACAGCCGGGGCAGGACGCCGAAGAGCTGGACGCCGGAGGGATCGAGGCCGGTCTCCTCCTCCGCCTCGCGCAGGGCCGCCCGCAGCGGGCCGTCGCCGCGCGGGTCGCCGTCCTCCGGGTCGAGGGCGCCGCCGGGGAAGGAGGGCTGGCCGGCGTGCGAGCGCAGGGAGTGCGCGCGCTCCATGAGCAGTAGCTCCGGCCCGCGCTCGCCCTCACCGAAGAGGACCAGCACGGCGGACTGCCGCCCGGCGCCGTCCTCCGGCGGCAGGAAGCGGCTGAGCTGCCGCGGCCGGACCGTCTCCACGGCGTGCACCACCGGGTCCAGCCAGCCGGGCAGGCCCTCCTTGCTCACCGTCACCGGCCCGCCCTGTGTGTCGCTCGCCCGCGTCATCGCCACCCCCGTCGTCCTGCCGCTTCCAACGCGCGGCGGCCCTGAGATCGTTCCGTGAACGGCCGCGATCCCCTGATCGAGGGGTTCGTGGGGCAGCTCATCCGGCCCCCAGCGGCGGCGCCGGTTTGCCGCCCGCGTCCAGGTAGGCCTGCGGGGGGTTCAGACGCTGGCCGGGGAAGCCGCCCTTCTCGTACTTGAGCAGCTTCATGGCCTTCTCCGGGTCGGTCTCGCCCTCGCCGTACGCCGGGCAGAGCGGGGCGATCGGGCAGGCACCGCACGCGGGCTTGCGGGCGTGGCAGATGCGGCGACCGTGCCAGATCACATGGTGCGAGAGGTCCGTCCAGTCGCTCTTCGGGAAGAGAGCGCCGACCGCGGCCTCGATCTTGTCCGGGTCCGTCTCGGCGGTCCACTGCCAGCGGCGCACCAGGCGCTGGAAGTGCGTGTCCACGGTGATGCCGGGCCGGCCGAAGGCGTTCCCGAGCACGACGAACGCCGTCTTGCGGCCGACGCCGGGCAGCTTGACCAGGTCCTCCAGCCGGCCGGGGACCTCGCCTCCGAAGTCCGCCACGAGGGCCTTGGACAGCCCTATGACCGACTTGGTCTTGGCCCGGAAGAAGCCGCACGGGCGGAGAATCTCCTCCACCTCTTCCGGGTTGGCGGCGGCCAGGTCCTCGGGGGTGGGGTACTTGGCGAAGAGGGCGGGGGTCGTCTGGTTGACGCGCAGGTCGGTCGTCTGGGCGGACAGGACCGTGGCGACCACGAGCTGGAAGGGGTTGGTGAAGTCCAGCTCGGGGTGGGCGTAGGGGTAGACCTCGGCGAGCTCGCGGTTGATACGGCGGGCCCGGCGGACCAGGGCGGTACGCGACTCGCCACTCGGCGGGTGGACGACGGTCCTGGCCGGGGCGGCGCCCTTGATGCGGGCCGTGGCTTTCTTGGGCGCGACGGTGACCTTCTTGACTGGGACCTTTTTCGCAGACGCGGCTTTCTTCACAGGCGCGGCCCTCTTCGCAGACACGGCTTTCTTCGCGGACGCCGCCTTCTTCACAGACGCGGCTTTCTTCGCAGAGGCCGCCTTCTTCACAGCCGCCGCCTTCTTCGCAGATGCGGATTTCTTCACAGCCGCGGCCTGCATCGCAGATGCCTGCTTACTCGCGGCCCCGGCCTGCCTGGCAAGCGCCTTCTTCGCCGGCGTCGACTTCCCGGAAGGCGCCGCCTCCCCTGTCGCTTTCGCCGTTTTCCTGCCGCCATCGGGGCTCTGTTCGCCCACAGCGGAATCGCGACGTACAACCACCCGCGCAGCCCCCTAGGCCTGTGCTCTCACCGGCGATTTGGACACCCGGCCAGCCTAAGGCCCGGCACCGACATCCGCCCCGGACCCCGAAGATCGGCGCCCAATTGGACCCCTGCCGCGTACCCCGGGACACGTGTGCGGCATCCTTGTGACAGATCACACTGTTTGGACCGTCCGGCAAAATGGGCACCACGGTGCCTTGGTACGCGGGGGCAACAGCCCCTGAGCAGGTCGACAAGGAGAGAACTCGTGGACGACGTTCTGCGGCGCAATCCGCTCTTCGCGGCGCTCGACGACGAGCAGGCCGCGGAGCTCCGCGCCTCCATGAGTGAGGTGACCCTCGCGCGCGGTGACTCGCTGTTCCACGAAGGTGACCCCGGCGACCGCCTGTACGTGGTCACGGAGGGGAAGGTCAAGCTCCACCGCACGTCCCCCGACGGCCGCGAGAACATGCTGGCCGTGGTCGGCCCCGGCGAGCTCATCGGCGAGCTGTCGCTGTTCGACCCGGGCCCGCGCACCGCGACCGCCACGGCGCTGACCGAGGTGAAGCTGCTCGGCCTCGGCCACGGCGACCTCCAGCCCTGGCTGAACGCCCGCCCCGAGGTGGCCACGGCGCTCCTGCGCGCCGTCGCACGCCGGCTGCGCAAGACCAACGACGCGATGTCCGACCTCGTCTTCTCGGACGTCCCGGGCCGTGTCGCCCGAGCCCTGCTGGACCTGTCCCGCCGGTTCGGCGTGCAGTCCGAGGAGGGCATCCACGTCGTCCACGACCTCACGCAGGAGGAGCTGGCCCAGCTCGTCGGCGCGTCCCGCGAGACGGTCAACAAGGCACTGGCGGACTTCGCCCAGCGCGGCTGGCTGCGCCTGGAGGCCCGCGCGGTGATCCTCCTGGACGTGGAACGCCTCGCCAAGCGCTCGCGCTGACGCGCACGCACCCCTGGCCGTACGACATCGGGCCCTGTCTCCTCGCGGGACGGGGCCCGACGTCGTGCACGGCACGAGAACCAGCCGCGCCGGCCTCCCCCTTCACGGCACAGTGACCGCATGGCCGGAACCATTCGCCGCCCGGGACTCGACGCCCAGGGCTTCATCGCCCGGGAGGGCTCCCTCGCGCGCGTGCCCGACGCCTTCCGTCCGGTCGTCGCGGCGGCCGGGGAGCGGCTGGCCGACGTGTTCGGAGCGCGACTGCACAGCGCGTACCTCTACGGGTCGATCCCGCGCGGCACCGCGCGCGTGGGGCGCAGCGACCTCGACCTGCTGCTCGCCCTGCGCGAGGAGCCGACCGACACGGACCGGGCCGAGGCCCGTGCCCTCGGGGCGGCGCTGGACGAGGAGTTCGAGCAACTCGACGGGCACGGGACACTGCTGTTCAGCCGGGCGCGGCTGCTGAGCGACCTGGAGCGGTACGACCTGGGGTGGTTCGTCGCCTGCCTGTGCACCCCTCTGCTGGGCGAGGACCTGGCCGCGCACCTGCCGCGTTACCGCCCCGACTCACTGCTGGCCCGCGAGACCAACGGCGACCTGGCCCTGCTCCTCCCGCGCTGGCGCCGGCGAATCGCCGAGGCGGGCGGCACCAAAGAGGCCCGCCGTCCGCTCGTCCGCTTCATGTCCCGGCATCTCGTGCGCACGGGCTTCACCCTCGTCATGCCTCGCTGGAACGGCTGGACCAGCGACCTGCGGGAGATGGCCGAGGCGTTCGCCCGGTACTACCCGCGGCGCGCCGAGCAGATGCGGACCGCCGCCGTCCTCAGCCGGGAGCCGACGGGGGACGCCGACGTGCTCGTGTCGTACGTCGACGATCTCGGGCCCTGGCTCGCCGGGGAGTACGCGCGCGTGCACGGCGTCAAAGCGCCGCGTCCATGAAGGGCCCGGAGCCCTAGATGAGCCCGTGCTCCACCAGGTAGTCCAACTGCGCCCGTACCGACAGTTCCGCCGCCGGCCACAGGGAGCGGTCGACGTCGGCGTAGACGTGGGCGACGACCTGCCCGGGGGTCCGGTAGCCGTCCTCGACGGCCGTTTCCACCTGGGCGAGGCGGTGGGCGCGGTGGGCGAGGTAGTACTCCACGGCCCCCTGGGCGTCCTCCAGGACCGGGCCGTGGCCCGGGAGCACCGTGTGGACGCCGTCGTCGACCGTGAGGGACCGGAGGCGCCGCAGGGAGTCCAGGTAGTCGCCGAGCCGGCCGTCGGGGTGGGCCACGACCGTCGTACCGCGGCCCAGGATCGTGTCGCCGGTCAGGACCGCCCGGTCGGCGGGGAGATGGAAGCAGAGGGAGTCGGCGGTGTGGCCGGGGGTCGGGACGACCTTCAGTTCGAGGCCCCCGGTGGTGATCACGTCCCCGGCCGCCAGGCCCTCGTCGCCCAGCCGCAGTGCCGGATCGAGCGCACGCACGCGCGTGCCGGTCAGTTCGGCGAACCGGGCGGCGCCCGCCGCGTGGTCGGGATGACCGTGGGTCAGCAGGGTCAGGGCGACCCGCTTGCCGGCCTGCTCGGCCGTGGCGACGACATGGCGCAGGTGCCCGTCGTCGAGCGGTCCCGGGTCGACCACCACCGCCAGGTCCGAGTCGGGCTCGGAGAGGATCCAGGTGTTCGTGCCGTCCAGGGTCATCGCCGACGGGTTGGGGGCCAGGACGTTGACGGCCCGCGCGGTGGCCGGACCCGAGAGGACCCCGCCGCGAGGCTGACCGGGAAGGGCTGCTGCGTCCGTCATGCGGTGGCTCCACCGGTCGGTGCGGTCGGGATGTGTTTGGTGAACTCGTCGTGGCCCGGCCAGGAGAGCACGATCTCGCCGTCCACCAGACGGGCGGTGGCCAGGACGGGCGTGAGGTCACGCCCCGGAGCGGCCGCGAGCGCCTGGGCGGCGCTCTCGTACGCCGTCAGCTGGCGCAGGGTCGCGATGGTCGGCGGCATCATCAGCAGCTCGCCCTTGTCGTACCCGGCCGCCGCCTCGCCCGGCGCGATCCACACCATACGGTCGGCCTCCGTGGAGGCGTTGCGGGTGCGCTGCCCCTCGGGAAGGGCGGCCACGAAGAACCAGGTGTCGTAACGGCGGGCCTCGAACTCCGGGGTGATCCAGCGAGTCCAGGCGCCGAGCAGGTCGGAGCGCAGGACCAGGCCCCGGCGGTCCAGGAACTCCGCGAAGGACAGGTCCCGGGCGACCAGAGCGGCACGGTCGGCCTCCCAGTCGGCGCCGGTGGTGTCGCCGACGACCGAGTCGGGCGCCGGGCCGGCGAGCAGCACGCCCGCCTCCTCGTACGTCTCCCGTACGGCCGCGCAGACGATCGCCTGGGCCGCCGTCTCGTCGACGCCGAGCCGGTCCGCCCACCACGCGCGCGTGGGGCCCGCCCAGCGGACGTGGTGGTCGTCGTCCCGGGAGTCGACGCCGCCGCCCGGATACGCGTACGCGCCTCCGGCGAAGGCCATGGCGGCGCGTCTGCGCAGCATGTGGACGGCGGGACCGGTGCCCGTGTCCTTCAGGAGCATGACGGTGGCCGCGCGCTTCGGGGTGACCGGGGTGAGGGTGCCTGCCGCGAGTGCGCGGATGCGGTCCGGCCACTCCGGGGGGTACCACTGACCGTTCGCCATGGGCGCGAGGCTATCCCGTGACGGGCGGATGTTCGAGTGGCCCCAGGGGCGGATTCCGCAGCTGGGACCACCGAAACGGGGTCAGGCGAGCTCCACCTGGATCTCGACCTCCACCGGTGCGTCCAGCGGCAGCACCGCCACGCCCACCGCGCTGCGCGCGTGCACGCCCTTGTCGCCGAGGACCTGGCCGAGCAGCTCGCTGGCGCCGTTCAGCACCGCGGGCTGGCCCGTGAAGTCGGAGGCCGAGGCCACGAAGCCGACGACCTTCACGACGCGCGCGATGCGGTCCAGGTCACCGGCGACGGACTTGACGGCGGCCAGGGCGTTCAGCGCACACGTGCGTGCCAGCTCCTTGGCCTCCTCCGGGGTGACCTCCGCGCCGACCTTGCCGGTGACCGGAAGCTTGCCGTCCACCATCGGCAGCTGCCCGGCGGTGTAGACGTACGGGCCGGACTGCACGGCCGGCTGGTACGCGGCGAGCGGCGGGACGACGTCGGGCAGGGTCAGGCCGAGCTCGGCCAGCTTCGCCTCGACGGCGCTCATTACTGCTTCTCCCGCTTCAGGTAGGCCACGAGCTGCTCGGGGTTGTTCGGCCCGGGCACGACCTGGACGAGCTCCCAGCCGTCCTCGCCCCAGGTGTCCAGAATCTGCTTCGTGGCGTGGACGAGCAGCGGCACGGTTGCGTATTCCCACTTGGTCATGCGGCCGACTCTAGCCGCTGCCGGAGAGGGGTCCGCGGCCGACCACGCCCCCGGTCCTCCGCCCTCGGCGGCCACGGTTATCCACAGCCCTCCGCGTAGCCCGGGCACGGACTGGTTAGGCTCGAATACGTGAGCAGGCTCCAGGTCGTCAGCGGCAAGGGCGGTACCGGTAAGACCACGGTGGCCGCGGCCCTAGCGCTGGCCCTGGCCACGGAGGGGAAGCGGACGCTTCTCGTCGAGGTCGAGGGCCGTCAGGGCATCGCGCAGCTCTTCGAAACTGAAGCGCTGCCTTATGAGGAGCGGAAGATCGCCGTCGCTCCCGGGGGCGGGGAGGTGTACGCGCTGGCCATCGACCCCGAACTGGCCCTTCTGGACTACCTCCAGATGTTCTACAAACTGGGGAGCGCCGGACGGGCCCTGAAGAAGCTCGGGGCGATCGACTTCGCCACCACCATCGCGCCCGGCCTGAGGGACGTACTCCTCACCGGCAAGGCGTGCGAGGCGGTGCGGCGCAAGGACCGCAGCGGGCGGTTCGCGTACGACTACGTCGTCATGGACGCCCCGCCCACCGGGCGCATCACGCGCTTTTTGAACGTCAACGACGAGGTGGCCGGACTCGCCAAGATCGGCCCGATACACAATCAGGCCCAGGCCGTGATGCGGGTGCTGAAGTCGCCGGAGACGGCCGTGCACCTGGTGACGCTGCTGGAGGAGATGCCCGTCCAGGAGACCGTGGACGGCATCGCCGAGCTGCGGTCGGCCCGGCTGCCGGTGGGGCGGATCATCGTGAACATGGTGCGGCCGGAGGTGTTGGACGCGGCCGACCTGGAACTCGTACGGACGGTCCCGCGTTCCACGGTTGCGCGGTCGCTGTCGTCCGCCGGGCTCGGCGGGGCGAGGCGCGGCGGGCGTGCGGAGCGGCTGGTGGATCCGCTGCTCACCCAGGCCGAGGAGTACGCCGAGCGGTACACGCTGGAGCACGAGCAGCGTGCGGTGCTCACCGAGCTGGGCCTGCCGCTGCACGAACTGCCGCTGTTCGCCGAGGGCATGGACCTGGCGGGGCTGTACGAGCTGGCCCGCGAGCTGCGCGAGCAGGGCGTGTCATGAGCCGGGCAGGCCGCTGCCCCCGGAACAGCACACAGGCAAGGCCCGTCTCGAGTCGGAAGCAGGGGATGTCATGAGTCGTCCGGACCCGGCCCACACCCACGACCCGGCCCGCCACCACCTGCCCCCCGCGCGCCTGCTCGACATCGATCCGCTGCTGGAGGACCCGAAGACCCGCATCGTGGTGTGCTGCGGCTCGGGCGGGGTCGGCAAGACCACGACCGCGGCGGCCCTGGGGCTGCGCGCGGCCGAGCGCGGCCGCAAAGTGGTCGTCCTCACCATCGACCCGGCCCGCCGGCTCGCCCAGTCCATGGGCATCGACTCCCTCGACAACACCCCGCGCCGGGTGAAGGGCATCGACGACTCCGCGGGCGGCGAGCTGCACGCGATGATGCTCGACATGAAGCGCACCTTCGACGAGATCGTCGAGGCGCACGCGGACCCCGAGCGGGCCGCCGCGATCCTGGGCAACCCCTTCTACCAGTCACTTTCGGCGGGCTTCGCGGGCACGCAGGAGTACATGGCGATGGAGAAGCTCGGGCAACTGCGGGCCAGGGACGAGTGGGACCTGATCATCGTCGACACTCCGCCGTCCCGCTCGGCGCTGGACTTCCTGGACGCGCCCAAGCGGCTCGGGTCGTTCCTGGACGGGCGGCTGATCCGGCTGCTGACGGCGCCGGCGAAGCTGGGCGGCCGGGCCGGGATGAAGTTCCTGAACGTCGGGATGTCGATGATGACCGGCACTCTCGGCAAGCTCCTCGGCGGCCAGCTCCTCAAGGACGTCCAGACGTTCGTGTCCGCGATGGACACGACCTTCGGCGGGTTCCGCACCCGCGCCGACGCGACGTACAAGCTGCTCCAGGCGCCCGGCACGGCGTTCCTCGTGGTCGCGGCCCCAGAGCGGGACGCGCTGCGCGAGGCCGCGTACTTCGTGGAGCGGCTGGCCGCGGAGGACATGCCGCTCGCCGGGCTGGTGCTCAACCGGGTCCACGGCAGCGGTGCCGACCGGCTGTCGGCCGAGCGGGCGCTCGCCGCCGCGGAAAATCTTGAAGAGCCCCGCATTGTGGATCAGGAGGGCGGGAAAGCAGTACTTCGTAACTCCCCCGACACGCACGACAGTTCAGGCTCTCCCACATCCGAAACACCAGCTCCGGCTGCTGCTCCGGCTTCTGACGGTGGCTCCCCCGCCGAGGACGCCGAGAACACCGAGCGCTCCGTCGACCAGCTCACGGCAGGTCTGCTGAGGCTGCACGCCGACCGCATGCAGCTGCTCTCCCGTGAGCAGCGCACGCGTGACCGCTTCACCGCGCTCCACCCGGAGGTGGCCGTGACGGAAGTGGGCGCGCTGCCCGGCGACGTGCACGACCTCGCGGGACTGCGCGACATCGGCGACCGGCTCGCTGCGAACGAGCGCGAACTGCCCGAGACCGAGCTGCCCGAGGAGGGCACCCGGCCTGAGGCGAGTGCCTGAGGGGCGTCCGAGACGGGTGCCTCAGCGTCCGGGCGAGTGCCTGAGCGCAACGCGAGTGCGCCTGAGCACAGCACGAGTGCGCCGGGGCACAACTCAAGTGCCTGAGGGCGACCCTGCGCCGCCACGGGCCTGTCTCCGTGAGGGGCCTGAGCCCCGGCCTGAGCCCCGGCCTGAGCCCCGAGGAGCCCCCGGAGGGAACCCCTCAGCTCACCGCCGCGTAGTTCTCATAGATCTCGTCGTCATCGAGCGGTACGACACCGCACCCCCGCTCGTACTCCGAGCGCGCGGTCTCCAGCAGCCGGCGCCAGGAGGTCACTGTGGGCCGCCTGCGCAGCAGTGCGCGGCGTTCCCTCTCCGTCATGCCTCCCCACACGCCGAACTCGACGCGGTTGTCCAGCGCGTCGGCCAGGCACTCCGTGCGCACCGGGCATCCGGTGCACACCGCCTTGGCCCTGTTCTGCGCTGCTCCTTGAACGAACAGTTCATCCGGATCGGTAGTGCGGCAGGCCGCCTGCGCACTCCAGTCGGTTACCCAGCCCATACCGGCGCCGTCCTCTCCCGAATCGAGGCTCCCCCACGGCGGCAGCGGCATATTCACCGCCGCCAGTTGAGGACGTTACGGAAGGTGGGCACAGCGCAACACCCCCAGCGGGCCCAATCTTGAATGGTCCGAACGGACTATGGGTAAGCGGCAGATCACCCGGGGGAGTGACCTGGCGACATACGTAACCTTCCCGGCAAACCAGGACAGTTCAGTTGCGTCACAACGGACGCCGTATGACACACAAGGCGGATTCGGACACGACCCCATCAAAAAAGTTGGGGAACACCCGGAACGATTCGGGGTCGCCGGACGTATTGATACGTGGCCTCACTGCTGTGACAGTTGAGAGCAGCTTAGGCCAAGGCCTGTACGCCTGTCCGGCGAATGAGAACGTAGGCTGCCCTCATGCCAAACAAGCGCTCGGGCGGTGGTCTGTCACCCACGCAGCAGGCCGCCAAGTTCCTCGGTGTCAGTGTTCTCGCGGGAGCCGTGCTGGCCGGCATCGCGCTGCCCGCGGTGGGCGCGCTGGGGCTGGCGGCGAAGGGATCGGTCGAGAGCTTCGACGAGCTCCCGGCCAACATGAAGACCCCGCCCCTGAGCCAGCGCACCACGATCCTCGACGCCGACGGCGGCCAGATCGCCACGGTCTACTCGCGCGACCGCACGGTGGTCCCCCTCAAGGACATCTCGCCGTACATGCAGAAGGCGATCGTCGCGATCGAGGACTCGCGCTTCTACCAGCACGGCGCGGTCGACCTGAAGGGCGTCCTGCGCGCCCTCAACAAGAACGCGCGCAGCGGTGAGGTCGCCCAGGGCGCCTCGACCCTGACGCAGCAGTACGTGAAGAACGTCTTCGTCGAGGAGGCCGGCAACGACCCGACGAAGGTCGCGCAGGCCACCCAGCAGACCATCGGCCGCAAGATCCGCGAACTGAAGTACGCGATCCAGGTCGAGGAGGAGCTCGGGAAGAAGAAGATCCTCGAGAACTACCTGAACATCACGTTCTTCGGCCAGCAGGCCTACGGCATCGAGGCCGCGGCCCAGCGCTACTTCTCCAAGTCCGCCAAGGATCTGAACGTCCAGGAGGCGGCCCTCCTCGCGGGCATCGTCCAGTCGCCCAGCCGGTACGACCCGGTCAACGACGAGGCGGAGGCCACCAAGCGCCGCAACATCGTGCTCCGGCGCATGGCCGACGTCGGCGACATCTCCCGGGCGCAGGCCGCCGAGGCGATGAAGGCGCCGCTGGGCCTGAAGGTCAGCAAGCCCAAGAACGGCTGCATCACGGCGATCAAGGGCGCGGGCTTCTTCTGCGACTACGTGCGCGAGGTCTTCCTGAACGACCCGGTCTTCGGCAAGACCAAGGAGAAGCGGGCGAAGGTCTGGAACCAGGGCGGGCTCACCATCCGCACCACCATGGACCCCCAGGCCCAGGGCGCGGCACAGGCGTCCATCAAGGACCACGTCTACCAGAGCGACGATGTGGCCACCGCCGCCACCCTCGTCCAGCCCGGCACCGGCAAGATCCTCGCCATGGGCCAGTCGCGTCCGTACGGCGTCGACATCAAGAAGGGCGAGACGACCCTCAACCTGTCCGTCGACGGCGACATGGGCGGCGGCATGGGCTACCAGCCCGGTTCGACGTTCAAGCCGATCGTGGCCGCCGCGGCCCTCGAGGACGGCATGCCGGCGAACAAGGTGTACTCGTCGCCGTACCAGATGGCGTACCCGAGCCCGGTCTCGGCGTGCGACGGCAAGAGGTGGGTGAACGACCCCGCCGACCCGGCCAAGCTCGAGAACGAGAACGAGTCCGAGGTCGGCCCGTACGACATGAAGGAAGCGACCGCCAAGTCGGTCAACACCTACTACGTGCAGATGATCAGCGACATCGGCATCTGCCCGGTCACGACGATGGCGAAGAAGATGGGCGTCGTGCGGGCCGACGGCGACAAGATGCCCCAGGTGCCCTCCATCGCCCTCGGCACCCAGGAGATGTCCCCGCTGACCATGGCGAACGCGTACGCGACCTTCGCCTCGCGCGGGATGCACTGCACGCCGGTCGCCATCGAGTCGGTCACCCAGCGCGTCGGGGACCAGAGGAAGTCGCTCCAGGTCCCGAAGTCGACCTGCTCGCGGGCGATGTCGGAGAAGACCGCCGACACCATCAACGCGCTGCTGCGAGGCGTCGTCGAGGACGGTACGGGTAAGAAGGCCGGCCTCGACAGCCGCCCCAGCGCCGGCAAGACCGGTACGACGGACGAGCGCTACGCGGCCTGGTTCGTGGGCTACACGCCGAACATGGCCGGTGCTGTGTGGGTCGGCGACCCGGCCCACAAGCGGAAGATGACCAACATCACCATCGGCGGCCGGTCGTACGGCAAGGTCTTCGGCGGTGAGGTCCCTGGCCCGATCTGGGGCGACATGATGAACGGCGCGCTCCAGGGCAAGCCCGTCGAGCAGTTCAACACCGTCCACATCCCCGACGGCATCGACCGGGACCGCGGTGACGGCGACGACGAGGGCCGCGGCGACGGGGACGACGGTGACAACGGCAACGGCAACGGCTTCATCGGCGGCCTGGTCGGCGGCAACAACGGCGGCGGGGGCGACGACCCCTTCCCGACTCCTTCCTTCTCCATTCCGGAGGGCTTCTTCCGGGGCCAGGACAACGGGGGCGGGAACGGGAACGGCGGGCGGTTCGGCTGATCCGCCGGTGTGACTGACAGGGCGTGACTGACAGAGGGCGGCCCCCTCTCCCCTTCTTCAGGGAGAGGGGGCCGCCCTCTGCGGTCCAGGGCCGGGTCAGCCGGCCAGCAGCTTCTTCACCGCGGCGGCGACGCGGCCGCCCTCGGCCTGACCGGCCACCTTCGGGTTCACGATCTTCATGACGGCACCCATGGCCCGCGGCCCCTCCGCACCTGCGGCCCTGGCCTCCTCGACGGCCTGGGCCACGATCTGCTGGAGCTCCTCGTCGGACAGCTGCTTGGGCAGGTACTCGGCGAGCACCTCGCCCTCGGCCTTCTCGCGCTCGGCGCTCTCGGCACGACCACCCTGCGCGAAGGCCTCGGCGGCCTCGCGACGCTTCTTCGCCTCGCGGGTGATCACCTTCTGCACCTCGTCGTCGGAGAGCTCGCGCTTCTCCTTGCCCGCGACCTCCTCCTTGGTGATCGCGGCGAGCGTCAGCCGGAGCGTCGAGGAGCGGAGCTCGTCGCGCTCCTTGATCGCGGCGTTGAGGTCATCCTGCAGCTTCGACTTGAGCGTGGTCATGAGGTTGATTGTCGCAGGTGCGGGCGGAAAGGCGCCCCTTGATTTGTGGGGCCGTGATCCTGGGGACGGTTAAAAGGCCGGTGCCGCCAGGGCATTTCGCGCACCGCCGGACGCAGGCGACCCGCGCGGTCTGACACGATGGTCGTATGCACGCGCGATACGGAGTCCCCCTGGGAATCACGGCGGCCGGTGCCGCCGGTCTGTTGTACGCGGCGGCCTTCGAGGCCCGCTCCTTCCGCCTCCGCCGGGTCACGGTCCCGGTCCTGCCCTCGGGAATGCGCCCCCTGCGCGTGCTCCAGGTCTCCGACATCCACATGGTCAGCGGTCAGCGCAAGAAGCAGCGCTGGCTGCGCTCCCTGGCGGGCCTGCGCCCCGACTTCGTGATCAACACGGGCGACAACCTCTCCGACCCGGAGGGTGTCCCGGAGGTCCTCGATTCGCTCGGCCCCCTGATGGAGTTCCCGGGCGCGTACGTCTTCGGCTCCAACGACTACTACGGCCCCATGTTCCGCAACCCCGCCCGGTACCTGCTGGAAAAGGTGCAGGGCCGCCACGGCCTGAACGGCAACCCGCCGGCCGTCGGCGTGGTGCACAACCCGTGGGAGGACCTGCGGGACGCCTTCGACGCGGCGGGCTGGCTGAACCTGACGAACACGCGCGGCACGCTCAAGATCGAGGGTGTCTCGCTGGAGCTGACGGGCCTGGACGACCCGCACATCAAGCGGGACCGCTACGAGCAGGTGGCCGGCGGCCCGTCGGACTCGGCCGACTTCTCCATGGCCGTGGTCCACGCGCCGTACCTTCGCACCCTGGACGCCTTCACGGCCGACGCCTACCCCTTGATCCTCGCCGGCCACACCCACGGCGGCCAGCTGTGCATCCCCTTCTACGGCGCCCTGGTCACCAACTGCGACCTGGACACGGACCGCGTGAAGGGCCTGTCCACGCACACGGCGGAGGACCGTACGTCGTACCTGCACGTCTCGGCGGGCTGCGGCACGAACCGCTACACGCCGGTACGGTTCGCGTGCCCGCCGGAGGCGACGTTGTTGACGTTGGTGGGGCGGGAGTAGCGGAGTCACTGCCCATGGGTAGGGCTCGTGGGTGGGTAGGGCTCGTGGGCAGCCTCTGGGGCCTGTGGGAGCCGTGTGGGCCATGGGAGACGGCGGGAGACGACGTGATTCCGTTAACCCACACAGCCCGCCCGAATAGCCCCCTATGTCCGCTTCTGTCAGCGTGGGGGCATGACCGCCCCGATACCCAGGGACATACCGGATCTCCCCGCGATTCCGGGCAAGCCCGCACTGAAGCCGTCCCCCGTCCCCGCCACGGCCGTCGTCACCCCCGTCCGCCGCCCGGCGGCCGCGGCCTTCCGCCTGCTGGTCGCCCTGGCGGCGGCCGTCGGCGTGACGCTCGAACTGCTCCTGGGTGACCCGTCCCGAACCCTGGGCTACTTCGCGATCCAGAGCAACATCCTGCTCGCGCTGGTCATGGCCTTCTCGGCCCGCCGCGCGTGGACGGCCAGCCGCCCGCTACCAGGTGCCGTGCTGGGCGCGACCCTGCTCTACGTCGTCATCGCGGCCCTGGTGCACCACCTGCTCCTGGCGAACGAGGCGAGCCCCTTCTCCCTCACGGGCGAGGCCGCGGCCGCTCCGACGGGCTGGCAGGCCGTCGCCCACCACACCCTCCACACGCTGACCCCGATCGCGGCCGTACTGGAATGGCTCCTGCTCACGACCCCGGGCCGCCTGCACCTGCGCCAGGCCAGCACCTGGCTCCTCTACCCCCTGGCCTACCTGGCCTTCTCCCTCACCCGAGGCGAACTGCTCCTCCCGGGCACCCCCGACCGCTACCTCTACCCCTTCCTGGACGTCGACCAGGACGGCTACAAGAAGGTCCTGGGCAACGCCCTCCTCCTCGGCCTCTCCTTCTACGCCCTCGCGACCCTCCTCGTGGCCCTCGACCACGCCCGCCCGAACCCCCTCCGCCACCCCTGGAAAACCGGATTTCGTCTCTAGCCACCAGTGGGCTAAAGTAAACGTCGTCGCCGCGACAGCAGCGACATCGGGGTGTAGCGCAGCTTGGCAGCGCGCTTCGTTCGGGACGAAGAGGTCGTGGGTTCAAATCCCGCCACCCCGACAGTGAAGTTCCAAGTCAGGGGCCTGATCCAGTGAGTGGATCAGGCCCCTGACGGGTTCCTGAGATCGTTTGGGACACGCCTGGTGGCAGGGCCGCGTCGATCTCGCCTTGATCAGAGCGTGAAAGCCGAGCGGAAGCGCTCCAGAGCCAGTTCGCTGTCGCCGGAGGCCCACGCCTCCATCGCGACCGTGCCCTCGTAGCCGATCTCCTTCAGGACTCGAGCGACGGCGGGGTAGTTGATCTCGCCGGTTCCGGGTTCGCGGCGGCCGGGGACGTCGGCCACCTGGATCTCGCCGATCAGGTGCAGGGCGTGGGCCTTGCGGACCAGTTCGATCAGGTTTCCTTCGCCGATCTGGGCGTGGTAGAGGTCCAGGTTCATCCGTAGGCCGGGGCGGTCGACCGCCTGGACCAGGGCCAGGGTGTCGGCCGCGGTCGCGAAGGGGACGCCGGGGTGGTCGACGGCCGTGTTGAGGTTCTCCAGGGTGAAGACCACGCCGGCGCTCTCGGCCAGTTCTGCGAGGCGGGTGAGGGTGTGGTGCGCGGTGATCCACATCGGGCCCGTGGGGTCGCCGGTCGCGGGCGTAACGGGCAGGCCCTTGTCGTCCAGGCCGGTGCCGTGCAGGTTCAGTCGGGGGCAGCCGAGTTGCTCTGCCGCCCGGATCGACTCCTCGGCGGTGCGCAGGAGCTCCGCCGCGCCCTCCTCGTCGGTCAGACTGCCGCGGATGTAGCCGGTCATCGAGGAGAACTCGGCCGGGGTGCGGGCGAGTGCGTCGAGGTCGTGCCGGGTCCAGTCCCAGATCTCGGCCTGGAAGCCGGCGTCGTGGAGGCGCCGGACCCGTTCGTCCATCGGCAGGTCCAGGAAGAGCATTTCGGCGCAGACCGCCAGTGTGTACATGGCCGGTTTCCTCTCGTGGCGGTGACTTCAGCTACTAGAACGTTCTAGCACCCTCGGCTGGCCAAGGGCTAGAACGTTCTACAATCGGGCTCTGTGATGACGACCCGACCAGGGAGGACCCGTGCCAGAGACCCCGGCGGCCCCCGACGGAAAGCGGCCGACGCTCGCGGACGTCGCGGCGCGGGCCGGGGTGTCGACGGCGCTGGTCTCCATCGTGATGCGGGAGGCGAAGGGCGCCGGTGCGGCCACACGTGAGCGCGTCCTCCAGGCGGCGCGGGACATCGGCTACCGTCCGGACGCCCGGGCGCGGCTGTTGCGCAGCCAGCGCTCCCGGCTGCTCGGGGTGCAGTTCGGCCTCCAGCAGCCGTTCCACGCCGACCTGGTCGAGGGCATCTACGCGGCGGCCGAACCTGCCGGCTACCAGATCGCGCTGAGTGCCGTGGCCGCCGGGCGCGGCGAGCAGCGTGCCGCCGAGACGCTGCTCGCCGACCGCTGCGAGGCGCTGGTCCTGCTCGGCCCGCAGGCCCCCGCCGCGCGACTGGCGGAACTCGCCCGGCAGTTGCCGGTCGTGTCCGTGGCACGCCGGCTGCGGTCACCGATCCCGGGGCTGGAGGTCGTACGGACCGCCGACGACGAGGGAGCCCGGCAGGCGGTGGACCATCTCGTCGGCCTCGGGCACCGGGACATCGCCCATGTCGACGGCGGCCGGGCGCCGGGCGCGGCCGACCGGCGCCGCGGCTACCGCACCGCCATGAACCGCCACGGCCTGGGTGAACACATCCGTGTCCTGCCCGGCGGTCTGACCGAGGAGGAAGGCGCCTCGGCCGCCCGGGGCCTGCTGGCGGCCCGCCCGCGCCCCACCGCCGTACTGGCCTTCAACGACCGCTGCGCGACCGGCGTTCTCGACGTGTTCCTCCGCTCCGGTGTGACGGTTCCCGGCGACATCTCCGTCGTCGGCTTCGACGACAGCCACCTGGCCCGGCTGGCCCACATCGACCTCACCACCGTCGGCCAGGACAGCGCGCGCCTCGCCCGGCTCGCGGTCGGCCGGGCCGTCGCACGCCTGGAGGATGTCGCACGCCTGGAGGGTGAGGACGCCGCGGCCTGGGAAGACGTCGTCGCGCCCCGGCTTGTCGTGCGGGGGACGACCGGCGCGCCTCGCTGAATCCTGTCCGAGGGCCTCGCCGTCCGGGACCGGTCCCGTGCCCGGTGTGGTGCCATGCCCCTATGGGCGCGGAGCGAGTGCTGATACTTCATCAGGGGGACGACCTCGACATCGGTGAGGTCCGGGAGCTCGTCGACTCGATCGAGAGGGAGTCCTGTGACGTCCTCACCGGGACGCGGGTGACCACCTACCCCGCGGCGGAGCCGACCGAGCTGGTCGCCCACGCCCTCGTGCTCCGGCTGGAGCGGGACGGTGAGGTCGGGCCCGATCCCTTGTCCCGTACGGGCACGTACGCATACGAGCTGTCCGGCGGGCGGTCGGTCGTGGCCGTCGTGGTGTGGGCGGACGAGGTCAACGCCTGGGTACGGCGGGTCGTCCCCCAGCACATGGCCAGAGTCGAGGCCACCGGCATGACCCTGACACGGCGGCCGGGGTGGCGGCGGCTGGCGGGCGAGGACGCGCTGGCGTTCGTCGCCGCGGCCCGGGACGGGGAAGGGCGGCGGTTCGGTGACGACCTGCACGTGGTCGTGAGCCTCCTGCCCAGTACGAAGCCGCGGCGCATCCGGCGGCTCATGCCCGGCGGCTACATCCAGTGGGTGGACGGCGTGTTCCGCCGCGCCGGCGCGGCACTCGGCCGCGTCGACGTCGCGCACTGGCTCGTGTGCGTGGACGGGCCGGCGCGTGTCCTGCACCTCGCCTATCTCTCCGCCGACCGGAACGTGACGCCTTTGCTTCCGTGGGAGTTGCTGTCCCGTGCCGAGAAGCGCGGGGGAAGGAAGATGACGTAGGCCGTCGGCGGAAGAGTGCCGGAACTCGGAGGGGTGGGCAGTGGGGTTGTTCCGCAGGTGGCGGGAGCGACGGTCGGGGGACGAGCCGCCGCAGCGCCCGGCACAGGGGCTGGCGCAGGGGCGGGGGCGGTCGGCCGATGACGAGTACGTGCTCCTGCGGGACGGGGCCGGGGAGTTGGAAGGCCTGTGGATCGGTGACGTCCGGCGGGCCGATGACGCCTTCATCGGGGCGATCCTCGACCGGCACGAGCTGCGGGACGATGTGACGACGTCGCGGTACCGGGTCGTCCACAACACCTTCAACGACCGCGGCGGTGTCTTCGTCCGGTTCGTCGGGGACGAGACGACGGCCGGCGCCGGTGACCTGCCCCGGCGGGAGCTCGTGGTCGGGGACCGGCACTGTCTGGTGCACGAGGATTTCGACACGTTCAGCCGCGACGCCGCCGCCGGCCACGTCGCCCTGCTGAAGACGACCATCGACGCGGCGTCGGCCAGTGACCTCTATCCGCTGTACGAGGCGCTGTCGGAGGTCTTCGGTGATCAGGCACCGCAGGCCCGGGCCGCCCTGCGCGCCCCGCTCCAGTGTGCGACGTGCCTGCGGACCTACCCGGCCAACCTGATCCACCTGCGGGACATGAAGCGTGCGGGTACGCCGATGGCCGGGACCGTCAGCAGCGCGGACGGCGCCAGGCAGGTCAACCGGGCGCTCCTGATGACCGCGTGTCTGGACTGCGGCGGCGAGGTCGCGGTCTGGGTGTACAACCCCCACGTCTTGAACCGCTAAGACAGGACCCCGGCCAGCGTCCCCGCCAGGGTGAGTGTGAGGAAGACCGCGCCCCAGGCCATCGCCCGGCGTATGCAGCGGTACTTGATCCACGCGGTGCGGGACAGGACCTCCAGCTGTGTCGCGTCGCCGGAGGAGCCGGAGGAGGAGACCGGGGAGGGGCGCCGGGGGGATACGGCCAGACCGAGGAGGACGAGGGACGGGGCGCAGGCGGCGCAGCCGGCCCATACCAGGAGCTGGGGGATCACGGCGTACTGGCCGGGTGCGATGAGACCGCCGGCGATCGCGCCCAGCAGGGCGGTCAGGGCCGCGCCCAGGGTCGCCAGCGTCAGTCCGGCCTTGCTGTCGGCCTTCGCGAGTTGCTCACGCGCCTCGGTCAGGAGGTCCCGGGTGACTTCCGCCGCGCGGTCGGTCTGCGTCCCGGTCCCCCGCACCGTCCCGGTCTCGCCGCTCGGTGTGGTCATACCTCCCCCTCGCTGATCAGCGGCATTCCCGAGTACCCGGAAGTTGCTCTTCTAGTACGGGAGTACGCGAAGTACGCGGAGTAAACGGAGTACGCGCGGCTCAGTTGTTCCACGTCTCGTCGTACGGGTCGGCCGGTGCCGGTACCGGCCTGGCTCTGGTGACGTCGAGGTACGGGATCGGGCCGTCGTTGACCGGGTCCTTGGTCCGGCGGGGTGTGTACCGGCCGGTGATCTCCAGCCAGGTGTCCGGGCTCAGGACCGGGGGGACGTTGCCGGTCAGGGCGATCTTGACCGGCTGGGCGTCCGCCGCACAGCAGTTGAGGCCCATGCGGACCAGGTAGGGGGCGCCCGTCCGGTCCAGGGTGACGAAGCCGGTGATCTTCAGCTCGCGGTCGCGGAGGGAGCGGCCGTCGTCGTAGACCGCGCGCCCGGCGTAGTCGGCCACGCCGAGGCGGAGGGGCTCGCCGGCGGGGAGGTCCGGGAAACCGAAGGGCTTCGTCAGGGCCGTGCCCGTGTGCGCCGCGCTGTAGGAGCCCAGGGCCGGCGGGGCGACCAGGATCAGGGCGAGGACGGGGAGGGCGAGGAGCCAGGAGATACGGGGCTCGTGGTGGTGGTGCTGTCGTGTGGCTGATTGGCGGCGTTCGTACCAGAGCGTCGCCGCCGCCGTCGCGATCAGCACCACGCCCGCCAGCAGGACCAGCGGGCGCAGGCCCGCCTTGACGTAGCGCAGGTAGAGGTCGGTCAGGCCGGCGTGCAGGAGCGTCGCGCCGAGCAGGAAGAGGAGGGCCGTCTGGGCCAGGCGGTTCACAGCAGGACCGTTCCGGTCAGGGCCGATACGACGACGGCCAGGGCGAACGTCGCGGGGGCGAAGCGCAGGGCGAAGGCACGTCCGAAGGTGCCCGCCTGCATCGCGAAGAGCTTCAGGTCGATCATCGGCCCCACGACCAGGAACGTCAGACGGGCCGTCAGCGAGAACTGGGTCAGGGACGCCGCGACGAACGCGTCCGCCTCCGAGCAGATGGACAGCAGGACGGCGAGCACCGCGAGGGCCAGCACCGAGAGCACCGGATGCCCGGCCGCCACGCGCAGCCACTCCTCCGGCACCACCGCCTTCAGCGTCGCCGCTGCCATCGCACCGATCACCAGGAAACCGCCGGCGTGCATCACGTCGTGGCGCACCGAGCCCCAGAAGGCCGCGCCCCTGCCCCGGCCCTCGTACGAGGGTCTGTCGGGCGGGCGCAGCCAGTCCGTGCGGCCGAGGCGGTGCCAGAGCCAGCCCATCGCGCACGCCACCAGCAGGCTCGCGACGAAGCGGGCCAGGACCATCTCCGGGTTGCCGGGGAACGCGACGGCCGTCGCCGTCAGCACGATCGGGTTGATGGCGGGCGCCGAGAGGAGGAACGCCAGCGCCGCCGCCGGTGTGACCCCTCGGCGGACCAGCGCTCCGGCCACCGGCACCGACGCGCACTCGCAGCCCGGCAGCACCACGCCCGCCGCGCCCGCGACCGGGACGGCCAGGGCCGGGCGCTTCGGCAGGGCCCTGGCGAAGAAGGACGGCGGCACGAACACCGCGATCGCCGCCGACAGCAGCACCCCGAGCACCAGGAACGGCAGCGCCTGGACCATGACCGCGACGAACACCGTCATCCAGCTCTGCATCACCGGTGCGGACAGGGCCCCGCGGATCGGGTCCTGGAGCATCACGGCCGTGAGCAGCAGGAGGGTGAGCAGGAGAGGGGAGTTGAGGTGGCGGGCGTCGTCCGGGCCCGGGCCCTTGTCGGCGACCGGTGGGGCGGTCTCGTTCCCGACCGTCTCGTCGGTCTCCTGCGGGGCGGGTTTCGTGGTGGCCACGGGCCCGGTACCTCCGGTCGTGCGCACGGGCATTGCCTCCCCTTCTGTACGGCCGGGCCACCTCGGGTGTTCAGTCACCGTGGTTCCCTTCTGGAACCAGCCGTCCCGGTGAGGCAGTCTTCTCCCTTGTGGGGAGCGTTCCGAACCAAGGTCTGCCAGGTGATCCGGCCACGCACATGATCGTGTGCGGGGACGACGGGCTCGCGCACCGGCTGGCCGCCGAACTCCGTGGTGTGTACGGCGAGCAGGTCACGCTCGTGGTGCCGCCCTCGGTGCGCCGGGTGCGGCAGCCGGTGGTCGGACGCGCCCGGGCCGCCTCGGCGGCCCTGCTCGACCGGTTCAGCGCGGCCGTCAACCGGACGGGCGCGGGCGGCGCCGAACCGGCCTCCAACGAGCAGGTGGTGGAGGCCGCCGAGGTCACCGAGGCCGTGCTCACCGAGGTGGGCGCCGACCGGGCGGCGGCCCTGGCGCTCGTGTACGACGACGACGAGACCAACATCCGCGCCGCGCTCACCGCCCGCCGGCTCAACCCCCGCCTCAGGCTCGTACTCCGTTTGTACAACCGGCGGTTGGGCCAGCACATCGAGGAACTGCTGGACCAGACCGCGGCGGTGGCCTCGGGCACGGGGCCCGGGACGGCAGGGCTGGACGCGTCGACGACCGTGCTGTCCGACGCCGACACGGCCGCGCCCGCGCTGGCCGCCACCGCCCTCGTCGGGACCAGCAAGGTCGTCCAGACCGAGGGGCTCGTCCTGCGTGCCGTGGAGCGGCAGCCGCCGCGGCCCGGCGAGGTGGCCGACCCCGGCCTGTGCACGCTGGCGCTGCTGTCCGCGACGAGCAACGACCCGGCCGGCGCGGACGGTTCCGAGGGCAGCGGGGAGCAGGGGCCGCAGCTGCTGCCGGACGAGGCCGCGGTGGCGTCGGCGACCGGGCGCGGGACCGTCGTCCTGGAGCAGGTGTCGTACTCCGGCCCGTCCCTGCCCTCCGGGCGGGGCGGTGTGCCGCCGTTCGCCTCGCTGTTCTCACGCCGGCTGCGGTGGTCGCTGGCCGGTCTTGTGGGGTGTGTGCTCGCGCTCGCCGTCGCGTTGATGTTCGTGGCCGGGGAGCATCCGCTGTACGCCACGTACGTCACGCTGCTCGACCTGTTCGGCATCAACGATCCCGCGTTCCACGAGTCGACCGGGCGACAGGTGCTGCAACTGCTGTCCGGGCTGGTGGGGTTGCTGCTGCTGCCGGTGCTGCTGGCCGCGGTGCTGGAGGCGCTGGGCACGTTCCGCAGCGCGTCCGCGCTGCGGAAGCCGCCGCGGGGGCTGGGCGGGCATGTGGTGCTGCTCGGGCTCGGCAAGATCGGGACGCGGGTGCTGACGCGGCTGCGGGAGCTGCACATTCCCGTGGTGTGCGTCGAGTCCGACCCGGAAGCCAGGGGGATGGCCACGGCGCGGCGGCTGCGGGTGCCGGTGGTGCTCGGGGACGTCACGCAGGAGGGCGTGCTGGAGGCCGCGAAGATCCATCGGGCGCATGCGTTGCTGGCGTTGACCAGTGCGGACACGACGAATCTGGAGGCCGCGTTGTACGCGCGGTCCGTGCGGCCCGATCTGCGGGTGGTGTTGCGGCTGTACGACGACGACTTCGCGACCGCGGTGTACCGGACGCTCCGGGCCGCGCATCCGTTCGCCCTCACCCGGAGCCGGAGTGTGTCGCATCTGGCCGCGCCCGCGTTCGCTGGGGCGATGATGGGGCGGCAGATCCTGGGGGCGATTCCGGTGGAACGGCGGGTTCTGCTGTTCGCGGAGGTGGAGGTGGCCGGGCATCCGCAGTTGGAGGGGCGGACGGTGGGGCAGGCGTTCCGGGCGGGGGCGTGGCGGGTGCTGGCGCTCAATACGGCACCTCCTGGGGGGCGGCGGGGTGAGGGGGAGGGTCCGGTGGAGGAAGGCGCGCCGGCTTCGGGGCTGGTGTGGGATCTGCCTCCTACGTATGTGCTGGGGGCCGGTGATCGGGTGGTGCTGGCGGCTACGCGGCGGGGGTTGGCGGAGTTGCTGGGGCGGAGGCGGCGGGAGCGGGCGGGGGCGTAGTCGCCGAGCGGTGGGGTTCACTGCTCGGCGTTACGTGGTACTCGGCGTTGCGGCTGAGGCGCGAGGGGTCGCGCCACCCGGCGTCACGAGGTGCTCGGCGTCGGAGCTGAGGCCGGGGCGTGGCGCAACCCGGCGCAGCGGGGTGCCGCCCGCGCCCACCCGTGCCGCCCTGGGGGTACCTCCCAGGCCCTTAAGGCACTGGGGGAGGCACGACTGCCCGCAGGCTAGCGGGCTGCGCCGCTAGTTCTTCAGGTGCCTCTCCGCGAACTCCAGCTCCAGCCGCACCTGCTTGATCCGCTCGTCCACCACCAGTGACCCGTGCCCGGCGTCGTAGCGGTACACCTCGTGGACCGCGCCTCTCGCCTCCAGGCGCTTGACGTAGTTCTCGATCTGGCGGATGGGGCAGCGGGGGTCGTTCACGCCGGCGGAGATGTAGACCGGGGCCTTGACCTGGTCGACGTAGGTGAGGGGGGAAGAGGCCTCGAAGCGGTCGGGGACCTCTTCGGGGGTGCCGCCGAGGAGCGTGCGGTCCATCGCCTTCAGCGCTTCCATCTCGTCGTGGTACGCCGTGACGTAGTCGGCGACGGGGACCGCCGCGATGCCCAGGGCCCACGCGTCGGGCTGGACGCCGAGGCCGAGGAGGGTGAGGTAGCCGCCCCAGGAACCACCGGTCAGGACGAGACGCTCGGGGTCCGCGAGGCCGGAGGTGACGGCCCACTCGCGGACCGCGGCGATGTCCTCCAGTTCGATGAGGCCCACGCGGTGCTTCAGGGCGTCCGTCCAGGCACGGCCGTAGCCCGTCGAGCCGCGGTAGTTGACCCGGACCACCGCGTAGCCGTGGTCGACCCAGGCCGCCGGGCCCGCCGCGAAGGAGTCGCTGTCGTGCCAGGTCGGGCCGCCGTGGATGTCGAAGACCGTGGGGAGCGGGCCGGTGGTGCCCTGCGGCTTCTGGACGAGTGCGTGGATACGGCCGCCGGGGCCTTCCACCCACACGTCCTCCACCGGCACCGAGCCGGGTGACTTCATGCCGGGCGGGTCGAGCACGACACCGCCGGCCGTGGAGCGGACCGCCGACGGTTCGGCGGCCGAGGACCACATGTACTCCACGCTGCCGTCGGGCCGGGCCGTGGCGCCGGACACCGTGCCGGGCGGTGTCGGGATCTCGGTCAGGGCGCGGCTCGCCAGGTCGTAGCGGAACAGCTCGCTGCGGGCCTCGAAGCTGTGCGCGATGAGCAGGCCGCTGCCGTCCGGGTACCACTCGGCACTCACGTCGCCCGGCAGTTCCAGCGCCAGGTCCGTCTCCTCGCCGGAGGCGACGTCCCAGACCAGGGGCTCCCAGCGGCCCCGGCGCTGGTGGCCGATGAGGAGGCGGGTGTCGCCGTCGACCGGGGCGAAGCCGAGGACCTCCAGGCCGAGCTCGCGCGTACCGCCCTCGGTGTCGTCGAGGTCGGCGACCGGCGTGCCGTCGGTGCGCAGGACGCGCAGGGCGGAGTGCATGGCGTCGCCGTGCTCGGTGTGCTCGATGGCGATGAGCGAGCCGTCGCGGGAGAGGTCTCCGACCCCGGCCGACTCGCGGTGGCGGTAGATCTCCACCGGCTGCTCGCCCGTGCGGACGAGGTGGATCGTCGTACCGTCCTCGTCGGTCGAGCGGCCGACGACCGCCGTGCGCCCGTCGCGGCCGAGGGCGAGGCCCGCCGGGTAGGAGGCGTCCAGGCCCTCTGCGGCGAGTTCGTCCGGGCCGCCCGTGAAGGGCTGGCGGCGCCAGACGCCGAACTCGTCGCCGTCCTTGTCGTCGAACCACCAGATCCAGGCGCCGTCCGGTGACAGCACGCCGTCCGTCGTGCCGTTCGGCCGGTCCGTCACCTGGCGCTGCTCGCCCGTCTTGCGGTCCCACGCGTACAGCTCGTACGTCCCCGTCGCGTTCGACACGAACAGGGAGCGGTCCGGCGCCTCCTCCGCCCAGTCGGGCAGGGACACCCGGGGCGCCCGGAAGCGCTTCTCCCAGTCCGGCATCCGCTCCTGCTGTCCCGCCTGTCCCTCTTGCTGGTGCTGGTCCCGCTGTTCCCGCGCGTCGGATCGGTTGCTCTCAGTCATGGCCCCATACTGCACGCCCTCGCCGACAATTCGCCGACGAGGTCCTCAGCCTGTGGATAACCTCCACCGGTTCCCCTTCCCAGCAGGTCAGGGATGACCACGTACTCCCCCACGCCGACCGGCCGGCACGAGGCTCGCCGAGTCGGCGAGATGTACTCGATCCGGGCCCGCAAGGACTGACCGGGCCACGGCCTGGAGTGGCGTTCGCGCAGGTCAGAGCCGATTGTCAGTGGCGGTGTGCACACTGCTCGGCATGACCGATCTGCGCGAGACCGTCGAGAGGTTCTGGACCGCGGCCGAGGCGAGGGACTGGGCCGCGTTCGCCGGCACCCTGGCCGAGGACGTCGTCTACACGTTGCCCCAGACCCGCGAGCGCATCAGCGGGCGGGAGCGGTACGTCCGGTTCAACCGCGAGTATCCGGGCGACTGGCATCTGCGTGTCGAGCGCGTCGTCGCCGAGCCGGGCCAGGTCGTCACCTGGATCCACTTCGCGGTGGGGCTGGAGGAGATGTACGGCATCTCCTTCTTCACCGGGGACGGAGAGGGCCGGATATCCACCGTCACCGACTTCTGGCCCGAGCCGTATGAGCCCCCGGCTGGCCGGGAGCACCTGACGGAGCGGTATTGAGTGGTACCGACCCCGCGGCCCGGACCCGCCCGGCAGACCCGTACCGTAAGGGTGTGTACCGGTTTCTGCTGACGCCCCGATGGTGGGGGATCAACGTCTTCGTGCTGTTGTCCATCCCCTTCTGCATCTTCATGGGGTCCTGGCAGCTCGGCCGGTTCGAGGACCGTGTGCAGGACCACCGCACGGCGACCGAGCAGGTCTCCGAGGCCCGGCACGAGGCGCCTCGGCCGCTCGGGGAGATGCTGCCGGTGACCAAGGCGACGTCCGGGAAGCAGGTCACCGCGACCGGCCGCTACGGCAAGCAGCTGCTGGTGCCCGGCCGGGAGCTCGACGGCAATCAGGGCTTCTACGTCCTGACGCTGCTGCACACCGACTCGGGCGAGGCGCTGCCGGTGGTCCGCGGCTGGCTGCCCGGTGCCGCAGACGCGGCGAAGGCGCCCGCGCCGCCCGCCGGTGAGGTCACGGTCACGGGGGCGCTCCAGGCGTCCGAGACACCGGGTGACAACGGCGTCAGCGCGCAGGGCGGCCTGCCGGCCGGGCAGACCGCGGCGATCAGTGCGGCGTCTCTGGTGAACCTGGTGCCGTACGACGTGTACGACGCGTGGGTCACGTTGGCGAAGGGTGACTCGGGGATGAAGGCGGTGCCGGCGAGTGCGCCGCCGGACACCGGGCTGGATCTGAAGGCGTTCCAGAACCTCGGTTACACCGCTGAGTGGTTCGCCTTCGTGGGGTTTGTGATCTTCATGTGGTTCCGGTTGCTGCGGCGCGAGATCGAGTTCGCGCGGGATGCGGAGCTGGGGTTGGTACCGGAGGAGGAGCCTGTCGCTGCGGACGTCGGCGCAAAGTGAGCGGCGTCGCTGCTGAGGGCGGGTGGGTCCGCAGCCCGGCGTAGCGGGGTGCCGCTTCTTTGGGACGGCGCCGCCCTGGGGGTACCTCCCAGGCCCTTGAGGCACTGGGGGAGGCACGATTGCCCGCAGCTGAGGCAGCTGCGCGGCTAGGACGCCGCCAGTACGCCCGTCCAGTAGACCGTCCCCGCGCACGCGTTGGACACCGTCACCGAGCCCGCGCCCGAGCCGGTCGCCGGTGTGTACGTCACCGCCACGCTGCCGTCGACAGTGCCGTCCTCCCTGGCCAGTTGCGGGGCCGTGCCCGTGCCCGTGTCGCCGCCGGTGGAGGTGCCGCCCGCGGCCGCGCCGTCCTCCGTCGGAGTGGGGTCGGGAGTGGGGTCCGGGTCGGGGTCGGGGTCACCGCCGGGGACGGGGCAGGTCTCACTGGGGACCCAGGCGAACTTCACGTCGTAGGCGGCGCCCGGCGCCAGCACGAGCTGGGCGGCCTCCAGGGACGGGTCGGGCAGGCCGGCCGCCGCGTCCCCGGCCGTGTGCCGGGCCTGCCCGACCTTGCTGACGTCGGCCGCGCCCTGCGCCAGCGCGCTCACGGAGCCGGGGCCGGTGACCGTACAGCTCGCCGCCGAGACGTTGGTGACGCGGAAGGAACCGTAGACCGCGCCGGTGGAGTCGGGTGCGGCGCTGCTTCCGGCGGCGGGGCCGAGCTGGGCGGCGGTACAGGCCTGGATGCCGGCGGCGGCGGTGGAGGACGGGCCGGCCCCCTGGGACGCTCCGGCCGAGGCGCCGGGGCTCTTGCCTTCCTTGTCCTTCTGCTTCTTGTCGCCCTTGTCCTTGCCCTCGGTCTTGCCGGGGGAGCTGCCCGCGGTGCTCTCGCCGCCGTCCGGGCCCTTGCCCTGGCTCACGCCGCCCTGTGCCTCGGAAGCGTGGCCGATCGCGGACGGGTTGGCCTCGGAGCCGGTGGAGTTGGAGACGTGCACGAGGGCGGGGACGGCCGTGCCGATGAACAGCGCGGCGGCTGCCATGCCGACGACGGCCTGCCGCTTGCGGGTCCGCCGCTGGGGCACCGCCTTCCGCAGATAGTCCAGCGTGCCGTCGCGCGGTTCCACCTCCTGCACCACTTCGTGCAGCATCCTGCGCAGGTCCAGCTCGTCCGATTCGAGCCCCTTGGGGCTCTGTTCGTCCAGGCCGTGGTTCACAGTTCCGTTCCCAGCGTGCGATTGCTTCGGATCTTGCCCGTGCAGCTTTGTCGGCTCGTGCCATTCGAAGGGCTCGTGCCGGTCGCGCCCGTCGCGGCGCGCGCCGTCGCTCATGCCGGCGCCTCCATGGCCAGCCGGAGCGCCGCGATGCCGCGCGAGCCGTACGCCTTGACCGAGCCCAGGGATATGCCGAGGGTCTCGGCGACCTGGGCCTCGGTCATGTCCGCGAAGTAGCGCAGCACCAGCACCTCGCGCTGGCGGCGCTGGAGGCCCTTCATCGCCTTGATGAGGGAGTCGCGCTCCAGCTGGTCGTAGGCGCCTTCCTCGGCGCTCGCCATGTCGGGCATGGGTTTCGACAGCAGCTTCAGGCCGAGGATGCGGCGGCGCAGCGCCGAGCGCGACAGGTTGACGACCGTCTGACGCAGGTACGCCAGGGTCTTCTCGGGGTCGCGGACCCGCTTGCGGGCCGAGTGGACGCGGATGAAGGCCTCCTGGACGACGTCCTCGCAGGAGGCGGTGTCGTCGAGGAGGAGGGCGGCGAGACCGAGCAGCGAGCGGTAGTGCGCCCGGTAGGTCTCGGTGAGGTGGTCGACGGTGGTCCCGGCCGCGACACCGTCCTCGGCGCCTTCACGCTGGTTCGGGATGCGGGCCGGCCGCGCTGCGGGCACGGGCGCGATCACCGGCATGCCGCCGGGCGTACCGGACATGCGGGGTCGTAGAGCCGCCGGACGGGGCGGTCGAATGACCGTGCCGCGTGCCGCGCTGAAGTCGAGTACCTCTGCCACGCCTGTTGGACACGCTCACCCCTGTCAGGGTTGTACGCGCCGGGCATCACTTTCACGCCGACCTTCGCTGTCGAAGGTCTACCCGCGTCAGGCAGCACAACCGATGGTGCATCAAATGCCCTCATGCGTCCCGCTCTTCCCCTATGTCCAGATATGAACGGGCGTCCCCACGCCCGGTCCAGGCGTCCCCACGCCTGTATGTGTCCCGCGGCCCGGAAGGGCGACCGCAAAGACGCTCCCCGCCCTCCGCGCGGTTGCGGAGGGCGGGGAGGTAAATCCTCGGATGCCGATGGGGTTCGGGACAAGTGGTCCGGACCATCGACCGGCTCACATGTCGTACACAGATCCTACAAACCGCCTATGACACCGGCCGGGGGATTTCCGCGTGGCGAAACTTCTCGAAACTCCGTGCAACCTCACGAGAGCCGGCGGGGGCCACCGGCCCGGCGCGTCACGAAAGCTCGGCGGCCACCAGTTCGGCGATCTGGGCGGTGTTGAGCGCGGAGCCCTTGCGCAGGTTGTCCCCACAGACGAACAGTTCGAGCGCCGTCGGGTCGTCCAGCGCCCGCCGCACCCGTCCGACCCACGTCGGGTCGGTGCCGACCACGTCGGCGGGCGTCGGGAACTCCCCCGCGGCCGGGTTGTCGAACAGCACGACCCCGGGCGCCGTGGCGAGGATCTCCCGGGCCTTGTCGACGGTGACCTCGCCCTCGAAGCGGGCGTGCACGGTCAGCGAATGCGTGGTGATCACCGGAACGCGGACGCAGGTGACGGCCACGGGCAGGCCTGGCAGTCCGAGGATCTTGCGGGACTCGTCGCGGACCTTCAGCTCCTCCGACGACCAGCCGTCCTCGCGCGGCGACCCGGCCCACGGCACGACGTTCAGCGCGACCGGCTCCGGAAACGGCCCGGTGCTGTCGCCCACGGCCCGCCGTACGTCACCGGGGCTGGTCCCCAGCTCCGTGCCGGCGACCAGGGAGAGCTGCTGCCGCAGCGTCGCCACGCCCGCGCGGCCGGCGCCGCTGACCGCCTGGTACGAGGAGACCACCAGCTCGCGCAGCCCGAACTCGGCGTGCAGCGCGCCCAGGGCCACGATCATGGAGAGCGTCGTGCAGCTGGGGTTGGCGATGATGCCGCGCGGGCGCATCCGTACGGCGTGCGGGTTGACCTCGGGCACGACGAGCGGCACGTCCGGGTCCATCCGGAACGTGCCGGAGTTGTCGACCACCACCGCGCCCTTGGCGGCGGCCAGGGGCGCCCACCGCTCGGCGACCTCGTCGGGGACGTCGAACATGGCGACGTCGACCCCGTCGAAGGCCTCCTCGGTGAGCGCCACGACCTCGGTCTCCTCGCCGCGCACGGCCAGCTTGCGGCCGGCCGAGCGGGGGGAGGCGACCAGTCGGATCTCGCCCCAAATGTCCGCCCGCTGGGACAGGATCTGGAGCATGACCGTGCCGACGGCGCCGGTCGCTCCCACGACGGCGAGCGTCGGCCGCTCGGAGCGGCCGGGCCGGTCGGCCCGTCGGAGACCGGTCATCAGCGGCCGGTGCCTCCGTAGACGACGGCCTCGTCGCTGTCGGAGTCGAGCCCGAACGCGGTGTGCACGGCGCGGACGGCCTCGGGCACGTCGTCGGCGCGCGTGACGACCGAGATGCGGATCTCGGAGGTCGAGATCAGCTCGATGTTCACACCGGCGTCGGACAGCGCCTTGAAGAAGTCGGCCGTGACGCCCGGGTTCGTCTTCATCCCGGCGCCGACCAGGGAGATCTTGCCGATCTGGTCGTCGTAGCGCAGGGAGTCGAAGCCGATGCCGCCCTTGTTCTTCTCCAGGGCGTCGATGGCCTTGCGGCCCTCGGCCTTGGGGAGCGTGAAGGAGATGTCCGTCAGACCCGTGGAGGCGGCGGACACGTTCTGCACGATCATGTCGATGTTGATCTCGGCGTCCGAGATCGTCCGGAAGATCGCGGCCGCCTCGCCCGGCTTGTCCGGCACGCCGACGACCGTGACCTTGGCCTCGGAGGTGTCGTGCGCGACACCGGAGATGATGGCCTGCTCCACCTGCTTGTCCCCTTGCGTAATCGGCTCACTGCTCACCCACGTGCCCTGAAGTCCGCTGAAGCTGGACCGGACGTGGATCGGGATGTCGTACCGGCGGGCGTACTCCACACAGCGGTGGAGCAGCACCTTCGACCCGGATGCCGCCAGCTCGAGCATGTCCTCGAGGGAGATCCAGTCGATCTTCCGGGCCTTCTTCACCACGCGCGGGTCGGCGGTGAACACGCCGTCGACGTCGGTGTAGATCTCGCACACATCGGCGTCGAGGGCGGCGGCGAGGGCCACCGCGGTGGTGTCGGAGCCGCCGCGGCCGAGGGTGGTGATGTCCTTGGTGTCCTGGCTGACACCCTGGAAGCCCGCCACGATCGCGATGTTGCCCTCGTCCACCGAGGTCTTGATCCGGCCCGGCGTGACGTCGATGATCCGGGCTTTGTTGTGGACCGAGTCGGTGATGACACCTGCCTGGCTGCCGGTGAACGACTGGGCCTCGTGGCCCAGCTTTTTGATCGCCATGGCCAGCAGTGCCATGGAGATCCGCTCTCCGGCGGTCAGCAGCATGTCGAGCTCGCGCCCGGCAGGCATCGGGGAAACCTGCTCGGCGAGATCGATCAGCTCGTCCGTCGTGTCGCCCATCGCGGAAACGACGGCAACCACCTGGTTGCCGTTCTGCTTCGCTTCCACGATCCGCTTGGCGACGCGCTTGATGCCCTCGGCATCGGCTACGGAGGAGCCTCCGTACTTCTGCACGACAAGGCCCACGTGCGCTCCTCGCTCAATCCGTCTCTATCCGCTCATACGCATTCGTACCGCGGTCGGCTCAGTCTAACGAGCGTCCGAAAATCCCTTCCGCGATATCGCATGGTGAGACTTCCGGGGTACTCGCTCAGAGCTGCTCATGCCCATCTCGGCACCGGCCACGCGAGAAAGTGCCCGGGGTCACAATCGCACGTGGGCCGAACCGTGTGCCCCAACTTTCAAGCACTAGGGTTCGCCTGTGCGCGTACTCCTGGTGGAAGACGATGAACCGGTCGCCGAGTCCCTCAGACGCGGCCTGAGGCGCTACGGCTTCGAGGTCGAGTGGGTCACCACGGGCCGGGCGGCGCTGGACCACACGAGCCCCTACGACGTCGTCCTGCTCGACCTCGGCCTGCCCGACACCGACGGCCTCGACGTCTGCAAGGCGCTGCGCGAGCGCGGCGACGTCCCGATCATCGTGATCAGCGCCCGCAGCGACGAGACGGACCGGGTGGTGGGCCTGGAGATCGGCGCGGACGACTACGTCTCCAAGCCGTTCGGCGTCCGGGAGGTCATCGCCCGCATCCGGGCGGTGATGCGCCGCGCGCGGCCCCGCACCCCCGCGGCCGGGGGACCCGGGAACGGCCCCGACCGCTACGGCCCCCGCCTGACCGTCGACCGCAAGGCGGCCCGGGTGCGGCTCGACGGCGAGGAGGTGGCCCTCGCGCCCAAGGAGTACGACCTGCTGGCCTTCCTCACCGAGGAGCCCGGGGCGCTGATGTCGCGCGAGCAGATCATGGAAGCGGTCTGGGACGCGAACTGGTTCGGGCCGACGAAGACGCTGGACGTGCATGTGGCGGCGCTGCGGCGGAAGCTGGCGGGCGCGATCACGATCGAGGCGGTGCGCGGGGTCGGCTTCCGGCTGGAGATCGTCAAGGACGGCGGCGACCAGGACGGCGGCGGCGACCCGAGCACCCGAACTGGCAGCGACCCCTCATGATCCGCCAGCTCGTCCGCAGCTACATCTTTCTCGTCGCGATCGCCATCGCCCTGTTCACGGTGCCGGTGGCCTTCTCGCTCACCTCCCAGCTGCGGGGCGACACCGAGGATTCCGTGGTGCGCGAGGCCGAGACCATGGCGCTGCTGCTGGCCAACGGCGACTCCACCTCGTGCGAGGCGCTCCAGGAGATGGCCGAGGCGTACGCCGCCCAGACGCCCGGCGACGTCCAGGTGGCCGGCGCCCCGGGCTGCGCGCCGGGCCTGCTCCGCCCCGCGGAGGACACGGCCCTGACCGCGGCCCTCGACCGGAACGACCCCACGACCGACTGGGGCTCCTCCTTCATCTGGGGTCCCGATCTGGTGATCACGGTCCCCGCCGAGGCGGCCGGCGAGGACCGGGCCGTCGGTGCCGTGCGCATCGTCTACTCGACGAACGAGATGACCGACCGCCTGTGGACGATCTGGGGCTTCCGGGCGATCCTCGCGGCGCTGGTCCTCGTGGTGGCCGCCCTGCTCGGCGTGGGGGTGGCGCGGCGCCTGACCCGCCCGCTGCGCCAGCTCAACGCCATGGCGAGCAGGTTCAGCGACGGCGACCTGACCGCCCGCTCCCCCGTGACGGGCCCGCCCGAGACCCAGACGCTGGCGCGCACCCTCAACCAGGGCGCGGAACGCCTGGACACACTGATCGCGGCCCAGCGCATCTTCGTGGCGGACGCCTCGCACCAGCTGCGCACGCCTCTCACGGCCCTGCGGCTGTCCCTGGACAACATCGCGGACGGTGTGGACGACGAGGTCGTACGGGAGGACGTGGAGCAGGCCACCGCCGAGGTCGTACGCATGAACCGGCTGGTCAACGGCCTGTTGGTGCTGGCCCGGGCCGAGGCGAAGGTGACGGCCGCCGAGCCGCTCCCGCTGCTGGACATCCTGCGGGAGCGGCTCGGCGTGTGGAGGCCGGCCGCCGACGAGCGCGGAGTCACCATCGCGCTCAGGGGGAGTACCGACGGCCGGCCGTCTGTGCTGGCCGGCCCCGGTCATCTGGACCAGATGCTGGACAACGTGCTCTCCAACGCCCTGGAGGTCTCACCGGACGGCGGGACGATCACCGTGCGGGTGGACCCGCGGGACGATGTGGTGGGGGTGTCGGTCCTGGACGAGGGACCCGGCATGTCGGACGCCGAGAAGTCCCGCGCCTTCGACCGCTTCTGGCGGGGCCAGGGCCTGACCGGCAAGGGCGGCTCCGGTCTCGGTCTCGCCGTCGTCAGGCAGCTGGCGACGGACGACGGCGGGACCGTGGCCCTGACGGACGCTCCCGGAGGCGGCCTGTGCGTGACGATCACCCTCCGGGCGGTCAGCTCTCGGGCATCTTCGAGGAGTGGTGGTTGACGATCAGCCACGTGCCGTCGGCCTGCTTCTCGTAGGCGTACGTGTAGCGGGCCTTGACGGTGTTCTTCGCGCCCGTCTCGTGGTCGGTGAGCGCGAACTCGTACACACCGGTGTCGATGACGGTGTCCCGGTCGAGGACGTTGACGACCGACTCGACCTTCGTGCCGGCCGGCTTGTTCCGGAGGAAGTGCTCGAAGTAGTCGACGATCTCGGCTCTGTCCGTACGGACGTTGTCGGAGACGGTCGGCAGCAGGACCGCGTCCTTCGCGTACAGGTCGGCGACCTTCTGCGGGTCGCCGGTCTGAAGCGCCGCGTTCCACTGGTCGAAGAGCCCGAGCACTTGGGCCTCGGTGGCCATCTTGGCGGAGTTCTTCCCGGACGTGCCGCTCGAGTCGGCTCCGGCGGCCCCGGCGCCGAGGGCGAAGGTACCGGCGGCCAGGGCGGCGACAGCGGCGGCGACGGTTATGCGACGGCGTACGGGGCGGCGGTCCATGACATCTCCAGTGAGATCGAGGGGAGTCGACTTGCCTCCGCTTCTCTTGCGGTGGAAGTGACTCCAGACTCGCGTGTCACCGGTTAGCCGCCGTGCAGCCCACGTACAGGGGCCGTACAAGGAGCGCCCAAATCACGCAGCGTGGGCATGGAGCCGGACGCTACTGTCACGGCATGGAGATACTGCGCTACGTGGCGTTCAGCACGGATCCCAAGGGCGGCAACCCCGCGGGGGTGGTGCTGGACGCCACCGGGAGCGACGACGCGACCATGCTGGCGACGGCGGCCGAAGTCGGCTACTCCGAGACGGCGTTCGCGGTGGACTCGGGCGACGGATCCCTGGACGTGCGGTACTTCAGCCCGCTCGCCGAGGTGCCCTTCTGCGGCCACGCGACGATCGCCACGGCCGTCGCCCACGCGGAGCGGCACGGCACCGGACGCCTGCGGCTGCGCACGGCGGCGGGCCCGGTCACCGTCACCACCGACCGGGCGGCCGACGGCACCCTCGTGGCGACCCTGGTGAGCGTCGCACCGCGTACGGCACCGCTCGAGGAGGCCGATCTGGCCGAGCTGCTGGGGATTCTGGGCTGGTCCGCCGGAGACCTGGACCCGGCGCTGCCGCCCCGGGCGGCCTTCGCCGGAGCCTGGCACCCGGTCATCGCCGCGGCGAGCCGGGACCGGCTGGCCGGCCTGGACTACGACATGGCCGCGCTCGGCGCCCTCATGGCCCGCGAGGACTGGACCACGATCGACCTGGTCTGGCGGGAGTCCCCCACGGTCTTCCACGCCCGCAACCCGTTCCCGCCCGGCGGTGTGGTCGAGGACCCGGCCACGGGAGCGGCGGCCGCCGCGTTCGGTGGCTACCTGCGTGAGCTCGGACTCGTCGGCACCCCTGCCACCCTGACGGTTCACCAGGGCGTGGACATGGGACGGCCGAGCACGATCACGGTGACGGTACCGGCGGAGCCGGACACCGGCATCGGCGTGACCGGCACGGCCGTACGACTCTGAGAGACCTCGGCCTCCTACTTGGCCGGGCGCAACCCCAGCGGCTCCGCGATCTCCTCCGCCATCACCCTGCCCGCCTCGAACTCCAGCGTGTCGTCGCCCATGGCCTGGTCCGTGTCCAGGCCGTCGAGTTCGGCCAGGGGCTGGTTGAGGCGGACGTGGGCGAGGACCGACTGGAGGGCCCGGAGGGTCGCGGAGGCGGTGGAGCCCCAGTTGGAGAAGTAGGAGAACTGCCACCACCACAGGGCCTCCGTGGTGCGGCCCGCCCGGTAGTGGGCCATGCCGTGGCGCAGGTCGGTGATGACGTCGGTGAGGTCGTCGGAGATACGGGCCGGCACCGGCGCCTTGCGGGGCTCGTAGGGGTCGAAGACCTCCGAGTAGACGTCGATGGGGTCGAGGAGCCGCGCCAGGTTCTCGCGGAGCTCGTCGACGTCCGGCTCGGGGCCCGGGTCGGGCTCGTAGCGCTCGTCGGGCACGATGTCCTCGTGCGCGCCGAGGCGGCCGCCGGCCAGGAGGAGTTGGGAGACCTCCAGGAGCAGGAAGGGAACGGCCGATTCCGGCTCGTCGCCCCTCGCGATCTCCATGACGGCGACCAGGAAGCTCTCGACCTGGTCCGCGATCTGGACGGCGAAGTCGTCCGGGTTCTGGTCGGTCGCGTGCAGCGTGGCGTCAGACATCTAGGAGTCGTCTCCCCTCGAAGGCGCGACCGAGGGTCACCTCGTCCGCGTATTCCAGGTCGCCACCCACCGGGAGGCCGCTGGCCAGGCGGGTGACCTTCAGGCCCATGGGCTTGATCATGCGGGCGAGGTACGTGGCGGTCGCCTCGCCTTCGAGATTCGGGTCCGTGGCGAGGATGAGCTCCGTGACCGTGCCGTCGGCCAGGCGCGCCAGGAGTTCCCTGATCCGCAGGTCGTCCGGCCCCACCCCGTCGATCGGGCTGATCGCGCCGCCCAGGACGTGGTAGCGGCCCCGGAACTCACGCGTGCGCTCGATCGCCACGACGTCCTTCGGTTCCTCGACGACGCAGATGACGGCGGGGTCGCGGCGGGCGTCGCGGCAGATGTTGCACAGCTCCTCCTGCGCGACGTTGCCGCAGGTCGCGCAGAAGCGGACCTTCGCCTTGACCTCCATGAGCGCCTGGGCGAGCCGTCGTACGTCCGTGGGCTCCGCCTGGAGGATGTGGAAGGCGATCCGCTGGGCGCTCTTCGGACCGACGCCGGGCAGCCGCCCCAACTCGTCGATCAGGTCCTGGACCACGCCTTCGTACAACGGACTGCCTTTCGTGGATCATCGAGGTCGTTCGCGCCGCACGGCCTTCCCGTACGTACCGTAGTTGTCAGCCGCCCGTCCGAGGAAGCGGTAGGCGTCTCAGAACGGCAGACCGGGGATGCCGCCGCCGCCCAGACCTTGCGCGAGCGGGCCCAGCTTCTCCTGCTGGAGCGCCTGCGCGTTCTCGTTGGCCGCCTGCACAGCCGCCACGACCAGATCGGCGAGGGTCTCGGTGTCCTCCGGATCCACCGCCTTCGGGTCGATCCTCAGGTTGCGCAGCTCGCCGGCGCCGGTGACGGTCGCGGTCACGAGGCCGCCGCCCGCCTGGCCGTCGACCTCCGTCTGCGCCAGTTCCTCCTGCGCCTGTGCCAGGTCCTGTTGCATCTTCTGGGCCTGCTGGAGCAGCTGCTGCATATTGGGCTGGCCACCACCGGGGATCACGATCAGCTCCTTGCTCGGTACGGGTTTTCCCGTTCGGCACGAGCCTACGTGGTCGGGCCTGCCGTCGCCCCAGCACTCTTTCGAGTGAGTTTCCCTCGCGCCCTATAACTGATCAAGGAATACTTCCGGGCGGAAAAGCGGCGAAAGCTACATCTTCGCCACCCGTTGGGGGGTAGGAAGGGTCCGGCGCGTGTGCGTCGTGTGTGCCACTTGTCACGCAGCGTGGTCAGTAGGGAGTGCCGGGTGGGTCAGCCGGAGATGCAGCCCGAGGGGCCGCTTCAGGACGGACGGGGCGAGGGGGCGGCCCGGCTGCGGCCGGGCGATCTGACCGGGCGGGCCTTCCCGCTCGGGGACTGGGGGGAGCCGGCGGTCCGGCTGGACGAGCTGTACCGGTGGGTGGAGCGAGGGGCGCTGCGGACGGCGGCCTGGTATCTCGAGGACCGGGTGTGGAAGCGGCGGTGCGCGCGGGTGTTGCGCTGCGGGGCCGCGGTGGGGGCGGTCACCGGCGTCGCGCTGCCCCTGCTGGATCTGACCGGGGTCGCGGGCGGCATCGCGCCCTGGGGGTGTCTGGCACTGCTGCTGGGGGTGGCGTGTGTCGCCGTCGACCGGTACTTCGGCGTGACGTCGGGCTGGATGCGGGACGTGGCCACCGCGCAGGCCGTGCAGCGGCGGTTGCAGGCACTTCAGTTCGACTGGGCGGCGGAGTGCGTGCGGGAGGTCCTGGGACCGGCGGAGGGGACGGCGAGTGAGGCGGCCGAGCGGTGTCTCGGGGTGCTGCGGAGGTTCTCCGAGGATGTGAGCGAGCTGGTGCGGGCGGAGACGGCGGAGTGGGTCGGGGAGTTCCGGAGCGGGGGTGCGCCCGTGGGGTTGCAGGCGGTGGTGTTCTCGGGGGGTGGGCGCGGGGGCGACGCGGGGGGTTTCCCTGGGCGGTTCTCCGTGCCGCCGGGGGGTGGTGCGCGGCCGAACATGCCGCGGCAGCGGCCACCGGAGCCCCGGTGAGCGGGGGTGCCGGCCGGCTTATGCACGGGCAGCTCAGTCCTGCGCGCACAGGGTCAGGCCCTCCGGGGTCCAGCACGGCAGGTGGCCGTGCGTGCGGATGACGTCCTGGCCGTTGCCGCGGGAGAGGTAGGTGAGGAAGCTCGACGCCAGGGAGTCGGCCGGGGGACGGCCGTAGGTATAGGCGTACTCGAGCTCGCGGTAGGGGTATTCGCTGGTGCCGTCCTCGATGGCGTCGGCGGAGGCGGGGTCGCCGTCCAGGCGCAGGGAGTGCAGGCCCTCGGCGCGGGCGGCCAGGTTGAGTTCGCTGTAGCCGATGGCGCCCGGGAGGTCGGCGACCGTGCTCAGCACCTGGTCCGTCGAGTCGAGTTCGCAGCGGATGACGGCCGCCGTCGGGTCGTCCTTGTGGACGCAGTCGACGGAGGAGTTGGCGATCTCCCCCCGTCCCAGCACCCGGCGCTGGAACACCTGTCTCGTCCCGGAGTTGGCGTCCCGGCTGACCAGGTGCACGGGCAGGTCCGGGCCGCCGAGCTGCCGCCAGTTGCGGATCTCGCCCCGGTAGAGGCGCCGCACGTCGTCCGTGGACAGGTTCTTCAGGCGTACGGCGTCGTTGACCACGAGCGCGAAGACCGACACCGCCACCCTGTTCTCGCGCAGCTCGGGCAGCCCGGCCGGCTTGGGGCCGTCCGACAGGGCCACCACCGGGGGTGAGCCCTGCCCGTCCCGTGCCGCCTGCGCGCCGGCCGCCGCGAGCTCCCGTATTCCGGCCGTCGAGCCGTGCGGGTCCACGTCGATGACCGGGTCGCCGCCGCAGTCCCGCTCGTACTTCTCGGCCACCTCGCGCAGAACGGGCGCGAACGCGGTCGAACCGGTGAGGGTGAGCCTGCCGCTCGCGCAGCCGATCGGGGGCGGGGTGTCGTCCTGGGCGACGACGATCGCGGCCAGCGTGACCACGCACAGCGTGAGCATGATGGTGATCAGCCGGGCGGCCCGGCTGAACAGCGGTGGTTTGTCGTCCGGGGCGGCCGCGCGGTTGGGGCGCACCTCGCCCTCCCGCAGGCCCCCGACCAGCCGCACCTCGCGCCCCACGTCGCCGCCGGAGAGCAGCACGAGAAGCTTGAAGTAGTCGCCGCGGTTGAGCGGGACGCGCGGGATGCGCAGCGCGTTGTCCTCGTAGCCGAAGCCCCGGGCCGCGGTGAAGTGGTCCATGAGGTGGTCGGTGTCGGAGGGCTGGGTGACCGAGACCCCGCGGATGGTGCGGTCGGTGAACACCGCGGTGAGGCCGTGGATTTCGGGGCCCGTGTAGTCGTCGCGGTCGATGGCCAGTGAGCCGTCGTTCTCGATGCGCAGCAGAACCAGGGTCGCGTCCGTCATGTCGGGCGCCTCGTCGAACAGCCCCAGCCGGCGGTTGGCGCGGCCCGAGCGCACGTCGTCGCCGATGGGGTTGTCCATCTGCACGCGGTAGCCGATCCGTTTGCGGCGCGGCACCCGGCGTTCGTACCAGACCATGACGCCCGAGGCGCTGATGCCGAGGACGGCCGTCGCGACGGCCACGAGGTTCTCCGCGCTCAGCCACTCCATCGTCGGTGCCCCCGCCGCCGCCCGGACGAAATCGATCGTCCGGCCACCGTACGGCCGTACGAGCGGGTATCCGGACTTCGTCGGCCGGAATTCGCCGTACGTTCAACAGCTCCACGGGAACCGCGAGTTGGTCACTGCCTCGTGTACGTCAGCCGCTCCCCGCTGCTCGTGTTGACGCGCTGGAGCGTGCCGTCCGGGAGGAGGGTGACCTCGGTGGCCGCGCCCGGGGTGCACGCGGTGCGCGGTTGCCCGACCTTCACGGTGGACGGGCCGATCTTCAGCGTGCCGTCGGCGCCGGGGGCCGTGGTCAGCCGGCCCTCGAACACGCAGTGGTAGCTGCCGCCGCCCTTGGTCGGGCCGTCCGCCACGAGGGACAGGACCGTGTCGCCCGGCTCGCCCTGCTGGATGGTCAGCGAGCGGCTGTGCGGTCCGTCGGCGTTGTCGATGGTCGTGGACCAGGTGCCCAGGTACCCCGTCGGGATCGAACCGTCCGCCGGGGAGGCGGAGGTGTCCGGCTGCGGGGCCGTCGGGGACGGGCCCGGCGTGGTCGGGGGCGCGTCGGTGCTCTGCGTGGGGGTGGGGTCGCCGCCGGCCTGGTCGCCGTCGCCGCCCTGCATCAGCGCGTAGACCGAGCCGCCCGCGGCCAGCGCGACGACCAGGGCGATCACGACGAGCAGCGCGGTGGAACGGCCGTCTCTTCGCGCCGGCTCCCGCGGCGGGCCGTAGGGCGGGGTCGGGCCGTAGGGCTGGCCCGTTCCGTACGGCGGCGGACCGTAGGGCGGTGTGGCGCCGAGGCCGCCGTAGGCGGGGTGGAAGGGCGGGGCGGCGCCCTGCGCGCCGGGCTGGGGGTGCTGCTGGGGATAGCCGTACGCCGGGTACGGGGGCGGGGGCGTCTGGGGGTGGGACGGGGCACCCGGGGGCTGCTGGGGCGCCGGGGCGGTGCTCTGGCCCGCGACCATGGTGGGCAGATGGTTCAGCGGCGGCCCCTCGCCCGGGCGGCCCGGCGGGGGCGGGACCGGGGGTGCGGCGGGCACCGTCGCGGGGGCCGGGGGCGGCGCGGGGCTCGGGGACGATTCGTCGGCGGCGGGGGCGTGTTCGGGTGTCGGGCCGGGGCCGGGGCCGGAGCTCCCGTGGCTCTCGTCGGAACCGGAATCCTGCCGCTGGACAGGGAGGCCGGCGGCACCGGCCCGCTCCCCCGCGGCCTCCCCCTCCGGGTCCTCCGCGTCCAGCAACCGCACCGCGTGCCGCCCGAGTTGGGCGACCAGGGCGCTCGGGAGCCAGGGGTCGAGGGCGCGGCCGTCGGCGACGGTGTCGTCCGCGCCGCTGCGTTCCAGGACGCGGTCGAGGGACGGACGTGCGGCGGGGTCCTTGCGCAGGCAGTCGCGGACCAGGTCGGCGATGCCCTCGGGGACGCCCTCCAGGTCCGGTTCCTCCTGGGCGATGCGGAACATCAGGGCGTGCACGCCGCTGTTGGCGGTGCCGAAGGGCAGGGCGCCGGTGGCGGCGTAGGCGAGGACCGAGCCGAGGCAGAAGACGTCGCAGGCCGGGGTGATGCGGTCGCCCCGCACCTGCTCGGGCGCCATGAAACCGGGCGATCCGACGAGCGCGCCGGTGCGCGTGAGTCCGCCGTCCGTCACGGTCTGGAGGGCTCGGGCGATACCGAAGTCGATGACGCGCGGGCCGTCGATGGTGACCAGGACGTTGGACGGCTTGAGGTCGCGGTGGACGATGCCCGCGGCGTGGATGTCCTTCAGCGCGTGCGCGAGCCCGGCCGCGAGGATGCGGACCGTCCGCTCGGGCAGGGCACCGTGGTCGTGTCCGACGACCTGCTGGAGGCTCGGCCCGGCGACGTACCCGGTGGCCACCCACGGCACCGCCGCCTCGGTGTCCGCGTCCAGCACCGGCGCCGTCCAGTACCCGCCGACCCGCCGCGCGGCCCGCACCTCCTGCCGGAACCGCTCCCGGAACTCCTCCTGCGCGGCCAGCTCCTCGCGCACGAGTTTCACGGCGACCGTACGGCCCCGCTCCGAGCGGGCCAGATACACGTGCCCCATGCCGCCCGCCCCGAGCCGCGCCAGCAGCCGGTACGCACCGATCCGTTGCGGATCCCCGGGCCCCAGTTTCTCCATCGCTCAGCCGCCTTCCCCCCACACGCGAGCAACAGACCGAGGATAGTGCGGGGCCCGGGCGGGGTGAGCTGAGCTAGCTCTACGGTTCCGTAACAGGCCGAGTCGTCGTGCCGGGCGGACGTTCCGTGACGGGCAGCCCCTCCTTGTCGAGCACCTTCGACAGCCGTTCCAGCACCCGCACCGCCTCCGCCAGCTCCGCCTCCCCGAACGCCTCCGCCAGCCGGTCGGCGAACGCCGCGTGCCCGGGGCCGATACGGGCGATCGCCGCACGCCCCTCCTCGGTCGGGGCGAGGAGCTTGGCGCGGCGGTGCGCGGGGTTCGGCCGGTACTCGGCGAGCCCGCGTTCCACCAGCAGGTCGGCGATGCGCTGCACGCTCTGCCGTGTGATGCCCATGGCGCGGGCGATGCCGGAGACGGGCAGGGGCTCGCCGAGGACCGCGCCGAGCACCTGCCACCAGGCGGCGGTCAGCCCGGCGGGCCGGGCCAGTTCCTCCGCGACGGCGAGGAACTGGCCGTTCAGCCGGAACACCCCGAGGGCGCTGCGGCTGAACAGGTCCTGACGCTCCCGGCTCATGCCGCCCCGGCCTTCTCCAGCACGGCGTACGCCGCCGCGTCGGAGTCGTGGAACAGCCGGTACCAGGCGTCGAGCACCTCGCCCTCGTACACCCCGAGCAGCCGGAAGATCTCCCGGGCGAAGGCGACGGGCTCGGTCGGGCCGGCGGTGACGAGGTTTCCGTCGGTGACGGCGTCGGTCTCGACGTAGCGCTCGCCGCCCGCGTAGCCGGTCGCGGCCAGGTAGAAGGAGACGGCGCTGGTGTGGGACCGGTCGTCGAGCAGGCCCTCCCGGGCGAGCCCGGCGGTGGCGCCGCAGATCGCGGCGACCGGCACGCCGGCCTCCAGGAACTCCCGGGCCTTGCGGGCGAAGGGCGCCAGGTCACCGGACCCCGCCGCGGTAGCGGCTGATGTCTCAGTCCAGAGGTCGGCGCCCGGGAGGATCAGCAGGGAGCTGTCCTCGGGCCGTACGTCGTCCAGGGCCGCGCCGGGCTGGATGCGCAGTCCGCCGATGCTGGTGACCGGGCCGGTGGACGGGCCGACGGTCCGGATCTCGTATCCGGCGCGGGCGAGATGTGCCGTGGCGTGGCCCGTCTCCCAGTCGGCGAGGGTGTCGTAGACGGCGAGATGGACGGGCTTGCGGTCTGCGATGGCGTTCATGGCTCCTCCTGAGACCCGGGCTCCACCCCGAAGGGCTATGACAGCATCCTGACATTTAGACAGCACGCTGTCAATGCATGGGGCGCAGCATGCTGTCAACGCGCTCCGTCCCGTCTGGACAACCTGTCGCGGAATGCCGCCGACGGCAGACAGGCCGCCGATTTCACCGCCCTCTCCCCCGCGCCTACGCTCGCCCGCATGACCCCTCAGCCGAACCCCGAAGCCGGTGCCGCCGTCAAGGCCGCCGACCGTGACCATGTGTTCCACTCCTGGTCCGCTCAGGAGCTCATCGACCCGCTCGCCGTCGCCGGGGCGGAGGGGTCGTACTTCTGGGACTACGACGGCAGGCGCTACCTCGACTTCTCCAGCGGGCTCGTCTACACGAACGTCGGCTACCAGCACCCCAAGGTCGTCGCCGCGATCCAGGAGCAGGCGGCGAGGATGACGACCTTCGCGCCCGCGTTCGCGATCGAGGCCCGGTCGGAGGCGGCCCGGCTGATCGCCGAGCGGACACCGGGTGACCTGGACAAGATCTTCTTCACCAACGGCGGCGCCGACGCTGTCGAGCACGCGATCCGGATGGCCCGGCTGCACACGGGCCGCCCGAAGGTGCTCTCGGCGTACCGCTCGTACCACGGCGGTACGCAGCAGGCCGTGAACATCACCGGCGACCCGCGCCGCTGGGCCTCCGACAGTGGCACCGCCGGGGTCGTGCACTTCTGGGCGCCCTACCTCTACCGCTCCCGCTTCTACGCCGAGACCGAGGAGCAGGAGTGCGCGCGGGCGCTGGAGCACCTGGAGACCACGATCGCCTTCGAGGGGCCCTCGACCGTCGCGGCGATCATCCTGGAGACGATCCCCGGTACGGCCGGGATCATGGTCCCGCCGCCCGGCTATCTCGCCGGGGTGCGGGAGCTGTGCGACAAGTACGGGATCGTCTTCGTCCTGGACGAGGTCATGGCCGGGTTCGGGCGGACCGGCGAGTGGTTCGCGGCGGACCTGTTCGACGTCACGCCCGACCTGCTGACCTTCGCCAAGGGCGTGAACAGCGGGTATGTGCCGCTGGGCGGTGTGGCGATCTCCGGCGCGATCGCGCAGACCTTCGGAAAGCGGCCCTACCCCGGTGGTCTGACGTACTCCGGGCACCCGCTGGCGTGCGCCGCCGCGGTCGCGACGATCAACGTCATGGCGGAGGAAGAGGTCGTGGAGAACGCGGCCCGGCTGGGCGCGTCCGTCCTCGGGCCGGAGCTGCGGGAGCTGGCCGCGCGGCACCCGAGCGTGGGAGAGGTGCGCGGTGTCGGCATGTTCTGGGCGCTGGAGCTGGTCCGGAGCCGTGAGACGCGTCAGCCGCTGGTGCCCTACAACGCGGCCGGGGAGGCGAACGCGCCGATGGCCGCCTTCGCCGCCGCCGCGAAGGGCGGCGGGCTGTGGCCGTTCGTGAACATGAACCGGACGCACGTGGTGCCGCCCTGCAACATCACCGAGGCGGAACTCAAGGAGGGTCTCGCGGCCCTGGACGCGGCGCTCTCGGTGGCGGACGAGTACACGGAGTAAACAGCCGTTGTCCCGTCCGTAACCGACCACAACCCGTCAGTAGGCGACCGCCTCACTCCTCGTTCGAACGCGTAAGGTGGCGTGGCCGTAGACATATACGTGCACGCCACCCGAACGCGACGAGGGAGACGCCCTGACCATGCCCCGCAGCTCCGGCAACGGCGCCGTGACGCGCAGCACCCTGAGGCAGCAGATCGCCGACGCGCTTCGTGACGAGGTGCTGGCGGGTCGGCTCCAGCCGGGGCAGGAGTTCACGGTCAAGGAGATCGCCGAGCAGTACGGGGTGTCCGCCACGCCGGTCCGCGAGGCGCTGGTCGACCTCTCCGCGCAGGGGCTCCTCGACGCCGACCAGCACCGCGGCTTCCGCGTCCACGAGTACTCGGTCGACGACTTCCGCGGCATGATCGAGGCGCGCGGCCTGGTCATCGAGGGGATGTTCCTGGCGCTGACCGAGGGGCATCCCGGCGCCGTGCGGCCGGACGATCCCCGGGCCGCCGCCGTCGTCGCCGGGGTCCGCAGGCGCGGCGAGGAGGCGCAGCGGGCCGCCGCCGCCGGTGACCTCACCGTCCTCATCGGCTACGACCTGCGCTTCTGGCGCGAGCTCGGTGCCTGTTTCGGCAACCCCTACCTCGCCGACTTCCTGAACCGGCTGCGCGTACAGACCTGGGTCTGCGCGGTGCAGTACCTGCGCCGGATCACCGACCTGCGCGGCGAGCTCTGGGCCGGGCACACCGAACTGGTCGACGCCCTGATCGCCCGCGACAACGACACCGCCCGGTCGATCATCGCCGGCTACAACGCCCACTCCGTCGCCCTGATCGAACGCCTCGCCTCGGGATGACCTGCGTCGCATCTGTCCGTGTGGGTATGGGACATGCACGGCGGGAGCCGCTTTTCGTGCCGCACCGATACCCTTCCCTGACCACCGTGCCACCCGACCCACCGAGCTGAGCGAGGAGCCTTCTTTGGCCTGTGACCTGTGGCTGGTACCGCTCGTCGACGTGTTGTGCCACACGCCGGACAATCCGTTCGCCGAGGAACTCGCGCAATACAACAAGGTGCTCGCCGAGGCGGGGCTGCCGCCGGTGCCGGTGTACCAGTACATGCCGGGCCTGTCGGGCGACGTCGCCCCGGTGGCGGGCTTCGACTACGACGCGCTGCACTTCCTGCGCCGCGCCTACCTGCTCCAGGTGTGCGGCCTGCCGGTGACGCCTGTGGACGAACTCGGCGGCGACTACGAGCAGTTGCTGGAGATGTTCGAGTCGACGGCCCAGCAGTCGCACCTCGTCTGGCACTACGACCACGCGGGTGCCTACGTCCCCGTCGACTTCCCCAGCCCGCTCGCCGACGACGAGCTCCTCGCGGGCGGCGGTCCGCTGGGCTCCTCGCACGCCCTGCTGCGGGAGCTGGAGGTGGTCGCCCCCGTCATCGGGATCGACCCGGCCAACCCGCCGGCCGCGCCACAACCGCCGCTCGTGCCCACGGAACTGGAGGAACCCGCCGTGCCGGCCCCGTACGATCCGAGCCCCTTCGCCCGGGAACGCCACGTCTGGCTGGGTCTGCACGCGGCCGTGACGCGGAGTCTGGCCCAGGGGTCGATGATCGTGTTCAGCTGAACCGCGGGGCTCAGCGTCCGAGCTGGGAGAGGCCCTTCTGGACGTCCTCCACGTTCATCACCGGCGTGTAGGTGACCTCCGCGTTGAGCTGGAGGAAGAAGGGCTCGCTGAGCACCGGCATCTGCGAGCTGTCCTGCATGTCGAAGAACAGGAAGGCCGTGCGCTTGCCGTGCTCGGAGGTGAAGTAGGCCGCTTCGGGCTTGATCTGTTCCAGTGACTCCTGGATCAGCTTCCCCAAGGTGCCGTTCCGGATGGCTTCGTTGGCCTTCTCCGTGTCCATGGAGGCCTTGAGCATGACGCGCATCGCACTCACCTTCTTCTCGTCGACGCACGCGGGCTAGGACTTTCAGCCTAAGCCCGATCACCGGCGCCCGCGCGGGGCGCCGGTGAGGGAGCGCTGACGGCCGTGCGGCCTACAGGAACGAGTTGATCTCGATCGTCTCGTCCCGGCCCGGGCCCACGCCGATCGCGGAGATCGGGGCGCCGGACATTTCCTCCAGCGCCTTGACGTAGTTCTGGGCGTTCTTCGGCAGGTCGGAGAAGGACTTGGCCTTGCTGATGTCCTCGCTCCAGCCCGGCAGCATCTCGTAGACCGGCTTCGCGTGGTGGAAGTCGGTCTGGGAGTACGGGAGCTCCTCGACGCGCTTGCCGTCGATCTCGTACGCCACGCAGACCGGGATCTGCTCCCAGCCGGTGAGGACGTCGAGCTTGGTGAGGAAGAAGTCGGTCAGGCCGTTCACGCGGGTCGCGTAGCGGGCGATGACCGCGTCGAACCAGCCGCAGCGGCGGTCACGGCCGGTGGTGACGCCACGCTCGCCGCCGATGCGGCGCAGCGCCTCGCCGTCCTCGTCGAAGAGCTCCGTCGGGAACGGGCCCGCGCCGACACGGGTCGTGTAGGCCTTGAGGATGCCGATGACGCGGCTGATCTTCGTCGGACCGACACCCGCGCCCGTGCAGGCGCCGCCCGCGGTCGGGTTGGAGGAGGTGACGAAGGGATACGTGCCGTGGTCGATGTCGAGGAGCGTGCCCTGGCCGCCCTCGAACAGGACGACCTTGTCCTCCTCCAGCGCCTGGTTGATGACCAGGACGGTGTCGGCGACGTACGGCGCGAGCTTGTCGGCGTAGCCCAGCAGCTCCTCGACGGCCTGGTCGACGGCCATCGCGCGCCGGTTGTAGAGCTTGGTGAGGATCTGGTTCTTGACGTCGAGGGCCGCCTCGACCTTCTGCGTGAGGATCGACTCGTCGTACAGGTCTTGCACGCGGATGCCGACACGGTTGATCTTGTCGGCGTAGGTCGGTCCGATGCCGCGCCCGGTCGTGCCGATCTTCCGCTTGCCGAGGAAGCGCTCCGTCACCTTGTCGACCGTGACGTTGTACGGCGTGATGATGTGCGCGTTACCGCTGAGGAGGAGCTTGGAGGTGTCGACACCACGCTCGTTCAGACCGCTCAGCTCGGAGAGCAGGACCGACGGGTCGACGACGACACCGTTACCGATGACCGGCGTGCAGCCGGGGGACAGGATTCCGGAAGGGAGGAGGTGCAGTGCGTACTTCTGGTCTCCGACGACCACCGTGTGGCCGGCGTTGTTGCCGCCCTGGTAGCGCACTACATAGTCCACGGATCCACCGAGCAGGTCGGTGGCCTTTCCCTTGCCTTCGTCACCCCACTGAGCACCGAGCAGCACAAGTGCGGGCACGCGCGTACACCCCTTCCGGGTGGGGCATGTCCATGGTCGAGGGCGAACGCGGAGGTATGAAGCCGCGTACACCGCGACCGCCGTTGGCCGCCAACCGTCGGACCGGATGCCCCGGAATAGACGAAGCCCCTGGCGCAATAGCGCAAGGGGCTCTTGCACAAAGATGCTACCCGAGGAAGCGAGGCATGGCCGAGGTGGCGACTTCCGCGACATCCGAGCAGCTCCTGGTGGTCATCGACCCGGTCGCCCGTAGGTCGGACGGCGAGTCCGTCCGGATAGCGAAAGACGTGCTCGGAGCGGGTGCGACCGTGAAGCTGTGCCTGCCGGAGGGGCCGGAGGAGTTCGCCCGGGCGCTGGCCCGGCGGGGCTCGCGGCGCCCGGTCGTGGTCGGCGACGACCGGGCCCTGATCCGCGCGGTGTCGCTGCTGCACCGGCATCGGGAGCTGACCGGATGCGCGCTGTCGGTGATACCGGTCGGGGGCGTGCTGTCCCTCGCCCGGTCGCTGGGGGTGCCGACCGGGACGGTGGCGGCGGCTCGGGCGGTGCTCGACGGGGTCGAGCGGCGGATGGACCTGATGGTCGACGACAGTGACGGGGTGGTGCTCGGCGCGCTGCGGATACCGCCGTTGCAGGCCGGCCCGGACGCGCCGGACGAGGTCGCGCCGGGCCGCCCCTGGCTGCGGACCTGCCAGTCCCTGGTGCGCACCCTGGTCCCGGCCGCCCGCCCGTCCCGGCTCGCCTCCGCTCCCGAGCCCGGCCCCTCCCGGCTGCGCGTCGAGGTCGACGGCGAAACCCTCGTCGACCTGAACCAGCCGGTCGAGGCGGTGTCGGTGTCGCCCTCGGCCTCCGGGGTGGCCTCGGTGGAGGTCCGCCCGGTGTCGGTGGGCGCCGAGGCCTCACCCCTGCTCGCGGAGGGCCGGACGGTGACGGTGTCGGGTGCCCACTTCCGCTACCGGGCGGACACGGTGGTGTCGGGGCCGGTACGGACCCGGACGTGGGTGGTCCGGGAGGGGGCCTGGGGGCTGACGGTGCCGGCGGCGCCGTGAGCCGCGGCCGCTCGTCATTCCTGCCCGAACTTCTTCTCCCGGTGCACGCGCCAGCGCTCCATCATCTCCACGATCTCGGTCTCGATGAACTCGAAGAACGCGAGCGTTTCGGCCATGCGGCGGCCGGCCGGGGTGTCGGCGCCGAGGCTGGTGACGCCCTCGCGCAGGGCGCCTTCCCAGCGTTTGATGACGGCCTCGCGGTTGGTCAGTGCCTCGTACCACTGGTTGCCGTGGACGCGGTAGCGCTCACGGCGTGAGCCGGGCTCCCGTTCGCGCGAGACCATGTGCGTCTGGGCCAGGTAGCGCACCGCCCCGGACACCGCCGCGGGACTGATCCGGAGCTGTTCGCCCAGCTCGGCCGAGGTCATCGAGCCCTCGTCCGAGGAGAGGAGCGCGGCGAAGACCCGGGCGGGCATCCTCTGCATCCCAGCCTCGACGAGCTGCGCCGCGAAGGACTCGACGAACCTCGACACGGCCTCCGTGTCCCGCGCGCTGCTGGCTGATTCCGTCATGTGGTTCATCCTATCCACGCTTCATAGGCTTCCTTAACTTCACAAATTTCTGAAAGAAGCGTACGTTCTGAAGCATGACGAAGGCCATCACCGTCTCCGGACTGCACAAGTCCTTCGGACGGACGCACGCTCTCGACGGGCTCGACCTGGAGGTCGCCTCCGGCGAGGTCCACGGCTTCCTCGGCCCCAACGGCTCGGGCAAGTCCACCACCATTCGGGTCCTGCTCGGCCTGCTGCGCGCCGACTCGGGCGCCGCCCAGGTGCTCGGCCACGACCCCTGGACGGACGCGGTGGAGGTGCACCGCCGTATCGCGTACGTCCCCGGGGACGTGACGCTGTGGCGCAACCTCTCCGGCGGCGAGGTCATCGACCTGTACGGCAGGCTGCGCGGAGGACTGGACCCCCGGCGCCGCGCGGAGCTGATCGAGCGGTTCGAACTCGACCCCACCAAGAAGGGCCGCACGTACTCCAAGGGCAACCGGCAGAAGGTCGCCCTGGTCGCCGCGTTCGCCTCCGACGTCGACCTGCTGATCCTCGACGAGCCGACCTCGGGCCTGGACCCGCTGATGGAGGAGGTCTTCCAGCGCTGTGTGGCGGAAGAGCGCGACCGGGGCCGCACGATCCTGCTCTCCTCCCACATCCTGAGCGAGGTCGAGGAGCTGTGCGACCGGGTGAGCATCATCCGCAAGGGCCGCACGGTCGAGAGCGGTTCGCTCGCCGACCTGCGCCACCTGACCCGCACCAGTGTCGTCGCCGAACTCGCGGGCCCGCCCGACGGGCTGGCGGGCCTGCCCGGCGTCCACGACCTCGACGTGCAGGGGCGCCGGGTGCGGCTCCAGGTCGACACCGACGGACTGGACGCCGTCCTGCGGTCCCTGAGCGAGTCGGGCGTACGGTCGCTGACGTCGACGCCGCCGACGCTGGAGGAACTGTTCCTGCGCCACTACCAGGACGAGGCGGCCGCCCGATGACGACCTTCGCGGTGCGGCCCGGCAGCTCACGCCAGCTGGCCGGGACCGGCACGCTGCTGCGGTTCGCCCTGCGCCGGGACCGGCTGATGATCCCGGTGTGGATCGCGGTGAACGCCCTGATGGTCCTCTCCATGCCGAACACCCTGGAGGGCCTCTACGGCACCCCGGCCGAACGCGCCGACCTGATCCGGCAGATGGAGACCAACTCCTCGCTGCGCGCGATGGTCGGCCCGGTCTTCGGCGACTCGCTGGGCGCGCTGACGGCCTGGCGGGCCGGCGTCTACGCGGGCGCCCTGGCCGCCGTGATGAGCCTGCTGGTCGTCGTACGGCACACCCGGGACGAGGAGGAGAGCGGCCGTCAGGAGCTGGTCGCGTCCGGCATGGTGGGCCGCCGGGCCTCCCTGACGGCGGCCCTGCTGGCGGCGGCGGTCGCGAACGGGGTGCTGGCGCTGCTGCTGACGGCCGGCCTGGCCGGTCAGGGCACGGCCGGGGCACTGGCTCTCGGACTCGGCATCGCCGGTGTTGGGATGGTCTTCGCCACGATGGCGGCGATCGTCGCCCAGCTCACGGAGAGCGCGCGGCTGGCCCGTGGGCTGACGGCGGCGGTGCTGGGCGCCGCGTTCGTGCTGCGCGCGGCGGGCGACTCGGCGACGGACGACGGCTCGTCGGTGCTGACGTGGGTGTCGCCGCTCGGCTGGCTGGAGAACCTGCGCCCGTACGCGGACGAACGCTGGTGGGTGCTGGCGCTGCTCGCCGGGGCGGCCCTCGTCCAGGGCGCGGTGGCGTACGGGCTGGCCGGCCGCCGGGACCTGGGCATGAGCTTCCTGCCCACCCGGCCGGGCCCGGCGACCGGGCGCCTGGGCAGCGCGGGGGCGCTGGCCTGGCGGTTGCAGCGGGGCGGCGTGCTGGGCTGGAGCATCGGTTTCCTCCTCGCCGGGATCGTCTACGGCGGCATGACCGAGGGCGCGGCCGACCTGGTCGGCGACAACGAGAACGCCCGGCGCATCTTCGAGCGGATGGGCGGCCGGTCCGGCCTGACGGACGCGTTCCTGGCGTCGATGGTCGGCATGCTCGGGCTGGTCGCGGCGCTGTACATCGTGGCGTCGGTGCTCCGCCTCAACGGCGAGGAGACCTCCGGCCGGGCGGAACCGGTCCTGGCGAACGCGGTCGGACGCCTGCGCTGGGCCGCGGGCCACCTGGTGATCGCCTTCGGCGGCTCGACGCTCATCATGCTCCTGGCCGGCCTCGGCCTGGCCGCCGGCTACGGCAGGGAGACCGGTCCGATCCTGGGAGCGTGCCTGGTGCAACTGCCGGCGATCTGGGTGATCGGCGGCCTCGCCGTCCTGCTGCACGGCCTGCTGCCCCGGGCGGCAGCGGCGGCCTGGGGCGTGGCCGGGGCGGTCCTGCTGATCGGCTGGGTCGGCCCCGCGCTCGATGTACCGCAGGCGGTGCTGGACCTCTCGCCGTTCGGGCATCTGCCGAAGCTGCCGGGAGGATCCATGGAGTGGGGGCCGGTGGTGGTGCTGACCGGGCTGGCGGTGGCGCTGGTGGCCGCGGGGCTTGCGGGGTTGCGGAGGCGGGACATGATCACCTGATGTCGATTCCACCAGCGATCAGCAGGACGGGTGATCAGCGCAGGACGGGTGATCAGCCCACCTCCACGGCCAGCCCCTCCAGCCCCCTGATCACGAAGTTCGGCTTCCTCTCCGGCTCGGCGGCCAGTCGCAGCGTCGGTGCCCTCTCCAGCAGCGCCCCCATCGAGGCGGCCAGTTCGATGCGGGCCAGGGGTGCGCCGATGCAGTAGTGGATGCCGGCGCTGAAGGAGATGTGGGGGTTGTCCCGGCGGGTCAGGTCGAGGGCGGACGGGTTCTCGAACACCGCCGGGTCATGGTTGGCGGAGCCGAAGAGCATGGCGATCTCCGCGCCGCGGGGGATCGTCGTGCCGGCGATCTCGATCTCGTCCAGGACCCAGCGCTCGAAGAGCTGGAGCGGGGTGTCGTAGCGCATCAGCTCCTCCACGGCGGAAGGGATGAGCGTGTGGTCCGCGCGCAGCAGCTCCAGCTGGGACGGGTTGCGGAACAGGGCGTACCAGCCGTTGACCGTGGAGTTCACCGTGGCCTCGTGGCCGGCGTTCAGGAGGAGGACGCAGGTGGAGATCATCTCCTGTTCGGTGAGGCGGTCGCCCTCGTCGTGGGCCGCGATCAGGCCCGAGACGAGGTCCTCGCCCGGCTCCTTGCGGCGGGCCGCGATCAGTTCGCGCAGGTAGTCGGAGAACTCCACCGACGCCCTGACCGCCTTCGCCGCCGTCTCCCTGGACGGGTTCAGCTCGTACATCCCGCAGATGTCCGCCGACCAGGGGCGCAGCGGAGCCCGGTCGGACTCCGGGATGCCGAGCATCTCGGCGATCACCGCCACCGGGAGGGGCTCGGCGACGTCCTTCAGCAGGTCGCCGCCGCCCGCTTCGGCCAGGGCCGAGGCCAGCTCGTCCGCCAGACCCCGCACGTACGGCTTCAGCCGCTCCACCGTGCGCGGTGTGAACGCCTTCGACACCAGGCGCCGGATCCGGGTGTGGTCCGGCGGCTCCAGGTCGAGCATCCCGTGGTCGTTGAGCGTGTGGAACGGCTCCTGCTCCGGCGGGGGCGCGGTGCGGCCGAACTCCTCGTGCGTGAACCGGTGCTGGTACGTCCGGCCCAGGCGCCGGTCGCGCAGCAGCGCCGAGACGTCCGCGTGGTGCGGGACGAGCCACTGGTTCGTGGGCTCGTAGTAGTGCACGCGGCCCCGGGCACGCAGCTCGGCGTAGGCGGGGTACGGGTCGGCGAGGAACGCCGGGTCCCACGGGTCGAACGCGAGGTCGGAAACAGCTGCCATGGACGGACGCTAGCCCCACACCCCCCTGTCTGACCAGGGGTGTTCCGACGTGCCCCCGGCTAGCCGGGCGTCACCAGCCGCGCCTCGTACGCGAACACCGCCGCCTGCGTCCGGTCCCTCAGGCCCAGCTTCACCAGGATCCGGCTGACATGCGTCTTGATCGTCGACTCGGCGACCACCAGCCGCTCGGCGATCTCCGCGTTCGACAGGCCTTGCGCGATGAGGATCAGCACCTCCGTCTCCCGGTCGGTGAGGTCGCCGTACGCCGCCTGCGCCGAGGGCATGAGGCGGGGGGTCTCGGAGAGCTTGGAGAACTCGGTGATCAGGCGCCTGGTCACCGAGGGGGCCAGGAGGGCCTCACCGGCGGCCACGACCCGCACGCCGTCGGCGAGCTGGCGGGCCGAGGCGTCCTTGAGGAGGAACCCGGAGGCTCCCGCGCGCAGCGCCTGGTAGACGTACTCGTCGAGGTCGAAGGTGGTGAGCACCAGCACCTTCGCCGCGCCGTCGGCGGCGACGATCTCGCGGGTCGCCTCGATGCCGTTCAGCTCGGGCATGCGGATGTCCATCAGCACGATGTCCGGGGCGAGTTCGCGGACCTTCGCGACGGCCTCCCGGCCGTTCACCGCCTCGCCGACGACCTCGATGTCCGGCATCGCGTTCAGCAGGACCGAGAAGCCCTCGCGCACCATCATCTGGTCGTCCGCGATCAGCACGCGAATGGTCATGCGTCGTCCTCGTCCGGCAGGGCGACCGGCAGGAACACCGCCACCTCGTAGCCTCCGTCGTCCGTCTGGCCCGCCGTCATCTCGCCGTTCAGCATCGTCACGCGCTCCCGCATGCCCGTGATGCCGTGCCCGGCGCCCGGCGAGGGCTTGATCAGGCCCGGGTTCGGCGGCGGGCCGTTGACTATGCGCAGGCCCAGGCCGCCGAGAACGTACCCGATCTCGACGCGGGCACTCGCACCGGGCGCGTGCCGCAGGGTGTTGCTCAGGGCCTCCTGCACGATCCGGTACGCCGACAGCTCCACGCCCTGCGGCAGCTCGCGGACCGCGCCGGTCACCACCTTCTCGACGCCCAGTCCGGCCTCCCGCACATTGGCCAGCAGCCCTTCCAGGTCGGCGAGCGTGGGCTGCGGGGCGTCCGGGGCCTCGTAGTCCTCGGCGCGGACGACGCCCAGGACGCGGCGCAGCTCGGTCAGGGCCGCCACCGCGTTCTCCCGGATCGTGGCGAAGGCCTTCTCCAGCTCCGGCGGCGGGTTCTCCACCCGGTAGGGCGCGGCCTCCGCCTGGATGGCGACCACCGACATGTGGTGGGCGACCACGTCGTGCAGCTCGCGGGCGATCGTCGTGCGCTCCTCCAGCAGGGTGCGGCGGGAGCGCTCGTGCGCGGTGACCGTCTGCTGGGCGGTGACCTCCTGCTCCGCGTGCCGGCGGATGTGCCAGACGGTCACGGCAAGGAGGACGAACGCGGAGACGACCAGCATGGGGCCGGTATTGGTGCTGTAGCGGCCCGCCGTGCCGAAGAGCGTCTCCGCGAGGACGCCGTAGGCCGCGGTGAGCGCCCACATCCAGGCGGCCGTGCGCGGCCTGGTGCGTATGGCCACGATCGTCAGCACCGTCAGGTGACAGGCGAAGCTGCCCGGCAGCCAGGGCCAGTCGCCCCAGTCGTCGCCGAACGGGAGAGCCAGGGGGGTGGCCGCCATGGACACCCAGAACGCGCCGACCGGGCGGACCAGGGTCAGCAGGACCGGGACCGCGGCGAGCAGGCCGAGCACCAGGGCCATGCCCTGGTCGACCGTGGCGATGGCCAGGGCGATCAGGGCGGCCGCGCAGATCACGGCGTGCGGCGTCCAGGCCGCGAGCTCCCGCAGACGGCCGGGCAGCCTCCTGGTCAGGGGGCCGTCGACGCGCATGCGCGGCAGCTGGCGGTAGGCGAACGCGTCGTGGATGAGGTCCTGCCGCAGCCCGCGCAGGGCGTCCACGGCCAGCCGGTACTCCGGGCTGCGTGGCTTGGCCCCGCCCCCCGGTGGCGTGGTCTGCGAGTGAGTCGTCTCGGTCACGTACAGAACGGTATGCGCCCCCCGGGACGCGGTCGTCCCCAGTGAGAGGGGTTCCACACCGTCCCTCTCAGGTACTACGGGGCCCCCGGGGCCCGGCTTCAGTACCCCGACGGACGGACCAGCCCCGACTCGTACGCGAACACCGCCGCCTGCGTCCGGTCCCTCAGGCCCAGCTTCACCAGGATCCGGCCCACGTGGGTCTTCACCGTCTGCTCGGCGACGAACAGGTGCTTGGAGATCTCCGCGTTCGACAGGCCCTGCGCGATCAGGGCGAGCACCTCCGTCTCGCGCTCGGTCAGGTCACCGATCCGTTCCTTGAGCGGGGCGCGGGGCCGGTCGTCCAGCCGGGAGAACTCGGCGATCAGCTTCCGGGTGATGACCGGGGCGAGCAGCGCGTCGCCGGCCGCGATGACCCGGACCGCCTCGGCGAGCTGCTCCGACGACGCGTCCTTCAGCAGGAACCCGGAGGCTCCGGCGCGCAGCGCGTCGTACACGTACTCGTCGAGGTCGAAGGTGGTGAGCACCAGCACCCTGATGTCCGGGTGGGCGGTCGTGATGCGCTCGGTGGCCTCGATGCCGCCGATCCCGGGCATGCGGATGTCCATGAGGACGACGTCCGGGGCGGTCTCGGCGGCCTTCGCGACACCGCCCTCTCCGTCCTTCGCGTCGCCGACGACCTCTATGTCGGGCTGGGTGCCGAGCAGCACGGTGAAGCCCTGCCGGACCATCGCCTGGTCGTCGACGATGAGAACCCGGATGGGTTTGCCGGTACCGCTCGTCATGAGGTCCCTCCTAAGGGGCCGTGGGGTGATGGGTGCCCGGGGCGTCGGCGGGCGGGACGTCCGGGAGGAACGCGGTGACCTTGAAGCCGTCCCAGTGCCACGGGTGCGCCGTCATGGTGCCGCCGAGCATCGCGACCCGCTCCCGCATGCCGAGCAGTCCGTGTCCCGCTCCCGTCGACGGCGGAGCGGGGCCGGTCGGCCTGGAGTTGACTATCTCCACCTCCAGCCCGTCCGGCTGATACGTCAGACGGACCTTGGCGCTCGCGCCGGGCGCGTGCCGCAGGACGTTGCTCAGCGCCTCCTGCACGATCCGGTACGCGGACAGCTCCACGCCGGGCGGCAGCGGCCGCCGCTCGCCGTTGATCTCGGTGATGACCTCGCGGCCGGCGGCCCGGGTGTTCTCCACCAGCGCGTCGAGCCGGTCGAGGGTGGGCTGCGGGGCATGGCCGGCGATGTCGCCGTCCGGGCCGGCGGGCTCCCCCGGCCCGGGGTGCTCCGAGCGCAGCACGCCCAGCACGCGGCGCAGCTCGGTCAGCGCCTCCAGGGCGTTCTCCCGGATGCCGGCGAGGTTCTCCTTGAGCTCGTCGGGCGGGTTCTCCACCAGGTGCGGGGCGACCTGCGCCTGTATGGAGATGACCGACATGTGGTGGGCCACCACGTCGTGCAGCTCCCGCGCTATGCGGCTGCGCTCCTCCAGCAGCGTGCGCCGGGTGCGCTCCTCGGCGGTGAGCGTGGTCTGCTCGACGAGTTGCGCACGGGCCTCGCGGCGGCCGCGCAGGGCGGTGCCGAGGACCACGACGACGGCGAACAGGGTGACCGCGAGCACCCCGGTGGACGAATAGCCGCCCGCGCCCAGCAGCCCTTGGACGACGTAGGTGAGGAGCGCGGTCAGCGCGAGCGCCTCGACGGACACCCGGGTGCGCACCCGCAGGGCGAGCAGCAGCAGCACCGCCATGTGTCCGATGATCCCCGCCGACGTCCAGGGCCAGGTGAAGTCGGGGGCGCCACCGGCCAGCAGCTGGCGGCGCACTTCGAGGGCGCCCAGCAGCATGGCCGCCGTCGAGAGCCACCACGCCGGGATGGGCCGCCACAGCGCGAGCACCATGGCACCGCCCTGCGCCAGTCCGAGTGGGAAGGCGATCTGCGTACCCACCCCGCCGTTGTCGACGAGCTGCCCCACCGCGCCGACGGTGACACCGAACGCGACCAGGCACACCAGCCCGTGCGGCAGCCAGCGCAGCCAGGTGGAGGGCGGCAGCGGGTCCGCCCGGGCAGTCCACAGGTCCTCGCGCAGCACCCGCAGCCAGCCCCTGACGCGCGCCCGCAGCGCGCGGCCCACCCCCGTGTCCGTCACGCGCCCCAGCCTAGACATGGCGCGCCTCCACCGCTGTCCCCCGGTCGGACGGACGGTGCTCCCGCACCACCCGCGACCTGCGGCCCCGGCCGCCCGCGCCCTGCTCGAAGGACCGGAAGGCGGCCCAGCAGACCGCGAGGACCAGGGCGAACACGGGCAGCCAGAGCAGCCGGGCCCCGACCCAGCCGAGGCTGTCGGGCACCGTGTGCAGGCCGGGGAAGTGCCCCGCGAGGAGGCCGGTGGCCGTCGTGGCCATCAGGGCCGTCTGGTGCCACAGGAAGACGGTCATCGCGGAGAGGTTGACGAGGGCCACCGCCGCCCACGCCACGGGCCGGCGCATCGCCCGCCGCAGCCGCTCGCGCAGCAGCAGGGCGAGGCCGCACTGGGCCAGCCCGAAGGTGACGACGGCCAGCGTCGGCGGGTCCAGGTTGGACATGCCCTCCCCCGGGACGCCGACCATCGACGCCGGATAGCCCGCCCACACGACGAGCCCGGCGGTCGCCGCCGCACCGCCGGCGAGCAGGATCCAGCCCGCGCGGCGGCGCTCCAGCTCGCCCCGGGTCCAGGCCGCGCCCAGGGTGTAGGGCACCAGCCAGCCCGCGGCCACGTTCACCCAGCCCAGCCAGGAGGGGCCGCCGAGGCCGAAGCGCAGCAGGTCCACATGGAGTACGACGGCCAGCGGCCAGAGCGGGTTCAGCCGGGTCAGCAGCGGGGTCGCCGCCGTCAGGGCCGCGAACACCACGAGGAACCACAGCGGGGACAGGGCCAGCTTCACCAGCGTCCGCACCGTCCCGAACTCCGCACCCGACAGCAGCAGGGCGAGCGCGGCGATCGTCCACAGGGTGAGGACGGCGGCGACCGGTGTGAACAGCCGGGTCAGCCGGGCCGTCAGCCAGTGGTGGTACGGGATGCCCCGGGCCCGGGCCGAGGCCAGACTGCGTGTGGCGACATGCCCGCCGACCAGGAAGAACACGGCGAGCGTCTGGAACATCCAGGAGACGGGCGTCAGCCAGGGCATGTGCTGGAGGGGGCTCGCCGTGCGCAGGGTGCCGCTGTCGGCGACCAGGGCCGTGACCAGCCAGTGCCCGAGGACGACACCGAGGACCGCGGCGGCGCGCAGCGCGTCCACGGCCCGGTCGCGGCCGGCCGGGGTGGCCGCGCCGACGCGTTCGGCGCCGCGGCGCACCGCATGCCGGACACCTCGGACTCCGAGTACTCCGACGTCAGTCATGAGTCACCGCCTTGGTCTCGCCCAGGACGATCCGGGTCAGGTTGGTCAGGGAGGTCGAGCCGGGGCTGAAGTAGTCGCTGTGGCCGCCGTCGCCGGCCGCGAAGACCCGGGCGCCGAAGGCCGGGGAGACGGGGTCGGTGCCGAAGCCGACGGTGGTGCCGAACAGGTCCGCGCTGAGGTGCGGGATGTTCTCCACCCAGTCGTCGCCGCCGCGGGCCGCCCAGACGCGGGCGCGGGTGTGCAGGGCGGCCGCGGAGTCCGCGCCGGTGCCGGGACTGCCGACCAGCGCGATGTCGTCGACGGCGAGCCCGGCGGCGGCACGGCCGCAGACGACCGAGCCGTACGAGTGGCACAGCAGCGAGATGCGCGGTCCGCCGCCCGCTATGGCACGCAGGTCGGTGACGAGCGCGCGCAGCCGCGGGGCCGCCTGCTCCGCCCTGCCGGTCGTCGTGACCGTCGCGCTGACCGTGCCCGGCGTCTCGTAGCCCAGCCAGGCCACGACCGCCGTGCGCGTGCCCGCGGGGGCCTGCCGGGCGAGCTGCCCGTACAGGGCGGCGGCCGCCGTGTGGAACCGGCCGTAGGTGTCGAGGCTCGTGTCGGAGCCGGGGACCAGGACGGCGATGCGGTCGGCGCGGGCGAGGTCGCCCAGGACCTCCGTCACCCGGCCGGAGCCGCGGCCGTCGAACCCGAGGAGACGCCGGGCCGGGGTGGCCAGCGCGCGGTCCGTCGCGGCACGGTCCCGGTCCTGGTGGGCGGCGGCCATCCGGGCCGCTTCGGCGGCGTTGGCACGGTTGGCCGCGTACGCCTCGTCGAGCGTCGACGCGCTGAGGGGTGCGAGGGAGGCGGGGGCCGGCGCGGGGATCTCCGGGCGTCCCGACGCGGAGAGAGGGAACACCACCGCGCCGGTGATGAGACCGGCGAGCGCGGCTCGACGCCATCGGCCGCCGCGGTGCCGACCGCCGCCCCCACGGCGGTACTTCGCTGCGAACCCCATGGTCGTCCCCCTCCGGCGCACCCGGCCATCGGGTCCGCACGGAAGGGAAGTTACGGATCGGGACTCGTCGTTCGCGTCACACCGGGGAGCTCACCTGCGGCCTGGCTCTCAGGTACTACGGGTATGACCGGGGTCGCCTCTATGAGCACCCCGAGAAGGCACCCCGAGAAGGCCTCTCACCAAGCCAGTTGCGCGATCTCCTCCACCACCACGGCACACGCGTCCGCCGCCGGGTCGATGAGCGGGAAGTGCCCCACGTCCTCCAGCAGCGTCACTCCCACCATCTCCCCGGCCTTCGCCGCCGCGTCCGCGTACGACTCGGCGACCACCTGCGGCACGTCGAGATCCGTGCGGCCCTGGACGAGGGTGGTGGCGATGCCGGTGGGCAGCAGCAGCGCCGGGTCCGCGTACGGCTGCCGCTCGGCGAAGTGCTCGTCTCCGCCCAGGAGTTGTCGTACGGCACCGCCGCACACGTCCAGCTTGTCGGCGACCGCGAGGTCCGCGATCGGGGCGAGGGCGACCACGCCGCGCAGAGCCGCCGGGCTGCCGGCGCGCCAGGGCGAGCCGGCCGGCAGGACGTGCCGGGCAGCGGCCCACAGGGCGAGGTGCCCGCCCGCCGAGTGCCCGGTGATGACCGTACGGCGCGGGTCGGCCTGCGGCAGCAGCTCCCGGACGAGCGCCGGAAGGGCGTCCAGCGCGGCCGCGACGTCGTCGAAGGTGTCGGGCCAGCGGCCCGCGACGGAGTCGTCGTCACGACCGCGCCGGTACTCGGCACTGGCCACGGCGAACCCGCGGCGGGCGAGGAAGTCCGCGAACGGGCTGATGTGACGGCGGTCGTAGGGCGCCCGCCAGGCACCGCCGTGCAGCACGAGGACGACCGGGGCGGGCCCGCCCGGGCCGCCCTGCCGGCGCGGGGCGTAGAAGTCGATCACCTGGTCGGCGTGGTCGCCGTAGGCGGCGGTGGCGTCGGGGGCGACGGGCGCGTGGGAGAACGCCGACTTCTCCTCGGCGGCGGCCCGTGCTGCTGCGACGTCGTCCGTCATGCTCCAACCTCTCAGCGATCAAACGTAGATGGCGGACCAGGCGGGGATCCGGCCGTTGGCCGGGACGGTATCAGGCAGGTGACGTGGGCGGACACGTGGATGTCACGCTGGGTGAAGACCGAACGGCCCCCGCGGCGGCAGGGGCCGTTCGTCCCGGGGAACTCACCCCAGCGTCTGAGCCAGCACCCGCGCCGCCCGCTCCACGTCGGCGAAGCCCACGTACAGCGGCGTGAAGCCGAAGCGCAGCACGTCCGGCGCCCGGAAGTCGCCGACCACACCCCGCTCGATGAGCCGTTTCATCACGTCACCGGCCCCGTCGCAGCGCAGGGCGATCTGGCTGCCCCGCTCCGCGTGCGGCACCGGCGTCAGGCACTCGACCCTGCCCTCGGGCACATACGCGGCCACGCACTCCAAAAAGAAGTCCGTCAGCGCGAGCGACTTGGCCCGCACCGCCTCGACCGGCACCCCGTCCCACACCTCCAGAGCCGCCTCCAGGGCGAGCATGGAGAGGATGTCCGGCGTGCCGACCCGGCCGCGCAGGGCGCCGGGTGCCGGCTCGTACCCGCTCCGCATCCCGAACGGCTCGGCGTGGGAGTTCCACCCGGGCAGCGGGGAGTCGAAGCGGTGCTGAAGCTCCCGGCGCACGTACAGGTACGCCGGTGAACCCGGCCCGCCGTTCAGGTACTTGTAGGTGCAGCCGACCGCGAGATCCACGCCGTGCTCGTCCAGCCCCACCGGCAGCGCGCCCGCGCTGTGGCACAGGTCCCAGACGACGTACGCGCCCGCCCCGTGCACGGCGGCCGTCAGCGCCGGCAGGTCGTGCAGCCGGCCGGTGCGGTAGTCGACGTGGTTGAGGAGGACGGCGGCGGTCCGGTCGCCCAGCGCGCCCGGCACCTGTGCCGGTGCCACCGGCCGCAGCGTGCAGCCGGTCATCCGGGCGGCGGACTGTGCGATATAGCCGTCGGTGGGGAAGGTCGTGGCATCGACGATGATCTCGTCGCGGCCCTCCCCGGCCATCCGCACCGCACCCACGAGTGCCTTGAACACGTTGACACTTGTCGAGTCGCCCACCACGACCTGCCCGGGCGCCGCCCCGACCAGCGGGGCGATCCGGTCACCGATCCGCTCGGGCGCGGTCCACCAGCCGCTCTCCTCCCAGGACCGGATGCGCAGCTCGCCCCACTGGCGGCGTACGACGTCCTCGACCCGCCCGGGGACGACGGCCGGCAGCGCGCCGAGCGAGTTGCCGTCGAGGTACACCACGTCGTCCAAAAGGAAGGCGTCCCGCTTGCCGCGCAGGTCGTCGGCGGCGTCCAGCTTCTCCGCGCGCATCGCGAGTTCAGACATAGGACCGCGCCGTCCACAGCTCGGGGAACACCTGCTTCTGCGCCCGCTTCTCCAGCCAGGCCACTCCGGCGGAGCCGCCCGTGCCGGTCTTGGCGCCCATCGCGCGGCGGGTGGCGACGAGGTGGTCGTTGCGCCAGCGCCACACCAGCTCGGCGACATCGCTCAACGCCTCGCCGAGCCGGGCGAGTTCGTCGCTCTCGTCACCCGAGTAGACGGCCGTCCAGGCGGCCTCCACCTGCGAGGACGGCTCGTAGCGCTGCGACACGTCACGCCCCAGCACGGTCTGCGGGATGTCGTACCCGCGCCGCGCGAGCAGCCGCACCACCTCGTCGTACAGGCTCGGCTCGTGCAGCGCCTTCTCCAGCTCGGCGTGCACGCGCGGCGCGCCCCGGTGCGGGACGAGCATGGACGCGGACTTGTCGCCGAGCAGGAACTCCATCCGCCGGTACATCGCCGACTGGAAGCCGGAGCCCTCGCCGAGGGCGCTGCGGTACGAGTTGAACTGGGCCGGCGTGAGCTGGCCGAGCGGCTTCCAGGAGGCGTTGAGCGCCTCCAGCTCGCGTACGGACCTCTTCAGCGCGGCGGTCGCGGTGGGTACGTCGTCGCCGCGCAGCGCGTGTGCCGCCGTCTCCCACTCGTGGACGATGACGGTGAACCACAGCTCCATCACCTGGGTCGTGACCAGGAAGACCATCTCTCCGGGGTCGTCGGAGAGGGTGTGCTGGAGGTGGGTGAGGACGTCCGCCTTGACGTAGTCCTCGTACGGCGTCGTGCCGTGGAAATCGAGATGCGGGGTCTCGGGCTCGTGGGCCTCGTGGGACATCGCTGTCTCCTGCTTTGTAACTCCGGGTAGCGGTCCGCCCCTGCCGATGCCGGCACGGGGGCCCCGGTCCCCACGGGCATACTCCGCAATCGTCCCCCGGAACCGCAAGGCCCGCCCGCTCGGCGGACGGGCCTCACACACGGACCGCCGTCAGCCCAGGACCTGCGCCGCCGTCGGCGAGGAGTCCTTAAGGAACTGGGAGCAGCGCTCGTACTCCTCCTGCTCGCCGATCGCCTGTGCGGCACGGGCGAGGGCGTGCAGGGCACGCAGGAAGCCGCGGTTCGGCTCGTGCTCCCAGGGGACCGGGCCGTGGCCCTTCCAGCCGCTGCGGCGCAGCGCGTCCAGGCCGCGGTGGTAGCCCGTGCGGGCGTACGCGTACGACTCGACGGTCGCGCCCCGCTCGTACGCCTCGTCGGCGAGCTGCGCCCAGGCGAGGGAGGAGGTGGGGTGCGCGGCGGCGACGTCGACCGGCGCGGTACCCGACGCGAGCAGTTCCCGTGGCCCGGGGTCGTCGGGGAGGTGGGTCGGGGGCGGGCCCCCGAGGAGGTTCTCGTGAATGGACATGCCCCAAGTCTGCCGCAGGCATGAGCTGCGGGCAGTCGTGCCTCCCCCAGTGCCTTAAGGGCCTGGGAGGTACCCCCAGGGCGGCACCCGTCCCAAAGAAGCGGCACCCCGTCGCGCCGGGCTGCGCAACGCCCCGGCCTCAGCACAAACCCCCCGCACCTAGGACAACCGCTTCCGCACCGGCTCCCCCTCCAGCGGCGGTGCCGTCACACCCCCCTGCCTCAGGCACTCCGGCCGCTTGCAGCCCGGCGGCGGCCTCCGTACCGCCGCGGCCGCGACGACCGACCCCACCACCAGCGCCCCCGCACACCACGCCATCGACTTCCCGAAGGCGGCGTCGAACGCGGCCGGCTCCCGGTACGCCTCCTCCCCCATCCCCGCCAGCAACGGCAACGCCGCCACCGCCACCAGCCCCGCCGCCCGGGCCGCCGCGTTGTTGATCCCGCTGGCCAGCCCCGCCCGGGAGACGTCCACCGACCCCAGCACGGTCGCCGTCAGCGGCGCCACCAGCGTGACCATGCCCAGCCCGAGCACCATGAGCGCCGGCAGCACGTCGGCCACGTACGACGCCCCCGGCCCGACCCGCAGCATCAGCAGCATCCCCGCGGCGCACAGCAGCGGCCCCACCGTGAGCGGCAGCCGCGGCCCGATCCGGTCGGCCAGCTCGCCGGACCGCGCCGACAGCAGCAGCATCAGCACGGTCGTCGGCAGCAACGCCGTACCGGCCGCGAGGGCCGAATAGCCCACGACCACCTGGAGCTGAAGCGCGGCGAGGAAGAAGAATCCGCCGAGGGCCGCGTACACGCACAGCGTGACGAGGTTGACCGCGGTGAACTGGCGGGAGGAGAAGATGTCCGGCGGCATCATCGGCTCGGACCGCCGCCGCTCGACGACCACGAACGCCACGGCCGCGACCGCTCCCGCCACCGCCGTACCCGCCACCACCAGGCTGTCCGCACCGGCCGCCTCGATCAACGCGTACGTCAGCAGCGCGAGCGCCGACGCGCCCAGCACCGCCCCCAGCACGTCGAACCGGCCCCGGGCCCCCTCGCCGCCCGACTCGGGCACGTGCCGCAGCGCCACGGGCACGCACAGCAGGGCCAGCGGAACGTTCAGCAGGAACACCCACCGCCAGCCCGGCCCGTCCACCAGCCAGCCGCCGACGAAGGGCCCGACCGCCGCCCCGACCCCGCCGAAGCCGGACCACAGGCCCACCGCGCGTCCCCGGTCGTCCGGGTGGAAGGACGCCTGGATCAGCGCCAGCGACCCCGGTGTGAGAAGGGCACCGCCCACCCCTTGCAGGGCACGCGCGGCGATCAGCACCCCGGCGTTCGGCGCGATCCCGCACAGCAAGGACGCCACCGCGAACCACACCACACCGACGACGAACACCTTCCGGCGCCCGAAACGGTCGCCCAGCGCCCCGCCCAGCAGGATCAGCCCGGCCAGCGTGACCATGTACGCGTTGACGGTCCACTGGAGGGCCGCCATGTCCGCGTCAAGGTCACGGCCGATGCGGGGCAGCGCCACATTGACGACGGTCGAGTCCAGCAGGGCCATGCTGGAGCCGAGGACGGTGGTGAGCAGGATCCACCGGCCCTGGGGCGAGGCGATCCGCACATCGGGCATGCAGGGAGCATACGGAAGAGCCCGGCACCAGGAGAGGTGCCGGGCTCGAACGCGTGATCCGGAACGGACTTACTTGATCTTGGTGCCGGTCGAGCGCAGGTGGCCGCAGGCCTCGACGACACGCGCGGACATGGAGGCCTCGGCCAGCTTGCCCCAGGTGCGCGGGTCGTAGGTCTTCTTGTTGCCGACCTCGCCGTCGACCTTCAGGACGCCGTCGTAGTTGCGGAACATGTGGTCCGCGACCGGGCGCGTGAAGGCGTACTGCGTGTCCGTGTCGATGTTCATCTTGACCACGCCGTTCTCCAGGGCGGTCCGGATCTCCTCCTCCGAGGAGCCGGAGCCGCCGTGGAAGACGAAGTCGAACGGGGAGGCCTTGCCGAACTTGGCGGCGACGCCCTCGTTCAGCTCCTTCAGCAGCTCGGGACGCAGGACGACGTTGCCCGGCTTGTACACGCCGTGCACGTTGCCGAAGGACGCGGCGAGCAGGTAGCGGCCCTTCTCGCCCAGGCCCAGGGCCTCGGCGGTGCGGATCGCGTCGTCGACGGTGGTGTAGAGGGAGTCGTTGATCTCGTGGGAGACGCCGTCCTCCTCGCCACCGGTCGGGGTGATCTCCACCTCGAGGATGATCTTCGCAGCGCGGGCCTGCTCCAGCAGCTCCTGCGCGATGGAGAGGTTGTCGGCGAGGGTCTCGGCGGAGCCGTCCCACATGTGCGACTGGAACAGCGGGGCCAGGCCGGCCTCGACGCGCTTCTTGGAGAGCGCCAGCAGCGGGCGTACGTACCCGTCGAGCTTGTCCTTCGGGCAGTGGTCCGTGTGCAGCGCGATGTTCACCGGGTACTTCTCGGCGACGATGTGCGCGAACTCGGCCAGGGCGACCGCGCCGGTCACCATGTCCTTGCTGTACTGACCGCCCAGGAACTCGGCGCCACCCGTGGAGATCTGGACGATGCCGTCGCTCTCCGCCTCAGCGAAACCGCGCAGGGCCGCGTGCAGGGTCTGGGTGGAGGTCACGTTGATGGCCGGGTAGGCGAACTTTCCTGCCTTCGCCCGGTCCAGCATTTCGTTGTAGACCTCGGGAGTTGCGATGGGCATGCGTCCGCTCCTTGTATCTGCGGGTTGGCGTACTGCGTTCTCGGCCCTGACCTAGACCTTGGGGTGCGACGTCATCGTCGGCCCCATCTTTCCAGACTTGGCCGGAAGGTCCAGGCCACCGTCCACGCCCTGGTCGTTCCGGGCTCAGTCCAGGCCCAGCTCGTCCTTGGAGAACGCGAAGAGGTACGGCACCCCGGCGCCCTCCTGGATCTTCTCCGCGGCGCCGGTGGCCCGGTCGACGATGGTCGCGACGGCGACGACCTCGGCCCCGGCCTCGCGCACGGCCTCGACGGCGGTGAGCGGGGAGCCGCCGGTGGTGGAGGTGTCCTCGACGACCAGCACGCGGCGGCCCGCGATGTCCGGGCCCTCGACGCGGCGCTGCAGGCCGTGCGCCTTCGCGGCCTTCCGCACGACGAAGGCGTCCAGGCGCCGCCCGCGCGCTGCGGCCGCGTGCAGCATGGCGGCGGCGACGGGGTCGGCGCCCATGGTGAGGCCGCCCACCGCGTCGAACTCCAGGTCGGCGGTCAGGTCGAGCAGCACCTGCCCGACCAGCGGCGCTGCCTCGCCGTCGAGGGTGACGCGGCGCAGGTCGACGTAGTAGTCGGCCTCGAGACCCGACGACAGGGTCACCTTGCCGTGCACCACGGCCTTGTCCTTGATCTGCTGCAGCAGCGCGCCGCGTGTGTCCGTCATGCCGCCCAGCTTAGAGGCGGCGCCAGCTCCAGGTCGTGGTGGCCTCCAGCGGCTCCAGGGGCGTGACCAGGCGCGGCATGCTGTTGAGCCCGTTGGGCGGGCCGGTCTGCGGCTCCACGCACACGGCCGCCTCCTGCTCGTCGTAGACGACGACCCACTCCTGCCTGCTGGCCACCTTCAGCTCCAGCTGCCCGGGCCAGGTGAGGGTCACGTCGACGCCGCCGGGCATGCCGAAGCAGTCGTCCCAGGGGCCGGGCTTCGGCTCGACGCGGTTGCCGGTGGGCAGGTGGTCGTCGCCGCGCTCCTCCTGCCAGGCCGGGTCGAAGTCGATGCGCACGTCCTCGCCGCCGAGGTTCCGGTTGAACCACGGGTGCCAGCCGATCTGCGCCGGGAACGACGACTCGTACGTCTCCACGGACATGGTCAGCGTCAGCGCGTCCTCGGCGAGGGCGACGACCTGGGTGACGCGGCCCGGGTGGGGCCAGGGGTCGACGAGCTCGTGGGTGAGGACGGCCTCGGCCGTGCTCGTGCGGGCGGTGCGCCAGGCGCCGTCGCGGGCGGTGCCGTGGATGGCGTGGGGCGGGGCGTTGAGGGGCATCTGCCGTACGACGGCGCCGTCGAGGAAGCGCCCGTCGCGGATCCGCCCGCACCACGGCACCATCGGGAAGGAGCCGTACCGCTCCCCCTGCCGGAGCACCTCGACGCCGCCGATCCGCAGCCCTCCGACCCGGCCGCCGTTGCCCGGCTGCACGGTCACCTCCGCGTCGCCCGCGGTCAGCGTGATGTTGTCGTCACTCACGGGACGACCCTACTGGGGTGATCAAGAGGGCATCACCCGGTGCGGGGCTTTTCAGCGGCGCCTGCGCAGGGCCCGGACCGCCACGATGGCCGACGCCAGCGCGAGCGCCGCCGCGGGGGCCGCCCAGCGCAGCGGGGCGGTGGGCATCACGGTCTGCGGCGCGGGCACCGGCGCGTACCGGCCTCGCGGCGGGGCGTGATCGACCTCCTCGGCACTGCGCCCGATCATCGTCCGCCGCGCGTGCGCCGCCTCGGCGATGTCCTCGTCGTCCTCGTCGTCCTCGTCTTTCTCGTGCGAGGGACCGAGAGAGGACGGCGGAATATCGCTCCCGAAGACGGCGGGGGGCTCGGGGGCCGGGGCGGGAGCGTCGTCGGCTGCGGGGGCGGGGGGCTCGTCGGCGTCACCCGGCGCGGAGGACTCGTCGCCGGCCTCAGTGGCGCGAAGGTCGTCGGCGTGACCACGAGCCGACGCCTCGCCGGCGCGTCCCGGGGCCGACGAAGCCCCGGCCTCCTCGTCGGCGTCGGCCATCACGCCCCCCTCGGCCCCCGCCGGAGGCAGAGGCGGCGGAGCCGCGTCGTCCGCGTCCGGGGTCGTCTCGTAATCGGTCGTGGCGCGGGGTTCGAAGTCCTGGGTGGCGAGGGGCGTGGTCGTTTCCGGGGCTGCCGCGGCCAGGTGTTCCGCGAAACGGTTCAGCAGGCGGGTGACGGCGCCCTCCACCGCGTCGGACGGGAGGTCCTTGATCCGCCCGTCCGCGGCGGCCGTACCGTCGAACACGACCGTCGTACCGTCCTGCGCGTCCCGCAGGGCGATCCGCAGCGTGAGTTTCACCGAGCCGCTGCCGCGGGCCTCCGTGGCGTCGCCCTCGACGGCGTACGCCCCGTCGTCCGCCCGGGACACCCGTACGGCACCCCGGTACGTGACGGAGTGGCTGCCGACCCGGATTTTCAGCCGCCCGGTGACGGGCTCGGCGCCGGCGTCCTGCTGGAGCCCCGGGACCGCCCGGGCGACCCGCGCGGGGTCGTCCAGCACCTCCCTGAGCCGCTCGGCCGGAACCGGAACGAACACCTCGTGCTCCATGTGGACGGACTCTACCCAGCACGCGCCGAAACGCACCCCCGCCTTCGGGATTAGCCCCCGATACGCCCCCACCAGGCGTATCCTCACCGCCCTCGCCCTCCCTCGTCAGGCCGCCCCGGGCCCGCTCAGTAGCGCGGATGCACCAGCGTCGACGCGGGCAGCCCCGCGATCCGCGTGCCCCGTGCCGCCCGTTCCCCCGCCGCGAGGGACGCGTCCGTGAGGACGTGCGGGCGTGGACCGTCCGGGCCGAGGCGGGGCCGCGGTTCCGTCCGGGCGGCCAGGACGAAGCCCCAGTCCCGGGGCGCCCGGGAGCGGTCGGCGGGGGTGCGGTCGGGGCCGGCGGCGAAACCGGCGTGGCGGCCGCCCGTGCGGTACTGGGCGGTGCGCAAACCGGCCGCGCGGAGGGTCGCGTCCACCGTCCAGTACACCCGCGGGCTGGACGCGACGGGCCCGGCGTGCACCACGAGCCGGCCGCCGGGGGCGAGCACCCGCCGCGCGAGGCCGTAGAACTCCTGCGAGTACAGCTTCGTACTGGCCGTGATGCCCGGGTCCGGCAGATCCGAGAGGACCACGTCGTACGACGCCGCCGGCGCTCCGCGCAGCCAGCCGAAGGCGTCCTGCGTGGTCACGCGCACGCGCGGGTCGCCGAACGCGTGCTCGTTCAGCGCGGACAGGGCCGGGTCGGTGCGGGCCAGCCGCAGCACCTCCTCGTCGAGTTCGACGACGTCGACCCGGTCCACCCCGGGATGCCGCAGCACCTCGCGTGCCGCCAGTCCGTCACCGCCGCCGAGGATCAGCACGCGCGCGTGCGGCCCGGTCATGGCCGGGTGGACGAGTGCCTCGTGGTAGCGCGGTTCGTCGCGCCCGCTGACCCGCAGCCGGCCGTCGAGGAACAGGTCGAGGGGCCGTCCGTGCGTGCCCCCGGTGAGGACCACTTCCTGCACGCCGGTCCGGAGCGCCACCCGTACGTCCCCGCCGTACACCGCCTGCCGGGCGGCCCGCTCGAAGTCGTCGACGAGGACGGCGGCCGAGGCGAGGATCGCCAGCACGAGCGCGTTGGCGAGCAGCAGCAGCCAGCGGGCGCGCCGGGTCAGGTCCCGGCGGAACAGGCCGAGCACCAGCGCGCCCCCGACGACCGCGTTGACGGCGCCGGTGATCAGCGCGCCGGTGAGCTGGCCGAGGAACGGCAGCAGGAGGAAGGGGAAGGCGAGTCCGCCGACGAGCGCACCGACGTAGTCCGCGGCGAACAGGTCGGCCACCGCACCGCCCGCGTCCTGGCGGCGGATGCGCTGGATCAGCTCCATCAGCAGCGGGACCTCGGCGCCGATGAGCAGCCCGGTCGCGAGGGAGAAGGCGACCAGGAGGCAGCGCGGCCCGCTGGCCCACATCCCGCCCCAGTCGCCGGTCCAGGCGAAGACGGCGTACAGGGCCATCGCGCTGCACCCGCCGACGAGGGCGAGTGTCGCCTCGACCGCGCCGAAGCCGGCCGCGGCGAGCCCGCGCAGCCGCTTCGCGGCGAGGGAGCCGATGCCCATCGCGAAGACCATGACGGACAGCACGACGGACGCCTGGGTGACGGAGTCACCCATCAAGTACGAGGCCAGGGCGACCAGTTCGAGTTCGTACACCAGTCCGCAGGCCGCGCAGACGAACACACCCGCCAGGACCAGGAACCGTCCGGTGCCCGGCCGGACGGGCAGCCGCGCCGGGCCGCCGGGGCCGCCCGGGGCGCTCCAGGGCGGCGGGGAACCGGGCGGGGCGGGCGCGTGCGGCTCGATCACGCTGCGACGTTACGTCACGCCTCCACTGCGGTTCGTCACCCACACGTGTGGTGCTGGTTTACAGAGGCCCGATGACGGTACGAGATCCGGTTCGCCGAGTGAGTGAAGTGCCGGGGAGATTCAGTTGGCGGCGGCGACCGACGCCGGCACCCGTACGCCCACCTTCGTGCGGGTCGCCACCAACTGCCCGTCCTGCGGGTACGCGTGCCAGGTGCGCCAGTGCACCTGTCCCTCGTGGTGCTGGGCCAGCAGTGCCGTGAAGGCGTGCGGGCTGCCGGGGAAGACGCCGGCCAGGCCGTGCGGATGGTCGGAGACGAGGGCCAGCAACTCCTGGGCGCGGCCCGCGAAGGAGCCGGGCGAGAGGACCTCGACCCGGGCCGCGAACTCGTACTCCCAGTCGCCCACCCGCTTGGCGACGCCCAGCGGAAGCGGCGTGCTGCTGCCGGGAATGCACGCCACCGTCTCCGAGCAGACGCCCCCCTCTTCCTCCAGCAGAACCTGGTGGGACGCGCCGAGAAGTCGCAACTGAAGTTTGATGCCCGTCAGTTCGAGGTCGAGCGTGGCCAGTGCGGGAAGCGGCTCGCGCCCCAGGGCCCAGGCGAGATCGGCCGCGCGCGTGTCGGTGTAGGAGGTGTTCAGGGTCGTGAGCATGGATCGGCTCCGCAAGCACACAAGGAGAGGGAGATGGGTCCGCTGCACCCCGGTCGCACCGGGGGATTCGGCCCGGGGCAAACCGGTCGGCCGGTTTCGGGAAGGTCCGCAGAACGTCCGAGAGGCTGCGTCGGTGTTTTAGAGGGAATCATGAACTGTGGCGCCGCAACAGCGTCTTTACCCAAGTTCGTAGGGTTTCCATCCCTCAGAGGGCTCCACAGCTCAACTGTTCAACTACGGCGTGCGCCCTTGCCGGGGAGGCGTGCGCCGGTGCGCCGTGGCTCACGCCGGCATGCTGTGACGGGCGGGCACCCGGCCCTTCACTGTCCTCCCGAAGTGCCCGCTTGACGCACGCAGTTGCCGGAGTCACACCTCGGTCCATGACTTCTCGGCGGCAGTTGTCCTACAGGCATGCGAAGTTGCCAGAACACACTCGAAGTTGCCCAACAGGCGTTCGGCACGCCCTCCGGACGGGAACACCGGAACCCCGGCCGGCACGGGAAACCCCGGCCCCTCCGGTGGGCACGGGAACGCGGGGCCCGCCCCAGTGCGGACCCCGCGTTCGGTGGGTGCGGCTCCCCCGTCGGGAGCGCGGCCGACGTACGTCAGCTGCCTCCGCCGCCGCAGCCGCCTCCTCCTCCACCCCCGCCGCAGGACGACCCGCCGCCGCAGGAGTGCCCCCCGCTGTCTCCGCCGGACGAGCCGGAGTCTCCGCTCCCGGCCCACCAGCTGCCCCCGCTTGCGTGCCCCGATCCGGTGGACGCCCCCGCCCCGCGACGGGTCGTCCGCCCGGATCCGCCGCTGCGGGCCTTGGACACCAGCGCCCCGACCAGGACGACTCCGATCACCGCCAGGATGATGCCGACTACCATGGCGCCACCCTCCTTCCGTTCCCCCGAAGCGGCCCCCCGTGGGCGCCTCGCTCTTGCGTGAACAGGGGATGCCCGCCCCCGACGCGCCCCAAAGCAGAGTTGAGGAAGTCCAGAGCTTCGGCGGAGGATGACCCGCATGACCTCCAGCGCGCGCCCCCTCCTCAACCGCCGGCTCGCCGAGTTCGGGACGACGATCTTCGCCGAGATGTCGGCCCTGGCCCTGAGCACCGGCGCCATCAACCTCGGGCAGGGCTTCCCCGACACCGACGGCCCCGAGGAGGTCAGGGAGGCCGCCGTGCGGGCGCTGCGGGACGGCCTCGGCAACCAGTACCCGCCGGGGCCCGGCGTCCCCGAGCTGCGCACCGCGGTCGCCGCCCACCAGCAGCGGCGCTACGGGCTGTCGTACGACCCGGACAGGGAGGTCCTGGTCACCGCGGGCGCCACGGAGGCCATCGCCGCCTCGCTGCTCGCCCTGCTGGAGCCGGGTGACGAGGTGATCGCCTTCGAGCCGTACTACGACTCGTACGCGGCGTGCATCGCGATGGCGGGCGGTACGCGGGTGCCGGTCACGCTCCGCCCGCACGAGGACAGCTTCCGTCTCGACCTGGACGAACTGCGCGACGCGGTCACCGACCGCACCCGGCTGCTGCTGATCAACACCCCGCACAACCCGACCGGCACGGTCCTCACCCGCGCGGAGCTGGCCGCGATCGCCGAGCTGGCGGTGGAGCGGGACCTGCTCGTGGTGACGGACGAGGTGTACGAGCACCTGGTCTTCGACGACGCCGAGCACGTGCCGCTGGCGACGTTCCCGGGGATGCGCGAGCGTACGGTCACCATCGGGTCGGCCGGCAAGACGTTCTCGTTCACCGGCTGGAAGGTCGGCTGGGTGACGGCCGCGCCGGAGCTGGTCACGGCGGTGCGCTCGGCGAAGCAGTACCTGACGTACGTGGCGTCGGGGCCGTTCCAGTACGCGGTCGCGGAGGCCCTGGCGCTGCCCGAGTCGTACTTCACGGCCTTCCGGGACGACATGCTGGTCAAGCGGAACCTGCTGGCGGCGGGCCTGGAGGAGGCCGGTTTCCGGGTCTTCCGGCCGTCGGGGACCTACTTCGTCACCACCGACATCCGCCCCCTGGGCGAGACGGACGGCTTCGCCTTCTGCCGCGCCCTGCCGGAACGCGCCGGTGTCGTCGCGATCCCCAACGCGGTCTTCTACGACCACCGCGAGGAGGGCGCCCCGTTCGTACGGTTCGCGTTCTGCAAGCGGACGGGGGTGCTGGAGGAGGCCGTACGCCGCCTGAAGGGCGTCGGCGGGGCCTGAAAAGGCGTACGGCGCGTACAGCACGTACCTCTCTGCTCGTACGCGCCGACGCGCCGCTGGGGCGGGGCCTGCTGGGGCCTACTCCTCGTCCTCGGGCTTCTCCGCCTCGTTGATCTCCTCCTCGAGACCGAGCTGCTCGATGAGCCACTTGTCGAACTCGATCGCGGCCCGCACCCAGCTGACCGTCGAGGAGACGAAGTGCTCCAGGCTCACGCCCATGCCGATCAGCATCTGGGCCTCGCCGATCAGGCGGACCGTGCCGTCGTCGTGGGTGTGGCTGTAGACCTTGGGCCACAGGGTGCGGCGGTTCCAGTCGTCGATGGACTCCAGGATCTGCGGCTTGGCCTCGATCTCGTGAGGCCGGTCGTAGAACGTCCGCACGGAGAAGACCTGCTGGTCTCCCTCACCCCGGAACATGAAGTAGGTGCGGAACTGCTCCCACGGCGCCGCGAGGTCTCCCTCGTCGTCGACGACGTACTTGAGCTCCATCTGGTCGAGGAGCTGCTTCACGAGGTCCTGATCCGGGACGACGGGGCCCGCCGGACCTGACGGCTGCGGCTCGGGCTGGCCCCCGAAGTTCGGAATCGAGGACGGGTCGATGGTCACCGTGATTTTCCCTTCGTACGGATCCCGCCATCCTCCCCCATGCGGGGAGGGGGGTGGCAAGCCCCGACTACCCCGCTAAGCCCATGGCTGACACGATCCGGTCAACCGCAACCTCCAGGTGCCGCACGCCGTCCTCCTGAATGACGGGCGGAGGGGGCTGCGATGGCGGAACCGGGCAGGGGTTACACGCGGTGGCGGCTGATCCTGCCCGTCCTGGCCGTGCCGGTGCTCGTCCTCGGGTTCCTGACCGCCGGCCTCTTCGTGTGGGCCCTGTCGGACGAGGGGGACCCACGCGCGCGGGCCCTGGAGAAGGTGCCCTGCGCCGAGGCGCTGGCCTTCGGCGGTGCCTCGCCTCCGGTGAACGCCCACGTCGGGGACTGCACCATGCAGCAGGGCATCGACACCGCGTACACGGCGGTGCTGCGGATGCCGCGCGAGGACGTGCGCGACTGGCTGCGCGAGACGTATCCGAAGGCGCCCGAGGCCCGCTCGGACGCCTCCTGCGGGGCTCTCTGTCTCGACGTGAGCCACGAGGACGGCCTGCCCGCCACGGCCGGGGCACACGTGGTGCAGGTGCGGGTGGAGTACGTGAACGCCGAGACGGCGCGGATGCGCTTCTCGGCGTTCACCATGTGAGGTCCTACAGCGTCTTGCCCGTAGCCGGTCCCACCAGCAGTTCGTCGCCGATGCGGTCGACGCGGACCGTGTCGCCGTCCTTGATCTCGCCGGAGAGGATCTCCTTGGCGAGGCGGTCGCCGATGGCTGTCTGGACGAGGCGGCGCAGCGGGCGGGCGCCGTACGCCGGGTCCATGCCCTCCTCCGCGAGCCAGGCCAGGGCCTCGGGCGCGACGTCCAGGGCGAGGCGCCGCTCGGCGAGGCGCTTGGCCAGGCGCTCGATCTGGAGCTTGGCGATGCGCTCCAGCTCGGGCTTGGTCAGGGCGGCGAAGACGACCAGGTCGTCCAGGCGGTTGAGGAACTCCGGCTTGAAGGAGGTCCGCACCACCTCCAGGACCTGTTCCTTCTTCTCCGCCTCACTGGTGAGCGGGTCGACCAGGAACTGGCTGCCCAGGTTCGACGTCAGCACGAGGATGGTGTTGCGGAAGTCGACCGTGCGGCCCTGCCCGTCCGTGAGACGCCCGTCGTCGAGCACCTGGAGCAGGATGTCGAAGACCTCGGGGTGGGCCTTCTCCACCTCGTCCAGCAGGACGACGGAGTACGGACGGCGGCGCACCGCCTCCGTGAGCTGGCCGCCTTCCTCGTAACCGACGTATCCGGGCGGGGCACCGACCAGCCGGGCCACGCTGTGCTTCTCGCTGTACTCCGACATGTCGATGCGGACCATCGCCCGCTCGTCGTCGAAGAGGAAGTCGGCGAGGGCCTTGGCCAGTTCCGTCTTGCCGACACCGGTCGGCCCGAGGAAGAGGAAGGAGCCGGTGGGGCGGTCGGGGTCGGAGATTCCGGCGCGGGACCGCCGTACGGCATCGCTGACCGCCCGCACGGCCTCCGTCTGGCCGATGAGCCGCTTGCCCAGCTCGTCCTCCATGCGCAGCAGCTTCTGCGTCTCGCCCTCCAGCAGCCGCCCGGCGGGGATCCCGGTCCAGGAGGCGACGACGTCGGCGATGTCGTCGGCGCCGACCTCCTCCTTGACCATGGTGTCCTTGGAGCCCCCGCCGGAGGCGGAAGATGTCAACGCCTCCTCGGCCTCGGAGGCGGCCTCCAGCTCCTTCTCCAGGGCGGGGATCTCGCCGTAGAGCAGCTTGGAGGCGGTGTCGAAGTCGCCGTCGCGCTGGGCGCGCTCGGCCTGGCCGCGCAGTTCGTCGAGGCGTTCCTTCAGCTCACCGACGCGGTTGAGGGACTGCTTCTCCTTCTCCCAGCGGGCGGTGAGGCCGCGCAGCTCCTCCTCCTTGTCGGCGAGGTCGCGGCGCAGCTTCTCCAGACGCTCGCGGGAGGCCGCGTCGGTCTCCTTGCCGATCGCCAGCTCCTCCATCTTCAGCCGGTCGACGGCGCGCTGGAGCTCGTCGATCTCGACAGGGGACGAGTCGATCTCCATCCGCAGCCGCGAGGCCGCCTCGTCGACGAGGTCGATGGCCTTGTCGGGCAGGAAGCGGGAGGTGATGTACCGGTCGGAGAGGGCGGCGGCGGCGACCAGCGCGCTGTCGGCGATCTGCACCTTGTGGTGGGCCTCGTAGCGGCCCTTGAGGCCGCGCAGGATCGCGATGGAGTCCTCGACGCTCGGCTCGGCGACCAGCACCTGCTGGAAGCGCCGCTCCAGGGCCGCGTCCTTCTCGATCCGCTCGCGGTACTCGTCGAGGGTCGTGGCACCCACCATGCGCAGCTCACCGCGCGCGAGCATGGGCTTCAGCATGTTCCCGGCGTCCATGGCGGAGTCGCCGCCGGCACCGGCCCCCACGACGGTGTGCAGCTCGTCGATGAAGGTGATGATCTGCCCGTCGGAGTCCTTGATCTCGGCGAGGACGGTCTTCAGCCGCTCCTCGAACTCGCCCCGGTACTTGGCCCCGGCGACCATGGCCCCCAGATCGAGCGCGACGAGCCGCTTGTCCTTCAGGGACTCCGGCACGTCCCCCTTGACGATCCGCTGGGCGAGCCCTTCGACGACGGCGGTCTTGCCGACCCCGGGCTCACCGATGAGCACGGGGTTGTTCTTCGTACGGCGGGACAGCACCTGCACCACGCGCCGGATCTCCTGGTCCCGCCCGATGACGGGATCGAGCTTCCCTTCCCGCGCGGCGGCGGTGAAGTCCGTCCCGAACTTCTCCAGGGCCTTGTACTGGCCCTCGGGGTCGGCCGTGGTCACCCGGCGCGCTCCCCGCGTCTTCTGGAAGGCGTCCTGGAGCTTCCTGGCGTCGGCGCCCTGCTGGGACAGCACCTCGCCGGCCGCGCCGCCCTTCGCGGCGATGCCGATGAGGAGGTGCTCCGTGGAGAGGTACTCGTCCCCCAGGTCCTTGGCGCGGGCCTGCGCGTCGGCGACGACGGCGAGCATCTCGCGGTTGGGCTGGGGCGGCGCCACGGTGGATCCGGTCACACTGGGCAGCCCGGCGAGCACCCGCTCGGCTCCGGCGCGCACGGCCGCCTGGTCGGCGTCGACCGCGGCGAGCAGATCGGTGATGTTCTCGTTGTCCTGTCCCTGGAGCAGCGCGAGAAGCAGATGGGCGGGGGTGAGGTCAGGGTGCCCCTCCGTGACGGCCATGTTGCTGGCCGCGTTGATCGCGTCCCGGCTCCGGTTGGTCAGCTCGGCGTCCACGTTCGCGTTCTCCTCCTTGCACTGACCCGAACGACGTACACAAAGTTGAGTCTAGTCCACTCAAGGACCATTCGGGGAGGGGCGCAGGGGTTAAGTTCCGGGGCATGGCGACCAAGTACTCCGTCGATCCCGGCGCTCCGGACGAGCCGTACCTCAGCTTCTGGCGGGAACGGCACGTGTGCACCCTGACGACTCCCCGCCCGGACGGCACTCCGCACGTGGTACCCGTCGGGGTCACATACGATCCCGCGGCCCGGCTCGCTCGGGTAATCACCAACAAGGCGAGCGCCAAGGCGCGGCACGTGCTGGCCGCGGGGGAACAGGGGGCGGCGGTCGCCGTCTGCCAGATGGAGGGCCGGCGCTGGGCGACACTGGAGGGCCGGGCCTTCGTCCGCACCGAGCCGGACCGGGTCGCGGAGGCGGTACGCCGCTACGCCGAGCGCTACGGACGGACCCCCTCGCCGAATCCCGCACGCGTGGTGATCGAGATCGAGCTGACCCGAGCGATGGGGCGGGGTTGATGCCGCGGCTGATGCCGAGGTTGACCGAAGTGAAAATCCACACCGGTGATCGACTGGATCCGGCCACTGCGTGACTGCGGTGATAACCGGAAATGTCGCCAGAAACTGCAGCGGCGTCACCGTGTTCAGGTCACGGTGACGCCGCTGCGGGGGGAAGCACCTGAGCGATCTGTTACGACGGGGGAATCGCGTCAGGCACTGCGGGGGGTGGCAGAGATGGTCCTCGGGGCAGGAGAGTCGGCCTCCACCTGCTCGTGGTCCCTTTGGTCCAGGTTCACAAAGATCATTCCGTACCGTACGGCACACCGCACGGGCTGCGGCGCCCCCCGAGGCCGCCGCAGACACCGGTAAGCCCGTACGTCCTCGTCCTCGTCCCGCGTGACGACCACCGGCTCGCCGAAAACAGTCACCATCAACGAGTCGCCGCTGTGGGGGATGGCGGTGACCAGGTCGATGAAGTGCCAGCCGGAGCGGTAGGCGGTGGCCATTTCGCGGCGGAAGGAGCGGTCGTCGGGTGGAGTGGTCACGGTCAGCTCCCGGATCCCGCTGTCGCGGAACTCGGCCAGCTGGTGTTGTTCACGCCGTAGCTGGTCTGAGCCACCGCCGGCCAACTGGTGTTCGCCCGAACATCGCCCTTCTCATCGGAGAAGCCACTCAGCGCGCCGAGGGTTACAACGACGGAGAAGGCGGCGACAAGCACCGAGCGAAGCATTCTGTTCCGCATAGTCGGCTTCGTCCTCACTTGAAGGTCCCCTTTTCCCCCGTCGAGTACGACGATGGCTCATTCGGGCACGTCATGGCCACACAATCGATGCATCATGTTCCTGCATGTTCAGGACCCTGGGGGGTGGAGATTTGACCACAGATCGAGCAAAAGGGACACATCCCCATGCGATGACCGAGTGGTGCGAGGAGGGCGGACGCTTGTACGCCACCGCTCTGCGCACCGGACGCATCGCACGCGCAGACGTGGAACCGGCCCCCTGCCTGATGGAGTTCGCCCTGCTCCACCCCGATCCGGACGATCCCGACTGGCTGCGCCCCGTGGCCCCGGTCGTCGCCCTTTCCCGGCAACTCAACCCCCTGGAACACGAGATCGCCGAGCGCAGGCGCCTGGCCGTCGACCTCGCGGAGACCTTTCAGCCGTTCATGGCCCTGGGCACCCAGATCGCAACGGTAAGTGACTCCATCACCGTGCTGGAAGGTGGTGAACGTATCAACGCCGCACTCAACATGGCCACAGTCCAGTGCCGGACCGAGGTCCTCACCCTCCAGCCGAGCGACCGCATGTCCGAACGCAGCCTCCTGAGAGGGCTGGAACGCGACAAGCCACTCATCGAACGGGGCGTGCGAATCCGTACGGTGTACCAGCACACCGCCCGTTACAACCCGGAGCAACTGGCCTACGCGGCCAGGCTCTCCGACGGCAAGGCGGAGTACCGCACCATAGACGAGCTGGTGGAACGTTTGATCATCTGCGACCAAACCGTCGCCTTCATCCCCGCCCGGGACGACCAGCAGGTCGCCCTGGAACTGCGCCACCCCGGCCTGGTCCGCTACCTGATCAAGCTTTTCGAATACCTCTGGGACCGCGCGGTCCCACTGAGCACCGGCACGCCGTACGAAGCGGCCACCGGCGGTATCACGGACGTCCAGCACTCCATAGCCAAGCTTCTGGTCGAGGGCCACGTCGACGAGGCCATCGCACGCCGCCTCGGCATGAACGTCCGCACCTGCCGTGCTCACATCGCCAAGCTGGCGTCGGCCCTGGGCAGTGGCAGCCGAGCCCAACTCGGATACCTCATAGCGCAGTCGGGGATCCTGCAGCAGGACCACTGAAGAGGAGGAAGTCCCGAGTGACGTCGGCGCCACACCCCATGCACGACGCGGAAGAACTGTGCCGTGCCAGGACGGAGCTGTACGAACGGGCCCTGCGCGAAGGGCACGTACCCGCCGACGCGGTCCCCGCCGCGCCCTGCCTGACGGACTTCGGTTTGCTGCACCCCGCCGTCGACGACCTCGACCGGCTCGAGCCCGTGGCGCCGGCCGTCGCTCTCCACCGGCTGCTGCGGACCTCCGGGGAACGGATCGCGCGCGAACGACGGCGGGAGGAACGGCTGGCCGAGACATTCGAGCCGCTCATGGCTCTCGAAGGGCATCGCGCGGCTGCGGCCACCACACCGACGCTCACGCTCCTCAACGGGAAGGAGCGGATCAACAAGGCCATCACCGAGGCCATGGCGGACGCCTCCCTGGAGCTGCTCACCATCCAGCCGCGCACCAAGCTCACCAGGCAACGGGTCGAGGCGGCCTATGCCGTCGCCACGGACCGCGACCAGGCTCTGCTGGACCGCGGCGGCCGCATCCGCACCCTCTACCAGCACACCCTCCGCCACTCCCCCTTGACCGTCGCGCACCAGGAACGGCTGAGGGGCGACATCGAGGCGCGCGCCCTGGACGAGCTCACCGACCGGCTCATCATCGTCGACCGGGTCGTCGCCTTCCTCCCCGCCGACGGCAACGGCGACCTCGCGCTGGAGATACGCCACCCGGCCATCGTCGGATACCTGTCCACCACCTTCGACCGCTTCTGGCGCCTTGCCACCCCGGTATTCCCCGAAGCCGCCCCTCAGCCCTCCCACAACGGCATCACGCCCCGCCAACGCGCCATAGCCGCCCTCCTCACCGAAGGCCACACCGACGCCGTCATCGCCGACCGGCTCGGCATGAACATCCGCACGGCCCGCGTCCACATCGCCAAGCTCGCCGCGACGCTGGGCAGCCGGAGCAGGGCCCAACTGGGCTACCTCATCGGGCAGTCCGGGATTCTTGACCAGGAACGCTGAGGGTAGGGGAGGCAGCCGGCCGCGGGGGACCGTCCAGGCCCACCTGGGCGATCCGCACACCCAACTGCGTGCGGCTCGCCGCCCCCAGCGTCTCCGACAGCCGGGCGATGTGCGCCCGGCACGTCCGCACGCTTATCCCCAGCCGTTCGGCGATCACCGCGTCCTGGTGTCCCTCCGCCAGCAGCGCGGCGATGGACTGCTCGCGGTGGGAGATGCCCTCGATGCCGGTGTCGGGGAGCGGGGCGGTCAGCGGGATGGCCAGGCGCCAGAGCCGCTCGAACACCGTGACCAGATACTCGACGATCGCCGGGTGCCGTAGCTCCAGGGCCATCGTGCGGTCGGTGTTGGCGGGGATGAAGGCGACCGTCCGGTCGAAGAGGATCAGCCGGTCGATCACCTCGTCCAGCGTGCGCGCCTCCACCGCGTCGCCCATCAGCTCCAGATAGTTCAGCAGTCCCTGCCCGTGCCGGGCGACATGCGTGTACAGGTCCCGCATCCGCACGCCACGGCCGCGCAGCGTCAGCGCCCGGTGCAGCCCCTCGGAGAGTTCCGCCTCGCGCCGGATGCCGCCGGGCTGCACCGTGAGCACCTCGGTCGTGCACGCCTGGGTCGCCTCGTCCATCGCGGCCTGGATCCGGGCGAGGCCGTCCAGCACCCGGATCGCCGAGCCCTCGCCCGCCGACGGGGCCGGCTGCACCTGACGCCCCAGCCCGGCGTACCACTCGAACGCCGCCACGGCCGAACCCACCCGCCGCTGGCTCGCGCTGACCTCGTCGTACATCCCGCGCAGCAGCCGGGTCATGACCTCCTGCGGGGAGGTCGGCACCAGCCAGTCCATGTCGTCGGGGTCCGGGTGCAGCAGGGCGAGTTCCAGCAGGCAGGGCACCGGATCCGCGTCCCGGCGCGCCACGCGGCCCCGCCGTACGGCCCGGGAGTACACACGATCCCCCGCCTCGCACAGTCGGTCAGCACCGTGAGGATGCTCCTCCGCCCCGTGCCCGGCCATCGCCCATCCCACCCCCGGTTTCGCCGTCCTTCGCAGCGCAACTATGCGCGGACGGGACTTGCTCCGCAACACGGCTCCCCGCGCCGACCTCGCCGGAAACCACCGGTAAGCACCGGTATTTCCGCGCCTCAGCTCGTCGCGTTGCAGCACATGGCCGGGGGGTGACCGAATCCCGCCGGAGGCCAGCCGGATCGCTCCGGTACCGACCGGATCACTCTGGTGCCGACCGGACCCCTCCGGGGGTGAGGCGGAGGGCTCAAGGGGGCGGAAGACGGCGAACGGCGTGGCTACTTCAGGCCGATCGCCTCACAAGCCGCCTTGTACTTCGCCGTGCAGATGTCCGACAGCTTGTAGACGTCGTCGGCGACGACCGTGTCCTTGATGTTGGACTTCGTCAGGGCGACCACCGGCACGAGCTGGGCGGGGATGCCCTTGTGGGTGGGGCTGTCGACCTTGTCGCGGGTCAGGGCGGCGAACTGGATGTCGCGGCCCTGGACCTTGGCCACGGCCATCTCCGCGGCGTTCTCGGCCTCCTGCGGGTACGACTTGTACACGCTCATGTACTGCTCGCCGGCGATGATCCGCTGCACCGCCGGGAGCTCCGCGTCCTGGCCGGTGATCGGCGGCAGGTCGGTCACGCCCGCGGCCTCCAGCGCCTTGACGATGCCACCGGCCATGCCGTCGTTGGCGGAGTACACCGCGTCGATGTTGTCCTTGCCGATCTTCTCGATCGCCTCGGCCATGTTGGCCTGCGCGTTCTCCGGCTTCCAGTCCTTGGTGTCGAAGGACTGGGCGATCGTCACCTTGCCGTTCAGCTCGGACATCGCACCGGCCTTGAACTGCTTGGCGTTCGGGTCCGTCGACGAGCCGTTCATCATGACGATCTTGTCGGAGAGGCTCGCCTTCTCACCGATGGCCTCCAGCAGGGTGCGTCCCTGGACCTCGCCGACCAGTTCGTTGTCGAAGGAGATGTACGCCTCGATCGGGCCCTCGGCGAGCCGGTCGTAGGCGATGACCGGGATGCCTGCCTCCTTGGCCTTCGTCACTCCGTCGGCGATGGCGTGCGAGTCGACGGCGTCCAGCAGGATCACGTCGACCCGGTCGTCGATCATCTGCTGCAACTGGTCGGCCTGCTGGTCGGCGTTCGCCTCGGCGTTGGCGTACTCGACGCGGCCCCGGTCGTTGGTGAGGGACTCGACCTTCCTCTTGATGATGGGGTAGTCGAAGTTCTCGTACCGCGTGTTCGCCTTCTCCGGGAGCAGCAGGCCCACCGTGATGTCGTTGCCCTTCGTCGGGCTCGCGTCGTCACTGCTCCCGGTCGCGTTGAGCACGCCGCAGCCGGCGAGCGTGACGGACATCGCGGCCGCGGCCACGGATATGGAGATACGACGACGCATGCGGAGCTCACTTCGCGTGTGATTCGGACGTGGGCACACTTTGTGGCCCATGTGACTGAAAAGCCAACGCGGACGCGCCCCTCAGCGTCAAGCGGAACCACTTAACGAGATGACAACACCACGCTCCGCAGCAGTTGTGAAGACTCTGCGGAATCACCTCCAAGTGACTTGCATCATTCGGTCATCCACAGGAGGGCCAGCGAAATCGCCCCAAGGCATACGAAAAGGGCCGGGAGTGTCCTCCCGGCCCTTTTCGCAGGCGTACGCGCGTCAGTCCGACTGCTGCTGCCGCTTCGGCCGCCACACGACCAGCGCGCTGGTCTGCTGGACCTCCTGGTACGGCACCAGGTCACGGCGGTACGACGCATGCACCGCCGCCTCGCGCTGGCGCATGGCCGCCGCCGCGCCGTCGAGCGCGTCCTCCAGCTCGGCCACGCGGGCCTGGAGCGCGGCGACCTGGTTCTCCAGTTCGATGATGCGCTTGATGCCCGCCAGGTTGATGCCCTCGTCCTGCGACAACTGCTGGACGGTGCGCAGCAGTTCGATGTCCCGGGCCGAGTAGCGGCGGCCCCGGCCCGGAGTGCGGTCCGGAGACACCAGGCCCAGACGGTCGTACTGGCGCAGGGTCTGCGGGTGCAGGCCGGACAGCTGGGCCGCCACCGAGATGACGTAGACCGGGGTTTCCTCGGTCAGTTCATACGGGTTGCGTCGACGACCGTCCATCTGACTCATGCTCCCTTCGCGGCCTGGAACAGCTCCGCCCGCGGATCCTCACCCGCGGTCGCCTCGCGATACGCCTCGAGCGCGTCACGAGCCTTCCCCGTCAGGTCCTTCGGAACACTCACCTCGACGGTGACCAGGAGGTCGCCGCGGGTGCCGTCCTTGCGGACCGCGCCCTTGCCCCGGGCGCGCATCGTACGGCCGTTCGGCGTGCCCGGGGGCAGCTTCAGCGTGACGGGCGGGCCGCCCAGCGTCGGCACCCGGACCTCGCCGCCGAGGGCCGCCTCGGCGAAGGTCACCGGGACCGTGACGGTGAGGTTGTCGTCCTTGCGGCCGAACACCGGGTGGGAGTCGACGTGCACGACCACGTACAGATCGCCCGCCGGGCCGCCGCGCTCGCCCGGCGCTCCCTTGCCGCGCAGCCGGATCCGCTGGCCGTCGCTGACGCCCGCGGGGATGCGTACCTGCATGGTCCGCGAGGACTTGGCCCGGCCGCTGCCCTTGCAGACCTCGCAGGCGTTCTCCGCGATCAGGCCGCGGCCCTTGCAGTCCGGGCAGGGGTCGGTGAGGGAGAAGCCACCGCCGCTGCCCCGGGCGACCTGCCCGGTGCCGACGCAGGTCGGGCACACCCGCGGGGTGCCGTTCTTGTCGCCGGTGCCCGAACAGGCCTTGCAGGGCGACTGCGAGGACATCCGCAGCGGGACGGTCGCGCCCTCGATCGCCTCCGTGAAGCTCAGCGTGACCTCGGACTCGATGTCCTGGCCGCGCCGGGGATGCGTGCGCGTCCCCGGGCCCGCGCCGCCACGGTTGAACAGGCCCCCGAAGACGTCACCGAGTCCACCGCCGAAACCGCCGGCTCCCTGGCCGCCGCCCGGGGCGCCTCCGAAGAGGTCGCCCAGGTCGAAGTTGAAGGAGCCGCCGCCCGCGCCGGGCCCCGGGCGGAAGCCGCCGTTGCCGAAGAGGGCGCGCGCCTCGTCGTACTCCTTGCGCTTCTTGGGGTCCCCGAGGATGTCGTTGGCCTCGGAGATCTCCTTGAAGCGCTCCTCCGCCTTGACGTTTCCCTTGTTGGCGTCCGGGTGGAACTCGCGGGCGAGCTTCCGGTACGCCTTCTTGATCTCGGCCTCGGTGGCGTCCTTGGGGACGCCGAGGACCTTGTAGTAGTCCTTCTCGATGAAGTCCTTGGTGCTCATCCTCGACGCCCCTCCTTCCCTTCGTCCGCTATGACGTCAGCCCTCGTCCGGGCCACCGCTCTCCTTGTCGTCGGCTTCGGCGGACTCCTCCGCCTTGACCGTCTGCGCCCCCGGCTGGGGCTCGGCCACCGCCACCCGCGCGGGGCGGATGGTGCGCTCGCCGATCCGGTACCCGGGCTGCAGAATCGCCACGCACGTCGTCTCGGTGACGTCCGGCGCGTAGCTGTGCATCAGGGCTTCGTGGATCGTCGGGTCGAAGGGCTCGCCCTCCTTGCCGAACTGCTGGAGGCCCATCTTGGCCGCCGTGCTCTCCAGCGACTCGGCGACGGACTTGAAGCCGCCGACCAGTTCGCCGTGTTCACGCGCGCGGCCGATGTCGTCGAGCACGGGCAGGAGCTCGGTCAGGAGGTTCGCGATGGCGATCTCCTTGACCGCGATCCGGTCACGCTCTACCCGGCGGCGGTAGTTCTGGAACTCGGCCTGGAGGCGCTGGAGGTCCGCCGTGCGCTCGCTGAGCGCCGTGCGGGCCTGGTCCAGCTGGGCCACCAGAGCCACGTCCTGGCCCGTGTCCCCGGCCGGGGCCGCCCCCTCCTCCTTCGAGGGGGAGTCGGCGGCCTTCGGCTCGGCGTCGTCGGAGGTGGCGCCGGAAGGGACGTCGGGCTGCTGCTCGTCGAAGCCCGGGGTCTCCTCCGTCACGCGGCACCATCCTTCCGCTCGTCGTCCACGATCTCGGCGTCGACGACGTCGTCGTCGGCCTTGGCGTCACCGGCACCGGCACCCGCGCCGGCTCCGGCGGAGTCGCCGCCGGCGGCCTGCGCGGCATTGGCGTCGGCGTACATGGCCTGGCCGAGCTTCTGCGAGACGGCCGCGACCTTCTCCGTGGCGGTGCGGATCTCGGCCGTGTCCTCGCCCTTGAGCTTCTCCTTCAGCTCACCGACGGCTTCCTCGACCTCGGTCTTGATGTCGCCCGGGACCTTGTCCTCGTTGTCCTTGAGGAACTTCTCCGTCTGGTAGACGAGCTGCTCGCCCTGGTTGCGGGACTCGGCGGCCTCGCGGCGCTTGTGGTCCTCCTCCGCGTACTGCTCGGCCTCCTGGCGCATGCGGTCGACCTCGTCCTTCGGCAGCGAGGAGCCGCCGGTGACGGTCATCTTCTGCTCCTTGCCCGTGCCCAGGTCCTTCGCGGTCACGTGCATGATGCCGTTGGCGTCGATGTCGAAGGAGACCTCGATCTGCGGGACGCCGCGGGGCGCCGGGGGCAGACCGGTCAGCTCGAACATCCCGAGCTTCTTGTTGTACGCCGCGATCTCGCGCTCGCCCTGGTAGACCTGGATCTGCACGGACGGCTGGTTGTCCTCGGCCGTCGTGAAGATCTCGGACCGCTTGGTCGGGATCGTGGTGTTGCGCTCGATGAGCTTGGTCATGATGCCGCCCTTGGTCTCGATGCCGAGGGACAGCGGGGTGACGTCGAGGAGCAGGACGTCCTTGACCTCGCCCTTGAGGACACCGGCCTGGAGGGCGGCGCCGATGGCGACGACCTCGTCCGGGTTGACGCCCTTGTTGGCGTCCTTGCCGCCGGTCAGCTCCTTGACGAGCTCCGCGACGGCGGGCATACGGGTCGAGCCGCCGACGAGGACGACGTGGTCGATCTCGCTGATGGAGATGCCGGCGTCCTTGATGACGTTGTGGAACGGCGTCTTGCAGCGCTCCAGGAGGTCCGCGGTCAGCTGCTGGAACTGGGCGCGGGTGAGCTTCTCGTCGAGGTGCAGGGGACCCTCGGCGGAGGCGGTGATGTAGGGCAGGTTGATCGAGGTCTCGGTGGACGAGGACAGCTCGATCTTCGCCTTCTCGGCGGCCTCGCGCAGACGCTGCAGGGCCATCTTGTCCTTGCCCAGGTCCACGCCGTGGCCGGACTGGAACTGCTGGACCAGGTAGTCGACGACGCGCTGGTCCCAGTCGTCACCACCGAGGTGGTTGTCACCGTTGGTGGCCTTCACCTCGACGACACCGTCGCCGATCTCCAGCAGCGAGACGTCGAACGTACCGCCACCGAGGTCGAAGACCAGGATGGTCTGGTCGTCCTTGTCGAGGCCGTACGCCAGCGCGGCCGCGGTGGGCTCGTTGACGATGCGCAGCACGTTCAGACCGGCGATCTCGCCGGCCTCCTTCGTGGCCTGGCGCTCGGAGTCGTTGAAGTACGCCGGGACGGTGATGACCGCGTCGGTCACCTTCTCGCCCAGGTAGGACTCGGCGTCCCGCTTCAGCTTCTGGAGCACGAAGGCGCTGATCTGCTGCGGGTTGAAGGGCTTCCCGTCCAGCTCGATCTTCCAGTCGGTGCCCATGTGCCGCTTGACCGAGCGAATGGTCCGGTCCACGTTGGTGACCGCCTGACGCTTGGCCACCTCTCCGACGAGCACCTCACCGTTCTTGGCGAAGGCGACGACGGACGGCGTGGTCCTGGCGCCCTCGGCGTTGGTGATGACGGTGGGCTCGCCGCCCTCCAGAACGCTGACGACGGAGTTAGTCGTGCCCAGGTCGATGCCGACCGCACGTGCCATGGTTGATTCCTCCAGCTGACTTGAGTGGAACGGACTCAAGTGTGCACGACGGCTCTCCACCGGTCAACAGAGCTGAGTCGACCTGGCTCAAGTCTTATCCGTTCCTTACACGCAACGACGCCCTGACCTGCGGCGATACGGTGCGTCGATCGGCGTACACAGCCACCCGGGAGAGGGCGAACACGACCACGAGAGCCACTCCGGCCACCCACCACAGGGCGTCGCCGCCGACCCGGTCGGCATGCGCGAGTACCCCGACGAGCACACCGGAGACCGCCCCGGCCGCCAGCAGCAGAGTGACCCCGGGCACGGTGAGCCCGAGCCGCCGCAGCCGGTGCGCGAGATGATCCGGCCCGCTCCGGAGAACCGCCCGCCCGCCCAACCGCCGCGACAGCAGCACCAGTACGGCGTCGGCACACACCACGGCGGTCAGCGCGAACAGCACCCCGGCGCTCTCCGCTACGCCGAACCCGGCGCGGACGTGCACGGCGGCCACGGCGATCACGAACCCCGCGGCCATGGACCCGCAACTGCCCAGTGCCACGCGCGCGGGGTGCCAGTTGTGCAGCAGGAACCCGGTCAGCGCGGCGGCCAGCACGCTCATCAGCGCGGCGATCCCGTCCATCACGTCCACGGCGGCACAGGCCGCCACCCCGAAGGCGGCGACGACCCCGACCGCCCCCGCGAGCCCGTCGGCGTGGTCGAGCCCCCGGAAGGCGAAGGTCACCCCCACGACCCACAGGACCCCGAGCAGCCCGGTCCCCACCCCCGCCTCCGCGTACGGCACGACACACGCGGCCGCCACGCCCGTACCGGCAGTCAGCACCCGCCGCCGCAGCCGCCACACGTCGTCGACGAGCCCGAGCAGGGCGACGGCGCCGCCGGCGACGAGCAGCCCGCCGATCCCGCTCCCGGCCGAACCCCACTCCTCGACGCCCACGACCGACCCGGTGACGACCACGACGGCGACACCCCCCGACAACGGCACCTCCCGCTGCCGCCGCCGCTCGACCAGCCGCAGCCGCAGGGCGGGGATCCGGAGGGCGGCCGCGAGCAGGGCGGTGAGGAGGAGGGCGGTGGCGGCGGCTGCGATCCCATAGAGCACGGATATAAGTTAGGCGTCACTATGACAATTCGGTACGAATAACACGGCGGGATCGCGATGCGGATCCGGGCGGTTCCTGAGGCAACCCTCAGCGATTCAGATCACTGCCCACCCGGCTACAGTGCGGCGGAAGATAGGGGTAGTCTCAGACGGACTGCATAAGTTACCGCTTAGTAATCTCGGGGAACCCTCGATAACGACAGGTTCCCCCGACAGACCCTCGCAGGCCCGAGGAGCCCCCATGCAACTCGCCGCGATCATCGTGTCGCTGGTCTTGACCGTGGTCGGCGTCGCGCTGCTCGCACGCGCGATCGGCCAGTTCGTCCGGTACTTCAAGCTGGGCCAGCCCGTGCCCGCCGGTACCCGGACCGACAACCCCTACCAGCGCAGCGTGACCCTGGTGAAGGAGTTTCTCGGCCACACGCGCATGAACCGGTGGGGGATCGTCGGTATCGCCCACTGGTTCGTGGCGATCGGCTTCCTGACGCTGCCGCCGACGATCATCACCGCGTACGGCCAGCTGTTCCAGGCCGACTGGACGCTGCCGGTGCTCGGCGGCTTCCTCCCGTACGAGCTCTACATCGAGTTCATCGCGGCCATGACGACGCTCGGCATCGCCACGCTGATGGTGATCCGCCTGCTGAACCTGCCGTCGCGCCCGGGCCGCAAGTCCCGCTTCGCCGGCTCGAAGATGGGCCAGGCGTACTTCGTCGAGTACGTCATCCTCACGATCGGCCTGGCCATCTACGTCCTGCGGGGCCTGGAGGGCGCGCTCCACCACGTGGACGGCTACGAGGCCGCGTACTTCGCCTCGTACCCGCTGGTCCTGGCCTTCAAGGGCCTGAGCGTGGCGGCGCTGCAGAACCTCGTCTACTTCTTCGCGATGATCAAGCTGGGCACGACCATGATCTGGATGATCACGGTCAGCCTGAACACCAACATGGGTGTGGCCTGGCACCGCTTCCTGGCGTTCCCCAACATCTGGTTCAAGCGCGAGGCGACGGGCGGGACGGCGCTGGGCGCCCTCCAGCCCATGACCTCCGGCGGCAAGCCGATCGACTTCACCGACCCGGGGGACGACGACGTCTTCGGCGTCTCGCAGGTCGAGCAGTACTCGTGGAAGGGCCTGCTGGACTTCTCCACGTGCACCGAGTGCGGCCGCTGCCAGTCGCAGTGCCCGGCGTGGAACACGGGCAAGCCCCTCTCCCCGAAGCTGCTGATCATGTCGCTGCGCGACCACGCGCACGCCAAGGCGCCGTACCTGCTGGCCGGCGGCGGCAAGACGATGGAGGGCGAGGAGAAGGCGTCCGAGGAGCAGCTGGCCGGTGTGCCCGCCGCTGCCCTGGCGGAGGCCGAGCGCCCCCTGGTCGGCACGCTGGAGGACAACGGCGTCATCGACCCGGACGTCCTGTGGTCCTGCACCACCTGCGGTGCCTGCGTCGAGCAGTGCCCGGTGGACATCGAGCACGTCGACCACATCGTCGACATGCGCCGCTACCAGGTGATGATCGAGTCGGCGTTCCCGTCCGAGGCGGGCACGATGCTCAAGAACCTGGAGAAGAAGGGCAACCCCTGGGGCCTGGCGAAGAAGCAGCGCCTGGAGTGGCTCAAGGAGGTCGACTTCGAGGTCCCGGTCGTCGGCAAGGACATCGAGGACCTGTCCGAGGTCGAGTACCTGTACTGGGTCGGCTGCGCGGGCGCCCTGGAGGACCGCGCGAAGAAGACCACGAAGGCCTTCGCGGAGTTGCTCCACATCGCGGGCGTCAAGTTCGCGATCATGGGCGGCGACGAGAAGTGCACCGGTGACTCCGCCCGGCGTCTCGGCAACGAGCCCCTGTTCCAGGAGCTCGGCATGGAGAACGTCATGGCGCTGAACATGGCGTTCGGCGAGGAGATGGACGACGAGGGCAAGGTGACGCCCGAGTCGGCGAAGCCGAAGTCCGCGAAGAAGATCGTCGCCACCTGCCCGCACTGCCTGAACACGCTGGGCAACGAGTACCCGCAGCTCGGCGGCGACTACGAGGTCATCCACCACACGCAGCTGCTCCAGCACCTGGTGGACGAGGGCAAGCTCATCCCGGTCACCCCGGTCGAGGGCATCATCACCTACCACGACCCCTGCTACCTGGGCCGCCACAACAAGATCTACACGCCGCCGCGCGAGATCATCGCCAGCGTCCCCGGCATCCGCAACGAGGAGATGCACCGCCACAAGGAGCGGGGCTTCTGCTGTGGCGCGGGTGGTGCGCGGATGTGGATGGAGGAGCGGATCGGCAAGCGCATCAACAACGAGCGTGTCGACGAGGCGCTGTCGGTGAACCCCGACATCGTGTCGACGGCGTGCCCGTTCTGCCTCGTGATGCTCACGGACTCCGTCAACGGCAAGAAGAACGACGGCAAGGCCAAGGAGTCCATCACGGTCGTGGACGTCGCCCAGCTCCTCCTGGACTCGGTGAAGACGCCGGTGTCCGACGAGGGTGAGGGCGACGACGGGGGCGAGCCCCCGGCGGGGACGGCGGACTCCGCGAGTGCGCCGGAGCCGGAGCCGGTCAAGTAGGCGGTTGCTGCGGGTTGTTCTTGACGCCCCCTGTCCGAGTCATCGGGCGGGGGGCGTCGGCGTTCCACGGCTGCCGCTGCCGTACGGGTGGCACGGGCAGCCGCAGCGGGGCTGGAGCAGGATGCCGAGGGCGAAGGGGAGGGGCAGGTCGCAGGTCTGGCGGCAGTCGGTGTGCAGGTCCTGGTAGCCGGGGTGGGCGGCGAGGGTGCACTCGGGTGACGCGGGAGTCCGGTCGGCGGCGGGCGTCATGGGAAGAGACGCTCCTCGTCGTACCTCTGCCCTCGGCTTTCCGCGACACGGAGGATGTCCCGCAGGGCTTCGACCAGCCGCTCGGCGAGGAAGCGGAGTTGTGCCTCGGTGGCGTCGGGGAGCAGGTCGTCGGCGTGGGCGAGGAGCTGGGCACCCATGTCGAGCTGGGTCGCTTCGGTGATGTCGGCCAGACGGGATACGCGTCCGCCCCCGTCGTCGGTGATCAGAAAGCACGGCTTGGCTTCTGGGCCGGTCCAGGGCAGGAGCCGCAGCGTGCGACGCGGGCCGGTGTTCATCAGGCGGCCTCCACACCGTCGAAGGCGCGCGGTTCACGGCACTGCTGCCGCTGTTCGTGGGCGACGAGGGGTCGCGCTGGTCGCGCAGGGCCTGTCCAACGACCAGATCGCCGACCGCATGGTGATCAGCCCGCTGACCGCGAAGACCCACATCAACCGGGCCATGACCAAACTCCACGCCCGCGACCGCGCCCAACTCGTCGTCCTCGCCTACGAGTCCGGCTTGGTGACTCCGCGCGGCTTCTGAAATCCAAGGGCGGCACATTCTGTCCGCGGGGTACGGTGCACCGATGTCAGCGATCAAGAAGTTCCAAGTCACCTTCGACTGCGCAGAACCTGAGCGTCTCGCTCGTTTCTGGTGCGAGGTGTTGGGGTACGTCGTACCACCGCCACCGGAGGGGTTTGCCACTTGGGATGACTTCAAGCGTTCGCAGCCGCCTGAGCAGCGGGATTCATGGTTCGCCTGCATGGATCCCTCAGGTGTGGGCCCGCGGCTGTACTTCCAGCGCGTCCCCGAAGGGAAGACCGTCAAGAACCGGGTGCATCTTGATGTGCGGGTCGGCACCGGACTGGTGGGTGAAGAACGCCTCGCCGTACTTGAGGCCGAATGCGCACGACTGGTCGCGATCGGCGCAGTACACGTGCGAACGCTGTATGCCGATGAGGAAAACGAGTCGTGCATCCCGATGCTGGACATCGAGGGCAATGAGTTCTGTATCGACTGAGCGAGTCGGCTGTCTGCGTCGATGACGACCTGTTGGTCGGTGGAGTACCGGTAGTTCTAGGCGGGCCCGGACACCGGGGGTGAGAGGCGCTGGGGGTGGTGGCGCCGGGCGAGCCACAGCACGAGCGCGGCGTAGATCAGTGTCGTTGCCACGTCCACGAGGGCGAGTTGCCAGGGTGAGTCGGCGGCGGTCTCGTCGGACGACAGCCCGTCGACGAAAGCGGCCGCGGCGCCGAAGGCCAGCAGGTTGTTCAGGGCGTGCAGCGCGACGGCAGCCTCCAGGCCGCCGGTGCGGATGGTCAGCCAACCGCAGACCAGACCGAAGACCAGCAGGCCGATGAAGCCCCACTTGGTGCCCCAGCCGTGGGCGGCGGCGAAGAGCACGGCCTGCGGGATCACCGCGAACCACGGGGAACGGAAGAAGGCGCCGACCGCCTGCGTCAGCCAGCCCCGGAACACGTACTCCTCGGCCGCGGCCTGCACCGGGACGAAGACGGCCAGCACGATCAGTGAGGTGAGGAACGAACGCCGGCCCACCCACACGTCGGACTCCCCCGAGTCGCCTCCGCTGCCGGGCAGGAGAACCGCGGACACCGCCAGCACGGTCACGGGGAGTACCGCGGCGAGCAGACACCGGGCCAGCCAGCGCCACCGCAGCCGTCCGGCGACAAGGTGCCGGGCGGTCGCCGCCCCGGCCACCACACGGCCAGCAGAATCACGGGCAGGGCGATCGCGATGAACGTGAGGTCCAGGGCCGTGTTGACGGGTGTGCCGAAGTCGTAGCCGCCGTCGGGCAGTTCGCCAAGTCCGGCCGCCGCCCCGAAGCCGTAGGAGAGGGCGAACAGCAGGAGGATGAGTACGAGGTAGGCGCCGAGAGCCAGCAGAGTGCCGAGTACTGGCCGCCACCAGCTGTGACGGCCGGTGCTGTGGCCCATGCGGTGGTAAGGGAGGCCGGTGGGGTGCGGTGGTAACGGGATTGTCATGATCAGTAGCTTCCCAGGCGGGGTCCGTCATCGCCGCAGATTTGCAGCCCCCCGTAAGGCCGCGGCCATGCACTGGGAGAAGTGGCATGAGCGTTACGACACTGCAAGACAGTGTGGGAGTGCACCACTTCCGCGGTCGGCCCGTGCCGCTCCGGTCGGGCTCGCGCACCTTCTCGGTGTGACGAACCAGAGAATCATGGACCAGACCCGCCGTTTCGACCTGAGAGCCGAGGTGGGGTCGCCCCCTGCCTGCTGGGTATCGCAATCAATCTCGATAAATCGCCCCTCAAGGGTGTGAACAGTAACGAAACAGTCACTCGCGTATATAGCGGACACAAGTGAAGTGATCTTGTGAGGAGGAGTGGCTGATGAGCGAGGCAGCGCAGGGCGGCACGACGAGGTTGCGGCAGACCGGGGAGACGGCCAGAGCGGAGGCGTCGGCCACCACCGATCAGGCCAGGCAGGCCGCGGGAGAAGTCACGGGTACCGCCGTGGACCAGGCCAAGACCGTGGCCGGCGAGGCACGGCAGCAGGTCGGCGCGGCCGCCCAGGACCTGCGGAGCCGAGCGATGAGCGAGGTCGAGGAGCAGACCAGGCGGGCGGCAGGCTCGCTGCGCCAGTGGGCGGACGACCTGGCCGGGCTGGCGGAGAACGCCCAGAGCGACTCGCCTGCCCGTGGCCTCGCGGCTCAGGCGGCCGACGGTGGGCACCGGGCGGCCGATTATCTGGACAGACAGGGAGTCGACGGCGTCCTCACCGATGTGCAGGACTTCGCCCGCCGACGCCCCGGCGTATTCCTGGGCGGCGCGCTGCTGGCAGGGCTGGCCGTCGGGCGGCTGGTGAAGGCGGCGGGCAAGTCCGACGGGTCCGCTGAACGCACACAGCAGCCTGCGGCTCCGGACGAAGGACAGCCCACGGCGCTGCCGTCCGGTCCTCCCCCGGAGATGCAGCCGTCCGTCGGGATGCCCCCGGGCGGCGCGTCGGCCCGTCCGTACCCGGAGGTGTGAGCGATGGCCACGATCCAGTCCCGCCGTGTGGAGGAGCGCGGTGGGGACACCTCGGTGGGCGAGCTGCTGTCCGCCGTGACCTCCGACGTCCAGACCCTGTTCCGGCAGGAGGTCGAGCTGGCCAAGACCGAGGTCAAGCAGGAGGCGACCAAGGCGGGCAAGGCGGCCGGCATGTACGGCGGCGCCGGGTTCGCCGGCTACATGGTTCTGCTGTTCCTGTCACTGGCCGCGGTGCTGGGCCTGGCCAACGTGATGGACGGCGGCTGGGCCGCCCTGATCGTCACCGCGGTGTGGGCCGTGGTCGCGGCGGTGCTGTACGCACGGGGCCGTACCCGGATGCGCACCGTGACGCCGAAGCCAGGGCAGACAGTCGAGACGCTGAAGGAGAATGCGCAATGGGCACGTCACCCGACCAGATGAGGGCCGAGATCACCGCCACGCGGGACCGTTTGTCCGCCGACATGGACCGGCTCGCGGACCGGACCAGCCCCCGGCGTATCGCCCGTCGCCGCACGCGCAGGATGCGCGGCACCGTCTCGGGCATGCGGGAACGGGTCATGGGATCCGCCTCCCAGACCGCCCAGGGCGTCAGCGGCAGCGCGCAGTCGATGGCCGGATCGCTGCAGGAGGGCACCCAGCAGGCGGCCGGCACCGCGCGGGAGGCTGCCGGCCAGGCCGGTGAAGCCGTACGGCAGGCTCCGGAACAGGCGATACGCCAGACCCAGGGCAACCCGCTGGCCGCCGGTCTGATCGCCTTCGGCGCCGGCATGCTGGCGGCCTCGATGCTGCCCGTCTCCCAGATGGAGCAGGAGAGGACCACCGAGCTGATGCAACGCGGCGGCGAGGCGCTGGAACCCGTGAAGCAGGCCGCCCAGGAGTCGGCACAGAACCTGAAGGAGGGGGCCAAGGAGGTCGCCCAGAGTGCGGCGCAGGAGGTGAAGGACACCGCCGCGGAGGCCGCCCGCACCACGCAGGACGAGGCCCGCGGCCAGGCCGGCCAGGTAGCCGAGCAGGCACGCGACTCCGGACAGCAGGTCGCCGGCGAAACCCGGCGGCAGTCGGGCCCCGGCTGAGAACCGTGCAGGCAGCCGTCCCTGCTGCCGTCGAAGGGCCCCACTGCACGCAGTGGGGCCCTTCGACGTTGTGCCACTCGGTTTCCGACTCGGCTGCCCTTCCGTCACCGATCACTCTGGCCGGTCTCGTCGGACACGTCGGTCTCGTCGGACACGTCGGTCTCGATCCGCTCCTTGCGGACCTCGCCACGAACGGTTGCCTCGTCGGTGCGCTCCTCGGTTTCCAGGCGGACGCGTTCGACGGGGACGGCTTCCGTCTCCACGACCGGACGCTCCGCGTGGAGGATCACCTCGTGCTCGGCCTCGGTGATGTCGACGCCGGACATCGCCGCGTCCCGGTTGGCGTCGGTGATCGGTTCGCGTTCGACGCGGACTTCTTCGTGGCGTACGGGGACGGTCTTCTGGACCTCCTCGGTGACGACGTACTTGCGCAGGCGCGCCCGGCCGGTCTCGCGGCGTTCGACACCGACGTGCATCTGCTCCTCGGAGCGCGTCATCGCGTCGTCGCCGGCGGGCGCTCTCCCGGCCGCCATCCCGGTCTGCCCGGCGGTGCCGGTGCCGGTGTGGGCCCAGCCGCCCTGGTCTCGCTGGTTGGCCTGCTGCCAAGCCGTGTCCCAGTCGATGCCGTAGTGCTCGTACAGACGGTGCTCCTCCTCTACGGACAGATGCCCTCCGGCATCGACGTCGACGTTCGGTGCGTCCTTGACCGTGTCCTTGGCGAAGGGCACCTCCAGGTGGTCCTCCACCACGGTCCCGTCGTGGATCGGCACGAACGACTCGCTGGTGCCGAACAAGCCGGTCTGCACGCTCACCCACTCGGGCTCGCCGGTCACATCGTCGAAGAAGACGTGCTTGGCGTCACCGATCTTGTTGCCGTGCGCGTCGTAGACGGGATGTTCCAGCACTGTGGAGATCTGGTCGCGAGTGATCATTAGCATTCTCCTCGTTTCTGTAGCTCTCTCACGCGTAACCACCCACTCAAGAGCCAAAGCGCATAATCCGGAAAAACCGGAACATTTTGGCGCCTCTGTCCCCTGCGTTGCCCGACCGCAGGTGGCCGGCCCGCAGAGAATTCCCGCGCGAGAGCTGGAATTCCGACAGTGCGGGCGAAGGGGCGGGTCCGAGGAGTGGTGGTGCGCGATGAGTCTTCGGCGTGGGGCCGGTCTATGGATGCACAAGGGCCGCCCTCCGGCCCCCTGACGCACGGGAGACACGATGACCACCGTCGTGATGCACAACGTCGTCTCCGTGGACGGCTTCATCGCCGACGCGGACGATCAGGTCGGGCCGCTCTTCGACTGGTACGGCAACGGCCACGTCCAGCTCAACGAGTACGCCACGGTGTCCAGGGCCTCCGCCGACTACCTGCTGGAGGACCCGCACACCGTGATCCAGGGCGACCGCGTGCTTCACCTGCGCTACCGGGTCCGCAAGCAGCCGTGACCACCTACCGGGAGAGGCCGACCGCCGTGGAACCGCAGACCGCCGCCGGCAAGGTGCTCTGGCACTTCTCGATGTCCCTGGACGGATTCGTCGCCGGGCCGAATCACACGATGGACTGGATGACGGGGGTGACCTTCCGTCCCGGCCTCGTCGCGGAGTACGCCGAGACGACCGGCGCCGTGCTGGGCGGCCGCACCGGCTGGGACGCCTACCCCGACCCCACCGGGATCTACGGCGGCGCCTGGCAGGGACCCGTGTTCGTGCTCACGCACCACCCGGAGGACGCGCAGCCCACCCCGGGCGTGACCTTCCTGAGCTGTGACGTCGCCGAGGCGGTCCGGATCGCGCGGGAGGCCGCCGGCGGGAAGAACGTCGAGGTGTTCTCGCCGACCATCGGCCGGCAGCTCCTGGAACGCGGGCTGATCGACGAGATCGACCTGCACATCGTGCCCGTGCTGCTCGGCGACGGGATCCGGCTGTTCGACAACCCCGGGGGTGCGCCCGTACGGCTGGAGCTGCTCGTCGGGGACGACGGCAAGGCGGCGGTCGATGTGCGGTACCGGACGGTGCCCGGCGAGTGACATGAGCCCTGCCTCTCAGCGGCCTCGGAAATTAACCGAACTCACGTACAACCCTTACGTCCCCACACAGGTCTCCTGATCGCCGACCACCCGTGAACGCCCGTACAACTCCCGGCGAACACGGACGGTCCCGGCGCCTCATCGACTGTGGATGCCCGCCAGGCATCCCGCATGCCGCAGGAGACCCCCGCATGCATCAGCACCAGCCACCGCACCGGCGGCGCCCCCACGGGCACCCGCACCCGCACCCGCACCCGCGCCCCGCCCTCGCGACGGCCACCGGCCCGGCCACGCCGACGGACGGGCCGACGGACGGGCCGACGGGCGGGCCGTCCGTGCCCGCGACCGGCACGGCGACACACCGGGACTCCGCCCCGCAGGCCTGCCCCACCGCCTGAGCCGCCCCGCTCTCCTCACCCGGGGCCGGCCCTCAGGCCCGGCCCGCCGCTTCCCACCCGGAGCCCCACCTTGCGCAAGCGCACCCTTCTCCTGGCCGCCACGCTCACCACCGGCCTGCTCACCATCACCCCGGCCGCCGCCGCGCCCTCGGGCCTCGCCGGGGACTTCAACGGCGACGGGTACCGGGACGTCGCGGCCGGCGCCCCCTGCTCCACCGTCGGCTCGGCCTCCTGCGCCGGTGCGGTCGTCGTGCTGTACGGCTCGGCGTCCGGTGTGTCGGCCGCCCGCAAGGCCGTCATCACCCAGAACTCCGCGGGCGTGCCCGGCACCGCCGAGTCGGGCGACGTGTTCGGCGCCGCCCTGGCCACCGGCGACCTGGACAGGGACGGCTACTCCGACCTCGTCGTCGGCGCCACCGGCGAGAGCATCGGCGACCGGGACGGCATCGGCTCCGGCACGATCCTGTGGGGGAGCAAGTCGGGCCTGACCAGCGGCAAGGGCCTGCCGCAGCCGACGTCGCTCTCCGAGTACGGCGGCTTCTCCCGGGGCATCGCGACCGGCGACTTCGACGCCGACGGCGACACGGACGTCACGCTCACCGGCCAGACCCACACCCGCATCTACCGGGGCCCCTTCACCCGCACCGGCGGTCCGCTGAGCCACTCCGTCGTCGGCGAGCTGGGCACGACGTACGAGGTGATCGCGGGTGACATGACCGGCGACGGCGCGGCCGAGCGCGTCTACCCGTTCAACGTGGACGGCGACACCGGCGGCCAGATCGACTACTTCCGCTGGACCGGCTCGACGTACAAGATGGCCCAGCTGCCGGACGCCGACGGCTACCCCGGTTCGATCGGCGACATCGACGGCGACGGCTACGGCGACCTCGTCCTCGGCGACTACACGGACCCGTACGACCTCAAGCCCGGCGGCCACAAGGGCGGCCAGATCACCGTCTGGTACGGCGGCCCGAACGGCCCCGACCCGGCGCAGCAGCCGACCGTCGTCCACCAGGACACCGCGGGCGTGCCCGGCGCGGGCGAGGCCTACGACGGTTTCGGCTCGGCGGTGACCACCGGCGACATCAACGGCGACGGGTACGCCGACGTCGTGGTCTCCGCCTCGGGCGAGGACGTCGGCTCGGCGAAGGACGCGGGCTCGGTGACCGTGCTGTTCGGCTCCGCCGCCGGCCTGAAGACCAGCAGCGGCGTGAAGTCGTACACCCAGGACACCGCCGGTGTGCCCGGCTCGGCCGAGTCCTGGGACCGGTTCGGTTCGGCGGTCGGCCTGACCGACGTGACCAAGGACGGCAAGGCGGACCTGGTCGTCGGCGTCGACGGCGAGAACTCCACGGGCGGCCTGTGGACCCTGCGCGGCTCCGCCTCCGGCCTGACCACGAGCGGGGCACAGGGCATCACCACCACCGCCGTCTCCCTCAAGGACGGCAGCCTCGGTTCCGTCGTCGCCCAGTGACACTCCGCCGCCCAGTGACGGCCCGCCAACTCCTCTGTGAGGCACGTACACCCATGCGCACCCGTATCACCGCCGCCGTCGTCGCGGCGGCCCTGACCCCGCTCGCCCTCACCCTCTCCGCCCCGGCCGCGCACGCCGCGACCCCCGCCGCCCCCTACGACTTCAACGGCGACGGCCGCACCGACCTCGCGATCGGCGCGCCGGGCGCCACCGTCGCCGGGCAGGCGAAGGCGGGTGCCGTGTCCGTCGTCTACGGCAGCACCAGCGGGCCGAAGACCTCCACGCGCACGCTCCTGACCCAGAACACGGCCGGCATGCCCGGTGCCGCCGAGGCCGACGACGCGTTCGGCTCCGCGCTCGCCTCCGCGGACCTCAACACCGACGGCTACGCCGACCTGCTGATCGGCACGCCCGGTGAGGACGGCGGCGACAGCAACGACGGCACGGTCACCATCGTCTGGGGCGCGAAGTCCGGCCTGTCCGGTGCCCGTTCGCTGTTCAGCTTCTTCAGCACCGACTACGACCGGTACGGCCAGACACTGGCCGCGGGCGACTTCGACGGCGACGGGGACATGGACGTCGCGGTCGGCTCCACCGGCCCGGTCACCCTCTCCCTCGTGGAGGGCCCGATCACCAGGACGAGCGCGTCCAACGGCGGTTCGGGCTCGCGCAACGACTGGTGGTCCTCCTCGACGGGTGTCACGCACCTCTCCTCCGGCGACGTCACCGGCGACGGCCGCCCCCGGGTGGTCCTGCACGGCCGTGCCGTGAGCACCGGTGCCGCGACCACCGCCCTCGCCGACCTGAAGATCGGCAACTACGTCAACTGGCTGGAGCGCCTGCCCGCCGGGTCCGTCTCCACCGTGGGCGACATCGACGGCGACGGCCACGACGACATCGCCGTGGGGAACGACCGGGAAGCCTCCGCCGACCCGGAGGGCGCCCTCGGCGGCCGGGTCACCGTCGTCCACGGCGGACCCGACGGCGGCCTCGACACCAACCGCGCCCCGCTCGTCCTCACCCAGGACACCGCCGGTGTGCCCGGCGCCGCCGAGAAGGGCGACCGCTTCGGCAGCGACGTCGCGCTCGGCGACGTCAACGGCGACGGCTTCGCCGACCTGGCGATCGGCGCCGCCGGCGAGAACTCCGCCGCCGGTGCGGTCACCGTGCTGTACGGCTCGGCGTCCGGCCTCACCACCAAGGGCGCCACCTCGTACACCCAGAACACCGCCGGTGTGCCCGGCAGTTCGGAGCAGGGCGACCGCTTCGGCGCCCGCGTGACCCTCACCGACCACACCGGCGACCACCGCGCCGACCTGTCCATCTCCGCGCCGGGCGAGAACGCCGGCGACGGCGCCGTCTGGTCCCTGCGCGCCACCGCCACCGGCCCGACGGCCACCGGCTCCGTCAGCTTCGGCCCCGGCACGACCGGCGTCTCCACGGCCGGCACGCCGGGCTACGGCACCGCACTCAACTCCTGATCACCGACAACGGGACTCCACAGATGCGCAAGCGCACCCTCCTCCTGGCCACGGCCCTCACCACCGGCCTGCTCACCGCCCTGCCCGCGACGGCGGCCACCGCCGCGCCCGCCACCGGCCCGAAGGCCGACTTCAACGGCGACGGCTACGGCGACGTCGCGTTCGCCGCCCCGTACGCCAAGGTCGACGGCAAGGGCATGGCCGGCTACGTCGCCGTGGTCTACGGCGGCGCCACCGGCCTCGACCCGGCCAAGCGGACCGTGGTCAGCCAGAACACCGCCGGGGTGCCCGGTGCCGCCGAGGCCGAGGACACCTTCGGTGACGCGCTCGCCGTCGCCGACCTCAACGGCGACGGCTACACCGACCTCGCGGTCGGCTCCTCCGGCGAGGACGTCGGCACCGACACCGACGGCGGCTCCGTCACCGTGCTGTGGGGCTCGGCGAGCGGCCTGAAGAACGGCACCTCGGTCAAGGACCCGGCGGTCTCCGGGCACGACCACTGGGGCCGGCTGCTGACCGCGGGCGACTTCGACGGCGACGGCAAGAAGGACCTGGCCGTCGGCACCGGCTCCTCCCACGCCTACGTGATCCGCGGCGGTTTCACCACGAGCGGTACCACCGGCACCGCGAAGCGCGTCAACACGCCCGAGACGGCGTACAGCGTCGACGCCATGAAAGCGGGCGACACCAACGCCGACGGCAGGTCGGACCTGGTCCTCACCTACCGCGTACGGCTCGACTCGTCCGAGTCGGGCAGCTGGTCCAAGGGCGTCGCCTACCTCGGCTCCCCCACCGGCCCGGACACCTCCGTCCCCCGCCCCCTGAACGGCGGCACCTCCCTCGCCCTCGGCGACATCGACGGCGACGGCTACGACGAGATCGCACTCGGCAACGTCTTCACGAAGGACGACGACCACAGCGGCAGCCTCGGCGGCGAGGTCGTCGTCATCCGCGGCTCCGAGGGCGGCCCGGTCAACGGCGACGCCCCCATGGCCGAGCTGACCCAGGCCTCCACCGGTGTCCCCGGCGCCGACGAGGCGAACGACGGCTTCGGCGGCTCGGTCTCCATCGGCGACGCCAACGGCGACGGCTACGGCGACCTCGCCATCGGCGTCGTCTTCGAGGACGTCGGCACCATCGAGGACGCCGGTTCCACGGTCCTGATGAACGGCTCGGCCTCGGGTGTCTCGCGCACCGGCGGCCGCACCCTCACCCAGGCCACCGCCGGTGTCCCGGGCACCGCCGAGGCCATCGACTACTTCGGCTCGGACGTCCTGCTGGCCGACGTCACCAAGGACGGCCGCGCCGAGTTCACCGTCAGCGCCGGCTTCGAGGACGAGGGCATCGGCGGGATCACGACGCTGCGCGGCTCGGCCACCGGCCCCGTCACCGACGGCGCCCGCGCCTTCGGCCCGGGCAGCCTCGGCCAGACCCGTTCCTACGGCGCCTTCGGCACCGGCCTCATCGGCTGACGAACCAGGGAGACTCCCATGCGCAGATCCACCACGACCGCCCTGGTCGCCGCCCTGCTGGCGACCGGCGTCACCCCCGTGTTCCTCACCGGCCCCGCCTCCGCGGCGGTGGCCAAGCACTACGACGACTTCAACGGCGACGGCCGCCGCGACCTCGCCTACGGCGGCTACGACGACGTCGACCGCAAGGGTGGCACGGTGACCGTCGTGTACGGCACCGCCACCGGCCTCGACACCGCCCACCCGAAGTTCCTCCACCAGGACAGCTCCGGCATCCCCGGAGCCGGTGAGGAGGACGACCGGTTCGGCGAGTCCCTCGCGAGCGCCGACCTCAACAAGGACGGCTACGCGGACCTCGTCGTCGGCAACTCCATGGAGCACGTGGGCAGCACCGACTACCGCGGCACGGTCACCGTCGTCTGGGGTTCGAAGTCCGGCCTGTCCGGCGGCACCAACCTCACGCCCGCCGGCGGCGCGGGCAGCTACTTCGGCCGCGACCTCGCCACCGGCGACTTCACCGGCGACGGCTCGCCCGACCTGGCCGTGATCGGCGGCGGGGAGACGTGGCTGTACCGGGGCCCGTTCACCAAGTCCGGCACGACCGGCAAGGTCAGCGAGATCGACAAGGGGTCGGCCGGCTGGTACTCCTCCGGTCTCGGGGCCGGAAAGGTCGACGGGGACGGCAGGACCGACCTGGTCGTGATCGGCACGGAGATCAACGGCAGCGACATCCGCGAGCGCGCCTGGTTCCTGAAGGGCACGTCCTCCGGCCTCGCCTCCGGCGCGTCCAGGACCCTCAGCGACCAGCAGCAGGGCCTCTACCCGAGCCCGGTCATCGGCGACTTCGACAAGAACGGCTACGGCGACATCGCCCTCGGCGTGCCCGACAAGGACAACGGCAAGGGCGCGGTCACCATCTGGCGCGGCACGGCGTCGGGCCCGGGCACGTCGACCACGTTCACCCAGGCCACCTCGGGTGTCTCCGGCAGCCCGGAGGCCGACGACAACTTCGGCTACGCCATCTCGGCCGCCGACGCCAACGGCGACGGCTACGCGGACCTCGCGGTCGGCGTGCCGCACGAGGACGTCGAGGGCCTGGAGGACCAGGGCGGGGTCCACGTGTTCCGCGGCGGCTCCGGCGGCCTCAGCGGCGCCCGCTCCTCGTGGATCGCCCAGACGGTGCTGGGCCCCGCCGACTCCCACGCCTCCTTCGGCTACACCGTCCGCCTGCGCGACCTGACCGCCGACGGCAAGGCCGACCTGGCCGTGGGCGCGGCGGGCGGCGCGCTGCTGATGCGGGGCACGGCCACGGTGCCGACGAAGACCGGAGCGGTCGTCCTGCCGGAGCTCGGCGGCTCGCTTCCCGACTGACCTGCCCGGAACCGGCCCGGGGCAGACCGCTCCGGGCCGGGGCCGGTCGTGGCCCGGCCGGGGCCGGGGCCGGGGCCGGTCGAGGCCACCTGCCGGTAGCCGCCCCAGACGCCCGATCCGCCCCGCCTCACCTCGCCTCGCCCGCCCCGGCTCGTTACAACTCACAAGGACGACGCATGCCTCACCGCACCCCCCACGCCCTCGCGGCCCTGACCACCGCGGCCGCGCTGGGCGCCGCCCTCTTCACCGCCGTACCGGCCGCCGTCGCGGCACCCGCCAAGTACGCCGACGACTTCAACGGCGACGGCTACCGCGACCTCGCCACCGCCGCGCCCTACACCCCCGTCGGCGGCAAGACCGACGCGGGCGCCGTCGTCGTCACCTACGGCTCCGCGAACGGCATCAGCGCCGCCCGCCGCACGATCCTCACCCAGGACACCGCCGGCATCCCCGGCACCGCCGAGCAGGGCGACCGCTTCGGCAAGTCCCTCGCCTCCGGCGACCTGAACGCCGACGGGTACGCCGACCTGGTGATCGGCAGTGTCGGCGAGGACGTCGGCTCCGACGCCGACGGCGGCTCCGTCACGGTCGTCTGGGGCGGCAAGAGCGGCCTGTCCGGCGGCAAGGGCGTCACGGACCCGGCCGTCTCCGCCCACGACGAGTACGGCATGTCCCTCACCGTCGGCGACTTCGACGGCGACGGCCGCCCCGACCTCGCCGCCGGCAGTACCGGCAGCGACGTCTGGATCCACCGGAGCTTCACCAAGACCTCCGGCTCGACGTCCCGCTCCGAGCTCGCCACCGGCCTGCGGGGCGGCGCCGGTCTCGCAGGCGCCCAGAGCCTCGCCGCCGGCGACATCGACGGCGACGGCACCGACGACCTGGTCGCCACCGGCAGCCAGGCGTCGGACTACGAGGACGGTGCCATGGTCTTCCTCGGCGCCGCCTCCGGCCTCACCCGCCAGACGTTCCTCAAGAGCGGCGGCTGGGAGCTGGCGACGGTCGGCGACCTGAACGGCGACGGCTACGACGACGTCGTCACGGCGGACTACGGCGGCGACGCCAAGAGCCTCGGCGGCTCGGTCAGCGTGTACCCCGGCGGCACCGACGGCGCCCGCACCAGCCCCCAGACCACGATCGACCAGGACACCCCCGGCGTCCCCGGCGCGGACGAGGAGGACGACTGGTTCGGCAACGACCTCTCGATCGCGGACGTCGACGGCGACGGTTACGGCGACCTGGCCGTCGGCACGATCCACGAGGACGTCGGCACCGCGGACATCGCCGGCGCCGTCACGGTCCTGCGCGGCTCGGCCACCGGACTGACCACCACCGGCGCCCAGTCGCTCACCCAGAACACGGCCGGCGTCCCCGGCACCGCCGAGTCCGCCGACCGCTTCGGCGCGTCCGTACGCCTGTCCGACCTCAACGGCGACGGCAAGGCGGACCTGTCCGTGGGCTCCGACGGCGAGAACCACCCCTCCGGCGCCGTCTACAGCCTGCGCGGCTCGGCCTCGGGCGTGACGACGAAGAACGCGATCAGCTTCGGCCCCGGCTCGCTCGGCATGTCGACGACCGGCTACCTGAGGCTCGGCCAGGACATGCTCGGCTGACGCCGCCGCGAGGGGCCGTGGTGCTGCCCTCACGGCTGCCCGTACGGCGGAACCCTGACCGCCCACGGACGCCCAAGGCCCCTTTCCCTTAAGGGATGTCACAGCTCGGCCGCAAAGCCGGGCCCGGAAGCCCGGGCCCGGCACACCACCGCGCGGGACCAGGTACGTTCGAAGACGTGGCTGGATTCAGGATCGGGCGCGGCCGGAACAACGGCGCTCCTCAGACGCGACCGCAAAACCCTCCGTACGGGCAGCAGACGCCGCAGGGACCGTCGTACGGCTACCCGCCGGCGCCGCAGCCGTACCCGCAGCAGCAGCCGCCGTACGGCGGCAACGGCGGCGGCCCCGCCTGGCCGCAGCCGAACGCCGGGCGGCCCGGCGGCGGCTACGGCGACCAAGGCGAGCCGGAGTACTTCGGCGACGGCGCGTACCCGCCCGGCCCCCAGGGTCCGCCCGACCCGTACGCGGCGAACAACCCGGGACACACCCAGGCCTTCTCGGTCGGCGAGGACCCCTACACCCAGGGCGACACCTACCGCGCCGGCTCGGCCGCCCCGCCGCCCGGCCCGGTCGGCCCGCGCCTGCACTGGAAGGCCCTGCTGAGGGGCATCGTCCTCGCCCCCCGGCAGACGTTCCTCCAGATGCGGGACTACACGATGTGGGGCCCGGCCCTCATCGTCACGTTCCTCTACGGCCTGCTCGCCGTCTTCGGCTTCGACGGCGCCCGCAAGGATGCGATAAACGCCACACTCTCGAACGCCATCCCCATCGTCCTCACGACGGCGGTCGCGATGGTGATCAGCGCGTTCATCCTGGGCGTGGTCACCCACACCCTGGCCCGCCAGCTCGGCGGCGACGGCGCCTGGCAGCCGACAGTCGGCCTGTCGATGCTGATCATGTCCATCACGGACGCACCCCGCCTGGTCTTCGCGATGTTCGCCGGCGGCGACGCGACGTTCGTCCAGCTGCTGGGCTGGGCCACCTGGATCGCGGGCGGCGCGCTGCTGACCCTCATGGTCAGCCGCTCCCACGACCTGCCCTGGCCGAAGGCGCTGGGCGCGTCGGCGATCCAGCTCATCGCGCTGCTGTCGATCGTGAAGCTGGGCACGGTCTGAGGCTCCGCACGACGTGAGAAAGGGGCTCCCCGGGAGGGGAGCCCCTTTTCCTGGTGCCTCTTGGAGTGGTGTCAGGCGTCGAGCACCTGGTCGGCCCGCCGCACCACGGGCGGCTCCACGGACCACGGGAAGTTGATCCACGCGTCGGTCCGCTTCCACACGTACTCGCACTTCACTAGCGACTGGGACTTCTCGTAGACGACGGCGCTGCGCACCTCGGCGACGGTGTCGAGGCAGAAGTCGCGGACCAGCTTGAGCGTCTTGCCGGTGTCGGCGACGTCGTCGGTGATCAGCACCTTCTTCTCGGAGAAGTCGATCACGTTGGGGACGGGAGCGAGCATGACGGGCATGTCGAGGGTCGTCCCCACGCCCGTGTAGAACTCCACGTTCACGAGGTGGATGTTCTTGCAGTCGAGGGCGTAGGCGAGCCCACCGGCCACGAAGACGCCGCCGCGGGCGATGCTGAGCACTATGTCGGGCTCGTACCCGTCGTCGGCGATGGTCTGCGCGAGCTCGCGCACGGCGACGCCGAACTGCTCGTAGGTCAGGTTCTCCCGAACGCCACTCATGCCTTTGTCGCTCATGCTCGGGTCACTCACACCTGGGTCCGATGGAAGTTGAGGAAGGACCGGGAGGCGGTCGGCCCCCGCTGCCCCTGGTACCGCGACCCGTACCGCTCGCTCCCGTACGGGAAGTCCGCGGGCGAGCTCAGCTTGAACATGCACAGCTGCCCGATCTTCATCCCCGGCCAGAGCTTGATGGGCAGGGTGGCGAGGTTCGACAGCTCAAGCGTCACGTGTCCGCTGAACCCGGGGTCGATGAAGCCGGCCGTCGAATGCGTGACGAGCCCGAGCCGGCCCAGCGAACTCTTGCCCTCCAGGCGGGAGGCGAGATCGTCGGGCAGCGAGATGACCTCGTAGGTACTGGCGAGGACGAACTCCCCGGGATGCAGGATGAACGGCTCGTCCCCCTCCGGCTCGACGAGCCGGGTCAGATCGGCCTGCTCGATCGCGGGGTCGATGTGCGGGTACCGGTGATTCTCGAACACCCGGAAGTAGCGGTCGAGCCGCACGTCGATGCTCGACGGCTGCACCATCGCGTCGTCATAGGGATCGATCCGTACCCGCCCGGCGTCGATCTCGGCCCGGATGTCCTTGTCTGAGAGAAGCACGCCCCGAGGATACGCAAGGCGCGCGGAGCGACCACAACCGGACGTCTCCGCGCGCCTGCCTGCGTGCTTGTGGCGGGCCGTGCCGCTACCGCTCCTACCGCTTCTCGTAGCTCACGGGCACCACGCTCCGGAGCCGCGCACATCGCGGACACCGAAGCAGCCGGCCGGGGCCGAGCCGCTCGGCCTGCTGCATCGGGAACGAAGCGGTGGTGAACACGTGCCCATCCGCACAACGGACGACGGTGCGCTCCATCAAGTCCAAGAGTCCCTTCCCCAAGAGCCGCGTCCGGCTACTGCTTGCCTGACGACAAAAGCCACAGTACGGGATCAAAGGGACGGCCCTCCAGGCGGCACTCCAGTCCCGTCCGGGCCCTCGCCCGCGCCCCCACCGTACGCCCCAACTCCGGTCACCCGCAGCCCGATCCCACCCCCTGAAACGCGCCCAGGCCTCACGGTTTGAACACCGGAGGCCTGGCATGAGGTAGAGTGAGCGGGCATTCGACACCGACTCCGGTCGGCGTCTTACGCGGGTGTAGTTTAATGGTAGAACATCAGCTTCCCAAGCTGAGAGCGCGAGTTCGATTCTCGTCACCCGCTCTTCATTGAAGCCCCAGGTCAGCGGCCTGGGGCTTGTTTATTGACAGGTCGGGAACCAAGCCCCTTGCAGGTGCGCGCGCTTGGCCACGGATGATCTCGCGTCAGAGCGGGAGGTCGTCGGGTAGCACCCGGAACACCTTGTGGCGGCCCAACGGCCGTACGGCCCGGAAGTCCCGCCGGTCGAGGGTGAGGATCGCGTCAGTGTCGTAGTCGGCGGCGAGCGCCACGTTCACCGCGTCGGCGAGGTCCAGGTCGAGCGCGTCGTAGCGGAGTCGGACGGACTGCGCGGCACCCAAGTGGCCTTCCGTGATCTCGGGCATGACGATCCGACCTCGGCTCATCCACCGCCGCAGGTCATCGATCGCGCTGACGGCGGCTGCGCGCCCCAACTCGCGCGTGGCCACGTGATCGAGCTCCGCCAGCAGGAGCGGGGACATCACCAGGAGACCGGCCGCCATGATCGCCTCGTTCGCCGCTCCGTGTTCCGGGTGCGTCGCGTCGAGAGCAGCCAAGAGGCCGGACGTGTCCGCAATGACGATGATCACGCGGCGGTTCCGGGGTCTGTCTCGCGGAGGACCGCGTCGGCGACCGCGTCACGGACCTCAGCCTTGGCCGGCGTACGCCCCGACCCCTCGAACGTCCGCGAGAAAAGCGGCTCGTCCCAGACCCGGTTCGCCATGGCCGCGAGATGGATCCCCTGTCGGATGATCTCGGCCTCGCTTATGCCCCTTCGCTTGGCCGCCTCCTTGATGATCGCCAGGTCTTCAGGGTCGGCATAGACATTCGTACGTTTCATGGACATGTACCAAGAGTAGTCCATGTACTGGATTGATGTATGCGTGAGCCAGGACCTTGGGAGAGGTCCCGACGACGATCGTGTCCTGCGGCATCAACGTCACGACACCGTCAGGTAGATCTTGCGCACGGTTTCTATGGTCTTCCAGACACCGACGAAGCCCGGCTTCATGACAAAGCTGTCGCCTGCCTTGTAGACCACCGGCTCGCCGCCCTCCGGCGTGATTTCGACGACGCCGGAAAGGATGTGGCAGAACTCGAAGATCTCGCCCTTGATCGAGCGCGTCTCGCCGGGCGTGGCTTCCCAGACACCCGTGTTGATCGTTTCCCCGCGGGCGGCGTCCTGGGCCCAGGTCTTGTAGGTCGGGTCGCCGGAGATCAGGCGTTCCGGCAGCGGGCCGGACTCGCGGGGAGCGAAGGAGGGATCGGTGTCGATGGTCTTCAGGAGCGACATGCTTTTCCTCTGCTGGGTTTGGGAACGACGCGAAGCGGGAGCGGACCAGGGCCTGACGGCTGCCCGCAGCCTCCGTGGACCCAGGCGGCAGCCCCGCTCGGGGCGGGTCAGGCAGGCGGCGCCGTCCGGCCCCCGCCGGTGCGGTCCATCGACTATCTCCGACGCTCCGCACGGGGCCCATGCGTGATCTGTACGTTGCGGGCCCGATGTTCGGACGTTGTGTCAAGCGTGGGCTGGATGAGCGGACAACCACTGACTACAGCAGGAGTTGCTCGGTCCAGATGCATTTGCCGTGCGAGGTGTAGCGGGTCCCCCAGCGTTGTGAGAGCGCGGCGATCAGCTGGAGGCCGCGGCCACCTTCGTCGGTCTCATGTGCGCGGCGAATGTGAGGCGTGGTCAGGCTGCCGTCGGTGACCTCGCAGATGAGCAAGCGGCTGCGGATGAGGCGCAGCCGGACGGGGCCTCTCGCATGGCGGATGACGTTGCCGACGAGCTCGCTGGCTATCAGCTCCGTGGTCCACATGAGGTCGTCCAGTTCCCAGTCGGTGAGCTGATGTCGTATGTGATCGCGGGCCTGGCCTGCGGCGACCGGGTCCTCGGGAAGCTCCCAGCACGCCACGTCCCCCGCGGCGAGAGCGTGCGTGCGGGCCACGAGCACCGCGGTGTCGTCGCTGGTCTGCTCCTTGGCGGGGAGGAGAGCGGAGGTGAGCGCGGTGCACAGCTGGTCGAGATGCCGGGCGTCGGCATCCCGGTCGGCGATCGGGGCGCCCGGATCGCGCCCGTCGGGCATCCGGGCGTTGGCGAGCGTGTCGGCCAGGCTGGCCATGCCGCTGTCGATGTCGCGGAACGCGGACTCGACCAGGCCGTCGGTGTAGAGCACGATCAGGCTGCCTTCGGGCACCGTGAGCTCCACCGTCTCGAAGGGCGGCGTGGCCGCGCCGAGCGGTGGGTTCTGAGGCAGCCGCGGGAAGTGGACGGTGCCGTCGGGCTGGACGAGGGCGGGTGGGGGGTGCCCGGCCCGGGCGATGGCACACACCTGGTCGGTGGGGTCGTAGACCGCGTACAGGCAGGTGGCGTAGAAGTCGTCGCCGAGGTCGCTGACCAGGTCGTTGAGGCGGGAGAGCAGCTCGTCGGGGGGCAGTTCGAGTCCCACGAGTGTGTGTACCGCGGTGCGCAGGCGCCCCATGGTGGCGGCTTCGGACAGTCCGTGGCCCATGACGTCTCCGATGACGAGCGCGACTCGCTCGGCGGACAGGGGGATGACGTCGTACCAGTCGCCGCCGACCTCCAGACCCTCGGTGGCCGGCAGGTAGCGGGCCGCGGTGGTGACGGCCGGCAGGGAGGGCAGGACCAGCGGGAGCAGGCCGCGCTGCAACTCCTGCGAGCGGGTGTGCTCGGCGTCGTACAGGCGGGCGCGTTCCAGTGCTTGGGCGACCAGCCCGCTGAGCGCGGTCAGCAGGGCTTGGTCCTCCTCACCGAAGCTGCGCGGCTGTGAGAAGGAGATGACCAGGCAACCGATGGGACCACCGGAGACGATCAAGGGCACGTACGCCCAGGCTTGCTTCCCACCCGTGAGTGCGCGGTCGGCGAATTCCGGGTAGCGCTCGCGGAACTCCCGCCTGGAGACGAGGTACTGCGGGGCGCGGTGGTGGACGGCGTCGGTGAACGGGCTGTGATCGGACAGCCTGATCCTGCCGATGATGTTGCTCAGAAACTCCTGGGAGTAACCGGCGCTCCCCGCGACCCGGAGGCTCTCGCCGTCCACGAGCTGCACCAGAAGGCCGGTGGCACCGAAGAGGGGCAGGACACGCTCCGCAACGGTGTCGACGACGTCGCTCACGGCGACCGCCTCGGCCAGCGCCGCGTTGAGGCGCCCGATGTGCGTGGTGCGCTGGGTGGCTGCGCGCTGTGCTGCCTCACGCCGCTGATCCGCCAGCCGCTTCTCGGTCACGTCGGTGAGGTAGAGCGTCGCCCCGTCCGGCGCCGGGACCAGACGCAGGTGGTACCAACGCCGATGTGGCGGCCACTGGACATCGAAGCCGGTCGGAGCGCCCGCGGCGGCCATCTGCCGGCAACGGTCCTCCAGACCGGGCACCTCGACACCGGGAACGTCCCACAGGACGCGGCCGAACAGTTGCTGAGAAGGGCCGAGGAGGCGCTCGGCGTGGAGGTTGACGAACTCGATCCGCCAGTCGGCATCCACCGTGAGGAAACCGTCGCTCATGTGCAGCAGGGAATGAGCGACCGAATCCAGCGCGGCGCGCTTCTGTGTCGTGTCCCACACTGTGCCCACGAAGCGGGTCGGTTCGCCGTCCTCCCCGAGGACGACCTGGGCGTGGGCCTCCACCCAGACGACAGTGCCGTCCGGTCGGCACAGCCGGTACTCCGCCGCGTACTCGCTGCGCTGCCGGATGGCCTGCTCGACCGCGGCCACGACGCGCGGCAGGTCGTCCGGGTGGACGAGCCCCACAACGGTGTCGACCCGTCCGTCGAAGGTCTCCGGGTCGATGCCGAGTATGGTCAGCGTCGCCTCGTCGTAGACCACGTCGCCCGTGCGGAGGTTCTGTTCCCAGCTGCCGACGCGGACCGCCTCGCGCGCGTGCTGGAGCCGGGGCCCGGCCAGATGCTCCGCGTTCCACCAGGCGGGGCCGAGGCTGCCGGTGGAGGGAGCGGGATGTGTCAGACGCTCGCACACCCACCGTGCGAGCGTCTCGAGGAAGGCCCGCTGCGCGACCGAGGGAACGCCACTCACGGTCACGACCGAGAGCACTCCCAGCGAGCTGCCCTCCACGGCGAGCAGAGGGACGGCCACGATCCCGGTGCCGACCGAAGCAGCGAGCGCCTGCGTGTCGGTCGTGGGCAGCCACACCAGCGCGCCGTCCCGCAGGGCCCGGACCGGCGCGGTCGCGTCCTGCCAGCCGAGGGACTCCCACTCCTGGGCGAATTCCCGGGGCAGTCCACCCGTCGCCGCCAGGTGCAACGGCCGGCTGTCACCAGGTATGCGCAGGTGCACCATGCCACCCAGCCCACCGAGATCGGCCACCGCGTGATGCAGCGCGAAATGCAGCGCCTCGGCCTGGGTCTGCCCGTCGCCCATGTTCCTGAGTACGCGCATCCGGGCGGCCTCCGGCGCCTCCGCCGCTGTCGGCGGAGGCTGACCGAGCTGTTCGTCTGTGGCCATATGGATCACACTCGCCGTCCCGCTGGGCGGGGCGAAATTTACACTACTACCCGTTCGTACGAGCCGAATAAGGGCTATGTCCTTATCATCCCATTCCCCTGGGGATCTCCAGTGCTGTCCGCTGCCCCGACGCCGGCGAGCACGTTCGGGTTATTGCACGTCCACGAAGTCACCGGTCGCCTTGACGGCCGGGGTGGTGGAGGTCCCTGCGAAGTTCCAGCGCCAGTAGCCGTCCTCCGAGGCGGTGGCCGTGGTCGTCAGGTTGCCGGTGCTGGAGGTGTACACGGTCTTGACGGTCGCGTAGGTCGTGGTGCCGGCCTTGCGGAACTGGAGCTTGACCGGCTGGTTGGTGTAACCGCGGTAATCGAGATTGTCCCAGTCGGCCCGGGTGAGCCTGCCGGTGACGGTGAGGGTCTTGCCCCTGGCAGTCGGTTCCGGGCCCGCGTTCACGGTGAGTGCGGACTGCCGCTGCAGGCGGGTCGTGGTGTAGCTCGCCGATTGGTTCCAGCTGTCGTCATTGGCCACCCCCTGCACGCTGACGTTCCAGGTGCCGGCGTGGGCGTTGGTGAGCGCGGTGCCGCCGTACTTCCAGTCCGGTTCGAGGGAGATCGTCTGCGAGCAGGTGGAGGTGGCGGCACTCGAGGCGACGCAGTCCGCATGGGAGTAGTACTGGTTCGACACGATGCGGTCGTCGTAGGTCTCGTAGGGGTTCGCCCCCGCCGGTCCGCGCCACAGGACGAAGTCCGCGTCCTGGATGCCCGAGGGGTGGGTGAAGGTCCCTGAAACCGTGATCGTCTTGGCGTAGAGACCGACCACGATGTTCTTGCCACCGTCGAAGGAGACGTCGCTGATCTGGACGTCCGTCTGGGTCTCGCCCGCGTAGGCACCGGGGGCGGCGAAGCCTGCCAGCGCGGCGACGGCACTGAGCAGGGCAAAGGCAGCACGCTTGCGCATGTATTTCCTTGTCAGAGAAAAGAGTGGGGACCCGCCGAGCGGGAGCAGCGGGGCAGGTGAAGCCGGTCAGGGACCGGTGACCGACTTGATCGTGTACGGGAAACTCTCCTGCTGCCAGATCACCGTGAACCGGGAGACCGGGCGGGTGCCGACCTGGGGGACCCGGCCGTCCGACGTGAGTGTCTTCACGGTGCCGAAGGTGCCGGAACGGCTGATCAGGCGGGCGCCGGCCTTGGTGTAGCTGTACGGGGGCGTCGACTTGGGGACGACCGTGTGGAAGACCAGCATGCCGTCGCCGTCGTCGTCGAGGGCCAGGTCGGGGCGGTCGCCGGGACCCAGGCTGGTGACGGCGCCCCGGGCACCGGCCGCGGAGAGGCGGCGGCCGAGCAGCTCGAGTTTGCCGCTGCTGTAGCGGGTCCACACGATCATCGAGTCGCCGTCGAGGTCGGTCGCGAGGGCGTGGTGGAAGCCCACGTTGTCCGTGGAGGCCGAGATGCGCAGGGGAGCCGCCAGGGTGCCGGTGCGGCTCCAGCGGGAGGCCCAGACCTGCGAGACGGAGCCGCCGCCGGAGTGGTAGGTGATGACCGCGTCGCCGTCCCGGTCCACGCCGACTCGCACCATGCCGAAACCGCCGTACGACGCGATGGGCGACGTGAGCACCTTCGTCGAGGAAACGGATGTCGACGTGATCCGCTTGGCCACGACGTCCGAGGCACGCGCCCAGGCGACGACGAACCGGCCGCTGCGGTCCACTCCGATGGCCGGCTTCTCCGCCGAGCCCGAGCCGAGAGTGATGGGCGTGCCGAGCGTGCCGTCGAGCTTGAGGCGGCGGGCGACCGCGTACCAGCTTCCGTCGCGGATCTCCGTCCACGCCGCCATCGCGGTGCCGCCCGGGGTCACGGCGACCACCGGGGTGGTCGCGGGCGCCGACGTGGACAGCTTCTGCAGCGGTCCGACGAGGCTGCCGGAGGCCGAGAGCCGGCGGCCCACGACCTGGCTGTCCTGCTGCCAGACCACCGCCGAGTCGCCGGTGTCGTCGGATGCGGCCTCCGGCCGGGACGGCGCGGCACCGTCGGGCGACAGGGTGCGGATCGCTGTCACCGTACCGCTCGCGGTCTTCACTCTGGTCTGGATCCGGTAGTAGCAGCCCGGCGTCGACAGGTCGCAGGCGTTCCAGGCCAGCAGGGCGTCGCCCTGCCGGTCGACCGACACCGTGGGGGAATCGTCAGGGGTCCAGCCGGAGGCCGACACGTTCCACGTCGACGTCCACGCCGCCTCGGCGTTCATGGCCATCGTCGCGGTGACCGCGATTCCGGCCGCCGCGGCCGCGGAAACCCCGGCAAGGACACGACGCTTCACCGAACGCCGATGACGTGCTGCACGCGTAGCCACCCTCATCCCCCGTTTCCATGGCTTGGGCACAGCCGTCACAGGCCGCCCTCAACCTCCAGCGCACCTGCGTGCTCAAACGTCACACGCGTATGGACGGGCATGAGCGGTCTGGTCGTCTCCAGCTGAAAGGGTCCTCGCCCTGTCAGCCGTACTCGGGCTGCCACATCGCGTCCTGGATCTGCTGGATCACGTCGTCCAGGCGGGCCCGGGCGATGCCCTCCTCGGCGGCGCGGCGGGCGACGGCCGTGGCGACCACGGCCGAGGAGGTGCGCAGGTTCCGCACCTCCGGCAGCAGGGCGGCGCCGGGTTCCGGCAGGTCGGCGAGGCCGGCGACGGCTTCCGCCGCGGCCTGGAGCATGCCGTCGGTGATCCGCTCGGCGCAGGCCACCACGGCACCCAGCCCCAGGCCCGGGTAGAGGAGGGCGTTGTTGGCCTGGCCGATGACGTACGTGGTGCCGTCCAGCTCCACCGGAGGTACCGGGATGCCGGTGGCGACCAGGGCCTTGCCGCCGGTCCACCGCAGCACGTCCTCCGGCATGGCCTCGATCTTCTCCGTGGGGTTGGACAGCGGCAGGACGACCGGCCGGTCCACGTGGCGGGCCATGGAGCGCACCACGTCCTGGGTGAAGGCCCCGTGCCGGGTGGAGGTTCCCACCAGCACGGTCGGCTGTGCCTGGTCCACCACGCTCGGCAGGTCGGCCGGCCTGTCGTCGGGCCACTCGTCGTCGGGTCGCGCGTAGGGCTGCTGGTAGTCGCGGAGTCCCTCGGTGGACTGCCGCAGCAGGCCCTGGCGGTCCACGCACCAGATGCGGCGGGTGGCCTCCTCGGGGTCCAGGCCGTCGCGGACCATGGCATCGCGCAGCTGGTCGGCGATGCCCACGCCCGCCGTCCCGGCGCCGAAGATCACGACCCGCTGATCCCGCATGGGCGTGCCGGTGACCCGTGCCGCGTTCATGACGCAGGCCAGCGTGATCGCGCCGGTGCCCTGCATGTCGTCGTTGAACGTGCAGATCTTCTCGCCGTACTGCTGGAGGATGCGGCGGCCGTTGCCGGGGCCGAAGTCCTCCCAGTGCAACAGCGCCTGCGGGAACAGCTCGCCCACCGCCTCCACGAAGGCGGCGACGAACGCGTCGTACGCCTCGCCGCGCACCCTGTTGTGCCGGTTGCCGACGTACAGCGGGTCGTTGAGCAGTGCCTGGTTTCCGGTGCCGACGTCGAGCATCACCGGGATGGCCCGCCCCGGGTGGATGCCCGCGGCGGCGGTGTAGACCGCCAGCTTGCCGACCGCGAGCTGCATGCCGCCGACGCCCCAGTCGCCGATGCCGAGGAGTTGCTCCGCATCGGTGGCCACGAGCAGGTCGACGTCGTCGGGGCCGAGGCCGAGCGCCTCGAACGCGGGGCGGATGTCCTGGGGGCGGTCGATGGACAGGTAGACCCCGCGCGGCCGCCGGTATTCGTGGCTGTAGCGCTTGACCGCCTCGCCCACGGTCGGGTCGTACACGATCGGCAGCAGCTCGGTGAGGTGGTCGCAGAGCAGCCGGAAGTAGAGGACCTCATTGCGGTCGTGGAGCTGCTCCAGGTACACGTTCTTCGCCAAGTCGTCGGGCTGGGCCTGTAGTTGCTCCCAGGCGCGGCGGGCCTGGAGCTCCAGGGACAGCACCGCGGGCGGCAGCATCCCGACCAGTCCGTGGCATTCCCGCTCCTCCTGGGTGAAGGCGACTCCCTTGTTGCTCAGCGGGTCCGTGAGCAGTGCGTGCCCGTCCGGTCGCCCGCGGCCGGTGTGGCCCTTCCCGGAGTGGCCCTTCGCCCTCCCCTGGTGGTCGTCCTGTGCACGGTTGCGGGGCGGGGCCATCGGCTCTCCTTGCGTCGTACGACTGCCGTAGGGCTGGTTTCCGGCCAGGCGCCCCGGGTACCCCGGTCGGCGTGACAGGCGCACCGGGTGCCCATCCCTTTGCCGCACTTTGACGCGGCCCTTCGTTCGGGTACGGCGGCGCTACCGCCTCCAGCCGGTGCAGCGATCCCCGCGATGAGAGAAGAGGGGGATTTCCCCATGTCCAAGCCCGCCCAGCAGCAACAGCCTCCGGGTACCGAAGCGGAGCTGCGGCCCCGGGCCGACCACGGTGAGCACAGCTACCGCGGATCGGGTCGGCTGGCCGGGAAGAAGGCCCTGATCACCGGTGGTGACAGCGGTATCGGCAAGGCCGTCGCGATCGCCTACGCCCGCGAGGGCGCCGATGTGCTCCTCTCGCACCTGGACGAGGAGGAGGACGACGCCCGCGACACGGCGCGCTGGGTGGAGGAGGCGGGCCGCGAGGCGGTTCTGGTGCCCGGTGATCTGAGCGATCCCGCCCACTGCCGGGAGGTGGCGGCCCGGGCCGTCGAGGCGTTCGGCCGCATCGACGTCCTGGTCAGCAACGCGGCGTTCCAGATGTTCCGCGACTCGATCGAGGAGATCCCCGACGAGGAGTGGGACCACACCCTGGCGACCAACCTCAGCGCCATGTTCCACCTCTGCAAGGCGGCGGTGCCGCACATGAAGTCGGGCGCGTCGATCATCGCGTCCACCTCGGTGAACTCCGACTCTCCACCTCCGGGCCTGCTGGCGTACAACGCGACGAAGGCGGGCATCGCCAACATGGTCGGCTCCCTGTCCCAGTCGCTCGCCGAGCGGGGCATCCGGGTCAACAGCGTCGCCCCGGGGCCCATCTGGACGCCGCTGATCCCCGCCACGATGCCGCCCGAGCAGGTCGAGGACTTCGGCGGCCAGACACCGCTGGGGCGCGCCGGGCAGCCGGCCGAACTCGCCCCCGTGTACGTCATGCTCGCCTCGGACGAGGCCGCGTACGTCTCGGGTGCGCGCATCGCCGTCACCGGCGGCCAGCCCATCCTCTGACGCCCCGGCAGGAATCACCCCGGCAGGAACGAGGAGTGACCGTGGACTGGTACCCCTTGCGGTTGACCACCCCTGTCAAGCAGCACGTCTTCGGCGGCCGGGTCATCGCCGAACGGCTGGGCCGTACCGGCCTGCCCGACGGTCCGGTCGCCGAGACCTGGGAGGTCAGCGATGTGGACGGCGAGGGAGCACGGGTCGCGGAAGGCTCGCTGGCCGGCCGCACGCTGCGCGGGCTCGTCGAGGATCACCCCGACGAACTCGTGGGGCGCGGGTGGCGCGGCCCGCGCTTCCCGGTGCTGACCAAGTTCATCGACGGCACCGGTGCCCTTCCGGTCCATCTGCACGCCGACGACGACACCGCGCGCCGGCTGGAGGACGAGCCCCACGGCAAGACCGAGGCGTGGCACGTCCTCGACGCGGCCCCGGGAGCCACCGCCCTGGTGGGGGTGAAGGCCGGCGTGGACCGGGACACACTGCACCGGGCTCTGCTCGCGCAGGACTTCGACGCGGTCATGCGCCGGCTTCCGGTACGGGCCGGGCAGACCGTCTACGTACCCGGCGGCACGCTGCACAGTTTCGGCCCCGGCACCCTCGTCTACGAGATCGAGCAGACCTCCGACATCCAGCAGCACGCCATGCGCAGGCACATGGAGGACGGCTCGGAACTGGACGACGAGGAGTGGCACGCCAACCTCGGGCGGCTCCTCGACGAGTGGCGTCCCGGTCCACGCCCCGAGTTCCACTCCGGCCTGAGCGTCCAGGTCGACGACGGGGTGGAGCGCACGGTGCTGTGCGCCGGCCCGTACTTCGCGCTGGAGCGGTGGCGGGCGGGCACCACGGCCCCGCTGGTGCACGACTTCTCCACCGCGCTGGTCGTCAGCAACGCCGGTGCCCCGGTCACCGTGGAGTCCGGCGGCCGGTCCGAGCGGCTCGGGCGGGCCCGGAGCCTGCTGCTGCCGGCCGCGCTGGGCCGCGTACGGATCCAGGGGCCCGCCGACGTCCTCATCGGCTACCTGCCCGACCTGGAACAGGACATCCGCACGCCGCTGCTCGCGGCCGGGCACGGGGCCGCCGCCGTGGCCGCGCTCGGTGAGGGCCTCACCGAGCCACGCACGTAGAAGGAGATCCATGGGCACCATCACCACCAGCGACGACGTCACCATCCACTACGAGGAACAGGGCACCGGCCCTCCCCTCGTCCTGCTCCACGGCTGGGGCTTCAGCGGCCGCTTCTTCACCCGCAACCTGGACGCCCTCGCCGAACACGCCCGCGTCATCACCGTCGATCTGCGCGGCCACGGCGACTCCGGCAAACCCCGCCACGGCTACCGCGTGCCGAGGCTGGCCAAGGACCTGTTCGACCTCCTCGAAGAACTGGACCTGCGCGAGGTCACCGTCCTGGGCTGGTCACTCGGCTGCCCGGTCATCTGGAGCTATCTCGAACTCTTCGGCAGCCACCGCCTGGCCCGCGCGGTGTACGTCGAGCAGGCACCTCGCCAGTACTACGCACCGGACTGGCCGCACGCACACGCCACCTGCTACGACGAACCCTCCCTGGCCGCCCTCCAGACGCAGCTCACCTGTGACCCGCCGGCCTTCGACGAGAACCAGATCGGCACGATCTTCGCGGACGAACCCACCCCGCGGGAGCGGGAGTTGTTGCTGGCCGAGATGGCCAAGTCTCCCCCGTACGCGCGCAACGCGCTGATGACCGACCACACCCGCCACGACTGGCGCGACCTGCTGCCCACGATCCGGCTGCCCAGCCTGGTCCTGGTGGCACGTCAGGACCAGGTGTTCCCCTGGCAGGGCCCCGCCTGGGTCGGTGAGGCGCTCCCGGGAGCCCGGACCGTCTTCTTCGAGCACAGCGGCCACGGGCTGTTCTTCGACGAGCCGGAGAAGTTCCACCGGACGGTCGCCGGGTTCCTGACCGGCAGCAGGGACGACGCGGAGGTGCTCGTATGAACAGCCCCACACCTGCGTTCGCCTTCCCCTACGGCGTCAACCAGTTCACCACCATGCCCTGGTCCTTCGAGGAGGACCTGACGCACTACGCCGGCCTCGGTGTCGAGGCGATCGAGCTGTGCGAGACCAAGCTCGACGACGACCACGACCGTGCCAAGGCGCAACTCGCCTCGGTCGCCGAGTCGGGACTGCCGATCAGCTCGGTCCAGCCCGTCGTACGGACCGTGTTCCCCAGCGAGACCCAGCCGGGCCCCGCCGACCGGCGCGACCGACTGGACCACTTCCGCCGCAGCGTGGAACTGATCGCACCGTTCGCGACGGACGCGGTGTTCGTCACCAACACCGGGCCGGCGCCCGACGGGAACCTGCACGAGGCGATCCGTCAGGTCGTCACCCATCACCGGGAACTGGCGGACATCGCGGCCGGCCACGGCGTACGGATCGCGCTGGAACCCCTCAACCCCGTCCTGCTCAACGCGGAGACCGCCATCTGGACCTACCGGCAGGCGCTCGACGTCGTCCAGGAGGTCGATCGGGAGAACGTGGGTGTCTGCCTCGACCTGTGGAACCTGTGGCAGGACCCGGATCTCGTCCCCCGCCTCGCCGACGCCCCCGACCGTCTGTTCCTGCTCCAGGTCAGCGACTGGCGCACACCCCGCTCGCGGATGGACCGGCGCAGCGTCGGCACCGGCGACATCCCGGTGGGCCGACTGCTGCACGCCGCCCACGACGCCGGTTACCGCGGCCCCTGCGTCCTGGAGATCTTCTCCGACAACGTGCCGGACTCGCTCTACGAGACGGACCTGGACGAGCTTCTGCGCACCAACCGGACGGCCCTCGAATCGGCCTGGCGAACCGGGTGAGCGCGGCGCGAGCCATGTCCCTGACTTCAAACCGGTTCGGGTTGTGGTTCCGGTTTCCGTGCGGCTACAACCGTCGGTTCCCACACTCTCGTGGTCCGTACGTAGCCGTAGACCACCGAGGTCATCGCCAGAATGAGAAGTGATCCGGAGAGCTCCTGATGCCGCGCCATCTCCATCGGGAGATAGCGGTACGAGACCAGTAGCGCGGCGAAGACCGCAGTGCCGTAGACGACGAGCTGGATCCCCCGCCTGTCCCAGCCACGGTCGAGCGCACGCAGTGCTGCCTCGATGGTGAGCGCGAACACCACGCCGGCGATGAGATCCACGCCGTAGTGGTAGCCGAAACCCAGCGTCGCGGCGAGCGTGGCGATCATCCAGAACGTACCGGCGAAGCGCAGGATCCGGGGGCCCTTGCGGGTATGGATGAAGATCGCGACGGCCCATGCCGTGTGGAGGCTGGGCATGCAGTTCCGCGGGGTGATGTCGTCGTACGACATCAGGTGCGGCGTGCTGATCGGCAGCGGCGTGTGCGGCCACAGATCGGCCGCCGCCCACTGCACGCCGCCGGTGCCGGAAGCGCCCGGGCCGTAGGCGAAGACCGGTCCGACCACCGGAAAGAGCATGTAGATGCCCGGCCCGAGGAGGCCGATCACCAGGAACGTGCGCACCAGATGATGGCTCGGGAAGCGCCGCTCGACCGCTACGTGACGTAGCTGGTACAGCGCGACGACGATCGCGGCCACCGCGAGCTTCGCGTAGACCAGGTCGAGGATGTTGATGCCGATCGGGCCGGTGGCCTGGAGCAAGCGGCCTGCCAGCCACGAGGGGTTGCCCAGCGCGTGGTCGGCGGTCGCCACGTACTGGTCGAGCACCGCCGGGCGGGTCTTCGACGTGATCAGCAGCCAGGCGTCGCCGGACTTGCGGCCGGCCACCAGCAGCAGGCCCAGCCCGACGCCCTTCAACAGGAGAACTCGTTCCCGGCCGGTGCGGCGCGTAACAGCGATGACCGCATATCCCAGCATCACCAGCAACGCGCCATTGCCGAAGAAATGGCCGTCGGCCACTTCGACGCCGGCCGCCCACCGCACCAGCAAGAGGACGCCGTCCATACCGATCGCGGCACCGACCGCGATGAACCGTTGCGGCCAGGTGAGCACCACCGACATCAACACCAAACCGCCGTACAACGGCCCCGGTTTCGGGGCGAATACCGCCCCTTTGAGCTGGTCGGCGACCGGCCCCGGCTGACCGTAGCGGCGTGCGGCGATCTCCAGTGCGACAACGAGTCCAAGAGCCGCCACAGCCACTGTGACCCACAGCATCACTCGCCACTGACACCGAGCAGTCAACGGACTTCTGTTGTTTATTCGCGAAAGCACCTGCTACGTCCTAGATATGAATTTTTCGACTGATTTGCTCGATATAGGCTCAATGGGAAAACAGCAACGGGATCAATCACTGTGAATCAGAAGATGCTACGAGCTCGTACGCCTCGACGGCTGTTTGAGTTTCTAGGTCGCGTGACCTAATGTCCCGGCGTGGACGATGACATCCAGCTCGATGTGACCGGCCCCGTACTCGTGGTCGGCGGTTACGGCACAGTCGGCGGCGAGTTGGCCCGGCTCGCCGCACCCTCCTGGCCGCTGCTGCTCACCGGGCGCAGCCCGGAGCGCGGCCGGGCGCTGGCCGAAGAGGTCGGGGCGTCGGTGCGGCGCTGGGACCTGGGCGACCCGGAGCCGTTCCCGGCGCGGGTCCGGGCCGTGATCAGCACGGTGAACGACCCGGACGACCGGGTGCTGCGCGTCGCACTGCGCGGTGGTGTGCCCTACGTGGACATCACGCGGTGGACGGCGCGGTTGCAGCGGGCCACCGCGATCACCGCCCTGACGCCGCCGAAGGCTCCGGTGCTGCTGTCGTCGAGCTGGATGGGCGGGGTCAGCGCGCTGGTCGCCGCGGCCCTGGCGGCCGGCCTCGGCGGGGCGGCGGCGGTGGAGGTCGCCATCCGGTACGACCTGAAGGACCGGGCGGGCACCGACTCGGTGGAGTTCATGGACCGACTGGGCCTGGACTTCGAGGTGATGGAGGACGGAGAGCGGCGGATGATCATGCCGCTGAGCGGAGCCGGGTACGTCACCATCGGCGGACACCGGACGAAAGTCGCCCGGATCGACACTCCGGAACAGTTCACGCTGCCCCTGACGCTGGGCGTCGACACCGCGGTCACGCGGATCGGCTTCAGCGCGAACTCCTCGACGTCCGCACTGCTGGCCCTGAAGAAGACCGGCTTCTTCCGCTGGGGCCGCGGCGACCGGCTGGAGTCGGTGCGGCGGTCGCTGCTGTACTCGCCGGGCGAGGGCGGCGAGGCGCTGCTGCGGATCGACGTGCGCGGCCGGGACGGCGGCCGTCGCACCGCGACGGTCCGGGACACCGCGGGACAAGCCCACCTCACCGCGCTCGGCGGGCTGCTGGGGCTGCGCCGGGTGCTCGGCGAGGACGGTTCCCCGGCACCGGAGGGCGTGGTCTTCGCGGAGCAGACGCCGGCGCCCCGGGAGGTCGTCCCCGCCCTGGAGAAGGCGGGCGTCGAGGTGACGGTGTCATGAGCGGTCCCGCCGAAGGCGAGAGGGCCGCGGGCGGCAAGCCGCGGCTGACCCAGCAGGGCAGCATCCGGCGTACGAGCCTGCTGGACGCCGCCGAGACCGTGCTGGTCGACAAGGGCAACGCGAGCGCGTCGCTGCGGGCCATCGCCGACGCGGCGGGCATTCGGATCGGGCATCTCCAGCACTATTTCCCGACCCGGGCCGATCTGATCAAGGCCGTGCTGGAGCGGGCGCTGGACCGGTCGCTGGAGCGGCTGGCCGACGCGACGGGACTGCGGGTGAGCCCGGACGACCCGTCGGACATCCGGCCCTCGCAGGGCCGGGCGGACACCGCCGACGTCGTGGCGGTGGTCCTGGCCGAGCAGGACGATCCACGGCTGGTCCGGCTCTACGTCGAGGTGTGGGCACTGGCGGCCAGGGACGACGACACGGCCCGGGTCGTCCGGGAGTTCTACCAGAGGTACGTCACCCACGTGGCGGCCCTCGTCCGGCTCAACCGGCCCGAATGGCCGGCCGACTTGTGCCGGGCCCGGGCGGAGACGTTCGTGGCCCTGGCCGAGGGGGCCGCCCTGCTGCGGTCGGGCATCGCCGGCACCCGGTCGGCGGCGATGGACGCCGAGCTCGCCCGGCAGGCCGTACGGCTGCTCAGCGCATGACGGACGCGGCCGGCCGAGGGGCCGGCCGGCGTCCGGGTGGGGACTTCGGCCGAGCGGTGGAGCGAGGGCAGCGACCTACTGGTCGATGTAGCTGAAGTCGCCCACGGTCCACGCGCTGACGTCCTTGATCGCCACCCGGTACATGCCGCCCGTCTCGGGGATCCCGAGGCTGCCCTGGAGGATCCGGGCAAGGTGGAAGTGCAGGTGCGTGGGGGTCTCGCCGTGGCCGGGCCGGTTCTGGCGTGGGCCGCGGGTGAAGACGTCGGAGAACGGGCCGAGGTGGTCCGAGTCCTTCAGGACCTCCGCCACCCGCTCCCTCCACACGGCCTCGGGAGCCAGCCGGCCGGTGATGACGGCACCGCCGACGACCACGGTCAGTGACATCTGATTGCTTCGCTCGGATTCCACCGCGGCGGAAATGGCGACGAGCAGCTCATCAGGGTTCGACATGAGTCCACATCCTATTCGGCCGCCTGTCCCGGCACCCTCCGCGGGCGGGAAACGGTCGCGAACCGGCTGTGAGATGTATCAGTGCGCCGGAGCCCGGTCCCGGTGGATCGGGCCGGACAGACGGGACAAGGGCAGGCCCGTTCCCTGGTTGGTGTGGGCGACGATCTCCGCGGCGATGGAGATCGCTGTCTCCTCGGGGGTGCGGGCGCCGAGGTCGAGCCCGATCGGGGAACGCAGCCGGGCCAGCCGCTCCTCGGTCACGCCTGCCCCGGTCAGGAGGCGCAGGCGTTCGTCATGGGTGCGACGGGAGCCCATCGCGCCGACGTAGCCGACGGGCAGGCCGAGGGCCAGGCGGAGCAGGGGGATGTCGAACTTGGCGTCGTGGGTGAGGACGCAGATCGCGGTGCGGGCGTCGACTTCTGTGCGTTCCAGGCAGCGGTGGGGCCAGTCGACGACGATCTCGTCGGCGTGCGGGAAGCGGGCGGGGGTGGCGAAGACGGGGCGGGCGTCGCAGACGGTGACGCGGTAGCCGAGGAAGGCCCCGGTCCGGCTCAGGGCGGCGGCGAAGTCGATCGCGCCGAAGACCAGCAGGCGGGGGCGGGAGGCGTGGACGTGGACCAGCACCGAGAGTCGTTCCGGGCAGGTGCCGGCATCCCCGCCGGCCTCCGCCCGGGCCGTGCGTCCGGCCCGCAGCAGCGCCCACGCCCGTGCGCCGATCTCCCGGCGCAGTGCTCCGGTCAGCGGGCCGTGCTGTGTGCCGTGCCGGACGCCTCCCGCCGCGTCGACGTACAGCGTCCCTCCGAGCAGGTCCTCCGGGCCCTCGACGACCTGGGCGACGGCAGCGGGCCGGCCCTCCACGACCTCGGCGAGGGCGGTCGCGAGGTGCGGGTGCGTCGCGGGGTCGACGCGCTGGACGAGGACGTCGAGTTCGCCGCCGCAGGTCAGGCCCACGGCGAAGGCGTCGTCGTCGGAGTAGCCGAACCGGGCGCGCTGGGGAACTCCCCGGTCGTGGAGCACCTGCCGGCACAGCTCGTAGACCGCGCCCTCGACGCAGCCGCCGGAGATGCTGCCGACCGCGTTGCCGTCCTCGTCCACCGCGACCGACGTGCCGACCGGCAGCGGTGCGCTGCCGGTGACGTCGACGACGGTGGCCAACGCGAAGGGACGTGCTTCGCGGCACCAACGGTGCAGTGTGTCCGCGATGTTCAGCATGGGTCGTTCTCCCTGCCCCTCAGAGCAACGCCTCCGCCGTGATGGGCAGTTCGCGGACGCGGCGGCCGGTGGCGTTGAAGACCGCGTTGGCGAGGGCGGGCGCGACGCCGCAGATCACGAGCTCGGCAAGGCCCTTCACGCCGAGCGGGTCGGCGTCGTAGTCCTCCCCGTCGAGGTAGATCGCCCTGAGGTCGGGGATGTCGGCGTTGACCGGGACCAGGTAGTCGGCGAGGTTGGCGTTGACGATCCGGCCGTCGCGGTGGTCGGTGACCGTGTGCTCCAGCAGCGCCTGGCCGATGCCGCCCACCATGCCGCCGATGGCCTGGCTGTCCGCCAGCTTGGGGCTGATGATGCGGCCCGCGTCGTACACGGAGAGCATCCGCCGCACCCGCACCAGACCCAGCGTCGCGTCCACCGCCACCTCGGTGAAGGTCGCGCTGTAGCCGCTGATGGAGAACCGTTCGCCCCTCGGCGGGGTGAAGGAGGTGTCCGCTTCGAGGCGGGCGCGGCCGTTGCGGGTCAGCAGCCGCTGGTACGACTCGCCGCGCGCCGGGTTCCCCTGCACGTGCAGGCGGCCGCCCCGGACCACGATGTCGTCGGGCGACACCCCGTGCAGCGGGGATTCCTCGTCCTCGACGGCCAGTCGGATCGCCTGCCGCCGGAGCTGGTCGCAGACGTCGAGCGTGGCGGAGCCGACGCTGGCCATGGTCATCGAGCCGCCGTGCGGCGGGGTCTGCGGGTAGCGGGAGTCGCCGAGCCGGTAGTCGACCGCGCGGACGGCCAGCCCCAGCGCGTCGGCGGCGACCTGGGTCTGGGCGGTGTAGGTGCCCGGGCCCATGTCGCTGGTGGCGGACTCGATCACCGCCGTGCCGTCGGCGTTCAGCCGGCCCCGGGACTGGGCCGGGGCGACCGCGGTGTGGTACACGCCCGCGGCCATGCCCATGCCGATCAGCCAGTCGCCGTCACGCGTGGAGCGCGGCTTCGGCTTGCGGCGCTGCCAGCCGAACTCACGGGCACCGACCGTGTAGCACTCCAGCAGCCGGCGCGTGGAGAACGGCGTGTTGTTGGACGGGTCCTGGGCCGGCTCGTTGCGGCGGCGCAGTTCGATCGGGTCGATGCCGAGCTCGTGGGCGAGTTCGTCCATGGCCGACTCGACGACGAAGACCCCCGTGGCGGCGCCGGGGCCGCGCATCCAGATCGGGCTGTTCACGTCCAGCGGCACCGTGCGATAGGCCTGGCGGACACCGGGAGTGCTGTAGAGCATCTGGCCGGGGGTCATGACGGCCTCGGTGAACGTCTCGTACGACGAGGTCTCCGCGTCGATCCGGTGGTCCGCGGCGACCAGGCGGCCGTTCCGGTCGCCGCCGAGGCTCAGCCGGTAGTCGTAGGAGGGCCGGAAGCCGGTGCCGAAGTACATCTGCCTGCGGGTCAGGACCAGCTTGACCGGACGTCCCGTGATCCGCGCGGCCAGGCCGGCGACCACGGTGTGCGGCCAGCAGCGCAGCCCGCTGCCGAAGCCGCCCCCGACGTAGGGGTTGATGACCCGCACGGAGTCCAGCGGCAGGCCGAACACCGTGGAGAGCTCCAGCTGTGTGCCGTACACCCACTGGGTCTTGTCCCACACGGTCAGCCGGTTGCCGTCCCAGCGGGCGATGGTGGCGTGCGGCTCCATCGGGTTGTGGTGGTTGCGCGCCAGGCGGTACGTCAGGTCCAGCCGCACGTCCGCGTCGCGCAGGCCGGCTTCCGCGTCGCCGCGCGCGTACCCGGTCGGCTCGCCCGGCTCGCCCTCGGCGAGGTCCGTGGTGGGCCGCTCGGCGTCGTAGCGGACCTTCACCAGGCTCGCGCCGTGCTGCGCGGCCTCCAGCGTAGTGGCCACCACGACGGCGACCGGCTGGCCGTGGAAGAGGACCCGGTCGTCCTGGAAGACCCGCAGCTTGCGGCCGGGCAGGTTGTTCGACCCGGAGGAGTTGTCGCGGTACGGCAGCGTCGGCGCGTTGCCGTGGTGGATCACCCGCAGTACGCCCGGGACGGCTTCGGCGTCGTCCGTGTCGACGCCGGTGATACGTCCGCGGCCGATGCTCGCGTCGACGATGACGGCGTGCACCGCCCCGTCGATGTCGAACTCGGCGGCGTACCGCGCCTGGCCGGTGACCTTCAGCCGCCCGTCCACCCGGGACAGCGGCGCGCCCACGGCTGCCTGCGGCTGGGGGCTCACTTCGTACCTCCTACGATGCGCAGCTGGCGTTCGACGGTCCGCTTCAGCAGCGCGACCTTGAAGCGGTTGTGCCTCAGGGGACGGGCCCCCTCCGTCGCCTTCTCCGCGGCCGCTGTCCACAGGGCGTCCGAGGGGCGCTCGCCGATGAGGTGGCGTTCGACGGCGGGCAGCTTCCAGGGGACGGTGCCCACTCCCCCGGCGGCGACCCTCGCCTCCCGGATCACCCCGCCCCGGATGTGCAGCGCGACCGCCGCGGAGGTCAGGGCGAACTCGTAGGACTGCCGGTCGCGCACCTTCAGATAGCCCGACTTGAGGGGACGCGGAAGCGCCGGGATCTCGATCGTCGTGATCAACTCACCCTGCTTCACGGCCTGTTCACGCTGTGGTGTGCTCCCCGGGCGCAGCAGGAAGTCCGCGAAGGGGACTTCACGCTCTCCGTCCGGGCCCAGCAGGCGCACTCTCGCCTCCAGCGCCGCGAAGGCCACGGCGACGTCGGAGGGGTGCGTGGCGACGCACTGGTCGGAGGTGCCCAGGATCGCGTGCGAGCGGTTGACGCCGTGCAGTGCCGCGCAACCGGAGCCGGGCTCGCGCTTGTTGCAGTCGGCGGTCACGTCCCGGAAGTAGGTGCAGCGGGTGCGCTGCATGATGTTGCCGCCGATGGTGGCCATGTTGCGCAGCTGGGCCGAGGCGCTCAGCTCCAGCGCCCGGGAGACGACCGGGTAGGCGGCGCGCACCGCGGGGTGGGCGGCCGCCTCGGCCATCCGCACCAGGGCGCCGATACGCAGGCCGCCCTCCTTGGTGACGAGGATGTCGCGCAGCGGCAGGCCGGAGATGTCGACCAGGGTCCCGGGGCGCTCGACGGTCTCGCGCATCAGGTCGACCAGGGTGGTGCCGCCGGCGATGTAACGACCGCCCGCGCGACCGGCTTTGAGGGCCTCGCGGGTGTCGGAGACGCGGGTGTAGGCGAAGGGATGCACGGTGGGCCGCTCCTTACTTCCGGCCCGCGGTCTGCTCGACCGCGCGCACGATCTTGACGTAGCAGCCGCAGCGGCAGATGTTGCCGCTCATCCACTCCCGTATCTCCTCCGGCGAACCGGTGTGCCCCTCCTGGATGCAGCCCACCCCGGAGACGATCTGGCCGGGCGTGCAGTAGCCGCACTGGAAGGCGTCCTCGTCGATGAACGCCTGCTGCAACGGGTGCAGCCGGTCACCCTCGGCCAGACCCTCGACGGTGGTGACCTCGGCTCCCTCCAGCCGCACGGCCAGCGTCAGGCAGGAGTTGACCCGGTGGCCGTCGACCAGCACGGTGCACGCCCCGCAGGCACCGGCGTTGCAGCCCTTCTTCGAGCCGGTCAGGCCGAGGTGCTCGCGCAGCAGGTCCAGCAGCGAGGTGCGGTTGTCGACCGTCACGGTCCGGCGGGTGCCGTTGACCGTCAACGACACCCGGCTGGAGGGCGCCGCCCCCTCGGCGGTGGCTTCGTCCGGGACCGCGAGGAACGTCCCTCCGGCCACGACGGCACCACCGACCGCGGCACTGGTGGCGATGAAGGTGCGCCGGCTGGGCGGCGAGGAGGACTCGCCGGGTTCGGTGGGGGGTGGAACAGCGGATTCAGGGAGGTCAATGGACATGGATACGCCTTCGCATCACGGACGGATCGGCCGTACAGAGCGGCACGGCAGGAGACGGGATCGTTGTCACCGCAGACCTGGGCGACCGCGCGCCTTTCCGCGGCCGTCCATGGGGGAAGTCTGGCACCGCGAGCAGCGCCTGTGACGGGGAGAGTTTTGTCCCCCCTTGGTTTCCTCACGAGGGCGGCGCGGGTGGCCCGTTGCTCGCGCTGCTGAGGCGGCGGCGATGGCTGGGCGCCGTACGGGCACGGCATGCAAGGATGTCGCCCGTGACCGGATCGTCTTCCTCGCCTGTCGCCGAGGGCACGCCGCACGACGACGGCCTGGGTCCCCGTACCGCCGCGGTGCTGGTGTTCGGGTCCTCCGCCGCGGTCCTGGTGGTGGAGATCGTCGCCCTGCGGCTGCTGGCTCCCTACCTCGGCCTCACCCTCGAGACCAGCACCCTGGTGATCGGCATCGCCCTCACCGCGATCGCCGCCGGCTCCTGGATGGGCGGGCACTTCGCCGACCAGGTCGATCCCCGCCGGCTCCTGGGCCCCTCGCTCGGGGTGTCGGGAGCGGTCGTGGCGCTCACACCGGCCGTGCTGCGCAGCACCGCGGAGTGGGCGCCGGCGTTGCTCCTGCTGATCGCGTCGCTGACCATCCTCGTGCCGGGCGCGCTGCTCTCGGCGGTGACGCCGATCGTGACCAAGGTGCGGCTCACCAGCCTCGCCGAGACCGGAACGGTCGTCGGCCGGCTGTCCGGCGTCGGCACCGTCGGGGCCATCGTCGGCACCGTCCTCACCGGCTTCGTCCTCGTGTCGCGGTTGCCGGTCAGCGGCATACTGATCGGCCTCGGCACCCTGCTGGTGGCCGGCTCGGCGCTGGTGGAGTGGCGAAGGCGTGGGTGGAGCGGCACCCCCGCCCTGACGCTCGTGGTCGTCGCCGGCGGCCTCGCCACGACGGTCGCGCCCGGTGCCTGCGACACGGAGACCAGGTACCACTGCGCCCGGGTCGTCGCGGACCCCGACCGGGACAGCGGCCGGACACTCGTCCTGGACGGCCTGCGGCACTCCTACGTCGACCTCGACGACCCGACCTTCCTCGAGTTCGAGTACGTGCGCGCCATCGCGTCGGTGGTGGACGCCGCCTTTCCAGAAGGTGAGCCGCTCGACGCCCATCACGTGGGCGGCGGCGGGCTCACCATTCCCCGCTACCTCGCGGCCACCCGGCCCGGAACGCGCAGCCTCGTCTCCGAGATCGACGGCGGGGTCGTACGCATCGACCGCGACCAGCTCGGTCTCGGGTCAGCGGCGGGCATCGACGTACGCGTCGAGGACGGCAGGCTCGGCTTGCGGCGGCTGGACGCCGGCAGCCGTGACCTCGTCGTCGGCGACGCCTTCGGGGGCGTCAGCGTGCCGTGGCACCTCACCACGGTGGAGGCGATGACGGACGTACGGCGGGTGCTCGACGAGGACGGCCTGTACGTCGCCAACCTCATCGATCACGGCGGTATGGCCTTCGCACGTGCCGAAGCGGCCACCCTCGGCGAGACGTTCGAGCACGTCGCCCTCGTCGGCGAACCCGCCGATATCGGCCTCGACCCGACCGCCACGGCCCTGGGCGGCAATCTGGTGGTGATCGCCTCCGACCGGCCGGTCGACCCGCGCGCGATCCAGAAGGCGCTGGACGCCCGGCAGACCGGCTGGAAGATCGCCACGGGTGACGACGTCACGTCCTGGATCGGCGACGCCCGACCGCTCACCGACGACTACGCACCCGTCGACCAGCTCCTCCAGCCTTACAGCCCGGGGAACGGCCGGTGACAGGGCACACGGCCGTGTGACACAAGGCGGCGCGTCGGCGAACCGCCGTCCACAGCCGATGTGTTGCTGTGTCACGGGCGTGCCACGGCGGTGTCGTGAAGGGAAGACGGGTGCGACCCGAGGGCTCTGGGGCTCCTCATAGTCAGCACAGAGCGGGAACCGGCGCGGACGCCGCCGGCCCCCTGCCACTCCCCACTTCGGAAGGACACTCCGTGATGAACCGCCACCTGCGCAAGGCCGTCGTCGCCACCGCCGCGATCACCGCCGGGCTGCTGATGACGGCGTGCCAGAACGGCACGGACGCCAGCTCGTCCGGCAAGACCACGCCGGGCGCGGCGGCGGTCGCGGAGAAGGCGTCGGACCCGAAGTCGGGCTCGGAGAAGTCGAAGGGCGTCAGCGGCACGTTCAAGAACGGCAAGGTCAGCTATCTCGCCCCGGGCAAGTACATCGTGACCGTGCCGGGCAAGGGCGACCAGCAGTTCCTGGTCGCCGACGACACCGAGGTCTACGGCGTCGGCACGATATGCGGCGAGGCGGGGTCCAAGGTGGACGCCCCGTGCACGCTGGACCAGCTGGAGGCCGCCACCAAGAAGAACGCCGTGGGCGCCGACGTGGAGATGAAGAACGGCATCGCGACGCTGGTGACCGAGCGGCGAGCCCCTCAGCAGAACACCGGCTCCGGCTCCGAATCCGGCCCTGACACCGGCTCCGGCTCCGACTCCGGCCCCCGCGAGACCGTCGTCGAGGGCATCGACAAGGGCAAGGGAGTCAACGGAACCTGGTTCGGCAACGTCTCCTACCTGGCGCCGGGCAAGTACACGGTCTCCGACATGAAGGGCGTCGAGCAGCAGTTCCTCGTCGCCGAGGACACCGAGATCTGGGGCTACGGCGACATCTGCGGTGACACGAACACGGGTGAGGGCGGCCAGGGCGGCATCGAGTGCACCGAGGCCGAACTGGAGCAGGCCGCCAAGAAGGGCTTCACCGCCGAGGTCGTGATCAGCAACGGCATCGCGACCACCATCCGCGACGACCACTGAGCCACGGTCCGGCCGGGCCGGACGATGGCGGATGATGGCGGCCATGCGCATCCGCATCGACGCCGTCGACCTGCCCGGCAGGCTCCCCGAGTACGGCGACATCCACGTCGCCGTACAACGCCGCGACCGCCCGGCCGAACTCCTCGAACCACAGCCCGCCGACGCACCCTCAGCGACCTGGACGCTGGAGTGCACCACGAGCACCTCGCCGGCCGGCATCGAGATCAAAGGCCCTTACGTCCAGGACCGTCTGGGCCGGCGGTTCATCTACCTGTCCTGGGGCACGGTCGACGAGTCGGGCGTCTTCACGATGTTCCGCCGCGCCAAACTGATGCTCGACGCCATCCCCGCCGACGTACTCACCGCCGCCGCACGCGACGGCCTGCTGATCGGCCGCCTGGGCCTGACCGACCCACAGGGCGGCCCCCTGTGCGCACGCGTCGAGCCCCCTCACATCCGCTGGAGCGCCGCGCACGCCGGTCAGGAGGGCTTGTAGCGGTCCAGGGCGTCACGTCGCCCTCTGCCCGGCGGCCACGAACGGCCCGCCCCGGAGTGCCTCCGAGACCCGAGCTGCTTAGCGTCGTCCTGCGTACCCGCACAGACCGCGCAGCCCGCGCCGCGCCCAGGCGATTGAGAGGCACCCCATGGCAGTCGTGATGACCTTCGTCTGGCCCGAGATCACGCCCGAGTTGTACGACGCGACGCGCAAGAGGGTGCGCTGGGAAGAGGAGTCCCCGGACGGGTGCGTGCTGCACGTGGCGTGGTTCACCGCCGACGGCCTGAACGTGCTCGACATCTGGGAGTCGGAGGAGCACTTCGCCCGGTTCATCGCCGGCAGGATCGAACCTGTGCTCAAGGGCGAGCTGGGGGTGAAGAGCGACCCCCAGCCGGAGTTCTTCCCCGTCCACAGGCGCTTCGTCGCCCCGGCCGTCAGCGGCGCCGCCTGACGCCCGCGTCGGCGGACAGCGATGACGGACAGTGGGCGGAAGCCGGACAGGATCGGGGTGGACCGGTCGGAGGGGTTCGGCGAGCGACTGCTGGGGGTGCTGCTGGACCGGGCCCACGAGATGCCGCCGGACTTGATCGCCCCGCTCGTCGCGGAAGAGGTGGCCAGGGTCGGGGGCCGGGACGTCTCCATCCTCCTCCAGGACTACGAACAGGTGCTGCTGGTGCCGCTGCCGGGCCGGAGGCTGAGAGTCGGCGGCCCCGAGTCGGTCGAGGACTCCCCCGCCGGCGAGGCGTTCCTCAGCCGCGGAACGGTGGAGGTGCCGCTGGACGGCAGCGTGCGGATGTACCTGCCGCTGCTGGACGGCAGCGACCAGATCGGCGTGCTGGCCGTCACCCTGGACACGGTGGACGACGACGACCGGCGGCTGCTCCGCAGACTCGCCGGTCTGGTCGCGGACATGATCGTCACCAAGGACGCCTACACCGACCAGTTCTTCCAGGCCCGCCGCAGCGCCCCGATGAGTGTGGCCGCGGAGGTCCAGTGGTCGTTGCTGCCCCCGCTGTCGATGACCGTTCCGCAGGTCGAGGTGGCCGGAATCCTGGAGCCCGCCTACGACGTGGCGGGCGACAGCTTCGACTACGCCCTCAACGGCGACATCCTTCACGTGGCCATGCTCGACGCGATGGGCCACGGGCTGGACGCGGCGACCATGGCGACGGTGGCCGTCGGCGCCTATCGCCACACGCGGCGGTCCCACACCGATCTGTCCCAGGTGTACGCGTTCATGGACCGGGCCATCAACGAGCAGTTCGGCAACGACCACTTCGTCACCGCGCAGATGATGGTGCTGAACGTCGCCACCGGCCGGCTCCAGTGGGTCAACGCCGGCCACCCGGCTCCGCTCCTGATCCGCGACCGCGCCGTGGTGGACCGGCTGGAGAGCCCGACCACGTTGCCGGTCGGCTTCGGCGGTGAGGAACCGGTGGTCAGCGAGCGGATGCTGCGGCCCGGTGACCGGTTGCTGTGCTTCACCGACGGCCTGATCGAGGAGCGCCAGCCCGGCGGGGAACAGTTCGGTGAGGAACAGCTCATCGAGTGGACCAACCGGGTCCTCCGCGACCGCACCGAGGTGCGGGCGGTGGTGCGAGCGCTCTCCCACGCCCTGAAACACGAGCGGGGCGGCGCCACGAGCGACGACGCGACCATCTTCCTCGTCGAGTGGCGAGGCGGCGACGCCGATCATCTCGCCGCCTTCGACTGACTTCGGCGGTGCGGACCCCTTCGGATGGCCGCCCGCCATCGGACCCTCGGCAGTTCACCCGTATGCCGATGTGACCTTCATCGCGATGGTGGCGTTCCGGCGCGTTCACCGTCGTCGCGTCCGCTGAGGGGGACGGCCGCGGCGCAGGGGCCATCGAGGGAGGTCATGGCGCTGCGGCCGGGAGTGCGCGGCAGGAACAGTGCGTCCACGCGGGACCAATATCTGTTTTTGCGAGATGAGAAATTACTGCGGCACCCGGCGAGTATTCCTCGGCCTCCGGACGGGGCGGAATTACTGATCCACACAGCGCCGGTCGCGCCATGCTACTGTCGATCTCAGTTGCAGGTGTGGTTGCCAGAAGGTTCATTTTCCTACGGGGTAATCAGCACGGCGACGCGGAATTCGCACAGGGCGAATTCCGAACATCGTCTCCGAAGGAGAATTGACATGGCTACTGGTACCGTGAAGTGGTTCAACGCGGAAAAGGGCTTCGGCTTCATCGAGCAGGACGGCGGCGGCGCCGACGTCTTCGCCCACTACTCGAACATCTCCGCCCAGGGCTTCCGTGAGCTGCTGGAAGGCCAGAAGGTGTCCTTCGACATCGCGCAGGGCCAGAAGGGCCCGACGGCCGAGAACATCGTTCCCGCCTGATCACGGCAGCAACGCATATTTCGCAGCTGGGGCCCGCACCTTGGGGTGCGGGCCCCGGCTCGCTGCTTTTCCGGGCGCGTGACACCAAAGCCGCGCCCAACATCTCCGGCTCGTTCTCGCGATTCTCTGCGCCGTTCATTTGCGCGGCGGAAATTCCTTGCTACGTGCCCACGAGCTCACATCGAGGAAGGTTCCGCTTGAACCGCGCACGCACCGCCCGCCCGACCCGCTCCTACGACCGCTCCAGGGGGTCCGCCGCCAAGGGCTCGGGCGCTCCGCGGCGTTCCAAGGGCTACGAGCGCCGGCCGGCCGCACTCCAGGGGGAGTTCGCGCTGCCGGTGACGACCACGCCCGCGCTGCCCGCCGTCGAGTCGTTCGCCGACCTCGACCTGCCGGCACCGCTGCTGGCCGCACTCGGCCACGAGGGCATGACGGTGCCGTTCCCCATCCAGGGAGCGACCCTGCCGAACTCCCTCGCCGGGCGTGACGTGCTGGGCCGCGGCCGTACCGGGTCGGGCAAGACCCTCGCCTTCGGCCTCGCGCTGCTGGCCCGTACGGCGGGCCGGCGTGCGGCGCCGCGGCAGCCGCTCGCCCTGGTTCTCGTCCCCACCCGCGAGCTCGCCCAGCAGGTGACCGACGCGCTCACCCCGTACGCCCGCTCCGTCCGGCTGAAGCTGGCCACCGTCGTCGGCGGCATGTCGATCGGCAGGCAGGCGGGTGCGCTGCGGACCGGAGCGGAGGTCGTCGTCGCGACGCCGGGGCGGCTCAAGGACCTCATCGACCGCGGCGACTGCCGGCTGGACGACGTCGCCATCACCGTCCTCGACGAGGCCGACCAGATGGCCGACATGGGCTTCATGCCCCAGGTCACCGCCCTGCTCGACCAGGTGCGTCCCGAGGGGCAGCGGATGCTCTTCTCGGCGACGCTGGACCGCAACGTCGACCGCCTGGTCCGCACCTACCTGACGGACCCCGTGGTCCACTCCGTCGACCCGTCGGCGGGTGCGGTCACCACGATGGAGCACCACGTGCTCCACGTGCACGAAGCGGACAAGCACCGCACGACGACGGAGATCGCGGCGCGGGACGGCCGGGTGATCATGTTCCTGGACACCAAGCGCGCCGTGGACCGGCTGACCGAGCACCTGCTGAACAACGGCGTCCGCGCCGCGGCTCTGCACGGCGGCAAGTCCCAGCCCCAGCGCACGCGGACCCTCGCCCAGTTCAAGACCGGTCATGTGACGGTGCTGGTGGCGACCAACGTCGCGGCCCGCGGCATCCACGTCGACAACCTCGACCTGGTCGTCAACGTGGACCCGCCCACCGACCACAAGGACTACCTGCACCGCGGCGGCCGTACCGCCCGGGCCGGCGAGTCCGGCAGCGTCGTCACGCTCGTGACACCCGGCCAGCGTCGCGGCATGACCCGGCTGATGGCTTCGGCCGCCATCACCCCCCAGGTCACCCCGGTGCGTTCGGGTGAAGCGGAACTGAGCCGGATCACCGGGGCCCAGACCCCGTCCGGTGTTCCCGTCGTCATCACCGCACCGGCTCCGGCTGCCCGCCGTTCCGCGTCCGGGGCGCCCTCGTCCCGAGGCCGCCGGAACCGCCCCGTCCAGGGGCGCCCCACCGGACAGGCGGGGCGGCGCAGGGCGCAGCGGCCCGCCTTCGACCCGGCGGCCTAGGCCTGTCGCGTCGATCGTCAGCTCACCCATCTCCGCGGAGGCAGCTTTGACACCGGTTCAGACGCAGTGCCAGCAGGTTGATCCCTCCCTCGTGTCCGTGGTCGACGCCATGGACGCGTCCGGCCCTCGGGTCGGGGACGACATGACCGTCGAGGTCGCGCTGTCCGTCATGGCCGGTGCCCGGGTCGAGTACCTCGTCCTGTGCGACGGGGACGACCAGAGCACGGGCTCGGTCACCCTGGCCGAACTCGTCGCTCACCGCGGCAGTTCCACCTACACGGACCGGACCCGACTGCGGGACGTCCTCGACGGACCGTTCGTCTCGCACGGCCGGACCCCGGGCGTCCTCGCCCTCTCCGGCTGATCCGCCTCACCCGGTCAGCCGTTCTCCTTCTCCCTGTGGGGGCATCATGCGCTGTGTCATCGCCCGGTACCCGTTCGACCTGACCAAGAGCGGGGTGCTGGCCTCGATGAAGGGCGTCACGCCCGAGATCGTCACGGGTGAGTCCGTGACCATCGGCCGCCGCCGCTACCCCGTCAAGCAGGTGGGCCAGGTCATCACCCGACAGGACCGCCGCGACTTCACGGGCAGCGAAGTCGTGCGGGCCATGGCCCGTCTCGGCTTCACCTGCCACGAACACCCCGAGGCCGCGCCCGTGCGCGTCCCCACCCCGCTCCAGACCGCGTCGGCACTGCTCGGCGCCGCACCCCTGGACGCATGAGGACGGGCGGACAACCGCCCACCCCGATCCCGATGAGGGCCCTGCCGACGCGCGTCGGCAGGGCCCTCGTCGTCGTACCGCCGCTCTTGCGGGCCACCGGCAACCTGCGCCACCAGTGAACAAAAATCTACTCTTGTCAGAGTAGACATTGAGCTCCGGCGCAGTTAGCCTTTTTCTCGTTGACACGAGATCACTGAGCAGAGAAGGACGGAGGAGCAGACGCCATCAGGATCGCCCGGCCCGAGCGGCGCTCGGCCGGGTACCGCAAGACCCCGGATTGGAAGGTGGTCCCCGGTCACGCAGCCGCGATCCCCGCATCCCCCCTCCCACAGGGCCGGTAGCGGAAACAGAAGGTCGGCGCAGCATTAGGGCCGACAGATGGTGTTCAATTTCCTTCGGGGCCCTGGTGCCGTACGGCACCAGGGCCCCTCGACGCGTTGCACTACGAGGTGACATGACAGCAGATACCCCGCTCAGCGATCGTCTGGAAGACGACGACTACCCCGCGTACACGATGGGGCGGGCCGCCGAGATGCTCGGCACCACCCCGGCCTTCCTGCGAGCCATCGGTGAGGCTCGTCTGATCACTCCGCTGCGCTCGGAGGGCGGACACCGCCGGTACTCCCGCTACCAGCTCCGCATCGCGGCGCGCGCCCGCGAGCTCGTCGACCGGGGCACCCCGATCGAGGCCGCGTGCCGCATCGTCATCCTCGAGGACCAGCTCGAGGAAGCTCAGCGCATCAACGCCGAGTACCGCCGCCGTGCCGGGCACGGCGCGTCCGAGAGTTCCGGCTGATCGCCGCCCAGGGCGAGGTCAGATGTTCCAGACACCCTCTCGGGCGGTGCTGTCGGCGTACTCGGAGAAGTCCCGGGGAGCCCGGCCCAGGGCCTTGTGGACGCCGTCGCCGAGCGAGGCGAGGCCGCCTGAGCGGACGTGCTCGTACAGGCCGATCGTCAGCCGCACCCACTCCTCGGGCACACCCTGCGCCCGCTGCTCCTGCGCGTACGCCTCCGGCGTCAGCGGGACGTAGCGCAGATCGCGGCCGGTGGCCCGGGCGATCTCCGCGACGGCGTCGGCGAAGGTCATCAGCCGGGGGCCGCTGAGCTCGTAGTTCCACCCGGCGTGCCCGGGCTCCGTCAGGGCCGCGACCGCCACCTCGGCGATGTCCTCGGCGTCGATGAACGCCTCCTTGCCGTCGCCGGCCGGCAGCCGTACCTCGCCGCTCAGTACGGGGTCGCGGAGGAAGTCCTCGCTGAAGTTCTGGAAGAACCACCGCACCCGCAGCACCGTCCAGTCCAGACCCGCGTGTCCGAGGGCCCGCTCGGCGGACAGGACGTGTTCCCCGGCAGGGCCCCAGGCGTCGGAAGGCGTGGACAGCAGCACCGCGTGACGGGCTCCGGCAGCCGCGGCCCGCCGGGCGAACGCGGCGACATCGTCAGCGGCCCGGGGGCTGCCCAGGTCGGGGTGCACGACGTACATCCCCGTCACCCCGCGCAGGGCCTTCTCCCAGGTCCCGCGGTCCGTCCAGTCGAAGGACGGCGTGGCGGAACGGGACGCCGCGCGGACCGGCACGCCCCGCTCCCGAAGCAGCCGCGCCACCCGGCGGCCCGTCTTGCCCGTGGCCCCTGTCACCAGGATCATCTCGTCGCTCATGGCCTCCAGCGAACCAGTCGCCGTCCGCCCGGGACATGCCGTGCGGACTCACGTCCATACGCGTTCGTCTACGCTGACCGGCATGGACCCCATGGGGCTGACCAGCACGGATCCGCTGACGGACCTCCTGAACGGGGTGCGGACCAGTGGCGCCGTCTTCCACCAGTCCTCCCTGACCGGCTCCTGGGCGGCACGCTTCGAGGACGGCTCGCCGCTGGCCCTCGCGGTCCTCGTGCGCGGCTCCGCCTGGGTCACGCCCGAGGGCGGCGACCCGGTGCGGATCGGCTCCGGAGACGTCGCGGTGCTGTGCGGCGGCGCGCCCTACGTGATCGCGGACGACCCCGGCACCGAACCGGACGTGGTGATCCGTCACGGCGGCCGCTGCACGACCCCACAGGGCGAGGAACTGGACCGCCCCCGGATTCCGGGTAGCGGCGCCGGGGACGCGGAAGGGGACGGCGGCACGCTCCTGATCAGCGGGATCCACACCCTGGAGAGCGGCGCCCCGGGCCGGCTGCTCGCAGCGCTGCCGCCCCTCGCTGTCGTCGACGCGAGCGTGGGCACCTGCCCCTTCGGCATGTCGGCCTTCGAGGAGATCACCCGCGAGGAGCCCGGGCAGCAGCTCCTCCTGGACCGGGCCCTGGACCTGATGCTCGTCACCGCCCTGCGTGCCTGGTTCACCCGCCCCGGCGCCGAGGTCCCCGCCTGGTACCGGGCCCACAGCGATCCCGTGGTCGGCCCCGCCCTGCGCATGCTGCACAGCGATCCCGCCCACCCGTGGACCCTGCCCGCCCTGGCGGCGAGGACCGGCGTGTCCCGGGCCGGCCTGGCGCGGCGCTTCACCGCTCTGGTCGGCCGGCCGCCCATGACCTACCTACGGGAACAGCGCCTCGCCCTGGCCGCCGACCTGCTGCGCGAGCCGGAGGCGACGCTCGCCGTGGTGGCGGACCGGGTCGGCTTCGCCAACGCGTTCGCCTTCAGTGCGGCGTTCAAGCGGGAACACGGCATCAGCCCGAGCGAGTACCGCCTGCGCGACCACGTCCCCGCACGCGGTACGGGGACGCCGTAGGGACACTCGGTGCCGGAGGGTCATCCCGGCGTCGCGGGGCCGTGGCCGGGTCGGGGTGGGGGCTCACTCGGCTTGCTCACGGGAGCGGCGCCAGGAGAACCGCCCGTGGCCGCGGGCCCTGCGCCGACCGGATGGAGCCGGTCCCGCGACCGGCAGCCCGGAGCGGCCGTAGTGGAAGGCGGCGATACGGTCGTCGTGCTGTGAGTTCAGCTGGTGGATGAGGAACACACCGAGAACGATCATCCCCAGGATCACCGCCACGGACACGAATACCTCCACTGTTCTCACCTTCCCATCGGCTGATACGGCACCGGGGCGGACATGACCGGAACCGGCGGGCCTGCGGCCGGGTCGCGGGCCTCGTGTCCTCCTTCGGAGTCCCAGACCGCTTCCACGGCCCGGTCGGCCTCGTACTCCGTCCGCGAGCGCGCCTCGTCCTCCATCAGCCGGCTCGCCGTCGACGTGCCGAGCGGGTCGCTCGCGGCGGCCATCAGCCGGGCGGCCGAGTCGGGAGTCGTCTGCGGCGGGATCACCAGGAGGTTCCAGCGGCCCACTCGGTACGAGAGCAGCAGCAGTTCGTGCGGGTCCTGCTCGAAGCGGAACCAGCCCACCTTCACCACGCGCCCGGTGACGGGCACCTTGCGGGGTACGACCGGCCAGTGGGTGGGATTCACCGTGACCCGGGTGATCCGCCCCCACACCGGGTCCAGTACGGCGGTCAGGGAGGGGAGTTCCGCCGCGAGATCGCGGGAGCGGGGCCACCAGGCGCCGTCCAGCAGAGCCGGTGCGGAACCGGTGGCGGCGAGCGACAGACGCGGAGCGGAGGAGGAGGACCGGTCATCGGCTTCGGCTGCCGGCGGGTGGGAAATGGTCGCAGTCATGACGCGAACCCTGCCCCGGGACGGCAGCGGCCGCCCCGGCATATTCGATCGCCGAAAACGACACGAGCCTGGAAGCCGGTGCGCGAAGAATCCTCGGTATCTCCACCGTACTCCTCGCACGGGTCCGGCGGGCCGTACGGATCCGGGGGCTATTCGCCGGGGGCGCTCGGGAGTTCCGTCGCGCTCGGGGTCGAGTGCCCGGTGCCGGTGTCGACGAGGATCTGTTCGGCCTGCGTCACGCTGCCGGAGCGGACGGCCTCGGTCATGGCGGCGCGCGCGGCGTCGGGCGTCGCGTGCGGCGGGACCACGAGGAGGGAGAAGAGGTCCTGCCCGCCCCGGGTGATGAGGACGGTGTCGTCGCCGACCGGGGAGGAGTCGATGTGGACGACACGGTCGTCGATGGTCATCCGCGTCGGCAGCTCTTCCCAGGCACCGGCGTCCAGGCCGACACGGGTGATGGGCCCGAGGTGCTCGGTCAGTGCGGTGATCAGGCCGGGGAGCTCGGCGGCGATCTCGCGGGAACGCGGCCACCACGCCCCGTCGAGCACGCCCTGCCGCTCATGAGTCGTCTCCAGCCGTACCACGGCCGTTCCGGGCCGCACGGCCTGGTGGACGGCGTCGGGCAGGAGCCTGGTCACACGCGGGGAGTCGGAGTCGGACATCGCGCTCGCCTGCCTGCCGGGGGGAATCCTGCCGGGCATCAGGAAGCCTGGTGGCTTCCTCGTCTCACGGTACTCTCCGGGCTCTCCGGCCGATGGCGGCCGGAGAGCCCGGAGTAGAGTGAGGGACCCGGCCCGTCTCCCGCCGGGACACCGAACTCCGAGGTCGCCATGCAGTCCACGGAACCACCCTCGGACGGGCACGCCGAGGTACGCATCGTCGCCGCCTCGCCCGAGGTCGCCCGGCGGGTCGCGGAGGTTCTCCGCCGTTGCTTCGCCGCCACCGAGCAGCGCAGCTACCCGGCCGGTCCCGACGGGGGAACCCGCCTCGACCTCACCGTGGACACCGGCCGCGCGGCGGAACCTGCCCGGTCCTGGCTGGACACCAGCCGGTCCATGGAGGACAGCCACCGGCGGAAGTGAGACGACGCTCGGCGAGTGGCGAGCACCGCCGGGCGGGTGGCGGTCACCGCCGGGCGAACGGCCGTCACTCCTGATCGCTCGCCGCGGCCGCCATCAGCGGTTCCGCCGCCTCCTCGGTCGTGTCCGGCGGCACCACCAGCAGGTCCCAGCGGCCCCGGCCGGGGGCGAGCAGGACGACGGTGTGCGGGGCGGACGCCGCGAGGGCCCTGTGCAGTCGTACGACCTGGTTGGAGACGAGCATCCGGCCGGGTGCCGCCGGCCACGTCGCCCCGTTGACGGTGACGCTGGTGACCTGACCCCACGTGCGCGGCAACCCCGAGAGCAGCGACGGGAGTTCCGCGAGCAGGTCGTAGGAGCGGGGCCACCACGCCCCGTCGATGGGCCGGGGCATGCCGCTGCGGGGTGCGAGACGCAGCCGGAGGACCGGGTGGGAGGGGAGCGGGGGCGGTAGCGCGGTGGTCATGAGGGCTCCTGCCGACTTCATGAGTGGTCCGGTGGTCGGTGTCAGACGCGACGGGCCGCGACCCGGTCCGCGGCCCCCCGTCACCGCGACGTACAGCCGCTCACCGCCGTCGCGGGCGGGCGCCGGGCCGTCCGGCGGGAACGGGGACGTGCCGTCGTAGCCCTGGGGCGACGGCACGGGGTCAGGCGGTGGAACCGTCGTGGAGGTGTTCGGACTGTGGGGCGATGGCATGCGTGGCTCCTCGGCCTGGATGCGGATGCGCGGCCGGGTCACGGGCTGCCCATGCGAGGACGGATGACGTACGTGGTCCGGGACCGGTCAGAATTCCGGCATACGGAAAGTCCTCGTCCTTCCCACCGTACTCCGGCCCGGGCCGGAGTAGGGTGAAACGGCGGGACCGGACAGGGAGTACGGGCATGATCCGTTCAGCCGACATCCGTGAATGGCGCGACCATGACGTGGTCGATCCGAAGCAGCACAGGATCGGCATGCTAGAAGGCGTCTACGTGGACACCTCCACCGACGAACCGGCCGTGGCCACCGTCCGCACCGGGGTGCCCGGCCGCCGGCGCCTGGTCTTCGTCCCCCTCGACGACGCCGTGGTCGGACCGGGTTACGTCAAGGTCTCCCACGCCAGGGGACAGGTGCGCAAAGCCCCGTCGATCGGGACGGACGACGTTCTCCCGGCCGAGCGGGAGGAGCAGATCTTCCAGTACTACGGCATGACGTACCGGCCCGGAGCGGGGGGCGAGCGCCGGCTCGCCCGCCGGTGACCGCACGCACGTGGCACAGGAGAGGTGGTCCGCGATGATGGCGCTCTTCCTTCTGGTCGTCCTCGTGGCCGTCGTCCTGGGAATCATCGGCGTGGCGGCGGCGGGCCTGGGTTATCTCCTGGCCATCGGCATCGTGCTCCTCGCCGTAGACGTGATCTTCTTCGCCGTACGGCTGTCCCGGCACGCGGGGCGGCGGCCTGTGCGCTGACGACGGGTTGGGGCGAGGTGTTCCTCGTTCCGGTCAGGATTCGAGAAGCGCGGGTCTCGTGCGGCGCCTAGCGTCAACGTCATGACTTCCATCGAATCCGTCACCCTCGAAGTGGACGACCCCACCGCCGCCCACCGCTTCTACACCAGCGCGTTCGGACTGGGCGATCAGGTACGCGTGCGGGCCTCACAGGCGCCGACGACCGGCTTTCGCGGGTTCACGCTGTCGCTCGTGGTGTCCCAGCCGGCCGACGTCAACGCCCTCTTCGGCGCCGCCGTGGACGCCGGTGCCGCGACGCTCAAGCCCGCCGCCAAGTCGCTGTGGGGCTACGGGGGCGTCGTGCAGGCTCCGGACGGGACGATCTGGCAGATCGCGTCGTCGTCGAAGAAGGACACCGGCCCGGCCACCCGGCGGATCGACGAGATCGTGCTACTGCTGGGAGTCGAGGACATGGCCGGCAGCAAGCGGTTCTACGTCGAGCACGGCATCCCCGTGGCGAAGAGCTACGGCAGCAAGTACGTCGAGTTCGACACCGGGTCGGGCTCCGTCAAGCTGGCGCTGTACAAGCGCCGGGGCCTGGCCAAGCTCGTCGGCGTCTCCCCCGACGGCACCGGATCGCACCGGCTCACGATCAACGGCGACTCCGGGCCCTTCACCGACCCGGACGGGTTCGCCTGGGCGACCGCGTCGGAGACCGCGTCGCTGTGACCGTGCGCGATCTTACGGAGTCGTGACGTACGGGCGCGGTCCCGTGGTGCGGCCGGGTCGCGGGCCTAGCGTGGCCGTATGCGCGTACTGGTCACCGGCGGTGCCGGGTTCATCGGGTCCCATGTGGTCGCCGCCCTCCGGGAGCGCGGGCACGAGGCGGTCGTGTTCGACGTGCGGGAGGACGCCGGTGCCAACGTGCGGGACCCGGCCGCCGTCGGACGCGCCGTGGCCGGTGCGGACGCCGTGTGCCACCAGGCCGCGAAGGTCGGGCTCGGCGACGGGGTCGCCGACGCGGCGGAGTACGTCTCGCACAACGACCTCGGGACGGCCGTGCTGCTCGCCGCCATGGCGGAGGCGGGTGTGCGGCGTCTCGTGCTGGCCGGGTCGATGGTGGTCTACGGGGAAGGGCGGTACGAGTGCCCCCGGCACGGGGTCGTACGGCCCGGGCCGCGTGCCGTCACCGACCTCGACACCGGCCGGTTCGAGCCGCCGTGCCCGGTGTGCGGGGCGGACCTCGTCCCCGGGCTGGTCGGCGAGGACGCCCCGGCCGATCCCCGGAACGTGTACGCGACGACCAAGCTGGCCCAGGAGCACCTGGCCGCCGCCTGGGCCCGCTGCACGGGCGGGTCGGCGGTGTCGCTGCGCTACCACAACGTGTACGGGCCCGGCATGCCCCGCGACACCCCCTACGCCGGTGTCGCCTCCTTCTTCCGCTCGGCGCTCGCCCGGGGCGAGGCACCGCGCGTGTTCGAGGACGGACGGCAGCGCAGGGACTTCGTGCACGTCCGGGACGTGGCGCGGGCCAATGCCGTGGCGCTGGAGGCGGAGGCCGCCCCGGGCGGGCTCACGGCGTACAACACCGGCAGCGGCGACCCGCACACCGTCGGCGAGATGGCCCGGGCACTCGCCGCCGCGTACGGCGGGCCCGAGCCCGTCGTCACCGGCGAGTACCGGCTCGGGGACGTACGGCACATCACCGCCGACTCCGCACGGCTGCGGGACGCGCTGGGCTGGAAGCCGGAGGCCGGGTTCGAGGAGGGCATGGCGGAGTTCGCGCGGGCCGGGATGCGGGACGCGTAGGAGCCGCCGACGTCCCCCGGGGTCCGGCTCGCGAATGACCGGGGGTCGGGACCGCGGGGGACCCGGAGGTCGGGACCGCGAGGACCCGGAGGTCGGGACCGCGAGGACCCGGAGGTCGGGACCGCGAGAGACCCGGAGGTCGGGACCGCGGGGGACCCGGGGGCCCGGCCCGCGGGGGACCCGGGGGCCCGGCCCGCGGAAGGCCGAGGGTTCGGCCCGCGAAGACCGGGGGTCAGGCCCGCGAAGGCCGGGAGCCCCGCGCAAGACCGGTGGTGCTGCCCGTGTTACGAAGCGGCGGCGGGCAGCACCACCTCGAAACGGCAGCCACCGGGGATGTTCCGTACGGTGGCCCGGCCCTGGTGCGCCTCCACGATCCCCCGGACGATGGCGAGGCCGAGGCCCGCGCCGGCGGGGGGCGTCCGGGCGTGCGTGCCGCGCCAGCCGGTGTCGAAGACGCGCGGCAGGTCCTCGTCGGGGATGCCGCCGCAGCCGTCCGTCACCGACAGCACCACGCCCTCGGTGGAGCGCTCCGCGGTGACGGCGACCGTGCCGTCGGCCGGGGTCCGGCGGATGGCGTTGACCAGCAGGTTGCCCAGCACCCGGCTCATCTCCTTGCCGTCCACCTCCACCGGCACCGGCTCGATACGGCCGCCCACCAGCCGCACGCCGTGTTCCCGGGCGAGCGGATCGGCTCCCGCCAGCGCGTCGCCCACCAGGTCGTACAGGGAGATCCGGCTGGGGGCCAGGGCGAGCGCGCCGGCGTGGATGCGGGAGAGTTCGAAGAGGTCGCCGACCATGTCGTTGAGGCGTTCGACCTCGGTGCGGATCTGCTTCAGATAGCGGCCGGGGTCGGCGGCGACGCCGTCCTCCAGCGCCTCCGACATGGCGCGCAGGCCGGCCAGCGGGGTGCGCAGATCGTGCGAGATCCAGGCGACGAGTTCACGCCGGGAGGTCTCCAGCGCGCGTTCCCGCTCCCGGGATTCGGCGAGTCTGGCGCTGGTGGCGGCCAGTTCACGGCTCAGGTGGTCCAGTTCGGCGGTCGTCGGGCCGACGGGGGCGGCGAAGTCCCCGCCGTCGCCGAACGAGCGTGCGGCCACGGCGAGTTCGCGGCTGCGGGCGACGACCCAGCGGCCCAGCAGCAGCGCGGTGGCCAGGGAGACGACGGCCGCCATGGCGACGACGGTCGTGACGACGGACAGGTCGTGCGGCGACAGGAACATCGCCCAGGCGACGGCGAGCGTGCCCGCGAGCATCGCCACGACCCCGACCGTCGCCACCACGGCGAGCGAGGCGGTGAGCGAACGGCGCCGGATCAGACGCAGCGCACCGGCTCCGGCCAGGCCGGTGGCCGCGGCACCGGCGAAGGCGTAGACGGCGATGAGGAGGGTGTCGTTCACGATCCGGCCTCCTCTCCGGTGGTTCCTGTGGGGTCGAAGCGGTAGCCCACGCCCCACACGGTCTGGATCAGGCGCGGCCGGGCCGGGTCGTCCTCGACCTTGCCGCGCAGACGGCGGACGTGGACCGTGACGGTCGACAGGTCGCCGAAGTCCCACCCCCACACCTCACGCATCAGGTCCTCGCGGCCGAAGGCCCGCCCCGGGTGCCGCAGGAAGAAGGAGAGCAGGTCGAACTCGCGGAGGGTGAGGGCGAGTTCGGTTCCGCCCTTGGTGGCCCGGCGTGCTTCCGGGTCGACGGTCAGACCGGCCGCTCCCAGCCGGTGCCCGGGGACGGCGGGCCTGCTGCGGCGCAGCACCGACTCCACGCGCAGCACCAGCTCGCGGGGGCTGAAGGGCTTGGTGACGTAGTCGTCGGCGCCGACCTCCAGGCCCAGGATGCGGTCGTCCTCGTCGCCGCGTGCGGTGAGCATGATGACCGGGACCGGCCCCTGTCCCCGCATCCGCCGGCACACCTCCAGCCCGTCCATCCCGGGCAGCATCAGGTCGAGGACGACCAGGTCCGGCCAGTGCGCGGCGGCACGGGCGAGGGCGGTCGGGCCATCGTCGGCGCGGTCGACGACATAACCGGCGCGGTCCAGGTACCCGGCGACGACCTCGGCCACGGTCGGGTCGTCGTCGACGACCAGGACCCGCGGGGGCCCGTCGGGGATGTCCCCGCGGCTCTGCTCGTGCTGATGCGGCTGCTGCATGGCTCCAGCCTCGCACCGGACGACCCGCGGCGGCCTGTCCGGAGGCCTCCTCGGCCGCCGACGTCCGCGTTTCGTAAGGAGCCGAAGTCCGGTATGCCCGGTTCGTGTTCGTAGGGTGAAACCGTGACGACGACATCTTCCGACGTCGACGTGGTGCTGCCCTGCCTGAACGAGGCCGAGGCCCTGCCCTGGGTGCTCGAACGGATCCCGCCGGGCTGGCGCGCACTCGTCGTCGACAACGGCTCCACCGACGGCTCCGACCGGGTCGCCCGCGCGTGCGGCGCGACCGTCGTGCACGAGCCGCGCCGGGGTTTCGGCGCGGCCTGCCACGCCGGGCTGACCGCGGCCACCGCGGACGTGGTGTGCTTCTGCGACTGCGACGCCTCCCTCGATCCGTCGCTCCTCGTGCCCTTCGTGCGCGAGGTGCGCGACGGCGAGGCCGACCTGGTCCTCGGCCGGCGGCGTCCGCAGGGCCGGGGCGCGTGGCCCGCGCACGCCCGCGCCGGGAACCTCACGCTCGCACGGATGCTGCGCCGCCGCACCGGGCTGCGACTGCACGACCTCGGTCCCCTGCGCGCCGCCCGCCGCGAACCGCTGCTCGCCCTCGGTCTCACCGACCGGCGCAGCGGCTATCCGCTCCAGATGGTGGTGCGCGCGGCCGACGCCGGCTGGCGGATCGCCGAGCACGACGTGCCGTATCTGCCGCGCACCGGGGCTTCGAAGGTGACGGGCACGTGGCGCGGCACCTGGCAGGCCGTACGGGACATGAGCCGCGTGCTGGGCGAAGCCCCCGGCGAGACTCCGGCCGTCGGAAGGGGAGCACGGTGACCGCACTCCTCGTCATCGCCAAGGAACCACGCCCCGGCCGGGTCAAGACCCGGCTCACCCCGCCGTTCACGCCCCGGGAGGCCGCGTCCCTCGCGGAGGCGTCCCTGGCCGACACCCTGGACGCGGTCGCGGCGACCCCGGCCGACCGCAGGGTCCTCGTCCTCGACGGGGAGCCCGGCCCGTGGCTGCCGCCCGGCTTCGACGTCGTGCCGCAGTGCGCGGGCGGTCTCGACGAGCGGCTGGCGAACGCCTTCGCGCGCTGTGCCGGCCCGGCCCTGCTCATCGGCATGGACACGCCGCAGGTGACGCCGGAGCTGCTCACCGTGGACTTCACCGGCTGCGACGCCTGGTTCGGCCCGGCGGAGGACGGCGGCTTCTGGGCCCTCGGCCTGACCCGCCCCGACCCCACCCTGCTGCGGGGCGTGCCCATGTCGACCTCTTCGACGGGGGCTGTCCAGCGGGACCGGCTCGTCGCGGCGGGCCTGCGGGTCCGCGACCTGCCCCGCCTGCGCGACGTCGACACGGAGGCCGACGCCCACGCTGTCGCCGCGCTGGCTCCGAAGGGGCGGTTCGCGGCGCGGCTGGCCCGGTGTTCGGGGAGGGGGTGGGGTGGTGGGCAGTCCGGCCCGAACCCCGACCCCCTGCCTGACATAACACCGGCCTCCCGTCCGGCCGTGTCCCGATGAGCGCCCCGCCCGCCACCGCCGTCGCCTGGGCGACCGCGGACCCCTACTCCGCTGCCCTGCGCGCCGGTCACGGGCCGCTGTTCCTGCGGCGGGCCGACGGCTGGCTGCTGCCGCTGGAGGTGGAGCGGTGGTGTGCCCGGGCCGACGCGGTGGACCGGGATGTGCTGGACCGGTGTGAGGGGGCCGTACTGGACGTCGGGTGCGGGCCCGGGCGGCTGGTGGCGGAACTCGCCGCCCGGGGCCGGGCCGTCCTCGGCATCGACGTCAGCGCCGCCGCCGTCGACCACACCGTACGGATGGGAGGCCAGGCCCTGCGGCGCTCGGTGTTCGAGCCGCTGCCCGGCGAGGGCCGCTGGGACACCGTCCTGCTCATGGACGGCAACATCGGCATCGGCGGCGACCCGCGCGCCCTGCTGGACCGGGTGGCCGGACTCCTGCGCCCCGGCGGTCTGCTGATCGCCGAGACCGCGCCGGTGGACATCGACGAACGCGCCCAGGTGCGGGTCGTCGGCCTCACGGACGCACGCGGTGCCGACGATTCGTTCCCCTGGGCGCGGCTCGGCACCCCCGCCCTGCTCCGGCACGCCCGGGGCTGGCCGCGGGCCGGTCAGTGGACGGCCGACGGGCGCCGCTTCGCCGCCCTGCGCACTCGCAGCAGACGCACCGCCAGCAGCAGCGCCGAGCCGCCGAAGAGGACGGCGGTGATCAGCAGCCAGCGGGCGAGGAACACGTCCGCTGGCAGGCCGGTTCCGGACCGGTAGCGCCGCTCCACCATGCCGCTGATCAGCGGGAACCACACCAGGAGCAGCAGTCCGGAGAGGGCCGCCGGTACGCGTACGTACGACACCCACTCCCGGCGTGCGCCGAACCCTCGGACGACCGCCCGGTCCAGGGCCGCGTACAGCGGCAGCAGCACCAGGTCGTGCAGCAGCGCCGCGCCCACGAACCACAGCGCCACACCGAGCCAGTCACCGGCGAGCAGCCGTACGCCCGCGTAGGCGGCGAGCGCGAACGAGCAGGCGAGCAGGAGGAGCTGGAAGGGGCTCCCGACGGGGATCCGCGGCCGGCGCATCACAGGTCGCCGCATCACAGGTCGCCGCATCACAGGTCGCCGCATCACAGGTCTCCGAACGTCATGCGGGCCACCCACTTGGTGTTCAGCACACCGGGTGCCGCGGGCACGATGATCCGTGCCGGGTAGCCGTGGTCGGGAGACAGTTCCTCGCCGTTGACGTACAGGGCGAGGAGGGAACGCGGGTCAGCCACCTGGTTCGCGCGCAGGGCCGCGCTCCGGAAGGCGCCGCGCCGCTGGAGGGACTCGACGAACACGTCCGGCGGGTCGTCGGCGTCGTAGCCGACGAGCGCCGCGAGATCGCGCAGCCGCACCCCGCGCCACCACTGGTCCGACGTCGACCAGCCCTCCACACAGGCGATGGGCAACGCCGAGCTGTGCAGGACGAATCCGGCGAGCTGGTCCCGGCTGAGACGGACCGTGCCCGCAGGGCCCGTCACGACGAGCCGCCATGCCTCCTCGCCCGTCTCGGCCGTGTCGATCCCGGCGTACGCGGCGGTCTTGTTGATCTGGAAGCCGTTCGGGCCGCTGCCGGGATCGCCGCCGCCGTGCGGTGCCAGGAGGGCGGTGCGCCGCAGGAGCCCGTCGAAGTTCTGTCCCACCGTCGTAGCGAACAGCAGCAGCGAGCCGCCCCCGACGAACCACAGCGCACCCCGGCGGGAGACGGTCGGCGCGGCGGGACGGGGAGTCACGAGGTCGTTCCTCTCCTCCCGCAGGTGCCGCAGATTGCGCAGCGCCGTGGGCATCTTCAGCAGCGCATGGGCGACGAAGGCGGCGAAGAACACCCACGCTCCGTAGAAGTGCAGCGGGTAGAAAGAGCCGGGGAAGACGTAGTCGAGCTGGACGTTGAGCACACCGGTCACGAACTCGAACAGCGCACCGCCCACCAGGAGCAGCAGCGAGATCCGCTCCAGGGCGTGCGCGAGCGAGCGGGCCGGCGGCAGCGCGAACAGCCTGGGAATCACGGACCACAGCTTGGCGAGCAGGACGGGGATCAGGGTGATGCCCAGCGTGACGTGGACGCCCTGGTTGAGCCGGTACAGCCAGTGCGGGTTCGTCGGCCAGGCGAAGAGGTAGAAGCCGAGGATCCCCTTGTCCGGGGTCTTGTCGTTCACCGGCGACAGGTCCGGGTTGTAGGCGGCGTACGAGACCAGCCCCGTCACGAACAGCACGGTGATGCCGACGAGCAGGACGAGGCCCAGCACCGAGGTGAACCGGGGGCCACGCAGGGGGCTGCGCCAGAAGCCGGGCGAGGAGGGAAGCCGTGGGTCGTCTCGCATGGCCCGACCGTAGGCCCGGAACACCCCGGAAACGGGTGCTCGACCCATGACGAAACGCTGACGTCCGGCCCGGACGGCGGTCCGCGCCCGCCCTGTCGGCCTAGCGTTCCGGCTGTGACCCGCTCCCTCCGCCGTGACCTGCGCCGTGACCTGTACGCCGTCGGGGCCGCCGCCCTGCTGGTGACGGCCGCCGTCCTGGTCGGCCGCCACATCCAGGACACCAGCCGCACCCTGTTCGTCGACTGGCCCCCGCTGCTGGCGTCCTGGGGCCCCCACCTGGGCCCCGGCACTCCGGCGGCCGTACTCCTGGCGATCGCCACCGTCGCGTACGGCCCCACCCTCGTGGCCCGACTCCCCTGGCGGACGCTGCTCCCTGTGACCTGGGCCGCGGCCACGGCGTGGATCTTCTCCCTGGCCCTGGTCGACGGCTGGGACCGGGGCATCGCACGCCGCCTCACCACCCGCTACGAGTACCTCCAGGTCATCGACCGCTTCGACGACATCCCTGCAGCGCTACGGGACTTCACCCAGCACATCCTGCTCGACTCCCCCGACAACTGGCCCGCCCACATCGCCGGCCACCCGCCCGCCGCCACCCTCACCTTCGTCCTGCTCGACCGGATCGGGCTGCGGGGCGGCGGCTGGGCGGGCATGTGGTGCATCACCGTCGGAGCGACGGCCTGCGTCGCCGTGCTGGTCACGATCCGCGCCCTGGCCGACGAGACCCTCGCGCGCAGGGCGGCCCCCTTCCTCGTCCTGGCCCCGGCCGCCGTGTGGATGGGCACCTCGGCCGACGCCTACTTCGCGGCGGTGGCGGGGTGGGCGGTGGCGCTGCTGGCACTGGCGGTCACGAGACGCTCGCTGTCGTGGGCCGGGGCGTCGGGGTTGCTGTTCGGCCTGACCTGCTACCTCTCCTACGGCCTCACACTCATCGCGCTGATCGCGGCGGCGGTACTGCTCCTCGGCCGGCACGGGATCCGGGAACGCCCCGTCCTGCTGATGCCGCTGCTCGCCGGACTGGCCGTGGTCCCGGCGGCGTTCACGCTCGCCGGGTTCGACTGGTGGGAGGCGTACCGTCTGCTGGTGACGCGCTACCACCAGGGCGCGGGCGGCATCCGCCCCTACGGCTACTGGGTCTGGGCCAACCTCGCCTGCACCGTACTCATCACAGGCCTGGCGACGGCGGCGGGCCTGCGCCGGACGGGCGCGGCGCTGCTCTCCCGCCGCGCCGATACGCCCCACGGGGCTGCCGAGCCCCGCCTCGCATTCCTCGTCTCCGCCGCCCTCCTCGCCCTGCTGGTCGCCGACCTGTCCGGCATGAGCAAGGCGGAAACGGAACGCATCTGGCTGCCCTTCGCACTGTGGCTCCTTCCGTCCTGCGCGTTGCTTCCCCACCCGCGTGCTTGGCTCATCGGGCAGGTGGTGCTGGCGTTGCTGCTCAACCATTTGCTGTTGACGGGGTGGTGACGCGGACAGCCTCGACGCCAGGAAACCGCTCGGCCACGGAGGGAACCCAGTGGCCCGTACCGAGGACTACGACGCCCCCGAGGCCCCAACCCCCAACAGCCTCGTCGTGGCCGCATCAGCGGTGGTCACCGACGACCAGGGCCGCATCCTGCTCCAGCGCCGCCGGGACAACGGCCTGTGGGCCCTGCCCGGCGGCGGCATGGACATGGCCGACTCCCTGCCCGGCTGCGCCGTACGGGAAGTCAAGGAAGAAACCGGCTACGACATCAAAATCACAGGCCTCGTCGGCACCTACACCGACCCTCGCCACGTGATCGCCTACACCGACGGCGAGGTACGCCGCCAGTTCAACGTCTGCTTCAGGGCCCGCATCGTCGGAGGAGAACTGACCGTCTCCGACGAGTCCACCGAGGTCCGATTCGTCGACCCCACAGACCTGGACGCCCTACCCATGCACCCCACACAGCGCCTGCGGCTCGACCATTTCCTTAAGAACCGGCCTGCGCCCTATCGGGGTAGGCCTGGCACTCGGCGCCCTTGGAGTCGGTGATCAGCCGGGCGACCTTGAGCGGAGTGCACAGCAGTGCGGCGACTGGCTGCGCTGCACGATGGGCGAGTGGGGGCTGACTCTTCATGCCCTTCACCCACCGTCGGCAGAACGCCTCCAAAATCACGGCGGCAGGACAACGATGCGTGATCAGCTTGGGATGTGGAGACCATCATCGCCAGCGGCATAGCCGTCCTGGGAACGCTGCTTGGTTCGGGGATCACCCTGGCGTTCCAGCAGCGCAGCGTCGACAGGAGCCACCAGCTCACCCGTCAGGAGAAGCTGCGACAAGAACGACTCGATGCCTACTCCGCCTACGCCGGCGCATTGGTCAACTACCGCCGTTGCCTGGTTCACCTCTGGTTCTGCGAGCACGAACAGCCACCACCGGAGGACCCCGACACGGTGCGGATCCGTGCCTACGACCTGCGCTCCAACGCCCAAGAGGCATTGTTTCGGGTGCAGATGCTCACCGAAGACGAGACGCTGAGCCAAGCCGCGGAAGACGTGCTCGCAGACGTTACGGCGCTGTCCAAGACAGACAGCAGAACAGAACACGACGATGCCAGGGTACGGACCCGTGACGACATCAGCCGACTGGTCAGAGCAGCCAAGCAGCACCTCTGAGGCACTTGAGCAGGACCATAGAGTCACCCCGAGAGTCACCCCGGAGGAGGGCGAGATGTCGTCTCTGGCGATCACCTGGACGCTGGGCAGTCACGGCTGGGCCGTCGTCGAGGTGGCTGATGATCATGGCGAGGCAGAGGCCGTCGCTTCTTACCTCACTGACGCACCCGAGCAGTTCCTCTACGCCGTTGCCCGGCTCATCCACGGTGACGAGGAAACACGCGCCGAGTTGGAGGCCGAGCCGCAGGTGTACCGGTGGTTCTTCGGCGGGGACGGATCTGTGGTCGATATCCGCCTGGTCCTGGCTGACGGCGTCCAAGCCCCGGACAGCACGGGGGCAGTTGTCTGGTCAGGCCGCCACACCATCACGGCACTCGCACGATCCGCCGTCCGGGCCTTCGACCGGATCGATCACGAGCAGGGCGAAGAGGCCTATGAGTCCCAATGGGGCCGGCCGTTTCCCCGAACCGAGCTCGAAGCTCTGCGAACCGCCCTGCGGTCCCACCAGAGAGTCACAGCGGCCAATGACGGCCAACGACGAACACCAGGCGCACGAGCCCACCGTTCCTGACGAGCAAAACCCAGCTCACCAAGGTGCCCGACAACACCCAGGGCAGGGAGAAGGCCCGTCGTGTGCAAGCCTTCTGCCTGTCCGCAGGTCAAGGTACGGGGTCTTGGGAAAGGTCGCCCTTCCAAGGTGGCGGCCAGGGAACTGACTCCGCTATGCGCGTCCCTCGCACGCCGAGGCCGGCGCGAGCCAGTTGCAGGAAACGATGCCGGGCCTGCCGGAAATCCTCGTACGCCTGGTCCCAGCCGCCCTGTCCTCTTGTCGGAAGCTCACGGGCCAGCCACTCCAGATGCCACAGGCAGTGGTTCAGCCTGACAGCGGCCGTGTTCGTCTTTGCGTCCCCCAGCAGCCACACCGTCTCTGCGAGTGCAGAGCGCTGGACCTCGGCCTCCGCCACTTCGGCGAGAACCTCGTCGGTGGGCTCCAGCGGAGCGGCTCCGCTCGCAGCAATGCCCTTGGCGACTGCGATCCGCCGGTAGCGGTGCGCGATTACCTTCACGGCATGGGCGTACTCGGCATACGCGCTCAGACGACGCTCATCCCACCGGACGGACTGCTCGCGGCGCCATCGGGCCTTCTCCACGATCATGGTTGTCGCCATCGACAAGACCGCGCCCAACGCCACGCCGAGCAACGTCGCCAGCTGACCAGTCAGACTCATGAGTACTTCATAACCCACCGGCCAAAGCGGCAATCACGGCCGAATCGTACGCCCGGGATCCATCAGTTGACGTCGTCCAGGGCGAGTTCGAAGGTGATGTGCGGCGCCAGCGCCCCGAGGAAGTCCGCGGCGTCGAAGATCTGGCCCGCGGAGGCTACGCCTACCGCGTGCGTGCGGCCCGTGAGGATGCGGTCGACCGCCTCCACCGCCAGCGGTGCCGTGACGGCGTAGATGTCCTGGCCCGTTGCCACGGCGCGGCGTTCGTTACCGCCGGAGCGGACGACGGCTTCGACGAGGAAGGTCTGGTCGGAGCGGCCGGTCTCGTCCGTCGGCGTCGGGGCCGGTGTGTCCGGGGACGAGAGGTCTCCTGCCGCTTCCGTCGTCATGTGGGTGCGTACCTCGGGGATGGCGAGGTGGCTGGGGATGGTGACCACGTCGGCCATCGTGAAGTCGCCGATGACCTCCTTGGTGCCCATCGGATCGGGGAAGGGCCACTTCAGGAGGGTCGGTTCGGTGTCGTGGTACTCCAGCCGGCCGTTCGTGTAGCGGACTCGGCGGCCGGACCGCCGTTCGCGGGAGACCGTGCCAGCGGTGCGTGTCCCGGGGGTGGGGTACCAGCCGCTCAGTCCGTACGCGATGGTCGCTTCGTCGGCCGTCGTCCAGTCGCCCATCGCGGCCGTGGTCAGGAGGTCGCCCAGGCCGCCGTAGAAGGCCATCGCGGGGACGATCACCGCTCCCGCCTGCCGGGCTCGGTCCGCGAAGTGCGTGAACGTGTCGGCGTTGGCCTCGATCTCGGCCGCCACATCCACGTACGGGATTCCGGCGCGCAGGGCCGCCTCGATCACGGGCGCGGCGGTCAGGGCGAAGGGCCCGGCGCAGTTGATCACGGCGGCCGCGCCTGCCAGGGCGCGGTCGAGCGACGCCGGGTCGTCGATCGAGGCCGGGCGGACCTCCAGGCCCGGGGCGGATGCCGCCAGCGCGCTCAGTTTGTCCGCGTCGCGGCCCGCGAGGATCGGGACGAACCCGCGAGCGCGCAGTTCAGCCACCACGAAGCGTCCCGTGTGGCCGTACGCGCCGTACACCGTCACCGTCCGTGCCGGCTTTGCCGGTCCTGTTCCTGTTCCTGTTCCTGTTCCCATGGGTGCTCCCCCGTCGAGTGCTCGTCATCCGGTCCGTCGCGAGCTGTTACCTACATCCTGGCCACCTTGAGCCGTCCACCGCGAGTGTCCGGAACGACATGCCCCGTACAGTTCCGGACATGACCACTGTCGCGCTCGCCGTCACCGACGGGATGCTGCACTTCGAACTGTCCCTGGCCTATGAGGTGTTCGGGTCGGCCCCGGTGGGCGTGGGCGTGCCCTGGTACGACGTCCGGGTCTGCGGGGTGGACTCCGTGCGGGTCGGGCGGTTCCGGCTGGAGTCCGACCAGGGGCTCGACGGGCTTCGGGAGGCGGACACCGTGATCGTGCCCGGCTGGGCGGACACCGACGTGGAGCCGCCGGCCGAGCTGGTCGGTGCCGTGCGTGCGGCCCACGAGGCGGGGGCGCGGGTGGCCTCCCTGTGCACGGGCGCGTTCGTGCTGGCCGCCGCCGGACTGCTGGACGGCAGGTGCGCGACCACGCACTGGGCCCACACGGGGGCGCTGGCCGCCCGCTACCCGCGGGTGGAGGTCGATCCGGACGTGCTCTACGTGGACAACGGCAGCGTGCTGACCTCGGCCGGCAAGGCGGCCGCGATGGACCTGTGTCTGCACCTGGTCCGTCTCGACCACGGTTCGTCCGTCGCCAACGCCGTGGCCCGCCGCCTGGTCGTGCCGCCGCACCGGGCCGGTGGCCAGGCCCAGTTCGTCGCCGCCCCCGTGCCCACCCGGGACGACCACCCGCTCGCCGCGCTGTTGCCCTGGGCGGTCGAGCGTCTCGACCAGCCGCTCACCGTGGAGGACCTGGCACGCCGGGCGGGAATGAGCTCGCGCCATCTGGGCCGCCACTTCAGGGCGGTGACCGGCACCACTCCGCTGCAATGGCTGCTGACCCAACGGATCCGCCGCGCCCAGGAGCTGCTGGAGACCACCGACGACGTGGTCGACGCCATCGCGGCGGCCACCGGCATGGGCACCGCCACGACGCTGCGCCGGCACTTCAACCGCACGGTCGGCGTGCCTCCGGACACCTACCGCCGGACCTTCCGCTCGGCCCCCGGCTCCAACCGGCCGGCAGTGGAGTAACTCCGGCCACACAGTGAACGCACAGCCGCTGTTCCTCCTCTTGCACAGCGAACCCCCCAACCGAGAGGAACATGCTGTGCGTTCACGTACGCGGATACGTACACGTAGACCTTCGCGCCTGTACCCGGCCGGGTCCGTCGTCCTGGCTCTCGCCGCCGCGGGATCCGTGCTGGCGGGGCCGGCCGGTTCCGCCTTGGCCGCCGAGACGGGTGGCCGCGCCGATCTGCGGGCGGATGTGAACCGCGACGGACGGGTCGATGTCACGGGCGGCAGCGACAAGGACGGTGAGGACCGCTGGTCCGTCGGGCGTGGAGCCGTCTATCTGCCCAACCTCGACGACGACAGCAAGCGGTGCCCGGTGAGCGGGCCGGGCGGCAAGCCGCTGTCCGACGCCAAGCTGGCCGCGTGCAACGACGGCTCCGACACGAAGGTCAACGGCAGCGCGGACGCCGCCGACCTCGCCCGGGTCCGTTCCGTCCCCATGCCGGGGCTGGGCAAGGAAGCCCAGGGCAGGCTGAAGGTCACCACGGGAGGCGAGCATGCCCGCGTCTTCCTCAAGCGTTCCGGCAAGTGGACAGCGGTGACGTCCAAGACCCGGCTGACCGCCGCCGAGTTGCGGTCCGGCGTGGAGTTCGGTGTCGAGGGCACCGATGTCGTCCGGGACAGCGCGAAGTGGGACGGCCGTGCGGTGGTCCGGCTGACGGTGACGTCCGGGCAGAAGTCCACCTCCGACTCCGTGACCCTGCGCGTCGCGCCGCTGCTGACCCACCATCATCTGCAGAACACCCAGCAGGTGATGGTGACCGAGGTCCAGGGCGAGGGCCCGTACAGCCGTCTTCAGCAGAAGTTCGTCGCTGAACTCGGCAAGGAAGTCAAGAAGGCCGGTGTCACCGCACCGCTGGTCAAGTTCAAGAAGTACGCCGACCCCTGGACCCAGGACTTCGTCGAACCGGCCTACGTCAGCATGACCGGGCCGGGCGGTCAGCGGCACGTGATGCGCGTGATGCTGCGTTCCGCCCAGCCGGACCGGGATGCGGGCCGGGAGCTGTTCGAGAAGGTGCGCGGCCGGGACGTCGGTGTGGTGCAGGTGACCGACCGGGCCGAGCCCGACGACTGGTCGCTCAACTCCATGGGGAATCTGGAGACCATCCCGCCCTACGCGCACGGCGGGCGCTCCTTCCCGGCCGGGCGGATCATCATGGGCGAGCGCAAGGACAGCGGGGCGCGGCCGTCCAAGGTGATGCGGACGATGCTCAAGTCGCAGGGGTTGCAGGACCCGCTGCTGCTGGACACCTCCTGGCTGGGCGTGGGGCACGTTGACGAGTTCGTGCAGTTCCTGCCCGCCGACACCCCGCGCGGCTGGCGCCTCGGCCTCGCCGACCCGCAGGCGGGGCTGAAGCTGCTGCGCGACGCCAAGCGCGACGGCCACGGCAAGACGAAGATGTTCTCCGTCCCGGGCCGCAGTGACATCCCGGCGCCCAAGGAGACCATCGACCAGGCGCTCGCCTCCAAGCACCTGGTGGCCGACAACGAGATGGCCGCGCAGCGCATCGCGGCCAACCTGGAGATCCTGAAGCGGGAGACGGGCGTCACCGACGGGGAGATCGTGCGGGTGCCCGCGCTGTACACCCGCGAGTCGGAGGTCATGACCGCCGAAGGCGACGAGATTCCCGTGCCGCGTCTGACGCGCATGGGCGCCGGTTCCGACCTCGTGGACAGCCTCGGGGACCGCGGCCAGCAGAAGTGGCTCGCCGAGAACCCGGCCGGCTCGCGTGCGGCGGCTGCGGCGACGGTGATGACCAGCGCGTACGTTCCCGGAGCGGTCAACGGCGTGCTCCTCGCGCGCGACCGCTACCTCGCCCCGCGCCAGTGGGGGCCCGTCATCGGCGGCAAGGACATCTTCACGCAGGCCGTCACCGCCGCCTACCAGCGGGTCGGCCTGAAGGTGTCGTACATCGACGACTGGTACACGTACCACCTCGGCATGGGCGAGGTGCACTGCGGCACCAACACCCTGCGCGACGCGACGGCCGCGTGGTGGCAGCGCCCGGCGCGCTGATCCGTAACGAGGAGCAGGCGGCGGGTGGTTCGGGCCGCCCGTCGGCCCGGGGCGGCGGAACGGACGGTCAGGAGCCGTACGGTCCGTCGCCCCGCCCGGGTGCCAGGCGCCGGTAGGCCGCGCGGGCGTGGGCGACGCGGGCCAGGGCCGTGCCCACGAGCGTGGCGGTGAGCAGGCAGGCCAGCCATGTCGTGTCGCGGGGGCCGACCCAGGTGAGGATGCCCGCGGGCGGGATGGCGAAGCCGTTGAGGAACAGCCAGCACAGGACGGCCGTTCCGGGGGCCGCCGTGAAGCGTGCGCACAGGCCGAGCACGGCGGCCAGCAGGGACAGCGCGAGCAGGGCCAGTCCGGGGCGGTCGGTCCCCACCACGGTGTTCAGGAGTGCCACCAGCACCAGCGCGCCGCCGAACGCCCCGGCCCACACCAGCGGTGTCGCCATGGGCCGCGGAACGGGCCTGGCTCCGGTGCCCAGCGGCCTCCACTCGATCATGCCGGCGCTTCCTTTCCCGAGGGTGCTCGTCAGGGTCCCACTCACAGCCGTTCAGTGAAACACTCGAACCGGACAGTCGGACGACGCCGCAGAGCATGACGAAACCCCAGGTCCAAGACCTGGGGTTGCTTCGTCCGGACCCGGCGGGTCCGCGTCACACGAACGCGCTCCGGCCCGTGATCGCCTTGCCGACGATCAGGGTGTTCATCTCGCGGGTGCCCTCGAAGGAGTAGATCGCCTCGGCGTCGGCGAAGAACCTGGCGATGTCGTGGTCCAGGAGGATTCCGTTGCCGCCGAAGATCTCCCGGCTCCAGGCCACGACCTCCCGCATCCGCGCGGTGACGAACGCCTTGGCCAGGGCGGAGTGTTCGTCGCGGAAGACACCGGCGTCCTGCAGGCGGGCGAGCTGCGCCAGCATGCCCCACGACGCGGTGATGTTGCCCAGGCTCTTGACCAGCAGATCCTGCACGAGCTGGAAACCGCCGATCGGGCGGCCGAACTGACGGCGCTCCCGGGCGTAGTCGAGGGCCAGTTCGTAGGCGCCGGCCATGACGCCCAGCGCCTGCCAGGCCACCCCGCTGCGCGTGGCGCGCAGGATCTCGGCGACGTCGCGGAAGGAGTTGATGTTCTGGAGGCGGTTCGCCTCCGGTACCCGGACGTCGGTGAGGGTGATCTCGGCGTTCTCGACGATCCGGAAGGCGATCTTGCCCTCGATCTTCGCGGGGTCGAAGCCAGGCGTGCCCTTCTCGACGACGAAGCCCTTGACGTGGTTGTCGTCGACGTCCCGCGCCCACACCACGACGTAGTCGGCGAAGGTCGCGTTGCCGATCCACTTCTTGGCGCCGTTCAGGACCCAGGTGTCGCCCTCGCGCTCGGCCGTGGTGCGCATGCCGCCCGCGACGTCGGAGCCGCCGAGCGGCTCGGTCATGGCGAACGCGCCGATCTTGTCCATCGCGGCCATCTCCGGGAGCCAGCGGTCGCGCTGCTCCTGGTCGCCGCCGGAGTGCACGGAGTACATCGCGAGGCCGTTGTGGACGCCGAAGAAGGTGGCCACCGAGGCGTCGGTGCGGCTCAGTTCCATCGCCAGCATGCCGCTGAGCAGGTTGCTGACGGCGGGCCGGTGCTCGCCGTAGCCCTCGTAGGGCAGGCCGGCGAGGCCGCTGTCGCGGAAGATGCCGACGAGTTCCCGGGGGAACTCGCCCTTGGCCCAGTTGGCGTTGACCAGCGGCTTGATCTCGTCGCGCATGAGGGCGCGGGCCTTGAGGAGGATCTTGCGCTCCTCGTCCGGCAGCAGCGTCTCGTAGGCGTAGAAGTCCGCGGCGAGCTGGTCTTCGAGCGGTTCCATCGTGGTGGTCATCTCAGTTCTCCTCCTTGTCGGTGCTGTCCAGGGCGGACAGGACCGCGAGTTGCCTGCGGTCGCGCGTCTCGGTGAGGTCCGGGTACGTGGCGGAGCCGTAGGCCTGTTCCACGGCCGCGATGAGCCGTTCCTGTTGTGCGTCGTTCTGGGACGGGGTGCCGAGGTCCGCCCACATCCGCTTCATCGAGGCGCCGATGTGCTCGGCCATGTGCCGGTAGCCGCCGGGTCCGCCGCCCAGGTGCGAGCCGAGGAACGGCCCGACCGTGGCCCAGCGCAGCCCCAGCGAGTTGGTCATCACCGTGTCGAGCTCCTCGGGCGTCACCACGCCCTGCTCGACGAGGTACACGGCCTCGCGGCTGAGCGCGTTCTGGAGCCGGTTCCCGACGAAGCCGGGGATCTCCTTGCGCTCGACGACCGGGGTGCGGCCGACCGAGGTGTAGAAGTCGACGGCGGCCCGTACGGCGTCCTCGCCGGTGCGTTCGCCTGGCACGACCTCGACGAGCGGCAGGAGGTGCGGCGGGTTGAAGGGGTGGCCGATCAGGACGCGGGCCGCGTCGTCGTCCGCCAGCTCCTTGGTGAACTCGGTCGACGGGATGGCCGACGAGGAGCTGAGCAGCAGCGCGTGGCCGGGCGCCTCCCGGGCCAGGGTGGCGAACAGGTCCTGCTTGAACTCCACGCGCTCGGGGCCGCTCTCCTGTACGACGTCCGCGTCCCGGACCGCCTCGGTGACGTCGGCGGCGAGGTGCACCCGGCCGGCGAGGTCCGACACGTCCAGGCCGCGGGCGGCGAGCTGCGGGGCGGACCGCGCCAGGGCCTCGTCCACGGCCTCGGCGAGGTCCGGTCGCGGGTCGCTCACCCGGACCGTCAAGCCGTGCGCTGCGAACAGGGCCGTCCAGGACAGTCCGATGGTCCCGGCGCCGATCACCGCGGCCGTACGGAAGGTCCGGGTCATGACGCGGCTCCCTTCAGGTAGTCGTGGACCGGCTCGGCGCCGGACAGCGTCAGGTCGGTGAGGAGGTGGCTGGCCGACACGATCTCCAGCACCGGCAGGTCGGCCAGCGGGGCGAGTACGTGCTGGAAGAGCTGGAGCCGGGCGGGGCCGGTCCATGCCCCCTTGACGGTGACGTCGGTGATGCGCGTGCGGACGAGTTCCTGCACCCGCGGCGAACCGTCGTAGCCGGGGACGGTCTTGAGCATGAACGTCGGCACGGTGATCTGCGCCTCGGCCTCGCGCCGGTCCAGCTCGTGGTGCTTGTAGCCCATCGTCGCGGTGGCGACCCGCAGGCTGCCGTGGTCGAGGGTGCCGACGAGCGCGCCGGAGTCGACGGTGAGCGACGGGGAGCCGAGGACCTTCGGGTAGGCGGAGACCTCGCGGCCGGAGGCGGTCGCCGGGAAGTTGTCGAGGTACATGGCGTGCAGGTACTCGCCGTGCTCGCCCTCGAAGCTCACGGGGATCGCCTGGCCGGCCTCCGTGTAGGGGCCGTATCCGCTGACGTCGCCCATCTTCATGACCTCGAACCGGACCAGGGGTTCACCGATCCGCAGCGGTTCGGGGACGACGGCCCGCAGCGCGTCGGGATCGGTGCGGTAGACGACGTTGAGGTACTCACGGTCGGTGAACCGCGGGACCGTCGGCGCGTACGCCGGGCTGGTGAGCGGGGTGGTGAGGTGCTGTCGTACGTCCTCGGCCTGCATGCCGGCTCACCGTCCCGTCCACCGCGCGGGGCGGCGCTCGGCGAAGGCGGTCATGCCCTCGCGTACGTCCGCCGAGGCCATCAGGGTCTTCATCTCCCCGCGCTGGAAGGCGAAGGCGTCGGCGTCGGGCGCTCCGTCGGCGGCGCGGACGACGCGCTTGACGGCCGCGAGTGCGAGCGGGGCGTTCTCCGCGAGCCGTTCGGCCAGCCGGAGCGCCTCGACGACGGCCTGGCCGGTGGCGGTGACCCGGTTGGCCAGACCCAGTTCGCCGGCGCGGCGGCCGTCGACGGGCTCGCCGGTCAGCAGGAGTTCCATGGCCAGGTGGTGCGGGATGCGCTTGGGCAGCCGGATCACGCCGCCGCCCGCCGCGATCAGCCCGCGCTTGACCTCGGGCAGCCCGAACCGGGCGTCCTCGGCCGCGACGATCAGGTCGCAGGCCAGGGCCAGTTCGAAGCCGCCGCCCATGGCGTAACCCTCCACGGCGGCGATGAGGGGCTTGGCCGGCTCGGCCTCGGTCAGGCCGCCGAAGCCGCGGCCTTCGACCTCGGGCGACTCACCGCGCAGCGCGGCCTTGAGGTCCATGCCGGCGCTGAACGTGCCGCCCTCGCCGGTCAGGACACCGGCCCGCAGCTCGGGGTCGGCCTCCAGTTCGTCCAGTGCGGCGGTCAGGCCGGCGGCGACCGCTGCGTTCACGGCGTTGCGGGCCTCGGGGCGGTCGAGGGTGATCAGCAGGGCGGAGCCGATCCGTTCGGTGCGTACGGCGGGAGGTGTGGGGGTGCTCATGGTTGTCCTCCTGTGACGGTCAGACGGTCAGCGGGCGGCGGCGTCGAGCTCGGCGAGGACGTTCTCGGTGTCCTGGCCGGCGACCGGTGCCAGACGGCGGATCGAGCCGGGGGTGGCGGAGAAGCGCAGCGGGATGCCGATGGTGCGGACCGTGCCCTCGGTCGGGTGCTCGACGGTGTCGAGCAGGTGGCCGTCGCGGACGTAGGGGTCCTCGTGGGCGCGGTCCAGTTCCAGCACCGGAGCCATCGGGATGCTGTGCTTGGCGCACACCTCCGCCCACTCCTCGGTGGTCAGCGCCGGGGCGCAGGTCTCCAGGAGCGCGGCCAGGTCCTCGTGGTCGGCACTGTCGATGGCGTCCCCGTTGACGCGCGGGTCCTCCGCGAGGTCCGGGCGTCCGGCGGCGGTGAAGAAGTCCCGGTAGTTCCGCGGGTTGTACGGCATGACGCAGGCCAGGCCGTCCTTGGTGCGCACCGCCTTGTGACCCTTCAGCATCGACAGGGCGAAGCCGGTGGGGCCCGTCTCGGGCACGTGGGTGTGTCCCGCCAGGTGCTCGACCAGGTTGAACGCGATGAGGGTGTCCGTCATCGGGATCTCGACGAGCTGGCCCTGCCCGGTCCTGTTCCGGTGCAGCAGGGCGGCGAGCACGCTGTAGGCGATGGTCAGGGAGGAGACCTTGTCGCCGATGATGGTCGGCAGGTAGACGGGCTCGCCGAGCGCCCGGTCGGCGATGTCGACCAGGCCGGACGCGGCCTGCACGGTCTCGTCGTAGGCGGCGTTGCCGGCCCGGTCCGAGTCGCTGCGGAAGCCCTGGGCGTGCGCGTAGACGAGGCCCGGGTTGCGGGCGGCGATGTCGTCGTGGGACAGGCCGAGGCGGTGCAGTGCGCCCGGCCGCATGTTGGTGATCAGCACGTCGGCGGTGTCGATCAGCCGCAGCGCCCGCTCCCGGTCGGTGTCGTCCTTGAGGTTGAGGGCCACGCTGCGCTTGTTGCGGTTGACGTTGAGGTTCAGCGGGGTCATGCCCGGCGTGGTGCGGTAGTGGCCCACGCGCACGGTGTCGGCGGGCGACTCGATCTTGATCACGTCGGCGCCCAGGTCGCCGAGGATCTGTGCCGCGTAGGGGCCCATCACCACGGTGGACAGGTCGATCACGCGGATGCCCTCCAGGGGGCCGGTGGCGGTGTCCGTGATGTCCGTCATCGCTTTTCCTTCAACTCCTCGCTCCGTCATGTATGTGTATCTGGAAACTAAGTTAGCAAGGAGGAGGCGAGGAACGGAAACAAATGGAGTGACCGATGAACGAAAGGCGGTATGACCGCAGTGGTCATACCGCCTTTGGTGAAAGCTTTCCGAATACTTGGATGGATCAGGTGTGGAGCGGCTCGGCGAAGATCTCGCGGGCGGCGGCGACGACTTCCTCCAGGTCACCGCCGTGCGCACGGTCCTTGCGCCACAGCAGTCCGGTCTCCAGGCGGGGATGGAAATCCGAGAAGGGAAGGACGGTCACATTGTCGAGACGGTGATTCTGCACGGGGCTTCGCGGATCCAGCATGGAAATGGAGAACGCCAGGCCGCTGGACACTATCTCGGAAACTCCGTCGAATGTCGCGCTGCCGATTTCGATACGCTTCTTGACGCCGAGTTCGGCAAGCTGCTGGTCGAGACCGCGGAAATACGCGTTGGTCACGGCCGTGGGCGAGCCCGCGTAGGCCAGTCCGGACAGTTCCGCCAGGGCGATCGACTCCCGCCCGGCGAACCGGTCCCTGGGCACGACCGCGCCGAGCCGCTCCGACATCACCGGCAGCTGTTCCAGGGCCGGGTCGCCGCCGACCGGGAGGCGGGCCAGGGTCAGCGCCAGTCTGCCGTCGCACACGGCGTCGACCAGACGCTCGGTGCCGCCCGGCCAGCGTTTGATCTCGAACCGGTCACCGACCCGCTCGGCGAGCGCGTCCATCCGTGCCCGCAGGTCCGGATGGATACCGCTCGGAACACCGAGCAGCAGGGTGGTCCGCCGTGGCCGGGCCGTCTCGTCCAGCCGCCACTGGATGGAGTCGACCTGCTCCAGGACCCCGCGGGCGATCGGCAGCAGCGCGCTGCCGGCCGGGGTGAGCCGCACATGATGGGTGTCGCGGTCGAACAGCCGGTGTCCGAGCTCGTTCTCGAGATCCTTGATCCGCCTGCTCAAAGGGGATGCCGCCATGTGCAGTTTGCGGGCCGCGGTGGAGAAGTTCAGTTCTTGGGCGACGGCGACGAAATAGCGCAGGTGCAGGAGCTCCACACGGTTCACCCTAACCGCTGCGGAGCGAGGTCCCCGGGGCTGTGGGACCGGAGAGCTCCTTCTCCAGCAGGGTGAAGGACTTGGGCGCCCCGCCCGGCTGCGGCTTGCCCTCCTTGTGGCCCACGACGCGGTAACCGGCCTGCCGGTAATAGGCGTTGAGCTGCGCGTTGCCCGCCAGGCAGTCCAGGCGGACCCGGATCCGTCCGGCCTCGGCCACCCGGCGCTCCGCGGCCTCCAGCAGCAGCCGCCCCGTTCCGGGCGCGGCGGCGCTCCGGTCCACCATGAGCCGGTGCACGTACCCGGCCACGGGCGGCTGCGGCCCCCAGGCGGCCTCGTCCTGCCACCACAGCTCCCAGGCACCGAGGACACGCCCGCCGGCCTCCGCGAGCCAGACCTCGCCGCGCGCCATGACCTGACGGAAGTGCTCCTCGTCCAGCTCCCCCGGCCGCCACTGCCCGGTGACACCGCGGGCCAGCATCCAGCGGGCCGCGGCGTCACGGAGACGGACGAGGGTGGCCAGGTCGGCCTCGGTGGCCGGGCGGACGCGTAGATCATTCACCCGGGGATCGTCGCACGTCCGTCCGACGACGGTCCCTCAGACCACCTCTGCTCAGGAATCCTCGATGGTGATGAAGGGATCCCACTGGAAGTAGCCCTTCAACTGGCGGTGGCGGTCCAGGATCTGGAAGGAGAAGTGGTAGGTGACCTGGCCGGCCTTCTTGACGGTCGTGCGCCAGTAGTGGTCCTGGTACCGCTGCGTGTCGAAGTTCGGCCTGCCCTCGGATCCCTCCTTCGGCAGGGGATAGATGCCGTCGACCACCTCGATCTCCGGTGTCCTGATCAACTGGTGCTGGGGGTCGTTGCTGACGTACCGGTACAGCAGTGCCTTGTAGTCGCTGCCGAGCGAGAGGGTCGTCTCGCGCCACCTGATGCTGTCGCCGGGTTCGGCCCGGAGGTTCAGTTCGGCGCCCGACGTGCCGACTATGTGGTCGAGGCGGGTCGTCATGTAGATCAGGTTGTGGTCGACCCACGTCGGCGCGTCGGGGTTCCGGGACGCGCTGGGGTTCCGTTCGACGATCGTGGCCGCGTCGAACGCGATCAGTACGTTGAGATCAGCCATGCTGCTGCTCCTTCTTCTTGGGCACCTTGTACGCCATCGCCCGCGGGTAGTCGTGGCGGTGCAGACGGACGCGGACCAAAAGCGGTCCGGCGTTCAGCGGGTCGGCCGGGTCGGTGAGGCGGTCCAGGAGGTCGTCGAGTTCCGCGGTGTGCGCGACGGTGACGCCGTTCGCCGGGGTGTGCTTCCCGGCGAAGACGTCCGCGAGGCGGTCGTAGTGCCAGGGGTGGAGGACGTTGTAGAAGTCGGGGTCGGCCGCGTCGTGGTCCGCGTAGTACGCCGGATGCACCAGCATCTGCTCGACGCCGTAGAAGTGGCCGTTGTCCATGACGAACACCACCGACCGCAGGCCGTGCCTGGTGTGCGTGGAGAGTTCCTGGCAGGTCTCCTGGAAGGCGCCGTCGCCGACGAACACCATCGGGCGGACGGCGCCGCGCTCGGGGGCGAGCGCGGCGCCGGTGGCCGCGCCGACCGACCAGCCGATGGACAGCCAGCTGACCTGTGACAGGAACCCGCCCGCCGGCAGGGACAGGTTCATCGAGCCGATGAGGGAGAACGCGGCGTCGGAGACGACCGTCCAGTCCTCCCGCGTCTCGTGGTTCAGGAAGTGGTTGATCCGGTCGAACACGGCGTCGTAGGTGAGGCGTTCGGCGCGCCGGTGGGGCGAGCGGCTGCTGCGCAGTGAGGCCCGGTGGTGTTCCAGACCCGCCGGGCGGTTCTCGCGCGGTCCGTGGTGGGCGTAGGACTCGGCGTAGTAGTCGGCGGTCAGGCCCCCTGAGCCGTACGCCTTCACCAGCGCGTCCTGGAGGGCGGGCAGCAACTGTGTGAGCTGGACGTCGGGGAAGTAGGAGGTGCCGACGCTGATGCCGCCGTGCGCGGCCATCACCCAGTCGTCGCCGACGCTCTGCTCCCCGCCCAGGTTCTTGGACGTGGACCAGGCGCCGAGCCCGATGCGGCAGGTGGCCCAGTCCTTGAACACGGCGTGCACGTCCGGGTGGCTGGCGCCGCCGTTGTAGACGCCGTGGAACTGCGGCAGGTCCTCGTCGACGACGGCTTTGGCGCCGACGGTCGTGCAGAACGGCACGCCCGTCGCCTCCACCAGGTCGACGAGCTGCCCGCCGAGGCGGAACCGGTCGATCTCCTCGCCGGCCCAGACGACGGGGCGGGGCCTGCCGTCCGGGCCGGGGTGCTCCTCGACCAGGGTGAGGACCGCCTGCACGGCCTTGTCCAGCATGGTCTGGTTGCGCGCGCTGAACGGCCGCTCCCGGGGGACGATCGGCGCATGGGGCTCGGGGCAGGGCTCGTCCCAGAGGTCCTCCATGACCTCCAGGTAGACCGGCCGGCGCTCGGAGAGGCACGCGGTGAGCGCGGCGTCGATCTGGCCGGGGGCGAGGCCCGGGTTGGAGATGGCCTGGGCGTCCACGGTGACCTGCCGGTAGACGTCCAGGTTGCTCTCCGGGCGGGGGCTCATGTGCGAGGTGAGCAGGCCGACGGCACGGTAGTTCTGCCACTGCTCGTAGGGCGGGGAGGCGTTGACGGCGACCAGCGGGACCTGTTCGACGTAGGCGCCGCCGCAGGCGTTGAGCAGGTTGAACGCGCCAACGCTGTAAGTGACGGCGGCCGCTCCGATGCCGTGGATACGGGCGTAGGCGTCGGCGGCCTGGCCCGCGCCGCCCTCCGTGGGGGTTCCGACCCACTCGATGTCGCCCTCGGCCCGCAGGGTGGTCAGGAACGGGCCGAGGTGGTTGCCGGGGACGCCGAACAGGTGCGTGATGCCCAGCTCGGCCAGACGCAGGGCGAGGTAGCGGGCGACTGTGCACTCGTGGTCCATCGCGGTCATGAGCGGTCCCCCTCCCGGTCCGCGCCCGGGGTGGTGACCGGCGGGGCCTGGTGGACGGCGAGGGCGGCACGCACGGCGCTCTCCAGGGCGCCCTCGATCCAGGCGTGCTTGAGGGAGGTGTGCTCCCCGGCGAAGTGCACGGGGCCTTCGGGCCGGGAGACGTCCAGGTGGAAGCTGGTCATCTGGTGCGCGGTGTAGATGGCGGCCTCGCCGAAGGCGTACGGGTCGCGGGCCCAGCTCTGAGTGGCGCCGCGTCCGGTGAAGAACACCTCGATGCGGCGGCCGTGCAGGGCCTGGAGGTTGCGCAGGGCGTAGACGTAGCGTTCCGCGGGGCGCATGGAGTCCCAGCGGGCGGCGTCGTCCGACCAGCAGTACGAGGCGAGCACGACGCCGCCGGTGCTGCCCTCGACCCGGTGCGAGGGGTAGTACATGAACCGGTTGGGGTTGTCGGTGGCCGAGCCCCCTCCGAAGCAGTGGGTGGCGGGGCGGACCGCGGGGCCGCGCAGCGGCAGGGTGCTGTTGAGCTGACGCATCTCCTCGGTGACGCTGCTGTCCTTGACGGCGGCCGCCAGCAGGTCGGTGCCCGACCCGTCGAACGTGAGGGCGGGTTCGGCGTCCACCTGGGCGCCCAGCCGGTAGTACTCGTACAGGCCGGGTGCGACGCGGTCGAGTTCGTCGCGCCAGTCGGCCTCGGTGAACTCCCACCACCGGTGGCTGAACTCCAGCAGCACCTTGGTGGCCTGGTCGTAGTGGGTCTCGATGATCGCGCGGCGCTTCTTGTACGACATCGACGGGACGATCTCCACGAAGCGCAGGGCGGAGAACGGGATGGTGACGATCGCCAGGTCGGCCGTCCACAGGCGCGGCGGGGCCTGTGGATCGTTCTCGGCGACGGTCTGCACGGCCACGCCCCACCCGTCGGGCCCCACGGCGCCGGTGCCCTCCGGGTCGGTGTCGCGGCTGGGGTCGTGGTACTCGAGGCGGATCATGCGGTGGCCGAGCCGCACCTCGTCGCGCAGGCCCTGGTGGAGGGCGTGCGGCAGGCGCCAACTGCCGCCGGGTATCTCCCAGTAGCGGACGCCGGGATTGATGTCGCTGCGGCTCAGGAAGCTGTGGAAGAACGACAGATGCAGCCGCGAGGACATGTTCTCCAGCGTTCCGACGGCCTCGATCGCCTCGTCGCTGAGACCGGCGTGATCGCGCAGGAAGCCGCCCATCGAGTAGCCGTCGAAGTCGCGGATCACCCGCGCCCAGCCCTCGACCCACTCCTCGAACGGCTTGTTGACGCGCTTGCCGTCGACGACGTCGGAGTAGTAGTCGCGCACGCTCTCCAGCGCGTCGTCGACCATCTTCACGACGGGGGCGCGGACCTCGTCGTCGGTGAGGTGGAAGCCCTCGTTGATCCGCTCGGGACCGGCGGCGTAGTCGGCGCGCCGCACCTGGGTGCGGTTGGCGCGGATCCAGGAGTTGCCGCGCTTGTCGGGTTCGCGGAAGTCCGGGCTGTCGTCGCCGTAGGTCCAGGTGCGGCCGGTGAAGGAGGTGTACGTCACCGGGGGCACGGGGACGTCGGGGCCGCTGCCGGTGCCGGGGGCCACGTCCACGTTGTAGAACTGGCGGCGGCCGAGCCCGAGTTTGTCGACCAGGGCGAGGACGAGCGGGTGGAAGTCGGGCAGCCGCATGGCGCCCGCCTCGGCGTACTGGGCGGGGTCGTCGAAGGGCTGGTGGTGTTTGGTGGCGCGGAAGGTCTTGATGCGTCCGCCGACGCGGCCGGCGTTGGCCTCCAGGATGGTGACGTCGTGTCCGGCGTCCTTGAGCAGCCGGCCGGCGACGAGGCCGGTGATGCCGGCGCCGACGACGAGGATCTTCTTGCGCGGGTGCGGGGTGGGGCCGAGGCGGCCCGTGTCTATCAGGGTGTGCAGGTAGCCGAGTTTGAGGTCGGTGCCGTCCGGCCCGACGAGGAGGAGTTCGCGGGCGAGCCTGAGGCAGGTCTGCCAGCGTGCACGGGTGGCGGAGTCGTCCCGAGGTAAGTCGGTCATAGCTTGCGATCGTAGATATGCCGAAACGATTTCGCGGTTTTTCTCGCGCATAAAGTCCGGAAAACAGCGATCGCGTTTCCTGGCGGGATTTCGACTTGCTCGAATTCCTTTGCGAAATACGGGAGATTCGTCAGGGGCGGAAGGTAAAGGGGCGCGAAAAGGCCCCCATCACCAATTCACTTGCGGAATGCGGAAATCCTGGTGCCTCGGCGCCGTCGCGCAGGCACGGCGCACCGCCGGACGGTCACGCGGGTTCGGGAACCCGGCGCCGGCTCGCGAGGACGAAGAGCGCGCCGACGACGGCCAGGACCGTCAGGGCGGTGCCGAAGACGGTCGCCCCGGTGGGCAGTCCCACCGCGTCCATGAGGTAGCCCGTGGACACCGGCAGGAGTCCCGCCGGGAGGTAACCGCCCACGTTGAGCGCGGCGTTGGCCTCGGCGAGCCGCTGCGGCGGGACGGTGGAGTTGAGCAGGGAGAGGCCGCCGAGCTGGCCCATGCCCTGGCCGGCCCCGGCGAGCAGGGCGGAGGTGACGAGCAGGACGACGGACGAGGCGGGCACGGCGGCGATCAGTGCGGCCATGCCGAGGGCGGTGCTGATCGCGCCGGCGGTCAGGACGGTGCGCCGGGGCAGCTTCCGCACGGCGAACTGGACGCCGGTGGCGGCGAGGAACATGACGAACGCCATGGTTCCGGAGACGATCCGGCTGGTGGTGCCGAGCAATTCGGTCAGCAGGGTGGGGCCGAGCGACAGCACGAAGGACGTGGCGGTGATGCCGGGGGCGAATACCGCGATTCCCAGAGCGAGATGGACGCCGTTGCCGCGCGGCACGCCGGGCACGCGCACCCAGGCGCCCTCACGGGCGCGGCGGGACGGCGTACGGGCATGCGCAGCACGGCGAGGACGGCCGTGACCAGCAGCACCGCCTCGACGGCGAAGACGGTCACCGTGGGCGCCGGCAGCGTCTCGGACAGCACGCCGGCGAGCAGCGGACCGAGGCCGGCCCCGAAGACCATCGCGCAGGAGGCGAGCAGGGCCGCCAGCCGCCTGCGCTCCGGTCCGGCCACGTCCGTCACGGCGGCCATGCCCGCGGAGACGACGGCACCGACGGCGATCCCGGTGAACAGCCGGGCGACGAGCAGCGCGGTGACGGTCGTGGCCGTCGCGAAGATCGCGCAGGCGGCGAGTGCGAGGGCGAGCGCGGGCAGCAGCACGGGCTTGCGTCCCAGGCGGTCGGAGACCACGCCCGAGACGAGCAGCGACCCGAGCAGGCCGACGATGTAGAACGCGAAGACGACGGTCAGGGTGCCCTGGGAGAAGCCGATGTCGCGCTGCCACAGCACGTACAGCGGGGTCGCCGCGTTGGACAGCACGAAGACGGCGGTGACCGGCCACGCCGCCAGCCACACCCACCAGGTGGGGGTACGGGGTGCGGCCTGACGTTCCGGCATGGCTGATCCCTCCGGGGAGCTCAGTACGAGTTTTTTCGAACTTGGTTCTTTCGAACCTAGCACGCAGTACGATGAAACTCGTACAAGCGATTCGGATGACGAAGACAGGGAGCTGCCCATGTCCGCCACGGCTCACGACGTGCCGGTCGTCAAGGTGCTGCCGGAGCCGGAGGACCTGCCGGAACCGCTGCCCGAGCCGGCGGTCGGGGAGCTGCGCCTGGAGACGGTGCTGGGCGCCCTGAGCGACCCGCTGCGCCTGACGATCGTGCGCAAGCTCCTGTTGGAGTCGGAGGCGTTCGACCACTCCTGCGGCTGGTTCGGCCTCGACCGCCCCAAGTCCTCCCTCACCCACCACTTCAAGGCGCTGCGCGAGGCCGGTGTCACCCGCCAGCGCCAGTACGGCCTGGAGCGCCGCAGCCACGTCCGCGTGGCCGACCTCGACGCCCGCTTCCCCGGCCTCCTGGAGCTGGTGGCGGCGTGGACCCCGAAGACGCCGTGAGCTGAGGCGGGAACCGCCACCGACGACCGCCCGGACGCGTTGTTCGGTCAGCGGACCGGGTGGCTGAACAATCCGTGCCGCGGCTGAACTGGGCTCGCCGGAAAGGGCCGCAGCACGGAGAGGGGTCATCGGATGGGCAGGAGCAGGGGCGTCGCGGTCGCGGTCGCCGGGCTGGTGCTGGCCGTCGGGGGTTGCGCAGAGGGCGGGACGGACGAGAAGGCCGCCAGGTCGTCGGCCGAGCCGAAACCGACCCGATCGCCGTCATCGTCGCCGTCGCCGTCGTCCGAACTCGTGGAGTGGGCCGGCGACATGTGCGAGTCGACGGTCGCGCTCCGGAACCTGCGGAAGGAGAGCGCCGCGGATCTGAAGGAGATCCGGGACTCGGACGACGAGACCGGGATGCTCGCCCACGCCCGCGCCCTCAGCTACCTCTCGACGACACCGGCGGACGTGGAGACCGTGGCCGGCGACCTGGAGGCCATCGGTGCGTCGGGCGTGCCCGCGGCCGACCGGCTGCGCGACGCCCTGCGGAAGAAGGTCAGGAGTGTCGCCAACGAGCTCGAAGCACAGTCACCGGCGGTGGGCCTCGAGTACGCCGAGAGCACTGTCGCGGACGCCGACAAGCGGGTCCAGTCCCTCACCCCGCCGCAGCCGGACCTGCCCACGCTGGCCGAGAAGATCCCGCGGCTCGCGGCGGCGTACGAGCGGGCCGAGCAGTGCGCGCCGGGCTGGAAACCCGGCGGGGCGTCCGGGGACGGCGGCTCGCCCGCGCCCGACGCCACCGGCCCGCTGCCCAAGGCCGCGGACGGCAGGAACTACGCGGCCTGCTCGGACGGGGCGTGCGAGGTCCTGGTGACCTCCACCGCGGACATCACGGCGAAGGGCACGAAGGTGCACGTCATCGTGGCGGACGACTCCATCACCTTCCAGTCGGGGGGCGGCCTGATGCAGTTCGGCGGCGCGGGCGGTGAGGCCGGGTTCGGCAACGGCCTGAAAGCGAACGTCGTCGCCCACAACAAGGACGGTGCCGTGCTGAAGTTCTCCCGTCCGTGAGCACCTCTACCGCTACCGCCCTGCGCAGGCCTCCCGGTAGGGGAGTTGCGGCAGCTGCGCCTCCCAGTCGGCCCGGGTCAGGATCCCGCCGGTGTGCCCGCAGACGTACGTGGCCGCGCGGTCCTCGTCCAGCGTCCACACCCGGGCCGTCAGGTCGTAGCCGGCGGAGGCGAGGGCGTCGCCGCGCGGGCTGAACGCGACGGTGGTGACGGTGTCGAGATGGCCGGTGAGCTCCTGGCCGGACGGCTCGGCCCGGGCCGGGTCGGACACCTCCCACAGGCGGACCGTGTGGTCGCCGCCGCCGGTCGCCAGTGTCTTGCCGTCCGGTGCGAAGGACAGGGCCCTGACCGCCGCGCGGTGCCCGGTCAGCTCCTCCCCCAACGGGCGGGCGCGGTCACCCCGTTCCACGTCCCGCACATCCCACAGCCGCACCGTACGGTCGTCGCTGCCCGTCGCCAGTGTCCTCCCGTCCGGGGCGAAGGCCACCGCCTCGACCGACTCGTCGTGCCCGGCGAGGGCGGCGCCCGCAGGCCGGGCCCGCGTCCGGTCGCCGTCCACGTGCCACAGGCGGGCCGTGGCGTCCTCGGCACCGGTGGCCACGAGGCGGCCGCCGGGGGCGAAGGCCACGGAGGTGACGGCGTCCGTGTGGCCGCGCAGCGGTGCGCCGAGCGGCCGTGCGCGGTCCGGGCGGCGTACGTCCCACAGCCGTACCGTGTCGTCGGTGCCGCCGGTGGCCAGGGTGCGGCCGTCCGGCGCGAACGCGACGGCGCCGGCTTCCCCGTCGTGTGCGCGCAGGGGCGCTCCGAGCGGGGCGGGGCGTTCGGGCGCGGAGACGTCCCACAGGCGTACGGTGCCGTCCGCGGAGCCGCTCACCGCCGTACGGCCGTCGGGTGCGAACGCGACGGCCAGCACCCGCTCTTCGTGGGTGAGCGGCCGCGGCAGCCGGCGCGGACGGTCCGGGCGGCGCACGTCCCACAGGCGGACCAGCCCGTCGTCGGTGCTGGCGGCGGCGAGCAGGCGGCCGTCGGGGCTGTAGGCGACGGCGGTCACCGGGTTGGTGAAGTCGGTGAGGACGGTCGGCGGCCGGTGCCAGAGCAGCACGCCGCCGTCGGCGCCGGTGCTGGCGAGGGTACGGCCGTCGGGGCTGAAGGCGACCTCCCACACGGGCTCCGTATGCCCGGTCAGCGGCTCCCCGAGCCGCTGGGGATAGGCGGGGTTGGCCACGTTCCACAGCAGGGGCGCGTCGTCCTCTCCCGCGCTCGCCAGGGTCTCCCCGTCGGGGCTGAACGCGACCGACATGACGGGCGCGGTGTGCCCGGTGAGCGGTTCGCCCAGCGAGGTGAGCCGGTCCGGGCGGGACGCGTCCCACAGCCGCACCGTCTCGTCGAAGCCCGCGGTGGCCAGCGTGCGCCCGTCGGGCGAGAAGGCCAGGGTCCAGACCGGGTCGGGGTGGGCGCGCAGGGGCTTGCCCAGCGGTGTGATGCCGTCGTTCCCGCCGTACCGCCACATCCGGACGGTGCCGTCGTAACCCGCCGTCGCCAGGGTGTTCCCGTCCGGGGCGAACGCGACCGCGCGGACGCTGCGGTCCTCCGAGTCGTCGGCCGCGGCGGGGTTGCCGAGCGGCGCGGGGCGGGCCGGGTCGGTCAGGTCCCACAGGCGTACGGTGCCGTCGTCGCCGGCGGTGGCCAGGGTGCGGCCGCCGGGGGCGAAGGCGACGGAGACGATGTTCTCCTCGCCGTGACTCACCAGCGGGCGGCCGAGGGGGCGGGGGCGCTCCCGGTCCCGCACGCCCCACAGGCGGATGACACCGCCCTCGCCGGTGGCCGCCAGCAGGTCGCGGTCCCCCGGTGCGAAGGCGACCGCGCCGACCCGGTCCGTCCCGAACCGCAGCGGCGCGCCCAGCGCCTCGCCGCCGGTGTCCCACAGCCGGACCGTGCCGTCGTGGCCGCCGCCGGCCAGGGTGCGGCCGTCGGGCGCGTACGCCACGGAACTGCCGGTCCCGTCGTGCCCGGGCAGCCGCGTGGCCAGGACCCGGCCCGCGTCCGAGGCCAGCCGGGTCCGCAGGTCCGGGGTGGAGCGCATGCGGTACGCGGCCACGTCCAGCCGGGCGGCCAGCCCGGCGTGGGTGTCGCGGACCCGGTCGGCCTCGGCGGTGAGCCCGCCGAACACGGCGTCGTCCCGTTCCGCCTGCGCGGTGGCGCGGGCCTGGAGGGCGACGACGGCGGTGCCGGTGGCGAGCAGGGCGAGCGCGGCGAGTACCGCCACGACCGTGCGGCGCAGGAGCGCGGCACGGTGCCGGCGGCGCAGCGAGGTCGTGAGGAACCGCCTCTCCAGTGGCGTCAGTTCGTCACTGCCGGGGGCCGCGCCGTCCGCCGGGAAGGCGTCGCGGGCGGCGGACAGCCGGGAGCCGGCGTAGAGCGCGGCGGTCTCCTGTCCCAGGTCCTGCCAGGTGCGGGCCGCCTCGGAGAGGGCGCGGTGGACGCGCAGCCGATCGCGTTCGGCGTCGATCCAGGCGCGCAGGCGCGGCCAGGCGGTGATGAGGGCCTCGTGGGCGAGGTCGGCGGTGCCGTCGTCGAAGGTGATGAGGCGGGCCCGGGCCAGGCGTTCCAGGACCACCCGGGTGTCGGCGGGGTCGCCGAAGTCGAGCTCCGCGTGGTCGGTGGGGCGGCGGGTGTCGGCGGTCCCGTCGCCAGGAGCGACGAGGCGCAGCAGGATTTGGCGCGCCAACTCGGCTTGACTGCCCGTCAGTTCGCCGTAGACCTGCTCGGCCGTCCGGACGACGGCGCCGTGCAGTCCGCCGGCCGCCTCGTACGCGGTCTCGGTCAGGGCCCGGCCGCTGCGGTGGCGCCAGGTCTCCAGCAGGGCGTGCGACATCAGGGGCAGACCGCCGGGGGCGTCCTCGACCTCGTCCAGGAGGCGGTCGGTCAGGGAGCGTTCGACGATCAGCCCGGCCGCGGTGGCCGGGCGGACGATGGCCTCCCGCAGTTCCGCCCGGCTCATCGGCCCGGCGAGCAGCGTGGCGTCCTGCAACGCGGCCGTGAGCCCGGGATGTTCGGCACACCGGCCGAGGAAGTCGGCCCGTACCGCGATGACGACGCGCAGCCTGCTGTCGGCGCCGGTGGCGGCCACGAGACGGTCGATGAAGGTGTCGCGGTCGGCCGGGTCCGCGCCGAGGGTGTACAGCTCCTCGAACTGGTCGACGATCAGCCAGGTGTCGGCGTCGGTGTCCGGTACGGGTTCCAGCCGCTCGGCGTGCGTGCGCAGCGGATCGGCGCCGGGGGTGAGGATCCGTACGGCCGCGGGCGGCACGTCGTCGTGGCCGGCCGCCCGCAACCGGGGGATCAGGCCCGCCCGCAGCAGCGACGACTTGCCGCTGCCGGAGGGGCCGAAGACGGCGGTGAAGCGGTGCTTGCGGTTCAGCTCGGTGAGCCGCTCCACGAGCTGGTCGCGGCCGAAGAACAGTTCGGCGTCGCCCGGTTCGAACCGGGTCAGGCCGCGGTAGGGCGGCCGGGCGGTGTCCTCGGCGGCCGTCTCGGCGGCCAGTTCCTGAGACGCCTCGCGCCAGCGCCGCTCCCACTCGGCGAGGTCGCCGCCGCACGCCTTGACGTAGGCGAGCGTCACCGCGCGGGTGGGAAGCTGCCTGCCCGCCGCCGCCTGCGACAGGGTGGTCACCCCGTACCGCGCCCGCCGGGCCATCTCCCGGTAGGTGGGCCTGCCCGCGGCCTCGCGCAGCGCACGCAGCCCGGCGGCGAACCGCTGCACCGGCCCGGCGTCCGGATCCAGCTCGCCCTCGGCGCGACCCGGCCCTGTCTGTCCCGGCACGTGCCGCCCCCCTCGCCTCGTACGCCCTCCCTGACTTTCGGCCGTATCGGCGGCCGTGACACGGGCGTTCACCTGATCCTCACGCTTCCTCCGGGCCACTCGGTCCGATTGGCGCCCCGGGGTTGTTCGGTGCTGGTGAGGGGCCAGCCGAACAACGGCGCACGGCGGTCGAATGGCCTGAGGACGTGGCCGGGACGGGCCGTTTCCGGCGGCCGCGCGGTCCGAGCCCCGCGAGGGGAGGGCTCGGACCGCGCCCACGTCCGCACACACCCGCGACACGCTGGAGGAGAGCCATGCACGGACGACATCGCACCCGGCACCTCGCCGTGGGGCTGGGCGCGGCGGCGCTCACGATGACGCTCACGGCGACGGCGGCACCCCGCTCGGCGACCACCGCGGCGGAGCGGTACGGCTGGGGCGAGCCGCTCCCCGCGTGGTCGGACGAGTTCGGCTACGGCTCCGAGACCGGGCCCGCCGTACCGGACCGCGCCAAGTGGCGCCTGGCGGGCGGCGGTCCCGGCGAGTGCCGGCCGGGCCACAGCGACAACGGCCGCCGCTGCGATGCCGACACCCGCGTCGTCGGCGGAATCCTGCGCATGACCGGCGAGGCGGACGGCGACACCGGCTGGCTGGACGGGGACGGCCTCCAGAGCGCCGTCTACGAAGTGGACTGGGCGCGGGTCTACGACCTGCCGGACGACGAGGGCGCCTCATGACATATCCGACGTACGAACCCGGTCCGCCCCTGCCGCCGGAGCCCCCCGAGCCGCCGCGGCCCGCGGCCCCCGCCGACCCGTGGGCGGTGGCCCTCGGCAACGCCACGCTGCTCGGCATCGGTTACCTGCTGCTGCGCCAGTGGCGACTGGCCGCCGTCGCCGTGCTCGGCACGGCCCTGCTGCTCGACCTCACCGCCTCCACCGCCGAGACGTTGTACGAGGTCCTGCTGCTCCTGTGGTGGGCGGCCGGCATCGCCCACGGCTGGTTCCTGGCCCGTCGCCGCCCGGAGCACGTCGTACGACGCGGGCAGCGGGCGGCCACGCTCGGCCTCGCGCTCGCGGTGGTGCTGACCGCCGTACTGCTCCGTGCCGACGCGTACGGCATCGAGAACCGCGTGACCGCGGCCCGCGAGGGCGGCGACTGCGAGGCGGCCGTCGCCGCGCAGGGCGAGGTGTGGTGGGGCCACCGCCTGGCGGGCGCGCCGGTGGTGGAGCCCGGAGACGCGGTGGTGGAGGCGTGCCACCGGCTGGACGGGGCGGCGGCCACTCTGGCCCGCGCCGCCCGCAGGGGAAGCACCGAGGACCTGGGGCGGGGTTTCGGCACACTCGCCGGCGTCCTGAACGAGCCCGGCAACGAGCAGACCGTCAGGACGGTCCTGGACACCTTCCTCGACGGCCTGCCCACCGACGACTCCTGCGACACCGCCGCCCTCACCGCCTGGCTCCGCGACCGCGGCACCGGCCACGACGTCCTGGACCGCTCCGCCGACGCGGCGGCACGCACGGAACCCGCCGCCCTGGTGGGATGCGGCGACCACCTGATGACCGAGGACGCCTGGCAGCAGGCGCGGACCCACTACCAGCGGCTCCTCGACGCCTACCCGGACGACGCCCGCACGGACGAAGCCCGCGACGGCGTCCGCGAGGCGACCCTCGCCATCGAACTGGACCACGTGCGCGGCCTGGTCGAGAACACCTACAGCGCCGGCTCCGGCTACTGCTCCAAGCCGGCCAGGTACAGCGGAGCCCCGCCGTACCGCAAGGGCACCAACCGCGCCCTGTTCCTCGGCGACGACGAGTACACCGGCAAGCTCCCCGGTTCCTGGCGCACCGGCGACCCGGCCAAGGCCGCGCTCGTGGTCTGCGCGGACGCGGCGGAGAACGGCGCCGCCGTGGAGACCTGCCCCTACGAGAACGACAGGTCGAAGTACCTGCCCCACCAAGTGACCTTCTACAAGGTCAAGATCCCCCTGAAGGTCTACGAACTGCGCACCGGCAAGCGCCTCGACCCCCGCTCGGTCCAGATCGGCGGCGGAAGCTGCCCGAGCGTCCTGCGCTACGAGTACTACCAGTACGACCTGGGGCCGCGCGACCAGTTCGTCTCGACGTCCAAGTCCGGCGTACGGGACGCCTTCCGGCCGGTCGTGCGACGGTGACCACCCGTCCTCCCGGCCGGTCCGTCCCGTCACGCCCCCCGCATGCGCCGCAGCGCGGCCCGGGCCGGGAGCACGGTGGCCGCCGTGGCGAGCAGCAGACAGCCGGCCACCACACCCGCGACCCAGGGCCAGGCCACCGACAGCTCGACCGGCAGCCCCAGTTCCCGGCGCAGCCCTTGAGCCATGCCGAACAGGGCGGGAGCGGCCACCGCCAGGCCCAGGGCGGCGCCCAGGGCGACGACGCAGCACGTCTCGGCCGCGAGCGTCAGCAGCACCTGGCGCGGTGCCGCACCGGACAGGCGCAGGACGCGCAGGTCCCGTACCCGGCCCGCGGTCGCCGACAGCACGGTGGAGGCGACGGCGATCATGGTGTAGCCCGCCGTGATGGTGACGAGGATCAGGGTGAACAGCCACACCAGCCGGTCCTCCTCGGCGTCGTCCGAGGCCGCGTGGACCGCCACCGGGACCTCCTCGGCGCCGAGTCCCGAGAGGGACGGCGCCGGTGTGGCCGTGGTGCGGTAGACGACATCCGCGAGGGCCGACGGGTCGTGGGCGCGTACCAGCTCCCGCGGCAGGAACACCTGGTACGGCATGGAGTCGTCCAGCACGGCTCTCACGCGCAGGTGCCGGGTGCGGCCGTCCTCGAAGGTGAGGGTGGCGGTGCGGCCCTCCCGCCAGCCGTGCGCGGCGGCCACGGCGGCGGTGACGACGACGTCGTGCGAGCGGGGTGCCCGCGCCCGGTACGTCTGCTCGAACCCGGGCGTCACCCCGGCCGCCGACAGGGCCGCCCCGCCCTCGCCGCCGTAGACCGTCGTCGACAGCAGCGCCGTGCCCCCGACCCGGTCGACCACGGCGTCCGACAGGCCCGGTGTGCCCCGGGGCACGACGGCCGCCTCGGCCCGCACGGCCGCGGCCTGCCGGGTGGTGTCGGCGCTCTGGGTGGTCTGCACGGCGCTGGTGATCAGTACGGCGAAGGCGACGGTCGCCAGCACCGGGGCGATCGTGGCGGAGGTGCGGCGCACCGAGGTGAGCATGTTCTCGCGCACGAGCAGGGCCGTGGCGCCGGGGCGCCGGGCGAGCGGCCGGGTCAGCGCCCCGACCACGGGGCGGGTCAACGCCGGCAGCAGGAGGGTGAGTCCGGCCGTCAGGCTCATGGCCGCGCCCAGGACCAGCAGCACCATGGCGTCGGCCCCCGCGAAGGCCGTACCCGCCGAGCAGGCCGCGCCCAGGCCCGCCGCCGCCAGCCCCGTGACCCACCGGCGGCGGGTCATCGGCCGGCTGTCCACCGCGGCCTCCCGCATCGCCTCCAGGGGCTTCACCCGGGAGGCCCGGCGCGCGGCCGCGCCCGCTCCGGCGAGTGCCACGGCCACGCCCAGGGCCCAGGCGGCGGCCGGTACCCACCACCGGATGCTCACCTCGAAGCCGGCCGGCTCGAAACCCGCGTCGATCAGCGACCCGGTCATCGCGGGCGCCATGACGACTCCCGCGACCGCCCCCGCCCCGGCTCCGGCGACGCCCACCACCAGGGCCTCCCCGTACACCAGCCGCCGCACCTGCCGCGGTGTCGCGCCGATCGTGCGCAACAGGCCGAACTCGCGGCGCCGCTGGGCGACGGCGAACGCGAACGTCGACGACACGTTGAAGACGGTGACGAACGCGGAGAGCAGCGCCATGGCGGTGAGCACCTGGCCGCCGATCCAGCGGATCATCTCGTCCTGCTGAGGCGCGAGCGCGTCACGGGAGGCGCCGGTCAGGACGGTGCCGTCGGCGCCGACGGCGTTCCGGGCGGCGGCCGCGACCCGGGCGGGGTCGGTGCCGGGTTCGAGGACCAGCCCGATGGTCCGTACCCCGCCCGCCAGTTCGGCGGCCCGCCGGTCGGTGACGTAGTAGCCGGGGCCGTCGACCGTGCCGGACACCGTGAAGCGCTGCGGTCCGCGCGCCGTCAGCACCGTGAGGGACTCGCCCGGCCGGTGCCCGAGGGAGTCGTCCACGACGATCTCGCCGTCCGCCGCCGGCGGTCTGCCCCCGCTCAGGCCGTAGGCGGCGAGCGCCGCGGCCGACCAGGGGCGGCCCTGCCGCTCCCCCGCGCGCTGACCACTGCCGGGCGTCTGCGCGTAGAAGGACCGGTCGGCCACCGCGGCGGCCACTCCCGGCAGCCGGCCGAGTTCCCGCCGCAGTTCCCCGGCGCGCTCCGGCGCCCACGGCGGGTTCTCCGTGAACACCCCTGCGGCCGGCGCCCCCGCGGGGCTCCGCACCAGCACCGGCGCCCCCGCGAGCCGCTGCGGCACACCCGTACCGTCCGACAGCAGCACCAGCGCGCTCATGGTGACGACCGCGACGCCCACCGCCACGGCCACGAAGGACCCCAGGAAGGAGGTCCATCGCTCTCTCGCTGTCGCCAGGCTGATCACGACCGCACCTCCAGGGCGGCCGTCCGCGCCGCGATCGCCTCGGCGCCCTCGGCGCCCGCCAGTTCGTCCGCGAGCCGGCCGTCGGCCAGCAGCAGCACCCGGTCCGCGTACGCCGCGGCGGCCGGGTCGTGCGTCACCATCACGACCGTCTGCCCGCGGCCGTCCACCAGGTCGCGCAGCAGCCGCAGCACGACCCGCGAGGCGGTGCTGTCCAGTGCGCCGGTCGGCTCGTCGGCGAAGAGGACGGCGGGCCGGGCGATCATGGCCCGGGCGATCGCCACGCGCTGCTGCTGGCCGCCGGACAGTTCGCTCGGCCGGTGTCCGTGCCGGTCCGCGAGCCCGACCGCGGCGAGTGCCGCGTGCACCTCGTCCGCCGAGGGGCGTGACCCGGCCAGTCTCAGGGGCAGTTCGACGTTCTGCGCGGCGGTCAGGGCCGAGACCAGGTTGAACGCCTGGAAGACGAGTCCGATCCGGTCCCGGCGCAGCACCGTGAGCGCGTTCTCGTCCAGCCCGCCCAGTTCCGTACCGCCGATCAGCACCTCGCCGGCGCTCGGCCGGTCGATGCCCGCCGCGCAGTGGAGCAGGGTGGACTTGCCGGAGCCCGAGGGGCCCATGACGGCCGTCATCGTCCCGGCCGGAAAGTCCAGGGTGACGTCGTCGAGTGCGGTGACGGCGCGGTCGCCGGTGCCGTAGCGCTTGGTCAGCGAGCGGAGCCGGACGGGCGGCACCGTCGAAGTGCCGTGTCGTGTTGTCGTGTTGGTCGTCGTCATGCCCTCAAGCCAACGACGCGGACACCGCCCGGCACATTGGCGCCTGAGCGAGAGCCGATACTCCACCTGGCACTACTGCCCGCGCCGCCCCCCGCCGCTACGGTCGACCGCGTGACCACCCCTCGAACCGTCCTGGAGGCCCTCACCCGCAGCCCGTTGGGGTTCCTCCGTACCGCCTGGCCATGGCGCGCGCTGGGGTATCTGCTGTCCGGCGGGGTGTTCGCGACCGGTGTCTACCTCGGTGTGGCCGGGCTGCTCACCGCGCCCGTCGGGGCGTTCGCCCGGGTGCTCTGCTCGGGGGCGCTGGTGTTCTTCGCCGTCGCCCTCGCCGGTCCTCTGGAACGCCGACGCCTCGCTCTCGTCGACCGGGGAGACGGTGGCAGCGGCAGTGGCGACCGGCAGCGGCAGTGGCACAGTACGCGCACCGCCGGTTACGGCGCCGTGTCCGTCCTGGCGGTCGGCTGGATGGACCTCGCCGTGGCCCTGGTCTCCCTCGGCATCCCGGGCTTCCTCCTCCTGACGCCCTTCCAGCCCACCGCCCTGCCCTGGCAGACCGTGGCGGGCCCGGTCGCGGGCGCCCTGCTGCTGCCCGTGGCCGCGTATCCCATCGGGGCGTGGGCCGCCGTCCGTGCGGCGGTGGGCCGTGCCGTGCTCTTCCCGAAGGACCGTGAACTGCGTGAGGTCGTACGGTCCCGGGCCCGCCTCGTCGACGCCTTCGAGACGGAACGCCGCCGCATCGAACGCGATCTGCACGACGGTGCCCAGCAGCGGCTCGTCGCCCTCACGATGAAGCTGGGCCTGGCCACCCTCGATCTGCCGCCCGGCAGCGCGGCGGCGCGGCAGGTCGGTGAGGCGCACACCCTCGCCAAGGAGGCGCTCACCGAGCTGCGCGAACTGATCCGGGGCATCCACCCGCAGATCCTGACGGAGCGCGGACTGCCCGCCGCCGCACGGGACATCGCCGGGCGCTGCCCGATACCCGCCGACCTCGACCTCGACCTTCCGGGCCGGCTGCCGGCCGCCGTCGAGCAGACGGCGTACTACGTGACCGCCGAGGCCCTCACCAACATCGCCCGGCACAGCGGTGCCGACCGCTGCCGCGTCAGCGCCCGCTGCCGCGACGGCGTGCTCCGCCTCGACATCGAGGACAACGGCTCCGGCGACGCCGACCCCGCTCGCGGCACGGGGCTCGTCGGCCTCGCCGACCGGATCGCCGCCGCCGGCGGCAGAATGCTCCTGTCCAGCCCACCCGGTGGACCCACCCTGCTGAGAGCGGAGATCCCGTGCGCCGGACCGTCCTCCTGAGAGCGGAGACCTGATGCGGCAGTCCCTCCGCCTGGTGATCGCGGAGGACGCCGTCCTCCTGCGGGAAGGTCTCGTCCACCTGCTGGAGCGCTTCGGCCACCGGGTGCTCGCCGCCGTGGGCGACGGCCCGGCCCTGCTCGCCGCCACCCGGGAGCACCGCCCCGACCTGGTGATCACCGACGTCCGTATGCCCCCGGGCCAGACGGACGAGGGTCTGCGCACGGCCCGCCGGCTCCAGGCCGAGCAGCCCGGGCTGGCGGTCCTCGTGCTCAGCCAGTACGTCGAGCAGACCTTCGCCGACGAGCTCCTGGACGACCGCGGCAACAGCGTCGGGACGGGCTACCTCCTGAAGGAACGCATCGGCGACGTCGAGGAGTTCGCCGACGCCGTGGCCCGTGTCGCCGCCGGTGCGACGGTCGTCGACCCGGAGGTCGTACGCCAGCTCCTCGCCCGCCGCCGCGACCCCCTGGACCGGCTCACGCCCCGCGAACGCGAGGTCCTCGGCCTCATGGCGGAGGGCCGCTCCAACGCGGCGATCGCCCGCCGCCTGGTCGTCACGGACGCGGCCGTCGCCAAGCACATCGCGAGCATCCTCCAGAAACTGGACCTGCCCCCGGCGGCCCCCGACGACCACCGCCGCGTACTGGCGGTACTGGCCTACCTGCGCGCCTGACTCCCCACCGGCGCGCCGCTCAGGGACCTCGTCCCCACCTGCCGAGCCCGCACCGCGCGCAGCCCCAGGAACACCAGCAGCCCGAACGGCGACAGAAGGATCGTGAGAACCAGCAGCGGTCCCATCAGCAGGGCGGAGATCTCCAGCCGCCTGCCCTCCCGGTACATCCACTGCCCGATCAGCAGGTCCCAGGCGATGACCTGCGCCCAGACGGCACCGGCACCGTCCGGGAGGGCCGTCAGCTCGCGGAAGCTGCCGAGGTCCGGACTGCTGACCGCGGTCCACAACTCGGGGAACACCGGTACCGCCAGCGCGACATACACGAAGAGCACCGGCAGCACGGTCAGCGGTGACCCGGCGATGCGAGCGGTCGGCCCCCACGCCGGCGCGAAGATCATGAGCAGCCAGACGGGCGCGGCCAGGAGGAAGGAGAGCTCGAAGAGGAATCCGGTCATGACACGAGGTCCTTCGACGCGGGAGCACCTGTCGCGTCCGTCGCCCCGCGCGGAGGAGACGTCCGGCCCGTGCGCAGAGCCCCGTACACCCCGAGAGCGACGGCGAGCAGGATCAGCCCGGCCGCCCCCAGCGTCGCCCCGTCCGGACGCATCAGCGGCTGGCCGCGCAACGCCTGCCAGAGGACCAGCGCGAAGACGGCGGCGTACGCACCCGAGGCGACCAGCACGAGACGCGGCCGGACCCGATCGTCGGCGAGACGGGCGAAGCGCGGTGCGAGGACGGTCAGCACCATGAGCAGCAGCGGCAGGAGTTGCAGCGCGTGCATGCCGAAGAAGTGCGGGATCCGCAGATCACCGCCGGTCGTGGACCAGCCGGTCAGAGGCATCGAGGGACCCCCGTCCGGCACGCCCACGCTGTGCGCGCCGACCACCTTGGAGACACCGCGCTCCTGCCCCGGCGCGGGCTGGGTCATCAGGAAGCCGACGGCGGCCCCGGCCAGCGCCAGCAGGATCCCGGAGCGCATCGCCCAGGCGGACGCCCGGTCGGCGATCCGGGCGCGGAGCAGCAGCACGGCGACGACGAGCGTGCCGGCCCACAGGACGACGACCGTGACGGCCATCGCGTTGAACAGCGCCTCGTCGAACGGTGTTTCGTGGTTGAAGTGGCTGCGCTTGCCGCGGACGACCTGCCCGGTGATGATCACCATCTCGACGAGGCTCGCCAGCGCGACGACGGTCCCCGCCCACCAGCCCACGCGCCGCCGGTCGGGGAGCAGCGACAGCATCCAGGCGAGCGACAGGCAGTACGCCACGAACGACACCGCGAACTTGAACGGCTTGGCCCAGATCGGCGCCCCCACGAGGACGCGGTCGTCGACGAGGAGCCCCACCGCGGACACGACGGCCAGGACCGCCATCGCGGCCGAGAACACCACCAGCGGCCGATGCCAGGACGTACGTAAGAACACCATGCCCACCCCTGAGCTAGACACGAGTGAATCGGCCGTAATAGATACCGGCACTATCCACTATCCGATAGCCCCACTATCTATGATTGGCGCCGGGCCGGCAAGGGCCGACACCGCGGGCAGGGCGAATTCCAAGGAGTGGATCGGCGTTGCGCATCGGAGAGTTGAGCCGGAAGACCGGGGTGCCGGTGCCGACGATCAAGTACTACGTCCGCGAAGGGCTGCTCCCCGCGGGCGAGCTGACCAGCCGCAACCAGGCGAGCTACGACGAGACACACGAACGCCGGCTCCGGCTGATCCGTGCCCTGCTCGACGTCGGCGGCATGAAGGTGGCGGAGATCGCGGACGTGCTGGCGGCCGTCGACGACCCGGAACGCCCGCTGCACAAGGTGCTCGGCGCGGCGGCCGACCGCATGGGCGGCACGCCCGCCGGCCACGACGACGCCGAAACGGCGGCCGCCCGCACCACGGTGGCCGGCCTCATCTCCCGACGCGGCTGGCACGCCCACGAGTCGAACCCCGCCGCCGACGACCTCGCCAGAGCCCTGGCCGCCCTGACCCGGCTGGGCCACGGATCCTTCGCCGAACTCCTCGAAACCTACGCCGAAGCCGCCGAACAGGTCGCCCAGGCCGACCTGGCGTACGTGGACCGGCGGGTCGCCCTCGAGGACATGGTGGAAGGCGTGGTCATCGGCACGGTCCTGGGCGAGGCGGTGTTCAGCGCACTGCGCCGCCTGGCCCACGTCGACGCGTCGGCCAGGCTGTACGGGGCGGAGGGGGTGCCGGAGGGCGACAAGGGCTAGCCGCGTGCGGGGCCCGGCCGGTGCTGAACCCTTCGGTAATGTGTTCGCCCGAGGCGGTCCGAACGGCTGCCGGCGTCAGACGGACCGGGGGAACACCGATGACAAGCGCTCACGCCTTATCCGAGGCAGGGAGCAGCCCACCGCCGGGGCACGACAGGGTGATCGACGTACGGGACCTGCGGATGCGCTACCGCACCCAGGACGTCCTGAAGGGGGTCGGGTTCACGGCCCGGCGAGGCGAGGTCGTCGTGCTGCTCGGGCCGAACGGCGCGGGCAAGACGACCACGATCGAAGTCCTGGAAGGCTTCCGGATGCGCTCGGCCGGTGACGTGAGCGTCCTCGGCACCGATCCGGCCCGCGGGGACGAGCGGTGGCGTGCGCGCCTGGGCATCGTCTTGCAGTCCTGGCGCGACCACGGCAAGTGGCGCGTGCGGGAACTGCTGGCCCATCTCGGCTCGTACTACGCGCCGTACTCCACCGACCTCGTACGGCGGCCGTGGGACGCCGACGAGCTCATCGCGGCCGTGGGCCTGACCGGGCAGGCGGACAAGCGGATCGGAACCCTGTCCGGCGGGCAGCGCAGGCGTTTCGACGTGGCCGTCGGCATCGTGGGCAGGCCCGAGCTGCTGTTCCTGGACGAGCCGACGGCGGGTCTGGACCCGGAGGCCAGGAACGAGTTCCACGGCCTGGTCCGGGGGCTCGCGGACGAGAACACCACCGTTCTGCTGACCACGCACGACCTCGCCGAGGCGGAGAAGCTCGCCGACCGGATCCTCATCCTGGCCGGTGGCCGGATCGTGGCCGACGGCCCGGCCGAGGAGCTGTCCCGGCAGGCGTCGGCCGAGGCCACCGTGCGCTGGACGCGGGACGGGCGGCCCTTCGAGGAGTCGACGCCCGAGCCCACCCGGTTCGTCCGCCGGCTGTTCGAGGAGCACGGCGACGCGATCGGCGGACTGGAGGTGCGCCGGGCGAGCCTGGAGGACACCTACCTGACGATGGTGCGGGAGCTGGAGGCGGGGAGCGTCCCCGAGGAACGGGCGGCGGCACACGCCTTCGGGGAGGAAGCGCGATGAGTCCGGTGTGGTACGCGGCGGGACTGGGAGTACGGCGCGGCTGGACGGAACTCCGGCAGACCTTCACCACCGGCCAGGACGTGTTCGGTTACGCGCTCTGGACGGTCCTGGTCATGGTGCCGCTGTTCCTGGCCGGGGACGATCCGCTGAAGGGCGCCGGCATCTCGGCCGGCGCGTTCATGCTGCCGAGCCTGCTGGGCATGACGCTCGCCTTCACCGGGATGACGACCACGGCGCAACTGCTCGCGACCGAGCGCGAGGACGGCACCCTGCTGCGGGCCAAGGCCGTGCCGCACGGCATGGTCGGCCACCTCGTCGGCAAGATCGTCATGGTGTCGGGGACGGCACTCGTCTCCATGGCCCTCCCCTTCGCCGCCGGCGTGTTCCTGGTCGACGGGGTGGCCCGGCAGGGCGGCGGAGCGCTGCTGACGCTGGTGTGGGTGATCCCGCTGGGCCTCCTGGCGACCCTGCCGATCGGCGCGGTCATCGGCTCACTGGTCAGCAGTCCGCGCACCGTCGGGTTGCTGATGCTCCCGGTGATGGGACTCGTCGTGGTCTCCGGGATCTACTTCCCCTTGTCGGAGCTGCCCGAGTGGCTTCAGACGGTCGCGCAGATCTTCCCCGTGTACTGGCTCGGCCTGGGCCTGCGGGCCGCGTTGCTGCCGTCCGAAGCGGTCGCCGCCGAGATCGGCGCCTCCTGGCAGCACCTGGAGACAGCCGGCGTACTGGGCGCCTGGGCGGTCGCCGGGCTGCTCCTCGCACCGTCCGTCCTGCGCCGGATGGCCCGCCGCGAGTCCGGGGCCGCGATGGCGGAACGGCGCCAGAAGGCGATGCAGCGGGTCGGTTAGTGATGCGCGGGGAGCTGCGAGGGTGGTGGGAGCGCGGCCGGGCGTCGGCGGAGGCCAATCCGCTTCTCGTCGACATCGGTGTCGCGCTCCTGGTCCAGGCCGCGATGACCATGCCGTTCGTCGTGCCGCGGGCGGCCGGGGCGCCGCCGGCGACCTGGGCCGCGTACGGGCTCAGCGCGCTCTCCGTGCTGCCCCTGGTCTGGCGGCGGCGCGCGCCCCTCACCGTGCTGTTCGCGGTGCTGGCCGCCAACGCGCTGTACCGGCTGACCGTGGACGGGCCCGGGCAGCCGTTGCCGTACACCGGGCTTGTGGTCGTGTACACGATCGCCGCGCTGTCGCCCGCGCGGGGGCGGCTCGTCGCCGGGGCCGTTCTGCTGCTCGCAGTGCCGGCGGGGGTGTGGCTCAACACCCGCTCGGCTCGTGAACTGACCTTCTCCGTCTTCGTGTTGGCTGCCGCCTATGTCTTCGGGCGGCTCACCGACGCCCGCCGGCGGGCCCACCGCGTCGAGGCCGAGCAGGCCGCCGCCCGCGAACGCGCCCGGATCGCACGGGAGATGCACGACATCCTCTCCCACGCCGTGAGCCTGATGATCGTGCAGGCGGAAGCCGGGCCGGTGGCCGTGCGTGCCGCGCCCGAGCGGGCCGAGGCCGCCTTCGACGCCATCTCCGCGACCGGGCGGGACGCCATGGTGCAGTTGCGCCGGATGCTGGGCGTGCTGCGTGAGGACGACGACGGGAGCGGTGCTACCGGTTCGCGCGAACCGCAGCCCGGGATCGCGGAGTTGCCCGGTCTGATCGACCGGGTGCGGGCCGGCGGTGGGCTGGATGTCGTGTACGGGACGGCGGGGCGCGTCCGGCCGTTGCCGGGGGCGGTCGCGGCGACCGTCTTCCGGGTGGTCCAGGAGGCCCTCACCAACACCGTCAGGCACGCCGAGGCCCGTACCGTGACCGTACAACTGACTTACGGAGACAGTGACTTGTGTGTGCGAGTGACCGATGACGGGCGCGGGCCGCAGGTGGGGGGTACCGGCCGCCGGGGCGGGCACGGGCTCGTCGGGATCCGGGAGCGGGCGGCCGCCCTCGGGGGGAGCGCGGTGACCGGGCGGAGGGCCGACGGGCGGGGGTTCGAGGTGCGGGTGCGGCTTCCCCTGCCGGCCGCGGTGGAGGCCGGGCTGTGACGATCCGGGTGGTGGTCGCCGACGACCAGGAGCTGGTGCGCAGCGGCTTCGCGCTGATCCTGGACGTCCAGCCGGACATCGAGGTCGTCGCGGAGGTGGGCGACGGGGCCGAGGCCGTCGAGGCGGTGCGGCGGCACGCCCCCGACGTGGCGCTGCTCGATGTGCGCATGCCGCGCATGGACGGGATCGAGGCCTGCCGTGCGATCAGTGCCGCGAGCGACTGCCGGACGGTGATGCTCACGACCTTCGACTCCGACGAGTACGTGTACGACGCGCTGCACGCGGGCGCGAGCGGCTTCCTGCTCAAGGACGTCCGCCGGGACGACCTCGTCCACGCGGTACGGGTCGTCGCCCGGGGCGACTCGCTGCTCGCGCCGACCGTGGCCCGGCGCCTCGTCGAGCAGTACACGCGATCCACGAGGCACCCGCGGCCCGCAGCCCGGCTGGACGTGCTGACCGCACGGGAGCGCGAGACGCTGCTGCTGCTCGCCCGGGGCCTGTCGAACGCCGAGATCGCGGCGGAGCTGGTGGTCAGCGACCACACGGTCAAGACGCACGTCGGCAACGTGCTGGCCAAGCTCGGACTGCGGGACCGGATCCAGGCCGTGATCTGCGCGTACGAGACCGGGCTCGTCGCGGCCGGGGACCCCCCGCCCGGGGGAGCGGACCGGGCCGGCCCCTCCCCCACGTCGGCGAGGAACTGACCCTCCGAGACCCCCCGCGGGGGCGATCCGCGCGCACGCGCAACTCCCGAGGATGGAGCCGTACCTCACAACGACGGCTCACACTCACGGAGTTGACCATGTCCCGTACCGCTTCCCTGCTGGCCGCCGTGCTCCTCGCGGGAGTCGTGGCGGGGCCGTCCGCCCTCCCGGCCGCCGCCGCCACGCCTCCTGACCGGGCCCCCGCCCACTTGGCCGCCCAACACCAGAACCCCGCCCTCGCCGCCGCCATCGCCGGCCTCCCCAGCGCCGACGCGACCGCCGCGCTCGTCCGCGTCGGGGGCGACGAGGGCGTCTGGCGCGGCAGTTCTGGCGTGCACGACCTGCGCACCGGCCGGCCCGCCGATCCGGGCGCCCGCTTCCGCGCCGGTTCCGTGACCAAGGTCTTCACGGCGGCGGTCGCCCTGCAACTGGCCGCCGAGGGCAGACTGGACCTGGACCGCAGCGCCCGCTCCTACCTGCCGGAGCTGATCCCGGCGTCGTACGGGGGCGTCACCGTCCGGCAGCTCCTGAACCACACGCACGGCATCCCGGCCCCGGACTTCCCGGCCACCACGGTCGAGGAGGCATACGCCGACCGCTTCCGGGTTCACGACCCCCGGGACATGGTCCGCTCGGCGACCTCCAAGAAGCCCGAGTTCGCGCCGGGCGAGCGGCAGCACTACCTCAACATCGGCTACACGATCACCGGCCTGCTGATCGAGCGCGTCACCGGTGACACGTACGAGCGTCAGGTCGCTCGGCGCATCCTGCGCCCGCTCGGGCTGCACGACACGTACCTCCCCGGGAAGAACCCGCGCATCGCCGGCCGGCACAACCACGGCTACCAGACCATGCGGCTGGACGACGGCACGACCGGCCTGCGCGACGTGTCCGTGTGGAGGGCCACGGACGGCTGGGCGGCCGGGGACATCATCTCGACCACGGCCGATCTCGAACGGTTCACCAACGCCCTGTTCCAGGGCCGGGTCGTGCGCGGACCGCTCCTGGAGGAGATGTTCACGCTGCCGGAGGTGACCGACTTCAGGACCGGGAAGCCGGCCGCGTACTCCATCGGCCTCTCGATGAAGGAGCTGGGCGGCCGCGAGGTGTGGGGCAAGACGGGCGGGCGCTGGGGCTACAACGCCGCTATCGCCTCCACCCGCGACGGCAAGCGCACCCTCGTCTACAGCGTCAACTCCACCGACGCCAAGGGCCAGGACATGAACAAGGTCGCGGAGAACATCATGGTGGCGGTGTACGGGCGGCCGTAGCAGCCCTCACACGGTCGGCGGAGCCGCCCGTACCAGGCCCGTCTGGTAGGCGATGACGACCAGTTGCGCACGGTCGCGGGCGTTCAGCTTGGTCATGGCGCGGTGGATGTGGGTGCGTACGGTCAGCGGGCTGAGTGTGAGGTCCTCGGCGATCTCGGTGTTGGACCTGCCCTCCGCGGCCAGGGCCATCACCTCGCGTTCGCGGACCGTGAGGTCGGCGAGGCGCTCCGGTGGGGCCAGGTGGGTGTCGGGGGCGGGTGCCAGGAGGAAGCGGGTGATGAGGGAGCGGGTGGCGACGGGTGAGAGGAGCGCCTCGCCGGAGGCCACCGTGCGCAGGCCGGCCAGCAGGGTGTCGGCGGTGACGTCCTTGCCGAGGAAGCCGCTGGCACCGGCGCGCAGTGCCTGGGCGACGTAGTCCTCGGTCTCGAACGTGGTCAGGATGAGGACGCGGGTGGCGGACAGGTCCGGGTCGGCGCAGAGCGTGGCCGTGGCGGTGAGGCCGTCGGTGCCGGGCATGCGGATGTCCATGAGGACGATGTCGGGGTGGTGGGCGCGGGTCAGCTCCACCGCCTCCGCGCCGTCGGAGGCCTCGGCGACCACGTCCATGTCCGCGCAGGAGTCGATGAGGATCCGGAACGTGGCCCGCAGCAGGGCCTGGTCGTCGGCGAGCAGCACCCTGATGGTCATGGCGTGGTTCCTTCGGCGGGGAGGGGGGACGGTTGCAGCGGGAGCGCGGTGGCGACCTCGAAGCCGCCCTGGGGGCGGGGGCCCGCGCACAGGTGGCCGCCGATCGAGTGGGCCCGTTCGCGCATGCCCATGACGCCGAAGCCGCGGCCCTGGGGTGCCTCCGCCTCCGGTTTGCCGGTGCCGTCGTCGGTGACCGTGATCAGCAGGCGCGAGCCGGTGTATGCGAGGCGTACGCGGGCGGCCTCGGCGGTGGCGTGCTTGGTGACGTTGGTGAGCGCCTCCTGCACGATCCGGAACGCGGTCAGGTCGACCCCGGGTGAGAGCGGCTGCGGCTCCCCCTCCGTGGTGACGCTGACCTCCAGGCCGGCCGACTCGCACGCCGCGACCAGCTCGGGCAGGCGGGCGAGGCCCGGGGCGGGTTCCAGTGCCGTGGAGCCGGGGTCGGCGTCGTGCTGGTCGTTCTGGCGCAGCAGGCCCAGGGCGGCCTTCAGCTCCCGGAGCGCGGAGGACGTGGTGCCGGTCAGGTCGGTGAGGATCTTCTGCGTCTGCTCCGGGTGGGTGAGGGCGAGGTGCGCGGCCGTTCCGGCCTGGGCGTTGGCCAGGGCCATGTGGTGGGCGACGACGTCGTGGAGCTCGCGGGCGATCCGCATCCGTTCCTCGGTGACGCGCAGGCGGGCCTCCTCCTCCCTGGTGCGCTCGGCGTGTTCGGCCCGGGCCTGCACGGCGTGGAGGTAGGCGCGCCGCAGCCGCGTCATGTTGCCTGCGGCGAGGGGCAGCATCAGCCAGAAAAACGGGCCGATCGTCCTCAGCAGCAGCGAGAGGTGGTCCATGGAGTCGGTGAACACGGCCGCGAGGATCACCGCCAGCGTGGTGATGATGCCGTAGAGGCGGGTGGTCCTGCGGTCGGTGAGGGTGGCGAGCCAGTACAGCGCCGCCATGACCGGGGCCAGCAGCAGCGGCGTGACCAGATAGCCGAGGGCGACCGCTGCGACCGTGCAGCCGCCGGCGACGACGACGGCGGTGCGCGGGTGGGTGCGGTGCTTGAGCAGGACGAGACAGGCGACGCCGGTGAGGACGGTGGCGGTCATGTCCTGGTCCGGCGGTTCGGCGCTGGGCAGGGTGAGCGAGCCGCCGAGGGCCGCGCAGCCCATCAGCGCCAGGACCATCGCCAGATCGACGAGGAACGGGTGGCGCGCCGAGAACTCCTCCAGGCGATCCGCGTAGCGCCGCTCCAGGCTGATACTCATCGGGCTCTCCGGGGTGTGGGCTGGGGACCATCGTGGTCGACATCGGGCGGGAACGCCCGAGCGGCCGCCCGTGTCCTTCGCCACGGGCGGCCCTGATGCCGGGGGGTGTGTGTCAGGTCCGCGCCGGTTCCGGCTCGGGTGCGGTGTCCGCCGCCGGTTCCCGCGCCTCCGGCCTGCGGGCGAGCGCCTCTCCCTCCACGTCGACGCGGGGCAGCACCCGGTCCAGCCACTTCGGCAGCCACCACGCCTTGTGGCCGAGCAGGGCGAGGACGGCGGGCACGATGGCCATCCGGACGACGAACGCGTCGAACAGGACGGCGGAGGCGAGCCCGAACCCGATCATCTTGATCATGGAGTCGCTCTCGCCGATGAACCCGGCGAACACCGCGATCATGATCAGGGCCGCCGCCACGACCACCCGGGCGCTGTGCCGGAAGCCGGACGTGACCGCCTGCGCGGGCGACTCGCCGTGGACGTACGCCTCCCGCATCCGTGAGACGAGGAACACCTCGTAGTCCATCGCGAGGCCGAAGACGATGCCCACCAGGAAGATCGGCATCAGGCTCATGATCGGGCCGGTCTGCTCCACGCCGAGGAGTTCGGCGCCGTGGCCCTGCTGGAACACCACGACGACCACGCCGAGCGAGGCGAGCACCGACAGAAGGAAGCCGAGGGCCGCCTTGAGCGGGACGAGCAGGGACCGGAAGACCACCAGCAGCAGCACGATCGCCAGGCCGACGACCACCGTCAGGTAGGGGACCAGCGCGGCCTGCACCTTCTGCGCGATGTCGATGTTCATCGCGGTGGTGCCGGTGACCTCGTAGCTCGCGCCCGTTCCGGACTCGATGCCGGACCGCTCGTCGCGGATCGTCGTCACCAGGTTCTTGGTCTTCTCGTCGGTCGGCGCGGTGGACGGCACGACCGAGAAGACGGCGGTGTCCCCGGCGTCGTTGAAGCGGGCCGCGGAGACGGACACGACGCCCTTGGTGGCGCCGATCTCCTCGGCGATCTCGTCCGCTGCGCCCTTGGGGTCGGCGGCGCCCTTGCCGTCCACGACGACGGTCAGCGGGCCGTTGAAGCCCGGCCCGAAGCCCTCGGCGAGCGCGTCGTAGGCGCGGCGTTCGGTGGTGGAGACCGGCTTGGCCTCGTCCCCGGGCATGCCCAGCTGGAGGCCGGCCGCGGGCAGGGCCAGGGCACCGAGGCCGACGACGCCGAGGAGCAGGACGGGTATCGGGCGGCGCAGCACGAACCGGGCCCAGCGGGTGCCGCCGTTGTCGCCGCCGCTCTCCTCGATCCGGCCGCTCTTGCGGGCCCGCCGGGTGAGCACGGCGTTCGGCCAGAAACCGAGCAGGGCCGGGACGAGCGTCAGCGCGATCAGCACGGCGACGACGACCGCGCCGGCGGCGGCCAGGCCCATCTTGGTGAGCATCGGGATGCCGACCACGGCGAGCCCGGCCAGCGCGATGACGACGGTGAGCCCGGCGAACACGACAGCGGACCCGGCCGTGCCGGCGGCGAGTCCGGCCGCCTCCTGCGGCGCACGGCCCTTGGCGCGCTCCTCCCGGTAGCGGGACACCACGAACAGGGCGTAGTCGATGCCGACGGCGAGGCCCAGCATCATCGCCAGGGTGCCGGTGGTGGTGGACAGGCCGAGGGCGCTCGACAGGGCGAGGATCGTGGCCATGCTGACGCCGACGCCGACGAGGGCGGTCAGCAGGGGGAGCCCGGCGGCGGCCAGGGAGCCGAAGGTGACGAGGAGGACGACGGCGGCGATCGCGACGCCGATCACCTCGGCGGTGCCGCCCGGCCCGGCGTTGGACTCCAGCGCGGTGCCGCCCGCCTCGACGGTCAGCCCGGAGTCCCGGGCCTGGTCGATGGCGCGCTCCAGATGGGTCCGGCTGGCGTCGGTGAGGTCGTTCGCCCCGACCTTGTAGGTGACGGTCGCGAAGGCGGTCGAGCCGTCCTTGCTGATCGTCTTCACCCGGAACGGGTCGACGGCGCTCGCGACCTGCGTACCGTCGCCGAGACCGGTCACGGCCTTCTCGATGGCCTGCTTGTTCCCGGCCGCGGTGACCTTCTCGCCGCCGGGCGCGATGAACACGACCCGGGCGGTCGCCCCGTCGGCCGTGGCCCCGGGGAAGCGCTCTTCCATCAGGTCGAACGCCTTCTGGGACTCGATGCCGGGCATCGAGAACTCCTCGTCGGCGGCCCCCGGCGCCTTGAGGGCGCCGAGCCCGACGGCGGCCAGGACGGCCGCCCAGACCAGGGCGACGTACCAGCGTCGCCGGAAGGCCAGTCGGCCCACTCGATACAGGAAAGTTGCCACGGCAGCAGGTCTCCACATCTGGTGTCGATCGTCTGCCAAGGCTCTCTGCGAGCGGGCCGTCCCGTCGTCGTGCGGCTGCCGACAATCCCGGCTACTCGGAACGCAGTACGAGCGAGGCCTCCGTCCACCTCGGGTACGAGATTCCCGAGCCATCCGGCGAGTCCTGTGCTACCGTCGTTGTTGTTGCAGTTTTGGTTCCCAGAGACTTCGAGTGCTCTATCGACCTTTTGTCGACGAGCACTCTTTTTAGTTTTCGAGGATTTTCGGATCTCTCCGAGGGTGATCATTTCAGCAACTCCGAGTCCGTAAAGTGCGGGTCTCGGGTTTGTCCCCCTAAGGGAGATTCAGCATGGCATCTGGCACTGTGAAGTGGTTCAACGCGGAAAAGGGCTTCGGCTTCATCGAGCAGGAGGGCGGCGGTCCCGACGTGTTCGCCCACTACTCGAACATCGCCACCTCCGGCTTCCGCGAGCTTCAGGAAGGCCAGAAGGTTACCTTCGACGTCACGCAGGGCCAGAAGGGCCCGCAGGCCGAGAACATCGTGCCCGCCTGACGCTGACGCGTCCGACGTGACCGGGGCCCGCACCGTGAGGTGCGGGCCCCAGCCTTGTTTGCATCCAACACCCGGCTCAGTCTGCGAATCCTGGTGCGGCCCGTTCACAGCCGCCGGGAATTCCCCGATACGTGCCGCATCGAGGAAGGATCCCCTTGGATCGCACCGCTCGCAAGAACAACGGCTCGCCCCACTCCCGTAAGGCCGGGGGCCGAGGCACGTCGGCCCGTGGCGCCGGAGCGGCCCGCGGCGGCCACGGACGCCGCCCCGCGCCCGGCGGGGAGTTCGCGCCGCCGGCCACCATCACCCCGGCGCTGCCCCCCGTCGAGGACTTCGCCGGTCTCGGCCTGCCCGACCGGCTGCTGGCCGCACTGGGCGCCGAAGGCATGACCGTGCCGTTCCCGATCCAGGCGGCGACGCTGCCCAACTCCCTGGCCGGCCGGGACGTGCTGGGCCGCGGGCGCACGGGGTCGGGCAAGACGCTCGCCTTCGGCCTCGCCGTACTGGCCCGCATCGACGGGCAGCGGGCCGAGCCCCGGCAGCCGGTGGCCCTCGTCCTCGTCCCCACCCGGGAACTGGCCCAGCAGGTCACCGACGCGCTCACCCCCTACGCGCAGGCGTTGCGCCTGCGGCTCACCACGGTGGTCGGCGGCATGTCGATCGGCCGCCAGGCGAGCGCGCTGCGCGGCGGTGCCGAGGTCGTCGTCGCGACGCCCGGCCGGCTCAAGGACCTCATAGACCGCGGCGACTGCCGGCTGGACCGCGTCACCGTCACCGTCCTGGACGAGGCCGACCAGATGACGGACATGGGCTTCATGCCGCAGGTGACCGCGCTGCTCGACCAGGTGCAGCCCGGGGGCCAGCGGCTGCTGTTCTCGGCCACGCTGGACCGCAACGTCGACCGCCTGGTCCGCACCTACCTCCACGACCCCGTGGTCCACTCCGTCGATCCGTCGGCCGGCGCGGTCACCACCATGGAGCATCACCTGCTGCACGTGGAGGACGCCGACAAGCACGCCACCACGACGGAGATCGCCGCCCGCGACGGCCGTGTGATCATGTTCCTGGACACCAAGCACGCCGCCGACCGGCTGGCCAAGAAGCTCCTGGCCGTCGGGGTGCGCGCCTCGGCCCTGCACGGCGGCAAGTCCCAGTCCCAGCGCACCCGGACCCTGGCCCGGTTCAAGGACGGCGAGGTCACGGTCCTGGTGGCCACCAACGTCGCCGCCCGCGGCATCCACGTCGACAACCTCGACCTCGTCGTCAACGTGGACCCGCCCGCCGACCACAAGGACTATCTGCACCGGGGCGGCCGTACCGCCCGGGCCGGCGAGTCGGGCACCGTCGTCACGCTGGTCCTGCCCCACCAGCGCCGCGAGACGGCCCGCCTGATGGCCGACGCCGGCATCTCCCCGCGCGTCACCCGGGTCCGCTCGGGCGAGGCCGAACTGAGCCGCATCACCGGTGCGCAGGCGCCGTCGGGCGTCCCCGTCGTCCTCACGCCGCCGCCCTCCGAGAGCGGCCCCGCGCGCACGAGTTCCGCCCCGCGCGCACGGCGCGGCAGGCCCGCCCGGGGCCGCCGCCGCTGACCCGCTCCCCGGAGCGTTCGCCGGGTCCCTCCCCGGATCCCCCCGGGATACCTCCCGTGAGCGGAGGCCTGGCTCGGCGCGGCCCCCGGCGGGGCGCCGACCGCCAGGTCTTCCGCCTCGACGCGGGTGCCGCCCGTCGTCAGGGCGGCCGGCCGGCGCAAGCGTTGAGCGGCCCCGCGCGCACGGGTTCGGGCCCGGTCCCGGCAGGCCCGCCCGGGGCCGCCGCCGCTGACCCGCTCTCAGGAGCGGAGGCCGCGCGGCCGCGTCACGTGCCGGTCCGCGCCGGAGACAGCCGCACCACCGTCCCCTCCCCGTTCGACGACAGGAGCAGGGAGCCGTCCGGGGCGGTGGTGAGACCCGCGAACCGGGGGGCCACGCCGGGCAGTCCGTGGGCGAAGAGGGCGGGGGCCTGACGCGGCGGCGTGCTGCCACGGGGGATGCCGACCGCCAGGTCTTCGGCCTCGACGCGGGTGCCGCCCGTCGTCAGGGAGACGGACCAGAGCCGGCGGTTCGCGGTGTCCACGGTGAAGAGTTCGTCGCCGTGGACGGCCAGCCCCTGGGGAGCGCCTAGGCCGTCCGCGACCGGCACCGGCTCGCCGTCGTCGATGCGCAGTACCGCCCCGCGCCGGTCGTCGCTGACGTAGCAGCGCCCGTCGGCGTCGAGCGTGACGTCCACGGGGTGGTCGAGGCCTTCGGCCAGGACCGTGACCGTGTCCGCCTCGTCGATGGCGATGACGCGGCCGGCGCCCGTCTCGGCGACGACGAGGGTGCCGTCGGGCCGGACCGTGATGCCGAGGGGCTGGTTCAGGCCCGTCGCCCTGGTGCGGGTGGCGCCGGTGGCGGGGGCGTAGGTCTGGACCGTGCCGAACTGCGAGGTCGTGTGCAGGACTTCGCCGTCGGCCGTGATGCCGTGGACGAAGGGCTGGAGGATTTCCGTGGTGACGTCGCCCGAGGCGCCGGCGTCGGGCTCCTCGGGGCGGGCCACCCGGTAGTGGTCGGCCGCGTACACCGTGCCGCCGAGGTCGATCGTCACGCCGTAGGGGCCGTCCAGGCCGCGCGGCACGACGGGGCGGGTGCGGCCGTCGGGGCGCAGTTCCGTGATGCCGCCGCTCGCGAAGCTGGAGACGAACATGCGGTTCTCCGCGTCGAACGCGGCGTTGTCCAGGCCCGTGACACCGCTGGTGACCAGCGAGCGGGAGCCCGTGCCGTGCAGGTCGACGCGGGTGACGATGCCCTCGGGGCCACGCGACAGGACGTGCAGGACGCCGCCCTGGTCGAAGCGGACCGCGACCGGGTCGTGCACGTCCTCGGCGACGACCTCGGGCACACCGCCGTCGGGCGGTATGCGCCAGACCTGCCGGCTGACCATGTGCGGGTAGTACAGGCAGCCGTCCGGGCCGAGTTGCATGGCGTTGCCGAGGGCCAGTCCGTCGGTCAGGACGACCGGGTCGCCGCCCTCGGGGAACAGCTCCAGCAGCCGGCCGTTCATCCTCATCTCGTTGACGAAGAGCCGGTCGCCGACGCACGTGATGCCGTTGGGCACCTTCACCTCGTCGCATACGAGGCCGTACCCGCCGTCGGGACTGCGGCGCCACACCCGGCCGGGGACGAGGTCGGCGATGTACATCGAACCGTCCGTCCCGAAGGCCAGGTCGTCGGGCGACTGCACCGGGCCGTCCGGCGGGACCACGACCTCGACGTCCCCGGTGGCCGGGTCGACGGCGCTGATCTGCCCGGCGAGGAACTGCGCGACGTACAGCCGCCCGTCGGGGCCGAACGCGACGCCGTTGGAACCCCAGAGGGGATTGGGTGAGTTGAGGCGGCGGGCCTGCCAGCGGGTGCTGCGCACGCCACTCGCTTCGTACCTGCCCGAACGCCCCGTCACGAGCCCAGCACCTCGTCCATGCCGCCCTCCGCCCGCCAGCGCCGGATCAGCTCGTAGAACGCGATCGGGCCGTCGCCGTACGACTCGCTGCGGGGTCTCGGCATGCCCTCGGCGTTGTAGTAGCCGGGGGTGCACTCGGACTGGAACTTGTACAGGTCCACCGACTTCTCGCGGATCACGGCCCCCCAGGAGGCCTCCGCCCCGGCCGTCGGCTCCACGCACCGGACCCCGCGCCTGCGGGCCTCGCCGATCACCTCGGCGACGTGCGTGGCCTGCTCGTCCAGGACGTGCACGTAGTTCACGGAGCTGGCGGACTGCACCGAGCCGAGCATGAACAGGTTGGGGAAACCGCGGCTGTAGAAGCCGTGCAGGGTCCTCGGGCCGGTCTGCCGCCAGGCGTCCAGCAGGGCGACGCCGTCCCTGCCGTGCGCGGGGAGCTGCCCGGACAGCAGGCCCGAGACGCCGACCTCGAAACCGGTGCCGAAGATGACGCAGTCGACCTCGTGCTCGACCCCGCCGACGACGACGGCGTGCTCGGTGACGCGCTCCACGCCCCCGTGGTCGGCCGTGTCCACGAGGGTGACGTTCGGCCGGTTGAAGGTCTCCAGGTAACTGTCGCTGAAGGTGGGCCGCTTGCACATGTAGCGGTACCAGGGCTTGAGCTTCTCGGCCGTCGCCGGGTCCTCGACGATCGCGTCGACCCGGGCCCGCAGCTCGTTCATCTTCTGGAAGTCGGCGATCTCCTCCAGACGTTCGCGCTCCTCGGGCGTGAGACCGGTGAAGCCGTCGGTGGGGATGAGCTTCTGCTGGAGGCGGGCCGTGCTGGTCCAGCCGTCGGCCACCAGGTCCTCCTCGGCCGGGCCGCCCGTGACGACCGCGAGGAAGTTGTCCCGGCGCCGCCGCGCCCAGCCGGGCTTCAGCGAGCCGGCCCACTCGGGGTCGGTGGGGCGCTGGCCGCGCACGTCCACGGAGGACGGCGTGCGCTGGAACACGTACAGGTGCCGGGCGTCCCGCCCCAGGTGCGGCACGACCTGGATGGCCGTGGCGCCGGTGCCGATGAGGGCGACGCGCTTGTCGGCGAGCTTGTGCAGTCCGCCGTTCGCGTCGCCGCCGGTGTAGTCGTAGTCCCAGCGGCTGGTGTGGAACATGTGGCCCTTGAAGGTCTCGATGCCTTCGATCCCGGGCAGTTTGGGCTGGCTGAGCAGCCCGGTGGCCACGACCACGTGGCGTGCGGTCATGCGGTCACCGCGGTCGGTGGTGACGACCCACGCGGACTCGCCCTCGTCCCAGCGCAGTTCGCTCACCTGCGTGCGGAAACAGGCGTCGCGGTAGAGGCCGAAGTGCCGTGCGATCGCCTGTGCGTGCTGCCGGATCTCCTCGCCCGGCGCGTACTTCCACTTCGGGACGTAGCCGAGCTCCTCCAGCAGCGGCAGGTAGACGTACGACTCGATGTCGCAGTGGATCCCCGGGTACCGGTTCCAGTACCAGGTGCCGCCGAAGTCGGCGCCCTTCTCGATGATCCGGACGTTCTCCACGCCGGCCTGGCGCAGCCGGGCGCCGGTCAGCAGGCCGCCGAACCCGCCGCCGACGACCACCACGTCCATGTGGTCGCGCAGCGGCTCCCGGGTGAACCCGGGCTCGGCGTACGGGTCCTCGTCGAAGTGGCCGAACTCGCCGGTGGTACGCCGGTACTGGCGGTTGCCGTCGGGGCGGATCCGCCGGTCCCGCTCGGCCCGGTACCGCTCGCGCAGGGCGTCCGGGTCGAAGCCGAGGGTGTCCGGGGTGTGGGGGGCGGACATGGGTGTCCTCTTCCTCTCGTGGGGCGTCGTGGGGCGCAGTGGGGCATAGCGGGGCGCCGTGGGGCGATCAGACGGCGGCCCAGGCGTTGTCCACCGGCAGGACGACGCCGTTGACGCCGCTCGCCGCGTCGGAGGCGAGATACACGATGGCGGCTGCCTGCTCCTCCGGTTCGCAGATGCGGCCCATGTTGACGAAGTGCCTGCCGACGACGGCCGGTCCGTGGGCCTCCCGGTCGATGTGGACATCGGCGGTGATGTCGGTGGCCGTGCCGCCCGGGGCTATGGCGTTGGTGCGGATGCCCTGGTCCCGGTACATCACCGCGAGGGAGCGGGTGAGCCCGAGGACGCCGTGCTTGGAGGCGGTGTACGCCGTGCCGGCCGCGCTGCCGCGCAGCGCCGCCTCGGACGCGGTGTTGACGATGGCGCCGCCGCCCGCCGCGATCATGTGCGGCAGGGCGGCACGGGTCAGCAGGAACGGTGCGGTGAGGTTGATCCGCAGGACCCGCTCCCACTCGGCGTCCGTGACGTCCGCGGCGGCGGACATGCTGTCCATGACTCCGGCGTTGTTGACCAGCACGTCGATGCCGCCGAAGGTGTCGACCGCGGCGGCCACGACCGCGTCGACGACGGCGCTGTCGCTCAGGTCGCCCGTGACGGCGACGGCCGTTCCTCCGGCGGACTCGATGGCACCGACGACGCTCTTGGCCCCCGCGGCGTTCAGGTCGGCGACCACGACCCGCGCTCCCTCCTCGGCGAACCGCAGGGCGGTGGCGCGGCCGATGCCGGAGGCGGCTCCGGTGACGATGACGCTCTTGCCCGACAGACCCGTGGCACCCATGGCGCTCCTCTGCTCGTCGCGTTGACCCGGCGTCAGGCACAGTACTGGTTTTTGTCTCAGTGCGACATAAAGACGCGGAGTGCCAACAGGTCGTTTCACGCCATGAAGGCAGGGCTCGACGTAAAATAGAGTGGGCGCGCGGCAAGTCGAGGAGGGCGCATGGCCGGACGATCGGGTGGGGCCACGGGCCGGCCACCACTGACGGAGCGGCGACGCGCCGAGACGCGTATGGAGATCGCCGAGGAGGCGGTCCGGCTCTTCGCCGCGAAGGGCGTGGCGGCGGTCACGGCGGAGGACATCGCCTCCGCGGCAGGGGTGTCGACGCGCACGCTGTGGCGGTACTTCCGCTCCAAGGAGGAGTGCGTACGCCCCCTGCTCACCACGGGCCTCGAACTGCTGACGGACCATCTGCGCGACAGCGGGAGCACTCACGACTCGCTCGCCGAGGCGATCCTGGGCATCCGCTACGACGACGACACCGCACCGCGCCTGCGGGCACTGCGCGATCTGCTGCGGCTGTGCCGTGACGAGCCCGGGCTGCGGGCGGTGTGGCTGGAGGCCCACTACGACGCGGAAGCCGCGTTCGCCGCGATGATCTCCGACCGTACGGGCCGGCCCGCCGGCGATTTCGCGGTCCGGGTGGAAGCGGGCGTGCTGAACACCGCGATGCGCGTCGCGGTGGAGGACTGGGCCCTGCGGTCCGACGGAGTGAGGGGGCCGTCCCTCGCGGAGACCATCACGCGCGCGCTGCGGATGATCGACGTCGCCGAGCGGGGTTGAGGACTCGGCGCAGGCCCCCCTCACCGCCAAGTCGTCTCCGGACGGACACGGGGAGAGCGGCTGAGGTCGCCTGCTACAAGCTGGGCGGGCCCTGCTCGATCCGGCGCAGCACCGGTGCGAGCCGGTCGATCGACTCGCTGGTCTGGATCTGCCGCTCGTCCCACCAGGTGGCTCCGGCCTCGGCCAACGGCCCGATCACATCACGGGTCCGCTCCACGTCGCCGCCCGGCGTGGCACCGCCGAGGACGATCTCGAAGGGAGCTTCGGACGGGCCGCCCTCGCGCTGCCCACGGACGTAGGCGACGAGGTCACGGACCTGGTCGAGGGGCGGCACGTGACCGTGCCTGGCGTCGGTGAACAGGGGAACGACACCGTCCCAGCGGGCGGCCCGGCGCATGGGCGGGCGGTTGGGCCAGAAGCCGGCGACCCAGACCGGCGGCCGGGGACGTTGCACCGTGGCGGGCAGCAGCGTCACGTCCCGGACCCGGTAGTGCCGTCCGTCGTGGTGCACCGGCTCGCCCGACCAGTATCGGCGGAGCAGCTCCAGGCCTTCGTCCAGCCGCTCGGCCAGCACCTTGGTGTCCGTGGTGTCGCCAAAGCTGGCGTACTCGTCCTCGACGGGCCCGCCCAGCCCCGCGCCGAACGTGACCCGGCCCCCGCTCACGGCGTCCAGGGTCGCCACCTGACGGGCGAGCTGCTGCGGACGCCGCCGGGCGACCGGAGTCACCAGGGTGCCGAGCCTGATCCGGGACGTCGCCAGCGCGGCGGCGGTCAGCAGCATCCAGGGATCCCCGAACGGCCTGTCCTCGTGCTCGCGGTGCACCACGTGGTCCCAGACGAACAGCCCGTCCCACCCTGCCTCTTCCACCGCCACGGCCACCTTCGCCACGGTCCTGGGATCGGCGAAGTCACCGAAGTTCGGGATGTTGACCGAGAAACGCATCCCCGCATCGTGCTGCACGGCACAGGCACGGACAACGGATCATCCGGCCAGACTCCGCACCCTTCGCCGCACAGCCGCGCCCCCGACCCGGCCGTCACCATGCGGTGCGGCGGGCCGAGGGCGTCTTATGGGCGTGTGCGGGACGAAGGGCTAGTCAGCCGTCACGTCCGTCACCTTCCAGCGCTGGTTGGAGCCGGAGTTCGGCTGCCAGAGGCCGACCGAGGCGCCTTCGTTCGTGGACTGGCCCCCGACGTCCGGGAGCTGGCCGGTGGCGGCGTTGACCAGGGTCCAGGTGCCGTCGCCGGTCGTGGACATGATCCACTCGGTGGCCTTGTCGCGGCGGCCCTCGTCGGGCTCGGCGACCAGGGCGCCGTCGCGCACGGCCAGGCGCTTGTCCGACGCGGTCTCGGTGAAGACGTACCGCTTGCGGTTGTCCGTGCCGCGGATCTGCTCCACCCGCCACTGCTGACCGCTCGGGTCGGCGGCGTTGGCGCTCTTGATGACCAGACCCGTGCCGTTGTCGGCGAGGGTGAGGTCCTTGCCGCTCTGGACGCCGGTCAGCCGGTAGGTGTGGCCCTTCTTCAGCTCGGCCGCGTCCTTGGCGACGCCGGACACGCCCTTGACGAGGAGGGACGTCACCGACTGGGCCGGCACGGTGACCGTGGCCTGCTTGCCGGAGACCCGGACCGCCTTCTGCTTCTCCAGCTTGCCGTCGGCGCTGGTCACCACGGGGGTGACGGTGGCGCGGGAGGAGACCCGGCCGAACTTCGACAGGTCGAGGGTGACCTCACGGGACTCGGTGGCGCTGTTGACGTGGACGACCGTCGCCGCGTCGCCCTTGCGGGAGACCGCCGCGGTGCTGGAGGTGTCGTCCGTCTTGATCAGCCGGTCGCCGGGCTTGATGAAGTGCGTGAAGTTGCGGGCCGTGTCGAACTTGGTGTTGGTGTAGACGGGGCAGGTCTTGAGCGTGTCCTTGGAGGTGCAGCTGAACGGGAGCTGGATCTCGCCCCAGTTGCCGCCCTTCGCGGACTCGCCGCCCGGCTTCATGTTGTCGTAGTCCTCGACGGGCTGCCAGAACACCCAGGCGCGGGGCTCCAGTTCACGCAGGTCGTCGACGATGCGCTGGGCCAGGCCCAGGCCGGGTCGCATGTCCGTGAAGCTCTGGCCGTCGCCCCAGTCGCCCTCGACCTCGCTCATCCACAGCGGCTTGTCGGCGGCCTTGGCCAGGTCGCGGACGGTGGTGCGCTGGCCGGTGCCGTAGGTGTGGACGTTCATCTGGGCGACCAGGTCACGGACCTCCTGGGGGTAGGAGTTCCAGTTGGTGGCGAAGGTGCCGGGGTTGGTCTCGTCCATGGCGGATATCTCCGCGCCGCTCCTGGACTTCTCCAGGACGGGGGCGAGCGCGCGGAGCACCTTCTGCTGGAGCTCGGGGCCCATGTGGGCGCCCTCCTGGCGGCCTCCGGTCGGCTCGCCGTCCGGGCCGAGCTTGGTGCCCCAGTAGTTGGTGTTCGGCTCGTTGAACGGGTCGAGCGTGTCGACCTTGATGCCGTGCGCCTTCTCCAGCCGCTCGGTCGCGCCCACCAGGTACTTGGCGAAGTCCTCGACGGACTCGGGCTTCAGCTGGTCCTTGCCCGCGTCGAAGTTGCCGGAGACGTAGCCGCTCTCGGTCATGAACCAGGGCGGGGAGTTGCTGAAGGTCTCCCAGTGGGTGATGTCCTTCTTGATGCGGTCGACCCACCAGCGCTGCGTCTTGTCGGCGTGTCTGTTCCAGTCGGCCGGGTCCTCGGCGTCCCACCAGTCGACGTCCTCGCGGGTGGTGCCCGCCGGGGCCTTCCACCAGCCCTCGACCGCGCCGCCGGCCCGCAGGTAGTCCTTGACGTCCGGGGCGTTGCCGCCGCCGATGTTGTAGCGGGCGATGTTCAGCGCGAGGCCCTCGTCGCCGAAGAGGAGCTTGTAGAGCTTCTCGCGGACGGCGGGCGGGTAGTCGCCGGTAGCGTTGGCGAACCAGACCAGGCTCGTGCCCCAGCCTTCGAACTTCTCCTGCTTGTAGGAGGGGTCGGGGCGGACGGTGACCCCGGCCGCCTGAGCGGCGGGCTCGGCGTGCGCGGCGGGCAGGGTGGTGGTGGCCAGGATGGTTCCGGTCGCCACGGCGGTGACGCCGATGGCCCCGAGGAGCCTTCTCTTACGGGTGCGGTGTGCCATCTCGAGTACTCCAGCTCTTCTGCGTCCGCGTGTCCCGGCGGGGGCAGAGATCGGGGCCCGCGTGGGGCGAGTTGTACTGTTTCGCGGCTTTCTCGTACGGTTTCGACTAGGCAATGTTTACGTAAACATCCACTGGCGGGATGTCTACACTGTCCGAATCTCAGGGGTCAAGGAGTCGTTCCGGACCGAAATTTGCGCCGGCTGCGCGGCGAGGGAAGCGAGGGGCAGGTGGGCACGGTGGACGGTGAGAGAGAAGCCATGGGCACGAGCCGTACGAGAAGGCGTCCGGCCCGTCCCCGCCAGGGCGCGTCCATGGCGGACGTCGCCCGGCTCGCCGGTGTCTCCTCCCAGACGGTCTCCCGCGTCTCCAACGGCTTCCCGGGCGTCACCGAAGACACCCGCCGGCAGGTCCTCGCCGCCATGCGGGAGCTGGGCTACCGCCCCAACAGCGCGGCGCGGGCGCTCAAGCGCGGCGAGTTCCGCACCCTCGGCGTGATCACCTTCTCCCTCTCCACCATGGGCAACATCCGCACCCTGGAAGCCATCGCCACCTCCGCGGCCCAGCACGGTTACGCCGTCACGCTGCTGCCCGTCGCCGTCCCCACCCAGGACGAGGTGAACGGCGCCTTCTCCCGTCTGGGCGAACTCGCCGTCGACGCCGTCATCGTCATCATGGAGATCCATCTGCTGGACGCGGCGACGGTGTCGCTGCCGCCCGGTGTGCAGGTCGTCGTGGCCGACTCGGACGCCGGCGACCGCTACACCGTGGTCGACACCGACCAGGCGGGCGGCGCCCGGGACGCCGTACGGCATCTGCTGGACCTCGGTCACGAGACCGTGTGGCACCTGGCCGGCCCGGAGGGCTCCTTCGCCGCCCAGCGCCGCGCCAACGCCTGGCGCGACACGCTCACCGCGGCCGGCCGCGTCACGCCTCCCCTGGTCAGGGGCGACTGGTCGGCCGAGTCCGGCTACCGGGCCGGGCTGCGGCTGGCCGACGAGCCGGACTGCACGGCGGTGTTCGCGGCCAACGACCAGATGGCCCTGGGCCTGCTGAGGGCCCTGCACGAACGCGGCCTGCGCGTCCCCGGCGACATCAGTGTCGTCGGCTTCGACGACATCCCCGAGTCCGCGTCCTTCCTGCCGCCCCTGACCACCATCCACCAGGACTTCGCCGAGGTGGGGCGGCTGTGTGTGGAGGGAGTGCTGAGCAAGATGCGGCAGGACGGGGAGGAGCACGGGACGACGCTGGTGCCTACGCGGTTGGTGCGGCGGGAGAGTACGGGGGCGCCGGGGGCGCGGGCGTGAGGCTGGGCGGGGCAGGCCCTGCGGTTGGTGGGAAGACATCCCGACTGCCGGCGTGACCCCAATGGGCCAAGATCGTTTGGCAGGCCATGAACAACATCAAGCGCGTAGTTTCCGCTGTCTCTCTCGGGGCCGCACTCCTCGGAGTTCTCGCGTCTCCCGCCAGCGCTGTTCCCGACCCCCGTAGCCACCGTGGACTGCGCCGTGCAGGATGTCACCGGGCTTGTCGACCCTGCCGGCCTGGGAGTGCCCGCCGAGGTCCCCGTAACGGGCTGCCTGGCCCCCTGAGTCAGCTGTTTGCTCAATGGTGCGGCGAAGCCGTGCGGCAGCGTCATGCCGTGCGGCCCGTCGCCGGGCATGCCCGCCCCTGGGGATCTCTGCCGGCTGATCACGGCGGCACAAGCGCAAGCCCTCAAAACCCGAACAGCCCTGCCGCGTTGTCGTGGCACACCGCCCGCAGCCAGTCGTCTCCGAGGTCGAGCCGTTCCAGGGCGTGGAGCTGGTCCACGTACGGATAGGGGATGTTGGGGAAGTCGGAACCGAGCAGGACACGGTCGCCGAGTCCGGCCAGCCGGGGCAGGGCCCGGCGGGGGAACGGCATGAAGCTCTCGCTGAAGTCGGTGAACGCCATCGTCGTGTCCAGCCGCACCTCCCCGTACCGCTCGGCGAGGCCGAAGAACTCCTCGTACTCGGGCATCCCCATGTGCGCGACGACCAGCCGCAGCCGGGGGTGCCGGGCCAGTACCCGTGCGATCGGCTCCGGGCCGGTGTGCTTGCCGGGCGCGGGCCCGGACCCGCAGTGGATCACCACGGGGATCCCGGCCTCGGCCAGCAGCCCCCACGCCGGCTGGAGGAGTTCATCGGCGGGGTCGTACGCCCCCACCTGCACATGCGCTTTGAAGACCCGCGCCCCCGCCTCGACGGCCTCCTGGGCGTACGCCTCGACGCCCGGCTCGGGGTAAAGGGTCGCGGTGTGGAGACAGTCGGGGGTGCGACGGGCGAAGTCGACCGCCCAGCCGTTCAGCCAGCGGGCCATGCCCGGCTTGTGCGGGTACACCATCGCGGTGAAGGCCCGTACCCCGAACTCCCGCAGGATGTCCGCCCGTTCCGCCTCCTCCTTCCGATAGGTGATCGGCCACTCCAGCCCGCCGGTCATCGGCCCGAGCCCGTCGAAGTACTCCCACACCTTGTGCAGCACCCGCTCGGGCATGAAGTGCGTGTGCACGTCGACCAGCCCGGGAAGCCCGAGGCGCCCCCAGAAGCGGCGGACCTCACCGGCCTCCGCGCTCGTGGACGCGTCACTGTCAGTGGGCGCGTCAGCCGCCACGCGGTGATCATCCATGCCGCCCACGATCGCGCCGTGGGCGGCGGCGAGTCCACTCCTTTGCGCGAGGGGCGCGTGAGGGATCCGTCACCCGGGCTGTGTGGGAGTGGGAGCGGGTGTTACCGCCCAGGGCCGGACTCCGGCCGCCGAGCCGGACGCCGGTCACCGGTCGCGCAGGTGGGCCGCCTCCACACGGTGCAGGTGGATCAGCACGTCGTGGCTGCGGGCGAGTGCTACGTCGTGCTCCGGCTCCGGGTATGCCGTGCCGATGCTGCGGGTCGGCCGGGCGGCCAGTAGCCAGTTCCGGGCCGGTTGCGGCGCGGTCCGCAGGTCGACGACGTAGTCCCGGTGGCGCACCCGGTCGAGTGTCCGTTCGTTGCTGCCGGGCCCCGCCGGACCGAGGGTGAACCGCCGCACCTCCCCCTCGGGTCCTGTCGCATGGAACGAACCCCGGGCGAAGGTGAAACCGACGCTCACGTACCCGTCACCGAACCGGTCGCGCAGAAACGCGCCCTGCATCTTCGGGTAGTGGACGGGGTCGTCCGGAACGTAGGCGACGTGTGCGTTGTGCGCCGACAGCAGGACCTTGTTCCCCGTGTGCTCCGCCCACCAGGCCACGTTGTCCGCCATGACCGAGTCACGGAAGCGCAGGGCGGCCCGTAGCTGCTCCGGGTCCTCGAAGTCGAAGGCGTAGCCGCGCGCGGTCTGGTCGATGGCCGTGGCGTGCCGCACCGCCCAGTCGTACGCTGCCCGGTCGGCACCCGGCGCCTGCTGCTTCAGCAGCTTCAAAGCCTTACCGGTCCGGTCCGCCCTTTCCTTGCGTTCGGCGTACGGCAGTTGCAGATACTGCTCGATGTACGCGCCCGCCGCCGTCGTGGGCCGCAGCCCTCGGTACAGCGCGGTGAAGCGGGCGAGGAGGCCGGGGTGAGCACGGGCCACGTAGCCGGTGACCTCGTCGTACAGCTCGGGGCCGGCCCACGCGAAGTCGTCGCCCATGAATTGGACCGGGTCGTCGGGGTGTCGGCGGTTGTACGACCGCATCCATTCCACGAGCGCCAGATACTCGGCGTTGTTCCACCACAGGTAGTCCCGCTGGAACTCCTCCCGCATGATGCGCCGCGGGTCCCCCTCACCGCGCAGCACGTAGGCGTTGAGGCGCAGGCCGGTGCTCCAGGGGGCTTCCAGGGCGAAGGTACGGAAGCCCTGTTCCTCGACGAGGTGGCGGAAGACGCGGTGCTTGAGGGCGAAGAACTCGTGCGAGCCGTGGGTGGCTTCGCCCAGGCCGACGACCCGGGCGTCACCGATCATGCGGTCGAGGGGACGCAGGTCGCGGGTGTCCCCACCCGTTTCGACGGTGCGCAACCGGTGGGAGGCGCGATCGAGGGCGTCGACGACGGTGGAGGCGGGCGCGGTGACATGTGCGGTGGTCGGTGCGCTGTTCGGTGCGCCGGCCGTGACTGCCGGGCCGGCCGGCGCAGCCACGGCCGGGATGCCGACTGCGACGGCGCCGAGTGTGACGAGCAAGGTCAGAGCGATGGCGGTCCGATGCCGTGTCATGATCCAAGGTTTCCGCCGCACGGCCACGGAAACCATGCGGTTGACCGCCGACCTGAGGTGGGGGAGGCCTCCAGGCGGACACGGGGGTTTTCCGCAGCGCACAGGCACAGATCAAGTCGCCCACCCAGGGTCTCCGCTCGCCGGCCTGTGCGCGGGCTCGGCCACTCCGAAGTCACGGCTTCGGGCCGCCCCTTGGAGGCCGGTACGCCGCCGCGACCCGCTCCCGGAACGGCCGGCGCCCCACCGCCTCCGCCACCTCCCTCAGCAACTCCCCCAACGGCATCGAAAGCTCCGCGTCCAGCTCCGCCATCGCCGCCACCGTCGCTTCCCACTCCGCCTCGATCTGCGGCAGCAGGGCACGGGCCTTCGGCGTGAGGGCGACCAGGCGGCGGCGGGCGTCCAGTGGGTCGGGGGTGTGGGTGACCAGGCCCACCCGGGCCATCTGCGCCGCCGTCTGACTCGCGGCCGAGTGCGTGACGCCCACGGCCGCGGCCAAGTCGCGCACCGACAGGGGGCCTTCGGCCAGGAGGGCCCGTACGACCGGGGAGAAGCGGGGCCGGTACTCGGCCAGGCCCTGCTCCTCGTAGACCTTGGCCACGTCGCCGTCCAGGAGCTCCAGGACGTGGCGGAGGAGAGTGCCTACGGCGACCGGATCCGGGTGATTCCTCGCACTGTTCACGCTGATAATCTAACAGCGCTGTTACATCTGCCGAGGGTCGAGGAGAGTGCGTCTCACATGGCCGAGCTCTATCCCCCCATCGAGCCGTACGCGCACGGCATGCTCGACGTCGGCGACGGCAACCGCGTGTACTGGGAGGGTTGCGGGAATCCGGAGGGCAAGCCCGCACTCGTACTCCACGGCGGGCCCGGGTCAGGCGCGGGGCCGTTCTGGCGCCGGCTGTTCGACCCGGCGGCGTACCGCATCGTGCTCTTCGACCAGCGGGGGTGCGGACGCAGCACACCCGACGCCGCCGATCCGCGAACCTCGCTCGACGCCAACACCACCCCGCATCTCATCGCCGACATCGAGCTGCTGCGCCGGCACCTCGGCATCGGGGAATGGCTCGTCATCGGCGGCTCCTGGGGCGTGACCCTCGCGCTGGCCTACGCCGAACAGCACCCGGGACGCGTGTCCGAGCTGGTCCTCTTCAGCGTCACCAACACCACCCGCCGCGAGGTGGAGTGGGTGACCCGGGACATGGGCCGGATCTTCCCGGGGGAATGGGACCGGTTCCGTGACGCCGTGCCCGAGGGGGAGCGCGACGGCAGCCTGGTGGATGCGTACGCCCGGATGCTGGCCGACCGCGATCCGGCCGTACGGGAGCGGGCCGCGCGGGAGTGGTGCCGGTGGGAGGACGTGCACGTGTCCACGCACCCCGGGCACAAGCCCGATCCCCGTTACCAGGACCCGGACTTCCGGCTGCGCTTCGCCCGCCTCGTCACGCACTACTGGCGGCACGCCGGCTTCCTGGAGGACGGGGCGCTGTTGCGCGACGCCGGGAAGCTCGCCGGCATCCCCGGCGTGATGATCCACGGCCGCATGGACATCAGCGGTCCTCCGGACGTCGCATGGCGGCTGGCCCAGGTGTGGCCGGACGCGGAACTCGTGCTGATCGGCGAGGAGGGGCACGGGCTGTCGGGCGATGCCACGACGGAGGCGGTGCTGGCGGCCACGGACCGGTTCCGGCCGGTCCGCTCCGCATGAAATGCCCCGCCTGAGTGACCTGTCACCGGCCGCCGGCCGACCGCTTGGCACCGCACGTCGCCAGACTGCACCACCGGCGCCGCCCGCTCTCGTCGAGGAACAGCCAGCCGCAGTCCCGGCTGAGGCAGCCGCGGACGGTGAACCGCCGCGGATCGGCGAGCAGTTCCCCCGCGCTGCGGGCCACCGCGCAGACGGGCAGGCGCAGACCGGCGGAGGGTGACGGCTGCCAGCGTCCGAGACCGTCCTCGCCACGCGTGAAGACCGACAGCCGCGCGGCGTCCTCCACCGCCGCGGCCACCGCCTTGAACGCCCGGCCGTCCTGCGGATCGGTCAGGCAGGAGTACAGGTCCGTACGCAGCCGGCGGGCCTCGGCGAGGACGGCGGCGGCCTCGGCCGGCTGGCGCAGGGCCTGTTCCCGCAGCCGGGTGACCTGCCGGTCCTCGATCAGGTCGAGGTGACCGGCCCATACGGCGAGGGTGGCGTAACCGCGCAGCCAGTCCGACCCGGGCAGCCGCTCCCCGCCCCACCCGGCGTAGGTGTTGCAGAACTCCAGCGCGGGGTGTCCGCTCGTACTCCATGGCAGCCACTGGTCGCCGACCCGGACCGCGTAGACGGGCACGGGAGGCCGGTCCAGCCGGGGGTCGGCGCTCAGTATGCGCTCGTGGAGCGTGCGCAGTTCGCGCCCGGGCTCGATGCCGAGTTCGTCCGCCAGCAGGGCGCGGGTGCGGTCGTACAACTGGAGAGCGTCGGCTTGGCGGCCCGTCCGGTACAGGGCGGTCATCCGGGCGCCGACCAGCCGCTCACGGGTCGGGTGCTCCTCCAGCAGCGGTGTCAGGTCCGCCGCGACACGGTCGTGCAGACCCATGGCGAGCTGGGCCTCCGCCCGCCGCTCCAGGGCGGACAGGCGCAGTTCGCCGAGCGTGCCGCCGAGGCGCGAGCGCAGCCGGTCGTCGGCGACGTCGGCGAGCAGCGGGCCGCGCCAGAGCCCGAGGGCCTGGTCGTACAGGCGGATCCGCTCCGCGGGGTCACCGGCATCGGCCGCCTGCCCGACGAGCCCGACGAACTCCTGGACGTCGAGCCCATGAGGCCCCTGAGGGCCCTGCTCCACGGCGTAACCGTCGTGCCGGGTCTCGACGGACACCCCGTGCGGCCTGAGGGCGGCACGCAGGCGACCGACGTAGGTGTGGACGGTGGCGCGGGCGGAGACGGGCGGCTCGTCGTCCCACAGCAGGTCGATGAGGCGGTCCGTCGGAACGGCGCGGCCCGCGTGCAGCAGCAGGACCGCCAGCAGGCACCGCTCCTGGCGGCGGCTGCCCACCAGCACCTGCCGTCCCTCGTGGCGGGCGGCGAACGGACCGAGCAGTTGGAACTCCATGGCTGTCCGGCAGCCTAACGGGACGTCGATGGTCAGGCTTTGGTCAGAGGCCGGGGAGAGACTGGCGCACGCCGCTTCCTTCACACCTCTGCCCAGGGAGAACCATGCGACGAACCGCCCTCGCGACGCTGACACTTGCCGCCGCGCTCGCCGGGACGCAGCCCGCGTCCGCGGAGACGGTCGCCGCGGAGGCGAAGGGCTGGGAACCGGCACCCTCCGCGCCGTGGGACGTCGGCGCCGGCGTGCGGTGCGACTTCCCCGTCCACGGCGAGCCGGTCGTCGACGAGGTGGTGCGGCGCGTGCTGAGCACCTACCCCGACGGCTCCGTGCGGCGGGTCGCGTACAAGGGCGATCTGGTCGTACGCGTCACGAACACCGAGACCGGCGCCTCCTACGACGCCGACGCGAGCGGCTCGGCCGTCGTCGAGCACCGGCCCGACGGCTCCCAGCTCTGGGCCGTGCACGGACCGGTGCTCGTCGGGGTCGGCCAGGACCAGGGCAGCCTGCCGCGCGGCCTGTACCTCGTCGACGGCGTCTACACGATGGAGATCAGCCCGACGGGATACAAGTCCGTACGCCTCCTCCACGGGACGACGGACGACCTGTGCGCCCGCATCGACTGAACGGGCATCACGTCCCGGCATCTCCTTGAGCCTCCTCGGCCACGGGACGACGAACGACCGTCTGCCTCCGTCAAGGAGAGGCCAGGTAGGTTGATCATTCGCGTCACGAGGGGGGGCCGGGGGACAGCATTCGCCCCTGCCGGAAGAAAAATTGAAGAAAGTTGTCGTCGGATGTCGAGCGCTCGTTCCCGGCTCCGACTCAGGGGTGACAGCGCGCCGGCGGGGCGCGCGGGATGAGGGGACACCCGAGATGAAGTACGTCGCGATGATCTACGGCAACCAGGCCAAGTGGGACGCCTTCCCGGCCGAGGCATGGCCGGAGGCCATTGCCAAGCAGGAGGCGTTCAACAAGAAGTACCGGGAAACCGGAGAGCTTCTGGGCGCCTACGGCCTGGCGGACGCGGCCAGCGCCCAGCTCGTGCGCCGCAAGGACGGGGCCCCGGCGGTCACCGACGGGCCCTACCTGGAGACCAAGGAGTACATCGCCAGCTTCTACCTGCTCGACTGCGAGAGCCAGGAGCGCGCTCAGCAGATCGCGGCGGACATGCCCCTCGCCGACGTGGAGCCGGTCGAACTGTGGCCCGTCCTGCACGAGTCCGCGGCGGACGTGTGAGCGTGGATCACGGCGTCGAGGACCTGCTGCGCGAGCTGGCGCCGCAGGTCCTCGGCGTGCTGCTTCGCCGGTACGGCGCCTTTGACGCGTGTGAGGACGCCGTACAGGAAGCCCTGCTTGCCGCGGCGCTGCAGTGGCCCGCCGAAGGAACGCCGGACAATCCGAGAGGCTGGCTGGGCACCGTCGCCTCGCGCAAGCTGGTGGACCACGTGCGCAGTGAGCAGGCACGGCGGCGCCGTGAGGACCGTATCGCCCTGGCCACCCCGCAGGCGGAACTGCTCAGCCGCGCCGCCGACGCCGAGCCGGCCACCGACCGGGACGACTCCCTCGCGCTGCTGTTCCTGTGCTGCCACCCGGCGTTGTCCGCGCCGAGCCGGATCGCTCTGACGCTTCGCGCGGTCGGCGGCCTGACCACCGCTCAGATCGCCGCGGCCTTCCTGGTCCCGGAGGCGACCATGGCCCAGCGCATCAGCCGGGCCAAGCAGACCATCAAGACCTCAGGCCTGCCGCTGCGCATGCCCGAGGCGGCAGACCGCGCCGAGCGGCTGGCCGAGGTGCTGCACGTGCTGTACCTGATCTTCAACGAGGGATACACCACCACGGACGGCGCCGACCTGACCGCGCCCGCGCTGTCGGCCGAGGCCATCCGGCTCACCCGGCTGCTGCGCCGTCTGCTGCCCGACGACGCCGAAACGGCGGGCTTGCTGGCGCTGATGCTGCTCACCGACGCGCGCCGTCCCGCTCGCATCGGTCCCGGCGGTGACCTGGTGCCGCTGGCGGAGCAGGACCGGGGCCGGTGGGACCGCCGGCTCATCGCCGAGGGCATCGACCTGATCAGCAAGACCCTGCCACGAGGCCAGACCGGCCCTTACCAGTTGCAGGCCGCCATCGCCGCCGTCCACGACGAGGCGGAGCATGTCGACGCCACGGACTGGCCGCAGATCCTCGCGCTGTACGAACTGCTGGAGCACGTCGCTCCCAACCCGATGATCACCCTCAACCGCGTGGTCGCCGTCGCCATGGTGCACGGGCCGGCCGCCGGACTCGACCTGCTCGCGACACTGCAACCCGACAAGCGCATGGCACGCCACCACCGCCTGCTCGCCACCAGAGCCCACCTCCTGGAGATGCTCGGCCGGCACGACGCGGCGGCGGACGATTACCGCGATGCCGCCCGACGCGCCACCAGCTCACCGGAACGGCGCCACCTCGCCTCCCGTGCGGCACGACTCTCACCAGGAGCGAGTTGACCGGCGATGTCCGAGCCGGCGGTACCAGCATGGGGCGGAGGCCCGGACATTGATCGTCCGGGCCATCGACGCCCTGCACTGATCCGGCAGCGCGAGGTCAGCCGTACAACGCCACCCGCGGCTCCACCGTCCCCCCGGCCTCCGGATTGAGGACGGTCACCCGGTACCGCTCCTCAAGCGTCTCCCCCGCCCCCAAAACCCGCTCCGCGCCCACAAGGTCCGTGAACAACGTCCCCGTCTGGCTGCCCAGCCGCACGGCCACCCAGCAGCCATGCCCCGTGCGCCGCTCGACCTTGATGTCCGACGGCGCCAGGAACGGTCCGGTGTCCGGGGACGTCACCAGGAGTTGGGGGGCGACGGTCGTGGGTGCCGGCGTGGTGTTGCGGTAGGTGACGGTGAACTCCTGGGGGGCGTCGGCCCGGAGGGGGCCCGTGGGCAGGTCGACGAAGTCGGTGGGTATGGCGGGGTCCTGCGCCTGGGAGGACGTCACGGTCACCGCGGGGGCGACCGCCGGTGTGGCCGCGAGGGCGGGTCCCGCCGTGGCCAGGCCGGTGACGGCGATGACGGCGGCAAGGAGGGCGATTCTGATACGACTGTTCTTCGACGACACGTCGGTTGTCCTTCGGTGGGGGGAGGGATTCGCTCGGGTGAACTGGTCGGCCGAACAACGGTCTTGGCCAGGTATGGCCTCAGACTACGCAGCGGATCCTAGGCAACGACCCGGCCCCCGCAGATCGGCCGAACCGCCGACGCACCCCGCATCGCCGCCGCGTACCCTCCACCGTTCCGAAAGTGAACGGCACGGCAACTACCGCCGGGTATCGGAGAGATCGCGTGGAAGTAGGTCCACAAGGCCGACCTCCTTCCCCTCCCACCTCCGAGTGAGCTAGAAACTTCAACGACCCAGCCACACCACAGGGTGCTCGACGGCTCATGCGTCGCACCCGAGGGGGAAACACCACAGTGAACAAGCAAGCTCATGGACCGAGACGGTCCGGCACCCGCGCGCGCAGACGCCTCCCGCGTCTGAGGATCGCCATCGCCGCCGCCGTCTCCTTCGCTCTCGCCGGAACCGCCGCCCAGGTGATGGCCGCCGAGCCCGACGGGAGCGACGGGCAGCCGCCCGTGCCGTCCCTGTCCTGGTCCGACTGCCAGGGCGGCTTCGAGTGCGCGAACGCCGACGTGCCGTTGGACTACCGCGACCCGCAGGGCAAGACCATCACTCTGGCGGTCATCCGCAAGAAGGCCCCGGACCAGGCCAAGAAGAAGGGCACGCTCTTCCTCCAGCCCGGCGGGCCCGGCAACTCCGGCGTGGACTTCGTGCGCAACAACCACGCCGGCCTGCCCGCCGCGATGCGCGACTCCTTCGACGTCTTCGGGTACGACGTACGCGGCGTCGGGCGCAGTTCAGCGGTCACGTGCTGGGACGACCAGACGTACACGCAGGCCATCAGAGCCGCCAAGGGCGTCCCCGGCCCGGACGCCTACGAGCCCGCCGTGAGCCAGGCCGCCGCGTTCGCCCAGGCCTGCCAGGACAACGCGGGCGAGCTGGCGCCGTACGTGGGCACCGAGTACGTCGCCCGCGACATCGACCTGTTGCGTCAGGCCCTCGGTGAGGACCAGCTGACGTACTACGGGCGGTCGTTCGGCAGTTACATCGGCACCGTCTACGCCGCCCTGTTCCCCGAGCGGGTGCGTGCGCTCGTGCTGGACGGCGGCTACGACCCCGAGCACTACGCGAACCGGCCCTACGCCTACGACCGGCCCCAGTACCTGGCCCTGGACGGCGCGATGAGCCGCTTCCTCGACTGGTGCAAGGCGGACCAGGACACGTGCGGGTTCGGCGACGGCGATCCCCGGGGCGCGTTCGAGAAGCTCAAGGCCGACCTGGACGCCAATCCCGTGCCGACCGCGAACGGCGGGCAGGCGAACGGCTACACCCTCGTCTACCGCCTGATGTTCAACATCAACGAGGGCAAGGTCATCTGGCCGTCTCTCGGTCAGGCCCTGCGCAAGGCGCAGCAGCGCGACAACACCTCGTTCCTGCTGCGGCCGCCGTCCCCGGCCAGCTACGACTTCCTCAACCCGAACGTGGCCGTCGAGTGCGTCGACAAGGACTACCCGCGTGACCCGGCCCTGCTGAAGCGGCAGGTCACCAGGAACGCCGAGCTGGCGCCGCTGCTGGGCCCGGCCATGGCGTACGGCCCGCCGACCTACGACCACCAGCACGCCACCACCTGCGTCCAGTGGACCGGCGAGAAGCCCAGCCGCTACGACGGTTCCTTCCGGGCGAAGGGCTCCGCGCCGATCCTCGTGCTCGGCACGACCGGCGACCCGGACACCCCGTACCGGGACGCGGTGGCCCTGTCCCGGCAGCTCGACAACGGCCGGCTGCTCACCTTCAAGGCCGAGGGCCACACCGCCTTCGGGCGCAGCGCCTGCGCGACGGACGCCGTCACCGGCTACCTGGTGGACCTGAAGGTCCCGGCGCGTGGCACGACCTGCGCGGACGAGACCCAGCCGCCGTCCGCCACGCCGAAGGTGGCCCCGCCGGGCACCACCCTCGGCGAGCTCCGCAACGGTGTGAACGAGCGCCTGGACCGCCTCGGTTCCCTGCGCTGACCGACCGCACCACGGCACCCCGGGTGCCGGGCCGCATCAGGCCCGGCACCCGGGGTGTTCGCGTATGCCCGAAGCGGTTCCTGCGGTTCCTCCCTCTTGACCCCACCTTGCGCAGGCACGTACAACTGCACTCGCCCCCCGCAGAAAACGGTTACTACCACTTACTGCCCACCACTGGGGAAGGTCCCTCACCATGAGAGCTTCGGGAGAACGGCAAGAGCCCGCCGCGGACACAACGGCCGGTCACCCGACGGCCGCGTCCCGCCGGGTCGTGCTCAAGGGCGCCGCCGTCACCGCCGGACTGGCCGCGGCCGGGATCGCCGCGACCGGCCCGGCCCGCGCCGCGGACGCCCCGCCGGGCGGCCGGGAGAGCGTCACCGCGCGCATGGGAGGCACCTCCATCACCCTGTCCCTGGTGGACGGCACGCTCCGCTGGTCCGCCCGCCGCGACGCCCGGACGGTGATCGGCACCTCGGCCCTGGGCCTCAGGCTCGGCGACGGCACCGTCCTCGGCGCGGACGTCAGGGTGACCGGGCAGCGGTACGGCACCCACCGCACCACCTGGACCCCGGTCTACGGCCGCAACGCGACCGTCACCGACCACTACCAGGAGCAGCGCTGGCACCTGGAGGACCGGGCGTCGGGCATCCGCTTCGGCGTCCAGGTCCGCGCCTACAAGACCGGCGTCGCCCTGCGCTACCTCCTCCTCGACGAAGGCACCGCCACCGTCGCCGACGAGCTGACGACGTTCGCCTTCCCCGACGGCACCACCGTCTACAGCGCCCGCGACGAGAACGCCTACGAGCCGGTCGCGCCGGGCTCCATACCGGTCACCGGCGCGGCCGGCACCGACAACGGCCCGCTCACCGACCTTCCGCTCACCGCCACCCTCGCCGGCGGGCTCATCGCCTGCGTCTGCGAGTCCTCGCGCGTCGACTACCCGCGGCTGATGCTCGGTTCCGTCGCCGGCGAGCCCCACACCCTCTCCGCGTTCCTGATGGAGCACACCGCCCGCGGCACCGGCCCGGTGGAGACGACCTCCACCGTCACCACGCCCTTCGCCACGCCGTGGCGCGCGGTGGTGATCGGGGCCACCCACGCCGAACTCGTCGACAACGCCGAGCTGGTGCTCAACCTGGCGCCGCCGAACGCCCTCCCCGACACCTCCTGGATCAAGCCGGGCAAGGTCTTCCGCTGCGAGCTCTCCACCGCCGCCGGGCTGGCGGGCGTCGACTTCGCCGTGGCCCGGGGCATCGAGTACATCGAGTACGACGCCGGCTGGTACGGCCCGGAGTTCACCACCCCGGACGCGACCGAGCCCATCGCCGCCATCGACCTGCCGTCGGTCATCTCGTACGCCACGAGCAAGGGCATCGGTCTTTTCCTCTACGTCAACCGGCTCGCACTGACCGACGCTGACTCCCTCTTCGGCCTCTACAAGAGCTGGGGCGTGCAGGGCATCAAGCTCGGCTTCATCAACGACGGCACCCAGTCGATGACGAACCAGATCATCGACTGGGCGAAGGCGGCCGCCAAGTACGAGCTGCTGATCGACATGCACGACGACGTCCGGCCGTTCGGCTACGAGCGGACGTACCCGAACTGGATCAGCCTGGAAGGCGTACGCGGCAACGAGCAGTTCCCGACCGCCACGCACAACGTGACGCTGCCGTTCGCGCGCAACATCGGCGGCCCGATGGACTACACGATCTGCTACGGCCAGTCCCGCGACAAGACGACCAACGCCCACCAGATGGCGATGGCCGCGGTGTACTACCAGCCCCTCAACTTCCTCTTCTGGTACGACAAGCCGTCCAAGTACGGCAACCCGGCCAACTGGCCCGGCCTGCCGTGGTTCAACGCCGTGCCGGTGACCTGGGACGAGAGCCGCACCCTGGCCGGCGCGATCGGCGAGTACATCGCGGTCGCCCGCCGCAGCGGCTCCGCCTGGTACCTGGGCGCGATGACCGACGAGTCGTCCAGGACCCTGTCCCTGCCCCTGTCCTTCCTCGGCAGCGGCACCTACACGGCGACGGTCTACGCCGACGGCACCCCGGGCACCAGCCCGTTCCGGACCCCGGTCGTGGTCAGCACCCGGACCGTCACCGCCGCCGACACGCTCGACGTGGCCATGGCGCCGGCGGGCGGACAGGCGGTCGTCCTGAAGCCGAGCTGATCCCCGGGCGGGTGGGGTTCTCCCCAGGGCCCGGGTCCACCGTCCGGTGGACGGCAGGTTCAACCGAGTACCTCTGTCCGCCAACTGGCCAGCTCGGCAAGCATTTCGGGCATGAATTCATTATCTGTGCGCGTGGCGCGCTGGAGTGCGCGGCACCCCTGGCGGGCGGTCGCCGGCTGGCTGGTGTTCGTGGCGCTGTGTCTGGGGGCCGGCAGTGCCGTCGGCACGAACAGCGCGAAGACGGCGGACTACCGGGTCGGCGAGGCCGGCCGCGCCGAGGCCCTGGCGGCCGAGGCGCATCTGGAGCGCAGGGCCGCCGAGCAGGTGCTGATCTCCTCCCGTTCGGGCGGTGCCCTCGACGAGGGTGCCGCCCGCGCCGCCGCTGACGACCTGACCGACCGCATGCGGCGACTGCCCGAAGTGGCGGGTGTGGCCGACCCGTTGCTGTCCAAGAACAGACAGACCCTGATGGTCGAGGTGGCGCTGAAGGGCGAGGAGCGGGACGCGAAGGACAAGGTCGACGCGCTCGTGGCGCAGACCTCGGCGGTGCAGAAGAGCCACCCCGGGCTGCTGCTGGAGGAGACCGGAAGTCCCTCCGTCAGCAAAGGCGTCGACAAGCAGCGCAGCGACGACCTGGCGCTGTCGGAAGCGATCACCCTTCCCGTCACCCTGGTCACGCTGATGGTGGTGTTCGGGTCGGTGACCATGGCCGGGGTGCCGTTGCTGCTGGCGCTGTCCTCGATCGCGGCGGCGGTCGGGCTGTCCATGGTCGTCTCGCACGTGTCGCCCGACGCCGGGGTCGGTACCAACGTCATCCTCATGATCGGCCTCGCGGTCGGCGTCGACTACACGCTCTTCTATCTCAAGCGCGAGCGGGAGGAACGGGCCCGCTCCGGCGGGCGGCTGTCCTCCGAGGCGCTGGTGGAGCTGGCCGCCGCGACCTCGGGCCGGGCGGTCGTGGTCTCCGGGCTCGCGGTGGTGGCCTCCACGGCGACGCTGTACCTGGCCTCCGACGTGATCTTCTCCTCCCTCGCGACCGGCACCATCGTGGTCGTCCTGGTCGCGGTGGCCAGTTCGCTGACGGCCCTGCCCGCGCTGCTGGTCAAGCTGGGGCGGCGGGCGGAACGCCGGGCGCTGTGGCGGGCGGAGCGCGGAAAGCCGGCGCGGCGGGTACGAGGCGGCACGAGTGGCGGCCGGCTGTGGAACGCTCTGCTGCGGCCCGCCGCCCGGCATCCCCTCGCCACCCTGTGCGTCTCGGTCGTCGCGCTCCTCGCCCTCGTCGTCCCGCTCGCCGGACTCAAGATCACGGAGATGAGCCGGGACACGCACTCCCGCGACATCCCCGCGATGCAGGTGTACGACCGGCTCAACGAGGCGTTCCCGGAGCAGCGGGTGACCCACCAGGTCGTCGTGCGTGCCGATGCCTCACGGTCGCCGGAGGTCGGCGGCGCCCTGCGCGAGGTGGCCAGGCGGGCCGCGGCCGACCCGCTGTTCACCGACGCCTCGCGCATCCGGTCCTCCGCCGACGGGCGCACCAGCACCCTCGAACTGAAGGTGCCGTACCTCGGCAACTCCGACGAGGCGTACGACTCCCTGGACCGGCTCCGGGACGACTTCCTGCCCGCGACCGTCGGCCGGATCACCGGCGCCGAGTACGGCGTGTCCGGCGACGTCGCCCGCTACGCCGACTATCCCGCCCACCAGAACGGCAAACTGCCCCTGGTGCTGGGCGCGTTGCTGCTGGTGACGTTCGCGATGACCGTGTACGCCTTCCGCTCGGTGGTGCTCGGGCTGCTCGGCGTCGGCCTGAACCTGCTGTCCGCCGCGGCGGCGCTCGGGCTGCTCGTGCTGGTCTTCCAGGGGACGTGGGCCGAGGGGCTGCTGGACTTCCGCTCCACCGGGTCGATCGGGTCGCGCGTGCCGCTGTTCCTCTTCGTGATCCTCTTCGGTCTTTCGATGGACTACCAGGTGTTCGTGGTGAGCCGGATCCGGGAGGCGGTGCTCGCGGGCGTGCCCACGCGGCAGGCCGTGCTGGACGGGATCCGCTCCTCGGCGAGCGTGGTGACCAGCGCGGCGGTGGTGATGACGACCGTGTTCACGAGCTTCGTCTTCCTGCACATCATCGAGATGAAGCAGATGGGATTCGTCCTGGCGGCGGCCGTGCTGATCGACGCGTTCGTGGTCCGGGTGATGGTGCTGCCGGCGTCGATGCTGCTGCTGGGCGAGGCGAGCTGGTGGCCCTCGCGCCCGGGGCGCCGGTCGACGGCCGCCCCGGAGAAAAGGTCTCCCTCCCGCCCGGCGGTCGACGTACGTTGACCGGCATGACCGCTCTCGCCGGGGCCACCCCCGACACCCTCTGGGCCACGTCACTGCGCCGCTGGAACACGGTGTGCTGGCTGCTGTTCGCCGTGATGGCCGTCGGGCTCGTCGCCATCGACCGGCCCGGCGAGAGCAAGTACGTGGCGCTGGTCCTGCTGGGCGGCGTGGTGCTGTCGTACGCGGTCCTGGAGCGCTTCCCGGCCAATCCCGTCGTACGGCCGCACGTCTATCTGTCGGTGCTGGTGGTCGCGCTCGGCGGGCTGGCGTATCTGCGGGGCAACTACGCGGCGCTGTTCATGGTGACGCTGCCGCACTACTGGATGTTCGGACGGACGCCGAAGGCCTCGACGGTGTTCCTGGGCCTCGCCGCGGCCGCCACCCTGGCCGCGAGTGTGCTGCGGCAGGACGGCTGGACGGTGGAGTTCTTCACCGAGACGCTCGTGTCCACGGTGCTCGTCGTCGCCGTGGGGGCGCTGATCGGGCTGTGGGCCCATTCGGTGGTCGGGCAGAGCGCCGAACGGGCGAGGCTGATCACCGAACTGGAAGCGGCCCAGGCCGAGTTGTCCGAGGCCCACACGCGGCAGGGCGCGGCGGACGAGCGGGAGCGGATGGCCCGGGAGATCCACGACACCCTCGCACAGGGCTTCGCCTCGATCATCGTGCTCGCCGAGGCGGCCCGGGCCGGCCTCGACTCCGAACCGGCGCGCAGCGCCCAGCAGTTGCGGTCGATCGAGTCGACGGCCCGGGAGAACCTCGCCGAGGCCCGGGAACTGGTCGGCTCGCCCCAGCGCCCCGGCCAGGCGGCCGCCGGTTCGGTGGCACAGACCCTCCGCCGGACCCTGGACCGTTTCGCGGAGGACACCGGCCTCACCGTCGACGCCGAACTGGCGGACCTGGAGTGCGACCAGCAGACCCGGATCGCACTGCTGCGCTGCACCCAGGAGTCCCTGGCCAACGTGCGCAAGCACGCGCGCGCCTCGACGGTCGGTGTGGTCCTGGCCCGGCAGCCGTACGGCGTGGAGCTGGAAATCACCGATGACGGGACCGGGTTCGTGGTGGAGTCGTCGTCCGGCTTCGGCCTGGACGGCATGCGCAAACGGCTGGCGGAGCTGGGCGGGAGGCTGACGGTGACGAGTTCGCTGGGCGACGGGACACGGGTGCTGGCGCTGATACCGCCGGCCGCCGCGGAGAGCGGGGTAACGGCATGACCGGCGGAGCGCTCCGCGTCATCGTGGTGGACGACCACACCGTCATGCGGGCCGGAGTGGTGGCCCTCCTCGCCTCCGAGACCGGCATCGAGATCGTCGGCGAGGCGGGCGACGGCCGCGCGGCCCTCGGCCTCGTCGAGCGCCACGAACCCGATGTCGCCCTGGTCGACCTGCGGATGCCGGTGCTGGACGGAGTGGCCACGACGACCGAGATCGTGCGGCGCTTCCCCCGCACCCGGGTGCTGATCCTGACGACGTACGACACCGACGCGGAGATCGAGCGCGCGGTGGAGGCCGGGGCGATCGGCTACCTCCTGAAGGACACCACCCGTGAGCAACTGGCCGACGCGATCCACGCGGCGGCGCGCGGTGAGACGGTGCTGGCGCCCCGGGTGGCCGAACGGCTGGTCGCCCGCATGCGCCAGCCCGCCCAGATCCCGCTCACCGCCCGGGAGTCGGACGTCCTGAACGCGGTGGCGGACGGCCTGACCAACGCCGAGATCGGCCGCCGCCTCGTCATCGCCGAGGCCACGGTGAAGACGCATCTGCTCCGGCTGTTCGCCAAGCTCGACGTCAACGACCGCACGAGGGCGGTGGTGGTGGCGATGGAACGGGGGCTGTTGCGGCGGCCCTGAGCGTTGAGCCGGCGCGACCGCACGCGATCCGGACTTTGCCATCTCTTTACAACCTGCCCCCCGGCCACCTCGTCTCTCCGCACGACCCGTCACCCGCCCCGCCCTTCACCGGGCGGGACCGACGAAGGAGAGCATTCCCATGCGCCGAACCGTCCTCACCGCCCTGACCCTCGCGGGCACCGCCGTACTCCTGGGTACCGGGCCCGCGTTCGCGAGCGAGACGGCGACCCCGAGTCCGGCTCCGACGGCCGCCGCGCCCACCTCCGAGCCCGAGGAGAGCGCCGAGCCGACCCGCGCGCCGGCCGACGCCACCCCGGTCCCGGCCGAGGAGCCGACCCGCGCGCCCGCCGACGCCACCCCGGTCCCGGCCGACGAGCCGACCCGGGCACCGGGCGAGGACCAGGTCTCCGTCGTCCCGAGCGGCGCGCCCGACACCGGCGTGACGGCCGCGTCCCAGGCCTCCGACTCCGGCTTCGGCGGCACGGCGGTCGGCGCGGGCGCCGCCGCGGTGCTCGCCGTGGGCGGCGGTACGGTCCTCGTCGTGCGGCGTCGCCGGGCGACCGGGGCATGACCCCGTTCTCCAGGCGCGCGTTCACGACGGCGGCGCTCGCGTCGCTGCTCACGGCATGCGGAGGCCAGGGGACGCGTCGGACGACGCCGGACTCCTCAACCACCGCGGCACAGCCGCAGTCCTCCCCTCGGCCGGTCCCGGCCGAGGGGGCGCGCCCCCTGGCCCGTTCGGTCCCGGTCCGGCTGCTGGTGCCGGCCATCGGTGTCGACACCCCGGTCATCCGGCTGGGCCTGGCCCCGGACGGCACGGTGCGGGTACCGCCGGTCACCGCGGACGACCGGGCGGGCTGGTACCGGCACTCGCCGACGCCGGGCCAGAGAGGCCCGTCGGTGATCCTCGGGCACGTCTCGGTCGGCGCGTACGGCGACGGCGTCTTCCGTCACCTCACCCGGCTGCGCCGCGGCGACCGGATCGTGGCGCGCCTGGAGAACGGCAAGGCGGCGGAGTTCGCCGTCACAGCGGTACGGACCGTCCCCAGAACCCGCTTCCCGGTGGACGACGTCTACGGGAACGTGGACCGCCCGGAGCTGCGGCTGATCACGTGCGGCGGAGCGCGTACCGGCGACGGATACGCGGACAACGTGATCGTGTTCGCGGCGCTGAGCGGCGCCGAGTCCCCCACCCCTGGAGAGCGTTGAAACGGTCCCGTGAGAAGGCCGCGTCCGAGTTGTTCGCCGCCCTCTACCCGCGCCTGGCCGGCTGGTGCCGCCGGCTCGTCGACGACGACGAGACGGCCCACGAGATCGCCTCGGAGGCGTTCACCCGGCTGTGGGCCCGCTGGACGTCCGTGACGGAACCCCGCGGCTTCCTCTACGTCACCGCGGCCAACCTCGTCCGGGACCACTGGCGCAAACTGGAGCGCGAGCGCAGGGCCATGCACCGCGTCACCTCGGAGGCGGCCGTACGGCCCCACCTGGAGCAGGCCGACCCGTCGGTGCGCCTGCTCGTGCAGTCGCTCCCCGAACGACTCCGCGTCCCGATCCTCCTCCACTACTACGCTGACATGCCGATCCGGGAGGTGTCCGTGCTGACCGGGCGCAAGGAAGGAACGGTCAAGGCCGACCTGCACGCGGCCCGGGAACTGCTCCGCGTCCACCTGAGGAGAAGCCTTGACCACACGTCTTGACGACGATCCGGACGACCGGGAGTACGGCGCCGACGACCCGCTCGCCGTGATCCTGCGGCCCTCCTCCCCCGACTACCTGGGCGCACCGCCCGGCCAGTACGAGGCGGTCCGCCGCAGGGCGACCCGCCGCCGGGTGCTGCGCGCCGCGGCCGGAGCGGGCCTGTGCTGCGCGGCGGCCGCCCTCATCGCCCTCCCCCTGCGCCACACGGCCCCGGAGCCCGCCCGTTCCCCGACGGTCCCGATGGCCCCGCCCCCCGCGAGCACGGCACCTCCGACCCGGGTACCGACTCCCCATCCGTCGGCGGCTTCCCCTTCACCGACGTCTTCACCGGCCTCTCCGTCCGAGGCGCCGGCGCCCGCCACGACCCGCCCCCGCCCGGACGGCCCGGGCGACGCGACCGGCCCGACGGCCGAGCCCCCCACCCCGTCGGCCGCACCGACCTCGGCACGGCCGGTCCCCTCGGCGACCGGGCCGGGCACGGATCAGAGGTCGGCCACCAGCAGCCGGTAGCCCACGTCGACGGCGTCGAGCGCGAGCAGCCCGGCGTGCCGGGTGTGCCAGCGGCCGCTCGCCAGGTCGTCCGCGAGCCGGGCCAGACCGGGGGCGATGACGTCCTCGCCGGTCTGGGCGAGCAGGGAGATCCCGGCGCGCACCCGCGGGTCGAGGTAGGCGTGGGGGCGGCGCCAGTACGCGGCGGCGAATCCGTCCGTGCAGTCGTGGGGGACGGGGACCGTCTCCTGCCGTGCTCCGCCGAGCAGGGTGGCCAGCCGGCCGGCGGGGACGGCGCGGGTGTCGTCGAACGGGGCCGCCTCGGGGAGGTACTCCCGTACCAGCCAGAACCGTTCACGGAAGACGTCCTGGTCCCAGGTCAGGACGACGACGCGGCGGCGGGCCACCCGGCGCAGTTCCCTGATGCCGGCCTCGAGGTCGGTCCAGTGGTGGACGGTCAGCACCGCCATCACGGCGTCGACGGCGCCGTCCCGCAGCGGCAGGCGTTCCGCGACGGCCTGCACACCGGGTGCGGCTCCCGGCGGTCGCTGGTCCAGCATGACCCGGCTGGGTTCGACCGCGAGGACCGTCTCCGGTGGTTCGTAGGAGCCGGTGCCCGCTCCGACGTCGAGGACGTGCCCGATGTCGTCGCCGAGCGCGGCGTGGATCCGCGCGGCGATCCGCGGGTCGGGCCGCCGTGTACGGGCGTAGGCCGCGCCGAGCGTGTCATAGGTCGCCATACGGGTCAGCCTGCCCGGCGTCGTGCCCCTGCCGCCGCACCCTTTCCGCCACCTCGCTCTTCTCCGTCTCCCACCAGGGCCGCACCAGTTCGGGACCCGGGCCCGGCTCGGATGCGGGTGCGGCGGGGGCGAGTTCGGCGTCGAGCAGGCGGTCCAGTGCCGCCGTCTGGGCGCGCTCGGCGCGGACCCACTGCGCGAGGACCGCCAGCAGGAAGGGCAGGGCGGCCAGTTCGGCGATGCCGAGCATGGCGCCGCCGCCGATCTGCTGGTCGTGCTGGACGTCGGGGGACCAGGGCGGCGCGTGGTGCAGGTACCAGGCGCCCGCGATCAAGGTGCCGTGCGTCATGACCACCAGCCCGGGGAGGGCGTCGACGACACCGTCCAGGAAGACCAGGGCCGCCCGGACGGGGTGGGTGCACCAGGCGGGCAGCGCCTGTTCGCGCGTGAGCACCGGCAGGACGAACAGGCAGCCGGCCGCCAGCAGATGGAGATACATCAGCTCGTGCAGCCAGCCCACGCGCAGCGCGGTGGCGAAGTACGGCGTGAAGTAGACGGTCAGTTCCGTGGCCAGCACCAGCACCGTGCTGACGAGGGGGAACGTCAGGGTCCTGACCAGCCGGCCGCTCATGACCCGCCGCAGGCGGCCCGCACCGCCCTCCGGCAGGGCCTCGGCCGCCAGCCGCAGCGGGTCACCCAGGGCGAGCCCCAGGGGCGCGAGCAGGTCGAGGCTGACGTTCTGCACGGCGGCGGGCCAGAACAGTTCACGGTCGTAGACGGCCAGTCCGGACATCGTGGCGACGACGATCGTGCCCAGACCGAGCCCGGCGAACGCGGCGAGACGCGCGAGCGGCCAGGAGCCGCCCCGGCCGCGGACACGTGCGACACCCCATCCGTAGAGCCCGCCCAGGACGACGACGAGCAACAGCGCGGGAACGTCCGGCCGCCAGGAGCCGAGCAGCCGCCCGGCGGTCAGCTCCGGCAGGTACACAGCCGACAGTTCGCTCACGGGCGGACGGTAGCCGTCGAAGTCAAGAGGGCGGACGATCGGATGTTCATGAATATGAATGAGAATCATGTACACGTCTATTGACGCGTCCACGGCAAGCTCTTACGTTCCCAGAAAGCGCTTACTCCAGCCAGCCCCATGCGTCCGCTCTCACCCTGGAGACGAAGATGCACCTGAGACCAGTGATCGCTTCCGTCGGCCTCCTGGCCGGCAGCCTCGTCGCGCTGTCCGGGACCACGGCACAGGCGGCGACCACCCGGTACGAGGCCGAGACGTCGCCGGCCGTCTGCGCCGGCGCCATCGAATCGAACTGGGCCGGATACTCCGGCACCGGCTTCTGCAACGGCGACAACGCAACCGGCGGCTACGCCCAGTTCACCGTCACCGCGCCCGCCGCCGGCACCGCCACCCTGAAGGTCCGCTTCGCCAACGGCACGACCGCCGCGCGCACCGCGAACATCGTGGTCAACGGCACGACGGCCGGCACGGCGTCCTTCGAGGGCACCGGCGCCTGGAACACCTGGGCGACCAAGACGCTCACCGTGCCGCTGCGGTCGGGCGGCAACACCGTCCGGCTGGCCCCGACCACCTCCGGCGGCCTGCCCAACATCGACCACCTCGACGTCGAGACGGGCGACAGCCAACCGCAGCCCACCGGCCCGGTCCTGTACGTCTCGCCGAGCGGCACCGACAGCGCGGCCGGCACGGAGGCGAACCCCACGACCCTCACCTCCGCGATCAGCCGCATCTCCGCCGGCGGCACGATCTACGTGCGCGGCGGGACCTACCGCCACTCCCAGACGGTCACCATCCCGGCGGGCCGGAACGGCACCTCCGGCGACCGCACGGAACTCTTCGCCTACCCGGGCGAGACGCCCGTGCTGGACTTCTCCGCCCAGAGCGAGGACCCGGCCAACCGCGGCCTCGCCGTCAACGCGTCGTACTGGCACGTCAAGGGCCTCGTCGTCGAACGGGCCGGTGACAACGGCATCTTCGTCGGCGGCAGCAACAACGTCATCGAGCGCACGGTGACCCGCTTCAACCGCGACTCGGGGCTCCAGCTCTCACGGGCGCTCTCCAGCACACCCAAGGACCAGTGGCCGTCCCACAACCTCATCCTGAGCGCGGAATCGCACGACAACGTCGACTCCGACGGCGAGGACGCCGACGGCTTCGCCCCGAAGCTCACCGTCGGACCCGGCAACGTCTTCCGCTACACCGTGGCCCACAACAACATCGACGACGGCTACGACCTCTACACCAAGACGGACACCGGCCCCATCGGCGCCGTCACCATCGAGGACTCCCTCGCCTACGACAACGGCACCCTCAGCGACGGCTCCCAGGCCGGCAACGGCGACCGCAACGGCTACAAGCTCGGCGGCGAGGACATCGGCGTCAACCACGTCGTCCGGCGCAGCATCGCCTACCAGAACGGCAAGCACGGATTCACCTACAACAGGAACACCGGCGCGATGCAGGTCTCGGACAACGTGAGCGTCGGCAACGAGCAGCGCAACTTCAACTTCGACTCGGGCAGCACGTCGGTGTTCCGGAACAACACCTCGTGCGACAGCGGGTCGAACGACCGGGTCATCGGCGACTCCGACGGCTCGAACCAGTTCTGGTCCGGCTCGAACGGTTCCCGCTGCTCCTCCTACGCCGGGGCCCTGCGCTGGTCCTTCGCCTCGGACGGGCGGCTCGTCGTGACGTTCGGGGGCAGCCGGTAGCCTGGCCGTATGGCATGCACCGGCATTCCGCACTGCTTCCTCTGACACCGCGGTGAGGACGGCGACGTGACCAGGTCACGTCGCCGTCCTCGGCGTGCCCGCCGTCCGCGGGCGCTCCCGACGATCCGCCGTTCACCGCCTGCATCCAGCTCGGCTCGTGGCCTCTTGGCCCGCCGAGCTGTCGAGGAGCATTCATGCCGACCACCCGTCCGGGAACCGGCCGACGCCGCCCGTCCGACCGGCTGCTGACCGTCCTGACCTGCCCCCTGTGCCCGTCCGACCTGGAGCGCGCCGACGGTGCGCTGCGGTGCGCGGGCCGGCACACCTTCGACATCGCCCGCCACGGATACGTCAGTCTGCTGACCGGCCACCGGCGCGCCGCGAGCGCCGACTCCGCCGACATGGTCAGGTGCCGCAGCGCGTTCCTCCGGGCCGGGCACTACGACCCGCTCGCCCGCGCCCTCGCGGGGCTCGCCACGGAACTCGCCCCGCCCGACGGCGTCGTACTGGACGCCGGGGCGGGCACCGGTCACTACCTCGCGACCGTCCTGGACGCGCTCCCCGGGGCCATGGGGCTCGGGCTGGACAGCTCGGCGCACGCCCTGCGCGCCTCGGCCCGCGCGCATTCCCGCGCCGAGGCCGCCGGCTGGGACGTCTGGCAGCCGTGGCCCGTCCGCTCCGGCTGCGCCCACCTGGTGCTCAACGTCTTCGCCCCTCGCAACGGGCCGGAGTTCCACCGCGTCCTCCGGCCGGACGGCGCCCTGCTCGTCGTCACGCCCAGCGACCGGCACCTGCGCGAACTGCGCCGCTCGGTGGGCCTGCTGGCGGTCGACCCCAGGAAAGGGGAGCGCCTGCACCGGACGTTGGCGGACCGCTTCCGGCACGAGCGCGCCGAGTCGCTGGAGTACGCCATGAGCCTCACCGCCGAGGACGTCGCCGCCCTGGTGACCATGAGCCCGGCCGCGCGTCACGTCGGTGAGGCGGAACTGCGGCGGCAGGTCGGGGAGTTGGCAGCTCCGGTGCGGGTGACGGCCTCGTTCGTCGCGTCGGTGTACCGGCCGCGGGAGCGTTAGGAGGCGTTCCCGGGGGGCGCTGCCGGTGCGGTCTCGTCCATGCGCTCCTGCTGGGCGGTGGTGAGCGTGCGGATCATGAGGGCGGCGGTTCCGGCCGCCGCCACGATCACCACGTCCGCGGCGAGCAGGGGCAGGACGCCGGTGTAGGCGCGGGCGATGACCTCGTCCGTGGAGTCGGCGTAGACGAGGCCCACGCCGCCGGCCAGACCGGCCAGCCACAGGGCCCACCACCAGTTCACGACGGCCGGCAGCCGCCGGTCGGGGAAGACGGACCGGTGGGCGTCCGCGACGATGCCCCGGGGTATCCACAGGTTCACGACGGGGACGATCCAACCCAGCAAGAGCCACGGATTCCCGTACCGCGGTTCCGTGCCCGAGAGGGCACGGGCGTTGTCGCGGACGCGGTCCAGCCAGAGCAGGAACGCGAGCGCGCAGAGCAGCGTGACCGCGCCGCCCCAGGAGCTGACCAGGTGGTAGGAGTCCTCCAGGGCGGTCAGCGGGCGGTGTTGGCCGCCGCCCTGGTCCGGCGGGCCGGACGCCGGCTGCCCCGCCATGGCGAGCCGGACGTGCCAGACCGCCCGGGCCGCCCAGGCCAGCGCGGCGAGGGCGAGCGCGGCGACGGCGCAGCGGGCCGCGCCACGGACCGGGCGCAGGGCGGGGCCTGGAGTGGGGGCGGTGACGGGGGCTTCTTGATCGCTCACCCGGTCATCCTGTCGTACCGCTCACCCGTCCCTGTCCACCAGTCCCACCGCCCGGCCCTGCTCGTCCCACCGCACCTCGAGGACGTGGTCGACGGCGTCCCGGTCGAGGGGGCCGTACACGTGCGGGAACAGGGTGCCCGCGTCGACCCCGGGCGGCGGGGCGGGGTCCGCCGCCTCCCACTCCACCCGCGCGGTGAGGCGGGCCTCGTCGAGGGCGAGCACCAGCAGGGGCCGGGGCGCGTCCCGGTAGAAGGCGTTGACGACGGCGAGCGTGGTCGGCTCGTCCGGTGAGCAGTGCACGAAGCCCTCCTCTGCGAGGGAGGCGGGCGCGTACGGACCCTCGGGGGCGGCGTGCCAGTCGGTGAGCGGTACGGAGTGGTAGATCATGGCCCCCGTTATAGGCCACCTGGGGCCCGGGGGCCCCTGGACCGGGGATCTCTGGCCCGGGGATCTCTGGCCCGGGACCTCTAGAGCCCCAGGGCGGTGATGGTCCGGGCGGTGGCTTCGGCGATCAGGGCGTTCGAGGGTTCGGCGTCGTAGCCGGGCCGGTCGGTCATGACGGCCAGGACGAGCGGTTCGGTGCGGGGCGGGCGGACGATCGCGATGTCGTTGGCCCTGCCGTAGTTGCCCGTGCCGGTCTTGTCGGCCACCTGCCAGTCCTTGGGGAGTCCGGCCCGGATGCGGCGGGCGCCGACCGGGGTGGCGTTGTGCGAGAGCCAGTCCGTCAGCAGCGCCCGTTCACCGGCGGGCAGGGCCGTGCCCAGGAGCAGCTTGCGGAAGTCTGTGGCGACCGCGCGGGGGGTGGTGGTGTCGCCGGGGTCATCCGGCGGTACGTCGTGCAGTTCCGGTTCGTAGTGGTCCATGCGGCTGACGGTGTCGCCGAGTCCGCGCAGATAGGCGGTGAGCTTCGCCGGGCCGCCGAGGTCGCGCATGAGCAGGTTGCCGGCCGTGCCGTCGCTGTGGCGGACGGCGGCGTCGCAGAGTTGGCGGAGGGTCATGCCGGTCGCGACGTTCCGTCCGGTGATGGGCGTGGTCGACTTGAGGTCGGCCCGCGTGTAGGTGACACGCCGGTCCAGGCCGTCGAGGGAGCGGTGGTGCAGGACCGCCGCGGCGGCCAGGGCCTTGAAGACCGAGCAGAACGCGAAGCGCTCGTCGGCGCGGTGGACCGCCGTGGCGCCGGTGCCGGTCGCGAGGGCGTAGACGCCGACGCGGGCGCCGTACTCGCGCTCCAGGTCCGCCAGGCGCGGGCGGTGGACGGGCGGCGCGGGGGCGCGGCGGCTCGGCTCCGGGGCGGGCCGGGTGGTCGTGGTGGCCCGGCCCGCGCGGTCGGTGTCCCGGCCGGCCGTGCCGCATCCGGCGACGGGGAGCAATGCCGCGGCGGCCAGGAAGGCGCGGCGGGACGAGGCGGGCGCGTCGGCGGGCATGCGTCGTGTTCCTCTCACTCGGAGTCGCCGGGGACGGCGGCCAGCAGACCGCGGACGACGGGCCCGGCGGAGCCGCCGCCGGTGACGCCCTCCTCGACGACACAGGCGACGGCCACGTTGCCGCGGTGCGCGACGAGCCAGCCGTTGTTGTCCTGGTCGTCGGAGACCTCGGCGGTGCCGGTCTTGGCCCCGATCTCGCCGGGCAGGTCGGACAGGACGCGCGCGGTGCCGTCGGTGACGGTGGCGCGCAGCATCTGGCGGAGCTGGGCGACGACCCCCTCCGGCAGCGGGGTCGTGCTGGTCGTGTCCTCGTTCCCCTCGGTGAGCGAGGGCTGGTGGAAGGTACCGGAGACGGCCGTCGCGGTGACGGACGCCATGATCAGCGGGTTGGCCTGCACGCGGCCCTGACCGATCATCGAGGCGGCCTTCTCGGTCTCGTCCTTCGGCACGGGCACCGAGCCGTCGTACGAGGGTGCCCCGACGTGCCATTCCTGGCCCACGCCGAAGTACTTGCGGGCCACGTCGCCCAGTTCCCCGTCGTCGAGCCGGTCGCGCAGGCTGATGAAGGCGGTGTTGCACGACTCGGTGAAGTCCTTGTGGAAGGTGGCGCCGGGGTGCTCGGACAGCTCCACGTTCTGGAACCGCTTCCCCACCGTGAGGTACTTGGGGCAGTCCACCACGTCGTCCGGTGCGACGGCGTCCTTGAGGAGCAGGGCGCTGCTGGTGACGACCTTCCAGGTGGAGCCGGGCGCATAGGTGCCGGACAGGGCGCGGTTGAAGCCGGACGACGGGGAGTTCGCCACGGCCAGGATCTCGCCGTCGTCGATCCGCAGGGCGACGAGCGCGGCGTTCTTGCGGTCGGCGTGGGCGGCCAGGGCCTTCTCGGCGGCGGCCTGCCAGTCGGCGTCGAGGGTCGTGCGGACCGGGCCCGCGTCCCGGACCGTCCGCGCGCCGAATGTGGCCTCCGTGCGCTCGACCTTCCCGGTGGTCCGGTCGACCAGGTGGATCGCCCCGCGCGGGCCGGTGCCCTCGCCGCCCCCGCCGAGCCGGGCCATGACCGGCCCCAGGGAAGGAAATTCCGCACCCGACAGGGCCGTTCCCTCCCGGTCGGTGACCTCCGGGGGCTTCGTCTCCTCCCTTTCGAGGCGGAACTTCTCGGTATCGCTCAGGCGCGGGTGGACGAGGGAGAGCTTCCAGTCCACCTTCCAACTGCCGTCGCTCTGCTCGCGCAGCGGCAGCTTCGACTCGTAGGTCCAGGTGCCCAGGCCCTCGACGGGCATCCGGGCGGTGAAGGGGACGGTGACCGTGCCGTCCTCGCCCTCGGCCGCGGACTGGGCGGTGAGCTTCGGCTTGCTGATGTCGAGGCCGGTGGTGAAGCTGTCCAGCACCCGCTGTGCCGTGCCGGGGCTGGTCGTACGGCCGGCCGCGCTCGGCAGCCGGCCGGCGGCCCAGTCGGCGAGGAACGCGCGGGCCTGTTTCCCGGCCGCGGGGTCGGGTCCGGTGTCCCGCTCGAAGGGGCCGAGACCGGCTGCGAACGCCCCGCCGGCGGCGACGGCCAGCACCACCGCGCCCGCCGTGACGGCCCGCAGGGCCGTCCGGCGCGGTCTGCGACCCTCGGTCGTGACACTGGTGTTGTCGTGGTGATCCATGCCACGAGAACAGCAGCGTCCAGGCATCTTGTCCAAGACCGCTATCGATCTCGGATCAATATCGAACCGATATGCTTACTGCTCGTGGACCTGGTGCGGCACCTGGAGTGCTTTGTGGCTGTTGCAGAAGAGTCACACTTCGGCCGGGCCGCAGCTCGTCTGGGCATGGCCCAGCCGCCGCTCTCGCAGCGCATCCAGCGCCTGGAACGGCGCCTGGGCGTACGGCTCTTCGAACGCACCAGCCGCCAGGTCGCCCTCACCGAGCCCGGGGCGCTGCTGCTGGCGGAGGCCCGGGAGGTGCTCGCCCGCTCCGAGGCGTTCATGGCCACCGCGCGCCGCGTCCGGGACGGCGAGACCGGCCTGCTGCGTGCCGCGCTGCCGCCGGACCTCTCCGGGGAGACCGTCGCCGCGCTGCTGGCGGGCTTCAGCGGAGCGGGCGCGAGCGGCCTGGAGCTGGAGCTGCACGAGCTGTCCACCGCCCAGCAACTGGAACGGTTCGCCGCGCACGAGCTGGACGTCGGGCTCATCCACCACCCGTGTGACGTCTCCGGGCTCGAACTGGGCCCGGTGCTGCGGCGCGAACTGGGCGTGCTGCTGCCGCGCGGCGCGGCGGCGGCCGGGCTCGACGAGGTACCGCTCTCCTCCCTTACCGGCCACGACCTGATCCTCTTCCCCCGCGCCGGCGCCCCCGCCGTCTACGACGACCTCCTGACCACCTGCGCCCGCAACGGCTACACCCCACCCGCCGTACGCCACGCCCTGGGCTCCAGCTTCGTACGCGGACTGGTGCTGTCCACGGAGGCGGTGGCCTTCGGCCCGCGGGACACCCACGGGCACGCGAAAGAAGGCACGGAGGCCGCAGCGGGCGTGGACACGGAAAAGGGTGTCGTATGGCGGCCCCTCACCGGCGCACCGCTGGCCCTGCGGCACTCCGTCGCCTGGCCCGCGGGACGCGGGGACGCCGCCGTGTCCGCGTTCGCCGAGGCCGCCACACACGCGCTGCGCACCACCGCCGGCGCGGCCCCCGACCTGCCTGCCCGCCCGCTGCACCTGCGCCCGGCATCGGAGTACTGGCTGTGACCGACGCCCTCACCCGCATCCACGCGGCCTTCGCCGACGCCGGGGTCACCGGCCGGCTGCACGCCGTCGACATCGACAGCGGCGCGCAGCTCGACGCCGGGGCGGACCAGCCGGTCTGCACCGCCAGCGTCCACAAGCTCTGTCTGCTGGTCACGCTCCACGAGCAGGCCGCGGCGGGGTTCCTGGACCTCACCGAGCAGGTCGAGTGCCCGCCCGAGGGACGCACCGCCGGCCCGACGGGACTCGCCGCCATGCTCGACGGCGCCCGGCTGTCGCTGCGGGACCTCGCCTATCTGATGATGTCCGTCAGCGACAACGCCGCCGCCGACCTGCTGCTGGCCCGCGTCGGTCTCGACGCCGTCAACCGCACGACGGCCCGCCTGGGCCTCACCGGCACGCACGCCGTCCACACCTTCGGCGAACTCCTCGCCACCATCAAGGAGGACGCCGGCCCCGGGGGCGCACGGTCGCTGGCCGACCCGCACGTCGTCGCACGGCTGCGGGCTCTGGACCCGGCCCGTACCAACCACAGCACCCCGCGTGACATGACACGGCTGCTCGCCGCCGTCTGGCGCGACGAGGCCTGCACGCCCGAGCACGGCGCGGCCATCCGCCGGGTCCTCGGGCTCCAGGTGTGGCCGCACCGGCTGGCGTCCGGGTTTCCCTTCGACGACGTCCACGTGGCGGGCAAGACGGGCAGTCTGCCGACCGTGCGCAACGAGGTCGGCGTGGTCGAGTATCCCGACGGGGGCCGCTACGCCGTCGCCGTCTTCACGCGCACGGCCCGCACCTCCGCCCTTCAGCCCGCCGCCGACGCGGTCATCGGCACGGCGGCCCGCCTCGCCGTGGACGCGCTGCGGGCCCCCCAGGCGGGACCGAGGGGGGCCTGGCCGGATCGCTGATCAGAGCGGAACCAGGGGTCGAATCAGAGCCGGGACTCAGAGCTGGAACTCGGCCGGGGACAGCCCCAGCGTCGCGCAGGCCTCGCGCAGGACCGTCGCCTCTGCCTGGGAGAAGTGGCCGTCGGCACCGGCGATGACCATGCCGGTCTGGATCACGGCCCGGGCCTCGGTGGGCTTCTTGGCGGCCTTGGCGATCTCCTGCATGGCCTCGGCCTTGCCGTGCTGGAAGTTCATCGTGAGCTGGTCGACATGCTTGTTGAAACGCTGTCGCAGCTGCTCCGGCGGGAAGTTCTGGAGCACGTCGTTGCTGAGGATCATCGACTCGACCTGCTGCCGCTCGGCCGGATCCACCTGCCCGTCGGCCGCCGCGACCAGCGCGCACACCGCCATGCTCGCGTCCCGGTAGGCACCGCTCTTCAACTCCGTCTTCAGCGAGCCGAGCTGCGTCTTCAGCACACCGATCAGCTGGGCCTTGCTGCCACCGCCGGACCTCGTCCCCCCGCTGTGCCCACCGGTGGCGCCACGCCCGCCCTGATTCTGCTGGAGAGCCTTGGCCTGGTCCTTGAGCTTGTCCCAGACTGCCATTGAGTCACCTCGGTAATCGTCGGAAGTCATCTCGCGAACCCGCTCCCGCGCGCTCACTGGCCCAACGCCCGACCCCCGGGCAAAGGTTCCGCAAAACGCGCACCTCTCTCATCGCCTGTTTCTCCGGCGCCCGAAACGGCGACTGCCCGCACCCGGTGATCGGGTACGGGCAGTCGCGGTGACGCGTGGTGCCAGTCGCGGTGACGCGTGGTGTCAGTCGCGGTGACGCCTGGTGTCAGGCGCTGTGCCGCCGCGTCACGCGTCGTCGCGCGAGCGGAGCCTCAGGCGCGGGGCGAGGCGGAACGCCGCGAAGCCCACCGTGGCCAGGGCCGCGGCCGCCGCGAGGAGGAGGCCGATGCCGCCGGTGCCGGTCGAGGCGAGGCTGCCGCTGTCGAGGTCCGTCGACGTGCCGCCCGTGGTCGAGGAGCCGATGCCGCCGGTCGTGCCCGAGGTGCTCGTGCTGGACGACGGGCTCGGGGACGCCGAGGCGGTCGGGTCGGCCGAGGGGCTCGGGGACGCCGAGGGCCCGTCACCGGCGACGACCTCGACCGCGAACTGGGTCATGGCGTCACCGACCGACGCGGCGACCGTGTACGTGCCCGTGCCCTCACCTGCGGTCAGGGTCGGCGCCGTGGCCTTGCCCGAGTCGTCGGTCCTGACGCGGACGACCTGCTCGCCGTCCTCGAAGCGGGGGGCGTCGTCGCTGTCGTCCTCGACGCGGAACTCGACCTCCGTGCCGGCCGGTGCCGTGGCGCCCGACCTGACCACGCGGGCCTGGAGGGCCTCCGCGAAGTCCTGGCCCTGTTCGGCCTGCTGGCCGTCACCGCCCGCGACGGTCACGGTGTAGGACGACTTCTTCACCCTCACGGTGAAGACCGTCGAGGCGCCGCCGGCCTCGGCGCGGACCGTGAACGTGCCTTCCTTGTCGTTGCCCGCCTGGAGCGGCGCGGACCGGGCGCGGCCCCGGGCGTCGGTCGGCACGGCCAGCTCGGTGGTGTCGGCGCCGCCCTTGACGAAGAAGAAGGCGCCGAGCTTGTCCGGGTCCTCGACCGTGAAGGTGACGGAGGCGTTCTCGACCGGGTTTCCGGCCTTGTCCCGGGCCACCACGGCCACCGGGTCCGCGCCGCCGCCCGGCGGGACGGTCTGGCCGCCTCCGGCGACCTGGGTGAGCTCCGCGATCGCGGAGGTCTTCCACTGGAAGACGATCCGCCCGTGGCCGGAGCGGTCGGTGTTGACGCCGCCCTCGGCGATGCCGCCGCGCACCGGCTCGTCGGATGCCTGCCAGAAGGGGTCGTTCTCGGCCGGGGCCTGGGTGCGGTCGCCGATGAGCAGCCGGGCGCCGGTCACCCGGTTCGGGTCGACATAACTGCTGCCGCCCGCGCCGCTGCCGGCCACGCCCCGGTCTTCGTCCGTGCCGCCGCCACCGCCGCCGCCCGCGTAGCCGGCGCCGCCGCCTCCGCCTTCGCCGCCCGAACCGGAACCGCCCGCACCGCCCTTGCCGCCCGCGGACGCGTCGGCGCCGGGGGAGCCGTTGCCGCCGCCCGCGCCGCCGGTGGGACCGGCCGCGCCCTTGCCGCCGCGCTCCGGCTTGGTGCCGTCCTGGCCGCGCTCGCCGCCACCGGGGCCGCCCTGGCCGGACTCCGGGCTGCCGTACCCACCGCCGCCACCACCGGCGGCGATGAGCAGCGGCTTGCCGTCGCCGGTGCGGACGCCGCTGCTGTTGCCGCCGACCGCGGCGCGCTTGCCGCCGCCCGCGCCGCCGAGCGCGTCACCGAAGCGCTGGACGCCGACCGCGAGCGACAGCCGCTCCCCGGGCGTGACGCTGAGCGTGCCCGCGGTGTAGCCGCCCGCGCCGCCGTTGGCGGAGGGGGTGCCCTCGCCGCCCTGGCCCCAGGCCCGCACGTCCAGCGCCGTGACGCCGGCCGGGACCTGGAACTCCTCGCGGGCGCCCGTCGGATCGAACAGCCGGCAGCCTGAGAAGCCCTCCGTCGGCGTGCAGGTCGTCCCTGCGAGGGCCGCGCTGCCGGCGGCCGTGGCGACCGGTACGCCCGTCAGGGCGGTGCCGGCGGTCAACGCCACGAACGTCAGAGCCGCGGCGCCGCGCCGGAATCTGGCGCGGCGCAGCACGACGGAATCGTGATGCATCAAGGAAACTCCCCCACTTGTCACAAGCTCCTCCCCTGGGAGCCGTGCGATGCTCGATCAGAATCGAACAAGACCAGTGAGACAGCTGATCAAAGTTGAGGCTCATGGGCAACGGAGATTCGGCCATGTGACGGCAGAAAGCGGTCACGTCGGAACCACGCGGCCAGCACCAGCGGATAGACGAGGTAGCCGAAGCGCGTGGCCGGCATCAGGCACATGGCCAGGGCCAGTCCGAGCGCCGCACGGTCCGCCGCGGCGACGACCGTGCGCGGCGGGCGGGCCAGGAGCCAGACCGCCATTCCGACGGCGGTCCCGGCCAGCGCCGTCACGGCGATGGCGCGGCCCCCGGGCACATGGGTGGCGAGCAGGTGACCGGGCAGCGGACTGGTCGCCGGCGATCCGGCGCCGGCCGCGCCGAGCGGGAACAGCACCACGTGCTCGACGAACGCGTGCGGATCGACGAGGGCGAACGGCACGACACCGGCCGCCGCCACCGCCAGGGCCGTCACCGCGGCCCGCACGGCGGCCCGGCGCCCCGCCGTCACCGCGAGCAGCACCAGCGCGACCGGCAGCAGCGGCCAGGCGGTCCACTTCAGCGCCGCCGCGGCCCCCATCGCCGCCCCCGCGCCCACGGCACCCCCCACGCCGCCCCGCGAGGGCCAGCCCCAGACACATCAACCCGATCACCGGCAGATCGACCCCGCCCACCGCCAGCGCCAGCGCGACGGCCGGACAACTGGCCAACAGCAGAACAGGGTTGACCGGGTCGGCCGGGGCCGTACGTGCGGCGGAAGGAGCCCCGCGCCTCCAGCCCCCGCGCACCCGGCCGCCCCCGGGGCGTGCCGCCACGGCCAGCGCGCCCACGAACACCGCCGCGAACCACAGCCGGGCGTCCGTCAGCGGGCTGTCGCCCAGCAGGGCGTGGGGGAGGCCGAGCAGGGCCATGCCCGGCAGGTACGGGTTGAAGTCGTCCACGAGCGACGGATGCGGGGCGTAGGGACTGCCGGTGGCGAGCAGCAGGTCGCCGGAGTGCTCGACGACTCCGACCTCCGACTGGGCCGTGCCCAGCACCATCAGCACCGCCAGCGGCAGCAGTACCGAGCCCGCGACCGCCGCGACCGCGCTCGCCCGGCCCCAGGCGTACGGGGTGCGGCCTGCCAGGACGGCCGCCCCCGCATAACCGACGGCCGCGCACGCACCCCACACCCGGTGGGCGGGCAGCGTCGTCACCGCGGCCAGCACGAGCGCGAACACCGCCGACCCGGCCCAGTAGAGGCCGTCCCGGCGCGCTCCTCGCGGGGGCTGTCGCAAGCCCTCCCGGTGACGGAGCGCGCGCGGGGCGGGGACCGCCGGCGCGCTCGACGCGGGCCGGAACTGAAGGGCCATGGCCGTACTCCTGTGACAGGGCGGAGGGACGGGCCCTCACTCACCTCTGTCACGGGGTCGAGGACCGACCCTCAATCTCCTGCCGGGGCCGGTCCCGCCACCTCGGCCGAACGGCCACCGTTCGCGACCACGCGAGCCACTCCCTCGGCCGAACGGCGGACCCGGAGCCGGGTTCGCCGAAGATCGCCGTGGGCCCCGTCGTTGCTTCCGACCGCCACCGGGCGGGAAGGCCGGGCCGGGCTCCCGAGCGGCACACGCGGGGACGCGACGGCCCGGCCCGGCCTTCCACTGCCCGCAATCTGCCACCCGGCGCCCCGCGCCGCCTCTCGGACGGGCCCGAACGAGGACGGCGGGGCGAGGACCGGCCGGGCGGGCCTGCGATGATGCGGCCCATGTCGACCCTCGCCACCCTCGCGGTGCTGGTTCTCGCCGCCCTCCACGCCTACATCCTGGTGCTGGAGATGTTCCTGTGGACCACTCCGCGGGCCCGCGCGGCCTTCGGCACCAGCGCCGAGTTCGCGGAAGGCACGAAGGCCCTGGCCGCTAACCAGGGCCTCTACAACGGCTTCCTCGCCGCCGGCCTGCTCTGGGGCGCGGTGGCGTCCGACCCGGTGGGCTTCCAGGTCTCGGTGTTCTTCCTGGTGTGCGTGGCGGTCGCGGGGGTGTACGGCGCGGCCACCGCCAGCCGGAAGATCCTCTTCGTCCAGACCGTCCCGGCGCTGGTCGCCCTGGCGCTGGTGCTGCTCGCGCACTAGCTCCCCGGCGTCACTCGCCCTCTGTGACGGCCCGCTCCATGAGTCCGACCGCCTCCGTCTCCGTCGTCGCGGGCGGCACCACCAGAAGGTCCCAGCGGCCCCGGCCGGGCGTGAGCAGGCAGACGGTGTCCGGGGTGATCGGCGAGTCCCTGCGGCCCACGTGGACCTCCTGGCCGGCGACGTCCAGGTGCTCCGGGCAGTCGAGCCAGGTGTCCCCGTGGACCAGGACGCTGCTGATCCGGCCCCAGGAGCGCGGCAGCACGGCCAGCAGGCCGGGCAGTTCCGCGGCCAGGTCGTACGACCGGGGCCACCACGCCCCGTCGATACGGCGGGCCGTGCGGCCGAGGCGCGGCTGGACCGCGAGTCTCAGCCGGACCTCGGAGGGGGCCGGGAAGGGCGGAGAGGGCGAGGAGGCGGACGTCATCGGGACTCCTGCTGCGGACGGGGGGGGCGTGGCCGGGAGACCGCCGGCCACCGGTTGCGGAATACCCCCGGTTCTTCCACCGTACGCCGGAGAGCGGCACGGGAGCCGGGGCCGCCCGCACCGCCCGGAGCCGGTCAGAGGCCGTAGCGGCTCTTCAGATGGCGCCAGAAGTCACGCAGCATCCACTTGTCGAACTCGGTGATCTGCGTGGCGCTGCCCGCCTTCATCAGGAAGCAGCACTGGCCGGTCGGCGACCAGTCGTAGAAGTCGTCGAGGCCGAAGGTGTGGCCGACCTCGTGCAGGTAGATGTGGATGTTCTCCTGGTTCAGGGCACCGGTGAAGTACTCCTGGCCCATGCGCTGGCCCCAGTCACCGCCCGCGCCGCCGCCGAAGCCCTTGGTCAGCCACAGTGACTGGTCGTAATGGCGGGCGGCGCCGCCCGGGCACTTCGAGTAGTTGCCGTCCTGGTGGAAGAAGCGGCCGCAGTCCGGGGCGCACTGCGGGGCGCCGCCGCTGTCGAGGATGCCGGTGTAGATGTCGACGGAGTTGTCGGTCCACTGGAGGGTGGAGCGGTTCTTCACCGCCCAGCCGACGATGTTGACGGGGACGTTCGTGTAGGGCCAGGCGTTGTGCCCCTTGCCGTTCTCGGTCATGGCCGTCATCCACTTGCCGAACTGCTTCTTCAGCGCGGCGTGGATCCGGTCGCGCAGGGCGGCGCTGACCGGGGCGTCGGACTCCCAGCGGACGCAGTAGTTGACGCTTCCACGGTTGGCCATGACCTGGTCCCAGCCGTAGTTGCGGAAGCCGTACAGGTTGCCGTAGGTCGACTCGACGTGGTTCCACACCTCGTTCAGGGGCTGGACGAGGTGCGCGGGCGGGTTCCACTCGTCGGCGGCCTGCGCCTTGCCGCTCGCCATGCCGGGGGTGGCCAGCGCCGCCGCCAGCACGGCGAGCACGGTGAGCAGCCGTGCGAGGTGTCTGCGCATGGTGATCTCCCTCGTGTGTGGGGGGGGACGGGGTATCACCGTCAGGTCGTCGCAGGCGCCGCGGAGGTTGCCCGCGCGTCCGGGGCGGATGGCCAGGTCGGGACATTGCGGGCGCTTTATCGCATTACGTCGGCGATAATCGGAGCATGAGTACGGCAACGTATGAACTGCTGGCGGCGTCCTCAGATCACGCGGTCGCCGTGACCATCGCCTTCATCGGCGGGGCGGTCATCGCCCTCGCGCTGATCTGGTCCGTGCGGGTCGGCATGCGGGTCATGGACAAGGACACCCACCACCCCGCCCCCGAGGAGCAGCCGCACCTCCCGGACGGCGGGCCGGTCCATGAGATGCGGGAGATGCGGGAGCCCGACGAGATGCCGGTCGTGACGCGCGACGGCCAGCGGCTCCTTCCCCATGAGCTGCACCACGCGAGCACCAGGACGGGCAAGGACCAGAAGCCCCGCCGCTGGCTGCCCGGGTCCAGCGGATCGTTCGGCGGCGGCGGCCTCGGGCACACGTGACGCCGCGGCGCCGTGAGGCCGTAAGACGTCGTCCCAAGGACCAGGGAGGCGACATGGCTGCTGCCCGCCACCGGACGCGCTGGGCGACGGGCGGTGCGGCGCTGGCGCTCGCCCTGTCCGCCGTGCTCACCGGCTGCGGCGGCGACAGCCCCGCGGACACCGCCCGCAAGGCGGAGTCCGCGGTCGGGTCGATCGCCTCGCAGGCCTCCGAGGCCGTGGAGTCGGCCACGGCGGAGGCCGGACGCCGGCTCGACGACATCCGCGGCGGCATCGACGTCAAGGGCGATGTGAAGGTCGGCGAGACCACCGTCGGCTCCGACGACCGGGCCCGGGCCGAGGTCACCGTCGACAACACCGACGACTCGGCCAGGTCCTTCGCCGTCCAGGTCGACTTCGACGACGCCGGGGGCCGGCTGATCGACACGGTCATCGTCACCGTGGAGCACGTGCAGGCGGGCGACTCCGCCACGGCCACCGCCCGCAGCACCCACGACCTGTCCGGCGAGGTCCGGGCCGAGGTCGCCCGGGCCGTGCGCTACTGACCGGCGCCGGCGTCCGCCACCGAGATGTCGATCTGCTCGCTCAGGGCGCTCACCCCGTTCAGGGTGGCGACCGCCTGGAGCCGGTTGGCGCCCGCCGGGAACGCCGGGCCCGGGGTGCAGGCCCAGGTGCCGTCGGGGGCGGCGGTGGTCACGCAGGCCTCCCGGTCGTCCTTGTCGCGGACGGTGATCCGGGCGCCGGGGTGCGCCGTACCGGCGATCGGCGGCCGGACGTCCAGCGGCACGCCGGACAGCGGGCGGGTCAGCGTCGGCCCGGCCAGCCCCACGGTCACGGCACACCGGCCGCCCGCCTGCCGCACGCCGTGCGCGTCGGTGATCAGCAGGACGCAGTCGCGCAGCCGCGTGCCGGGCACGGCGTCGGCGGGGACCGCGAGCACGAAGGGGAACGTACGGCTCTGCCACGCCTGCCCGGCCGCGTCGCCGGTGACGGTGTACGTCCCGCTACGGCCGTCGGCGGCGACCCGGCCCAGGTAGCCGGGCGCGTCGAGCGGCGTGGCCGTCACACGGGCGCCCCGGGGCGCCGTCAGCGTCAGCGTGGCACCCGGCGCCACGCCATGGGAGCCCGCGACCGCGACGATCCCCTCCCGGCCGGGTGCGATGGTCGCGGCACCCCACAGCTCGCCGTCCCGGGCCGTCGCCGACGGGCCGGGCAACGCGAGCACCCCCGCGACGACGGCCCCCGCCACGGCTGCTGTCTTCCTGGACCTGTTCATGGCGGGCGGGGCTCCCTGTGCGGACGTCGACGGCACTCTGCCGGCGATTCTCGCGGGGCCTTCCCGCAGGTGGCGCCTATTGCTGGGCCGTGCGGGTGGCGGACGCCGGGCGCCCGCACAGCGGTGGGCGCCCCACGCGGGCGCGTACCGGCGCAGGGCACGCACCGGCCGCCGTGACCTGTACGCCGCCCGGGCCGCCGTGCCCGAGCGCCGTCCGGCCCCCTGCCGGTGCCGGACCGGGCGCCCCGCACAGCGGTGGGCGCCCCACGCGGGCGCGTACCGGCGCAGGGCACGCACCGGCCGCCGTGACCTGTACGCCGCCCGGGCCGCCGTGCCCGAGCGCCGTCCGGCCCCCTGCCGGTGCCGGACGTTCGGGCCCGGCCGCCTCCGCTCGCCCCGCCGCGTCGGTACCCGGCGGGGCGAGCAGGGCCCGGGGCTACCGCCCGAGCCACACCGTCGTGTCCGGCCCCAGCCGGCCGTCCTCCAGTGGGGCGCTGCTCAGCAGCACCTCACCGGCGGGCAGCGGGACCGCCGTGCCGGACAGGTTCGTCACGCAGCGCCAGCCCTCGCAGCGGTCGAACTGGAGCACGCCGTCGGGGACGTCCGCCGCCCAGGTCAGCTCCTCCCCGTCGAGCAGTTTGCGGCGCAGCTTCAGGGCCGTGCGGTACAGCTCCAGGGTCGAGCCCTCGACGCCGTCCTGCGCCTCGACGGCGTAGGCGGCGAAGCCGGGCGGCTGCGGCAGCCAGGCGCCGCCCGGCCCGAAGCCGTACGACGGTCCGGTCGTGGTCCACGGCAGCGGCACCCGGCAGCCGTCGCGGCCCTTGCGGACGTGGCCCGTCTGTTCCCAGATCGGGTCCTGGAGCACCTCGGTGGGCAGGTCGGCGACCTCGGGCAGACCGAGTTCCTCGCCCTGGTAGACGTAGGCCGAGCCGGGCAGCGCCAGCATCAGCAGGGTGGCCGCCCTGGCCCGGCGCAGCCCGGCCGCCTCGTCGACGGCCGGGGCGTGACCGCCGGAGAGCAGCCAGGCGTTGAGGTCGGTGCCGGGCGGGAGCATCAGCCGGGAGGCGTGGCGGACGACGTCGTGGTTGGACAGCACCCAGGTGGCCGAGGCACCCGCCGCCCGGGCGGTGGCCAGCGACTCGGTGATGACCTGCCTCAGCTCTGCCGCGTCCCAACCGGCCTCCAGATACTCGAAGTTGAAGGCCTGGCCGAGCTCGTCCGGACGGGCGTACAGCGCGCGCCGTGCCCCGGGCACCCACGCCTCGGCGACGGCCATCCGGGGCGGGCGGTAGGCGTCCAGGATCTTGCGCCAGTCGCGGTAGATCTCGTGCACGTCGTCGCGGTCGTAGAAGGGGTGCGTGCCCGGCGGCATGCCGGTGAGGGCCTCCTCGCGGCTCAGCTCGGGCGCGCCGAGGTCGCGCAGCGGTTCGCTCAGGTCCTTGACGAGGGCGTGGGCGACATCGACCCGGAAGCCGTCGACCCCGCGGTCGGACCAGAAGCGCAGGGTGGTGCGGTAGTCGGCGCGGACCTCCTGGTTCTCCCAGTTGAGGTCGGGCTGTTCGGGGGCGAACAGGTGCAGGTACCACTGGCCGTCGGGGACCCGTTTCCACGCGCTGCCGCCGAAGACGGACTGCCAGTCGGTGGGCGGGAGTTCGCCGTGCTCGCCGCGGCCGTCGCGGAAGACGTACCGGTCGCGGGCCGCGGAGCCGGGCCCGGAGCGCAGCGCTTCCTGGAACCAGACGTGCTGGTCCGAGGAGTGGTTGGGCACGATGTCGACGATGACCTTCAGGCCGAGCCGGTGCGCCTCGGCGACCAGGGCGTCGAAGTCGTCGAGGGTGCCCAGGCGCGGGTCGACGCCGCGGGGGTCGGCGACGTCGTAGCCGCCGTCGGCGAGCTCGGACGGGTAGAAGGGGCTCAGCCACAGGGCGTCCACGCCCAGGGCGGCGAGGTGGGTCAGGCGTCGGGTGATGCCGCGCAGGTCGCCGAGGCCGTCACCGTCGGCGTCGGCGAAGCTGCGGGGATAGATCTGGTAGACGACGGCCTGGCGCCACCAGTCGGGGTCCCGGGACGACAGGTCGAGGGTGGAGCGATCGGTCACGCGGTCTCCTTCGCAGGGCATACGGGCGACAGCATTGAATCTGTCCAGAATGCCGGAAAAAGGAACCATCGCGTTGATCGGAGTGATCCATTCCCGCTGTGATGAAAGTGTGATGACGGAGCAACTCTCCTTGCATACCCGCAGGTTGACAGCCTGCTGCGGCACGGCCACGATGGGGGCGCACTGAGGCGCATGTGACCAATGAGCCCAGTGTTTCTCAGACCACTCACCCCGGTGTGGCCCCCGGCAGCCGTGCGCCGCGCGCTGCCCGCTTGCCGTCACCCGGGTTCAGGCACACGCCAAGAAACGGGATACCCCTATGTCCATAGCGAGACGTGTCACCGCGCGCCGCCTGCTGGGGACGGGCGCCGCGGCCCTCGCCCTCTGCGCCGCATCCGCCACCACCGCGTTCGCCACCGGTTCGCCCGGTGGTGACGGCTGGTCGTCCGGCGGCACCTACAAGCCCGGAACCGGCGCGGGCACGGAGACCGGGACCGACCGCTGCCAGTTCTCGCTCGACGGCGTGAACTTCTTCGACTCGGTGAAGGTCGACGACCAGAACCTGAAGCCGACCGAGGACGGCAAGGTCCACATCAAGGTCCGCACGGCCGGCGACGCGACGACGTGCACGGCCTCCCTGGCCTCCTACCTCGCGCACGGCGCGACCTTCGAGACCTCCGGCGAGCAGGTGTTCGTCGACTTCGACACGGTCACGGTCAAGCCGGGCGGCACCGACTCGCTCGACATCGCCATCCCGGACAAGGGCTGCTTCGGGCAGATCGACCTCTACCGGGGCGCGGTGAAGTTCGACGGCGACCTCGAGGCGAAGGACGGCTTCGAGCACGGTGAGCTGCCCAAGGGCCCGGACCGTCCGGTCATCAAGGACAAGCTGATCGCGGCCTGGAACGGCGGCACGAAGGACTGCACGACGACGCCCCCGCCGGCGGAGCCTCCGGCGAGCTCGACGCCCCCGGCCACCCCCTCGAAGCCGGCCGAGGAGACCACGCCGCCGGCCACCCCGTCGGAGCCCGCCGAGCCCTCGACGCCCCCCGCCACGGAAACGGACACCCCCACCCCGTCCGCCTCCGAGTCGACGACGCCCCCGGCCCCCAAGCCGAACGGCGGCGGTGGCGACCTCGCCGAAACGGGCGCCAACAGCAGCACGGGCCCGATCGCCATCGGCGCGGCCGTGCTCCTGGCGGGCGGCGCGGCCATGGTGGTCGTGACCCGCAGGAAGCGCGCGACGCGTTGACGTCCGATGGGGCCCGGGGCTTCCGAGCCCGGGGCCCCATCTCTCTAGGGCAGAACGGCCGTCGGCGTCGCCCGACCGTAGAGCTCGTCGAGGCCGATCAACAGGACACCACCCCGCTCTGCCTCGTCCCGCAGGGCATCGCTGAAACCGGCAGCGCTGAAGCACGCCAGACCGCATCGCGTGGTGTCCATCCCCCGCCCGGCAAGGAGTTCCCGGGCCCGCTCCAGACGCCCCAGGTGGCTCACTCCCATGAGGGTCCCCCACTTCGCCTCACCGAGCAGCGTGACCGCGGACTTGTTCCCACCGGACCCCGGCTCCACCACGGCTACGTCGATCTGGATCTGCCGACGCTCCCTCGAGTCGGTCACCACGCCGCTGCCGATCTCGCCCAGTGACGTGTCGAGCAAGGAGCGGCCCGGTCCGAGCACGTACTCGCGGCACATCGCCTCGAAATGCGGACCGGCCACCTGCGCCGCGAAGCGCTCCGACGACTGCGCCCAGACCTCCGCGGCCTGACCGCTCTCCAGGCGCGCCCAGGCCGGGCGCATGACGGCCTCATAAAAGGTGATCAGCGGCTCGGTGATGCGGTACTGGGACTTGCCGGCCCGGAAGATGTCCGCCTCCCGCACCAGGAGGTGACTGTCCTCCAGGACGTTCAGCGGATGCGAGATGTCGACGGACTTGCGACCGATGTAGCCGGCGATGCCGCCTCGCGTCGTGTTGCCCTGCGCCACGGCCGCGAGCACCGAGTGGTACAGCGCGGTGTCACGGATGTCCGCCTCCTCTGCAAGCAGATACCGGGCCTCTCGGAAGAGCGGACTGAACGGCGCCAGGACGGTGCGGCACACCCAGTCGTCGAAGTCGCTCATACCCGCGGGAACGTCATCCGCCAGGAACTGGCGGCGGTACGCGGGGGTACCTCCCACGATGGCGTGCAGTCGCGCGGCCAGCGCGGGATCGTCGGCGACGCTCCAGAAGTCCGCCGCGGGCCGGTATCCGAAGGGCCGTACGACAAGTTCCAGCTGCGCCCGGCCACGCAGAGGTGCCGTGGGGGCCAGCAGCCCGCCCATGACGGACATCGCTGAACCGCACAGGAGCAACCGCATACGGCTCTCCTCCACCTGGAAGCGGTCGATCGCGCGCTGGATGAGCGAAGGCAGTTCCGGGGCCACCTTCACCAAGTACGGGAACTCGTCGATGACCACGAGGAACGGGCTGTCCCTCCGCCCCGCCCCGGCGAGATCGAAGAGATACGAGATCGCGTCATCCCACGTGGCGAAGGAAAAGGGCACTGGCGAACCCGAGTGGTCTGCCAGAGCTGCACTGAACTGGCGGAGGGACTCCGCCTCCGTCCCCGCCGTGGCTCCGAAGTAGAAGCCTCCGCACTGCTCGACGAGCGCCCGCAGGAGGTACGTCTTCCCCATGCGTCGCCGGCCGCTGACGATCCCGAGCATGGCGTGCGGCCGAGGCCGGTTCACGAAGGAGGTGAGCGCGTCCCACTCGCTCCCGCGATCGTAGACACGCGACGGCTTGTCCGGCCTTGCCCGACGGTTCATGGGGCTCCTTGGAAGACTGCGGACGAGGAGTACACCCCTAAGGAGTGTACTCCTACGCTCTCCTCGCGCCCCGAGACGAGGCAGACCACGCAAAGGGAGCCGGCTTGTCCCAGGCTCAGTCCAGCGTCTTCAGCCACAGCTGCACGTACCGCTCCACGTCGACGCCCAGCGCCACGTCCACCAAGGGCTGCTCGCGCATGCCCTCGTGGATCTCGGACTCCCCGAGCCGTGGCCGGCGGTCGACGATCGTCTGGCCGCGCGCGGGCCCCGGCGCCAGGACGACCTCGACCGGCAGGCGCTCGGTGGTCAGGCCCTTCGGGTCGACGACCGCGCAGACCGCACCCGCGTCACCGAGGCCGCCCGTGGGCGTGGGGTCGCCCGACGTGGCCGGGTCCCGGTGGGCGAGCAGGTCACCGGCCATCCGCAGGCTCGGCTCCGCACTCGACCGCAGCCGCTGCACCTCCCCCGCGGGCACCAGAACCTTCTTGAACACGTCCAGGCCGTACATCGTGATCGGCACACCCGCGGTGAGCAGGACCGCGGCGGCCTCCGGGTCGTGCCACACGTTGAACTCCGCGACCGGGGTGGCGTTCCCGGTCGCCACCGCGCCGCCCATGAACACGATCCGCTCGATGTTCCGGGTCACCTCGGGGTGCGTCCGCAGCAGCAGCGCGATGTTCGTCAGGGGCGCCATGGGAATCAGCGTGACCGGCCTCGGCGAGGCGAGGATCTCGCGACGCAGCAGCGTCACCGCGTCCACGTCGACCGCCACGCGGGTCGGCGCGGGCAGCCCCAGGTCGCCCATCCCGTCCTGCCCGTGCACATGCCGTGCCGTCCGCACGGGCTCGATCAGCGGACGCTCGGCACCCCGGGCGACGGGGATGTCACCGGCACCGGCCACCTCCAGCACGGTCAGGGTGTTGCGGACCACGCCGTCCACGTCCGTGTTCCCGGCCACGCAGGTGATCGCCCGCACGTCGAGTGCCGGGTGCCGTACGGCGAACAGCAGGGCGAGGGCGTCGTCGACGCCTGTGTCGCAATCGATGATCACCGGAATACGCTGACCGTCCGTCACGGCGGTGGCTCCTTCCACTGTTCGAGCGCCGGGCCCGGACCGGGCTCCGCACGAGCGACCATACGGCCTGCGCCGACTCCGCCTCCGGGACGGGTCCCCGCCGGACGGACGGGGGCGCGAACCCGCTCCTACGCCGCCTCCCACAGCTCGGCGCCCCGAGCGGCCACCCGGTCCGCGATACGCCGCAGGAACTCGGCGGCGGGCAGGGCGGCCGGCCGCCGCCCGTCCCGCAGCCGCGGTGCCACCTGGCCCGCTTCGGCCTCCCGGCCGCCGATCACCGCCTGGTACGGGGCCAGTCGAGCGGCGCGGATACGGGCGGCGAGAGTGCCCTGGCCGGGGCCGGAGACCTCGGCGCGCAGGCCGAGTCCACGGGCGCGGCGGACGAGTTCGTGGGCGTGGCCGGCCTGGTCGTCCGCCACCGGGAGCACCACCAGCTGCACCGGGGCCAGCCAGGGCGGGAAGGCTCCGCCGTGGGCCTCGACGAGGTGGGCGACCGCGCGCTCCACGCTGCCGATGACGCTGCGGTGCACCATGACCGGGCGGTGCTTGGCCCCGTCGGGGCCGATGTAGTGCAGGTGGAAGCGTTCGGGCTGGTGGAAGTCGATCTGGACGGTGGAGAGGGTGGCCTCCCGCCCGGCGGGGTCGGCGATCTGCACGTCGATCTTCGGGCCGTAGAAGGCCGCCTCGCCCTCGGCGGCCTCGTAGGGGATGCCCGAGCCGTCCAGGACTTCGCGCAGCAGGGCGGTGGCCCGCCGCCACAGGTCCGGGTCCGCCACGTACTTGCCGCCCTGGCCGGGGAGGGAGAGGCGGTGGCGGGCGGCGCGGATGCCGAGGTCCGCGTAGGCCCGGCCGATCAGCTCCAGCGCGGCACGTGCCTCCTCGACGGCCTGCTCCAGGGTGCAGAAGATGTGCGCGTCGTTGAGGGTGATGGCCCGTACCCGGGTCAAGCCGCCGAGGACACCGGACAGCTCCGAGCGGTACATGCCGCCCAACTCCGCCATGCGGAGGGGTAGTTCGCGGTAGCTGTGGGAGCGGGAGCGGTAGATCAGGGCGTGGTGGGGGCACAGGCTCGGGCGGAGCAGGACCTGCTCCGAGCCGAGGTCCATCGGCGGGAACATGTCCTCGCTGTAGTGGTCCCAGTGCCCGGAGATCTCGTACAGCTCGCGTTTGCCGAGGACGGGCGAGTACACGTGCCGGTAGCCGGCCCGCTGTTCCGCCTCGCGGACGTACTCCTCCAGGGTGTGCCGCACGATCGCGCCGTCGGGCAGCCAGTACGGCAGCCCCGCGCCCATCAGCGGGTCGGTGTCGAAGAGGTTCAGTTCACGGCCGAGCCGTCGGTGGTCGTGCATGTGGTCCTGCATGGCGGGCTCCTCGGGTCTTGAGGCGAGCTCCCCCACCACGGCAAAGCCCCGGGGCACTCGCCCCGGGGCTTCGGACATCTGCGTCAGCTGTCAGCGCGCCGGGACACTCTCCGGCGTCGTCGTGAGAGACGGGAACGGCTTGGCGCGCTTCATGGGCGGGACCGTAACAGGAGGGCGGTGTGCGGGGCGACGGCTTTATGGCGGGCACCGGCCGCACATGCGCCCCCTCACCCGAACAGCCCGTCGCACTGGTGTGCCGCCCGTCGCGGTGGTGCCGTAAGAGCACGTACCCGATCTTGGAGAGTCCGCCCCGCCCCGAGGCACCTCCATGAACTTCCCGCAGGAGGCCCTCCGATGCCCCAGCCCCCGGCCGGCCCACGCGGCCCAGGTCCCCGCGCCCTCCTCGCCACCGCGCTGTCCGTGACGGCCCTGCTGGCCACGACCGCCTGTTCCGTCCAGGACGAGCCGCGGCCACGGTGGTTCTCCGCCTCCGCCACCCCCACCGGCGCGTCGCCCGCCGGCGAGCGGCCCGCGCGCTCCGGGGCCGGCCTCACCGAGGCCCAGGCACAGGCGGCGCTGATCACCGCAGCCGATCTGGGGGAGCCGTGGGGACCCACGCGGGGTGCCAGGACCTGGCGCGACGGGCTGCTCAAGGCGACCACGAAGAACCCTGACTGCCAGCGGCTGCTCGACGTCCTCTACTCGGAGGAACTCTTCGGCACCCCGGCCGGCCCGCAGGCGACGGCCGCGTTCGACGGCGCCGACACCGACGCCCAGTTGCGCTACCACGTCGCCGCCCATCCCCCGGCGGCCGCCGACCGCGCCCTGGCCTGGCTGAAGTCGCTGCCGGAGAAGTGCGGCGAGTTCACGGCCACGACCACGCGCGGCGGCGTCCAGACCGTCCAGGTCGGCGACATGCCGCTGCCGCCGGTGGGGGACGCCCGGCAGGCCCTGCGGGTCACCCTGGCCGGCGAGACGGAGGACGGGGAGCTGACGTACCTGACGATGGACCTCGCGGCCGTGCGGGTCGGCGAGGACACGATCACACTCACCAACGCCGGCCTCGACGAGGTGCACGAGGAGGTCACGCAGCAGACCGCGGAACTCGGGGCGCAACGCCTGTCCGAGATCAGGAAGCAGGGAGAAGCACGGATCTGACCGGCGCCGGCCGGGTCTCAGTACCGGTCGAAACGCCTGCGGTGGGCGATCACGTCGCGGGCCGCGTCGAGGGCCGTGCAGCCGCGTGCGAAGGCGTCTGCCCGCAGGCGCGCGAGCGCGTCGTCGGCGCTGATGCCGAGCTGCGCCATGATCATGCCGACGGCCTGGTAGACCTCCCCGTGGTCCGCGCCCAGCCCGCTCAGCCAGGGCTCCTCGTCCCGCCGCTCGGCCTCGGCCTCGCGCGGCAGTGCCATCAGGGCCACCGTCATGACACCGGCCACGAGCCGGGCCACGTGCAGTTGCCGGTCGGTGAGCCCGCCGGGGCTGTCGCGGTACAGGTCGAGGGTGCCGACGCACACCGCGTCGCTGCCCAGCGGCACCGCGTACACCGCCCGAACCCCGGCCTCGGTGGCCTGCTGGGCGAAGACCGGCCAGCGGCCCGCGTCACGGCCGGTCGTCAGGTCGCAGGCGAGCACGGGTGCCCCGTCCTGCACCGCGCTCTGGCAGGGGCCGTCGCCCAGCGTCGCCTGGATCTGCGCCAGGTGCGCGGCGTGCGCGCTGCTCGCGCTCAGCTGTACGGGCATGCCCTCGCTGCGCAGCGACACGCTCGCGCCGACCACCGGCAGCAGCTCGACCGCCACCTCGCACAGCCGTCCCGGGACCTCTCCGGGCTCGGCGCCGCGCACGCCCCTGGCGATCACATCGGCGGCCCGGAGCCCGTCCAGGTCCAGGTCACCGCCTCCTGTGCGCGGACCGGGGTCGTCGCCTGGGGCACCTGGGGGATCATCCCTGGGCCGCACGACCACCGCCTCCTTCGATCACCGGCCTTCACCATCGACGCTCTTCCGGGCCTGGCCCCGCCGGCTGCGGGACGGGCCGGTGAGCGCCTCCCGCCCGGGCCGGCCGGTGTGCGGCGGCCGCCGGGCCCTCCCGGAACCGTGCCCCGACGTCCTCCCGGAGTCGTGCCCCGAGTCCTCCCGGAATCGTGCCCCGACTACCCGTCGCAGGTGCGGCGAAACCCGTGCGACGGGCCACCGCCGCGGGTCCGGCCCTCAGCGCTTCTCGTACGGATTGTCCGGCTGCGGCACCCTCCGTACGGAGGTGGCGTCGAGGACCGGCGGCCAGGCGGCGTCCGAGCCCGGCTCGCCCTCCGGGTGCCAGGTGCCGGTGACCGTGACCCAGGTGTCGACGGGCGGGGCGCCGGCGCCGCGCACCTCGGCCTTGGCGGTGGTGGCGTCGGCGGCGCAGCAGGAGACGAGGAGGCGGGTGATGTACCAGGTGCCGCCGGCGTCGCGGGTGACGAAGCCGGTGAGCCGGACCGTGCGTCCCTTCAGGGAGCGGCCGGTGTCGTAGACCGCCCGGGAGCCGAAGTCGCCGAGGGTGAGGTCGAGCGGGTTCCCGGCCGGCAGGGCCGGGAAGGTGCCGACGCCCCGGGCCGCACGCCGGTCGGCCTCGCGATCGGCGCTGTAGGAACCGAGGGCGGGCGGCGGGAACAGCAGCAGGGCCAGGGCGGGGAGAGTGAGGAACCAGGCGACGCGAGGGCCGGCGGGGCCGTGGGTGTGGCCGGGGTGCGAGTCCGGATTCTCCGGGTCCTCCAGGACCTCCGGATCCTCCTGCTCCCCCGCCGTCCGCACCAGCACCGCCACCACCACCGCGAGCAGGACCAGCACCACCCCCGACACCACCAGATACGGCCGCAGCCCGACCTGCACGTACCGCAGATACAGGTCGCTGAAGAGCGACACCCGCAGGATCGCCGCGCCGACGAGGGCGAGCAGTACGGCCGGTCCGTAGCGCCTCACAGCAGCCACCACCCCACCAGGACGCTGCTCGCGACGGCCACCAGCCAGGTCACGGAGGAGAACCGCAGCGCGAAGGCCCTGCCGAACGTGCCCGTCTGGAGCGCGATCAGCTTCAGGTCGACCATCGGACCGACCACCATGAACGCCAGCCGCGCGGTGGGCGAGAAGCCGCTCAGCGACGCCGCCACGAACGCGTCGGCCTCACTGCACACGCACAGCACGACCGCCAGTACGGCCAGGAGCAGCACCGAAAGCCAGGCCGACCCGGTGAACACCTCCAGCAGCGACGTCGGTACGACGATGTCGAAGGTGGCCGCGGCCGCCGCGCCGACCACGAGGAAACCGCCGGCGTGCAGGAAGTCGTGCTGGAGGCCGGAGACGAAGGCACGCGGCCCGCCGCCCGGCTCGTGCGCGGTGGGGCGCTTCGGCGGCCGCAGCCACTCTTCCCGCCCGAACCGCGCCCACAGCCACCCCATCGCCACGGCCGTGGCGAGCGAGGCGACCAGCCGGCCGAGGACCATCTCCGGCTGCCCCGGGAAGGCGACGGAGGTCGCCACCAGGACGACGGGGTTGATCGCGGGCGCGGACAGCAGGAAGGCGAGGGCGGCCGCCGGGGCGACACCCCGCCGCATCAGGCTGCCCGCCACCGGCACGGACGCGCACTCGCAGCCGGGCAGGACGACCCCCGCAGCCCCCGCGACCGGCACGGCGAGGGCCGTACGGCGGGGCAGCAACCGCTGGAACACCCGCTCGGGCACGAACGCGCCGATCGCCGCCGACACGACCGTGCCCAGCAGCAGGAAGGGCACGCCCTGGACGGTGATCGCGGTGAACACCGTCCACCAGGCCGCGACGGGTGGCGTGTAGAGGTCGAGCGCCAGCATCGGCCCGAGCACCGACACGACCGTCCCGATGGCGAGCAGCGCGGCGCCCCCGAGGACGGCGTACACCAGGGCCCGCAGGCCCAGCCGTATGCCGTCGGCCACCGTCCGTTGGTTCTCCACGCTCCCCGCCCCGGTCGTTCGCGTCCCCGGAGGAGGCTAACCCGCACGACGGTGGGAAGCCCCTTTTCCCTCAGAGGGGAGGCTGTGCGGGCGCGGGCCCGAGGGTGGTGGTGCCGGGGGCCGTACGGTGGCCGAGACCCGTCCGGTAGGCGTCCAGGGCCGCCTCCACCCGCCCGGTGCGGCGCAGCAGGTCGCCGAGCAGGCGGCACAGGTCGGCCAGGTCGCCGGCCGCGCCCGCCCGCTCCAGCAGGCTCAGGGCGCGGACGTAGTGCTCCTCGGCGTCCTCGGTGCGGCGGGCGTCCTCGGCGATGATGCCGAGGAGGCGGTGCGCGGCGGCGGAGTGGACGGCGCCGCGCTCGGGGGACAGGTCGTCGAGGACGCCGTGCAGCAGGGCCGCCGCCTCCTCGGACTCGCCGCGCCGGTGGAGCACGTCGGCCAGTTCGACGGCGACCTGGCTGCTGTAGAGGGCGGCGCGCTTGGCCGACAGCATGCCGAGGGCCTCCCGCAGCTCGGCCTCCGCCCGCTCCAGCCGGCCGTCCTGGGCGTAGACGTAGCCGCGCATCCAGTGGCAGTTGGCGAGTTCGGTGCGGATCTGGAGGCCCCGGTACAGCTCGGCCGCCTTGGCCAGCGAGGCGTCGGCCTCGGCGAGGCGGCCCTCGGCGACCAGGGTGCGGGCGACCGACCGGTGCATGCGTGCGACCAGGGCCGGGTCGCCGGACTGGGGGGCGAGTGCCAGGGCGAACTCGGCGGCCTGGGCGGCGCGGGCGTGCGCGCCCATGTCCATGTACGGTCCGATGGCGCTGGCGTAGAGCAGCAGGAGGGCGTCGGGATCGTGCAGCCCGCCGCGATTCAGCTCGTCGAGGGTGGTCTCCAGCAGGTAGACGGCGTACCGGAGTTCCCCGGCGAGATAGTGCGCGACGGCCCGCCCGCGCAGCGCCGGGACCCGTGCGGGCAGCGGCGCGCCGGCCAGACAGGCCTCGGCCCGCTCGAAGTACTGCCGGCCGGCCACGAGTTCGCCCGTCTCCAGGGCGCACTCACCGAGCCCGAGCAGCGCGGCGGCCTGCTCCCCGGCCAGCCCCTGTGTCTCGGCCTCGACGAGCAGCTCGGCGTACTGCTCCGCCGCCGCCTCGGCCTCGCCGACGGCGAAGACGCGCTGGGCCTCGGTCAGCCGCAGCCGTAACTCCGTCACGAGCCGGGCCGAACGCCCGGTGGCGAGTTCGTCGAAGGCGACACCGAGGCGCCCGGCGAGATGCCGCAGGGCGTCGTCGGAGGGCCGCACCCGGCCCGACTCCAGGGTGGAGACATAGGCGGGGGTGTACACGGGCTCCGCCAACTGCCGCTGCGTCAGCCCGCGTTCGACCCGCAGCCGCTGCACCCGGCGCCCGATGGTCCCCGGATCATCCCGCTCCCCCACCCCAACTCCCCCTGCCCCTCTTGCCGTTCGGCTCCGACAGCCCCTAGGTTAAACCGAGAGTTAAACGCGCTTAATACACTGCTGTCATAGTCGCCGCCCCTGTTGCGAGGTCGCCGTGCTCGAACGCACACGCACCGCCGAGCGGTATGCCCGAGGCTTCGCCGCCGCCGTCGTCGCTGTCGCGACCCTACTGCTCGCGGCGAACGCGGGACCGGCGAGAGCGGCGGAGCCGCCGGAACTCCGCGGTGTCCAGGTCGCGGCCGAGGGAGGCGGGGGCGCCCCCTGAGGCTGTCTCAGTCGGGTCCGGGGGTCAGCCGAGGGTGTCCCGTCGCGCCGTGCCCCACTCCCACATGCTGCGCACGACCGGCTCCAGCGCCCGGCCCTGGCTGGTCAGGACGTAGCGGACGCGGGGAGGCCAGCCCGGGGTGCGGTGGCGTTCGATGACGCCCGCGCCGGTGAGCTGGGCCAGCCGGTCCGAGAGGACCTTGTCCGAGAGGGCGGGCAGGGCGGCGGCCAGCTCGGAGTACGTGGCCTGACCGCGGCGCAGGAACTCGCGGAGCACCAAGGGCGTCCACCGGCCGCCCAGCGTGGCGAGGGTGATGTCGACAGGGCATCGCGGTTCGTCGCCCGGCGGCACGAGGGCGCTGTCCGGACAGTCCGCCAGAGCACCTTCCTGACCACCCCCCGGTGCGTGTCCAACCGTTTGGTGAGTCACGTAGGCCCCTCCTAACGTCCGACGCGAACAGCCCGCCGCTTCTCCTCCAGGGGGCCTTGTGCGCATCCACCATCTCAACTGCGGTTCCCTACGCAAGATTCCACCGCTCGGCGAAGAGCTCACGGCAGGCGCCGTGAACCGCGAACGGGCCGCCGTCTGCCATTGCCTGCTCATCGAGACGGACTCGGACGGGCTGGTCCTCGTCGACACCGGCCTCGGCACCGCCGATCTACAGCACCCCGACCGGTCACTGGGTGCGGACTGGGTGGCCTACGCCCAGCCCGCGCTCAACCCCGAGGAGTGCGCGCTGCACCAGGTCGTCCGCCTCGGGTACGCGCCGCGGGACGTGCGGCACATCGTGCTCACCCACCTGCATCGCGACCACACGGGAGGGCTGCCGGACTTCCCCCACGCACGGGTGCATGTGCACCCCGACGAGTACCGGTCCGTCACCGACCCGACGGCAGCGCACCACCGGTACAGCCTCGACCGCTTCATGCCTTCCCACCGGGCGCACGACCCGCTGCTGACCCCCGCCCTCGCGGCGGAGAACTCCGAGTGGTTCGGCTTCCCAGGCGTGGCGCGGCCGCAGGGGATGGCGTGCGAACTGCTGCTGGTGCCGCTGCCCGGTCACTCGGCCGGACACGCGGGCGTCGCCGTGCGCGACAGCGGCGGAGGGTGGCTGTTGCACGCGGGCGACGCGTACATGTATCACGGCGAGCTCGAGCACACCCCGCCCCTTTCCCACCCCGTCCTCGAGCCGGTCCAGCAGGGAGCACAGACCGACGCCGCGGCTCGCGTCGCGACCCGCGACCGCCTGCGCGCCCTCCGACACGACCATGCGGACGAGGTCACCGTCTTCAGCGCGCACGACCCGTGGGAGCTTTCCCGCCTCGCCGCCCCCGGGCACGCCACCTGAGGCGTGATGGGCAGAACCAAAGACGAACAGCGCCATTCCTGCCCGATTCCGGGCAGGAATGTAGATCTTTCGGGAGTCCGGCCCTAGGGTGATCACTCATGATCTCCCTGGAGGCAATGGGGACTTTCACGCTGATAGTGGGACTCCTCACCCTCACTCCCGGACTGGACACCGCACTCATCCTGCGCACCGCGGCGCTCGGACAGCACCGTCGCGCCTGGGGTGTGGTCCTCGGCATCCAGAGCGGCACGCTGGTGTGGGGCACGCTCGCCTCTCTCGGTGTGACCGCGCTGCTGACCACGTCTCACCTCGCCTACCAGACCCTTCGCTGGGCCGGAGCCGCGTACCTGGTGTGGATGGGCGGCATGATGCTGTGGGCCACGTGGCGCCGTTCATCGAGCGAGAGCCCGCGGACGGCGGGGGCCGGGGCCGAGGCCGAGGCCCGGGCAGGCGCCGGTGACACCCTGCTCGGCGGCTGGCGGCAAGGCACTGCGACCAATCTCCTCAACCCGAAGATGGGCGCCTTCTACGTCGCGGTCCTCCCGAACTTCATCCCCGCCGGGACCTCGCACCTCGGTGCGGGCGTGCTCCTGGCCGGTGTGCACATCCTCCTGGCTGTCGCCTGGGCCTGCGCCCTGATCGCCTTCGCGCGCGTGCTGCGCGACCGCCTGCGCCGGCCCTCGGCCCGCCGCTGCCTCGACCGCGTCACCGGCACGGTCATCGCCGCTTTCGGCATCCGGCTCGCGCTCGGACAGTGAGCCGCGCGATCCACGCATCCTCCCGAGCGAAAGGACATCCGCATGCGCCCGCTCCCCACCAGCACCGAGGCCGTGGTCTTCGACTGCGACGGCCTGCTGGTCGACACCGAAGCCTGCTGGACCGTCGCGGAATCGGCCATCTTCGCGGCACACGGGCACCCCTTCGGCCCTGAACAGAAGGCGCTGGTCATCGGCCGTACCGTGGAGGCCGCCGGCGAGGCCATGGCGCAGTACCTCGGGCGCCCCGGCGCCGGCGCCGAACTCGCCGCCGAACTCCTCGAAAGGGTCCGCCAAGAGCTGTCCCGAGGCGCCGCGGCGCTCCCCGGGGCGGTGGAACTGGTGCGTGCCTGCCGGGCGGCCGTACCCGTCGCCGTAGCCAGCAACAGCCCCCGGGAGCTGCTGGACGCGGCCCTGCGATCGGCCGGCCTCGCCGACTGCTTCACCTACTCCTTCGCCGCCGACGAAGTGCGCTCCCCCAAGCCCGCACCCGAGCTCTACCTCACGGCATGCGAAGCACTCGGCACGACTCCCCAACACTCCGTCGCCTTCGAGGACTCGGCCACGGGCATCGCCTCAGCACGTGCCGCCGGGCTCTACGTCGCGGTGGTGCCGTCTCTTCCCGGAGCCGACCTCGACCACGACTGGCGGGGGGCCAGCCTGCTCGAACCCGAATTGTTGGCGTGGGCCGGAGAACTGCGAGACGGCACGGCCCGCTGAACCACTCCCACCCACGCACACGAGCAGTCCCCGACGGCCAACTGCCCGTGTACACCGGCGTCTTGATTTCCGGTTCCCGGGTGTCAGTGGAGTGCTCTAGCCTGCGCAGGCTGATCACCTCTTCCTGCTGATCACTTTCGTTCCGGGGGGTTCGAAAACCGTGCACAGACGCACTCTCTCGGCCGCGACGACGCTCGCGGTCCTCTTCAGCTCGGTCGCACTGGTCGCGACCGGCGCAGGGTCGGCGGTGGCCGACTCCAGTACGACCCTGCCCCTGAAGTCGACCGGCGACATCGTCGTCGACGGGCTCCACCAGCGGGTCTTCATCAGCGATCCGACGGCCGGCCGGGTTGTCGTCACCGATTACGCGGGCACGGTCGTCGCCACCGTCGGTTCGCTGCCCGGCGTCCACGGCCTGGAGCTGTCGCCCGACTCGGGCACCCTGTACGCGGCCGTGCACGACGCGACCGCGATCGTCGCGATCGACACGGCCACGGCGACCGAGACCCGTCGCTGGTCCACGGGCCAGGGCGCCGGCCCGGCGTACGTCGCCCTGGCCGGCGGCAAGCTGTGGTTCAGCTACGGCGCTTCCGGCGACGGCAACATCGGCTCGCTCGACCCGAACGCCACCGACCCGGGCCTCACCCTGGGCCAGGACACCAGCCGCACCTTCTACGAGGCCCCGATCCTGGACGCCTCCCCGGGCGCCCCGGGCACGCTCGCCGCGGGCGCGCCGGGCCAGAGCCCGGTCGAACTCGCCGTGTACGACGTCTCGTCCGGTACGGCGACCCGTACCGCGTACGCACGCGACCCGGGCGACACGGGCGGCGGCAACCTCCAGGATCTCGCGGTCACGCCGGACGGCAAGGGCGTCGTCACGGCCAGCGGCGCCCCGTACTACCAGCCGGTCTACAAGCTCTCGGACCTGTCCGCGGACGGCAAGTACGTCACGAACACCTATCCGAACGCGGTGGACATCGCCCCGAACGGCGACGTCGCGGCGGGCACGTTCTCCTGGTACGACCCGGACGTCCATGTCTTCAAGCCGGGCACGTCGTTGCCGCTGAAGCAGTACGACTTCCCCAACACCGGCACCAGCAGCGGCTCCGACACCCTGGCCCCGGCGGGCCTGGCCTGGGCACCCGACGAGAGCAAGCTGTTCGCGATCTCCCAGAGCGACAACAACGTCTACTCGCTGCGGATCCTCGACGCCCCGGCGAAGACGTCGACCACCCTCACGGCGAACGCGCCTGCCACAGCCACGCGCGCCAAGTCCCTCACCCTCACCGGCACACTGTCATCCTCGGCGGCGTTCCCGGCGGGCACGAAGGTCTCCGTCACCCGCACCGACGACGAGTCGCCCTCCGTCAAGCCCCTCGGCACGGCGACGGTCGCCGCCGACGGCTCGTACTCCTTCACGGACACCCCGCCGGCTGGCGGCAAGGTGACGTACACGGTCAGGTACGCGGGCGACGCGGACCACGCGGGCGCCACGGCCTCCGCCTCGACGACCGTGGCCAAGACGGCGACCACGCTGACGCTGAGCAACGACGGCACGGTGTACGACTACGGCCGTGACGTCACCTTCACCGCGCATCTCGGCACGACGTACAAGAACCGCACGGTCGAGATCTGGGCCGACCCGTACGGCTCCGACAAGCCGAACGCGCTGGTGAAGAAAGGCAAGGTGAACTCGGCCGGCGACCTCTCGGCGACGATCCGCCTGACCCGTGACACGAAGGTCAGCGCGAAGTTCACGGGCGACACCCGGTACGCCCCGAAGACGGTCACCAACTCGGTCTACACCAGGGTCAAGGTCTCGACGTCCCTGAGCGGCTACTACAAGTCGGCGACCGCGTGGAACCAGAAGTACTTCTACTTCCGGAAGTCCAAGGACCCGGTCCACAACACGACGATGTCGATGTACCCGGGCCGCAAGTACCAGCTCCGGGTCCAGCGTTACTCCGACGGCGCGTGGCGCACCACGACCACGGAGTACTTCGCCCTCGACCGCTACGGCAAGGACGCGGCGACGCTCGACGGCACGCCGCCGGTCGGTCCGCGTTTCCGGATCCGCTCGTCCTACATCGACACGAAGTCGGGCGACAACGTCAACACGACGACGTACGGCGCGTGGAAGTACTTCGTCTTCACGCGGTGACGAAGGTCATGAAGGCGGCGTAGACCTCCGGAGAGACGGTGAGGATCCCGGCCTCGGGCTTCTTGGAGTCGCGAACGGCGACGCCGGGTCCGAGGTCGGCGACCTCGACGCACTCGCCGCCAGTGTTGCCGCTGTACGACGACTTACGCCACCGCGCGTTGGTCAGGTCCTTGCTGCTCCCCATAACGCTCCTCCATCACGCGGTTGATCAGTGCTGCCGAATCCTTTACGGAGAGGGCTGCGGCCTGCAAGTGAGCGTAACGGAGCGCAGCTTCCCTGACAGTGTCAGGGTTGGCCGTCATGTGGCCGGAGATGAGGTCTTCGGTGTAGATGATCTCCGGGTCGTCGTAGAAGCGCAGGCTTGTGAACGACCCGATCAGGCTGGCGTGTTCCCCCGCCTCATACGGAAGGACCTGGATCCGCACCCATCGGCGGTCGGCGAAGCTCAGCAGGTGAGCGAGTTGCCGACGCATGACCTCGTGCCCACCGATCGGCCGGTGCAGGGCGGCCTCGTCCAGGATCACCCAGGACATCGGCGGCTTCTCGCGAAACAGGATGCGCTGGCGCTCCATGCGTGCGGCGACCAGCTCGTCGAGCTTGTCCGGCATGCCTGTCGCAAGCACGGCACGGGCGTACTCCTCCGTCTGAAGAAGGCCGTAAATCATCTGTGCCTGGTACGTCGAGATGTACTCGGCCCGCGCTTCCAACTCCGCGAACTGTTGGAACCAAGTCGGCAACTGACTCCGCAGAACCAGCCCCACCAACCGCGAGAAACACCCGTCCGTCATCAGCGCCGCATCCGCCCGCTCCGCGAACTCCCTGGTCGGAACCTTGTGCGCGGTTTCGATCTGGCCTACCAGCGAGCCCGTGCAGAAGATGCAATCCCCCAGTTCCTTCTGGGACAGCCCCGCACTCTCCCGGTACCGGCGCAGTTCCGAGCCGAAGTAGTCCAACGGCGAGGCGGTGGGGTCGAGTCGGCGGATGTTGGGCATGAAGCGGTCACCCCCAGGTCCGAACGCGGCGCGGCGTTCATTTCGGTCTGTAGCCGAGAGTAACCACACGACTTCACGCTGGTGGCATGAATCACGCAACTGCCGCCCGGCATCTGCGCCGCATCCTCCGGGCCTACCTCACCGCCTGGGAGATGGCCGAACTGTGCGACCCGGCCTGTCTCGCGCTCACCGAGCTGGTCGCCAACGTCGTACGCCACACGCCCGACCGGCGCGCCGCGGTACTGATGACGCGGCGGCCGGACGGGCGTGGGGTGCGTGTGGAGGTCACGGACACGTGCCCGCGGCCGCCGCTGTCCACAGCTGTGGACGAACTCGCCGAGGACGGACGCGGCGTACTCATCGTCGACACCGTCACGGACCGGTGGGGGTGGACTCCACTGCCCGGCCGGCCCGGCAAGACCGTCTGGTTCGAGTGCGACGTGAGCAAGGAATTCGGGGGGTGAATTCAGCGAGCGAATTCCCGAATTCACCCCCCAAGAAAATTCAGCTACTGTGAATTCTCGCGGGCGCGAATGTAACGCCAGCCGAAGTAACAAACCCCGACCGCTCCACCGGCGGCGCCAACCGCACAGGCCGCCGTCGCCCACGCCGCCATGTCCTGCGTGATCCACAACAGGCTCACCACGACCAGCGCCATGGAGAACAGCAGGCGTTCTCCATGGCCCGGGCCACGGCGGCCGGTCAGTCCCCGGTAGCCGTGCACTTGTACGTCACGCCCTTCATCTTGATGTCGCGGTACCCCACCTTCACGGTCGGGTTGGCGGGCGCGACATCGGTGCCGCCCCCACCACCGCCGCTCTTCTTACGGCAGTAGTAGCCCAGCGCATCGAGCTTCTCGATGTCGCTCATCGCCTGGTACTTCTTGTAGGAGGCGATCATGGCGGCCCGCTTCTGTGCAGGCGTGGCCTCCTTCGCCTTGGTGTACGCGTAGCAGCCGATGCTGGCGCCGATCCCCACCCATGAAGCGCCCTTGGCCAGTGCCTTGGTGAGGCCGGCCGCGCCGCTGCCGATCCCCAGGACCGCGCAGATCTCGTCCGCTCCGGCGCGGAGTTCCGGCTGGGCCGGAGCCGCCTGTGCCGCCTGCGCCCCGGCGCCGCACAGCGCGCCCGTCATGGCGAAGGTGACGGCAGCAGAAATTCCCTTGCTTCGTATGCTCACGAAGTCCATCCCCGTTTTCGCTTTTTCGAATTGCATGGTCAGTGCGAAAAAGACGCTACCCACCGGGACACACGTAAGCAATGGAGGAAATGTGAACATCACCGGGAGGATATTCAACCGGGCAAAATCTTCCTCAATGCCTCGTCAAGGCTTTTCGCTATCTCCGCGACGCCCGGCCGACTTCCGCCCGGCCCTCGTGGCGGGCCGTACAGGGCGTCGAGTTCGGTGGTGAGGGTGTGGGTCACCGCTCCGTACAGGGGCGTGCGGGGGCGTTCCACCGCCGCGCCCAGGGCCGGGCGCAGGATGTGGCGGAAGTAGCTGGTGCCGTCGGCCAGGTCGGGCGGCATACGGCCCGTGCTCTCGCCGGTCGGGGACGCCGTGGGCCCTTCGGCGTACGCGCGGGCGTGCCGGCAGTCGGGGGCGGTGTCGGCCTCCTCGTAGGCCGAGGTGCGGGTCGCGGCGAAACCGGCCCGCAGCAGGCAGCGTTCGCTGTCCGGGTCGGTGAGGAACGCGATCAGTTCGGCCGCCTTCGCGGCCCGCCGCTCGGACGTGGACGAGGTGACGGCCAGGCTCTGGCCGCCGAGCACCGCCTTGCCGGGCAGCCGGGCCACACCGAGGTCCTCCCCGAAGGTCTCGTGCAGGGTCGGGTAGACGTACGGCCAGTGCCGCAGGAAGGTGGTGCGGCCCTCGGCGAAGGCGCTGAGCGATTCGGCCTCGCGGGACTCGGCGGACCCCTCCAGGAGGTACGGCGACTGCGTGCGCTCCCACAGTTCGGTCATCCCCGTCGTCAACTGCTCCTCGGTGGCGACATAGTTGCCCTCGCCGTCGGTCAGCCGGAAGTTCGGTACGGCGGAGGCGAACGCCTCGATCGCGTTGACGGTGCGGCCCTCGTAGGCGGCGAGCTGGGTGGTCCAGATCGCCTCGTAGTCGTCGATCCCGGCGTCGTCGAGGGGGCCGCGCAGTTCCCGCAGTCCGTCCCAGCTCACGTCGTCGCCGCCGAGGTCGGTCCGGGACGCGCTCGCCTTCACCAGGTGGTCCTTGCGGTAGTACAGCAGGCCCACGTCGCTGTTGAAGGGGACCGCGTACCGCTTGCCGTCCCAGTACGACGTCCTGTCCACGGACTTGATGAGGTCCTCGGGTTCCTCGACCGCCGCGTCGTCCAGCGGGCGGATCCGGCCGGCCTCCGCGAACTCCGGGATCCAGGTCACGTCCAGGTTCACCACGTCGTACTCGGCGCTGCCGGACTGGAGGGCGCCGAGCAACTGGCTGCGCTGCTGGTCGGCGGAGCCGGGCAGCTCCACCAGGCGGGCCCGGTAGCCGTGTTCGCCCTCCTTGGCGTTCCAGGCGTCGATGAGCTGCTGGCGGATGCCGTTCTTGCCGGTGACGTCCTGGCCGCTGGCCACCACGATCCGGGGAGAGGAGTCGGCGTCCGCCGGCTGCTCCTGTGCGTCACCGCCGGTGCAAGCCGTGAACGTCAGCAGCGACAGCAGGGACAGCGAGGCGGCCGTCAGGCGTCGGGCCATCATTCCTCCCCCGTTCCGGTGCGGGCGACCTCGTCGCGCAGGGCGGGCACGAGGTCGTCCCCGGCGTCCAGGCAGCGGCCCCGGCCGGCCTCCGCGATCAGCGTGCCGGGACGGTCCCGGTCACAGGCCCCGTTCTTCAGGGTCACCATGGCCACGGGCACGCCGGCGGACCGGGCCCGGTCGAGCACCCGCTCGAGTCCGTCGCCGGACAGGCGGCTGTCGTCCTCGCCGTCGGTGAGGTACACGATCAGCTGCGGCCGCTCGTCCCCGGCGCCGCGTTCCCGCATGAACTCCAGGGCGTCCAGCAGGGCGGCGGACGGATCGGCTTCCGCGTTCCGCACCCGGGCGGCGCCCAGGGCGCGCTCGACGTCCCCGCGGGCGTGCGTGCCGAAGGACAGGAGGTCGGTGTGCGTGCGGCCCTTGAGACCGTGCACCGCCCACGCCCCGAACTCGTCCTCCCCGCCGAGCCCGGTCAGGGTCTGCTCGATGATGCCGGGGCCGCCGCTGGGGCCGTCCCACAGACCGGCCATCGAGCCGGAGCTGTCGAGGAGGAACAGGACCCGGCCGGGGCCGTGCGCGTTGCCGTAGCTCTCCAGCGCGTCGTCCATCTCCTTCGGTTCGGCGGAATCCGCCGGCCGGACCTCGTCGATCAGCCCGTCGCGGACCGACTTCGGGTCGAGCAGGCGTCGCTCGCCCTGTGCGGACCTGAAGCCGTGCTCGCCGAGCACCTTCCGGCCTTCGTCGCCGGTCAGCCAGGAGCGCAGGCGGTCCGTCTCGGTGGTCCGCGCGTCGTCGTCCCGCGTGGCGTCGTCCCAGCGCACCCGCACGAACGTGGGTTCCAGGCCGGAGACGTCGTCCGGGTAGACGGCGGTGCGCGGGGCGCGCGTGGCCGGGTGGCAGCCGACGCCGCTCCTGAGCAGGAACTCCGGGACCAGGGCCGCGCTGCGGTCGTCCACGGCGTGGGTGTCGGCCAGCGTGCACAGCAGCCTGACGGCCGAGGGCTCGGGCCGGCCGGACTGCGTGATGTCCAGCTCCGCGCCGCGCGGGTCGGCTCGGCCGCCGTACAGGCCGACGGTCGCCAGCAGCGCCGCGTCGGCGAACGCCGGGTCGGGGCGGTGCACTTGGGCCTCGCCGGGCGCCTGTTCGAGATCACTGATCAGGCGCGACAGTGTCCGCCCGGTGGGCTCGACGGCGTCGTCCAGGCCCTTGGGGACGGCCAGGACGACCGGTGAGTACGCGAACGGCTCGTCGTCCGCCGTCAGATCGGCGAAGACGCGGTCCTCCTGGGACGCGGTGACCCGGCGGACGTCCGCGCGGGTGGCGGGGATCCACACGTCCGGCTGGGGGCCGATGTCCCGCTGCGGGTTGTCGTCGTCGCGCGGCTGCTGCCAGGCGTCGGTCCGCTTGCCCAGCGCGGTCACCACGCCTGCGGCACCGGAGCTGTAGACGGTGACGCCGCTGCGCCGGCAGCCGTCGTCCGTGGTGTTGGCGTCCGAGGCGACGTAAGCGTCCGCGAGCGCCTTCATCGCCGGTTCCAGATCGGGGTCGGTGAGGAGACGCAGCTCCAGTGCCGGGGCGCAGTCGCCGGAGTCGCCGGCCAGGACCAGGAAGCCGTAGCCGCCGGCTCCGGTGGCGATCAGCGCCAGCACGGCCACCAGGCCGGTGCGGCCGAGCCGGCGGACGGCCTTGCCGGCGCGGGCGAGCGTGCGTTGGAGCCAGGAGGGCTTCGGCAGCGGCGGTGGCGCGGCCGGGCCCGCCGCAAGCAGGACGTCGTCCGAGTCCCAGGGGGGAGCCAGCGCCTGCGGCCGCTGCGAGTCGTTGGCCTCCGCCTTGTACTTCGCCTCGGCCATCCGCTGCTTCACCGTGGCATACAACTGGGAGAGCCACACCTCCCCGCCCCCGTCGAGGACGCGCACCACCTCGCGGGTGAACGGCGTCGCCATGTCGGCGTCCCCGCCCAGGATGCAGCGGTTGGGCTGCACGCTCATCAGCAGCAGGACCTTGTGCTTCTTCCGATCGGGATCGTCCAGGCGGTGCCAGATTCCCGCGGCGTTGCCCGCGTAGCAGCAGTCGAGGATCACCACCACCTGCTCGGCGTTGCTCTCGGCGAGCTCGCCGAGCACCAGGCTGAAAGTGACCGAGCCGGGCAGCCCGTTGCCCGTGAGCACCCGCGCGGTGCGCATCTGGAGATGCAGCTCGTCGCCGGCGGTGGAGGTGACGGCGTGCCCGGCGAAGTAGAGCAGCAGCAGTCCCCTGGCCTCATCGCAGGCACGGCGCAGCGCCCCCGTGAAGTCGTCCGGGGTCGGTGAGGGCAGTGTCTTCACCTCGCCCGCGCCGAAGACACTGCCCCGGTGCAGCGCGTCGTCGAGCAGCATCCGGTTGTGCCGCACGGCGGGGAGCTGGCCGTTGACGCCCTGTGGATGATCCGGTGCCGTGTGGTCGTACTCGGACACACCGACCAGCAGCGCCCGGTTCACCCTGCCGCGCGGGTCGAAGCGGACCACCGCCCTACTCCCTGCCGGGGTCCAGCGGGCGGATCTGTGGATCGGGATCGCCGCGCTGGAGCCTTCGGCGGTTGTTGGTCCAGGTCTTCACCGCGCGTGCGGTGTACTCGGTCAGTGCCGCGAGCGTGACGACGTCACCGAGCACTCTCAGAACGAGTTCGAGGTCGGGCCCCATCCGCCCGTCGGGCCCGTCCGTGCCGGCCTGCTCCTCGATGGTCAGGTGGCGTTCGGAGACGAGTTCCTCCAGCGGCTCTTCCCGCTCCAGCCACGTCTTCAGGGCTCTGACATCGTCCACGGTCGCGTCGGCTCCCAGCCGCACGCGTACGCCTAAGACAGCCACTCGGTCCCCCTCTGTCATGTCCGACATCATGACACCGGGTCAGGCCTCGGCGGCAGACCTGTGACGAGACCTGTGCAAGCGATTGCACGCCCCCTTCACGCCAGGCACACACGGCGCACGCGTGGTCAGGGCTGGGTCTGCAACTGCCTCAACTGCCGCTGCACATGATCGAGCGCCCCCTCGCGCCGCCCGGGGACCCGTCCCCGCAACTCGGCGAGGGCAGCGCCCAGTTCGCGGGCGCGCGTGGTGTCGCGGACCTGGCCCCACTGGTGGTGGGCCCGGTCCACGGCGGCCTCGACGGCGGGCGCGTCCGGCGCCTGCCCGGCGTTCAGGCGGACGGTGGCCACCGTCAGCCAGGTGTGGCAGCTGCGGCCCGCGTCCCCGGCGAACATCGCCAGGTCGGCCCGGACCTCGGCCCAGTGCAGGGCCTCCTCGGAGGCGGGCCCGTGCGCGGCGACGGCGGCCTGCTCGTGCCGGGCGGCGAGCGCGTCGGCGTCCAGGTGGCGGCCGGACTGGACGGCGGCGGTGATGGCGGCGTGCGGATCACCGGCCGAGGGGCCCGGCGTGCTCAGCACGATGTCCGTGCCCGCGCTCTCCGGCGCGATCCGGGACAGCGCCTGCTGGTGCAACTGCTCCAGCGGCGGCCGGAAGCCACTGCGCAGGATCGTCGCGACGGCCTTCATGTACGCCGGTGCCGCGACCGCGCGTCTGGACGGCGGGGGCGCGATGCGGCCGTAGACGGCGTTGCCGCGGCCCGCGTCCAGCGGGGTGCCGCGCAGCAGCTCCCAGGTCTCGGCATCCGCGTGCAGGTCGAGCATGAGGGTCGTCGCGCCGGCGGGCCTCAGCCGCAGTTCGTCCCGGAACCAGTGCCAGGGGAAGGCCGTGTAGCGGGCGGTGGACGCGGTGGTGCGGGCCAGCGCCAGGTGGGGCAGGCGCTGGCGGCGGTCGAGCTGGAGCTGGCCGGTGACGTACACGGTGAGCGGGCCGGGGGCCGCCGCGGCGGCGCGCAGCCGGGTGAGGACGGCCTGCGGCTCCAGCGGGTCGGCGAGTTCGACGACGTTCGCGGTGTCCGTACCGGCCAGCACGCCGGGCGGTACGGCGGCCAGGACGGGGAGTACGGACGCGGCGTCCACCAGGCGCCCCTTGCCCACCGGCGAGGCCGCCAGCAGCAGCACGGTTCCGGGCATCTCGTCCCTCCCCCTGTCGATCACGTACGGCAGCACCGTAACCGCTGCGGCTGCAAAGGTGGGCCACAGGACCGCAAACGTCCGCCTTCGGGTGCTTCGCCCCCCTCCCCGGGGACGGTCCGACGGCGCACGGCGAAGACGGTGGTGCCACCGGCCGGGCGCCCGCCGCAGCGCCGCGCCGTGCCGTCCCGACTTGCCGGGGGGTCCCCGCCGGTGTGCCCTGGTAGGCAGGGAGAGAGGAGAGCTCTCATGGCTCATGCGGCACCCGCCTCACGCAAGGTGACCACGCGACGCCGTACACCCGATGTCTTCAGCCCGCGCACCCACGCGATGGCGAAGGTCGCGGTACCCGTCGTCCTCGGGCTCGTCTACGGCTACTGGGCCGCGGCCAACCGGCGCGACGCCGGGCCCATCACGGGCTGGAACCTGCTGTTCGGCTTCCTCACCGCGCTCGTGTTCGCCGTGCTGTACGCCGCCGTGCGGGAGGTCGCCCCGCGGCTGCGGCGCGAACTCCACGCGCTGCTCTGGTTCGCCTTCACCGGCTGCGCGATCGGCTTCCTCTACAGCCAGACCGGCGAGTCCGTGCTGCGGTCCACCGGGCTGGGGCTGGTGGTCGGCGCGGGCGTCCTCGTGACGCTGTTCTACCGCTACTACACACACGAGGACGCCTCCGGCCGACGCCTCGACTGACGACGTACCAGTGGGGCAGTGCGACCCGTTCGGCTCGGCATGTGGGCCCGAATGCAGTCACGCCGGTCGCGGGCCGGGCCCCTGACGCCTTGCCTGGAAGGGTGTCCGAGCACGACCGGGCGCCCCTACCCGACCAGGCGCCCCTCCGACCACCGCGGAACGCCCTGTCGGCCGTTCTGCTGGCCCTCGCGTGCCTGCTCGCTCCGTTCGGGACGCTCGCCTCCTGGGCGGCGCACGGGCTGGCCGACACCGGCCGCTACGTCCGGGCGATGGCGCCGCTCGCCTCCGACCCGGACGTTCAGCGCGCGGTCGCGGATGCCGTCGGCGACAGCATCATGCGGGAGGGCGGGCACGAGCTCGGCACCAGCCTGCCGCGCGGCACGGTCGGGCCCTTCGTGCACGACGCGGTGCGCTCGTTCACCCGGACCCAGGCGTTCCGCACGGGGTGGGACGCAGCGAACCACGCCGTCCACGACGCGGTCCTGCGAGCGGTGCGCGACGACGGCACGCGCGCGGCCGCCGTCACCGTCGACGTCGCGCCGGTCGTCGCCCGGGTCAAACGCCGCCTCACCGACGACCACGTGCCGTTCGCCCACCGCATCCCGGTGCTGCACGCCCGGGTCCCGGTGCTCCCGGCCGACGACCTGGACCGACTGCGCAAGGGGTACCACGTGCTGGACACCGCCGCCTTCTGGCTGCCGCTCACCGCCGCCGTGTGCGCCGTGGCCGGGATCGCCCTCGCCGCGTCCCGCCGCCACGCGGTCACCGCGCTCGGCCTCGGCACGGCGCTGGGCGGCGGGCTGCTCGTCCTGGCCGTCGCGATCGGCCGCCGCCTCACCCTCGCCGACCTGCCCGACACGCTCCACCGCCCGGCCGCCGGCGCGGTCTACGACGCCCTGACGGCCACCCTGCTGACGGTGTCCTGGCTGCTGTTCGCCTGCGGCCTGACGGTGGCGCTCGGCTCGTGGCTCACAGGCCGGTACGGTCCCCGGCTCGCCTCGCGGCGACGTGCGCGAGCGTCCGCAGCGCCCGGCGCAGATCCGGCTCCGGAGCCGAGGCGAGCCCGAGCCTGACGGCGTCGGGCGTGTGGCCGGGGGCGACGGCGAAGGCGGGGCCCGGCGTGACGGCGATGCCGTGCGCGGCGGCGGCCCCCGTGAAGGTGTCCGCGCGCCACGGGGCGGGCAGCTCCCACCAGGCGAAGTAGGCGCGCGAATCGGACCGTACGGCGAAGCCCGCGAGCTCCTCGGCGAGGATCTTCTGCCTGCGCGCCGCGTCCGCCCGCTTGGCCGCCACCAGCCGGGCCACGGTCCCCTCCCCGGCCCACCGCACGGCCGCCTCCAGGGCGAACCGCCCGGCACTCCACCCGCCCGACCGCACGGCACCGGCCACGGCCCCGACCCGATGCGGCGGCACGACGAGGAAACCGACGGTGAGCCCCGGCGCGACCCGCTTGGAAAGACCGTCGACGACATGGGTGAGGGCGGGGGCGTGAGCGGCGAGCGGATCGCCCGGCTCGTGCAGGAAGGACCAGATGCGGTCCTCCACCACGGGCAGGTTCAGGTCGTGTACCAGCCGGGCGAGTTGGAGTAAGCGGGCGCGGCTCGTCGTCAGGGACGTCGGGTTGTGCAGCGTCGGCTGCACGTACAGGGCGGACAGCGGCGCCGTCCGGTGCGCGGCGGCGACGGCCTCCGGGAGCAGCCCGGCCGCGTCACCGGCCAACGGCACCAGGGTGATGCCCAGCCGCGCCGCGATCTCCTTGACCAGCGGATACGTCAGCTGCTCCACACCGACCCGGCCGCCCGGCCGGACCAGGGAGGCCAGCACGGCGGCGATGGCCTGCCGTGCGTTGCCGGTGAACAGCAGCCGGTCCGGGGCGGGGCGCCAGCCGGGGGTGGCGAGGAGCGTGGCCGCGGCCTCCCGGGCGGACTCGGTACCGGTGGCGGCGGCCGGCAGCAGCGCCTCGGCCAGCACGTCGGGACGCAGCAGCGGCGCGAGGACGGGGGCGAGGAGCTCCGGCTGGCCCGGCGCGCTGGGGTAGTTGAGCTCCAGGTTGACGGGGGCGTCGGCCGGTCCGGGCTCGGCGAGCGCCCGCCCCGCCGGCCCGTCCGGGGCGGCCCGTACGTAGGTGCCGCGCCCGACCTCGCCGACGACCAGCCCGCGCCGTACGAGTTCGCCGTACACCCGCCCGGCCGTCGACGAGGCGATCCCCCGGCGCCGGGCGAACGCCCGCTGCGGCGGCAGCCGTTGACCGGGCTTCAGCCGCCCGCTGGCGATGTCGTCGGCGATCCTGTCGGCGATACGGCGGTAGTCACCCATCGATCGGTCTCCCCCTTGGATTGCACCGAGAGCAAAGATCTTATTGCACTGAGTGATGGGAGCTGCCTAGGGTCGTCCCATGGCACCCTTCCTCGCATACGAGGACAAAGGCCCCGTAACCTCCCGGCAGTCCCTTGTCCCCCTGGTCCTCGTCCACGGCCACCCATTCGACCGCACCATGTGGGCCCCGCAGCTCGGCACGTTCTCCACGGCCCGCCGCGTCATCGCCCCCGACCTGCGCGGCTACGGCGCCTCCCCGACAACCCCGGCCCTCGCGGACTTCTCGCAGTTCGCCCGGGACATCGAGGCCCTGCTCGACGAACTGAGGGTGGACTCCTTCGTCCTCGCCGGTCTGTCCATGGGCGGCCAGATCGCGATGGACTGCTACCGACTGTTCCCCGGCCGCGTCCGCGGCCTGGTCCTCGCGGACACCTTCCCGGCGGCCGAGACCCCGGAGGGCGTCCGCACCCGCGACGCCATGGCGGACCGCCTCCTGCGGGAGGGCATGCGCGGCTACGCCGACGAGGTCCTGGAGCGGATGGTCGCCCCGTACGCCCCCGCCGAGGTCAAGGCACACGTCCACCGCATGATGACGGCCACCTCCCCCGAGGGCGCCGCCGCGGCCCTGCGCGCCCGTGCCCGGCGCCCCGACTACGCCGCCCTGCTGACCCGCGTGACCGTCCCGGCCCTGGTCGTCGTGGGAGCCGACGACACCTACACCCCCGTCTCCGACGCCCGGGCCATGCACGCGGCCCTCCCGGATTCGGCCCTGCACGTGATCGACGGCACGGCCCACATGCCGAACCTCGAACGCCCCGAGGAGTTCGACAAGGCACTCGGGGAATTCCTGGCCCGCGTCGACGCACGGCCCGGGGACGTCGGCCGACGGCAACCTTCCACCGCCCCACCCCGTCTTTGAGGGAGGATTCGGGCACCCCACCCTCGAACCCTGAGGGAGGATTCGGGCACCCCACCCCTCGAACTTCGAGGGAGGATTCGGGCACCCACCCGCGAACGGAAGGCCGGGCCTTGGACACCGCCGCTGCCGAGTGGACCGCCACCGACGGGCCGGACCACCGTCCGCCCGGACGGCGGCCCGGCGCCTGGTGCGCCGCCCTGCTGTTCGCCGCGGTCAGCGTGGTCGTCGGCTTCCGGACCGCCGACAGCGACGGCATCACGCCCGTCCCGCAGGTCCTCGCCTTCCTCCCCTGGCTGCTCGCCCCCACCGGCCTGGCGCTGCTGCTCGCCCTGCTGTCCCGGTGGTGGCTCGGGACGGCCTGGGGCGTGGTCCTGCTCGGCCTGCTGGCCTGGTTCATCGAGCCGTACGGCAAGGTCGGCGACCCCGTCGGCCGCCCGGTCGCCGAACTGCGCGTACTGACCTCGAACGTCGAGTTCGGGCAGGGCACCGGGCCCCTGGTCGCCGCCGTCCGCCGCGAGAAACCGGACATCGTCTTCGCACAGGAATGCGAATACGAGTGTGACGCGCGGCTGAAGGACGATCTCTCCCAGGACTACCCGCACCGCCGGGCCGTCGAGGGCGGCGGCTCCGAGGGCTCCGTCATCCTCAGCCGCTTCCCGCTGCGGCCCACCGACGGCGTCTCCGGCACCATGGGCATGCCCGGGGCGATCGCCGACGTCGACGGGCATCCCGTACGACTCCAGCTCGCCCACCCCATGCCCCCGATCCCCGGCCAGGTGGACCTCTGGAACAGGGAACTCGACGCCCTGCGCGACGCCGCCACCGCCGACCGCGGCACCCCCCTGGTCCTGGCGGGCGACTTCAACGCCTCCCAGGACCACGCCGCCTTCCGCCGCATCCTCGACACCGGTTTGAGCGACGCCGCCCGCCTGGACGACGCCGACCGCACGGCCACCTGGCCGGCCCGGACCGCCCCGACGTTCGGCACGCAGATCGACCACGTCCTGGTGTCGAAGCACTTCGGGGCCGACCGCACGCGCATCCTGGACGTGGCCGACACGGACCACCGGGCGGTGGTGACGGATCTGACGCTGCACGAAGGCAGGTAGGGGGCGCCCCGTCGGGCGCCCCCTGCTTGCTGCTGTCGTGGCTCGGTCAGACGCCGATGTCGCAACCGTCCGCACGCCACACGGCAACGACCGCCGGCCGGACGTACTTCCCGGGCCCGTCGGGCCAGGTGCTGGCGGGCTTCTCCACCGACGCGCCGTCGATCTCACCGGGGTGCTGCACGGCGACCAGCACGCGCCGGTCCTGGACGATCGGACCGCAGGTCTCGGCACCCTTCGGCACGGTCAGGAACTGCTTCAGCTCACCACGCCGCTCACCCCGGGTCGCCACGCCGAACAGGCCGTCGTGCGAGCCGAGCTGGGCGCCGTCGGTGGAGATCCACAGGTTGCCGTAGGGGTCGAAGGCGACGTTGTCCGGGCATGAGATCGGGCTGACGCCCTCCTTCGGGAACCCGGCGAAGTAGGTCGCCGGGTCGTCCGGGTCACCGGCGACGAGGAACAGCGACCAGGCGAACCTGGTGCTCTCGGGCCGGTTCCAGCGCTCGGTGAGCTCCAGCACGTGCCCGTGCTTGTTGGCGTTGCGCGGATTGGCCTCGTCCGCCTTGGCGTTGGAGCCGACACCACGGTTGCTGTTGTTGGTCAGGGCGACGTACACCTTGCCGGTCACCGGGTTGGGCTCGATGTCCTCGGGCCGGTCCATCTTCGTCGCGCCCACCTTGTCACCGGCGAGACGCGTGAAGACGAAGACCTCCTCGGCGCTCATCCCGTCCACGTGCGAGACGGCACCGTCGGCGGTGGCGGTGGCCAGCGGAATCCACTCGCCGCTCCCGTCGAACTCGCCGTCGTTCGGCAGCTTGCCCGTGCCGTCGATCTCGATGGCGGGGGAGTCACCGGTGAGCTTGGCGACGTACAGCGTCCCCTCGTCGAGCAGGGACATGTTGTGCTCGCGGACCGCGCGGCCGTGGCCGCGCTTCATCCGCTTGCTGCCGACGAACTTGTAGAAGTAGTCGAACCGCTCGTCGTCACCGGTGTAGACGACGGGACGGCCGTCCGCCGTGAGCCGGACGGTCGCGCCCTCGTGCTTGAAGCGGCCGAGAGCGGTGTGCTTGCGGGGCGTGGAGGTCGGGTCGTACGGGTCGAGCTCCACGACGTACCCGAAGCGGTGCACCTCGTTCGGCTCCTGAGCGACATCGAACCGCTTGTCGAAACGCTCCCACTTGCGCTCGCTGGCCCCGGTCCCGATGCCGTACCGCTTGTCGCTCGCCCGGCTGCTGTTGGCGAAGTACTGGTTGAAGTTCTCCTCGCCGTGCAGGGTCGTCCCCCAGGGCGTGGTGCCACCGGCGCAGTTGTTGAGGGTGCCCAGAACCTTCGTACCGGTCGGGTCGGCGGAGGTCTTCACCAGGTCCGACCCGGCGGCGGGGCCGGTGAGCCGGAACTCGGTGGTGACGGTGACACGGCGGTTGAGCTGGTGCCGGGGAACGGGGGTGAGCTTCCCGGTCTTCCGGTCCCCCTCCACGACGACGGCGGACAGCCCGTGCGCGGCCCAGGCGATCTCGGCCTGCTCACGGGTGGGGTTGGCGGCGTCGTACCCCCGGAACATGAGCACCTCATCGGTGTACTCATGGTTGGCGACGAGCAGCTGCCTGTTCCGCTCCCCGGGCAGCGGGAGCAGGGCGAGGAAATCGCAGTTGTACCCGAACTGCCCGGCCTGCGCCTTGGCGGTCTGCTTCTCCGGGTCGAAGGCGGGCGCACCGCGCAGGATGGGCTCGCCCCAGCGGATGACGACGTTCTGCCGGTACCCCTCCGGCACGGTCACGGCGTCGGTGGTGTTGGGCGCGACGGGCGCGAAGCGCAGCCCGCGCGCGCCCTTGTGTTTGCGCCGAGCGGCCTCGGCGGCGGCGTCGGCCGGGACGGCGCCGGCCTGCGGAGCCTGCGCGACACCCACGGCCCCCGCGCCCGCGGCGGCCACGGTCACCACGGCCGCGGCCCGCATCATCGACCGGCGGCTGAGCGCACCGGCGATCACATCACCGACGTACTCGTTGGAGCTGGTGTTGGGCACCTCGTGGAAGCAGGCGTCACCACACCGGAAACGACAGGTCATGGCGGACCGACCGCCAGGGTGCGAACCGGACGGCGTTCCGATCAACGGCAGCAGCTTTCGCACTTTGCTCTCTCCTTGGATGCCCATGGTGTCAGCGTGACCGTAGGGGCACATATGTGCGGCAGCCGGGCGCCAGGGTGAACAGCGAGTGAACCTGCGGAAGCCTTACGGCAGTTACGGCGATTCAGCACGGCGACACCTTCGCAGGCCGGATGTCCCTCTTGACAGCCGGTACCCCGCACCCCTGACCCTGCCCAAGATCACCCAGGAGGGCCGCTAACCTTACGTGTCCGTCCTGGCCAGGGATTGACGGGCTTCAACTCACGCGAAGGGTTGCGCGCACATGGGCATTCTCACTCTCTTGCGGAACGCGTTCGGACGGTCACGCAAATCACGGACCGCCGAGGCGGAGGGTGCGGCGCAGACCACCCCGACGGCGGAGACCCCCTCCCAGGACTCACCGACGCCGCAGCCCCCCACGCCCGCCGCGACGGAACCGAAGGTCCCGTCCCCCTCCCCGGAACCGACCCCCGGCCCGACGGCCGACGTCCCGGAGCCCCGCGGCGAACACGACCTCGTGTCGATGATCTTCGACAATGTGACGGTGCCCAGGCCTGCGCGGTCGGCGGAGGAGGAGCCGGAGCCGAAGACCGCGGAGAAGCCCGGGGGTGAGGAGCGGGCGGTCGCCGCGGAGCCGGCGGTTGAGGAGGAGCCGGCGGTCGACGGGAAGCCGGCGGCTGAGGAGGAACAGACGGTCGCCGAGAAGCCGGCCGTTGAAGAGGAACCGACGGTCGCCGAGAAGCCGGCCGTTGAAGAGGAACCGACGGTCGCCGAGAAGCCGGCCGTTGAAGAGGAACGGGCGGCCGTCGAGGAGCCGGCGGCGGAGAAGCCGCAGGTTGTGGAGGAGCCGACGGCCGCGGAGAAGCCGGCGGCGGTGGCACCGGAGGCAGAGGCTGCCGCTGAGCCGGAGGCCGAGCCCAAGCCGACGATGGAGGAGCCGACGGAGGCGACTGCGGCTGAGAAGCCGACGCCGACGGACCCGGCGGAGGAGGCGACCGTCGCCGAGGCCCAGGAGCCCGAGGAGCCCGAGTCGTCCTCCGCAGACAAGCCGACGCCCGAAGCGGCGGACGCGCCCGCAGCCGCCGACGGCGACTCCGCCCCCCAGGGGCCACCCGCACCCGACGACGAAGGCAGCACGGGTGGTGCGGGTGGGAACGACACGGCCGAAGCCGAAGGCGAGGCCGAACCCCAGGCGACGGCCAAGGCCGTGGACACTCCCGCACCCGCCGACGCAAGCAGCAAGGGCGCCGCGGCCGGGAACAACGACACGGCCGAAGGCGAAGGCGACACGGCCGATGCCGAAGCCGAAGGCGAGGCCGAGCCGGCCCCCACCCCCGCCGTCCCCCTCACCCGCGTCAAGACCCGCGCCCCCAGCCTCACCACCGCCTACAAGGCCGCCACCACCACCCTCAAGCAGCACGACCTCACCGGCACCCGGGCCAAGGTCTACCTCGTCCTCGACCGCTCCGCCTCCATGCGCCCGTACTACAAGGACGGCTCGGCCCAGGCCCTCGCCGAACAAACCCTCGCCCTCGCCGCCCACCTCGACCCCGAGGCCACCGTCCAGGTCTTCTTCTTCTCCACCGAACTCGACGGCACCGGCGAGATCACCCTCACCGACCACGAGAACAAGATCGACGACCTGCACGCCGGCCTCGGCCGCATGGGCCGCACCAGCTACCACGCAGCCGTCGAAGCGGTCCTCGCCCACCACGGCAAGGAAGCGACCCCCGACACCCCGGCCCTGGTGATCTTCCAGACGGACGGCGCCCCCGACGCCAAGACCCCCGCCACGAAGTCCCTCACCGACGCGGCAAAGTCCCACCCCACCGTCTTCTTCTCCTTCGTCGCCTTCGGCGACCCGGAGAACAAGGCCTTCGACTACCTCCGCAAGCTCAAGACCCCCAACACGTCCCACTTCCTCGCCGGCGAAACCCCCCGCGAGCTCACGGACAAGGAGCTCTACGAGGGCGTACTGGCGAACTGGCGCCCCTAGCACCCGCCCGCACAACCCCCCGGGGGGTGGACGTGGACAGAGCCCCTGTCCACGTCCACCCCCCGAAACGCATGTGAGTCGATCTTCAGCGGACCAGTAGGATTTCGCCCATGGCGGCCACTGGATCCGAGAAGCAGGGGGCGAAGGCGTACTACGTCTCGACCCCCATCTACTACGTCAACGACGCTCCTCACCTGGGCCACGCCTATACGACCGTCGCAGGCGACGTGCTCACCCGCTGGCACCGCCAGCGCGGCGAGAAGGTGTGGTACCTCACCGGCACGGACGAGCACGGTCAGAAGATCATGCGCACGGCCGAAGCCAACGGGGTCACTCCCCAGGCGTGGGCCGACAAGCTCGTCACCGAAGCGTGGAAGCCTCTCTGGGAGCACCTGGAGATCGCGAACGACGACTTCATCCGCACCACGCAGAAGCGGCACACGGACCGCGTCCAGGAGTTCGTCCAGGACCTGTACGACAAGGGCGAGATCTACAAGGGCGGCTACGAGGGCCCGTACTGCGTCGGCTGCGAGGAGTACAAGCTCCCTGGCGAGCTCCTCGACGGCGAGGGTGAGTACGCGGGCCAGAAGCTCTGCCCGATCCACAAGAAGCCGGTCGAGATCCTCAGCGAGGAGAACTACTTCTTCAAGCTGAGCGAGTACGGCGAGAAGCTCCTCGCCCACTACGAGGCCAACCCCGGCTTCATCCAGCCCGAGTCCGCGCGCAACGAGGTCGTGAACTTCGTACGGCAGGGCCTCCAGGACCTCTCCATCTCGCGCTCGACGTTCGACTGGGGCGTCCCGGTCCCGTGGGACGACAAGCACGTGATCTACGTGTGGGTCGACGCCCTGCTGAACTACGCCACGGCGGTCGGCTACAACGAGAACCAGGCCAAGTTCGAGGAGACCTTCCCGGCCGACGTCCACCTGGTCGGCAAGGACATCCTCCGCTTCCACGCGGTGATCTGGCCCGCGATGCTGATGGCACAAGGGCTCCCCCTGCCCGGCAAGATCGCGGCCAACGGCTGGCTGATGGTCGGCGGCGAGAAGATGTCGAAGTCGAACCTGACCGGCATCAAGCCGCAGGACCTCACCTCGCACTTCGGCGTGGACGCGTACCGCTGGTACTTCCTGCGCGCGATCGCCTTCGGCCAGGACGGCTCCTTCTCCTGGGAGGACTTCTCGGCCCGCTACACCAGCGAGCTGGCGAACGACTACGGCAACCTGGCGTCCCGCGTCGCGGCGATGGTCGGCAAGTACTTCGGCGGCACGCTGCCGGAGGCCACGGCGGCCGGTGAGGCGGAGAAGGCGATCCACGAGGGCCTGGCGAAGGCGGTCAGGGAGGCGGACCGCCGGATCGGCGAGGACCTGGACTTCCAGGGCGGCATCCTGGCGATCTTCGACTTCGTCAAGCAGGTCAACGGCTACATCACGGAGCAGGAGCCGTGGAAGGTCGCCAAGGACACTTCCGACGAGGGCAAGGCACGCCTGGCGACGATCCTCTACACGGCCGCGGAGTCCCTCCGCGCGGTGGCGGTCCTCCTCAACCCGGTCATGCCGGAGACCTCCCAGAAGCTCTGGGACTCGCTCGGTGCGGGCGCCTCCCTCGGCGCCCTCGCGGACCAGAGGATCGGCGAGGCCGGCGAGTGGGGCCGGCTCCCCGTCGGCACGACGGTCACCAAGGGCGCGGTCCTCTTCCCGCGCCTGGAGGAGAAGCCGACGGCGTAACGGACCGCGTAACGGCGTAACACGCTCGCTACAGCACGGGGCCCGGGAGAACGAGAACCTTCTCCCGGGCCCCGTGCTTTGCGAAGATCGCGTGAGAGCGGCCACCCGGCCGCCGCCACACACCCGGGGGCTCCCATGGCACTGTTCGGCAACGCACACACCGTCGATCCGGCATCGGCCCAGCAGGACTACGCCCGCCTCCTCGGCCACGGCGAACAGGTCCACGCCGCGTACCTCCTCATCCGCGACACCATCCTCTTCACCGACCGCCGCCTGATCCTGATCGACAAGCAGGGCATCACCGGCAAGAAGGTGGAGTACCACTCCGTCCCCTACCGCAGCATCACCCACTTCGCGGTGGAAACGGCCGGCACCTTCGACCTCGACGCCGAACTGAAGATCTGGATCTCCGGCACCCCGACCCCCATCGAGAAGACCTTCACCAAGGGCGTCGACATCTACGAGGTCCAGGCGATCCTGACCCAGTTCGTGGCCAGGTAATAGCACCCATGAAGTGAACGTTTTTGCCGCTCTCGCAAGAGTGAACGATGGCCCGCGGCATGCGGTCGTTCGACAAGGCAACAGCGAAGTACTGGTGCGAATGGCTTGAAGTCGGGCTGGAGGACACTCCGGTCCGGGAGACATGGAGAGAGCTGGAGAAGATGGTCGCCACATACTTTCCGGGCAGGGGAACCCTCTTCGAGGAGACGTACCTGGAGGGCAAAGCCGAGGGCAAGGCCGAAGGCAAAGCTGAAGCCAGAGCCGAGTCCATCCTCAGCGTGCTGGAGAAGCGCGGCATCCCCGTCCCCGAGGACACCCGCGACCGCATCACCTCCTGCACCGACCTCGACACCCTCACCCTCTGGTTCGACCGCTCCCTGACAGCCACCGCGGTGGATGACCTGTTCGCCGGGAACTGATCAAGCCCCGAAGGCCGGGACCCGCCCCCACACAAGGAGCGGGCCCCAGCCCGGAGTCGGCTCGGTCGGCGCGCTTACCTGACAGCCGCCTTCCCCGTCACCCCCGCACGATCCCCGGCCCCCGCCCGCGGCCCCTTGGTGGTGTGCCGTACGAACGCCACCCCGAGAACCGCCAGGATCGACGCCGCCGACAGCGTGTACAGGCCCCCGGTCGTACTCCCCGTCGTGTCCTTCAGGTAGCCGAACAGGGTGGGGGACACGAACCCGCCCAGGTTTCCGATGGAGTTGACCAGCGCCAGGCCCGGCGCGGCGATCTTCAGGTCGAGGCCGGACTGGGCCATCGGCCAGAACAGGGTGGCCGCGCACTTGCCGCCGACCGCGGCGAGCGTGAGGGCGGCGAGGCCGAACCAGGGCGATCCGAGGGTCGCGAGGAACGTGCCGATCGCGGACAGGACCAGGGCGATCGCCAGGTAGGGGCGACGGTCCGGGGCCCGGTCGGTGAAGTGGCTCATCGTGTACATCGCGATCACCGCGCAGATCCAGGGGATCGCCGACAGCAGCCCGATCTGGAAGGGGGACAGTCCGCCGATCTCCTCCACCAGGCTCGGCAGCCAGAACGTGATCGCGTACCCGGTCAGCGCCATCGCGAAGAAGACCGCGGTCAGGACGGCGACCTGGGGGTGGAAGATCAGCTTCATCCGCGACACCGACGGCGCCCGGTCACGGGCCTCCTTGTCGCGCTCCACCGCCTCGGTCAGCGCGTCCTTCTCCTCCTGCGTCAGCCACTTCGCGTCCTGGATCCGGGAGACGAGGAAGAACCCGGCGATGAAGCCGACCACGATGGAGAAGGCGCCCTCCAGGGCGAACATCCACCGCCAGCCCGCGATACCGCCCGCGCCGTGCAGCTCCAGCAGGGCACCGGTGATCGGGCCGGTGACGATGTACGCCGTGGCCGAGCCACCCAGGAAGATCGCACTGGCCCGGCCCCGGCTGGAGTCAGGCAGCCACTGGGTGAAGTAGAGGAGCACACCGGGGAAGAAGCCGGCCTCCGCGACACCGAGCAGGAAGCGCAGGCCGTAGAACATCCACACGTTGTGGATGAAGCACATCGCCACGATCACCGCACCCCAGGTGATCATGATCCGGGTCAGCCAGACCCGGGCCCCGAACCGCTCCAGGAGCATGTTGCTCGGCACCTCGAACAGGGCGTATCCGATGAAGAACAGGCCCGCACCGAGCCCGTAGGCCGTGGCGCTCACGCCGACATCGGCCCGCAGTTCGTTCTGGACGAAGCCGACGTTCGTCCGGTCCATCTGGTTGACCAGCAGCATCAGGACCAGGATCGGGAGCATGCGGCGCAGGAATTTGCCGACCGCACGCTGCTCGGCCTCGGGGATGGCTGTTACGGCGTCTGACATCGTCGTCTCCCTCGATGTGCACATACGTGAACAGCAGTCACGTACGCGTTGTCGAAGGGACAATATGGAGGCACAGGTTCCGGGTCAACGGATTGAGCAGAAGTACATGTATGTGAACGACAGCCAGGCGCCACGCGCCTGGATATGGAAGTGGCCCGGAACCGACACCGGTTCCGGGCCACCCCAGTCGCTTACGACTTCTCCGAAGGCCTACTTCGGCTGCGGCTTGCGCACCGACAGGTGCAGCTCCTTCAGCCGCGCCTCCTCCAGCTCCGTCGGCGCGCCCATCATCAGGTCCTGGGCGTTGCCGTTGAGCGGGAAGGCGATCGTCTCGCGGATGTTGGGCTCGTCGGCGAGCAGCATCACGATGCGGTCGACGCCCGGGGCGATGCCGCCGTGCGGCGGGGCGCCGAAGCGGAAGGCGCGCAGCATGCCGGCGAACTTCTCCTCGACCGTCTCGCGGTCGTACCCGGCGATCTCGAAGGCCTTGAGCATGATCTCCGGCTCGTGGTTCCGGATCGCGCCGGAGGACAGCTCGACGCCGTTGCAGACGATGTCGTACTGCCAGCCGAGGATGTCCAGCGGGTCCTGGGTCTCCAGGGCCTCCAGGCCGCCCTGCGGCATGGAGAAGGGGTTGTGCGAGAAGTCGATCGCGCCGGTCTCCTCGTCCTTCTCGTACATCGGGAAGTCGACGATCCAGCAGAACCGGAAGACGTTCTCCTCGAAGTGCCCGGCACGCTTGGCGGCTTCCACCCGCACCGCGCCCATGATCTTGGAGACCTCGTCGAACTCGCCCGCGCCGAAGAACACCGCGTGGCCGGCGGCCAGCGACAGGCGCTTGGTCAGCTCGGCGACGTTGTCCTCGGTGAGGAACTTCGCGATCGGGCCGGTGAGGGAGCCGTCCTCGGCGACGCGGACCCAGGCCAGGCCCTTGGCGCCCTGCGAGACGGCGTAGTCACCGAGCTGGTCGAAGAACTTGCGGGGCTGGCCCGAGACGTCCGGCACCGGCAGGGCGCGCACGTGCTTGCCGGCGAACGCCTTGAACTCCGAGCCCTCGAAGATGTCGGTGATGTCGACGAGTTCGAGCTGGGCGCGCAGGTCGGGCTTGTCGGAGCCGTACTTCAGCATCGCCTCGCGGAACGGGATCCGCGGGAACGGCGAGGTGACGTGGCGGCCGCCGCCGAACTCCTCGAAGAGCTCGGTCATCAGCTTCTCGACGGGCTGGAAGACGTCCTCCTGCTCGACGAAGCTCATCTCGACGTCGAGCTGGTAGAACTCGCCCGGCGAGCGGTCGGCGCGCGCGTCCTCGTCACGGAAGCAGGGCGCGATCTGGAAGTAGCGGTCGAACCCGGAGATCATCAGCAGCTGCTTGAACTGCTGGGGCGCCTGCGGGAGGGCGTAGAACTTGCCCGGGTGCAGGCGGGACGGGACGACGAAGTCGCGGGCGCCCTCGGGGGAGGTCGCGGAGAGGATCGGCGTCGCCATCTCGTTGAAGCCGAGGGCCGTCATCTTGTGGCGGATCGCCGAGATGACCGCCGTGCGCAGCATGATGTTGCGGTGCATGCGCTCGCGGCGCAGGTCGAGGAAGCGGTACTCCAGGCGCCGCTCCTCGTTGACCCCGTCCTCGGCGTTGATCGTGAAGGGCAGCGGGGCGGCCGCGCCGAGCAGTTCCACCTCGCCGACCTCGACCTCGACCTCACCGGTCGGCAGCTCGGGGTTGATGTTCTCGGCGCCCCGGGAGACGACCTTGCCGTCGACGCGGACGGTCGACTCCTTGGAGAGCTTGTCGAGGGCCTCGTAGGCGGGCGTGCCGGGACGGGCCACGAGCTGCGTGATGCCGTAGTGGTCGCGCAGATCGATGAAGAGGATGCCGCCCAGGTCGCGCCGATTGTGCAGCCAGCCACTCAGCCGGACGTCGGTACCGACGTCAGAGGAGCGGAGCTCGCCGCAGGTGTGGGACCTGTACCGATGCATCGTCGTTCATCCAGTCTTCGCTGATCGGGGTCTGTGTTTCACGTGAAACTGGTCCCCAGCGTACCGGCCAGGCGAAGATCGGCTCTCCTCAGTTAACGATCGAGCACACTTCCCTCATCGGTGGCAGTGTTCGATCGCCTCTTCTTAAAGTAGGTCAATGCGCACTGACGAGCCCCTGCCCGCCGTGGAGGAGGCTCTCGCAGCCCTCGCGACCGGCCTGTGGCACTGGGACACCGCCACCGGGCTGGTCACGGTCGACGCCGAGGCGGCACGGTTGCTCGGGCTGCCCGCCGAACAGGTCAGCCTTACGGAGGCCCAGGCCCGGGCCCGGCTTCACCCCGTCGACTGGAACGAGATCACCGGCGTGATCCAGCTCGCCGTCGCCGAGGGCACCCTCGCCGAGGTAAGGGTCCGGATCATGGACGAGCAGGGCCGCATCGTCCGGGTCGTCCGCAGCCGCTCCAAGCCGTCCTTCGACCGGGCCCGTAAGGCGTACCGGATGATCGGCACCCTCCAGGAGGTCACCGAGCCCACACCGGGCACCCCGGCCGGGCGCAGCGCGGTCACGGGCGACTGGCGGCGCTCCCGGGAGGCGTTCCTGCTGGACGCGGGCCGGGCGCTGGCCGAGGCGCGCTCCACGCACGAGGTCCTGCGGGTCACGGCCAATCTGTCGATGCCCGGGTTCTCACCGGACGGGCTGGCGGTGTTCGGCGTGGAGGGCGACCGGCTGACCATCATCGGGCACCACGGGCAGCAGCAGGGTGACGACAGCCCGTTCTCCGACATGGCGCTGGACACGGACTATCCGGCCGCCGAGGTGGTGCGGACCGGCCGGGCGGTGTACCTGTCCTCCCCCGAGCAGTACAAGGCCCGCTACCCGCTGACCTGGCCGCTCGCCGAGCGCTTCGGCCGCCGGTCCTGGGCGTTCCTTCCACTGACCGTGGCCGGCCGCACGATGGGCGCGTGGATGGCGGCCTTCACCTACCCGGTCGCCTTCACCCCGGACGAGCGGTCGGTGCTGGCCACCGTGGCGCGGATGCTGGCACAGGCACTGACCCGGGCCGGCGTCGCCGAGAGCGAGCGGGCGCTGACCGACGGACTCCAGCGCACGATGCTGCCGAGGCTCGGCCCGCAGCGCATCCCGGGCATGAGCGTCGCCGCCCGCTACGTCCCCACCGGCGGCGGCCTCCAGGTCGGCGGCGACTGGTACGACGTGATCCCGCTGCCCAGCGGGCGGTTCGCGCTGGTCATCGGTGATGTGCAGGGCCATGACGTGCGGGCGGCGGGCCTGATGGGCCAGCTCCGCATCGCCCTGCGCGCCTATGCCTCCGAGGGCCACCGCCCCGACGCCGTCCTCTCCCGCGCCTCCCGCTTCCTGCACGGCATCAGCGACGAGGACCCCTTCGACCCGCGCTTCGCGACCTGTGTGTACGTGGAGGTCGACCCGACGACCGGCGTGCTGGACATCGCCCGGGCCGGGCATCCGGACCCGGCGATCCGGATGGCCGACGGGACGGTGCTGACGCGGCCGACGTCGGGCGGCCTGCCCCTGGGCATCGACCCGGACGCCGACTACCCCACGACCCGGCTCGCCCTGGAGTCCGGCGAGACCATGCTGATCTGCACGGACGGCCTGATCGAGACCGGCGGCCACGACCTGGACTCCGGCTGGCGGCGGCTGCGCGCGATCCTGGAGGACCACAAGGGCGACCTGGAGGAACTCGCCGACACCCTGGTGCAGGCCGTGCACGGGCCGTCGTCGCACCACACCACCGGCCCGCTGGCCGACCGCCGCGAGGACGACATCGCGCTGTTGCTGCTGTGCCGGGAGGGCGAGGGCTGCGGCTGCGGCGACACCGTGCTCGTGCCGGCCCCCGTGCGGCGCACGATGCTGACGGTCGCGCAGGCCGAGCCCGAGCGGGTCGCGGTGGCCCGGCAGCAACTGCGCGAGCTGTTGCACGACTGGGCCTCCCCGGACCAGGTCGACTCGGCGGTACTGCTGCTGTCCGAGCTGCTGACGAACGTCCTCGTGCACACCGACTCCGACGCGCTGCTCGTCGCCGAGATCACCGGCCAGGTGGGTGAGCGGCGGCTGCGGATCGAGGTCACCGACGCCGGTGACGACCTGCCGCACAAGCGCAGACCCGGGGTGCTGGCGTCCTCCGGCCGCGGCCTGGTGCTGATGGAACTGCTCGCGCACGCCTGGGGGGTGGACCCGCGCGGCGAGGGCAAGAGCATCTGGTTCGAGCTCTACGAGTCCGTGGACGGCTCGGGCGACGGCTCCTGGTCCCCGTAGCGGGTGCGGAGCTCCTGGAGGACGCCGAAGGCGGCCGCGGTGAGCGGCACGGCGAGCAGCATGCCGAGCACTCCGGCCACCGACGCCCCGGCCGTGATCGCCACCATCACCACCGCCGGGTGCATCTGCACGGTCCGGCTCTGGATCGCCGGCTGGAGCACGTGTCCTTCCAGCACCTGCACCGCGAGCACCACCCCGAGCACCCACAGCGCGATGACGAACCCCCGGTCGGCGAGCGCGACCAGCACGGCAACGGCTCCCGAGATGAAAGCGCCGAGGTAGGGGATGTAGGCGCCGACGAAGACCAGCGCCCCCAGCCCGGCCGCCCCGGGCACGTCGAGGACGAGCAGTCCGACGGTGATGCAGAGCGCGTCGATGAGCGCGATGAAGGTGGTGCCGCGCATGAAGCCCTCGACGGCGTGGAAGGCCCGTCGCGCCATGGCCTCCAGGGTGTCGGCCGAGCCACGCGGGGACAGGGCCCGCAGCGTCCCGGCGGCCTTGTCGGAGTCGCGCAGGAAGAAGAAGACGAGCAGCAGCGCGAGCACGGCCATGGCGATGGTCTCGCCGACCACGCTGACCCCGCTGATCACGCCGGAGGCGGCGGAGCCGCCGAACTTGCCCAAAAGTTGCCGGGCGTTGGAGGCCAGGTCGTCCAGCGAGGTCCCGGCCGCCCCGAAGTGCTCGGAGATGCCCCGGGCTGCCTGCCTGAGCGAGGCGACGATCTCGTCGCCCGTGTCGATGAGCGCGGCGACCACGATGTACACGGCCCCGCCGACCACGGCCACGACGGCGACGCAGGTGAGCCCGGCCGCGACCGACCGCTGCACCCCGGTCTTCACCAGCCGCCGGTGCAGGGGCCCGAGCAGGGCCGTCCCGAGCAGCGCGAGCAGCACGGGCACGACGGCGGTCCGGAACTCGTCGCACAGCCGGATCCCGACGTAGACGACTCCGGACACGAGCAGGAGGAGCGCGCACCAGGCGGCGAGCCGCCGGAGGGGGTCCGGGAGGAGCGGCCTGGGTCCGTCAGCGGTCGGGTCGGAGTCCTGCACGCCTCCACCCGACCATGCCCGGGCCGGACCGTCCCGCCGGAAAGGCCCGCCCGGGTGACGGGGCGTCAGCGCCGTCGGCCCGACCGCCGGTTCATGTCACGTCGTGGCCGACACGGACCTTGCGGACCGCCGCCCGCCCCCACGGGACGACCAACCCGGCCAGGGCATGGGCGTCGGCAACGGCAGCGGACTCGCCGGCTCAGCGCCGTCACCGGCAAGAACCTTGCGGACCACCGCCCGCCCGGCCAGGGCGTGGCCGTCGGCAGCGGACTCGCGGGCTCGGCGCCATCGGCGACAAGGACGTCGAGGCCGCCGCCGGCCCCCACGGGACGACCAGCCCGGGCCGGGCGTGGGCGTCGCCGGCGGCAGCCGGCTCACGGGCTCCGCGCATGCGGGACCGCCCCGGCGGAGAACGCACGGCACCAGGGCCGATGGAGGGGCGTCGCGCGTGCGGCGCCCCCCGTACGACACCGGCGTCAGTCCTGCGGTCCGCTCGCGGTCATCCCGTGCACCGCCGGGACCGTGCCCAGCCGGCCCTTCTGGAAGTCCTCGAAGGCCTGCATGAGTTCTTCCTTGGTGTTCATCACGAACGGGCCGTAGTGGGCCATGGGCTCACGGATCGGCTGCCCGCCGAGCAGGACGACCTCCAGGTCCGGCGTGTGGGAGTCCTGCTTCTCGTCCGCGCGGACGGTCAGCGAGGATCCGGCGCCGAAGACGGCGGTCTGGCCCATGTGGACCGGGCGGCGCTCGGTGCCGACGCTGCCGCGCCCGGCCAGCACGTACGCCAGGCCGTTGAAGTCCTCGCGCCACGGCAGGGTGAGCTCCGCACCCGGGGCGAGGGTCGCGTGGACCATCGTGATCGGGGTGTGGGTGATGCCGGGGCCCGCGTGCCCGTCCAGTTCACCGGCGATGACACGCAGCAGCGCGCCGCCGTCGGGGGTGCTGAGGAGCTGGACCGAGCCGCCGCGGATGTCCTGGTAGCGCGGGGCCATCATCTTGTCCCTGGCCGGGAGGTTCACCCACAGCTGGAGGCCGTGGAAGAGCCCGCCGGACATGACGAGATGCTCCGGTGGCGCCTCGATGTGCAGCAGGCCCGAGCCCGCGGTCATCCACTGGGTGTCCCCGTCGGTGATGGTGCCGCCACCGCCGTTGGAGTCCTGGTGGTCGAAGATCCCGTCGATGATGTACGTGACGGTCTCGAAGCCGCGGTGCGGGTGCCACGGCGTGCCCTTGGGCTCGCCCGGCGCGTACTCCACCTCGCCCATCTGGTCCATCATGATGAACGGGTCGAGGTGGCGGTAGTTGATCCCCGCGAACGCCCGGCGCACCGGGAAGCCCTCACCCTCGAAACCGCTCGGAGCGGTCGTGACGGCGAGCACGGGACGTGCCACGGCGTCGGCAGGCGCGGTCACGCGGGGCAGCGTCAGCGGGTTCTCGACGGTCACAGCAGGCATGTCGGTTCCTCCTCGTGTACGCCCAGTTTAGTTGAGCGTTGAACTTCTTGCCACCCCAAACAGAGAAAACCGGGTGGGCATTCCCGGGCGACGGCGCAGCGAACCACGGGACACCGGCACGGCGAAAGACCGGCACCCCCGCGCTCGGGGTACCGGCCTGTTCGTACGTCCGCGTCAGGCGACCAGCTCGGTCTCCTCGCTCCCTTCCCGGGCGGGCTCGGGCTCGGTCTCGGGCTTGCGGTCCCGCATCACCAGCGTGGCCACGACCGCCGCGGCCAGGACACCGATCGCGCTGATCGTGAAGGTCGTCGACATCGAGGCGGTGAAGGCCTCCCGGGCCGCCCGCACCAGGCCCGTGTCGCCGCCCGCGACCGCCAGGGCCCCGCCGATGGACTCCCTGGCCTGCTCCGGAGCGCCGGCCGGCATCTGGTCCGTGTAGCCACCGGAGAGCAGCGCGCCGAGGATCGCGATGCCGAGGGCGGTACCCGACTGCTGGATGGTGTCGTTGAGGGCAGAGCCGACGCCCGCCTTCTCCTCCGGGATCGTGCTCATCAGGGCGGCGACCGCGGCCGGCATCGCCAGACCGGCCCCCAGGCCCAGGATCCCGAGCGCCACGGCCGGGACCGTGAAGCCGCTGTCGGCAGTGAGCGTGGTCAGCAGCCCGAAGGAGGCGGCCATCAGCAGCATTCCGGCGAGGATGACGAACCGGTTGCCCACCTTCACCGCGAGCTGCGCCCCGGCCGCGTTACCGGCCAGCGCGGCCACCGCCAGCGGCAGGAAGGCCAGACCCGCCTTGACCGCGGACCAGCCGAGGACGAACTGGAGGTACTGGGTCAGGACCAGCAGCAGGCCGGCGTTGCCGATCTGGACGAGCGCCAGCGAGAGCGAACCCCCGCTGAAGTTACGGTGCTTGAAGAGGACCAGCGGGACCATCGGCGAGCGGGTGACGTTCTCCCAGACCACGAAGCCGGCCAGGGCCACCACCGCGACACCCAGGACGAGGAGGGAACGGCCGCCGAACGCGCCGTGCTGCGGGATCTCGATGATCCACCACACCAGGGCCGTCATGCCCACCGCCGACAGCACCGCGCCCAGCGGGTCCGGCTTCTGCCAGGGCGCCTTCGACTCCGGCATCAGCAGCACACCGGCCAGCAGCGCCAGGGCGACGATCGGCACGTTGATCAGGAAGATCGCCTGCCAGGCGAAGTGGTCGATCAGCACACCGCCGAGGACCGGACTGCCGACCAGCCCCAGCATCGACACCGAACCCCACGCCGCCATCGCCTTGGGCCGCTCGTCCTCGTCGAAGACCGTGATCAGGATCGACAGCGTCGACGGCATGATCAGCGCCCCGCCGACCCCCATCGCGATCCGCACCGCGATCAGCTCACCAGGACTGGAACAGAACACCGCCCCCAGCGACGCCGCCCCGAACAGCAACAGCCCGACCAGCATCACCTTCCGGCGGCCGAACCGGTCCCCCAGACTTCCCGAGGTCAGCAGCAGCCCGGCGAAGACCAGGGTGTAGGAGTCGAGGATCCACTGCATGTCCTGGGCACTCGCCCCCAGGTCCTCCGTCAGCGCGGGCACGGCGACCGTCAGCGCCATGTTGTCGACGACCAGCACCAGCGTGCTCAGGCACAGCACGATCAGGATCCACCAGCGCCGCGGATTGCGAGCGTCCATTCCAGTTCCCCTCCTGCGAACACCGTTCCTTCGATGCGCACACTGTACGCATAGCGGAACAGTGTGCGCAAGGCTTGAGTTCTGTACGCTGAATGCGCACGCTGTTCGCACGAAGGTGCCGCAGGTCCCCGCAGGAGGAGCAGATGAGCCGCAGCAAGACGACGGACAAGAACCCGATCCCGTCCGTATGGGCCCGCGAACAGCGCCGCGCCGACCAGCCCGCACTTAGCCGCGAGGCGATCGTCCGGGAGGCGATCGCGATGCTCGACGCGGACGGCATCGAGGCGCTCAGCATGCGCAAGCTCGGCGCCCGTCTGAACGCCGGCGCGACCTCGCTGTACCGGCACGTCGCCACGAAGGACGAACTGATGGAGCTCGCGGTGGACGAGGTCGCCGCCGAGATCCACGTCCCGCCGGCCGGCGGCCCAGACTGGCGCGCGGCGGTGACCGAGGCCGCGGGGTCCTTCCGCACGACGGCCCTGCGGCACCCCTGGCTGACCCTGGTCCTGGGCCAGGCCGGGCTCGCCTACCTCGGGCCCAACTACATGACCTTCTCCGAGCGCCTCGCGGCCCTGTTCACCGCGGCGGGGTTCCCCGAACCGAGCCGTGCGATCGACGCCGTCTTCTCGTACGTCATCGGCATGTCCACCACGGAGGCCGCCTGGCTCACCACGGTCGCCCGCGCCGGTGAGACCGAGTCGGAGTTCGTCGCCCGTCTGCTGCCCACGGCACGGCAGGTCTCCGCCGGCTACGACCACCTGGCGGCCGCCGAAGCCACGACCGCCGCCCAGGCCGTCGACCCCGCCCGGCTCCGCGACGACAAGTTCGCCTACGGCCTGGATGTCGTCCTGGACGGCCTGGCGCTACGCCTGCCGAAGTAGGGTCAGCCGCCGCCTGTGCGGCAAGGGCGGCTGGCCGTCTGCGAAGCGATGGCGTCTAGCCATACATCCGGCGCATCGCGAACTCGACCATCTGCTCGACCGCCTTCGCGTCGAACACCATGCGGTGCTCGCCCTCCATGTCCAGCACGAAGCCGTAGCCGGTCGGCAGCAGGTCCAGGACCTCGGCGCCGGTGATCACGAAGTACTTGGACTCCTTGCCCGCGTACCGGCGCAGCTCCTTGAGCGTGCTGAACATCGGGATCACCGGCTGCTGGGTGTTGTGCAGGGCGAGGAAACCGGGGTTGTCGCCGCGCGGGCAGTAGACCTTCGACGTCGCGAAGACCTGCTGGAAGTCCTCGGCGGTCATCTGCCCGGTGGTGAACGCGCGCACCGCGTCCGTCAGGGAGGGCGGGGACGGCTCCGGGTACAGCGGCGGCTGCTGTCCGTATCCGCCGGACATCGGCTGCTGCGGAGGGGCGTACTGCTGCTGCGGGCCCGCTGTCTGGTCGTAGCCGTACATGAGCGCAAGAGTACCGAGAGCGGCGGGCCGGGCGGTGCGGTACGGCAGCGATGGCGAATCGACAGTGACTCGACAGCGACCTGACAGTCGCCGCTATGGATCGGCACAGCCACGGCTCATAGCGTCGGAGCCATGAACGAACGCCACGACGAGGGCCCGCACGAGCACGACAGAGGCCTCTCCTACGACCTTCCCGTCCTCGCCCGCCGCCGGATGATCCGGCTGATGGCCGGCGCGAGCCTGATCCCGCTGATGGGCTGCACGACAGAGGAGAAGACCCCGGCGTCCTCGGCGTCCTCATCGTCCTCGTCGTCCGCCGCGTGCGCGGAGATCCCCGAGGAGACGGCCGGGCCCTTTCCCGGTGACGGTTCGAACGGCGTGAACGTCCTGAAGGAGAGCGGGGTGGTCCGCAGCGACATCAGGAAGAGCTTCGGCGACTCCGCGGGCGGCACCGCCGAGGGCGTGCCCCTGACGATCACGCTGACGGTGGTGGACGCGGCCTCCGGCTGCGGCACCCCGAAGCGGGGAGCCGCCGTCTACGTGTGGCACTGCGACCGGGACGGCGCCTACTCCCTGTACTCCGACGGCGTCACCGAGGAGAACTACCTGCGCGGCGTCCAGGAGACGGACGACAAGGGCCAGGTCACGTTCACGAGCGTCTTCCCCGGCTGCTACCCGGGCCGCTGGCCGCACGTCCACTTCGAGGTCTACGGCTCTCTGGCCGACGCCACCGCCGCCACCTCGATCACGAACACCTCGCAGCTCGCCTTCCCGAAGGACGTCTGCGACGCGGTGTACGCCACGGACGGCTACGGCGACAGCGTGCGGAACCTGAGCGGCCTCTCGCTGGAGGACGACGGCATCTTCAGCGACGGCCACGAGCGGCAACTGGCGGCGATGACGGGCAGCGCGGGCGACGGCTACACCGCGACCTTGACCGTTCCGGTGTGACCTGTCACAGATGACCGGATGGGGTTGCGCCTTATTACTGACGGGTAGCATCATCGTAGCTACTTGTTGGTACGTGAACTAGCGCGAGGAGCCAGTGCCTCGCCGATCTCTCTAGGGAGCCGGGAGCCGTCGCCATGGGGCACTACAAGTCGAATCTCCGCGACATCGAGTTCAACCTCTTCGAAGTACTCGGGCGCGACAAGGTGTACGGCACCGGCCCGTTCGAGGAGATGGACGTCGAGACCGCGAAGAGCATCCTGGAGGAGCTGACGCGCCTCTCGGAGAACGAGCTGGCCGAGTCCTTCATCGACGCCGACCGCAACCCGCCGGTCTTCGACCCGGAGACCAACACGGCGCCGGTCCCCGCGTCCTTCAAGAAGAGCTACCAGGCCTTCATGGACTCCGAGTACTGGCGCCTCGGCCTGCCCGAGGAGATCGGCGGCACCACCGCGCCCCGCTCCCTGATCTGGGCGTACGCCGAGCTGATCCTGGGCGCCAACCCGGCCGTGTGGATGTACTCCTCGGGCCCCGCCTTCGCCGGCATCCTCTTCGAGGAGGGCAACGAGGTCCAGAAGCACATCGCCAAGTTCGCCACGGAGAAGCAGTGGGGCTCCACGATGGTGCTCACCGAGCCCGACGCGGGCTCCGACGTGGGCGCCGGCCGCACCAAGGCAGTGCAGCAGGAGGACGGCTCCTGGCACATCGAGGGCGTGAAGCGCTTCATCACGTCCGGTGAGCACGACATGTCGGAGAACATCCTCCACTACGTGCTCGCGCGTCCCGAGGGCGCCGGCCCCGGCACCAAGGGCCTGTCCCTCTTCCTCGTCCCGAAGTACCTCTTCGACTTCGAGACCGGCGAGCTGGGCGAGCGCAACGGCGTCTACGCCACGAACGTCGAGCACAAGATGGGCCTCAAGGCCTCCAACACCTGCGAGATGACCTTCGGCGACCAGCACCCCGCCAAGGGCTGGCTGATCGGCGACAAGCACGACGGCATCCGCCAGATGTTCCGCATCATCGAGTTCGCCCGCATGATGGTCGGCACGAAGGCGATCTCCACCCTGTCCACGGGCTACCTGAACGCGCTGGAGTACGCCAAGGAGCGCGTCCAGGGCCCCGACCTGGCGAACTTCATGGACAAGACCGCGCCGAAGGTCACCATCACCCACCACCCCGACGTGCGCCGCTCGCTGATCACGCAGAAGGCGTACGCGGAGGGCATGCGCGCCCTGGTGATGTACACCGCCTCGATCCAGGACGCCATCCAGATCAAGGAGGCCGCCGGCGAGGACGCCGCCACCGAGCACGCGCTGAACGACCTGCTCCTGCCCATCGTCAAGGGCTACGGCTCCGAGAAGGGCTACGAGCTGCTCGCCCAGTCGCTCCAGACGTTCGGCGGCTCCGGCTTCCTCCAGGAGTACCCGATCGAGCAGTACATCCGGGACTCCAAGATCGACACCCTCTACGAGGGCACCACGGCGATCCAGGGCCAGGACTTCTTCTTCCGGAAGATCGTCCGCAACCAGGGCGCCGCGCTGAACTCCCTCGCCGAGGACATCAAGAAGTTCCTGGCCCTCGGCACGGGCGGCGAGGAGCTGGCAGGTGCCCGCGAGCACCTCGCCAAGGCCGCGGTCGAGCTGGAGGCCATCGTCGGCCTGATGCTCACCGACCTCGCGGCCACCGAGAAGGACGTCAAGAACATCTACAAGGTCGGGCTGAACACCACCCGCCTGCTGATGGCCTCCGGTGACGTCGTCGTCGGCTACCTGCTGCTCAAGGGCGCCGCGATCGCCGCCGAGAAGCTGGAGACCGCCTCCGCCAAGGACAAGGCCTTCTACACCGGCAAGATCGCCGCGGCCAAGTTCTTCGCCGCCAACGTCCTGCCGGGCGTCACCCTGGCCCGCAAGGTCGCCGAGGGCGTCGAGCTGGACCTGATGGAGCTGGACGAGGCCGCGTTCTGATCCTCACGTCCTCTGTTCGAGGGCCTGTTCCCCTACACCGGGAACGGGCCCTCGTCCGTCGTTAAGGTGAACCCATGACCGAACCAGCCCGCTTCGACCGCGGCCACACCGACGACCTCATGACCTTCCTGGCGGCGAGCCCCTCGCCGTACCACGCCGTGGCCACAGCTGCCGAGCGGCTGGAGAAGGCCGGCTTCAGGCAGGTCGCCGAGACGGACGCCTGGGACGGGACGAAAGGCGGCAAGTACGTGCTGCGCGGCGGCGCGATCGTCGCCTGGTACGTGCCGGAGGGCGCTGCGCCGCACACGCCGTTCCGGATCGTCGGCGCCCACACCGACTCCCCCAACCTGCGCGTCAAGCCGCTCCCCGACAGCGGGGCGCACGGCTGGCGCCAGGTGGCCGTGGAGATCTACGGCGGACCGCTGCTCAACTCCTGGCTGGACCGCGACCTGGGTCTCGCGGGCCGGCTGACCCTGCGCGACGGCTCGACGCGCCTGGTCAACGTCGACCGCCCGCTGCTGCGCGTCCCGCAGCTCGCCATCCACCTGGACCGCTCGGTGACGGCGGACGGCCTCAAGCTCGACAAGCAGCGGCACATGCAGCCGATCTGGGGCCTGGGCAACGACGTGCGCGACGGCGACCTGATCACCTTCCTGGAGGAAACGGCCGGCATCCCCGCGGGCGAGGTCACCGGCTGGGACCTGATGACGCACTCCGTGGAACCGCCCGCCTACCTGGGCCGCGACCGCGAACTGCTGGCCGGTCCGCGCATGGACAACCTGCTGTCAGTGCACGCCGGCACGGCGGCCCTCGCGGCCGTGGCATCCGGCGCGGCAGAGCCGGCCGCCATCCCGGTCCTGGCCGCCTTCGACCACGAGGAGAACGGCTCCCAGTCGGACACCGGCGCGGACGGACCGCTGCTCGGCAACGTGCTGGAGCGCTCGGTGTTCGCGCGCGGCGGCTCCTACGAGGACCGGGCCCGCGCCTTCGCCGGCACGGTCTGCCTGTCCTCCGACACCGGCCACGCCGTCCACCCCAACTACGCGGAGCGGCACGACCCGACGCACCACCCGCGCGTCAACGGCGGCCCGATCCTCAAGGTCAACGTCAACAACCGCTACGCCACGGACGGTTCGGGCCGCGCGGAGTTCACGGCGGCCTGCGAGGCGGCCGACGTGCCCTTCCAGTCCTTCGTCTCCAACAACTCCATGCCCTGCGGCACCACGATCGGCCCGATCACCGCCGCCCGGCACGGCATCAAAACCGTCGACATCGGCGTGGCCATCCTGTCGATGCACAGCGCGCGCGAACTGTGCGGTGCCGATGACCCGTTCCTGCTCGCGAACGCTTTGACGGCGTTCCTCGAGGGATAGAACGGGCCGTCACCGCATGGGTGTTCCCCTCGGGGGTACCCGGTGTGCGGACCGGAACGACCGGACCGTACAGGGAGGCGACACACATGGGCCTCGGCGGATGCATCATCCTCATCGCCGTGGGAGCCATCCTCACGTTCGCGACCGACTGGGACATGCAGGGGGTCAACCTCGACCTCGTCGGCATCATCCTGATGATCGTCGGACTGATCGGCGTCACGACGTTCAGCAGCATCGCCAGGCGCCGGCGCGTGGTGGTGCCACCCACGACGCCGGTCGTGGACGACGGACGGCGCCACACGCGCGACGGCTACAGCGACGGTTACGGGGTGTGACCCCCGCCCGGATCAGGTGTCCATCCCGGCAAGGACCAGGGCCAGCCGGTCCGTCCCCGACTCGGTGAGACGGACCGGCACGCCCCAGTCCTGCTGGTGGACGTGACAAGCCGGGTACTCGTTGTCGGGGTCGTCGTCGCAGGAGGCGGCCATCGCGGAGACGTGCAGCACACCCTCCGGCACGGAGGGGTCGAGTTCGAGGGCGCGGGACAGCTCGGTTCCCGCGCCCTCGCCGTCGATCAGCAGGTCCGGCGGGGTGGACGAGACGAGCAGGCGGGTGGAGGGGCCGTACCGTGTGTCGAGCTTCTGGCCCGCCGGGGCCTGGAAGACCACGTCCAACCGGAGCCGTCCTGGGGCGACTTCGGTGGCCTCCCGCTGCGTGCGGTGGGCGACCTCGGGCACCTTCACCGCTTCCTCCGGCAGCCGCAGCCTGGTCAGCCGGTGGCGGGCCGACTCCACGACCACGATGTCGTCGCCGACGAGCACCGCGTCACTGGGCTCGCGCAGGTCCGTGGCCAGGGTGGTGACCTCGCCGGTCGCGGGGTCGTAGCGCCGCAGGGCGTGGTTGTAGGTGTCGGCGACGGCGACGGACCCGTCCGGCAGGGCGGTGACGCCCAGTGGGTGCTGGAGCAGGGCCTGTCCGGCGACGCCGTCCCGGTGGCCGAAGTCGAACAGACCGGTGCCGACGGCGGTGTGGACGGAGCCGTCCGGGTCCACCCAGCGCAGGGCGGACGTCTCGGAGTCGGCGAGCCAGAGCCTCTCCGGTGTCGCGGCCAGACCCGACGGCTGCGCGAACCAGGCCTCGGCCCCCGGGCCGTCCACCAGTCCCTCGTTCGTCGTCCCGGCCGCGACCGCGACCGTGCCCTCGGCCGGGTCGTACGCCCAGAGCTGGTGGACGCCGGCCATGGCGATCCAGACCTTGCCCTGCCAGAGGGCGACGTCCCAGGGGGAGGACAGGTCGACCTCGCGGGCGGGGCCGGAGGTGGGTGAGCCCTGCCACCACTGCCTGCCCGTACCGGCGAGGGTGGTGACTTCACCGGTGGTGAGGTCCAGCCGCCGCAGGGCGTGGTTGACGGTGTCGGCGACGACCACGGATCCGTCCTCCAGGAGGGCGAGCCCCTGCGGCTCGTTGAAGGATGCGGAGCCGGCGGCCCCGTCGGCGAACCCACGCCCTCCGGATCCGATCCGCCGGACGACCGACTCCCCGTCCTGCGCCAGCTCCACGAGCTGATGCCGGGTGGTGTCGCTCACCAGGAAGTTCCCCGACGGCAGCAGCAGCGCCTTCCCCGGGAACCGCAGCACCGTCGGCTCCGGCTCCGGCGCCACGTACGGTCCGTCCCCTCGCCGCAGCGTCCCCTTGGCCTCGTGCTCGGCCTCCAGCTCCGCGACCAGCCGCTCGATGGCGTGCGCATGCCCCTCACCGGCGTGCTGGGCGACGACGTACCCCTCGGGGTCGATCACGACGAGCGTCGGCCAGGCGCGCACGGCGTACTGCTTCCACGTGGCCAGCTCCGGGTCGTCGAGCACCGGGTGCTCCACGCCGTACCGCTCCACGGCGTCGACGACCGCCTGGTGCTCGGCCTCGTGCACGAACTTCGGCGAGTGCACCCCGATCACCACGACCGTGTCCCGGTGCTTGTCCTCCAGCTCGCGCAGCTCGTCCAGGACGTGGAGGCAGTTCACGCAACAAAAGGTCCAAAAATCAACAATTACGATCCGGCCGCGGAGCTCCGCCAGGCCGGGTTCCTTGTCCCCTGTGTTGATCCAGCCACCCTTGCCGATGAGCTCGGGAGCACGGACGCGTGCGCGCTTTGACATGCCTCCAGCCAATCACACCGGTCGGTCCGCTCTCCCTCGTCTCCTTCGTCGGCCCAGACGACCCGAAGCCGCTTTTCCGGCTCGAACCGTCGTCCTCTCCCGGTCGCCCTGGTTACCCAGACTCGCTCCACCACTTCGGACAGCAGCGCCCGCTTTTGCGAAACGTCTCCGTTCTCCCATCGCGCCGCCATCTCTGGGTGTCTGCTCAACAACGCCGCCGCGACAGCCCCTTCGACGCTGGTAGCCATCGCCCGCGCTCCAGGACAGGTGTGTCCCAGACGCACGCCCTGGCACACGTATGACGTCCCGTTCCTGCTCATGCGCGTCCCGCAGCCGTCGACAGCGCAGAACAGCAGCCCCGTCAGCAAGTGCGTCGGGCCCCGTGCCGGCCTCTTGAGACCGTCGCCTCGCAGGCGGGTTCTGGATTCCAGTTCCGCGACGATCCGCTGTTGTTCCTCCAGAGTGACGATCCCCTCGCCTGCCACGACCGGTTGCCCCGTCTGCGGATCCAGATAGGGCCGCACAACGCCTGTGTACCTGCGACAATCGCGCTTCTCGTCCCACACGGTCTCCGTTTCGGGCAGCAATCCGGCGAAGGCCGGGGCCCGGAGCAGTTGAGACAGCGATCCCACTTGCCACAGACCGCCTCTGGGGGCGGCGATCTCATGCTCATTGAGCAGCCTGGCGATCCTCACGAGCGGCCGTCCGGAGAGGGCCTCGTCCGCGATCAAGCGTGCGTACACCGCAGTCTCGGGGTCGGGCGTCAGCCGTCCTGATTCGGCATCGATACGCAGTCCGTAAGGCGGTTGCCCTCCGATCCACCGACCCCGACTGCGCAAATACCGCTTGGCATGCCGGATGCGTTCACCCTGGATCTCCGCCTCGGCTCGCGCCCACTCCGACAGGGAGGCCATGGCGAGCCTGTCTCCGGGACGGCTCGAGTCCAGACCATCCATGACGGAGACGAGTCGACCGCCGATCAAGTCGAACGCGTCCAGGAGAGGGCCGACTTCAGCCGTTCCCTTGCGACTGAGGCGATCCAGCTTCCACACGATCAGCGTCCGGACGACGCCTGAGGCCACGGCCCTTCTCGCCGCCTCGAAGCCCTTCCTGGTCACGCTCTTGTAGCCGGAGCGGCCTCGGTCAACGTGCACCTGGCGAACCAGCAGCCCGTGCCGAGCGGCCCAAGCCCGGCAGTCGGCCTCCTGTCGCTCGATGGCTGTCTTTCCTTCCCGGTCCACGGAAAGCCGTAGGTACAGATCGGCGCCGACATCCCGCTTGCCCATGTCCCCTCCCAGAGTTGCTCACCCTGTGAACGAACATGAGTGTCGAAGGTAATGAACTTCTGCGACCGCTAAGCCAGCGCATGCCCCGTCGTGGCGTCCACGTGGGCCGGGATCTCGTCGTGGCGGTCGCCGACCGTGAGGGTGCCGGTGGGCTCGAACATGAGGATCGCGGTCGGGACGGGGGCGTACGGCTTGTGCTCGGTGCCGCGCGGGACGGTGAAGACCGAGCCCCTGGGCAGGACGGCCGTGCGCTCACCGGCCGGTTCCCGCAGTCCGATGTGGAGTTCGCCGTCGAGGACGAGGAAGAACTCGTCGGTGTGGTCGTGGACGTGCCAGACGTGCTCGCCCTCGACCTTGGCGATACGGACGTCGTAGTCGTTGACGGCGGTGACGATGCGCGGGCTCCACTGCTCGGAGAAGGAGGCCAGGGCGTGGGCGAGGGAGACGGGTTCCTGGGTCATGAGGGGATCCTCCGGGGTTCCGCCCGCCTCGCACGAGTGCTAGGAATCGCACATGCCGCAAGGATCCTCGCACCGCCCGCACCAGGTCGCCGTGATCGTCGACGAGGGCACCAACCCCTTCGAGGTCGGGGTGGCCACCGAACTGTTCGGACTGCCACGGCCCGAGCTGGGGCGGCCGGGGCCGTTGTACGAGGTGACGCTGTGCGCGCCCGCGCCGGAGATCCGGATGAACCACGGCTTCTTCACGCTCACCGGCGTCCGGGGCCTGGACGCCGTGGACCGGGCGGACACGCTGGTCGTGCCCGGCCGGCCGGACAACGTCGTACCGCGCGCCCCTGCCGTGCTCGACGCCATCCGGCGCGCACACGCGCGTGGCACCCGGGTCATGAGCTTCTGCACCGGCACCTTCGCGCTCGCCGAGGCCGGACTGCTGGACGGCCGGCCGGCGGCGACGCACTGGCGCTGGGCCGACTCCTTCCGCCGGCTGCACCCGAAGGTGCTGCTGGAGCCGGACGTGCTGTTCGTGGACGAGGGCGACCTCCTCACCGCCGCCGGCAGCGCGGCCGCGCTCGATCTCGGGCTGCACGTCTGGCGCCGGGACCACGGCGCCGAGATCGCCAACCACGTCTCCCGGCGGCTGGTGTTCGCCACGCACCGGGACGGCGGGCAGCGGCAGTTCGTAGAGCGGCCGGTGCCGGACGTGCGGGACGAGTCCCTGGCCCCCCTGCTGGAGTGGGCGCAGGAGCGGCTGGGCGAGCCGCTGACGGTGGCGGACCTGGCCGCACGCGCGCGTGTCAGCCCCGCCACGCTCCACCGGCGCTTCCGCGCCCAGCTCGGGACGACACCGCTCGCGTGGCTGACGGGGGAGCGGGTGGCGCTGGCCTGCCGGCTGATCGAGCGGGGCGAGGAACGGCTGGACGTGGTGGCGGCCCGCAGCGGGCTCGGTACGGCCGCCAACCTGCGGAACCGGCTGCGGCGGGTGACCGGGCTCAGCCCGTCGGCCTATCGACGGCGTTTCGGAGCGGGCGCCGGGGAAGCCCTGGTGACATGAGATTCCTCGTGTACGACCGGCTCCTCGGCTTCGGCGACGACTACTGGATCGAGGACGCCGGCGGCTCCAAGGTGTTCCTCGTCGACGGCAAGGCCCTGCGGCTGCGGGACACCTGGGAGCTCAAGGACACCCAGGGGCACGTCCTCGTCGACATCCACCAGAAGATGCTCGCCCTGCGCGACACGATGGTGCTCCAGCGGGGCGGCGAGCCGCTGGCGACGATCCGCCGCAAACGGCTGTCCCTGCTGCGCAACCACTACCGGGTGTCCCTGGCCGACGGCAGCGAGCTGGACGTCAGCGGCAAGATCCTCGACCGGGAGTTCGCCGTCGAGTACGACGGGGAGCTGCTGGCGGTGATCTCCCGGCGGTGGCTGACCGTACGGGACACCTACGGCGTGGAGGTCGTCCACGAGGACGCGGATCCGGCGCTGCTGATCGCGGTCGCGGTGTGTGTGATCCACCTGGCGGAGAAGGAGCGGGAGGGCTGAGAGCGCGTCCTCAGGGCCTGCGAGGAGGCTGGAGCCCCAGCACCCGGTCCTTCAGCGCCGGGAACTGCTCACGGGTGGCGGCGACCTTCCCGGGGTCGAAGTCCACCGTGAGGACCTCCTCCTCGGCGCCCGCCTCGGCCAGCACCTCGCCCCACGGGTCGACCACGATCGAGTGACCGGCCTGGGGAACTCCGGCGTGCGTCCCGGCCGTTCCGCACGCGATGACGAACGACTGGTTCTCGACCGCCCGCGCCTGAGCCAGCAGCGTCCAGTGGGACCGGCGGCGCTCCGGCCAGCCCGCCGGGACCACGAGCGTCTCGGCACCGGCGTCGACGAGACCGCGGAAGAGTTCGGGGAAACGGAGGTCGTAACAGGTGCCGAGGCCCAAGGTGGTCGCCGGCAGACGGACCGTCACCAGCTCGGCACCCGCGCCCATCAGCACGGCCTCGCCCTTGTCGAAGCCGAAGCGGTGGATCTTGCGGTAGACGGCGGCGAGGTCGCCGGAGGGGGAGAAGACGAGGGAGGTGTTGTAGAGGGGGCCGTCCGGATCACGCTCGGGAATCGACCCCGCGTGCAGCCACACGCCGGCGTCGCTCGCGGCCTTCGCCATCGCCTCGTACGTCGGCCCTTCGAGCGGCTCGGCCTCCTGCCCGAACTCCTCGTACGCGAAGGCACCCGTGGTCCACAGCTCCGGCAGGACGACGAGATCGGCCCCGGCCTGATCCCGGACCATCGAGGCCGCCCGCCGACGGCGCGATTCGACCGATTCGCCCTCGTCTACGGCGATCTGGATCACAGAGGCGCGCACACTACCACCGTCCTGGCATTCGGCCCGTCCAACAAGGGGATCCCCACGGGCCTACGATCGTCACACGAAAGCACTGCCGGGGTGCCTCACAGCAGCGTAACTTAGCTGCCAAGACACCCGCCGACAGCCGCCACCTCCCACTGGCAACCGCCACCACCTGCCCGTGCACCGACCGCCGAGGGGTCCCGTTCCGTGAGTCTGCATCCCACCCTCCAGCCCTACGCCGACGCCTGGACCCACTCCATCGAAGCGATATCCGAGCTGCTCCAGCCGCTCGCGGAGGCCGAGTGGAACCGGCGGACGCCGTGCCCCGGGTGGTCGGTGCGGGACGTGGTCTCCCATGTCATCGGCCTGGACTGCGAGATGCTGGGCGACCCGCGCCCCATCCACACGCTGCCGCGCGACCTCTTCCACGTGACGAACGACCACCAGCGCTACATGGAGATGCAGGTCGACGTCCGCCGTCACCACACAGCGCCGGAGATGACCTCCGAGCTGGAGTACGTGATCATCCGCCGCAACCGTCAGCTCCGCAACGACTCGCGTGACCCGGGCACGAAGGTGCGCGGCCCGCTCGGCACGGAGCTGACCCTCGAGGAGTCCATGCGCCGGCACGCCTTCGACGTGTGGGTGCACGAGCAGGACCTGCGCACGGCCCTCGGCCGGCCCGGCAACCTCGACTCCCCCGGCGCGCACGTCGCCCGTGACGTGCTGCTCGGCGAACTCCCGCGGGTGGTCGCCGAGGACGCGCAGGCACCGCGCAGCTCGGCCGTCGTGTTCGACGTCCACGGTCCCATCGAGTTCCTGCGCACGATCCGCGTCGACATCCAGGGCCGCGGCACCCTGGAAACGGCCCCCGCCCTCGGCCCCGCCGCCACGCTCACCCTCGACTGGGAGACGTACGTCCGCCTGGCCTGCGGCCGCGTGACACCGGAGTCGGTGACGGACCGGTTGAAGACGGAGGGCGACCCGGACCTGACGGCGGCGATCCTGAGGAACTTCACGGTGACGAATTGACGTGCTCCCTGGCCTGAAGTCCAGGGATTCCGGCCTGGGTCGGCTGACCCTTCCGGGGGCTTCCTGCTTCACCACGCTGTGCGGGCACGTGTGCCCGTCTTACCAGCGCTCCACAGGCGTTTAGCGTCTCCGCCCGTCCGGCGGCGACGATACGACGTCCTTCGAAAAGGACGTTGCGAGCTGCGTTGTGGTCGCGGTCATGCACGGCGCCGCATCCGCCGCACGTCCACTGCCTAACGTGTAGAGGCTTGGGGCCGTCCCGGAACCCGCAGGCCGAGCAGACCTGAGAAGACGGGAAGGCCCGGCCCACCTTGACGAAGGTGCGGCCGTGCAGAGCCGCCTTGTACTCCAGCATGCCGACGAACGCGGACCATCCCGCGTCGTGCACGGACTTGGCGAGCCGGGTGCGGCACAGGCCCGATACCGCGAGGTCCTCCACATACACCGCTTGGTTGTCGCGAATGATCTGCGTGGAAGCCTTGTGGTGCCAGTCCCTGCGCCGGTACGCCACCTTGGCGTGCTGGCGTGCGACCTTCATGCGGGCCTTGGCCCGGTTCTTCGACCCCTTGACCTTGCGGGACAGCTCCCGCCCAAGGCGCTTGAGTTTCTTCTCCGCCCTGCGCAGGAAGCGGGGGCTGGCGATCTTCGTCCCGTCGGACAGGACGGCGAAGGCGGACAGACCCAGATCGATGCCGGACTCCGTCTCCAGGTCGGGGAGGATGTCCGGCTCGGTGTCCACGACGAAGCTGAGGAAGTACCGGCCGCAGCTGTCCTTGGTGACGGTCAGGGACGTGGGTGCGGCCGGGAGTCGGCGGGACCACTTGACCTTGAGGTTGCCGACCTTGGCCACGTACACTGTGCCGTTTTCCTTGAGGGAGAAGGCGCTGGTGGTGAGACGGATCGACTGCCGGGTGTCCTTCTTCGACTTGTATCTGGGCGGCCCGACCTTCCGGCCATGCCGCTCGCCCTCGAGGCTGTCGAAGAATTTCTTGTAGGCGGAGTCCAGGTCCCGCAGGGACTGTTGCAGGATCACGGCGGACACGTCGGCGAGCCAGGCGCGTTCCTCGGTGCGCTTGGCCTGTGTGATGCGCAGCTTGGAGAGATCCCCCGACTTCACATACGGCAGCCCCGCCGCGTGCGCTTCCTTACGGTCGCGCAGGCAGTCGTTCCACACCACACGGGCACACCCGAACGCCCCGGCCAGCGCACGGCGCTGGGAGGCGTCCGGGTAGGCCCGGTAGTTGTAGCGGAGCTTCATATCGATCAAGGTACGGATGCTCCGCAGCCGCTCGCAGCGAAAGATCACATACAACTGGAATTGCACTCGATGTGAGCAGGTGAGTTCGAATGCTTCAAGCGGAGAAGGAGGTCAACGGCGAATACGACCACGTCCACCTCCTGATCAAACAAGTACCACCGCGGCCACAGGTGCCCGTTCATGATGGCGTGCTTGATGCGCCGGTGAATTTTTGGTGCATCCGGCGGGCGGAGGGGCCGCAAAACCCCATGCCGCCAACGCCCCACTCCACGTACCGTCCCTGGACATGACAACCCCGCCCCGCCGCAGCCGCCTCACCTTCCACGGCCCCCTGTCCGAAGCACGGGCCGACCAGCTCGTGACCCGCCTGGCCGGCAACACCCCGACCACCGTCCTGGACATCGGCTGCGGCTGGGGCGAGCTGATGCTCCGCGTCCTCACCGCCACCCCGGAGGCCACCGGCACCGGCATCGACATCAACGCCGAGGACCTGGCCCGCGCCCGCCGGACCGCCGAGGAACGGGGACTCACCGACCGGGTCCGTTTCCTCGAAGAGTCCGCCACCGGAACCCCCCACGGCCCCGCCGACCTCGTCCTGTGCGTAGGCGCGAGCCAGGCCCTCGGCAGCCAACTCCCCCAAGCCCTCGGCGAGCTCCGCGGGCTCGTCTCCGACGGCGGCCGCGTCCTCCTCGGCGAAGGCTTCTGGCACCGCACCCCGACCGAGGCCGAACTGTCCCGCATGTGGCCGGACGCGAAGGCCACCGACCACCCCGACCTCGCGACCCTCGTCGGCCTGGCCGTCGACGCGGGGTTCCGGCCGGAGTGGACGGAGACCGCGAGCCTCGACGAATGGGAGGCGTTCGAGTCGGCGTACCTCGCGGACACCGAGGTGTGGCTCGCCGAGCACCCCGGCCACCCCCTGGCCGACGAGACCCGGGAGCGCGCCGACCGGCACCGAGCCGCCTGGCTCACCTACCGCGGCGTTCTCGGCCTGGCGTACCTCACCCTCGTACCGGTAGCGGCTCGTTGACCTACGCCGGCACGTGCACCGTCGCCACCCGGCTCGCCACCAGCCGCTCCCGTTCACGACGGGCCGCCTGCTTGCGCAGCCGCAGGATCTGCGTGACCCCGAGCGCCTGGAGCACGAACACGAAGGAGAAGGCCACGGTGTAGTCGTCGCCGGTGGCGTCGAGCAGCACGCCGACCGCGAACAGCGTCGTCATGGAGGCCACGAAGCCGCCCATGTTGGTGATGCCGGAGGCCGTGCCCTGCCGCTCGGGCGGGTTCGCCGGGCGGGCGAAGTCGAAGCCGAGCATCGACGCGGGCCCGCATGCCCCGAGGACCGTGCACAGCACGATCAGCAGCCACATCGGGGCGTGCGGGCCGGGGTGGGCCAGGGTCGCCGCCCACAGGGCCGCCGTCGTCCCGACCGTGCCGAGCGCGAGCGGCAGCCGCGCCCCGTGGTGCCGGGCGACGATCTGCCCGTAGACCAGGCCGACGACCATGTTCGAGAGCACGACGAGCGTGAGGAGTTCGCCGGCCGTGGCCCGGGACAGTCCCTGTGCCTCGACCAGGAAGGGCAGGCCCCACAGCAGCAGGAACACCATCGCCGGGAACTGGGTTGTGAAGTGCACCCACAGGCCGAGCCGGGTCCCCGGCTCCCGCCAGGCGGCGGCGATCTGCCGCCGTACGTAGGCCGCGCCCTGGTGCGGGACCGGCTCGGGCTCGTGGCCCTCCGGGTGGTCCTTCAGGAACAGCAGCACCAGCACGAACACCACGGCCCCGGCGGCCGCGCTGCCCGCGAAGGCCGCCGTCCAGCCGATGCCGTGCAGCAGCCGGGCCAGGACGAGCGTGGAGACGAGGTTGCCCGCCATGCCCACCAGCCCCGCGAACTGGGCGACGAGCGGCCCGCGCCGGGCCGGGAACCACCGGCTGCCCAGGCGCAGCACGCTGATGAACGTCAGCGCGTCACCGCAGCCGAGCAGCGCCCGGGAGGCGAGCGCCGTGCCGTACGACGGGGAGAACGCGAAGCCGAGCTGCCCGGCCGTGAACAGCACCGCGCCGAGGGCCAGCACCTTCTTGGTGCCGAGCCGGTCGACGAGCAGGCCGACGGGTATCTGCATGCCCGCGTAGACCAGGAGCTGGAGGATGGAGAAGGTGGAGAGCGCGGAGGCGTTGACGTGGAAGCGGTCGGCCGCGTCGAGGCCGGCGACGCCCAGGGACGTGCGGAAGATGACCGCGACGAAGTAGACCGAGACGCCGATGCCCCAGACGGCCAGGGCCCGCCGGCCGCCCGGCGGATCGTCCGGCAGCGTGGTGGAGCTCATCGGACCTCCCCCCGGGCCAGATGCGAGAACCAGCCGACGTGCCGGTGGACCAGCGCGACGGCCGCCTCGGCGTCCCCGGCGCGCAGCGCCTCGAGGATCTCCTCGTGCTCGGCGAGGGTCTTGGCGATCCGGTCGGGGTGGGAGTGCATGACGGCGACGCCCATCCGGAGCTGGCGGTCGCGCAGCTGGTCGTAGAGCCGGGAGAGGATCTCGTTGCCGCCGCTGCGGACGATCTCGGCGTGGAAGCAGCGGTCGGTGACGGCGGCTCCCGCGAGGTCTCCGGCGGCGGCCTGCTTCTTCTGCCGGGCCAGCAGTTCCTCCAGGCGCTCGATGAGCCCGGCGGGCGCGGGGACGGCCTTGCGCGCCGCGTGTTCCTCGACGAGCAGTCGTGTCTCGACGACGTCGGCGATCTCCTGCGCGGAGACCGGCAGGACGAGGGCGCCCTTCTTCGGGTAGAGCCGGATCAGCCCTTCGGCCTCCAGCCGGAGCAGCGCCTCGCGCACCGGCGTGCGCGAGACCCCTACGGCCTCCGCGAGCTCGCCCTCGGTGAGGAGGGTCCCGCCCTCGTAACGGCGCTCCAGCACGCCCTGCTTGACGTGGGTGTAGACGCGGTCGGCGGCGGGAGGTTGCTTCACGGCCAGGGTCATGCCGACAGCATAGATACAACAGGTACGCATGAATGCATCCGTCCAGTATGCGGACCCGAATGTCACACGTCTGTGGCAAAGGGTGGGTCCTGGTCGGCAACGGCACAACCAGATGTGCTAGTTACGAGTCAGACACGTGCGGCCCCCTTCCCCTCGTCCTCAATTCGGCCGCACACCTGGGGCATTCAACGCAATCGGGGTACTTCACTTGATAACCGGCATTAAGGGCACCCGTCTCCGCAGAGCTGCGGCCGTCGCCGTGACCACCGGCGCCATGCTCGCGACCGGAGCCCTCACCGCTGCGCCGGCGCAGGCCGCCACGGCGCCCTCGATCGCCGCCAAGGGCGGCTACGTGATGAACAACGCGACCGGCAAGTCGCTCTACACCAAGGCGGCCGACACCCGCCGCTCCACCGGCTCGACCACCAAGATCATGACGGCCCTGGTGGTGCTGAAGCAGCCGAAGCTCAACCTGGACAGCAAGGTCACGATCCAGAAGGCGTACAGCGACTACATCGTCGACAACAACTGGGCGTCGAACGCCAGCCTGATCGTCGGCGACAAGGTCACCGTCCGCCAGTTGCTGTACGGGCTGATGCTGCCGTCCGGCTGCGACGCGGCGTACGCGCTCGCCGACAAGTTCGGCTCGGGCTCGACGCGGGCGGCGCGCGTGAAGTCGTTCATCGGCAAGATGAACACCACCGCCAAGGACCTGGGTCTGAAGAACACCCACTTCGACTCGTTCGACGGCATCGGCAAGGGCGCCAACTACTCGACACCGCGCGACCTGACGAAGCTCGCCAGCAGCGCGATGAAGAACTCCATGTTCCGCACGGTCGTCAAGACGAAGAAGTACACGGCGAAGACGACCACGAAGTCCGGCGGCACGCGGACGATGGCCCCTTGGGAGAACACCAACCCGCTGCTGAGCAGCTACAGCGGCGCGATCGGTGTGAAGACCGGCTCCGGCCCGGAGGCCGGGTTCTGCCTGGTCTTCGCCGCCACCCGCAACGGCAAGACGGTCATCGGCACGGTCCTCGCGTCGACCGACAAGACCGCGCGGAAGACGGACGCCACGAAGCTGATGAACTACGGCTTCGCGAAGTAACAAAAGCAGGACGGGCACCACGAAGGGGGCTCACCGCCGATGGCGGTGAGCCCCCTTTCCGTTCGTCACGCGGCGGTGCGCTGACGGCGCTCCAGCGCCCGGGCCGCCTTGCGCCGGCTGCCCGCCAGTACGTTCACGGGGGCGCCCGCACCGGCTCCGGGCTGCAGCTGCCAGCCGCGGATCCGCGCCGCGACCTGGGCCAGCCGCTTGTCGCCGGGCCGTACGTCGACGGAGAACAGCGACTCGTCGGGCGTGGGGTCGTCGCCGCCCCAGCGGACGACGCCGTCGAGCTCGGCGAGGATGTCGCGGATCACGACCTCCTGGTGCGGGAAGAAGCCGCCCCGGGCGCCGCGCGGGTAGAAGCCCGGCCGGATCCGCACCGCCGTGCCGGACGCCAGGTTGGACTCCGGGCGGCCCTTGCCGACGCCGGACGGGTCGTGCCAGCCGACGACGTCGCCCCGGCGCAGCCGGTCGACCTCGTAGTGGAACCGGCGCACCAGGTGGACGAGGACGGTCTCCACGTCGCCCATGCGGACCGCGATGCCCGTGAGCGGGGTGCCGGGCACGGGACGGGTGTAGACGGTGCCGCCGTCGTCCGCGACGTTCTCCATCTCCCAGCCGTTGTGGGAGCGCGAACCGGCCAGCACGCGCCGGGTCCGGTTCTGCGCGCTGCGCAGGGCGTCCCGTACGCGGCCCGGGATGGGGTTGTGCGCGTCGGCGTACGCCTGGGACAGGAAGTGCGAGACGGGCAGGGCGGCGACGCCCACGGCACCGCCGACGGCGGCGACACGGCCGAGCAGGGCGCGGCGGGACAGACCGCGGCGGTGGGCCGCCGCCGGTCCGGACCGTCTGCGGGTGAGACGGGGTATGTGGGGGAGGTTGAGGTTCAACGGGCTCTCATTCCGGCGATTCACGCGTTGCGGCGATGCTTCACGCGTTGCGGGCGATGCTGTTGTACTTCTCGAAGATCTGGTAGACGGCCAGGCTCTGGTGCGTCTGCGCCTCCACGTCGGGGTCCCAGGCCCGGTAGCGGCGCAGCAGCTCGGTGATCTCGAACTCGGCGAGGTCCAGGCGCATGGACCGCGGGGTGGTGACGCGGTCGCCGGGGGGTAGTTGGCCGCCGGGCCTGCCCCGTGTGCCCCACAGGTGGACCAGGGCCGCGGTGCGCACGCTGAAGGCGTTGTCCTTGCTCAGCTGCTGCCACACCGACCAGAGATCGGCGTCCTTGGCCGGGTCGCGGCGGTCGCCGGTGGTGAAGCCCCAGCCGATGCCGTGGTTCCAGGCCTGGATGGCGTCGGAGGCGCTGATCTGCCCGATGCCGGTGTGCGAGTCCCTGACCGGGCCGGAGCCCGTGAGGTGGTGGTCGGCGACCTGCTGGTCGGTGGCCTGGTCGGCGAGGCTGTAGTCGCGCATGGCCCAGTACACGGCCGTCTGGATCAGCGCCTTGCGCATCTTGTACGTGTTCGACAGCTCGGTGATCAGCCCGTCCTGGTCCTGGATCGCCTCGACCGCCTGGACGTTGGTGTAGAGCCCGGCGTCGCCGCCGACGCCGCCCAGGTCCGGGCGTCCGATCGACCGCATGTAGCGCGCGAGGTCGGCCCGCAGCGCCGGCACCTGGCGTTCGTCGAGGGCGACGTCCGGGACGGCGGGCCGCGGCCGGTTGAACGAGCCCTGCCCGGTGTCACGGCCCGAGGCGATGTCGACGTCCACCTCGAGCTGCCCGTCGCCCGAGCCGAGCGTGCGGATGACGAACTGGTCGTAGGCCCAGTCCTTCGGCAGCGGGCGCCCGGCGTTGCCGTCGAAGCCCGGGGACATGTCGGCCACGAAGCTCGCCGTCGACCAGCCGGCCGCGCCGACCTGCGCGCAGACGTTGCGGGAGCCGTAGACCCCGATCTCGTACGGGTGGCCGGAGTCCGCCATCGCCTCCTTGATGCCCTTGAAGTGGGGCAGGACGTTCGCGGTGATCTCGGCGTCGATCGCGTCGAAGTCGACGGCGAAGAAGATCCGGGTGCCCCTCTTGAAGCCGTGGTCGAGGGCGGCGTTGAGCGCCGCGTACCCGGCCGTGCGCCCCGCGACGTAGTCGAAGTCCGAGGCGTCGTTGTTGACGGTCTGGTAGATCGGGAAGCAGCGCAGGCCGTGCTGGGCGAAGACCTGCAACTCGCCCGGCTGGATGGCCTTCTCCGGCAGGGACGTGGCGCTCGGGTTGGTGAGGTAGCGGCCGACGTACGTGATCCCGGCGGCTTTGAGGGCCGCCGCCCGGGCCGGGGTGACCTTGGCGATGGTGTCGCAGGCCTTGCCCTGGCGCGACTGGTCGCCGTAGGAGGCCAGGAGCGAGGCGAAGGTGGGGAAGTCGCCCTCGCCCGTGGGCGGGAGGGCGACGAAGGTCTGGAAGGACCTTACGGCCGAGGCGAGATAGGAGTCGAAGGTGTCGGTGAGGGCGACGGGCCGCCGGTTCACGACCATCCCGGCGGAGAACAGCTGGACGTAGACGCCCTTGTCGCCCTGCCGCACGGGGTGCGCCTTCAGGGCCGACTGGGTGCCGGGCCCGAAATTGCCGTTGGCGGTGCCGTCGGCCATGCCCAGCTCGTACTGCGTGCCGAGGACCAGCGCCCGGGCCAGGTCCCGGGAGACGCGTCCGTCGCAGGCGACGACGAAGAAGTCCTGCCGGTTCAGGTAACGCCCGTTGAGCCACTGCTGCACCTCGCGGACCTGCGGGGCGCCGGAGGGGCCAAGGACGTACGAGTCCATCGTCAGCAGCGCCTTGAACACCTTGGGCGTCAGATCGGCGCCGGGGAAGGCCTGTTCGAGGCCCATGTCGGTCTTGAGCTTCGTGACGGCGGCCTCGACCCGCTCGCCGTACGTGCCGTCCAGGTCGCCGCCGTCGTAGCCCTTGCAGTACAGGCCGGACTGGATGATGCGGCAGAAGTCGGGGGAGGGGACGGTGTCCGCGTTGAGCTTCGGGTGCTTGGCGGTCAGCGTCGCGAGCGTGGTGGGGCCGAAGTTGTCGGACAGTGCCGTGATGCCCAGCTCGTACTGGAGGGCACGGGTCAGGGCGTACAGGGTCGCCCAGTCGGTCTCGCCGGTTTCCTCCACGGTCGTACCGGTACGGCTGCCGTAGACGGAGTTCACGAATCTCTGGGCCCTGAGCACCATGGGGTCGCGCATGAAGAGTGATCGTATGTCCGGCTAAACCGCTTACTGTGGGGTACTTGGGCAGGTCCGAGGAGCTTCCTGTGCTCTTCGGCGTACCCCCGGTTCACCCACCGGGCAGACGGCGGCGGCCCCCGCCCGGGGGCAGGGGGCCGCCGCCGTCGCTTCACGCCCAGGTGATCAGGCGCTTCGGCTGCTCCAGGATCGCGGCCACGTCCGCCAGGACCTTCGAGCCCAGCTCGCCGTCGACCAGGCGGTGGTCGAACGACAGGGCCAGCGTGGTGACCTGGCGGGGCTTCACCTTGCCCTTGTGGACCCACGGCTGGAGCTTGATCGCACCGACCGCGAGGATCGCGGACTCGCCGGGGTTGAGGATCGGCGTGCCCGTGTCGACGCCGAAGACGCCGACGTTGGTGATCGTCACCGTGCCGCCCTGCATGGCCGCCGGGGACGTCTTGCCCTCCCTGGCGGTCGACACCAGCGCGCCCAGCGACTCGGCCAGCTGCGGCAGCGTCTTGGCATGGGCGTCCTTGATGTTCGGCACGATCAGGCCACGCGGGGTCGCGGCCGCGATGCCCAGGTTCACGTAGTGCTTGACCACGATCTCCTGGGCGGCCTCGTCCCAGGACGCGTTGACGTCCGGGTTCCGCCTGATCGCGACGAGCAGCGCCTTGGCGATCAGCAGGAGGGGGTTCACGCGCAGGCCCGCGAACTCCTTGTCCTGCTTCAGCTCCTCGACCAGCTTCATCGTGCGCGTCACGTCGACCGTGACGAACTCGGTGACATGCGGCGCGGTGAACGCCGAGCCGACCATCGCCGCCGCCGTCGCCTTGCGGACGCCCTTGACCGGGATCCGGGTCTCGCGGGTGGTGTCGTACGACACCGGCGTCTGCGCGGGTGCCGGGGCGGCGGCCACGGGGGCCTCCTGCTGCGGTGCCTGGGTCCGGGCCACCGCCGCGTGCACGTCCTCGCGGGTGATGATGCCGTCCGGGCCGGTCGGGACGACCGTCGTCAGATCGACGCCCAGGTCCTTGGCCAGCTTGCGGACCGGGGGCTTGGCGAGGGGGCGCTCCTTGACGGCGGAGGCGGCCTGGGGCGCCGCCCCGTGGCCGTTCAGCTCCGTCTGGATCGCCGTCGAGGCCTGCTGGACCGGGACCTCGGGGCCCTTGCGGGGGCGGCGGCGGGTGGAGGACGTCGCCACCCCGTAGCCGACGAGGACCGGCTGCCGGCCGGAGCCCTCCGCCTTCGGCTCGTCCGTCGGCCGGGGCGCCGGGGTCTGCTCGGCGGCGGGCGCGGGCTGCTCGGCTGTGGGGGCGGCACCTCCGCTCACGTCCACCGCGATGATCGCCGTGCCCACGTCGACCGTGGTGCCCTCGGGGAAGTGCAGCGCCCGGACCACGCCGTCGTACGGGATGGGCAGCTCGACGGCCGCCTTCGCCGTCTCGACCTCGCACACCACCTGGCCGTCCGTGACCGTGTCACCGGGCTGGACGTACCACTTGAGGATCTCGGCCTCCGTGAGCCCCTCGCCCACGTCGGGCATCTTGAACTCGCGCACGGACGCTTCCGTCATCGTCGTCACGACCCTCTCCTCAGTACGCCAGCGAGCGGTCGACGGCATCCAGCACCCGGTCCAGGTTCGGCAGGTACTCCTCCTCAAGGCGGGCCGGCGGGTACGGCGCGTGGTAGCCGCCGACCCGGAGCACCGGGGCCTCCAGGTGGTAGAAGCAGCGCTCCGTGATCCGCGCGGCGATCTCCGCGCCCGATCCGAAGAACACCGGTGCCTCGTGGACGACGACCAGGCGGCGCGTCTTCTCCACCGACGCCTGGATCGAGTCGAAGTCGATCGGGGAGACCGAGCGCAGGTCGAGGACCTCCAGGTTCCTGCCCTCCTCGGCGGCCGCGTCGGCGACCTCCTGGCAGAGCTTCACCATCGGGCCGTAGGCGGCGAGGGTGAGGTCGGTGCCCTCGCGGACCACCTGGGCCTTGTGCAGCGGGCCCGGGATCGCCTCCGTGTTGACCTCGCCCTTGTCCCAGTAGCGGCGCTTGGGCTCGAAGAAGATCACCGGGTCGTCGCTCTGGATGGCCTGCTGCATCATCCAGTAGGCGTCCGACGCGTTCGAGGGGCTGACGATCTTCAGACCCGCCACGTGCGCGAACAGCGACTCGGGGGACTCCGAGTGGTGCTCCACCGCGCCGATGCCGCCGCCGTAGGGGATGCGCACGACGACCGGGAGCTTGACCTTGCCCAGCGAGCGGGCGTGCATCTTGGCGAGCTGCGTGACGATCTGGTCGTAGGCCGGGAAGACGAAGCCGTCGAACTGGATCTCCACGACCGGGCGGTAGCCGCGCAGGGCGAGGCCGATCGCCGTGCCGACGATGCCCGACTCGGCGAGCGGGGTGTCGATGACCCGGCTCTCGCCGAAGTCCTTCTGCAGGCCGTCCGTCACACGGAAGACGCCGCCGAGCTTGCCGACGTCCTCACCCATGATCAGGACCTTGGGGTCGGAGTCCAGGGCGCGGCGCAGCGACTCGTTGATCGCCTTGGCCAGAGCCATCTTGTCGGCCATCTCAGTTACCCCCCTCGTCGGCGAACGACGCCTGGTACGCGGCGAACTGGGCTCGCTCCTCGTCGACGAGGGCGTGTCCGTCCGCGTAGACGTTCTCGAAGATGGCGAAGTGGTCCGGGTCCGGCATGGCACGGACCGCCTCGCGCACTCGTTTGCCCAACGCCTCGGACTCGGCCTCCAGTTCCGCGAAGAATCCCTCGTCCGCGTGGTTTGAGGCCTCCAGATAGCGGCGAAGGCGCAGGATCGGGTCCTTGGCCTCCCAGGCCTGGCGCTCCTCGTCGCCGCGGTACCGGGACGGGTCGTCGGAGGTGGTGTGGGCGCCCATGCGGTAGGTGAACGCCTCGACGAGGGTCGGGCCCTCACCGGCGCGGGCCCGCTCCAGGGCCCACCGGGTGACCGCGAGGCAGCCGAGCACGTCGTTGCCGTCGACACGGACGCCCGGGAAGCCGAAGCCCTGCGCGCGCTGGTAGATCGGCACCCGGGACTGCTTCTCGGTCGGCTCGGAGATGGCCCACTGGTTGTTCTGGCAGAAGAACACGACGGGGGCGTTGTAGACCGCGGAGAAGGTGAACGATTCGGCCACGTCGCCCTGGCTGGAGGCGCCGTCGCCGAAGTAGGCGATCACCGCGCTGTCCGCGCCGTCCTTGGCGATGCCCATGGCGTAGCCGGTGGCGTGCAGCGTCTGGGAGCCGATGACGATCGTGTAGAGCTGGAAGTTGTTGCCGTTGGGGTCCCAGCCGCCGTTGTTCACGCCGCGGAACATCCCGAGCAGGTTGGTCGGATCCACGCCGCGGCACCAGGCGACGCCGTGCTCCCGGTAGGTGGGGAAGACGTAGTCGTCGTCGCGCAGGGCCCGGCCGGAGCCGATCTGGGCGGCCTCCTGGCCGAGCAGCGAGGCCCACAGGCCCAGCTCGCCCTGGCGCTGCAGGGAGGTCGCCTCGGCGTCGAAGCGGCGGGTGAGCACCATGTCGCGGTACAGACCGCGGAGCTCGTCCGGGGTGACACCGGCGACGTACTTGTCGTACTCGGCGTTCTTGACGCGCTTGCCCTCGGGCGTCAGCAGCTGCACGAGCTGGGGCTCGGTGCCGGCGTCCTTCTTGGCGGTCGTGCGGGTGGTGCGCTTGGTGCCGGTGGTGCCGGCCTTGCTTCCGGCGCTGCGTCGCGGTGTGCGCGCGGCAGTGCTCTCCACGGTCACGTGTGCTCCTCCGTCGGTCCGGCCCCCGGGGTTGCCGGTAGGCCAGTGCGGCTCACCTGTTCCGACCACCGGGCACGGGGTGGGTGCCACTCGACCGGGAACAGGCGGGACAGGTGCCCCGGCGAGCGCCCTGCAGAAGGCACGTTACCCAGTGCATCACATTTCTGTGAAACCCCCTCTGACCTGGGATTTTGCTTGGATATCCAAGTAAATCGGGAAGGCGTGGAAGGGGCCCTGGTCACAGCCTTGCAGGAGGCCGGAGCAACCGCACGTTAACCCGGTGACCCAGGTCACGGGAAGAGTTCTTTTGTCGGCGTGCCTTAACGGCACGCGCGCGTGGGCCCCGTCTCCGGGCCCCACGCGCGCGTGGATCATGCTTTTTTCTCCAGCTGTCAGCCCTTTAATCCAGCTGTCAGCCGCTGCCTTCGCCGCCGGTGCCCCCGACGACGCCGGTCGCGCCGCCCGCGTCGGTGCCGCCCGTGTCGTCCGGCGGCGTCGCCGGGTCCGAGGGCTCCGGGTCCGTGGGCTCGTCGGTCGGCTCCTGCGAGGTCGGCTGGTCCGACGGCTGGCCGGTGGGCGACTCGGGAGCGCTCTGCGACGGCGTGTAGGACGGCGTGTACGACGGTGTGTACCCGCCACCGCCGGAGCTCGTGCCGGAGCCGTCGTCGGTGGACGTGTCGGTCGGCTCGTCCGTCGGCTCGTCGCTCGGCGTCTCGCTGGGCGTCTCCTTCTCGGTCGTCTGCGAGGTGGTCGGCGACTGCTTGGTGCCGGGCCCGTTCGTATCACCGCCGGTGTTCTGCAGCGCCAGGGCGACACCCGCCGCGACGGCGATCACCGCGAGCACGGCGAGGATCCACAGCTTGCCGCGGCCGCCGCCCTTGTTGCCGTGGCCCTCGAAGCCGCCGTCGTCCCCGCCGCCGTAGCCGGCAGGCAGGATCGGCGACGGGATCTGCGCGGTGCCGGAGGGGTCCCCGGGGTGGCCCATCACGGCCGTACCGGCGAAGCCGCCCGACGGGGTGTGCCGGCCCTCGTGCATGTCGACCGGGCCGGTGTTCCAGGTGCCGGTGTGGCCGCCCTGGTCGTAGAGCATCTGGAGCGCGTACTGGACCAGCCCGCGCATCTCCTCGGCTGTCTGGAAACGGTCGTCCGGCTCCTTGGCGAGGGAGCGCATGACCAGGCCGTCGAGCTCGGGCGGGCAGGCGTCGGAGGCCTCGGAGGGAGGCGTCGGGATGTCCTGGACGTGCTGGTAGACCACCGACAGCGGGGTCTCCCCGGTGAACGGCGGGCGCAGCGAGAGGAGTTCGTAGAGCAGGCAGCCCGTGGCGTACAGGTCGGAGCGGTGGTCGACGGCCTTGCCGAGCGCCTGCTCGGGGGACAGGTACTGGGGGGTGCCCATGACCATGCCGGTCTGCGTCATCGTGGACTGCGCGCCGTGCAGGGCGCGGGCGATGCCGAAGTCCATCACCTTCACGGCGCCGCTGTGCGTGATGATGACGTTGGCCGGCTTGATGTCGCGGTGCACGATGCCGTGCTGGTGCGAATAGGCGAGCGCCTCCAGGACGCCCGAGACGATGATCAGGGCCTGCTCGGGGCCCGGCGCCTCGGCGTTCAGCAGCAGGTCGCGGATCGTGCGGCCCTCGACCAGCTCCATGACGATGTAGGGCACGGACTGGCCGCCGACGACGTCCTCGCCGGAGTCGTACACGGCGACGATCGCGTGGTGGTTGAGGCCGGCGACCGACTGGGCCTCGCGCGTGAAGCGCGCCTTGGACACCGGGTCCTCGGCGAGGTCGGAACGGAGCAGCTTGACGGCTACGGTGCGCCCGAGGCGGACGTCCTCGGCTGCGAACACCTCGGCCATGCCGCCCCGGCCGAGTCTGCCGGTCAGCCGGTACCGGCCGTCCCCGACGAGCCCGCCGTTACCCCAGGACTCCGGCGCGTCCGACATGCCGCCGCCAGTCGCCTCGGGTTCGGACGGGCCCTGAGCGCGCTGCTGCTGTGCCATCAGTCCTCGCCGTCGTTTCTGCCCGCGGTGCGCGCGGTGTTGTTACGGTCTCCGTCGGCCACGCTACAGCCTCGGCGCAAGCCGCCGTTCCGAGACGGGTACCAGTGCGGGCACGGGACGGACGCGTCATGAAACCTTCACTCCGTACTGTCGTGCAAATTCTGTGTACCGGCCGCACATCCCCTGTAACGCTTCCGCGACGCTTCCTTCGCGTACGGTCACGGAACGGGCACCGAGCTTGACGTGTCGGTGCCCTGGGGCAGACTTGGCCGGGAATGGCGGTTTGGATCACCGCGGTCAGCGACGGATCAGCGGCAGTCGGCGGCGCCTCAAGGGCTACGGGGGAAACGGAACATGAGCCAGGACGGCGCACAGGGCCAGTACACGGGGCGGGCGGTCGCCAACGGCCGCTATCAGCTGCGTGATCTGCTCGGCCAGGGCGGCATGGCCTCGGTGCACCTCGCGTACGACAGCGTGCTCGACCGACAGGTCGCGATCAAGACACTTCACACCGATCTCGGTCGGGAACAGGCCTTCCGCGAGCGGTTCCGCCGCGAGGCCCAGTCCGTGGCCAAGCTCACGCACACCAACATCGTCTCGGTCTTCGACACCGGCGAGGACACCCTCGACGGCATGACGACGCCGTACATCGTCATGGAGTACGTCGAGGGCCGCCCGCTCGGCTCGGTGCTCGACGAGGACGTGCGCCAGCAGGGCGCGATGCCCGCCGACAAGGCCCTGAAGATCACCGGGGACGTGCTCGCCGCGCTGGAGATCAGCCACGAGATGGGCCTGGTCCACCGCGACATCAAGCCGGGCAACGTGATGATGACCAAGCGCGGCGTGGTCAAGGTCATGGACTTCGGCATCGCCCGCGCCATGCAGTCCGGTGTGACGTCGATGACGCAGACCGGCATGGTCGTCGGGACCCCGCAGTACCTCTCGCCGGAACAGGCCCTCGGACGCGGTGTGGACGCCCGCTCCGACCTGTACTCGGTCGGCATCATGCTGTTCCAACTGGTCACCGGGCGACTGCCGTTCGACGCGGACTCGCCACTGGCCATCGCGTATGCGCACGTTCAGGAGGAGCCCCCGGTTCCGTCCTCGGTCAACCGCTCGCTGCCCCCGGCCGTGGACGCGCTGATCGCCCGCGCGCTGAAGAAGAACCCGAACGAGCGCTTCCCGAGCGCCGAGGCCATGCGGGACGAGTGCCTGCGCGTGGCGGCGTCCGTCCAGGCCGCCCCGCCGAGCATCGTGCCGGGCACGCAGGCCCCGAGCGGCGCGGGCGTCGGCTCGGCCGTGTTCCCGCCGGTCGACCAGGCGACCCCGGCGCCCTCGGGCCAGGTGCAGGCGCCGTACCAGCCGACTCCGCCCCCGAACCCGTACGGCCCGCCCGCCCCGGCGGCGCCGTCCCCGGCCTACGGCTACCCGCAGCAGGGCGGCTACCAGACGCCGTCCCCCGCCGCGTACTCCCCGCAGCCGGGTCCGTCGACCCCGCCGCCGTACAACCTCGCGCCGCAGACCGCGCAGGTCTCCGCGGGCGGCGGCAAGAGCAACAAGCCGGTGATCATCGGCTCGGTCCTGGTGTCCGTCGTCGCGGTCGGCGGCCTGGTCGCGGCCCTGCTGATGAACGGCGGCGGCCAGGACGACCAGGGCGGCGGGGGCAGCAGCGCGAGTGCCTCGGCCTCGGCGGCGGTCAAGAAGCCGGGCTACCGCGGGCCGGACACGTCGAAGACGATCGAGACCGAGGAGTGCACGGAGCCTCAGGAGTCGTACAACGACCCCGAGAAGATCCGGATGCCCAACTTCAAGTTCAAGAACATCGACTCGGTCAAGGCCTGCCTCCAGGCGGCCGGCTGGGAAAAGAAGATCAACAACATGGACGAGAACACGTACGGCGACGGCACGGTCATGAACCAGTTCCCGTCCGCCGGCACCGACGTGGACCCGGAGGACATGCCCGAGATCGAGCTCGGCGTCTCCACGGGCAACCCGCCGGCCTGATCGTCGCGTGCGAAGGGCCCGGCAGCTTCGGCTGCCGGGCCCTTCGCACGGCCGGTACGCGGACGCGTTACAGGTACGGCCCGCCCGAACGGCCGCCCGGGTGCTGCTCGTCGAGGCCGTCCTGGCCGACGCCCGGCGGGAGGGCGCGGCGCATCTGCTCCAGCTGGGCGCGGGCCGCCATCTGCTGGGCGAACAGCGTGGTCTGGATCCCGTGGAAGAGCCCCTCCAGCCAGCCGACCAACTGGGCCTGCGCGATGCGCAGCTCCGCGTCGCTCGGGGTCGTCTCGTCCGTGAAGGGCAGGGAGAGCCGCTCCAGCTCCTCGACCAGCTCGGGCGCCAGACCGTCCTCCAGCTCCTTCACCGAGCTGGCATGGATCTCCTTGAGCCGGACCCGGCTGGCCTCGTCCAGGGGAGCCGCGCGCACTTCCTCCAGAAGCTGCTTGATCATGCTGCCGATCCGCATGACCTTCGCGGGCTGCTCCACCTGTTCCGTGACCGGGGTCTCGCGGGAGTCCTCGTCACCGCCGCCGCTGAGCGCCATGCCGTCCTGGCCCACGACCAGGATCTGCGGGTTCTCCGGCGACCTTTCGTTCCTCGGCATCTCCATGCCGCCATTCTCTCGCACGCCTGCACCTCCCCTCTGTGGTGCCCCCTCGGGAGGCTGATCCACCGTGTGGGAGGAGACGTGCGGGTCAGGCCCCGGGTTGCTCACCAAAGAGTGAATCCGGCTCGTGCGGCGATTCCGCCTGTCGGCCGAACCCGGAGTGCCGCGGGAGTGGGGCGGTGTGAGGCTGATTGCCTCGATCTGACCGAACTTGCCGAATTCGCCCTACCGGGCACGGCGGGAGGGGGTCACCAACGTGACTCCATGGCAACGCGCACTACGGGCGACGGGACTGGCGGTCGCCCTGGGGGCGGGTGCGGTCGTCTCACCGTACGGGGCCGGCGCCTCGTACGGAGCTGTCCAGTCCGTCCAGTCGTACGGCTCTGTCCTCGCGTACGACGGCGCCCCCGGGGGCGGTGCCCTCGCCGCCCCCTCCGACCCGGGTGAGCCCTCGCGGGCCGGGACCCGGGCCGGTGAGGGGCGGCAGCGGCCGGGGCGGCCCGAGGAGGCCGAGCGGGAGCGGGAGGTCACCGCCGTGCCCGAGGAACCCCGGGAAGCCGTCCCCGAGCCCACTGCGCAGACGGAGCAGCCCGTACGGGAGGCCGCCGCGCGCGCCGAGCGTCCCGTCGGGCCGGTCCTGCGCATCCTGCCGCTGGGCAGCGGCCTGGTGCTGATCGGCCTCGGCCTCGGACTCGCCTTCTTCGCCCTGCGGCTGCGGCGGATCTAGGCCTGTCGGCCGGGGCCTGTCTGCCGGTGCCTCAGGCGCCCTGCGGGGTGATCAGCAGCACCTTGCCGATGTGGCCGCTGTCCTCCACGACCCGGTGCGCGGCGGCCGCGTCCGGCATCGGGAGCTCGCGGTCGACGACCGGGCGCAGGTGGCCGCCGGCGAACAGGGGCCAGACGTGTTCGCGTACGGCCGCGACGATGGCCGCCTTCTCCTCCAGCGGCCGGGCGCGCAGGGACGTCGCGCTGATGGCGGCGCGCTTGGCGAGCAGGGCGCCGATGTTCAGCTCCCCCTTGACGCCGCCCTGCATACCGATGATCGCGAGCCGGCCGTTGACGGCGAGCGCCCTGACGTTGCGCTCCAGGTACTTGGCGCCCATGTTGTCGAGGATGACGTCGACACCGGCACCGTCCGTGGCCTTCCTGACCTCCTCGACGAAGTCCTGCTCGCGGTAGTTGACCAGGATGTCGGCGCCCAGTTCGGCGCACCGGTCGAGCTTCTCCTTGGTACCGGCCGTGACGGCCACCCGGGCGCCGACGGCCTTGGCGAGCTGGATGGCCATGGTGCCGATGCCGCTGGAGCCGCCGTGCACGAGCAGCGTCTCGCCCGGGCGCAGGTGGGCGATCATGAAGACGTTCGACCAGACGGTGCAGGTCACCTCGGGCAGGGCCGCGGCCCGCGTCAGTGCGATGCCCTCGGGCACGGGCAGCAGCTGCCCGGCCGGGACGACCACCTTCTCGGCATAGCCGCCGCCGGAGAGCAGCGCGCACACCTCGTCGCCGACGTTCCAGCCGGAGACACCGGGGCCGATCTCGGCGATCCGCCCGGAGCACTCCAGGCCGGGGTAGGGGGACGCGCCGGGCGGCGGGTCGTAGAAGCCCTGCCGTTGCAGGATGTCGGCCCGGTTGACGGCACCGGCCGCCACCTCGACCAGGACCTCGCCCTCGCCGGGCGCGGGATCCGGGACCTCGTCCCAGACCAGCGCCTCGGGCCCACCAGGTTCGGGAATCGTGATCGCATGCATGAAGGGGACGGTACTCCTCGGTCGCCGGACGGACCCCCCCTCCGCCCCCTGGCCGGCTCCGCCTCCGTCGTTGGTCCGGTCCTGGCCGAATTCCATGTGCGGGACCGATGAGTTTGCGCGACGGTGAGGGTCTCCCCATGCGTAGCCCACGTACTCGGAAGGACCCGAACATGAGCACGCAGACGTCCGGCCTGGCGATCGAGACCGCGGGCCTGGTGAAGACCTTCGGCGAGACGCGGGCGGTAGACGGAGTGGACCTGTCCGTGCCCGCGGGCACGGTCTACGGCGTCCTCGGCCCGAACGGCGCCGGCAAGACCACCACCGTGAAGATGCTCGCCACGCTCCTCCGGCCGGACGGCGGCGAGGCTCATGTCTTCGGCCACGACATCGTGCGCGAGGCCGACGAAGTGCGCGGCCGGGTGAGCCTCACCGGCCAGTACGCGTCGGTGGACGAGGACCTCACCGGCACCGAGAACCTGGTCCTGCTGGGCCGGCTGCTCGGCCACCACAAGAAGGCCGCCCGGGGCCGTGCCGCCCAGCTCCTGGAGGCCTTCGGGCTCACAGAAGCGGCGGCGAAGCAGGTCAAGCAGTACTCGGGCGGCATGCGGCGCCGCATTGACATCGCCGCGTCCATCCTCAACACCCCCGATCTGCTGTTCCTCGACGAGCCGACCACCGGCCTCGACCCGCGCAGCCGCAACCAGGTCTGGGACATCGTGCGGGCCGTCGTGGCCCAGGGCACCACCGTGCTGCTGACCACGCAGTACCTGGACGAGGCCGACCAGCTCGCGTCCCGCATCGCCGTCATCGACCGCGGCCGGGTGATCGCCGAGGGCACCAAGGGCGAGCTGAAGTCGTCCGTCGGCGCCGGGTCCGTCCATCTGCGGCTGCGAGATCCGGACCAGCGGACCCTGGCGGCGGATCTGCTGCGCCGGGTCCTCGACGCACAGGTGCAGCTGGAACCCGACCCGGTGGCCCTGACCGCCCGCCTCGGTACGGCGGCGAGCGACGACAGCGCGGCCGAGCAGGCGTCCCGCGCGCTGAGCGAGCTGTCCCGAGCCGGGATCACCGTCGACAACTTCTCGCTGGGCCAGCCCAGCCTGGACGAGGTGTTCCTCGCCCTCACCGGGCACGACACGCACGACTCCGACCACACCGACGACTCCCACGACCCGAAGGACGAGGTGGCGGCATGAGCACCGCGACGACCACGGAGAGCAAGGAACTCGCCCCGGTCAGCACCGAATCCCTCGCCGCGCTGCTCATCTCCGAGGAGCGTCCGCCCCGGCCCAGCGCCTGGTCGGCCTCGATGACCTTCGGCTGGCGGGCGATGCTCAAGATCAAGCACGTGCCGGAGCAGCTCTTCGACGTCACGGCGTTCCCGATCATGATGGTGCTGATGTACACGTACCTGTTCGGCGGGGCGCTGGCCGGCTCGCCGGGGGAGTACATCCAGTTCCTGCTGCCGGGCATCCTCGTGATGTCGGTCGTGATGATCACGATGTACACGGGCGTCTCGGTCAACACCGACATCGAGAAGGGCGTCTTCGACCGGTTCCGCACCCTGCCGATCTGGCGGCCGTCGACGATGGTCGGCTATCTGCTCGGCGACGCCCTGCGGTACACGATCGCGTCCGTCGTGATGCTCACCGTCGGCATCATCCTCGGCTACCGGCCGGACGGCGGGATCGTCGGAGTGCTCGCCGGGATCGCCCTGCTGGTGCTCTTCTCGTTCGCCTTCTCGTGGATCTGGACGATGTTCGGGCTGATGCTGCGCACCGAGAAGTCGGTGATGGGCGTCAGCATGATGGTGATCTTCCCGCTCACCTTCCTGTCCAACGTCTTCGTCGACCCGAAGACGATGCCGGGCTGGCTCCAGGCCTTCGTCAACAACAGCCCCATCACCCATCTGGCGTCGGCGGTGCGCGGCCTGATGGGCGGTGACTGGCCGGCCGCCGAGGTCGCCTGGACGCTGGGCTGGACCGGGCTGTTCGTGCTGGTCTTCGGGCCGATCACGATGCGGCTGTACAACCGGAAGTAGGTCGCGGGGACTTGGCCGGCCGTCACGCACGGAATGGGTGCGTGACGGCCGGCCTTTCGTCCTGCCGGTCAGCCGCGGGGCATCGGCGGCAACGGCCGGGTGTCGGGCGCGATCTGGGAGCCGGGCGTCGCCCGCACGATCGTGATGAGCCGGTCGGTCAGCTCCAGCGTCCCGACGGCCGCATCGTCGTAGCCGAGCACCCGGTGACCGCGTATGACGCTCACCACCAGGTCGGTGATCTCCCTTGGAGTCTTGCCCACTTCGGCCTTGACCACCGGCCGTTCGACGATGTCGAGCCCGCTTCCCTGCTGGATGAGGTCCTCCATCACCATGCCCGCCGAGGGGCTGAGGACGGAGAGGCCGAGCAGACGGCCGGCGGCGCTGGCGCTGGTGATGACCGCGTCGGCACCCGACTGCTTCAGCAGCGGCGCGTTCTCCTCCTCCCGCACCGCGGCCACGATGTTCGCCCCGCGGTTGAGCTGCCGGGCCGTCAGCGCCACCAGGACCGCCGTGTCGTCCCGCTGCGTGGCGATGATGATCTGGCGCGCCCTGTGCACCTCGGCCCGCTTCAGCACCTCACTGCGCGTCGCGTCCCCGACGATGCCCGCGTAGCCCTCGGCGGTCGCGGCGTCGATCACCTTCGAGCTGGGGTCGACCACGACGACCTGTTCCTTCTTCAGGCCCGTCGCGCAGACGGTCCGGATCGCCGACCTGCCCTTCGTGCCGAAGCCGATGACGACGGTGTGATCGCGCAACGTGGACCTCCAACGGGTCAGCCGCCACTCCTCCCGTGTGCGTTCGGTGAGGGCTTCGAGCGTGGTGCCGACCAGGATGATCAGGAACAGCACGCGCAGGGGCGTGACGATGAGGATGTTCGTGAGCCGGGCGGCGTCACCGGCCGGGGTGATGTCGCCGTAGCCGGTGGTGGAGAGGGTGACGGTCGCGTAGTAGAACGCGTCGAGGAGGGTGAGGCCACCGCCCGCGTTGTCGTTGTAGCCGTCGCGGTCGAGGTAGACGATCAGCGCGGTCACGACGAGGACCACCAGTGCCATGGAGAGCCGCTTGGCGACCTGGCGGATCGGGTGTTCCACCACTTTCCTCGGGAGTTTCACCCGATGGGTCACCAAATGTTCGTCCGCCTGGCGGGCGATCGCGTCCTGGCCCGGAAGTTTCACGTGAAACACACCCCGATTCCTCCGGACGCCCAGGGCAGGTCGAGCAGTTCCGCCTCCTGTCCCGGTCGTGCACCGCCTGGGGGTACGACGGCCAGCGCGTCGGCCGCCGCGATGCCGCGCAGCATGGCCGGTCCGTTGTAGCGCAGCGGCACGGCCTGGTCGCCCCGGAGGACGACGGGGACGAGCCGGGTGTCGTACGGGTGCCCGTGCACGGCGTCCCTGATCGGCAGCGTGTACGGCTCCGGGGCCGGACGGGCCGCGAGGGTCCGCAGCAACGGCTCGGCGAGCGTCAGCAGCCCGGAGACGGCGGCGAGCGGGTTGCCCGGCAGGCCGACGAGGTGCTGGGTCTCCGTGATGCGGGCCAGCAGCATGGGGTGGCCGGGGCGCACCTTGACGCCGTCCACGAGGAGTTCGGCACCGATGCGGCGCAGAGTGGGGTGGACGTGGTCGACCGGGCCCGCGGCGGTGCCGCCGGTGGTCACGACGACATCGGCGTCGGACGTGGTGATCGCCTGGTGCAGGGCGTCGGCGTCGTCGCGGACGCGTCGTACGGCGGTGACCTCGGCGCCGAGCGCCCGCAGCCAGGGCGGCAGCATCGGACCGAGCGCGTCCCGGATCAGACCGTCGTGCGGCCGCCCCTCGGTGAGCAACTCGTCGCCCAGGACCAGGACTTCGGCACGAGGCCTCGGGACTGCGGTGACGGTGTCGTATCCGGCCGCTGCGGCGAGCCCGAGTACGGCCGGGGTCACCAGGGCGCCGACGGGGAGCAACTGGTCGCCGCTGCGGCACTCCTGGCCGCGCGGGCGGATGTCCTGGCCGGGGACCACGTCCCTGGTCGCGTAGAGGCGGCCCTTGTCGTCGGTGCGCCCGTGCTCGCTGCGCAGGACGGCGGTGGTGTCCGGGGGGATGCGGGCGCCGGTGGCGATCCGGACGGCCTCGCCGTCGGTCAGGCGCTCCTGCGCCGCGTGCCCGGCCAGGACGCCGTCGTCCCGTACGTCCCAGGGGGCGGGCCCGGCGACCGCCCAGCCGTCCATCGCGGAGGTGTCGAAGGAGGGGAGGTCGGTGAGGGCGTCGAGGGGAGCGGCCAGGGTGAGGCCGAGGGCGGCTTCGAGAGGCACGGAGACCGGCCGGCGGCGGGCGGCCCGGGTGGTGCTCCGGGCGGCGCGTCCCGCGGTGGCCCGGGCCTCCGGCCAGGGAGTGGCGTGGTGGCGGGCGTCGGGCCGGGGAGAGGTGTCCGGCCGGCCGGAGGCGCGGCGGCTGTCCGTCTCACTCCGTTCGGCGGGGCCGGGCAGGTCGTTGCTGTTGTTCACGAGGGCGAGCACCTCCTCGACGTCGAGGTCCTCGGCGTCCTCACCGGCGCGTGTGCCGTGCGGGGTCATCCGGCGTCCGGGCGGGTGTCGGGCGTCGCGTCGGGGGCGACGTCGGGCTCGGTCCGGGTGCCGGAGGTCTGGGCCTCTGCGGCACTTTCTTCCGCCCAGCGGGCGGCGAGAGCTTCGGCTTTGCGGGCGGCCTCGGCGACCGCCTCGGGGCCGCCGCCCGCCCGTGCGGCCGCGTAGCCGACGAGGAAGGTGGTCAGCGGCGCCGCCGGACGGTCCACACCGTGGGCGGCGTCGCGGGCGAGGTCGAGCAGAAGGCGGGTGTCGACGTCGAGGTCGATCCCCAGGTCGTCCTTGACTGCGGAAATCCATTCATCCAACACGTGCCCATGCTCCCTGATGCGTGCCCTGGCGGTGGCGATGTCGTCCCAGGTGTCGCAGTCGAAGGACGCGACGGGGTCGGAGACGCGGGTGAGGTTCAGCTCGGCGATGAGACGCCGCAGCGGGAGACCGGCGAGACCCTCGTGCCGGTCGGTGAGGAGTGCGAGCACCTCGCGCAGCCGCGGTGCGGCGTACGCGGCCACGAGGGGCTGGTCACGGCCCTCGGGGTCGGTCAGCAGCACGCCGTCGGCGGTGCTCGTCCGGAGCGTGCTCAGCAGCCGGCCGACCGTGCGCTCCTCCAGGAACGGCAGATCGGCGGAGAGCACCACGACATGCTCCGCCGTGGTGTGCCGGAGTCCGGCGTCGAGCGCGGCGAGCGGGCCGCCGCCGGGCGGGTCCTCGTGGGCCCAGGTCACGGGCCGTGCCGTCGGCCGGGGCGCGGCGACGACGACGGTGCCGCGGGCGCCCGCGCACGCGGCGAGCACGCGGTCGAGCAGGGCCCGGCCGCCCACGCGCACACCGGGTTTGTCCGCGCCGCCGAGCCGGCGGGCGGCACCCCCGGCGAGCACGACGGCGTCGTACACGGCGGGGCCCGGCCGCTGCGCGGGGCCGGAACCGGTACCGGGTTCACCCGGGAGCTCGTAGGCGGTCACACCCCGAGTATGCGTGCCCCCGCGATCACACGGAACGCGGGGGAACGGACCCGATCACGGGCACCGGCTCACGGGCCGAACAGGAATCACAGCGTCCGCAGCAGCACGGCCGGCTGTTCCACGCAGTCCGCCACGTAGCGCAGGAAGCCGCCCGCCGTGCCGCCGTCGCACACCCGGTGGTCGAAGGTGAGCGAGAGCTGGACGACCTGCCGCACCGCGAGCTCGCCCTCGTGCACCCACGGCTTGGGGACGATGCGGCCGACGCCGAGCATGGCCGCCTCGGGGTGGTTGATGATCGGTGTGGAGCCGTCGACGCCGAAGACTCCGTAGTTGTTCAGCGTGAAGGTCCCGCCGGTGAGTTCCGCGGGCGTCAGCGTCCCGGTCCGGCCCGCCTCGGTCAGCCGGGCGAACTCAGCGGTCAGGGACTCGGCGTCGCGCGCGTGCGCGTCCCGGACGACCGGGACGACGAGCCCCCGGTCGGTCTGCGCGGCGAAGCCCAGGTGCACGCGGTCGAACTGGACGACCTCCCTGGCCTCCGCGTCCACGGTCGAGTTGAGCTCCGGGAAGCGGGCGAGGGCCGCTGTGCAGATGCGGGCCAGCAGGGCCAGCAGGGAGATCTTCGGGCCGCCGGCCGCGTTCATGGCCGTGCGTGCCCGCATGAGCTCCGTGGCGTCGGCGTCCACCCAGCAGGTCGCGTCCGGGATCTCGCGGCGACTGCGCGCCAGCTTGTCGGCGACGGCGCCCCGGATGCCCTTGAGCGGGGTGCGGATCTCGCCGGGGGCCGCTGTCGCGGTGGGCTGCGGTGCGGGGGCCGTGCCCGGTGCTTGCGGCACGCGCGGGTGCGGCTGTGCCGACGGTGCGGCCGCGGCGTCCTGGCCGGCGGCACGCAGCGCGTACTCGACATCCGCCCGCAGGATCAGCCCGTCGGGGCCGGACCCGGTCAGCTCCCGCAGGTCGAGGCCGTTCTGCCGGGCCAGCCGGCGGACCAGGGGCGAGATCACGGGGACGGGGCCGTCGTCGGTCTCGGGGGCGGCAGCCTGCCCGTTCACCGCTGGGACAGCGCCCTGCCCGTTCACTTCCCCGGAGCCCGCCGCGGACGCACCGGACACCGGCCTTCCCTGCCGCACCCTGCGTCGCCGCGCGGGCGCCTCGGACGTGCCGTATCCGACCAGGACGTTCCCGGAACCCTCGGCACTGGCAGACCCGGCACCGGACGCCGGCCGCTCCCCCACCGCCACCGTGATCAACGGCGCGCCGACGGGCAGTTCCGTGCCCTCCTCGCCGAAGCGGGCCGTGACCACACCGCCGTAGGGGCAGGGCACCTCGACCATCGCCTTGGCCGTCTCGACCTCGACGACCGGCTGGTCGATGGCGACCACGTCGCCGACCTCGACCAGCCAGCGCACGATCTCCGCCTCGGTGAGCCCCTCGCCCAGGTCGGGCAGCTTGAACTCCAGCACCTGTGCCATCAGCTCTCGGCCTCCCACTGCAGACGCCCCACGGCGTCCAGGATCCGGTCCACTCCGGGCAGGTGGTGGCGCTCCAGCATCGGCGGCGGATACGGGACGTCGAACCCGGCCACCCGCAGCACCGGCGCCTCCAGGTGGTGGAAGCAGCGCTCCGTGACCCGGGCCGCGATCTCCCCGCCCGGGCCGCCGAAGGAGCCCGACTCGTGGACGACGACCGCGCGTCCCGTCCGCCGCACCGAGGCGACCACCGTCTCGTCGTCGAACGGCACCAGGGAGCGCAGGTCGACGACTTCGAGGTCCCAGCCCTCGGCCCGGGCCGCCTCGGCCGCCTCCATGCAGACGGGGACGGACGGCCCGTACGTGATGAGCGTGGCGCTCCGGCCCGGGCGCCGCACCACCGCGCGGCCGATCGGTTCGACGGGCGCCGGATCCTCGGGGTTCCAGGAGTCCTTCGACCAGTACAGCCGCTTGGGCTCCAGGAAGACGACCGGGTCGTCGGAGGCGATCGCGGCGCGCAGCAGCCCGTAGGCGTCGGACACGGTGGCCGGCGTGACGACATGGAGCCCCGGAGTCGCCATGTAGTACGCCTCGGAGGAGTCGCTGTGGTGCTCGACACCGCCGATGCCGCCGCCGTAGGGGACGCGGATGGTGATCGGGAGCGGCATCCTGCCGCGGGTGCGGTTGCGCATGCGGGACACGTGCGAGATGAGCTGCTCGAACGCCGGGTAGGCGAACGCGTCGAACTGCATCTCCACGACCGGGCGCAGGCCGTACATGGCCATGCCCACCGCCGTGCCCAGGATCCCCGCCTCGGCGAGCGGGGTGTCCGTGCAGCGGTCCTCGCCGAACTCCTTGGCGAGTCCGTCGGTGACGCGGAAGACGCCGCCGAGGGTGCCGACGTCCTCGCCCATGACGTGCACGGCGGGGTCGGCGGCCATGGCGTCGCGCAGCGCGCGCGTGAGGGCCTGCGCCATGGTGGCCGGCTTGACGGCGACGGTGGTCATCGGTGCGTGCCCTCCTCCGGCTCGGCCTCGGCCTCGGCCTCCAGCTCGGCCCGCAACTGTTCCCGCTGGTCGCGCAGTTGGGTGGTGGGCTCGGCGTAGATGTGGGCGAACAGGTCCATGGGGTCGAGGACCGGGTCCTGGTTCATGTGCTCGCGCAGGTCGGCGGCCATCGCCTCCGCGGCGTCCCGTGCGGCCTGCTTCCCGGCCTCGTCGAGCAGGCCGCGCGCGGTCAGCTCCCGCTCCAGCAGCTGGATCGGGTCGTGCTCGCGCCAGGCCTCGACCTCGGCGTCGCCGCGGTAGCGGGTCGCGTCGTCGGCGTTGGTGTGGGCGTCGACGCGGTAGGTGATCGCCTCGACGAGGGTGGGTCCGCCGCCCGCGCGGGCGTGGCGCACGGCGTCGCTCAGCACCTCGTGCACGGCGGCGGCGTCGTTGCCGTCGACCAGGCGGCCGGGCATGCCGTAGCCGACGGCCTTGTGGGCCAGCGAGGGGGCCGCGGTCTGCTTGGCGAGCGGGACGGAGATCGCGAAGCCGTTGTTCTGCACCAGGAAGACGACGGGGGCCTGCCAGACGGCGGCGAAGTTCAGCGCCTCGTGGAAGTCGCCCTCGCTGGTGCCGCCGTCGCCGACCATGGCCAGCGCGACGACGTCGTCGCCCTTGAGGCGGGCGGCGTGCGCGAGGCCCACGGCGTGCGGCAGCTGGGTGGCGAGCGGGGTGGACAGGGGGGCGACCCGGTGCTCGTACGGGTCGTAGCCGGTGTGCCAGTCGCCGCGCAGCAGCGTGAGCGCCTCGACGGGGTCCACACCGCGGGCCACGACGGCGAGCGTGTCGCGGTAGCTGGGGAAGAGCCAGTCCCGCTCCTCCAGCACGAGCGCGGCGGCGATCTCGCAGGCCTCCTGGCCGGTGGTGGAAGGGTAGACGGCCAGGCGGCCCTGCTTGGTGAGCGCGGTGGCCTGCGCGTTGTAGCGGCGACCGCGGACCAGCTGGCCGTACAGCGTCCGCAGCAGCTCCGGGTCGGCCTTCGCGGCCGCCTCGGTGCCGAGGACGCGGTACGGCTCGGCGTCGGGCAGCAACGGCGCGGGGTCCGTGCGGGGCTGCCAGGCGGGCGGCGGGGTCGGCCGGTACGCGCCCCGCTGCTCCATGACCGTCATGACGGCACCTCCTCGTGGGAGCGGCTTCGCAGGCGCGTCGGCTGTGATGCGCCTCACCTACCGATTGTTCGGTCGTCGGCACATTTTGGCTACGGGTCCCCTCAGGCTGTGGACAAACGGTTCTCCACAGCCTGTGATGGACGCAGTACGTCCATGGCAGGGAGGCGGACGCCGGTGGCATCTGAACAAATGGCCGAAAGCCAGGACGACAGCGGCCTGCCGCCACCCCCGCGTCCGCTGGACGCCATCGACCAGGACATCCTGCGCATGCTCCAGGCGGACGGCCGCGCCTCGATACGGTCGGTCGCCGAGCGGGTTCACGTCTCGCGCGCCAACGCCTACGCCCGCATCAACCGGCTCGTCGAGGACGGCGTCATCCGCGGCTTCGGCGCCCGCGTCAACCACGAACGGGCGGGCCAGGGGACGTCCGCATACATCACCCTGAAGATCGTGCAGAACTCCTGGCGCACCGTGCGCAAGGAGCTCAGACAGCTTCCCGGCGCCTCGCACATCGCCCTGGTGGGCGGGGATTTCGACGTGCTGCTGCTGGTGCACGTGTCCGACAACCGGGCGCTGCGCGAGCTGGTCCTGACCCGGCTCCAGGCGATCCCGCAGGTGCTCAGCACGCGCACGCTGCTGGTGTTCGAGGAGGAGGACCTGGAGCCGCAGGGCTGAGCTCAGGCGCTCTTGCGGAGCCCGCCGAACGCCAGCCGCACCACCGCGTCGGCCACCTCGCGCTCGTCCATGCCCCGACCGCCCGGCTTGTACCACTCGACGATCGAGTTGATCATCCCGAAGACCAGCCGGGTCACCAGCCGGACCTCTATGTCGCCGCGCACGTCCCCGTCCGCCGCCGCGGCCTTCAGCAGGTCGGCGACCCGGTGGTCGAAGTCGCGGCGGCGGTCCAGGGCCCACCGCTCGGTGTCCGTGTTCCCGCGCACGCGCAGCAGGAGTGTCACGTAGGGCAGCTCGGCTATGAGCACCTCGACCATGCGCCGGACGACGTACTCCAGACGCTCGGCGGCACGCCCCACGCGCGCGTGCTCCTCGTCGAGGATCCCGAAGAGGCCGTCCAGGGCCCGGCTCACGGCCCGGCGCAGCAGCTCCTCCTTGCCGGTGACGTGGTGGTAGATCGACGACTTGGAGATGCCGGCCGCCTTGGAGAGGTGCTCCATGGAGGTGCCGTCGTAGCCGCGCTCGTTGAACACCCGGACGGCGACGGACAGCAGGGTGTCCGGCGTGTAGGTGTCGCGTTTGGCGGTGGTCATGAGGCGGTGCCCTCCCGCTTGTCGGAGGCGTGGGCGTGGCGGTACAGCGCGAGGGACGGCGCGTAGCGCCCCGAGGGGTCGCGCAGGTGCAGGTCGTCCAGGAGCGCGTAGGCCCAAAAGCGGCCGAGCCGGCGGCTCCACTCGAAGGGACCCAGGGGGTAGTTCACGCCCAGGCGCATCGCGGTGTCGACGTCCTCCTCGGTGGCCACGCCCTTGGCGACGGCGTCGTGCGCCAGGTCGATGATCCGCGCGACCGTGCGGGCGACGATCATGCCGGGGACGTCGCCGATGACGCTGACCTTCTTGCCGAGCGCCTGGAACAGGCCGACGGCCTCGGCGAGGGTCTGCGGGGAGGTGTCCTGGGAGGCGGACAGGGCGATCCGGGTGGCCTTGCGGTAGTCCAGGGCGAGGTCGAAGTAGACGACGTCCCGGAACTCCACGGAGGTCTGCCCGTCGGCGAGGGCGAGCTGCCCGCCGCTCGGCAGCACCATGCGGGTGCCGTTGTCCTCGTCCTCGTCGCGCACCGGGATGCCCGCCTCGCGGATCAGCGCGAGCAGGTCACCGGCCGGACCCAGGTCGCCCTCGGCGACGACGTAGGCGGGCGGCTGCCGCTGCTCCGCGGTGTCCGGCTCGGGGCGCTCGGCGCCGTCCCGGTGGTCGTACCAGCCGTGGCCGGTCTTGCGGCCCAGCCGGCCGGACTCCACCAGGCGCCGCTGGGCGAGGGACGGCGTGAAGCGCACGTCCTGGAAGAAGGACTGCCAGACCGACCGCGTGACGGACTCGTTGACGTCCTGGCCGATCAGGTCGGTCAGCTCGAACGCGCCCATCCTGAAGCCGCCGGACTCGCGCAGCACGGCGTCGATGGTGGCCGGGTCGGCGCCCTGCGCCTCGTAGACCGCGAAGGCCTCCGCGTAGAAGGGCCGGGCGATGCGGTTGACGATGAAGCCGGGGGTGTCCGCGCAGGCGACGGGCGTCTTGCCCCAGGCGCGGGCGGTCTCGTACGCGCGCGTGGCGTACGTGACGTCGGTGGCGAACCCGGAGACGACCTCGACCAGCGGCAGCAGCGGGGCGGGGTTGAAGAAGTGCAGGCCGACGAAGCGGCCGGGGGAGCGCAGGGCGCCGCCGATGGCGGTGACGGACAGGGACGAGGTGTTGGTGGCGAGCAGGCAGTCGTCGGCGACGATGTCCTCCAGCCCGCGGAACAGGTCCTGTTTGACGTCCAGCCGCTCCAGGACCGCCTCGACGACCAGGGAGCAGTCCGCCAGCTCGGAGAGGTCTTCGGCGGGCAGCAGCCGGGCGCGGGCGGCGTCCCGGTCGGCGCCGGTGAGCCGGTCCTTCTCGACGAGCCGGTCCAGCCGGGCGCCGATCGCGTCGGCGGCCTCCCGTGCGCGCCCGGGGATGGTGTCGTACAGCCGTACGGGATGGCCCGCGACCAGCGCGACCTGGGCGATTCCCTGGCCCATGGTGCCGGTGCCGACGACGGCCACGGGGCTGCTGAGGTCGAGTGCTGTCATGTGCGCGATCCTCCCGCACGGGGTTTTCCACAGATGCGGCGGACCCCCTTGAACCGACCGATCGTTCGGTTACTCTAGCTCTGTCCGAGTGTTCCTGCCCAGGTTTCTGCCCAGGTCATGAACTCGACGAAGAGTTCTTGAGACGAGGAGTTGGTCACCCATGACCGCCGCACTCTCGGCGCACGAGCTGATCGCCCGGCACCGGTCCACCCTCGACCAGGCGCTGGAAGCGATCCGCACGCGCGCGTACTGGTCCCCCCACCCCGAGCACCCCAAGGCCTACGGGGAGAACGGCAGCCTGGACGCGGCCGCGGGCAAGGCCGCCTTCGACGCCCTGCTCGGCACCCGCCTCGACCTCGGCCAGCCGGGCACGGACGACTGGGTGGGCGGCGAGACGTCCCCGTACGGCATCGACCTGGGCGTGACGTACCCGCACGCGGACCTCGACGTGCTGCTGCCCGCCATGAAGGCCGGGCAGCGGGCCTGGCGGGACGCGGGCGCGGAGCAGCGCGCGGTGGTCTGCCTGGAGATCCTCAAGCGCATCAGCGACCGGACGCACGAGTTCGCGCACGCGGTCATGCACACCTCCGGCCAGGCGTTCATGATGGCGTTCCAGGCGGGCGGGCCGCACGCGCAGGACCGCGGCCTGGAGGCGGTGGCCTACGCCTACGTGGAGCAGGTGCGCACGCCCGACAACGCCGAGTGGACCAAGCCGCAGGGCAAGCGCGACCCGCTGGCCATGACCAAGCAGTTCACGCCCGTCCCGCGCGGCATCGGCATGGTGATCGGCTGCAACACCTTCCCGACCTGGAACGGCTACCCGGGCCTGTTCGCCTCCCTCGCCACCGGCAACTCGGTCCTGGTCAAGCCCCACCCGCGCGCGGTGCTGCCCCTCGCGCTCACCGTGCAGGTCGCGCGCGAGGTGCTCGCCGAGACCGGCTTCGACCCGAATCTGGTGGCGCTGGCCGCCGAGCGCCCCGGCGAGGGCATCGCCAAGACCCTCGCGCTGCGCCCCGAGATCCGGATCATCGACTACACGGGCTCGACCGAGTTCGGCGACTGGCTGGAGGCCAACGCCCGCCAGGCGCAGGTCTACACGGAGAAGGCCGGCGTCAACACGGTCGTCGTCCACTCCACGTCCGACTACAAGGGCATGCTCTCCAACCTGGCGTTCTCGCTGTCCCTCTACAGCGGCCAGATGTGCACCACCCCGCAGAACCTGCTCGTCCCGCGCGAGGGCATCTCCACGGACCAGGGCCCCAAGTCGTACGACGAGGTGGTCGCGGATCTCGCGAAGTCGGTGGACGGGCTGCTGGGCGACGACGCCCGGGCCAACGCGCTGCTGGGCGCGATCGTCAACCCGGAGGTGAAGGCCCGGCTGGAGGCCGCGGCGGGGCTGGGCGAGGTCGCCCTCGCCTCCCGGGAGATCACCAACCCGGACTTCCCGGGCGCGGTCGTCCGTACGCCGGTGATCGTGAAGCTGGACGGGGCCAAGCCGGATGCCGAGGCCGCGTACATGAGCGAGTGCTTCGGGCCGGTCTCCTTCGCCGTGGCGGTCGACTCGGCGGCGGACGCGGCGGAGCTGTTGCGGCGGACCGTCCGTGAGAAGGGCGCGATGACCGTCGGGGCGTACACGACCGACCCGGAGGTCGAGCAGGACGTGCGGGAGGTGTGCCTGGAGGAGGCGGCGCAGTTGTCGCTGAATCTCACGGGTGGGGTGTATGTGAACCAGACGGCCGCGTTCTCCGACTTCCACGGCTCGGGCGGTAACCCGGCGGCCAGTGCAGCGCTGTGCGACGGGGCGTTCGTGGCCAACCGGTTCCGGGTGGTCGAGGTGCGGCGGGACGCCTAGGAGCTCGGGAGGTGCGGTGATTGCGCGGCTGCCGTTGCGTTGTGGTTTGTCGCGCAGTTCCCCGCGCCCCTGAGCGCCACACCGCAGCTCCAGTGGTACAGGGTCATGGCCACACTGGTCGCCAGGTTGTAGCTGGAGACCTGAGGGCGCATCGGCAGGGACAGCAAGTGGTCGGCCCGGGCGCGCAGTTCGGGCGACAGGCCCGTGCGTTCCGAACCGAAGGACAGGACGGCGTCGTCCGGGAGCTTCGTGGCCCGGATGTCGTCGCCCTCCGGGTCGAGTGCGAACAGCGGGCCGGGCGGCAGGCCGGACACCTCCAGCCGCTCCACCGCCGTCGCGAAGTGCAGCCCGGCCCCGCCGCGGACGACCGTGGGGTGCCAGGGGTCGACCGTCCCGGTGGTGACCACGCCCGTCGCCCCGAAGCCGGCCGCCAGGCGGATCACCGCCCCCGCGTTGCCCAGGTTGCGCGGGTTGTCGAGGACCACGACGGGGGCCGTGCGGGGCGTGTGCGCCAGCTTCTCGAGGTTGGACTCGCGGGAGGGCCGTACGGCCAGGGCGGCCACGGCGGTGGGGTGCGGGCGCGGCACGAACGACGCGTACGTCTCGTGCGGCACCTCCGTCAGCAGCCCGGCCAGCGCGTCCCGTACGTCCGGGGCCAGCTCGTCGGCCAGGGCGAGCGTGGCCGCCCGGTCGGCGGTGACCGCGACCGGCACCTCGGCGCCGAACCGCACGGCGTGCTTGAGGGCGTGGAAGCCGTCGAGCAGGACGGTGCTGCCGGCGAGCCGGCGCCAGGCGGTCACGGGGTCGGTCATGTCCCGAAGCCTACGTGCGTGGCCTCGGGGCGCTCGTGGACCTGCTGCTCAGGCACCTGTCCCGGCCCGCCGCGCCGCAGCAGCCGGTCACGGGCGCGTGCCGCCCGGCCGCCCATGCGGCGCAGGAAGGCCGTCGGCAGGAACACCGCGTCCGCCGCGATCATCGCCAGCGAGAAGAACGGCAGTCCGAGGACGACGGCGATCACGGCGTGCTCGGTGATCATGACGGCCAGCAGGACGTTCTTCACCCGCCGGTTGAACAGCGTGAACGGGAAGGCGACCTGCACCAGGACCGTCCCGTAGGTCACGAGCATCACCATCGTGCCGCTGGCGGACAGCAGGTCGGCGAGCCCGGGCCAGGGCGAGAAGTACTCCAGGTGGAGCGGGTAGTAGACGGCGGTGCCGTCCTGCCAGCGGGAGCCCTGGATCTTGTACCAGCCGGCCGTCGCGTAGATCAGGCACGCCTCGGCCATGATCACGAGCAGGGCGCCGTTGTGCACGACGTTCGCGACGACGTCGAGCATGATCCTCGGCTCACCGGCCTGCGCGCGGCGCCCGGTCAACCACCACAGGCCCTGCGTCACCCACACGGTCCACAGCAGCGCCGGTATCAGCCAGTCGCTCTCCATCCGGCCGGCCAGGGTCGCCCCGGCCAGCACGAGCCCCAGCACACCCCACAGGGCCGGGCCGGTCCGGTCCGTGACCCGCTCGCCCCGCGCGTGGGCCGCCCTGGCGCGCGCGGCCCGGCGGGCGTCCAGCGACCACACCTGGGCACAGCGCGTGAACACCAGGTAGACCGACATCAGGTGCAGCACGTTGTCGCCGCCGTCGCCCATGAAGACGCTGCGGTTCTGGAGCGACAGCACACCGACCATGAACAGCACCGACATGGTGCGGCTGCGCCAGCCCAGCATCAGCAGGGCACTGGCGAGGACCGCGAGCAGATAGACGATCTCGAACCAGGCCCCGCCGTCCGACCACATGAGAGTGGTGAAGGCCTTGTTGGTCCCTATGAGCTGCTCGGCGAGACCCCAGCTCCAGGGCCCGTCGGGGCCGTAGAGCTCGTGGCGGTGGGGGAACTCGCGCAGCAGGAAGAGCAGCCAGGTGGCGCTGAAGCCTATGCGGATCACGGCGGTCTGGTACGGGCCGAGGGCGGCCTCGGTGACCCGGGCTATACCGCGCGAGGCGGCCAGGGAGAAGCGGTTCACCGCACACCACCCCCGGCCTCGTCCTCCGGCACCGGCCACCACGGCAGCTCGCGGTAGGCCGGTGTCGTGGAGACCTTCTCCCGGCTCCACTTCGGCGGGGGCACATTGCTGGTGCGGGAGCGGACCTGGACGCGCTCGATGGTGCCGACGCCCCCGGTGGCGGCCCGCACGGCGTCGTCGCGGTCTAGGCGCAGCACCACGATCCGGCGCAGGTACGACTCGGAGAGCGAGCCGCGCAGACCCACCGGGCGGTTCTCGCTGTCGTGCGTGGCGAGGAAGAAGTCCCAGGCGCGCCGCAGCTCGTTCTGCTGGGTGTGGCTGGGCAGCAGGTTGCCGTCGATGGCCCGGCCGTCCTCGGCGGACAGGTCGTACCAGCCGGTGGTCAGCGTTCCGCCCTCCCCGTCCCGGACCTCGGCACGGACCTGGATCGAGATGTTCTGCTGGAGCGGGTTCGGCGCGAAGAGCTTCCAGTTCTGCTCGAACTCCGGATAGATCCAGTCGTCCACGGCCTTGCCGTGCTCCCTGGTGACGGTGTTCGGCGGCGCGACGTGCAGGAACATCATCCCGACGTGCACACAGACCCCCACCGCGACGACCGCGAGCGCCAGCGCGACACCGATCCGGTAGGGGAGGGAGAGCGCGGCGACACCGGCGGGGGGTTCGGTGGGCGGGGCCGGCTCGACAGGCCCGCCCGACTCGGCCGGCACACCCGGCCCGTCCGGCCCGCCCGGCCCGTGCCGGGCTTCCGAGCCTCCGTCGTACGCGTCCATTCAGCCCCGTTCCACGATCCCGGTCCGTCGTTCCGTCCGCCCGGCCGCGAGGGCGTCGTACCGCCCGCACACCGCTGCGCGACGTCGGCACGGGCACGGTACTCAGGCCGCCCACCCGGGCACAGCCTCTTGCGCCGGTTCCGACCGTGGCCGTCACCACATCGCGGAAGCCGGCCCGAAGCCGACCCGAAGGTGATCGGAAGCCGACCGTACGGCGCTCGCGGCGGCCGGGGAGCGGCGGTCCCCCTGGTCCACAGGGGACCCCCGCAGGTTATCCACAGGGCGCCCGGACAGGTCGCCCACAGGAGTGACACCCTACGGCGCCCGCCCGCACGCCCATTCCCTTCTTCTAGAACCTGTTCTATCTTGCGGCCCGTCAGCTCACGTCAGCTCACGTCCGCTCAACGGGACCGGCCGGAAGGACAGGCACCGTGGACTTCACCTTCACCGAGGAGCAGCAGGCCGCGGCCGAGGCGGCGAAGGGCGTGTTCGCCGGGGTCGCGCCCGACGCCGTGCCCAGTCCGGCCCTCACCCCCGGCGCCGTCGCCGACGCCTGCGACCGCGCCCTGTGGGCGAAACTCGCCGACGCCGACCTGCTGAGTCTGCTGCTGGATTCCCGGTACGGCGGGGCCGGGCTGGACGCGATCGCGCTGTGCCTGGTGCTGCGGGAGTCGGCGCGGGTGCTGGCCAGGGTGCCGCTGCTGGAGAGCAGCGCGGCAGCCGCCGCCGTCCAGGCCTTCGGCGGCGAGGAGGCGAAGTCGGCGCTGCTGCCCCGGGCGGGCCGGGGCGAGCTCGTGCTGACCGTCGCCGCGCACGGCCGCACCGGCCACGACCCGGCCGAGCTCGCCGTGACCGCACGGCAGGACGGCGCGGCGTGGGTGCTGGACGGAGTGCAGACGGCGGTGCCCTGGGCGTACGACGCGGACGTCACGGTCGTCCCCGCGCACACGGCGACCGGGCGGACCGTGCTGGCCCTGGTCCCGCGGGGGCACGAGGGGGCCGTCCTGGCCGAGCAGTTCTCCACGAGCGGTGAGCGGCTCGGCGAGCTGCGGCTGGAGTCGGCGCGGCTGGCCGCCCGGGACGTGATCGACGCCGAGGGCGCGTGGGAGTGGCTGCGTGACCTGCTGGCCACCGGGACGTGTGCGCTGGCGCTCGGGCTCGGGGAACGCGTGCTGCGGATGACCGGGGAGTACACGAGCGAGCGGGAGCAGTTCGGCTTCCCGATCGCGACCTTCCAGGCCGTCGCCGTGCAGGCCGCCGACCGCTACATCGATCTGCGCGCGATGGAGGCCACACTGTGGCAGGCCGCGTGGCGGATCGCCTCGGGGGCGCCGGGCGCGCTGCCCGCAGCCGGTGACGTCGCCGTCGCCAAGATCTGGGCGGCGGAGGGCGTACGCCGGGTCGTGCAGACGGCGCAGCATCTGCACGGCGGGTTCGGCGCCGACGTCGACTATCCCCTGCACCGGTACCACGCCTGGGCCAAGCACCTGGAGCTGTCACTCGGCCCGGCGGCGGCGCACGAGGAGGCCCTGGGCGACCTGCTGGCCGCCCACCCGTTGGCCTGATCCCACCGGCGGGCGGGCGCCACGGGCGGGCGCCAGGCCGCTACAGCCGCTACAGCCGCTACAGCCGCTACAGCCGCTACAGCCGCTACAGCCGCTACAGCCGCTACAGGACGAACCCGGGCTGCCCGTCGTCCGTCACGACGGGACGGCCCGCCGCCTCCCACACCTGCATGCCGCCGTCGACGTTCACGGCGTCGATGCCCTGCTGGGCCAGGTACATCGTGACCTGGGCGGAACGCCCGCCGGAGCGGCAGATCACATGCACCCGGCCGTCCTGCGGGGCGGCCTCGGTCAGCTCCCCGTACCGGGCGACGAAATCGCTGATGGGGATGTGCAGCGCCCCTTCGGCGTGACCGGCCTTCCACTCGTCGTCCTCCCGGACGTCCAGCAGGAAGTCGCCGTCCTTGAGGTCCGCGACCTCGACCGTGGGCACACCAGCTCCAAAACTCATGCGTCCGACGCTACCCGAACCGGCCCGGCCGGGCCGCGGCTCAGCCCTCCGCCAGCAGCGCGGCCAGCTCCCGCTCCCGCTCGGTGACCTGCGTGAGCAGCTGCTGCCCGATCTCGTCCAGGAGGCCGTCCGGGTCGTCCGGGGCAAGCTGGAGCATGTGGCCTATGGCGCTCTCCTCCAGCTCCTTGGCGAGCAGGGCGAGCAGTTCCTTGCGCTGGGCGAGCCATTCGAGGCGGGCGTAGAGCTCCTCGGCGCGGCTCGGGCCCCGCTTCAGCTCGGGCCCCTTGGCCCACTCCTCGGCGAGTTCGCGCAGCTCCGCCTCGTCGCCCCGGGCGTAGGCGGCGTTCACCCGGGTGATGAACTCCTCGCGCCGCTCGCGTTCCTTCTCCTCCTGCGCCAAGTCCGGGTGGGCCTTGCGGGCGAGCTCGCGGTAGAGCTTGCGGGCCTCCTCGCTGGGGCGGACCCGCTGCGGTGGCCGGACCGCCTGGTCCGTGAGCATCGCCACGGCCTCCGGGAACAGGCCGCTGTCGTCCATCCAGCCGTGCAGCAGCTCCTCGACGCCGGGGATCGGCGCGAGCCGGGCCCTGGCCTCCTCCGCCCGGCGCCGGTCCTCCGGGTCACCGCTGCGGGCGGCCCTGGCCTCGAGGATCCGGGCGTCCAGCTCCTCGAGCCGGCCGTAGAGCGGACCGAGTTTCTGTTCGTGCAGCCGGGAGAAGTTCTCGATCTCGACGCGGAAGGTCTCCACCGCGATCTCGTACTCGATCAGCGCCTGCTCGGCGGCCCGCACGGCCCGCTCCAGCCGCGCCTCGGGCCGCGCCGCCTCGCTTTCGGTAGGCGCCGCGCCGCCTTCGGGGCGGTCCTCGCCGCCCTCGGCACGCGCCGCGTCACCTTCGGGCGTCACCCGTTCCTCACCGGCGCCGCCACCACCCTGCTCAGCTTCCGGGGTCGTCACCCGACCAGCGTAGGCCACGGCCGGACCGCTCCCGTGCTCCGGACGACCGCACGCCCGATGTCCCGCAGGCTTCAGACGCCCATCTCCGCGGCGACCTTCCCCGCCCGCACCCCCGCCACCAGGTCCGCATGGTCCGCCTCCGTACGGTCCGCATAGGCGACGGCGAAATCCGCCACCGCCTCGTCCAGCTCCTCGCTCTTGCCGCAGTAGCCGGCGACGAGGCGCGGGTCGGCGCTGTGGGCGTGGGCGCGGGCCAGGAGGGCGCCGGTCATCCGGCCGTAGTCGTCTATCTGGTCGGCGGCCAGGGCGGCCGGGTCGACGCTGCCCTTGCGGTTGCGGAACTGGCGGACCTGGAAGGGATGCCCGTCGACCGTTGTCCAGCCGAGCAGGATGTCGCTGACGACCTGCATCCGCTTCTGCCCCAGCACGACCCGCCGGCCCTCGTGGTCGACCACCGGAGCGTCGAAACCGGCCGTCGCCAGATGCGGCACCAGGGCCGACGCCCGCGCCTCCTTGACCTGGAGCACCAGCGGCTCACCCCGGTGGTCCAGGAGCAGCACGACGTAGGACCGGGTGCCGACACTGCCGGTGCCGACGACGCGGAACGCCACGTCGTGCACCGCGTGCCGGGCGAGGAGCGGCAGGCGGTCCTCCGGCAGCGTGCCGACGTACTCCTCCAGGGACGCCGCCACCGCCGCGGCCTCCGCGTCCGGGACGCGCCGCAGCACCGGCGGGGCGTCGACGAAGCGGCGCCCGCCGTCCTCCGTGGCCTCCGTCGACCTGGCCGCGAAGCGGCCGCTGGTGTTGTGGCGGGCCTTCTCGGAGACCCGCTCCAGCGTGCCGAGCAGGTCGTGGGCGTCCGTGTGGGAGACGAGTTCCTCGTCCGCGATGGCGTTCCACGCGTCCAGCACCGGGAGCCTGGCCAGCAGCCGCATGGTGCGGCGGTAGGCGCCCACCGCGTCGTAGGCCGCCTTGCGGCACCTCTCCTCGTCCGCTCCGGCCTCCCGGCCCGCGAGCACCAGGGAGGCCGCGAGGCGCTTCACGTCCCACTCCCAGGGGCCGAGCACCGTCTCGTCGAAGTCGTTCAGATCGATGACCAGGCCGCCGCGCGCGTCGCCGTACAGGCCGAAATTGGCCGCGTGGGCGTCGCCGCAGATCTGCGCCTTGATCCGGGTCATGGGGGTGCGCGCCAGGTCGTAGGCCATGAGGCCGGCGGCGCCACGCAGGAACGCGAACGGTGTGGCGGCCATGCGGCCGACCCGGATCGGTGTGAGCTCGGGGAGCCGGCCGCGGCCCGACTCCTCGACCGCGCTCACCGCGTCGGGCCGGGACGCGTCCAGGTCGAGCGTGGCGTGCGCGCGGCGTGGGACCCGCTTGCGCAGGGCCTTGCCCTCGTCCTTGGGCGAACCCTCGGCGGGCCACTCGGCGAAACCCCGCACCCGGGGCAGCCGACGGGTCTCCCCATGCACCGCCCCGCCCTCGGCCCCAGCACTGTCCCTGGTCACACCGACCGCCTCCCCCGCACGCGAACGAACATCAACTCGTGCGACCGTACAGCCGGTGGCCGAAACGCGTCAGACCCTGTGGACAACTCCACAGCTGTGGACAACCCGTGCGGGCACCCGGCGAAAGGCGACTCCTAAGCCCCCGACGAGACCTGCGCCGGCACAGCCCCCTCCTGCGTCTCCATCCGCTCCCGCCCGGGTCTCTGCTGCACCTGGGCCAGCACCCGCTCAGCCCGCTCCACCGAGATGTCGAGCCGGGCCAGCACCGCGGGGACGGCGATGCTCGGCAGGAAGTGTTCGAACATCACGACGACGCGGCGCTCCAGGTCCTGCCGCTGGCACCGTAGCTGGGACAGCAGCTGCACCCCCGAGAAGCTGCCGACCAGCAGTTCCGCCGTCTCCGCCACGTCGACATGCGGCAGCAGTTCGCCCTGCGCCTTCGCCTCACCCAGCCGCTGTACGTTCTGGTCGAACCACATACGGAAGGCCGGCGTGCGGTCGAGCTCCATGGCCCCCTGGTCGAGGGCGAGCCCCACACTGGCGCGAACCAGCGGTTCGGAGCGCAGCCGGCGGGCCAGCACCAGCCCGGAGTCGATGAGTTCCTGGAGCTTGCTGGACTGCGGCGGGAGCGTGATCGCGAGCTGCTCCTCGAACACCCCCACCGCAAGCTCCTCCTTGGAACCGAAGTGGAAGTACAGCGCGCCCTTGGTGACGCCCGCCCGGTCCAGGATCTCCCCGATGGTCGCCGAGGTGTAGCCGCGTTCGTCGAAGACGGCCGCGGCCGCTTCGAGGATGGTCCGCCGGGTGCGGATCGCGCGCTCCTGTCGCGCCATCGGGTGCCTCCTGATCTCCGTCGATTCCTGTGAAATCGCTGTGCGGCGGGGGCGCGGGAGCCTGTCCCAGCGGTTTGACCAACCCTTTGAAAAAAACCGGCTCGTCCGTATCTTAGTCAAACGCCGACCTCAGCCAGGCTGCCGATCCTGGGGGTTCTCATGCCGCAGTCAGAACCTTTAAGCGCACCCACGGACGATCAGACCGGACAGGGGGGCCGTCCGGCAAACAGATCCACCGCGGCCGTCGAGAACGCGCCACAAGCCACAGTCATCGATCCCGTCGATCCCCCCGAAGCCGCCGCAGCCATCGAACCCGCGCAACCCACCGAACCCACCTCGGTCACCAAGGAACTCGCCCACCGCACCGTAGAAGCAGATGTCTTCCCCACCCAGTGGCGCCGTATCTCCGATACGCGCTTCCGCTTCACCGCTCACTGGCCGGCCACCCATCCCTTCTTCGGCCCCGTGGACGACCACCACCAGGATCCGATGATCGTGGGCGAAACGTTGCGGCAGGCCTCGATGGTGCTCGCGCACGCCGAGTTCGGAGCCCCCGCCGACACCCACTTCGTCATGTGGGACCTGACGGTCCACACCGACCCGTTCGCCCTCCTGCTGTCGGACGCCGCCGAGCCGGTCGACGTGGACGTCGTCTGTTCCGAGATACGCCGCCGCGGTCGCGGTCTGCACAGCATGCGGACCACCATGGAGTTCCGCCGTGCGGGACGCTTCATCGCCCGCGGCACCGGCAGCACCGGCTGCACCTCCCCGCTCGCCTACCGCCGTCTGCGGCAGAAGCAGCTGGCCGCACTGGGCACACCGGTGCCGCTGCTGCCGGGCATATCCCCGGCGCTCGCCGGCCGCTCCCGCGCCGAGGACGTCGTCCTCGCCCCCTCCGACCGTCCCGGCGTCTGGCGGCTGCGCGTGGACACCGGCCACCCCGTGCTCTTCCCGCGGCCCAACGACCACGTGCCCGGCATGGTCCTGTTCGAGGCGGCCCGGCAGGCGGCGGCCGCCGCGTCCGGCCGGCACACCTTCCTGCCCCGCTCGATGACGGCGACGTTCGCCCGGTACGCCGAGCTGCACAGCCCGTGCTGGATCGAGACGGAGGTGCTCGACGAGAACCCGGGAATCCCGGGAGATCCGGGAGATCCGGGAGATCCGGGAGATCCGGGAGATCCGGGAGATCCGGGAGATCCGGGAGAGACGACCGTACGGGTGTCCGGGCGGCAGGACGGCGAGTCCGTCTTCAGCGCCACGCTGACCTGCGCGCAGCCGGCCCGGGTACGGTCGCTGTCGTGACGGTCGATTTTCTGATCACGGGCGGGAGCGGCTTCGTCGGCAGCAGGGTCGCGGCCACCGCACACCGGCAACCTGGTGTCCGCGTACGGCACTTGTCACGCCGTACCCCACCACCGGGAGCCGAGCCCGGCGCGTCCGTCCACGGCGACCTCGCCGACCCGCTCTCCCTGCGCGGCACCTGCGCGGGCGCCGACGTCCTGGTGCACTGCGCCACACGGGTCGGCGGCGACGCCGAGACCGTCGAGGCCGTCAACGAGCTGGGCACGCGGGCCCTGGTCGAGGAGGCCGTGCGCGCCGGGGTGCCCCGGATCGTGTACCTGAGCACAGCCGCCGTGTACGGCCGGGGCCCCTTCCGCGGAGTGCGCCCCGGGGAAGTGCCGATCGCCCCGGCGTCGGCCACCAGCCGCACCCGGGCCGCCGCCGAACGGCACGTCCTCGACGCGGGCGGCCTGGTGCTGCGCCCGCACCTCGTGTACGGCGAGGGCGACCGGTGGGTCGTCCCCGGACTGGTGTGGCTGCTGGGCGAGTTGTCGGCGACCCTGACCGGCTGCGAGGCGCTCCAGTCGATGATCGACGTGGACACCCTGGGCCGTGCGGTGGTGGCCGCGGCCCTGTCCCCTACGCACGACGGCGGTGTGCACCACGTCAACCACCCCGAGCCCGTGGGGGCCTCGGACCTGCTCGGGGCGGCGGGCGAACTGCTGGGGGAGCCCGGCGGCGGTGCGGCGGTGGACGTCGCCACCGCCCTGGACCGGGCCGCCGGGAAGCCGCTCGCCCTCCATCACCTCGGCATGCTCACGGTGGACCACTGGTTCGTGGACGACGCCTTCTGGAAGGACCTCGACTGCTCCCCCGGCGAGGGATTCGCGGCCGGATTCAGACGCGCGGCACCCTGGTACCGCTCGTTCCTCCGAGGCCGGAAAGCCTCCTGATCGCCTCCGCCTCCTCCGCACGCGGGCCCGGTACCGGCCCGCCATCGCGGCCGTGCAGCAGCACGGGCAACTCCTGGTGCCCCGTGGAGATGATGGAGCGCAGCCGCTTCGGAGGCCGGGCCGGATCGGCCAGGGCCAGCCGCGGGAACCGGTCGAACAAGGACGTCAGGGCCACCGTCGCCTCGGCCATGGCCAGGGGCCGGCCCAGGCAGTGGTGCACGCCGTGGCCGAAGGAGACGTGGTCGCGGCTGGTGGACCGGGTGACGTCGAACCGTTCGGCGTCCGGGCCGTGCCGCTCGGGGTCGCGTCCGGCACCGGCGAAGGAGACCACGACGGGATCACCCTTCGGGATCGTCAGGCCTGGCTCGATCTCGATGTCCTCGACGGCGTAGCGCAGACCCGACATGGCACCGGGCGCCTCGAAGCGCAGTGACTCCTCGATGGCGTCCTCCCAGGTCGCCTGTCCGGAGCGGACGAGTTCGAGCTGGTCGGGGTGGGCGAGCAGGCTGTGCACGGTGTTGTCGATGAGGTTGACGGTCGTCTCGAAGCCCGCGGTGAGCAGCAGGATCAGGTTGTCCATCAACTCCTGTTCGCTGAGGCTGCCTTCGTCGTGCGCGGCCATCAGGGCCGTCGTCAGGTCGTCGGCCGGGTGATCGCGCTTGTACTGGAGGAACGCGGTCAGCGTGCCGTACAGCTCGACCCCGTTGGCCTGGGCGTCCTCCAGTGAGATCGCCGTGTCGAAGAAGCGGTTGATGATGCGGTAGAGGGCCCCTCGCGGACCGTCCTCACCCGGCGGTACGCCGAAGAGCTCGCACACCACCTCGTGCGGTATAGGCGCCGCGAACCCCGCCCGCAGGTCGATGACTTCGCCCTCGGGGATCCGCTCCAGGCCGTCCAGCGCCCGGTCGACGATCTCCTGGACGCGCGGGAGCAGCGCGTCGACGCGGCGCTTGGTGAAGGCGGCGGACATCGGCTTGCGCAGCCTGCTGTGGTCGGTGCCGTAGGCCGTGACCATGTTGCGCACCGAGACCCAGATCGCGAGCGGCCAGGTGCGGGAGATGTCCCCGTTGATCCAGGCCGGCCAGTGCTGGAAGGCGTCCTTGCTCGTCTCGGGTCCGGCCAGGAGCCGCTTGTTCAGCTCCAGGCCGTTGATCCACCACGCCCGTACGCCGCCCGGGAGTTCGACCTCCACGGCGGGTCCCTGGGCCCGGATCCGGGCTATCTCGTCGTAGAGGTCCTGGCCGGACGGGTCGATCGCCAGGAAGGGGCAGGCCTGCTGTGCCATGACTCATCGCTCCTTGGTCCAGAGGCTGGGGAACCATCGTGCGATCGAAGGGACGAAAAAACTTGGCAACCGGTTTGTTTTGGCCACCACTTCATTGACTGCCGGCCATGGGAAGGCCGACCGGAAGCCGTCAGAAAAGCCGACCGAAAGTCGACCGGGACACCCCGCTACCGCAGCGCGAGCCCTGCCCGGCCCGGCTCCTCCAACGCCCCGCCGGTGTCCCTGCCGACGTCCGGCTCCCGGCTGGCGTCCGCCTCGTTGCCGACGTCCGCCTCCTTGCCGACGCCCGGCTCCCTGCCGAGGTCCGCGTCCCTGCCGATGTCCGGCTCCCTGCCGTTGTCCGGCTCCCTGCCGATGTCGGGCCCCGCATGCTCCGGCTCCGTCCCGGCCGGGTCCAGCGCGCCGGCCAGGTGCGGGGCGGCCACGCACGGCAGGAGCAGGTGCCACAGGTCGGTCAGGGAGGGCCGGGCGAGCCAGCCGGGGTCCTCCCGGGCCAGCACCTCGATGCCGGTCGTGGCGGCGAGAACGACGGCGCTGGAACGGTGCGGCGGCATCCCGGCGGCGAGTTCGCCCCTGCGCTCCGCCTCGGCCAGCAGCGCGTGCACGCACTCCCGCCACTCCCGGCGCAGGTCCCGCACCCGCCCGGCGACCGCCTCGGCGTTGAGCCGCAGCCCCGCGCGCACGACGACGTCGGCGCACAGCAGCCGGGCGACGTGGTGCGTGACGTCCACGAGGCGCTGGAGGGCGCAACCGTCACCGCCGCGGCCCCGGCCCGCGACCCGGCGCAGGGCACGGGCGGCCGCGTGCTCGACGGCCTCGGCCACGGCGGCCTTGTTCGCGAAGTGGAAGTGCAGAGCGCCGGAGCTGACACCGGCTCCGGCGCTGATCTCCGACAGACTGGCCCGGACGTATCCCCGTGCCTCGAAGTGCTCGGCCGCCGACCGGATCAGCGCGAGACGGGTCCGGACGGCCCGGTCCTGTTTGGTCACCCTGGCTCCCGTGGAGGGCTCTGATGGCGACGCAATGAAACCAACTCGCTGGTTTTTCCACAACGCGCGTATGCGCGGAAGGCGTTGGGCTTCACGGTGACGGCGTCGTTCCATCGCGGGGACGAAGGTGTCCGGCCGGGTCCGACCCGCCAGGCCCGACCGCGCGCCTACGCCCGCAGATACGCCAGCACGGCCAGCACCCGGCGATGGGTCTCGTCCGCCGGCGGCCTCGACGGCCGTCCACGTCCTGGAGGACGGCGTCGCCCTCATCCGCTCCGAGGCCAGCGCCGCCACCCCCGGCCCCCTCGCCGCCACCCCCGGCCCCCTCGCGGCCACCACCCGCCTCCCGCTGGCCGTCGGCGAGGTGAGCGGCCTCGACGACGACTCGGTCATCGTCAACGAGGAGTGGCAGCGGCACCGGGTGGGCACTGGGTCCGCGTCTGGCTCGGCGACGGAACACCGCGCACCCTGCGGATCGCCGCGGTGATGACCACCGGCACCGGCGACAACGGCGTCTACGTCACCCCACGCAACGCCCCCGGCGCCACGGTCGACCGGATCGACGTGGCCCTGACCGACGACGCGGACCCGAACACCGTCGCCACCGCCCCGCACCGGGCGCTCGGCCCCGGGAACGGGCAGATCCTCACCCGCGACGCATGGATCCGCGCCACCCACCCCGAGACGAACCGCACCACCCGCCTCGGCCTCCTCCTGGTCCTCGGCATCGCCCTCCTCTACACGGGCATCTCCGTGGCCAACACCATGGTCATGGCGACGTCCGACCGGGCCCGCGACCTGTCCCTACTGCGGCTGGCCGGAGCCACCCGGTGGCAGGTCCTGCGGCTGACCGGCGCCGAGGCGCTGACGGTCGTGGCGGCCGGCGCCCTCCTCGGCCTCCTGGTCGCGCCTTTAACCTGGCCGACAGGGCGAGCGCCCTCGCCCTGTTGTCGGCCCCGGCCACGATCGAGCTCCCGTGGCAGGCCCTCGGCACGACCACAGCCGTCTGCGCCCTCCTCGCGACGACCTCCGCATTCGCCCCGGCCGCCCTCGCCCTGCGCCGCCGCCCGGCGGAACTGGCGGGCATACGGGAGTGACGGGCACAGGGACGCCGAGGCCGGTCCATCTCATGATGAAACCGATAGCCTGGCAGCCGTGAAACGGACCTCGTTCGACACCTGGCCCTGCTCCATCGCCCGCACCGCCGACATCCTGGGCGACGCCTGGAGCCTGCTGGTGCTGCGCGAGGTCTTCTACGGGGAATCCCGCTTCGACGGCTTCATCGGCTCGCTCGGCATCGCCCGCAACACCCTCACCGACCGGCTGCGGCGCCTGGAGGCCGAGGGCCTGCTGCGGCGGCGGGCCTACCAGAGCGACCCGGTCCGCCACGAGTACCTGCTGACGGACAAGGGCCGCGACTTCTTCGGCGTACTCGCCGCGATCAACGCCTGGGGCGACCGCTGGCTGGCCGGCGACGAGGGCGCCCCGGTGGTCCTGCACCACACGCCCTGCGACCACGACACCGAGGCCCGGGTCGTCTGCTCGTCCTGCGGGGAGCAACTGCGCCACCAGGACATGACCGCCAGCACCGGCCCCGGCTACCCGGCCCGCCTCCTCGACACCCCCGCCGTACGGGACCGCTTCGCCCCCGGCCGGCCGCTGGGGGATGCCCGAGCCGGCCAGGCCTGAGAGCTTCCTCACACCAGCACAACCCCCGGATGCCGCGAGACAACCATCACATCCGCAGACACGAGAAACGGGCGGCATCTGATCGATGCCGCCCGTTCCGACGGTGCGCGAGGGGGGAGTTGAACCCCCACGCCCTTGCGGGCACTGGAACCTGAATCCAGCGCGTCTGCCTATTCCGCCACCCGCGCATTGGGTGTGTCATGGGCTCCTGCCCCTTGGGGCCTGGCGCCTTCCGACACCCAGAACATTAGCACGCGGGGCGGGGTGGATTCACATCCGTTCTTCCGCAGGCAGACCCGCCTCCGAGCCTTCGGTGCCCTGGCCACGTATCAACGCGTAGCGCTTCACGTATCAACCTCGTACCGGTACCCCCCGTCTCCCCAGCAGGGGGTCGGGGTCCACAGCCGGGTGCGGGACACTGGTCTTCGGCCGCCTCTACGATCCTTGTCAGGAGTACGCGAGAGCGGTTGCGCGGCAGCCGTATCACCGGAGGAGTTCGAAGGGGAGCTCCACAGGGAACTTCGTCATGCGTCGACATCCGTCGGCCGTGCTGACAGGGGGAACCAGCCGATCGAGCGGCGCGTGGATACGATCAGTAAGCAGTACCAGGCAAGCGGCCCGCAGGGCAGTACACAGGACGGCAGCGACGGAGGAGGTGCCCCATGGGAGTCCTGAAGAAGTTCGAGCAGCGTCTCGAAGGTCTGGTCAACGGCACCTTCGCCAAGGTGTTCAAGTCCGAGGTCCAGCCCGTGGAGATCGCCGGCGCGCTCCAGCGCGAGTGCGACAACAACGCCACCATCTGGAACCGCGACCGCACGGTCGTACCCAACGACTTCATCGTGGAGCTGAGCACGCCCGACTTCGAGCGGCTCAGCCCCTACTCCGGCCAGCTCGGCGACGAGCTGGCCGGCATGGTGCGTGATTACGCCAAGCAGCAGCGCTACACCTTCATGGGCCCGATCAAGGTGCACCTGGAGAAGGCGGAAGACCTGGACACCGGCCTGTACCGGGTGCGCAGCCGTACGCTCGCCTCCTCCAGCAGCCAGCAGGCCCCGTCAGGCGCCGCCGCGCCCGCGGCCCCGCCCGCCGGACGCCCCGGCGGCTACGGCTACCCGCCGGCCGCCGCGCCCGCGGGCGCCCCGCCCATGCCGGCCGCGCCGCCGCCCGGCGGCCGCCCCGGCGGGTACGGCTACCCGCAGCCCGCGGGCACCCAGCGACCCCCGGCCGCCCCGGCGGCCGGCGGACGCACCCGCCACTGGATCGAGATCAACGGCACGCGCCATCAGATCTCCCGCGCGACGCTGGTGCTGGGCCGCAGCACCGACGCCGACGTGCGGATCGACGACCCCGGCGTCTCCCGCCGGCACTGTGAGATCCGGACCGGAACGCCCTCGACGATCCAGGATCTCGGATCCACCAACGGCATCGTGGTGGACGGGCAGCACACCACCCGCGCTACGCTCCGCGACGGCTCGCGGATCGTCGTGGGCAGCACCACCATCATTTACCGGCAAGCCGAAGGGTGAAGCGGGGGCAATGTCAGAGCTGACCCTCACGGTCATGCGGCTGGGTTTCCTGGCCGTTCTGTGGCTGTTCGTGATCGTGGCCGTGCAGGTCATCCGGAGCGACCTGTTCGGTACGCGCGTCACCCAGCGCGGATCGCGCCGGGAGGCCGGCCGGCAGCAGCAGGCCGCCCGCCAGGCGCCGCCGCAGCAGCGCCAGCAGTCCGGCAGCGGCCGGCGCGGCCGTAACGCCCCCACCAAGCTGGTCGTGACCGAGGGCACCCTCACCGGCACCACGGTCGCGCTCCAGGGCCAGACCATCACCCTGGGCCGGGCGCACGACTCGACCATCGTGCTGGACGACGACTACGCCTCCAGCCGCCATGCCAGGATCTATCCGGACCGCGACGGCCAGTGGATCGTCGAGGACCTCGGCTCCACCAACGGCACGTACCTGGACCGGAACCGGCTGACGACTCCCACACCGATTGCGCTGGGCGCGCCGATCCGCATCGGCAAGACCGTCATCGAGCTGCGGAAGTAGTACGACAATGAGCGAGCGGAGCGAGCACGCAGTGGCGGGCCCCACCCCGGGCCCCGGCGCGCTCCCGACCGGAGGGTGGGCAGTGTGGCTCGACACGACCGGCTGTACCCGGAGCCGACAGGCGAGGTGCGCATGAGTCTGTCACTGCGCTTCGCGGCCGGATCGCACAAGGGGATGATCCGGGAGGGCAACGAGGACTCCGGATACGCCGGCCCGCGCCTGCTCGCCATCGCCGACGGCATGGGCGGCGCCGCGGCGGGCGAGGTCGCCTCCTCCGAGGCCATCTCCACGATCGTCGCGCTCGACGACGACGTCCCCGGCTCCGACATCCTCACCTCGCTCGGCACGGCCGTACAGCGCGCCAACGACCAGCTGCGCTCGATGGTCGAGGAGGACCCCCAGCTGGAGGGCATGGGGACCACCCTCACCGCCCTGCTCTGGACCGGCCAGCGCCTCGGCCTGGTCCACGTCGGCGACTCCCGCGCGTACCTCCTCCGCGACGGCGTCCTGACGCAGATCACGCAGGACCACACCTGGGTGCAGCGTCTGGTCGACGAGGGCCGCATCACCGAGGAAGAGGCCACCACCCACCCGCAGCGCTCGCTCCTCATGCGCGCCCTCGGCAGTGGCGACCACGTCGAACCGGACCTGTCCATCCGCGAGGTCCGCGCCGGCGACCGCTACCTGATCTGCTCCGACGGCCTGTCCGGCGTGGTGTCCCACCAGACCCTGGAGGACACCCTCGCCAGCTACCAGGGCCCCCAGGAGACCGTCCAGAACCTGATCGAGCTGGCGCTGCGCGGCGGCGGCCCGGACAACATCACCGTCATCGTCGCCGACGTCCTCGACCTCGACACCGGCGACACCCTCGCGGGGCAGCTCTCCGACACCCCGGTCGTGGTCGGCGCCGTCGCCGAGAACCAGCACCAGCTGCAGGACAACTCCTTCATGCAGACCCCCGCCGGCCGCGCCTCCGGGCTCGGCCGCCAGGGGCACGGCCAGGGCGGCGGCGGCGAGTTCGGCCCGCCCGGCTCCGGCGACACCACCGGCTACATCCCGGCGGCCGGCCTGGGTTACGGCGACGACGACTTCGACAAGCCCCGCAAGAAGGGCCGCTGGCTGAAGAGATCCTTCTACGGCGCCCTCGCGCTGGCCGTCATCGGCGGCGGCCTGTACGGCGGCTGGCGCTGGACGCAGACGCAGTACTACGTCGGCGCCGAGGGCGAGCACGTCGCGCTGTACCGGGGCATCAGCCAGGACCTGGCGTGGGTGTCGCTCTCGGAGGTCGAGAAGGACCACCCCGAGATCGAACTCAAGTACCTGCCGCCCTACCAGCAGAAACTGGTCGAGGCGACGATCGCCGAGGGCGGGCTGGAGAACGCCCAGGCGAAGATCCAGGAACTGTCGGTGCAGGCCTCCGCGTGCAAGAAGGAGGCGCAGCGGCGCCAAGCCGAGAGCCAGAACAACTCCAAGACCGGCGAAGGCGAGGCCGGGGGCACCACGGGAACCACTCCCGCCTCCTTCACGTCCAAGGCCACACCGACGCCGAACCCGTCGAACCCGTCGAACCCGTCGGGCTCGCCGTCGGCGCCTGAGAAGTCCCCGAACCCGTCCACGACCGCACCTACTCCCAGCCCCGGCCCCAGCCTCTCGGAGGAAGAGCAGAAGGTCGTCTCGCTGTGCGGTAAGCAGTAGGCAAGCCGTGAGAGGCCCTGTTACACGATGAGCGGTACGAACACATCGCCGACGCACCACACGTCCACGATCGGCGCGATCGGTGCGCCGAGCCGGCGCAACACCGAGCTGGCGCTGCTGGCGTTCGCCGTGGTCATCCCGGTGTTCGCCTATGCCAACGTCGGGCTGGCGCTCAACGACTCGGTGCCGCCGGGTCTGCTCAGCTACGGGCTCGGACTCGGCCTGCTGGCGGGCGTCGGCCATCTGGTCGTAAGGAAGTTCGCGCCGTACGCGGACCCGCTGATGCTGCCGCTGGCAACTCTGCTGAACGGCCTCGGTCTAGTCGCCATCTGGCGTCTGGACCAGTCCAAGCGACTCAGCAACTACGCCGAAGCCGCACCGCGCCAGCTGCTGTATTCCGCGATGGGCGTCGCCCTGCTGGCAGTCGTACTGATCTTCCTCAAGGACCACCGCGTCCTGCAGCGCTACACCTACATCTCCATGGCCGGCGCGCTGTTCCTGCTGATCCTGCCGCTCGTGCCGGGACTCGGCGCGAACATCTACGGCGCCAAGATCTGGATCAAGATCCCCGGCCTCGGCACGCTCCAGCCCGGTGAGTTCGCCAAGATCGCCCTCGCGGTCTTCTTCGCCGGCTACCTCATGGTCAAGAGAGACGCCCTCGCCCTGGCCAGCCGCCGCTTCATGGGCCTGTACCTGCCGCGGGGCCGCGACCTGGGTCCGATCCTCGTCGTCTGGGTCATCTCGATCCTCATCCTGGTCTTCGAGACCGACCTCGGTACGTCGCTGCTGTTCTTCGGAATGTTCGTCATCATGCTGTACGTCGCCACCGAGCGGACCAGCTGGATCGTCTTCGGTCTGCTGATGTCCGCGGTCGGCGCCGTCGGCGTGGCGAGCTTCGAGCCTCACATCCAGACGCGTGTGCAGGCCTGGCTCGACCCGATGCGCGAGTTCGAACTCTCCCGCGCCGGCGTCCAGGACGGCGTCGTCCACTCCGAGCAGGCCATGCAGGCGCTGTGGGCCTTCGGCTCCGGCGGCACGCTCGGCACCGGTCTCGGGCAGGGCAACTCCGACCTCATCGGCTTCGCCGCCAACTCCGACTTCATCCTCGCCACCTTCGGCGAGGAGCTGGGCCTCGCCGGTGTCATGGCGATCCTGCTGCTCTACGGCCTGATCATCGAGCGGGGCGTACGTACGGCGCTCGCGGCCCGCGATCCGTTCGGCAAGCTGCTGGCCATCGGCCTGTCGGGCGCCTTCGGCCTCCAGGTCTTCGTCGTGGCCGGCGGTGTGATGGGCCTCATCCCACTGACCGGTATGACGCTGCCGTTCGTGGCCTACGGCGGTTCCTCCGTGATCGCCAACTGGGCCCTGATCGGCATCCTGCTGCGCATCAGCGACACCGCACGCCGCCCGGCCCCGGCCCCGGCCGGCAATCCCGACGCCGAGATGACTCAGGTGGTCCGCCCGTCATGAACAAGCCCCTGCGCCGGATCGCGGTCTTCTGCGGTCTGCTCGTCCTGGCACTGCTCATCCGCGACAACTGGATCCAGTACGTCCAGGCCGACGAGCTCAGGACCGACAAGAACAACCGCCGCGTCACCATCGAGCGCTACGCCTCCCCCCGCGGCGACATCATCGTCGACGGCAAGCCGATCACCGGTTCCGCCGAGACGTCGGGCAGCGACTTCAAGTTCAAGCGCACCTACAAGAACGGCCCGATGTGGGCGCCGGTCACCGGCTACGCCTCGCAGGCCTTCGGCGCGACCCAGCTGGAGTCCATCGAGGACGGCATCCTCACCGGCAACGACGACCGGCTCTTCTTCCGCAACACGCTCGACATGCTCACCGGCAAGAAGCAGGAGGGCGGGAACGTCGTCACGACGCTGAACGCCGCCGCGCAGAAGGCCGCCTACAACGGCCTGAAGAAGCAGGGGGGCAAGGGCGCCGTCGTCGCCCTGGAGCCGTCCACCGGCAAGATCCTGTCCCTGGCCTCCTACCCGTCGTACGACCCGTCGTCCTTCGCCGGGAACTCCACGACGACGGACACCGACGCCTGGCAGAAGCTCCAGAAGAAGAACAACCCGAACGACCCGATGCTCAACCGGGCGCTGCGGGAGACCTATCCGCCCGGCTCCACCTTCAAGGTGGTCACGGCGGCCGCCGCCCTGGAGGACGGCCTGTACACGGACCCGGACGGCAAGACCGACTCGCCCGACCCGTGGATCATGAAGGGCACCACCACCAAGCTGCCGAACGAGGGCAACATCCCCTGCAAGAACGCGACACTGCGGGTCGCCCTCCAGTACTCCTGCAACACCGTCTTCGGCAAGATCGGCTCCGACCTCGGCAACGACAAGATGCTGGACATGGCCAAGAAGTTCGGCTTCGACGAGGAGCAGTTCACGCCGGTGCGCGCCAATGCCTCGGTGTTCTCCGACGACATGAACCCGTCGGAGACCGCGCTGTCGTCGATCGGCCAGTTCAACACCGCCGCGACCCCGCTCCAGATGGCCATGGTGGCCTCGGCCGTCGCCAACGACGGCAAGCTGATGAAGCCGTACATGGTCGAGGAGCTCCAGGCGCGCAGCGTCGACACCATCGAGAGGACCGAGCCGGAGGAGCTCAGCCAGCCGCTGTCCCCGGAGAACGCCCAGAAGCTCCAGTCGATGATGGAGACGGTCGTCGACAAGGGCACGGGCTCCAACGCCAAGATCCCGGGCGTCACGGTGGGCGGCAAGACCGGTACCGCCCAGCACGGTGTCGACAACAGCGAGAACCCCTACGCGTGGTTCATCTCCTACGCCAAGGGTGAGGACGGCAGCGCGCCGGTGGCCGTGGCGGTCGTGGTCGAGGACGACAACGCCGTCCGTGACGACATCTCCGGCGGCGGCCTCGCGGCGCCGATCGCGAGGAACGTGATGGAGGCGGTCCTCAAGAGCAAGCAGTGACTCCGCTCACGTCTGCTTCACAACGGTGCACGTTGCGATACCGGTCCTGTATCGGCTGACGGGCTTGGCCAGGTCACACAAAGCGAGCCGGGTACGGTAGGCCCGGACGGCAGCCTCCGACCGTACAAGCTTCCGGTCGGGACCGACGGAGAGGGCTGGTAGGTAGCTATGGAAGAGCCGCGTCGCCTCGGCGGCCGGTACGAACTGGGCCAGGTGCTCGGGCGTGGTGGCATGGCGGAGGTCTACCTCGCGCATGACACCCGCCTCGGCCGCACCGTGGCGGTGAAGACGCTGCGCGCGGATCTCGCGCGTGACCCTTCCTTCCAGGCCCGGTTCCGCCGGGAGGCCCAGTCGGCCGCCTCGCTCAACCATCCCGCGATCGTCGCGGTCTACGACACGGGCGAGGACTACATCGACGGGGTCTCGATCCCGTACATCGTCATGGAGTACGTAGAAGGCTCGACGCTCCGCGAGCTGCTCCACTCCGGCCGCAAGCTGCTGCCGGAGCGGTCGATGGAGATGACCATCGGCATCCTCCAGGGCCTGGAGTACGCCCACCGCAACGGCATCGTCCACCGCGACATCAAGCCCGCGAACGTCATGCTGACGCGCAACGGCCAGGTCAAGGTGATGGACTTCGGCATCGCCCGCGCCATGGGCGACTCGGGCATGACCATGACGCAGACCGCGGCGGTCATCGGCACGGCCCAGTACCTCTCGCCGGAGCAGGCGAAGGGTGAGCAGGTCGACGCCAGGTCGGACCTCTACTCGACCGGCTGTCTGCTCTACGAACTCCTGACGGTGAGGCCCCCCTTCGTTGGCGACTCGCCGGTCGCCGTGGCCTACCAGCACGTCCGGGAAGAGCCGCAGGCGCCGAGCGTCTTCGACCCCGAGATCACGCCCGAGACGGATGCGATCGTCCTGAAGGCGTTGGTCAAGGACCCCGACTACCGCTACCAGTCGGCCGACGAGATGCGCGCCGACATCGAGGCCTGCCTCGACGGCCAGCCGGTCGCGGCCACGGCGGCGATGGGCGCGGCGGGTTACGGCGGTTACCCCGACGACCAGCCGACGACGGCCCTGCGCGCGGACTCCGGTGCGGGCGCCACGTCGATGCTGCCCCCCATGAACCCGGACGACGGCGGCTACGGCTACGACGACCGCCCCGACCGGCGCCGCCAGCAGCAGCGCAAGTCCAACACCTCGACGATCCTGCTGGTCGTGGCCGGCGTCCTCGTCCTGGTCGGGGCCATCCTGATCGGGCGGTGGGCGTTCAGCGGCAACGGCGTGGCCAACGACACGGTCGCCGTCCCCAACCTCGTCGGCCAGACACTGGACGACGCCAAGAGACTGGCGGTCAACAGCGACCTCAAGCTGAGTACGACCGAAAAGCCCTGCGAGAACCAGAGCAAGGGCAAGGTCTGCGATCAGACCCCGGATTTCCCGACCAAGGTCAAGAAGAACTCCACCGTCGAGGTCGTGGTGTCGACGGGCGCGCCGAAGGTGTCCGTCCCCAGCGTCACCGGCCTGAGTCTCGACGAGGCGAAGGAAAAGCTGGAGGACGGCAAGTACGAGCTCCAGGTCGAGACGGAGACCCGGACGTCCCCCGAGGACCCGGGCACCGTGCTCGAGCAGAACCCGACCACGGGCGAAGAGGTGGAGAAGGGTTCGACGATCACCCTGACCGTCGCCAAGGCCGAGGAGAAGGCCACCGTGCCGGACGTCGTCGGCCAGACCTGTGACGCGGCGAAGGCCCAGATGACGGCCAACGACCTGACCGGTCAGTGCACCGAGCAGGAGACCGACGACCCGAACCAGGTCGGCAAGGTCATCTCCACCACCCCGCAGGCCAATCAGCAGGTCGACAAGAACTCGTCGGTGCAGATCGTCGTCGGCAAGGCCAAGCAACAGCAAAAGGTGAAGGTGCCGGAGGTCCGGCTGCGGACCCTGGGCCAGGCCAAGCAGATCCTGCAGCAGAACGGGTTCACCAACATCCAGGTGTCCGGAGCGCAGGACGACAATGCCGTGGTCACCCAGCAGGATCCGCAGCCGGGTACCGAGGTCGACAACCCGGGCGGTCAGGCGATCACGCTGACGACCGCCGGCGGTGGCGACAGCGGCGGTGGCAACAACGGCGGAGGCAACGGCGGAGGCGGCATCTTCGGAGGCACCATCAGCCGCAACGAAGACGGCTGACCGGTCGCTTCTCGTACGGCGAGCGCCCCAGCACTCTCAGAGCGCTGGGGCGCTGTGCTGTCCGCGGCCGGCAGCGGGGTGTCCGAACAGGCTGTTCGAGCCTCGGAGTTCGATGATCGGTTAAGATGCGCCTTGATCGCGTTTTGAACGCGACATGATCAATGGGGGAACATCATCAAGAAGCGAATCCTGGCCGTCGTCGGCGCTGCCTGCGCCCTGACGTTCCTTGCCACGGGAACCGCGAACGCCGGGACCAACAGCGGCTTCGTCTACACGACGGACTGGGACCCGGGCGGCAAGGGCGCCTTCGGTCACGACGGGGACTGCCTCACGGTCTACGACGACCAGAGTGACGGCTACGCCGTCGAGATCCACCTCTTCAGGATGAGCGACTACAAGACGATCGCCGAACTGAGGACGACGCAGCCCGCCCTGTCGCACAACTACCAGTGCTTCGGGAGCCAGGTGCCCGAGAACATCAAGGTCGGCGTGCGTGTCTCGCTCATCAAGAGCGGCGACAAGTTCAGCGGCTTCAAGTACAACCTCACCACCTGAGCCGCGGCCGGGGAAACACAGCCGGAGGGGGCCTGTCCCGTGTGACACACGGGACAGGCCCCCTCCGGTTCGTTCGGGTGGGCCCCGAACTGCCCGTCACCTCACCGCAGTTCCTCCGGCGGGGTCCGGTCCGCATCGACCTTCTCGACCCGCTCCAGCTCGCCCCACACGATGTACCGGTACGTGCTCGTGTACACCGGCGTGCACGTCGTCAGCGTGATGTAGTGGCCCGGCTTCTTCTTGCCGGACTCCTTCGGCACCGCCGAGAGGACCTTGACGTTGTACTTCGAGGTCTCGGGAAGGATGCCGTAGACCTTGTAGACGTACCACTTGTCCTTCGTCTCGAAGACGATCGGGTCGCCCTTCTCGATCTTGTCGATGTTGTGGAACGCGGCGCCGTGACCGTCCCGGTGGGCGGCGAGGGAGAAGTTGCCGGCCTTGCCCGACATCGGCAGGGCCGACTTGACGGGATCGGTGTAGTACCCGGCGACACCGTCGTTGAGGATCTTGTTCGACGTGCCCTTCTCGACCAGGACCTCGTCGTTCCTCATCGCCGGCACATGCAGGAACCCGATGCCGTTCTTCGTGTCCAGCGCACCGGGCCCACCCCGGCCGTGAGCCCAGTCGTCACGGACCTGGTCCGCCTGCTTCCCGGCCGCACGGTCGGCGACCACGTTCGTCCACCAGAGCGAGTAGGCGACGAACAGGCCCAGGACCAGTCCCGCGGTGATGAGGAGTTCCCCGAAGACGCTCACCGCCATGGCGATCGGGCCGGGACGGCGCCGGGCCGCGGACGGCCGGGACGCCGCCGCGCCGGTGTGCTCTTCGTGGTCCGTGTCGGTGGTCGCTGCCACTGGTCATCTGCCCTTAACTGACGAGCGCATCCGGCTTGCCCTTGCTGCGCGGCCGTTCCTCGACCATCTTGCCCCACACGATCATCCGGTACTTGCTGGTGAACTCCGGCGTGCACGTGGTCAGCGTGATGTAACGGCCGGGCTCGGTGAATCCCGACCCCGCGGGGACGGGATTCAGGACGCTCGTGTTGCTGGGCGAGGTGACCGGCAGGATCGAGGCCATCTTGTAGACGTAGTACTCGTCCTGCGTCTCCACGACGATCGGATCGCCCGGAGTGAGCTTGTTGATGTACCGGAACGGTTCTCCATGGGTGTTGCGGTGGCCCGCGAGCCCGAAGTTCCCGGTCTTGTCACTGGGCATCGCGGTCTTCAGCGCGCCCTCGGCGTAGTGGCCGACCATGCCCCGGTCGAGCACGCCCTTGCTGTTCGTGCCCTCGGCGATCGGCACCACCACGTCCAGCTTCGGGATGTGCAGGATGGCGAAGCCCTGCCCCGGCTCGAAGGCCCCCGGGTTGCGCTTGCCGTTCGCCCAGTCGTCCTGGAGGCTGCTGGCCTCCTTGCCGGCCTGCGCGTGCGCCCGGACGTTCGTCCACCAGAGCTGGTAGGTCACGAACAGCAGCATCAGCACGCCGGTCGTGATGAACACCTCGCCGATCGCCCGGCTTGCCACCACCGCCGCACCCGGCTTGCGCGCCCGCGCCTGCCGTCGCGCCTCGACCCGCGACAGCGGTGCCCGCCGCCCCTCCGGAGCCGAGTCCTGGGCCGAGTCCTGGGCCGGTCGGGTCTCCGCAGCGCCGCCATGGCGCCCGTGACGGCGTTTGGAGGCCTTTCTGCGGGCCGCGCGGCCGCCGTGGGCAGGTCCATCGTTCCGGGTGGCGGAAGAGCCCGCAGAACCGGTCATGGGGTCATCGGCCGCGGGCGGCGGATCCGGTATCCGCAACGCCACCGTCTCCTCGTCGACGACAGGCGGGTACGGCTCGTCCGGGACGGGCTCGTACGGCGCCGCGTACGGCTCCGGCCCGGACGCGTACGTCTCCGGTGTGAACGGCTCCGGCTCCGGGGCGTACGGCTGCGGCTCCGGCCCTGGCATGTACGGCTGTGACGGCGGCTGCGGCTGCGGTTCCGGCCGCGGAGAAGCACCGTACGCCCCTCCACCCGACCAGTCCTCGAACGCACCCGGCGCCCCGTACGACTGCTGCCCGTACGAGGTGTCGGACTCGCGCTCGGGGCGCAGCGCGGTCACGCCGTGGCCCTGCCCACCACCGGGGCGAGCCCCGCCGACCTCGCCACCGCACCCTCGTCGCCGCACTCCACCAGCCAGTTGGCCAGCATCCGGTGCCCGTGCTCGGTCAGCACCGACTCGGGGTGGAACTGCACGCCCTCGACCGGAAGTTCCCGGTGCCTCAGGCCCATGACGATGCCGTCGTGCGTCCGGGCCGTGACCTCCAGCTCCGCCGGGACCGTCGCGGGCTCGGCGGCCAGCGAGTGGTAGCGCGTCGCCGTGAAGGGCGAGGGCAGGCCGGCGAAGACACCCCGGCTCGTGTGCTCGACCGGCGAGGTCTTGCCGTGCAGCAGCTCGGGCGCGCGGTCCACCACACCCCCGTACGCCACCTGCATCGACTGCATGCCGAGGCACACGCCGAAGACCGGGACGCCCGTGGCGGCGCAGTGCCGGACCATGTCGACACAGACGCCCGCCCCCTCCGGCGTGCCCGGGCCCGGAGAGAGCAGGACCCCGTCGAAGCCGTCCTGGGCGTGCGCCGTCGACACCTCGTCGTTGCGCAGGACCTCGCACTCGGCGCCCAGCTGGTACAGGTACTGGACCAGGTTGAAGACGAAGCTGTCGTAGTTGTCGACGACGAGAATGCGCGCGCTCACTGGTTGTCCACCGTCACATCGTTGAAGGGCAGCAGCGGTTCCGCCCACGGGAAGACGTACTGGAAGAGGACGTAGACCACAGCCACGACCAGGGCGAGTGAGATCAGCGCCCTCACCCACGTGCTCCCCGGCAGATGCCGCCAGATCCAGCCGTACATGCCGTCCCTTCCGTCGTACCACGGCACCAGACCCACGCCGTACAGCCACCAGACTAACGGCGCAACGCCTCAGGTTTCCCGGCCTCCACAGGCTGGGTGGAGTCCAGGTGCGCCCAGACGATCAGCCGATGACTGTGTCCCCATTCCGGTTCGCACGTCGTCAGCGTCAGATATCGGCCCGGACGCGTGTACCCGGATGTACGTGGGACAGGGTCGATCACCTCGATATCGGAGGGCACTGTTTTGTACGGGCCTTTGTCGATCCGATACGTGAACCACGTCGTGCCGTCGGTCAGCACCACGGCGTCACCCCGCCTCAGCCGGGGGAAGTCCTTGAAGGGGTCGCCGTAGGTGCGGCGGTGACCGGCGACCGCGAAGTTCCCCTTCTGGCCGAGCCGGGCGGTCTCCGCGTAGTGGCCCAGGCCCTTCTTCAGGGTGCCGGTCGCCGTGCCTTCGAGCACCGGCTTGTTCCACGTGAAACCAAGACGTGGGATGTGCATGATCGCGAAGGGCTTGCCCTTGGCGTAGGGCGCGGGTTTTGGAGGGCTCGCGGTGTTCGCGGTGGAGGAGCCGGCCCCCGCGGGGGGCGTGCTCGACCGCGCCCACTGCTCCTGGAGCAGTTCGATCTGGTCGTCCATGACGCCGTCGGCCTTCACGCCGGTCCAGAACAGCACGTAGACGACGAACAGCACGATCACGCTGCCGACGGTGATACACAGTTCGCTGACGGTCCTGACGATCACACGCACCGGCGGCTCCCCCGGCCAGGCTCTACTCCTCCACGGGCTTCGCGTAGTGCAGATCCACTGTGCCCGAGTAGCCGGGAAGAGTCACCGGCCCGTTCTCCTCGACTTTCCAGCCGAGCCCGTAGACGTTGACGTAGACCATGTAGTTCTGGATCGCCGGGGACGCCGCGAGCGCCTTCTGGAGCTTGTCCGGGTCACCGACCGCCGTGATCTTGTACGGCGGTGAGTAGACGCGGCCCTGGAGGATCAGGGTGTTGCCCACGCAGCGCACCGCGCTGGTGGAGATCAGCCGCTGGTCCATGACCTTGATGCCCTTGGCCCCGCCCTGCCACAGCGCGTTCACCACGGCCTGGAGGTCCTGCTGGTGGATGACCAGGTAGTCGGGCTGCGGCTCGGGATAGCCGGGCAGCTTGGCGGTGGCGTCCGGCGGGGCGTCGTTGAGGGTGACCGAGAGCGACTCGCCCTTGAGCTTCTGCGTGCCCGCGCGCTTCTCCAGGGCGGCGAGCTTCTCGTCCTCCGCCTTGGTGCTGCCGTCGTCGCGCTCGGCGAGTGCCTCTATCTCCTTGCGCAGGGTGCCGTTGGTCTCGTCCAGCTCGCCGTTCTTCCTGCTGCGCTCCTCGATGAGATCGGACAGCTTCAGCAGCGAGGTGTCCGTGCGGATGTTGGTGCCCTTGGCGGTGTTGAAGCTGGTGAAGAAAATGAGTCCCGCGAGAGCGAAGACGGCCGCCGTGAGGATCCGCACGGGCCGGAAACGGCGCGCGCCCTCAGGGGTGGATCCCGTCCCGGGGGAGTCGGCAGAATTGCTCAACGTACCCTTATCTCCTTCGGCGCCACGGAAGCACTACGCTAACGGACGCCCGGGGGAGCACTCAGAGTCCCCTTACGCTGCCCCGAGACCGACTCAGTTCCCTGCGCGGCCACGCAGCGCATCGACAGGAGAGACCCTCGTGCCGAAGTCACGTATCCGCAAGAAGGCCGACTACACGCCGCCGCCTGCGAAGCAGACGACCGCCATCAAGCTGAACAGCCGTGCCTGGGTCGCACCCGTCATGCTGGCCATGTTCCTCATCGGCCTGGCCTGGATCGTGGTCTTCTACGTCACCGACGGCTCGCTGCCCATCGACGCGCTGGGCAACTGGAACATCGTGGTGGGCTTCGGCTTCATCGCCGCCGGATTCGGCGTCTCGACCCAGTGGAAGTAGCGGCAACCCGCAGGTGAACGTAGCTCTGCCCAGGGCTGTTCACTGAGTTATCCACAGCCGTTTTCCACAGGTGGAAAAGAAACGACGATCTGTGGATAACTCGTTGAGCGTTGACGCCGGTATGACGGAAGTACCGGAACTCGAAAACTTGTTCGCCCCCTGCCTGACCTGCGGAAACGCAGGTCAGTGACAGGGGGTACATGTGTTCCCGCACACTGTGCACAAGATCCGCAACCCGCTGTGGACAACGCCCGCGCTCAGCTGAGCTGGGCCGTCCTCAACAGGGTCAACAGGACGACAAGGCCGAGGACCAGCGCACACGTGCCGTACTGGACCAGGGCACGTCGCTCGCGCGGGGCGTGGACCATGGCGTATCCGACGACGACACCGGCGACGAGGCCGCCGATGTGGGCCTGCCAGGAGATGTTGAAGCCCGGGCTGAAGGTGAAGATCAGGTTGATCACCAGCAGCGCGACGATCGGCCGCATGTCGTAATTGCGCTGGCGCATCAGCACGGCCGTGGCTCCGAAGAGGCCGAAGATGGCGCCGGAGGCGCCCAGCGTCGCCGTGTTCGGGGAGGTCAGCAGATAGGCCAGGGCGCTGCCCGCGAGGCCCGAGATCACGTAGAGCGCGAGGTAGCGGACGCGGCCGAGAGCCGCTTCGAGCGGGCCGCCGAGCCACCACAGACTGAGCATGTTGAACGCGATGTGCCAGATCTCCTGGTGGGTGAACATCGAGGTCACCATGCGGTACCACTCGCCTCCCGCCACGCCCTGTGTGGGCGTGAAGGGCGCGGGCGGCCAGGCGCCGAGCAGGACGAGGTCGGTCAGGAGCGACTCGCGGACGGAGACGGCGATGAACACCGCCAGGTTGATCCCGACGAGGATCTTGGTCAGCAGGCGGGGGTCGGCGGTGACGGCGCCGCCCGCGATCGTCCGGGGCATGGCGGCCGTGGGCGCGTGACCGGTGCCGGAGCCGCCGCGGACGCACTCGGGGCACTGGAAGCCGACGGAGGCGTTGACCATGCACTCGGGGCAGATCGGGCGCTCGCAGCGGGTGCAGCGGATGCCGGTCTCGCGGCCCGGGTGGCGGTAGCACATGGGGACGCTGTGGGCGTCCTGCGGGCTGCCCGCAGCCTGGTCGTCCATGAGATCCCCTAGGTCGTGATGAGAAAGCCCGCCCCGCTCATCTTTACGGACGAGCGGGGCGATTGGTTCCCTGTGGGGGCTTCCGCGCTCAGCGGGTCTCGATGACGACCGACTCGATGACCACGTCGTTGAGCGGGCGGTCGGTGCGCGGGTTCGTCTGGGCTGTGGCGATGGTGTCCACGACCTTCTGGCTGGCCGCGCCGGTGACCTCGCCGAAGATGGTGTGCTTGCGGTTCAGCCACGCCGTCGGGGAGACGGTGATGAAGAACTGCGAGCCGTTGGTGCCCGGGCCGGCGTTGGCCATCGCCAGCAGGTAGGGCTTGTCGAAGCGCAGGTCCGGGTGGAACTCGTCCTCGAACTGGTAGCCGGGGCCGCCGGTGCCGTTGCCCAGCGGGTCACCGCCCTGGATCATGAAGCCACTGATCACCCGGTGGAAGACCGTGCCGTCGTAGAGCCTGTCCGTGGTCTTCTGACCCGTCTCCGGGTGGGTCCACTCCCGCTCGCCCTGGGCGAGCTCGACGAAGTTCTTGACCGTCTTCGGGGCGTGGTTCGGCAGAAGCCGGACTTCGATGTCGCCGTGATTGGTCTTCAGGGTGGCGTAGAGCTGCTCAGCCACGATCTGCCTTCCGTTGTCTTTCCGTGACTCCCTGATCCTCGCATGGACGGGGCTCCGCGTCGCCCGACCTCCGTTCACCGGGGGTAAACGGCGCCGATCACTTGCAGAAAACCAGTCGAGTAGTCCCGGGGCGGGGGCGCGCGACGGCGATCCGTGGCATTGTCGACGACAAGCTCCTGTTGCCCCCTATTCATCCGCTATTGCATGCGATCGGCTCCTGATCAGCACTCGGTCCGCTCTTGATCGGTTCTCGACCGGAGAGGGCCCGGGGCCGGTGCCCGTGACCCGGATGCCCGCCCGCGCATGCCTGGTGGCGCACTGGGAGGCATGATCCGTAAAAGGGTGGAAAGTCGAAATACCGTACGCCACCGAGGAGGAGGAACCCGTGACCCGCATCGACAGCGTGCGCGCCGCGACTGGTTCGGCGAAGGACAGCGTGCTGCACGCCGCGGAAGTGGTGGCGCCCTACGCCGACACGGCCAAGGACAGGGCCGCGCACTACGCACACGAGGCACGCGTACGGCTAGCGCCCAAGGTGACGCAGGCCGCCGGGCAGGCGCGCGTCCAGTACGGCGCCCATGTGCAGCCGTATCTGGAGCAGGCCCGCACGCATGTGCCGCCGAAGGTCGACCAGGCCGCCCACGAGGCCGCCGTCCGCACACGAAAGGCCGCCCGGCAAGCGGCGGAGTACTCCAGGCCGAGGCTCGAGCAGGCGGTGGCCGCGGCCGTGCCCGTCACGACCGAGGCCGCCGCCCGGAGTGTGGCCGCGGTGGCCGCGCTGCGCGGTCAGGTCTCGTCGAAGGAGGTCCAGAAGCTGATCCGCAAGCACGAGCGGCGGGCGAGGGCCGGCCGGGCCATGAAGACGCTGGTCATCCTGGGCGCCGTCGCAGGCGGTGCCTTCGCGGCCTGGAAGTGGTGGGACAAGCAGGCCAACCCGGACTGGCTGGTGGAGCCGCCCGCCGCGACGGAGGTTCCCGAGTCGGGCCGCCTGGCCTCTGTGGACGGCAGTGGTGAGTCCGTTCTGGACCCGGAGGTCGAGGCGAAGCAGGCCGAGGACGAATCCGCCCGGCGCGACGACCGTTCCTGACACACGCCATCGGATCCGAAGGCCCGGCTATAGCTCAACGGCACGGCGGGGCGGGAGACTTGAGGCTCGATCTGGAGAGCCTCGGGAGTCTCCCGCCCCGCCGTGCTGTTTCACGTGAAACATGCGTCCGCGACACCTGTCAGGCCACGAAAAAAGCCCTCCGAACCACGTTTCCGCAGTTCGGAGGGCCTTCCAGAGTGGAGCCTAGGGGAGTCGAACCCCTGACATCTGCCATGCAAAGACAGCGCTCTACCAACTGAGCTAAGGCCCCGGAAGAGGAACGTCCGCCGGAAGAAACCACGTCCCGACGAGCGTCGGAGACCAGACTACCGGGTTACCCCCGGGATTCCGCAAAAAGATTGGGGGTCCCCGTCGCCGACCACTCTCCGTAAGATGCTCGGCGTGGTTCGCTACCGCGAACCGCCGTACTTGGGGAAGCGATGGGGAGACGCAATGGACGCCGCACAGCAGGAAGCCACCGCAAGAGCGCGGGAACTGCAGCGGAACTGGTACGGGGAGCCGCTGGGGGCGCTCTTCCGTAAGCTTATCGACGATCTTGGTCTCAACCAGGCTCGTCTCGCGGGGGTACTGGGACTGTCCGCGCCGATGCTGTCGCAGCTGATGAGCGGTCAGCGGGCGAAGATCGGCAACCCCGCTGTGGTGCAGCGGGTGCAGCTGCTCCAGGACCTGGCGGGGCAGGTCGCGGACGGCAGCGTGAGCGCGGCCGAGGCCACCGAGCGCATGGAGGAGATCAAGAAGTCACAGGGGGGCTCGGTGCTCAGCAACACCACACAGACGACGAGCAGTTCGGGGGCGCCCACGGTCAAGCGCGTCGTCCGGGAGATCCAGTCGCTGCTGCGCTCGGTCGCGGCGGCGGGCGACATCATCGACGCCGCGGAGACCCTCGCCCCGACCCACCCGGAACTTGCCGAGTTCCTCCGGGTGTACGGTGCCGGCCGCACCTCGGACGCGGTCGCGCACTACCAGTCCCACCAGAACTGACCCCGCCACCCGGCCGCCGAAGGGGGTTCGGCACCGGGCAACGGGCGATGTGACGGGGGTTGCGTCACGGTACGGGCGGGCACGAGGGGGCGTGTGCCGTACGGGGGACCGGTCGACGCGAGGGGGACGTGTATCTCATCGGTATCGCTGATCGGATCGCTGATCGGTGTCTTTGATCGGCATTGCTCATCGGTATCGCTCATCGGGGGACCTGTTTCGCCCGTAGGGGAGTCGTAACGCTCGCCGAGGGGGAAGCAAGGGGGGAGACCACAGGGGGAGGAGCGACGTACAGCCATGGGTGAGGTCTTCGCCGGCCGGTACGAACTGGTCGACCCGATCGGACGCGGAGGGGTCGGCGCCGTCTGGCGCGCCTGGGACCACCGCCGCCGCCGCTATGTGGCCGCCAAGGTCCTGCTCCAGAGCGACGCGCACTCGCTGCTGCGCTTCGTCCGCGAACAGGCCCTGCGGATCGACCACCCCCATGTGCTCGCCCCCACCAGCTGGGCCGCCGACGACGACAAGGTCCTCTTCACCATGGACCTGGTCGCGGGCGGCTCACTGGTCCACCTCGTCGGGGACTACGGCCCTCTTCCGCCGGCCTTCGTCTGCACGCTGCTCGACCAGCTGCTGGCGGGGCTGGCCGCGGTGCACGCGGAGGACGTCGTGCACCGCGACGTCAAGCCCGCCAACATCCTGCTGGAAGCAACCGGCACGGGCCGGCCGCGGCTGCGGCTGTCCGACTTCGGCATCGCGATGCGGCTGGGCGAACCCCGCCTGACGGAGACCAACCTCGTGGTGGGGACGCCCGGCTATCTCGCGCCCGAGCAGATGATGGGCGCGGAGCCTGACTTTCCCGCCGACCTGTTCGCCACAGGCCTGGTCGCGCTGTATCTGCTGGAGGGTGCCAAGCCGGACAGCAAGGCGCTCATCCAGTACTTCGCCGAGCACGGAACTCCCGGCGCACCCAAGGGCATTCCTGAGCCGCTGTGGCAGGTGGTGGCCATGTTGCTCCAGCCGGACCCGCAGGCCCGGTTCCGTACGGCCACGGGCGCGCGCAAGGCGCTCGCCGCCGCCGCGGAGCTCCTCCCCGAGCCCGGTCCGGACGACGAACTGATCGAGATCTTCGACCAACTCGGCCCGCTACCAAAGGGGTTCGCCCCGGAAGGCCCGCTGGAGAGAGCACGGGGGCTGGGGCCGAGAGAGGGCGGACCGCCCAGCCCGGTGGCGGGTGAGGAGAGGTCCGGTCCGGCGGCGGACGAGGGGCGGTCCCGGCAGAACACCGCCGGCAGCGGCGACGCCTGGTCCGACCCGGACGCAGCAGTCGTGCCGCCCGGCCCCGGCCAGGACACCGCCCCGCCGGCCACCCCGGCTCAGCCGCCCTCCATGTCGGACACCGGCAGCTTCCACCTGCCGCCACCCCAGGCCACCGTCACCAACTCCCCCACGCCGGGCCACGACGCACAGGCACAGCCCTCGCACCGACAGGCCCTGTACTCCCCCTACGACTCCACACACCGCCTGTCACCGTCCCAACCGCTCCCACCGCCGTACCCGAGCCACGCGGGCTACCCCGGCCAACCGCTGCCACCCGCAACACAGCAGCCCACCAACACCTCCACCGCCCCCTACACCGCTCAAACCCCGCAGACCCCGCAAGCCCCACCCGCCGGACAGGCGCCCTCACGGCACCGAGCACCACGCCCTCCCCGCCGCCCCGGGCCCCCGGCCAAGGTGGCGGTTCCGCTCCTGCTCCTCGCCCTGATCTGCTACTCCGTAGGGTTCTGGGCCCTGACCCGCATCTGAGCACCTGCGGGCATCAGCCCGGCTCCCCTACCCGGCGCTCCTCCGCCGAGCCAGCACGGTCCACATCCCGAGCCCCACGAGCAGCGCGCTCCCGGTGCCGATGCCGCCCACGGCGACGACCCGCAGAGCGGTGTCATCCCCCCCGGCCACGCCTTCGGCAGCCGCCTCCCGGTCCTGGTCGGAGACGTCGAAGACGCCCTTCGGCTGGGACTCCCCCACGTAGTCGGGCCCACCCTGCGCCGCCCCGCTCACTCGGACGCGCAGTATCACGTCGAACGGCCCGTCCCCGAAGCTGTCGGCGACGCCCTCCGAGAGGTGCGCGACGAGGTAGTAGGAGCCGGCGAAGCGCATCGCACCGACCTGGCCGATGGCGGAGTGACGGTTGGCGTGGTCGACCGGCGGCAGGGGAGGCAGACTCTCGGACTTCTGGTCCCCGTTGTAGCCGACGCCCACGCCGGCGACGCGGCCGCGCGCCGGGTTGTAGAGGTCCAGGTCCAGCGCGTCGGGCGTGTAGCCGGTGCCGCCGGAGGCCGAGCTGGCGAGATCGGCGGTGACCTGGAGCTGCTGGCCCCAGTCGACCGGCACCTCGTAGAAGAGCGTCTGGCCGGGGCGGATGTCGTCCCGCCAGACCCCCTGGTCCAGCGGGGTGGCCCCGGCGAATCCCGCACCGCCCGGGCGGCGCTCGGCCTTCCCCTGGAGCGGCTGGGGCGAGGCGGAGTTCCACACCTCGGGTGCGCTGGTCGGCCCGGTCTTCGCCGTCCGTGGCTCCGTCGTGGCGAAGAGTTCCAGATCCCAGGCGTCGGGCGAGGAGCCCTCGCCCTTCGGGTCGACGCGCTCGACGAACACGTAATAGGTCCCGGCCTCCCGGCACAGCGACTTGGTGGGCGAGATCTCGCGCCGGCCCCACGCCGCGATCGGGTGCGGGCTGCGGGCGGCGCCGAAGTTCGCGGTGTCGCTGGAGCAGGGGGTGCCGTCGTCGTCCTGCACGGACACCCGAAGCCCGTCGATGACCGAGACGGTGCTACCGGGGGAGGGGACGGCGGTGACGGAGACGTACGCGTTCGACGTGGCGTCGAGCTGGAGGCTGTAGCTGACCTTGCCGCTGCTCGGGAGGGAGCTCTTGTAGGCCGTGCCGGGCGTCAGCGGTACGGCGTTGGCGGTGCTCCTCGCCCCCTCGATGCTCCGGGCGTCGTCGGCGAAGGCGTACGGGCTCGGCGACACCGCCGTACCGGACGCCCCGGCGGCTGCCAGGGCGGCCTGTCCGGGCACCACGGCGGCCGTCGTACCCAGCACCACCGCCACGACACCCAGGCGCACCACCACCGACGGGCCACGACCGCGCCAAGCGCCCGCACGCCCCCACGCCGTACGACACCGTCCCCTCACGCGCCACCCCTCACGTCACCGGACCGCAGAACCGCCGTGAAACCGCAAACCGTGGAACCGTGGCCCATCCTGCACCGCCGTCGCGCCCACCGTCCCGCCGTCCCCATGAACACACAAAACCCCGACCGCGAGGCGGCCGGGGTGTGCTCGGTTTGGGATGTCGTGACTCACGAACCCGTGGGCACGGAGTCAGTCGCCTCCGTCCACAGATCCTGCTCGGCGCGATCCGCCTGGATCTGGCGGTACACGAGGAGCCCGCCGATGGCGGCCAGTGCGACCAGGAGAAGCTTCTTCACCGCGCGACCTCGTCTTTCCTTGACGTAGGGGACCTCTGCCGCCCGACTATACACACCGACCGATACCGATCGGTGACCTGAGTCGGCCCTCAACTCCCTTCCCGGAAACCGGGATAGAAGCGGAGTACACCGATCCGGCCGGAGAGTGATCACACGCCGACGGACGGTTACTTCGACCGCTCTCCTCCCTTTTTCTCACCTTTTCGCCCTCTTTGCACCCATCCGGGTGGTGTTCATCTGAACTTCGACGCGCCACGGGCGTCGGTCCACCACTTCCCGGCCCTCATACACATCATGAGGAAAGTACGCAAATCGTCCGACCCGAAAGTGAGGGGTTATGGCCCGGAACAAGGTCATGAAGCTGTGGACCGCCATCGTCACCGCCTTCCTCGCGCTGTGCACGGCGCTCGGATTCATCACCACGACCGCCGCCGCGGCGGTACCGCAGCCCGAGCAGAAGCGCAACCGCGCGCTCGTCCCGCAGCAGCGGACGGCGCCGGCGCCGGCGATGGCCCCCTGGTCCTTGTCCTACGCCAAGGCCCTGCCCCCCACGATGAAGCAGCGCATCCACGCCGAGGCCCACGGCAAGTCCCCGAGCTGCCGCCACCGCCCGCTCGCGGACACGACGGCGTCGCCCACGGCCGACTGCACCGACGACGACCCCGACACCCACGGCGACCCAGCGGACCATCTCACTCCGCTACAGCGCTGAGATCCCCAGAACGTCCCGGCGACCTGCGTACAGGCCCGGCAGCTCCCAGGAGCTGCCGGGCCTTTTCAGCACGTGACGTCAGCGGATTTCGCGGCTGCCGCCGGCTGATCCAGCAGTCCCCTGGGGGCCGAAGGCGATGTGCTCGATGGTGAAGGAACCGGAGGCGGTGTTGCACCACTTCTCGGTCCCGTTGTCGGTCCCGCTGAACACCAGTTCCGGATCCTCCGGCTGGGCGTCGGGCCACTGCTTCGTCCCGGTGTACGTGGTGCCCTCGGTCAGCTTCTGACCGTCGGGGGGCGGCGACGATGAGACGCCAGAGCGTGCCCTGGTCCACGTCTGTCGCGACGGTGAGGCTGTTCCCGTCCGCGCTGCCCTGGACGTCGAACATCTGGACCGCTCCAGTCGTGTACTCGTACGACTGACCACCGGATACGGGCTCACCCGCGTCGCCACTGAAGCTCAGCGTTCCCGACGCCGCGCTGTGGGCCTGCGCGGTGCCCGCCAGCGGCGCGACCGCGAGCGCGACGGCCATCGCCGCGACGACTCCCACCGCCCGGGCCAGGACGCGTCTGGGCATGGTGCTTCTCATCAAGGTCCAAGGGCCTCATGGATACGAGAAAAGACCCCCTGTCGGATACCGACTGGGGGTCTTCTCGCTGGTGGGGCTAACAGGATTTGAACCTGTGGCCTCATCCTTATCAGGGATGCGCTCTAACCAACTGAGCTATAGCCCCGCCGCGCTCTGCGGTGTGTGTCCCGCGCGCTGACTCCTGAAGATTAGCGCACGACATGGGCAGTCCCAAAATCGGTTGTCGGGACACCGCCATCCGCCGTCAGCGAGGGGTCTGCGACGGATCTACGAGGGATCTACTCGTCCTCGGCGAGCGTCAGCTCCACACCGCCCACGAAGCCCGCGGACAGGTTGTAGATGAACGCGCCGAGCGTCGCGAGGGCCGTCGCCAGGACGACGTCGATGACCGCGATGACCGACGTGAACATGAGGACGTTGGGCAGCGACAGGAAGGCCTGGAGGTCGAAGCCGTTCGACTCGTTCGAGCCGGTCGCCTCGGAGATCGTGCCGCCGACCGTGGAGAAGACGCCCATCGCGTCCATCACCATCCACAGCACGGCGGCCGCCACGATCGTGCAGATGCCCAGGGCGATGGAGAGCAGGAAGCTGACCTTCATCACCGACCACGGGTCGGCCTTGGACACGCGCAGGCGGGCCTTGCGGACGCGCGGCGTGGTGCGAGCACCCGTGCGGGGACGCCGCGCGGCACCGGCGGCAGCACCGGCTCCGGCACCGCCCGCGGCGGGCTGCGCAGGGTAGGCCTGCGGCGGGTGGTACGGCCCGGCCTGCTGCTGAGCCTGCCGTTCCCCCGGCAGGGGGGAGGCCGTCTGCGCGGCGCCCTTCTCCTGCGCGGCCGGCTCGGGCTGCGGCTGGGCGCCGGATGCGGACGGGCCCGCTCCAGCGGTGTGGTGCTGGGTCTGCGGACCTCTGGTGTCCGTCACAGTTCCCCCCTGTGATCCATGCGTGTCAGGCGAGGGCGAGTCCTTGGTCGGGGACTTGATCGCCTTCAGGTTGGTCGTGTGCGGGTCCGCCGCACGCGCGGCGGAGCCACGACCGCCGTCGTCCGTGTCCGTACCCTTCGAGGTACCCCTCGGTCCGGCGCCCGTGGCTCCGCTCACGCTGACTCACTCCTCGTGCTACTCGGCCGAGGGCGCCTCACCCTCGTCCGTGCCGGTGGTCGCGGCACCTTCGGCGGTCTCGTCGACGACCACGTCGCCGTCGACCTCCTCCGCCTCGCGTCCCGCCTCGGCGTTGCGTGCGACGCCCACAACGGCATCGCGCTTGCCCAGATTGATCAGTTGGACGCCCATGGTGTCACGGCCGGTTTCCCTGATCTCGTTGACTCGCGTACGAATCACACCGCCGCCCAGCGTGATGGCGAGGATCTCGTCGGTCTCCTCGACCACCAGTGCGCCGACGAGAGATCCACGGTCCTCCACGATCTTGGCGGCCTTGATGCCGAGGCCGCCGCGACCCTGGACGCGGTACTCGTCGACGTTGGTCCGCTTCGCGTACCCGCCGTCGGTGGCAGTGAACACGAACGTACCGGGTCGAACAACATTCATCGAGAGCAGCTCGTCGCCCTCGCGGAAGCTCATGCCCTTGACACCCGAGGTGGCACGGCCCATGGGACGCAGGGTTTCGTCCGAAGCGGTGAACCTGATCGACTGCGCCTTCTTGCTGATCAGAAGCAGATCGTCGTCCGACGAGACGAGTTCGGCTCCGATCAGTTCGTCGTCCGTACCGTCCTCTCCCGCGCGCAGGTTGATCGCGATCACACCGCCGGAACGCGGCGAATCGTAATCCTTCAGAGGCGTCTTCTTCACAAGTCCGGCCTTGGTGGCGAGGACGAGGTACGGAACCGCCTCGTAGTCGCGGATCGCCAGGATCTCGGCGATCGCCTCGTCGGGCTGGAAGGCGAGCAGGTTCGCGACGTGCTGACCGCGCGCGTCCCGGCCGGCGTCGGGGAGCTCGTAGCCCTTGACGCGGTAGACGCGGCCCTTGTTGGTGAAGAACAGCAGCCAGTGGTGCGTCGTGGACACGAAGAAGTGGTCGACGATGTCGTCTTCCTTGAGCTTCGTGCCGCGGACACCCTTGCCGCCGCGCTTCTGGGCGCGGTAGTCGTCGGTCTTGGTGCGCTTGATGTAGCCGCCCCGGGTGACCGTGACGACGATGTCCTCCTCGGCGATCAGGTCCTCGATGGACATGTCGCCCTCGTACGGGATCAGCTTGGTCTTGCGGTCGTCGCCGTACTTCTCGACGATCGCGGCCAGTTCCGCGCTGACGATGCCCCGCTGACGGACCGGGGAGGCCAGGATCTCGTTGTACTCGGTGATCTTCGCCTGGAGTTCGTCGTGCTCCTGGACGATCTTCTGGCGCTCCAGGGCGGCCAGTCGGCGCAGCTGCATCTCGAGGATGGCGTTGGCCTGGATCTCGTCGATCTCCAGGAGGCTCATCAGGCCCCCGCGCGCGATCTCGACGGTGTCACTGCGCCGGATCAGCGCGATGACATCGTCGATGGCGTCCAGAGCCTTCAGCAGGCCGCGCAGGATGTGCGCGCGCTCCTCGGCCTTGCGCAGCCTGAAGCGCGTACGGCGGACGATGACCTCGATCTGGTGCGCCACCCAGTGGCGGATGAACGCGTCGAGCGAGAGCGTGCGCGGCACGCCGTCCACCAGCGCCAGCATGTTGGCGCCGAAGTTCGTCTGGAGGTCGGTGTGCTTGTAGAGGTTGTTCAGCACGACCTTGGCGACCGCGTCCCGCTTCAGCACGATGACCAGGCGCTGGCCGGTGCGGGAGGACGTCTCGTCGCGGACGTCCGCGATGCCGCCGATCTTGCCGTCCTTGACCAGGTCGGCGATCTTCTGGGCGAGGTTGTCCGGGTTGACCTGGTAAGGGAGTTCGGTGACCACCAGGCACTGGCGGTTCTGGATCTCCTCGACCTCGACGACCGCGCGCATGGTGATGGAGCCGCGGCCGGTGCGGTACGCCTCCTCGATGCCCCTGCGGCCGACGACGAGCGCGCCGGTCGGGAAGTCCGGGCCCTTGATGCGCTCGATGAGCGCGTCCAGCAGCTCCTCGTGGGAGGCCTCGGGGTTCTCCAGGTACCACTGGGCACCGGCGGCGACCTCGCGCAGGTTGTGCGGCGGGATGTTGGTCGCCATGCCGACCGCGATACCGGCCGAGCCGTTGATCAGCAGGTTCGGGAAGCGGGCCGGCAGGACGGTCGGCTCCTGGGAGCGGCCGTCGTAGTTGTCCGTGAAGTCGACGGTCTCCTCGTCGATGTCACGGACCATCTCCATCGACAACGGCGCCATCTTGCACTCGGTGTACCGCATGGCCGCGGCCGGGTCGTTGCCCGGAGAGCCGAAGTTGCCGTTGGAGTCGACGAGCGGCATGCGCATCGACCACGGCTGGGCCAGGCGCACCAGCGCGTCGTAGATGGAGGAGTCGCCGTGCGGGTGGTAGTTGCCCATGACGTCGCCGACGACGCGGGCGCACTTGTAGAAGCCGCGCTCGGGGCGGTAGCCGCCGTCGTACATCGCGTACAGCACGCGGCGGTGAACGGGCTTGAGGCCGTCGCGGACGTCTGGCAGCGCACGCGACACGATGACGGACATCGCGTAGTCGAGGTACGAGCGCTGCATCTCCGTCTCGAGCCCGACGGGCTCGACGCGCATGGCCAGGGCGTCACCCTCGGGCGTCGTCACGGGAGTGTTCTCGTCGGTCATTGCTGGTGAAGATCCTTCCTGATGCGGTCAGCTGAGACCGACTCAGATGTCGAGGAAGCGGACGTCCTTGGCGTTGCGCTGGATGAACGCGCGGCGGGCCTCGACGTCCTCGCCCATGAGGACCGAGAACAGGTCGTCGGCCTGGGCGGCGTCGTCGAGGGTGACCTGGCCGAGGACGCGGTGCTCCTGGTCCATGGTCGTGATGCGCAGTTCCTCGGCGTTCATCTCGCCGAGACCCTTGAAGCGCTGCACGGAGTCGTCCTTGATGCGCTTGCCGGCGTTGCGGCCCATTTCGATCAGGGCGTCGCGCTCGCGGTCGGAGTACGCGTACTCGAAGTCGTCCTTGCCCCACTTGATCTTGTAGAGCGGCGGGCGGGAGAGGTACACGTGCCCGGCCTCCACCAGGGGCCGCATGAAGCGGAACAGGAAGGTCAGCAGCAGGGTGTTGATGTGCTGGCCGTCGACGTCGGCGTCCGCCATAAGGATGATCTTGTGATAGCGGAGCTTCTCGATGTCGAAGTCCTCGTGGACTCCGGTGCCGAAGGCCGAGATCAGCGCCTGGATCTCCTGGTTCTGCAGGATCTTGTCGATCCGCGCCTTCTCGACGTTCAGGATCTTGCCGCGGATCGGGAGGATCGCCTGATACTCCGGGTTGCGGCCGGACTTGGCCGAGCCGCCTGCGGAGTCACCCTCGACGATGAAGATCTCGCACTTGGTGGGATCGTTCGACTGGCAGTCGGAGAGCTTGCCCGGCAGGGACGCGGTCTCCAGCAGGCCCTTGCGGCGGGTCAGGTCACGGGCCTTACGGGCCGCCACGCGCGCGGTGGCCGCCTGGATGCCCTTGCGGATGATGTCCGCGGCCTCGTTGGGGTTGCGGTCCAGCCAGTCCGCGAGGTGCTCGTAGACGACCTTCTGAACGAAGGTCTTGGCCTCGGTGTTGCCGAGCTTGGTCTTCGTCTGGCCCTCGAACTGCGGCTCGCTCAGCTTGACCGAGATGATCGCCGTCAGACCCTCGCGGATGTCGTCACCCGTGAGGTTGTCGTCCTTCTCACGCAGCAGCCTCTTGTCGCGCGCGTACTTGTTGATCAGGGAGGTCAGCGCGGCCCGGAAGCCCTCTTCGTGCGTACCGCCCTCGTGGGTGTGGATGATGTTCGCGAAGGAGTACACGCCCTCGGTGTAGCCGCCGTTCCACTGCATGGCGATCTCGAGGGACAGCTGCCTGTCCTTGTCCTCGGCCTCCAGGTCGATGACGGTCGGGTGAACCGCCTCGCCCTTGCGGGAGTTGAGGTACTTCACGAAGTCGACGATGCCGCCCTCGTAGTGGTACTTGACCGTCTTGACCTCGGCGGTCTCGTCCGCGCCCGCCTCGTCCGCCCCGGAGGTGGCCTTCGCGGACTCACGCTCGTCGGTGAGGTTGATGCGCAGGCCCTTGTTGAGAAACGCCATCTCCTGAAAGCGTCGCGAGAGCGTCTCGAAGGAGTAGTCGGTGGTCTCGAAAATGTCCGGGTCAGCCCAGAAGGTGACCGAGGTACCGGTCTCCTCGGTGGCCTCGTGCTTGGCGAGCGGCGCCGTGGGGACGCCCATCTTGTAGTCCTGCGTCCAGCGGTGGCCGTCGGTCTTGACCTCGACGGCGACCTTCGAGGACAGCGCGTTCACGACGGAGACACCCACGCCGTGCAGACCGCCGGAGACCGCGTAGCCCCCGCCGCCGAACTTGCCGCCCGCGTGCAGCACGGTCAGCACGACCTCGAGGGCCGGCTTGCCCTCGGAGGCGACGATGCCCACCGGGATGCCACGGCCGTTGTCGACGACCCGGACACCGCCGTCGGCGAGGATCGTCACGTCGATGGTGTCCGCATGGCCAGCCAGCGCCTCGTCGACCGAGTTGTCGACGACCTCGTACACGAGGTGGTGCAGTCCTCGCTCACCGGTCGAACCGATGTACATGCCGGGTCGCTTGCGGACCGCGTCCAGACCCTCGAGGACGGTGATGGCACTGGCGTCGTACGACGCCGTTACGGAGGCCTCGGCGACTCCGGCCGGGGCCTCGGTGGACGGGATGTTCTCGTTGGGGTTGCCGGAATCGGCCACGAAGCGCCCTTTCTGGCACAGCACGAGCCAGGCTCGTCGGCGGGTTGCCGGAGCGGCTGCGGCATGTTGCGTTGGTAAGCCTTGAATCAGCGTTGCTCAGCTTTTCCCGGACGGTCCCCACGATTGGGGCGGGATTGCCTCCAGTCTACCGGTAGCACTGGCACTGATGGGGGCTTGCCGGTACCTGAGTCCGCATGTGCCGCCCTCAACCGGTCTTCCCCGACTCCCGATATGCGGATGGGGGCTCCAAGAGGCTCACAGAGGCACTCAGCGCTTCCGGCCGTCAACCCTTGGCTACTTCGGAGTCAGGTGGCGATTCGCAACCGTGTGCGGTGATGCGGAGAGAGGGGCGCCGGGGCTCCCAGCGGGCCACCGACACCCACTTTTGTGATGTCAGTCACTTGTTGCCGACCGGTGGGAAACGGGTCGCCGATCGGGCCCTCGCAGGGCCTCCCGGCAGCCTCCGGGACCGGTTGAGCGGCGGCCGGGAGGACTCCCGTCAGCCGTACGTGTCGCCGGGACCGGTGCTGCCCGGAGCCCGCAGCGGGCCGTAGCGGCGGTTGGGGGCGCCGGGGCCCTGCACCTTGATCATCTTCACGGTGCCGTGGCCCAGATCCTCGTTCAGGCGGGCTACCAGGGTCGGGGCGAGCAGCCGGAGGTTGGTCGCCCAAGCCGTCGAGTCGCAGCGCACGGACAGGACGTGCTCGTCCTCGTCGTACCTCTCCGGCACGCAGTGCTTGGCCACGTCCTCGCCGACGATCTGCGGCCAGCGGCCCATCACCCCGCCCACCGCGGCCGGGGCCTCCCAGCCGCGCTCGGTGATCAGCCGGTTGATCGCGGAGCCGAGCGCCATGGGGTCGCGGCCGTCGGCGCGCGCGCCGGAGCGCAGTCCGCCGCGGCGCGCCTGCTTCTTCTGCTGCGCCGCGTCCCCACGCGCGCGTGCGGCTTCCTTGGCGGCGCGGAGCGCCACGCGCGCGAGGTCTACGCCGGACGGCTCGGGCGACCGGGGCCCGGGGGCTTTCCCGGGCGGGTTCTCCGGTGTGCTCTCCGGTGTGTTCCTCGGAGTGTTCTCCGGTGAGTTCCCCGGTGTGTTTTCCGTCATACGCGCTCCACCGCCCCCTCGGACACGGCGAACCGCACCCCGGACAGCACATGCGGTACGTCGTCGTCGACCGCGGCCGTCACCAGGACCTGTTCGCCGGGCGCGACCAGCTCGGCGAGGCGCTCACGGCGGCGGGTGTCCAGTTCGGCGAACACGTCGTCGAGCACCAGCACCGGCTCGTTGCCCTCCGCGCGCAGCAGGTCGTACGAGGCGAGGCGCAGCGCCAGTGCGTAGGACCAGGACTCGCCGTGCGAGGCGTATCCCTTGGCGGGCAGCTGGCCGAGCTTGAGCTGGAGGTCGTCGCGGTGCGGGCCGACCAGGGTGACGCCCCGCTCGATCTCCTGCTTGCGGGCCTCGGCGAGCGCGGTTGTCAGCTGCTCGAACAGGTCCTCGCGCGTGTGGGCCTCGCCCGGCGCGGACGGCTTGTACTCCAGGGCGATCGGACCGCCGCCGGGGGCGAGCTGCTCGTACGCCTTGTCGGCCAGCGGCTGGACCGCTGCGATCAGGTCCAGGCGCTGGGCGAGCAACTCGGCGCCCGCGCGCGCGAGATGCTGGTCCCAGATGTCGAGCGTGGACATGTCCACGTTGCGGCCGCCGTGCCGGCGGGCGAGCGCGGCGGACTTCAGGAGGGTGTTGCGCTGCTTGAGGACCCGGTCGTAGTCGGAGCGGACTCCGGCCATGCGCGGGGAACGGGCGGTGATCAGCTCGTCGAGGAAGCGGCGCCGCTCACCGGGGTCGCCCTTGACCAGGGCGAGATCTTCGGGGGCGAACAGCACGGTCCGTACGATCCCCAGCACGTCACGTGGCTTGACCTGCGAGGACCTGTTGATACGGGCCCGGTTGGCGCGCCCCGGGTTCAGCTCCAGCTCGACCAGCTGCTGCCGCTCGCCCTGCCGCACCTGAGCCCTGATGATCGCGCGCTCGGCGCCCATGCGGACCAGGGGGGCGTCGGAGGAGACGCGGTGGCTGCCGAGCGTGGCCAGATAGCCGACGGCCTCCACGAGGTTGGTCTTGCCCTGCCCGTTCGGGCCGACGAAGGCCGTCACTCCCGGGTCGAGCGGGACCTCGACCCGGGGGTACGAGCGGAAGTCGGCCAGCGACAGATGCGTGACGTGCATGGTCGTTTCGCCGACCTCCCCAACCGTCGGGTGTTGCTTACTTGGTCTCGACCGCGTGGCCGCCGAACTGGTTCCGCAGCGCCGCGATCATCTTCATCTGGGGCGAGTCCTCCTGGCGGGAGGCGAACCGCGCGAACAGCGACGCCGTGATCGCCGGCAGCGGCACCGCGTGGTCGATGGCTGCTTCCACAGTCCAGCGTCCCTCACCGGAGTCCTGTGCATAACCCCGGAGCTTGTCCAGGTGCTCGTCCTCGTCGAGCGCGTTGACCGCGAGGTCCAGCAGCCAGGAGCGGATGACGGTGCCCTCCTGCCAGGAGCGGAAGACCTCCCGGACGTCGGTCACGGAGTCGACCTTCTCCAGGAGCTCCCAGCCCTCGGCGTAGGCCTGCATCATCGCGTACTCGATGCCGTTGTGGACCATCTTCGCGAAGTGGCCCGCGCCGACCTTGCCGGCGTGCACCGAGCCGAAGTCGCCCTCCGGCTTGAGCGCGTCGAAGACCGGCTGCACCTTCGCGACGTTCTCCGCGTCGCCGCCGTACATCAGCGCGTAGCCGTTCTCCAGGCCCCAGACGCCGCCGGAGACACCGCAGTCGACGAAGCCGATGCCCTTGGCCGCCAGCTCCTCGGCGTGCTTCTCGTCGTCGGTCCAGCGGGAGTTGCCGCCGTCCACGACGACGTCACCCGGCTCCAGCAGTTCGGCCAGCTCGTCGATGGTGGACTGCGTGGGCTCGCCCGCCGGGACCATCACCCAGACCACACGCGGGCCACTGAGCTTGCCCACAAGCTCCGGCAGGCTGTGGACATCGGCGAGGTCCGGGTTGCGGTCGTATCCGAAGACGGTGTGGCCCGCGCGGCGTATCCGCTCGCGCATGTTGCCGCCCATCTTGCCGAGGCCGACGAGACCGAGCTCCATCAGTTGTGTTCCTTAGGTTTGCAGGTGTCCGACGTGGCGTTGCGGCACTTTCGTGCCCGCGTCCGAGCCTAAACCCGGACGCTCGCGCACATCTGTGGGCATACGCGCTCAGTCGTACGCCCTCACCTGCGGGTTTGCCCCCAGCCTGTGGACAACCGCCGGGCCTCAGCCGCTGAGGCGCACCGGCATGATCAGGTACTTGTAGGCCTCGTCCGCCTCGGCGTCCAGCGCCGGCTTGCCGCTGAGCAGCGCGGGCTTCGTGGACGTCGTGAAGGAGAGCTGCGCGACCGGGGAGTCGATGGCGCTCAGGCCGTCCAGCAGGAACGTCGGGTTGAAGGCGATCGAGATGTCGTCGCCGTCCAGCTGAGCGTCGACCCTTTCCACAGCCTGTGCGTCGTCGCTGGAGCCGGCCTCCAGGATGAGCACGCCCTGCTCGAAGCTGAGCCGCACCGGGGTGTTCCGCTCGGCGACCAGGGCCACGCGCTTGACGGCCTCCACGAACGGGGCGGTCTCGATCACGGCGACGCTGTTGAACTCCGTCGGGAACAGCGTGCGGTACTTCGGGAGGTCGCCCTCCAGCAGGCGGGTCGTCGTACGGCGGCCGGCGCCCTCGAAGCCGATCAGGCCCTCGCCCGAGCCCGAGCCGGACAGCGCCAGGATCACCTGGTCGCCGCTCGTCAGGGCCTTGGCGGTGTCCAGCAGCGTCTTGGCGGGCACCAGGGCGACCGCGGAGGCCTCCGGGTTCTCCGGCTTCCACAGGAACTCACGGACCGCGAAGCGGTAGCGGTCGGTGGACGCCAGCGTGACCGTGTCGCCCTCGATCTCGATGCGGACACCCGTGAGGACGGGCAGTGTGTCGTCGCGGCCGGCGGCGATCGCCACCTGGGCGGCCGCGGAGGCGAAGACCTCGCCGGGGACCGTGCCCGTCGCGTTCGGCATCTGCGGCAGCGCCGGGTACTCCTCCACAGGCAGGGTGTGGAGTGTGAACCGGGAGGAGCCGCAGACCACGGTCGCCCGTACACCGTCTGTGGAGATCTCCACCGGCCGGTTGGGGAGGGCGCGGCAGATGTCCGCGAGGAGGCGGCCGGAGACGAGCACCGTGCCCTCCTCCTCGACCTCGGCCTCCACGGACACGCGCGCCGAGACCTCGTAGTCGAAGCTGGACAGGCTCAGCTGGCCTTCCTCGGCCTTCAGCAGCAGGCCGGCGAGGACAGGCGCCGGCGGACGGGCCGGGAGGCTGCGTGCCGCCCAGGCCACTGCCTCCGCGAGTACGTCGCGTTCCACCCGGATCTTCACTGTTGCCGCCTCCTGCTGTTGCCGGCGCTTCTCGCTCTGCCTGGCCCTCGTCGTCTGTCTCGGTGTCGACGGTCCCTGGGATGGGGAGGACACCGGGGACCAGTCTGACGCACCGCACTGACAGTAGGTGCCTCTCGGGGTCAAGTCGTGACGAGGGGCGGTCGGGCGCCGGAGGGCGAGTTGTGCACAGGACCCGCTTCGAAACGAATTCCCAGCTCTCTCTAGTCGGGAGTAGTAGTAGGGCCTGTGGATACGGTGGATAACCACGTTTGCCCAGCTCAGAGCGGGAATTTTGTCCACTGGCCCTGTGGGTGACGGCGGTGGACAACCAGGGGTATCTGTGGAGAACGGAAAGTTCTGCACACCCCGTGCACAGGAAGAGGCGAGTTCTCCCCAGTGCCGTCCCCAGGTTTACCCACCTTTCCCACAGCCCAACCCGGCACCTTCGTGTGACGCCTTTCACTCGACCCGGTGAGGAGGCGCGTCATGTTGCCGAACAGTGGACAGCGATGTGGAGAAGCTGGGGATCGCTGGGGACAACCGGCCCCAGCCTGTGGGTTGCCGGTGGACAACTCGATGCACAGGCTGTGGACGCTCTCGTTGTCCACAGCCTGTGGAGATCCTTCGTCCACGAATCCACACCCGGGTGACCTGGTCTGATGGTCCTTCAACAGAGGCCTCTGTGGACACAGTCTGGACAACTTTCCAGTCCCCAGGGTGTGGACGGGAGAAAGTCGCCGAATCTGTGGAGAGGGACCGTAACCCGGCAGGTAATTCGAACAGCCGGCGACCGCGACATGGCGACGGGCGGCCGTGACACGACGAACGGACGGCCGCCGCATGACGAAGGGCGCCCCCGGAAAGCTGCTCCGGGGGCGCCCTCTGCGTCGTACGGCCGGCTCTGTCAGCCGTTCTTGATGCGGTTGGTCAGCTCGGTGACCTGGTTGTAGATCGAGCGGCGCTCTGCCATCAGATTGCGGATCTTGCGGTCCGCGTGCATGACCGTCGTGTGGTCGCGGCCGCCGAACAGCGCGCCGATCTTCGGCAGCGACAGGTCTGTCAGCTCACGGCACAGGTACATGGCGATCTGCCGGGCCGTGACGAGGGCGCGGCCGCGCGAGGTGCCGCACAGGTCCTCGACGGTCAGCCCGAAGTAGTCCGCCGTCGCGCCCATGATCGCCGTGGACGTGATCTCGGGGGCCGAGTCCTCGCCGCCGGGGATCAGGTCCTTGAGGACGATCTCCGTCAGGCCCAGGTCGACCGGCTGCCGGTTGAGCGAGGCGAACGCCGTGACCCGGATCAGCGCGCCCTCCAGCTCGCGGATGTTGCGCGAGATCCGGGAGGCGATGAACTCCAGCACCTCCGGCGGCGCGTTCAGCTGCTCCTGCACCGCCTTCTTGCGGAGGATCGCGATACGCGTCTCCAGCTCGGGCGGCTGCACGTCGGTGATCAGACCCCACTCGAAACGGTTCCGCAGCCGGTCCTCCAGCGTGACCAGCTGCTTGGGCGGCCGGTCGGAGGACAGCACGATCTGTTTGTTGGCGTTGTGGAGCGTGTTGAAGGTGTGGAAGAACTCCTCCTGCGTCGACTCCTTGTCCGCCAGGAACTGGATGTCGTCGACGAGGAGGATGTCCATCTCGCGGTAGCGCTTGCGGAAGCTGTCGCCCTTGCCGTCGCGGATCGAGTTGATGAACTCGTTGGTGAACTCCTCCGAGCTCACGTACCGCACCCGCGTGCCCGGGTAGAGGCTGCGCGCGTAGTGCCCGATCGCGTGCAGCAGGTGCGTCTTGCCGAGCCCGGACTCCCCGTAGATGAACAGGGGGTTGTACGCCTTCGCCGGTGCCTCGGCGACGGCGACCGCGGCGGCGTGCGCGAAGCGGTTGGAGGCGCCGATGACGAACGTGTCGAAGAGGTACTTCGGGTTCAGGCGCGCGGTGGGCTCACCCGGGCCGGTCGCCGGCGCGGGCTGCGCGGCCAGTGGGCCGGGCGCACCGGTCGTGGGCAGGTTCGGGCCGACGGGGCCGCCGCGGTGCACGTGCCCGGAGCCGGCCGGCGGCTCGGGCAGCTCCCGGCGGACCGGGTCGCGCTGGTCGTAGTCGGGGCGTGATGTGTCGTAGTCGGAGCGCGGCTGGTCGTAGGAGGGGCGCTCCATGGACTGCGGACGGTAGTCCTGGGACGGGGAGCCGTAGGCGTCCTGGGAGGACGAGCCGTAGGAGTCCTGCGACCCATGGGACCCCTGTGGCCGGTGTGATCCCTGTGATCCACGGGATCCGTACGACTCCTGCGAGGACCCACGAGATCCATACGAGTCCTGGGATCCGTACGAGTCCTGTGAGCCGTAGCCGTCCTGGCTCGGCGACGCGTACGGGTCACGGTCGGGGAAGCCGAGGCGCTGCTGCTGCCAGCCGTACTCGTCCTGCGTCGGCCGCGGCCAGGAGCCGGGCTCGGGGCGCTGGTACTCGGACGGGTACGCGGGACGGGGGGTGGGGAGTTGATCTCCGCGCGTAGGCGGGAGCTGGTCGCCGGCCGTTCCCGGCAGCTGGTCGGCGCGGTGGCGGCCGTACCCCTCATAACCGTCGCGGTCCTGGCGCGCGGCCGGAATCTCGGGCTCCTCGTAACGCGGCTGGGGCCGGGCCTGGGGGGCCGGTGTGGCCGGGGGCTCGCCCGCGGAGTCGTCGACGGTGATCGCGATCCGGATCGGGCGGCCGCACTCGCGGCTCAGGGTCTCGCTGACGACGGGAGCCAGGCGGCCCTCGAGTACGCCCTTCGCGAATTCGTTCGGTACGGCGAGCAGGGCCGTGTCCGCGACCAGCGCGAGCGGCTGGCAGCGGCGGATCCAGTGCTCGTCCTTCGCCTCGACGCCCTGGCCGCGGCCCTCCCCGAGGAGCTGCTCCAATACGCGTGGCCACACTGCGGCAAGATCGGCAGGTACGTCAGCCACAGGGCACGCTCTCTCACAGGTCCCACGAACGTGTGGTTCTGGGACGGCTCGGGATGTAAATCGGGTGGGGCAGGGATAAGGGAACGAATCGGAGTTCCGTCACGGTAGTCAGGGCGGCCACTACGGTTCAAGTTGTTGTCCCCAGCCTGTGGACAAGTGTCTCCGGGCTGCTGCCGGTTTGACCGGATGGCGTAGCCGCGCGTACCGTAACCAGGTCGAGTTGTCGATGGCTGCTGCCGCCTGCCTCCGATGGGCACAGATCATTTGGGTGATCGGTCAGCGGTGCACACGGGCGTAACTGCGAGCTACTCGTGGGCGCACGGTGACAGCCAGGACGGCACCCCGCAACTACCGATTTCTTCTGGAGCCCCCGAGTGAGCAAGCGCACCTTCCAGCCGAACAACCGTCGTCGCGCGAAGACCCACGGCTTCCGCCTGCGGATGCGTACCCGTGCCGGTCGCGCGATTCTCGCGAACCGTCGCAGCAAGGGTCGCGCCAGCCTGTCCGCCTGATTCCGATCAGGTCATGACGTCGTGCTGCCCACCGAGAACCGGCTGAGGCGGCGCGAGGACTTCGCGACCGCGGTACGGCGAGGACGCCGGGCAGGACGCCCGCACCTCGTCGTCCACCTTCGAAGCGGTGCAACGGACCCGCATGCGCCTGGGGAGAGCGCTCCCCCGACGCGTGCGGGTTTCGTCGTGAGCAAAGCCGTGGGCGGTGCGGTCGTACGCAACAAAGTGAAGCGCAGGCTTCGCCATCTGATGCGCGACCGAGTCGCCCAGCTGCCCCCCGGTAGCCTGGTAGTGGTACGAGCGCTGCCCGGTGCGGGCGACGCCGACCATGCACAGCTGGCCCGAGACCTGGATGCCGCCCTCCAGCGGCTGCTGGGAGGGGGCGCGCGATGAAGTACCCGCTGCTTGCTCTGATCAAGCTCTACCAGTGGACGATCAGTCCGCTGCTCGGGCCGGTCTGCAAGTACTACCCATCGTGCTCCCACTACGGCTTCACGGCCATCGACCGGCACGGTGCCATCAAGGGAACGGCACTCACGGCCTGGCGCATCCTGCGGTGCAACCCGTGGTCGCTGGGCGGTGTGGACCATGTCCCGCCGCGCAAGCGCCCGCGGTGGCACGAAATGCTGCGTAACGCGTGGCGTGCACGCAAGGGCGGGCCCTCCGCCGCCGTCCCGGCCACCGAGGGACAGACTTCTCCCACAAGTCAGTCCAGTCCTTCGAGCCAGGCCGCAGAGACACCGTCCCATGCCCAAGGAGCATGATTAGTGGACACGATTGCCAGCCTCTTCAGCTTCATCACCACACCCGTCTCCTGGGTCATCGTCCAGTTCCATTCGGTGTACGGCGCCCTCTTCGGGCCTGACACCGGCTGGGCCTGGGGCCTGTCGATCGTGTCCCTGGTGATCCTGATCCGTATCTGCCTGATCCCGCTCTTCGTGAAGCAGATCAAGGCGACCCGGGCCATGCAGACGCTCCAGCCCGAGATGAAGAAGATCCAGGAGCGCTACAAGAACGACAAGCAGCGTCAGTCCGAAGAGATGATGAAGCTGTACAAGGACACGGGTACCAACCCGCTGTCCTCGTGCCTTCCCATCCTGGCGCAGTCCCCGTTCTTCTTCGCCCTGTACCACGTGCTGAACAGCATCGCGTCGAACGACACCATCGGCGTGATCAACACCAGCCTTCTGGAGAGTGCCCAGAAGGCGCACATCGTCGGTGCTCCGCTTGCGGTGAAGTTCACCGACAGCGCGTCGAAGGTGGAAGCACTCGGTGCCTCCCTCACCGACGTCCGCGTGGTCACCGCCATCATGATCGTGCTGATGTCGGCCTCGCAGTTCTTCACCCAGCGTCAGCTGATGACGAAGAACGTCGACACCACGGTGAAGACGCCGTTCATGCAGCAGCAGAAGATGCTGATGTACGTCTTCCCGATCATGTTCGCCGTCTTCGGCATCAACTTCCCCGTCGGTGTCCTCGTCTACTGGCTGACCACCAACGTGTGGACCATGGGCCAGCAGATGTACGTGATCCACAACAACCCGACGCCGGGTTCCAAGGCCCAGGCCTCGTACCTGGAGCGGCTGCACAAGCACGTCACCAGTCACGGCAAGGTCAGCCGGCGCCGTGACAAGGTCATCGTCAAGGCGATCGTCGCCAAGGGACGCGACCGCAACGAGTTCGAGCGCAAGTTCATCAACGGCCTGAGCAAGGCCGGCCTCGCCGCCCAGGCCGACGGCACCGTGATCAAGAGCGACACCACTGTCGCCGTCGAAGCCGAGGACGGTACGCCGACCACCGGCACGCCCAAGCGGCAGCAGCCCAAGCGGCAGAGCAAGGCTCAGCGGCAGTCCGGTGCCACGAAGGCGGCCGAAGAGTCAGGGCAGAAGACGTCGCTCACGAAGTCCGACGAGCCCGAGGACGCCAAGCCCGCCCCCGCTGCCAAGAAGTCCGGTGCGAAGTCCGGCAGCGGTACCCGCAGCAAGGCCCAGTCCGGACAGCGCAAGGGTCCGCAGCGGCCCAAGTCCCCGTCCAAGAAGTAAGAAGGAGTCCATCCCGTGACGGAAGGCACCACCTCCGCCGCTGCCGAGGGGGCAGACACCCTGACTCGCCTGGAGCAGGAGGGCGAGATCGCGGCGGACTACCTGGAGGGTCTGCTCGACATCGCCGACCTCGACGGCGACATCGACATGGACGTCGAGGCCGACCGTGCCTCTGTCTCGATCATCAGCGACACGGGCAGCCGCGACCTCCAGAAGCTGGTCGGCCGTGACGGTGAGGTGCTGGAGGCACTCCAGGAGCTCACCCGTCTGGCCGTGCACCGTGAAACCGGTGACCGCAGCCGGCTGATGCTCGACATCGCGGGATACCGGGCCCGGAAGCGCTCCGAGCTTTCCGAGCTGGGCGCCAAGGCCGCGGCCGAGGCGAAGAGCAGCGGTGAGGCCGTGAAGCTGGACCCGATGACGCCGTTCGAGCGCAAGGTCGTGCACGACGCGGTCAAGGCCGCGGGCCTGCGCAGCGAGTCCGAGGGCGAGGAGCCGCAGCGCTTCGTCGTCGTGCTTCCCGCCTGATCGGCCCCTACGTTCCCCGGCCCCGTCTGTTGCGCAGGCGGGGCCGAAGTTTGTCAGCCTGATAGTTCTGGTGGTTCTGGTGTCGGCGCTTGGTGCGCTGACGCGTACGGAAGGACGGTCCCCCGTGACGGAGGCAGCGGAGCTTCCCCCCGCGCCCGAGCAGGCGCGCGAGGTGTTCGGTGATCGCTTCGCGGATGCGGTGCGGTACGCCGAGCTGCTTGCTGAGGCGGGCGTGCAGCGCGGTCTCATCGGCCCGCGTGAAGTGCCCCGCCTGTGGGAGCGGCACCTGCTGAACTGCGCGGTGCTCTCGGAGGTTGTGCCCGAGGGCGTGACGGTGTGCGATGTCGGCTCGGGCGCCGGACTCCCCGGCATTCCCCTGGCACTGGTCCGGGAGGACCTGAAGATCACACTGCTGGAACCGCTGCTGCGGCGTACCAACTTCCTCTCCGAGGTCGTGGAGCTGCTCGGCCTCGATCATGTGACCGTCGTGCGCGGCCGGGCCGAGGAAGTCATGGGGAAGATCCAGCCCGTCCACGTCGTGACGGCCAGAGCCGTCGCCCCCCTCGATCGCCTTGCCACGTGGGGCATCCCTCTGCTGCGTCCGTACGGGGAGATGCTCGCGCTCAAGGGAGACGCCGCCGAGGAGGAGCTGAAGAGCGCGTCAGCGGCCCTGAGTAAGCTCGGTGCGGTGGAGACGTCCATCCTGCATGTCGGAGAGGGCGTGGTGGACCCGATGTCCACGGTGGTACGGGTCGAGGTCGGGGAAAGCCCCGGCGGTGTGCGCTTCGCCGCGAAGCGCGCCAAGGCGGCTCGCACGGGGCGTGCCCGCCGCCGACGCTGACCCCGCTGGGGACGTTGATCTTTTCCGGCGACGCTGATCCGTCCTGACGACGAGACGTACTCCACACAAGCTGCCAAACCTATGCATGCCGGAGTGTCGCGACAATCCGGCAACGACTGCTGTGCATCGTGTTTCACGTGAAACGTCGCTCACTGCTGCACGGCATCATCAGTCGTGGCCGCGCTGCGGCCGAACCCCGCGACCGTAAGCCTCTCGGGTCACTCGATGAGGGACCTGAGTTGTCCACAGAGGTGGAATTCTCCACAGAACGGAAGGCCTCACTGGTTCACGACCCCGAAGACATGGGAGGCTCTGTTCATTGCGAGCCTGAAGTCGAGGAGAGTGAATCCTTGCGGTCCGACGCCAACATCGCGGGACCGATGACCGATCCGGTCCCCGGTCCCCGTACCGAGTCGATGGGGGCGGATGTTTCACGTGAAACACCGCCTCCGATGGACGACACTCCCATCGGTCGTGCTGCCCAACTGGCGGTGGAGGCTCTAGGCCGCGCCGGCGAGGGCCTGCCACGGCCCGAGCAGACCCGAATCATGGTGGTCGCGAACCAGAAGGGTGGTGTGGGCAAGACGACGACGACCGTCAACCTTGCCGCGTCACTGGCCCTGCACGGCGCCCGAGTTCTGGTGGTCGACCTCGACCCACAGGGCAATGCGTCCACTGCGCTGGGCATCGACCATCACGCCGAAGTTCCGTCCATCTACGACGTGTTGGTGGAGAGCAAGCCGCTCTCCGAGGTCGTCCAGCCGGTCCCCGATGTCGAGGGTCTCTTCTGTGCCCCTGCCACGATCGATCTCGCCGGTGCGGAGATCGAGCTGGTGTCCCTGGTGGCACGGGAGAGCCGGCTGCAGCGCGCCATCCAGGCATACGAGCAGCCGCTGGACTACATCCTCATCGACTGTCCGCCCTCCCTCGGCCTCCTGACGGTCAATGCGTTGGTGGCGGGCCAGGAGGTTCTGATCCCGATTCAGTGCGAGTACTACGCGCTGGAAGGTCTGGGTCAGTTGTTGCGTAACGTCGACCTGGTGCGGGGGCATCTCAACCCCGCCCTGCATGTGTCGACCATCCTGCTCACCATGTACGACGGCCGGACGCGACTCGCGTCCCAGGTCGCGGAAGAGGTGCGCACCCACTTCGGTGACGAGGTGCTGCGGACGAGCATTCCCAGGTCCGTCCGTATCTCCGAGGCGCCGAGTTATGGGCAGACGGTCCTGACCTACGATCCTGGATCAAGTGGTGCCCTCTCTTACCTTGAGGCGGCACGAGAGATCGCGCTGAAGGGCGTGGGTATCAGCTATGACGCCACGCACGCCCACATCGGCGCACAACAGAACGACCCGAGCATGGTGGAGGGCATCCAGTGAGCGAGCGACGGAGGGGGCTGGGCCGTGGTCTCGGCGCATTGATCCCTGCCGCACCGACGGAGAAGTCGGTGGCCCAGGCTGCGGCGGGGGGCGCCGCGTCCACTTCCCCCGCGGCAGTGCCCGTGCTGCCGAACGACCGCGGGGTGGCCGCAGCGAAGGTGGCGACCCTGCCAACTGTTTCACGTGAAACAGAGGAGCCGACGCCGCCGAATGCTCCCGCCGCGCCTGCGGCGCCCGTGGGTGCGCACTTCGCCGAGCTCCCCCTCGACTCCATCACGCCGAACCCGCGGCAGCCGCGTGAGGTCTTCGACGAGGACGCGCTCGCGGAGCTCATCACCTCCATCAAGGAAGTGGGGCTCCTCCAGCCGGTCGTCGTACGGCAGGTGGGTCCCGCCCACTACGAGCTCATCATGGGCGAGCGTCGCTGGCGGGCCTGCCGTGAGGCGGGGCTGGAGGCGATTCCGGCGATCGTGCGGGCCACGGAGGACGAGAAGCTCCTTCTGGACGCTCTGCTGGAGAACCTGCACCGCGCCCAGTTGAACCCTCTGGAAGAGGCAGCCGCCTATGACCAGTTGCTGCGGGACTTCAACTGCACGCACGACCAGCTGGCGGACCGCATCGGCCGATCCCGCCCGCAGGTCTCGAACACCCTGCGTCTGCTGAAGCTCTCGCCGGCGGTACAGCGCCGGGTCGCCGCCGGAGTGCTCTCCGCCGGCCATGCACGGGCCCTGCTGTCCGTCGAGGACTCGGAGGAGCAGGACAGGCTGGCCCACCGCATCGTGGCCGAGGGGCTGTCGGTGCGGGCCGTCGAGGAGATCGTGACCCTGATGGGTTCGCGTCCCCAGAAGGCCCAGAGGCCCAAGGGCCCGCGTGCCGGTGCTCGTGTCTCTCCCGCGCTGTCCGAGCTCGCCACACGGCTCTCGGACCGCTTCGAGACGCGGGTGAAGGTCGACCTGGGCCAGAAGAAGGGCAAGATCACTGTCGAGTTCGCCTCCATGGAGGACCTTGAGCGGATCCTCGGCTCACTCGCTCCGGGCGAGGGACCGGTTCTGCAGAAGAGTCTCCTGGAGGGCGACTCCGAGGAGGACGAGTCCTGAGCCTCCGGCAGGAGCCTCTGTTGTGGATGACAGAGCGGGCCATGTCCGGTGTGTGCCGGAACGTGGCCCGCTCTTTCCTTTCTGGCGGTATCGACGGAATCGCATCGTGGATACGATGCGTTCGGATACGGCGCAACCACCCGGCACCACCTCTGAGAGGAAGGCAGGGGCCATGCGAACGATGAGCCGCACAGGACTGGTGAGCGCCGGTTTGGGGCTGGGGGCGGTCGGTGGGTTCATCGGCAGCCTCCTCAGGGAACGGAGCGCTCTGACAGCCGCCCGCGACGCGGCAGGCCAAGGAAGCGAGGAACAGCCTTCATGGGGCGCCGGCTCGTACCGCTCACGCTGGACAACCTTCAGGACCTTCCCAGGCGCTGTCGCTCGTGTGTCTTCTGGGAGCTCGACCCGGTCAGCGGTGAGGCCGCGGTAAAGGCGGGCGAGTCCGCTCTGGAGAAGGAAGCCTGGATCTCGGCCGTTCTGCTGGACTGGGGGTCCTGCGGTCGGGTCGTGTACGTCGACGACGTACCGGTGGGCTTCGTGCTCTACGCTCCTCCCGCCTATGTCCCGCGCTCCACGGCGTTCCCCACGAGTCCCGTCTCCCCCGACGCGGTTCAGCTGATGACGTCGTTCATCGTGCCGGGGTACCAGGGGCAGGGACTGGGCCGGGTGATGGTTCAGACGGTCGCGAAGGATCTGCTGCGTCGCGGGTTCAAAGCGATCGAGGCGTTCGGAGATGCCCGCTGGAAGGAACCGGCCTGTGTGCTGCCCGCCGACCATCTCCTTGCAGTGGGCTTCAAGACGGTCCGGCAGCACCCCACGTATCCCCGGCTGAGGCTGGAACTACGGTCGACGCTTTCCTGGAAGGAAGACGTCGAGATGGCGTTGGACCGGCTCCTGGGAGCCGTACAGAAGGAGCCAGCGCTGCGCCCGTTGTAGAGGAAGCAGTCAAACGAATGGGCCAACCCTTCCGGGTTGGCCCATTCGTGTTTCACGTGAAACATGCACCGTCGCTTAGACGGCACCGCCGGTTCACTCGGCGATGAACTCCTCGAGGTCGCGAACGATCGCGGCCTTCGGCTTGGCACCCACGATGGTCTTGGCGACCTCGCCACCCTGGTAGACGTTCAGCGTCGGGATGGACATGACGCCGTACTTGGCGGCCGTACCCGGGTTCTCGTCGATGTTCAGCTTGACGATCTCGATCTTGTCACCGTACTCGGAGGCGATCGCCTCGAGGGACGGCGCGATCTGGCGGCACGGACCGCACCAGGCGGCCCAGAAGTCCACCAGGACGGGCTTGTCGCTCTTGAGGACGTCCTGCTCGAAGGAGTCGTCGGTCACATTCTTCAGGGTGCCGGCCACGGCGGGCTCCTTAACTGGTTGGTGCGTGGGGCGGGTAGGGAGAGGTCAGACAGCGGTCTTCTCGGGCTCGGGCTGCTCCTCGTCCGCGAGGGCGGCGAGGTAGCGCTCGGCGTCGAGAGCGGCGGCACAGCCGGTACCGGCCGCCGTGATCGCCTGACGGTAGGTGTGGTCGACCACGTCGCCCGCACCGAAGACACCGGTCAGGTTGGTGCGCGTCGACGGCGCAGCCACCTTCAGGTAACCCTCGTCGTCCAGGTCGAGCTGACCCTTGAAGAGCTCGGTGCGGGGGTCATGGCCGATGGCGATGAAGAGACCGGTCACCGGCAGGTCCGAAAGCTCGCCGGTCTTGAGGTTGCGCAGCTTCAGGCCCGAGAGCTTCGGGTCGCCCTGGATCTCGGCGACCTCGCTGTCCCACACGAACGTGATCTTCGGGTCGGCGAAGGCGCGCTCCTGCATGGCCTTGGAGGCGCGCAGGGTGTCACGGCGGTGGACGATGGTCACGGACTTGGCGAACCGCGAGAGGAAGGTGGCCTCCTCCATGGCGGTGTCGCCACCACCGATCACGGCGATGTCCTGGTCCTTGAAGAAGAACCCGTCACAGGTGGCGCACCAGGACACCCCACGGCCGGAGAGGGCGTCCTCGTTCGGCAGACCGAGCTTGCGGTGCTGCGAGCCGGTGGCGACGATGACGGCCTTGGCCCGGTGGACGGTACCGGACGTGTCCGTGACGGTCTTGATCTCACCGGTCAGGTCGACGTTGACGATGTCGTCCGGGACGAGCTCGGCGCCGAAGCGCTCCGACTGGGCGCGCATGTTGTCCATGAGCTCGGGGCCCATGATGCCGTCCTGGAAGCCAGGAAAGTTCTCGACGTCGGTGGTGTTCATGAGCGCGCCGCCTGCGGTGACGGCGCCCTCGAACACCAGTGGCTTCAGCGACGCGCGCGCGGTGTAGAGCGCCGCCGTATAGCCGGCGGGCCCGGAGCCGATGATGATCACGTTACGGACGTCGCTCACGGCTGGATTCCTCGTCTCTGGACTGCGTCTTCGACCGGGGGGAGCTCCTCTCGGAGCTCTCACCCCACCCAACGGATCCTAAGGGGCGCGCATTCCCGCTGTGTCCGGGCACACGGAGATGCGGTCCTGTGCCGGGTACCGAGCGGGATGAAGACGAAGACGTGCCTCAGGCGGACGGGTACGAGCGCTGAAGAAGGACCTTGCCGGTTGCGGCCGTCGCGGAATGATCCACACAGGTCGCATCGACGATGTAGGCGGTGACCCGCGTGGCGTCGGAGGCGTCGGGGAGCAACACCAGCATGGCCTTCTTCCCCTGATACCTGCCGTTCTCCACAGCGAGGGCCGTGTCCTTGCGCCCGATACCGTCGCGGACGCAGCCGGGCACTGTGGGCGCCCTGAAGACCTGGGGATGGTCGGTACCCGGGGCTGTCGCCGAGCCGAAGGGGGTGCGGGAACTGCCCTTCTTGCCCTGGTTCTCCGTCAGGAGGTCGGTGACCTGCTTCTCCAGCTTCCCCTCGGAGAAGGTGTCCGCAGGGGCTGTTTGCTGTCCGCCCGCCGTGTCCTGCGGGGGCTTGCCGTCTCCGAGTGACGACAGCAGGACGGAGCCCAGTCCCAGGGCGGCGACGGTGAAGACGGTCCCCAGTACGGCGAACCTGCGGCGCCCGTTCAGCGTGCGGCCCTTGCGGCCCGGGCCGGTGGTGGAAGAACGGGGACGGCCGGCGGGCCGGTCGGCGGGGGTCGATGTTTCACGTGAAACATGCGCACCGCTGTCGTCCTCGGATGCGGACCGGGGAGTGCTCACCGGCGTATGGCTCTCCGCGCTCTCCGGCCCGGTGGCGTTCAGCAGGGCCTCGGCAGCGAGGGCGGCATCGATGCGGCCTGCGACATCGGCGGGCATGCGGGGTGGGCCCGGCAGCGTGCCGAGCAGCCCGCGGATCTCCCCCAAGGAGGCGTAGACGTCAGCGCAGAGCTCGCACCCGTCCAGGTGCCGGCGTACGTCGGTGCTCCGGGACGGTGGGAGGAGTCCCTCGGCCAGGTCGGAGATCTCCGCGACGTCCGGGTGTCCGGCCATGTCTGTTGTCGACGTCACGCTCGTCCACCTCCGCCCTTCACTGCCGCTGGGTCGCTCGGTCCTGTGTCCGGTGGTTCCGCTTGGCGCGGTCCCGCTGCGGGTGGGACGGCCGGCCCCTGCGTCCGGTTCCGTTCCCCGCCCGGCTTCTTGCTCTCACCGTTGCTGTCAGGCCGCAGATGGGTGAGCAGCGGCAGGAGTCTGGCTCTGCCGCGCGCACATCGGCTCTTCACTGTGCCGGTCGGCACGTCGAGGATGCGGGCCGCCTCCGCGACCGGGTAGCCCTGCATGTCCACCAGGACGAGCGCCGCCCGCTGGTCGGCCGGCAGGGTCCCCAGGGCTTCGATGAGCTGCCGGTGGAGATCGTTGCGCTCGGCGGGCGCCGAAGCCGACTCGTGCGGCTCCAGCAGCTGCTCCAGGCGCTCGGTGTCGTCGACGGGAGAGGTCTTCCGGGAGGCGACCTTGCGGGCGCGGTCCAGACAGGCATTCACCGTGATCCTGTGCAGCCAGGTCGTGACGGCGGACTGGCCCCGGAAGGTGTGGGCGGCCCGGTAGGCGGAGACGAGGGCGTCCTGCACCGCGTCAGCGGCCTCCTCGCGGTCTCCCAGCGTCCGCAGGGCGACGGCCCAGAGGCGATCGCGGTGCCGCCGCACGATCTCACCGAAGGCGTCGGGGTCGCCTTCCACGTGGCGGGCGAGCAGGTCCTGATCACTCACTCCGTCATACCCGGTGCCGTCTGCCATCGGCCTCCTTCCTCGAGGCAGATGCCGTCAGCTGGTCACCTTGATGTCCGCGACCCTGCCGCGCCACTTGCCGTCGTCTGGCTGTATGGGCAGATCGGTCAGCCACACCAGGAGATAGCGGCTCTTGAGGGACTTGCCGGGCTTGAGCTCTACCGTCGTTCCGGTGCCCTCGGCGACCTTGGTGTAGGCGTCGAACGACGTCGGCTCCGAACCGGCGTCCGCGCTCGCGCTGCGGAGCTCGACAGAGGTTTCGCCCACGAAGGTGACCGTCACCTTCCCGACCTGCTGGGTCTTGCCGAGATCGAGGATTATGCCGACGCCCGGCTTCAGGCGCCCGAAGTCCGCGCTGAGGTAGAAGTCCGTCTGCCAGTAGGTGGCGGTGCTGTTGTCGTAGACCTTCCCTATGTCGGACGGCTTCTCGGTCTGATCGCCGAAGGGGTCGAAGTCGTGGGCACCGCTGATGGTGATGGGCTTGCCGCTCGCCGGCTTCTTGGGACTCTTGTCGTTCCCGTCGTTCGTCTGCGTCTGGCCCGGGTCCTCGTTCTTGCCCCCTTGGTCCATGAGCGCGTCCGCGAGCTGCCAGCTGCCGAGGCCCAGCGCGGCGATCAGGAGCGCGGACACGGCCCACTTCAGGGCCTTGCCTGTGCGGCTCTGCAACGGGGGCGGCGGGGTCGGGACCGGCTGGGTGGTACCGGGGTGCGTGCCCTGGCGGCCGTACGTGCCCTGCTGGTACGACGTGCGCTGGTACTCGGGCGGGGCGGTGAACGCCGGCTCCGGCGGGCGGATGCGGGGCATCTCGCCGATCGCCTTCACCAGCTCCTCCGGCGTGGTGCACGGCGACTCGTGCCGGGAGGCGGTGGCGCCGTCGTTGACGAGCGCGCGCATGGAGAGTTCGGAGAGACCGCGGTGCACACCGGCACGCACCTGGTCGGGCGCGATCAGGCCGATGTCCTTCGGCAGGCCGGACAGCCCGTAGGCGTCGCTCTCGTACGGCCAGCGCTGGGTGAGCGCCGCGTACAGCAGGGCGCCGATGGCCTCGGTGTCCGTGCGCTGGGGGGTGTCGGACGCGACGCCCCGCAGCGCGGCGTTCACCGCGAGTCCGCGGATGCGCCACTGGCCGGTCGAGGCGCGCAGGACGGCGTTGGGGTTCAGCCGCAGATGGGCCAGACCCTCGCGATGGGCGGCGGCCATGGCGGAGGAGACCTGGCTGACCATCTGGTAGGCGTCGTACGGCTCCAGCGGCCCGGAGGCGAGGAGCGTGGTCAGTTCCGTCGCGTCCGGAAGCCACTCGTGGACGACGTAAACGAGGTCGTTCTCCTCCACCGCGTCCAGCACCTGGACGAAGCGTGGGTCGCCCAGGAGGGCGGAGGAGCGGGCGGCGGCCAGGACAGACCGGGCTCGTGAGTGATCCGCGGGCAGAATGTGCACGCCGACGGCACGGCGGAGCTTCTCGTCCACGGCACGCCAACTGCTGAAACCGTCCAGACGGGTGACGCACTCCTCGAGGCGGTAGCGTCTGGCGAGTTTGTGACCACTGTGCAGTTCAGGCGGCGAGGTCTTCCCGGAACCGTCGGTCCGGGTGCTCTCCTGTACCTCGTCGCTGTCCGTGTCCCGCTCCCGGTTCTTGGCCACCCCGTCGGCCGTGGACTGGTCCGCCTGCGCGGTCAGCGACGCCTCGTCGCTGTTGTCTGCCACGTCGACGGCAGCCGTACTCCGTTCCGCCACCGTCGTTCCTGCCTCCCCATCCATTGCGCGCCGCCCGGCATCCGTTGTACGCCGTCCGACGCCGAAACCAATTGTGCCCACAGTCCGCCGCTATGCACGACACGCGGTGGCTGACGATGGTTGTGCGCCTACCCCCCCGACTCAGCGTCCCAGCCGTCCGCGGACCATGCCGACCAGCGAGTTGAGTTCCTCGATGCGCATGCGCCGGGCGGCGACGAAGAAGATCACGAGCAGAACGGCACCACCCGTCAGCACCGCGGCGAGCGAGCCCACGACGCCCTGACCGAGCGTGCGGCCGATGCCGTAGCAGGCCGCGCCGCTGAGCAGGGCCGCCGGGACCGACGCGATGCACAGCCGGGCGTAAGTCCGCAGAACACGGGCGCCGTCGAGTTCCCCGCCCAGCCGCTTGCGCAGCCGGCGCCAGGCGACGCCGACGCCGATCGCGTAGGCCAGGCCGTACGAGGCGGCCATGCCGACCACGGCCCAGCGCGACGGCATGACGAAGTAGCAGACCGCCGAGGCACCCGCGTTGACGGCGGCCACGATGACCGTGTTGTAGAAGGGAGTTCGAGTGTCCTCGTAGGCGTAGAAGGCGCGCAGGACGACGTACTGCACGGAGTACGGAATCAGACCGAGACCGAACGCCATCAGCATGAAGCCCATGTTGGTGGCCTCGCTGGTGCCCGAGGAGCCGAACATCAGCGTGCACATGGGGATGCCGAGCGAGAGGAAACCGAACGCGATCGGCACGATGGCGACCGCCGTGTTGCGCAGGCCCTGGGAGATGTCGTCGCGCACGGCGCCGCCGTCGCCCTCGGCCGCCGAGCGCGACAGACGCGGCAGCAGGGCGGCCATGAGGGAGACCGTGATGATGGCCTGCGGCAGGCCCCAGATCAGCTGTGCGTTGGCATAGGCGGAGAAGCCGGTGCCGTCGACGTCCGAGGCCTTGCCCGCCGCGGTGGACAGCCAGACGACGACCATGGCGCCCGCCTGGTTGGCCAGGACGAACAGGACCGTCCACTTGGCGAGCGTGACGGCCTTGCCGAGGCCCTGGCCCTTCCAGTCGAAGCGCAGCCGCAGCCGGAAGCCGGTCTCGCGCAGGTAGGGGATCATCGCCAGCGCCTGGACCACGAGGCCGAGGAGGACACCGACGCCGAGGAGGCGCTGGCCCTCTGGCGGGATGCTCGTGACATTCATCTGGGAGTCGGCGGCGGTGCCGTAGACGTAGATGAACATGCCCAGCGTCGCGATGATGACGATGTTGTTCAGGACCGGGGTCCACATCATCGCGCCGAACTTCCCGCGGGCGTTGAGGATCTGGCCCATCACCACGTGGACGCCCATGAAGAAGATCGAGGGCAGGAAGTACTGGGCGAAGGTGATGGCGACCTGGTTCGCCGCGGGGTCGCTGGCGATCGAGGGGGACATCATGCGGATCAGGAGCGGCGCGCCGAAGATCCCCAGCGCGGTGAGTGCCCCGAGCGCCACCATGACGAGGGTCAGCAGGCGGTTGGCGTACGCCTCGCCGCCGTCCTCGTCCTCCTTCATGGCGCGGACCAGCTGCGGAACGAAGACGGAGTTGAGACCGCCACCGACCGTGAGGATGTAGAGCATCGTCGGCAGCTGGTAGGCGATCTGGAAGGTGTCACCGAGGAAACCGACGCCGATGGCCGACACGATCAGCGCGGAGCGGATGAAGCCGGTGAGGCGGGAGACCATCGTGCCCGCCGCCATCACGGCGCTGGACTTCATCAGGCCCGCGGCGCGGCCGCCCTTCTTCGGAGCGGGTGAGGCCGCGGGCTCCGGCGCGCGGGTGTCGTCCACCGCCGGCGTCGCCACGGTCTCGCCGGGAGCCGGGTACTGGCCCGCCCCGTACTGCCCGTGCGCCGCGTACTGCCCCTGCGCCATCTGGCCCGGGGCCGGGGACGGGCCGGGGACCGAGGGCGACTCGTAGGAGGGGTGGCCGCTGCCCTGCTGCTGGTCCCGGAAGAGATGCGCGAAAGCGTCCGGCTCCTGGCGCGGCTCGCCCGCCTGGGAGACGAGATCGTCCACGCCCACGAACTGGGTGGTCCGGGCGTCGTCGCCGTACGGCAGGTGACGCGTCGGGCCCTCCGGCTCCGGCGGGGGCGTCTGGGCCCACACCCGCGGGTCGGGCGCGTACGGCGACTGCGGCGGCTGGGCGTAGAGCTGCTGCTGCGGCTCGTACGTGCCAGGAGGGGGCGGGGGGTGCGCGGCGCGGTCGTAGTGAGCCTCGGCGACCGGGTCCTGGGCGGAGAGGTCCTGTGCCCGGTAGGGGTCCTGGGCGTAGGCGTCCTGGAGGTACATGTCCGCGGGCGGCTGCGGCGGCACCTGGCCGTGCTCGGGCTGCGGGCCCTCGGGCCCGCCCGACTCGGGGTAGCCCGAGCTGCCCACGCCACGGCCGTGGTCACCGTCGTACGGCGCGTTCATGGTTACCCCACCTCATCGTCCCGGGCCCACCGGCCACGACTTCTCAACGGTCCACTCTCTCACCCGTGCCGGACGGGTCGGCGCTTTCCGCTGCGGTGTCCGGGGCCGGGTCACTCGGCTGCTGCGGGGCGTCTGCCCGCGAGCCGGCTTCGGACTCCTCCTTGAGACGGTCGCCCGGGGCTTGCGGGTTCTGCGAAGCGGCGACCGGGTTGTCGACGTCGTCGTCCGCTTCCCCGGCGGCGTCCTCGGCCTCGTCGCGGGCGGCGGCGCGCTTGCGCTGGGTGTACATGCGGAAGCCGGCGAGGACCAGGAGCAGGACGCCGCCGCCGATGACCAGCATCACGGTGGGGGTGACCTCGGTGACCTTCACCTCGAAGGTGACGGGCTCGCCGTACTTCCGGCCGTCCTCCGTGTACAGCTGGGCCTCCACCTTCGCCCGGCCGTTGGCGTTGGCGGACGTGGTGAACTTCACCGACTGGCTGTGCCCGCCGTTCACGGCGACCCGCTGCTCCTCGTAGGCGTTGCCGCCGATCTTGAGTCGCGTCGGGTTCTGCGACGTGAGCCGCAGCTCCAGGTGCTCGACGCCTTGGACCAGGTTGTTCTGGACGGTCACCGGGATCGTCGCGCTGCGGCCGGAGAGCTTGGTCTCCGACTTCTTGATCAGCTTGACCCCGTCGATCAGCCCGTCGAGGTAGGACTCGACGTCGTCCCGGTATCCCACGGCCGCGACGCCGCGGCCTCGCCACGACGTGGACATCTCGCGGTTCATGGCCCGACCGAAGGGGGTGACCACCCGGGACTCGTCGGTGAGGATCACCTTGAAGTTGTCGAGGTTGTCCCGCGTCCTCGCGATCTGCTCGAAGGCGGCTCGCGGCAGCTCCTGCTTGCGCAGCGAAGGGGGATACGCCCGGGCGGACGGCACCTTCCTGTTGGCCGCCGGGTCCGGCTTGGCCTTGGCGGCGGCCGTGAGGTCCTGCGACTCGGACCAGTTCCCGCCCTGGAGGGTCCCCAGGGCCTCGGCCATCGCCTGCGCCTGGTTCACGGAGGGGGTGCGCTGTGGTGCGACGACGACGCTGCGCTGCTTGCCGGTCTGGAGTCCGAGCGTCAGGCTCTGCGCCAGGAAGCGCTGCACGGCGAGCGTGGACGCGGAGGCCTTTGTCAGGTCGCCCTGGAACGCCGTGGACATCCTGGAGTCCGCGACGACCGCCGTGGTGCCGCCGCCGATGGGCCGTGCCGCGGACGGCGTGTACGACAGATTGTCCTGGAGGCTGTCGCTGCGGGCGATCACCTTGTCGGCGCCCGCGGAGGTCGCGACCTTCATGATCGACGGGTCGACGGCGCCGTCCACGGGCCACGCGAAGTCCGTGGACGGTTTCGTGTGGAGGATCGTCGGCACCGTGTTGTCGACGGCGTCGGTGGCCTCCTTGAGGTGGCTCAGCGAGCCCGTGACGGTCGTGCCGTTGTGGGCGAGGGAGGCCAGGTCCGGATCACCGAACGGCAGGGCGACGACCTCCTTGCCCGCCACCGCCTGCTGGAGCTCGGAGAGCCACTGCTTGGCGACCGCCTGGCCGCGGCCGGAGGTGGTGGCGCCGTCCTCGCCCCTGACCTCGTAGTTCTTCGTCATCGCGTCGACGGACGCCAGCAGGTCCGGGTCGATCACCCAGGTGACGTCGAGACCTTTGCCCAGCGACACCATCTGGTCGAGGCGGCCGCCCGGGGAGATCTCCTCGGCGAGGTCGTCGTTGCTGAAGACCGGCGTCTGCTGCTCGTTCGACCCCGTCTCGGCCGTCATGTGGACGTCGGAGACGAGCGGCCACAGGAACGTGGTCTTCGTCTTGGTGCCGGCCTCCTCCGGCTGCCACGGCAGGAACGTGCGCTGGACGCCGAGAACCTGGTCCCAGGGCTGCGCTGCGGTCTCACCGGAGAGCGCGACGGCCAGCTGGTAGACACCGTCCTGGCCGAGGTCCAGCTCGTCGACCGGTACGGAGATGTTGAAGGGCTCCGCGACGCCGGGAGTGAGCTTGGAGAACTTCTCGGTGTACTTGCCGCCGACGGCCTTGCCTGCGGGGCCCTGGACGTCGTCGCTCTTCTTGGCGAGGGCGTCGATGGAGGAGCGGGTGTCGAGCGAGGGCCCCACCCGCAGGTCGACGTGGGCGTCGGTGACCGGCTGCTTGCCGTTGTTGGTCACCGTGCCCGTCACGCTCACCGTGTCCCCCTCGCTGGGAGTGCTGGGGGTGAGCGAGTCGACAGCGACGGACACCGAGCCCGCGCCGGAGGCAGCCTGCGGGGACTCCTGCCCGGACGCGTCCGCCGGCGTCGCGGCGGGCAGCTGGAGGAGTCCGGCCAGCAGGGGCGCACCGGCGAGCAGCGCCCCGGTGCGCCGCAGCCACCGGCGGGCAGGTGAGGCACTGGTCCCCTGGAAGTCTGCCGCCTCGGCCACGCGCTCGCCCGTCCCTCGTCGTCGTCAGTGGTCGTCGGAATGTGCGTCCACGCATGGTAACGATGCGCGCTGAGGGGAAGTGCCGCGGTCCGTTCCACAAGATCGTTGCCCGACGCCGTGCTGTCCGGAATGTTGCCGTATGACAGATAGTGGTTGTCTACAGGGCAGGGGCATCCCTTGTGCGCGTATTGACGGACGTGTCTGCACGCGGAATAGGGGGCGCTCGGGGGCGCCCGGGCCACGTACCCTCTTCTGTTGTGCCGAACGCCAACGAAGAAACGCCCAGTGCCCTGAGCCAGGTGCAGAACCGCGCGGTAAGTGAACTGCTGCGGGTCGCTCCTGTCGCCGACGACCTTGCCCGTCGCTTCCAGGAGGCCGGGTTCTCACTTGCCCTGGTCGGCGGCTCGGTCCGGGACGCGCTGCTGGGCCGGCTCGGCAATGACCTGGACTTCACGACCGACGCCCGCCCCCAAGACGTACTCAAGATCATGCGCCCGTGGGCGGACGCCCTCTGGGAGGTCGGGATCGCCTTCGGCACGGTCGGAGCGCAGAAGAACGCCCGCGTCGGAGACGCTGATCGACCTTTCCAGATCGAGGTGACCACCTACCGGTCGGAGGCGTACGACCGGACCTCACGCAAGCCCGAGGTGTCGTACGGCGACTCCATCGAGGAGGACCTCGTCCGCCGTGACTTCACGGTGAACGCGATGGCCGTCGCGCTGCCGGAGAAGGAGTTCATCGATCCGCACGGCGGGCTCGAGGACCTCGCGTCGCGTGTGCTGCGTACTCCGGGCACCCCGGAGGAGTCCTTCTCGGACGATCCGCTGCGGATGATGCGGGCCGCGCGCTTCGCGGCTCAGCTCGACTTCGAGGTCGCCCCTGAGGTGGTCGCGGCGATGAGCGAGATGTCCGGGCGTATCGAGATCGTCTCGGCCGAGCGGGTGCGGGACGAGCTGAACAAGCTGATCCTGTCGCCGTACCCGCGCAAGGGTCTGTCGCTGCTCGTCGAGACGGGCCTCGCCGACCGCGTGCTGCCCGAGCTGCCGGCCCTGCGCCTGGAGCGTGATGAGCACCACCGGCACAAGGATGTCTACGACCACACGCTGATCGTCCTGGAGCAGGCGATGGCGCTGGAGGACGACGGTCCCGACTTGACCCTCCGTCTGGCCGCCCTGCTGCATGACATCGGCAAGCCCCGCACGCGTCGCTTCGAGAAGGACGGCCGGGTCTCGTTCCACCACCACGAGGTGGTCGGGGCGAAGATGACCAAGAAGCGCATGACGGCGCTGAAATACTCCAACGAGCTGGTGAAGGACGTCTCACGTCTGGTCGAACTCCACCTGCGCTTCCACGGCTACGGCACCGGCGAGTGGACGGACTCGGCGGTCCGCCGCTACGTCCGTGACGCCGGCCCGCTCCTCGACCGCCTCCACAAGCTGACCCGCTCGGACTGCACTACACGCAACAAGCGCAAGGCGGCGGCCCTGTCGCGTGCGTACGACGGTCTGGAGGAGCGGATCGCCAAGCTTCAGGAGCAGGAGGAGCTGGACTCGATCCGCCCCGACCTCGACGGCAACCAGATCATGGAAATCCTCGGTGTCGGACCCGGTCCGGTCATCGGCCGCGCGTACAAGCACATGCTGGAGCTGCGCCTGGAGAACGGGCCGATGGAGCACGATTCCGCGGTGGCCGCGCTCAAGGAGTGGTGGGCCGGGCAGGAAGGCTGAGGCTGTGAAACCGGGGGCATGTTTCACGTGAAACATGCCCCCGAGGCGGATCGAGGGGCGGTGTTTCACGTGAAACACCGCCCCTCGCTGTGTCCTGCCTTACTTCTTGTCCTTCAGGCAGAGCAGGAAGTCCTTGCCGTCACCGCTCTCGGTGTACACGTACTGAAAGCCCTTGGCTTCCGCCTCGCACTTGCTGGAGGCCAGGGTGTCCGTGAGGAACTTGCCCTCGATCTTGGCCAGCACCTCGAACTGAGCCTTCGCGTCGCTGCACTCGACGACCTCGAGGTCCGGGTTGTTGTCGTTGGTGCTGCCACGGTGCATGCAGTCGCCGACGGCCGCCGTCTTGGCGTCGTCCCGGCTGGCTATGTAGCCGCCGATGGCGATGCTCGCCACCGCGATGACGATGGCGATGTTCTTGATGGTCTTGAAGCTGAGCTTGCGGCCGGTCGGCTGCGGCGGAACCGGCGCGTACGGAGCCGCACCCTGCGGCGGGAAGCCAGGCTGGCCGGGCTGCTGGGGGTAGCCCCCCTGCGGTGGGTACGGAGCCTGGGGCTGACCCGCGGGCTGGCCCTGCGCGAACGGGTTGCCCTGGGGCGGCGGAGTAGTCACTTCGAGGTCCCCCTTGAACATGGGTGAGTGACGCGAACATGTCGCGAGATAAGACCCACGTAAGTTATCGGTCCCCACTGACACCGCAGTAGCCAGATGTGGCTCTGTGTCATTGATGTGACACTTACTGGCGCCCAAACCGGCCCATAGTCACAGCTACTGCCGCGTAGATAACGGCGATCGTGACCACCAGAGGCACGGATCGGCCGTCCGGCGGCAGCATCAGGGCGGCGACGGCGGCGGCTCCGACGAAAGCGACGTTGAAAAGGACGTCGTAGACCGAGAAGATCCGGCCACGGAAGCCGTCCTCGACGGAGGACTGGACGATCGTGTCCGTGGAGATCTTCGCCGCCTGGGTGGTCAGACCCAGGACGAAGGCCGCGGCCAGCAGAGGGGCAGTGGCGAACGGCAGCCCCAGAGCGGGCTCCAGGAGAGCGGCGGCCCCCGCGCACACGACGATCCAGCGGCCCGGCCCGAGCCGGCCGGCGGCCCAGGGCGTCACTACGGCCGCCGCGAAGAAGCCGGCGCCGGAGACGCCCAACGCCAGCCCGAGCAGGGCGAGTCCGTCGTCCGTGGTCGTGGTGAGCGCGTACCGGCAGAGCATCAGCAGCATCACCAGCAGGGCGCCGTAGCAGAAGCGCATCAGCGCCATCGCCAGAAGCGCCCAGGCCGCTTCCCGGCGCTGCGGCGCGGCCAGGTGACGTACCCCCGCCACCAGGTCGCGAGCGGTGCCTCTGAGAGCCGTACCGATCGGCTCGCGCACCAAGGTCCGGTCGGGGCCCAGGAGTTCACGCGCCATGCTGAGCGACGCCAGGGCGGCGCACAGATACAGCACGGCCCCCACGAGCACCACGGCGGCATCGGAGTCCGCCACGAACAGGCGGACGACGAAGGCGATACCGCCGCCCGCGGTCGCCGCCAGCGTCCCGGCGGTCGGGGAAAGGGAGTTGGCGAGGACGAGGCGCTCGGCGTCGACCACACGGGGCAGCGCGGCGGACAGGCCGGAGAGGACGAAACGGTTGACGGCGGTGACGCACAGGGCGGAGACGTAGAAGAGCCAGTCCGGAGCCGGACTGAGTATCAGCAGAGCCGTGGCGGCGGCCAGCAGGGCGCGCAGCAGGCTGCCGTACAGCAGGACCTGGCGGCGTCGCCAGCGGTCCAGCAGGACACCGGCGAAGGGGCCGACGAGGGAGTACGGGAGCAGCAGCACCGCCATGGCGGAGGCGACCGCGGCCGCCGAGGTCTGTTTCTCCGGCGAGAAGACCACGTACGCGGCGAGTGAGACCTGGTAGACGCCGTCGGCGCCCTGGGAGAGCAGGCGCACGCCGAGCAGACGCCTGAAGCCCTGGAAACGCAACAGGACACGCAGGTCACGGACGACGGCCATGGGGCACAGCCTCACATACGGAGAGGGCCCCCGGGTCGTACGACCCGGAGACCCTCACAGCCCTGGCAGGAGCGACTGGTTGCGGCGCCTCAGCGCTCGACTTCACCCTTGATGAACTTCTCGACGTTCTCGCGGGCCTCGTCGTCGTAGTACTGGACGGGCGGGGACTTCATGAAGTAGCTCGACGCGGAGAGCACGGGGCCGCCGATGCCGCGGTCCTTGGCGATCTTCGCGGCGCGCAGGGCGTCGATGATGACGCCGGCCGAGTTCGGGGAGTCCCAGACCTCGAGCTTGTACTCCAGGTTCAGCGGGACGTCACCGAACGCACGGCCCTCCAGGCGGACGTACGCCCACTTGCGGTCATCCAGCCAGGCCACGTAGTCGGACGGGCCGATGTGGACGTTGTCCGCGCCCATGTCGCGGTCGCGGATCTGGGAGGTCACGGCCTGCGTCTTGGAGATCTTCTTGGACTCCAGGCGGTCGCGCTCCAGCATGTTCTTGAAGTCCATATTGCCGCCGACGTTCAGCTGCATCGTGCGGTCCAGGACGACGCCCCGGTCCTCGAACAGCTTCGCCATGACGCGGTGCGTGATGGTGGCGCCGACCTGGGACTTGATGTCGTCGCCGACAATCGGGACGCCCGCCTCGGTGAACTTGTCCGCCCACTCCTTGGTGCCGGCGATGAAGACCGGCAGCGCGTTGACGAACGCGACCTTGGCGTCGATGGCGCACTGGGCGTAGAACTTCGCCGCGTCCTCGGAACCGACGGGCAGGTAGCAGACGAGGACGTCGACCTGCTTGTCCTTGAGGACCTGGACGACGTCGACCGGCTCCTCGGCGGACTCCTCGATGGTCTCCCGGTAGTACTTGCCGAGGCCGTCGAGGGTGTGGCCGCGCTGCACCGTCACGCCGGTGCTGGGTACGTCGCAGATCTTGATGGTGTTGTTCTCGGAGGCGCCGATGGCGTCCGCCAGGTCGAGACCGACCTTCTTGGCGTCCACGTCGAACGCGGCGACGAACTCGACGTCGCGGACGTGGTAGTCGCCGAACTGGACGTGCATCAGGCCCGGCACCTTGGACGCCGGGTCGGCGTCCTTGTAGTACTCGACTCCCTGCACCAGCGATGCGGCGCAGTTGCCCACACCGACGATGGCTACGCGGACCGAACCCATTCCGGTTGCTCCCTGTGTGTACGAGTGAGGCCCTTCAACGGGCTCTCACGTGGCGGTGTCGTCGGGCGTATCCGGACGGGGGTCGTCCCCCGGCCGGGGCAGGCCGCCCGACGCTCCAGATGTGGTGTCACGCGAACCGGGCTCCCCGGAGGCGGGACCCTTCAGGTCCCGTCCCGCCCGTTCGCTCTCGATGAGCTCGTTCAGCCAGCGCACTTCGCGCTCCACGGACTCCATCCCGTGGCGCTGGAGCTCAAGCGTGTAGTCGTCGAGGCGCTCCCGGGTCCGGGCCAGGGAGAGGCGCATCTTCTCCAGGCGCTCCTCCAGCCGGCTGCGGCGGCCCTCCAGCACGCGCATGCGCACGTCGCGTGAGGTTTGGCCGAAGAAAGCGAAACGGGCGGCGAACGTCTCGTCCTCGTACGCGTCGGGCCCGGTCTGCGAGAGCAGCTGCTCGAAGTGCTCCTTGCCCTCCGCCGTCAACCGGTAGACGATCTTGGCGCGGCGGCCGGTGAGGGGAGCGGCCTCGGTGTCGTTCCCCGGCTCCTCGATCAGCCAGCCGTTGGCGACCAGCGTCTTGAGGCAGGGGTAGAGCGTCCCGTAGCTGAACGCACGGAACACACCCAGTGACGTGTTGAGTCGTTTGCGCAGCTCATAGCCGTGCATCGGAGATTCGCGGAGCAGGCCGAGTACGGCGAACTCGAGGATCCCGGAACGCCGGCTCATCGTCGCCTCCTCTCTGCCAACCCGATATGTCGGACCGATGTGTCGCGCTGATGTATCGACTCGATACATCTCGACGATAGAACGGCCTTCCGGATGCGACAAGAGGAGGTGTGGTGAACGGGATCACATCACCGATTCATCGGACGCGAGTTGCCTGGTTTGAGGTGAAGTTCAGTCCTCGGCAGGTTTTGGCGGTGCGTAGTCTGTGCGCCATGCACATCACCGGGAACCAAGTGACGCCTGAGAGCGTCGTCGTCTTCGGTGTAGTACGGGTGCATGCGGGACCGATGAATGCGGAGCCGACCGCATCCGTACTTCGGGGGGACCGGAAACCAGCCGCCGTTTCCAGGCGCGCAAGGGTGCGCCTGCCCGAGGAGTAGTCGTTCGATGAGCGAGCACCGTCGCAAACCGCCGCAGCCGCAGGGAGGCGGACGTGCCGCGGCCCGACGCGGCCAGTCCGGCTCGTCCTCCGGCCGCCGCGCGGCCCCGCGAGGCGCCACCGGGTCTCCGTCCGACTCCTATGGGTCGGGCTCCTATGACGCGGGGGGTGAGGAGCGTGCGTACGGCGGCCGTGCCGAGGCCCGTCGTGCGGCGCAGAGAAGTACCGGAGGCGGCCGCCGCAGAGCGGCCGAACCGGGCCGTGGTGGCCGACGCGCCGCCCCGGGCGGGCCTACGGGGCCCGGGCGGGGTCCCGGGCGTGCGGCAGCTGTCTCCGACAGGAAGCGGCTGATCGACTATCCGCGAGCCGGCAAGTACGGCTGGCAGCGCTGGCTGCCGTCCTGGAAGCTCGTCTCCGGTCTGTGCATCGGCTTCTTCGGCAGCCTGGTGGCCGTGGCGGGCATCGGGTACGCCATGGTGGGCGTCCCCAACGAGGAGAACGCGGCAGCCCGGTCGCAGAACAACGTCTACTACTGGTCCAACGGCAAGCAGATGGTCGCGACGGGCAGCGGCCAGAACCGGCAGAACGTCACGATCGACAAGATCCCCAAGGCCATGCAGCAGGCGGTGATCTCCGCCGAGAACAAGACGTTCTACCAGGACTCGGGCGTCGACCCCATGGGTATCGCCCGCGCCTTGGCGAACATGGCCCGGGGCGCTGACACGCAGGGTGGGTCGACGATCACCCAGCAGTTCGTCAAGAACACATACCTGAGCCAGGAACAGACAGTCAGCCGTAAGTTCAAGGAGATGTTCATCTCGATCAAGGTGGGCACGAAGCTCACCAAGGACGAGATCCTCCAGGGGTACCTCAACACCTCGTACTACGGGCGTGGCGCCTACGGCATCCAGGCCGCCGCCCAGACCTACTACGGCAAGAACGCGGAAGACCTCGAGCCGAGCGAGTGCGCCTTCCTCGCCGCGCTGCTCAAGGGCCCGACGTACTACGACCCCGCGGGCAACGAGAGTCTCGACCCCTCGGCGAACCCCAAGGACAACCTCAAGCGGTCCAAGGTGCGCTGGAGCTGGATCCTCCAGCAGATGCACAACGACAAGAAGCTCTCGGACACCGACTACCAGAAGGCGATCAGCAAGTACCCCACGCCCCAGGGCCGCAAGGCGACCAAGGGCATGACCGGCCAGATCAGCTACCTGGTGGACACGGCCAAGAAGTATGTCCTGAACAACTCCGACATCACGGAGAAGCAGTTCGACCAGGGCGGCTACCAGATCAAGACGACCTTCGACAAGAACAAGGTCGAGGCGCTGGCCAGGGCCGTCAAGAAGGTCGAGCAGGAAAAACTGGATCCGGAGAAGCGTGAGCTGGACAAGCACGTCCAGTTCGGTGCGGCGTCAGTGAAGCCCAAGGACGGCGCGATCGTCGCGCTCTACGGTGGCGCGGGTTACGAGAAGGGCCACTTCAACAACAACGCGGACACCTCGGGTGTCCCCGTCGGTTCGACGTGGAAGCCGTTCGTGCTCGCCGCCGCGATGGAGCACGGCACCTACCGGAGTGACGGTCCTCTCTCGCCGCTCAGCAAGTACAACGGCAACGACCGTCTCAAGGTCCGGAACAACGATGGCTCCTATGTCATGAAGAAGGACAACACACCGTTCCTCCAGAAGAACGAGAGCGACCGCCCCTGGGGTTACATCTCCCTGCGTAAGGCGATGGAGCAGTCCGTCAACACCCCGTTCGTCCAGCTCGGCATGGACGTCGGGATGAGGAACGTGCGGGACGTGGCCGAGAAGTCCGGCATCCTGGACGCCAGCTTCGCCACCCTCAACCCGTCGTTCGCGCTCGGTACGTCGACCCCCAGCGCGATCCGCATGGCCGACGCCTACGCGACGTTCGCCGCCGCAGGCAAGCAGGCCGCCCCGTACTCGGTGACCAGCGTCAAGCTCAACGGGCAGGAAGTCGAAGGCTTCGACAAGCCGCGCATCACACAGGCGATGCCCGAGAACGTGGCGAACAACGTCACGGACGTCCTGGAGAACGTCATCCAGAACGGTACGGGCAAGAACGCCCTGTCCCTGGGCCGTACGGCGGCCGGCAAGACCGGTACGACGGACGAGAACAAGTCGGCCTGGTTCGTCGGCTACACCCAGCAACTGTCGACCTCGGTCGCGATGTTCCGTGAGGACCCCAAGAGCGCCAAGCTGCTCTCCATGAACGGCACGGCGGGTGAGCCGTCCATCCACGGTGGTGACACCCCCACCGAGGTGTGGACCGAGTACATGAAGGCGGCGCTGAAGGGCAAGCCCGACCCCGGCTTCCCAGAAGCCGAGGAGATCGGCGATATCCAGGACGCGGTGGGTGCTCCGTCGCCGACCCCGACCCCGAGCATCACGCCCAGCGAAACCCCGTCCTCGTCGCCGAGCGCGACGCCCAGCGAGACCCCGACGCTTCCGTCGCCCTCGCCGAGTGACACCTGTGGGTTCTTCGGCTGCGAGGACGACGGCGGTACGGAGAACGGCGGAGGTACAGGCGGAGACGTGTCGCCCTCGCCCTCGCCGAGCGACACGGGCGGGGACGTCGGCAACACCAGAGGCAACGGCAACGGAGGCATCTTCGGAGGCCCCGAGGGATAGCCGACCGATCGCCCGGCTTGGGTGTTTCACGTGAAACGCGAAGGTGTTTCACGTGAAACAGGGGCCGCCGCACCTACCCGGTGCGGCGGCCCTCGGCGTATGGACAGACGTGTACGGCAGGATGTGCGGCATGGCCAGTGCAGAATCGACGCAAGCGAGCGTCCATGAGCCGGACCCGGTGCGGCCGACCCACGAGGACGAGGTCGCCGCGGCCGGCAGCGAGCTGATCGGCGGCCCGCTCGGGCGGCGTGCCCTGCTCGGGACGTCCAGGTGGACTCCCGTGCGAGTGATCGCGCTGGTCGCGATCGGCATGTTCGCCCTAGGCCTGGTCCAGAAGGCGCCCTGCTACAACGGCGCCTGGTTCTTCGGGGCCAGCTCCCAGTACACGCACGCGTGTTACTCGGACATCCCGCACCTCTACCAGGGGCGTGGCTTCGCCGACGGGCTCGTGCCGTACTTCGACAAGCTCCCCGGCGACATGCAGTACCTGGAGTACCCGGTGCTCACCGGCGTCTTCATGGAGGTCGCCTCCTGGCTCACGCCCGGCAGCGGCAGCATCCAGGACCAGGAGCAGTGGTACTGGATGGTCAACGCCGGGATGCTGATGGCGTGCGCATCGGTCATCGCCGTGTGCGTGACCCGCACGCATGCCCGGCGTCCCTGGGACGGTCTGCTCGTCGCCCTGGCGCCTGCCGCCGCGCTGACGGCGACCATCAACTGGGACCTGCTGGCGGTGGCCCTCACGGCCGCGGCGATGCTGATGTGGTCGCGTGGCCGCTCCCTCGCCTTCGGCGTTCTGCTGGGACTCGCCACGGCCGCCAAGCTCTATCCCTTCCTTATCCTCGGGCCGCTGCTGGTGCTGTGCTGGCGCGCGGGCAAGTGGCGTGAGTTCGGGACGGCTGTGGGCGGTGCGATCGTCGCCTGGGTCGTCGTGAACGGGCCGGTGATGCTCTTCGCGTTCGAGGGCTGGTCGAAGTTCTACACGTTCAGCCAGGAACGGGGCGTGGACTTCGGTTCCTTCTGGCTGATCATGGCCCAGAACTCGGACGACCCGCTCAGCACCGACACCGTCAACACGCTCGCCACGCTGCTGATGCTGGTGTGCTGCGCGGGTGTCGCGGTGCTCGCGCTGACCGCTCCGCGCCGCCCGCGGTTCGCCCAGCTCGCCTTCCTGATCGTCGCGGCGTTCATCCTCACCAACAAGGTCTACTCGCCGCAGTACGTCCTGTGGCTGGTGCCCCTGGCCGCCCTGGCCCGGCCTAAGTGGCGGGACTTCCTGATCTGGCAGGTCTGCGAGGTGGCGTACTTCCTGGGGATCTGGATGTACCTCGCGTACACGACCAGCGGAGACGCCCACAAGGGGCTGCCCACCGACGGGTACCACTGGGCCATCGGCCTGCACCTGCTGGGCACGCTGTACCTGTGCGTCATGGTCGTGCGCGACATCTTCATGCCGGACCGGGACCCGGTCCGCCGGTCCGGGGACGACGATCCCTCGGGCGGAGTGCTCGACGGCGCTCAGGACGTCTTCGTACTCGGCCCCGCGGCTCGACCTCCCCGGCACGCGGCCGCTCAGTTCGACGGGCCGCAGGTCGAATGGGGCAGGCGGGGCGCGACGGGCGGTTCGCTCTGAGCGAACGGCGCGAAAGGCCGTACACGGAAGACCGTGTACGGCCTTTTTGCTGTGCCGGCTGTGCTGGGCCCGTCGGCGCGTACGCCGGTCAGCGGTCCATGAGCCGGTCGAACTGCGTGGTGGTGTGCCGCAGATGGGCCACCAGCTCCTCGCCGACCTTCGGCTCCGGGGCGTCCGCGGGCACGAACAGGATCGACACCTGCATGTGCGGCGGCTCGGCGAACCAGCGCTGCTTGCCGCCCCAGACGAACGGAGAAAGGTTCCGGTTGACCGTCGCGAGGCCGGCCCGGGCGACGCCCTTGGCGCGCGGCATGACGCCGTGCAGCGCCTTGGGGGCCTCCAGGCCCACCCCGTGCGACGTACCGCCCGCCACGACCACCAGGAAGCCGTCGGAGGCCGCCTTCTGCTGCCGGTAGCCGAAGCGCTCCCCCTTGGCCACGCGCGTGACGTCCAGGACCGCGCCGCGGTACTCGGTGGCCTCGTGGTCCCCCAGCCACAGCCGCGTGCCGATGCGGGCACGGAACCGCGTCTGCGGGAACTGCTGCTGGAGCCGGATGAGTTCCTCGGCCTTGAGGTGGCTGACGAACATGGTGTGCAGAGGCAGCCGGGCGGCGCGCAGCCGGTCCATCCAGCCGATGACCTCCTCGACCGCGTCCGAGCCGTCGGTGCGGTCCAGCGGCAGGTGGATCGCGAAGCCTTCCAGACGGATGTTCTCGATGGCGGCGTGCAGCTGGGACAGATCCTGCTCGCCGATGCCGTGCCGCTTCATCGAGGACATCACCTCGATCACCACACGGGCGCCGACGAGGCCGTACACGCCGTCTATCGACGACACCGAGCGGATGACCCGGTCCGGCAGGGGCACGGGCTCCTCGCCGCGCCGGTACGGCGTCAGCACCAGCAGGTCACCGCCGAACCAGTCCTTGATCCGGGCGGCCTCGTACGTCGTGCCGACGGCGAGGACGTCCGAGCCCAGCCGCGTGGCCTCCTCAGCCAGCCGCTCGTGCCCGAAGCCGTAGCCGTTGCCCTTGCAGACCGGCACGAGGCCGGGGAACTGCTCCTGCACGTGCTTGTGGTGCGCCCGCCAGCGCGCGGTGTCGACGTAGAGCGTGAGCGCCATGGCCGGACCTGGAACCTTTCTCGTGGTTGCCGTGTATCAGAGGTATGGAAGCACTGAACGTGACATCAGCGGCGCGACATGTAGATGTCGAGCGCCTTGTGCAGGAGCTTGTTCAGCGGGAAGTCCCACTCGCCGAGGTACTCGGCGGCCTGCCCGCCCGTGCCCACCTTGAACTGGATCAGACCGAAGAGGTGGTCGGTCTCGTCCAGCGAGTCGGAGATACCGCGCAGGTCGTAGACGGTGGCGCCGAGCGCGTAGGCGTCGCGCAGCATCCGCCACTGCATCGCGTTCGAGGGCCGGACCTCGCGGCCGATGTTGTCGGAGGCGCCGTAGGAGTACCAGACGTGCCCGCCGACGATCAGCATCGTCGCCGCCGACAGGTTCACGCCGTTGTGCCGGGCGAAGTACAGCCGCATGCGGTTGGGGTCCTCGCTGTTGAGGGCCGTCCACATGCGCTGGAAGTACGACAGCGGGCGCGGCCGGAAGTGGTCGCGCACGGCCGTGATCTCGTACAGCCGCTGCCATTCCTCGAGGTCCTGGTAGCCGCCCTGGACGACCTCGACGCCGGCCTTCTCGGCCTTCTTGATGTTGCGGCGCCACAGCTGGTTGAAGTTCTTGTGGACCTCTTCCAGGGAGCGGTTCGCCAGCGGCACCTGGTACACGTAGCGGGGCTGGACGTCTCCGAAGCCGGCGCCGCCGTCCTCGCCCTGCTGCCAGCCCATGCGGCGCAGCTTGTCGGCCACCTCGAAGGCGCGCGGCTCGATGTGGTCGGCCTCGATGTCACGCAGGCGCTTGACGTCCGGGTTCTGGATGCCCGCCTTGATGGAGGGGGCCTCCCAGCGCCGGATGATCACCGGCGGGCCCATCTTCACGGAGAAGGCGCCCTGCTGCTTCAGGTGCGCCAGCATCGGTTCGAGCCATTCCTGCAGATTCGGCGCGAACCAGTTGATGACCGGGCCCTCGGGCAGGTAGGCGAGGTAGCGCTTGATCTTGGGGAGCTGCCGGTAGAGGACCAGGCCGGCACCGACCAGCTCGCCCGTCCTGTCGTCGAACCACCCGAGGTTCTCGGAGCGCCACTCCGCCTTGACGTCAGCCCAGGCCGGGACCTGCATGTGGCTCGCCGACGGCAGGCTCTGGATGTAGGCCAGATGCTGCTCTCGACTGATGGTCCTCAGGGTCAGGCTCATTTCGGGGCGCTCCTCGGGCTGGTGTGTCCCCATAGGGTCAGGGGCTCCGGCTCTCGCGCGAAGCCTACTGCGCCTTGGATGCGCGCCGGTTGGGCGTACGGAACCTTCGCCCCGGCCCGTGAACGGCCGGGACGGCACTCAGTGTTCGGAAGGAGTGTCCCTGGCGTCAGTCGAGGAGACCGCCGAAGAGACCGCCGTGCGCCATGCCCAGGAAGAACCCGACGCCCGCGGCACCGAGGCCGAGGATCAGGCCGAAGCGCTCCCGGGTCGTCTCCGAGACCCACTGGCCGTACGCGCCGGTGAGAATGCCCACCAGGCCGGTCCAGGAGCTCAGCAGATGCAGGTCTTCGTCGACCAGTGCCGTGATGAACGACGTGATGCCCAGCACCAGGGTCACCGCGAGCAGGGTGTCCTGGAGGGGGTGGGGCTTGCCGTCCGTGGCGAAGAGGCCGCCGGCGGTGTTGGGTCGCAATGCCTGTGCCATAGGGCACCTCCTGCGAAAGTCGGCGCAACGTAGCGCCATACACACCCGATGTGTACAGATTGGCTGCCCTGACGGCCGGATTTCAACCGCAAGCCGCTATGCGGGTAGTCTGTACCGTCCGCACCGGTGTCTGCCCATGTCACGGCAGGGGCTTCTCCAGGGAACCCCCGATTGTCAGTGGTGGCCGATACCGTTGCCTACGCATCACAACCCTCCTGCCACGGAACGACCGTGGCCGCTGAGTCCAAAGGAGGTGGGTTCCACATGCGTCACTACGAGGTGATGGTCATCCTCGACCCCGAGGTCGAGGAGCGCGCTGTCTCTCCGTTGATCGAGAACTTCCTGTCTGTCGTCCGTGACGGCGGCGGAAAGGTCGAGAAGGTCGACACCTGGGGCCGTCGTCGTCTCGCGTACGAGATCAAGAAGAAGCCCGAGGGCATCTACTCGGTCATCGACCTGCAGGCCGAGCCTGCGGTCGTCAAGGAGCTCGACCGCCAGATGAACCTGAACGAGTCGGTCCTCCGGACCAAGGTCCTCCGTCCCGAGACCCACTGAGCTCACACGCTCAGCTGATCCCGGGATTCGAGTAGCAAGCAGCCAGAGCAAACCCGCCGAGAGGTTCCCCCATGGCAGGCGAGACCGTCATCACGGTGGTCGGCAATCTTGTCGACGACCCCGAGCTGCGCTTCACCCCCTCCGGTGCGGCCGTCGCGAAGTTCCGTGTCGCGTCCACTCCCCGCACCTTCGACCGCCAGACGAACGAGTGGAAGGACGGCGAGAGCCTCTTCCTGACCTGCTCGGTCTGGCGTCAGGCGGCGGAGAACGTTGCCGAGTCGCTCCAGCGAGGCATGCGCGTCATCGTGCAGGGCCGGCTGAAGCAGCGGTCCTACGAGGACCGTGAGGGCGTCAAGCGCACGGTCTACGAGCTGGACGTCGAGGAAGTCGGCGCCAGCCTGCGCAATGCCACGGCCAAGGTCACCAAGACCACCGGCCGCGGTGGCCAGGGCGGTTACGGCGGCGGCGGTGGCGGTGGCGGTGGCGCCCAGGGTGGCGGCGGCTGGGGCGGCGGCCCCGGTGGCGGCCAGCAGGGCGGCGGCGCTCCCGCCGACGACCCGTGGGCGACCGGCGCTCCTGCCGGTGGCAACCAGGGCGGTGGCGGCGGCTGGGGCGGTGGCTCCGGCGGCAGCGGCGGTGGCGGCGGCTACTCGGACGAACCCCCCTTCTAGGGCGGGTTCGCACCCCAACTTCTTGATCACACAGGAGATACACCATGGCGAAGCCGCCTGTGCGCAAGCCGAAGAAGAAGGTCTGCGCTTTCTGCAAGGACAAGGTCACGTACGTGGACTACAAGGACACGAACATGCTGCGGAAGTTCATTTCCGACCGCGGCAAGATCCGTGCCCGCCGCGTGACCGGCAACTGCACCCAGCACCAGCGTGACGTCGCCACGGCCGTGAAGAACAGCCGTGAGATGGCGCTGCTGCCCTACACCTCCACCGCGCGATAAGGGAAGGGTGACCGACACATGAAGATCATCCTCACCCACGAGGTCTCCGGCCTCGGTGCCGCGGGCGACGTCGTCGACGTCAAGGACGGTTACGCTCGCAACTACCTGATCCCGCGGAATTTCGCTATCCGCTGGACCAAGGGTGGCGAGAAGGACGTCGAGCAGATCCGTCGTGCTCGCAAGATCCACGAGATCCAGACCATCGAGCAGGCCAACCAGATCAAGGGCCAGCTCGAGGCGGTCAAGGTTCGTCTGGCCGTCCGCTCCGGCGACGCCGGTCGTCTCTTCGGTTCCGTCACCCCGGCCGACATCGCTTCCGCGATCAAGGCTTCCGGTGGCCCCGAGGTCGACAAGCGCCGCATCGAGCTGGGCTCGCCGATCAAGACGCTGGGCGCTCACGAGACGTCCGTGCGTCTGCACCCCGAGGTTGCCGCCAAGGTCAACATCGAGGTCGTCGCGGCCTGAGTGTCGCGCTCGCTGAGGCAGTGAGCGATGGGGTCGCACCCTTCGGGGTGCGGCCCCATCGCCGTTTCGGCGCCATCGTCGTTTCACGTGAAACACGGTGTTTCACGTGAAACAGTCAGCGAGGGCGAGCCCGGCGGTCAGCGGGTCGCGCCCGTCACGATCCAGCGGCCCGAGCGGGTTCGGAGCCACAGCGTCACCATCCGGACGGTCATCATCAGCGTCATGGTGGCCCACAGGGCGGTGAGCCCGCCGCCCAGTACCGGCACCAGCAGGGCGACCGGGGTGAAGACCGCGAGAGTGAGCAGCATCGCCCACGCCAGGTAGGGGCCGTCGCCAGCACCCATCAGGACCCCGTCCAGGACGAAGACAATGCCGGAGATCGGCTGCGAGAGGGCGACGATGAGCAGGGCGGGCAGCGCCGCGTCCTTGACCGCGGAGTCACTGGTGAACAAGGGCAGGAATGCCGGGCGGGCGATGACGACCAGGATGCCGAGGACGACTCCGACGGCGATCCCCCACTCGACCATGCGACGGCATGCATCGCGGGCGCCTTGTGCGTCACCGGCTCCGAGGTAGCGCCCGATGATGGCCTGTCCCGCGATGGCGATGGCGTCTAGGGCGAAGGCGAGCAGGCTCCACAGGGACAGGATGATCTGGTGTGCGGCGATGTCGGCATCACCGAGACGGGCGGCGACCGCCGTGGCGATCATCAGGATCGCCCGCAGGGAGAGGGTGCGAACCAGCAGCGGCACACCGGCTTGTGCAGAGGCCCTGATCCCAGCGGCGTCCGGGCGGAGCGAGGCACCGTGCTTGCGCGCACCGCGCACGACCACCACGAGATAGACCACGGCCATGCCCCACTGGGCGATGACGGTGCCCCAGGCGGATCCGGCGATCCCCAGGTCGGCGCCGTAGACGAGCCCCGCGTTGAGAGCGCCGTTGGCGACGAAGCCGGCGATGGCGACGTAGAGAGGGGTCTTGGTGTCCTGGAGGCCGCGCAGGACACCGGTCGCGGCGAGGACGACGAGCATGGCCGGTATGCCGAGCGCCGAGATGCGCAGGTACGTGGTGGCATAGGGAGCCGCCGCGTCCGAGGCGCCGAAAAGGTCCACGACGCCGGACGCCGTCGGTATGACGACGGCGACGACGGCAGCGCCGAGGAGCAATGCCAGCCAGATGCCGTCCATGCCCTGGCGGATGGCGGCTTGGAGGTCGCCCGCGCCGACGCGGCGGGCGACCGCCGCTGTCGTGGCGTAGGCGAGGAAGACGAAGACACTGACGGCGGTCATCAGCAGGGCCGAGGCGACGCCGAGGCCGGCGAGTTGGGCCGTGCCCAGATGGCCCACGATCGCGGTGTCGGCCATGAGGAAGAGGGGCTCGGCGACGAGAGAGCCGAAGGCCGGCACGGCCAACGAGACGATCTCTCGGTCGTGCTGTCTCCGGCCGCTTCGGTGACGCGCGGGGGCCTGTGTCATGTGCACCAATCTAATCGTCCACAGGTAAGAGATGCAAAGGTTTTGCAACCCTTACCTTCCGTCCAGCGGTACGCACTGCTGTGCACCATTCGAAGCGATCTTGCGCCGGTTGGGAAAGTTTTTCTTCTGCACAACCGGTGGACGGCAAATGCGCAGGTCAGAGACGTCCGTCGGAGGAGACTCGGTGCTTGTTCACAGGCCTGTCCACCGGGTCGTGCACAGGTTTTGAGGAGTTCTCCACAGCATCTGGGCCGTCGTCCACATGGCCTGTGGATAACCAGATTGGCTGACGGTGCCGACAGGCCTACCGTGGTCCGGCGCCCGCTCCGTCCGCCGGTCTTCAAAACGTCACAAAACCGGCGCTGGCTAACCGGAGTTGGGCGTCTCATTTGTCAGTGCCGTGCCGTACAAAAGAGGGGCACGGCGAGGTCTGCTGCGGCGGACGGGAGGAGGTGGCTCGGTGAGCATTTCCGAGCCCTTGGACGACCCGTGGGCCGACAGCGGTCCCAGTGATCGTCTGCCCGCCTCCCGCCGACGTGGCGAGGGAGCCCGGGGCCGCGACGAGCAGCACGAGCGCGGCAGGGACAACGGCGCATGGGACGGCGGCGCCTCCCCGGCGTTCGAACGGGTACCGCCGCAGGACATCGAGGCCGAGCAGTCCGTCCTCGGCGGCATGCTGCTCTCCAAGGACGCCATCGCCGACGTCGTCGAGATCCTCAAGGGCCACGACTTCTACAAGCCGGCCCACGAGACGATCTACCAGGCCGTCCTCGACATCTACGCCAAGGGCGAGCCGGCCGACCCCATCACGATCGCCGCCGAGCTCACCAAGCGCGGTGAGATCAACAAGGTCGGCGGAGCCTCGTATCTGCACACCCTCGTCCAGACGGTGCCCACGGCCGCCAACGCCGCCTACTACGCGGAGATCGTCCATGAGCGGGCCGTGCTGCGCCGCTTGGTCGAGGCGGGCACACGCATCACGCAGATGGGATACGCGGCCGACGACGACGTCGACGAGATCGTCAACCGCGCCCAGGCGGAGGTCTACGCGGTCACCGAGCAGCGCACCAGCGAGGACTATCTGCCGCTCGGCGACATCATGGAGGGTGCGCTCGACGAGATCGAGGCGATCGGCTCGCGCAGCGGTGAGATGACCGGTGTGCCCACGGGGTTCACGGACTTCGACTCGCTCACGAACGGGCTGCACCCGGGCCAGATGATCGTCATCGCCGCGCGTCCCGCCATGGGTAAGTCCACGCTCGCACTGGACTTCGCGCGGGCCGCCTCGATCAAGAACAATCTGCCGAGCGTGATCTTCTCGCTCGAAATGGGGCGCAACGAGATCGCGATGCGTCTGCTGTCCGCCGAAGCCCGGGTCGCCCTTCACCACATGCGGTCGGGCACGATGACGGACGAGGACTGGACCCGCCTGGCCCGGCGGATGCCGGACGTCTCGGCGGCCCCGCTCTACATCGACGACTCCCCGAACCTGTCGATGATGGAGATCCGCGCCAAGTGCCGCCGCCTCAAGCAGCGGAACGACCTGCGGCTGGTGGTCATCGACTACCTCCAGCTGATGCAGTCCGGCGGTTCCAAGCGGGCCGAGAGCCGTCAGCAGGAGGTCTCGGACATGTCCCGTAACCTCAAGCTGCTGGCCAAGGAGCTGGAAATCCCGGTCATCGCGCTCTCGCAGCTGAACCGTGGCCCCGAGCAGCGCACGGACAAGAAGCCGATGGTCTCCGACCTGCGTGAGTCCGGTTCCATCGAGCAGGACGCCGACATGGTCATCCTGCTGCACCGCGAGGACGCCTACGAGAAGGAGTCGCCGCGCGCGGGCGAGGCCGACCTGATCGTGGCCAAGCACCGAAACGGCCCGACGGCGACGATCACGGTCGCGTTCCAGGGTCACTACTCGCGGTTCGTGGACATGGCACAGACCTGAGCCGGTGCCGGCGGTGAAATGAGGTCGACTCGCCGGGCCGGACCAAGTGGACTTGGGCCATGACGACACCCAAGGAAGAACTGCTTCCCGCAACGAGCCGTGCGCTGCTGCACCGGATCGCCGTGGCACAGACACAGGGGCGGGCCCCGTCGCTGGTCGCGGCCGTTGTCCGGGACGGGCGGGCGGTGTGGCACGGCGCCCGGACATCGGTGGACGGCGAAGAGCCCGACGAGCACGTCCAGTACCGCATCGGCTCGATCACCAAGACCTTCACCGCCGTTCTCGTGATGCGCCTGCGGGACGAGGGATTGCTCGGGCTCGGGGATCCACTGGAGAAGTACGTGCCGGGCACCGGCGCGGGGGAGGCCACGATCGCCGAACTGCTCGCGCACACGGGCGGGCTGGCGGCCGAGTCGCCCGGTCCGTGGTGGGAGCGCACGCCCGGATCTCTGCGGCCGGAACTGTCCGACGTGCTCGGTGAGCAGCCTCTCCTGCACCCCGTCGGCCGACGGCACCACTACTCGAACCCCGGCTACACGTTGCTGGGCGCGCTCGTCGAGGAGCTGCGAGGGACCTCCTGGGACGAGGCACTACGGCGTGAAGTGCTCGAACCACTGGAGCTCGACCGGACGGACGTGCGACCGCGGGCCCCGCACGCGGGTGGCTGGGCCGTGCATCCCTGGGCCGACGTCTTGCTGCCCGAGCCCGCCGAGGACCTCGGCCGTATGGCACCCGCCGGTCAACTCTGGTCGACCACGGCGGATCTGGCCCGGTTCGCGGCCTTCCTGGTGAGGGGCGACGAGAGGGTGCTGAGTGCCGAGTCCCTGCGGGAGATGCGGACCCCGGCGGCACCGGCGGAAGCTGCGGATGTGATGTCCGGTGACGCCTACGGCCTCGGCATGCAGATTCAGCGCAGGCACGGCCGGCTGCTCGTGGGGCACAGCGGGTCCCTGCCGGGCTTCCTGGCGAATGTGTGCATCAGCGTGGAGGACGACGTGGCGGCGGTCGTGCTGGCCAACTGCACCTCGGGTCCGCTGGTGTCCGGCGTCGCCGCCGATCTCGTCCGTATCGTCGCCGAGGCGGAGCCGCGCATCCCCGCCCCATGGAGGCCACTGAGTGACGTCGACCCGTCGATGCTGGAGCTGACAGGGCAGTGGTATTGGGGCACGTATGCCTTCGCCCTGCGGCTCACGGCCGACGGACTCGCCTCACTTGAGCCGCTGTCCGGCAACGGGCGACGCTCGCGGTTCCGACCGAACGGCGACGGCACCTGGACTGGCCTGGAGGGTTACTACGCGGGAGAGCTGCTGAAGGCCGTACGGCGGCCGGACGGGTCCGTGAGCCATCTGGACCTGGGTTCGTTCGTGTTCACGCGTCAGCCGTACGACGAAGGGGCTCCTGTGCCGGGCGGGGTCGACCCTGAGGGCTGGCGAGGGATCGCTTAGACGGTGACGTGGGGGAGGGCCTGTTTCACGTGAAACAGGCCCTCCCCCACGTCGGTCACAACGAGAGCTTGAAGCCTGTGTGGGAGGCCGTGAAGCCGAGCCGTTCGTAGAAGCGGTGGGCGTCGGTTCGTGTGTTGTCGGAGGTCAGCTGAACCAATTGGCAGCCTTGACGCCGGGATTCATCGATCGCCCACTCGATGAGCTGTGTTCCCAGACCGCTGCCGCGCTCGTCGGCATGGACGCGTACGCCTTCGATGATCGACCTGGTGGCACCGCGCCGGGAGAGCCCGGGAATGATCGTGAGCTGGAGCGTGCCGACGACGCGGCCTTCCCGGACCGCCACGACCAAGCGCTGGTTCGGATCGGCGCTGAGCCGCTCCAGCGCGGCCAGATACGGGGTGAGGTCGTCGGGTGACTCGCGCTGTGCGCCCAGCGGGTCGTCCGCGAGCATGCCGACGATCGCGGGTACGTCGTCGGCGGTCGCGGGGCGTATCTCAAGATCTCCCATGGGCCGCACCCTACGCAGCAACGACCGGGCACTGCACAGGAACGGCCGGATCCTGCGCGAGACGGCCGGTGCGAGCGGAGTCTATGCGGGCACCGGAGCCTTCAGCGTCTCCACGACCCGGACCAGCGGGGCCAGCTCCGGATTCTTCGCCGCCTCGTCGAGGGCCGCGCGCAGGGCGGCGTCGTTGGTCGGCCGGGCCTCCTCCAGCAGCTTGAGGCCTGCCTCGGTGACGTTCGTGTAGATGCCCCGCCGGTCGGTGGGGCACAGGTAGCGCTCCAGGAGGCCGCGGTCCTCGAGCCGGGTGACCAGACGTGTGGTGGCGCTCTGGCTGAGGACGACCGCGTCGGCGACCTGCTTCATCTGGAGATGGCCACCGTCTCCGTCGTGCTGCCGGCTGAGCACGTCGAGCAGGGAGTACTCGCGCGCGCTGAGGTCGTGCTTGGCCTGGAGAGCGCGCTCGATGCGGGCCTCGATCCTCCCGTGCAGCAGGGAGAGGGCGCACCAGCTCTGGGCGAGAGCGGTGAGCGCGGGGTCCGTCGCTGTCATTGGCGTTTCCTCCGTCCCGGAGCGGCTGACACCCAGGATAGAGCAGGTCCGCAATAGACGGCGCTTGCGGTTAGCCCGCGTATGCAACTATTGTTGGCGCACGCAAAGCGCTCCTGCAATCGTCTGGGAAGGTGTACCCCTCCATGCCTCTCGCGCTTCTGGCCCTCGCGATCGGGGCCTTCGGGATCGGCACGACCGAGTTCGTGATCATGGGCTTGCTGCCCGAGGTAGCGGGCGACTACGGGGTCTCCATCCCCACCGCCGGCTACCTGGTGACCGGCTACGCGCTCGGTGTCATGTTCGGCGCCCCGCTGATGACCGTGCTGGGCACCAAGGTTTCCCGCAAGCGGATGCTGATGCTGCTGATGGGCCTGTTCATCGTCGGCAACCTGCTCTCGGCACTCGCTCCCGCTTTCGCCGTCATGCTGATCGGCCGGATCGTCGCCTCGCTGGCCCACGGTGCCTTCTTCGGGATCGGCTCGGTCGTCGCGGCGGACCTCGTCGCCCCGGACAAGAAGGCCGGAGCCATCGCGATGATGTTCACGGGCCTGACCGTCTCCAACGTCGTCGGCGTTCCGCTGGGCACACTCGTCGGGCAGTCCGTCGGCTGGCGGGTGACCTTCGGCATCGTCGCCGCCCTCGGCGTCGTCGGACTGGTCGGCATCGCCCGGCTCGTCCCCGACATGCCCAAGCCGGAGGGGGTGCGCCTGCGGCACGAACTCGCCGCCTTCAAGAACGTGCAGGTGCTGCTCGCGATGGCGATGACCGTCCTCGGCTTCGGCGGCGTCTTCGCGGCCATCACCTACATCGCCCCGATGATGACCCACACCGCGGGCTTCGCCGACGGCTCCGTCACCTGGCTGCTGGTCCTCTTCGGTCTCGGCATGGTCGGCGGCAACCTCGTGGGCGGCAAGCTCGCCGACCGCGCCCTGATGCCCATGCTGTACGTCTCCCTGGGCGCTCTGGCCGTCGTTCTGGCGCTGTTCACCCTCACCGCGCACAACAAGCTGCTGTCGGCCGTCACGATCACCCTGATCGGCGCCCTGGGCTTCGCCAGCGTCCCGCCGCTCCAGAAGCGGGTCCTCGACCAGGCGCACGGCGCGCCGACGCTGGCCTCCGCCGTGAACATCGGCGCCTTCAACCTCGGCAACGCTCTGTCCGCTTGGCTCGGCGGCCTCGTGATCGCGGCGGGCTTCGGCTACACCGCCCCCAACTGGGTCGGTGCCGTCCTGGCCGCGGGAGCCCTGGGCCTGGCCCTCCTCTCGTCCGCCCTCGAACGCCGCGCCGGAGCCACCAGCACCGTCGTCACGGGATCCGCGTCGGCCGAGCAGCGGGCCGCCATCCACCACTGAGCCACGGGGCCGACCAGGTACACCGTCTGCCCCCGGCCCGGATCAGCACGATCCAGCGAATTCCAGGAGAACCAGCCATGAGCACCACCACCGCAGTCGCCCCGCTGACCACCCAGGACGCCGACATCCTCGTCACCGCCGCCCAGCGTGCCGCCGAGGCAGCAGGCGTCACGGTCAGCGTCACCGTCCTGGACGCGGGCGGCCATCTGCTCGCCTTCCGGCGTGACGACCGTGCCGTGCTGATCTCCGGCGAGACCAGCACCCGCAAGGCCTACACGGCTCTCCAGCTGAACGCGCCCACTGCCGACCTCGTCGACGCCGTGCAGCCCGGAGGCCTCTTCCACACCCTGCCCACCGCGCTCGACCGGCCGCTGCTGTTCATCGCCGGCGGTGTGCCGGTGCATCGCGACGGCCGCCTGATCGGCGCGCTCGGTGTCGGCGGTGGTGCGCCGGAGCAGGACCACGCCTTCGCCACGGCCGCCGTGGAGGCACTCGCCTGACGGCCCGCTTCAGCGACACGACGCCGGTTCCCCGGCCCCCGGGGGAACCGGCGTTGTCGTATCGGGGCCCTTCAGCCCGCCGCGACCGTGACCGGGGCGAACCGACGGCTCCAGTCCCCGGGCAGGTCGGTGATCCCGTACGACATCACCGAGTTGAAGGCGACGGGCGCCAGGCCGCGGTCCTTCACCCACGCGAGCAGCTCGGTGTGCCGGACGTCGATGTCGGTGCGCAGGGGACGGTCGGTGTGGGCGGCGAGGGAGGCGATGAGCGCCTGGGCCACCGACGTGTCGCGCGCGATGAGCGGACCGACGACATGGGTGTCCATGTTGGGCCAGGCGGCCGCGTAACCGGTGATCCGTCCGTCCTCCTCCGCCACGCGCAACTGGTCGGCGAAGGCCGGCAGCCGGGTGACGATGTGGGTGCGGTCGGTCCCGAACGCCTGCTCGTCGAGCCGGAGGATCGCAGCGAGATCCTCGGCGGTCGCGGCACGGGTGGCGACCGTCGGCTGCGGTCCGCCAGGAGTGAAACGCCCGCACACCATCTCCGCCCGCCCGGTGACCTTGAAGCCGAGTTCCTCGTAGAGGGGTCGGCCGTACGGCGTGGCATGCAGGGTGAGGGGTGTGGTGCCCATCGCTGAGATGACGTGGCGCATCAGCCGGCGTCCCACGCCCTGTCGGGCGTGCCGTTCGGCGACGAGGACCATGCCGATCGCCGCGAAGGCGGGGCGCTCCTGTGGTCCGTACTCGGTGACGACACAGGCGCTCACGAGGCCGCCGTCCGGGTCGTCGATGCCGTAGCCCTTTCCGGCCGTGAGGAGGAAGCCCCACTTGTGCTCCTCCCGTAGCCACCCCCGGTCCTCGGACAAGTCGGCGCAGGCGGCGAGATCGCGGAGCGTCAGACGGCGGATGGGCAGAGAGGCAAGGGAAGGAGTCGGCACGCAGGTCAGGCTGTCCGACCGGAGCCCCTGACGTCCACCTCTTTCCCCGGAGCCGTACGAGATTTTGGCCAGTTGTGGCCGGCTGCACAGAGCGTGGACAGACACCAGACGTTTCACGTGAAACACAGGTGAGTCGCCCGGCATTCACCATGTTGGTGATCGCGCCGTGCCCTCATTCGTGACGGGGCAAGGGGGGACTTGTGTGCACAGCGGTGGCCGGTAGGGTCGACTCCGGTTCACGTCCGGGGCGGGCGACCTGTTCTGTGTGGGCCGCGTACAGGGCAATGCAGCCTAACGGGACGGAGAGATCGAAAACCCGCGTTTCCGGTTATGCGGCTGAGCCTCCCAGGCGAGTGGGAAGCTCAGGTGGGATTACTGCGGCCAATGTCACACTCTCGCCTTACTTGTCCGTAGAGAGCCGGAACACAGGTTGAATGTGGCCGCATTGGCCGCGACACGGATGGGAACGCAGTCCGTCCACGGGGGAAAGCAGGCACCTTCCGACTGGGAAGTGCGCAGACCGACCGAAAGATGCTCGAGGCGAGGCACACCATGGACGCTCCGACCACCACGTCTGCCGACAACGGCACTTCTGGCGGCGGGGGCGACTGGTTCACGCCCCGCACCAAGCCGACGGCAACGCCTGAAGAGGAGCCCGGGACGCCGGACGGCCGTCGCCCGGCTGTGATACGCCCGGTGGGACGGCAGACGGCCGCCCCGGAAACGCCGGCAGACGGCACAGCTCCTCCACCCGCCGCGCCGACAGACAGGGCGAGCACGGGCGTGCCGGACCAGGAGCGCGAGCCCCGGGACGCGATACCCGCGCCCGGCCCCATGGCCGAGTCCTCCGCCCCGTCGTCGCCACGACCCGCGACCACGACGGTCACACCGGCCCCGGAGCCGTTCGCCTCCACAACAGGTCCTCCCGACGAGCCGCGTGTTCCCCCTCAGCGGCCCGAACCGGTGTCGCCCCCAGGACCGGCAGCCTCCGCCCCGGCCAGGGAAGCGTCCCCGGACGCCGTCCTCATTCGCCGCGCGATGGCAGAGGTCACGCCCGTGGCCGACAAGGTCACCTCGTACTTCTACGCCCTGCTCTTCGTCCGCCACCCGGACCTGCGTTCGCTCTTCCCGGCCGCGATGGACACCCAGCGGGACCGGCTGCTCAGGGCGCTGCTCACGGCCGCCGAGCACATCGACAACACCGATGTCCTGGTGGACTACCTGCAGAACCTCGGCCGGGGCCACCGGAAGTACGGAACGCGGGCCGAGCACTACCCGGCCGTCGGCGAATGCCTGATCGGCGCGCTCAGCAAGTATGCCGCCGGGGTCTGGGACGAGGAGATGGAGGCGGCCTGGATACGGACGTACACCACGATCTCCCAGATCATGATCGACGCGGCGGCCGCCGACGAACTGCGTGCCCCGGCTTGGTGGTACGCCGAGATCGTCACACACGACCTCAGGACCCCGGACGTCGCCGTCGTCACCGTCCGCCCCGACCAGCCCTACCCCTTCCTCGCCGGGCAGTACACAAGCCTGGAGACTCCCTGGTGGCCCCGGATATGGCGGCACTACTCCTTCGCCTCGGCGCCCCGCTCCGACGGCCTGCTGTCGTTCCACGTGAAGGCCGTCCCGGCGGGCTGGGTCTCCAACGCCCTGGTGCACCGCGCCCGGCCGGGTGACATCGTCCGGCTCGGCCCGCCCGCCGGCTCCATGACCGTGGACCACACCACCGACAGCGGGCTGCTCTGCCTGGGCGGCGGCACCGGCATAGCGCCCATCAAGGCGCTGGTCGAGGACGTCGCCGAGCACGGGGAACGCCGGCCGGTCGAGGTCTTCTACGGAGCCCGTACCGACCACGACCTGTACGACATCGACACCATGCTCCGCCTCCAGCAGAGCCACCCCTGGCTCTCGGTCCGCGCGATCATCGACCAGCTGGCTCACCAGCAGCTTCCGGACGCGGTACGGGCCTACGGGCCGTGGAACGAGTACGACGCCTACCTGTCGGGCCCGCCCGGGATGATCCGCAGCGGTGTGGACGCCCTGCGGGACATCGGCATCCCGTCGGAGCGCATACGGCACGACTCCGTGGAGGAACTGGTCGCGGCCGGCCCCTGAGCCTCCTCCGGTGTCAGCCCAGGTCAGGGGCGTGCATGGCGAGTACGCCCTCGATGTTGCCGTCCAGGTAGTGCCGCAGTGACAGCGGAACGAGATGGACGGAGGCGATTCCGACCCGGGTGAAGGGCACGCGGACGATCTCGTACTCGCCGACCGGCTCGTCCACCTCGGGGCCGTGGCGGAGCGAGGGATCCATGGACTCCAGGCGGCAGACGAAGAAGTGCTGCACCTTCACACCGGTCGCCCCGCCGTCGTCCCCGATGTGCTCCACGGTGTCCACGAAGCAGGGCACCACGTCGGTGACCTTCGCGCCGAGCTCCTCGTACACCTCGCGGTGCAGGGCGTCGACAACGGTCGGGTCGCTGGGCTCGACTCCGCCGCCGGGAGTGAGCCAGTAGGGATCCATGCCAGGCTTGGTGCGCTTGATCAGGATCAGGTCGTCACCGTCCAGCAGAACGGCACGGGCGGTGCGCTTGACCACAGGTCGGACGGTCATGGGTGAAATGTGGCCCGGTTGGTTCCACGTGAAACATCGCGAAACGTCACCGGCCGAGCTCCCAGAGTGAGGCACCGTCCGGGCTGCCGCCCTTCGCGCCCGCGCAACCCGGCACCCGCCCTCGGGCGCCTCCTCAGCACCAGTCGGCCGCCGCCCGCTGCAACCATTCGTGGGCCCGCGCGATATGGGGCATCGCGAGCGTCCCGGTGCGCACCACCAGGAAGTACGTGCGCAGCGGCGGCACCGCCGGCTCGTGAAGGGCGACCACGTCCCCCCGCTCCAACGCGGCCCCGCACAGATAGCGGGGCAGCACGGCCAGGCCCGCGCCGGCGACGGCGCACGCCAGAACCGCACGCAGGTCGGGGACGACGACCGTGCCCGGAGCGGCCGGGCGGGAGTCGAAGACGGAGGCCCAGTAGCGGGAGACGAAGGGCAGCGACTCGTGAACCTCCACCACGGGTACCTGTTCCAGGGCCGGTTCCGGCTTGCGGTCAGGCTGCCCGGCGCCGATCTGTTCGGCCCAGCGCGGGGCGGCGACCAGAACGTGTTCCTCGTCGCAGAGCGCAGTCGCCGTGAGCAGGGCACCGCGGGGACGGGCCGTGCTGATGGCCAGATCATGATGCCCGGCGGAAAGCCCTTCCAGCGTTTCCTCGGCGTTCCCGAAGGAGGCGCGCAGCGCGAAGCCCTGACCGTCCTCTCCGGTCAGCTCCGTGAGGGCGGGCAGGGCTCGTTCCGCGGTGAACTCCGGTGGTCCGGCGAGGTGCAGGGTCCGTAAGGAGGAGTCGTCGTCGAGGCCGGTCTCGGCGATCTCCACCAGGGCGTCGAGATGCGGTGCGGCCTTGTGGGCGAGCTCGTCGCCGATGCTCGTCGGGGTCACGCCGCGGGCCTGCCGCAGGAACAGGGGGCGGCCCAGCTGCCGTTCCAGCGTGCGGATCTGCGAGGTGACGGCCGGCTGGGAAAGGCCGAGCAGGGCGGCGGCGCGGGTGAAGGAACCGGCCCGGTGCACGGTCACGAAGGTCCGCAGCAAGGCCAGATCCACGCCGCTCTCCCCTCGTCGGTCCTGCTCCCGGCCCCCCGACCGCGCTCAACTATAAATAAGTCGATAGGTCTCTGTCGCTACCGTGATTGGACACTGACAGAGAGTCAACTAGCCTTGGTCGCGCGGTTCTTGCGCGCGGAACCGGGGGACGGTCCGAGCCACGAGGGGGGAGGCTCGGACCGTCCGTGGGGGGTGGTCAGGCTGCCGACGCGTCCAGCGCACGCAGTACATCCGCCACCAGATCCTCTCGATCCTCGGCGCCCACCGACAGGCGGATGAAGCCTTCCGGCACCGCGTCGCCGCCCCAGCGCCCGCGCCGTTCGGCCGTGGACCGCACTCCGCCAAAGCTCGTCGCATCGTCCACGAGCCGCAGGGCGTCGAGAAAACGGTCGGCACGCGCGCGCGTGGGCAGCGTGAACGACACCACGCACCCGTAGCGCCGCATCTGCCGCGCGGCGATCTTGTGCGCGGGGTCGTCGGGAAGCCCGGGGTAGCGTAGCCCGGTCACCTCGGGCCGCTCGCGCAGCGCCTCGGCGACCGCCAGGGCCGTCGCGCTCTGCCGGTCGACCCGCATCTGGAGCGTCGCGATCGAACGGTGCGCGAGCCAGGCCTCCATCGGCCCGGGAATCGCGCCGACGATCTTGCGCCAGCGGCGTACGGCGGCCATGGCCTCGGGGCCCCGGCCGACGACGTAACCCAGGAGGATGTCGCCGTGACCGGTGAGCTGCTTGGTGCCGCTGGCCACGGCGAAGTCGGCGCCGAGCTCCAGGGGGCGCTGGCCGAGCGGTGTGGCGAGGGTGTTGTCGACGGCCACCAGGGCGCCACGCGCGTGCGCCGCCTCCGCGAGCCGCCTGATGTCGCACACGTCGAGGCCGGGGTTCGACGGGGTCTCGATCCACAGCAGCTTCGCGCCGTCGAGGACGTCGAGCTGGGCGTCACCACCGGTGGGGGCGGTGCGCACCTCGATGCCGTACGCCTCCAGCTGGGCGCGCACCAAGGGCAGCGCCTGGTAGCCGTCGTCGGGCAGGACGCACACGTCCCCGGCGCGCAGCTGGGAGAAGAGCACGGCTGAGATCGCGGCCATGCCGGAGGCGAACACGAGCGTCTCGGCGCCGCCCTGGCCGGGCGCCTCCAGCTCGCCGACGGCGCGTTCCAGCAGCGTCCAGGTCGGGTTCTCGTCACGGCCGTAGGTGTAGGGGCCGGTGGGCTCGCCCGGCAGGTGGTAGTGGGCGGCGAACACGGGCCCGGGCAGGGTGGGCTCGTACTTGGCAGGCTCGGGCAGCCCGGCCCGCACCGCACGCGTGCCGTCACCGGCGCCCGCCGCCACAGGGGCGATCTCGCGCCCCGCACGGCCCGCGGCACCGGTCGCCGGACCGGCGCCGCCCGTCACCCCATGCGCGTCGCCCGCTGCGGATTCACTCATGCCGCCCGTCCCTCCACGTCCTCACGCACCGCGGCGAGCAGACCGGCGCTCGCCGCCTCCACCATTTCAAGGCACTCCGCGAAGCCCTCGGCGCCTCCGTAGTAGGGGTCCGGCACGTCGAGGTCGTCACCCGCGGCGGGGTCGTACGAACGCAGCAGGCGTACCTTCTGCGCGTCCTGTTCCGTGGGCGCGAGGCGGCGCAGAGCCCTGAGATGGCCGGCGTCGAGGGCGACGACCAGGTCGAGGCGGGAGAACCATGACGGCTGGAACTGGCGGGCCGTGTGCGCGGTGGCGTAGCCGTTCTCCGCGAGGACGGCCACCGTGCGCGGGTCGGCGCCGTCACCCTCGTGCCAGCCGCCCGTGCCGGCGCTGTCGACCTCGACCAGACCGTCGAGACCGGCCTCCGCCACACGCGCGCGGAAGACGATCTCGGCCATCGGGGAACGGCAGATGTTGCCCGTGCAGACGAAGCAGACGCGGTACGTCATGCGCGCTCAGTCCTTGTCGGGCAGGACGACGTTCAGTGCCCAGGAGACGACGGAGATGATCAGGCCGCCCAGGACGGCCGTCCAGAAGCCCTCCACGTGGAAGCTGAGGTCGAGCTGGTCGGCCAGCCACGAGGTGAGCAGCAGCATCAGCGCGTTGACGACCAGGGTGAACAGACCGAGCGTCAGGATCAGCAGCGGGAGGCTGAGGAGCTTGACGACCGGCTTGACCAGGAAGTTCACCAGGCCGAAGAGCAGCGCGACGATGATCAGAGTGCCGATCTTCTTGCCCGTGCTGTCACCGGTGAGGGTGATCTTGTCGAGCAGCCACACGGCGACCGCCAGAGCACCCGCGTTGGCGATCGTCTTGACTAGGAAATTCATCATGTGTCTGATCGTGGCAGACCTGATCGGACATGGGCACAAGAGGCAGGGGCGGACAAGGCGATGAAGGCATTCCGGCTGGACGAACTGGAGGCGGAGCGCGCCGCCAACGAGGGCGCCTACCTGCAGTTTCTGCGGGAGCAGAACATGTCGGTCGGCCTGTACGCCCTCGATGCGGGCGACCAGGATCCACAGAAGCCGCACAACCAGGACGAGGTCTACTTCGTTGTGAGCGGCCGTGCCGCGATCACCGTCGGCCTGGAGACGACGCAGGTGGCACGCGGCAGCGTGATCTACGTACCGGCCGGCGTCGCGCACAAGTTCCACCACATCACCGAGGACCTGAGGGTGCTGGTGGTCTTCTCTCCGCCCGAGAGGTGACGGTCCGTCTCCGGGTTCCCTAGGGGTTCGGTCAGGGGGAGACAAGGGGCGCGAGGCCCCCGCCGGGCCCCCTCCCGGACCTAGCATCGAGTGCAGGACATCAGAGATCCAGAAGTACCGACAGGACCCGGCACTCGAACGGGCGGAGAGGTAAGGACGAGGGCGATGCGAGAGATCTTCATGGGACTGCCGTGGTGGGTGAAGTGGATCGCGGTGCCGGTCATCGCCCTGGTCGTGTTCGGCGGGCTGATCGCCAGCGTGGTCGGGTTCGTGATCGGACTGCTCTTCAAGGTGCTGGTCTTCGTGGCGCTGGTCGGTGGACTGATCTACGTCGTACGGAAGTTCACGTCGAGCTCCTCGTCGCGCAGCGACTGGTGAGACCGGTGGGAAACCGGTGGGGGTAGCGGGAAACACCCGGCGTGACCGGTTCCCTCGGCCGGGGGAAGTTTCCGTTCCGGGCCGTCTGCGTGCGGTGGCAGACGAATAGAGTCCGGAACTCGACGCGGGGACATCCCCCGCGAGCGGCGTACACCCTCACCCGTGTCCATCGGCACGGTCTACCCCCTCGCGCTTCGGGAGTGACCCTTGGCCCCGGCAGACACCGCACGTGTCCACCTGCACACCGTCCCCGCGCAACCCCGCTCGGCGCCCCCGTCCGAGCAATCGCCTCCCGCCACGCCACCTCCTCCGGCGACCCTCATCGGGTCCGTGCAGCGCGCGATGCGCCTGCTGGAGACCGTCGCGGCGCACGAGTACGGCGCCCCCGCCAAGCAACTGGCCCGGGAGACCGGGCTGGCCCTGCCCACCACCTACCACCTGCTGCGCACCCTCGTGCACGAGGGCTATCTGTGCCGGGACAAGGGCCTGTTCTTCCTGGGCGAGGCCGCCGAGCGGCTGAGCAGCAGCGGGGCACGGCAGAAACGTCGCAGCACGGTCGTCGACGCCCTCGCGCACTGGCGGGACACGCTCGGCGTGCCCGTGTACTACGCGGTGTACCGCGAGGGCGAGATCGAGCTCATGTGCGTCTCCGACACCCCGGCCAACCCCGCGGTCGAGGAGTGGGCCGACTTCCGAGAGACCGGGCACGCGCACGCCATCGGGCAGTGCCTGCTGTCCCAGCTGGACGAGGAGGCCCGCCGGGACCACCTCGACCGCTATCCGGTACAGGCGCTCACGCCGTACACCGTGCGGGACAACCACAGCCTGCTGCGCCGTCTGGAGCGAGTGCGGCGGATGGAACCTGTGACCGAGCGTCAGGAGTACGCCCTGGGCGCCGTCTGCGCGGCGATTCCGCTCACTCTCGGCACCACGGCCGCCACGATGGCCATCTCCCTGCCCGCCCACCAGGAGCACCGACTGCTCCCTGCGGCCCGGCAGTTGCAGAGCGAGATCGGAAGTCTGCTCGGATCGCTCGCGCTCTCTATCAGTATGTGAAAACTCACTCCTTGTGATCTGCTGTGTACGTTCAGCAAGATTCCACCAAGTGTCAGAGGTTCGTTCCCGGCCAGTCCACGGCGAATGACGGGGTTAGCGATGCACGAGTCCGTACAAGCAGAGGTCATGATGAGCTTTCTCGTGTCCGAGGAGCTCTCCTTCCGCATTCCGGTGGAGCTGCGCTATGAGACCAGTGACCCCTATGCCGTCAGGCTCACCTTCCACTTGCCCGGTGATGCCCCGGTGACGTGGGCTTTCGGCCGGGAGCTGCTGATCGACGGGGTCGGCCGGCCGTGCGGGGAGGGCGATGTGCGGGTCACACCCGTCGAACCGGACGCGCTGGGAGAGGTGCTGATCCGGCTTCAGGTGGGCAGCGACCAGGCGCTGTTCAGGTCGTCCACGGCACCGCTGGTCGCCTTCCTCGACCGCACCGACAAGCTGGTGCCGCTGGGCCAGGAGGGCTCACTCGCCGACTTCGACGCCCATCTCGACGAGGCCCTGGACCGCATCCTGGCGGAACAGGGCGCCGGCTGAGCCATCCGTCGGCGGCATGGTGGAGTAACGCTTCACCGGATGCCGCCGAGCTGAGCAGGAACGCTTCTCCGTACGGTGGGACACATGGCTTCGGAGTGCGAGAGCCGTCAGCGCTTGCGACGCCGGCCCTTGCCCCCGCGTGCCGGGGCCGCGGCGGCCTCCACGGCGGGCTGCGCGGCGGGCTGCACTCCCGGGCGGTCGGCCGAGACCACCAGCGCGGCCAGGGCCGTGGTGACCGGCACCGAGGCGACCAGTCCGATCGAACCGATCAGCGTGCGCACGATCTCCTCCGCGACCAGCTCGCTGTTGGCGACCGTCCCGACACTGCTCTGCGCGATGGAGAACAACAGGAGCAGCGGCAGGGCGGCACCCGCGTAGGCGAGGACGAGCGTGTTGACGACCGAGGCGATGTGGTCGCGGCCGATCCGGATACCCGCGCGGTAGAGGCCGCGCCAGCCCATGGACGGGTTGGCCTCGTGCAGCTCCCAGACCGCCGAGGTCTGCGTGACCGTCACGTCGTCGAGCACACCCAGCGATCCGATGATGACGCCGGCGAGCAGCAGACCGCTCATGTCGATCGTCGGGTAGAGGCCGTGGATCAGACCGGTGTTGTCGTCGGTGTTACCGGTGAGCGCCGCCCAGCCGATGAACAGAGAGCCGAGAACGCCGATCAGCAGCAGGGAGATGAGGGTGCCGAGCACCGCCACGGATGTCCGGGCCGACAGGCCGTGACACAGATACAGGGCGATGAGCATGATGGCGCTCGCACCGACCACCGCCACGAGCAGCGGGTTCGAGCCCTGAAGGATCGCGGGCAGGATGAAGAGGTTCAGCACCAGGAAACTGATGGCCAACGCGACCAGGGCCATGACACCGCGCAGCCGCCCGACGACCACGACGACCAGGGCGAAGATGCCGGCGAGCAGCGCCATGGGCAGGCGGCGGTTGATGTCGGTGACGGAGTACTGGAGGTCCTTCGGCGCGGAGGGCTCGTAGGCGACCACGACCTCCTGGCCCTCTTCCAGCTGGCGGGACTGGTCCGGCTGGACGATCTCGGTGAAGGTACGGCCCTTGTCCTTGCCGCTGTCGACCCGGATCGTCGCCCGCTTGCAGGTGCCGTTCTCCTGCTGCACAGCGGAGGAGCCCTCGGCGGTGGACGTGTCGCCGGTCGGCGGGACGCCCGAGGCGCCGGCCTCCTTGCAGCTCACCTCCACGACCTTGGTGACCGAGGCCTGCTGCGTCTGCCGGTCGAAGCCCACGCCGGTGCGCTCGTGCGGCGGGGCGCCGCCCGGCCACAGCACGGCGAGACCGATCAGCACGGCGGCGCCGAAGGGGATCAGGACCGCCGCGATGACCTTGCGCAGGTGCATGGAGACGGGCGTGGCAGGACCATGGCTGTGAGTGTGCGAGTGCCCGTGGCCGCCGCCGGGTGCGGGGTCGGGGCCGTTTCCGTGACCGTCACCCCCACCGGGTCCGTGACCCCCACCGGGTCCGTGACCCCCACCGGGTCCGTGACCTCCGCCGGGCCCTCGGCCTTCGCCGTGCCCGTCGCCCCCACCGGGTCCGTGACCGCCGCCGGACCCGTGGCCTCCACCGGGCCTGTCGCCCTCTCCGCGTCCGGCATCGTGCCAGCCTCCGGAGCCGGGACCGTACGCACCGGACGGGCCGGAGGAGCCGGACGGACCGGCACCCTGCCCGTTCTCGGGACCGGTCCTGTGCCCGTGCGCCTGTCCCCGGGCAGGGCCGAGCCCGCCCGGGGCGGCGAAATCGTGCTCGTGCCCACGGCCGTTGCCGTTGCCGGCGCCGGATCCGCGGGGCGGTTCGGGCGGTGGGTAAGGAGGACGCTGCGTCGTGGTCACCGACCGATCATCGCAAGAACCAGGGGGGCCCTCTGTTCACCGCGCCAGAATTACCGCTAGCGTGGAGGCGCCTTTTGTACACGCGGGAGCTCGGAGCACCGGGCTGAGAGGGCGCTGACCTCCGTCCCAGCGATGTTTCACATGAAACATCACCGAAGTCGAGTGATGTTTCACACGGAACGTCGGCAGACGGAAGCCGCTGCGTCGACCGCCGAACCTGTTACCGGGTAATGCCGGCGTAGGGAGTAGGTCTCATGACCAACAAGGACGCACGCACGCCTGCCTCCGTTCAGGACGCACAGTCCGACGAGGCCGGGAAGTCCATCGGCTGGCACAAGGCGTACGTCGAGGGCACCCGCCCCGACCTGCGCGTGCCGGTCCGTCAGGTGCACCTCACCAACGGGCGGTCGGTCACGCTGTACGACACGTCGGGCCCGTACACCGATCCTCTGGTCGACACCGACGTCCGCAGGGGCCTGCCGCCGCTGCGCGAGAACTGGATCATCGGCCGTGGCGACACCGAGGAGTACGCGGGCCGACCTGTCCGTCCCGAGGACGACGGCATCAAGCACACCTCGCCGCGCGGCGGCCTGCGCAACCTCGACGCCGTCTTCCCAGGACGTCCGCGCCAGCCGCGCCGCGGGAGGGACGGCAAGGCGGTCACGCAGCTCGCGTACGCCCGCCGCGGCGAGATCACGCCCGAGATGGAGTACGTGGCCATCCGGGAGAACGTTTCGCCCGAGGTGGTCCGCGATGAGATCGCGGCGGGCCGGGCGGTGCTGCCGGCCAACGTCAACCACCCGGAGATCGAGCCGATGATCATCGGCAAGCGTTTCCTGGTGAAGGTCAACGCCAACATCGGCAACTCGGCCGTGACGTCCTCCATCGAGGAGGAGGTCGAGAAGATGACCTGGGCGACCCGCTGGGGCGCCGACACGGTCATGGACCTGTCCACCGGCCGCAACATCCACACCACACGCGAGTGGGTGCTGCGCAACTCGCCCGTCCCCATCGGCACCGTGCCGCTCTACCAGGCCCTGGAGAAAGTCGACGGCCGGGCCGAGGAGCTGACCTGGGACATCTACAAGGACACGGTCATCGAGCAGGCCGAGCAGGGCGTGGACTACATGACGGTCCACGCGGGTGTCCGCCTGGCGTACGTGCCGCTGACGGCCAATCGCAAGACCGGCATCGTCTCGCGCGGCGGTTCGATCATGGCCGCCTGGTGCCTCGCGCACCACAAGGAGTCGTTCCTGTACGAGAACTTCGAGGAGCTCTGCGAGATCCTCGCCGCGTACGACGTCACGTACTCCCTCGGCGACGGCCTGCGGCCGGGCTCGATCGCGGACGCCAACGACGAGGCACAGTTCGCGGAACTGCGGACTCTGGGGGAACTCAACCGGATCGCGAAGCGTTTCAACGTACAGACCATGATCGAAGGCCCGGGCCACGTCCCGATGCACAAGATCAAGGAGAACATCGACCTTCAGCAGGAGATCTGCGATGAAGCTCCGTTCTATACGCTCGGCCCACTGACCACGGACGTCGCGCCGGCGTACGACCACATCACCTCCGGCATCGGTGCCGCGATGATCGCCTGGTGGGGCACGGCGATGCTGTGTTACGTCACGCCCAAGGAGCACCTGGGCCTGCCGAACCGTGACGACGTCAAGACCGGCGTCATCACCTACAAGATCGCCGCCCACGCAGCGGATCTCGCCAAGGGACATCCGGGTGCCCAGGAGTGGGACGACGCGCTGTCCGACGCCCGTTTCGAGTTCCGGTGGGAGGACCAGTTCAACCTCGCCCTCGACCCGGACACGGCACGGGAGTTCCACGACGAGACCCTGCCGGCGGAGCCCGCCAAGACGGCTCACTTCTGCTCGATGTGCGGTCCCAAGTTCTGCAGCATGAAGATCTCGCAGGACATCCGCCGTGAACACGGCGGCACCCAGGCCGAGATCGAGGACGGCATGGCCCAGAAGTCGAAGGAGTTCGCGGCGAGCGGGAACCGCGTGTACCTGCCCATCGCGGACTGATCCGTCCGCACACAGGCCGAGGGCCGGGGACCGGTGGTCCCTGGTCCCCTGGCCCGCGGGGGCGAACCGGCCTGCGGCACCGACCCGATGGTTACTCCGGCTGGTTTTCCGGTCCTCCGAAGTCCGGGCTGGTGTAGTCGGGGCTGCTGAAGCTCGGCCGCGAGCCGCGGTCGCCGTCCTCCGGGCTGGTGAAACCCGGGCGGTCGTAGCCGAGGTGCGGGATGCGGCTGACCGGCGTGGACGGGGAGGTGTGGTGCAGCGCGGCGGCCGAGCTCGGGTCGACGAGGGCCTCCCGGAGGAAGGGCAGGATGCCGCGTTCCAGCAGGGCCTCGCGCCAGGCCTCCCTGGCCCGGTCCACCTCCCCGTGCAGTTCGTCGTGTCGGCCGCCCTCGGCCGTCGGCTTGTTGCGCAGGGCGGTGATCAGCAGTCCCACCGCGGCGACGAGGATCGCGACCGCGGTCACGGCACCGAACACCCAGCCCGTGGTGAGCATGGTCCGGGCGAACGCCTGCTCGGGGTTGAGCATCTGGAGGATGTAGCCGACGAGCAGGAAGATCGCCGCGGCGGTTCCGGCCAGGACGGGGGCGAGGACGGCGACGACGGCGACGACGCCCGCGCCGGCGGTCTCGGCGACCTCGCCCATGGTGGCGGCGAGGCCCGCCGCGCCCGTGTCCGGCTCGGAGGAGCCGGATGCGCGCACGGCCGGTTGGTGGGACGGCGCCGGCTGGCGCGATTCCTCACGGACCTTGACGTAGTGCTGGTACTCGGTCGACGCGGCCGCCGTGATGAGCGCGGTGGCGTTCAGCGCCATGGTGCGCAGTTGCTCGGGGTTGAGCCGCTGTCCGACAGCGGCCAGTTCCGGACGGTGTGGTGCGGAGCGCAGCGCCTCATCGAGGATCCGCTCGTATTCCTGGCGGTCCTCGCTCAGCAGGTGCTGCGGAACGCTGTTCATGTGCATCCCCCGATGCTCCGTAGGGCTTGGGGCTCGGCATGCTGACGAGCCGTCGGGCAGAAACGGAGGGGAGCCTGCTACGGATAAGCCGATGGTAGAGCCGTGAAGGTGGGCGGTGACAGGGGGTTTACCGAAATTGGCCCCTCACCGGTGCGGTCCTGTGACGGGAAACGCCTGCCCGGTGAACGTTCACGTAGCCAGCGGCAGTTGCTGGACCAGCAGCTTTCCGGCCATGGTCACGCCGCCGTCCATGGCGATGGCGAGTCCGTCGGCGTAGACGTGCGGTCCCTCGACCACGGGGTCGGAGTTGTCCTCGTCTTCCTCGGCGCCGACCTCGCCCAGCAGATAGGGAATCGGGCTGTGGCCGTGAACGATGCGGGTGCCTCCGTACGTATCGAGCAGGGAGCGCACGGCGTCCGCGCCGCCCTCGTCGCGGAAGGAGAACCGTTTGGTGAACTTGCGGAACAGGTCCCAGACCTCGTCCGCGTCGTTGCGTGTGAGCGTCTCGCGGACGGTGTCGTTGACCTCCTCGATGGAACGGCCGTAGTCGAGGTAGGCGGTGGTGTCGGAGTGGACGAGCAGGTGGCCGTCGACCTCCTCTACGGCGTCCAGACGGGCCATCCACTGCAGGTGGTGGTCCTGGAGGCGGTCCATGTCCGTCTTCTGGCCGCCGTTGAGCAGCCAGGCCGCCTGGAAAGTGGCGGTCCCCGCGCCGGAGTTGACGGGGGTGTCGCCGAACCGCTTGGCGCCGAGCAGCAGCAGCTCGTGGTTGCCCATGAGCGCCTTGCAGTAGCCGCCCGCCGCGGCGGCCTCGGCGGACAGCCGCATCACCAGGTCGATGACGCCGATGCCGTCCGGGCCGCGGTCGGTGAAGTCGCCGAGGAACCACAGCCGGGCGGTGCCCGCGCACCAGTTGCCGGCGGCGTCGAGGAGGCCCTTCTCCTGGAGCGCGGCCACCAGCTCGTCGAGGTAGCCGTGCACGTCGCCCACGACGTAGAGCGGGCCCTGCCCGGTGTCGGCCTGCGGCGCTGCGGCGGCCTCGGGGTCGACGGTCACCTGGACGGTGTCGCCCCGGTTGATCACGGGCAGATCGCGCTCGGTCGGCGTGTACCCCTCGGGGTAGGTCTCCCCGGGCGGCGGGGCGACCTCGCCGGGGTGGGCGCTGTGGACGTACGGACCGGCCTCGTGGACGTACGCGGGCACCCGGAAGTCGCGCAACGTCGCCGTCCGCTCCACCTCGGGTCCCTGACCGGCCCCCTGAGTCATCGACCCCTCCACCATCGCGCCGCATCTGCACCGCATCGGACTGCCTGGTCGTAGCGGCCCGTCGGTGTCGTGGGCCCATCATAGGAATGCGGATCGCGCCATGTGATGACCCAGGGGTGGTGAATCAGAGCAAGAGTCCAGTTCACCGCGGCTTTCGCCCCGATTGGGCCGGGCTTTGACCACCGTGTGACCGTCCTCGCTTTCCTTCTCTTCGCGAGAACGATCCCTTCTCTCCGGGGGACCGGCCCTGTTTCTCCCCAGGAGTGCGAACTTCCCTTTACGCGGGTGTACCGGTCTACGTCTCCTCGGGCGACCGGGGCGGGCTGACCGTCGTGCGCGGCGAACGCCGCTGGGACGACGTGCGCACGATCAGCTCCGTCGGTATCACCTGCTCCACCGGACGCTCCGCCTCCGCTCCCTCGATGGCGTCGATGAGGAGCTGCACGACCGCCGTGCCGATGCGGCGCGGTTTCAGGGAGAGCGTGGTGATGGGCGGCTCGGTGTTGGCGTACACGGTCGACTCGCTGCAACAGACCAGCAGCAGGTCGTCCGGTACGCGCAGGCCGTAGCGGCGGGCGGCGGCGAGCAGGTCGGTGCCGTTCGGGTCGAACAGCCCGTAGACCGCGTCGGGCCGGTCGGGGCGGGCCAGGAGCCGGTCGGCGGCGACCGCACCCGCGCACGGATCGTGCGCCGGGTAGGCCTCGTACACCGGATCCTGGCCGACGCGCTCGCACCAGCGCAGGTAGGCGGTGGTCGACAGGTGGGTGTACGTGTCGGTCGTCGTGCCGGTCAGCAGGCCGATGCGGCGGGCGCCGGCGTCGGCCAGGTGGTCGAGGATGCCGAGAACGGCGGCCTCGTGGTCGTTGTCGACCCAGGCCGTGACCGGCAGCGAGCCGGCCGGGCGGCCGTCGGACACGACCGGCAGACCCTGCCGGACGAGTTCGCTGACCACCGGGTCCTGGTCGGAGGGGTCGATGACGACCGTGCCGTCCAGGGCGACGTTCGACCACACGTCGTGGCGGGAGGTCGCGGGCAGGATCACGAGGGCGTAGCCGCGGGCGAGTGCGGCGGAGGTCGCGGCCCGCGCCATCTCGGCGAAGTAGGCGAACTCGGTGAAGGTGAAAGGTTCATCCCCGTACGTCGTCACGGTCAGGCCGATGAGTCCCGACTTGCCGGTGCGGAGGGTCCGGGCGGCGGCCGAGGGGCGGTAGCCCAGCCGGTCGGCGACCTCGCGGACGTGGCGCCGGGTGGCGTCCGGGAGCCGGCCCTTGCCGTTGAGGGCGTCGGAGACGGTCGTGATGGACACTCCGGCGGCGGCGGCCACGTCTCTGATACCCGCCCGACCCGGCCGACTGCCTCGACGTGAGGTTTCCGCGCGGCTCACCTGGTGCTTCCCTGCTGCTGTCATGGCGAGCCGATAGTAGGGCTCATGCGGTGGGGTAGTGCGGACGCATATGCACGCGTTGACAGGCACGTTTCTGCATGATCATTTAACCTCAATGGCTTTGGAAACCAAGGGCGTTGGGCGCTTCCATGCCAGTAGGTGTCTTGTCGGCGCGCACGGGCCTGCCAAGTGGCCGATGTTGCGAAGAGGTCTCAACTCACCTGCACGGGGGATGCGCGCCACGGCGTGCACCACCGGCGCGTAGATATATGTGCGGCGCGCCCCTGGATTCGTACGCCTTCGTACGGCGATGCCCCTGATGCCGGTGGGACGCACGAGGTCTGCGTTCGTCGCTCGGTCGTGGCTATACGCAGCGGCTCCGAATCCTCATAAGGTGAGGAGTATTGGATGTCGGCGGCGGTCATGGGCCGCCGGTCTTCACGAGGAGGACTGCGGTGAGCGAGACGAGCCCCAAGCTGCGCGCCGAGATGGAGGGGATCCCCACCTACAAGCCGGGCAAGCCGGCCGCGGCGGGCGGGCCGGTGGCCTACAAGCTGTCCTCCAATGAGAACCCCTACCCGCCGCTGCCGGGCGTGCTGGAGACGGTGACGGCGGCGGCCTGCAACTTCAACCGCTACCCGGACATGGCCTGTAGCGGGCTGATGAATGAGCTGTCCGAGCGGTTCGGCGTGCCCCTCTCCCACCTGGCCACCGGCACCGGGTCGGTCGGTGTCGCCCAGCAACTGATCCAGGCCACCTCGGGCCCCGGCGACGAGGTCATCTACGCCTGGCGGTCCTTCGAGGCGTACCCGATCATCACGCAGATCAGCGGCGCTACGTCGGTGCAGGTGCCGCTGACGTCCGGTGACGTGCACGACCTCGACGCGATGGCCGACGCGATCACCGACCGGACCCGGCTGATCTTCGTCTGCAACCCCAACAACCCGACGGGCACGGTCGTGCGGCGGGCGGAGCTGGAGCGCTTCCTCGACCGGGTGCCCGGTGATGTGCTGGTGGTGCTCGACGAGGCCTACCGCGAGTTCATCCGCGATCCCGAGGTGCCGGACGGTGTCGGGCTCTACCGCGACCGGCCCAACGTCTGTGTCCTGCGGACTTTCTCCAAGGCGTACGGCCTCGCCGGCCTGCGCGTCGGGTTCGCCATCGCCTACGAGCCGGTGGCCGCAGCGCTGCGCAAGACGGCGGTCCCGTTCGGGGTGAGCCAGCTCGCGCAGGAAGCGGCGATCGCCTCGCTGCGTGCCGAGGACGAGCTGCTCGGCCGGGTCGGCTCGCTGGTGTGTGAGCGCACCCGCGTGGTCGACGGGTTGCGCGCCCAGGGCTGGACGGTGCCCGAGACCCAGGCCAACTTCGTGTGGCTGCGGCTGGGGGAGCGCACGGTCCCGTTCGCGGAGGTGTGCGAGCAGGCGGGTGTGGTGATCCGGCCGTTCCCGGGTGAGGGTGTGCGGGTCACGGTCGGGGAGACCGAGGCGAACGACATCTTCCTGAAGGTGGCAGAAGGGTTTCGCAAGGAGCTGTAGGGCTCCGCGAGCCAGTTCAGGCGTCCAGGAGCCAGGGGAGGGCGAGGGCCTCGCCGTCGGTCCAGAAGGCGACGGTGCCGGGCTCGACGACCTCCCTGGCGCCTGTTTCACGTGAAACCGACACTCCTGTGTCGAAGTACACCCCCTTGCCCCAGGTGCGCGCTGTCTAGACGAGGGGCAGTGCCTTGGCTAGGGCCTGACTGTGACGGGGGAGACAGGGGACCCCCTCCAGGGCTCGAAAGTCCGTGCTGCATAATGGCTTGTGAATGTGAACGCTTTCACAAGCGTATGTAAGGAGCGGCGACGTGGACCTCGCTTTGGCGCCGGAGACCCTGGCGCGATGGCAGTTCGGCATCACCACCGTCTACCACTTTCTGTTCGTCCCCCTGACGATCTCGCTGGCCGCCCTCACGGCCGGACTGGAGACCGCCTGGGTGCGGACGGAGAAGGAGAAGTACCTCCGGGCGACGAAGTTCTGGGGCAAGCTCTTCCTGATCAACATCGCGATGGGTGTGGTCACCGGCATCGTGCAGGAGTTCCAGTTCGGCATGAACTGGTCCGACTACTCACGCTTCGTCGGTGACGTCTTCGGTGCGCCGCTCGCCTTCGAGGCCCTGATCGCCTTCTTCTTCGAGTCCACCTTCATCGGCCTGTGGATCTTCGGCTGGGACAAGCTGCCGAAGAAGATCCACCTGGCCTGCATATGGATGGTCTCCATCGGCACGCTGCTGTCCGCCTACTTCATCCTTGCCGCGAACTCGTGGATGCAGCACCCGGTCGGTTACCGGATCAACGAGGAGAAGGGCCGGGCCGAGCTCACCGACTTCTGGCTGGTGCTGACCCAGAACACCACGCTCAACCAGGTCTTCCACAGCTTCTCCGCGGCGTTCCTGACGGGCGGCGCCTTCATGGTGGGGATCGCCGCCTTCCACCTGCTGCGCAAGAAGCACATCCCGGTGATGCGGACCTCCCTCCGGCTCGGCCTGGTCACCGTCGCCGTCGGCGGCCTGCTCACCGCGGTCAGCGGGGACACCCTGGGCAAGGTCATGTACGAGCAGCAGCCGATGAAGATGGCCGCTGCCGAAGCGCTGTGGGACGGCGAGAAGCCGGCGCCCTTCTCGGTGTTCGCGTACGGGGACGTCGACAAGGGCCACAACAAGGTCGCCCTGGAGATACCCGGCCTGCTCTCCTTCCTGGCCCACAGCGACTTCGAGTCGTACGTGCCGGGCATCAACGACACCAACAAGGCCCTCCAGGAGAAGTTCGGCCCCGGTGACTACAAGCCCATCGTCCCGGTCGCCTACTGGGGCTTCCGCTGGATGATCGGCTTCGGCATGGCGTCGTTGGCGATCGGCCTGCTGGGGCTGTGGCTCACCCGGAAGAAGTTCCTGCTGCCGGCAGCCTGGCGGACCGGGGAGGACGAGGTACCGCATCTGGTCCTGTTCCGGAAGCCGCTCCGGCCGCGACTCACCCGCCTGTACTGGCTGGTGGCGGTCTGGACGATGGCCTTCCCGCTGATCGCCAACTCCTGGGGCTGGATCTTCACCGAGATGGGCCGCCAGCCGTGGGTCGTCTACGGCTTGTTCCAGACGCGGGACGCGGTCTCCCCCGGTGTCTCCCAGGCCGAGGTCATCACCTCGTTGATCGTCTTCACCACGCTGTACGCCATCCTCGCCGTCATCGAGGTCAAGCTGCTGGTCAAGTACGTCAAGGCGGGCCCGCCGGAGCTCACCGAGGCCGATCTCAACCCGCCCACGAAGATCGGCGGCGACTCCCGTGACGCCGACAAGCCGATGGCCTTCTCGTACTAGGCCGAGGGAGCTGCACAGTCATGGAACTGCACGACGTCTGGTTCGTCCTGATCGCCGTCCTGTGGACCGGCTACTTCTTCCTGGAGGGCTTCGACTTCGGGGTCGGTGTGCTCACGAAGCTGCTCGCCCGCAACCGGCCCGAGAAGCGGGTATTGATCAACACCATCGGCCCTGTCTGGGACGGCAACGAGGTATGGCTGCTCTCGGCGGGCGGCGCGACCTTCGCCGCCTTCCCCGAGTGGTACGCCACGCTTTTCTCCGGCTTCTACCTTCCGCTGCTGCTCATCCTGGTCTGCCTCATCGTCCGGGGTGTGGCCTTCGAGTACCGCGTCAAGCGGCCCGAGGAGAACTGGCAGCGTAACTGGGAGACGGCGATCTTCTGGACTTCGCTGATCCCCGCGTTCCTGTGGGGTGTGGCCTTCGGCAACATCGTGCACGGCGTGAAGATCGACCAGGAATTCAACTACGCCGGCGGCGTCCTGGACCTGCTCAACCCGTATGCGCTCCTGGGCGGACTCGTCACGCTGGCGCTGTTCACCTTCCACGGAACGGTGTTCGTCGGGCTCAAGACCGTCGGGGAGATCCGGGAGCGGGCGCGGAAACTGGCGCTGCGCGTCGGTCCGGTGACCGCCCTGCTGGCCCTCGCCTTCCTGCTGTGGACGCAGTCCGACCGGGGCGACGGGGCGTCGCTCGTCGCGGTGATCGCGGCCGTGGCGTCGCTCGTCGTGGCGCTGGTCGCGGCGCGGGCGAGGCGTGAGGGCTGGGCCTTCGCCCTGTCGGGGCTCACCATCGTGGCCACGGTGGCGATGCTCTTCCTGACGCTGTTCCCGAACGTCATGCCGTCGACGCTGAACCCGGACTGGAGCCTGACGGTCACCAACGCCTCGTCCAGCCCGTACACGCTGAAGATCATGACCTGGTGCGCGGCGATCGCCACTCCGGTCGTGATGGTCTACCAGGGCTGGACGTACTGGGTGTTCCGCAAGCGCATCGGTACGCAGCACATCGCCGAGACCGTGCACTGAGGTGTGTTTCACGTGAAACCAATCGATCCGCGTCTGCTCCGGTACGCCCGTGCCACCCGGGTCTTCCTGGTGGCGGTCATCGCCCTCGGGGCGATCGGGGCGGGGCTGGTCATAGCGCAGGCGATGCTCATCGCCGAGATGGTGGTCGGCGCGTTCCAGCACCGCATGGCCGTGTCCGAACTCGCCACTCCCCTGCTGCTCTTGACTGCTGTCGCGGCCGGTCGGGCGCTGGTCGGCTGGCTCACCGAGCTTGCGGCGCACCGGGCGAGCGCGGCGGTGAAGTCCGAGCTGCGGGGGCGGTTGTTGGAGCGTGCCGCTCAGCTGGGGCCGGGGTGGCTGAGCGGGCAGCGGACCGGTTCGCTGGTCGTTCTGGCCACCCGGGGTGTCGACGCCCTCGACGACTACTTCTCGCGGTACCTGCCGCAGTTGGGTCTCGCGGTGGTCGTGCCAGTGGCGGTGCTGGCGCGGATCGTCACCGAGGACTGGGTCTCCGCGGCCATCATCGTGGGCACCCTGCCGCTCATCCCGGTCTTCATGGTGCTGATCGGCTGGGCCACCCAGTCGAGGATGGACCGTCAGTGGCAGCTTCTGTCGCGGCTGTCCGGTCACTTCCTGGACGTCGTCGCGGGGCTGCCGACGCTGAAGGTCTTCGGGCGGGCCAAGGCGCAGGCCGAGTCGATCCGGCGAATCACCGGCGAGTACCGGCAAGCGACCATGCGGACGCTGCGGATCGCCTTCATCTCCTCCTTCGCGCTGGAGCTGCTCGCGACGATCTCGGTGGCTCTGGTCGCCGTGACGATCGGCATGCGGCTGGTGCACGGCGAGATGGACCTGTACATCGGCCTCGTCATCCTGATCCTGGCGCCGGAGGCGTATCTGCCGTTGCGGCAGGTCGGGGCGCAGTACCACGCGGCGGCGGAGGGACTCGCCGCGGCGGAGGAGATCTTCGAGGTCTTGGAGACGCCCGTTCCGGCGTCCGGTTCCGGGGCCGTGCCGGCGGGTGCGCTGGCCTTCGAGGGAGTGACCGTCCGCTACCCGGGGCGGTCGACGGACGCTGTGTCGGACGTGTCCTTCACCGTCGAGCCCGGTGAGACGGTCGCGCTGGTCGGGCCGAGCGGCGCCGGCAAGTCGACGCTGCTGAACGTTCTGCTCGGGTTCGTGTCACCGGCCGAGGGCCGGGTGCGGGTCGGGGGAGCCGACCTCGCCGACGTGGACCCGGAGCAGTGGCGGTCCCGGATCGCGTGGGTGCCGCAGCGGCCGCATCTGTACGCCGGGACGATCGCCGAGAACGTACGGCTGGCGCGGCCCGAAGCCGACGACGACGCCGTACGGCGGGCGCTGCGGGACGCCGGGGCGCTGGAGTTCGTGGACGCGCTGCCCGAGGGTGCGGACACCGTGCTCGGCGAGGACGGGGCCGGGCTGTCCGCCGGGCAGCGACAGCGGCTCGCGCTGGCCCGGGCGTTCCTCGCGGACCGGCCCGTGCTGCTGCTCGACGAGCCGACGGCCGCGCTGGACGGGGCCACCGAGGCCGAGGTCGTGACGGCGGTACGGCGGCTGGCGGCCGGGCGGACGGTGCTGCTGGTGGTGCACCGGCCGGCGCTACTGGGCGTGGCCGACCGGGTGGTGCGTCTGGCGGAGCCCGGGACCGCCCCGGTGCCTGTCGCGTCTTCCCCGGTGCCTGGCGGGTCCTCCGCGGTGTCTGTGCTGTCTTCCCCTGCGCCTGTCGCATCCGCCGCGGTCCGGAATCCCGGAACGGATTCCGCCGAGGCCGAGTCGCCCGCCGCGGTCTCTCCGGCCGAGCCGGATGGACGGCCCGCTTCGGGCGGGGTTCTCGCGCGCGTCCGCGCCATGTCCGGTGCCCGGCGCGGGCGGCTGGGACTCGCGTTGCTGCTCGGGAGTCTGGCGCTCGGGAGTGCCGTAGGGCTCATGGCCACCTCCGGGTGGCTGATTTCGCGGGCCTCGCAGCAGCCGCCCGTGCTGTATCTGATGGTGGCCGTGACGGCGACGCGGGCCTTCGGGATCGGCCGGGCCGTGTTCCGGTACGCCGAGCGGCTGGTCTCGCACGACGCCGTGCTGCGGATGCTGGCGGACACCAGGGTCGCGGTGTTCCGCAGGCTGGAGCGGCTGGCGCCCGCCGGACTGCGCCGGACCCGCCGGGGCGATCTGCTGTCCCGGCTGGTCGCGGACGTGGACGCGTTGCAGGACTACTGGCTGCGGTGGCTGCTGCCGGCCGGGGCGGCCGTCGTCGTGTCGGCCGCGTCCGTCGGGTTCACGGCGTGGCTGCTGCCCGAGGCCGGGGCCGTGCTCGCGGCCGGGCTGCTGGCGGCGGGAGCGGGCGTGCCACTCGTCACGGGGGCCGTCGCGCGGCGGGCCGAGCACCGGCTGGCGCCCGCCCGTGGGGTGCTCGCGACGCGGGTGGCCGATCTGCTCACGGGAACCGCGGAACTGACCGTCGCGGGTGCCCTCCCGGCGCGGACCGCCCAGGCACGCGAGGCCGACGGGGTGCTCACCCGGATCGCCTCGCGCGCCGCCACCGCCACGGCACTCGGCGACGGGCTCACCGCGCTGATCTCCGGCCTGACCGTCACGGCCGCCGCCCTGGTGGGCGCGCAGGCGGTCGCGGCCGGGCGGCTGGACGGCGTGACCATGGCCGTCGTCGTGCTCACCCCGCTGGCCGCCTTCGAGGCCGTGCTCGGGCTGCCGCTCGCCGTGCAGTACCGGCAGCGGGTACGCCGGAGCGCCGAGCGGGTGTACGAGGTGCTGGACGCCCCGGAGCCCGTGGCGGAGCCCGAGCAGCCCCGGCAGGTGCCCGCATCGCCGTTCCCGGTCGCCGTCCAGGGGCTGGCCGCGCGGCACGCGGGGCAGGACCGGGACGCGCTCGCCGGACTGGATCTGACCCTCGAGGAGGGCCGCCGGGTCGCCGTGGTCGGACCCTCCGGCTCCGGCAAGACGACGCTGGCACAGGTGCTGCTGCGCTTCCTCGACGCGGACGCGGGTTCCTACACGCTGGCGGGTGTGGACGCGTACGCGCTGCACGGCGACGACGTACGACAGCTCGTCGGGCTGTGCGCGCAGGACGCGCACCTCTTCGACAGCTCGCTGCGCGAGAACCTGCTGCTCGCCAAGAAGGACGCCACCGAGGACGAACTGCGTGCCGCGCTCGGCCGGGCCCGGCTGCTGGACTGGGCCGCCGGCCTGCCCGGCGGGCTCGACACTCTGGTCGGCGAGCACGGGGCGCGGCTGTCGGGAGGGCAGCGACAGCGGCTCGCGCTGGCCCGGGCACTGCTCGCCGACTTCCCCGTCCTGGTGCTCGACGAGCCCGCCGAACACCTGGACCTGCCGACCGCGGACGCACTCACCGCCGACCTCCTGGCCGCCACCGAGGGCCGCACGACGCTGCTCATCACGCACCGGCTGGCGGGTCTGGAGGCGGTGGACGAGGTGATCGTGCTGGACCAGGGGCGTGTCGTGCAGCGCGGGGCGTACGCGGAGCTGGTGGCCGTGGACGGGCCGTTGCGGGAGATGGCCGAGCGGGAGGCGGCATCGGAGTCGTTGGTGGGCGTGCCTTAGCGGGGCCACGACCGGCGCCGCACTGAGCCGTTCGGGGCAACCGGTCCCCCAGCCGTACGACGTGAACAGGGTCCGGCCGGCCGGTCTGGGCGACGATCACTGACATGCGCTCATATCGCCGCCACCGGCTGCTCGTTCCGGTTCTCTTGTGCGCCTTGGCGGTCCTCGCGGCCCGGCCGACGGCGGCGCTCAAGGAACCCGGGAGCGGCACCGGCGGGGACGCGGGCCTCAGCGCCGAAGTGGCGCGGCTGTACGAGGAGGCCGCGGTGGCGACGCAGCAGTACGAGGCCGGTCGCGAGGAGGCCGAGGAGCAACGGGCCAGAGCCCAGCGGGCCGAGGAGCTTCTGGACGGTCAGCGACGGCACATCGCGGCCCTGCACGAGGACCTGGGCAGGATCGCCCGCGCCCAGTACCGATCCAGCGGTGGCCTGCCGGTGGCCGCGCAGATGATCCTCGCCGACGGTCCCGATGACTTGATGCGAGGTCAGCACGCCTTCTCGCAGACGAATCTCGCCGTGAACAACGCGATCTCCAAGAGCCGCCGGGCCGAGGCACGGCTCGCCGCGGACGAGGCCAAGGCCGCGGCCCACTGGCAGGCTCTGGAGAAGCGAAACGCGCAACTCGCCGGGCTCAAAGCCGACATCGAGCAGAAGCTGGAAACGGCACGCTCGCAGCTCCAGGGGCAGGCGGACGCCTCGGTCGCAGCCGGGGCGTGCCGTGGGGCCGTGCGCCTCGACCAGCCGGAGACGGCCTTCACGAGCGCGTGGGTCGCGCCCGTGGAGACGTACGAGCTGTCCGCGTCCTACGGCAGCGGCGGTGCGCGGTGGTCCAGCAGGCACACCGGGCAGGACTTCGCGGTGCCGATCGGCACGCCGGTGCGGGCCGTGGGCGAGGGCCGGGTGGAGAAGGTGTCCTGCGGAGGGCCCTTCGGCATCGAGATCGTGCTCAGGCACGCGGGTGGCTACTACACGCAGTACGCCCATCTCGCGGCCGTCGCGGTCGACCAGGGAGAGCACGTCAGCCCCGGCCAGTGGATCGGCCAGTCGGGCAGCACGGGCAACTCCACCGGACCGCACCTGCACTTCGAGGCCAGGGTCACGCCGGAGATGGGCTCGTCCGTCAACCCGGTGTCATGGCTGGCGGCACGAGGGGTGTCGCTCTGACCCCGGCGAGAGCCGCACACAGTCGAACCACAGCCGGCCACTGCCACAGCCAGCCCCTGCCACAGCCAGCCGCAGCCGAGCCGCAGGCCGTAGCCGCCGCGACGGCTACGGCAGTTCCGTGAGCAGCCGCTCGATCACGACCGCCACCCCGTCCTCGTTGTTCGCGACCGTCCGTCCCGAGGCCGCGGCGACCACGTCCGGGTGGGCGTTGCCCATCGCGTAGGACCGGCCCGCCCAGGTCAGCATCTCGACGTCGTTCGGCATGTCGCCGAAGGCGACGACCTGCTCGTGCGAGATGCCGCGCTCGGCACAGCACAGGGCGAGCGTGCTGGCCTTCGACACATCGGGACCGCTGATCTCCAGCAGGGCGCTGGGGCTGGACCGGGTCACGTTGGCGCGGTCGCCGATGGCGAGCCGGGCCAGGGTCAGGAAGGCGTCGGGATCCATCTCGGGGTGGTAGGCCAGGATTTTCAGCACCGGCTCCCCGGCCGCGCGGTGGTCCGGCGACAGCAGTTCCTCCGCCGGGGCGAGGCTGTCGGGGGTCTCCATGTGCAGCTTCGGATAGGCCGGCTCCTGGTAGAAGCCGTACGTCTGCTCGACCGCGTACACCGTGCCCGGAGCCGCATCACGCAGCAGGCGTACGGCGTCCAGCGCGTTCGCCCGCTCCAGCTCCCTTACCTTCACGAACCGGTGGGAGCCGGGGCCGCCGTGCAGGTCGACCACGGCGGCGCCGTTGCCGCAGATCGCCAGGCCGTGGCCGTGCACGTGGTCGCTGACGACGTCCATCCAGCGGGCCGGGCGGCCCGTGACGAAGAAGACCTCGATGCCCGCCTCTTCGGCGGCGGCCAGCGCGGCCACCGTGCGCGGGGACACCGACTTGTCGTCGCGCAGCAGGGTGCCGTCGAGGTCGGTGGCGATCAGCCGCGGGGGGAGGGTACCGGCCGCGGTTTCGGGCTGTCGGGTCGCTGAGGTCACCCGGTCATTGTCCCGCATATGCCTGCACGGGCGTGCGGGAGTCCGCACAGGTGAGTGGATACCGTTCTCACCAGGAACGTCCCGAAGGCATCACCGCAACTGCGCCGGCGCCTCTATGGCGATCTGCTCGAACGCCTTCTCGTCCGTCGCGAAGGGAGAGTCGGGGATGGGCCAGTGGATCACGATCTCCGTGAAGCCCAGCTCCATGTGCCTGCCGACGAAGTCGACGAAGGCGTCCAGGGACTGGAGAGGACCGCCACGGTCCGGCGTGAATCCGGTGAGCAGGACCCTGTCGAGGTCGGTCATGTCCCGGCCGATTTCGGCACAGATGTCGCCGAGCTTCTCCGCCTGCCCGCGGATGGCCTGAATCGACTGTTCGGGGGTGCCGTTCTCGTACAGCTTGGGGTCACCGGTGGTCACCCACGCCTGCCCGTACCGGGCGGCGAGCCGCATCCCGCGCGGGCCGGTCGCGGCCACCGCGAACGGCAGCCTGGGGCGCTGCACACAGCCGGGGATGTTCCGTGCCTCGTGGGCCGAGTAGAAGTCGCCCTCGTACGACACCGCGTCCTCGCTGAGCAGCCGGTCGAGCAGCGGGACGAACTCGGCGAAGCGATCGGCGCGCTCGCGCGGGGTCCATGGCTCCTGGCCGAGCGCCGTGGCGTCGAAGCCCGAGCCGCCCGCCCCTATGCCGAGAGTGACCCGCCCGCCGGAGATGTCGTCTAGGGAGATCAGCTCCTTGGCGAGGGTCACCGGGTGCCGGAAGTTCGGCGAGGTCACCAGGGTGCCCAGCCGCAGCCGGTCGGTGACGGTCGCGGCGGCGGTGAGGGTCGGTACGGCGCCGAACCAGGGGCCGTCCCGGAAGGTGCGCCAGGACAGGTGGTCGTAGGTGTATGCGGTGTGGAAGCCGAGCTGCTCGGCACGGGTCCATGCCGCACGGCCGCCTTCCTGCCAGCGGCGGTAGGGGAGGATCACGGTGCTCAGACGCAGACTCATGGCATCGAGCCTAAGGGAGCGTTGCGGGTGACCCGTGTTTCACGTGAAACAGTCACCGTGCGCGGCTCGCCCCGCACAGCACGTCAGCGAGGCCCGGGAAGGCGCAGATACCGCGCCGGTACAGCCTGGGTCAGCCACACGCCGTTCGCGCTCACCTGGAAGACATGGCCGTCGCGATGCATGGCGGCCGCGTCCACGGTCAGCACGACAGGCCGGCCACGGCGGGCGCCGACGCGGGTCGCCGTCTCCCGGTCGGGTGAGAGACGCACGGCGTGTCGGTTCATCGGCCTGAGTCCCTCGGCCCGGATCGCGTCCAGGTTGCGGGCGACGGTGCCGTGGTAGAGGTAGGCGGGCGGGGTCTCCGTCGGCAGCCCGAGGTCGACCTCGACACTGTGGCCCTGGCTGGCGCGGATCCGGGTGCCCTCGACAGCGAAACGTCGTTTGTCGTTGGTGGCGACGACGTGGTCCAGTTCGGCGCGGGTGAAGGGGAAGCCATGTGCGGCGGCTGCGGCGATCAGCGTGTCGATCTCGACCCAGCCGGCTTCGTCCAGTGCCAGCCCGATTCTCGCCGGCTGATGGCGCAGATGCTTCGAGAGGTACTTCGACACCTTCACGGTGCGTCTTTCGTCCATCCCCTCAGGGTGCGGGAGAGACCTGAATCACGCGATCGAGTTTCCTCTTGGAGGTTTGATCCACAGCCAAGTGGTGTTATCCACAGCGGAATTGGCGATTCTGTGGACAACTGGCCCTCGTATCAAGCGGCTTGGGGTCACATCGGCGGCTTCACCCGCGCGATCCTCCGCAGCGCCCCCGGGGCGAACCGCGACAGCCAGCGCGCGCTCCGTGCCTCCGGCGTGACCGGGACCACCGCGTCATTGCGTACCACCGCCCGCACGATCGCGGCGGCGACCTTCTCCGGCGGGTAGTTCCGCAGCCCGTAGAGACGGGCGGCACGCTGCTGGAGCCGCTTCTCCTCGCCGGCGTCGACCCCGGCGAAGTGCGCCGTGGACGTGATGGCGGTGTTGACGAAGCCCGGGCAGACCGCCGTCACACCGATCCCCTGCCCGGCGAGTTCCGCGCGCAGGCACTCGCTGAGCATCAGCACGGCCGCCTTGGAGGTGCTGTAGGCGGGCAGTGCCCGGGACGGCTGGTACGCCGCCGCCGACGCCACGTTCACGATGTGGCCGCCCTGCCCGCGCTCGGCCATCCGCCGGCCGAAGAGCCGGCAGCCGTGGATCACACCCCACAGGTTGACGTCGAGGACCTTTTTCCAGTCCTCCGGCGTGGTGTCGAAGAAGGAACCGGACAGTCCGATCCCGGCGTTGTTCACCAGGACGTCCACCACCCCGTACTCGGTGGTGACCGTCTCGGCGAGTTTCTCCATGGCCTGCTCGTCGGAGACGTCGACCGTCTCCGCCCAGGCCTCGGGAGCGCCCGCCAGGCGGGACGACTCGGCGGTGCGGGCCGCCGCCTCCGCGTTCCGGTCGACGGCCACCACGCGCGCGCCGGCCTGGGCGAACGCCAGCGCCGTCGCCCGCCCGATGCCGCTGCCCGCCCCGGTGACCAGCACGAGCTGCCCGCCGAACCGCTCGGCGTGCCTGCCGCTCGCCATCACCGGGGACCGGCCGCTCTCGACGGACGTCACGAACTCCTCGATCCACGAAGCCAGCTGATCCGGACGGGTCCGTGGGATCCAGTGCCCCGCCTGGACGGTCCTGCGGGTCAGCTGCGGAACCCACTGCTCCAGTCCGTCGTGGAGCCGCTCCGACAGGAACCGGTCCTCCAGGGGCGTCACGATCTGCACGGGCGCGTGGGCGTACGCGTCCGTGCGCGGCCTGCGCAGCCGGGACCGGACGTTGTCCCGGTACAGCCAGGCCCCGTGTGCCGCGTCCGACGGCAGGGACGAGGTCGGGTAGTCGCCCCGGGGCACCTTCTCGACACGCTCCAGCACCCGGGGCCAGCGCTTGCCGAGCGGGCCGCGCCAGGCCAGCTCGGGCAGCACGGGCGTCTGCAGCAGGTACACGTACCAGGACCTGGCGCCCTGCCCGAGGAGCTGGCCGACCCGGCGCGGGGTGGGCCGCCGCACACGGCTGTTGATCCAGTGGCCGAAATGGTCCAGGGACGGCCCGGACATGGAGGTGAAGGAGGCGATGCGGCCCTCGGTGCGCCGCACGGTGGTGAACTCCCAGGCCTGCACCGAGCCCCAGTCGTGCCCGACCAGGTGCACCGGCCGGTCCGGGCTGACCGCGTCCGCGACCGCCAGGAAGTCGTCCGTCAGCTTCTCCAGCGTGAACCCGCCCCGCAACGGCCGCGGCGCCGTCGACCGGCCGTGGCCGCGGACGTCGTACGCCACCACGTGGAAGTGCTCGGCGAGACGCGCGGCGACCTCGGACCAGACCTCTTTGCTGTCGGGGTAGCCGTGCACCAGGACGACCGTCGGCCGCCGCGGATCACCCACCTCCGCCACGCACAGCTCGACTCCGCCGGTCCGCACCCGGCGCTCCCGCGCGCCCGTGAGCAACGTCATCCGGCGAATCTGGCAGTTGTTAGAGACATCGTCAATAGGGCGCTCCCGGGCGTGGTAACTCTCAAGAACCAGGTCCCCTAAGGGCCCGTACTACTCCAGGCTGACTCGAAAGCAGCTCTGCGGAGTGACGACCGCCACGCTTGCGGCCCCTACCTTCGAAGCGTGACTGTGATCGCGACCGAAAGCCTGAGCAAGCGGTTCCCCAGGGTGACCGCGCTTGACCGGCTCTCCGTGGACGTCGGGCCCGGTGTGACCGGACTCGTCGGAGCCAACGGAGCCGGCAAGTCCACACTGATCAAGATCCTTCTGGGTCTTTCCCCCGCCACCGAGGGCCGCGCCGAAGTGCTCGGCCTCGATGTCGCCACCAAGGGCGCCGACATCCGCGAGCGGGTCGGCTACATGCCCGAGCACGACTGCCTGCCGCCGGACGTCTCGGCCACCGAGTTCGTCGTCCACATGGCGCGCATGTCCGGCCTGCCGCCCACCGCCGCACGGGAGCGCACCGCCGACACCCTGCGCCACGTCGGTCTGTACGAGGAGCGCTACCGTCCCATCGGCGGCTACTCGACCGGCATGAAGCAGCGCGTGAAGCTCGCGCAGGCGCTCGTCCACGACCCGCAGCTGGTCTTCCTCGACGAGCCGACCAACGGCCTCGACCCGGTCGGCCGCGACGAGATGCTCGGCCTGATCCGCCGGATCCACACCGACTTCGGCATCTCGGTCCTGGTCACCTCGCACCTGCTGGGTGAACTGGAACGCACCTGCGATCACGTCGTGGTCGTCGACGGCGGCAAGCTCCTGCGCTCCAGCTCCACCACCGACTTCACCCAGACCACGACGACCCTCGCGATCGAGGTGACCGACACCGACGAGCACCCGGACGGCACCCGCGCGGTGCGCGAAGCGCTGCACGCGCGCGGGGTGAGCGTCGAGGACGGCAGCGGCCTGCCGGGCGCCGGCCACATCCTGCTGCTCACCGCCCAGGGCGAGGAGACGTACGACCTGGTCCGGGACGTGATCGCGGATCTCGGACTCGGCCTGGTGCGCATGGAGCAGCGCAGGCACCACATCTCCGAGGTCTTCACGACCAGCGACCAGCACGAGCAGCGGAAGGAGGCGGTCGGCCATGGCGGTTGAGCACTCCACGGGGACATCCGCCCCGGCGCCGGGTGACCAGACCCGCATCCACAACATCGGCTACCGCAGCTACGACGGCCCCCGGCTGGGCCGCGCCTACGCCCGCCGCTCCCTGTACTCGCAGTCCCTGCGCGGCTCCTACGGCCTCGGCCGCTCGGTCAAGTCCAAAGTGCTGCCCATGCTGCTGTTCGTGGTGATGTGCGTGCCCGCGGCCATCATGGTCGCCGTCGCGGTCGCCACCAAGGCCAACGCCCTGCCCCTGGACTACACGCGCTACGCGATCGTCATGCAGGCGGTCATCAGCCTGTACGTCGCCTCGCAGGCGCCCCAGTCCGTCTCGCGCGACCTGCGCTTCAAGACCGTGCCGCTGTACTTCTCGCGGCCGATCGAGACCGCCGACTACGTCCGCGCCAAGTTCGCGGCGCTGGCCTCGGCGCTGTTCATCCTCACCGCCGGTCCCCTGCTGGTGCTCTACGTCGGCGCGCTGCTGGCCAAGCTCGACTTCGCCGACCAGACCAAGGGATTCGCACAAGGACTGGTCTCCGTGGCACTGCTCTCCCTGCTGTTCGCCGGCATCGGCCTGGTCATCGCGTCCTTCACCCCGCGCCGCGGCTTCGGCATCGCGGCCGTGATCGCCGTGCTGACCATCACCTACGGCGCGGTCTCCACCCTCCAGGCCATCGCCGACGCACAGGGCAGCGGCGACGCCGTGCCGTGGATCGGACTGTTCTCGCCGATCACGATCGTCGACGGTGTGCAGTCCGCGTTCCTGGGCGCGACCTCCGCCTCCCCCAGCGGGGTTGGCCCGAGCACCGCCGAGGGCGTCGTCTACGTCCTCGTCGCCCTGGGCCTCATCGCGGCGAGCTACGGCCTCCTGATGCGCCGCTACAAGAAGGTGGGACTGTGACCACGCTCTCCATCGACCACGTCTCCCGCTGGTTCGGCAACGTGGTCGCCGTCAACGACATCACCATGACCGTCGGCCCCGGCGTCACCGGCCTGCTCGGCCCCAACGGCGCCGGAAAGTCCACCCTCATCAACATGATGGGCGGCTTCCTGGCGCCCTCCACCGGCACGGTCACCCTCGACGGCCAGCCGGTGTGGCGCAACGAGCAGATCTACAAGCAGATCGGCGTCGTCCCCGAGCGGGAGGCGATGTACGACTTCCTCACGGGGAAGGAGTTCGTCCTCGCCAACGCCGAGCTGCACGGCCTGGGCGCCAAGGCGGCCCAGAAGGCGCTCGCCACGGTCGAGATGGAGTACGCGCAGGACCGCAAGATCCAGACGTACTCCAAGGGCATGCGCCAGCGCGTGAAGATGGCCTCCGCCCTGGTCCACGACCCGTCCCTGCTCCTGCTGGACGAGCCCTTCAACGGCATGGACCCGCGCCAGCGCATGCAGCTCATGGACCTGCTGCGGCGCATGGGCGACGAGGGCCGCACGGTGCTGTTCTCGTCCCACATCCTCGAAGAGGTCGAGCAACTCGCCTGGCACATCGAGGTCGTCGTCGCCGGCCGGCACGCCGCCAGCGGTGACTTCCGCAAGATCCGACGCCTGATGACCGACCGGCCGCACCGCTATCTGGTGCGTTCCAGCGACGACCGTGCCCTCGCGGCCGCGCTGATCGCCGACCCGTCGACGTCCGGCATCGAGGTCGACCTCGCCGAGGGCGCGCTGCGCATCCAGGCCGTCGACTTCGGCCGCTTCACGGCCCTGCTGCCGCGGGTGGCCAGGGACCACGGCATCCGGCTGCACACGGTCTCGCCGTCCGACGAGTCCCTCGAGTCCGTCTTCTCGTACCTCGTCGCGGCGTAGGAGGCCCTGATGTACGACCCCACAGTCGCCCGGCTCACCTACCGGGCCCTGCTCGGCCGGCGCCGGGCCCTCATCCTCGGAGCCCTGCCGCTGCTGCTCGTCGCCATCTCGGTGGTGGTGCGCTTCCTCGCCGGGGCGGACGACCAGACGGCGGCGGATCTGCTCGGCGGCCTCGCCCTCGCCACGATGGTGCCGATCATCGGCGTCATCGCCGGGACCGGCGCGATCGGGCCGGAGATCGACGACGGCTCGGTGGTGTACCTGCTGTCCAAGCCGATCAAACGGCCGACGATCATCTTCACCAAGCTGATCGTCGCGATCGCGGTGACGATGGTGTTCTCCGCGGTGCCGACGCTCGTCGCGGGCTTCATCCTGAACGGCAACGGCCAGCAGATCGCCGTGGCCTACACGGTGGCGGCACTCGTCGCGTCCATCGCCTATGCGGCCCTGTTCCTGCTGCTCGGCACGGTCTCCCGGCACGCGGTGGTGTTCGGGCTCGTCTACGCGCTGGTCTGGGAGGCCCTGTTCGGCTCCCTGGTGCAGGGTGCGCGCACGCTGAGCGTCCAGCAGTGGGCGCTGGCCGTGGCCCAGAAGGTGTCCGGCGCCGACATGGTGACCTCGGATGTCGGCCTCACCACGGCGACGGTCCTGCTGGTGGCCGTCACGGTGCTGGCCACCTGGTTCGCCGGTCAGAAGCTGCGTTCGCTGACACTCGCCGGCGAGGAGTGACGTGCCCCGGCCTTGACGGGGGCTTCACCCCCGTCAGGGCACACTGGGCGAACGGTATGTAGGGATATCGCACGGAAGTTGGACGGCTGGGAGGGACGGGGATGGCGGGCGAGAGGGCTCAGTACGACGACCAAGGGCAGTCGGGATCCGGGTCCGGTGACGACGCGTGGGACGACCTCGTCCTGGACGACGCCTTCATACACTCCGCCGAGACCTCCGAGCCGTCCGCCCGCGCCCGGATGCTCGCCGCCCGCTGGCGGCGCGACGAACCGGAGCCACAGCCCTGGCGCTCCGACGAGCCGCCCGCGGGCTGGTTCTTCAGCAAGGCCCGGCGGCGCAGGTGGCGCAAGCGCTGACCGGCCCCGTCCGACCGCCGGTTTAATCGGTGGCGTCCTTTTCGCCCGGCAGGCAGAGTGGTCGTGTTCCTGCCGGACGAGGAGTCCGGCGTCACGTTCTGGGAGAGGAGCCGGACGATGTCCATGCACGGCAGTACGTCCAGCTCCCGTCAGGGCAGCCCGCGGCGGGTTCCGGAGTGATCGCTACCCCTCCGTAGAGCCCGCCCCACACGGGGAGCTGCCCGGGGCGGCCGCTTCGAGCACGCGAATCGAACGTCGCGTGAGGCCGCCCACCCGGAGGATTGGCCGAGTGGTAAGGCACTGGCTTGCGCTGTGTTCGATTCAAAGCGAGTCATGGTCGGGCCTGGAAAGCCCGCGCACGTTCGATCCGTGCATCCTCCGCCGCACACGCGACACGAAGGCTCAGCCCAGCAACCGCTCCAGCACCACCGCGATACCGTCCTCCTCGTTCGAGGACGTCACCTCGTCGGCGACCGCCTTCAGTTCCTCATGGGCGTCCGCCATCGCGACACCGTAGGAGGCCCAGGCGAACATCGGTATGTCGTTGGGCATGTCGCCGAAGGCGATCGTGTCGGCCGCCTTCACCCTGAGCCGACGGGCCGCCAGGGACAGGCCGGTCGCCTTGGACAGGCCCAGGGGCAGGAGCTCGACGATGCCCTCGCCCGCCATGACGACGCTGACGAAACCGCCGGCGGTGCGCGTGGCCGCCGCGCACAGCTCGTCGTCCGACAGCGTCGGGTGCTGGATGTACAGCTTGTTCAGGGGGGCGGTCCACAGGTCCGACGCGTCCGTGAACGGCGTCGCGGGCAGGTTGCCGTGGGCCGCGTAGCCGGGACCCACCAGCACCTCGCCGTCCAGGCCGTCGCGGCTCGCCGCCAGATACAGCGGGCCGACCTCCGCCTCGATCTTGGCCAGCGCCACCCCGGCCAGCTGCCGGTCCAGCGTCACCGACGTCAGCAGCCGGTGGGCGCCGGCGTCGTACACCTGCGCGCCCTGGCCGCAGACGGCCAGCCCCTGGTAGCCGAGGTCGTCGAGGATGTGCCGGGTCCACGGGACCGCGCGGCCGGTGACCACGATGTGCGCGGCGCCCGCCGCGGTGGCCGCCGCGAGCGCGTCACGCGTGCGTGCAGACACCGACTCGTCGGAACGCAGCAGCGTCCCGTCGAGGTCGGTGGCGATCAGCTGGTACGGGAAACCGGTGGTCACTTGGCCACCGGCTCCAGGACCTCCCGGCCGCCCAGGTACGGACGCAGCACCTCAGGCACCCGCACCGAGCCGTCGGCCTGCTGGTGGTTCTCCAGGATCGCCACGATCGTGCGGGGCACGGCGCACAGCGTGCCGTTGAGCGTGGCCAGCGGGCGGACCTGCTTGCCCTCACGGACACGGATCGACAGGCGGCGGGACTGGAACTCGGTGCAGTCCGAGGTCGAGGTCAGCTCGCGGTACTTGCCCTGGGTCGGGATCCACGCCTCGCAGTCGAACTTGCGGGACGCCGAGGCGCCCAGGTCGGCGCTCGCCACGTCGATCACGCGGTACGGCAGCTCCAGCGAGGTCAGCCACTGCTTCTCCCACTCCAGCAGCCGCTGGTGCTCGGCCTGCGAGTCCTCCGGAGCGACGTAGGAGAACATCTCGACCTTGTCGAACTGGTGCACCCGGAAGATGCCCCGGGTGTCCTTGCCGTGCGAGCCGGCCTCGCGGCGGAAGCAGGGCGAGAAGCCCGCGTAGCGCAGCGGCAGCTTCTCGGCGTCGAGGATCTCGTCCATGTGGTACGCCGCGAGCGGCACCTCGGACGTGCCGACCAGGTAGAGGTCGTCGTTGGCGAGGTGGTAGACGTCCTGGGCGGCCTGGCCGAGGAAGCCGGTGCCCGCCATGGACTGGGGGCGGACCAGGGCCGGGGTCAGCATCGGAGTGAAGCCGGCCGCGGTGGCCTGGGCCATCGCCGCGTTCACCAGGGCGAGCTCGAGCAGGGCGCCCACGCCCGTCAGGAAGTAGAAGCGCGAGCCGGAGACCTTGGCGCCGCGCTCGACGTCGATCGCGCCGAGGATCTGGCCGAGCTCCAGGTGGTCCCTGGGCTCGAAGCCCTCGGCGGTGAAGTCGCGGATGGTGCCGTGCGTCTCCAGGGTGACGAAGTCCTCCTCGCCGCCCACGGGCACGTCCGGGTGGACGAGGTTGCCGAGCCTCTGGAGCAGCTCCTGGGTCTCGGCGGCGGCCGCGTCACGTTCCGCGTCGGCGGCCTTGACGTCGGCGGCGAGCTGGCCCGCCTTCTTCAGCAGCTCGGCCTTCTCGTCTCCGGAGGCCTTGGGGATGAGCTTGCCGAGCGCCTTCTGCTCGGCGCGCAGCTCATCGAAGCGGACGCCGGACGACCTGCGCCGCTCGTCGGCAGACAGGAGGGAGTCGACGAGCGCGACGTCCTCTCCACGGGCGCGCTGCGACGCGCGCACACGGTCGGGGTCCTCACGGAGCAGGCGAAGGTCAATCACGCGGTCAAGGCTACCGGTGTGGGATGACCGCCCACGACTCACTATTCCGGCTGTCGCTTACGTACCGCTATGGGGTAATTGCGCGCAGTGTCAATAAATCGACCACCTCTCCCCGGAACGAGGCATCCGCAGGGCGCTGCATTGACTCGAATCCCTTGTGAGGAGCGGGACTTGGGGCCCGGTTGTCCACAGGGGTTCACACTCGCCGAAGAGTTATCCACAGGCTGTGTGGAAGATCTGTGGACTTCGGAATTGATCACTCCGGAAGGCCCGTCCGCACCGAAGAATTCCCGATACAAACCCGCTCCACCCTCACTTTCGAGTGGAAATGGGTCACTCCAAAGAGTTACCCAAGGGAAAACGGTGGACGAAGGGTGACCTGCCCGTCGATGGACACATCAGGGGCCTGTAGGGCGATTTGTCGACTGACCCACGCTTCGTTGTCGACTTGTCCCCAGGTCGAGAAGCGGACCTGTGGATAACTTCTGTGGATAACGACAATCACCAGGTACGACCGGCCTGAAGCCCGCCGGGAACCGGTTTTAGAACCGGCCGTCCTGGCACCGCGCCACCCAGTCCGCCGCCGACACGAACTCGTCGTCCGACGTACCCGGCCGCGGCGGCTGCACATCCCCGGGCTGCATGTCCGCGCGCGGGTAGGAACCGAGGTAGCGCACTTGGAGGCAGATCCGCTTGAGGCCCATCAGGGCCTCGGCCACCCGGCGGTCGGAGATATGGCCCTCGGCGTCGACGCAGAAGCAGTAGTTGCCGATGCCCGCGCCGGTGGGCCGGGACTGGAGCAGCATCAGGTTGATGCCGCGGGTGGCGAACTCGCCCAGCAGGTCGCGCAGGCCGCCGGGGTGGTCGTCACGCTGCCACAGCACGACGGAGGTCTTGTCCGCGCCGGTCGGCGCGGCGGGCCGGGCGGGCCGGCCGACCAGCACGAACCGCGTCTGGGCGTTCTCCGCGTCATGGATCCCGGTCTCCAGGGCTTCCAGGCCATAGCGGGCGGCCGCGAACTCGCCGGCGAAGGCGGCGTCGTACTGGCCCTCCTGGACCAGCCGGGCGGCGTCCGCGTTCGAGGCGGCCGACTCCCAGTGGGCGTCCGGGAGGTGCTTCTTCAGCCAGTTGCGCACCTGCGGCTGGGCGGCCGGGTGGGCGGAGACCGTCTTGATGTCCGACAGCTTCGTGCCCGGGCGGACCAGCAGCGCGAAGGTGATCGACAGCAGCACCTCGCGGTAGATCATCAGCGGCGCGCCGGCGACCAGCTCGTCGAGGGTGGTGGTGATGCCGCCCTCGACGGAGTTCTCGATCGGCACGAACGCGGCCTCGGCCTCCCCGGTTCGCACCGCGTCGAGCGCGGACTGGACGGACACGTACGGGATGAGTTCCCGGGTGGCGGTCTCGGGAAGCGTGCGCAGGGCGACTTCCGTGAAGGTGCCCTCGGGACCGAGATACGCATAGCTCGCTGGCATGACCTCACCCTAATGGGCTCGCGGAAGCGCTCTCCCCGACAACCCACTCAGAGATTAAATCTCACCCCTCCAGCAATTCCTGTCCCACATACTCGCCCTCGGCGGCCCCACCGGGCACCGCGAACAGGCCGCTCGACTCGTGCCGGATGAACTGGGACAGGGCGTCGCCGCGGTCGAGCTTGCGCTGCACCGGCACGAAGCCGCGCAGCGGATCGGCCTGCCAGCAGATGAAGAGCAGGCCCGCGTCGGGGACGCCGTCCTGGTCGATGCCGTCGTGGAAGGAGAACGGGCGGCGGAGCATCGCGGCGCCGCCGTTCTGGTCGGGCCGCGTGATCCGGGCGTGGGCGTTGATCGGGACGACGAGGTTGCCCTTGGCGTCCGTCTTCTCCAGGTCCATCGCGGTCGTCTCGGTGCCGCCGGACAGCGCCGCCCCGTCGGACTTGCGGCGGCCTATCACGTCCTCCTGCGCCTTGACGGAGAGCTTCTCCCAGTCGTCCAGGAGCATGCGGATCCGGCGTACGACGGCGTAGGAGCCGTTCGCCATCCAGGCCGGTTCGCCCTTCTCCGGCACGAAGATCCGCTGGTCGAAGTCGGCCTCGCTCGGCTTCGGATTGCGGGTGCCGTCGATCTGGCCCATCAGGTTGCGGGCCGTCATGGGGTGGGCGGTGGCGCCCGGCGAGCGGTTGAAGCCGTTCATCTGCCAGCGGACCCGGGCCGCCGAGCCCGCGTCCTTCTGGATCGCGCGCAGGGCGTGGAAGGCCACGAGGGCGTCGTTGGCGCCGATCTGCACCCACAGGTCGCCGTTGCTGCGTTTCTTGTCGAGGTGGTCGGAGGAGAACTCGGGCAGCGGGTCCAGGGCGGTCGGCCGCTGCTTCTCCAGGCCGGTCCTGCCGAAGAAGCTGTGACCGAAGCCGAAGGTGATCGTCAGTGACGAGGGGCCGGCGTCGCGGGCCACGTCGGTGTCGTCGTGGGCACTCGGCTCGCCCGCCATCAGCCGCCGGGCCGTCTCCGACCAGCGGCGCAGCAGGGCGGCGGCTTCCTTGCGGCCGGCGCCCGCCGCCAGGTCGAAGGCGACGAGGTGGCCGCGGGCCTGGAGGCCGTCGGTGATGCCGGGCTGATGTTTCCCGTGAAACATCGCATGGTCGGTGCCGAGCGAGGTGAGGGGAGCGGCGGCCTGGGTGGGGGCGGCGGCGTATCCGAGGGCCGCGCCTGCCGTGCCGAGTACGAGCCCGGTGGCACCGGCGGTGCCGAGCAGACGTCGCCGTGAGATGCCCTCGTCGGCCGGGCCCCCCTCGGTCTCCGCCGGGGCGGTGCGGTGAGTGCGGGCTTCCGGAATGGACTGGTCAGCCATGGTGGTTCAGCCGATCTGCGCGTTCTTGGAGACGGTCACCTCGTCGATGTCGGAGGTCCGCACGGTCACGTCGACCTTCCAGTCGCCGGCCATGGGGATCTGCACTCCGTTCGCCGACCAGTGTCCGGTTGCGATGTGGTCCGGGACGACGGGCAGCGGCCCGATGCCCTTGGCTTTCAGGGTGAAGTCGACCTTGACCTCGGGGATGTCGAAGGCCTGGCCGTCGGGTCGCTCGACGTAGACGTGCATCTCGTTGCCGCCCACGCGTGCGGGGTCGAGGTCGACGGTGACGATGCCCTTGCCGTTCTCGCCGCCGGTGTCGAAGGGCATGTTCAGGGTCAGGGCCCCGGAGGTGCCCGTGTCGGGCGAGGTGGACGCGGAGGACGAGGTGGCGGCCTTGGCGTCCTGCTCCGTGCGTCCCGGCTCGGTCTGCGTGAGGACGGTGGTGACGGCGAGCAGGACGACCGCGACACCGGCCTCGGCGAGCACGGAGCGGCGCAGGCCGAAGCGGTTCGGGTCGGCGTCCCGCAGCCGCTTCTGAAGGGCGGCGTCCCGGGCGGCCCGCTGCCGGGCGAGCTGCGCGGCCCGCTCGGTGTCGGCGGGTCGGGAATCGGGCTGCTCGCTGGAGTCGGTGTCGGTGGGTCCGGAATCGGGCTGCTCGCCGGAGTCGGCGTCGGGGTCGGTGCCCGCCACGGAGTCCGTGTCGGTCCGGTCATCACCGGTCACCTCGGGCTCCGCGTCACCGGAGGCCTCAGCCCCTGCTCCGACCCGCGCCTTCTCCCGCTCGGCGGAAACCGGCACCGTCTCCGCCAGCCGCCCCGTCCACCGGCGTGAGATCCACGCGACGCCGACCAGGACGGCCACGAGGGCGATCTTGGCGAGGAGCAGCTGTCCGTAACGGGTGTCGGTGAAGGCCGACCAGGAGCCGAGCTGGCGCCAGGACTGGTACGTCCCGGTGGCGATCAGGGCGAGGACGCTGCCGAAGGCGATGCGGGAGAAGCGGCGTACGGCCGACGCGTCGACGGGCGCGTCGGCGGGTGCCCGGTACAGGGCGACGAGCAGTGCGCCCAGCCCGCCGAGCCACGCGGCGACGGCGAGCAGATGGACGACGTCGACCGGCATGGCGATGCCCGCCTGGAGTCCGACCGAGGCGTGCTCGGACATCGCCCAGCTAGCCGCGAGCCCGGCCGCCACGACGACGCCGCCGATGGCGAGCCCGAAGGTCAGGTCCCGCTTCTCCTGTGGGTCCTCGCGCTTGTCGTACGCACCGAACAGCACGGCGATGAACAGCGCCGCCGCGGCGAGCAGCAGCAGCCGGGACACCAGGGCCGCGCCGGTCTTGGTCTGGAGCACCTGCCCGAGCAGGGACAGGTCGAAGATGTCGGCGACCTTCCCGGAGCCGGTGAAGGAGCCGCGCAGGAGCAGCAGGGCGAGGGTCGCGGCGGTGAGCGTGAGCCACCCGGAGACGACGAACCGCTGCACGGGCCGCACTCCGGAGCCGCGCGGCCAGCAGGCGAGGACGAAGGCGGCGCCGCCGGCCATCACGATGAAGCCGGCGTAGGAGACGTACCGTCCGAAGCCGTACAGCCAGCCGACCACGCCGTCGTCGGTCGCCTGATCGGAGACCGTCACGGACGTCTTGGACGGGGCGCCGATGGAGAAGGTGTAGGCACCGGCGACGGGGTGGCTGTCCGCGGACACCACCTGGTAGGCGACCGTGTAGGTGCCGTCGGGCAGGCCGGAGTGGAGCCGCACGGCGTACGTCGTGCCGCTGACGTTGGACGGCTCGCCCGCGTCCACGCGTTTGCCCTCGGGGTCGAGGACGCGCAGCGAGTCACCGGACATCGCGACCTGCTCGGAGAAGGTGAGCGAGATCCGGGCCGGGGCCTTGTCGACCACCGCCCCCTGCGCGGGGTCGCTGCCGGTCACCGCGGCGTGCGCGGAGGCCGGAGCGGCGCCGGCGAGGAGTGCGCAGGCCGCGGCCAGGAGCAGCAGCACCACGGTCCGGACGCGGGGGGCGATGGTCTGCGTCACAGGGGTCCCTCCCTCAGTGTCCGGTCTTCGGGGTGTAGGTCGCCGACTTCACCGGCATCTCGACCTCGACCGGGCCGGAGTGGGCGAAGTGCAGCTCGACGGAGACCGTCTGACCTTCCTTCGGCTTGCGCTTGAGCTGCTCGAACATCAGGTGGTTGCCGCCGCTCTTCAGCACGAGTTCGCCGTGGGCGGGGACCTTCAGGCTCTTGACCTCCTGCATGGCCGAGCCGACGGTCTCGTGCACGGTGACCTGCCCGGCGACGTCGCTGGTGACCGAGGTCAGTTCGTCGGCGGCACCGCCCTTGTTGGTGACGGTGAGGAAGCCGGCCGCCATCTCGTCGGAGACGGGCTGCGGCATGTACGCGGAACCCACGGAGAGTTCCGCCTTGCCGCTCCCGGAACCGGAGTCCCCCGAGTCCGAGCCGCCGCAGCCCGCCAGGGCCAGTGCCCCGGCTATGACGAGGGCCGCCGGGCCGAGTCGCCGCGTCACGGGTTCTCCCCCTTGGCGAGCTTGGGGAGGTCCTTGGTGTAGTCGTCGACGGTGGCGTCCTCGCCGTAGAGCACGTAGCCGCCGTCGGTCTTCGGCGAGAAGGCGATGACCTGGGTGCCGTGCTCGGAGATGACCTTGCCGTTCTTGTCCTTGCGCGGCGCGTCGATGGAGATGCCGAGAGTGCGGGCGCCGGCCTGGATGGTCGGGAAGTCGCCGGTGAGGCCGATGAACTGCGGGTCGATGCCCTTGAGCCACTTGCCGAGCTCCGCGGGCTTGTCGCGGTCCGGGTCGGTGGTGACGAACACGACGCGCAGCTCGTCCTGCTCGGCCTTGGGCAGCTGCTTCTTGGCCACGGCGATGTTGCTCATCGTCGACGGGCACACGTCGGGGCAGTGGGTGTAGCCGAAGTAGATGAGCGTGGGCTTGCCCTCGGTCTCCTTGCGGAGGTCGTACTTCTTGCCCTGCGTGTCGGTAAGGATCAGGTCCGGCTTCTCGAACGGCTTGTCGAGGACGGTGGCGGCCTTCTCGGTACCGGCCTGCTCCGATACGACGGCGACGGGCTTGTCGCTGTCGTTGCCGCTGCCGCAGGCGGTGAGGGTCAGGGAGGCCGCGGCGAGCAGAGCGGCCGCGGCGAAGGTCTTGGTGCGCATAGGAAAATGTCCCAGATGTCGGTGATTCGGCGCGTGCCGGGGCCCCGCCCGAGGGTGGGAGTCCGGCGCGCGCCGTGCAACGGAAGGGGCCTCAGGCGTTGGTGCGCCGACGCCCGGCCAGCACGCCGTAGGCGACGCCCGCCGCGCCGACCACGATGCCGACGACGCCCAGGACGCGGGCGGTGGTGTCGGTGCTGCCGGAGGAGGCGGTGTCGGCGGCGGTTTCGGCGGAGGCCTTCTCGGCCGACTCGGTGTCGGAGGCGGTGTCGCCCGAGGAGGCGTGGTGCCCGTCCTCGGCGGCGGACAGCTCCAGCACGGGGGCCGGGTTGTCGGGCTCTTCCTGGCCCTTCTGAGGCACCTCGATCCAGCGGACGACCTCCTTGTTGGAGTACGTCTGGAGGGCCTTGAAGACCAGCTGATCGGCGTCCTCGGGCAGTTGACCGATCGAGAGCGGGAACTTCTCGAAGTAGCCGGGCTCGATGCCCTTGCCGTCGGCGGTCCAGGTGACCTTGGTGACGGCCTCGGAGATCTTCTCGCCGTGCATCTCCAGCGGCTTGTCCAGCTTGGACTTGGTGACGTCGATCTTCCAGCCGGGCATCGGTTCCGGCATCACCGAGGCCAGCGGGTGGTCGGTGGGGAAGTTGATCTCGAGCTTGGTGGTGGAGGCGTCGTCCCGCTCGTTGGGGACCTTGAAGTCGACGACCGCGTAACCGCCCTTGGCGGCGGCGCCCTCGGGCTGCACGCTGACGTGCGCGAAGGCGGGGGCGGACAGGGCGAGAACGGTGACACCGGCGGCGGCACCGGCCGCGGCGATACGGGAAGCCTTCATGGAAGCAGAACTCCGCTGTGAGTCGGGTCGTGGAAGAGGGATACGCGCACGCGCGCGTGCCGCACGACGGCGGCCCTCCTCCAAGTCGTTCGAATCATCCGAATCGTTCGGTTCGTACGAAAAGGCGGAGTGGTGGTCGCGTCGCGTCAGGCGGCGAGGGCGAGTGCGGATGCGCGAGCCGTGGCGGCCGGCGGGCCGCGCCGGATCACCGTGTGCTGAAGTGCGGTCGTGCGCGGCGTGGCAGGCGCCGGCCGCACGGCGCGCACCGGGTGCGGACGTGCCTCCGGTGCTCCCGGCAGCCCGGCGCGCAGGGCGCGAACCAGCGCGAGCGCGGCCCGCAGGGAACGCACGAGCGCCCCTTCCGTGACACCCTGCGCCGACAGTTCGGTGAGCCGCAGCAGTGCCAGGTCGCCGTGGCGCAGCAGCCAGCCGGCGGCGATCGCCGCGAGGACGTGACCGAGCAGCATCGGCAGGGACGGCCACAGCGAGTCCGACGCCCCGGCGTCCCCCGGGAGATGCGTGTGCGCCCCCGTGGGGGGCTGGATCCGGGCGTCGGTGAGGATCTTGTGGGCCTGCGCCGGGCTGATCGCCGCCGCCGTCGTACCGCACACGAGCCGTGCGGCCTGCTGGACCAGCGCGGCGTCGCTCCCGCCCGCCGGCACCGACGACGTGGCGGCGGCCGTACCGTGCTGACCGAGTCCGAACAGCGTGTGCAACACCGTCTGACCGGCCGCGAGCAGTGCCGTGATCCCCGGCAGCGAGCGCACCCGCCCGGCCAGAGGTGCCGCCACCGCGGCCACCCCGAGGAACCCGGCGCCCAGCGTCCACAGCGGAATGCCGTCACAGGAGGCGAGCGCGTGACCTGCCCCGGCCAGCACGACACAGACCGCGGCGAACACCGCGGCCCGCAGGATCCGGAGCGTGAGTCCGGAGCGCGTCGCGCACGCGTGGGGGGCAGTCATGGCGGGGTCATCATCGCACTGGCCACCCAGGCCTCGTGCGGCAGGTCCGCAAGATGCCGTACGACCGGAACGTCACTCTCTGGCCCCGCCTGCCCCCCCACATACACCGATCAGGGCTAGGGCGCATCCGCCGTATGGGCGGCATCACGTCAACTTCACGCTTACATGCGGAGACACAGGGCAATACGTAACGGTATGTCGAGCCGCAGCCAGGAGGCTGGAGCATGAGCATCTGGTGGTCACTCCATCTGCGGCGCGAAGCTGCGAGCGTGCCGCTCGCCAGGCGCCTTCTGATCGGCACGATGGAGACCGCGGGCGTCGATCCCGATATCTCCTACGACCTTTCCGTCGCCCTCAGTGAGGCCTGCGCGAACGCCGTGGAGCACGGCGGGGACACCGCGTGCGGCGGCCCCGGTTCTGAGGCGTACCGGGTCACGGCGTACCTCGACGGCGAGAAGTGCCGGATCGAGGTCGCCGACGCGGGCCCGGGGTTCCCCGCGGCGTCCGCCGGCCGATCCCGCCCGCCGATCAGGACCGCACACTCCGACGCGGAGAACGGCAGAGGGCTGTGCCTCATCGAGCAGCTCGCCGACCATGTCCACATCGGCAACAAGCCGGGCCGGGGCGGGGCAGTGGTGAGCTTCGACAAGGTCCTCAAGTGGCGCAAGGACGCAGCGCCGCTGATGGCGGTCTGACCTCTGCCGACGCCCGGTCGGCTCGGGGGTGGTGGTTCACGTGAAACATCCGCCCCCTGCACGTCCGTCCCTGAACGTCCGTCCTTTCGGTGTCCGCCCCTACAGCGCGCCCCAGTCCAGCGTCGTACGCGCCAACCCCGCCACCTGACTGAGCAGCGCCAGCCGGGCCGCACGGACCGCCGGGTCGGGGTCCATCACCAGCACCTCGTCGAAGAAGGTGCTGATCGCCTCGACCAGCGGGGCGGAGACCTCGATCAGAGCACCGAGGTCGTCCTCGCGACCGTGCAGGGCCTGGCGTACGGCGTCGGCGCTCTCGGCGAGACGCAGCTCGGCGGGCGCCGTCAGCAGGGACGGATCCGCCGCCTCCACGCCGCCCTCGGGAAGGATGCGCGTCACCCGCTGGAACGCGGCAGCGAGCTCCTCGAACGCCTCCGTGCCGATGTGCCGCTCCAGCGTGGCCAGGGTGCGGTCGCCGTGGGAGGGCCGGTCGGCCCACACCAGGACGGCCTGGACGAGCCGATGCTCGTGCCCGGCGTCGGTGAGCTGCTGCTCGTAGCGCCGGGTGATCAGCTCGGCGGCCTCGGCGACCCGCTCGGCGGGCACCTCGACACCCTGGGCGGCGTACCGCACGGCAGCCGCGCGCAACCCTTCGCTCACCCGCACCCCGGCCACGGCGGGCAGGCTCCGCAGCACGTTGAGCAGCCCGATCGCGGCCCGGCGCACCCCGTACGGATCGGAACTCCCGGTGGGCGCGGCCCCGATCACGAACATGCCCGTCACCAGGTCGAACCGGTCGGCGAGCGACAGCACGGCACCCGCGTCCCCGGCCGGCAGGGCACCGCCGGCGGAGCGCGGCAGCTCCATCTCAGCCAGCGCCCGGGCGACCTCGGCGGACTCGCCGGCCCGGCGGGCGTACTCCTCGGCCATCACCCCGGCCAGTCCGGAGAACTCGATCACCATCTGCGACGCCAGGTCGAACTTCGCCAGCGCACCGGCGCGCCGGACGACGGTCACGGCCTCCTCGGGGAGCCCGGCGCGTCCGGCCAGGTCGAGGGCGAGGGAGGCGATGCGGTCGGCGCGGTCGGCGACCGTACCGAGCCGGTCCTCGAAGGTCAGCTTGTCCAGCCGGCGCCGGAACTCCGTCGGCGCCACCTTCAGATCCGCCCGCCAGAAGAACGCGGCGTCCTCGTAACGGGCCCGCAGCACGGCCTCGTTGCCCGCCCGCACCACGTCGTCGTCGCACAGGGCGTTGGCGAAGGTGACGAAGTGCGGCATCAGCCGCTCGCCGTCCAGCACCGGCAGATAGCGCTGGTGCTTGCGCATCACGGTGGTCAGGACACTCGCGGGCAGTTCCAGATAGCGCTCGTCGAACGACCCCCGCACGGCGTAAGGGAACTCCAGGATGTCGGTGATCTCGTCGACCAGATCGGCCTGGCCCGCCACGTCGATCCGGCCGCCCACCTCGGCCGCCGCCTCCAGGGCACCGCGGACCACCGCGCCGCGCCGGGCGTCCCGGTCGAGCAGGATGCCGTGCATGTGCAGGAAGTGCGGGTAGCCCTCGGCGGAGGTCACCCGGACCTCCGGATAAGGGGCTTGGCGCTGCACGCGCGTCGTGTCGCTCGCGGCGAGCGAGGAGACCACCACGGGCAGGGGAGTACGGCCCAGCAGCGCGAGCAGCCAGCGCACGGGCCGTGAGAACGACAGACCCGGGTCGCTCCACCGCATGTTGCGTCCGGCGCGCAGCCCCGACACGACCTCGGCCAGCAGATCGCTCAGCACCTCGACGGCCGGACGGCCCTCCTCGTGCCGGGTGACGGCCACGTACTCGACACCCTTGACGTTGACGATCCGCACATCGGTCGGCTCGGCCCCCTGACTGCGGGCGAACCCCAGCAGGGCAGGCGTCGGGGCGCCGTCCTTGAAGGCGGCGGCGACCTTGGGGCCACGCACGGTCCGCATGGTGTCCCGCTCGCGCGGCTGCACACCGTCGACCGTGATCACGATCCGGCGGGGCGTGGCCATCACGTTGATCGCGCCGTGCCCGAGCCGGGTCGCGGCCAGCTTGGCCGTGACCGACTCGCGCACCGCCTCGGTGGTGGCGGGGACGTCGGCGTACGGCAGTTCCTCCACGCCGATCTCGAACAGCAGCGTCTCGACGCCGGGCACCTTGGGCAGCGCGGCCCGCTGGGCCGGGGCCGGAGCGGCCGCCACCCCGAGCGGATGCTCCAGCGCCGCCCGCCGCCGCTCCCACAGCTTGGCCGACTCGTGCGTCAGGCCGCGCATCAGCGCGAACGCCTTGGCCCGCTCGGTGGTGCTGATCGCACCGCGCGCGTCGAGCACGTTGAAGGTGTGGCTGCACTTGAGCACGTACGTGTACGCCGGGACCGGCAGCTCCAGGTCGAGCAGGCGCCGGGCCTCGGCCGCGTACGCCTCGAAGAGCCTGTGGTTGGTGTCGAGGTCGGCGTCGTCGAGGTAGTAGCGGCTCATCTCGTACTCGTTCTGCCCGAACACCTCGCCGTACGTGATGCCCGGCGCGTAGACGATGTCCTTGAAGTGGTCCACGCCCTGGAGGTTCATCAGGATGCGTTCCAGGCCGTACGTGATCTCCACCGACACCGGGTCCAGGGCGACACCGCCGACCTGCTGGAAGTAGGTGAACTGGGTGATCTCCATGCCGTCCAGCCAGACCTCCCAGCCCAGCCCCCAAGCGCCGAGGGCGGGCGAGGCCCAGTTGTCCTCGACGAACCGCACGTCGTGCGCGCCCAGGTCGACACCGAGCGCCTTCAGGCTGCCCAGGTACAGCTCCTGCGGGTTGCCCGGGTCGGGCTTGAGGATGACCTGGAACTGGGTGTGGGTCTGGAGCCGGTTGGGGTTCTCGCCGTAGCGGGAGTCGTCCGGCCGCACGCTCGGCTCCACGTAGGCGACGCTCCACGGCTCGGGGCCGAGCACCCGCAGCGCCGTGGCCGGGTTGGCCGTGCCCGCTCCGACCTCGGTGTTCAACGGCTGCGTGATCATGCAGCCGTTGTCGCTCCAGTACTTCTGCAGGGTGAGGATGGCGTCCTGCATGGTCAGCGCCGTCTGGACGTTCTTCATGGTGATCGCGCCTGTTCCCCGAGTCGGACCGGCAAGGTCGGCCATGATCTCACACGCCAACTACCGTTGACCTGCGGTTTTTTCGCGCCCTACAGGGGTGCGGGGAGCTGCGCGACCAGCTCCCACGCACCCGCGCCCAATCTCAGCCCTTGACCGAGGCCATCCAGGCTTCGACCTCGTCCGCCCGACGAGGCAACGCCGCACTCAGATTCCTGTTGCCGTCCTCCGTCACGAGGATGTCGTCCTCGATCCGCACACCGATACCCCGGTACTCCTCCGGCACCGTCAGATCATCGGCCTGGAAGTACAGCCCCGGCTCGACGGTCAGGCACATGCCCGGCTCCAGCACACCGTCGACATACGTCTCGGTCCGCGCGGCAGCGCAGTCGTGCACGTCCATCCCGAGCATGTGCCCGGTCCCGTGCAACGTCCACCGCCGCTGAAGCCCCAGCTCCAGCACCCGCTCCACCGGCCCCTCGACCAGCCCCCACTCGACCAGCTTCTCGGCCAGCACCCGCTGCGCGGCGTCGTGGAAGTCCCGGTACTTCGCCCCGGGCTGCACCGCGGCGATCCCGGCCTCCTGGGCCTCGTACACGGCGTCGTAGATCTTCCGCTGGATCTCGCTGAACCGGCCGTTGATCGGCAGCGTCCGCGTGACGTCGGCGGTGTAGTACGTGTGCGTCTCCACACCCGCGTCGAGCAGCAGCAGGTCGCCCGACCGCACCGGCCCGTCGTTGCGCACCCAGTGCAGCGTGCAGGCGTGCGGCCCGGCCGCGGCGATCGTGCCGTAGCCGACGTCGTTGCCCTCCACCCGCGCGCGGAGGAAGAACGTGCCCTCGATGTACCGCTCGGAGGTCGCCTCGGCCTTGTCGAGGACCTTCACCACGTCCTCGAAGCCGCGCACGGTCGAGTCGACGGCCTTCTGGAGCTCGCCGATCTCGAACTCGTCCTTGACCAGCCGCGCCTCGGAGAGGAAGACCCGCAGCTCCTCGTCGCGCTCGGCGGTGACCTTGTCGGTCAGCGCGGCCTCGATGCCGGCGTCGTAGCCGCGCACCACCCGCACCGGGCCGGTGGCCTCACGCAGCGCCCCGGCCAGCTCGCGCACGTCGGAGGCGGGGATGCCGTACAGCTTCTCCGCCTCGGTGAGGGAGTGGCGGCGGCCGACCCACAGCTCGCCCTGGCCGTCCAGCCAGAACTCGCCGTTCTCCCGGTTCGAACGCGGCAGGAGGTAGATCGTCGCCTCGTGGCCCTCGCCCTTCGGCTCCAGGACCAGGACGCCGTCCTCGGTCTGGTTGCCGGTGAGGTAGGCGTACTCGACGGAAGCGCGGAAGGCGTACTCGGTGTCGTTCGAGCGGGTCTTCAGGTTGCCCGCGGGGATCACCAGCCGCTCGCCCGGGAAGCGCGCGGACAGCGCGGCCCGGCGGGCGGCGGTCTCGGCGGCCTGGGGGACGGGCCGGAGGTCACGCAGCTCGGTGTCCGCCCAGCCGCTCTTCATGTTCTCGGCAAGCTCGTCGGACACGCCCGGGTACAGTCCGTTCTTCCGCTGCTTGATCGGCTCTTCTTCGGCAGTCTCCGGGGTGTCCGAAGGCTCTTCTGCCACGGCGGTCATCCTCCTCGATACGGCGCTGGACCGCCCTCCACTGTACGGCGGCGCGGAAGCGGCCTCAGGGCGATGACGAGGAGCGTTACTCGAAGCGCGCCGCCAGCAGGACGACGTCCTCCGCACCGTCGGCCGCGTCCAGCCCGTCCGGCAGCAGGCTCCGCAGGACGTGGTCGGCGAGGGCGCCGGGGTCGCGCCGCAGTGCCCGGGGCGCTCCGGCCGCCGCCGCGTGCAGCCGGGCGAAGGCACGGTCGGTGGTCTCGCCGGTGCGGTGCAGCAGCCCGTCGGTGTACAGCAGGACCGTCTCTCCGGGCTCGGCGAGGATCTCCACGCTCGGCGCCTCCCAGCAGGCGAGCATGCCCAGCGGGGCGGAGACCGACGTCTCCACGAACTCGGTGCGGTGCTGTCCGATCAGCAGCGGCGGGCTGTGCCCGGCACCGGCCAGCGTGATCTTGCGGGCGGCCGGTTCGCAGTAGCCGAACAGGGCGGTGGCCGAGCGGGCCGGTTCGGTCAGCCGCAGCAGCAACTCCAGGTCGGACAGGACGGCGACCGGGTCCTCCCCCTCCATCACCGCGTACGCGCGCAGGGACGCCCGCAGCCGCCCCATCGCGGCGACCGCGCTGGGCCCCGCCCCGGTGACGGAGCCGACCGCGAGGCCGAGGGCGGCGTCGGGCAGCGGCAGCGCGTCGTACCAGTCTCCGCCGCCGCGCGGGCCGGTGCGGTGCCGGGCGGCGAGCTGGACACCGGCCACCCGCGGCAGCCGCGCGGGCAGCAGCTCGTCCGACATGGTCGCCATGGACGCGCGCGTGCGCTCCAGCTCGAGCAGCCGGGCGAGGTGTTCGGCGGCGTACCGGGCGTACAGGCCGACGAGGTGGCGCTGCCGCTCGTTCGGTTCGGCGGGTTCGTCGTAGAGCCAGACGACGGCCCCGAGGCGGCCGACGGACTCGGTGGTCAGGGGGAGGGCGTAGCTGGCGGCGTAGCCGAGGCGGGCCGCGACCTCGCGGTGGCGGGGGTCGAGCCCTTCCTCGGCGAACAGGTCGGGCTCGGCGATGCCGCTCTCGCCGCCGGGCGGTCCGTCGAGGAACCGTCCGTAGGACAGGGCGCTGCGGGGCACGGTCTCGATGTGGCCGAGGTCGGCGCGGGCCAGGCCCAGGCCGACGGTGGTGTCCGGGCCCAGGCCGTCGCCGGGTTCCAGGACGACGAGTCCGCGGCGGGCGCCCACCAGGGCGGCGCCGGCCCGCAGCAGTTCCTGGAGCGCGTCGTCGAGCGCGGAGGTGCGGTTCAGGCGTTCGGTCAGCTCGTGGAGGGTGGTGAGGTCGGAGACCCAGCCGGCGAGACGGTCCTGGAGTACCGCGCCCGGTGGGGCCGGGGGGTTCGCCGGGGCGGACGAGGAGGTACCACTCGCCGCGGCGGGCGGGACAGTGTGTGCGGGCGCCGGAACCGTTGAATCGATTCCAGCCACTTTCGGAGGGTGCGGGGCGTTCATGGCGTCCGGCTTTCCGACCAGCGCGTACTGCTCAAAAGCATCGCAAACCCCCATGTCATTCTGCGCCGCTAGCAGTGTCTCCACATGTACACGCACTCGTAAGGAGATGTCCAGCATTGTCCTGCCGGGATTACTGGTGTCTGTGAGGTCTGAGGGAACAAGTCTCCTTCCTCTTGCGTAAATGCGAAGTTGGCTTAAAACTGCCGCAAGGGACGGCTTATTGCGGTCGACTGGGCTTGCTCGACGGAGCGTCACAACGGTCGCGATGGGTACGTACTCGGTGAAGGCCAGGGGTGGTTGCGAACTACCCGGAACCTGGTGACGGACCCGGGCGTCTTAGTCACCGACGACCGTGCCCCATCCTCCCGTGGCGGAGGCGGAGAGAAATACGCGCGACGGCAAACGCCATACTTCGCCACCCCTACGCCACGCCCGTGCTTTTGATAGACGCAGTATGGGCGGGACGGCCGCGGAGGCAGTCAATGCTCGACCCATAGGGGTTCCCCTTGCGCACGGCAGGGGTGTGATGCGCCAACAGGTACGCACAGTGAAGTGATCGACACATGATGTGATGTGGACCACAGTGTTGCCGGCGTGCAACGGAAAGGAACGAGCGCTCATGCGCGAGATCCTCGGAAGGCGACGCAGGCTCCTGTCCAAGCGCAGCGACGGGAGGCCTGAGCTGATCGGCGCGGCCCTGACCTACGCGACGGAATGGCAGTGGCCCGTACTCCCGGGCGTGGCGGCGGACCCCGAGGGGCGGAACCGCTGCGGCTGCCCGGACCCCGAATGCACGGTTCCCGGCGCGCACCCCTTCGACCCCGGCCTGCTCGCGGCCACCACGGACGGGCGCATGGTGCGCTGGTGGTGGGGCAACCGGCCCACGGCGCCGATCGTCCTGGCCACCGGCGGCAAGGCGCCCTGCGCGGTCTCCCTGCCCGCCCTGCCGGCGGCCCGCGCCCTCGACGCGCTCGACAGCATGGGCATGCGGCTCGGCCCGGTCGTCGCGTCCCCCGCCCGCTGGGCGATCCTCGTGAAGCCGTACTCCATGGAGCAGCTCGGCGAGCTGCTCTACGCCAAGGACTTCGTGCCCGGCTCCCTCCGCTTTCACGGCGAGGGCGGCTACCTGGCGCTGCCGCCGTCCGAGACGGGCCAGGGCGAGATCCGCTGGGAGCGGGCGCCGCTGCCCGGCTCGGCGTCGCCGTGGGTGCCCGATGTGGAGGCCGTGGTGGACGCCGTGGTCGAGGCCCTCACTCGTACGGGTGTGAGCGCGCCCGAGTTGTAGGGCCGTAGGGCGCGCCGAGCCCGGGTTCCGCCCCGGCGCGTTATGTTCCGGGGCCATGCCACGTCATTCCCGGGGTCGCCCCCGGGACCCCCGAAAGGTCCGGCTGCTCGCCCTCGCGGGCGTCGTGGCGGCGTGCGCGGCCGCACTGCCGCTGGCGGTGCCGTCCGCGGGGTCCCCGGATGCGGGGGACACGACGCAGTCCGGGGGCTCGGCGGACCGTGCCGGCGTACGCGGCGGTTCCGTGTCCGGTTCCGGACAGGGCGGCGCACGTCCCTCCCGGCCGTCCGCGGACGGCAAGGCGCCTTCCGCCGCGGCCGGTCTCCCCGCGTTCGGCCCGGGCCTGTCGACCGCCGCGCGCTGCGGTCCCGAACTCTCCTCCCCCGACGGCATCGAGGCGCAGACCTGCGTCGTGACGCAGGCCGCGGACATCTGGGCGCGGACCTACTACCGGAATGCGACCGGCGAGGCACTGGACGCCGTACTGAGCCTGATGGGGCCCGGCGACCGGACCGTGCGCATCACCTGTGCGGTGGGGGCCGAGGACGAGCCGGGGACGTGTGAGACGCCCCGCGAACCCGCGCGCGGGGACCTGGCGGCGTACACGGCGGTCGCGGAGTTCGCCCGGCGGGCCGGCCAGGGGCCGCTGCTGCTGCGCTCGGGGAGCAACTCGCCCACGCACGCGGGCAGTTGACGAGTCGCTGCGCTCCGTGAACGGTCGCGCGCAGAGAAAGACCCGGTTGCTGGCGACGGGGGATGCACCAGCAACCGGGCTACAGGAACGGTAACAAGAGATCGGCGGTTCGCAAATTCGATCTCGCCCTTTCCGGTCACCGACTGGCTTGTCCCGGCAGGGAGTTGTGAAGGGATTGCACCTGTCCGGAGTGCGAGGGACCGACCAGCCGGTCGAGCGGCCCGCCGATCCATCTGACGATCCGTCAGCTGAGCGTGACCTGCCGGTTGGTGAGGCCGCCCCGCGCGCGGCGCTCGTCCGCCGTGAGCGGCGCTTCCGTGGTCAAGGCGGTGGCGAGGCGCTCGGCGAACTCCGCCGCAGGCTTCTCCACGTCCTCGGCCGTGACACCGCTCGGCAGGTCCCAGACCGGCACGGTGAGCCCGTGAGCGCGGAAGGAGCCCACCAGGCGGGTGCCCTCGCCCAGGCTCGACCGGCCCGCGGCGTGCAGCCGCGCGAGAGCGTCCAGAAGCTGCTCCTCGGGGTGGGGCATGACCCACCGCAAATGGTTCTTCTCGGGTGTCTCGCACCAGTAGGCGGCGTCCACGCCCTGGAGCTTGACGGTCGGGATGGCCGCGGCGTTGGCCCGCTCCAGGGAGGCGGTGACCTCCGGCGTGGCGTTCTCCGGGTCGGGCACCCAGAACTCGAAGCCGCTGTGCACCTCCGGCTCGAAGGCACCCTCCGGGTCCAGCAGATCCTGGAGCCGCGGACCGTCGGCCGGGGCGCGGCGGCCCTGTACCGGTGTGCCGGGCTCGGCTTCCAGGGCGCGCTGGAGGATGTCGGCGAGGTCGCGGCTGATGTCGCCCGACGAGGTGTCGTTCTGGAGGCCGAGCATGACCGAGCCGTCGTCGCGGCGCAGGGCGGGCCAGGCCATGGGCAGGACCGTGGCCAGCGTGACCGCCGGGACGCCTTCGGGGAGGCCGTCCTTGAGCTTCAGCCCGGCCGTGGCCGCCGGGACCAGCTCGCGCAGGGCCACCCAGTCGCACTCGCCGGGCAGGCCCTCGAAGGGGCGGTGCACCAGCTCGGTCGCGGCGTGGGCCGCGGCCCGGCCGTGACAGGCCTTGTAGCGCCGGCCGCTGCCGCAGGGGCAGGGCTCACGAGCGCCGACGACCGGGATCTCTCCGTCCGTGATCTGCGGGCGCTTGGCCTTCGTCTGGGGTCGCTTCTTGGCCATCGATGGGTCTCCCGGTTACGGCTCGTCTCGTACGGTCGCGAGCCTAGCCGTTCGCGCCCCGGGCGACGGGATCCTGTGGACAACACGGGGCCTGTGGACCACCCAGGTCCGGTGGACAACCGGCCCCCCGTGGACGACGGGGCAGGCCGGCGCCGGGTCAGTCCATGTCGTCGAAGGCGTCCGCGAAGTCCAGCCCGGGTATCTGGGACACCGCCGGAGCGGTGACGCGTGTCGCGAAGTCGTCGCGGCGGTGGCCGGCGTCCGGGTCGTACACGTCGGCGTGGACGACGACCCACACGGTGACCTCGCCGCGGATGTCGTCCCGGACGCCCCAGTCGTCGGCCAGCGCGGTGATGATGTTCAGCCCGCGGCCGCCGTGCGCCGTGACCGACGGGGTCGCCGGGGCGGGGCGGGTCGGGCCGCCGCCGTCCGTGACCTCGACGATGAGCCGGCCGGACGGATCCACGCGCCACGCGGCACGGACGTCACCGTCGCCGGAGAACGCGTCGCCCAGGGGCCTGCCGTGCTTGCACGCGTTGCTCAAAAGTTCGGAAAGGATCAGTACGGCGTCGTCGATGACCGATTCCGCTACGCCACCTCTGCGCAACTGCGCGCGCATCCGGTGTCTCGCTTCCCCCACGCCCGCAGGGCCATGGGGTACGGCCATGCTCGACGACGTGGGCACGTCCTGTGCCACCACCAACGCCACCCCCGAGACCTCCTTCGCCCCACGCCACGGTGTGGATGCCCCATTGGCCTGTACCGGAAACCGGCCAATCCACGTCCTGTGACGCATTCACCACGATCGAATACGGACCGAACGCGCCGGAGCACTCCCTGTAATCGTGTGGCTGGATTTCGTCGGCGTGGCCGAGACGCGAGGATCCCGCCCGTCGCCGGGTGGGGTCAAGAGGTGTGCATGGGTCTGGTGGGATTGGTGTGGTTGGCGGTGGCTCGCCACCTTCAGCGGCCGAGCTGGTCGAGCACCGCGCGCGGGCGGTTGGTGATGATGGCGTCGACACCGAGGCCGACGCAGAGATCCACGTCCTCGGGCTCGTTGACGGTCCACACGTGCACCTGGTGGCCTGCTTGCTTCAGGCGCTCCACGTAGAGGGGGTGGTTGCGCACGATCCGGATGGACGGGCCCGCGATCCGCACGCCCGGGGGCAGGCGTCCGTCGCGCAGCCGGGGCGAGACGAACTGCGTCAGGTGGACCGTCGGCAGTGTCGGCGAGGCGGCCCGCACGCGGTGCAGTGAGCGGGCCGAGAAGCTCATGACCCGCACCTGGGACTCCCCGGCGGTGGCCGGGGCGTCGAGGCCGAACCGCTTCAGCAGGACCAGCAGCCGCTCCTCGACCTGCCCCGCCCAGCGCGTGGGGTGTTTCGTCTCGATGGCCAGTTCCACCCGGCGCCCGGCGTCGGAGACGAGTCCGAGCAGCCGCTCCAGGGTCAGGACGGACGTCGCCTCGCGGTCCTCCGGGCGGTGCTCCCAGTCGGGGTCCTCGTCACGCCCCTTGTAGGCCTCGCCCGTCTTCCAGGAGCCGAAGTCCAAGGCGGCGAGGTCGGCGAGCTCCAGGGCGGAGACCGCGCCGCGGCCGTTGGACGTACGGTTGATCCGGCGGTCGTGGACGCACACCAGGTGGCCGTCGGCGGTGAGGCGCACATCGCACTCGAGGGCGTCCGCGCCGTCCTCGATCGCCTTGGTGTACGCGGCCAGGGTGTGTTCCGGGGCGTCCTCGGAGGCACCGCGGTGGGCGACGACTTGAATCACATGCTGCCGTGCGTGGGTCACCGCGTCATGGTGCCACCGCGCGCGGGTACGCGTCCGGTCGGACGGACTCGACGGATGGGCAGGTCCGGACGGAGGCACTGGAATTGCATCCTTTTCGTCAGTAATGACCTATATAAAGAATGGCCCCGGACCCACAGCCACCGCTTATGGTGCTCTGACGGCCAGTGGGAAAAGCTGACGGCATACAAAGGGACAAGCACAGCTGTATCGCGCAGGACCGTCGCCGGCGTGAAAAAGCGTGACCGAGTGCGACCCAGAAGACAGCCGTGGATCGAGGAGAGAAGCTGTGAGCACCGAGAACGAGGGCACCGCGGTACCCCCCGCCCCGTCCGCACCCCCCGTGCCGGTGGACGCTCCCGCTGCTCCGGCCCCCCAGGGACAGCCGCCGCAGGGACAGGCGCCCCAGGGGCACGCACCTCAGGGACCGGGACCGTACGGACAGGACGCCGAGGGCCAGTCCGCCCACGGCCAGGGCGCTTCCGGCGACGCCGCGCATCACGGCGTCTCCTCCTCCGCCCCCGACCCCTCCTGGCCGCCGCCCCCGCCGCCGGCCTCCCCGCCGTACGGCGACGGCGGTTCCGGTTCCGGTTCCGACGGCTGGGGTTCCTCGTACCAGCAGCCGGCGCCGAAGTCCGGCCGTGGCCGCGGTGGTCTGGTCGCCGCGATCCTGGCGGCCGCGCTGGCGGCGGGCGGCCTGGGCGGCGGTCTCGGCTACACGCTGGCGAAGAACAACGACGAGAACACCGGCTCGACGACGGTCTCCGCCTCCACCAGCGGCGGCGACGTCAAGCGCGACCCGGGCACGGTCGCGGGCACGGCCGCCAAGGCGCTGCCGAGCACGGTCACGATCGAGGCCGAGAGCAACAGCGGCGAGGGCGGCACCGGCACCGGCTTCGTCTTCGACAAGCAGGGCCACATCGTCACCAACAACCACGTCGTGGCCGGCGCGGTGGACGGCGGCAAGCTCACCGCGACGTTCCCGAGCGGCAAGAAGTACGACGCCGAGGTGGTCGGGCACGCGCAGGGCTACGACGTGGCGGTCATCAAGCTCAAGAACGCCCCGGGCGACCTGAAGCCACTCACCCTCGGCGACTCGGACAAGGTGGCCGTCGGTGACGCGACCATCGCGATCGGCGCCCCCTTCGGCCTGTCCGACACGGTGACCACGGGCATCATCAGCGCCAAGAACCGCCCGGTCGCCTCCAGCGACGGAACCGGCAGCCAGGCGTCGTACATGAGCGCCCTCCAGACCGACGCCTCGATCAACCCGGGCAACTCCGGCGGACCGCTGCTGGACGCGCAGGGCAACGTCATCGGCATCAACTCCGCGATCCAGTCCACCGGCAACGGCGGCTTCGGCACCGGCCAGTCCGGCTCCATCGGCCTGGGCTTCGCCATCCCGATCAACCAGGCCGAGTACGTCGCCCAGGAGCTGATCAAGACCGGCAAGCCGGTGTACGCGAAGATCGGCGCGTCCGTCTCGCTGGACGACAGCTCGAACGGCGCGCAGATCACCGACCAGGGCGCGACACCGGTCGAGCCGGGCGGCCCGGCCGCCAAGGCCGGCCTCAAGCCCGGCGACGTCATCACCAAGCTCGACGACCGGGTGATCGACTCCGGCCCCACCCTGATCGGCGAGATCTGGACCCACAAGCCCGGTGACAAGGTCACGATCACCTACGAGCGCGGCGGCAAGGAGCACACCGTCGACCTCACCCTGGGCTCCCGCGTCGGCGACAACTGAGCCCCACCCGCCCGCACGGACCCGTTACCCTTGTCCCCGCGCCGCCGATCACGGCCGGCGCGGGGAGGCGTGCCCGAGCGGCCGAAGGGAACGGTCTTGAAAACCGTCGTGGCAGCGATGTCACCGTGGGTTCAAATCCCACCGCCTCCGCGCAGGTCATAGATGTTGCAGATCAGAAGGGGTGCCACTCTCCGGAGCGGCACCCCTTCCGCGTGTGTCGATCGGGACCGTGGAGCGATGAGATGACCGAACAGCGCACTGTCGACTTCTGGTTCGACCCTGTCTGCCCGTACACGTGGATCAGCTCGCGATGGATGGTCGAGGTCACCAAGGTGCGGCCGGTGACCGTCCGCTGGCGGGTGATGAGCCTCTCGGTGCTCAACGAGCACCGGGACGACCATCCCGAGGGTGAGTGGGAGGAGTACATGTGGGCGCCGGTGCGCGTGTGCGCGGCGGTGGAGGAGCGGTTCGGTCAGCAGGCGCTCGGTGATCTCTTCACGGCGATGGGCACCCGCTTCCACCTGCGCGGTGACTGGGGGAACCTCGCGGCGGCGCTGGCGGATGCCGGGTTGCCGGAGGCGATCGCGGAGGCCGCCGAGTCCACCGCCTACGACGAGACGATCCGGTCCTCGCACGCTCGGGCCGTCGCCCTGGCGGGTGGCGACATCGGTACCCCGGTGCTGTCCGTCGCCGGGCCCGGCGGCGAACGCGTCGGTTTCTTCGGCCCGGTCGTCTCCCCCGCTCCCACCGGGGAGGCCGCCGGGCGGTTGTGGGACGGTTTTCTGATGCTGGCCGGTGTTCCGGGCTTCTTCGAGGTCAAGCGCACTCGGACCGAGGAACCCCGGTTCGGCATGGGCGGCTGACGCGGGATCTCGGGCAGGTGCCGTGGGGCGGAGGAGAGCCACGGGGCTAGGATCGCCCCGTAATACGGACATCTGTGCAGGTCGCGGGGGGTTTCGGGTGCGCATCGTCGTCGTCACCGCTGTGCACGGCCCGTCGGCCCGGTTTCTGCCGGAGGCCTACGCCTCCCTCTGCGAGCAGGGACTGCCGGAGGGCTGGGAGTGGCACTGGGTGATCCAGGAGGACGGGGAGGGCGCGGACGTACGGCCGTACGTGCCCGACGACGAGCGGGTGACGTTCCGGCAGGGCCGGGCCGGGGGGCCCGGAGTGGCCCGGACCGTCGCGCTGGCGCATGCCGAGGGCGCGTACGTGAAGGTCCTGGACGCCGACGACCGGTTGCCGCCGGGCACGCTCGCGCGGGACCTGGCGGCGCTGGAGGCCGACCGGAGTCTGGGGTGGGCGACGTCGCGGGCGCTGGACCTCATGCCCGACGGGTCGACCGTCGGGTTTCCGGGCGACCCTGACCAGGGGCCGATCGAGCGCGGGACCGTGCTCGAGCACTGGAAGGCCAACGGCTTCCTCGCCCCGGTCCATCCGGCGTCGCTGTTCGTACGGCGGGAGTTGCTGCTCGCCCTGGGCGGCTGGATGGCGCTGCCCGCGTCGGAGGACACGGGGCTCCTGCTCGCACTGAACGCCGTGAGCCGGGGGTGGTTCTCGGGGGAGGTGGGGCTGCTGTACCGGAAGTGGGAGGGGCAGGTGACCGGGCAGAAGGCCCATGTGGACCGGGCCGAGCGCGCTGCCCGGATGGCGGTCGTGGAGGCCAGGGCCCGGGCTCTGGCGGGCCTTCGGTGGCCGTTTCCGGTGGGGCACTGACCTCGGCAGGTCACCTCCCTCCGGCTTGAGTTGGTCACCGGCTACGGCAGGAGGTCCGTCCCCGCCCCCGCCGTCGCGACGAGCTCGTGGCGGATGTACCACTCGGTACCGAGCAACCGCTCCCGCTCGGGCCCCGGCAGTGCGGCGATCAGGCCCGGGGCGGCTCCCCGGGCCACCTCCGTGCGGTGTGCCAGCACGGCGGCGATCTTCCGGTCCAGCCAGGGGGTCACGTCGACGGTCGTCGTGACCCGGTCGTCCGGGACCGTGCGCAGCGTCTTGCCCGTGGGGGCCAGATGTCCGCCCCACGCCCGGACGGCGGAGTGCGGGTGCGTGGACAGATACAGGGCGCTCGGCTGCCAGGCTTCACCGGCGTCCGGGTAGAGGCGTTCGAGGCCGGCGGCGTGGACCGCCGACAGGGTCACGCGGTGGGTGTGCACATGGTCCTCGTGACCGGTCAGGCCGCCGTAGGCGTCGTGGGTGACGACGATCTCCGGGCGGAACTCCCGGATGTGCGCGACCAGGCCGCCCACCGCCTCGTCGAGCGGGGCGTCGCACAGGCGTGGTCTGCCCGGGGCCGACCGCGGGACGCGGGAGTCGGCGTAGCCCAGCAGACGTGGCTTGCCGGCGTCGAGGATGCGGAGCGCTTCGGCCAGTTCCGCGGCGCGCGCGGTGTCCGCCGCCCAGGTGGCCGTGACGACCGCAGTGCGGGACCCCGCCGCCGCGTGCCGGGCGAGGGTGCCGCCCGCCGTCAGGGACTCGTCGTCGGGGTGGGCGAAGACCGCGAGGAGGCTCGGTACCGGCACCGGTCCTCGCTACGGGCGGTCCGGTGCGGAGGCCGCGCCCGCCGCGTCCGTGATGCTGATGGCCTGGCTGGGGCACTTCTCCGCCGCCTCCAGGATCTCCGGGGCGTCACCCGTCCGTTCGTGGCCCGGGCGGACGGCGCCGAACCCGTCGACGAACTCGAAGACCGCCGGGGCCCTGTGGACGCACTCGGCGGAGCCGTAGCAGAGCTCGCGGTCGACAGAGACCACCTTCATCCCCTTCATCCCCCTTGTCCCCCACCGGCGGATGCCGGAAGCCGGCGGGACCTCAGGTGTTGACTGCCCAGCGGCAGACCGGCTGAACCGGCCGTCTAGCGTGCTCCGGCCGTCGCGAGCCAGTGGGCGACCCGGCGTACGGCGGCCTCGTCGAGGCGTTCGACGAGGGCCTGGACGGTCGCGTCGTCCTCGGGAGAGAGGTCGTAGAGGCCCGCCTTGCTCAGGCCGGACATGAGGACCTGGTGGCGGCGGCCGGTCATGCGTTCCGCCAGCGGGGCCGGTTCGGAGGCGGAGGCTTCCGGGTCCGGCCGGGACGCTGCCGGGCCCGGCTTCAGGGGCGGGTCGAAACGGTGCCAGTCGCCGTCCTTCGGCCCCCACAGGGCGAAGGTCACCTCGTGTCCGCGTGCCCGCAGTGTCTGTGTCATCTCGCCGAGGGCGTGCAGCACGGGCGAGCGGTGGGGCGACTCCGCGGCCGTCCGCCAGGTCTGCGCGGCCGGCTGGTAGTACATCGCCACCCAGCGCGGGGCGCCCTGCGGTCGCGGGCTCTCGGGACGTGTCTCCACTGTGCTCACCCCTGTACGTCGCTCCGGAAGCGGTACGGCAGGCCGACCCTGGCAGCGGCAGGCGAACGGCAGGCAGACCATAGCTGACGGATCGTCAGTTATCCAGGGCCGGACGGAGATGTAGAGCGCGGTCCGCTGGGGAGGATCACCACGTCGTCCGGCACCGGTCCCTCCCCTCGTGGGGACCGGTACCGAACGGTGGGGTCACGGTCGTCCGACTCCGCTGGAGGTCGACCGGATGAGTGTGGTGCTGCGTCCGGATCCTGCCAGTTTCGGCAGCCGACGAGGAGTCTCCGGTTCCGGACGGGCGGTATTACCGCAGGTCAGGCGTATAGAGTGAGTTTTCCGGTCCGGACGTCCAGGCGCGGGGAGTTAAGGAGTGGAGACCTTGGGTTCCGACTCCGGGGCACGCACCGCCTTCGCGGAGCGCCTCGCACTGCTGTACAAGGAAGCCGGGAACCCTCCACTCAAACGTGTGTCCGAAGCGGTCGTCCGGCTCCAGCGGGTCGACGAACGCGGGCGTCCCGTCCGGGTGTCCGCGCAGCGCATCAGCGACTGGCGCCGGGCCCGGAACGTACCCGCTCAGTTCACCGCCCTCGCGGCGGTGCTGCACGTGCTGATCCCCGAGGCGCGGCGCGCGCGGCCCACACCGGTGTCCCCGGGGCTGTACGACCTCGGTCAGTGGCAGCGGCTGTGGGAGACCGCGGTGGCCGGCCCGGTCGGCGAGCGCGGCGCGGTTGCGACGGAGCAGGAACGGTCTGCCGCCGAGGCCCCGCCCGCTCCCAGCGGGGTGTGCCCCTACCGGGGGCTGGCCTCGTACCGCCACGAGGACGCCCGGTGGTTCTTCGGCCGGGAGCGGAGCACGGACGCGCTCGTCGCCCAGCTCCGGGCCGTGCCGGAGACGGGCGGCCTGGTCATGCTCGTGGGTGCGTCGGGGGCGGGGAAGTCGTCGCTGCTGAACGCCGGGCTGGTGCCCGCACTGCGGGACGGCGCGCTGGGTGAGGACCTCGACGGCGGCGACCGGGGCGACAGCGACAGCAGGGGTGAGGGGGGTGCGGGCGGCCGGGCGACCGAGGTCGTGCAGCTCGTCCCCGGCGGTGATCCGCTTGCGGAGCTGACCCGGTGCATCCCCGACCTGGGGCCGGTCGTCTCGGCCATGGTCAGGGCCGGGGGATCCGCCGCGGAGGGCCCCGTCGTCCCCACCACGGTGGGCCCGCGCGTCCCGAGGGGCCCCGACATCCGTGCCGCCGTGGCCGCCTGGGCACGGCGCGAGGCGCCGGCCGGTGCGCGGCCGGTCGTCATCGTGGACCAGTTCGAGGAGACGTTCACCCTCTGCCCCGACGAGGCGGAGCGGCGCGCGTTCGTCGAGGTCCTGCACGCCGCCTGTTCGCCGGGCGGCGACGGCGATCCGGCCCCGGCGGTCGTGGTGCTGGGCATACGGGCCGACTTCTACGAGCGGTGCCTCAGGTATCCGGAACTGGCCGACGCGCTCCAGCACCGGCACATGGTGCTCGGCCCCCTGACCACCGCGGAGCTGCGCGAGGCGGTGACGGGCCCGGCCAAGGCCGTCGGCCTGGAGCTGGAGCCGGGCCTGGCGGAGCTGATCGTCCGGGAGGTGAGCGCGGACGGACCGCGGGGGGCGCACGACGCGGGAGTGCTGCCGCTCCTCTCGCACGCCCTGCTCGCCACCTGGCAGCGCAGGAAGGCGGGCCGGCTGACGCTCGCCGGGTACCGCGCGGCCGGCGGCATCCAGGGCGCGGTCGCGGCGACCGCCGAGCGGGCCTGGTCCGGTCTCGACCCGGCGGCGCGCACGGCGGCCCGGCTGCTCCTGCTCCGGCTGGTCCGGCTGGGCGAGGACACCCAGGCCACGCGCAGGCGGGGCACCCGGCGCCAGTTGGCGGACGAGTCGTCCGACCCCGGCAAGACCGAGGAGTCGCTGGAGGCGCTGGTCCGCGCCCGGCTGGTGACGCTCGACGCGGAGACCGTGGAGATCACTCACGAGGCGCTGCTGCACGCCTGGCCGCGGCTGCGCGACTGGATCGACGACGACCGGCAGGGCAACCTGCTGCGCCAGCGCCTGGAGGAGGACGGCCGGGCCTGGGAGGAGTCGGACCGCGACACCGCACTGCTCTACCGGGGGTCCCGTCTGGAACAGGCCCACGGGTGGGTGAAATCCGCCGGGGACACGTTCCTGACCCGGAGCGCGGTGGAGTTCCTGGCCGCCTCGGTCCGGCTGCGCAGGCGCATCATCTGGATCAGCCGGGGCGCGGTGGCGGCCTTGGTCGTGCTGGCGGTGCTGGCCGCGGGAGCGGCCGTCGTCGCCTGGAAGCAGCGGGACGACGCCGTGTTCCAGCAGGTGCTCGCCCAGGCCGATCGCGTCCAGGACACGGACCCCTCGCTGTCCGCGCAGCTCGACCTGGTGGCACACCGGCTGCGGCCGGACGACAAGGGCGCGAGCAGCCGCCTGATCTCCATCGTGAACGCCCCGCTGGCCACACCGCTGGTCGGCCACACCGGCGCCGTGTACCTCACGACGTTCAGCCCGGACGGACGGACCCTGGCCACCGCCAGCTACGACCGGACCGTACGGCTGTGGAACGTGGCCGACCCCAAGCGTCCGAAGCCCCTGGGCAAGCCGCTCACCGGCCACACCAGCTGGGTGAGCAGCGCGGTCTTCAGCCCGGACGGCCGCACCCTGGCCAGCGCCGCCGACGACGGCACGATCCGGCTGTGGGACGTCACGGACCCCGGCCGCCCGCAGCCCCTCGCCCGGCCGCTGACCGGCCATGACGGCACGATCTACCTGATCGCCTTCAGCCCGGACGGGCGCACGCTGGCGTCCGTCGGCGACGATCACACCGTACGGCTGTGGGACGTGGCCGACCCGAAGCGTCCCAAGGCCCTCGGCAAGCCTCTCACCGGGCACAAGGCCGCCGTGCGCTCGGTGGCGTTCAGCCCGGACGGCCGGACGCTGGCGGCAGGGGGTGACGACGGCACCGTCAGGCTGTGGGACGTGACGCGGCCCCGGCGTCCGGAGCCGGTCGGGGAGCCGCTGACCGGCCACACCGACACGGTGCACTCCGTGGCCTTCAGCCCCGACGGCCGCACGCTCGCCAGCGGCAGTGCGGACGACACCGTCCGGCTCTGGAACATGGCCGACCGGCGTCGCCCGGCAGCGATCGGAGCGCCGCTCACCGGCCACACGGGTGCGGTGTGGTCCGTGGCCTTCAGCCCCGACGGAAACATGCTCGCCGCCGCCAGCGCGGACAGCACGGCGAGCTTGTGGAAGGTCAGTGATCCGGCGTACCCGTCGCAGGTCGGCGGGCCCCTGGCGGGCAGCAGCGGCGAGATGTACGCGCTCGGCTTCAGCCCCGACGGGCGCACCCTCGCCACCGGGACGGGCGACAACAAGGTCCGCCTGTGGTCGCTGCCTACGGCGGACATGATCGGCCGGACGGGAGTGTTCCGGCCGGACGGGCGGGTGCTCGCGACGGCGGCGCTCGACGGCCGGATACGGCTGTGGGACGTGCGGAAGCCCGGCAGGCCCGTGCCGATGGGCGAACCGTTTCTGCCGAAGGGCGGCGTCCGTTCCCTGGAGTTCTCCACCGACGGCCGCACCCTCGCGGTGGTGACGGGAGACCGGGCCGTGCAGCTGTGGAACGTCGGGGATCCGGACCGTCCCGTCCCCCACGGGCCGCCTGCCCCCCTGCCCATCCGGTTCGCCGACCCGCTGGCCTTCAGCCCGGACGGCCGCCTCCTGGCGACCGCCTACGACGACCGCACCATCCAGCTCTGGGACATCGCCGACCCGTCCCACCCCCGTCGGCTCGGCGAGCCCCTCACCGGTCACAAGGGGTACGTCAACTCCCTCGTCTTCAGCCCGGACGGCCGTACGCTCGCCAGCGGCAGCGCCGACGGCACCATCCGGCTGTGGAACGCGATGGAACCAGGACGTGCCGTCCTGCGCGGCGCACCTCTCAGGGGCCACCTCGGAGCCGTCAACGTCCTCGCCTACAGCCCCGACGGGCACACGCTGGCCAGCGGCGGCGACGACAACTCGGTCAGGCTCTGGGACATCGAGGACCCCTCCGAGGCCTCGGCGGAGAGGAGCCTCAAGGGCCACACGGAGGCGGTCGTGTCACTGACCTTCAGCCGCACGGGCCGCACCCTGGCCAGCGGCGGCAACGACAGCACCGTCCGGCTCTGGAGCGTCTCCGACCCCTCGAAGGCCGGCGCGATCGGCCAGTCGATGAGCCCCAACGCCAAGAGCGGCACCTTCCTGGCGTTCAGCCCGAACAGCCACATGCTCGGGGTGTCGAGCGGCACCGACACCATCCGGCTCTGGAACCTGGACGTCGACGATGCCGCACGCCGCGTGTGCACGATGACCCGGGGCGTGCTGACGCCGGAGACCTGGCGCGAGTACCTGCCCCGGCTGTCCTACGACCCGCCGTGCGAGCCCTGACGGGACCCGATCGCACAACAGGCCGTGGAATCACGGCAGTTGAGTGATACGAGTCACAACTCCGGCTTTGCTGACGAACAGTCGGTTCCGATGGGCAAGCGCTTGTTACCCTTGGCCATAGCCCGACCGCTGGTGCATCCCCCGTCGCCAGCGGTCGGGCCTTCGCGTGTGCGGGTGGCTTCTACGTGTGTGCGTGGCCGCGCAGGTCGAGCCGCATCAGGACCCGGGGGTGGCCGGCCAGCACCGAGGTGGTGTCCGCCGCGTACGTGAAACCGGCGCGTTCGAAGTTCTTCCGCAGGCCGGCGTACGCCATCGTCAGGTCCACCTTGGCGTCGCCGCTGTCGAGGGGATACGCCTCGATCGCCGGTGCGCCGTGGGACCGGGCGAACTCGACCGCGCCGGCGATCAGGGCGTGCGAGATGCCCTGCTTCCGGTGACCGGGGCGGACCCGGACGCACCACAGCGACCAGACGGGCAGGTCGTCGACGTGCGGGATTTTGCGGTTCCGGGCGAAGGAGGTGTCCGAGCGCGGGGCGACGGCGGCCCAGCCGACCGGTTCGTCGCCGTCGTAGGCGAGCACGCCGGGGGGCGGATCAGCGCCGCACAGCTCGGCGACGTACTCGCCGCGGGCCGGGCCGCGCAGTTCGTTGTTGAGCTTGGAGGGGATCCGGTAGCTCAGGCACCAGCAGACGTTCGCCCCGGGCGACTTGGGCCCCAGCACGGCACGGACGTCCTCGAAGTCCGTGGCGGGCCGCACGTCGATGCTCATGCCCTCACGATGCCACGGGCCGCCCGGCCGCGCCGCCCGGCTCGGCGGACACTCTCTGGGGGGTGTCCGCACCCTGGGACCTGGGAGCCGGCGACACGGCCTGGCTGAACGCGTTGTGGAGGGCCTGCTCAGGCCGAAGCCGCGCGCAGCAGCCGCAGTTGGCCGATCTCGGTCACGTTCTTCATCAGTTCCGCGTTCACCCACGCCACCATGTGGGCGACGGTGTACTCGGGGTCGTCCGGCGAGGGGAACGGTGCCGTCGCGTCCAGGTCGGCGTCGGTGAGGTCGTCCAGGACGGCCAGCCACCGGGTGCGCAGGCCGCGCAGCCACTCGATGGTCGGTGTGCCCTCGCCCGGCCAGGCGATGTCCGTGCGGTCGCGGGGCGGGCGGCCCTGGGCGTGGTCGAGGGTCACGCTCCACCACCAGCCGATGTGCCAGCTCACCCAGGCGATGGTGGGGACGAGCACGGGGTCGGGCTCGGTGTCCGCCCAGTCCGGTACCCAGGTGCCGTCGGGGCCCCTGCGCATCGTCCAGCAGAGCGGGGCCGGCTCCCAGAGGAAGTCCTCCGGCTCCAGCCGCTCCAGGTGGTACTCGAACAACGACCAGGTCAACTCGAACTGCCAGCGCGGAAGTACCGTGCGGGAAACGCTCATCGGACGACCCTACGCAAGCGCCCGGGCGTCCCTGGCCAGTCCCGCCCAGTCGAGGTCCCGCAGCCCGGGTTCCGCGTCGCAGCCCGACGGCAGGCGAGGCGTGGTCTGGAACCAGAGAACGGTGAGACGGGAGCGGTACGCGACCGGGTCGCGGGCCGGATCGAGAGCCGTGGAGTGGAACGTGCCGACGCAGGCCACGGGGGGCAGGACCTCGACGGGCCCGAGGCCGCCCGCGTACTGGTCGGGGTAGGCGCGCGGCGGCGGGACCAGGTGCACCGGCGTGCCGGGGCGGGCCCGCGCGGCGGTGCGCAGCAGCCCCCGGATCCGCAGGTCGTTCACCGGCTTGCAGGGATAGCCCTCCAGCAGGTCGCCGTACGTCGACGTGAACCGCAGCTCGGCGAGGTCCACCGGGCGGCCGGAGGCCAGGACGAGGCGGGCGAGCGCCAGGGCCGGCGATGTGGCGTGCTGTTGCATGGAGGTCTTTCGGTGCTCGTGTACGGGGTGTCGCTCATGGCCGGTGTCCCGTCAGCCGCGCCGCCGAAGCGATCGTCGCCCGGGCCTCGCGCTCGGCGAGGCCGGTACCCCGCGCGGCCTCGACCAGGGCGTCCACGAGCGCGGGGCCGATGCCGTCCTCGTAGGCCCGGCAGGCCGCCCAGAACAGCCGGGTGTTGCGCTGACCCTCGTGCGCGGCGAGGACGAACTGCACCAGGCCCTGGCCGTGTCCGCCGGTCGCCGGGGGCGTGGGGTGGTGGGCGCGGGGCGGCGGGAGGAGCAGGCGCAGGAGGGAGCGCGGGCAGGGGGCGGGGGCGAGATGGGCGGTTCCCGGGGCCGCGGCGTACACGCCCTGGCCGGTGCGGGAGCCGGGGCCGACGAGGTAGCCGCCGGCGCCCCGGATGTCGATGCCGGGCGCGAGGCGGCCCGCCGAGTTGGGGACGACCACGTCGGGCGGGCCGCTCAGCCAGAGGTGACGGCCGCCGGACGGGGTCACGACGACCACCGTCGGCGGGATGGTGAACAGGTGCCGCAGCGCCAGCTCGCGCAGGGCGGCCGAGGAGTCCGTGCCGGTCTTCACGTCCAGGTCGATGCCGATCAGGTGGTGCGGGGGCAGGCCGCACGCGATGCCGTATCCGGTCGCCCAGGGCGCCGCGGCGAACAGTTCGCGGATGCGGGCAGGGTCGCTGGAGGCGTCGTAGACACCGTGGCCGGGCCGGCCGCACTCGCCGTGGCAGGGGGAGGGGGCGGGGTCGTCGCGGTGCGGGGAACGCAGCGCCGGGAGCTTGGTGCGGGACAGGGGGATGACGGCCAGTCCGCGTTCGGCGGCTGACAGGGCGTGTGCGAGGGCCAGCGTCGTGGCCTGCCGGTCGGTGGTGGCCATGCTTCTAGTTTCGTACGTACGTTCGAAAAAGGAAAGAGGGAGCGGGTGCGACGCGCCGGGCGGCGGGCCGGACAGGGAAAGTGCTGGAACGCTCAGTCCCTTGCAGTATCTGGGTTCGAACGCCCCTTTTCGCTCCCGTTCGGGACGGAAGTGGCGCAAAGGGGTTTATCGACGTGTCATCACGCTTGCGTGCGAATGGTGGCTTCCGGTCTGGTTCGCCGGGGATTCGGTGGGCAACTCTGGATTCGCGACGTCGCGTACCGCACCGGGGCGGTCGGCGAACTTCCCTGGTGACAGCAGTGCTTCACGCACGGTCGGCCATGAGCCGGCGGTGTGCCCCTGGTTCCGAAGTCCTGGAGGGACAACAACATGGCACGTATCCGTACCGCCCGCGTCATCGCCGCCGTCTCCGCCCTACCGCTCGCGGCCGTCCTCTTCGCCGGTGTCGCGACGGCGGACAACGGCGCCTTCGCGGACAACGGATCGATCGCGTCCGCCACGGAGGCCGAGCAGGGCATCCTCGGCAGCGGCGTCGGCGGCGACAACTTCGGCAACTCCGCCACCACGCAGCAGCAGGCCGTCGGCGAGGGCGCCTCGAACCAGAGCAACACCGCCCAGGTCAACGGTACGGAGCCCACGGCCGTCAATCAGGGCAACGCCAACACCGCCGTCACCTTCGCCCCGCTGTGGTGATGAGCTGAGCGGGCCGGTCGACCGGCATCGGCCCGCGTCCTGTGTGGGTGTGCTTCGTGGGGTGACAAGCGCCTGGGCGGCGGTACTTCGGTACCGCCGCCCAGGCGCTTTCGGCGGCCGCGGGGCCTTGACGGAACCGCGCATCTGACGGACAGTCAGAAACCGTGAACGGTGAGCCGGAGGTCCACGAGGAGTTCGAGGCGCGCCTGAAGGCCTACGAGGGCCGCCCGGCCGCCGCCACCGGGGTCGGCCGGGACCCCGTCAACGAGCCGATGATCAGGCACTGGTGCGAGGCCATGGGGGACACCAACCCCGCGTACACGGGCCCGGACGCCATCGCGCCCCCCACCATGCTCCAGGCGTGGACCATGGCCGGCCTCTCCCGCCGCCCCGAACGCACGGCGGCCTACGACGAACTCCTCGGCCTGCTCGACGAGTCGGGCCACGACGCGGTCGTCGCCACCGACTGCGAGCAGGAGTACCTCCGCCCCCTGCGCCCCGGGGACGACATCACCTTCGACTCGGTGATCGAGTCGGTGTCCGGCCGCAAGACCACGAAGCTCGGCACGGGCTACTTCGTCACCACTCGCACCGACATCAAGGCGAGCGGCGAACTCGCCGGCACCCACCGCTTCCGCATCCTCAAATACGCCCCCGCACGCCGGCCGAAAGCCTCGAACGCCCCGAAGGAACGCCGCCCTCGTCCGGTCGTCAACCGCGACAACGCCGGCTTCTGGGAGGGCGTGGCGCGCCACGAGCTGCTGATCCAGCGCTGCACCGGCTGCGGCACCCTGCGTTTCCCCTGGCTGCCGGGCTGCAACGGCTGCGGCTCCCTGGAGTGGGACACCGTCGAGGCGAGCGGCGAGGGCACGGTCTACTCGTACGTCGTCATGCACCACCCGCCCTTCCCGGCCTTCACTGCATCCGATCATGCCGCTGCCGCGGCGGGCCCTTTTGCGGTCGGGCTGATCGAGCTCGCGGAGGGCGTGCGGATCATCAGCAACGTGGTGGGGGTGCCGTACGACAAGGTGCGCGTCGGGATGCCCGTACGGCTCTGCTTCCGGCAGTACGACGACGAGCTGGTGCTGCCCGTCTTCCAGGAGGTGACGCGGTGAACGCCGGCGACCGCCTCCCGCCCCTGGAGATCCCGATCACCCGCACCCTGATCGTCGCCGGGGCGATCGCCTCCCGGGACTACCAGGACGTGCACCACGACCCGGAGCTCGCCCGGCAGAAGGGCTCCCCCGACATCTTCATGAACATCCTGACGACCAACGGCCTGGTCGGTCGGTACATCACCGACCACTTCGGGCCGCGGGCCGTGCTGCGCCGGGTGGCGATCCGGCTCGGCGCGCCCAACCACCCCGGCGACACGATGGTGCTGACGGGCACGGTCGAGCAGGTCGACGGGGACCTGGTGACGGTCCGGGTCGTCGGCGCGAACGGCATCGGCAAGCACGTCACGGGCACGGTGACGGTGAGGATTCCGGCATGAGCCTCAGAGGGCGGGACGGTCTCGGCGGGCGCGCCGCCATCGCCGGCATCGGGGCCACCGAGTTCTCCAAGGACTCGGGCCGCAGCGAACTGCGCCTGGCCGTCGATGCGGTGCACGCCGCCCTCGCGGACGCGGGGCTGACACCCGCCGACGTCGACGGAATGGTCACGTTCACCATGGACACCAGCCCCGAGATCACCGTCGCCCAGGCGGCGGGCATCGGCGAGCTCTCCTTCTTCTCCCGGATCCACTACGGCGGCGGCGCGGCCTGCGCCACCGTCCAGCAGGCGGCCCTGGCGATCGCCGCGGGCGTGGCGGACGTGGTCGTCTGCTACCGGGCGTTCAACGAGCGCTCGGGGCGCCGCTTCGGCTCCGGGGTGCGGCACCGGGAGCCGTCGGCGGAGGGCGCGGCGCTCGGCTGGGCGCTGCCGTTCGGCCTGCTCACCCCGGCGTCGTGGGTGGCGATGGCGGCCCAGCGCTACCTCCACACCTACGGGCTGACCACGGAGGCCTTCGGGCACGTGGCCGTCGTCGACCGCACGTACGCGGCGACCAACCCGGCGGCGTACTTCCACGGCCGGCCCATCACCCTGGCCGACCACGCCGCGTCCCGCTGGATCGCCGAACCGCTGCGGCTGCTGGACTGCTGCCAGGAGACGGACGGCGGACAGGCGCTCGTCGTCACCTCCGTGGCACGGGCCCGCGACCTGCCCCACCCGCCCGCCGTGATCGCGGCGGCCGCCCAGGGCGCGGGACGCGCGCAGGAGCAGATGACCAGCTTCTACCGCGACGACCTCACCGGCCTGCCCGAGACGGCGGTGGTGGCCCGGCAGCTGTGGCGGACCTCGGGGCTCGCGCCCGCCGACATCGACGTGGGCATCCTCTACGACCACTTCACGCCGTTCGTGCTGATGCAGCTCGAGGAGTTCGGCTTCTGCGCCCCTGGCGAGGCACCGGACTTCGTGGCCGAGGAGCGCCTGCCGCTCAACACGCACGGCGGGCAGCTCGGAGAGGCGTACCTGCACGGCATGAACGGGGTGGCGGAGGCCGTCCGGCAGATCAGGGGGACGGCGGTGAACCGGATACCGGGTGCGGAACGGGTCCTGGTGACGGCGGGGACGGGCGTGCCTACGTCGGGGCTCGTACTGACCGCCGACTCTCAGGGTTGACCCGCAGTACCCCGGGTCCTCCACTCCACCTACAGGAGGTGCGGCGGACCCCACCCCTACAACCTGAGGGGGACCCCGCTTCGGGACCTGCGGCCGATCCGCCCGAGGTGGCTCCGCTCATAGCGTTGAGCCATGACCACACTCGTCTGCACCAGCGCGTCGAAGGCCGCTGCACCAGCGGCGCGGACACTTCCGTACCCGTCGTTCTCGTCGTACGTCAGGGCCCGCCAGCCGGTGCTGCTGCGTACCGCCCGCTCGCTCACCGGCAACCCGAGCGACGCGGAGGACCTGTTGCAGACCGCGCTGACCAAGACGTACGTCGCCTGGGAGCGCATCGAGGACCACCGCGCCCTCGACGGCTATGTGCGCCGGGCGCTGCTGAACACGCGGACCTCCCAGTGGCGCAAGCGCAAGGTCGACGAGTTCGCCTGCGACGAGCTGCCCGAGCCGGAGCCGGTGCGCGGCGGCGACGACCCGGCCGAGCAGCAGGCGCTGCGCGACGCGATGTGGCGGGCGATCATGCGGCTGCCGGCCCGGCAGCGGGCGATGGTCGTCCTCAGGTACTACGAGGACCTCAGCGAGGTCCAGACGGCCGAGGTGCTCGGTGTCTCGGTGGGCACGGTGAAGTCGGCCGTCTCCCGTGCGCTCGGCAAGCTCCGCGAGGACTCTGAGCTGGGGCTTGTCCGTAGTTGAGCGGATGTGTCGGTCGCCGCTGAGCGGTTCCGTCGGCAGCCGTGACCTGATCGATCGCCCGGTCCTAGTGACATACCACGCGGTATGTGCGCAGAATCAGCGCAACCTTGACCACCGCGCAGGCAATGTCGCCCCGGGAGGACGCCGTGCTGAGCACCATGCAGGACGTACCGCTGCTGATCTCGAGAATCCTGACCCACGGGTCGACGATCCACGGGACATCACAGGTGACCACCTGGACCGGTGAGGACGAGCCGCACCGCCGCTCCTTCGCCGAGATCGGCACCCGCGCGGCCCAGCTCGCACACGCCCTGCGCGAGGACCTCGGCGTCGCAGGCGACGACCGGGTCGCCACCCTGATGTGGAACAACGCGGAGCACGTGGAGGCCTACTTCGCGATCCCCTCCATGGGCGCGGTCCTCCACACGCTGAACCTCCGGCTCCCGCCCGAGCAGCTGGCCTGGATCGTCAACCACGCGGCCGACCGCGTGATCATCGCCAACGGCTCGCTGCTCCCCCTGCTCGCCCCGCTGCTCCCGCACCTGAAGACGGTCGAGCACGTGGTCGTCTCCGGCCCCGGGGACCGCTCCCTGCTCGCGGACACGACCGCGCGGGTCCACGAGTACGAGGACCTGATCGCCGGGAAGCCCACCTCGTACGACTGGCCCGAGCTGGACGAACGCCAGGCCGCCTCCATGTGCTACACCTCCGGCACCACCGGCGACCCCAAGGGCGTGGTCTACAGCCACCGCTCCATCTATCTGCACTCCATGCAGGTCAACATGGCCCAGTCGATGGGCCTGACCGACGAGGACACCTCGCTGGTCGTGGTGCCGCAGTTCCATGTGAACGCCTGGGGTCTGCCGCACGCGACCTTCATGACCGGCGTGAACATGCTGATGCCGGACCGCTTCCTCCAGCCGGCCCCGCTCGCCGCGATGATCGAGAGCGAGAGGCCGACCCACGCCGCCGCCGTCCCGACCATCTGGCAGGGCCTGCTCGGCGAGCTGACCGCGCACCCGCGCGACGTCTCCTCCCTCACCCAGGTCACCATCGGCGGCTCTGCCTGTCCGCCGTCGCTGATGGAGGCCTTCGACAAGCTGGGCATGCGGGTCTGCCACGCCTGGGGCATGACGGAGACGTCCCCGCTCGGTACGATCGCCCGTCCCCCGGCCGGTGTGGCCGGCCCGGAGGAGGAGTTCGCCTACCGCCTCACCCAGGGCCGTTTCCCGGCCGGTGTCGAGGCCCGGCTGACCGGCCCGGGCGGCGAACGCCTCCCCTGGGACGGCGAGTCGGCCGGTGAGCTGGAGGTGCGCGGCCCGTGGATCGCCGGCGCCTACTACAACGGCCCGGGTGCCGACCCGCTCCGCCCCGCCGACAAGTTCAGCGAGGACGGCTGGCTCAAGACGGGCGACGTGGGGACGATCTCCGCCGACGGCTACCTCACCCTCACCGACCGGGCCAAGGACGTCATCAAGTCCGGCGGCGAGTGGATCTCGTCGGTGGAGCTGGAGAACGCCCTCATGTCCCACCCCGAGGTCGCCGAGGCGGCCGTCGTCGCCGTCCCCGACGAGAAGTGGGGCGAGCGCCCCCTGGCCACGGTCGTCCTCAAGGAGGGCTCCACCGCCACCTTCGAGACCCTGCGCGCCTTCCTCGCCGACGAGGGCAACATCGCCAAGTGGCAGCTCCCGGAGCGCTGGACGGTCATCCCGGCGGTGCCGAAGACGAGCGTCGGCAAGTTCGACAAGAAGGTGCTGCGCAGGCAGTACGCGGAGGGGGAGCTGGACGTCACGCGGCTCTGAAGCCCCGGGCACGCCTGGTCTGACCGCCGTCATCGCCGTACGGCGGTCAGCCCCCACCCCAGCACCAGCCACACGCCCGCCACTACGCACACCCCGCCCCAGCCGAAGTGGCTGAAGGCGAACCCGGCGAGGGCCGAGGCTCCGGCACCGCCCGCGAAACCGGCGACCACATAGGCGGTGTTGGCGGTGGCCGGGGTGGACGTGGCGGTCAGGGCGAGGGTCTGGTTGGCGACATGGGACGCCACCAGCGCCGCGTGGATCAGCACCGCCGCGGCGAAGAGCGCGCCGAGCGTGTGCCCGCCCAGCCAGAACAGCGGTACGGACACGGCGGCGAGCAGATACGCGGACCGCACCACACGCGCCGCGCCGAACCGGTCCACGAGCCCGCCGGCCAGCGGTGCCACCGCGGTCGCCGTCAGTCCGAAGAGCCCGAAGAGCCCGGCCGTCGCGGTGGACAGCCCGTACGCCGGCCCGGTCAGCAGCAGGGCGAGCGAGGTCCACAGCGCGCTCCACGCCCCGAACATCCCGGCCTGCCGCAGGCAGGCGCGCCACAGGTCGGGCGAGTGGCGCAGCACCGAGGGCAGTGCGGCGAGCCCGGCGAACAGCGGGCCCTCCCGCCGCCGCTGCGACGGCAGGACGAGGGTGGTCGCGAGCCCCAGGACGAGGGTGAGTACGGCAGCGCCCGCGAACACCCACCGCCACCCGAAGGCCTGTCCGGCCAGTCCGCCCAGCACCCGGGCCGCGACGATGCCGGTGAACAGGCCCGCGATGACGGCCGCGACATGACGGGCACGCCGCTCGGCCGGGGCGCGTTCGGCGACCAGCGGGACGAGGAGCTGCGGGATGACGGTCGCGGCCGAGGCGACGAACACGGCGACCGCGAGTGCGGTGACACCCGGGGCGGCCGCGCTGGCGGCCAGCGCGACGGTCGTGACGAGCGTGAGCCCGCCGACCAGCCGGCGCCGGTTCGCGCTGTCGCCGAGCGGGGCGAAGAACAGCAGGCCGACCGCGTAGCCGAGCTGCGCGACCGAGGCGATCCAGGCGACGGCCGAGGGCGCCGAGCCGAAGTCGCGCGCCATGAGCGAGAGCAGCGGCGCGGCGAGGTAGATGTTGGCGGCGGTGACCGCGCTGCACACGGCGATCAGAGTGAGGAAGAGACCGGTGGCGGGCGTACGCGCCTCCGGCACGGGGGCTGTGCCGGCCGGCCGGGACGTGGTCGTGGCTGTGGTCGCTGACGGCATGGGAGGGGGACTCCTTGGAGTCGACTCTAACAACTAACTGGTTGGTTGGATGACGAGGCAACAGTGTGGGCCGCCCTGTGATTCCCTGTCAACCAAACAGTTGGTTACTTGGCGCGCTACCCTCTCCCCCATGGGAGCAGCAAGGGACCCCGAGGCCACCAAGGCCCGGATCTTCGAGGCGGCGGTCGCCGAGTTCGCCCGGCACGGCATCGCCGGCGCCCGCATCGACCGCATCGCCGCCGAGGCCAAGGCCAACAAGCAGTTGATCTACGCCTACTTCGGCAACAAGGCGGAGCTGTTCGCGATCGTCCTCGAGAGGAAGATGCTCCACCTCGCCGAGGCCGTCCCCATCGACCCGGACGACATCGAGGGCTGGATCGACCGCCTGATGGACTACCACGCCGCCCACCCGGAGCTGCTGCGCCTGCTCTTCTGGGAGGGCCTGGAGTACGGCAGCGCCGAACTGCCCCACGAGTCCGACCGCCAGGAGCACTACGCCCGCAAGGTCGCCGCCCTCCGGGACGGCCAGGACCGGGGCGTCGTCACCGACGCCATCCCCGCGGCCGACCTGCTGTTCCTGCTGACGGCCCTGGCCAACTGGACCGCGGTCGTGCCGCAGATGCGGCGCATCCTGGTCGGCGGCGAGGATCCCGACCGGGACCGCCTGCGCACCTCGGTCAAGGAGGCGGCCCGCCGCCTCACGGCCCGATAGCGGGCTCGGACGGGCCTGGGCGGTCCCGGACCGGCCCTGAACGGTCCTAGTTGGTCCCGATCCGGGACAGCAGGTCGACGATCCGGGTCTGCACCTCGCCGCTGGTGGACCGCTCGGCGAGGAACAGCACGGTTTCTCCGGAGGCCAGCCGCGGCAGGTCGGCCTGGTCGACGGCGGCCGTGTAGACGACGAGCGGGGTGCGGTTGAGCTGCCCGTTCGCACGCAGCCAGTCCACGATCCCGGCCTGCCGCCGGTGCACCTGCATCAGGTCCATCACGACCAGGTTCGGCCGGAACTGCCCCGCCAGTGTCACCGCGTCGGCGTCACTCGCCGCCCGCGCGACCTGCATCCCGCGCCGCTCCAGCGTCGCCGTCAGCGCCAGCGCGATCTCCGCGTGCTCCTCGATCAGCAGCACGCGCGGCGGGTGCTGCTCACTGTCGCGCGGCGCCAGCGCCTTCAGCAGGACGGCGGGATCGGCACCGTACGCCGCGTCCCGCGAGGCCTGCCCGAGTCCGGCCGTGACCAGCACCGGCACCTCGGCGGCGACGGCGGCCTGCCGCAGCGACTGCAACGCCGTACGCGTGATCGGCCCGGTCAGCGGATCGACGAACAGCGCGGCGGGGAAGGCCGCGATCTGCGCGTCGACCTCCTCGCGCGAGTTCACGATCACGGGCCGGTAGCCGCGGTCGCTCAGCGCCTGCGAGGTGCTGACGTCCGGCGCGGGCCACACCAGCAGCCGCCGCGGATTGTCCAGCGGCTCCGGCGGCAACTCGTCGTCCATCGGCTGCGGCAGCGGCGGATCGGCCACCTCGACGGCACCGCCGGGCCCGTCCAGCGGCTCCGGCCCCTCGGCGGCGTTCTCGTCCGGCGCGCCTATGGCGTACGACCGTCCACCGCCCTCGGTCATCTGCGCGAGCCGCGACTGACCGGCGAGGGACGGCTGCGCCGGGACGGGCGCGGGGACCGGGGCGGTGCCCTGCGCGGGCGTCGGCTCGGCCGCCGGATGTGGGCGCGCGGCCTGCTCCGGGCGGGGCGCCGGTTCCTGGCGGGAGGTCTGCTCGCTGCGTCCGGCCTGCTCCGTCCGCGCGGCCGGGTCGGGCGGCGTGCCGAGCTTGCGGCGCCTGCCCGAACCGCCCGACTGGTGCGGGGGCGGCGTCGCCGACTGCTGGGACACGGGCGCACCCGGCGCCTGCGGCACGGAAGCGGCCGAGGGACGCGCGACGGGCACGCCCGACGGCTGCTGCACGTGGGCCGCCTGCCGGTTGAACGGCACGCCCTGGCCCAGCGTCCGCACGCTGATCGCCCGCCCCTGCGTCGAGTTCGGGTCGACGGGCGCGGCCGCCTCCGCGGGCAGGGGCTGAGCCGCCCGCTGCGCCTGCGCCGCGCCCTCCGGGGGCAACGGGGTGCCAGCGGGCGGGGTGTGGGGCTGCGGGGTAGGGGCCGGCGTCTGGATCTGGGCCGCAGGGGTGCCGTTCGGGGGTGCGGGATGGTGGGCGGTGCCGTTGGGCGGTACCGACTGTGCCGCCCCGTTCGGGGGCATGGCGAAACCGGTCCCCGTGCTGTCGTCGGCGGCGGGCCAGGGCTGTGGCTGTGGCTGGGGGACCGGGGTGCCTTGGGCCGGGGAAGGGGACTGGGCTCCGGTGGTGGCGGTGCCCGGAGCAGGGGTCCCCTGGGCCGGGGTGCCTTGCCCGGGGGCGGCCTCGGCGGGGAGCGGCTGACCGGCGGAGGGCTGCTGCTCCGGCGCGGCGACGCCCTGCTGTGGCAGGGGCTGCGCGCCGTGTGGCTGGTTCAGGGAGGCAGGCTGGAGCGCCTGACCCGGCAGGGCCGCCTGCACGCTGTGCCCGAGACCGCCCGGGGCGGGGACGGACACGCCCTGCGGGGGTACGGCGACACCTTGCGGGGGTACGGCGACGCCCTGCGGGGGCGCGGCGACGCCCTGGGGCGGGACTGCGGTGCCCTGCGGCTGGGGGACGGTGCCCTGCGGGCTGTTCCCCTGGGGCTGAACGGCGCTGCCCTGCGGGTGAGCGGCGTTCCCCTGCGCCGGAACCGCCACACCCTGCGGCGGTACGGCCGTACCGGGGGCGACCTGCCCGGCGGCGACCCCGGCCTGGACGGGCACACCCTGACCCGGGGCGCCCTGCCCCGGAACGGCCTGGCCCACCGCAACCTGACCGGTGACGTCCTGCTGTGAGGGGACACCCTGCACAGGCGCCGTGCCCGGCGCCTGAACTCCGCTCCCCTCGGCCGGCTGAGCCGCCACGGCCCGCCGCCGACGCCCGGTCGGCGCACTCGTGGGATGCGGCTGGGGCGGGGTGTGATCGGCGGACTGATCGTGCGGGACGGCGTCATGCCGCCCCTCCTCGGCAGCCACGTCACCGACGGCAGCCGAACCGGGAACCGCCACGGCGCCCTGTCCCTGCCCCGGCACCTGTCCCTGACCGGGCACACCACCCGGCGCTACCTGCTGCCCCTGGTCGGCAGGGCCGACCGGTCCGGTCGGTCCGGTCGGTCCGGCCGGGAGCTGATCCGCCTCGGCCGGCGGCAGTGCGAACACGGGACGCGGCCCGGCCGCCGCTGCCTCCTGCGCGGCCGCCCGCTCGGCGGCGGCAGCCAGGGCCCGCCGCCGACGCCCGGTCGGCTGCGAAGCCTGGGCCTGCCCCTGGGCCGCGTCGCCGGAACCCGCGGCGGCCTCGCCGGACGGCGCGGGCAGTGCCGGCGGCAGCGCGTGCTGCTCGCCGGGCTCACGCCGGGCCCGCCCCCCGACGGGCGCGGGCACACCCTGCGGCGGAACGGTCCCGCCCAGCCCCGTGCCCGAGGCGGCGGTTCCCGCCGCATGCTCGGCGGCCGTGACGACGGCCCCCTCGGCGACACCCTGGACGGCACCTCCGACGGGCAGGGCCGGAGCCGCACCGGCCTGCTCGGCCGCACGCCGCCGCCGCCCGGTACCGCCCGACACGGCCGCGTCCTCACCGGAGGCCTGCGCGGCGGGCAGGGCAGCCGGTTCCCCGGCGGCCCGCCTCCTGCGCCGCCCGGTGGGCGCGGCCCCCTCGGCGCCGGCCCCACCGGCCCCATCACCCTCAGCAGGCACATCAGCGTCCAGGAAGGCATCGGTGTTGGCCCGCCGCGCCCGCCGCCGCCCTCCACCGGAGGTCTGCCCACCGGAGGTCTGCTCCCCGGAGGCAGCGGACATCCCCTCGTCGACCGCCTGGGAGCCCTGGGCTGCGGCATCCGCCGCATCCGCGGCAACCGCCCCGGCGCCGCCCCCGATCGGCACTTCGAGGACGTAGGCGCTACCGCTCATCCCCGGCACTTCATGCGTCTGGAGCACGCCACCGTGAGCCCGGACGATCCCCCGGACGATGGGCTCGTGCACGGTGTTGCCGCCGGCGTACGGCCCGCGCACCTCGATGCGTACGCCCTCGCCCCTCTGCGCCGCCGCGACCACGACGGTGTTGTCCATGTAGCCGCCCGCCGACACGGGCGTGTTGCCGGTCGCGTCGACCCCCGCCACGTCCGCGACCAGATGCGCGAGGGCGGTCGCGAGCAGCCGGGGATCGACCTCGGCCTCGATGGGCGGCGCGTGCACGGCGAACTGCACCCGCCCGGGCCCGATGAGCTCGACGGCCCCGTCGACACCGGCGGCGACGACGGCGTCCAGCATCACCTTCGTACGGGAGATGCCCTCGCTGCCCGCGTCGAGCCGCTGGTAGCCGAGGACGTTGTCGATGAGCGTCGTGATGCGCGAATACCCGGCGGACAGGTGGTGCAGCACCTGGTTGGCCTCGGGCCACAGCTGCCCGGCGTCGTCCGCGGCCAGCGCGGCCAGCTCACGCCGCAGCTCCTCCAGCGGCCCGCGCAGGGACTGCCCGAGCAGGGTCAGCAACTGCTCGTGCCGCGCGGCGAGCGCCTCGTACCGGTCCTTCTCCCGCTCCCCGAGCGCGGCGTACCGATCCTCGTTCGCGCCGAGTTCCTCGGCGTGCCGCTCGCGCAGCTCCTCCAGCTCGGTGACGTGCTGCTGGCGCAGCGCGGTCAGCTCGGAGGCGTGCTCCTCGGCGATCCGCTCCAGCTCTTCCTCGTGGCGCTTCTGAGCCGCTTCCTTCTCCTCGACGACGGCGTCGTACGGCCGCCGGTCGGTGAAGGTCATCACGGCGCCGACGAGCTGGTCGCCGTCGCGCACGGGCGCGGTCGTCAGATCGACCGGCACCTTGCCGCCGTCCTTGGCGTACAGCACCTGCCCGCGCACCCGGTGCTTGCGCCCGGAGCGCAGGGTGTCGGCGAGCGGCGAATCCTCGTACGGGAAGGGCGACCCGTCGGCGCGCGAGTGCAGCACGAGATCGTGCAGTGCGCGCCCGCCGAGATCGCTGGCCCGGAAACCCAGTATCTGAGCGGCGGCCGGATTGACCAGCACGACCCGACCGTCGGTGTCGGTCCCGACGACGCCCTCGGCCGCGGCCCGCAGGATCATCTCGGTCTGCCGCTGCGACCGCGCGAGCTCGGCCTCGGTGTCGACGGTCCCGGTCAGGTCCCTCACGACGAGCATGAGCAGCTCGTCCCCGCTGTACCCGTACCCGTCGTAGGCCTGCTGCCCGTTCTCCAGATTCGCACTGGTGACCTCGACGGGGAACTCGGTCCCGTCCGTCCTGCGCGCGATCATCCGGGTCGGCTTGGTCCGGGCATGCGGATCGAGGTGCTCGGGCCGTCGCATGGACCCGGGGATGAGCTTGGAGTCGAACTGCGGCAGCAGATCGAGCAGCCCGCGTCCCACCAGAGCGGTTCCCGGCGTCTCGAAGGCCTCCAGGGCGATGGTGTTGGCGTTGACGACGGTCCCATTGGCGTTGACCAGCACCAACGCGTCGGGAAGAGCGTCCAGTATGGCTGCGAGGCGAGCAGCGCCTCGGGATGGCCTGCTGCTCACGAGACGCTTCCTCCCTGTTACCGCACCTTGCCGACCGCTCGGGCCATCTTGCCAACCGTCCCGCAGCGTGTCACGCGAGGGAGTCTAAGGGCTGCGGTTGCGCTCGCGACGCCGGATGAGAGCGAGGTCGCACGAGGAAGTGACCCCGAACTGACGACCGAGTAACCGTCAAACGCCCGCCCTCCTGCAACGACGTCGCGGGACCTTCGCGGGACCTTTACGAGGACAGTGTTTCTGTACCGTTTCGCCCGGGTGGCCGGATGGAGGCGTGCGTGGCCGGATAGGGACGCCGAATGCCGGCACGCGCTTCCCCCGGATCCTTTCTTTCAGGGGCGCTGCGGGGCCCTCATGTCCGGCAGCAGCGGCACGAGCCGGTCCCAGCGGGCGATCCCGCAGCCGTCGCGGCGGTCGTACGTGGCGTCGACGGGCCGTCCGGCCCAGGTCCCGGTGACGTGCGCAGTGGCCGGCCCGCCGTACTGCATGGTGCAGAAGCCGCCTTCCGGGGCGGGTGCGAAGACGTCCTTCCCCCACCGCGTGTCCCGTTGCAGGGCGGCACAGGCTCCGCGCGGGTCGGGATGGCTGCCGCCGTCGGGCCCGCAGTACAGCTCATACGTCCCGTCGGCTTCACCGCCCGCGTTGCGCACCGTGACGGTGAGATGGTCCCGGTCCGTGCCCTGGCGGCCATCAAGCCCGGCCGGGGACGGGCCGGCCTGGGCGTACGCGGCTGAGGACACCGCGGCCAGCGCCCCGAAGGCGGCGACGGAGGCGGCGGCCCCGACGACGAGCCGCCGCAGCCCGGGACGAGCGATGGCCCGGGAGGTCCCGGACGCCCGGGAGGCCTGGGAGGTCCGGGAGGCGTGGGAGATCCGGGAGGTCCCGGACGCGTTTCCGGGGTCACCCCGGCGAATGGCATGCGACATCGACATGACCTGACTAACGCGGCGCGGCCCCGTACGTTGCGCGCCGGTCCGATGCGCCGCACGACTCCACCGCACTCCTCGCCACCTCGCACCCCGAAAAGCCGCTGCCCGACACCCCTCGCTACCGCCGCACCGGCCGGACAAGGCCTTTGCCCTGCGCCCTTCCCGCCTAGTACCGTGGGGGTCGATTGGTGACAGCACGCTCGACTGTGTCATCATCGGCACGCACCGACTCGCGCTCGCGCGGGAGGATGTGCGTGGAGGCGTCGCCTAGTCCGGTCTATGGCGCCGCACTGCTAATGCGGTTTGGGTCTTAAAGCCCATCGAGGGTTCAAATCCCTCCGCCTCCGCACCTGATCACGAAGCCCCGGTCACCCGACCGGGGCTTCGGCGTCTCCGCCCCCGTCACTCAATGCGCCCCTGGGGTCGTTTCCGCAGGTCACAAGGGGTATGGCAAACGGATTTCACATGGCGGCGGCGGTCATGTAATGTTCTTCCTGTCGCCGCGAGCGAGCCGGAAGGCCCGAGAGCGGCGAAAAAACAGAACAAGCACTCGTAGCTTAACGGATAGAGCATCTGACTACGGATCAGAAGGTTGCAGGTTCGAATCCTGCCGAGTGCACAGCAGACCAGAGGCCCCGGATCACTCCGGGGCCTCTGGCGTTTGCCCGACTCGATGGGCGCACACCGTCCCCGGCCGTTCGGGGGATGCGCGGGTCACGCCGGCGCCTTTCCCGCCCGGCGGGGGCATCCCTTGAGGGAACGAAAGGGAGACACGATGCCGCTCTACCTGTCGAGGTTCAGCTACACCCCGGAGACCTGGGCGAGGCTGATCGGCCGTCCGGAGAACCGCGCACAGGCCGCTCAGTCGTACATCGAGTCCGTCGGCGGGAAGCTCCACGGCTTCTGGTACGCCTTCGGCACGCACGACGGCTACAGCCTGTGGGAGGCCCCGGACAACGTGTCCATGGCCGCGGTCGCGATGGCGATCAGTGGAGGCGGCGCGCTGAGTTCACTCGAGACGACGGTGCTCCTGACCGTCGACGAAACCATCGAGGCCCTGCGCACAGCCGAGCAAGTCCATTACCGGGCTCCTGGGGCGTAGCGGTCCGGATCAGGTACAGCGAGAAGTTCCTTGCCCATGCCGAGCTGGATCGACTCCGTGACATCGGCCAGCCGGGACACCGGTCCGCCACGGTCGTCAGTGATCAGGTAGCAGCGCTTGCCGTTACCGCCGGCTCAAGGGAGCAGACCGAGCCCCCGAATCCGCACCGCGCCGGCCGGTCGAAACCCGGGTGCGGCCTGTCGGTGCGGTGATGTGTGATCGGGGCATGGCGATTGTGTTGGGCGAGCCGGGAGTTGACGGCCTGCGCGAGGCCGTGGGTGTGCTGCGGGAGTGGCAGTACGAGGGGGCGCCGATGCAACTGCATCCGGGGGACCTGGGCTGGTTCTGGCGGTTAGGTGCGGGGGCGACCGCCGAGGCGGTCAGGACGTGGAGCCGGGGCGGGCGGATTCTCGCCGTCGGGCTGCTGGACGGGCCTGGGTTGTTGCGGCTGACGATCGCGCCGGACGCTCACCGGGACGGGGAGCTGGCGCGGCAGTTGGCTGACGACGTGACCGACCCGGAGCGCGGCGTCCTGCCCGAGGGGAAGGTGAACATCGAGGCGCCGATGGGTGCGCTGCTCCAGGAGCTGCTGGCCGGGGAGGGTTGGAGCACGGACGAGCCCTGGACGCCGCTACGCCGTGACCTCACGGAGCCGGTGCGGGACTCAGGCGTGCGGATCGTGGCGGTCGGGCCGGAGCAGGCGCACGAGTTCGTGGCCGTCCATCGGGCAGCGTGGGACGGGTCCAGGTTCACGGACGAGCGCTGGCACGCGATGGCGGCCGGACTGCCGTACGCCGACGCCCGGTGTCTGGTCGCGTACGACGGCCGGGGCAACGCGGTGGCGGCGGTGACGGTGTGGTCCGCCGGTCCGGGTAAACCCGGGTTGCTCGAGCCGATGGGCGTGCACCGGGAACATCGCGGTCGTGGCTACGGCAGGGCGATCAGCGCCGGCGCGGCGGTCGCACTCCGGGAGCTGGGCTCGTCGAGCGCGATCGTCTGCACTCCGAGCTCCAATGCCGGCGCCGTCGCCACCTACAAGTCAGCCGGCTTCCGGCAACTCCCCGAGGTCCGGGACCAATACCGGGACGCCTAGCGCTGCTACGGCTCTGAACCGCTTGCGCTTGCGGGTTGCCCGATCGACGGTGTCCCCAGGCCCACGCTGTCGAGGACCAGGGCACCATTCAGGCCGCCGCTCCGGGTCGGCCGGGCCGGTGCTGCTGAGGGGCAGCTTTCAGTCAGTGCGGCAATGCTCCTCCAAGTAGTCCGCCGCCAATGCGCTCGCGCGGGTGAACCAGTCGTTCAGGACCGCGATCTCGTCGGGGGAGTAGTTCGCGAAGAGTTCCGTCAGGCGGGCGTAGTACGGCTCGTAGACCTCTCGGACGCGGGCGACCGCGGCCGGCTGGGCGGCTACGCGGATGCGGCGGCGGTCGGTCGGGTCGGGGCGGCGGGTGATGTAGCCGGCGCGTTCCAGGCGGTTGAGGATGCCGGTGACCGCGCCCGTGGTGACGTGGACGCGGGCTGCCAGGTCGCCGGCCGTGGGCAGGTTCTCGCCGGCCTCGATGACGTAGGCGAAGCAGGTGAGGTCCGTCACACTCAGGCCCACCTGTTGGGCGATCTCGTGCTGTCCGACCAGGTGGGTCGCGATGAGGTGGTCCATCGCCGACAGTGCCTGCTCCGGCGTGGCGGCCGGACGCGGCTTGCCTTGCATTCCCAGATCCCTTAGTTCGTGAGATGTTTGGGTTCTAAACGCTTAGTTGGTGAGGGGTTCGGGGTGGGTTCCCCGGAGCCTTCGTGTGTAAGGGGGCACGCAGCGCATGAGCGCACATCAGTATGACCACGGGCACACCGCCGCCGGGTGGGTCGGAACCGGGATCGCGAGTGTCGGGGCCGCCGTGGCGGGGGTGGGGGTGTGTTTCGTTTCGGGTGTGCTGATCGCCGGTGGGCTCGGGATCGGTGTGGTCGCGCTGCTCGTCACCTGGGCGCTGCATCTGGCCGGCTGGGGGAAGGGACCGGGGATCCGGCCGCGGGAGGAGTGGGGGTGGCGGGTGCGGGACTCGGGGGCGCGGGCCGGGCATGACGAGTGCCTCGGGTGCCGGCTGGCCGGGCGGCGGCGGACGGCGGCCGATTCGGGCCGTACCGCGGAGGTGGCCGTGGGTGTTCCCGTGCGCGGTGATGTGAGCTTGGGCGGGGAGCCCGAGGCTGCCGCCGTGGGGGCCGATTCCGGGCGCTGACTCCCGCGGGCGTCGTTGTCAGTCGGCGTCGTGGTCAGCCGGCGCCGTTGTCAGTGGTGCCCTCTAGTCTCGGCAGAGATGGCACAGGCATGGAAGTGCTCGGGGCTGCGGTGGTCGGCGGACGGTCCCGTGCTGGCGTGGGACGGTGGGCGGCGCAGTGCGCTGACCTGGGGGAAACGGGTGGCCTTCGGGGTCGCGGAAGGGGGCGTGCGGACATGTGTGGGGGCTCGGGGGCATGCGTGTCCGACGGGGGCGGCCGTGTCGGGGCGGAGCACGGGGGCCCGGTGCGAGGAGTGTGCGCGGCTGGACCGGGCGCACTCCGTGGCCGCGGACACGATCGCGGACGATCCGCGGCCGTACCACGTGTATCTGGCGTGGTTCGGGCCCGGCATGGTCAAGGTCGGGATCACGGCGGAGGAGCGGGGCTCCGCGCGGCTGCTCGAGCAGGGTGCCGTGTGCTTCAGCTGGCTCGGAGTCGGGCCGCTCATGGCCGCGCGGCGTACGGAGGAGCTGTTGCGGGCCGCGCTGGGGGTGCCCGACCGGATTCCATACGCCGAGAAGCGGACCGTGCGGGCCGTGTTGCCGGAGGCGGCGGCTGACCGGGCCGTCGACGTCGCCGAGTTGCATGCGCGAGCCCTGGCGCTCCCCGCGTGGCCGGAGTCGCTCGTGCGGGAGCCTCTGCGAGTTGTCGATCACGCGGAGGTGTTCGGGCTCGCCGGGTTGCCCGTCGCCGTCGGGGAGGTGGGCGAGCTCGTCGCCGGTGGGGTAGTGAGCGGGGAACTCGTGGCCGCTGCCGGGCCCGATCTGCATCTGGCGACCGGGGGTGGGGTCGTCGTGCTGGACACGCGACTGATGAGCGGGTGGGGGCTGGTGCCGGCCGGAGGTGCGGAACTGACTGTTCCGGTGAGGGAGTTCAAGGAGGAGGTCGGTGTGCAGGACGGGTTGTTCTGACCCGCCTGCTGAATGAACCCCTCCTGATGAAACCCCGCTCGCCGATGAAACCCCGCTCGCTTGCGTTCCCAGGAGTTTCCTGAGAAGCGCCTGTGTGTTTCTCAGGGAAATCACAGGCTCTCGAAAGGGCGCTCTCAGAGCACCCCGACACCGTGTGCACCATGACCACGACCTCGCCCCAGGGGCGCACCGAACTGCTGAGGCCGGACGGGAGCCCCGTCCGAGTGCTTGTGGTGGACGACGAGATGTCGATCACCGAGCTGCTGTCCATGGCGCTGCGCTACGAGGGATGGCAGATCCGGAGTGCCGGTGACGGCACGGGCGCCATCCAGACCGCGCGCGACTTCCGGCCCGACGCCGTCGTGCTCGACATGATGCTGCCCGACATGGACGGGCTGGCCGTGCTCGGGCGGCTGCGCCGTGAACTGCCCGACGTGCCGGTCCTCTTCCTCACCGCCAAGGACGCCGTCGAGGACCGGATCGCCGGGCTGACGGCCGGCGGTGACGACTACGTCACCAAGCCGTTCAGCCTCGAAGAGGTCGTCGCGCGGCTGCGCGGGCTGATACGGCGGTCCGGTGCCGCCGACCGGCGCTCCGACTCCACGCTGGTCGTCGGCGACCTCACCCTCGACGAGGACAGTCACGAGGTCACCCGGGCCGGTGAGAACATCCACCTGACCGCGACCGAGTTCGAGCTGCTGCGGTTCCTGATGCGCAATCCGCGGCGCGTGCTCAGCAAGGCGCAGATCCTCGACCGCGTGTGGTCCTACGACTTCGGCGGGCAGGCCAACGTCGTCGAGCTGTACATCTCGTATCTGCGGCGGAAGATCGACGCGGGGCGCGAGCCGATGATCCACACCCGGCGTGGTGCCGGCTACCTGATCAAGCCCGCGACCGCATGAGCGGGCGGCGACGGCCGAGTACGCAGCAGAGGGCGGGCAAGCTGTCGCGAGCGGGCAAGCCGCGCACGCTGCGGACGCGGCTCGTCGTCGCGTCCGTGGTGCTGATCGCCGTGGTGTGTGCGGTGATCGGGACGGTGACGGCGCTTGCCCTCAGGTCGCATCTGTACGAGCAGTTGGACGGGCAGCTCGGCGGGGCCGCGGCCAGGGCCGCCCAGAGCCCGCCCAGGGACTTCGGCGAGGATCTGAACGGCGGTTCCGACGCGCCCGCGCAGAAGAAGGAGAGCCTCACCGAGTTCGTCACCCGGGGACCGCAGCCGGGCGGCACGGTCGCCGCCAAGATCGAGGGCGGCCGGATCACGGAGTCCAAGTACGGCGTGTCCGTGGACAACTACCCGATGAGCGCGCGGTCGCTGAACTCCGCCCAGACCGCCGCGCTCGCCTCCGTGCCGCAGACCGACGGACCGCCGAGGACCGTCGACATCCCCGGCCTCGGCGAGTACCGGGTCGAGTACAAGTCAGGCGACAAGGGCAGCTACTACGTCGCCATCCCCACCACGGACGTCACCAACACCATCAACACCCTCATCCTGGTCGAGATCAGTGTCACCGCGGCAGGACTGGCCGCCGCCGGTCTGGCCGGTCACGTACTCGTCGGCGTAGCCACCCGCCCCCTCCGCCGCGTCGCCGCCACCGCCACCCGGGTCTCCGAACTCCCGCTGCACACCGGCGAGGTGAATCTCAGCGAGCGGGTGCCCGACTCCGAGACCGACCCGCACACCGAGGTCGGCCAGGTCGGTGCCGCGCTCAACCGGATGCTCGACCACGTCCACGGCGCGCTGCACGCACGGCAGCAGAGCGAGACGCGGGTCAGGCAGTTCGTCGCCGACGCCAGTCACGAGCTGCGCACCCCGCTCGCCTCCATCCGCGGATACGCCGAGCTGACCCGGCGCGGCAGAGAGGACGTCGGGCCCGACACCCGGCACGCCCTCGGGCGGATCGAGTCCGAGGCCGGGCGCATGACCCTGCTCGTCGAGGATCTGCTGCTGCTCGCCCGGCTGGACGCCGGGCGGCCGTTGCAGTTCGAGCAGACCGACCTCGTACCGCTCGTCGTGGACACCGTCAGCGACGCGCGTGCGGCCGGCCAGGACCACAACTGGCGGCTCGACCTGCCCGACGAGCCCGCGCTCGTGTCGGCGGACGCGGCCCGGCTCCAGCAGGTCCTCGTCAATCTGCTCGGCAACGCCCGCACCCACACCCCGCCCGGTACGACCGTCACCGCCCGTGTCCAGCGGCGCGGCCCCTGGCTGTGCGTGGACGTCGAGGACAACGGGCAGGGCGTACCCGCCGAGTTGCTCCCGCACGTCTTCGAACGGTTCGCCCGTGGCGACTCCGCGCGGACCCGCGCCACCGGCTCGACCGGTCTCGGCCTCGCCATCGTGCAGGCCGTGGCGACCGCGCACGGCGGCGCCGTGACCGTCGACAGCGGGCCCGGGCGGACCGTGTTCACCGTGCACCTGCCCGCGCTGCCGGCCCGGCCGCAGCCGGAAACGAGCCGGCGACAGCACTCACAGGCACGCCACAGCGTCACCACATGGGCACAACAGGGCGCCTGACGAAAGTCGGTTCCATGCGAACCGATTCTTCTCCCGGCACCCTGCCGGCGCGGGAGCACCTCCCGGCCGCACCAGCCGGTACGCCTGTCCTGGACGTAGTGATCCCCGTCTACAACGAGGAGAAGGACCTCCAGCCGTGCGTCCGCAGACTGCACGAGCACCTCGCCGGCACGTTCCCGTACGCCTTCCGCATCACGATCGCGGACAACGCCTCCACGGACACCACCCCGCAGGTGGCGGCACGGCTGGCGGCGGAGCTCCCCGGGGTCACCACCTTCCGCCTGGAGCAGAAGGGCCGCGGCCGGGCCCTGCGGGCCGTCTGGTCGGCCTCGGACGCCCCGGTCCTCGCCTACATGGACGTGGACCTGTCCACCGACCTCAACGCCCTGCTCCCGCTGGTGGCGCCGCTGATCTCCGGCCACTCCGACCTCGCGATCGGCTCCCGGCTGGCCCGCAGCTCGCGCGTGGTGCGCGGCCCCAAGCGGGAATTCATCAGCCGGGTCTACAACCTCATCCTGCGCGGCTCGCTCCAGGCCCGCTTCTCGGACGCCCAGTGCGGGTTCAAGGCGATCCGCCGTGACGTGGCGCAGGTGCTGCTGCCCCTGATCGAGGACACCGGCTGGTTCTTCGACACCGAGATGCTGGTGCTTGCCGAGCGCGCGGGGCTGCGGATCCACGAGGTGCCGGTCGACTGGGTCGACGACCCCGACTCGACCGTGCACATCGTCAGGACCGCGACCGACGACCTCAGGGGCGTGTGGCGGATCGGAAGGGCCCTGGCCACCGGTTCGCTGCCGCTGGACCGGCTCACCCGGCCGTTCGGCGACGACCCGCGCGACCGTGAGATCAAGGACGTACCGCGGGGCCTGGCCCGCCAGTTGGTCGGCTTCTGCGTCGTCGGCGGCCTGTCCACCCTCTTCTACCTGCTCCTCTACAGCGGCTTCCGCGTCTTCACCGGCTCCCAGGCCGCCAACGCCCTCGCCCTGCTGGTCTCGGCGATCGCCAACACCGCCGCGAACCGGCGGCTCACCTTCGGGGTGCGCGGGCGCGGCGGGGCCGTACGGCACCAGGCACAGGGCCTGGTCGTCTTCGGCATCGGGCTCTCCCTGACCAGCGGCTCGCTCGCCGCGCTGGGCGCGGCCACGTCCGAGCCCGCGCACTCCACCGAGCTGGCGGTCCTCATCGCCGCCAACCTCGCGGCGACCGTGCTGCGTTTCCTGCTCTTCCGGGCGTGGGTGTTCCCGGACCGACACGACAGCGGGACGACGGTGGTCGCCTCCCACCACACCGACCAGTTCCGCGCCGGTGAAGCCGCGGACGGCCCCTGGAGGGACGCCACCGTGCAGCTGCTGCCGGTGCGCCCCCACGACACCGATGCGAGGGACTTGCGATGACCGTCCACTACGACCAGCAGATCGCCGACAGAGACCCCAGTTCCGGGCCCCGGACCCCTCGTCCCCCTGCCTCCGCACCGGCCCCCGACGCCGGTGAACCGAAGCGGCCCTTGCCGCAACGGCTGTGGCGCGGCCGGCCCGAGGACCCCCGCTGGGCCCGCCCGGCCTTCCTCGGCCTGCTGCTGGCGACCGCGGTGCTCTACCTCTGCAACCTGAGTGCCTCGGGCTACGCCAACTCCTTCTACTCGGCGGCCGTCCAGGCGGGCAGTCAGTCCTGGAAGGCCTTGTTCTTCGGTTCGCTGGACGCCGCCAACGCCATCACCGTCGACAAGCCCCCGGCCGCGCTGTGGCCGATGGCCCTGTCCGTGCGGCTGTTCGGCCTCAGCTCCTGGGCGATCCTCGTCCCCGAGGTCCTCATGGGCGTCGGCACGGTGGGCGTCGTGTACGCGGCCGTACGCCGCCGGTTCAGCCCGGCGGCCGGTCTGATCGCGGGCGCGGTGCTCGCGCTCACCCCCGTCGCCGCGCTGATGTTCCGCTTCAACAACCCCGACGCGATGCTGGCCCTGCTGATGGCCGTGGCCTGCTACTTCGTCATCCGGGCCTTGGCGGACGGCCGTACGAAGTGGCTGGTGTGGGCCGGGGTGGCCATCGGCTTCGCCTTCCTCGCCAAGACCCTCCAGGCCTTCCTGATCCTGCCGCCGCTGACCCTCGTCTACACGGTGTGCGCACCGGTCTCGGTGAAGAAGCGCTTCGGGCAGCTGGCCCTGGCCACGGTCGCGCTGGTCGCGTCCGGCGGCTGGTGGGTCGCGGTCGTCGAGCTGTGGCCCGCGTCCTCCCGCCCGTACATCGGCGGCTCGCAGAACAACAGCTTCCTGGAACTGACCTTCGGCTACAACGGCCTGGGCCGCCTCAACGGCGACGAGACCGGCAGCGTCGGAGGCGGCGGCGGCAACGGCGGTGGAGCCTGGGGCGAGACCGGCTGGGATCGCCTGTTCAGCTCCAGCATCGGCGGCCAGATCTCCTGGCTGATCCCGGCCGCGCTGATCCTGCTGGTGGCGGGCCTGGTGGCCACGCGCAAGGCACGCCGTACGTCGGTGACGCGCGGTTCGTTCCTCGTCTGGGGCGGCGCGCTGATCACGACCATGCTGGTCTTCAGCTACATGCAGGGCATCTTCCACGAGTACTACACGGTGGCGCTCGCCCCCTACATCGCGCCGCTGATCGGCATGGGTTCGGCGCTGCTCTGGGACAAGCGCGACAAGGCGTGGGCGTCACTGACCCTGGCGGCCGCGATGACGGTCACCGCGGCCTGGGGCTACGTCCTGCTCAACCGATCCTCCGACTACCTGCCGTGGCTGAAGTGGTTCGTCCTGGTCGGCGGCCTGACGGCGGCCCTCGGCCTGATCTTCGCCGGCCGGCTGGGACGCCGGCTGGCCCTGGGAGCGGCGGGACTGGGCCTGGTCACCGCACTGGCGGGTCCGGCTGCTTACACGCTCACGACGGTGAACGAGGGGCACACGGGCTCGATCGTCACCGCGGGACCGGCGGTCGCGGGCGGTCGCGGTGGGCCGGGTGGCGGTGGCGGCCCCGGCGGTGGCGGCTTCCCGGGCGGTGGCCCGAACCAACAGGGCCGACAGGGCCAACAGGGACAGGGACAACTGCCCGGCAACGGCTTCCCCGGTGGGGGTTTCCCGGGTGGCGGCCAGAACCAGCAAGGCCAGAACCAGCAGAACGGCGATGGCGGCCGCATGCGCGGCGGTGGCGGCATGGGCGGTCTGCTCAACGGCGCCAGCGTCGGCTCCGAGGCCAAGAAGCTGCTGGAGACCGACGCCGGCCGGTACACCTGGGCCGCGGCGGCCATCGGCGCCCAGAACGCCGCGAGTTACCAGCTGTCCACCGGCGAGCCGGTGATGGCCATCGGCGGCTTCAACGGCACGGACCCGTCCCCGACGCTCGCGCAGTTCAAGACGTACGTGGAGGAAGGAAAGATCCACTACTTCATCGCCTCCGGCGCGGGCGGCGGCATGCGCGGCGGCAGCGACGGCTCGTCGTCGCAGATCACCTCGTGGGTCGAGGCCAACTTCAAGAAGGTCACGGCCGGTTCGGCCACCTTCTACGACCTCACACAGAAGGCGAGCGACTGACAGTCCCCTGACCGGGAGAAGGGCGGTGGCCGAGAGTCACCGCCCTTCTCGGTGGCGCGATTACTCGGTTGTACGGCGTATGGGAACTATTCTACGGTGTACAGCATGACGACGTCCCCACAGGAAGAGGCCCCGCCGCAGACGGCGCACGGCGGCCACCCCCAGCGCTGGCTGATCCTCGGTGTCATCTGCCTCGCGCAGCTCACCGTCCTGCTCGACAACACGATCCTGAACGTGGCGATCCCCTCGCTCACCCGCGAGATGGACGCGACGACCGCCGACGTCCAGTGGATGATGAACGCCTACTCACTGGTGCAGTCCGGCCTGCTGCTCACGGCGGGCAACGCCGCCGACCGCTACGGCCGCAAGCTGCTGCTGATGTCGGGCCTGGCGATCTTCGGTGTGGGCTCGCTGGTGGCCGGCCTGTCCCAGAGCCCGGCCCAGCTGATCGCGGCCCGCGCCGGCATGGGGGTCGGCGGCGCGCTGCTGATGACCACGATCCTCGCCGTCGTCGTGCAGATCTTCGACGACAAGGAGCGGGTCAAGGCCATCGCGCTGTGGTCCACGGTCAGTTCGCTCGGTTTCGCGGCCGGGCCGCTGATCGGCGGAGTGATGCTGAACCACTTCTGGTGGGGCGCGATCTTCCTGATCAACATCCCCGTCGCGGTGCTCGGCCTGATCGCGGTCGCGGCGCTCGTACCGGAGTCCAAGCACAAGGCGGGCGACCGTCCCGACGTGGTCGGCGCGGTGCTGTCGACCATCGGCATGACGGCCGTCGTGTACGCGATCATCACCGGCCCCGAGCACGGCTGGACTTCCGGGCAGGTGCTGGTCTCCGCGCTGATCGGCGTCATCGTTCTCGGTCTGTTCGTGACCTGGGAGCTGCGGATCGAGCACCCCATGCTCGACATGCACTTCTTCCGCAACCAGAAGTTCGTGGGCGCGGTCGCGGGCGCGATCCTCGTGGCGTTCGGCATGACGGGCTCGCTGTTCCTGCTCACCCAGCACCTCCAGTTCGTGCTCGGCTACGAGCCGCTGGACGCCGGTCTGCGGACGGCGCCGCTCGCGTTGACCGTGGTCGCGCTCAACTTCACCGGGCTCGGAGCGAAGCTGGTGCTCAAGGTCGGCACGCCGGCGGCCATCGCCCTCGGCATGACCCTGGTGTCGGCGGGGCTGGCGGCGATCGCGCTGCTCGGCGGGCACGGATACAGCGGGATGCTGCTCGGCCTGGTCGTGATGGGCGCGGGTGTGGCGCTGTCCATGCCGGCCATGGCCAACGCGATCATGAGCGCGATACCGCCGGAGAAGGCGGGTGTGGGCGCGGGGATCAACGGGACGCTCGCGGAGTTCGGCAACGGCCTCGGTGTGGCGGTCCTCGGTGCGGTGCTCAACTCGCGGTTCGCGTCGCTGGTCGCCGTATCGGCGGCGTCGCTGCCGGCGGCACTCGCGGCAGCGGACTCGGCTGAGGAGAAGGCGCGTATCTCCGACGCGTTCGCCTCCGGCCTGGAGACGAGTCAGTTGGTGGGGGCGGTGGCTGTGCTGGCCGGGGGGTTGGTCGCGGCGGCGTTGTTGCGGCGGGCCGAGCGGGCAGAATCCGCCTGAGCTCGGGGCGTACGGTCGTCTCACGGGTGCGGGGACGTAGTGGCTGGTCGCGCCCCGCGGGGGAGCCGCAAGTCGACACAGCCCCGCGCCCGTGAAAGACAATGATCGGCATCAGCAAGTCGAGGAAGGTGCGCCATGGCGAAAGCGGCTCGGGAGAGTCAGCCGCGGACCAGCGTCTGGCTGGAAAGCAAAGCGCACCGGCGTCGCGGCGGTGGGCAGCCCTCGGGCCTGGACCGCGCGCGCATCATCGAGGTCACCGTCCGGCTGCTGGACGCCGAGGGGCTGGCCAAGTTCTCGATGCGGCGGCTGGCGGGTGAGCTGAGCGTCACCGCGATGTCCGTCTACTGGTACGTCGACACCAAGGACGACCTCCTCGAACTCGCGCTGGACGAGGTCATGGGCGAGATGCGGCTGCCGGATCCGGACGCCGACGAGGACTGGCGCGACCAGGTGCGGGCGCTCGCGTGGGAGTACCGGACGCTGCTGGTGAATCACCCCTGGGTGTCCGCGCTGGTCGGCGTCTTCCTCAACATCGGCCCCAACAACCTGGCCTTCTCCCGGGCCGTACAGCGCGTCGTCCGCAGGACCGGGCTGCCCGCGAAACGCCTGACGAGCACGATCTCGGCCGTCTTCCAGTTCGTCTACGGCTACGGCACGCTGGAGGGCCACCTGTCCGCCCGTGCCAAGGCCGGCGGCATGACCGTGGACGAGTACTTCCAGCAGGCCCTGCGCACCGTGACCGCGGCCCCGCAGGCCGCCGACGTCGTGCAGGAGTCCCAGGAGATCATGGCGGCGCGCGGCGGTGACACGGTCGCCGAGATGCTGGAGCGCGACTTCGAGTTCGCACTGGAACTGCTGATCGCGGGCATCGAGGCGATGGTCGCCCGCGAATGAGGTGTTACTCCCCCTCGGCCAGCCGCGCCGGGAACCCGCCGGTCGCCACCGGGCCCCACCGCTCCGGTGTGACGCGGATGATCGACTTGCCCTGCTTGAGCATCGCCGCGCGGTACTCGTCCCAGTCGGGGTGCTCCCCGGCGATGTTCCGGTAGTACTCCACGAGCGGCTCGACGGAGTCGGGCGGGTCGATGACCTCAGCCGTGCCGTCGATCTGGACCCAGGGGCCGTTCCAGTCGTCGCTGAGGACGATCAGGCTCACCCGGGGGTCCCGCTTGGCGTTGCGGGTCTTGGCCCGCTCCGGGTACGTCGAGACCACGATCCGGCCCGAGTCGTCTACCCCGCAGGTCAGCGGCGAGCCCTGGGGGCCGCCGTCGGCGCGCCGGGTCAGCAGGATGGCGTGGTGCCGGGGCCGTACGAAGTCGAGCAACTCGTCGAGGGAGACGCGGGTGTTCGTAGCGATGTTCGGTGCCATGTCCGGCAGCCTACGACTCCATGGCCTCGGCGACGTCGTCGTACACGGGCACGTCCCGGCGCAGGCCGGTCAGTTCCAGGACGCGGCTCGCCACACCCTCCGGCCGGGCCACCAGGCGCAGCCTGGCCCCGGGGGGCAACCGGTGGCGGATGTCGTTGATGAGGCGGACGCCCTGGGAGTCCATGAAGCAGGTCGTGGTGAGGTCGAGGATCAGTACCTCCAGCCGGTCACCACGGGCCTGAGCCTCGGACACGATGAGCGGAAGCAGCTGCTCCGCGTTGCAGAAGTCGATCTCCGCGGGCATGGTGAGGTGGACGCGGCCGGGCAGGTCGCGTGGTTCGGTGGGATTCGGGAGGAAAGTCACAGCACTCACCTGGCAGACGTTCGTCCGGATTCCGGTAAGGCCTCTTCCTGACCCGTGGGGCCATTCCACCATGCCGGAGCGCGGCTGCGGAAGCGCCTGTGGTGGCCGTCGGCCGGACGTCACCTTGACGCAACCGAGCAGCTAGAGTGCTGTTCGTCCTGTGCTCGCAGTCGGGAATGTGCTGCGGAGCTCTCCTGCGCACGGCCTTAGGCCGTGCATGCCGAAGAGGTTCGTGGTGGCTGCGTCCGAGTTTCCTGATTTGCCCCGTTTTCCGGTCGGCTTCGAGCTGGCCGAGGCCTTGACGGTGGCGTCTCAGCAGCTGCACGAGACCCCCACCCGGCACAACACGCTGCGCACGGCGGTCCGGCTGGCCGTGCACCTCATGCCCGGGGCCGAGCACGCCGGCATCTCCGAGATCGAGCGCGGCAACAAGCTCCGTACGCTCGCCTGGACCGACGACGTCGTGCGCTCCGCGGAGGCAAGGCACGGCGGCCGGGAACCGCACAGGCACTGGGACCGGTTGTGGCACAGCCCGGTGGTGCGGATGACGGACAGCGAGGACGACGACGGCTGGGACGTGCTGTCGGCCCTGGGGCTGCGCTCGGCGCTGTCGCTGCGGCTGCGTGCCGACCGCCGCCGGCTGACCGTGCTCACGGCCTACGCGCGCAAACCCGGCGCCTTCGACGAGGACGCCACGCGCATCGGCCGGCTGCTCACCACACACGTCAGCATCGCCCTGGAGTCCGCCACCGTGCGCGAGCAGCTCACCGAGGCCATGCACACGCGGGACCTGATCGGCCAGGCCACCGGCATCCTCATGGAACGCCAGAGCATCGACGCGGCCGCGGCCTTCGAGAGCCTGGTGCGGGCCTCCCAACGGGAGAACGTGAAACTGCGCGACCTCGCCCGCCGGATCGTCGGTGCTCACAACTCCACGTGAGGCGCTGTGAGTTAGGGGCGGGGGCGTTAAGGGGCGCCGACGGGATACACGTACGTTCATGAGTTCCGAGACGTCCGACACGCTGGACCAGGCGATGGTGCGCAGCAGCGGTCTCGACACCCTGCTGCGCGACCTGACCGACCGTGCGGTGCAGGAGGTGCCCGGCGCCGCGGCGTGCAGCATCACGGTGAGCCGTGGCGGCCGGCTGCTCACCCTGGCCGGCAGCGACGGCCTGCCCAGCGGCCTGGACCAGCGTCAGTACGAGAACGGCTCGGGCCCCTGCGTCGACGCCGCCGAGACGGGCGCCGAGCAGTACGCCCCCGACCTGGCCGCGGAGTCCCGCTGGCCGGCGTACACGCGGTACGCGCTCTCCGCGGGCGTCCACTGCGTGCTGGCCGTGCCGATCGCCGTGGAGGGCGAGACGGGCGCCGCGATCAACCTCTACGGCGTGCGGGCCGGGACGCTGGACCAGGGCCGGGACGCGGCCCGCGCCTTCGCCGCACGGGCCGGGGACGTGATCAACGTGGCGCTGCGCATCGAACGCCGCCGCCAGTCGGTGGCCGACGTGCGCACCGCGCTGCTCTCCCGCAGCGTCATCGACCAGGCGATCGGCATCCTCATGGCGCAGGAGCGGATCAACGCCCGTGACGCGCTGGAACGGCTGCGCCGCGCCTCGCAGCACCGGAACGTCAAACTCCGGGACCTGTGCGGCCAGTTGGTGGCGAAGGTCTCCGCCCCGGCCTCAGGCGGCCGGAAGTGACTCGCCCTGCACGGCCTGGATGTCCAGCTCCACCCTGAGCGTCGTGCCGATGGCGGCGATGCCCGCCTGGAGGACCTGGTTGTAGTTCATCGCGAAGTCCTCGCGGTGCAGTTCGGTCGTGGCACGGAACGCCGCCCGGGTGCCGCCCCACGGGTCCGGGCCGGTGCCGAGGTAGGCCAGGTCCAGGTCGACCGGCCGTACGACACCGTGCATGCCCAGCTCGCCGTGGACCGTCCACCGGTCGGACCCGGTCGCCGTCAGCCCCGTCGACCGGTAGGTGATCTCGGGGAACCGCTCGACGTCCAGGAAGTCCGGCGACTTCAGGTGCCCGTCGCGCATGCCGTTTCCGGTGTCGACGGACGCGGCCCGGATCACCGCCTCCACACGCGACTTGGTGACGTCGTCCGGGGCGATCTCGATCGAGCCGGAGAACTCCGTGAACCGGCCGTGCACGCTGGAGATGCCCAGGTGCTGCGCCACGGCGGCCACGCTGGAGTGCACCGGGTCGACGGTCCACGGCCCCGGCGGCGGCAGCTCGGTGCCGCCCTGCCGCGCCAGCGTCACCGTGCCGACCTCGGCCCGGCCGCTCGCCGTGACGATCACGCTGGAGGCCGCGGGCGCATAGCCGACGGCGGTGACGATGACGGTGTACGCCCCCGGCTCCAGCGGCGTCGCGTCCCGCACGGCGCCCTCCGCGTCGGCCTCGGCACGCAGCGCCTGCGCACCGGTCATGTCGGCCACGGTGACGACCGCGTGCGACACGGCCCAACCGTCCCGGGTACGGATCCTCGCGGTCAGTCCCATCTCAGCTAACTCCCGTAAAACAGAAACTCGAAATGAAACCGGCCCGTGGCAGGGGCGCGCCTCCGCTCGGAGCGCGCCCACCGCCACGGGCCGGGGCTTGTCCTACTCGCCGGGGTGGGCGAGTTCGATGTCGTGGGCGTCGGTGCCGCGGCCCGTGACCGTCAGGGCGGTGGCCACCGGCGGGTAGCCCGTGGCGATGACGGTGTACTCGCCGCCGTCCAGGTCGGTGAAGGCGTACGCCCCGTCCGTGCCGGTCGTGGCCGAGCCGACGACGTTGCCCGCCTGGTCGACCAGCGTCACCCGGGCGTCGGCCAGCGGGCCGTGCGGGGCGCGGACGACACCCTGGACGCGGGCGCCCGAGTCCAGGTCGATCTCGACCCGGGTGACCCCGGTGCCGCCCACCTCGACGGGCAGGGCGCGCGGCCGGTACCCGGCGGCGTTCACCGCGACGGTCACCGCACCCGGCACCAGCTCGGTGAAGGAGAACTCGCCCTGCTCACCGGTGGCCTGGGTGGCCAGCAGGTCCCCGCGCACGTCGGTCACGATCACCATCGCGTCCTTGACCGGCTGCCCGCTCTCGGCGGCCCGCACCAGGCCGGTCAGCCCGCTGGTGCCGCTGAGCAGGATGTCGTAGGCGACCGGCTCGCCGTTCACCACGACGGTGGACGCCTGCGGCTGGAAGCCGTCGGCGGACGCGATGAGCACGTACGACCCGGCGCCCGGCGCGTCGAGGGCGTAGGAGCCGTCGGCCTGCGCCACGGACCGGCCCAGCTGACGCCCGGCCAGCGAGATCAGCGTGACCGCGGCCCGCGGCACGGGCGCGCTCTCGTTGCCGCGGACGAAGCCGCGGACCGGCACACCGCCCCCGCCGGACGCGGGCTCCTCGGCCCGGGCCGCCGTGGCGACGGCGGCGAGCCGCTGCGTGCCCTCGGGCCCGGTGCCGTCGGCGGCCTCGGTGTCCGCCACGGCCCAGCTCGGCACGGACTTCTCCGCGGCGGGAACCTCGGCGGCCGCCTCGGCGGGAGCCTCCGCGCGGGCGTCGTCGTCCGCCGCCTGCGCCAGTCCGCCCTTCGTCTTCAACGGGACCTCCTTGATGAACAGCGACACCAGCAGTGCGAGCAGGGCCAGCGGGGCCGAGTAGAGGAACACGTCCGCGACACCGTGGCCGTAGGCGCTCTCCACGACGGTGCGGATCGGCGCGGGCATCGCATTCAGGTCGGGGATGCCGCCACCGCCGGTGCCGGCGTGGCCGAGGGCCGCGCCCTTGCCGCCGAGGTCGGCGAGGCCGTCCTTGACGTAGTCGGTGATCTTGTTGCCCAGGACCGCGCCCAGCGCCGAGACGCCCACGGCACCGCCCAGGGACCGGAAGAAGGTCACCGTGGAGCTGGCGGCACCCAGGTCGCCCGGCTCCACCTGGTTCTGCGTGCAGAGCACCAGGTTCTGCATCATCATGCCGATGCCGAGGCCCATCAGCGCCATGAAGATCGCTATGTGCCAGTACTCGGTGTCGTACCGGATCGTGCCCAGCAGCCCGAGCCCGGCCGTCACCAGCACACCGCCGCCGAGCAGCCACCCCTTCCAGCGACCGGTCCGGGTGATGACCTGGCCGGAGACGGTGGAGGAGACGAACAGGCCCGCGATCATCGGGATGGTCATGACGCCGGACATCGTCGGCGACTTGTCCCGGGCCAGCTGGAAGTACTGGCTGAAGAACACGGTCCCCGAGAACATCGCGACACCGACGAACAGCGAGGCCAGGGAGGCCAGCGTGATGGTGCGGTTGCGGAACAGCCGCAGCGGGATGATCGGCTCGCTCGCCTTGGCCTCGACCAGGACGAACAGCGCCAGCAGCACGACGGAGCCGCCGACCATCGCGTACGTCTGCCACGACACCCAGTCGTACTTGTCGCCGGCGAAGGTCACCCAGACCAGCAGCAGGCAGACGGCCGCGGTGATGAAGAAGGCGCCGGCCCAGTCGACCTTGACCTTCCGCTTCACCACGGGCAGGTGCAGGGTCTTCTGGAGCACGATCAGGGCGATCACGGCGAAGGGCACGCCGACGTAGAAGCACCAGCGCCAGCCGAGCCAGTCGGTGTCGGTGATGACACCGCCGACCAGCGGACCGCCGACCATGGCCGTGGCGAAGACGGCGCCCAGGTAGCCGTTGTAGCGCCCGCGCTCACGCGGCGAGATCATCGCCGCCATGATGATCTGGGCCAGCGCGGACAGACCGCCCATGCCGATGCCCTGGACCGCGCGGAACGTGATGAGCGTGCCGGGGTTCTGCGACATGCCGGCCGCCGCCGAACCCAGCACGAAGATCACCAGGGCGAGCTGGATCAGCAGCTTCTTGGAGAACAGGTCGGCGAGCTTGCCCCACAGCGGCGTGGACGCGGTCATCGTCAGCAGGGACGCTGTCACGACCCAGGTGTAGGCGCTCTGGCCGCCACCGAGGTCGCCGATGATCCGGGGCAGGGCGTTGGAGACGATCGTCGACGACAGGATCGCGACGAACATGCCGAGCAGGAGGCCGGTGAGGGCCTCCATGATCTGCCGGTGCGTCATCGGAGCGCCGCCGCCGGGGGAGCCGTGGGAGCCTCCCCCGTGCTTGGCATGAGCCCGCACACCGGCTGGTGTGGTCGTTGCCATGGGCTTCCTTTTCTTACGTGCTTGCGGGTGTACGGGTGGTCTGTGCGACAGCGGGGGGCGCCACGCGGGGTGCGGGGCGGCAGTCGAAGCTCTCCCTCAACCGCGCCATCAGGTCCGTGAGCCGGCCGACGTCCTCGTCGGTCCAGTCGCTCAGGCGCTCGGCGAGGACCTCGGTGGTCCGCCGGGACAGCTCGTCGAGCTGTGTGTGGCCCGCGGGCGTGAGGCGCAGGATGCGGGAGCGCTTGTCCGCGGGGTCGGGGGAGCGTTCGATCCAGCCCCGGGCCACGACGTGCGCGACATGGCGGCTGGTGACCGACATGTCCACCGCGAGCAGCTCGGCGAGCTTGCTCATGCGCATGTCGCCGTGGCGGCCCAGCAGTGTCAGTACGGCCGCCGAGCCGCCGGTGCAGTCGGCCGGCATGATCCGGCCGAGCTCCCGCTTCACGGCGCCGAAGGCACTGAACTGGCGGACCAGCTCTTCGTACTGTGCCCTCTCGGCCATGACACCTCCCGCTTTCGTTGCTTAGGGCAACCATAGGATCTGTTGGTTGCTGAAGGCAAATAAAGAAGGTGAATGCGGCACAAAAAGTTGGCAAAGGCAAGTATTGCGGTAGTAAATGTGCAGGTGGTGAGGATGACGGCAGGGGTCGTGGGGGAGCAAGCGGAAGGCCAACCCCCACTTGGGGAGCCCCGGCGTTTTCGCTAGGGTCTCGGGCCATGGCTAACAACCAGGCCCCCCAGGGCAACCACGACCCCGCCGGCAGCACCCAGATGTTCCGCGCGTTCGTCGACGAGGCGCCGCAGGGGCGGCAGGCCGCGACGACGAGTGGCGGGCCGCGGATCGGTCTCATCCTCGGCGTCGTCGTCGCCGTCGCGGTTGTCGCGGCGGTGGCTTGGCTGGCGCTGGCGTAACGCGTACGGCTCCGCTCCGCTTGGTGTCGGGCCGGGCGTTGCGCGACTCGGCGCTGTCCGGTTGCCCGGCGTTGTCGCTGGGGCCGGGGCGCCCCCTGGGGGTATCTCCCAGGCCCTTAAGGCACTGGGGGAGGCACGACTGCCCGCAGCGGCGGCCTGCGGCAGCTGTGCGGAAGACCGCGCGTCTGCACCCGGCGGCCCACAGCGGCGACTCTGCGGCGGCCTGCGGCCGGGCGGCGCCACCGCGCGCCCGCACGCAGCAACTGCGTGGGAGGCACCCGCGGCTCAGCCGAGGCGCAGCCGCGGGCGCGTACGGCGAGAAGGGGACGTGTCGGGGGTGTCCGCCCGCGGCGGTTGGCGCGTCAACGGACAGTCAGTCGGTCACCCACCCCATCGCGCCGTTCCGAGGACGGACACCCCCGGGCGCGGCCCCGACCCACCACCCGGCGTCAGGCGCAGCCACCACCGGCGGGCAGGCGGCCCACCATCCGCGGGTCGGCGGCGCATCCCCGGTGGGGGAGGGTGCTCATCACGTGCGGGTAGGCGGCCGAGCATCCCGGCGGTCGGCGCCATCACCTACGGGCAGGCGGCGCATCCCCGGCGGGGCAGGGCGCCCATCACCTGCGGGTAGGCGGCCGATCGCCCTGGCGGTCAGCCGCCCAACACTCCAGCGGTCGGCGAGCCATCACTTCCGGGTCGGCGGCGCACCTCCGACGGGTAGGGCGCCCAACACCGGCGGTAGGCGGCCCACCACCTTGGCAATCGGCGGCCCACCACCCCAGCGGCCAGCGAGCGAGCCACCATCCCAGCGGTCAGCGAGCCATCGTTGGCGCGGCCCACTCCTATGGCCAGGGCCCCATCATCTGCGGCTAGGCGGCCCGCCACCGCGGCGGCCAGCGAGCCATCACCTGCGAGTTGGCGCGGCGCACCCCGGCGGGTAGGCCCCATCGCCTGCGGCTAGGCGGCCCGCCACCCCGGCGGTCAGCGGGCCTCCACCGTCGGGTCGGCGAGCCGTCACCCACCCGTGGGTCAGTGAGCCGTCACCCACCCTCAAGTCGGCGAGCCGTCACCCACCCGCAGATCAGTGAGCCGTCGCCCACCCTCAAGTCGGCGAGCCGTCACCCACCCTCGGGTCGGCGAGCCGTCACCCACCCGTGGGTCAGTGAGCCGTCATCCACCCTCGGGTCGGCGAACCGTCGCCCGCCCGCGGATGGGTGAGCCCCCCGCGGGCCGGCGGCGCGGTCAGTCCGAGATGAGGCCTTCCCGGAGCTGTGCCAGTGTCCTCGTCAGCAGGCGGGAGACGTGCATCTGGGAGATGCCGACCTCCTCGCCGATCTGCGACTGGGTCATGTTCGCGAAGAACCGCAGCATGATGATCCGCCGCTCACGGGGCGGCAGTTTGGCCAGCAGCGGCTTCAGGGACTCGCGGTACTCCACGCCCTCCAGCGCGGTGTCCTCGTAGCCCAGACGGTCCGCCAGCGAGCCCTCGCCGCCGTCGTCCTCCGGCGCCGGGGAGTCCAGCGAGGACGCCGTGTACGCGTTCCCCACCGCCAGCCCGTCGACGACGTCCTCCTCGGACACCCCGAGCACGGACGCGAGTTCGGTGACCGTCGGCGAGCGGTCCAGCTTCTGCGAGAGCTCGTCACTGGCCTTCGTCAGCGCCAGCCGCAGCTCCTGAAGCCGGCGCGGCACCCGCACCGACCACGACGTGTCGCGGAAGAACCGCTTGATCTCGCCCACGACGGTTGGCATCGCGAACGTCGGGAACTCGACGCCCCGTTCGCAGTCGAACCGGTCGATCGCCTTGATCAGCCCGATCGTGCCGACCTGGACGATGTCCTCCATCGGCTCGTTGCGGGAGCGGAACCGCGCCGCCGCGTACCGCACCAGCGGCAGGTTGAGCTCGATCAAGGTGTCGCGGACGTACGCACGCTCGGGGCTGTCCTCGTCGAGCGCGGCCAGCCGCAGGAACAGGGAGCGGGACAGGGTGCGGGTGTCGATGGCCCCCGTGGCCGGAAGGACCGGCGCGGGCTCGGTCGCGAGCTCGGCCGGAACGTCGTCGATGGGGCCGAGTGAGTCGAGAGCATGGGGAGCTGTGTCGCTCTCCGCGAGCGTGAGCACCTTCGAGCTGCCCTGTTCTGCGGACATGCCACCCCCTTTGGGTCGCGGGACGGTCGCGGCGAACGCCCCCGTCTGAGGAACGCAGCCTTCACCTGAATACCGGAGCCGAAGCCCCGGCAAACGCGCTTCCCGCAGAATGTCACATGTCGGCAACACGCTGTAGTGACATGTCGACATCTGAGACGCCAATCCGCCCTGCAAACAAGGGGTCTGACGCCTTTTCGGCCCGCAACCGTCGGGAACGGCCCTGAGGAGCGATTCGCTCGCCAGGGTTACCACTCGCAACTGTTTGCGGTTACGCGTCGATCCGGTTCGCGGACCGCAATCGCTGGAAGCTACGCGCCAGTAGCCGCGACACATGCATCTGCGAGACGCCGAGCTCCGCACTGATCTGAGACTGCGTGAGATTGCTGTAGTACCGCAGCAGCAGAATCCGCTGCTCCCTCTCGGGCAGCTGCACGAGCAGATGCCGTACGAGATCCCGGTGCTCCACGCCGTCCAGCGCGGGATCCTCGTAGCCGAGCCGGTCCAGCAGCCCCGGCAGTCCGTCGCCCTCCTGCGCGGCCTCCAGGGAGGTCGCGTGGTACGACCGCCCGGCCTCGATGCAGGACAGCACCTCGTCCTCGGTGATGCGCAGCCGCTCGGCGATCTCGGCCGTGGTGGGGGTGCGCCCGAAGGCGGTCGTGAGGTCCTCGGTCGCGCCGTTGACCTGCACCCACAGCTCATGGAGCCGGCGCGGCACATGGACCGTACGGACGTTGTCGCGAAAGTAGCGCTTGATCTCGCCGATCACCGTCGGCATCGCGAACGTCGGGAACTGCACGCCCCGGTCCGGGTCGAAGCGGTCGATGGCGTTGATGAGCCCGATGGTGCCGACCTGGACGACGTCCTCCATCGGCTCGTTGCGGGAGCGGAACCGGGCGGCGGCGTAGCGCACCAGGGGGAGGTTGGCCTCGATGAGCGCCCCGCGCACCCGGTCGTGCTCGGGCGTCCCCGGCTGGAGTTCCTTGAGCTCCGCGAAGAGGACCTGTGTGAGGGCGCGGGTGTCGGCGCCTCGGCTCCGCTGGGGAGCCGGTTCCGAGGATGGTGCCTGAGGTGCGGTACTGGCCAGCACGGTCAACTCCACCTTGTCATCCGGCAACCTGTCCGTCGGCTCTTCCGTCAAAAGCGGTCATAGCATCACAAGACAGGTGCACTGTGTGCAAGCACCCCATAACTACGTGTTGAGGGATGAAATACCGCATAAATGCGCATGAGCCCCCCGTCGGAGCGACGGGGGGCTCGAAGCGGCGGGCTCAGAACTCGTAGTCGGCGATCACCCACGTGGCGAACTCGCGCCACAGCGCGACACCCGCCTGGTGGTCGGGATGCTCCACGTACCGGCGCAGCGCGTCCGCGTCGTCGAAGGCCGAGTTGATGGCGAAGTCATGGGCGATGGGACGGTCGCTGACGTTCCAGCCGAGCTCCCAGAAGCGGATCCCGGGGACCGTGCCCTCGAGCGAGCGGAAGGCCTCGACGCCCTTCACGACTCGCGGGTCGTCACGCTCGACACCCTCGTTGAGCTTGAAGAGGACCAGGTGGCGGATCATCACTTTCCTCCGTCGGCGACCCACGTGGCGAAGTCGCCGAGGGCCTGGGCGGCGTCCGATATGCCCTGGAACCCTATCTGGACGTAGTCGGCGGCCTTGGCCGGGTCCGTGACGATCACGTACAGCGCGAAGACCACGACGACGTAGACGGCGACCTTCTTCGCGTTCACCGCCATCGCGGCCTCCCCTGTCACTGGTGTCTCATGCGCGCACATGATCGCACGAAGGGTCGGTCACCCGAAGGGGCAGAACGCACGAAGGGCCCCGTCTGACGACGGGGCCCTTCTCAAGCGGTAGCGGAGGGATTTGAACCCTCGGTGACTTGCGCCACACTCGCTTTCGAGGCGAGCTCCTTCGGCCGCTCGGACACGCTACCGAGGGAGACCTTACAGCAAGGTGCCGCGTGCTTTGAAATCGATATGCGGCGACGGTCAGCGACCGCGGAAGAACTCGGTGAGCAGCCCGGCGCACTCCTGAGCGAGCACGCCCTCGATCACCTCGGGCCGGTGGTTGAGCCGCCGGTCGCGGACGAGGTCCCACAGGGATCCGGCCGCGCCGGCCTTGTCGTCGCGGGCGCCGTAGACGAGCCGGTCGACGCGGGACTGCTGGATCGCGCCCGCGCACATCGTGCAGGGCTCCAGCGTCACCACGAGGGTGCAGCCGGCGAGCCGCCACCGCCCGAGCGCGGCCGCGGCCCGCCGCAGGGCGAGGACCTCCGCGTGGGCCGTCGGGTCGCCGCCGGCCTCGCGTTCGTTGTGCCCGGCCGCGAGCACGGTGGTGCCGTCCGGGGCCAGTACGACGGCGCCGACGGGGACGTCCCCGCCCTGGACGGCCTCGGCGGCCTCGTCCAGGGCGAGTCGCATCGCGGGCCGCCAGGGGTCCCGTACCGGATCCGGCGGGTCCGGGATGGTGCGAGCGGTCAGCGGACGGTCTCCAGGGTCTCCGAGGCGCCGAGGGCCTCGGCGATCTCCGTGACGGCGTCCGTCGCCAGCGAGCGCAGTTCCTTCTCGCTCACGCCGAGGTCGTCCAGGATCTGGGCGTCGCCGACCGGGCCGTGCGGCACGGCCTCGCCGGTTCCGGCGACCGGGTCGCCGTCGTCTGCCTCGTCGTCGTCGGAGTCACCGTCCTCGGTGCCGTCGAGGTCGAGGGCGTCCAGGTCGTCCCCGTCGTCCGGATCGCGTCCGAGCAGCTCGTCGGTGAGGAGGATCTCGCCGTAGCTGCTGCGGGCAGCGGCGGCGGCGTCCGAGACGTAGATGCGAGGGTCCTCCTCGCCGTCCACGCGGACCACTCCGAACCAGGCGTCCTCCTGCTCGATGAGCACGAGCACCGTGTCCTCGTCGGGGGAGGCTTCACGGGCCAGGTCGGCCAGATCCGACAGGGTTTCCACATCGTCGAGCTCCGTGTCGCTCGCTTCCCACCCGTCTTCGGTGCGCGCGAGCAGTGCGGCGAAGTACACCGTGACTCTCCCACTGGTCATAGGCGTGCCGGTTGGGGGTCCCCCCGGCGGAGGTTGCGGGCGGGGAGTGCTCGTCCGAGCCCCACCCACTCGGAATCGTGGCAGAAACAAGGCGTTCAGGGGACGTCTTCGGCCCCCTGTGTCCGGCAGTTTTGATCGCACGCTCGTTGCCGCCACCTGCGGATCGTACGCGGCTTTCCCCCGTTCCACGCACGGTCACCTCGGCAACGTCCGCGCGGTTCGTGATCTTCCCCGGGGGTTTCCTCAGCCGTTTCCTACCAGCGGAACGTGCGCATGCGCATCGCGTGCCGCAGCCGGGCCGTCTTGACGCGGCGCGGCTGGACGCGGTCGCGCAGTTCCCGGGCCTCGGCCAGGTCGCGCAGGAACCGGGCGCGCCGCCGACGGCGCTCGGCGTCGGTCTCGCTCGTCGTCCCGCCCAGCATGCGGGGCGCGTCGGACGTGTCCGCCGCGCTGGGCACGTCGGCCTGCTCGGCCCGTTCGGCCCGTTCGGCCCGTTCGGTCCGGGCAGCCTTGCCGGGCCGCGCGGTCCTGCCCGGCCTGCCGCGCCTGCCGGTCTCGTAGCTCTCTCGGTCCGTCGTGGGCCGCGCGCGCCGCGACGGAACGTCTCGGGATTCCCGGTCGGGCATCAGGTTCACCACCCCCAGTCCGTCCTTCCCGCCTTCCCCGGACGGGCGGTTTGACGCCGGCGAATGGGTGACGGGCGGGAGGCGGCCTCGCCGTGCGGCCGGGGTCAGCGGGCCCGGTTACTGTTGTGGACATGCGTCTCCACGTCGTCGACCACCCCCTGGTCGCCCACAAACTCACCGCGTTGCGCGACCAGCGCACCGACTCCGCGACCTTCCGCCGTCTCGCCGACGAGCTGGTCACCCTGCTCGCCTACGAGGCCACGCGCGACGTGCGCACCGAACAGGTCGACATCCGGACGCCGGTGGCCACGACCACGGGCGTCAAGCTGTCCCACCCGCGTCCGCTGGTGGTGCCGATCCTGCGGGCCGGCCTCGGCATGCTGGACGGCATGGTCCGGCTGCTGCCGACCGCCGAGGTGGGCTTCCTCGGCATGATCCGCAACGAGGAGACGCTCCAGGCCTCCACGTACGCCACGCGCATGCCGGAGGACCTGTCCGGACGGCAGGTGTACGTGCTGGACCCGATGCTCGCCACCGGCGGCACGCTGGTCGCGGCGATCCAGGAGCTGATCCGGCGCGGCGCCGACGACGTGACCGCCGTGGTGCTGCTGGCCGCGCCGGAGGGCGTCGAGGTCATGGAGCGCGAGCTGGCGGGCACCCCGGTGACGGTCGTGACCGCGTCGGTCGACGAGCGCCTGAACGAGCACGGCTACATCGTGCCGGGCCTCGGCGACGCCGGGGACCGGATGTACGGGGCGGCCGAGTAGGCATCCGACCCGGCAAGCCGGCCCTGAGCGGTTCGGCAGCCCTTCTCTCCGAGCTGCTCAGCAGCCCTTCTTCGACGACGGCGCCGGCTCGGGCGTGGCCAGCTTGGTCAGAGCCCGGTCGGCGTCCGGCTTCTTCGCCAGCTCCTTGAAGCCGTCACCGATGACGAGGTCGACGGCAGCGCCCTTGCGGGCCGCCTCGGTACGCCGTTCGGCGCCCGGGAGCTGGGCGCCGAGCACCGGCAGCGCGGTGTCGAGGGCGGAGGTGGGGCCGAGCAGCACGCCGGTGCCCTTGACCTTCTTGTCGTACTGCTTGGGCGCGTTGCCCACGTCGCCGATCTTGAAGCCGCGCTTCTTCAGCTCGTCGGCGGTCTTCTTGGCCAGGCCGCTGCGGGTGGTGGCGTTGAGCACGTTGACCGTGATCGCGCGCGGTTCGGGCAGGGGTTCGGCGCTGGGCGAGGGGCTCGCCTTGGTCCGGGCGGCGCAGTCCGTCCCGCCGCCGGCGGCCGAGGCCTTCGTGCCGCCGCCGGTGAAGACGTCGACGAGCTGCCACGTGCCCCAGCCGCCCACGCCGAGCACGGCGGCGGAGGCGACGGCCAGGACGACGAGCCTGCCGCGCCGCCGGGGCCGGCGCATCCGCGGGTACTTGTTTCCCTTGATGCGGTATTTGCCGCCCATGCCGGGGGGAGTCAGCATGCTCATGAGCGCAGCGTAGTGCGCCTGGGCGACGATGCCTACTAGATGATCATTCGACGTCGCCCAGCGGAACCCGAAAGGGCCAACCCGTGACCGGCGGGGCTCAGTCGAGCTCGAGCACGCGCGCGTGCAGCACCTGGCGCTGCTGGAGCGCCGCCCGCACCGCGCGGTGCAGGCCGTCCTCCAGGTAGAGATCGCCCTGCCACTTCACGACGTGCGCGAAGAGGTCGCCGTAGAACGTCGAGTCCTCGGCGAGCAGCGTCTCGAGATCGAGCTGCTGTTTGGTCGTCACGAGCTGATCGAGGCGGACCGGGCGCGGCGCGACGTCCGCCCACTGCCGGGTGCTGTCCCGGCCGTGGTCGGGGTACGGCCGGCCGTTTCCGATGCGCTTGAAGATCACACGGAAAGCCTACCGGGCGGGACCTTCCGGGCGCAGCCGTGGCGGCGGAGTGCGACGCTGAAAAAAACCCCACAAGGCGGTACGTACCGGGCACAGGGGCGTGAATATGCGCTCCTCTTCCACGAGCTGCCCGAGCTGCCCGAGGCCGGCGACGTCGACAGGCCGGGCTGGTCTTCTTCGCCCGAAAGGGGTTGGCGTCCTCTCGGTGGTGCAGCCGTTCGGGGCGGCGGAGGCGCCGGACCGGTCGCCTCCGCCGTCGCGGGTCGGTCAGCCGCGTTCCCTTTCCAGCGGGTGCCGCTGTCGCTCCCGGGTCTCCGGCTCGGGCTCGGGATGGGGCTGGGGCTGGGGCGGCTTGGGCGCGTTGCGGACGGCTTCGGCGCGCAGGAGGGCGCGCAGAACCGCGTAGGGGTCTTCGAGCATGGCTGTGTTCCTCGTTCCGTATTGCTGCGTATTGCTGCGTACGGGCTGATGGACCGGTGTCCGGTCCTGTCAGCAGCGCAGGACCTCGGAACGCAGGGGCCGAGGGTCGTGGCGCGGGCCCGGCGGCACGGGCACGGGAAGCGGCGCGGCGTACGCGGGCCCGGGGCTCGGGAGCGGGGCGGGGCGCAGGGGGACGGCGGCGCGCCGCGTGCCCCGGGCGGGTGGGCGCGGGGCGGCGTCGAGGACGTCGCACTCGACGGCCGTGCTCTCGCCGGAGACGGTGGCCGCCGGGCCTGTGTGCGCCTCGGCGTGCGCGCCGGGCACGAGCAGGGCGAGCAGCAGGACGAGCACCCGCGGCCAGGTGTGCCGGCGGGTGCCGCGGGTGGCCGGCTGCGGTGCGGGTGCGGGGTTCACGGGAGGTCGTTCCCCGTCGCGCGTATGCCGTTCATCCCACCGGCTGCGAGATCCGCTCGCTCGGCGTACGGCGGCCCCGGATGCGCAGGGCCGTGGCGATCTCGGCGGCGCCTACCGCGAGCAACCAGCAGCCGCCGACGAGGGTGAGGACGGCGACGGACTCGAAGGGCGCGTCGATGAGGACGATTCCGGCGACGACGGTGAGGGTGCCGAGGAAGACCTGCCAGCCCCGGGCGGGCATCGCCGGGTCGTGGGCGGCGGCCAGGGTCTGGGTGATGCCGCGGAACAGCCAGCCGATGCCGATCCAGAGGGCGAGCAGCAGGATCGACTGCATGGGGCGGCGGAAGCAGAACAGGCCGAGCAGGATCGAGAGCGTGCCGCTGATGAACGCGAGGACGCGCAGGGCTGTCGTCCGGTGAGTGCCGAAGGCGGAGGCGAGCTGGAGGATGCCGCTGACGAGCAGGTAGAGCCCGAACAGCACCCCGGCGGCGAACAGCGACGCGCCCGGCCAGACCAGGACGAGAAGCCCCAGCACGAGGGAGGTGACCCCGGTGGCCAGCACGGCTTGCCAGGCGGCGTGGGAGAGCTGGTGCAGGGGGCCTGTGAAGGCGGGCTCCGGGTCACGACTGTCTGAGGGCGGGCTCGCGGTGTGCGTGGCGCCCCGGGGTGCGTGCGGGTCGGGTGACTTGGGCGGGGACGGGGGGTGACCGGGCCGTTCGTGGGTGTGCGGGCCGTCCGGGCCCGGGCCCTGGGAGACGTGGGGTTCCAAGCCCTGGGGCGGTCGGGGCACGCCCCCGTGTGCGGGGCCGCGCTCCGGCTCCCAGGGGGAGCGGCTCGGTGGCTCGGTCATGGTCCATGCTCGGACCGGCCGCGAGGGGCTCGCCACCTGGGGCGGGCCGTGCGGTTGATGTCGATTGTCCGGAGTGGGCCGTGCGGCTGGCGCCCCCTGTGGCCGACGCCCCGGGCAGGTCACGGATGTCCGCCGTCCGCGGCGGGCCGTGTCAGCCGGTGCCCGTGTCCCGCAGGGGGCTACTTCCCGGTTGCCTTCGCGGCCTTGGCCGCTGCCTTCATCTCCTGTTTGTGGGCTCGTACCTTGGCCAGCGACTCGGGGCCGGTGATGTCGGCGACCGAGCGGAAGGACTTCGGTTCGCCGTAGGAGCCCGCCGCCTCACGCCAGCCCGTCGGCTGGACGCCGAGCTGCTTGCCGAGGAGGGCGAGGAAGATCTGGGCCTTCTGCTTGCCGAAGCCGGGCAGTTCGGCCAGTCGTTTCAGCAGTTCCTTGCCGGTGGCGGCGTCCTTCCAGACGGCCTCGGCGTCACCGTCGTAGTGCGCGACGAGGTACTGGCAGAGCTGCTGGATCCGCTTGGCCATGGAGCCCGGGTAGCGGTGCACCGCCGGCTTCTGGGAGAGCAGCGCGGCGAAGGCCTCGGGGGCGTGCGAAGCGATCTCGTGCGCGTCCAGGTCGTCCGTGCCGAGCCGCTGGGCGATGGTCGCCGGACCCTTGAACGCCCACTCCATCGGGATCTGCTGGTCCAGCAGCATCCCGACCAGCGCGGCGAGCGGACTGCGCCCGAGCAGCGCGTCGGCCTCGGGGTCCTGGGCGAGGTGAAGAGTGACGTCCATGCCCCGATCATCCCTCGGGGCGGGCCGGGCCGCGTCCGGAGGCCGGCCCGCCCGGGCCTACGACGCCGGCCGCCAGTAGCCCAGCGCGTTCACCCGCTGCTTGGGCAGGCCCAGTTCCTTGCGGACGTAGGCCGCGAGCGACCGGGTCGTCGCCGTGTCGCAGGCGATCCAGACGTACGGGTCCGAGGTGCCCTGGAGCAGGCCGGGAAGGTCCGCCTTCACCTGGTCGACCAGGTGAGCGCCGGAGTCCTGGCGCGGCACCTTGCGCAGCTCGTGCCGGGCGGGGTCGGTGCGGAACGGCAGATCGTCGTCGCCGCCCTCGAACCAGACGGTGGCCTGGGCGGAGCCCAGCGCGTCCAGGAGGGAGTTGATGGCCGGCAGCGAGGCCGGGTCGCCGACGGCGAAGACGTGGGAGGGGGCGGGGTCGGGGTGCTCGAAGCCGGTGCCCTGGACGGTCGCCTCGATGGTGTCGCCGGGCTTCGCCGCCCTGGCCCAGTCGCTCGCGCAGCCCTCGTGCAGGGCGAACTCCAGGCTGAACGTCCCGGCCGCCGGGTCCGGGTCGACCAGGGTGTAGGCCCGCTGGTGGGGCCTGCCCGCGTTGTCGAACCACAGGCGGACCCACATGGTCGGGTGCACGCCGGCCGCCGCGAGCAGACCGCCGTCGGTGAAGCGCAGCCGCCGGTAGTCCGGGGTGACGTCCTCCGCGCCGGTCACGGTGAACACGAAATCCTTCGCGCGCAGCAGCTTGAGGACCGCGCCCTCCCAACCCCGCCCCTGCCCCATCCCGTATTCACCCTTCGCGTACGATTCCGCCACAGCTCTGACTTAGGCAAGGCTAACCTAAAGGAAAGTAGAGGCACAGCGTGGCCACCGAGATCTACCGCGACGCCTGGGGCATTCCGCATCTGCGCGCGGGCAGCGCGGCCGAACTCGCCCACGCCCAGGGCCTCGTCACCGCCCGCGACCGGGCCTGGCAACTGGAGATCGAGCGGCACCGGGCCCAGGGCACCTCGGCGTCCTTCCTCGGCGAGAGCGCCCTGCCCTGGGACCGGTTCGCCAGACGCGCCAGACTCGACGACACCGCCAGACGCTGCTTCGCGGAGCTGGAGAGACGGGACCCCGAGACGGCGGACTGGCTGCGGGCGTACGTCGACGGGGTCAACGGCGGGCTGGCGGCGGGCGCCGACGCGGCCCCCGAGTTCGCCCGCGCCCACCTCAGCCCCGGCACCTGGCACCCCTGGACCCCGCTCGGCGTCTGGCTCGCCACCCACATCCTCTTCGCCGGGTTCCCGGCCAAGCTCTGGCGTGAGCAGGTCGCGGCCCACCTGGGCACGGACGCCATCGGCCTGTTCGCCACCGACGGCCCCGGCACCTCCGGCAGCAACGGTTGGCTGGTGAGCGGCGAACGGACTGTCACCGGGCAGGCGGTCATCGCCGGCGACCCCCACCGCTGGATCGAGGACCCGGGCGTCTACCAGCAGGTCCACCTGTCCTGCCCGGAGTTCGACGTCGTCGGCCTGGCCGTCCCCGGTGTCCCCGGCATCGCCCACTTCGGGCACACCGGCACGGTCGCCTGGGCCATCACCAACGCCATGGCCGACTACCAGGACCTGTACCGGGAGCGGCTGCGGCGCACCGGCGCCGGGGTGGAGGCCCTCGGCCCGGACGGGGTCTGGCGCCGGGCGGCCCGGCACACGGAGGTCGTCGAGGTGGCGGGCGAGGAGCCGGTCGAGGTCGAGGTGATCGAGACCGACCGGGGCCCGGTGGTCATCGGCGGCCCCGAGGGGCTCGACGGCGACCCGTTCGACCCGGCAGATCCGTCCGACGCGCCCGTGGCGATCAGTCTGCGCCACCCGCCCGGCGTCACCGGAGATCTCGGCTTCGGCGCCCTGCTGCCGTTGCTGCGGGCCCGCCGGGTCGCCGACGTGGACCGGGCGTTCGACCGGTGGGCCGAGCCGGTCAACGTCGTCCAGGCGGCCGACACCGAGGGCGGTGTGCTGCACCGCGTCGCCGGGCGGGTGCCGCGGCGCGCCGAGGCCAACCGCCTGCGCCTGGTGCCCGCCTGGGAGCCCGGGCACGAGTGGCAGGGCTGGCACGAGACCCCCCGCGCCGGGCTCACCGACGGCGTCGCCGTCATGGCCAACCAGCGCGGTCCGGCCGAACCCCTCGGTGTCGAGTTCGCCCCGTCCCACCGCCACGACCGCATCGCCGAGCTGCTCGCCGGCAGGGAGCGCTGGTCCGCCGCCGACATGCCCGCTCTCCACACGGACACCCACCTCGCCTCCGCGGCCGCCCTCCTGGACCACGTCCGGAACCTCGACGCCCTCACCCCCGAGGCCTCCGCCCTCCGGGACCGCCTCCTCGCCTGGAACCGCCGCATGGACGCCGACAGCGCCGACGCGGCCCTCTACTCGGCCGTGCGCGGCGCGGTCGTACGGCAACTGGCGGCCCACCCGGCCTTCGCCGCACTCACCGCACCGCCGGCGTATCCGGAGGTGTTCCGGCCCTGGCTCGCCCTCCTCCCGCGCGTGGGCTTCGCCCTCGAACACCTGCTGCGGGCCGAGGAACTGTACGGAATCGACCGCCCGTCGGCCGTCCGGGCGGCGGTCGAGGAGGTGGCCGCCCGGCCGCCCGCCGGTGTCTGGGGCGACACCCACCGGCTCGCCCCCTGGCGGGCCTTGGAGCCGGAGACGCCGTACGACGAACCGGGGCTGTCCGGCGACCACGACTGCGTGCTGTGCACCTCGGGCGTGCCGGGCCTCACCGACCGTGCCGCGCGCGGCCCGGCGGCCCGGTACGTCTGGGACCTGGCCCGGCGCGAGGACAGCCGCTGGGTCGTCCCGTTCGGCGCCTCGGGCGTCCCCGGCTCGCCCCACCACCGCGACCAGCTCCCCCTGTGGCTCGCCGGTGACCTCGTCCCGGTCGTCACCGACTGGACCCTGCTGAAGAAGGAGACCGATGTCTGACCCGTACGCCTCCCGCACGGCCGCCCACGAGCAGGTGACCGACGGCTTCGGCACCGTCCGCGTCCTGCCCCTGGACCCGGAGACCGACGCCGGGACGGTCCACCGCTGGGTGAGCGAGGACCGGGCCGCCTTCTGGGGCATGACCGGCCTGACAGAGCGACAGGTCGCCGAGATCTACGCCCACATGGACACCCTCACCACCCACCACGCCTACCTCGTCGTCCGCGACGGTGAGCCGGTCGCGCTCCTCCAGACCTACGAGCCCGAGGCGGACCGCGTCAGCGAGTGCTACGACGTCCGCCCCGGCGACATCGGCGTCCACCTGCTGGTCGCCCCCGCCGGCCCGGGCGGCGCGCGCTCCGGCTGGACCGCACGGCTGGTGACCGCCGTCGCCCGGTACGTTCTGCTCGGCCTGGACCGCCGGCGGATCGTGGTCGACCCGGACGTCCGCAACGAGAAGGCGATCGCCCGTTTCCTCACCATGGGCTTCACCCCGGGGCCGGTGGTGGTCCTGCCGGAGATCGACCTCCCGGACGTGTACCTGCCCGAGAAGAAGGCCCAGCTCGCCTTCCTCGACCGGGAGATACTCTTCCCCGCGTGACGCCCGACGACCTCATCGCCCACTACGGCCTCGAGCCGATCCCCCGCGAAGGCGGCCTGTTCCGCCAGACCTGGGCCGGCCCCGAGCGCCCGGACGGCAGACCCGAGGGCACGGCGATCGTCGCCCTCCTGACAGCGGGCCCCGACGACTACTCCGCCCTCCACCGCCTGCCGACCGACGAGATCTGGCACTTCTACCTCGGCGATCCCCTGGAGCTCCTCCTGCTCGCCCAGGACGGCAGCACGCGGACGGTGGTCCTCGGACCGGACGTCCTCGGTGGCCAGCACGTCCAGTACACGATCCCGGCAGGCACGTGGATGGGCGGCAGGGTGCACGAGGGCGGTCGGTGGACCCTGTTCGGCTGCACGATGGCCCCCGGCTTCACGTTCGAGGGCTATGAGCACGGGGACGCGGCGGAGCTGACGGCGAGCTATCCGGCAGCGGCTGACAAGATTGCAGAACTGATCCGTCCTTAGGGGCGCGGGGAACTGCGCGACCAGCCCCCACGCACCCGCACCCGCCGAACCACACACACCCACCCCCGGCTGAGCGCTACACATTTCCCATCCGTACATAACCGGGAGCCGTACAGCCCGACCCCGGAGACCCACGTGGAGCGCAATGTCGGACACCCCCGGCGATTCCAAGCCCTGGTGCTGCTCGGCACCGTGCTGGTACTGCTCCTCGCAGGAGCAGTCCCCGCCTCGGCCCACGCCGCCCTCCGCGGCACCGACCCCGACGACGGATCCGTCGTCCAGCGTGCCCCCCGCCACCTCACCCTGACCTTCACGGAGTCCGTCGGCCTGCTCGACGACTCCTTCCGGGTCTTCGGCCCGGACCAGCGCCGCGTGCCCACCGGCGAGGCGCAGCACGCGGACGGCCGCTCCGACACGGCCCGGGTCGCACTGTCCGGGAAACTCGCCCAGGGCACCTACACGGTGGCCTGGCGGGTGGTGTCCGCCGACAGCCACCCGGTCTCCGGCGCCTTCACCTTCTCCGTGGGCAAGCGGTCCGCGACGACCGCGCAGGTCGACACCGGCCCGGACGAGGACCCGCTGACCGGCGGCCTCCACGACGCCGCCCGCTATCTCGCCTACCTCGCCGCCGCGCTGCTCGTCGGCACGGTGGCGTTCGCGCTGCTGTGCCGGCCCGCGGACACGTCCCCGCTGCGCAGACCGCTGGTGGCGGCCTGGTGGACACTGCTCGGCTCGACGGCCGTCCTGCTGCTCCTGCGCGCCCCGTACGAGGCGGGCGCGGGCCCCGCCGCGGCCTTCGACCTCTCCGCCCTCGAACGCACCCTGACCAGCCGCCCTGGCCTGGCCCTGCTCGCCAGGCTGGCCGTCCTGCTGCTGACCGCCGCCTTCCTGCTGCGGCTGTCCGGGCGCCGCGACCACCACCAGCCCGTGATGCGGGCGGCGGGCGCGACCCTGGCCGTCGCCCTGGCCCTGACCTGGGCGGCGGCCGAGCACGCCTCCGCCGGGATCCAGGTGCCGGTGGCGATGACGTCGTCCGTGCTGCACCTGGTGGCGACGGGGGTCTGGCTCGGCGGCCTCGTGGCGCTGCTCCTGACCCTGCGCCGGGCCTCCGTCGACGCCCTGACGGAGGTCGTGCCCCGCTTCTCCCGTATCGCCTTCGCCTCGGTGATCGTCCTGGTCGTCACCGGCTTCTACCAGTCCTGGCGCGGCCTCGGCTCCCTCGCCGCGCTGACCGGCACGCCGTACGGCCGGCTGCTGCTGGCCAAACTGGTCGCGGTGACCGCGCTGTTGCTGGCGGCGGGGTACTCGCGCCGGTGGACGGCCCGCCTCGCGGCCCCGGCGGCCGCCGCCCGGACGGCCGTACCGGAACGGGTCGCGCAGCCGGTCGGCGTGGGGGCGTCGGCACAGGCGGAAGAGCCGGGGGAGCCCGGGGAGTCCGGGGGGTCCGGGGCGTCCGGCGCGACAGGTGATGGCGGGGAGCCCCGGGAACCGCACAAGCCGTCGGGAGCGCCGGAGCCGGCTCCCGGACTCGGCGATGAGGACACCCGGCGGCGCGGCCTGCGTCGCTCCGTCCTCGTCGAAGTCGCCGTCGCCGCCGTGGTGTTGCTGATCACGACACTGCTCACCACCACGCTGCCGGGCCGCGCGCAGGCCGAGGCCGCGCAGCGGCCCCCGGCCGGTGCGCTGCCGCCCACGACCCTCGTCACGGTGCCCTTCGACACGGGCGGAAGCAGCGGCACCCTGTCCGGCCGCGGCACGGTGCAGGTCACCCTGGACCCGGCCCGGGTCGGCGAGAACGGCGTCCAGGCCGTGGTCTACGGCGCCGACAAGGGTCTGGTCGTCGTCCCCGAGGTCCGCATCACGTTCACCCTGCCCTCCCGGAAGGTCGGCCCGATCGACGCCGGGGTCACCGACGTCGGCGGCTACTGGAGCACCAACTCCGTCAACCTGCCCCTCGCCGGGACCTGGACGATGAAGACGACCGTGCGGGTGTCGGACGTGGACCAGGTGACGGTGTCGAAGCAGGTGCGGATCGTGCCCTAGGCACCCTCGGTGCCGCAGCCGGCAGGTCGCCGTCGAGGAGGCGCGTCATGCACTCGGCGGCACGGACGGCGGCGTCCCCGCAGCAGTTGTTGAACAGGACGTGGACCTGTTCGGTCCGCTCGGCCAGCCGGCGCACGCGGGGCAGCCACTCGGCGAGTTCCTCCTCGCCGTACCCGTACCGGAACCGGTCCTCCTTGCTGCCGGTCCCCCAGGCGGTGCTGCGTCCGTGGAACCGTACGACGGACAGCCGGGGCGAGGTGACGGGAGTGACCGGCGGGACGGAGGAGGGCAGGGCCTGCGTCATGTCGACGGCGACCGCGGCCATGCCGTGCCGGGCGAGCAGCGCGCCCGTCGCCTCCTCCCGGCCCGGCTCCCACCACGAGGGATGCCGGAACTCCACGGCGACGGGCCACCCGCGGGTCCGTTCGGCGCACTCCCGGAGGAACGCCTCCGCCCGTTCCCCCGGCCGGAACCACGGCGGGAACTGGAACAGCACGCTCCCGAGCCGCCCGGCCTCCCGCAGCGGCTCGATCCCGGCCGCGAAGCGGGCCCACACCTCGTCGAGCACCGCCGGGTCCCGGTGCTCGGCCGGCAGCCCGTCCGGCATCACCGCCTCCCGGGTGGGATGCCCCGTCAGCAGCGAGAACGCCTTCACGTCGAACACGAACCCGTCCGGTGTCCGCTCGGCCCACAACAGGCTGTTCCGCTCGCTCGGCAGCGCGTAGTACGAGGCGTCGACCTCGACGACCGGGAACCGCTCGGCGTAGTGCCGTAACCGCCCCTCGGCGTCCCGCCGCCCCACCGGGTACCAGCCGCTGCCGACCAGGGCCCGGTCGGTCCAGGAACACGTGCCCACCAGGATCTCGCCCATGGGGGACCGGTTACCCGGGCCGGGCGGCGGCAGGCTTGTCACCGCGCCGGAGACGGAACGGTAAGACCCGTCACAATCGGGGTAATCAGGGGGTAGTGCACATATGTGGAATTACGGCTGATTCCCCCGCGATTTCGCTGCCATTTCCCGGGATTCCCCCGCGAGAGCGAGATGACCGATCATGGAACAGCCCGTCACCGTCGGCCGGGCCACCCGGTCGCCCGGAGCGGAATCGGAGGCCCCCGAAGCCCTCATGGACCTCGGGGACCTCGTCGGTGAGTCCCTCACCGCCCGCGTCACCCTCGACGAGCAGGGCAGGGTGACCGGCTGGAACACGGGCGCCGAGCGGCTCCTCGGATACGCGGCACGGCAGATGACCGGCCGCCGCGCCGCGGATCTGCTGGCCGAGCCGATTCCGGTGCGGGGCGGCCCGCCCGCGCTCGCCGGACTGCCCCGGTGGAACGGCGACGTCGCGCTCAGACACCACGACGGCCGGAAGCTGACCGTCAGGGTCCTCGCCCACCACAGGGCGCCCGGAACCGGCGCCCCCGCCTGGCTCCTCCTCTCCGCCCTGACCCGCGGGCAGCCCCGGCCCGCCCTCGACGAATCCCTCGTGAGCTGGAGCTTCGCCCAGTCCCCGTGCTGCGCCCTGGCGATCTACGACACCCGGCTCCGGCTCAGGCGGGCCAACGAGGGCATGGAGCGGGCCATGGCGCTCACCGAGGAGGAGATGCTGGGCCTGCGCGCGTCCGAGATCGTCGACAACGAGGCGGGTGAGCGGGCGGAGCGGAGCATGGCCCGGGTGCTGCGGACCGGCGAGCCGCAGTACGAGGAGAACTATCTGCGCGCCCCGGGCGAGACCCGTGAGCACGCCTGGTCGGTCTTCGAGTCCGCGCTGCGGGACGCCGAGGACACGATCCGGGGCGTCTGCCTTGCCGCGCACGACATGACGGAGCAGTCCTGGGCCCGCAAGCGGCTCCAGCTCATCGCCGAGGCCGGCCGGCGCATCGGCAGCACGCTCGACGTGACGCGCACGGCCCAGGAACTGACGGACGTGACCGTCCCGGACCTGGCCGACTTCGTCAGCGTCGATCTGCTCGCCGCGCTGGACGACACACCCGAACCGCGCGCCCAGGCCCTCCCGGCGGACGGGCCGGTGCTGCTGCGGCGGGTGGCGCTGCGGTCCGTGACCCCGGGGGCTCCGGAGGCCGTCGTGGCGCCCGGCGAGGTGGACTCGTACCCGGAGGGTTCGGCGCCCTACGAGAGCCTGCGCGCGGGACGGGCCACCCTGCACGAGGTGACCGACACGGCGCTCACGGCGTGGCTCGCACACGACCCCGTCCGTGCCGAGAGGATCCGGGCGTTCGGCATCCACTCGGTGATGACCGTGCCGCTCGTCGCCCGCGGCACCACGCTGGGAGTCGTGTTCTTCGTCCGGCACCGCAACCCCGACACCTTCCGGCACGACGATCTGGTCCTGGCCGGGGAACTGGCGGCCAGGGCCGCGGTCAGCATCGACAACGCCCGCCGCTACACCCGGGAGCGCGCCACGGCCGTCACGCTCCAGCGCAGCCTGCTGCCGCAGCGGCTGCCCCGGCAGGCGGCGGTCGAGGTCGCGTCGCGTTATCTGCCGGCGGGCGGGCACGCCGGCGTCGGCGGCGACTGGTTCGACGTCATCCCCCTCTCCGGGGCGCGGGTGGCCTTGGTCGTCGGCGACGTCGTCGGCCACGGCCTGCACGCCTCCGCGACCATGGGCCGACTGCGCACGGCCGTCCGCACCCTCGCGGACATCGACCTGCCGTGCGACGAGCTCCTCACGCACCTGGACGACCTGGTCGCCCGGCTGAGCGTGGAGGAGGAGGGCGAGGAGGGCGTCGAACCCTTCGGGGACGTGGGCGCGACCTGCCTGTACGCCGTGTACGACCCCGTGTCGCGGCACTGCTGCTTCGCCAGGGCCGGGCATCCGGCGCCGGCCGTCGTGAGCCCCGACGGAAGCGTCGAGCTGACAGAAATCCCGGCCGCGCCCCCGCTCGGCGTGGGCAGCCTCCCCTACGAGGCCACCGAGGTCGTCCTGCCCGAGGGCAGCCTGCTCGTCCTCTACACCAACGGCCTGATCGAGGACCGGGACAGGGACCGGGACCTCGACGCCGGCGTCCACCGGCTGCGGGAGTCCCTCGCCCGCCCGGCGCCCTCGCTGGACGCCCTGTGCGACACCGTGCTCGCCGACCTGCTGCCGCAGCGCCCGGCCGACGACGTGGCCCTGCTCGTCGCCCGCACCCGCGCGCTCGACGCGAGCCAGGTCGCCACCTGGGCCGTGCCGGACGACCCGTCCGCGGTCGCCCAGACCCGCAAGGACGTGGTGGCGCAGCTGGAGAGGTGGGGGCTGTCCGACGCGGTCTTCGTCACCGAGCTGGTCGTCAGCGAACTCGTCACCAACGCCATCCGGCACGCCCAGCCGCCGATCCAGCTCCGCCTGATCCACGACAACACCCTGATCTGCGAGGTCTCCGACGGCGGCAACACCGCTCCCCACCTGCGGCGCGCCCGCACCTACGACGAGGGCGGGCGCGGCCTGCTCCTCGTGGCCCAGCTGACCGGGCGCTGGGGCACGCGCCAGGGCGCCTGGGGCAAGACCATCTGGGCGGAACAGACCATCTCTCTCCAGTGAGGACCCACCGGCCATGACCACACACACTTCCCACCGGGCCGCCGCGGCACCCGTGCAGCGGGCCGCCCAGCTCATGGGCGTCGTCTTCCTCCTGGTCGGCGTGCTGGGCTTCATCCCCGGCATCACCACCGACTACGGCTCGATGGAGTTCGCCTCCCACGAGTCGGGCGCCGAGCTGCTGGGCCTGTTCCAGGTCTCGATCCTGCACAACCTCGTGCACCTGGCCTACGGTCTCGCCGGCCTGGCCCTCGCCCGCACGGCCGGCGGAGCGTACTCGTACCTGCTGGTCGGCGGCGCCGTCTACCTGGTGCTGTGGGTCTACGGCCTGTCCGTCGGCCACGACAGCGACGCCAACTTCGTCCCCCTCAACACGGCCGACGACTGGCTCCACTTCGCGCTGGGCATCGCGATGATCGGCCTGGCTCTGGCCCTCGGCCGCCGCCGTCCGACCCGCACCGGCGCTGAGCGTTAGGCACCCGGACGGGACGGCGTGCAGACCTTTCTCCCCTACCCCGGCTTCCGGGAGTCGGCCCTCGTCCTGGACCGCCGCCGGCTCGGCAAACAGCGGGTCGAGGCGTTGCAGGTGCTGCGCGGCCTGGTCGTACCCGGGTACGGCTGGCGCCACCACCCGGCGGTCCGGATGTGGGCCGGCTACGAGGAGGCACTCGTCCGCTACGGCCTGGAGATCTGCCGCGTCTGGCGCGAACAGGGCCACCAGGACAGCTGCGCGGCCACCCTGGTCGCCGACCTCGCGGCGACCCGCCCGCACGCCCCGGTCCGCGACCAGCACGTCCTGGCGGCCGAGGGCGAACTGCCCCCCTGGCTGGGCGACACCCCCTTCCACCACAGCCACCGCTCGGCCCTCGTCCGCAAGGACCCCGCCACCTACGCGGACCGCTTCCCGGACGTCCCGGACGACCTGCCGTACGTGTGGCCGGCGTCGGACCGGCCCGCACGGGCACTGGTGGAAGGAGCAGCGCCCACCCCGGACGTCACGGATCCCCGCTGACCACCTCGACGAGTCCCCACTGCCCGCCCACCTTCACCGCGGACAGCAGGATCCGCCAGCCGGCCCGGGCCTGGGCGGCGATCTCGGGGCGTACGGGGACCGGGCCCACCACCGGGCAGTCGCCCTCGCCGGACCCCATGTCGTCGTCCCTGAACGTGAGGGACCCGGCGGTCACTTCCCCGATCGTCAGGTACTGGCTGCCGACTTCGCCCTCGATCCGGGACCGGTCGGGCCGGCGCACCAGGTCGTCGTCGCCGAACGCGTCGACGAACTCCTTGAGGGCGGCCCGCTCGTCCATGGTGACGGCGATGTCCGCCAGGTGGTCCCGGGCCGCGTCGGCGTCGATGTACCGTGCGCGGCCAGCCAGTTCAGCAGGTCGGTCACCACACGCTCGGCCACCCGGAGTTCGTCGGCCGAGGCGTGCTCCTTGTGGGGGAGGGTGCTGCTGAAGAAGGCGCCCAGTTCGTCGACGATCCCGGCGGGTGTCATCTCGGCGAACGACGTGTCGTCGTACCAGCCGATACTGAAGTGCAGCGTCGAGATGACCTCGTCGGCGGCCTCGAACGCGTGCATGTCGTCCCACCGCTCGGCCAGGAACCGCGACACCGCGACAGCCAGCGTGGCCTCCTCGCCCTGCGCCTGCGCCCTGACCTCCTCCCCACGGTGCTGGTGGTAGGCCAGTTCGGCGGCCAGGTCGCACGGCACCCCGTCCGCCCGCTCGTCGTCCGCGCCGTACTCATCCACCCATTCGTCGGGCTCGTCCCATTCGACGTGGTGCAGGGCGAGCAGGGGACGCAGCCTCTCCCACAGGTCGGGCTCGTCGGGCGGGCGGCGCTGGGCACGCCTCTCGCGCAGGGTCTCGTCGGCCACGCAGATCCGCACGCGCGACGGCCGGGTCAGCGCCGAGAGCCCTTCCACGACGGCCGTCAACGCCATCTGGTGGGTCGTCACGCCGTTGCCGCTGCCGCTCATCTCGCGATGGTGCGAACCGTAGGTCAGGACCGCGGCCCACCCGCCGTACCCGTCCTCACACCTCCCGGCCGCGTGCAACACGACTTCCCCCGAGGCAAGACCCATCCGCCCTCCCGAAGCGCGCCGAGACGACGCGATGATCTCACCGCGGCGCACCGGGGGGAAGCGCACGCGGAAGGCTCGGCCACCGCGCTCATAATCCACGCTTTCCTGAATTCAGGATTGAATGTACTCTCGTGCCGTGCTGACTGTTGCCCCCGACATCGAAGTGCTGGCCCGCTTCGGCCGCGCGCTCGCCGACCCCATCCGCTGCCGCATCCTGCTCGCGCTGCGCGAGGCCCCGGCCTACCCCGCCGATCTCGCCGACACCCTCGGCATCTCGCGCACCCGGCTGTCCAACCACCTCGCGTGCCTGCGCGACTGCGGACTGGTCGTCACCGTGCCCGACGGCCGCCGCACCCGCTACGAACTGGCCGACGAGCGCCTCGGCCACGCGCTGGACGACCTGCGTGCGGCCGTGGTGGCTGTCGAGACCGACCGCACCTGTGCCGAGGCCGGCGACAAGGGCTGCTGCTGATGACGGCGATATCCCTGGGACCCTCCCCGGCCCGCCGAGACGTACTCGCCCGCCGGATACGCCTGCTGGTCGCGGCCACGATCACCTACAACGTCGTCGAGGCGATCGCCGCCATCACCGCCGGCACGCTCGCCTCCTCGACCGCCCTGATCGGCTTCGGCCTGGACTCGGTCGTCGAGGTCTCCTCCGCCGCCGCGGTGGCCTGGCAGTTCTCCGCCCGTGAGCACGCCGTGCGCGAGGCGCGGGAGAGGACGACCCTGCGGATCATCGCGCTGTCGTTCTTCGCGCTCGCCGCCTACGTCGCTGTCGACGCCGTCCGCGCGCTGACCGGCACGGGGGAGGCGGAACGCTCCGTCCCCGGCATCGTGCTCGCCGCCCTCTCCCTCGCGGTCATGCCGTTCCTGTCGGCAGCCCAACGCCGCGCGGGCCGTGAACTGGGCTCCGCCAGCGCGGTCGCCGACTCCAAGCAGACCCTGCTGTGCACCTACCTCTCGGCGGTGCTCCTGGTCGGCCTGGTCCTCAACGCCACCCTGGGCTGGTCGTGGGCCGACCCCATCGCCGCCCTCGTCATCGCGGCCATCGCCGTCAAGGAAGGCCGGGACGCCTGGCAGGGCAAGGGCTGCTGCGCGCCACCGGCCGCCGCGGCCCCGGTCATCGGCGCCGGGACGGACGGGGCGTGCGGCTGCCGCCCGGGTTGCGACTGCTGTGACTGACCCTCGGCGGAAGCGTCTCGCCCGTGTTTGCCCTACTGCTTGGCCAGGGAATCGGCGTCGGCCTTGACGACGTACACCTCCCAGCGTTCCCGGCCGGGGCCGTGGACCCAGACCTTGTCCTGGAGGGCGTAGCAACAGGTGGTGTCGTCCTCCACGTCGGTGGACAGGCCCGCCTCGCCCAGGCGGGCGGTGGCGGCGTGCACGGCCTCGGTCGTATCGACCTCGACGCCGAGGTGGTCCATGCGGGTCGTCTCGCCCGCGCCTTCGATGAGAACGAGCTTCAGCGGAGGCTCGGCGATGGCGAAGTTGGCGTAGCCGCCGCGGAGTTTGGCGGGCCCGGTGCCGAAGAGCTTCGTGTAGAAGGCCACGGACTCGGCGAGGTCGGGGACGCGGAGGGCGAGCTGTACACGGGACGTCATGGCGAACCTCCTGGAGTGGACGGGGAGTTCAGCAGCCGCCGGAGGCGGTGGTCGGGGCGCCGGTGCCGATCTGCAAGGTGGTGGCCGGGGCGCCGCAGCAGCCGCCGCCCTCGCTGTCCTGGACGGAGTCGGGCTCGTCGAACAGACCGGCCCCGCCGCACACACCCGTCTCCGGCAGGGTCAGCTCCACGCGCTCGGCGGCCTCACGGTCTCCGGCGATCGCGGCGGTGACCGAGCGGACCTGCTCGTAGCCGGTCATCGCGAGGAACGTCGGCGCGCGGCCGTAGGACTTCATGCCGACCAGGTAGACGTCCTGCTCCGGGTGGGAGAGCTCGTTCACGCCGTGCGGATAGACGGTGCCGCAGGAGTGGACGTTGGGGTCGATGAGCGGGGCCAGGGCGGTGGGCGCCTGGAGGCGGTCGTCCAGGCCCAGGCGGAGCTCGGAGAGGAAGGACAGGTCCGGGCGGAGACCGGTCAGGACGATGACCTCGTCGACCGGGTCGAGGCGGCGCCCGTCCTCGGCGGCCAGGACCAGCCGGTCACCGTCCCGCTCGACGGCCTGCGTACGGAACCCGGTGACCGCGTCGGCGTGGCCTGCCTCCACCGCGGCCTTGACGCGCAGGCCGAGGGCGCCGCGAGCGGGCAGCTGGTCGGCCTCGCCGCCGCCGTACGTCGAACCGGTGATGCCGCGGCGCAGGATCCACACCGCGTGCGTGCCCGGCTCCTCCGCCGCCAGGTCGGCGAGGGCGGCGAGGGCGGTGAAGGCGGAGGCGCCGGAACCGACCACGGCGGTGCGCCTGCCCGCGTACCGGGCGCGTACGGCCGGGTCGCCCAGGTCGGGGACGCGGTAGGAGAGGTGTCCGGCGGCGGCCTTCTCGCCGAGGGCGGGCAGACCGTCGGCACCCAGCGGACCGGGGGCGGACCACGTGCCCGAGGCGTCGATGACCGCGCGGGCGCTGATCCGCTCCTCGCGGCCGTCCGCCGACAGGACGTGCACGGCGAAGGGCTGCTCGGCGCGTCCGGCGTCCACGATGCGGTCGCGTCCGGCGCGGGCGACGCCGGTCACGGTGGCGCCGTAGCGGACGTTGTCGCCGAGGACGTCGGCGAGAGGCTGGAGGTAGTCCTCGGCCCAGTCACCGCCGGTGGGGTACGCGGAGCCGTCCGGGCGGGTCCAGCCGGTCGGCGCCAGGAGCTTCTCCGCGGCCGGGTCGGTGACCTCCGACCAGGTCGAGAACAGCCGCACGTGCGCCCAGCCGCGTACGGCCGTGCCGGCCGACGGCCCGGATTCCAGGACCAGCGGTTCAAGGCCGCGCTCGACGAGACGGGCCGCGGCGGCCAGGCCCACGGGGCCTGCCCCGATGACCACGACGGGCAACTGGTCGGTAGTGGACACGCTGCTGATCGGCACGGCCACGAGATTCCCCTTTGATTCGACATCTGTCGATGGCTTGTACGGCCAGCATGGCACTTGCTTCGATGGCCGTCAACATAGACGTCTATCGAATTAGGGGGACCTGGTCCGGTTGGTTCGACGCATGTCAACATAGATGCATGTCGAACACCCAGGCGCTGCCGCTGCTGGAAGCCGATGTCCCCGAGGCCGTGGCGCCGTGCTGCCCGCCCCTCACCGAGCGTCCGTTCACCGCGGATGAGGCCGAAACGGCCGCGCGGATGTTCAAGGCCCTGGGGGACCCCGTGCGGCTGCGGCTGTTCTCGGCGGTGGCCTCGCACGAGGGCGGCGAGGCGTGCGTGTGCGACATCTCCGACGTCGGCGTCTCGCAGCCGACCGTCTCCCACCACCTGAAGAAGCTGAAGGAGGCCGGGCTGCTGACCTCCGAGCGGCGCGGCACCTGGGTCTACTACCGCGTCGAGCCGTCCGTGCTGGCCGCGATGGGCAAGCTGCTGACCAGCACGTCGGCCGCGAGCTGACCGCGCCCTGCGCGAGCGCGCGCTCCAGCCGGTACGTCAGCTCTCCTGCGGTACCGCCGCAAGCCGCCGATCAAGACCCGCATCGAGGCCTTGATCGCCGAGATCGACAGCGAGCGCCGGCGCCGGCGCGGCGACTGAGACCACGCCGGCGGACGCCGTCCTCCTCAGAGACGGAAACCGAGACGACAACGCCGAAGGGCCCCACCGCAAGCGGTGGGGCCCTTCGACATCGTGCCCGGTGAGGCACTGGCGGAGGATACGAGATTCGAACTCGTGAGGGGTTGCCCCCAACACGCTTTCCAAGCGTGCGCCCTAGGCCTCTAGGCGAATCCTCCGCCAGGAACATTACATGACCGAGGGGAGTGCTCGCGAACTCGTTCCCTGCCCCCGACATCAGGTAACCTTGGCGCAGCCCCTCACGCGGCGCTATCTGACTGAACTCCCCCAGGGCCGGAAGGCAGCAAGGGTAGGTTGGCTCTGGCGGGTGCGTGGGGGGCGTTTGCGTTCCGGGCTTCTTGTGGCGGGGTCCGTTGTCAGTGGGCGCCTATAACCTCGTATGCGTGTCGTCTCTCGCTCTGTACCGCCGCTATCGTCCGGAGACCTTCGCCGAGGTCATCGGGCAGCAGCATGTCACCGACCCGTTGCAGCAGGCGCTGCGGAACAACCGGGTCAACCACGCGTACCTGTTCAGCGGGCCGCGCGGCTGTGGCAAGACGACCAGCGCGCGGATCCTGGCGCGGTGTCTGAACTGCGAGCAGGGCCCTACGCCCACGCCGTGCGGCGAGTGCCAGTCGTGTCAGGACCTCGCGCGCAACGGACCCGGTTCCATCGACGTCATCGAGATCGACGCAGCTTCCCACGGTGGCGTGGACGACGCCCGTGACCTGCGCGAAAAGGCCTTCTTCGGGCCCGCGCGCAGCCGGTACAAGATCTACATCATCGACGAGGCCCACATGGTCACGTCGGCCGGCTTCAACGCGCTGCTGAAGGTCGTCGAGGAGCCGCCGGAGCATCTCAAGTTCATCTTCGCGACCACCGAGCCCGAGAAGGTCATCGGGACCATCCGGTCGCGGACCCACCACTATCCGTTCCGGCTCGTCCCGCCCGGGACCCTGCGGGAGTACCTCGCCGAGGTGTGCCAGAAGGAGGCCATCCCGGTCGAGGACGGTGTCCTCCCGCTCGTCGTGCGGGCCGGTGGCGGATCCGTGCGTGACTCCATGTCCGTCATGGACCAGCTGCTGGCCGGTGCCGCCGAGGACGGTGTGACGTATGCCATGGCGACCGCCCTGCTCGGGTACACCGACGGCTCCCTCCTCGACTCGGTCGTCGAGGCCTTCGCCACCGGTGACGGGGCCGCGGCCTTCGAGGTCGTCGACCGTGTGATCGAGGGCGGGAACGATCCCCGCCGCTTCGTCACCGACCTGCTGGAGCGGCTGCGCGACCTGGTGATCCTCGCCGCCGTCCCGGACGCGGCGGAGAAGGGGCTCATCGACGCCCCCGCCGACGTCATCGAGCGGATGCAGGCCCAGGCGGGCACCTTCGGCGCCGCCGAGCTGAGCCGGGCCGCCGACCTCGTCAACGAGGGCTTGACCGAGATGCGCGGCGCCAACTCGCCCCGCCTCCAGCTCGAGCTGATCTGCGCCCGCGTCCTGCTCCCCGCCGCCTACGGCGACGAGCGGTCCGTCATGGCCCGCCTGGACCGGATCGAGCGCGGCGTGAACTTCTCCTCCCAGGGCCCCGCCGGCATGCCTGCCATGGGATACGTGCCGGGGCCCGAGGGACATGGGGCAGCGGCGGCCGGTCCGGTGGCCGCTCCCGTCTCGCCCGGTGGCGGCCCTGCCGCGGCCCGGGCGGCGGTCCGTGCCTCCGGAGCGCCGGGTGGCGCGGGCTCCGGGAGCCCCGGCCCCGCGAGCCCCGGCGGTGGCAGTGGAGGTCATGCGGCGGCCTCGGGCGGGCATGCGCATGCCCCCGCTGCTGCGGGCCAGGGGGCGCAGGAGCCGTCGGCGGCGGGTACGCCCGCTCCCGCCGAGCCCGCACCCACCTCCGCCCCCGCCGACGGCGGGCACGCCCAGCCCGCCCAGGCCCAGCCCGCCCAGCCGCCCCAGACACCACCCGCTCAGGCTCCCGCTCCCTCCGACACCCCCGCAGCCGCCTCCGCCCCGGCCCCCGGCGCCTGGCCCACCGCGGCCTCCGCAGGCAGCGGCCGTCGCCCCGGCGGCTGGCCCACGGCCGCCTCGGGCGCACCCGCACCCGCGTCGACCCCCCCGGCAGCGAGCACGCCCGCTCCGAGCTCCCCGGCACCCAGCACCCCACCGGCGCCGCCCTCGGGCCCGACACCGGCCGCCCCCGCCCCCGGGGGTCTCGACCCCCGCATGCTCTGGCCGAACATCCTGGAAGCCGTCAAGAACCGCCGTCGCTTCACCTGGATCCTGCTCAGCCAGAACGCCCAGGTGACCGGCTTCGACGGCACCACCCTCCAGCTCGGCTTCGTCAACGCCGGCGCGCGCGACAACTTCCTGAGCAGCGGCAGTGAGGACGTACTGCGGCAGGCGCTGGGTGAGCAGTTCAACGTCCAGTGGAAGATCGAGGCGATCGTCGACCCCTCCGGCGGCTCCGCGCCGCAGGCCCCGGGCGGCCCTTCCGGATTCGGAGGCGGCCAGGGCGGTCACGGCGGCGGCACCGGTGGCTACGGCGGCGGTGGCGGCTACAACGCCGGCGGTGGAGGCGGCGGTTACAACACCGGCACCGGCGGCGGTACGGCGACCGCCCAGCGCCCCGCCGCATCCCAGGCGACGGCCTCGTCCGCCCCGCCCCAGCAGTCGAGCGCGCCCGACCGCAGCTCGACCCCGGCCCCCGCGCCCACCGCCCCCGTACCCCAGCCCTCCGCCCCGCCGCCCCGGTCCGTCTCCGTCGAGGACGACATCCCCGAGGACGACGACCCCGACCTCGACGAGTCGGCCCTGTCCGGCCAGGAGCTGATCGTCCGGGAGCTGGGGGCGACGGTGGTGGAGGAGTTCTCGAACGAGCCCTGAGCGGCTTGGCCCCAGGAGGCCGGTGCCGGCCCCGCAAGCCCTGGCCGGGCGGGTCGCCACAACCTCATTCAGAGGAACCTCCAGTCCAAGATCCCCGCCTCCTTCGGCAGCCCGCACAAAGGGAAGCCGCCGCTTCCCGTTAGGCTGACCCCCGTGAAGGTCCTCGTCATCGGCAGCGGCGCCCGCGAACACGCCCTGTGCCACTCCCTGTCCCACGACCCCGACGTCACCGCGCTGCACTGCGCCCCCGGCAACGCCGGCATCGCCGAGGTCGCCGAGCTGCACCAGGTCGACGCCCTGGACGGCGCTGCCGTCACCGCGCTGGCCACGCGGCTCGGCGCGGACCTGGTGGTCGTCGGCCCGGAGGCGCCGCTGGTCGCCGGTGTCGCCGACGCCGTCCGCGAGGCCGGCATCCCGGTCTTCGGCCCGTCCGGGCAGGCCGCCCGGCTCGAGGGCTCGAAGGCCTTCGCGAAGGACGTCATGGCGACGGCCGAGGTGCCCACGGCGCGGTCGTACGTCTGCACGACCCCCGAGGAGGTCGACACGGCCCTCGACGCCTTCGGAGCCCCGTACGTCGTCAAGGACGACGGGCTCGCCGCCGGCAAGGGCGTCGTCGTCACCGACGACCTGGAGGCGGCCAAGGCCCACGCCGCCGCCTGCGAGCGCGTGGTCATCGAGGAGTACCTCGACGGCCCCGAGGTCTCCCTGTTCGCCGTCACCGACGGTGAGACGGTCGTGCCGCTCCAGCCCGCCCAGGACTTCAAGCGCGCGCTGGACGGCGACGAGGGCCCCAACACCGGCGGCATGGGGGCGTACTCCCCGCTGCCGTGGGCCGACCCGAAGCTGGTCGACGAGGTGATGCAGACCGTCCTCCAGCCGACCGTGGACGAGATGAAGCGCCGCGGCACGCCGTTCTCCGGGCTGCTCTACGCCGGACTCGCGATCACCTCCCGCGGCGTACGCGTGATCGAGTTCAACGCACGCTTCGGCGACCCCGAGACCCAGGTCGTCCTGGCCCGGCTGAAGACCCCGCTGGCCGGTCTCCTCATGGCCGCGGCCACGGGCAACCTCGCCCACCTGGAGCCGCTGCGCTGGAGCGACGACGCGGCCGTCACCGTGGTCATCGCCTCGCACAACTACCCCGGCACCCCGCGCACCGGCGACCCGATCACCGGTCTCGACGAGGTCGCCGCGCAGGACGCCCCGCACGCGTACGTGCTGCACGCCGGCACCAAGCGCGACGGTGACGCGATCGTCAGCGCGGGCGGCCGCGTCCTGTCCGTCACGGCCACCGGCAAGGACCTCACCGAGGCCCGCGACCGCGCCTACACGGCCGTCGGCCGCATCCGCCTCGACGGTTCCCAGCACCGCACGGACATCGCCGCGAAGGCGGCAGGGGCGTAACCGGCAGCCCTGCCGCCCCCGGCGACCTGCCGCCACCCGGCACCCCGCCGCCACCCGGTAACCCCGGATCCCGGCGTCACCGCCACCCGGCGTCACCACCACTCGTCAACCCCGCCACCCGGCATCACACCAACGCGGGAAACCGACCCGCTCGGTGAACCTCACAGGCCCCGGATCCGTCTCAGGATCCGGGGCTTGAAGTTTTCGGTATGCCGGGCCCGATCCTCGCTGTCCGTCATCCACCTCTCCCCAAAGCCATTCCATCGAGTGACCGATGGCCTATCCGGCTGACGGGGGGCGGAGCCCCAACTAGGGTGCGGCGCAAGCTTTCCGGCACTTGGCTCACCGGCATTGCGATGTCGGTGGCGGGTGCCACAGTGGGGGAGTGAGCAAGGACAGCGTCAGGTCAACGGGGAGGGGGTGAGGTCGGTCGTGACCGGAATGGGTGTGGAGGCAGGAGCGCAGGCCGCGCGGTCACGGGCGCTCGTCGTGCTGCGCATGCGCAGCCGCGCGCTGGCCGTCGCTCTGCTGCCCGCCGCCGTCGCCGTGATCCTGCTCGCGGGCGCCGCCACCGGCCGCCTCGTCGGCCCCGGCTGGGACGCCGCCCGCTGGATCCTGACGCCGGTCGCGGTTGTCGTGCTGCTCGCCGCCGCGGGTATCGCCCTGGTCGTCGCCCGGGCCCGCCCGGCCATGAGCCCGACCATCCCGGTCACGGAGGAGGCGGCCCCCGACCTGTACCGGTTGATGCGCGATCTCGCCGACCGGCTCGACGTCCCCGCGCCCTCCGCGATAGCGCTCACGCCGGACTGCGACAGCTGGCTGGAGGACCGCACGCACCGCGCCCACGGCCCACCCCCCGCCGAGGAACACGACGACATAGCGGGCGGCGGGAGACATACGCACCGCCGTGACGCGGTCGCGCCGGTCCTCGTCATCGGCTCGCCCTTCCTGTGGTGGATGCGGGTCGGCGAGCTGCGCGCGGTCCTCGCCCCGGTCGTCGCCGGTACGGGCCCCTCGGCGCACCCGGACATAGCCGCCGCCCGGCGCTTCGTCCGGGGTCTGGACGCCGCGGTGGCCGTGGCCTCCTCGCCGCACCGCGGGCCGGTGGCACGAGCCGTGCTGGCCGGTGTCGGCTGGGTCGCCCGGCTTCTGCTGCGCAGTTGCCGAGTGCACGCCGCCGAGATGGAGCGGGGCGTGGCGGCCGCGGCCGCGGAGCGTGCACAGGCTGTGGATTACGGACTGCGGATCGTCGCCCAGGAGCAGGTGGGCCTGGCGTACGCCGGCTGGGACCGGCTGCTGACCCGGGTCGCGCTGCCCGCCTGGCGGATGGGCCGCTGGCCGTCCCGGCTGGACGCCGGTGTGGTGGCGGCGCTCACGGAGCTGTCCCGGCGCGACCGCCTGGCCGAGGGCTTCGCGTCCCGTCTCGGCGAGCGGCCCGCCTGCGATCTGCTGGAGGAGCCGGGCGCGGTCGACGAGGCCGCCTCCCTCCTCGCCGCCCGCCTCTTCCACGGCGGCCCCGCGGGGGCCGGGCCCGACTGGTCGCCGGTGGGCTGGAGCGAGTATCCGGACGAGGTCGTGGACCGCAAGTGGCGCATAGACGCGGCCCGTCTCCACCGCGTCCTGGACGCCATGGGTGTCCGCCCGGCCCCGGGGAGTGCGGCCCCGAACACCGGTGGCCCGACCCTGTCCCGCGTCCTCGACCACCTGACGGGCGAAGCGGATGACCTGACGGGCCGGGCGGACCGTCTGACGGACAGAGCGGACCACCTGACGGACAGAGCCGGAGAAACCCCCTTCACCGCTCGAAGCCCCGAACCACCCCCTGACGACGAAGAAGACCTCTCCGGCACCACCCCCCGCAGCGCCACCCTCGCCGCCCGGCTCAGCGCCGAACTGTCCCGCGAGGAGGCCACCGCGACGCCGAGCCCGTCGGCCACCGCCCCCTTCACCCCGGCCTCCTCGGCCACCGGCTCGCCGGCCACCCCGGACCCCGCCGCCCTCTGGGACGACCGGACCCTCCCCCTCTTCCCCCTCCAGCCCCCGCGGACCGCCCGTGAACTGCTCGCCGATCACCTCACGGCGATGATCTGCTGCGCCGCGATGGACACCGCGGGTGCGACACCGGGCCTGGACTGGCTGGACGGCCCGACCCTCCTCCACAACGGCGAACGCACCGCCGACCTCGCACCCAAGATCCTCACCCTGATCGAGGACGGCGACTCCACGCCCCTGCGGTCCTGGCTGGCCGAGCTGGGGATACGCCCCGAGAAGCCGGTCCGGCTCGTCTGACCGCCGGAGCACCCACTTCCGCTTCTGGCCAATTCGAAACGAACAGTAACGAAGTGCGCGCATTATGTGATGTGCTTGGACCGTTCGCGCGCATGGCAAGGGCTTGCGACATACGACAAACACATAAGCGTGACGCAACCGCACAGCCCCCGGAGCACGGCACAGGCCGCAGAAGACCGCACAGGCGCAGACACCGCACACACCACAGCACGCACCACCACGGGGGCGAAGGGGAGGGGAAGCGACCATGGGTTCGGAGCAGATCCGCCGCTGGGAGTCGGGAGCGCTGGCGCACGCCGTGACGGATCCCTTCGGGCTGGGCCCCGTTCCGTGGCTGCGCGGAAACGTGACGTACTTCGACGACACCGGCCAGGTCGTCCCCTGGTACGTGGACCCGGACCCGGCCCACGCCCCGAAGAAGGGCAGCCGCTCCGGCGGCCCCCGCGCGGCCGACGACGTCCACCGCCAGATCAAGGGCTTCACCTCCACCGGCGCGGTCGCGCCTGGCGAGGCCATCGACTTCCACATCACCGTCGACCCGCCGCAGGAGTTCGGCGTCGACATCTACCGCATCGGCCACTACGGCGGTGACGGCGCCGCGAAGATCACCACGAGCCCGCGCCTGTCCGGCATCGTGCAGCCCCCGCCGCTCACGGCGGACCGTACGGTCTCCTGCCACCACTGGTGGCTGTCCTGGCGGCTCCAGGTCCCGTCGTACTGGAACATCGGGGCGTACGTCGCCGTCCTCACCACCGCCGGCGGCTACCGCTCGCACGTCCCCTTCACGGTCCGCCACGACCAGCCCGCCGACCTGCTCCTCGTCCTGCCCGACATCACCTGGCAGGCGTACAACCTCTACCCGGAGGACGGCCGTACCGGTGCCAGCCTCTACCACGCCTGGGACGAGAAGGGCCGCTTACTGGGCGAGGCCGACGCGGCCACCACGGTCTCCTTCGACCGCCCGTACGCGGGCGCCGGCCTCCCCATGCACATCGGCCACGCCTACGACTTCATCCGCTGGGCCGAGCGCTACGGTTACGACGTCGCCTACGCCACCGCCGGTGACCTGCACGCGGGCCGCGTCGACCCCGCCCGCTACCGCGGCCTGGTCTTCCCGGGCCACGACGAGTACTGGTCGGCCCCGATGCGCGGTGCCGTGGAACTCGCCCGCGACGCCGGCACCTCGCTCGTCTTCCTCTCCGCGAATTCCATGTACTGGCAGGTGGAACTGGGCCCCTCCCCGTCCGGCGTCCCCGACCGCCTGCTGACCTGCCGCAAGCGCAGGGGTCCGGGCAAGCCGGTGCTGTGGCGGGAGATCGACCGGGCGGAGCAGCAGCTCATCGGCATCCAGTACGCCGGGCCCGTCCCCGAGCCGCATCCGCTGATCGTGCGCAACGCCGGCCACTGGCTGTGGGAGGCGACCGGGGCGCACGAGGGGGACGAGATCGAGGGCCTGGTGGTGGGCGAGGCGGACCGCTACTACCCGCGCACCCCGCTGCCCGAGCACGAGGAGCGGGTGCTGCTCGCCCACTCGCCGTACACCGACAAGGAGGGCGCGTCGCGCCACCAGGAGACGTCGCTGTACCGCGCCCCCTCCGGCGCCTGGGTCTTCGCATCCGGAACGTTCGCCTGGACCCCGGCCCTGGACCGGCCCGGCCACGTCGACGCCCGCATCCAGCGGGCGACCGCAAACCTCCTGGACCGCATCTGCAAACGCGACTGACCCACTGTCCGGGATCAGCCCCGCATACGGGAGAATCAACCCCATTGGACAGAACCACGGGGAGGAACCGTGTCCGGATTCGTAGAGAAGCCCGAGCCGATCCAGGTTCCGGGCCTGGTGCACCTGCACACCGGAAAGGTGCGCGAGCTGTACCAGAACGAGGCGGGCGACCTCGTGATGGTCGCCAGCGACCGCATCTCCGCCTTCGACTGGGTGCTGCCGACCGAGATCCCCGACAAGGGCCGGGTCCTCACGCAGCTCTCCCTGTGGTGGTTCGACCAGCTGGCGGACCTGGTCCCCAATCACGTCCTGAGCACGGACCTGCCCGCGGGCGCCCCCGCCGACTGGGCGGGGCGCACGCTCGTCTGCAAGTCGCTCCAGATGGTGCCCGTGGAGTGCGTGGCCCGCGGCTACCTGACCGGCTCGGGCCTGGTCGAGTACAACGAGTCCCGCACGGTCTGCGGCCTCGCCCTCCCGGAGGGCCTGGTCGACGGCAGCGAACTCCCCGCCCCGATCTTCACCCCGGCCACCAAGGCCGCCGTCGGCGAGCACGACGAGAACGTCTCCTACGAGGAGGTCGCCCGCCAGGTCGGCGCCGACACCGCCGCCCGGCTGCGCCAGGCGACCCTCGCCGTCTACTCCCGCGGCCGGGACATCGCCCGCGACCGGGGCATCATCCTCGCGGACACGAAGTTCGAGTTCGGCTTCGACGGCGACTCCCTGGTCCTCGCGGACGAGGTCCTCACCGCGGACTCCTCCCGCTTCTGGCCGGCCGACCAGTGGCAGCCGGGCCGCGCGCAGCCGTCGTACGACAAGCAGTACGTCCGCGACTGGCTGACCTCGGCGGAGTCCGGCTGGGACCGCAAGAGCGAGCAGCCGCCGCCCGCGCTGCCGCAGGAGGTCGTCGAGGCCACTCGCGCCAAATACGTGGAGGCGTACGAGCGCCTGACCGGCACGAGCTGGTCGTAGGACGCCGGACCTAGGACACAGAGAAGCCCCCCGGCCGGAACCGGGGGGCTTCTCGCTGGAGCGAACGACGAGGTTCGAACTCGCGACCTCAACCTTGGCAAGGTTGCGCTCTACCAACTGAGCTACGTTCGCATGCGCCGTGGCGCGAGAACCACTATACCCAACCTCGCTCCCGCGCGAGCCGCACCGCGGCATGCCGGTTCTCCGCCCCGAGCTTCGACACGGCCGACGACAGGTAGTTCCGGACGGTCCCCTGCGACAGCGCGGCCCGCTCGGCGATCTCCGCCACGGGCGCACCGTCGGCGGCGAGTTCCAGCACCTCGGCCTCCCGGGCGGTCAGCGGCGAGTCCCCGGCGGCGATCGCGTCGGCGGCCAACTCCGGGTCGACATACCGGTTCCCGGCGTGCACGGTGCGGATGAGCTCCGCGAGCCGCTGCGCACTCACGGTCTTCGGCACGAACCCCCGCACCCCGGCCTCCAGCGCCCGTTTGAGATGCCCGGGCCGCCCGTGGCTGGTGACGATGAGCACCTTGCAGCCGGGCAGTTCGGTGCGCAGGGATGTGGCGACCTTCACACCGTCGGCGCCGGGCATCTCGAGATCCAGTACGGCGACGTCGGGCTTGTGGGCCCGGGCCATCGCCAGCGCCTCCGGCCCGGTGGCCGCCTCGGCGACGACCATGAGGTCTTCCTCCAGCGACAGCAGCGCGGCGAGCGCCCCCCGGATCAGGTGCTCGTCATCGGCGAGCAGCAGCCGCACGGGCTCGGCGGCCGTCATGGCGTGACCTCACTCACGGTTCGCACAACGGCGACGGACTCGGAACGGGCGGGCACCGACGGCAGCGGAATCTCCGCCGTCAGCCGGAAGAGCCCCTTGCCCGCGGGTCCGGCCTCCAGGGTCCCGTCGATCTCCGCCAGCCGCTCCCGCAGCCCGGCGATCCCGGAGCCGGACGAGCCGGACGAGCCGGAGGGCCCGCCCCCGGCCTCGGTGACCCCGTCGTTCTCCACGGACAACACCACGCGCCCCTCAGACATCCGCAGCCTCACCGCACACCGCCGTGCGTCCCCGTGCCGCAGGACGTTCGTCGCGGCCTCCCGGACCACCCACCCCAGGGCGGACTGCACCGCGACCGGCAGCCCCGCCGCCGTCGCCCCGCCCACCGTGCAGTCGATACCGGCCGCGGTCAGCACGCCCTGCGCACCGGCGAGTTCCGAGGCGAGGTCGGCCTCCCGGTAGCCCCGGACGACCTCGCGGACCTCCCGCTGCGACTCCTGCGCGAGCCGCTGCACCTCGACCATCTGCGCCACGGCTTCCGGCCGGTCCCGCTGGGCGAGCTGCACGGCCAGTTCGCTCTTGAGCGCGATGACGGCGAGGTTCCGCCCCATGACGTCGTGCAGGTCCCGCCCGAACCTCAGCCGCTCCTCGGCGACGGCGAGCCGGGCCCGGGTCTCGCGGGCCTCGTCGAGTTCGTAGACGATGTTGAGCAGCCACACCGAGACGACGGCCGTGAAGGCGAGGATCCCGCCGCCGAACAGCACCATCGTCGACGCGAAGAGCGATTCGCCCACCGGGGCACCCCGAGTGAACGCCACGACGAAAGAGCCCGCGGCGAAGGCTGCGGGGATCGCGAACACGCGCCGCCGCCCGCGTACGCCGAGCGCGATGATGCCGGTCCCGATGACGATGACGGCCCCGAACGTCCCGCCCGCAGCGGCGTCCACGCTCTCGCGGTCCGGTCCGCCGTCCGCGATGCCCATCGCGGAGAGGCCGACCGCGGAGGTGACGGCGGCCAGCGTCCACAACAGCCGGACGGGCTGGGGCCGCCTGCCGCGCGTCCAGTCCAGTGCCCGCGACACGGTGACGAAGCAGACCCCGACGTGCACAGCCACCGTCAGCAGCAGCACGGCCCCGGGCCACACCCCCACCGGGACAGCCATGATCCCGATCGTGACGAACTCGACCACCGCGAAGGAGTGGAACGACCACCGGGTGTACGTCTCGACCTTCTCCGGCTTGCTCTGCCGCCGCCACCACCTGCCCGGCCCGCGCATCAGCCCGTCACTCCCCCTCCGGTCAACGCCGCGGTTCCCAGCGGAACCACCGTCGTACAGCAAACACGGCGATGACGATCCAGGCCACCGCCGTCGCGACGGCGCCCAGCGCCTCGTACGCCGACAGGTCGCCGGTCCAGCCGCCGCGCACCAGGGTGACGACGGGCGTCAGCGGCAGCAGTTCGCAGACGGAGGCCACCCGGTCGGGCAACAGCTCCAGCGGGAAGAGCATGCCGGAGCCCATCATCGAGACGATCATCAGCGGCATGGGCGTGACCTGGGCGCTCTCGCCGGTCCGGGTGAAACTCGCGGTGGCGGCGGCGAGCGCGGCGCACATCACGAGCCCCAACAGCAGGCCGACGACGGCCAGATGGGGCGCGGACGGCGCGGACAGATCCAGCAGGGCCGAGCAGGCCACCGCCAGCACCAGGCATTGCACGAGCCCGGTGAGAACGGCCGGCAGCGCTGAACCGGCCAGGATCTCGACGTCCCGCAGCTCACCGGTGCGCAGCCGCTTGAGGACGAGTTCCTCACGCCGGACGACGAGGGCGCCGACGAGCACCGAGTAGACGGCGAACAGCAGGGAGAAGCCGACCGAGGCGGGCAGCACCAGGGTGCCGGTGTTCAGCCCGACTTCGGCGAGGTCCATCTCCTTGGACAGCTGCGATGTGCTGACCGGCAGCACCAGCGGTGCGAACAGCGCGGCGACGAGCGCGCCCTTGGTCCGCCCGAGCAGGGTCATCTCGGCACGGGCGAGAGCCGTCATCCGGCTCAGTGGAGTAGTCATCGCCGGCGTCGGCCGGGTCGTCGTGCGGGTGGCGCTCATGCCGCGTACTCCTTCGTCGTCGTGGCCCGCTCGCCGGAGGCCTCCCGGGCGATCCCGAGGAACGCCTCCTCCAAGGAGGCCGACCGCACGTCCAGGCGGCGCAGTTCCACCTGGGCCTGCGCGGCCCACATCAGCAGCCCGGTGGCCGTCCGCTGCAGTTCATGGGTGCGGAGCCGGATGATCCGGCCGTCGGTCTCGTGTCCGGTCACGCCCAGCTCGCCGAGCGGCGGGAGATCGCCGGCGAAGTAACCCTCGGGCAGCTCGAAGGAGATCCGCGAGGGTTCGGCGGCGGTCACCTCGGCCGGGGTCCCGGTGTTGGCGATGCGTCCCTCGTGCATGATCGCCAGCCGGTCGGCGAGGTTCTCCGCCTCCTCCAGGTAGTGCGTGGTCAGCAGCACCGTCGTACCGCCGTCGCGCAGCGCGCTCACCAGCTCCCAGGTGTCGCGGCGGCCCTCCGCGTCGAGGCCGGTGGTCGGCTCGTCCAGGAAGAGCACTTCGGGGTCGCCGAGCAGGGCGAGCGCCAGATCCAGCCGGCGCCGCTGGCCGCCGGACAACTGCTTGACCCGGGTGCCGGCCTTCGACTCCAGCCCGACCAGCGCCAGGACCTCCGCCGGTGGCCTGGCCCCGCTCACACACCCCGCCCACATCCGCGCGGTCTCCGCGACGGTCAGCTCGGACGGGAAGCCGCCTTCCTGGAGCATCACGCCGGTGCGGGGCCGTACGAGGGCCCGGTCGGTGTACGGGTCGTGCCCGAGGACCCGCACCCGGCCGTCGGCCGGTGCCGCGAGTCCCTCCAGCACTTCCACGGTCGACGTCTTGCCCGCGCCGTTGGTGCCCAGCAGGGCGAAGATCTCCCCGCGCCGTACGGAAAAGCTGATTCCGCTTACCGCCTCGAACCCGCCCCCGTACACACGCCGCAGGTCAGTGACCTCAATCACGTGTTCGTGTCCGTTGTTTTCCATGCCCTCAGCGTCCCGGCCGCGCGGCCCCGGGAGCAGTGCGCGCTGTCATCACTCGGCATGACAAATGTCAGAAGCAGGGATCAAGAACGGGGGACGGAAACACGAAGAAGACCCCGGTCCATCAGGACCGGGGTCTCATTCCCGAGCGGACGACGAGGCTCGAACTCGCGACCTCAACCTTGGCAAGGTTGCGCTCTACCAACTGAGCTACGTCCGCATTTGCTCCCGACCGGCTCTCACCGATCGGTGCGGGCACCAGCCTACCTGATCCACAAGAGTGGTCGGTACTGGCGATGCAGAGCGGGTGACAGGAATCGCACACTGCGCCTTCCCCCTGGAAGGGGGATGTTCTACTACTGAACTACACCCGCATGTTTCCGTGAGCTGGGCCTTTCGGCCTCGCCCCTCGGCGTGCTCCAGACTCTAGCTGATCAGCCGGGGTGCTGCGCAAGTCGGTTGCCGCGAGGGGCGGGTGACCGGTCGTCCGCCCGGCCTCACCGGGCCGTCACTGCGCGGCGGTGAACGCCTCGTAGACCCTCTTGGGGATGCGCCCGCGCGCGGGGACCTCCATCTTGTGCGCCTGGGCCCAGGCCCGCACGGCCGACGGGTCGGGGGCGACCTCCGTCTGCCGGTAGGCCCTGCCCGAGCGGGACCGCTTGCGGCCGGCCTCCACGTAGGGCGCGAGCGCCTTCCGCAGTTCACCGGCATTGACTTCGTTCAGGTCGATCTCGTACGACTTGCCGTCCAGTCCGAAGGCGATCGTTTCCGCCGCTTCCGAGCCGTCGATGTCGTCAAAGAGAGTGACCACGACCTTCTGCGCCACGAATATCGGTCCCTTCCTGCGGCACTTGCCAATTCATTTCTACAGTGCCTGACAATGCAATGTGAAACCCGACTAAATCTGTCCGCGTGTCCGAGCGCAATAGGTTTCGGGTGTCGACCCGGAATCTTTCCCGGAAATTTTCGTGTGTGGGCCGGTCGATGCAGGATCGTGATGACCGTCACGTAGATTCCTACAAGTCGACGCGCGTAGAAATTTTGTGCGGGTAGTCTGAAGGAACCTGCTCAGCACCACACACCGGGAGTGCCAGTGGCACGCGTCGTAGTCGACGTCATGCTCAAGCCGGAGATCCTCGACCCCCAGGGCCAGGCGGTGCAGCGCGCACTGCCGCGGCTGGGTTTCGAAGGGATCTCGGACGTCCGCCAGGGAAAGCGTTTCGAACTGGAAGTTGACGGGCCGGTCGACGAGGCCGCCCTCGCCCGCATTCACGATCTTGCGGAGTCGTTCCTCGCGAACACCGTGATCGAGGACTTCACGGTCCGGGTCGAGGAAGTCGCGGAGGCCGTGAAGTGACCGCTCGTATTGGCGTCGTCACTTTCCCCGGCAGTCTGGACGACCGGGACACCCAGCGCGCGATCCGGCTCGCGGGCGCCGAGCCGGTCGCCCTGTGGCACAAGGACAAGGACCTCAAGCAGGTCGACGCCGTGGTGCTGTGCGGTGGATTCTCCTACGGCGACTATCTGCGCGCCGGGGCCATCGCCCGTTTCTCGCCGGTCATGGAGCCGCTGATCGAGCAGGCGAAGGCCGGCCTCCCGGTCCTCGGCATCTGCAACGGCTTCCAGATCCTCACCGAGGCCCATCTGCTGCCCGGCACGATGCTGCGCAACAACCACCTGCACTTCATCTGCCGTGACCAGAAGCTGCGCGTGGAGAACGCCGAGACGGCCTGGACCAGCGATTACACCGCCGGCCAGGAGATCCACATCCCGCTGAAGAACATCGACGGGCAGTACGTCGCCGACCAGCACACGCTGGACACGCTGGAGTCCGAGGGCCGGGTCGCCTTCCGGTACCTGGACGTCAACCCCAACGGCTCGAACAACGACATCGCGGGTGTCGCCAACGAGGCCGGCAACGTCGTGGGCCTCATGCCGCACCCCGAGCACGCCGTCGAGCCGCTGATCGGTACCGGTCGTACCGACGGTCTCCCGTTCTTCACCTCGATCCTCAAGAAGCTGGTCAACGCATGAGCCGGACGCCTCTGGACACGGTCGAGCACGCGGCCGCGACCCCCGACGTCGAGCTGCCCTGGGCCGAACTGGGCCTGAAGAAGGACGAGTACGAGCGCGTGGTCGAGATCCTCGGCCGCCGGCCCACCGGTGCCGAGCTCGCCATGTACTCGGTGATGTGGTCGGAGCACTGCTCGTACAAGAGCAGCAAGGTGCACCTGCGCCAGTTCGGCGAGAAGGCACCCGAGAACGACGCCATGCTCGTCGGCATCGGCGAGAACGCCGGTGTGGTCGACGTCGGCCAGGGTTACGCGGTCACCTTCAAGGTCGAGTCGCACAACCACCCGTCGTACGTCGAGCCCTACCAGGGCGCGGCCACCGGTGTCGGCGGCATCGTCCGCGACATCATCGCCATGGGCGCCCGCCCGGTCGCGGTCGTCGACCCGCTGCGCTTCGGCGCCGCCGACCACCCCGACACCAAGCGCGTCCTGCCGGGTGTCGTCGCGGGCATCGGCGGCTACGGCAACTGCCTGGGCCTGCCCAACATCGGCGGCGAGGTCGTCTTCGACTCCTGCTACCAGGGCAACCCGCTGGTCAACGCCGGGTGCATCGGCGTGATGCGGCACGAGGACATCCACCTCGCGAAGGCGTCCGGCGCCGGCAACAAGGTCATCCTGTACGGGGCCCGGACCGGCGGCGACGGCATCGGCGGCGCCTCGATCCTGGCCTCCGAGACCTTCGACGACGCCAAGCCCTCGAAGCGCCCGGCCGTCCAGGTCGGCGACCCCTTCCAGGAGAAGCTCCTCATCGAGTGCACCCTGGAGGCCTTCCGGGAGAAGCTCGTCGTCGGCATCCAGGACCTCGGCGCGGCCGGCCTGTCCTGCGCCACCTCCGAGCTCGCCTCGAACGGCTCCGGCGGCATGCGCGTGACGCTGGACGACGTCCCCCTGCGCGACTCGACGCTCTCGCCCGAGGAGATCCTCATGAGCGAGTCGCAGGAGCGCATGTGCGCGGTCGTCGAGCCGGGGAAGGTCGACCGCTTCCTGGAGATCTGCGAGAAGTGGGACGTCATCGCCACCGTCATCGGTGAGGTGACCGACGGCGACCGCCTGGAGATCTACTGGCACGGCGGCAAGATCGTCGATGTCGACCCGCGCACGGTGGCCCACGAGGGCCCGGTCTACGAGCGCCCGTACGCCCGCCCGTCCTGGCAGGACGCCCTCCAGGCGGACGACGCGAACAAGCTCCCGCGCCCGGCGACGAGCGAGGAGCTGAAGGACCAGGTCCTGAAGCTCGTCGGCTCCCCGAACCAGGCCTCCAAGTCCTGGATCACGAGCCAGTACGACCACTTCGTGCAGGGCAACACGGTCCTCGCCCAGCCCGAGGACTCCGGCATGATCCGGATCGACGAGGAGACCGGCCTCGGCGTGGCCCTGGCCACGGACGGCAACGGCCGGTACGCCAAGCTCGACCCGTACACGGGCGCGCAGCTGGCCCTCGCCGAGGCCTACCGCAACGTCGCGACCACCGGCGCCAAGCCGCTGGCCGTCTCCGACTGCCTGAACTTCGGCTCCCCCGAGGACCCGGCGGTGATGTGGCAGTTCGCGGAGGCCGTGCGCGGTCTGGCGGACGCCTGCCAGCAGCTCGGCACGCCGGTCACCGGCGGCAACGTGTCCCTCTACAACCAGACGGGCGAGGCGGCCATCCACCCGACCCCGGTCGTCGCGGTCCTGGGCGTCATCGACGACGTCGCCCGCCGCACCCCGGTCGCCTTCCAGGAGGAGGGCCAGCTGCTGTACCTCCTCGGCGACACGCGTGAGGAGTTCGGCGGCTCGGCCTGGTCGCAGGTCGTCCACGACCACCTCGGCGGCCTCCCCCCGAAGGTCGACCTGGAGCGCGAGCGCCTGCTCGCCGAGATCCTGATCGCCGCCTCCCGCGACGGCATGATCGACTCCGCGCACGACCTGTCCGACGGCGGTCTGATCCAGGCGGTCGTCGAGTCGGCGCTGCTCGGCGGCAAGGGCGCCCGCCTGATCGTCCCGGACGGTCTGGACGCCTTCACCTTCCTCTTCTCGGAGTCGGCGGGCCGCGCGGTCGTGGCCGTGCCGCGCTCGGAGGAGGTCCGCTTCAACGACATGTGCGGCGCGCGGGGCCTGCCGGCCACCCGCATCGGTGTCGTGGACGGCGACTCGGTGGACGTCCAGGGCGAGTTCACCCTCTCCCTGACCGAACTGCGCGAGATCCACGAGGGGACGATCCCGGCGCTGCTGGCGTAGCGCCCGAGGCAGCACGAGGAGGCCCCGCCTGTCCTGGTGACCGGCGGGGCCTCCGCATGTCCTGGGCCCGTTCACCGCTGCACATCCGGCAGATGGAGGGTCCCGGCCCGCGGTGAGCGTCCTAGGCTGACGCCATGCCCCCGGCCAAGAAGCGCACCCGCAGCTACGACCCAGCCAAGATCCGCACGGCCGTGTCCGCCCAGTTCGGGAACGTACGGCAGGCCGTCCGCGCCCTCGGCGCCGAGCAGTTGGCGCGTCCGACGCGGCTCGGTGACTGGACGGTCAGGGAGCTGGCGGCGCACGTGACGCTGGCCGTGGAGAGCGTCAGCCGCAACCTCGACCGCGAGGAGCCGGCGAAGGCGGAGCTCGCCCTCCTCGACTGGCCCTTCGCCACCGCCGCCCGTGCCGCCGGCATCGCCGACGACACCCGGCGGCTCGCCGAGGCCCATCCCGACCTCGACGCCCTCTACGCCGACGTCGGGGAACGCCTGACCCAGAAGCTGGCGGACGCCCCCGGCACCCGCCTGCTCGCCACGCGCACGGGCGCCATGACCCTCGCCGACTACCTCGTCACCCGCACCGTCGAACTCGTCGTCCACACCGACGACCTCAACGCCGCCGTCCCGGGCCTGGACATCCCCTACGACCGTCAGGCCCTCGCCGCCTGCACCCGGCTGCTCGCCGACGCGCTGGCCGCCAAGGCACCCGGCGGCTCGACGGAGGTACGGGTTCCGCCGTTCGCGGTCGTGCAGTGCGTGGAAGGCCCGAGGCACACCCGGGGCACCCCGCCCAACGTCGTGGAGACGGACCCGCTGACCTGGATCCGGCTGGCGACCGGGCGGCTGGCCTGGGCGCAGGCCCTTCAGGACGCTCGCGTCAGCGCCGGCGGGGAGCGGGCGGATCTGTCCGCCTTCCTGCCGCTGATGGGATGACCGGCGGCACAGGAGGGAACCGGCGCCATAAGGGGAACCGATCCCCCCGGGTCCCCCGTCGAAGTGGCATGGACAGGCAGAAGCAGCGCATGACCCTGACGGCCGCCGCCATGCTCGTCCCGCTCATGGCGGCCTGCGGCAACGAGAAGGCGGACAGCGGCAGCGGTTCGGTCCGTGCCGAGAAGCCGGTGACGGGCGTGCGGTGGAGCGTGGACAGCGTCACCGCGGACGGCCGGACCCACAAGGCCCCGACCGGCGCCCACGTGACCATCGACAAGGGCCGGGCCGAGGGCAGCTACGGCTGCAACAACTTCGGCGCCGAGGCCACCGTCGACGGCGACCGCATCCGGCTCAGCAAGACCATGTCCACGGAGATGGCCTGCGAGAACAAGCCCATGGAGTTCGAGGAGACGCTCGCCCGCACCCTCTCCGACCGGGAGTTCAGGGCCCGGGTGGACGGCGACCGCCTCACCCTCACCACCGACCAGGGGGACACCGTCCGCCTGACCGAGGCCGAGGACGCCCCGCTCAGCGGCACCAAGTGGACCGTCACGACCCCTCGGACCGACGGCCGTGCCCACCTCACCTTCGACGAGAAGAAGGGCACCGTCTCGGGCAGCCTCGGCTGCAACAAGGTGAACGCCGAGGCCACCGTCCGCGACGGCGATATCACCCTCGGCCGCCCGTCCACGACCCGAATGATGTGCGAAGACTCACTCATGTCCGACGAGAAGGCCCTGCTGCGACTTTTCGACGGGAAGCTGAAGTACGGAGTGGATCATCAAACTCTGACGCTGACCAGCGAAAACGGCACGAGTGTGCGAGCCGTCGCCGAGCAGTGATCCACTGAAAAGTCCGGTATCCCCAATTCGGACCAGTGGGCGACCTCGCCTACACTCGGTTGCGTGCCACGTGGTGACGGACGACTCAACCACGACCTGCTCCCCGGTGAGAAGGGCCCCCAGGACGCTTGCGGCGTCTTCGGTGTCTGGGCTCCGGGCGAAGAGGTCGCCAAGCTCACGTACTTCGGGCTCTACGCCCTCCAGCATCGAGGCCAGGAATCCGCGGGAATCGCGGTCAGCAACGGCTCACAGATCCTCGTCTTCAAGGACATGGGCCTGGTCTCCCAGGTCTTCGACGAGACCTCCCTCGGTTCGCTCCAGGGTCACATCGCGGTCGGTCACGCCCGCTACTCGACCACCGGTGCCTCCGTGTGGGAGAACGCCCAGCCGACGTTCCGCGCGACCGCGCACGGTTCCATCGCGCTCGGCCACAACGGCAACCTCGTCAACACCGCCCAGCTCGCCGAGATGGTCGCCGACCTGCCCAAGCAGGAGGGCGGCCGCACGCCGCGCGTGGCGGCCACCAACGACACCGACCTGCTCACCGCGCTCCTCGCGGCCCAGGTCGACGAGGACGGCAAGCCGCTGACCATCGAGGAAGCGGCCGGCCAGGTCCTTCCGCAGGTGCGCGGCGCCTTCAGCCTCGTCTTCATGGACGAGAACACCCTCTACGCGGCCCGCGACCCGCAGGGCATCCGCCCCCTGGTCCTCGGCCGTCTCGAGCGCGGCTGGGTCGTGGCCTCGGAGTCCGCGGCCCTGGACATCTGCGGCGCCTCCTACGTCCGCGAGATCGAGCCGGGCGAGTTCGTCGCCATCGACGAGAACGGCCTGCGCACGTCCCGGTTCGCGGAAGCGAAGCCCAAGGGCTGTGTCTTCGAGTACGTGTACCTGGCCCGCCCGGACACCGACATCGCCGGCCGGAACGTCTACCTCTCCCGCGTGGAGATGGGCCGCAAGCTCGCGAAGGAAGCCCCGGTCGAGGCCGACCTGGTCATAGCGACCCCGGAGTCCGGCACCCCGGCGGCCATCGGTTACGCCGAGGCCTCCGGCATCCCCTTCGGCGCCGGTCTGGTGAAGAACGCCTACGTCGGCCGTACGTTCATCCAGCCCTCGCAGACCATCCGCCAGCTGGGCATCCGCCTGAAGCTGAACCCGCTGAAGGAAGTCATCAAGGGCAAGCGCCTGGTCGTCGTCGACGACTCGATCGTGCGCGGCAACACCCAGCGGGCCCTGGTCCGCATGCTCCGCGAGGCGGGCGCCGCCGAGGTCCACATCCGGATCTCCTCGCCGCCCGTGAAGTGGCCCTGCTTCTTCGGCATCGACTTCGCCACCCGCGCCGAGCTCATCGCCAACGGCATGACGATCGACGAGATCGGCACCTCCCTGGGCGCCGACTCCCTGGCCTACATCTCCATCGACGGCATGATCGAGGCGACCACCATCGCCAAGCCGAACCTGTGCCGCGCCTGCTTCGACGGCGAGTACCCGATGGAGCTCCCCGACCCCGAGCTGCTCGGCAAGCAGCTCCTGGAGACGGAGCTGGCCGCCGGCCCGGCCGCCACGGCCGCCGCCGACGCGATCCGCCGCCCGTAGGCAGCCCGCAATACCTGCTGTACGACACGAAGGTTCTCATTAGCCATGTCTGAGACAACTGGTGCCAGCTACGCAGCCGCGGGCGTCGACATCGAAGCGGGCGACCGCGCCGTCGAGCTGATGAAGGAGTGGGTGAAGAAGGCCCAGCGCCCCGAGGTCCTCGGCGGCCTCGGCGGCTTCGCCGGCCTCTTCGACGCCTCCGCCCTGAAGAACTACGAGCGGCCCCTGCTCGCCTCCGCCACGGACGGCGTCGGCACCAAGGTCGACATCGCCCGCCAGCTCGGCGTCTACGACACGATCGGCCACGACCTGGTCGCCATGGTCATGGACGACATCGTGGTGTGCGGCGCCGAGCCGCTGTTCATGACCGACTACATCTGCGTCGGCAAGGTCCACCCCGAGCGTGTCGCCGCCATCGTCAAGGGCATCGCCGAGGGCTGTGTGCTGGCCGGCTGCGCCCTGGTCGGCGGTGAGACGGCCGAGCATCCGGGCCTGCTGGGCGAGGACGACTTCGACGTCGCCGGCGCCGGCACGGGCGTCGTGGAGGCCGACCGGCTGCTCGGCGCGGATCGTATCCGTACGGGTGACGCGGTGATCGCCATGGCGTCCTCCGGTCTTCACTCGAACGGGTACTCCCTCGTCCGGCACGTCCTGCTGAACCAGGCGGGCCTGGCCCTGGACACCCACATCGAAGAGTTCGGCCGCACCCTCGGCGAGGAGCTGCTGGAGCCGACGAAGATCTACTCGCTGGACTGCCTGGCCCTGATGCGCACCACCGAGGTGCACGCCTTCAGCCATGTCACCGGCGGCGGACTCGCGGCCAACCTCGCCCGGGTCGTCCCCGACGAGCTGCACGCGATCGTCGACCGCTCCACCTGGACCCCGGGTCCGGTCTTCGACCTCGTCGGCCGGACGGGGAACGTCGAGCGCCTGGAGCTGGAGAAGACCCTGAACATGGGCGTCGGCATGATCGCGATCGTGCCGCAGGAGTCCACGGACGTGGCCCTGGCGACCCTGGCCGACCGCGGCGTGGACGCCTGGGTGGCAGGCGAGATCACGGACCGGGGCGAGCACACCACCGGTGCCGCCCTGATCGGTGACTACGCGAACTGAGGCACGGAGGGCCGTGACCCTGCGGGCAGCACAGAACCCGGTCGGTGACCGAAGTCACCGACCGGGTGAGTGCTCAGTGCAGGGTCAAGCGCCGCGACGGTGTTGCGAGGACTGATCGTCCTCGTCTTCATCGTCGTCCTCGTAGAGGTCGGCGTACCGTGCGTACAGGTCGTCGTCCTGATCATCGTCCTCGAACGGCCCGCCGTTAGGCGGCTGCGGATTCGAAGGCGATGCACCCAGCTCCTCGGCCAGGCGTGAGAGGTCAGTCCCACCGCTGTTGTACTTCAGCTGGCGGGCGACCTTCGTCTGCTTGGCCTTGGCCCGGCCGCGCCCCATGGCTCGACCCCCTCAACGACGGGGCTCGACGGCCCCAGAGTCTTGACACGCGTTCATGGTCCGGCACGGACTCTCCGCGGAGAGACCGGTCCGTAGGGCTTCCACGGTACCTGAGCCCGCGCCCATACGGTACGTCGCCCGCATGACGTGCCCGCGCCCAGGACCTTCGAGGCGCCCCGTCCTCGCTGGTCAACCGCGATTTTAACCACTTATCGGCGGTCGACCCGCCGGTAGAAGTGAGAGTTCTCTCTAACTGCCCACCGACGGGTACCGGCCAAACGTACGAGAGGGCTCCCGGATCAGCGCGCCCGGCGGGCCGCGGCCGCGTCGTGCATGCGCTGCTCGGCGATCCGGTCGGCTGCGGCAGCCGGCGGAATGCCGTCTTCCTTCGCACGTGCGAATATGGCCAGCGTGGTGTCGAAGATCTTCGCCGCCTTCGCCTTGCACCGCTCGAAGTCGAAGCCGTGCAGCTCGTCGGCCACCTGGATGACGCCGCCGGCGTTCACCACGTAGTCCGGCGCGTAGAGGATCCCGCGGTCGGCGAGGTCCTTCTCCACGCCCGGGTGGGCGAGCTGGTTGTTGGCGGCGCCGCAGACCACCTCGGCGGTCAGCACGGGCACGGTGTCGTCGTCCAGTGCCCCGCCCAGCGCGCAGGGGGCGTAGATGCCCAGGCCGTCGATGCGGATCAGCTCGGCGGTGTCCTTCACGGCCATGACGTCCCGGTGCCGCTCGGTGATCCGCCGTACGGCGTCCTCGCGCACGTCCGTGACGAAGACCTCGGCGCCCTCCTTCACCAGGTGCTCCACCAGGTGGTGGCCGACCTTGCCGACGCCGGCGATGCCGACCCGCTTCGCGCGCAGCGAGGGGTCGCCCCACAGGTGCTGCGCGGAGGCCCGCATGCCCTGGTAGACGCCGTAGGCGGTGAGGACGGAGGAGTCACCGGCGCCGCCGTTCTCCGGGGAGCGGCCGGTGGTCCAGCGGCACTCGCGGGCCACGACGTCCATGTCGGCGACGTATGTGCCGACGTCGCAGGCGGTGACGTACCGGCCGCCGAGGGAGGCGACGAACCGGCCGTAGGCGAGGAGCAGCTCCTCGGTCTTGATCCGCTCCGGGTCACCGATGATCACGGCTTTGCCGCCACCGTGGTCGAGACCGGCCATGGCGTTCTTGTACGACATCCCGCGGGCGAGGTTCAGCGCGTCGGCGACGGCCTCGGCCTCGTTCGCGTACGGGTAGAAGCGCGTACCGCCGAGCGCGGGGCCCAGGGCGGTGGAGTGGATGGCGATGACGGCCTTGAGGCCGCTCGCGCGGTCCTGGCAGAGCACGACTTGCTCATGACCGCCCTGGTCCGAGTGGAACAGGGTGTGCAGTACATCAGCAGGTGCGCCGGTTACGTCGGTCACTGTGGTGACTCCTGAGTAAGTTGCGGCGGGTGGAGACCAGCTCCCGTGCGGGTGGCGGGGACTGTGAGCACGAGATTAGAGCCTGGTGCGCCCGCCGGCCGCACCGTGCTCAGGATCACCTCCGACCGGAGTACAGCCGTGCGACGATTTGCATAGATTTCCCGCGCTTTTGTGAGTGGTCCCGCAGGTTTTCGCGACGATGGGCGGGGGAGGGAGCAGGCGTGCCCAAGGTGTCCTCGGTGATCGTCCCCTACGCGACCTATCTGCGCGTGTACGAACCGCTGGCCGCCTTCCCGGAGCCGGAGCGCAGTCACTGGGCCCGCTACGCGCGCCGTCCCGACCGTCCCTCGTACCAGGACGAACTCCGGCGTGCCCTGGCCGACTTGGCGCCCACCCCGCCGGTCCTGGTGCCGGTGCACGAGAGCCAGGACGCCTTCGTGCTGGACGTCGACGGCGTCGTCTGCGTCTGCCCCTGGCGCACCCGGCTGCGCGGCTGGCAGGCCCTGGAAGAGCTCTCCGAGGAGCTCCCGCCGCCCGTCCTGGACGCGGTCCTGCCGCCTTTCCTGCGCCACCAGGCGGCCCAGGACTACGAGCGCTGGCTGGGGGAGAACCCGGACGCCCGGCCGTGGATCCGTACGGCGACCTGGCAGGTGCCGATCAACTGGTTCGTGCTGGTCGCCGACGAGGAGCGCGAGTACGACAAGGGCGACAGCGAGGACAGCCCGCCGGTGCTGCGCTACCGCACTCCCATGGTCCAGGCCCGGCGGCGCGTGGCCCGGGGCCTGCGGGCCCTGAAGGAGGCCATGGACGAGGGGCCGCTGATCGACGGCCTGGTGGACGTCGGGCGCTGGCTGGAGGAGTTCCACCCGCGCTCGCTCGTGGAGCTGGACTACGGCGGCCTGGTGCACGCCCTGCCGGCCGGGGCGCTGGAGCACGACCACTCGGCCGCGGACGTGGCCGAGGGCATCGCCGCGCTGCGCCGGGGCGACGGGGCGGTCGCGGGGGAGGCGTACGCCCGGCTGGTGGACCGGTGGCGTTCCGTCCGCGATCTGCGGTCGGCGAACTGACCTCTGACCTTCGGTTCCTACGGACCGCTCGCGACCGGTCACGAACAGGCGTTTGACGTACCGCCCGTTTTGGGGTTTCGTCCTCGCACCGACGTTCCTGAAGTGCGCTCTGCGTCTACTGACGCCTTGTCAACAACGGACGTAGGTTCCGATCCGGGCGTACCTCTCAAGTAGGCCAAACGTGACGGACTGCACGTACATGACCCTTGCGCCCCTTGCCCCTCCTCATGCCAAAATAGGACAAGGAGTCCGGGGGGCTCCTTCCGTCCCGTTGTGCTGCATCGTGGGCGGAATCTCAGCATTGCACGCTTTGGGGGGTCTCGTGACTCCTGATCGCCCTGTGACTGATCGTCACAGTGGCGTGACTGTCCGCTATGGCATGGTCCATCGGCTTCCGTCGCTGATGAACACCTGGGAGGGCAATTCCATCGGTTTGGCCGACGCGGCTGGACAGATGGTGTAGTTGTAGTGCCGAGGACAAGCCGTTCGTCCTATAACCGACTCGACTCGCGTCCGCCATTTCGGGCAACGCGGGTCAAGGTGCAGAATTTAGAGGAAAGAACCGAGAAGGTTCGGTTCTCCCGAGGAGGCCGCTCATGACCGCTCGCACCCCTGATGCCGAGCCGCTGCTGACCCCGGCTGAGGTCGCCACCATGTTCCGCGTCGACCCCAAGACGGTCACGCGGTGGGCGAAGGCCGGCAAGCTCACGTCGATCCGCACGCTCGGCGGGCATCGCCGCTACCGCGAGGCCGAGGTCCGCGCTCTGCTCGCGGGCATTCCGCAGCAGCGCAGCGAGGCCTGAACAACTGAATAACCGGGCAAACCGGCTGGTCCCCCATCAGCCGAGACGTCCGGAACCACAGCTCCAAGCGACGCGGGTCCTGCCCCAACAGGCCCCATGCCCACGCCAGTCAGAGCTCTCCAGGCATATACAGGGTGCGTCGTCGGTCGCGCTGGACTCCGCCGGGTCCAGCGCGACTTTTTTGTGCGCCGGCTGTCGGTCCGCTGAGCCCCGTTGTGAGCGGCCTTGTCGGAGTCTGGGGAGGGGTGTCGGATCCCCTGTGTGCAGCACCGTCGAACAGGGTGCAATTGCACATATTAAATTGACCTGTTGTAGGCGGGGTGTAAGTACCGCACTTTCCAAAACTCATGCGGTGACACCCGTCACATACCGAGCGGCTTGTTAGCTCCACCGCGGGTGCGGTAGTGGAACTCCCGACTCCAGAATCCCCTGTGCGGACGGGTGTTGGGACCGGCCCCCGGTCACGCCCGCGCCGGGCTCTCGTTCTCGACGGCCCCCTGGGAGGCCTGGGCGGTGCGAGGGGCGGACTGGGCGGACTCCATCGCCAGCCGCAGCAGGCGATGGCAGATCGGGCAGTGGCGAGTGAGATGCCGGTACGACGACGCGGCCGCCAGGTGCGCACGGAGCAGGGCCCGCGTCTCGTGCCTAGCCGATGCCGCCATACGCCACCTCCAGAAGGCCGAACGGGAACGGCCCTGGTTTCTGGGTACCGAGGGAATGACAGGCCGTCAAGACGGCGTGAGGGGCCGCGAGGGGGTGTCTCGCAGGTCAGGGGCGCACAAAGGAACCTGAACGCGGCGGGGCCCGGGCGACGAGGAGAGCCCGGATCCGAAGATCCGGGCTCTCCTCGTCGCGGTCATGAGAAAGGGCCCGCACCCCTCGCGGGATGCGGGCCCTCTTTCCTCACTGCGGTCCTGACGGGATTTGAACCCGCGGCCTCCACCTTGACAGGGTGGCGAGCACTCCAAACTGCTCCACAGGACCAGGTTTCGCGGCGCCATTCGTGCGTTGCGCTGCGAGAAGAGACTGTACAGGAGGGTGGGGCCCTGGTCGAACTCACCCTGCGTGCGCACGCCGTTACGGCACCGCCGCGTCGATCGCCTTCACGATCCGCTTGTCGGAGACGGGGTACGCCGTGCCCAGCGCGTGGGCGAAGTAGCTGACCCGGAGCTCCTCGATCATCCAGCGGATGTCCAGGACCGACGACGGCACCGGCCGGCCCTGCGGCATCTGCTCCAGGAGCCAGGCGTACTCGTCCTGCATCTCGTGGACCTTCTGCATCCGCGTGGTGTCCCGCTGGACGTTCGTCGCCATCTGCGTCAGACGCCGGTCCGCGGCCACCAGGTAGCGCATCAGGTCCGGCATGCGACGCAGACCCGCCTCCGTCACGAAGCCGGGCTTCACGAGGGCGTCCAGCTGCTTCCGCACGTCCTGGAGGTTCGGCAGCAGCGCGGGGCTGCGTACGGCCTTCAGGCGGCGTTCACAGGCCTGCCAGGCGGCCAGGACCTGCTGCACCTGGCCCACCGTGCGGACGGTCGTGTCGACGATCTCGGCGCGCACCTTGTCGTACAGCTTGCGGTACGACTCCTCGTCCCACGCCGGCCCGCCGAAGTCCGCGATCAGCTTGTCGGCGGCCGCCGTCGCGCAGTCGTCGAACAGCGCCTGGATGGAGCCGTGCGGATTCGCGGACAGCGCCAGCTTCTGCGCGTTCGTCAGCTTCTCGGAGGCGAACTTCGCCGGGTTCACCGGGATGTTGCGCAGGATCAGGCGGCGGGTGCCCTTCCACATGGCCTGCTGCTGCTCGGCCTCCGTGTCGAAGAGGCGTACGGAGACCGTGTCGCCGTCGTCGACCAGCGCCGGGTACGCCTTCACCGGCTGGCCGGCCCGCCTGGTCTCGAAGACGCGGGTGAGGGTGCCGATCGTCCAGTCCGTGAGGCCCTTGCGCTCCAGGGACTCGCCGCCCTGGCGTTCCGCGGTGGCAGCGGCTGCCTGGGAGAGGGCCTTGCGGGCCTTAGGCCGGAGCCTGAGCTTCAGCGCCTCCAGGTCCTTGTCTTCGGCCAGCTTGCGGCGCCGCTCGTCGACGATCCGGAAGGTGATCTTCAGATGGTCGGGGACCCTGCCCCAGTCGAAGTCCTCGGCGTCGAACGGGACTCCGACCATGAGCCGCAGCTCGCGGGCCATGGTCGTGGTGAGGGGCTCCTGCAAGGGGACCGCCTTGTCCAGGAACGCCTTCGCGTAGTTCGGGGCGGGGACGTAGTTGCGCCGGATCGGCTTGGGCAGGGAGCGGATGAGCTCCGTGACGAGCTCCTCCCTGAGGCCCGGGATCTGCCAGTCGAAGCCCTCGTCCGTGACCTGATTGAGGACCTGGAGGGGGATGTGGACGGTCACGCCGTCGGCGTCCGCGCCCGGCTCGAACTGGTACGTCACCCGGAACTTGAGATTGCCCTGGCGCCAGGAGTCCGGGTAGTCGGCCTTGGTGACCTCGCCCGCCTTCTCGGTGAGGAGCATCTCGCGCTCGAAGTCGAGGAAGTCGGGCTGTTCGTGCCGCTTGTGCTTCCACCAGGAGTCGAAGTGCGCGCCGGAGACGACGTGGTCCGGGATCCGCTGGTCGTAGAAGTCGAACAGCGTCTCGTCGTCGACCAGGATGTCCCGGCGCCGGGCGCGGTGCTCCAGCTCCTCGACCTCGGTGAGGAGCCTGCGGTTGTCCGAGAAGAACTTGTGGTGCGTGCGCCAGTCGCCCTCGACCAGCGCGTTCCGGATGAACAGGTCGCGGCTGACCTCGGGGTCGATCCGGCCGTAGTTGACCTTCCGCTGCGCCACGATCGGCACGCCGTAGAGCGTGACCTTCTCGTACGCCACCACCGCGGCCTGGTCCTTCTCCCAGTGCGGTTCGCTGTACGTGCGTTTGAGGAGGTGGCCGGCGAGGGGTTCGACCCACTCGGGCTCGATCCTGGCGTTGACGCGGGCCCAGAGGCGGGACGTCTCGACGAGCTCGGCGGACATCACGAAGCGCGGGGGCTTCTTGAAGAGGGCCGAGCCGGGGAAGATCGCGAACTTGGCGTTGCGGGCGCCCAGGTACTCGTTCTTCCCGGCGTTTCTCCCGCCCTCCCCACCGGCGTCCTTCACGTCCTTCATGCCGATGTGGGAGAGCAGGCCCGCGAGGAGGGAGACGTGGATGCGGTCGCCCGGGGCATCGTCCTCGTTGAGGTGGATGCCCATCTGCTTCGCGACCGTGCGCAACTGGCTGTAGATGTCCTGCCATTCGCGGATGCGAAGGAAGTTGAGGTACTCCTGCTTGCACATCCGGCGGAAGGAGGACGAACCGCGCTCCTTCTGCTGCTCGCGGATGTAGCGCCAGAGGTTGAGGTAGGCCAGGAAGTCGCTGGTCTCGTCCTTGAAGCGGGCGTGCTGCTGGTCGGCCTGGGTCTGCTTGTCGGCGGGGCGCTCGCGCGGGTCCTGGATGGACAGCGCGGCGGCTATGACCATGACCTCGCGCACGCAGCCGTTCTTGTCCGCCTCCAGGACCATGCGGGCCAGCCGCGGGTCGACGGGCAGCTGGGCGAGCTTGCGGCCGGTGTCCGTGAGCCGCTTGCGGTGGTCCTTCTGCGCCGGGTCGAGGGCGCCCAGCTCCTGGAGGAGCTGCACGCCGTCGCGGATGTTGCGGTGGTCCGGCGGGTCGATGAAGGGGAACTTCTCGATGTCGCCGAGGCCGGCCGCGGTCATCTGGAGGATGACGGAGGCGAGGTTCGTCCGCAGGATCTCCGCGTCCGTGAACTCCGGGCGGGCGTTGAAGTCGTCCTCGCTGTAGAGGCGGATGCAGATGCCGTCCGAGGTACGGCCGCAGCGGCCCTTGCGCTGGTTGGCGCTGGCCTGGGAGACCGGCTCGATGGGGAGGCGCTGGACCTTGGTGCGGTGGCTGTAGCGGGAGATCCGTGCGAAGCCCGGGTCGATGACGTACTTGATGCCCGGGACGGTGAGCGAGGTCTCGGCGACGTTCGTGGCCAGAACGATCCTGCGTCCGGTGTGCTGCTGGAAGACGCGGTGCTGTTCGGCGTGCGACAGCCGGGCGTAGAGGGGCAGGATCTCCGTGAAGCGGTAGTTCTTCTTGGTCAGGGCGTCTGCCGTGTCACGAATCTCGCGTTCACCGGAGAGGAAGACCAGGATGTCGCCCTGGCCCTCCTTCTGGAGTTCCTCGACGGCGTCGGTGATCGCGGTGATCTGGTCGCGGTCGGCGTCGTCACCGTCCTCCTCCAGGAGCGGCCGGTAGCGGACCTCCACGGGGTACGTACGGCCGCTGACCTCGATGATCGGGGCGTCGCCGAAGTGCCGCGAGAAGCGCTCGGGGTCGATCGTGGCCGAGGTGATGACGACCTTGAGGTCGGGGCGCTTCGGCAGCAGCTGGGCGAGGTAGCCCAGCAGGAAGTCGATGTTGAGGGACCGCTCGTGGGCCTCGTCGATGATGATCGTGTCGTAGGCGCGCAGCTCGCGGTCGGTCTGGATCTCGGCGAGCAGGATGCCGTCCGTCATGAGCTTGACGAAGGTGGCGTCCGGGTCGACCTGGTCGGTGAAGCGGACCTTCCAGCCGACGGCCTCGCCGAGGGGCGTGTTGAGCTCCTCCGCGACGCGCTCGGCGACGGTACGGGCGGCGATCCTTCTCGGCTGTGTGTGGCCGATCATGCCGCGTACGCCCCGGCCGAGCTCCATGCAGATCTTGGGGATCTGGGTCGTCTTGCCGGAGCCGGTCTCGCCGGCGACGATCACGACCTGGTGGTCGCGGATCGCGGCCGCGATGTCGTCCTTCTTCTGGCTGACCGGCAGCTGCTCGGGGTACGTGACGGCTGGCACGCGGGCGCGCCGGGTGGCGATGCGCTCCTCGCCCTTGGCGATCTCGGCCTCGATCTCGGCGAGGACGGCGGACCGGGCCTCCGGCTTACGGATCTTGCGCGCACCTTCGAGCCTGCGCCCGAGCCGGTGCGCGTCGCGCAGGGACAGCTCGGTCAGACGGGGGGCGAGGGCGCCGAGGGCGGGGGCGGATTGCGTAGACATACGGGATCCAGGATCTCATCCCCGGGAAATTCGTGGCTAACGCTTTTGCCTCCGGCGGTGGGGCGGGCCGCACAGGGGGGCGGGCGTGAGGGACCTCGAACGCACAAGCCGCCGCCCACGAGAAGTGAGGGACACTCTCTCCCGAGGGCGTTGGCGTACCGGTTGGCGTATACGGCACGAAAGAGCCCCTCTCCACTAGCGATGGAGAGGGGCTCAAGCCCTGGTAAGGGCGGCGGTGGCTGGGGCCGGGGTCGAACCGGCGACCTTCCGCTTTTCAGGCGGACGCTCGTACCAACTGAGCTACCCAGCCACGAGGTTTCACGTGAAACCTCAGCGGTCCTGACGGGATTTGAACCCGCGGCCTCCACCTTGACAGGGTGGCGAGCACTCCAAACTGCTCCACAGGACCAAGCGTCGTACGACAGTGTCGCACAGGGTGGTGCGTGCCCCCAACGGGATTCGAACCCGTGCTACCGCCTTGAAAGGGCGGCGTCCTAGGCCGCTAGACGATGAGGGCTATCGGCCCGCCTGGGCGCTTCTCAGCGCGTCGGGGACGTGAGAAGCATATGGGATGGCGGGAGCTATCGCCAAAACGGTTTAGGGGGAGGGCGTCGGGGACTGCGACGGGGGCTCCGTCGCGGGGGTGGTCGGGGACTGGGTCGCGCCCGGTTGGTTCTCCTCCGGGATGTGGCGGCTGACCTCGGCTGTCGTCAGGCCGAGGCCGCCCAGTTCGATCTCGTCCCAGGCCTGGAGGCGGCGGTTGTCCCGGTCGAAGTACAGGATCGACGCCTCGATGGGATCCGGGTGCTTTCCCTCGATGGCGCGCAGGCCGCTGCCGCCCGTGGAGCCCTCGATGCGGAGCCGGGTGCCGTACTTCAGGACTTCCATCTCGTCGTGGTGGACGTGGCCGGCCAGCGCCAGTGGCACCTCACCGTCGACCTCGCGGGCCGCCGACGGCTCGTGGGCGATGGCGATGTCCACCGGGGTGCCGGCCGTGCGCTGGTCGCGCAGGGCCGTGGCCAGGCGGGCTCCGGCCAGTTCCTGGGACTGCTCGTTGCCGGGCTGCTTCGAGCGGTCCGGGGTGAACTGCGGGTCGCCGATGCCCGCGAAGCGCAGGCCCTCGATCGTCTCGGCCCGGCCGTCGTCCAGGACGTGGACGTTCTTCAGGCCCTCCAGATAGCGCTGGGTGATCATCGAGTCGTGGTTGCCGCGGACCCAGACGTAGGGGGCCCCGAGGCCCTCGATGGGGTCCAGGAAGCCGTTCTCGGCGGCCGTGCCGTGGTCCATCGTGTCGCCCGAGTCGACGATCACGTCCACCTTGTACTGCTCCACGAGCGAGGCGATGATCTTCCAGCTCGCCGGGTTCAGGTGGATGTCGGAGACGTGCAGGACCCGGATGGTGGAGGGGTCGGGCGCGTAGGCCGGGAGGGTCGAGGTGGCGTCGTAGAGCTTGGTGACGTTGGTGACCAGGCGGGCCAATTCCTTCTGGTAGACGTCGAATTCGGTGACGATGCTGCGCGCGTTGCCCACCAGGGAGGGGGCCGAGGTGAGGAGTCCGGAGAACTTGGGTTCCAGGACGGAGTCGGGGCGCCAGGTGGCGTACGCCGTGCCGCCCGAGGCGGCGAGGAGGGTGAGCGCGAGGCCGCCGGCGGCCAGGGCGCGGCGGGGCCGGCGGTAGACCGCGAGGCCGAGTGCGGTGGCGCCGCCGACGACGGCGACGCCCGAGCGGAGGGCCAGGTCGAGGGTGCCGCGTCCGACGTCCTGGGTGACCTCGTCCTGGAGGCCGGAGAGCCGTTCGGGGTGGTCGACCAGAGCCTGGGAGCGCTCCGGGTCGAGCTGGTCGACGTTCACGTCCAGGCGGACGGGGGCGATGTGGCTGTCGAGCTGGAGGGCGCCCAGCGGCGAGATGTTGATCTTGGTGCCGCCCGTGAAGGAGGGGCGCAGGGTCATGGTGGTGTTCATGGGGCCGACCGGGACCCGGACATTGCCCACGACCAGCAGGCCCAGCCAGGCGCCGAGGAGGACGACGGCCACCAGCCCCACCGCGCGGGACCAGGGGTGCGGCTGCGGCACGAGTTCGACCGTGGCCGGGGCCTGGCGGGAGCGGTAGCGGCGGGCGAGGGTGCGCGGGGCCTTGCGGATCGGGTTCAGGACACTCAGGACTGCGGCGGGGACGCGGGCCATTGGTCCCGTATGCCCAAGTGACGGGCCGGATATGCGACGCCGGATGGCTCTCGTACGGCCGTGTCGTGGCCGACAATGGGCCTGTGCTGGAGATGACGCGCGAGGAGTTCGAGGAACTGGTTGCCGAGGCGCTCGACCGGATCCCGCCGGAGTTGACGCGATTGATGGACAACGTCGCGGTGTTCGTCGAGGACGATCCGCCGTCGGACGATCCCGAGCTGCTCGGGCTGTACGAGGGGACTCCGCTGACCGACCGGGGCGAGTGGTACGCCGGTGTGCTGCCGGACCGCATCACCATCTACCGGAATCCCACGTTGCGGATGTGCGAGTCGCGGGAGGACGTCGTCGCCGAGACGGAGATCACAGTGGTGCACGAGATCGCGCACCACTTCGGCATCGACGACGCGCGCCTTCACGCCCTGGGCTACGGCTGAGCGGGTTGTGAATACGGGGCGCGTGTCCTCTTGTGTGCGGCGGGAGTTGGAGGTGTTGACTCCATCACCCTTCCCGGAGGTGGCCCCGTGCGCCCCTTGTACGTACCCGTCCGTCTGGCCGCCACGGTCGTGGCCGTCGCCGCCGCCGCCGGCTGCATGAGCGTCGGCGACGACGACGCGGGCGGGAGCGTCAAGCCGTCGCACTCCGCCGGGCAGCGGGGCGGCGAGACGCCCGACGGCGGCTCGGCGGTGTCGGGCGGCGGTACCGGGCTCGGCGCGGCGGGGGCCGACGGCGAGCGCGGGCGCGGCAAGGGGAAGAAGGGCGGCAAGGACAAGGGCGGTAAGGCGGGGGGACCGGCGACCCCCGGGGCGTCGCCGTCCGCCGTGGTGAGCGCCTCCCCGCCGGGGCGCGACAAGCCGGGGAAGCCGGCCAGGCCGACGCCGAAGCCGCCGGCCCCGCCGACGCCCACCCGGTCGGCGGATCCCGAGCCCACGCCGACGCCGACCGAGGTGACGACGTCGCCGGAGCCGACGGACAAGCCGGAGCCGTCGTCGTCGGCGCACGAGCCGCCGGGGCCGCAGCTGGCGCAGCGGGAGCCGGCACCGGAGGCGGGGTCACCGGCGTAGGGCCGGGAACGCACTGTCGCGGCGGTCGCCGCCGCGGGCCGGGAGTGCGCCGTCGCGGCGGGAACATTTCCGGCCGGGGGTTGGTTGGAGGGGTCGGGAAGCTGTCCGGCCTCGGAAAGCAGCCCGCTGCCTCCTGCACAGTCCGGTTTGCCTTGTGGGGCCCGGAGTGCGTATGGTGGCAGATCGTTTGATCCCAACTTGCCCGGCGCCACTGCAGAGCGCGCCGTGTGGCGCGTACTCTCTCCCTTGCCGTGGTGGACCGCATTGAGGCGGTCGTATTGCGAATCGCGAATCACGGAGTTGACGGGCGCGTGCCGACGAGACTCCGGAAGGTTTCGCATTCGCATGTCCATCGCCAGTACTGATCACATCGTCGTGCCCGAGAACGAGGCAGCCGACGACACCCCCGAACTCACTTTCGCCGGCCTCGGTCTCCCCGAGGGCGTCGTGCGCAAGCTCGCGCAGAACGGTGTGACCACCCCCTTCCCGATCCAGGCCGCGACCATCCCGGACGCCCTGGTCGGCAAGGACATCCTCGGCCGTGGCCGCACCGGCTCCGGCAAGACCCTCTCCTTCGGTCTGCCGACCCTGGCCACGCTGGCCGGCGGCCGCACCGAGAAGCACAAGCCGCGGGCCGTCATCCTCACGCCGACGCGTGAGCTCGCCATGCAGGTCGCCGACGCGCTCCAGCCCTACGGCGACGTCCTCGGCCTCAAGATGAAGGTCGTCTGCGGCGGTACGTCCATGGGCAACCAGATCTACGCCCTGGAGAGGGGCGTCGACGTCCTGGTCGCCACTCCGGGCCGGCTGCGCGACATCATCAACCGCGGCGCCTGCTCGCTGGAGAACGTGCAGATCGCCGTTCTCGACGAGGCCGACCAGATGTCCGACCTGGGCTTCCTGCCCGAGGTGACGGAGCTGCTCGACCAGATCCCGGCGGGCGGTCAGCGGATGCTGTTCTCCGCGACCATGGAGAACGAGATCAAGACCCTCGTCGACCGGTACCTGAAGGACCCGGTCCACCACGAGGTGGACGCCGCCCAGGGCGCGGTGACGACCATGTCGCACCACATCCTGATCGTGAAGCCCAAGGACAAGGCGCCGGTCACCGCGGCCATCGCCTCCCGCAAGGGCCGCACCATCATCTTCGTCCGCACCCAGCTGGGCGCCGACCGCGTCGCCGAGCAGCTGCGCGACTCCGGTGTGAAGGCCGACGCGCTGCACGGCGGCATGACCCAGGGCGCGCGGACGCGGACCCTGGCCGACTTCAAGGACGGGTACGTCAACGTGCTCGTCGCGACCGACGTCGCGGCGCGCGGCATCCACGTCGACGGCATCGACCTGGTGCTGAACGTGGACCCGGCCGGCGACCACAAGGACTACCTGCACCGCGCGGGCCGCACGGCGCGTGCCGGCCGCACGGGCACGGTCGTGTCCCTGTCCCTGCCGCACCAGCGGCGTCAGATCTTCCGGCTGATGGAGGACGCGGGCGTCGACGCCACGCGCCACATCATCCAGGGCGGCGCGGCCTTCGACCCGGAGGTCGCCGAGATCACCGGCGCCCGGTCGATGACCGAGGTCCAGGCCGAGTCCGTGGGCAACGCCGCGCAACAGGCCGAGCGCGAGGTCGCCCAGCTCACCAAGGAGCTGGAGCGGGCGCAGCGGCGCGCGAACGAGCTGCGTGAGGAGTCCGACCGGCTGCTCGCGCGGGTCGCCCGGGAGCGTGGCGAGGACCCTGCGGCCGTGGTCGCCGGGGAGCCCGCGGAGGTTCCGGCCGGCGTCGAGATCTCGGTGCCGGAGCAGCGGACCGCGCAGGACGCCGAGCGCGAGCAGCGCTCCGAGGCTCCCGCGCCCTACGAGCGGCGGGAGCAGCGCGAGGAGCGCGGCGGTGCCGGGCGTGACCGGTCCTTCGACCGTGACCGCGGTGGCCGTTCCTTCGAGCGTCGTGACGACCGTGGGGGCCGTTCCTTCGAGCGTCGTGATGACCGTGGCGGGCGTTCGTTCGAGCGTCGTGATGACCGTGGTGGTCGTTCGTTCGAGCGTCGTGACGACCGCGGCGGGTTCAACCGGGACCGTGACGGTGACCGTGGCGGCCGTTCCTTCGACCGTGACCGCGACCGTGGTGGTTTCCGCCGGGACGACCGGGCGGACCGGGGCGACCGGGGTGAGCGCGGCGGCTTCCGTCGTGACGACCGTGGTGGTCGTTCCTTCGAGCGTCGTGACGACCGTGGCGGCCGTCCGTTCGAGCGTCGTGACGACCGTGGCGGCCGTCCGTTCGAGCGTCGTGACGACCGTGGCGGCTTCCGCCGGGACGAGCGCGGTGGGCACCGTGGCAGCGACCGTCCCTTCAACCGGGACCGCCGGGACGACCGTCCGGGCTTCCGCTCCGGCGGGCACGACCGTCCCGGGCACGACCGTCCGCAGGGCCGTCGTGACGACCACCGTGGCGGCGGTTCCTTCCAGCGCCGCGAGGACAAGCCGCGCTGGAAGCGCAACGGCTGACGCACAGGCGTGACAAGCGCCGTGGCCCCCAACGGGGCCACGGCGCTTCGCCGTTCCGGAGAGGGTTTTCACACCTCCGGCACGGCCGGGTCACCGATACCCGATCGGAGAGTCGGCCTGGTCCGGCTATGCTCGTGGGGGCAACATCGCCTGGGCCCTTAGCTCAATTGGCAGAGCAGTGGACTTTTAATCCATTGGTTGTGGGTTCGAGTCCCACAGGGCCTACCGGAGGCGGGCGGGGGATATGGCCTCTGACCTGCTACGCAGCGCCTGATTCGACTTCGGTCGGGTCGGGCGCTGCTTCGTTTTCGGGTGTCCTGTCCCGCCGCGCGGCGGGACAGGAAGGCTGGGATGCTGAGGGAGGAAGCGCTACCTGTGACGTGACCCTGGCGGACAGGGGTGATGGACGCCGTGGCCGAGACGGACGACAACTCCCGAGGACCAGCGGTTCCGATCGTTCCGGCGGTGCCGTACGCCGACCCCGTGGGGGACCCGTTTCTGCGCACCCGGTTCGCCTTCCCAGCGAGGCCGGACACGTTCCTGCGGCGGCAGCGGCTCGTCGACCATCTCGACCAGGCTCTCCGGACGCCGCTGACCCTGATCGACGGGGCGGCCGGAGCCGGCAAGACCCTGCTGGCGGCCGACTGGGCCGGCGGACTGCGGCCGCCGGTCGCCTGGCTCACCGTGGAGGTGGGGGACCGGCGTCCGGGAGTTTTCTGGGCGTACGTCCTTCAGGCACTGCGCGCTTGTGGTGCGTCGGCGTCCGACCGGATCGGGACTCCCGCGGACGCGACCGAAGTGGATCAGAAGCTGCTGGCCGCGCTCGCCGCCGAGCTGAACGATCGTGGCCGGCCCGTGGTCCTCGTGCTCGACGAGTTCGAGCGGGTGACCGCTCCGGAGGTCGCGGAGCAACTGGAGTTCGTCCTGCGCCACGCCGGGCAGGGGCTGCGCCTCGTCCTCGTCACCCGCACCGAACCGCTGCTTCCGCTGCACCGTTACCGGGCGGCCGGCGAGCTGACGGAGATCCGCGCCGCGGAGCTCGCCTTTACGCCCGAAGAGGCGGTCGCTCTCCTTGAGCTGCATGGTCTGAGCCTTCCGGTCCAGGCCGCGGGCGCCCTGGTGGACCGCACCCGGGGCTGGGCCGCCGGTCTGCGCCTGTCCGCTCTGGCCGCTCGGGAGAGCGCCGACCCGGAGCTCTATCTCAAGGAGTTCGAGGCGGACCACAGTACGGTCGCGGACTTCCTGCTGGCCGAGGTCCTCAAGGGACAGCCCGAGGAGACGCAGGACCTGCTGCTGCGCGTCAGCGTCCTGGATCGTTTCTCTCCCGATCTTGCCGACGCGCTGACCCTCCGCAGCGATGCCGGACCCCTCCTCGCCGGGCTGCACCGCGACAACGCGTTCGTCGAGCACCTCGGGCACTCCTGGTACCAGCTCCACCCGCTGTTCGGGGAGATCCTCCGGGCCCATCTGCGCGAGCGCCTGCCCGGCGTCGAGCCGGAACTGCACCGGCGGGCCGCGCGGTGGATGCGCCGTTCCGGATTCCTGCCGGAGACACTGGCCCACGGCGCCGCCGCGGGCGACTGGGAGTTCACCGCCGGGGCCCTCGTCGACGACCTGGCGATCGGACAGCTCTTCAACGGCCTGCGCTCGGGTGACCTGACCCAGTTGTTCTCCCGGATGGGGCCGGAGGCCCGGAGTCCGGCGACGGACCTCGTACGCGCGGCCTACGACCTGTCCCGGTGCGACCTGGACCGTGGTCTGCCCCGCCTGCGCCGCGCCCGGGAGCATCTGGCCGACGACGCGCCCCACCTGGCCGCCGCCCAGCTGAGCTGTGCGCTGCTGGAGGCCCTGGCCGCCCGGCTGACCGGATGTCCGCCACGGGCCGAGTCGGCCGCCGAGTCGGCCGCCGAGCTGCGGCGGGAAGTCCCGGCGCAGCTCCTGGACAAGCATCCCGAGATCCCCGCCCTGCTGCTGACGCATCTGGGGTCGGCACGCCTGTGGGCCGGGCGTTTCGAGGACGCACGCGCTGTTCTCACCACTGTGGTGGGCACGCCCGGCTCCGCTGCCATCGTGCTGCCCCGGGAGGAGTCGATGGGGCACCTGGCCCTGATCGACTATCTGAACGGCTGGCCCGGCCGGGCGGAGCGCAAGGCCCTGGCGGCGGTGTCCGAGACGGAGCGCGTCGGCATGTCCCAGTCGTCGGGTTCAGGCATCGAGAGGCTGGTCCTGGCCGCCGTGGCCGTCGACCGTCATGAGCTGGACCGGGCCCAGGCCCTCCTCGACGAGGCGCCCGTCCCGTCGGGAGCCCGTGATCCGGTGCCGTCGGCAGGACGAGCCCTCGCCACCGCCCGTCTGCTGCTGGCCAGGGGCCGGGCACGAGCCGCCGTCGAGGCGGCGGACCCGGCCGTCTCCGCCGCGGTGGCCTCACCCTGGGCGGCAAGCCATGAGGCGCTCATCGCGTCCGCCGCCCACCTGGCCCAAGGGCGGCCGGACGAAGCAGCCGAGGTCCTCCAGGGCGTGTCCGGCGACCAGCCGGCGTGTGTGGTGGAGGCCGCGGCGATCCAGCTCGCCGCCGGGCGTCCCGAGACGGCTGTCGACCTGCTCGACAGCATCCACACGCAGGGCGGCACGGGGCCGGCGGTGACCGTGCGGGCAGCGCTGGTGAGGGCTCAGGCCGCGGAGAGGGCGGGAGACACCGCCACCGCCCGCAGACTCGTGGCACAGGCGCTCCTCGACGCCCGGCGCGAGCGGCTGCGGCGTCCGTTCCTGGATGCCGGAGCGTGGATCCGGCCTCTTCTGGCCACGGCTCCGCTGGACGAGCTGGCCGGGGGCTGGCTCACGCCCGGCCCGCTACGACGCGGGGAGCAGCCCGTCCCGGAGACGCCGCCCTCGCCACTTGTCGCGGTGGAGCTGAGCGGACGTGAGTGCGATGTCCTGGAGCGGCTGGCCGGGATGATGTCGACGGAGGAGATCGCCGCCGACCTCTACGTGTCGGTGAACACGGTGAAGACCCACCTCAAGAGCGTGTACCGGAAGCTGGCGGTGAACCGGCGCAGCGACGCGGTGCGCCGCGCGCGCGACCTCGGGCTGTTGTGACGGTCAAGGACGCCGGTGGTGGCGCCGGTACCAGAGCGCGCCGACCGCTGCCGAGGCCGTGGCCAGGGCGATGCCGAGGACCGGCCAGCGGCTGTCGGCGATGCGCAGCCCGGTCAGGAAGGTCGCGGCGGTCAGGACGAGCGGAACGAGGAGGGAGAGGAGCGCGCGGAGCGCGGACGCGATCACTTCCGGTTCGAGGCGGGAGGCCCGGTGGCGCGGGGCGGGCGCGGTGTCGGCGAAGTAGAAGGCGAGGACACGGTCTGCCAGGCGGGCGTCGGCGCGCTGGTAGATCATCGCCATGTACGGGAGCCAGACGAGGGGCGCGACCAGTCCGACCAGGAAGACCACGCCGAGGAGCAGCCACCGCCAAGCCTGGCCGGCGACGCGGTGTACGCGTCGACCCGCGTCATGACCTCCCTCGCCTGGCGTGAGGATGCCCAGCAGGTGGGCCATGCGCAGGGTGACGACCCACAGGGCCGCCCACCGCTTCCAGCGGGTGGGTGCGCCGGCGGCGCGTCCGGTGCGGGTGAGCGCCTGCTGCGCCTGCCGGGTGTCCTCGTACACCCCCTGGAGGACGAGGAGTTCCCCGGCGCGGGCGCTCGCCGTGGGGTCGCGGCCGTCGAGGGCGGCCAGCTCCAGGACCGTCCGTGCCTGGCGGAGCAGCGCCGCGCAGAACGCGACGGGGAGGAGGACGAGGAACGGGCCGCCCACGATCGAACCCTCCGATACGACGGTCCGACGGCCGCGAGCGACCACGCGGGCCCGTAGCTCCGTCTCGGTGGCGGTGGGGTGATCCCGCCGAAGTGAGGCGATGGCTTCGGGCACAGCAGGACCGACGCTGCGGACAGCGAAGTCGGCGAGGAGTTCGGGGAGGTGTCCCGGATCGCCGACGACCGACGCCAGCAGCGAGCGCTCAGGGGAGGGCTCCTTGCGGGAACGCGCAGTTTTCGCTTTCTCCCGGTGCGGCACAGATCGTATCTATCACACACCACCCCAATGAGGACAAATGGTCAGTCCCCTCTTCTTTCGCCCGGCCTTCCCCCGTGGCGGGTGAGGCACGGGGCGTGTGCTTCGGATGCGATGGGACAGCGGCGATACGCGCGAGAGGTGGACAGCGTGAAGCACTGGCGGGCTCTGATCGTCCTCGGAACGGCCCAGTTCCTGATGGTCCTGGACACCTCCGTCATGAACGTGTCCATCAGTCAGCTGGTCGAGGACTTCGACACCGAGGTCACCGCCATCCAGGCCGTCATCACCCTGTACGCGCTGGTCATGGCGGCTTTCATGGTCATCGGCGGCAGGTTCGGGGACATCCTGGGGCGTCGCCGCATGTTCCTTCTGGGGCTGGTCGTCTACGGCGTGGGGTCGGCCCTGACCGCCGTGGCGCCCACGCTGTGGGTCCTCACGCTGGGCTGGTCCGTCATCGAAGGGCTCGGAGCCGCCATGGTGCTGCCGGCCATGGCCGCCCTCGTCGCCGAGTCGTACCGCGGGAAGGACCGGGCCATCGCCTACGCGATCATCGGCGGGCTCGCCGGTGCCGGGATCGCGGTCGGCCCGCTCCTGGGCGGCTGGGTGACGACGTACCTCACCTGGCGGCTGGTCTTCGCCGGCGAGGTCGTGGTCGTCGTGGCCGTCCTGCTGTGCCGCCGGGTGATCGCGAAGTCCGCCCCGAGCGGCCCGCGTCCCCGGCTGGACGGGGTCGGCGCGGTGCTCTCCGCGGCCGGGCTGGGGCTGGGCGTGCTCGGGGTGCTGCAGAGCAGCACCTGGGGGTGGGTGCAGCCCCGCAACCCGCCCTTCACCGTCTTCGGTTTCGCCCCGACCCTGTTCGTCGTCGGCGCCGGGGCGGCCGTCCTGGCCCTCTTCCGGCACTGGGAGCGGCGGCGGGAGCACCGGGGCGCCGATCCCCTCGTGCACTTGTCCCTGCTGGGCAGGCCCGTCCTGCGGTCCGGCCTGATGACGCTGCTGAGCCAGAACCTCATCCTGCTGGGGCTGTTCTTCACCATCCCCCTGTACTTGCAGGTGGTGCAGGGATTCGACGCCTTCGAGACGGGTCTGCGTCTGCTCCCGGTGTCCGCCACGATGCTGGTGACCTCCCTTTCCGCGTCCTCGCTGGGGCGGGTGTGGGGGCCGCGCCGGGTGGTCCGCCTGGCCCTGGTGACCCTGGCGGCGGCCATCGTGTGGCTGCTGGCCACCATCGACCCGGTCATCGACGACGCGCAGTTCGCCGGAGCCATGGCCCTGCTGGGCGTGGGCGTCGGCCTGCTCGCCTCGCAGCTCGGCAACGTCGTCCAGTCCAGCGTCGGCGAGGAGGAACGCAGTGAGGCCGGAGGGCTCCAGTTCACGGCACAGAATCTGGGCTCCGCGCTGGGCACCGCGCTCATCGGGTCGATCCTCATCGGTGCGCTGGCCCACGCCTTCACCTCGCAGGTGGCGGACAACCCGCGGCTGTCCGAACAGACCCGTGAGGAGGTCGGTGTCGCTCTCCAGGCGGGGGTCTCCTTCGTCTCCACCGACCAGGTGCGCTCGGCGGCCGAGCGTGCCGGGTTGCCACCGTCCGAGGTCGACGCCGTCGCGGACTCCTACGCCTCCGCGCAGCTCGACGGTCTGAAGGCGGCGATCCTGGCCACCGGCGGCATCGCTCTCGCCAGTCTCCTGGTCACACCGCACCTGCCGACGGCCGGGGACCGCCGTCCGCGGCAGCCGGACGCCGACGCTCCGGCCTCAGTGACCGGCTCGACGAGCTGAGTCCGGAGGGAGTCACCGGTGCCGAGGACCAGAGCCGGAACGAGAATCGGCCCGGCCACGGCCCGCGCGGAGCGCCGTGCCGAGCGCCGGGCCCGCGCGGACTACACGGGCGGCGTCTACGGATCCATGCTCGCGGCCTCCGTGGTGGTCGGCGCCGGCTCCCTGGGCTCGTTCCCCCGCGTCGAGTTGGTGCTGTTGCTGTTCCTCACCGGCGTGGTGTTCTGGGTCGGGCACGTGCATGCACAGCTCTTCGGGGCGCGCCTGACGCAGCAGGCTCCGGACCGCCGGCTCGTGTGGAACGTGTGCCGTGACGAGTGGCCGATCGTCAAGGCCGCCGTCCCGCCGGCCGCCGCGGTCGCCGTCAGTCCGCTCCTGGGCCTGGACGTGCGCGGCGCCCTCTGGCTGGCCCTCTCCGTCGCCGTGGCCGGGCAGGTGGGCTGGTCCGTGGCCGCGGCCCGCCGCGCCGGTGCTTCGCGGCGGCTCATGGCCGTCACCGCATCGGTCAACTTGCTGCTCGGTCTACTGATCATCTCCGTCAAGATCGTTCTGACGCATTGAGAGGCGTCGACCCGTGGGGGACTGTCACCGGTCAACGGGTCACCTGCACCGGGTGAGGACCGAAGGAGTGCGGAGACGGACGATCGCAGGGAACAGGGAAGGACAGCTCGTGCGCTACGAGATCCGAGTCGAGGGACACCTGTCGGAAACGCTGGCCAAAGCCTTTCCGGAGCTGGGCCACGTGGTGATGTCCGGCCAGACCGTCCTGTTCGGCCCTGTCGTGGACGAAGCGCACCTGTACGGACTGCTGGCTCGCTGCCAGTCACTGGGACTGCGGGTCCTGGAGATGCGGCAGGTGCCGGAGTGAGGGGCCGGGCGGTGTGGACCAGGTGTCGTCACAGGCGCTCCGCCCTGATCCGGCCGGAGCGGCGGGCGGCCTCCAGCGCCGCGAAGTCCCGCTCGTTCTGGTCGGCGTAGGACTGGGCGAACTCGGTGAGCGCGCGGTCGAAGCGGTCGCTGCCGCCCAGGTAGGCGGCGAGGGCCAGGGGATCGCCCGAGCGGGCGTGGGCCCGTGCCAGGGACGCCCCGCACAGCCGGCCGAAGAGGGAGAGCAAGCCAGGGCCCATGGTCTCCGGCCGTGCGATGCCCTTCCAGTCCCACAGCTGGCGCACGTAGAAGTCCCGGCCCCGCCCGTCGAGGCCCACGACGTGCGTCCAGCCGAGGAAGATGTCGCCGGCCGTCTGCATCAGGCGCTGTCCGGCCACCACCCGGCGGCCCTGGTTGTCGTAGCGTTCGCCGCCGGTGTGGGCGGCCAGCACCGACTCCTGCGCCTCCTTGGCCTGAAGCAGCAGGGGATCATCGTCGTCCCTGCCGAGCAGGAGCAGCACCCAGCAGCGCGTACCGACGCTGCCGACGCCCACCACCTTCCGGGCCATGTCCACCAGGCGGTAGTGGCGCAACAGGTGCCGGCGCTCGGACGGCAGGGTCCGTGCGTACCCGTCCAGGAGGGTCTGGAGTTCCTTCTCCCGCCCGGCCGTGGACGAATCGGCCGAGAGCTGGGCGAGCGGGGTGATCAGCGGTGGGTCCGGTGCGATGCGCCGGCCCTCGGCCGTGAGGCGGGTGAGCTTTTCGAAGGCCCTCAGATGCGTACGCGTACGGGCGCGCGCCGCGGCCTCGGCGGTACGGCGTCTGGTCTCCCTGTCCAGCGACTTGTCGTTCGACGACGCCAGCAGTTCCCGCAGCCGGTCGGCGTCGTCCTGGGCGTACCAGATGTCCAGGGTGCGCATGCCGGCGAACTCGCGCATCCGCTCCCGGTAGGCCCGCACGCAGGCCCGCACGGTGCTGTTCTGCTCCTTGCGCGAGAAGCCGTTGGCCCGGCCGGCCGTCACGAAACCGGCGGCCAGTCGCTTGACGTCCCATTCGAACGGTCCGGGCAGGGTCTCGTCGAAGTCGTTGATGTCGAAGACCAGACGGCGCTCCGGCGAGGCGAGCAGCCGGAAGTTCAGCGGGTGGGCGTCCCCGCAGAGCTGCACCTGGAGCCCGGAGTTGGGCAGGGGCGCCAGGTCCGTCGCCATGATCGCGGCTGCGCCGCGGTAGAAGCGGAACGGCGACTCCAGCATGCGGCCGTAGCGGATCGGCACCAAGTCCGGCACACGATCGGCCGACTGATCCTCTATCACCTCGATCGGGTCGGGTCGCCGCTGCGCCGTCTCGTACCAGCCGTGGCACGAACGCGAGGCCCGTCTGCGCGCGTTCCTGCCGTACGCCGCTCGCTCGGCCGGTGACAGGGACGCGGTGAAAGCACTGGGTACGGTCATGGCCCGGTCTCCTCGTCCCGAGTCCCGGCGTCGGTGCCGGGGCGCGGCTCCCGGCGCTGCCGGCTCAGCCCCGCCTGGACCGCGCTCGCGAGCACCCGTGCGGCGACGCCCACGAGCAGCAGTCCTCCCGCCATCTGCACCATCGTCAGCACGCGCCCGGTCTGGGAGCGTGCCGTGATGTCCCCGTAGCCGACGGTGCTGAAGGTGGTGAGAGTGAAGTACAGGGCGTCCGTCCTGGTCATCGGCTCGCTGAAGGAGTCCGGGGCGGAGCGGCCCAGCAGGTAGTAGGCGCCGGCGAAGAGGACCAGAAACAGGGCCAGCGTGGCGGCCAGTGCCTCGACTGCCTTCAGGCGCGGGTGGGCTGAGCGCATGATGGCCCGCACCTCCCAGCCGAACACCAGCAGCACCGCCAGCAGACCGCACACGAGCAGCGCCGAGGCACCGGCCGTACCGCGCTCGTCCAGGGGCAGCAGGTAGTAGGCCGTGAGGAGGCCGGCGGCGATGAGCACCGCGCGGGCGACGGTGCCGACAGCCGCCCACCGGCGGGGGCGGAGCCGCCTGCGGCGCCGGTGGGCGTCCGGCTCGGACCGGGCGCGGTCCGTCGGTGCAGTGCTCGGATCGCTCATCTCGTGTCTCTTCGTTCCGTCCGGCGGCCGGAAGGCTGATGGGTCAGGGCTCCGGGAGTCCCACCTCACCGCCCCGGCGGCGTCGCCGGATCACCCGTGGCGGGTGATCCGGCTTCCGGTGGCAGGCGTGACCCTGGAGCGGTCAGGTCCTCGCACACCGCCCCCTCACACACCGCCCCGTCGGCGGCCGGAAGCGACCGTCCGATCACGCGAGGAGGAGCCATGACCATGTCGCGTGGTCCGGCATCGCGCACCGGGCAGGAACACGAGCCCGACGGGGCGGCCCCAGGGCCGCTGGAGGAACCCGCGCAGGCACTGGCGCGGCTCGGCCGTTCATGGACCTGGCTCCTGGCCTCGGCCGTCGCGACCCTTGTCCTGGGTGTCCTGGTACTGGTCTGGCCGGAGGTGACCCTGCACGTCCTGGCGGTCCTCGTCGGCCTGCACCTGCTGGTGGCCGGGGCGTTCCGGTTCGTCGAGGTCTTCGCCCGGGAGGGCCACGAACGGCTACCGGGGCTGTTCCTGTCCGTGCTGTACGTCCTTGCCGGAGTGCTGTGCCTGCGGAACCCGCTGCAGACGATCGCCGCGCTCTCACTGATCGTCGGGGTCGTCTGGCTGGCGTCCGGCATCCTCACCCTCTACACGGCCGTCGCCGCGAAGGACCTGCCTCACCGTGGCGTCCTCCTGGGCGTCGCGGTGCTCGCCGTCGTCGCGGGGATCGTGGTGCTCGCGCTGCCGGCCGAGTCGGCCCGCGCCCTGACCCGGTTGCTCGGCCTGTGGCTCGTCCTGCTCGGCCTGGGCGAGGCGGTGGTCGCCCTCGCGTGGCGGGCGGCTTTCCGGAAGACGCATCCCCCGGGGCCGCGGGCCCCCGCCGAGACGGACTGACGCCGCACCTGCCGCTCCGGTGGGCGCGGCAGCGCACCGGACCCTGCGGTCGCCTCAGCCACCCACCGCCATTCCGGGCGGCGGCCGTCACGGCCGAAGCGGCGCACGGAGAGGAGCACCCATGGACCCGGCCGAGACCCCGGATTCGCCGGACTCCGGCGGAACGCCGCACCAGAAGCACGTCATGACCGCCGAGGAACGCGCGGAGTACGAGCGACTGCGCCGGCACGCGGCGGTGCGCCACCGGCGGGTACGCCGGGCCGGCTCCTCGGTCCTCCTCCTGCTGGCCCTGCTGCTCGCGCCCCTGGCCGTCGTCGCGGCCTGGGTCCAGGACACGGTCTCCGACACCGACAGGTACGTGGAGACCGTCGCGCCGCTGGCGTCCGAGCCGCCCGTGCAGGAGGTCGTGATCAACCGGCTCACGGACCGTGTGGTGGAGAACGTGGACGTCAAGGCGGTGACGGACTCGCTCACCAAGGCCCTCCAGGACGCCGGGGCACCACCCCGGGTGGTGGCGGGGGCCGAGTCCCTCGAGGGTCCGCTGCGCAACGCGGTCAGGACCGTGGTGGACCGCACCGTGACGCGCGTGATCACCAGCGATGTCTTCCAGCAGGTGTGGGAGGGCGCCAACCGGCGGTCGCACGCCGCGGTGGTGAACATGCTGACCGGTGACAGGCAGGGTGCCCTGCGCGCCGAGGGCGACACCGTCCGGCTGGACGTGGGAGCGGTCGTCGACCAGGTACGGGAGCGGCTCGTCGACGCCGGCTTCGACAAGGCGGCCGCCATCCCGGACACCGACCGGACGATCACGCTGTTCCAGGCCGAGGAACTGGGCAAGGCGCAGGACACGATGCGGCTGCTGGACATCCTCGGCACCTGGCTGCCCGTCCTGACCGTGGTCCTCGCCGCGCTCGCCGTGTGGACCAATCCGGCACACCGGGTGATGCTGATGATCACCGCGACGGGTGTCGGCGTGATGATGGTGGTGCTGCTCGTCGCGCTGGCCGTGCTCCGACGGGTCTATCTGGACTCCGTCCCGCCCACCGCGCTGCCCACCGACGCGGCCGCGGCGATCTACGACACGTTCGTCCGGTTCCTGCGCGACAGCACGCGCACCCTGCTGGTCGTCTCGGTGATCACGGCACTGGTCGCGTACCTGTACGGTCCCGGACGCCCCGCTCGCGCCGTCCGCACGGTGGCCGACCGGGCCACGACGGCCGCCGGCCGGGGGCTTCGCCGCGCCGGAGTGCGCACCGGATCCACCGGACGCCGGCTGGCGGACCACCGGGCATGGATCACCGGTGGCGTCATCGCGGCCGGCGCGCTGGCGCTCGTGTTCTGGAACCACCCCACGGTCGGAGCGGTGGCGCTCGTCCTCGGCATCGCCCTGGCCGTCCTGATCGTCCTGGCGATCGTCGCGGCCGCCGCCGGACCGGCCGACCGAGCGGGGCAACGGGCGGCGCCGTGAGTCATGGAGCCGCCGTCCCCAGCCGCCCGCAGGCTCACCCGCGTCGGGTGAGGCACCCGGCCCCGGTCGTGCCCACGCTGAAGACAGCACACCAGGGCGGCCGGGCGAGCGCCCGGAACGGAGAAGAGACATGAGCGCACAGACGTACCTGGCCTACGACTATCCCTTGCTGAGCGTCTTCTGGAGCATGCTCCTGTTCTTCCTGTGGATCATGTGGTTCGTCCTGCTCTTCCGCATCGTCTTCGACATCTTCCGCGACGACGAGATGAGCGGGTGGGCGAAAGCCGGCTGGCTGGCGTTCACCGTCCTGCTGCCCTTCCTGGGCGTCTTCGTCTACGTGATCGCCCGCGGCAAGAACATGGGGCGCCGGGAAATGGCGCAGGCCCGGGCACAGCAGGAAGCCTTCGACGCCCGCATCAGGGAAGCCGCGGGCAGCACGGGCCGGTCCAGCAGCATCGACGAACTGGCCAAGCTGTCCGACATCCGCGCCCGCGGCGACATCACGGACGAGGAGTTCCGCAGGGCCAAGGAACTGGTCCTGACCGGCCACGGCCCGGCGGAGCACGCCGGTTCCACCGCCCGCACCCCCGGTCGCTGAGCATCCGCGCACCACGAATCGAGGCACAAGATGACCGCGACACACACCCGGCCGGAACACACGGCGAAGCAGGAATGGGCAACCGGCCTGACGGCCTTCGCGGCCGTGATGCTCTTCCTCGTCGGCCTGCTCGACATCTTCCGGGGCATCATGGCCATCGCCGAGGACGACATCTTCGTCACGACGCGCAACTACGTGTTCGAGTGGGACCTGACCGGCTGGGGCTGGATCCACCTCGTTCTGGGCGCGCTCGCCGTGATCGTCAGCATCGGGCTGCTCAAGGTCTCGGTGTGGGCGCGCGTCACCAGCGTGGCCATCGCCGGACTCGTCATCATCGCCAACTTCCTCTCCCTGCCGTACTACCCGGTGTGGTCGGTCGTGATGATCACGATCTCGGGCTTCATCATCTGGGCCGTGTGTGTGGTCCAGCGCGACAACCTCTTCGACCTGTCCGAGGAGCGCCCTCCGTCCGACGAGCGCCGGTCCTACGAGCAGCGCGGAACCTACGAGCAGCGCCGAACCTACGAGCAGCGCCCACCGTCCTAGTGCGACGCGGCGGGAACGCGAGGGGACCGGGAGGGGTGAGCCCGACGGCACGCATGGACAGTGCCGGACGGGCTCGCCTTGCCGTGCTCGCCCTGCTGGCAGGCATCGTGGTGCCGCTCGTGGCCGCCGGTCTGCGGAGCGTGCTGTGGGCGCTGGCCGGCATCGCCGGGCTGGCGCTCGCCGCCGTCGGGGTGTGGTGGACCCTGGCGCACACCGGCGTGCTGCGCGCCCTCGGGGCGGCCCTGTCGGTGGCCGCGCCGGTCGCTGTCCTCGCCCTGTATGCCACGTTCGGCATGCTGGGGCCGGCCCTGCTGTCCCTGGGCCTGTGGCTGCTGGCCGTCACGGCGGCACGTACGGCCCTGGCACCTGGTCACACGGCCGCCTCCCAACTGGCTTTCGCGGGGGCACCCCGTACCCCGTGGATCCTCATGAATCCACGCTCCGGCGGCGGCAAGGTGGGCCGTTTCCGCCTGGTGGAGAAGGCCCGGACGGCGGGCTGCCGGGTGGCCCTGCTCGACGCGGATCGGCACCAGGACGTCGCCGAACTGGCCCGGCAGGCCGTCGCCGAGGGAGCCGACCTCCTGGCGGTGGCGGGCGGCGACGGCACCCAGGCGCTGGTGGCCGAGGTCGCGGCACACCACGACGTGCCGTTCGTGGTGATTCCCGCCGGTACCCGCAACCACTTCGCCCTCGACCTCGGCCTGGACCGCGAGGATCCGGCGGCGGCCCTGGAAGCCCTGACCGACGGCGTCGAACTCCGCGTCGACCTCGGGTACGCCGCGGACCGGGTCTTCGTCAACAACGCCTCGTTCGGCACGTACGCGTCCGTCGTCACCGACCCCGCGTACCGGGACGCCAAGACCCGCACGACCCTGCGCACCCTCCCCGGCCTCCTCACCGGCGAGGACGCCCCCAGACTGCGGACGCGGGCCGACCGGAGGCACGTCGACGGACTCCAGGCGCTGCTCGTTTCCAACAATCCCTACGGACGCGCCGTCGACGCGGCCCGTCCAGGGCGCAGGGAACGGCTGGACTCGGGCCTGCTCGGTGTGGTGTGCGTACGGGTCGGCAACGCCGCCCAGGCGGCTCGCATCGTGCGCGGTCCGCGCTCCGGGCAACTCATCCGGCTGAACGCCGGGGAAGTCGTCGTCGAAAGCGACACGGGCACCCTCCCGGCCGGCATCGACGGAGAACACGTCGTTCTGCCGTCCCCCGTCGTGTGCCGCAGCGCGCCCGGGGCACTCCGGGTCCGCGTGCCGCGCCGTCGCCCCGGCACGTCACGGGCGAGCGGCGCGGCACCCGACTGGCCGCGCGTGGTACGGCTGGCGCTGGGCCGCTAGGGCGTGCCGGGCGTCGCGGGGCGGGCGGGACTTTGCGGACACGCCCTAGCCCGTCGCCAGCATCCCCGACCGCAGGCGGGCCACCGTCCGGGAGATCAGGCGGGAGACGTGCATCTGGGAGATGCCGAGGCGCTTGCCGATCTCCGCCTGGGTGAGTTCCTCGACGAAGCGCAGGTGGAGGATGAGGCGCTGGCGCTCGTCGAGTTCGGCGACCAGGGGGGCCAGCGCGTGGAAGTCCTCGACGAGTTCGAGGGCCGGGTCCTCCTCGCCGAGGAACTCGGAGAGCGTCGTGTCGCTCTCATCCGAGTCACCGGTGATCGCGGCGTCCAGGGACGAGGAGAGGTAACCGTTCGCCGCGACCTGGGCCTCGACGACCTCCTCCTCCGAGAGGTTCATCAGCGCCGCCAGCTCCGCGACCTTCGGCGCGCGGCCGAGGCGGGAGGACAGTTCCTCGGTGGCCTTGGCGAGTTCCGTACGGGCCTCCTGAAGGCGGCGCGGCACGTGCACGGCCCAGGACGTGTCGCGGAAGAACCGCTTGATCTCGCCGATGATGTACGGCACCGCGAAACTGGTGAACTGGACCTCGCGGGAGACCTCGAACCGGTCGATGGCCTTGATCAGGCCGATGACACCGACCTGGACGACGTCCTCCATCGCCTGGCCGCTCGCACGGAACCGGCGGGCCGCGAACCGCACCAGCGACATGTTCATCTCGATGAGCGTGTTGCGCGCGTACTGGTATTCGGGCGTGCCCTCCTCCAGCACGGCGAGCCGTTCGAGGAACTGGCCGGTCAGCTCGCGCGCGTCCTGCGGGGCGAGCTTCTGAGGCTCGGAGATCTGCGGCAGCTCCTCACCGGTGTCGGTGGCGGAATCCGTCGTCGTACCGATGCGCGTCGTCGCCGTCACGGGCCCTCCCTCGTAGTTCCGGCCCGCTCCCGTCCCCCGACAGGCCACCTCCAGCCCGCTACCCGCAGTCGCCCGGCTCATGCCCCGTGTCCTCCCCGTCGAGACGTTGACCACAGTCGGTGCAGGTCGGGGCGGTGACGGGGTACCCGCACCGTGGCTCACGGTACGGGCAGGAGGGTGGGGCGGTGCGTCGTGCAGGAGTTGGCAAAGGGACTCGTGGAGCAGACGGTTGTCGTTTGACAACTATAGTCGTGAGGCAACAATCTAGCCGTGCCATGCGGGCGCGGGGGAGGATCCGGAATGTTCGTCCCGGTGCCACGGCGGGCGCTTCAGGCAGTGCGGGTACCGGACGCGGCGGAGTCGTCGGAGTCGTCGTGTATCTGGGCCGCGGCCGCGTCGCAGAACGCCTCCAGCCCTTGCAGCAGCGCGACCCGCTTGGCGGCGGGCATCTGGTCGAGCACCGCGCGCAGCGTCTGTTCCCGGCGGATGCGCAGGTCGGCCAGGAAGGCGCGGCCCCGCCCGCTGAGGTGCAGCCGTACCTCGCGCCGGTCCGCCGCGCTCACCACGCGTTCGACGAACCCCGCCGCCTGGAGCCGGTCGCACAGCCGGCTGGTCGAGGGCGGCGTGGAGGCGAGGGAGTCGGCGAGGGTGCGCAGGTTGATGCCCTCGTGGTGCTCCAGGATGAGCAGCACGCGCAGCTGCGACGCCGAGGCGGGTGCCGTGGAGGCCCTGCCCCAGAGGACTTCCAGCAACTCCGCGGCCGTGGAGGTCACACGGGCGACCTCTGCTGGCTCAGGGCGGGGTCGGAGGGAAGTCACAGTCACACTCTCGCAGGCACCGGGATGGCCGTCAGCGTACTAGGCGGGCCGTGAGCCAGGGCCGACCACGGCCCCCGGGCCGGCACCGGCCCCGGGGCCGAGGGACATGCCCGAAGACCCGTGGGTGTCCGACCGAGGATTCAAGGATTGGGCTTCGACCATCGTGACGACGATCGTGAACAGACTCGTGACCGCCGAGCGCGCCCTGCGCACGGCGGCGCCCCATCAACTGCTGGACGCGGTCCGTCGTGTACTGACCGATCAGTACGCGGCGGACTCCGTCGAGCTGTACCTGGCCGACTACGGACTGACGGTGCTTCAGCCGGTGTCCGTGCCGCCGCACACCCTCCAGCCGGTGTCCGTGCACAACAGCCCGGCGGGCCGGGCCTTCGGCGCGCAGGAGCCGTACGTGGAGACCCTTCCGGGTGACTCGGGTGACGGAGTACGCGTGCATCTGCCGGTCACCGTGCGCGGTGACCGCCTCGGCGTGCTGACGGTGACCCTGCCGGGCGGCGAGCACGCCGACGGCTGCCTCGGCGAACTGGCCGAGATCGCCGAGGTGCTCGGGCACGAGGTCGTCGTGGCCGAGCGGGACACCGACGTGTACCTCCAGGCCCGCCGCAGGGACCGGCTCACCCTGGCCGCCGAGATGCAGTGGCAGTTGCTGCCGGGCCGCTCCTGCTCCCGCCCCGAGTACGAGCTGGGCGCACAGCTCGAACCGGCGTACGCGATCTTCGGCGACAACTTCGACTGGTCCGCCACGGCCGACCGGCTCAGTCTCTACGTCACCAACGGCATGGGCGAGGGCATAGAGGCCTCACTGCTGACGAACCTGGCGATCAACGCCCTGCGCAACGCGCGCCGGGCCGGCCTTCCCCTCGCCGACCAGGCGGCCCTGGCCGACCAGGCGGTGTACGCCCACTACCGGGGCCGCTGTTACCTGTCCGTGCTCATGCTGGACATCGAGCTGGCCACGGGGCGGGTCCGCGCGGTGGACGCCGGGTCCCCGCGGCTGCTGCGGCTGCGCCGGGGCGCGGTGGAGCGGGTGCCGTTCGACGCCCAGCTTCCGCTCGGCATGTTCGAGGAGACCGACTACGTGGCGCAGGAGTTCGTGGTCGAGCCCGGTGACCGGCTGGTCTTCGTCAGCGACGGCGTGTACGACGCCGGGTCGCCGGGCGGAGAGGCGTACGGGGCCGGAGCCCTGGCCCGGGCGATCCAGTCGACCCGGCTGCTCCGGGCCGCCGAGGTGCCCCGGGCCGTCCTGCGCGAACTGTCCGGCCACCGTGGCAGAACCGTCCCGGACGACGACGCCCTGGTGGTGTGTCTCGACTGGCGTGGGCGGTGAGGACCGGGGCAGACGCAGGTCAAAGGGTATGGACGAGCGGCTGTTTGGCGGTGTCGTAGGGCGGCCCTAATGTTTGTCATACGGCAAGTAATGGCCGAGGTGCCGTAGCGCGACCTCGGCCGGCCCACGCAAGGGAGCGATGCACGTGTCGGTGTCGGATGAGAACGCGGAACGGGAGCCGGCCGCACAGCAGGTGAGTGCCTTCCTTGAACGGCGCCGGGAGCAGATCGCCCAACGGTGGGCGGACGCCTCGCTGTTCCGCACGGTCTTCACCGTGTCCCGCGACGAGGCGGTGGAGGCGGGCAGGTCCGTGGCGGCTGCGCTGGCCGCGGTGGCGGCCACCGGACGGCTGGACGACATCCGGGACCCCGGGTTCGCTGCGGTGCGCGACCAGCTGGGGCGGATGGCGGCGTCCCGCGGCCGCATGGGGATCGGCGCGGACGGGCTCGCCGACGAGGTGGCCGCCCTGCGCGAACCGGTGACCGAGCTGCTGCGCGCCGAGTTCCCGGACCCGTACGCCCCCGAGGCCCAGGAGTGCCTGCTGGCCCTCACCGTGCTGATGGGCACGCTGCGTCTGGTCGTGCTGGAGACGACGGTCAGCGCGGGCGAGGAGGTGATCGCACGGCAGCGCGAGCAGCTGAACGAAGTGGCCACCCCGGTGATCAAACTCTGGGAGAGCACCGTCGCCGTACCGCTGATCGGCACGCTGGACAGCGCGCGCAGCCAGGTGGTCATGGAGAGCCTGCTGGACGCGATCGTCGCCGAACGCGCCCGGTTCGCCATCCTCGACATCACCGGCGTGCCCACGGTCGACTCGCTGGTCGCCCAGCACCTGATGAAGACGGTGGCCGCGGCCCGGCTGATGGGCGCCGAGTGCATCGTCTCCGGCATCCGGCCCGCGATCGCGCAGACCATCGTCCACCTGGGCATCGACCTCGGCACGGTGCTCACGCGCTCGAGCCTGGAGGACGCGCTGGCCTACGCGCTCAGCCGGCAGGGCGTCGAGATCGCTCCGGTCCGGGCGGCCGACGCGGGCGCGCGATGACCGGCCCCTCGGGGAACGGGCCCGCGGGATTCGGGCCCCCGATCGCCGGACCCTCGGGCGCCGGGCCCATGGGCGGGCACGGCTTCACGGTCCCGGTCCTCCGGCTGGGCGACATCCTGCTGGTCACCCTCCAGGGGGAACTGCACGACGGGATGGCCGAGCAGCTCCAGCAGGACATCACCGAGCGGATCGCGCACACCCGCGTGACCGGTGTGGTCATCGACATCTCCGGCGTGGACATCGTCGACTCCTTCCTGGGGCGGGTCCTCGCCGAGATCGCCGCGGGAGCCGGACTGCTGGCGGCCCGTACGGTGCTGGCGGGGATGCGCCCCGCGGTGGCGATCACCCTGGTCGAGCTGGGGCTCACCCTGGCCGGACTGCGTACGGCCCTGGACGTCGAACGCGCGATGGAGATGCTCACCGCGGGTGAGCAGGACGGAGGGAGTCCGTGATGCGGGCCTCCCGTCACGCCGCCCCGGCCAGCCTGCCGATCGGCTCGGACGCCGACCTGGCCTGGGTACGGCAGCAGGTCCGGCAGGCCGCCGCCGAGCTCGGGTTCGGTCTGGTGCAGCAGACCAAGCTCGTCACCGCCGCCAGTGAGCTGGCCCGCAACACCCTCGTCCACGGCGGCGGTGGCCACGTGGAGATCACCCCGCTGAACACCGGTCCCTCGCCCGGCCTGCGGCTGGCCTTCGTCGACGCCGGGCCCGGCATCCGCGACCTGGACCAGGCGATGACCGACGGCTACACCAGCGGCGGCGGGCTCGGCCTCGGCATGAGCGGGTCCAAGCGGCTGGTCCACGAGTTCGAGGTGGACAGCCGGCCCGGTGAGGGCACCACCGTCACCGTCACCGCCTGGGCCACGGTCGTGCCGCCGGCCCGGCCGGGGTCGTGATGAGCAGGGTGTGGGACGTGCCGGTGGACGACTCGACCCGCGTGCGGGACGTCCGGGTGGCGGCCGAGGCGGCCAGCGAGTGTGCCGGGCTCGGCCCGCAGCGCACCGCGACCGCGGCGCTCGTGGCGACGGAGCTGGCGACCAACCTGGTGCGGCACGCGGACGGCGGGTACGTCGTCATCAACCTCGTCGAGCGCGCACCCGCCGCCGACGGGCGCTTGTCCGTGCAGCTGGTCGCGCTCGACCACGGCCCGGGCATCCCGGACGTCGCGGCGGCGATGCGCGACGGCTACACCACCGCCGCCTCCCTGGGTGCCGGCCTCGGCACGTGCCGGCGCATAGCGAACGACTTCGACCTCCACAGCGCGTCCGGCCGGGGCACGGTGGCCGTGGCCCGCATCGACCACGAGCCACCCGCCGGCCGGCATCGGACGCCCCCGCGCGGTCTGCGCGCCGGTGGCGTCAACGTCCCCCTCGGCCGGGCCGAGTACTCCGGCGACGCATGGAGCCGGGTGTGCGCCGGCGACCGGCTGACCCTGCTGCTCGCCGACGGGCTCGGTCACGGCCCCAAGGCCGCCGAGGCGTCCGGCACCGCCGTGGACGCGCTGCACGAGGTGGCCGACCGGCCGCCCGCCGAGATACTGCGGCATCTGGGCCGGGCCCTGCGCCGCACCCGGGGCGCGGCGGTCGCCGTGGCCCAACTGGACATCGGTTCCGGCCGGTTGCACTTCGCGGGGATCGGCAACGTCGGCGCCCGCCTGCGGAGCGACGGCACCTGGAAGGCCATGCTGTCCCAGCCCGGCATCGTGGGCGCGCAGGCCCCGGCGTCCGTGTCCGTGCAGCGGCAGCCGTGGCGGGACGACAGCCTGCTCGTCCTGCACAGCGACGGCCTGCCCGGCCGCTGGACACCACCGGACGACACCGTGCTCCTGGGCTGCGACCCTTCGGTGGTGGCCGCCGTGGTCCTCCGGGACGCGGGCAGCGCGGCTCGTCCGGTGCGGGACGACACGTGTGTGGCGGTGCTGGCGGGTGCCGGCGCCGGTGGGGCGAGCCGTCACGGCTCGGAGGGCTGAGAGGGCTGACCGCCCGGAGCCGCCGCCGCTACGGTCCGTCAGTCGGGTCGGTCCCGTCAGTCGGGTCGGTCCCGTCAGTCGGGTCGGTCCCGTCAGTCGGGTCTGCCCCGTCAGCGCGGTGGGCCCCGTCCGCACGCGGGATCTCCGCATCCCGCGCGGCGAGAAACCCCCGCAACCCCCGGCTCAACGCCACCCGTTCCCCCGGTTCCATCGCCGCCAGCGTCCTGGCCAGGGCCTGTGCCCTGCGACCTGCGACGTCGCCCAGGACATGCCGCCCGTGCGTGGTGAGCCACAGCTGTACCTCGCGGCGGGTGTCCGGGTGCGGGGCGCGCTCCAGGAGGCCGGCCGCGGCCAGTCGGTCGCAGAGGCGGCTGGCGGTGGGAAGGCCGATGTCGAGCTGGTCCGCCAGGGCCGTCAGGTTCAGGCCGGGCGCCGCCTCCAGGGTGCGCAGCGCCCGCAGCTGGTGCAGGGACAGCCGCAGGGACGCCTCCTGGGCGGCGACCGACCACAGGGCCGCCAGGCTCTCCACGGCGTCGGCTATCTGTGCCGCGACGACCTCCGGGCCATCGCCCGGTCTCCTCGCCCGGTGGTCGCCGGGGCCGCCGAGATCGGTCACGAAACGGTCACTTTCCATAAGCTCCGGGTACTGCGGAGGTCGCCCTCATTCAAAGGCTGTACCCGATGAGCCGAGGGGCAAGCCGCCTCGTTCGGCACCCGGCCGGGCCGGGAAGCTCAGCCCGCGCTGAGCCCCGTCAGCGCGGCGAGCGGCAGGGTGTGCTGGGTCTGGAGGACCTTCGCGCGCAGGTAGCGGACGTTGTGCGCGGTGGTGAAGACGCCCGTGGGGACGCGGTCGCGGACGTCCACGCCCAGGCCGCGCAGCTGGGCGGCCTTGTCGGGGTTGTTGGAGAGCAGGTCCAGCTCGCCGATGCCCAGGGCCCGGAGCATCTGGGCGGCCGCCGTGTAGTCGCGGGCGTCCTCCGGCAGCCCCAGGGCCGCGTTCGCCTCGTAGGTGTCGAGGCCCTCGTCCTGGAGGGCGTACGCGTCGAGCTTGTTGTAGAGGCCGATGCCCCGGCCCTCCTGGCGGAGGTAGAGGAGCACGCCCCCGCGCTCGGCTATGCGCTCGACCGCCTCGCGGAGCTGCGGACCGCAGTCGCAGCGGGCGGAGCCGAACACGTCCCCGGTCAGGCACTCGGAGTGCAGCCGCACCAGCGGAACCGGGCCGGGCTCACCCAGCACGACGGCCACGTGCTCCTGGCCGTCGGCCAGGCCGTGGAAGGTGACGACCTCGGCGTCGACCTCGTAACCGTCGTGGAAGCGCAGCGGGACCCGGACGCGGGAGCGCGGGCTGGCGAGGACAGCGGGGGTGTCGGGCATGCGGGGCCTCCGGGTTCCGTTCCTGTTCGGCTGCACAGCCGTCGGCTTGCAGGCTGCTTCAGATTTGAAGCAGATCCACGTCCGGAACCCTACCCTTGCTTTAAATTTGAAGCAATGAGAAGCGGTGACGTCGAGGCGTGTTGTGATGTGCCTCACAAACGGCTGCCTCAGGAGCAAGCCGTGGAGGACCTCCGTCGCCACGGCACGTCGTCCGACGCCGGCCGTGTCCCGTCCTCCTGGAGCCCCTGCGCGATCGCCATGGAGATCTCCTCCAGTTGCCCCACCTGCTCCTCGCTGAGCCGGTCGAACAGGAAGCTCCGCACGGTCTCGACGTGCCCGGGCGCCGCCCGGTCAAGTACGGCGAACCCGTCGTCGGTCAGGGCCGCGATGCTGCCCCGCTTGTCGTACCGGCAGGCCTCGCGCCGCACCATGCCGTCCTTCTCCAGCCGTGTCACCGCGTACGTCAGCCGGCTGCGCGTGATCTTCAGCCGCTCGGCGAGATCGGTCATGCGCAGCCGCCGCTCCGGGGACTCCGACAGGACGGACAGGATGGAGTAGTACAGGTGAGGCATGCCGGCGTCCTGCTGGAGCTGCCGGTCGATCGCGTCCTCCAGGAGCAGCGATGCGGCGATGTACGCGCGCCAGGCGCGTTGCTCCTCGGGGGAGAGCCAGCGAGTCGTCATGCCCCCAGTGTAGGTTTGTTTCAAACTTGAACCAAGCTCTTCCCGTCAGCCCGCCGTCCGCCACGAGTTTCCACGAGCCGGGAGCGTCGATGCCCCATCCGTACGTCCTGCTGTCCGCCGCCGTCTCCCTCGACGGCTACCTGGACGACACCGGCCCCGAACGCCTGCTCCTGTCCAGCCCGGCCGACTTCGACCGGGTCGACGAGGTCCGGGCGTCCGTCGACGCGATCCTGATCGGCGCCGGGACCGTCCGCGCCGACAACCCGCGCCTGCTGGTCAACTCACCCGAGCGGCGCGCCGCCCGCACGGCAGCCGGCCTGCCGGAGTACCCCCTCAAGGTCACGGTCAGCGGCTCCGGCGACCTCGACCCGGCGGCCCAGTTCTGGCACACCGGCGGCGAGAAGGTCCTCTACACCACCGACAAGGGCGCCGAACGCGCCCGTGCCCTCGGCCTGGCCACCGACATCGTCCCACTCGGCGCCGACCTCGACTGGCGGCGGCTCCTCACCCACCTGCACGACGTCCGGGGCGTACGACGGCTCATGGTCGAGGGCGGCGGCCTGATCCACACCCAGCTCCTCACCCAGGGCCTGGCCGACGAACTCCAGCTTGTCCTCGCCCCGCTCTTCGTCGGCGACCCCGGGGCACCCCGCCTCTTCGGGCCCGGCGGCTATCAGTCCGGGCGGCTCCGGCTGCTGGAGACCCGGCGCATCGAGGACGTGGTCCTCATGCGCTACGAACCGACCGCTCCCGGCACCGGCCCGCTCCCCGTCGCCGCCGACCACCACTGGCTGGGCCTCGCCTGCGAACTGGCGGCACAGTGTCCGCCGTCGGACACGGCGTTCAGCGTCGGCGCGGTGGTGGTCGCGGCCGACGGCACGGAGCTGGCCCGCGGCCACTCCCGGGAGGGCGGCGACCCGGTCGTGCACGCCGAGGAGGCGGCCCTGGCGAAGACCGACCCGGCCGACCCCAGGCTCGCCGGCGCGACGGTCTACAGCAGCCTGGAGCCCTGCGCCCGCCGGGCCTCCCGCCCCGCACCCTGCGCCCGGCTGATCCTCGACGCGGGCGTACGGCGCGTGGTCACGGCCTGGCGCGAGCCGGACACCTTCGTGGCGGAAGCCGACGGCAGCGGCGTCCTGGCGGCCGGCGGAGTGGAGGTCGTCGTCCTCCCGGAACACGAGGAGCGGGCCAAGGCCCCCAACCGCCACCTGCCGCGCTGACCGCGGTCCGATCGGCCCCGGAGACGCTCGCCCACGCGGGCAACCCTGGCCGCTGAGCACCGGGTGTGCGCGAGGGGTCCCGCGGATGGCGTACACTGGAGTCACAACGACGCGGGGTGGAGCAGCTCGGTAGCTCGCTGGGCTCATAACCCAGAGGTCGCAGGTTCAAATCCTGTCCCCGCTACTGAAGGCCGAGGGCCGGAATCCGAAAGGGTTCCGGCCCTCGGTGCATTTCCCGATGCCCTCATTACTGTCGGTGAGTGAATCACATCGCTGCGCCTAACAACTGACACACCGTCAAAACTCGTGAGTCACTTACGTGGCGGTCAACTCGCCCGATTTGGGCCGGTCATGGCAGGTTGGTCCGCGCGAAAAAGGTTAATGATCAAGCGGAATCGCTGGAATCCCCACCGCGCGTCTATTAACGTTCGATAACGCAGCGCGGTCGTCCCAGCCGTCACAGAAGGCGGCTCCGTGCGCACGCGCCGAATCCCGAAAGGGAACCGGGGAACCACTACTTGGGGTGAATCGGGCGTAAGCCGCCGTGGAAGCACGGCAGTTATACGCGCGTAGGAGACCTTCCTGCTCCGAACCCGTCAGCTAACCCGGTAGGCGAGAAGGAAGGAAAGGAGTACGCCCACGTGGCGTCCAACCGGCCTGCCCCCGCGGCCCCGTCCGCGCACAACCAGCGCGACACCGAAACCTTCGGCTACGGCGGTCACCGCACCGAGGAGGGCCCGTTCCAGGAATGGAACCCCACCGCGGAGTCCATCCGTCCCGTCCGTGGCCGGCATCGCGTCACCAAGCAGCGCGGCGGAGGCCTCGCCCGCAGCTCCACCGTCCTGGGCGTCGGCGTCATAGCAGCCGTGGGCGCGGGCGGCATGGCCAGCGCCCAGACCGGCAAGCCGCCGGTGTCGATCTCCGTTCCGGACCTTCCCTCGGTGGGTTCCCTCATTTCGGACGACGACACCCCCGAAGGCTCCGCCACCCCGCTCAGCGACCTCGCCACGCCGGCCGCCGACACCGAGCGGGGCACCTCCGGCGCCGGTGAGGCCCTGCGCGCCCGGATCATGGCGCAGGTCGAGCACCAGCAGGAGCAGATCGAGACCAAGGCCGCGCAGGACGCCGCGGATGCCGCTCAGAAGGCGGCAGCGGAAGCCGCCGCCAAGGCGGAGAAGGAAGCCAAGGCCAAGGCCGCCGAAGCCAAGCGGAAGGCGGAGGAGGAGGCCCGGAAGAAGGCCGAGGCCGAGCGGCTCGCCGCCCTCGCCAAGCAGTACACGCTGCCGACCTCCGCGTACACCATCACCTCGACCTTCGGCCAGGCCGGCGCCTACTGGTCCTCCGGCTACCACACCGGTCTCGACTTCGCCGCCCCCACGGGCACGCCGATCAAGGCGGTGCACAGCGGCACCATCACCGAGGCGGGCTGGAACGGTTCGTACGGCTACAAGACGGTCCTCACCCTCGATGACGGCACGGAGATCTGGTACGCGCACCAGTCGTCCATCGGCGTCAGCGTCGGCCAGAAGGTCAGCACGGGTGACGTCATCGGCCGCGTGGGCGCGACCGGCAACGTCACCGGGGCGCACCTGCACCTGGAGGTCCACACCGGTGGGTCCACCAACGGGGTCGACCCGCTGGCGTGGCTGCGGGGCAAGGGCCTGAGCGTCTGAGCGTCGGCGTTTCCGGTCTCGTGCGGGGGCTTCGTGCGGGGGTGTTTACGGAGGTTTTGCGTCCGCTCCGGAATGAGCCTTCCCCGCACGGCCGTTGACACGGAGCATGACTTCTCTTCGCAAGCTCGGCTCCTCCGACCTCGAGGTCTTCCCGCTCGCCCTCGGCGGCAACGTCTTCGGCTGGACCGCGGACGAGGCACAGTCGTTCGCCGTCCTCGACGCGTACACCGCAGCCGGCGGCAACTTCGTCGACTCCGCCGACGTCTACTCGGCGTGGGTGGACGGCAACCAGGGCGGCGAGTCCGAGACCGTCCTCGGCAAGTGGCTGACGTCGCGCGGCAACCGCGCGGACGTCGTCGTCGCCACGAAGGTCAGCCAGCACCCCGAGTTCCAGGGCCTGTCCGCCGCCAACATCAAGGCCGCCGCCGACGCCTCCCTGCGGCGCCTCGGCACCGACTACATCGACCTCTACTACACCCACTACGACAAGCCCGAGGTGCCGGTGGAGGAGATCATCGGCGCGCTCGACGAACTCGTGACGGCCGGGAAGGTGCGGCACATCGCCGCCTCCAACATCTCCGCGGAGCGGCTGCGGGCCTCCCTGGAGTTCTCCGACCGCGAGGGGCTCGCCCGCTATGTGGCCCTCCAGCCCCACTACAACCTGGTCTCCCGCGACACCTACGAGGGCGAGCTCCAGGACCTCGCCGCTCGGACCGGCCTGGCGGCCGTCCCCTACTACGCGCTCGCGTCGGGCTTCCTGACCGGCAAGTACCGGCCCGGTACGAGCGTCGACAGCGCGCGGGCGGGCGGCGCCGCCCAGCACCTGGAGACCGAGCGGGGCCGCCGGGTCCTCGACGCCCTCGACGAGATCGCCGCGGCCCACGACGTCCCCGTCGCCACGGTCGCCCTCGCCTGGCTCGCGGCCCAGCCGACGGTGGTGGCGCCGATCGCGTCCGCACGGACGGTGGAGCAACTGCCCGCGCTGATCGGGGTCGGGGAGCTGACGCTGACGGAGGCGGAGCTCGGGCGGCTCACGGAGGCTTCGGCCTGATCGGTTCCGACCGGGGGCCGACTCGGTTGTCGGCTACGACCGGTACGGGTTGTACGCCGGGTACGGCGTCGCCGTCGGCGTCGCATGCGTTGCCGGACTCGTCGGGTAGCCGTACCCGTACGCCCCGTACACCGGCCAGGGCGGGGCCGCCACCGGTACCGGAGGGGCCGTGATCCGCGCGGCGTAGTCCAGCGCGGGGCGGGCCGTCTCCCTGCGTCGCCACAGTTCGTCCAGCAGTTCCCGTTCCCGTACGACGAAGTCGGCACCGGCGCGGCCGCGGCGGCCCCGGTGCCGCAGGAACGCCAGGGACGTCGCGTACCCCTCGTACTGCGCGACCTGCCCCGCCGCCGCCCTGCCCGCGTGGCGGCGGGCGTACTGGCGGGCGATACGCCGGGCCCGCATCGAGCCGAGGGCGTACGGCTCGACCGGGGACAGCCAGCCGGCCACGGCGTAGACGGGCAGCTCCGTCCGTACGGTCTTCAGCTCCCGCTGCCGTGTCCAGATCACCAGCCACGTCAGCAGCCCGAAGATGGGCACCATGAACGCCGCGTACACGGCGAAGAACCCGTACTCGCCGAACGCCGACGAGCCGTTCCACATCGCGTGCAGGCCCATCGCGAGCAGCAGTCCGGAGAGCGGGAAGGCGACGCGGCGGATGTGCTGGCCGTCCGCCGCGAGCGCGGAGATGCCGAAGCCGATGCCCGTGAGGACGGTGAAGAGCGGGTGCGCGAACGGCGACATGATGATGCGCACGAAGAAGGTCGCCGCCGTGACGGAGGCGATGCCGGTGCCGCCGGTGAGCTGGTCGGTGCCGAAGGCGGTGCCCAGATAGAGGATGTTCTCCGTGAACGCGAAGCCGGTGGCGGTGACGCCGGCTATGACGACTCCGTCGAGGATGCCGGTGAAGTCGCGGCGCCGGAAGAGGAAGACCAGTAAGACGGCCGCCGCCTTGGCCGTCTCCTCGACCACCGGGGCTATGACGGTCGCGCCGAGCGTGTCCGCGCTGGACGGATCCGCCGTCGCCGTCGCTATCCACCTGGTCGCGAAGCTGTTGGCGACGATCGCGATCAGCGCCGCCGCGCAGGCGCCCCAGGCGAAGCAGAACAGCAGATTGCGCCAGGGGCCCGGTTCGACCCGGTCCAGCCAGCGGAACGCGGCTATGAGCAGGGGCACCGGGAGCGTGGCCAGCCCCAGCCCGACCAGGAACCCCTCCGTGCCGGTCTCCTCGCGGACCAGGGCGAGGATGACGAGGCCGGATATCGCGAGGAGCGTGGTCAGCGCCCCGTAGCGCACCCAGGCGCGTTGCCACCAGTGGGCGTGCCGCAGGGGGTCGGCGGCGGGTGCGCCGTCGACGGGAGCACGGGGATAGAGATGTGGGGGGCAGGTGGCCACGGCATTGACCCTAACGACGGATGGGCGCTGTCCGCAGGCGGAAGGGACGCGGGTGCGGGGATGGTGCGCGTGCGGTCAGGCGCCGGCGGGGGGTTGGTCCACGTGCTGTACGCGGCGGAAGACGAGGTCGTTCACGACATGTCCCTTGTCCAGTCCCTGGCCCTCGAAACGGGTCAGGGGACGGAAGTCGGGACGGGGCGCGAAACCACCGTCCGCCTGCGTGTTCTCGAAGTCGGGGTGTGCCGTGAGCACGTCGAGCATCTGTTCGGCGTACGGTTCCCAGTCGGTGGCGCAGTGCACGATCGCGCCGGGCTTGAGGCGGCTCGCGGCGAGGGTCAGGAAGTCCGGCTGGATGATCCTTCGCTTGTGGTGCCGCTTCTTGGGCCACGGGTCGGGGAAGTAGACGCGCAGGCCGTCGAGGGAGTCCGGGGCGAGCATCTCGCGGAGGAGGATGATCGCGTCGCCGTTGCCGACCCGGACGTTGGACAGGCCGTTCCGGTCCGCGAGATTGAGCAGGTTGCCCTGGCCGGGGGTGTGGACGTCGACGGCGAGGATGTTGGTGGTGGGGTCGGCCGCGGCCATCTGGGCGGTGGCCTCGCCCATGCCGAAGCCGATCTCCAGGACGACGGGGTTGTCGTTGCCGAACAGGTCGGCGAGGTCGAGCGTACGGCTGCCGTCGATGTCGAGACCCCACTTGGGCCACAGCCGCTGAAGCGCGTCCGCCTGGCCGGCCGTGACCCTGCTCCGCCGCGGCTGGAAACTCCGGATCCGCCGCTCGAAGTGCGACCCGGCGGGATCGGCCTTCGGCCCATCGGGAAAACGCGGCTCACCCTTGGCCCGGCTGTGCCGGAGTGAGGCACCGGGGGCGGGCGGCTGGGGGGTTTCGGGGGTATTCACGGAGTCAGACACAGTGAGACCGATTTTACGGCCGCCATGTGGTCGCCGGGGTGTGGCCCTAGCTGCGGGCAATCGTGCCTCCCCCAGTGCCTTAAGGCCCTGGGAGGTACCCCCAGGGCGGCACGGGTGGGCGCGGCGGCACCTCGTCACGCCGAGCTGCGCAACGCCCCGGCCCAGCAGCCACGCCGAGCACCTCGAAACCCCAGTGACTGGTCGGTCACAGCGCGCTCAACGCCCTGCGTGCCACCTCCCTGCCGATCGGCAGGGACGCCGTAGCCGCAGGAGACGGCGCGTTCAGCACATGCACCGTGCGAGGGCCCTCGCGGAACAGGAAGTCGTCCACCAGCGTGCCGTCACGCAGCACGGCCTGTGCCCGCACCCCCGCCGCCGTCGGCACCAGGTCGTCCTCGGACACCCCGGGCAACAGCCTCCGCACCGCCTCCGTGAACGCTCCCTTGGACACCGACCGCCGCAGCTCACCCGCCCCGTACCGCCAGTGCCGCCGGGCGATCCGCCAGGAGCCCGGCCAGGCCAGCGTCGCTCCCAGCTCCCGCACCCGGACCGTCCCCCACCCGTACCCCTCGCGGGCCAGCGCCGGCACCGCGTTGGGCCCGATGTGGACACCCCCGTCGATCCCGCGCGTGAGATGCACCCCGAGGAACGGGAACGCCGGGTCGGGGACCGGATACACCAGGCCCCGCACCAGCTCCGGCCGGGCCAGCTCGTAGTACTCGCCCCGGAACGGCACGATCCGGACGTCCGGGTCGTCCCCGGTCAGCCGGGCGACCTCGTCGCTGTACAGGCCCGCGCAGTTCACCAGCACCCGCCCGCGTACGACGTCCCCGGCGGCCGTGAGCACGGCGACTCCCCGCTCGGGGCGGCGGTCGACGCGGACGACCCTCGTGCCGTAGCGGATCTCCGCGCCCGAGCCGTGGGCCAGCTGGCGGGCGACCGCGACGAAGTCGCAGATGCCGGTCGTGCCGACGTGTATCGCGGCGAGGCCCCGCACCTCCGACTCGTACTCCGGGATCTGGGACCCGCCCAGTTCACGCACCGGTATCCCGTTCTCCCGGCCGCGCTGCACGAGTGCGTGCAGGCGGGGCAGCTCGGAGCGGTCGGTGGCGACGATCAGCTTGCCGGTGACGGCGTGCGGGATGCCGTACTCGGCGCAGAACTTGACCATCTCCGCCGCGCCCCGCACCGCGTAGCGCGCCTTGAGGGAGCCGGGGCGGTAGTAGATGCCGCTGTGGATGACGCCGCTGTTGCGGCCGGTCTGGTGCCGGGCCGGGCCCGGTTCCTTCTCCAGGACCGTGACACGTGTGCCCGGTGCGGCGCGTGTGATGGCGTACGCCGTCGACAGACCGACGATCCCCCCGCCGATCACCAGCACGTCACAGTCGTACGCGATCTCCGGCACCCGCGCCACCTGCACCACCTCCCGCTTCGATAGTGCACTGCGCCACTGACAATGCCTTCAAACGCGGGGACGGCAGCACGCCTGTCCGCCTATGCCGGAGCCACCAGCAGCGGCCGGGCGCGCTCCCGCAGCTCGACCACGCGTGGTTCGTCGCCGTACGGCTCCAGCCGGTGCAGGAGGTCCTTGACGTACTCGGTGGTGCGGGCCGAGGAGATGCGCCCGGCGACCTCCACCGCTCGCACGCCCTGTTCGCACGCCGCGTCCAGGTTTCCCGACTCCAGTTCGGCGACCGCCGAGACGACCAGGCGCAGGCCGTGCGAGCGGACGAACTCCTCGGTGGGCTTCGACAGGGCCTGCTCCGTGAAGCGGCGGACCTGGCGTGGGGCCTTCAGATCGCGGTAGCACTCGGCCGCGTCGGCGCAGAAACGGTCGTAGGAATAGAAGCCGAGCCAGCTCGGGTCGCTGTCGCCGGGGCGGGCGCGCTCCAGCCAGCTCTCGGCCGCCTTCAGGGCGCCGCCGGCCGCCTGGGCGTCACCCGCACGCGCGTGTGCCCGGGCCTCGACGAGGCGGAAGAAGCTCATCGTGCGGGCCGTGGCCAGGCCGCGGTTGCGTTCGAGGGCGGCCTGGGCGAGGTCCACGCCCTCGTCACCGAAGCCGCGGTAGGTGGCCTGGAGGGACATGGAGGCCAGGACGTAGCCCCCGAGGGGGACGTCCGCCGCCGCCCGGGCCAGGCGCAGGGCCTGGATGTAGTAGCGCTGGGCGGCTTCCTGCTGGCCCGTGTCGAAGGCCATCCAGCCGGCGAGCCGGGTGAGTTCGGCGGAGGCGCCGAAGAGGGCCCGGCCGACCTCGTCGGAGTAGGAGCCGAGCAGGAGGGGAGCCGCCTCCACCCTTAAGCACTCGGGGACCATCGACGAACGCCAGTCGCCACCGCCGTACTTGGAGTCCCAGCGCCGCGCGTCCTCGGCGGCCTCCCGCAGCTTCTGCACATCACTGTGGCCGACTTTGAGCGGTGCGCCGGAGTCCTCGCCGGGGCCCACGTCACGCGCTACCGAACTGTCGGCCGGGGTTATCAGCCATCGTGAGGCGGGCGTCGCGTACGCGCTCACCGCGAACGATCCGGCCAGCGACTGCCAGATGCCGCCCCCGGCGCGGCGGCCGGCGAGGTCGAGGCGGTACAGCTCCGTCGCGGTCTTCACCGCCTGTCCGACGTCCCGCGGGAAGGCGAGGCCGACTTCGGGCGCGGGGTCCGCGTCCGCCAGGCCGATCTCGTGGAGCGGCACCGGGCGGCCGAGCTTCTGCCCGATGGCGGCGGCGATGAGGTGCGGCGCCGCACCCTGCGGCACCATGCCCTTCGACACCCAGCGCGCCACCGACGTTTTGTCATAGCGAAGCGTCAGTCCTCGCTGAGCGCCAAGATCGTTGACGCGCCGCGCGAGGCCTGCGTTCGAGATTCCCGCGAGGGCGAGAACGGCGCCGAGTTTTTCGTTCGGCCCGCGTTGCTCCCTGGACATGCGCCACCCCTCGACACAGACGGCTGCCGACGTTGGCATAACCACGCGGCATTCGTAAACCCAGCGTAGTTCGCCGCATCCCAAGCGTTAAGGGGCATTGTTCCGGTTGGCGGGATTGTGGTCCGTACTGAAGTGCGGTTCAGATACGGGCTGTTGCGACGTGCTCCCGCTGTGTGGCCGTGCGCCTGTCCGTGCGCTCTTCTCCGGCCATCGCGGGAGCGGTTCCATGGTCATTGCGTGGGTCGGCCCGCTGTACTGGATCCAGTGGGCTGGGGGACACCGCCGCCTCCATCCCCGCGGGCGGCGGAACGGTCCGGGAGGCGTGCTCCGTCTCCCGGACTGCGCGACCGTTCGGTGGTACGCGGAGCCTGTACGGAGAGTGTTCGAAGCTGCCCGCATGTCGGGGATTTGGCTGAAAATCGACCCAGTCGGTGGTGGGGTATCAGGCCTCCGACCACGGTATTTGAGGGCGCGTCGGGCGTATTCGGGGCGCGTATCGGGGGCGCATTCGCGCCGCAGTCGTACTGGTGACGTGTCGCTGACGTGCCTTGCCTCCTGGCCGCCCCTTCTGTTCTCGCCGCTTCCGCCGCCGTCTTCCCTTTCCGTTTTCACTGCCCTCTTCACTGCCGTCTTCTCCGCCCTTCCTTGCTGTGGCATGGGGGAGTTGGGGGCGTTCGGGGGTGTTCCTGGCGGTGTGGGTGGCTCCGCCGGGGCGCGTTCGGCGGGGCGCAAGCGGCGCGGGCACACTCTGGAACGCCTCCTTCATGGCAGCATGGTGAACCGGTTCGTACGGTGCACTGGTTGTCCACAGCCTGTGGAGGCGGCGATGCGGTGGTTGGTGGGATGGAGCAGCACCGCCGCGGGAGCCGTCGCTGCCGGCTCGGCGGGGGCCACGGGACCCGACGGCGAGACCCTGCACCCGGTGGGCTCCCAACTCCTGTGGGGCGACCCCGATCCGCTGTGGGCGGTCGGTGACTGGCGCCCCGACGAGGTGCGGGTGGTGAAGGCCGACGACCGGACGCGCATCGCCGTCCTCGGCATCTGCGGCGCCACCGACGAGCAGCTGCGCGTCGCGCTGTTCGCCGCGCGCGGCGGGGCACTTCGGCATCTGACCGCCTGGCCGGGGAGCTACACCGCGATCGTGCAGGTCGGCCGGAGGGTCACCGTCTGCGGCGACCTCGCGGGCGCGCGGCCGGTGTTCTACACCCCCTGGGCCGGCGGCACGGCGTATGCGACGGCCGCGCTGCCGCTGGCCGACCTCATCGAGGCCAACCTCGACTTCGGCCACCTCGCCGCGCTGCTGGCCGCCCCTGACGTGCCCGCGGCGCTTCACGACTCCACGCCGTACGACGGCGTGAAGCGCATTCCGCCGGGGCATGCGCTGATCCTGCGCGCCGGGGCACGCGAGATCGCCGGGTACGAACCGGTCGCCTCGCTGGCGGTGGCGGCGCCTTCGGCCGATCCCGACAGCGCGGTCGACGCCGTGCGCGACGCGCTCGTGGAGGCCGTACGCACGCGGCTGTCCGCGCCGCGGCACGTCCCCGGGGCGGACATCGACCCCGGGCCCGTGCCCGGCATGGGGCCCGCCGAGCGGCGTGCCGCGCGCGGGATGCCGGTGCCGGGGATCGGGGCGGACCTGTCCGGCGGGCCGGCCTCGGGGACGCTGGCGCTGCTGGCCGCGGGGCTGCCCGGGATGCCGGGCACGGTGCTGGGGCACGGCACGGGCGCGGGGGAGCGGCTGCTGGCGGTCACGTTCAACGACCTGGCCGTCGCGGGACGGGAGGCCGAGCTGGAGCGGGCGGGGGCGCTGGCGGCGAACCCGCGTCTGCACCATGTCGTCGTGGCCGGTGGCGAGGAGACCCTTCCGTACGCCGACCTGGAGGGCCCGCTGACGGACGAGCCGGGCGCGTCCCTGGTGACGGCGGCCCGGCACCGGGCGCGGCTGGCGGCCGGCAGCGCGGACCACTTCACGGGCTACGGTGCGCGCCAGGTCCTGGACGCCCATCCCGCGCGCCTGGCCGACCTGCTGATGGACCGCAAACGGCGCCACCTGGTGCGGCCCGTCGCCGCGCTGGCCAGGACGGACGGCTCGGTGCTGGTCCCCGCGCGCGTGTACGCGGCGGCGCGCCGGCTGTCCCGTACGCCGTACCGGGCGGGGCTGGAATCGCTCGCCGAGCTCCTGCTCGACCACCGCGCGGACGACGGCCCGGACGAGCCCGGGGGTGCGGTGGAGGCCTCGCTCGCCGCGCTGACCTGGGGCAGACCCGGGCCGGCGGCGCGCTGGCTGACCGGTGAGGCGCTCGCTGAAGTATCGGTTCGCCTTCAGGCGGCGACACACCGGTCGGAGCTGGTGGGGCCGGGGCAGCGCCCGGGTGACTTCCGCGCGCGTGCGGTGCTGGCGCGGCATGCGGCGGACCTGCGGGTGCTGGAGCAGGCCGCGGAGATCCGTTTCCAGCGGCTGCACGCGCCGTTCCTGGACAACCAGGTCGTGCGCGCGGCCCGGGCGCTGCCCGAGGCGCTGCGGGTACGGCCGGGGGCGCGGGCGGCCATACTGCGCACGGTGCTGGAAGGGGCCGGCGTCCGGGACCTGCCGCCCGGGTGGGGCGTCCCGACCCAGGCGACGGCGGCGGCCGCGGCGCGTACGGGGCTGAGGGTGGCGGCGGACTCCCTGGTCGCCCTGTTCGACACGCCGCTGCTGGCGGAGGCGGGCCTGGTCGAGGCCCGGGTGGTCCGCAAGGCCCTGCGTTCCGCGGCGGCCGGTGAACCCCTCCCCCTGGACGGCCTCGCCGACCTCGTCTCCCTGGAACTGTGGCTCCGCCGCCTGCTCTCCCGCCGCGGCACCTGCTGGACGGGCACCCCGGCCCGGCAGCGGGCCGTACCTGCGGGGATCGCGCCACAGCGGGGGGCATTGGGGGCGGGGGCCGGGGCGCGGCGGGTGTAGCGCCCTACGCCGAGTGGTGGGTCGGGGCCGCGCCGGGGGCGGGCGCCGGTCCCGCTCAGCTGCGGGCAGTCGTGCCTCCCCCAGTGCCTTAAGGGCCTGGGAGGTACCCCCAGGGCGGCGCCCGTCCCAAAGAAGCGGCACCCCGTTCCGCCGGGCTGCGGACCCACCCGCCCTGGCCGCAACGCCGGGCACCCGGCAGTGCCGAGTTGTACGACGCCCGGCATCCCCGCCGCATCGGAAACACCCGGCCCCGAAAACCCCACGTCCCTCACACCCACCCCAGCGACAATGACCCGGTGCGGTACAGAATCCTGGGCGTCACCACGGCAGAGGACGAACACGGCACAGCCGTACCCGTCGGCGGTCCCCGCCTCCGCGCCCTGCTCACCGCCCTCGCCCTGCGCCCCTCCCGCATCACCCCGCCCCGGACCCTGATCGACGAGGTGTGGACGGACGACCCGCCCCAGGACGCCCACGCCGCGCTCCAGGCCCTCGTCGGCCGCCTCCGCCGCGCACTCGGCAAGGACGCCGTGACCTCGGAGACCGGCGGCTACCGCCTCGCGGCCACGCCCGACGACATCGACCTCTTCGTCTTCGAACGGCTCGTCCAGCGAGGCACCGACGCGCTCGCCGCCGACGCCCCCGCCCTGGCGGAACGGCATCTCGACGACGCCCTCGCCCTCTGGCGCGGCCCGGCCCTCGCCGACCTCCCCGACCGCACCGCCGCCACCCGCCCGGAGGCCACGCGCCTGGAGGCGACCCGGGCCCGGGCCGAGGCCCGCCTGCGGCTCGGCCGGGCGCAGGACGTCGTACCGGAACTGCGGGAACTGACCGCCGTACACCCCTACGACGAACCGCTGCACGCCCTCCTCATCCGCGCCCTGCGCGACACCGGACGCGAAGCCGACGCCCTCGCCGCGTACGACTCCGCCCGCCGCGCCCTCGCGGAAGGCCTCGGCACCGACCCCGGCCCGCATCTGCGCGCCCTCCACGCCGACCTGCTCGCGTCGGCCGCCAGGAGCGAGAAGCCGACGCCCGCTCCGCCCCAGCGCACCGGGAACATCCGTCCCCGTCTGACCTCCTTCGTCGGCCGGGAACCCGAGATCGACGCCATCCGTTCCGACGTGCACAGGGCCCGACTCGTCACCCTCACCGGACCGGGCGGCTCCGGCAAGACCCGTCTCGCCGAGGAAGCCGCCGCCGGGCTCCCGCAGGCGTGGCTGGTCGAGCTCGCCCCGCTCGACCGGCCCGAGGCGGTGCCCGGAGCGGTGGTCAGCGCGCTCGGTCTGCGCGAGACCGTGCTGATGACCAGCGAGCTGACGGCCGTGCAGGACGACCCCGTCGCCCTGCTCGTGGAGTACTGCGCCCCGCGCAGCCAACTGCTGATCCTCGACAACTGCGAGCATGTCATCGGCGCCGCCGCCCACCTCGCCGAGACCCTGCTGACCCGCTGCCCGGGGCTCACGATCCTCGCCACCAGCCGTGAACCCCTGGGCGTGCCCGGCGAAGTGGTGCGCCCGGTCGAGCCCCTGCCGCCGGATCCCGCCCGCCGGCTGTTCGCGGAGCGTGCCGCCGCCGTCCGACCCGACGCGGACGCCGTGCTCCGTGACGAGCGGGCGGTGGCGGAGATCTGCCGCCGCCTGGACGGACTACCGCTCGCCATCGAGCTGGCCGCCGCCCGCCTCCGGCTGCTCACGCCCCGGCAGATCGCCGACCGGCTCGACGACCGCTTCCGCCTCCTCACCTCCGGGAGCCGTACGGTCCTGCCCCGCCAGCAGACCCTGCGTGCCGTCGTCGACTGGTCGTGGGACCTGCTCGACGAGGCCGAGCGGACGGTGCTGTGCGAGGTGTCCGTGTTCGCGGGCGGCTGGGACCTGGCGGCGGCGGAGGCGGTGTGCACCGGGCCCGCCGCCGAGCTGCTCGGCGCGCTCGTCGACAAGTCCCTCGTCGTCGCGGCACCCGGCGGGCCGGAGGACCCGGACGGCACAGACCGCGAGGACGGCCCGGACGGCCCGGTCGGCTCCGCCGGCATGCGGTACCGGATGCTGGAGACCATCCACGAGTACGCCGTCGAGCGCGCCGCCGGTGCTCCGTCGCTGCGCGCCGCGGCCGAGCGCCGGCACCGGGCATGGGTGCGGGCGCTCGTCGAGCAGGCCGATCCGCTGCTGCGCTCCGCCGCGCAACTGCCGTGGATCTCCCGCCTGGAGACCGAGCTCGACAACATCCGCGCGGCCCTCGACCGGGCCCTCACAGCCGGGGACGAGCAGGAGGCCGGCGCTCTGGTCCTGGCCATGGGCTGGTTCTGGTGGCTGCGCAACTACCGGCACGAGGGCATGGAGTGGCTCGGCCGGACTCTGCGCCTGGGCGTGGAGAGGGATACCGCCGGGCGTGTGCCGTCCGGCGGCGAACCGGACCTGCCCGACCCCGTCGACCACCTCCTCGCCGCGCCGGACGGGGAGGCGGGGCACCCGCTGCACGCCCTGCGGATGGATCTGCGCATGCTGCACATGCTCTTCGTGACCGAAGCCGGGTCCACGGAGGCGTTCGTCAACGAGCGGCGGCCGTACGTGGAGCGGGTGTGGGCCTACTTCCAGGAGGGGGGCCCACGGGCGGCCCGGATCCCGGGGCTCGTCTGCCCGGTCATCTCCTCCTACGTGGGCGACCGGAGCGACCTGCGGACCGTCATGGACTCCGCCGTCGCCAACTGCCGTACGCACGGCGGGGAGTGGGAGACCGCCGTCGCGCTGATGTTCCGTACGCACATGGTCGTCGACGCGTCCGGCGATCTGGACGGCGTCGACGACGACCTCGCGGAACTCCGGCTCCTCAGCCGCCGCGCCGGGGACCGCTGGCTGCGGGCCCAGGTGTGCGGCGCGGCCGGCGAGGCCGGTCATGGCGCGCAGCCGCTTCGAGGAGGCCAAGGGGGAGTACGAGGAGGCGCTGCGGCTCGCCTACGAGGTGGGCGCGTACACCGAGTCGCCGTTCCTCATCGCCCGGCTCGCCGAGATCGCCTACCGCGCGGGAGACCGCCCGGCCGCGCTGGCGGGGCTGGACGAGGCGAGCGCCGCCGCCGACCGGTACGGCGTGGCGGACTCCAAGGCGTTCGTCCTGCTGCTGCGGGCCCAGATGGCGTCCGAGGAGGGGCACACGGTCCGGGCGCGCGAGCTCTGTGAGGCGGCGCGGGCGGACGTCGCGCGCGGTACACCACCGCCCCAGTTCCTGGTGATGCTGGATCTGGTCGACGCCATGATCACGGCGAGCGAGTCCGGCCCGGAGCCCGCCCTGGCCAAGCTGACCGGAGCCCTGAACGAGGCCGTCGACAAGCGGTGCTCCGACGCGATCCGGGCCACGGTCGTGGACAGCGCGGCGGGACTGCTTTCCGACCTCGGCGACTTCCCGCGCGCGGCACGGCTGCTCGGCGCCGGGGACCAGTGCTGGGCCGGCCGTCCCCGCCCCATGCCGGAGCACGCCCAGGCGGAGCGGATCGGGGCAGCCGCTCGCTCCGCCCTGGGCCCCGCCCGGTGCGACGCCGAGCGCTCCCGGGGCGCGGCGCTCACCCCGGACGACGTCCTGCGCGAGCTGGACCAGGCGCGGAGCTCGCACGCCACGGCGTCGAAAGCCGCTAACCGCAGGTGAACTCGGACTCCGCCCAGTCCGCCAGGACCACGTTGTCAAGGGCGCCGTGCGGTTCCACGACCAGCCGTACGGTGCTGCGGCCGGTGAGGTTCACCTGGACGGGAACCGCCGGGTCACCGCCCTCCACCGGCCCGGACCGCCACAGCCGGACCCCGTCGGCGTAGACGGAGAAGTACACCCTGCCGAGCTTCAGCGTCAGGTCGTCCACCCCGACGAGCGCCTCGTACGAGGAGCAGGAGCGGTTGAGGTCGATGGTGACGGAGGAGCGGCCGTGCACGGTGACGCCGTGCGTGTACCGCTGGTCGCCGGCCGAGAGGCCGTACCGCTGCCAGACCCAGCTGCTCGTGCCGATCCGCATCTCGGGCTCGGTGCCGTCGCCGCTGATGTCGTACGACAGTTCGTTCCACTGGTAGACGGCCGGGGCGGGCGGCTCCTCCGTCGGTGGCGGTGGGGGTGGCGGTGTCGGTGTGGGCGTGGGCGTGGGTGCCGGGGGTGGTGCCGGCCTCGGGGAGGCGGGCGGCGGCGGGGTGGGCTTCGGTGTCGGGGCCGGGGAGGACGCGGACGACGGGCTGGTCCTGAGGGCCGGTGTCGGCGCGGGCTGCTCGGCGCGCGCGGGCACGATTCCCGGTGGCCGTGGCCCCGGCTCCCGCTGCGAGGGAGAGGGCGTGGGCTCGGCGGGCCGGCCCACCGGCGAGGACGGGGTGGGAGCCGACCTCGCCTCCTCCTTCGGCTTCTCGTCGCCGGCCAGCGCCAGCACCACCGCGGCCACGACGCCCACGGCGACCACACCGGCCGCGATACCGGCCTTCACCGGCGCGCCCACGCCCTCGGAGGCCGCACCACCTCCGGCACCGGACGAGCCGCTCCCCGCAGTCCCGCCGGCCGAACCGGTGCCCGCCGCCGACCCGCCCGACGAGCCCCCGCCCGCCGCCGAGGCCGCACCCGCGGCTCCGGCCGCCCCCGCTCCCGCGCCTCCGGCGATGAGCCCGGCCGCCTTGGCGTACCCGGCGGCACCGAGCCAGCCGATGACCGCGACCAGCACGACGGCGGGGATACCGCCGGCGACCTCCTGGATCTGCGTCGCGGCCAGCCGGCACTTCGCGCATTCCTCCAGATGCTTGCGCAGCCCCCGCTCGGCACGGGTGCGCAGCCGGCCGCGGGCGTACGTGCCGAGCTGGTCGGCATAGCGCGCGCACTCCTGGTCGTCGGTGAGCGTGGCGCTGACGTGGGCCTGGAGGTAGGCCTGCTTGAGGCCCTCGCGGGCCCGGCTGGCGAGCACCCGCGTGCCGTTGGCGTCGAGCCCGAAGAGGGTGGCGACCTCGCTGGGCGACTCGTCCTCGACCTCGGTGTGCCACAGCACGGCCTGCCACCGCTCCGGCAGCGACCGGAAGGCCCGCATGGCCAGGGACCGCTCGGCCTCGTGCATCGCCCGTACGTCGGCGCCCAGTTCCAGCGTGTCGTCGTCGGACACGTCGGAGCCGCGCGCGGACTGGGCGGCGAACACCGCGAAGTCGTCGACGAGCTGTTCCCGCCGCGCCGACCGCGTCCACGAGGCGGCGACCCGCCGGACGGAGGTGAGCAGGTATGCGCGTACGGCGTGCTCGGGGCCGGAGCCGCCGCGTACCGCCTGGAGCATGCGGGCGAAGACCTCGGCGGTCAGGTCGTCCGCGGTGTAGGCGTCACGGCAGCAGGTCCGGGCGTACCGGCGCACCGCCTGCGCGTGGCGCCGGTACAGCTCCTCGTACGCCGTGTCGTCGCCCGAGCGCATCCGGTCGATGAGATCGGCGTCGGAGGGCGGCAGCTCCCGCGGCGGCAGGGCACCGTCCTCACGCCAGGCGCGCTGCGGCGGGACCGAGCCGTCGGCGGGATGCCCGCCCGGTGGGAGGCTCCCGCGTCCGCCCTGTCTCGGCACCTGCGGCGGGACAGGGCCGCCGGCTGTGGCGTCCCCGTCACCGCTCGACTCGTCCCGCCCGTCAACGCTCATCGCGGAAAGCCCCCGCCAGCCGGCCAACACGTCCAGACCACCGGGTCAGAGTGCCATATTGGCTTTTGGTCAGACCCCTGGAGACCGGACCCTCACTCATCCGTGGGGATTTACCGCACGCCAGTACTAGCCGTCACTCATTCGGGGAATGATCCCCCGTCACCCGGACCTTGGAAGGCGACCGGACCCGGTCGACCGGCTAAGCCGACCGGGGCGTTCGACTGGCCCGGCCGACCAGCCCGGCCGATGGGTCCGCCCGTTCCGGCAACCGGCGAACTCACGCCGGCCGCGACCGCAGCCCCTCCAGCAGGATGTCCAGCAGCCGGGCCGACGCGGCCGCCTGCTGTGCCGCGTCCGGCAGCGAGGGCGCGGCCGTCGCGATCACCAGCAGTACGTCCGACACCGACACGTCCGCCCGCAGCTCACCCGCCGCACGCGCCCGATCCACGAGCTGACCCACGACCTCGAGCAGCGCCGACGCCCCGGCGTCGTCCTCAGCCCCGACCGCCGGCGCCGGCACCGAGGCGACCGCCACCGGCTCCTCCGGCACGAGCCGCAGCTCCGTCGAGCCCGGCTGCGTCCGCTGCTGCGGCACCCGCGCCTGACCGGCCCGGTCCTCCTCGACCGAGACCCGCAGCACCTGCGGCGGCAGCAGCCGCCCGGCGCCGGAGGCCACCGACGTCCGCAGGAAGCGCGACAGCGCCGACCACGGCTCGTCCTCCTGCCCGAGCGCCGCACGGGCCTGGTCGGTCAGCCGGGAGGTCTCCTCCTCGGCTATCCGCCGCACCAGCACGTCCTTGCTCGGGAACCGCCGGTACACCGTGCCCACGCCGACGCGCGCGCGGCGCGCCACGTCCTCCATCGGCGCGCCGTACCCCAGCTCGCCGAACACTTCGCGCGCCGCCCGCAGCACGTGCTCCAGATTGCGCTGTGCGTCCACGCGCAGCGGCGTCGTCCGCGATCCGTTCCCGCGTCCGTTGCCCGCCGTCGCGCTCATCGTCACGCCACCCGCCGCGACAGCGGACGCGGACGACCAATGAGAGTCCTGAACATGCATATGCATTCCCCCGGTAATGACGTCTCCCCCCGGAGACACTCCCCGCCATTCGATGCCGGGACGGGGGAACAGGCCCGGGTCCCCGGGCCGCCCGTCGCGGACCCGGCGAGCGCATCCCCCTACACCCCGTCGTCACACGAACATAGTTGAGAGGGAGTCAATTCAGAAGGGGCACGTTCCGCACGGAGCGCCCACCGATCGGAGTACGGGCCGTATACGTCCCGAATGTGCCCCCGGCCGCCCCCCGTACCACCCCTGCTGACCTGCGCATACTCACCGAAGCTCGCCTTTCCGGCCAACTCCGCGCGCTCTCCCGCTCCGGTCACACAATTCGTCGAGGCTGTGGACAAACGCAAGCGGTGGGTGCGTCATGGGATGGTGAAGGAACGTGCGCGCATTCTCGTTGTCGGTGGTGGCTACGTCGGGATGTACACGGCCCTGCGCCTCCAGCGCAGACTGAAACGGGAACTGGAACGGGGCGAGGTGGAGATCACGGTCGTCACCCCCGACCCGTACATGACGTACCAGCCGTTCCTCCCCGAGGCCGCCGCGGGCGCCATCTCCCCCCGCCATGTCGTCGTACCGCTGCGTCGCGTCCTCGACCGGTGCCGCGTCGTCATCGGCGAGGCCACCGCCGTCGACCACGCGAAGCGCACCGCCACCATCACCACCCTCGCCACCGCGGAGGAGGGCACGGGCGGGCAGCAGCTGCCGTACGACGAACTCGTCCTCGCCCCCGGCTCCGTCTCGCGCACCCTGCCGATTCCCGGCCTCGCCGACCACGGCATCGGCTTCAAGACCGTCGAGGAGGCGATCGGCCTGCGCAACCACGTCATCGAGCAGATGGACATCGCCTCCTCCACCCGCGATCCCGCGATCCGCGACGCGGCCCTCACCTTCGTCTTCGTCGGCGGCGGCTTCGCGGGCGTGGAGGCGCTCGGCGAACTGGAGGACATGGCCCGCTACGCCGCGCGCTACTACCACAACATCCGGCCCGAGGACATGAAGTGGATCCTCGTCGAGGCCTCGGACCGCATCCTGCCCGAGGTCGGCGAGGAGATGGGCCGCTACACCGTCACCGAACTGCGCCGCCGCAACATCGACGTACGCCTCCAGACCCGCCTGGAGTCCTGCGCGGACCGGGTCGCCGTCCTCAGCGACGGCGCCCGCTTCCCCACCCGTACGGTCGTCTGGACGGCCGGCGTCAAACCCCACCCGGTGCTCGCCGCCACCGACCTGCCCCGCAACGACCGCGGACGGCTCAGGTGCACGGCGGAACTGTCCGTCGAAGGCGCCACGCACGCGTGGGCCGCCGGAGACGCCGCCGCAGTCCCCGACGTCACGGCCGGTGAACCCGGCCGCGAATGCGCCCCCAACGCCCAGCACGCCCTCCGCCAGGCCAAGGTCCTCGCCGACAACATCGTGCACACCCTGCGCGACGAGCCCCTTCAGACGTACGAACACGCCTACGCCGGCTCGGTCGCCTCCCTCGGCCTGCACAAGGGCGTCGCACACGTCTACGGACGCAAGCTCAAGGGCTACCCCGCCTGGTTCATGCACCGCGCCTACCACCTCAGCCGCGTGCCCACCTTCAACCGCAAGGCGCGCGTGCTCGCCGAATGGACCCTGGCCGGCCTGTTCAAACGCGAGATCGTCTCCCTGGGTTCACTCGAACACCCCCGGGCGGAGTTCGAACTCGCGGCCGGTGGAAAGCCTTCCCAAGACCCCCCGCACAACCCGAAGGGGTCGTCCTGACCGGACCCAGGAACTCCACCGGCCGGCCCGGCGTCTGACGGATGCCGGTCCGGTCCGCTCACTGCCAGACTGGTCCACCACCACGGGCGTGCCCCCACACGCCCCGGTGCGGGCCCCCGGGGCCCCGGCCGGTTCCGGTGCCGGCCGCCGACGACTACACGAGGCAAGGATTCGTGAACTTCACGCGCTGGAGCGCCCGGCTCCCCGGAACGCAGCGCCGCGCCGCAGCGCGGACCGAGCAGACGGCCTCCCCGGACCGGCGGGGGGAAGGTTCCGTACCCGCCGCCCGTGCCGAACAACTGACCGACGAGCCGCCGTCCGTACCCGCCGTCGACGAACTGCGGGTGCGCGAGGTCCTCGACCGCGTCCCGTCCCTCGTCGCCCTGGTCCACGGCCCCGACCACCGCATCGCCTACGTCAACGACGCCTACACGACCGCCTTCGGCGTACGCCCCCTGGGCGAACGGGCCCGCGAAGCCCTCCCCGAACTGGCCGCCCTCGGCCTGTTCCCCCTCCTGGACCAGGTCCAGCGCAGCGGCAAGCCCCGCACGGTCAAGTCCCGCAAGGCCCCCGACGGCCGCTCCTACACCTTCACCTGCACCCCGGTCGCCCAGGGCGACGGCAAGGGCGGCAGCGACGGCCGCGGAGTGCTCGTCTTCGCCACGGACGTCACCGACCACGCCGAAGCCGCCGAACGCCTGCGCGCCAGCGAACGCCGCCAGCGCGAAACGGCGGTGACCCTCCAGAGGTCACTGCTCCCCCAGGAGCTCGAAGAACCCGACGACCTGCGCGTCGCCGCCACGTACCACCCCGGCGGCACGGAGGCCGCGGTCGGCGGCGACTGGTACGACGTCATCACCCTGGGCGGCGGCCGCACCGCCCTCGTCATCGGCGACGTCATGGGCCGCGGCGTCCGCGCGGCAGCGGTCATGGGCCAGCTCCGCACGGCGGTCCGCGCCTACGCCCGCCTCGACCTGCCCCCGCACGAGGTCCTCCAGCTCCTCGACGGCCTGGCGGCCGAGATCGACGCCAACCAGATCGCCACGTGTGCGTACGCGGTCCACGACCCGAACGAGGGAAAGCTGGTCTACGCCTCGGCGGGCCACCTCCCCATCCTCGTCCGCGACGAGAACGGCACGGTCCTGCGCGCCGACGAACCCACCGGCCCGCCGCTCGGCACCGGCGGCTGGATGCACTCCTCGGGCTCGATCCCCCTCAGCCCCGGCTCCACGGCCGTCCTCTACACGGACGGCCTGGTGGAGCGCCGCGACGCCGACCTGGACGAGGGCATCGCCGCTCTGGAACGCGCCCTGGCCGGCGCCACCGGAACACCCCAGGTCGTCTGCGACCGGCTGGTCCGCTCGGCGGGGGTGACCCCCGACCACGACGACGACGTGGCCGTCCTGGTCCTCCAGCACCCGGCCCGGACGGGCCCGGACAGCGAGCTCTTCCGCAACGCCGCCCTGGAACTCCTGGGCGGTGTGGAAGCGGCCCCACGCGCGCGTGCCTTCGCCTCCGGCGTCCTGACCAGCTGGCGCTTCCCCGCCGACCTGCACGACCTGGGCGTCCTGGCCACCAGCGAACTGGTCGCCAACTCCCTCCAGCACGGCACCCCGCCCATGCGCCTGCGACTGCGCCGCACGGACCGGCGGCTGATCATCGAGGTCACCGACGGCGACGACCACCTCCCCAGACGCCGCCGCGCGGAACCGGGCGACGAATCGGGCCGGGGCATCGCCATCGTCGCCACGATCGCGTCGAACTGGGGGTGCCGCCGCACACCGGGCGGCGGCAAGGCGGTCTGGTGCGAGTTCGCGCTGCCGCGCACGCAGGGGACATAGCGGAGACACGAGGAAGGGACTGGAGGGGCGGAGAGGGGGAGGGGATCAGACGTCCGCGGAAACGGGCGCCCCACCCCGCGCCACGACCCGGCTCTTCGCGAGCCACGGCCGGTCCTGCGCCTCCGTGAGCTGCCGCCCCAGCCGCATCGCCAGGCAGGTGATCCCCAGCGAGAACAGCAGGAACGCCACGATGTACGGCGCGTGCAGCGAGGCCCCCAGCGGCCCGCCCACCGCCGGCCCGACGGCCAGCGCGAGCTGCTTGACCAGAGCGAACGCGGAGTTGTACTGCCCGGCCATCCCCTCCGGCGCCAGGTCGGCGACCAGCGGGGCGACCGTCGGCGACAGCATCGCCTCACCCAGCCCGAACAAGGCGTACGTCGAGACGAACGCGGCGGTCGCCATCTCCTGGCTCCCGTGCCCCAGCCCCGCGTACCCGGCGACAGCCCAGGCCACGGCCCAGATCAGACCGACAGCGGCGATCACCCGCGAGCGCCGACGCCGCTCCACGAACCGCAGCACGGCGAACTGCGCGACGACGATCACCAGCGTGTTGGCGGCCAGCGCCGTCCCCAGCGCGGACGTCGAGATCCCGGCGGCCTCGACCCCGTACGCGCTCAGCCCCGACTCGAACTGCCCGTAGCAGGCGAAGAACAGCACGAAGCCCAGAACACACAGCTGCACCATGGCCCGGTTGCCCAGCAGCTGCTTCCAGCTGCCCCGCCCCGACGCCACGGGCGCGCCCTCGATCCGCGGCGCGTGCGGCATCCGCACCGTCGCCATCACCACGACCAGCAGCAGGAACATCGCCGCCTCGATCGCGAAGAGCAGCGTGAAGGAGGCAGCGCTCGTCGTGTCGACCAGATGACCGCCGATGAGGCCACCGACCCCGAGCCCGAGGTTCTGGAGGAAGAACTGCGTGGCGAAGGCCCGCGACCGCGTCTCCGCCGACGAGCAGTCCACGATCATCGTGGCCAGCGCCGGCTGCATCACGGCCTGCCCGGCCCCCAGCAGGGCAGCCGACACCAGCACGGCGGCCGCACTGCTCGCGATCCCCAGACTCAGCGCACCCAGGGCGGCGGTGACCAGGGCGGCGAGCAACACCGGCAACGGTCCACGCCGGACGATGGCCCGCCCGGCGAACGGCAGCACGACCAGCGCCGCCACAGCGAAGACGGCGAGTACGAGACCCGCCGTCATGGCTCCCAGTCCACGCACCTGCGCCACATAGACGTACAGATACGGGACGGTGAAGCCGAGCCCGAACGCGCTGAGTGCGTTGCCCATGTGGATCCGGCGCATCGCTGCGCCCATCGCCCTGGTCACGTTCACCTCTCTCACAAGTTAGGAGTGAAGACTTCGAAACTAAACTTCGAAGGTAAAGAGTACATACCCAAGGACTTCAAGGCAAAGAACGGCCGTGCCATACTGCGCCCATGGGCGACACCCCCGGCCCCAACGAGCCGACCCTCGAAGAGCAGATCGCCGCGTACCAGCGCGAGTTCCAGGACCTCGACCCCCAGGTGGAGCAGATCGTCTCCGCCTTGTCCCGCCTGAACCGCCGCATGAACGTCGCCTACGGCCGTCAGACCGCGGCCCTCGGCATCAGCAACGCCGAGTGGGAGGTCCTCAAGGCCCTCGTCCTCTCCGGCGCCCCCTACCGCCTGGGCCCCAGCGACCTCGCGAAGCGCCTCGGCCTGACCCCGGCCGCCATGACCCACCGCATCGACCGCATGGTCGGCGAAGGACTGGTGACCCGGGAGCGGGACGAGTCCAACCGGGTCCGCGTCATCGTGGAGCTCACGCAGGGAGGTCGGGAGAAGTGGCTGGAGGCGATGCGCCTGGCGTCGGTCTTCGAGGAGGACCTGCTCCAGGACCTGTCCCCGGACGAGCGCACCGCGCTCGGCGAGGTCCTCACCCGCCTCCTGCGCCGGGTGGAAGACGCCCAGCCGGACGCCGGCGGCCGCCTCTCCGACCTGGACTGACGCCCGCACAAAAGATGTTGACAGGGGACGCTTGACAGCCCCCTCGCCGATCCGTAAAGTTCTTCGGGTTGCCGCGGAGCCGTAACGGTTCTGCGACAGCACTTCCGCCGCACCAGCGGCACCCAACCACTAGCAAGATCGCTCCCAACGGGGTTGATTTCGGCTTGCCCGAATTCAATTCGAATTGGGACTCGACAGACTTGATTCGGCGCCGAACGGCTCCGATTTGGGAATCGCCGAGAGAACGCGCTAAGGTTGGACACGTCGGAACGGCCCAACAGCCGCGAAGACGAACCCCGCTGACTGGGGGTCAGGTCGAGAAAAAGATCTGATAGAGTCGGAAACGCAAGACCGAAGGGAAGCGCCCGGAGGAAAGCCCGAGAGGGTGAGTACAAAGGAAGCGACCGTTCCTTGAGAACTCAACAGCGTGCCAAAAGTCAACGCCAGATATGTTGATACCCCGTCTCCAGCATCAGCTGGGACGAGGTTCCTTTGAAAAAACACAGCGAGGACGCTGTGAACGGTCGGGCCAATTCCGCCTGACCGTTCCGCTCTCGTGGTGTCGACCGGATTACCGGTAAACATTCACGGAGAGTTTGATCCTGGCTCAGGACGAACGCTGGCGGCGTGCTTAACACATGCAAGTCGAACGATGAACCACTTCGGTGGGGATTAGTGGCGAACGGGTGAGTAACACGTGGGCAATCTGCCCTGCACTCTGGGACAAGCCCTGGAAACGGGGTCTAATACCGGATACTGACCACCTTGGGCATCCAAGGTGGTCGAAAGCTCCGGCGGTGCAGGATGAGCCCGCGGCCTATCAGCTTGTTGGTGAGGTAATGGCTCACCAAGGCGACGACGGGTAGCCGGCCTGAGAGGGCGACCGGCCACACTGGGACTGAGACACGGCCCAGACTCCTACGGGAGGCAGCAGTGGGGAATATTGCACAATGGGCGAAAGCCTGATGCAGCGACGCCGCGTGAGGGATGACGGCCTTCGGGTTGTAAACCTCTTTCAGCAGGGAAGAAGCGAAAGTGACGGTACCTGCAGAAGAAGCGCCGGCTAACTACGTGCCAGCAGCCGCGGTAATACGTAGGGCGCGAGCGTTGTCCGGAATTATTGGGCGTAAAGAGCTCGTAGGCGGCTTGTCACGTCGGTTGTGAAAGCCCGGGGCTTAACCCCGGGTCTGCAGTCGATACGGGCAGGCTAGAGTTCGGTAGGGGAGATCGGAATTCCTGGTGTAGCGGTGAAATGCGCAGATATCAGGAGGAACACCGGTGGCGAAGGCGGATCTCTGGGCCGATACTGACGCTGAGGAGCGAAAGCGTGGGGAGCGAACAGGATTAGATACCCTGGTAGTCCACGCCGTAAACGGTGGGCACTAGGTGTGGGCAACATTCCACGTTGTCCGTGCCGCAGCTAACGCATTAAGTGCCCCGCCTGGGGAGTACGGCCGCAAGGCTAAAACTCAAAGGAATTGACGGGGGCCCGCACAAGCGGCGGAGCATGTGGCTTAATTCGACGCAACGCGAAGAACCTTACCAAGGCTTGACATACACCGGAAACGTCTGGAGACAGGCGCCCCCTTGTGGTCGGTGTACAGGTGGTGCATGGCTGTCGTCAGCTCGTGTCGTGAGATGTTGGGTTAAGTCCCGCAACGAGCGCAACCCTTGTCCCGTGTTGCCAGCAGGCCCTTGTGGTGCTGGGGACTCACGGGAGACCGCCGGGGTCAACTCGGAGGAAGGTGGGGACGACGTCAAGTCATCATGCCCCTTATGTCTTGGGCTGCACACGTGCTACAATGGCCGGTACAATGAGCTGCGATACCGCGAGGTGGAGCGAATCTCAAAAGCCGGTCTCAGTTCGGATTGGGGTCTGCAACTCGACCCCATGAAGTCGGAGTCGCTAGTAATCGCAGATCAGCATTGCTGCGGTGAATACGTTCCCGGGCCTTGTACACACCGCCCGTCACGTCACGAAAGTCGGTAACACCCGAAGCCGGTGGCCCAACCCCCTTGTGGGGAGGGAGCTGTCGAAGGTGGGACTGGCGATTGGGACGAAGTCGTAACAAGGTAGCCGTACCGGAAGGTGCGGCTGGATCACCTCCTTTCTAAGGAGCACTTCTTACCGATCCCTTCGGGGTGAGGTCAGAGGCCAGTACATCAGCGAATGTCTGATGCTGGTTGCTCATGGGTGGAACGTTGACTATTCGGCCGGGATTCCGGGTCGGAGGCTGCTAGTACTGCTCGTAAGAGCGTGGAACGTATGATCTTCGGACGGGAGTCGGCCGGGCACGCTGTTGGGTGTCTGAGGGAATGGATTTTTCCTCAGTCGCCGGCCCCGGTAAAAGTTCGCGTGAGCGGGCTGTGACGGGTGGCTGGTCGTTGTTTGAGAACTGCACAGTGGACGCGAGCATCTGTGGCCAAGTTTTTAAGGGCGCACGGTGGATGCCTTGGCACCAGGAACCGATGAAGGACGTGGGAGGCCACGATAGGCCCCGGGGAGTCGTCAACCAGGCTTTGATCCGGGGGTGTCCGAATGGGGAAACCCGGCAGTCGTCATGGGCTGTCACCCGCTGCTGAACACATAGGCAGTGTGGAGGGAACGCGGGGAAGTGAAACATCTCAGTACCCGCAGGAAGAGAAAACAACCGTGATTCCGGGAGTAGTGGCGAGCGAAACCGGATGAGGCCAAACCGTATGCGTGTGAGACCCGGCAGGGGTTGCGTATACGGGGTTGTGGGATCTCTCTTTCATGGTCTGCCGGCCATGAGACGAGTCAGAAACCGTTGATGTAGGCGAAGGACATGCGAAAGGTCCGGCGTAGAGGGTAAGACCCCCGTAGTCGAAACATCAGCGGCTCGTTTGAGAGACACCCAAGTAGCACGGGGCCCGAGAAATCCCGTGTGAATCTGGCGGGACCACCCGCTAAGCCTAAATATTCCCTGGTGACCGATAGCGGATAGTACCGTGAGGGAATGGTGAAAAGTACCGCGGGAGCGGAGTGAAATAGTACCTGAAACCGTGTGCCTACAAGCCGTGGGAGCGTCGGGCAAGCACTTGTGCTTGCCTCGTGACTGCGTGCCTTTTGAAGAATGAGCCTGCGAGTTTGCGGTGTGTTGCGAGGTTAACCCGAGTGGGGAAGCCGTAGCGAAAGCGAGTCCGAATAGGGCGGTGGAGTAGCACGCTCAAGACCCGAAGCGGAGTGATCTAGCCATGGGCAGGTTGAAGCGGAGGTAAGACTTCGTGGAGGACCGAACCCACCAGGGTTGAAAACCTGGGGGATGACCTGTGGTTAGGGGTGAAAGGCCAATCAAACTCCGTGATAGCTGGTTCTCCCCGAAATGCATTTAGGTGCAGCGTCGTGTGTTTCTTGCCGGAGGTAGAGCACTGGATAGGCGATGGGCCCTACCGGGTTACTGACCTTAGCCAAACTCCGAATGCCGGTAAGTGAGAGCGCGGCAGTGAGACTGTGGGGGATAAGCTCCATGGTCGAGAGGGAAACAGCCCAGAGCATCGACTAAGGCCCCTAAGCGTACGCTAAGTGGGAAAGGATGTGGAGTCGCAGAGACAACCAGGAGGTTGGCTTAGAAGCAGCCACCCTTGAAAGAGTGCGTAATAGCTCACTGGTCTAGTGATTCCGCGCCGACAATGTAGCGGGGCTCAAGCGTACCGCCGAAGTCGTGTCATTCACACAATAGGGCCAACGCCTGTGTGGATGGGTAGGGGAGCGTCGTGTGCCGGGTGAAGCAGCCGCGTAAGCGAGTTGTGGACGGTTCACGAGTGAGAATGCAGGCATGAGTAGCGATTCACACGTGAGAAACGTGTGCGCCGATTGACTAAGGGTTCCTGGGTCAAGCTGATCTGCCCAGGGTAAGTCGGGACCTAAGGCGAGGCCGACAGGCGTAGTCGATGGATAACCGGTTGATATTCCGGTACCCGCTGTGAAGCGTCAAACATTGAATCCACTAATGCTAAGGCCGTGAAGCCGTTCCGGACCCTTCGGGGAAAGGAAAGTGGTGGAGCCGCCGAACCAAGGTGGTAGTAGGTGAGTGATGGGGTGACGCAGGAAGGTAGTCCAGCCCGGGCGGTGGTTGTCCCGGGGTAAGGGTGTAGCCCGTCATCTAGGTAAATCCGGATGACATGAGGGTGAGACCTGATGCCGAGCCGATTGTGGTGAAGTGGATGATCCTATGCTGTCGAGAAAAGCCTCTAGCGAGTTTCATGGCGGCCCGTACCCTAAACCGACTCAGGTGGTCAGGTAGAGAATACCGAGGCGTTCGGGTGAACTATGGTTAAGGAACTCGGCAAAATGCCCCCGTAACTTCGGGAGAAGGGGGGCCATCACTGGTGATCCGTTTTACACGGTGAGCTGGGGGTGGCCGCAGAGACCAGCGAGAAGCGACTGTTTACTAAAAACACAGGTCCGTGCGAAGCCGTAAGGCGATGTATACGGACTGACGCCTGCCCGGTGCTGGAACGTTAAGGGGACCGGTTAGTCACTCTTCGGGGTGGCGAAGCTGAGAACTTAAGCGCCAGTAAACGGCGGTGGTAACTATAACCATCCTAAGGTAGCGAAATTCCTTGTCGGGTAAGTTCCGACCTGCACGAATGGCGTAACGACTTCTCGACTGTCTCAACCATAGGCCCGGTGAAATTGCACTACGAGTAAAGATGCTCGTTTCGCGCAGCAGGACGGAAAGACCCCGGGACCTTTACTACAGTTTGATATTGGTGTTCGGTTCGGCTTGTGTAGGATAGCTGGGAGACTGTGAAGCGCTAACGCCAGTTAGTGTGGAGTCGTCGTTGAAATACCAGTCTGGTCGTGCTGGATGTCTAACCTGGGTCCGTGATCCGGATCAGGGACAGTGTCTGATGGGTAGTTTAACTGGGGCGGTTGCCTCCTAAAGAGTAACGGAGGCGCCCAAAGGTTCCCTCAGCCTGGTTGGCAATCAGGTGTTGAGTGTAAGTGCACAAGGGAGCTTGACTGTGAGACCGACGGGTCGAGCAGGGACGAAAGTCGGGACTAGTGATCCGGCGGTGGCTTGTGGAAGCGCCGTCGCTCAACGGATAAAAGGTACCCCGGGGATAACAGGCTGATCTTCCCCAAGAGTCCATATCGACGGGATGGTTTGGCACCTCGATGTCGGCTCGTCGCATCCTGGGGCTGGAGTCGGTCCCAAGGGTTGGGCTGTTCGCCCATTAAAGCGGTACGCGAGCTGGGTTTAGAACGTCGTGAGACAGTTCGGTCCCTATCCGCTGTGCGCGTAGGAGTCTTGAGAAGGGCTGTCCCTAGTACGAGAGGACCGGGACGGACGAACCTCTGGTGTGCCAGTTGTTCTGCCAAGGGCATGGCTGGTTGGCTACGTTCGGGAGGGATAACCGCTGAAAGCATCTAAGCGGGAAGCCTGCTTCGAGATGAGGACTCCCACCTCCTAGAGAGGGTAAGGCTCCCAGTAGACGACTGGGTTGATAGGCCGGATATGGAAGCACGGTAACGTGTGGAGTTGACCGGTACTAATAGGCCGAGGGCTTGTCCTCAGTTGCTCGCGTCCACTGTGTTGGTTCTGAAACCACGAACAGCCCCATGCCATGGCCACGGTATGGTGCGGCATAGTTCCACAGTTTCATAGTGTTTCGGTGGTTATAGCGTAGGGGAAACGCCCGGTTACATTCCGAACCCGGAAGCTAAGCCTTACAGCGCCGATGGTACTGCAGGGGGGACCCTGTGGGAGAGTAGGACGCCGCCGAACAAATTTTAAAAAAGGCCCACACCTTACGGTGTGGGCCTTTTTTGTGTTTCCACGACGGTCTTTCACGACGGCTGGACCAGCTTCGTGTCGTACGCCAGGATCACCGCCTGAATGCGGTCGCGGGAACCGGTCTTCGCGAGGATGCGGCCCACGTGGGTCTTCACCGTCGACTCGGCCAGGTGGAGGCGCGTGGCTATCTCCGTGTTCGTCCAGCCCTTGCCGATGACCGTGAGGATTTCCCGTTCCCGGTCGGTGAGGGACGCGAGGCGTGGGTCTTCCTGAGGCGAGGTTTCCGCAGTCGGGTCCGTCGGCAGGTGGTGGACGTAGGCGTCGAGGAGGCGGCGGGTCAGGCTGGGGGCGACGACAGCGTCGCCGGTGGCCACCGCGCGGATGCCGGAGAGGAGCTCCTCGGGCTGGGCGTCCTTGACCAGGAAGCCGGAGGCGCCTGCGCGGAGGCCGGCGTAGGCGTACTCGTCCAGGTCGAAGGTGGTGACGATCAGAATGCGGGTGCGGTCGCCGGCAGCGGTGATGCGGCGGGTCGCCTCGATGCCGTCCAGGCCGGGCATGCGGATGTCCATGAGGACGACGTCGGGATGCAGTTCTGCCGCCATGCGGACCGCTTCACTGCCGTTCGCCGCCTCGCCCACGACCGTCATGTCGTCCTGGCTCTCCAGGAGCATGCGGGAGCCGAAGCGCTGGAGGGGTTGGTCGTCGGCGATGAGGACCGTGGTCACTGCGGGGTTTCCTCCGGGAGGTGTAGGCGGACGCGCCAGCCCTGCTCGGGGTGCGGGCGGGGGCCGGCCTCAAGTGTGCCGCCGTACAGGGCGGTTCGCTCGCGCATTCCCGGTAGTCCACGACCGTCTCGGGACGGGCTGTCGGTTCTGCTGCCGTTGCCTGTGTCCGTGATCGTCACGCTCACGGCTCCCTTGTCCTCGTAGGACAGCTCTATCTCCGCGGTGGCGCCCGCGCCGGCGTGTTTGAGGGTGTTGGTGAGGGCTTCCTGGATGACGCGGTAGACGGTGAGCTGGCGGCCTGGAGGGAGGGTGGGGTTGCCGTGGGTGGTGGTGCGGACGGGGAGGCCTGCGGAGCGGACGCCGTCGAGGAGCTGGTCGAGGTCGGTGAGGCCGGGCTGGGGGGTCAGGTCGGCCTGGTCGTGCTGTTCCTCCTCCCGCATGACGTCCAGGAGGCGGCGGAGTTCGGTGAGGGCCTGGCGGCCGGTCGTGGCGATGGCGTCGAGGGCCTGGGCGGCGCGTTCCGGGGACTTGGCGGCCGCGTATCTGCCGCCGTCGGCGAGGCCGGTGATGACGGAGAGGTTGTGGCCGATGATGTCGTGCATCTCGCGGGCGATGCGGGCGCGTTCCGCGGCGGTGGCGAGTCGCGCCTGCTGGTCGCGTTCGGTCTCCAGGCGGCGGGCGCGGTCCTCCAGGGCCTCGGTGTAGTTGCGGCGGGTGCGGACCGTGACGCCGATGAGGACGGCCACGGTGATGGACATCAGCTGGGAACCGATCTGCTGGTCCCAGGTGCCTTCCCCGTGGCGGGCGACCGATACCAGGACCGGGGCGAGCACCAGGGCCGTAGCCCACCACAGGTCGCGCAGGGCTCGGCGCAGGGCGATGTGGTAGACGACGGCGAGCTGGAGCAGGGCTGCCTGGAGTGCCGCGCCGGTCCAGGCGTTGACGAGGGCGAAGAGGGCCATGGCGGCGAGGACGGCCCGGGGGTGGGTGCGTCGCCAGAGGAGGGGGAGCGAGAGACCGAGGCTCAGGGTGAGGAGGAGCCAGCTGGGGACGTCGAGGTTGTGGGCGTTGTGGCGCCAGCCGCCGCTGACGTAGTCGATCAGGGCCGCTGTCACCCAGAAGCCGGTGATGTGCGCGTCCCACAGCAAGGGGTGGCGTCGGTCGAAGGCGCGCAGCCTGCGGGTGAGGCGGTGCGCGTACTCGGTGAGGGGCTCCGGCGCCCGGTCTTCCGTCACGGGGTTCATCGTGCGGGTTTCCGATGCCGCTTGTCAGACGTCTCGGCGTCGTAGGACCGCCGCCGCCAGCGTGAGGGTCGCCGTCGTCCACAGGATCATGGCGAGCAGGGCGGCGCCCGGGGAGGCCGTGCCGGGCAGGGGCTGGGCGGTGGTGAGGGTTTCCAGGGCCTTGCCGGGGAAGTACCGGACGGCGTCGTCGACGATCTCGTACGGGAGCATGGCCAGGACCTCCGGGACGATCATGATGAGGCCGATGAAGGCGCCGATGGCCATCGGGACCGAGCGGACCAGGGCGCCGATGCCGAGGGCGAGGACGGCGAGGAGGGTGAGACCGGCCGCGTTGCCGGCGAGGGCGCGCAGGACGCCGGGGTCGCCGAGGGAGGCGGACTGGTCGGTGCCGACGAGGAAGGACTGGGCGAGGGGGAAGGTGACCAGGTTCGTCAGCAGGGTGAGGGGGAAGGCGATCGCGGCCAGGACGGCTGCCTTGGACCAGAGGACGGGCAGGCGGCGGGGGACGGCGGTCATCGTGGCGCGGATCTGGCCCGTGGAGTACTCGCCGGCCGTGGCGAGGATGCCCAGCACGCCGAGATTGATCTGGGCGAACTGGGTGCCGAGCAGGACGAAGACGACCGTGTCCATGCCGCCTTCGCCGGTGCCGTCGTAGGCGGCGCCCAGGCCCGCGCCCATGGCGGCGGTGAGGGCGCTGGTGGCGATGAGGGTGATCCAGGTGGAGCGCAGGGTCCAGAGCTTGTGCCACTCGGAGCGCAGGACGCGGGCCGGTGTCACGCGGTAGGGGAGGGTGGCCGTGGTCATGCTGCCGCTCCTTCGAGGGTCGCCGTGTACTCCACCGCGTCGCGGGTGAGATCCATGAAGGCCTCCTCCAGGGAGGAAGTGCCGGGTGTCAGTTCGTAGAGGGGGATGCCGTGCGCGGCTGCGGCGCGGCCGATGTGCTGGGCGTCCGTGCCGCGGACCTGGAGGGTGCCGGGGGTGTCGGTGGTGATGTCGACGCCGGGTGCGGTGAGGAGGCGTACGAGGTCGGAGGCCTGCGGGGTGACGACCTTGACGGTGCCCGCGCCGGAGTCGCGGACGAAGTCGGTGACCGTGGTGTCGGCGAGGAGGCGGCCGCGGCCGATGATGACCAGGTGCTCGGCGGTGAGGGCCATCTCGCTCATCAGGTGGGAGGAGACGAAGACCGTGCGGCCCTCGGCGGCGAGGGACTTGAGGAGGGTGCGGATCCACAGCACGCCCTCGGGATCGAGGCCGTTGACGGGCTCGTCGAGGATGAGGGTGGCAGGGTCGCCGAGGAGGGCGGCGGCGATGCCGAGGCGCTGTCCCATGCCGAGGGAGAAGCCCTTGACGCGGCGGTGGGCGACGTCGGTCAGGCCGGTGAGGCCGAGGACCTGTTCGACTCGTGCGCGGGGGATGCCGTGCGTGTGGGCGAGGGCGCGCAGGTGGTGGTAGGCGGTGCGGCCGGGGTGGACCGAGCGGGCCTCCAGCAGGGCACCGACCTCCGTGAGGGGCGCGGGGTGGGTGGCGTAGGAGCGTCCGCCCACGGTGGCGTGGCCGCGGGTGGGGGCGTCGAGGCCGAGGATCATCCGCATGGTCGTGGACTTGCCGGCGCCGTTCGGGCCGAGGAAGCCGGTGACGGTGCCGGGGCGGACGGTGAAGGACAGGTCCGTGACGACCGTCCGGTCGCCGTAGCGTTTGGTGAGTTCGTGTGCCGTCAGCATGCTTCGATGGTCGTGCGGGCGGGGGCGGCGGTCGTCGGACCGGCGGCGGTAATCGGGGTGAGGGGTGTCGTACCCGGGTACTACCGTTGCCGGCATGAGCTATGTGATCCGGTCCGTCCGTGCTGATGAGTGGCCTGCGGCGAAGGAGCTGCGGCTCGCGGCGCTGCGGGACCCGGTGGCGCACCTGGCCTTCCTGGAGACGTACGAGGAGGCCGCGGCCAGGCCGGACTCCTATTGGCAGGAGCGGACGGCCGGTGCCGCCGAAGGGGCGGACGCGAGGCAGCAGATCATCGCCGAGGGGCCGGACGGGCAGTGGGTGGGGACGCTGACCGTGCTCGTGGAGGAGCCCGGGACGACGGACTGGGCCGGGTTTCCGGTGGAGCGGAAGCAGGGGCACGTGGTCGGCGTGTTCGTACGGCCCGAGGAGCGCGGGAGCGGGCTGACCGAGGTGCTGTTCGACGCGGCTCTGGAGTGGGCGTGGGGGCGGGGTCTTGAGCGGGTGCGGCTCATCGTGCACGAGGAGAACGGGCGGGCGCAGCGGTTCTATCGCCGGGCGGGGTTCCTGCCGAGTGGGCTGACCGTGCCGCTGGGGGACGCCCGGGAGTTGGAGTTCGTGCTCGAGCGGAGCTCGGCGGGGGTGCCCTTTTCAGACCGGTAGTTCGTCGTGCGGCCAGCGGGCGCGGCCCTGTTCGCGGGACCGGAGCAGGGCCAGGGTCGGCATGCCCCGGTCCGCTCCGGTGGCCAGCAGCTCCGGGAGCTGGGGGAGCGGGGCCACGGCGGCGACGTCGTCCAGGACGAGCGTGAATGGTGGGTCGAGGCGACCGGAGGATGACCGTTCGGCCATGTGCCGGCCGCGCTCGACCACGCTGGAGACGAGGGCCGTCAGGAGGGGCATCGCGCCCGGGTTCGTCCTGGGGTCCTCGATGGATTCACCCACCACATAAAGCGTGCCCCCTTCGTGGACGAAGGAATCCAGGGCGAGGGCATCAGTTCGGTTGGGTGTGCAGGCCTCGCGGATGTTGACCGTGGAGAGGGCCGCCAGGGCACGGGTCGTCAGCTGCTGGGCCATGTCCCGGCGTTCGGGGTGGGCGGTGAGGGCGCCTTCGAGTTCGCCCGCGGAGCCCGGGGCGGCCTTGGGGTTGGTACGGAGGATGCGTACGGCGTCCTGGATCTGGGTGCCCTGGGACCAGCGGTGGACGTGGCGGATGGTGCGGCCGTCGATGGCGGCGGCGTGCAGGTAGCTCCGCAGGAGGGTCTCGGCCGTGTCGCTGAGGGCTTGGTCGAGTTTGGCCGTCGGGCGGACGGGGGTGAGGAGGGCGGTTGCCCTTCCCGTGGCTGTGGCCTTGTCCTCGCAGCCGGCTGTGGGGGACCAGTGGAGGCGGGCCGGGGTGGCGCAGAGGTGGGTGGGGTCGTAGAGGTGGGTGGGGCCCAGTTTGGCCCGGGCGTCTTTCGTCTCCTGCCAGAGGGCGGGGTTCGAGGTGACGATCAGGGCTGGGCCCTCCGCGTCGCGTACCGCCTGGATGGCGGTGGTCTGGCGGGACTCCCTGGGGGCCACGAGGATCTTTTCCCAGCCGCCCACCCGTTCCCGGCCGAACAGGGAGGCCGGGGTTGTGGGCGCGGCGGCCGGGGCCGGGGCGAGGGGCGCCGTCGGCTCCAGGACGTGCGTGGGCTCGGGGACCGCACGGCGGGGGGTGGGGACGTCGTGCGGCGTGGATGCCGGCGGCAGGTGCTGCGCCGGGGTCGGCGCGCTGTGCTGCTCCGCCGCCGGCACCTCGTGCTGCGTAGGTGCCTCGTGGACGGCTCCTCCGGCGGATGCCGCGCGTTCCTCCGCGGCCGCCCGCTCCGCCCTGCGTCTCGCCCGGACCGCCCGCCACCGGGCCAGTGTGCCCATCACGAACACCGTCAGGACGACCAGGATCATCAGCTGGCCGATGAACAGGCCCCAGAACAGGCCGTAGCCGGAGAGTTCGCCGGGGGGTGTGTCGGGCCAGGCGCCGGGGATGTCGTGGGGCTGGGCGATGAGGCCGCGCATGGCCAGGGGCGTGCGGGTGAAGGTGACGCCGGACGGCCAGGAGCCGTGGGCGAACAGGGCGGCGAGGCCGGTGGCTGTCCACACCAGCAGGGTCATGCCGAGGATGAACGCGAGTATGCCGACCAGCAGGCCGTCGGGGATGCCCCCCTGGTGGTCCCGCTGGGTGCGGTCGTCCGGTCTCACGCGTCCTCCCCCTACGCCACCGTCGATTCGGAGTCGCCCAGGCGGTGCTCCACGAAGGCCGCTGCCCGTTCCTCCGCCTCGAGTTCGGCGGCGTGCAGGGCGTCGTCCTCCGCGAGGTCGGCGGAGGACTCGGTCATCGCGCGGTCGGTGAAGACCAGTGGGCGTTCGGTCTCCGTGACCAGGTGTTTGACGACCTGGACGTTGCCGTTGACGTCCCAGACGGCGATGCCGGGGGTGAGGGTCGGGATGATCTCCACCGCCCAGCGGGGCAGGCCCAGGACGCGGCCCGTCGCTCTCGCCTCGTCCGCCTTCTGGGCGTAGATCGTTCTCGTCGAGGCCATCTTCAGGATCGCCGCGGCCTCCTTCGCCGCCGCGCCGTCCACCACGTCGGACAGGTGGTGGACGACCGCCACGAAGGACAGGCCCAGTCGCCGGCCGAACTTCAGCAGGCGCTGGAAGAGCTGGGCCACGAAGGGGCTGTTGATGATGTGCCAGGCCTCCTCGACCAGGAAGATGCGCTTCTTCCGGTCGGGGCGGATCCAGGTGTGTTCCAGCCACACGCCGACGATTGCCATGAGGATGGGCATGGCGATGGAGTTGCGGTCGATGTGGGACAGGTCGAAGACGATGAGCGGGGCGTCCAGGTCGATGCCGACCGTGGTGGGGCCGTCGAACATGCCGCGCAGGTCACCGTCGACGAGACGGTCCAGGACCAGTGCCACGTCCAGGCCCCAGGCCCGGACGTCGTCTATGGCGACGTTCATCGCCTCGGCCGACTCGGGTTCGGGGTGGCGCAGCTGCTCGACGATGTCGGACAGGACCGGCTGGCGATCGACGATGGTCGCGTTGACGTAGGCGTGCGCGACCTTCAGGGCGAAGCCGGAGCGTTCGTCGAGGCCGTGGCCCATCGCGACCTCGATGATCGTCCGGAGCAGCGCGAGCTGGCCCGTGGTCGTGATCGCCGGGTCGAGCGGGTTGAGGCGGATCCCCATGTCCAGGGCGGCCATCGGGTCCAGGCGGATGGGAGTTATACCCAGCTCCTGGGCGACGAGGTTCCATTCGCCCACCCCGTCCTCGCCCTGAGCGTCCAGGACGACGACCTGGCGGTCGCGGAAGCGGAGCTGGCGCAGGACGTACGTCTTCTCCAGCGCCGACTTGCCGTTGCCGGACTCGCCCAGGACCAGCCAGTGGGGGGCGGGGAGCTGCTGGCCGTAGAGCTGGAAGGGGTCGTAGATGTAGCCCTTTCCGGAGTACACCTCGCGGCCGATGATGACGCCGGAGTCGCCGAGGCCCGGGGCGGCCGTCGGCAGGTAGACCGCCTGGGCCTGGCCCGTGGACGTGCGCACCGGGAGCCGGGTCGTCTCGACCTTCCCGAAGAGGAAGGACGTGAAGGCGTCGGTGAGGACGGACAGCGGGTCCCGCATAGGTCCTACCTCCGAATGCCGGTGGCGAAGGGAAGGGTGTTCACGAAGGCGCGGTGGTGCTCGCGGTCGCACCACTCCAGTTTCAGATACGACTTTCCCGCCGAGGCCCTTATCGTCCGCTTGTCGCGGGCGAGGGCCTCGGGGGAGCGGGAGGAGACGGTGATGTAGCCGACGAGGTTGACGCCGGCGGCGCCGCTGGCGAGGTCCTCGCCGCGCTGGTCGAGCCGGGAGTTCGCGGCCACGTCGCGCGGGTCGATGGTGCGGTTCATCTTGGCGGCGCGGGACGCCTCGGCCTCGTCGTTGGTCTTCTCCGTCAGCATGCGCTCGATGGCGACCTCGGTGGGTTCGAGGTCCATGGTGACGGCGACCGTGCGGATCACGTCCGGGGTGTGGACGAGCAGCGGGGCGAGGAAGTTGACGCCGACGGGGGTCATCGGCCACTCCTTCACCCAGGCCGTGGCGTGGCACCAGGGGGCGCGGGTGCTGGACTCGCGGGTCTTGGCCTGGAGGTAGGTGGGTTCCATGGCGTCCAGCTCGGCCGGCCAGGCATTACGTTTCGTCATCGCCTGGATGTGGTCGATCGGGTGGTCCGGGTCGTACATGGAGTGGATCAGCGAGGACAGTCTGCTCTGGCCGAGCGGCTGCCGTACGCGGATGTCGGCCTCCTGGAGGCGCGAGCAGATGTCGGTGAGCTCGCGGGCCATGACGACGGCGAGTCCGGCGTCCCGGTCGGCCTTGCCGCCGTGGGCGCGGGCGGCCCGGGCCATGGCGTTGGCCTCGGCGGCGAGATCGCGGGTGTAGTGCATGCAGGCGACCAGGTAGGCGCGGTGCTGCTCGCTGCTGGTGGACACCATCGACTGGAGCTGCTCGTACGACTGCTGGAGCCACGGCGGTGCCTTGTCGTCCCCGCGCACGGCGACGTCCTTGGCGTGGGCGTCCGGGTCGGCGGGGAGGGTGCGGGCGAGCATCTGGAGGCGGGTGACGAAGCCGTCGCCGTTGGCCACGTGCTTGAGCAGCGTGCCGAAGCGGTCGACGAGGGCCTCCTGGTCCTCGCTGTCGCGCAGGCCGACGCCGGGGCCCTCGATCTCGATGGCGGCGGTGACGGTCTTGCGGTCGGCGTGCAGCAGGACGGCGATCTCGTCGGGGCCGAAGGGGGCGGAGAGCCAGGTGATCCGGCCGATGCCCGGGGGCGGTCCGACCTCGATCTCCCGCCCGTCGAGCCGCGTTCCGGCCTCGATGACGGAGGAGCGGTAGGTGGCGCCCTGCTTCAGGGTCCGCTTGTAGCTGCGGTTGATCTCGAACCACTTGTAGAACGTGCGGTGCTTGTACGGCATGTACACGGCGGCCAGCGCCAGCATCGGGAACCCGGCGAGCAGCACGATGCGCAGGGACAGCACGGGGACGAGGAGGCCGCACATCATGCCGAGGAACGCGCCCACGACGATCAGGGCGATCTCGCCGGTCTCGCGGTTGCGGCCGATGATCGCGTTCGGCCGGGCGCGGCCGATCAGATATGTACGGCGGGGCGTGACCGGATGGGACACGTGGGACTCGGTCGTCAACGCCCTTCACCTCCCGTGCGATTGGTACTGCTGTTGCGGGTGCTGCTGGCGTGGGGAGTGTTGACGGGGCTGCTCGAACGGGGTGCGGGTGCGGCGGAGGGGACAGATCCGCCGCCGTTCGAGGTGCGCGAGCTGTGCGCGGCGACTCCGCCGGAGGCGGGGTTGCTGGGGCGGGGGGCGGAGGACTGGCTGCCTCCGCCGTTGTGGTCGGCGCGGGTGCTGTGGGTCTTGATGCCCTGCGCGACCAGGGAGGCCGGGGAGCTGATGACGGCGGCGGCCTTGCTCTCGGCGCCCTGCATGAGGCGGTTGTTGCGGGAGCCGGCGATCTCGTCGCCGAAGCCGGGGACGAAGCGGTAGATCATCGCGCTGGCGAAGATGGCGAGCAGGATGATGGCGAGGCCGGAGACGACGGCGGAGAACGCGTCCGGGCCGTCGTCGGCGGAGAGTGCGCCGGCGAGGCCGAGCACGATGACGATCACCGGCTTGACCAGGATCACGGCGATCATGATGCCCGCCCAGCGGCGGACGTGGCCCCACAGGTTCTTGTCGACGAGGCCGGCGTAGACGACGGTGCCGAGGAGGGCGCCGACGTAGAGCAGGGCGGCGCGGATGACGAGCTCCAGCCACAGCACGCCGGCGGCGAGGATGCTGACCAGGGAGACGACGATCAGCATGATCGGGCCGCCGCCGATGTCCTCGCCCTTCTTGAGGGCCTCGGAGAACGTGCCGAAGAAGGCGTCGGTCTGGTCGCCGGTGGCTTTGGCGAGGACCTCGGTGATGCCGTCGGTGGCCGATACGACCGTGTAGAGGATCAGCGGGGTGAAGGCGGAGGCCAGCACGGTCAGCCAGAGGAAGCCGATGGCTTCGGACAGGGCGGTGGTCAGGGGGACGCCGCGGACGGCTCGCTTGGCGACGGCCAGGAGCCAGAGCAGGAGCGTGAGGATCGTCGACGCGGCGAAGACGACGGCGTACTGCTGGAGGAACTTGGGGTTGGTGAAGTCGACGTTCGCCGTGTCCTTCACGGCCTCGCTGAGCTTTTCGACGGTCCAGGAGGCGGCGTCGGCACAGCCCTTGGCGAGGGAGGAGAGGGGGTCGAGGGTGGAGGTGGGGTTCAGACGGGAGGTGCCGCCGCCGGAGCCGCCGCCGCTGCCGGTGTCGCCTTCGCAGATCTCCCGGGCCCTGCCGGAGAGCAGGGAGCAGTTGTCGTTGCTGGGTGTGGGCGACGGCGTGGGGGCGGCGACCGCTCGGCCGGCGAGCAGGACGACGGCGGTCTGCACGGCTGTGAGGGTCGCGGCGAGCTTGGCTGCGCGGCGCGGGCTACCGGGCATACGTGAACCCTCCGAACTCCTCGACGGCCTTGGAGATGTCGTCCGACGTCGACACCTTGTTGTCGCCGTTGACCGGCGCGGGGCCTTCCTTCTGGGAGAAGCTGTCGACCTTCCAGTCGCCGTCGGTCCAGCGCAACTGGAGGGTCATGGTGAACCAGTCGCTGGTGACCGGGTTCTCCGAGCTCTCCCCCGTCATCCCGTAGACGCCCGTGCACCAGACCTCGACGGTGGCGGTGCTGCCTCCGTATTCGGTGACCTTGGTGCCGACGGGCATGGTGCGGGAGACGTAGGTGCTGCCCTTCGGCGCGTTGCCGCTCTCGTCGAGGCCGACCTTGTCCAGGAACGCCTTGTCGTACACCTGGTCGAGGTTTCTCTCCAGTTCGGAGACTCTGCCGGCGTCGAACACCTGACGGACGATCTCGGGGCGCCGCGCGGGCTTGAGGATGTCGGCCGAGACGAGCACCACCGCGTAGTTCGCCGCCGCGCTCTCCACCCCTTCCTGGTCCTGGGCGAAGCCCGACGGGATGCCGGCGGCTGACTTGGACTTGACGGGGCGTTGGCCGGAGGGGGCCGTTGCTGCTGTTTCCGGTTTGGTGCCGGCGTCGTCCGACGAGGAGGAATCGTCGCCACCCCGGTTCGCGAAGGCGATGGCCGCGATGAGGAGGACGACTACGCCGACCACCGTGACCAGGCTGCGGGACGACGAGCGGCGGCGGGGGGTGCCGTAGGGGTCGGCTCCGGTGTCGGGCAGGCGGGTGCGGGTCTGGCCCGTGCCGCCGTAGCCCCCGGAGGCCTCGTGCTCGTCACCGAGACTCATGCCGCGTACGCCCCCTCGACGTCGTGCGGAAACACCTCGTACCGGTCGTACTGCTCGTACTCCTCGTACGACGGTAGCCGTGCTGGTTCCCGCGCGGGCGCGGTGTGGTGACTCGACATCAGGGAAACGCAACCTTCGCCGGTGGGCACGACGGGCGGGTGGGATGGAGGGGGAGCCGGGCGTGCCCGGCCGGGGCGGGTGGGGCCCGGCCTACACGGCCATGCCGTAGACGATGGTGAAGAGCGTGCCGAGTGAGCCGATGATGAACACGCCCGTCAGGCCCGCGATGATGAGCCCCTTGCCCTGCTCCGCGCTGAAGGTGTCCCGCAGGGCGGTGGCACCGATGCGCTGTTTGGCGGCGCCCCAGATGGCGATGCCGAGGCACAGCAGGATGGCGACCGCCATCACGACCTCGATCATCACCTTGGCCTCGTTGCCCAGGCTGCCGAAGGGGCCCCAGTCCGGAGCGATCCCGCCGATGATGGTGTTGATGTCTCCCTTATCGGCCGCAAAGAGCATGTAAGTCACCGCCCCTGTTGGGTAGTTCCGCACCCTCTGCGGTCGTGCAGAGGTCAGGCCTCATTCTCGCCGACGATGACGCTGTCGGATGTCGACTTGGCGTCATTGATTGGCGGGTTTCGTACGAATACCTTGCCACCGTTCCGCGTCGACCCCTAAGGGAGGCGCCGGACGGTGTACAAAGGATCGTATGGTCACTCTGTGTATCACGGCAGGTCACGCCGGGCAATGAGGCCTGAGCGAAACCTGTCGTGTGGTTCCGTCGTTGTGCCCTTCTACGACCTGCGTCACCTTTTCGGACCGTTTCTGACGGTCAGTCGGGTGAGCGGTCGACCCCGGTGTTCTCCGGGTGAAGGCTACCTGGCGCGGCGAACGGGCCGCGGCTGGGTTGCCTCGGCCCGTTCGTCCGGCGCTTCTTCGGTGACGGTCTGTCACGAGCGGGAGGGGTCAGCCGGTGAAGGCGCCGACTCCGTTCGGGGTGCCCATCCGGTCGGACCGTCATAGCCCGTTCGGGCGGCGCGGAAGTGGCCGGCGGCACACGTTTCTCTCACCTTCGCCGGGCCCAGTGGCGCCGATGAAGCGCGTCCTCTGCATTGCCGTGGTTCTCGTCGCCCTCACCTCCGCGTCCACCGCGGTGGCCGACGACGGGGCCGGGCCCTTCGGGGTGACCGTCACCGCGGGGCCGGGCGCGGGGAGCGGCCGGGTCGGGGTGCTCGTCCCCGCCGGGCGGGCGACTCGGGCGGACGGAGGCACTTCTGTACCGCGTCCGTCGTGCGCGCTCCGTATCGGAATCTGCTCGTCACCGCCGCGCACTGCCTGGACGGGCGCGGGGAGCTCGTGTTCGTGCCCGGGTATCGGGACGGCCGTGCGCCGTACGGGATGTGGAACGTCGAGCGGGGACGGGCAGGTCGTGGGGATTCTCGGCGGCCATGAAGAGGGCGGGACGACCCCCGATGTGTCGTACAGCGTGGTGCTCGGTGCGCAGGCGGGGCGGCTTTACCGGGAGGCGGCGGGTGACCCGTGACGGGACCGTGCGCCGGTTGCCCCCCGCCGTGCAGACCCGTGCAGCCCCGTGCTCTTGGGTGTTCCCCTTTCCGCCCCGACTCTCCTTCCCGTGATCATTCCGGCGCACGGCGGCCGCCTCTACACTGACCAGGCGACGGACTCCTGGCCGGCGAGGGGCGGTTGACGGTGCGTAAGGCATGGATCGTGGCGAGTGTTGCGATCAGCTCCGCCCTGGCCTTCGTGATGCTGCTCGTCGTCGGGGTCTACATTGTCGCCGGGAACCTGGCCAACGGGGTCGGCGGTGGGGCGAAAGCCCTTGCCAAGGGGGCGGTGCCCGCCGCGTACTCCGACCTCGTGCAGAAGTGGGGCAACCTCTGCCCCGCCATCAGCCCGGCCCTGCTCGCCGCCCAGCTCTACCAGGAGAGCGGCTTCAACCCGAGAGCCCAGAGCCACGCCGCCGCCCAGGGGATAGCGCAGTTCATTCCCGGTACGTGGGCCACGCACGGCATCGACGGCGACGGGGACGGGGACCGGGACGTATGGGACCCGAAGGACGCGATTCCCTCCGCCGCGTCGTACGACTGCGAACTCGCGTCGTACGTGAAGAAGGTGGGCGGGAATCTGACCGAAAACATGCTCGCCGCGTACAACGCGGGGGCGTACGCGGTGATCAAGTACGGGGGCGTGCCGCCGTACAGCGAGACCCGGAACTACGTGAAGAGGATCACGACGCTCTCCGAGAGCTTCGCGGCACCCGTCGGGCGGGTCGACCCCTCCGAGCAGGCAGCCGGTGCCATCGAGTACGCGCAGAAGAAGCTCGGCACGCCTTATCTGTGGGGCGGCACCGGTACCGCTGAGCAGGGCGGACGGTTCGACTGCTCGGGACTGACCCAGGCCGCCTACGAGACGGTGGGCATCAAGCTGCCGCGCGTCGCCAACGACCAGTACAACGCCGGGCCGCACCCCGCGCGGGACGAACTGCTCCCGGGTGACCTCGTGTTCTTCTCGGACGACCTCACCAATTCGCGTGCCATCCGGCATGTCGGCATTTATGTCGGAGGTGGGTACATGATCGACGCGCCGCGAACGGGTGCGGTGATCCGGTTCGACCCGATCGACACCCCCGACTACTTCGGGGCCACCCGGGTGACCGAAGATGGCGCGAAAGCACTGCCCACGACTGTGTGAGCCGAGTGTGAACCCGCCCCCTGAGCTGCGAAGACGTGTCTCTCTTCGATAACGTCTGCGTGATCATTCGGTGGAGTGTGGAACGTATCAGCGGGGACCATGCGTTCCTGGTGACGTAGCCGAGCGGACGTGAGTCGGCACGTGTCACGCACGCGTGCAGCGGAAGCGGGTCTACCACCACGGGGGTGGCAGGAGCGGCGCACACACGGGTGCGCCGGGAGAGACGATGAAGGGGCCGCAGCATCATGGCTGGACTCGCCGAATCCGGGTCGAACCCCGACGTCGACCTGCTCTATGACATCAATGGCCTGGCCAAGGACGCGCCGCCGTGGTTCGACCGGGTCATGGAGTTCGTGGGCGAGTACGGGTTGTTGCTCGCCATCGTCCTGCTCGTGCTCTGGTGCTGGTGGTCCGTGCGGCGCCGGGGTGACGAGGACGCGGCGTCCTCCGTCGCGGCGCTGGTCTGGGCGCCGCTCGCGGCGGGGATCGCCGTGCTGGTCAACGTGCCGATACGGGGCTTCGTGGAGCGGCCCCGGCCGTTCCTGGACCACCAGGGGCTCGAGGTGCTCGTCAGCGGCAAGACCGACTACTCGTTCGTGAGCGACCACGCGACGATCGTCATGGCGATGGCGGTCGGGCTGTTCGTCGCGAACCGGAGGTTCGGGCTGGTCGCGTTGGTGCTGGCCGTGTTCGGCGGGTTCATTCGCGTCTACATGGGCGTGCACTACCCGACCGATGTGGTGGGCGGGTTCGCGCTGGGGACGGCTGTGGCGTTGCTGTTGTCGCCGGTGGCGATGGCGCTGTTGACGCCGGTTGTCCGGGCCGTTGAGCGGTCGCCTCGGGTGGGGTGGCTTGTGCGGGGGCGTGGGCGCGGGGTTGGTGGCGACGGGGCGGATTCGGTGGTTCCCGGGGCGCGGAGTGAGCGGGCCGGGGCCGGGGCGTCCGAGCGGGACCTTGCTGCCTAGTTCTCGGCGTTGGTGCTGAGGGCGGGGCGTTTCGCAGCCCGGCGTCGCGGGGTGCCGCTTCTTTGGGACGGGCGCCGTCCTGGGGGTACCTCCCAGGCCCTTAAGGCACTGGGGGAGGCACGACTGCCCGCAGCTCAGCCGTTCCTAGAGCGCCTGGGGATACGTGAAGAAGCGGGTCGGGTCGTACTGCTTCTTCAGTTTTGTCAGACGGGTGGCCGCGTCGCCGTAGTACGCCTTGCGCCAGTCGGTCAGGGTCGGGTCCGTGTAGTTCTGGTAGGCCGCGCCTGAGGCGTGGGGGCGCATGGACTTGTGGGCCGAGGTGAGCCAGGAGCGGGCCGTGGAGCCCGTCGTGCCCGGGCGCCAGGCGGCGATGTACTGGGCCAGCATGCGGGAACGGCGGTGGACGAAGGCCGTGGAGGTCGGGGAGACGCGGTTCACCGCTCCGCCCAGGGCGGTGAGCGCGATGCTGCCCGTGCCGCCGCGTACCGACCCGATCTGGGACAGCAGGGTGCGGATGCCGGCCGCGGACAGGGAGCGGTCGAAGAAGTCCGACGCCGCGGCATAGGTCTCGCGGCCCAGCGCGCCCTTCGGGGAACGGCCCGGAGTGGAGCCGGGCAGATGGCACTGGGCGTCCGTCGGGAACGAGGAGCAGCCGGCGTAGACCTCCATCGACTCCTCGTACGAGCGGCGCCGCAGGGAGACGTTGCTCGCCGGGGCGCCGACGCGGTCGGCGAGGCGGTCGACCGCGTTCTGGAGTTCGCCGTAGGTGCCGAGGGAGAAGGCCGCGACGGAGACGGTCGGCTTGCCGCCGGCCGCGCTCGCCAGGTGGAGGGACGACCAGATCTCGTCCGGCTGCGAGGGTCCCCACTCCTGCCAGGCCTTCACCACCGCGGCCGCCTTCGACCAGGGCCAGGACATGTACGCCGAGACGCCCTGCGGGGCCGGGTGGGTCTTGAAGCGCAGTTCCGTCACCACGCCGAAGTTGCCGTTGCCGGCGCCGCGCAGGGCCCAGAAGAGGTCCTTGTTCTCGCGGGCGTCCGCGACGAGCTGCTTGCCGTCCGCGGTGATCAGGGTGGCCTGGGTGAGGCTGTCGCAGGTCAGGCCGTAGGCACGGGAGACCACGCCGTGTCCGCCGCCGAGGGTGAGGCCGGAGATGCCGACGGTGGGGCAGGAGCCGGCGGGGATCGTGACGCCCTTCGCGGCCAGGGCGCGGTAGACGTCGATGAGTTTGGCGCCGGCACCGATCACCGCGGTGTCGCCGGAGGCCCGGACGCGGTTGAGTTTCGAGACGTCGATGATCAGGCGGCCGTCGCCGGAGGACCAGCCGGCGTAGGAGTGGCCGCCGTTGCGGATCGCCACCCGCAGGGCGTGAGCGCGGGCGTAGGCCAGGGCGGTGCGGATGTCGTCCGGGTGGGACACGTATGCGACCGCGGCGGGCTTGAGAGGGTCGAAACGGGTGTTGTAGAGCTGCCGGGCCGTCGCCCAGGCGGTGTCGCCCGGGCGGATGAGAGGTCCGTCGAGGTCACGGGCGAGAGCGGACCAGTTGGCGGCGGTGACGGTTCTCGTGGTGGTGGCGTGCGTGGTGGTCGTGGCCCTGGAGCGGGTGTCCGAATGCGTGCAGGCGGTGGTGAGGGGGGTCGCGGCCGCGGCGATGCCCGCCGTGCCGACTGCGAGGAATGTGCGCCGTTCCATGGGGCCTCCCGGTGGTTCCGTCGTGGGAGACGGGGTGCTGGGGGTGAGGGTTCCATGGGGACGGCGCCGACGCAGCAGTGCCGAGTCAGCCGGCCATGTGTCTTTCCGCGTCCGTGCGCGCCTGGCTTCTCGCTCTTCTGGCCGGGCCGCGCCAGCCGCAGGTGCAGTGGGCCATGCAGAAGTGGCCCTTCTCCTTTGTAGTCGTGCGGTGTTCGGGGAGGTTGGGGGGAGCCTCCAGCCCGTCCTGCTGCGCCACGACGACCACGTTACCCAGCGCGGGTAAAGGCTTCGTATGCCGGCTCCCGCGGGCTCGCGTGACGAGGGCACATACCGGTCGTTAACCGGAACAACAAGGGGGCCCGTGACGGACGTACCGGCTGGGGGTAGGCAGGCGATGACTGGGCGGCAGCGGGAACGGCGGCACAGGCGGACGGGTGCGGCGGTCGTCGCGGCCGGGGTCATGGCCGGGGTGGGGCTGGGAGCCGGCGGGTGCGCGGGCGGTGACGCGGTGGCCGGGGACGCTCCCGGCGGGGACGCGGTCGTCGAGCTGCACCGGGCCGCGGACCGGCTGGTGGAGGCGGGGAGTTCGAAGGCCCGTACGTCGATGGAGATGGCCACCGGCGGGACCCGGGTGACCATCCGGGGCGCGGGGGTCTACGACTACCGGAAGCGGATGGGGCAGCTCAGGGTGCTGCTGCCGCAGGATCCCGCGGGGGCCACCGAGCGCCGGCCCATCACCGAACTGCTCGCGCCGGGAGCGCTCTTCATGAAGAACCGGGGCGCCGGTGTGCCCCCGGACAAGTGGGTGCGGGTGGACATCCGGACCCTGTCCGACGGGAACCTCGTCACCGGCGGGGCCACCGATCCGTTCGCGGCGGCCGAGGTGCTGCGCGGGACGCGGTCGGCGAAGTTCGTGGGCAGGACCGAGGTCGCGGGCGCCGGCGTGCGGCACTACCGGGGGACGGCGGATCTCGGCGCTGCCGCGAGGAAGGCCTCCGAGGGCAACAAGGAGGCCTTGAAGGCGGCGGCGAAAGGGTTCGCCACCGCCGAAGTGCCGTTCGACGTCTACCTCGACGACGAGGGGCGGATCCGTAAGGTCCGGCACCGGTTCAGCTTCGTGGGCGGGCAGCAGAAGAGCCCCGTGGCCGTCGCCTCGGTCACGCTGCTCTACGATTTCGGGGCCTCGGCGCGCGTACGGCTGCCGGACGCCGACGACATCTACGCGGGCAAGATCGCCGAGGAGTGACCGGCGTGAACTAGCCCGTCCGTGCCATGCGCGGTGTGTATGCCGCTCCCTACTCTAGGAAGTCGGTAACGGCAGAGATGAGGTGATGCACGTGGCTCCGGTCGGCGGTACGGCAGTTCAGGACCACGTGGCCCTCGCCGAGATCGAGCTGTGCGGAGAGCTGATCATCGCGGCCTCGGCCGCCGACGAGGACCGGCTCAGCCTGGAGAGCATCGACGAGGTGCTGAAAGTGGCCGAGGAGCGGGGCGCCTGAGCGGACTGAGCCCGGCTCACGTCCGCAGCATGCGGGCGATCGCCTGGGTCGCCTCCTTCACCTTCGCGTCGATCTCGTCACCGCCCTTGCCGGCGGCGTCGGCCACGCAGTGGCGCAGGTGCTCCTCCAGCAGTTGCAGGGCGAAGGACTGAAGGGCCTTGGTGGAGGCGGAGACCTGGGTGAGTATGTCGATGCAGTAGACGTCCTCGTCGACCATCCGCTGGAGACCGCGGATCTGGCCCTCGATGCGGCGCAGGCGCTTGAGGTGCTCGTCCTTCTGCTTGTGGTACCCGTGCACGCCCCGGTCGTGGTCGGTCACGACATCCGCTCCCGCGGTGACATCCGTGACATCCCCGGCATTCGTAACGTCGGTCACGTCCGTCATCGCGTCCTCCTGGTGGGCTGTGAGCCGACAGATACCCCTACTGGGTATATGGTATCGAACTTTGCTGGGTATACGGGTCTTGGACCGCCCCCGTGCTCATCACTGTGCCCGATGGGCGACACTGGTGGGCGGCCCGATAGCCGTGGCCGGATGATGCGCCTAGCATCAGCCTGACCGAAACCCAAGCAAGCCGAGGACCCCACGTGCGCTTTCGTCTGACCCCCAGGGAGACGAGCTTCTACGACATGTTCGCCGCATCCGCGGACAACATCGTCACGGGCTCGAAACTCCTCATGGAACTGCTCGGGGCGGACGCTTCCGCCCGGGCCGAGATCGCAGAGCGTATGCGGGCAGCGGAACACGCAGGTGACGACGCCACGCACGCGATCTTCCACCAGTTGAACTCCTCGTTCATCACGCCGTTCGACCGCGAGGACATCTACTCCCTCGCCTCGTCCCTCGACGACATCATGGACTTCATGGAGGAGGCCGTCGACCTGGTCGTCCTCTACAACGTCGAGGAACTGCCCAAGGGCGTCGACCAGCAGATCGAGGTACTGGCGCGCGCGGCCGAACTGACGGCCGAGGCGATGCCGCACCTGCGGACGATGGAGAACCTCACCGAGTACTGGATCGAGGTCAACCGGCTGGAGAACCAGGCCGACCAGATCCACCGCAAGCTGCTCGCGCACCTCTTCAACGGCAAGTACGACGCCATGGAGGTGCTCAAGCTGAAGCAGATCGTGGACGTGCTGGAGGAAGCGGCGGACGCGTTCGAGCACGTGGCGAACACGGTGGAGACCATCGCCGTCAAGGAGTCCTGACCTCTTCATGGACACCTTTGCTCTGGTCGTGACCATCGGGGTCGCGCTCTTCTTCACGTACACCAACGGTTTCCACGACTCGGCGAACGCGATCGCCACGTCCGTGTCGACGCGGGCGCTGACGCCCAAGGCCGCGCTGGCCATGGCCGCGGTGATGAACCTCGCCGGTGCGTTCATGGGCTCCGGGGTCGCCAAGACCGTCAGCGAGGGGCTGATCCAGACGCCCGTGGGGTCGAAGGGGATGGGGATCCTCTTCGCCGCGCTGGTGGGTGCGATCACCTGGAACCTGATCACCTGGTACTTCGGGCTGCCGTCGTCCTCCTCGCACGCGCTGTTCGGCGGCATGGTCGGGGCGGCGCTCGCCGGTGGCACGACGGTCTACTGGCACGGGGTGCTGGAGAAGGTCGTCATCCCCATGTTCATCTCCCCGGTGGTCGGTCTGCTGGCCGGTTACCTGGTGATGACCGCGATCATGTGGATCTTCCGGAAGGCCAACCCGCACAAGGCCAAGCGGGGGTTCCGGATAGCCCAGACCGTCTCGGCGGCGGGTATGGCGCTGGGGCACGGTCTTCAGGACGCGCAGAAGACGATGGGCATCGTGGTGATGGCGCTCGTCATCGCGGATGTCGAGGACTACGGCGATCCGATCCCGGTGTGGGTGAAGGTCGCCTGTGCGGTGATGCTGTCGCTGGGGACGTATGCCGGTGGATGGCGGATCATGCGGACACTGGGACGGAAGATCATCGAGCTGGATCCGCCGCAGGGGTTCGCGGCGGAGACGACGGGGGCGTCGATCATGTTCACCACGGCGTTCCTGTTCAAGGCGCCGATTTCGACGACGCACGTCATCACGTCGGCGATCATGGGGGTCGGGGCGACGAAGCGCGTGAATGCCGTGCGGTGGGGCGTCGCCAAGAACATCATCCTGGGGTGGTTCATCACGATGCCGGCCGCGGCGGCGGTGGCCGCGGTGTCGTTCTGGATCGTGAACCTGGCGTTCCTGTAGGTGCTGCTCGGCGCAGCCGAGTGCGTACGCGAACGGGCCCGCCCCTGGGAGAGGGGCGGGCCCTTTTCGGCCTCGCGGTGGCACCGCCATGCAGCACCGCGAGGGGTCTCGGCGGGGGTGACTCAGCCGAAGCGGCCGGAGATGTAGTCCTCCGTGGCCTGGATCGACGGGTTGGAGAAGATGCGCTCCGTGTCGTCGATCTCGATGAGCTTGCCGGGCTGGCCGACCGCCGACAGGTTGAAGAACGCCGTGCGGTCGGAGACGCGCGCCGCCTGCTGCATGTTGTGCGTCACGATGACGATCGTGAAGCGCTCCTTCAGCTCGCCGATCAGGTCCTCGATCGCGAGGGTGGAGATCGGGTCGAGGGCGGAGCAGGGCTCGTCCATGAGCAGGACGTTCGGCTCGACCGCGATCGCCCGCGCGATGCACAGGCGCTGCTGCTGGCCACCCGACAGGCCCGAGCCGGGCTTGTTCAGGCGGTCCTTGACCTCGTTCCAGAGGTTCGCGCCCTTCAGGGACCGCTCCACGATGTCCGACAGCTCGTTCTTCTTGTAGTTGCCGTTCAGCCGCAGCCCCGCCGCCACGTTGTCGAAGATCGACATCGTGGGGAACGGGTTCGGCCGCTGGAACACCATGCCGACCTCACGGCGGACCGACACCGGGTCGATGCCCGACCCGTAGAGGTCCTCGTCGTCGAGGAGCACCTTGCCCTCGACCCGTCCGCCGGACGTCACCTCGTGCATACGGTTCAGCGTGCGCAGGAACGTCGACTTGCCGCATCCGGACGGGCCGATGAACGCCGTCACCGAGCGCGGCTCGACGGTCATCGAGATGTCCTCGATCGCCTTGTGGGAGCCGTAGTAGGCGGTCAGTCCGCTTACGTCGATTCGCTTGGCCATGTCTCTACTTCACTTCCGAAAGTCTGGGGGTCGCTGTGTGGCCCCGCGCGGCGGTAGCCGCATATTGACGCTTTAGCGACCGGTCTTCGGGGCCTTCCAGCGGGCGATCCCGCGGGCCACCAGGTTCAGGATCATCACGAAGGCGATCAGCGTGAGCGACGCCGCCCAGGCGCGGTCGTACGCCGTGACCTCGCCCGATCCGTACTGCTGGTAGATGTACAGCGGGAGCGACGCCTGCGCGCCTTCGAAGGGGTTGGCGTTGATGAACTTGCTGCCGAACACCAGCAGCAGCACGGGCGCGGTCTCACCGGCGATGCGGGCGATGGACAGCATGATGCCGGTGGTGATGCCGCCGAGCGAGGTCGGCAGGACCACCTTCAGGATGGTGCGCCACTTGGGCACGCCGAGCGCGAGAGAGGCTTCGCGCAGCTCGTTCGGGACGAGCTTGAGCATCTCCTCCGTGGAGCGGACGACGACCGGCATCATCAGGATCGCCAGGGCGAGTGACCCGGCGAAGCCGAAGGGCTGCATGTCGAACATCAGCATGAGGCTGAGGATGAACAGGCCGGCGACGATCGACGGGATGCCGGTCATGACGTCGACGAAGAAAGTGACGGCCCGGGCGAGGTTGCCGCGCCCGTACTCCACCAGGTAGATCGCGGTGAGCACGCCGACCGGCGCGGCGATCAGCGTGGCGAGGCCGACCTGCTCCAGCGTGCCGAGAATGGCGTGGTAGATGCCGCCGCCCGTCTCCGCGTCGGTGACCACGCCCATCGAGTGGGTCAGGAAGTAGACGTCGAGGACCTTCGTGCCGCGTTGGACGGTCGACCACACCAGCGAGGCCAGCGGCACCACGGCGAGCAGGAACGCGACCCACACCAGCGAGGTGACCACGCGGTCCTTGGCCTGGCGGCGGTTCTCGACCCGGGCCGCGATGACGTACGTACCGAGGACGTGCAGGATCGCGGCGATCAGCGCCCACTGGACGCTGCTGTGCAGGCCGGCGGCGGCGCTGACGCCGAGTCCGAGGGCGACGGATCCGGCGGCGATGGCCCACGGAGCCCACTTGGGCAGGTGGCCGCCGCGCAGGGTGCTGGGGCGCTTGGCGGCGAGGGAGGGTGTGGTGCTCATGCGTTGGCCCCCGAGTACTCCTTGCGGCGGGCGATGATCGCGCGGGCCGCGCCGTTGACCAGCAGGGTGATGACGAACAGGACCAGACCGGAGGCGATCAGCGCGTCACGGCCGAACTCGCTGGCCTCGCTGAACTTGCTGGCGATGTTCTGGGCGAAGGTGCCGCCGCCCGGGTCGAGCAGGCTGGTGTGGATCAGGAAGTCGGGCGAGAGCACGGTGGCGACGGCCATCGTCTCGCCGAGGGCGCGGCCGAGGCCGAGCATCGAGGCGGAGATGACGCCGGAGCGGCCGAAGGGGATGACCGCCATGCGGATCACTTCCCAGCGGGTGGCGCCGAGCGCCAGGGCGGCCTCCTCGTGCATCTGCGGGACCTGGCGGAAGACCTCGCGGCTCACGTTGGTGACGATCGGCAGGATCATGATCGCGAGCAGGATGCCCACGGTGAGCATGGAGCGCGCGGCGCCGCCCTGCCAGGAGAAGACGCCGGTCCAGCCGAGGTAGTCGTTCAGCCAGCCGAAGAGGCCGTTCATGTGCGGGACGAGGACCAGGGCGCCCCACAGGCCGTAGACGATGGACGGCACGGCGGCCAGCAGGTCGATCACGTAGGCGATGGGGCCGCGCAGCCGGCGCGGGGCGTAGTGCGTGAGGAACAGCGCGATGGCGACCGAGACCGGGACCGCGATGACCATGGCGATGATCGAGGAGACGATCGTGCCGTAGGCCAGGACCGCGATGCCGAAGACCGGCGGGGTGACACCGGTGTTCCACTCGAAGGTGGTCAGGAAGTTGCCGTCGTCCTTGCTGATGGCGAGGACGGCGCGGTAGGTGAGGAAGCCCGCGATCGCGGCCATGATCACCAGCAGCAGGATGCCCGAGCCACGGGAGAGACCGAGGAAGATCCGGTCTCCGGGCCGGGTGGCGCCACGGGCCGCGCGCTTCTGCTCGGCGGTGGTCGGCTGCGTGGGTGGAGGTGCGTCAGCTATCTGTGTTGTGTCCATCGGGTTCTCCGGTCTGCGGAACCGCACGTGCTGTGCGGCCCTTGGCGGCGGTGCACCGGACGGTGCGGTCCGGTCCCGCTGAGGGGACCGGACCGCACTCAGGTCAGCTCAGGCTCTCGACGGTCGTGCGAACCTTGGTGATGATCTCTTCGGGCATGGGCGCGTAGTCGTTCTCGGCGAGGATCTTCTGGCCGTCCTCCGAGGCCGCGTAGCGCAGGAACGCCTTGACCGCGGGCAGGGTCTCGGCCTTGTTGCCCTTGTCGCAGACGATCTCGTACGTCACCAGGACCATCGGGTAGGCGCCGTCGGCCTTGGTGCCGTAGTTCAGCTCCAGCGCGAGGTCCTTGCCGGTGCCGACGACCTTGGCCTCCGCGATCGCCTTGGTGGCGTTGTCGACGGTGGCCTCGACCGGCTCGGCGGCGCCGGTGTCGATGGCGACGGTCTTGATGCCGTCCTTGGCGTACGACAGCTCGAAGTAGCCGATCGCGCCGGCGGTCTGCTTGACCTGCGCGGCGACGCCGGAGGACTGCGGAGCGGACTGGCCGCCCTTGGCCTGCCAGGCCTTGCCGCCCTCGTAGGGGAAGTCCTTCTTGGCGGTGGCGATCAGGTACTTGGTGAAGTTGTCCGTGGTGCCGGACTCGTCCGAGCGGTGGAACGCCTGGATCTTGAGGTTGGGCAGCTTCGCGTCGGGGTTCAGCTTCGCGATCTGCGGGTCGTTCCACTTGGTGATCTTGCTGTCGAAGATCTTGGCGATCGTCGCGGAGTCCAGGACGAGCTTGTCGACGCCCGGGACGTTGTAGCCGACGGCGATCGGGCCGCCGACCATGGGCAGGTCGATGCCCTGGCCGCCGGAGCAGATCTTCTTGGAGGCCGCGACCTCGTCGGGCTTCAGCGCCGAGTCCGAACCGGCCCAGGGGACCTGGCCCTGCGTGAACGCGGTGACACCGGCACCGGAACCGCCGGCCTTGTAGTTGATCTCCACCTGGCAGGCCGCCGAGAACTGCTTCACCCAGGCGTCGACCGCGTTCTTCTGCGCGGAGGAGCCGTCGGCGAGGACCTGGCCCGAGGCGTCGTCACACTTGATGTTGCTCGGCGCGGCGGCGTTGGAGGAGCCTCCGCCCGGGTTGCCGGTCTCGTCGGAGCCGCACGCCGTGAGGGCCAGGGCGCCGGAGACGGCGAGAGCACCGAGAGCGAGGGCCCGCCGGTTCATGCGCTGAAGCTTCACTTGAGTTCCTTCCAGGAGCCGCCGTCCTGAATCGGCGGCGTGCGAAGTCTGGTGACGCTGGACGAGGCCGCGCACAACAGGCGCGGCTCGCATCTGGCACGGCCGAAATTAGACAGATCAGGTGAAGGCGCCGATGGCCACACATGAACGAGGGGTGAACCCCTGCCTAAGGTGCGGTTAGGTCACGGAACGCTTACGGGGAGAGCACGTGCGGGTTCCGCTTCCCGTACCGGAAGGGCTTAGTCCGGTCTTCCGGCCTGTTGTGGCGGGTTCAGCACGGCGAGCAGCGCGTCGATCAAGGGGCGGTCGTGGGGCTGGGTGAGGCGGGCGTGGGCGGCGAAAGGTGTCAGCCACAGCACCCGGTCCACCTCGTCCGTCGGTGAGAACGCGCAGGACGTCGCCTCGGCCGCCCAGTAGCGGACCCGCTTGGGGCGGCCGTTCGCCAGGTAGTGCTGGGTGGGCAGCTCGGCGCCCGGCTCGGCCCGGCAGCCCGTCTCCTCGGCCACCTCGCGCAGGGCGCCGGCGAGCGGCTCCTCGTCGCGCTTCAGCTTGCCCTTCGGCCAGGACCAGTCGTCGTACTTCGGCCGGTGCACGAGGCAGAGCTCCAGCCCGCCGGTGACGGGGGAGCGGCGCCACAGGACGCAGCCGGCCGCCTGAACGGTGGTGTCCTCGGGGGAGCCGGAGCTCACCGGGTGCTCACCGCCTCCGCCTCCTTCTGCCAGGCCTGCTGGAACGCGAAGCGGGCCGCCTCCACCTCGTGCCGCTGGTCGGCGTGGAGCACGCCGAGGGCGTACGCCGTGGCCGGGGCGATACGGGGGGTACGGGCCGCCTGGGCCGCCGCTGCCGCCGCCTCCGAGGCGTCGCGGTGGCGGTTCAGGGCCTGGCCCGCCGAGAGCAGGCGCAGGTCGACGACCGAGGTGCCGTCGGGTTCGCCGCGGACCGCTTCGCGGGCGTAGCGGTGCAGGCGCAGGAGCAGGCGGACCTGGTGCCAGGGGGCGTCCTGCGGGTGCGGGACCGTGTCCGGGGACAGGCCGTGGATGAGGGCGGCGGCGTTGTACGGGTGGCCTGCGGTGACGAGGGGGAGGGCGGTCACGGCGTCTTTGAGGCGGTCCTTCGCGGCGGCGGCCAGGGGGCGGAGGTCCGTGGTGGCTGCCGATCGGGTCAGGGGGACCTCGCTGGCCAGGACGGCGACCTTGTCCGCGATGGCGTGGAAGCGGCTGGAGCCGAGGGCTTGCAGGGCTGTGGAGTGGGCCCGGGTGCGGGCGAGTGTGAGCTGGCGGTCGAGAAGGGCGCCTGCTTTTGCTGCTCCGACTGTGAGGTTGCCGCGCTCCGGTGCTGAGGTCGGGGGCGTGCGCAGCCCGGCGTCGCGGGGTGCCGCTCTCTGTGGGACGGGTGCCGCCCCAGCGGCACGACTGCCCGCAGCCGAGTCGGCGTGCTTGCCCGCTGCCCCGTCCGCGCGGGCGCCGGCGGCTGCGCCTGCCGGCGGACCAGGCAACGCCGTGGAGCCCGACAAGCGGTGCAAGGCGCTCAGCAGGCGTTCCAGGCGCGCCGTGTACGCGTGTTCCATGGCCAGGGTGCCCGAGACCCAGGCCAGTTCGGGGCGCATGCCCTCGCACCAGTCCGTGTCGAGGAGGGACTGGAACGTGTGCAGGCTGGCGCTGATGCGGCGGGCCGAGCGGCGCAGCGCGCGGGCCGCGTCGACGGATCCCTCCGCGCCGTTCGCCCCGGAACCGGTCTCCCGGTGCAGGCGCAGCGCGCGGAGGAACTCCGTGGCCTGGGCCCTCAGGTAGCCCGCGAGGGCGTCCCCGGTGGGGGCAGGGCCGGCCATGGGGTCCGTCGGGTCAAGGTGTCGCTGTGCCACGCCGGCGCCTCCGGGCGTCTATGAGCATCTCCTGGACGTTGCGCAGCGGCTGGCCGTCCGCGTCGGTCGCATGCCGGGTCCACTCGCCGTCCGGGCCGAGGTGCCAGGAGGCGGTGCCGTCGGACATGCCGGTCTCCAGCAGCCGGTTCAGGGCCGCCCGGTGGGCCGGGTCGGTGACCCGGACCAGGGCCTCTATCCGGCGGTCGAGGTTGCGGTGCATCATGTCGGCGCTGCCGAACCAGATCTCGGGCTCGCCGCCGTTGCCGAAGGCGAACACGCGCGAGTGTTCGAGGAAGCGGCCGAGGATGGAGCGGACCCGGATGTTCTCCGACAGTCCCTCCACGCCCGGGCGCAGCGCGCAGATGCCGCGCACCCACACGTCCACCGGCACACCCGCCTGGGCCGCGCGGTAGCAGGCGTCGATGACGGCCTCGTCGACCATCGAGTTGACCTTGATGCGGACGTACGCGGGCCGTCCGGCGCGGTGGTGCTGGATCTCCTTGGTGATCCGGGAGACCAAGCCGTCGCGCAACGACTTGGGGGCCACCAGGAGGCGGCGGTAGGTCTCGCGGCGGGAGTAGCCGGAGAGGCGGTTGAAGAGGTCCGAGAGGTCCGCGCCGACCTGCGGGTCGGCCGTGAGCAGGCCGAGGTCCTCGTAGAGGCGGGCCGTCTTCGGGTGGTAGTTGCCGGTGCCGACGTGGCTGTAGCGGCGGAGCGTCTCGCCCTCCTGGCGGACCACCAGCGACAGCTTGCAGTGGGTCTTCAGGCCGACCAGGCCGTAGACCACGTGGCAGCCGGCCTCCTCCAGCTTGCGCGCCCACTTGATGTTGGCGTGCTCGTCGAAGCGGGCCTTGATCTCGACCAGGACCAGGACCTGCTTGCCGGTCTCGGCGGCCTCGATGAGGGCGTCGACTATGGGGGAGTCGCCCGAGGTCCGGTACAGGGTCTGCTTGATCGCCAGGACGTCCGGGTCGCCGGCCGCCTGCTCCAGGAAGGCCTGGACGGAGGTGGAGAACGAGTCGTACGGGTGGTGCAGCAGGACGTCCCGCTCGCGCAGGGCGGCGAAGATGTCCGGCGCGGACGCCGACTCGACCTCGGCGAGGTCGCGGTGGGTGCCGGCGACGAACTTGCGGTACTTCAGCTCGGGCCGGTCCAGGGAGGCGATGCGGAACAGGCCCGTGAGGTCCAGCGGGCCCGGCAGCGGGTACACCTCGGCCTCGCTGATCTTCAGCTCCCGGACGAGCAGGTCCAGGACCTCTCGGTCGATGGACTCCTCGACCTCCAGGCGCACCGGCGGCCCGAAGCGGCGCCGCATGAGCTCCTTCTCCAGGGCCTGGAGAAGGTTCTCGGCGTCGTCCTCCTCGACCTCCAGGTCCTCGTTCCTGGTGAGGCGGAAGGCGTGGTGCTCCAGCACCTCCATGCCCGGGAACAGCTCCTCCAGGTGGGCGGCGATGACGTCCTCGATGGGGACGTAGCGGCCCGGGGAGCTCTCCAGGAAGCGGGACAGCAGCGGCGGCACCTTGACGCGGGCGAAGTGCTTGTGGCCGGTGACCGGGTTCCGTACGACGACCGCCAGGTTCAGGGACAGGCCGGAGATGTACGGGAAGGGGTGGGCCGGGTCGACCGCCAGCGGGGTCAGCACGGGGAAGATCTGGTGCCGGAACAGGGTGAACAGGCGGGCCTGCTCCTTCTCCTGGAGCTCGTTCCAGCGGACCAGGTGGACGCCCTCCTCCGCGAGTGCCGGGGCGACGTCCTCGTGGTAGCAGGCGGCGTGCCGGGCCATGAGCTCGCGGGAGCGGGCCCAGATCATCTCCAGCACCTCGCGGGGCTGGAGGCCGGAGGCGGAGCGGGTGGCCACGCCGGTGGCGATACGGCGCTTCAGGCCGGCCACCCGGACCATGAAGAACTCGTCCAGGTTGCTGGCGAAGATCGCGAGGAAGTTGGCCCGCTCCAGCAGGGGCGTGTTCGGGTCCTCGGCGAGTTCGAGAACGCGTTCGTTGAACGCGAGCCAGCTGCGCTCCCGGTCGAGGAAACGTCCCTGTGGCAGCTGGGGCCCGTCGTACGGCGACTCCTCGTACGCGTCGAGGTCGGCGTCGATGTCGGGTTCGAGGTCGGAGACGGCCGCCGCGATGGTGTGCGGCCGGTGGGCTGCTATGGAGCCCACGGAGGGCTGCGCGTGCTGGACCTGTGCCTGGGTGTTCGGCTGGCTCATGGACCCATTCTTCCGCGCCGCGAGCATCACGGGCGCGTCGGAAAGCGCGGGCGGGAGCGGGGGCGTCACATGAGTGTTCCCGTTCCCCCCAGGCCCCTCTCGGGGCGGTGAAGGCTCTGGCACGGCGGGAGTCATTGGCCGAGCCTCGCAAGCCCGTCTGAATCGATGGTTACGGAGACATGACGTGTGGGATAGCGCAGGGCGGCTCGCGGGGGTCCCGGAGAGGGTGGTCGGGCCGGGCGCGCGGCCGTCCACAGGGTGTGGACGGTTCCCGCGAGCGCCCCCGGGCGGGCCGCGCGTCCACCCCCCGCCGGCAGGACGCGCGGGCCCGGCTCAGGGGAGGCGGCGGGCCAGGAGGGCGAAGGCGGTTGCCGTCCAGGAGACCTGGAAGCCCGAGCGGGGCAGTTCGATCCCGCCGCGCGACGCGGGTGATCGTCGGCCAGAGGTCCGCTCGGAAGCGTTCCAGGAGGTTGTGGAGGACCAGGGAGACGGCGAGCCGGAAAAGTCAAGCGTGCTTTCGTGAACCGTTCGAGCCGGGCGGTCCGATGAGGTGACGTGAGCGAAACGAGAAGCGACGGGGAGCTGCTGCGGGCCGTTGCCGCGGACGCCGACCGGCGCGCCTTCGAGGAGCTGTACCGGCGGTACGCGCCGTGGCTCCGCGCCCGGCTGCGGGGCCGGTGCGCCGACCTGGGCGTCGTCGACGACGTCGTACAGGAGACGTTCCTCGCGGTGTGGCGGGGCAAGGCCCGCTACCGGGAGGAGGGCGATGTGGCCGGGTGGCTGTGGCGCATCGGGTCGCGGCGGCTGGTGGACGCGCTGCGGGGCGACGGGGCGCGCGGGCGGCTGCGGCAGGCGCTGGCGCGGCTGCGGCACCGGGACGAGGTGTCGGCGGAGGAGCGCGTGCTCGCGGGGGTGGAGCACGGGGACCTCGCCGGCGCGCTGGTCCGGCTGTCGCCGGAGCTGCGGGCGGTGTTGCAGGCGACCGTCATCGACGGCCTGACGACCCGGGAGGCCGCCGTGCTGCTGGGGATTCCGCCGGGGACGGTCAAGACGCGGGCGATGCGGGCCCGGAAGCAGTTGCGGGAGGCGTTGGCATGAGCTGGCACGTGTCTGAAGAGGATCTGCGCGCCTACGCGCGCGGCGAGCTGGCGGCACCGGCCCTGTGGTCCGCCGACGCGCACCTGGGCGCCTGTGCCGTGTGCCGGGGCGTGCTCGCCGAGGTGAGCGACCCGGTCGCGCTCGACGCGGGGTGGGAGCGGCTCGACGCCGAGCTCGACGCGCCCCGCGTGGGGCTGCTGGAGTCGCTGCTGGTGCGGTTCGGGGTGGCCGGGCACACCGCGCGGCTGCTGGCGGCGGCGCCGGTGCTGCGGCGGTCGTGGCTGGGGGCCGTCGTCGTCGTGCTGCTGCTGAGCGTCGGGGCCGGGCACGCCGTGCAGGGCGGGGAGTTCCCCACGCTGTTCCTCGCGCTCGCGCCGCTGCTGCCGCTGGCGGGGGTGGCCCTGTCGTACGGGCCCGCGCTGGATCCGACGTACGAGATGGCCGTCGTCGCGCCGATGCACGGGTTCCGGCTGCTGATGATCCGGACGGTGGCCGTGCTGGGCGTGGTGCTGGGGCTGAACGGGCTCGCGACGCTCGCGCTGCCCGAGTACGGGCTGCGTGCGCTGGCCTGGCTGCTGCCCTCGCTCGCGCTCACCGCGACCGGGCTGGCGCTGACGCCCCGGCTGGGGCCGGTGCTCGCGCCGTCGCTGGCCGGCGGGGCGTGGATCGGGCTGCTGATGCTGGCCCAAGCCCTGCGGGCCGGTCCCGATGTGCCGCTCGCGCCGTTCACCGCCGCTGGGCAGGGCGTGGCGGCGCTGGTCGCCGCGCTCGCCGCCGGGCTGCTCTTCCTCTTCCGTGACCGATTCGATCTCTTCCAGGGACGTGCCGTATGACTCCGACCGTGTCCGCCTCCGGGCTCAGCCTCCGCTACGGCGGCACCCGGGCCCTCGACGACGTGTCGCTGCGGCTGACCGGCGGCGTCACCGGGCTGCTCGGGCCCAACGGCGCCGGCAAGACCACGCTGCTGCGGGTCCTCGCCACGGCCCTGCCCGCCGACCGGGGCGCCTTCACCGTGCTCGGGCACGACCCGGGCACCGCGCGGGGCAGGCAGGAGGTGCGGCGCCGGCTGGGCTATCTGCCGCAGACGCCGGGGTTCCACCCGGACTTCACCGCCTTCGAGTTCGTCGACTACGTGGCGATCCTCAAGGAGATGACCGATCGGGCAGCCCGGCACCGCGAGGTGCGGCGGGTGCTCGACGAGGTGGGGCTCGCCGACGTGCGGGGCAAGCGGATCCGCAAGCTGTCCGGCGGCATGCGGCAGCGGGTCGCCCTGGGGGCCGCCCTGGTCGGGGATCCCGGCTTCCTGGTGCTGGACGAGCCCACCGTCGGGCTGGACCCCGAACAGCGCATGCGGTTCCGGGAGCTGATCGCGGGGGCCGGGGAGGGACGCACGGTGCTGCTGTCCACCCACCAGACGGAGGACGTGGCGATGCTCTGTCACCGGGTGCTGGTGATGGCCGGCGGCCGGGTCCGGTTCGAGGGCACTCCGGCCGAGCTGACAGCGCGGGCCGCCGGGCGGGTGTGGAGCAGCAAGGAGCGCGATCCCGGCGCCAAGGCGGGGTGGCGTACGGGGACCGGGGCCTTCCGGAACGTGGGGGATCCGCCGGACGGGGCCGAGCTCGTCGAACCCACCCTGGAGGACGGCTACCTGCTCACCCTCGACGGCGACGCCGTGGAGGTGGCGGCATGACGACGGTGGTGGAGAGGCCGGTCGTGTCCGATGTGCGGCCCGGGTCCTCGGCAGCGGCCGTGGCGGCCCTGGCCCTTTTCGAGACGCGCCGGCTGCTGACGAGGCTGCCGGTGATCATCGCCTTCCTCGTGTACCTCGGCTGGACCGTGTGGCGCGGCGGGACGGACTGGGACGGCTACCCGGCCCTCCAGGATGTCGACCGCGCCACCCAGGGCGCGCCGATGCTGGTCGGCCTCGCGGTCCTGCTGTCCGTCAACCTCGCCGCGCTGCGCTCGCGACGGCACGGAACGGAGCATCACTTCTCGGTGCTGGTCCTCCCGCCGTGGCGGCGTACGGTCGCCCATGCGCTGTCGGTCGTGGCCGCGGCCCTGCTCACCGCCGTGTGCGTGGCCGCGCAGTTCGGCCGGGAGGCGCTCAGGCCCGGGGCGATCGGGCACGGTTCGGTGGCCGAACTGCTCGTGGGGCCGCTGACCGTGTTGCTGTCCGGGCTGGTCGGACTGCTCATGGCCGGGCTGGTGAGGTCGGCTCTCGCAGGCCCGCTGACGGTGGTGTTCTTCCTGTTCCTGACCCTCTTCGGTACGGGCACGAGCGACGGCTGGAGCCGGTGGCTCATGCCGGTGGTCGTCGAGCCGACCGCCAACACGCTGCCGTCCGACCTGCTGGGCCGGCCCGCCGCCTGGCACGCGCTGTACCTGGCCGGGCTGGCGCTGTGCGCGGGGCTGCTGGCGGTGCTGGCCGCCGGTGGCCGCAAGCCGGTGGTGATGGCCGGGGTCGCCGGGGCGGTGGCCATGACGCTGGTGGGCGGGGTTGCCCAGGCCGGCGGCGACTCGCCCGCGCTGGTCCGGGCCCGGGAGCGGGCCACGGTGAACCCGGGCCAGGTGCAGACCTGTGTCCCGCGGGACGGGTCGACGTACTGCGTGTTCCCCGAGTGGGGACCGCGGGTCGCGGACTGGGCCGGGGTCGTGGACCGGGTGCGGTCCCTGGCCGGTGGCAGCGCCCATGAGCAGAAGGTCGTCGTACGGCAGCGGATCGAGGCCCGTTACGGGCTCTCCGGCGATGGTGCGCTGACGCCCCTGGAGCGTCCGCACGAGGTGACGGTGGGCACCCGGTGGGGCGGAAACCGCGTCCCCGAGTTCTCGGCGGCCGTGGCCGGGGTGCTGGTCGCGGGGAACGAGAAGGCGTCCACCTCGATCTGTGACGGCCGCATGGTCACCGTCATGTGGCTGGCCGTGGGCTGGGAGTCCGACCCGGTGGCGGCCCTGCGCCGCGTCCGCCTCGACGACAGCGCGACCGGCTCGGCCTTGGTGCTCCAGCCGACGAACGGTATGTACATGACGGACGCCCAGACGGAGGTCCTGCGCGAGCTGCTGGACCGGCCCCGCGGCGAGGTCACCGCCCGGGTGAGGTCCCACTGGGCCGAACTGACCGAGCCGAAGGTGACGGCGGCCCGGGCGGCGGCTCTGCTGGGCGTGAAGGCACCCGAGGGGGACGACAAGTGCCTCGACTGAGCGGGGAGTTGGTCTTCATGGCCTGCCGGACCCTGCCGTGGGGCGTGGTCGGCACGGCCGGCGGGGCGGGACTGCTGCTCGCCGCGCTCACCCGGATCACCGGGGAGACGGGCGAACGGCTCTCCCTGCACCTGCTGCGAGCCGCGGTCCTGGCCTTCGCCGCGGGCCTGGTCTTCCTCCTGGACGACCCCGCCCGGCACACGACCGCCACCGTGCCGACCCCGCGCCCGGTCCGCATCGCGCTGCGGGTGGCCCTCGTCGTCCCCGCCACGGCGGCCTGGTGGACCGCGGCACTGCTGCTCGTGCCGACGGAACTACGGCCGCCGGTCGCCGACATCACGCTGGAGGCCGGGGCGGCGTTCGCCCTGGCGGTGGCCGGTGCGGCGGTCGCGGTGCGCTTCACCGAGGTCACGCGGCCCGGCCCCCGGGTCGCGGCCGGCCTGCTGACCTCGGCGGTACTGGTCATGGTGTGCTGGCCCGGGCGGTGGGCGCTGTTCGTGCCGGTGGGGGACGAGCGGTGGGCGGCGGCGCACGACCGGTGGGCGGTGGTGCTGGCCGGGGCCGTGCTGGTGGGGGCGCTGGGGGCGGTGGAGCCGTTGCGGCGGTGGGCATGGCCGGTGGTGCGGGGGCGGTGACATGCTCCAGGGGTGACCGGGCCGCTGCCTACGGAGGGGAGCCGCACTCGGAGGCGCTGAGGTGGTCAAGGCCGGACGGACGCCTCAGCCGGAGGCCGGCGAGCCTCGACGGCCTGCCCCGGTGGCTGCCCCGGTGCGCGGCCTAGGGGCCAGAGCTGCGCGCAGTGCCGGGGTGAGGATGTGGCGGATCTCGGACGGAGTGAGGGCGGCGGGGGTGGGGAGGGGATTGAGGTAGCGGGTGTAGATGAGGCCGCCGAGGATCGTCACCACAGCCGTGGCGCGGGCGGTCGCGTCCCGGCCGCCGAGAAATTCAACAAGCCGGGTCAGCAGCTCGCGTTCCAGGTATTCGCGGATCACCTCGGCGGCCTCGCCGCCCCGAGCGGTGAGCTGGAGGAAGTCGGCGTCCTCCCACAGGTCCGTCACCGCGTCGATCAGGCGGTCGGGGAGGGTGGCCGGGTCGCCGTCCAAGACGTCGTCCACCGTCAGCGCATTGGCGCACTGGAACTGCATCACGTCCGCGAACAGGCGCTTCTTCGAGCCGAAGTGGTACGCGATCAGCGCCGGGTCGACCCCGGCGGCCCCGGCCACCGCGCGCACGGTGGTGCGCCGGTAGCCGCGTTCCAGGAACAGCGCACGGGCCGCCGAGACGATCGACTCGCGGGTCGGCGGGTTGCCCCGGGGGCGGCCTCGGGTGCGGGCGGGGGCAGGGGCGCCGTTATTCATCAGCGTTGAGCCTGCGTTTCGTGATCGGCACAGTCAAGGGCATTCCGGGAACCACACGAAGGGATGTCCCGACACCATGCGTATCGCAGTCTTCGGCGCCAACGGACCGACCGGCCGCCACCTCACCGACCAGGCCCTCGCCGCCGGCCACGAGGTCGTCGCCGTGACTCGTCGCCCCGGCTCCCTCACCTCCGAGCGGCCCGGCCTCACCGTGGCCGTCGCCGACGCCACCGATCCGGCGGCCGTCGACGCCGCGATCACCGGGACGAACGCCGTCCTGTCCGCGCTGGGCGCGCGCTTCAGCAAGGAGAACATCACCACGTACTCGGCGAGCGCCACGGCCATCACCCGGGCCATGACCCGCCAGGGCATCAAGCGGTTCCTCGCCGTCAGCTCCAGCATCGCCGACCCGAACTGGCGCCCCACCGGCGCGCACTTTTTCAACCATGTCCTCGATCCGCTGGTGAACCGACGCCTCGGCCGCACCCTCCACGAGGACATGCGCCGCATGGAGGCCGTGATCCGTCAGACCGACCTCGATTGGACCCTCGTCCGGCCCTCGGGCCTCTTCGAACACCCCGTCGTCACGGACTACCACGCCGCCGAGACCAGCGCTGACGGCGTCTTCACCGCCCGAGCCGACCTCGCCGCGAGCATGCTGCGCGAGCTTGAGGAACGGCGGTACGTCCGTACGGCCATGGGCGTCATCACCACGGCTGTGAAGCCGAACATCGCCAAGCTGATCTGGCACGAGGGCGTGAAGAAGAAGTGAGCCGGGCGACCGTCGAACTCCCGGCCGCCGCACGGGCGTTCCTCACCAGCCCCCACACGGCCGCCTTCACCACCCTCCGTCCCGACGGCACCCCGCACGTCACCCCGGTCCGCTTCACCTTTGACGCGGACACCGGCCTGGTCCGGGTGACCACCCGGGCGGGAGCCCGCAAGGCCCGGAACGTGGCGGCGGGCGGCCCGGCGGCCCGTATCGCGCTCTGTCAGGCGGACGGCTTCCGCTGGGTCACCCTCGAAGGCCGGGCCACTGTCACCGACGATCCCGCGCGTCTGGCCGAGGCGGTCCGCCGCTACACCGATCGCTACGGCGGGGCCCCGCCCGCCCCGTTGGACCTGGTCGTCATCGAGATCACCGTCAACCGCTTCCTGAGCCTCAATCTCAATCGCTGGAGTCTGGGCGACGTCGAGCATTGAGTATTCCGTTTGGTTGTACAGATGGATGAAGAGCCCGATGGCTCCGCGTGAAAGTGGCTAGGTGCTCGTTGGATTAAGCACCCGGCCCGTTCTGAACAACAACTGCAGGTTGTTGCCCCTACCATGTCGCCGTGGACCTCAAAGCCGTACGGGCCTTCGTCGCGATCGCCGATGCCGGGCAGTTCCAGAAGGCCGCCGTGGACCTGTCGCTCACCCAGCAGGCGGTCTCCAAGCGGATCGCCGCGCTGGAGAAGGACCTGGGCGTGCGGCTGCTGGTGCGTACGCCGCGTGGTGCGGAGCTCACCATCGACGGGCAGGTGCTCCTGCCGCATGCCCGGGCCCTGCTCCAGGCGGAGGAGCGGGCGGTGGCGGCCGTGCGCCCCGGGGAGCGCGCGCTACGGGTGGACGTCCTGGGTCGCCGGGCCGCCACGGCCGGACTGGTACGGGACTTCCACCGGGCGCATCCCGAGATCCCCCTGGACGTCGTCACGCTCTTCGACGCGGATACGGCGGTGACCGCCGTGCGGGACGGGGCCGTCGACGCGACGTTCCGTGCCGTCACCATGCCCGGGCGCCGGCTCCCCGACGGCATCGAGGCCGTACCCGTCCTGGACGAGCCACTGCGCCTGTGCGTCGGCCCCGACCACGAGTTCGCCCGAGCCGCCTCGGTGACACCCGCGCAACTGGCCGGCCAGAGGATCTGGATGCCGGGCAACGCACCCGGCACGGAATGGTCGGCCTACTACGACGAACTCGCCGAGACCTTCGGCCCGTCCATCGACACGATCGGGCCCAACTTCGGCGTCGAGGCCCTCCTCGACACCATCGCGGGCTCCCCGACCCTGGCGACCTTCCTCAGTGAACGAACCCCACTGGTCTGGCCGGCCGACCACGACCTGCGCCTGGTCCCCGTGTGCGACCCGACCCCGGTCTATCCGCACTCCCTCCTCTGGCGCACGGACAATCCGCATCCCGGCCTGGCAGCACTCCGCACCCACCTGCTGGCGACGCGCCCCCGGTTGACCGAGGGGGAGGTCTGGAAACCGGCGTGGGCGACAGTCACTTCGTGACGTACGTCAGAAAGGAGGCCCACGAGCCCGACATGAACATGAGCACGGGGCCGTCCGACTGCTTGCTGTCGCGGACGGGGACTATGTGGGGGTGGCCGTCGGCGACCTCAAGGCAGTTCGTGCCACCCCCGTCGCTGTAGGACGACTTGCGCCAGACGGTCGTGCTCCTACCGAAGTCGGGGATGGGCTTCATTCCTGTGCTCCTTCAAGGATCGACAGCAATGACGCGGGCGCACTCCCGGCCGTGCGGGCCTTCTCGGCAGCGATCCTGTAGACGTTGCCGAGCACGTCCGGCGCCTTGTCGAACTCCTCGTCGCTGATGTCGGCACCGATCACCTCACGGGCGACCTTCCGGTCTGCCGCCACTTGGTCGGTCATGACTCCAGTTTGGGCGCGCCAGAACTCCAACCGGGGCGTTCGGCACCCGAGTCACCCGGAGATGTGCACAGAGCTTTCGTCCTTGACGCCAGCCAAGAACGACGCCCAGGGGCTCGCGCCGAACACGAGTATCGGGCCGTGCGGCTGCTTGCTGTCGCGGACGGGGACGATGTCGGGGTGGTTGTCGGAGACTTCGAGGCAGTTGTTGGCTCCCCCGTCGCTGTAGCTCGACTTGCGCCAGACGGCGGTAGTGAGATCCAGGGTGGGCTTCATGATCCGTACTCCTCCAGTACGCCCCTGATGAACGTCAGTGAGTCCGACGGGGACAGCGCCAGATCCCTCAACTGATCGTAGGACAAACGGTGGTGCAGGACTTCCTCTGGATCGTCCATCAAAAGGCCAAAGCTGTGGCCCTCTGTATAGGCCACGGCACTCCCGTCCTCTTGCCATAGAAGGGTCAAGGATCCCTTGCCCATGAGGTGGTGCACCCCTGCTGAGAAGGGCAGCACCTGAATGACGACGTTCGGCCACTGGGCGGCGGCCTCGATGTGCAGCAACTGGCTCTTCCAGGTGTCCGCGTTGGCGGAGGGGCGGCGCAAAGCTGACTCGTCGACGATGAAACGGGCACCGGGTGCCGGGTCCTTGCGTAGCAGGAGCTGGCGTCCCATGCGCGCGGCCACCTGCTCCTCGACCTCCTCGCCGTTGCCAGCTGTTGCCTGGGGGCCAGACAACACCTCCCTGGCGAACTCCTCCGTCTGAAGCAGTCCCGGAACATCCGGTGTGTACACGTGCAGAAGCCGCGCCGTCGCCTCCAGCCCCATGTACCTCTTGTACTTGTCCTTGAAGGCGTCGTACCGAGCGATCCTCCAGTGGCGAACCAGCAGGTCACCGCACCCGTAGTAGCTGTCCAGGTCTTCCATGACAGCCAGCTTGGACAGCCGCTCGCCTGACTCCAGTCGGCTCAAGTAGCTCTTGTCGTAGCCAGTCTCGTCGGCCAACTGCCCCAGGGTCTTCCCTGTGTGCTCCCGCAAGAACTTGAGCGTCCGCCCCAGGACAGCGCGGCCCGACTCCCCGTCTCCGTCAACAACTTGCTCCACGTCACCCCTCACCGTTGCCTGGAGCGCCAGGCAACACCTGGCCCCTTCCGCAGCGTACGCGCGAGCAGTGACGATGAAGGCACGAACGGTAATCACCGCTCGTCACACCCCTGTCGCCTGCCCTGAGAAGGGACGCTTCCGTGCGCCTGCGCATCGCCGAACTCTGCGAGTCCGCCCTGCTCCTCCTCGTGCGGATCCTGCTGCCCGCCCGGGGGCGTCACCGGGCGGCGCCGGCCCAACGGTCGTGGACCATCCCTCACTCCCCGCCGACATCCGCACCCCGACCCCTCGCCGCGGAAGAGCCCCTCGTGATGGACACCCCGCTCGTACGGCCGTACCTGCACACCGTGGAGGTGTACGCATGAGGCTGCTCCCCTGGACCGGCACCGACGGCAAGCCCTGTTACCTCTCCACCGACAACCCCGACAGCCTCCTCTCACGGCTCGCCGACGACGTCGAGGCCGCTCAGCTCGCCTCCGCCGAGCAGGTCCTCGCGGGCGCCAAGGCCGTACTCGGGGACCCCAAGGCCGGTGAACGCGCCGTGCGCTTCGCACTGGCAAGGGCGGTGGAGGCCCTGGGGGACGTGTTACGTGTCGCGGTCAGTCGTAGCCGGGAGGGCGACGGCCGATAGAGCAGGAGGCCGATAAAGCCGGATATGAAGCCCGGTCACCTGTCGATGTCCTGTCATACTCACCAGTACTGCAAACTCCTGCGCCCGTTCTGGCATCTTCACCGCCGTAACAGACCCCCACAGGAGTGAGCGACCCCCATGCGTCTCATTCGTAAGTCAACTCTCAGAAAATACGGCGTCGTTGCCGCTACCGCCGCCCTCGCGGTATCCGGTCTGCTGGCCGGCGCGGGGACCGCGACCGCCGGGCCCGCCGGGGCGACCAACATCCGGGGCGTCGACCCCGGTGACACCGACCGGATGATCGAGCGGCTCTGCGACCAGGAGGCGAGCCTGACGGGCGTCTACGGCGCCCTCAACGTCGAGACCGGTGAGTTCAAGACCCAGGACGAATACCTGCGGGACGTCTTCGGGCTGTGGAAGCCCGCCGGGCCGTGGGAGCTGTTCCGCGGCTGGTGCGGGTACGCCGAGGCCTCGACCTGGTCCATCAAGGGCGACACCGTCCGCACCTCCCGGTGGATCGGCAACCAGGGCTCCGCCGACGACAAGGAGACCTTCGTCAGCAGCTACAGCACCAAGACGTTCGCCAAGAAGAGCGTCGGCGGGACCATCAGCCTCTCCCTCGCCAAGAGCATCTTCTCCGGCACCGTCGGCGGCAGCGCCGGCTATGAGTGGGGCTGGGAGAAGGAGTCCAAGTTCGAGACCCGGAGCGAGAAGACCATCCCGCCCTGCCGACAGGTCGCCGTCACCTGGACGCCGTACCAGCGCGTGGTGCGCGTGAACCCCGTCTTCCACGTCGAGGACTACGAGTGGAACAAGGGCGACGGCGACCACACCGTGCACAGCTGGCGTGACCGGGGATACCAGACCATCTACTCCCACGGGTATTACATCGACGGCATCTCCGACAAGCTCCTCCCCAGCGGCCAGCCCGACGGCCGCGAGGACAAGATCGAGCAGAAGCTCGACCCCAACTCCTGCGTGAAGTAGAAGACATACGCAGTAAGGAACATACGCACGGCACGGCAACCTTTCCGTGCGGGGCGGCGACCCACCCCCGGATCATCCCCCCGCACGGAACGGATTCGCCGCATGAGTGAGCTGCGCAGCAAGCCCCGGCACCGCAGAAGCCGCACGGCCCTGGCGGTCGGTGTCCCGCTGGCCCTGACCGCCGCCGGCACCCTCGCCTACGGCACCGACCTCGGCGTCCTCGGCTCCACCGCCCGGCAGGCCTCCGCCGCCGCCCCGGCCTGGGCCGCCGACACCGCCGACGGGTTCGCCTCCGTCAACTCCCTCGGCCAGAAGGGGACGTACGGCGGCCGGGACGGCAAGACCGTCACCGTGAAGACGCAGGCCGACCTGGAGAAGTACGCCACGGCCGCCGAGCCGTACGTCATCGTCGTCGCCGGCACCATCAACATGAACCCGGTCGGCAAAGAGATCAAGGTGCAGTCCGACAAGACCATCGTCGGGTCCGGTACCTCCGGGCACATCGTCGGCGGTGGGTTCTTCCTCGGCCAGGGCGTGCACAACGTGATCATCCGGAACCTGACCATCCGGGACTCGTATAAGGGGGTGTGGAACGACAAGGACCACGACTTCGACGCCATCCAGATGGACGGCGCCCACCATGTGTGGATCGATCACAACGATCTGCGGCACATGGCCGACGGGCTGATCGACGTCCGCAAGGACAGCACGAACGTCACCGTCTCCTGGAACAAGCTGAGCGACAACAACAAGACCTTCGGCATCGGCTGGACCGAGAACGTCAAGACGGACATCACGATCCACCACAACTGGATCCGCGAGACCGAGCAGCGCAACCCGTCCACCGACAACGCCGCCCACGCCCACCTCTACAACAACTTCCTCGAGGACGCCCCGGGCACCGACATCAAGTCGTCGTACGGCAACTACTCGCGCGGCGCGACCAAGATGGTCCTGGAGAACTCCCTGTTCCAGGGCGTGAAGAACCCCGTCATCAAGGACAGCGGCGCCGCCGTCGTCCAGCGCGGGAACTCCTTCTCCGGCACCAGCGGACGCAACGAGAGCGGCGGGACCGCCTTCGACCCGAAGGCCTACTACCCCTACACCCTCGACAAGGCCGCCGACCTTCCGTCGATCCTCAAGTCCGGTGCCGGGCCCCGCACTTCCATCGGTACGACCGCCGCCGCCTCCACCAAGGCCGCCGCCGCGACGACCCTCACCGTGGCCAAGGACGGCAGCGGGCAGTACACGACCGTGCAGGCGGCCGTGAACGCCGTACCGGCCAACAACCCGTCGCGGGTCGTGATCGCCGTCAAGCCGGGGACGTACCGGGAACTCGTCAAGGTGCCGTCCAACAAGCCGCACGTCACCATCCAGGGCACGGGCGGCAGCCGCAAGGACACGACGATCGTCTACAACAACGCCTCCGGTACGCCGAAGCCCGGCGGCGGCACGTACGGCACGGGCGGCAGCGCCACCGTCGCCGTCGAGGCCGACGACTTCCAGGCGCGCAACCTGACCATCTCCAACAACTTCGACGAGAAGGCCAACCAGCAGCTCAGCGGGCATCAGGCCGTCGCCCTGCGGACCGCCGCCGACAAGGTGTTCCTGGACGGGATCATCGTCAGCGGCGACCAGGACACGCTGCTGCTCGACACCGCCGCGAAGGACCGGCTGGGCCGGGTCTACGTCAGCAACTCCTACGTCATCGGCAACGTCGACTTCATCTTCGGACGGGCCACGGCCGTCGTCGACAGGTCCGTCATCACGCTGAAGAAGCGCTGGGACGGCACCTCGGCCGGCTACGTCACCGCCCCGAGCACCGCCGCCAACCGCAAGGGCATTCTGATCGCCAACTCCACGGTGAACGGCGATGTGTCGGGCGGCAGCTTCTACCTCGGCCGGCCCTGGCACGCGGGCGGTGACGCCTCGCTCGACCCGCAGACCACGGTCCGCAACACCAGCCTGAGTGCCGCGATCAAGTCCACGCCGTGGACCGACATGAGCGGCTTCTCCTGGAAGGACGACCGCTTCGCCGAGTACAAGAACACCGGCGCGGGCGCGGGTGCGGCGAGCACCAACCGTCCTCACCTGACGGACGCGCAGGCCGCGAACCAGGAGGTCGCGGACTGGCTCGCGGGCTGGACGCCTTCGGCGTCCTGACGACTCCCTTCCGGGTCCGGCTGACGAGCGGCGCCGGACCCGGAAGGGCCACCATGCCTACTGCTTCCAGGCGTAGTGCAGCCGGTCCAGACCGCTCTGGTTGTTCACCGTCAGGCTGAGGTTCGTGCCCGTGCCCTGGAGCGTGGTGAGCGAGTAGGTGTCACCGTTGCGCAGGCCCGGCCAGTAGACCGAGCCCAGGCCCAGCTCCCGGATGGTGTCGGTCGCGGCCTGGATGTACGCGACCTCGTTGGAGCCGTTGACCGGCCCGTTGTAGTCCAGGCCGGTCGTCATCGAGGCGCCGAACTCGTCGAGGATCGTGCGCGAGGCGCAGTCGCCGATGCGCTCCTTGAAGTCGGCCTTCCACTGGTCGACGCTGGTCCAGTCGGTGTGCCAGAAGCCGTAGTTGTGCAGGGCGATCCGGGTGCCCTTGAGGCGCGGGTCGGCGCAGACCGGCTTGACGTCCTCGCTGTACTTGTACCCGCCGATCAGCATCCGGTCGCGGGGCACGTTGCGGTGAGTGGTCACCCACTTCGCGGCGATGTCGGTCCACTCCTGGGCGGTGTAGCCGAACGGCTCGTTCATCGGCTCGAAGTACACCTTGGAGTTGCGGGCGTAGGCGGAGGTGATCCGCGCCCACATCTGGTCCCAGGAGGCCTGGTTGTCGATCTTGCCGTCCTTGGCGTTGTCGGCCTCCCAGTAGCCCAGGATGACCTTGAAGCCCTTGGCGGTGGCGGCGTCGATCGCGCCCCGGTAGGACTTCCAGAACGGGCCGTTCACGGAGGTCGGGTTCACCGGGAGGCGGACGGTGTTGGCGCCCAGCTTGGAGAAGCCGCCGATGATCGCCCGGGACTTGGCGTAGGTCGTGGCGTAGCTGTCCGAGGTGGACAGGCCCGAGGGCACGACCGCGTCGTCGGCGTAGTTGTCGCGCGGGTCGGCCCAGTTGACGCCCTTGAAGTCGCTGACGGGCGGCGGGGCGGTGGGGGAGGCGGCTGCGGGGGAGGCGAGGGCCCCGCCGAATGCCGTGGCGCAGGCGAGCAGCGCCCCCAGACCGGCTGTCCCCCGGTGAGTCTTTCGTGACACGACGTCCCCTTCTGAGCAGTTGCGTCCGCGGAACTCGCATGCAGATCGGCGGCTCGTTGGCTCCCGCAAACTAGAAGAGAACTCGAACAGAGGTCAACACATCTGCACACCAAATCTCATCAGGAACGTAGATTGCCGACGCGCGGGGCTACGACCCCACGGTCAGCCCCGAGCCCGACACCCGCACCCGGATGCCGTCCTCCTCCACCCGCACGTCGTCCAGCCGTACGTCCCCCTGCTCCGGCTTCGGCAGTTCGAACGCCAGCGCCAGCCGGTCGGCCAGGACCGGGCGGGTCAGGCCGGACAGCTCGTCGAGGAGGTTGGGGTCGAGGCCGAGGCGGCGGAGCACCTCGGGGTTGTCCAGGGCCAGGTCGATGAGGTTGAGGCGTTCGGCCTGGCGGGCGAACTTCGGGGAGCCGGTCAGCTCGGCGAGCTTGCCGTCGTCGGCGAGGGCCTCGCGCACGGTCGCCTCGGGCACGCCCATCCGCTGCACGATGGCCGGGACCGACAGCAGCGCCTTGGCCTTGCGGGTCTCCCGGGACAGGTCGGCGCTCCCCTTGGCCGTCAGGTGCAGGCCCTCGGCGGGGCGGGTGCCGGGGCGGTAGGTGGCCAGGTCGCCGATGTCGAGCCGCATCCCGCCGATCTCCGTGGCGATGCCCCGCTCGCCCTGCCGCTGGATCCGCGCCTCGGCGCGCAGCCGCAGGTCGTGTCCGGCGACGGGCAGGGTGCCGCGGGCCCGGACGCGGTCGCGGCCCTCGCCGGTGAACGTCACCTGGGAGGCGCCCAGTTCGCGGTTGAGATCCTCGAAGGACAGCAGGACGTCCCCGTCGAACCGGGGGACGTGGGCGCCGCGCACGGACGTGAGACCGTCGGCCTCCAGCCGGATGTCGTGCGCCGTGGCCGACACCTTCGCCAGGGAGACCCGGTCGGCGGCGACGTCCGGGACGGTCACCTTCACCGACTCCAGTCGCTTGTCGGCGAGTTGGGTGAGGAAGGGGAACCCGCCGATCTCCACCTCGGGCGCCGCCGCGAGGTCGAGCCGGTCCTTGAGCGTGTCGGCGGCCCGGTGCTCGGCGTACAGCACGGCCCAGCGGTCGCCGAGGGCGACGAAGGCGGCGAGTACGACAAGCGCGACCACCGCCTTCATCGCGAGCGGCAGCCCGGCGAAACGATTCCGCCGACGCCGGCCGCCACGGCGGTGGTCGGGCGGCGACCACTGAGGTTCCTGCTCGTCCCGCCGCTCGGCGCCCTCGCCGAGGAAGTCCTCCAGCGGGGTCTCCTCCAGCGGGCCGTCGTCGAGTGCGGCGAGTTCGTCGTAGGGGTTGCGGGGCTGCTCGTCAGGGTTGCGGGGCTGCTCGGAGGGGGCGTGGGGGTGCTCGGAGCGGTCGTGGGGCAGGTCTTGCGTGTCCATGCGGTGGGGGGTGCGCATCGTCTCATCCGACCATGCGCACCGCCCCTGGCCGCAACCTGAATCCCCTGTATGCGATTTACTTCACGATCGCGATACGGTCCGCCTTCGGCGGGGCGATCGGGTTCGTGGCCGACGAGTTGGCCGTCAGGTACTGCTCCAGCGCGGTCAGGTCGTCGGCGCCGACGACGTCGTTCGTGCCCTGGCCGAGCGTGGGGAAGCCGTCGCCGCCGCCCGCGAGGAAGCTGTTCGTCGCGACGCGGTAGGTGGCCGCCGGGTCGATGGCCGCGCCGTTCAGCTTGATCGAGTCCGTGACCACGCGGTCGGCGCCGGACTTGGTGAGGTCCAGCGTGTAGGTGAGGCCGGACGACACCTGGAGGACCTTCGGCGCCGCCGCGTTCGGGCCGGTCACCTGCTCCTTGAGCACCTGGATCAGCTGGGCGCCCGTGAAGTCCTGGAGGTTCACGGTGTTGGCGAACGGCTGGACCGTGAAGCCCTCGGCGTACGTCACGACACCGTCGCCCTCACCGGCCTTGGCCGTGTACGTCAGCGGTGCCCGGATGCCGCCGGGGTTCATCAGCGCCAGGTCCGTCTCCGGGTCGAGCTGCTTGCCGTGGGCGAGCTGGGCGTCGGCGATGAGGTCGCCGAGCGGGGACTCGGTGCCGGTGTTGCCGATGTCGCCGGAGATGTGGCCGATCGGGCGGTTGCCGATCGGGGCCGCCAGGGTGTTCCACTTGCTGATCAGCTCGGTCATGTCGGGCGCCTTGGGGACGTCCCGGGTGACCACGTGGTTCGCCGACTTCACGGCCGTACGGGCGATGTCGCCGGTCCGCCGGTCGTACGTCAGCGTGGTGTCGGTGTAGAGGCGGCCGAAGGACGCGGCCGAGGTGACCATGCGGGGCTTGCCCGCCGGGTCGTCGATCGTGCACACGTACGCGTTGTGGGTGTGGCCGGTGACCAGCGCGTCCACCTGCGGCGTGATGTTCTTGGCGATGTCGACGATCGGGCCGGACACGCCGTCGCCGGCGCCCGGGGCGTCACAGTCGTAGTTGTACGACGTCGACGCCGGGAAGCCGCCCTCGTGGATGAGCGCGACGATCGACTTCACGCCCTGCCTCTGGAGCACCTTGGCGTACTTGTTGATCGTCTCGACCTCGTCCTTGAAGGACAGGCCCTTGACGCCCTCGGCGGAGACGATGTCCGGGGTGCCCTCCAGGGTCACGCCGATGAAGCCGACCTTGACGTCCTTCTTCTTCCACACCCAGTAGGGCTTGAGGATCGGCTTCTTCGTCTTCTCGTCGAGGACGTTGGCGGCCAGGTAGGGGAAGTCGGCGCCCTGGAACTTCTGGTCCGTGTAGCAGCCGTCCTTGGGGTGGCAGCCGCCGTTCTGGAGGCGGGCCAGCTCCTTGGCGCCCTCGTCGAACTCGTGGTTGCCGACGGAGGTGACGTCGAGGTCGAGCTTGTTCAGCGCCTCGATGGTCGGCTCGTCGTGGAAGAGGCCGGAGATGAGCGGGGAGGCGCCGACCATGTCGCCGCCGGCCGCGGTGATGGAGTACTTCTCGCCCTCGCGGGCCTTGCGCAGGTGCGTGGCGAGGTACTCGACACCGCCCGCGTCGATGGTCTTCGTCGTGCCGTCGTGCTGGTGTTCGGTGACCCGGCCGGAGGAACCGGTGGGCGGCTCCAGGTTGCCGTGCAGGTCGTTGAACGACAGCAGCTGGACGTCCTGGTAGCGGCCCGGCCAGTGGCCGCCCCCGCCGTGGTTCTCGCCGGCCGACGCCGACCCGGGCACCGTCGCCGCGGCCAGCGCGCCGACGGTGGCGACACCGGCGGCGAGAGCGACGAGACGGTTCCTGCGGCGTCTGTGGCGCTCCTGGTGCGCCGGTGCCGGTGAAGTGGCTGGCATACGCCCCCCTGTGGTTCTGCTGGGACAGTGGTGTCGTCCGGCGCAGCCTAGAGTCAACGCGCGTAGCGCGACAGAGCTTTCGGGTCACATCCTGATTGCTTCTTGCCGCCGATTCACCGGCAGTCCCCCGTACCCTCGTACGCATGACCAGCGACGACACCGCACGGCCCGGACGCACCCGCTCGATCGACACATATGCCGCGCTCCCGCCGGAGCAGACCGAGGCCGTCCTCGCCCTGCTCGCCGACGCCGCCGGCACCGACGGACAGCAGGCGGTCTCCGAACAGGGCCGGTTGCAGCTACGCGGCGGCGAACGCGAGGGCGTCGCCCATCTGCTGCTCACCGTCGACGGCGAACTCGTCGGGTACGCCCAACTGGAGGACACCGACCCGGTGGAGCCGCCGGCCGCCGAACTGGTCGTGCACCCCGGGCACCGGGGCCACGGGCACGGACGGGCGCTGGGCTCCGCGCTGCTGGCCGCGTCCGGCAAGCGGCTGCGGGTGTGGGCGCACGGCGGCCACTCCGCCGCCCGGCACCTCGCGCAGGTCCTCGGCCTGACCCTGTTCCGCGAACTGCGCCAGATGCGCCGCCCCTTGACCGGCTTCGACGCGCCCGAGCCGGTGCTCCCCGAGGGTGTCACCGTCCGCACCTTCGTCCCCGGCCAGGACGACGCGGCCTGGCTCGCCGTCAACGCCGCCGCCTTCGCCCACCATCCCGAGCAGGGCTCCCTCACCCAGCGGGACCTCGACGACCGCAAGGCCGAACCGTGGTTCGACCCCGCGGGGTTCTTCCTCGCCTTCCGCGGCGACGAACTCATCGGCTTCCACTGGACCAAGGTCCATGCCGAGGAGGGCCTGGGCGAGGTCTACGTCCTCGGCGTCGCCCCCGGCGCCCAGGGCGGCGGCCTCGGCAAGTCCCTCACGACGATCGGCCTGCGGCACCTGGCGGACCAGGGGGTCCCGACCGCGATGCTGTACGTCGACGCCGACAACAAGGCGGCGGTGTCGGTGTACGAGCGGCTGGGGTTCGTGACGCACGAGGTGGATCTGATGTACCGCACGGAGACGTGAGGGCGCCGGCTTCCGTCGAGCCGACGGCGTACGTCAAGCGCCTTCCATCACGCGGGAGGGGGCGGGAACCGGTACGTCACGAAGGAGGAAGGTCCTCCGGCGGTGGCACGGCCGCCCCCGGCAGTCGTACCGTCGCCACCGTGCCGCCGCCCTCGGCGTGGGACAGCGACACCTCGCCGCCCGCCTGCTGCACCGTGCGCGCCACGATCGACAGGCCGAGGCCCGAGCCGGGCAGCGCCCGCGCGCTCGGGGAGCGCCAGAAGCGGTCGAAGACGTGGGGGAGTTCGTCGTCGGGGATGCCGGGGCCGTGGTCGCGGACCGTCAGGGCGCCCTCGGACAGGCGCACCTCGATCGTGCCGCCCTCCGGGCTGAACTTCACCGCGTTGTCGAGGATGTTGACCACCGCCCGCTCCAGCGCGGACGGCTCCGCGCGCACGAACCACGGCTGGACGTCCGCCGTGATCGTCAGCTCCGGGCCGCGCAGCCGCGCCCGCCGCAGCGCCGAGTCGACGATGTCGTGCCAGGCGACGATCTGCGTCCGGCCCGAGTGCTGGCCCGTGTCCGGGCGGGACAGTTCTTGAAGGTCGCCGATGAGCGCGGCCAGTTCCGTCATCTGTGCCTTCACCGACGCGAGGAGCGCCTTGCGGTCGGCCTCGGGGATGGGGCGGCCCGTCTCCTCGCTGCGGGTGAGGAGTTCGATGTTGGTGCGCAGCGATGTGAGCGGCGTGCGGAGTTCGTGGCCGGCGTCCGCGATGAGCTGTTGCTGGAGGTCCCGGGAGCTGGCCAGGGCCGAGGTCATCGAGTTGAAGGAGCGGGAGAGGCGGGCCACCTCGTCCTCGTCGGCGTTGTCCACGGGGATGCGGACGTCCAGGTCCTCCGTGCGGGCCACGTGCTCGACGGCTTCCGTGAGTTTGTCGACCGGGCGCAGACCGGCCCGGGCCACCATGAGCCCGGCTGCCCCGGCGCCCACCACCCCTACGCCCGACACCAGCAGGAGGATCAGCGCCAGTTCGTTGAGCGTGGACTCCGTGCCCTTGAGAGGGACCGCGATGACCAGCGCGTAGTCGGTGACCACGCCCTGCTGAAACGGCCCGTCTTTCACCACGACCGCCGTGGTCAGCACCCGCACCGAGTTGCCGTCGCTGTCGGTGCCGTTGCGCAGCCTGGCCGTCCTGGGATCGGGGTCCTTCGCGACGGCCTTGTCGCCGCTCGTGACCTTGACCTGAGGCATCAGGCTGCTGAACAGGCAGACCTTGCCGTCGACCCTGACCACCTGAGCGTAGGTCTGCGGCCGGGGAGCCCCGCCGAGCGTGTTCGAAGGCTTCTGCGGACAGGTCTTCGTCAGCGCGTCGAAATCCTCGGCCTCGATGGTCCGGGACGCCGACTTCAGGTCACCGTCCACCTGGTCGTACAACTGGCCCTGCACGATGAACCAGCACGTCACCGAAACCGCCGCCACCGCGAACGCCACCGCCGCCGCCACCAGCAGCGCCAGGCGGGACCGGATCGGCAGGGAGCGGAACCGGCGTACGACCTTGTTCACTCCGCGCCGCCCTGCCGCAACACGTATCCCACACCCCGAACCGTGTGGACGAGGCGCGGCTCGCCACCGGCCTCGGTCTTGCGCCGCAGGTACATCACATACACGTCGAGGGAGTTCGACGACGGCTCGAAGTCGAAGCCCCAGACCGCCTTCAGGATCTGCTCCCGGGTGAGGACCTGGCGCGGGTGCGCCATGAACATCTCCAGCAGGGTGAACTCCGTGCGGGTCAGTTCCACCGGGCGGCCGCCACGCGTGACTTCGCGTGTCGCGAGGTCCATGCGCAGGTCGGCGAAGGCGAGGACGTCCTCGCCGTCCGGAGAGCCCGCGCCGACGGCCGCCGCGTAGGAACTGCGGCGCAGCAGGGCGCGGATGCGGGCGAAGAGTTCGTCGAGTTCGAAGGGCTTGACCAGGTAGTCGTCGGCACCGGCGTCCAGTCCCGTGACCCGGTCGCCGACGGTGTCACGAGCGGTCAGCATCAGGATGGGTGTCGTGTCGCCGGTGGAGCGGATGCGGCGCGCCGCCGTCAGGCCGTCCATGCGGGGCATCTGGATGTCGAGGACGACCAGGTCGGGCCGGTACGCCGCGGCCTTCTCCAGCGCGTCCGCGCCGTCCACGGCGACCTCGGTCCCGTACCCCTCGAAGGCGAGGCTGCGCTGGAGTGCTTCGCGTACCGCCGGCTCGTCGTCGACGATCAGGATGCGCTGGGGGTCACGGTCGCCGTCTGCGGGGCTCATGGGTCGGGGTCCTCGCGTGTGGTGTGGTGGGGCGGGACGGGGTGTCGCTGACGCTCTCAGCCTCGCATGTCGGCGGGGCGGGCCGGGAGAAGGATCAGCCCCGGACCAGCCGTGGATCGGCCCCGGCTCAGCCTCGTACCTTGCGGCGACGGGCGGCGGCGGCCCGGCGGGTGGCGGCCTTGCGCGCGGGCCGGGCCCCGGCCGCCGCAACCTCGGGCGCTCGCGTCGCCGATGCCGAGGCCGACGCCGGTGCCGCTGCCGGTGCGTGGAGTTCGGACGCCACCGCCAGTGCCAGCGCGACCCCCGCCGGGTCGGCCCCCGGCACCGCGTGCGGAACTTGCTGGATCATCGCCGTACTCCTACTCGGAGGGACTCAGTCGGTGGCGCCGGCCCGCAGCTTGGCGAGGTCGGCCTTGACGGTGTTGACCGGGATGGCGAAGCCCAGGCCGACGCTGCCCGCGTCGGAGGACGAGGAGGCGGCGCCCGCCGGCGAGTACATCGCGGAGTTGATCCCGATGATGTTGCCGTTCATGTCGATCAGCGCGCCGCCGGAGTTGCCCGGGTTGAGGGACGCGTCGGTCTGGAGCGCCTTGTACGTCGTGGTGTCCGAGCCGGTGTCGCCGTTGAACTGCCGCCCGCCGAACTCGAACGGCCACCCGTCGCCCTGCGGGGACTGCTGCTGGCCCTGGTCCTCGTCGGTCGGGACCGTGACGTCACGGTCGAGGGCGGAGATGATGCCGCTGGTGACCGTGCCGGACAGGCCTTCGGGGGAGCCGATGGCCACGACCTGGTCGCCGACCTGCAACCCGGAGGAGTCGCCGAGCGTGGCCGCCTTCAGGCCGGAGGCGTTCTCCAGCTTGATCAGCGCCAGGTCCTTCTTGCTGTCGGTGCCGACGACCTTGGCGGAGTACGACTTGCCGTCGTTGGTCGTCACCTTGATCTGCGAGGCGCCGGAGACGACGTGGTTGTTGGTGACGATCTCGCCGTCGCTGGTGATGATCACGCCGGAGCCGGTGGAGGAACCGGCGTTGGAGTCGGCGCTGATCTCGACGATGCTGGGGCTGACCGCCTTGGCGACCCCGGCGACCGTGCCCTTCTGGCTGGACGGCACCACGTTGGTGCTGGTGGAGCTGGTGGCGACGGTGTCGTTGCCCGTCAGCTCCTGTATGCCGTAGGCGGTGCCGCCGCCGATCGCCGCGGCGACGATCGCCACGGCGGCGAGCAGGGCGACGGTGCCACGGTTGCGCTTCTTCGGAGCGGGTGCCGGGGTGTACGCCGGCGGAGGCGGCCACTCGGGGTTCACCGGGGCCTGCTGCTGACCCTCGTAAGGGTTCTGGTACTCGCCACTGCGGTGGAAGCTCTCGGTCATGTCTCAGAGCTTGGAGCCCGACCATGAGAGCTTCCTGAGTCCTCCCTGAGAAGCCCGACAGAACCTCGTATGCCCGATATAAAGGCGCCTCACGAAGGTGCCTCGGCAGGGGCCGTGCAGCCCCCGGAAGGGACTACGCGCAGCCGCAGGAGTGCCGTACGACCAGCCGCGACGGGAACACCTTCAGCCGCTCCCGCCGGGCCCCCGCCACACGCACACCGTCGTCGAGGACGAGGTCCACCGCCGCGCGGGCCATCGCCGAACGGTCCGAGGCGATCGTCGTCAGGGGCGGGTCGGTCAGCGCCGCTTCCTTGATGTCGTCGAAGCCGGCCACCGCCAGCTCGCCGGGCACGTCGATCCGCAGTTCGCGCGCGGCCCGCAGCAGGCCGATCGCCTGGTCGTCGGTGGAGCAGAAGATCGCGGGCGGGCGCTCGGGACCGGAGAGGATCTTCAGGGCGGCCTGGTAGGCGTCGTAGCGGTTGTAGAGGGCCTCGAAGAGACGGCCCTCCGTGGAGATCCCGGCCTCGTCCATCGCGCGCCGCCAGCCCTCCACGTGGTCGGAGACCGGGTCGCCGACGGCCGGGGTCTCGGCTATGCCGCCCATACAGGCGACGTACTCGTAGCCGTGCTCCAGCAGGTGCCGTACGGCGAGCTGGGCGCCGCCCAGGTCGTCCGTGACGACGGCGACGTCGTCGATGGCCTCGGGCCGCTCGTGCAGCAGCACGACCCGGGCGTCCCAGGCCTCGATCTCGGCGGCGGCGAGGTCGTTGAGCGCGTGGCTGACGAGGATCAGGCCCGAGACCCGCATCCCCAGGAAGGCGCGCAGGTAGTGGACCTCGCGCTCGCCCACGTAGTCCGTGTTGCCGACGAGCACCATCTTTCCGCGCTCGGAGGCGGCCTGCTCGACCGCGTGCGCCATCTCCCCGAAGAAGGGCTGGCGGGCGTCCGGGATGATCAGGCCTATGAGGTCGGTACGCCGGGACGCCATCGCCTGCGCGACCCGGTCGGGGCGGTACCCCAGCTCCTTGATCGCGGCGAGGACACGCTCGCGCGTGGCCGGGGCGACCGGCCGGGGTCCGTTGTTGATGACATAACTGACCACGGCAGTGGAAGTCCCTGCCAGTCGCGCCACATCATCCCGAGTCACCTTGGCCACGCGCGGAGTCTACGCGGATATACCCGCTCTGGGCAGGGCGTAAAGGAGCTTCCGTACGATATTCCGACCGCCGTCCGGCGCCCGCCCGCGCGCTCCGTGCGGAGAGCGATGCCCAGGCGGGCACCGCCATACGCCTCTTTACGCCTTGGTGCGCGCCTCGGCGGCGTCCAAAACAGCCGACTCGTCCCCGTTGTCCGGGTTTCCCTTGGCCGCCTTGGCCTTCGCCTCCTCGGCGGCGCGCTCCACCTTCTCCGGCGTAACGAATCGATAACCGACGTTCCGGACGGTGCCGATCAGCGACTCGTGCTCGGGGCCGAGCTTGGCGCGCAACCGCCGTACGTGCACGTCGACCGTACGGGTGCCGCCGAAGTAGTCGTAGCCCCAGACCTCCTGGAGGAGCTGGGCGCGCGTGAAGACGCGGCCGGGGTGCTGCGCGAGGTACTTCAGGAGCTCGAACTCCTTGAAGGTGAGGTCGAGGACGCGGCCCTTGAGCTTGGCGGAGTACGTCGCCTCGTCGACCGACAGGTCGCCGTTGCGGATCTCCATCGGGGAGTCGTCGCTGACGATCTGCTGGCGGCCCATGGCCAGCCGCAGCCGGGCCTCGACCTCGGCGGGGCCGGCGGTGTCGAGCAGGACGTCGTCGATGCCCCAGTCGGCGGTGACGGCGGCGAGGCCGCCCTCCGTGACGACGAGGACGAGCGGGCAGCCGGGGCCGGTCGAGCGGAGCAGCTGACACAGGCTGCGGACCTGCGGCAGGTCGCGGCGGCCGTCGACGAGGATGACGTCGGCGCCGGGGGTGTCGACGAGGGCGGGGCCCTCCGCGGGGGCCACCCGCACGTTGTGCAGGAGCAGGCCGAGGGCGGGGAGCACCTCCGTCGACGGCTGGAGGGCATTGGTCAGGAGCAGCAGAGAACTCATACGTCTGGTTCCTCCTCGGTCCCTGCGAGGACGTCTGTTGGTACAGCACTTGGCTCTGCGATCCCGAAGGCCCGTACACCTGCGGTTTCCCGCCTCGTATACAACGCTTCCGAAAGCACAAAAGGACCCGGGGGCTACGCTGCCCGAGTCCTCTGCCCAGCAGAATAGCCCACATGAGCTCTGGTTCGGCAGGTCATGTGGCGCGTTCCACCGTTCGTCCGCACTCCGAGACGACCCGGGGAACGCCTGTGCGGACGCAATTGCGGACGTTTCTGCGCACGTCCGACGGTGTGACGATCGATGCCGTATACGACCCGGGTGCGGTTGTATACGACGCCTCCCCGACATCTGCCGATCACCCCGTGTTCGTCGTCGCCCACGGCTTCACCGGTGCCGTGGACCGGCCGCACGTGCGGCGGGTGGCGCGGGCCCTGGCCCGGTTCGGGGCCGTCGTCACGTTCTCCTTCCGGGGCCACGGGGCGTCCGGCGGGCGGTCGACGGTCGGGGACCGGGAGGTGCTCGACCTGGCGGCGGCGGTGCGCTGGGCCCGGGAGCTCGGGCACGCGCGCGTGGGGACGGTGGGATTCTCCATGGGCGGCTCGGTGGTGCTGCGGCATGCGGCGCTGCACCCACGGCAGACCGACGCGGTGGTGTCGGTGAGTGCCCCCGCACGCTGGTACTACCGGGGAACCGCTCCCATGCGCCGGCTGCACTGGCTGGTGACGCGGCCGGAGGGCCGGGTGGTGAGCCGCTACGGGTTCCGTACCCGCATCCACCACCGGGACTGGGACCCGGTTCCGCTCTCGCCGGTGGAGGCGGTGCCGAGGATCGCGCCCACGCCCCTGCTGATCGTGCACGGCGACGCCGACGGCTACTTCCCCGTCGACCACCCCCGCATGCTGGCGGCGGCCGCCGCCGACCAGGGCGAACTGTGGCTGGAGCCGGGCATGGGGCATGCCGAGCACGCGGCGAGCGACGCACTGCTGGGGCGGATCGGGGAGTGGGTCGTGGCCCGGGCGGGCTAGCCTGACGGAGTTCACCGACAAGCAGATCGAGGAAGCAGATGCCAAAGGTCACGGTGCGCTACTGGGCCGCCGCCAAGGCCGCGGCCGGGGTGGCCGAGGAGCCGTACGAGGCGGCCACGCTCGCCGAGGCGCTCGACGGGGTGCGTGAGCGGCACCCCGGCGAACTCGAGCGCGTGCTGCGGCGGTGCTCGTTCCTCGTGGACGGTGACCCCGTGGGCACCCGCGGACATGAGACGGTACGGCTGGCCGACGGCGGCACGGTCGAGGTGCTCCCGCCGTTCGCAGGAGGGTGAGCGATGACCAACCAGCCGTACGACGGCTATGACCCCTACGGGCAGCAGCCGCAGGCCCCGCAGACGCCGCAGGGGTGGCCCGGGCAGGGGCACCAGCAGGGCTATCCGCAAGGGCAGCAGGGGCAGCAGGGGCATCAGGGGTACGAGGATCCGTACGCCGCTCAGCAGTACACGCAGCAGTGGCAGGGGCAGACCTGGGAGACGCAGTCGCAGGCGCCGGTGTCCGCGCAGGTGACGGCGGCGGAGGAGACGGCGTATCTGCCGCCGCAGGGGTACGAGCCTCCTGCTCCGGCTCCCGCTCCCACCCCTGCTTCCGCCGCCGAGTACGGCCCGGCCACCGTCGCCGGGAACGCGCGCATCACGGACGCGCAGCGGGCGCGGGCGGAGGGGCGGTCGCCGATCATCGAGCCCGGGATGCAGCCGGCCGCGCTGACGGCGCTGCTGGGGCTGTTGCTGGCGGGTGCGGCGGCGGTCGGCACGTATGCGCTCCTGGTGCCGCTCGTCGTCCTCCAGGCCGTCACGGCGGCGGGCTGGTTCCGGCTGAACGGGATGTGGCCGGCGCGGCAGGGCATCGCGCTGGGCTTCGCGGGCGCGCTGGCCGCGGACGCGGCACTGCTGGCGTCGGACCGCTCGCCCTCGGCGATCCTGGGCACGCTCGGGGTGTGGGTGCTGCTCGCGCTGGTGCTCCAGCTGCGGTCGCACGCCGACCCGGACGAGCGGATGTACGGCCTGATGGCGACGGTCGCGGCATCGGCGCTGGCGATCGTGGCGGGCGGGTACCTCGCGGCCGAGGCGGACGCGGTGACCGTGGGCGCGATCGCCGTGGCGGTCGCGGTCCTGGCCCGCGCCCTGCCGCTGCCGACCCCCGCCTCGGTGGTGGTCGCGCTGCTCGCGGCGGCGGGCGGCGGTGCGGCGGCCGGCTCGATGACGGGCCTGGGCACGTCGGGCGCCCTCCTGGGCGCGGGCGCGGCAGCCTGCGCCCTGATCGGCCACCGAGTCGCCAGTTACGACTACCCGTCCCGCTTCGTCCACTTCACGGCGGGCGTGGCCCTGCCGTTGTCCGCGGCGGCCCCGGTGGTCTATGTGCTGGGGCGGGCGCTGGTCTAGCGCACCCAGCTGCGGGCAATCGTGCCGCTGGGGCGGCACGGGTGGGCGCAGCGGCACCCTGTTCCGCCGGGTTGCGCAACGCCCCGGCCTCAGCACCGGTGCCGGGTGCCTGGCCTGTCACAGATGATCGACAAACCCGGGACCGAACCACCCACGGAGTTACCCTCACGCAAGGACGGCCGCTCGGTCGTCGAACACCGGACCGCCGTCCAACCGCCTAGGTGGGGGAAACACCGCATGCGCGCACTGCGAATACTGCTGATCGTCGTCGTGATCCTGGGCGGGCTCTTCGTGATCGCCGACCGCGTCGCCGTGAACTTCGCCGAGGGCGAGGCCGCCGACCGGCTGAAGACCACCGAGAACCTCTCCGCCACCCCGGACGTGTCCATCAAGGGCTTCCCGTTCCTCACCCAGGTCGCCGGCGGATCCCTGGACGACATCGAGGTCGGGATCAAGAACTACGAGGCCGCCGCGGGCAACGGCGCCCAGAAGATCCGTATCGACGATCTCCAGGCCGACATGCAGGGCGTCGAGTTCTCCGGTGACTACAGCTCCGCCACCGCCACCAGCGCGACCGGCACCGCGACGATCGCCTACGACGAGCTGCTGAAGACGGCGAAGTCCGAACCGACCCAGGTCGCGCCGGGCGTCACCGCCAACGTCGTCGGCCTCTCGGACGGCGGCAACGGCAAGATCAAGGTGACCGTCGAGGCCACCGTCCTCGGCACCAAGCTGCCGGAGCCGGTCTCCGTGCTCAGCTCGGTGACGGTGGTCGACGGCACGGTGCGGGTGAAGGCCGACGGCCTGCCCAAGTTCGGGGGTGTCGAGCTCGCCGAGAACCGGGTCCGCGCCATCACCGACTTCCAGCAGAAGATCGACGGCCTGCCCGGCGGCATCCAGCTGGACAAGGTCCAGGCCGCGCCGAACGGCGTCGAGATCACGGTGAAGGGTTCCAACGTCCGCCTGGCCGGGTAGGAAAGGCGCCAGACGGACCGGACCTGCGGTGTCCGGTGGGCGAGACGGTGACGTCCGTAGCTCAGCTGTGACGGCGGATACATTCGGGCACAACCCTTGCCCCACGCCCCTCCGAGGCCCCTCGATCCCACATCGTGGATTTTCTCGTCTCAGTATGCGACACGCCGGTGACACGCGTGCCTGACCGTCCCTACGATCGACGGCATGAAGCGACAGGCGGATCTCACGAAGCGGCGGGCAGTAGACCTGTGCCGCGTCGCCGCCATGCTCTGTCGCACCTTCTGAGCGACCGCGTCGGCCCATGCGCCGGCGCGCGCATCCCCGCCGCCCTGCATCAAGGGCACTCGTGCGCCGCCCTCGTCATGGGCGCGCGCCCCGCAGATCTCGCACGCCCCGCCGCAACTGCCCCGGAGGAGAAAGAGCATGAGCCGCAGCGACGTCCTGGTCGACGCCGACTGGCTCCAGGAGCACCTGGACGACCCGACCATCGCCATCGTCGAGGTGGACGAGGACACGTCCGCCTACGAGAAGAACCACATCCGGAACGCGATCCGCATCGACTGGACCCAGGACCTCCAGGACCCGGTCCGTCGTGACTTCGTCGACCAGGAGGGCTTCGAGAAGCTCCTGTCGGAGAAGGGCATCGCCAACGACCACACGGTGATCCTGTACGGCGGCAACAACAACTGGTTCGCCTCGTACGCGTACTGGTACTTCAAGCTGTACGGCCACGAGAACGTCAAGCTCCTCGACGGCGGCCGCAAGAAGTGGGAGCTCGACGCCCGCGAGCTGGTCCCCGGCGACGAGGTGCCCGAGCGCCCGAAGACCGACTACAAGGCCAAGGCGCAGGACACGTCGATCCGTGCCTTCCGCGACGACGTCGTGGCGGCCATCGGCTCGCAGAACCTCGTCGACGTGCGCTCGCCCGACGAGTTCTCCGGCAAGCTGCTCGCCCCGGCCCACCTGCCGCAGGAGCAGTCCCAGCGCCCCGGCCACGTGCCGAGCGCCCGCAACATCCCGTGGTCCAAGAACGCCAACGACGACGGCACCTTCAAGTCGGACGACGAGCTCAAGGAGCTCTACGCCGCGGAGAGCGTCGACCTGGCCAAGGACACCATCGCCTACTGCCGCATCGGTGAGCGCTCCGCGCTGACCTGGTTCGTGCTGCACGAGCTGCTCGGTGTGGAGAACGTCAAGAACTACGACGGCTCCTGGACCGAGTACGGCTCCCTCGTCGGTGTGCCGATCGAGCTCGGCGCCAACAAGTAAGCGAACCGACCGACCTTTCAAGACCTCTCTTCAGGAGTACGACATGTGTGGAGCGAAGGCCGGCGGCCCGGACGCCTCGACGATCAAGCCCGGTGAGACCACGATCCAGGGTCAGGTGACCAAGGACGGCGAGCCCGTGACCGGCTACGTCCGTCTGCTGGACTCGACCGGCGAGTTCACGGCCGAGGTGCCGACCTCGGCGACCGGACAGTTCCGCTTCTACGCGGCCGAGGGCACCTGGACCGTCCGTGCCCTCGTGCCCGGCGCCACCGCCGACCGCACGGTCGTCGCCCAGCAGGGCGGCCTGGCGGAGGTCGCGATCGCCGTCTGACGGCGACAGTGCCAGGAGGGGCCGCATCCCACGGGTTGGACGCCTGGGGCGCGGCCCTTCGGCATGCCCGGACCTACCCTGGGGGTATGTACGCACGACGGCGGCGCACGTACTTCGCGATGATGGGCGGCTGCATCGGGCTCTTCGTCCTGGCCTGGGGCGTCGTCCGCCTGTGGTCCGTCCCCGTCGCCGTCGGGATGTGCCTCGTCGCCATGGTCATCCCGCCCGTAGCGGCCATGGTCGCGAACCGCCGGGGCCCGGACGACCGCTGGTGGGACGACCCCTCCGGCGACCCCAAGAGCGACGAGTGGTGGGACGAGCTGGACGGCAAGAAGCGCCGGTACTGAATCGACGAGGGGGAGGAACCGTGCGCCTGACGGCGGCGACCCTGGACGCTCCGAACGCCCGTGAGCTGGCCGCCTTCTATCTGCGGCTGCTGCCCGGCTGGCGGGTGTGGCGCGGGGAGGACGGGCAGGACTGGGTGCACATCCGGCCGCCGGACGGCGGTACCGGACTGTCCTTCCAGACCGAGCCCGCCTACCGGCCGCCCGTCTGGCCGAGCACGCCGGACGGGCAGCAGATGATGATCCACCTCGACATCGAGGTCGACGACCTGGAAAGCGAGACCGCGCGGGCGCTGGCCGAGGGCGCGCGGCTCGCCGCGTACCAGCCGCAGGACGGCGTCCGGGTGCTCCTGGACCCTGTGGGCCACCCCTTCTGCCTCTTCACGGAGGCCGCGGAGGCGTCTCAGTAGACGAGCGCCTGGGCGTCCTCCGCCATGGCCTCCTGGACGAAGACCTGGGCGCCGGCGATGCGGACGCCCTTGATGACGTCCTGCTCCGTGATCTCGCGGCGGGCCGCGCACTGCGTGCACAGGGTGACGCGTCCGGCCGCCAGGACCGAGTCGAGCAGGTCGGGGAGCGGGGCCGCGTGCGGCAGCTCGAACTCGGCGGCGCGGCCGGGCACGGCGAACCAGGCGGACTCGCCGGTCAGCCACAGGGAGACGTCCACGCCACTGGCGACGGCCACCGCCGCCACCGTGAACGCCTGGGAGCACCGCTCGGGGGCGTCCGCCCCCGCCGTCACCTTGATCACCAGCTTCTTCGCCATAGCCGGAATCGTAGTCCGGAATCGTAGGGCCGAAGGGGCCCGCGTAAGCTGGGCCCGGCCCCGTGCACACATCCGCAGCCCGCTCAAGGAGCACCCCGTGGAGCTTTTCTTCGAAATCCTGTTGGTCCTGGTCGCCGTCGGCGTCCTCGCCTTCGCCGGACTGACCGTGAAGAAGCTGTACCAGGGCCAGCGCTGACCCACGTCTAGGAACCTCTCATGATCGAGATCCCGTCCGACCTCCACAAAGACCTCGTCCCGCTCGCCTTCCTGCTCGGCAACTGGGCCGGTGCCGGGGTGCACGACTTCCCCGGCTCCGAGAAGTGCAACTTCGGGCAGGAGGTCGCCTTCAGCCACGACGGCCGGGACTTCCTTGAGTACCGCTCCCACAGCTGGGTGCTGGACAAGGACGGCAACAAGGTCCGGCCGCTGGAGTCCGAGCACGGCTTCTGGCGCATCGACGCCGACCGCAAGGTCGAGGTGACGATGACCCGCGACGACGGCGTCATCGAGATCTGGTACGGCGAGCTGGCCGACAAGAAGCCGCAGATCGACCTCGTGACGGACGCGGTGGCCCGCACCGCCGCCTCCCAGCCGTACACCGGCGGCAAGCGGCTGTACGGCTACGTCAAGAGCGACCTGATGTGGGTGGGCGAGAAGCAGACCCCCGAGGTCGAGCTGCGCCCCTACATGTCGGCCCACCTGAAGAAGGTCGTCACCCCGGAGGAGGTCGAGCGCTGGGCCAAGGCCCTGCCCGACGACATGCCGGACGACGGGATCGCTTTCTTCAAGTAGTTCTAGACTGGCCGGTGTGGTGAGCACCGACTGGAAGAGCGATCTGCGGCAGCGCGGTTACCGGCTGACCCCGCAGCGGCAACTCGTGCTCGAAGCCGTGGACACCCTGGAGCACGCGACCCCCGACGACATCCTCGTGGAAGTGAGGAAGACGGCGTCGGGGGTCAACATTTCCACGGTGTACCGGACGCTGGAGCTGCTGGAGGAGCTCGGCCTGGTCAGCCACGCCCATCTGGGGCACGGCGCGCCGACGTACCACCTCGCGGACCGGCACCACCACCTCCACCTGGTCTGCCGTGACTGCCAGAACGTCATCGAGGCGGATGTGGCCGTGGCCGCCGAGTTCACCGCGAAGCTGCGGGAGACGTTCGGCTTCGACACCGACATGAAGCACTTCGCGATCTTCGGCCGGTGCGAGGACTGCACTCTCAAGGCTTCAACTACCGAGTCGTAGGCTTACGCATATGAAGAGCCCCCTGCTGACCCTGCCCGGCGCCGTCCCCGCCGAGGGCGTGGACGAAGGCGTCGCCGCCCACTACGGCGATCTGTTCCGCGAGCAGCGTGCGCTCGCCGACGGCACCGGTTTCGTGGACCTCTCGCACCGGGGCGTCGTCACCGTCACCGGCGACGACCGGCTCGCCTGGCTGCACCTGCTGCTCACCCAGCACGTCAGCGACCTCCCGGCGGGCCAGGCCACCGAGGCGCTGATCCTGTCCGCGAACGGCCACATCGAGCACGCCCTCTACCTCGTCGACGACGGGGAGACGGTCTGGGCCCATGTGGAGCCGGGCACCCAGGAGGCGCTGATCGCGTACCTGGAGTCGATGAAGTTCTTCTACAAGGTCGAGGTCGAGAACCGGACGGCCGACATCGCGGTGGTGCACCTGCCGGCCGGCTCCATCGCCGAGGTGCCTCAGGGCGTGGCCGTACGGGAGACGCCGTACGGACGGGACCTGTTCCTGCCGCGCGCCGACCTGGAGGCGTACGCCGGGCAGGCCGGGCCCCCCGCCGGGATCCTCGCCTACGAGGCGCTGCGCGTGGAGCAGCACCGGCCCCGGCTCGGCTTCGAGACCGACCACCGCACCATCCCGCACGAGCTGGGCTGGATCGGCTCGGCGGTGCACCTCCAGAAGGGCTGCTACCGGGGCCAGGAGACGGTCGCCCGGGTGCAGAACCTGGGCAAGCCCCCGCGCCGTCTGGTCTTCCTGCACCTGGACGGCAGCGAGGTCCACCTGCCGGTGGCCGGCACCGAGCTCCGGCTCGCGGACGACGGGCCCGACGGCCGGAAGATCGGCTTCATCACGACCTCCGTACGCCACCACGAGCTGGGGCCGGTCGCCCTCGCGCTGGTGAAGCGGAACGTGGCCCTGGACGCCCCGCTGGTGGCCGGTGACACGGCCGCGGCCCAGGAAGTCGTCGTCGAGCCGTAGAGCTTGTAGTTCTTTCGGGTCAGATCTCGATCAGCACGGTGAACGGGCCGTCGTTCGTCAGTGATACGCGCATGGCCGCGCCGAAGCGGCCCGTGGCCACCGTCGCGCCCAGCGAGCGCAGCTGGGCGACCACCTCGTCGACGAGCGGCTCGGCGACGTCGCCGGGGGCGGCGGCGTTCCAGGTGGGGCGGCGGCCCTTGCGGGCGTCGCCGTAGAGGGTGAACTGGCTGATCACCAGGAGTGGGGCGTCGATGTCGCTGCACGACTTCTCGTCGTGCAGCATGCGGACCGACCAGAGCTTGCGGGCCAGCTGGGCCGCCTTCTCCTTGGTGTCCTCGTGCGTGACGCCGACGAGGACGCACAGCCCCTCGCCCTCGATCGCCCCTACGGTCTCGCCGTCCACGACGACGCTCGCGCCGTCCACCCTCTGCACCACTGCTCGCATACGTCCATCATGCAGGGCGGTGAACGCGCGGCCGCCGGTGGTTCGCGCATGGCCCGAAAGGGTGGTTTGCGCGAGGCGCCAACAGACCGCGCACGGCCGTATTTTGCTGCTTAACCGCCCATCTGGGGTCTATCGGGGGCACTCGTTCCCATAGCGGCCAGTTGGGGTGGCACGATGCATTCACACACCGGTCGAGGGGACGGTTGAGGCACATGAGCACATCGAGTACGGGACATCCGCTGGGGGCTGTCTGGTCGAGCCAGACGGGGATCGAGGCGTCGGAGTACCACCGGCCCCCCACACAGCGCACCGACAGTCCGCCGCTGCCCTCGGACGCACCAGAACGCGAGCTGGCCGCGCTGAGCCTGCCCGAGCTGCGCACGCTGCGCCGCGAGGCCCAGCGCGACGAAGCCGACCTCAGTTACCTGCGGCGGCTTCTCCAGGGGCGGATCGACATCCTGCGGGCGGAGCTGAGGCGGCGCACCCCGGTGGCCTCGGCGTCCGTCGCCGCGCCCGCGGAGGCGTCCGTGGTCGAGCGGCTCGCGGAGATCCTGCTGGACGCCCCGGCCCGCCACCGCTCCTCCGCCCGCCACGTGACCCTGGGGACGCCGCAGGGCGAGGAGTACCGGCGGCTGGCCGCGGAGATGCTCGCCGAGGTCGAGCTGTCCGACCTGGACGCACGGACGGACCTGGAGCTGAACACCGCGATGGGGCGGCTCGTGCGCTACGAGCAGCAGGTCTCCCGGCGGCGGCAGCGGCTCCAGCGCACGGCCGACGAGTGCAGCGCGGAGATCACGCGCCGGTACCGCGAGGGCGAGGCGCAGATCGACGACCTGCTCGTGTGAGTCGCTCGGGGCCTGGGGGAGGGCCGGTCGGATATTTGCGCGACACCGACCGGCCCTCCGCCTAGCGTGATGCCATGACCGCCACTCCCCGCGCCGACGGCATCGACGTACGCCCCATCACCGAGACCGAGTTCACCGACTGGCTGCGTGCCGTGAACACCGGCTTCCTGCGGGTGCCCGCCGTGTCCGAGGAGGAGATCGAGGGCCGCCGTGAGCGGTTCGTCCCGGGCCGCTACCTCGGTGCCTTCGACGGCGGCCGGTGCGTGGCGACCTTCCGGTCCTTCGACCAGGAGCTCACGGTGGTGGGCGGGGCGAGGGTCCCGGCCGACGCCGTCTCGGGCGTCACCGTCCACGCCACCCACCGCCGCCGCGGGCTGCTCAGCCGGATGATGGCGCGGGACCTGGCGGCCGCGAAGGAGCGCGGGGACGTCGTCGCGACGCTGATCGCCGCCGAGTACCCGATCTACGGCCGGTACGGCTTCGGGCCGGCGACGTGGATGGCCGAGTGGACGGTCGACGTGCCGCGCGCCGGCCTCGACGTCCGCTGGGCGGGCCCGGCGGACGGCGGGCGGATCGACCTGGTGGACGGCGAGGACGTCCGCAAGCTCGGCCCCGACCTGCACGAGCGGCTGTGCCGTCTGCAGCCCGGCGCCATCGACCGCGACGAGCTGTGGTGGAAGTGGAACACCGGCGCCGTACGGGTCGACCCGTCGTGGAAGCAGCCCTTCTTCGCCGTGTACCGCTCGGCGTCCGGCGAGGTCGAGGGCATGGCCGCCTATGACGTGGACGACAACTGGGGCGATGGCAAGCAGCCCTTGAACACGGCGACCGTGAGGTGGCTGATCGGCGTCACGCCGGCCGCGGAGCGCGCCCTGTGGCAGTACCTCTGCTCGATCGACTGGGTCGTGAGGGTCAAGAGCGGCTGGCGTGCCCCCGACGACCTGCTCCCGCACGTCCTGCCCGATCCGCGGGCGGCCGGGATCACGTCCCTGGCGGACTGGCTCTGGGTGCGGATCCTCGACGTCGTACGGGCGCTGGAGGCGCGGACGTACGAGGGGGAGGGGACGCTGGTGCTGGAGGTCACCGGCGTCGACGGTCTGACCGGCGGACGCTACCGGCTGGAGGCCTCGGCCGCCGGGGCGTCCTGTACGCCGACCACCGAGAGTGCGGACATCACGCTCGGGCTGGTGGAGCTGGGGGCGCTGTGGCTCGGGGACGAGTCGGCCGTGCGGCTGGCGGCGCTGGGCCGGGTGCGGGAGGAACGAGCGGGCGCCGCCCGGAAGGCCGACGCCCTGCTGCGTACGCCCAGGCGGCCTTGGTGCCCGGACCTGTTCTGAGCCGCTCCCTTCCGCCGACGACAGGGACCTCGTACCCGTAGCGCGCTGTCCGGGGCTCCCGGCTCCCCTCCGGAAGGGAGCCCCATGAGGGACGGCCAACCCCTTGAAGGACTGACCATGTCACCCAAGTTGGCTACCAACTCTCTCTACTTATCTCCGCTTGGAAGCGGCTCATAACCACCTGGTGCTGAACTGCCCAAAGATGGCGGGAAGTTGTACTGTTCGGGTTGTGGACCCGGAATACGCCTCCGTCAATGGACGGAAGAGGTCGCAGCGGCCACAGAGAACACATCACGAGGTGGCCGACGAACTGCGCGCCCGGATCAGGTCAGGAGCACTGCGGCCGGGCGAACGCATGCCCACCCAGGCCCAGCTGGCCCACGAGTTCGGCGTCGAGCGCGGTGCCGTACGCCAGGCCCTGCGCATCCTCCAGTCCGAGCGGTTGCTCACCAACGTGTCCAAGGGCAGCCCGGCGACCGTCGCCCCCGACCCGGACAGGGCGCTGACCGGCCCGCAAACACCGCCGCTGCCCACCACGGTGGCCCTGGCTCCGCGGATCGCGGCGGCCTTCGCGGCGGAGCACGTCGAGATCGACGCCGTGTGCCTGACCTCCGTCTCCCTCACGCTCGCCATCGGTGAGCCGCTGCGGCAGATCCACGCCGGACGGCTGAAACCGGCCAAGGTCGACGTCCGGGTCCTGCTGCCGAGCCGGGACATCGACCTGGCCTTCCCGGTGCCGGTCGAGGGGCGCGGTGACGACTGGGTGCACGACCGGTGGCTGGCGATGCGCAACGCCCAGGGCCAGGTCCTCCGGCACAACCTCCTGGCTCTGCGCGCCACGCACGGCATCGACGTGCGCGTCACGTTCCGGGCGCTGCCCTTCACCCCGCCGGTGAAGCTGTACCTGCTCAACAACACGGAGGCGCTGTTCGCGTACTACACGCTGATGCGCCGGGAGGCCGAGATCGACCACGAGCACCTGGAGATGTACGACGCCCAGGGCACCCGGTCGATGCTGTTCTCCTTCCGGCAGGGGCCCGGCCCGCGTGACACGACGTTCGTCGAGCAGTCGCACCTGTGGTTCAACGCGCTGTGGGAGACGATCAGTTCGGAGCTGGTGCTCACGAACTGATGTCTCCCAGGGTGGGTTGAACCGGGATGGTGCGGTGACTCATCGGGCGGGGCCCGCCATCAGCAGCGCGAGCACGACCGCTCCGGCGGAGCTGACGGCCGGGCTCTTGGCCTTGATGCCCACGGTGAGAAGGATCAGGCCGACGATGCCGGCCGGACCGTACTTCCACTGGACGAGCTGCTCGAAGGCGACGACGAAGGCGGCGGAGAGGAGAGCGAGGGCGGGCATCGGAGTTCCCCCTTCGGAAGTTCGGAAGCAAAACTTCCGCCAACTCTGAGAAGTTGGCAACCAACTCTGATTAAGTTGTCCCCACTTGGCCCCTACTTATAAACAACTTTCAAACAACTCCCGCCAGATGGATCAAAGTTGTAGCGTTTGGTCGTGACCCAGGAGAACGTGGCAGTGAACGGCAGCAGCAGGCTCTCGCCCCAGGAGATCGCCGACCACCTGCGCACACGCATCCGCGCCGGCGAGCTCAAGCCGGGAGACCGCCTGCCCACCCAGGCGGAACTCGCGGAACAGTTCGGTGTGGAGCGCGGCGCCGTGCGCCAGGCCCTGCGGGCACTCCAGGAGGACGGCCTGCTCACCAACGTCAGCAAGGGCAGCCCGCCGCGCATCGCCGCACCGGCCCCGGCCCGGGACGAGCCCCAGCCCACGATGGTGGGCCTGGCACCGCGACTGGCGGAGGCGTTCTCGACGACGGCCGTCCATGTCGACGTGGTCTGCCACACGTCCGAGACCTTGATGGTGGCCCTCGGGGAGCCGTTGCGCCGCATCCACGGGGGCGGGAGCCGCCCCGAGTCGATCGACCTGCGTGTGCTGCTCCCCTCCCGGGACATCAATCTGGCCTTCCCCCGCCTCGTCGAGGAGCAGGGGGAGGACGACCCCGTGCACCAGCGCTGGCTGGAGATGCGCAATGCCCAGCTCCGGGTCCTCGAACACAACCTGCTGACCCTGCGCGCCACGCACGGCATGGACGTACAGGTCCGCTTCCGGGCGCTGCCCTTCACCCCGCCCATGAAGCTGTACGTGCTCAACGGCCAGGAAGTGCTGATGGGGTACTACATGCTGACCCGGCGAGAAGAGGCGTGGGGCAGCCGAACCCTGGACATGTACGACGCGCTCGGCTCCGAGTCCCTCCTCTTCTCGTTCCTGAAGCAGGCCGGGAACCGCGACGCCCGGCTCGTGGAGGAAACCCAGAAGTGGTTCGACGCCCTCTGGGAAACCATCACGACGGACCTGACACTCTCCTAGTGACTCCTGATACGAAGCAGACTGATGCGGTGAGAATCGCGACCGAAGGTGATCCGGACGAACTCCGCAATCTGATCAGACGTGCCCGTGTCGTGCTGTGGGACTTCGACGGACCCATCTGTCGCCTGTTCGCGCGCCACTCGGCAGAGGGGGTGGCCCGCGACCTGGTGTCCTGGCTGGAGGGCCGCGGTCTGCACGGCGTGCTCACGGGGGCCGAGCGCGAGTCCCTCGATCCCCATGTGATTCTGCGCGCCGTGGGCCACCGGTACCCCGGCAGTGACCTGGCCGTGGAGCTGGAGGAACGCCTCACCCAGGAGGAGTTGCGGGCCGCGGCCACCGCACTGCCCACCGCGTACGCGGACCCGCTGATCCGCACCTGGACGGCTGTCGGTGCCCGCCTGGCCGTCGCCAGCAACAACTCCCCGCGGGTGATACGGCAGTACCTCACCGGCCGTGACCTGCTCCCCTGCTTCTCTCCGCATGTCTACGGCCGGACCGCAGACCTCCAGCTGCTGAAGCCGGACCCGCACTGCCTCAACCGGGCGCTGAACGCCATGGGCGCCGCACCGCCCGACGCCCTGATGATCGGTGACACCCCTACCGACTGCCTTGCCGCGAAGGAAGCGGGCGTACCGTTCCTGGGGTACGCGCGCAGCGACCCGGCGATCACATCGCTGCGGGCTGCCGGTGCCGAGGTCGTCCTGCCGTCGCTGGAGCCGTTGCTGGAGCTTCTGCGGCGCTGAGGCCCCGCCGCGGCTCAGCGGTTCGTCATGAGAAGCAGCAGGATCTGACCATGACCAGCTCAGCGCAGAAGGCAGGCGCCGGCCGCAGGTTCTTGCAGGGACCACCCGTTGGCCTATCCCCGGGCGTGGACCCGGACGACGCTCGGATCCACCGGCGTAGGCGGACGATGGCGCGCCGGTACGCCAGGGACGTGGGCCAACTGGTCGCCCGGCTCGAGGAATGTGGAGTCGATGCCCGCCTGGAGATCAAGCGTGTACCGCTGACGCAAGCGTTCTGGGTTCAACGGGACGGCGAGAGAAATGAGACCCGCCGGCACAGAGCGTGAAGGGGGTTGTCCATATAGTGACACGCGGTGAGTCCCACCCGGCGTCGTACTACTCTGTGCGCTCATGTCGTCCCCTCTGCACCGCAGAGCGTTCCACTCGTTGGTGCGCCGACTCGCGGAGGCAAGGCGCCGCAGCCCCGACGGGGAGGTGGTTTCCGGCCATCACAACACGAACCTCGTCCTGCCCCTGGGAACTCCGCTGGCCTTCCTGCTGCGGCAGCGGTCGGGAGACGTTCTCGCCAAGTTCCGCACGCCCAGGCAGGCGGTCGAAGTAGTGCCGCGGCTGTGGCGACGGGAGTCCGAGCTGCTGAGGGTGCTCGACGGCCGGGTGCGTCATGTGCCGCGTTGCCTGGTGGACTTCGAAGAATGGTCTCTGCACGAGTATCTGCCGGGCCCCACTCTCGCCGAGGTGGCTCCCGCGGGGCAGCGGATCGGCCCGGACCGGCTGGCCGCGCTCGCCGGATTCTTCGCGGAGCTGGCCGGGGTGCCCGGGGGAGATCTGCCTCCGCTGCCCGTGGACTGGCCGGACGACGGCGACAGCGAGGGTTTCCTGAGGTGGCTGGCCGGTTTCACCGAGCAGCGGGTGCACCAGGCCAATCGGCCGCGTTTCGGCATGCTGTTCGACGCCGTGGGCATTCCCCGCGACGCCGTGGAACGCTTCCTGGACACCCTTCGCACCCCGGCCCAGCGCCCCTTCGCCCTGTTGCACACGGACGTCCACCGCGCCAATGTGCTGGTCCTGCCCGGGGCCGACGGTGAGCGCCTGGCAGTGATCGACTGGGAACTCGCCCTCTACGGCGACCCGTTGCACGACCTCGCGACGCACTTGGTCCGGATGGACTACGCCAAGGAGGAGCGCGAGGTGATGGTCGACCTGTGGACCCAGGCGATGCGCAGCACGGGCCACGGCGAGATGACCGCCGACCTGGACCGGGGCCTGGGCGCCTACCGCGACTTCGAGTACGTCCAGTCGCTCTACCCGGACGTGATGCGGGCCGCCCTGTACCTGTCCGAGCGTCCCGCCGAACACGAACTGTCCCAGGCGGCCGCCCGGGTGTGCCGCGCGCTGCGCCGAGCCTGGCAGCCGCTGAGACTCACGGATGATCCCCGGGACGAGAGCGAGGTCCGTGAAGCACTGCGCCGGTGGCATGCCGCGGACCGGGAATGGCGTACGGCCGCGGAGCCGCCCGGTGGTGACGGGCTGAAACAAGAACACATAACCCGGCGTCCTCAGGGGCAGCGGCTTCGTGTCCGGCGGCCCCGTCCGGCCGCCGCGGAGCGCAGGGAACCGACGGGCATGCGGGGCTGAGACGGGCCGAGGCGGGAAGGCGGGCGGATACGGCAATGGCTGTCGACGTCGACGTGTTCACGGACGTGAGCAGAGCGCTGGCCGGGGCCCGCTGTGTGCTCTTCGACTTCGACGGGCCGATCTGCCGGCTCTTTCCCGAGGACAGGTCGAAACCGATCGCCGACGAACTCCGGCGTGAGATCGAGGCCTTCGGCGTCTCTCACGTCCTCGGTGCGGCGGAGCGGGCCCACAAGGATCCGCATGTCGTCCTGGGCGCGGTGCATCGAGCCCTGCGGGCGGGGGCGCCCGGCCTGCGAGAGCTGCTGCGCGTCCTGGAGGAACGGGTCACGGCCGGAGAACTCGCCGCCGCCGAACTCGTCGCCGCCCACCACGAGTGGCACACCCCGTACGCGGACGCACTCATCCGCAAACTCGCGCGCCGGGGAGCGGCTCTGGCCGTGGTCACGAACAACTCTCCCCTGGCGGCCGAGGCGCATCTCGACCGGCGCGGACTGCTCCCGTACTTCACCACGGTCCAGGGCCGCCGCGCCGACGACCCGGGCCTGATGAAGCCACACCCCGACGTCCTGTTCCGCGCCCTGCGTGTGCTCGGCCTCGGTCCCGGCGACGCGGTGATGATCGGCGACACACCTACGGACGTGGAGGCGGCCGCGCGGGCGGGCGTGGAGTTCGTCGGCTACGGACGCAACGAACGCAAGGTCCGCGCGCTGTGCCAGGCGGAGGCCCCGACGGTGATCACCTCGTACGGGCCGTTGATCGAGGGGGAGTGGGGGCCCGGGGCGTGACGCCGTGGTGCCGTGCCGCCGCCGGCGGACGCGGACCGTAGGCTCGCCGCATGAGCGAGATCGGGCTGCGGGAGCGCAAGAAGCAGCGGATGTACCAGGTCGTTTCGGACATCGCCATCCGGCTCTTCCTGGAGAAGGGGTTCGACGCGGTGTCCGTCGCCGAGGTGGCGGCGGCGGCCGAGATCTCCAAGCCGACGCTGTTCCGGTACTTCCCGGCGAAGGAGGATCTGGTCCTGTACCGGATCGCCGACCACGAGGGGGAGGCCGCGCGGGTGGTGACGGAGGCGGAGGGGGAGCCCGTCGAGGCCTTGCGGCGGCACTTTCTGGAGGGGCTGGAGCGGTCCGATCCCGTGACCGGGCTGAACGACGATCCCCGGGTGCTCGCCTTCCACAAGCTGCTCTACGGGACGCCCTCCCTGGTCGCCCGGGCGTACGCGCACCAGGAGCGGGCCGAGGCCGCGCTCGCCGAGGTGCTCGGGGGTGATCTGGACGCGCGGCTCGCGGCCGGGCAGATCATGGCCGTGCGGCGGATCCTCGCGATGGAGAACTGGCGGCGGATCGCGGCCGGGGAGCGGATGGCGGACGTGCGGCCCGACGCGGTGGCGGCGGCGGAGCGGGCCTTCGGACGGCTGGCGGCGGGGCTGCCGCCGCGGGTCCGGGCGGGCCGGCCCGGCAGCGACACCGAGCAACAGATACCGAGTGACAGATACCGAGTGACAGATACTGAGTAACAAATTTAACTCGGTTACATTCTTTCGGTACGCTCGGTGGAATGACGCCGACCGAACCCGCCCTCCAGCACGCTCTCAGCCGTGAACGCGCCCACCACGACCGCTGCCGGGCCGCCCTCGCCGCGATGGTCGAAGGGGCCGACGAGCAGGTCGTCACCGGCGAGGACGTCTCCGCGTCGGGTGCCGACGCGGAGGTTCTCGGATACCGGCTGCGCAGCCAGGCCAAGGCACTGCGCGAACTGCCCGAGGGGCCCTTGTTCTTCGGGGCCTTGCGGGGTGAGCAGGGCGAGTTGCACATCGGGCGGCTGAGGATCAGCGAGCACCCGGCCGAACCGCCGCTCGTCGTCGACTGGCGGGCACCCGTGTCGCGGGCGTTCTACCAGGCCTCCGCGCGTGACCCCCAGGGCGTCGCCGTGCGCCGGCGGTTCGGGTGGGCGCCCGGCAGCCGGGGTGACGCCGGCGACCTGACCGGCCTGGAGGACGAGCACCTGGGGGAGGGCGAGGCGCGGACCAGCGAGATCGTCGCCCGGGAGATCGAACGGCCCCGCGTCGGGCCCATGCGGGACATCGCCGCGACCATCCAGCCCGAGCAGGACGACCTCGTACGCGGCGACCTGGCGGTGTCGGTCTGCGTGCAGGGGGCGCCCGGCACCGGCAAGACCGCCGTCGGGCTGCACCGGGCCGCGTATCTGCTCTACACGCACCCGCAGCGCATCCGGCGCGGCGGTCTGCTGATCCTCGGGCCCAACCGCACCTTCCTGTCGTACATCGCGGAGGTCCTGCCGTCCCTCGGCGAGACCGGGGTGCGGCAGTCGACCCTGGCCGAGGAGATCGCACGGCATCCGGTCGCCGGCCGCGACGAACCCGCGACCGCCGCCGTCAAGCACGACGCCCGGATGGCCGAGGTGCTGCGGCGGGCGCTGTACGCGCGCGTGCGCGCCGGCGGCGGCGACGGTGACGGGCTCGCCGTGCCCGACGGGGCGTACCGGTGGCGGGTGCCGGCGGCGGAGCTGGCGCGGATCGTGACCCGGGTGCGGGCGGAGGAACCGCCGTACGGGGTCGGCCGGGAGCGGGTGCGGTCGCGGATCGTGCGGTCGGTGCGCGAGCAGGCCGAGCGGCGGGCCGGGCCGCAGCCCAACGCCTGGGTGCGCCGGGTCGAGCGGGCGCGGCCGTTGTCCGCGTACGTCGACGCCGTCTGGCCCCGGGTGCGGCCCGAGGAGATCGTGGCCGAACTGCTCGGCGAACCCGGGGTGTTGGCGGAGGCCGCCGACGGGCTGCTGGACCCCGGCGAGCAGCGGGCGCTGCTGTGGCGGAAGCCGCCCCGGTCGTGGAAGTCGGCGCGCTGGTCGGCCGCCGATCTGGTGCTCCTCGACGAGGTCGCCGGGCTGATCGAGCACCCGGAGGGCTACGGGCATGTCGTCGTCGACGAGGCGCAGGACCTGTCCCCGATGGAGTGCCGGGCCATCGCCCGCCGGGCGCCCTTCGGCTCGCTGACGGTCCTGGGCGACCTGGCGCAGGGGACGACGCCGTGGGCGGCGCGGTCGTGGCACCCCGTCCTGGCGCACCTGGGGAAACCGGACGCGGCCGTGGTCGAGCTGACCACCGGCTTCCGCGTGCCGCGGGCGGTCGTCGGCCTCGCCAACCGACTGCTGGAGCGGCTGGACGTGGACGTACCGGCGGCCCGTTCGCTGCGCGGCGACGGGGAGATGCGGATGCGGGAGACGACCCCGGACGGCGTGCCCGGAGCGGTCATGGAGGCCGTACGGGACGCACTGGGGCGGGAGGGCTCGGTCGGGGTCGTCGCGGCGGACGCGGACGTGCCCCGGGTGCGGGCGGCCCTGGACGCGGCCGGCATCGGGGCGGCGGGCCCGGAGGAACTCGGCGCGCGGGTGTCCCTGGTCCCGGCGAGCGTCGTCAAGGGACTTGAGTACGACCATGTCGTGGCCGTGGAACCGGCGGCGATCGCCGAGGCGGAGGAACGGGGGCTGCACCGGCTCTACGTGGTGCTGACGCGGGCGGTGTCACGGCTGGAGGTGGTGCGGGGGAGGCCGTTGCCGTTCTAGGCCGGGCGGACCAGGGCCTGTCCGGCGGATCGTGCAACGCGCGACGCCGCCCGGGCCGAGCCGGCCGGGGAGGCCCGGCCCTCCTGGGCTCACTCCCGCCCGATGACCTCCGCGATCCGGATGAAACCGTCCGTCCCGTGCCCGAGCCCGATCGCGCGGCGGGCCATGCCCTCGGCCGCGCGCATGACGCCGGCGTCGATGCCGTGGGACTCGGAGACGTGGACGATGTGGGCCATGGACGACACCGCCGACGTGAGCGGGTTGCCCTCGCCGGAGTACGTGCCGGCGTCGGCGTCCGCCGCGGTCTCGGCGAACACCGGCGGCAGGATCGCGCCGATGCCCTGGGCGAAGGGCGCCAGCTCGCCGGCGGTGACGCCCTCGGCGCGGGCCACCGCCAGGGCGTGCGCGTAGCCCGCCATCGCCGTCCAGAAGATGTCGAGCAGGGCGATGTCGTAGGCGGCGGCCCGGCCCGTGTCCTCGCCGAGGTGGGTGTGGGTGCCGCCCAACGCGCGGCGGACGGGCGCCAGTTCCTCGTAGAGGTCCGCCGGTCCGCTGTGCAGGAACACGGCGTCGGGCGTGCCGATGGTCGTCGTCGGGGTCATGATCGCGCCGTCCAGGTAGCGGACGCCGTGCGCGGCGGCCCAGTCGGCGGTGTCGCGGGCCCGGGCCGGGGTGTCCGCGGTCAGGTTCACGACCGTACGGCCCTTGAGGGCGGTGGCGACGTCGTCCTGGCGCAGGACGGCGTCGACGGCGTCGTAGTTCACCACACAGACGACGACCACCTCACCGGCGGCGACTGCCTCGGCCGCCGAACCGGCACCCACCGCCCCACGTTCGACGAGTTCCCGGTCTCTGCCCGGGGTGCGGTTCCAGACCGTGGTCGGCAGTCCCGCGTCCAGGAGGGCACCGGCCAGCGCACGGCCCATCGGGCCGAGACCGAGGAAGGTGACGGCGGGCCGCGCGGAATGTTCCGAGGACGAGGAGGTGCTGTACGTGGACACGCTTGAACTCCCTTGCAGGCATGCGCAATTGATGATGAATGGGGCAAAGGATGACGCGTCGGCGCCAGGACCCGAACGTCTGCGGTGTGACCGCCGCGATCGCCGTGATCGACGGCAAGTGGAAGACGACCCTGCTCTGGCTGCTGGAGTCGGGCCCGCACCGCCCGGCGGAACTGCGCCGGCGGCTGCCGGGCCTCACCGAGAAGGTGCTGACCGAGGCAATGCGGGAGATGGAGACGGACGGGCTGGTGCGCCGGGAGGTGTACGACGTGCTGCCGCCGAAGACCGTCTACTCCCTGACCCCGTTCGGCCGCGAACTCGCCGAGGCACTGGCCCCGCTGTCCGACTGGGGCCACCGGCGCCTGGAGAAACTGGCCGGGACGCAGGCCACCCGGTCGGCCTCCTGACGCCCACGTTCACCTCCGTCCCTCCGGGATCCGGCGCCTCACCGACGGCCCACCACCAGGTTCGCCCCAGCCCGGCCCGCTGCCAAGTACGCACATTAAAGTGGATGTTGGGCCCTGTCCGACTCGTCAGCCGGTCAGATGCCCCGGCACCGCGCAGTGGGGGTCGGCGAACAGCCGGGCCAGGGCCGCCGGGTCGTCACCGACGAGCAGGCCGTCGGCCGGGCGGATCTCCTTCTCGGCGATCCGCTCCTCGGGGAGTCCGAGCCGAGCGGCGTCCACAGGGTGTGGAAGCCGCCGCGCCGGGTCATGAGCCCGGGGCGAAGGGGCCGCCTCCGGTGAAGACCAGTTCGTGGAAGCGTTCGCCGATGTGGCGGTGGGTGGCCGCGTCCGGGTGGACCTCGTCGGGGAGGGGGTGTTCGGCCGCGTCGGACTCGCCGTAGAGGTCGAGGCCGTCGAGGTAGTGGATGTTCGGGTCGTCCGCGGCGCGCTGCCGCACGATGCGGGACAGTTCCTCCCGGATGACGGTGAGCGTCAGCTTCCCGGCGGGCACCTCCGCCGGGTCGCCCATCGCGGCGAACCGCAACCGGCCCTCGGCGAGCCCGCTGAGGTCCGGGGCCGTGGGGCCGGGCGTGTCCTCGTGGATGGAGCAGTGGACGGAGGAGACGACCAGCAGCGGGGTGCCGGGGTGCCCCTCACGGATCGTGTCGAGGAAACCGTGCACGGCCGGACCGAACGCGCGCAGCCGCATCACGTCCCCATTGACGATGTTGATGCCGATCTTGACGCTGATCAGGTCGGCCGGGGTGTCCCGCATGGCGCGCGCGGTGAACGGGTCGAGCATCGCGCTGCCGCCCAGACCGAGGTTGACCAGTTCCACGCCGCCGAGCAACGAGGCGATCGCGGGCCAGATGGCGGTCGGGCTCGCGGCGTCGGAGCCGTGGCTGATCGAACTGCCGTGGTGCAGCCACACCCTGCGGCCCTGGTCCGGCACCGGCTCCACGGGCGCGTCGGTGCGCAGGGCGACGAGCTCGGTGGTCTCGTTGTGCGGCAGCCAGATCTCGACGTCCTTCTCGCGCGCGGGCAGGCCGGTGAAGCGGACGGTGCCGACCGGGCCCGGGGTGACCTCGCCTTCCCAGGTGGCCATGTCGATCGTGAGGACGTTGCCGCCGGTCCCGGGGGCCTGACCCGCCGGGCGGCCGTCGACGAGCAGGTCGTACAGGCCGTCCGGCCGGGGCGGGAAGCCGGTGTAGTCGCGCTTGGTGCGCAGCGTGTCCAGCTCGACGGCGGTCGCGGCGGTACGGAACGCCAGCCGTACGCCGGACGGCTGGGCCTCGGCCATGGCCAGCTGGGCGTTGATGTTCTGCGCGCGGGCCCGGGCGGGCAGCCGGTGCGGGAGCAGCCCGTGTTCGGTGCGCTCCACGTCGAGGGCGCCGCGCAGCAGGTCCGCCGTGAGGGGGGTGGTGATCCAGTCGTGCTCGATGTGCATGGTGTCAGCCTCGGAGGTCGGTGGGGGGCGCGGGCCAGTTCCGCAGCAGCGTGTCGAGGGCGTCGAGGATCCGGGCCCAGGTGGCGTCGGTGTCGGGGGCGCTGTGGCTGAACCCGCCGCCCATCTCCAGGCTGACGTAGCCGTGGAAGACGCTGCCCAGCAGCCGGACCGCGTGGGTCTGGTCCGGTTCCGTCAGGTCGTAGCCGCGCAGCAGCGCCCGGGTCATCTGCGCGTGCCGGACGCCGGCGCTCGCGGCCGCCGTCTGCGGGTCGAGCCGCAGCTGGGCCGCGGCGTAACGGCCCGGGTGCTCCCGGGCGTAGTCGCGGTAGACGTTCGCGAGGGCGGCCAGGGCCTCCTTGCCGGACCGCCCGGCCAGGGCGTCGGCGGCCCGGTCGGCGAGTTCCGTGAGCGCGAGCAGCGCGATCCGGGTTCTGAGGTCCTGGGAGTTCTTCACGTGCGAGTACAGGCTCGCGACCTTGACGTCGAACCGGCGGGCGAGCGCCGAGACGGTCACCTGGTCAAAGCCGACCTCGTCGGCCAGTTCGGCACCCGCCTGGGTCAGGCGTTCCGGTGTCAGTCCTACGCGTGCCATACGGCCACTCCCTTCTACCTAAAGCGAGTGTGCATCTGCCTAATGACTTTAGGCAAATCGTATGGGCACTTGTGTGTCTCAGGCGTCCTGCAGAGCACGCCGAGCGGGCTCCCGCACTCTCCTGCCCCGCCTGGTCGGCCCCCAGGGCTTCAGGACGGAGATCACGGTCATGAAGACGTAGGCGGACAGCGAGACGACCGGCCCGAACAGGACGTCACCGGCGTCGGGCAGGGGCCCGCCGGCGGCGACGGCGGTGACCGCGGAGTTCACCCCGGGGCGCAGGGCGAACACCGTGGCGGTGGTCGTGGCGAGGGTCAGCCAGAACTTCGTGCAGACCCAGCGGTACCCGACGAGTCCCCACGGTGTGCCCAGGGACAGCACCAGTCCGCTGAGCAGCGTGAGGAACGCGACGGGGAGCAGGAGCCAGTCGGCGAAGAGCTTCATGGCCCGGACGGACGCCTCCACGGTCACGGCGGAGCCGGTGCCGGCCGCGGTGGTCCCGAGCGCGAGCAGCCCGAGCGTGAGCCCGAGCCAGCTCGCGGAGGCGGTGACATGGACGACGAGAACGGCCCGGCGTGCCGGGCGGCCGAGTTTCGGAATCGGGTGGGGCTTCTGCTTCGGCTTCACGCTGCCACCGTGCCGGGAGGGGATGGCGAAGGCGTCTTACGGCGGGAGTAAACCGGTGTACTGGCGTCGGCGTACGAGCGGGGTACCAGCGTGGACTCGCCCGGCGTGACGGCCCGGCACTGTCGGCGCCGTCGTCTAGCTTCACGGCATGACCGAACCCTCCCACGTCACCGCCGCCCGAGAGTCCTACGACACCGTCGCCGCCGACTACGCCCGGCTCGTCAAGGAGCCGGCCGAGCTGGACCCGGTGTCGCGCGCGATGCTGGCCGCCTTCGCCGAGCTCGTACGGCCGCCGCACCCCGGACCGGTGGCCGACCTGGGCTGCGGCCCGGGCAAGGTGACGGCACACCTGGCCGCGCTGGGAGTGCAGGTGTTCGGCGTGGACGTGTCGCCGGAAATGGTCGAACTGGCCCGGGCGGCGTACCCGGATCTCCGCTTCACCGTCGGCTCGATGACCGCGCTGGAGATCGGCGACGGCGAACTCGGCGGCATCCTCGCCTACTACGCCACCCACCACACCCCGCCGCATTGGCTGCCGACCGTGTACGCCGAGTTCCACCGCACCCTCGCGCCCGGAGGCCGGCTGATGCTGGCCGGCCCGGTGGGCAGCGGCGAGCACCTGCGTCCGTCGCACGCCTACGGTGACCATCCGGTGTCCTACGAGTCGTACCTGCTGCCGCCGGACCGGATCGCCGAGCTCCTCCACAAGGCCGGACTGGTCGTCACGACGCGTGTGGTGCAGGAGCCGGACGAGGGGACCAAGAGGCAGATCGGCACGTTCCTGGCGTACAAGCCGCGGTAGCGACAGGCGGGCCCCTCCGTCACCCGCCGTGCAGCCACACGCGCAGCGGACCGACCGGCTCGAAGCCGTACCGGACGGCGGTCGCCAGGTCGTCACCGCTCTCGTAACCGACCACGGGCAGGGTGGGGAAGAGCCGGTCGAGCGCGTGCAGCACGACCGGCCAGGCGGTGTCGGGCCCGCCGTCCGGCCCGAAGACGTTGGAGACGCCGACCACGTGTTCGCTGCGGCCGGCCACCGCTCCGGCGACGACCCGTCCGTCGCCGGACCGTCCCGTGATCACGAAGGTCTCCGGGTCGGCGAGCAGCTCGTCCCGGAACAGGCCCGCGTTCCCGGCGCCGCCGTCCCAGGCCACTGCCCAGGCGCGCAGCGTCTCCGGATCGCCCGCCACGTCCCACGTGAGGTCCGCCGGCCCGGGCGGGCCGGCGGGCGCGACCGCACCCGCCGGACGGTGGATCCACTGCGCCTCGAACAGCACCCGGAACCCGGCCTCCGTCAGGTCGAGATCGGCGAAGCTGTCCTTGACCGAGGCACCGGGCGAGCCCGTGTCGATCCGTGCCACGAGCGCGTCCGGGCCGGCGCCCGGCTCCAGCGTCACGGCGTCGGGGTAGTAGAGCGGCGCCCGCTCCGCAGCGGCCCACGCCTCGCCCCCGAACTCACCCGCCACACCGTGGGCCCGGCACATCACCGCGCACCACTCGGCGTTGTTACGGGCGGCGGCACGGACCAGGGACTGCTGCGAAGTCGTCACGAGTACGGATCATGACCGGCCGGGCCCGGCTCGTCGAACGGTTTGACGACCGGTCACTTCTCGGTCACTTCTAGGGTGATCGCGAGAATGTCCACCCAGTGACCGGCCTGGAGGCTGCATGTCCGTACGGCTGAAGTTGAGCGCGATAACCCTGGACTGCCCCGATCCGCTCGCGCTGGCGGCGTTCTACCAGGCGGCCACCGGCCTCGAACCGCACCCGAGGTCGAACGCCGAGTTCGCCGGCCTCAACCGCGAGGACGGCCTCCTTCTCGGGTTCCAGCGGGTCGACGACTACCGGGCTCCGAGCTGGCCCGGCCAAACCGTTCCCCAGCAGCTTCACATCTGCTTCGAGGTCGGAAAGGACTTGGACGAAGCCGAGGCCCGCCTGCTGGAGCTGGGCGCGGGCAAGCTGGAGCACCAGCCTCACGATGCCGCCAGGGCGCGGGTTCTGACCGACCCGGCCGGACATCCCTTCTGCATCGTCGCGCGCTGAGGGGCAGGGGGGATCGGGCGAGGCGTGCTGCTACACGGGCCGCGTGCCTGCGGCCCTCTCCGCACAGCCGCGGGCGACGGTGTCGGCGAAGACCCGGGCGAGTGGGGTGAGGGCGTCCCAGCGGCGGACGGCCCAGCCGACCGGGAGCGGGGGCAGATCGGGGACGGGGACGAGGCGGAGGGGGCCGTCACCGGGCACCTCCCAGCCGGGCAGGACGGGCACGACGGCGTGTCCGAGGCCGAGCTCCGCCAGCAGGAGGGCGGTGTCCCAGTCGGCGACGCTGGTGTCGGAGCTGGTCCGGACACCGAGCTCGGCGAACGCGGCGTCGAGGCGGGCGCCTGAGCTGGAGTTCCGGGGGAGCCGGATGAGGCTGATGTCGCCGAATTCGGCCGGGTGGACACAGGGCCGGTCCGCCAGCGGATCGTCGGCGCGGACCGCCAGCACCCAGGGCAGGGTGACGACGGGGCGCTGCTCGATACCGCGCACCGGGCCGCCGATCGTGACCCAGGCGAGGTCCAGGTCGCCGGCGGTGAGGGCGTCGAAGCAGCCGCGGCTGGAGGTCTCCGTCCGGAACTCCAGACTGACCTTCGGGTAGCGCTGCCGGAAGCTGACGACGGCCTCGGACATGAAGTGCCGCACGGTGGTTCCGCCCGTGGTGACACGCACCGAGCCGCTGTCGCCGTTGACCAGGTCCCCGAGACGCCGCAGGGCCAGGTCCAGACCGGCGATGCTGTCCGAGGCGGCATCGCACAGGACCCGCCCCGCGTGTGTGGGCACGACACCTCGGGGCCTGCGCTCCAGGAGGCTCATACCGGCCTCCCGCTCCAGCCGCTTGACATGCTGGCTCACCGCTGACTGCGTGCGGTCCAGCTCCCGGGCGACGGCGCTGAGGCTTCCCGCCCTGCACACGGCCACGAAGACGCGCAGGTCCTCCAAAGTCATAACTCCCAAGCTACAGCTTGGAGATGGTGAGAAATCCATAGGATTGACTGGGGTCACGGTGGGCCACGATCATCAGTGCTGGGCCCAGGCGGCAACCCGTCCGGCGCCTTCGCGGGTCCGGACCACAGGCGAAGGCGCGGACGGGTGCCGACCCCGAGCGACGGAAGGACACCGCCCTTGGCCGCCTCTCCTGCCGCTGCCGACCGGGCCGTGGTGCTGCTGCGCGAGCTCGGTGCCGCGGACATCGCCCACCCGGGCGGCACTCTCGTCGCCCATCTCCAGCGCGTCCAGGGACAACTCGCCGTATGGGGCGCCCGCCCCGCCCTCCAGGTCGCGGGCCTGTGCCACGCCTTCTACGGCACCGACGGCTTCCCCACCCCCTTGCTGTCTCCGGACAGCCGCGCCGCACTCGTGGAGGTGATCGGTGCCGAGGCCGAAGCCATCGTGTATCTCTACGCGTCGTGCGACCGGAAGGCCACCTATCCGACGCTCGCGGATGCCGACGGGGCCTTCCGGGATCGGTTCACGGGCCGTCTCCACACTCCGGAGCCGCACCTTCGGCGGGACTTCGCGGAGTTGTCCGCCGCCAACGAACTCGACCTCGCCCGCATCGACTCCGCGTTCCGCGAGAAGTGGGGAGCCGAACTCCTCGCCCTGTTCACCCGATTCCGGCCCCTGCTGAGCCGACCGGCGTGGTCGGACTGCCGTACGGTGCTCGCCGCCGGGGTCCGGTGACGTCAGCCGAGCAGCGGCGCGACCATGTCTCTCAGCTGTCCGAAGCGTTGGTAGTGCAGGCCGGTGAGGCCTGCCGCCCTGGCGTTGGAGACCAGGACCACCGGCACTCTCCCGCGGAGTGCGGCGAGCAGTTCGACGACGTCGGCGTCGATCCGGCCGGTGAGCCCGCTCCACGCCCCGACCAGGTCCTGGGCCCGGGCGAGCGATCCGCAGACGGGTGCCAGGACCTCCGCGACCCGGTGCCGCCACTGCTCGTCGCTGAGCCGGCCCGTGACGGCTGCCTGAAGAAGCTCGCCGTCGAACGCCGCGCCGGCCAGGGTGCCCTCGGCCAGTGGCGGGCGAGCCTCAGCCCTTGACGTCCTCCGCGATCCGCTGGGCGGCCTGGGCGGGCGTGAGGTGCGTGGTGTCGACGACCTCGGCCTCGGCGTGCAGCCACGTGCGGGCCGCCTCGGCGTAGGGCTCGAGGTAGGCGAGACGGAACGAGGAGGGGCCGAGAACGGTGTCCCCCAGGATGCGCCCGCGGAGGGTGTCCTGGTCGGCATGGAGGACGAAGTGCCGTACCGGGATGTCGTGTTGGGCGAGGCCCGAGCTGATCTCGCGCCAGTACTGCTCGACCAGGACGGTCATCGGCATCACCAGAGTGCCGCCGGTGTAGTCGAGCACCCGGCGGGCGGTCTCGACCACGAGCGGCCGCCACGGCGGCCAGTGCTGGAAGTTGTCCGTCTCGGGCAGCCCCGGCCTGATGTCCATGAGTGTCTCGCCGACCTTCTCGGCGTCGAACACCCGTGAATCCGGGATCAGCCGCTGCACGAGTGCACTGGTCGTCGTCTTGCCCGCGCCGTGGGTGCCGTTGATCCATACGATCATGGGACCTCACGCTAGCGCTGTGCGGGCCGCGGAAACGGGTACTTGATGTCCTGTCTCGCTGAAGGTGAGGCAGGGCGGCGCTCTGACCTGGGGTGCTTCAGGTTAAGCGAGACGTTGGGTGTTCGTCGGGTCTCGCTCAACCTGAGGCTTTCCGTCACGATTTCCTGGGCTTGTCGGCCAGGCAGAAACCCTGCTGCCCTGTTAGCTGTCGGTGCACGAGGGCCAGTGGTCTGCCGCCCACTCCGGCCAACCTGGCCAGCCCGCCGGCGGGTTGGGGATCTCCCTCCCGGCGAGTTCGGCGGCGTCAGGCACCTGGAACTGCTCGCGCCATTGGTCTACGTCGGTCTCGCTCATGGGAAATGTCTGATGCGGTGTCGTCGCCTGGCGGTGCGCGATGCGGGCGAGCTGGACGTCCTTGTCCACGGGCACGTAGACCACCTGACATGCTGCCCCGGCCGAGCGTGCCAGCCAGCGCAGTGCCGACCGTTCATCCCGGCCCCAGAGCCCGTAGTCGAGCACGACGCTGGTCCCCAGCCGCAGCGCCTGGAGGGCGACCGAGATGAGCCGTCCTTCGAGCACCCAGCGCTTTCCGTCGGCCATCGAATCGCCGAACAGCGGGATCATCCAGTGGTCTGGGGTCAGCCGCAGTGCCCGGTGCGTTGCGGCGAGCTCTTTGGCCCGGGTGGTTTTCCCGGCTCCGGGGAGTCCGACCATCAGGAACAGGGTGGCGACAGGCGGATCCTGCGCGACGATGGGGCCGGCTCTATGCGGGCAAGGGGATGGGGTTTCGTGCTGTGAATCGAAGCGCTGCGACTGAGACATAACTCCCCTGATCAGGCAGGATGGCCCGGCAGCAGAGCAATAAGCGAGTGGCTGCCGGCAGGACACTGATCCGGCGGTACGTCGTGGCACTGACCCCGGCCGGGGTCAGCAACGAGGCCTCGGTTATGGGCAACCGCGGGTACCGCCGCTAGGCGGCGGTACGGGTGGTCATGGCAGCGCAGCAACACATGCCTTCACCATAGCCGACAGCGTCGGCGGACCATTTCGTGGGATGATCACGAAGATCGGAATTCGCTGCCACGATGGATCAGCCGACCGCGCAAACAGGAACTCAGGGTTTCACGCTCACATCGGATGTACGGACCATCTGGGCGCCCAAGATGAGGCCAGCCTGCTCATCAGGTGGTTGACGTGTTCAGGGGACACGGACTGCCGATTGAGTTAGGGCTGTCGGTGTGCAAAAAGGACCGCCCCTGGAGTGCTCTCGTCAAGGTCGAGAAGCAGGTGGGCCTTGACCGTGAAGCCAGCATCGCGAAGCCAGGTTGTCACTTGGTCAGGCTGGCGGCGGTGGACGTAAACGTTCATCGGGTGACCGCCGTAGCCCTGCGTCTTCAGCCTCGACTCGTCGCCGACGTGAAAGCCGAGCAGCAGTGGTCCGCCAGGGCGTAGCACCCGGTGGAAGTGGCTGAAGACCGTGGGGACGGCATCGTCGGGGACGTGTATCAACGACCAGAAGGCGAGCAGGCCGGCGAGCGAAGCGTCGGCGAGGTGGAGATCCGTCATCGAGCCGACTTCGAACCGCAGGCTGGGGTGGTCGCGCCGAGCGAGGTCGATCATCGCGGGTGAAAGATCGATGCCGAACGCGTCCACGCCCAGCTCGTGCAGGTGAGCGGTGACGTGTCCAGGTCCGCAGCCCACGTCCGCCACCGGCCCGCCGCCGGTGGCGTGCACCAACTCGGCGAACAACGCCAGAGATGCTCGAAGGTAGGGCTCACCGGCCAGAGCCTCGCGTAGTTGGTCGGCATAGCTGACCGCGACCGTGTCGTAGGACGTGCGGGTGTCTGCTAACCACTGGTCCGTTTTCATGCCTCGACACAGTAGCCCCAGTGATCAGGATGTCGTGCAGAGCCGGGGTGACGGATGATCACCGCTGACGAACCTCAACAACTCCGTGCGGTCCTTTCGTCCCTGACGCCGGGCAGGTAGCGCCTCGACCTCGACCGCGTGGTGTTTCACCGTGCATGAGAGGGGGTGCGTCGCAGAAGTCTGCGCATGATGAGTGGAGGCCACCACTCTGGCGTGCCTGGTGCAGCCGACGCCACCCGCATCAGTTGACGTTCCTGTTCGTCCATCCGTTCATTGATCCTTTCCGCGACCAGTGTGATTTCGCTTGTGAACCATGGGATGGTGGTCGTTCTCAGCCGTCGTTCGGGAGGCAACCGTCGCTCGAACTCTCGGTGAAAGAGCTGAACATCGCGGGGGCTGCCGAGAGCTCGGTGGCGCCAGACCGGAGATGTGTAGATCCCCAGGACTTCGACGAGGTCTGGCAGGAGAGCGGCCTCGCGCATCGCGTAACTTCGGCGAGCAAGGGGCTCGTCGGGAGCAATGAGGTCGAGAAGGCGTTCGGTCCTGTTGACGGCATATCCGTGCTTGGCCAGCTCGCGCCAGAAGTCGACGCATTCCTGGTAGGCGGCCAGAACCCTTCGGGGTGTCCGCCGCCGAAACAGCCGATGGAGCCTCCGCTGCGCGTGGACGATCTCAGGGGCCCGGTTGAGGCTGAACTGGCCGTCGATGGGGCCGGCGAAGTTGGCCATGTAGTGCCCGTGGTGGGTGCCCGTCCATGGCGGTGTTTAACACAGAGGTGATGGTGTCCATTGATGACCCAAATTTCGACTTTCCAGTCGTCCCGTCCGGTGCGGGCCGCAACGCAGGGATGGCAGGCCCAGCTGCGGGCGAGACCTTCGTACTGCTCGTGGGGCCAGGGGCCTGGAGTGGCCAGCTCGGGTAATTTCCGCATCAGCAGAAGAGGGGCCTGCCCGCTGCGCGATGCTAGGAGTTTCACGTTGTCCAGGGGCGATTCCGCTGTGTAGAAGCGGCGGAATATGCGTTCGGGCGGAAGCCTGTTGAGCAGGGCGAGCCGTGCAATGTAGGACCGCAGGGTCTCGTTCGGGAAGGGGGCGGTGGTGAGGGGGAGCGGCCAGACTGGTCCGTAGAGGTCCGCGGAGGGGGTCATGCCGATGTCCTGTAGGCGCTCTCACTGGCGTGGTCGACGTGAATGGTGTGCAGCTGGCGGCGGGTGATCCGCTCACTGCCGTCGAGGATTGCCGAGATGGCGGCGGCCCGGATGAGGTGGGAGAGGCTGCCGATCATGCCACCGGTGCGTTGGTGGAGGTAGGCGTGCAGCTTGGTCAGGGTTCCTGGAGTGTGGTGATGCAGGCGGAGGGTGTCCTCCATGGTCGCCACCAGCCCTTCCCATTCGGCTCCGGGCGGGAAAGGGCCGGTGTGCAGGAGTGTGCAACGGCCAGCGATCTGGCCGCCCCGGATTCCGGTGAACAACCCGGAATGCTCGACGTCGATGCCCGCATAGACAAATGTGGCGGGCAGGTGCTCGGTGAAGTACTTCAGGTGGTCGGACAACTCCTCACCCGCGATGGTGGCGAGGTTCATCAGGTGGATCTCATCGACCAGGACGAGATCGGTGCGGGCCTCCGTGAGTACTTGGCAGACGGAGCTGGTGATGTCGGCGGTGTTGTGCCTGGGGGAAATGGTCGGGAGCTTGAGGAATCGGGCGAACTCCAGCGCGAGCTTGCGGGCCGAGCCCTTGGGCGGGGCCGTCACGTAGACCACCGGGATGCGTCGGCTGTCTCTGTAACGCTGTCGGATGCGAAGCTCGTGTAGGCGGCCGAGTTGCCGCAGTGCGGTGGTCTTCCCGGTGGTGCGCTCCCCGGAGATGATCAGGCCGCGGCGGGCGCCGTGCTCGCGCCGGTTCAGCAAGGTCAGAAGGCGCCCTTATTGGGCGACTTCTTTGACGGTGGATGTGCGCACGACCTGGAGTTCGGAGTGGTAATCGATGCGAGCCTCGTCGTAGTCGGCGCGCGCTTCGTCGTCCATGGCCTCCCAGCGTTTGGGTGGGGCGAGATCGAAGGTCGCGGGGTCCTTCTCGACGAAACGGCGCCAGCCGCTCAGGGAAGTGGGCGGTTCGATCCGTTCGTCGTCGCCCGTCAGTGGTTCGCGTTCGTCGGGCGTGTTCACCACCATCGTTTTGCCTCCTCACGGGCGTCGAAGATGCCCAACGGCACCACCTTGGCCACCTCTTCGTTCTCCTCGGCGGCTTCGGGGCCCGGGTCCGGTTCGGGCGGGAGTGCCCGGTTGGCCGACGGCGGTTCGGGACGGGGCCAGGTGGGGGTGCTGGTGGCACGGGTGCGGGCAGCGACCTTGCGGTCGCGCCGATTGACCGCCCGGCGCCTTCCCTGGCTCTGGACTGCGGACCGCTCGGCTCCGCCTTCGGGACCGTCGGCCGCGCGGTCCAGCAGATTGGCGGCGGCCTGTGCGATTTCCTCCTCGTGCGGTCGGCGTCGTTCGCGTTCGGTCAGCACCTGGTGGGCTCGGTCGAAGACCAGCTCACCCATCGGGACCGGAGAAGTGCGCAGGTGGCGCCAGGTCGTGGTGATCCACCCTTGGCCGCGGTGGTTGCGTACCCAGACGCAGGAGATGTCGTAGGGGTCGTAGTGCACTTCCCATCTCTTGCCGTCCGGCCCCGCCCCGGACGGCTGTCTCCGGTAGGGGCTGAGTTCGCGGGCGTCGTAGGTTCGGTTGTTGATCCGCACCCCGCCGGCGCCGATGACCCGCCACTCGCGCGGCATGAGCTGGATGTACTCCTCTGGGCTGAGTGCGACTGGGACGTATCCAGCCGCCGACACCAGCGCGGCGTACTTCTCGTTCGGAGTCAGCGGACGGTCCGGCATCAGCGGGTCGCTCTTTGCCGCGCATTTCCGCGCTGCGGCCGGTGTAGCCGGCCACGTACTGGGCGAACATCGTCGCCACCGAGCCCAGCGTCCGCTCGACGTGCGGTTTGTCGGTCGGGGTGTTCGGGTGCGCGGGCTGGAACGAAATCCCCAGGTGGCGGCAGGCGTTGCGGAAGTTGTCCGAGATGTATGCCTTGCCGTGGTCGCTGACCACCGTCTCCGGGACGATCACTGGTTTCGCGGCGGCCTGGGTCAGCCGCTCGTCCAGCGGCAGAAGCGAAGCGTAGGGCAGCACCGAGCGCGACATGTGCAGGGCGTCCGACCAGCCCGGCCGCATCGGCTCCGGTGTCATCGCGCGCGCCAGCAGGAGCGCGGCGTCCACCGCCTTCGTCGACGGCCGCAGCACCACCGCCGCCAGTGTCCTGGTGGCCACGTCCACCAGCCCGGTCAGCTCGCAGCGGTCCACCTCGCCGTCGTCGTGGATCACCATGACGTCCAGCGGCGTGGAGTCGATCTCCATCACCTCGCCCGGCCGGGCCGCCGTCAGCTGTCCGAACATCCGCTTCGGCTGCTTGCCCAGCGAGCGGCGGGTGCGGGCCGACCCCAGCAGATGCCGTCCCGTCGAAACCGCCTCCAGCAGCCGGTAGAACGCGGCCCGCGACGGCATCGCCACCGCTCCGGCGCCGTGCTCGGCCGCCAGGAGCCGTTCGACCTTGCGCCGCAGCACCTGCGCGGACACCGTCGCTTCATCGGTCCGGCTGTTCACGACCTGCTCGATCGCGGCCACCACCCGCGGATCCGCCCGGCTCGTGCCGGTGGAGGGCTTGACCAGCCGCCGGTCCACCAGCCCCGCCACCCCCTCGCGCTCGAAACGGGTGCGCAGCCGCTGCAGAGTGCTCAAAGACACCTCCTCACCGGCCTCGCGCAGCTCGGCCAGCTTGGCCAACTCCCGCTGGCGCACCGAGCGCACCTCCGGGTCGTACTCCCGCCTCACAGCCGTGCCAGGAGTCGCGTCCGGGCGGCCCGTCATCAGCTCGGTCAGGTGCCGCTGCCACCACCGGGCCCGCTCTGCCGCCTCCTCGGGCAGCCCGTCCAGCACTCCTTCCTCGGGCAGCGGCGGGCGGGCCGGGCCGACGCTGAGCACCGCGAAGCCCTTCGAAGCCAGCAGATGCCCGAGCAGCACGACGCTTGCGGCCTGGGCGTCATCGACCAGGCGAACCGATGTGCCGTGCAGGGCGGCGACGGTGTGCTCACGCCCGTCGTAGTGGACCCGGTCACCCAGCGACAGCAGCCGCGGACGCGTCGGCATCCCAGCCCACCTCCTTCACCGCCGCAGGCACCAGCCGCACCAGCGACGCGGCTGACAAGCGCTCCGTCCGCAGCTCCGTCGTCAGCTCGTGGTGCCAGAGCAGGTGATAGAGCACCGGCAGCACCGCGAGAGGATCACCGACCGCCCGAGCCCCCGCCAGCAGCCCCAGTGGCTCGCTGAACACCGCCAGCAGAGCGTCCGCCACCGGTTCCCGCCAAACTCTGGGATGCCGGTAGCCCGACAGCCACCGCAGGTTCGCCACCGACACCGGATCAAGCACTCCGACCCGTTCATAACCCCAGCCGACCCGGGTGCAGGCAGCAGCCGTCGCTGCGAACTTCGCTGCGTCCTCGGGCTCGATGCGCTCGTCCGGACGCACGTCCAGCACCACGGCAGTGCCGTCCCGCCGGCGTACGAAGTAGTCCGGCGTGTGCTTGATCCGCCGACCCCGGCCGCCGTACCGCCACGACAGCCGGAATGGTTGCGAGGCCACTGCCGCCACGTCTGGCTCGGCATCCAGCCGCATCAGGTGCCCGAGTTCCACCCAGGACTCGTAACCCACCAGCTCGGAGCAGGTCGCAGCCCAGTACCAGCCGGGGAAGTTCCGCTGCCCGCGGTACGACGGGAACGCACGCACCTGCCCGGCCGCCTCGAACCGGGTCGGCCACATCGCCTCAAGCGGCCCGCCATGCACCTCTCCTCGGGCGTCGGTGTACTCCAGCCAGAAGTCCTCCGCCTCCACCAGCCACCCCCACTCGGCGCTGACCAGGTGGAACGACCGTAGGGGGCGGAAGAAGCCAGCACCTCAGATTGATCGAGACGTCCCACCAGATGCCCGAGATTGAGCGAGACGTACGGGCGGATGCCTCGCGATGACCGGCACTGCCTCAACTTCGCAGAGACAGGTCACGGGCCGCGGAAACGGGTACTTGACGGCACAGACCCCCCGGCGCGTGGCGTGGCGCACTATTGCAAGCGGGTGCTTGCAATAGTTAGCGGGGTGCGGCACTGTGGAGTCATGGCATCGCTCAACGTCGGCAATCTCGGTGACTACCTGCGCGAACAGCGGCGCAACGCGCAGCTGTCGCTTCGGCAGCTCGCCGACGCCGCCGGGGTGTCCAATCCGTACCTGAGCCAGATCGAGCGCGGGCTGCGCAAGCCGAGCGCGGAGGTGTTGCAGCAGGTCGCCAAGGCCCTGCGGATCTCCGCCGAGACGCTGTACGTCCGGGCCGGCATCCTCGACGCCGAGCGGGACCGGGACGAGGTGGAGACGCGCGCCGTCATCCTCGCGGACCCGGCGCTGCACGAGCGGCAGAAGCAGGTGCTGTTGCAGATCTACGAGTCCTTCCGCAAGGAGAACGGGTTCGGGACCGGCGACGGCTCCGCGGTCGTCGAGCTCGTGGTCGCGCAAGACGAGGCGGACAGGGACGGGGACGCACCCGACGGCGGCACCGGGATACGACGGACCCGCACGGCCGACGGCGGCAGCGCCGAGCGCCGTACCCGCGACATCGACGGCGGTGCGTCCGCGTCACCGTCGGCGACCCGCCGCACGCGCAAGGAAGACAGCGGTACGTCCCCGTCGCCCGCCCGTCGTGCCCGCAAGGGCACCGGCGGTACGTCCGCCGCCCGCCGGGCCCGCAAGGACACCGGCGGCAGTGACACCGACCCGCAGCAGACGGCCGGCTGAGCCGGACCAGGGCACCGGCCGTACCGCCGCGGATCACACAACCCTCAGCCGAACCCTCAAGCGAAAAAGAATCCGGGAGGACCATCACCATGGCCATCACCGACGACCTGCGCAAGACCCTCAGCGACCCGACGCCGCTCTACTTCGCCGCAGGCACCGCCGACCTCGCCCTTCAGCAGGCCAAGAAGGTGCCGGCCCTGGTGGAGCAGCTGCGCTCCGAGGCCCCCGCGCGGATCGAGGCCGTACGCAACACCGACACCAAGGCCGTCCAGGAGAAGGCCACCGTCCGGGCCAAGGAGGCCACCGCCCGCGTCAAGGAGACGCAGCAGACCCTCCAGAACAAGGTCACGGAGTTCATCGGCTCCATCGACGTCGACATCAAGAAGCTCGGCAGCACGATCGACGCCGACCTGAAGAAGATCGGCGAGACCGCCCAGGACGTCGCGCTGCGCAGCGTCGGCGTGGCCGCCGAATACGCCGTCAAGGCCCGGGAGACCTACGAGAAGGTCGCCGAGCACGGCGAGCAGGCCGTGCGCACCTGGCGCGGCGAGGCCGCCGAGGGCATCGAGGACGTCGCCGAGGGCGTGGAGGAGCTCGCCATCGCCGTCGAGCCGAAGGCCGAGCCGGTCGAGGTCAAGGCGGAGCCGGCGAAGCCGGCCGGCACCACGACCGCGGCCGCCCCGGAGAAGAAGGCTCCCGCCAAGAAGGCCCCGGCCCGCAAGACCACCACCGCCAAGAAGAGCACGCCGCCGGCCAAGTAGGACCGCGGAGGCCGCAGAGCGACGGCAACGGGCCGGGCACCCTGGGGGTGTCCGGCCCGTTGTGCGGGTACGGTGACCGCGTAGGGACGAGCCGAGTCAGGTGGTGGACGTTGTGCTGATGCAGGGCTTCGCAGGGTTGATGTGGCTTCTGAGCATGGCCCTGATCGTTTTCAGCGGCTTCGCGTTGATCGACGCGGCCGTACGGCGGGAGGACGCCTACCGCGCCGCCGACAAGAAGACCAAGCCGTTCTGGCTGATCATCCTCGGGCTCGCCTTCGTGGTGAACCTGCTCTTCCCGATCCTGTCGTTCCTGCCGATCATCGGGCTCATCGCGACGATCGTGTACATGGTCGACGTGCGCCCCGCCATCCGGGCGCTCCCCGGCGGCGGCCGCAGCCAGCGCGGCTCCAGCAGCGACGGCCCGTACGGCCCCTGGAACGGCGGCCGGTAAGACCCCCGGCAGCCCTGGAGCCGAGTGGAGCCGGGGCTACGGCACCCGGTCCAGCAGCAGTACCGCCACGTCGTCCGTCAGCTCGCCACCGTTGAGGTCGCGCACCTCGTTCACCGCTGCCCGCAGAAGCTGCTCGCCCCGCAGCCCCTCGGCGATCTGGCGGCGCACCATCGCCGTCATGCCGTCCTGGCCGAGCCGCTCCCGGCCCTCGCCGACATGGCCCTCGATCAGTCCGTCGGTGTAGAGCATCAGGCTCCACTCGGCACCCAGCTCCACCTGCATACGCGGCCAGCGGGCACCCGGCAGCAGCCCGAGGGCCGGCCCGTTGTTGTCGTACGGCAGCAGGCGGGCCGGCTTGCCCGGGCTGGCCAGCAGGGGCGACGGGTGACCCGCCAGGCACAGGCCGGCGCGGCGGCCGTCCGGCGCGATGTCCACCGTGCACAGGGTCGCGAAGATCTCGTCGTCGGCCCGTTCGTGCTCCAGCACCTGCTGGAGCGTGCCCAGCAACTGGTCACCGCACAGGCCCGCCAGCGTCAGCGCGCGCCATGCGATCCGCAGCTCCACGCCGAGGGCGGCCTCGTCCGGACCGTGACCGCAGACGTCACCGATCATGGCGTGCACGGTGCCGTCCGGCGTGCGCACGACGTCGTAGAAGTCGCCGCCGAGCAGGGCGCGCGAGCGTCCTGGGCGGTAGCGGGCGGCGAACCGGAGCGGGGAGCCGTCCAGCAGCGGGGTCGGCAGCAGACCGCGCTCCAGGCGGCGGTTCTCCTGGGCGCGCAGCCGGCCCTCGGCGAGCCGGCGCTCGGCCGACTCGGAGCGCTTGCGCTCCACGGCGTAGCGGATCGCCCGGCTCAGCAGCCGGCCGTCCAGCTCGTCGCGGAAGAGGTAGTCCTGGGCGCCCACGCGCACCGCCTCCGCGCCGCGCTCGGCGTCGCCCGAGGCGGTCAGCGCCAGGACGGCATGCCGGGGCGCGAGCTCCAGCACGTGCTTGAGCACGGCGAGCTCGTCGTCGGTGTCACTGCGGCCGGGCGCGGGCAGCGCGAGGTCCAGCAGGATGCAGTGGACGTCGTCGGTCAGCAGCCGCCCGGCCTCGGTGAGGTTGCGGGCCGTGCGGACACGGATCGGCTTGCCCGCCTGGTCGAGCATGTCGGGCACGATCGGCGAACCGGCCGGATCGTCCTCGATCAGCAGCAGGGTCAGGTTGGTGTGGGCGGTGTTGTTCTCCACCTTGTCCGTGGTGTTCCCGGCTGTGTCCGGCGTGCGCGGAGCCGTCGCCGAGGCGTCCTTGACGGACTGCTCGGCGGGGCGGTCGCACGGGGACTCGGCCTGCGCCTGACCACTCTCCGCGGCCGGGATCGCTCTCTGCCGCGGTATGGGTACGGGCATCGTCTTGGGTTCCTTCCCTCCCCCCGAGGGCACGGCGGGGGCGAGGGACCTCGACCCACCGACGGGGACCATAGCGGGTGTCGGCGCCGCATTGGAATGGTGTGAGCCACGCCGCTGCGCCATCGGCCAGTGTCATATGCCGCGATATGCACCCCAGTTGGACACCGCCGGGATGCTGTGGGGATGACGAACGTCACGTCAGCACGTGGTCGGGTGGCGGTTTCGGGGTGGGCTGGGTCACGTGTCCCAGGTCACCGGCAGGGGTGCCGCGGCCTGTTGTCCGATATTCGGTGCCCGGTCGGCGCTTGCCCGGTCGGCGTCGGCGTCCGTTCAGTCGGTGTCGGCCCCGCTCGGTCCGTGTCGGCCTGGGCGTCGGCTCAGTCCGTGTCGGCCTCGGCGTCGGTGTCCGGCCGTACCACCCCGAGGATGGGCATCGTCCCCGCCCCCGCGAGGGTCACCGTCCGCCCCGGCCGCGGCGCGTGCACGATCGCCCCGTCGCCGACGTACATCGCGACATGGCTGGCGTCGTCGAAGTAGATGATGAGGTCGCCGGGCCGCATGTCCTCGATGTCGATGTGCCGCAGCCGCTTCCACTGCTCCTGCGAGGTGCGGGGAATGCCCTGACCGGCGGACATCCAGGCCTGTGAGGTCAGTCCGGAGCAGTCGTAGGTCTTCGGGCCCTCGGCGCCCCACTGGTACGGCTTGCCGATCTGGGCCGTGGCGTACGCGACGGCCTTCTTGCCCTGCTCGGAGGCCTTTCCGCTGATCTCGTCGAGGATGCCGGAGTCGAGCCAGGCGGTCTGCGCCTTGCCCGCCGCCTCCTTCTCCAGCTCCGCGAGGCGCTCCTGCTCCTCCTTCTGGAGCTCGGACTCGAGCTTCTCCGCCTGCGCGATCTGCTGCTCGATCTTCTTCTGCGCGGTGGCCTTGGCCTTCCGGCCTGCCTCCAGTTTCTTCCACTGGGCGGAGGCGTCCTTGGCGTACTGCTCCAAGTCCTCCTGGGTGCGGGCCAGTTCGCCGATCAGGCCCTTGGTCGCGTGCTGGCCCTGGCGCACCCGGCCCGCCCCGTCGAGGAACTCCTGCGGATCGTCGCTGAGCATCAGATGGGCCTCGGGCGGCAGTCCACCGCCGCGGTACTGGGCGGCGGCCGAAGCGCCCGCGCGGTCCTTCAGCTTCGCCAGCTTCTCCTTGCCCTTGACGATCTTCTTGGCCAGCTTGACGATCTCGGCGGACTGCTTGTCCGCCTTCTCCTCGGCGGCGTTGTACTCGTCGGTGGCACGGGCCGCGGCGCGGTAGAGCTTGTCGAGCTTCTTGCGTACGGCCTCGAGGTCCTTGCCGGGCGCGAGCGTCGGGCCCGCGCTCGGGGTGGGGGTGGGACTTGGGCTCGCGAACGCCGTGCCCGGTGCCGCCAGCACGGTGACCGCGCAGACCACGGCCACGGCCGTCGCGATCAGGCCACGCTTGCCCGTACCCATACCTCAGCCCCCAAACTGATTAACCGTCAGTAACGTCCGGCTCGCCTGGGGATGCTGCCATGTCGGCGCGCGAAGCGACAGGGGTAGTTCTTCCCGCACTCCCCTCCCCGATATGCCTCCGGCATGACGATCTCCCCGCCTGTGTGACGAACGACTCAAAGAGATCGTTCCCCGCGGGAAGCGCCGAGGAGCTTCCACCGCGCGGCCCGGGAGGTCAGCCCCGCGGCGCCAACGCCTCCCACCGCACCGTCACTTCACCCTGCCGCCACCGCACCGGCCCGTCCGCCACCGGCCAGTCGGCGGTCAGGTCCCGTACCGCCCGCATCCAGCGCTGGCGGGCGCCGTAGGAGGCGTAGGGCGCGGCGGCGGCCCAGGCGCGGTCGAAGTCGCGCAGGAAGGCGTGCACCGGCTCGCCCGGGACGTTGCGGTGGATGAGCGCCTTCGGCAGGCGTTCCGCCAGGTCCGAGGGGCGCTCCAGGGAGCCGAGCCGGGTCGCGAAGGTGACCGTGCGCGGTCCCTCCGGCCCGAGCGCGACCCAGACGTGCCGGCGTCCGATCTCGTCGCAGGTGCCCTCGACCAGCAGTCCGCCGCGCGCACCGGTCGCCGGATCGGCGGGCGCGAGCCGTCCGCACAGCCGGTGCCAGACGGCGGCCACCTCCCCCTCGTCGTACTGCCGCAGCACGTTCGCCGCGCGGACCAGCAGGGGCCGCTGCGGGATCGGGATCTCGAAACCGCCGTGCCGGAAGACGAGGCCCGCCCGCTCGTACGGCAGCGCCGCCGCGACCCGGGCCGGCTCGATCTCGACGCCCACCACGCGCGCGCGTGGCGCGACCGTACGGAGGCGGTGCAGCAGCTCGACGGCCGTCCAGGGGGCGGCACCGTACCCGAGGTCGACCGCCACCGGGTCGGCGGCACGGCGCAGCTCGGCGCCGTGCGTGGCCGCGATCCAGCGGTCCATGCGGCGCAGGCGGTTGGGGTTGGTCGTCCCGCGCGTCACTGTTCCCAAGGGGCGGGTGGCTGCGCGGGAAGTCATGCGTACGAGGTTAAGCGGCTCGTGGGGTCGTACGGCCCTCGGTGTTGACCAGCCCCTGACTCCCGGCGCCACCCTCACCCCCGCCCCCGTACGTCCCGAACCCCGGAGCCCCCGCCGTCTCGAACACATGCACCGACAGGCCCCCCGGCGTCGTCCGGTGCTCGGCCAGCCGCAGCCCGGCCGGTGCGCCGCCGTCCGGGAAGAGGCGGCGGCCCTGGCCGACCACGACCGGGGCGATCACGAGCCGCAGCGTGTCGATCAGCCCGGCGGCCAGCAGGGACTGGGCGAGCCGGGCGCTGCCGTGGATCTGGAGCTCCCGGCCCGGCTGCCGCTTCAGCTCCGCCACCTGGGCGGGGACGTCGCCGGACAGGATCGTGGTCGGGTCCCAGCCGGCCGTGGTCAGGCTCCGGGAGGCGACGTACTTCGGCAGGCCGTTCATGATCCCGGCGAGGGGATGGTCGGTCATCGCCGGCCAGTCCCGGGCGAAGTTCTGGTACGTACGCCGCCCGAACAGCAAGGCGTCCGCCTCACCGAGCCAGCCGCCGGCCAGCCGCTCGAACTCCTCGTCCAGATGCGGCACGAACCAGCCGCCCCGCTCGAAACCGTCGCTGGTGTCCTCCTCCGGGGCGCCCGGCCCCTGGGAGACACCGTCGAGCGACAGGAACTCCTGCACTACGAGTTTCATCGTGACCCTCTCCTCTCCTCAGTGGATCAGACGCCCCGGGACGCGGAAACTCATCGGCCTCGACCCCGGCCGGGGGAGCCGTCAGTCCTGACGGACGATGTTCCTGCCCGGGCCGCCGGAGAGCGTGTCCGTGCCGGGCCCGCCGTACAGCTCGTCGTCGCCGCTGTTCCCCCACATGCGGTCGGCGCCGCCGTTTCCGTGCAGGATGTCGTTGCCCCTGCCGCCGTGGAGCTCATCGTCGCCGTCCCCACCGAAGACCGTGTCGTCGCCGTCGTCGGCGCGCAGGATCTGGTCGCCCGCGCCGCCGCGCAGGAGGTCGTCGCCCGCGCCGCCGTCCACGATCTCGCCGCCCGCGCCGGCACCCGCGTGGAGTGTGTCGTCGCCGTCACCGCCCCCGGCGTACCCCATCGCGCCCGCCGTGATGACGTCGTCACCCGCGCCGCCCCGCACGGAGCTGCCGTCGACCCGCCTGCCGGTGGCGCCGGTCCAGCGGTCGGCGCCGTCGCCCAGCTCGATCGTGTTGAAGTAGTAGATCTGGTCGGTGGCGTTGTCGAAGGAGGCGGTGTCGTCGCCGTCGGCGAGGTCCATCTCCATGGAGTCGAGCGGGGACTGGCTCTCCGGGGCCTCGACCGTGCAGGAGATCCGGGTGCGGTCCGAGCTGTCGGGGTGGCCGCAGCGGTTCCCGGCGTCGATCGGGACGACGTCGTCGATCACATAGGTGAACTGGGAACGGTCGGCGGTGAAGGACTGGGTGACGGTCACCTTGTTGGCCTGCCCGGGGGCGGCCGTGTAGGTGAGGTGCCAGCCGTACTCGTTCACCGCGGCGGTGGCTGTCGGCTCCGCGGCATGGGCCGTTCCCGTCAGGGCGACCGGGACGGCCAGCCCTGTGGCGAGAACCGGCGTGAGAACCGATAAGGCGCGGGACACTCGGCGGCTGAGGCGCGGAGAGCGCATTGCATGACCTCCATGAGGCGGTGGGGATCCTTCCGCGTGGTGGGACCGGCGGGGCAGGAGCCCGGTTGCCCCAGGCGCCGGGGTGCGTTTGCCTTTCACCGCGGGGCCAGTGCCAGTGACCTTCGAATTACGGTCCCGTTCACCTGGCCGGTTCGCGTCCCGCACGCTCACTGCCCTCGAACGGTTGAGCGAGAAGCGGTAATGATTCGGTAAAACTCGCGAATCGGGAAATGGAGTCATCCCCTCCGGTGTTCCACCCCTGGAGGGCACGTGCGCCCTGCAAAGGCATGCCCGGAGCGAGGAGGAACGCCACGTGAGCCAGTACATCGGCAGGCTCGGGCGGCGCTCCGCGTCCGCGCCCGCGCGCCTCCGGCTGCACCGCCGGCCCCGCCGGATCGCCATGCTCTCCGTGCACACCTCCCCGCTCCACCAGCCGGGCACCGGCGACGCCGGCGGCATGAACGTCTACATCGTGGAGCTCGCGCAGCGCCTCGCCGCGATCAACATCGAGGTCGAGATCTTCACGCGCGCGACCTCGGCCGCCCTCCCGCCGACCGTCGAGCTGGCCCCCGGCGTCCTCGTCCGGCACGTCGACGCCGGCCCCTACGAGGGCCTCAACAAGGAGGACCTCCCCGCCCAGCTCTGTGCCTTCACGCACGGCGTGATGCAGGCCTGGGCCGGCCACCGCCCCGGCTACTACGACCTGGTCCACTCCCACTACTGGCTCTCCGGCCACGTCGGCTGGCTGGCCGCCCAGCGCTGGGGCGTCCCCCTGGTGCACGCCATGCACACCATGGCCAAGGTCAAGAACGCCAACCTGGCCGACGGCGACACCCCGGAACCGGCCGCCCGCGTCATCGGCGAGACCCAGATCGTCGGCGCCGCCGACCGCCTCATCGCCAACACCACCGAAGAGGCCGACGAACTCGTACGGCACTACGCGGCCGACACCGACAAGGTCGCCGTGGTCCACCCGGGCGTGAACCTCAGCCGCTTCTCGCCCGCCGACGGCCGCGCCGCCGCCCGGGCCCGTCTCGGTCTGCCCCAGGACGCGCTGATCCCGCTCTTCGCGGGCCGCATCCAGCCGCTGAAGGCCCCCGACGTGCTGCTGCGCGCTGTCGCCGTCCTCCTCGACGAGCGCCCCGAGCTGCGTTCGCGCATCCTCGTCCCCGTCGTAGGCGGCCCCAGCGGCAGCGGCCTGGCCAAGCCCGAGGGCCTCCAGAAGCTGGCCGCACGCCTCGGTATCGCGGACGTCGTACGGTTCCACCCGCCGGTCGGCCAGGACCAGCTCGCGGACTGGTTCCGCGCCGCTTCCGTCCTGGTCATGCCCTCCTACAGCGAGTCGTTCGGCCTGGTGGCCATAGAGGCGCAGGCGGCGGGCACGCCGGTGCTGGCGGCAGCGGTCGGCGGCCTGCCGGTCGCCGTGCGCGACGGCCACACCGGCTTCCTGGTACGCGGCCACAATCCCGCCGACTACGCGCGCGTGCTGCGCGACTTCGCCGACGACCCGCGGCTGTCGCCCCGGCTGGGCGGGCAGGCCGCCCGCCACGCCCAGTCCTTCGGCTGGGACACGGCGGCCGCCACCACCGCGGACGTCTACACGGCCGCGATGCAGGCACACCGCCGTCGCGTACGCTCGCAGCATGGGTGAAACCGATCTGGAACAGCGTGCGGCACAGGTCATCGAGGGAGTGCTGAAGGACGCCGACCTGGAGTGGGAGAGCCCGGAACCCGGCACCTACGTGGCGCAGCTCCCCGGTACCCGCAAGCTCAAGACGACGGTCTCCCTGATCGTCGGCCGCCACTCCCTCTCGCTCAACGCCTTCGTCATCCGCCACCCCGACGAGAACGAGCAGGGCGTCCACCGCTGGCTCCTGGAACGCAACCTCAAGCTCTACGGCGTGAGTTACGCCGTCGACCAGCACGGCGACGTCTACGTCACCGGCCGGCTCTCCCTGTCCGCCGTCACGGCCGACGAGATCGACCGCCTGCTCGGCCAGGTCCTGGAGGCCTCCGACGGCAGCTTCAACACCCTCTTGGAACTCGGCTTCGCCTCGGCGATCCGCAAGGAGTACGAGTGGCGCGTGTCCCGCGGGGAGTCGACACGCAACCTGGACGCGTTCGCGCACCTGACACAGCGCCCGGAGCGCTGACCCGCCCGGAGCGCTAACCCGCCCGGTAACGCCCCGGTGGGACACCCACCAGCTTCCGGAAGTGCCGGGTGAGGTGGGACTGGTCGTAGAACCCGGTCGCCGCGGCCACGTCACCCGGTGAGCGCCCTTCGAGGAGCAGCCGCCGGGCGCGTCCCACGCGCAGTGAGGTCAGGTACTGGTGCGGGGCGATGCCGTAGGCCGCGCTGAACGCCCGTACGAGATGGGCGGGATGGGCCCCCACGAGCGCCGCGGCCTCACGCAGCCCGATGCCCTCGACGACCCGCTCGTCCAGCAGCTCCCGCAGCCGCCGCGCGAGGACGGGATCCGCCGGCCGGGGCTTGTCGCCGTCGCCCCGCAGGTGGCCGCGCAACCGCTCCCCGACGAACATCAGCCTGCTCTCGGCCTCCAGTTCCTCACCGGGCCGCAGCAGCGCGCCGTGCACCTGCCCCACGCGCTTGCGCAGCAGCGGATCGCGCAGATCGGGCCGGTCGACGGCGGCCCCGATCAACTCGTCCCCGAGATACGTCCCGTCGAGATACAGCACCCGCTTGCGGAAGCCGTCCGGGGTGACGGGGGAGCCGTTGTGCGGAACATGCGGCGGCAGCAGCGACACGGTGTCGTGCGGGGTGCCGTGCTCGTGCCGGTCGAGGTCGTACCGCACGGCACCGGTGTCGACGATCAGCAGCGTCCAGGCGTCGTGGACGTGCATCGGGTACGCGTACTCGGTGAAGCGGGCGTGGAAGACCTCGACGACACCGGGCACGGCGGGCCGCCAGGCGGAGACGATCCGGGCGGGCTGTGAGGCCATGCAAAGAACGTACAAGACGTTCGCAGGGGCCGCCGGGCACGCTCGCATCATGAACACGCACACCGAACCGGCTCCGGAGCCGATCCGCTTCGACACGAAGATCGCCGTACTGCTGCGCGCCGACCTGGAGACCTGGCAGCGGCTCAACGTGACGTCGTTCCTGGTCAGCGGTCTGGGAACGCAGCTCCCCGAGGTGATCGGCGAGCCGTACGAGGACGCGGACGGCGTGCCCTACCTCCCGATGTTCCGCCAGCCGGTGATGGTCTTCGAGGCCACCAAGGAAACCCTGACCACCGCCCACACCCGCACCCTCTCCCGCTCCCTGCCCCGTGCGATCTTCACCTCGGACCTCTTCACCACGGGCAACGACCGCGACAACCGCGCGGCCGTACGGTCGGTGCCGACGGCGGACCTCGACCTGGTCGGCCTCGCGGTCTACGGCCCGAAGAACGCGGTGGACAAGGTGGTGAAGGGGGCGCGGATGCACCCGTGAGGCGGGATGCCGCCGTGAGGCGGACCTGGTCATGACGCTGGAGGTGACCGTGAGGGGGGACGCGGTCCTGCCCAACGACCAAAGTCGCGGACGCGTAGACCAACGGCTGACGACAGCGCATGCCCCGCCCGACGAGACTCGCCTCATGGAGGACGCGAGGAACGTTCAGATGGGGAAGAAGCGGGTGCCGCAGGCGGGCGCGGGCAAGGACACGGAACTGGCCGAGTCGGCCTGGGTGATCATCCTCTTCTGCGTGGCCTGCGGCGCCGGCATCGGTGCCGTGCTCCCGTTCCTCGCCCGCTTGCTGCTGAAGCTGCCGTGGGCACCGCTGGAAGGCCCGGCCGAACTGCTGACCACGGTCCCGGAACCCGCCCTCACCCTCGGCACGGTCGCGGTGGGCGCACTCGGCGGTCTGCTGCTGGGCCTCTTCGCCGTGCACGAGTCGCTGTCGGTCCGCGTCTCCGACACCCACCTGGCGCTGACCATCAGGGACAGCACACAGGAGTTCACCCGCGAGGAGATCGCGGTGCTGTGCAGGGACGGCAAGCAACTCGTGGTGCTGGCCCCGGACGGCATGGAACTGGCCCGGGAGCACTCCGGCCTGCCCTGGCAGCGTCTGGCCGACACCCTCGCCGAGCACGGCTACCGCTGGGCGGAGGAGGACCCGTACCGTGCCGAGTTCCGCCGCTGGGTCCCCGGCACCCCGGGCCTCCCGGAGGGCGCGGACGCCCTTCTGCGGGCCCGCGCGAAGGCCCTGAAGAGCGACGACGACGCCAAGGACGCCCGTGAGCTGCGCCGCGAGCTGCTGCGGCTCGGCGTGGTCGTACGGGACGAGGAGAAGCGTCAGTACTGGCGGCCGGCCCGCCAGAACTGAGCGGCCGCAGCACTCACGGAGTACAGGCCTCGGCGATCGACAAGCTGTTCTCGTAGAGGTGATGCCGGGTGATCCGGCCGTCCTCGACGGTGAGGCGCAGCGCGAACGGCCCCTCGAAGGACTTCCCCGTCGCCCGTACGCTCCCCGACAGGTGCCCCATGAGCACGGCGTCGGCGCCGTCGACGAGAAACGCGTCGAGGGAGGCGCGGGCGTCCTCGGGCACGGTGTGCTCCATCAACTCGTCGAACTGCGCGGCGCATTCGGCGGCGGTGGACCGAGGCCGGATCCAGGGGACACCTGGATTGTCGGCGAGCACCCAGTCCACCTCGTCGGCGAACAGCTCGACGAGCCGCTCGGTGTCCCCGGCGAGCCGCGCGGCGAGGAACTCCTGCACGACGGCCCGGGGGGACTGGGCAACGGAAGTCGTGGTCAGCGGGCTGGACTCGACGGACATGGCACTCTCCTCGCGACTGCGGCCGTCCGGATCCCGGACGGGCTCCGTGGGAACGCGTCCGATCCTGCCGGGGACGGCCGAGCCCGGTCGATTACCCGAGGGGTAAGGGCCGACAGCCGGGCCACTTCCACGGCGTCGTCGTCATTGCCCGACCCGGCCGTCGATCAGCTCGCGCAGGAGATCGGCGTGCCCGCAGTGGCGCGCGTACTCCCCGACATGTGCCACCAGGACGTCACGAAGCTGGAGCTGCCCGCCGGGCTCGGCCCCGTAGTCGGAGTACCCGGCGTTCAGGGTGGAGAGGTCGGTGACACCGGCCAGATACCGGTCGGTGAGTTCCACCTCGGTCCGCCACTGCCGCCACGCCGCCTCCACGACCGCCGGGTCCGCTACCGCACCGTTGAAGTCACCGTCCCGGTCCTCCTCGGTGCGGTACAGCTTCGGCGCGTCCTCCCCGGCCATCACCCGCCGGAAGTGCCGCTCGTCCTCGGTCAGATGCCGCACGAGCCCGAGCAACGACATCGTGGACGGCGCCGCCGACCGCCGTGCCATCTGCTCCGCGTCCAGCCCCGCGCACTTCATCTCCAGCGTGAGGCGATAGTGACGGAGACTCTCCAGCAACGCGCTGCGCTCATCGACGACTTCGATCACCCCGGTCTCGCGCGGGTCGTCGTCCGGGTCCACCCACATGTCGGGATAGACGGTCGCCGTCGTCCAACGAGTCACGGCTGGTTCACTGGTGCGCTCATCCGGGGCCATGGGGGGATGGTGGACGGTGGGGGAAGGGTTCCGCCACTGAATATCGAACGCCCGAGGTCGCTCTACGACGAGATCGACGACGTCGTCTACCCGGACTTCGCGCGTCAGTCGTTGGTGGTGCCGGGGCGGGGATCGGCCGACCGGATGCAGTCACCGAGGGCGGGATAGCGCACAGGTGGACCGGCCGCCGCGCGAACCGCGCCCAGGCTGACACTGTCCGTGCCCTGGGTGGCGAGCGCTGGGTGGGGGAGTACGTAGAACTCCCACTGCGCGGTGTCGAGCGGGTTGTAGACAGCGTGGTCACGGGCGGTCTGGACCGCGAAAACGTAGACGTCGGCGTTGTACGACTTCGCCTCCGAGTAACCGCCATCAGGTGACCACGTGCGAGCGCGCAACCCACTGAAGCGGATTGGGGATGGTGCTCGTTGATCCCAGGCTTGCAGGTATGCGCCTGCCTTGACTTCGATGCGCAGCCCGTCGTCGGTCTCGACATCGTGGCTTGCCCATTCCACACGGGGCTTGTGGGAGCCGACCGCCTGGTGAACCAGAAACTCGGCGAACAGGCCGCGTGTGTTGTTCATACGGAGGTCCGGCATGGCGAACCGCCAGAAGTCGACCACGGTCGCGTCCGGAACACCGACGATCGACTCGTCGCCGCGGAGCGGGGGCAGAGCACGCGGGGTCAAAGGCAGACGACCTGACTGCTTCATGGGCCGCAGTCTGCCAGGCCGGTGAGTTGTGGGCTCTTACGTATCTGCTGCCGACAGCCCTGGCCAGGGCGCTGGTTGGGTAGCCCTGGGTGTTGTCGGGGATCTTGGGGAGCTGGGCTTTTGCTGGTCAGGCCAGTGCTCACGGGCGGCCGAGTGGTCGTCGTTGGCCACCATCGAGCGGCCTCGGACGGCCCCGCTGGGCACGCCCCGCACACCCAGACACGGCCCAGCCTTTCCGGTTCGGGGAGGCGTTCGGTCGACGACGGAGAGGAGTCGAACGCGCCCAGCGCCGTGCCGGGACCGAGCTGCGATCTTGCCTGGACTCGACCTACCATCAGTTCTGCGCGCTGGAGTGCAACATCTTGCGCGTAGTCGAAGCCCGATGTCACGCAGTTAGACGCTCATGTGGGGTCTGGCGGAGTAGTGCCGGGCCGAGCTGACATCTGTGGTGCGGCTGCCGCCCTAGGCCATGCTCTCGTTTCAGGTCGCTCTCCTCAATCGCCTAAGCCGCTACTCAAGCCACCGAGTCGTCGCCAGAATGACTGATATGACGTCATTGCTGGCCTCACTGGCGGCCCCAGTCGGGGCAGTGCTGACCACACTGATTGGCGTGTTCGTCGGGAGCGTGGTCAGTAGAAGAGCTCAAGACCGTCACTGGATCAGGGAGCAGCAGGCGGCAGCGTGCGTTCGCGTGTTACGGGAATCATCTTCAGTGCTCGTAGACCTCAGCGACATGGACCGTGACCGCCCTGACGACATCCCTCAAGGCGTGCTGATCCCCACGACAGTCGACTGGCGCCCCTGGGGTGAGGCCCTCGGCAGCATCAATCTCGTTGCCAGCAAGGACATTGCAGCAGCCGCGCACGCCATTGACGAGCAGATCTGGCGCTTTCACATCGCAGTCCGGCGGGGTCTGACTCCAGAGGAGAACTGGATGGAGCTCAGAGGGAGAGTCGTCGCAGCACAAGGGCACTTCATAGCCGTCGCACGTCGGCATCTCTCGCTCACCGGAGAAACCCTTCAGCGCCTGGACGGACGCCCCGCACCCGACGACCCGATCTGGCAGACGGGGCGGCTCTGAAGCCCAGCCTGACCGAGTGACAGACGTGGGCGCGCTGCAATGCGAACGACGGTGAGCACGAAGTTGGGACGCGACTCGCCGGAGCGGCCCCGCAAAGCCGTGGCTGCTGTCTTCGACGCACCCAAATCGTGCGCCATGACGGCCGAGGGCTCGTACGCTCCGAACCGGAGAGGGCGGGGAGGGCAATGGCGGACGAGTACTTCTCGCTGGTGTGCGACGACGTGCCCCATGACGTCTTGCTCACTGACCCTGGTGTCCGCGTGATGGACGTGGTCCAGGTCGTGCGCCGGCTGACGGGGCTGAGCCTCTGGCGCAGCCAAGGTCTGGCGACGCAGGTTCCCGCCGTCGTTCTCGCCTGCGTGCCCGAGGAAGACGCGGCGGCAGCCGTCTCGGCCCTCCGTGATGCGGGAGCCCGGGCAGAGACAAGAGAACGGCCGGAGTCGGACTCCTGAAGCACTGAGCACGGTCCGGTCAACCGGCTGATGGCCCAGGGCCGGTCGGCGCACATCGAAAAGCCCCCTACCCACGGAGAACCCGCAGGCAGGAGGCCTCTTCAGCTCTGTCTACTTCTTCTTCCCCTGGTTCTTGACCGCCTCGATAGCCGCCGCAGCCGCGTCGGGGTCCAGGTACGTCCCGCCCGGGTTCACCGGCTTGAAGTCGGAGTCGAGTTCGTAGGACAGCGGGATGCCCGTCGGGATGTTGAGGCCCGCGATGTCCGCGTCGGAGATGCCGTCCAGGTGCTTGACCAGGGCGCGCAGGCTGTTGCCGTGGGCGGCGACCAGGACCGTGCGGCCGGTGAGCAGGTCGGGGACGATCGCGTCGAACCAGTACGGGAGCATGCGGACGACGACGTCCTTGAGGCACTCCGTCTGCGGGCGCAGCTCCGGCGGGAGGGTCGCGTAGCGCGGGTCGGAGAACTGGGAGTACTCGGCGTCACGGTCCAGCGCCGGCGGCGGGGTGTCGTAGGAGCGGCGCCACAGCATGAACTGCTCCTCGCCGAATTCGGCGAGCGTCTGGGCCTTGTCCTTGCCCTGGAGGGCGCCGTAGTGGCGCTCGTTCAGGCGCCAGCTGCGGTGGACCGGGATCCAGAGGCGGTCGGCGGACTCCAGGGCGAGCTGCGCGGTGCGGATGGCGCGCTTCTGGAGGGACGTGTGCACGACGTCGGGGAGCAGGCCGGCGTCCTTCAGCAGCTCGCCGCCGCGCGTCGCCTCCTTCTCGCCCTTCGCGGTGAGGTTGACGTCCACCCAGCCGGTGAACAGGTTCTTCTCGTTCCACTCGCTCTCGCCGTGGCGGAGGAGGATCAGCTTGTACGGTGCGTCGGCCATGCCCCAGAGCGTAATCCACGCATTCGCCCGTTCGCGTGGCTGCCCGGCAGGCGGACGTTTGACGGGTTCTGTTAATTGAGTGGCCTCCGTCAACCGCGGCTTTGTAATTTGTGCCTGCTGGTTGTGCCACTTACAGCGTCGCGTTGTGCCACTTACGCGTCGCGTCGTCCTCACACCCTTACAGTCTTGCGCCCGGGGGAGCCCATGCCGTCCATGCCGTACGCCCTGCGTGCCAGACATGCCGTCCAGGAGACCGTCTCCGGACTGCCCCGCGAGTTCTGGTGGCTGTGGACCAGCACCCTCGTCAACCGGCTCGGTGCCTTCGTCGCCACCTTCATGGCGCTGTACCTGACACTCGACCGGGGCTACTCCGCCACGTACGCCGGCCTGGTCGCCGCCCTGCACGGGCTCGGCGGCGTGATCTCCTCACTGGGCGGTGGCGTGATGACCGACCGGCTGGGGCGGCGGCCGACGCTGCTGATCGCGCAGGCCTCGACCGCCGTGTCCGTCGCGCTCCTCGGGTTCATGCACCACCCGGTCGCGATCGCCGGCGTCGCGTTCCTCGTCGGCATGGCCAGCAACGCGTCCCGGCCCGCCGTGCAGGCGATGATGGCCGACATCGTCCGGCCCGAGGACCGTATCCGCGCCTTCTCCCTCAACTACTGGGCCATCAACCTCGGCTTCGCCGTGTCCTCCATGGCGGCCGGGTTCATCGCCGAGGTCAGCTATCTCGCCGGGTTCCTGATCGAGGCGGGGATGACGATGGTCTGCGCGATCCTCGTCTTCCTGCGGCTGCCGGAGTCCAGGCCCGCCGAGACGGTGAAGACGGCCGCCGCCTCTGAGACGACGGGCGCCGCATCCGAGAAGACGGCCGCGGCCTCCGACAGCTCCGTCAGCCTGGGGACCGTACTGCGCGACGGGCGCTTCATGAGCGTCGTCGGGCTGTCCTTCCTCGTCGCGCTGATCTTCCAGCAGGGGGCGATCGGGCTGCCGGTGGCGATGGGCGAGGCCGGATTCACCCCGGCCGAGTACGGCATGGCGATCGCTGTGAACGGCGTCCTGATCGTCGTGCTCCAGATCCCGGTCACACGGTTCATCGAGCACCGCGACTCCCGCCGGCTGCTCGTCATCTCCTCGCTCCTCGCGGGCTACGGCTTCGGACTCACCGCCTTCGCGGGGTCGGTCGGCGTCATCGCCCTCACGGTGTGCGTGTGGACGCTGGCCGAGATCGTCAACACGCCGACGCAGACGGGTCTCGTCGTGCGGCTGTCCCCGCTCCACGGACGCGGGCGCTACCAGGGGATGTACACCATGTCCTGGTCCGTCGCCGGCCTGGTCGCCCCGCTGATGTCCGGCTTCGTCATCGACCGGTTCGGGGCGGAGTGGCTGTGGGGGCTGTGCGCGGTGGTCGGGACGGTGGCTGGGCTGGGGTACGGGGCGTTGATGCGGCGGGTGCCGGAGGAGGAGCCGGCTGAGCCCAGGGAGTCCGCTGAGCCGACTGAGCCGACTGAATCCGCTGAGTCCTCCGAGCCCAGTGAGCCCGTTGAGCCCGCTGGGCTGGGCCCGCTGCCGGGGCCCTAGGGCAGGTCCCGGAGCGTTCCGCCTCCGCTCCCTGATCCGTGCCCGGGACGTTCCCGATGGTGTGGCGATACGGCGCTTGATGAGCTGTTCCCATGGGAGGAGAAGGCGGCGGCGGCACCGCGATTACGGCCGGAGGGCCAGGCCGCCGCCCATGCCACGACCCAGGCCGTGCTGAACGAGATCGTCGTGCGGGGCACCCCCGGCGTCATCGCCCAGGTCCGCGACCGGCACGGAGTGTGGAACGGCCGGGCCGGTGTCCAAAAGCTCGGTTCGGAGCGGAAGCGGAGTACCCACGAGAGGTTCCGCGTCGCCAGCGTGACCAAGACCTTCACCGCCACCGTGCTGCTCAAGCTCGAAGCCGAAGGGAAGCTGTCGCTGGACGACAGCGTGGCCAAATGGCTGCCGGGAGTGGTGCGCGGCAACGGGTACCGGCCCGGGCACATCACCGTGCGGCACCTGCTCAACCACACGAGCGGGATCTTCGACTACAACATGGACGCCGGCTTCCGGGCCAGGTACGCGGGCGACGAGTTCGACCGGAACCGGTACGCCAGGTGGTCCCCCCGGGAACTGGTGGACATCGCGCTCGCCCACCCGCCGAACTTCCAGCCGGAGCAGGGCAGCAGGCCCGGCCGACCGGGCAGGTGGGACTACTCGGACACCAACTATGTCCTCGCCGGCATGGTCGTAGAGAAGGCCACGGGCGGCAGTTACGCGCACGCGGTCGAGCGCCTCGTCATACGGCCACTCCGTCTGCGCGGCACGAGCGTGCCGGGCACCGCGCCCGGACTGCCCTCACCCCACGCGCGGCACTACTCGACGCTCTTCGAGGACGGGCCGCAGGCAAAGGTGCGCGACGTCACCGAGTTCAGTCCCACGGTCGCCTTCTCCGCAGGGCAGATGATCTCGACCGTGGGTGACGTGAACACCTTCCTGTCCAGCCTGCTGGCCGGTGACCTGCTGCCGCCCGCACAGCAGCGGCAACTGCTCGACGCCGTCCCCGTCGACGGGGACAAGGGCCATGGCGGCCCGCAGGACGTCTACGGCCTCGGCCTACGGCACTTCAAGCTCGCGGAGGGCTGCCGGGCCTGGGGGCACGGCGGCATGATCCCCGGCTCCGCGACCCGCACCCTCGCCTCGGCGGACGGCCGGCAGGTCATGACCATGAACCGCAACGGCGACTGGGGCGAGCAGCGACTGGAGGACGCCGCTGTCGCATCCGAGTTCTGCCGGAGCGCTCCCTGAAGCCGGCTGAACGGCCGACCGACCGCACCGCTCACTTCACGTGACGGTCAACGGCACCGGATGGACCTCGTCGGCCTTGTGCCCCGCGCGTTCGTGGATGCGCTGGACCGCCTCGGCCGACGGGGCCTCGGAGAGGCAGTAGACGACACCCGACTCCGGGTCCGCCCAGGCCGCCTCGAAGTGGACGCTCTCGTCCTTCTCGATGGCGAGGTCAGCGTTGTGCGCCTCGCGCAGCTGCTCTTCCGTGATGCCCTTCATGCTGTGGTGGACATCCATGAACTTGGCCATGACGTCGTACCTCCTTACCAGTGCGTACTCCCATCGTCCGCCCGTACGCGCACGGAGGCGACCACAACGCCGCAGGGCCCCGGTGGCGAAACCACCAGGGCCCTGCGGGTCGTACGAACGTGCCGGCGTCAGCCGCACTGGCAGGGGCTGCCCGACTGGCACCCGCAGCCGCAGCCCGAGCCGCAGCCGCACGCGGCGACCAGGGGCAGGCTCCTGATCTCCACGGGCTGCTCGGTCTCGCGCTCCTGCGTGGGGTCGGGCGTGGTGCTGGGGGATTCGGCCATGGGTCCCTCCTCAAGGCTGGTGCCTGTGCCCATTGGACGCCCGTTCCGCTGGGCGCATCAACGGCGCACAGAGGCGCCCGCGCGCCCCGGCCGATCCCGCCCGGCCCTCTCACGCCGGAGCAGGACCGGGCGTCAGGCGCTCTCCGACCCCGCCACCGCCTGGATCTCCGGCTGCGAGTCCGCCTGGAGCTCGTCGGCGTGCTCACCCGTCACCAGGTACACCACCCGCTTGGCGACCGAGACCGCGTGGTCGGCGAACCGCTCGTAGTAGCGGCCGAGCAGCGTCACGTCCACGGCCGTCTCGATGCCGTGCTTCCAGCGGTCGTCCATCAGGTGCCGGAAGAGGGTGCGGTGCAGCAGGTCCATCTCGTCGTCGTCCTGCTCCAGCTGGAGCGCCAGGTCGACGTCCTTGGTGATGATCACCTCGGCGGCCTTGGCCATCAGGCGCTGGGCGAGCTGGCCCATCTCCAGGATGGTGGCGTGCAGGTCGCTCGGGACCGCGCGGTCCGGGTAGCGCAGGCGCGCGAGCTTCGCCACGTGCTGGGCGAGGTCGCCCGAGCGCTCCAGGTCGGCCGACATGCGCAGCGACGTGACGACGATGCGCAGGTCCGTCGCCACCGGCTGCTGCCGCGCCAGCAGGGCGATGGCGCGGGCCTCCAGGTCGTGCTGGAGCTCGTCGACCTTCTGGTCGGCCTCGATGACGTTCTCGGCCAGCTTCAGGTCGGAGTCGAGCATGGCGGTGGTGGCGCGCCCGATCGCCGAGCCGACCAGCCGGGCCATCTCCACCAGACCGTCGCCGATCGAGTCCAGTTCCTCGTGGTACGCGTCCCGCATCAGGCTTCCCTCTCGTGCGTCTGTGTCGGGGGTTCATGGGCCGGGGCCCACCGAACAACCGGCGGTACGACCGTCGTATGACCAACGGTCCGAACCCCACGCTCCCACGTTCCGGCCCGTACGCGTCCGTTTCCGTCATCCCAAATGAACCAATACTGGCTCCAAGGTGAACTCTGGGCGACGAGTGTTCGAGCTCGCAGCCCGACGGCTGTGGCCCGTGCCCGACCCATGCCTAACCTGGGTGCATGGACGTGAACGCGGCGGTCGCCGCAGCGGCTGCGATCGCCGGAGTGCTCACCGGCGTCATCGCCATGCTGGCGTTCCGCTGGAGCGAGCGCGAACAGAAGCGCCCCACTCGGACCTCCCTGCACACGGATCCCGTGCTGCCACCGGGCGTGGACACCGTCCTGTCGGTCCTCAGGTCCTCCGCCGTCGTGCTCGACGAGGCGGACGCCGTGGTCAAGGCCAGCTCGGCGGCGTACGCCCTCGGCCTGGTCCGCGGCGGCAAGCTCGCCGTCGAGCCGATGCTCCAGATGGCCCGGGACACCCGGCGCGACGGGGAGATACGCCAGGTCGAACTGGACCTGCCGCGGCGCGGGACCGGACGCGGGGAGGCCCTGGCCGTCTCCGCCCGGGTCGCGCCGCTCGGCTCCCGGCTGGTGCTGCTGCTCGTGGAGGACCTCACCGAGGCCCGCCGGATCGAGGCGGTGCGGCGCGACTTCGTCGCCAACGTGAGCCATGAGCTGAAGACGCCCGTCGGCGCCCTGTCCCTGCTGTCCGAGGCCGTCATGGACGCCTCCGAGGACCCCGAGGCCGTCGAGCGGTTCGCCGGGCGCATGCAGATCGAGGCGACCCGGCTCACCAGCCTGGTGCAGGAGCTCATCGACCTGTCGCGGGTGCAGAACGACGACCCGCTGGAGGACGCCGAGCCGGTCCGCGTCGACGAGCTCGTCGCCGAGGCCATCGACCGCTGCCGGCACCAGGCCGGCACCAAAGAGATCACCATGGCCGCGGGCGGCACCGCCGACCTGCATGTGTGGGGCAACCGCGGCCAGCTCGCCGCCGCCCTCGGCAACCTCGTCGAGAACGCGGTCAACTACTCGCCCGCCCGCACCCGCGTCGGCATAGCGGCCCGCAAGGTGAACGCGCCCGGCGGGGAACACATCGAGATCGCCGTCACCGACCAGGGCATCGGCATCTCCGACAAGGACAAGGAGCGCATCTTCGAGCGCTTCTACCGCGTCGACCCGGCCCGCTCCCGTGCCACCGGTGGTACGGGACTGGGGCTGGCCATCGTGAAGCACGTGGCCGCCTCGCACGGCGGGGAGGTCACCGTGTGGAGCGCCGAAAACCAGGGCTCCACCTTCACCCTGCGGCTGCCGGAGGCCGGTGCGGCCCGCGACCGCGCACATCAGCAGCCCGCCCGATCAGAACGCGCAGGAGGCGCGGGCCTCGACGAAGAGGCCGGGCGGTCCACCCCCACATCCCCCGATTCAACCGCGTACGAAACGCTTCCTGCCCCGGAGGTCCTTCCGTGACCCGAGTGCTCGTCGTCGAGGACGAGGAGTCCTTCTCCGACGCCCTGTCGTACATGCTCCGCAAGGAGGGCTTCGAGGTCGCCGTCGCGACCACCGGGCCCGACGGACTCGACGAGTTCGAGCGCAACGGCGCCGACCTCGTCCTCCTCGACCTGATGCTGCCCGGCCTGCCGGGCACCGAGGTCTGCCGCCAGCTGCGCGGCCGCTCCAACGTCCCCGTGATCATGGTGACCGCCAAGGACAGCGAGATCGACAAGGTCGTCGGCCTGGAGATAGGAGCCGACGACTACGTCACCAAGCCCTTCTCCTCCCGCGAGCTGGTCGCCCGGATCCGGGCCGTGCTGCGCCGCAGAGGTGAGCCGGAGGAGGTGACCCCGGCCGCGCTGGAGGCCGGCCCGGTCCGTATGGACGTGGACCGGCACGTGGTCACCGTCGGCGGCACCAAGGTCGACCTGCCGCTGAAGGAGTTCGACCTGCTGGAGATGCTGCTGCGCAACGCCGGCCGCGTGCTGACCCGCATGCAGCTCATCGACCGGGTCTGGGGCGCCGACTACGTCGGTGACACCAAGACCCTCGACGTCCACGTCAAGCGCCTGCGCGCCAAGATCGAGCCGGACCCGGGCGCCCCGCGCTACCTGGTGACGGTCCGCGGCCTGGGCTACAAGTTCGAGCCGTAAGCCGGCCGCGTACGACGAACGCGAAGGGCGGGGCCTCCTGAGAGGTCCCGCCCTTTCGTACGACTGCCTCGCGCGGGCTCAGTGCCCGGCGCCCGCGCCCGCCGAGGCGCTCGCGGAGGCCGCGTCGGTCGGCGTGCCCGGCGACTCCTGGCCGCCCGGCGTCTCGCCCGCGGCGGGGCTCTCGGTGCCGGCCGGCGAACCGGAGGGGCTCCCCGACGGCGAACCGGACGGGGACGCCGAGCCGCCCGGCGCGGCCGGGACCTCGGTCGGGCCCCACTCGGTGAAGTGGTGCTCGGCGGGGACGACGAACGCGCGCAGGCTCACGTCACCGGTCTCGCTGAAGGTGAAGGTGACCTTCTGGGCGTTGCCGTCCTGGGCTGCCTCGCGGCCGCTCGGCAGCACGGCCGTGGCGTTGTCCTTGCCGCCCAGGACCAGGCTGCCGCCGGCCGGGATGCTCAGGCTGCCGCCCTTGGCGGGCTTGAGCTCGGCCTTCTCACCGGTGCCGGGGAGGGTGATGGACTCCAGCGTCTCGGCGGTGCTGCCGGAGTTGAAGAAGGTGGCGGAGATCGCGGCCGGGCCGGTCGACTCGAGGTCGGGCTGCGTGATCACGATCGCGTTCTGGACCTTGATGTTGCCGACGCTCGTCGCCGCGTGGTCCGGCTGGATCTCGAGGGTCTGCGCGTTGTTGCCGGCACCGCACGCGGCGAGCGAGGCAACGGAGAACGCGATGGCGGCAGCGGCGAGGACGCCGCGTCGAAGGCTGCTGCTCACGGCGGCGGCAACTCCTTGACTCGAGAGCGGAGCGGCCGATAAAGCCGCCCTATGTGTCTGTCAGCGGGCCTTAGGTTACCGAGCCGTTCCCGCGTGGCCGCACCCGACCCCCCGGCACCTGCGGCCTCGCTGAGCCACACGTGACTGCTGGGTCACATTGCGGGGTGCTCGTCCGGCATTCACATAAGAGCCTCGGGCGGCACCGCGAAATTTCCGTGAAGGAATGTGCGGACCACCTGGGAATTGATCACCGTGGGGCTCACCCGGCCGCCCGGTGATCAATTCCGGATTCGACCGGAACCCGGCTCGGGCCGCCGAACGGAGTAGCGGAAGTCGATCATACGGAACCGGACATTTGGGGATGTTCGGCCGCTTGGGGGAGGCTCCGGATGTGTGTAACGTACGCGTTTCGCTCGGCCCGGAGAGCCGCTCCGACCTGCGAATACCTTCTTCCACTCCCTGTCCGAAGCACGTTCCTGTTGGACTTGTCAAGCCCCGAGATATGCCCTGACCTGCGAAAACGCCATTCAGAACCCGCAGTTTCCGTGTTACCCTGGATAGCCACGGAAGGGGTACCTGTCACATGACGTTCAAGGTTGGCGACACCGTGGTCTATCCCCATCACGGGGCCGCGCTGATCGAGGCTATCGAAACTCGCCAGATCAAAGGCGTGGACAAGACCTACTTGGTGCTGAAGGTCGCCCAGGGTGACCTGACAGTGCGTGTGCCAGCGGACAATGCGGAGTTCGTCGGCGTGCGTGATGTGGTCGGTCAGGACGGGCTGGACCGGGTCTTCGAGGTGCTGCGCGCACCGTACGCCGAGGAGCCCACGAACTGGTCCCGTCGTTACAAGGCAAACCTGGAGAAGCTCGCCTCGGGCGATGTCATCAAGGTCGCGGAAGTCGTGCGTGACCTGTGGCGTCGTGAGCGCGAGCGCGGACTCTCCGCTGGTGAGAAGCGCATGCTCGCCAAGGCCCGCCAGATTCTGGTGAGCGAACTCGCTCTCGCGGAGAACACCAACGAGGACAAGGCCGAGGCCCTGCTCGACGAGGTTCTCGCCTCCTGAGGCGAAGCCTGTCGCTCAGCACTCAGCAACATCGAAATGCCGCGGTGCCCGATGACGATTCTTCTGTCGCCGGGCGCTGCGGCATGTTCGCATTCGGACGCCGAATGCGCCGTCATCGCCGGATGTGTTATCACTCACGATCCGGTGCTTGGCGTGCCGGGCCCGGGCAGCCGGCTCGACCAGCGTCACGGAAGGGTCCGGTCGAGCGCGTCGCGCCCGGCACTCCTCCAGGCCATACCCACGCCAGGGCAACACACAAACCTGACAGGAACCGATGTCTGACGATTCGCGCCCTTCGCCGTCGGCCACCCCTTCGGCAGCCCGTACGGCGGCCGTGATCCCGGCCGCCGGCCGTGGTGTACGGCTCGGCCCGGGCGCCCCCAAGGCGCTCCGCGCGCTGGGCGGCACACCCATGCTCATCCACGCGGTCCGCGCGATGGCCGCCTCCCGCGCCGTCTCGCTGGTCGTCGTCGTGGCCCCGCCCGACGGCGCCGCCGAGGTCAGGTCGCTGCTCGACGCGCACGCGCTGCCCGAGCGGACCGACTTCCTCGTCGTGCCGGGCGGGCAGACCCGCCAGGAGTCCGTGAAGCTCGGCCTGGACGCGCTGCCGGCCGGCCACGACATCGTGCTGGTGCACGACGCGGCCCGGCCGCTGGTGCCGGTGGACACGGTCGACGCCGTGATCGAGGCCGTACGCGAGGGCGCCCCGGCGGTGGTCCCGGCGCTGCCGCTCGCCGACACCGTCAAGCAGGTCGAGCCGGCCGGGACTCCCGGCGAGCCGGAGCCGGTCGTCGCCACGCCGGAGCGCGCGCGGCTGCGGGCGGTGCAGACGCCGCAGGGCTTCGACCGGGCGACCCTGGTGCGGGCGCACGAGACGGTCACCGGAGACGTCACCGACGACGCCGGCATGGTCGAGCAGCTCGGCCTCACGGTCGTGGCGGTGCCCGGCCACGAGGAGGCGTTCAAGGTGACCCGGCCCCTGGACCTGGTGCTCGCGGAGGCGGTCCTGGCCCGCAGGAGGCTCAACGATGGCTTCTGACGCGATGCCCGGGATGCCGCTGCCCCAGGTCGGCATCGGCACCGACATCCACGCCTTCGAGGAGGGCCGCGAGCTGTGGTGCGCCGGCCTGAAGTGGGAGGGCGAGGGCCCGGGCCTGGCGGGCCACTCCGACGCGGACGTCGTCGCGCACGCCGCGTGCAACGCGCTGTTCTCGGCCGCCGGCCTCGGTGACCTGGGACAGCACTTCGGCACGGGCCGCCCCGAGTGGTCGGGCGCGTCCGGCGTCACGCTGCTGACGGAGGCCGCCCGGATCGTCCGCGAGGCGGGTTTCCGCATCGGCAACATCGCCGTACAGGTCGTGGGCCCGAGGCCGAAGATCGGCAAACGGCGGGACGAGGCGCAGAAGCTCCTGTCGGAGGCGGCGGGAGCACCGGTGTCGGTGTCGGGCGCGACGACGGACGGACTGGGCTTCCCGGGACGCGACGAGGGCCTCATGGCGGTGGCGACGGCGCTGGTCGTACGGGTCGGGTGAACGGCGCTGCCCCACACACCCCCCACGGCCTACTACCCTGGTCCCGTGACTATTCGCCTGTACGACACCAGCGCCCGGCAGATCCGTGACTTCTCCCCGCTCAAGCCGGGTTGCGTCTCGATCTACCTGTGTGGCGCCACCGTGCAGGCGGCACCGCACATCGGGCACATCCGGTCCGGTCTGAACTTCGACATCATGCGCCGCTGGTTCGAGTACCGCGGCTACGACGTCACGTTCGTGCGGAACGTCACCGACATCGACGACAAGATCATCGTCAAGTCGGCCGACCAGGGCCGCCCCTGGTGGGCCATCGGCTACGAGAACGAGCGGGCGTTCAACGACGGCTACCACGCCCTCGGCTGCCTGCCGCCGACCTACGAGCCGCGTGCCACGGGCCACATCACCGAGATGGTCGAGATGATGCGCGGCCTCATCGAGCGCGGGCACGCCTACGAAGCGGACGGCAGCGTCTACTTCGACGTGCGCTCCTTCCCGGGCTACCTGCAGCTGTCGAACCAGGACATCGACGATCTGCGCCAGCCCGACGAGGGCGTCTCCGGCAAGCGCGATCCGCGGGACTTCGCCATGTGGAAGGCGTCCAAGCCGGGTGAGCCGGACTGGGAGACGCCGTGGGGCCGCGGCCGCCCGGGCTGGCACCTGGAGTGCTCGGCCATGGCCCACAAGTACCTCGGCACCGCCTTCGACATCCACGGCGGCGGCCTCGACCTGGTCTTCCCGCACCACGAGAACGAGATCGCCCAGGCCAAGGCCTACGGCGACGACTTCGCGCGGTACTGGGTGCACAACGCCTGGGTCACCATGAGCGGCGAGAAGATGTCGAAGTCGCTCGGCAACAGCGTCCTGGTCAGCGAGATGGTCAAGGCCTGGCGGCCCATCGTGCTGCGCTACTACCTCGGCACCCCGCACTACCGCTCGATGATCGAGTACAGCGAGGAGGCGCTGCGCGAGGCCGAGTCGGCGTTCGCGCGGATCGAGGGCTTCGTGCAGCGCGTGGTGGAGAAGGCGGGCACGGTCGAGCCGGCCGCCGAGGTGCCGCTGGCCTTCGCCGAGGCGATGGACGACGACCTGAGCGTGCCGCAGGCGCTCGCCGTCATCCACACCGCGGTCCGGCAGGGCAACAGCGCGCTGGCCGCCGACGACAAGGAAGCCGCGGTGGCCCGGCTCGCCGAGGTCCGTGCCATGCTCGGCGTCCTCGGGCTCGACCCGCTCGACGCCCACTGGGCCGGGGAGAGCGACCGGGGCGCCGACCTGCACGGCGTGGTCGACAGCCTCGTACGACTCGTCCTCGACCAGCGCGAAGCAGCCCGGGCCCGCAAGGACTGGACGACCGCGGACGCCATCCGCGACCAGCTGAGCCAGTCCGGTCTGGTCATCGAGGACAGCCCGCAAGGGCCGCGCTGGAGCCTCGGACCGCGCTGACCCGGCCGCGATCCGGAAGATCGATTGTGCCGCCCGGGCCTCCGGGCGGCACACTTCATAGACGTACGTACGTACCGCACCCACAGACAGGTAGGTCATGGCAGCCAACAACCGCCGCATGTCCGGCAAGAAGGGCGCGCAGGTCGGCAGTGGCGGCCAGCGGCGCAAGGGTTTGGAGGGCAAGGGCCCCACTCCGCCCGCCGAGATGCGCAAGGGACACAAGAAGAACCGTGTCGCCGGCGCCAAGGCGCGGCAGACCGCGCGCCGTCCCGCGCCCCGGGGACGCGGCGGCAAGTCCACGTCCGAGCTGGTCGTCGGCCGCAACCCGGTCTACGAGGCGCTGCGCGACGGCGTGCCCGCCTCCACGCTGTACGTCCAGCAGTTCATCGACAACGACGAGCGCGTCCGTGAGGCACTCCAGCTCGCCGCCGAGCGCGGCGGGATCAACCTCATGGAGGCCCCCCGCCCCGAGCTCGACCGGATGACGAACGGGCTGAACCACCAGGGGCTCGTGCTCCAGGTCCCGCCGTACGAGTACGCCCACCCGCAGGACCTCGCCGACGCCGCCCTCGGCGACGGCGAGGACCCGCTGATCGTCGCGCTCGACGGTGTCACCGACCCGCGCAACCTGGGCGCGGTCGTCCGCTCCGTCTCCGCCTTCCGCGGGCACGGCGTCGTCGTACCCGAGCGCCGGGCCGCCGGGATGACGGCGGGTGCCTGGAAGACGTCCGCCGGTGCGGCCGCCCGTACGCCCGTCGCCCGCGCCACCAACCTGACGCGCGCGCTGGAGGCGTACAAGAAGGCCGGCATCGTGGTCGTCGGCCTGGCCGCCGACGGCGAGGTCGAACTCGGTGAGCTGGAGGCCCTGGGCGGGCCCGTCGTCATCGTCGTCGGCAGCGAGGGCAAGGGGCTGTCCCGGCTGGTCGGGGAGACCTGCGACCACCGGGTGCGGATCCCGATGCCGGGCGGCGCCGAGTCGCTCAACGCCGGTGTGGCGGCGGGGATCGTGCTGTACGAGGCGGCTCGCCGGCGCAGCTGAACAGGCATCCGCCCACCTCACCCGTACGGGTTAATTCCGGGAGCATCGGGGCGACAAGGTCAAGCTTGACGGGGTCCGGACAGATCCGGCGAGTCAAAGCAGTGTCCTATCCCGACGTCACTCGGTTAGTTGAGTGTGGACACCAGAACACCCCGCACACCCACGGGGGACCGCTCGTCGGGACTCGACGACGCTCCCGCGCTGAGCATGGTGAAGGTGCCGAGCGACCCGGCGCAGGTCATCGTCAATCACGCGAGTTTCCGCGTGCAGTTGGGCGTCTCGACGCGTCGCGTCCAGTCCCCACGGGTCGCACGGCACCTGACCGCCAGCGAGGACACCGCCCGCATCCCCGTCGTCACCGCCGGGGGCGCGGCGGACGGGGCCACCACCCGCCGCCGGCCCGTCGTCTGGAGCGGCAAGTCCGCGCCCGACGACACCGGCGCCCACCGGCTCCTCCAGGCCGTCCGGCACGAGAGCGTCCGCCACCCCGACGAGTCCGCCACGGACGCCGGGGCCACTCAGGTCATCTCCCGCGTGGGCACCGACCCGCAGGGCCCGGGCTACGGCGCCGGGTACCAAGACGGCGGCTACGGCGGCACCGGCTACGAGGGTGACGGCTACCAGGACGACCTCACCCAGACGGTCGAGACCCCTGTCGTAGGCCGACAGCGCACCCACGATCCCGCCGACGGCACCCGGCTGCTGCCGCCCATGCGCACGGTCGGCAGCGCCTACGACGAACCCGCCTACACGGAAGAGGATTTCGAGGACCTCGTCGAGGCGGACGACACCGAACGGTCCGTCAAGCGCCACGGCGACGACCCGGCACGGCACGCCTACTACCCGGGCCGCCGGATGAACCTCGGCGTCGTCCTCCTCCCGCTGCGCGTCTTCCTCGGCTTCATCTCCATCTACGCCGGCATGGGCAAGCTGTGCGACCCCGTCTACTTCGACGGCGGCAAGCGCGGCTCCATGGTCAAGTGGCTCAACACCCTGCACCCCTGGGAAGTCGCCGAGCCGCTGCGCCAGTTCGCCTTCGAGCACCCGGTCGGCACCGGACTGGCCATCGCCTTCGCCCAGGTCATCGTCGGCGTTCTGACGGTCCTCGGCTGCTGGCAGCGCGTCGCCGCCTCCTTCGGCGCCCTGCTGTCGGCCGCGCTGCTGGTCACCGTCAGCTGGAAGAGCGTCCCCGCCTACGAGACCCCCGACATCATCTACCTCGCCGCCTGGTCCCCGCTGATCATCGCCGGCGCCCCCGTCTACTCCGTCGACGGCCGCCTGGCCGGCAGCGCCTGGCGCCGCCTCGGACCCCGCGCCGACATCTGGGACCTGCGCCGCTACGTGCTGCGCCGCGGCGTCCTCGTCACCGCCGTCACCGTCGGTCTCACGCTGCTGGTCGGTTCGCTGCTCGGCGGCGCCGTCCGCGACGCCGACCGGGTCGTCGTCCCCGGACCCGGCGAGGCCCCGCGCAACGAACTGCCCGGCTCCCCGCTCCCGGACGCCCCCGGCAAGCGGCAGGACAAGCGGACCCCGTCGGCCTCCACCTCGCCCACCCAGGGCGCCACGGCCGGCTCGGCCAGCCCCAGCGCGGGCACCACGACCAGGCCGGGTGCCACCCAGGACACCGGCAGCGTCACCGGCGGCTCGCCCAGCCAGACCCAGGGCAGCGCGGGCCAGGCCCCACCCCAGCAGTCCTCCCCGGCCGACCAGGCCCCGAGCACCACCTCAGGCCCGACCTCCGGCGGCACGGCCACCGGCGGCTCCGGCTCGACCGGCGGCTCGGGCGACGGCGGCTCCTCGTCCACGGACCGACCGGGCCTGGTGGGCGGCCTGCTGGGCTAGTCCTCCGACCTGATCGGTGCCCACTCGCCCTGCGCCGGGGGGATGTGACGACACGTCCGACCGGCGCGGCGAGACTGGGTGCGCTCACGGCGCTGGGTGGCCGGCGCGTCGGGGGGTCGGGCCTTGGCGAAGCCGTAATTCGTTTGACCGGGCCACGGGTCGACGCTGCACTGTGGCGGGACACCACGCGTCGTGGTGCCGGTATCCCGAGGAGGCAGCGGCCGCGATGGAGATCCGTTCCACGACCGACAAGGATCTCGACGTCTTCGTCGACACCGTCCATGCCGCGTTCGGGCGCTTCCCCGAAACCCCGGTCGAGGGCGGCGGGCTCTGGTGGTCGGCGCTCGAAATGGACCGCTGCCTGCTCGCCCTGACGGCGGACGGGCGGCCCGTCGGCACCGCCGCCGAGCACCCTTTCGAGCTCACCCTGCCCGGTGAGGCCATCGTCCCGGTCGCCGGGGTGACCGCCGTCGGCGTCCTGCCCTCCCACCGGCGCCAGGGCGTGCTCAGCACGATGATGCGGCACCAGCTCACCGCGTTGCGGGCCCGGGGAGACTTCCTCTCCGTGCTGCTGGCCTCCGAGGCCCCGATCTACGGCAGGTTCGGCTACGGACCGGCGACCTACACGCAGCGGCTGACGGTGCCGCGCCGCCAGGCCGCCCTCGCCGTTCGCCGGGCCCGCACCGCGGCGGGCGCCCCAGTGGCCGGCTCGGACAACGACTCGGTCGAGGTGCTGCGGCGGGCCGAGTGCGGCGAGATCCTGGAAGAGGTCTACGACCGGTATCGCCGCGCCCAGCCCGGCGCGCTGTCCCGGCCGCACCGCTGGTGGGCCCTGCGCGCGGGGCAGCCCCCGATCTCGCCGGAGCCGCGCTACGTCGCCGTCCACCGTGACGCCGACGGTGTCCCGGACGGGTACGCCAGCTACTCGATCGGCGAATCCAACACCCTGACGGTCGACGAGACCATCGCCACCGACGACGCCGTCTTCACGGCCCTGGCCCGGTTCGTACTCGGACACGACCTGGTCAGTCAGGTCGTGTTCAAGCACGTCCCGCCCGGGCACCCGCTGCGCTGGCAGCTCGCGGACTTCCGCGCCGGCCAGGTGAGCGACGACATGGACTGGCTCTGGGTACGGCTCCTCGACATCCCGCAGGCGCTGACCGCACGTGGCTGGTTCACGGACGGCGAACTCGTCCTCGACGTCGACGACCCGTTCCTCGGCGAACACGGCCGCTACCTGCTGACCGTCCGGGAGGGCAAGGCCGACTGCATCCCGACGGACCGGGAGCCCGACCTGTCCCTGGACGTGCGCGACCTGGGCTCGGTCTACCTCGGCGGCACCGCCCCGAGCACGCTCGTGCGCGCCGGACACATCCGGGCCCACCATCCGAGCGCGGCCACCCTCGCCGACGCCCTCTTCCGCGCCGACCGTCCCCCGCACTGCCTGCACTGGTTCTGACCGCGCGTTCGCCGGCGCTGTACACGTCCCGTCAGGGGCGTGGGGCGCTACGGCTCTCAGCGCCCCAACGCGGCCAGTTCCTTCGCGGCCTCCGTCAGATCCTTCGCCGTGTCGATCGCACGCCAATACGACCCCTGGGGGATCGTGAAGCCGGCCAGCTTCCGCTCGCGGGCCAGCCGGGGGAACGTCGTGCGCTCGTGGTCCCCGCGGTCCGGCAGCAGCCCCGCGAACTCGGGGGAGAAGACATACACGCCCGCGTTGATCTCGAAGGTCGACGGCGGGGCCTCGATGAAGTCCGTGATACGGCCGAAGCCGTCCGTCTTCACCGCGCCCCACGGCAGGCGCGGCCGGGCCAGGGCCAGCGTCGCGAGGGCGTCCCGCTCGGTGTGGAAGTCCGCCATGTCACGCAGGGAGAACCGGGTCCAGATGTCGCCGTTCGTGGCGTACCAGGGTTGGTCCGGGCGAGGCAGATGTGCGGCGGCGTACTTGAGGCCGCCGCCGCGGCCGAGGGGCTCGGACTCCACGACCGTGGTGACGGAGACCGGCAGATCGGCCGTCTGCAGCCACTTCTGGAGCACCTCGGCGAGGTGGCCGCAGGAGACCACCACGTCCGTCACGCCCTCCTCGGCGAGCCAGGACAGCTGATGGCCGATGATCGGAGTCCCCGTCCCGGGGATCTCGACCATCGGCTTGGGCCGGTCGTCGGTGTACGGACGCAGCCGGGAGCCCTGGCCTCCGGCCAGAACGACGGCTTGAACGGGGCGGGACGCGGCGCTCGGATCGCTCATGAGACCGAACTGTACGTGGCGTCCCGCCCGGTACCGCGGCGGACGAAGATTCCCGCGTCGATCGCTGCCGGCTTCCCACCCCTCTCGTTCGGCAGGGCCGTCTGCTCAGCCGTGCGCGGCTGCGACGCCCGTGGCGAAGGCGGTGTCGCAGACGGGGCGGGCGTAGGACTGGGCGCGCGTCGGGCCGTAGACCCGGACGGCGGCCTGGCCGAGGGCGCGGGCGATGGACGCGCAGTGCTTCGCCAGCGACGGGCGGCCGTTGACGGCCTGCTGGAGGTGGGTGAGGGCGACGCCCGGGTTCTCCTCCTGGAGCTCGGTCAGCAGCCTGTCGCGCAGGACGTCCTGCGGGGCGCGCTCGGCGGCCCGCGGCGTGCCGGCGGATGTGCTGGTGTCCGCTGCGGTGAGCACCGGGTCGGAGGGGCTTCCCGACCAGTTGACTCGGGTGACCGCGAGGGTCCCGGAGAGCACCAGGACGACGGGCAGGACGAAAGCGAGGGTGCGGCCGATCCGGCGGGCGGGGCCCCGGCCGCGTCGCGTCTGTTGGTTAGTGGAGTGCTTCACGCGTGTGAGGGTAGCGCGGGGTAATGGTTTGTAGACATTGAGTCACCGGTTCGGGGGATGAGAGAGTGCCCTTTTTTGGGTAAGGCGTTGACGCACACCGCTCGAAACGTCCGGTCTGCCGGGGTATTTGTCGACAACGAGAAGGGCCCCGCAGCGCGCTGCGGGGCCCTTCTCGTCAACTTGGGTGATTCACCCGGGGTTGTGTGTTTGCCGAGGGGTCAGTCGGACAGGCGCTCGCCCGTGGAGGTCGAGAACACGTGCGTCTCGCCGGAGCGCGGGACGATGTGCAGCGTGCTGCCCTTCTCCGGGACGTCACGGCCGCTGACGCGGACGACGAGGTCCTTGGAGTCGTCGCCGACCTTCGCGGTGCCGTAGACGTAGGCGTCGGCGCCGAGCTCCTCGACGACGTTGACGGTGACCGCGAGGCCCAGCTCGGCGTCCGGGCCGGCCACGTCGAAGTGCTCGGGGCGGACGCCGACGGTGACGGTCTTGTCGGTGGTGGCGGCGAGCGCGTCGCGCTGCACCGGCACGACCGACTTGCCGAACTTCACGCCGCCGTCGGTCACCGGGACCTCGACGAGGTTCATCGCCGGGGAGCCGATGAAGCCGGCCACGAAGAGGTTGGCGGGCTTGTCGTACATGTTGCGCGGGGTGTCGATCTGCTGGAGCAGACCGTCCTTGAGGACCGCCACGCGGTCGCCCATCGTCATGGCCTCGACCTGGTCGTGGGTGACGTAGACGGTGGTGATGCCGAGGCGGCGCTGGAGCGAGGCGATCTGCGTACGCGTGGACACACGGAGCTTGGCGTCCAGGTTGGACAGCGGCTCGTCCATGAGGAACACCTGCGGCTCACGCACGATGGCGCGGCCCATGGCGACACGCTGGCGCTGACCACCGGAGAGGGCCTTCGGCTTGCGGTCCAGGTACTCCGTGAGGTCGAGGATCTTCGCGGCCTCCTCGACCTTCTGCCGGATCTCCGCCTTGTTGACGCCGGCGATCTTGAGCGCGAAGCCCATGTTGTCGGCGACGGTCATGTGCGGGTAGAGCGCGTAGTTCTGGAACACCATGGCGATGTCCCGGTCCTTGGGCGGCAGGTGCGTGACGTCGCGGTCGCCGATGCGGATGGCGCCGGCGTTGACGTCCTCGAGCCCCGCGAGCATCCGGAGCGAGGTGGACTTGCCGCAGCCGGACGGGCCGACGAGGACGAGGAACTCGCCGTCCTCGATGTCGATCTCCAGCGCGTCAACAGCGGGCTTGGTGGAACCCGGGTAGATCCGGGTCGCCTTGTCGAACGAGACAGTGGCCATGATGAGTGAACCCCTTCTACCGGCAGGAACGTGCCGGACGATCCGAGTAGGAAGGCGGTGCCACGACGGGTGTTCCGTTGTGGTGTAGTCCACGCGTGTGAACTGGCTCAGGACGGTACCTGGCGTTCACCTGTCTGTCAGTACCTCCGGGCCTGTGAACTTCGCGGAAATTTTCGAAGGGGCTTCAGGGCTGCCCGTACCGGTCCGCCAGCGCCGCCGCCGCCCGCGCCACGGCCTGACGCAGTCCGGGCGGCCCGAGAACCTCCGCCTCCGGACCCAGCCGGAGCAGGTCCCCGACCGCCACTGCCTCCGCCTCCACGGGCAGTTCCACCTCCACCCAGTCGTCCGCGTCCGGCGCACCCGCGCTCTGAAGGGCCCGTGCGCCCGCCGCCCCGAACTGCATCGGCAGCAGCCGCTGTCCCCGCGGTGAGAGACGCAACCGGGCGACACCCTGATGCAGGGCGGCCTCCAGCCGCCGGGACGACTCCTCCCAGTAGGCGGCCAGGTCGAAGCCGGCCGGACGGTCGAAGAGCTCCCCGGTCTCCTCCACGGTCAGCAGGCGGGACACCCGGTACGTCCGCACGGTCTCCTCCGCCAGGGCGACCAGGTACCAGATGCCGCCCTTCAGGACGAGCCCCAGCGGCCGCACGTCCCGGCGTACCTCGCCCCGCCACCGCCGGTAGTGCACGCGCAGCACCCGCCGCTCCCACACGGCTGCCGCCACCGGCTCCAGACACGGCACCGGATCGGCCTCCCGGAACCACGCCGGCGCGTCCAGATGGAACCGCTCCTGTACCCGCCGCGCCTGCCCGGCCAACTCGGCCGGCAGCGCGGCCTGCACCTTCAGCTGGGCACTGGCCAGCACCGCCCCCAGCCCCAGATCCCGCGCCGGACCGGGCATCCCGGCGAGGAACAACGACGCGGCCTCGGCGTCGGTCAGTCCGGTCAGCCGGGTCCGGTAGCCGTCCATCAGCCGGTAGCCGCCCTCCGGCCCGCGATCCGCACACACCGGTACACCCGCCGCGCCCAGCGCCTCGACGTCCCGGTAGACCGTGCGCACGGACACCTCCAGCTCGGCGGCGAGCTCGGGCGCGGTCATCCGCCCGCGGTTCTGGAGCAGCAGGAGCAGGGAGAGGAGCCGGTCGGCGCGCATGGTGGCCATTGTCCGGCGTACCTTCCCTGTACCTGACAGGAGATGTCAGGTACAGGGAAGAGAGTGGTGGCTCCAGACGGCCCGCACGGCCATCGGCTGATCGAGAGGACCCACCCATGCCCGCCACACGCACCACTACCGGACACTTCACCTTCGCCGACTGGCAGGAGCACGTGATCGGCCCGGGCGAGGAAGCGAACCCCCGGCTCGCCCACGCCTCCGTCCGGAACACCTTCAGCGGCGGCATCGAGGCGGCCGGGACGATCTGCGAGTACACCATCGTCTACGTCACCCAGAAGACCGGTTCCTTCGCCGGCATCGAGCTGATCACCGGCCGGCTCGACGGGCGGGAGGGGAGCTTCGCCGTGGAGGAGCGGGGGTGGTTCGGCGAGGACGGGGCGGTGCACTGCACGTTCGAGGTGGTGCGGGGATCCGGGAGCGGGGAGCTGGCCGGACTGCGGGGGAAGGGCGGCTTCACCGCGCACCACGGGGAGACGACCGTGGCGTACCGCTTCGAGTACGAGGTGGAGTGAGACCGGGCGGAGCGGAACTTCGTGGCTCGGGGTAACGGGCTCTGTGTACAGTGGTGCCGCCTTCGCGTACGGCGTTGTAGTACGCGGTGCCTCCTTAGCTCAGCTGGCCAGAGCAACGCACTTGTAATGCGTAGGTCGTCGGTTCGAATCCGACAGGGGGCTCCGGTGGAAGCCCGGGTCAGATCGTCTCTGGCCCGGGCTTTTTTCTGTTCTGGACGTCGCTGAGGGCGTCGGTGCTGTCCACCCACTGGTCGATCGCGCCGGTGTCGGGCAGACAGCGGAGTGCCGGGTCCGTGATGTGGGCGCGGAGTGCCGCCGTGAAGCGTTCCGCGTGGAGGACCTGGAACGGGCGGCTGTGGTACGGGCGGGTGGTGGGGTCGACGGGGGCCGTGAGCGCGAGGTCGTTGTGGTGCGTCGCGATGGCCTCGTAGGCGTGTTTGAGGTGGTGCTCGCGGGTGGGCCAGTCGGGGGCCGCCAGCGCCGCCGTCAGGGTGGGGGTGAGCGCCGCGCCCCGGGGGGTCGCCGTGAAGGCGGTGCCGAGCCACTTGCTGTAGGGCGGGTAGCGGCGGTGCATGAGGAGGCTCAGGCGCATCAGGTCGCGGATCAGGCGGGCGGCCACGATCGCCGAGCCGAGTTCGTCGCCCACCTCGCCGCAGCGGCCTACGAAGGCCTCCTCCTGGGAGACGCGTTTCCACTGGCAGGCCAGGACGTACAGCCAGATCTCGTGCGGGTACCAGCTCAGGGCGGTGCGGGCCGGGGCGAGTCGGCCGAGGCCGTCGTGGAAGACGGCGCCCGCGGTGACCTCGGCCAGGCGCTGGGTGGGCGTGGCCAGCCAGTCCGCCGGGGTGATGCCCTGGGCCGGGTCGAAGCCGAGCTGGTCCGTGAACCAGGTGGCGGGGTCCGTGATGTCGACGCGGTGGTGCACCGGGCCGTCGGTGCCGGTCATGACGCGGATGTCGGTGCCCGGGTCGTCGCCGGTGCGGGCGAAGTGGGTGGGGTGGCCGAGGAAGGTCTTCGGGAGGCGGTGGGAGAGGAGGGCGCTGAGGCGGGGGCCGTGGGTCTCGGTGTCCTCGGGGCGCAGGAAGAGCTGGAGGCGTGGGCCCCACTCGTGGTCGGCCGAGCGCGGGGTGTCGTAGCCGAGTACCTCGGAGCCGCTGCCGAGGCGGGCGGCGGAGTGGGGGATGCCCGGGAGGGCCTCGTCCAGGAGGGGGCGTACGGCCTCGGTGTAGAAGCGGCGGGAGAGCTCCAGGCCGGGGAGGAAGGAGGGCATGGGTCAGGCGGTGTGGGCGCGCAGGCGGCGGGCGATCTCGAGCTGGTCGTCGTCCAGGGGGCGGCCGTCCTCTATGTCCCACAGGGCGTTCTGGAGGAGGCGGCCGAGGGTCCAGGCGCGTGCGCGGGGGCGGTCCAGGGCGAGGACGTCGGTCATGGCGTCGAAGCGCCAGAGGATGTCGTCGGGGTCGTAGCGGTTGTCGATGGCCGGCCACAGTTCGAAGCCGGGGTCGCCGGCGAGGGGCTTGGGGTCGATGGCGAGCCAGGGCGCGCGGTCGGAGGCGAGGACGTTCTCGTCGTGGAGGTCCCAGTGGAGGAGCCGGTCGCCCGGTTCGTCGACGACCTCGCGTACGGCGGCGGCGCAGTCGGCGACGAGGCGGCGTGCCTCGCGGTCGGGGATGCGGTCGAGTGCCCGCGGTGTGCGGTCCAGCATGGCCCGGGCGATGTCGCCGAGGTGGCGCATGCCGGGCGGGGCGGGGAAGGAGGTGAGGTGGGCGAGGAGTTCGGCGATGGTGACGACGGCCTGGCGGGTGTCCGGGACGTGGGACAGCATGCGGGTCTCGTCGAGGCGTTCCAGCAGCATCGTGCCGGTGGGCTCGTCGTGGTCGAGGAGACGGACGGCTCCGTCGCCGTCCCAGGCGCGCAGCGCGACCGGTTCGCCTTCGCTCTCCTCGTCGAGGAGCTGGAGCTTGAGGACCGCGGGGCCGCCGTCGGCGCGGACGACCGGGAGGACCAGGGCGGACACGCCGTGCATGGGCGGTCCGTCGGGCTCGAGTTCCCAGTGGTCGAGGAAGCCGGCCGCCAGGTCCGGCAGTTCCTCGATGAAGGCGCGGCCCGCCTCGCCGTTGTACTTCTCCTGTGATGCCGCCAGTTCCCCGGGAATGTCGATCACTTTCGGCACCGTAGTGGGGCGGGCCGGGCGGGTCATGTGAATTAACCCGGGCCGGGTCGGGGCCGTGACCGGGCCCGGGCGGCGTCTCGGCTTTCTCGCGGGCGTTGTGTCGTACCTGTGTGCGAGCATTTCGCCAACGACCACTGATCCAGGGGGGATTGCCATGTCGGACACGGACGCCTGCCCGAGAACGAGACAGAGACACAGATGGCGAGTGAGACGGGGGCGAGCCGGTGCGTCCGCCGTCGTCGTCTCGCTGTTCGCCTCACTGCTGAGCCTGACGGGGGCGGGCTCGGTCCAGGCCGCCGCCGAACCGGAGTGCGCGCCGCTCGCCCTCGCGCCGTTCGGGGATCCTGGCGACGCCGTCGGCAAGGCCACCGTCCCGGCCCAGAGCAGCGCCTGCTTCACGGTGACGGCCGGCTCGGCCGGTCTGCATCTGGTGACCCTGGACGACAGTCAGAACAATGCCTACGCGCAGATGCTCGACGCCGACGGCGCCGAGGTCGACTGCTTCGACGACGAGTACCGCGCCGAGGGCTGGTGCCAGGTGCCCGCAGCCGGTACGTACACCGTCAAGGTCGTCAACAGCGGCTGGGTCGACGACGAGCAGACCGAGCTCACCGTCGTCCCGCTCGGCTCGGGCACCCGCGGCTGCGCCGAGCCGGTCGGCACCGGCTGGGACCGGCCGGCGGTGATCCGGAGCGCGGCGAGCCCGCTGGCCGTGGACTGCCAGGCCTTCGAGGGCCGGCCCGGTGAGCGGATCCGGCTGACGGTCGGCACCAAGGTGTACGGCGAGTCGGTCGCCTGGATCACCGACGCGACGGGCGCCCGCATCTGCGAGCACTTCCCGGAGGACGGCGAGGACAGCTGCGTCCTGCCCGGCGACGGCCCCTACCGGGTGCTGTCGAGCGTCTCCCGCGCGGAGAGCGGCTTCCCCGCCGAGTACGCGCTCCAGGTGCGCCGCCTGAACGACCCGCAGGGCTGCGCGACCGCGTCGGTCCTGCCCTACGGCCCGATCGAGCCGCGGGACTTCGGCACGGACGCCTGCTACACCTTCTCCGCCGCGAAGGCCGGGCCGTACACCGTGCACTCCGTGGACGAGGACCGGTCGGCCGGGGCGGTCCGGGTGTACGACGCCGGTGGCAGGACCGTGTGCGAGTCCGGCACCGACCCGTGCCGGGTCCGTGAGGCGGGCACCTACACGGCGGTGCTCGGCACCAACGCCTTCGCCCCGTCCCGTGACCGGCTGGTGGTGTTCGACCGTGCCTCCGACGCCGGCTGCGCCGCGATCGAAACCGGCCTGTACAAGGGGAAGCTGAGCACCGTCGGGCAGTACGACTGCCTGACCCTGCCCGTGCCGAAGGGCGGCCGGATCGCCGCACTCACCTCGCAGACCTCCGCCGGGCTGACCCCCGAGGTGGAGGTCCTGGACCGCGACGGCACCCCGCAGTGCGACGGGGAAGCGCTCCAGGGCGGTGACTGCGCGCTCACCGGTGAGGCGCCGTTCCGCGCCCTGGTGCACACCGAGGACAGCGGCGACACGGCCACGGGCCCGTACGCGGTCGCCTTCCACCGCACCGACGTCGCCGAGGGCTGCCCCGTCCTGCCCGCGGGCAGTTTCGCCGCGGGCGGTGCGAAGGCCACGCTGACCACAGGCGACGGCGTCTTCTCGCACTGCCTGGGTATTCCGGCCGGCGCGCACTCGAACACCGAGCTGCTCCAGCTGACCGCGACCTCGGGGACCGCGCCGGCCGGGTTCTCGGTGCTGGACTCCGACGGCAAGCGGGTCTGCGAGCGCTACGCCACGACCGACGGCTGGTCGGTCTGCTCCCTGACCCCGGGCAAGGCCCACACGGTGCTGGTGACCGGCCGGGACGCGGCCGCCACGTACTCCCTGACCCGGCGTGACGTCACCGCGAGCGCCTCCGCCGCGGGCTGTGCGAAGACCCCGGCGGTGAAGGTCGGCGGGGCCTCCCTGAAGGGCGCGTCCGGAGCGCCGGGCACCATCACCTGCCACCAGGTGACCACGGGCGCGGCGACCGACGTCGTGCACGTCAATGTGCGGGACGCGCTCGGCACCGCCAACAGCGCGGTCGTCGCCGGGGACGGCCGCGTGGAGTGCTCCTTCCGCAACTCGCCCTGCGCGGTGAGCGGTTCGACCACCCACCAGGTTCTCGTGCAGACGCCGACCCGTCTGAAGGCGGCTCCCGAGTACCGCCTGGACGCCCTGCGCGTCGCGACCGCCGACGGGCCCGCCGCCGAGTGCGCCAAGGTGCCGTCCGTGGCGTTCGGGTACGGGCCGGTCACCGGCACGCTGGACGAGTCGCGCACCGCGATGTGCGCGGCGCTGCCCACCGCCGGGTTCGACCGGTTCGAGACCGACATCAAGGACACGACCGGCGCCGCCACCACGGCGGTACCCGTGCTGTACAATACGTCCACCTGGACGAACGGCTGCACGCACTTCATTCCGGAGGGCTACGACTGCGCTGTGCTGGGCTCGTCCTCCGCGAGTACGCCGTCGCTGTTCCTGCTCGGCCTGCCCGAGAAGGCGGCCGGCACCGCCTACAGCGCCAAGCTCACCTGCACCTCCACGCCGTGCGGCACGGAGAAGACGGACGTCACCGCCGTCAGCCCCGACACCGGGGCGGCGGGCACCAAGGTGAAGCTCACGGTCACCGGCACCGCGCTGGGGCCGGACGTCAGGGTCCAGCTCCGCCAGGCCGGAAAGACGATCGACGCGGAGACGGAGTCGGTCTCCCCGGACAACCGGACGGTGACCGCGACCGCCGACCTGACGGGCGCGGCGACCGGCACCTGGAACATCAGCGTGTACACGCGCGGCTCGGAGTTCCAGCGCGGCACCTTCACCGTCACCCCCCAGCCCGCGCTGGAGAACACGGCCGCCCCGAAGGTGACCGGCACGCCCAAGGTGGGCGCCAAGGTCACCGCCGCGCCGGGCACCTGGTCGGCGGCCCCGTCCTCGTACACGTACCAGTGGAAGGCGGAGGGCACGGCGATCGGCGGCGCGACCGCGTCGGCGTACACGATCCCCGCGGCGCAGGCCGGCAAGAAGCTCTCCGTGACCGTGACGGCGGTCAAGGCGGGCTGGCGCAGCGGGTCCGCGTCCTCGGCGGCGGTGACCGTGGCCAAGGGCGACGCGCCCAAGGCGACCAAGCCGCCGGTGATCAGCGGGACGGCGAAGGTCGGCCGGACGCTGAAGGCGTCCACCGGGACGTGGAGCCCGGCCGCGACCTCGTACGGGTACCAGTGGTACGCGAACGGCACGGCGATCAGCGGGGCGACCAAGTCCTCGCTGGTGCTGAAGGCGGCGCAGCAGGGCAAGAAGATCACCGTGAAGGTGATCGCGCACCGCACCGGGCACAAGGACGGCTCGGCGCTCAGCGCGGCGACGAAGGCGGTCGCCCGCTGATCCGTCCCGGCCGGCCCCTTGGAAGAGGAGGTGTCACGGCTCCAGGACGACCTTTCCGATCGTCCCCCGGCTCTCCAGCGCCCGGTGCGCGGCCGCGGCCTCGCGCAGCGGGAAGCGCTGTACGGCCGGGGTGAGCCGGCCGGCGGCGGCCTCGGTCAGGGCGCGCAGTTCGAGGGTGCGCACCGGGTCGGGGCCGCCGGCCTTCCCGAGCATCACGGGGCCGAGGACCTGCTCGGAGACGCCGTCGACGAGGTAGGGCTCGCCGTCGTGGATGCCCTCGGCGGACCAGCCGAAGACGACGTGCTTGCCGCCGGGGCCGAGCAGGGCGACGGCCTCGCGGGCCACGTCGCCGCCTACGCCGTCGAAGACCACGGTCGCGGCCCGGCCGCCGAGGTGGGCGCGGACCTTCGCGGGCCAGGCCGGGTCCTTGTAGTCGACGGCGAGGTCGGCGCCGCCCGCCTGCACGCGGGCGACCTTCTCCGGCCCGCCCGCGAGGCCGATGACGGTGGCGCCGGCGTTCTTGGCGTACTGCACGAGGAGCGTGCCGATGCCGCCGGCCGCGGCGGGGACGACGGCCACCGAGTCGGGGCCCAGCTCGGCGAACTGGAGGATCCCCATCGTCGTACGGCCCGTGCCGATCATGGCGACGGTCTCGGCGAAGTCCAGGCTTTCCGGGATCTCGTGCAGCCGTTCGGCTTCGGTGACGGCCAGTTCGGCGTAGCCGCCGGGGACGAAGCCGAGGTGGGCGACGACCCGCTTGCCGAGCCACAGGTCCGCGACGCCCTCGCCCAGGGACTCGACGACGCCGGCGACCTCGCGGCCGGGGATGGTGGGCAGGGGAGTCGGCTCGGGCGCCGGTCCCTGTGCGCCCTCGCGCAGGGCGGTGTCCAGGAGGTGGACGCCCGCCGCCCGTACGGCGACACGGACCTGGCCGGGGCCCGGCCGGGGGTCCTCGACCTGCTCGTAGGTGAGGTTCTCGGCCGGGCCGAAGGCGTGCAGGCGGATGGCGTGCATGGCGGCTCCTCATGTCGTGGTGGTCTGGGCCCAGCCTCCAACCTCAAGCTTGCTTGAGGTCAAGCTCCCGTCGGCCGAGCGCCAACGACACCGCCGTCAGGGCGCTGTTGAAGGAGACCTCCGACAGCACGCCCGGGGCCGCGACCTGGTCACCGGCGAGGTAGACACCGTCGCCCCGGTCCACGGCGGACCGGTCGCGCCAGCTCGTGCCGGGCAGGTCGACCGCGCCCGTACGGCCGTTCGCGACGGCCACGCGCCGCCAGGTGACGCGCTCGCGCCAGGCCGGGAAGCCCAGGTCGAGGAGCTGCTCGGCGCGGGCGGTGCCGTCGGCCTTGGACTCGTGCGGGGCGATGGGGATCTGACCCTGGATGAGCTGCTCGCCGGCCGGGGCGAGGCTGCGGTCCTGGGCGGTGAACCGTTCGAGCCAGCCCGGCGCGTCGAGGTCGGACACCGCGAACGCGTCCCCGCGCCGCGTCCGTACGGCGAGGTCGACGAGGACGGTACGGCCGCTCGGCCAGGTCAGGGAGTCGTCACCGAGCAGGCGCCGGGCGGCGTCGAGGGACGTGGCGACGACGACCGGCGTGTCGGTGGGGAGGGTGTCGACCCGGGACAGGGTCTCCATCCGGACGCCCAGGTTCCAGGCGCGGGCGGCCATCCGGTCGATGAGGCTGGCCCAGCCGCCGCGCGGGTAGTGCGCTTCGGGCGGCAGCTTGGTGGCGCGGCGCAGGCGCTCCTGCACGAACGCGGCCGACAGGGAACCGGGGTCGTGGTGGAAGAGGGCGACGGCCGAGTAGTGGGCGGCGGCCCGGGCGCCCTCCTCTCCCGCGATGCCGGTCGCCCAGGTCAGGAAGTCGACGTCCACGGGCGCCTGTTCGGCGGTCCGGCGCAGCAGCTTCAGCATCGGGAAGGGCGGGGTGCGGCGCAGCACGCCATGGTGCCGCAGCCGTAGCCGGGCGGCCTCCAGGGGCGGGATCGGGGCGAGCGGCCCGATGAGGTCGCGCTGCTTGAGCCAGGACCAGTGCGGGCCGCCGTTGTAGAGGGCGTGCGGGCCCTCGTTCGTGCGGTAGGGGCCCTCGGCGGTGCGGGCCCGGCCGCCGAGCGTGTGGTGGGCTTCATGGACGGTGACCTTGGCGCCCGCCTCGGCAGCGGTGATGGCGGCGGTCAGTCCGGCGAAGCCGCCGCCGATGACGGTGATGCGGTGCATGGCTGAGGGTCTCCCTGCGCTCGACGACACTCTTCTGGGAGTACGACCGGCCGAGGGGCCCGGAATGTGACATCGCCCGTTGCCTCGCAGGTCAGGGGCTGTTGTCAGTGGTGTGGTGCAGCATGGGCGCATGGCGAGGAGCGCGGCGGGCGGTACGGGTGCGGGCGGTACGCGGGTGAAGGCCGCGCGGAGACCGGAGATCCGGCTGCCGGCGCTGGAGCCGTTCCCGGGCGGCGAGCTGGAACCGGACGGGGACTACGACGGGCTGGAGTTCAGGGACGCGGATTTCGCGGGGCAGGACGGGTCGGGCTCCCGCTTCCTGGACTGCGCCCTGACGGAGTGTGCGCTGGACGAGGTCCGGCTGCGGCACGCCTCCGTCCTGGACTCGACCCTCACGAGTGTCCGGGGCGTCGGCACCAACCTCGCCGAGGCGACGCTGCGCGACGTCGAGCTGATCGACGCCCGCCTCGGCGGCACGCAGATGCACGCGGCGGTGCTTGAGCGGGTGCTGATCCGCGGCGGCAAGATCGACTATCTGAACCTGCGCATGGCCCGGCTCAGAGACGTCGTCTTCGAGGGCTGCGTCCTCGTCGAGCCGGACTTCGGCGGCGCCCGCCTGGAGCGCGTGGAGTTCGTGGACTGCGCGCTGACGGGCGCCGACCTCCACGCGGCGACCCTCAAGGACGTCGACCTGCGCGGGGCCGCGTCTCTGGAGATCAGCCGGGGGCTGGACCGGCTGGCCGGGGCGGTGATCAGCACGACCCAGCTCCTGGACCTGGCACCGGTGCTGGCGGCGCAGTGGGGGATCAGGGTGGAGGACTGATCACCCGCTCACCTCCCGTACCAGCCCCAGGTTCCGGCCCGTTCCGGGCAGTCGTAGGACTGGTGCAGCGCGATCAGGGCGTTGATCAGGCGGGGGTCCACCTCGTGGCTCAGCAACTGGTAGTCCTCGGCCACCGCGCGGAAGACGAGATGGGCGCGGCGCGATGTGTCGCGCCAGATGACGCTGCGCGGCGGTCCAAACCCGTCGCCGTCTCCCGCCACTAGAGCCCAGACCAACAGCAGCAGGTACACCGGAAAACCCACAGGCCACCACAGCGCCCACCACACCAGCCGGCCCTGGTACCCCTGGAGGGCTGGGCCGGCCACCGGCTCGACGGTCCAGCGCTCGCGGCCCCAGCGGAAGGCGCGGCGGGGCCGCAGCGTGATCCGCCCGAGCGGCGCGCCGTGGGGATCCAGCACGTGGTACACCGCCGGGCGCCCGCTCAGCCGGGAACCCAGGGCCTGCTCCGTGACCACGCGGGCGACCGGCGCCCCGTCCTCGGCGCGCAGATGGAAGGCCCGCAGCGAGCGTAGCCGGTCGGGAGCGGGACTGTCGGGGTCACGGCACAGCCGGACGGAGGTGCCCTGCCCCGGTCCGTCGCCGCTGACGACGGCCGGCGGGTGCACCCTGTAGTCCAGCCCGTAGGTCACACGCCCCTGCGTCATGCTCCCGCTCTCCCCGTGTCAGGTACTGATCACGGACAAGGGTGTCACCGGGGTCGTCGGCGCCCGTCAGCGCCCGTCAGGGAATCCTGGGAAAACGCGCCTGGAGCGTCCAGATCGCCGGATTCTCGGCGAGGTCGTCGTGCAGGTCGGTGAGATCGGCGATCAGGTCGTGCAGGAAGTCCCGGGCTTCTCGGCGCAGTTCGGTGTGGGAGACGGTGAGCGGGGGCTCCTCCGCGGGCATCCAGTCGGCCTCGATGTCCACCCACCCGAAGCGGCGCTCGAACAGCATCCGGTCGGTCGACTCGGTGAAGTCGAGCTCCGCCCGCTGCGGCCGGGACGCACGTGAGCCCGCCGGATCCCGGTCGATCCGCTCCACGATGTCGCACAGCGCCCACGCGAAGTCGAGCACCGGCACCCATCCCCAGGCTGTGGACACCTCGTGGTCGGTCTTGGTGTCCGCCAGGTAGACGTCACCGCAGAACAGGTCGTGCCGCAGGACGCGGACGTCCGCGCGGCGGTAGTCGGTCTGCGGCGGGTCGGGGAAGCGGTTGGAGAGGGCGTAGCCGATGTCGAGCACGGATGTGATGGTGTCACGCGCCCTCAGGGCCTGCCTGACCAACCCCCGCCTGCTCGGCGGCGTCTGGCACGCACTCCCCCAAGTTCTCGGCTGCGCTCGAACAGGGGGGACCCCCATGCCGCGTTGCCGAACCGCCCACGTGGCTCCGCCACGAGGGCGCTCCGGCGCCTTGCGATCGCACGCACCAGACGCCGCCGAGCCCGCCCTCCGGGCGGACGGCGGGGGTTCGTCAGGCAGGCCCTAGGATCGCGATCGTGGCCCGATCTGTACGTCTTGTCCCCGCGCTGACCGCCGTCCCCGTCGCCCTCGCCCTCACCGCGTGCGGCGGGGTCCACGGCACCCCGGGCGGCTCCGGCGTACGCGACCCCTACTTCCCGAAGGCCGGCAACGGCGGCTACGACGTCACCCACTACGGCCTGCGCCTCGACTACGACCGGGACGCCCACCACCTCACCGGCACGGCCACCGTCACCGCCCGGGCCACCAAGGCCCTCTCCGCCTTCAACCTCGACCTGGTCGGCCTGGACGTCGGGAAGGTAACCGTCGGCGGCGAGACCGCCCGCTGGAACCGAGCCGGGCAGGAGCTCACCGTCCGGCCGGGCGAGGACATCGACCGGGACGAGACGTTCCGGGTGACGGTCCACTACTCGGGGGCGCCCGAGACCGTCACCGACCCGGACGGCTCACAGGAGGGCTGGCTGCGCACCTCGGACGGGGCGCTCGCGCTCGGCGAGCCGACCGGGTCGATGGCGTGGTTCCCGGGCAACCACCACCCCTCCGACAAGGCGTCGTACGACCTGACGGTGACCGTGCCGCAGGGGCTGCGGGCCGTCTCCAACGGGGAGTTGCGGAGCGAGAGGACAGAGCGGGGCCGTACGACGTTCGTGTGGCGCACCGCCGAGCCGATGGCGAGCTACCTCGCCACACTCGCGATCGGCGACTTCGGGATCAGCCGGTCCACCGCCCGGGACGGGCTGCCCGTGTACACGGCCGTCGACCCGGCGGAGAAGGAGGGGAGCCGCGCGGTGCTCGCACGCATCCCCGAGGTCCTGCGCTGGGCGGAGCGGCGGTTCGGCCCGTACCCCTTCTCCTCCACCGGCGTCATCGTCGACCGCGCGGCCGACATCGGCTACGCCCTGGAGACCCAGAGCCGTCCCGTCTTCCCCGGCGCACCTGACATGACCCTCCTCGTCCACGAACTCGCCCACCAGTGGTACGGCGACTCCGTGTCGCCGGAGAGCTGGCGGGACATGTGGCTCAACGAGGGCTTCGCGACGTACACGGAGTGGCTCTGGGAGGAGGACCACGGCGACGAGACGGCGCAGGAGACGTTCGACGCGCTGTACGACCACGGGGAGAAGACCTACGAGGACCTCTGGTCCTTCCCGCCCGCGAAACCCGTGGACGCCGCGCACATCTCCAGAGCCCCCGTCTACCGGCGCGGCGCCATGGTCCTCCACAAGATCCGCCGGACCGTCGGCGACGAGGCGTTCGGCGACATCCTCCGCGGATGGGCGGCGGACCGTCGCCACGGGAACGCCGACACGGCGGACTTCACGGCGTACGTCGAGGAGCAGGCGCCCGGGAAGGACTTCGACGGTATCTGGGAGGACTGGCTGTACGGGGAGGGGAAGCCGGAGCGGGCCTGAGGGCGTGCCCGTGCCGGGGGTCGCGGGGCAGGCGGGACTTTGCGACACCCCCTAGGTCGCGGTGAGTTCCTTGCGGAGCACCGCACACGGGCGCTTCAGCTGCCGGTCCTCGCGATGGTCGATGACCTCGTAGCCGAGGGCGGTCCAGAAGGCCATGGCCTTCTGGTTGCTGTCGAGGACGGCGAGGCGTGCGGCGGTGCGGTGCGCCGCGCGGAAGCGGTCCTCCACGAGTGTGGCCAGGCGGCGGCCGTGGCCCTGGCCGTGCAGGCCGGCGTCCACCAGCAGGAGGCCGATCCACGGGTCCGGGTCGGCGGGGTCGGGGTGATGGGCGAGCGTGATCGCGATCCCGGTCAGATGGCCGAAGCTGCGGGCGAGCAGGACGTCGGTGCCGGGCTGGGCCCATTCCTCCGACAGGGCGTGTGCCACCTGCTCCGGGCGGATGTCGTGCGGGTCGGGGAAGTCGCCGGTGAGGGTGTGGAACGCGTGGTTGGACGCGTAGAGGGCCGTGAGTTCCGCGAGGAGGGGTTCGGGGAGGGGCCGGCCGGGGGGAGGCGGGAGCAGGAGGTCGAGGATCACGCCGGGAACGTATCGCGGGCGGGGCGGGGACGGGGAAACCCCCGGGCCGTTGGACCGGCGCCGGGGGCTTCTGCCACAGGTGTGGGCGTCCGTCAGACGTTCACGCCGAAGTCCTGGGCGATGCCGACCAGGCCCGAGGCGTAGCCCTGGCCGACCGCGCGGAACTTCCACTCCGCGCCGTTGCGGTACAGCTCGCCGAAGACCATGGCCGTCTCCGTGGCCGCGTCCTCCGACAGGTCGTAGCGGGCGATCTCGGCGCCGCCGGCCTGGTTGACGATGCGGATGTAGGCGTTGCGCACCTGGCCGAAGTTCTGCGAGCGGTTCTCGGCGTCGTAGATGGACACCGGGAAGACGATCTTGTCGACGTCGGCCGGGAGGGCGGCGAGGTTGACGTTGATCGCCTCGTCGTCGCCGGCGCCCTCACCCGTGCGGTTGTCGCCGGTGTGGACGATCGTGTTGTCCGGGGTCTGCTTGTTGTTGAAGAACACGAAGTGGGCGTCCGAGTAGACCTTGCCCTGCGTGTTGACCGCGATCGCGGACGCGTCGAGGTCGAAGTCCGTGCCGGTGGTGGTGCGGACGTCCCAGCCGAGGCCCACGGTGACAGCGGTCAGGCCCGGAGCCTCCTTGGTGAGCGAGACGTTGCCACCCTTGGACAGGCTTACAGCCATTGTTGGGAGTCCCTTCCCTCGTTTACGTACGGCAAAGAAGCTACAGCTACCCCCATGAACGTGGAGAGGGGTACGCGAGGTTCCAGCTCCTTTACTTTCTTTACGCGCGATTATTCGGATGACGTGGACGGGACAGGAGCGGGAACATGGACGGCATGTCTGGTCCCCACGTCATCCGCGGCTCCGTCTCCCTGCCCGAGGCCGAGCTCATGTGGCGTTTCTCGCGGTCCTCGGGGCCCGGCGGACAGCACGTCAACACCAGTGACTCGAAGGTCGAGCTCAGCTTCGACCTGGCGAGGACCGAGGCGCTGCCCGAGGTGTGGAAGCAGCGGGCCCTGGAGCGGCTGGCCGGTCGCCTGGTCGACGGCGTCGTCACCGTACGTTCCTCCGAGCACCGGTCCCAGTGGCGCAACCGCGAGACCGCCGCCGTACGCCTCGCCGCGCTCCTGGCCGAGGCCACCGCGCCGCCGCCCAAGCCCCGCAGGCCGACCCGGATCCCCCGGGGGATCAACGAGCGGCGGCTGCGGGAGAAGAAGCAGCGCTCGGAGACCAAGCGCGGCCGCAACGGCCAGAACTGGGGCTAGGCCAGCTTGAGCACCCCTACCGTCTGGCCCCCGCTGGTCTCCCCGTTCGTCTGGAAGCCGAGCCCCAGGTAGAAGCCCTCCGGGCCGTCGGGGCCGGGATGCCAGGTGACGTAGAACTGCTTGGTGCCGCGCCGGCGGAGTTCCTCCGCGACGGACTCGACGGCGAAACGGCCGTAGCCCCGGCCCTGCTCCCCGGCCGCGATGTTCAGCCGCCACAAGCCCGAGCGCAGCACGCTGCCGTCCTCGTACCAGTCGATGTCGAGGAAGGCCATGAGGAAGCCCACCGGGCGGTCGCCGTCGACGATCAGGCGGGGCCAGGCGACACCGGGATGCACATAGGCCTCGGCGAGGGACTTCACGACCGGAGCGACCGCGTGTTCCTGGTCGGGGCGGACGCGGATGCCGAGCGCGGCGTCGAGGTTCCCGGCGGTGATCTCTTCGAGGCGAGGGCCCGTCGTTGTCATGCGCGCACCCTAGGCGCACCGATCACCCCGGGCCACCGGGTTTCCGCCTCACTTCAAGTGCCGGTACCGCCCCCGGAAGTAGGTCAGCGGCCCGCCGTCGGCGCTCGGGACGCGGGCCGTCAGGACGCGGCCGATGACCAGGGTGTGGTCGCCGGCGCGCACCCGTTGCTCGGTGCGGCACTCCAGTACGGCGAGGGCGCCGCCGACCAGGGGCGCGTCGGTGTACTCGCCGCGGGTGTAGGGGATGTCCGCGAAGAGCAGGCGGTCGCTGACGCGGCCCTTCATGGCGAAGCGGCCCGCGATGTGCCGCTGGCTCTCGGAGAGGACCGAGACCGCCCACAGCTCCTGCTCCTCGAGCAGCTCGTCCATGCGGGAGCCCTCGCGCAGGCTCACCAGCACCAGGGGCGGGTCCAGCGACACCGACATGAAGGCCGTGGCCGTCATGCCCACGTCCTCGCTGACCGGCGCCGAGGGGTCGTCCGGGTCGAGCGGCGGCTCCTGCGCGGTCACCAGGACCACGCCCGAGGCCAGCCGGGACATGGCGGCGCGGAACTCGTCGTTGCTCACCCCCTCAGCATGCCCGGAGGCGGGCGGCGGAATGATCGCGGACGTGGCGGTGGGAGTCTTCGGCACATCCGAAACGCTAATCTCCGTCCCGGGCGCCCCGCATCGGGCTCCCGCCCGATCACGGTCCTAGGACTCGCGACGGATTCCCGACGGCTTCTCACGGACTCCCGACGCTCCCCAGGGACCTCCGACGGACCCGGGGCGAAATATATGTGCGCAACCTGACAAAGTTTGCGTTCGGTAGACGCACGTGAAGAACGCAGAAACTCCACTCAATTGTTCAGGTTTGCCTGTGACTTGAGTCACAAGGGGCAGGAATTGTTGACCCTGTGTACCGAGTGGGCAGCGCGCTGTGATTCAGTGGCTGGGAAGCTGCCAGGACGATACGCCGATGAGAACCCTTGATTCGCTGCGAGGTCTCGGGGGGAGGGCGAGCATGGAGACCGAGTCGGAGCCCTACGTCCGCCTTGCGTCCCTGCGACAACTGCACCAGGTCATGGCCGACATGAACACGGCCCGCAGCCTGGCGGACACCCTGCAGACCGTCGCGGAGGGCGTGGTCGCCGCCCTCGGGTACGAGCTGGCGTGCGTGAACCTCGTACGGCCCGACGGCGATCTCGTCGTCGCCGCCTTCGCCGGGAACCCGGCCGCCGAGGCCCTCATCACCGGCCGTGTCGGCTCCCGCGAGTCCTGGGAGCGCCGCCTCGGCATGGGCGAGCACTGGGGCGACCTGGTGTTCATACCGCACACCGAGGGCTGGGTCCTCGACGACGACGACGTCCCGCAGTGGTACACCGACGGCCCCGCCCCCCGCTTCGAGGACGAGTGGCACCCGGCCGACCGGCTCTTCGCGCCGATGTACGCGCCCGGCCCGCAGGGCAACGCGGCCTGCGGCGAGCTGATCGGCGTGCTGTCCGTGGACCGGCCGCGCAACGGCCGCCGCCCCGGTGCCTGGGGCCGCGAGGCGCTCCAGATGTACGCCTTCCAGGCCGCCATCGCGATCAGCAACGCCCGGCTGCGCGCCAACATGCAGCGGGCGCTCGTCCGGCTGGAACGCGAGCAGCAGGCGCTGCGGGCCAGTGAGGAAAGCTTCAGGCAGGCCTTCGAGTACGCCCCGTCCGGCATGGCCATCGCCGAGATGGGCGGCGACCAGCACGGCCGGATCCTGCGCACGAACGACGCCCTGTGCCGGCTGCTCGGCCGGCCCGCGTCCGCGATGCGCCGCTACTCGTTCTCCGACCTGGTTCACCCCGAGGACATAGGCACGCTCCTGCGCACGTCCGCCGAGGGCGGCCGCGCCGAGCTCCGCCTCGGCCGCCGGGACGGCACCTACGTCTGGGTCAGCCTGCGCAACAGCGTGGTCGCGGACGCCGCCGACGGCCCGCGCTTCCTCCTCACCCACGTCGAGGACATCGAGGAGCGCAAGCGCCGCGAGCTCCAGCTCGCCCACCGCGCCTCCCACGACTCGCTCACGGGCCTGCCGAACTCCGCCGAGCTGCGCTCCCGCCTGTCCGCCCGGCTGTGCCAGCGCGCGGCGGCCCCGCACCCCGGCGTCGTCGAGTCCCACGACGCGGCCTACGGCCACCCCGCCTTCGACGCGATCGGCCACGCGTTCGACTTCGGGCCGAGCACCGAGCCGTTCGACGCCTACGACCACCATGTGCACACCGTCGCCCCGGACGGCGACCACGACGACGGCACCAAGGGCCTCGCCGTCCTCTTCTGTGACCTCGACGGCTTCAAGTCGATCAACGACCGGTTCGGGCACAACGCGGGTGACGCGGTTCTCATCGAGGTCGCCCGCCGGCTGAGCAACGGCGTCCGCGACGGCGACACCGTCGCCCGGCTCGGTGGTGACGAATTCGTCATCCTCGCCGACGGGCTCGGCCGCGCCGACGCGCAGGACCTCGCGGTCCGTCTGCGGAACGAGATCATCCAGCCCATCCGCGCCGAGGGGCGGGCCGTCCGGGTCGGCGCCAGCTTCGGCATCGGATGGGCACACTGTGGAATGACGGCGGACGAAGTGTTGAAATCCGCTGACGAGCGGATGTACGTCGAGAAACGATCTCGTCCCAAACAACACAGACGCGCGGGCTGAGCCCCAGGTCAGCGAGTGGATGCGGTCTGAGTCACCCGTTTGGGTCACTGGGAGCGGGTAGGCTCGCTCTCTCACGACCCGTACCGCATGCACCGCACCTGACTGAGGAGACCAAGGGATGACGCCCGGCAACAACGGCGCGAGCACGCCCGAGGACGACGACCCGTTCGGTTATCTCTACGCCGACGGGCAGGCCAACGGGGCCCAGCCGCCGTCCGGGGGCTACGGCTACCCGAACTCGGTCAACCGGGTGCGGGCGGTCGGCACACGCCAGTACGGCCAGCAGCCGCAGCACGCGCAGACGGCGCCCTACGGGCAGGTCCCGCAGCAGCAGGGCGGCTACAACCAGCCGAACGCGCACTACGCGGCACCGGAGACGCTGCCCGGCGGTGCCCCCACCACCCAGCAGCAGATGCAGGGCGGCGGCGGTGGCCGGGGCGGCCGTGGCCCGAACACCAAGGGCCTCCTGATCGGCGCGATAGCCGTGGTCGCCGCGGTCGTCATCGGCATCAGCGTGGCCATGCTGGGCGGCGACAAGGACAAGGACGACACCGGCAACGAGGCGGGCACGGCCCCGACCCAGTCCCAGGAGTCGAAGCCGAGCCCTTCGACCAGCAAGGCCGGAGCGGCCAAGCAGGATCTCCCGGAGACCGACGCGAAGGCCCTGCGGCTCAGCCCCGGCATGACGACGGCGTCCGACTTCAAGGGCGCGAAGGCCGACGGCGGGGTCTATGTGACGGGCTTCAACCAGGTCGGTGCCAAGGTGACCTGGACGGTCGACGGTATCGAGAAGGCTGGCAGCTACCGGCTCAACGTTTACTACGGCGTCCCCGGCACCGACGCCGACGCGACTGTGGTGGTCAACGGCAAGGCCAACACCCAGCCCCTGGACATGGGCAACTTCGGGAACACCCCCAAGGGCAACTGGGAGCAGGGCTGGAAGAGCACCTGGGCCATCGTTAACCTGACCAAGGGCACCAACACCATCGAGCTCGCCTGCAACGAGGGCAACAAGTGCGATGCGGTGCTCGACCAGTTCTCCCTGGCCCCGCCCAAGGGCTGACACGATCGGCGCTTCACCACGGCGGCCGTCCTCCCGCACGACGCGGGAGGACGGCCGCCGTCGTTCTGGCGCGACGGGCTCAGGTCACGCGACCCGGCCCCACTCCAGGCAACGCGTCGCCGCGTACCTCTTCTTGCCACCCCAGTTCACCTCGTGCCAGCGGTTCTCGGTGGGCGAGCTGCTGGTGCACTTGTAGTTGCCGCCGTCCACCGCGCTGCACCCGGCGACCCAGCACTTCACGATCTTCCCCTTCTTGAGGGTGCCGACCTTCCGGGACGTGGTGCTGGGCTTCTCGCGGATGGTGACGTCCCTGACGTCACTCCAGCCACCGCCCCAGTCCTGCGCGACCGCCGGGCCCGTGACGACCGAGGCGGCTGCCGGAGCGGCCGTGGCCGCCGAGTTCATGGTGGCGACGAGACCCACGGAGGCAATGCCGGCCATGGCAAGCCTTGCGATCTTGTTCAACGGTAGTTCCCCCAACAAAAGGTCGATCTTGGTCGCTTGTGATCCTAGGCGACAAGGGCGGTATAACTAAGCGATTTCGAGCGGGTGTTCGTCAGGCCGCCGACGCCTCGCCGGTCACCGTCACCCGCCCCAGCAGCTCCTCGTACGTCGCCCGGTCGAACTCGCCCGCCACGGGTGCCAGGACCGTCGCTGCCGACAGCGCCACCGCCCGGATCAGACGATCCGGCCACGTGAGGTTTTCGACCAGGCCCGACAGCAGGCCCGCGACCGCCGAGTCGCCCGCGCCCGTCGGGTTGCCTCGGGCGGAGGTCGGTGGGGTGGCTCGCCAGCGGCCCTCTCGGGTGGCGGCGAGGAGGCCCTCGGGGCCCAGGGACGCCACCACCGCGCCCGCGCCCCGGCGGCGGGCGTCCTGTGTGGCGCGCAGGGGCTCGTGGGAACCGGTGAGTTCCGCCAGTTCGTCGGCGTTCGGCTTGATGATGTCCGGGCGGGCCGCTACGCCCCGGCGCAGGGCTTCGCCGCTCGTGTCCAGGAGGACCGGGACTCCGGCGGTACGGGCGGTACGGACCAGGCCGGCGTACGCACCGACCGGCACGCCGGGGGGCAGGCTGCCGCACAGGGCCACTGCCGAGGCGGACGGGAGCAGGTCCTCGTAGGCCTCTTGGAAGGCCGACCACTCGGTGGGTGTGACCATCGGGCCCGGTTCGTTGAGCTGCGTCGTGTCGCCGGTCTGCTCGTCGACCACGGCGATCGTGCGGCGGGTCGAGCCCGAGACCGGGACCAGCGCGTCCGCCACGCCCGGCACCGCCGCGAGCAGCTCCTGCACGACCTGTCCCATCGCCCCGCCCGTGAAACCGGTCACCGTCGCCTCGTGCCCGAGGGCGGCCAGGACCCGGGCCACGTTGACGCCCTTGCCGCCGGGGCGTTCCGTCACCTCGGAGACGCGGTGGGAGGCGTGCGGCCTGAGGGACCGTACGCGGTACGTGATGTCGAGAGCGGTGTTCAGCGTGACCGTGAGGATCACCTGGGCCGACCTCCCCCCGGACGCGCTTATTCCGTGAACGTTCCCTGATCATGCCAAAGAGACGGCGGTCGGCCCAGTCCTGGAGTCGGCCACCGTCTCCCGACTGGGGGATGGATCAGCCCAGTTGGGGACCGACCACCCATTCACCCCGGCGCATCACGCCCTTGAGGTCGTATGCGGAGTCCATCAGCAGCAGGTCGGCGTACTTCCCGGGCTCCAGTGAGCCGATCGTGTCGGTCATGCCGAGCAGGCGGGCGGGGGTCGCCGAGAGCGCCTGCACCGCGTCCTCGACGGACAGGCCGTCGACCGTGACCGCCCGCTTGAAGGCGCGGTCCAGGGTGAGGGTGGAGCCGGCGATCGTGCCGTCCGTCAGCAGGCGGGCCACGCCGTCCGCGACCTCCACTTCCAGCGGGCCGAGCCAGTAGCGTCCGTCGCCGAAACCGGCCGCGTCCATCGCGTCCGTGATGAACGCCACCCGGTCCGCGCCCGCGCGGTGGAACGCCAGCTGGAGTGCGGCGGGGTGCAGATGCGTGCCGTCGTCGATCAGCTCGATGGTGATCCGGTCGTCCTCCAGGAGCGCGGCGATCGGGCCGGGGGAGCGGTGGCCGAGCTGCGGCATCGCGTTGAACAGGTGGGTGGCGACCGTCGCGCCCGCGTCGATCGCCTCGACCGTCTGCTCGTACGTCGCGTCGGTGTGGCCGATCGCCGCGATCACGCCGTGTTCGGCCAGCAGGCGAACGGAGTCGATGCCGCCGGGCAGCTCGGTGGCCAGCGTGACCATCTTCGCCCTGCCCCGGGCCGCGTCGATCAGCTTGCGGACCTCCGCCGGATCCGGGTCGCGCAGCAGTTCCTCGGAGTGCGCGCCCTTGCGGCAGGGGGAGATGAACGGTCCCTCGAAGTGGATTCCGGCGATCTCGCCCTGCTCGGCCAGCTCGCTCAGCAGGCCCGCGCGCTCGGTGAGGAAGTCCATGTCGCCGGTGACGGTCGAGGCGACCAGGGTGGTCGTGCCGTGCAGGCGGTGGGTGTGGATGCCCTTGAGGACGTCCTCGACCGACCCGGAGGTGAAGGAGGCTCCGCCGCCGCCGTGGTTGTGGATGTCGACGAAGCCGGGGAGTACGTAGTGGCCGGTTACGTCGATGACCTGGGCGCTTTCGGGGGCCACTCCTGTGATGCGGGTGCCGTCGATGGTCACCTGGCCGTTTTCGACGGTTCCTGTGGGGAGGACGACGGTTGCGCCGGTGAGGACCGTGGGGTGTCCGGCCGTTGCGGGGTGCGGGTGGTTTGTGGCTGGTCGCGCAGTTCCCCGCGCCCCTGGGGGCGTTGCCATCAGGTGGTTACCTCCGAACGGTCGGTCGGCAGCAGAAGATCCCAGGCCAGCAGGCCCGCCCCCAGACAACCGGCGCTGTCCCCCAGCGCCGCGGGGACGATCGACGGCTGTTTCTGGAAGGTGATGCGGCGACGGATGGCTTCCCGTAGCGGCGTGAACAACGTCTCCCCCGCCTCCGCCAGCCCGCCGCCGATGATCAGGGTGCGCGGATCCAGCAGAGTCAGGGCCGTGACCAGGCCGTCGGCCAGGGCGTCGACCGCCTCCTGCCAGACCGCCCGCGCCTTCGGGTCGCCGGAGTCCACCGCCTTCGCGCAGTCCGCCGCGTCCGCGCCCGGGTCGCCGGAGGCCGTCGCCCAGGCCTCGCTCACGGCCGCCGCCGAGGCGAAGCGCTCCAGGCAGCCGCGCTGCCCGCAGGGGCACTCGGCTCCGCCCGGGCGTACGACGATGTGGCCGATCTCGCCCGCGAAGCCGTGCGCGCCCGCCTCGACCCGGCCGTCGGTGCCGATGGCGCCCGCGATGCCGGTGCCCAGTGCCACGAACAGGAAGCGGTCGGCGCCCCGGCCCGCGCCGACCCGGCCCTCGGCGAGGCCGCCGGTGCGCACGTCGTGGCCGAGGGCGACCGGGACGCCCAGCCGCTCCGCCAGCAGGTCGCGCAGGGGGACGTCGCGCCAGCCGAGGTTCGCGGCGTAGGCGGCGACGCCCCGCGCCTCGTCGACGATGCCGGGGACGGCCACGCCGGCGGCGGCCGCGGGCGTGCCGAAGTGCTCGGCGCCGTACGCGCGCAGCTCGGCGGCGAAGTCGAGGATGCCCGCGACCACGGCGTCCGGTCCGTGCTCGCGTCCGGTGGGGCGGCGGGCCCGGTGCAGCAGCTCGCCCTCCGGTCCGGCCAGGGCGGCCTTCATTCCGGTGCCGCCCACGTCGAGGGCGATGACATGTCTCACGGGGACAGTGTGACCCGGGGACCCGCGAGAGGTCTAGTCCACTCACGTGGTGTAGACCTTATTCCGATTATCGAAAGCTTTCGTTGGCGGTTCACGCCAGGGTTGGGGAAGAACAGCGGTGCAGCGGCGGCGGATGGCAGGAACGATCGCGGTGGTGTCCGCACTGGGCATGACGGCGGTCATCGGCGGCTGTGGCGTGACGGGCGGCTCCGCCGACGTGACCCTGAAGCTGGTTGCCGCCGACTACGGCGACAGTGCGGCCAACAGCTCCAAGAAGTACTGGGACAAGCTGGTGGAGGAGTACGAGGCCGACAACCCCGGGGTGAAGATCGACGTCAGCGTCTACTCCTGGAACGACGTCGACCGCAAGGTCAGGGAGATGGTCGCCGCCGGTGACCCGCCGGACATGGCGCAGATCGGCGCGTACGCCGACTACGCGGCGCAGAACCAGCTCTACAAGGCCGACGACCTGCTCTCCATACCCGTGCAGGCCGACTTCGTCGGGCAGCTGGCCTCCGCGGGACAGGTCAAGGGCGTGCAGTACGGCATGCCGTTCGCCTCCTCCACGCGCGTGCTCTTCTACAACAAGTCCCTCTTCGCCAAGGCCGGCATCACCCCGCCCAAGACCTGGGACGACCTGGCCGACGACGCCGAGGCGCTCAAGGACGAAGGCGTGAAGTATCCCTACGCCCTGCCCCTCGGCCCGGAGGAGGCCCAGGCCGAGACGATGCAGTGGATGCTCAGCGGCGGGGGCGGCTACGCCGACACCGTCGGAAGCTACGGCATCGACTCCCCGGAGAACATCGACACCTTCACCTGGCTGAAGAACGAACTGGTCGCCAAGGACCTGACCGGGCCGGTCGCGCCCGGCGAGCTGAACCGGGCCGCCGCGTTCTCCGCCTTCGCCGAGGGCGAGGTCGGCATGCTCAACGGCCACCCGTCCCTCATGAAGATCGCCGCCAAGCGGGGCGTCGAGTACGGCATGGTGCCGACGCCGGGCAAGGAGGGCCCGAGCAAGTCCACGCTCGGCGTCGCCGACTGGATGACGGCCTTCCGGAAGAACGGCCACCGCGACCAGGTCGGCGACTTCCTCGACTTCGTCTACAGCGAGAAGAACGTGCTGGCCTTCTCCCGCGAGTACGACCTGCTGCCGGTCACCAGCTCCGCGTCCGCGACCATGGCCGCCTCCGGCCGGGACCGGCACCTCAAGCCGTTCCTGGAGGAGCTGGTGGCCTCCGAGCTCTACCCGGTCGGCAAGACCTCCTGGGCCGACGTCAGCGCCCAGGTCAAGAAGCAGATCGGCAAGGCCGTCGCCCCCACCGGCAGCCCCTCGGGCGTCCTGGGCCACCTCCAGGCGGCGGCGACCCGGGCGGAGAGCGCGGAGTAGTCCCGCTGTCGGTGGCGGGCGTTACGGTGCCTGGCATGGACGAGGACACGGGTGACGAGCGGCTCGGGCGCAGGGAGCGGGACATCCTCGCGCTCGAACGCCGCGGTTTCTCCGGGCCCGGCGCGAAGGAACGGGCCGTACGGGAGGAGCTGGGCCTCGCCCCCGTGCGCTACTACCAGCTCCTCAACGCGCTGCTGGACGATCCCCGGGCCCTGGCCCACGACCCGGTGACGGTGAACCGGCTGAGGCGGATACGGGAGACGCGCCGGGCGGAGCGCTAGGCCTTGGCCTAGGGACCTCAGCCGAGCCGGTCCGCCAGTGCGCGCAGCAGGCGTACGACACCCTCCGGGCCGTCCACCACCACGTCCGCCCGTTCCCTCAGCTCGGTCACCTCGTCGCTGCCGCTGCACACCAGCAGGCCCGGGGTGCCGTCCGAGCGGAGCTTGTCGACGGCCGAGTAGGCGGGCAGGTCGCCCAGGTCGTCGCCCGCGAAGAGGACGGATCCGGCGCCGATCTCCCGGGCGAATCCGGTGAGGGCGGCGCCCTTGTCCATGCCGGGCGGGCGGAGTTCGAGGACCAGGCGGCCGGGTTCCACGATGAGGCCGTGGCGGCCGGCCAGGCCCGCGAGCGGTTCGCGCAGGGAGTCCAGCGCGGCCTGCGGGTCGGCGGCCCGGCGGGTGTGCACGGCCACCGCCCGGCCCTTGTCCTCGATCCAGGTCCCCTGCGACGCGCCGAACCGGTCGAGGAGCTCGGGCAGCTCGGTGCGGACCGCGGCGACGCCGGGATGCGGCTCGGGGGCGCTGACCTCGCCGGTCCGGGCGTCCCAGCGCTCGGCGCCGTAGTGACCGAGGACCACGAGGTGCTCCAGGCCCGGGACGTCCGCGAAGCCGCCGTTGCGCACCGCGACCTCGGCCGGCCGCCCGGTGATCACCGCCACGGCGGCCACCTTCGGCGCGAGCGCGGCCAGCGCGGGTACGGCTTCCGGGTGAGCCCGGGCCTGCTCGGGGTCGGCCACGATCGGCGCGAGCGTCCCGTCGAAGTCGAGGCCGATCAGGGCCTTGCCCGGGTGGGCGAGGAGGACGTCCAGACCTTCCTGGCCGGCTTTCGTGGCGGGCGCCGGCAGTGCGGAGTCCGTGGGACCGGTCATCGGCGATCAGCCCCTCAGTGCGTCGAGCTGGTCCAGGAACCACTGCGCCGGCGGCAGCGCGGTCGCCGCCGCGGACAGCCGCTTGCTGCGTTCGGCGCGTTCCTCCGGGCCCATCGAGAGCGCCTCGTGCAGGGCCGCCGCCGTCCCCGTCACGTCGTACGGGTTCACCACGATCGCGTCCTCGCCCAGTTCCTCGAACGCCCCGGCCTCCCGCGACAGCACCAGCGCGCAGCCCGCGTCGGAGACGACCGGGACCTCCTTGGCGACGAGGTTCATGCCGTCCCGGATGGGGTTGACGAGCGCCACGTCGGCCAGCCGGTACGCGGCCAGGGAGCGGGCGAAGTCGTCCTTGAGGTTGAGTACGACCGGGGTCCACCCCGGCGTCCCGTACTCGGCGTTGATCTCCTCCGAGACCCGCCGCACCTCGGCCGTGTAGTCCCGGTAGACCGCGAGGTCCTGCCGTGACGGATACGCGAAGGCCACGTGCACCACGCGCTCGCGCCACTCGGCGTGGGTCTCGAGGAGCCGGCGGTAGGCCAGCAGGCCGCGCACGATGTTCTTCGACAGCTCGGTGCGGTCGACCCGGACGATGGTGCGGCGGCCCTCGCCGATCTCCTCCCGGAGTGCGGCCATCCGCTCCTCGACGTCCGCCTCGTGCGACCGCTTGCGCAGGAAGTCCGCGTCGGCCCCCAGGCCGTGCACGCCGATCCGCGTGCCGCCGAGCCCGCCGGCGAACTGCTCGGCGCACGCGGTGAACGCGTCCGCCCAGCGCTGTGTGAGGAAGCCCAGCCGGTCCGCGCCCAGCATGCCGCGCAGCACCTGCCCGGCCACGTCGTCCGGCAGCATCCGGAAGTACTCGGGCGGCGCCCACGGCGTGTGCGAGAAGTGGCCGATCCTGAGGTCCGGCCGCAGCTCGCGGAGCATGCCCGGCACCAGCGTCAGGTGGTAGTCCTGCACCACCACCGCCGCGCCCTGCGCCGCCTCCTCGGCCAGCGCCTCGGCGAACGCCCGGTTGTACGTCTCGTACGACGTCCACTGGCGCCGGAACTCCGCGTCGAAGACCGGCTCCAGCGGCGTCTGGTAGAGCATGTGGTGGACGAACCACAGCGCCGAGTTCGCGATGCCGTTGTAGGCGTCCGCGTGCACGTCGGCCGGGATGTCCAGCATCCGCACGCCGTCCTCGCCGACGCCCCGCCGGACCGCCTCCCGGTCGCCGTCGGACAGCGCCGAGCACACCCACAGCGCGTCCGCGTCCGAGCCGATCGCGGACAGCCCCGAGACCAGCCCGCCGCCGCCCCGCTTGGCGTCCAGCGAACCGTCCTCGCCCACCGTGTAGGAGACCGGGCCACGGTTGGAGGCCACCAGCACCTGTGCAGCACCGTACGTTGAAGCCATAGCCCTCAACCTAGCCCGGCCCGGAAACGCTCAAACGTACGGACCTGACCCACCCGGCCGAAAACGGCCCCGGTCAGGCCGCCCTCCGCGCCTGGTACTCGGCGATCTCCGCCATCGGCGGACGTTCCTCGGTGTCCACGGAGTAGGTGCGCGGCTCGAAGCCGTCACCGCCCCGCTCGAACTGCGTCAGGGACGGCCGGATCAGATGCCCGCGGGCCAGCCGCAACTGGGCCGTGCGGTAGATCGCGGCGGCCATCCGGCCCAGCGCCTGCCCGTCCTGGTGCCGGTGCTTGCGCACGCCGATGTCCACCTGGGCGAGGGCGTCCAGGCCCACCAGATGCAGGGCGTCGACCAGCATGCCCAGCTCGACGCCGTACCCGACAGGGAACGGCAGCTGCTCCAGCAGCGAGCGGCGGGCCGCGTACTCGCCGCCGAGCGGCTGCACGAAGCCGGCAAGCTGCGGCCAGTGCATGTTGAGCAGCGGGCGGGCCATCAGCTCCGTGACCCGGCCGCCCTGCCCGGCCGCGCCGCCGAGCGGACGGTCGTACATGCCCTTCACCAGGTCGATGTCCGGGTCGGTGAGCAGCGGGCCCACGATCCCGGAGACGAAGTCGGACGAGAAGTCCCTCAGGTCCGCGTCGATGAAGCAGACGATGTCCCCGCTGGTGACCAGGAGGGACCGCCACAGCACCTCGCCCTTGCCGGGCACGGCCGGGACGCGCGGGAGGATCTCGTCGCGGTGCACCACCGTCGCGCCCGCGGCGGCGGCCACCTCCGACGTACGGTCGGTCGACCCCGAGTCGACGACGACGAGCTCGTCGACGAGCGGCACCTGCCGCATCAGGTCGTGGCGGATGACGGCGGCGATGTCGCCGACCGTCTCCTCCTCGTTCAGCGCGGGCAGCACGACGCTGACCGTCCGGCCCGTGCGCTGCTTGGCGGCGAGGATCTGGTGGAGCGGGCGATCGGTCGCGGACCAGGAACGGGTGCTCAGCCAGCGCTCGACTTCTTCCAGCACCGTGGCGGCTCCTCTGCGTACTCTCGGCGGGACGGACTGTGAGCCATCTCGCGGTTCGGACGACTATCTCAACTGTCCTGGTCGTCGGTTACAGTCTTGAACAACGCGGATGACCATCGCATGTCCGGGGTCAGCCGTTGTTTACAACCGAATACAGCTCATCCAGAGGGGCAGAGGGATACGGCCCGATGAAGCCCCGGCAACCCTCCAGCCGATACTCGTAGGTCACTGTCGACCGCTCCGCGAGGTCCCGGCTCGGGAAGGTGCCAAATCCGTCTCACGGCGAGATGCGTCGTGAGGAAGATGAGGAAGGGCCTCGCCTCACATGGCTGTGCAGACTGTTGCAAGCACCACTGACTCCACCGTAGACCTCGGTCCCGCCGCGGCGCTGAGCTGCCGCGAGTGCGGTCACCGCGTACCCCTCGGCCCGGTCTTCGCGTGCGAGGAGTGTTTCGGCCCGCTGGAGATCGCCTACGACTTCTCGGCCTACGACACCGAGGAGCTCCGCAAGCGGATCGAAGCGGGACCCGCGAACATCTGGCGCTACGCCCCGCTGCTGCCGGTTCCGGCCGACGTGGCGACCAAGCCGAACATCAACCCGGGCTGGACCCAGCTCGTCAAGGCCGACAACCTCGCGCGCGAGCTGGGTGTCGACGCCGGCAAGCTCTTCATCAAGGACGACTCCGGCAACCCGACGCACTCCTTCAAGGACCGTGTCGTCGCCCAGGCCCTGGAGGCCGCCCGCGCCTTCGGCTTCACCACGCTGTCCTGCTCCTCCACCGGCAACCTCGCCGGCGCCGTGGGTGCCGCGGCGGCCCGCGCCGGCTTCCGCTCCTGTGTGTTCATCCCGCACGACCTGGAGCAGGGCAAGGTCGTCATGGCCGCGGTCTACGGCGGCGAGCTCGTCGGCATCCAGGGCAACTACGACGACGTGAACCGCTTCTGCTCCGAGCTGATCGGCGACCCGGCGGGCGAGGGCTGGGGCTTCGTCAACGTCAACCTGCGGCCGTACTACGCCGAGGGCTCCAAGACCCTGGCGTACGAGATCTGCGAGCAGCTCGGCTGGCGGCTGCCCGACCAGATCGTCGTGCCGATCGCCTCCGGCTCGCAGCTCACGAAGATCGACAAGGGTCTTCAGGAGCTGATCAAGCTCGGACTGGTCGAGGACAAGCCGTACAAGATCTTCGGCGCGCAGGCCGAGGGCTGCTCGCCGGTGTCGACGGCCTACAAGGCCGGCCACGACGTCGTGCGCCCCCAGAAGCCGGACACGATCGCCAAGTCGCTGGCGATCGGCAACCCGGCGGACGGGCCGTACGTGCTCGACATCGCGCGGCGTACGGGCGGTGCGGTGGAGGACGTGAACGACGAGCAGGTCGTCGACGCGATCAAGATCCTCGCCCGGACCGAGGGCATCTTCGCGGAGACCGCCGGTGGTGTGACCGTGGGCGTGGCGAAGAAGCTGATCGAGAACGGGGTGCTCGACCCGTCGTTGACGACCGTGGTGCTGAACACGGGCGACGGTCTGAAGACGCTGGACGCGGTGGCCGGGACCGGGCTCACTGCGACCATTCGGCCGAGCCTGGACTCCTTCCGGGAGGCTGGGCTCGTCTGACCGTCGTTCGCTGCGGGCCGGTGGGGGCTGGTCGCGCCCACGCGGCGGAGCCGCACATCGACACAGCCCCGCGCCCCTGAGGCCTGAATCCCACCGGAGGTTTTGAAGTCATGAGCGTCACCGTTCGCATCCCCACCATCCTGCGTACCTACACCGGCGGCCAGGCCGAGGTCGCCGCCGAGGGGGCGACCCTCGGCGAGGTCATCGCCGACCTGGAGAAGAACCACACCGGGATCGCCGCCCGGGTGCTGGACGACCAGGGCAAGCTGCGCCGTTTTGTCAACGTGTACGTCAATGACGACGACGTGCGGTTCGAGCAGGGCCTGAAGACGGCGACGCCGGACGGTGCCGGGGTGTCGATCATTCCCGCCGTCGCGGGTGGCTGAACCGGTCGACCGGCTTGATTATTACCTTCGGTAACGGCGGTTACTGAGAGCTCATCGAATTGCCCCCTCCGTGAGAGAAGCGGAGGGGGCAATTCTGTGTGATTGAGCGCGGTACAGTTGGGGAACGCAGCGCCGATCTCCTGATCGGAAGCCCTTAATTCCTGCCGCGCGCCCGACAAGATGTAGCCAAAGTGTGTGCGTCTTTCGCGGCTTTTGTTCCTTTTGTGTGGCCCGACTTGCCCTGAAGTCGGGCGAATTCTCCCCACATTCCGGATCCTGCGCGTCCAGAATTCTCGTCCGATTGACCTGTTGCAGACGGCAGTTGGACAGATACATTCAGCCGCGGTCGACGCGTTCCGGCGCACGCCCCCAACCGTGGGGGGTGAGGTCTGACCCGGGTCCGCGAAGTGTGGATCTGTGCAAGGGCCAGTAATAGGGGAGTTAGGCATGGCTCAGGGCACCGTCAAGTGGTTCAACGCGGAGAAGGGGTACGGCTTCATCGCGGTCGACGGTGGTGCGGATGTTTTCGTCCACTACAGCGCGATCCAGATGGACGGCTACCGCACCCTGGAGGAGGGCCAGCGGGTCGAGTTCGAGATCTCGCAGGGCCAGAAGGGACCGCAGGCCGACATGGTTCGCGTCTCTGCCTGAACGCGCACCACGACCAGCGCAAGCGACCGGTCTTCTCTGAAGGGCCCGCACCCCCCGGGGTGCGGGCCCTTCGGCCTGTCCGGGGCGGGTAGCCGGGGCGACGGGCGCTCTTCGGGTCGACCTCCCGCCGAGGCCCGCCGCGCCCGAAGGTGCCTCGGAGTCCGCCGCCCAGGTGCAGGGGTGTGAGTTGTTGCCCCGCGTTCTCGTCCGGACCGGCTCGCGCGGGCATCACGGCCGCCGTGGGCCGTCGGTCCAGGCGTTTCCCGGCCCGCCCGCTTCGGTTTCGCCGCCGCGTTGGGCCGTAGGCCAGGCCTTTTCCCGGCTCGCCCGGTCCGCCGTGGCGCTGTCGACGGCCTGTGGCCGAGCCCGGCGCGCCCTGTTCGCCGGGGGCTGAGCGCCCCGCCCGAACCGTGGGAGCCGCTTGCACTCGCCATGCCCGAGTGCTAATCATTGCGTTAGCACTCTGAAGGTGAGAGTGACAACGTAAGGACCGGGTCGGTGAGGCCCGCAGGCCAGGTGGGAAGGAACCACGGGGTCAGCGAGCCGTCCGTCGCGGGCGCGGGCGCGGTCCGAAGTAATCACCCCCAGTCCTGGAGGGACCACTTCACATGGCCAAGATCATCGCGTTCGACGAGGAGGCGCGGCGCGGCCTCGAGCGCGGCATGAACCAGCTCGCGGACGCCGTCAAGGTGACGCTCGGCCCCAAGGGCCGCAACGTCGTCCTCGAGAAGAAGTGGGGCGCCCCCACGATCACCAACGATGGTGTCTCCATCGCCAAGGAGATCGAACTCGAGGACCCGTACGAGAAGATCGGCGCCGAGCTGGTCAAGGAAGTCGCCAAGAAGACGGACGACGTCGCCGGTGACGGTACGACCACCGCGACCGTTCTCGCCCAGGCCCTGGTCAAGGAAGGCCTGCGCAACGTAGCCGCCGGCGCCAACCCGATGGCGCTCAAGCGCGGTATCGAGCGCGCCGTCGAGGCCGTCTCCGCCGCCCTGCTGGAGCAGGCGAAGGACGTCGAGACCAAGGAGCAGATCGCCTCCACGGCCTCCATCTCCGCCGCCGACACCCAGATCGGCGAGCTCATCGCCGAGGCCATGGACAAGGTCGGCAAGGAAGGCGTCATCACCGTCGAGGAGTCCCAGACCTTCGGTCTGGAGCTGGAGCTCACCGAGGGTATGCGCTTCGACAAGGGCTACATCTCGGCGTACTTCGCGACCGACATGGAGCGTATGGAGGCCGTCCTCGACGACCCGTACATCCTGATCGCGAACTCCAAGATCTCCAACGTCAAGGACCTGCTCCCGCTCCTGGAGAAGGTCATGCAGTCGGGCAAGCCGCTGCTGATCATCGCCGAGGACGTCGAGGGCGAGGCCCTGTCGACCCTGGTCGTCAACAAGATCCGCGGCACCTTCAAGTCCGTCGCCGTCAAGGCCCCGGGCTTCGGTGACCGTCGCAAGGCGATGCTCCAGGACATCGGCATCCTCACCGGCGGCGAGGTGATCTCCGAGGAGGTCGGCCTCAAGCTGGAGAACGCCACGATCGACCTCCTGGGCAAGGCCCGCAAGGTCGTCATCACCAAGGACGAGACCACCATCGTCGACGGTGCCGGCTCCGCCGACCAGGTCCAGGGCCGGGTCAACCAGATCCGCGCCGAGATCGAGAACAGCGACTCGGACTACGACCGCGAGAAGCTCCAGGAGCGCCTGGCGAAGCTGGCCGGCGGCGTGGCCGTCATCAAGGCCGGTGCCGCCACCGAGGTGGAGCTCAAGGAGCGCAAGCACCGCATCGAGGACGCCGTGCGCAACGCCAAGGCGGCCGTCGAGGAGGGCATCGTCGCCGGTGGTGGCGTGGCCCTGCTCCAGGCCTCCCAGGTGTTCGAGAAGCTGGAGCTCGAGGGTGACGAGGCGACCGGCGCCAACGCCGTGAAGCTCGCCCTGGAGGCCCCGCTGAAGCAGATCGCCGTCAACGGTGGTCTCGAGGGCGGCGTCGTCGTGGAGAAGGTCCGCAACCTCCAGGTCGGCCACGGCCTGAACGCCGCGACCGGTGAGTATGTCGACATGATCGCCGAGGGCATCATCGACCCGGCGAAGGTGACCCGTTCCGCTCTGCAGAACGCCGCCTCCATCGCCGCGCTGTTCCTCACCACCGAGGCCGTCATCGCCGACAAGCCGGAGAAGTCCGCCGCGCCCGCCGGCGGCGGCATGCCGGGCGGTGACATGGACTTCTGATCGACCCGGTCGATCAACGTCCTTGCCGAGGGCGGCACTTCCTGTTCCTACAGGGGGTGCCGCCCTCGGGCGTGTCCTGGATCACAGCGCCGACGGGATGGGGCGGGCGGGTCCGGATGGTTGGACAGTACGTCCTATGCGTATGCACATACTGTCCGGTATCCGAAGAGGAGCCCCCCACGTGACCGTCGACGCCTCCGCCGCCTCCCGCGCCGCCGAAATCCTGTCCCGGCCCATATCGCTGGGCGGCCTGACCGTCCCGAACCGGATCGCGATGGCGCCGATGACCCGCATGTTCTCCCCGGGCGGCGTCCCCGGCGACGACGTCGTCTCGTACTACTCCCGCCGCGCCGCCGCCGGCGTCGGCCTGATCGTCACCGAGGGCACCTACGTCGGCCACGAGTCGGCCGGGCAGAGCGACCGCGTGCCGCGGTTCCACGGCGAGGAGCAGCTCGCGGGCTGGGCGAAGGTCGCCGAGGCGGTGCACGCCGCGGGCGGCACGATCGTGCCGCAGCTCTGGCACATCGGCATGGTCCGCAACCAGGGCGAGCCCCCGGTCGCGGACGCCCCGGCCGTCGGCCCCTCCGGCCTGCGCATCGGCGCCGACGAGCCCACCGGCAAGGCCATGACCCAGGCCGACATCGACGCCGTCATCGGCGCGTTCGCCGAGGCCGCGGCCGCCGCCGAGCGCATCGGCTTCGACGGCGTGGAGATCCACGGCGCCCACGGCTACCTGCTCGACCAGTTCTTCTGGGAGGGCACCAACCGCCGCTCCGACGCCTACGGCGGCGACCCGGCCGCCCGCACCCGGTTCTCGGCGGAGATCGTCGCGGCCGTCCGAGAGACCGTCTCCGCGGACTTCCCCGTCATCTTCCGCTACTCGCAGTGGAAGCAGGACGCCTACGACGCCCGCCTCGCCGAGACGCCCGAGGAACTGGAGGCCATCCTGACCCCGCTCGCCGCAGCCGGCGTCGACGCCTTCCACGCCTCCACCCGCCGCTACTGGCTGCCCGAGTTCGACGACTCCGACCTCAACCTCGCCGGCTGGACCAAGAAGATCACCGGCAAGCCCGCCATCACCGTCGGCTCGGTCGGCCTGAACGGCGACTTCATCAAGGCCTTCCAGGGCGAGGGCGCCGAGCTCGGCGACCTCGACAACCTCCTGGACCGCTTCGAGCGCGACGAGTTCGACATGGTCGCCGTCGGCCGCGCCCTGCTCCAGGACCCGCAGTGGGCGCGGAAGGTCCTGTCCGGCCGCTTCGAGGAGCTGGCGCCTTACGACGCGGCGGCGCTGAAGACGCTCAGCTGACCCCGCGGGATCCGCACCCGGGGTGCCCTGGATTCGCTTGCGTCAGTCAAGGACACTGACCGAGCGCCTGTTCATCGGCCACCCCGTGAGGAGACCCAGAGATGACGACGACCGAGTCCCACCCCCCGACCGGCGCCTCAGCCGGGCAGCCCGCACCGGTGGTGAGCACCGCCGCCGGAGCCGTACGCGGCCGCAGGGAGGAGGGCCTCGCCGTCTTCCGCGGCATCCCCTTCGCCGCACCCCCCGTGGGCGAGGCCCGCTTCATGGCACCGCGCCCCGCCCACGCCTGGGACGGCATACGGGACGCGTACGCCTTCGGCCCGCCGCCCCCGCAGGACCTCGGCATCCTCGGCGGTCCGGGACTGCTCGACGTGCCCGAGGGCGACGAGTGGCTCACGGTCAACGTCTGGACCCCCGAACCGGACCCGGGCGCCCGCCGTCCGGTGATGGTGTGGATCTACGGCGGCGCCTACAAGCTCGGCCACTCCGGCAGCCCCGGCTACGACGCCCGGCGCATCGCGGCCGACGGTGATCTCGTGGTCGTGTCCCTCAACTACCGCGTCGGCATGGAGGGCTTCGCCCACATCGAGGGGGCGCCCGCCAACCGCGGCCTGCTCGACCAGCTGGCCGCCCTCGAATGGGTCCGGGACAACATCGAGGCGTTCGGCGGCGACCCCGGCCAGGTCACGGTCTTCGGCGAGTCGGCGGGCGCGGGTTCGGCCGCCTCACTGCTGGCCATGCCGAGGGCGGCTGGCCTGTTCCGGCGGGTGATCGCGCAGAGCGTGCCGGGCACGTTCTTCTCGGACGCCCTGGCCCGTGACATCGGTGCCGCTCTCGCCGCCGAGATGGGGCTGCGCCCCACGGTCGCCGACCTGGCGGCCATCGCCCCGCGCGAACTGACCTCGGCGGGTGAGTCGCTGAGCGGCAAGATGCTCCAGTACGTCGACCGCTGGGGCCAGGCGGCGCCGACGGTGACGCCCTTCTCGCCGGTCGTCGACGGCGAGGTCCTGCCGGTCACGCCCTGGCAGGCCCTGGCGGCCGGTGCGGCCAAGGACATCGACCTGCTCGTCGGCCACAACCGCGACGAGTACCGCCTCTTCGTCGCCATGGCGGGCCGACTCGGCCAGATCTCCGAGGAGAGGGCGACAGCGGCCCTCCGCCTCTTCGCCCCCGGCCCCGACGGCGAACAGGCCTACCGCACGGCCTTCCCCGACGCCTTGCCCGGCGAACTCTACGAACGCGTCCAGACGGACTGGCTGTTCAACATGCCCTCCCTGCACCTGGCCGAGGCGCAGCGCGCGGGCGGTGGCCGCGCGCACGTCTACGAACTGACCTGGCCGGCCCCGGGCAACGGCGGCGCGCTGGGCGCCTGCCACGGCCTGGACATCCCCCTGCTCTTCGGCACGTTCGGGGCGGACCTGGGCCTTCTGCTGTTCGGGGGCACGCAGCCGTCCGCCGAGGCCGAGGCGCTGTCGTCCCGTTTCCGTCAGTCCTGGACGGCGTTCGCGAGGACGGGGGACCCGGGCTGGCCGGTGTACGACGGCGAGCGGCGGCTCGTGCAGGTGCTGGACGCGAAGCCTGAGGCGAGGGCGTACCCGGAGGAGGCGTCGCGGCGGCTGTGGGAGGGCTACGACTTCTCCGCCCTGCCCCTCCTGTGAGCTACAGGTTGCCCATCGGCTCGATGTCGACCCTGACCGGCGTGCCCCACACGCGCAGCACCTCGTAGTCGGTGAACTCGTGCACCAGCCGGTACGCCATGGCCGCCCGGGGAGCCTTGCGCTGGGCGGCGATGTACAGTTCGGCCTCGCGGCGGTCCCGGCGCGGGGTGCCGCACAGCTGCCAGGTCTGGCCGTTCCACAGCTCCGGCAGCCAGCGCTGCTGGGGCTGCGGGCGGTCGCCGCTGACGCCGTAGCGGGACTGGACCGGCTCGGTGGGCCGGTGATGCGGGGCGGGGCCGTTGAACTCCGCGCGGCGGGCGGCCCGGCGCCGGGTCTCGCACAGCAGGCACAGGTCGGGGGCGGCCTCGTCGACCGGGCCGTTCGGATGCTCGGGGCAGCGTGTGCTGGGCGCCGCGTTCGAGACGCTTTCCTCCAGCAGGTCCAGGGCGCGCTTCAGATCCGCCTTGACCTCGTGCAGTTTGGCGTCCGGGGTGTCGGAGGTGAGTGCCTCCCCGTGCTCGCCGAGGAGACGGAGGGCACGGCCTAGCGCGGTGAGCTGGGCGTGGTTCATGGCTCCTATTGTCGTCAGTCGCCGTAGTCCTTGAGTTTCTCGGTGTCCAGGGTGATGTTCACGGGGGCGGGGAGCTCGACGGTGGCGCCCCAGGGGTGGGGGGAGATCTGCTGGTAGCGGCCGTCCTTCGGCTCGCTGAAGACCGTGAGAGAGTGGTTGTCGCGGTCGATGAGGAGATACACGGGGATCTCCGCCTCCGCATAGCCGATGGGCTTCGTCGGCGCCGTCGGGGAGCCGGTCGAGGTAGGCGGCGATGGCGGCTTCGCGGGGTGGGAGGTGTGCGAAGTCGTGCGGAGAGCGGGGGAGTTGGTCAGGGGTGGAGCGCTTGCCGTAGCCGGGGTTCGCCATTGGGTGCGCGGACGGGGAGGCAGCACTAAGCTGGGTCTCAGCCATGGGATCGAACTTGTCCTTCGATGCCGTTGGTTAAGCCCCCGCAGGTGTTGGCGCACCGGGCGGGGGCTGTTGCTTGTGCACGAACGTTAGAGGTCTGTCACTGTCCGTGGCAAGCCGAACGCGTCAAGTCAACACGCGGGGTGGGAGGGCGGGTTGAGGCCCTCTACCCGTTCCTTGAAAAGAGAGCTCGAAGCCCGGATCCCGGGGCTCAGGCGGTGCCGTCCTTGAGGTTTGCGACGAACTGCTCCTTGACGGTGGCCGGGTCGTCCTCCAGGCGCCCGGTGCCGACGCCTTCGAAGTGGACGTTGTATATCGTGGCGGACGCACATGAGCGTGCCAGGGACAGGAGTTCGGGGGACATGAGCGCGTCCGGGACAGCTGTGGAGGCCGACGGCGGCAGCGGGACGGGCAGTTCACGGCCGGCCCTGTCCGGCGTGCGCAAGGCCGCCGGTTCCGCGCTGTGGGCCGTGCTGGTGCCCGCCCTGCTGTTGGTCGGTTCCGCGGTCGGACAGTGGGTGACCTGGCTCGGGGTCGTCGTCTGCATGGCGACCATCGCGGTCGCCGCCAGTGTCATCGGCGGTTCCTGGCACCGGGCCGGGGCGGCGACGCTCGTCTCCTTCGGCGGATTCGCGCTGATGCTGTTCGCCGGGCCCGCCGTGTACGAGGGGTACATGGCAACCGTGGGAGAGCCCGTCGACGCCGTGGTGACCCAGGTGGCCGACCGGGACCAGCGGCGCGGGCCGGACATGTTCTGCACGGTCCGGGAGCTCGGCGGGGACCGAAAGACGTACGAGGTGTCCCAGCAGGAGAACTGCTTCGGCCAGGCAGAGCCCGGCGACCGCGTCGAGATCCGCAAGGACCCGCTCGGGCTGCTCGATCCCAGGCTGCCCGACAGTCCCGATCAGCGGAACACCACGGAGATCACCCTCGCCGTCACCGCCGGACTGACCCTGGTCCTGGCGGGCGGCACCTTCTACGGCGGTCAGCGCCGCCGGGGCCGGTGAGTCAGCCGGCCGCCGCCAGGGCCGCGCGCAGATGGCCGTCGGACTCCTCCAGCAGGCGCGCCGCCGTCGGGCCGTCCACGTCGGCCAGGATGGTCAGGATCGCGTTCTTCACCTCGCCGTCGGTGGCGGCCAGGGCCCGTTCGATCTCCTCGTCGCCCGCGCCGGTGGCGAGGGCGACGATGCGGTGGGAGCGGGCGCGCAGTTTGTCGTTGGAGGCGCGGACGTCGACCATCAGGTTCCCGTAGGTCTTGCCCAGGCGGATCATCGTGATCGTCGAGAGCATGTTGAGGACGAGCTTCTGTGCCGTGCCGGCCTTCAGGCGGGTGGAGCCGGTGAGCAGTTCGGGGCCCACGACGATCTCCACGCCGTGCTCGGCGGCCGCTGCCAGCGGGCTGTCGGCGTTGCAGGCGAGGCCGATGGTGAGGGAGCCGCGGCTGCGGGCGTACTCGACCGCGCCGATGGCGTAGGGCGTGCGGCCGGAGGCCGAGATGCCGACCACCGTGTCGTCCGGGGTCAGGCCGAGCGGCTCCAGGTCGGCACGGGCCAGTTCCCGGGAGTCCTCCGCGCCTTCGACCGAGGTGACCACGGCCTGCGGGCCGCCCGCGATCAGCCCGACGACCCGGGAGGGGTCGGTGTTGAAGGTGGGCGGGCACTCGGAGGCGTCCAGGACGCCCAGCCGGCCCGCCGTGCCCGCACCCGCGTAGACCAGGCGGCCGCCCCGGGCCATCCGCTCGGCCAGGGCGTCGATCGCGGCGGCGATCTGCGGCAGCCGGGCCGCGACCGCCCCGGCCACGGTGGCGTCCTCGCCGTTCATGAGCCGCGCGATGTCGAGGGTGGGCAACCGGTCGATACCGGCGAGGTCCGGCCGGAACGCCTCGGTGGTCAGGGACCCCAACTCGGCTCTGAGATCACGGGGGTCGGAGGTGGAGGTCATGGGAGGGCTCTTTCCGTGTCTTTCCGGTGCGTGCCGACCGGGGCCGGCTCAGGGGCGGTGCCGGTGGGCCAGCGCCTCGTACGACGCCGAGAGCGCCGGCGCCGCCGTCTCGTACGTCCGCTGCGCCACCCCCACGAACAGGCAGTCCACCACAAGAAGCTGACCGGTCCGGGACGACATCGCCGCGGGACGCAGCTCGCTCTCCCGCGCGGTGGACGTGGTGAGGACGTGGTCGGCGTACTGGGAGACCGGGCCGTCGGGGCGGCCGGTGATCGCCACCGTCGTCGCCCCGCGCTCGAAGGCGACCCGCAGCGGCTCGATGACGTCCCCCGTCGACCCGGAGTGCGTGATGGCGATCGCGACGTCGCCCGCGCGCAGTTGCACGGCGTTGGTGACGGCCAGGTGCGGGTCGCTGTGCGCGTGCGCCACCAGACCTATCCGCAGCAGCTTCTGTGTGAGGTCCTGGGCGACCAGCCCGGACGCCCCGACGCCGTACACGTCCGTGCGGCGGGCACCGGTCAGCGCGGTGACGGCCGCGCCGAGCTGGACGGTGTCGAGGCCGGCGGCGGTGTCGGCGAGGGTCTGCTGCTCGTCGTAGGCGAGCTTCGCGACGACGTCGGCGATCGGGTCGTCGACCGCGATGTCCGTCGTTATGGCCGGGGCGCGGCCGGACTGCTGCTGCGCGGCGAGGCCGGCGAGGGCCAGGCGCAGGTCCCGGTAACCCGGATAGCCCAGCAGCCGGGCGGTGCGTACGACGGTGGCCTCGCTGGTGCCGGTGAGTTCGGCGAGGCCGGTGACCGTGAGGGCCGCGCAGCCGGCCGGGTCGCCCGCGACGGCCTCGGCGACGCGCTGCATGGAACGCGTCATCGACGGGCCCAGCGTGCGGACCTTGGCCGCGAGGGCGGCGGGGGCCGGCGGGGTGCCGAAACTTTCCTTCACTCTTGAGGTCACCTCTGAAAGATATTTTCGGCTCGGCGTCACGGTCAAGAGTGCGCACAATGGGGGCATGGACCCCATCAGCCCCCTGGAGCAGGCGCTGCACGCCGCGCGCGCCCTCGTGCTGGCCGACCTCGTCGCGGGACGCGTCGCCGAGGCGGACGTCGTGTCGCTGGTCGAGCAGTCCGTCGTGCAGCGGCGGTGGTGGGTCGAGCAGTGGCCGGAGGGCGCGCAGTACGTCGCCGGTCTGGTCGCGCAGGACGTGCAGGACGCCCTGCTGGAGCGCTACGGCCGCTGGCCGCTGTGCCCGGTGTGCGGCACCGGCGACCCGCACGCGCTGGACGTGCAACCGGAGTTGGGGCCCGACCCGCACTGGGTGTGCAGCGAGGCGGGCGTGAAGGTCGCGGCGCTGGGATCGCTGGGCGAGGCCCTCGGCGGAGCGGCGCCCTCGTGACCGTCTACATCGACCCGCCGACCTGGCCCGGCCACGGGCGCATGTGGTCCCACCTGATCAGCGACGTCTCGTACGAGGAGCTGCACACCTTCGCCGAACGCCTCGGTGTGCCCCGGCGTGCCTTCGAGCGCGACCACTACGACATCCCCGCCGAGCGGTACGCGGACGTCGTGGCCGCCGGGGCCGTGGAGGTCAGCAGCCGCGAAGTGGTGCGGCTGCTGCACGGGGCGGGGCTGCGGCGGCCCAAGGGGCGGGCTCAGGCGCCGGGTTCGCGCAGTTCGTAGGCGACCTGCTCGGCGTCCTCCGCGACGGCCTTGAACCCGGCGCGGGCGAGGACGTTGTGCGAGGGCGTGTTGTCCCGCTCGACGTTCGCGACGACGGTCCGTACCTCGTCCCGGGACAGCGCGTACGCCGACAGCGCGCGCAGCGCCTCGGTGGCGTAACCGTGGCCACGGGCCGCTTCGACCAGGTCGTAACCGATTTCCACCCGCCCCGACTCGTCCGGGACGCCGTGGAAGCCCATGGCGCCGAGCGCGCGGCCGTCCTCGCGCCGGACCAGGACGTACATGCCCCACTCGGGCCGGTGGACGCCGTCCTCGTACTGCTTGAACACCAGCCCGGCGCCCACCCGGGTGCCCTCGGCCGGGTCGCCTCCGAGCCACTCGAAGCCGCCGTCGCCGACCATGCCCAGATCGCCGGCCGCCGCCGGAGTGACGCCTTCAAGGGTGAGCCGCTCGGTCGGCAGCACCAGGTTGTTGGACCAGCGCCACTCGGTGACCGGTTCGCGGCCGGGCAGGTCACCCCGGCCGGTGGCCCACAGCAGGGTCTGCCACGGGGTGGGGCCGGGCTGCACGTGCGGGAAGATCCGGGTGAGGACGAAGTCGCACAGCTCGGGGGCCGGTTCGTACGACACGCCCAGCCCCTCGGCCATGTCGTGGGTGTGCAGCAGCACCTCGGCCACGCCCATCGCGGCGAACCCCTCACGGTTCGCGCTGCGGAACGGATACGGATGGAAGGCCCGCACCTCGCGCGGGGTGGTGCGGATCGCGGCGGCGAACAGGGCGCCCATCGTGCGGATCACGCGCAGCGCACCCGCGTTGTCCGTCCCCTCCTCCAACGAGATCTCGAACGGCGTGTACCCCTCGGGCTCGCGCCCCGCCAGCTGCCCCGCGTACCCGATGAGGTCCCCGGCGATATGCTCCGCCGTCTCCCGGCAGCTCCACTCCAGCCGCCCGGCGCGCACCGCCTCCCAGTCCCGGTCGGTGACCGCCCCCAGCAGGCCCACGCACTCGTCGACGGCCTGCTCCACCTGTTCCGCGCCCGTTGTCCACATGCCGGGCAGGTTACGAGGGGACGTCCGGTGGAAGCGACAGCATTTCCAGCTCGGCGGTGAGGTTGTAGCGGGCCGTCGCCTCCCACTCCGACGCTCCGTACGGCGTCCTGAACAGCCTCGGCAGGTCGAGGAGTTGGCGCAGGATCGCCGCGCGGCCCGCGCGGAAGGCGTCGTTCGGGACGAAGTGGTACTCCTCGCGGACGGCCGCGGTGTAGGCGGCGTACGCCGACGGGGGCGAGGCGAGGATCGCCAGGTCGGCGTCGCACAGCACCTGGCCGTCGGGGTCGTCGTCGGCGGGGTCGTGGCCGACGGTGAGGCGGACCAGGCGGGCCACCTCGGCGGTCTTGGCGGCGGACATGCCGGCCTCGGGGAGGGCGCGCTCGGCCAGGCGGGCGGAGCGTTCCTCGTTCTCGGAGCGGTCGGGGAGGTAGACGGCGTCGTGGAACCACGCGGCCAGCCGGACCACGTCCGGGTCGTGCGCGTACTTCTCCAGCACGTCGATGTGGTCCAGGACCGCCGTGAGATGCGCGACCGTGTGGTAGCGGCGCTGGGGCTCCTGCCAGCGGCCGAGCAGGTCGTCGGCGTACGGGTCCGGGTCCGGGCCGCCGGCCGGGCCCCGGGCCGCTTCCAGGGTGCGGACGAAGCGGGCGCGGAGGACGTCGAGATCGGCCATGGGGGCATTCTCCCGCCGAACGGGCCGCGGCACCTAGCGTGGGTCCCATGACGACTCCTGCTGATGTGCACGACGTACGGGACCCCGAGCAGCCCGGGCGGCTGCTCGCGATCGAGCGTGACGCGCTGATCCCGCTGTTGCGGGGCAGGGCCGAGGAGGACTTCGCGCTGCCCGTGAGGGCGTGTCCGGGCTGGTCGGTGCGGTCGGTGCTGGCGCACTGCTCGGCCGCGCTCACGCGGGTGGTGGAGAACCGGTTCGAGGAGGGCGTGTTCTCGCCCGAGTCGAACGACCGGGACATCGCCGAGCGCGACGGCTGGAGCAACGCGCGGGTGGTCGACGAGCTGGAGCGCGGGATGACCGGGGCCGGGCCGGTCATCGCAGGGTCGGACGGGAAGCTGGACGGCCTCGCGCTGGGGGAGTGGGTGCACGCCGGGGACGTGCGCGAGGCCCTCGGCGAGCCCGGGGCGTACGGCGGGGCCGGGCTGCCGGACGCGCTCGCGCTGCTCGCCCGGCTCACCCGCGAGCGGGGGCACGTGCCGCTGCACGCCGACCTCGACGACCCGGACGAACCGCTGCGGCTGGGCGAGAGCGGCGGGGAGCGGCCCCCGGGGCGCTTCATCGGGGACGGGCCGACGCTGGTGCGGCTGTACACGGGACGGCCGGTCGACGGGGCGCCCGCGTTCGAGCTGGTCGGGGTGGAGGCGAAGGACCTGAACCTCTTCGGGTGAGCCATGTCCTCCAGGGCTTGGAATCGGGCGTGAGGGGGCAGCGTAGTCTTGATTGGACTAGACCTGTTGTCGAACGCCGACGCCATGCCGACGAAGGGGCCCCATGAGCAAGCGTGCAGTCCTGGAGGTGATCGCCCTCGGCGTCGAGGACGCGGTCGCCGCCCAGGCCGGAGGCGCGGACCGCCTCGAACTGGTCACCGACATGGCGGCCGACGGGCTCACCCCGTCGGCCGCCACCGTCGCCGGGATCCGCCGTGCCGTCGACATCTCGCTGCGGGTGATGCTGCGGCTCGCCGACGGCTTCGCGGCCGGGGACGTCGACCGGCTGGTCGGTGTGACCGCCGGGCTGCGGGAGGCCGGGGCCGAGGAGTTCGTGCTGGGGTTCCTCGACGCGGGGGGTGGGGTGGATCTGGCGGCTGTGGAGCGGGTTGTGGGGGCGCTGGACGGCTGCCCCTGGACCTTCCACCGGGCGATCGACCGGGCCGCCGACCGGGACGCGCTGCGCAAGCAGCTGGACGGGATGCCGGGGTTGGACACGTACCTGACGGCCGGGGCGGCGGACGGGGTCGACGACGGGCTTCCCGTGCTGCTCGCGGAGGCGGCCCGGCAGGGGGAGCCGGGGTACGAGCAGCATCTCCTGGTGGGGGGCGGGCTGCGGCTCGACCATGTGCCGACGCTGCTGACGGCCGGGGTCGACGGCTTCCACATCGGCGGGGCGGCCCGGCCGGAGGGCTGGGAGGCACCGGTGTCGGCGGATGCCGTCGCGCGGTGGCGGGCCGCCCTGGACTCCGTCTGAACACCCCCGGGCCGCACCCGCGGGTGACGGTGACCGTGACGTCTGACAACACCTTCACGGGCGGCGGAGTTCACCGTCGCACGTTCCCTCGGTTGCCTCTGTACGGGGAAGCAGGGGATGTGCCCGTGCGTTGTGCCGTTGCATGAGCCTGCGCTTCTCACTGATGGGTCCGGTACGAGCCTGGCGCGACGACGAGGAGATCGAACTGGGGCCGCGCCAGCAGCGGGCGGTGCTGGCGGCGTTGCTGCTGAACAACGGCATCCGGCTGAGCAACGACCAGTTGATCGGCATGGTCTGGGACGACCCGACGCCGAGCGCGGTGATGGCGTTGCGGACGTACGTGTACAAGCTCCGCAAGACGCTTCCGGAGCTGAACCTGAAGTCCAGGGACGGCGGGTACACGGTCCGCGCCGAAATCGTCGACGACTGCCGCGGCGAGCCCTTGGAAGGCCTCCGGAGCGCCTACTTCGACGCGCAACGGGTGCGGCTCGGCGACTACCGGCTCAAGGCGCGGGAGGACTGCCTCGAACGCGAGCTCGACGTGCTGGAGCTGCAGAAGCACGTCGCCGCCTTCCCGCTCAGGGAACGACCGCGCGCCCTCCTGATGCGCGCGCTCTACCTGGAGGGCAGGCAGGGGGAAGCACTTGACCACTTCCACCAGGCGCGCGCACTCCTCAACGAGGAGCTCGGCCTCGACCCGGGGCCGGAGCTGCGCGAGGTCCACGCGCAGATCCTCAACGGCGACCTCGCCCCGCCGCGCAGGCCGGAGCAGCTGCTGCCGGATCTGATCGACTTCACCGGCCGCGCCGAGGAGATCGCGCAGGCTCTCCGGACGTTGCCGGGCACCGTGGGCATCACCGGTATGCGGGGCAGCGGCAAGACCGTGCTGGCCACCCGGATCGGCCACCTCGTCAGGGGCCGCTTCCCGGACGGGCAGATCTTCGTCAGGGGCGGGGACGTCGCCAACCAGCTGTTGCGCGCGGTCGGCGTGGAGAACCCCGTCGCCGACAAAGCCGCACTGTGGCGGGAGAAGGCGCGCGGCAAGCGGTTCCTGGTAGTGGTCGACGACGTGCAGGACGCGGCGGCCGTACGCGATCTCGCCACGCCCGGGTCGGCGATGATTCTCACGAGCGTCCGCCGGTTGCACGAGCTGCCGGGGGTGACCTGGATGAAGATCGCCGGGCTGACCGAGCGGGAGGCACGGGAGTTCCTCCGCAAGACCTTCGGCCCGGTGCGTGCGGACGCGGAACCCGAGCAGGCCGGGATGCTGGTGGAACGCCTTTCGCGACTGCCGGGCCCGATCAGGGTGATCGGCGGCAAGCTCAGCTCGCGTCCTCACTGGACGATCGAGATGGCCCTGCTGCAGATGCAGCGGGAGAGCACGCTCGACGGCGTGATCCCGTCCGACTGCGCCGCGATGCTGGCCCCGTTGATCGCAGCCGAGGAGCAGCTGAGCGAACCGGAACGGCGCATGCTCATGTGCTTCGCGCGCCAGGACGCCGAGGTGATCGACAGTCACAAGGCGGCGGACATGTCCGGGGCCGACCCCGGTGAGATCGAGCTGGTGCTGGAGTCACTCGCGGGCGTGCACCTGATCGAGCCGCTCGTACTCGGCCGCTACCGGCTGCCGCAGTTCGTGCGCCTTTACTTCGGGCGGCGCACAGCGGCCCTGACCGCCTGATTCATTTCGAAGCCCTCGACCTGACCAGGCCGTATATCCGGAAATTATGCTCTGACGATCTGACACGGCCAGGTTTGCGGACATGTCAACCAACGAACTTCAGGGCAAGAAGGCACTCGTCACCGGCGCCACGTCGGGTATCGGCCGCGCGATCGCGGTCAAGCTCGCGGAGGCGGGTGCCACCGTCTACGTGACGGGGCGCAGGGCCGAGCTCGGCAAGGAGACCGTCGAGCTGATCGAGGAGGCGGGCGGGACGGGCCACTTCGTCGTCGCGGACGTCGCGAAGATCGACGACGTCCGCAAGCTCGCCGAGGAGGTCGGCGAGGTGGACGTGCTGGTGAACAACGCGGGCATCTTCCCGTTCTCGCCGACCCCCGAGCAGTCGCTCGACAGCTACGAGCAGGTGTTCGACATCAATGTTCGTGCGTCCTACTTCCTGACAGCCGCGCTCGCGCCGGCCATGGTGGCCAAGAAGAAGGGGGCGATCGTCAACGTGTCGTCGGTCGCCGCGCAGATCGGCACCCCGGTCGGCTCCGTCTACAACGCCTCCAAGGCCGCGATGGACGCGCTGACCCGGTCGTGGGCCGTCGAGTTCGGCGCGGCGGGCGTTCGCGTCAACTCTGTGGCGCCCGGCCCGATCCGGACCGACACGGCCGTCGACACGGTGGGAGAGATGTTCGAGGCGTTCAGCCAGAACACACCGCTCACCCGCGCCGGCGAGCCTGAGGAGATCGCCGAGGCCGTGCTGTTCCTGGCTTCCGACAAGGCCAGCTACATCACCGGCGCGGTGCTCACCGCAGACGGCGGCTTGGTCGCTACCTGAGCGCAGGAGCGACTGCTGGGCGCTGATGGGCCTCCCGCGGGCATCACCGCCAGTGATGCCCGTCGTGCAAGCCCGAGGCTTCAGCGAAGGGGAGTTGACGCCAACTGTGGCGGCAGCCCGGCCGCGTGCGTGACGACAAGGCCGGACACCGCGCGCGTCAGCGCCACGTACAGGCGTCGCAAGCCCGTCCGTTCGTCCGGCTCGCCGTCGACCACCGCCCGGGGCTCGTCCAGGACGACGTAGTCGTACTCCAGACCCTTGGCGAGCGACGCCGGGACCAGGGTCAGGCGGGTCTCCTGGGTGGTCTCCTCGCCGGGGCCGAGGTACGGGATCCCGGCCTCCGTCAGGGCCGCCGCCAGCTCCGGGACCCGGGCGTCCGCCGCGATCAGGCCCGTCGAACCCTCGTGGCGCAGGGATGCGCGGCAGGCGTCGACCACGTCCGTCGTCCCCGCGACCGGCCGGACCTCGAAGTGCCCCGGGTTCTCACGGATCGACACGACCGGGGTGAGCCCCGGGGCGATGTGCGGGAGCAGCCGGGAGGCGTAGGTGATGACGTCCGTCGGCACGCGGAAACCGGCCGTCAGCTCCTCGATCACCGCCTCCGGCTTGCCCAGGTGGGTCAGTGCCTCCTCCCATCCCCGGGTCGCCCACGGCGTCGTGCCCTGCGCCAGGTCGCCGAGGACGGTCGCGCTGCCGGTCGTGCAGCGGCGGCCGACCGCCCGGTACTGCATGGGGGAGAGGTCCTGTGCCTCGTCGAGGACGACATGGCCGAGGGAGTGCGTGCGCTGGATCAGGTCGGTGGCCTCGTCGATGAGAACGGCGTCGGCGGCCGACCACTGGGCGGACTTGACGCTGCGCGCCGGTTTCGTCCACAGCACCGCCTTCTGCTCCTCCTCGTCGAGGATCCCCGCCGCGTGTCCGGCGAGGAAGTCCGGGTCCGACAGCAGGCGCAGCACCAGCTTCGCCGGGTCGACGGCCGGCCAGACCGCCTTGACGGCGGCCTTGACCGCGCTGTTGCGGGCCACCGCGTCCTGCACCCGGTCGTCCGGCGCCTCCCCCGACCGCTCCATCTGCACCAGCACGGCGTGCGCGATGCGCTGCGGCAGGGCCTCGCGGGCGGCGCCGTAGCGGATGTCGCGGTCGAGCAACTCGCGGACGATCTCCTCCAGTTCGTACGCCGCCACGCGCCACCGGCGGGAGCCGCGCACGACCACGACCGGCTCGGTGGGCATCGTGACGTGCGAGTAGAGGGCCCTGCGCAGCACCCGCGCCATCCGGGCGTCGCCCTTGACGACCGCGGCCGTCGCGTCGTCCGTCCCCTTGATCTCCACGTGGCCCACCAGGTCCTCGACGGTGGCCTGCTGGACCGCCAACTCGCCGAGAGCGGGGAGCACTTGCTCGATGTAGTGCAGGAAGGAACGGTTCGGTCCGATGACGAGCGTGCCGGTGCGGGCGAGGCGCTCGCGGTGGGCGTAGAGGAGGTAGGCGACCCGGTGCAGGCCGACGGCGGTCTTCCCGGTGCCCGGGCCGCCCTGCACGCACACCGTGCCGGAGAGCCCCGACCGGACGATCTCGTCCTGCTCGGGCTGGATCGTCGCGACGATGTCCCGCATCGGGCCGACGCGGGGTCGCTCGATCTCCTGCTGGAGCAGCTTGCTGGTCCGGGCCGCCTCGGCGGGATCGGAGAGGTGCTCGTCCTCGTACGCCGTGATGTCGCCGCGGGTGTACCCGAAGCGGCGGCGCAGCGCGATGTCCATCGGGTCCTTCTTGGAGGCCCGGTAGAACGGCTGGGAGACCGGGGCGCGCCAGTCGATGACCATCGGGTCGCCGTCGGCGTCGTGCACATGCCGCCGCCCGATGTAGAAGCGTTCCCCTTCCGCGCCCTCGGCCTGCTCGGCGCCCGGTGCGCGCAGGTAGTCGAGCCGGCCGAAGAACAGCGGCGTGTCGCTGAGGTCGGCCAGGGCCTTGATGCGCTCCTCGATCTGGCGGGCCAGCACCTCCGCGTTGACCCAGTTCGCGGTGACGTCGGTGATGTCGAGGGCCTCGACGTCCTCGCGCATGGCACGCAGGGCGGAACGGGACGCGGAGAGGTGGGAGCGCTCACGGGAGAGCGGGTCGTCGACGGGCGTGGACAAGGGGGTGCCTCCGGAGGACCTGCTGAAGGGATGGCGGTGAGATGCCGGCCGGTTTCCGTCCGGTCGGCGGCGCTCCGGGAGGGAGGCGGGCAAGAGCGGAGATCTTAGAGCAGCGGGGGAGCCGACCGCCAACGGTTTTCTCGTCCCCTGTTCCTCGTCTCTTGTTCCTCATCCCCTAGGGGATGAGGGCCTCCTCCCTCAGGGGCACGGGTCGGTCCGCAGGCGTACGAGCGGGGTACGCGGGTTCGGCCCTCAGACCGACGCGGACTTTACGACCGGAAACGCACCATGGAGACATGAGCGCAGCAACCTTCTCCCCCGCTTCGGCACCGGGCCGTCCGCCCGGCGCCACCGCCGTGGCAGGCAGCCACCACCGTCATCGCCTCGGCGATGCCCTGCGCGCCGTCAGGGTGTTCGCGGGCGCAGCCTTCGACGTGGTCATCCTCGGCCAGTACGGCGAGGAAGTGGGCGTGGTCCGCCGCAAGTGATCGGTGCGTGGCCGGCCGGCCTCAGCTCTCCGCGAGCAGCTCGTCCGCGTCCATGATCCGGTACGCGTACCCCTGCTCCGCCAGGAAGCGCTGGCGGTGCGCGGCGAAGTCCTGGTCGATGGTGTCCCTCGCGACCACCGAGTAGAAGTGCGCCTGGTGACCGTCGGACTTCGGCCGGAGCACCCGGCCCAGCCGCTGGGCCTCCTCCTGGCGCGACCCGAACGTGCCGGACACCTGGATCGCGACCGTCGCCTCCGGCAGGTCGATCGAGAAGTTCGCGACCTTCGACACGACGAGCACGCTGATCTCGCCCTCCCGGAACGCGTCGAACAGCTTCTCCCGCTGCGCGTTCGACGTCTCGCCCTTGATCACGGGCGCCCCGAGGTGCTCACCCAGCTCGTCGAGCTGGTCGATGTACTGGCCGATGACGAGGATCTGCTGCCCGGCGAAGCGGCGGACGATCGCCTCCGTGACCTTCCGCTTGGTGTCGGTCGTCGCGCAGAAGCGGTACTTCTCCTCCGCCTCGGCCGTGGCGTACGCGAGCCGCTCCGCGTCCGTCAGATTGACCCGGACCTCCACACAGTCGGCGGGCGCGATGTATCCCTGCGCCTCGATCTCCTTCCACGGCGCGTCGAACCGCTTGGGCCCGATCAGGGAGAAGACGTCCGACTCGCGCCCGTCCTCACGCACCAGCGTGGCCGTCAGGCCCAGCCGCCGCCGTGCCTGGAGATCCGCCGTGAACTTGAACACCGGGGCCGGCAGCAGATGCACCTCGTCGTAGACGATCAGGCCCCAGTCCCGGGAGTCGAACAGCTCCAGGTGCGGATAGACGCCCTTCCGCTTGGTCGTCAGCACCTGGTACGTGGCGATCGTGACGGGCCGGATCTCCTTCTTCGTCCCGCTGTACTCGCCGATCTCGTCCTCGGTGAGCGACGTCCGCCGCACCAGCTCGTGCTTCCACTGCCGGGCGGAGACCGTGTTCGTGACGAGGATCAGGGTCGTGGACTTCGCCTGCGCCATCGCCCCGGCGCCGACCAGCGTCTTGCCCGCGCCACAGGGCAGCACGACCACGCCCGACCCGCCGTGCCAGAAGTTCTCCACCGCCTGCTTCTGGTACGGCCGCAGCGCCCAGCCGTCCTCGGCCAGCCCGATCGCGTGCGCCTCACCGTCGACGTACCCGGCGAGGTCCTCGGCCGGCCAGCCCAGCTTCAGCAGCGTCTGCTTGATCTGCCCGCGCTCGGAGGGGTGCACGGCGACCGTGTCCGGGTCGATGCGGGCGCCGACCAGCGGCGCGACCCGCTTCGACCGCAGGATCTCCTCCAGCACCGGACGGTCGGTGGTGGTCAGGACCAGCCCGTGCGCCGGGTGCTTGGACAGCGTGAGCCGCCCGTAGCGGTCCATCGTCTCGGCGATGTCGACCAGCAGCGCGTGCGGCACCGGATAGCGGCTGTACTGCACCAGCGCGTCCACGACCTGCTCGGCGTCGTGACCCGCGGCCCGGGCGTTCCACAGGCCCAGCGGCGTCACGCGGTAGGTGTGGATGTGCTCCGGTGCCCGCTCCAGCTCCGCGAACGGGGCGATGGCCCGACGGCAGTCGTCGGCCTGCTCGTGGTCGACTTCCAGGAGCAGGGTCTTGTCGGACTGGACGATCAGCGGACCATTCACGCGTGGCACCCTTTCCCACGGCCGGACGGCTCGGACGGCTCGGACGGCTCGAACGACTCGGCCAAACGTCCAGTGTGCCTGATCGTCGCCGTCCCGAGGGTGTGATCTGCGCGGGACCGGACCGGCTCCGGTCCTACTGAATGCCTTTTCATCCCAACGTGTGGTGTGAATTCAGTTTTTCCACGGCGGCCCCGAAGAATGGCGAACCGTGCGGAATCCCACGACCACCACGCTCGGCTACGCCCTGTTCGCCACCCGCTGGCTCCAGGCCCCGCTCTACTTCGGGCTGGTGGCCGCCCAGGGCGTCTACGTCTACAAGTTCTTCAAGGAGCTCTGGACCTTAATCCTGATGTGCGTGAGCGGGCACGCCACCGAGACGTACGTGATGCTCGCGGTGCTCAAGCTGGTCGACGTCGTCATGATCGCCAACCTGCTGATCATGGTGATCGTCGGCGGCTACGAGACCTTCGTCTCGCGCATCGGCCTCCAGGGCCACCGTGACCAGCCCGAATGGCTCTCGCACGTCAACTCCAACGTACTGAAGGTCAAGCTCGCCACGGCGATCGTGGGCATCTCGTCCGTCCACCTGCTCCAGATGTTCGTGGACGTCCACCACACCTCCCGGCACGCCCTGCTGTGGGGGACGGTGATCCACATGGCGTTCATCTTCTCGGCGGCGATCCTCGCCTACATGTCGGGCCCGATGGCCGCGCACGGGGATCGCGGACATGCCGAGCGCCCGCAGGCCGGGCCCGGGCGGACGACGCCTCCCCATGCCGAGCGGGACCACGGGGACCAGCGGCAGGGGAAGCCGGAACAGGAGGAACCGGCGGCCACGCCTGCCGTTCCCCGGCAGCCGGGCCCGGACGCGGACGCCGAGGCCCGGATCCGCGCGGCCGGGTTCCCGGCCCGCAAGCTGCTGGAGGACTTCGACCAGCAGCACCCCCGGGGCTTCGACCGGGAGACCGTGGCCCGGCTCGGAAAGGCGGAGTTCGTCGCCGCCCGGCGCAACGTGGTCCTCGTCGGCCCGCCCGGCACCGGCAAGACCCACCTCGCCATCGGCTTCGGCATGCGTGCCTGTCAGGCCGGGCACCGGGTGCTCTTCGCGACCGCCGCCGAGTGGGCCGCCCGGCTCTCCGACGCCCGGGCCGCCGGTCGGCTCGACGCGGAGCTGGCCGCCCTCGACGAGTACCCCCTGCTCATCGTCGACGAGGTCGGCTACACGCCCTTCGACGCGGCGACCGCCGGACTGTTCTTCCGCCTGGTCGCGCACCGCTACGAGCGTGCCTCGCTGATCGTGACCGGCGACCGCCCGCTCGGCCGCTGGGACGAGGTCTTCGGTGCCTCCGCCCCGGCGCTGGCGGACCGCCTCGCCCATCACGCCGACGTCGTGCGGCTGGACGGCGACAGCTACCGGACGCGCCGCGCTACTTCAGCGTGGGCAGATTGACGTTCTGGATCAGCGGTCCCTCGATGCCGATCGCCTCGTTGACCAGGGGCTCGGTGCCCGCGGCGGGCAGGGGCAGCGGCAGGGCGGGCGGGGCCGCCGCGGCGGAGGACGCGAGCACGCCCACGAGGGCGACAGTGGAGAGAGCGACGGCGGGCAGTTTTTCACGCATGGGGACGACGGGGCCTTTCGCTGACCGAGAGACGAGGGACACCCCACCGCGGGCCGGCCCGGGGGGCGCCGGGACCGGCCCGATGGGTGCGCGGGAGGCGGATCAGATCTGCGGTGTCTCGAGGACGAGGCCGGCTACATCGATGCTCACCGCGGCGGCCGGAGTGGCCAGCCCACCGAAGGTCATCAGGGCGGCGGTGGCCAGGACGGCGGCGACTCGACGGACAGCACGCATGCTGGGACTTCCTTTCCACAAGGCTCACAGGGACACCCGGTGACTGCCCCCGCCCGAACGGCGGAATGCGGCGCGCCCGGCGATGTCGCCCAAGGGTGGGACATCCCCGGCGTGGCGTGCATGAACGCCGGCGTGCACCCGAACGGGTGAGACGACGCCCGGGCGGAACGGCCCGTCAGCCCGCGTCGTCGGCGAGCTCCGCGACCCCGGTGATCCGGTGCAGCGGGTACGTACGGACCTCGTCCGCCGTGTGGTCGTACGCCGTGACGAAGCCGCCCTCGACGCGGATCGGGGCGATGACGCGCTGGCTGGCGGCGCCCTCGGCGTTGACGTAACCGATCCACAGGGCCTCGCCGGTCAGGACGGCGGCCTGCATGGTGGCGAGGGTCTCGGCGGAACCGGTGCGGGGCAGTTCCCCGTTGTCCTCCGGAGCCGTGCCGGGCTTGCGCGGGGTGGTGGAGGCGAGGTCGCCGGCCCGGATGGCGCGCAGGGCCGCCGCGAGGAGGGTGTCGTCGGGGACCGGCGGGCCGTCCGGCACCGGCTCGGGCGCCGTGCGGGGCGGCGTGCGGTGCGCGTGCGCGCGGGTGATCAGGACATCGCCCTCGGCGGACTCGGCGGCCGGCGCGAAGCCCATCGCCCGCAGGCCCTCCAGCAGCCCCGCCGGGTCGCTCTGCGCGGCCAGCACGGTCGGGGCGAGCCGGCGCAGCCCGAGTCCGGTGGCCCGCTTGTCGGCGAGGATCTCGTTGAGCACCGCGTCGTCGTCGCAGCGGACGTACGCCGAGGCCGCGCCGACGCGCAGGTGCCCGTGCCTGCGGGCCACGTCGTCGATCAGGTACGTGAGCGGCTGCGGCACCGGCGTGCGGGAGTGCGCGGCGAGGAAGGCGTGCAGGTCCGAGGCGCTCTGCCCGGCGTCGAGGGCGCGCCGCACCGAGCCGGGCGTGAACCGGTAGACAGTGGCCCCGCCCTTGGACTCGACGTCCGCCAGCACGCCCAGCATGTCGGCGAGCGGGCGCCGCAAGGGACCTGGCGCCACCGCCGTCAGGTCGGCCTGGAGCAGCACGTGGTCCAGCGGCTCGGGCAGCAGGGGAGTGAGCAACCGGGCCGCGGCGGCGGAGGCGACGGCCTGTTCGGCGGGGGAGAGGGTGGGGACATGCGTGGGTCGGTGGTGGACCGGGAGCTTGTCGCCCGGCCCGGAGGACTCCGCTTCCGGGCCCTTCGCGGGAGCCGCAGGGGCACCCAGCAGGGCCCGGCCGTGGGCCGACAGGGCACCCCTGCCCGTCACGCCCAGCATTTCCGCCTCGGACAGGGCCCACTCGGCGAGCCGGCCGCGCAGGTCGTCCTCGCGCTGGGCGCCGCGAAGCGGCCGCTCCCAGCGCAGCCGGGCCAGCACCGACTCGGCGGCCGGCGCGGCGCCCTCGGGCAGCCCGGCCAGCAGCGCCAGCACCCGGTGCCGTACCTCCGGCGCCGCCGAACGGTCCAGACCCGGCCCGAGCGCCGACAACGTCCGGTCCTTCGCGTCCCGCCCGCCCACCAGCCCGGGCGTGCGGGTCACCGGGAGCCACGCCGTGACCAGCCCGGACCAGCGCTCGGCGGCGGGCAGCTCCAGCCACTCGTCGTACGCCGGGGTCGCCGCGTACCGCTCGTCGGCCTCCCCGTCCGGGGCGATCAGCCCCGCCGCGTACGCCAGTTCCACCCAGAACGCGGCGACCGGCTCGGGCACGTCGAGGGCGACGGCGGTCCGCTTCAGGTCCCGCACGCTCAGCCCGCCGGCCCGCAGCACCGCAGGCCCGCCCTCGTCCCAGTCCTTCAGCAGCTCCTCGACGGTCGCGAGGGCGGTGTACGCCTGCCCGGCCGCAGTGCTGTCCACAACCTGTGGATGGTGCACGGCGGCGGCCTCGACCGCCGGCGGCACCGGCTCGGGCGTCCGGTGCGCGAGCCCCCGCCGCAGGTGCAGGGCGACCTCGCGCGGCAGCACGACCGTTCCGGGCGCCGTCGGCAGCAGCAGCCCCCGGTCCAGCAGCCAGCGCAGCCGGGGCGCCGGATCGGCCGTGACCTGCCCGTACGGCGGCCCCCACACCAGCCGCTCCAGCACGTCGAGGGAGTCGGCCGGGGCCTCGGCGAGCAGCGCGGCCATCCGGCGCCGGTCCGTGAACAGCTCGGTCAGGGAGGTCACCGCGGAGACCGAGTCGTGAGTCGAGGGCAGCCCGGCGGCCGTGACGATCTCCTGGATGCGCCCCGGGGACATCCCGGCGGTGGCCTCCTGGACCGTCGGGCCGAGCCCCGTCGGGGAGGGGTGCTGCGGCGAGGGCGCCAGCAGCTCACGGGCCGTGCGGACCAGCCGCAGCCGGTCGTCGCCGCCCCACACCAGGGCCTGCTCGCGCAGGACGCCCAGGGCGTGCGGCAGGGCCTGGGCGACGGCCGGGTCGGCGTCGTCGCCGGCCATGAGCCCGAGCAGTTCGTCGTACGCCGCCGGATCCGCCGCCACGGCCAGCGCCTCCGCCGTCTGGAGCGTGAACCGGTCCAGCCGCTCCAGGGCCCGCACGACCGAGGCCCGGGTCCCGGCGCGGGTCGCGAGCTGCGTGAGGTCGGTGGGTACGGGCGTGATGAGATCCGGACGGCTGCGCAGGAGCGCGCCCAGCGAGACGTCGTCCCGCCCGCGGAGTGCTTCCGCGAGGGAACGGGGGGCCGCAGGCCTGTCCTCGGTGCTCATCCGGTCCACGGTAGCGGGTCGCCTCCGGCGGCCGGGCCGGCTGTGCGCGGGCGTGCGGGGCCGGCACCGGACGGGCCTGTGGGTCGCCCGCTCGCACTCGCGGTACCGTCGACCGACGGCGTCAGCCAACGCACACGCCCCGGAGGGGACTTCGTGGGGATTGAGAGCGACCAGGTCGTTTACGAGTATCTGAGCCGCGTCGGAGACGTGGCCCAGCAGCGGCAGTTGTCGTCGGCCACCCGCATGCGTCTGGTCGCGGACCTGCGCAACGAGATCGACCGGCGCCGCGCGAAGGCCACCGTCGACTCGCCCGCCGCCGTCCGCCGCATCCTGTCCCGCCTCGGCAGCCCCGACGAGGTCGTGGCGTCGGCCGCGGACGGCACGGGCGGCGGCGCTACGACGGACAGCGCCCCCGCCGCCGTGCCCGTACAGCGCGAGGCCCGCGAGCGGGACGAGCCGGACGAGCGACCGAAGGGGGTCATGCGGCGCGTCGTACCGCGTCCCCGCCCGGCCCGGCCCGCCGAGGAGCCACGTCCCGCAGCCGGGGGCGCGGCCCCTCCCCACCTGGCCGCCGGGCACGAGCTCGGGGACAGCGCGGTCCAGCCGGACTGGTGGCGGGTGGACAGCAGCCCCTTCGGGGCGGGCGACGACGTGCCGGGCTTCGTGGGCGGCGTGGAGCTGCCGGACCTGCTGAAGCCGCCGAAGCCGAGGAAGCCGGAGCCGGCGAAGACGGCGGCCGACGAGGAGACGGCGCCGGTCGTCGAGGTCGCCGGGGTGCCCGAGGAGACGGCCGGCAAGGCGGGTCGCCGACGTCTCCCGCGCCTGCCCGCGGGCGGCTGGAGCAACCCGTTCCTCCTGATCGCCGCCGGTCTCCTCGTCGGGGGCGCCGTACTCGGCAACTGGTTCGTGCTGATCCTCGGCTGGCTCATCGCCTACGCCTCCCGCCGCCTGAGCCCGGCCGAGACGAAGTGGGCGGTCGTGATCCTCCCCAGCCTCTCCGTCGCAGCCGGCATTCTCTGGCTGTGGGGCAGGATGAACGACCGCTGGGGCACCCCGATCACAGAGGGCCACATGAACGACGCGGTGGCGCAGACCTGGCCGTGGGTGGTCAGGGGCGCGGCGGTGGCGTCGGCGCTGTTCCTGGTCTGGCGCTCACAGCGCTCCCGCTAGCCGATCAGCTCTCGCCGGCCGATCACAGGCCGATCACAGGGTGACGTCTGCCGTTCACACCGCCTGGGCACAATGGCCCATATGGCAATCACCGTCGGCTTCGACCTCGACATGACCCTCATCGACTCCCGCCCCGGCATCCGCGCCTGTTACCAGGCGCTGTCCGAGCGGACGGGGACGTACATCGACGCCGACCTGGCGGTCACGCGGCTCGGGCCGCCGCTGGCCGAGGAGCTGATCAACTGGTTCCCGGCCGACGAGGTCGAGACCGTGGCGGACGTCTACCGGGAGATGTACCCGACCATCGCCATCGCCGCGACGCCCGCGCTCCCCGGCGCCCGGGAGGCCATCGCGGCCGTACGGGAGGCCGGCGGACGCGCGATAGTCGTCACCGCCAAGTACGAGCCCAACGCCAAACTGCACCTCGCCCACCTCGGCATCGAGCCCGACGCGGTCATCGGCGACCTGTGGGCCGAACAGAAGGCGGTGGCGCTGCGCGAGCACGACGCGGGCGTCTACGTCGGCGACCACGTCGGGGACGTACGCGGCGCCCGGACGGCCGGCGCGCTGTCGGTCGCGGTGGCCACCGGCCCCTGCCCCCCGGAGGAACTGCGCGCGGCGGGCGCGGACATCGTCCTCACCGACCTGACGGAATTCCCCGGGTGGCTTTCGGACTACCGTCCCGCACGCGCCTGACGCCGGCCCGCCGCCACGGAACGCAGCACTCCCGCGCCGGCCATCAGGAATCCGACCGCCATGAGCATGCTCAGGCCGAACATATAGGTCGGAAAGGGTGTCGTCCCCAGCAACAGCGGGGCGACCGTGACCAGTGTGGCCACGGCGCCGATGAAGAAGACGATGCCACCGGCACGGACCAGACGGTCACCGGGAGCGGCGGAATTCGTTTGGGTTTTGTCACGCACCCGACCAGGGTAGTTCCCAGCGCGAAGGAACAACCGGGTGACGTCTTGTCACCGGCCTGAAGAGCATTAGCCTTGGTACCGGCGGGTCGTACGACCCGCCCGAGTGCTATCCAGAGCCGTTTCAGAAGCAGTTTTCCGACGAGTACGAGGACGAGGACAGACGTGCCTACCGGCAAGGTCAAGTGGTTCAACAGTGAGAAGGGCTTCGGCTTTCTCTCCCGCGACGACGGCGGTGACGTCTTCGTCCATTCCTCGGTCCTCCCCGCCGGAGTCGAGACGCTCAAGCCGGGACAGCGGGTGGAGTTCGGGGTCGTCGCCGGACAGCGCGGCGACCAGGCGCTGTCCCTGACGATTCTGGACCCGACCCCCTCGGTCGCCGCCGCGACCCGCAAGAAGCCGGACGAGCTGGCTTCGATCGTCCAGGATCTGACGACTCTCCTGGAGAACATCACGCCGATGCTGGAGCGGGGCCGCTACCCCGAGAAGACCGCCGGCAAGAAGATCGCGGGCCTGCTGCGCGCGGTCGCCGACCAGTTGGACGTGTAGACCGCTTACGGGAAACGCAGCGCGTTCGGGCCGAGGGGCGGCACCAGCCCCTCGGCCGCCGCGCGTGTCAGCAGCCCGCGTACGGCGGCGTAGCCGTCCTCGCCGAGGTCGGCGGTGAACTCGTTGACGTACAGCCCGATGTGCTGGTCGGCGACGGCCGGGTCCATCTCCTGGGCGTGCTCCATGACGTACGGGCGGGACGCCTCGGGGTCGTCCCAGGCGGCGCGCACGGACGTCCGGACGGAGTCGGCGAGCAGCCGCAGCTTCTGCTCGCCCAGCGACCGCTTGGCGATGATCGCGCCCAGCGGGATCGGCAGCCCGGTGGTGTTCTCCCAGTGCTCGCCCATGTCCGCGAGCTTGTGCAGGCCGTAGTTCCGGTACGTGAAGCGCGCCTCGTGGATGACGAGCCCCGCGTCGACCTTGCCGTCCCGCACGGCCGGCATGATCTCGTGGAACGGCATGACGACGATCTCGCCGACCCCGTCGCCCAGCGTGTCCGCGGCCCACAGCCGGAACAGCAGATACGCGGTCGACTTCTCGCTGGGCACGGCGACCGTACGACCGGCGAGATCGACGTCCGCCTCCCGCGTCAGCACCAGCGGCCCGCACCCCCGCCCCAGCGCACCCCCGCACGGCAGCAGGGCGTACTCGTCCAGCACGTACGGCAGCACGGCGTACGACACCTTCAGCACGTCGAACTCGCCGCGCTCGGCCATGCCGTTGGTGATGTCGATGTCGGCGAAGGTCACGTCGAAGGCGGGGGCGCCGGGGACGCGGCCGTGGGCCAGGGCGTCGAAGACGAAGGTGTCGTTCGGGCAGGGGGAGTAGGCGATCTTCAGCTGCTCACTGGTCATGCCGGTTCCAACTCTCCAGTACGGGCAGGAGCTTCCCGAAACCCTCGGTGAGGGCCGCCAGGGCGTCGGGGATGCGCCAGGCGGCGCGGTCGCGCGGCCCGACGGGATTGGAGATCGCCCGGACCTCCAGCACGGGCACCCCGTGCGCGGCGGCGGCCTCGGCCACACCGAAGCCCTCCATGGCCTCGGCCAGGGCGGTGGGGTGGCGCTCGCGGAGCGCGCGGGCCCGCTCGGCGGTCCCGGTCACGGTGGACACGGTGAGCACGGCCCCGGTACGGGCCCCGACGGCGTCGCCGACCAGCCGTACGAGGTCTTCGGGCGGGTGGTGCCGCACGGTCCCGAACCCGAGCTCCGTGACCGACACGAACCCGTCATCGGTCTCGGCCCCCAGATCGGCCGCGACGATCTCATCGGCGACGACGAGCGACCCCACGCTCGCCTCCGGCTGAAACCCCCCACCGATCCCGGCGGAGACGACGAGGTCGTAGGGGTCGCCCTGGAGGACGGCGGCGGTGAGGGCGGAGGCGGTGGAAGCAGCGGCGAGGGCGGGCCCCACACCGGCGGCGATCACCTGGAGGTCGAGCGCCCCGCCGCCGTGGGCAGTCGTTCCGCTGGGGCGGAACGGGTGGGCACGGCCCACAACGCCGAGTGCCTCTTCATCGGACCCCGGGGGCAACGCCCCAAAGGCCCGAGCCACCGCGTCCCGTTCAACGACAACCGCGGTGGCAACAAGCACCCTGCCCAGCCCAGCGGCAGCGATTACGCGTCCTTCTCCAGCTTGAAGTTCCACAGCCCCGACGTGTCCTTCTCGCCCTGCTTGATGGACACCAGCGTCGAGTTGCCCTGCGCCCCGTACTGGGCGTTGAAGAACACGCTGCCCGGAATGGTGCGGTACGTCTTCGTGCTGGAGTCGGTCAGCGGCTGACCGTTCATCAGGATCGTCCAGCCCTTGTCGGCGATCTCCGGGTCGACACCGAACCGCACGGTCTCGTCCGGGTCGACGGAGATGGTCTTGACGCCCTTGTCCTTCAGGCACTGCGTGAGGTCGGACGACTTCAGGGCGTCGCCCTCGCCGCCACAGGTGGCCTCGGAGTTCACCGAGTCGCTGCCCACGGTGACCGTGGCCATCGGCGTCGGCTTGTCACAGGCGGAGAGGACGAGCAGTCCGGCGGATACGACGCCGGCGGCGGCGACGGCGCGGCGGCGTCGCACAGCGGATTGCAACGTGGTCATGGGCGAAGGCTATCGGGCCTGCCAGTCGGACCGCCCACGAGGGGTACGGCGTGCCCGTACGGCTATGCCACGCGCGGCCGTGTCGCACCGCCGCGCCGGGCCGAGCCGATCAGCCCCCGTACGGTCGTCAGCCAGCCCGTGCCGACGATCGCGGCGCCCACCGCCAGCCCGAGCGTGCCGTTGAGCGGCATCGCGATGCCGACCGCCCCGCCCAGCACCCAGGACATCTGGAGCAGCGTCTCGGAGCGGGCGAAGGCCGACGTGCGGACCAGTTCGGGCACGTCCCGCTGGATCAGCGCGTCGAGCGACAGCTTGGCCAGGGCCTGCGCGAAGCCGGCGATCGCGGCCAGGCCGGCCACCAGGATCGCGCCGAAGAACAGCGCGGCCGTGATCGCCGCGCCCAGCACGCACGCCACGACCGTCACGATGATGATCTCCGGCGCCCGGGACCGTAGCCACGCCCCCACGGCCGTACCGAGCGCGTTGCCGACGCCCGCCGACACGCCCACGATCCCCAGGGACACGGCGGCGCTCTGGCCGGAGATCGGGTGCTCGCGCAGCAGGAAGGCGAGGAAGAAGATCAGGAAGCCGGTGAGACAGCGGATGGAGGCGTTGGCGGCCAGGGCGTGGGTGACGGCCGGGCCGACCGTGCGCAGCCCGGGGCGCTTGACGGGACGGCGGTGCGGCCCGTGCAGGTGCTCCTCGTCCGCGGCCAGCAGGGCGGTGTCTTCCCCCTTGGCGGAGTCGACCTTCGGCGGCAGCGTGAACGACAGGAACGTCCCTGCCACGAAGATCACGAAGGCGCCGTAGAGGGGCCAGCGTGGCCCGACCTGCTGGAGCCCGGCGCCGATCGGGGCGGCGATGCCGGTGGCCAGGAGCCCGCCGAGGGTGACGCGCGAGTTGGCCTTCACCAGGGAGAAGCCGGGCGGCAGCAGCCGGGGCACGACGGCGCTTCTGACCACCCCGTACGCCTTCGACGCGACGAGGACGCCGAGCGCCGCCGGGTACAGCTGGATGCTGCCGCTGACGACCGCGCCGGACAGGATGAGCGCGAGCAGTGCCCGGGCCAGCATCGCCCCGGCCATCGCGGCCCGGCGGCCGTGCGGGATGCGGTCGAGGAGCGGGCCGATCACCGGCGCGAGGAGGGTGAAGGGCGCCATGGTGATGGCGAGGTACAGCGCGACCCGGCCGCGGGCCTCGTCGGTCGGCACGGAGAAGAACACGGTCGACGCGAGGGCGACGGTGATCATCACGTCTCCGGCGCCGTTCACGCCGTGCAGTTCGATCAGCTTGCCGAGGCCGGACTCGCCGGCGCCGTGCGCGTGCGTGGCCTTGCGGATGCCGCGTGCGGTGCCGGTGAAGGGCAGGTGCAGGGCACGGCCGACCGTGCGGAAGGAGCCGCCCACACGGCCCGGCCCGCTCAGTCGGCTGCTTCCCTTGACCCCTTTCGACCCACCGGTCCCGGTGTCGCCCTGGGGCGTCCTCGCGGCTGCCACGACGTCATAGTGCCCCGAGATGGCTGTGGGTAGTGCCATTACCGCTTGTATAGGGCCTGTGGGGTGAGTGTCCCGGTTGTTGGCGCCCGATCGGCACGGTGGCCGGAGGCATCGGTCAGGACCGTCGGTGTACGCGAAGTGGGGCGGAAGGGTAGCGTGCGTATCTCAGCCATCCCGCAAAATGGATGAAGGACGTCGACGCGGTCCCCTGGTCCGCTCCGTCCGCCCCCGGCGCTGGGAGTGGCGCACTCGTGAGACGGCGTATGGAGAGAAGCGATACCTGTGAGCGCAGCGACAACGCGAAGCCGCACCCCTGACCGTCTGTGCGCCGAGGCCGTCGACCTCGCCCGCGCCGCAGCCGAGGAGGCCGCGGCACCAGGAATCGTCGGCGAGCACGTGGAGCTGGTCTCCGAAGGGGATCGCGTTGTCACGCACTTCTTCGAGTGCAAGGAGCTCGGGTACCGGGGCTGGCGCTGGGCCGTGACGGTGGCCCGGGCGTCCCGGGCGAAGATCGTCACGGTGGACGAGGCGGCGCTGCTGCCCGGCCCGGACGCGGTGCTCGCGCCCGAGTGGGTGCCGTGGAGCGAGCGGCTGCGGCCCGGCGACATGGGTCCGGGCGACCTGCTGCCCACGGACGCCGAGGATCTGCGCCTGGAGCCCGGCTGGACCGGCGAGGACGAGCCGCCGCCGAACTCCGTCGTCTCCGAGGACATGGCCGCCCTGGCGGAGGCCGAGGACGCGGAGGTCACGGCGGGCCCCCTGGCCGTCCCCGCCCGCGGTTCGATCGCGGCGGTGGCCGAGGAACTCGGCGTACGCCGTGCCCGGGTGCTGTCCCGCTACGGCCTGCACATCGCCGCCGACCGCTGGGAGGAAGCCTTCGGCCCCAAGACCCCGATGGCGCAGGCGGCCCCCGCCGCCTGCGTGAGCTGCGGCTTCCTGCTCCGCATCGGGGGCTCCCTGGGCCAGGCCTTCGGCGTCTGCGCCAACGAGTTCTCCCCGGCCGACGGCCGCGTCGTCTCCCTGGCCTACGGCTGCGGCGGCCACTCCGAGGCCGCGGTCATGCCGAAGCCGCCGCAGCCGGCCCCGCCGGTCATCGACGAAACCCGGGTGGACCCGTTCCCGCTGCGCCCGGCCTCGGACTCGGGCTCGGTGCCGGTGGCGGCGGACGAGGATACGGAGGAGCTGGGGCACTCGTAGCGGTGTCCCGGCCCGGCTGCGGAACGACTACTTGTCCTGCTCGTCCGAGAAGATCTGCTCGGCGGAGGGGGCGATCACGGCGCGTCGGTGCCAGCGGCGCAGAGTCTCGGGGTCATCGCAGCTGACGATGCGCTCGCGGATCGCTTCGGGGACGTCGATGTCACGCACCTCCAGAACCTCCAGGACGTCTTCGGCGGCCCGCCGAGCCTCACCCTCGGCGCATCGCCTCGTGGGACGAGCTGACCATGGGGTGGCTTCAGGCCTTTCGTCGGAGTGGTGCGGTGGTACGGCAGTCCCGGCAGTGGCCGGGTTCGGGGGCGCGGAAGGCGCGGTCGCAGCCGTCGCAGGTCTGGAGTGGGGGCCGGGCGGTCGGTGGTGAGGCAGGCCTCGGGAACGGGGGCGGCGGTGGTAGCTGGGCGGTGAGGCGGTGGGCCAGGAGGGCGGCCGGGCGGCGGGGCCTTCGGGTGGCAGGTCGGTGGTCAGGGCGTCTCGCACGGCCGTGGGGGTGACGTCGCGCTCCAGCCAGGCTGCGACGCCGGGGGCGAGGTGGGCGGCGTCGCAGGCGGAGAGGAGCAGGCGGGGGTCGTGGCGGCGGAGGTCCGCGAGGAGGTCCGTGGCCTGCTGGAGGAGGGTGGGGGCGGGGTAGGCGGGCTGCGGTACGGCGGGGAGGGGCTTGCGCGGGGCTCGCTTCTTCGGAGCCGGGTGCGCTCGCCGTACGGTCCGGTCGTCGGGGGTCCGGTGTCCGGGCTGGTTGCAGGAGATCGTGCGGGTGATGATCCGGCCGCTGGAGACGCGTTCGCGCTCTCGCCGCAGGTAGCCGTGGGATTCCAGCTCGCGCAGGGCGGCGGCGATACGAGTCGCTCCCTCGGGGAAGCGGGCGGCGAGGGTCTTGATGTCGACGCGAGCGCCTTTCGGCAGCGACTGGATGTGGACGCCCAGCCCGATCGCGAGCAGTGACAGCTCCGGGTGCTGGGCGAGGTGGTTGCCGATCACCGTGAAGCGGGTCGTGTGGCGGGTGTTGTCGTGAACCAGGCCCGCGTGAGGGTGCCGGTTCGGGTGCTTCTTCCCGGCAACCCGGGTGTGGGCGTGCGGGGGCGCGCTAGGGTTCTGCGTATCCATCGGGAAGCTCCTACTTCCTCGGTGGTCAGGCCCTCGCACTGGGATGCCAGTCCCGGCGAGGGCCGTCGCATGTCTGCGGTTGTGTTGCGCCGAGAGTAGGGCCGACAACCAGGCCCCACACCAGCCGAGTTGGCGAGGTTCACACGGGCGGGTGAGCGGGCGCCAGGGGTGGGGTTTGGTGAGGTTCTTTCACCGTTGTGGTCCTTGGGAAGACCACCTGTGGCACCGGAGCACGGGCCGTCGGGTTCCGGTGGGCTGAACATCCACAGGCTGTTGCAGACGCCGGAGTACGCACGCGGGTTGCTTCTCATGCGGCGTCCCCTGAGGGCCCCCGGCTCGCCGTCGCTCCGGCCGCATGGGCGGATTTCGTGACGTACGCGTCCGAGGGCCGACCCGAGGGCCGGACGGCGCGCACACCCCTACTCCCCAGGCGGTACCTTCGTCCTCTCGTCGATGAGGAGAAGGAACGTGAGCAGCAAGTTCGTGCGGCCCGCCGCCGAGGGTGCCGACCCGTTCGGTACGGCACGCCTGCGGCGCGGCGTCATCGACGCCTGGGCCACCAGCCCCGCCCGGTTCCGTGAGGACGCCAACGCCGAGGAGGATCTCGTCCTCGGCGGGTACCGGGACCGGCTCGTCGTCGAACTCGCGCAGAACGCCGCCGACGCGGCGGCCCGGGCCGGGGTGCCCGGACGGCTGCGGCTCACCCTCCGTGACGGTGTGCTCGTCGCCGCGAACACCGGCGCGCCGCTGGACGCGGCCGGGGTCGAGTCGCTGTCCACCCTGCGCGCGTCGGCGAAGCGGGAGACCCACGAGCAGGCCGTCGGGCGGTTCGGCGTCGGCTTCGCCGCCGTCCTCGCCGTCACCGACGAGCCCGCCGTCGTCGGCCGGCACGGCGGCGTGCGGTGGTCGCTGGCCGAGGCGCGGGAGCTGGCCGCCGAGACCGCCCGGCACAGCCCCGGCCTCGGGGACGAGATCCGGCGGCGCGACGGTCACGTACCGCTGCTGCGGCTGCCGTTCGCCGCCGAGGGCACCGCCCCGGACCCGTACGACACCGCCGTCATCCTGCCGCTGCGCGACACCCCCGCCGCCGACCTCGCCGAACGGCTGCTGCGGGCGGTCGACGACGCGCTGCTGCTCACCCTCGCCGGTCTCGAAGAGGTCGTCGTCGAGATCAACGGCGAGAGCCCCCGGACGATCTCCCGCCGCACCGACGGCCCCTTCACCGTCATCGACGACTCCGGCGACGGCGTCACCTACTGGCGCACCTGCGCCGCCCACGGCCCCCTCACCCCCGAGCTGCTCACCGGTCGGCCCGTCGAGGAGCGGCTGCGCCCGCACTGGTCGGTCACCTGGGCCGTGCCCGTCGACTCCGACGGCAGCCCGGCCCGGCCCCGCACCAGCCCGGTCGTGCACGCCCCCACGCCCAGCGACGAGCCGCTCGGCGTCCCGGCCCTGCTCATCGCCTCGTTCCCGCTGGACTCCACCCGCCGGCACGCCGCCCCCGGTCCGCTGACCGACTTCCTGATCGAGCGCGCCGCCGACTCCTACGCCGAACTCCTCGGCGACTGGCGGCCGGTGACGACCGGTCTCATCGACCTCGTGCCCGGGCCGCTCGGCAAGGGCGAGCTGGACGGCGCCCTGCGCCGGGCGATCCTGGAGCGGTTGCCGCGCACCTCCTTCCTGCCGCCCGCCGCCGAGCCCCACGGGCACGACGACGAGGAGTCGCCCGAGTCGCTGCGGCCCCGGGACGCCGAGGTCGTCGAGGGCGCGGGCGCGGACACGGTGCGGGTGCTCGCCGAGGTGCTGCCCACCCTGCTGCCCGCCGGGCTGGAACGCCGGGCGGAGCTGCGCACCCTGGGCGTCGCCCGCGTGCCGCTGACCGACGCGATCGACCGGCTGGCCGGGCTGGAGAAGGAGCCCGGCTGGTGGCGGCGGCTCTACGACAGCCTGGCCGGGCTCGACCCGGACCGGCTGTCGGGCCTGCCGGTGCCGCTCGCGGACGGACGTACGACGATCGGCCCCCGGCAGGTCCTGCTGCCCAGCCCCGACGCCACCGGTACCGACCCGGAGACCCTGGCCCGGCTCGGACTGAAGGTCGCCCATCCGGACGCCGCGCACCCCATCCTGGAGAAGCTGGGCGCCCTGCCCGCGACCCCGCGCGCCGTGCTCACCACCCCGCAGGTCAGGGCCGCCGTCGCCGCATCGCTCGACGACGAGGGCGGCGCGCTGTGGGAGGAGGACACCCTCGACGCGGAGGAACTGGCCGACACCGTGCTCGCGTTGGTGCGGGACGCCGGTCTGGAGCCCGGTGACGAGCCCTGGCTCGGTGCCCTCGCCCTGCCCGACGAGGACGGCGAACCGGCCCCGGCCTGCGAACTCGTCTTCCCGGGCGGCCCGTTCGCCCAGGTCATGCGCGAGGGCGAACTGGCCGCGGTGGACGCCGAGCTGGCCTCGAAGTGGGGCGAGCAGCCGCTGGCGGCCTGCGGGGTGCTGGTGAACTTCGCGCTCGTCCGCGCCACCGACGTCGTCCTCGACCCCGACGAACTGGAGCCGCGGGAGGGCGACTTCGCCGAACCCGACGACCCCGGCCTGCTGGACGCGGTCGACGTGTGGGCGGAGGACATCCTCGACCGTTTCCCGGACAGCCCGGTGCCGCCGGTCGCCACCGAGATCGTCGCCGTACGGGATCTGGACCTGGTCGACGAGGACAAGTGGCCCCAGGCCCTGTCCCTGCTGTCGCAGCCGCCCCTGCGGGACGCGATCGTGCAGCCCGTGCGCGTCCTGCTGCCGGACGGCACGCACGAGGTCGTACGGCCGTACACGGCGTGGTGGCTGCGCGGGAACCCGGTCCTCGACGGCCGCCGCCCGGCCGGACTGCGGGCCGCCGGCGGCGACCCGCTGCTGCGCGGTCTCTACGAGGAGGCCGACGCGACCGGGTTCGACGACGAGCAGGTGCTGCGGGCGCTGGGGGTGCGGACGTCCGTCGCCGCGCTGCTGGACGAGCCCGGCGGTGCCGCCGAACTCCTCGACCGGCTCGCCGACCCGGAGCGCGAGGTGGCTGTCGCCCAACTGCACGCGCTGTACGGGGCCCTGGCCGGACTGGACCCGGAGCAGGTGACCCTGCCGGACGAGCTGCGTGCCGTCATCGACGGCCGGGTGGAGGTCGTGGACGCGGCCGACGCCGTGGTGTGCGACTCACCCGATCTCCTGCCGTTCACGGAAGGCGTCGCGCTGCTCCCGGTCCGCCCGTCCCGGGCCGCCGACCTGGCCGAACTCTTCCAGGTACGGCGCCTGAGCGAGTCGGTCACGGGGCGGGTCACCTCCGAGGGCACCGAACACGAAGTCCCGGATCCGGTCCGGGTCCTGCTCGGCCCCCGCACCCCCTCCTCCTACATCGAGCACGAGGAACTCGTCGTCGACGGCGTGGAGATGGACTGGCGGCTCACCGACGACGGTGTCCTGCACGCCGCCACGCTGGAGGGCGTGGCCGCGGGGCTCGCGTGGGCGGCGGGGCAGTGGCCGCGGCGGTTCGAGGTGGCGGCGCTGCTGGAGGATCCGTCGCGGACGGAGGAGCTGGCGCGGGACCGGTGGTTCGACTGACCGGCTGAAGCATGCGGTGGCGTTTGGCTGTTGCGTTTGGCTGTTCGGTGAAAACTCCCACACAAATTTTTCACTCGCCGTACAACCAAGCGCTTGGCTCGCGCATCTGATCACGTGAGTCAACAGACTCCACGATCACTTGGGCCCCAGGAGCCGACGACGAGCGCCGGGGCCCCTCTCCACCTGGAGAACGCATGCGTATCCGAGCCACTGTGGCCGCCGTCACCGGCGCCCTGGCCCTTTCCGCCTTCGCCGTGCCCGCCGCGCAGGCCGCCGAGCCGAAGGTTCCCGCGGACATCGCCGCCGCCAGCGAGGTCGTCCACCCCGACTCCGGCCGGTCGGCCTTCGCCGCCGCGGAGGACGGCACGCCGTACGCCATGAACGCGACCTTCTCCTCCGTCAAGGTCAACAACGGCAAGAACATCGCCGTCGGCACCACCAACGTGGTGAAGGTGCCCGTCACCTTCAAGCTGACGCACGGCGCGGACGTCGACATCCACGCGGCCGACTTCTTCGCGGGCATCGAGCTGTACCGCGGCGCCTCGTTCGACGAGTCGGTCTTCTTCTTCGACAGCAACGACGCGAGCTGCACGGACTCCTCCGCGACCGTCGCCAACTGCAAGGCCACCGTCCAGATCGACCCGTTCGCGCTGCTGAACGAGGACGCCGGCTCCTGGAAGGCCGCGGGCTTCGCGGTCGCGTTCAACGGCGAGGACCCGGAGAACCCGAACCTGGACAACGTCGGTGTCGCGGTGACGGACCCGACCAACTCCTTCAAGCTCCAGCGCTACTCGAAGCTGACGGTCAACGCCTCCCCGGAGCCCGTGACGAAGGGCAAGACCATCACGGTCACCGGCAAGCTCTCCCGTGCCAACTGGGACGACAACAAGTACCACGGCTACACCAACCAGCCGGTGAAGCTCCAGTTCCGCAAGAAGGGGTCCGACACCTACTCCACGGTGAAGACCATCACGTCCAACTCCACGGGCGAGCTGAAGACCACCGTCAAGGCCGCCACCGACGGTTACTTCCGCTACTCGTTCGCGGGCACGACGACCACGCCGGCCGTGAACGCCACGGGTGACTTCGTCGACGTGCGATAACGCCGTCCTCCCGCACGACACGGACGACACCGCCGGCCCCGGAATCCGTTCCGGGGCCGGCGGTTCCGTATTTCTCATGGGCGAGTCAAGGCGAGTCAAGCATTGCGGACGAGGCGGTAAAGCCTGGACCTGGGCCTACAACCCACCCCCGGGCTCGTGGATCTGATCGCGTGAGTCAACAGACTCCTAGATCACTTCTCCACCTGGGGAACACATGCACATCCGAGCCACCGTGGCCGCCGTCGCCGGCGCCCTGGCCCTTTCCGCCCTCGTCGTTCCGGCCGCGCAGGCCGCCGACGCGCCCTCGGGCAAGGCGGCCTTCGGCTCCGCCTCGGCCGACGCCGAATCGGGCACCAACGCGTCGACCCTCGACGTCACCTTCTCCGACGTCAAGGTCAACAGCGGCAGGAACATCGTCGTCGGCACCACCAACGTCGTCAGCGTCCCCGTCACCTACACCGTGACGCACGCGGCGGACCTGGACACCGGCTCCGACAACTTCGCCACCGGCCCGCTGATCTACCACGGCTCCTCGATGGACACCGCGGACAACGTCTTCATCAGCGACGACCCGGCCACCTGCACCGCCGCCTCGTCGACCGTCCTGAGCTGCAAGGGCGTGATCAGCATCCGCCCGGCCGACGGCGATCTGTGGAACTCCGACGCCGGCACCTGGGGCGCCGGCGCCCTGGCCGTCACCAGCGACGGCGACGAGAAAGAGCAGGGCGGCCTGGGCACCGTCAAGGTCCAGCGCTACTCCAAGCTGACCGTCAACGCCGGCCCCGAGCCCGTGTACAAGGGCAAGACCATCACGTCCACCGGCAAGCTGTCCCGCGCCAACTGGGAGGACAACGCCTACCACGGCTACACCAACCAGCCGGTCAAGCTCCAGTTCCGCAAGGCCGGCACCAGTACGTACACCACGGTCAAGACGGTGTACTCCGACCAGTACGGCAACCTGAAGGCCACCGCCACCGCCCAGTACGACGGCTACTGGCGCTTCAGCTTCGCGGGCACGACGACCACTCCGGCGGTCAGCGCCACGGGCGACTACGTCGACGTGAGGTAACTCCGGCTACGCGGGGAAGCGGCGGTCCACCCACCTCCAGGTGAGCTCCAGGGTGGCCGCCGCCACCACCGCGATGCCGACCGCCAGCCACGGCATCGTCACGCCGACCAGCTTCAGCGCGAAGAAGTCCTGGAGCCACGGCACGACTAGGACCAGCAGGAAGGCCCCGGCCATCGCCGCCACCAGGGCGATGCGCCACCAGGTGTAGGGGCGGGCGATGATCGCCAGGACCCACATCGAGATGAGGAACAGCGTGAGCGTCGCGGCGCTGGTCTCCGCGTCCAGGGCGCCCGCGCCCGTGTAGTGCTGCCGGGCGAGCAGGTAGGTCGCGAAGGTCGCCGTCGCGGCCACCACCCCGCCCGGGATCGCGTACCGCATCACCCGCCGCACGAAGTTCGGCTTCGCGCGCTCCTTGTTGGGCGCGAGCGCGAGGAAGAAGGCCGGGACGCCGATCGTCAGGGTCGAGAGCAGGGTCAGGTGGCGCGGCAGGAACGGGTACTCGACCTGCGAGCAGACCACCAGGATCGCCAGCAGCACCGAGTAGACCGTCTTGACGAGGAACAGGGTCGCGACCCGCGTGATGTTGCCGATGACCCGGCGGCCCTCCGCCACCACCGACGGCAGCGTCGCGAAGCTGTTGTTCAGCAGCACGATCTGCGCGACCGCCCGGGTGGCCTCCGAGCCGGAGCCCATCGCTACTCCGATGTCGGCGTCCTTCAGGGCGAGGACGTCGTTCACCCCGTCGCCCGTCATCGCGACCGTGTGCCCGCGCGACTGCAACGCGCCCACCATGTTCCGCTTCTGCTGTGGGGTGACCCGCCCGAACACCGTGCCGTCGTCGAGGGCCTCGGCCATCCCCTCCTGCTCGGCGGGCAGCCGGCGCGCGTCCACGGTGGTGCCGGACAGCCCCAGCTTGGAGGCGACCGCGCCGACCGACACCGCGTTGTCGCCGGAGATGACCTTGGCGGCCACGTTCTGCTCGGCGAAGTAGCGCAGCGTGTCGGCCGCGTCCGGCCGCAGCCGCTGGTCCAGGACCACCAGCGCGGTGGGCTTCGCTCCCTCGGCCACCTCCGGGTCGTCGAGGTCCCGGTCGACCCGGGCGAGCAGCAGTACCCGCAGGCCCCGCTCGTTCAGCCGCTCGGTCTCGGCGAGGGCCGGGTCGTCGTCGGGCAGCAGCACGTCAGGCGCCCCGAGCAGCCAGGTGCTGCTCTCCCCGTCGGCCTCGGAGAACGCGGCGCCGCTGTACTTGCGGGCGGAGGAGAACGGCAGTGCCCGGGTGCAGCGCCAGTCCTCGACGGCCGGGTAGGCGTCGATGATCGCCTTCAGGGAGGCGTTCGGCCGGGGGTCCGACGAGCCGAGCGCGCCGAGCACCCGGCGTACGTACGTCTCGTCGGCGCCCTGGAGGGGCCGCAGCCCGGTGACGTCCATGCCGCCCTCGGTGAGGGTGCCGGTCTTGTCGAGGCAGACCGTGTCGACCCGGGCCAGCCCCTCGATCGCGGGCAGCTCCTGGACGAGGCACTGCTTGCGGCCCAGGCGGATGACGCCGATGGCGAAGGCGACCGAGGTGAGCAGGACCAGCCCCTCGGGGACCATCGGGACGATGCCGCCGACCGTGCGGGCGACCGAGTCCTTGAAGGCGTTGTCCTTCACGAACAGCTGGCTGATGATCAGGCCGATCGCGGTCGGGACCATCATCCACGTGACGTACTTGAGGATCGTGGAGATGCCGGAGCGCAGTTCGGAGTGGACGAGGGTGAACCGGGACGCCTCCTCGGCGAGCTGCGCGGCGTACGCCTCCCGCCCGACCTTCGTGGCCTGGAAGGCCCCGCCGCCCGCGACGACGAAGCTGCCCGACATCACCTGGTCGCCGGGGCGCTTGACGACCGGGTCCGCCTCGCCGGTGAGCAGCGACTCGTCGATCTCCAGCCCGTCGGCCTCGGCACAGACACCGTCGACGACGACCTTGTCGCCGGGCCCGATCTCGATCAGGTCGTCGAGGACGATCTCGGAGGTGCCGACCTCGCCGGAGGCCCCGTCCCGGCGGACGGTGGGACGCACCTCGCCGATCAGCGCGAGCGAGTCCAGCGTCTTCTTCGCCCGCCACTCCTGGACGATCCCGATCCCGGTGTTCGCGAGGATCACGAAGCCGAACAGGCTGTCCTGGATCGGCGCCACGACCAGCATGATCAGCCAGAGCACGCCGATGATCGCGTTGAAGCGGGTGAAGACGTTCGCGCGGACGATGTCGACGGTGGAGCGGCTGCTGCGCACCGGCACGTCGTTGACCTGGCCGCGCTCCACCCGCTCGGCGACCTGAGCCGTGGTCAGACCGGTCTCGCGTGAGGTGACCGTCGCCGGCCGCGTGGAGTCGGGCCGGGCACCCGCGTCGAGATGCGTCATGCATTCGACGGTACGTGCGGATTTGCCGCTTCACCTGCCGAATGCGGGGAAGATCCGACCTGGGAAGGACGGACGTCGTGCCCTGGTCGTACGGCAGTTGTACGCCCTCGGACCACCGTCGGGCCCGGGCGCCACCCGCGGTGGTCAGCCCGCCCGGCGCGCGGTGAGCAGCAGGTACTCCCACTCCAGGGCGGTCCCGCCCCCGCCGGTCCCGAGGTCGCCGTGGCGGGCGAGGTCCGCCAGGTCGCGGTCCAGGGCGGCGGTGCGCTCGGGGTCGCCGGCGATGTTCTTGTAGACGGTGATCGTGGGGCCGTAGCGCTCCTTGAAGTAGTCGCGGAACGCCTCGGGCGTCTCGAAGCGGTCGACCCGGACGGTCCGGCGCTCGGCGCGCACGTCCGTGACCCGGTCGCCGAGGAGGGCGCCCACATGGTCCTCGTCCCCCCACAGCGGGGGCGGCTGCGCGCCCGGCGGGGGCGGCGGCGCGTACGGCTTCATGGTGGCGAACATCCGGCCGATGAAGCCCTGCGGCGTCCAGCTCAGCAGGCCGATGGTGCCGCCGGGACGGCAGACCCGGACGAGTTCGTCGGCGGCCTGCCGGTGGTGCGGTGCGAACATCACCCCGACGCAGGACAGCACGGTGTCGAACTCCGCGTCGCCGAAGGGCAGGGCCTCGGCGTCGGCCTCCTGCCAGGTGAGGTGGGCGCCCTGCTTCTCGGCCACCCGCCGGCCGGCCTCGAACAGTTCCGGAGCCAGGTCCGAGGCGACCACGTCGGCGCCGGCCAGGGCCGCCGGGATCGCGGCGTTGCCGGTGCCGGCGGCCACGTCCAGCACCCGCTGCCCGGAGCGCACCCCGCACGCCTCGACCAGGACCGCCCCGAGACCGGGGATCACCTCGGCGGCCAGGGACGGGTAGTCGCCCTGCGCCCACATCGCCCGGTGCTTGGCCTTCAGAGCCCGGTCGGCCTCGGCCGAACTGTTCTGCGTCGTCATGGCTGCGCTCCTCACCGGTGCGGCGGCGGCCGCGACGGTTTCGGGCGTTTCGCCGCCTCCCTCCGAGAGTAGGGAGGGGACGGAGGCGTGTCGCGCCGGGAAGCGGGCGGGAACGCGCCTACTCGGCCGACGGAGTCGCCGTCACGTCCTGCTGGGCCGCGGCCCGCTTGATCGCGGCATCACGCCTGCGGACGTACCAGATGCCGATCAGCCCCAGACCGGCGCCGGCCAGGCAGGTCCACACCCACCACGTGTGGCCGTGGTCGTCGAACCAGCCGTAGAAGGGGAGCTGGACCAGGAAGAGGACGAACCAAAGGATCGTGCCGCCGGTGACGGTGGCGACCACGGGGCCCTCCAGGGGCTCCGGCGCCTCGTGTCTGGGGGTCCATTTCGCCATGGGGACAGCTTACGAGGCGATCAGGTCTACGCGCGCAGATGTGCGATCCCGGCCTTATATGTTCATACTGAAACGGTTTCTGTCTGACCACTTCTCTTCGTAGGAAACACCAAACACATGTCCTCCTCGGCTCCCGCCAAGGTCCCCGCCCCTGAACAGCCGGGAGCCGGGCCCACGTACGGCGCACTCGACCGCTTCTTCCGGATCTCCGAGCGGGGCAGCACGCTGTCCCGTGAGGTCCGGGGCGGCCTCGCCACCTTCTTCGCGATGGCCTACATCATCGTGCTGAACCCGATCATCCTCGGCAGCGCGAAGGACATGTACGGTCACCAGCTCGACAACGGACAGCTGGTCACCGCGACGGCCCTCACGGCCGCGCTCACCACCCTCCTCATGGGTGTCATCGGCAACGTGCCGATCGCGCTCGCCGCCGGCCTGGGTGTGAACTCCGTCGTCGCCCTCCAGCTCGCCCCGCGCATGTCCTGGCCGGACGCGATGGGCATGGTGGTCCTCGCCGGGTTCGTGGTCATGCTGCTGGTCGCCACGGGGCTGCGCGAGCGTGTGATGAACGCCGTCCCCTACGGGCTGCGCAAGGCCATCTCCATCGGTATCGGCCTGTTCATCATGCTGATCGGGCTCGTCGACGCCGGCTTCGTCTCCCGTATCCCGGACGCCGCCCGCACCACCGTCCCGCTCCAGCTCGGCGGCGACGGCCACCTCGACGGCTGGCCGGTCCTGGTCTTCGTCCTGGGCGTGCTGCTCACGCTCGCCCTGATCGTGCGCAAGGTCTCCGGCGCGATCCTGATCTCGATCGTCGCCATGACCGTCGTGGCCGTGGTGATCGAGGCCGTGGCCAAGGTGCCGAGCTGGGGTCTCACCACCCCGAAGTGGCCCGGCAACCCCGTCGCCGCCCCCGACTTCGGGCTGGTCGGGCAGGTCAGCCTGTTCGGCGGCTTCGAGAAGGTCGGGCTGCTGACCGGTGTGCTGTTCGTCTTCACCGTGCTGCTGTCGTGCTTCTTCGACGCGATGGGCACGATCATGGGCGTCTCCGACGAGGCGAAGCTGACCGACGCGCAGGGGCAGATGCCCGGCATCAACAAGGTGCTTTTCGTCGACGGCCTCGCGGTCGCCGCCGGCGGCGCCAGCTCCTCCTCGGCGACCACCGCCTTCGTCGAGTCCACGGCCGGTGTCGGCGAGGGCGCCCGTACCGGCCTCGCGAACGTCGTCACCGGCGGTCTCTTCGCCGCCGCCCTCTTCCTGACTCCGGTCGCCACGATGGTGCCGTCCCAGGCGGCCACCCCGGCCCTGCTCGCGGTCGGCTTCCTGATCCTGGCCGGCTCGGTCAAGGAGATCGACTGGGCGGACCACACGATCGCCGTCCCGGCCTTCGTGACGATGGTGATGATGCCGTTCACGTACTCGATCACCAACGGCATCGGCATGGGCTTCGTCACCTTCGTGGTGCTGCGCCTGGCGGCCGGACGGGGCCGGGAGGTGCCGACGGCGATGTACGCGGTGGCGGCGGTGTTCGCGTTCTACTACCTGATGCCGGCGCTGGGTCTGACCTGATCCGGATCCTCGTCGCCCGAGTCGGGTGACCCGTAGAACCTCTCCGTCTCCTCGACGGCGGCCTGGAACCGCTGGTCGAAGTCATCGCGAATGAGCGTCCGGACGACATAGTCCTGGACGCTCATTCCCCTTTTCGCGGCATGGTGCCGGAGCCGCTCAAGCAGCTCGTGGTCTATTCGCAGGCTGAACACGCTGGTCCCCATGACCGAAGGGTCGCGGCACCCTTCGGTGCGGTGTGTCACGTTCCGCCGCCAGATCACCCATATGAGTGATGTCACGCTTCAGTGGCCAGGGTCACGGGAGTTCATGCGTGTCCGGGTAGTCCTTAGCGAGAGTAATGAGTTACGCTAAAGAACATGCCGGACCTCAGCCATGGCGACGATGTAGCCGCCGTGAACTCCCTCCGCTCCGCCGTGATGCGGCTCTCCCGTCGGCTCAAGCACCAGCGGGTCGACGAGTCGCTCAGCCCCACCGAGATGTCGGTGCTCGGCACCCTGTCCCTGTGCGGCAGGGCCACCCCGGGCGAGCTCGCCCGCAAGGAGCACGTCCAGCCGCCCTCGATGACCCGCATCGTGGCGCTGCTGGAGTCCAAGGGGCTGGTCCGTCTGGAGCCGCACCCCGAGGACCGGCGCCAGAAGGTCGTGACGCGTACCGAGCAGGCAGAGGCGATGCTCGAGGAGAGCCGCCGCAAGCGGAACGCATTCCTGGCCACATTGGTGGAAAACCTCGACGAGGACGAGTGGGCGAAACTGCGCGCCGCCGCCCCCGTGCTGGAGAAACTCGCGCATCTGTAAGCCGTACGTCGCAAGGAGGCGAACCCTTTGAGTTCGGGACCCGGAGCAGCTTCCGCCCCCGCACCTGATCCCCACGACTCCCCGCCCACCTCCGACACACCCCGCTCCGATGACGCCCGGCCGGTCCGCAAGTCCTCGATGTTCTCCTCCCTGAAGGTGCGGAACTACCGCCTGTTCTTCATGGGACAGGTCGTCTCCAACATCGGCACCTGGATGCAGCGCATCGCCCAGGACTGGCTGGTCCTCAGCCTCACCGGCTCCTCCGCGGCCGTCGGCATAACGACGGCACTCCAGTTCCTGCCGATGCTGCTCTTCGGCCTCTACGGCGGTGTCCTCGTCGACCGGCTGCGCAAGCGTCCCACCCTGCTGGTCACACAGTCGGCGATGGCCCTCACCGCCCTCGCCCTCGCCGTCGCCGTCCTCACCGGCCACGTCCAGGTGTGGCACGTGTACGTCGCCGCCTTCGCGGTCGGTCTCGCCACGGTGGTCGACAACCCGGCCCGGCAGTCCTTCGTCTCCGAGCTGGTCGGCCCGCGACAGCTGCAGAACGCGGTCAGCCTGAACTCGGCGAACTTCCAGTCCGCCCGCCTGGTCGGCCCCGCCGTCGCGGGCATACTGATCACCGGCGTCGGCACCGGCTACGCGTTCCTCTTCAACGGCCTGTCCTTCATCGCGCCGCTCACCGGCCTGCTGCTGATGCGCGCCCGCGAGCTGCACGTCGTCGAGCGCGCCCCGCGCGGCAAGGGGCAGCTTCGCGAAGGCGTGCGCTATGTCACCGGCCGCCCGGAGCTGATCTGGCCGATCGTCCTGGTCGGATTCGTCGGCACCTTCGCCTTCAACTTCCCCGTCTACCTCTCGGCCTTCGCGGACGACGTGTTCCACGCGGGCGCGGGCGCCTACAGCATGTTCAACACGCTGATGGCGGTCGGCTCGGTCGCGGGCGCCCTGCTCGCCGCCCGGCGCGGCACGGCCCGGCTGCGGCTGCTGATCGCGGCGGCCCTGGTCTTCGGCGCGCTGGAGATCGTGGCGGCCACGACACCGACGCTGTGGATGTTCGCGCTGCTCATGGTCCCGCTGGGCCTGTTCGGCATGACGGTCAACGTCACGACGAACACCAGCATCCAGATGTCCACGGACCCGGCCATGCGCGGCCGTGTCATGGCCCTCTACATGATGGTCTTCCTCGGCGGCTCGCCCGTCGGCGCCCCGATAGTCGGCTGGATCACGGACACGTACGGCGCCCGGGTCGGCCTCGCGGCCGGCGGTGCCGTCGCGGCCGTGGCCGCGGCCGTGATCGGCTTGATCCTGGCCCGCGTCGGCAACCTGCGGCTTTCGGTGGGCTGGCACCGGGGGCACCCGAGGGTGCGGTTCGTGCCCCGGGAGCATCAGGAGGAGCTGGCCCCCGCGGCGTAGGGCGGCGTCAGTCGCGGGGGAACTCGCCGGTTTCGAGGACGAGCCCGACCACGGTGCCTGTCAGGTCGATCTCGTCCCCGAAGTCCAGACTCAGCTCGCCCCGATATTCGCCGTCCTTGGGCTTGGTGTGCAGATGCCAGCGGCCGGTGTACGGATCCACGATCAGGTACACCGGCACACCGGCCGCGGCATAGGCGTCCTTCTTGGGGCCGTAGTCGTTCGCCGCGGTCTTCCTGGAGATCACCTCGGCGACGAACTCGACGTCCTCGTAGCGCCAAAGGCCCTTGTCGTTCTTCGCCGCGCCCTCCGCCATCACGGTCAGATCGGAGGCGAAGCCGTTGAGGTGGCCCGGGTAGTCCACGCGGACATCGGACTTCACGCGCTTGCGCGGATACTTGGTGCGCAGTTGCTCGACGATGTCCAGGATGATGTCCCAGTGGGTGTCCCGCTGAGGCGCCATGAAGATGTTCCCCCCGACGATCTCGACCTTGTAGCCCTCGGGGACCGGCATCGTCTCCACCCACTCGAACATCGTGTCGAGGGTGAGTTCACCGCTGCTGTCGGCCATCTCGATCCTGTCGTCAAGGACGGTCATCGTGGCGCTCCTCCCCGGCCGCACCCGTGGATGGATCCGGCCGCGCAATACAACGATACGCACGGTGACCAGGACACGCCCCGGGTCCGCGGGGCGGGCCTACACCCTGCGTGCCAGCAACTGCCCCGGCCACTTGTTCTCGCCGACCGTGAAGGCCTCGGTCCGGGTGAAGCCGTTGGCCTCGTAGTAGCGGACGAGCTTGCCGTCGTCCCCGGCGTAGCAGTCGACGCGGAGCAGGGAGATCCCGGCGCGGCGGGTCTCCTCGGCGGCGTGCGCGAGCAGGGCGCTGCCCACGCCGTGCCCCTTGAAGCGGCGGTCGGAGGCCAGCCAGTGGATGTAGCGCTCGGGTTCGCCGGGCTGCGGGAGGTGGGACAGGTAGGCGCCCGCCGAGTCGGTGAGGGTGAGGGTGCCGGCGGGGACGCCGTCGGCGTCGGCCATGTACACGCTGCCCTCCGCCATGTACCGGCCGACCGACTCCACCGTCTTCGGGCTCTGCGACAGGGGCCGCTTCCCCCACTGCCCCGTGCGCCCCTCGGAGACCAGCCACTCCACACAGCTGTCGAGCATGCCGAGTATCGCGGGAATGTCGTCGGGCCCGCCGTCCCGGATGGTGATCCGCATGGCCTCATGGTGCCAGGCTGGACCCATGAGACTCTTCGCGGCCGTGCTGCCCCCTGACGAGGTGTGTCGTGAACTCGGCGGTGTGGTCGACGAGTTGCGCGCGCTGCCCGGCGCCGACGGCATGCGCTGGACCGGCCGTCCGGGCTGGCACTTCACACTCGCCTTCTACGGTGAGGTCGACGACGGTCTGGTCCCCGAGCTGGCGGAGCGGCTGGAGCGGGCCGCGCGCCGGACCGAGCCGTTCTCGCTGGCCGTGCGGGGTGGCGGGCAGTTCGGGCACGGGAAGGCGCTGTGGGCCGGGGCCGACGGGGACCTGGCGGCCCTCCGGCTGCTGGCCGAGCGGGCCGAGGCGGCCGCGCGCAAGGCCGGGGTGCCGATGGGGGAGCACCGGCGGTACAAGGCCCATCTGACCGTGGCGCGGAAGCGGGAGGCGGGGGACGTGCGGGCGTTCCTGGACGCGCTCGCGGGATTCACGGGCCGGACCTGGACCGTGCGGGAGCTCTGCCTGGTGCGGAGCAATCTGCCGACGTCGGGGGTCCCGGGAGAGCAGCCCCGGTACGAGGCGGTCGGGCGCTGGCCTCTCGGCGGCGCCGGTTAGGCTCGGTGGCGTGGACCCGAAAACCCGCAACCGGATCATGGCCGGTGTGCTTGTGCTGATGTTCTTCGTTGTCGCCTTGGCTTCCGTGCTCGGGAGGTAGGGCGGCGGCCGGGGAACTGCGGACGGCTGCTTTCCGGCTGCGGGCCGGTGGGGGCTTGTCGCGCAGTTCCCCGCGCCCCTGAAAAGGAAGGGCGTCTTCTACCAGGCGAAGGCCTCTGGGCTCGGCCCCGGGCCCGGGAAGATCTCGTCCAGGCCGGTCAGGAGCTCCTCGGACAGCTCCAGCTCGGCCGCGCGGACCGCGGAGGCGAGCTGCTCGGCCGTGCGCGGGCCGACGATCGGGCCGGTCACGCCGGGGCGGGTGAGCAGCCAGGCCAGGGCGGCCTCGCCGGGCTCGATGCCGTGCTTGTCGAGCAGGTCCTCGTAGGACTGGATCTGCGCCCGGGTGGCGGGGTCGGCGAGCGCGTCGGCCGCGCGGCCGGAGGTGCGGCGTCCGCCCTGGGCCTCCTTCTTGAGCACACCGCCCAGCAGACCGCCGTGCAGCGGCGACCAGGGGATCACGCCGAGCCCGTAGTCCTGAGCGGCCGGGATGACCTCCATCTCGGCACGCCGCTCGGCGAGGTTGTACAGGCACTGCTCGCTGACCAGCCCGATGGTCCCGCCCCGCCGGGCGGCGATCTCGTTGGCCTGGGCGATCTTGTAGCCGGGGAAGTTCGACGACCCGACGTAGAGGATCTTGCCCTGCTGGACCAGGACGTCGATCGCCTGCCAGATCTCCTCGAAAGGCGTGTCCCGGTCGATGTGGTGGAACTGGTAGACGTCGATGTAGTCGGTCTGGAGCCGCTTGAGGCTGGCGTCCACGGCCCGCCGGATGTTGACCGCGGAGAGCTTGTCGTGGTTGGGCCAGGCCGGGCCGTCGGCGCCCATGTTGCCGTAGACCTTCGTGGCGAGGACGACCTTGTCGCGCCGCCCCTCGCCCTTGGCGAACCAGTTGCCGATGATGCTTTCGGTGCGGCCCTTGTTCTCGCCCCAGCCGTAGACGTTGGCGGTGTCGAAGAAGTTGATGCCCGCGTCCAGCGCCGCGTCCATGATGGCGTGGCTGTCGGCCTCGTCGGTCTGCGGGCCGAAGTTCATGGTGCCGAGGACGAGCCGGCTGACCTTGAGTCCCGTGCGTCCGAGCTGCGTGTACTTCATGCCGCCCAAGCCAACGTGTTGAAGTGCGCTCCAAGCAAGCACGTGTCGACCTCGAGGGGGCCGGGGTGGGGGCAGCCGCGCAGTACAACGATACGCACGGTGACCACGGCACCGGGAGGAGCGCATATGCCAGATCAGCCCGGCACCGACCACCTCGTCCAGCTCCTCCGCACCACCCTCGGCGACTCGGTCCTCGGCATCTACCTGCACGGCTCCGCCACCCTCGGCGGCCTCCGCCCGCACAGCGACATCGACGTCCTGGCCGTCGTACGGGACCGCACGACGCGCTCCCAACGCCGGGCCCTGGTGGATGAGTTGCTCGAGGTTTCCGGCGTGGACGGGCGGCGGCACATCGAGCTGATCGTCGTCGTACAGGACGACGTACGGCCCTGGCGCTACCCGCCGACCTGCGACTTCCTCTACGGCGACTGGCTGCGCGAGGACTACGAGCGCGGAGTGACCCCGGGCCCGGAGCCCAGCCCCGACCTCGCGCCGCTCCTCACCATGGTCCTGCGCGCCGACGCCCCGCTCCACGGGCCGCCGCCCGCCGGCCTCCTCGACCCCGTCCCGCACGACGACCTCAGGCGCGCCATCGTCGCCGGCGTGCCGGAGCTGATGGCGGAGCTGGACTCCGACACCCGCAACGTGCTGCTCACCCTCGCCCGGATCTGGGCCACCCTCAAAACCGGGACCATCCGCTCGAAGGACGCGGCGGCCGAGTGGGCGCTCGACCGGCTCCCCGCCGGGCACCGTCCCGTCCTCGCCCGCGCACGGGCCGTCTACCTGGGGCAGGAGGCGGAGCGCTGGGACGACCAAGCGCCCGGGCCCTGTGCGGAGTTCCTGACCCGGATGATCACCGAGAGTTACTGCTCGTAGGGCTCGCCCAGATCCCAGGCCTGGTACATCGCCTCCGCGAAGGCCGCCGCGATCTTGTGCTCGCCGCTCGCGTTGGGGTGGGTGCCGTCGTAGGTGTCGGCGTGGATGTCGTAGGAGGGCGGGGTCGAGGCCAGGAGGACGGGCGAGCCGGGCTCGTCGAGGTCGGCGGCCGTCTTCGCCAGCAGCTCGTTGAAGCGGGCCACCTCGGCGGCGAAGGCCGGGTCGGACTCGGCCCGCACGTTCGGGGTCACCGGCAGCCACACCATCCGCACCCGCCGGTTCGCCGCCCGTGCCTCGGCCGCGAAGGCCCGGACGTTCTCGGCGGTCTGCTCGGCGTTCGTGTAGAAACCCAGGTCGATCAGGCCGAGGGAGACCAGGAGGACGTCCGCGCGGCACGAGCGCACCGCCTCGCCGATCAGCGGCGCCATGTGCAGCCAGCCCTCGCCCCAGCCGGCCAGGTGGGCACGGGGGAAGTCCGGGTCGGCGTACGCGTACGACGTCGGGGCGTCGGCGAGCTTGTCGTGGAGGGTCTCGCGCGGGCCGACGAGGGCGAAGGGGCCGCCGTAGGACCGGCACAGGTGCTGCCACATCCGGTAGCGCCACGTGTGATCGCCCGCGCTCCCGATCGTCATGGAGTCACCGACGGGCATGAACCTGAGCATCCGCTCATCATGAACGATCCGGCCGCCTGACGGGGTGTGAGTCGGACCACGCACAGATCCCGAAGAAAAATCGGCCGGTGATGTCGAGAACCCGCGTCCGGCTCCGTCCCGGGGGTGAAGGCGACCACAATGGGTCGCACCAGCTCCGAGGAGAACACCATGGCCAAGTACCTGCTGCTGAAGCACTACCGCGGCGCCCCGGCTCCGGTCAACAACGTGCCGATGGACCAGTGGAGCCCGGAGGAGATCTCGGCGCACATGCAGTACATGAACGACTTCGCGGCCCGGCTGGAGAAGACCGGCGAGTTCGTCGACGGTCAGGCACTCGCCCCCGAGGGAGCATGGGTCCGCTACGACGGCGAGGGGCGCCCGCCGGTCACCGACGGCCCGTTCGCGGAGACCAAGGACCTCATCGCCGGCTGGATGATCATCGACGTCGACAGCTACGAGCGCGCCGTCGAGCTGGCCGGGGAGCTGTCGGCCGCCCCCGGTGCGGGCGGCAAGCCGATCCACGAGTGGCTGGAACTGCGCCCGTTCTACGGCGTGACCCCCACCATCACCGAGTGACGACTCTGATGAACGAGGCCCTGCTCCGGAGCCTCACGCCGAGCGTGCTCGCCGTCCTCGTCCGCCGCGGAGCCGACTTCGCGGCGGCCGAGGACGCCGTGCAGGACGCGCTCGTCGAGGCGCTCCGGGTCTGGCCCGCCGACCCTCCGCGGGATGCCAAGGGCTGGCTGGTCACCGTGGCCTGGCGCAAGTTCCTCGACGCGACGCGCGCCGACGTAGCCCGCCGCCGGCGTGAGGACCGCGTCGACGAGGAGCCGGCGCCCGGGCCCGCGCCCGGGGCGGACGACACGCTCCAGCTCTACTTCCTGTGCGCCCACCCGTCGCTGACGCCGTCGTCGGCCGTCGCGCTCACGCTGCGCGCCGTCGGCGGGCTGACCACCCGCCAGATCGCCCAGGCCTACCTGGTGCCCGAGGCGACCATGGCGCAGCGCATCAGCCGGGCCAAGCGCACCGTCTCCGACGTGCGGTTCGACCAGCCCGGCGATGTCGCCACCGTGCTGCGCGTCCTCTACCTGGTCTTCAACGAGGGCTACTCCGGCGACGTCGACCTCGCCGCCGAGGCCATCCGGCTCACCCGGCAGCTCGCGGCCGCGATCGACCACCCCGAGGTGGCGGGGCTGCTCGCCCTCATGCTGCTCCACCACGCCCGGCGTGCCGCCCGGACCGCGCCCGACGGCAGCCTGGTGCCGCTCGCCGAGCAGGACCGCGGCCGGTGGGACACCGCGTTGATCGCCGAAGGCGTCGGGATCCTCCAGGCGGCCCTCGCCCGCGACCGGCTGGGGGAGTTCCAGGCCCAGGCCGCCATCGCGGCCCTCCACGCCGACGCGCCCACCGCCGCGGAGACTGACTGGGTGCAGATCGTCGAGTGGTACGACGAGCTCACGCGACTGACCGACAGCCCGGTCGTCCGGCTCAACCGCGCGGTCGCCGTCGGTGAGGCCGACGGACCGCGCGCCGGCCTGGCGGCGCTCGCGGCGCTGGACGACTCACTGCCCCGCCACACCGCGGTGGCGGCATACCTCCACGAGCGCGACGGCGACCTGGCGACGGCGGCACGGCTGTACGCCGAGGCCGCCCAGAAGGCACCCAACCTCGCCGAGCGCGGTCACCTGACGCGCCAGGCCGCCCGGCTCAACGCCCGCCGCGGTGGCTGAAGATCGCGCCCGGCGCCGCGACGGGCCGACTACGCACACCCGGGATGGCAGGCTTGGGGCATGCGCCGACCGTTCGTCATCCTCGCCGCGGCCCTCCTCGTGGGCGCCCTCGCCGTGCCCGCCTCCGCCGCCGACGGCGACGAGGACTTCACGATCAAGGACCCACGCATCACCGAATCCAGCGGTCTGGCCGCCTCCCGCCTCCACCCCGGCATCTACTGGACGCACAACGACAGCGACGACGGCCCCTACATCTACGCCGTCGACAGCAGCACGGGCGAGACCGTCGCCCGCCTCACGCTCACCGGCGTCGGCACGCCCCGGGACGTCGAGGCCATCTCCGTCGGCCCGGACAACCGGCTCTACGTCGGCGACATCGGCGACAACCTCGGCGGCGGCTGGCCCCACGTGTGGATCTACGAGCTGCCCGAGCCGAAGACGCTGAAGGACCAGACGATCCGGGCCACCCAGTACGTCGTGAAGTACTCCGACGGGGCCCGCGACGCCGAGTCCCTCGTCGTGCACCCCAAGACCGGCCGCGTCTACATCCTCGACAAGAACGAGCAGGGCGGTCACCTGTACGAGGGGCCCGCCGAGCTCTCCGCCTCGGGCACGAACGTCTTCCGGCCCGTCGCGGCCGTGCCCGACCTGGAAGCCACCGACGCCACGCTCTCCCCGGACGGCGAACGCCTCGTCGTCCGCAGCTACTTCGGGGCGATCGCGTACGACTGGAACGGCGGGAAGATCAAGCGGAAGGAGCGGCTCGGCGTGCCGTTCCTCGGGCAGGGCGAGTCCGTCACGTACACCGCCGACGGGACGCGGCTCATGTACGGCGCCGAGGGGGCCGACAGCTCGGTGGAGGGACAGGACGCGCCCGGTGGCTCCGGCTCCTCCTCCGGCAGCGGGAGTCCGGCCGCGGAGGGCAAGGGCGACAGCGACGACGGGCTCGGCGGCAACCTCAAGACCGGGGCCATCGCCGTGGCCGTGGCCTGCGCCGCCCTGCTCGGTCTGCGCGGGCTGAGGCGGCGGAGGTAGCGGGCGGGAGGCGGCGCAACCAGCAGCCGGAGGTGACGGCTTACGGAGCCGACTCACCCCGGCGTTGCGCCACGAGTACCTCCAACCCGTCCAGGATCCGCTGGAGTCCGAACCCGAAGTGGTCGAAGTCGGGCCCGAACGTGTCCTCGGAGAGCGACGCCATCACCGGGTAGCGGCCCGAGGCCAGGACCTTCTCCAGCATCGGCACCTGCGCCCGCCAGAACTCCGCGTCCGTCAGGCCCGTCCGGCGCTCCGCCTCCTGCTGGTAGAGCTGCGAGCGCGCGGCCCCGACGACGTACCCGTCGATCATGATGATCGCGGAGACCAGTTCGGGATCGGTCAGCCCCATCGGGCGGATCAGGGTGAGGACCTTCTCCATGCCGTCCATGGCGCTCGGGCCGAGGATCGGGCGGGACTGGTTGACCTGGAGCAGCCAGGGATGGCGGCGGTAGAGGGCGAGGGTCTCGCGGGCCATGGCCTCCAGGGCGGCGCGCCAGCCGCCGTCGCCGAGGTCGGCCGGGTTCTCCGAGGGGCGCTGGACCCGGTCCAGCATCAGGTCGAGCAGCTCGCCCTTGCCCGGGACGTACCGGTAGAGCGACATGGTGCCGGTCCCGAGTTCGGCGGCGACGCGGCGCATGGAGAGCCCCTCCAGACCTTCCGCGTCCGCGATCTGGACGGCCGCTTCCACGATCCGGTCCAGGGTCAGGGTCGGCTTGGGGCCTCGACTGGGACGCCGGCCGGTGTCCCACAGCAGTTCGAGGGTGCGGGCGATATCGCCGCTGCCGCTGGTCTCCGTGCTGCCCGCACGACCCGTACCGCCCGTCTCGCTCGTCCTGCTCGTGCCGCTCTCCATGGAGCCCAGCTTAGGTCCCCGAAGAAAAACTGGGTACGGCGTACGCGTAATCGGGTACGCTGTACTCAGTTTGGTGCCGGAGGCAGGGCACGAGCACACGGGAGGGGCGGCATGGACGGATACGCGGTGCGGGCCGAGGCGCTGGAGAAGCGGTACGGCGAGAAACGCGCCCTCGACGGCTTCGACCTCGCGGTGGGCGAGGGCACGGTGCACGGCCTGCTCGGGCCGAACGGGGCGGGCAAGACCACCGCCGTCCGCATCCTGTCCACGCTGGTCCGGCTGGACGGGGGCAGGGCGACGGTCGCCGGGCTGGACGTGGCCCGGCAGCCGCGCGAGGTGCGGGCCCGGATCGGACTCACGGGGCAGTACGCGGCGGTGGACGAGGTGCTCACCGGCCGGCAGAACCTGGAGATGTTCGGCCGGCTGTTCCACCTGGGCGGCAGGCGGGCCAGGCTCCGGGCGACCGAACTGCTGGAGCAGTTCGACCTGACCGACGCCGGCGACCGGGGCGTCGGCAAGTACAGCGGCGGCATGCGGCGCCGCCTCGACCTCGCCGCGTCGATGATCCTCGCCCCGGCCGTCCTCTTCCTCGACGAGCCGACGACCGGTCTCGACCCCCGTAGCCGCGGGGAGGTCTGGGAGTCCGTACGGGCGTTGGTGGCGGGCGGCACGACCGTGCTGCTGACCACGCAGTACCTGGAGGAGGCCGACAAGCTCGCCTCCCGCATCACCGTCATCGACCAGGGGCGGGCCATCGCCGACGACACCCCGGACGGGCTGAAGAACCTGGTCGGCGGCGACCGTATCGAGGTCGTGGTCGCCGAGCGGGCCGAGATCCCGCGGGTGGTGAAGGTGGTCGCCCGGGTCGCGGACGGCGAACCCGAGGCGGACGAGACCGAGGCGCGGGTGCACGCCCCGGTCACCGACCGGGTCACGGCGCTCACGGAGGTGGCGCGGACTCTTCAGGACGAGGGCGTCCGCGTCGAGGACATCGGGCTGCGCAGGCCCAGCCTCGACGACGTGTTCCTGCGCCTGACCGGACACCGCACGGAAAACACGGAAGCCAAGGAGGCGGCGTGACCACCCTCGACCTGACCGCGCGCAGCGACCGCGGCCGCGTGTACTGGCTGCTCGCCGACTGCTGGAACATCGTCCGCCGCGGTCTGACCCACTACCAGCGCCAGCCCGTCAACATCGCCTGGCAGCTCGGCTTCCCGATCCTGTCCGTGCTGCTCTACGGCTATGTCTTCGGCAGCGCCATGAAGGTGCCGGGCGGCGGGGACTACAAGGACTTCCTGATGCCGGGCATGTTCGTGATGACCATGGCGTTCGGCTTCATCAACACGGCGACCCTCGTGGTCTACGACTCCACCAAGGGCGTCATCGACCGCTTCCGCTCCATGCCGATGGCCTCCTCCGCGGTGGTGGCCGGGCGCGGGGTCACCGATCTGATCGCCGCCTGCGCCGAGTTGGCGATCATGATGCTCACCGCGTTCGCCATGGGCTGGCGGCCGGACGGGGGTCTCGGCTTCCTCGGCGCGTTCGGGCTGCTGCTGTGGCTGCGGTTCGCGCTGATCTGGATCGGTGTGTGGCTCGGTCTGCTCGTGCCCAACCCGGAGGCCGCGGGCGGCCTGTTCGCGGTCGCCTTCCCGCTGACCATGATCTCCAGCATCATGGTCGCCCCGCAGCTCATGCCCGACTGGCTGGGCTGGGTGGCGATGTGGAACCCGATCTCCTCCACGGCGGCGGCGACCCGCGAGCTGTTCGGCACGCCGGTCGGCGGTGACACCTGGGTCGAGCAGCACGCGCTGCTGATGGCGGGGGTGTGGCCGGTGATCCTGACGCTCGTGTTCCTGCCGCTGGCGGTGCGGCGGTTCAAGAAGCTGAGCCGTTAGGCCCTGTCGTCCGAGCGGAACGCGCACCTCCCAGAGGCTTGACGTGCTCATGCGGCGTCAGTTTCCTGGGAGGTGCGCGGCGCGCATGGGAGCGCTCCCATCCATGTTCCGGGGCCGCGCCTCCCCCGAGAGGAAGCAGCCATGTTCCGCACTCTGCGAAGAGCGCTGTGCGTCGCCGCGGCGCTCCTGTTACCCCTGGCCGGTACGCAGTCGTCGGCACACGCCGACGTCGGCGCGCAGGCCGGCGCCGGCTACTGGCACACCAGCGGCCGGCAGATCCTGGACGCGGCCGGACAGCCGGTCCGTATCGCCGGCGTCAACTGGTTCGGCTTCGAGACCGACATCCACGTCGCCCACGGGCTGTGGGCCCGCGACTACAAGAGCATGATCGACCAGATGAAGTCGCTGGGCTACAACACCATCCGGATGCCCTACAGCGACGACATCCTCAAGCCCGGCACCATGCCCGGCAGCATCAACCACGACGGCAAGAACACCGACCTGCGCGGGCTGACGTCCTTGCAGGTCCTGGACCGGATCGTGGCCTACGCCGGGCAGGCCGGCCTCAAGATCGTCCTCGACCGGCACCGCCCGGACGCGGCGGGCCAGTCGGCGCTCTGGTACACGGCGTCGGTCCCCGAGTCGACCTGGATCGCCAACCTCAAGTCCCTGGCGGCCCGCTACAAGGGCAACCCCACCGTGATCGGCATCGACCTGCACAACGAGCCCCGCGACCCCGCCTGCTGGGGCTGCGGCGACACCGCCCGGGACTGGCGCCTGGCCGCCCAGCGCGCGGGCAACGCGGTCCTGTCGGTCAACCCCGAGCTGCTGATCATGGTCGAGGGCGTGCAGTCGTACAACGGCGCCAACGGCTGGTGGGGCGGCAACCTCATGGGGGTCGCCCAGCACCCGGTCCAGCTGGACGTCCCGGACCGGCTGGTCTACTCGGCCCACGACTACGCCACGTCGGTCGCCCAGCAGCCGTGGTTCGGCGACCCGTCCTTCCCCGCCAACATGCCGGAGGTCTGGGACCGGTACTGGGGCTACGTCTTCAAGCAGAACATCGCGCCGGTGTGGCTCGGCGAGTTCGGTACGACGCTCCAGCCGGCGGTGGACCAGAAGTGGCTGTCCGCGCTGGTGACGTACCTGCGGTCGACGTCGGCGTACGGCGCCGACAGCTTCCACTGGACGTTCTGGTCCTGGAACCCCAACTCGGGTGACACCGGGGGCATCCTCAAGGACGACTGGCAGACGGTGGACACCGCGAAGGACGGGTACCTCGAGGCGATCAAGGCGCCGGGGTTCGAGGGGGGCGGTTCCGGGCCGGATCCCGGCGGTCCGGGTGGCCCCGGTGGCACGCCCGCCTGCACCGCCGCATACGCGGTGAGCAGCGACTGGGGCGGCGGCTTCAACGCCGAGGTGAAGGTGACCAACACGGGCAGTACGCCGCTGAAGTCCTGGAAGGTCACGTGGGCGTGGAGCGGTGCGCAGAAGATCACCAGCATGTGGAACGCGTCGTACACGCAGAGCGGGACGAGCGTGACGGCTGTGAACGCCGCACACAACGGGAGCGTGCCGGCGGGGGGTTCGGCGAGCTTCGGCCTCGGAGGCACTCCCGGGGGCGGGGCCGCGCCGAGTGTGACGTGCACGGCGGCATGACGTCGGTGTGACGGGGGCGCCCGGTGCTCGTCGGCGCCCCCGGAGCACCTGACGTATGGCCATGTACCTGACCAGGGTGTTCGCCGGGAGTTGCCTCTGCTGATGCGGAAGATGCGGAAGATTCCATGCCGGCCCGCCCCGCGGCGGGCGTACTCTAAGTCATATGGTGCTTAATCGTGCCAAGACCGAACATACGGGACAGGAATCGTCGAGCGATCCGAGCCTCCCTGTGTTCGTCGATGCCTCCGGTCGGCGTGCGCGGAATCTGCGGCGCACCGGTTACGGGCTGGCCGCCTGCGCGGCCACTTACATGGTGGTGCTGGGGATGAGCCTGATGGGAGCAACGCCCTTCGCGCCGGGGGCGATCCTGCCCGGTGACATAGCGGCGCCCGCCGCACCGGAACCCCGCTCTCCGGAGCGGACGCCCCTCACGCCGCCGGACGGCCCTCCGGTCGCGGCCGGCCCGAGCGACCTGATCGTTCCGCAGCTCACCACGCCCGGCCCTCCCCTTGTTCCGCCCCTTCTGCGCAACCCGCAGAGCAGCACACCGGCACCTCCTGACACACCAGGACCACAGGCACCAACGACACAAGCGCCACTCTCACCGGAGCAGCCCACGGCCACCGATGCCCCTCCCGCTCCCGCCCCCGGCACGGGCAGCACTCCCGCCTCGCCCCCACCGGCCTCACCGGCACCTGAGCCCCCGGCGTCGACGCCGCCACCGGCCTCACCGGCACCTGAGCCCCCGGCGCCGGCGCCGCCACCGGCCTCACCGGCACCTGAGCCTCCGGCGCCGGCGCCGCCACCCGCCCCTCAGCCCACAGGGCCGGCGACCAGTCCCGCGGCACCGCCCGGTGCCGTGGCAGAACCTCCGCCCCCCGACCCATCGGTGGCCGAGGCCCCCTGATGCGGCGGCGTCCTGACCGGTCACGCGGCCGCTCATGGAGGCCGCCCGGCCCGCGGCGGACGCGAGCGCCCCTGTCGCCGCGGCACCGTTTCCGTATCGTCGTTCCCCTCGTCCTGCTGGCTTTCGTCGCTTCGGTCCTCCTGGTGGAGGGGTACACCACCAGGGGTTTCGCCGGTGACCAGGAAGGGCGCAGCGGAGGACCGGCCACCGGCGTCCCCCGCAGGATCGCCGACGGCGGCCCGGTCGTCGACACCACCGACGATCACCTGCGGACGTATCACACACCGGACAAGACCGTCGTCCTGACCTTCGACGACGGCCCCGACCCCATCTGGACACCCCGCATCAGGGCCGTTCTCGACCACCACCGCACGCCCGGCACCTTCTTCGTCACCGGGCAGCAGACCAGCCGGCACCCGGAAGTCCTGCGCGGTGTGGTCCGCTCCGGACACGAGATCGGCGTGCACACCTTCTCCCACCGGGACCTGACCACCCAGTCCGCGAGCGCCGTCGACCGTGAACTGGCGCTGACCCAACTCGCCCTCGCAGGGGCCGCGGGCATCAACACGTCACTGATGCGGATGCCCTACTCCTCGACCCCTTCCGCCCTCGACGCCAGGGCGTGGTCCGTGGCCCAGCGCCTGGGCGAGAAGGGCTACGTCCTGGCGTTCATCGACCAGGACACCAACGACTGGCGGCGGCCGGGCGCCCGGGCGATCGCCGACGCCGCCACACCGAGCGCGGCGGGCAGAGGTGCGGTCGTCCTCCTGCACGACGCGGGAGGGGACAGATCACAGACTGTCGAAGCCCTCAAGACCCTGATCCCCCGGCTGAAGGCACAGGGCTATCGCTTCACCACCCTCGCCGATCTCGTCGGCACCGACAGCTTCACCAGCCCCGTCGACACGGCGGACCGGTGGAGTGGCCGCATCTTCGTGGCCGCTGTGACCGTGTCGGGGGCAGCGGTGTCGGCCGTCAGCGTGCTGCTGCTGATGGTCGGTTCGCTCGTCCTCGCACGATGTGTGCTCCTGCTCGTCCTGGCCCGCCACCACGCCCGCCGTCAACGGCGCCCCCGCAGCGGCCGGCACGAGCCCGTCACCCAGCCCGTCAGCGTCGTCATACCCGCCTACAACGAGGAGCTGTGCATCGCCAAGACGCTCCGCTCCCTCGCTGCCAGCGACCACCCCGTCGAGATCATCGTCGTGGACGACGGATCCCGTGACGGCACCGCCGACATCGCACAGTCACTCGCCCTCGCGAACGTCACGGTCATCCGCCGGCCCAACGGCGGCAAACCCTCCGCCCTCAACACCGGGGTCCTGCGGGCCTCCCACGACCTCATCGTCATGCTGGACGCCGACACCGTCTTCGCCCCCTCGACCGTCGGCCGCCTCGTCCAGCCGTTCGCCGACCCCCGCGTCGGCGCCGTCGCGGGCAACGCCAAGGTCGGCAACCGCCGGCGGCTGCTCGGCCGGTGGCAGCACATCGAGTACGTCATGGGCTTCAACCTCGACCGCCGCATGTACGACCTGCTGCGCTGCCTGCCCACCATTCCCGGTGCCGTGGGGGCGTTCCGCGCCGAGGCCCTGCGGGACGCCGGAATGATGAGTGCCGACACCCTCGCCGAGGACACCGACATCACCATGGCCCTGCACCGGGCCGGGTGGGAGGTCCGCTACGCGCCGGACGCACTCGCCTGGACCGAGGCGCCGTCCTCGTTGCGGGAACTGTGGCGCCAGCGCTACCGATGGAGCTACGGCACGATGCAGGCCACGTGGAAGCACCGTCACGCGCTGCTCGAGCGTGGCCCCGCGGGCCACTTCGGCCGCCTCGGTCTGCCCTTGCTGGCCGTCTTCCAGATCTTCACCCCCTTGCTCGCCCCGCTGATCGACATACTGGCCGTCTACGGTTTGGTGTTCGGGAACCCGCGCACCACTGTGCTGGCCTGGTGCGGTGTGCTGGCGGTGCAGGCCGTCTGCGCCGTGTACGCCTTCCATCTCGACGGCGAGAGGCTCCGGCCCCTGTGGGCGCTTCCTCTCCAGCAGGTGGTCTACCGCCAGGTGATGTATCTGGTCCTCACCCAGGCCTGCCTGACCGCGGTCAACGGCTACCGACTGCCCTGGCAGCGGCTCAAACGCAGTGGAGACGTGATGCTGCCTCCCCAGCCCTCCACCCCCCGGAGGTGAGCGAGCCCCGGCGGCGAGCGGCACCGGCGCAGACCCCCTACGCCGGATGGCTCTCCGGTTCACGGAGGCCCCGATGCGTTCTGACGTGGCTCTTTCCCGCGCCCGCCTGCTCGAGCCTCGTCGGCGCGTCGCACAATCGGGTTGAGTTGTTCGGTTGAAGGGCCGCCAGCCTTCCTCCCGGGCGTTTTCCCACTCAAGGTGTGATCATGAAAACTCCACGATTGCACCGTATGCCCCGATCCCTCGCGCACTCGGCCGGTGCGGCTGTCATCGTTTTCGCGGCAGCCCTGACCTCCGCCGCACCCGTATCGGCCCACTCCGCTCCGCCGCCGGACCGTGGCGAGGGCAAGAGTTCCTCGTGCCACACGTCCCGCGCTGAGCGGCAGCGGGTCGAAGGGCTCGTCTGGACTGTTCTGTTCGGGCCTCAGAACCCCACGACGGAGGCCCGGTGCGACGGCGAGGCGGCGCAGGGAGGGCAGGACCAGAGCACAGGCCTCCTCCCGCCCCTCGCGGGCCTCTGACGCCCTAGGGGCGCTTGGGTGGTTGCCGGGCGCCCCTCTCGTCGCGTCCGACGCTCCTCCTGCGTGGTTCGCGATAGTCCAACTACCCCTCCTTTTGGAGGGTTTGAGCGCGGGGGATGACTCGATTCGGTCAAGTCTTGGTCGAATACGTACGTGCATGGCGTGCTCTTCCGAAACGATGCGGCACGGACCGTGTGACACGCGGTCCTGACCCCCCTCACCGTTCTGAGAGAACTCCATGAGAAGAAGCGCAGCCGTCCTGTGCGGCGCGACTGTCGTACTGGCCGGGACACTCACCGCCGTCCCCGCCAACGCCAGCGCGTCGCACTCCGCGAACACCGCCGCCGCGAAGGTCACTTGGAAGAAGTGCGGCACGGAGGACTACCCGACGCTCCAGTGCGCGTCGGTGAAGGTGCCGCTCGACTACGCGAAGCCGCAGGGGAAGAAGATCACGCTGGCGCTGTCCCGCGTGCCGCACACCGCGAAGAAGTTCCAGGGACCGCTGCTGGTCAACCCCGGCGGCCCCGGCGGCAGCGGCCTGACGCTGGCCGGTTTCGTCGCGTCCTCCCTGCCCAAGGAGGTCGCCGCCCAGTACGACGTCGTCGGATTTGACCCGCGCGGGGTGGGCAAGAGCCAGCCCGCGCTGGACTGCAAGCCGGGCCACTTCGACCCGGTGCGCCCCGACTCCGTACCCAGCACCCCGGCCATCGAGAAGGCCAACCTCGACCGCGCCAAGTCCTTCGCCCAGGCCTGCGGCAAGAAGTACGCCGACGTCCTGCCGTACATCAACACGGTCAGCGCCGTGAAGGACATGGACTCGATCCGCAAGGCCCTCGGCGCCAAGAAGATCAACTACTTCGGCTACTCGTACGGCACCTACCTCGGCGCGGTCTACGGCAAGCTGTTCCCCGAGCGCGTGCGGCGCCTGGTGCTGGACTCGATCGTCGACCCGACCGGGGTCTGGTACGACGCCAACATCAAGCAGGACTACGCCTTCGACAAGCGCCACAAGGCGCTGATGGCGTGGATCGCGAAGTACGACTCCACGTACAAGCTCGGCACCGACCCGGCGAAGATCGAGGCCAAGTGGTACGCCATGCGGGCGGCCCTGGCCAAGAAGCCGGCGGGCGGCAAGGTGGGCGCCTCCGAGCTGGAGGACATCTTCATACCCGGCGGCTACAACAACGCCTACTGGCCCACCCTCGCCCAGACGTTCGCGGCGTACGTCAACAAGAAGGACACCGCTGCGCTGGTCAAGGCGTACGACAACATCGCCGCCATCGACGCCTCCGGCGACAACGGCTACAGCGTCTACGCCTCGGTCCAGTGCCGTGACGCGTCCTGGCCGCGCGACTGGAAGCAGTGGCGCAAGGACAACTGGGCGGTGTACGAGAAGGCGCCGTTCATGGCCTGGAACAACGCCTGGTACAACGCGCCGTGCGCGTTCTGGCCGACGAAGTCGCTGAAGCCGGTGAACGTCTCCAACACCAAGCTCCCGCCGGTGCTGCTGTTCCAGGCGACGGACGACGCGGCCACCCCGTACCAGGGCGGTGTCACCATGCACCGGCTGCTGCGCGGCTCCAGCCTGGTGGTGGAGCAGGGCGGCGGCAACCACGGCATCTCGCTGAGCGGCAACGCCTGCCTCGACAAGCACCTGGCGACGTACCTCACCAGCGGCAAGGTGCCGCAGGGCAGCGGCGTGGCCGACGCGGTCTGCAAGAAGCTGCCCGACCCGAAGCCGCAGGCCTCGGCGCAGAAGACGCCGAGCGCGCCCGAGTCGGCCGCGACGGTCGGCGACACCCTGCGCGGGATCCTGGGGTCCGTGGTCTGAGCGTGCCTGCTTGAACCGCCTGACGTGACATGAGGGGCGCCCGGTACCTGCCGGGCGCCCCTTGCGTCGTCACGTGCGGACGCTGCCTCCGTACGTCGCGATCAGACGCGCCAGATGCCGTCCCGCCGCCTCCAGCGGAGTCTCGCTGCGGGCGACCTGGGACGCCAGTTCGGCCCCCTCCAGTGTGGCGATCACCGTGTGGGCCAGATCCTCCGCGTCCGCTTCGGCGAACCCCGCGGTGACCAGCTTCCCGGCGACCACGGCCCGCCAGCGGGCGAACGCCTCGGCCGCCGCCTGCTGGATGCCGGGCGCGCCGGCCGCCGTGCCGACGACGGTCGAGGTGACCGGGCAGCCGTCGAGCCAGTCGGACTCGCGCAGGCCCTGGGCGAGGGAGGCGGTGAGCGCGACGAGGGCCTTCGCCGGGTCCGGCTCCGCGTCGAGAAACTCTCGCAGCAACTCGGTGAACTCCTCGTCGCCGAGCCGTACCGCGGCCGTGCCGAGCTCCTGCTTGCCGCCGGGGAAGAAGTGGTAGACCGAGCCGAGCGTCGCTCCGGCCTCGCGGGAGATCTGCTTGATGCCGGTGCCCTCGTAGCCCTGGCGCTGCATCAGCCGTGAGGCCGTGCGGACGATCCGCTCGCGGGTGCCGGCGGTCTCGAGGTCGTGCGGGGCCTTGGTCTTCACGACGCCACTTTACCGAATTAGAGCGATCGCTCTAGTCATCATGCTAGGTTCCACTCTGGATAGAGCGTTCGTTCTAGTCGCCGTTTCAGTGATCCCCGGGGAGATTTCTGTGAGTCCGTCCGCTGTGAGCCCGTCCGCTGTGAGTCCCTCTGTCACGCAGGCCTCGTCCGGCGTCTCCTCCGTCACCGTCATCGGTCTCGGTCCCATGGGCCGCGCGATGGCCGGTGCCTACCTGGACGCCGGCTACGACGTCACCGTCTGGAACCGCACCCCGAGCCGCGCCGACGAACTGATGGCCAGGGGCGCGCTGCGCGCCGCCACCGTCGAGGAGGCACTGGCGGCAGGCGAGGTGGTGGTGCTCAGTCTCACCGACTACGCCGCGATGTACGCCATCCTGGAGCCCGCCACCGCGGCACTGGCGGGCCGGGTCCTGGTCAACCTCAGTTCGGACACCCCGGAGAGGGCCCGCGAGGGGGCTGCCTGGGCGGTCGAGCACGGGGCGCGTCACCTCACCGGCGGAGTCCAGACACCGCCGTCCGGCATCGGCTCGCCGGAGTTCGACACCTTCTACAGCGGCCCGCGGGACCTCTTCGAGCGGTACGAGGACGTTCTGAAGGTCATCACGGGCACCGACTACCGCGGGGAGGACCCGGGCCTGGCCGCGCTCTACTACCAGCTCCAGATGGACCTCTTCTGGACCACCCTGACCGCCTGGCTGCACACGCTGGCGCTGGCGGACGCGAACGGCATCAGCGCCTCGGAGATCACGCCGTACGCGGCGCAGACGCTGGGCGGGATGGGCCAGTTCCTCGACTTCTACACACCGCGGATCGAGGCGGGGCGGCACTCCGGCGACGTCGAGCGGATCTCGATGGCCGTGGCGAGCATGGAACACGTCGTGCACACGGCTCGGGACGCGGGCGTGGACCCGGCGCTGCCCGCCGCGGTGCTGGAGGCGTTCCGGCGCGCGTCGGCGGAAGGCTACGCGGAGGACAGCCTGACCCGGCTGTTCGAGGTGTTCGGCAGGGGCGCGGCTGCCTGAGTACGAACGAGGGCGCCCCGCACAGGCAGGGCGCCCTCGGTCACGTACGCGAGAAGGGTCAGAGCTTCTCGATCACGTAGTCGACGCACTTCGTGAGGGCCTCGACGTCCGCCGGGTCGATCGCCGGGAACATCGCGACGCGGAGCTGGTTGCGGCCGAGCTTGCGGTAGGGCTCGGTGTCGACGATGCCGTTGGCGCGCAGGACCTTGGCGACGGCGGCGGCGTCGACCTCGTCCGTGAAGTCGATCGTGCCGATGACCTGGGAGCGCTTGGCCGGGTCGGTGACGAACGGGTTCGCGAACTTGACGTCCTCGGCCCAGCCGTACAGCGTCCGCGCGGACGTGGCGGTACGGCGGACCGACCAGTCCAGGCCGCCCTGGCCGTTGATCCACTCGAGCTGCTCGTTGAGGAGGAACAGCGTGGCGAGGGCCGGGGTGTTGTACGTCTGGTTCTTGCGGGAGTTGTCGATCGCCGTCGGCAGCGAGAAGAACTCGGGGACGTGCCGGCCGGAGGCGTGGACGCGCTCCGCGCGCTCGATCGCGGCCGGGGAGAAGACGCCGATCCACAGGCCGCCGTCGGAGGCGAAGGACTTCTGCGGGGCGAAGTAGTAGACGTCCGTCTCGGCGATGTCGACGGGCAGGCCGCCGGCGCCGGAAGTGGCGTCCACGAGGACCAGGGCGCCCTCGTCGGCGCCGGCCACGCGCTTGATCGGCATGGCGACACCGGTCGAGGTCTCGTTGTGGGTGAAGGCGTAGACGTCGACGCCCGCCTCGGCGACCGGCTCGGGGTGCGTGCCGGGGTCGGAGGAGATGACGTCCGGCTCGGCCAGCCAGGGGGCGAGCTTGGCGGCCTTGGCGAACTTGGAGGAGAACTCGCCGAAGCTGAGGTGCTGCGACTTGTTCTCGATCAGGCCGTGCGTCGCGACGTCCCAGAACGCGGTGGAGCCGCCGTTGCCGAGGATCACCTCGTAACCGTCGGGGAGCTGGAACAGCTCGCGGATGCCCTCACGCACCTTGCCGACCAGGTTCTTGACAGGAGCCTGGCGGTGGGAGGTGCCCATGAGGGAGGTGCCACTGGCGGCGAGGGCGTCCAGCGCCTCCGTCCGCACCTTGGAGGGACCCGCGCCGAAACGACCGTCCGCGGGCTTGATGTCAGAGGGAATCCGGATCTCAGCCACGAAGGGGAGCGTAGCCGTTCACAGAAACACGGGCGAAACGTCGTCCGTCGGGTGAGACGGTGTTGAGTAGGTGCCATGGCGAATCTTGAGGCGGAGCTTCGCGGGGCCGTCCGCGGCGAGGTCGGGTTCGATGCCACCTCCCGGGCGCTGGTCACCATGGACGCGTCCAACTACCGGAGGGTCCCTCGTGGGGTCGTCGCCCCCGTGGACGCCGACGACGTGGCCGCCGTGCTGGCCGTCTGCCGGGAGCACGGCGTGCCCGTCGTCGCCCGCGGCGGGGGTACGTCCATCGCCGGGCAGGCCACCGGCACCGGTGTCGTCCTGGACTTCACCCGGCACATGAACCGGCTGGTCACCCTGGATCCCGAGGCGCGTACGGCCGTCGTGCAGCCGGGGCTCGTGCTCGACCGGCTCCAGGAGGCGGCCGCTGCGCACGGGCTGCGGTTCGGGCCGGATCCGTCCACCCACAGCCGGTGCACGCTCGGCGGCATGATCGGCAACAACTCGTGCGGCTCGCACTCCGTGGCGTGGGGGACGACCGCGGACAGCGTGCGCGAGCTGGACGTGGTCACCGCGCGCGGGCGGCGGCTGCGGCTCGGACAGGACTGGGCCGGCGCCCCGGACGGTCTGCGGGAGCTGGTGGACGGCGAACTGGCCCGGCTGCGCACGGGCTTCCCGGAGCTGCCCCGCCGCATCTCCGGGTACGCGCTGGACGCCCTGCTGCCCGAGCGGGGCGCCGACGTGGCCCGCTCCTTCTGCGGTTCGGAGGGCACGCTGGGCGTGCTGACGGAGGCGGTCGTACGACTGGTCGAGGCACCACGCGCGCGTGCGCTGGCCGTGCTGGGCTACGCCGACGAGAGCGGGGCGGCGGAGGCGGCCGCCGGGCTGCTGCCGTTCGGCCCGCTGACGGTGGAGGGCATGGCGGCGGACCTGGTGCCGTCCGCGGCCGCGCTGCCACGGGGCAGGGCCTGGCTGTTCGTGGAGACCGGCGGGAAGTCGGCCGGGGAGGCACGCGCGCGTGCGGAGGCGATCGTGCGGGCGGCCGATGTCGTGGACGCCCTGGTGGTCACCGACCCGGCGGGGCAGCGCGCGCTGTGGCGGATCCGGGAGGACGCGAGCGGTACGGCGACCCGGATGCCCGATGGGAGTGAAGCCTGGCCGGGGTGGGAGGACTGTGCGGTGCCGCCCGCCCGGCTCGGGGCGTATCTGCGGGACTTCCGCGCGCTGCTCGGCGCGCACGGGCTGCGCGGCACGCCGTACGGGCACTTCGGGGACGGCTGTATCCACGTCCGTATCGACTTCGACCTGCTGACGGGGCCCGGCATCGCCCGTTTCCGGCGCTTCTCGGAGGAGCTCGCGGAACTGGTGGTGGCGCACGGCGGGTCGCTGTCCGGGGAGCACGGGGACGGGCAGGCGCGGGCGGAGCTGCTGCCGAAGATGTACGGGCGCGAGATGGTGGGCCTGTTCGAGCGGGTGAAAGGGGTGTGGGACCCCGACGACCTCCTCAACCCCGGCATGCTGGTCCGCCCCGCGCCCCTCGACGCCGACCTGCGCTTCTCCGTCCTCCCCCGCGAGCCCGTCGACGTCGCCTTCGGCTACCCCACCGACGGCGGTGACTTCTCGGCGGCGGTACGGCGCTGCGTGGGCGTCGCCAAATGCCGTACGGCATCGGTGTCCGGCTCGGCCGTCATGTGCCCGTCCTTCCGGGCGACCGGCGCGGAGGAGCACTCCACGCGCGGGCGTGCCCGGCTGCTGCACGAGATGCTCGCGGGTGAGGTGGTGACCGACGGCTGGCGCTCCACGGAAGTGCGGGACGCGCTGGATCTGTGCCTGTCCTGCAAGGGCTGCCGGTCGGACTGCCCGGTGGAGGTCGACATGGCCACGTACAAGGCGGAGTTCCTCCACCACCACTACGAGGGACGGCGCCGCCCGGCCGCGCACCACAGCATGGGCCGGCTCCCCGAGTGGCTGCGCGTGGTGGCACGCACGCGTACGGCGGCGCTGGTCAACGCCCTGACCGCGGTACGGCCGCTCGCCCGGGCGGCGAAACGGCTGGGCGGGATCGCACCGGAGCGGGAGATCCCGCGACTGGCGACACGGACGTTCAGCCGGTGGTGGGAGCGGCGGCGGGGGGAGAGGACACCCACCGGGCGCGGGGATCTCGTCGTGCTGTGGCCCGACACCTTCACCGAGCACCTCTCACCGGCCGTCGGACGGGCCGCCGTCCGCGTGCTGGAGGCGGCCGGGCTGCGGGTGGCGCTGCCGCCGACCGTGCGTCTGGCGAAACCGCCGGTGGGTGACGGGAGGACGGTCGCGCTCGACCCGCTGTCCCTGCTGCGGGGCCGGGGCCGTGTCTGCTGCGGGCTGACGTACGTGTCGACGGGGCAGCTCGACCGCGCCCGAGCGGTCATGCGCCGCACGCTCGACCTGATGGAGCCGGTGCTGGAGACCGACGCCCCGGTCGTGGTCCTGGAGCCGAGCTGCGCCGCGGCGCTCCGCACGGACGTCCCCGAGCTGCTGCACGACGATCCGCGCGCGGCCCGCCTCGCCGCAAAGGTCCTCACCTTCGCGGAGACGCTCGAACGCCACGCCCCCGACTGGACACCGCCGCGCGTGGACCGCCCGGTGGCCGGCCAGACCCACTGCCACCAGCACGCGGTGCTGGGCGACGCCGCCGACCGCCGGCTGCGTCAAGCCGCTCTGCTCTCCGGCGAACTGAGCGGCGGCTGCTGCGGCCTCGCGGGAAACTTCGGCTTCGAGAAGGGCCACTACGAGGTGTCCACCGCGTGCGCGGAGGAACAGCTCCTGCCGTCGGTACGGGACGCCCCGGACGGCACGGTGGTCCTGGCGGACGGCTTCTCCTGCCGCACACAGCTGGAGCAGCTGGCGGGCGTGCGGGGGAGGCACCTGGCGGAGGTCCTGGCGGCGGCATGGGAGGAAGGAGCAGGCAATGACCCGGAGGGCGAGCGCTGAACCGGGGCGGGTGGCCGTACTGTCCGACATCCACGGCGTCCTCCCCGTCCTGGAGGCCGTGCTCGCCGAGCCGGACGTGGCCGCCGCCGAGCGCGTCGTGCTCACCGGCGACATCGCGGCCGGCCCGCAACCGGGGGAGGTCATCGAGCTGCTGCGGGCGCAGGGCGACCGCGTGCTGTGGGTCGCGGGGAACGCCGACCGCGAGCTGGTCGAGATCCGCAGAGGCGGGCGGGACCGCTTCCCCGACACGATCACCCCGTACGCGGCACACCGGCTGACCGCCGGCCAGGTCGATTTCCTCGACTCCCTGCCCACGTCCCTGACCCTCACCGTCCCCGGCCACGGCAAGGTCCTCTTCTGCCACGCCACACCCCGCGACGACGAGGAGATCGTCCTGGTCGACTCCCGCCCGGCCCGCTGGGCGGAGGTGTTCACCGGCCTGGACGACGACATCCGCACGGTGGTGTGCGGCCACACCCACATGCCCTACGCCCGTCTGGCCCACGGCCGCCTGGTGGTCAACCCGGGCAGCGTCGGCATGCCGTACGGCCGCCCCGGCGCGCACTGGTGCCTGCTGGGCCCGGGCACCGATCTGCGCGTCACGCCGTACGACATCCCCACGGCGATCGCGCGGCTGACCGCCGAGTGCGCGTACCCGCACATCGCCGCCTGGGCGGACGAGTACCTCAACGCCCGCGCGAGTGACGTGGACGCACTTGAGGCGTTCGGGCCACGGGACGGGCGGACCCGAGTGTCTGAGCGGGGGGAGGGGCGGAGCCGCTCCTAGAGTCACGGCACCAGCCACTCGAAGGAGCCCGCGCATGAGCGTCCGCGTCCAGCCGATCACCCGTGACGAGCATCTCGCGTTCGTCTCGGCCCGCCCCTCCGCCAGTCACACGCAGCTCCCGTCCTGGGGCGAGGTGAAGCCCGACTGGCGGGCGGAGAGCCTCGGCTGGTTCGACGGTGCCGGGCAGCTCGTCGGCGCCGGACTGGTGCTGCTGCGCCCGCTGCCCGGGCCGAAGCTGCCCGGGCTGCCCCGGTACCTGGCGTACCTGCCCGAGGGCCCGCTCATCGACTGGCACGAGCCCGGTCTCGAACGCCTGCTGGAGCCGATGGTCGCCCATCTCGGACGGCGGGGCGCCTTCGCGGTGCGGATGGGCCCGCCGGTGGTGGTGCGCCGCTGGAGTGCCGAGGCGGTCAAGGCGGCGATCGCGGACCCGGCCGCCCGGCGGCTGCGCGACGTGCGGGCGACGTCGTTCGAACCGCGTGCCGGCCAGGTCGCGGACACCCTGCGCCGTATGGGCTGGCGGCAGACCGAACCCCGCGGCGAGGACGGCTTCGCCGCGGGACAGCCCCGGTACGTCTTCCAGGTGCCGTTCGCCGGACGATCGCTGGACGACATCCGCGGCGGCCTGAACCAGCAGTGGCGGCGCAACATCACCAAAGCGGAGAAGGCCGGCGTGAAGGTCGTGCGGGGCGGCTACGAGGATCTGCCGGCCTTCCACGAGCTGTACTCCGAGACCGCCGAGAGGGACCGCTTTCTCCCGCGTCCGCTTCCCTACTTCCAGCGCATGTGGAGCGCGCTCACGGCCGAGCACCCGGACCGGATGCGGCTCTACCTCGCCCACCACGACGGAGAGGTGCTGGCCGCCGCGACGATGCTGACCGTCGGCGACCACGTCTGGTACTCCTACGGCGCCTCCACCAGCCGGCGGCGCGAGGTCCAGCCGAGCAGCGCCGTGCAGTGGCGCATGATGACGGACGCCCATGAACTGGGCGCCGCCGTCTACGACCTGCGCGGCATCACCGACACCCTGGAGGAGTCCAGCCACCTGCTGGGCCTGCTCCGGTTCAAGGTGGGCACCGGCGGCGAGGCCGTCGAGTACCTCGGCGAGTGGGACTTCCCGCTCAACCGGCTGCTGTACAAGGCGCTGAACCTGTACCTCGCCCGCCGCTGACAGCCCGCATTCCGAGACAGTGGCATAAGCGGTTTACGCGCCTGACCGAGTCCATTACTCTGGACTGGAAAGTACAGCGTGTTGCATACGAGTGTGCAAGACGGTGTACGTACGCAGCCCCAGTACGCAGCCGAGCCGAGCACAGGACCGCCCGTGACCACCCCCGACGCCGTCACCACGCCCCCGCCCGCGACCACCGCCGCTGCCGCCGCACCGGCGGCCGGGCCGGGCCGGCTGGGCTCCCTCGGTCCGGTGGGCCTGGTGCTCGCGGGCGGGATCTCCGTGCAGTTCGGCGGCGCGCTGGCCGTGATGCTGATGCCCAGGGCGGGCGCCCTCGGGGTGGTGGCGCTGCGGCTGCTCGTGGCGGCGGTCGTCCTGCTGCTGGTCTGCCGCCCGCGGCTGCGCGGACACTCGCGCACCGACTGGGGCACGGTCGTCGTCTTCGGCATCACCATGGCCGCCATGAACGGCCTCTTCTACCAGGCGGTCGCCCGCATCCCACTGGGCCCCGCGGTCACCCTGGAGGTCCTCGGACCGCTCGCCCTCTCGGTCCTGGCGTCCCGCCGCGCGATCAACGTCGTCTGGGCGGCACTCGCCCTCGCCGGTGTCTTCCTCCTCGGCGGGGGAGGCTTCAGCGGCCTCGACCCCGCAGGAGTGGCCTTCGCCCTGGGGGCCGGCGCCATGTGGGCGTCCTACATCATCTTCAGCGCGCGTACGGGCCGCCGTTTCCCGCAGGCGGACGGCCTGGCACTGGCGATGGCGGTGGGGGCGGTGCTGTTCCTGCCCCTGGGCATCGCCGAGTCGGGCACGAAGCTGCTCGACCCGGTGACGCTGGGCCTGGGCGCGGCGGTGGCCCTGCTCTCCTCGGTCCTGCCCTACACCCTCGAACTGCTCGCCCTGCGCCGCCTGCCCGCCTCCGCCTTCGCGATCCTCATGAGCCTGGAACCGGCCATCGCCGCGGCGGCCGGCTTCCTCCTCCTCGACCAGGCCCTCACGGCCCTGCAGGCCGCCGCGATCGCCCTCGTCATCGCGGCGAGCATGGGGGCCGTACGGACCCAGGTCGGCCGGGGCCGCGGCCGCCGGAAGAAGGCGGCGCCGGAGGGTGCGGGGCTGGAGGGCTAGAGCGAGGGGGACGCGTTCACTGCGGCCGGTGCGCCCGCGCCACGCGAAACCCCACGTCGTCGATCCGGAACGTCGGATGACTACGGCGCCGTACGGAGGCGCGGCAACTCCAGTGCTCGTCGGCCCAGCCGCCGCCCCGCAGCACCCGGTAGGTGCCGTAGACCTCGGCGTCGTAGACGTCCCAGCACCACTCCCAGACATTGCCCAGCATGTCGTAGAGGCCCCACGCGTTGGGCTGCCTGCCGCCCACGGAACGGATCCGCTCCTGCGAGTTGCCGCGATACCAGGCGATCTCATCGAGCCGCCCGTACCGCGGCCCACCGCTCCCGGCCCGGCAGGCGTGCTCCCACTCGGCCTCGCTCGGCAGCCGGTACCCGTCACCGGAGACGTCCCGGCCGACCGACTCGGACTCACCGCACAGGCGATACACGGGCGTCAGCCCTTCCGCCCGGGACAGCGCGTTGCAGAACCGGACCGCGTCCCACCATGACACGCCCTCGACGGGCAGCCGCTCACCGTGAGCGGCACTCGGCCGCTCACCGGTGACCTGGGCGTACCAGGCCTGAGTGACCGGGAACGCCGACATCCGGAAGGGCGCGACCTCGACCGCCCAACTCCGCTGAGTCCGCCGGTCGGACAGCGTCACCCGCCCTGGCGGGACGGCCACCATCCCGTTCTCCATGTTCACGCCACCCCCTGCCGAGCCACCCTATGCCCGCCTCCACATGGAGCCCCGGACGACGGCCGGGGAATTCCCGCACTGGCAGGCGTAGTTGACCTGATCATGACTCAAGGTCCCGCACCCCGCCCGCTGTCCGACGAAGCCCTCTCCGACCTGCTCGGCAAGCAGCAGTTCGGCACTCTCGCCACCGTGAAGCGCAACGGCCGGCCCCATCTGACCACCATGGTCTACGGCTGGGACCCCGAGGCCCGGATCGTGCGGTTCTCGACCACGGCCGACCGCGTCAAGGTCAGGCAGCTGCGGCACAATCCGCGCGCGGCGCTGCATGTGCAGGGCGGTGACGTGTGGTCGTTCGCCGTCGCGGAGGGCGAGGCGGAGGTTTCCGAGGTCACGACGGTTCCCGGCGACGAGGTCGGGCGGGAGCTGCTCGGGATCATCCCGGAGCGGGCCAGGCCGGAGGACGAGGGCGCGTTCCTGGAGCAGTTGGTGGCCGAACGGCGGGTGGTCGTCCGGTTGCACGTGGACCGGCTGTACGGGACGGCGCTCGACATCGACGGCTGAGGTCGGTCCCGTCAGGCAGAAGGCCAGCCCCGCAGGGCCATGTCGGCCACCTGCTGGAGGGCGTCGCGGGTGGCGCCGCCGGCGGCCTGGACGGCGATGCCGTTGGCCACGGTCATGAGGTAACGGGCGAGCAGCTCGGGATCGGTGCCGGCGGGCAGGTCGCCCTCGTCGACGGCTCGCCGGAACCGGTCGCGCAGGAGGGAGGTGTGCTCATTGCGCCAGGCGGCGAGGGCGTCGCGGGCATGGCTTCCCTGAGCTCCGGCGGCGAGAGATCCCTGGACGCCTAGGCACCCGGCGGGGCAGCCGGGGCGGGTGGTGGCCCGGACGGAGCCGTTGAGGAAGGCGACGGCCACTTGCCGGGCGGTCGGTTCCCGCATGGCCCGGGCCCCGTACGAGGCGGGGCCTTCGGTGTAGCGCTCCAGGGCCTTGCGGAACAGGTCCTCCTTGTTGCCGAAGGCCGCGTACATGCTCGTGCGGGTGATGCCCATGGCGTTGGTCAGATCGGTGAGGCTGGCGCCTTCGTAGCCCTGCTCCCAGAAGACCCGCATGGCGCGTTCGAGGGCCTCCTCGGCGTCGAAACCCCTCGGCCGGCCGATCGGTGCCTTCCGCCGTGTCTCCATGCGGCCGATCATACCTCTTCCGTACTGATCGGTGCAGATGTGCTACGGTCCCGTTCGGTATCGATCGGTACGGAAATTCATGGAGGTCATCGGCATGGGGCAGTGTGAGGGCAAGACCGCCGTCGTCACCGGCGGCGGCACCGGGATCGGCCTGGCCACCGCCGTCCGGCTGGCAGCCGAGGGCGCGCACGTGTTCATCACCGGCCGGCGCAAGGACGTGCTGGACGCGGCCGTCGAGAAGATCGGCCCGGCGGGGGCCACCGCGGTGGTGGGTGACATCTCCGACCTGGCCGACCTGGACCGGCTCTACGCCGCGGTCCGCGCCCGGGGCCGGGGTCTGGACGTGTTGTTCGCCAATGCCGGCGCCACCTCGTTCGCGACGCTGGAGCAGGTCACCGAGGAGCACTTCGAGGAGACGTTCGGCGTCAACGTCCGGGGCACCTTGTTCACGGTGCAGAAGGCGCTGCCGCTGCTCAACGACGGCGCGTCGGTGATCCTGAACTCCTCGGTGCGCGCCGATGACGGTGTCGCGGCGTTCGGCGCGTACGCGGCCTCCAAGGCGGCGATACGGTCCTTCGCCCGGACCTGGGCCAACGAGCTCAAGGACCGCGGTGTCCGGGTCAACGCGGTCTCCCCGGGCACCATCGACACGCCCGGACTCGACGCCCTGGCTACGGGGGACGCGCCCGTCACCAAGTCACAGTTCGCCGCAGGAGTCCCGCTGGGCCGGATCGGACACCCGGACGACGTCGCCGACGTGGTGGCGTTCCTCGCTTCCGGGCAGAGCGGCTTCATGACCGGAGCGAACCTGTACGTCGACGGCGGCGAGAACCAGATCTGAGCCCGAACGGGCCTGAGGGGTGCTCGCCCTGGCGCACCAGCACCCCTCGGGAACATTTCATGCAAGCACGCTTGATTGTTTCTTGCCCCGCTGCCATGCTCCTCACCACGCCACACCACCCGGCATCACCCCGCACACCGCCGTGCCCCGAGGGGAGCGCCCGTGTCCGATCCGACGGCGTCCGTGATCGACGACCTGCGCGAGGAGAGCGAGGAACTCGACCGCCTCGTCGCCGGGTTGAGTGCACCGAGCTGGGCGCTCGCCACTCCCGCGCCCGGCTGGACCGTCGCCCACCAGATCGCCCACCTCGCCTGGACGGACCGTTCGGCCCTGCTCGCCGTCACGGACGCCGACGGCTTCCGCGTCCTGGTCGAGAAGGCCCTCGCCGCACCGGGCTCCTTCGTCGACGAGGGCGCCGAGGAGGACGCCGGACTCCCGCCCGCCGACCTGCTCGCGCGGTGGCGCGACGGCCGTACGGCGCTGGACGAGGCGCTGCGGGCCGCCCCGGCCAAGGCGCGCTTCCCCTGGTACGGCCCGCCCATGTCGGCCGCCTCCATGGCGACGGCCCGTCTCATGGAGACCTGGGCCCACGGACAGGATGTGGCCGATGCCCTCGGTGTGGTGCGCCCACCCACGGACCGGCTGCGGCATGTGGCCTGGCTCGGGGTGCGGACCCGGGACTTCGCCTACGGCGTGCACGGACTGACTCCGCCGGCCGATCCCTTCCGCGTCGAACTCCGGGCCCCCTCCGGCGACTCGTGGGCGTACGGCCCCGAGGACGCCCCGCAGAGCGTCACCGGGCCCGCCCTCGACTTCTGCCTCCTGGTCACCCAGCGCGCCCACCGGACCGACCTCGCCCTGCGCGCCGACGGCCCCGACGCCGACCGCTGGCTGGACATCGCCCAGGCCTTCGCGGGCCCGCCCGGCACCGGCCGCTCCCCGAAAGGGCAGGCGCGGTGACCCTCCGCATCGGCAACGCCTCCGGCTTCTACGGCGACCGTTTCGACGCGATGCGGGAGATGCTCACCGGCGGTGACCTGGACGTCCTCACCGGCGACTACCTCGCCGAGCTGACGATGCTCATCCTGGGGCGCGACCGGCTGAAGGACCCGGCCGCCGGGTACGCCCGTACCTTTCTGCGGCAGTTGGAGGACTGTCTGGGCCTCGCCCACGAGCGGGGCGTGAAGATCGTCGCCAACGCGGGCGGGCTCAACCCGGCCGGACTCGCCGACGCCGTAAGGGCGTTGGCCGACCGGCTCGGCATCCCCGTGCGTGTCGCACATGTCGAGGGCGACGACCTGACCGCCGCCCACCCCCACAGCCTCGCCGCCCACGCCTACCTCGGCGGCTTCGGGATCGCGGCCTGTCTGCGGGCGGGCGCCGACGTCGTCGTCACCGGACGGGTGACGGACGCGGCACTCGCGACCGGCCCGGCCGCCGCCCACTTCGGCTGGAAGGAAACGGACCACGACCGGCTCGCGGGGGCCGTCGTCGCCGGGCACGTGCTGGAGTGCGGGGCGCAGGCCACCGGCGGCAACTACGCCTTCTTCCGCGACGGCGACGTCCGACGGCCCGGCTTCCCGCTCGCCGAGCTCCACGAGGACGGCGGCTGCGTCATCACCAAACACCCCGGCACCGGCGGCTTCGTCGACGTCGGCACGGTCACCGCCCAGCTGCTGTACGAGACGGCCGGCGCCCAGTACGCCGGGCCGGACGTCACCGCCCGGCTCGACACCGTGCGGCTCCGCCAGGACGGACCCGACCGGGTGCGGATCGAGGGCGTGCGCGGCCAGGCGCCGCCGCCCACCCTCAAGGTCGGGCTCAACAAGGTCGGCGGCTTCCGCAACGAGGTCGTCTTCGTCCTCACCGGCCTCGACATCGAGGCCAAGGCCGCCTTGGTGCGGGAGCAGATGGAACCGGCCCTCGGCAAGGCCGCCGACGTGCGCTGGGAGCTGGTCCGCACCGACCGGCCCGACGCTCCGAGCGAGGAGACGGCGAGCGCGCTGCTGCGGCTCGTCGTACGGGACCCCGATCAGGAGGTCGTCGGGCGGGCCCTGAGCGGGGCGGCCGTGGAGCTGGCGCTCGCCAGTTACCCCGGTTTCCATGTGCTGGCGCCACCCGAAAAGGGTTCGCCCTATGGGGTCTTCGAGGAGGTGTACGTCCCCCATGGTGCGGTCGACCATGTGGCCGTCCTCCATGACGGGCGCCGGGTCCCCGTGCCGCCGGCCCCCGACACCGCCGTACTCGACGAGGTGCCGGAACCGCCCCTGCCGGAGCCGCTGCCGCCCGGGCCCACCCGGCACGCCCCCCTCGGCCTCGTCGCGGGCGCCCGCAGCGGCGACAAGGGCGGCAACGCCAACGTCGGTGTGTGGGCCCGTACGGACGACGCCTGGCGCTGGCTCGCGCACGAGCTGACCACCGACCGGTTCCGGGAACTGATCCCCGAGAGCCGGCCGCTGAAGGTCACCCGGCACGTCCTGCCCAACCTCCGCGCCCTCAACTTCGTCGTCGAAGGCATCCTCGGCGCGGGCGTCGCCGACCGGCACCGCTTCGACCCGCAGGCCAAGGCCCTCGGCGAATGGCTCCGCTCCCGCCACCTGGACATACCGGAGGCCCTGCTGTGACCGTCCTGACCTCCGCGCTCGACCCGAGCGGCCCCGAGTACCGGGCCAACCGCGAGACCATGCTCGCCAAGCTCACCGAACTCGACGCCGAGCACGCCAAGGCCCTCGCGGGCGGCGGCGAGAAGTACGTCGCACGGCACCGCAAGCGCGGCAAACTCCTCGCCCGCGAACGCATCGAGCTGCTTCTCGACCCCGACACACCGTTCCTGGAGCTGTCCCCGCTGGCCGCCTGGGGCAGCGACTACACCGTCGGCGCGTCCCTCGTCACCGGCATCGGTGTCGTCGAGGGAGTGGAGTGCCTGATCACGGCCAACGACCCGACCGTACGCGGGGGCGCGAGCAACCCGTGGTCGCTGAAGAAGGCCCTGCGCGCGAACGACATCGCGCTCACCAACCGGCTGCCCTGCATCAGCCTGGTGGAGTCCGGCGGCGCCGACCTGCCGTCCCAGAAGGAGATCTTCATCCCCGGGGGCGCCATCTTCCGGGACCTGACCCGGCTGTCCGCCGCCGGCATCCCCACCGTCGCGGTCGTCTTCGGCAACTCCACCGCCGGAGGCGCCTACATCCCCGGCATGTCCGACCATGTGATCATGGTCAAGGAGCGGGCCAAGGTGTTCCTCGGCGGTCCGCCGCTGGTGAAGATGGCCACGGGGGAGGAGAGCGACGACGAGTCCCTGGGCGGCGCCGGGATGCACGCGCGCGTGTCGGGCCTCGCCGACCACTTCGCCGTCGACGAGCACGACGCGCTCCGGCAGGCCCGCCGCGTGGTCGCCCGCCTCAACCACCGCAAGGCGTACGGCGATCCGGGTCCGGCCGAGCCCCCCAAGTACGACGCCGACGAACTCCTCGGCATCGTCCCCGGCGACCTCAAGAGCCCGTTCGACCCGCGTGAGGTCATCGCCCGTATCGTCGACGCCTCCGACTTCGACGAGTTCAAACCGCTGTACGGGACGAGCCTGACCACCGGCTGGGCCGCACTCCACGGCTATCCCGTCGGCATCCTGGCCAACGCCCAGGGAGTCCTCTTCAGCGAGGAGTCCCAGAAGGCCGCCCAGTTCATCCAGCTCGCCAACCAGCGCGACATCCCGCTGCTCTTCCTGCACAACACCACCGGCTACATGGTCGGCAGGGAGTACGAGCAGGGCGGCATCATCAAGCACGGCGCGATGATGATCAATGCCGTCAGCAACTCTAAAGTCGCCCACCTCTCCGTCCTCATGGGCGCCTCCTACGGCGCCGGCCACTACGGCATGTGCGGCCGGGCCTACGACCCGCGTTTCCTCTTCGCCTGGCCCAGCGCCAAGTCGGCCGTGATGGGCCCGCAGCAGCTCGCGGGCGTGCTGTCGATCGTCGCCCGCCAGTCGGCCGCCGCGAAGGGACAGCCGTACGACGAGGAGGCGGATGCCGCTCTGCGCGCCATGGTGGAGCAGCAGATCGAGTCCGAGTCGCTGCCGATGTTCCTGTCCGGGCGGCTGTACGACGACGGCGTCATCGACCCGCGCGACACCCGCACCGTCCTCGGCCTGTGCCTCTCCGCCATCCACACCGCCCCTTACGAGGGCGCGCGCGGCGGCTTCGGCGTCTTCCGGATGTGAGGAAACCTTCCGTGATCACTTCTGTGCTCGTCGCCAACCGGGGCGAGATAGCCTGCCGCGTCTTCCGCACCTGCCACGAGCTGGGCATCCGCACGGTCGCCGTGCACTCGGACGCCGACGAGAACGCCCTCCACGCGCGCGTGGCCGACACGGCCGTACGGCTTCCGGGGGCCGCGCCCGCCGGCACCTACCTGCGCGGCGACCTGATCGTGAAGGCCGCCCTCGCGTCCGGCGCGGACGCCGTGCACCCCGGCTACGGCTTCCTCTCCGAGAACGCCGGATTCGCCCGGGCCGTGCTGGACGCGGGCCTGCTCTGGATCGGTCCGTCCCCGGACGCCATCGAGGCGATGGCGTCCAAGACCCGGGCCAAGCGGCTCATGGGGCTGAACCCGCTCACCGACGTCACCGAGGCCGACCTCCCGGTCCTGGTGAAGGCGGCGGCGGGCGGCGGCGGCCGCGGCATGCGCGTCGTACGGCACCTCGTGGACCTGGACGCCGAACTGGCCGCCGCACGGGCCGAGGCGGAGAGCGCCTTCGGCGACGGCGAGGTCTTCGTCGAGCCGTACGTGGAGAACGGCCGCCACGTCGAGGTGCAGATCCTCGCCGACACCCACGGCACCGTCTGGCCCCTCGGCACCCGCGACTGCTCCCTCCAGCGCCGCCACCAGAAGGTCGTCGAGGAGGCCCCCGCACCCGGACTCGCCGAGGAACTCCAGGAGGAGGTGAGCGCCCTCGCCGTACGGGCCGCCCGAGCCGTCGACTACGTCGGGGCCGGCACGGTCGAGTTCCTCGTCGCCGACGGCAGGGCCCACTTCCTGGAGATGAACACCCGCCTCCAGGTGGAACACGCCGTGACCGAAGCCGTGTTCGGCCTCGACCTGGTCGCCGAACAGATCCGCGTCGCCGAGGGCCACCCCCTCGGCGACACCCCGCCACGCGCGCGTGGTCACGCCGTGGAGGCCCGCCTCTACGCCGAGGACCCGTCCCGCGACTGGTCACCGCAGACCGGTCGCCTGCACCGCCTGTCCGTACCGGAAGGCATCCGCCTCGACACCGGCTACTCCGACGGCGACGACATCGGCGTCCACTACGACCCCATGATCGCCAAGGTCGTGGCCCACGCCCCCACGCGCACGGAGGCCGTCCGCAAGCTCGCCTCCGCCCTGGAGCGGGCCGTGATCCACGGCCCCGTCACCAACCGCGACCTCCTGGTCCGCTCCCTGCGCCACCCGGAGTTCACCGCGGCCCGCATGGACACCGGCTTCTACGACCGCCACCTGCCGCAGCTGACCGAGCCGTCCCCCGACCCGCACGCCCCCCTGGCAGCCGCCCTCGCCGACGCCCACGGCCGCTCCCGCTTCGGCGGCTGGCGCAACGTCCCCTCACAGCCGCAGACCAAGCGCTACGCGATGGCGGGGGAGGAACACGAGGTCCACTACCGGCACACGCGTATGGGCCTGGAGGCGGACGGCGTACGGGTGGTGCACGCCGAGCCGAACCTCGTGGTCCTCGAAGTGGACGGAGTGCGGCGCAGGTTCGAGGTGGCCACCTACGGCGACGACCGGATCCACGTGAACAACACCGCCCTGACGGCCCTGCCCCGCTTCCCCGACCCGACGACCCAGCACGCCCCCGGCTCCCTCCTGGCCCCCATGCCGGGCACGGTCGTCCGAGTGGCCGACGGCGTCACAGCAGGGAGCACCGTAAAGGCCGGAGATCCCCTGCTCTGGCTGGAGGCGATGAAGATGCAGCACAAGATCACGGCTCCGGTGACAGGAACGCTGAGTGAGTTGTGTGTCGTGACAGGACAACAGGTCGAGCCGGGCGTGCTGCTGGCGGTGGTGAAGGAGACCTCTTAGGGGCGCGGGGAACTGCGCGACCAGCCACAGCGAGCCCGCACCCGAAAGGACTCCCCATGGACACCGAAGACCACAAAGCCCTACGAGAGGCCGTCGCCGCGCTAGGCAAACGCCACGGCCGCACAGCCGACACCACCCAACTCTGGGCAGACGCAGGAACACTCGGCTACCTCGGCGTCAACCTCCCCGAGGCGTACGGAGGAGGCGGCGGAGGCGTATCCGAACTCTCCATCGTCTTGGAAGAACTCGGCGCGGCCGGCTGCCCCCTCCTCATGCTGGTCGTCTCACCAGCCATCTGCGGCACGGTGATAGCCCGCTTCGGCACAGACGCCCAGAAACAACACTGGCTCCCCGCCCTGGCAGACGGCACCCGCCTCATGGCCTTCGGCATCACCGAACCCGACGCCGGCTCGAACTCACACCGCATCACGACCACAGCTCACCGCGACGGAGACAACTGGATCCTCAACGGCCGCAAGGTCTTCATCTCCGGCGTGGACATCGCGGACGCGACCCTCATCGTCGGCCGCACGGAGGACGCCCGCACCGGCCGCCTCAAGCCCTGCCTCTTCATCGTCCCCCGCGACACACCCGGCTTCACCCGGCAGCCCATCGACATGGAACTCAACGCCGCCGAGAAGCAGTTCGAGCTGACACTGGACGACGTACGGCTGCCCGCCGACGCCCTAGTCGGCGACGAGGACGCAGGGCTCCTCCAGCTCTTCGCCGGCCTCAACCCCGAACGCATCATGACGGCCGCCTTCGCGATCGGCATGGGCCGCTACGCCCTCGCGAAAGCCGTCGAATACGCCCGCGACCGGCAGGTCTGGAACACCCCCATCGGCGCCCACCAGGCCATCGCCCACCCCCTGGCCCAGGCGCACATCGACCTCGAACTCGCGCGCCTGATGATGCAGAAGGCGGCCCGGCTGTACGACGCCGGCGACGACATGGGCGCCGGTGAGGCCGCCAACATGGCGAAGTACGCGGCGGGGGAGGCCTGTGTGAAGGCCGTGGACCAGGCCGTGCACACCCTCGGCGGCAACGGACTCACCCGCGAGTTCGGTCTGGCCTCGCTGATAACCGCCGCGCGCGTGGCTCGTATTGCCCCGGTGAGCCGGGAGATGATTCTCAACTACGTCTCCCACCAGACCCTGGGCCTGCCCAAGTCGTACTGAGACGGCCCGCGCGCGAGGAGGAACCATGTTCCGCAGCGAGTACGCAGACGTCCCGCCCGTCGAACTGCCCATCCACGACGCCGTCCTTGCCCGGGCCGCGGAGTTCGGCGACATCCCGGCGCTGATCGACGGCACCGACGGCACCACCCTCTCGTACGAGCAGGTGGACCGGTTCCACCGGCGCGTCGCCGCCGCCCTCGCCGAGGCCGGGGTGCGCAAGGGCGACGTCCTCGCCCTGCACAGCCCCAACACCATCGCCTTCCCGACCGCCTTCTACGCCGCCACGCGCGCGGGCGCCACCGTCACCACCGTGCACCCGCTCGCCACCGCCCAGGAGTTCGCCAGGCAGCTCACGGACTGCGCGGCCCGCTGGATCATCACCGTCTCACCCCTGCTGGACATCGCGCGCCGGGCCGCCGAACTCGCGGGCGGCGTACACGAGATCTTCGTGTGCGACAGCGCGACCGGACACCGCTCCCTGATCGACATGCTGGCCTCCGCCGCCCCCGAGCCGCAGGTCGCCATCGACCCCGTGGAGGACGTGGCGGCCCTGCCGTACTCCTCCGGGACCACCGGCACACCCAAGGGCGTGATGCTCACTCACCGGCAGATCGCCACCAACCTCGCCCAGCTCCACCCGGCGATACCCGCAGGCCCCGGAGACCGTATTCTGGCGGTACTTCCCTTTTTCCACATCTACGGCCTCACGGCCCTGATGAACGCGCCCCTCAGGCAGGGCGCCACCGTCGTCGTCCTGCCCCGCTTCGACCTGGAACAGTTCCTCGCCGCCATCCAGAACCACCGCATCACCGCGCTGTACGTGGCCCCGCCGATCGTGCTCGCCCTCGCCAAACACCCGGCCGTCGCGCAATACGACCTGTCGTCCCTGAAGTACATCGTCAGCGCCGCCGCACCCCTGGACGCGCGCCTGGCCGTCGCCTGCTCCCAGCGGCTCGGGCTGCCGCCCGTCGGCCAGGCCTACGGCATGACGGAACTGTCGCCCGGCACCCACGTCGTCCCGCTGGACGCGATGAACGACGCCCCGCCCGGAACCGTCGGCAAGCTCATCGCCGGCACCGAGATGCGCATCGTCTCCCTCGACGACCCCGACAAGGACCTCCCCGCCGGCGAGTCCGGCGAGATCCTCATCCGCGGCCCCCAGGTCATGAAGGGCTACCTCGGCCGCCCCGACGCCACCACCGCCATGATCGATGCCGACGGCTGGCTGCACACCGGCGACGTGGGGCACGTGGACGGTGGGGGCACCTCCCGCTCGAGCGAAGCCGAGAGTGGGGGAGGCTGGCTGTTCGTCGTCGACCGCGTCAAGGAACTCATCAAGTACAAGGGCTTCCAGGTGGCCCCCGCCGAACTGGAGGCGCTGCTGCTCACCCACCCGGGCATCGTCGACGCCGCCGTCATCGGCACGTACGACGACGACGGCAACGAGATCCCGCACGCCTACGTGGTCCGCCAGCCGGACCGCACCGACCTCTCCGAGGCGGAGATCATGATGTACGTCGCCGAACGCGTGGCCCCCTACAAGCGGATCCGGCACGTCACCTTCATCGACGGCGTCCCCCGCGCGGCCTCCGGCAAGATCCTCCGCCGACAGCTCAGGGAGCGCGCATGACCCTGGTCGGCCGGGCACGCGCGCGTGCCGTCGAAACCCTCACCCTCGACTCACCCCACAACCGCAACGCCCTGTCGGCCGCCCTCGTAGGAGAACTGGCCGAGGCGCTCGTCGACGCCGGCCAGGACACCGGCGTCCGCGCGGTCGTCCTCACCCACACCGGCAACACCTTCAGCGCGGGCGCCGACCTCCGCGACCCCCCGCCCCCGGAAGCCCTCGTCGGCCTGCTGCGGCAGATCGTCGAACTGCCCAAGCCGGTCGTCGCCCGGGTCACCGGCCACGTCCGCGCGGGCGGCCTCGGCCTGCTGGCCGCCTGCGACATCGCGGCCGCCTCCACCGAGGCCACCTTCGCCTTCACGGAGGTCCGCATCGGCGTCGCCCCCGCCGTCATCTCCCTGCCGCTCCTCCCGCGCACGGACCCGCGCGCGCTGGCCCGCTACTACCTCACCGGCGAGCGGTTCGACGCGGCGGAAGCAACCCGCACGGGCCTGCTCACCACCCACGCCGACGACGTCGACACCGCACTGGCCCCCATCCTCGACGGCCTGCGCACATCAGCCCCCGACGCCCTGACCGAGACGAAACGGCTGCTCACGGCTAGGGTGCTGGAAACCTTCGACCGGGACGCGGACGCCCTGACCGCGCTCTCGGCCCGGCTGTTCTCCTCCCCGCAGGCCCGCGAGGGGATGACGGCCTTCCTCGAACGACGGGATCCGGCATGGGTGGTGTGAGGACATGGGCGGTGTGAGCACGGTCGACCGCGCGGAACGAGTCCCCAAACAGGACCGCAGCCGGGCCACCCGGCAGCGGCTCCTGGAAGCCGCCGTGGCCTGCCTCGCCGAACACGGCTGGGCCGGGTCCACCGTCTCCGTCGTCGCCGAACGCGCCGGCGTCTCCCGCGGCGCCGCCCAGCACCACTTCCCGACCCGCGAGGACCTCTTCACCGCGGCCGTCGAGTACGTCGCCGAGGAGCGCTCCACCGCCCTGCGCGCCCTCTTCCCGGAGGGCGCGGCCGGAGACCGCCACGCGGTCGTCGCGGCCCTGGTCGACCTCTACACCGGACCGCTGTTCCGCGCGGCCCTCCACCTCTGGGTGGCCGCCTCCAACGAGGACCAGCTCCGCCCCCGCGTCACCGAACTCGAATCCCGCGTGGGCCGCGAGACCCACCGCATAGCCGTCGACCTCCTGGCCGCCGACGAAACCGTCCCCGGCGTCCGCGAAACCGTCCAGGGCCTCCTCGACATGGCCCGGGGTCTGGGCCTGGCCAACCTCCTCACCGACGACGGAGCGCGCCGGGAACGGGTGGTCGAGCAGTGGGCGGGGCTGCTGGAGCAGACGCTGGGCGCCGTCAGGGACTGAGCCGCTCCACGCGCCAGCTCCCGTCGGCCCGCTCCACGTACCGCAACCGGTCGTGCAGCCGGTTCTCGCGGCCCTGCCAGAACTCCACCGTCTGCGGGGCCACCCGGAAACCGCCCCAGTTCGGCGGCACGGGCACCTGCTCGCCCTCGGGATAGCGGGCGGCCAGCTCGGCGTACGCCCCGTCGATGTCCGCGCGGGTGGCGATCACCGAGGACTGCGCACTGGCCCAGGCACCCAGCTGCGAGCCGTGCGGCCGGGTGCGGAAGTACGCCGCCGTCTCGTCCCGCCCGGTACGCCGCGCGACCCCGGTCACGATGACCTGCCGGGCCATCGGATGCCAGGGGAACAGCAGCGAGACGTACGGGTTCTCCGCCAGGTCACGTGCCTTGCGGGAGTCGTAGTTCGTGTAGAAGACGAAGCCCTGCCCGTCGAAGTGCTTCAGCAGCACCGTGCGGGCGCTGGGCCGCCCCTCGGCGTCGGCCGTCGAGACCACCATGGCGTTCGGCTCGAACAGTCCGCCGTCCGTAGCGGCCTGTTTGAACCAGCGCGCGAACTGCTCGACGGGGGTGGCGGCCAGCTCGTTCTCGGAGAGGCCCTCGGCCCGGTACTGCTTGCGCATCGAGGCCAGGTCGAAGGGGACGTCGTCGCGGTCGGTCACCCGGTCATCTTGCCGTACGGACGGTGTCCTTCGTCACTGACTGGCACTGAGTGCCGTGAACCCTCCCCAACGGTGGCACTCGGGGATATCGTTTCCGTGCCGTTCCGGTTGGGTGACCGCCAGCCGCACGGGGCATCACAGGGGAGACCGTCCGGGACCGCGAGTCGCCGCACACGACCGTGGATCCACCGGACGGCCGCCCGCTTCGCAAGCTGACTGACACATGGTTCGTCGTCCCACCCCACATCACACCATCTGTCTCTTACATCACGAGGAGCCGCCTGATGTCCGACTTCGTACCCGGGCTCGAGGGAGTCGTCGCGTTCGAGACGGAGATCGCCGAACCGGACAAGGAAGGCGGCGCCCTGCGTTATCGGGGCGTCGACATCGAGGACCTGGTCGGGCACGTCTCCTTCGGCAACGTCTGGGGCCTGCTCGTCGACGGTGCCTTCAATCCGGGCCTGCCGCCCGCCGAGCCGTTCCCCATCCCCGTCCACTCCGGCGACATCCGCGTCGACGTCCAGTCGGCCCTGGCCATGCTCGCGCCCGTCTGGGGCCTGAAGCCCCTCCTGGACATCGACGCCGAAGAGGCCCGCGAGGACCTGGCCCGGGCGGCCGTCATGGCTCTGTCCTACGTCGCCCAGTCGGCCCGCGGCCAAGGCCTGCCGATGGTCCCGCAGCGCGAGATCGACAAGGCCCACTCCGTCGTCGAACGCTTCATGATCCGCTGGCGCGGCGAGCCGGACCCCAAGCACGTGGCGGCGGTGGACGCGTACTGGACGAGCGCCGCGGAACACGGCATGAACGCGTCCACGTTCACGGCGAGGGTCATCGCGTCGACCGGCGCGGACGTCGCGGCCGCGCTCTCCGGCGCGGTGGGCGCGATGTCCGGCCCGCTGCACGGTGGCGCCCCCTCCCGCGTCCTGCACATGATCGAGGAGATCGAGCGCACGGGCGACGCCGAGGCCTACGTCAAGCAGACCCTCGACAAGGGCGAACGCCTCATGGGCTTCGGCCACCGCGTCTACCGCGCCGAGGACCCCAGGGCGAGGGTGCTGCGCCGCACGGCCCGCGAACTGGGCGCACCCCGCTTCGAGGTCGCCGAGGCTCTGGAGAAGGCGGCCCTGGCGGAACTCCACGCCCGCCGCCCCGACCGGGTCCTGGCCACCAACGTCGAGTTCTGGGCAGCCATCGTCCTGGACTTCGCCGAGGTCCCGGCCCACATGTTCACGTCCATGTTCACCTGCGCCCGCACGGCCGGCTGGTCCGCCCACATCCTCGAACAGAAGCGCACGGGCCGCCTGGTCCGCCCCTCGGCCCGCTACACCGGCCCCGGCTCCCGCGACCCCCGCGAGATCGAGGGCTACGAGGACATCGTCCACTGATCCGTCCCACACACGGCCTCACCCGGCTCCGGGTGAGGCCGCCCGCACGTCTCACCCTCCGAGCCGGTCCAGCTCCTCACCGATCGCCTCCCGCATCGGTGCGTGCCGAGCCCCGAGCGCGTACCGCTCGTCGCCCCACATCTCCCGCGGATAGAGCCACACGGGCAGCCGCACGAGATCCTCCGGCTCCCAGTCGTACCGCGGCCACACATGCGCGTGCAGGAACCCGTCGGCGTTCCCGAGAATCTCCAGATTGACCCGCCGAAACCCCGACTCCACCCGCCGGCAGGCCCGCTCGACGGCTTCCCCCAGCCGCTCCATGTCCCCCAGGAACGCCAGCCGCCTGCTCCGCGGCAGCTCCGACAGCCGCTCCACCGCGGGATCATCGGTCAGCAGCACCGAGTAACCAGGCAGGAACTGCACATCACCGATCACCGCGAACCCGGCGTCCAGCCTCCGCATCACGGCCGGATTCTCGCCCCGCAGAGCGCTGCCGATCCGGTCGTCGCGCCACTCACCCACCACCGTCGCCCCCCAAAAAACGCAGACGACCCGCGAGCCTGGTCCTCCAGAGGAGGGCCGGCCGGACGTACCGGCGGCTCGCGGGTCGGGTGACTGCTGGAGATTGGGCCGGCTGCACGCTTCGCTCACGCGCTGGTCCGGCACCGCACTGTGTGTGGTGACGGGCTGCTAGCCCGCAGCCACCTCTTCCGTCCGGTATGCATACATCTGCCGAACCACCTCCCTTCTGAAGTGGTAGCTACCCTAGGCAGCGGCTCTCGGCCGCTCAACTGTTTTTCTGAGAGACTGACGCCGCCGACTCCCGCCGACTGCTGTAGGCGTATCCGTCGCCCCGTTGGAGGAGCCGCAGGTTTCGGTGGGAGCAGTTGAATCTGCCTGAAGCCGTGGCCAAGCTGTGCTGTCCGCTGCTGCGGATGGAAACGCGCCCAGTCCAAGTTCCTGCCCACTTACCTGCGGTCACGACGGCGCGTACGAGGTCTCCGGTCACGTATCCGTGGTGCTGTTTGGCCCGCGGGCGTAGAAGGCGCGGGAACCCGTACCGGTTCGGGGTGGTGCGGGCGTAGGAGCCGCGTCCAGTGGCCTTGGCCGTCAGCGCATGGTGGGGGAACCTCACGATGTGGTCGCCAGCCGCATGATCAAGAGGCCCGATGCACAGGGCATCCAGAGTGTGTGTCTTGTCCAGGCCCATGGCGAGACGGTTCGCCTTGGTAAGCCGACCGGACCAGGCGTGCACCGGTCTGCCGAGGGCGGCCAGCACAGCTGTGAGTTGCCAGCGAGTGGCGTTCATGGCGGCGGCGTCATCGAGGGGTGCCCTGACCTGGGAAAGGACCGCCGCAAGACGGCTGGGACGATGAGCCAGGAAGGTTTCGACCGGCTTGCTGCCTTTGGCCTTGTTGCACGGAACGCAGGCCAGGACGAGGTTGGAGATCCGGTGTGAGCCCCCTCGGCTGCGGGGCCTGAGATGGTCGACGTTCAAGGGCACACCAGAGACACCACAGTAAGCACATGCAGCGTTCCACGTGGCTCGCAGATGTTCGCGGACAGTCGTTCCAGCTAGGGGGCCGCGCTGATGTTCGGTTCCATGAAGGGGCCTGCCCACGCTCTGCGAGTGGGTGTCGAAAGCGACGCTTTCCACGTGGATCTCTGTCACGGGTGCCCAGTGGCACAGTCGGTCGGCCAGCGAGAAAGTCGTGTCGACGCGATGGCGTAGGGAGGGCGGCAGCCAGCCTGACCGGCGTGCGCGGTTGTCCGACCGTGGTGCCCGGTAGCGCAAGTTCGCCTTGCGCCGACGGCGTCGGTATCCGGCGCGTTGACGCATACCGGCGCGGATCTGATCTCCCCGGTGCTGCAGCTCGACCGAGAGCAAGCCGCGCCGGACTGTGACGACGGGGTTCCGATCGTGAGGTTCCTTCTTCTCGTCGGTGAGCACGACCCCGGTTCCCTTGGAGCCGGGGTCGATGCGCAGCTGCACACCGTCGACTTCCGATTCGCCGAGCGTGCGGTCCTTCAGACGGATCACGAAGGGCACCTGCCGGACGACGACGGCCCGTGCCTTGCTTAACAGTTCGCGTGCACGGGCGGGATGACAGGGCATGAGAGGCTGCCCGTCCCTGGACAACACGAAGACCCTGCACGCGCCCGTCCCGCCTGCATACGATCGGCAGCTCTGGTCCAATGCGGGAGCGTCACCACTCCCGGTCTCTGCCGCCTGCGCCGTCGGAACGGCGCTCTTGGCGTGACGCCGACGGGCTGGGATGCCTGGCCCGCCGGTCTCCCCTCGCCCATGTTCCCTGCCGGTGTCCCGCCCGGTGGCGGGATGTCCGTGAGCCGTTTCGTCCCTGCTCCCAGGGGTGTCTGCTCCCACGGATTCCAGAGCAGGCTGCTGAGGAAGCACAGCCTGGTGGGTCTGCTCGCCCACAGGAAACGTAGTCATCGGGTGCATCTCCCTGATCTTGCGGATCGTGATGACTGGGGCTGGTCACTCGGCGACCTTGCGGTCGGGGAGCGAGTGACCTCCCTTCGGTGTGTGACGTCACGCTAAGCCCATGACCAGGGCGAAGAGCTGCCCTCGCCTGCAGACAGCTCATTCGTGCGAGGTGAGTACATCGATCGAACATCCACCTGGTCTTCGTGCTAAGAGCCGTTAGACGTATGACCGAAGGCCACCTACCGTTCCGCCCATGACACACCAGCGACGGGCGATTCTCAGCGGTTCGGTGTTCGAGGAGCGGATCGGGTACGCCCGGGCCGTCTGGACGGGGACTGGGTGCATGTGTCGGGTACGACCGGGTTCGACTACTCGGACATGACGATCTCCGAGGACGTCGTGGAGCAGGCCGAGCAGTGTCTGCGGAGCATAGGGGCCGCACTGGAGAAGGCGGGGTGTTCGTTCGCGGACGTCGTGCGGGTGCGGTACCTGCTGCCGGAGCGGGAGGACTTCGAACAGTGCTGGCCGGTGCTGCGCGAGTGCTTCGGTGAGGTGCGGCCGGCCGCGACGATGCTGGTGTGCGGTCTCGCGGATCCCCGGATGAAGATCGAGATCGAGGTGTACGCGCGGCGCGGGAGTGGTACTGGGGCCTTGTCGTTGATCGACTGAGTCCGCGGCGGGCCGTTCTCCGGGCGTTGACGTGGGGATCGCCGCCGTACAACGATTCCTTCAATGTTGTGGGAACTCGGTGTGCGCTGGGTCACGTTCCAGTTGAATGATTGCAAGTAGCGAACCGGCGTGCCGTACGTGCGGACGCAGCCTGCAGGGGGTCCAGGTGAGTGCTTCCCGGCGTAGTGGGACCACCGACGAGCTGGGGCCGGATGAGCCCGAGCGGGACAATTCGGATGGTTCGGATCTGCTTGCCGCGCTGCTGGACGGCATGGACGCGGCGCTGTGCGCCTTCGACGCCGACGGGGTCGTGACGCACTGGAACCGCGAGGCCGAGCGGATCCTGGGATGGAGCGCGGACGAGGCCGTGGGTCGGCGGGGCCTCGCCGGGTGGGCCGTGCGCAGCGCGGACGCCGAGGAGGTCGAGGGGCGGCTGCTGTCCGCCATGCACGCGCCGGGCCGCCAGGTCCACGAGTTCGCGCTGCTGACGAAGGACGGCGGGCGGGTGCTCGTACGGACGCAGTCGGCGGCCGTGCGGGGTCCGGACGGAAAGCCCGCGGGGGTGTACTGCGCCTTCAGCGAGGTGCACGCGCAGATCGATCTGGAGCGGTCGATCGCGCTCAGCGAGGCGCTGTTCGAGGACGCCAGCTGGGGTGTCGTGCTGGTGGACGTCGACCTGCGGCCGGCCGTGGTGAACGCGCACGCGGCCAAGGCGCTGGGCAAGGGGCGTACGTCCGTGCTCGGGCGGCCGCTCGGGGAGCTGCTCGCGCAGGGCGTGGAGGAGCTGGAGAGCGCGCTTCAGCATGTGCTGGCGGAGGGCGCGCCGCCCGCGCCGGCCGAGGTGTGGGTGACGGTGCGTACGTCCGAGGGGGAGCGGCGGCGCTGCTGGCGCAGCGGTTTCCTGCGGCTGGCCTCGCCGCTGGCGGAGGAGCCGGTTCCGCTGGGTGTGGGCTGGCTGTTCCAGGACGTGACGGAGGCCAAGCAGGCCGAGCAGGAGGCGTCGCTGCTGCGGTTCCGTGCGCAGCAGCTGCACCGGGCCGCGCGGGCCGCCGCCGAGTGCGAGGACCCGGCGGAGGCCGCGACCGTCCACCTGGACTTCGCCCTGGCCGGTTTCGCCGACCACGCGCTGATCGACCGGGTGGCGGGCGGCGCGCTCACCGAGGCGGAGACCGAGGGGCCGGTACGGCTGGTGCGGGTCGCCGCGACACCCTCCGGCGCGCCGGGGCCGAGCAAGCTCGCCGACCGGGCGGGTCTGCCCGTGCGGTACGCCGAGGGGCACCCGGCCCTGCAGTGTGTGGAGCGGGTGGGCGCGCTGCGGGCGAGCGCGGGCGCCGCCTCGCCCGAGCAGGCCCGGGAGTGGGCCCTGGCCCGTCAGTGGCCGCCGGACGCCGTGCACGCCCTGTGCGCGGTGCTGCGCAGCCGGGGGCGGACGCTGGGTGTCGTGACGTTCCTGCGGGGCGCGGGGCGCAGTGCCTTCGAGCGGTCCGACGCGATGTACGCGGAGGACGTGGCGGTCCGGATCGCCGCGGCGCTGGATCTCGCGGGGCTGTCGGACGAGGAGTGAGCGGCAGAGGCGCCCCGGGCCGCGTCGCCTCAGCGCCGACAGCGAGTGTCAGTGCCGGTAGAAGATCCGGTCCCGGTAGCGCTCCATCACCCGTCCGTTCCAGTCGTGGCCCCCGTCGACGTTCCCGGAGCGCAGGAGCGGGGGCTCGACGCCGCGGTCGGCGAGTGTGGCGGCCGTCATCGCCATGACGGCCTGGAGGAGGGCCGAGGTGACGACCGTGGAGGCGGGGGCGAAGGGGGCGGGCACGTTGTCGAGGGTGAGTTCCGCGTCGCCGACCGCGATCTTCGAGTCGAGGACGAGGTCGCAGTGGTCCTTGAGGTACGTCCCCGAGGCGTGCCGGGACTTCGTCTCCGAGGCGTACGCCACCGATGTCACGCCGATGACCTTGACGCCCAGGGCGCGGGCGCTCATGGCCATCTCCACGGGGAGGGCGTTGCGCCCCGAGAGGGAGATGATCAGCAGGGCGTCGCCCTCGCGCAGCGGGGAGCTGTCCAGGACGGCGCTCGCGAGGCCGTCGACGCGTTCCAGGGCGGAGCCGAGCGGTGCGGGCATGACGTCGACGCCGACGACGCCCGGCACGGCGAGCAGGTTCATCAGGGCCAGACCGCCGGCGCGGTAGACGAGGTCCTGGGCGGCGAGGGAGGAGTGCCCGGCGCCGAAGGCGAAGAGGCGGCCGCCGTTCTGGACGGTGTCGGCGAGGAGCGTCCCGGCCGCCGCGATGCTGTCGGCCTCCTCGTCGCGGACCCGCCGCAGCAGGCCGATCGCGGCGTCGAGGAACTGGCCGGCCGGCGCGCGGTCGCTCATACGGGGTCCCTTCGGGCTCAGGGCCGAGTGTCGCGCATCACGGTGCGGTCTGGACCAGTGCGGTGTCAATACGGCCGTGAAAAGCTCGGCAGGGCCGTGGGAGCGCTCCATGCGGCTGTGAAAGGCTCCCTGGTACCCCCCGCGGGCCATGGGTAACCCCCGCTTTTCCTCCCGCGGCACGGTTGTCGGTGGTATCCGGCAGAATTGGGTGCAGGGCCAGCGCACACGCCGGTGAGCCGTCCAGCCTCCGGCAGATCTCATTCGAGGGGCACGTATGTCCGGACTGATCGACACCACGGAGATGTATCTCCGCACCATCCTCGAGCTGGAGGAAGAGGGTGTGGTCCCCATGCGCGCCCGTATCGCCGAGCGGCTGGACCAGAGCGGGCCGACGGTGAGCCAGACCGTGGCGCGGATGGAGCGCGACGGCCTGGTGTCCGTCGCCAGCGACCGGCACCTGGAGCTCACCGACGAGGGCCGCCGGCTCGCCACGCGCGTGATGCGCAAGCACCGCCTCGCCGAGTGTCTGCTCGTCGACGTGATCGGTTTGGAGTGGGAGCAGGTCCACGCCGAGGCGTGCCGCTGGGAGCACGTGATGAGCGAGGCCGTGGAGCGCCGTGTCCTGGAGCTGCTGCGGCACCCGACGGAGTCGCCGTACGGCAACCCCATCCCGGGGCTGGAGGAGCTCGGCGAGAAGGACGGCGCCGACCCGTTCCTGGACGAGGGCATGGTGTCGCTGGCCAGTCTCGACCCGGGTGCGGAGGGCAAGACGGTCGTGGTGCGCCGTATCGGCGAGCCGATCCAGACGGACGCGCAGCTGATGTACACGCTGCGGCGGGCGGGTGTGCAGCCCGGTTCGGTGGTGAGCGTGACGGAGTCGGCCGGTGGTGTGCTGGTCGGCAGTGGTGGCGAGGCGGCCGAGCTGGAGTCGGACGTGGCCTCCCACGTGTTCGTCGCCAAGCCCTGAGCCCGGGGAGCCCGGCCGCGGACGCGGTCCCGGGGTGGTCGCCAACTTGCGTTGTGCGTGGGGCCGTTGTGGTGTTGGCGTGATCCCGTCGAATCCTGGATTCAGTCCGTCGAATGGCAGCGCTCGCCCGTTTCCCGTGCGACGCTGTCGCGTGAGGCATATGACCTGAGGGCTCTTGGCCGTGGCCTGACAGCGATGTCGCCCGGCCGGGGAGGGGGGCGGAAGGATGTGCCGTGCGGACGCAGAGGGCCCCGGCGCCGTGTGGCGCCGGGGCCTGTCCTCCCCTGTGCTGACCCGGAGCCCCGAGCTCTCAGGGTCATTCCCCTCGGACCGTTTTCCCCGAGCGGTCCGCCTCCCGTTGAAGATCTCCCCTTGGCCGAGGCGATCAATCCTTGAGGGTGGTCACTCGAACGAGGGGTGTTGCCCGCGAGAACGGCATCCTCGAATAGCTATTCGATAACCTGCGGGTGACGAACGAACCGGAACGTGCGCTACAGGGATGTGCACTCCGGCAGGAACCACAAGGAACGGCGACAGGCACGGCAGGCAGAACACGGTTCACAGGACCGACCGGCCCATGACGGCCACGGTCCGCGCGAAGCTTGGGGGGTGCCAGGACATGGCGCGACGCATCGACGTGACCGGGACGGGCGGCGTACGCCTCGCGGCCTGGGAGTTCGGCGACCCGCCCAAGACCGATCCGGCAGGATCCGATCAGGTGCGGGACGTGCCGGACGGCTCCCCGGGCGTGCTGTTACTCCACGGTCTGATGGGCCGCGCCTCGCACTGGGCGTCCACCGCCCGCTGGCTCTCCGGCCGGTACCGGGCGGTCGCCCTCGACCAGCGCGGCCACGGCCGCAGCGACAAGCCCCCGCAGGCTTCCTTCACGCGTGACGCCTACGTCGACGACGCCGAGGCCGCCCTCGAACAGCTCGGCCTCGCGCCGGTCGTCCTCATCGGCCACGCCATGGGCGCGCTGACCGCCTGGCAGCTCGCCGCCAAGCGCCCCGATCTGGTCCGGGGCCTGATCATCTGCGACATGCGGGCCTCCGCGCTCGGCGCCGCCTCGCAGCGCGAGTGGGACCAGTGGTTCAAGTCCTGGCCGCTGCCGTTCGCCACGCTCGCCGACGTCCGCAAGTGGTTCGGCGAGGACGACCCGTGGGTGGAGAGGCCCAATCCGGCCCGCGGCGAGTTCTACGCCGAGGTGATGGCCGAGTCCCCCGACGGCTGGCGCCCGGTCTTCGACCCGGCGCAGATGCTCCGCTCCCGCGAGACGTGGGTGTACGACGCGCACTGGGAGGAGCTGGCCCAGGTCCGGTGCCCGGCCCTGGTGGTGCGCGGCCTGGACGGCGAGCTGGGCCGGGCCGAGGCCCAGGAGATGGTCCGCGTCCTGCCCCGCGGCCAGTACGCGGAGGTCGCCGACGCCGGCCACCTGGTCCACTACGACCAGCCGGAGGCCTGGTGCGCGGCGATCGAGCCGTTCCTGGACTCCCTCGGAGGCGACTGACGTCCCGCGGTCACCCCTTGCTGACCGCCGTGAGGATCTCCGGCAACCGCCGGGCCGTCTGCGGAGCGGCGAGCCGCAGCCCCACCGCCGTGAGCGCCGCCGCGTACGCCGTGCCCACCGGCAGCAGCAGCCACGTCCAGGCGTCGCCGTCGGCGGTCACGTTCAGCCAGATCGTGAGCGCGATGACGGGCGCGCACAGCAGGGCGGCGGCGATCATCCCGCCGAAGATGGAGATCCAGGCGAGCCCGGTCTGTCCGGGGGCGACGTTCTTGTAGCCCTCCTGCGGGATGGAGTAGGGGAAGCGGGCGGACGTCCACGCCCCGGTCGCGAGCATCGCGCCGAGCAGCGCGAAGGACAGCCCCAGCGCCTCGGGCAGCCGCCGCCAGTCGCCGAGCATGGCGGTCGTCACCACGGTGACGAGCGTGGCGTACGGCAGGGTGATCAGCAGCAGGGCCAGCGCGCGGGCGCGCAGTTCGACGTAGGCGTCGCGGGTCGACGAGATCGTCATCGCGACCATCCAGAACGCCGAGGTGTCCTGCCCGAACTGGTTGTACATCTGGATGCCGAGCATCCCGGCGGCGAAGCAGGCGAAGTACACGGACCCGGTGCCCTGCCAGGCGTTGAACACCGGCACGATCAGACCGATGGCCAGCGACGTCACCCAGGCCGCCTTGGTCTTGGGGTCGCGCCACACGTACCGCAGGCTGCGCTCCATCACCGTGCCGGTGCGGCCGGAGGGCAGCAGCCGCCCGAGCCCGGTCGACGTCCGCTCGCGGGCGGCCGACTCGGCGGCCGGCAGCGTCGACCCGTCGGGCGAGGTCATCAGCCGGGTCAGATGCCGCGACCACACCGCGAGCAGCGCGGCCAGCGCGCCGGCGGTCAGCGCCAGTTGCACGGCGGCGAGACCGTACGACCCCTCGCCCACCGCGTGTACGGCCGCGATCGCCGACGCGGGCGGCACCCACTGGAGCACGTCCGCCGCCGGGTCGAGCTCGCCAAGCCCGGACGCCCCGAGCCGCTGCGCGCCGAAGTTGACGACCTGCGCCCCGATCGCGATGACCAGTCCGCTCAGCACCGCGAGGTCCCGCCCTTTGCGGCTGGTCAGCAACCGGACGTTGGCGGCGGCCACGGCCCGCGCGAGGGCCACGCACACGAGCAGCGCCAGCACGACGGCGGCGACACCGACGGCGAACCCCGCCCCGCCCTCTGCCACGGCGACCACGGATCCGACCAGCAGGCACAGCGTGAACAGCGGCCCGATGCCGACCAGCGACGCCGTGAGCAGGGCCCGCACCAGCGGCCGGGGGCGCAGCGGCAGCATCACCAGCCGGGTCGGGTCGAGGGTCTCGTCACCGCTGGGGAAGAACAGCGGCATCACCGCCCAGCCGAGCCCCAGCACCGCCGCCGCCAGCACGACCACCGACTCGGCGTGCGCGTGCCCGCGCAGCGCGATCAGGCCGATCAGCTGCAGCGCGGCGAACAGCAGGGCGAAGACGGCCGAGGCGATGTAGGCCGCCTTGCGCCCGCCGGACTGCCGCAGCCCGTTGCGCAGCAGCGAGAGCTTCAGCCGTACGACGACGGGGGTGATCGTGGAGCCGCTCACCGGGACCCGCCGCCCAGCCAGTCGAGATCGGATCCGGCGTCCCGGCTCTGCGCCCCGACGAGCTCCAGGAACGCCCGCTGCAACGAGGGCGCGTCACCCCGCACCTCCGCCAGCGTCCCGTGCGCGCGGATCCGCCCGGCGGCCATGACGGCCACCCAGTCACACAGTGACTCGACGAGCTCCATGACGTGGGAAGAGAACACGACCGTGGCGCCCGAGGCGGTGTACCGCTCCAGGACGCCCCGGATGGTCTGGGCGGAGACGGGATCGACGCCCTCGAACGGCTCGTCCAGGAAAAGGACTTCGGGATTGTGGAGGAGGGCCGTGGCGAGCCCGATCTTCTTGCGCATACCGGTGGAGTAGTCGACGACGAGCTTGTGCTGGGCGCCCGCCAGATCGAGGACGTCGAGGAGCTGTGTGGCCCGCTTGTCGACCTCGGCACCGGGCAGCCCGCGCAACCGCCCGCTGTACGCCAGCAGTTCCCGCCCCGACAGCCGCTCGAAGAGCCGCAGCCCCTCCGGCAGCACCCCGATCCGCGCCTTCACCTCGACGGGGTCCCGCCACACGTCGTGCCCCACCACTTCGACGGTGCCCTGATCGGGCCTGAGCAGCCCGGTCACCATCGACAACGTGGTGGTCTTCCCGGCCCCGTTCGGCCCGACGAGCCCGATGAACTTGCCCGCGGGCAACTCCAGATCGACCCCGGCAACAGCGACCTGCTGCCCGAACCGCTTCCAGAGCCCCTGCACACGCACAGCGCTGGATCCCACCGCATCTCCCTCCGTCAAGATGAACCCTACGGTGGGGCAGCGTGCCCAAAGGGGCGCGGGGAACTGCGCGATCAACCACGAACGACCCGCACCCGCCGACGAACACGGACCAGGCAGACGAACAGGCGCTTACCGATCCCTGCCGCACGCATACGCCAACGGCGAGATCAACTCCTCCGCATCCGGCAGCCACCGATTCGCAGGCGTAGGCCGGCAGGCCCACTGCACAGCCCCCCGAGACCCGAACCGCGTAGGCGGCGCAGCCACATACGCGCCCTCACCCAGCACCGTCAGATCCAGCGACGACAACGACCACCCCAGCTTCCGCACCAGATCAGGAACCTTCACAGCGGCCCCCGGCAGCACGAAGAACTCCATCCGCCGATCCGGCGTGAGCGTCACCGGCCCGAGCGTCAGCTCCATCCGCTCCATCCGCGCCAGCGCGAGAAACCCGGCGGTCTCCGGCACGGAAATCGCATCGAAGGTACGCCCCGTCGGCAGCAGGATCGACGCCGTCGCCTGCTTCTGCCACATCCGCCGCGCGACGGTCGCACTGCCCGTCGCCTGCGACTCCCAGTCCGGACGCGCCGGGTGCGACCCGGGCGCCGGGCACGCGGCGTCACCGCAGGAGCAGCGCTGAGCGCCGTCGGCGGCTTCCAGCCAGGTGCCGGGGAACACGTCCCAGTGACGCTCCTCGGCGTAGCGAACAGCGGTCTCCAGCAGCGATTCCCCGCGCTGCTTCGGGATCTGAGCGGCTTCGGTGCCGGCGATCGTCTCTTCCACGATGAACACAACTCTGGTCGTCACCAGGGGTTACGCCCACCCGCGTGCGCGGGGAGGAGCACCGCCCCTGTAGTCGGGGCGCATGGGTGCATGTGCGGGGGCGCGCAGGAGGAACCGCGGCCGGAGCTGGGTAGCCACGAGTGGGGCCGGCAACAGCCGTTACCCCGGCAATCCTCACATGCCTCGCATTTTCGCCTGGTCGGCGGGGCATTGATCTTCACGGCCGGATCCTTTCGCTGGAGCGTGAAGGGGCTCGGCCGCGGAAGACACGTCAACTCGGTGCGTGGGCAGGCACCGCAGCCACAGGGGGTACGCCATGGCCGCAAGGCCGCTCGTCGCCCGGCAGCCGAACGAACGGCTCCAGGCGCTCATCCAGGAAGCCGGATGCTCCAACGCCGGCCTCGCCCGCCGGGTCAACATGTGCGGGGCCGAGCACGGCCTCGACCTGCGCTACGACAAGACGTCGGTGGCGCGCTGGCTGCGCGGGCAGCAGCCAAGGGGCCGGGCACCGGCGATCATCGCCGAGGCGCTGGGCCGCAAGCTCGGCCGTACGGTCACGATCGACGAGATCGGCATGGCCAACGGCAAGAACCTCGCCTCGGGCGTCGGTCTCCAGTTCTCGCCGACGGTGCTGGGGGCCATCGAGCAGGTCTGCGAGCTGTGGCGCAGTGACGTGGGGCGGCGGGACTTCCTGTCCGGCTCCTCCGTCGCCGCGTCCGCGCTGGTCGAGCCCAGCCGTGACTGGCTGATCTCCGCGCCGGATGCGCAGGTGTCGCGCTCGGCCGGGCCGCGGGTGGGGCAGTCCGACGTGGAGGCCGTGCGGGCCATGACACAGGCGCTGGTGGATCTCGACCACCAGTACGGCAGCGGGCATGTGCGGCCGGTCGTCGTGCACTACCTCAACAGCGTCGTCTCGGGGCTGCTGGCGGGGTCGTACCGGGAGGCGGTGGGGCGGGACCTGTTCGCCGCCGTGGCCCGGCTGACCGAGCTCGCCGGGTACATGGCCGTGGACACGGGGCAGCCCGGTCTGGCCCAGCGCTACTACATCCAGGCGCTGCGGCTCGCCCAGGCGGCCGGGGACCGGGGTTACGGCGGGTACGTGCTCGCCGCCTCCATGAGCCACCTCGCCGCGCAGCTCGGGAACCCGCGGGAGATCGCGCAGTTGGCGCGGGCGGCGCAGGAGGGGGCGCGGGGGCGCGTGACACCGCGTGCGGAGTCGATGTTCCACGCGGCGGAGGCGCGCGGCCACGCACTGATGGGCGACGCGCGCGCCGCCCAGACCGCCGCCGGGCGCGCGGTGAGCGCCCTGGAGGCGGCTGATCCGGCCGCCGGGGACGACCCGGCGTGGATCGCGCACTTCGACGAGGCCTATCTCGCCGACGAGTTGGCCCACTGCCACCGGGATCTGGGGCAGGCCGAGGCGGCGGCGCGGTGTGCGCAGGAGTCGCTGGCCGGGCATCCCGAGACGCGGGCGCGCCGCCGGGCCATCGGCTATGTGCTGTTGGCCACTGCGCAGGTGCAGCAGCGCGAGATCGAAGAGGCGTGCGGCACAGGCATGAAGGCCGTCCAACTGCTGGAGGGGCTGCGCACCAACCGGGGCGCCGAGTATCTGGAGGACTTCCAGCAGCGGCTGGAGCCGTACCGGGACGAGGCGGTGGTCAGGGAGTTCGGGGCGCGGCTGGACCTCCAGACGGCGGCGTGAACACAGGGCCTGCGGATGCGTGAACGTGGGGAAACGGCCGCTTGACGCGCGGGAGGTGACATGAGCGGCGTGCCGTGACCCGGTTTTGTTACCGCGCTCACAGGGCAGGAGGTCTCGCCCTGTGCTGCGTGGCACCGGGCTCCGGGGACCCGGTAGCGTGACCCGACGATTCACAAGGTCCCCCATTAGTAGGAGTCCCGGTGACGCAGAGTGGACAGGGCGAGGAGCCCTCGGCGCGCCCCGCGCGCGAAGGCATCGTGCTGCCCTCCGACGGTGGTGAGCCCCTGCTGCCGGGCATGACGGGCGGATCCGGTGACGCGCCCTCCGGCCGCCGGTCCGGCCCGCCCCCGACCGGCCAGGCCCCGGCCTCCGCCCCCGCCGAGGGGCAGACCTGGGGCCAGCCTTGGGGCCCCGACCAGCAGACCCCGTCCGCGCAGCCGGGCCAGAGCTGGCAGTCCCCGCCGCCCCAGGCACCGGCATGGGACGCCCAGCACTCCGCTCCCGGCACACCGGGCCAGGGCACGCTGCCCCCGGAGGGCACCCAGCCCCCGAACCCGTATGCCGGCCAGTACGGCGCTCCCGCGGTCGGCGCCCAGTACGGCGCGACCACGGGCGGCGCCCCGCTGCCTCCGGAGGGCGGACAGCCGCCGCAGCAGACCGGCCCGTACGGCTCTCCTGCCGGAGGCGGCCTGCCTCCGGCCTCCGGGGGTGCGTACGGGCCCGCCGGCGGGGGTGGTTCGCTGCCACAGGGCGCTGACGCGTACAACTCCGCCGCCGGGACAGCGGGCTCCCAGGGAGCCGGTGGGTACGGGACCGGCCCGGCAGCCGGGCAGTCGCCCCAGCAGGCTGACGCGTACAACTCCTCTGCCGAGGCGCCGGGCCCTCAAGGGAGCGGTGGGTACGGGACCGGTCCTGCCGGGGGGCAGTCGCCTCAGCAGACCGACGCGTACGGGACCGGCCCCATGGGCGGGCAGCCGCCCCAGCAAGCTGACGCGTACGGGACCGGCACCACCGGCGGGCAGTTGCCCCAGCAATCCGACGCGTACGGTTCTCCCGCCGGGGGCGGTCTGCCTCCGGCCTCCGGTGCGTACGGGTCCGCCGCCGGACGTGCGCCGCTGCCCCCGGCCGCCGACGAGGGGGCGACCCAGTATCTGCCGCCCGTCGCCGCCGCCCCTGCCGACGAGGGGGCGACGCAGTACATACCCCCGGTGGGACCGGGCGCGCTGCCGCCCGAGATGCCCGCCGAGCAGGACTCCGAGGCGACGCGGTTCCTGGGGACCGGGCCGTTGCCGCCCGCCTCGAACCCGGACGCCGAGGCGACGCAGTACATCGCGCCGGTACCCGGCGGGGGCCAGCAGCCGCCCGCCGGGTTCGAGAACCTCTTCCGCAGCGAGCCCGGCGCCGAGAGCCCGGCCGCTGCCACCCAGCAGCTGCCCCGCTTCGAGGAGCCCCAGCCGCACTCCCAGCCCCAGTCCTCCTACGCCCCGCCCGGCGGCGGTCACTCCGGCGGCGGCCGGTCCGGTCGCGGTGGCCGTAGCGGCTCTCGCGTGCCGGTCATCGCGGCCGTCGGCATCGGCATCGCCGTCCTCGGCGTCGGTGCCGGCGCGCTGCTCGCGGGCGGCGGTGGCGGTGACGACGAAGGCGGCGACAACAAGACCGTGGCCGCCTCGGCGCCCGCGACGGACGGTTCCGCCTCTCCGTCCGCCGACCCGGCCCGCGCGCAGGCGGTCGAGCTGGACAAGCTGCTCGCCGACAGCGGCGACAGCCGCAGCACCGTGATCAACGCGGTGGCCGACGTGAAGGGCTGCGACAACCTCGCCCAAGCCGCCAAGGACCTGCGCGACGCGGCCGGGCAGCGCAACCAGCTGGTCACCCGGCTCTCCGGCGTCACGGTCGACAAGCTGCCCGACCACGCCGCGCTGACCACCGCCCTCACCAAGGCGTGGCAGGCATCGGCCTCGGCCGACAACCACTACGCGGCCTGGGCCGACCAGACCGCGGGCAAGAAGGGCTGCAAGAAGGGCCAGGCCCGCGTCACCGGCCAGACGCAGGCCGGCAACCGGGCCAGCGGTGTCGCGAGTGCCGAGAAGGCCAAGGCGGCCAAGCTGTGGAACGCCATCGCGAAGACGTACGGCCTGACCGAGCGGCAGCCGACGCAGCTGTGAGGCAATCCGGTACGGGCGTGCACCGCTGAGCCGGGGCTCAGTAGTTCACGTCGGCGTTCTCCAGCGTCCGCGTCGTGTCGAGGAAGCCCTTCCGCGCCGAGACCAGCCGTCCCTCCCGCACCACCTGAAGGGTCACGTCGGCATTGACCAGGCGCGGGAAGCCGACGGAGGCGAGCTTGCCCTCGAACTGCCACCGAAGGGTGGGCGTGAGCCCGCCCGTGCTGACGCTGAGGCCGTCGTCGAGGGCCTCCGCGACCGTGTCGGCGGTCACCTCCCCGCCGCCGAGCGACTCGACGACCTTGTGGAACACGCTGTAGGCGATCCATGTGGTCTGCACTCCGGCGTCCGCGGGGTCGATGCGGTTGTCGTCGAAGGCCTCCTCCTTGATCACCCGCTTCATCGCGTCCCAGCGGGGATCGCTCGCCACCGGGTACCAGCCGGTGATGTACGAGCCCTCGTACGGCCCCGACGCCCCGCCGGTCGCGTCGATCACCGTCTGGTCGACGCTGCCGAGCACCGTGGCCGTCCGTACGTCGGGGTACTCCTCGCGGGCCCGCCGGAAGGAGTCCATGAAGGTGCTGTTGCGGTCCCCGAGCGCCGGCACCACGCACCCCTCGTTCTCCGCGTCCGTGGTCGTCGTCCGCAGCGCCAGATCGGCGTGGCCGTCGTACTCGGTGGCGTCCTCCGCCGCCCGCTGGTCCCGGGAGGGCGAGTGCCCGCCCGTCTTCAGGCCGGAGTCGAGCAGCGGGGGCAGCTGGTCGCCCGCGATGGTGTCGGGCCGGATCAGCGAGACCGGCCCGCAGTCGGCGAGGGCGCTGCCGAGACCGGCGAGCAGCGCGGGCTGGCCGCCGTTGACGGGGTAGGACAGGGGGCTGGTGAACTCGGCGTTGGTGATGCCGTAGCCGCCTATGTACGGGATGCCCGCGCCCTCCAGGGAGGGGAAGAAGGAGTCGGCGTACTGGCTGTAGGATCCTACGACCGCGACGACGTTCTCCTTGGCCGCCCGTCGGGCGCACTTGGCGGCGGCCACGCTGTCGTTGTGGTCGTTGCAGGTCAGCACGTTGAGCTTGCGGCCGTTGATCCCGCCCTTGGCGTTGACCCAACGGGCGTAGGCGCGGGCGAAGGCGGGCATTCCGGGCTTGTTGGTGGCTTTGGTGTCCTCCGGCGCCCAGGTCATGACGGTGATCGGGTCGTCCCCGGCATCCCCCGTGGTGCCGGGGACGACCCCGCAGCCGGAGACGAGAGCCGCGCACGCGACCGCCGTGCCCGCGGAGAGGACGCCGTTTCTGGCGTGACGGGTGAGGAGGCCGGGGAGGAATGTGCTGCGCTTGCGTCGCCTGCCGGTCATGGTTCCGCACGATTCCGCCACATGGCTAACCCGTGAGTGATCTCTGGTCAACAATTGGTGACGCACAGGTGAATTGCAGGGGCCGGTGTGACCGATGCGGAGGGGAACGTACGATCGATGACCGTGCAAGCTTCGGAGAACTCTTCCCGTCGTGGCCGTCGCTCATCCACCATGGGCGGCATGCCTGTCAATGACATGCCGTGGTGGCGCTGGCGCAGCAACGTGCGCTCGGCGCTGCACATGCTCTCCGACCCCGTGTTCCAGCGGGACGTCTGGCTGGCCGGCGTGGACGGCTACGGCGACGTGACCGACGCGGTGTACCGGCTGGTCGAGGACACCTGGCTGGACCACTGGTCCGCCGAGAAGTACGTCGGCACGATCTTCCGCGACTCGCAGGAGGCGGCGCTCGTCGACACGGCCGTGCTGCGGGTGCTGCGGATCATGCACCAGGTCGGGCCGGACGCGCCGGTCGCCACGTACCTCGAGCACCAGGCGTGGCCCGAGGCGGTCCGGGCGGCCCGGGACGCGCATGTGCGGCTGGCCGCGAGCGACGGCGAAGACCCGGACACGCCACCGCGCAGCCTCGACGTACTGCGGATCATGACCAGGTCCGCCTAGCGGGACGATTGCCGGTCCCGTCGGCCCTTGTGGGAACCTGTCCTGCATGAACGAGCAGTCCACCCGCGCCGAGGCCCCGGCCGATCAGTACGTCCTCACCCTTTTCTGTCCGGACAGGAAGGGCATCGTGCACGCCGTGTCGAGCTATCTGTTCATGACCGGCTGCAACATCGAGGACAGCCAGCAGTTCGGCGACCACGACACGGGACTGTTCTTCATGCGCGTCCACTTCTCGGCGGACGCGCCGGTGACCCTGGACAAGCTGCGGGCCAGTTTCGCGGCGATCGGTGACTCCTTCCAGATGGACTGGCAGATCAACCGGGCCGACGAGAAGATGCGCATCCTGCTGATGGTCAGCAAGTTCGGGCACTGCCTGAACGATCTGCTGTTCCGGGCGCGTACCGGGGCGCTGCCGGTGGAGATCGCGGGTGTGGTGTCCAACCACACGGACTTCGCGGAGCTGGTGGACTCGTACAACATCCCCTTCCACCACATTCCGGTGACGAAGGACACGAAGTCCGAGGCTGAGGCCCGGCTGCTCGACATCGTGCGTGAGGAGGGCGTCGAGCTGGTCGTCCTCGCCCGGTACATGCAGGTGCTGTCGGACGACCTGTGCAAGGCGCTGGCCGGGCGGATCATCAACATCCACCACTCGTTCCTGCCGAGCTTCAAGGGGGCGAAGCCGTATCACCAGGCTCACGCCCGGGGTGTGAAGCTGATCGGGGCGACTGCTCACTACGTGACGGCCGATCTCGACGAGGGGCCGATCATCGAGCAGGAGGTCGAGCGGGTGGGGCACGACGTGACGCCGGAGGGGCTGGTCGCGATCGGGCGCGACGTGGAGTGCCAGGCGCTGGCCCGGGCCGTGAAGTGGCACGCCGAGCGGAGGATTCTGCTCAACGGGCGGCGGACGGTGATCTTCGCCTAGGAACCCGGTTCCTACATCCTGCTCAGTGACGCCGCCGCGAACAGCACGTCTCTGATCGCGTCCTTGTCTCCCACCTGGCCCGCTGCCGCCTCCTGCGGGGGCACGTGGCCCGCTGCCAGGCGGCAGAACTCGACGCCGTCCAGGGCCACGTGGGCCACCTCGTGGTCGGCGGAGCCCTTCGCGGCGGGGGAGTCGAGGGGGATCAGCCACTCGCCGCCGCCCGAGCCCTCGATCTCCAGGCGGAGACTGCGGCCCGGTTCCCCCGCTGTCACCAGGTGGCGGTGGTGGGCGGGTGCCGCCAGGCCGTTGCGGCGGCGGTGGGCCAGGACGTTCGGCAGCATGCGGGCGGCCAGGTCGATCATGCGGTGCAGATGGCGCGGCGAGGGCGGGTCGTACGGGTAGTCGACCGCGTCCGCGATGTCCTCCGCGTGCACCCAGCACTCGAAGGCCCGGTCGAGCATCGCGTCGCGCAGGGGCAGCTCGAAGTCGCCGTACGGCACGGGCAGCCCGCCGACGCCGCTGCCCGTGAAGGACGCCGTGCGGACGATGCCGTGGCTCTGCTCCCGCCAGGGCGCCCGCACGGCACGGGTGGGCGGGAAGTGGGAAGCACTCCAGTACGCCTCGGTGCGGGCCGCCGGCGTCGGGCGCCGGGACGTGACGTCGCCGAGCGGGTCGTCGAGGCCCAGCGCGACCGCCACCAGCCCGTCCACGCTGAGCAGATGCGCGATGACGCCGGCGACGGTGGTGCGGCGGCTCGTGGCCTCGTCGGCCCGGAACCAGCGCAGCCGTACCGGCGCGTGCCACTCGGCGTCGCCGAAGTCCTGGAGCAGGGCGTCCAGGCGCGCGGTCTCGGCGTCGTACGCGGCGGCCCAGTCCGGCACCGGGATGCGCGGCGGGCGACGCTCCAGGCAGGCTCCCAGGACCCGCGTGCACAGGCCCGGGTCCAGGTCGAGGCTGTCGGGGCGTTGCAGCAGACCGACCGCCTCGCGCAGCCGCCGCGCCTCGTCGGCGCACGCGCCGCACTCACCGAGGTGCTCCTCGACGGCCGTGGCCTCCTCCGCCGAGCAGGCGGCCAGCGCCCAGGCGCCGAGCAGGGCCTTCAGCACGGGGTGCTCGAACACGGGCCGTACGGGCGGCGGTGCCGGCGCGTCACCGGACTCCTCCAGCGCGGGCAACGGCAGCCCGCTGTCCTCGACGGAGGCCCGGGGCGTGGGGATCCGCGGCGGACGCCCGGGCTGCTGCCCATCCCCCTCCTCGTGCCCGTCACCGTCCGCACCGTCGTACGCCTCGAACCGGTCCGGCCCGTTCACACCGCACCCCCGTGTCCGGGCGGTGCGCCGGGTGCCTCGGAGTCGTGGGCGGTGGACAGGAGTTGCAGACCCAGGCGGAGGCGGCGGCGGGCCTCGTCCTCGGTGATGCCGAGGTCGGTGGCGGTCTGGCGGTAGTCGCGGCGCTGGAAGTAGGCCCGCTCCAGGGCCGAGCGCAGCGGGACCGGCATGGACTGGACGATGTAGTCGGCGCGGGCGGCGACCGAGGCCCGGCGCACCTTGTGCTCCAGTTCCTCCGGGGTGCCCGAGCCCTCGAGGGCGAGGGCGGCCGTCTCGGTGGTGCGCAGGCGCTGGACGGCCAGGCGGTGGGTCAGCGTGGCGACCCAGGTGCGCAGAGGGCCTTGTTTGGGGTCGTAGGCGTCCGGATGCTCCCAGACGTGGACGAAGACCTCGCGTGTGATGCCGTCGGCGGCGCGTTCGTCGCCGAGGACGCGGTGGGCGAGGCCGTGCACGAGGGAGGCGAACCGGTCGTAGAGCTCACCGAGGGCGGCGGCCTCCCCGCGGGCGAGCCGCTGCTGCATCTTGCGGTCCCAGCGCGGCGGTACGTCCTTTTGCGCCATGTGGCTCCCTCACCTCCTGCTCATGTGCCGCGCCCGTGCCCTGTCCAGCTTGTGTCCGACGTCTCCCCGAATGTAGTCGGCACGTCCGCTAGCGCACGCCCCTTTGTGGCAATGTGCGCCCCCTGATCGGCCGCAGGTGGTAGGGGGACCACCGGCGCTCGTGCCGGGTGCCGTCGGGCCGCGCTACCCATCCGTCCTCCGATCAGACCTGACTGAAGAGGATCGAACAGGAACGAAGTCGACTAAAACAAGCCTCTTCCGCGGGGGATCCGTTTTTCGGGTTGTGTTTCAGGGAACGGCCGCTGGGCAGCCGCGCTCAAGGAAGCGTAGGGACTGCTTCCGTTTTGGCGATCGAAGGGCGTGGTGGTGACCTTCAAAGTGACCGGCGGCGAGCAGGGCGAATGGGCCGTGCTCCAGGTGTCGGGCGAACTGGATCTGGTGACGTCGCCGGTGCTGCGTCAGCGTGTGCACGACGCGGTGGCCGAGGGGCACCACTGTCTCGTCCTCGACCTGTCCGAGGTGTTCTTCTGCGATTCCAGCGGCGTCGGCGTCCTCATCGCCGCCCGCCGTCTGATCCGCTCCTGCCAGGGCAGGCTGCGGCTGGTGCTGCCCGCCCGGGGCGCGGCCGACGGGTCGCACGTCAACCGGGTCCTCGGCGCGCTGGGCGTCCGCAGGCTGTTCGACGTGTACGGCGACGTGGACGCGGCCCTGGCCGACGAGGGCGAACCCCTGTCCGCGTGAGGGGCCGATGACGCACGGCAGGGCGAGTGTTGCCGTTCCGACACGCTGTTGTCCCGGAATTCCCCCGGTCTTGGCACAAGTGACGTTTTCCCGCGCCCGAACGGCCCCCTCCGTCGTACGCTCCGAGCGAGACGCACCCCACCTGACGTAAGGCGGCCCGAAAGAGACATGGTCAGCAGCGAGTACGAGCGCAGGATCGCCGCCCGGTTCGCCACCTTCGACCAGGACGGCAACGGCTACATCGACCGCGAGGACTTCTACGGCGCGGCCAAGGCGCTGCTCACGGAGTTCGCCGTGGCGGCCCGGTCCGACAAGGGACAGGCGCTGTACGGCGGCGCCGAGGGCTTCTGGCAGGGCATGGCCGGTATTGCGGACCGCGACGGCGACCAGCGCATCACGCGCGAGGAGTTCGTCAACGGCGCGGTCAAGCGCCTGCGCGACAACCCCGACCGCTTCGCCGAGATCGCCCGCCCCTTCCTGCACGCGTCCCTGGACGTCGCCGACACCGACGGTGACGGCGCGGCGACGGTCGAGGAGGCCGCCCGCGTCCTGAAGTGCCTGGGCGTCCCCGAGGACGTCGCCGGCACGGCCGCCGCCACGCTCGACGCGGACGGTGACGGCAAGGTCGGCGAGGCCGAGGTCGTGTCCGCCTTCGCCCGCTATTTCACCGTGCCCGAGTAGCCGCCCCGGGCGCCGGGCGTCACGTGCCCGCATAGCGCTCGCGCAGTTTGTACTTCAGCACCTTCCGCAGGGTCTCGCCCCGCGGAAGGGCGTCCACCACCTCCAGCCGCTCCGGCAGCTTGTGCACGGACAGTCCCTCCGCGCGCAGGAAGGCGGTCGCGTCCGCGAGCGTCAGGGGCTCGGCTCCCGGGGGCTGTTCCACCACCGCGCACACCAGCTCCCCGCGAGCCGCGTCCGGCAGCCCGACCACCGCCACGTCCCCGACCGCCGGATGCCGGTGCAGCAGGTCCTCGATCTCCTGGGCCGAGATGTTCTCGCCCTTGCGGATGATCACGTCCTTCAGCCGGCCGGTGAGGACCAGGTGCCCGGTGTCCGTGAGACGCCCGAGGTCGCCGGTGCGCAGGAACCCTTCCTCGTCGAAGGCCTCCGCCGTCTGCCCCGGATCCAGATATCCCCGGCACACGGCCTCCCCGCGCAGCCGCACCTCCCCGTCCACGATCCGTATCTCCATCCCCTCCGGTGGCCGGCCTTCTGTCGTCGCCAGCAGCTCGGGGGTGGCGTCCGGCGCCCCCATGGTGATCATCGGCACCTCGGTCATGCCGTAGCCGTGAGTGAGCTGCACGCCCATCTCACTGATGACGGCGTGATAGAGGTCCGGCGGCTTCGGCGCCCCGCCCCCCGCCAGCAGCCGCAGTGAGGGGACGACCGGAACGCCCGGCTGCTTGCGCTGTTCCGCCAGGAACATCGAGTAGAACGCCGTGGAGCCGCCCGCCACCGTCACCCCGTGCCGCCGGTAGCCCTCCAGCGCGTCCGGCAGCGCGAACTGCTCGAACAGCACCGCCGGGAAGCCGTACAGCAGCAGCATCACCGTGTAGTCGGGCCCGCCTATGTGGGCGTAGGGGAAGGCGATCGACCCCACGTCGTCCGCCGAGGGCCGCAGGGCGTGGGCCAGGCAGGAACCGCCCGCGAGCAGCGAACGGTCCGTGTGCAGCACGCCCTTGGGGGCGGAGGTCGTGCCGGACGTCCAGTAGATCCAGCGCACGGCGGTGCCGTCGGAGGGCGGGGGAGGCAGTACGGACGGATCGCCGTCGGGCAGGTCGTCGTAGGCCTCGAAGACGCCCTTCGCGCCCAGCCGCCGGGCCATCTCCGCGTGGTCGAAGCCGCGCCACTCGCCCGGCACCGCGAAGAACTCCGCCTTCGACTCGCGCAGCGCGAAGCCGACCTCGCGGTCCCGGTAGAAGGGGATCACCGGGGTCTGCACGGCGCCGAGGCGGGCCAGGGCGAAGGAGAGCAGGGCCGTCTCGATGCGGGTGGGAAGCTGCCAGGCGACCACCGTGCCGGGGCGTACGCCCATGCCGTACAGGCCGGCCGCGACCCGCTCGGCACGCGCGCGCAGGGCGCCGAAGGTGAGCCTGCGCCCCCCGGGGCGGTCGTCCTGGAGGAAGAGCGGGCGGTCGGGGGTGAGGGCGGCGCGCCGGGTGACCAGCTCCCACAGCGTGCGGGACGAACTCAGGGCGTGCGGGGTGTCGTTCACGTCTGCCCCCTGGCTCCTTGGCTGACGGGTCGTCAGGTGGGATGCTATCTGACGCTACATCAGATAAGTACCGTCCGGCGGAGGGGACCCATGGCGACCGAACTGCCCCGCATCATCAGCGTCGACGACCACGTGATCGAGCCGGCCCACCTCTTCGAGACGTGGCTGCCGGCCAAGTACCGCGACCGCGGCCCCAAGGCGCTGACCGCCGGGATCGGTGAACTCGCCTACGTCGCCGGCAAGTACCGGATCACGATGGATCCGGAGGGCCAGCCCACCGACTGGTGGATCTACGAGGACCTGAAGTTCCCGTACAAGCGCAACATCGCCGCCGTCGGCTTCGACCGGGACCAGATGACCCTGGAGGGCATCACCCGGGACGAGATGCGGCGCGGCTGCTGGGACCCCAAGGCACGGCTGGAGGACATGGACCTCAACCACGTCGAGGCCAGTCTCTGCTTCCCCTCCTTCCCCCGTTTCTGCGGCCAGACCTTCGCCGAGGCGCACGACAAGGAGGTCGCCCTCGCCTGCGTGCGCGCCTACAACGACTGGATGGTCGAGGAGTGGTGCGGGGACAGCGGCGGACGGCTCATCCCGCTGTGCCTGATCCCGCTGTGGGACGTCGGGCTGGCGGTCGCCGAGATCCGGCGCAACGCCGCGCGCGGGGTGAAGGCGGTGACCTTCTCCGAGATCCCCACGCACCTCGGGCTGCCGTCCATCCACTCCGGCTACTGGGACCCGTTCTTCGCGGTCTGCCAGGAGACCGGGACGGTCGTCAACATGCACATCGGGTCCTCGTCCCAGATGCCGGCCGCCTCCCCGGACGCCCCGCCCGCCGTCCAGGCCTCGCTCAGCTTCAACAACGCGATGGCCTCGATGATGGACTTCCTCTTCAGCGGGGTTTTGGTGAGGTTCCCGCGCCTCAAACTCGCCTACAGCGAGGGGCAGATGGGCTGGATCCCCTACGCCCTGGAGCGCGCCGACGACGTCTGGGAGGAGCACCGTGCCTGGGGCGGCGTCCGGGACACGATCCCCGAACCGCCGTCCACGTACTACTACCGGCAGATCTTCTGCTGCTTCTTCCGCGACAAGCACGGAGTGGCGTCGATCGACGTCGTCGGCCGCGACAACGCCACCTTCGAGACCGACTACCCGCACGTGGACTCGACCTTCCCGCACACCAAGGAGGTCGCCCTCGACCACGTGAAGGGCCTCGACGACGAGACGGTCTACAAGCTGATGCGCGGCAACGCCATCCGGATGCTGGACCTGGACCTCGACCGCTGATGGACCTGTCGGACACCCCCGAGGAGGAGGAGTTCCGGGCCCGCCTGCGGGAGTGGCTCGCGAAGACGCTCCCCGGCCTCCCGGCCGAGCCGTCCCCCGACGACTGGCCCGGGCGGCGCTCCTACGACCTCGGCTGGCAGCGCAGGCTCCACGACGCCGGATACGCCGACGTCCACTGGGACGCCTCCCCGGCCATCCGGCTCGTCTTCCTGGAGGAGACGGAGAAGGCGGGCGCGCCCTACGTGGGGGCCAGCTTCGTGGGGCTGCTGCACGCCGGGCCGACGATCGCCGCCGAGGGCACGGACGAGCAGCGGGCGCGCTGGCTGCCGCCGATCCTGCGCGGCGAGGAGGTCTGGTGCCAGGGCTTCAGCGAACCGGACGCCGGCTCCGACCTCGCGGCCCTGCGCACGCGCGCGTGGCGCGACGGCGACGACTACGTGGTGACCGGCTCCAAGATCTGGACCTCCCACGCGGAAGTCGCCGACTGGTGCGAACTGCTGGTCCGCACCGACCCGGACGCCCCCAGGCACCGGGGCATCACCTGGCTGGCCATGCCCATGGACGCGCCCGGTATCACCGTACGGCCGCTGCGCACGCTCGCCGGGTCGGCCGAGTTCGCCGAGGTCTTCCTCGACGAGGTGCGGGTGCCGGCGGAGAACCGGGTCGGGGACGAGAACGACGGCTGGCGCGTGACCATGGTGACGCTGTCCTTCGAACGCGGCACGGCCTTCGCCGGCGAGGTCGTCGCCTGCCGCCGCGTGCTCGGCGAACTGGCTGTCGAGGCCCGCGGGAACGGCCGCTGGGACGACCCGGCGCTCCGGCGCCGGCTGGGCAGGCTCAACGCCGAGTTCCGGGCGCTGTGGCGGCTGACGCAGTGGAACGTGAGCGCGGCTCAGGCGTCGGGCGGAGTGCCGGGCGTCGGAGGCTCGGTCTTCAAGCTGCGGTACTCGCATGCCCGCCAGGAGCTCTACGACGCCGCCGCCGAGGTACTGGGCGCCGGCTGTCTCGACCTGGACCGCCCCTGGATGCTCGACCGCCTCTCCTCCCTCTCGTACACCATCGCGGCCGGCACCTCACAGATCCAGCACAGCATCATCGCCGAGCGGATCCTCGGCCTGCCGAAGGGACGGTGACCGTGCGCTTCCGGTTGACGGACGACCAGCGGGCGTTGCGTGACGGGACGCGGCGGCTGCTCGCGCGGCGCTTCGGCGGGGAGGCCCTGAGGAGGGCCGTGGAGAGCCCTGGCCGGCTCGACCGGGCGTTGTGGCGGGCGCTGGGGGAGGCCGGGTTCTTCGCGTTGCGGTTGCCGGAGGCGGAGGGCGGGGTGGGACTCGGGCTGCCGGAGGCCGTGTTGGTGTTCGAGGAGGCGGGGCGGGCACTGCTGCCCGGGCCGTTGATCGCCACCCACCTCGCGGCCGGTGCGGTGCCGGGAGCCGCCACCGGGGAGACGGTCGTCTCGGCCGTGGACGGCGGGCTCGTGGAGTGGCCGGCGCAGGCCGACGTCGTACGCGGCGACGCCGCCGGAGCCGTGCCGATGCGCTCCCTCGACCCGCTGACGCCGCTGCACCGCGTGCCCGGCGGTGCGGCGGCGGACCCGGATCCCGCCGCCGTCCTCCTCACCGCCGCCGAGCAGCTCGGCACGGCCGCCCGCGTCTGCGAACTGGCGGTGCAACACGCCCGGGCGCGCGAGCAGTTCGGCCGGCCCGTCGGGGCCTTCCAGGCGGTGGCACATCTGTGCGCCGGGATGCTGGTCCGGTCGGAAACGGCCCGCGCGGCGGTGTACGCGGCGGCCGTCACCGCCGACCCGGTCGACATCGCCGCCGCCCGCCTGCTCGCCGACGAGGCCGCCGTGCGCGGTGCCCGCGACTGTCTCCAGGTGCACGGCGGCATGGGCTTCACCTGGGAGTCCGAGGTCCATCTGCATCTGAAACGCGCATGGGTTCGAACCCAACGTGCGGGCGGAATCACGGAGAGTGAGGAAGCTCTGGCGGCCGCTCTGGTGGCCGGAACGGCCTGACGGGCCGTCTGGCTGCGGTGTCGCCGAATATGCCCGTGGGGGTGTCGCGGATCGTGGCATCCGGTGATCACGGAGCGTTGATATCCGCTCGTGTCCTCCGTGCGGCTCGTTACGGCCCGGAGTCGACGGCCCGCTCCGGTACCTTGTGTGAGATGCGAGTGGCTCAGAGCGCAGTGCGACCCGGTGGCGCCGCCTGTTCGACTCCCCGCAGCGAGCGTCGCACAGTATGCCGCACGGGTACTCCTTCGCGCTGGAATATGCCCGAAGCGCTTGTTGGGGTGACTGTACGTCAACCATGCTGTCCCACAAGGGATTCACGTTCCGTGATCCCTGTCCCGGCCGTTGTTCTGGCCATGCAGAAAATGGCTACGATCGTGGCCTTCGTGAGGCGCGAGCCTAAGTGTCCGCCGGTTCGGATGGTGTGAGCGGTGCAGGTGCTTCAAGTGCAGCTGGAGATCCGGCCCGACCCCGCAGAAGTGGGGCGGGCCCGGCGGTGGGCCCGCTCCCGCCTGGCCGGGTCGGGCATACAGGCCGACGAGCCGCTCGCCGAGACCCTGATCCTGCTCGTGTCCGAGCTGGTCACCAACGCCGTGGTGCACACCGGCCGGCCCGCCGTGCTGCGACTGTCCCTGCCGCACGCGGTGACCGAGGAGGTCACCGTCCGTCTCGAGGTCGCCGATCGCAGCGGCCGGGCCCCCGTGCCCCGGTGCGCGGAGGACGACGCGACCGGCGGCCGGGGTCTCGCCCTCGTCGACGGCCTCGCCGACCGCTGGGGCTGGAGCGTCGAGAGCACCGGTAAGCGCATCTGGTGCGAACTGGACCGGTGTGCGAAGTCCTCCGAGGTCACGGCGGCGTGCGGGGGCGGCGCGGTGGCGTGCGGTGGCGGGGCGGCCTTCGAGGGGCTGGCGTACGAGGCGGTGTGAAGCGGCCCAGGGCCGGGGTTCTCGGGATGCCCTGTCCGTGACCGCCGGGCGCGTGGTCCACGAGGTGTGGTGTACGGCGGCACATGCCGCGTGGTGTTGCGGCGAAGCCGGGGCACGGTCGCACGGCGGCTCCGCCGTTTTCCTCATGGCATGCGCGATGCGCCGGGATGTGCTTCCGTGCGCGCCCAAGGCAAAAGCCGCATAAGTATTAAATCTCCGAATGGGTGTTGACGCCTCGTGACCGTTTGCTCACGCTTGTGAGCAGCGATTCGCCGTGAGGGGACGGCGAGGGCTGCGACGACGGCGGCCCTCGGCGAGTGTGAGTCGTGATTCGGCGTCGGCTCCCTGTCAGGGCCACGGGAGCCGGGGCGGGAGCGCCGGAGTCGGGTGGCGGCGCGCGCTGCCGTGCTCGGGGTGAGCAGCGCGGCGCCGCCATCCAGCTTCAGGCGGTGGGGCGGTGGCCTGGCCGGCGGTTGAGGGGGGCGGCCAGGCACGCCGTCCCGGTGTGCCTGGCCAGGCGGTGCCGGCCTAGAGGACGGCGACCGGGGCCACCGGAGAGCCGGTCGCTCCCGAGAACGGCTCGGGTGTCGCCGCCAGCAGGAACACGTAGCGGCCCGTTTCTCCACAGGCTGTGGACAACTTTTCGAGATCCCAGTTCTGGCCCTGCGGCATCCCCATCTCCACGAGGTGCAGGGCGTGCACCGGCAGCCACAGGTCCTCCACCTCGGGCGGGAACACCTCGAAGGTGAGGGTGTCGTTGGCGACCGCCGCGACATCGCGCGCGTGGAACCACTCCGGCGTCCGGATCGACAGCCCCGGCGACGGATACGCGTACCCGTGCCGGTCACCGGCCAGACAGAGCTGGACCTGCCCGGTCCGCACGAGCACCACGTCGCCGGACCGCACGCGCGTGCCGGCCAGTTCCTCGGCCGCGTCCAGGTCCTCGGGTGTGACGGCGTACCCGCCGTCGAGCCGGTCCGTGCCCCGGGCCCGGGCGACGTCGAGCAGTACTCCGCGTGAGACGACGTGCCGGACCTTGTCGATGCCGCTGAACTCCGCGCCGCCGTGCGGGGTGATGGAGTGCGCCGGACGGCCGTTGTAGAGCCTGCCCGAGTGCGAGACGTGCGGCAGCGCGTCCCAGTGCGTGGCCGCCTGGAGCCCCATGGTCACGGCGTCGTCGCTGCACGCCACGGTGCCCGGGCCGAAGAGCTCCTGGTTGATCTGCACCATGACGTGCAGCGGGTCGATCCGCCCCGGGATCATCCCCGTCTGGACGCCGTCGCGCCGGAGGGGGAGGGCGAGCGGGATCCGGCGACCGGTGCGGACCGTCGCCGCGGCCTCCCGGACCACCTCGTCGGTGATCAGGTTCAGCGTGCCGAGCTCGTCGGCGGCTCCCCAACGCCCCCAGTTGTTCACGCGCTTGGCGATGTCGTGGAACGCGTCCGGCAGCGACATGAGTCCTCCCCGGGGCTTGTGTTCCCGTATCTGACGGGCCGTAGAATCTGGAGTCCGCGAAATCTAACGGTCCGTCAGAAACCGTGGGACGGGAAGGGGCCGGGCGTGGGGAACTTCTTGGCAGGCAAGGTCGTCGCCGTCACGGGCGCCGGGCGGGGCATCGGCCGGGCGGTCGCGCTCGCGGCGGCGGCGGAGGGGGCGAAGGTCGTCGTCAACGACTACGGCGTGGCGGTCGACGGCGCCTCCCCGACGAGTGAGGTCGCCGAGGCCGTGGTCAAGGAGATCGAGGCGGCGGGCGGGGAGGCGGTCGCCGTGGCCGACGACATCTCCACGATGGCGGGCGGGCAGCGGGTCGTCGACGTGGCCCTGTCGTCGTACGGGCGGCTCGACGGGGTGGTCTGCGTGGCCGGGATCCTCCGGGAACGGATGCTGTTCAACATGACCGAGGAGGAGTGGGACCCGGTCGTCGCCACGCACCTGAAGGGCACGTTCACGGTGTTCCGGGCCGCCTCGGCGGTGATGCGCAAGCAGCGTGCCGGCACGCTGATCGGCTTCACCAGCGGCAACCACCAGGGGTCGGTGTCGCAGGCCAACTACAGCGCGGCCAAGGGCGGGATCATCTCGCTCGTGCGGAGCGCCGCGCTGGGGCTGCACAAGTACGGCGTGACCGCGAACGCGGTGGCGCCGGTGGCGCGTACGCGGATGTCCGCGGGGGTTCCCATGGAACTGGCGGAGATCGGGGAGCCGGAGGATGTCGCCGCGCTGGTGGTGTATCTGCTGTCCGACGAGGCCTCCCGGCAGGGGATCACCGGGCAGGTGTACACGGTCGCCGGGGCGAAGATCGCGGTGTGGGCGCAGCCGAGGGAGTTGCGTGCGGCGTATGCCTCCGGCGGGTGGTCCGTGGAGAGGATCGCGGAGTTTCTGCCCGGGTCGGTGGGGGTGGATCCGATGCCGATGCTTGAGCGGGTGCGGGAGATGGAGAGGGCGGCGCGGGAGGGGGAGCGGCCGAACGCCCAGTAGCTCGGGGGTGTGTGTGGTGTGGCGGCTGCGGGTGCGTTGTGGTTTCTCGCGCAGTTCCCCGCGCCCCTTAGGAACCTCATCTCAAGCCCAGTCATCGAACCAAGGCGGCAATCGTGGATTTCGGGTTCGCGCGAGAAGACGAGGACTTTCGGGGCGAGGCCAGGGACTGGCTCGCCGCGCACGCCGAGGGGGCAGGCGACCGCCGTTCCTGGGAGCGCACGCTCGGGGCAGCCGGGTGGATCGGGATCGGGTGGGGTGCGGGCGGGTACGGCAATCGCACCGCCACGCTCACCCAGCAGGTCGCCTGGGCCGAGGAGTACGCACGGTCGGCCGCGCCCCCGCGCTCCGGGCACATCGGTGAGAACCTCCTGGCGCCCACGCTCATCGCCCACGGCACCGAGGAGCAGAAGTCCCGCTTCCTGCCTCCGATCGCCGCCGGCGAGGAACTCTGGTGCCAGGGCTACAGCGAACCCGGCGCCGGCTCGGACCTGGCCGGTGTCCGTACCGCGGCCGTGCGCGAGGCGGACGGCCGTACCTACCGCGTCACCGGGCAGAAGATCTGGACGTCACTCGCGCACGAGGCCGACTGGTGCTTCGTCCTCGCCCGCACCGAGCCCGGTTCGCGGCGGCACCACGGACTGTCCTTCCTCCTCGTCCCCATGGACCAGCCGGGCCGGATCGAGGTGCGCCCCATCCGGCAGATGACGGGTACCAGCGACTTCAACGAGGTCTTCTTCGACGGCGCGCACGCGGAACACGTCGTCGGTGGCGAGGGCAACGGCTGGCGCGTCGCCATGAGCCTCCTCGGTTTCGAGCGGGGCGTGTCCACGCTCGCGCAGCAGATCGGGTTCGCCGAGGAGCTGGATCGTGTGGTGCGGACGGCCGTGGAGTCGGGTGCGGTGGCGGATCCCGTCGTACGGGAACTTCTCGTCCGGCAGTGGGCCGAGCTGCGCACCATGCGCTGGAACGCCCTGCGCACCCTGGGCGGTTCGGGCGACGCGGGCGCCCCGAGCGTGGCGAAACTGCTGTGGGCGGGCTGGCACCAGCGGCTCGGGGAGCTGGCGGTGCTGGTGCGGGGCGCTGCGGCGAGCGTCGGTCCGGCGGACTGGTCGGTCGCGTCGCCGTACGAACTGGACGCGGCGCAGCACCTCTTCCTCTTCTCGCGGGCCGACACCATCTACGGCGGCTCGGACCAGATCCAGCGCACGATCATCGCCGAGCGGGTGCTCGGCCTGCCCAGGGAGCCCAAGGGAGCCGTGTGATGCGAGGCGTGATCTTCGACGGGAAGCAGGTCCGGGTCGTCACGGACCTGGAGGTGCGGGAGCCGGGACCGGGTGAGGTGCGCGTCGCGATCTCGGCGGCGGGGCTGTGCCACAGCGATCTGTCGGTGGTGGACGGGACCATACCCTTCCCGGTTCCCGTGGTGCTGGGACACGAGGGAGCGGGTGTGGTGGAGACGGTGGGCGAGGGCGTCACCCATGTCGCGCCCGGGGATCACGTGTCCCTGTCCACGCTCGCGAACTGCGGTACGTGCGCGGAGTGTGACCGGGGGCGCCCGACCATGTGCCGACAGGCGATCGGGCGTCCCGGCCGGCCGTTCCGTCACGCCGGCCTGCCGGTCCACCAGTTCGCCGCGAACTCGGCGTTCGCGGAGCGCACGGTCGTGAAGGCCGTACAGGCGGTCCGGATCCCCGGGGACATCCCCATGGCGTCGGCGGCGCTCATCGGGTGCGGGGTGCTGACCGGGGTGGGCGCCGTGCTGAACCGGGCGCGGGTGGACCGCGGCGACAGCGTGCTGGTGATCGGAACGGGCGGCATCGGCCTGAACGTGTTGCAGGGGGCGCGGCTCGCCGGAGCACTGCGGATCGTGGCCGTCGACGCCAACCCGGCGAAGGAGGAGGTGGCACGCCGCTTCGGCGCGACCCACTTCCTCACCTCGACGGAGGGCGTGCGGGACATCCTGCCCACGGGCGCGGACCACGCCTTCGAGTGCGTCGGCCGGGTGGAGCTGATCCGCCAGGCGATCGACGCACTGGACCGGCACGGCCAGGCGATCCTCCTCGGGGTGCCGCCGGCCACGGCCGAGGCGTCCTTCCGCGTCTCGTCGATGTACCTCGACAAGTCCATCCTGGGCTGCCGCTACGGCTCCTCCCGCCCCCAGCGGGACATCGCCCTCTACGCGGACCTGTACCGCCAGGGCCGGCTGCTGCTCGACGAACTCGTCACCCGGACCTATCCGGTCGAGGACTTCGAGAAGGCGGCGGCGGACGCGGAGGCGGGGCGGGTGGCGCGCGGGGTGCTCATGTTCTGACGGCTCCCTTGTCTCCGGCGGTCCGGAAGGTCCGCCGGTAGGCGGTGGGCGTGACGCCGAGCGCCGCCTGGAGGTGCTGGCGCATCGACTGGGCCGTGCCGAAGCCCGCGTCCCCGGCCACCTGGTCGACGGTTCGGTCGGTGGTCTCCAGCAGGTGCCGGGCCCGTTCCACGCGCTGCTGGGTGAGCCACTGGCCGGGGCTGACGCCGGTCTCCTCGCGGAAGCGGCGGGTGAACGTGCGGACCGACATGGACTCCTGGGCGGCCATGTCGCGCAACTGGATCGGTTCGTGGAGGCGGCCCAGGGCCCAGGCGCGGGCGGTGGTGGTGGAGGCCTGCTGCGGATCGGGCACCGGCCGCTCGATGTACTGTGCCTGACCGCCGTCGCGGTGCGGCGGTACGACCGTACGGCGGGCCACGTCGTTGGCGACGGCGGTGCCGTGGTCCCGGCGCACCATGTGCAGGCACAGGTCGATGCCGGCGGCGACGCCCGCGGAGGTCAGTACGTCGCCGTCGTCGATGAACAGCACGTGCGGGTCGACCCGGACCTTGGGGAAGAGCCGCTGGAGACGCGCGGCGTCGGCCCAGTGGGTGGTGGCGGGGCGGCCGTCGAGGAGACCGGCGGCGGCGAGGACGTAGACGCCGGTGCAGATGGAGGCCAGCCGGGTGCCGGGCCGGAGGCGGGCGAGGGCCGCGGCCAGCTCCTCGGTCAGCACGCCCTCGGCGTGGACCGGGCCGAGTTCGTACGACGCCGGGATGATCACCGTGTCGGCGTCGGCCAGGGCCTCCGGGCCATGCGCGACGTGGATGGCGAAGTCGGCGTCCGTCTCGACCGGGCCCGGCGGGCGGATTGAGCAGGTCACGACCTCGTACAGGCGCCGCCCCAGGGCGTCCTTGGGGCGGCCGAAGATGCGGTGCGGGATGCCCAGTTCGAAGGGGAGCAGCCCGTCGAGGGCGAGGACGACGACGCGGTGGGGGCGGAAGCCGGTGGCCGGGGACGGGGCCGGACCGGAGTGGCTGGCCGATGTCATGGCCCGATCCTAGCGAATGCTGTCCTCCGGGCCACTCGATGAAAGTCGCCGCAGGCCGGAAGCTCTGTGTCGTGACCCAGACAAGCGAAGCCGCAGCGGCCGTGCCGCAGCCGCCGAAGCCGGGCCGCGGCAGCCGTACGCGTGTGCACCGGGCCTGGTTCGTCGCCGCCGTCACCTTCGTGACGATCATCGGCGCGGCCGCCTTCCGTTCCGTACCCGGCCTGCTCATCGACCCGTTGCACGACGAGTTCGACTGGTCGCGCGGCACGATCAGCGCCGCGGTCTCGGTCAATCTCGCGCTGTACGGTCTGACGGCCCCGTTCGCGGCGGCTCTCATGGACCGCTTCGGCATCCGCCGGGTCGTCGCGGTCGCCCTGACCGTCATCGCGCTCGGCTCGGGCCTCACGGTGTGGATGACGGCGGCCTGGCAACTGATGCTGTGCTGGGGCCTGCTGGTGGGGCTCGGCTCCGGCTCCATGGCGCTGGCGTTCGCGGCGACCGTCACCAACCGCTGGTTCACCGAGCGGCGCGGCCTGGTCAGCGGCATCCTCACCGCCGCGTCCGCCTCCGGCCAGCTGATCTTCCTGCCCCTGCTGTCCTGGATCGTCGAGCGGCACGACTGGCGCCCGGCGGCCGTGACGGTCGCGCTCGCCGCCCTCGCGGTCGTCCCGTTCGTCTGGCTCCTGCTGCGCGACCACCCCGCGGACGTGGGCCTGAAGCCGTACGGCGCGACCGAGTTCGTACCGAAGCCGGCACCGGTCCCCGGCGCCGCCCGCCGGGCCGTGACCGTCCTGTTCTCGGCCGCGCGCACCGGGCCGTTCTGGCTGCTCGCCGGCACCTTCGCGATCTGCGGCGCCTCGACGAACGGCCTGATCCAGACCCACTTCGTGCCCGCCGCCCACGACCACGGCATGCCCCTGACGACCGCCGCCTCGCTGCTCGCGGTCATCGGCGTCTTCGACGTCGTCGGCACGATCGCCTCCGGCTGGTTCACCGACCGCTTCGAAGCCCGGCGCCTGCTCGCCGTCTACTACTCCCTGCGGGGCGTCTCCCTCCTCTTCCTCCCCCTGCTCCTGGTCACACCCACCGTCCAGCCCCCGATGATCTTCTTCATCGTCTTCTACGGCCTCGACTGGGTCGCCACCGTCCCGCCCACCCTCGCCCTGTGCCGCGAGCAGTACGGCGAGGACAGCGCGATCGTCTTCGGCTGGGTCCTCGCCTCCCACCAGGTCGGCGCCGCCCTGGTCGCCTTCCTCGGCGGCGTCGCCCGCGACACGTTCGGCTCGTACGACGTGGTCTGGTACGCGTCTGGAGCGCTGTGCGCGGTGGCGGCGCTGATGGCACTGGTGATCCGGCGACGACCGGTGGGGGTGGCGACCACGGCCTGAGAGCGGGCTCTCGGCAAAAACCAACGGCAAGGAGAATCCCCCTCCTTGCCGTGCTCAACGTATAGCGCACCGGGGGGCTTGCGGCAAGGCCCCCGTGAGGCCGCAGAATCACCGACCGAGGCCAGTACCTGCGAAAACGGGAGTTGCGTAGTGCGTGTGTTGTTGTCGACGTATGGGTCGCGCGGGGATGTCGAACCGCTGGTGGCGCTCGCGGTGCGGTTACGGGAACTGGGCGTGCAGGTGAGGGTCTGTGCGCCGCCGGACGAGGTCTTCGCCCGGCTGCTGGACAGAGCCGGCGTGGAACTCGTGGCGATGGGCAGACCGATGGGCACGATGAAGGCGCCGTCGACGGAATCGGCGGCCTCCCGGCGTGTGACCGAGCTGGCCGAGCAGTTCGGCACGGTCATCGCGGCCGCCGAGGGATGCGACACCCTCCTGGCGACCGGGCTCGCGCACTTCTCGTCGCGGTCGGCGGCCGAGAAACTCGGTGTCCCCTACGTGTACGCGACCTTCTGCCCGTTCCTGCTGCGGTCGCCGCACCAGGCACCCCCCGCGCTGCTGCCGGGCCAGTCGTTCCCGCCGGAGGTGACCGACAACCTGGCGCTGTGGGACCTGAACGCCCGGACCTTCAACGCGCTGCACGGCGAGGCGCTCAACGCCCACCGGGCCTCGGTCGGTCTGCCGCCGGTGGACGACGTCCACGGTTTTATCTTCACCGACCGGCCGTGGCTGGCGTCGGACCCGGTCCTGGGTCCGTGGCGGGAGACCCCCGAGCTCGACGTCGTGCACACCGGGGCGTGGATCCTGCCGGACGAACGCCCGCTGCCGGACGACCTGCTGGCGTTCCTGGACGCGGGCACGCCCCCGGTGTTCGTCGGCTACGGCAGCATGCGGGGCGTCCCGGCGGACATGGCCCGGGTGTCCATCGAGGCGATCCGCGCGCACGGCCGCCGCGCACTCGTCGGCCGCGGCTGGGCGGAACTGGCCCTGATCGACGACCGGGACGACTGTTTCGTCGTCGGCGAGGTCAATCAGCAGGCACTGTTCGGCAGGGTCGCCGCCGTGGTGCACCACGGCGGCGCGGGCACGACGACGACGGCCGCCCAGGCCGGAGCGCCGCAGGTGGTAGTGCCCCAGGCGGCGGACCAGCCCTACTGGGCCGGCCGGGTCGCCGCCCTGGGCATCGGCGCGGCACACGACGGTTCGGCTCCCACCACCGAGTCCCTGTCAGCCGCACTCGGGACGGCCCTCGCCCCCGAGACCCTGGCACGGGCGAGGGCCGTGGCCGACGGCATCCGCACCGACGGGGCGACCGTGGCCGCGAAACTCCTGCTCGACACCGTCAGCCGGGAAAGGCCCTCGGTGCCCGCGTGAACCTCACACGGGATCACCGATCCTGACCGGCATACTCGGACCGTTCAGGAGTTCTGAGCGGGGTCGGGCTCGGTGAACGCCTGTCGGCTGTGCAGGAGCAGCTCGCGCAGGGCGGGGCTGTGCGGACTCTTCCAGACCAGCGCGAGCAACGCCGAAGTATCGACGTCCTCGATGGCGCGGGCGGTGAGCCGGTCGCGGTAGTTCGCGGCCATCGAGTCGCTGAGGACGGCGACGCCGAGCCCGCGGGCGGCGAGGCCGGCGATGGCATCCGCGGAGCCGGCTTGCAGGGCGATCGAGGGTTGGAGGCTCTGCGCAGCGCAGGCGCCGTCGAATACTGCACGTAGGCCGGTACCGGGCGGCATGCACACGATGGGGTGGGCGGCCAGGTCGCGCAGAGTGACCCGCCGCTGCTTCGCCAGGGGGTGCCCGGCCGGAACCGCTGCGACGATCCGCTCGCTGATGATGGTCAGCGCGTCCAGCCCCTGGGGAGTGGCGGTCGCGGTCCCGATGAGGGCCAGGTCGAGGGCGCCGGCGCGGACGCCCTCGACGAGCCGGTCGGAGTTGTCCTCCAGCAGGGAGATCTCCACACCCGGATGGGCCCGGTGGAATGCGGCGAGGGCGTCGAACAGCGGCGTGACGGTGCAGCCGATGACCATCCCGACCGTGAGCCGGCCGCGGATCAGGTCGGTGACCTCACCCACCGCCTGGCCGACCGCATCGGCCGCGGCGAGCGCGGCGCGGGCGTGTTCGAGCGCGGCCTTTCCCGCGACGGTGAGGGTGGCGGTGCGCGCTGACCGGTGGAACAGCTCGGCGCCGAGCTCGCGCTCCAACTGGCGGATCTGGGCGCTGACGCCGGACTGGCTGATGTGGACCCGCTCCGCCGCCCGCGTGAAGTTCTGTTCTTCCGCGACCGCGACGAAGTACTCCAGCTGCCTCATTTCCATGACTGGCGATTCTAGTTTCCAGAAGAACCATCTGTTGGACTTCTGGTCGACGGGTGAACAGGCTGGAAAGCGCTCAAGCCCGACGTCAGGAGGTACCCGTGCCGGAGTACGAGAAGGCCATGCGGCCCGAAGACATCACCCGCTTGTTCGTCGAACGCTCCAACGCCGGTGACGCGGCCGGGGTCGCCGCGCTCTACGAAGAGGACGCGGTGCTGGCCTACCCGCCCGGAGAGCGGACGGTGGGCCGGGAGGCGATCCGCGCGCTGTGGGAAAAGGTGCTGGCCGACCGTCCCCGCTTCGAGCCGGAACAACCGCTGCCGACTCTGGTCAGCGGCGACATCGCCCTCACCTCGACACCGCCGAAGGACGGGGCCGGCGCCCGGGCACAGGTCGTCCGCCGCCAGCCCGACGGCAGCTGGCTCCGCCTGCTCGACCAGCCCGAGTTCGTCCCGCCGAACGGCTGATTCCCTAGACCCGCGTGTCCGAGCGTTCGGTGGGACGCGTGGCGTGGAGTCGGAGGCCTGGGATGCCCGGTCGGCCTATCCTTGGCCTGGTTGCTTCTTCGCCACTCGGAAAGGTCCGTTGATGACAGTCGGCATGGTCCTCGGTGACGTGGTCGTCGTGACGCCGCAGGTTCGTTCGCGTTCGGCCTTCCGAGGAGTTTGCCGTGTCCACGATTCACTGGATCGATGCTCAGCCCCGTTCCGCCCGCTGGCATTCTGAGTCCGGGCTGCCCCTGCCCCGACGGGTCGTCGTCGCCGACGACCGGATGAGGGCCGCCGTCGCCTACCGGCTGGCCTGCGAGGGCACGGCGTTGTTGTGGCGCGGGGACTTTCAGAACGCGCGCCAGTTGTTGCGCGCGATGGACCGCCGCGTCGGCCGGACCGCGCCGGGTGCGGCGGGCGCGCCGGCCGAGACCTTCCGGCTGTACCGCCGGTTCCGCGCTCACCGTGCCCGTGTGCTCGGCAAGCTGCTCGTGTTGCTGGACGAGGAGTACGTACTGGATCTGCCCCGGGCGCCCGACGTGCGACTGGCGTGTACCGAGGCGTACGGGCCGTCCGGCGGGCCCATGGCCGTCGCCCTCACCGAACTGCTGGGTGTGATCAGTGCCCGGCAGTGGCGGGAGAAGGGTGTGTATGTTCCGGCGTTGGATGCGCCGGTCCATCCGCACTACGGGGTGTTCGCGCCGACGAGGGGCGAGTACGTCGACCTTGTCGCGCGGGCACCGCTGCCGGGTGGTGGCGGTGTGCGGACGGCGTTCGACCTGGGCACGGGCACCGGTGTGCTCGCCGCCGTGCTCGCCCGGCGCGGTGTCGGGCAGGTGGTGGCCACGGACGTCAGCGCACGGGCGCGGGAGTGTGCGAGGGACAACGTACGGCGGTTGGGGGTCGAGCGGGCGGTCCGCGTCACCGGCCCCGAGCTGTATCCCGAGGGGCGCGCCGAACTCGTGGTGTGCAACCCGCCCTGGCTCCCCGCCCGTCCCGCCTCCGACCTGGACCTCGGCGTCTACGACGCGGGCGGCGGCATGCTCCACGGGTTCCTCGACGGGCTCGCCGGCCGGCTGGAGCCGGGCGGCGAGGGCTGGCTCGTGCTGTCCGACCTGGCCGAGCGCCTCGGGCTGCGCAGCCGGGAGGAGCTGATGGCCGCCGTGGAGGGGGCCGGGCTGCGGGTGGTCGACCGTCTGGACACCCGACCGCGTCACGCGCGCGTGCGGGACACGGACGATCCGCTGCACGCCGTGCGGGCCGCCGAGGTCACGTCACTGTGGCGGCTGGCCGTCGCCTGATCCGCACCGATGCGATCAGTCCGGCAGCCGCGCGAAGCGCCCCCGGTGAAAGAGCAGCGGTCCCTCCGGATCCGGATCGTCGGCGGCCGTGCCGAGGGCGTCCACCCGGCCCACCACGATGAGGTGGTCACCGCCGGTGTGGACGGCGTGGATCGCGCAGTCGATCCAGGCGACGGCACCCGACAGGCGCGGCGAGCCGGACACCGGCGCCGCGTCGTACGCCACTCCCGCGAACTTGTCCGCCCCGCTCACCGCGAAGGCGCTGCACAGCTCGGCCTGGTGGGCGGCCAGGACGTTCACGCAGAACACCCCCGCCCTGGCGATGCGTGGCCACGTCGTCGACGTACGGCCGACCATGAAGGCGACCAGCGGCGGGTCGAGGGAGAGGGACGTGAAGGACTGGCAGGCGAAGCCGGCTGGGGAGTCGGCAGTCGTGGCGGGTGGTGACGTGATCACCGCCACGCCCGTCGCGAAGTTTCCGAGGACGCGGCGGAACTCCGCCGGGTCCAGGGGAGCGCGCTCGTCCGCGCCGACGCACCGCAACTCCGGGCGCGGCAGCGCTTCGACGGGCTCCGGGGCGGGTGTGCGGGCCGACCTGAGGTAGCGGACGGCGGCTTCTGCCATTCCTGCTTGTCCCATCACACCCCTCATTGAAACTGACGGGACGTCAGATAGAAAGGGTCAGTGGCCTTTGTATACCGCGCTGCGCCGCTCCACGAAGCTCCGTACGCCCTCCTGCGCGTCCGCCGTCGTCATGTTGATCTCCTGCGCGGCGGCCTCGGCGGCGAAGGCGGTGGCGCGGTCGGCGTCGAGGGAGGCGTTGACGAGCTGCTTGGTCAGGGCGAGGGCGCGGGTCGGGCCGGTGGCGAGGCGTTCGGCCCACGCGCGGGCCGTCTTGTCCAGGTCGCCGTCCGGGACGACCCGGTTGACCAGCCCCATCCGCTCCGCGTCGCTCGCCGTGAGCGCGTCGCCGAAGAACATCAGCTCCTTGGCGCGCTGCGGACCGACGAGGCGGGGGAGGAGGTAGGCGCCGCCGCCGTCGGGGACCAGGCCGCGGCGTACGAACACCTCGATGAACCGGGCCGATTCGGCCGCCAGGACCAGGTCGCAGGCGAACGCCAGATGCGCGCCGAGGCCCGCCGCCGTGCCGTTGACCGCCGCGATCACCGGCTTCTCGCAGTCCAGGACGGCGGCGATCAGGCGCTGGGCGCCGGTGCGGAGGGTGCGTGCGACATCTCCGGGGACGCGTTCGCCGGTCGTGGCGGTGGTGCCTCGGAGGTCCGCGCCGGCGCAGAAGCCGCGGCCCGTTCCCGTGAGGACGACCGCTCGTACCTCCGGCGACGCGGACGCCTCCGACAGCAGCCGCACGATCTCGTCCCGATCGCCGGGCGTGAGGGCGTTGAGGGTCTCGGGCCGGTTGAGGGTGACGGAGAGGACGTGGCCGGCCGTCGTGTGCACAGCGGCGGGTTCCGTCATGGGCTGCACACCGCCAGCGCGTCTAGTGCCACCGCTCCCTGCCCCTGGGGCAGGACCATCAGTGGGTTGATGTCCAACTCCGCGAGCTGGTCTCCGAGTTCCAGTGCCATGCGCTGCACGCGCAGGACGACCTCGACGAGTGCGTCCAGGTCCGCCGGCGGCCGGCCCCGGACCCCGTCGAGCAGTGCCCGCCCGCGCAGCCCGGCGAGCATGTCCCGCGCCTGGTCCTCGCCGAACGGCGGCACCCCTACGGCCGTGTCGCGCAGGACCTCCACGAGCACACCGCCGAGCCCGACGGTCACGGTCGGCCCGAACAGGTCGTCGTGCGTGACTCCGACGACCATCTCCACGCCCTGCTCGACCATCTGGCAGACCAGTACACCGTCCAGCGGGACATCCTCGTAGCGGGCGATGTCGGTCAGCTCCCGGTAGGCGTCGCGGACCTGGCTCGCCGAGGTGAGCCCGGTCTTCACGAGGCCCAGTTCGGTCTTGTGGGCGATCCGGGCGCCGGAGGCCTTCATCACCACCGGGTAGCCCACCAGCCCCGCCGCCCGTACGGCCGCCGCCGCGCTGGTCACCAACTGCTCGCGCGGCACGCGGATGCCGTACGCCCGCAGCAGCTGCTTCGCCGCGTGCTCGCTGAGCTGCTCGCCGGGCCGCATGAGCGCCTGGGCCTTGCGGTAGGACGGCGAGAGAGTGCGCGGGGCGTCGTCGAAGGGGGAGCGGTAGCCGGTCGTGAAGCGGTGGTGGCCGAGATAGGCGCGGACGGCGGTGAGGCAGTTGCCGACCGTGCGGAAGGTGGCGACGCGGGAGGAGCCGAGCAGGACCTCGCGGTAGGCGGCCTCGGTGCCGACCGGCGAGCCCCACACCACGCACACGAGCTTGTCGGTCTGCTCCGCCGCGTCCACCAGGTCCCGTACGAGCCGGTCGCTGAGCGGGGGGAACGGGCCGGTGATCGGGCAGACGAGCACCCCCACCTCGGGGTCGTCGAGGATCGCGTCGATGATCTTCCGGCCCCGCCAGTCACCGACCGGGTGACCGCCGTTGTCGACGGGGTTGGCGACGCTCAGGTACTCGGGTATCCACTGGTGCAGCTCGGCCTGCCTGGCTTGCGACAGCACCGGCAGCCGCAGGCCCGCCTCGGTCGCCAGGTCGGCGACGTGCGCGCCCGTGCCACCGGAGATCGAGTAGATGACGACCCCGTCGGAGCGCGGCGGGCGGGCCCGGGCCAACAGGGCCGACGTGTCCTGGAGTTCGTCGAGTCCGTCGACTCTGATCACGCCGTACTGCCGTAGCGCCGCGTCCACCACCGCGTCCGCGCCGGTCAGCTTGCCGGTGTGGGAGGCGGCCGTGCGGGCGCCGGTCTCGGTGCGGCCCACCTTGACCGCGACGACCGGCACGCCGCGCCGGGCGGCACGGTCGGCGGCGAGCAGGAAGGAGCGGCCGTCCTTCAGCCCCTCCAGGTAGCAGGCGACGGCGCCGACTTCGGGCCGCTCGGCGAAGTAGGCGAGGAAGTCGGCGGTCTCCAGGTCGGCCTCGTTGCCGGTGGGCGCCCAGTGGGAGAGGCGGATGCCGAGTTCCTGGAGGGCGAAGACGGGGCGGCCCTGGTGGCCGGACTGGGTGATCAACGCGATCGCCGGTCCCTCCAGGTCGGCACGGAACCGTTCGAAGGCGTTGAGGTTGGTGTTGGGGCCCAGCAGCCTCATCCCGGACCGTTCGACGGCGGCGGCCAGTCGCCGCTGGGCGGCCTCGCCCTCCGGCCCGGTCTCCGCGAACCCGGAGGCGAAGACGACCGCGAACCGTGCCTTGGCCTCGGCCAGTTCCTCGACCACCGGGAGGGGGTCGCCGACCAGCACCACGGCCAGGTCGACCTGCTCGGGCAGGGCGGAGACGGAAGGGTGGCAGGGCACGCCGAAGACGGACTGCCTGCTCGTATGCACCGGATACAGCTTCGCCCCGACCCGCTCGGCCCAGTCGGCCAGTTGCCGCGTGACGCCGGTGTTGGGGCGCCCTTCGGCATCGGACGCGCCGATCACGGCGACGGACTGCGGGCGGAAGAAACGGTCCAGATCGGGTACGTCGGCGTGCAGCGGACGTCCGCTGACGTCGAGGTCTCCCAGCTCGGCCGGCCTGCCGTGCACGACGGGCCCGGACCGTTCGCCACAGGCGATGGCCCGGGCCCGGCGGGAGTCGGTGGTAAGGGTGCCGTGGGTCGATCCAAGCATCGCTCCGCCCGCTCCTGTGAGACAGCCGCTAACTGACGAACTGTCAGATTATCCGAACTGACGTGATGTCAGGAATGGTTGTGGGCGAGCGAAGTTTCCCTGGGGGAGAGCCGAGAGTGAGAGTGAAAGCGAGGCGAGAACCTGTATGCGGTTGATGACCATGAACGTGCTGGCACCGCAGTACGCCGACGGCGCGAGCCGGCGGGCGGTACTGGCGCGGGAGATCCGGCACCAGGAGCCGGACGTACTCGCGCTCCAGGAAGTCACCCGTGAGGACATGGCAGCCCTCGTCGACGACGGCTGGCACGTCGTTCCACACCCTCGCTGGTCCTCCGACGGCGTGGGGGCCGTACTGGCCGCCCGACGCCCTTTCGGGCACACCGTGACGGACACGCTCCAGGTGACGGAGCGCACGGAGCGCACCAGCTGGTGCGGAGTCGTCGCCGCCGAAGTCCGGTTTCCCGAACCGCTCGGCACGGTCCGCGTCGTGCACCACAAGCCGAGCTGGCCCTACGACCACGAGTACGAACGGGAGTTGCAGGCGCTCGTCACCGCCCGGCTCGTGGAGAGCGTCGCCGCCGAGCGCCCCGTGCGCCACACCGTCCTGCTCGGCGATTTCGACGCGACCCCCGAGGCCGCCAGCCTGCGGTTCCTCCAGGGGCTCCAGTCGCTCGACGGCATGAGCGTCTGCTTCCAGGACGCCTGGTCGGCGGTGCACGCCGGCGAACCGGGCCCCACCTTCAGCCCTGCCAACCCGCTCGTACGGCGGGGTGACATGCCCGAGGCCTCGGATCGCCGTATCGACTACATCCTGCTCCGGTGCGGTCCCCACGGCCCCACCCTGCACGCCTCCTCGTGCCGGCGAGTCCTGGTGCGACCGGTGAACGGCGTCTACGCGAGCGACCACTACGGCTTGGTCGCCGACCTGACGCTACCCGGCCACCCTCCGGGCCGGTGGGAGGAACGGACGTGACGGCACGTGACGGCACGGGACGGACGGGTGCGCGGCCCGGACTGCTTAGCCCGGCAACCGCGACACCCTCCCCGAGCCGTCCCGCGCGATGGCCTTCGCGATCCTCACCGCGTCGATCGCCATCTCGCGGAGCATGCCGCTGATCGGGTTGGTGAAGCCGGTGAAGTACAGGCCGGGGGCGGTCCGCGGACTGCGGGGGCCCTGGACGACGGGCCTCCCGCGGGCGTCGAGCACGTCGAGGTGGCCGACGAGGCCCTCCAGGGCCCGGGTGTAGCCGGTGGCCGCGACGACGGCGTCCGGGGAGAGGCGGGTGCCGTCGGCGAGCACGACCTTGCCGTCCTCGAAGCCCTCCACGGCCGCCACGACCTCCACCCTGCCCTTGCGTACGGCGTCGATCAGACCGACGTCCTGGACGGGGACGGCGCCCTCGGTGACCCGGGTGTAGAGGCCGGTGCCCGGGCGCGGCAGGCCGTGGGCGGAGAGATCGGGCACGCTCAGTCTGCCCATCTGCCGGGCCATCCGGTCGACGAGACCGACCGGCAGGTGCCGTGCCATGACGCCGGAGTACTGCGCGGCCCAGCCCGCGGTCGAACGGCGCACGATGTGCGGGACGGTGCGGATGGACAGCCGTACCCGGGCGCCGCCGTCCGCCAGGTCCACGGCGATCTCGGCGCCGGTGTTGCCGGCGCCCACGACGAGGACCTCGCGGCCGGCGAAGGGCTCGGCGTTGCGGTAGGCGCAGGCGTGCAGGAACTCGCCGGTGTAGGTGTCGCGGCCGGGCCAGTCCGGCACCCGGGGCGTGTGGTTGTAGCCGGTGGCGACGACGACGGCCGCGCCGGTCAGCTCACGGCCGCCGGTGGCGTGCAGCAGCCAGCCCGTGCCGTCGGGCGCGTGCTCGATACGGGACACCTCGACGCCGGTGACGATTTCGAGCCGGTGGTGCTCGGCGTACTTCTCCAGGTACCGCACCACGTCGTCCCGGGACACCCACCGTCCGAACCGGCGCGGCATCGGCAGCCCGGGCAGGGACGACAGGCGGCGGGTGGTGTGCAGGTGCAGCCGGTCGTAGTGGCCGCGCCAGGACGACCCGACGTGGTCGGACTTCTCCAGGACGACGGCGCGTATGCCCCGGGCCCGCAGCGCGTACGCGGCGGAGAGTCCGCCGGGGCCGCCGCCGATGACGTAGACGGGGCGGTCGGGTGGGGGATGCGCGGAGGAGTGTGTGGGGGGAGTGGAGTCGGCCATGAGCGGGAGCGTAGCCACGGGGCTGCTTGATGGGTCTCGGTCAAGACCGGAATTGGTTTCGGATTGATCACGGCTGTGGGAGGAGGAGGTGGAGCCGGTGGTGCGGAGGGCCTGGTTGTGGCGAGCCGGTGATCATTCTTGACCTGTGGGCTCCCACACGGGAACACCCGGCTGTGGAGGCAGTGTTGAGAGGACGCCGATGGAGACCGGAACGCCCCGCGAAGGAGACCGGAATGGCCCTGACCCGTGAAGAGCGCGAACAGTTCCTGGCTGAGCCGCACATCGCCGCGCTGGCGGTCGACGCGGGGCCGGGCCGCGCGCCGCTGACCGTGCCGATCTGGTACCAGTACGAGCCCGGCGGCGACATCTGGATCATGACCGGCCTCGACTCCCGCAAGAACGAGCTGATCAGCGCGGCGGGCCGGTTCTCGCTGATGGTGGACCGGCTGGAGCCGACGATCCGGTACGTGTCGGTCGAGGGGCCGGTCGTCGACACGGCACCCGCCACCCTCGACCAGCTCCGCGAGCTCTCGGCGCGCTACCTGCCGGCCGACAAGGTCGACGGCTACGTCGACTTCGCCTGGAAGAACCACGGAGAACAGCTGGTGCTGCGGATGCGGCCGGAGCGATGGGTGTCGTCGGACCTCGGGCAGGTGTGAGGAGCGCGCCGGGGTGACAATCGGGGAATGGCAACGGATCTTCACGAGCTGCTGAGGTCACTGCGGGTCTGGGACCCGCAAGTCACGCGACTCCCCTCCTTCGACCCGACGACCGCTCCCGCCGCCCCGCTGCCCCTCTTCGCCGAGTGGTTCGCGGCGGCGGTGGCGGCCGGGCAGACCGAGCCGCACACCGTGTCGCTGGCGACCTCCGACGAGGACGGGCTGCCCGACGTACGGATCGTCATGCTGCACGGCGCCGACGAGACCGGCTGGTCCTTCGCGTCCCACGCCGGCAGCCGCAAAGGCCGCCATCTCACCGCCCGCCCGTACGCCGCCCTCTGCTTCTACTGGCCGGTCCTGGGCCGGCAGGTACGGGTGCGCGGCCCGGTGTCGGCGGCCCCGTCCGAGGAGGCCCAGGGCGACCTGCACGCCCGCTCGACGGGCGCGCTGGCCGCGGCACTGACCGGCCGCCAGAGCGAGATCCTGGGCTCGGTGGAGGAGATGGCGCGGGCCTCGGAGTCGGCGTGGGAACGGGCCCGGAGCGAGCCGGAGGCTCCCGTACCGTCCTGGACCCTGTACCGGCTGCGGCCGGAGGAGGTGGAGTTCTTCCAGGGGGACGAGGCGCGGCGGCACGTACGGCTGCGCTATCGGAGCACGGAGGAAGGGTGGACACGGGAACTGCTGTGGCCGTGAACGGACCGGGGGTTACCGGGTGTCGCGTATCCCGAGGATGTAGGCCGCGGTGAGCGCGACGGCGCGGTCTTCGTCATGCGACAGATCCGCGAGGGCACGTGACGCCGTGTGTCCCGGGATGTCCGCGAGCGCCTGCGTCAGCCGTCGACGTGCGGACGATCCGACGGTGCCGTCGGCGAGGCACTCGACGAGCCTGGAGGCGATCTGATCCGCCGACGCGGGACGACTCGCCAGCGCGCTCAGTGCGTCGGCCGCGTCGACGTCCTTCGTCTCCTCGACGATCATGCCGATGAGCGTCGGGACCGCGTCGGCCACTCCACGTGCCCCGAGCGCCACAGCCGCATACCTGCGGACCACGGTGTCGGAGTGCGCGAGGGCGTCCCGCAGCACTGCGGTCGCCTTGTCGTCCGGAATCTCGGCGATGGACTGGACGGCACGCTTCCGTACCTCGGCCGCCGGCGAGCCCAGGCCCTCCGCCAGCAGCGCCAGTCCGGCCTCGCCCGACTGCGCCAAGGCCCATCGCAGGGCCCCGGCGACGTTCGGGTCCGTCTCCCTCAGCGCTGCCTCGACCAGTGCTTCCACCGGCACCGGGACATCGTCGACCGAGGACAGGGCCGCGCGCTGGCGCGTTCCGGCGCTCTTCGAGCCCAACGCCTGGAGGAGGGCGACGATCTGGAGGACGTCCTCCCAGCCGGCGGGCTCCGCCGCACCGATCCGGCGCAGGCGCGTGAGCAGCTCCGTCTCGGCCGCGATGCGTTCTCGCGTCCGGCGGGCGAGGTCGTCGACGAGTTCCGAGGGCGTGAAGCCGGGGTCGTCGAGCGCGCGCCCGACGTCACGCAGCGACAGCCCCAGCGACCGCAGGCTCTCGATGTGGAAGATCCGCCGGATGTCCTCGCTGGAGTACTCGCGATAGCCGGCGCCGGTACGGCCCGTCGGCCGCACCAGCCCGAGCGAGTCGTAGTGCCTGAGCATGCGGGCGCTGACCCCGGACCGCCGGGCCACCTCACCGATCAACACTGCCTGTCACTCCTCCTGGCCGGCCGGGCCGAGCGCCACGACGCGCTTCGCCTCCTCGATCGCGAACTCGAACCCGGCATCCGGGTCGCGCGACAGCCGTTCCGTGGCGATCGCGTGCGCGCGCACCCGGGGGTCGGGCGCCGTCATCGCCGCGCGCAGGGTCGGCATGATCACCTCACCGAGCGCGATCAGCGCCCGGCTGAGACTCAACCGCGTCTCCCGCTCGCCGCGCCCGAGCTGCGTCACCAGCACTCCGGCCAGCCCCGCCTCTTCACCGTCGGGCACCAGGACGACCGCCGCTCGCCACGCGCTCCGCGCCACCTCGTCGTCGGCGTCGGTCAGCAGCGCCCGCGTGATCGCCGGCCACGCCTGCCGGTCTCCGATCTTGGACAGCGTGTGCAACGCCTGGCTCCGTGCCTGCGCACGCTCCGAGCGGAGTTCGTCGACAAGCCCCGGGACCGTCATCGACGCCGGGTGGCGGGTGAGCGCCCACGTGAGCATTTCACGGACGTAGAACTCCGGCTCGATCGCGCATCGTTCGATGAGCTTGCCGATGAACCGCGGGTCGGGGGCCGTGCCGACCGCCAGCGCCGTGCGCAGCCGCACCGACGAGCTGCTGTCCTCCAGCCCCCGGAGACCTCGAACCGTGTCCGTGTCCTGTTTCGGCATGCTCATCGGGACCACCCCCTCGGCACAGTGAAGGCCTTGTCACGGTGTCAAGGTCAAGCGGGCGCGGACCGCCCCGTGAAGTCGTACACCGCGAAGTCCGCCACGGGCCGGTATCCGATCCGCTGGTACAGGCCGTTGCTGGTGGGATTCGACAGGTCCGTGAAGAGGAGCACCTCCCGCGCTCCGGCGGCCAGGGCGGCGCGGCTGACCTCGGCCGTGGCGGCGCCCGCGTAGCCGCGGCCGCGGAGGTGGGGCGGGGTGTAGACCGGGGCGACGCGGATCTGGCCGGCGACCTGAGGGGTCGTCCCGGCCATGGCGGCGGGGGTGCCGTCGGGCGTCTCCCAGAACGTGATGCCGCCCTGCTCGATGCGGGCGTCCGCCCACTCGGCGGCGTCCTGGAAGACGCCCGAGCCGATAGCTGCGACGAACTCGTCGTGCCAGCGGATGAGTTGCTCCCGGTCCGCCTCACCGGCGACGCGGGGGCCGCCGGGCGGCAGGGGACGGGGCACGGTCAGGGTGCCGAGCCGGTAGAGCCGGTTGCGCTCTCGGAGGGTGGCCGTGACGCCCGTGTGCCGCTGCCAGGCCTCGGCGAACGCGGTGGCGGTGTCGCGGTCGGCGTGCACGCCGGGCAGGCGCTGCCCGAGGGCGGCCAGCCGTGCGGCCAGCACATCGGCCTCCTCGGCCGTCAGGACGGTGAGGTTCAGCCGGTGCGGTGGTGTGCGGAAGAACGTCGCCCGGACCGCGCCGTCCTGTTCCAGCACGCCGAACTCCGGCACTCCGTCGCCGTAGATGTGCGGGCCGCGCCTGCGCAGGTTGTCCGTGACGGTCAACGGGAGGGTGTGCGGACCGGGTCGGGAGTGGAGGAAGGCGCCGGCTCGGGTCAGGAAGGCGTCGAGGTCCCGGGTGAGGTGCCAGTCGTCGGTGCGCATGCCCCATGGTGCCGCCCGCGGCCCGGCCGGCACCTCCGAATTACGCCCCGGGCTATCGGCCCGCGCCCGGCTTCGGTTCCGCATCCGCATCCGCATCGGCATCCGCTTCCGCGTCCGGTTCCGGATCCGTCGCCAGCCGGGCGTGCAGGTGGGCGTCCCGGAACGCGTCGTGCCGCCCCTCCTCGAAGATCGCCCCGCGCAGGGTTCCCTCGTACGCGAATCCGCACCGCTCGGCGATCCGGCAGGAGGCGTCGTGGCCGACGGCGTGGTCCAGCTCCAGCCGGTGCAGGCCGAGTTCGGTGAGGGCCCAGTCGGCGGCGAGCAGGAGGGCCCGGGTGGCGACGCGCCGGCCGCGGGCCTCGGGGAGCACCCAGTAGCCGACGCGGGCGACCTTCATGTGGTACTTGATCTCGTTGACGCCGACGTGGCCCAGTGCCGTGTCGCTGCGGGCGTCCGCGACCCGGAACGACACGGACGTGCCCTCCGCCGCGCTCTGTGCCCGCGCGCGCAGCGACTCCTGGGCGCTCGTCCGGTCGGTGACCAGTCTGAGCGGGGTGTTCCAGCGCCGGAACTCCGGGTCTCGCATGCCGCGCAGCCATGTCTCGACATCGGAGCCGGACGTGGCGTCCCAGGGGCGCAGACGGAGGCCGCGGCCGTGGATTTCCGGGAGGGGGCCGGTCATGGACCGGTCGCGTATGGGGGCCATGGGGCCATTCAAGCGCGTGGGGCGGTGCCGTTCACCCGCCGGGCGCGCCCGGCACGACCCGGAACACCGGGATCCCCTCCCGGAACGCGACCTCCAGTTCCGCCCCGGCGGACAGCTCACCCGCCGACCCCGTTCCCACGACCTCCGTCATCATCCGCGGCCCCTCGGCGAGGTCGACCACGGCGGCGACGTACGGCGTGCGATCCGTGAAGGGCGGCAGGTCGTTGCGGTGGACGACGGACCAGGTGTAGAGGGTGGCGCGGCCGCTCGCGGGCTCCCAGACGGCGTCCTCGCTCCAGCAGTGGGGGCAGAACTCGCGCGGGTAGTGGTGGGTCCGGCCGCAGGCCCGGCAGCGGCGGATCAGCAGCCGGCCCTCGGCTGCCGCCTCCCAGTACGTCCGGGTGAAGGCGTCCGGCTCGGGCAGGTCGAAACGCCCTGTCATCAGAACAGCCCCAGTGCGCTGTCCAGCGACCAGGTCTGCCAGGACATCCCGAACAGCCCGACCACCGACATCAGCGCCATCATCGAGTTCTGCCCCTGCTCGGCGACGTCGTGGATCATGAGGGTGAAGTAGAGGGCGTTGAGGAGGAATCCGCCGGCCAGGGCGACCGGGGTGAGGAAGCCGGTGATCAGGCCCAGTCCGAGCGCGAGTTCCGCGTAGACGACGACGTACGCCATCGCGCGCGGGTGGGGCGCGACGACCCTGTCGAAGCCCGAACGTACGGCGCTCCAGCGGTGCTCGGCGGCTATCCCGGCCGCCCACGCGATGCCGGTGCCCCTCTGGAACCAGGCCTTACGGTCCTTGTGCCGCCAGCTCTCCAGCCACCACAGCCCGAGCCCGATCCGCAGCACGGCCAGCCATTCCGCTCCGGTGAGCCAGATCGTGTCCATGTCCATGCTCCCGCGTCGCCGCCGCCCGTGGACGGGATCTGACGGTACGTCAGATAAGCGGCGGCAACAAGCCCCGGAGCGGTCCCCCCCTCGCGGCGCCCGAACGCCGTGGGCTCCACCCCTCCCGGTCATCCGGCCAGGGCCCGGGGATCACGACGCCCGCGCCAGCCGCACGATCGCCGCGATCGACCGGTCGACGTCGGCCTCCGTCGTGGTGTGGCCGGACACCGAGACGCGCATCAGCCGTCGGCCGCGCCAGGTGGTGGCGCCCATCCAGCAGGTGCCGTCGTTCTGGACCGCCCGCACGACGCGGTCGGTGCGGGCGTCGTCGCCGAAGCCGACGAGGACCTGGTTGAGGACCACCTCGTTGACCACCTCGTAGCCCGCCGCGGACAGGCCGTCGGCGAAGCGGCGGGCGAGCAGGCAGCAGCGGTCCACGAGCGCGGCGACGCCGTCACGGCCGAGTTCGCGCAGCGCCGCCCAGGTGGCGAAGCCGCGGGCGTGACGGGAGGACTCGGTGGTGAAGTCGGCGCCACCGGCCGGAGTGCCGTCGGCGCGGGTGAGGTAGGAGGCGGTGTACGACAGGGCGTCGGCGTGGACGGCGGGGCGGGAGCAGAAGGCGTAGCCGCAGTCGTAGGGCACGTTCAGCCACTTGTGGCCGTCGCAGGCCCAGGAGTCGGCCAGCTCGACGCCGTCGACGAGGTGGCGGGTCGCCGGGCTGGCGGCCGCCCACAGGCCGAAGGCGCCGTCGACGTGCACCCAGCCGCCGTGGGCGTGGGTGAGATCGCAGGCCGTACGGAGGTCGTCGCAGGCGCCGGTGTTCACGTTGCCGGCCTGGGTGCACACGATCACCGGCGTGCCCGGGTCGGACGCCAGCACGCGGCGCAGGTCGTCGGTGTCGAGGGCGCCGCGTCCATCGGTGCGGACCGTCTCCAGGCAGTCGGTGCCCAGGCCGAGCAGCCGCAGCGAGCGGTCGACGGTGGCGTGGCGCTCCTCGCCCGCGATCACCCGCAGGCGTGGGGCGCCGCCCAGCCCCCTGCGTCCGACGTCCCAGCCGGCCTCGGTGAGCAGATGCTGCCGGGCCGCCGCGAGCCCCGCGGTGTTGGCCGCCTGTCCGCCGGTGACGAACCCGGTGGACGCGGTGGCGGGGATGCCGAGCAGGTCCTTCAGCCGGCCGCCCGCCGCCTCCTCCGCGGCGAGGGCGGCGGGTGAGAGCGCCGCGTTGAAGGCGTTCTGGTCCCACCCGGCGGCCAGGATCTCCGCGGCGGTGGCCGCGGGCAGCGCCCCGCCGACGACGAACCCGAAGAACCGCGGCCCGGCGGTGGCGACGAGTCCGTCCTCGGCGGCGGCCGCCAACTCGTCGACCACCGTGAGCGGGTCGGCGGGCGAGCGGTTCAGGGGGCGGGAGAACGCGGCGCGCAGGGCCGCGTGGTCGACGGGCCGCGCCACCGGCCGCTCGGGCAGCGAGCGGCGGTAGGCGGCGGCGTGCTCGGCGGCGCGCTGGAAGATCCTGGTCAGCTCGTCCATGGCCGGACCGTAACCACTCGTCCGAGCGATTGGAAACGGCCAAAGGGGGAAAATTGGACTGCCCTCCGATACCGCTCTCGGAAGCAGATGCCCGCGGACGGGGGCCAAGGGGTGTCACACCCCGAGCACCACCGTCCCCGACGAGCAGAACCACCCGCCCGTGCCGGACGCCACCCCCAGCCGCGGCAGCGACCCGTCGCCACGCCTGCGCACCTGCCGTTCCCCGCCCTCCCCCCGCAACTGCCGCACCGCCTCCACCAGCAGGAACAGCCCCCGCATCCCGGGATGCTGAGCCGACAGGCCGCCCCCGTCGGTGTTCACCGGAAGCTCCCCGCCCTCGACCCGCAGCCGGCCCTTCTCCGCGAACGCCCCGCCCTCGCCCTTCCCGCAGAAGCCGAGGTCCTCCAGCGTCACCAGGGTCATGTAGGTGAACGCGTCGTAGATCTCCGCGAAGTCCATCTCGTCCGGCCGTACGCCCGCCCGCTCGAAGGCCAGCCGTCCGCTCACCGCCGCCGGGGACACCGTGAAGTCCGGCCACTCGGACATCGCGGCGTGCGAGACGTGCTCCCCGCTCCCCAGCACCCACACCGGGGACGTGCGGCAGTCCCGTACGTACTCCTCCGCCGCCAGCAGCACCGCCGCCCCGCCGTCGGAACGGACGCAGCAGTGCAGCTTGGTGAAGGGGTCGGCGATCATGGGGCCGACCAGGACCTCGTCCACCGTGACCGGGGTACGGAACATCGCCTCCGGGTTCAGGGCCGCGTTGGCCCGGGCCTGGACCGCCACCTCCGCCAACTGCTCGATCGTCGTGCCGTACTCGATCATGTGGCGGCGGGCCGCCATGGCGTACTTGGCGATCAGGGTGTGACCGTAGGGGACTTCGAACTGGAGGGGGCCGCGCGTGCCGAAGGACAACGTCCCCGTGCGACGGCCCGCTCTGACGTCCGCGCGGGCCGTCGAGCCGTAGGCGAGCAGCACCACGCGCGCGTGCCCGGCCGCGATCGCGTCCGCCGCGTGGGCCGCCATCACCTCCCAGGTGGCGCCGCCGACGGAGGTGGAGTCGACCCAGGTGGGGCGCAGGCCCAGGTACTCGGCGACTTCGACGGGGGCCAGGGTGCCCAGGCCCGCCGAGGCGAAGCCGTCGACCAGCGAGCGGTCCAGGCCCGAATCGGCCAGGGCGCGGCGGGCCGCCTGGGCGTGCAGCGCGTACGGGGTCGCGTCGTCCACGCGGCCGCAGTCCGAGAGGGCCACGCCGACGACGGCCACTTTCCTCCGGGCAACCATGAATCTGACGGTACATCAGATAACGCCCGGCACAACCACGGCAGAGCTCTGGGCATCCCCGGCCCTCCGCCCTAATATGACGCACCGTCAGATGCGGAGGTGGTACCACGATGGACGCCCGCTTCACGGCCGAACAGGACGAGATCCGCCGCACCCTGCGCGAACTGCTCCACAAGCGGTGCGGCCCCGAGGAGCTGCGGGCCGCCGTCGACACCCCGGCCGGGCACGACCCGGCCCTGTGGACCGCCCTCGCCGAACAGCTCGGCCTGCCCGGACTGGCCCTCCCTGAGGGCTACGGCGGTGCCGGCTGCTCGGTCACCGAGCTGGCCCTCGCCTGCGAGGAGACGGGCCGGGCCCTCGCCCCCTCCCCGCTGCTCGCGACGGCCGTACTCACGGCACCGCTGCTGCTCGCCCTGGGCACCGACGCCCAGCGGGCCGACCTGCTCCCGCGGATCGCCTCCGGCGCACTCACCGCGGCCCTCGCGGTACCGGGCCCCGCCCTCGCCACCGCGCTCGGACTCACCGGCCACGACCCGCGCGGGGAGTGGGCCGGCGGCGGGCGGGCCGGGGGCGTGCAGGCCCGGCAGGCCGACGGCGGCTGGCGGCTGTACGGGCAGGTCGACCAGGTCCTCGACGGGCACAGTGCCCGGCTGCTCGTGGTCGCCGCGCACGCCGGCGGGTTCGCCCGCTCCCGCGTCCTGCTCTTCCTCGTGCGCGGTGCCGCGGCCGGTCTCACCCGCGTACGGCGGACCGCGCTGGACGCCACCCGCGCCCAAGCCCGCCTGCAACTCCGTCATGTCGAAGCAGAGTTGCTGGGTCACGGCGGCGATGATGTCCTGGCGGCCCTCGCCCGGCTCGGTGACACCGCCGCCGCCTGTCTCGCCGCCGAGGCCGTCGGCGCCGCCGGCCGGGTGCTGGAGCGAACCGTCGAGTACGTCGGGCAGCGCGTGCAGTTCGGGCGGCCGATCGGCTCCTTCCAGGCGGTGAAGCACCGGCTGGCCGACGTGTACGTCCAGGTGCAGGCGGCCCGCTCGGCCGCGTACTACGCGGCCTGGGCGACCGCCCAGGGGGAGCGGGTGGGCGGCCTCGCCCTCGCGCAGGCGCTTCAGGCCCTGCGCGGTGCCGCCGCCGAGGGGATCCAGTCGCACGGTGGTATCGGTGTCACCTGGGAGCACGACGTGCACCTGTACTTCAAGCGCGCCGCGGGCGACGAGCTGCTGTTCGGGCCGGTCCACCGGCTGCGGGCGCACGCCGCCGACCTGGCGCACGTCCTCGAGGAGGCCGGCTGATGGCGATGGGTGTGCGATGGGTGCAGAAGGTGTCCTCGACGCGGGGCTTCGCGCGGGTGGCGCCGTACGTCCTCCCCGCCCTGGACCGGGGCGTCCACCGGCTCACGCGCGGGAAGGTGCTGCTCAGCGCGCGGTTACTCCCGGGGCTGGTGCTGACCTCGACCGGGGCCAGGAGCGGGCTGCCGCGCCGTACGCCGCTGGCCTGCATGCCGGAGGAGGGCGGGAACAGCTGGATTCTCATGGGGTCCAACTTCGGCCGGACCGGCCACCCCGCCTGGAGTCACAACCTGCTCGCCCGTCCTGATGCCGAGATCAACTGGCAGGGCGAGGACATCGCGGTCACGGCCGCGCTGCTGCGGGGCGAGGAGCGGGCGGCGGTGTGGAAGGCGGTCGTGGAGTTCTGGCCGCCGTACGCCGCGTACCAGCGCCGGGTGGAGCGGGAGATCCGGCTCTTCCGGATCGTGCGCGAGCGCGCGGAGCGGTAGAGCGCAACAGGCGGCGGTCCACTCGGGTGGACCGCCGCCTGCCAGACAGGACTTGGGTGCGGGAAAAGACCGGGGGCGCCGGGCCGGGTTACTTCGTCGGCTTCCTGCCCGTGACGCCCAGGTGGACCAACAGCGCGAGGTTCGGCTTCAGTTCGGCCTGCTTCACGCCCCAGGAGGAGAAACCCTTCTGGTGGGAGGCGACGGCCGCGAGCATCGCGACCAGCGAACCGGCCACGGCCGCCGGGTTCACGTCCTTGTCGACCCTGCCCTTGGCCTGGAGCTCGGCGACGGCGTCCGCGAGGGAGTTGTTCACCGAGTTGAGGATCTTCATCCGGAGTTTGTAGAAGCGCTTGTCGCCCTCGGCGGCGCCGAGATCGACGACCCGGAGGATGGCGTCGTTCTTGCGCCAGAACTCCAGGAACCCGTCGACGAGTTCCTGTGCCGTCTGCCAGCCGGCCTTGCCGGCCCAGGAACGGCCCTGAAGGAGCTCGGTCAACGTGGCGCCCTCGGCCGCCATTTGCTCGGCGATCTCCAGTACGGCGCCCTCGACGTCCGGGAAGTACTGGTAGAAGGTCGCGGGCGAAGTGCCCGCCTTCCGGGCGACATCGATGACCTTGACGTCCCGGTAGGGGGAGGAGCTGAGCATCTCGCTGAGGCAGTCGAGCAGCTTCTGCCGGGTCGCCTGCCCACGCCGGCCGGCCACGCGGCCGTCGACGGTACGCACTTGTCCTGTCATGCCGTCAGCTTACCGAGGCGTGATCGGGGCGCGATTCGGCCGACTGCAAATGGGGTGTAAGGGAGTGCGGGGGCTGGTGTGCCTGGTCTGCGGGGTGCGGCAGTCGCGGTTACGTTGTCGGCATGGCCGAAAACAGGGCATCGGTGTACGCAGAGGGCGTTCCCTGCTGGGTGGACGCGCAGCTTGCCGACGTCGAGGCGGGCAAGCGGTTCTACGGTGAACTTTTCGGGTGGACCTTCGAGGACTGGTTCGGCCCCTTCGCGCAGGCGCTGAAGGACGGTGAACCCGTGGCCGCGCTGGTCCGCAAGATGGACGGCCGGCTGCCCACCGTCTGGACGGTGTACTTCGCGACCCCGGACGCGGCGGCCCTGGCCCGGCGCGTCCGGGCGGCCGGCGGGCAGGTCGTCTCGTCGCCGGTGCCGGCCGGCGAGCTGGGCGTCACCGCGCTCGTCACCGACCCGGAGGGCGCCGTCTTCGCCCTGTGGCAGCCGGCGGAGCACCCCGGCTTCGGCAGGCGGCACGAGCCGGGCACCTTCGCCTGGGCCGAGCTGTACGCGCGGGACACCGAGGCGGCCAACGCCTTCTACGGCGACCTCTTCCAGGAGGCCCTGTTCGGGCCCGACGCCGAGCCCGACTTCGGCCGCGCCCCCGTATCCGACGTGTTCCCGGCCGAGATGCCGCCCCACTTCCTCGTCCACTTCGCCGTCGAGGACGTACCGGCCGCGCTGGAGGACGTCACCCGCCTCGGCGGCCGGATCCAGGCCCCGCCTTTCGACACCTCGTACGGCACGGTCGCCGTCGTCACGGACAATCAGGGGGCGTCCTTCGCGCTGCTGCACCGCTGAGCAGGGCAGATCGGGCAGTGTTTGGTCATTGTTTGACCGCCTGTGTACCGAGACATCCCAATTGTCACCGGGTTCGCAACCAAGGCTCCGGCCAGGAAGAATCGGGGTGCGTGCCGCCATGGCGGTGCGGTGGTGAGACGCTGCACGGGGTCGCGTGGAACATGTGGCTTGGCGCGGCTCGTACGGGGAGGTGGCAGGCAGAGTGGTGGATCAGCTGACGCAGCACGATCCGCGGCGGATCGGGCCGTTCGAGGTGCTGGGACGGCTGGGTGCCGGCGGCATGGGGCTGGTCTATCTCGCGCGCTCGGCGTCCGGCCGGCGCGTGGCGATCAAGACCGTCCGGACGGAGCTGGCCGAGGACCAGCTCTTCCGGGTCCGCTTCACGCGTGAGGTGGAGGCGGCCCGCGCCGTCTCCGGCTTCTACACGGCCGCGGTCGTGGACGCCGACCCGCGCGCCGCCGTCCCGTGGCTGGCCACCGCGTACGTTCCCGCGCCCTCCCTCGAAGAGATAGTGAACGACTGCGGGCCGCTCCCGGCCCAGGCGGTGCGCTGGCTGGCGGCGGGTGTGGCCGAGGCGCTCCAGTCCATCCACGGTGCCGGGCTGGTGCACCGGGACCTCAAGCCGTCGAACGTCCTCGTCGTCGAGGACGGCCCCCGGGTGATCGACTTCGGTATCGCGTCGGGTGTTTCGAACACGCGTTTGACGATGACGAACGTCGCCGTCGGCACGCCCGCCTACATGTCCCCCGAGCAGGCGAAGGACTCCCGCAGCGTCACGGGCGCGAGCGACGTCTTCTCCCTCGGCTCCATGCTGGTCTTCGCCGCGACCGGACACCCGCCCTTCCACGGCGCCAACCCGGTCGAGACCGTCTTCATGCTGCTGCGTGAGGGCCCGGACCTGGAGGGTCTCCCGGACGAGCTGCGTCCGCTCATCGAGTCCTGTATGCAGATGGACCCGACGGCCCGCCCCAACCCGGCCGACCTCCAGGCCCAGCTCGCTCCCCACCTCTTCGGCTCCGGCTCCGACGACAGCGGCACGGCCTCCGCGTGGCTGCCCGAGCGGGCGGTGAGCCTGATCGAGACCCGCCGCAACGGCCGCCCGGCCGGCAAGCCCGCCCCCGTCGGCGGCGGCCGCAGCGGCGGCGGACGCCCCGCCCCGGGGCCCGCCCCCATCCCGCCCCCGCCCTCGCACGACCCCGTCGTACCGGCGCCCGCACCCGCGCCCGTCGGCGGACCCGACACCGGCCCCGTCCGGCTGGCCGGCGCCCAGGTGCCCATCGGCCCGGGCCCGCGCGTCGCCGACGTCCGTGCCGCCGCCGTCAAGGCACCCCCTCCGGAGGCCGCTCTCGCCGCCTCCTGGTCCAAGCCCCGCCCCGGCGTCAACGGCGCGGACCCCGCCGTAGGCCCTGCCGTCACCGCGCCCCCGGCCCCGGCCGCGCCCCCCGAGCAGGCGAGCGGCTGGCGACCCTGGCGCTTCCGCATGTCGAACGACGTCTGGGGCACCCCCTCCGTCGACGGCGACCTCGTCTACGTCACCTCCTTCGAGGTACACGCGCTGGACGTGGCCACCGGCCGCCGCCGCTTCAAGACCCGGGACGTCGCCTGGTCCATGGCGGTCGCGGACGGCCGCATCCACGCCTCCGACGGACCCACGCTGTTCGCCCTCGACGCCCGTGAGGGCGCCGACCTGTGGCGCCTTCAGACGGACGCCTGGGTCTACTCCCTCAAGGCCGGCCGCGGCACGGTCGTCACCGGCACCCGGGGCGGCGGCGTCCGGGCTGGGAGGCCTCGAACGGCCAGAAGCTCTGGGAGGTCACCGGCTGCCAGAGCGACTTCGAGTCCCCCGAGGCCGGACCCGCCCTGCACGACGGCACGGTCTACGTGTGGCAGGACGCCCGGCTGCGCGCCCTGGACGCCCGCACCGGCGACGAGCGCTGGTCTTACCCCATCGGCGACGCGGCCTCCTGCGGCGGCGTCCCGGTCCGGATCGCCCCGGCGACCGACGGCTACGTCTACGTCTGCGCCGGCACCCGCGTCCTCGCCCTCGACGTGGCCGCCGGGCACGTGAAGTGGCACTTCGAGGCCCCGGCCGCGTTCCTCTCCCCGCCCACCTTCGTCCCCGGCCCGGCCGTCACCGGCGGGGGCATCTACCTGGCCGACTACCTCGGCACGGTCTACGCCCTCGACGCCACCGACGGCCGCGACCGCTGGCGCATCGCCACCGAGTCCCGGGCGTCCGTCGACCCCGTCCTGGTCGCCGCCGGCCACGTCCACGTGGGCAGCGGCAAGGGCCTCTACACCCTCGACGCGGTCACCGGCACACCCAAGTGGCGCTTCCAGGCGGGCGGCGACATCGTGGGCGCCCCCTCGGTGGCCGAGGGCCGTATCCACTTCGGCTCCACCGACCACCTGCTCTACACCCTGAAGGCCGACGACGGCCGGCTCCGCTGGAAGCTCGCCACCGGCGGCGAGATCACCGGCTCCCCGGTCGTCCGGGACGGAGTGGTGTACGCGTGCAGCAAGGACCGCTGCGTGTACGCCCTGGACGCGGAGAAGGGCACGGGCACGGCGCGCACCGCGTGACGCGCCCGGGACGTCCGCGTGCCCGATCACTTCGGGCACGCACCGGTCGCCCCGCGGTGACATGACCGTGACAGGTGATCACTAGGCTGTCCGCCATGCGGATACGGGGGCGCAGGCTCAGGTTCACAGCGGTGTCGGTCCTGGTGGTACTGGCACTGACCGGCTTCTCGACGGGCCGGGGCCGCGGCGGCGGCCACGGCGGCCACGGCGGCAGCGGCGGCGGGGGAGGGGGCGGGTGCAGCAGCTCCAGCCAGGACCACGACAGTTCGAGGTCGTCGACGTCGGGCGGCGGCTCGTACGGCTCAGGCGGCTCGGGCGGCTCCTACGGTTCCGACGACGACGATGACCGCGGAACCAGCGGCGGCGGCTCGTACAACCGCAGGCCCCACTACGGCTCCACGCCGACGTCCTCCTCCGGCTCCGGCAAGGCCCTGCGGGACGGCACGGCGAAGCTGGTGACCTGCGCGACCCCCGCCTCCCCCCACGCGACCGTCGAGGTCGGCAACCCCAACGGCCGCAAGGCCACGTTCTCCGTCTCGGTGACCTTCGTAGACGCCCGGGGCATCACCGTCGTCGACCGGTACGCGGACGTCACGGTCCCCGCCCAGGGCAGGGCGACCGTCGAGGTCGAGGTGGGCGCCCCGGGCCTGGTCGACTCGGTCGACCACTGCGAGGTCGACCGCCAGGCCCTCGTCGACGACTGAACGGGACCGGGGCTGCCGGTACTTCAGTCCCGCAGCTCCGTCAGGAAGTCGAGCAGCGCCTCGTTCACCTCGGCCGGCCGCTCCTGCTGCGTCCAGTGGCCGCAGCCCGGCAGCACGAGCGGCTTCCGGCGCAGGCCGGGCATCAACTCGGGCAGCTTCTCGATCAGTTCGGGCGTGCCGGGGAAGGCCGGGACCAGGTCCCGGTCGCCGTACACGTACAGCGCGGGCGGGGACACCACCGCTCCCTGCCACGGTGCGGTCAGCTCCCAGTTGCGGTCCAGGTTGCGGTACCAGTTGAGCGCGCCGGTGAAGCCCCGCGCGTAACTGTCGGTGAGGGCGTCGAGGTCCTCCTCGGTCAGCCACCCGGGCAGCACCTCGGGGTCGGGCGCGTCCGCCAGCCAGCCGCGCTCCGGGTCGACCAGGGCCTGCTCGGGGCGTCCGGCGCCCGGGGCGTCACCGGAGGCGGAGTACAGCAGCTTGCGCAGGGTGGCGCGGGTGTCGGCGGTGAACTCGGCCTCGGCGACCCCGGGCTGCTCGAAGTAGTTCCAGTAGAAGCGACCCTCGAACCGCTCCCGCATGGTCCTGAGCGGCGGCTGCCCGCCACGGAACGGCGGCGGCACGCTCAGCCCCGCCACCCCGCGCACCACGTCCGGCCGCAGCAGCGCGGTGTGCCAGGCCACCGGCGCTCCCCAGTCGTGCCCGACGACGAACGCCCGCTCCTCGCCCAGCGCGTGGACCAGCCCGACCACGTCTCCCACCAGGTGGAGGATGCTGTACGCCTCGACGTCCTCGGGGTGATCGCTGCGCCCGTATCCGCGCTGGTCGGGCGCGACCACCCGGAAACCGGCCTCGGCCAGCGGCCCGAACTGGTGCCGCCAGGAGTGCCAGGACTCCGGGAACCCGTGCAGCAGCACCACGAGCGGGCCCTCGCCCTGCTCCGCGATGTGCAGCCGTATGCCGTTCACGTCGATCATCCGATGCTCAACCACCCGTCGAGCATACGCGTGTATGGGTAAACGATTTTCTGGCGCAACCGGTACGTCCGTGCAACCGGCGTCAACGCCACCGGTACTCCCGCCGCCGCCCCGCGAACAACCGGGCTTGCTCCTCACCCGCCGCGTTCCCGAGCGCGATCAGGTGCGGCGCCTGTGCGACGCCCCGGGACCGCCCCGCCTCACTCGCGGCCCACAGTGCCCGTACGGTCCCCTGCACGGCCTCGGTCGGATACCCGGCGATCACGGCGGCACAGGCACGCGCCGCTCCCAACGCCTCGCCCTCCGCGACGAGTTCCGACACCAGTCCGACCTCGTACGCCCGCCGTGCGGAGATCCGCTCCGCCGTCCCCATCAGCGCCATCCGCGCGACCTCCCCGTAGGGCATGCGCTGCGCCATGAGGACGGACTCGTAGGCGCTGACCATGCCGTAGGTGGTGTGCGGGTCGAAGAAGGCGGCGGTGGTGTCGGCGACCACGAACTCCGCCTCCCCGAGCAGGTAGAAGGCACCCCCGCAGGCCATCCCGCGCACGGCGGCGACGACCGGCTTCCACAGGTCGTTCGCCTTCGGCCCGATGCCGAGCAGCGGGTCGTCCTGCGCGTACGGCGAGCTCGGCTGCGGCACGACGGCGTCCCGGTCGATGCCCGTGCAGAAGGCACGTTCACCGGCGCCGGTGAGGACGACGGCCCGCACGGAGTCGTCGAACCGTACCTCCCGCCAGACCCGGGCGAGTTCTCCCGCCATCTCCAGATCGATCGCGTTGAGCCGGTCCGGCCGGTTCAGGGTGACGACCGCGACCCCGCTGTCCTCGTCGGCGCTCACCAGCACACTGCTCATGACCGCTCCGGAACCCACCGGGGAAGCCCGTCGTCGAAGACGGCCCGCACCCGGGTGCCGATCCGGAGGCGGTCCGTGGCAAGGGAGTTGACCGGCTCGCCGGGCCCGGCGACGAGGTTGCCGACGAGCCGGATGCGCGGCGCCTCGTCGAGCTCGACGACGACCACGTTGTACGGCGCCAGCTCGGCATAGCCGGGCAGCAGCGGCGGGTGCGGGACGACGTACGACCAGACGCGGCCCCGGCCGGACACCCGGCGCCACTCGGCCTCGAAGGACTGGCAGTGCGGGCAGCAGGGCCGGGGCGGGAAGCGGAACTCACCGCAGCCGGCGCAGGCCTGGACGCGGAGCTCGCCCCGGGCTGTGTACTCCCAGAAGGGCGCGCCGTCGGTGTCGGTGACCGGACGCAGCATCTCAACTCCTCAGCAGAAGGGCGGAGGTGGGCACTCCTTCACCCGCCGTGACCAGGCAGGCCGACGCGTCCGGCACCTGCGCGGTGCTGGTCCCGCGCAACTGCTTCACCCCTTCGTTGACGAGGTTGAAGCCGTGCACATAGGCCTCAGACAGTCCGCCCCCGCCGGTGTTCACGGGCAGCGTCCCGCCGATCTCCAGCGCCCCGCCCTCGGTGAACGCCCCGCCCTCGCCCCGCTCGCAGAAGCCGTAGCCCTCCAGGGACAGCAGGACCAGGGGCGTGAAGGCGTCATAGATCTGCGCGACGTCCACGTCCTGGGGCGTCAGGTCGGAGTGCTTCCACAGGTGCCGGGCGGCGGTCCAGGCCGGTCCGGTGAGGGGGTCGTCGTTCCAGTAGTTGACCATGCCGTGGTGCTGGGCGGGGAGCGACTGGGCGGCGGAATGGACGTAGACGGGTTTCCGGCGGCAGTCGCGGGCGCGCTCGGCGGAGACGACGACACAGGCCAGCGCCCCGTCCGTCTCCAGGCAGTTGTCGAAGAGGCACAGGGGCTCGCTGATCCAGCGGGACGTCATGTACATCTCGCGGGTGAGGGGCCGGTCGTACATGATCGCGGCGGGGTTCTGGTTGGCGCGGTTCCGGCAGGCCAGGGCCACGTTGAACAGGTGATCGCGGGTGGCCCCGTACTCGTGCATGTAGCGGCGGGCGAGCATGGCGATCTCGTCGACCGGCCTGAGCAGCCCGAACGGCCGGGTCCACTGGGCCGGGGTCGGCAGCTGGACGGCGGTGCTGGTCCACGGCCGGGGGCCGCTGCCCCGCTTGCGCGACCGCCAGGCGACCCCGACGTTCGCCTGCCCGGTGGCGACGGCGGCGGCGAGATGGGCGACGGTGGCACACGAACCGCCGCCTCCGTAGCCGACCTTGCTGAAGAAGGTGAGGTCCCCGAAGCCGCAGGCCTTCGCCAGCTCGACCTCGTCCGTCTCCTCCATCGTGTAGGAGGCGAGGGCGTCGACCTCGCCGGGCGCGATGCCGGCGTCGTCGAGGGCGGCCAGGACGGCACGGCAGGCGAGGGTGCGCTCGTCCTCGGGGAGCCGCTTGGCGAAGGGCGTCTGGCCTATGCCGACGATGGCGGTGGCGTCCTTGAGGCCGCCCGATCCTGCTGCCATGCTGCCGCACCTCCGGGGCCGAACGGTCGCTGACAGGTCGTCAGGTTACCGATAATCTGACGGGTAGTCAGCTCCTATGCCTTCGGGAGGCGCGCTGTGCGAGCGGATACGGAGTGGGGAAGCATCCCGGGCCTGGTGCGGACGGCGGCCGAGCGGTACGCGGACGCCGAGGCGGTCGTCGAGGGCCGCACCCGGATCACCTACGCGGAGCTGGGCGCCCGCGTGGAGCGCGCGGCGGCGGCCTGCCTGGCGCACGGCATCCGGCCGGGCGACCGGGTCGGCATCTGGGCGCCGAACACCCTCGACTGGATCGTCAGCGCCCTGGGTGCGGTCTCCGCGGGTGCGGTGCTCGTGCCGTTGAACACCCGGTTCAAGGGCGCGGAGGCGGCGGACGTCCTGCGCCGCAGCGGGGCGCGGCTGCTGTTCGTGACGGGCACGTTCCTCGGCACGTCGTACGTGGCGTCGCTGCGCAGAGCGGCGGGGCAGGGCCCGGGCTCCGGACCACTGCCCGGCCTGCCGGCCCTGGAGCAGGTGGTGGTCCTCTCGGAGGACGCCCCGGCGGACTTCCTCACCTGGAAGGACTTCCTCGCGAGCGGAGAGGCGGTCGGGACGGCGCAGGTGCGGGCGAGGGCGGACGCGGTCGACGGCTCCCGGCCCTCGGACCTCATCTTCACCTCGGGCACGACGGGCCGCCCGAAGGGCGCGGTCATCACCCATGCCCAGACGCTGCGGGCGTACGGCATCTGGAGCGACCTGGCGGGCCTGACCCGGGGCGACCGCTACCTCATCGTCAACCCGTTCTTCCACACCTTCGGCTACAAGGCCGGGGTGATCGCCTGCCTGACGCGGGGCGCGACGATGATCCCCCAGCCGGTGTTCAACGTGAACACGGTCCTGGCCAACATCGCGGCGGAACGCGTCTCCGTGCTCCCCGGCCCGCCGACCCTCCTCCAGTCCCTCCTGGACCACCCGGCGCGGGACGCGCACGACCTGTCGGCACTGCGCCTCGTGGTGACGGGAGCGGCGGTGGTGCCGCTGCGACTCGTCGAGCGGCTGCGCGGGGAACTCGGCGTCGGCACGGTCCTGACGGCCTACGGCCTCTCCGAAGCGGGCGGCGTCGTCACGATGTGCCGGCGCGGCGACGACCCGACGGTGATCGCCTCGACGTCGGGCCGCGCGATCCCCGGCACGGAGGTACGGGTTGTGAACTCCCGGGGCGAGCCCCTGGCGCCCGGCACCCCGGGCGAGGTCCTGGTCCGCGGCTTCAACGTCATGACCGGCTACTACGAGGACGAGGCGGCCACCGCCGAGGTGCTGTCCGAGGACGGCTGGCTGCGCACGGGCGACGTCGGCGTCCTGGACGCCGCGGGCAACCTGCGCATCACCGACCGCCTCAAGGACATGTTCATCGTCGGCGGCTTCAACGCCTACCCCGCGGAGATAGAGCAACTCCTGGGCCTGCACCCGGACGTGGCGGACGTGGCGGTGATCGGCGTCCCCGACGCCCGGCTGGGCGAGGTCGGCAGGGCGTACGTCGTGCGGCGGCCGGGCGCTCTCGTGACGGCGGACGACCTGATCGCCTGGTCCCGCAGGGAGATGGCCAACTACAAGGTCCCGAGGACGGTGGAGTTCGTGGCGGAGCTGCCCCGCAACGCGAGCGGAAAGGTCGTCAAGGGGGCGCTGCGGGACGGCCTCCTCAGCGGCTGACCGACGGCAGCGGCGGGGTCCCGGTGACGGACATGACGAGGGAGTAGAGGGTGCTGTCGGCGGCGATGAACATCCGGTTGCGCCGGGCGCCGCCGAACCGGATGTTGGCGACGGTGCCGGGCACCAGGACGCGGCCGAGGAGCGTGCCGTCGGGGTCGTAACAGTGCACGCCGCCGTGCAGGGCGGCGGCCCACAGACGTCCCTCGTCGTCGAACCGGATGTTGTCGAAGTTGCCGTTCCGGCACTCGGCGAAGACATCACCGCCGGACAGGGTGCCGTTCGGCCGGACGTCGAAGACGCGGATGTGGTTGGCCAGGCTGTCCGACACGTACAGCTTGCGCTCGTCGGGGGAGAACACCAGCCCGTTCGGACCCTGGAAGCCCTCGGCGGCCACACGTACCTCGCCGTTGCCGGGGTCCACCCGGTACACGTTCCGGGCGCCGATCTCGCTCTCCGCGCGGTGCCCCTCGTAGTCGGTCGCGATCCCGAACTCGGGATCGGAGAACCACACCGACCCGTCCGACCTCACGACGGCGTCGTTCGGGCTGTTGAGCCGCTTCCCCCGGAACCGCTCGGCGATCACGGTGACCGAGCCGTCGTGCTCGGTCCGGGTCACCCGCCGGTTGCCCTGCTCGCAGGTGATGAGCCGGCCCTGGCCGTCCAGGGTGTTGCCGTTGGGATACCCGGCGGGCGAGCGGAACACCCCGACGGACCCGGTGGTCTCGTCCCACCGCAGCAGCCGGTCGTTCGGGATGTCGCTCCACAGCAGATACCGTCCGGCCGGCACGTACACCGGCCCCTCGGCCCACCGGCACCCCTCGAACAACGTCTCCAGCCGCGAGTCCCCTGCCTGGCACCGGCCGGTGCGGAATCGCTCGTCGAGGGTCTCGTACGTCTGCGGTTGCTCACCGGGCATGGGGACCGCCTTCGGAATCGGGCCGATCGTGATCGTTCCGGACCTACTATCGCGCGCCCGGAGCGGCAGCGCACGCCACCGGGCCGAGCCCCTCCGGCCCGGGTATGGTAAACGGTATGGCAACGAAGAAGTACACCGTGACCCTCCCGGAGGAGCTCGCCGAGGAGATCCGGCAGGAGGTCGGGTCCGGCGGCTTCAGTGCCTATGTCGCGCGGGCCATAGAGCGTCAGCGGGAGCAGGACCGGCTCGGTGAGCTGGTGGCGTGGCTGGAGGGGGAACACGGCCCCGTCACCGACGACGAGCTGGCGTCGGCGGAAGCCGAGCGCAGGGAGTTGGAGAGCCACTTCGCGGAGCAGGGTGAGCAGCACCGGAAGGCGAGTTGATGCGGCCGTCCTGCTATGTGCTGGACTGCGAGGCGCTGTCGCGCGCCGTGCTGGGTGACCGGGCGATGCTCGCGCGGCTGAAGGACGCCCATCGCTCCGGCATCCGCGTCGTGACCAGCTCCATGACGCTGATCGAGGCGTATCACGGCCGGGTACAGCGTGCCGCCTGGGCGTGGGCGATGTCGCGTGTCGTGGTGGAGCCCGTGACGCGCGAGGTCGCCGACGCCGCCGTCGTCCTGCTCCAGGACACGGGCCTGCACGGCCACGAGTACGCCATCGACGCGGCCCTGGCCGTCATCGCGGGCCGGCAGCCCGGAGGCGTGGTGCTCTTCACGTCCGACGAGGACGACATGGGAAAGCTCTGCGGGCCGGGTGTGAAGGTCGTTCCGGTGTAGCGAACGACCCCGCTTGCGGGCACACTTCGGCCGCGACGGCTCCCCCTCCGCGCCGCCGCGGCCGAACCCCGTGTGGAGATGGCTTGCTTCCCCCGTCTGCGCGGTCGCCTACTTGGTCGGCTTGAAGGGCTCCGACGTGGCGTGCAGGTCCTTGGTCTCCAGCGGCTCGCCGGTGGCGTGCAGGTCCTGCGTCTTCACGGCGCCCTCTTCCGTGGCGTGCAGGTCCTCGGTCGAGGCCTCGCCGCCCGTGGCGTGCAGGTCCTGCGGCTTGAGCTCGTCGCCCATGATCGTCAACTCCCCTTGGCATGGATCAAGCAGTGAGGTCGGCGGGCCCGCCCGGTCACTCCCCCGAGGGCGACCGGGCGGGCCCGCCCGGGCCGCTCACCCTGGTTCTGCGGTGCGCGGCCCCGCGCAGTGACCCGTCTGCCCCCCGACGCGACGGATCGACTGCCTCAAGCATGGCGCGGAGCGATAAACGAATGATGAACGCGGGCCGCCAGGCCTCAGGCCGCCCGTACCGGGGACAGCAGCGCCCGCACCTCGGCGGCCTCGGGCGAGCCCAGCTCCTCGTAGATCGCCGCCGCCTCCTGCCAGCACACTTGGGCCCGGCCGGTCTGTCCTATGCCGCTGAGCGCGCGGCCGAGGACGGTGAGGACGTTGCCCCGCCGCCAGTCCCCGCCGATGCCGCGCAGCACGGTGAGTGCCATCTCGGCGTTGGCGGCGGCCTGTGCGGGGCGCCGGGCGGCGAGATCCACCTCGGCCAGCCGGAACAGGCTCATGCCCTCCCAGAGGCGTTGCCTGCTGTCGCGGAACACCTCCAGTGCCTCTTGGAGCCGGCCGGCCGCGTCGCCCAGCTCACCGCTCTGGGTGAGGGCGAGGCCGAGGGCGTAGCGGGCGTTCGCCCCGCGCATGGAGTTGCCCATGGCGTCGTAGATGTCGATGCCCTGCTGGGCCAGCGCGACGGCGCTCTGGGTGCGCCCGGTCGCGAGGTGGATCCGGGAGAGGTTGCAGAGCGCGGAGGCCTCGCCGGGGCGGTTGCCCAGGGCCCGGAAATGCTCGATGGCCCGGGAGAGGTGTTCCTCGCCGTCCTCGTGCCGGTTCTGGTAGAGCGCGATGATCCCGCGCGCGTTGCGTGCCCAGCAGACGGGAAGCAGGTCGTCGGCCTCCTGGGCCAGGACGATGACCCGTTCCGCCTCCTGGTCCGCCCGCTCGAAGCGGCCGCCGACGTGGTGGACGTTGACGAGCGTCGTGAGCGCCCGGGCCTCCGAGCGTGCGAGGCCGAACTGCCGTGCCGCTTCCAGGAGTGCCTGGGCCGTCGCCTCGTACTCCCTGGAGTTGGCTCCCGACTCGGAGAGGTCGTGCGCGGCCCACAGCAGGTCGATCGCCCGGGGGAGGGTGTCCGGATGCCCCGCGGACTGCCGCACGCACGCGAGGAGGCAGATGGCCTCCGCGTACAGCCAGTCCTGCGCCGTGTGCCGGTTCTCGAACCGCAGCCCCGGATACGAGGTCGGCTCCAGATGGTCCACCAGCCCGTCACCGGGCCGCTCGATCGCGTACACCCCCGCCGCGGACGCCAGATAGAAGTCCAGCAGCCGCGACAGCGCCGCCGCCCGTTCGCTCGGTGGCTGCTCGTCCCTTTCCGCACAGGCACGCGCGTAGAGCCGTACCAGATCGTGGAAGCGGTAGCGGCCGGGAGCGGCCGACTCGAGCAGTGAGGTGTCCACCAGGGATTCCAGGAGGTCCTCGGTGTCCTCCACGGGCAGGTCGAGGATCGCCGCCGCGGCCGGGAGGGAGATGTCCGGGCCGTCGGCCAGGCCCAGCAGGCGGAAGGCGCGGGCCTGGGCGGGCTCCAGCTGTCCGTAGCCCAGTTCGAAGGTGGCCTTCACCGCCAGGTCTCCGGCCTGGAGTTCGTCCAGGCGGCGGCGTTCGTCGGCGAGCTTCGCCGCGAGGACCGACACCGTCCAGGTACGGCGGGCCGCCAGGCGGGAGGCCGCGATGCGGATCGCCAACGGCAGGAAGCCGCAGGCCGCGACCACGTCCAGGGCGGCCTTCCGCTCGGACGCCACCCGCTCCTCGCCCACGATCTTCGTGAACAGCGCCAGGGCCTCGTCCGGCGCCATCACGTCCAGGTCGATCAGGTGGGCGCCCGCCAGGTCCACCATCCGCACCCGGGAGGTGACCAGCGCGGCACAGCCGTCCGTGCCGGGCAGCAGGGGGCGTACCTGGGCGGCGTCGCGGGCGTTGTCCAGCAGGACCAGGACGCGGCGGCCGGCCAGGACCGAGCGGTACAGCGCCGCGCGTTCCTCCAGGGAGTCGGGGATCGCCGTGTCGGCCGTGCCGAGGGCGCGCAGGAACGAGCCCAGGACCGTCTCCGGCTCCGCCGCCCGGGCGCCCGCGCCCTGGAGGTCGACGTACAGCTGCCCGTCCGGGAACGCCCCGCGGGCCTGGTGGGCCACGTGCACCGCGAGGGTCGTCTTGCCCACGCCGCCGATGCCGGCCAGGGCCGAGACCGCCATGACCCGGTTCCCGGCCGCGGCCAGGATGCCGCCGAGCTCGCGGACGAAGCCGGAGCGGCCGGTGAAGTCCGGCACCGTCGCAGGCAGCTGGGCCGGGCGGACCGGGACCGAGGCGGGCTCGGGGGCCGGGGAGGAGGGCTCCGCGAGCCCCGGGTCGGCCTGGAGGATCCGCTGTTGCAGTTCACTGAGGCCGGGGCGCGGGTCCACGCCCAGTTCGTCGGCGAGCAGGCGCCGGGTGTCGGCGTACACCGCGAGGGCCTCGGCCTGGCGGCCGCTGCGGTACAGCGCCAGCATCAGCAGCTCGCGCAGCCGCTCGCGGAGCGGATGGGCCGCGGTGAGGGCGGTGAGCTCCGAGACCGCCTCCGCGTGGCAGCCCTGCTCCAGGTCCATGTCCAGCCGGGATTCGACGAGCTGGAGCCGCCACTCCTCCAGGCGGACGCGCTGCGCCTCCGCGTACGGGCCCGGTACGCCGGCCAGCGTCTCCCCGTCCCACAGGGCGAGGGCGCGCCGCAGCACCTCACGGGCGTGGCAGAGGTCGCCGGCCGACCGCGCCTTCTCCGCCTCGGTCGCCAGGTCCTGGGCGACGGCGACGTCCAGGGCGCCGTCGCCCAGGACCCGAATCGCGTAGCCGCCGGATTCGCTGACCAGGACGCCGGGGTCCAGCACCTTGCGCAGACGGGAGGCGTACGTCCGCAGCGCCGCCAGGGCCTGCGAGGGCGGTTCCTCGCCCCACAGGGCGTCGATCAGCTCCGCGGCCGTGGCCGTACGGCCCTCGCGCAGCAGCAGGGCGGCCAGCAGGGCGCGCTGCTGGGGAGAACCGGTGGTGAGGGGCTCGTCGCCACGCCAGGCGCGCACCGGTCCGAGCACGCCGAAGCGCAGCGCCGCCCGCTCCGCCGATCCCCCCGTCTCCGCCGACTTCGGCGGCTCCGCCGAGGAGTCGGAACGCCGCTGCTCCGGTACGCGCGGTACACCGTCCGGTACACCGTCCATGCAGTCCCCCTAGACATCCTGAGCAACCACGCCAGTTTGCCTTGTGCACGGCGGATACGTCAGCCGTGGGAGACACCGATCACAGGGCGACGCACGGGAGTCCACAAGGTCCGCACACTCTCTCCGCACCTACCCGTCCCTGCCCGGCCACCGCGGCCGGAACCCGCCCCCGCCCGCATAGCTGACGCACCGTCAGATCAGCGCTACCGTGAGCGCCATGGACACCCACGCGAGCACGTTTCCGCTGATCATCTCCGTGGACGACCACACGGTGGAGCCCGCGACCGTCTGGCAGGACCGGCTCCCGGAGAAGTACCGGGGCGCCGGCCCCCGGATCGTCCGTGCGCCCGTCAAGGAGATGACGTTCCTCGGAGGGCGCTTCAAGCCGGTCATGGGCGCGCCCGGCGACGACGGTCCCGTCGGTGACTGGTGGGTCTACGAGGACCTCCGCAGGCCCCTCACCCGCCTCGACACCGCCGTCGGGTATGACAGGGACGAGATACGCCTGGAGGTCATCACCTACGAGCAGATGCGGCCCGGTTCCTACGACGTCCCGGCCCGGCTCGCCGACATGGACGTCAACCATGTCCAGTCCGCCCTCTGCTTCCCGACGTTCCCGCGTTTCTGCGGCCAGACCTTCACCGAGGCGAAGGACCACGAGCTGGGTCTGCTCTGCGTCCGTGCCTACAACGACTGGATGGTGGAGGAGTGGTGCGGCCCCGAGGCGCACGGGCGGCTCATCCCGCTCACCCTGATCCCCCTCTGGGACCCCGAGCTGGCCGCCGAGGAGGTCCGGCGGAACGCCGCACGCGGTGTCCGTGCCGTCGCCTTCTCCGAGATCCCGCCGTACCTCGGGCTCCCCTCCATCCACACCGACGACTGGGACCCCTTCCTCGCGGCGTGCGACGAGACCGGCACGGTCGTCGCCATGCACATCGGCAGCAGCAGCCGGATGCCCTCCACCTCCGCCGACGCCCCGCCCGCCGTCGGCTCCACCATCACCTTCGCCAACTGCTGCTTCTCGATGGTCGACTGGCTGATGAGCGGCAAGTTCGAGCAGTTCCCGAACCTCAAGGTCATGTACGCCGAGGGGCAGATCGGCTGGATCCCCTACATCCTGGAGCGGGCCGACGTCGTGTGGGAGGAGAACCGCGGCTGGGGCGGCGTCGCCGACAAGGTGCACCGGCCGCCGTCCGAGCTGTTCGCCGAGCACGTCTACGGCTGCTTCTTCGACGACGCCTTCGGGCTGCGCAACCTGGACGCGATCGGCCTGAACAACGTCCTCTACGAGACCGACTACCCCCACTCCGACAGCACCTGGCCCAAGTCCCGCGAGGTCGGCGAGGCGCAGATGGGGCACCTGGAGCCCGAGGTGGTGGAGCGCATCGTGCGGCGGAACGCGATCGAGCTGCTGGGGCTGAGCGACGACGGGCTCTGGGACGGGACGCGGTGAGCCTGGCCTACGGGATCCAGCTCCCGGTCCAGTCCCAGAGCACCCTCTACACCGAGCCCTGGGAAGCCGCCGCCGGGCCCGAGGACCTGCTCGCCGTCGCCCGCGCCGCCGACCGCGCCGGGTTCGCCTACCTGGCGAGCTGCGACCACATCGCCATCCCGCGCCGCCTCGCGTCCGCGATGAGCACGGTCTGGTACGACCCGGTGGCCACCCTCGCCTTCCTCGCGGCGGCCACCGAGCGGACCCGGCTGCTCAGCCACGTCGCCGTCGTGGGACTGCGGCATCCGCTGCTCAGCGCCAAGCAGTACGCCACCCTCGACCACCTGTCGGGCGGCCGGCTGGTCCTCGGGGTCGGGGCCGGGCATGTGCGCGAGGAGTTCGAGGTGCTGGGGGCCGACTTCGAGCGGCGCGGGGCCGTGCTGGACGAGTCGATCGACGCCCTGCGCGCCGCCCTCGGGCCGGACGAGTTCCCCGAACACCACGGCAAGCTGTACGACTTCGAAGGGCTCGGGCAGCGGCCGCGCCCGGCGCAGGACCGGGTCCCCCTCTGGGTCGGCGGGTCCTCGCCGGCCGCCCTGCGACGGGCCGCGCTCAAGGGCGACGGCTGGCTGCCGCAGGGCGATCCCAGGGACCGGCTGCCCGCGCAGATCGCGCGGATCCGGGAACTGCGCGAACGGGCGGGGGCATCAGGGCCGTTCACCGTGGGCGCCATCGCCGAACCGCTGTACGTCGGAGCGCCCCGCTGGGACGTCGGCCGCCGGACCCTCACCGGTGGTCCGCAGGAGCTCGCCGAATCGCTGCGGGCGTACCGCGCGATGGGCGTGGACCAGATCCAGGTGCGGTTCCGCAGCCGGGACCGCACCGAGCTCACCGACCAGATCGCGGCGTTCGGCGCCGAGGTCGCCCCACAGCTGTGAGGAGAACCATGGGCAAGCTCGACGGACGGGTCGTCATCATCACCGGCGCCGCGCGCGGCCAGGGCGAGCAGGAGGCCCGGCTGTTCACGGCCGAGGGCGCCCGGGTGGTCGTCGCGGATGTCCTCGACGACCAGGGCGAGGCCCTCGCGAAGGAGATCGGTGCCAGGTACGTCCATCTCGACGTCGGCCGGGAGGACGACTGGGAGGCGGCCGTCGCCGCGGCCAAGGACGCGTACGGCCGGGTCGACGGGCTCGTCAACAACGCCGGAATCCTCCGCTTCGACTCCCTCCTCGACACGCCCCTCGACGAGTTCATGCGGGTCGTCCAGGTCAACCAGGTGGGCTGCTTCCTCGGCATCAGGGCCGTCGCCCCGGAGCTGGCCGAGGGGGGCACGATCGTCAACACCGCCTCGTACACCGGCCTGACCGGAATGGCGGGGGTGGGCGCGTACGCGGCGAGCAAGCACGCCGTGGTCGGTCTGACCCGGGTGGCCGCGCTGGAGCTGGCCGGGCGGGGGATACGCGTCAACGCCGTCTGCCCGGGCGCCATCGACACCGCGATGTCCAACCCGGCCCGGCTGGACCCGGACGCCGACCCGGAGGAGAGCGCCAGGGGGCTCGACCGGCTGTACCGCAAGCTCGTGCCGCTGGGGCGGGTCGGGCAGCCGGAGGAGGTGGCGCGGCTCGCCCTGTTCCTGTCGTGCGACGACTCCTCCTACATCACCGGGCAGCCGTTCGTGATCGACGGCGGGTGGCTGGCGGGAGTGAGCGTCATCTGATCCGCCACTACCTGACGAACCGTCAGCTATTGACGCTCCCGAGGAGCGGTGGAACAGTCGGAGCCATCCATCTGACGGCTCGTCAGAAATAACCGTGGGGCGGTGAATCTCCTTGGAATTCGGGGTCTTCGTACAGGGATACGTGGGCAAACGGGCTGAAACCGACCCGCTCGCCGAGCACAAGGCGCTGATGGAGGAGACCGAGTACGTCATCCAGGCGGACAAGTCCGGCTTCAAGTACGCCTGGGCCTCCGAGCACCACTTCCTGGATGAGTACTCGCACCTGTCCGCCAACGACGTCTTCCTCGGGTATCTCGCCCACGCCACGGAGCGGATCCACCTCGGCTCGGGCATCTTCAACCCGCTCGCCCCGGTCAACCACCCCGTGAAGGTCGCCGAGAAGGTCGCCATGCTCGACCATCTCAGCAAGGGACGGTTCGAGTTCGGCAGCGGGCGGGGTGCCGGCTCGCACGAGATCCTGGGCTTCATGCCGGGGGTGACCGACATGAACCACACCAAGGAGATCTGGGAAGAGACCATCGCCGAGTTCCCCAAGATGTGGCTCCAGGACGAGTACGCCGGCTTCCAGGGCAAACACTGGTCGCTGCCGCCGAGGAAGGTCCTGCCGAAGCCGTACGGCGGCTCGCACCCGGCGATGTGGTACGCGGCCGGGTCGCCTCCGTCGTACGCCATGGCCGCGCAGAAGGGGCTCGGGGTGCTCGGCTTCAGCGTGCAGAAGGTCTCCGACATGGAGTGGGTGCTGGAGCAGTACAAGACGGCGATCGTGGACGCCGAGCCGGTCGGTGACTTCGTCAACGACAACGTGATGGTGACGACGACGGCGATCTGTGCGCCGACGCACGAGGAGGCGGTGCGGATCGCGGCGAACGGGCAGCTGCACTATCTGCCGTCGCTGGTGTTCCGGTACCACGACACGTTTCCCCGGCCCGAGGGGTTTCCGGTGTGGCCGGAGACGCTGCCGGAGTACACCGAGGAGCTCGTGGAGGTCCTCATCGAGGAGGAGCTGCTGATCTGCGGCGATCCGGACGAGGTGCTCACGCAGTGCAAGCGGTGGGAGCAGGCGGGGGCGGACCAGCTGAGTTTCGGGCTGCCGGTGGGGGTGCCGAAGGACGAGACCCTGCAGACGATTCGGCTGGTCGGGGAGCACGTGATTCCGAAGATCGATACGGATCCTGTGCATCGGACTTCGCGGTTCCGTAGGGGTGTTTGATCGCCGTTGGCGGGTGCGGGTGTGTGGGGGCTGGTCGCGCAGTTCCCCGCGCCCCTGAGGGACATGCAGCTCGAGGAGTTGAGTGCTCATGCTCGATCACGTCATCAAGGGGGCGACCGTCGTCGACGGGACCGGTGGGCCCGGCCGTGTCGCCGACGTCGGCATCCAGGACGGGCGGATCGCCGTCATCGGTGAGGTCGCTCAAGAAGCGCGCACAAGCGAGGACGCGCACGGCCTCGTCCTCGCCCCCGGCTTCGTCGACCCCCACACCCACTACGACGCCCAGCTCTTCTGGGATCCGTACGCCACGCCCTCCCTCAACCACGGGGTCACCACCGTCGCCGGGGGGAACTGCGGGTTCACCCTCGCTCCGCTGCACCCGGACCGGCCCGAGGACGCCGACTACACGCGGCGGATGATGTCGAAGGTCGAGGGCATGGCGCTGGTGGCGCTGGAGGAGGGGGCGCCCTGGACCTGGCATTCCTTCGGGGAGTACCTGGACGCCCTGGAGGGGCGGATCGCCGTCAACGCCGGGTTCATGGTGGGGCACTGTGCGCTGCGGCGGTACGTGATGGGGCCGCAGGCCATCGGCGGGCAGCCGACCGGGGAGCAACTGGCGGCGATGGTCCGGCTGTTGCGGGAGGCCATGGACGCCGGGGCCTGGGGGCTGTCCACCACCCAGTCGACCAGCCACTCCGACGGCGACGGGAAGCCGGTCGCCTCCCGGCACGCCGGGCCGGCCGAGCTGCTGGCGCTGTCGCGGGCCGTCGGAGAGCACGAGGGCACGCAGATCGAGGCGATCGTCGCGGGCTGTCTGGATCAGTTCAGCGACGCGGAGATCGACCTGTTCGCCGAGATGAGCGCGGCGGCGGGGCGGCCGCTGAACTGGAACGTCCTGACCATCGACGCGGGCGTGCCCGAGCGGGTGCCCCGGCAGCTCCTGGCGAGCGAGCAGGCAAGGAAGTCGGGCGGCCGGGTCGTTGCGCTGACCATGCCGATCCTCACGCCGATGAACATGTCGCTGGGGACTTTCTGCGCGCTCAACCTCATCCCCGGGTGGGGGCCGATTCTCGGCCTGCCCGTGCCCGAGCGGATCGAGAAGCTGCGCGACCCGGACGTACGGGACGGGATGCTGCGGCGCGCCCGGTCCAAGGAGGCGGGCGTCTTCCGGCGGCTGGCGAACTTCGGGCGGTACGTCATCGGCGACACCTACAGCGAGGCGAACGCCGGGCTGACCGGGCGGGTGGTCGAGGACATCGCCGAGGAGCGCGGCCAGGAGCCCTTCGCGTGCCTGGTGGAGATCTGCGCCAACGACGAGTTGCGCACGGTGTTGTGGCCGATGCCGCCCGACAACGACCCGGCGTCCTGGGCGCTGCGGGCGGAGACCTGGCAGCACGAGGACGTGCTGCTCGGCGGGTCCGACGCGGGTGCGCATCTGGACCGGATGTGCGGGGCGCCGTACACGACCCGGTTCCTCGGGGACTGTCTGCGGGGCCGGAAGCTGGTCGGTGTGGAGCAGGCCGTGAAGATGCTGACCGACGACCCGGCCCGGCTCTTCGGCCTGCGGGAGCGGGGGCAGGTGCGGGAGGGCTGGCATGCGGACCTCGTCCTGTTCGACCCGGAGCGGATCGACGCGGGCCCGGCCACCCTGGTGCACGACCTGCCGGGTGACAGCCCGCGGCTGGACTCCCGGGCACTGGGCGTGCGCGCCGTGTGGGTCAACGGGGTCGAGGCGATCCGGGACGACGTGGTGACCGGCGCCGTACCGGGCCGGGTGCTGCGCTCGGGCCGGGACACGGAGACGGTGAGCACGAGGTGACGGCACGGCAGCCGCTGTTCGTCGGCGGCTCCTGGGTGGAGCCGGACGGCGGCCACTACGAGGTGATCGACCCGGCGACCGAGCAGACCGTCGGGTGGGCGCCGGAGGCCTCGCGGGATCAGGTGCACGCTGCCTGCGCCGCGGCCCGCGAGGCCTTCGGGCCGTGGTCGGCAACGCCCGCGGAGGAGCGGGCCGCGATGCTCGCCCGCGCCGCGGACATCATCCGGGACCGTCTCGTGCCGTACGCCGAGCTGGCCCGGGCGGAGACCGGCGCGACCACCGGTACCGCACGCGGCATGCAGGTCGGCGTCGCCGCCGCCCGCTTCCGGCGCTACGCGCGCGTGGAGCCCGCCGAGTGGGCGATCCCGCCGCAGATCAACGAGGCCGGGCCGATGGGGCGGGCGGGCGTCATGGGCGCACTCGCCGTCCGCCAGCCCGTCGGTGTCGTCACCTGCATCACCTCGTACAACAACCCCTGGGCAAACCCGGCGGGCAAGATCGCCCCCGCTCTGGCGATGGGCAACACGGTCGTGGTGAAGCCGGCACCCCAGGATCCGCTGTCGGTCTACCGGATGGCTCAGGCGCTGGAGGCCGCCGGTGTGCCGCCCGGCGTGGTGAACGTGGTCAGCGGTGCACGGACAGAGGTCGGTGAGGCGGCCGTGGCCTCACCGGACGTCGACATGGTCAGCTTCACCGGCTCCACGGCGGTCGGGCAGCGCATCGCCGAGGTGTGCGGGCGCGACATGAAACGGCAGTTGATGGAGCTCGGCGGCAAAGGCGCGGCGGTCGTCCTCGACGACGCCGACATCGGCTCGGCCTTGTCCGGCATCGGCACCACCTTCTCCTTCTACAGCGGCCAGATCTGCACGGCACCGACCCGGGTGCTGGCGCAGCGCGGGATCTACGACCGCCTGGTCGGGCAACTGGCCGAGTACGCGGCCCGGTTGAAGGTGGGGGACCCCCGGGAGCCGGACACGGTGGTCGGGCCGGTGATCTCGGCGGCCCACCGGGACCGGGTCGAGTCGTATGTCGAACTGGGCCGGAAGGAAGGCGCGGTGGTCGTCACCGGCGGCCAACGCCCCTCCCTGCCGACCGGCTTCTACGTCACCCCGACCCTCCTCGGCGACTGCACCAACGATATGCGCGTGGCCCGCGAGGAGATCTTCGGCCCGGTGGTGGCCGTCATCCCCTTCGACGACGAGGAGGAGGGCGTGGCCCTGGCCAACGACACCGACTACGGCCTCATCGACTACGTCTGGTCGTCCGACGTGGCCAGGGCCTTCCGGGTGGCGCGGCGCCTGCGGGCGGGCGGTGTCGGGATCAACACCGTGGGCCGCAACATGGAGGCCCCCTTCGGCGGCTTCAAGAAGAGCGGCGTCGGCAGGGACGTCGGCTCGTACGCCCTGCACGCGTACAGCGAGGTGCAGGCGATCGTGTGGCCGGGCTGAGGGCCGTGCGCCCGGGGGCCGTCAGCCGGCCAGATCCACCCGCACCGTCAGCAGGTCCGTCCCGAACGCCCGCACCCCCAGACCGTTGACCTTGGGCAGCCGCCGCAGTCGCGCCACCGGGTCGTCGTCCGGCAGCAGGTGTGCGGTCCCCGTGTGCCACCGCCCCCGGATCCGCACCCGCACCCGCGGATCGGCCTTGATGTTGCGCACGTACTGCGACCGTTCGCCGAACTCCGACACCAGCCAGAAGGAGTCGCCGACGCGGCGGCCGCCCACCGGGGTGCGGCGGGGCAGGCCCGAGACGCGGCCCTTCGTCTCCAGGACGGTCTGGAGGGGGAGGCGGCGCACGATCGGGTTGACGCGGCGCTGGAAGGACGTGGCGGCGCGGAACCTCAGGTCGGCGACACGGGACATCGTCGGGGTCTCCTTCGCACGAGCTCTCACGGATTCCGCAACGGTTCCTGCTCCCACAGCGGTCCTGCTTCAATGATCCCTCACGCGGCGGGACGAGAGCGGGTGGCTGCGGATGCGGATCGTGACGTGGAACCTGTGGTGGCGCTTCGGGCCCTGGCAGGCACGGCAGAAGGCGATTCTCACGGCCCTGAGGGAGCTGCGCCCCGACGTCGTCGGCCTCCAGGAGGTGTGGGCCGCCGACGGTGAGAACCTCGCCGAGTGGCTGGCCGGTGAGCTGGGCCTGCACTGCGCCTGGGCCGCCTCGCCCGCACCGGAGCGCTGGCGGCGGCGGATCGGGGATCCCACGGTGGACATAGGCAACGCCGTGCTCAGCAGATGGCCGGTCGTGGACCGGGACATGCTGCCGCTGCCCGCCCCGGCCGACACGGACGACGGCCGGCTGGCCCTCTACGCCCGCCTGGCCGGCCCCGGCCACGACATCCCCTTCTTCACCACCCACTTCACCTCCGCCGTGCACGCCTCGGCGGTCCGCTGCCGCCAGGTCGCCGCGCTCGCCGAGTTCGTCGACCGGCACCGCGGCGACACGCCGTTCCCGCCCGTCGTCACCGGCGACCTCAACGCCTGGCCCGACTCCGACGAGATCCGCCTCCTCGGCGGCTACAAGACCGCCCCGGCCGTGCCCCGCCAGGTCCTCCTCGACGCCTGGGAGTACGCCGACCCGGCCGCCCCCTCCGCCACCTGGGACGCGGCCAACCCGTACGTGGCGCCGACCCACGAGCCGAGCGCGCGCATCGACTACATCCACGTGGGCCCGCCCGGCCCCGGGGGACTCGGCCACGTACGGGACGTCCGGCGGGCGTGCGACGGCCCGGTGGACGGGGTCTGGCCCTCCGACCACGCGGCGGTCGTGGCCGACCTGGCGTAGGAGAGCAGGGCGCGGAATGCGGTGTGGCTGGTGGTGAGGATGGCTCGGGGCGGGTCGGGGCGGTCGGTTATGTGGACGGAGTCCGGGCTGACGGATATGTGGACGCAGGCATCGCCTTCCTGGCAGTAGGACGACTTCTGCCAGCGGTGCGGGGACATGTCGGCTCCCTTACAGGTTCTGGGCGATGGAGTGGATCAGATCCCGGGACTTCTCGGGACTGAGTGCGATGGCTTCCACGATGTCGAGCAGGTTCCGGTACTTGTCCAGGAGGGCCTCGGCGTCGAGGAGGGCGGGGCCGTGAAACTGGTCGAGTTGCGCGGTGTCGAGTTGCGGCACAGTGCCGTACAGGTAGTTGATCGACTGACCGGCCCCGGGGAAAGCGCCGACGTCGTACGGAAGCACGCGGATCGTGATGTGCTCGCGTTCGCTCATGTCGAGCAAGTGCTGCAACTGGGTACGCGCCACGTTCCGTCCGCCGACGCGCATCTGCAGGGCAGCCTCGTGCACGGTCGTCCCGTACGGAGTCGGATTGTCCCCGTACAGCACTCCCTGCCGTTTGATCCGGTGGGAGACGCGGTGCTCGACCTCGGGGGGCGTCGGTGAGGGGATGACGTGCCGGAAGATCTCACGCGCGTGATCGGCGGTCTGGAGCAGCCCCGGCATGTGGGAGGTGTACGCCGTGCGTACGGCGATGGCGTGGTGCTCCAGTTCGGCCAGGTCGAGGAGCCCTGATGGCAGTACTTCGCGATACGACTCCCACCAGCCGAACGTCTTGTCGGTCGCCAGGTCGACCAGAGCCTCGATGAACCCCTGGTCCGCGCATGAGTAGATGCGGGCCAGAGCCCGGATGCGCTCGGGGCTCACTCCGAAGCGGCCCGACTCCACGTTGCTGAGCTGCCCCTGGCTCGTACCGAGCGCACGTGCGGCCTCGGTCGCCGTCATGCCCGCACGTTCGCGCATCTTGCGCAGCTCCACGGCGAGCCGGAGGCGGCGGGCCGTCAGAGGCGGTCTTGCGGGCATGTGAACGCCTCCTGGACATACGTTCCGTCGCAAGTCACCCACACGAAGGGAAGTTGGCCGAAGTATCTCCGGATCGCGCAAATGTCATTTGCCGAGGCCCTATCTTCCTCCTCAGGCGCCCGACCTGGAAGCGCACCGTGGGACGCCACGGCAGAGACACCAGGCACCCGTCCAACTCCCCTCAGTAACCGGAGACTTCCGATGGCCACCGTATCCCCGTCCTGGAACTACACCCTGCACCTGCCGCACGATCCACGCGCCCCCGGCATCGCACGCGGCGCCCTCAGACTCATTCTCGCCGCTCACGAGATGCCCGAACTCGTCCCGACGGCGGAACTCCTGGCCGCCGAACTGCTGGCGAACTCGCACTGCCACACCAAAGGGCCGTACGCCCTCCGAGTCCGCTCGGCGGAGCCCGGCCGGCTCCGTGTGGCCGTATGGGACACAGACCCTCGTGTCCCGCCCGGCTTCTCGAACGGAGAATCACCGGCGCCCCCACTGGATGCCGAGCACGGCCGCGGCCTCCCCCTCGTGTGGGCCTGCGCGGACGCATGGGGCGCGTCGGTGCTCCGCGAGCTGGGCGCGTCGAAGGGCGGCAAGCTGCTGTGGGCCGAGTGCGGGGGCGGAGCGGCAGCGTGGTGAGCGGGGCTGTGCGGGCGGTAGGCCATGGAGCGCGATGCCCGTCCAGGGCAGGCGGCGCCATACTGGGAGGTGGAGCGATGCCCTTTCATCAGGAGCAGATCATGAGCGCACAGCCCGAGCACGGCTGGACAGGGATGCCGCTGCCGGAGATCCGGACCGTGGACGATTTGCGCAGTGCGCTCAGCCGCTACGGCTTCCCGGGCGACCGGGAACGGTTCGAGGACGAGCTTGCGGCCGCCATAGGGGCCTCCCCGACCAACGACCTCACGGGCGCCGCAGCCGTGGTCCGGGCCTACCGGCACCGGGTGCTGATCAGGAACTCGCCCGACATCATGGCGGCTCTTGAAGAGGCGCGAGCCGGGGGCGGCGTGTGAACGAAGTCCCGTTGGAGGAGGCCGAGCCTGCGCGGAAGGCGTTCGGTGACCTGACGGAGGGGGAGCGGGAAGTCGTCCGGGACGCGCTCGCGGCCATCGCCCGCGACCCGGCTGCGGGTCGCGAGATCCCCGGCTGGCGGCCACCGTCCGTGGAATACACGTACACCACACCCCTGGCCCGTGACTCGGCTGAGGCGATCACCGTCGTGTACACGCACACCCCGGACATGGGAGTGACGGTCGTCTACTACTTCCGTGATCCACAGGTGGTGGACTGACTCCGCTCCGTACCCCCTGAAGGGGCCCCACGCTCGACCTCACTGACGTCCGAGGAAGATCGGATTGGTGAAGGCGGCCAGCGCCCCCGGCACCGGCCCCGCCGCCGCCTCGTGCCGCAGTTCCGCCCGTACGTACGCCGCGTACGACGGGGTCGTCCGCCACTCGACGACACCCGAGCCGGACACCGGCAGCGGGGCGCTGGTGTGCAGCACGCCCTGGTCGGTGACGAAGCGGACCGTGCAGCGCGGAGCGCCCGTGACCTCCAGGCGGACGGTGACCGGGGTGTCGCTGTCCACCCGCAACCGCTCGCCGATGCCCGCGTGTTCGCCGCGTGCGCCGGACGCCCGGAACGACAGCTCGACCTTGGCGGACTCGGCGACGTACGACCGTCCCGCCCGGATGCCCTCCTGGATCGCCCGGCGGGTCAGGTCGTCGGCCAGGACGACCGTCTGGGGCCGCCCGACGGGGTCCGGGTCGCGGTGGGCGTCGCTGCTGCCCATCGCCGGGATCCAGTCGCGCCCGTCCCGCACGGACGCCACCAGCATGCTGTCCCAGTCGGCGAGGGCGACCTCGTCGTCGGGCGTGTAGGGGCCGTTCCACACCTCGACCGCGTCCGCCTCGCCGAAGCCGAACTTCCAGTTGCAGCCGACGCACGTGGCGTGCGGGTGGGCCGGGACGACCAGGCCTCCGGCGCGGCGGATCTGGCGGGCGAACCGGCCGAAGCGGTTGTCGCGGGCCCGGTAGCGCCAGTCGACGAAGGTGCCCGGGTCGGTGCCCAGCGCGACGACGTGACCGTTGCGCGTGGTGACCTCCTCGCCCAGCATGACCAGCAGGTCGTCCCCGGCCACGTCCGACCAGTGGGCGTGCGCCGCGTGCGTGTTGTGCTCGGAGGAGTTGATGAAGTCCAGCCCCGCCGCCCGCGCCAGCGCCCCGATCTCGGCGGGGGTGCGACGGCCGTCGGAGTACCAGGAGTGCAGATGACAGTCGCCCCGGTACCAGGCACGGCCCCGGCCCCTGGCCCGGTCCGGCGGGTACACCGGCCGGGCTGCCTCGCCCGGCTCGCCGTAGGTCAGCGTGATCGTGATCTCGTACGACAGGCCCTGCGGGGCGACCGTGTACGGGCCGAGCGCGATGTGCCAGGTGCCCTCGCGCACCGGGCCCGGGATGTATCCGGGCGTCGCCTCGTCCGCACGGATGAAGAACTCCGTGCGCGCCCCGCCCGACCAGCCCCGGAAGCCCCGGCCGCCGAGCTCGGTGCCACGGTCGTCGAAGATGCCGATGTCGAGGGCGTTGCCGGTCGTGCCGGCCGGGACGGACGGGCGGTCGTAGGTGTAGGCGACCTTGATCTCCCGGACACCGGCCGGGACCTCGACCGGCACGTACACGAAGTCGGGGGAGCCGGGCGGCAGGGTGCCGCGCACCGTTCTGCTCTCCTGGTCCCCGTCGCCCTGGTCCGCGCCGGCCGCTGAAGCGAAGCTCACGCTTCCCAACGTAAGCGCGGCGGCCGCTCCCGTCACGAACAGAGCCCGCCGGCCGAGCCCGCCGTGGTTGTCCTCGCACATGCTGCTGCTCCCAGGTGTCGTCGGTGACAAGGCATGGGTGGTGCAGTGGTGGTGCGTGCAACCTTTGTATTCAGCCGTGAACCGGCGTGTAAGGGAAGGGGACCCGGCGGCGGGAAACAGCCGAACAGGCCAAGCCGGACGAGGAGTTCAGGCGGTGAGGCCGGCGTCGCGGGCCAGCAGGGCCGCCTGCACCCGGTTGGCGACCTCCAGCGCGGTGAGGATGCGGCTGACGTGGGCCTTGACGGTGCTCTCGCGCATGCCGAGGCGGTCGGCGATGTCGGCGTTGGTCTCCCCCTGCGCGAGCAGGGTCAGCACGTCGCGTTCCCGGGGCGTGAGCCGGTCGAGGCGGGCACGGGCGGCCGTGGCCTGCGAACCGCCCGAGCGGTGGTAGCGGTCGATGAGGCGGCGGGCGGCGCTCGGGTGGAGCATCGCCGAGCCCGCGGCGACGAGGTGGACGGCGCGCAGGATCTCGGCCGGATCGGTGTCCTTCAGGAGGAAGCCGTCGGCACCGGCCGCGAGGGCGTCGTAGACGTACTCGTCGAGATCGAAGGTGGTCAGCGTGATCACCCTCGGCGGACGGTGCAGGGCGCGCAGCCGGGCCGTGGCCGTGATGCCGTCCATGCGGGGCATGCGGACGTCCACGAGGGCGACGTCGACACGGTGCGCGGTGGCCAGCTCGACGGCGTGCAGGCCGTCGGACGCCTGGGCGACGACCTCGATGCCCGGGTCGCCGTCGAGGAGGTCGGTGAGGCCCAGGCGGACCAGGGCGTCGTCGTCGGCGATCAGGGCGCGGATCATGTGGGGGTGCCGTTCTGTTCGAGGGGCGCGGGGTGCGGGATGCGGGCGGCCAGCCGCCAGCTGCCGGCCCCGCCGGGTCCGGCGTGCAGGTGGCCGCCGAGGGCGGTGACACGCTCGCGCAGGCCGACCAGCCCGAAACCGGAGGCGACGGCGTGTGCGGCCGGGCTGCCGGGGGCGTTGGTGACCTCCACGGTGGTGGCGGGCGGCCGGTAACAGAGCTGGATGCGCACCGGGGCGCCCCCGGCGTGCTTGCGGGCGTTCGTCAGTGCTTCCTGGACGAGCCGGTAGACGGCCAGCCGGTGCGCGGCGGGAGCCTGCCCGGGCCGGCCGTCGACCCGCAGCTCGGCTCGTTGCCCGGCCGCCCGTGCCTGGTCGACCAGTGCGTCCACGTCACGCAGGACGGGGACGGGAGCGGCCTCGGCGGGCTCGGACCCGGGGTCGCGCAGGGCTCCGAGGACGTCGCGGAGGTCGGCCAGGGCCTCGGTGGAGGCGGTGCGCAGCAGGGCCAGGCGTTCCACGACCGGCGCGGGCAACTGCTCGTTGCGGGTGGCGAGGACGCCCGTGTGCAGGGCGATCAGGCTCAGGCGGTGAGCCAGTACGTCGTGCATCTCCGCGGCGATCCGGGACCGCTCGGCGGCCCGGGCGGCCTCCTCGCGCAACTGCCGCTCGATCCGCAGATGCTCGACCTGGTCGCCCAGCGCCTTCAGCAGCCGGCGACGGTTCCCCACCCACAGCCCGCTCACCAGGGCCAGCAGCACGAACAGGGTGGAGCCGTACTGCTGCGGGGTCCACAGCGAGGTCTCGGGGGTCAGGAGCAAGCTGGCGCCGAGCGCGGCCGCGGCGCACCCCACCGCCCACCGGATCCGCCGCTGCGCCGCCAGGTCGAACAGTGCGACGAGGAGCAGCACCAGCAGGGGCCATCCGCACAGCCCGGTCGCCGCGGTGGCAAGCCCGGCCGGGACGTACCGGGGCAGCCGCCGCACCAGCAGGGCCGCCCCGCACAGCACCGCCGCGGCGGTGGCCGGCGTCAGGTACCGGCCGCCGGCGACCGTCGCGCTGTTCTGCACCGCGAGGGCGGTCAGCAGCACGACCAGGCACCAGCGCCCGCAGGCGCTCCACCGGAATCCTTCTCGTATCACTCACCGGATGCTAGGCGGGCCCGGCCCGTCCGGCGTCCGACCTCAGTACCCTGCGACCCCCTACTTTCGTAGGGGAAGGCCGCCGCACAACGACGGATGTCCGGGCGCGGGCCGCTTCCTAGCGTCGAAACCATGGATTTTCGACCCATGGACTGGACGTTCCTCACCGAAGCGGCCCGCGACCCGCGCACCACCGGTGCCGTCGCCCCCAGCGGCAAGGCCCTGGCCCGTGCGCTGACCGACCCGGTACGCGCCCTCGCACCACGGCCGCTGACCGTCCTGGAGGCGGGAGCCGGAACCGGAGCGGTCACCCGCGCCCTCGTCCCGCAGCTGCCGCCGGGCAGTCGCCTGGACGTCGTCGAGGCCAACCCCCGATTCGCCGGACGGCTGCGCCGTCTCGTCGACACGCACCCCCTCCTGGCCGGGGAACCCGAGCGGGTCCGCGTCCACCGCTCCTACGTCGAGGACCTCCCCGGCGAGCAGCGCTACGACGTGATCGTCTCCGGCCTGCCCCTGACCAACTTCAGCCCCGGCCAGACCGAAACGATCATGGCCCGGTTCCTGGAGCTCCTCCACCCCGGCGGCACCCTCACCTACTTCGCCTACCGAGGCACCCGGCAGGCCCGCACCCTGCTGTCCTCCCGCGCGGAAGCCCGCCGGCACCATGCCGTCGAGGCGGTCATGGCCGCCTACCAGCGCCGGTACGGCACCGGCCGCTGGTCGGTGTGGGCGAACCTGCCTCCGGCCAGGGTCTGGCAGCTGCGGCGCCCGTCCCGCGACGCGCCGGATACGCCGGACGCGCGGGACGAGCGGTACGACGTCATCGGAGCCCGCCGGTGACCACCCCGTCGGACCTTATCGGCCACGTCCCCGCCACCACCGCCTACGCCGTCCTGGCGGTGGCGGTCCTGGCCGAGTCGGTCCTGCTGGTCGGCGCCTTCGTCCCCACCCTCGGCCTGCTTCTGGCGGCCGGGGCGCTGGCCCGCAGCGGGCAGCTGAGCCTGCCGCTCGTCGTCGGGGTCACGGCGGGCGCCGCGGTGGCAGGTGACCTGCTCGGCCACCGCACCGGAGCCCTGCTCGGCGACCGCCTGCGCACCGGACGCCTCGGCAGCCGTGTCCCGGCCACCGCCTGGCGGAACGCCGAGACCCGGATGGACCGCCGTGGCGGCCAGGCGGTGTTCCTGGCCCGCTTCGTTCCGGTGCTCCGCACGCTCATCCCGCACCTCGCGGGCGCCACCCGCCTGCCCTACCACCGGATCGCGCCCTACAGCGCGGTCGCCGCCCTGCTGTGGGCCGGCGCCGAGGCGGGCACGGGGTACGCGGCGCTCGCGACGGTCACCTGATACCGACCGAGGGGGCCGACCGGTCGGTAGGGACAGCCGACTCCCCCGCGGGTAGGAATAGGCCATGCGCATCGCCGTAACGATCTTCCTCACCGACGAGACGATCACCCCGGCCCGGCTCGCACGCGAGCTGGAGGACCGCGGTTTCGCCGGGCTGTATCTGCCCGAGCACACGCACATCCCCGTCGAGCGGACCACCCCGTACCCGGCGGGCGGCGAGCTGCCGCGCGAGTACGGCCGTACCCTCGACCCGTTCGTGGCGCTCGGCCAGGCCGCCGCCGTCACCGAGCGGCTCGGGCTCGGCACCGGCATCACGCTCGTCGCCCAGCACGACCCGATCGACCTGGCCAAGCAGGTCGCGACCCTGGACCACCTGTCAGGCGGCCGGTTCACGCTCGGGCTCGGCTTCGGCTGGAACGTCGAGGAGGCCGCCGACCACGGCGTACGGTGGCGCACCCGGCGCGAGCTGGTGCGGGATCGGATGGCGCTGATGCGGGCGCTGTGGTCGGAGGAACCCGTCGCGTACGAGGGGGAGTTCGGCAGCGTCCGGGCCAGTCACGCGCATCCCAAGCCCGTGCGGAAGCCGCGCGGCCCGGTCGTCGGCCCGCGCACGCTCGTCGGCGGCTCCGCCGGGCCCAAGCTGTTCTCCCACATCTGCGCGTACGCCGACGGCTGGCTCCCCATCGGCGGCCGCGGCCTGTCGGAGTCCCTGCCCCTGCTGCGCACGGCCTGGGCCGAAGCGGGCCGCGATCCCCAGGCCCTCCAGGTCGTCCCGTACGCCGTCCACCCGACCCCGGGCAAGCTCGCGTACTACGCCGACCTGGGCATCGAGGAGGTCGTGGCGCAACTGCCGCCGGCGGGGGAGGCGGAGATTCTGAAGGCGCTGGACGGGCTGACGGGATATCTTCCAGGTACCTGACAACTCAACGGGAAACAGGGGGAGAGCGCAGCGTCATGAGGATCACCTGGTTATGGTGGCTCACGCGACATTTCGGCGAATACGGCTACAGCCAAGGGCTGTTGCCCGCCGCGATCGGCACGTCGGCCGTGCTGGTGACCGCCGCGCTGGTCTGGTTCTCCCTGCACCGCCACAGGCCCCTCGCCGTGGCCCTCAGCGGTCTCGTGGCCGCCCTGGGCATCGGGTGGCTGGCGTTCCACTGACGGGGCCCGGCCCAGTTGATCAGCGCGATCGTATGCTCGAAGGATGACGACTTCCGCGACCCCCGGAACCGGCCCCACCGAGAACTCCATGCGTCGCGCCCTGAAACGGGCCAGGGACGGCGTCTCGCTCGACGTCGCCGAGGCGGCCGTCCTGCTCCAGGCCCGGGACGCGCACCTGGAGGACCTGGCGGCCTCGGCGGCCCGGGTGCGGGACGCGGGGCTCGAGGCGGCCGGCCGGCCCGGCGTCATCACGTACTCCAAGAGCGTCTTCATCCCACTGACCCGGCTGTGCCGGGACAAGTGCCACTACTGCACGTTCGTCACCGTCCCCGGCAAGCTGCGCCGGGAGGGCCACGGGATGTTCATGTCCCCCGACGAGGTGCTGGACATCGCCCGCAAGGGCGCCGCCCTGGGCTGCAAGGAAGCCCTCATCACCCTCGGCGACAAGCCCGAGGACCGCTGGCCGGAGGCGCGCGAGTGGCTCGACGCGCACGGCTACGACGACACCATCGCCTACGTCCGCGCCATCTCCATCCGCATCCTGGAGGAGACGGGCCTGCTGCCCCATCTGAACCCGGGCGTCATGAGCTGGACCGACTTCCAGCGGCTGAAGCCCGTCGCGCCCAGCATGGGCATGATGCTGGAGACGACCGCGACCCGCCTCTGGTCGGAGCCGGGCGGTCCCCACTACGGCTCGCCCGACAAGGAGCCCGCCGTCCGCCTGCGGGTGCTCGAGGACGCCGGGCGTTCCTCCGTCCCCTTCACCTCCGGGCTGCTCATAGGCATCGGCGAGACCTACGAGGAGCGCGCCGAGTCCCTGTTCGCGCTGCGGAAGGTCTCCCGGGCCTACCACGGCGTCCAGGAGCTGATCATCCAGAACTTCCGCGCCAAGCCGGACACCGCGATGCGCGGCATGCCGGACGCGGAACTGGACGAACTGGTCGCCACGGTGGCCGTCGCCCGCCTCCTCATGGGTCCCTCGGGCTGTATCCAGGCTCCGCCCAACCTCGTCGACGCCGAGTACGAGCGGCTGATCGGCGCCGGCATCGACGACTGGGGCGGGGTCTCCCCGCTGACCATCGACCACGTCAACCCCGAGCGCCCCTGGCCGCAGATCGACCAGCTCGCCGAGAAGTCGCGCGCGGCCGGTTTCGAACTGCGGGAACGGCTGTGCGTGTACCCGGAGTTCGTCCGGCGCGGCGAGCCCTGGCTGGACCCGCGACTGCGTCCGCACGTGGCGGCGCTGGCCGATCCGGAGACCGGGCTCGCGCGCCCCGAGGCCCTGCCCGAGGGCCTGCCGTGGCAGGAGCCGGAGGAGGTCTTCGTCGCGTCCGGCCGCACGGACCTGCACTCCTCGATCGACTCCGAGGGCCGTACGTCTGACCGCCGGGACGACTTCGACGAGGTGTACGGCGACTGGGGCGCCCTGCGCGAGGCGGCCGCCCCCGGCATGGCACCGGAGCGCATCGACACCGACGTACGGCAGGCCCTGCGCACGGCGGCCGACGACCCCACGAAGCTCACCGACGACGAGGCGCTGGCCCTGCTGCACGCGGACGGACCGGCCCTGGACGCCCTCGCGCAGGTCGCCGACGACGTCCGCAGGTCGGCCGTCGGCGACGACGTCACCTACATCGTCACGCGCAACATCAACTTCACCAACGTCTGCTACACGGGCTGCCGTTTCTGCGCCTTCGCCCAGCGCCGCACGGACGCCGACGCCTACACCCTGTCCCTGGACCAGGTCGCCGACCGGGCCCAGCAGGCCTGGGACGTCGGCGCGGTGGAGGTCTGCATGCAGGGCGGCATCCACCCGGACCTGCCCGGCACGGCGTACTTCGACATCGCGCGGGCCGTGAAGGAACGCGTCCCCGGCATGCACGTGCACGCCTTCTCGCCGATGGAGGTGGTCAACGGGGCGACCCGCACCGGCATGTCCGTCCGCGAGTGGCTGACCGCCGCCAAGGAGGCCGGCCTGGACACCATCCCGGGCACCGCCGCCGAGATCCTCGACGACGAGGTCCGCTGGATCCTGACCAAGGGCAAGCTGCCCGCGGCCGACTGGATCGACGTCGTGACGACGGCCCACGAGCTGGGCATCCGGTCGTCCTCGACGATGATGTACGGGCATGTCGACCAGCCCCGCCACTGGCTGGGCCACCTGCGCACCCTCGCCGGCATCCAGCAGCGCACCGGCGGCTTCACCGAGTTCGTGACGCTGCCGTTCGTGCACACCAACGCGCCCGTGTACCTCGCGGGCATCGCCCGCCCCGGCCCGACCATGCGGGACAACCGCGCGGTCACGGCCATGGCCCGGCTCCTGCTGCACCCGTACATCCCCAACATCCAGACGAGCTGGGTGAAGCTGGGCACCGAGGGCGCGGCCGAGATGCTCCGCTCGGGCGCCAACGACCTCGGCGGGACGCTCATGGAGGAGACCATCTCCCGCATGGCGGGCTCCTCCTACGGCTCGTACAAGTCGGTCAAGGACCTCATCGCGGTGGCCGACGCCGCGGGCCGCCCGGCGAAGCCCCGGAACACCCTGTACGGGGAGGTCCCGCAGGAGCGGCAGCGGGCGGCGCAGGCGTCGGACGGGCATCTGCCGGAGTTGCTGCCGGTGCTGGACTGAGAGGTCTACCGGCCCCCGGCGTCCGCCGGCTGCTGTGCCGTCACGGCGCGGTCGGGCGTGGCGCCGGGGCTCTTCGGCGGTGGGAGAGCCGTGCCCCGGCCCAGCCAGAGCAGGAGCAGGCCGAGTGTGCAGGCGATCGCCGGCCAGTAGACGTAGCGGAAGTCCGTCGCGGGCATGATCGGCAGGTAGCCGAGGATGTAGGCCGCCGAGCTGATGCCCAGCGCCCGGACCGGCATCGAGAACCGGCCCTTGCCCGGGCGGATGGCCAGCACCAGCGCGACGGCGAGCCAGAACCACCCGCGGAACAGCCACGGCACGTCCGTCACCATGCCCTTGACGTACGTGCCGAGCATGTCCTCCAGCCGGGGATGCGCCACCTCGATGCCCAGGTCGTTGCGGCTGACCCCCGCTTTGTACGGGTCGTCGGTCTCGAACAGCAGCGTCGTGAAGAGCCGCAGCCGGTACTGGAGGTAGTGCGGCACATGGCCGCTCATCTCGCGCAGCCACAGGGACGTGATCTCGTCTGAGTCCCCGCGCAGCCCGTCCGCCGGGCGTTCGTAGCAGGCCCAGTAGGCGTCCGACAGGGCCCCGACGCGCTCGCACTCCTGCGCGGATGCCACGAGCCGGTCCCTGAGATCGGGTGGCACGTCCGCCGTCCGGAGCTCGTCCACCTCCAGTACGTGGACCAGGTCGTCGAGCATGATCTGTGCGGCCTGTTCCGTCTCGAGAGGCCGCGCGAACAGGGAGATGGCGGCGGTCGGTACGACGAGGGCGGCCAGGAGTGCCGCCGTGCACATCGCCCACGTACGGCGGCCGGGAGCGCGCCACAGTGCGAGGACCAGCATGACGAAGACGGGGAGCGCGGCGAAGAAGGCGTTCTTGCGCACCAGCATGGCGTACGCGAGGAACAGCACGCCCAGCCCGAGCAGCCCCCACCGCACGGCGGGACGAGGAGGCCGGCGGTCCCGCAGCAGCAGCCCGGTGAGCGCGACCGCGCACGCGGCGAGCAGTGCGACCGCCGCGTGGACGTCCTTCCACACCACCCCGACGAACGTCAGCACGAAGGGAGCCAGACCGAGGCCGAGTACGGCGAGGGAACCGCCGCGGCTCGCGGTCAGCTCCCAGACGCACCAGGCCAGCACCCAGAGCGCTCCCCAGAAGAGAACGGCCTGGAGGACGAGCATGGACGTGATCGAGCCGGTCACCGCGATGAGCGCACGCCACACCAGGCTCAGCACGGGCGGGTGCCAGTCGGTCAGGGGCGTTTTCCCCTCGGCCTGCCGGAGCTGGTCGAGGCTGTCGGGACTCAGGTAGCCGGGGGCGAACACGAGGATCGTGCCCAGGCAGCAGACCGCGGCGACGGCGGCCAGTCCCCAGACCCAGCGGTGCGCACGCGGCAACCACGGCATTTGTCCCATATGCCGGATGCTAACGGCTCAGGGTGTGACGAAGACGTAGCGCCGGTAGGCGTAGAAGCGGAACAGGGTCGCGAGCACCCAGCCGAAGATGCGGGCGGTGTTGTCGCTGAGCGCCGAGTCGAGCCCGAGCAACTGCCGGGACGCGAAGACCGTGCCCGCCGTGATGGCGAGACCGACGCCGTTCGCGACGAGGAACAGGCCCAGTTCGCGGGCCACCTGCTCGCGGTGCTGGTGGCGGTAGGTCCAGTAGCGGTTCCCGGCCCAGCTGAAGAGCGCGGCGGCGCCCGTCGCGACGACGGAGGCCTGGACGGGAGCGGCCCCCATCGGCCCGCCCTCCGCGTCGCCGGGCAGCCCGAAGACCAGCAGGTTGTAGCCGCCGTTGTCCACGACGAAGGCCAGGGCGCCGACGGCTGAGAACTTCGCGGCCTCGCGCCAGATGCCCCGTACGGCATCACGGACGGAACGTGTCACAGAGGCGAGAACCGGCACAGAGCGAGAGTAGCCACCCGGCGCGCCCCCGCCGCATGGGCTCGCCCATACCGCATGATTTCCACCATATGTGACTATTCGACACCGGCTCGGATGTTCGGATGAGGAGTGGGGAGTGGCCGTGGAACCGACGATCGCGTGTGTCGTGCCGTGCCACAACGAGGAGGCGGCCGTCGGCAAGGTGGTCCGCGACCTGCGCGCGGCGCTCCCCGAGGCCGTCGTCTACGTCTACGACAACGCCTCCACCGACCGCACCGTGGACGTCGCCCGCGCGGCGGGCGCGATCGTCCGGCAGGAGCCCCGCAAGGGCAAGGGCAACGTCATCCGCCGCGCCTTCGCCGATGTCGACGCCGACGCCCTGCTCATCATCGACGGCGACGACACCTACGACGCCTCGCGCGCCCGGGACCTGGTGGACCTGCTCTTCGAGGGGCCGTACGACCAGGTCGTCGGCGCCCGCCGGGTAGCGGACGACGGCGCCTACCGGACCGGACACGCGGTCGGCAACAAGGTGCTCACCGGGGCCGTGCGGTCCCTGTTCGGCAACGACGTGACCGACATGCTCAGCGGCTACCGGGTGTTCTCGCGCCGCTTCGTGAAGTCCTTCCCGGCGCTGGCCCGGGAGTTCGAGACCGAGACCGAGATGACGATCCACGCCCTCCACCTGCGCCTTCCCACGGCGGAGGTGGTCGTGGACTACCGGGTCCGGCCGGCCGGCGGGGAGAGCAAGCTGCGCACCTACCGGGACGGCTGGCGCATCCTGCGGGTCATCCTCGACCTGGCGCGGCGCGAGCGGCCCTCCCTCGTGCACACCGTGATCGCCGGCGTCCTGGCCCTGGTCTCGGTCGTCCTCGGCATCCCGGTCATCGCCGACTTCGTCCGCACGGGCACGGTGCCCCGCGTTCCCACGGCGATCCTCGCCGCCGCGATCATGACCATCGCCGCGCTCGTCCTGCTCGTGGGCTACATCCTCGAGTCGCTCACCCACATGCGGCAGGAGCAGACCCGGCTCGTGCACCTCTCCTACCCGGCCCCCGTCCGCACCCCGCGCTACACCGCCCACGGAGCCGGCACGGGCCCCGTACCGGTCCGCAAAACCGTCGACGGCCCCTAGGCCGCCTGGGAAGCAACGGGCTCGCAGTACGATGATCGGAACCCCCGTTCCGCGGGGTCCCGTGACTGAGGAGATGCGTGCCCGTGCCTGCCCGACTTCCTTCGTGGGCCTGGGTGACCGGGCTGACCGTGGGAGCGATAGCCGCGGTGACGGTCCTGGCCGTGCAGGCGGACCGGGGCCCGCAGCCCACCGCCACCTCGGCCAAGCCGAGCGCCTCGGTGCCGGCGCAGCCCACGCCCTCGGCTTCGGTCCCGGCGAGGGTGCCCGACGGCTCCGGCACCGGCCGGCGCATCGTCTACTCACTCGACGAGAAGCGGGTGTGGCTGGTCGACGCGAGCGAGGCGACCCGCCGTACGTTCACCGTGTGGCCGGGCACGGTCAGCCCCGACCCCGGCACGTACACGGTGTCGTCCCGCAACGAGGCCACGACCGGCTCGGACGGCGTCCAGATCGAGCACATCATCTACTTCGCCGCGAAGTCCGGTGTCTCCGTCGCCTTCTCCAACGCGGTCGACGGCGCCTCGCCGCCTCCCGCCGACTCCGGTGCCAGGACGGGCGGAGTCAGGATGCGGAAGGCGGACGGCTCGGCACTGTGGGCGTTCGGCACCGTCGGCACGACGGTGACCGTGGTCAGGTAGTCGAGTCCGCCTGCTTGGACGGCAGGTGGTTGACGACCAGCACCAGCCCGCTGAACAGGAACACGCGGGTGGCGGCGTCCAGCCCGTTCCAGCTCTTCGACTGCCACATGGAGAACCACTCACCGCCGATCGCGATGAACCCGGCGCCGAACAGCAGCAACACCATCAGCAGCCCGTACGTGGACATCCGCCGGGCCTGCTGCTGGTCACGTCTGGCCCACAGCCAGGTCCCGTATATGAGGACCAGCGCGGCGACGGTCTCCCAGACGATGATCAGCACGTAGGCGGTGTCCTGGAGCCCCGTACTGGTGATGGCCCGCCACATCAGGTCCTCGTCCTTGAACGTGGTGTCCATGGCGAGAACATGCCGGACGAACTGCTGGTTGGTGCCGAAGTCGGTGATGTTCCCGAACGCGACCAGCGCCATGTAGAGGGCGACGGAGGCGGTGAGCAGGGCGGCGGCGAGAGGCAGCGCGCCGCGGCGTGAAGTGGAGGAGGTGGCCATGCCGATCATTCTTCCCGAGCGGCGGTCGCCGACGCGACAGAATGACGGCGGAAGCGGGCGGGGCGAGACGAGGGGGACGTGGGGATGGCGCAGGCGAGGCCGTCGATGCAGGACGTGATACGGCAGCGGACCCGGGCCGGTTTCGTCGGCCGGGCCGCTGAACGGGCGCTGTTCCGCGAGAACTTCGAGACTCCTCCGCACGACGAACGCCACCGCTTCCGCTTCCACGTGCACGGCAACGCGGGCGTCGGAAAGACCTTCCTGCTGCGGGAGTTGGAACAGATCGCCCGCGAACAGGGCGCGCTGACCGCGTACGTGGACGACAGCTCCGGCAGTGTGCCGGAGGTGATGGCGGAGATCAGCCGCCAGTTCGCCGCGCAGGGCCGCCGGTTGAAGGAACTCGACCGCACGCTCGCCACCCACGCCGAACGCAGGCACGAGGCGGAGCTGGCCGCGCTCGCCGCACTGGACGAGCAGGAGGAGGGTGCGGGCCCGACGGTCAGCGGGAGGGTGGTGGCCCGGGCCGGGACGGTCGCGCTGGGGATGGTCCCGGTGGTCGGCCCGCTCGCGGGCATGATCGACTCCGAGGAACTAGCGGGCGGAGTGGACCGGTTCAGAGAGAGGGTGCTGGCCCGCTTCCGCGACCAGGAGGACGTGCGGCTGGTCCTCGCCCCGGAGCAGGTGCTCACCCCGGTGCTCCTGCGCGAACTCTCGGAGGCCGCCGCCTCGGCCTCCTGGATCGCCCTCTTCCTCGACACCTACGAGCGGACGGGCCCGTACCTCGACCACTGGCTGCACGAGACGATGACCACCGACCGCCACGGCGCCATGCCGGCCACGGCCGTCGTGGTCACGGCGGGCCGGCGCCCCCTGGACACGGCCGTCTGGGGCGGCCTGAGGGACTTCATGACGGACGTCCCGCTGTCCCCCTTCACCGAGGCGGAGACCCGCGGCCTGCTCGCCGGCAAGGGTGTGACCTCCGAACCGGTCGTCGAGGAGGTCCTGCGCCTCACCGGCGGCCTCCCGGTCCTGGTCTCCACCCTCGCCGAGTCCCGCCCCGCCGACCCGGACGACGTGGGCGACCCGAGCGCCACGGCCGTGGAACGCTTCCTGAAGTGGGAGCGGGACCCGGCACGCCGCGCGGCCGCGCTGTCCTGCGCGCTGCCGAGATGGCTGGACGCGGACGTGTTCCGGGCGGCCACCGAGTGCCCGGATGAGCAACTGGTACCTCTCTACGCGTGGTTGCGGAGCATGCCGTTCGTCGGCGAGCTCGGCGGGGGCCGACTGCGCTACCACGACGTCGTACGGGCCCCGATGCTGCGCGCGGAACGGAACAGGTCACCCCGCGGATGGGCCGCGCGGCAGCGACACCTGGCGCGGACGTTCGGCGGCTGGCGGGAGGAGGCCCGGGGCGACGGGGACGAGCCGTGGACCGACGAGACGTGGCGGAGCCTGCGCCTGGCCGAGGTGTACCACCTGCTCTGCGCGGGTGAGCGGGACGCGCTGCCGCACGCGCTGCGGGACTTCGTCCACGCCTGCGACGCCGGTGAGGCCGTGGCCGCGCAGTGGGCGCGCGTGCTGGTGGACGCGGGCCAGGACGCGGAAGCGGCGGCGGTGGCCGGGTGGGGCACCGAACTGACGGCTGCACTCGACGAGGAAGGCATCACGTCCGCGCTCGGGCTGCTCCTGCGCCGCGCGGTGCTCGACGTGCCGGCCCAGGCCCGGGCCCGGGTCGTACGGGGTGACGAGCTGCGCGGACAGGCCGCGTACGCGCAGGCCCTCGCCGAGTACGACCGGGCCGTCGCCCTCGATCCGGAGCTGGCCGTCGCCTACCGTCACCGGGCGGGAATCCGGGGGGAACTGGGCGACCACGACGCGGCGATCGCCGACCTGGACCGGGCCGTCGCGCTGGAGCCGGACAACTCCTGGTACATCGCCCTGCGCGGCGAACACCACCGGCTCGCCCGGCACGACACCGAGGCCGTCCGGGACCTGAGCGAAGGGATCCGCCTCGACCCGGCCGGCGAGTTCGCCTGGGCCTCCCGGGGAGCCACGCACGAGCGCCGCGGAGACCTGGACGCCGCCCTCTCCGACCTGGGCCGGGCACTGGACCTCAAGCCGGACTACGCCTGGGCGCTCGCCCGCCGCGCCCGGGTCTGGCGCGCGCTGGGCGACCCCCGACGCCAACTGGCCGACCTCGACCATGCCCTCACCCTGAGCCCCGACTGGCCCTGGGCCCGCTGCGAACGCGGCGACGCGCTGCGCGCCGCGGGCCGCGACGCGGAGGCGGTCGCCGACTTCGACCGCGCGCTGTCCCTGGACCCCGCCTACGCCTCGGCGTACGCGAGCCGGGGCGCGTCCCTCACCAACCTCGGCCGCCACACGGAGGCCCTCGCCGACCTGGACCGGGCGGTGGAACTCCGGCCGGGGTATGCCTGGGCGTTGTGCCGCCGGGCCGTCCTGTTCGCGGCGATGGAACGGCTCACGGAGGCACGGGCCGACGTGGAAAGGATCCGCGAACTGGACTCCGGGGCACTGGAACGCTTTTCGGCTACCGACCGTGCGGTGCTTGGGTCGGTCCTCGCCTCCCAGGACTGAGACTCAGCGCCCCACTGCGAACTCCAGGAAGTCGGACCAAGCGCCGTCGGTGAATTCCAGGCGGGCGGCGTCCTTGTTCTTGGAGTCGCGGATGTGGATGGTCGGGTGGCGGGTGAGGGATATGGCGACCTCGACGCAATCAGGGCCGTCGTTTCCGCTGTAACTGCTCTTGATCCACGTCAGTGGGGTGGGCGTCATGTCTCTTCTCCCAGCACTTTTTCGATGAAGGCCAGCGACTCGCGCGGCGAGAGGGCCTGCGCCCGGATCATGCCATAGCGCATATCGAGGACCTGTACGTCCTTCGGGTCGCTGATCACGCGGTCGTACAGCTGGCTTTCCGTGTGACCGAGCGCCTTGCCACCCTGGAGCTTCAACAGCCTGAACGAGCCCATCGCAGCCGCGTGGTCCTCCCTGTCCATGGGCATCACTTGAATCTCGACGTGCCGCAACTCCGCTACCTCCAACAGGTGTTCGAGTTGCCGACGCAACACCATCTTGCCCCCGAAGGGGCGCCGCAGTGTCATCTCTTCCTGGACAAAGGTGACCAGCGGTCGGGGTACCCGATCGAAGACGGCCTTCCGTGCCATGCGTGCGGACACGTGACGCTCGATCTCGTCCTCGGTGTAGGCCGGCCGTCGCATCGCGTACAACGCCTGGGCGTACTCCGGCGTTTGCAGCAACCCGTGGATGTGCAGGGCTGCGTAGGCCCCGAGCTCGACTGCCTGGTCCTCCAGCTTCGTCAGGTCCCGTACGGTCTTCGGATACCGAGCCTCCTCCACATCCCTCTTCATCGCCGAGATCTTGCCCCCGGCACCAAGCACCTCGTCGGTCTTGTCCAGGAAGTCCGGCTTGGGGATCCGCCTCGCCCGCTCCACGGACGAAACCATCTCCTCGCCGTACCCGATCGCCGAGCCCAGCTCCGTCTGCTTCAACCCCGCGGCCTCGCGCCACATCTTGATCTGCCGCCCGACCGTCCTGAGCACGGCCGCCGCTTCCTCGTCCTCCACGCCTACAAAGTTCAGGTGCTGCCGGTCGTCGCCAAGTTCGGCGGCACCTACCGCGTCATCGCAGGAAACCCGTCGAACGTCGAGGGCGACTGGCACCCCGCCTACCTGGTGATGCTGGAGTTCCCCTCGGTCGAGCAGGCCAAAGCCTGGTACGACTCGCCCGAATACGAGCCGCTGAAGCGGATGCGTCTGGCGAGCGCCCGCGGCACCGGCGTGCTCATCGAAGGGCTCCCGGCCGCCGGGTGAGCCGGTCGGCAGCGCTGTTGTTGCTCACATTCCCGGCGGGAAGTCGAATGTTATTCGTCTTTCTGTGCCCACACGGTGGACTTTCTTGTCAAGGGCGATGTTCCCCACACCGGGAGCACGCTGAACAAGGGCCATCACCAGTGAAGTAGCGGTGTTACGGTTGGCTTCGTGACAAATCGCATCGTCATCAAGGGTGCCCGTCAACACAATCTCCGTGACGTGTCCGTCGATCTGCCCCGGGACGCACTGATCGTATTCACGGGCGTATCCGGATCCGGAAAGTCAAGCCTGGCGTTCGACACCATATTCGCCGAAGGTCAGCGGCGTTATGTCGAATCCCTCTCGGCATATGCGCGGCAGTTTCTGGGGCAGCTCGACAAGCCCGACGTCGATGCCGTCGAGGGACTGTCCCCGGCGATCGCCATCGACCAGAAGACGTCGAGCCGCAATCCGCGTTCCACGGTCGGCACCATCACCGAGGTCTACGACCACCTGCGACTGCTGTACGCCCGGATCGGTCACCCTCACTGCCCGACGTGCGGCGAGCCGGTCAGCAGGCAGACACCGCAGCGCATCGTCGACCTGCTCCTGGACGAGGACGAGGGGACCCGCTTCCAGGTGCTGGCCCCGGTCGTCCGCGACCGCAAGGGCGAACACGCCGAGGTCTTCCGGCAGTTGTCCGCCGACGGCTACAGCCGGGTCCGGGTGGACGGGACAGTCCTCGCGCTGGCCACGCCGCCCGCACTCGACCAGCGCAAGAAGCACTCGATCGATGTGGTCGTGGACCGGCTGGCCGTCAAGCCGGGCGTACGGCAGCGGTTGACGGAGTCCGTGGAGACCGCGCTGGGGCTCGGCGGCGGTGTCCTCCGGATCGAGTTCGTGGATCGCGAACCCGGGGCCGCGGGCCGTGAAGTGGTCTTCTCCGAGGCGATGGCCTGCCCGCGCTCCCACGACCCTGGCCTGGAGTCACTGGAGCCCCGGCTGTTCTCCTTCAACGCGCCCTGGGGTGCCTGCCCTGCCTGCACCGGCCTCGGCTCACGCATGGAGGTGGACCCCTCTCTCGTCGTACCGGACGACTCCAAGTCCCTGGCCGAGGGCGCCATCGCCCCTTGGACCAACACCAGCGGAGCCGACTACTTCACCCGCCTGCTCGAAGCCCTGGCCGCCGACGCCGGCTTCAGCACGGCCACGCCCTGGCGCGAACTCGGCGCCGACGTGAGGGAGATGGTGCTGCACGGGGCGGACCGCCGGTTGCACCTCGCGTACCGGAACCGGTTCGGCCGTGAGCGCTCGCACCTGTCCCGCTACGAAGGCGTGATCCCGCACATCGAGCGCCGCTACGCCGAGGGCGCCGAGTCCGGGGCCGGGCAGAACCTGTTCGCCGGATATATGCGCGAGGTGCCCTGCGCGGCCTGCGGGGGCGCCCGCCTCGCCCCGGGCGTCCTGGCAGTCACGGTCGGCGGACGCAGCATCGCCCAGGCGGCCGCGCTGCCACTCGGTGAACTCGCCGAGTTCGTCCGGGCGTTGGAGCTGACGGGCAGCGAGCGGCGGATCGCCGAGGCCGTGCTCGCGGAGATCGGCGAGCGGCTGCGGTTCCTGCTCGACGTGGGACTGGACTACCTCTCCCTCGACCGGCCCGCCGCCTCCCTCTCCGGCGGGGAGGCGCAGCGGATCCGGCTGGCGACCCAGATCGGAGCCGGCCTGACCGGTGTGCTGTACGTCCTTGACGAGCCGTCCATCGGGTTGCACCAGCGCGACAACCAGCGGCTCATCGAAACTCTGAAGCGGCTGCGCGACCGCGGCAACACGGTGATCGTGGTCGAGCACGACGAGGAGACATTGCGGGTCGCCGACTGGGTGGTGGACATCGGCCCCGGCGCCGGCATTCACGGCGGCCGGATCGTCTGCTCGGGCACCGTGCAGGAGCTGTCCGAGCACCCGGAATCCCTCACCGGCGCCTACCTCTCCGGACGTCGCAGGATCGCGCTGCCCACCCAGCGGCGACAGCCGGCAGCCGAGCGTGCCCTCACCGTGCACGCGGCGTCCGAGCACAACCTGCGCGACGTGACGGTGTCCTTCCCGCTCGGGGTGTTCACCGCCGTCACCGGCGTCTCCGGCTCCGGCAAGTCGACCCTGGTCAACGACATCCTGCACACCGCGCTCGCCCAGCGGATCCACCGCGCGCACAAGGTGCCGGGCCGGCACCGCGCCATCACCGGCATCGAGCACGTCGACAAGGTGGTCCAGGTCGACCAGTCGCCGATCGGCCGCAGCCCCCGCTCCAACCCGGCGACGTACACCGGCGTCTTCGACCACCTGCGCAAGCTGTTCGCCCAGACCCCGGAGGCGAAGGTGCGCGGCTACCAGCCCGGCCGGTTCTCCTTCAACGTCAAGGGCGGACGCTGCGAACACTGCTACGGCGACGGCACCATCACGGTCGAGATGAACTTCCTCCCGGACGTCTACGTCCCGTGCGAGGTGTGCAAGGGCGCCCAGTACAACCGGGAAACCCTCGACGTGCACTACAAGGGCCGGTCCATCGCGGACATCCTGGCCATGACCGTGGCGGAGAGCGTGGACTTCTTCGACGGCCACCAGATCATCTCCCGGCATCTGCGGACCCTGGACGACGTCGGGCTCGGCTATGTGAAGCTCGGCCAGGCGGCCACCACCCTGTCCGGCGGTGAGGCACAGCGCGTCAAGCTCGCCGCCGAACTCCAGCGCCGTACCCGCGGACGCACCCTCTACGTACTCGACGAACCCACCACCGGCCTCCACGCCGCGGACGTCGACCGGCTTCTGACGGCGCTGCAACGACTGGTCGACGGCGGCAACACGGTCGTCGTCATCGAGCACAACCTCGACGTGATCAAGTCGGCCGACTGGCTGATCGACATGGGACCGGAGGGCGGCCTGCGGGGCGGCGAGGTCATCGCCGAAGGCACCCCGGAACAGGTCGCGGCCGACGCCCGGTCGCACACCGGGCGATTCCTCAACTCCCTGCTGGAGCTGGAGCGGACATGAGCGTCACTGAGGCGCAGGCCCGGGTGGAGGACCCGGAGGAACTCCTGCTCGCGGAGGCCGACGAGACCGACGCGCCCCGTGCGCGGCTCTCCTCCGACAGCGGCACGGTCGACCAGGTGAAGGACTACCTGCGGCTCATCGCCAAGGTCCGGCTGCTGACCGCCGAACAGGAGGTGGACCTGGGCAAGCGCATCGAAGCCGGTCTCTACGCTGAGCACCTCCTCGCCGAAGAACCCGGGCTGGAGCCGCACTTCCGCCGGGAACTGACGCTCCTCGCGGAGGACGGGCGCCGCTCGAAGAACCACCTCACCGAGGCCAACCTCCGCCTGGTGGTCTCCGTCGCCAAGCGCTACACCGGACGCGGACTGCAGTTCCTCGACCTGATCCAGGAGGGCAACACCGGGCTGATCAGGGCCGTGGAGAAGTTCGACTACACCAAGGGCTTCAAGTTCTCCACGTACGCGACCTGGTGGATCAAGCAGGCGGTCACCCGTGCCCTGGCCGACCAGAGCCGCACCATACGCATCCCGGTCCACACCGTGGAGATCATCAACCGCGTGGCACGGGTCAGGCGCGAACTGCTCCACGACACCGGGATCGAGCCGACCCCGCAGGAAGTGGCCGAGAAGGCAGAGGTCCCCGTGGAGCGGCTGGCCGAACTCAACGCCTACACCAAGGACCCCGTCTCGCTGGACGTCACCCTGTCCGACGACGGCGACACCGAGTTCGGCGATCTCATCATGGACGGCGACTCGCCCTCCCCCTGGGAGATGGTCACCTTCGGCCTCCTCCAGCGAACCATCCAGACCCTCCTCGCCGACATGACCCCGCGCGAGTCCGGCATCATCTCCCTCCGATACGGCCTCTCCGGCGGCCGCCCGCGGACCTTGGACGAGATCGGACAGATCTACGGCGTCACCCGCGAACGCATCCGCCAGATCGAATCCAAGACGATGAGCAAGCTGCGCCACCCGTCGCGTTCGCAAGTGCTGCGGGACTACCTCGACGACGAGTGACGCTGCCGCCATTTCATCCACAAGCGCCATCACGAAACGAAACGACATAATTCCGCGCACTCGCACGCCGGTAATCCATCGAAATCCCAGGGGATCAGTAAATTGGCCAGGGTACTCATCATCGCGTCCGACGGCACCGCCATCGATCACCTCGATTACGCCTACTTCCGCATGCTGGAGGAAGGGTTCGAGGTGACGATCGCCGCCCCGCGAAAGGGGCAGGTCAAGAGCAGTGTGCACTGGGGCGGCCCCGACACCTACCACTACTGCATCGAGCGACCGGGCTACGTCCTGCCCGCTCACGCGTCCTTCGACGAGATCGATCCCACGGAATACGACGGTCTTCTGCTGCCCGGCGGCCGCGCTCCCGAATTCCTGCGCAATGACGAACGCTGCGTTTCGATCGTGCGCCACTTCATCGAGAGCGAAAAGCCGGTGGCCTCCCTGTGCCACGGCCCGCTGCTGCTCCTCGCCGCAGGTGTGACAGGGCGGCGGATGGCCTGCGCGGACGACATCGCCGTCGACGTCACCACGTCGAAGAACACGTACGTGGAGAACAAGGGCGAGATCCCCGGGCAGCCGGACCACGTGGTCGACGGCAATATCGTCACCGCGCGAGGCTGGTGGCACTACCACTCCTGGGTCCGGGAGTTCCTCAACCTCCTTCAGGAGCGCGGCATCAAGCTCCTGAGCGTGCCCGCTTCGAGTCCGTCCCGCGTACTCATCCTCGCCGGCGAGCACTCGAGCGCCGGGCAGCTGTCGTACGCGCTCGAACGCACCCTGGAAGCAGGTCACTCGGCAGCCGTCGCCGCGCCGGAGAAGACCGTCCTCAAGACCCTCATCGATCCGCGTGAGGAGGGCTGGGATCCGAGCGAGGAGACGCCCGGGCCCTACACCTTCGAATCGCTGGGCTTCCTGATCCCGTCGGACCTCGCGATCGACGAGGTCGACCCCTCCGAGTTCGACGCCCTGCTCATCCCGGGCGGCCGCGCCACGGAGTACCTGCGCAACATCCAGGGATTCCGTGACACCGTCCGGCACTTCGTCGAGCGCGACAAGCCGATCGGCGCCATCGCCGAGGGCGCTCGCCTGCTCCTGACGGCCGGAGTGACGGGGAGGAAACTGACCGGCATGGACATGATCCGGTCAGAGATCGCGCCCGGCAACACCTACGTGGCCGCGGGCGACGAGGCCGTCCGCGACGGAAACATCGTCACGGTCTCCGCCCGGCCGTACTACCACGTGTGGATGCGGGAGTTCCTGCCTCTGCTCCCGTAGGGGTGCGGCAAAGCGCCCCGGTCGCAGAGAGGGTGCATGCCTCCTCTGCGACCGGTGGGCTTCGAGGCTGGTCGTGACTTCAGTGCTCCCCGCCGTCGAGGGCCGCGACCTCGCGTACGGCATCGGCGATGGCCCGGAAGTCCTTCTTGAGGAGCGCGCCGTGGTTGCTGGCGACCTTCGCGCTGATCCGGATGTTCGGGTTGCCGGCGGTCACCGCGTCGAGGCCGGTGCGTATCCGTTCCTGGTCGTCACCGCGGCTGCCGAAGGACGTACCCGAAGCGACCACGTACCGCACCGGGACGGTGATGTCACCCAGCACGGGCCCCAGCTCCCGCTCCCGGGAGAGCCTGCCGAGTTCGATGTTGCTGTCGGCCTGCTGTGCGGCGGTCATCCGCGGGGTCAGGCCCGTCGGGCGCAGCAGCGGCATGAACCAGCCCAGCCGCCGGAACAGCTTCCGGATCCGCCGCTCCATGGCCTCGTCCAGCCAGTCGTAGGGGAACGCGCCGTCGACCAGGACCGCACCCACGGCACGCTCCGGGTTCCGCTCGGCCCAGTGTGCCCCGACGACGGCCCCGTAGGACCATCCGACCACGAGCGCCCGGTCCACGCCCCTGGCCGCGAGAACGGCGTCGACATCGCGCACGGCCGCCTCGAAGGAGTAGTCCGCCGAACGCTTCGACTTGCCCCGGGCCCGCTCGTCGAAGGTGATGTGCCGCCACCCCGTCCCCAGGTCGGCGATGACCCGCCGCCAGTACCCCTGGGTGGCGAACTGGCCGTTGAGGTAGACCACCGGCATCCCGGGACCGCCGGTGTCGGTGACGGCCAGGGCCGTGTCGTCGACCGGCACCATGCCGGTCCACGCCGAACTGTTCGAGGAAGTGCTGTTCTTCGTCATGTGGTCCCCCTGGTGGTGGGCTCGGGCCGGACAGTCCTGGTGCTGTTCGTTCAGAGGCTGCGTGCGGTGATGTCGCCGTGGGAGGTGGTGGCGCGGATGTCGAGTTCGGTGGTGCCGTCGTTCTTGAGGGAGTTGCTGACGCGGCCGTAGCCGGTGCCGGCGTCCAGGGCGGCCGAGACGCCCGCGGCGGCGACGACCGAGATGTCGCCGGACTGGGTGCGGAGCACGACCGCGCCGCGCACGGCCTCGGCGATCCGGATGTCGCCCCTCGCCGTGCTGATCTCCGCGGGGCCGCCCAGCCGGCCGACCTCGACGTCTCCGTCGATCGCGGTGAGGCGGACGCTCGCGGCCTCGTCGATCTTGATCTGTCGGTACGCGCCGTCGACGACGACGTCGCCGAGGCGCCCGACGCCGCGGAGCTCGGTGCTGTCGGCCTTGACCTCGACCCGGGAGCCGGCGGGCAGCCGGACCGTGACCTCCACGGCTCCGGAGGGGCCGGTGAGCTGGTTGCCGGAAGCCGAGGCCGTGATCCGCAGGACACCGTCGGTGTAGGTGACGGCGGTCTTCTCGGCGGTCTTGGTGTCGCGGCTCTTGGAGGGGTCGGCGGGCAGGACCTCGACGGTGGTGTCGGCGCGGTCCGCGGCGATGAACTGGACGCGTCCGGCCGGGATGTCGAGGACGGCGGAGATCGGGGCGGGGGTGGCGAAGTTCTGCATCGTGCTCTCCTTGGCTCGTCGTTTCGAACAATGGAAAAGCTACGTTGCATTCACGAGGCTGGCAACTATCTCGTTGCGCGCAGACGGTATTGCTGCAGTTCAGAGGGTAGTAATCGTTGCAACGGTTTGGAAATCAACGCAACGGCCGAGGCGATACTCGTTGCATTGAGTGGAAGTGAACGCACTGCCGTCCGAAAACCGGTGGAGCGGCGCCGCTGTGGCCCTACCGTGCTGCCCCACCAAGTCGCCGAGGCAAGGACGTGCCGTTGTACACCCTGTGAGACCTCCCGAGAGCTGATCTGTCGCGCGTCGCGCAGGTGCGCCGCGCTCCTTTTTGCTGCGGATTTCTCACTGGAACCGGTGTACTTCTGTGCTCATCGACTGGGTTGTCATGCCCACCTGCCTGCCGACCGTTCTCCGCCGTTGCCACGCGTGCGCGTCCGAGCGTTTCCGGGCGAACGGCAAGTTCCGCGTCAACGCGAACCACAAGCTCCTCGACGCCTGGCTCCTCGTGCTCTGTACCGGTTGCGGGGACACGGCGAAGCTCGCGGTCCTGGAGCGCATGAACGTGCGCTCCGTACGGCCTGGGCTGCTGGACCGGATGCACGACAACGACCCCGGCCTGGCGGCTGAGCTGCTCCAGGATCCGGTCGTGCGGCGCCGCAATCGCATCGCCCTCGACTGGGACGACGCCTGGCGCCTCGACACCGGCGGATCGGATCACCTGGACCGCGAGGTGATCGACGTATCGGTCCGCTTCGCGGCGCGGATCCCTGTCCGGCCGGTGCGACTGATCGCCGAAGGCCTCGGCCTTTCGCGGGCCGAGGTCGGGAGACTGATCGCGGAGGGGAAGCTCGTGTCGGCGGTCCGGCTGAGCGGCAGGCTCTCCGGCGACTTCACCTTCACGCTCAAGCGCTGAGCCTCCCCGGGCCCCCGGGGCCTGTCCGGCGTGTTCCGCCGGACAGGCCCACAGCATTCCGCCCCCTGAAGCCGCCGTCCCCGTTCGATTACAGTGCTGAGCTGTCGTACGTATGGACGGTCCCTGGGAGGTCAAGGTGGGTGCGACTGCCGGTGCCGTCTGGGGGCGTACGGAGCAGCAGGACTTTCGCAGCCGGGTGCGCGGGACGCTGCTCGGCTTGGCCGTCGGGGACGCGCTGGGTGCGCCCGTGGACGGGCTGGGGATCGACGGGATCAGGGAGGCGTACGGGGCGGAAGGGCTGGTCGATCTGGCTCCCGCCTACGGCAGACGCGGTGCCGTCACCCATCTCACCCAGCTCACCCTGTTCTCCGTGGACGGGCTGATACGGGCCCAGGTGCGGCGGGACACCGGTGCCTGGCATCCGCCCACCGACCTGCACCGGGCCTATCTGCGCTGGGCCGCCACCCAGCGGGACTGGGGGCCCGACCTGCGGCGCAAGGACGACGGGTGGCTCGCGCGGGAGGAGTGGCTGTATGCGCGCCGGGACCCGAGCCAGGCGCTGCTCCTCGGACTCGCCGACGAGACCATGGGGACCCCCGAGACGCCCAAGAACCCCGGTGAGCTCGGGCCCGAGGCCGCCGCCCGGTCCGCTCCGTTCGGGCTGCTCGTGGGGTGGGAGCCGCAGCTCGTCGCCCAGCTCGCGGTGGAGTGCGCGGCGCAGACCCACGGACACCCCACGGCATATCTCGCGGCGGGCGCGTACGCCGTGATCGTGCATGCCCTCGCCCTCGGGGAGAGTGTCGACGGTGCCGTGCAGCGGGGCTTCGCGCTGCTGGCCGCCCGGCCCGGGCACCAGCCCGTGTCGGACGCGCTCCAGCACGCCCTCGGTGCCGTACGGCAGGGACTGCCCGGGCCGGAGCGCGTGGCGGAGCTGTGCGGGGCCGGTACGGCGGAGAGTCTCGTCGCCGCTGCCGTGTACTGCGCCCTCGTCGCCGCCGACGTCCGGCACGGACTGACTCTCGCCGTCAACCACGACGGCCCCTCCGCCGCCACCGCCGCGCTGACGGGCGCGCTGCTCGGGGCCCTGCACGGCGAGACGGCCCTCCCCCCGGCCTGGCTGGCCGAGCTGGAGGGCCGCCCCACGATCCTGGAGCTGGCCGACGACTTCGCCATGGAGATGACCCAGGGGCCCGCCCTGCACGGGCCCGGGGGTTCGTCACCGGGGTGGCTCGCCCGCTATCCGAGGGCCTGAGCCCACCCCGCGGACCCTGCGCCTCAGCCCTTGACCGTCGTGCCTCAGTCCTTGACCGTCGTCCGCACCACGTCGTCCGCCGGCCCGGCCGGTACCGGGACCGCGGCCGACGCCGCCCCGTCCCCGTCCGTGTTGATCTTCTCGATGAGCGCCAGCCGCTCCGGGGTGTCCTCCGGCTTGATGTAGCCGATGAGGATGTAGAGGACCAGCGAAACCGCCAGCGGGATCGACACCTGGTACTGGAGCGGCACGCCGCCCTCGACGTTCCAGTGGATCGGGTAGTTCACCAGCCAGAAGGCGAGCAGGCCCATCGACCAGCTGACGAGGGCCGCCGTCGGTCCGGAGCGGCGGAACGCCCGCAGCAGGCCCAGCATCATCGGGATCGCCATCGGGCCCATCAGACCGGCCACCCACTTGATGACGACCGTGATGATGTCCTTGAACGCGGGGGAGTTGACCTGCGTCGCCGCCGCCATCGACAGGCCGAGGAAGACCACCGTCGCGACACGGGCGACCCGCAGGCCCTGGCTCTGGTTCCAGGCCCGTGCCCGGGCCCAGATCACCGGCGCGCAGTCCCGGGTGAACACGGCCGCGATGGCGTTGGCGTCCGAGGAGCACATGGCCATGGTGTGCGAGAAGAAGCCGACGATGACCAGACCCAGCAGGCCGTGGGGGAGGAGCTGTTCGGTCATCAGGGCGTAGGAGTCGGAGCCGTCGGCCTTCTGCGACTCGACCAGCAGCGGGGACATCCACATGGGGAAGAACAGCACCAGCGGCCAGACCAGCCAGAGGATCGCCGACAGCCGGGCCGACCGCTCGGCCTCCTTGGCGTTCGGGGTGGCCATGTAGCGCTGGGCCTGGTTGAGCATGCCGCCGTTGTACTCGAAGAGCTTGATGAACAGGAACGCCAGCAGGAAGACCGTGCCGTACGGGCCGACGAGCGGTTTCTCGTGGCCCTGGAGCTCGGGGGAGTCCCAGACGCCGAAGAAGCCGCCGTGGTCGTCGAGGCGTACGAACACCGCCACGAACATCGCGATGCCGGCCAGCAACTGGATGATGAACTGGCCGAGTTCGGTCAGCGCGTCCGCCCACAGGCCGCCGATCGTGCAGTAGACCGCCGTGATGCCGCCGGTGATGAGGATGCCCTGGTTGAGGGAGATCCCCGTGAAGACCGACAGCAGCGTCGCGATCGCCGCCCACTTCGCGCCCACGTCCACGATCTTCAGCAGCATGCCGGACCAGGCCAGCGCCTGCTGCGTCTTCAGGTCGTAACGGTTCTTCAGGTACTCCAGCGGGGAGGCCACATGGAGCCGCGAGCGGAGCCGGTTGATGCGCGGCGCGAACAGCTTCGAGCCGATGGCGATGCCGAGGGCGATCGGGAAGGACCAGGTGACGAAGGACGTGACGCCATAGGTGTAGGCGATGCCCGCGTACCCGGTGAACATCACCGCGCTGTAGCCCGACATGTGGTGCGAGATGCCGGAGAGCCACCACGGCATCTTGCCGCCGGCGGTGAAGAAGTCGCTGACGTTGTCCACGCGTTTGTGCGACCAGACGCCGATCGCGACCATCACGGCGAAGTAGCCGATGAGCACGGCCCAGTCGAGACCGTTCATGAGTCCCCTTCCACGGGTGCGCCGCCAGGGTCAGGCATGTGAACTCTGGGTTCGGTGACGTGCGCACGGCAAGGAAGAGGAAGGTCAAGAGACCGTAAAAAAGTTCGGTGAGATGACTTGCATTTATGTACGTGAACGACATCGTCTGGCTGGAAATCGCCTTCAGCGCATCAGCTCACCCGCGTTCACCAGCAGCGACTGGCCCGTGATCGCCCGCGCCCGGTCCGACGCCAGGAACACCGTCGCGTCCGCCACGTCCGCGTCCGTCGCCAGCTCCGGCAGTGCCGTACGACCCGTCAGCCTGCCCAGCACCTCCGCCTCCGACACGCCCTCCCGGCCGGCGGTGAACCGTACGTACGCCTGCACCGGCGGGCCCCACATCCAGCCCGGCAGCACGGTGTTGACCCGGATCCGGTACGGCCCCAGTTCCCGCGCCAGCGAGTACATCGCGCTCGTCAGCGCCCCCTTCGACGCCGCGTACGCCGCCTGCCGCACCTGCGAGGGAGCGGCCGCCGCCGACTGTGTCCCGATGAACACGACGGACCCGCCGCCTTGTTTGAGCGACGGCAGGCAGACCCGGGTCATCCGCAGCGTGCCCAGCAGATTCACGTCCAGGACCGAGTGCCAGGCCTCGAAGTCCGCGTCCTCCAGGCCGCCGAAGTGGCCGTCCAGCGCCGCCACATGCACCACCGCGTCGATCCGCCCGAACCGCTCCCGCGCCAGCCCCGCCAGCGCCTCGCACTGCCCCTCGTCGGTGATGTCGGTCGCCCGGTACGCCGTGCGCGACCCGTCCGGATCCAGCTCGGCGGCCGTCTTCGCCAGGTTCGCCTCGGTACGGGCCCCGAGCACGGCCCGGCCGCCGTCCCGTACGACGGCCGCCGCCACCTGCCGCCCCAGCCCGGCCCCGACCCCCGACACGACGACCGTCTTCCCCGCGAGCAGCGACATCGAAGCCTCCCCGGAACCCTGGCGCATTATCTGACGGAGCGTCAGAGTATGAGCCAGCCGCCAACAGAGGGGAAGGGCATGAGCGACGACACCCGCAGCGAGCTGTACGCCGAACTGGCCGCCGTCGGCCCCTACGGCACCCACCCCGGCCACGCCCTGATCACCATGGTCGAACCGCACCCGGGCCACGAGTACGCCTACAACCGCTGGTACGAGGACGACCACTACTACGCCGGCGCGATGGCCATGCCCTGGATGTACGCCGGCCGCCGCTGGGTGGCGACCCGGGACCTGCAACTCCTGCGCTACCCCGAGAAGTCGGCGGTCGCCCAGCCCGTCACCACGGGCTGCTACCTCTCCACGTACTGGATCACCGCCGGCCGCTACGACGACCACATGCGCTGGACGGTCGCCATCAACAAGCGCCTCAACCGCGACGGCCGCGTCTACCACGACCGCACCCACGTCCTCACGGCCTTCCAGGACCACGAGGCGACGGTCTACCGGGACGGGGCGGCCGGACCGCGCGACGTCCACGCCCTCGACCACCCCTACGCAGGCCTGGTCCTCCAGGTCGTCGAGGCCGGCGCACCCGAGCAGCGCCCGCAGCTGCTGGAGTGGCTGCGCTCCCGCCACCTGCCCAAGCGGCTCGCGGGCTCCCCGGCGGCGATGGTGACCGTCTTCCGGCCGACCCCGCTGCCCGGCGACCGCATGACCTACGTCAAGCAGGTCGAGGGCGTCGACACCCGGCTGACCCTGCTGTGGTTCCTCCAGGCGGACCCGCGCGAGTGCTGGGACGCCTTCTTCACCGGCCTGGACACCGCGGTCGGCGAATCAGGGCTCGGGCGGGTGGAGCTGGTCGCGCCCTTCGTCCCGACGGTGCCGGGAACGGACCAGTACGTCGACCGGCTCCGCTGAGAGCCGAGCGCCGAAAGCCAGAGCCGGCAGGGTCAGCGCAGCTCCTCCGGGCACGGCGTGCCCCGGGGCAGTTGGTAGGGCGCCGCCAGGTGGTAGGTGCCCGGCTTCGGCGCGACCAGCACCGTCCACTTGTCGCCGTCCTCGTCCTCCTCCGTCTCCGCCAGACAGCCGTTGACGTTGACGTACGTCTTCGGCTCGCCCTCGGGACGGTCCTCGGACGCCTCCGTCTCCTGCGGTGGCTTCAGACTCTTGCCCTCGGCGTCGACGATGCTCAGCCACGGCGAGTACGGGATGCGGACCAGGATCCGGCCCGCCTTCTTCACCTGGAGGATCATCTCGCCCTGCTCGGCCCGGTCGACGACGGCGTTCGGCTCGGCGAGCGGGGTGGGGTCGGTCACCTTGAAGAGCTGCCAGTTGGCGTCGCCCCAGACCTGGGTCAGATACGGCAGCCCGCGCTGCACGAGCGCACGCTCCCGCTGCCCCCCGTCGCCGTCCGGCTCGTCCTTCGGCAGCACCACGTAGTGCACCGCCCAGCGCTTCAGCCACTCGTGGTAGTTCGCCGAGTTGAGCGTGTCGTCGTAGAAGAGGGGGTTGCGCTCCATGTCGGCCTGCCGGTTCCAGCCCCGGGCCAGGTTGACGTACGGGGCGAGGGCGGAGGCCTCGCGGTGGGAGCGGGCAGGGACGACCTCCACGCGGCCCTTCTCGGCGCGGACCTCCTGCAACTCGTTCACCAGCGGCGCCAGCTCGCGCGACCAGGACGCCGCCGGCGCCGTGTGCACGATGTCGTCGACCGTCTTGAAGCCGATCCACCCGGCGAAACCGACGAGCGCGACGACGGCCGCGTACCACTTGCGGCTGCGCGGCACCGTGAACGGCAGCGCGGTGACCAGCGCCACCCCGGCGAACAGCATCGCCAGCCGCGTGATGTTCGAACCGATCTGGGAGCTGACCAGCCACACCAGCACGACGCCCAGCCCGTACACCGCGGCCGTCAGCCGGACCGTCTTCCAGTCCTCCGGCACCAGGACGAAGACGAGGACCGAGAACGCGAGCGGCAGCAGCACCGAGCCGATCATCATCGGCTGCGTCCCCGAGAACGGGAACAGCCACGCCGACACCGCCACCACCGCGGTCGGCGCCAGCCCCAGCGCCCACGCGCCCGGCCGTCGCTTCTGGAGGAACAGCGCCACCGCCACCAGGCCCACGAACAGACCCGCGACCGGCGAGGCCATGGTGGCCAGCGCGGCCAGCGGCGCCGCGGACAGGGCCTTCGCCCAGCGCTTGTAGCGCCACCGGTACGGCCAGCAGAACACGACGGCGACCGCGCCGAGCGCGAACATCATGCCCAGGCCGAACGTCACCCGCCCGGACACCGCGTTGCAGAACAGCCCGAATACACCGGCCAGCGACGCCCACAGGGGATTGCGGACGGACCGGCTGCGCAGGAGGAGCAGGGTCAGCAGGCCCGCCGAGACCGTCCCCGCGATCATCATCGTCGTGCGCACGCCGAGCACCGACATCAGATACGGCGACACCACGCTGTACGACACCGGGTGCATCCCGCCGTACCAGGCGAGGTTGTACGCCGAGTCCGGGTGCCGGCCGACGAACTCGGCCCAGGCGTCCTGCGCGGCCAGATCGCCGCCGCTGTTCGCGAACGTGAAGAACCAGACGACGTGGAGCACTCCGGCCAGGCCCGTGATGGACAGCACCGGGTGGCGCAGCATGCGCTCACGCAGCGTCAGTACGGCGGCCTTCAACCCGGATTCCGGGAGGTCGGGGGAGTCGCCGTCACGGCCGTTGCGGCTGCTGCCTTCCCCGGCTGCGGGCAGCCGTATTCGCGGGCCGGCTACCGGGCCCGGTTCGGCGTCGTCGGCGCGTGTCGGCTCCGCTGTGGCCACTCGAAGGCACTCCCCGTGTCCCGTCTTCTGTTCTCGTCTTCTCTTCCCGGCCGTGCCCCGTTGGTCAGCGGTTCACAGCCGCGCCGCGACGCTAGCACGCACCCCGCCGGGCGGCGCCCGGACGGGCCGTTACCGGCGGGGTGCGGTCGTGCGGGCCGGCGAGCCGGCTCAGCCGATGCGCGTGAGCTTGTCCGCGAAGCCCGGCTCCACGAGGTCCTTCTGGAGGGCGACCGGGACCTTGACCGCGTTGGTGCTGCCGTCACCGACGGTGAGCGTGCCCACCTTCTTGCCGGCCTTCGCCGTGTGCGGCAGCTCGTCAGCGGCGAACGTCAGCTTGACGGACAGGCCCGCCCAGCCGACCGCCGTGACGTCCTCGGTGACGGCGACCGGCGTACGGCCGCCGAGGCCGTCGTCCGCGTACCCGACGACTGTGCCCTTCTTCAGGATCGTCGCCGACTCCAGCGCGCCCTGCGCGGCCTTGATCAGCTTGTCGCCCTCGTGCAGCGCGGCGCCCAGGATGGTGTTGTCCGGGCCCCCGGCGGGCTGGCGCACGACGGCGCCGACGATCCGGCGGGTCTCACCGTTGACCTCTTTCCTCGCCGAGAAGACGAGGTTGCCGAGCGCCGAGGTGGTGGTGCCGGTCTTGATGCCGGTCACGTCGTTGTAGCCGACCAGGCGGTTCCAGTTGTCGTGCTTGGTGCCCTTGTAGTCGACGTACGACATCATCGCCGCGACCTCGCGGAAGGCGGGCTGCTCCATGGCCGCCTTGGCGAGCTTCACCTGGTCCACGGCGGTGGACACGGTGGTGTTGTTCAGGCCCGACGGGTCGGTGTACGTCGTGTTCTTCATGCCGAGGTCCTTGGCGGCGTCGTTCATCTTGCCCACGAACGCCTTCTCGGACCCCGCGTCCCAGCGGGCGAGCAGCCGCGCCACGTTGTTCGCGGAAGCGATCAGGATGCTCTCCAGAGCCTCCCGCTGGCTGATCTTGTCGCCCTTGGTGACGTCGACGGTGGACTCCTGGCCGGCGTCGGACTGGTCCTCGGCGGCCTGGTCGATGTCGATCTTCGGCCCGTCCGCACCGCTCTTGAGCGGGTGATCGCGGAGGATCACATAGGCGGTCATGACCTTGGCGACACTCGCGATCGGCACGGGCTTCTGCTCGCCGGACGACCCGAACGTGCCGATGCCCTGGACGTCCAGCGCGGCCTGGCCCTTGGCCGGCCAGGGGATGTCGACCTTGCCGCCCTCGAAGGTGTAGCTGTCCTCGGCGGTGAGTTCCAGGGTGGGCGCAGGCAGCGGGCGCACGCTCTGCACGACGCCGAAGACGATCACCAGCAGCAGCACCAGCGGCGTCCAGATCTTCACCCGCCGCACGGCCGTCCGCAGCGGGGTGTCCGGCGGCGGCGGGGTGTTCGTCAGCTCGGCCAGCAGGTCCAGCGGTGGGCGCGGCGGCAGGGGCTGCTGGGTGGTCCGCTCGGGGCCGACGGTGGGCACGGAGGCGGTGGCGTCGGCGGGGGCGGGGGCGGTCGCCGGCTTGCGGGCCGCCGGGTCGTCCAACGGCTTGAGCGCGACGAACTTACTGGTGCGCTCGGCGTCCTTCTCGGGCGCGGCCTTGGCGTCCTTGGCGTCCTTGGCGTCCTTGGCTTCCTTGGCGGCACCGCCGAGCTTCAGCATGGTGGTCGGCTGATCGACCGGCGGCCGTACAGCTTTGAAGACGGCTGTGGGCTGGTCGACGGGGGGCTCGGCGTCGCCCTTGCCGGTGTCGGTGTCGTCCGACTCGGGAGCCTTGTCCGCGCCGTCGGCCTCGGCCGTCTCGGGCTTCTCCGGGGTGTCGTCGGTGTCGTCGGAGGTGGTCGTGTCCGCCGAGGCGTCCTCGGAAGCGCCGGTGGCGGAACGGTCCGCCTCGGGCTCGTCGGCCTCCTCCTGCCCGTCCTCGGCACCGGCACCGGCCTCGTCCGCCTCGTCCGAGTCTCCGGCCTTCGGCCGGTCCTCGCCGTCGGTGGCAGCGTTGTCCGCGCCTTCGGTCCTCGGCCGGTCCTCGACGTCGGTGGCGGCCTCCTCCCCGCCTTCGGCGTCTTGGTCGTCCCGGGCGTCCACGTCGGCCTCAGCAGCCTTCTCAGGCTTCTGGCCGTCCGTGTCGGCCTCCGCGGCCTCTTCCGCCCTCTCAGCCGCCTCCTGGCCGTCCTCAGAGCCCTTGCCGGCGCCCTCGGCCCGCTCGCCCCGGCCCTCGGCCGCCGCAGGCTCCTCGTCCTGGTCGGCCGACGCCACCCACGCGGCCACGGCGTCCCGCAGCCGTCCGTCACCGGAGGCAGTGTCGTCCCCGCGCTGACCGGAGCCGGAGGACTCGCCGGAGCCCTTCACGTCCTCCTCGGCAGACCCCTGGGACGCGCCGGCCGCGGCGCCCTTGGCGCCGGCGTCGGTCCCGCCCTGCTCGGCGTCAGACGCCGAGTCGGTGTCGTCGGCGTCCTGCTCGGTGTCAGCGGCCGAGTCGGTGTCGTCGGCGTTCTGCTCGGTATCAGCCGCAGAGTCGGTCTCGCCCGCGTCCCGCTCGGCCTCAGCCGCCGCAGTCCCGGTGCCCGCGTCGCTGTCGCCCTGCTCGGCCTCAGCCGCCGGGCCCTCGGCACGGGTGTCGTCGGCGTCCTGCTCGGCGTCAGTCGCCGAGTCCGCCTCGTCCGAGCCCTGCTCGGCGTCAGCCTCTCGCTCGGCGTCAGCCGTCGAACCGGCCTCACCTTCGCCCCGCTCGGCGTCAGCCGGCGAACCCGCCTCGCCCGCGTCCCGCTCGGCGTCGGCCTCCTCGCCCGGCTTCTCCGCCGTCCGGGTGGACAGCACACGGGTCGCCGTATCGGCGCCGCCCCGCTTCGCGGACCTCTCCGTGTCCCGGGCCACCGCCAGGCGCGGGTCGCGCTTGGGTGCGGCCTCGCTCCTGGCCTCGGGAACCGGACTCGCGCTCCCCGACGTCGGTTCTGCCGACGACTCGCGCTGCTTCGACCTGTCGGGGGACTCGCCCGCCACCGATGCCTCCTCCTCGCGCCGCACCACCCGCGTGCGCGTACCGAACCGTGAACCGCCGCCCGTGACACCGCTCCCCGGCGCTGTCCGAACCATGTACCAGTGTCCTGTGTGCGGACTAAACCCATCCGGTAGACGAGAACGACATACCTACTGGTTCCACTACGAACCGGTCACGCACCCTCGACAGACCAATGTGAGAGGGGTCACCCTGTCATTCATCCACGCGGGGAGGCATGGATGGGCAGGAGCCGCAGAACACTTCCGGAAGAGCTTCTGCTGCTGGCACTGGACCCGGCCACGGGTACCACTGCGCAGCCGCAGTCGCTCGACCTCGGTCTGGCCGGTGCACAGCTAGTGGAGCTGGCACTGGCCGGACGGATAGCCCCAGACGGGGATCGTATCGCCGTGGTTGTACCACGGCCGACTGGAGATCCAACTCTGGACTGCGCGTTGGAGTTGCTGCGAAGGCGCGGCGCTCCTGTACGGGCCGTTCACTGGATCGGCGGGCCACGATTGGGGCTCCGCCAGACCTACCTCAGCCATCTGGAGCGGTGCGGCATGGTGCATGCCGTGGCGGGCCAGATGTGCGGAGTGCTGCCGACGACTCGCTACCAGGCGACGGACAACGACATCAGCCGGGAGATCAGGGCCCGGCTGGACTCGGCGATCCGCACCGGCGTACCGCCGGACCCGCGGACCGCGGCGCTCGCCGCCCTGGCACACGCGGTCGGCCTCGGCAAGCACCTGTATCCGGGCAACGAGGGGCGCTCCTCTCGGTCCCGGCTGCGGGATCTGATCAGGCACGACCCCATGGGCGGTCTCGTCGCGCACGCGGTGATGGACGTCCAGAACGGCGTGGCGGCCCAGCCGCGCCGCAGCCCGGCCCCGTCCGGCCGTCCGGCCGCCGGCGGAGCCAGGCCCGCACCGGAACCCGCCCGCGGTGTTCCGATGCAACCGCGCCACGGAACCATGGCGCGCGCCGTGGCCCACTGAGCCGCGCGGCGGCACGAGCACGACGCCGCGCCCACGAACCCGGTCACGGGAGCCGCTGTCCGAGCGGGGCGGGGAGAGCACACACTCTCCCCGCCCCGCTCGGCGTGCCTGCCCGAACTGGCGTGTACCCGTCGCATATCCACCGTTTCCCAGCGGTAGGAAGCAGCTTGGTGGCAGTCTGCTCAACAGCAGACACGCAAAGTAGAGGCACGCAGCCGGAGGTGCACGTCCCGTGGCGTCCAATGTCAATCCCACCGTCAGGCGGCGCCGGCTGGGCCAGGAGCTGCGCCGGCTCCGTGAGCTCAAGGGCATGACGGCCGAAGAGGTCGCCGAGCGGCTGCTGGTGTCCCAGTCGAAGATCAGCCGGCTGGAGAACGGGCGGCGCAGCATCAGCCAGCGCGACGTCCGGGACCTGTGCGGGGTCTACGAGGTCGAGGACCAGCGGATCGTCGACTCGCTGATGCAGATGGCCAAGGACTCCCGGCAGCAGGGCTGGTGGCACGCCTTCGGGGACATCCCGTACAGCGTCTACATCGGCCTGGAGACGGACGCCGAGTCGCTCAGGGTCTACGAACCCCAGATCATCACCGGCCTGTTGCAGACGCGTGCGTACGCCGAGGCCATCATCCGGGGCGGCTCGCCCGAGGCGTCGGAGGCGGACAACGACAAGCGCGTCGAGGTCCGGCTGCGCCGGCAGGGCCGGATCACCGCAGAGACGGAGCCGCTGCGGCTGTGGGTGGTCCTGGACGAGGCGTCCCTGCACCGGGTCGTCGGGAGCCGACAGGTGATGCGCGAGCAGCTCGAGCACCTCATCGAGATGTCGCAGCTGCCCCACATCACCGTGCAGGTGCTGCCGTTCGAGGTCGGCGCGCACGCCGGCATCAACGGGCAGTACTCGATCCTGGAGTTCGCCGACGCGGCCGACTCCAGCGTGGTGTACATCGAGGGCGTGACCAGCGACCTGTACCTGGAGAAGCCGCTCGACGTGCAGAAGTACACGGTGATGTACGAGCACCTGCGCGCCCAGTCGCTGAACGTGGACCAGTCGCGGCAGCTCATCGAGCGCCTCGCGAAGGATTACGCGCGCTGACCGTCCGTGGCGCGAGACCTTCCGTGGCCCGGGACCTTCCGTCCGGCAAAGCGCGGGATGCTACACCCCTGACACGCCTGACTGGAAGTCTCCCCTGGAATATGCCATCCGGTCGAGTGAATGACTGCTCCGAACGAGGATGTTGGCGAGTAGCGTCGATCACGCCAACCACCAGCACGGGTTGGCGTAAACGCAACTGCTACGGAGCGAACATGGCAATTCGTCTGGGCGCCACGGAAACGTGGACGACGTCGTCCTACACCAACAACAACGGCGCCTGTGTGATGGTCAGGTCGACCGTCGAAGAGGCCCTGGAACTCGGGGACACCAAGGTCCCCGAGGGCCCCAAGCTGGCGTTTCCCGCCGACGCGTGGGACGCCTTCGTGGCCTCGGTCAAGGCCTGAGCCACCGCTCGACAACAGCACAAGCACCACCGACAGAGCCCTCTCGACCAGCCTCGCCGTCCTTGCCGAGAGGGCTCCGCTTGTGCCCGCGGGCTCCTGAGCGCGCTCAGCTCACCGGGAACGCCACATCACACACCGGGTCGTCGGCTCCCGCCGCCCCCCAGTCCGCGAAGTACAGCTCCCGGCACGGACCGGCCGCGGCCAGTCCCCGAGCCGCCATCCACTCCTCCACCGCCTCGAACGCGGCCAGGATCTGCGGGTGCGCCACCTGCGCCTTGGTGATCCGGGTGTACGCCAGCCGCCGGGCCGGCTCCACCCGTACCGCCGTCTCCCACGCCCACCCTCCCCCAAGCTCTCGGCTCCGCTCGACCAGGGGGGACCCCCATCGTTCCGCCCAGGCCCGTGCCGCCGCCTCATCGGCGACAGGCACGCACGCCTCCGCGGGGCCGTCGCTCTCCATGGACACCTCGGCGTGGTAGGCGACGTACGGCACCCCGGCCACGCCCCCGCACTCCCGGGCCGCCTCCTCCAGCCGGCCCAGCGCCGCCCCGATCCACGTCGGCAGCTCGTCCGCCAGCGTGTGCCGCTTCTCGGTGATCACCACCTGCTCGGGCACGTCCACCGTCTCGACCGCGAACTTCCGGTACATCTCGGAGCTCCTCCCCGACAGTCGCCCACGGAGGTACTCGGCGAGCGTCCGCTGCCCCGCCACCCGCGCCTCGACGTCCGCCCAGTACGCGCCGAGCAGTTCCGCCGCCGTCGGCCCGTCGCCCGCCGCGACCACCTCGGCGATCCGGGCCAGCGGCATGTCGAGCTGCCGCAGCATGGCCACGAGCCGGGCCGGTTCGACCTGCCCTGCGCGGTAGTAGCGGTAGCCGGTGGCCTCGTCGACGTACGCCGGGGACAGCAGCCCCAGCCGGTCGTACAGCCGCAGGGCCTTGGCCGACAGCCGGGCGCGCGCGGCGAACGCCCCGATGGTGAGCAGGTCACGGTCCGGTATGTCCACCACGGCATCCTCCGTCATCGGGCGGCTCTTCCGCCCGATGACGAGGACGCTCGGCCCTGCCCCAGGGGCAAGGTCAACCGGGGCGGGTGTCAGGCCAGCTGCGCCTCGATCGCCGCCACGACCTCGTCCGACTCCGGCTCGGTCTGCGGGGAGAAGCGGGCGACGACCCGGCCGTCCCGGCCGACGAGGAACTTCTCGAAGTTCCAGCGGATGTCCCCGCTGTGCCCCTCGGCGTCGGCGAAGCCGGTCAGGCGGTCGTACAGCGGGTGCCGGTTCTCGCCGTTCACCTCGACCTTCTCCGTCAGCGGGAAGGTCACGCCGTAGGTCGCCGAGCAGAACTCGGCGATCTCCTCGGCGCTGCCGGGCTCCTGCCCGAGGAACTGGTTGCAGGGCACGCCGAGGACGGTGAAGCCGCGCTCGGCGTACCGCTCGTGGAGCTTCTCCAGCCCGTTGTACTGCGGGGTCAGGCCGCACTTGGAGGCCACGTTCACCACGAGCACCGCCTTGCCCGCGTACTGGGACAGGTCGGCGGAACCGCCCTGGAGGGCACCGATCTCGACGTCGAGGGGAGAGGAACCGTTGTCAGTCGTCATGAGCGGATGCTAACTCCGCCGGGTGTCGGGCCGACCCGTTCCGGCCTCCACCAGGACCTGCCCCGCCGCGGTGCGCGAGTACAGCACCGACCGGCCCGCCCGCCGCCGCTCGACCAGCCCGGCGTCCAGCAGCACCCTCAGGTGCCGGCCGACCGAGCCGAGCCCCTGCCCGGTCACGGCGACCAACTGGCTGGTGCTCAGCGGGGAGTCGAGCAGGACGAGCACACCGGCCCGTGCGGCCCCGAGCAGTGCGCCGAGGCTCGCGGGCACGGTCCGGCCGCCGGCGTCGGCGAGCACGCCCGCGCACGCGTAGATCACCGCGTACCGGTCGGGCTCCTCCCAGGACACCCAGCCGGTCCGCGGGGTGACGGGCACGAACAGGAGCTCGGCGCCGGAGATCTCGCGGGGCGGGTACTCGTGCAGATTCACCTGGAGCCGGTTGTCACCCAGCCACCGGGTCCGGCCCGGTCGCAGCGCGTCCAGCACCGCCGCCCAGCCGCCCCGGCTCACCTGCGCGGTACGGGCGACCACGTCCGCCTCCAGCACCCGCCGACGCCGGTCCCAGTCCGGCCGTACCGTCTCGGTCCAGACGTACGTCAGCAGGCCGGCCGCGCGCTCGGGGAGGTCGTCCCGGTCCAGGGCGGGGGGAAGCGGGCCGGCGAGGGAGAGCCGCAGATGGGCGCGGGCTGCGTCGGGGCGGGCCGCCCGCACCCGTGCCACCCCTTCCTCGAAGGTCTCCCGGTCTCTCGGGGTGGGCGTGAGGAAGTCGGCGATCCAGGACCGGCCCAGCCCGGCGCGGACGAGCAGCGCGGTCACGGGGTCGGCGGCCAGCCGGGCCCGGTAGCCGGGCAGGTGGTCGCGGAGCCAGGCCCGTTCGCCCGGGTGCGCGGGTGTGCCCCGGTGCAGCAACTGGAGGCAGGCGAAGGTCTCGGCGAGCGGGGAGAGCACGAACCGGCTCCCGGCCAGGGTGTCGGCGTTGATCTGCCACCAGCCCATGCGCACCCCCCGACGTTTCGCACCCGCGCGAAACAATAACCAGGCGATCCGGGGCGCCGGAGACTCCCCGCATGCGCAGCTACCGCGAACTGTTCCGCACGCCCGAGTTCACCCCGTTCTTCCTGGCCGCGTCGGCGCAGACGGTCGCCCAGACGATGGGCGGACTGGCGCTTGGCATCCTGGTGTACCGGGCGACCGAGTCGCCGCTGCTCTCGGCGCTGAGCATGTCCGGCTCGTCGCTGGTGCAGGTGGTGGGCGCGATGTTCCTGCTCTCGGCGGCCGACCGGCTGCCCCCGCGCGCGGCCCTCACGGCCCTGCCCCTGATCTTCGCGGCGGGCACGGCGGCCCTGGCCCTGCCCGGCCTGCCGATCTGGTCCCTCTTTGCGATCGTCCTGGCCATGGGGCTGGCGAAGTCGGTGGGCGGGGGAGTGCGCTGGGGCCTGCTGAACGAGATCCTCTCCAAGGACGGCTACCTGCTGGGCCGCTCGGTCTTCAACATGATGAGCGGCCTCATGCAGATCGCCGGATACGCGACCGGCGGCGCGCTCGTGGCCCTGCTGTCCCCGCGGATCTCGCTGCTGGTGGCCGCCGCCCTCTACGTCCTCGCAGCCGCGGTCGTCCGCCTCGGCCTGACCGGCCGCCCACCCCGCGCGACGGGCCGCCCCTCGGTGTCGGCGACCTGGCGCGCCAACGCCCTGCTCTGGTCGTCCGCACCCCGCCGCCAGGTCTATCTGGCCCTGTGGATCCCCAACGGCCTGGTCGTCGGCTGCGAATCCCTCTACGTCTCCTACGCCCCCGACTCCGCCGGCACCCTGTTCGCCTTCGCGGCACTCGGCATGCTGGCCGGGGACGTGCTGGTGGGCCGTCTGGTCCCACCGCGGCTGCGCCCCCGCCTGGGCTTCCCGCTCCTGCTGGTCCTGGCCGTCCCGTACGTGCCCTTCCTGCTCCACCCGCCCCTTCCGCTCGCCGCGGCCGCCGTCACGCTGGCCTCGGTCGGCTTCGGCGCGAGCCTCGTCCAGCAGGAGCGCCTGGTGGCCCTGACACCCGACGCCCTCACGGGCCACGCCCTGGGACTGCACTCGGCCGGCATGCTCACGATGCAGGGCGTGGCCGCGGCACTCGCGGGTTCGGTGGCCCAACTGACGTCCCCGGCAGGCGCGATGACGGCCATGGCGACCCTGTCGGCCGGGGTGACGCTGGCGCTGATGACGGCGGGGAGGCGGGAGCGGCGGGCGACGGCACCGGTGCCGGGACGGAGAGCTTCCGAGGGAAGGTCCGCGGGGAGGTGACGAAGGGTGTCACTCCTCCTCCGGGGCGCTCTCGTCCGGGGCCCCGCCCTCGATCAGCCGCTCCGCGATGTCGTCGGCCCACTCCTGGGCCCAGCGACGGAGTCCGGCGACGCCCGGGACGTCGAGGCCGTGGGCGGTGAACGCGCTGTCGTCGAGCCAGTCCGTGCCGGTCAGCCGGGCCTGGAGGTCGGTGAGGTCGAAGGGCTCGGAGGCGTGGCGGCGGCCCAGTTCCTCCAGTTCGGGATGGCTCCAGCGGGCCGAGGCGGCGTATACGTCGACCAGGTCGCGGGCGAGGCCACGGTCGGCCAGGTCCCGCACGCGGGTGCCGACGAGGTCGTCGAGGGAGAGGGCCGGCCCGAGCCCGGTCAGCACGGGCGGGCGCCACAGCACCTCCTTGTGGAGGCCGACCTCGTACTCCGCACCCGTCGCCGCGTCGGTGACGAGGAACTGGGCGGACAGCGGATCGCTCTCCCGCGTCCGCACGAGCCAGCCGCGCGCCACGAGCCCCGTCCGGACGGTGTCGGCGATGCCGTCCATCCCGGCGGGGTGCTCGGTGGCGACGTCCACGTCCGGTCCGGCCCGCCGCACCAGCCCGTGGGCCAGCACCGCGTACCCGCCCGCCAGGACGAGGGCGTACGCCTCACCCACCGCGAGCAGATCACCGATGAGCCGCCGGACCGGCTCGGGGGCGGGGGCTGGTGCGGCCATGTCCTGATTATCGCGTGGGGGCTTCCCGGGGGCGCGACCCGCCACGACGGCGCGCACCGGACCACGGGCCCCTTTACGCCTTGCGGCCCACGCCGCAGTACGCGTCCACAGCGGCGGCGTCCGCACCGGCCGCTCCCTCGGCAGGCTCCGGCCGCCACTCGGGCACCCGGACGACTCCTGGCTCCACCAACTCCAGCCCGTCGAAGAACCCGGCGATCTCGGCGACCTCGCGGACGTAATACGGCACCGCCCCACTCGCGTTGTAGGCCTCCGAAGCGGCGATCATGCCCTCACTCGTCGCGGTGCTGTCGCTGATCACCAGGTGGCTGCAGGCCGGCAACCCCGCCATCAGCCGCCGCACCAGCTCACGTGCCCGCTCGTAGTCGGCGACGTGCCCCAGCGTGTTGAGGATCATCAGGCCGACCGGCCGGGACAGGTCGAGCGTGCCCGCGGCGGCCTCCAGTACGGCCTCCGGGTCGTACAGGTCGGCGTCCAGATAGGCGGTCCTGCCCTCGGGTGTGCTGGTGAGCAGGGCGTTGGCGTGGGCCAGCACGATGGGGTCGTTGTCGACGTACACGATCCGGGAGTCCGGTGCCACGCGCTGGGCGACCTCGTGCGTGTTGTCGGCGGTCGGCAGCCCGGTGCCGATGTCCAGGAACTGCCGCACCCCCTGCTCGACGGCCAGATACCGCACCGCCCGTCCCAGGAACCGACGGCTCGTGACCGCCACGTCGACCAGACCCGGGAAGATCGACTTGATCTGGTCGCCGATCTCGCGGTCGACCTCGTAGTTGTCCTTGCCGCCGACGAAGTAGTTCCAGAAGCGGGCCGAGTGCGGCTTGGACGTGTCGATACGGTCACGCAGGCTGTCGTCGAGCACGGCAGGGCCTCCTGGGGGTGGGGAAGGGGGACCGGTCCACCAACCTAGGTGAACTCCGCACTCGGATACGGACGTTGACCCACCCGTCACCGGACCACCGTGGAATTTCGGCCACGCGGAAGCGAGCCGCCGCCCGTCACACCCCGCCGGAGGCGAAACCGCCCAGGCGCCGGCCCCCGGTCCCGCCGTCGTCCCCGTGCCGACGCGTCGCCAGCCACACGCCGCGCCCCAGGGCCCACAGAACCAGCCCGGCGGCGACCGGCGTACCGAAGATGATCAGCAGCCCGGCACCGATGTTGGCCCCGACGCCCCCCGCGGTCAGGATCCGCCAGCCCACACCGGCCATGAGCCCGACGACCACCAGCGGCCCGAGCACCCCCCACCAGCGCCGGTCCATCGCACCACGCCGCGCACCCCGCACGAGCACCGCGGCACCGACCCCCGCCAGCACCAGCGCGAGCCCACCGACGCCGGCGGCCACACCGTCCCCGATGTCCCACGGCTGAAAGGCGTAGTCCAGCTCACTCGCCGGCAACCCGTCGTAGTTCTGCTGCCCCATCAGCCCCCAAGCGGTGACAGGCACCCCGAGGACGAGCGCGGCCCCGGCCGAAAGCATTCCCCGATTCTTCATACCGCCATGGTCACTCGGGCCTGGCGGGCCGTCATGAGCACGCGTACTCAAGTACGACGAACTACCCGCGCCCCGGCCCGAGTCGCATAGAGTTCCCGCCATGGCTCTCGCGGACATATCGCGCGTCGAGATCGAGAAGGCGATCGAGGAGTGTGACCGGCTCGGACGGGATGCCTTCCTGAAGAGCCACAAGTTCCGGCGTGCGCGCCGCTACCTGCTGGTGCACGAGGGCAGGCACTACGATTCCAAGGCCATCGTCGGGGTGGCGCACGGATTCCTGCCCGGCGAGCGGGTACTGGCCCCGAACGCGAAGGGTTTCTCCGGTGGTGCGGAGCACGCCGCCCGCCTCCTGAAGCGCCTCGGCTTCGATGTCGTGGAGGACCCCGGGACGAGCGACCCGCCCCACGACGAGCTGATCTCCCGGATCACCCACCTGAAGGTGAACCGTTCCGCGAACGGCCCGGCCCTGTACAAACCGATCGCGCTGCTGTGGGCCATGGGACGAGCCGTCCGCGGCGAGCCGCGGCTCCTTCCCTGGCCGGAGACCGAGGAAGCGCTCAAGGATCTGTTGCGGAGACACGGAGCGAGGGGCGAGCGCCCGCGCCCCGACTACCCGGTCGCGTCTCTCCACCACGACGACATCTGGGAGTTGCGGGACTGCCCCCGTCCGGTACCCACCGCACACGGTGACGCCCGGCTGAAGCGATGGTTCGTCACGCACCAGCCGCTCGGCGGCCTCGCCGAGCCCGTGTACGACCGGTTCCGGCACTCCGCGGTGACCCGTCTCGCCGTCCTCGACGAACTCCTCGGCACGTTCTTCGAGGACCTCGACCCCGCCCCGCTCCTCGCCGACGTCGGTCTGGACGACGTCGAGTCGGCCGAACCGCGCACCCCGCCGGGTCGCGCACCCGAACAGTGGCTCATCACCGCCGCCGAGTACGAACGCGGTTGCAGGCTCGTCGAGGAACAGGAATCGAAGACCCACGGCCGCCGTGTCTCCCGGACCACTCACAGTCCGGTCCGCTCCCGGGCCGCCCGCTATCTGGTCCTGAGCCGCAGCCAGGGCCGCTGCGAGAACCCCGGCTGCACGGGCCAGCCGGCCGATGTCACCGACCGCGACCACCCCATCCTCGAGGTCGACCACGTCGTCGAGCTGGCCCTGGGAGGCCGCGACCACCCCAGTCAGATGGTGGCCCTCTGCCCCAACTGCCATGCGGTCAAGACCCGGGGACGTACCCGGGAGACGCTGCGCGAGACGTTGCTCAAGGTGGCGATGGAGCGGCACGCCGCCGGCGGTGGAGGCGGAACCGCTCCCCCCGGGCCGTCGCTGTAGAACACGGACCGGCGCGACGGCACTTGTCACCGCCGCGCCGGAAGTGCGCGCTGCCGTGCGGGTGTTCCCTGCGGTGTCCCTGGTCCCTGTGATCCCTCCCTCAGCCGGGAGCCACCGCACGCCCCGTCTGTGGGGAGATCATCCCCGCGCACAGGCCCCGGGCCGCCAGCCCCTGGGCGATGCGGGGGATCGCTGCGCGGGTGTTGGCGGACCAGTCGTGCATGAGGATGATCTGGCCGTTGGTGAGGCGGCCGGCGGCCTGAACGATCGCGTCGGTGCTCGCACCGTTCCAGTCCTGTGAGTCGACGTGCCAGATGATCTCGGTGAGGCCGTGGCGGGCCGCGACCGACTTGACCGTCGTGTTGGTCTCGCCGTACGGCGGGCGGAACAGTTTCGGTGTGCCGCCTCCCGCGTTCGCGATGGCCTGCTGGGTCCGGGAGATCTCGGAGTCGATCTGTGCCTGGTTCAGGCGGGTCAGGTGCGGGTGGGTGTAGCTGTGGTTGCCGATCCACATGCCGGCGGACACCTGGGCCCGGACCAGGGACGGATTGGCGGCGGCGTACTGGCCCTGGTTGAACATCGTGGCCCGTAGCCCGTTCTGGCGGAGTGCGTTGAGCAGTCCGGTCGTGTTGCCGGACGGGCCGTCGTCGAAGGTGAGTCCGACGTATCCGTTGCAGGCGGCGGCCTGGGACGGGGCGGTGGTGAGGGCGGTGGTCGCGGCCGTCGCGAGGACGGCCAGGGTCGTGAGCAGTGCGCGTGCCCTGGCTCTCATCGTCACGGTCCCGTGTGCACGGTGATGTTGGAGTTGCCGCTGCTCTGGTAACCCTCGGTCGCCATGATCATGTAGTACTTGAAGTTACCCATGCGCATGCCGGCCCGGGCCCACGCGTCGAAGTGGTTGCCGGTCGTGATGGTGCCGCCCGTCCTCTTGGACTGCCGCACGCTCCAGTACTGGTCGAAGGTCCGGACGCCCTCGACGGACGGGGCGTTGTACCGCGTGGTCTTGTAGATGTCGTACGTACCGCCGTCGCTGGTGACGGTTCCCTTGTACTGACCCGTGGGCCGGTACGTGCCCCAGTTGTCGACGATGTAGTACTCGACGAGCGGGTTCGCCGTCCAGCCGTAGAGGGTCAGGTAGGCGTTGCCGGACGGGTTGAACGTGCCGGAGTAGGACACGCTGCGGCGGGCTCCGGTGCTCCAGCCCTTGCCCGCGACGAAGTTGCCGGTGTTCCGCCATGACGTGCTGTAACGGCCGCCTGCGGACAGGGTCATGGAGACCGTGCCCGGGGCGTCGGTCCAGAACGAGTAGAAGTAGCCGTTGTCGGTGCCGGTCCGGTTCGAGGTGACGACCGTGTCGGCGTGGGCGGTGCCCGGCAGGGCGATGGTCGCCGCCGCCAGCAGGAACATGGTGCAGGCACTCCTGACGAGCAGCCGTAAGCGGCCTGATGACTTCTTCATGGGGGTGCTTCCTCCTCGTCCTCGTGGGGTTGGTCGATGGGGAGGTTGTGCCATCGGAGTGTTGGCCTGACCCTGTCAACTGTCAATGCTTTCGGTAAGAGTTTCGAATGATTCGTGGATGGGAGTGGTTCGCTGGCGGTCGACTTCCGCAGTTCAGGCGGTAGTTGTGGGGAGGCTGAGTCACGTCGATTCGGGTCTCGCTGCCCGTGCCGTGCGGAGGTGCATCTTCCGGTACTCGAATGTTTCGAATCGTTTCCGGACCACATACTCGCGCCGGGACCGACATCACACTGCGGCGGAAGCGCTCGGCTGGGGTGTCTCCAGCGAGGGACCCGGGGTGACCAGCGTCGAACCCGGTGGCGGCTTCGTCTGGCCGGACCCGGTCGCCGTCTGCGTCGACGTCGTCGCCGTCCCGGAACCCAAGACGGCGACGAAGAACCGAGTGCACGTCGATCTCGCCACGACCTCTGCGTCCTCGGCTCGTCCTGACGCGGAGTCTCGACGACATCCCGAGGGACCTGACCTGCTCCGCCCCACAGCCCCGGATGCGGGCGAGGTGGCGAGTCAGGGGCGGGCGGCGAGGGCCTCGACCTCGAACAGCACGTCAGGCGTTGCCAGGCTCGCGACCCCGATGAGGGTCTGCGTGGGCGGCTTGTCGCCCCAACTCTCCCGCACCGCCCCGGCGATGGGCCCCAGTTTGCCGACGTCGTGGTTCACCACATACGTCCTCAGCTGGACGACGTGGCTGAGGTCGAGCCCATGGGCGGCAAGAGCGACACCGATGTTGCGGAACGTCTGCTTCACCTGCTCGGAGAAGTCGCTGGAGACAATCGCGCCGTCCGGGCCCGAGCCGTACTGACCCGAGACGAGCACCAGTTCCGTACCCGCGGGGACGGTGGCGGTGTGGCTGTAGCCGAACGGGACCGGGTCGTGTAAACCGTCCGGATTGACAAGGGAGTGGGTCATGCGGATCACCTCTCGTGTGCGACGGGTGTTTGTGGCGCTGGTAAGCCTCCCAACGAATGACGACATCGCATGTCATGTATTCCAGTAGTGTTTTCGTATGCGCGCCGACCGGTTGGTATCGCTGGTGCTGCTGCTCCGGCAGCACGGTCGGCTGTCCGCGGCCGCGCTGGCCCGCGAGCTGGAGGTGTCCACCCGCACCGTGCTGCGCGACATCGAGGCACTGTCCGCGGCCGGCGTCCCGGTCTACGCCGAACGCGGTCGGCACGGCGGTTTCGAGTTGCTGCCCGGCTTCCGGACCGAGCTCACCGGACTGAACCACGACGAGGCACTCGCCCTGCTGGTCGCCGGATCACGGCGCGGCGCGCAGACGTTCGGCCTCGGCTCGGCGCTCGCCTCGGCCATGCTCAAGGTGGTCGACGCGCTCCCCGAGAGCTACCGCGCCACCGCGGCCGGCGCGGCGCAGCGAGTGCTCATCGATCCGGAGACCGACCTCCTCGCGCGCCGGCTGGTCGCGGACGAGGTGCCTGACGCCGTAGTGACCGAGGTCCGGCGCGCGGTGTTCGCCGGACACAAGCTGCGCATCCACTACGCGGCCGCGGACCAGACCCCGAGGTGGCGCACGGTGGACCCGATCGGCCTGGTCACCGTGCGCGACCAGGGCTACTTGCTGGCCACCAGGTCCGGCGCGGACCGCACCTACCGGTTGTCCCGCATCCTGGCCGCCGAGGAACTCGCCGAACCGGCACAGCGACCGGACCGGGTCGATCTGGACCGGGCCTGGCAGGAACGCAGCACGCGGTTCCGGACCGGCGGCGACCAAGTCACCGTGCTGGTACGGGTGGACCCTGCGCGGCGGCACGACCTGGTGGGCACCGCGCTGGCCGTCCGCGCCGAGGAAACCGACGCGGACGGCCGGCTGCGGCTGGAGGTGACCTTCCAGGATCCGAGACACGCCGAATGGGCACTGTGGAACCTCGCCACGAACGCGGAGGCCCTGGCGCCGCAGTGGTTGCGCGATTCCCTGCGCGAGCGCGCCGCCGCGATCGTCACGTGCTACGGAGGGTCAGCCCGAGCGTAGTCGGCCGAACTCGCCCACTCCGGGTGGCGGGAGGCTTTGGGCGCCGGCTCGGCTGTGGCCTTCGGGTCCGGCTTCAGGAGCAGCAGCCCGAACTGCCCGCGCCGGCCTGTCCGTCGACGAGGCCGTCGACGAGGCCGTCGTCGTGCCCGGCGGCGATCCGTGCCCATTGCGCGGTCGGCCGCCCGTCCTCGCGGAACTGCTGACCGCGGGTCTCGTACGGCTGTGGCCAGCCCGGCGGGCAGTCCTCCCAGGTCTCCTGCCGCCCGTAGACCGTCATGTCCAGGATGCCGTACGACGGCGCCATGGGTTCGACGCCGCGGCCGGTGGTCCAGTACGTCTCGTAGACACGGTCCCCGTCGCGGAGGTAGCACGCCTTCATCCCGAAGTGGCGACCGGCGACGAGCCGTTCGCGGGACCCGGCGGGTACGGAGTACCAGGGCAGCTCCCAGCCCATGAACCGCCGGTAGCGGTCCGACTCCTCGTAAGGCCCCTGGCAGAAGACGGCGAAAGTGACGCCACGCTGGTGCAGGTAGGACAGTTCGCGGACCTGGCCGGTGAAGAAGGTGCAGCCCTCACACTGCTCGGCGGCGGGGCGGCCGTCATGCCACATGTGATACGACACGAACAGCTGGGTGCGGCCCTCGAAGACGTCGGCCAAGGGGACGGGTCCCTCGCCTCCGACGAGCGGGGTCGAGGGATCCACCTCGGTCATGGGCAGGCGGCGCCGGGCGGCGGCGATCGCGTCGCCCTCCCGGGTGTGCGCCTTCTCCCGCGTGCGCAGAGTGTCGATTGCGGCCAGCCACTCCTGGCGGGAGACGACGGGCGGTGTGCTCGTTGCAGTCATGTCCGTACTGACCCGGCGGCCCGCAAGAACTCATCGCCGGCCGCTCCTGCCACTTCAGGCGTCCCGATGGTTCACCGTGCCACGGTTGCGAGCACATCGTGGCCCAGCCGCTGGATGACGTCCGTGGCGAGCCGGTGCCGCACCAGTTTGCCGTCTCGCGTGGAGCGCACCAGGCCCGCGTCGCGCAGGGTCCGCAGGGCGCGGGAGACCTGTGGCTCGCTGGAGCCGAGTCGGGCGGCGAGCTCCGAGGTGGTGATGGGCTCGCCCAGCAGATGGCGGCACAGTTCCATCCGGGCGGGCGAGGTCAGCGCCATCAGCCGGTGGTGCAGGTCCCGCAGGGTCAGCTGTTCGGCCGGGGTGGTGCCGCCCACCGCGTACTGCACCACCACGCACGACGGGTACTCGTTCTTGACCGTCAGATGCGGCCACACCCGGGCGGACGGGACGAGAACGAGGGGGCGCGGGGCCACCTTCACCTCGTCGATCTGGAGCTTGTCCAGCCGGACCCGTTCCCCCGGCCCGACCCGGGCCGCGGTCGGCAGCAGCTCGGTGAGCACGTCTGCGGGCGAGCGGATCATCAGCCGGCGACGTACCTCCCGCGCGTGGTCCTCCAGGGGCGTACGCAGGGTGCGCCAGTCCTCGGCGAAGAACGCGGTGTCGGCGGCCCGCAGCACCGCCAGCAGCCGGTCCCGCAGCTCCAGCGGTGCCGCCACCAGCTGTCGCGCCAGCTCACCGCGGGCGTAGGAGCGGCGCAGGCAGCGGCGGGCGTAGTCCTCCGCGGCGGCGGTACCCGCGCGCAGCTCGCGGACCGGCGGCACGGACTGCGCGTTGGTGCCGAGGACCCCGGGCGCCACCAGCTCCAGGAAGTCCTCGGCCGGCAGCGCCGCGACCGCCGCCAGCTCCTCGTCCAGGCTCGCCGCGAGCGGCAGCGCACGGGGAAAGAACAGGCGGCAGCGGAAGCGGGCCCACAGCGGGGCGAACACGGACAACTCGTCGCGCAGGTCGGGGCCCGCCGCGGCGGCGCGGGCCGCCCAGCCGGCGGCCTCGGGGTGGTGCTCGGGTTCGGCGAGCACATGCAGACTCGCCATCAGTTCCGACAGCGCGGAGGGCCCGGCCGCGAGGTCCGCGGGGCCAAGCCCTCCGAGGTCGAGGACGATGCTCACGCTGTCAGCGTACGGCCGGGGCTCACCGCACGGGTGCGCCCGGGCCGAGCGGGATGCCCAGCAGGTACCAGGCGAAGAACAGCAGCACCCAGACCACCAGCATGATCATGGCGAGGGGCAGGGTGAAGGACACCAGGGTGCCGATGCCGGCCTTGCGGCGCAGGGTCTGGAGGTAACCGACACAGAGCATGAACGAGGTGCTCATCGGGGTGATGGAGTTCGTGCAGGAGTCGGCGATGCGGTAGAGCGCCATGGTGGTGGCCGGGCTGGTGCCGAGCAGCATCAGCATCGGCACCAGGGCCGGGGCCACCAGGGTCCACAGGGCCGAGCCGGAGGTGATGAGGAGGTTCATCAGCGCGACCGCGACGATCAGCAGGGTGAACAGCACCAGCGTGGGCGCGCCCAGGCCCTGGAGGAAGTCCGCGCCTTCGACCGCGACGACCGTGGCGATGTTGGTCCACTTGAACAGGGCGAGGAACTGCGACACGGCGAAGAAGAGCACCAGCAGCGGCGCGATGGAGCGCACTCCGTCCGCCATGAACTCCGGTATCGCGCGGCTCCCCCTGATCCGCCCGGTGAGCCGCCCGTACACGGCGCCGACGAGCAGGAAGAAGACGGTGAGGAAGACGGCGATGGCGTTCATGAAGGTCGACTCCACGATCGCGCCCCCCTCGCCGCGCAGCGGTGACGAGGCGGGCAGCATCGCGAGCACGATCAGCGTGGCGTAGCCGAGCACGGCGAGGCCGGTCAGCTTCAGGGCCCGCAGCTCGGTGGCGTCGTCGACCCCGGCGGCCGCCACCCGCCCTGCCGCGGCGGCCTCCAGGTCCGCGTCGGGGACCAGGTGGTGCTCGCGCTTGGCGAGGAGCTTGTCCACGACCAGGGCGATGGTCCCGGCCAGCACGAACGCCGAGACGGTGGTGAAGTACATGTTGTCCGTCGCGCGGACCACCACGCCCTTGTCGACGAGCTGCGCGGCCTCGGTGGCCACGGAGGCGAACAGCGCGTCACCGGGGGCGATCAGCGGGTTGGCGTCGCCCGCGGCGTTGATGGACACGAACGCGACGATCATGCCGAGCATGGGGGAGCGGCCCACGGCGCGGAAGGCCACGGCCCCGAGCGGGATGAGGACCACGTACGCGGAGTCGGACAGGAACTTCCCCAGCACGCCGCCCAGAGCCACGCCCAGGACGACCGTGCGGGGGGACAGCCCCGACAGCATGCGGCGGGCGAGCGCTTCGAAGAGCCCCGAACGCTCGGCGACCGCGACGCCGAGCATCACCATCAGCACGACGCCGAGCGGGCCGAAGGTCACGAAGGACTCCTCGGCGCCGGTGATCAGGTCCCGTACGGCGTCCGCCGACAGCGCGCTGCGTACGCCGACCAGGTCCCCCGAGGAGGGGTCCTCGACCCGCACACCGGAGGCGTTCAGCGCCCAGCTGACGAGGGCGACGACCCCGCACAGGATCCAGAACAGCCAGAACGGATGCGGCAGCGCGTTGCCCGCGCGCTCGACCAGGTCGAGGAGCCGGGAGCCACGGCCCCCCTCGCCGGGCTCGGTGGCCTGCACCTCCTCGGTGCGGCTGTCGGGTGTGCTCATGGCGGCCTCCTGTGAGGACTGGGAGAGGGCGGGGGAGGGGGACGGGGCAGGGAGGGGGAAACGAGGGCATGGCGCGGCTGCGCCGCGAGCGGTGCAAGACGGAACCCAGAGCCGTGCAGAATCACGATCCGACGAGATGGCATGCACGGGGGGTGCTCTCGGGTTGCGCTGACAGTAGGTCCCGTTTCCGGCCCCGTCACCGTCCGGCGGAACAGTTGACCTGATGACGTCAAGTGATCGCCATGATCCTGGCTGTTGCTTAGCGTCACGGGAGTGACCTCGTACGACACCTCCCACGCCCGGCCCGAACCCCTCCAGGGCGGTGCCCTGTGGCGCCGTACCCTGCGCATCCGCATGCGGGACGGCGTCCATCTCGCCGCAGACCTGTACTCCGCGTCACCCGAGCCGGAGACGACCGCGCTTCCCGTGCTCCTCGAGCGCACCCCGTACGGTCGGCGCGCGCAGCGCGGTTCGGATCAGGACCGCAGCGACGCGCCGGTCCCGCGGCCCGAGGACATCGCACGGCACTTCACCGAAGCCCGCTACCACGTCGTACGGCAGGACTGCCGGGGACGCGGCGACTCCGAGGGGACGTTCGTGAAGTACCTCGGCGAAGGCCCGGACGGGGCGGACACGATCGCCTGGCTCAGGAACCAGCCGTGGTGCGACGGCAGGGTCGTGATGACGGGGGTGTCCTACTCCGCCCACGTCCAGGCAGCCGCGGCCGCCGAAGGGACGACGGGCCTGGCCGCCATGTTCCAGGACTCGGGCGGTTTCTCCTCCGCGTACGACGCGGGGATGCGGATGGGCGGCGCCTTCGAGCTGAAGCAGGTGACCTGGACGCTGCGGCATGCCGTGGAGAGCCCGGAGGCCACGGCGGATCCGGTCCTGGCCGAGGAACTGCGGCGCGTGGACCTGACGGGCTGGTTCGGCGCGATGCCGTGGCGGCCGGGCTGCACACCGCTGCGGCACCTGTCGGCGTACGAGGACTTCCTGCTGGAGCAGTGGCGGCAGGACACCTTCGGGGACTACTACCGCAACCCGGCGATATACGGGCGAGGCTTCTACGAGCGCTTCCCGGACGCGCCGAGCCTGCACATGGGCAGCTGGTACGACCCCTACGTCCGCTCCACCATCGAGAACTTCACCGCCCTGCGGAAGCTGAAGTCGGCACCCTCCTACCTGGTCATGGGCCCGTGGACACACGGGCACCGCTGCGAGACGTACGCCGGAGACGTGGACTTCGGTCCGCGGGCGACACTCGACGGCAACCTCGCCCCGTCGTACCTGGAGTTCCGCCGCCGCTGGTTCGACCGTGCGCTGGGCCGGGAGGACGAGGGTGAGGGAGTGAACCCGGAGAGCGGACATCCGGAGAACGGGCACCCGGAGAACGGAGACCTCCCCGCCGTCCAGTACTTCCTGATGGGCGGCGGCGACGGCCGGCGGGACGCGGCAGGGCGTATGCGGCACGGCGGCGCATGGCGCACCGACACCCGGTGGCCCCCGGCGTCGACGGGCCCTGTCGCCCTCTACCTCACCACCGACGGCGCCCTCACCACCGCCCCGCCCACCGTGGCCGCCGCGTCGGTGACCTACGACTTCGACCCGCGCCGGCCGGTCCCCACCATGGGGGGCCAAGTCACCTCGGGCGAGCCGGTGATGACGGGCGGGGCATACGACCAGAACGCCCCGGACGCCCGGGTGTACGGGGCGCGCGAGCCGTATCTGCCGCTGGACTCCCGCCCGGACGTGATCAGCCTGACCACCCCGCCGCTCGAGCGGGACGTGGTGCTGGCCGGCCCCGTGTCGGCACAGCTCTACATCTCGACGACGGCCCCGGACACCGACTTCACGATCAAGCTGATCGACGTCCATCCGCCCAACGCCGACTATCCGCACGGCTTCGCCATGAACCTCACCGACGGCATCGTCCGCTGCCGCTTCCACCGCTCCTACGAGAGGCCCGAGTTGCTCACTCCGGGCGAGGTGTACGCAATCGAGGTCACCGCCCCCGACACGGCCAACACGTTCGCCGCCGGCCACCGCATCCGCCTCGACGTCTCCTCCAGCAACTTCCCCCGCTTCGACGTCAACACCAACACCGGCGAACCGGAGGCAGCAGCCCGCCGCACCGCCATCGCCACGAACACCGTGCACATGGACGCAGGTCGCCCCTCCCACCTGCGAGTGCGGCTGGAAGGAGGCACGGCCGCGCTCGCGTAGCGTGGCTGTCAGCTCACCCCGTCGGCGAGCGGGTTCTGTTCGCGATCAGTGATGGTGAACTCCATCCACTCGATCCCGGCGACACGGAAACGGGCTCCGACGTTGGACGAGGCCACACCCTCGAACTCAGCACGTGCGCCCGCTTCCGGGTTGCTGACGCTCCACGGTGTCGCGACCCGCCAGGCCCGCTGAAGGGTGATCAGAAGCGCGTCCTGCGGGGCGGAACAACCAAGAGGGGACACGAACCGCAGCTCGGCCAGCTCCGGGAACTTCCAGTACCGCTCATAACCTTCGAGCTCGACGGTGTGCGCCAACAGCTCTCCGATGCGGCCGACCACTCGTTCGGCACTGCGGCGGTTGGCCACACGCGCGTAGCCACGCCAACGAATCGTCTCGAACATGCCGACACTGTACGGAAGTTGATGCCATCCGTGATGAACCGCTGGAGGAGCCCGTTGCGGCTCAGGCCGCTGTCGACTGCGGCCCGACCCCGAGGATGTCGAGCATCGCTCGGGTGGCGGGGCTGGGGTTGAAGCGGCTCCACGCCAGGTACTCGACGCGATGCGGTCCGTCGACCACCGGGACCAGTGCCAGTTCGGGGTCGTCCGTGGCCCGCGGCCGGATGAACGCCGACGGCAGCAGCGCGATGCCGAGGCCGCGGGCGATCAGCCGGGTGATCAGCTCCACGACGCCGGCTTCGTACGCGACATCGCGGACCAGGCCCGCGGCGGCGAACGCCTGATCGGACTGAGCCCGGGCGGGCGTACCGCTCACGAAGTCCACGAACGTCTCTTCGGCGATCTCCCGCAGCGTGACCTGGGAAACGCCCGCCAGTCGGTGCCCGGCCGGCACCACCAGCACGTGCTCGTCGTGAGCGAGATCAACGCACTCCACACCGGAAGGCCGTTCGCTCTCCGGCATGCCGAGGAAGGCGATGTCCAGGTCGCCGTTCCGGACCGCCGCAGCCAGTTCATCGCTGCGTCCGGAACGGAGGGCGACGTGGACGGCCGGGTGCTGGGCGCGGTACCGCTGCAGCAGCTCCGGTACGTCGACAGCAGCTGTCGTCACGATCACGCCAACGGCGAGTCGACCGCGTACCACGCCGGTAGCGGCGGCGGCGTCGGCGGCCGCGCGGTCGGCGGCGGCCAGGCACTCGCGTGCGCCGGCGACAAACGCCGCTCCCGCAGGGGTCAGCTCGACGCGGCGGCTGGACCGGGCGAACAGCTTGACTCCGAGTTCCCGTTCCAGGCCGGCGATCCGGTGACTGAGCGAGGACTGCACCACGAAGCAGCGCTCGGCGGCGCGGGTGAAGTTGCGGGTTTCGGCCACGGCGACGACGTAGCGCATCTGCTGGAGATCCACACGGTCATCGTTCTGGTTCATGACTGCGATGACAAGCATGTGTTGGACTCATGGCGGGCTGGTTCTGAAACTTCATCACATGCATACCTCGACCGAGCGGGCGCCGGACTCGCCGCGCATCCCGCACGCGCAGCAGGTGGCCACCGTCGCACTGACCGCACTCGCCCCCGCGTCCTGGGGCACCACGTACGTCGTCACCACGGAACTGCTTCCGCCCGGGCATCCGCTGTTCGCCGGGGTGCTGCGCGCCCTGCCCGGCGGGCTGCTCGCGCTGGCCATCACCCGTGTGCTCCCGCGCGGGGACTGGTGGTGGAAGGCCACCATCCTCGGCGCGCTCAACATCGGTGCCTTGTACCCCCTCTTGTTCGTGGCGGCCGAGCGACTTCCCGGCGGTGTCGCCGCCACTCTCGGTGCCACCCAGCCGCTGATGGTCGCCGGGTTGGCCGTCGCGCTGCTCCACGACCGGCCGACGGCCTGGCGATTGTCCTGGGGCGTGCTCGGCGCGGTCGGTGTCGGACTCGTCGTACTGGGACCGCAGGCCCGGCTGGACGCCGTCGGGGTCGTCGCCGGCCTCGGTGGTACGGCCGCCATGGCCGCCGGGATCGTCCTCACCAAGCGGTGGGGCCTTCCCCCGGGTGTCGGTCCACTGACCCTGACCGGTTGGCAACTGACGGCGGGCGGCCTGCTCTTGCTCCCGCTCGCCCTCGCGATCGAGGGAGCGCCGCCGCGCATCGACACCGGAGCCGCCGGCGGATACCTGTGGCTCGGCAGCGTGGGTGGGCTGATCGCGTCCACGCTGTGGTTCCGGGGTGTCGGAAAGCTGCCGGTCGGCGCGTCCGCACCGCTGGTGCTGCTGTCCCCGCTGGTCGCGGCCGTCATCGGCATCGCGCTGGGCGAGTCACTGAGCCTGCTGCAGACCTCCGGCTTCGTCCTCGCTCTGGCCGCGCTGCTCGCGGCGCAGCTCAATGCCCCGAACCTGTCGGCCCGGGTGGCGCGCCACAGGCTGGCAGAAGCCCAAAACCGAGAAGCCCGAATCCGAGAAGACCAGATGCGCGACGATCAGATACGAGAAGGACGGATCCGATGAAGACAGGCATGACGATCGCCGTACTGGGCGCCACGGGGATGGTCGGCAGCCGGGTGATCAACGAGGCCAGTGCACGCGGACACCAAGTGATCGCCCTGTCCCGGAAACCCGCGAATGAGAACCCGAAGCACCCGAACCTGACGCCGGTCGCGGTCGACGCCAACGACCCACACGCCATACGCGATGCGCTGGCAGGCTCCGCCTCCCACGGCGCTGCGGACGCCGTCGTAGTGACCGTGCGGACCACGCCGGTCGACGAGGAGTTCCTGGTCGGCGCTACCCGTACAGTGCTGGACATCGCCGCACGACTCGGGATCCGCGTCCTCGTGGTCGGCGGCGCCGGCGCATTGCGCAGCCCCGGTGACCGCGATCTGCTGGTCGCCGACAACCCGGCGTACGTGCCCGCCGAAATCAAGGCCGTCGCCGCCGCCGGAATCGCTCAGCTGCGAACCTGCCAGTCCCATGCCGATGCCGATTGCGTCTACCTGAGTCCACCGGCTCTGCTCGAACCCGGCGAACGGACCGGCCGCTATCGGCGCGGCAGCGACACCTTGCTCATCAGCGCCGACGGCCGATCCTGGATCAGCGCCGAGGACCTGGCTGTCGCCGTGGTCGACGAACTCGAGACGCCTGGTCCCGACCCTCTCATCACGGTCGTCCACCGAGGCGAACACCTGTCAGCGTGAGCTGGTCGGGATCGCCCGACGGCAGGCCGTCGAGAGGGCAGAAAGTCTCCACTGTGCCCACCCGGGAACGGTCGACAGGTACACGAGCCTGCTGCCCGGAGCGGATCTGACGATCGCCGCGGTTGCATGGGCCGCAGCAGGGAGGGACAGGCGGCACGGACTGCGGTGCTGCCAACTGTCGCCGTCATAACGGTGCCCTCATTTCGCGGCTCCGACCCGGACCAGGGTGCGGCGGAGGGACCGTCGGCGGGCCGGCCGTCCGGGATGTCGCACGGGGTTCGACACTTCGTTCAGCGATCGAAAGGTAAGGCCATGCCTGCCGAGCGTCAATATCTCTGCCGAAGAAGGTGTTTTCGCGCCGGGCGACCGGCAGGCCATCAGCCCCGCCGGCTGCCCCGCGTTACCCAAACGTGATGGCCTGCTTCTCGCTCACCCTCTTGACCAGGGGGGACGGTGGGCGCTCATATGACCTCCCCATCACTGACCACCTGAGGGAGGTACGGCCGTGGCACCTCCGGCGCACAGCAGCACCTCCCTGGCAGGTTGCGGCCCACGATTAGACGGCACTTGTTGTTGCGGAGGCCGGGTGAGGTGAGCGCCCGTACTCCCTGCGACGCCGCCGAGTTCGGGCGCTGAGCGCGGTCCGCCAGGACCTCTTCGCGGCGGCGGAACGTAGCCGCGCCCTGCTCCTTATAGCCATCGAGGAGTGGAACGAGGGCGGCACGGCTCGACCGGAACGCCTCCGGTCGTCATCGAGCCTGGACTCATCGCCCGCGTCGGCCGGGCGACGCCGGCGTCACGGCCACTTCGCCGGCCCTCCCTGATCCCGCCCTCACCCCGCCCTGACCACCCTCTGATGGCATGCGCGACGCATGTTCGATATTTCGAACGTCGGTCGGTCCTCAGAACGTCATCACTTCCACGGTTTCCCGACGGAACGTCAGAAGCCGCATTAACCGAGTCCAATCCCCGGGCCGGCTCAACGAAGGAGATCAAGCATGCTCAGCAGAAGGAACTTCCTCACCGCGGCGGTCGGTGTCGCGGCTGCGACCGGACTCGCGGCCTGCGCCAAGGAGGACGGCACCTCTGCCGCCGCCGCCGGCAGCGGCAGCGGCAGCAAGGCGATCACCCTCGGCTTCTCCCAGGTCGGCTCGGAGAGCGGCTGGCGCACCGCCAACAGCGACTCGGTGAAGTCGGCCGCGAAGGAGGCGGGTTACACCCTCAAGTTCTCCGACGCCCAGCAGAAGCAGGAGAACCAGATCTCCGCGATCCGCAACTACATCGCGCAGAAGGTCGACGTCATCGCCTTCTCGCCCGTGGTCGTCACCGGCTGGGACGCGGTGCTCAAGGAGGCCAAGGCCGCGAAGATCCCGGTGGTCCTCACCGACCGCTCCGTCGAGACCTCCGACGACTCCCTGTACGTGACCTTGGTGGGCTCCGACTTCACGGACGAGGGCCGGCGCGCCGCCAAGATCCTGGAGAAGGTCCTGGAGAAGGCGGGCCACAAGGGCGCCGTGAAGATCGCCCAGTTGGAGGGCACCACCGGCGCCGCCCCCGCGATCGAGCGCGCCAAGGGCTTCAAGGAGGTCATGGAGGCGGACCACGCGGACGACTGGAAGGTCGTCGTCAGCCAGACCGGGGACTTCACCCGGGCCGGCGGCAAGCAGGTCATGGCGGCCTTCCTCCAGTCCAACCCGGACATCAACGTGCTCTTCGCGCACAACGACGACATGGCCATCGGCGCCATCCAGTCCATCGAGGCGGCCGGCAAGAAGCCCGGCAAGGACATCCTCATCGTCTCCATCGACGGTGTGAAGGACGGCTTCGTCGCCATGTCCGAAGGCAAGATCAACGCCATCGTCGAGTGCAACCCGCTGCTCGGCCCGCAGCTGATGGAGGTCGTGAAGAAGGTCAAGGACGGCGAGACGGTCGAACGCTGGATCAAGACCAAGGAGAGCGACTTCATGCAGGACCAGGCCAAGGACGCGCTCCCCACCCGCAAGTACTGACCGACCGTCCCCACCGGCGGGAGCCTCCGGCCGGGCCGACATCCCTCGGCCGGGAGGCTCCCCGCGGACCTGGACCATTCACGAGGAGCGCTGCCATGGCAGAGCCGCAGCCCGTCCTGGAGATGACGGGCATAGTCAAAGAGTTTCCGGGGGTACGGGCTCTGTCGGGCGTCGACTTCCGGCTCTTCCCCGGCGAGATCCACGCCTTGATGGGCGAGAACGGTGCGGGGAAGTCCACCCTCATCAAGGTGCTGACGGGCGTCTACTCCCTGGACGGCGGCACCATCACCCTGGACGGCGAGTCCGCACGGTTCGGCAGCCCGCTCCAGGCGCAACAGGCCGGCATCAGCACGGTCTACCAGGAGGTCAACCTCTGCCCCAACCTGTCGGTGGCGGAGAACATCTTCATCGGACGCGAACCCACCCGCGCCGGCCGCATCCAGTGGAAGCGGATGCGCAAGGAGGCGGCGGAGCTGGTCGACCGGCTCGGACTCGACATCGACGTCGCCGCGCCGCTGTCCTCGTACCCCCTGGCCGTGCAGCAACTGGTCGCGATCGTACGGTCGGTGGGCACCGGAGCCCGGGACGGCGCGGGACTCGGCACCAAGGTGCTGGTCCTCGACGAGCCGACCTCCAGCCTCGACCGCGACGAGGTCCTCGAACTGTTCCGCCTGATGCGGCAGTTGAGGGACGAGGGCGTCGCGATCCTGTTCGTGTCGCACTTTCTCGACCAGATCTACGAGGTCTGCGACCGGATGACCGTCCTGCGCAACGGCACCCTGGTCGGCGAACACCTGGTCCGCGACCTCGACCAGGTCGGGCTGATCGAGCTGATGATCGGCAAGGCCCTGGACCAGCTCGAGGAACTGCACGAGCACCAGCTGCGCTCCGACCTCGGCGAGACACTGGTCAAGGCCGAAGGGCTCGGCCGCACCGGCGGGATCGCCCCCTTCGACCTGGAGATCAACAAGGGCGAGGTGCTCGGACTCGCCGGCCTGCTGGGATCGGGCCGCACCGAACTCGCCCGGCTGCTGTTCGGGGCAGACCAGCCCGACAACGGCAGGGTGACCATCGGCGGCAAGCAGGTCTCGATGAGCGCCCCGAACGACGCCATCGCGGCCGGTGTGGCGTTCTGCTCGGAGAACCGCAAGAGCGAGGGCCTGGTCCCCGACCTGACGGTGCGCGAGAACATCATCCTCGCCCTCCAGGCGGCCCGCGGCTGGACCCGGCCCATCCCGGCCTCCCAGCGCGACGAACTCGTCGCCAGGTACATCAAGGCGCTGGACATCCGCCCCGCCGACCCGGAGGCCCGCGTGGGCCGGCTCAGCGGCGGCAACCAGCAGAAGGTGCTGCTCGCCCGCTGGCTGATCACCCAGCCGAAACTGCTGATCCTGGACGAGCCGACGCGCGGCATCGACATCGGCGCCAAGACGGAGATCCAGAAACTGGTGGTGTCCCTCTCCGAGGACGGCATGTCGGTGCTGTACATCGCGGCCGAGCTGGAGGAGGTGCTCCGGCTCAGCCACACCATCGGAGTGCTGCGCGACCGCCGGCTGGTGGCGCGGCTGACCAACGGGCCGGAGATCACCACCAGCAAGATCCTCGAGACCATCGCGAGCGGAGAACACCAGTGACCACCACCTCCCGCTGGCGAGCACTGACGCATCACCACCTGTTCTGGCCGGTCGCGGTCCTGATCGCCCTGCTGCTCGTCAACGTCCCCTTCACGCCCGACTTCTTCTCGATCAACATGACGGACGGCCACCTCTACGGCAGCCTCGTCTCCATCGTGCTGTTCGGCTCACCGCTGATCCTGGTCGCGGTCGGCATGACCCTCGTCATCGCCACCGGCGGCATCGACCTCTCCGTCGGTGCCGTGGTCGCCATCACCGGCGCCCTGACCTGTTCGTACATCAGCGACCAGGCCGACCAGAACACCTTGTCCGCGGTGTTCCTGGCGATGGGCATCGGCCTGGTGGCCGCGGTCGTCTGCGGTCTGTGGAACGGCTTCCTGGTGGCCAGGATGGGCATCCAGCCCATCATCGCGACCCTCATCATCATGGTCGCGGGCCGAGGTGTCGCCCAGCTGGTCACCGACGGCCAGATCATCACCGTCAACAGCGAGCCGTACAAGCTGATCGGCGGTGGCTACTGGCTGACCCTGCCCTTCTCCGTGTTCGTGGTGGCCGCGGTGGTGGCCGTCACCGTGGCGCTGACCCGCCGCACGGCGCTCGGCCTGCTGGTCGAGTCGGTCGGCGGCAATGCCGAGGCCAGCCGCCTGGTCGGCATCAGGTCCACCCGCATCAAGATCATGGTGTACATGTTCTGCGCGCTGTGCGCGGGCATCGCGGGCCTGATGATCAGCTCCAACACCTCGGCCGCCGACGGCAACAACGCCGGCCTGTGGATCGAACTCGACGCCATCCTCGCCGTGGTGATCGGCGGCACCTCGCTGCTCGGCGGCCGGTTCTCCATCGGCGGCACGGTGGTCGGCGCCCTCGTCATCCAGACCCTGACCACCACGATCTACACCATCGGCGTGCCGACCCAGACCAACCTGGTCTTCAAGGCCGCCGTCGTCATCGTCGTCTGCCTGCTGCAGTCCCCGAAGTTCCGGGCCAAGGTCTTCGGCGCGAAGGGCCTCAAGGGCCCGCGCCGGGACGCCGCCCCGGTGGAGCCCGCTCCGGCGCCCGACGCCGCCCCGAAGATGGAGGTGTCGCGATGAGCGCGACCACCCAGACCCCCAAGGCGGCTCCGCGCGGCAGCACCGCCTCCCGTGCCCGTGCCACGCGCCTGCTCGGCGACCGGCGTCTGCCCGTCCTGGTCACGGCCGCCCTGTTCATCGCCATGTACGTCGGTGGCCTCAGCCGGTACCAGAACTACGGGTTCGGCGAACCCCAGGTGTTCCTCAACCTGTTCATCGACAACGGCTATCTGCTGGTCGCCGCCATCGGTGCCACCTTCGTCATCATGTCGGGCGGCATCGACCTGTCCGTGGGCTCGGTGATCGGCTTCACCACCATGTTCACGGCGTGGCTGGTGGAACGTCAGGGACTGCCGCTGCTCCTGGTCGTCCCACTCGCACTGGCCGTCGGCGCCTTCGGCGGCTTCCTGATGGGCTACGTCATCCACAACTTCGAGATCCAGCCCTTCATCGTCACCCTCGCCGGGCTCTTCCTCTTCCGCGGGCTGTGCCTGGTCATCAGCAAGGAGTCCATCTCCATCAACGACGCTTCGGTGGGCACCCTGGCCCAGACGCGAGTGTCGCTCGGCATGGGAGAACTGTCGATCGGCGCCCTCGTGGCCCTGATCGTCCTCGCTGTCGCCTGCTACGTCCTCCACTACACCCGCTTCGGCCGCCGTGTGTACGCCATCGGCGGCAACGAGCAGTCGGCCCTGCTCATGGGCCTTCCGTTGGGCGGCACGAAGATCGCCGTGTACACGGTGAGCGGCTTCTGCTCGGCCCTGGCGGGCCTGCTGTTCATGCTGTACATCCAGTCGGGCGACCCGCTGCACGCCGTCGGCATGGAACTCGACGCCATCGCCGCCGTGGTCATCGGCGGCACCCTGCTGACCGGCGGTTCCGGTTATGTGCTGGGCACACTCTTCGGTGTCCTGGTCCTGGGTCTGATCAAGAGCGTCATCACGTTCGAGGGCACGCTCAGCTCCTGGTGGACGAAGATCGCAACAGGTGTGCTGCTGTGCGCCTTCATCCTCATCCAGCGGACCATGACGTCACGCCGGAAGACCTGACGGGCACGCCTGAGGCCGCGACAGCGGCAAGTGATCCGACGCGCTCGGCGCAGCGCCCACGGGGAGCACCAGACAGTCAGACAAAGACAGTCAGAGAAAGACAGTCAGAGAAAGACAGGGGACATGCACATGCGCGCGCTTCTCTCCAGGCTGTCGGCGATAGCGCTCGCCGCCTGCCTCCTCTTCACGGGCCAGGCCCTGACCACACCTGACCGGGCCGCCGCCGCCGACCCGGGCTACCTGATGACGCACTTCATCGGGGAGGGGTCGACCGGTCAGCAGATCTACTTCTCGCACAGTACGGACGGCCTGAACTGGAGTGACCTCAACGGCGGCGGGATGACCCTGCGTTCCACGGTCGGAACCCGTGGCGTGCGCGACCCCGCACTGGTCAGAGCCCCCGGCGGTGACAAGTACTGGATCATCGCGACCGACCTCTGCATCGACTGCGGGCAGTCATGGGACGACTCCATGAACAACGGCAGCCGCAACCTCGTGGTGTGGGAGTCGACGGACCTGGTCACCTGGTCGCAGCCGCGGCTGCTCAACGTCGCCGGCGCGATCCCCGACGGGCGCAACGCCTGGGCACCCGAGGCCATCTGGAACCCCGAGACCAACGACTACGTCCTGTACTGGGCGACGAACGCGACCCGGGGCGGCGTGCTCAAGCACCGCATCTACTACGCCCGCACCACCGACTTCCGCACCATCACCACCCCGCAGCTCTACATCGACCGCCCCGGCACCCAGAACATCATCGACACCCAGATCGTCGAAGTGCCGTCTGGCGTCGGCAACTTCCGCTATGTACGGGCCTCCGGCGACGGCCAGATCACACTCGAAGGCAGCAATTCGATCCTCGGCACATGGACGAACCTCGGCAACCTCTCCGGCATCGGCCTGACCGGCTCCCAGGTCGAGGGCCCGATGTGGATGAAGTTCAGGGACCGCAACGAGTGGACCCTGTACCTCGACCAGTACGCCTCCGGACGCGGCTACATGCCGGTCACGACGACCAACCCCTCCGCCTCCGGCACCTACCGGCTCCCGGCATCGGGAAGCTACAACCTGGGCGGGACGAAGAAGCGCCACGGCGCGATCCTCAACCTCACGGCCGCCGAGGAGAGCCGCGTACTCGCACGCTGGGCCAACACCCCGGCCAAGCGGCTCCAGTCGTTCAACTTCCAGGACCGGTACGTCCGGCACGCCAACTTCGACGTGCGCATCGACCAGAACGTCACCGGCCCGGACGCCCAGTTCCGGCCGCGCCCCGGCCTGGCGGGCTCGGGCACCGTCTCCTTCGAGTCGGTGAACTTCCCCGGCCACTTCCTGCGGCACGCCGGATACGACTTCCAGCTGGCCCACAACGACGGCACCACCCAGTTCGCCGCTGACGCCACCTTCCGTCAGGTCGCCGGCCTCGCCGACTCGACATGGTCGTCCTTCCAGTCGTACAACCACCCCGACCGGTACATCCGCCACTACGCCTACGCACTCCGCCTCGACCCGATCACCACCACGACGGCCCGGAGCGACGCCACTTTCCGCGTGACGAACTGACCCACGCCGACGGGTGATCCCATGACGTGGGGAGGCCGGTAGCCACGGACATCGCTCAAGGCAGGTCGCGGCGGACCAACGCCTGAGCGAACGGTTCTCCGGTGGCCCGGGCGTAGGCCATCCGCTCGCGCACCTCGCTGAGGGTGCGTGGGCGGTAGCCGGGGCCACCGCAACAGCTCTTGTGGAAGCGAACACCGGCATGCAGCAGCATGGAGAGGGTGCGCCAGGCGGCGGTGTCCCGCCTCTTGGGTGCCGCGAAGGCGGAGCCGACGTGGATCAGTGGTTCGGCGCAGCGTGGACAGACCCGGTCGTGGTCGTGGTAGCCGGGGTAGGGCTGCTTGTACGACGCCCGGCAGGGCAGGCAGACGTACGAGGTCTTTCCATGGGCCATGGCGGCAAGGTTAGAGCCGCTGCGGGGCCGGGCTCGACGGATTTCCGGTGGCTCAGGTCTGCTGGTTTCCCGTGTTTTCGTGGTCCGTGCATCTACCGGTACTTCCGGAGTGGCCCATACGATCACGCCATGGCGATGACGGGATTGGACGACCGGATGACGACGGCGGAAAACTACCGTCGCTTCGCCGAGCGCGAGGCGGCCGGACGATCCCCCGCCTACGAGGCGCTGGCCCTCGCGGTGGCGTCCGACCCGGACGTGCTGGGTTTCCTGGGCACCCTGCCCGCCGACAAGCGCCAGCCGAACCTGCTGTTCGCCGCCGCCCGCCACATGCTTCGCATGGTGCCCGACGCGGACTCGCTGCGGGAGCTGGCCATTGTGCGGGCCGGGGAGCTGCGGGCGACGATCCTTTCGCGGCGTACCCAGACCAACGAACCGGGCCGCTGCGCAACGCTTCTGCCCGCGCTGGCTGCGGTCGATGGGCCGCTTGCCCTGATCGAGGTCGGCGCGAGCGCCGGACTGTGCCTGCACGTCGACCGGTACTCCTACGACTACGGCCACACGCACCTGACCGGCCGTGACCCACAGGCGCCGACACTCCGGTGCCGGGCGGAGGGACCGCACCCGGAACTGCGGATGCCCGAGGTGGCATGGGCGGCCGGCATCGACCTCAACCCGCTCAATCCGTCGGATCCCGGGGACCGGTCCTGGCTCGAGTGTCTGGTGTGGCCGGGGCAGACGACCCGTCGCGAACGCCTCGTCTCCGCCTTGGCAACCGCGCGGCGCCATCCTGTGCCTGTGCACGAGGGCGACCTGCTCGAAGCGCTGCCGGCCCTCGTCGAGCAGGCGCCCCGGGACGCGCGTGTTGTGGTCTTCCACTCGGCGGTGCTGGCATACGTCGGACCGCAGCTCCGCGCCGACTTCGCCGGGTTGACCCGCGAGCTTGACGTCGTATGGATCGCGAACGAGGCGCCGGGCGTGGTCGCCGACATCGCGCCGCCCCGGTTCGAGACCTCGCCGTTCGTCCTCACCGTCGACGGCGCACCTGCCGCCTTCACCCACCCGCACGGCGACTGGATCCGCTGGATGTAGCGCATGCGCGAGAGATGCTCATCTCAGCGGCGAGTGGGCGATGCGACGTGTCCGGCACCGCTTCACCAGCCGCCTGCGGTCCTCGACGCTCAGGGATGCATTCGCGTGGGGCACTCGTCGTCCTCTCGAAGTCAGACGACGGCAGGCGCGACACCTGTCGTGCGCGCCTGCCGCATTGCGGCCTTTCAGTCCTGCGGAGCGACGCGGATACGGTTCCCGTCAGGATCGGCCGCGAGGAAGGTCAGCCCGAACCCCGCATCATGAGGTCGCGCAGGATCTTGACCCCCTTGGACTGCATGTCGCGCGCCATGGTGATCGCCTGGTCGTCCGTGTGCACGATGCGGATCCGGGACAGCGTCCAGCTCCACAGTGCCTGCCTCGACGTTTCGCGGGGGTCCCATGCCTCCAACGTCGTGAGCGCCGAGGTGACGATCGGTTGTCGGGCCGCGGAGCCGTCTTGATCAGTGCGGCCATCTCGCGGTTGCCCTGAACCGCCTTGGAGAGAGCCTCGGAGTCGAACACGAAGACGCGCTGTCGCGGCCGGTGCAGCTTCGCTCGGGCGGTGCGGCTCACGCTGGGGACCAAGTTTTTTTCAGAGTGATCCCCGGGGTCGCTGAAAAACGCATCCGGCCTCGATGATCGTCCCCTCGGTGACATTCGGTAAGCCCGCTGCTCAGGTACTGGTCCCATGCTCAGCCACACCCCGGAGCGGCCCGTGAACGGGGCCGGTCCGCCGTGGCCACAGCCGTTCGCCCGTGCGAGCCGCATCGCCCACCGCCGCCCGTTCACCGGGCACCGGTGGCCGCCGAGGGCCCGGGAGCAATGCCGTCCAGCTCCGTCCGGCATGGAATCCGACCGCACATCCGACGACAAGGAGAAACGAGACGTGATACGTATCCCGCGCAGGGCGGCCGCCATGACGGCCGCCGTGACGACCGCCGTGACGGCGGCCTTCGCGGTGGCGTGGGGATGGCCGGGCGCGGTGCAAGCCGCACCCGACCCGGAGCCCCAGAGACCGTCCGCCGGCGCCTCACCGCACCTTCCCGACGGCTGGAGGATCACCGGCTCGGGCGGGACGGAGAAGCTGGAGTGGCGCTCACCCGGCCGGGTGCCGATGGGCGGTGCCCGGATCGAGTTCCGCAGTGGGGGCCGGCTGCTGGGGCATCCCGCGGCTGCCGCGGACGGGCGCACCCTCCGGCTTCCGCTGGACGGGGTACGTCTCGGGCAGGCGCGGGATCTGCGGGTCGAGGCCGCAGGACGGCGGCTGGACGCGGAGGGAACGGACCCCGGGCGCGCACGCGACCTCGACGGCTCTTCGGCCGCGTCGCCTCTGACGGCAACCCCGCCCGCGAACCCTGTGCACAAGATCGATCCCGGTGTCGCCGGAAAGTTCCGTACCGTCCAGGGCGAGTACTCCCTGCCGTCGGTGCGCCTGCCGGGGCTGGACACACGGGTGGAGATGAAGGCCGTGGTCGTGGCGCCGGCCGGTGCCACGGGCCGCCGGCCGTTGGCGCTCTTCCTGCACGGACGCCATGACACCTGCTTCGACGCGGAAGGAACGCTGACCGCGGAGTGGCCGTGCGGCACCGGCAAGAAGCCGGTGCCGAGTTACCGCGGTCACCTGCACGACCAGAAGCTGCTGGCTTCCCAGGGCTATGTCACGGTGTCGGTCTCGGCCAACGGCATCAACGCCCAGGACGTGGTGAGGGCGGACGGCAGCGCAGGGTTCCGGTCGTCCCTGATACGGCTGCACCTGGGGCACTGGGCGGACTGGGCCGCCGACCCGTCCAAGGCACCGGCGGCCGTGCGCAAGGCGCCCCGAGCCGACCTGGGACGTGTGCTGCTGGTGGGGCACTCGCGAGGCGGTGAGGCCGTCAACCGGGCCGCTCTGGACAGCCTGTACCCGCCGCCGGCCGCGCAGGACGGCTACCGGGGCCGCGTCCGCTGGACGATTCGCGGCACCGTTCTGATAGCCCCCTCCGCCCTGGCCCAGAACCCCGTCCCCGACGTGCCGTCCATGACGATCCTGCCGGGCTGCGACGGCGACATGCCCAATCTGCAGGGCGAGACGTACGTCGACGGCACGCGTGGTGTCAGCAGCGGCACGGCCCTGCACAGCGCGGTCTACATGGTCGGCGCGAACCACAACTACTTCAACACCGAGTGGACTCCCGGCCAGGCCGCGGCCTTCGCGGAGGACGACTTCACCTACTCCGGCGACCACGACGACCGGTTGTGCTCGAAGGGCGCCAAGACCCGTCTGACCGCCAAGCAGCAGCAGAAGGCGGGATCCACCTACATCGCCGCCGCGGCCCGGCTGTTCATCGCCCGGGACGACCGGGCCCGCCCGTTGATCGACGGCTCCGGCGTGCGCGCCGCCTCCGCCGGGCCCGCCCATGTGTACACCCACGCCGTCGGCGCCGGGCGCGGCGGAGCCTTCCTGCCGGCCCCCTCCGCCACCGTCGGCGGCGGCAGACTGTGCGCCCAGGTGGACACAAACCCGGCCACCTCCTGCCTGCCGTCCCGCCTCCAAGATGCCTCGCCGCACTTCGCCCTTTGGGAGACGCAGAAGGAGCCCGGCCGCTACGCGCTCGCCATGAGCTGGACCAAGTCCGGCGCCGCCACCCGGCTCAGCCCCGCTCGCCCGGTCTCCCTGTCCGGCGCCAAGGCGCTGACCCTGCGGGTGATCGTGCCGCCCAACACCACCGGCACCCGGCTGGACGTGTCACTCACCGACGCATCCGGCAAGCGGGCCACTCTCGGCCGCGTCCGCGTCGACGGCCTGCCCGGCACCAGCCTGACGTCCTCGTACTGGGCGCGCGAAGTCCGCGTACCGCTGTCCGCCGCGGCCAGGGCCGGACTCGACCTGGCTCACGTCAAGACCCTCCACCTCACCCCCCGCACCTCGTCCGGAAAGGCGTGGCTGCTGGACGCCTGGGGCTGGCGCCCCGGCACCCCCGCGGTCGAGCCGGCTCAACTCGCCCGCGTGGACGTCGGCCGTACGACCGTCAAGGAGGGCGGCCCCGGCACGCGCACCTATCAGGTGCCGGTGACGGTCTCCGGCAAGGGCAGCGGCCAGATCCGGGTGTTCGTGGACGAGCCGGGACACAAGTACCCGGTCGTGCGCACGGTGACGGTTCGCCCCGGCGCGCCCGTCAACGTACGGATGACGGTGAAGGGCGACGACCGCTACGAGGACGAGGTCGACCGTCCGGTGTTCGTCAAGTCGGTCCACGGCGCGGTGGTCGGCTCCCATCGCGGAAAGATCATCGTGGAGAACGACGACCCCAGGCCCACCATGCGGGTGACACCGGTCGCCGACCGCGTCACCGAGGGCAGGCAACTGATCTGGCGGATCAGCCTGTCCGCGGCAGCCGACGAACCCCTGTACGGAGACCTGTGGATCCGGCCCGTCCGCCGTGGCGCCGAGCTGTCCACCAAGGATGTCTCTCCCTCGTGGCTGAAGGAGAACTTCGACGTCTCACCCGGTCCGCAGCGGGCGCTGTCGCGGCTGCCGGACGAACCTCGTCTGTCGTTCGAGATTCCCGCGGGCAGCAGGAGCGTCGACGTGAAGGTGCCCACCATCGCCGACCGGATGACCGAGCCGGTCGAGTCCCTCCTGTTGCGGCTGAGCACGGCCGACGGCGACAAGGACGTCAAGGGGCCGGAGGTCACCGGCACGGTACGGGACGCGACATGACGCGGCTCAACGGTCCCTCGGCGTCCTGCGGCTGACCCCGCAGGCAGCTGCACGACGCAGGCATGGCGCTGCCACCTTCCACACGGGGTCGGAGCCGCCCCCGGTGCCGGCCCCGGACCATGATCGGTCCGGGGCCTTTTGGCTGGTGCCCCCGGCAGGATTCGAACCTGCGACACCCGCTTTAGGAGTTCGATCAGGCGGTTCTCATACGGCCCTCGCAGTCCTGACGGTGTGGCGTGTGTGATCGCTCAAGGCCGCCTGCGTCCACAGTCGTTGATGTCAGCTGGTGATGTCAGGTTGGATGGTCCGATGGAGCGTATAGAGGCCGAGCTGTTCACGGATGGCAGCAACGACGCCGTGGTTCGCCTCCCCGGCCGACGGTTCCCCGGGGTTCTGGTGCAGGGCGACTCCCTTCACATCCTCCGCAGTGCCGTGGCCGAGGTGGTGGAGGCATGCGAGCGAGGCGACGTGGACGAAGCTCGTGACTCCAGCGGCCTTCTTCTGGTGGACCTGGATGCTCTGTTGGCGCGGTACGAGGCTGCGTTGAACGAGCACGAGATTCCGCGGCCGTACTGAGCTGTTGGGCCATCGGCTTGGGAAGCTCCGGTCATTCGGGGCCTGTCCGGGTGCTGACCTGGGTGAACGCCCCGATTGTGGCTTCTCCGGGCTGGGCCGCTTTCACCGTGATTCCCCGCTGTTCCCCGCTCGATCTGGTGGGTTTGTGGTGCGATCGTTGGGGGCCGTTGCTCGTCGGGACAAATTGCTGTGGTTGCTATACGTCGCCGCTGCAACACCCTCGTGACCGGTGCCGAACATATGGAGTAGTGGGCGCGTACCGCTCAGGGGATGATCTGTCTTGTGATAGAGGCGGCAGGCTCGGGCATCGACGGCAGCGACCATGAGTGGATCGAGGGTTTGGCGTGGGCTTACGGCCTGGTAGCACCGGACCCCGTTGAGCGCGCTGCTGCCCTCGACCGTCAAGCCAGAGCCCGCATGGAGGTCGAGGCTGCGCTCGACCGGTTGAACGAAGGACGGTTCCCCATCCACTGGTTGCGGTTCAGAGCCAGGGACCGGGCCTATCGCAGGGCTTGCGGTCGTTGCCTGCCGGGAGCGCTGTGGAGCGAGAGCAGGTACGGCCACGGGAGAATCAGCACTTGGCCGGGGCTGTCCCTCGCTCTGCTCTTCCTGGAGTGGGAGGCACGCTACCCACAGGAGTGGACGGAGCACGCCAAGGACTGGGGCACGAAACAAGCTCTAATCCGTGACCTGGCCGCCACTGACCACGATCGACTTCTGAGAGCGAAGCTTGTCGATCTGGTCGACCTCGCTGTCCAACGGACCTACCGGTGCAAGGACCGTGAATACGTCCGTGTCGCCCGAGCCGTGGACGGAGACGAACTGCGGCACAGGCTCCACAGGGCCCAGCGCTCGGAGAACCCTGTGGCACAGCTTCACGCGCGCTACGTGCTCTGGCTCCTCGACCGTCCCGAGATACCGAATACCCGACACGTCTGGCGCACATGGCTCGCCGGCGCCCTCACCTGATGACTCGTGGCGCATGCGGTGCGTGCAGAGGCATTCACCTGCGTTCATGGGGGGATGGCCACGGGGCTGGGATCGGCTCCAGGTCTCGGCTGAACGGCGGTGAACCGGGCTGAATGAGACGGAAACTGAGACGGCCCGTCCGGTGACCGTTGTCAGTGGCCTCCCCTAGTCTCCGGCCATGAGCATGATCGGTGAGTATCTGCGTGTCACGGCTGCTGATCTTGACCGGGCGATCCGAGGCCCAGACTGGGCTTTGGACTTCGTCGAAGAGGTCCAGGACGCCGAGGAGGGGACGGAGCCTGCGCCGGCCGAAGCGCGCCACTTCAGCACGTACAAGACCTGGGACATGCTCCGCTTCCTCCTGGCGCGCGCCGAGTTCCCCGTGAACGTGATCCACGGTGAGGAGCCGTTCGCCGAGGATGAGGACTGGGGGTACGGGCCTCCGAGGTACCTGCGACCTGAGCGGGTCCAGCTCGCGGCGGAAGCCCTGCGGGCTACGAGCTATGCACAGCTCATCAGTGGCGTGGACCCTGCTGAAATGACCAGCGCCGAGGTGTATCCGCTCGGATGGAGTGAGGCCAACTCGCTGGAGTGGGGTCGTCCCTGGTACGACGGCCTCACACAGTTCTTCGAGGCTGCTGCCAGGGCAGACGACGCGATGCTCGTCTGGCTGGACTGACAGACCAAGGCAGCCGTGAGACCTCAGCGGGGAAGCTGCGATCATTTGTGGCGGATTCGGGCGTTAACCAGGGCGAACGGTCGAGATGTGGTGCCGCCCGGCACGGCTGCTTTCACCGTGATTCCCCGCTGTTCCCCGCCCGATCTGATGCGCTTGTGGTGCGCTCAAGGTTCGTCAGGGCTGACCGGGCGCGCCAGCGTCTGGACGACTTGCTTCGATCTCGCCGGAGACTCGTTGGGTCTCCGGCAGCACACGATCGGTAATAGCTGCCGGATCCGGATCAAGCCCCATATCCTTGATCGCCGCGGTTGTGTTCAACTGATCTCTCGTCTCTGGGCTTACGACACGATCAATCCAGCCTCTAAGCCTCTCCACCTTGTGATCCTCTGCGATCTGCGCGTCCAGGCGTTCGCCCTGTTCAGTCAAATGCTTACGTGCCCTGTTGGCGTGGATCGCGAGAGCTCCGCCACCTCCGGTGATGAGGGCACCCGTCAGACTGGTGATAATCGGCAGGTAGCTAAGGTCCGGGTTGCCTGCGTGAATTAGGGCGAGGATGCCGCCAGCGAGGATGATGGCTGCTCCCCCCGCCATAAACGCGACGCTCAAGCGAAACGTGGCCTCGGCGTGTCGGAGCGCCTGACGGAACGTGTCCATCCGAAGACGCTGTCGTTCAACGGCGAGCCCTTGGAGCTCGGCGGCGGCTCCCTGTAGCTGTGGAACTTGGTTGAGAGTGACGTTGCCCCCCGTCACAACCACGCCGATGTCTCCGCCGACTGCGACAGACCTTTCACCGCTTGCTCGGATCTCACCTGCGCGGGCCTTGCCGCCCTTCCGACGCCCGCCCCAGACCCTCACCATGCGATCCCCCCCTGACAAGCCAGATTTCCAGAGTAGCCGCCGTGCCACGTGTCCGAGAACCAAGCCGCAGCCCTGGAGCACGTGGGCAGTCGCCTACTCACTGATCGCGCGATGCCAGATGGCGAATGGGGTGCGCAGGGCGAAGCCATGAGCCACATGGATCGCCTGCTCAGGAGACGCCCCATCCGCGAGTTACCGCCCGCGTTGATGTCAGAAGTGGATGTCAAAGGCCCCGGACCATGATCGGTTCGGGGCCTTTTGGCTGGTGCCCCCGGCAGGATTCGAACCTGCGACACCCGCTTTAGGAGAGAGGCTGGGGAAACGGGTCGGTGACCTGCTGCTTCGTGGACCGATCTGGCGGGCACGGACGCACCCGACAGACCCTTTTGTTGACCGCTGCTGACCCCTGCATCTTGCACGGCTGTGGCACGGCGGCTGTTCGGTTCGAAGTACCTCAGGTGAGGCTTTCGGGCGATGACATCCAAGCGAAAGCGTCGGCTGTTCGGGTTGCCAGCGATCCGCGCCGCCAAGAATCGGTTATGTCGGTCCAGTGGTCGAGGCGGGCGCTGCGCGCGCCGTGCTCTGCTGCTTGGTCATAGTAGAGAGTGAACCTGTAGACCCTGCCTTCCTCGGAAATCACCTGGCCGTCCTCGTGATCTGGGCCCTCCTGCAAGAGGTCGACGACGATCGTTCGGTCCGGATCAAGTCCCTGGGCCCTCAGAAGCTCCCGCAACCGGCTCCACAGGTCGTAGTCGCTGGTCCGCAGGAGACCGGTGTACTGAACGACGATGCTTGACACCATGCCCCCATGATCGGTCCGGAATGCGGCGGAGGGAAGCCGGCCGCTGAGAAGCTGGCGGTAGACCATCAGCTTGGGAAGCTGCGGTCATTCGGGGCCTGTCCGGGCAATGAATTGGGGGACGCCCTGGCTGCCGCGTCCTCAGGCCGGACCGCATTCACCGTGATTCCCCGCCGTTCCCCGCCTGATCTGGTTCGCTTGTGGTGCGGCTGCCCGGCGCGCGCGTTCCGCTGTGCCGACGCGCACCTGGGGCTGCTGGGCGAGCAGGCCGCTGTCCGTAGGTGATCAGGGCCCCCGCTTTCCAGAGTGAGTGCGCCCCGGCTGGCAGCTGGGAGGGCGACGAGAAGGGTGCCCTCGCCGGCGCCATGGCTGATCAGGTCGAGCGACCGATCCCGACTGGATCACCCCAGGTCGAACGCGTTCGGCAGGCCGGCCTTGAAGCGGAAGTGGTCGTGGCGCTTGAGGCTCTCGAGCTCCGGCGGCCGGAACAGCGGGGTGACCGTGCAGCGCGGCGCACTCGAACCTGCTTGATCCAGAAGGGCATTGACCGCCTGACGGGCCGAGGCGTTCGCGCCCTCCATGGTGGCGAGGTCGATGTCCACGGCGACGTAATCCCCGGACAGGAAGAAGTTCGGGACCGTGGTCCTGGCCGATGGGCGGTTGTGCAGCGTGCCCACGGGGTGGATCAGCAGCTCGTCCTGGTTGGTCGGGTGCGGGGTGCCGATCCCGTCCACTCCGGGGTCCAGGAACCACGAGTGCAGCGTGCCGTCGCGCAGCACTGCCTTGCCGGTGTCGTTGAGTGCGTCCTTGAGCTGTGCCCACACCTCGCGTGCGACCTCCTCGCGGGTGCACTGTTTGGCCGTTTTGCCGTACAGGACGCCAGGCTTGTCCCACTCGGAGATATCCACCGACAGACACTCCTTGGCCACGCCGTCGCCGTAGTCGGCGGCGAAGTCACGCCCTGGCCAGTGCCGGGCCTGGGCGATCGCGGTCAGCGACCATGGCGAGTCGATGCAGTTGAAGTGGCCCTGTACCACGGGCGGCGTCTCGGTCAGATAGAACTGAAGGCCCGTCATCCAGTCCGTCTGCAGCTTGTCGCAGCGCGCCAACTGTGGGTCGGCAGCGCGTAATCCGGCACTCCAGGTGCGCCGCGCGTGCTCCACCGGCATGGCGGAGACATAGTGATCGGCGGTAATGGAGCGACGGACGCCGTCCGCATCCTCGATGACGGCCTCGGAGACCCGCCCGTCTCCGCCCAGCCTCACCTCGTGCACGGTCCAGCCGATACGGAACTCCACGCCCAGGGAAGTGAGATGAGCCACCCAGGGGTCGATCCAGGCCTCATTGGTGGGTGCGTTGAGGATCCGGTCGGGTGGGCCGTCCGCACCCCGTCCGAGCGCGTTGAAAACGAAGGCCTCGCCGAGGGTGCCGACCGTGCGGGTGCTGGCCTCCTCAGCCTTGGTGGCGACGATGTTGCGGGTGACGCCGACCGCGAGGATGCGCTGGTACTCCTTCGACATCTGCCCGGCGCGTACGAAAGTCCACCAAGGGGTGGCTTCCCAGGTGGAGTTGCGGCGCGCCTCGCAACTGGTCAGGAAAACGACGGCGCGGTTCACGAAGTACGCGATCTCATGGAGAGGAAGATGGAATCCCGTCTCCAGAAGACCGGTGAGGGCGCGTCTGATGTCGTCGAGGGTGAGCTCGGCGGGCTCCTCCTCCCCGGGGATGGGTATCCGCAGATCCTCGCGGCCGTTGTTCCGCGCGAACATCATCTCCTTGGGTGCGATCAGGTTGTCCCAGACGCCGCCTGCATTCCCGGGAAAGGGGATGCGCCGCATCGTGTCGGGGAGGTTGTGGTAAATCCCCGGGATGAAGCGGAACCCGTGCTCCGCGGGCAGTGGCTTGCGGCTTCCCTTCGCGCTGTCCGGTACGTCCATGGAGCGGGCCTTGCCGCCGAGCGCCCGGCGCTCGTAGACGGTCACCGCGAAGCCCCGCTCGGCGAGTTCATGCGCCGCCGTCAGCCCGGCGACGCCACCGCCGAGCACGGCGACGGCCTGCTGCCGTCCCTGCGCCGGTGCCGCTGAAGCCGCCGTGCCGGTGCCCAGCGCCACCGCCCCGCTTGCGGCCGCGGCCCCCACGACAAAGGTGCGTCGCGTGCTGCCCGTTCGCCCCATGACCGGTCTCCCCTACCGTCGGTAACGCCTGCGGTCCGGCGGAGGAGCCTAAGGGAGCACCCCTCGACGCGGAAGGCATGGACATGACTGACGTGGGCATGCGCTCGAATGTGGCGCGTTTGCGTTGCCGGAGAGCCGGTCGCATCACCGCCAGGGGTGATCGAAGTGGCGTAGACGGCATGCCACATCGCACGCCGCACAGGAACCGAGAAGCGTCGTCGACGGTGACGGAGCCGGGTGGCCAAGAGCCGGGTAGCTCAGGGTGGGGGATCGCACTTGGGTTCGTCCGGGCGCGGGGCGATTACGCCGAGGCCGTGTAGGGCGCGGTTCACCTCGGGGTACTGGCCGCGCGACTCTTCCTGACGCCGTTGGAGTCCGCGATGCTGTCGCGGGCCTTGTCGAGGGATTCGTAGATCGCCGTGGTCCGCCGTTCGAACCTGGGAGGGCGCCGCCGGTGTCGGCGGTGCCCTGCTGAGCACGTGGACAGACGTCCGGCAAGGTGCGGCACCGGAGGATTCCGGCGCCGCACCTTCCGTTGGCGCGGTGGTGGCAGGCAGCGTTTCGATCAACGTTTCTTCAACAATGAACCCCAGGTCGCTGACCTGGGGTTTTCATTGGAGCGGGTGACGAGAATCGAACTCGCGCTCTCAGCTTGGGAAGCTAGGGTTCTGCGTGGCCGGCAGGCTTGTTGGCCTGCTGAGAAGCGGTGTCTTGACCTACGGGCGTGCTGGGTGGGTGACTGCTGTTCCCCGTGGTTCCCCGCACTACCTGGCACGCATCTGGCACGGCAGTGAATTCAGCCGAGTCAGTCAGTCGCGTCGCAAGTTCGGTTGCCGAGGTCGGTGGAGGCGATCAATGAAGGGCTCCGGCGGGCTGGAGCCCCATGATCAGCGTGTGACTGCCACCAGCGCCGTAGTGACACTGCAAACCAGTGTCAGGGCCGTTCCGAATGCTGAGGCTGCCTTCGAGCAAGCTGCGGGGTAAGTGGCGCGATCTCGGCGTGCGAAGACTGCGGCAGCAATCGCGACAAGCACAGCGAGCAACACGGCCACGGCGCAGCCCAGAACAACAACAGCAGAGTGGTAAGACACGATCGGTCTCCTATCGGTGCGTCAACCTGTGCCGCTCAATCTCCTCAAGTTGCTGTTCGTCGTGGTCCGCGACGGTAGAACTGGTCGAAGACGAACAGGAGCGAACGACCACGGGAGATGGCATGGCCATGGAGGATGATTCGTCGCCTGCGGCGGCTCTGGCTGAACTACGTGCTCGTCTGGAGTACGGCCTGGCAGGGCTGGGCATAACGAAGACTGCCCTTGCGCGGCGCTCAAAGTTGGGACGAACTGCTGTCAGTGAGGCGTTCAACAGGTCCGCCCCTGCTCCCTCCGCCCGAACCGTTGGCGCGCTTGCCCGAGCACTCCACCTCGATGTGGAGGCTCTCCTGAAGCTTCGGACGACCGCTGCTGGTGTTCAACACAGGTCTTCAGAGGAGAACGGGATCTCCTTAGAGGCGGGCATTGGGCGGCCAATCGCTGAGTTTGACCCCCATGACCTCGAAGTTCATCCTGCCATTGACGTCGTACCTGCTTTGAGTGAACCGAAGAGCGTGCAGGCTCGTCGGCTTCCCGGCTATGTACGTCGTAACCACGATGGAGAGCTGAAGGCTCTTGTTAAGGCGGCAGCCGATGGGCAAAGCGGGATGGTCGTGCTGGTCGGTCCGTCCTCGACAGGGAAGACCCGCGCGTGTTGGGAGGCAATTCAACCCCTAGCATCTCAGGGATGGCGCCTCTGGCACCCATTCGATCCCACACGAGCTGAGGCCGCCTTGAACGATCTCAAGTGTGTGGGGCCGCGCACTGTGGTATGGCTAAACGAAACTCAGCATTACATTGGTGCCGGCCAAGGGGTGGGAGAGCACATTGCGGCTGCCCTTCGATCTCTCCTGCTTAACCGACAGGCTAGCCCGATCCTGATTTTGGGTACTTTGTGGAACAACTACGCGACTGAATACACGACTCTTCCCGCATCGGGAAAGCAAGATCTATACCCGCAAACGCGTGAACTTTTGGCGGGCCGCTTGATCTCAGTTCCCGATAATTTTGACACAGTCGCAATCAGAGATGCCCGGATCATGGCAAGCGCAGGTGACCCGCAACTGGCTCAAGCATTGAATCAAGCGCAAGACGGACGCCTAACTCAGTATCTCGCAGGAGCTCCAGCCTTGTCTGAGCGATACAGAATGGCCGCCCCTGCCGTGAAAGCATTGATTCAGGCCGCCATGGACGGACGTCGATTCGGTGTCGGGAATCACATAGCGGGCAATTTTCTTACTCATGCGGCAGAGGACTATCTCACAGATCCCGAGTACTTGACCCTTGGGGATAATTGGCTTTACGAAGCTTTTTGTGAATCCAATAGGCCAGTGCATGGGAACTTGGCGCCCCTGGCGCCCGTTCGTATTCGCGGCGCGTCTTATCGGCATCAACTGCACCAAATAGACAATATCGCGTCCAGTAAATACCGACTGGCTGACTCACTCGAACAACTGGGGCGACTTGAGCGTAACCCATTCTGCCCGCCAGCTTCGTTCTGGGAGGCGGCTCATGAGTACCTTACGGATTCCGTAGAGCTCGCAAATCTGGCCGTCGCTGCTCACGATCGGCATCGACTCTACTGGGCTCATCGCCTAACTAGACGGGTTGAGGAACACGGGGATGCCTCTGCGCTGATTGAACTAGCGGATATGTGGATGGAAGAGCATCTCGAATTGGCTGAGTCCCTATATCGGCGGTCAGCCAAAATGGGAAATGCTCGCGCCATGAATAGTGTGGGATATCTCCGTGAAGATGCCGGTGACAGAGATGAGGCCAAAGAGTGGTACGGGAAGGCTTCTGAAGCCGGCGACGGGGAGGCCACTTATCGTCTCGCCGAGATTTACGAGAATTTAGGGGATGCGGAAAAAGCGGAGAGGTTGTACCGGCAAGCTCTAGATTTAGGGGATACCGAAGCTCTGGGCTCCCTGGGTCGCATCGTCTCCGAGAGAGGTGGAGACGAGGGCGAGGCCATCTCTCTGTTCACTCGCTCGATTCTTCTGATGGTGCGCCAATCCGCACGCGCAATTATAGGGAGGCTGGACAGAGTGACGGGAGTACAGTACTCATCTATAGGGTCATGGGGCTCGGGGAAAAGGGTAGCGAATCCAATTGTTGAGATCGAAGAGAAGGGAGATGCAGGGGATCTTAGGGGATTTACTGATGCCCTGGTAGACGCCAGTCGCAATGGTGACACTTATGGAACTATGTGTCACTACCTGTTGTTTACTTCGGAAGATGGTGATCAAGCTGAAAAGATGCTGGAGCGTGCCGGACGGGATGGGAATACGTACGCCTTACTCGAGCTTGCGAACAAGCGAGAGAAGGCCGGTAAAGCAAAGGAAGCGGAAGCTCTTTATCGAGTGCTCATCGGGTCGGGCAATGATGCTCCGCTAGCACTCCTCGCCAACTTGATGAAAAAGGCCGGAAACCTTAAAGAGGCCGAGTCCCTTTATTGGCGGGCGATCGAGGCAGGAAATACGTATGCCCTGTGTCGACTCAGTGAGCTCAAAGAGTATACGGGCGATCACGCTGGTGCGGTCGAGATTGCGCTACAGGCTGCTAATGCCGGGGACGCAGGTGCCGTACGTGCGCTCTCGAAGGAGAGAGCAAGCCGTGAAGGGTTTGATGACCCTTGGCCGTACGGGCTCGATCCGGATGGCACACCGACGGTCGAATCTTGGTAACTGCTTAGGTCCAGGCTTCGGTGCGCCGACATGCAGCCGTACGGAACCTAAGCCCCCCACCGGCCCCAGCTTCCATCCCGTACGCCGTCGACCCACACACCGTGGAGCAAGGCGTGGTTCCTGGCGTCCAGGTGGAGCGCGCCACTGTACGAACGACCTGGACGCCAGGGGCCGCGTCTGCTCGGCTCTGCCTGGGTCGTCGGCGTACGGGATGGAAGCCCTCGCGCACGCCACGACGAACCCGCAGCCGGCGACGGCGCCCCGTCCATCCCGGTGCCGGCCGATCCCCCGCCGGAGGCATCGTTCTGACCTTGGCGGCTCACCAGAGGTGTTCACCTTGTGGCCCTCGGCTTGTCCACGCGCGCGGCACGGACACCGGCCGGGCTGGAGCGGGGCGGAGACAGGAGCGCAGGCCCGGCCGGGGGCCGGGCCGCGCGCGGTGAGCGGAGCGAGCCGCCTTGAACCTGTAGAGAAAGTTGTAACTCAGTCTGGCTGTCCATGCGGTCGAGGTGATCACTCACTGCGGTCGGTACAAGAGCACAGGGTCAGCCCATCCGCCGAGACGGCGGGAGATCCCGAAGCGTCGGGCCAGCCACCAGCGCCGTTTGACGTGGTCAGGCCGGACGGCGGACCACTGAGGGCCGGATAGGTCTTCTACCCCCCACCACGTCTTCACGGCCTTGTTCCCGTGCAGCTTCAGTAGAGGCCAACGCGGAAGGTGCAAGCCGACGAAGAACATTGAGACGTCATCGCCGCACTTGGTGGTGTAGAGGTAGCGCTCAACGTCTGCGTAGCTGGCTCCTAACCCACAGTCCAACCCCATGGTTCCGCCGAGCCAGGTGAGGGCCAGCTTGCCACCGACGGGGATTGACGGAACCAGTACCGGATTGAACCAAACCTCGCCATTGAGACCCCGCTTGAGCCCGGTCTTCTCGGTCTGAGCAACGACGATGTTGGTTGCTGGACCCGTTCCTACGTTGACGAGCCACCACTTCGGTTCGCCGGTGCCGCCCTGCCCGCTGTCCCACATGAACTGCAAGACGGGCATGTGGGAGCGCCGACTAGACGTATAGGCGACAGCTAAGGAGCCTACTGAGACGAGGACTGCAAGGACTGAGATAAGGATGGTCAGCATCGCCCCTCCTTCGTGCGCGACAAGCGCGGATGCTCCATACCCGCTACCTAGTGGCCGAACTCATTTCAGCCCTCAAGGTGGCAGGCTGGCACCTAAAGAGAGGTGTGGGGTTTGAAGTCGTATGCGCACGCTGGGAGTTCAGTTTCCCGCCGGTGAGACATCGGCAGGAAGATCACCGGCCGGATGGTCCAAGTGACGCGGGTGCTGGCGTGGATGACTGAGACTGCGCAGGGTTGGAAGCGTAAGAGGGCTTGTCGCGTGTCGATGCGGCCGTCGTAGAGCCAGGCCCAGGCCTCGTCGGAGGCGTTCGGATCGAGTGCCGGTGAGATGGTGCGCAGGGCGACCGCTACCCATCTGTCTGCCTGCGGTGCCGCACGACCCGATGCGCTGCCTGCGCCGAGGTCTACCGCCGCGACACCTTCCACCTGATCACCTCCGGCCTGCGCGGCGGCAAGGGCATCCCCGAACACGTCGCCGGCCACCCGCGCGTGTTCGCCACCTTCACCGCACCGAGCTTCGGCCCGGTCCACAACCGCCCCTCCAGCGGGCGCCCCTGCCGCTGCGGCACCCACCACGACCAGGACGACGACGCACTCGGCACCCCGCTCGACCCGGACACCTACGACTACGAAGCCGCCGTCCTGTGGAACGCCCACACCGGTCCGCTCTGGCAGCGCTTCTCCACCTACCACCGCTCGGCCGACTTCAACGGCGGCCAGGAGCTGACCGAGCGGGCAGTAGCGGCGTACATCGCCAAGTACGCCACCAAGGGCGCGGAGACCGCGACGGGAGCTCTGGACCGGCCGCTCAAGTTCGCCGCCGAACTCACCCAGCTCGACATCAGCGACCACGCCCGCCGCCTGATCCGCACCGCTTGGACGCTCGGCGCTCGCAAGGACCTGGAACACCTCCGCCTGCGCGCTTGGGCTCACATGCTCGGCTTCCGCGGCCACTTCTCCACCAAGTCCCGCCGCTACTCCACCACCCTCGGCGCCCTCCGCGACGCCCGCGCCAAATGGCGCCGAGCCCAAGCCGCAGCGGCTAACGGCGCCGAGCCCGACACGACGTACGTCCTCGCGCACTGGATCTTCGCCGGAACCGGCCTCTCGGACACCGAAGCCTGGCTGGCCGCATCCCTCGAACCCGCCCCCGGAACGGAAGGAGAGCCCACCCGTGGCTGACCGCTACCTCAATGTCGCGCAGGCGCCGTAGCTTCGGTTCGGTCAGGCAGCTTCCGTCCGGTCGCTGGCAGGTCCGATACCGCGACCCGGAGACCGGTCAACTGCGCCCGGCAGAGAAGACCTACGTTTCCAAGACTGACGCCCAAGTCGCTCTGACACACATCGAATCGGACGTAGCGCGGGGGCAGTGGGCGGACCCGGATGCCGGGGCGGTGAACTTCCAGGAGTACGCCACCGCGTGGCTGCGGGACCGGAAGCTGGCCGACCGGACCCGTGAGCGGAACGAGTCGGTGATGCGGCTGCACATCCTGCCGACCTTCGGGGCTGGGAGTGTGGCCGACGTGACGACGGCCCGGGTACGCGGCTGGCGCGGCAAGCTCCTTGCGGCCGGCGTCGGTGAGCCGACGGTGGTCAAGGCGTATCAGCTGCTGCGTGCCCTGATGAACACGGCTGTGGACGACGAGCTGATTCGGCGCAACCCTTGTCGCATCAAGGGCGCGGACCGTTATGACGTGCCCGAGCGGCCCGTCCTCACGGTGGCGGAGGTCTTCGCCATCGCCGACTCCATCGCGCCTCGTTACCGGCTGCTCGTGCTCCTGGCGGCCTTCACCACGCTCCGGTTCGGGGAGCTGGCGGCCCTGCGGCGCCGGGACATCGACCTGGAGGGGCTGGCTGTCACCGTGCGCCGTGCTCAGGCCGAGCTCCAGGACGGCCGTCTCTTCGACAAGGCACCGAAGTCCGCCGCCGGGGTGCGCTCCGTCTCCTTCCCGGCCGAACTGCTCGGCGCGGTCACGCACCACCTGGATCACTTCGCTGCTCCTGGCCGTGAGGGGCACGTCTTCGTCGGGCCGCAGGGTGGGCAGTTGCGGCGCAGCAACTTCCGCGACGACTGGGTCAAGGCCCGGAAGGCAGCTGGCGTCACGGCCGAACTGCACTTTCACGATCTACGGCACACGGGCAACACGCTCGCCTCCACGGCCGGGGCCAGCACCCGGGAGCTGATGACGCGGATGGGGCACAGTAGCTCCCGAGCCGCGCTGATCTATCAGCACATGACCAGCGACCGGGACAGGGCCATCGCGGACAGCCTTGGGGCCATGATCCGGGGCGGCGGGGGAGTGGCCTCAGGTTCCGCCGGAGAGGACGCCGAGCGGACGTAGTGGCACGCGTGTGGCACGGCGCCTGAAACGGCTAAGGGCCAGCCTGGGAGGAAACCCCTCCTGAGCTGGCCCTTCTGGCTGTGCCCCCGGCAGGATTCGAACCTGCGACACCCGCTTTAGGAGAGCGGTGCTCTATCCCCTGAGCTACGAAGGCGTGAAGGCAGCCGTGGCCACCGCCGACAGTGTAGCGGGTCGGGTGAGATCGGCGTCGGTGTCTGATCACCGGCACTGTCATTCACATGCCAAGGACGCCACCAGCCGCTCGATGTGCCGGTCCGCCTCCGCCAGTCGGGAATGGTCCAGGGAGACACCGAGCAGGTACTGGCCCTCCCCGAGGTGCTGGAAGTAGACGGCTCCCTGTTCCACGTTCAGGACGATCTGGTGAATCCGACCGTCCAGGAGGGCCTGGAGCGAGGTGTTCATACGACGGGTGACACCTGGCAGGAGCCGGCCCAGCAGGCTGTACTTGTCCCGCCGCTGCTGCGGTGTGGTGGAGACACCGAAGTGGGCGCTCAGGGCGCGGTGACGAAAGATGTCGACCGTGCAGGCGGGTACGCCGGCGGCGTAGTAGGCCACGTAGTGCAGGCCGTCCACGCCGAGGGCCGCGCGCAGCAGATCGGAGAGTTCGGCGGGTGTTCGGGCCGCGGAACCCACCGGGGTCGCCGAATCCCCCGTGGTCGCCGGGCCCCCCGTGACCGCCGGGCCCCCCGTGACCGCCGTACCCCCGGCAGTCGCGGAGTCCACCGTGTACAAGCTGCCCTCGATGACATCGGCGCGCTCGATGACGCGCTCGGTGACGCCGCCGGCGGCGGGTGGCTTCGCCGTAGGGGGAGCGGCAGGCATGCACCTGCTCAGATACGAGCGGCGGGGAAGCAGACTGTAACGAACGGTCGGCCTGAGATCGTCGATGCTCTCCGTCATGCGTGCGATCAGCTCGGTGACCCGGTCCCGCGGCGTGGCGCAGCAGAGATGGAATCCCGCGTCGATGGACTGATAGAGAAGCGCTCCCATAGGGACGCGCACCACCGTGCGTATGAGTGCGCCGGAGCGCAATTCCGCGAAATCGGGCGCCAATTCCTCAAGGATGTAGAAAAGCTGCCGCCCGGCGCGTTCGAGGCCGCTTGACGAGGGCTCGGCCGGCAATTCCTTCGGCGACCGCGGGTTTTTGGTGACGAACATCGTGGCCCGGTCGCGATCGTAGAACGCGAGGTGTTCCAGACCGCATGACTGCAGAAGCCGCTGGAGCTGTAAGTCGAGTTCGCCCATGTGCTGATTCACTCCGTCCAGTTCGTGCGCCGGGGCGTACGCCGGTGCCGTGACAGGGTCAGACACCTTGCACCTCCAGATCGGCACCGATCCTCTGATACGGCTCGGCCGACAGCGCGCCGGCGAGCCCGTGGTCCTTCGGGAGGTATTCGGAGACCTTGCGCTTGAGGCTTGCCGCGAGTTCGTCGTCGGCCGGTGAACGGGAGGCGAGCAGGTTGGCCATGGCGATCAGGGTGACCGGGTGGTTCTCGCCCCACGCCGACCGCTCCTTGCAGCCGTCGTAGACGTCCTGGTCCTCGTGCGCCAGCTCCACGGCGGTCATGTGACCGAGCGCGGCCGAGCAGTTGTTCTGGTTCATTCGCGCGACGAGCGTGTAGCGGTGCTTGCGGTGGAACGTCTCCTTCAACTGGAGCACCGCCTTGCCCGCGTGCTCGCTGGCTTCCGCCGCGCTCTCACAGTCCAGCAGGTACACCGCGAGATTGTTGCGGCAGATGCCGGTGAAGGGGTGGTCGTCGCCGAACACGTCGATGTAGTGGCTCAGGACGTCCCGGGTGTAGGCCACGGCGTCGTCGGTCCGGCCCTGGGCGTGCAGGCCGATGGCCAGGGACAGCCGGCAGGACATCGTGCGCGGGTGCTCCTCGCCCCACCGGTCGCGGTAGGCGACGTACGCGTCCTTCAGCAGGGGCAGGCCGTAGGACACCTCGCCCTGGCGCACCATGGTCATGCCGAGGCTGGCGACCGCGCCAAGTGTGTGGTGGGAGCCGGAGTCCAGCAGCCTGTTCAGGTGGTTGCGGGCCTCCGTCAGATACCGCAAGGAGGTGCCCAGGTCGCCCGCCTCCCGGTAGTAGGTGCCGAGGTGGGCGTACGACACCCATCGTTTGGGATCGGGGTCCTTGTCGGGGGCGCTCTGTCCGCGCCGCTCGTGCGCCTGCTGTTCCTGGAGGATGGCGGCCGGGACCGACTCGACGTAGAACTTGGACAAGGCGAGGTTGTGCGAGGCGGCCAGCGTGCCGTTGGCGTTCTCGCCGATGGCGTCCTGCAGCCCCGAAAACGTGGCTTGGTCCTGGTCGAAGGCCTCGCGGAACTTGCCCGCGGCACGGAGATCGGCCGCATAGCCGCGGCGAGCCAGCAGGATGTCGGCCTGGCTGCTTCCGGTGCTGCGCAGGGTGGTCGTGGCGTGAGTGGTGAGTCGCAGCGCCGTGCGGTGATCACCGAGGAGCCGGCAGGCCGCGCCGAGCTGGGACTCCATGCGCAGCACCATGAGGTGGTCCGGGTCCAGGGACTGCCGCCAGCGCTCCAGGACGCGTTCGCCCAGCTCGCGGGCGCCCTTCCAGTCGTTCGACATCCAGCGGTGGTACACCTGGCTCACCAGCCAGCGGTGGACCTCCGGGTCCGGGCTGTCGATGGCCCCCGAGACGATGACGTGCTTGTCGAGCTCCGCGAAGGTGTCGTGGTGCTTCGGCTTGTGGCGCTCCAGGTCGTTCGGCACCATCGAGGCGAGAACGCTCAGGGCCTCGGCGCGGGTGGCGTCCCGTTCCTCCTCGGACATCCAGCTGCGGACCAGATCCTGCACCACGCGGCAGATCGTGAGCGTCTGGGAAGGGAGGTCCTGCTCGGCAAGCGCCTGCTTACCGAGGAGGTTGAGATGCCGGTACAGGGTGAAGACGGAATCACCGAGTTCGGGATCGAAGGGCTTGAGCAGCTCCACCATCCTGTCCGACTGGACGACGTTCATGCCCACGCCGTCCGGTGAGAGGAAGACGCACAGGTCCAGGAGCCGGGCGGCGGCCGGGGACTGGTGCCGGAGGTCGTCGTAGGCCAGGCGGCAGGCATCGGTGAATTCCCCGTACTCCGGCGCGACCGCTGACTGGGAAGCGATCTGACCGCTGTCGAGCAGGGCGATGTACGCGTCGATGTCCTGGGGACAGGCCCGCAGGACGGCCGCGGCCGCCACCTCCGCGATCGGCAGGTGCCCCAACCGCTCGGCGAGCCGCAGCAAGTCCTTCTCGGCGGAGCCGGGCAGCCTGTGGCCGAGCAGGGCCACGCTCTCCTCGGGAGAGAAGCGGGAGACGGCGTGTCTGGTGTACTCGGGCGTCCACTCCATGGCGTTCGAGGTGATCAGGACGTGGCCCGAGCCGCCGGTGGGGAGGTAGTCCTCGACGGCCTGTTGATTCACCGCGCCGTGGAAGACGAGCAGCCACCGGCGAAGTTCCGGGTGCCGTCCCTGCCGCAGGTCCTCCAGCAACGTCTGCCGGTCCTCGCTGGTGCGTCGGCCGTCGCTCTTGGCGTTGATCTCCCTGGCCAGCTTGGTGAAGGAGTCCTGGATGCTCTCGGCGGTCGCGGCCGGCACCCACCACACCAGGTCGTACTGCGAGGCGAACCGGTGGGCGTACTCCAGGGCGATCTGCCGTTTGCCCACACCGGTCAGGCCGCACAGCACCTGAGGCGGGGAGGAGGTCGCGCCGGAGTGACCGAACCCCTCTCTCAGGGCGTTGAGTTGGTCGACGCGCCCGATGAACCCGGTGTTGCGCATCGCCAGGTTCCACACCGTCGGCTGGAGCCCGGGGAAGCGGGGACCGGCCCAAGCCGACTCCGTCTGGGTGTCGGTGGGCGATCCGAAGTGGCCGAGCAGCTCCCGGCGGGCCACGTCCTCGCTCTGTCCGTCCAGCGTGATGGTGTTCTGGCGGCCGAACTCGAAGTGCGGCGAGAACCGTGCGGTGCCCACCCGCACGCCGATGATCCGCTGGTCGCCGGGCCCGCTGCCGACGGGTGCGCCGGTGGCGAGACGCGCGACGGTGTCACCGGCCTGTGAACCCGCGAGGTGCGGGGAGAGCAGGGCGAGGACGTAGGTGGTGTCGGGCAGGGAGTCAGTGGGTTTGTCGCCCGGCGGGACGACCTGGATCCGGGTCGGCCGCAGGAGCTCGCCGATCCAGTCCGCCCACAGTTGGTCGTTGGGCGCGTGCAGCAGGGTGACCGTGCAGGGCTCGGTCTCCTGCCCGGCCCGGAGCCGCTCGCGTTGCGTGAGGAGTCGGCGATAGGCGACGTAGGCGTCGGCCGACGGCGGCTGGGGGTCGCATATCTCACCATCGGTGATCTGGTCGACGAGGTGCACGTACGCCGCGGCGATGCCGCCGGTGAAGCGGAGGTTCTGCCGCATCACCGCGAGTTCCTCGCCGTACGTGTAGTACGGCACGTACGGCACCCTCATCCGCCCCCAGTAGGTGGCGAGCGCGTCCTCGTCCGTGATGCCGAGATACGGGTCGAGGGCCTTGCGCGCTTCGCCGAAGCGCTGGTCCAGTCGGTCCAGTTCGTTCTGGTCGACCCGCATCTGCACGAAGTGCAGCTCGGTGCCCTGGCGGTGCCGGCGGATGAGCTCGGCGGCCTTGCGTGCGCCCTGGATGGCCTGCGAGTTCATGGTGAGGGCGATGACGACCTTGTCGGGCAGGGCGAGCGTGCAGATCCTGGCCCCGTCCGAGAAGCCGGTACGGCTGTCGATCAGGATGTAGTCGTAGTCGCTGGCGTGCAGCCGTTCCCGCAGCGCCTTCAGGAACTCCTGACCGTCGTCGCTGGTGTGGAACGCGGTCCAGTTGAAGTTGGCCAGGCGGTTGGCGTACTCCTCGTCCATGCGTCCGGGGCCCATGTAGTGCAGCCGCCCGCCGTCGGGGAACGGGTGGTCGAGGCCCATCTGGTAGCGCTCGAAGTCGGTGTGCTGCGGGTGCAGGGCCCGCAGGTCGTCATCGCCGGCGACGGCGGCGGCGCCGGCGAAGGCGGAGAACATGTCCAGCACACCGTCGGCGTAGCTGAGGTCGGGGACGGGGAGGAAGGCGCCGTAGTAGAGGTGGAGGTCGGGTGCCTCCAGGTCCCAGTCGATGACCAGCACCGATTTGCCCTGACTGGCGATGATCCAGGCGGCGTTCGCCAGGGCCATGGTGCGGCCGACTCCGCCCTTGAGCGAGTAGAAAGAAATGATCTTCGCCGCACCCGGCGAACCCGACGCCCTTGCCGCACCTGTGGTACTCATCCCCCGCCTCATGTGCTCAGCCCGGGCCCGGCGACTAGCCGGGCGTTCCGCTCAGTACCGGAGGCCACGGGTCACCCCGCGCCTGAGCCAGCCGACGCGCTCCCGCTGCCTGCGGACGCGCCGTTCCGCCGGACTCTCGATCGTCAACTCGCCTGTTCTGCCGCGGGTGCCTCCCGTGTCGTCCTCCGGGTGTGTGACGGAGTCGGCCATGACGGCCACCACGATGTGCGCGAGCGCTTCCCGGCTGCCCGCCTCGTGATGGGCGGCGTCGAGCATCCGGGCCGGTGTCCGGCAGACCGCTTCGCGCAGCCGGACCGCGTTGGCCGTGCTCTCCTCGTCGGTGCGGGCGAGCACGACGACGACGGCGGCGACCCGCGCCCGTGACCGCACGATCCGCTCCCACAGCGCGCGGAACGCCGGATCACCCGTCAGCCAGGGGTCGACCACGACGAGGACCGTCGCCGACGCGTCGACGTCTTCCGGGAACGGACCGTCCGGACCGGGCGCGACGACCGCCAGGCGGTCGACCCCGCAGGCCCGCGCCGCCCAGCCGACGGTCGATGTCACGGTCGCCTCGCTGTGCGGGCGGAAGGGGCGCCAATCCTCGGCGTGCTCCCCGTAGTAGTCGACGTGGTCACGCAGACGCCTCATCCGGTCGCTGGTACCGGTCACCAGCAGGAGCATCACGTGCCGGTCGTCCCGGTCGGAAACCGCCGCCGGAACGACGGGCGATGCGGCGTCCGGCTCCGTGACGCCACGCCGTTTGTGCGGCATGACGCGGTTCGGCCCGAACTGCGGGACGACCGCGCGGCTCTCCGGCCCGGACATCACGGGCGGCGGTGACTCGGCGGCGCGCATCAGACGCGCCGCGACGCGGCGCACGATTGCGTGGTAGCGGTCCCGACTGCGCGGATCCTGCTGGAGGCAGAGCACGCCGGGCCCCTGGTACTCCTCGTTGACGATGTGGGGAACGACCGTTACGGGCCGGGGCAGCACCAGCGCGTCCGAGCGCCACACGACGCCGACCAGCGAGTCGGGTCGTTCCCCGGTGCGCCGCATGCACCGGTCCATGCGCTCGGCGAAGACCGACCACTCCGCGGCGCACTGCGGGTCGTCCACGTACTCCGCCGAGTAGAGGATCAGCAGCGCGCGACAGTCGAGCACCGCGGGATCGGGGCCGGTGGCAGGCTCAGGGTGCTTCAGCCGGCCCTCGGCAAGGGGAGTGCGGCCCAGTACGCTGTAGATCTCGTTCTGGACATCCACGTGGAACCGCTGGACCGGTCCTCTGTCACCGGTCGAGCTGGCGTAGCTCGTAAAGAACAACGGCCCCATAACATCCCCCCCAAGGGCCTGCCTCCTGTTGCAACCACGGCTAGGTCTTTGCCCATGGACCCACATCGACGTGGCGCGCGCAGAGAGGTTTCAGTTGTGCGTCACCCCCACGCCAATTGGACTCATGCTAGGGGGTTTTGCCCGCCAGGCGCCCCCGAAAACCCGACATTGCCTATCCTCTCACCCGAAAGAACACGCAGGGTCGTACATATGCGCTGGTTGCCGCATCTTTTCGGCCGCGCGTTCCGGAATATCGGAGTCATTGATCCCTCGAGGATGTGATGTGCCGGATGAGGGCGGAGATGTCCTTGCAGTAGACGGAAGGGTTGGCGAATCCCCGGCCACGTCCGAAGCGGTGGGCGCGCAGACCACCACCGCAGACTTGCACCAGAGGGCACTCGCGGCACCGGCGGCACAGGGACCCCACACCGTCCTCCGGCGCGCTGTCGAGGCCCAGCAGGGCGTCGAAGGAGTGGCTGAATATCGTGCCGCCCGTGTGGGCAGCCCCCTCCGCGACGGCGTTGAGCGACTCCGTCCACGCGACCGTTCCGTCCGTTTCGATCGCCACGGCTGCCGCCGGCACGGTGCCCAGTACCTCGCTGCTGCTTCCGCCGCCGTACCGGGACAGTGAGTCGATCGACTCGAAGAGCCGGACCCGCATCGGGCGTCCGGCCGCCCGCCACCGGTCGTGGACGGCGCAGAGCCAGGCTCCGTACAGCGCCCCGTCACCGCCCCCGCCGGTCGGCGGGTGATCCCAAGTTCCGTGCGGCAGAAGGAAGTCGGCGGCCGGCGGACGGTGGGCGGCGAGCGCGTCGAAGGTGCGCACCGGATCGTTCGCGGGGTCGATCGTGCACAGCAGACCGCCGAACAGCGGCCGGTAGCGCGCACCGCCCAGCAGGGCGAGCGCGGCGGTCACCCGGGCGTGACTGCCCTTACCGGCGCCGGAGCCGGGCCCGCGCCGGTGCCGGTCGTGTGCCTCGGCGTAGCCGTCCAGACTGACGCCCACCTGTACGTCCAGCTCCAGCAGCAGGTCCAGGAGCGCCTCGGTGAGCAGCACGCCGTTGGTCTGCAGGGCGAAGTCCACCTCGGTTCCGGTCCCCTGTACGGCTCGGCGGACCGCCGTGGTGAAGTCGGCGATCACCCGGGGGCCGGCGAGGAGCGGCTCCCCGCCGTGCAGGAGCACGCGGACGCGGTCCAGGCCGTGCCGTCGCGCGTGTTCCGCGATGCGCGAGACGAGTTGTTCGCGGACCGGCGCGGACATGATTCGGGGGCGTTGCCGCCATCCTGAGTCGCGTAATTCATAGACGTAGCAGTAGTCGCAGCAAAGATTGCACCGACTGGACAGTTTGGTGATGAATTGATCGAAAGCCCTGAGTCTTGTCCGGCCGTCTTCAGTGACGGATATCCGAGGCTCTGGCCAATGATTCGGAGGTGGTGTGGAGTCGTCCCATGTGGGTCCCTGACGCCTGTTCCGGACTCCCGCCCATGACGTAGTGTCAAGGCTCGGCGAAGTTCCCTGCATCCGACCCCCCGTTCGTCGCCCGGGGGTCGGCTAGGTACCACGCCGGAGCGGCGGACGGCGTGGCGATATGTGTGTCCCCCCGCTCAGCGTACGAGGAACGACCGGTGTCCTATGAGCGGCCAACTGGCCAACGTTGGGTTTTTCTTGGCGTGACCCGGGTGCCGCGGGGCAAAGGGAGTGGAGGGGTTGTACATGGCCATCGACTTCATCACGAGTTTCGCCGCCGAAGACCACGGCACCTACGCGGAGCGATTCCACCGGGACTTGATCGAGGCGGTGACGCGACGCAAGGGACGTACGGTCAGTGCGGCCATGTGCCGTGGCGGGCAGGGCGACACGAACCGCCCCCTCGTCGCCGACGCGCAGGTTTTCGTCGCCCTGTGCTCGCAGGTCTACTACGACGACCGGGGCTGCGGCGCCGACTGGGCGGTGTTCGAGCACCGACTGCACCTCGTACCACCCCAGTTCCGCCCCTCCGACCCGCCTGCCCGCGTCCTGGTGCGCTGGCAGCCGGCCAAGCCGCCCTCCGGCGTCCCCCTCGCCCCGGTTCTCAGCGGCGAGATCACGGACAGCTACGCCAGCAAGGGCATCTACGGCATCATTTGCCAGGAGGGCTTGCGTTCCCAGGCGTACTGGGACGCCGTCGACGAGATCGCCGCCGCCGTCTGCGCTGGGCAGGAGTGCAGCCCGCCCGAGGTGTCCGTCGGTGAACTCCCCGCCCTGTCAATGCCGTTTCCCCGAGGTGCGGGCGATGCGCGGGTTTGCCGCCCCTCGCCCGCTGCGCAGCCCGGGGTGCCACGGCCTCGCAAGCCGACGGATGACGCGGAGAGACCGCGGGTGTTCATCTCGTACGCGCACGAGGAGGACGGTGACGTCCACAAGGGCAAGGTCGCGGCTCTGGCTGAACGCCTCCGCGAGGAGGGGATCGACGTCTTCCTGGACACCTCCGCCCACCGCAAGGGACCCCAGCACTGGGCACGGTGGATGCACAAGCACTACAAAGAGGCGGACTTCGTGCTCGTGATGGTCTCACCGGCCTACAAGCGCCGCGCCGAGCACGAGGAGGAACCGGGTAAGGGCGACGGGGTGGCGTACGAGGCGGACCTCATCCTCAGCGAGCGGATGGCCGTTCGCCGGTGGTACGAGCGAATATTGCTGGGGTCCTTCCCCGAGCACGGTAAGGCGTATGTCCCCTTCTTCCTGGACGGCGTGACCCTCTACACCCTCTACCAGGACCTGCCGGAACTCATCGACTTCATCAAGAGCAAGTCGTCCTGAGGGCCGCGACGAGGCCGGGAGGGCGGCGGATCCGGCTCATCGCACCATGACGGCGACGAGCGCCGCGTCGGCGACCAGCAAGGCGCCGTAGAAGAGTTGGAGCGTCCGGGAGAAAGTCGCCTCGAACCAGCTGATCCGCCGGAGATAGGGCCGTACGTCCATGGAGAGCGTCTCCACCTCGACCCCGGGCCGCCGCACATCGTCGTACAGATGCCGGAACAGGCGCTCCTGACGGAGGAACAGGCCGTCCAGGAACCAGAAGCACGCCAGTGGCACCAGTCCGCTGGCGGCCACTTGCCAGCTCTGCTGGCTGGAGGCGACGGCGAAGAACCCGGCGGCCAGCGTCAAGGCCCATCCCTTGACCAGGAAGGAATGGTTCGACAACCGTGTGATGACGGCCTGGAGGAACTCCAGGTGCTTGAGCCGTTCCTCGCCTAAGGACGCCGATCCGTTCACGGCCCCCGAACTCGCTTCGTCCAGCGTGGCCATCAGTCCCCCCTGCGCCGCGGAGCTCTCATCCTAGGTAGTCCGATGCCGCGGCGCACCCGTGCCGCCGGTACCGCCCGGGTACCCCGCCGGGTGGGGTCAGGTCAGTGGGACATGGGTGAAGCGGCCGGCGGTGCGGAGGTCCGACTCGATGCGGGTGGCCGTTGCGGTCAGTTCGGGGAGCAGGTCTGTCACGCACTCCCGCAGGGTGTGGCGGCTGGCGTGCATCGCCGTGTTCAGGGCGGCCACCACCTTTCCGGACCGGTCGCGGACCGGGACCGCGAGGGAGCGGAGGCCTTCTTCCAGTTCCTCGTCGACCAAGGCGTAGCCCTGGGAGCGGATCGAGGCCAGGCCGGGTCGTGCGTCGTCGCGTGTGTCCGCCAGCAGGACGCGGCCCAGTGCCGTCGCGTGCGCCGGCAGGCGCGTGCCCACCGTGATGTTCACGCTCATCACCCGGCCCGTCGCCACCCGGGCCGTGCACTGGATCTCCTCGCCCGAGTCCGAGAGCACCGCCAGCGACGTCGACTCGTGGATGCGGGACGTCAGGTCGGACAGGTGGGGCTGGGCGATCTCGGGCAGGGACGTGCGGGAGAGGGGTGGGAAGCCCAGGGAGAGGACCCGGGGGGTCAGGGTGAAGGTGCGGGGGCTCGGGGTGGTCACCAGGTCCAGGTGTTCGTAGGTGATCAGCGCCCGGCGGGCCGTCGCCCGGGCCAGGCCCGTCGCCTGGGCCACCTCCGTGAGGGTCAGCTCCGGCCTGCCCTCGCCGAAGGCCGTGAGGACCGTCAGGCCCCGGGCCAGGGATTCGATGAAGTCGCGGCCCAGCCGCTGCTTGGACGCGCCCGTCCAGAGAGCGAGGTTCGAGGGGGACGGGCCTGGCTCCGGGGGCGGCGTGCGGTGCAGTTCGCGTTCCATCTCCGCCACGGCCGAGCGCAGCCTCGGCAGCAGGGTCGTGCGCAGGTCGCGTGCGGTGTGCCGGCTCGTGTGGCTGACCACGCTCGCCACGCAGGCGATGCTCCGGCGGTCGCCCGGGTGCGGGGACCGGACCGGTACCGAGACCGCCACCAGGCCTGGTTCGATCAGTTGGTCGTCCAGGGCCCAGCCGTTCGCTGCCGCCTCTTCCGTGCGGGCGACGAAGGCCTCGGCGGCTCGTTCGTCCGCTCCGTACCTGCGCGGCGGTACGGCCGTGAATGACAGGTCCCTCGGGTCCGACGCCCTGCGGTCCCGCCAGTGCCGCCAGTCGGTGTCCGTCCACTCCGTCGCGAACAGCGGGCCCGGTGCCGTGCGTTCGGCGGGGAGCAGGTCGCCTATGCGGAAGCTCAGGGACATCGCGCGGCGGCGGGTCGCCTGGTGGATGAAGCGGATGCCGTCGCGGTCGGCGACCGCGAGGGAGACCGACTCGTCCAGTTCGTCGGCCAGGGCGTCCGCCCGGGCGGAGAGCAGGGCGGGGAGGCGCAGGGCGGAGAGGTAGGCGTTGCCCAGTTCCATCAGGCGCGGGGTCAGGTGCACGTCCCTGCCGTCCACGCGGACGTAGTCCATGCGGGCGAGTGTGGCCGTGATGCGGTCGACCGTGGAGCGGGCGAGGCCGGTGGCCCGTTCCAGGGCGCTGAGGCTCAGCGTGCCGTCCGCCTCGGTCAGTTCCCGCAGGACCGCGATGCCGCGGATCAGCGGCGTGACGGCCTCGGCGGGTGCCCCCGTGTTCCCGTCGGCCGGTGGGACCGCGCCCTCGTGGTGATCGTTCCTGGGTTTCGCTGGCATCGGCTCTCCGGTACGGCGGTCGCGGCAGGCCTACCGTAATCCGGAATCGGCGCCGTGCCCGTTCGCCGATCGCCCCGGTTCCGGCGGCGGCCTCCCCGTTCCTGGTGCCGGCGGCGGCCCCCCGTCCCCGGTGCCGGTGGCGGTCCCCCGTCCCTGGTTCCGGCGGCGGCCTCCCCGTTCCTGGTGCTGGCGGCTGCCTCCCTGCCCCCGTGCCGGTGGCGGGCCCCCGTCCCTGGTTCCGGCGGCGGCCTCCCTGCCCCCCCGTGCCGCCGCTGCCTACTCCCGCGTCACCCGCACTCTGTAGTCACCCGCCGGATCCGCCCCCGCCACCCTGATCGTGACCCCCCTGCGCGGATCCCTGAAGGTCTCCCCGGGTGCGAACGGCGCGTCGGACAGCTCCGCGTGGACGTTCGGCGCGCGCGTGCAGCCGCCGCTGTCGCGGCGGGAGTCGAAGACGGTGACCGGGCCCATGCCCGTGTCGACCTCGGCGTCGACCTTGTAGATCAGGACGCCCGGGCGGCACACCGACTCGTCGTTGCCGGCGCGGGTGCGCAGTTCGACGGCGTAGCCGGATCGGCTGTCCAGGGGGATGAAGACCAGTTTGGAGCCGCCCGCGCGGGCCAGCGGCGTCAGGGTGTATTCCGTGGTGCCGGGGGCCGATACGCAGTGCACCTGCGCGGCGTCCAGCCAGCCCAGCTTCCACTTGTGCCAGCCGAGGAAGTCGTTGTTGGCGCCCCAGTCCTCGCTCATGATGTCCCAGTGGCCGACCGCGCCCCCGCCCTCCGCGGTGTACAGGTCGGGCAGGCCGAAGACGTGGCCGTTCTCGTGGGGGAGGACCCGGTAGCCGGTGCGGCCGTAGGAGCCGGAGCCGTCGTCCTGGCGGGAGTAGACGAAGGAGGCGTTGGCCACGGGTATGCCGTCGGCTGTCGGGGCCTCGGGGTTGCCGGCGAAGGTGACCGAGAGGACGGTGTCGAGGGCGGAGGGGCCGGCGTTCGGGGTGACCAGCACGTTCAGCAGGTCGTATGCACGGAAGTCCACCTGCGGGTCGGCCGCGGCCACGAGGTCCTGGACCAGCGCGCGGTAGCCGGGGTCGAAGGGGGCGCCGCGCTCTATGCCGTACTCCTGGAAGGACTTCGGCATCCGCAGCCACTCCGGGATCGGGGTCTCGGGGCGGTAGTCGAGGCGGCCGTAGGAGCTGGTGCGGAACCAGTGCCGGGTCTGCGGGAAGAACTCCCGGTAGCGGTCCAGGGCCTTGCCCTCGCCGGGTGCGTCGGAGAAGTCGATCATCAGGGTGAGGGCGCGGACGGTGCCGGTGGAGCGGGCGTAGCCGGCGGTGGTGGGGATGCCCTCGGACATCTGGACCTGGCGGGCGCCGCGGATCATGCAGGGGGCGTGCGCGGAGGTGCGGGACAGGGAGATCGGGCCCGCTCCGGCCGTGCCGGCGCCCGGGGCGAGGTGGCCGGTGCCGGCCGAGGTGCTGACCGTGAAGGTCAGGGCGGTCACGCAGGCGAGGGCGGCCAGACGCCGCCGGGGTATCCGGCGGCCGGGCGGCCCCGAGCCGTACGACCGGGGGCGCTGGGGCTGCGGCTGCATGCAAGGGACCTGCAAGGGACCTCCCGCGCCACGGCAGCCTCCGGTCTCCGGCTGCACCCATGCGATCACCCTGCGTCGGGGGGTGTGGGGGGCGCGCGTTGGAGGAGACCGATCGTGGGTTTCCCGTCAGTAGCGGCGGCCCTGCCGGAACCGTGACCCAGGTCACAAATAAAAAGCCCTGGTGCGGGAAATACCGGGGACCCAGTCCCCGTTTAGCCATGTGTCCGACTGAAACGGGGAGCCTCTCCCCGGATCGCATCACCGCACACCCAGACCACTCAGGAGTACGCCGTGCAGACCGCCACCCCCGCACCGCGCAAGGCGCCCCGGCCCCGTGCCGACGCCCTGCGCAACCGGGAGCGGATCGTCACCGCCGCCCGGGAGATGTTCGTCGAGCACGGCCCCGAGGTGCCGCTCGACGACATCGCCCGCCGGGCCGGCGTGGGCAACGCCACGGTGTACCGCAACTTCCCGGACCGCGACGCGCTCGTGCGCGAGGTCGTCTGCTCCGTGCTGGACCGTACGGTCGCGGCGGGCGAGCTCGCGCTCGCGGAGTCCGGGGACGCCTTCGAGGCCCTGGAGCGCTTCGTGCACACCTCCGCCGACGAGCGGATCAGCGCGCTGTGCCCGATGGTCTCGAGCACGTTCGACGAGAACCACCCCGACCTGGAAGCGGCGCGCGAGCGCGTGGAGCGGATCCTCCAGGAGGTCATGGACCGCGCCAAGGCGGCCGGTCAGCTCCGCCCCGACGTCGGCGTCGGCGACGTGATGGTCGCCGTGGCCCAGCTCAGCCGGCCCCCGGCCGGCACGGCGTGCTTCAGCGCCGACCCCTTCGTACACCGTCATCTTCAGCTGTTCCTGGACGGACTGCGGGCCCCGGCCCGTTCCGCCCTGCCGGGCGCGGCAGTGACCATGGAGGACCTCCGCCGAGCCTGACCGATCAGTTCCGGGCGCCACCTCAGTCAGCACACACAGCTCACGGCCGAGCCGGTCGTCGAGCCGTCCCTCTACGACACCTTTTTCCGTCACCTTGTCCCGAAGTGGGTATCCCCATGTCTGAAACAGCCTCAAAGGCACTCGGCGCCCCGGCGGCCTCGCCGGACGCCGGCCGCTGGAAAGCGCTCGTCTTCATCGCGCTGGCCCAGCTGATGGTCGTCCTGGACGCCACCATCGTGAACATCGCCCTGCCCTCCGCCCAGCAGGATCTGGGCATCTCCGACGGCAACCGGCAGTGGGTCGTCACGGCCTACGCCCTCGCCTTCGGCGGTCTGCTGCTGTTCGGCGGCCGGATAGCCGACCTGTGGGGCCGCAAGAAGGCCTTCGTCGTGGGCCTGGGCGGCTTCGCCGTGGCCTCCGCGCTCGGCGGCGCGGCCACCAACGAGGCGATGATGTTCGGTGCCCGCGCCCTCCAGGGTGTCTTCGGAGCCCTGCTCGCGCCCGCCGCGCTCTCCCTGCTCGCCGTGATGTTCACGGACGCCAAGGAGCGCGCCAAGGCGTTCGGCATCTACGGCGCGATCGCCGGTGGCGGCGGCGCCGTCGGTCTGATCCTGGGCGGCTTCCTCACCGAGTACCTGGACTGGCGCTGGACGTTCTTCGTGAACATCCCGTTCGCCATCGTCGCCGCGGCCGGTGCGTACTTCGTCATCCGCGAGCCGGAGGGCGGCCGCAACCGCTCCCCGCTCGACATCCCGGGCGTCGTCCTGTCCACCCTCGGCCTGGTCGCCCTGGTCTACGGCTTCACCCGCGCCGAGTCCGAGGGCTGGAGCGACTCCGTGACGGTCGGCATGTTCGTGGCCTCCGCCGTCCTGCTCGCGACCTTCGTGCTCGTCGAGTCCAGGGTGAAGGCCCCGCTGCTGCCGCTGCGCGTGATCACCGAGCGCAACCGCGGCGGTGTCTACCTCTCCCTCGGTCTCGCGATCATCGCGATGTTCGGCCTGTTCCTCTTCCTGACCTACTACCTCCAGATCGTGAAGGGGTACTCGCCGGTCAAGACCGGGTTCGCGTTCCTGCCGATGATCGTGGGCATGATCACGGGCTCCACCCAGATCGGCACCCGCCTCATGACCCGGGTCGCGCCGCGCCTGCTGATGGGTCCGGGCTTCCTGGTCGCCGCGCTCGGCATGCTGCTGCTGACCCGGCTGGAGATCGGCTCCTCGTACGCGGCCCTGCTGCTGCCGGCGATGCTCCTGCTCGGCCTGGGCATGGGTACGGCCTTCATGCCGGCCATGTCGCTGTCCACGCAGGGTGTGGAGCCGCGGGACTCCGGTGTCGCCTCCGCGATGGTCAACACCTCGCAGCAGGTGGGCGGCGCGATCGGTACGGCCCTGCTGAACACCATCGCCGCCTCGGCGACCACGGCGTACGTCGCCGACCACATCGCCGGGGCGACCAGCCGGTCCCAGCAGCAGCTGGTCCAGCTGGAGGCCATGGTGGAGGGCTACACGAGCGCCATCTGGTTCGCCGTCGGCATCCTCGTCGTGGCCGCCGCGATCGCCCTGACCTTCGTCAACGCCGGCCGTCCGGGCAGCACCCCCGTGACCGGCTCCGGTTCCGGCGAGGGCGTGGCGGACGAGGTGCAGATCCCGGTCGTCGCCCACTGACGGCCGTACCCGGAAACACCCCTTCGGGCCCTCCGCAGGTACGAGGAGGGGACGCCTCGTACCTGCGGATTCCAGGACCTGCCCTGGCTCAGCGGAGCCAGGGCAGGTCCGCACCCGCTTCGGCCGGCTGGAGTCCCTCGGCGATGATCCGCATGATCTCGCCGAGGGACTTCTGCTGTTCCGGGGTGAGCCGGTCGAAGACCGCCTGGCGTACGGCCTCGACATGGCCCGGCGCGGTCTGCCGCAGCACCTCGTAGCCCTGGTCCGTGAGCACGGCGAACTGGCCCCGCTTGTCGTCGGGGCAGTCCTCGCGGTGCACCCAGCCGTTCTTCTCCAGGCGCGCGATGGCGTGCGAGAGGCGGGAGCGGGTGATCTTCGCCAGCATGGCGAGCTCCGTCATCCGCAGCCGCCGCCTCGGCGCCTCGGCCAGCTTGACCAGAAGGCCGTAGTAGACGTGCGGCATGCCCGCGTCGCGCTGGAGCTGACGGTCGAGATGGTCGTCCAGGAGGGTGACGCCCTCCATGAACGAGCGCCATACGCGCTGCTCCTCCTGGGTGAGCCAGCGCGGTTCCGGAGGCTCTGCCACGGAGCCTGGTGTCGATGCGGATGCGGGTGCCTTCATGTCTTCCACTCTACGTGGCCCCTCCTTGAACTTTAAACAAATGGCCCGTACAGTTTTGTTAGGGAACCATGTTTTGGAAGGAGCCGCAGCATGTCCGCCGCCACCCAGGAGCGCATGCCCGCTCTCTACCTCAGTCACGGCGCCCCGCCGCTGGCGGACGACCCGGTCTGGCCCGGTGAGCTGGCCGCCTGGTCGGCCGGTCTGCCGCGCCCCCGGGCGATCCTGATGGTCTCCGCCCACTGGGAGGAGGCCCCGCTCGCCATCGGCGCCACCGAGACCGTTCCGCTCGTCTACGACTTCTGGGGCTTCCCCGAGCACTACTACCGGGTGACCTACGAGGCCCCCGGCGCACCGGAGCTCGCCGAGTCGGTACGGAAGCTGCTGCGCGCCCCCGGCGTGCCCGTCCAGGACGTCCCCGACCGGGGTCTCGACCATGGCGCGTACGTCCCGCTCGTCGAGATGTACCCCGAGGCCGACATCCCGGTCCTCCAGGTCTCCATGCCGACGCTCGACCCGGTCCGGCTCATGGAGATCGGCCGCAGGCTCGCCCCCTTGCGGGACGAGGGCGTGCTCATCGTCGGCTCGGGCTTCTTCACCCATAACCTGGCCGCGCTCCGGCAGGGCGGCATCCCCGCCTGGTCGGCGGAGTTCGACGACTGGGGCCGGCGGGCGCTGGAGGCGCGTGACGTGGACGCCCTGCTCGACTTCACCCGCACGTCGCCCGCGGGGCAGCTCGCCCACCCGCGCACGGAGCACTTCGCCCCGCTGTTCGTGACCATGGGTGCGGCCGACGCGGCCGGTGAGCTGGACGCGCACAGGTCGGTGATCGACGGCTTCTGGATGGGGCTGGCGAAACGGTCGGTGCAGTTCGGCTGAGGCCGCCCCCCCCGGGAGCGGTCCTACAGCGGTTTCTCGTACCAGGCCACGTCCCAGTAGCGGCCGAACTTGCGGCCGACCTCCCGGTAGGTGCCGACGTACCGGAAGCCGAAGCGCTCGTGCAGCCGGGCCGACGCCTCGTTCGGCTGGGCGATGCCCGCGTAGGCGCGGTGCAGGTCCTCGCCGGACAGTGCCTCGAAGAGGGCCTTGTAGAGGAGGGTCCCGATGCCGCGGCGGCCGGCGTGCGGGGCGACGTACACCGTCGTCTCCACGGAGGTCGCGTAGGCGGGCTTCGCGCGGAAAGGGCTGGAGGTGGCGTAGCCCAGAATCTGCTGTGAGTCCGGGGCCGTGGCAACCATCAGGCGGTAAGGGCCGTCTTCAGGGTGGGAGAGCAGCCAAGGGCGGCGCTCTTCCGGAGTGAAGATCGCGGTATCGAATGTGATCGCCGTCTCACGAACATAGTGGTTGTAGAGAGCCGTGAGGGCCTCGAGGTCGTCCTCGACTCCCGGCCTGACCTGCACCTCTGTAGGTTCCGACGGCATCTCGCCCCCTCGCGTGGCCCGACAGGGTACTGCATGATCAGAAAATTCGGGGGGTCGGTTGGGAATTCTGTCCTGATTCCAGTCGTTGTTTCCATCGGATGCAGGGCACCCGAGGAGAGTCCGGAGAGTCCCGGAGACGGAGTCCAGCGTCCGAAGGACCGCCCGCTGACCTCATCATCGCAAGGGAGCACGCATGGCAACCCGTGCCGTCGCCCGTCGTCAGTCCGCCACCGGCGAGACGGCCGACAGGGCAAGCAGTGTTCGCGCCCATGGCGGCGAGATCGCCGATCGCGACCTGGTCGGCATGTACCTCGACGAGATCGCGCGTACACCGCTGCTCGACGCCGCCAAGGAGGTCGAGCTGTCCCAGGTCATCGAAGCGGGTGTGTTCGCGCGGCAGGTCCTCGACGGGTACGAGGAGACCAAGGCGGACGCCACCCGTGAGGAGCTGGAAGCCCTGGTCGCCGACGCGGAGCGGGCCAAGGACGTCTTCATCCGCTCCAACCTGCGCCTGGTCGTCGCCGTCGCCCGCCGCTACCCCCGCAGCGGTCTGCCGCTGCTGGACCTGATCCAGGAGGGCAACGCCGGCCTGGTGCGCGCGGTCGAGAAGTTCGACTACCGCAAGGGCTTCAAGTTCTCCACGTACGCGACGTGGTGGATCCGCCAGGCCATCACCCGCTCCATAGCCGACCAGTCCCGTACGATCCGCCTGCCCGTCCACCTCGTGGAGGAGCTTGGCCGGATCCGGCGGGTGCAGCGCGAGTTCAACCGCGAGCACGGGCGGGACCCGGAGCCCGCGGAGATCGCCGCCGAGCTCGGTTCGACGCCGGAGCGCGTCACCGACGTGCTCGACTGGGCCCGCGACCCGGTCTCGCTGAACATGTCGGTGGACGACGAGGGCGAGACCCAGTTCGGCGACCTCCTGGAGGACACCTCGGCGGTGTCGCCCGAGCAGTCGGTGCTCACGCTGCTGCGCAGCGAGGAGCTCGACGACCTCATCGGCCGCCTCGACCAGCGCACGGCCTCGATCATCAAGATGCGCTACGGCATCGAGGACGGCCGGGAGCGCACGCTGACCGAGGTCGGCAAGGAGCACGGCCTGACCCGCGAGCGCATCCGGCAGATCGAGAAGCACGCGCTGCTGGAGCTGAAGAAGCTGGCGCGCAGCACCGGGTTCGACGCGGCGGCGTGACGCCTGGTGTCCGCCGGCGGGCGTCCGGGCGTACGACTCGTCCCACGGCCTGTGGGTGTCGTCCCGCTGTCTGTTGACGACGGAGAGTGTGCGCCCGGGGGCCGCCGCGTACGCCGGGTGGCGAAAGACCGCGCAAACATGGCCATGTAACGCCGCTTCAACCCGCGGGGCACCGGGAACAAGACTTCCGGGCCCACCAGTTCGGGCCCGGGACCACGCCCCCCGGCCCCAGAGCCAAGTCCCGTCGCACTCCCCCCGGCGCCGGGACTCTCCAAAGCCGGGCTTCGGCGCCCCTCCCCCCGGGCGCCGGGGCCCGGCTCTCTGCATGACCGGGGGCGTGTGAGGGTGGAGGGCGATGCGCTGGAGGGCGGGCCACCCCGTACCTGAACCACGGGGTGGCCCGCCAGATGGCAGATTGTGTCACAGGGGCATAGCCTGCCGGGCGTGAGCAGCACCACCCCGACCCCTTCTCAGGCCTCGCTGACCGAGCGGCGGAAGGCCGAGACGCGTATGGAGATCGCCCGGGCCGCGGCCGGCCTCTTCGTACGGCACGGCCTGCGCGCCACCCGCGCGGAGGACATCGCCCAGGCGGCCGGCATCGCCCCGCGCACCTTCTACCGGTACTTCGCCACCAAGGAGGAGGCCGTCGCCCCGCTCTACGCGGCCGGCGCCCAGCGCTGGGTGGAGGCGGTACGCGCGGCTCCCGCCGACGACTCCGTGCCGCAGGCCTTGGAGCACGCAGTGCGCCACACCCTCACCCCCGGCGTCGGCGTCTCGGCGTCCTCCTGGGAGTGGGTCCGCACACTCCTGCGCCTCGCCGAGGCCAACCCGTCCCTGCGCCGGGTGTGGGCGGAGGTGTGCCAGGCATCCGAGCGGTCGCTGACGGAGGTACTGGCCGCGCGGCTGACGGCCGGTCCTGCGCGCTCTTCCTCGACCACCGCACCGGACAACGTTGCCACGTCTTCGGACCTGCGCTTCGCCGCCGCCGTGGCGAGCGCGGCCGTACGTGCGGCGGTGGAGGGCTGGGCGGCGGCCGGGGACGTCCCGGCGGACGGGCCGGAGGGACCGGCGGCACTGGCGTTGCGGAATCTGGGGGTGCTGCGGGATTTCCCCTGGGAGAGCCGGCGACTCGACGCTGGACGGTCACGCCGTTGACAGGGCCTTAGGGTCACTCGGCTGACAGGGCCTTGTCGACAAATCCGGGGCAGTCGCCTGCTGACTTGAAGGCTTTCGCGGCGTCGCGAAGAGACACGTCGAACACGGGTATCTCCGCGAGAGACACCGCCTCGTCGGGTCCAGCCCTGGTGACAGCGGCCTTGTACCCCTCGGAACTGGCCTGGGCCGGAGACGTCCCTTGCTCGAGTTCGTCACCCATCACCTCGGTGAATACGGTCAGGGCTTCCCTCGAGACGCCGGACGACTCGAAGTGCGCGGCGCATTGCCGGATGGCCTGCAGTTCGCCTTCGAGGTCCTGCTCGGACAGCTTCGGAGACTTGACGACGGCGAACTTGGCACTGCCCTGCTCCGCACCCCCCTCGTGCTTCACCTGGGTGACGTTCTCCTTCTCTCCGTAAGGCACCCGCGATGCCTTCACCACCGCACGGATGGTGATCGTGACCGTCTCCTCCGGCACGATCTTGGTGCCACCCTCCGTGGGGCAGGTCACCACGGTGCTCCCCGCAGTGATGTCGCAGTCGTTCTTCTCCCCTGAATCCGTCATCAGCTGCGCATGCAGCACGGGGTGGATGACGCCTCCCTCAGCACCGCCCGGGGCAGACTCGAACTCGTCTTCCACCGTCACACCGGTGACGTCGTCGTCCCCGTGGTTGGTGACCTTGACGGTGAAGGACTGGAACTCTCCCGGAGCGACCGTAGAGCTCAAGGGCTTGTTCCTGATCTCCAGCAGGGGCTTGCCCGAGTGCTTCTTGTTGTTCTTGTCGAGTTTGTCGAGGAAGTCCTTTCCCGCATCCTTCGCCTTGTCCCGGTCTTCGCGGGTCGCCGACCGGTCGTAGGACTTCAGCAGAGCAGCGCTCAGCTGCTCCACGTTCTTCTTGAGCTCGGCCTGCGCCTTCGACGGAAGGGGCCGGGTGTCAAGAATCTGCTGGCTCGTCCCCGACGCACTGATGGCCCTCACAGTCCAGTCGCGATACTTCTGCGGCGTCGGCAGGTCTTGAGAGCGAGTCAGCGTTTTGACGTCCTGCTCAACGTTGCTGAGGGCGAAGGACCGAAAGGCCTTGGGTGCTTCCTGATCCGTGACCAGCCCGAAGCGCTCGGTCATCTCTTCCATGCACTCCGTGTAGACGGCCCGCTCCTCGCGAGACGTCTTGGGATCCTGGATCGTCCCCAGCGTCCTGACTGTCCCGTCCACGATCCTCGTGTAGGCGGCCCGGTCCTCGGGCGGCGTGCCTCGATCCTGGATCACGCCCAGCGTTTCGGTCGACCTTTCCACGATGTGCGTGTGGGCGACTCGCTGCTCGCGAGGCGTCCTGGGATCCTGGATCATCTCCAGCTCGTCGGTGAGCCGAGACACGATTCTCATGTAGGCGGCCCGTTCGCTGGGCGGTATGTCCGGATCCCGGCTCATCTTCAGCAACCCGCTCAGCTCGTTCTCGACTTCCTCCTTCACTTCTTCCGGCACCTTCAGCGCTGCCGTGCGCTTCTCCATGAGCGTCGCTTGTTCCGAGGGGTCGGCCGGTGACGTGGGCTGTGACTGAGTGCCGGAGTCCGTCGGTTCGCTGGGGCTGGTCGGCTCGCTCGGCCCGGTCTGCGTGCCGGATCCCGTCGTCTCGGGATCCGTCGGCGTGCTGGGCCCGGGCGGAGTACTGGGCTCGGTCGGCGTGCCGGGTTCCGGGGTGCCGGGTTCCGGGGTGCCTGGATCTGGCGTGCCTGGATCTGGCGTGCCGGGATCCGGAGTGTCGGGATCCGGCGGTGGGGTGGGAGTCTGGGCCGGTGTCACGGTCGCGGCTTGGCCGAAGGCCCCCGTCGCGGAGACGGACACGCCTCCTGAGAGCGAGAGCGCTGCGACCAAGCAGTACGTGCAGCCCCTGTAACGGCAGATTCGGCGCTGGGCGTTTCTGGCCATGGCGTATCCAGGTGCACTGTGGAACATGCGGATTTGCCCGTACAGACACAACAACCACTTATGACTACTTTGGACCCAGTGGGTTCCTTCTGCAACTCGGCGACCAGTCCGCTACAACGACGCCATCAATGCCGCGACGGATACTCTGGTCGAAGTCGAGCGCGACTCCACGCCGTACCGATCCTCTTCCCTCGCGATTTCCCTCCCCAATTCTTCCAGGTCGGGAATTTTCCTGGAGTCGAATTTGTAGGACGAGATGGCGTACGCGTAATCAAACTCCTCGCGTGTGCCGGACCAGAATACGGTCACGTACCGGGGTTTGCGGGTGACGTTGATGATGTTGTTGTTGTGGCGCACTTTCCCTTCATGGATGATCGTGTCGCCGCATATTGCACAGTAGAATCGCCCTTCCTTCTTTTGCCAGGCAGGGTGTGCCTGCTGTAGTTGCAGAAGATCGATCTTTCCGCGATCCATCCTCATCGTCACCACGGCCAAGGTTGCTTCTAGGAGATCGTATTCAACGCTCCTGGGGATCTGTAGCACTTTTTCCTTTACGTGCCCCTCTCCCGGATGAAGCCAGTACCCCGGTCCGGCGAATTGTCCGGCGCTTATCGCTTTTCTGTCCGATTGGGCGACGTGGAGCTCGGCGTCTCCTCCTTTTTCCAGAGCCTTCTTCCAGTCCCTCAGTCCCGCGTCCTCCTCCGAGTATTCAGCCGAACGCCCGTAGATCAGATACTTATCTACAAGAACGTATGCCGGAACCTTGCCGGTGTTCTCCACTCGGAACGTCAGCGGCACATGGATGAACGGGCGGGTGGGATCGGTGTGAGGGGTGCCGAACTTTGCCGTGAGGGTGACATAGAAGGGAGCGGAGGTGGGCTGGTAGATGGCGGAGTATGCGAAGTTCGTGGAGGCAAGAAGGCCGGACAGGGCCACCCCGGTCGCAAATCTTTTGGGGTGGGGTATGACTCTCCACACCTGCTCATGAAACAGTCGCCAGAGGGCCCACAGCGACCACGTGAAGAGCAGCAGATATACGGGTAGGTAGAGTGTCGGTTCTCTTTCCTGGAGCCAGGTGAACAGGAAGATGCTCTCTGTGATCAAGGCGATCAGTACCCCGACCAGTACCACGGCTCCGGAGTACTTGAACTGCCGTTTTCCCTCATGGTCGAGGGTCGCCAGGGCTGCGAGGCCCTGCACCGCGCCGGACAGGATGAAGAGGAATCCCGTGATGCGCTGAGCGAATGTCAGCGCCCCCATGGCGTCCGGTCTTCCGACGACGGTGAGCAGGACCATGGACAGGATCAGTCCCGCCATCATGAACGCTGTGGCCGTGCGCCTTCGCCATGTGCGATCGGGCCATATCTCGCTGCCGGCCTCGCGCCAGACGATGACTCTCCGGTCTTCCAGATCGATGTTTTCCGGGCAACCGAGTTGACGGAGAACCTTGCGCAGCCCGCTCGGTGACCAGGCGCCGCCCACCACTGTTCCACCCACGCTGACTGCGCGGAGGCCTCTGCTGTCCGGCGGCTCCACGATCACCCTGGGAGTCTTCTCCATGACGGACAGCCTTGATGATGAACGGACACCACGCAGCCGGGCTTGCTCCAACCGGCCAGTCGGCAGTGCAGCCGCCCCCCGGCAACGGGCGCTTCACCTCACGCTCCGTCCCCCCTCGCCCGCCCTGCTCAACCGCGCCCCCAACTCCCTCACGGCCATGACGAGTTCCTCCGGCGCGTGCACCACGAAGTCGCACTCCAGCAGCGCGAGCCGGAACGCCACCCACTGCACCGCGTCCCCCACGGACCCCCGCAGCCGGCAGCTGCCGTCGTCCAGCGGCTCGGGCGTGCCCAGCCATGCGGGCAACCGGGCGGCGACGAAGTCGGCCGGTGCGGCGAACGTGATCTCGAAGTCGTACACCTCCTGCTGCCGTTGCATCGACTGCCGCAGGTACTCCGCCGCATTCCCCGTCGGCAGCTCGCGCGGCACGAACCGGGCCCCCGTGGCGAACGGTTCGCTCACGCGGTCGACGCGGAACGTGCGCCAGTCGTCGCGGTCGATGTCGTACGCCACCAGGTACCAGCGGCGGCCCGTCGACACCAGCCGGTACGGCTCCGTCAGGCGCCGCGACTCGGTGCCGTCCGCCGCCCGGTAGGCGAACCGCAGCCGCTCGTGCCCGGCCGCCGTGGAGGCCATGACGGTGAGTGTCTCGGGCGCGATGCTGGGTCCGTCCCCGCTGGTCAGCGGCGTGGTCGCGGCCTGGAGCGTGGTCACGCGGTGACGCAGCCGGCCCGGCAGCACCTGCTCCAGCTTGGCCAGTGCCCGCACCGACGCCTCGTCCAGGCCCTCCACCGCGTGCCCCGCCCCGGCGCGCAGCCCGACCGCGATGGCCACGGCCTCCTCGTCGTCGAGCACGAGGGGTGGCATGGCCTTGCCGGCGACCAGCCGGTAGCCGCCGTCGGCCCCCTTGCTCGCCTGCACGGGATAGCCGAGCTCGCGCAGTCGGTCGATGTCCCGCCGGACCGTGCGGCGGGAGACCCCGAGCCGCCCGGCGAGCTCGCCGCCGGGCCACTCGCGGGGCGTCTGGAGGAGGGAGAGGAGCGTCAGGAGCCGGGCCGGAGTGTCCGTCGTCATACCGACGAGGATGCCGCACCAGTAGGACAAGATCTGACCTATTGACCCTCTAGCTTCGTGGCATGACCTCCACCGAGACCACACCCAGCACCGCGGGCGGCGGGACCGACCGCCGCCGTTGGTTCGCTCTGGCGATCGTGATGACCGCGGCCTTCATGGACCTCGTCGACGTGACGATCGTCAACATCGCCATCCCGTCGATCCAGCGGGAGGCAGGCGCGTCGTTCAGCCAGATCCAGTGGATCACCGCCGGCTACGCCCTCGCCTTCGCCGCCGGTCTGATCACCGGCGGACGGCTCGGCGACATCTACGGCCGCAAGCGGATCTTCCTCATCGGCATCGGCGGCTTCACCGTCGCCTCCGCGCTGTGCGGACTCGCCGTGAACCCGGAGATGCTGGTCGCCTCGCGGTTCCTCCAGGGCGCCATGGCGGCGCTGATGGTGCCGCAGGTGCTGTCGATCGTGCACGCGACCTTCCCGGCGCACGAGCGGGGCAAGGTGTTCGGGCTGTTCGGCGCGGTCGTCGGTCTCGGGGCCGTGTCCGGTCCGCTGCTCGGCGCGCTGCTGACCGAGTGGAACCTGTTCGGGTGGGAGTGGCGCTCGATCTTCCTGATCAACCTGCCCGTGGGCGTCGCGGGTCTGATCCTGGGCAGCCGTTTCATCACCGAGTCCAAGGCGCCGCGGGCCCTGAAGCTGGACCTCGTGGGTGTCGCGCTCGTGACCCTGGGCCTGCTGATGCTGCTCTACCCGCTCATCCGCGGCCGCGAGCTGGGCTGGCCGCTGTGGGGGTACGTCTCCATGGCCGGCTCGCTCGTCGTCCTCGCGGCGCTGGTGGCGTACGAGCGGCGCAAGAGCGCACGGGACGGCTCCCCGCTGGTCGAGCTGTCGCTGTTCCGGGTCAAGAGCTTCGCGGCCGGGATCGCTGTGCAGACCGTCTTCGGAGTCGCGCTCGGCATCTTCTTCCTGGTGTGGACGCTGTACATGCAGATGGGCCTGGGCTGGAGCCCGCTGAAGGCCGGGCTGACCGGGGTGCCGTTCTCGATCGCCGTGTCCGTGGCCGCCGGGATGTCCGTGCAGCAACTGGTCCCGCGCTTCGGGCGCAAGGTGCTCCAGGCGGGCGCGCTGGTGATGGCGGCCGGGGTGCTGCTCTACCTCTGGGAGTCCGGGCACTACGGCCTCGGCATCGCGCCCTGGCAGATGGCGCTGCCGCTGGTGGTGATGGGCGTGGGCATGGGCCTGATCGTCGCTCCGCTGACCGACGCGATCCTCTCCGAGGTGCCGCGCGAGCACTCCGGCTCGGCCTCCGGCCTGCTCAACACCGTGCAGCAGATGGGCAACGCGCTGGGCCTGGGCCTGGTGTCGGTCGTCTTCTTCGGCACGATCGGCGACCATCTGCGCCCGGACCAGGTGGGCCCGGCCTTCGCGGACGCCTTCCGGAACTCCCTGGGCTGGGTGGCCGCGGTGATGGGTGTGATCTTCCTGCTGATGTTCGCCCTGCCGAAGCGGCCGGCGCTGCATGCCGAGGGGGAGCAGGCGGCGACGGAGCAGAAGGAACCGGCGCTGGTTTCCTGACAGTCGTCCGGCGATCGTCGGAGAACGGGCTCGGCACATCGGTGCCGAGCCCGCTTCTGTTTCCGATCATGCCCGATTGAGCCCGAACCTGTTTACTTCGCGGAAATCTCGGCGTAGCCTCCCGTCGAAACCACACGTTCGGGCACGAGGCGGAGGCGAACAGACATGTACGCACCGGAGCGGCAGCAGGAGATCCTCCGGCTCGCCCGTGACGGCGGCCGAGTGGATGTCGTGTCGCTGGCCGAGGAGTTCCAGGTGACGGCGGAGACGATCCGCCGGGACCTGAAGGCCCTCGACCGCGCCGGACTGGTCCGCCGGGTGCACGGCGGCGCCATCCCGGTCGGGCGCCTCGACTTCGAACCGGACCTCGCCGAGCGCGAGACGACGGCCGCCGACGAGAAGGACCGCATCGCCAAGGCGGCCCTCGCGGAACTGCCGAGCGAGGGCACGATGATCCTCGACGCCGGGACGACGGTGGCCAAGATGGCCGCCGCCCTTCCGCTGGAGGCCTCCCTCACCGTCGTCACCCACAGCCTGCCCATCGCGGCCCGCCTCGCCGACCACCCCGGCATCCAGCTCCACCTCGTCGGGGGGCGCGTACGGCACCGTACGCGCGCCGCCGTGGACGCCTGGGCGCTGCGCGCGTACGGCGAGATCCGCGCGGACGTGCTGTTCGTGGCCGCCAACGGCTTCTCCGCCGAACACGGCCTGACCACCCCCGACCTCGCCGAGGCCGCCGTCAAGCGCGCGGCCGTGGCCGCCGCCCGCCGCGTGGTGCTGCTCGCCGACTCCTCCAAGCACGGCCAGGAGCACTTCGCCCGCTTCGGCGACCTGAGCGATGTGGACCTGCTGATCACCGACAGCGGGCTGAGCCCCGAAGACACCGTCGCCATCGAGCGCGGCGGCACGGAAGTAGTGCGCGCATGATCCTCACCGTGACCCCCAACCCGTCCCTCGACCGCACCTACGAGGTGCCGTCCCTCGACCGCGGCGAGGTCATCCGCGCCACCGGCGAGCGGATGGACCCGGGCGGCAAGGGCGTGAACGTCTCACGCGCGGTCGCGGCGGCCGGTCAGCGCACGGTGGCGGTCCTGCCCCTGGGCGGTGCCCCGGGCGCGCTCGTCGCCGACCTGCTCGACCAGCAGGGCATCGAGGTGGCGCCGGTCCCGGTCGCCGGGGCCACCCGCTCCAACATCGCCCTCGCCGAAGCCGACGGCGTCCTGACGAAGATCAACGCGCCGGGCCCCGAACTGTCCGAGGCCGAGCGCGAACTGCTCCTGGAGACCGTACGGCAGCAGTCCCGCGACGCCGCCTGGATCGCCTGCTGCGGCAGCCTGCCGCGCGGCCTCGCCCCTTCCTGGTACGCCGAACTGGTCGCCCGCACGCACGCCGCCGGTGCCCGGATCGCCCTGGACACCTCCGGGCCCGCGCTCCTCGCGGCCCTGCGTGAGCGGCCCGACGTGGTCAAGCCGAACGCCGAAGAACTCGCGGAGGCCGTCGGCCGCCCCCTCGCCACCGTCGGCGACGCCGTGAAGGCGGCCGAGGAGCTGCGCGAGATGGGCGCCCGGGCCGTCCTCGCGAGCCTCGGCGCCGACGGGCAGCTGCTCGTATCCGACGAGGGCGCCTGGTTCGGCGGCGCCCGCGTGGACGCCGTACGCAGCAACGTGGGCGCCGGTGACTCCTCCCTCGCCGGCTTCCTGATCGCCGGCGGCAGCGGCCCCGAGGCCCTCGCCTCCGCGGTCGCCCACGGCGCGGCGGCCGTCCAGCTGCCCGGCAGCGTCATGCCGGAGCCCGGCGACCTGGACCCGGCCGCGGTGACGGTCACGGCGGACATCCCGGCGGACCGTGCGCTGAAGGAGCCGGTGTCATGACGTACGAGGAGCAGCGCGGCCCGACCCGCGAGCGGCCGACCTCCCCGTTACGGCCCGCCTCCACCACCGTCACCCCCCACCGCATCCCCGTCCCCTCCCCCGCCCATTCGACTGACCGGGCGATACGCGTGCTAAGGAGCCCGCGATGAGCGACATGATCACCGCGGACCTGGTCGATCTCGACCTGTCCGCCGATACCAAGGAAGCGGCGGCGCGTGCCCTCGCCGAGCGCATGGTGGCCCTGGGCCGGGTGACCGACCTGGACGGCTTCCTCGCCGACGTGGCCGCCCGCGAAGCCCAGATGCCGACCGGCCTCGACGGCGGCATCGGCATCCCGCACTGCCGCAGCGAGCACGTCACCGAGCCGACGCTCGCCTTCGGGCGCAGCGCCGACGGCATCGACTTCGGCGCTGCGGACGGCCCCGCCGACCTGATCTTCCTGATCGCCGCGCCGGCCGGCGCCGACGACGCCCACCTGACGATCCTGTCGTCGCTGGCCCGGCAGCTGATGAACACGGAGTTCACCGACGCCCTGCGCGCGGTGGGCGACGCTGCGGCCGCGGCGGCGCTGATCCGCGGCGACGAGCCCGGCGAGCCCGCCGAGGCAGGCTCCGAAGACCCCGTGGCGTCGGCGGGAGCGGCCTCTCCCGCCGCCGCCACGGTCACCGACGACGCCGACGACACCGCTGCCGCGGGGGAGCGCCCGTTCCGCATCGTCGCCGTCACCTCCTGCCCCACCGGCATCGCCCACACCTACATGGCGGCCGAGTCGCTGGAGAACGCCGGCCGTGAGGCGGGCGTCGACATCACCGTCGAGCCCCAGGGCTCGGCCGGCTTCACCCGGCTCGACCCGGCGGTCATCGCGGCGGCGGACGGCGTGATCTTCGCCCACGACGTGCCCGTACGGGAGAAGGAGCGCTTCGCCGGGAAGCCGACGGTCGACGTCGGTGTGAAGGCGGGCATCAACCGCCCCGCGGAACTCATCACCGAGGTCCGCGGCAAGGCCGCCCGCGGTGAGGTCACCTCCGGCTCCCCGGGCAGCACGCCCGTCGAGCGCACCGGCGACTCCGGCGAGGGCTACGGCACCAAGCTGCGCAAGTGGCTGATGTCCGGCGTGAGTTACATGGTGCCGTTCGTCGCGGCGGGCGGTCTGCTGATCGCCCTCGGCTTCGCGATCGGCGGCTGGAAGGTCGACAAGGCCCCGTCGGTGATGGAGCACTTCATGTGGCTCCAGGCCGACAGCTGGGCGGCCCTGCTCTTCCAGATCGGCGGCGTGGCCTTCGGCTTCCTCGTCCCGGTCCTGGCCGGCTACATCGCCTACGGCATGGCCGACCGGCCCGGTCTCGTCCCCGGCTTCGTCGGCGGCTCGATCGCCCTGACCATCAACGCCGGGTTCCTCGGCGGTCTCGCGGCCGGTCTGATCGCCGGTGGCGTGGTCATCGCCATCCAGAAGGTGAACATCCCGGCGGCGCTGCGCGGCATCATGCCGGTGGTGGTGATCCCGCTGATCTCCTCGGCGATCGTCGGGTTCCTGATGTTCGTCGTCATCGGCAAGCCCATCGCCGAGGCCCAGAAGGGCATGACCGACTGGCTGAACGGCCTGTCCGGCAGCAACGCCATCCTGCTCGGCGCCCTCCTCGGCCTGATGATGTGCTTCGACCTCGGCGGTCCGGTCAACAAGGTCGCCTACACCTTCGCCACCGCCGGCATCGCGGTGTCCAGCCCCAGCGACTCCGCGATGAAGATCATGGCGGCGGTCATGGCGGCCGGCATGGTGCCTCCGCTGGCGATGGCCCTGGCCACGACCGTGCGCGGCAAGCTCTTCACGCACACCGAGCGCGAGAACGGCAAGGCCGCCTGGGTGCTCGGCGCCTCCTTCATCTCCGAGGGCGCGATCCCGTTCGCCGCGGCCGACCCGCTGCGCGTCATCCCGGCCTCGATGGCGGGCGGCGCGATCACCGGCGCCCTGTCGATGGCCTTCGGCTCCACCCTGCGGGCCCCGCACGGCGGCATCTTCGTGGTCCCGCTGATCGGCAACCCGCTGCTCTACCTGGTCGCCATCGCCGCGGGCGTCTGCGTCACCACGGCCCTGGTGGTCGTCCTGAAGGGCCTGCGCAAGCCGGCTCCGGGCGCCACCGCGGCACCCGGCGAGGGCACCGCCCCGGCGGCGGAGACGAAGCAGCCGGTGGCGGCGTGAGCACGACGGCGTTCGCCCCCTTTCAGGGTGTGTGAGCCGTTCATGCCACCTGCGAGATAGATCACGAAAATCACGGCCCGGGACCGAAGTCCCGGGCCGTGGTGTCTACTGGGGCGCATGCCTGAGCACGTCTCCCGGTGGCCCGAGGGCCACTCCCTCCCCGCTCTCCCGCAACAGCGGCAGACAGGTCACCGGTCGGAGTCCGTGGAACTGACCCCGGAGGAGAGAGACGCCTTCGCCGAGCTGGTGCGCCACCTCGGCGACAGGAACTAGCGCCGCGGCGTCAGGAGAGCTGCGCCGCCCGCCGCTCCATCGCCTCGCGCGCCGCGTCCTCGCTGGCGTACACCTCGCACATGTGCCGCCCGTCCGGCGTCGCCGTGTGCTCCACCTCCCAGAGGGAGACCTCCGCGCCGTCGCGCAGCAGGAACGCGTGCTCGTAGAGCGAGTAGCCCAGCCCCGCCCGGCCCGCGCGGCACGGGCGGCCGAAGGCCTGGGTGATCTGGTGACCGGACGCCGTGGCCAGCAGGGCCGCCGTGTCGTCGCCCGGCCGGTCGGCGTTCTCCGCGCGGCGCAGTAAACGCCGCGCGTGGTCCGCCGAGTCGTCCCCGGCGTACGCGTGCCGGGGCGCGGCGACCTGGGACAGCTGCACCGTCACCGGCAGTTCGAAGTCAGGCGTGTCCGGCGGCAGCGGCAGACGCGAGGTGGCGGCGCGCAGCTCCTCCTCGTCGACGTACACCTCGTGCTGCGGTTCGCTGCCCGGAGCCGTGTTGTGGACGAGCTCCCAGAGCGTGAGCGCCGAACCGTCGGGGAGCAGCCACGTGTGCCGGTACGTCTCCCGGTGCAGGCCCGCGCTGTGGTGTGCGGAGTGCAGCGAACCGTCGTGTGCCAGCGCGCAGTCCAGCCGCCTTATCGTCTCGTCCGGCAGCTCGAAGGAGTTCAGGGCGCGGCCGAGGAGTCGCGCGAGGTGCTCCTCCGGAGACTCGGGCGAGTCGTGGGGTTCGTACGCTGCCGTCTCGTACGGAACGCTCAAGGTTTCTCCCGGCGTTGCTGCATGTCACCTTGTGGGTGCATACGGTAGCCCCTCGGTCGGACATCATGTCCGGGAACCGAGAAAACGTACGTCCAGGAAAACGCGCGGGCCGCGCGAAAAGTTCCCGCGCGGCCCGGTCGGTCCGTCAAAAACCCCAGTTGGGGAGGTCGTTCATCCGCTTACGAGGCGCTGCCCGCGACCCACTGGCTCCAGTCCATGTTCCAGCCGTTGAGCCCGTTGTCCGGCGTCACCGTCTTGTCGGGGGAGTTCTTGACGACCACCACGTCCCCGATGAGCGAGTTGTCGTAGAACCACTTGGCGGGCGTGCTGCCCCCGGCGCCCCGGACGTCCGCCAGGCCGACGCAGCCGTGGCTGGTGCCCTGGCGGCCGAAGGGCGGGTTGCCCTTGTTGTACCAGTAGTTGCCGTGGATGAACGTGCCGGAGGTCGTCAGGCGCATCGCGTGTGGCACGTCCGGGATGTCGTACTCACCGCCGAGCCCGACCGTCCGGCTGTTCATCCGGGTCTGCACGAACTTCTCGGAGATCACCATCTGCCCGTTGTACGTGGTGTGCTCCGGGCTGCCCGCCGAGATCGGGATCTGCTTGACGGTCTTGCCGTCCCGCACGACCGTCATGGTCTGCGTGTTGACGTCGACCGTGGAGACCTGCGAGCGCCCGACGGTGAAGGTGACCGTCTTCTTCTGCACGCCGTACACGCCGTTCGTGCCCTCGACCCCGTCCAGGTCGATCTTCATGGTGACCTTGGAGCCGGCCTTCCAGTACTCCTCGGGCCGGAAGTCGAGCCGCTGCCCGTTGAACCAGTGCCCGACGACCTTCTGCCCGCTGCTGGACGTGACGGTGATGTGCGACTGCACGTCCTTGCGGTTCGTGATGGCCTTGTCGAAGTTGAACGACACCGGCATGCCCACACCGACCGTGGTGCCGTTGTCCGGCGTGTACGTCCCGATGAAGCTGTTCGCCGTGGTGACCGTCGTGAAGATGGAGTTCGCGGCGGCCGTACGGCCCTTCGTGTCCTTCGCGGTCGCCGATATCTGGTACTTCGTGCCGCGCTCCAGCTGCTCCTTCGGCTTCCAGGCCTTGCCGTCGGAGGAGAGCGAGCCCGGTACGGCCTGATCGCTGCCCGCCACCGTCATCTTCACGTCGGTCAGCTTCCCGTCGCTGACCTTGACGCCGGTCGAGTTGATGGAGGCGTCGGTCGAACCGTCCTTCGCCGAGATGGCGATCTTCGCGACGGACGTCTTCACCGAGTCGTCGCCACCCTTGGCGTCGTCCTCGGCGTTGGCGCTGCCACCGCAGGCGGTGAGCGTCAGGGCGCCGATCATCAGGGCGGCACATGCCCCCAGTTTGCGCCGCGCTGCAATGTCCGGCGTTGTCACGGGCTGCTCCCAGTTCGAGTGATGTGCGTGGTCCGCTCCAGTACGTGGGAGAAGAGGGGCCGGGCGGCCGGTCGGGTTGCGTCCGACCGCCATGAGCGACATCACCGTTACAGGGCCGGGACAATGTCCGGTGCCGTCGTGGAGGCGCTGGTGCCCGTCCGCTCAGCGGCTCCCGTACAACTCCCCGTACGACGGCCACGCCCCGCCCGGACCGTCGACCGGCTCCGCGGCGCGCACGGCCCGGACGATCGCCCGCGTCACGACGTCCGCGCCCGCCGCGAGGATCTCGTTGAGCGCGAGCGGGTTCGCGGCGTCCAGGGCGCGGTCCCCGGTCGCCAGCGCGAACACCGTGTCCCCGTCGTTGAGGAGGTGCACCGGCCGCACCGCGCGGGCGATCCCGTCGTGTGCCGTGCCGGCCAGCTTCTGCGCCTGCGCCTTCGACAGGTCCGCGTCCGTGGCGACCACCGCGAGCGTGGTGTTGAGCGGCGGAGGCGCGCTCCTCGCGGCCGTCTCGGCGAGGCGCCGCTGCGCGGCCTCGTGCACCCGCGTCTCCGGGTACTCCACCCGCCCCTGGAACAACTCCCCGTACAGCACCCCCGTCTCCGGATCCAGCACCGACCCCGCCGCGTTGGCCACCACCAGCGCGGCCACCGTGATGCCCGAGCCGAGCACGGTGCTCGCGCCGCCGACGCCGCCCTTCACCACCCCGACCACCGCCCCCGTGCCGGCGCCCACGCATCCCTCGGGCACCGGTGCGCCGGGCTCGCTCGCCGCGGCCGCCTCGACCGCCGCACGGCCGGTGGCCGCGTCCGGCCGGGCCCGGAAGTCGCCGCCCCGCCCCAGATCGAAGACACAGGCGGCGGGCACCACCGGCACGACATGCGCCGGGTCCGCCCCGACACGGATCCCGCGCCCCCGTTCCTCCAGCCAGGCCATCACCCCCGAAGCCGCGTCGAGCCCGTACGCGCTGCCGCCGGTCAGCACGATCGCCTCGACCTTCCGCACCACGTTGCGCGGGTCGAGCGTGTCCGTCTCCTTGGTACCGGGACCACCGCCCCGCACGTCCACGGCGGCCACCGCCCCGCCCTCCGGGGCCAGCACCACCGTGGTGCCGGTGAGCCAGCCGTCGCCGGCGCGTGTCGCGTGCCCCACCCGCAGGCCGGAGACATCCGTCAGAGCGTCCACCAGAGCGTCAACTGTCATGCGCCCCAGTCTTGTCCAGACCCCCGCCCCTGCGGGTGAGCCCGGCCGGTCGGACCTCGTCGGGCGTGCCCGGGGGGTCGGGCCTCGTCGGGCGTGCCCGGGGGGTCGGGCCTCGTCGGGCGTGCCCCGGGGGGGCGGGCTTCCTCAGGTATGTCCGGCGAGTCGGGCCTCGTCGCGCACGCCCAGCGGGCCGGTCCCGTCGGGCGTGCCCGGCCGGCCGGAGCCGTCAGCCCGCCCGGCTCGCGGGGACTCGGGCCTGGCGGGCGCCGTCACCCGGCCGGCGCCCCGGTCCCGTCGGCGCGGGCTGCCCGCGCGGCGCGGGCGGCTCTGCGGGTGGCCAGAGTCTCTCCCGCCACCACCGACAGCGCGCAGACGACACCCGCCGCGAACACCGCCCAGTCGCCGAGGAACGTGCAGCAGATCACCAGCAGTGCCGTCGTCGGCAGCACCAGCTGCTGGGCGATGCCCGACTTGAAGTGGCGCGAGTGCAGAGCCCACAAGGTCAGCAGGTACAGGGCCGTCGGCAGGGTCACGGCGGACGACGCCGCCAGCGTGGAGATGTGCGCCTTGCCGACCGTCTGCTCCACCGCCACCTCCAGCCCGGCCCCGATCGCTGCCGCCGACGCGAAGACCAGGTAGTGGCCATAGCCCCACAGGAACGCCTGCCGGTTGGACCGCAGATGGTCGTGGATGGGCACCACGAAGTACACCCACCACGCGGCGAAGATGATCAGCAGCCCGCCCGCCGCGATGGGGAGGAGCTCGCCCAGGGCGTCGTTCTCGTCGATTCCGGACTTCACGGCGACCGTGGCCGCGGCGATCGTCTCGCCGAGCACGATGATGGTGAACAGCCCGTACCGCTCCGCGATATGGCGCGGATGCCAGGACGTGGGGTGGTCCTTCTCCGCCCACGGCGGCACGCACATCTCCAGCAGCGCCATGACCAGGAACCACCAGGGCCGGGCACCCTCGGGCAGGAACAGCAGCCCCAGCCAGCCGACCTGGCACAGCAGCACGCCACCGGCGTACCGCAGGGCCGTCGTCCGCTCCGGGCCCTCGCTCGAACGGGCCGCGCGCAGCCACTGAGCCGCCAGGGCGAGCCGCATGATCAGGTAGCCCAGCCAGACCACGAAGAACTCGTGCTCCTCGAACGCCCGGGAGACCCCCGCCGCGAGGACCAGCACACCGGCGATCTGCACCAGCGTGGCAACCCGGTAGAGCACGTCGTCGTTGTCGTACGCCGACGCGAACCACGTGAAGTTCATCCACGCCCACCACAGGGCGAAGAACACCATCGCGTAGTCGAGGATCCCCTCGCCCGCATGCCCCTCGGCGACGGCGTGCACCAACTGGATGCCCGCCTGGGCCACCGCCACGACGAAGCACAGGTCGAAGAAGAGCTCCAGCGGCGAGGCCGCCCGGTGCGCCTCGTCGCGACCGCGGGCCCTGAGCCTGCGCAGCGGTCCCCGGCCGCCGGGCGCGCCCGAGGGGACCGGTGCGCCGGAGGGGGCGGGCGGGGGAGTGGGGCTGGAGGTCATGAGTCCCAGCACAACAGAAGGCACGGGGATTTTCTCAGCGACCGTACCCTGGACGCATGAGCACCGCCCCCGATCCCGAGCCGCGCGCCCCGAAGCCCGCGCTGGTCTTCGACGACCCGCTCGACCAGCAGTCCGCCGACGACACCGACCGAGGCTGGGGCGAACGCTCCGACGGCGGGGGCGGCGGCGCGGCCGACCTCAAGCGCTTCCTCGACGAGAAGCCGCCCCACCACCTCTGAGCCTGCCGGGCGGCCGCCCGTAGCGCTGCTACCGGTCGTGTCCTGAGCCGCGCTGTGCGACCAGCGCGTCCCGGATCTCCTTCAGCACCTCCAGCTCGGTCACCTCGATGACCTCCTGCGTGCCCTCCTTCGCCTTGCGGCGGGCCTCCAGCCGGGCCAGGTACTTCGCCATGGGCAGCACCATCAGGAAGTAGACGACCGCCGCGGTGATCACGAAGCTCAGCGTGGCGCCGAGGACGGAACCCCACAGGATCCGGATGCCCTCCTCGCCCTTGCACGTCGAGCTCAGACATGAGCTGTAGTGGTCGAGGTTCTTGGTCCCGATGGCCCCGACGACGGGATTGATGATCCCCTTCACCACGGCGTTGACGATGTTGGTGAAGGCGGCACCGATCACCACCGCCACCGCCAGGTCGACGACGTTCCCGCGCATCAGGAAGGCCTTGAAGCCCTCCCAGAGGCTCGGTTCCTTCTTCTCGCTCACCTCGGGGTCTCTCCTCGCACGAGCAGCTTGCGGAACAAAACGCTCCGCAACCTACGTCAACGTTGCGCCGAACGGAGCACCTGGGTCCTTCGAACGAACGACTTGACGAGATCAGGGAGGTCACCACAGCGTCACTGCCAACCGCGCGGTGGCGCTCGCACCGGCCAGCCGAGCCGCCGTGGCCCGCGGCACCGACAGCACGACCAGCGCACCGCCGTCGCCCGCGCCCTCCAGCGGTTCCGGCACCTTCGTCACCCTGGCCCCGCGCGCGACCACCCGGGCGTCGCCGCCCGACACCGTCTCCTCGGCGGCGATGACGTCGACCCGGTCGCCGGGCCGCAGCAGCCGCACGGTGGCCGCGTCGGCGATCCGGACCGGGGCCGTCACCGCCCACGCGGCACGACGCGTCCGCACGGGCTGCTCCCCGGACACCGGGGCCGCGTGCGCGTGAGGCCGAGCCGGGGGATGTCCACGGGCGCCGTCGGAGCCGCGAGGTCCCGCCGCGACCAGCGCGGTCGCGGTGACCGCGAGCCCCACGGCCAGAGCCCGCCGCCGGTGCCGCACCAGCCGGCCGGCCCGGCCGCCGCGCACCCGTACGGGGTCGAACCGCGGCACCTCACGCGCCGCCGGGACCTCGGGCCCGGGTGGGCATGCGGCAGCAGACCAAGAAGGCAGGGTGAGGAAAGGGGAGGACGGAGCGCGGGACATGGGGAACACCACCTGTGACGAGCGACTGGTTTGCGCTCCCCACGATGAGGCTTCCCACCACCGCCCGCTCAGGCCTGTGGACCTACCGCCGCCCTGTGGACAACTCCCTCACCCGAACGGCAAGTTCCGCGTCCCGCAGTCCACAGCCCACCACCTACGGCAGCGCGAACCCCGGATCCATCCCGCCCAGCGCGTTCACACACAGACAGCCCCGCTCGTCCTCCTCCGGCAACCCCGCCACCGCGTCGAACAGCACTCCCCGCAGCCGGTCCACGTTCGCCGCGAACACCCGCAGCACCTCGTCGTGCGAGACGCCCTCCCCGGTCTCGGCACCGGCGTCGAGGTCGGTGACCAGGGTCAGGGACGTGTAGCAGAGCTCCAGCTCGCGGGCGAGCGCCGCCTCGGGGTGGCCGGTCATGCCCACCACCGACCAGCCCTGCGCCTGGTGCCACAACGATTCGGCACGGGTCGAGAAGCGCGGCCCCTCGATGACGACCAGCGTGCCCCCGTCCACCGGCTCCCAGTCCCGACCGCGCGCCGCCTTCAGCGCGACGGCCCGCCCGGCGGGGCAGTAGGGGTCGGCCAGCGACACGTGCACCACGTTCGGCACCGTCCCGTCGGGCAGCGGCAGCCCGTCGAAATACGTGTTCGCGCGGGACTTGGTCCGGTCGACGAGCTGGTCCGGAACCAGCAGCGTGCCAGGCCCGTACTCGGGACGCAGACCGCCGACTGCGCACGGGGCGAGCACCTGGCGCACGCCGACCGACCGCAGCGCCCAGAGATTGGCCCGGTAGTTGATCCGGTGCGGCGGCAAATGGTGGCCCCGTCCGTGCCGGGGCAGGAAGGCGACGCGCCGGCCGGCGACCTCGCCGAGGAAGAGGGAGTCGCTGGGCGGCCCGTAGGGGGTGTCGACCTGGACCTCGGTCACGTCGTCGAGGAAGGAGTAGAACCCGGAGCCGCCGATGACGCCGATCCCGGCGCCCCCCGTGTTCGCCACGTTCGCCTTGTTCGCCATGCCCGCACCCTAACCGCACGCGGAAACGCCGAGGACCCCACCGCCGAAAGGCGACAGGGTCCCGGCAGAAACAAGCCTTACGCGGCGGTGCTGCTGCTGCTGGTGGAGCTGCCGGTGCCGGACGACGAGCTCGAACCGGAGCCGGAGCCGGAGCCGGAGCCGGAGGACGACGAGGTGCTCGACGACTTCGACGCCGGGGTGCTGCTCGACGAGGAGCCGCGGCTGTCGTTCCGGTAGAAGCCGGAGCCCTTGAAGACAATGCCGACCGCCGAGAACACCTTCTTCAGGCGGCCCTTGCAGCTCGGGCACTCGGTGAGGGCGTCGTCGGTGAACTTCTGCACCGCCTCGAGGCCCTCGCCGCACTCGGTGCACTGGTACTGGTAGGTGGGCACTGTCTTCCTCCTGGCACTCTCACTCGATGAGTGCTAACGACGATCCATCTTGACGTATTCCGGCCGTTCAGTCCACTGCCACCGGCACGCGGTGACCCACGCCACGCGCGACGGTGCGGCCCTGGGCGCGTCCCGCCAGCCGGGAACGCAGGGCCAGGAGGGTCACCAGGGCGAGCACGGTGCCGCCCATCGGCACCAGGAAACCGGCGCCGTCCCGGAAGCGGTCCTCCAGCTGCCCGGCGACCGTGACGGCGGCCGCCTGGCCGAGCGCCACCGCGCCCGTCAGCCAGGTGAAGGCCTCGGTGCGGGCACCGGCCGGGACCAGGCTCTCGACCAGTGTGTAGCCGGTGATCAGGGCGGGCGCGATGCACATGCCGACCAGCAGGCCGAGTCCGGCGAGGACCGGCACCGAGTGCGCGGCCCACAGGCCCGACGCGGTGAGCGCGAGCGCCGTGTAGCCGACGACGAGGCGCCGCTGAGGGGCCACCTTCCAGGCGATCGCGCCGCAGACGACGCCGGAGAGCATGTTGCCCGCGGCGAAGACCCCGTAGAGGACGCCGTTGAGGCCCGGTTCGCCGATCGACTCGGTGAACGCGGCCAGCGAGACCTGCATGCCGCCGAAGACGGACCCGATGCCCAGGAACGTCACGATCAGCACGCGCACCCCGGGGATCCGCAGCGCTGAAACGTGCTCCACGCGCGCGTGGCCGCTGTCGCCTCCGACCGAGGGCTGGGTGCTCTTCTGCGCGGCGAACAACAGACCGCCGATCAGGGTCAGCGAGGCCTCCGTGACCAGCCCGGCGGCCGGGTCGACGGCCGTGCACAGGGCGGTGGCCAGCAGCGGGCCGACGACGAAGGTCAGTTCGTCCGTGACGGACTCGAAGGCCGCCGCGGTGGTCATCAGCGGAGAGTCCTTGAGCTTCACGCCCCAGCGGGCCCGCACCATGGGCCCGACCTGCGGCACCGAGGCACCGGTCGGGACGGCCGCCACGAACAGCGCCCACAAGGGCGCGTCCATGAGCGCCAGCGCCGTCAGCGTCAGCCCGGACAGGGCGTGCAGCAGCACGCCGGGCACCAGCACGGCACGCTGCCCGTAGCGGTCGGCGAGGCGCCCGCTGTAGGGAGCGAAGAGCGCCATGGAGACACCGGTGACGGCCGCGGCGGCGCCCGCCGCTCCGTAGGAGCCGGTGGTGTGCTGCACCAGCAGCACGATGGAGATCGTCAGCATCGCGAACGGCTGGCGCGCCGCGAAGCCGGGGAGCAGGAAGGTCCAGGCGCCGCGGGTGCGCAGCAGCCGGCCGTATCCCGGGCGGGCGGAAGCCGTCGAGTTCTTCGAGGTCCTCGAGTTCTTCGACTTCTTCGAGGTGACCGTGGACGCCACGGCCCGTGCCTTTCTGCCGCCTGGTAGCGCGGGCCCGTCAGCGGGCGGCGCCGAGAGCTGTCCTCTTGCGCGGAACTGCGGTAGATGCCGGGGCCCGGCTGAGGAGGGGCGACCCGACCGCCATACGGTCGCGCCAGCTCTGCGTCAGGCAGAGGTGGTTCGATCTTGGGTAACGCCTTCATCGTACAGGCACCTGGGAGGGCGGACCTGTGAAAAAGAGCACGGTGGGTGCGCCCGCCTGCGAAATCGGGGGCATGAACGAGACGAAACCGCTCTTAACGGCTCGCCTCGTCCGTCCCCAGCCATCCGGCCAGCTTGCCGCCGCGGCCCACCGCGCGCAGCCGGCGCTCCGTGGCGTCCCGCACGGGGTCCGTGGCCACGACGAGGAGCTCGTCCCCGCGTTGCAGCACCGTCGTGGGAAGCGGCACGAACGACTCCGACGCCCGAACGACGAGCGTCACGGCGGCACCGGGCGGCAGCCGCAGCTCGTTGACCTCCACGCCGTGCATCTTCGACCCGTCGGGGATCGCCACGGACAGCAGATGCCCGCTCAGCCGCTCCAGCGGGGCCGACTCGATGCCGAGGTCGGCGGCCTCCGAACCGTCGCCCAGGCGCAGCGTGCGGGCCAGCCAGGGCAGCGTCGGGCCCTGGACCAGGGTGTAGACGACGACCAGGATGAAGACGATGTTGAAGATCCGGCGGCTCGCCTCCACGCCCTCCACCATGGGGATGGTCGCCAGGATGATGGGCACCGCGCCGCGCAGCCCGGCCCAGGACATGAGGGCCTGTTCCTGCCACGGGACCCGGAAGGGCGACAGGGAGACCACCACGCTCAGCGGGCGCGCCACCATGGTCAGCACCAGCCCGATGACGAGCGCGGGCACGATGTCGTCGCCCAGCTCGTGCGGGGTGACCAGCAGACCGAGCAGGACGAACATGCCGATCTGGGCCATCCAGCCCAGCCCGTCGGCGAAGCCGCGCGTGGCCGGCCAGTGCGGCAGCCGCGCGTTGCCCATCACCATCGCGGCGAGATACACCGCGAGGAAGCCGCTGCCGTGGGCCAGCGCGCCCGCCGCGTACGCCACCACGGCGATGGCCATGACGGCGATCGGGTAGAGGCCGGAGGCCGGCAGCGCCACGTGCCTCAGCCCCCAGGAGCCGAGCCAGCCCACCGCGAGCCCGATGGCCGCGCCGATGGCCAGCTCCAGCAGGATCACGCCGAGCAGTACGTACCAGTGCTCGACCGGACCCGCCGTGGACAGCGAGACCACGAGGATGACCACCGGGGCGTCGTTGAAGCCGGACTCCGCCTCCAGCGTGCCCGTCACGCGCGCGGGGAGAGGGATCTTCCGCAGCACGGAGAACACGGCCGCCGCGTCGGTCGAGGAGACGACCGCCCCGATGATCAGCGCCTGCCGCCACTCCAGGTCGATCAGGTAGTGCGCGGCCGTCGCCGTCACCCCGACGCTCACCGCGACACCGGCCAGCGCCAGTGCCGTGGCGGCCGGCAGGGCCGGCTTGATCTCCTTCCACTTCGTGCCCAGACCGCCCTCGGCCAGGATCACGACCAGGGCCGCGTATCCGATGACCTGGGTCAGTTCGGCGTTGTCGAAGTGGATGTCGCCGACGCCGTCCTGGCCCATGGCGACGCCTATCCCCAGATAAACGAGCAGGCTGGGGAGCCCGCTGCGCGAGGAGATCCGTACCGCTGCGACGGCGACGAGCAGGACGAGCGAGCAGACGAGCAGGAGCTGGTTGAGGTGGTGAACAGTCAGCGGCCGAATCCTTCCCTGGCTCACACGCACGCGCGCGTGAGCTCACGTACATCGCACATGACGCGGTGGCGCATCGCGCCAACTACTTCGTTACCTTACCTAACTCTTGACGATTTCTTGACGCTTCCGAGGGCAGGATCGAACGTTCGTCCGTGCCGGTTCCCGACTCCGCGTCAAGGGGCGCAGGGCCCTGCGCCTATCGTTGCTCCAGCGCTCAGTTAAAAGCACAGCCGAACCTGCCGCTCGCGTTAGGACAGCAAGGACAGCGATGCCCCCCAACACCACCGCCTCCACGGGCCAGCAGCCCGCCAAGTCCGGCAGGAGAAAGGGGCGCAAAGCCCGCCTGATCGTGCTCGTCCTGGTGCTGGCCCTCATCGGGGGCGTCGGCTTCGGGGGGTACTGGACCATCAGCACCGTCCGGGCCTCCTTCCCGCAGACCAAGGGCTCCCTCACGCTGAAGGGCCTCTCGGGACCCGTCGAGGTCAAACGCGACAATTACGGCATCCCGCAGATCTACGCCTCCTCCGACGCGGACCTGTTCATGGCGCAGGGCTACGTCCAGGCGCAGGACCGGTTCTACGAGATGGACGTACGCCGTCACATGGCCGCCGGCCGGCTCTCGGAGATGTTCGGCAAGAGCCAGGTCGACAACGACGAGTTCCTGCGCACGCTCGGCTGGGAGCGGGTCGCCAAGCAGGAGTACGACACCAAGCTGTCGGCCGCCACGAAGAAGTACCTCCAGGCCTACGCCGAGGGGGTCAACGCCTACCTCCAGGGCAAGGACGGCGAGGACATCTCCCTGGAGTACGCGGCGCTCGGGTTCACCAACGACTACAAGCCGCAGAAGTGGACCCCGGTCGACTCGGTCTCCTGGCTGAAGGCGATGGCCTGGGACCTGCGCAGCAACATGCAGGACGAGATCGACCGCGCCCTGCTCACCAGCCGCCTCGGCCCGAAGCAGATCGCCGAGCTGTACCCGCAGTACCCGTACAGCCGGAACAAGGCGATCGTCCAGGACGGCCAGTACGACGAGCTGACGGGCGCGTTCGAACAGGGCGGCACGAGCGGCACGGGCACAGGCACGGGCACCGGCACCGGCACCGGCACAGGCACCGGCACCGGCACCGGCGGCACGGGCACAGGCGGAACCGGCGGCACCGGGGCCGGCACGGCGGGCACGGCCTCCGGCACCTCCGGCACGGCTTCCGGCGCCTCGGGCACCGCCTCCGGTACCTCGGGCCTGGACAGCCAGCTCACCGGCCTCAGCGATGCCCTGAGCGACCTCCCGCCGGCCGTCGGCGTGAACGGCGACGGCATCGGCTCCAACTCCTGGGTCGTCCGCGGGAAGCACACCATCACCGGCAAGCCGCTGCTGGCCAACGACCCGCACCTGTCGCCCTCGCTGCCGTCCGTCTGGTACCAGATGGGCCTGCACTGCCGCAGCGTCTCCAGCGCGTGCCAGTACGACGTCAGCGGCTACACCTTCGCCGGCATGCCGGGCGTGATAATCGGTCACAACCAGGACATCGCCTGGGGCATGACCAACTCCGGCGTCGACGTCACGGACCTCTACCTGGAGAAGATCACCGGCAACGGCTACCTGTACGACGGCAAGGTCAAGCCCTTCGAGACGCGCGAGGAGACCATCAAGGTCGCCGGCGGCTCGCCCAGGAAGATCGTCGTCCGCGAGACCAACAACGGGCCGTTGCTGTCCGACCGTGCCAAGGAGCTCGTGAAGGTCGGCAAGAAGGCCACCGTCGACACCGCCGCACCCGACAGAGGCGACGGCTACGGCGTCGCGCTGCGCTGGACCGCGCTTCAGCCGGGCACCAGCATGGACGCCGTCTTCGCCATGGACCGGGCGAGGAACTGGACCGACTTCCGCAAGGCCGCCGCACTGTTCGACGTGCCCTCGCAGAACCTGATCTACGCGGACACCGAGGACAACATCGGCTACACCCTGCCGGGCAGGATCCCGAAGCGCTCCCAGGACGACGACGGCTCCGTCCCGGCGCCCGGCTGGGACCCCAAGTACCGCTGGACCGGCTACATCCGGCAGGACGAGCTGCCGTACGAGTACAACCCGGACCGCGGCTACATCGTCACCGCCAACCAGGCCGTGATCGACCCGGACAAGTACCCCTACACGCTCACCGGGGACTGGGGCTACGGCACGCGCAGCCAGCGGATCACCGACCTGATCCAGTCGAAGATCAAGGACGGCGGCAAGATCTCCACGGACGACATGCGCCAGATGCAGCTGGACAACAGCAGCGAGATCGCCCGGCTGCTGGTTCCCACGCTGCTCAAGATCGACACCGAGAACAAGGACGTCCGCGAGGCGCAGAAGCTGCTGGAGGGCTGGGACTACACCCAGGACACCGATTCGGCGGCCGCCGCCTATTTCAACGCGGTCTGGCGCAACATCCTCAAGCTCGCCTTCGGCAACAAGCTGCCCAAGGAGCTGCGGGTCAAGGGCCAGTGCCTGTGGGTGAAGCCGGTCAACATCACCGGGCCCGCCGACGAGGCTGAGGACGTGCGCGAGTGCGGCGAGCGCGACCCCGACCAGGCGCAGCCCGACGGCGGCGACCGCTGGTTCGAGGTGGTCCGCAAGCTGATGGACCAGCCGGACAGCGACTGGTGGAAGACGCCCGAGGTGGGCACCCGCGACGGCGCCGTCAACCGCGACCAGCTGCTCAGGCGCGCCATGGTCGACGCCCGCTGGGAGCTGACCGCCAAGCTCGGCAAGGACATCGACACCTGGACCTGGGGCCGGCTGCACCGCCTGTTCCTGAAGAACCAGACCCTCGGCACCGAGGGCCCCGGTTTTGTCCAGTACGCCCTCAACCGCGGCCCCTGGGAGCTCAGCGGCGGCGAGGCCACCGTCAACGCGACCGGCTGGAACGCGGCCGGCGGCTACGGCGTGGTGTGGGTGCCGTCCATGCGGATGGTCGTGAACCTCGGCGACCTCGACAAGTCCCGCTGGATCAACCTCAGCGGCGCCTCCGGGCACGCCTACAGCGCCCACTACGTCGACCAGACGGACAAGTGGGCCGACGGCGAACTGCTCCCGTGGTCCTTCTCGGACCGGGCGGTCGAGGACGGCACGACCGACAAGCTGGTGCTCAAGCCGTGAGCCGCTGAGACCGGAAACCGAACGGCCCTCCACGCACGCGTGGAGGGCCGTTTCGCATCAGCTCTCCTGCCCGAACCGCCGCACCCCCGACGGCGTCACCACCGCGTGCACCGGCCGGTCGTGGGGCTCCTCCGGGACGTGCGCGATCACCTCCGAGTCGTACAGCAGCACCACCAGCGCGGGATGCATACCCGCCCGCTCCAGCCGCGCCAGCACACGGTCGTACGAGCCTCCGCCGCGCCCCAGCCGCATCCCGCGCGTGTCGACCGCCAGACCCGGCAGCAGCACGGCGTCGGCGGCGGTCACGGCGTCCGGGCCGAGGCGCTCGCCCGCGGGCTCGAAGAGGGCCATCCTGCCGCCGTGTTGGACGCGCGCCAGCGAGCCCTCGCCCTCGTAGACGCCCCAGTCCAGGTCGTTGTCGGGGAGCAGGACCGGAAGCAGGACACGTACGCCCCGGGCGCGCAGCGCGTCCAGGAGCGCGCGCGTCCCCGGTTCGCTCCCCACGGAGACGTACGCGGCCACCGTGCCGGTCCGCGCCAACTCGGGCAGCTCCAGCGCCCGCCCGGCCAGCGCGGCCGAGGTTTCCCGCAGGTCATCCGCCGTCAACCTGTTCCTCACCGTAAGGAGATCGCGCCGCAAACTCCGCTTGTCAGGCTCGCCCGGACGTCCGATGTGACTCAAAGGTTGCTCCCGTACCGTTCCAATACGCTCATATGAGCGCCTATGAACCGGAGCCGCAGATTCCATGCAAAGGCACCGGATATGGTGGCGGGCATGACTCAGTCGCACCCTCGGATCAGCAAGGCTGTCATTCCAGCAGCAGGCCTCGGTACCCGGTTCCTGCCGGCCACGAAGGCCACTCCCAAGGAGATGCTGCCGGTCGTCGACAAGCCGGCGATCCAGTACGTGGTCGAGGAGGCCGTCGCCGCGGGTCTCGACGACGTCCTCATGGTGACGGGCCGCAACAAGCGCCCCCTCGAGGACCACTTCGACCGCAACTACGAGCTGGAATCGGCGCTTCAGAAGAAGGGCGACGCCGGCCGTCTCGCCAAGGTGCAGGAGTCCAGCGACCTCGCGACGATGCACTACGTCCGCCAGGGCGACCCCAAGGGCCTCGGCCACGCGGTCCTGTGCGCCGCTCCGCACGTGGGCGAGGAGCCCTTCGCCGTCCTCCTCGGCGACGACCTGATCGACCCCCGCGACCCCCTGCTCCAGCGCATGGTCGAGGTCCAGGAGCAGCGCGGCGGCAGCGTCATCGCGCTCATGGAGGTCGCCCCGGAGCAGATCCACCTCTACGGCTGCGCCGCCGTCGAGACCACCGAGGACAGCGACGTCGTCCAGGTCAGCGGCCTCGTCGAGAAGCCCGACCCGGCCGACGCCCCGTCCAACTACGCGATCATCGGCCGCTACGTCCTCGACCCGCACATCTTCGGCATACTGCGCCGGACCGAGCCGGGACGCGGCGGTGAGATCCAGCTCACGGACGCCCTCCAGCAGCTCGCCGAGGACGAGAAGATCGGCGGCCCGGTGCACGGCGTCGTCTTCAAGGGCCGCCGCTATGACACCGGCGACCGCGGTGACTACCTGCGTGCCATTGTCCGACTCGCATGCGAACGTGAAGACCTGGGCCCGGACTTCCGGACCTGGCTTCGCAGTTACGTAGCCGAGGAGATGTAACACGTTGAGCAGCGCCGCGCCCCGCGTCACCGGCCAGGACCACTCGGGCCCCGACCACCTGTGGTCGGTGGAGGAGCACCTGGAGGACATCCTCGCCACCGTCCGGCCCCTGGAACCCATCGAGCTGCATCTGCTCGACGCCCAGGGCTGCGTCCTCGTCGAGGACATCACGGTGCCGGTGTCCCTGCCGCCCTTCGACAACAGCTCGATGGACGGCTACGCGGTGCGGGTCGCGGACGTCGCGGGCGCGAGCGAGGAGTTCCCGGCGGCCCTGGAGGTCGTCGGGGACGTCGCCGCCGGCCAGGCCGAGCTGCTCCACGTGGGCCCCGGCCAGGCCGCCCGCATCATGACAGGCGCCCCGCTGCCGCCCGGCGCCGAGACGGTCGTGCCCGTCGAGTGGACCGACGGCGGGCTCGGCGAGGGCCCGGTGGCCGGGATGCGTGCCCGCAGCCTCGGCCCCGAGGGCGCCACGGGACACGTGCACGTGTACCGCCCGGCCGGGGCCCGCGCGCACGTGCGCGCCAAGGGCAGTGACGTGAAGGCCGGCGACCGCGCCCTGGAAGCCGGCACGATCCTCGGCCCGCCCCAGATCGGCCTGCTCGCCGCGATCGGCCGCGGCACGGTCCGGGTCCGCCCGCGCCCGCGCGTGGTGGTGCTCTCCACCGGCAGCGAACTCGTCCAGCCGGACACGGAACTGGGCACCGGTCAGATCTACGACTCCAACAGCTTCGCCCTCACCGCCGCCGCCCGCGACGCCGGCGCCATCGCCTACCGCGTGGGCGCCGTCGCCGACGACGCCGAGACCCTGCGCTCCACCATCGAGGACCAGCTCGTCCGCGCCGACCTGATGGTCACCACGGGCGGTGTGAGCGTCGGGGCGTACGACGTCGTCAAGGAGGCCCTGTCCCACGTCGCCGACGCGGACGAGGCGGGCAGCGGCATCGAGTTCCGCAAGCTCGCCATGCAGCCCGGCAAGCCCCAGGGCTTCGGCTCCATCGGCCCCGACCACACGCCGCTGCTGGCCCTGCCCGGCAACCCGGTGTCGTCGTACGTCTCCTTCGAACTGTTCGTCCGCCCCGCAATCCGCGCCCTCATGGGCCTGGAGGACGTCCACCGGCCGGCGACCCGGGCGACGCTGACCGCGGACAAGGCGCTGACCTCCCCGAAGGGCCGCCGCCAGTTCCTGCGCGGCACGTACGCCGACGGCACCGTGACCCCGGTCGGCGGCGCCGGATCCCACCTGGTCGCGGCCCTCGCCCACGCCGACGCGCTGATCGTCGTCCCCGAGGACACCGAGTCCGTCGAGCCCGGCGCCGAGGTCGAGGTGGTCCTGCTCGGCTGAGAGGCGCTGGTTGGGGGTACCGTGTCGCGCACAGCAGGCCGGACCGGGAGCGCCACACAGCATGAGCACGCAGGACCCCCCTACGCAGGACCGCCTGACGCACATCGACGAGGCGGGTGCCGCCCGCATGGTCGACGTGTCCGAGAAGGACGTGACCGCGCGCACCGCCCGCGCCAGCGGACGCGTCCTCGTCTCACCCCGCGTGATCGAGTTGCTGCGCGGCGAGGGCGTCCCCAAGGGCGACGCCCTCGCGACCGCGCGGATCGCCGGGATCATGGGAGCCAAACGCACCCCGGACCTGATCCCGCTCTGTCACCCCTTGTCGGTGTCCGGTGTGAAACTGGACCTGTCGGTCGCGGACGACGCGGTGGAGATCCTGGCCACCGTGAAGACGACGGACCGCACGGGCGTCGAGATGGAGGCCCTCACCGCGGTCTCCGTCGCCGCGCTCACCGTGATCGACATGGTCAAGGCGGTCGACAAGGGAGCGGTCATCACGGACGTACGCGTGGAGGAGAAGACGGGCGGCAAGTCGGGCGACTGGAGCCGGGCATGACATACCGCGCTCTCGTCGTCACCGCCTCCAACCGAGCCGCCGCCGGGATCTACGAGGACAAGGGCGGCCCGCTCATCGCGCACGGCCTGAAGGGCTTCGGCTTCCAGGTCGACGGCCCCCAGGTCGTCCCGGACGGCGACCCGGTGGAGGCCGCCCTGCGCGCCGGTGTCGAGACCGGCTACGACGTCATCGTCACCACCGGCGGCACGGGCATCTCGCCCACCGACCGCACGCCCGAGGCGACGCGCCGGGTGATCGACCACGAGGTCCCGGGCATCGCCGAGGCCATCAGGGCGTTCGGCAGGGAGAAGGTGCCGACCGCGGCGCTCTCCCGGGGGCTGGCCGGAGTGGCGGGCGGGACGCTGATCGTCAACCTGCCCGGCTCCAGCGGCGGGGTGAAGGACGGCCTGGCCGTCCTGGAGCCGCTGCTGGTCCACGCCGTCGAGCAGCTCCGCGGCGGTGACCACCCCAGACCCGGCACTGGGGGTGCGAGCTGAACAGCCCATCCTGGCCCGTCGAGCTGGTGGACGGCGATATCGTCCTCAGGCCGATAAAGCTGCGCGACCAGCGGGCGTGGCGCGAGGTCAACCGGCGCAACCGCGACTGGCTGCGCCCCTGGGAGGCGACCATTCCGCCGCCCGCGCCCGGCGGCCCGCTGACGCACCGCCCGACCTTCCGCCAGATGGTCCGCCACCTGAGGTCGGAGGCGAACGCCGGCCGGATGCTGCCCTTCGTCATCGAGTACCAGGGGCGGCTGGTGGGGCAGTTGACCGTGGCCGGAATCACCTGGGGCTCGATGTGCTCGGGGCACGTCGGCTACTGGGTGGACGAGGGGGTGGCCGGCCGCGGGGTGATGCCGACGGCGGTGGCGCTCGTCGTGGACCACTGTTTCCGCACGGTCGGGCTGCACCGCATCGAGGTCTGCATTCGCCCCGAGAACGGGCCGAGCCGCCGGGTCGTGGAGAAACTCGGATTCCGTGAGGAGGGGATCAGGCCGCGTTATCTCCACATCGACGGGGCCTGGCGGGACCACCTCGTCTTCGCGCTGACGGCGGAAGAGGTGCCGGACGGGTTGCTGAGGCGCTGGCACCGGGCACGATCGCAGAGTAATCCGGGAATCCGGCAGCACCCCGGGAATTGAATATGTGTTCGAAATTGATCGCCCGGTGACCGCCTCAGGTCATTGAATTCCCGGCCTCGTCGGTCTGCTGATCGCATCCGTCGCAAAAAAAGTTCGAAATATCAGCCAGATCGTGCGACACACCGGCTCAATTGGCAGATGGCCTCACGCAAACCCCTCTACCGTGTGAGGCGTGAGCAGCAGCGGCCTCATCTACGCAGTCATTGTCGGGGCCTGGGCCGCCTACTTGGTGCCGATGTGGCTCCGTAGGCAGGACGAGCTGAACGAGGCCCGTCCGACGGAACGCTTCAGCACCGCCATCCGGCTTCTGTCCGGAAAGGCGGCCATGGAGCGCCGGTACGCCAGGGACCTGCGGGCGCGCTCCGCCGAGGAGGGGGAGCAGGACGCCGACGACCTGGACGCCGTCACCGACTCGGTGGACGTCCGGGCCTTCGCCGTGTCCAAGACGCGTCCGCAGACCCAGGCACCCGTACCGTCGCCCGCCCCCGAGCAGCCGGCCCGCCCGGCACCCGGACCGGCGAGTGCCGAACGCGGACGGGGGCCCGTGCCCGCCGCCCGGCGCGGCGCGACGCCCCAGACGAACAAGGCGAACGAGGCGGCCGCAGCGCGGGCCCGGCGCTCGAAGGTGCTCGCGCGCCGTCGGCGCACCACCACCATGCTGTTCCTCGCCTTCACCGTCGGCGCGATCGTCGCCGCCGTCGGGGGCCTCGCGTTCCTGTGGGCGCCTGGTGTGCCCGCCGTCATGCTCAGCGTGTACATCGCGTACCTGCGCTCCCAGGAGCGCCGCCGCTTCACCTACCAGATGGACCGCCGTCGGGCCGAGGCCGCGGCCCAGCGGCTGCGGGAGCACCAGCGGCAGCCCCGCCGGCGCGCCTCCGCCGACGAAGCGGCCGACGACCCGGAGGAAGGACCCGGGCCGGCGACCGACCCCGGCCTGTCGGCCCTCGCGGCGGACCGGCGCGCACTCGTCGAGCAGACCGACCACGCCGAGTGGGTCGATCAGCAGCGCGAGCGGCAGCGGCGGCCGGGACAGGGCGACAGCTGGGAGCCGGTGCCGGTGCCCCTGCCGACCTATGTGACCGCACCCGTCGCGCCCCGGGCCACCAGCGACGTGGACCTCGCAGCCCCCGACACCTGGAGCTCCGCGCGGTCGAGCGCCGTCACCCCGGACCACGAGGACGCCCCCGCCGGCGGCGCGGACCCCGGCGAGGCGGAGCACCGCGAGCAGGAGAGGGCGGACGGCGACGGGCGCAGTGACGCCCGCCGCGCGGCTTCCGCACGGCGGGCGCGGGAGCGCGGCCGCACGCCGCTGTTCGACCAGTACGAGGACGGGGGGCGGCCCCGGGCCGCCAACGAGTAGCCCGCGAAGCCGCAGGTGACCGCCCCTCGGGAACGGATTTCCAAGCAGGCCGATCGGGGTGCTAAAGTTTCACTCGTTGCAAGGGCCTGTGGCGCAGTCCGGTAGCGCACCTCGTTCGCATCGAGGGGGCCAGGGGTTCAAATCCCCTCAGGTCCACGCAGCTCAGAGCCCCGGTCGGGAATCCCGACCGGGGCTCTGACGTATGTTCAGCACCACACGCGTCAGAGGCCCTTGGCGAAGCAGCGGCTCGACTCGTAGTGCCGGTAGTAGCCGAACTTGGCGCACGGCTCGTAGCCGCTGGACGTGTACAGGGCTATGGCCTCCGGCTGCTTGAGGCCCGTCTCCAGGACCATGCGGATGCGGCCGGCCGCGCGGGCGTCCTCCTCCAGGGCGGCCAGGATGCGGCGGGCGAGGCCCCGGCCGCGCATCTGCTCGATCACGTACATGCGCTTGACTTCGGCGTCGCCGTCCAGGTTGCCCTCGTCGTTCGCGTCCTGAGCACGCCAGCCGCCCGAGGCGACGGGGGTGCCGAGCTCGTCGTACGCGATCAGGTAGATGCCGTTCGGCGGCTCGAAGTCCGACGCGGCCATGACCGTCGCGTCGCCGTCGTCCCCGTAGCGGACGGCGTACTCGGCCTGGACCTGGTCGTTCAGCTTCACGGCGTCGGGGTGGTCGAAGGAGACCCGGCGTATATGCATGCCGGCTACCGTATTCGATCCGGAACTGGACCTCGTCCAGGGTGCCGGTATCGTGCCGGGGTGCTCACTGTGACCTCTGTGAATGTGAACGGGCTGCGTGCCGCCGCGAAGAAGGGCTTCGTGGAATGGCTCGCGGAGACCGAAGCCGATGTGCTGTGCCTCCAGGAGGTGCGCGCCGAGCCGGGGCAGCTGCCCGAGCATGTGCGGGCGCCCGAGGGGTGGCACGTGACGCACGCGCCGGCCGCCGCCAAGGGGCGGGCCGGGGTGTCCCTGTACAGCCGCCGCGAGCCCGACCGGGTCCAGGTCGGGTTCGGGTCGGAGGAGTTCGACGGCAGCGGACGGTATGTGGAGGCGGACCTGCCGGGGGTCACCGTCGCCTCCCTCTATCTGCCCTCCGGTGAGGTCGGCACCGAGCGGCAGGACGAGAAGGAGCGCTTCATGGGCGAGTTCCTCGCCTATCTGAAGGGGCTCAGGGAGCGGGCCGCCGCCGAGGGGCGCGAGGTCCTGGTCTGCGGCGACTGGAACATCGCCCACCAGCAGGCCGACCTGAAGAACTGGCGCGGCAACACCAAGAACTCCGGGTTCCTGCCCGAGGAGCGGGAGTGGCTGTCCCGGGTCCTCGATCCCGCGGACGGCGGGTACGTCGACGTCGTACGCGCCCTGCACCCGGACACCGAGGGGCCGTACTCGTGGTGGTCGTACCGCGGGCGGGCCTTCGACAACGACACCGGCTGGCGGATCGACTATCACGTGGCCACCCCGGGTCTCGCCGGGCGGGCGGTCAAGGGGTTCGTGGAGCGGGCCGCCACGCACGCGGAGCGGTGGTCCGACCACGCGCCGGTGACCGTCGTCTACGACCGCTAGGACCCGGTGGTCAGTCTCCGCCCCCGCGCATCCTGCGGTCCATGGCCAGGGACAGTTCCGCCTCCACCACGCTGCGGGCCAGCGGGCGCAGGCGGGGCAGGTCGTCCTCGGAGGCGTGGCGCAGGACCAGGCCGGTGAAGAGTTCGGCCAGGGCGTCGGCGTGGGTGCGGACCTGCTTGGCCGCGCCGAGGACCTCCGCGAGGGGGATGCCCTCGCGGACCAGGGCCGAGGAGACGTCCAGGAGGCGGCGGCTGATGTGGACGATCTCATTGCCGTCGGTGCCGAGGTAGCCGAGCTCCATCGCGGCGGCGAGGTTCTCGGGGGTGGCCTCGCCCGCGAAGTGGTCGGCGAGTTCCTCGGGGGTGAGGTGGACCGGCTCCTCCTCGGTGGGGGCGCCGACGCCGAGCAGGTCGCCGACGTCCCGGCCGTGGTCGAAGGCCTCCGCCAGCTCCGCGATGCCGCTGAGGGTGTGGCCGCGTTCCAGCAGGGCCGTGATCGTGCGCAGCCGGTTCAGGTGCTGGTCGTCGTACCAGGCGATGCGGCCTTCCCGGCGAGGTGGCGGGATCAGCTTGCGTTCGCGGTAGAAGCGCAGGGTGCGCACCGTGATCCCGGCCAGGCGGGCCAGCTCTTCCATGCGGTATTCACGCTTCTCGGCCACCTGGGCACCTTAAGGCGTACCGAGGGTAACTTTCCTCGACGGCCCCCTACCCATCAGTACGTCACTGCCCTACTCTCCCATTGCGCCAGTGTTCACTGGCATGGTTCTCGTGGTGTGTGGAGGTGTCGGCATGGGCGAACGCGAACACGAACGCGAGCATGTGCGGGTCGCGGTGGTCGGTTCCGGGTTCGGCGGGCTGGGGGCCGCCGCGCGGCTGCGCCGCGAGGGTGTCACCGACTTCGTCGTCCTGGAGCGGGCGAGCAGCGTCGGCGGGACCTGGCGCGACAACAGCTACCCGGGGTGCGCGTGTGACGTGCCGTCGCATCTGTACTCGTTCTCCTTCGCGCCCAACCCCGACTGGCCGCGCACCTTCTCGGGGCAGGAGCACATCCGTGCCTACCTGGAGCACGTGACGGACGTGTTCCGGCTGCGGCCGCACATCCGCTTCGACTCGGAGGTGAAGCGGATGACGTGGAACGCCGAGCGGCTGTGCTGGGACATCGAGACCAGCAGCGGGAGCCTGTCGGCGGACATCGTCGTGTCGGCCACCGGTCCGCTGTCCGACCCGAAGGTGCCGGACATCCCCGGGCTGGACTCCTTCCCGGGCAAGGTCTTCCACTCCGCCCGCTGGGACCACGACTACGACCTGCGCGGCAAGCGCGTCGCGATGGTGGGGACCGGGGCCTCGGCCATCCAGATCGTGCCGGCCGTCCAGCCCGACGTGTCGCGGCTCACGCTCTTCCAGCGCACCCCGCCGTGGGTGATGCCCCGCGTCGACCGGGCCATCAGCGACGCCGAGCGGTGGCTCCACCGGCAGCTGCCCTTCACCTCGCAGCTGCGGCGCGGACTGCTGTGGGGCATCCGGGAGTTGCAGGTCCAGGCGTTCACCAAGCGCCCGAACGAACTCGGCTTCGTCGAGCAGCTGGCCCGGCGCAACATGGCCCGTGCCGTCAAGGACCCGGCCCTGCGGGCGAAGCTCACCCCGGACTACCGCATCGGCTGCAAGCGGATCCTGCTGTCCAGCGACTACTACCCGGCGCTCGCCCAGCCCAACGTCGATGTGGTCGCGAGCGGGCTGGCCGAGATCCGCGGATCGACCCTCGTCGCCGCCGACGGCAGTGAGGCCGAGGTGGACGCGATCGTCTTCGGCACCGGGTTCCACGTCACCGACATGCCCATCGCCGACCGGGTCGTGGGCGCCGACGGGCGGACCCTCGCCGAGACCTGGAAGGGCGGCATGGAGGCCCTGCGCGGAGCCTCCGCCGCAGGCTTCCCCAACTGGATGACGATCATCGGGCCCAACACCGGCCTCGGGAACTCCTCGATGATCCTCATGATCGAGTCCCAGCTGAACTACCTCGCCGACTTCGTCCGCCAGCTCGACGTCCTCGGCGGCCGCGTCGCCCTGGACGCCCGGCCGAGTTCCGTGAGCGCCTGGAACCACCGGGTGCAGGAGCGCATGAAGCGGACCGTGTGGAACACCGGCGGCTGCACCAGCTGGTACCTCGACGCGAGCGGCCGCAACACCACCATCTGGCCCGGCACGACAGCCGAGTTCCGGCGGGCGACGCGGCGGGTGGACCTCGCGGAGTACGACGTCCTGCGGGCCCCGGCGGCCGAGCGGACGGCCGGGAAGGCCGAGAAGAAGGCGGGGGTGGACGCGTGAGCCGTCTCCTGTCCGTCGACTCCGGGCCCTACGCCCCGCCCGCCCCCGCGCGCGAACTGACCGCCGTCTCCGCCGACGGCGCCCGGCTGCACGTGGAGATCCATGGGCCCGACGCAGCCCCCGCCGTCGTCCTCGCCCACGGCTGGACCTGTTCCACCGCCTTCTGGGCGGCGCAGATCCGCGATCTGGCCGCCGACCACCGGGTCATCGCCTACGACCAGCGCGGCCACGGACGCAGCCCCGCGAGCCCGGTGTGCAGCACCGACACCCTCGCCGACGACCTGGAGGCCGTACTCGAAGCCACCCTGGCGCCCGGCGAACAGGCCGTGGTCGCCGGGCACTCCATGGGCGGCATGACCGTGATGGCGGCCTCCGGGAGGACCGCCTTCCGCGAGCACACCGCCGCCGTCCTGCTGTGCAGCACGGGCAGTTCGGAGCTGGTCGCGGCCTCCACCGTCGTCCCCATGCGGCCCGGGCGGCTGCGGACCTGGCTGACCCGGCGGATCCTGGGCTCCCGGGCGCCGCTCGGCCCGGTCACGCCCCTGGCCCGCCGGATCCTCAAGTACGGGACGATGGGCCCGGCTTCGGCCCCGCACATGGTCGAGGCCTGCGCCCGCATCGTGCACGCCTGCCCCCGCACGGTCCGCCACACCTGGTCGCACGTGCTGGACCTGCTCGATCTCGACCACGGCGTACGGGAGCTGGACGTGCCCACGGCCGTCGTCGTCGGCACGGCGGACCGGCTCACGCCGCCGGTGCAGGCTCAAGCCCTGGCCGCCGCGCTGCCGCACTGCACCGGGCTCACCGAGCTGCCCGGCATCGGCCACATGACGCCCGTCGAGGCGCCCGAGCTGGTCACCGGGAAGATCCGTGAACTCGTGCACACACACATCCAGGTCGTATCCGAGGAGAGCGCATGAGCAGGGTGAGCCTCGAAGGCAGGGTCGCCGTGGTGACCGGGGCGGCGCGCGGCGTCGGGGAGTTGCTGGCCCGCAAGCTCTCCGCGCGCGGCGTGAGGATCGCGCTGGTCGGGCTCGAACCGGACGCGCTCAAGGAGGTGTCCGCGCGGCTGCACAGCGACAGTGAACACTGGCACGCCGACGTCACCGACCACGAGGCGATGGCCCGGGTCGCGGAGGAGGTCAAGGAGCGCTTCGGCAGGGTCGACATCGTCGTCGCCAACGCCGGTGTCGCCACGGGCGGTCCGTTCGCCGACTCCGACCCGGAGTCCTGGCGGCGGGTGATCGAGGTCAATGTGATCGGCTCGGCGGTGACGGCCCATGCCTTCCTGCCGATGCTGCTGGAGAGCCGCGGGTATCTGCTCCAGATCGCGTCCCTCGCCGCGATCACCCCGGCGCCGATGATGACCGCGTACTGCGCGTCCAAGTCCGGGGTGGAGGCGTACGCGCACAGCCTCAGCGCCGAGGTCGGGTACCGGGGCGTGAAGGTCGGCGTCGGGTATCTGTCGTGGACCGACACCGACATGGTGCGCGGGGCCGACCAGGACGACGTGATGCGGGAGTTGAGGCAGCGGCTGCCCTGGCCGTCCAACAAGACGTACCCGCTGGGCCCGGCGGTGGACCGGCTCGTGGCCGGGATCGAGCGCCGGTCGAGCCATGTCTACGGGCAGTGGTGGCTGCGCGGCATGCAGGGCGTGCGCGGATATCTGCCCGGCGTCATCGGGACGGTGGGCCAGCGGGAGATGCGGCGGTTCGCGGACCGGCTGACGGGCATGCGCACGGGCCTCGTCGGGGCGGGCGGAGCGGCCGATGAGCAGCAGCGGACTACGCACCGTAAGTGATCGACATGCGCAGCGTCACCGCCCGTGTGAATCTGGTCGAGCCAGATCCCCTCACCCCCAACGGGAGTGAACCCACATGGGTATGAAGGACCAGTTCCAGGAGAAGTCCGAGCAGTGGCAGAACCAGGCCCGGCAGAAGGCGGACCAGGCTCGCGAGCAGATGCAGGGCCGCGGCCGCCGGCGTGACGAGGACATGGACCCCTCGCAGCCGCAGCCGCAGCGCGACCGTGACCGCGACCGGGAGCGTGAGCGCGAGCAGGAGGACCGCTTCGACCAGGACTACGACGCCTGACGTTGCGTGCTGAAGGGAAGGGGTGCTCCGCGCGGGGCACCCCTTCCTCACGCCCTGGGCGGCAGCTTCGGTCGGGAGCGGTCCGGTACGTCGCTGTAGGTCGGCGGCGTCGCCGGCGGGTTGGTCTCCAGCAGCCCGAGCGCCAGCTCCACCGCGTCCGTGAGCTGGGCATGACGGCCCTCCGCCCAGTCCAGCGGCGTGCGCAGGACGTCGATGTCGGGGGCGACGCCGTTGTTCTCCACCGACCAGCCGTAGGCGTCGAACCAGGCAGCGTTCATCGGCACCGTGATGACCGTGCCGTCCCCCAGCTCGTGCCGGCCGGTCATGCCGACCACGCCGCCCCAGGTGCGCTGCCCCACCACCGGGCCCAGCTTCAGCAGTTTGAACGCGGCGGCGATCATGTCGCCGTCGGAGGAGGTCGCCTCGTCCGCCAGGGCCACCACCGGGCCCCGCGGCGCGTTCGAGGTGTACGACACGGGCTGGGCGTCGCGGGTCAGGTCCCAGCCCAGGATCGTGCGGCTCAGCGTCTCGATGACCAGCTCGCTGATGTGGCCGCCGGCGTTGCCGCGCACGTCCACGATCAGCGCGGGCCGGGACACCTCCATGCGCAGATCACGGTTGAACTGCGCCCAGCCCGAACCGCCCATGTCCGGGATGTGCAGATAGCCGCACCGCCCGCCGCTCAACTCCCGCACCACCGACCGGCGTTTGGCCACCCAGTCCTGGTAGCGCAGCGGCCGCTCGTCGACGAGCGGGACGACGGCGACCCGCCGGGGCGGGCCCGCGCCCTCCGCGGGCGAGAAGGTCAGCTCCACCGTCGTACCGCCCGCGCCGGCCAGCAGCGGATAGGGGCCCGCGTCCGGATCGACCGGGCGGCCGTCGACGTGGGTCAGGACCGCTCCCTCGCGGATGCCCGTGCCGGCCAGCGGGGAGCGGGCCTTGGAGTCGGAGGAGTCGCCGGGCAGGATGCGCCTGACCGTCCAGCCGCCGTCCCGGCGTACGAAGTTGGCGCCCAGCAGGCCCTGCCGGCGCTGGTAGTGCGGCGGGCCCTCGTTGCGCCGGGCGGCGGTGACGTACGCGTGGGACGTGCCCAGCTCGCCCAGTACCTCGCGCAGCAGGTCGGCGAACTCGTCCGGGGAGGCGACCCGTTCGACCAGCGGACGGTACTGGTCCAGCACCCCGGCCCAGTCGATGCCGCACATGCCCGGCTCCCAGAAGTACGCCCGGATCAGCCGCCCGGCCTCCTCGTACGCCTGCCGCCACTGAGCCGCCGGGTCGACCACGTGCAGGATGCGGCGCGCGTCGATCCACACCGTCGTGTCGGCGTCGCCGGGCTCGGTCGCGGGCACCGCGCGCAGCTCGCCCTCGTCGACGATCACCAGCCGCGTGCCGTCGCCGCTGACCGCGAAGAAGTCCAGGTGCACGGCGAGTTCGGACTTCTTGGCCTTGGTGATGCCGAAGTGCTCCAGGGTCGGCCGGCCGCTGGTGTCGTCCGGGTTCGCGAAGGTCTCGCCCAGCGCGCCCGAGATCGGCCAGCGCAGCCACACCAGCCCGCCGCCCGCCACCGGGTGCAGCGCCGAGTACTTGGAGGCGGCCACCGGGAAGGGAGTGACCCGGCTCTCCAGCCCCTCGACCTCGACGATCACGGCGCCGCTCTCCCCGTTCTCGTCGTCCTCCACCGGGTCCAGGCCCCCGGCGGCCGGGCGGCCCTCGGGGTTCACCGCGAAGGGGGAGGGTGTCGCGGAGGACAGCGGCACGAGATACGGGCGGCAGCCCAGCGGGAAGGACAGGTCGCCGGTGTGCACGTCGTAGACGGGGTCGAAGCCGCGCCAGGAGAGGAAGGCGAGGTAGCGGCCGTCGCGCGTGAAGACCGGGTTCTCGTCCTCGAAACGGCCGTTGGTGACGTCGACGACGAACCTGTCCCCTTCCGCGGTTCCGGCGAGCCGGGCCATCTTGATCTGCCGAAGTGTCCGCCCGATCCCCGGATGAGACCAGGTCAGCCACGCCCCGTCCGGGGAGAACGCGAGGTCGCGCACGGGTCCGTTGACCGACCGGATCAACTCGGTGACCTCGCCGGCGGACTCCTCGGTCACGTCCACGAGCAGCAGTCGCCCGTCGTGCGAGGCGACCGCCAGCCGCTCGCCCTCCGGGTCCGACACCAGCTCCCGGACCCGCCCCAGTCCGCCCGAGGCCGGCCGCCGTGGCCCGCGGTCCCCGCTCGCCCGGGGCAGGGAGGCGATCTCGATCGCGTCCTCGCCCTCCGCGTCCGTCACGTACGCCACCCGCCCGCTCGCGCCGAGCATCTCCGGCATCCGCACCCGGACGCCCGGGATGTCGGTGAGGGTGCGGGCCGGCCCGTCCCGGTGGGTGAGCCAGTACAGGCTGCCGCGCACGACGACCGCGCTCGCCCGCCCGGTCTCGTCGACCGAGATCCCGTCGACGTGCTGGGCGGCGGCCACCTGGTACGGGCGCCGCCCCGCGCGCGGGCCGTTCAGCCATACGTCCAGCCGGCGCGGCTCGGACCCCGGTGACAGATCGTCGACCAGCCACAGGTCGCCCGCGCACTGGTACACCACCCGGGTGCCGTCACTGGAGGCGTGCCGGGCGTAGAAGGCGTCGTGGTCGGTGTGCCGGCGCAGGTCGGAGCCGTCGTAGGCGCAGGAGTACAGGTTGCCGACGCCCTCGTGGTCGGAGAGGAAGGCGATCCGGCCGCCGGCGAACATGGGGGAGTGCAGATGGCCGCCGAGATCGGCCAGCAGCCGTTCGCCGTGCAGCCACAGCCTGCCCGTGGCGCCGCCCCGGTAGCGCTTCCAGGCGGCCGGCTCGTGCGGCGGGGTGCCGGTGAGAAGGAGGGACTTGCGCTCCCCGTCCAGATCGGCGACCTGGATGTCGGCGACCGGCCCCCAGGGCAGCTTGCGGCCCGGGTCGCCGTCGAGGGAGACCTTGTAGGCCCAGGTGAAGTACGAGAAGGGCTCGCCGTGCGAGGCCACGGCCAGGATCTCGCCCTCCGGGGTCCAGCCGCAGACCCGGGTGTCGGCGCTGCCCCAGTGGCTCACCTGCCGGCCCGGACCGCCGTCCACCGGGACGAGATGGACCTCGGGCACCAGGCTGCGCCAGCTCGTGTACGCGAGGTGGCGGCCGTCGGGCGAGAAGCGAGGGTGTCCCACCTTGGTGCGGTCGACGGTGAGCCGCCAGGCGCGGCCGGGGCCGTCGACCGGGGCGAGCCAGAGGTCGTCCTCGGCCACGAAGCACAGCAGGTCGTCATGGAGATGCGGCAGACGCAGATAGCTCACCTCCCCATGCTTTGCCCGGGGGCGGACCGGAGCAAGTTATGACAAACCGGCGTGCGTGCCGCCTCGTGACCCAGGACACGTACGAAACCGTTTCGTTCTCATGTGAGGGTGCGCTACATTCGTGACGTACGAAACCGTGTCGTTCGGAGCAGGAAGGTGAGCGAGATGGCTGAGGCCGCCACCGTGCGTCGCAGTCGGATCACGCCCGAGCGTGAGGCCGAGCTGTACGCGGCCGTGCTCGACCTGCTCCGCGAGGTCGGCTACGACGCCCTCACCATGGACGCCGTGGCCGCTCGCACCCGGTCCAGCAAGGCGACGCTCTACCGCCAGTGGGGCGGCAAGCCGGAGCTGGTGGCGAAGGCGATCCGGCACAACAAGCCGGGCAGCATCGCCGACGTCGACACGGGATCCCTGCGGGGCGACCTGCACGCCCTCACCTCCCGTGAGGACGACTGCACCATGCAGCAGAACGCCGCGCTGATGCGCGGTCTGTTCATGGCCGTGCACGGCAACCCGGACCTTCTCCAGGCGTTCAAGGAACTGCTCATCGAGCCCGAGATGGAGGAGTTCCACCGGGTCGTGCAAAGAGCGGTCGACCGCGGCGAGGTCCAGGCCGGCCGCCCGGCGCTGGACTACATCGTGCACATGCTCGTCGGCGCGTTCGCCACGCGCACGCTGATCGACGACCAGCCGCCGACGCAGGAGTTCCTCACCTCGTACATCGACGCCGTGGTCCTCCCCGCCCTCGGCGTTCCCGTCGACTGACGATTCCCTGAACTAGCCCTCCACCTGACGTCACCGCTCACGTCGTCGGGCTGATCAGCCCTGCCCAGAACCAACCCCACGACCTGACCGGGAGTACGCCCTCGTGGCCACATTCCTCTACAAACTCGGCCGGATCTCCTTCCGGCGGCGGCACCTCGTCGCCCTGATATGGGTGGCCCTGCTGACCCTCGCCGGTGTCGGCGCGGCCAGCGCCCCCGCCGCGGGCAACAGCTCGTTCTCCATCCCCGGCACGGAGGCGCAGAAGGCCTTCGACCTGCTGGAGCAGCGCTTCCCCGGCACCAGCGCCGACGGAGCCACCGCCCGTGTCGTCTTCAAGGCGCCGAGCGGCGAGAAGATGACCGACCCCGGCAACAAGGCGACCGTCCAGGAGACCGTCAAGGAACTCGCCGACGGCTCCGAGGTCGTCCGCGTCACCGACCCGTACCAGGCGAAGGCCGTCAGCAAGGACGGCACGGTCGCGTACGCGCAGGTCTCGTACAAGGTTTCCGGCATGGAGCTGGAGGACTCCTCGCGCGACGCCCTGGAGGACTCCGCGCAGGACGCGCGGAAGGCCGGGCTGACCGTCGAGATCGGCGGTGACGCGCTCCAGACCGTCCCGCACACCGGCACCACCGAGATCATCGGCATCGCGGTCGCCGCGGTCGTCCTCGTCATCACCTTCGGCTCGCTGATCGCGGCCGGTCTGCCGCTGCTGACGGCGCTCATCGGCGTGGGCATCGGCGTCTCCTCGATCACGGCGCTGGCCAGCGCGCTGGACCTCGGCTCGACGACCTCCACCCTCGCGATGATGATCGGCCTCGCGGTCGGCATCGACTACGCGCTGTTCATCGTCTCCCGCTACCGGGCCGAACTCGCCGAGGGCCGCGACCGCGAGGAGGCGGCCGGCCGGGCCGTCGGCACGGCGGGCTCCGCGGTGGTCTTCGCGGGCCTCACGGTCGTGATCGCCCTGGTGGGCCTGTCCGTCGTCAACATCCCGATGCTGACGAAGATGGGCGTCGCGGCGGCGGGCACGGTGGCCATCGCGGTGCTGATCGCACTGACCATGGTCCCGGCGCTGCTCGGGTACGCGGGCCGGAAGGTGAAGCCGGCGGGGGAGAAGGGCAAGCTGCTCGGCCGGGCCAAGAAGCAGGAGGAGCAGGACAAGCCGGTGAAGCCGAACCTGGGCACGCGCTGGGCGAGCTTCGTCGTCCGCCGCCCGGTCGCGGTCCTGCTGCTCGGCGTCGTCGGCCTCGGCGCGGCGGCCGTCCCGGCGGGGAGTCTGGAACTGGGCCTGCCGGACGACGGCTCCCAGCCCACGTCCACCACACAGCGCCGCGCCTACGACCTCCTCTCCGAGGGCTTCGGGCCGGGCTTCAACGGCCCGCTGATGGTCGTGGTCGACGCGAAGGACAGCGACGACCCGAAGGCGGCCTTCACGCAGGTCGGCGCTGAGATCAAGGGCCTCGAGGACGTCGTCACGGTGACGCCGCCGGCGCCCAACAAGGCCGGTGACACGGCGACGATCACCGTCATCCCGGACTCCAAGCCGTCGTCGGTCGCGACCGAGGACCTGGTCCACTCCATCCGCGGAAAGGGCGCCGGGATCAAGGCCGACTCCGACGCGAACGTGCTGGTCACGGGGCAGACGGCGATGAACATCGACGTCTCCGAGAAGCTGAACGACGCCCTGATCCCCTACCTGGTCCTGGTGGTCGGCCTGGCCTTCCTCCTCCTGATCGTGGTGTTCCGCTCGATCCTGGTCCCCCTGAAGGCGGCCCTCGGCTTCCTCCTGTCGGTGATGGCGGCCCTCGGCGCCGTGGTCGCGGTCTTCCAGTGGGGCTGGCTGGCGGGCCTGATGGGCGTCGAGCAGACCGGGCCGGTCATGTCGATGATGCCGATCTTCATGGTGGGCGTGGTCTTCGGCCTGGCGATGGACTACGAGGTCTTCCTGGTGACCCGGATGCGGGAGGCCTACGTCCACGGCGAGAAGGCCGGCCAGGCGGTCGTGACGGGCTTCCGGCACGGCGCCCGGGTGGTGACGGCCGCGGCGGTCATCATGATGGCGGTCTTCGCCGGCTTCATCGGCTCGTCCGAGTCCATGGTCAAGATGATCGGCTTCGGCCTCGCGATCGCGGTCTTCTTCGACGCGTTCGTCGTCCGCATGGCCATCGTCCCGGCCGTCCTGGCCCTCCTCGGCCGCAAGGCCTGGTGGCTGCCCAAGTGGCTGGACCGGGCCCTGCCCAACGTGGACGTGGAGGGCGAGGGGCTGCGCTCGGCGTCCGGGGATCAGGACAAGGAGCTGGTGCGCGCCTGACCGCATCCTGACAGACCGGCCGGTGAGGGCCCCGTGGGGACGGGGAGCCCTCACCGGCTCTTGTCATACGTGCTCTCTCATGCGTGCGGGTGGAGGACGACCTTGGTGTAGCCCTCGACACGCTTGTCGAACTTCTCGTACGCCGTAGGCGCCTGGTCGAGAGGAAGCTCGTGCGAGACGACGAAGCTCGGCGTCGCACGGTCCTCGATGATCATGTCGCGCAGGTGGCGGTTGTACCGCTTGACGTTGCACTGACCGGTGCCCATGCGGAGCCCCTTCTCGAAGAGGCGCCCGATGGAGACCATCAGCATGCCCTGCTTCGCCTGCTCGTCCGGTCCGCCGGGATCGCGCGGGACGTACAGGCCGGGCACGCCCAGCGCGCCCGTCGGCCGGACCGTCTCGACGAGCGAGTTCAGTACGGTCGCCGGTTCCTCGCGGTCCTCGTTCTGCGCCTGGGCCTGGTAACCGACGGCGTCGATCCCCTTGTCCGTGCCCCGGCCTCCTTCGGTCTGCTCCTTGATCTGCTCCGCCGGGTTGCCCTGGGTGAAGTCGATCGGCACGGCTCCGATCTCCTCCGCCTTCTGCAGCCGCTCCGCCACCCGGTCGACCACGAACACCTTGCTCGCGCCGCGCAGCATCGCGGAGTAGGCGGCCATGAGCCCGACCGGACCGCCGCCGTAGACGGCGACGGTCTCACCGGGACGCACGTCGGCCAGTTCGTTGCCGTGGTAGCCGGTCGGGAAGATGTCGGCGAGCAGGACGAAGTCGGTCTCCTTCTCGGTGCCCTCGGGGAGCTTGAGGCAGTTGAAGTCGGCGTAGGGCACGCGCACGTACTCCGCCTGGCCTCCCACATAGGGCCCCATCGCGACATAGCCGTAGGCGCCGCCGGCGAAGCCCGGGTTCACGGTCAGGCAGAAGCCCGTGAAACCGGCCGTACAGTTCTTGCAGAAGCCGCATGCCACATTGAAGGGCATGACCACCCGGTCGCCGCGGCTGAGCGAGGTGACCCCCTCTCCTGCCTCCTCGACGACCCCGAGGTTCTCGTGACCGAACACGATCCCCGGTTCCGCGGCGGTACGGCCCTCGTACATGTGCAGGTCCGAGCCGCAGATGGCGGTCGAGGTGACACGGACGATCACGTCGTTCGGGTGCTGGATCCGTGGGTCCTCCACTTGCTCTATCGCTACCTCGAAGGGGCCTTTGTACACGACAGCCCTCATCGTCACGCACCTCCAACTGTGTCGTGAGTCATATACCAGGCTGGTACATGATGAGACGATTTGCATCCACAGAGGAAAGGAAGTAGAGCCTTGTCAGGACGTATCGGCACATTGCTCGTAGCGGTTCCCGGCCTGTCGGGCGTCGTCTATCCGGAGGGGACGCGCGTGACGATCCGGGGCACCGGAGGGTCCGTCGACGGTTTCGTCGACGGGGACTGGCTGCCGCTCGCGTGGTGGGAGTTCGCGGACGTCCGGCCGGAGGACGCCACCGGCTGAAACCGCCTCGCGTGTCTCGTACACGCACCGCTAGCGTGCCCGCATGACGACGACAGCCGCCACGGGCGCCGAGAACTCCGGAGTACACCCCCGTTTCGCCGAGGCCCTGCGGGAGCTGGGGATCGAGGACCTCGTACCCCAGGTCCGCCGGTACCCCGAAGCCACCCGCACCGCCGCCGAGGCCGCCGCCGCGCTCGGGTGCGAGCTGAGCCAGATCTGCAAGTCGCTGATCTTCGCGGCGGACGGTGTGCCGGTGCTGGTGCTCATGGACGGGGCCTCCCGGGTCGACCTCGAGCTCGTGCGGAAGGAGCTCGGGCGGAGAAGGTCACACGCGCCAAGGCCGATGTCGTGCGGGAGACCACCGGGTACGCCATCGGCGGGGTGCCGCCCTTCGGGCACAGGACGAAGACGCGCGTGCTCGCCGACCGGTCCCTGCTCGGGCACGACCTCGTCTGGGCCGCCGCCGGGACGCCGTACACCGTCTTCCCCATGGCGCCCCGCGACCTCGTCGGCCACGCCGGCGGCACCTTCGTGGACGTGCGTGAGCTCTCCGCGTGACGCCCCTGGTCACCGCCGCCGTCCTGCTCGCCGCCGTCACGCACGCAAGCTGGAACGCCATCGCCCACAAGATCACCGACAAGCTGGCCGGGTTCGCGCTGATCTCGGGCGGCGGGGTGGTCATCGGGCTGGCCCTGGCGCCCTTCGTGGCGTTTCCGGCTGCCCGGGCATGGCCGTATCTGCTCGGCTCCGCCGCCATACACATCGCCTATTACGCGCTGCTGATGAAGTCCTTCCGGCTGGGCGACTTCGGGCAGGCCTATCCCATCGCGCGCGGCACCGCGCCGCTCGTCGTGACCGTGCTCGCCGCCGTCTTCGCGCACGAGGTGCCCGACGGGTGGGCCGCCGCCGGTATCGCCCTGTCGTGCGCGGGGCTGACCGGCGTCGCCGTGTGGGGACTGCGCGGGCGCCGGCCCGACTGGGCGGCGATCGGAGCGGCCCTGGCGACCGGCCTGACGATCGCGGTGTACACCGTCGTCGACGGCCTCGGCGTGCGCGCCTCCGGTTCCTCCCTCGGGTACATCGCCTGGCTGATGGCGGTCCAGGGAGTCGTGATCCCCGCCTACGCCGTGAGCCGCTGGAGGAGGCGGACTCTCGGCGTTCTCCGGCCGTTCGCCGGGATCGGGCTCATCGGGGCCGCCCTCTCCGTCACCGCCTACGCCCTCGTCCTGTGGGCCCAGACCAGGGCCGAGCTCGCGCCCATCGCCGCCCTGCGCGAGTCGTCGATCAACTCGGTTTCATGCAGTGATGAGCGCCTGTCTAAGGACGGATGAGGTCGACCTATCCGCCGCATGAGAGCCGGCGTACGCCTCAGGAGTGCGTTTCGGCCGAGGCAATCCACGTCCATCCGGCAACCTGCCGCCAGCTTGCCCGTAGAGCTCCGCCGCGATGTGCGTAGTGCCGAATCGACTGTTCACCTGACATACAGCAAACGGACTGGCTAGCGTTGACTTGAGCAGGCACGGAGGCGTTGACAGATCCAGGGGGACTCAGTGGCGGACGTACTTCCATCTCATGCAGAGAAAATGGCTCAGGAAGCATGCACTCTTCAACCGTTTCAAGGGGTGAATCTTCTCGGTATTCGAAATAGCGTGGAAGAACTTCTGGGCGCTATCGGAAATGGCGGCATCTTCGAAGAATACACAAAGCATGACATTAGCCACATTGATGCGATGCTTGAATCACTTGAGTGGATCATCCCAGAGGAAACTAAAACACAGCTAACGCCGACCGATTGGCTTCTCACGGTCCTGGCAATCTATTTCCACGATCTAGGCATGCTCGTCACGAAAGACGAGTATCAGCAGCGAGACCAGTCATCCTTCGCAAGATTCAAAGAAGACGTGCTGCTAACCGATGACAATAACGGGCGCGATTACAAAGCGCGCATCGGTGAACTGCAGTCCCAAGGGGGCGACGTCGAGAGGTTCCTTTATCAGGAATTTGTGCGCTACTTCCATGCGACGCGCGTGCGAAACTGGATCGTAGGTAACGCAACTACAGAGTACGGGGCCTCTGGCGCGGCGCAGACGGAAGTGTCGAAGGTGCTCGAGTGCCTTCCTTACGTCTTCCGTAAGGATCTGGCGTTGGTCTGCGAAAGCCATCATCTAGATGATCTTGACAATGAAACGAAGTACAGTGTTTCTAAGCCATACGGAACACGAAAAACGCAGACTGCGAACGTTCAATACGCTGCCATTTTGCTGCGGACGGTGGATATCCTGCACGTCACCAGCGATAGAACTCCGTCGATCACTTTCCGGATCCTGAACCCGAGTGACCCCACTAGTCAATTGGAATGGGCTAAGCAGCAAGCGGTAACATCAGTACGAGCAAAATTGGCCATCAATGATGAAGGAGAGCTCGACCCTTCGTTGACTCCAGAGGGTATTGAAGTTCATGCGCTTTTTACGGATGGAAACGCCTACTTCGGATTGATCGCTTACCTGCAATACGCAGAGCAGCAACTCCGCATGAGCCACGAGTGGGAGGCCCGTTCCAATCGTTTGTTCGCATCCACATTCACTTTTCCGTGGAGATACGTTGACACACGCAATATCCACGTAGAAGGTTTTCTTCCTCGACAGTTCGACTTCAATATCGATCGCGAGAAAATTCTCGACCTCCTCACAGGGCACACCCTCTACAACGACAGTAATGTCGTGCTGCGAGAGCTTCTGCAAAACTCGATTGATGCTGTGCGGCTTCAGGATGAGCTGGAGAGGCTATCTGATGGAAGCGACGGAAAGGTCTGGATTTCTTGGGATAGTAAAGCTCGTACCCTTGAGGTCAGAGACAATGGCTGCGGCATGACGCAGGAGATTATCGAGAATAATCTCCTCAAGGCTGGATCAAGTCGATACCAAGAGGCGGATTTCAGGAAAAAGTACCCAAACTTCAGCCCCATCAGCCGATTCGGCATCGGGGTGATGTCTGCCTTCATGATTGCCGATCAGGTTGAAGTCATCACCTCACACCCGGAGGAAGAAGAGGCCCGTCAACTCGAATTGCGCTCCGTTCATGGAAAATACCTGGTGAGGGTCCTTCCGAAGGAGGAAGTCGATGTCAAAATCAGACCTCATGGCACAATCGTCCGCCTGACGGTGCGCCCCAGCGCCGAAATTGATGACATCCTTATGACTGCGCGCCGCTGGATCGTGGTGCCAGGCTGCACCGTAACATGCACAATTGACGGTTCAGAAGAGCAGCGGGTGGGCTATGACCACCTCAAGGAAGCTCTAGAGGACTTTCTTGTCAAGTCGTCACTAAGCTCTCGCGAGCATCTCACTTCGAACAAGGTTCGAGTTGAAGTGGTCGAGAAAGAGAATGCAACAATTGCGTATGCGCTTCGCTGGAACGAATTCTTCAGGCAATGGGAATTTCTGAAGCATAGTCGGTATGCGCCGGCATCGCGGAGATTTACTCTTCGAGAACAGTACATCGGCGGCCGAGAAGGCCACCAGCGTGATCAGTTCGCTCCAGGCGTGTGTGTGGAAGGTGTGCGAGTCGAAAGCACAGCACCAGGATACAAGGATCGTAACGGAATTATCGGCCTCGTTAATGTGAGCGGCCAGGGTTCCCCTCGTACAAATGTAGCTAGGTCATCTCTGGATGATACTCCTGAGAAGACGGCCCTGATCGGAAAAATATACGAAGCATACTGCGATCACATCCGAGATCAAAGCGATCTACTGCAAAGCGAAAACGGCTATTCGCTGACATGGGCTTGCAGTGAAGCTCAGTTCCTAACTTCCTCATTGACGTCGCACAATATGGTCCCTAGTTCGTTTCGTCTCCTCCAGGCGGCGCTTCAAAGAGTACCTCTGGCCGTAGTGGAAGAAGGTGGTGTGCGCCGGAAAGCTTCCATCGAAGAGATTCGAAGGCTACCCGAGATCCATATGCGTATCAGCAACTTCGCTGACCATGTGGAGGCGCTACTGCGGGAAGTCCCAGCCGACGTTTCCTTGCAGTCGCTGCTGGAGTTTCTGGGAAATGCAGAGGACCCTATTCCAGCAGACTGGACGCTCCTGTGCAGCCGCCTTGGTGGTTTCGGGATCTTGGAAGAGCATCTCGCGGCAGAGTGGGAGATTGCGGTTCTCTCCGGCCGTATGGATCGGCGATCTTGCAACGTCACCTGGCGTCGACGAGAAGGTACGCCTAGGTGGACATCAAGCCTGAACTCCAGAGAAGCACTTGATCTGGTCGAGCATCTATCGATGCGGTCGTTTGAGGGTGAGAGGGAAGGCCGCCTGCGGCACGTCATGAGGCTGCCCATCGGGGAAATTGAGTCGACAGGATTCTCCGACCGTTACATCGGAGTAAGGGTAGGCGTCGAGCACTACCTGCTAAACACTCATCCATGGGCTTGGGCTGTCGATGCCACAAAGGAGCGGTTTAGCGAATCGGAAGAGCTAAATCGGCACTTGACGGTTCTATCATGGCTGATCACCTTTGTTGGACTGAACCGAACGGATCTAACAGAAGAAGTTTATCGGAGGCTGGCAGGGTCAGAATTCGACGTCAGCTATCTCGACCTCAAGAGGTTTCAGGAGTCTTGCGATATGGCTGCAGCTAAACAGATCTTCGATTCTTCGCGCTGGACGCGATCAGATAATAACTGATGCTGATCTGCCTGGCAGTTGTCGCACCTGTGCAACCGTACGTGAGTCGGGTTGCAATGATGTGAAGCTAAGACGTGCGGACGCCGGATACGGCAGGTGGCTGATTTCCGGCGTTCGCAGCGCATGTGCCGCGCCTTGCTTGCAAGAGTGCGAGCACAAGACGGCGCCAAGTGATCGGCGTGCGAGGTTTACTGCATTGCTGGCAGAAGGAGAAAGCAGGCAAGCAACCACATTACTGACAGCGAGACAATAATGAACAGCAACACGTAAGTTTCATACCAGCGAATGAAGTTCCGTGGACGTGGCCGCTTGCGAAATCCTGGCTCAATCATCTCGTCAGTGATATCGCATTCTTCGTTGCGATAGTCAAACCATGCAATGGCGCCGACCACAATCAATGTCGAGGTAAATGCCGCGACTATGGTGGTAAGGCTGAGTAATCCGATCACTCCGCCCCGCGCGGTACTTGGTGCTACTCCCCACTTGCTATACCCGACAAACAGAGCAAGAGCTGCGGTGACGAGGCCCGTAGCTAGCGTCTGGTAGATGGCGAGGAAGCGGTACGCGTTCTCGTTCACTGCGTGAATCTGCTGCAAGAGGTAGCGGTATCGCTCCAGTGCGAACTCCCTCCGCACGGAACTCATCTCAGGTTCTGCATCCCCCGGTGCTGTCATCGCTCCCCCACTCATTTGACCTACCTCAGCCGAGACCACCACAGCTGTGACCTCCCCTGCCGTTTCCTGGCCTGCGCCACTGACATGCTGCCATGCGAGCGTTGCCTGCGCAGGGGGCGAGCACACCAAGTGAGAGGTGAGTGGGCGAGCTTGGCACTCGTCTCGGCACTGATGGACTAGGTACTGTCGGGATTGTGTCTGGCGGACGTCGGGTTGGTCTCCCGTAGTCGTGCGCCAGTTGATCGCGTGACTAGGGGGGCTGGTACGGGCATGGCGGTTGACGCTGCTCGCACGGATGAGGGGTTCACATCAGCTGGGGCTGCGCGGGTGTTGCGTGCTGCGTGCCGGACGGCGGGGCTCGATGAGAGGGGCGCGGAGCTAGTGCTGTGACCGGGAAGGTTCGCCGGGTTGGTGGTTGGGGCGGTTGGATGGGCGGTGACGTCGGTTCCGACCGCTGGAGGTGTGGTGGCTGAGCCTGTGCGGGTGCGCAGACTGACCGATCAGGAAGGGCAGAAGCTGCAGCAGATCGTGCGCCGGGGAAGTACCAGCTCGGTGCGCTACCGGCGGGCGATGATGTTGCTGGCGTCCGCCGGCGGAAACCGCGTCCCGGTGATCGCCCAGCTGGTCCAGGCCGACGAGGACACCGTCCGGGATGTGATCCACCGGTTTAACGAGATCGGCCTGGCCTGCCTGAACCCTCGATGGGCGGGAGGCCGTCCCCGCCTGCTCACCCCTGACGACGAGGACTTCGTCATCCAGACGGCCACCACCCGCCCCACCAAGCTCGGCCAGCCCTTCACCCGCTGGTCGATCCGCAAACTCGCCGCCTACCTGCGCCGAGTCCACGGTCGTGTCATCCGCATCGGCCGGGAAGCCTTACGGTGCCTGCTGTCGCGCCGCGGAATCACCTTCCAGCGCACCAAGACCTGGAAGGAGTCCCCAGATCCCGACCGCGACGCCAAGCTCGACCGGATCGAGCAGGTGCTGGGGCGCTTCCCCGACCGAGTGTTCGCCTTCGACGAGTTCGGGCCGCTGGGGATCCGGCCCACCGCGGGCTCTTGCTGGGCGAAACAAGGCAAGCCCGACCGGCTGCCGGCGACCTACCGCCGCACCCACGGCGTCACCTACTTCCACGGCTGCTACTCCGTCGGCGACGACCGTCTGTGGGGCGTCAATCGCCGCCGCAAAGGCACCGCTAACACCCTGGCGGCGCTGAAGTCGATCCGCGCCGCCCGACCCGACGGCGCCCCGATCTACATCATCTTGGACAACCTCTCAGCCCACACCGGTGTGGACATCCGCCGCTGGGCGAAGAAGAACAAGGTCGAGCTGTGCTTCACCCCGACCTATGCCTCCTGGGCCAACCCGATCGAGGCCCACTTCGGACCGCTGCGGCAGTTCACCCTGGCCAACTCTCACCATCGCAGCCACCCCGCGCAGACCCGGGCCCTGCACCGCTACCTGCGCTGGCGCAACGCCAACGCCCGCCACCCCGACGTAATCGCTGCCCAGCGGAAGGAACGAGCCCGCATCCGCAGCGAGAAGGGCGTCCGCTGGGGCGGACATGCCAGATGCCCGGCGGCGTGAAGGATCGACAACCGGCACAGCCTCGTGCCGGAAGTAGTGGCGTAGGCCCTTGTGGCCGTGACCGCCGCCGTACTTGAAGTCGAGTTGCATGAACATGCCTGCGGCGTCCCTGATGGCGCGGACATCACGCATGCCGACTCGTTGGTGCGCGGGTCGTTCGGCCTGGATGCCGTCAGGGCGCGCGATCATCCAGGACAGCACCGCTGAACTGAGATCACTGTCCTCGACCATGAACCGATCGGCGGAAGGGGCGTCGGAGCGCTCGTCGGCGAGACCGCCCAGCGTGGACAGTGCATCGGGCAACGTGCTTGGGTAGCCGATCGGCTGAGGGGCGGCCGGCCGCGTGAGATCGAAGAAGCGAGATCACCGGGTGAGACGCGACGGCCCAGTTTGACGCTCAGGACGTCAGCCATGATGGCCGCTGCCTGCGGCTGGATGCCCGCGCCCTCGCGCCAACGCTTCACGGAGACGTGTGTGGTCCCGAGGGTGATGCCGCGTTGTGCAGCGGCGTCCTGCATTCGCTTCGCCAGGCCCTTGTTCGAGACCTTCGCCTCGTCCATGACGGCGATCAACTGCGCGTTCGGCTCTCGGCTCATGCGCCCCTGCCAACCCGAGAATGACGGCGAGTGTTCATCGTGTCACAGCATTCTCGCGGCGGGGGGTTCATTGGTGAACCCCCTTGTCTTTGCCGGTGTTCACGTGAACCCCCTGGTGAACGCTCCCGGTGACGTCCCGTGCGTCGTGTACTGGCATTCCGGAAAGCAAGCGGTGCCATGAGGGCCGTAGAGGTTCGGAAGGGGACGGTCATGGATGCGGGGAAGGCCATGCACCTGGCGAGTGAGTTGGATGCTTACGCGCACTGGTTCGTGGCACCGAAGCCGTCCTCGGGCGGGCACTTTCTGACGCTGACGCTGTTCGCCGAGTGCGGTAACACGGCGCGCATTGCACGGGACACGACGTCCGTGTTCCTGCGCGGCGTTGTTGCGGAGGAACTCATCTACGACGCTCGGCTGGCTGTGTCCGAACTGGTCGGGAACGCCGTGAACCACGCGGTGCCCGGTCGAGGCAAGGTGCATCCCGGCGGCTGTCGACGCATTGACGTGGCGTTCAAGCTGTACCCGAAGTGGCTCTTCATCGGCGTGACGGATGAGGACTCGACGCCCCCGCTCCTGCCTATGGGCGACGTGTACTCGCCCGAGCTGATGGCGGACATCTCGGAAGCGGTCCTGCCCGACAGTGGACGCGGGTTGCTGATTGCTCAGCGGGTGGCAACGGCGGTCAGGTGGACGCCTGGCGAGCGGGGCGGAAAGACGGTCTGGTGCCGCTTCGACCTGGACGGCCGGGAACTGAGCGAACCGTCCTGATGATCTCCGGGCCCCTGCCGCCTCGTTACTCCCACGCGATCGGGAGTCGGTGGGGGCCCGGAACCCCGGCCGGAGCTGACCTCTCCGGCCAATGGGGCGCGGCCCTGGTGCATACGGGACCCCGCAGGATCCCCTGACCCCGAGCACGGGGCCGCGCTTCTAACCTCATACCGAGACCGGACCACCCCCGTGCCTGGCAGCAACCGGGGTGGTCCGGGAGGGGACACAGCGTTCCCCGGTGCCCGATGGTACCGGGGTCGTTGTGCTGCTCATACGCCCCGGGCCACAAAGAGTTGACGATCCGTTACTTGTACGGATGGGAGTGGCCAAGTGACTGGCGCGGGTGAGGACTGGCTGCGTGACGGCCTGGATGACATCGCGGACGCGGAGCCCAGCATGTGGGTGCGCGGCGTCGACTACATCGCAGGGGTGGCGTGAGGCGCGCGCTGCCGCAGACCGGTTGAACAGGGCCCTTCTGGGAGTCGGGTTCGAGTTGTCCGGTGTGCGTGCGGTGGCCTCGACCGACGGGGCTGGGCGGGGCGTCGTCCGGCTGGCGGGGCGGCCGATCGAGGTGGAGGAGCTGGCCGGTCTTCTGGAGACGCTTGCGACCACTGACGGCGGCGTGGGATGAACGGCGTTTTCGCAGATGAGCGGCGCGGGTGGGCACGTCGTCGGCTGGAGAGACTTTGGGCGGGAGCTGCCATGGGGCGAGTGAACAGGGGGCCCTACGCTCGCCCGGCGAATCGGTTTCCGACCACCACAGCGTGTGTCCGGCGTTGGTGAGCTCCTCGTAGACCGCTGTCGGGCGCTGGCCCGTGCGGAGTTCTTCGAGGATCAGGGCGCGGTCGGCGGTGCCGTGGGTGACGCGGGTCAGGTGCAGGATCGGGGTCGCGTCGGGGAGCTGGAGCGTGGCGCGCTCGTCGGGCAGCGGCATACGGGCGCGTACGGCTGCGGTGACGCGACGCCACAGCGAAGAGTAGGCTCGGGCAGTCGAACGCCAAGCGGCGAAGTTCCCCACACGCGTAGGGCCAAAGAGCGCGGCACGACTCGCACGGCTGTTGAGGCCGTCCCCGAGGTAGGCGTCAAGCCGACGCATGTTGCCGTGACAGCTGCCTACCTGCCGACTCGGGCAAGGTAGTGGCTCGGAGCGCTGGCATCGCTTTGAGGTGCTGCGGAAGGTCTGCCGACGCATGGTGTGAACGATTGGTAGGCGTCAACTTTCACCAAATCGCAGCCGACAACTTTTGCGGCAAGCTGCCCGCAAACTATTTTGATGGCGTCACAGATTCAAGTGCGGCGACTCCCCGTCCAGGTAGCGGCGGTACACCTCACGGACGATCTCCGCCTCCTCCTCGACGATCGCGCGGCCGTCGCCGGTGTAGCCGTACGGCCGGTTGCCCACGTGGGGCCGGCCTTCGCGGGCGTGGTCCTTCAGGGCGTCCTTGAGGCGGCGGGACGTGTCGTCGGAGGAGCGGCACGCATGGGCAACCTCGATGCGGAGGATGAAACGGTCGTCGGGGTCGGAGAGGTCGCGGCGGTTCGCCTCGCCGTGGAGCAGGACGCGCTTGTCGTCGGCGATCGAGAGCAGCTCTTCGAGATCCTTGGGCTGCCGCATGAGGCGGTCGGGGTGGTAGGCGATGACGTGCCGGATCTCTCCGGCCCCCATCGCCCTGAGCATCGCTTCCCATCCGGGGCGCTTGCGGTCGCGCTGCCATGCCGAGCGGTTGTTGTCGACGTAGACGTGCGTCGGCTCGACGCGGAGCTGGAGGCGTTCGGCGATCTCCCGGCAGATGCGTTCCTGCCGGTCGACGCCGGTCTGGTCCTCGTCCCTGGTGTGGGAGATGCGGCAGTAGATCGCTGCGGGCTCGCCCGGCGGGACGGCGGCCCTTCCTAACTTGGGTCGGGTCATGCCAATCACTGTATGAGCCGGGTATGACATCGATCATCGTGGGCGCCGCCATCGGGGCCGTGTTCTTCAAGGAGCGGTTCGGGGCGCCGAGGATCGCGGCGGCCGGGCTGCTCGTCGTCGGGATCGGGCTGATGCTGCACGCCGGGTAGGCCGTGCCAGGCGGGTGCGTCCAGCCGGTGGGAGGAGCACCCTGGAACTAAGTGTTCCGGAGGTGATCGTCATGATGCACACCACAGTGGGATGGCATGTCGAGATGGAGTTCCGGGAGGACGACCAGCACACCCAGGCGGTGGCGCTGGTCCGGCTGCCCGACGGCTCCGAGGTACGGGCGCACGGGCAGGCGAGCCGGCACCGGACCGACGTCAATCAGCCCAGAGTCGGGGAGGAGATCGCCGGCGCCCGGGCGCTCAACGAACTCGCCATGCGACTGCTGACCAAGGCCCACGACGAGATCGACCAGGCATCGGGGCGGACCTCCCACCCGATTCACGTCTAGGGACGGACGGCCAAGAGGTTTCTGGAGCCGTCCAAGACGTCTAGAGTCCCAGCGCCCCCCGCACCGCCCGCACCAGCCCCTGCGCCCGCGGATCCGCCGTGACCGTCTTGCGGAAGCCGTTGGTGACATAGCCGAACGCGATCCCGGTGTCCGGGTCGGCGAAGCCGAGGGCGCCGCCGCGGCCCGGGTGGCCGAAGGAGCCCGGCGTGAGGAAGGGGGAGGCGCTGCCGTGCAGCATGTAGCCGAGGCCGAAGCGGGTTCCGACCACCAGGACGCGGTCGGGGCCCGCCGACTCCTCGGCCCGGGCCAGCCCGACCGTCTCCGGCGTGAACAGGCGTGAGGCGCCGGCGGTGTCGCCGATCAGCGCCGCGTAGAAGCGGGCCAGTCCGTCCGCCGTCGCGATGGCGTTGGTGGCGGGGAGGGCCGCCGCGCGGTAGGCCGGGTCGTTCTGGTCCGGGAACGGGGTGATCGCCGCGAAGGCTCGGCGGGTCAGGGAGGCCGGGTCCTCGTAGGCCTCGGTGACCGAGCGCTTCGGGCGGGCGCGCAGGCCGCCGGCCGGCTCGGGCCCCTCGACGCGGCCCACGCGTCCGACCCGGCCGGCCTCCGCGTCCGGCAGGCCCAGCCAGAGGTCCAGGCCCAGCGGGCCGGTGACCTGCGAGGCCAGCCACGCGCCGGTGCCCTGCCCCGTCACGCGTCGCACCAGTTCGTCGAGCAGCCAGCCGTAGGTGAGCGCGTGGTAGCCGTGGTCGGTGCCCGGTTCCCAGGCGGGGGCCTGGGCGGCGACCGCCTCCGGGCCCCGGAGCGGGTCGAGGGCCTGCTCGGAGGTGAGGGGGTGGTCGAGGACGGGGAGGCCGGCGCGGTGGTTCAGCACGTGCCGGACCAGCACCCGCTCCTTGCCCCGCGCCTTGAACTCCGGCCAGTAGTGGCCCACCGGCGCGTCCAGGTCCAGTTGTCCGCGCTGGTGCAGCAGCAGGAGTACGGCGGCGGCGACACCCTTCGTCGCCGAGCGCACGACCTGGGCGGTGCCGCGCTCCCAGGGGGCCGTGCCGTCGACGTCCTTCGTGCCGGCCCACAGGTCGACGACCCGCTGCCCGTCCCGGTACACGGCGACCGCGGCGCCCCGCTCCCCGAGCGTGCCGAAGTTCCGCACGAACGCGTCCCTGACCGGCTCGAAGCCCTCGGCCACTGTGCCGTGCACGTCCACGTCCGTACTCCTCGTCTCGCCGACTCGATTCCCTTTCAACCAAGCACGATCGTCACGTCGATGTTCCCGCGGGTCGCGTTCGAGTACGGGCAGACCTCGTGGGCCGCGTCCACCAGCTTGCTCGCGAGGCCCGGGTCGAGGACGGGGAGCGAGACGCTCAGGGCGACCGCGAGGCCGTAGCCGCGCTGCTTGTTGGGGCCGATGCCGACCTTCGCGGAGACCGTGGAGCCGGTCAGGTCGTAGCCCTCGCGGTTGCCGACCAGGATCAGCGCGTTGTGGAAGCAGGAGCTGTAGCCGGCCGCGAAGAGCTGTTCCGGGTTGGTGCCGTTGCCGTCGCCGCCGAGCTGCGGGGGCATCGCGACCTTGAGGTCGATCTGGCCGTCCTGGCTGGTGACATAGCCCTCGCGGCCGCCGTGGGCGGTGGCCTCGGCCACGTACATGATCTTCGTCGGGCGGGTGTCGACGACGGCGGCGTCAGTCATGGCTGGATCCCCCAGAACAGGTGCGCACTAATACATCGCGCACAAGGTACCGGCCAGTAGGAAAGCATCTGCTCAGCAGGGGGTGATAACCGGGGGTAACGGGCGATCAGTGCGGGCGGTTCGGGGACGCCTGCGATTTCTCCGCCAGCCGCCACAGCTCTTCGCGTAGACGCGCGACCTCCGGTGCGGCGAGCCCCGTCGCCGCGAGCAGGGCGCCCGGTACGCCCGCCGCGCGCTCCCGCAGCTCCTCCCCGGCCCCGGTGCAGGCGACCAGCACCGAGCGCTCGTCGTGCGCCGCGCGCTCCCGGCGGACGAGTCCCACGCTCTCCAGCCGCTTGAGCAGCGGCGACACCGTGCCGTAGTCGAGCCTCAACGCGGCGGCCAGCTCCTTGACCGTGGTCTCACCGCGCTCCCACAGGACCAGCAGGACCAGGTACTGCGGATAGGTGAGGCCGAGCTCGTCGAGGAGGGGGCGGTAGACGGACGTCACCGCCCGCTGGGCCGCGTACAGCGCGAAGCAGAGCTGGTCGTCCAGCAGCAGCGAGCCCTCGGTCTCCTCGTTCGTCACGCGCCCATTGTCACCGAACGCGGATCGAAGCCGAACGGCAGCTCCAGCCGGTGGGCGCGCATCAGCTCCTCGTCGGAGAGCAGCTCGCCGGTCGGGCCGTCCGCCGCGATCACGCCCTCGCTGAGGATCAGGGAGCGCGGGCACAGCTCCAGGGCGTACGGCAGGTCGTGCGTGACCATCAGCACGGTCACGTCGAGGGAGCGCAGGATGTCGGCCAGTTCACGGCGGGAGGCGGGGTCGAGGTTGGAGGAGGGCTCGTCGAGGACGAGGATCTCCGGTTCCATGGCGAGCACGGTCGCCACGGCCACCCGGCGGCGCTGACCGAAGGAGAGGTGGTGCGGCGGGCGGTCCTTGAACTCCGCCATGCCGACCCGCTCCAGCGCCCGGTCCACGCGCTTCTCCAGCTCCGGCCCCTTGAGCCCGGCCGCGGCGGGCCCGAACGCCACGTCCTCCCGGACGGTCGGCATGAAGAGCTGGTCGTCCGGGTCCTGGAAGACGATGCCGACCCGGCGCCGGATCTCCGCCATGTGCTGTTTGCCGACGGGCAGCCCGGCCACCTTCACCGTGCCGGTGCCGCCGGTCAGGATGCCGTTGAGGTGGAGCACGAGGGTCGTCTTGCCGGCGCCGTTCGGGCCGAGCAGCGCGACCCGCTCGCCGCGCGCGACGGAGAAGTCGACGCCGAAGAGGGCCTGGTGCCCGTCGGGGTAGGCGAAGGCCAGACCGGCCACGTCCAGTGAGGGGGTCACATCAGTCACAGGGCCCATCCCAGCAGACAGACGGCGAGGGCGGCACAGGGGAGGGCGAGGGCGTACGTCCACTGCGCCCGGGACGCGGTCACCTCGTCGATGACCGGCATGGAACCGGCGTACCCGCGGCTGATCATGGCCAGGTGCACGCGCTCGCCGCGCTCGTAGGAACGGATGAACAGGGCGCCCGCGGACTTGGCCAGGACGCCCCAGTGCCGGACGCCCTTCGCCTCGAAGCCGCGCGACTCCCGGGCGATCCGCATGCGCCGCATCTCGTCCGTGATGACGTCGCCGTAGCGGATCATGAAGGACGCGATCTGCACGAGGAGCGGCGGGAGCCTGAGCCGCTGGAGGCCCAGGAGGAGTTCGCGCAGCTCGGTGGTGGCGGCGAGGAGCACGGAGGCGGCGACGCCGAGCGTGCCCTTGGCGAGCACGTTCCAGGCGCCCCACAGGCCGTTGACGCTCAGGGACATACCGAGGACGTCGACCCGTTCGCCCTCCGCCACGAACGGCATCAGCACGGCGAACGCGACGAACGGCACCTCGATCAGCAGCCGCCTCAGCAGGAAACCCGCGGGCACGCGCGCGACGTACGCCACGGCCCCGAGCAGCACGGCGTACACCCCGAACGCCCACATCGCCTCCCGCGGAGTCGACACCACGACCACCACGAAGGCGAACACGGCGGCGAGCTTGGTGTGCGGCGGCAGGCCGTGCACGGGCGAGTGCCCGTGCCGGTAGAGCTTGTGCGCGTGCCCTGCTCCCATGTCAGACGCTCGTCGTGCTTGTGCTGGGCGTCGTGTCGGTCGTGTCCGTCGTGTCCGACGGGGACGTGCTGTCCGAACGGCGACGGCGTACGGCCCAGAAGACCGCGCTGCCCGCGACGACCGTGACCCCGACACCGATGACACCCGCCAGTCCGCCGGACAGGCGGGCGTCGTCGACGTCCTCGACGCCGTAGTCGGCGAGCGGGGAGTCGGCCACCGCGTGCTCCTCGGCCCTCTTGTCGATGCCGTGGTCGGCTGCCACCTTCTCCAGGCCGTCGGGGTCGGCGGAGGCGTAGAAGCTGACGAACCCGGCCAGGACCAGGGAGGCGGCCAGGCCCGCCGCCCACACCTTGCGGTGCGAGGTCCGGGCGGCCACGGGGGCGGGCTCCGGCTCGGCCTGTGGCGCGTCGACGAGTTCGCCGTTCACCCGCAGCTTGAGCTTGTGCGTGAGGCCGCGCGCCCCGTACACCAGGTCCGGGCGTACGGCGATGACCGAGCCGACGGTCAGCGCGGTGATCGCGGCCTCCCCGATGCCGATCAGGACGTGCACGCCGACCATGGCGGTGGCGACCTTGCCGATCGACACGTCGGTGGTGCCGCCGATCGCGTACATCACCGTGAAGGCCAGGGCGGCGGCCGGCACGGAGACCAGGGCGGCGACGAAGGAGGCCACGGTGACCGACCGGCGGGTGCGGGGCAGCACCTTCACCAGGCCGCGGAAGAGGGCGTAGGCGACGACCGTGGTGACGATCGCCATGTTGGTGATGTTGACGCCGAGCGCGGTCAGGCCGCCGTCGGCGAAGAGGATGCCCTGCATGAGCAGGACGACGGAGACGCACAGGACCCCTGTGTAGGGGCCGACGAGTATCGCGGCGAGCGCACCGCCGAGCAGATGGCCGCTGGTCCCCGCCGCGACGGGGAAGTTCAGCATCTGCACCGCGAAGATGAACGCCGCGACGAGTCCTGCCAGCGGTGCCGTCCGCTCGTCGAGCTCCCGGCGTGCGCCGCGCAGGCTCACGGCGATGGCGCCCGCGGCGATCACACCGGTGGCGGCGGAGGTGGGCGCGTTGATGAATCCGTCAGGTACATGCACCGTTCGATGATGTGGCTAGATGCGAACGATTTGCAAGAGCGTGATGCTCGTTTTATCTCATCGGTGATATGTCCGGCCTCCAGGGGCGCAATCCGGAAAATATGCGACATTGGAGGGGAGTGGACACACAGTCTCCACGCTGGTAGCGCACGGTGAAAGGCCCGTCCGATGTCCGTAATCGAGCAGTACGCGCGAGCCCACATCGTCACGGATGCGGACGTCCTACTGGACGCGGAGCAGGAAGCGGTCCCCGTCACGCTGCGCTACGACCCTGATCGGGACCCGGGCGCCGTACGGATCGGGCTGCCCGGGGCCGGGGCGCGCGAGTGGACCTTCGACCGCCGGCTGCTGGAGGAGGGGCTGCGGGCCCCCACGGGCAGCGGCGAGGTCCGGGTGTGGCCGTGCGGCCGGGTGCAGGCCGTCGTGGAGTTCCACTCCGCGCACGGGGTGTCGGTGGTGCAGTTCGAGCGGCAGGCGCTGCTGCGGTTCCTGCGGCGGACGTACATGGCCGCCGCGGAACCGGTCACTCACTGAGCTTCGAACTCGGAGCTCAGCCGCCCGTCTTCAGCAGCGCCGCCACGATCGGCCCGGCCGTCTCGCCGCCGTGGCCGCCCTGCTGGACCACACCCGCGGCCGCCAGATCACCCCGGTAGGCGGTGAACCAGCCGTTCGGCTTCTTCTGCCCGTCGACCTCGGCGGACCCGGTCTTCGCGCCGGCGTCACCGCCGACCCCGGCCATCGCCTCCGCGGCCGTGCCGTAGTCGGCCGTGTACGACATCAGCTCACGAAGCTGGGACAGCGTGCCCGACGACAGGGTGCGCGAGGCCGTGGCGAGCTTGCGGCCGTCCACGTCCGGGGAGACCAGATACGGCTGGCGGAAGGTGCCGGACTTGACCGTCGCCGACACCGACGCCATGTTCAGCGGGTTCATCCGGACACCGCCCTGCCCGATCAGTGAGGCGCCCATCTGCGCCGCCGACTGCACCGGCACAGCGCCGTCGAAGGAGGGCACACCGATCGCCCAGTTGTTCATCCCCAGGCCGAAGACCTGCTGGGCCTGCTTGGTCAGGTCGTCGTCCTTGAGCTTGGGCGCCTGACTGATGAAGGCCGTGTTGCAGGAGCGGGCGAAGCTCGCCTTGAACGTGCCGTCCTTGATCTCGAACTTCTTGTCGTTCTGGAACTTCCAGTGCCCGTACGTGAAGTACTTCGGGCACGGGTGCTTCTTGTCCGCCGAGGCCAGGTTCTTCTCGAGCAGCAGCGACGCGGTGATGACCTTCATCGTGGAGCCGGGGGCCAGGGAGCCCTGGAAGGCGGTGTTGAAGCCGGGCGAGGCGTTGGCGGCGGCCAGGATCTCGCCGGTCGAGGGCCGCACCATGGCCACCGACGACCGGGCCTTCTTCGCGACCTGCTTCTCGGCCGCCGCCTGGAGGGCGGGGTCCAGCGTGGTCTTCACCGTGCCGGGCGTGCCCTTGCTCAGCTCCAGCAGGGTCTTGTCGGACAGGTCGTCCGACTCGGCGGACTTCCCGCGCTCGACCCGGAGCTCGATGCCGGCCTTGCCGCCCGCCTGCTTGCCGTACTTCTCGCGCAGCCCGTCCAGGACGGGCCCCAGCGAGGCGTACTTCTTCTTGGTCAGCTCGCCGCCGTCCCGGTCGAGCGCCTTGACCGGGGGCGTGCCCGCCTCGCCGGTGACCAGCTTGTCGCCGTCCTTCAGATCGGGGTGGACGACCGCCGAGTGCCAGTCGACCAGCGGCTTCCCGTCGCTCGTGCGGCGGACGACGGTCAGCGCGCTGTCGTACGCCAGCGGCTTCTCGGTGTCCTTGTACGACACCGTGGCCTTGACGGAGAACGGCACCTTGTCGCCCGCGGGCGTGCCCGGGGTGAGGGTGACGTCCTTGATGCGGGCGTCCTTGGTGTAGCCCGTGAGCAGCAACTTCGCCGCGGCCGAGTCGTCCGTGGCCGCGGCGGCCTCGGTGACCTTCCCCGACTGCCAGGCGGTGAGGAAGGCCTTGGCGGTGGTGGTGACCTCGGTCGCCGACAGGGGCCCGGTCTTCACCTCGGGCTTCTGGTCGGTGGAGGCCGACCGGGTGCCGTCGTCGGCCGACGCGCCGCCGTACAGCGCGTAGGCGCCGAGCCCGGCACCGCCGACGACCACGGCGATCATCCCGCCGATCACGGCGGGTCTCGTCTTCCCTCGCTCGGCGACGCGCCTTCTGTTGCCCACAGCTGTTCGTTCCTCCACGAATTCCCAGGGTCCCCGTTGCCCTCGGCTGTCCCAACGACGGCCACCACCCTAGAGTCCCGTCCGGCGGAGGTGAGATCAGCCACCTGTTCGTAGCACGGCTGCGACAATCGGCCCGGCCGCGTCGCCGCCGTGGCCGCCCTGCTCGGTCATGGCCGCCGCCGCGATGTCGTCACGGAACCCGGTGAACCAGCTGTTGGACTTGGCGTTCCCGTCGACCTCGGCGGAACCGGTCTTGGCACCGATGTCACCACCGAGCCCGGCCATGGCCTCCTGGGCGGTGCCCTGGGTGGCGGTGAGCCGCATCATCTGCTTGAGCTGGGCGGCGGTGCTCGCCTTCAGGCCCTGGGCCTGGGCGAGCTGACGATCGTCCAGCTTCGGCGAGACGAGATAGGGCTGGCGGAAGGTGCCGGTGATCGCGGTGGCGGTCACCGAGGCCATGTTCAGCGGGCTCATCTGCACCTGGCCCTGCCCGATGGCACCGGCCGCCCGGTCCGGGCCGCTGACTTCGGGGACGCTGCCGTCGAAGGAGGCGATGCCGGTCTTCCAGTTGTCCTGTCCCAGCCCGAAGCGCTGCTCGGCCTCCTGGGCCAGCGAGGCGTCCGTGAGCGGCTTCTCGTCGATGAGCTTGATGAAGGCGGTGTTGCAGGACCGCATGAAGCTGTTGGCGAGGGTGGCGCTCTCGTTGGGGTCCATGCCGGTGAGGTTCTCGAACTTCTGCCCCTGCCACACGGCGCTCGACGGGCAGGGTGCCGGGCCGTTCATCGAGGTCACGCCGTTGTCGATGAGCATCGCGGCGGTGATGATCTTCATCGTGGAGCCGGGTGCGGCCTGGCCGTCGAAGGCCGCGTTGAAGCCGTCCGTACGGTTGTTCGCCACGGCCAGCACCTCACCGGTGCTCGGCTTGACGGCCACCACCGACGACTGGGCGAACCGCTTGACCGCCTTCTCGGCCGCCGCCTGCGCGCTCGGGCTGATCGTGGTGATGAGCTTGCCGGGCCTGCCCTCGGCGAGGGTGAGCAGCGGGGAGTCGGGAGCGCTCCCGCCGGTGTGGCGGACCACCAGCTCGACGCCGGGGGAACCGCCGGACTTCGCACCGTACGTGTCGCGCAAGGCGTCCAGCACAGGGCCGAGGGAGGGGTACTTCTCCTTCGTCAGCACGGAGCCGTCACGGCCGACCGCCTCGATGGGCGGGCTGGCCGACTGCTCCGTGACGAGCGTGTCGTCCTTCTTCAGCTCGGGGTGCACGACGGACGGCTGCCAGTCGACCAGCGGCCGTCCGGTGGTGAGCCCGCGCACGACCTTCAGCTTGCCGCTGTAGCTCAGCGGCTTGGACTTCCCGTCGTAGGCCACCTTCGCCTTCACCGTGTACGGCACGGTGGTGCCGCTCGCCGCGCCGGGCGTGATCTTCACGTCGGTGATGTGCGCGTCGTCCCCGAAGGCGGTCAGCAGCTGCTCGGCGGCCGCGTCGTTGTTCGTGTACGACGCCGCCGTCGCGGCCTCGCCCTTCTCCCAGGCGCCGAAGAACTTGGCCGTGGTCTCCTTGACCTCGTCCTCGTCGGGCGGCCCCGACTTCTTCTCCGCGGCCACCCCGCTCGTGCCGCCGCCGTCCCCGTTCAGCGCGCTCATGATGTTGTAGGCCCCGTACCCGGCCCCGCCCACCATCACCGCGAACACGCCGCCTATGACAGCGGCCTTGACCCCCTTGCCCATTGGGCGGTCCCCTCCCCCTCGAGCTTCACGCGCTCCTTTGAACGCGTTCAGAACGCTCGATCCGGGAGCACTCTAAGCGCAGAGGGTGACGACAGGGACGGTTGTTTCGATTTTTGACCGAACACGCACCAGGCCGGACAGCGTGCCGGGACCCTTCGACTAGTCGTCCCCGCTGCTGTGCTGTGACCCGGAACGCCCGTTCGCGCTCCGGGTCAGTTCACTGCCGAGCAGCGTCACCTTGGCCACCCCACGTGCCCAGCGCGGGGCGTCGCCCCGGGCCGCCCAGAAGACGCAGACGCAGCCGCCGATGAGCAGCAGGACGACGACCGACAGTATGAGCACGAGCATGCTCGACCCCCGTTTGGTGTGATGATCCGCGCCATCCTTGCAGCTGACCAGCTAGACCCAGGTGTCCAGCCACATCCGCGCCCGCCAGTCGTCGATGGGGATGGCGGTGCCCGTGTACAGCGGCCAGAAATAGATGAAGTTCCACACGATCAGCAGGACGAGTACGCCCGCGCCCGTGGCGCCCACGACGCGGCGGGTGTCCGTGGAGCGGGGCGGGCCGATGATCGCGCCGAGGAGCATCGCCACCGCCAGGCACAGGAACGGCAGGAAGACGATGGCGTAGAAGAAGAAGATCGTGCGCTCCTGGTACATGAACCAGGGCAGGTAGCCGGCCGCGATGCCGCAGGCGATGGCGCCCGCGCGCCAGTCGCGGCGGAACAGCCAGCGCCACAGGACGTAGAGGACCGCGAAGCAGGCGACCCACCACAGCAGCGGCGTGCCGAGGGCCAGGACCTCGCGGGCGCACTTCTCGCCGGCGTCCGCGGGGCAGCCGTCCCGGCCGGGCGTGGGGGACTCGTAGAAGTACGACACCGGGCGGCCCAGGACCAGCCAGCTCCACGGGTTGGACTGGTAGGTGTGCGGCGAGGACAGGCCGACGTGGAACTCGTACACCTGGTGCTCGTAGTGCCACAGGCTGCGCAGCCAGTCGGGCAGGAAGGTCCAGCTGCCGCCCTTGCCGTCGGTGGCGGCCCAGTTGCGGAAGTAGCCGCCCGAGCCGTCGGTGGAGGAGAGGATCCAGCCGGTCCAGGACAGCACGTAGGTGACGATCGCGACCGGGACCGTGGCGACGAACGCCAGGCGCGTGTCACGCCTGAACACCGCCGAGTACGGGTGCCGGGCGCCGGCGACCCTGCGCGAGCCGACGTCCCACAGGACCGCCATCAGGCAGAACGCGGCCAGGATGTAGAGGCCGTTCCACTTGGTGCCGAAGGCCAGGCCCAGCATCAGGCCTGCCGCCCAGCGCCAGGGGCGCCATCCCAGGCGGGCCGTCTCGGCGACGTGCCGGTCGGGCCGGACCCGGCCGTCGGCATCCACCGGGAGCGCCGCGGCGAGTTTCTCGCGGGCCTTGTCCCGGTCGACGAGCAGACAGCCGAACGCGGCCAGCACGAAGAACATCAGCACGCCGTCGAGCAGCGCCGTGCGGCTCATCACGAAGTGCAGGCCGTCCACCGCCATCAGCGCGCCCGCCAGGCACCCCAGGAAGGTCGAGCGGAACAGCCGGCGGCCGATCCGGCACAGCAGCAGCACGGACAGCGTGCCGAGCAGCGCCGTCATGAACCGCCAGCCGAACGGGTCGAAACCGAACAGCAGCTCACCGAGCCCGATGACGTACTTGCCGACCGGCGGGTGCACGACGTACGCCGCGTCCGTCGGGATGGTGACGTGCCCGCCGGACGAGAGGACCATGTCGTTGGCCTTCTTGTCCCAGTTGACTTCAAAACCGCGGTGGACGAGCGCCCACGCGTCCTTGGCGTAGTACGTCTCGTCGAATATCACCGCCTTGGGGTTGCCCAGGTTCCAGAACCGCAGCACGCCCGCCAGCAGGGTGACGAGCAGCGGGCCGATCCAGCCCGACCAGCGCACCAGCCGCCCCGCGAGCGTGTGCGGGATGCCGAGCGCGGCCCACAGGCGGGGGCCTGGCTCGGTGTACGGCGGCACCAGCCGGTCACGGACGTCACGGGCGTCGCTTCTTGGCTGCTGGTAGCCGAAGCGGCGCAGCCGCTGCTGCCAGGGCGGCCGCTGCTCGTGCGGCGCCTGGCCCTGCCGGGTGTCCGTGGAGGACGCGGTACTGGTCACCGCGCCATCGTAGGGAACCGTGCTGTGTGAGTCCCGTGCATGGCCGGTATGCGTCCCCATCCTCCGCCCCTGGGCGGAGTGTGCGTCCCCGGCCCCTGGGAGGATGGAGGGCGTGACCGGAACCCTCGTACTCGCAGGCACCCCCATCGGCGACATCGCGGACGCTCCGCCCCGGCTCGCCGAGGAACTGGCCGGAGCCGATGTCGTCGCCGCCGAGGACACGCGGCGGCTGCGGCGGCTGACCCAGGCCCTCGGCGTCACGCCCAAGGGGCGGGTGGTGTCGTACTTCGAGGGCAACGAGTCCGCGCGGACCCCGGAGCTGGTGGAAGAGCTGGTGGGCGGGGCGCGGGTGCTGCTCGTCACGGACGCGGGGATGCCGTCGGTGTCCGACCCCGGCTACCGGCTGGTCGCCGCCGCCGTGGAGCGGGACGTGCCGGTCACCGCCGTGCCCGGGCCGTCCGCCGTGCTCACCGCGCTCGCGCTGTCGGGTCTGCCCGTCGACCGGTTCTGCTTCGAGGGGTTCCTGCCGCGCAAGCCCGGGGAGCGGCTGGGGCGGCTGCGGGAGGTGGCCGGGGAGCGGCGCACCCTCGTCTACTTCGAGGCCCCGCACCGGCTCGACGACACGCTCGCGGCGATGGCCGAGGTGTTCGGGGCGGAGCGGCGGGCCGCGGTGTGCCGGGAGCTGACGAAGACGTACGAGGAAGTACGGCGCGGGGGGCTGGGCGAGCTGGCGGCCTGGGCCGCGGAGGGTGTGCGCGGGGAGATCACCGTGGTGGTGGAGGGGGCGCCGGAGCGGGGTCCCGAGGAAGTCGGGGCGGAGGAGCTGGTGCGGCGGGTCCGGGTGCGGGAGGAGGCCGGGGAGCGGCGCAAGGAGGCGATCGCCGCGGTGGCTCAGGAGGCCGGGGTGCCCAAGCGGGTTGTGTTCGATGCGGTGGTTGCTGCGAAGCATTCCGGCTGACGGTTGTCTGTGGCTGGTCGCGCCCACGCGGCGGAGCCGCACATGGATACAGCCCCGCGCCCCTGAAGGGGCGCGCCCCATGCGTAGGCAAAGGCGACGGAGCGCTGGGGCAAGGAACCCCCAAAACGGCGCCAATAGTCGACAGTTCCGCTGCCTTCGATCCGGCCGGGGAGTCCACTGGGTCGCGGGGACGGAATCGTCCTCACGCCACAGCGGAACAGGAGCTGGCATGAGTGAGATCGCAGGGCAGACCGGGCTCCGCGCCGGTGCGAACGCCGTCGTCAACGAGTCGTACTCCTTCGCCTGCATGCGCTGCGGGTACGGCTGGGAGCAGTCCTACGAGATAGAGCACCACACGGACGCCGCGGGCCACGAGGTCGTCTTCTACGTGGCGGACGGCAAGGTCGTGCCCTCCCCGTTGAGCAAGCCCGCGTGCCAGAACTGCGACGGACACGTCGTACGGATCATGCGGCCCGGGCGGGTCGAGTCGGCGCGCAACGCGGAGCACCGGCATCACCGCGTGCCGCCGCCCGCCGGGCCCGTGGAGTCGCCCGTGCCGGAGGACGCCGACGAGAAGCCCGAGCACCACCCCTGGCAGCTGTCCGACCTGTTGCACCCCTTCCAGCGCAAGGCGAGCTGACCCGTCCGGCTCCCCTTGTCGACGCCCTCCCCGGTCCTCCCCCATCGGGGAGGGCGTACCCCTTTCGTAGGATCGGGGCATGCCTTCGAACGACTCCGGCAAGCACGCCGCGCCCCCGCTCCCGGACCCCCTCCGGGTGCCGGTCGCCGACTCCCACACCCATCTGGACATGCAGTCCGGCACGGTCGAGGAGGCGCTGGCGAAGGCGGCGTCGGTCGGGGTGACGACGGTCGTGCAGGTCGGCTGCGACCTGGCGGGCTCCCGCTGGGCGGCGGAGACGGCGGCCGCGTACGACGCCGTCCACGCGACGGTCGCCCTGCACCCGAACGAGGCGCCCCGGATCGTCCACGGCGACCCCGACGGCTGGTCGAGGCAGGGAGCGCGCGAACCCGGCGGCCGGGCCGCCCTGGACGACGCGCTCGCCGAGATCGACCGGCTGGCCGCGTTGCCCCAGGTCAAGGGCGTCGGTGAGACGGGCCTCGACTACTTCCGCACCGGGCCCGAGGGCAAGGACGCGCAGGAGAGGTCCTTCCGCGCCCACATCGAGATCGCCAAGCGACACGGCAAGGCCCTGGTCATCCACGACCGCGACGCCCACGCCGACGTCCTGCGCGTGCTGAAGGAGGAGGGCGCCCCCGAGCGCACCGTCTTCCACTGCTACTCCGGCGACGCCGAGATGGCGCAGATCTGCGCGAGCGCGGGCTACTTCATGTCCTTCGCCGGCAACGTCACCTTCAAGAACGCCCAGAACCTGCGGGACGCGGTGGCGGTGGCCCCACCGGAGCTGCTGCTGGTGGAGACGGACGCGCCCTTCCTCACGCCGGTGCCCTACCGCGGCCGGCCCAACGCCCCGTACCTCGTGCCGATCACCGTGCGGGCCATGGCCGAGGTGCGCGGCGTCGACGAGGACACGCTGGCGACGGCTCTCGCGGAGAACACGGCGCGCGCCTTCGGCTACTGACCCGAGCGCCGCACGACTGTGCGTAGTCGCGTCGCTTTGGAGAGTGACGAACGCTCCGCTAGGTTCTGGGGGCCCGATCCGGACCCCTCTGGACCCCTCCGGCCCCTGGAGCGTGTCGGCGTGAGCAACTCGCAGTACGAGATCTACAAGGCGTACGAGACCCTCGAGGCGTACGAGACGTACGGCCCGGCCTACGCCGGCCCGGTGTACGGCGGTTTCGACGCGCCGCGCGCCGATCCGCACAGCGCCGAGACGCCCGGGTACGGGAGGCCCGGGGCGCCCGTCGCCTACGAGGACACCTACCGGCCCGCCTACGAGGTGCCGCCCCTGCCCGGGTTGCCCCGGCAGGGCGCCCCGGACGACGGTGCGGCACCACCCGCGACCGGCGCGCGCACCACGCGCGCGGAAGCGCGCGCCGAGGCCCGCGCCGCGGCGCGCACCGGCTCGCACCGGCGGTCCGCGCGCCGGCGCAAGGCGCGGTACGCCGAGCGGCCGGGCGACGGCTCCATGCGGCGGCTGCTCCCGCAGGCCCTGGTCGTCGCCTTCCTGGCGGGCGGCACCACGGCGTTCGTCGCCAAGGACAAGGCGATCGAGCTGAACGTCGACGGCAAGGCGCGCACCCTGCACACCTTCGCCGACGACGTCACCGAGCTGCTGGCGGAGGAGGGCGTCGACCTCGGCGCCCACGACGTGGTGGCACCCGGCCCCGGCACGGAGCTCACCAGCGGCGACGAGGTCGCCGTGCACTACGGCCGCCCGGTGCGGCTCACCCTCGACGGAGAGCGGAGCGAGGTGTGGACGACGGCACACACCGTTGCGGGGGCGCTGCGGGAGCTGGGGGTGCGACAGGAGGGCGCGTACGTGTCCACGTCGCGCTCCCGGCGGATCGGGCGGGAAGGGCTCGCGCTGGACGTGCGGACCGAACGCGCGGTCACGATCATGGCGGACGGCCGCGCCCGCACCGTCCGCACCAACGCGGCGACCGTCCGGGAGGCCGTCGAGGAGGCCGGGATCACCCTGCGCGGCCAGGACACCACGTCGGTCCCGCAGGGAAGCTTCCCGCGCGACGGGCAGACCGTCACGGTGCTGCGGATCACCGGCGGCAAGGAGGTTCGTGAGGAGCCGATCCCCTTCCAGGTGCGGCGGACCGACGACCCGACCCTGTTCCGCGGCACGGAGGTCGTCGAAGAGGCGGGCCGGCCCGGCCTGCGCCGCGTCACCTACTCCCTGCGCACCGTCAACGGCGTCAAGCAGAAGCCGCGCCGGATCCGAGCCGAGGTGGTACGCGAACCACATCCGCAAGTGGTGAAGGTCGGCACGAAGCCGCGACCGACGTCCGTTCAGGGCGCCGACCACCTCGACTGGCAGGGCCTCGCGGCCTGCGAGTCCGGCGGCCGCCCCGACGCGGTCGACTCGTCGGGCACCTACGGCGGCCTCTACCAGTTCGACACCCAGACCTGGCAGGCCCTCGGCGGCCAGGGCCGCCCCCAGGACGCCCCGGCAGCGGAACAGACGTACCGTGCGAAGAAGCTGTATGTGCGGCGGGGGGCGAGCCCTTGGCCGCACTGCGGGGGCCGTCTGCGCGGATGACGGCCCAGCTGCGGGCAATCGTGCCTCCCCCAGTGCCTTAAGGGCCTGGGAGGTGCCCCCAGGCGGCACGGGTGGGCGCAGCGGCACCCCGCTCGGCCGGGTTGCGCAACGCCCCGACCCGGGCAGCCATGCCGAGCACCGAAAACCCCGGGCCCCGAACCCCCGTACCCTTGTCCCCGTGACCAGCCCCGCCCCCGACGCCCTCCTCGGCCCCGCCGACGTCCGCGAACTCGCGACAGCCCTCGGCGTACGCCCCACCAAGCAACGCGGCCAGAACTTCGTGATCGACGCGAACACCGTCCGCCGTATCGTCCGCACCGCACAGGTCCACCCCGACGACGTGGTCGTCGAGGTAGGGCCGGGCCTCGGGTCACTGACGCTCGCCCTGCTGGAGGTCGCCGACCGCGTCACGGCCGTCGAGATCGACGACGTGCTCGCCGCCGCGCTGCCCGCGACCATCACGGCCCGCATGCCCGATCGCGCCGACCGGTTCGCCCTCGTCCACTCCGACGCGATGCACGTCACGGAGCTGCCCGGCCCCGCCCCGACCGCGCTGGTCGCCAACCTCCCCTACAACGTGGCCGTCCCGGTCCTGCTGCACATGCTCGAAGCCTTCCCGAGCATCGAACGCACCCTGGTCATGGTCCAGTCGGAGGTCGCCGACCGCCTCGCCGCCCCGCCCGGCTCGAAGGTGTACGGCGTCCCGTCGGTCAAGGCCAACTGGTACGCCGAGGTCAAGCGGGCCGGCGCCATCGGGCGGAACGTCTTCTGGCCCGCGCCCAACGTCGACAGCGGCCTGGTCTCCCTCGTCCGCCGGACCGAGCCGCTGAAGACGACGGCCTCCAGGCGCGAGGTGTTCGCCGTCGTCGACGCCGCCTTCGCCCAGCGCCGCAAGACGCTGCGGGCCGCGCTCGCCGGCTGGGCCGGGTCCGCCGCCGCCGCGGAGGCGGCCCTCGTCGCCGCCGGGGTCTCACCGCAGGCGCGGGGCGAGTCGCTGACCGTGGAGGAGTTCGCGCGGATCGCCGAGCACAAGCAGAACCAGCCCGAGGAGGAGGAGTCCGCGTGAGCGTGACGGTCCGGGTCCCCGCCAAGGTCAACGTCCAGCTCGCGGTCGGCCCCGCCCGCCCCGACGGCTTCCACCCCCTGGCCAACGTCTTCCTCGCGGTCGGCCTCTACGACGAGGTCACCGTCACCCCGGCCGACGAGCTCCGCGTCACGTGCGAGGGCCCGGACGCCGACCAGGTCCCCCTGGACCGTACGAACCTGGCCGCGCGGGCGGCCGAAGCGCTCGCCGGGCGATACGGCCGGACGCCCGGCGTGCACATCCACATCGCCAAGGACATCCCCGTCGCCGGCGGCATGGCGGGCGGCAGCGCGGACGGCGCCGGCGCGCTGGTCGCCTGCGACGCGCTGTGGGGGACCGGCGCCTCCCGGGACGAACTGCTCGACATCTGCGCCGAGTTGGGCAGCGACGTGCCGTTCAGCCTGGTCGGCGGGGCTGCGCTGGGCGTCGGGCGGGGCGAGCAGCTGACGCCCCTGGAGGTCGGCGGCACCTTCCACTGGGTGTTCGCGATGGCCGGCCGCGGCCTGTCCACCCCGGCCGTGTTCCGGGAGTTCGACCGGCTCGGCGAGGGCACGGACATCCCCGAGCCCGTCGCCTCCCAGGAACTCCTCGCGGCCCTGGCGAAGGGCGACCCGGACGCGCTCGCCGCCGCCGTCTCCAACGACCTCCAGCCCGCCGCCCTCTCCCTCTTCCCCGAACTCGCCGGCACCCTGGCCACGGGCCGCGCCGCCGGCGCCCTCGCCGCCCTGGTCTCCGGCTCCGGCCCGACCACGGCGTTCCTCGTCCGCGGCCCGGAGTCGGCGGCCGCGGTGGCGCAGGCGCTGGTGGCCTCCGGCACCTGCCGGACCGTGCGGACGGCCGCCGGCCCGGCACCCGGGGCGACGGTCGCCGTGCGTTAATCCCGTGCGGCGGCCGGTTCCCGGCACTTAGGCTCCCCCGGTTGTTCTCGACGATGGGGGACGCAGGCGTGGACGAACTGGTCGCGGCCGTACGACGCGGAGACGCGGACGAGGTCCGGGCCCTGCTGGAGTCCGGGGCCGACCCGGAGACCTTCGACGACGGCCTCCCGGTCCTGTGCCGGGCGGTGGCGGCGTACGACGAACCCGTGGCGGAAGCGCTGCTGGAGGCCGGTGCCGACCCGCTGCGCCGGCTGCCCGACGGGAGCACCCCGCTGCTGCGGGCGGTGGACGGTGGGTCACATCACATGGTCTACGCGCTCGCCTCCCACCGGGTGCCGCTCCCCGCGCCGGAGCGCGAGGGCCTGCTGGCCCGGGCCCGCCGGTGGACCGAGGCGGGTGTGGAGGCGGAGCTGCGCCGGCTCACCGGCCTCACGGGGCCCGTCGAGCGGAGCCGGGTCGAGGACGACGAGGTCGGCTGCTGGTGCGAGCAGCTCACGCTGGGCGGGCTGACCGTGCGCGACGAGCACCGGGCGGTGCTCACCTCCATGGAAGAGCGCTACGGGATCCGTACGTCCTTCGATGAACTGGTCGAGCGTGCCCTCGCCCACCCCGACCGGGACCACATGGTCTGGTCCGACGTGGTGTTCACGCTCGGCCGCCGGCTGGACGAGGAGACCTGGCAGTGGACCAGGGACCTGCTCAACCACCCCGACCGGCTGCACCGCCTGCTCGCCGCCGACGTCATGCTGTTCCTGATCCTCGGAGACCCCGTCAAGGGAGGCGACCCCTTCTGGGGCCGGGGGAGGGAGCTCGTGCCCTGGGCCGAACAGGAGGAGGACCCGGAGGTGCTGGCGGTCATCCTCCAGGCGATGACCCACGACAGCGCCCCGGAGATCGAGGCCGTCGGCCTGTCGCACCTCACCCACCCGGACCCCGGGGTACGCGCCCTGGTGACGGACGCCCTGCAGCAGTCCGAGGACGGCCGGTCCCTGGCGCGCCCCGAGAGCCTCACCGCCGTGCTCACCCTGGCCCGTGACGAGGACCCCGGCGTACGCGAGGCGGCGTGCCGCTGGCTCGCGCACTACCGGGGGCGCGAGCCCGAGGTCGGGGACGCGCTGGTCGCGCTCACCCATGACGAGCGGCAGCCGATCCGCATCTGGGCCGTGTCCGGGCTGGCCAGGCGTGACGACCCGCGCTGCGTGGAGACCGAGCACCGGATCGGCCCCGTGGACGAGGAACAGCGCGGCGACGAGAGGCTCATGGACGTGTGGCGGTACCAGCGCCGCCAGGAGGCCGCCGAGCACTCCTGAACACCCCGGCCGGAGCACCCCGCCGCCCGACTACCCTGGAGGGTCGATCCACCCCCCTCGTCAGGAGAGAAATGGCCGTCAACCTGGTCAATGTCGAGAACGTCAGCAAGGTGTACGGCACCCGCGCCCTGCTCGACGGCGTCTCCCTCGGCGTCTCCGAAGGGGAACGCATCGGCGTCGTCGGCCGCAACGGCGACGGCAAGACCACGCTGATCCGGATGCTCGCCAGGCTGGAGGAGGCCGACACCGGGCGCGTCACGCACTCCGGCGGTCTGCGCATCGGCGTGCTCACGCAGCACGACTCCCTCGACCCCGAGGCCACCGTCCGCCACGAGGTCATCGGCGACATGGCCGACCACGAGTGGGCGGGCGTCGCCAAGGTCAGGGACGTCCTGACCGGCCTGTTCGGCGGGCTCGACCTCCCGGGGTTCCCCAAGGGGCTCGACACCGTCATCGGGCCGCTGTCCGGCGGTGAGCGGCGGCGTATCGCGCTCGCCAAGCTGCTCATCGAGGAGCAGGACCTGCTCGTCCTCGACGAGCCCACCAACCACCTCGACGTCGAGGGCATCGCCTGGCTCGCCCGGCACCTGCAGAACCGCCGGTCCGCGCTCGTCTGCGTGACCCACGACCGCTGGTTCCTGGACCAGGTGTGCACGCGCATGTGGGACGTCCAGCGCGGAGACGTCTACGAGTACGAGGGCGGCTACTCCGACTACGTCTTCGCCCGTGCCGAGCGCGAGCGCATCGCCGCCACCGAGGAGGTCAAGCGGCAGAACCTCGTCCGCAAGGAGCTGGCCTGGCTGCGGCGCGGGGCGCCCGCCCGTACGTCCAAGCCGCGCTTCCGCGTCGAGGCCGCCAACGAGCTCATCAAGGACGTACCGCCGCCCCGGGACAGCAGCGAACTGATGCGGTTCGCGTCCACGCGGCTCGGCAAGTCCGTGTTCGACCTGGAGGACATCACCGTCCAGGCGGGCCCCAAGGTCCTCCTCAAGCACGTCACCTGGCAGCTCGGACCGGGGGACCGGATCGGTCTCGTCGGCGTCAACGGCGCCGGGAAGACGTCCCTGCTGCGGGCCATGGCCGAGGCGGCCCGGACCGGCGGCGAGGCCCAGCCCGTGGGCGGGCACATCCGCGTCGGCAAGACCGTCAAGCTGGCCTACCTCTCGCAGGAGGTCGCCGAACTCGACCCGGCCACGCGCGTGCTGGAGGCCGTGCAGCAGGTGCGCGAACGCGTCGACCTGGGCAAGGGGCGCGAGATGACCGCCGGGCAGCTGTGCGAGACGTTCGGCTTCACCAAGGAGAAGCAGTGGACGCCGGTCGGGGACCTGTCCGGCGGCGAGCGGCGGCGGCTCCAGCTGCTGCGGCTGCTCATGGACGAGCCCAACGTCCTCTTCCTCGACGAGCCCACCAACGACCTCGACATCGAGACGCTGACGCAGCTGGAGGACGTGCTCGACGGCTGGCCCGGCTCGATGATCGTCATCTCCCACGACCGGTTCTTCATCGAGCGCACCACCGACCGGGTGTTCGCGCTGCTCGGCGACGGCACCCTGCGGATGCTGCCGCGCGGCATCGACGAGTACCTGGAGCGGCGGCAGCGCATGGAGGAGGCCGCGGCCGCCTCGACGCCCGCCGCGGCGCCGCAGACCGCCGCCCCGGAGAAGAGCTCCGCCGACCAGCGCGCCGCCAAGAAGGAACTCCAGAAGATCGAGCGGCAGCTCGACAAGGTCTCCGAGAAGGAGACCAAGCTGCACGCGCAGATCGCCGAAAACGCCACGGACTTCTCGAAGGTGGCGCAACTGGATGCCGAGCTGCGCGAGTTGGCCGGTCAGCGCGAGGAGCTGGAGATGCGCTGGCTGGAACTCGCCGAGGACGCGTGAAGGGTGCGTGAAGGCGCATAACGGCGGCATCACGGGCCGGTCCGCCCTTGGGAACAGGGGGTGAGACGGCCCGGTCGCTGTCGGAACCTGGTGATACAAAGAGTCGTCTTAGAACTTTATGAAGCGACTCTGAGCCCATTTCGTATCTCAGGGCGTGGCTAAAAATCAGTGATCGAACGGGGGAGCCGCTGATGACTCAGCCGCCCAGTCAGCCGCCGCACGGTGGCTTCGGAGCACCGCAGAACCAGCCGCCGCAGGGCGGTGGCTTCGGAGCACCGCAGAACCAGCCGCCGCAGGGTGGTGGCTTCGGGGCACCGCAGACACCGCCGCCGCCCCAGGGACCGCCCCAGACGCCACCGCCCCCGCAGGGGCCGCCGCAGCCTGGATACGGCTACCCCCAGCAGCCCCCGCAGCAGCCCGGGCCGTACGGGCAGCCGGGGCCGTACAACTCCGGCCCCTACGGCCAGCCGCAGCAGCCGGGCCCGTACGGCCAGCCCGGGTACGGCTACCCGCAGCAGCCGCAGTACCCGGGCGCGCCCGGCACCCCGTCCGGGGGCGGTTCGGGCAACCCCTTCAAGGGCAAGCCCGCCCTGATCATCGGCGCTGCCGTGGCCGTGCTGCTCGTGGTCGGCGGCACCGTGTGGGCGGTCACCGGCGGCGACGACGGCAAGAGCAAGAAGAAGCCGGTCGCCCAGCCGAGCAATGACGGCAAGCCCTCCGCCTCCGCCCCGGTCAACCCCGGTGACGGCAGCGGCGACGGCGGCGAGGACCCGGAGAACCTCAACGAGGGCCGCCAGGCGGGCGAGGCGAAGGTCCTCTGGTACAAGGAGGCGCCCGACGCCCCCGGTTCCGGCGCCGACGCCCCCGGCATGTGGGTCACCGACAAGGCGGCGGTGAAGGCGGCGTACAAGCAGCTCTTCGCCTACAACGTCGGTGACGGCAAGCCGGCCTGGGACGCGATCACCTTCCCGCAGAAGATCTGCGCGACCACCCCGCAGAAGACGTCCGACGACAAGATCGTCGTCGCGTACATGAGCGGCAGCAGCGACCGCGCCAAGTGCAACCAGCTCCAGGAGATCGACCTCGGCACCGGCGAGAAGGGCTGGAAGGAGGAGGTCGGCGACGGCGCCCTGTTCGACTCCACGCTCTCCGTCGAACTGTCCATCACCGGCAAGACGCTGATGGTGGGCCGCTCCCAGTCCGGCACGGCCTACGACGTCACCAACGGTGACAAGCTCTTCGACAAGAAGAAGTACGGCAGTGCCTGCTTCCCGTCCGCGTTCGCCGGCGGCGAGAAGCTGATCGCCGTCTCCTCCTGCGGTGCGGGCACCGACAAGGAGCACGACGAGGTGCAGGAGCTCGACCCGAAGACCGGCAAGGCGAAGTGGACCCAGCCGTTCGACAAGGGCTGGCGGGTCGCGCGCACCTACTCGGTCAGCCCGCTGGTCGTCTACAGCACCAACAAGGACAAGAAGGCCTGGAACATCTCCACCTTCACCTCCGGCGGCAAGTTCCGCTCGCAGGTCGGCTTCGACGAGGACTTCGCCCCCGAGTGCGGCTGGGCCATCCTCGAACGCGACCTCCAGGGCTGCCAGGGCGTCGCCGTCGACGACACCACGCTCTACCTCCCGACGGAGGCGACCACCGGCGCCAACGAGATCGTCGCGGTCAACCTCGCGGACGGCAAGGAGAAGTGGCGGGTGAAGTCCCCGGCCGACGAGTCGATGCTGCCCATGAAGGTCGAGGGCGGCAAGCTCATCGCCTATGTGCAGCCGTCGTACGACGCGGGCGGCCAGATCGTGTCCATCCCGACCGGCGGCAGCGACCACAAGCCGGTCAAGCTGCTCCAGAACCCGCAGGGCGCCGCGGACATCGAGAACGGCTTCTTCTCCAAGGACACCGACTGGGTCGACGGGCGCTTCTACATCTCGACCACGCGGCTGAGCGGAAACGACGACACGAAGGAGAAGTTGATGCTCGCCTACGGCAAGTGACTCTTCCCCCTTCGGATCCGCCTTCTCCTTCGTCGTCCGTCCCCTTCCCCGAGGTACACACGCCATGACCCAGCCGCCTCCGCCGCCCCAGCAGCCCCCGCCCGGGGGAGGCTTCGGGCCGCCCCCGGACCAGCCCCCGCAGGGCCCGCCCGCGGGTGGACCGAACCTCGACAAGGCCCCGCAGCCGGGATACGGCTATCCGCAGGCCCCGCAGGCCCCGCAGGCCCCGCAGGCCCCGCAGGCCCCGCAGACGCCTCCGCCTGCGGCCCCGCAGACACCGCCCCCGCCGCCCGCGCAGCAGCCGCAGCCCGGGTACGGCTATCCGCAGGGGGCTCCGCAGGCGCCCCAGCCGCCGCAGCCTCCGCAGGTTCCGCCCGGCTACGGCTATCCCGGCCAGCAGCCGGGGGCGTACGGGCAGCCGCCGCAGCCGCCGTACGGGCAGCCGGGTCAGCCAGGACAGCCGGGCCAGCCCGGGTACGGGCAGCCCGGTTACGCCTATCCGCAGCCGACCATGCCGCTCCAGCCGCAGCCCGGACAGCCGGGCGGGGGCCGGAAGTTCAACGCGCAGCTGGCCATCATCGTCGCCGCGGTCGTGGCGATCGCCCTGATCGTCGGCGGCGGCGTCTGGTACTCCACGTCCAAGGACGACGGCAAGAAGGACGACACCGCGAGCTCCGGCGGCGGCACCGGCGGCACGGACGACGGTAAGGGCGGCAACGGCGGCACCACCTCCGGCGGCAAGGAGAAGGCCCCGGCGGACCCCAGCGCCAACGTCCTCTTCCAGGTCCCGATGCCCGAGGTGAAGAACGACAGCACGGTCGTCGTCTCCGGCTCGTGGCTCACCGACAAGACGTACGCCAAGAGCGGCATCGCCGAGATCGTCGGCTACGACCGCGACAAGGGCGGCGAGCAGTGGACGATCCCGCTGGCCGGCCCGGTCTGCCAGGCGAGCCGCCACGTCACCGACGACAACATGACGGCGATCCTCTACCAGCCGGCGATGCCGACCAAGGCCGACCCGTCGCACGGGTGCAGCCAGATCGCCCTGATCGATCTCGACGCCGGCAAGAAGCTGTGGACCAAGACCCTCAAGACCGGTGACCAGCTGATCAGTTTCGACAACGTCACGGTCAGCGGCGACACCGTCGCCGTCGGCAGCACCAGCGGCGGCGGCGCCTTCGACGTCTCCGGCAAGCTCCTGTGGAGCCCGAAGCCGACCGACTCCTGCTACGACGCCGGGTACGGCGGCGGCGAGAAGCTGGTCGCGGTGCGCAAGTGCGGCACGTACGGGCAGCGGCAGCTGCACATCCAGACCATCGACCCGAAGTCCGGGAAGGTGATCTCGGAGTACAAGATGACCCAGGGCATCGAGTACGCGAGCGTCGTGTCGACCAACCCGCTCGTCGTGGCCGCCGATGTCGGCGACTCCGCGGGCGACGGCAGCGGCATCTCCGACTTCTTCTCCATCGACAACAAGACCGGCAAGCTGCGCACGCGCATCTCCGCGCCGGGCGAGCAGTTCGCGGCCCGCTGCGAGGGCGTCACGCGCATCGAGTACTGCAACCAGCTGGCCGTCGGCAACGACCGGCTGTACCTGCCGACCGAGGAGCACGACGGCAGCGGCGAGTACAGCCAGACCAACGAGATCGTCGCCTTCGACCTCTCCACCGGCAAGCAGACCGGGCAGCGGGCCGACGCGGGCGACGGCTACAGGATCTCGCCGCTGCGCATGGACGGCGGCAGCCTGATCGCGTACAAGCGGCCGCCCTACGACAAGGGCGGGCAGATCGTGAGCATCGACGGGGGCAGCTTCAAGCAGACGAAGCTGCTGGAGAACCCGGCGACGGACTCGGTGCGCGACGTGGAGGCCGGCATGTCGCCGGAGTACTCCGAGCTGCTGTACGGCGACGGGCACCTGTTCATGTCCAAGGTGTACGCCAGCAAGCGGAGCGGCAGCACGAGCGAGAAGGAGTACCTGGCGGTCGGCTTCGGTACGAGTTGATCGATCGATGCCCGCTTGATGATCGACTCGGTGCCGGTACGGTCCCGTCCCTGCTCAGGGGCGGGACCGTTCGCGTTTGGCTCAGTCAACCTCGAATGAGAGGAATTTCGGCGATCCGGGGCGATTCTCACGAGTAGGGGGAGCGCAACGTCGAACAAGCGTGTAGCTTCCGGGGGCATGAAGGCGGGGGAGCCGGGGGGCTTCCATCTGGGGGGACCGGGGTGACTGGGGGGTTGCTCGATGGGAGTGCGGCTGATGGTGGTCGACGACCACCGACTGCTGGCCGAGGCGCTGGCCTCGGCGTTGAAGCTGCGGGGGCACCGGGTGCTGGCCGCGGCGGCGCCGGCCGCGGGGGCGGCGGAGCTGGTGATCACGCGGGCGCCCGAGGTGTGCCTGCTGGGGACGGCCACGCCTGAGGAGCCGGGGATCTTCGACCCGGTGGTGCGGATCAAGCGGGAGCGTCCGCAGGTGGCGGTCCTGGTCCTGGGGCCGGTGCCCAACCCGCGCGGCATCGCGGCCGCTTTCGCCGCGGGGGCGTCGGGCTACGTACGTCACGACGAGCGCATAGAGGGTGTCGAGCGGGCGATCATGAAGGCCCGGGCGGGGGAGGCGGCGGTGGCGCCCCAACTGCTGCAAGCCGCGTTCAGCGAGCTGCTCAACCCGGCGGCCCAACCGGACGACGAGGGCCAGCGGTTGCTGTCGATGCTCACGCCCCGGGAGGTGGAGGTCCTGGTGCGCGTCGCCGACGGCGAGGACACGCGGCTGATCGCGGCGGGCATGGGCATCGCCCCGTCGACGGCGCGCACGCACGTCCAACGGGTCCTGATGAAACTGGGCGTCGGTTCCCGCCTGGAGGCGGCGGCGCTGGCGGCTCGGACGGGGTTGCTGGACCGGGCCGGCCCGGTGGCCCGGGACCCGGGGCCGGAGGCCTGACCAGCCGTATCGAACGGTCTGGCATGGGTGGGTTCCGGCCGATCTCAGCCCTCGGAGGCACTCGACTCTAGACTCTGCCCTTCGACCGCCCACCCCGGAGTTGCGCGTGAGTTACGACGAGCAGCTGTGCCCTGATGCGCTCGGCGACATCGAAGCGGATCAAGGCGATGCTCCAGCCTTCATCAACGGTGCGGGCCTGGAATCCGTGTCGTGCCCTCGGTGCGGAAGCCAACTCGACTTCCAGGAGTGGTGGATGACCAGGATGGACGAGGCCTATCGGGACAGCAGCGTCCCAAGCCTTGCCGTGAAGGTTCCGTGCTGCGGCACTGAGACCACATTGAACGACCTTGTATACAACGTTCCTTCCGGATTCGCTCGGTTCAGGCTCAGGGCGTGGAGTCCCAACAGGCGCATGCTCAACGACGAAGACCTGACCAGGATCGGTCATGCCTTGGGTCATCCAGTACGGCAAATCTGGTCCCTCATCTGACACGGGGTGTCGGCCTGCACGTCCTCACACCAACGAGAGACCCATGTCTGAACCCGTCTTCGACATGCACCCAACAGCCACACCGGAGGTCATCGCTGAACGCCAAGCGCTGGCCGAGCGGGTATGCCGGGAACTGCGTCGTGCTGGTCTTCCTGTACACCGCGGTGACCTCAGCGGCGGCCCGCACAGCCGACCCGGCGCGGACGTGCACGTGGCACCGTTTATCGAAGGCGGGGTGTACGTCGACTGGAGCGCGGACGCGGAGCTGAGGGATGAAGCTCTCGATCTCTTCGCGCAAGGAATCGACTACTCGAATCCGCCGCCGGTCGTCAGTCGCCACAACGCGGTGCTTCAGCACATACAAGCCGCCCTCTTGGGAATTCTCACCTCGGCGGGATTCGAGGTCGAAGAACCAGACCGACACGGGCACGGGAGCATGTGTCCATGCTCATGCGACGAAAACGCAGTCGCTGGACCGGAAGACGCTCGAGCCACCCTCGCAGTCACGAGGCGAATACGGCCGGTGGAGGGGGCGCCATCCTTCACCGCTCCGTCCCCTTCCCAGACCACAGAAAAGAGTTCTATGAGTTCCAGCCCTTCTATCTACGCATTCATCGACGGCGGCGACGTGCCTGTTCCGCCGGACATGGAGCTGGTGCGTGCCGTTCTGGGCCCCCACGCTGTCGGGGATCCACAGCTCACAGTGAGCGAGGACGGAAGTCTGCGGTTCTGGATCCGGGCATCCGACGGCAGCGAAGCCGAGATCTCCGCCGACGAAACCGGCATCTTGGTGGAGCGCCCGGACACGGGCGGCGTATTCGCCATCGTCGCTGAACTTGTCGCGAAGCTGGAAGCTGTGATCATCGACCCGAGTACCGGCAGGGCCGTGTGCCGCACTGAGGAGCGAGCGCAACTTCCCGCAAGCATGCAGGAGGAGGCGATCGTCATCGATATGACGGGCAACGCTCTTGAGGCCGCCCTGTCAGGGCCGACTTACCGGGCGCCGCAGTGACAGTCGCCGCCCCGTGAGTTCGCACCGAATCGCCCGGCGCCGCGCCGAGGGCGACTGCCGTACGGACTCTCTCCCCGCGCCACCCCGTCCCCCGAACCCGGAACAGGGACGAGGCCGCGGTTTGTTGATCACCGACGCCCTCGCCGCCCGCTGGGGCATCCAGCGGAGCGGCGGCGGCCTGACGGTCTGGGCCGAGGTTCTCATCAGGGCGTCCGGCAGTAACACCTGACCTCCGCCGTCACCCCGGCACAGACATCGGCGCCCAGACGCACAACCGGCCGCCCACCCTCACTCCCTCGCTTCATCCCCCGCCACAACATCCGGCGGCGGCGGAGCCACAGGCCGCAGCTTCAGCCACACCAGGAAGAACACCCCCAGCGCGAGCATCCCCAGCCCGGTCCACAGGTTGATGTTCACACCCTCCGCCTTGTCGATGTCGGCGTCGGACGCGGTGAATCCCGCGATCGTGACGATGACCCCGTAGACCACGAACAGCCCACCGATGATCCGCCGGATGTCGAAAAGCCGCGCAGCCGTCGCCGACTTGCCCTGCAGTTCGGTGACTTCCCGCTGCACGTCCTTGTCGGAGTAGAACTCGGACATCTTTCGATCCTCCCTCGGTCAGAACGAGAACGGGATATAGCAGGCGGCGGCCAGGATCACCGCGCCCCAGCCCAGGAGTGCCGGCTTGCGGTACCAGGCCTCGTCCCCGGGCGCCGGCGGCTCCGCCATGCCGGGCGAGGTCGTGCCGTAGACCAGTCCCTGGAGTTCCTCGGCCGGCTTCGGCGCGGTGAAGAGCGACACCGCCACCATGACGACCGCGCCCGCGACGAACCCCGCGATGGCCGAGACGAAGTTGGCCCCCTGGTCGGAGGGGATGTCGATGATGCCCTGCTTGTAGATGACGAAGTAGTTGACCATCGCGGCCGTGGTGCCGGCGAGCAGGCCCCAGAAGCCCGACTTCATCGACGTCCGCCTCCAGAACATGCCGATGATGAAGACGACGAACATCGGCACGTTGAAGAAAGAGAACAGCGTCTGGAGGTAGCTCATGATGTTGGAGAAGGACGACGCCAGGAATGCCGTGCCGATGGAGGCCAGGACACCGATCGCGGTGATCAGGCGGCCGAAGCGGACGTAGTACTCGTCCTGGCGCCCCTTCACGACGTACTTCGCCCAGATGTCGGTCGTGAACACCGTGTTGAACGACGACACGTTGGCCGCCATGCCCGCCATGAAGGCCGCGAGGAGACCCGTCACGGCGATGCCCAGCACACCGTTCGGCAGGAGCTGTTCCATCAGGTAGGGAATCGCGTCGTTGTACTGGAGGTCGGAGCCGGCGGTGCCGATCTTCGGGACCAGGACCGCGGCGACCAGGCCCGGGATCATCACCAGGAACACGATGAAGATCTTCGGGAACGCGGCGATCAGCGGGGTGCGCTGGGCCGCCGAGAGGTTCTTCGCGGACAGGGCGCGCTGCACCTCGGCGAAGTTCGTCGTCCAGTAGCCGAAGGACAGGACGAAGCCGAGGCCCAGGACGATCGTCAGCCAGTTCGCGCCCAGCGGGTTGTCGCTGCCGATGCCCGTGCCGCCCCAGGAGGTCATGAAGTCGGCGCCGCGGGACTCGGTGAGGGAGTCGGACAGGCCGTCCCAGCCGCCCACCTTCTTCAGGCCGAGGACCGAGATGGGGATGAGCGCGGCGAGGATCACGAAGAACTGGAGCACCTCGTTGTAGATCGCCGAGGACAGGCCGCCGAGGGTGATGTAGGCGAGCACGAAGAAGCCGGCGACGACGATCGCCACCCACTGCGGCCAGCCGAGCAGCGCCTCGACCACGATCGCGAGGGCGTAGAGGTTGACGCCGGCGATGAGGATGGCGGCGCAGGCGAAGAGGCCCGAGCTGAGCAGGTGCGCCGCCTTGTCGAAGCGCAGCAGCAGGAACTCCGGGACCGAGCGGACCTTGGAGCCGTAGTAGAAGGGCATCATCACCAGGCCGAGGAAGACCATGGCCGGGATGGCCCCGATCCAGTACCAGTGCGTGGTGTAGACGCCGTACTGCGCGCTGTTGGCGGCCATGCCGAGGATCTCGGTGGCGCCCAGGTTGGCGGCGATGAACGCGAGCCCGGTGACCCAGGCGGGCAGGGAACGGCCGGAGAGGAAGAAGTCGAGGCTGGTCTTCACCGAGCGGCGGGCGGCGAAGCCGATACCGAGGACGACGACGAAGTAGATGCCGAGGATCGTGTAGTCGAGCCAGTTCGTGGGGAGTCGCAGCTCGGCTGCCAGGGTGGTGGGGGGATGCATGAGCCCTCGCTTCGTTGCGTGAACCGATACCCCGCGGAATCTACGCCTCCGTCTTCAGGGATTGAACACACCTGCTGATGCTCTTTGTTTGATTGTGATGTTGACAATTGGGGAGGGTCGTGTTTTGGTGTGTTGGGTTATGTTTGAAGGATGAGGAGTGCGGCGTGAAGAAGACCTCGACCCGGCTGGCCGACGGTCGCGAGCTCATCTACTACGACCTGCGTGACGACAGCGTGCGGGACGCGGCCGACCGCCGCCCGCTGGACCGCACCGTCACCACGTCCGAGATCCGCCGCGACCCCCTGCTCGGCGACTCCGTCGCCGTCGCCTCGCACCGCCAGGGCCGCACCTACCATCCGCCGGCCGACGAATGCCCCCTGTGCCCCTCCGAGGGCGACCGGCTGAGCGAGATCCCGGACTCGTCGTACGACGTCGTCGTCTTCGAGAACCGCTTCCCCTCACTGGCGGGCGACTCGGGCCGGTGTGAGGTCGTCTGCTTCACGTCCGACCACAACGCGGCCTTCGCCGACCTCAGTGAGGAGCAGGCCGGCCTGGTGCTGGAGGCCTGGACGGACCGTACGTCCGAGCTGTCCCATCTCCCCTCCGTCGAGCAGGTGTTCTGCTTCGAGAACCGGGGTGCCGAGATCGGCGTGACCCTCCAGCACCCGCACGGGCAGATCTACGCCTACCCCTTCACCACCCCGCGCACCGCGACGATGCTCCGCTCGGTCGCGGCCCACAAGGAGATGACGGGCGGGGAGAACCTCTTCGACGCCGTCCTGGAGCGTGAACTCGCCGAGGAACGGGTCGTCCTGGAGGGTGAACACTGGGTGGCCTTCGTGCCGTACGCGGCGCACTGGCCGTACGAGGTCCACCTCTACCCCAAGCGCCGTGTGCCCGACCTGCTCGGGCTGGACGAGGCCGCGCGCACAGAGTTCCCCAAGGTTTACCTGGAACTCTTGAGGCGCTTCGACCGGATCTTCGGTGCGGGCGAGCCTCCGACCCCCTATATCGCGGCCTGGCACCAGGCCCCGTTCGGCGCGCTGGAGGAGTTCGACGGGGTCGTCCGGGAAGACTTCGCGCTGCACCTCGAGCTTTTCACCATTCGCCGTACTTCCGGCAAGCTGAAGTTCCTCGCGGGTTCCGAGTCCGGTATGAACGTGTTCATCAACGACGTGCCGCCGGAGCGCGCGGCCGAGCGACTGCGAGAGGTAGCGAGTTCATGAGCGGGAAGTACCTGGTGACAGGCGGCGCGGGCTACATCGGCGGCGTGGTCGCACAGCACCTGCTGGAGGCCGGTCACGAGGTCGTCGTCCTCGACAACCTGTCGACCGGCTTCCGCGAGGGCGTCCCCGCCGGGGCGACGTTCGTGGAGGGCGACATCCGCGATGCCGCCAAATGGCTGGACTCCTCGTTCGACGGTGTTCTGCACTTCGCCGCGTTCTCACAGGTCGGCGAGTCGGTCGCGAAGCCGGAGAAGTACTGGGACAACAACGTCGGCGGCACCATGGCCCTGCTGGCGGCGATGCGCGAGGCGGACGTCCGCAAGCTCGTCTTCTCCTCGACGGCGGCGACGTACGGTGAGCCGGAGCAGGTCCCGATCGTCGAGTCGGCGCCGACTTCCCCCACCAACCCCTACGGCGCCTCGAAGCTCGCCGTCGACCACATGATCACCGGCGAGGCGGCGGCCCACGGACTGGGCGCGGTGTCGCTGCGCTACTTCAACGTGGCGGGCGCGTACGGCGAGCACGGCGAGCGCCACGACCCCGAATCCCACCTGATCCCGCTGGTCCTCCAGGTCGCGCAGGGCAAGCGCGACGCCATCTTCGTCTTCGGCGACGACTACCCGACGCCGGACGGCACCTGCGTGCGCGACTACATCCACGTCGCGGACCTGGCCGAGGCCCACCTGCTGGCCCTGAAGGCCGCTGCCCCCGGCGAGCACCTCATCTGCAACCTCGGCAACGGCAACGGCTTCTCCGTCCGCGAGGTCATCGAGACGGTCCGCCGGGTGACGGGCCACCCGATCCCCGAAGTCGTGGCCCCCCGCCGGGGCGGCGATCCGGCGGTCCTGGTGGCATCGGCCACCACGGCCCGCGAGAAGCTGGGCTGGAACCCGTCCAGCGCGGACCTCGACGGAATCGTCGCGGACGCGTGGGACTTCGCGCAGCGGCGCGGCAACTAGAACAGGAACGAAGGGTCAGGGGTCAGGCATGAGCGAGGCTGTTGCCGACACGGTCGCCGGAGCGGTCGCCGAACGGTTCACGGAGCTTTACGGCGCCGAGCCGCACGGGGTCTGGGCGGCGCCGGGCCGCGTCAACCTCATCGGCGAGCACACCGACTACAACGACGGCTTCGTCATGCCGTTCGCCCTGCCGCACAAGGCGGTGGCGGCGGTCTCGCGCCGCGAGGACGGCGTGCTCCGCCTCCACTCGGCGGACGTCGAGGGCGGGGTGACCGAACTCCGCCTGGACGACCTGTCTCCCGAGTCGGACAAGAACTGGACGGCGTATCCGGCGGGCGTGGTGTGGGCCCTGCGCGAGGCCGGCCACGCGGTGACCGGCGCGGACGTCCACCTGTCCTCCACGGTCCCGTCGGGCGCGGGCCTGTCGTCCTCGGCGGCGCTGGAAGTGGTCGTGGCGCTGGCCCTCAACGACCTCTTCTCCCTCGGCCTCCGGGGCTGGCAACTGGCCCGCCTGTGCCAGCGCGCGGAGAACGTCTACGTGGGTGCCCCGGTCGGCATCATGGACCAGACCGCGTCAGCGTGCTGCGAGGCGGGACACGCCCTGTTCCTCGACACCCGCGACCTCTCCCAGCGCCAGATCCCCTTCGACCTGGCGGCCGAGGGCATGCGCCTCCTCGTGGTCGACACCCAGGTCAAGCACTCCCACAGCGAGGGCGAGTACGGCAAGCGCCGCGCGGGCTGCGAGAAGGGCGCGGCACTGCTCGGTGTCGACGCCCTGCGGGACGTGCCGTACGCGGAACTGGACGCGGCCCTGGCCCGCCTCGGCGACGAGGAGGAGGTCCGCCGCCTGGTCCGCCACATCGTCACGGAGAACGAGCGCGTCGAACGGGTGGTGTCCCTGCTGGAGTCGGGCGACACGCGCGCGATCGGCCCGATCCTGATCGAGGGCCACGCCTCCCTGCGCGACGACTTCCGCATCTCCTGCCCCGAACTGGACCTGGTCGTCGACACGGCCCTCACCTCCGGCGCCCTGGGTGCCCGCATGACCGGCGGCGGCTTCGGCGGCTCGGCGATCGTCCTCGCGGAGGAGACGGACGTGGACGCGATCACCAAGGCGGTGACGGAGGCCTTCTCTGCGGCGGGCTTCACGTCGCCGCGGGTCTTCGAGGCGGTGCCTTCGGCGGGAGCCCGCCGGGTGCGCTGACCTCGGGAGCGGGGCGCCCTCACCGCGGGGAGGGCGCCCGAGCATTCCGCGCGGCGGCTTCAGCGATTGACGGACTGGATCTCCTGGACCGGCACCTCGGTGGTGGTGGCGAACGTGCCGCTGGGCAGTTCACCGCCGGTGCCGCCCGTGCCTTCCCAGCTGATCTCCCAGGTGAGAGTCGCCTTGAGGGCGTAGGAACCGTCCCCCGACGACCGCAGGTACCGCACCCCGCACGGAGGCGTCAGCTCCGCCTTGCCCCTGGCGTACGGCTCTCCGATCGACCCGTCGTCGTTGATCCCGCACTCACCGGACGCCGGAAGGCTCTCCGCGTCCTCCGTCCCCGGATCGAGGTGCAGGCTCACCGGCTTGGCGGTCGTGGTCGCCCACAGCCCGGTACCGGGCAGACTCGCCGTGACGGAAACCGGCTTGAAGGTGCCCTTGTCCAGCCAGACCCAGGTGGGAGCGTTCACCGTCGACTTGCCGTTCGGCGCGAGGGACACCTTGGTCGGCGGCACGACGGTCCGCTGATGGGCGAGGCCGGCGAGCGTCTCGGTGTCGATGGCCTGGGGGACGCCGGGGTTCTCGCCGGTGTCCACCCAGAACGGCTTGCGCGTGCAGTTGCCGGCCGCAGGGTCATCCTCCATCTTCGGATTCTTGACGGCCACCCACCACATGCCCTCGTCGTTCTTGTCGACGTTGAAATCCTTGTAGGGGTGGCCTCCCTTGTAACGCGCCTTGTCGTCCGCGATACCCGCGGGGTCGCCGCCGACAGACTCGTACATCGACCAGTTGGCCTCGGTGTAGGTCTTGAAGTTCTTGGCCTTCCAGTAGGGCTCGTACCAGCAGGCCAGTGGCTCCCAGTCCACGGCGTTGGACGTGATCGGGCCGCTGTCCTTCGAGGGGGCTGCGCCCTTCAGGTTGAACGTGATACGCGATTGCAGCACCCGGCCTGAGGTGTCACCGGACGCCTCGACATCCCGGGATCCGTTGCTGCCGACTCCTCCGGCGACAGCTGTGTCGACCCCGAGGAGGAACAGCGCGGAGGCGAGAGCCGCGAGCGCCACGCGTCGTGTCACGGCTGGCACTTCTGCGACCCCCGGTCCTCGTGGAGGCTCCAGATCTGCCAGACGCCCTCCTTGTTCTTCTTGACGCCGGTGTTGTAGTAGACGTAGCTGTCGGGCGAGGTCTTGACCACGTTCACCTTGTTGGTCTTGAGGTCCTTGACGTTTGCGTTGCTCTCGTCCGCGCAGTACGTCACCGCCGCTGACGTCTTGTCGAACACCGTCACCTGGCGGTCGAAGTAGCGCAGGGTGCCGGCCCAGCTGGTCTTCCTGGCGATGTTGTCCTTCGCGTAGTTGTAGACGCCGACCAGCGCACTGTCCGTGTAGTAGAAGCCCATTCCGGACTTCTTCAGGTCGCCGTAGGCCATCGCCTGATCCACAGTGCTGATGGCCCGTTCGTTGTCGGCGAGGATGGCGTCCTTCTGGGGGTCTCCGGTCTGCCTGTCCTCGAAGACGTTCTTCATGTCGTCAGGCAGCTTGACCTCAGGCCGATCAATCCCGTCCGCCGACGCGGACACCGACGGCGAAGCCGATGGCGAATCGGCCGAATCCGCACCGGCGATCTTGTCGGACGACGCCCCGTCACCTCCCCCCGAGCCACAGGCGGTCAGCAGCAGGGCCGCAGATGCGGTGAGCGCGGCTGTCACGAGCCGAGCGGGGCGGTTCACTGTGTCTCCCATTGATCACGTGGGGGGATAACTCAAGCGAACCAACGCTATCGGTGGGCCGAACCCCGACGGCAACGAGGTCTTCAGCCCAGCTTCTTGGCCAGCGTGTACTCCGTGATCCCCGGCGGATAGTCCGGGATCACGCACACCACCTCGTACCCCTGTTTCTCGTAGAACCGCGGCGCCTGGAAGTCCCACGTCTCCAGGCGGGACGCGCGGCAGCCGCGTTTCTCGGACGCGATGCGTTCCGCCTCCCGGAGCAGCCCGGCCCCGAGGCCCGCCCCGCGGTGGCATTCGTCGACCCACAGGAATGTGACGTGGAGCCAGGTCGCCCAGGTGTAGCCGACGAGGCCGCCCGCCAGGTCGCCGGTCCTGTCGTTCACAGCCCACACGTGCAATGGGACGTCCCTTTCGTCCGGCGTTCCGTGCAGGGCGCGCAGGACCGGAGAGGCGGCTGTGTTCGCTTCCCGCAGGCGCGTGCGGAGCAGATCACGTCGGGCCTTGTCGACTTCTGTCTCAAGACGGAACATGCGGCACACCATAAACGCGCAGGACAGTCAGTTCTGCAAATAACCTTCCGCTCCGGGCCCCCGCCCGTACTCTGATGAACAGCACCGGTGGGGGCCGGTGCCGATCAGGGGGCGAGACAGCCGGGTACGACGCCCGGGGTGGGGGTAGCGGTTTCTGCACGGCGGCGGCCGTGCGGCTGCGGCGACCCGGCCAGGCTGCTGCGAGGACGGACGGACAGATGCAGCAGACCCGGACACCCCGGTGTCGTACCCGCGCGGTGCCGTCTTCCGACGATGGGGTATCCCCTGCTCTTCAGGAGCTTGGGGAAGGGGGTTACGTGGTTCGCATCCGAGTCCTGGTCGTCGACGACCATCGCATCTTCGCCGAGTCACTCGCGGCGGCCCTTGCCGCCGAGCCCGATGTAGACGTCTCCGCGGCCGGCAGCGGCCCCGCCGCGCTGCGCTGTCTGGAGCGGGCGGTCGCCGAGGGGCGGCGGTTCGACGTGCTGCTCGTCGACGCCGATCTGGGCGGCAAGGTGCCGGGCGCCCGCCCGGCCGTACCCGTGCAGGAGGGCAACGAGGACGGGCTCGTCGACGGGATCTCCCTCGTCACGGGGGTGCGGTCCGCGCAGCCGAACGTACGGATCGTCGTGCTCGCCGAGAAGGACGACCCGCGCCGGGCCGCGCTGGCCCTCCAGGCCGGGGCCTCCGGGTGGGTCGCCAAGGACTGCTCGCTGTCCCGGCTGCTCACCGTCATCCGGGGCGTGCTGCGGGACGAGACGCATCTGCCGCCCGCCCTGCTGACCGGCGTCCTGCGCGAGCTGACCGCCGCCCGCAAGCACCGCACCGAGAGCGAGCGGCTGGTGGAGTCCCTCACTCCGCGTGAGCGGGAAGTGCTGCGGTGCATGGTGGCGGGGCTGGGGCGCAAGGCCGTCGCCGAGCGCCTGTATCTGTCGCCGCACACGGTGCGTACGCACATGCAGAACGTGCTGGGCAAGCTGGGAGTGCATTCCACGCTCGCCGCCGTCGCCCTGGCCCGGCGGGCCGGGGTCGGGCCGGTCGACCTAGCCGGGGATGTTGTCGAACGGGGCGGTCAGCTGGCGTAGCAGCCCCGCCAGTTCGCCGCGCTGGGCCCGGGTGAGCTCCGCGAGGATCGCGCGCTCCTGGTCCAGCAGGCCCGCCAGGGCCTGGTCGGCGCGGTCCCGGCCCTCGTCCGTCAGCCGGACCAGGACGCCGCGGCGGTCGCTGGGGTCGGGGAGGCGTTCCACCAGACCCTTCTTCGCCAGGCGGTCGATGCGGTTCGTCATCGTGCCCGACGTGACCAGGGTCTGGGTGAGGAGCTGTCCCGGCGAGAGCTGGTACGGCGTGCCCGCGCGGCGCAGCGCCGTCAGGACGTCGAACTCCCACGGCTCCAGGCCGTGTTCCGAGAAGGCCAGCCGCCGTGCCCGGTCCAGATGCCGGGCCAGTCTGCTCACGCGGCTGAGCACCTCGAGCGGTTCGACGTCGAGGTCCGGGCGCTCCCGGCGCCATGCTGCGACCAGCCGGTCGACCTCGTCCTCCATGGCGATCAGTGTAGTGGTTGTGTCGACGTAGAGTCTCTTGATATCCATTTTCTTGACGTCGAGATAAATGCGGTGTCACGCTGTGTGTGCGCGACCTGCCGTCACCACCAGGAAACCACCGGAACCCCACCAGGACACCAGGAGGACCCATGCCCGCGGCCGCCCCCGCCTGGGACCCCGCCCAGTACCTCCGCCACGCCGGACACCGCGCCCGCCCCTTCACCGACCTCCTGGCCCGCGTCCCCGACCTCCCCGGCGACCCTCCCCGCATCGCCGACCTCGGCTGCGGCCCCGGCAATGTCACCGCGCTGCTCGCCGCCCGCTGGCCCACCGCCCGGATCACCGGCTACGACAACTCGCCCGCGATGCTCGACAAGGCCCATGTCGATCATGAGGGGCCCACCCCGGGCGGCGGCCGTCTCGACTTCGCCCACGCCGACGTCCGTACGTGGACGCCGGGCGAGCCCTGCGACCTGATCGTCAGCAACGCCACGCTCCAGTGGGTGCCGGGGCACCCCGACCGGTTCGCCGACTGGGTGGCCGCGCTGAACCCCGGCGGGACCTTCGCCTTCCAGGTGCCCGGGAACTTCGACGCCCCCAGCCACCGCCTCATGCGCGAACTCGCACACGCACCGCACCGGCGCGACCGGCTCGCGGGTGTCCTGCGCCACGGCGACGCCGTCCTCACCCCCGAGGTCTACCTGGAACGGCTCACCTCCCTCGGCTGCACCGCCGACGTGTGGGAGACGACGTACATCCATCTGCTCCAGGGCGAGGACCCCGTGCTCGACTGGGTGAAGGGGACCGGCCTGCGGCCCGTGCTGACCGCCCTCGCCGACGATCCCGAGGCACGGGACGGCTTCCTCGCCGAGTACCGCGCCGCCCTGCGCGAGGCCTATCCGGCGGGGCCGCACGGTACGCCGTTCCCGTTCCGCAGGGTGTTCGCGGTGGCCCGGAAGGAACGCTGATGATCGTCGCCCTCGACCACGTCCAGCTCGCCGCCCCGCCCGGGAGCGAGGAGCGGCTGCGGGCCTACTACGCCGGTGTCCTCGGCATGACCGAGATCCCGAAGCCGCCTCTGCTCGCCCGGCGCGGCGGATGCTGGTTCCAGGCCGGTGCCGTGCAACTGCACCTGGGGGCCGAGAAGGACTTCCGGGCGGCGAAGAAGGCCCACCCCGGGCTGCGGGTGACGGGCATCGACGCGTACGCCGCCCGGCTGGCAGCCCACGGGGCGCCCGTCACCTGGGACCCCGCCCTCCCGGGACACAAGCGCTTCTACTCGCACGACCCCGTCGGCAACCGCCTGGAGTTCCTGGAACCCCTCTAGGCCTTCCGGCGCCCTATCAGGTGCGGCTTCGCCTCCAGTCCGTCCAGCCCGTGCCACGCCAGGTTCACCAGGTGCGCGGCCACCTCCGCCTTCTTCGGCTTGCGTACGTCCAGCCACCACTGGCCGGTCAGGGCGACCATGCCGACCAGGGCCTGGGCGTACAGCGGGGCCAGCTTGGGGTCAAAGCCGCGGCTCTTGAACTCGCGGCCCAGGATGTCCTCCACCTGGGTGGCGATGTCCGAGATGAGCGAGGCGAAGGAACCCGTCGACTGGGGGATGGGGGAGTCACGGACCAGGATGCGGAAACCGTCCGTGTACTCCTCGATGTAGTCCAGCAGGGCGAAGGCCGCCTGCTCGCACAGTTCACGCGGGTGGCCGGCGGTCAGGGAGCTGGTCACCATGTCCAGCAGGCGCCGCATCTCGCGGTCCACGACCACCGCGTACAGCCCTTCCTTGCCGCCGAAGTGCTCGTACACCACCGGCTTGGAGACCCCGGCCTTCGCCGCGATCTCCTCCACCGACGTGCCCTCGAAACCCTTGGCGGCGAAGAGCGTGCGACCGATCTCCAGCAGCTGCTGGCGGCGCTCGGCACCGGTCATCCGGGTGCGACGCACTCGCCGCGGCTTGTCGTTGCTGGGGTTGCTGCTCGAGTCGGTCGCCACAGCGACCATCATGCCGCCTTGACGGGCTCCTTCCCGCGCGGGGAGCCGCCTTCCCCGGTGTCACGGCGCGAATCGATACGCGAGCGTGACGGCCAGCGCACGTCGTACGCCCAGCCGAGCATCTCGAACCAGCGGATCAGCCGGGCGGAGGAGTCCAGCTGGCCGCGCATCACACCGTGCCGCGCCGAGGTGGGGTCGGCGTGGTGCAGGTTGTGCCAGGACTCGCCGCAGGACAGGATCGCCAGCCACCACACGTTGCCCGAGCGGTCGCGCGACTTGAAGGGGCGCTTGCCCACCGCGTGGCAGATCGAGTTGATCGACCACGTCACGTGGTGCAGCAGGGCCACCCGGACGAGCGAGCCCCAGAAGAACGCCGTGAACGCGCCCCACCAGGACATCGTGACCAGGCCGCCGATCAGCGCCGGGAGGCCCAGGGACACCACCGTCCACAGGACGAACTGGCGGGAGATCGCGCGGAGCGTCTTGTCCTTGATCAGGTCCGGGGCGTACTTCTCCTGCGATGTCTGCTCTTCGTCGAACATCCATCCGATGTGCGCCCACCACAGGCCCTTCATCAGGGCCGGGAGCGTCTCGCCGAACCGCCACGGCGAGTGCGGGTCGCCCTCGGCGTCGGAGAACTTGTGGTGCTTGCGGTGATCGGCCACCCAGCGGACCAGCGGACCCTCGACCGCCATGGACCCTGCGACGGCCAGCGCGATCTTCAGCGGCCGCTTGGCCTTGAAGGAACCGTGGGTGAAGTGACGGTGGAAACCGATCGTGATGCCGTGGCACCCCAGGAAGTAGAAGAACACCAGCAGACCGAGGTCCAGCCAGCTCACCCCCCAGCCCCAGGCCAGCGGCACGGCCGCCAGCAGCGCGAGGAACGGGACGGTGATGAAGAGGAGGAGGGCGATCTGCTCGATGGACCGCTTCCGCTCGCCGCCCAGCGTGGCGGCGGGAGCTTCGTCGGTGGCCTGACCGGACGCCTTCGGGGCGTTTTCGATCACGTCGGAACTACTGGTCATACGCGTCCCCTGGGGGGTATGTGGATGGTGGAGAGGGTGCCGGGTCACGGGAACCCCGCAATGCTTCCTACGGTTCCGTAACCTACGGCTTCGTAAGTATGGCAGCGCGTCGCCCGGCGGCAAGAGCCCGAGAGCCTGCGCGTCCCGGCCGACACCTATCCTGGAGTCGGTCGGACAGCGCGGTCCGCTCTGTTTTCTTCCCGGATGTCCGGCCCGTATGCGGCGCCCGCCGCGCGAGACGCCGTCCGGGTACCCCCTCCCAGACGAGCTTCAACACTGCAAGGAGCCGCACCTGTGAGCAGTGCCGACGACCAGACCACGACGACGAGCAGTGAGCTGCGTGCCGACATCCGCCGACTGGGCGACCTCCTCGGAGAGACCCTCGTCCGGCAGGAGGGCCCCGAGCTCCTGGAACTCGTCGAGAAGGTCCGCCGCCTCACCCGTGAGGACGGCGAGGCCGCCGCCGAGCTGCTGCGCGGCACCGAACTCGACACCGCGGCCAAGCTGGTCCGCGCCTTCTCCACCTACTTCCACCTGGCCAACGTCACCGAGCAGGTCCACCGCGGCCGCGAGCTGCGCGCCCGGCGCGCCGCCGAGGGCGGACTGCTCGCCCGCACGGCCGACCGGCTCAAGGACGCCGACCCCGAGCACCTGCGCGAGACGGTCCGCCACCTCAACGTCCGCCCCGTGTTCACCGCCCACCCCACCGAGGCCGCGCGCCGGTCGGTCCTGAACAAGCTCCGGCGCGTCGCCGCGCTCCTGGAGACCCCGGTCATCGAGTCCGACCGCCGCCGCCTCGACATCCGGCTGGCCGAGAACATCGACCTCGTCTGGCAGACCGACGAACTGCGCGTCGTGCGCCCCGAGCCCGCCGACGAGGCCCGCAACGCCATCTACTACCTCGACGAACTGCACGCGGGCGCCGTCGGCGACGTCCTGGAGGACCTCACCGCGGAGCTGGAGCGGGCCGGAGTCAAGCTCCCCGACGACACCCGCCCCCTCACCTTCGGCACCTGGATCGGCGGCGACCGCGACGGCAACCCCAACGTCACCCCCCAGGTCACCTGGGACGTCCTCATCCTCCAGCACGAGCACGGCATCAACGACGCGCTGGACACGATCGACGAACTCCGCGGCTTCCTGTCCAACTCCATCCGCTACGCCGGCGCCACCGAGGAACTGCTGAGTTCCCTCCAGGCCGACCTGGAGAACCTCCCCGAGATCAGCCCCCGCTACAAGCGCCTCAACGCCGAGGAGCCCTACCGGCTCAAGGCCACCTGCATCCGGCAGAAGCTGGAGAACACCAAGCAGCGCCTCGCCAAGGGCACCGCGCACGTGCCGGGCCGCGACTACCTCGGCACCAGCGAGCTGATCAGCGACCTGCGGATCATCCAGACCTCCCTGCGCGAGCACCGCGGCGGCCTCTTCGCCGACGGCCGCCTCGCCCGCACCATCCGCACCCTCGCCGCCTTCGGCCTCCAGCTCGCCACCATGGACGTACGCGAGCACGCGGACGCCCACCACCACGCCCTCGGCCAGCTCTTCGACCGGCTCGGCGAGGAGTCCTGGCGGTACGCGGACATGCCCCGCGACTACCGCACCAAGCTGCTCGCCAAGGAGCTCAGGTCCCGCCGGCCGCTCGCCCCCACCCCGGCCCCCGTCGACGCGCCCGGCGAGAAGACCCTCGGCGTCTTCCAGACCGTCAAGCGGGCCCTGGAGGTCTTCGGGCCCGAGGTCATCGAGTCGTACATCATCTCCATGTGCCAGGGCGCCGACGACGTCTTCGCCGCCGCCGTCCTCGCCCGCGAAGCCGGCCTCATCGACCTGCACGCCGGCTGGGCCAAGATCGGCATCGTGCCCCTGCTGGAGACCACCGACGAGCTCAAGGCCGCCGACACCATCCTCGAGGACATGCTCTCCGACCCGTCCTACCGGCGCCTCGTCGCGCTCAGGGGCGACGTCCAGGAGGTCATGCTCGGCTACTCCGACTCCTCCAAGTTCGGCGGCATCACCACCAGCCAGTGGGAGATCCACCGCGCCCAGCGCCGCCTGCGCGACGTCGCCCACCGCTACGGCGTCCGGCTGCGCCTCTTCCACGGCCGCGGCGGCACCGTCGGCCGCGGCGGCGGCCCCACCCACGACGCCATCCTCGCCCAGCCCTGGGGCACCCTGGAGGGCGAGATCAAGGTGACCGAGCAGGGCGAGGTCATCTCCGACAAGTACCTCATCCCGTCCCTGGCCCGGGAGAACCTCGAACTCACCGTCGCCGCCACCCTCCAGGCCTCCGCCCTGCACACCGCACCCCGCCAGTCCGTCGAGGCCCTCGCCCGCTGGGACGCCGCCATGGACGTCGTCTCCGACGCCGCCCACGCCGCCTACCGCCGCCTCGTCGAGGACCCCGACCTGCCGACGTACTTCCTCGCGTCGACGCCGGTGGACCAGCTCGCCGACCTGCACCTGGGCTCCCGGCCCTCCCGCCGCCCCGGCTCCGGCGTCTCGCTCGACGGCCTGCGCGCCATCCCGTGGGTGTTCGGCTGGACCCAGTCCCGGCAGATCGTCCCCGGCTGGTTCGGCGTCGGCTCCGGCCTCAAGGCCCTGCGCGAGGCAGGCCTGGACACCGTGCTCGACGAGATGTACGGCCAGTGGCACTTCTTCCGCAACTTCATCTCCAACGTCGAGATGACCCTGGCCAAGACCGACCTGCGGATCGCCCAGCACTACGTCGACACCCTCGTCCCCGACGAACTCAAGCACGTCTTCGACACCATCAAGGCCGAACACGAACTGACCGTCGCGGAGGTCCTGCGCGTCACCGGCGAACAGGAACTCCTCGACGCCGAACCCGTCCTGAAGCAGACCTTCGCCATCCGCGACGCCTACCTCGACCCCATCTCCTACCTCCAGGTCGCCCTGCTCAAGCGGCAGCGCGACGCGGCCGCCGCCGGCGAACAGCCCGACCCGCTCCTCGCCCGCGCCCTGCTCCTCACCGTCAACGGCGTGGCAGCGGGCCTGCGCAACACCGGCTGAACCGCTCCCGGACACCACCGTGCCCCCGAACCCGTACGGGCCCGGGGGCACGGTCCGTTCCGCGTCAGCCGCGGCCGAGCCTGCGGCGACGCAACACCAGGAACCCGCCGCCCGCCACCAGCACCGCCGCCACACCGGACAGCACACCCACCGGCGCTCCATTGCCCGTCTCGGCGAGATCACCCTCGGCACCGCCCTGCGGCGACGGCGACGAAGACGCCGGCACACCCCCGCCGGCCGGCGAACTCGGGGACGCCGGGGACGCCGACGAACCCGGCCCCGCCGACGGCGCCGCTGACGCCCCGGACGAAGGCGACGGCGAAGCCGACCCGGACGGCGTCGAACCGCCGGGCTCCTGCTCGTCCTCGCAGTCCGTCCAGAACACCTTGTGCTTGGCGGCACCCTTCTCACCGTCGAAGTTCCAGAACAGCTTGTAGTGCCCGTCGGGCAGCGACAGATCCTCCGTACGGCCGTGGCCCTCCGCGTCCAGGGTGAGCGCGCCGGACTTCACCGTCTCCCCCTTGTTCTCGCTCGGGGGGATCGCGTCGATGCGCCAGTCGACCTCCTGGCCGCCGTCAAAACCGAAGGCGTCCAGGTAGAACGTGCACACGTGCGGCTCGTTGCGGCGCAGTTCCTCGTCCGTCGAAGCGTCGTGGATCTTGACCGTGCCGTTGTCACCGGGAGGGGTCGCGTGGGCGGCCGGAGCGAGCAGGAGGACCGCGGAAGCGGCGGCGGCGACAGCGCCGGCGCGCGAGAGAGTTCGCATCGAGAAGTCATCCATCTTCGAGAAGTGACCGAGAAGATGTGGAGGGGGCGGCTCAGCTTCCAGCCCCACCCGACCGCCCGTCAATCACGAACCGACAACGCTCGGCCCCCCACAGAAAGGGAGAACGCCGGAACCCCTCAGACGGTCACTCAAACAGTCACTCAAACAGTCACTCAGACAGTCACGAAAGCCGCCGTCAGCAACGCCACGCCCGACAACGCCATCACCCACGCCGCCCGCGTACGCAGCAGACCACCCGCCACCACGACCGACGCCAGCAACAGCGCACCACCCAGCGGAATCCACGCGTACAGCACCCCGGCCGGGCCCGAGCGCACCGCGTCATCACTGCCGGGCTTCACGACCACCGTGTAGGTCCGGCCCTTCTGCACCGCGACCGACTTCTCCAGGACCACCTTCGACCGGGGCTGCCAACCCTCGGACAACGGCGAGTACCGACCCGTGCACGTGTCCTGCCCGCACCGCGACACCTCGACCGTGCCGCGCTCCCGGCCCTTCGTCAGCATCACGTGCTGCGCCGTGCCCCACGACGCCCACACACCCGCGATCAGGATCAGCACCGCGACCGCACCCATCGCCGCGAACCGCCCGAACCGCAACACGGCATGGGCGCTCTCGTGAGTGACGGCAGCAGAGGCAGGCATGGCCGGGATCATTGGCCATACCCGCACGGCCGGTCAACTCCCCAGGGCGACAAGTCAGGAGTTGTACGTACTCTGCGCCCGCTCCAGCCCCTCGATCACCAGAGCCTCCACCGCGTCCGACGCCCGGTCCACGAAGTAGTCCAGCTCCTTGCGCTCCGCCGACGAGAAATCCCTCAGCACGAAATCCGCCACCGGCATCCGTCCCGGCGGCCGGCCGATCCCGAACCGCACCCGGTGATAATCCGCCCCGAACGCCTTCGTCATCGACTTCAACCCGTTGTGCCCGTTGTCCCCGCCGCCCAGCTTCAACCGCAGCACCCCGTAATCGATGTCCAACTCATCATGAATCGCCACGACATGGGCCACCGGCACCTTGTAGAAGTCCCGCAGCGCGTTCACCGGCCCGCCCGACAGATTCATGTACGACATCGGCTTCGCCAGAATCACCCGACGGCTCATCGGCCCCGGCGGCCCGATCCGTCCCTCGACGACCTGCGCCTGCGCCTTCCCGGCCCGCTTGAACCTCCCCCCGATCCGCTCCGCCAGCAGATCGGCCACCATGAAGCCCACGTTGTGCCGGTTACCCGCGTACTCCGGCCCCGGATTGCCCAACCCCACGATCAGCCAGGGCACGGCGGCATCGGTCGTCACGTCCATGTCTCCTTCATACGCGTCGGCCGCTGCCCCGCACGGGAACAGCGGCCGACGAAACGACGACGAGGGATCAGGCCTCGGCGGCCTCTGAGCCCTCTTCCTCGCCCTCGGAGGGCTCCTCGGCCTGCGCGGCCAGAACCTGAAGGACGACCGTGTCCTCCTCGACGTCCAGCGTCGTGCCCTTCGGCAGCGGGATGTCCTTGGCCAGGATGGAGTCACCGGCCGTCAGACCCTCGACGGAGACGGTCACGGACTCCGGGATGTGCGTGGCCTCGGCCACCACCGGCAGCGCGTTCAGCACGTGCTCCAGCAGGTTGCCGCCCGGGGCCAGCTCACCCTCGGTGTGCACGTAGATCTCGACGTTGACCTGCTCGCCACGCTTCACCAGCTGAAGGTCCACGTGCTCCAGAAAACCCTTCAGCGGGTCACGCTGCACGGCCTTCGGAATCGCCAGCTCGTTGGACTTGCCGTCGATGTCCAGCGCGATCAGCACGTTCGGCGTACGCAGCGCCATCAGCAGCTCGTGACCCGGCAGGGTCAGGTGCAGCGGGTCCGAACCGTGCCCGTACAGGACACCCGGAACCTTGGACTCACGACGGATACGGCGCGCGGCACCCTTGCCGAACTCGGTGCGCGTCGCGGCGGAGATCTTCACCTCGGACATACTCACTCCTCGAAGTCAGAAACGGACGTGGTCACCCGGCCACGAACGGCCTGCTACGAAGAGCGCGTCGATAACGGACCGCCGTACAAGCCTCCAGAAGAAGCGGTACGGCCTCCCTCGCCGAGCAACTTCAGCAGTCTACTCGGCAAGGGAGGCCGCACCCAAAACGATCTACAGAAGCCCGACCAGGGCCTCCTACTGGTCGTCGAACAGGCTCGTCACCGAACCGTCCTCGAACACCTCACGCACCGCGTTCGCGATCGTCGGCGCGATCGACAGCACCGAGATCTTGTCCAGGTCCCCGCTCAGCTCACCCGGCGTCGGCAGCGTGTTCGTGAACACGAACTCACTCACCCGCGAGTTCTTCAGCCGGTCCGCCGCCGGACCCGACAGCACACCGTGCGTCGCCGTCACGATGACGTCCTCCGCGCCATGCGCGAACAGCGCGTCCGCCGCGGCACAGATCGTCCCACCCGTGTCGATCATGTCGTCCACCAGGACACACACGCGCCCCTTCACCTCACCCACGACCTCGTGGACGGTGACCTGGTTCGCGACGTCCTTGTCCCGGCGCTTGTGCACGATCGCCAGCGGCGCGCCCAAACGGTCGCACCAGCGGTCGGCGACCCGCACCCGGCCCGCGTCCGGAGACACGACCGTCAGCTTGTTCCGGTCCACCTTCCGGCCCACGTAGTCCGCCAGCAGCGGCAGCGCGAACAGATGGTCCACCGGACCGTCGAAGAAGCCCTGGATCTGGTCCGTGTGCAGATCCACGGTCAGCAGCCGGTCCGCACCCGCGGTCTTCATCATGTCCGCGATCAGACGCGCCGAAATCGGTTCACGTCCCCGGTGCTTCTTGTCCTGCCGCGCGTAACCGTAGAACGGCACGATGACGGTGATGGAGCGGGCCGACGCACGCTTCAGCGCGTCGATCATGATCAACTGTTCCATGATCCACTTGTTGATCGGAGCCGTGTGGCTCTGGATCAGGAAGCAGTCCGCACCACGTGCCGACTCCTGATAACGCACATAGATCTCCCCGTTCGCGAAGTCGAAGGCCTTCGTCGGGACAACCCCGACACCCAACTGCTGGGCGACCTCCTCGGCAAGCTCGGGGTGGGCGCGGCCGGAGAAGAACATCAACTTCTTCTCGCCGGTCGTCTTGATCCCGGTCACAGCACTGTCTCCTCAGAGGTGTCGCAGCTGGGTGTCGAGAGACCTCTCAGCCGGCTTGCTAGAGGCCGTCTCAGCTGGTGGGGGTGCGGGTGTGCACTTATCACCGTACGCCGTGTTTCAGGCACCGGTTTCCGGTCAGCCCTCCTCGGCCGACCCCCGGGAAGCCGCCTCGGCCGCCTTCGCAGCCGCGCTCCCCGGACGCTTACGAGCCACCCAACCCTCGATATTCCGCTGCTGACCACGGGCCACAGCCAGCGAACCGGGCGGCACATCCTTGGTGATCACGGACCCGGCGGCGGTGTACGCGCCGTCCCCGACCGTGACAGGCGCCACAAACATGTTGTCCGAGCCCGTACGGCAATGAGAACCGACAGTCGTGTGGTGCTTCTCCTGACCGTCGTAGTTCACGAACACGCTCGCGGCACCGATGTTCGTGTGATCACCGATCGTCGCGTCACCGACATACGAGAGATGAGGCACCTTCGTCCCCTCACCGATCGAGGCGTTCTTCGTCTCCACGTACGTCCCGATCTTGCCCTTCGCACCCAGCCGGGTCCCCGGACGCAGATACGCGAACGGCCCCACGCTCGCCTCCGCACCCACCTCGGCGCCCACCGCCACCGTGTTGTCCACGCGCGCGCCCGCACCCACCCGGGTGTCCGTCAGCCGGCAGTTGGGACCGACCTCCGCACCCTCGCCCAGGTGCGTCGCCCCGTGCAGCTGCGTGCCCGGATGCACCACGGCGTCCTGCTCGAACGTGACCGTCACATCGACCCAGGTGGTCGCCGGATCGACGACCGTGACACCGGACAGCATCGCCTCGGTGAGCAGCCGGTCGTTGAGAATCCGACGCGCCTCCGAGAGCTGCACACGGTTGTTGATACCGGCGATCTCCCGGTGGTCACCCGCCACCGACGCCCCGACCCGATGCCCGGCCTCACGTAGGATCCCGAGCACGTCGGTCAGGTACTCCTCGCCCTGGCTGTTGTCGGTCCGCACCTTCTTCAGCGCGTCGGCCAGCAACTGCCCGTCGAACGCGAACACGCCCGAGTTGATCTCCCGGATCGACCGCTGCGCGTCGGTGGCGTCCTTGTGCTCCACGATCGCCGTCACGGCACCCGAGTCGTCCCGCACGATCCGGCCGTAGCCCGTCGCGTCCGGCACCTCGGCGGTCAGGACGGTGACCGCGTTGCCGTCTTCCCTGTGGGTCGCGGAGAGCGCCCGCAGCGTCTCGCCGGTGAGCAGGGGAGTGTCCCCGCACACGACGACGACCGTCCCGTCGACGGACCCGCCGAGCGCTTCCAGTCCCATCCGCACGGCGTGACCCGTGCCGTTCTGCTCCGCCTGTACCGCCGTGCGGACGTCCGGGGCGATCTCGCCGAGATGGGCGGTGACCTTCTCACGGGCGTGGCCGACCACGACGACCAGGTTCTCGGGGTGCAGCTCGCCCGCGGCGGCGAGCACGTGTCCCACGAGACTGCGGCCGCAGAGCTCGTGCAGGACCTTGGGTGTGGCCGACTTCATACGGGTGCCCTCACCCGCTGCGAGAACGACGACGGCTGCCGGGCGGTTGGCGCTCACGGGATGCCCTTCGGCTGTGGATGGGGTGGGGTGACATCCGCAGGATACCGGGGGGTTTTGTGGGGGGTGGGGGTGTGGGGCCTGGCCGGGGGTTCGCGGAGTCAGGACCCGAACTGAGGCTCTGGGGGCCGCTGGCTCCCCCGCAAGGATTCGAACCTTGTCCTGCTGGTACCAAAAACCAGTGTGCTGCCAGTTACACCACGGGGGACAGCGCCTCAGACCTTACCGGAGACGGGCCTGAGCGTGGGCAACGATGCCGCTCCACCAGCCTTCGATGCGGTTGTACAGCTCGGCACTTCGGGAAACCGTCACGGCAAGGCAGCCGTGGTAGTCGTCGCCAGTGTTCTTGCGGACGGTTTTGGGGTTGTGCTTCTTCAGCGTCGGCCTGGCGAAGACCGACGCGTCGACGTCAGCCAGGTCCGCCCAATAGCGCTGTGCCGCCTCGACGTCCGCTGATTCGTGGATGAGTACCCGGAAGCGCAGGCGTTCCCGGCTCACCCCGAGCAGGTCGAGCCAGGCGAGGTAGACCTGGATCACTCCGGGGTCACTGTTGACGAAGACGACCCTCTCGCGCCGGTCGTATGGCTTGCTCTTGGCGCCCTCGGCCCAGTAGAGCGCGACGCCCGTCAGGAACAGCTCCCTGTCCGTGAGGTCGCCCACCTCCTGTGTTGCGCTTTCCTTGGTGCGCTTGCGCTCTTCGTCCTGCGTGGCGCGGAGCCGGGCGAGACCCGCTTGCATGAGTGCCCGCTGTTCCTCCGGCGTGTACCGGGGTTCCGGCTTCGGCAGGTCCCTCACCCACAGCGACACCGAGCTCCTCGAGCACCCCAGCTCCGCCTCGATCTGGTCGTACGTCCAGCCCTGGAGCCGGAGCTCCCTGGCCTTCTGCCGTAGGTCGTCCTTCGCGTTCGGGCGCTTCGTCCAGGCCGGCGGGGGCTCACCCTTGACCAGTTGGTTGAGGATGTCGTTGTTGAAGATCTTCAGCTCGTCGCGGATCTGACGAAGGCTGTAGCCCGACCGCCGCAGCGCCACCGCCCTCTCCCGCAGGCCCTCGAAGTCGGCGTATTTGCCAGGTGCATGTGTCATAGGCATACCGTCCGGGCGGAATGGAGGCCTCCGGGGTCGAACGGTGAGCGATTCAGCAGTTCGAGGGATATCGGGCCGTATCGCAGCCGAACGGTCACGGAGTGTGGTGTGGGCAAGTCCGGGAAATGCGCCGGAAAACCGGCTGCGGGCGCCCGTAGGCTGGAGGCATGACCGCGACGGGGGAAGACCTTGTGACGGCCCGGGGAGGGCCATGGTGGTGGGACAGACGGCGTAGTGCCGTGTTCGATGTGAGTCTGGCCGTGGTGTCCGCGCTGGAGTGCGGGGCGGAGGGCATTCCGTTCGCCAGGGACGCGGGGGTCCCGGTGGCCGCGGGGGTCGTTTTCGGTGTGGTGGCCGGTTCCGTGCTGCTAGTGCGGCGGCGCTGGCCGATCGCCGTCGTGCTGGTCTCGATCGCGATCACGCCCGCCCAGATGGGTTTCCTGATGGGCGTCGTCGGCCTCTACACCCTGGCCGCGTGCGAGCTGCCCCGGCGGATCGTCGGCTCGCTGGCGGGGATGTCGCTGGTGGCGACGCTCATCGTGACGTTCGTGAAGACGCGGCAGGACATGGTGCGGGGTGATCTGGACCTGGGGGACTGGTTCGTGCCCTTCGCGGCGATCACGATGTCGCTCGGTTTCACGGCGCCCCCGGTGCTGCTCGGTCTGTACGTGGGGGCCCGGCGGCGGCTGATGGAGAGCCTGCGGGAGCGTGCGGACAGTCTGGAGCGGGAGCTTCAGCTGCTCGCGGAGCGGGCGGAGGAGCGGGCCGAGTGGGCCCGGAACGAGGAGCGGACGCGGATCGCCCGGGAGATGCACGACGTCGTCGCGCATCGGGTGAGTCTGATGGTCGTGCATGCCGCCGCGCTTCAGGCGGTGGCGCGGAAGGATCCCGAGAAGGCCGTCAGGAACGCCGCGCTCGTGGGGGACATGGGGCGGCAGGCGCTGACCGAGTTGCGGGAGATGCTCGGGGTGCTGCGCAGTGGCGGGGGCGAGCGGCGTGAGCGTGCCGCGTCGATGCCGTTGGCGGCGGTGGGGGTGGCTGCCGCGGCGGCGGCTTCGCGGGCGGCTGACGACGAGGGGCCGTGTCTGGCGGAGATCGAGGATCTGGTGGGGCAGTCGGCCGCCGCGGGGATGGTGGTCGATCTGACGGTGGAGGGTGATGCCCGGTCGTATGCGCCGGAGGTGGAGCAGACGGCGTATCGGGTGGTGCAGGAGGCGTTGACGAACGTCCACAAGCACGCGGCCGGGGCGAAGACGTATGTGCGGCTGGCGCATCGGGTGTCGGAGATCGCGATGCAGGTGGAGAACGAGCCGCCCGAGGCGGCGGCGTCGTCGGCGCGGTTGCCGTCCGGGGGGAACGGGCTGGTGGGGATGAAGGAGCGGGTTGCCGCGCTGGGCGGGGTGTTCGTGTCCGGGCCGACGGATGCGGGGGGTTTTCGGGTGTCGGCGGTGATTCCGGCGTCGTAGCCGTCCGCGCGGCTCTGTGTGGCTGTTGTCAGCCCGCTGTCAGGCGCGTCGGTGCCGTGCCGGCGATGAGGGTGGACAGGGCTTGGTCGATGTCGGCGCCGAGGTACCAGTCACCGGTGTGGTCGAGGGTGTAGACGCGGCCTTCGGTGTCGATGGCGAGGAGGGCCTGGCTGTCGGTTTCGGCGCCGAGGGGGCAGACCTCGGTGCCGAGGGCGCGGCCGAGGTCGCCGAGGGTGCGGGCCATGTGGAGGCCGTGCAGGGGGTCGAGGTGGAGGGTGGCGGGGGCGACCTGGCGGCCGGGGCCGGTGGGGGTGATGTGGAGTCCGCCGAACTCGGCCCAGGCTTCGACGGCCGCGGGGAAGACGGTGTGGCGGTGGCCGGCGGGTGAGGCGTGGTCGCGCAGGGCGTCCGCCCAGATCTCGGCCTGTTTGATGTCCCAGCGTCCGGGTTGCCAGCCGGCGGCGCGCAGGGTGGCGTCGACTTGTACGGCGAAGCGGGTGGTGGAGGTGCGGTCGGTCTGCATCTGCCCTTCGTCTCGTCGAGGTCATGGGCGGCGTGGGGTGCGCGCCGAGGGGTGTTGTTCCGGTGTGCGTGGGGGGTGGGGTGCGTCAGCCGGTCGTGGCCGCAGGGTCGACTATGCGGACGCCGAAGTGGGCGCTGAGCGCGGTGCAGGCGCGGCAGGGGGTGGCGAAGCTGCCGTGGAGGGGGTCGCCGTCCTCGCGGATGCGGCGGGCGGTGAGTTTGGCCTGCTTGAGGGCTTTGCGGGCCTCGCCGTTGGTCATGGGTTTGCGGGCGGCGCGTTTGCTGCGGGCGGCGTCGGCGGCGGTGATGTGCCGGGAGATGAGGATGGTCTCGGCACAGCGGCCGGTGAAGCGGTCGCGCTGGGCGCTGGTGAGGGTGTCCAGGAAGTCCTGGACGAGGGGGTGCAGGGCGGGAGGTGCGTCGCCGCGGGCGGCGGTGCCGGTGAGGGTGGCGCCGCGGACGGAGAGGGCGGCGGCGACGGTGGGGAGGATGCCGTCGCGGCGGTGGTGGAGGACGGGGGCGTGGGGCGCTTCGGTGGCGCTCCAGCCGATGCGGGGGTCGCCGCTTCGGGGGGCGCCGGTGCGTGGGTCGCCGCCTTGTGGGGCACTGCCCCGGGGGTCGCCGTTTCGTGGGTCGGCGGACCTGCCGGTGTGTGGTCCCGTCTGTGTCGCGTTCATGATCGTATTCCCCTCCGTGCATCCCCCGGGGGTCACAGACTGCCAAATGCCGTGGCTGGTGCGGAAGCTGGGGAGCGGTGACACGCCCGTTCCGGGGCGTGCCGTCACGGTGGGGTGACGGCTGGTCACAGAAGCGGAAGGGGCGGCTGACCGGTGCCGGTGACCGGTGTCGTCGTACCGCATAGGCTGTCGGCACCGCGGGCCGTGCGGTGATCCGTTCGGAGATCGATGCAGTGAACCGGAGGGTGATCCGTGGGGTCGGCGGGTGCAGGGAAGTGCAGTGAAGTCGAGACAGACAGACGTGACAGTCGATACGGGCCGTAGTGCGCCAAGGGTGGTCAATACGGGTCGTACAGAGTGCCGCAGGGGGCAACCGCCATGACGACAGGTCGGCTCGGGCAGCAAGCCGCGCCGCCGAACGCGGCCTACGCCGGGCAGGTCGTGCATTTCCCGGATCCGGTCCGGGCGGCCCGTCACCCGAGAGGGGTACGGGTCGACGAGCGTGGTTACCCCGACTTCTCGCCCTATGCGCGTGCGGCCGCGGAGATCGCGGAGCCGCCGGAGGGTTTCGGTGTCGACGAGTTGCGGCTGACGGACTACGTGTCGGCGAACATGGCGCTGTCGGCGTCGGGGCACGAGTTGTGGGACACGGTGCCGGCGGTGGCGACGCCGCACGGCTGGACGTGGCACCACGCGGTGGGCTCCCGGCGGCTGGAGCTGGTCCCGGTCGAGGTGAAGGCGTTGCTGCGGCACCACGGCGGTGTGGCGACGTCGGGCGTCGACCATGCCAAGCGGGGCACGCGGCCGTTGCAGGAGACGCGTCCGGCGCACTTCGGGCTGCCGAAGTCGGGTGTGGCGGTGACGGAGTCGCAGGTGCAGGGGGTCGAGGAGGATCTCGGCTATCGGCTGCCGGGTCCGTACCGGTCGTTTTTGAAGGCGGCGGGGGGCTGTGCGCCGGTGGGTGCCGCGCTGGACGCGGAGCTGGGGCTGCTGGTCGACCAGCCGTTCTTCACCGTGCGGGACGAGGCGGCCGTGAACGACCTGGTGTACGTCAACAAGTGTCTGCGTGACCATCTGACCAAGGACTACCTGGGGGTCGCCTTCGTGCAGGGCGGGCTGCTGGCGGTGAAGGTCAAGGGGGACCGGATCGGTTCGGTGTGGTTCTGCGCGTACGACGACGCGCGGGACGTGGATCCCTCGGTGCCGCCGGCGGATCGGGTGGAACGGTTGCTGCTGCCGTGCGGGGACGACTTCGATGTCTTCCTGTCGCGGCTGGCCGGTGATCCGCCGGAGTTGGAGACGGTGGCGAACTTGATGGTGGACGGCGGGTTCGCGCGTGTGGTGCCGGTGGGCGCGGTGTCGTCCTCGGCCGTGGGGGAGTGACGTCAGCGATGGTGACCTTCGCGCAGGCGCAGGAGCGCGCGGAAGAGTGGATCAACGGGGACGTGCCGTCGTACCAGCATCGTGAGGTGCGGGTGCGGGAGTTCGACCTGGGGTTCGTGGTGTGGGCCGAGGACCGGGCGGACGGGCCGCGTTCCGACGGTGGCGCGCAGCGGCTGGTGATCGCGCGGGACAGCGGTGAGGCGACGCTGTGGCCCGGGCTGCCGGTGGGTGAGGTGATCCGCCGGTACGAGGAGGAGTACGGCCGTCCGGACACGGCGGAGGAGCCGGCGCCGGCCGCGGCGGCCCGGGTGGATCTGAACCAGACGTCCTTCCTGCTGACTCCGCCGGAGTGGTTGCAGGACGCGGCCGACAAGCTGGGGATTCCGGATCGGCGGGGGGCCGGTGCGGGTTCGGGAGCGGGGGCGGGGGCGGGTGCCGCGTCGGCTTCCGCCGCCGACCCGGCTGGTGCTTCGGGCTCTGCCGCTGCCGGTGCTGCAGGGGGTGATTCCGCTTCCGGTACGTCCTGGCCTGCTGCGGTGGGGAGTGACGGCGGGGGAGCGGAGGCGCCGGGTGTGCCTGCCGGGGCCACGCCCTGGGCGGGTACGGACACCAACGGCGATGCCGGTGACGACCGTTCCGTACCGCTGCCCGCGACGGTCTTCGCGCCGCCGCTGAGCGAGACCGACGGTGACACGCCGCCGCCGACGACGCCGGAGGCCAAGACGGCGCTGCTGTCGGGCGGCAGCCAGCTTCCGCCGACGGCGGTCTCACCGGCGATCGACGATCCGAACGCGCAGGGCGGTGCGGGTGCGGGTGCGGCTTCGCCTGGTGGGCCGGGCTACGGCTATCCGCCGGGGTCGGCGGGTGCCGCTCCGGCTCCTGGCGTGCCGGGTACGCCGCCCGGTGGTGTGCCGCTGGGCAGCACGCCTCCGCCTGGGCCGGGCGGGCAGCCGTACGGGTATCCGCCGCAGGGTGCCGACGGTGGGGCTGTGGGGTCTGCGGGGGGTGGGGCGGCTTCCGGGCCTGCTCCCGCCGGTGTTCCGCAGCCGCCGAACGGGCCGGGTGTGCCTGAGCGGCCGCTCGCGCCGAACGCCGGGGACATCGCCGACGCCGCGACCAGCAAGGCGGCTCCACCGCCGGGTCGTGGACGGGGCGCGGGGCCGACGACGCCGCCTCCGCCGGGCGCCCCGGGGACGCCGGGTGTCCGGCCGGGCAGTACGCCGCCTCCGCCGTCGGGGCCCGGTGCGCCGGGTACCCCTGCGGGGGGTTACGTGCCTACGCAGCTCGTGTCGGCGCTCGGGCCTGAGGGGTCCGGTGGCCCTGGGGGTCCTGGAGGTCCGGGTAACGAGGGGCCTGGTGCTCCGCTGCCTCCCCAGCAGCCGCCGGGTCCTCCTGGTGCGCCGCAGCCTCCGGGTCCTCCTGGTGCGCCGCAGCCTCCGGGTGCTCCGAACCCGCCCGGCGTCCCTGGTGGTACGCCGCCCGGTGGTGTTCACCATGCCGCCACGATGCTGGCCGATCCCGGTCGGTCCGGTCCGGGTGCACCGCAGCCTCCGGGGCCTCCGGGCGCGCCTGGTGCGCCTGGTGCTCCGCAGCCTCCGGGTACGCCGAACCCGCCTGGTGCGCCGGGTGCCCCTGGCGCCCCGGGTGTTCCCGGCGGCCCGGGTCCCGTGCATCACGCGGAGACCATGCTGGCCACGCCTCCGGCGGGCGGCCCCGGCGTGCCTCCGCCGCCGCAGGCCCCCGGGGCGCCACCCGCTGCCCCGGGTGTCCCGGGCGCCCAGGGCGCTCCTGGCGTGCCCGGTGCGCCGCCGATGCCGCCCGGGGCGATGCCGCCTGGTGGGATGCCACCGGGTGCGATGCCACCGGGTGCGATGCCGCCCGGCGCCATGCCGCCCGGTGCGATGCCGCCGCCCGGTCAGCCCGGCCCCGGGCAGCCTCCGGCGTACGGCTATCCGCAGCAGCCCGCCGGGCAGCCGACGGTCGGCCCCGGCTACCAGGCCGTGCTGCGCTACCGCGCGCAGGACGGTTCCGAGCAGCAGCTGATCCGGCGTTCGGCGCCGGGTACGCCGCATCCGGAGTGGCAGATCTTCCACGAGCTGCGGGCCATGAACGTGCCCCCGGACCAGGTGCTGGAGCTGCACACCGAGCTGGAGTCGTGTGAGCTGCCGGGTGCGTACTGCGCGCGGATGATCCGGGAGCAGTGGCCGCAGGCGCGGATCACGAGCATCGCGCCGTACGGTACGGACCACGCGAGCCGGCAGCAGGGTATGCGGCAACTGCTGGTCCACCAGGGCGAGTTGCACCAGGTGGCGGACGGCCCGGCGCGTCCGGCCCCGGTGCGGGCGCCGTTGCCGCCGGTGCCGGCGGTGCCGCCGATCCCGCCGGAGGCCATCGCGCAGGAGCTGGCGGCCGCGTTCGGGCCGGGGGTGTTCCGGTTCGAGCAGGCCGCAGTGTCCCGGCAGGGTGTGCCGCCGGTCGTGGCGCACACGCTGGTGGCGGCGGGCCTGCCGATGGACATGGGCCCCTTCTTCTGGGCGCAGGCGCAGCCGGGCAGGCCCGTGCCGACGCTGGCGGAGCTGGCGGCCGAGCGCGGTGTGCAGCCGGCCTCGGACGCGGGTTCCTACCTGGTGATGGGCAGCGACTTCGGCAAGGCGATCTGCGTGCAGTACGGCACGGCGAACATCGTCGCCGTGCCGGTGGAGGCGGGGCCGGGCGGGGCGCCCGTCCCGCCGCAGTTCGTGAACACCGGGCTGCCGGAGTTCGCGCGCTGCCTGGCGCTGCTCGGGCGGATGTGGCGGCTGCGGTTCGGGCTGAACCAGGAGCAGGCGGGGCGCTGGACCGTCGACTTCCAGGCCCAGTTGGCCGCGCTCGACCCGGCGGCGCTGGGGTCGCCGGAGAGCTGGTGGTCGGTGCTGCTGGAGCAGATGTGGGACGGACTGCTGTGACGCGCCGCCGCTGAGGTGTCCTGAGAGCCGGGTCCGGTCGGTCGTGAGGCCGCCGGGTCCGGCTTTTTCGTGCCGGGCTGTCACACATTCCCGCGCCGCTCCGTCAGTGAGGTGACAGCGCATCACCGCAGACGCAGGAGGCAGAGATCATGCAGGCACGGATGACCAACCCGGCGTACGTCCTTCCCGGTGCGATGAAGGGCATCGGCACCCTCTTCCAGGCGATCGGGGAGGGCGGGCTCCGGCAGGACGTGGCGGAGATCGTCGGGCTGCGGGCCAGTCAGATCAACGGCTGCGGGGCCTGCGTGCACGGGCACACCGACAACCTCCGCAAGGCCGGGGTGAGCGAGGAGCGCATCGCGGCCGTCGCCGCTTGGCGGCACGCGCCCTTCTTCTCGGACGCCGAGCGCGCCGCGCTGAAGCTGACGGAGGCGATGACGCGGCTCTCGGATCTTTCGGAGGAGTCGGTTCCGGACGCGCTGTGGGACGAGGTGGCCGACCACTTCGACGAGAAGGAGATCTCGGCGCTGATCCTCACCGTCGCGGTCACGAACCTGTTCAACCGCATCAACACGACGATCAAGGAGCCCGCGGGCACCACGTGGGGCTGACCGCTGTACGGCCGGGCCGGGCCCGTGACCTCTGTGCGGAGTGTCGCGTTAGGAACGCTTCCGCCTGATCCACAAAGATGTGCGCGGAATCATCCCATTTCGCGCTCGATCGCGCGTCGGCGTGGTGGAGAGGGGCCCCAGCATGAGCAGCGCATCGGTGTCCCCGCACGGCTTCCAGGCCGTGCGGGGGCGCGGTTACCGTCCCGAGCAGGTCGACGAGTACGCCGAGGCCCTGTCCGAGGACCGTGACGCGGCCTGGGAGAGGGCCGCGCGGCTGACGGTGCTCGCCCGGCAGATGGACGCGGAACTGGAGCGGCTGCGGGAGGCCGTCGCGGGGCTGGTCCCGCAGACCTACGAGTCGCTCGGGGAGCGGGCCCGGCGGCTCCTCGACCTCGCCCAGGAGGAGGCGGCGGCCGTGCGGGAGGGGGCGCGGCGGGAGGCGCGGCAGCTGGTGGACGGGGCGGGCGCGTCCGCGGCCGGCGTGCGCGAGTCCGCGCAGGCGCACGCCGAGGCCGTACGCGCCGACGCGGACGAACGCGCCCGGCAGCGGCTGCTCGCGGCGCGCGCCGAAGCCGACGAGATCCGGGCCGTGGCCGGCCGGGAGGCCGGGGAGCAGCGGGGCGAGGCGCTGGCCGCGTTGCGGGAGATGCGGCAGCGTACCTCCGGAATGCTGGCCGAGCAGGCCAAGGAACACGCCGAGCGGTGGGCTGAGCTGGACGAGGAGTATGCCGCCCGGGCGGCCGCGCTGGACACCCACCACGCGGAAGCGGTGACGCGCGCCGAGGGCGCGCTGACCGAGGCCGAGCAGGCCTTCGCCGACGCCGACGACTCCGCCCGGGACCAGCAGGAAGAGGCTGCCGCACGCGCCGCGGAGCTGCTCGCCGAGGCCCGCGGGCACGCGGAGTCCGTCGAACAGGAGACACAACGAGTGCTGCGTGAGCACGCCGAGCGCGCGGACGACGTACGGGCACACATCGACCGCGTACACACCAGCCTGACGGCGTGGGCGGGGAGGGCGACGGCGGAGTGAGGCGAGGCGCGCGGCGTGGCGGGGCAGGGCGGCGACCGGGTGACATCGGCCGCGGCGCTTTGGCGCGGCGCCGCCGTCCATCCACCGCCCCCATCGGCGCCGCCGCCACCACCGGCCGCCCAGCGGGCGTTGCCGACGCTGTCGCCTTCCGTCCGTTGACCGTCGCTTCTGCGTGACGTCGGCGGGCGTCGCCGACCGCTGGCCGTCGGATGGGTATTGGGGCCGCCGGGGAGCGTCGGCGGACCGGCGGGCGTTGCCGAGGCTGCTGCCTGCTGCCTGCTGCCTGCTGTCCGTTGGCCGTCGCTCCCGCGCGGTGCTGGCGGGCATCGCCGAACGGCGGCTGGCGGCTGGCGGCTGGCGGCTGGGGGTTAAGGCCGCCCTGGGCCGTCGGCCGGCCGGCGCGCGTTGCAGAGGCTGCCTCCTGCCTCCTGCCGTCCGCTGGCCGCCGCCGCTGCCGCGGGGCGCCGGCGGGGCGTCGCCGACCGCCGGCCGGTGGGAGCGTGTTGGCGCCGCCGCCTGCCGGCGGCGGACCAGCGCGCGTTTCCGACGCTGTCGTCGGCCGCCGTGCCACCCTGTCAGCGATTCCTGCGCACCGCGCCCGCCAGGATCCAGCCCTCCACCGCCTCGTACTCGTGGCGCTGTTCCTCCGACTTGCGGCGGCCGGAGGCCATCGTGCCCAGCCAGCCGCAGGCGAAGCCCAGGGGGATGGAGAGCAGGCCCGTGGTGGTGAACGGGAACCAGTTGAAGTCGGCGTCGGGGAAGGCGGAGACGGGTGAGCCGGAGACCAGGTTGGTGCCCGGCATCAGCAGCAGGACGGCCAGCGAGCCGCCGATGAGGGTGCTGAGCAGGCCCGTGCGGGTGTAGCGGCGCCAGAAGAGGCTGTAGACCAGCGCGGGCGCGATGGCCGAGGCGCCCAGGCAGAAGGACAGCGTCACCAGGGGTTGCAGGCTGCGATGCTGGACGAGCGTGGCCAGGAGGATCGCCGGGGCGCCCACGGCCAGCGCCGATACCCGGGCCACCGTCATCTCGCGGCGCGGTGACATTTCCCGTACCCGGGCCGCGAACACGTCGTGCGCGAGGGAGTTGGCGCAGGCGAGGATCATCCCGGCGACCGAGGCGAGCAGCGTGAGGAAGACCGCCGTGGTGACGGTCGTGAACAGGAACGTCTCCGCCGTCGAGACGTCCGGGCCGAACGCCGCCTGGGAGCCCAGCAGGTAGGCCGTGTTGCCCTGCGGGTCCACCTGCGCGATCACCGCCCGCCCGACCAGGGCCGTCGCGCCGAACCCGACGACCGTGATGACGAGCACGAACAGTGCCACGCCCGACACCGCCCAGGACATCGACCGCCGCACCTGCCGGGCACTGGAGGCGGTGTACATGCGCATGGTGACGTGCGGCAGTACGCCACCGCCGAGGACCACCGTGAGCTGCGCGGTGATCATGTCCAGGTCGGGGCTGGGGCCGCTCGCGAACTGGAGCCCCGAGGAGAGGAACGCCGATCCCACACCGCTGTTCGCTGCGGCCGCGTTGAACAGGGCCCCCGGGTCCCAGTCGAACCGGTGCAGGATCAGCACCGCGACCACCATGCCGGAGCCGAGCAGCATCACGATCTTCAGGATCTGGATGAGGGCGGTGCCCTTCATTCCGCCGATCGCCGCGTAACTGATCATCAGCGCGCCCACGCCGATGATGCAGCCCGTCTGCAACGACTCGCCGGAGAAGCCGAGGACGAACGCCATCAGCTGCCCGGTGCCCGCGAGCTGCACCACCATCAGCGGCACCAGCGCCGCCAGGGTCACCGCACAGGCCGTGATACGGACACCGCGTCCCGGCATACGGCGGGTCAGCGCGTCGCCCATGGTGAACCGGCCCGCGTTGCGCAGCGGTTCGGCCAGCAGGAACATCAGCAGCATCAGCGACAGCGCCGTACTGAGGGCCAGTACGGTCCCGTCGTAGCCGAACAGGGCGATCACGCCGCCGGTGCCGAGGACGGTCGCGGCGGAGATGTAGTCGCCGGCGATCGCCAGGCCGTTGCGCATGGGGGACAGCGAGCTGTAGCCGGTGTAGAACTCGTCGAGGTCGTCGCGGTCGGGGCCCGTCATCACGCACAGCAGCAGGGTGATCGTGGCCACCGCCGTGAAGCCCACGAGCGACATCGACTGGGCGTTGCCGCTGAACTCGGTGGTCACCGCGTTTCCTCCCGCCTGGCGTCCAGTTCGGCCTGCTTGCGTATCCGGTCCGCGAGGGGGTCGACGCGGCGGCGGGCCGTCTGCTCGTACAGGGCGATCGCCAGCCAGGTCACGGGGACCTGGACGAGCGCCAGCAGCAGGCCGGTGGGCAGGCCGTCGGTGACGGTGCTCGTCATGAACGATGGTGCGAACGCCGACAGGATCAGGAACAGGACGAAGTAGCCGAGCGCCGTGAGTGTGGCCACGCGCCGCTGCCAGCGGTAGGCGCTGCGCAGCACCCGCAGGTCGCTGTGGTGCCCGAGCGCGGCGTGGCGCTGGGGGCGCCGCCCGGCCGGTTCGGGTGGCCCGGGCGGCTGCTGCGGCTGCCAGGGATAGGTGTCGTAGGAGGGGGAGGAATCGGGCGGCCGGTACGGGTAGGACGGTGGCGGCGGGTCGTAGGACATCCCGGTGCTCCTTGCGCGGGTCGGATCCGGTGCGGCGGACCGCAGGGAGGTGGGGGGTGGGAGCCACGCACGTTACTTCGCGGTACCGGGTGGACGCGAGCCTTTGGGCAAACTGATTGGTCGGTACGCGCTTGCTGAGCTGACCTCGGGTGTTACCCGCATTGACCCCGTTTCCGGGCGTCCAGTCGTCCGAGGTGGCGTACGTAACGGACTCCGGGGCGGCCGGCCACGGTGGTGTCCTCGACGCGTGTGAAGGCGCTGCGGGCCAGGACGGTCATCGAGGCCGGGTTGTCCAGGGTCGTGACCGCGGTGAGGGAGGTCAGCCCGTAGTCGGTGGCGGCCAGGCGGCACACCTGAGCGACGGCCGCCGTCGCCACGCCCCGGCCCGCGGCCTGTTCGCCCACCCGGTAGCCGAGTTCGGCGCAGCCGTCCGTCACGTCGATCAGGTTCACCCGGCCCACCAGGTTCCCCTCCTCGTCCAGGACGACATGGAAGTGGCACACGCGCGCGTGCTGCTCCGCGAGGAGCGCCCGGTGGCGTTCGGCGAACCCCGCCGCCGTGAAGTAGGCGTCCCCGCGGTCCGGTATGGAACGGGCGAAGTACGCGCGGTTCTCCCGCTCGAAGGCCAGTAGCGCGTCCGCGTGGTCGGCCCGCAGGCGCTCCAACTTCACCATGGGGGCAGAGAATACGGGTCGCCCCACCGCGGTCGTAGGGGCGGCCGGGTTCGTCGGTCCAGGGGACTACACGCTGTACAACCCTGAGCCGATGTCGAATTCCGGGCCGCCGCCTACCGTCCATGGCATGGATATCAACAGAGCCCCCCGCCGGGCCGCTGCCGCCGCCGTGCTCGCCCTCGCCCTGTCGTTGCCGGTCGTCACCGCGAGTCCGGCGGCCACCGCGCCGTTGCTCGCCGGTGCCACGGCGACCGCATTAGGCGCGCCGCCGTCGCATGCCCGGGCCGAACTGCCCCGCCCCACCGGCCCACACACCGTCGGTCGCGACACGCTCCACCTCGTCGACACCGACCGCCCGGACCCCTGGGTGCCGTCCGCCGGCGCGCGCCAGTTGATGGTGTCGATGTACTACCCCGCCCGGCCCGGAACGGGCGGACCGCGGGCCCCCTACATGACCGCCGAGGAGGCCCGCATGCTGCTGGAGTCGAGGGCCCCGGACGCCACGGTCCCGCCCGAGACCCTCAGCGGTGTGCGCACCTGGGCGCGCTCCGGGGCCCGGCCGGTGCACGGACGGTTCCCGCTCGTCGTGCTCTCGCCCGGTTTCTCGCTGCCGCGTGCCACCCTCACCGGCCTCGCCGAGGACCTGACCAGCCGCGGATACGTGGTCGCGCTGGTCGATCACCCGTACGAGAACGCCGGCACGACCCTTCCCGACGGGCAGACCCTGCCCTGCACGCTGTGCGACGAGGTCACCGAGGACAGGCTCCCGGCCGTCGCCGAGAGCCGGGCCGAGGACGTCTCCTTCGTGCTCGACCGGCTGACCGGCCGCCACCCCGCCTGGCGGCACGCGCACGTGATCGACCTGAAGCGGATCGGCATGGCCGGGCACTCCCTCGGCGGCAACGCCGCCGCCACGACCATGGCCGCCGACGCGCGCGTGCGGGCGGGCGTGAACATGGACGGTTCCTTCTTCGCCCCCGTCCCGGACAGCGGCCTCGACGGCCGTCCCTTCCTGATGTTCGGGGCGCAGGGCAGTCCCCTCGCGGAGACGTGGGACCCGGCCTGGGCACATCTGGACGGCTGGAAGCGCTGGCTGACGGTCGCCGGAGCCGACCACGGCTCCTTCACCGACGTGCCCCTCCTCGGGGAACTGGTCGGCATTCCCGATACCGCTCCCCTCCCGTTCGAGCGTTCGGCGGCCCTCACGCGCGCGTACGTCGCCGCCTTCTTCGATCTGCAGCTGAAGGGGGTTCCCCAGCCGCTGTTCGACGGGCCGTCACCCTCGAATCCGGAAGTCTCCGTCCGGCTGCCCTGACCGTCGTGGTCTTCAGCCCTCGAGGACCGGAAACCTGCGCGGCGCCAGGACCAGCAGCACCAGGAACGCCAGCGCCGCCGCGCAGGACGCGCCCAGGTAGACCGCGTGCACGGCGTCGGCGATCGCCCGCCGGGTCGCCTCCGGGGCGGTGCCCGAGTTGAGGGCCCGGGTCACCGAGTCGAGGTCGCTCGCGCCGCCGAGCCGGGCGGCCAGCACGCCGTTGGCGACCGCGCCGAAGACCGCCGCGCCGATCGTCTGGCCGGTCTGGCGGCAGAACAGCACGGACGCGGTCGTCGTGCCGCGCTCCGCCCACCCCACCGTCGACTGCACCCCGACGATCAGCGGCAACTGGAACAGACCCAGGGCGGCCCCGAGCAGCAGCATCAGCAGGGTCGGCTGCCAGGCCTGCCCGGGGTACGGCAGGAACGGGAAGGCGAACAGGATCAGCGCGGCGGCTCCGATGCCCAGCATCGCCGTGTTGCGGAAACCGATCCTGCGGTACACGTGCTGGCTCAGCGCCGCCGATACGGGCCAGCTCAACGTCCATACGGACAGCACGAATCCGGCGGCCACGGGCGCGAGGCCCAGCACCGACTGGGCGTAGGTGGGCAGGAACACCGCCGGCGCCACCATCAGCAGGCCCAGCGCGCCCAGGGCCAGATTGACCGCGGCGATCGTACGCCGCCGCCACACCCAGCCCGGGATGATCGGCTCCGCCGCCCGGCGCTCCACCAGCACCACGACCGCGACCAGGGCGAGTCCCGCGGCGAACAGGGCGAGTGAGGGTGCCGACAGCCACGGCCACGCCACCCCGCCCTGCACCAGCGCCGTGAGCAGCACGCCGCCGCAGGCGAACACCGCGAGCGCGCCGGCCCAGTCCACGCGCGCGTGCGGGCCGGTCTCCCGCTCCGGCTCGTGGAGATGACGGACGATCAGCCACAACGCGACCGCGCCGACGGGCAGGTTGACCAGGAAGATCCAGCGCCAGTCCGCATAGGCGGCGAGCACCCCGCCGAGACCCGGGCCGGCGACCGCCGAGACCGCCCACACCGTGGACAGCTTCGACTGGATCTTGGGACGGTCTTTCAGCGGGTAGAGGTCGGCGGCGAGCGTCTGGACGGTGCCCTGAAGGGCACCGCCGCCCAGGCCCTGCACCACGCGGAACGCGATGAGCGCACCCATGTTCCAGGCCAGCGCGCACAGCAGCGAGCCGACGAGGAAGACCACCGAGCCCGCGACGAGGACCGGTTTGCGGCCGAAGGTGTCGGAGAGCTTGCCGTACACGGGCAGGGTGACGGTCACAGCCAGCAGATAGCCGGAGAACAGCCAGGAGAAGACGGAGAAACCGCCGAGGTCTCCGACGATCTGCGGGACGGCGGTCGAGACGATGGTGGCATCGAGCGCCGCCAGCGCCATCGAGAGCATCAGGGCGGCGACGACAGCGCCCCGCCGGTCTGTCGTGGCGGGACGTGCGGACTCGCGCGCCGCGGAACTGGTGCTGCCCACCCCGGGTTTCCTCCCCCTCGCCCTGGCCGCGCCTGCGCCACGGGTGCCTCGTTTTGCCTGCCCCTTGCACTTACCTGCCGCCGAACAGCTTCCCACTTGGCCCGCCCGTCACCCGACCTCCACCCCTCAACGACGCGCTTCGCGCGACCCTTGTCTGATTCAGGCTGCGGGAGGGTGGAGCCTGAACAGGCCGACGGGTGGAGCGAACCCTGAGACCGTCTCCACCCTTCGGTGGACTGCCCCTAGGGGTACCTCCGTACTACGACCTGGGGAGGGTTCGTACCGGCGGAGGACGAGACGCGCAGGGGCCGGTCCTTAACCTGGCTTTACGCCGCCGGGGGGCGGTTGCGCACACCGGCGGGGGTGGGGTTTTCCACAGGAAAAGACTGCGCTGAGCACCAGGGCGCGGGACCCCTCCCCGCCGCGAGACTGAAACGCGTCGGACGGACCCAGTGGTCCGGCAGCGCATACCGCGGCTGTCGACCAGGCGACCGCCTTCACCATCTGCTGACCGATATAGGAGACATACCGTGACTTCGGCTGTGACCATTCCCAGGCACGGGGGCACTGGAGGGCGTACGGCCGTTGCCGCGCGGGCGCGGCAGGTCGTGAAGGCCTACGGGACCGGTGAGACCCGCGTCGTCGCCCTCGACCACGTCGACGTGGACATCGCACGGGGCCAGTTCACCGCGATCATGGGCCCCTCGGGGTCCGGCAAATCCACGCTCATGCACTGCCTCGCCGGGCTCGACACCGTCACCGGCGGGCAGATCTACCTCGACGAGACCGAGATCACCGGCCTGAAGGACAAGAAGCTCACGCAGCTGCGCCGGGACCGGATCGGGTTCATCTTCCAGGCGTTCAACCTGCTGCCGACGCTCAACGCCATAGAGAACATCACGCTGCCCATGGACATCGCGGGCCGCAAGCCGGACAAGCAGTGGCTGACGCGCGTCGTGGAGACCGTCGGGCTCGCCGACCGTCTCAAGCACCGGCCCACCCAGCTCTCCGGTGGCCAGCAGCAGCGCGTCGCCGTGGCGCGGGCCCTCGCCGCCCAGCCCGAGATCATCTTCGGGGACGAGCCGACCGGAAACCTCGACTCGCGCGCCGGCGCCGAGGTGCTCGGCTTCCTGCGCCGGTCCGTGGACGAGCTGGGCCAGACCATCGTGATGGTCACCCACGACCCGGTCGCCGCCAGCTACGCGGACCGTGTGCTGTACCTCGCCGACGGCCGCATCGTCGACGAGATGTTCAAGCCGACCGCGGAGGCCGTCCTCGACCGCATGAAGGACTTCGACGCCCGGGGGCGCACGTCATGACCGTCATGAAGACCTCCATGCGCAACTTCTTCGCGCACAAGGGACGCATGGCGCTGTCGGCGATCGCCGTCCTGCTGTCGGTGGCCTTCGTCTGCGGCACGCTCGTCTTCACGGACACCATGTCCACGACGTTCGACAAGCTCTTCGCGGCCACCTCCTCGGACGTGACGGTGAGCGCCAAGGGCGCCTCCGACACCGGCGAGACCACCGCCGACAACGGCAAGCCGCCAGTCATGCCGGCCTCCGTACTGGGCGAGGTCCGCAAGGCCGACGGGGTCAAGTCCGCCGAGGGCGCGGTGTTCTCGACCTCGGTGACCGTCGTCGACGCCGACAAGGACAACCTGTCGCCCTCCAGCGGCGGCCCGACCATCGTCGGAAGCTGGAACAGCAACGAAGCCCGCACCATGAAGATCACCTCCGGTGCGGCACCCGGGAACTCCGGCCAGATCATGGTCGACGCCGACACCGCCGACAAGCACGACCTGAAGCTCGGTGACGAGATCGGCGTGCTCAGCGCGGTCGGCACCCACAAGACGAAGATCTCCGGCATCGCCGACTTCACCGTCACCAACCCCGGCGCCGCGATCTTCTACCTCGACACGAAGACCGCCCAGCAGACCCTGGTCGGCGAGACCGGCGTCTACACCAACGTCAACGTCACCGCGGCCTCCGGCGTCAGCGACGCGCAGCTGAAGAAGAACGTCACGGCCGCACTCGGCGGCGACTTCCAGGTGAAGACCGCGAAGGAGACCGCCGACGCCAACCAGAAGGACGTCGCGGGCTTCATGAACGTGATGAAGTACGCGATGCTCGGCTTCGCCGGGATCGCCTTCCTCGTCGGCATCTTCCTGATCATCAACACCTTCTCCATGCTGGTCGCGCAGCGCACCCGGGAGATCGGCCTGATGCGGGCGATCGGCTCCTCCCGCAAGCAGGTCAACCGCTCCGTGCTGGTCGAGGCGCTGCTGCTCGGCGTCGTCGGATCGGTGCTCGGCGTGGCCGGGGGCGTCGGCCTCGCGGTCGGCCTGATGAAGCTCATGGGCCAGATGGGCATGGAGCTGTCCACCGACGACCTGACGGTGGCCTGGACGACCCCGGTGGTCGGCCTCGTCCTCGGCGTGGTCGTCACCGTCCTGGCCGCCTACCTGCCCGCCCGGCGCGCCGGCAAGATCTCCCCGATGGCCGCACTGCGCGACGCGGGAGCCCCCGCGGACGCCAGGGCCGGCTGGATCCGCGGCGTCATCGGCACGGTCCTCACCGGCGCCGGCGTCTTCGGCCTCTACCTGGCGACGGAGGCCGACAAGGCCCAGGAGGGCTCGCTGTGGCTCGGCCTCGGCGTGGTGCTGTCGCTGATCGGCTTCGTCGTCATCGGCCCGCTGCTCGCCGGCGGTGTGGTCCGCGTCCTCGGCGCCGTCCTGCTGCGCATGTTCGGCCCCGTCGGCCGCATGGCCGAGCGCAACGCCCTGCGCAACCCGCGCCGCACCGGTGCGACGGGCGCCGCGCTGATGATCGGCCTCGCGCTGGTGGCGTGCCTGTCCGTGGTCGGCTCCTCCATGGTGGCGTCCGCCACCGACCAGCTCGACAAGACCGTCGGCACGGACTTCATCGTCCAGTCCGACAGCGGCCAGCTCATCACCCCGCAGGCGGTCAAGGCCGCGAAGGCGGCCCCGGACGTGGAGCGGGTCACCGAGTACAAGTGGACCAAGGCCGACTTCACCACCCCCGACGGCAAGACGCTCAAGGACACGGCGATCACGGCGGCCGACCCGTCGTACGCGACCGACCTGCGCACCGAGACGGTCGCCGGCAAGCTCCCCGACGCCTACAAGCCCGACTCGATGTCGGTGCACGAGAAGTTCGCCAAGGACCACGGCGTCAGCCTCGGCTCCAAGATCAAGGTCGCCTTCAAGGACGGCGCCACGGCCGACCTGACGGTCCGGGCGATCACCAGCAGTGACGTCGTGATCGACGCGGGCGCCATGTACACGTCCATCACCACGATGGCCAAGTACGTCCCCGCCGACAAGATGCCGCTGGACATGATGCTCTTCGCCAGCGCCAAGGACGGGCAGCAGGACGCCGCCTACAAGTCCCTGAAGTCGGCGCTGCACGACTACCCGCAGTACACCGTGCGCGACCAGACCGACTACAAGGAAGCCCTGAAGGACCAGATCGGCCAGCTGCTCAACATGATCTACGGCCTGCTGGCCCTGGCGATCATCGTCGCCATCCTGGGCGTGGTGAACACCCTGGCCCTGTCGGTGGTGGAGCGCACCCGGGAGATCGGCCTGATGCGGGCGATCGGCCTGTCCCGCCGCCAGCTGCGCCGCATGATCCGCATGGAGTCGGTCGTCATCGCCCTCTTCGGCGCCCTCCTGGGCCTCGGACTGGGCATGGGCTGGGGTGCCACCGCACAGCAGCTCCTCGCCCTGGAGGGCCTGGAGGTCCTGGAGATCCCCTGGCCGACGATCACCGGCGTGTTCATCGCCTCGGCGTTCGTGGGTCTGTTCGCGGCACTCATCCCGGCGTTCCGGGCGGGCCGGATGAACGTCCTGAACGCCATCGCGACCGAGTAGCGGGGCAAGGACCACCGCACACGGGGGTTGCGGAGGACGGACCCGCCCCGGAGGTTTCCACCTCCGGGGCGGGCCCTTTGCCCGGCCGGGTCCGCGCATCCGGTGTCAGCCCGCCGTGCGCCGCTCCAGGACCACGTACCCGTTGGCCTTGCCCGCGACGGCGTACGCGGCGCCGGGATGCAGGTCCCCGGCGTAGCCCACGGGGTCGCGGTACTCGCCGTCGATGTTCTCCAGGGCGATGTACTGGGGGGTGCTGCCCCGGGTGTTGCCGAGCCAGAAGACCCGGCAGCGTGCGGTCAGGCGGCTGATCGGGCCGATGTTGGCCTCGACTGTGGCGCCGTCGGGGATCCGCGCCAGGAGCCGTTCGACGCCGGACACCGCGGCGGGCTTCCGGTAGGTCCCGGCCTCCGTGAGCTGCGCCAGCGGCAGTGAGGTGGTCAGCGCCAGGGCCGCCGCGGCGACGGCGGCCGGCAACTGGGCGGCGTACGAGCTCAGCCACGCGCGCGGGCTGTGGCGCGCGGTCGTCAGGGCGTCGGCGAGCGCGAGGAACACGACCGGCATCAGAACCGCGCTGTAGTGCCAGTCGGTGCCCCAGTAGTGGTCGTCGCCGGACAGGAAGCGCCAGCCGAGCGTCGGCAGGGCCACCAGCAGCAGCGGGGAACGCAGGGCGAGCAGTCCGGTGGTGGGGATCAGCAGCCAGGCGAGGGTGCGGAGCTTGGTGCCGAGGCCGTCGACGGGGCTGCCCGACTCGCTGACCTTGTTCCAGTAGTCGTAGGTCCCGGCGGTGTTGAACGACGGGATGACCACCGTGAGGACGAGCAGTGCCGCCGCCATGCCGAACACCGCGGCACCGAGCGCGTACGGAACCGTCCGGGGCGACGAGCCGCGCGCCCGCCAGGCGACCACGAGCGCGATCGCGGCCAGCGTCAGTCCCAGGTCCTCCTTCACCAGCACCAGGGGAAGCGCCCAGCACAGGGCCGCGCGCCGGCGGTCCGCGAGCAGCGCCTCCAGGGAGAAGGCGATCAGCGGGACGGCGAAGCAGATCTCGTGGAAGTCGAAGTCGACGGCGCGCTGGACACCCCAGGACAGCCCGTAGGCGAGGCCGAGCGCCAGACCCCGGCGACGGCCGAGGAGCCGGGCTGCGGCGCGGGTGACGGGCACGGCGGACAGGGCGAAGAGCGCGGCCTGGGCGACCAGCAGCGTGACCGGTGAGGGAAACAGCCGGTACGCCGGCGCGAGCAGAGCCGTCACCGGGCTGAAGTGGTCACCCAGGATGGCGAACCCCGGCCCCTTGAGGTCGGACACCGGCGCCCGCAGGTGCGCGTACGCCCGCACGACCTGCTCGAAGATGCCCAGGTCCCAGGAGAGGGTCGTCATGTGCCGGTAGCGGCCGACGGAGACGGCCGTGTAGGCGGCGAAGAGGACCGCGGCCAGGACCCAGGGGTCCCACCGCGCGCGATCCGGGGGCCGGCCGCCGCGGGAAGGGGCGACCGGCGTCGGTATGTGGGCCTCTGAGACGGCCGGGAGGGCGGGGGCGGGCATGCCGGGCCTTACGGGTGGGGGGTACCGCTCGGGGGACCGGGCCGATCATGCCGTGGCGAAATCAACGGGTGGAGGTGAAGTTGTGAAGATTGGGCGGCTGATTCCGATCTTGTCCGGCGGCGTAGCTGTCTCGTCCAGCCGCACACGGGGGCAGGCGGCCGGGCGGGCCTCGCGGAGAACCGGCGTCATCCACAGCCCCGGCGCGCGGGCGCGCGTCGTCGTACGCTGGAGACCCCCGGCCCGCGACGCGCGTCGGGCCCGTCGTGTTGCCCACCCCTGGACGGAAAACACCCCGAATGAGCCTGCACGGTCTGCTCGACGCCGTAAGTAAGGACGCCGCCCTCGCGGAAGCGATCAACGCGGCCGCAGACGGCAACCGCATGCACGTCGACCTGGTCGGCCCCCCTGCGGCCCGCCCCTTCGCGGTCGCCGCCCTGGCCCGCGACACGGGCCGCCCGGTGCTGGCCGTGACGGCGACCGGCCGCGAGGCGGAGGACCTGGCCGCGGCCCTGCGCTCCCTCCTCCCGCCGGAGGGGATCGTGGAGTACCCGTCCTGGGAGACGCTCCCGCACGAGCGGCTCAGCCCCCGCAGCGACACCGTCGGCCGCCGATTGGCCGTGCTGCGCCGCCTGGCCCACCCCCGCCCCGACGACCCCGAGACCGGCCCGGTCTCCGTCGTCGTGGCGCCCGTGCGGTCGGTGCTCCAGCCGCAGGTCAAGGGCCTCGGCGACCTGGAGCCGGTCGCCTTGAGGACGGGGCAGACCGCCGACCTGAACGAGATCGTCGACGCCCTCGCGGCCGCCGCGTACGCGCGAGTGGAGCTCGTGGAGAAGCGCGGCGAGTTCGCCGTCCGCGGCGGCATCCTCGACGTGTTCCCGCCCACCGAGGAACACCCCCTGCGCATCGAGTTCTGGGGCGACGACGTCGAGGAGATCCGCTACTTCAAGGTCGCCGACCAGCGCTCCCTGGAAGTCGCCCAGCACGGCCTGTGGGCGCCGCCGTGCCGGGAACTGCTGCTCACCGAGGACGTCCGCGCGCGTGCGCGTGCCCTCGCCGAGGAGCACCCCGAGCTCGGTGAACTGCTCGGCAAGATCGCCGAGGGGATCGCGGTGGAGGGCATGGAGTCCCTCGCGCCGGTCCTGGTCGACGACATGGAGCTGCTGCTCGACGTGCTGCCCAAGGGCGCCATGGCCGTCGTGTGCGACCCGGAGCGGGTCCGCACGCGCGCGTCGGACCTGGTGGCCACGTCGCAGGAGTTCCTCCAGGCCTCCTGGGCGGCCACCGCCGGCGGCGGCGAGGCGCCCATCGACGTCGGCGCGGCCTCCCTGTGGTCCATCGCCGACGTCCGGGACCGGGCCCGCGAGCTGGACATGATGTGGTGGTCGGTGTCGCCGTTCGCCGCGGACGAGGAGCTCGACGCCGACACGCTGAAGCTCGGCATGCACGCCCCGGAGACCTACCGCGGGGACACCGCCAAGGCCCTCGCGGACACCAAGGGCTGGCTCGCCGACGGCTGGCGCGCGGTGTTCGTCACCGAGGCGCACGGCCCGGCGGCCCGTACGGTCGAGGTGCTGGGCGGCGAGGGCATCGCCGCCCGTCACGACGCGGACCTGGCCGAGATCTCCCCGTCGGTCGTGCACGTGGCGTGCGGCTCGATCGAGCACGGCTTCGTCGACCCGGCCCTCAGACTCGCCGTACTGACCGAGACGGACCTGACCGGTCAGCGGGCGGCGGGCCGCGACGGCGCCCGGATGCCGGCCCGCCGCCGCAAGACCATCGACCCGCTCACCCTGGAGCCGGGCGACTACATCGTCCACGAGCAGCACGGCGTCGGCCGCTACATCGAGATGGTGCAGCGCACCGTGCAGGGCGCGACCCGCGAGTACCTGGTCGTCGAGTACGCGCCCGCCAAGCGCGGCCAGCCCGGCGACCGCCTCTACATCCCCACCGACCAGCTGGAGCAGATCACCAAGTACGTCGGCGGCGAGGCCCCCACCCTGCACCGCCTCGGCGGCGCCGACTGGACGAAGACGAAGGCCCGCGCGAAGAAGGCCGTCAAGGAGATCGCGGCCGACCTGATCAAGCTCTACAGCGCCCGCATGGCGGCCCCCGGCCACGCCTTCGGGTCGGACACCCCCTGGCAGCGCGAGCTGGAGGACGCCTTCCCCTACGCGGAGACGCCCGACCAGCTCACCACCATCGCCGAGGTCAAGGAGGACATGGAGAAGTCGGTCCCGATGGACCGCCTGATCTGCGGCGACGTCGGCTACGGCAAGACCGAGATCGCGGTCAGGGCCGCCTTCAAGGCCGTCCAGGACGGCAAGCAGGTGGCCGTGCTCGTGCCCACGACGCTGCTGGTGCAGCAGCACTTCGGGACGTTCAGCGAGCGGTACGCGCAGTTCCCCGTGAACGTGAAGGCACTGTCCCGCTTCCAGACCGACACCGAGGCCAAGGCGGTCCTGGAAGGCCTGCGCGAGGGCTCGGTGGACATCGTCATCGGCACCCACCGCCTGTTCTCGTCGGAGACCAAGTTCAAGGACCTGGGCCTGGTCATCGTCGACGAGGAACAGCGCTTCGGTGTCGAGCACAAGGAGCAGCTGAAGAAGCTCCGCGCCAACGTCGACGTGCTGACCATGTCCGCCACCCCGATCCCCAGGACGCTGGAGATGGCCGTGACGGGCATCCGCGAGATGTCCACGATCACGACCCCTCCGGAGGAACGGCACCCGGTGCTGACCTTCGTCGGCCCCTACGAGGAGAAGCAGATCGGGGCCGCCATCCGCCGCGAACTGCTGCGCGAGGGCCAGGTCTTCTACATCCACAACCGCGTCGAGTCGATCGACCGGGCCGCCGCCCGGCTGCGCGAGATCGTCCCCGAGGCGCGCATCGCCACCGCCCACGGCCAGATGTCCGAGCAGGCGCTGGAACAGGTCGTCGTCGACTTCTGGGAGAAGAAGTTCGACGTGCTGGTGTCCACGACCATCGTGGAATCCGGCATCGACATCTCCAACGCCAACACCCTCATCGTCGAGCGCGGCGACACCTTCGGCCTGTCCCAGCTGCACCAGCTGCGCGGCCGGGTGGGCCGTGGCCGCGAGCGCGGGTACGCGTACTTCCTCTACCCGCCGGAGAAGCCGCTGACCGAGACCGCGCACGAGCGGCTCGCGACCATCGCCCAGCACACGGAGATGGGCGCCGGCATGTACGTCGCGATGAAGGACCTGGAGATCCGCGGCGCGGGCAACCTGCTCGGCGGCGAGCAGTCCGGCCACATCGCGGGCGTCGGCTTCGACCTGTACGTACGGATGGTCGGCGAGGCCGTCGCCGACTACCGCCGCCAGCTGGAGACCGGCGAGATCGAGGAGGAGCCGCCGCTCGAGGTCAAGATCGAGCTGCCCGTCGACGCGCACGTCCCGCACGACTACGCGCCGGGCGAGCGGCTCAGGCTCCAGGCGTACCGCGCCATCGCCTCCGCCAACACGGAGGAGGACGTCAAGGCGGTACGCGAGGAACTCGTCGACCGCTACGGCAAGCTGCCCGAACCCGTGGAGAACCTGCTGCTCGTGGCCGGTCTGCGGATGCTCGCGCGGGCGTGCGGCGTCGGCGAGATCGTGCTCCAGGGCACCAACATCCGCTTCGCGCCCGTGGAGTTGCGCGAGTCGCAGGAGCTGCGGGTCAAGCGGCTGTACCCCGGGGTCGTCATCAAGCCGGCAGCGCACCAGGTGCTGGTGCCGCGCCCGAAGACCGCGAAGGTCGGCGGGAAGCCGCTGGTCGGGCGGGATCTGCTGGCGTGGGTCGGGGAGTTCCTGACGTCGGTGCTGGGTTCCTGACGCTGACGTGGTGTCAGGCCACCGGTCGTACGTGCGTCCCGGTGGCCTGACGCAGCGCCGCCGCCAGCCGGTCGCGGACCTCGACCTGTGCGGCGATGCGCGCGTCCAGCACCGCGAGACGGCCGGCGGCGACCCGGAGCGCCTCCGCGGAGGCGGGCCCGGCCGTGACGTCGCCGTCCAGGCACGGCAGGAACACCCGTACGTCGTCGAGCGTCAGGCCCACGTCCAGCAGACGGCGGACGTTGCGGACGCGGACGGCCGTACCGGTGTCGTACAGGCGGTAGCCGTTCGCGGCGCGTACGGAGGTGATGAGCCCCGCCTGCTCGTAGTGGCGCAGGGCGCGCGGCGTGGTGCCGGTCGCCTCGGCGAGTTCACCGATCCGCATACGTCGTTCCGCCATGCGCGTCAGTCTCATGCGACGACCGCGCCGCCGTCCACCGGAAGGATCACGCCGGTGACGAACGACGCCTGCGGCGAGGCCAGTTGTGTGATCGCCCACGCCACCTCCTCGGGGCGTCCGACCCGGCCGAGCGGCGTGTGCGCGAGCTGCCACGCGCGGATCGCGGCCTGCTGTTCGGGGGTGTGGCCCGAGTGCTCGCCGATCGGTGTGTCGATCGCTCCCGGCGCCACGGCGGCGACCCGGATCCCCAGCGGGGCGAACTCGACCGCCCAGCTGCGTGTGAGCACCTCCAGGGCCGCCTTCCCGGCCGCGTACAGGGAGTTGCCCGGCCAGGCGCGCTGCCCGACGGACGTCGTCACGTTCACGATCACGCCCCGGCTGTCCTCGAGAGCCGGGAGCGCGGCCTGCGTGAGCAGGACGGGAGCGAGGAGGTTCGTCGCGAGCTGGTGCTCCACGGTGGCACGCGTATAGGTGCGCAGGGACTGGGTGTTGACGATGCCCGCGTTGTTCACGAGTACGTCGATGCGGCCGTGCCGGTCGAGTGCCGTACGGACGATGCTCTCGGGGCCGTCGCCGGCCGTGATGTCGGCGACGAGCGGGCTGATGCGGGCCGGGTCATGGGCGGCGGTCCCGGCGAGGGGCGCCTCACGGCGGCCCACCGCCACGACGTGTGCGCCCGCGTCGGCGAAGGCGTGGGCGGTGGCACGGCCGATGCCGGAACCGGCGCCGGTGACGAGCACGGTGCGTGGGGTCTTCGAATGCGGGGATGCCATGCGGGGATCGTCGGACCCTGACGTCAGTGTCAAGGTCAAGCGCGAGTGCCGAGGTCACGCCCGTATGGCACGAGGGCGGTGAGCGACGGTTACCCGGAGTGGCGGAACAGCATCCGCGCCAGCTTGCGGAACACCTCCTCGGGGTCCTGGCCGCCCACCGGATCCTCCAGGTTGTGACCGAGCAGCAGCGTGGCGAAGCCGTGGGCCAGGGACCAGGCGGCGACGCCGGCGAGCCGGGGGTCCGTGCCACGGCCTTCCGGGGGCACCGCCGTGACGGCCTCGCGCAGGGCGTCGGAGGCGAGGGCGCGCGCCGTGGTCAGTTCCAGGTCGCCGGTGCGCAGCAGTTCGGGCGCGAACATCACCTGGAAGTGCGCCGGATGCTCACGCGCGAAACGTACGTAGCGCACACCGGCCTCCTCCAGGTCTGTCGCCGCCCTGAGCGTTGTCGCGAGCAGCCCGAAGCCCTCGGCGGCGATGGCCGTGAGCAGTCCGGCGCGGTCCTTGAAGTGGTGGGCGGGCGCGGCGTGCGAGACGCCTGCGCGGCGGGCGAGGTCGCGCAGGCTCAGCCCGGACGGACCGTCCGCCGCGATGGCGTCGAGGGCGGCGGTGAGGATGGCACGGCGCAGGTCGCCGTGGTGGTACGGGCGGCCGCTGGGGCCCTTCTCGGTCGCTGATGGCTTGCTGGAGCTCATGCCAGGAGCGTACGCCGCATCTAGGCATTGACAAGTTCGGGGTCGCCGAGGCAATCTTGTCAGTGTCAAGTTGAGTGCCCGGGCGGCCGGCCGCGACGCGGTGGGAATGGCGGCGGTCAGGTGCGACGGGACCGGACGCGAGTGCGTGGAGGTGTGTCATGCCGGAGCATGTCGGCGAGATCGACGGAGACGCGGTGACGCGGGACGGCCGCGTGCAGCCGGCTCGCGTGCGGCAGATGTGGCACCTGCTGGAGCCCCTGCACGCGGTGCTGTACTACGCGCCGGAGGCCTTCGAGGAGGCGGCCGCCCTCGGGTACGGCACCCGGGAGCGCTGGCCGAGCTACTTCGCCTACCGCGCCGCCCCGTTGGGGGAGGCCGGCCCGGAGCGGGTGGCCTCGGCCTTCTACAGCTTCAGTCCTCGCATGGTCGCCGAGTATGCCGAGCCGGCCTGGAGAGTCGCGAGCCCGGACGCGGTCCTCGAAGCGAGGACGCGGGCGGTCGACCGGGCCTACCGCGCCCTGTTCGGCGACCAGGTGGACAGCCCCGCGATGGCGGAAGCCGCCGCGCTCGCCCGGCGCGCGGCCGAGGCGGCAAACCCGGCCGGCCGTCCGCTCGCCGCGGCCAACGCCGCGCTCGACTGGCCCACGGCTCCGCACCTGCAGTTGTGGCACGCGGCGACGATCCTGCGCGAGCACCGCGGCGACGGCCACCTCGCGGCCCTGCTCGTGGCCGGCCTGGATCCGGTGGAGGCGCTCGTCTCCTTCGCCGCGATAGGCGCCGCGCCGGTGGAGCGCTTCGAGAGCCGTGGGTGGAGCTCAGCGGAATGGGCTGCCGCGCGCGACCGCCTGGCCGGCAAGGGCCTGGTCGACACGGACGGCGGGGCCACGCAAGCGGGCCGCGCGCTGCGTGACCGAGTGGAGCGGCACACCGACCGACTTGCCGCCGGGCCCTGGCAGTTGCTCGGCCCGGAGGGCGTCGACCGTCTCGCCGGACTGCTGGGCGACTTCTGGGTCGCGGTCCTGGCGTCGGGACTGCTGCCCCAGGAGACGACGTTGGGGATAGGCAAGGTCTGATCCGGCGGGGGGTGCGAAGGCCCGCTCGGGCCACAGCTCATCCGCCCTCCGGCTCATCCGCATCCCTCCCCCAGGCGCCGTCGGGCATGCGAAGCCGCCCGCAGGAGGTGCGTCTTGGTTGCCTCCCCGCGGACGGCCTCTGAGGTGCGGAGGCCTTACTGCTGGTCGGGTCGTTCGCGGTCACGGTCCATGCCGAGCTGCCCCTCGACCCGCTGCTGCCCGGTGTCGATCTGGTCCTCGTACTTGCCGCCGGTCCTCTCGTTCATCTTCTGTTCCGCGGAGTCGGAGCCTTGCTTGCCCTTGTGCCGCGCCTGGCTCTTGAACTTGTCGAAGATGCCCATTCAGAGCTCCTTCCGGAGTTGACTCAGAACCGACGATACGCGCGCAATACGAGGAATGCCCGTTCAGGCCTGGTGTGGTCTGTACCTCTCCCTCGCTACGGTGGGGGAGGCACAGACCGCCCGTGCGGTGGCGGAACAGGCGAGCAGGGGAGGGGCGCACAGTGAGGCGTCTGAGGGGCGGGGCGGCACCGGCCGTCGCGATAATGTGCGCTGTGCTGGCCGGCTGTGAAGGCCTGGCCCCGCCCGCGGACGGCGGTGGACCCTCGGGTTCCGGCGTCCCGACGGCAGGCGACGGACGAGCCGTGAACCCGCTGGACAACCCGGACGGCACGAAGCCGGGCCTGGCGGTGATCACGTCCACCGAGGACAAGGCGCGGGCCCGTGCCCTCATCGGGAAGGTGGCGACGAAGGGACGCGGGCCCAGGACGGGCTACGAACGGGACAAGTTCGGCTACGCCTGGATGGACTCGGCACCGGCCGACGTCCCCTTCGCCCGCAACGGGTGCGACTCACGCAACGACCTCCTCAAACGCGACGGGGAAGACCTCCGCTTCCGGTCGGGCTCGGACTGCGTCGTCATGGCACTGACGCTGCACGACCCGTACACCGGGAAGGTCATCGAGTGGACCAAGTCCCGCGCGATGGAGGTCCAGATAGACCACGTCATGCCGCTGTCCTACGACTGGCAGATGGGCGCCTCGCGCTGGACGGAGGACAAGCGGGAGGCCATCGCCAACGACCCGCTCAACCTCGTCCCGGTGGACGGGCGGACCAACAGCTCCAAGGGCGACTCCGGACCGGCGTCCTGGCTGCCGCCGAACAAGCGGATCCGCTGCGCCTATTCGGTGCGCTTCGCCCAGGTGTCGCTGAAGTACGAGCTTCCCGTCACGGCGGCGGACAAGCGGATGATGCTGGAGCAGTGCGGCGGCTGACGCGGCACGGGCTGCCGGTGCGGCTGCCGCTCGGCCAGAAAGCACTTTCCAACTCCGACTCGATGTGCTGGGGTGACCCGTGATGTCACAGGACGGGTGACGGGGACACGATCGGAGGGTGACGGATGCCGAGCGGACTCGTCGCGCTGGCGCTCGGCGGCTTCGGCATCGGTCTGACCGAGTTCCTCATCGCGGGGCTGCTGCCGCAGGTGGCGTCCGGTTTCGCGGTGTCCGAGGCGGCCGCGGGCTGGCTGATCTCCGGGTACGCGCTGAGTGTCGCGGTGGGAGCGATCGCGCTGACCGCGGCGACGGCACGGCTGCCCCGCAAGCAGGTCCTGCTCGGGCTGGTGGCGTTGTTCGTCGTCGGCAACCTGCTCTCCGCCATCGCGCCGAACTACCCGGTGATGCTGCTCGGGCGGATCGTCGCGGCGCTGTGTCACGGTTCGTTCTTCGGTATCGGTTCGCTGGTCGCGCGCAGTCTGGTCGCGCCGGAGAAGAAGTCCCAGGCCGTGGCGATCATGTTCGCCGGGCTGACGGTCGCGAACGTGCTGGGCGTGCCGTTCGGCGCGCTGGTCGGCGAGCGCTGGGGCTGGAGGGCGGCGTTCTGGGCCGTCACCGCGATCGGCGTGCTCGCGCTCGCGGGAATCGCCGCGCTGGTGCCCGCGTGGGCGGGCCGAGTGCGGCCGGCGACAGGAACGGATCCCGTACCGGGTCGGCCGGCCACAGGGCCAGGCGAGTCGGACCCAGCGCCCCCCAGCGGCCTGCGGGCGCAGTTGCGGGCGTTCCGGTCCTGGCAGGTCTGGCTGACGCTGACGGCCACCGCGCTCAGCTACGGCGGGATGTTCGGCGCGTTCAGCTACATCGCCTACACCTTCACCGAGGTCAGCGGCTTCGCCCCGGCGGACGTCGCCTGGCTGCTGATGGTGTACGGCGTCGGACTGGTCGTCGGGAACCTGGTCGGCGGGCGCGCGGCCGACCGCGACCGTGACCGTGCCCTGGTCCTCGCGCTGTCCGGACTCACCCTCACCTTGGCCCTGTTCGGGCTGCTGGCCGGCAGCGCGACCGCCTCGGTCGTCCTGGTGTTCGTGATGGGCGTGACCGGGTTCGCCAGTGTGCCCGGGATGATCACGCGTGTCACCGACTACGCGCACGGAGCGGCACTGGCCGCCAGCGCCAACGTGTCCGCTTCCAACGTCGGCAACGCCCTCGGCGCCTGGCTCGGAGGCCTGGCCATCACCGCGGGCCTCGGCTACACCTCACCGCTCTACGTCGGCGCCGGCATCGCCCTGTTGTCGACGGCGGTCATGGTGATCGCCGTCCGCCGGGCCGGGACTCCCCGAGTGGCGGACCGTGCCCCCACGTCGTAATTCGGTTCCGGCCGTGCGCCCTCATGCCTACCGTGATCGCATGCAGCCGAAGATATCGAGCCTCGCCGACCGCCCGGACATGCTGGAGCGGGTCGTCGGAATGGCGGACACCTGGCCCGAGTTCACGATCCAGGACCTCGTGGGCGCCGCTCACTTCCCTCGGATCGCCGCCGAACTCCCGGAGTGCGTCCTGTTCGCCGAGGACGAGAAGGGCGAGGTCGTCGCGAACGCCTACAGCGTGCCCTTCGCCCTGAATGCCGAGGGCCGTGGCCAACTGCCCGGGAACGGCTGGGACACGGTCCTGGTGTGGGCGTTCTCCGACCTGCGTCGCGGGGTCCGCCCCGACACGGTCAGCGCGATCTCGGTCTCGATCGCCCCGCACGCCCAGGGCCGCGGCCTGTCCGCGCTGATGCTCTCGGCCATGCGCGACAACGCCCGGGCGCGCGGCTTCCGGGAGGTGGTCGCCCCCGTCCGCCCCAACGCCAAGCACCTGGAACCGCACACGCCCATCGAGGAGTACGCCCACCGCGTCCGCCCCGACGGCCTGCCCCAGGACCCGTGGCTGCGGGTCCACGCCCGGGCCGGCGCCACCATCGACTGCGTGGCACCGGCCTCCATGACGGTGTCCGCCTCGCTGGCGGACTGGCGCCGCTGGACGGGGCTGCCCTTCGACACCCAGGGCGACATCGAGGTGCCCGGCGCCCTGGTGCCGGTGCGCTGCGAGCCCGAGCGCGGATACGCGGTGTACGTCGAGCCCAACGTGTGGATGCGGCACCCCTTGTGACCGCGGTACGCCGTGTGACGCGGCGGGCCCTGCCGTAAAGCTCCCTTACGACGCAGTCGCTTACGATCCGTAGGCCGGCTGGCCCGCCAGCGCGGCGAGTTCGGGAGCGGGCTCGACGCCCAGCTCTCTGCGCAGCCGTCGCCGCAGGTCCCGGAACAGCTCGGCGGCCCTGCTGGGTGCTCCGATCTCCACGAACGCCCGCATGAGGAGCAGATGGCTCGGCTCGTCGAGCGGTTCCCAGGACACCAGGAACGTCGCCGTCTCCGCCGCCTCGTGGGGAAGGCCGCCGACCAGGAGGCTGTGACCGGCCTCCCGCAGCGCGTGGAACCTGCGCTCGTCCCAGCCGGCCTGGTGCATCTCCGCCCATGCCGACCGCACGTCGGACATCAACGGCTGCCGCAGCATCTCCAGGTCCCGGGCGCGGGGCGGTACGCCTGGCCGGGTGACGCGTTCCAGGGCCTCCTCCGCCAGCCTCCAGTCGCTGGCCAGCGCGTCGGTGAGGTGCACCGTCTCGCCTTCGGTGTACGTCAGTTCCCAGGGCAGGCTCCGGTTCGTCCGCCACAACAGGCGGCTGAGCCTGCGCCGCCCGACACTCTCCGGCAGGTCGGGCCAGAGCGCTCCGACGAGGGCGGGTCTTCGGGCTCTGCGTCCACCGCGCAGTTCCAGATAGGCGAGCAGTTCGGCGGTCTGCGGCGGCAGTCGGTGGGATTCGTGTTCTGCGAGGTGGATGCCGTCGTCACCCAGCAGACGGAGCAGCACGGTGGGTTCGGTCCCGCTCTTGTCCGGGTGCGTGGAGGCCACTCCGAACGGAGATACGTATGGCAAAGGTTCCCCCTGTTTTTCCCCGTTTCCGGCCCGTGTCCTCGTAAGTACCGGGCCGTGCGTGATGCGACAGAGGTCAGCTGTGCGGATCACGCGCCAGACAGTTAACACCGGGCCGCCGAACGGAACAAGCCATATGGCCACCGGTCGTGGGACAGCGGTGACCGAAAGTGATTTCCCGGCGCGTCCGGCCGTCGAGTGGCCCGCAGGCGCTGACCTGGCCCGAGAACAGCGCGGAGACACCCGGAAGACACCTCCGTTGCATGATGTGCTCATGTCCGAGATCGTCAGGGGGCGCGACAGGGTGAGCGGGGAGACGGGGCCTTGTGAGCCTGTGCGAGCCGTTGGCCAACCGGCCGGAACGGCTTGCCAGTTGACTCATGGAGGACTCCGTGAACAAGAACCGCATCATCGCGAGCACCGTGCTCGTCGGTGCTCTCATCGGTGTCGGCGCACCGGCCGCCAACGCCGCGACCCCGGCCCGCTCCGTCGCCCAGGTGCAGACGGTCGACACCCACCGCGCGGTCACCTCGGCCGCCGAGGTGAAGGTCGCGACACCGGCCGCCTCCACCAACGCCGCCACGGGCTCCGCCACCGCCTCGGCCGCTGCGGAGACGGGCGAGGTCGCCGCCAAGGGCCGCATCAGCTGGCTCATCGGCAAGCTGAAGGGCCTCGGCTCGACCGCCTGGAACAAGCTGAAGGCCGCGGCCAAGAGCGGCTACAACGCGTTCAAGAAGGCGTACGAGAAGTACGTGCCGTGGCTGGTCCGCAAGGCGATCGAGGTCGGCTACACGGTCTACGAGGTCTACACCATCGTGAAGGACTTCGTCAGCTGACGACCGTGCTGACCGAAGGGCCGAGCAGGGTGATTCCCCGTTCGGACGCTTGTCGGGAAGCCACCGTCGCAGCGCCCGGACGCCCGTCCGGCTCTCGGTGACCTTGTCGGCCGCGGGAGCGGGGGCTCCGCTCGGCCGTCACCAACGGTCAGGGTTCCGGCCGGTCACCCGGCCGGCTGTGCGGCCCGCGGAACCAGCCGGTTCCGCGGGCCGCACACCCCTTCCCGACACCCGACCCTTTGACAAGCCCTCGAGGAAAACCAAGGAAGACATGAGCAACGGATCCTTCTCGGCACGGGGGCAGGAAGCCCCGGAGTCCGTCCGCGGCGACGCCTGGCCCGTAGTCCCGCTCGCAGTGGCCCTGCTGCTGCTCCGCTGGCAGGGAGACCAGACCTGGGCGTACGTCACCGCTGCCGTGATCGGCGGCGTCGGGCTCCTGGCGGCGCTGATCGGACTCACCGAGTGCGTCAAGGCCGTCCGCCGCGGACTCGCGCCCGGCAAGGTCGTCTGGGTCGTCGCCGTCCTGTTGCTCGCGAGCTTCGGCGTGGTGCAGCAACTGATCGTGGCCTGAGGCGGGTTGAAGATGACCAAGGCGACGATCGAAGTGTCGGGGCTGGTCAAGACGTATGCGAAGAAGCGCGTCGTCGACGGCCTGTCCTTCACCGTGAACCCCGGAACCGTCACGGGGTTCCTCGGCCCGAACGGGGCCGGCAAGTCCACCACTCTGCGCATGCTGCTCGGGCTCACCCGGCCCGACGCCGGCACCGCGCTCATCGGGGGACGCGGCTACCACGAGCACCCCGAACCGCTCAGGGTCGTCGGCGCGTTGATGGACGCCCGCTGGACCCACCCCAAGCGCTCCGCCGGCGCTCATCTGACCTGGCTGGCCCGCAGCAACCGGATCCCCGTGCAACGGGTGGACGAGGTGCTCGCGCAGGTCGGGCTCACCGACGTGGCGGGCAAGCGGGTCGGCGGGTTCTCGCTCGGCATGGCGCAGCGCCTCGGGCTGGCGGGCGCACTGCTGGGCGACCCGGGCGTCCTCGTCCTCGACGAACCCGCCAACGGCCTCGACCCCGAGGGCATCGCCTGGATGCGGGGACTGCTGCGCGCACTGGCGGCCGAGGGACGCACCGTCTTCGTCTCCAGCCATCTGCTCGCCGAGATGGCGCAGCTGGCGGACGACGTGGTGATGATCGGGCGCGGGAAACTGATCACCCAGGGCTCCGTCACGGACCTCACCTCCCTCAGCTCCACCGAGGAGGTGCTGGTACGCGCCGAGGAGCCCGAGCGGCTGCGCGACCTGGTCGTGGAGCACGGCGCGACCGTCGTCGAGGCACCCGAGCGCGCCGAGGCGCTGCTCGTCTCCGGGATGAGCAGCGAGGACATCGGCCGGGCGGCGGCCCGGGCCGGACTGGTCCTGTTCGAACTGGCGCCGCGCCGCCGCACGGTCGAGGACGCCTATCTGAAGCTCACGGCCGATTCGGTCGAGTACCGGGGCTCCGTGCAGCAGCCGATGGAAGGGAGCCGGGTATGACCACGGCCGTACTGCGGACGGAAGTCGACAAGCTGCGGTCGCTGGCCTCGACGTGGTGGTTCCTCGGCATCACCGCCGCGGTGTCGCTGGCCCTGAGCGGCTTCGGGGTGCGGGAGACGGCGGAAGGACAGGAGCCGGGTATCGCCGACGTCCTGACGGGACCGGCCTTCGCCCAGTTGCTCATCATGGTCTTCGCCGCCCGTTCGGCCACCATGGAGTTCCGCACGGGCACGATCTGGGCCTCCCGCCTGGCCGTGCCGTCCTGGTACCGGCTGCTGACGGGCAAGGCGGCGGTCGTCGCCGGGCTCGCCGCACTCGCCGGGGCGGTCCTCATGGCCGGTGGCCTCGCCGTGGCGGCGCTGGCGGAGCCCACCGCGCGGCTCACCCCGGACTCCGGACTCGACTGGCGCCAGCTCCTCACCGTCCCCGTGGCGTTCGCGATCACCGCGGTGATCGGCCTCGCGGTCGGGCTGCTGCTCAAGAGCGGCGGCGCGACCGTGGCGGTCGTGCTGGTGTGGTCCCTGGTGGCCGAGCCGGCGCTGGGCGCCGCGGGCGAATGGCTGCTCCGCGTCGACATCGGTGCCTGGCTGCCCTTCATCGCGCTCAGCGACTTCCAGGGACAGCCCGGCGGAACGCCGTTCCCCGGCGGTCCCTACGCGGCGGGTCTCTACGTCACCGCCCTCGCCGTCGGCCTGCTGACGGCGGCGATCCGGTTGCAGGAGCGCAGGGAACCCTGACCGCACCGGAGACCCGGAAACCCCGGGAGGGGAGCCGCGCCCACCCCCCGGACGCGGCTCCCCTCCCGGCCCGGTCCGCGCGGCGGTGCCGGAAGTCCTGGTGAATCGTTGGTCGAATGGGTTGGCCAGAGCTGGGCCACTGCCTACCATCGATCACCGCAAGACCTTGTGCACCGTCGCACAATCTCCTCGGGAGGTCCCCTTGCACCGCCGCCGTCGCACCGCGCTCGTCCTCACCGCCGCGATCGCCGCGGCGGCGCCCCTGCTCACCGCCTGCGGCAACGACGCGCATCCCGGCGCGGCGGCCGTGGTGGGCGGCCAGCGGATCACCGTCTCCCAGCTGGAGGAACGGGTCGGCGAGGTACGCGCGGCCCAGCGGGCGGCCGTGCAGAGCGACGCCCAGTACCAGCAGGCCATCGCCGGGACCGGCGCGCTCACCCGCGACACCCTGCAGACCATGATCCTCGACCAGGTGCTGCACCGCGCCGCCGAGGACGCCGGTGTGACCGTCACCCGCAGGGAGATCCAGGAGATGCGGTCCGGGCTGGAGGAGCAGGCCGGCGGCGCCAAGCAGCTGGAGACGACCTGGCTCCAGCAGTACGGCGTCCCGCCGCAGCGCCTCGAGGAGAACCTCCGCCTCCAGCTCGAGGCCCAGAAGCTCGCCGAGAAGCTCGGCACCGACACCAACCGTCCCGAGTTCTGGAAGGCCCTGTCCGAGGCCTCCAAGGACCTGAACGTCGACCTCAACCCGCGCTACGGCACCTGGGACGTCCAGAAGAGCAGCCGGGCCGACGCGAAGACGCCGTGGGTGCGGGACGTGTCGGCGGCCCAGGCGCAGCAGGGCATGTAGCAGCGGAGCACGCGGGGACGCCCCGGCCACGGGGCCTGCGGAAACCGAGGCCTGCGGAAACCGGGGACTGTGGAAACCGGGGACTGTGGAAACCGAGGCCTGTGGATAACTTCGGGGGCTGTCGGCGGCGTGGGATAGCTTCGAATCGTGAACGCCAACAGCCCCGAAGCCACCCCGCGACCCGGCCAGGCCGCCCCCGGCACGGCCGACACCGCCGTCCCCGGCCGCATCGTCCTGCTCACCACCAGCCACCGCGTCGCCCCCGGCCTGCTGTCCTGGCCCGCCTGGCAGGCACTGCACGCGGCCGACCAGGTGCTGTGCGCGGACGGCGCGCACCCGCAGCTGCCGTATCTGCGCGAGGCGGGGATAGCCGTCGACGAGGCGTCCCCGACGGCCCAGGAGCTGCTCGACGCCTGCGCCGGCGGCCGCACGGTGGTCGTCGTGGCGACGGGCGAGGGCGAGCCGGCCCTGACGGACGGCCTGGCCCGCCTCGCCGGCACCGGCCGCGTCGCCATGCCCGAGCTGGAGCTGCTCCCCGCCTCCTACGACCTGCCGGGCGCCCGCCTGCTCGATCTCGTCCAGGTCATGGACCGCATCCGCGCCGAGTGCCCGTGGTCGTCCCAGCAGACCCACAAGGGCCTGGCCAAGTACGGCATCGAGGAGGCGTACGAACTCGTCGAGGCGATCGAGGAGGGCGACCGCGACGAACTGCGCGAGGAGCTCGGTGACGTCCTCCTCCAGGTCGTCTTCCACGCCCGGATCGCCGAGGACGACCTGGAGAGCCCCTTCTCCGTCGACGACGTCGCCGCCGGCATCGTCGCCAAGCTGATCCACCGCCACCCGCATGTCTTCGGCGACGAGACGGCCACCACGCCGGAGGAGGTCAAGGCGCACTGGCTGCGCACCAAGGCGGTCGAGAAGCAGCGCACCTCGATCACCGAGGGCATCCCCCTCGGCCAGCCCGGCCTGGCCCTCGCCGCCAAGCTGGCGTCCCGGGCCCGCGCGGCGCACCTGGACATAGCGCTCCCGCCCGTCGAGGGCATCGGCTACGAGCTGCTGGCCCTGGCGGTCCGCGCGGAGTCGGAGGGCGTCGACCCGGAGGCGGCCCTGAGAGCGGCGGCCCGCGCCTACCGGGACGCGATCAGGGAGGCCGAGCAGGGCTGAAACCGGCCCGGGGCAGGGCACAGGAGGCGGAGAACGGCCGGGACGGGCCGAGGGCAGGGAGGCGGAGGGCGGCTGGGGACCGGCCGAGGGAGGGGAAGGGGGCGGGGAGCCGGATACCGTCGGGGGGTGACCGACCAGCCCCAGCCCAGCACCCCGGCCGTCGCTCCCGACCTCTTCACCTGGGAATTCGCGAGCAATCCCTACCCCGCCTACGCCTGGCTCCGCGAGCACGCCCCCGTGCACCGCACCAAGCTGCCCAGCGGCGTGGAGGCCTGGCTGGTCACGCGGTACGCCGACGCCAAGGAGACGCTCGCCGACCACCGGCTCTCCAAGAACCCCGCGCATCACGCCGAACCCGCGCACGCCAAGGGCAAGACCGGCATCCCCGGCGAGCGCAAGGCCGAGCTGATGACGCATCTGCTCAACATCGACCCGCCGGACCACACCCGGCTGCGGCGGCTCGTGTCCAAGGCGTTCACGCCCCGCCGGGTCGCCGAGTTCGCGCCGCGGGTGCAGGAGCTCACGGACGGGCTCATCGACGGGTTCGCGCGGAAGGGGTCCGCCGACCTCATCCACGAGTTCGCGTTCCCGCTCCCCATCTACGCCATCTGCGACCTGCTCGGCGTCCCCCGCGAGGACCAGGACGACTTCCGTGACTGGGCGGGGATGATGATCCGTCACCAGGGTGGGCCGCGGGGCGGCGTGGCGCGGTCCGTGAAGAAGATGCGCGGCTACCTCGCCGATCTCATCCACCGCAAGCGGGAGGCGCTGCCCACCGAGCCGGCCCCCGGCGAGGACCTCATCTCCGGTCTCATCCGCGCCTCCGACCACGGTGAGCACCTCACCGAGAACGAGGCCGCGGCCATGGCCTTCATCCTGCTGTTCGCCGGCTTCGAAACGACCGTGAACCTGATCGGCAACGGCACCTACGCGCTGCTCACCCACCCCGAGCAGCGCGCGCGACTCCAGGCGTCCCTCGCCGCCGGGGAGACCGGCCTCCTGGAGACCGGCGTCGAGGAGCTCCTGCGCTACGACGGGCCCGTCGAACTCGCCACCTGGCGGTTCGCCACGCAGCCGCTCACCATCGGCGGGCAGCGGATCGCGCCCGGCGACCCGGTCCTCGTCGTCCTGGCCGCCGCGGACCGGGACCCGGAGCGGTTCGCGGATCCGGACGTGCTCGACCTCGCCCGCCGCGACAACCAGCACCTCGGTTACGGCCACGGCATCCACTACTGCCTCGGCGCCCCGCTCGCCCGCCTGGAGGGCCAGACCGCGCTCGCCACCCTCCTCACCCGCCTCCCGGACCTGCGGCTCGCCGCGGACCCGGCCGAGCTGAGATGGCGCGGCGGCCTCATCATGCGCGGGCTGCGCACCCTGCCGGTGGAGTTCACGCCGACCCCAAGGTGACACGCCGTCAGGAATGTGATCTTCACGTGATCTGCGCGGCATGAACTTGTGACAAGTGATCGTCTGCCGATACGTTCACCCATCATCAGCGCGGCCCGGGGGACCCTGCGCCGCGCCGGTCACTGCTGTCTCGCGAAAGGTCTCCGTATGCTCTCCGGGAACGGTCGGCACCGTCGCCCCCGCCAGGCTCCGGCTCTCCTCGTCGCGGCCGGAGTGACCGGCTCCGCCATCGCGATCCCGCTCCTCGGAGCCTCCGGCGCCAGCGCGGCCGACGGCACGACCTGGGACCGGGTCGCGGACTGCGAGACCGGCGGCGCCTGGAGCCAGAACACCGGCAACGGATACTTCGGCGGCCTCCAGTTGTCCCAGGAGGACTGGGAGAACCACGGCGGCCTCGACTACGCCCCGAGTGCCGACCTGGCCAGCCGTTCCCAGCAGATAGCCGTGGCCGAGAGAATCCTCGCCGACCAGGGGGTCGGCGCGTGGCGCACCTGCGGGCTGCTCTCGGGTCTCCAGCAGGACAAGGACTCGGACACCTCCGGCTCGTCCGCTCCGACGGACTCGCCCGGACTGCTCGACTCCTCCGAGTCGTCTTCTTCGTCTTCTCCATCCACGTCGCCGTCCCCTGACGCGCCGTCGACCTCGGAGGACGAAACCGCCGAGTCCGACAAGTCGTCTGATTCTGCCGATTCCTCGACTCGGGAACAGGCGCAGGAACAGCCGCAGGACCAGTCACGGGATCAGGAGCCCGACAGCTCTTCCTCGACTGATCCCGAGAGTGACAAGTCTGACAAGTCGCCGCAGAACGACGATTCTTCGGCCCTCACCGACACCGGCTCCGGCCGCCATCGCGGCCCCAGTGCCGACGAGGACACCACGGCCGAGGACGGCCGTCCGTCCGGGGCCGCGGGCCGGCACGCCTCGCGCGGCGACGAAGCATCGCGCGAGGCGACGGACGGCTCCTACGTCGTCCGCCCCGGCGACAGCCTCTGGTCCATCGCCGACTCCCTTGACCTCAGCGGCGGATGGCGCGCGCTGTACGTCGGCAACGAGGTGGCCGTCGGCGTCGACCCGAACCTCATCCGCCCCGGTCAGAAGCTGGCGGTACGGGTCGAAGCGGACGACGAGTAGCCGGTGGGGCAGTACGGAAACGGCGGCGGAAGTCACCCCTAAACCGTGCGAGTTCACGTCACCGTTCGCGCCGAATGTCCCATATAAGCCCGGTGAGAGATAGATCTCAGAAGCCCTGATCGTCTTTGAAATTCCGCGGATCGCATGTCTACGGTCATGACCGCTCGTCACCACGAGCCCCGGCTGCCGCAACGCCGAATCCTGCCAGCGGCCGCACGGGAACAGTCGTCGCGTCAAGCGCCGTAGGCAGGAGCGGGGGACCCAAGGTAAGTGCCGGGCCCGGCGGTCGAGGCAACTCGACGGCAGGTCCGGCTTGGGGTGAAGCCGTGTCCCGGGAGGGACGCGGCCGGGCAACTCAACCGGCCCGAACCCGACAGCTCACCTCGCAGGCGTCGGTGAGGGGATCTCTCCATGCTGTTTTCCGGCAAGGGCACGCACCGCCGTCCGTCCAAGGCCTCTCGGGTCATCGCCATCGCCGGTGTCACCGGTGCCGCCGTCGCCGCCCCGCTGATGGCGGCCGGCAACGCCTCCGCCGCCACCGCCTCCGAGTGGGACGCCGTCGCCCAGTGCGAGTCCGGCGGCAACTGGTCCATCAACACCGGCAACGGCTACTACGGCGGTCTGCAGTTCTCCGCCTCCACCTGGTCCGGCTACGGCGGCACCAAGTACGCCTCCACCGCCGACCAGGCCACCAAGTCCCAGCAGATCGAGATCGCCGAGAAGGTCCTCGCGAGCCAGGGCAAGGGCGCCTGGCCGGTCTGCGGCAAGGGCCTGTCGAGCGCCGGCTACAGCGGCGGCTCCGAGCAGAGCAGCGGCTCCACCGAGTCCCGCCAGGCCGAGCAGCAGCCGGCCTCCCGCTCCGACGAGCGCCCGGCCCAGACCCAGAAGACCCAGAAGACCGTCACCACCCCGACCGGCAAGAAGGTCAAGAAGGGCGACGGCGAGTACAAGGTGGTCAAGGGCGACACCCTCAGCTCCATCGCGACCGAGCGCAAGGTCGAGGGCGGCTGGGAGAAGCTGTTCGAGCTGAACAAGGACATCGTCCAGGACGCCAACCTCATCTACCCGGGCCAGCAGCTGCACCTGAAGTAAGCAGCGGCCCGCCCCCGTCCCCACGGGCTCCCCGCTCCGGTGCGTCTCCCCCCGTACGCACCGGGGCGGGGTTTTTTCTGCCGGTCTTTGCGATCCGGCTTTGTTCCGTTCGGAAACAATTTACTCTCGGTTCTGTCCATGGGGTGGGCGACCCGGTGGCCGATCGCGCCGAGCCGGTTAGGCTCATGTCGCGAGCCACCGCGGCCCGCACCGCGCAGGGCCCGAGCGGCCCGCGTACCCGCGTCACATCAAGAAGGAGATGCTCGTGCCGTCCATCGACGTCGTCGTAGCCCGGGAAATCCTGGACTCCCGAGGCAACCCCACGGTCGAGGTCGAGGTCGGCCTCGACGACGGCAGCACCGGTCGTGCCGCCGTCCCGTCCGGCGCCTCCACGGGCGCCTTCGAGGCCATCGAGCTGCGCGACGGCGACTCGAACCGCTACCTCGGCAAGGGTGTGGAGAAGGCCGTCCTCGCGGTCATCGAGCAGATCGGCCCGGAGCTGGTCGGCTACGACGCCACCGAGCAGCGCCTGATCGACCAGGCCATGTTCGACCTGGACGCCACCGACAACAAGGGCTCCCTCGGCGCCAACGCCATCCTCGGCGTCTCCCTCGCCGTCGCCCACGCCGCCTCCGAGGCCAGCGACCTGCCGCTGTTCCGCTACCTGGGCGGCCCGAACGCGCACCTGCTGCCGGTGCCGATGATGAACATCCTGAACGGCGGCTCGCACGCCGACTCCAACGTGGACATCCAGGAGTTCATGATCGCCCCGATCGGCGCGGAGTCCTTCTCCGAGGCCCTGCGCTGGGGCGCCGAGGTCTACCACACGCTGAAGAAGGTCCTGAAGTCGAAGGGCCTGGCCACCGGCCTCGGCGACGAGGGCGGCTTCGCCCCGAACCTCGGCTCCAACCGCGAGGCCCTCGACCTCATCCTCGAGGCGATCAACGAGGCCGGCTACACCCCCGGCGAGCAGATCGCCCTGGCCCTCGACGTGGCCGCGTCCGAGTTCTACAAGGACGGCGTCTACACCTTCGAGGGCAAGGACCGCTCGGCGGCCGAGATGACCGAGTACTACGCGGAGCTCGTCGACGCGTACCCGCTCGTCTCCATCGAGGACCCGCTGTTCGAGGACGACTGGGAGGGCTGGAAGACCATCACCGACAAGCTCGGTGACAAGGTCCAGCTCGTCGGCGACGACCTGTTCGTCACCAACCCCGAGCGCCTGGCCCGCGGCATCGAGGAGGGTGCGGCCAACGCCCTGCTGGTCAAGGTCAACCAGATCGGTTCGCTCACCGAGACCCTGGACGCCGTGGAGCTGGCCCAGCGCAACGGCTTCAAGTGCATGATGTCCCACCGCTCCGGCGAGACCGAGGACGTCACCATCGCCGACCTGGCCGTCGCCACCAACTGCGGCCAGATCAAGACCGGCGCCCCGGCCCGCTCCGAGCGCGTCGCCAAGTACAACCAGCTCCTGCGCATCGAGGAGATCCTCGACGACGCGGCGGTGTACGCCGGCCGCAGCGCGTTCCCGCGCTTCAAGGGCTGACCCGACCCGTAAGAGGCAGCGTCGTACGTACGTCCCCGTACCCGGTCCCGTACCGTGTCCGGGGACGTACGCGCGTATGACGGTGGAGCGGGAGGCGGACAGACATGGCCGTGAAGGACCGGGACCGGTTCTCCACCGCGACCAGGATCCGGGTGCTCGGCGAGCAGACCGCGGCCCGGGTCTACCGCTCCCAGACCAAGCGCCAGGCCCGCCGCTCCCGGCTGACCGGCCGGGCCGCGCTGCTCGCCCTGGTGATGTGCTCGCTGATCGTGGCCCTGGCCTACCCGATGCGGGAGTACGTCTCGCAGCGCGCCGAGGTCGACGACCTCCAGCGCGAACAGCGGCAGGCCCGCCAGCGCGTCGAACGGCTGCGCGACCAGAAGGCGCGCTGGCAGGACGACGCGTACGCCGAGCAGCAGATCCGGAAGCGGTTGCACTACGTCATGCCGGGGGAGACGGGGTTCATCGTCGTCGACCCGCACGCGGCGCGGCAGTCGCGCGCCGACCTCGGGGCGGCCGACCGCCCCTGGTACTCGAACGTCTGGGACGGGGTCGACAAGGCCGACGCCTCGGACCAGTGAAGTGACCCGAGAGAACACCCAGAGAAAGACAGCCTGAACACAGCCATGGAAACGCCCCCGCCGACCACTCCGCGCACCGAGCCCACCGACGCGGACGTCGAGGCCTTCAAGCAGCAGCTCGGCCGGCCCCCGCGCGGCCTGCGCGCGATCGCGCACCGGTGCCCGTGCGGGCAGCCCGACGTCGTCGAGACGGCCCCGCGGCTGCCGGACGGGACGCCGTTCCCCACGCTGTACTACCTGACGTGCCCGCGCGCCGCCTCGGCGATCGGCACGCTGGAGGCGAACGGCGTGATGAAGGAGATGACCGAGCGGCTCGCCTCGGACCCGGAGCTGGCGGCGGCGTATCGAGCGGCGCACGAGGACTACATCGGGCGCCGTGACGAGATCGAGGAGCTGAAGAACTTCCCGAGCGCGGGCGGCATGCCGGACCGGGTGAAGTGCCTGCACGTGCTGGTGGCGCACTCGCTCGCCGCGGGGCCCGGGGTGAACCCGCTCGGGGACGAGGCGATCGGGATGCTGCCGGAGTGGTGGCTCAAGGGCCCGTGCGTGACGGACGCCGAGGAGGACGCCCAGTGACCCGTGTCGCCGCCGTGGACTGCGGTACGAACTCCATCCGGCTTCTCGTCGCCGACGCCGACCCTGCCACCGGCGAACTGGTCGACCTGGACCGCCGTATGACGATCGTGCGGCTCGGGCAGGGCGTCGACCGCACCGGCCGGCTCGCCCCCGAGGCGCTCCAGCGGACCTTCGCGGCCTGCCGCGAGTACGCCGGGATCATCAAGGAGCACGGCGCGCAGCGGCTGCGGTTCGTGGCGACCTCCGCCTCCCGGGACGCCGAGAACCGGGACGAGTTCGTGCGCGGCGTGCTGGACATCCTGGGCGTCGAGCCCGAGGTGATCTCCGGGGACCAGGAGGCCGAGTTCTCCTTCACCGGCGCCACCAAGGAACTCGCCGGGCGCGACCACCTGGCCAAGCCCTACCTCGTGGTGGACATCGGCGGCGGCTCGACCGAGTTCGTCGTCGGCGACGACCACGTCCGTGCGGCACGCTCGGTGGACATCGGCTGTGTCCGCATGACCGAGCGGCACCTGATCCGGGACGGGGCCGTGACCGACCCGCCGTCCGAGGAGCAGATCGCGGCGATGCGGGCGGACATCGACGCCGCCCTCGACCTCGCCGGGGAGACGGTCCCGCTGCGCGAGGCCCGCACCCTGGTCGGCCTGGCCGGGTCCGTGACGACCGTGTCGGCGATCGCCCAGGAGCTGCCCGAGTACGACTCGGCCGCCATCCACCACTCCCGCGTCTCCCGCGAGAAGGTCCGCGAGATCACCGACTGGCTGCTGCGCTCCACGCACGCCGAGCGCGCGGCCGTGCCCTCCATGCATCCGGGCCGGGTCGACGTCATTGGGGCGGGGGCCCTCGTCCTGCTGTCGATCATGGAGCGGATCGGCGCGGAGGAGGTCGTGGTCAGCGAGCACGACATCCTCGACGGCATCGCGTGGTCCGTCGCCTAGGACAGGCTCCAGGCCGCTTCTGAGCAGGCAAGGATCACGTTTGAGCGGGTCCGAGGGGCGCGCGTGCGCCCCTCGGGGGCAGGCCCCCGGAAAAGTTCGTGAAGTTCTTCACAAGGAATTCGGCACTCCAGGGCGACTGGAAGGGCCGCGTTGACCCTTCTGGGGGGCCCGACAGCCCTTTGAACGTGTTCAGAAGCATGATATGGGCGCGCCCGGAGAGGTCGCCGGAGGAGGGTCCGGCGGAGCACTCACAGGGGGGCCGGCGGGCCAGAGAGGCAGCTCACGCGGCATTGACAACGGTCCGCAGTGCACAAAGGGACCCGGTTGTCACCATGACATGGATCACGGGAGTCGCGGAGGATAACACACCCCTCGGAAGAGCTTGTGAAGGGGCGCACGAGCTACCCCCCTGAGGCGGGTGGATACTCGATGGCATGAGCACCACGGAGCGTCCCAGGATCCTCGTAGTAGGCGGTGGGTACGTAGGCCTGTACGCAGCTCGGCGCATTCTCAAGAAGATGCGCTACGGCGAGGCGACCGTCACGGTCGTCGACCCCCGGTCGTACATGACCTACCAGCCCTTCCTCCCCGAAGCCGCCGCCGGCAACATCTCCCCGCGCCACGTCGTCGTCCCGCTGCGACGCGTGCTGCCGAAGGCGGAGGTCCTCACCGGCCGGGTCACCACCATCGACCAGGACCGCAAGGTCGCCACGATCGCGCCGCTGGTCGGCGAGGCGTACGAGCTGCCCTTCGACTACCTGGTCGTCGCGCTCGGCGCGGTCTCCCGCACCTTCCCGATCCCCGGCCTCGCCGAACAGGGCATCGGCATGAAGGGCATCGAGGAGGCCATCGGCCTGCGCAACCACGTCCTCGAGCAGCTCGACAAGGCCGACTCCACCAACGACGAGGAGATCCGCCGCAAGGCGCTGACCTTCGTCTTCGTGGGCGGCGGTTTCGCCGGTGCGGAGACCATCGGCGAGGTCGAGGACCTTGCCCGCGACGCGGCGAAGTACTACAAGAACGTGTCCCGTGAGGACATGCGGTTCATCCTGGTCGACGCCGCCGACAAGATCCTCCCCGAGGTCGGCCCCAAGCTCGGCAAGTACGGCAAGGAGCACCTCGAGGGCCGCGGTGTCGAGGTCTACCTGTCCACTTCCATGGACTCCTGCGTCGACGGCCACGTGGTGCTGAAGAACGGCCTCGAGGTCGACTCGAACACCATCGTCTGGACCGCCGGCGTCAAGCCGAACCCGGTCCTCTCCCGCTACGGCCTGCCCCTCGGGCCGCGCGGCCACGTCGACTGCGAGACCACCCTCCAGGTCAAGGGCACCGACTACATCTGGGCCGCGGGCGACAACGCCCAGGTCCCGGACCTCGTCGGCCGCAAGGCGGGCAACGAGAACGCCTGGTGCCCGCCGAACGCCCAGCACGCGCTGCGTCAGGCCCGGGTCCTCGGTGACAACGTCCTGTCCGGCATGCGGGGCTTCCCGCAGAAGGACTACTCCCACGCCAACAAGGGAGCGGTGGCCGGTCTCGGCCTCCACAAGGGCGTCGCGATGATCGTCATGGGCAAGATGAAGATCAAGCTCAAGGGCCGTCTCGCCTGGTACATGCACCGTGGCTACCACGGCATGGCGATGCCGACCTGGAACCGCAAGATCCGCGTCTTCGCCGACTGGACGCTCGGCATGTTCCTCAAGCGCGAGGTCGTCTCGCTCGGCGCGATCGAGACGCCGCGCGAGGAGTTCTACGAGGCCGCCAAGCCGGCCCCGGTCGCCTCCGCGCCGAAGGAGAAGACCGAGGCGAAGGCCAAGGAGAAGACCGAGGAGAAGGCTAAGGCCTCCTGACCTCCGGCTACTCCAAGTCCTGATCGAAGGACCTGATCAAAGGACCTTCACCGAAGGACCTCCCGCCATCCGTGGTGCGGGAGGTCCTTCGGCGTTCCCGCGGTGCTCCTGTGGCGTTCCTGCGGTTCCCTCGGAGTGGTGGTTTTGCCCAGACATGACGCGTGCCGGGGACTGCGCCGAGGCCCCGCAGGTGTTTACGTGGTGTCGGACATTCCGGGATTCCCCGTCACGGAGGTGTACACCATGGCAGACGCCGCGCCGCGGCTCCAGGGCCTCTTCGCACAGTTGCTGGGAGTATCGCTACCCGTGCGCATCCGCGCCTGGGACGGTTCGCAGGCGGGCCCGCCGGGCGCGCCGACCCTGGTCGTACGCAACCGCCGCGCGCTGCGCCGCCTGCTGTGGAAGCCGGGCGAACTCGGCCTGGCCCGCGCCTGGGTGGCGGGCGATCTCGACATCGACGGCGACCTCTACACCACCCTCGACCTGCTGGCCGGTCACATCTGGGAGCGCGACGAGGACGCCCGCACCCTGGCCCAGGCCCTGCGCGACCCCGAGGTCCGCGCCGCCGTACGCGGGCTCGTCAAGCTCGCCGGGACCCCGCTGCCGCCCGCGCCGCCCAGCGAGGAGGCCCGTCGGCCGCGCCGCAACCTGCACACCAAGCGCACCGACAGACGCGCCATCAGCCACCACTACGACGTCGGCAACGACTTCTACGAGATCGTCCTCGGCCCGTCCATGGTGTACTCCTGCGCCTACTGGCCCAGCCCCGAGAGCACCCTCGAACAGGCCCAGCACGACAAGCTCGAACTGGTCTGCCGCAAGCTCGGCCTGGGCCCCGGTCAGCGGCTGCTCGACGTCGGCTGCGGCTGGGGCTCGATGGCCGTCCACGCCGCCCGGGAGCACGGAGTGAGCGTCGTCGGCGTCACACTCTCCCAGGAGCAGGCCGCGTACGCCCGCAAGCGCGTCGCCGACGAGGGCCTCACCGACAAGGTCGAGATCCGGGTCCAGGACTACCGCGACGTCCGCGACGGGCCCTACGACGCGATCTCCTCCATCGGCATGGCCGAACACGTCGGCGCCGAACGGTACCTGGACTACGCCACCGACCTGCACGGGCTGCTGAAGCCCGGCGGACGGCTCCTCAACCACCAGATCGCCCGCCGCCCGCAGCGGGACGAGACGGCGTACGACGCCGACGCGTTCATCGACTCCTACGTCTTCCCCGACGGCGAGCTCCAGCCCATCGGCGTCACCGTCGCCCAGTTGGAGCGCGCCGGGTTCGAGGTGCGCGACGTCGAGTCGATCCGCGAGCACTACGCCCTCACCCTGCGCCGGTGGGTCGCCCGCCTGGAGGCCGACTGGCAGCGTGCCGTCCACCTCACCAGCCCCGGCCGCGCCCGCGTCTGGCGTCTGTACATGGCCGCCTCCGCGCTCGCCTTCGAGCACAACCGCATCGGCGTCAACCAGGTCCTGGCCGTGCGGACCCCCGAATCGGGAGAGTCGGGCATGCCGCTGCGCACCCGTACCTGGAACTGAGCGCAACCGCCCCCGAACCTGGAGCCGAGACGCCGAAGGGCCCCTTTCCCACCGTGGGAAAGGGGCCCTTCGACGTCTCGGCTACTCCGCCTTGATCGCCTCCAGCATGTTCAGCCGGGCCGCCCGCCGGGCCGGCCACAGCGCGGCGAGGACACCCACCGTCGCGGCCAGCAGCAGGAAGACACCCATCCGGGCCCAGGGCAGGACCAGTTCGTAGGTCGCCATCCTCGAGGCCAGCAGCTCACCGGCCGCCCAGCCGAAGAACACGCCCAGCCCGATGCCCAGCACGGCGCCGAACAGCGAGATCACCAGGGATTCCAGACGGACCATCCGCTTGATGCCCTTGCGGTCCAGGCCGATCGCCCGGAGCATGCCGATCTCCTGGGAGCGTTCGAAGACCGACATCGCCAGGGTGTTGATGACCCCGAGGACCGCCACGATCACCGCCATGGCGAGCAGGCCGTAGACCATGTTCAGCATCAGTGTGAACATCTGCGCGATCTCGTTGGAGATGGCCTGCTTGTCCTGGACCTTGATCGCCGGGTTGGTGCCGAGGGCCTTCTCCAGCTTGTCCTGCGTCGCGCCGGACGTGCCGCCGGAGGTCTTCACCATGACCTTCATGTTGTACGGATCCGACTCGTGCGGGGCGAGGGTCGCCTGGTCGAGCAGGATGCCGCTCAGGAAGTCGTTGCTCTCGTAGGTCCCGGCGACCGTCAGCTTCTGCTTCTTGCCGTCCTCGAAGGAGACCGTGAAGGCGGACCCGGCCTTCCAGCCGTAGGACTTGGCGGTCTCGCTGTCCACGACGATCCGGCTGCCGCCGACCTTGAAGGAACCGGTGTCGACCTCCGGGCCGGCCAGCTCGCCGATCGCCGCGCCGTTGACGCCGGTCAGGTACTCGGTCTGGCCGTCGATCCGGGAGACGGCGTTGAGCATCGGGCTGGTGGCGGTGACGCCGTCGGTCCGCTCCAGCTTCTTCTCGACGTCCGGCGACAGCGGGTTGCCGTTCGCCATGGACACCACGTAGTCCGCCTTGATCGACGACGACGCCATCTTCTCGATGGCCTGCTGGAGGCTGCCCGCCATCACCGTCATACCGGTGATCAGAGTCAGGCCGATCATCAGCGCCGAGGCGGTGGCGGCCGTACGGCGCGGGTTGCGCACCGAGTTCTGCCGGGCCAGCTTGCCGGAGATGCCGAAGGCGCGCAGCACGGGCGCCGCGGCGGCGATCAGCGGGCGGGACAGCAGAGGGGTCAGGATGAACACGCCGATGATCAGCAGCACCGCGCCGAAGCCCATGGGCACCTGGCCGTCCGAGCCGTCCATCGTCGTGGCCACCAGGATGACGGCGATGCCCACGGCCGAGACGAGGGCGCCCAGCGTGTTGCGCAGCACCAGCGACTTGGTCGTGGCCTTGGCGTGCACGCTGTTCATGGCCGCCACCGGCGGGATCTTCGCGGCCCGGCGGCCCGGCAGCCACGCCGCCAGCATGGTCACCAGGATGCCGACCGCGAGCGCGGTGAGGATCGTGGCGGGCTTGATGATGAGCGGCCCGTCCGGCACGGTCGCGTCGAACGTCCCCATCAGGGAGCGCAGTCCGGCTCCGATGCCGATGCCCGCGACCAGCCCGGCCACGGCGGCGACCGCGCCGACCACGAACGCCTCGATGAGCACCGACCGCGTCACCTGCCGCCGCGAGGCGCCGACCGCCCGCATCAGCGCCAGCTCCTTGGTGCGCTGGGCGACCAGCATGGTGAAGGTGTTGGCGATGATGAACGTGCCGACGAACAGGGCGATACCGGCGAAGACCAGCAGGGCCGTCTGCATGCCGCTCATCGACCGGGCGATCGTCTCCGCCTGGTCGTCGGCGAGCTGCTTGCCCGTGGTGGTCGCGACGGTGCCCTCGGGCAGTGCCTGGTCCAGCTCCGCCTTCAGCGCGGCCTGGGTGATGCCCGGCTTCGCCTTGACGTCGATCTGGTCGTACACGCCGGCCTTGCCGAACAGCTTCTGGGCGGTCGCCGTGTCGAACAGGGTGAGGCTGCCGCCGGCCGCGACGTTGCCGTCGTCGGTGGTGAAGATGCCGGTGATCTTCGGGGTCAGGACCGGCCCGTCGACCGACATGCGTACGGTGTCACCGACCTTGTAGCCGGCGCGCTCGGCCGTCTCGGAGTCGATGAGGACCTCGCCCCGGCCCTTGGGGGCGTGCCCGCTGACCAGGGGGTAGCGGGGGTCCTTGGTGCCCCAGTAGTTGCCGCCCTGCGACTGGAAGCCCTCGCCGATCAGCTTGCCGTCCTTGTCGGCGATGGCGGTGAAGCCCTGCACGACCCCGATGGCGGACGCGGCCCCGGGGACGCGCTCGCTCTCGTCGAGCGTGGCCTGGGTCAGGTCGTGGAGCTTGCCGACCCGGTCGCCCTCGGCGTCCTGATAGTCCGCCGTCATGGCGACGTCGACCTGGTCGAAGCCCTTGGCGGAACTCTTCTGGAAGGCGTCGGAAATGGTGTTGGTGAAGACCAGGGTCCCCGACACGAAGGCCACGCCGAGCATCACGGCGAGGACGGTCATCAGGAGCCGGGCCTTGTGCGCGAGCACGTTGCGCAAGGCGGTACGGAACATGGGTTCTTCTTCTCAGTCCTGTCGGTCCTGACGGGGGATCAGCTGGTGCGGCCCTTGGCGTCGAACGCCTTCATGCGGTCCAGGACCGACTCGGCCGTCGGCCGGTACATCTCGTCGACGATCCGTCCGTCGGCGAGGAAGATCACCCGGTCCGCGTAGGCCGCGGCCACCGGGTCGTGAGTCACCATCACCACCGTCTGACCCAGCTCCCGAACGGAGTTGCGCAGGAAGCCCAGCACCTCGGCGCCGGAGCGCGAGTCGAGGTTTCCGGTGGGCTCGTCACCGAAGATGATCTCGGGCCTGGAAGCCAGCGCCCGTGCCACGGCGACGCGCTGCTGCTGACCGCCCGACAACTGTGCGGGACGGTGGCCGAGCCGGTCCGCCAGACCCACCATCCGGATGACGGAGTCCAGCCACTGCTTGTCCGGCTTGCGGCCCGCGATGTCCATCGGGAGGGTGATGTTCTCCAGGGCCGTCAGGGTCGGCAGCAGGTTGAACGCCTGGAAGATGAAGCCGATCTTGTCCCGGCGCAGCTTGGTCAGCTGCTTGTCCTTGAGGGAGCCGAGCTCGGTGTCGCCGATGCGCACCGACCCGGAGGAGAAGGTGTCGAGACCGGCCACACAGTGCATCAGCGTCGACTTGCCTGAGCCGGAGGGGCCCATGATCGCGGTGAACTCGGCCTGCCGGAAGTCGACGGACACCCGGTCGAGGGCGACCACCTGGGTCTCACCCTGTCCGTAGATCTTCGACAGATCCGTGGCGCGCGCGGCCACGGCGGTGGCCCGGTCGGTGAGCGGTGCGGTGGTCACGGGATGACACTCCTGTCGGACGGCGGTGTTCTGGGAAGGACTCGTTCCATCGTCCGGGTCCCACGCCGCCGTGTAGTCAGCCGTTGTTCCGGTTCCGGGGGCCGACTGCGGTCTGACCGCGAGGGGCGGTGTCATACCTGGGGATGACGAACGCCCCTGAGGGGAACCGGTGTCGGAGGAGCGAGTGCTCAACGCGCCGGGAAACCGGGTGACCCCGTGTCAAGAACCGGGTGACCCCGTGTCAAGAACCGAGTGACCCCGTGTCAAGAACAGGTGGAGTGCCCTTGTTCAGACGGTGAAATTCCGTCATTCCGCATGCGCCGCCGACAGCCGCACGCAAGGCTACTGGCAAGTGCGGATGGCGCGTTCCACGTGCTGATGCACCCTCAGACGTCAATAAAATAAGACAACATCGGTCCGCCCTTCCGCTGTTCGGGGGACCCGTCCCGATAGTCTCGGAACCTCGATGCGGAGCCCATGGCCTGCCCGGATGGTGGAATGCAGACACGGCGAGCTTAAACCTCGCTGCCCCTTCGCGGGCGTGCCGGTTCGAGTCCGGCTCCGGGCACCTTCCGATCCCTGTGTGGTTCATTGAGAAGTTCGCGGCGTACCCGTTGACAGCGGTCGCATGCCGTCAGAGACTCGCATCCAATAATGGTGAAAAAAATTTCACTACACGAACGGATGAGAAGAGGGCGTCCGATGCGCACCACCGTCGGCATCATCGGAGCCGGCCCCGCCGGCCTCCTCCTCGCCCGGCTGCTCCACAACGCCGGCATCGACTCGGTCGTCCTGGAGATCCGCGACCGCGCCTACGTCGAGCGGCGGCAGCGCGCCGGCATCCTGGAGCAGGGCACCGCGGACGTGCTGCGCGCGGCCGGCGCCGGGGCGCGGCTGGACCGCGAGGGGCTGCGCCACGACGGCATCGAACTGCGCTTCGACCGCAGGCGTCACCGCGTCGACTTCCCCGCCCTCACCGGCGGACGCTCCGTGATGGTCTACGCCCAGACCGAGGTCTGCAAGGACCTCATCGCCCTCCAGCTCGCCGAGGGCGGCCCGCTGCTGTTCGAGGCGGAGGCACTGGCCGTGGAGGACGCCGGCACCGACGCCCCGCGCGTCCGCTTCCGGCACGAGGGCCGCGAGGACGTCCTGGAGTGCGAGTACGTCGTCGGCTGCGACGGCTTCTGGGGCGTGGCCCGCAAGGCGATCCCGGCCGAACTGGTCCAGGTCTTCGAACGGACGTACCCCTTCGGCTGGCTCGGCATCCTCGCCGACGTGCCGCCCTCGCACGACGAGCTCGTCTACGCCCGCCACGACCGCGGCTTCGCGCTCCTCTCCATGCGCCCGCCCGTCACCCGCCACCACCCTTCCAAGGAAGTCGCTTCGCTCCCCATTGAATCCTTCGTCTCCCGGCTCTACCTCCAGGTGCCCGACGGCACCGACGCCGAGGCGTGGAGCGACGAGGCGATCTGGGACGAGCTGGAGCGCCGCTGCGAGACCGCCGACGACTGGCGCCTGGAGCGCGGCCCGATCACCCAGAAGTCGGTCACGCCCATGCGCTCCTACGTCCACGAGCCGATGCGCCACGGCCGCCTCTTCCTCGCCGGCGACGCGGCCCACATCGTGCCGCCCACCGGCGCCAAGGGGCTGAACCTCGCCGTCGGCGACGTCGTGACGTTCGCCCGGGCCCTGGCCCACCGGCAGGAGACCGGCTCACCGGAGCTGCTCGACGCCTACTCGGAGACCTGCCTGCGCCGGATCTGGCAGGCCGAGCGGTTCTCCTACGACATGACGACCCTCCTGCACCGCGCCCCCGGCGCGACCGGCTTCGAGGACCGGCTCCAGCTCGCCCGGCTGGACCGCATCGCCTCCTCCCGCGCCGCCGAAACCGACCTGGCCGAGGGGTACACGGGCTTCTCGTTCGGGTGATGTCCCGGGTGGCGTAAGGGCGGCGTCAGCGGGTGATCTCCGTCCGGTTCCGGACGTGTCGCAGCTTGGTGATGAATGACCCCCTCCGATGAGGGGAATCACGAAGCCGCGTAGCGTGTTGCGCAGCACGACGAGGGAAAGATCCTCCCCAAGCACTAGGGTCATTCCTTTGCCTACCTATTACTCTTGAGCCAAGGTCACGCAGTGTTGGCCATGGAGGAGTGAAATGAGGAGCAGAAACCCGGTCTTCTCGCGACGGGGGTTCAGCCGCGACAACGGCTACGCGGGCTTCAACACCGCGCCGCAGGCCGGGGGTCCCGCTGTCGCCACCCAGGGCAACCCGTACGCGCAGCCGACGGGCAACCCCTACGCGCAGAACCCGTACGCGCAGAACCCTTACGCCCAGCAGGACGTGCAGCACGGCGCGCCGCCGCAGGCCCCGGCCACCACCGGCCGGATGACCATCGACGACGTCGTCCTGCGCACGGCGAGCACGCTCGGTGTGCTCATCCTCACCGCGGCGCTCTCCTGGGCCCTGCTGCCGGTCGACGACGCCAACATCAGCCGTAGCTACGGCATCGGTATCGGCGCCGCGCTGATCGGCATGGTCCTGGCGTTCGTCCAGTCCTTCAAGCGCAAGGCCTCGCCCGCGCTGATCCTGACGTACGCCGCGTTCGAGGGTGTCTTCCTCGGCGTCGTGTCCAACATCGTCGACAGCCGCATCGCCGACGGCGCGGCCATGCAGGCCGTGATCGGCACGATGGCGGTCTTCGCCGGTGTGCTGATCGCCTACAAGGCCGGCTGGATCCGCGTCAACCGCCGCTTCTACGGCTTCGTGATGGCGGCCGCGCTCGGCTTCATCATGCTGATGATGGTGAACCTGCTGTTCGCGGTGTTCGGCGGCGGTGACGGCCTCGGCTTCCGCAGCGGTGCCATGGGTGTCATCTTCGGAATCGTCGGCATCATCCTCGGCGCCTGCTTCCTCGCCCTGGACTTCAAGCAGGTCGAGGACGGAGTCGCCTACGGCGCCCCCCGTGAGGAGGCGTGGCTCGCGGCCTTCGGTCTCACGCTGACGCTGGTGTGGATCTACCTGGAGTTCCTGAGGCTCATCTCGATCCTCAACAGCAACGACTAGTCTGCGACGCGTCGTGCGCGAAGGGCCCCGGCTCCGGCCGGGGCCCTTCGGCGTCTGCCGGGCGGCTCCGTCGTCGAGACGTGTCCGCGCCTAGAGCAGTTTGCGCGCGGCCCTCCTCAGGTCGTACTCATGGATGATCGCCTTGGCGTGGCCGTACGCGAGGTCGTGTTCGTGCCGGAGCCAGCTGACCTTTTCCTCGAAACGGAAGAGTGCCGGGCCTTCTTCGACGGTGCGAAGCCAGTCGGAGATCTCACGACCGGTGCAGTGGGGGATGCGGGCGAGCATGTTGCGATGGGTCTCTTCGGAGAAGACTTGGGACATCGGCGCCTCCGGACGCTGGGATGTAAGCCGGTCCTTCAGGTCACCGTGCCTGAGTGTTCGCCCGTTGGCAACAGTCCCGGTGCGACGCGTACGCTCGCGGCGTGGTTGATACGACGCCTCTGACCCGTGCGGTGGATCACTTCGCCGATCGTTTGAGGGCTGCGCCCCAGAGCCGGTTGCAGCGGGGCGCTGCCGCTGAGGCTCTCGGGCTGGCCCGGGAGTTGGCCCGGAGGGCGCAGGTGCTCGAGGGGCTGGAGCCTCGGGAGATGCCGGATGCGGGGATGTTTGCAGCGGCAGATCAGATCACCGTTGCCGCGCATGATCTGGCGGTGGTGATTCCCAGTGGTGCCGATGTCGATGACGCGGTGCGGTTGGTTGAGGAGGCGCAGAAGCGGGCGGGGGTTTAGCGCCGTTCGCGGGTGCCGGTAGTTCGTGGCTGGTCGCGCAGTTCCCCGCGCCCCTTCGGGGCGCTCCCCTAGAGGGACGCTATGACCCTGTCGGCCAGGATGTAGACGTTTTCCTCGCCGCACTCGAACGTCAGGGTGTAGGCGCCCGAGATGCCGGAGCCGCCCAGGAGGACCGGGGTTTGGCCGGCGCGCAGGGCCGCGGCGAGGTGCTCCGCCGTCTCCCGGTGGCCCGGGGTCATGCACAGGGTCGTGCCGTCGGCGAAGACGTAGACGTCGAGGGTGCCCAGCGGGCCCGGGCGGACGTCCGTCAGTTCCACGCGCGAGGCGGCCAGCTCCTCCAGCGTGGCGACCGTGCGCTCGTGGTCGTTCGCCACCGGTGACTGCGTCGGCACGAAGTCCGGGTGGGAGGGGTGCCGGCGGCGGGCCGCGGCCAGCTCCGGGGACTCGGCGGCCGGCTCCTCGGTGTCCGCGCCCGGCTCGGACACCGGCTCCAGACCCGCGAAATCGGCCTGCCGGGGCAGGAACAGGTCGACGTCGGGCAGACCCAGCAGGGGCGGTGCGTCGGAGGCGTCACGGGCCTCCTGGGCGGCCCAGAACGCCCGCGCCTCGGCGAGCTCCCGCTCGCGTTCCTCCGCGAGCGCCGCCGCCACGGCGGCCCGTATCTCGTCGGTGTCGGCATGTGCGCGGGCGGCGGGCAGCAGTGCACGAGTGGTGGCGGCGCGGTTCTCGGCCAGCGCGGTGTGCAGGGCCGCGACCTGTCGGCGCAGCTGCAGCACGGTGCGCAGGACGGCGACACCCACGGCGCCCGTGGCGGCCGTGGTGACCAGCAACGCGATCGGCATGGCGCTCACTGACGTACTCCCGGTTCAAAGTCGACCCCCGACTTCCTACATCAGCTTGAAGGGCGGACTAACCAGCTGTCAGTGCGTAACGTCACGAAACGGACAGGGCTTCGGAGTCGGGGGCGTGGGTGGGGCTGCTGTGACCTGGGCTTCTCTCCGCGTAGAGGGAGATAGGTCACATCCTGGGGGAGATTGGATCACAAAACAGCCCAGAACCCCGGGGTTTCCGGGGTTCTGGGACGGGGCCTCACAGCGCGTGCTATGGCGGCTACGGTGCGGTGCTCAGCTCAGGCGCTCGATGACCATGGCCATGCCCTGGCCGCCGCCGACGCACATCGTCTCCAGGCCGAACTGCTTGTCGTGGAACTGGAGGGAGTTGATGAGCGTGGTCGTGATGCGGGCGCCGGTCATGCCGAAGGGGTGGCCGACGGCGATGGCGCCGCCGTTGACGTTCAGCTTCTCCAGCGGGATGCCCAGGTCGCGGTAGGAGGGGATCACCTGGGCGGCGAACGCCTCGTTGATCTCGACCAGGTCGATGTCGTCGATGGTCAGGCCGGCCCGCTTCAGGGCCTGGTTGCTCGCCTCGACCGGGCCGAGGCCCATGATCTCGGGCGAGAGGCCGGAGACGCCGGTCGACACGATGCGGGCGAGCGGGGTGATGCCCAGCTCGCGGGCCTTGGTGTCGGACATGATCACGAGCGCGGCGGCGCCGTCGTTCAGCGGGCAGCAGTTGGCGGCCGTGACCAGGCCGTCGGGGCGGAAGACCGGCTTGAGGCCCTGGACGCCGTCCAGCGTGACGCCGGCGCGCGGGCCGTCGTCCTTGGAGACGACCGTGCCGTCGGGGAGGGTCACCGGGGTGATCTCGCGCTCCCAGAAGCCGTTCTTGATGGCCTCTTCGGCGAGGTTCTGCGAGCGGACGCCGAACTCGTCCATGTCCTGGCGGGTGACGCCCTTGGCGCGGGCCAGGTTCTCGGCGGTCTGGCCCATCGCAATGTACGGGTCGGGCAGCAGGCCGTCCTCGCGCGGGTCGTGCCAGGTGGAGCCCTCGGACTGGGCGGTCGCGGCGGTGCGGGCCTCGGCCTCGGCGAAGAGCGGGTTGTGCGTGTCCGGGGTGTCGGAGCTGCCGAACGCGTAGCGGGAGACCATCTCGACGCCGGCCGAGATGAAGACGTCGCCCTCGCCGGCCTTGATGGCGTGCAGGGCCATGCGGGAGGTCTGGAGGGAGGAGGAGCAGTACCGGGTGACGGTGCAGCCCGGCAGGTGGTCCATCCCCATCTGTACGGCGACGATGCGGCCGAGGTTGTGGCCCTGCTCGCCGCCGGGCAGGCCGCAGCCGAGCATCAGGTCGTCGATGTCCTTCGGGTCCAGCTCGGGGACCTTGGCCAGGGCGGCCTGGACGATCGTGGCGGTGAGGTCGTCCGGGCGGAGGTCCTTGAGGGAGCCCTTGACGGCGCGGCCGATGGGGGAGCGGGCGGCTGAGACGATCACGGCTTCGGGCATCACGGCTCCATTGACGTACCGGGTGGTCTGGCTGGGCTGTCTGGGAAGTTACCCGTACGTATGGCCTGGGTCACGGGTGTGGCGGTGTGACCCTGACCGCAGTTTTCTAAGCGCTTGCTTTTTCCGGCTCCCCGGGCTTTCTCAGCTCGACGGTGTGGCGGGAGCCGGTTCCTGCTCGGGTACCCGCCGGCGCCTGCGGCGCTTCAGCAGCGCCCACGGCCCCCTCGGGCCGCTCGGCATGGCGGCCGTGACCTCCGTACCCGCCTCCGACGCGGCCTCCGCCGCCGCCCGGGCGACCGGCAGGAAGCCCTCGCGGCGGGAGGCGTCCGGGCGCTCCTCCTCGGCCGGCCACAGGCCGAGGGAGGCGCAGACGGTCGGCAGGACCGCCATCGCCGCCGTCGCGTAGCCCTCGGCAGAGGGGTGGTAGCTGTCCGGGCCGAACAGCTCACGCGGGTTCGCGGCGAACTCGGGGCCGAGCAGGTCGCCCAGGGACACGGTGCGGCCGCCCTGTTCGACGACTCCGATCGTCTGGGCGGCCGCCAGCTGGCGCGAGGCCCGTCGGGCCAGCCAGCGCAAGGGCTGCTGGACCGGCTCGATCGTGCCCAGGTCGGGGCACGTGCCGACCACGACCTCGGCACCGGCCGTCCGCAGCCGCCGCACCGCCGAGGACAGGTGGCGCACCGAGCGGGTCGGGGGCATGCGGTGGGTGACGTCGTTCGCGCCGACCATGATCACGCAGATGTCGGGGACCGGATCGGGGTCGGCCAGCACCAGGGCCACCTGACGGTCCAGGTCGTCCGAGCGGGCCCCGGGCATCGCCACCGTGCGCAGCTCCACCGGGCGTTCCGCCAGCGCCGCGAGGCCCGAGGCCAGCAGCGCTCCCGGGGTCTGCCCGGCCCGGTGCACGCCCTGGCCGGCGGCCGTGGAGTCGCCCAGCATCGTCAGCCGCAGCGGCACCTCACCGGGGACGTCGTACGTACGGCCGTACCGGCCGTCGGCGTTCGGCACATGGGGTGACATGCCGTTGCCCACCCGGCGCCGCGCCAAATGCACCTCCGCCAGCACCAGCCCGGCGGCTGCCGCCCCGGCCAGCCCGATCCCGCCACCGCCGTACGCCGCACCCGCCGCGATCCGCCGGGCCACCCGCGCCCTCGACATGCTCGTCATGCGTCGCCGCCACCTCCTCGAACCCGTACACCCAGTGCTTGCCCCGTACAGACCGTCGCCCAATCTCAACAGGGAGTGAACGACCGTCATGGATGACCGGCAGGCCATAGGCTGGCGGCATCAACCAAGACCATTTCTGCGGCAACCGGAGACAACGGTGCAGTTCCACGACTCGATGATCAGTCTCGTCGGCAACACCCCGCTGGTGAGGCTCAACAGCGTGACCCAGGGCATCAGGGCGACCGTCCTGGCCAAGGTGGAGTACTTCAACCCCGGCGGGTCCGTGAAGGACCGCATCGCCCTGCGCATGATCGAGGCGGCCGAGGAGAGCGGCGCGCTCCTGCCGGGCGGCACGATCGTCGAGCCGACCAGCGGGAACACCGGCGTGGGTCTCGCCATCGTGGCGCAGCAGAAGGGGTACAAGTGCATCTTCGTGTGCCCCGACAAGGTGAGCACCGACAAGATCAACGTGCTGCGCGCGTACGGCGCCGAGGTCGTCGTCTGCCCGACCGCCGTGGACCCCGAGCACCCGGACTCCTACTACAACGTCTCCGACCGGCTGGTCCGTGAGACGCCCGGGGCCTGGAAGCCCGACCAGTACTCCAACCCGAACAACCCCCTGTCCCACTACCACTCCACCGGCCCCGAGCTGTGGGAGCAGACGGAGGGGAAGATCACCCACTTCGTGACGGGCGTGGGCACCGGCGGCACCATCTCCGGCACCGGGCGCTACCTGAAGGAGGTCAGCGACGGCAAGGTGAAGGTCATCGGCGCCGACCCCGAGGGGTCCGTCTACTCCGGCGGGTCCGGGCGGCCGTACCTCGTCGAGGGCGTCGGTGAGGACTTCTGGCCCACCGCCTACGACCGTACCGTCGCGGACGAGATCGTCGCCGTGTCCGACAAGGACTCCTTCCAGATGACCCGCCGCCTGGCCAAGGAGGAGGGCCTGCTGGTGGGCGGCTCCTGCGGCATGGCGGTCGTCGCCGCGCTGGAGGTCGCCGAGCGGCTCGGCCCGGACGACGTCGTCGTGGTCCTGCTGCCGGACAGCGGCCGCGGCTACCTCAGCAAGATCTTCAACGACGAGTGGATGGCCGACTACGGCTTCCTGGAGGACGCGGGTCCGAGCGCCCGCGTCGGTGACGTGCTCGCCGACAAGGAGGGCGACCGCATGCCCTCCCTCGTCCACATGCACCCGGAGGAGACCGTCGGCCAGGCCATCGACGTGCTGCGCGAGTACGGCGTCTCGCAGATGCCGGTCGTCAAGCCGGGCGCGGGCCACCCCGACGTGATGGCGGCCGAGGTCGTCGGCTCGGTCGTGGAGCGCGAGCTGCTGGACGCGCTGTTCAGCAAGAGCGCCTCGCTGGAGGACCCGCTGGAGAAGCACATGTCCGGCCCGCTGCCCCAGGTCGGCTCCGGCGAGCCCGTCGCCGACCTGATGGCCGTCCTCGGCAAGGCGGACGCGGCGATCGTCCTCGTGGAGGGCAAGCCGACCGGTGTGGTCAGCCGGCAGGACCTGCTGTCCTTCCTCGCCCGGTCCGCGAAGTGACGGCGAACGGCCGGTGAACCACCCGTTGACGGGGCGCACTTGCCGTTCGTCCGCGATCTTCGTGGACTTCGCGGAAGTGGTACGAGCGCGTCACGTTCGCGCAGCACCCGCTTAACACGAGTCCTGCACATTGGTGGGTGTCGGCAGGGCGGGAGCGGCTCCCCGCCCCGGCCGGCGCCGTTGGCGTCAAGGACCTCCGGAGCGGCTCCCGGACCTCCACCGACGTCACAGACGCGCAAGCCCGGCCTGACCAGGCCCGCGTCTTCCGCGGGGACCGCCGTCGTCCCGCCCCCCGTCAAGGGGGTGCGGCGGTCCCCGCGCTTTTCTTTTGCGGGCGTCAGCCGGCCCGGCTCGTCATCCAACTCCCCAGCAGTGCCAGGCGCTCCGCCGTCTCCGAGCCGGGCTGCGGCGCGTACGCCACGATCGTCTGGTCCGGGGCGGCCGGGATCCTGAGGGTCTCGAACGGGAGGGTCAGCAGCCCCGCGACCGGGTGCCGGACCTGCTTCACGCCGTGGTCGCAGGGCTTGACCAGGTGGTCGGCCCACAGCCGGCGGAAGTCGGCGCTGGCGCGGGAGAGTTCACCGACGAGTTCGCCCATGGCGGGGTCGTCCGGGTGGTGGCCCGCGTTGAGGCGGAGGTGGGCGACCGTCTGAGAGGCGATCGCCGGCCAGTCCGGGTGGAGGTCGCGGGCGGCGGGGTCGAGGAAGACGCGGCGGGGCAGGCTGAGGTCGCCGGGGGACCTGTCGCTGAAGCCGACCACGGCGTCACCGAGGGCGTTCCAGGCGAGGACGTTCATGCGGTGGTCCAGGACGTAGGCCGGGTTGCGGTCCATGCCGTCCAGGATGAGCTGGACACCCGGACGTACCCGGGAGGTGGCCGCGACCTCCCGCGGCGCGGATTCCCGGGACGCGTCGGGACCGCCCTCGGCCCGCCGACGGGGCCGGGCCACCGCCCGCAGGTACTCGTGCTCCGCCTCGTCCAGCCGCAGCACCCGCGCGACCGCGTCCAGCACGGCGTCCGAGACTCCCCCGGACTTCGTCCGGGAGGGGTCCCCAGGACCCCTGCCCTGCTCGAGACGGATGTAGTAGTCGACGCTCACCCCGGCAAGCTGCGCCACCTCCTCACGACGCAGACCCGGGACACGGCGGCGGCCGTACGAGGTCAGCCCCACCTCCTCCGGCTGGATACGGGCGCGGCGCGAGCGCAGGAAGTCTCCCAGTTCTCCGTCCATGGGCCCGAGCCTAGGCGGCCCGGGGCCGGCGAACCTGGTACTGCCGGACCCAGGAAAAGCGGCGCCCTGGGTACGGCCGCAGCGGGAGCCGAGGGTGGTGGACGAGGCCGGGGAGACGCCCCGGCCACCACCGAGGGGACACTCCATGCCGTACGAGAACCTGGCCGGCCGTACCGCCGTCGTCACCGGAGCCGCGAGCGGGATCGGTGAGGCCGTCGCCGTCCTGCTGGCCGCGCAGGGCGCACGGGTGGCGCTGCTCGCCCGGCGTGAGGAACGGCTGGCGGCGCTCGCCGGGAAGATCCGCGCCGACGGCGGGCAGGCCCTGGCCGTCGTCGCGGACGTCACCGACGAGGCGTCCGTGACCGACGCCGCCGACCGGATCCACGCCGAGTACGGGCCCGTCGACCTGGTCGTCAACTCCGCCGGCGTCATGCTGCCGCACCCCGTCGACGCCCGGCGCGCCGACGAGTGGCAGCGGATGCTCGACACCAACGTCGCCGGGGTACTGCGGATCACCGGCGCCTTCACCGGCGACCTGGTGGGCGCGGCCGCGGACGGCCGTACGGCCGACATCGTGAACATCTCGTCCGTCGCCGCGCACGTCAGCTTCCCGAACTACGCGGTGTACGGCGCGACCAAGGCCGCCGTCACCCATCTGTCGCAGGCCCTGCGCTCCGAGTTCGGGCCGCGGGACGTCCGGGTCACCAACATCGAGCCCGGGATCGTCGAGAGCGAGCTGCGCACGCACATCGACGACGCGGAACTGGCACGGCAGGTGGCGGGCATAGTGGACGAGGTGGGCGCGCTGTCCGCCGAGGAGCTCGCCGACCTGGTGGCCTACGTGACCAGCCGCCCGCGCCGGGTCAACCTGCGGCAGATCGTCGCGCTGCCGACCCACCAGGTCTGAACGGCGCGTGCCCGCTCAGTCCTCCCAGTCGCTGTTCCGGGAGGACTTGCGGCGGCCGCCGAACAGACCCGGGTTGGTGCGGGCGGCCTGCACGACGTTGACACCGACGATGCCCGCCCAGGCGGTGAGCAGACCGGGCAGATGGGCCACACCCCCGCCGATCGCGGACAGCGGCACCGCCAGGACCAGGGAGACGATCCCGAAGCCGAAGCGCTCGCCCCAGGAGTCCGTGGCCCTTGGCGACCGGGAGTCCCGGGCCGTCTGCATCTGCTGCTCGGCGAGCTGCCGGCGCACCCGGCGCTCCACCGCGCCGTCGATCCGCTGGTCGACCTTCTCCAGGAACGAGTCGACCAGCGCGGACTCGTAATCCTCGCCCAGATCCCTGCGCGCGTGCAGGGTGGCGTCGAGTTCCTTCTTCAGGTCGGTGTCCCGCGCGTCCATTCCGGTCATGTCACTGACGGTAGAAAGCCGGGGCGCCCGCCGCACTGGGGTTAGCCCCCCTCTCCGGGCGGGGCCTGCCGGGCGCGAGGCGGAGAGCCGTCGTCGCGCACGGGGCGGGGTACCGGAGGATGCCCCGGAGTCAACCGGTGATACCCGGAACGGAACAGCAGGCCAGGACGAGCGGAGTCAGGGCCGCCGCCGCGCTGAGTGCCACGAACACCGTCCGCAGGGTCGGAGAGTATGTGTCCTGCGGTGTGAGGATGCGGCGCATGCGCAACACCGCCGACGGTCCGCCCGCCGCGAAGGCCATGTGGGGCGCCTGACCGGATGCCACGGCGTACAGGGCGGTGGCGAGTGCGTCCCGCGAACACCTGCGCAACGCCCGGTCGTCGGCTGCCATCTCCAGCAACAGCGCCACCTCGGTGTGGGCCAGCCGGGCCAAGGGCAGTCCACGGAAGAGGGCACCGAAGGCCCCGGCCGCGGCCACCAGCAGATGGTGGCGGCCGGCGATGTGCGCCCGCTCGTGTTCCAGCACCGCTGTCACCTGCTGTCCGGTCAGGACCTCAAGTGCTCCCGAACTGACCACGACTTGGGAGGCACGACCCGGCAGGCAGTACACGGCCGGGGTGTCATGCTCCAGCACCGTGGCACGCAACTCCGGTCGCCTGCTGCCGACGAGGCGCAGCAGTTCGGCGTGCCGTAGCCGCAGACGTCTCGCGCTCAGGAGTTCACGTGCGAAGGCGACGGCGAAGGCGGCGGGCACGGCGGCCGCCGCGACCAGGGCCGCCCACACGCGGGTGTCCACGCCCGCCGGGCCGTTCGGGAGGAGAGGCCCGCAATCCGCGCCGCCGGAGACGATGCAGGCCTCGGTGAAGCGGGACAAGTGGTGGCTGCTCGCTGTCGGAAGCGGCACTTGCAGGGCCGCCAGGGACACGGAAGTGATGAGGGACAGCCCGAGCAGGGTCCACACCGTGAGAGCCAGCCGGGGCGTCCGGTGCGCCCAGTGGCTGCGGGCGAGCGCCCTCGGCAGCAGCACTCCGGCCACCAGGGCGACGGTCAGGGGCGGCAGCACATGATGGCCGGGAACGAGCAACCCGCCTGAGTAACCGAGGAGTTCGGTCACGAGGGTGCTCCGGGCTCCTCGGCGCTGCCGGGAACGCGGCCCATCGCGCGCAGTGCGGCAGCCAGCGCGGACACGTCCTCCGGTGACATGTGCTCCACGAATCGCTGCAGCGCGGCCTGGCGGTCCTCGGTGTTGCCGAGCGCGTCCTGCATGAGGGCGGCGGTGTATTCCTCACGGCTGCGCTCGGGTTCGTACAGCCAGGCCCGCCCGGCCTTCTCGCGGCGGAGCAGGCCCTTGCGGTGGAGGATGTCCGCGACCGTCATCACCGTCGTGTAGGCGACCGGACGCATGCGATTGATGTCGTTGACGATCTCCCGGACCGTGGCCGGCCGGCCCCAACGCCAGAGCCGGTCCATGATTTCGGCTTCCAGGTCACCCAGCCGTCGCACCCGTCCCCCTCTTCTTCCCCGTCACCGAGGTGCCTCACATCGTATGGCACCCCTCTTCACCGCAGGATGGTCACACAGGCGTCACGTATACGGGTAGGGGGTATGTTGCCCTCATGTTCTCACTCGGCAGGGAAATCGCCGTCGGAGCCCCGAGAAGCCCGTGCGCGAAGGTCTGCGGAAGCGACCTGGGCGGCGCCGAGTTGGTGCTGCTGCGCCAGGTACTGGGCCTGTGTCTGCGCCTCAGCCTCCGGCTGAGCGCCGACTGCCCCGCGGGCAAAGGGGCCTGAGCAGCTCCGGGCCCGGGCGGTGGAACCGCCCGGGCCCGGGAACCTGGAGGTCACGCCCGTACGAGCCGGGCGATTGCCTTGGACGCCTCGTCGACCTTGGTCCTGGCCTGCTCACCGCCCTCCACGATGGCCTGCGTGACGCAGCAGTTGAGGTGCTCGTCCAGCAGGGCCAGCGCGCAGGACTGGAGCGCGGCGTTGGTGGCGGCGACCTGGGTCAGGACATCGATGCAGTAGGTCTCCTCCTCGACCATGCGCTGCAAGCCCCTCACCTGGCCCTCGATCCGGCGGAGCCGTCGCAGGACGACGTCCCGGTGGGTCTGCTCTGCGGCCACGGCGGCCTCCTTCCCGTCCTGGTCGGCCGCTTCAGCGGTCGGCGGGCTGGAAGCCGCGCAGCCGCAGGCTGTTGCCGACCACGAAGACCGAGGAGAAGGCCATGGCCGCTCCGGCGATCATCGGGTTGAGCAGACCGGCGGCGGCGAGCGGCAGCGCGGCGACGTTGTAGGCGAAGGCCCAGAAGAGGTTGGACTTGATCGTGCCCAGCGTCTTGCGGGACAGGCGGATGGCGTCCGCCGCGGCCCTCAGGTCGCCCCGCACGAGCGTCAGGTCTCCCGCCTCGATCGCGGCGTCCGTACCCGTTCCCATCGCCAGGCCCAGGTCGGCCTGAGCCAGTGCGGCCGCGTCGTTGACACCGTCGCCGACCATCGCGACCGAACGGCCCTCGTCCTGGAGGCGCTTGACGACATCGACCTTGTCCTGCGGCATGACCTCGGCGATCACGTGCTCGGGCGCGATGCCCACCTCCGCGGCGACGGCCTCGGCGACCGCCTTGTTGTCACCCGTCAGCAGGATGGGGGTGAGGCCGAGCCCGCGCAGCCGCTCGATGGCCTCCGGGCTGGTCTCCTTGACGGCGTCGGCGACCTCCAGGACCGCGCGGGCCTCGCCGTCCCAGGCGACCGCGATGGCGGTCCGCCCGGCCGCCTCGGCCTCGGCCTTGGCACGCCGCAGCTCCTCCGGCAGGGACATCGCCCACTCGTCCAGCAGCTTCTCGCGTCCGACCAGGACCGCGTGGCCCTCGACGATGCCCTGGACGCCGAGGCCGGCGATGTTGGCGAAGTCCTCCGGAGCGGGGAGCGTGCCGACCCGGGCGGCGGCGCCGGAGGCGACGGCCTGGGCGATGGGGTGCTCCGAGGAGTGCTCCAGGGCGCCGGCGAGGCGCAGGACGTCGTCCTCGCCGGTGCCGTCGGCGGTGTGCACGGCGAGCAGGGTCATCTTGCCGGTGGTGACGGTGCCGGTCTTGTCCAGGATGATGGTGTCGACCTTGCGCGTCGTCTCCAGGACCTCCGGGCCCTTGATGAGGATGCCGAGCTGGGCGCCGCGCCCGGTGCCGACCATGAGGGCGGTCGGGGTGGCCAGGCCCAGGGCGCACGGGCAGGCGATGATCAGGACGGCGACCGCGGCGGTGAAGGCGGCGGTCAGTCCGGCGCCGTTGCCGAGCCAGAAGCCCAGGGTGCCGAGCGCCAGGGCGATCACGACCGGTACGAAGACCGCGGAGATCCTGTCGGCGAGCCGCTGTGCGGCGGCCTTGCCGTTCTGCGCGTCCTCCACCAGCTTGGCCATGCGGGCGAGCTGGGTGTCGGCGCCGACGCGGGTGGCCTCGACGACCAGGCGGCCGCCGGCGTTCAGCGTGGCACCGGTGACGGCGTCCCCGGTGCCGACCTCGACCGGAACCGACTCGCCGGTGAGCATGGAGGCGTCCACGGCGGACGACCCCTCGACGACCACACCGTCGGTGGCGATCTTCTCACCGGGCCGCACCAGGAACCGGTCGCCGACCTTCAGCTCGCCGACGGGAATGAGCTCTTCCCGGCCGCCCCGCACCACCGTGACTTCCTTGGCGCCGAGCTCCAGCAGGGCCTTCAGCGCCGCCCCCGCCTTCCGCTTGGAGCGCGCCTCGAAGTAGCGCCCGGCCAGGATGAAGGCGGTGACGCCGGCCGCGGCCTCCAGGTAGATGTTCCCGGCGCCGTCGGTGCGGGCGATGGTGAGCTCGAAGGGGTGGGTCATGCCGGGCGTGCCGGCGGTGCCGAAGAACAGTGCCCACAGGGACCACAGGAACGCCGCCGAGGTACCGACGGAGATCAGCGTGTCCATCGTGGCGGCACCGTGCTTGGCGTTCGTCCAGGCGGCCTTGTGGAAGGGCCAGGCGGCGTACGTCACCACGGGGGCCGCCAGCGTGAGCGAGAGCCACTGCCAGTACTCGAACTGCAGCGCCGGGACCATGGCCATCGCGATCACGGGGACGGCGAGCGCCACAGCGGCGGTCAGCCGCTGGCGCAGCGGCCGCAGCTCGTCGCTCTCCTCCTGGGCCGGGCCCTCACCGGACGCCGAGTCGTCGGAGCGGGCGGTCTCGGGCCGGGGCTCCCGCGCGGTGTAGCCGGTGGCCTCGACCGTCGCGATCAGGTCCGAGACGGTCACGTCCTCGCGGAAGGTGACCTTCGCCTTCTCGGTGGCGTAGTTGACGGTGGCCTCGACGCCGTCGAGGCGGTTGAGCTTCTTCTCGATCCGGGCGGCGCACGAGGCGCAGGTCATGCCGCCGATGGCGAGTTCGACCTCGGCGGCGCCGGGCGTGGTGGTGGTCATGTCTGCTCCTCGGACTCACGGACGCGATGCGCGAAAGAAGAGATGCGCGAAAGAAGAGATGCGCGAAAGAAGAGATGCGCGAAAGGAGGGTTGTACGAAGGAAGAGGTGCGCGAGAGGACAGGGAGAACGGGGGCCGCGAGGATCTGCGGCCCCCGCCCGGCTCGTGGGTCAGGCGGCCACGCGGCCGGCGAAGTCGTAGCCGGCCTCGTCGACGGTCTTGGCGATCAGCGCGTCGAGCGCCTCGTCGGGCTCGGCCGCGGTCGTCACCGTGACCAGACCGGTGCCGATCTCGACCTCGACCGCGGTGACCTCGTCCAGGCCGCCCACCGCCTTCCGGACGACGCCCTGGCAGTGCGCGCTGCCCACGCCGCCGACCTTGTAGGTGGTCTTGATCTCCGTCGTGGTGTGGCAGCTTCCGTCAGGGGTGCAGCAGTTCGACACGGGTCCTCCGCAACTAGTAGTTCATACCCCTGGGGGGTATCTGCAACGGCTCCATGTATACCCCCCACCCGTATGTCATGGCAAGGGCTGTCCGGACTTGACTTCATACCCCCTGGGGGTATGTTGAAAGTATCGGTCGCATGCACGAGCGGCCCGGAGACTAGGAGTGGGTCATGAACACCGGACTGCGGATCACCGTCTTCGCCGCCGCGCTCGCCGCGACGTTCGGCGCCGCCTACGGCGTGGGCGGCGTGGTCGACCCGGTCTCGCCCGAACCGAAGAGCGGCACGCACAGTGACGGCGAAGGCCACGCGTCCGCCGGGCACGAGAAGGAGACGGCCGGGCACCACGAGGCGCAGGGCGGCGGTCACGCGGCGGCACCGCCAGGCGGCCTCGAGATCTCCAGCAGCGGCTACACGCTCGACCTGAAGACCCCGCGCGTCGAGGCAGGCAAGAAGACCGACCTGCGCTTCGCCGTGGTCCAGGACGGGACCGGACGCAAGGTCACCGCGTACCAGCGCGAGCACGGCAAGGATCTGCATCTGATCGTCGCCTCACGCGACCTGACCGTCTACCGCCACCTGCACCCCACCCGGGCCGCGGACGGCACCTGGTCGACGCCCGTGAACCTGCCCGAGGCCGGCGGCTACCGCGTCTTCGCCGACTTCAAGCCGAAGGGCGGCGAAGCGCTCACCCTCGGTGCCGACCTCGCCGCGTCCGGGCCGTACGAGCCCGGCGAGCTGCCCGAGCACAACACCACGGCGAAGGTCGACGGCTACGAGGTGAAGCTGCGAGGCGCGCTGACCCCTGGCAAGGCCGGCGAACTCACGCTGATGGTGGCGAAGAACGGCAAGCCGGTCCGCAACCTCCAGCCCTACCTTGGTGCTTACGGCCACCTTGTCGCCCTGCGCTCCGGCGACCTCGCCTACCTGCACGTCCACCCCAACGGCGAGCCCGGCGACGGCAGGACGAAGCCCGGCCCCGAGGTGTCGTTCACCGCGACGGCGCCGAGCGCCGGCGCGTACCGCCTGTTCCTGGACTTCCAGCACGAGGGCACGGTCCGTACCGCGGCCTTCACGGTGCACGCGGGCGGTGCGGCGGACGAGTCCGAGCAGCCCTCGCGGAGCCGGTCCGCCGAGGAAGAGGAAGAGACCGGGCACACACACTGAGGTGAGCGGGACCGTGGGCGACCACGGCCGGCGAGCCGCTAGGATCACGGCATGGTTACGGCTTGGTCGCCCTGGCGCAGCGTCAGGACCCGCTCCGGTGCGGGTCCGCTGTCGCGCGTGCTGGCCTTGGCCGTGCTCCTGTTCGGTGTCCTCGTCACGCACGGCGTGCACGTGGAGAGTGCCCAGGGGCACCTCTCCGCCGGCGCGACGGTCCTCGCCGCACCGTCGGCCGACGGTGTTCGCGGCGCAGCCGTCGAGCCCGCGCCGCCGGTCGCCGCGGAATCCGACGATCAGCATGGCGGCCATGGGCCGTCACATCCTGGCGAGCACTGCGTGTCCGGGCAGCCTCAGCAGGGCTCAGCCCTGGCATCTCCCTGCTCCACGGCGGCGGTTCGCGAATCGTCCCGTTCCTACGGCGCCTCGACCGTTCGAGGGCCGGCCGCCGGTGGCCCCATGGGCGGCGCGTCTCCCGTGGCTCTGAGAGCAGCCTCCGTAGTGCAGCAGGTCTAGGGGTACGGAGTTCCTCCGACCGGCTCGTCGAAGCCGTCCTGCCCCCACCCATGTCTGCGCCTCACTCCGTCCTTGCCGGAGACGTGGCAGCAGCGCGGAGGACCTGTGCCGACACATATCCGTACGCTCACGCATGCCCCATGGGCCCCATCCGGCTCTCGCCCGGGGCGCCGACTCGTCGCGGCGATCCGCGGCGCCCTCGTGATGGCACTCGTGCTGTGCGCCGTCCTGCACGGCGTGCCTCAGGAGACGCACGAACCGGTGCCCGTGCCTGCCGGATTCTCGGTGATGGCCGCAGGCGAGGAGCCGCATGGACCCCACGGTCCCCACAGCCCTCACGTCCCCGACGGTGCTGCGGACTGTGCGGCCGACGTGATCGTCCGGACCGCGGCCCAGCCGGCCGACGAGCTTCCCCTCGGCGCGCCGGCCGTCGTCGTACTCGTCGCCGTGTCACTGGCCGTGGGGAGACCCCTCGCACGGCATACCCACCGCAGACGCCGCAGTGCACGCACCGGCCGCGTGGAACTCGTCCGGACGTCTCGGTGGCGGATCTAGACCACCCGCTCGCAGCCGACCGACCTTACGGCTGCCGCGTGCCCAGGGCGTGAGCGCGGACCCGCAGTCCGCGTCCGCCGCCTCGCCATGGGGCGCGAGATGAACCCGCACCGGCATTCATCGAGCGAGAGTGAACACACAGACATGCAGTCATTGACCAAGGCCGCGATCCCCTCGGGCCGGTCCGCCCTGTCCGGGCTGGTGGGCAACACCCCGCTGCTGCGGGTGTCGGAGCCGCTGGCCCCGGCCGGACGCGGCTTCTGGGCGAAGCTCGAAGGGTTCAACCCCGGCGGCATCAAGGACCGTCCGGGGCTGCACATGGTGGAGCGGGCCCGGGCCCGTGGCGACCTGCGGCCCGGCGGACGGATCATCGAGTCCACCAGCGGCACCCTGGGCCTGGGACTGGCTCTGGCCGGAATGGTGTACGGCCACCCGGTCACCCTGGTCACCGACCCGGGTCTTGAGCTGTCCATGACCCGGCTGCTGACCGCGTACGGAGCCCAGGTCAACGTCGTCTCCGAGCCGCACCCCACGGGCGGCTGGCAGCAGGCCCGCCGCGAACGCGTCCAGCGGCTGCTGGAGCAGCACCCCGGCTCCTGGTGCCCGGACCAGTACAGCAACCCCGACAACGTCGCCGCCTACACCCCGCTGGCCCTCGAACTCGCCTCCGAGCTGGGCCACATCGACGTACTGGTGTGCAGCGTCGGCACCGGCGGCCACTCGGCCGGCGTCTCCCGGGTCCTGCGCCAGCTCTACCCGGAGCTGACCGTCGTCGGCGTGGACACGACCGGTTCGACGATCTTCGGCCAGCCCGCCCGGCCCCGGCTGATGCGCGGACTCGGCTCCAGCATCTACCCCCGCAACGTCGCCTACGAGAACTTCACCGAGGTGCACTGGGTCGCCCCGCGCGAGGCCGTGTGGACGTGCCGCCAACTGGCCGCCTCCCACTACGCCACCGGCGGGTGGAGCGTCGGCGCGGTCGCGCTGGTGGCCGGCTGGCTGGCCCGGACGATGCCCGCGGACGCACGGATCGTCGCGATCTTCCCCGACGGCCCGCAGCGCTACCTGGGAACGGTCTACGACGACGACTACTGCGCCGCCCACGGCCTGCTGGACTCGCCACCGTCGCCCGAACCGGAGCTGATCGGCCGCCTGGACGAGAAGGAGGTCACCCGCTGGACCCGGTGCACCACCGTGGTCGATCCCCTCACCCTGCGGAGCCAGGAGCAGGACGACGCCGGGGACCTGCCCGGCGGCGAGTCCGACGCCACGGAGGAGGGCCGGTGAAGGGGCTGCTCACCCAGGTCCGGTCGTACGAACGCAGCGTCCAGCTGCTGATGGTGAACCAGTTCACCATCAACCTCGGCTTCTACATGCTGATGCCCTACCTGGCCGCCCACCTCTCCGGCACCCTCGGGCTGGCCGGCTGGATCGTCGGACTCGTCCTCGGCGTACGGAACTTCAGCCAGCAGGGCATGTTCCTGGTCGGCGGCACGCTCGCCGACCGGCTCGGCTACAAGCCGATGATCGTCGCCGGGTGCGTGCTGCGCACCCTCGGCTTCGCGACGCTCGGACTGGTCGATTCCCTGCCCGCCCTGCTCGCCGCCTCCGCGGCCACCGGGCTGGCCGTGGGCGCTGTTCAACCCGGCCGTACGGGCGTACCTCGCGGCGGACGCGGGCGAGCGCAGGGTCGAGGCGTTCGCGTTGTTCAACGTGTTCTACCAGGCGGGCATCCTGCTGGGCCCGCTGGCGGGCATGGTGCTGACCGGTGTGGACTTCCGCGTCACCTGCCTGGTGTCCGCCGCGATCTTCGCGCTGCTGAGCGTCGTACAGATCCGCGCGCTGCCCGCCCGGCGGCCCGAGGACGCCAAGCGGCAGGACGGCGACGGCGGTCAGGGCGTGTTCGCCCAGTGGCGCGGCATCCTCGCCAACCGGCCGTTCCTGCTCTTCTCCGTCGCCATGATCGGCTCGTACGTCCTGTCCTTCCAGGTCTACCTGGCGCTGCCGCTTGAGGTGCGCCGGCTCGGCGGCGAGGGGGAGTCCGGCACGGCGGCGGTGGCGATGCTCTTCGCCGTCTCCGGGCTGACCACGATCCTCGGCCAGACACGGGTGACGGCATGGTGCAAGGCGCGCTACGAGCCCGGCCAGGCGCTCGTGCGCGGGCTGGCGGCGATGGGCCTGGCCTTCGTGCCTCTCCTGCTCGCCACCGCCGTGCCCGTACCGGAGTCCGGGATCGGGCTGTGGCTGCTCGCGGCGGTTCCGCCGACGCTCGCCGCGCTGCTGCTGGCCATCGGCACGATGATCGCCTACCCGTTCGAGATGGACACCATCGTCCGCCTCTCCGGTGACCGCCTCGTCGCCACCCACTACGGCCTGTACAACACGATCTGCGGCATGGGCATCACCGTCGGGAACCTGGGCACGGGCGCCGCGCTCGACGCCGCGCGGGCGGCCGGGATGCCCGCGCTGCCGTGGATCGCGCTGACCGTGCTCGGCCTGGCGTGCGCCGCCGCCCTGTACGGCCTGCACCGCACCGGCCGGCTGGCGGCACAGCCCGCTTCGGAGCCGCTGGCCGCGAGCGTCTGACCCACCGGTCCTCAGGACCAGGGGCGGGGCACCGCACGGTGGCCCGCGCCTGGCCCTGTCCCGGCGTCGACGAGGCCGAGCAGGGCGACAAGAGGCGTACGAGGGCCAGGACTCGTCCGAATCCGAGCGGTGGCGGTTAAGTCCCAACTGACTTAGTAGTATTCCGGTACGGTCGAGTACGGAGGGCGAGTTGACCAAGAGCGGGCGGCTGCGGGCAGGCGGGGCCTTCGGGTACCTCCTGTTGGTCGTCATGCTCACGCTGGGCGTATTCGCCATGCACACGCTCGGCCACCCGGAGGAGTCGCACGGGCCTGGCATGGCCGGCGCTGTCGCCGGTGCCGAAGGCGCCCGACACGACAGCATGGCCCGGAACACCGCGCCCCTGGACGACCCCGCGCCCGAGCACGGGAGCGCGGCGTCGGCCGCCAAGTCGCCGGTGCACGAGCTCCCCGGCGGCATGGATCCGATGTCCGTGTGCCTGGCGGTTCTCACCGTGTGGCTGATCGGGCTGTTCCTGCATGCGCTGGTGGTCCGCAGGCACGAGCGGCTGACCGCCCTGCTCGCTCGATCGATGGCCTTGGCGCGCCCGGGCACTCCGCCGCCGAGACCGCTCCTCTCCCAGTTGTCAGTTCTGCGGATATAGGCCGAACCGCCGCGCGGCCCCTTCAGTGCTGCCCGCGCAGACGCCCACTCCGCACAGCCAGAAACTGACGACAAGAGGTATTCCGCACATGACTGCCTACAAGCACGCCCTCAACCGCCGCCTGAGCAGCCGTCTCGCGGTGGTGGGCGCCATCACAGCGGGCGGGCTGCTGCTCGCCGCCTGCGGCGGGGACGACATGAAGGGCATGGACCACGGGAGCGGCAGCTCCGCCTCCGCCTCCGCCTCGCCGACCCGGGCGACGGGGGAGAGCGCGGCGCCCGGCGCGTTCAACGACGCGGACGTCATGTTCGCGCAGATGATGATCCCGCACCACGAGCAGGCCCTGGAGATGTCCGAGCTCGCGGACGGCCGGGCCTCCGACGCGGAGATCAAGAGCCTGGCCGCGGACATCGAGAAGGCCCAGGACCCCGAGATCCGGACCATGAAGTCCTGGCTGAAGGCCTGGGGCAAGCCGGAGTCCGCCGGGGAGAGCATGCCCGGCATGGACCACGGGTCCGGCGGCATGGATCACGGGTCGGGGATGTCCGGAATGATGTCCGACGAGGACATGAAGAAGCTCGAGGCCGCCAAGGGCACCGAGTTCGACCGGATGTTCGCGGAGTTGATGATCGAGCACCACAAGGGCGCGATCACCATGGCGGAGGACGAGCAGAAGAAGGGCCGTGACGCCACGGCCAAGAAGCTCGCCGCCGACGTCGTGAGGACCCAGTCCGCCGAGGTCGAGAAGTTCGAGAAGATCCTCGACCGGCTCTGATCCGCATCACCCACCGACCGCCCGGGGCTCCGAGGCGCACCCGAGGAGCCCGGGCGGTCACCCTCACCCTGGCCTCATGCTCCGACAGCGGAGACGGCAGAGACCCGACCGGCTCGCACATCACCCCCGGCCCCAAGGGGGAGCCCGAGCCGGTGGGCGACAGCAGGGCGCCCCGGGGAGGGGGCCGGTGATGGCCTTCCTCTCCTGGACCGCCAAGGACGGCCTCTACGGCATCGACAGCTCCGGCGGCCTCAACCGCAGCACGGACGGCGGCACCACGTGGAAGAAGGTCTCCACCCTGCCGGGCGGCCGGCCGCAGGCGCTCACCGCCGTCGCGGCAGAGCATGGCCTCGCCGCCACCCGGACCGGGTGTTCGAGAAGCGCCTGGCCGTCACGTCGAGCGGCGGCCACTGATCCGCGACGGGTGGTCAGGCGGCCATCATGACGAGCATGGCGCACATCGTGCCGCCCATGCCGATGTGGGCCGTCAGCGCCGCGCCCGGTGACGTGCCCGGTGGGCGACGGCGGCTTCGGCTGCCCGCTGCCGCGTGGGCCCGGCGCCGGTCGCCTCCCGGCCGTGCCCTGTCCCAGACGGAGAGGGCCAGGGACGCGGCGAACACCACGATCGCGTCGGGCAGGGCGAGGAACCGCCGCGCCCAGCGGCCCTTGCCCGCGGCGCGGCCCGCTCCCGCCGGCCGGTCGGTGCCACGGAGCCGCGCCCGGACGGCCGCGACGATCGACAGCAGGAAGTACACGGCGAGGGCGAGCAAGACGGCACGCCACACGGAAGTGGAGTCCGCCGACGCGGGGCTGTGGGCCGCGCCGCTCGTCATGTCGTGGGCGGTCGTCCCCGAGGAGTGGTCCATGCCCTCCATCCCGGCCGTGCCCGCCGCCCCCACGGTGTCGGAACCGTGCCCGTGCCCGTGACCCATGCCGGCCATCGAGTGCCCGCCCAACGCGAGGACCGGCGCGGAGTTCGTACCCGGCATGGCGAGCGTCATGATCACCATGGCGGCACTGCCGATGATGTGATGCGCCCAGCGGCGGCCGTGTCGCCAGCCGTGCAGCCGGGCGTGGCGCACGGACAGGGCCACGCCACCCAGGCCGACGGCGGTGAAGACCCCCACCCACCACAGACCGTGGTCGCCGAAGCCGGCCGCCGTCGCGGGCAGGAACATCGCGGCCATGCCACCGGCCATGACGAGATCGCCTCCGGCCGCGAACCGGGCCTCTCCGCTGTCGGCGGCTGCCAGCCGGGCCGCGCTCACGACGGCCACGAGTGCGGCGACCGCCGCCAGCATCCAGTTGAGGTTCGGACTTCCCATCGCTGCCCTCCGCATCGACTACGGATGTCCTTAGTACGTTGGAGTGTCGAGAGACGTTCAGCGGCAGGGCCGGCTCTTCGGTCCCGCTTGCCGGTCTGCATATGCTCATGCAGAATCCTCAGCTACTGCATAGGCGAGGGGGAGCACGTCATGAGCGCGACCGACAGCCCTGCCGCGCGGTTGCAGGCGCTCTTCGAGGGGCACCGGCTGACGCCGACCCAGCGGCGCATCGCGCACAGCATGGTGCGGCGCGCCGCCGACGTGCCGTTCCTGTCGAGCGTGGAGCTCGCCGAGCTGGCCGGGGTCAGCCAGCCGTCCGTGACCCGTTTCGCCGTCGCCCTCGGCTTCGACGGCTACCCGGCCCTGCGCCGCCACCTGCGCGAGGTCGCCCCCGCCGAGCCCGCCGCGGACGCCGGGTCCTACAACGAGTACCAGCAGGCCGTCGAGGCCGAGATCGAGAACCTGAGGCACCTGGCGGAGGCCCTGGCCGACCCCCGACCCGTGCAGCGGGCGGGGCGCCTCCTCGCGGCCTCCCGGCCGCTCCCCGTGCTCGGACTGCGGGCGGCGGCCGCCCAGGCGCACGGCTTCGCCTACTTCGCCGCCAAGGTCCACTCCGACGTACGGCTCCTCAACGAGGGCGGCACGATGGTCCACGACCGCATCGACGCCGCCGTCCGTGCCGGTGCGACCGCGCTGCTGTGCTTCGCGCTGCCCCGGCACCCCCGCGAGGTCGTCGACACCCTCGACTACGCCCGACAGGCCGGGCTGACCGTCGTCACGGTCGCCGACTCCGCCTTCGCACCGGTGGCCAAGGTGTCCGACCTGCTGCTGCCCGCCGCCGTCGGCACCGGCCTCGCCTTCGACACGGCCTGCGCCCCGATGCTGCTCGGCCGGGTCCTGCTGGAGGCGATGTGCGACGACCTGCCGGAGGCCCAGTCGCGACTGGAGGAGTTCGACGTGAAGGCGGCGGCCCGGGGGCTGTTCGTCGACTGACCGTACGGGCACCGCATTCTCAGACTCGTCTCACGTTGTGTCGCTAACGTGTTTCTCCTGTAACACCCTTCAGGCGCTTCGCAGACCGGACGGAGGATGAACGTGACGCGCGGAGGACAGGGACTGGCTCGGGTGGCCGTCGTCGTACGGGCGGGGGCGGCACCGCTGTGGTGGCTGGGTGTGGTCGCGGCGGGCATCGGCTCGCTGCCCCCGGGACTGACGGGCCGTCGCATCGGCCTCCTGGCCGGGGCGGCACTGTTCGTCCTGGCGACGGCCGCGGTGGCCTACGGGCGCCGCAAGCGCTACGTCACCCTCGCCGCCTGCGCGGCCCGCGCCGGCAAGCACGACATCCTCCAGGACCGCGCCGTCACATCACGCAACTGGCGCCGCCACCACCGCTGGTGGCTCGTCCTCGCCTTCCTCGCCGCCCTGGGCAGCGCCTTCGCCGTACCCGCCGCGGCCGGCCTGCTCCTGGCCGGCTGCGGCGCGGGGCTGTGGCTGAAAGCCGCGTGGCTCGGCCGCCGCGAGCGCGCGGACGAGGTGTTGCTGTGGGTGCGGGTGGACTGGCTGCGCGGGGGCGCGGGCGGCGCCGCGGGCAAGCGGGTCAAGGCGTACCGCAGCACGGGCATCGCGGCGGGCGACGCGGCACCGGGCGGGGCGAGAAAGAAGACGCCGGCGCTCGTGTGAGGGGGCTTGCTCGCGCAGGAGGGGCGTGGGGCTGTGCCGTACGGCTCCGCCGCGCGGGCCCGACCAGCCACCACGACCCCGCAGCCGGGCGCTACGGAAGTCCCCACGGCGCCCGGCCGCCCAGCAGCGCATCGACCTGAGCCCCTCCGGATTCCGCCACGACCTCCTCGACCGTCTGCGCCTCCCGCACCACCGCGAAGGCGACACGCCCCTCACGGCCCGGCCCGAAGCCGTGAACAGCGGGCCGGACCAGCGAGTTGTAGCCATAGTGGTGCGCGAAGTAGTACGCCCCCGTATCCAGCGCCGCCGCGAAGTCTCCCTGCTCCAGCAGCGGCAGCGCACACCCCTCGGCCAGCAGGTCGCCCGAGAAGCACGCCGGTCCGGCCACGTCTTGCACGACGGCCGGGCCCTCCTTCGGGCGCCCCTTGGAGTCGTACGCGGCGATCCTCAGCGGCCAGGCTTCCGGCGCGTACACCGTCCGCGTCGCGACCTGCACGCCCGCGTGCGTGACCGCCACCGGCCGGCCGCCCGCGCTCTTGGCGTATTCGACGCGCGCCACGACCGTCCCGTGCTTCGCCAGCAGTGACCGCCCGAACTCCGTCACCAGTCCGTACCGCCCGTCGAACAGCCCCGGCACCTCCTCGGCCAGCGTCCGCGCGTACTGCGCGTACGTCGGCGTCGTCGCGTCCGACGCGAAGTTCACCGGCAGCCCGCCGCCGATGTCGAGCGTGTCGACCTGTCGCCGCCCGGCCCGCCGGTTGATCTCCTCCGCCAGCTCGTACGTCTCCGCCACGCCCCGCGCCATCAGGGACAGCGGGACCCCCTGGGACCCGGTGTGCGCGTGCAGCCGGGTGAGCCACGGCCGGTCCAGATACGCGCGGACGACCCACTCCCGGGCGCCCTCGTCGCGCAGCGCCACTCCGAACTTCGACGTCGCCGTGGCCGTGGACGTCGCCTCGATGGAACCCCCGCCGATCTGTGGGTTCACCCGTATCCCGAGCGGCGACCGGCTGGCGGCGGACCTCATCAGGGCGTCGATCCGGTCCAGCTCCTGCGGATTGTCCGCGTTGACGGCGATGCCCAGGGCCAGCGCCTCGCGCAGCTCCCCGGGCGTCTTGGCCGGCGAGTCCAGCACCGTCATCTCCGGGCCCAGCCCCGCCGCCCGTGCCAGCGCCAGCTCGCCGGGGCTCGCCACCTCGGCGCCGACGCCCTCCTCGCGCAGCAGCCGCAGCACCGGCACCAGCGGGGTCGCCTTCACCGCGAAGGCGTGCAGCACGGGCGTGCCCGGCGCCACGACCGCGTCGAACGCCGCCCGCAGCTCCGCCGCCGACTCCCGGATTCCGGTGACGTCCAGCAGCCCGACGATCGGGCTGTCGGGCCCGAGCAGCCCCTGTTCCACCGCGGCCTGCACCGCCTCGTCCCGCCGGGCCGCCCGCCCGGCGCCGGTGCCGTCCGCCTCTTCCGCCTCGATGTGTGTGCCCATCCATCCAGCCAAACATCCACGGCACCGCCGCGCCGACGCCCCGACGTATTGACTAGCTCTATTCATGAGGCCAGGATGTGAATAGAAGTAGCAACATCCGCTGGGAGCGCCCCTCAGGAGGCAGACCATGTCAGGACCCCGCCCGCCCGTCTCCCTCCACCACCCTCAAACGAGGCCCTACGGGCCGCCCTCTGGCCCCGTCCGAGCACCGCGCGGTACGGAACGAAGCGCCCTGGGATGGCAGCAGGAAGCCGCCCTGCGCATGCTCCAGAACAACCTCGACCCGGAGGTCGCCGAGCACCCCGACAAGCTCGTCGTCTACGGCGGCACCGGCAAGGCGGCCCGCGACTGGCGCTCCTTCGACGCGATGGTGCGGACGCTGCGGGGGCTGAAGCAGGACGAGACCATGCTGGTCCAGTCCGGCCGGCCCGTCGGCGTCATGCAGACCCACGAGTGGGCCCCGCGCGTCCTCATCGCCAACTCCAACCTCGTCGGCGACTGGGCGAACTGGGAGGAGTTCCGCCGCCTGGAGGCCCTCGGCCTGACCATGTACGGGCAGATGACGGCCGGCTCCTGGATCTACATCGGCACCCAGGGCATCCTCCAGGGCACCTACGAGACCTTCTCCGCCGTCGCCGCGAAGAAGTTCGGCGGCAGCCTCGCCGGGACGATCACGCTGACCGCCGGTCTCGGCGGGATGGGCGGCGCCCAGCCGCTCGCCGTGACGATGAACGACGGCGTGGCGATCTGCATCGACTGCGATCCGCGGGCCATCGAGCGGCGCATCGAGCACCGGTACCTGGACGTCAAGGCCGACTCCCTGGACCACGCGCTGCGGCTCGCCGTGGAGGCCCGGGACGCCCGCCGCCCGCTGTCCATCGGCGTTCTCGGCAACGCCGCCGAACTGGTGCCGCAGCTGCTCGCCATGGGCGCCCCGATCGACATCGTCACCGACCAGACCTCCGCCCACGACCCGCTGGCCTACCTGCCCCTCGGCACCGACTTCGAGGACATGGCCGACGCCGCCGCCAAGGACCCGGCCGGCTTCACCACCCGGGCCCGCGAGTCGATGGCCCGGCACGTCGAGGCCATGGTCGGCTTCATGGACGCCGGCGCGGAGGTCTTCGACTACGGCAACTCCATCCGAGGCGAGGCGCAACTCGCCGGATACGACCGGGCCTTCGCCTTCCCCGGCTTCGTCCCCGCCTACATCCGCCCGCTGTTCTGCGAAGGCAAGGGCCCATTCCGCTGGGCCGCCCTGTCCGGCGAGGCCTCCGACATCGCGAAGACCGACAAGGCGATCCTCGACCTCTTCCCGGAGAACGAGTCCCTGGCCCGCTGGATCCGCATGGCCGGGGAGCGGGTCCACTTCCAGGGCCTGCCCGCCCGCATCTGCTGGCTCGGCTACGGCGAGCGGGACAAGGCCGGTGAGCGGTTCAACGACATGGTCGCGAGCGGGGAGCTGGCCGCGCCGGTCGTCATCGGCCGCGACCACCTCGACTGCGGATCCGTCGCGTCCCCCTACCGGGAGACCGAGGCCATGCTCGACGGGTCCGACGCGATCGCCGACTGGCCGCTGCTGAACGCGATGGTGAACGTGGCGTCCGGAGCGTCCTGGGTGTCCCTTCACCACGGCGGCGGTGTCGGTATGGGGCGGTCGATCCACGCGGGGCAGGTGACGGTGGCCGACGGTACGAGGCTGGCCGGCGAGAAGATCCGGCGGGTGCTGACGAACGACCCCGGCATGGGAGTCATCCGGCATGTCGACGCCGGGTACGACATCGCGGAGTCGGTGGCTCAGGAGAAGGGCGTCCGTGTCCCGATGCGTGAGGGTGACGAGGCGTGACCGAAGCCAGCGGCACCGGTTCGGTGGGGGCGGGAGGCCGCCGGCCTGTCGGCGCCTCCTTCCACCAGATGTGGCGCGACCTGCTGCCCATCGGCCGGCACCCCGCCTCCCACGGCTACCGCCGCTTCGCCTGGAGCGGTGTCGACGGTGACTGCCGGGCCTGGTTCGAGGAGCAGGCCGCTGCCCGTGGACTGCGCTACGAGGCCGACCGGAACGGGAACCAGTGGGCCTGGCTGGGTGACCCCGCCGTCGGGGACGCCGTCGTCACCGGGTCGCATCTCGACTCCGTGCCGGACGGCGGGGCCTTCGACGGCCCCCTCGGGGTCGTGTCCGCCTTCGCCGCACTGGACGAACTGCGCGGCCGGGGCGCGCGGTTCACCCGGCCCCTCGGCATCGTGAACTTCGGGGACGAGGAGGGCGCCCGGTTCGGGCTCGCCTGTGTCGGGTCCCGGCTCACCGCCGGGCAGCTCACCCGCGAACAGGCCCACCGGCTCACCGACGGCGAGGGCGTGACCCTGCCGCGCGCCATGGAGGCCGCCGGATACGACCCCGACGCCATCGGGGCCGACCCCGAGCGGCTCGCCCGCATCGGCGCCTTCGTCGAACTGCACGTCGAGCAGGGCCGGGCCCTCGACCTGTCCGGCGACCGGGTCGGCATCGCCAGCGCGATCTGGCCGCACGGCCGGTGGCGGTTCGACTTCCGGGGCGAGGCCAACCACGCCGGCACCACCCGGCTCACCGACCGGCGCGACCCCATGCTGTCCTACGCCGAGACCGTCCTCGCCGCCCGCCGCGAGGCCGAACTCGCCGGTGCCGTCGCCACCTTCGGCAAGATCGCCGTCGAGCCGAACGGCGTCAACGCCATCCCCTCCCTCGTGCGCGGCTGGCTCGACTCGCGCGCCGCCGACCAGGACAGCCTGGACGCCGTGGTCGCCGGCGTCGAGAAGGCTGCCGGGGAGTACGCCGCCGCCCACGGCGTCGATCTCGCCGTCGTGCGCGAGTCGTTCACCCCCGTGGTCGAGTTCGACCACGCCCTGCGCGACGAACTCGCCCGCATCCTCGGCAGGGACGCCGACCTCACCGTCCCCGTCCTCGGCACCGGCGCCGGACACGACGCCGGGATCCTGTCCGGGAGCATCCCGACCGCCATGCTGTTCGTACGCAACCCCACCGGGGTCTCCCACTCGCCGGCCGAGTCCGCCACCGAGGACGACTGCGTGGCCGGGGTACTCGCGCTCGCCGACGTACTGGAAGGACTGGCGTGCAGGTGACCACAGCAGCCACGCGCACGTACTGGCTGGAGCACGCCTGGCTCGGCACGTACGTCGAGCCGGGCGTGACCCTCGACGTGCGGGACGGCCGCATCGCCGCCCTCCGCCCCGGCACGCCCACCCCGCCCCCCGGCGCCGAGATCCTGCGCGGCCTCACCCTCCCCGGCCTCGCCAACGCCCACAGCCACGCCTTCCACCGCGCCCTGCGCGGCACCGTCCAGGTCGGCTCCGGCACCTTCTGGACCTGGCGCGAGGTCATGTACGCCACGGCCGCCCGGCTCACCCCGGACACCTACCACGCCCTCGCCCGCGCCGTGTACGCCGAGATGGCCCTGGCCGGCATCACGGCGGTCGGCGAGTTCCACTACGTCCACCACGCCCCCGGCGGCACCCGCTACGCCGACCCCAACGCCATGGGCGAGGCCCTGATCGCGGCCGCCGCCGAGGCCGGTATCCGCATCACCCTCCTCGACACCGCCTATCTCTCCTCCGGCTTCGGCCAGCCGCCCACCACCCCTCAGCTCCGCTTCTCCGACGGCACGGCGGAGGCCTGGGCCGAACGCTGTTCAGTTCTCAAGGAACAAGATCACGCGCGGATCGGGGCGGCGATCCACTCCGTGCGGGCCGTGCCCGCCGACGAGCTGGCGACCGTCGCGCGGTGGGCGGAGGAACGGCGGGCCCCGCTCCATGTGCACCTGTCGGAACAGACGGCCGAGAACGACGCCTGCCGGGAGACCCACGGCCGCACCCCGACCCGGCTGCTCGCCGACCACGGGGTACTCGGCCCGCGCACCACCGGCGTCCACAACACGCACCTCACCGACGAGGACATCGCCCTGCTGGGCGGCTCCGGCACCGGCACCTGCATGTGCCCCACCACCGAGCGGGACCTCGCCGACGGCATCGGGCCCGCCGTCGCCCTGCAACAGGCGGGCTCGCCGCTCTCCCTCGGCTCCGACAGCCACGCCGTGATCGACCTGCTCGAAGAGGCACGCGCCATGGAGCTGAACGAGCGCCTGCGCACCCGTACCCGAGGCCACTGGACGGCGGCGGCCCTCCTGCGGGCCGCCTCTGCGGACGGGCACTCGGCACTCGGCTGGGAGGACGCGGGCGCCCTGGAGCCCGGCGCGCTCGCCGACTTCACGACGATCGCGCTCGACTCGGTCAGGACGGCAGGGCCGCTTCCGCGGCTCGGGGCCGAGACGGCCGTATTCGCCGCGTCGGCAGCAGACGTGTCGCATACGGTCGTGGGAGGCCGGCACGTCGTACGGGACGGGGAGCACTCGCTCGTACCGGATGCGCCACGAGCCCTCGCCGACGCCGTCGCAGCCCTGCGCGGATGACCCCGGGCCGCCCCTCCGAGCGGTCGGCCCCCGAACCCGACCCCACCGCCGACCAGGCCACCAAGGACGCCATGAGCAACGCGACGACCGTCAGCCCCGCCCACTCCGCGAGCACCGCGAGCACGCTCATCACCAACATCGCAGCCTTGGTCACCAACGACCCCTCCCTAGGTGACGGAACCCCCCTCGGACTGGTCCAGGACGCGGCCGTCGTCATCGAAGGCGACCGCATCGCGTGGACCGGTGATCAAAGCAAAGCACCCGCCACTGACAATCGGGTCGACGCCGGCGGCCGGGCGGTCCTCCCCGGCTTCGTCGACTCCCACTCCCACCTCGTCTTCGCGGGCGACCGGACGCAGGAGTTCAACGCCCGGATGTCGGGGCGGCCGTACAGCGCGGGCGGCATCCGCACGACCGTCGCGGCCACCCGCGCCGCCACGGACGAGGAACTGGAAGCCAACGTCACCCGTTACCTCGCCGAGGCCCTCCGCCAGGGCACGACCACCTTCGAGACGAAGTCCGGCTACGGCCTCACGACCCACGACGAGTCCCGTGCCCTGCGCGTCGCCGCCCGCCACACCGACGAGGTCACCTACCTCGGCGCCCACATCGTCGCCCCCGAGTTCGCCGAGGACCCGGCCGCCTACGTCGCCGTCGTCACCGGCGAGATGCTCGACGCCTGCGCCCCGCACGCCCGCTGGATCGACGTCTTCTGCGAGAAGGGTGCCTTCGACGGCGACCAGGCCCGCGCGATCCTCACCGCCGGCAAGGCACGCGGCCTGCACCCCCGGATCCACGCCAACCAGCTCTCCTACGGCCCCGGCGTGCGGCTGGCGGTCGAACTCGACGCGGCCAGCGCCGACCACTGCACCCACCTGACGGACGAGGACGTCGACGCCCTGGCGAACAGCCGCACGGTCGCCACCCTCCTCCCCGGCGCCGAGTTCTCCACCCGCGCCGAGTGGCCGGATGCCCGCCGTCTCCTCGACGCGGGCGTCACCGTGGCCCTCTCCACCGACTGCAACCCGGGCTCGTCCTTCACCTCGTCCGTCCCGTTCTGCATCGCGCTCGCCGTACGGGACATGGGCATGACCCCGGACGAGGCCGTCTGGTCGGCCACGGCGGGCGGCGCCGCGGCCCTCCGGCGCAACGACATCGGCCGCGTCACCCCGGGCGCGTACGCCGACCTGACGCTTCTCGACGCCCCGAGCCACGTCCACCTGGCCTACCGGCCGGGCGTCCCGTTGGTCAGCGGGGTGTGGCGCCGCGGAGAGCGTGTGGTGTGACCACCGGCTCCGGGACAATGCGGTGTCGCGTCGGCGGACGACCGGCACGGCAGGAGGGTGGGGACGGATGGCAAAGCACTGGTCGGCGCCACTCCTGGTGAACGTGCTGCTCGGGATCCCGGGCGTGGTGCCGTTCTGGCTGCTGTGGTACCTCGTGGTGAACTGGCCGCTCGCCGAACTCGGCTGGACCGTGCGGGAACCGACGGAGAACGACGGCATGGCCCTCTGGCTCGTGATCGTCGTCCCCGTGGTCACGCTGTACGGACTGATCTGGTGGCTCGCCAACATGCCGCTGCGCCACCGGACGGCCCTCGCTCCGCGCACGTACTGGCTGCTGAGCCTGGCGGCTCCGCTCGTCCCGACGGCCGCGCTGATCCTGAACCCCTGGTAGACCGCCGACGGCACGCGCCTGGGGGCGGACCGTTCGGTCCGCCCCCGAAGGAAGCGTTCACCCGGTACAGCGTCGTCCGGTGAGGATCTCGTCAGGTGAGGATCACTCCTCGACAGTCAGCCCCTTGCGCAGCCGTACCAGCGTCCGGGACAGCAGACGCGACACGTGCATCTGGGAGATGCCCAGTTCCTCGCCGATCTCCGACTGGGTCATGCCCGCGACGAAGCGCAGCGACAGGATCTTCCGGTCACGCGGGGGAAGTTCGGCGATCAGCGGCTTCAACGACTCGACGTACTCGATGCCTTCGAGCCCGTGGTCCTCGTAGCCGATGCGGTCCGCGAGGGCGCCCTCGGAGTCGTCCTCCTCCGGCTGGGCGTCCAGCGAGGAGGCGGTGTAGGCGTTCGACGCGGCCATGCCCTCGACGACCTCGTCGTTGGAGATGCCGAGGCGCTCGGCCAGCTCGGTCACCGTCGGGGCGCGGTCCAGCTTCTGGGCCAGCTCGTCACCGGCCTTGGCCAGGTCGAGCCGCAGCTCCTGGAGCCGCCGCGGAACGCGCACGGACCACGAGGTGTCGCGGAAGAAGCGCTTGATCTCGCCGACGATGGTCGGCATCGCGAAAGTGGGGAACTCGACACCCCGAGACAGCTCGAAGCGGTCGATCGCCTTGATCAGGCCGATGGTGCCGACCTGGATGATGTCCTCCATCGGCTCGCTGCGGGAGCGGAACCGGGAGGCGGCGAACTTGACCAGTGCGAGGTTCAGTTCGACGAGCGTGTTGCGGACGTACGAGTACTCGTGGGTGCCTTCCTCCAGCGATTCGAGGCGCTCGAAGAGGGTCTTGGACAGGGCCCGTGCGTCGACCGCGCCGACTTCCTCGTACGGGGGGATGTCCGGAAGTCCGGCGAGAAGGTCGTCCGGTGTGACGAGCGTCTCAACCTGCTCGATGGGATCCAGATGTTCCGGAGGGGGTGTCGACGTCGCTTCCTGGGTACGCGATGCGTCGAGCCGGGGTGACATGATGTCCTCCATCGTTCTCGGCATATGGCTGCCGGAGCCAGTACGTGCACTGCGGTGTGCGGCGCCTCCAAAGCCGGCCGTGTCGGTTACGTGTCCTTACTAGGCCTACCCGCTTTCCCGAGCCCACCGCAAGTGCGTTTTGTGGGCATATGTCCGTTTGTGCGTGGTTGTTCGGGTGTCGAAGCGTGGAGGGAAGGCGTAGTGTTCGTGGGCGTCAGCAGCAGTCACGACGTCGGGAGAGAGAGACGGCATGGACCGCGGGACAGTCGGCAGCGCACAGTCTGGCCGGCTTCTGGTGGAGGTGCGGGAAGAGGGCTCTAGTGCCGTCGTGACCCCGGCGGGTGAGTTGGATCACCACACCGCCGATCTGTTGCGTGAGCCACTCGACGACTGCCTCGCCAAGGGATTCAAGCGTCTGGTCATCGACTGCGCGCGCCTGGAGTTCTGCGACTCCACGGGACTCAACGTGCTCCTGGGGGCGCGACTGAAGGCAGAGGCCGCCGGTGGTGGCGTGACACTCGCCGGGATGCAGCCGGTGGTGGCACGCGTGTTCGAGATCACGGGTGCGGATGCGGTCTTCAGCGTCCATGACACGCTTGAGGCGGCCTTGGCCGACGAGTCGGGCTGACCGGCGGTGTGTCGGCGCGCCGAGCCTCGGCCATCCCCCTGTGACCGATGCCCTACGCCTGTCACGCCCTTCGTGTCGAATACGGGGGTGTTCCGCCGGTCCCGTCGGGCAGGAGACATCCTGAAACGGTCGTCCATCAGGGCGGCAAGGGCGCCGCGAAACCGTCGTGCCGCGCACCGCGTGACTGACTGTGCAGTGAATTTTTTGAATCGTGAACTGGTGAATCGGTGAGGTGAAGCGCTGATGAGCACCACCCGGCCCTACTCGCCGGGCGACCGCGGGCCGGAGCCCAGCGGCGCTTCCGGGGCGTCCGAGGGTGGCGTACCGGCGGGCGGTGCGTCCGGCGAGGGCGTGTCCGCGCCGTCCGGAGCCGCGGCACCGCCGGGGGGCCGGCAGGTGCGCCGGCTGAGCTTCGACGGGGCGAGCGGTGTCGTTCCGCTCGCCCGCGACTTCGCCCGCCAGGCGCTGTACGCGTGGGGCTGGCTGCCGGCCGCCTCCGCGGACCAGCGGGCCGCCGCCGAGGACGTGCTGCTCGTCGTCTCCGAGCTGGTCACCAACGCCTGCCTGCACGCCGAGGGGCCGGACCAGCTCTGGATCACCTGCGACAACAAGGTGATCCGCATCGAGGTCGCCGACCGGGGCACCGGCCAGCCGTCACCCCGCACCCCGCACCGGGCGGGCCGCCCGGGCGGCCACGGCATGTTCATCGTCCAGCGTCTGTGCCTGGACTGGGGCGTCGTCCGCACGCCGGGAGTCGCCGGCAAGACGGTGTGGGCCGAACTGGGAGCCCCTGCCTGATCCGGCGGCGTCGCGCGCACGCCGGACGCGGGTTCCTCCCTCGGCCGTTCGGGTGAAGGGGAGCGGGCAGTTCGCCCCCTGAGTGCCTGAGTGCCTGAGTGCCTGAGTGCCTGAGTGCCTGAGTGCCCGAGTGCCCGAGTGCGTGAATGCCTGCGGCCCAGAGGCCTGAGTGCCCGGCTGCCCCACGGAACCTCCGCCGCACATCCCCCCTCCGTCACCCCTCACGCGCCGGATCCCCACGGTTCCCGCGCGCACGTGTCTTCCTTCCTCGACGCCCCGGGCGTACCTTGACGGCCCGATCTGATACTCCGTCAGGAACAGGAAGGGGAGCGGCACCGTGTCGTACCGGAATCGAACCGCCGCGCTCGCGTCCGCCGCGGCCCTGGCCGGCTCGGTGGTGTTGATGGCCGCCCCCGTGGCCCGGGCCGAGGTCGTCGACGTCAACTACCAGTGCAAGACGCCGATCGGCGACAAGAGCGCCGTCTCGCCCATCGACATCAAGGGTGCCAAGAGCGGCGACGGCTACCGGATCACCATGTCCTGGCAGAAGGGCGTCTCCTCCAGCCCGGTCGAACTGGGCAAGGGCGCGATGACCCCGAGCGCCACCATCGCCCTGGGCGGCGCGGACGGCGGCACCATGACGGTGACCGGCCCCGCCAACGACGCCGCGATCCCCGCCAACACGCCGATCAAGATCAACGACCTGAGCGGCACGTACACGCCGAAGAAGAGCGGCGAGGTCACCTTCACGGCCGGCGTGCTCACCATCAAGGCGCTCGGCACGACCACCACGTGCACGCCGACGAACGACCCGGGCCCGTCCCTGACCCTCGACGTCACGGCCGCGAGCGGCGGCGGCGCCACCGGCTCCACCCAGGGCGGCGGCTCCGGCTCGGGATCCGGCGCCGAACTCCCGCAGACCGGGCCGGAGGACTCGGCCGTCGCCCTCGGCACCCTCGGCGGGACGGTCCTGCTCGCCGGCGCGGCGGGTGCCCTGTGGCTGACGCGACGTCACCAGGGGGCGCGAGCACGCCACTGAGCGCACCCCCGTACGACCGCTGGAGCCGCCGATGCCGTACGTCGTCCGTGTTCCGTACCTCTCAGTGCCCCTTCTGCTGGTGCTCCTGCTGGGCCTGGCGGGCGCCGGGCCCGCCGGGGCGGTGGACCGGCCCGTCGTCGAGCTGTCCAGGGCCCAGGCCGGGACCGGCGGTTCGGTCACCGTCACCGGCAGCGGCTGGCGCCCGCGTGCCCTGCTGACGCTGCTGGTCTGCGGGCAGGCTGAGCCGTCCCGGGGCGTGACCGGCGGCACCAACTCCTGCGCCAACGCCGACGGCCGGGCCGTCACCACGGACGCCGAGGGGCGCTTTCGCCGCGAACTGCCCGTCGTGGAACCGCCCGTGCCGTGCCCCTGCGTGGTGCACGTGGCGACGGTGACCGGGGCCGGGGCCGAGGCCGAGGCCGAGGCCGACGCGGTTCTCCAGGTCGCCGGGCACGCGGTCGAGCCGCTGCCCGCGGACCGGGCCGGCGGGCGGCTGTCCCTGCTCGCGGACACCCGGCTGCGCGGCTCCGGCGGGCTGCTGACCTGGTTCGGCTCCCCGCCCGCCCGGACGCTCGTGGTCACCGTCGGGAACGTCGGGACGTCCCCCGTGAAGGACCCCGTCTTCCAGGTCGGCACCTCCCACGGCGTGTTCGCCCCGCAGTGGCAGGACCAGCGCTGGCGCGGCACGATCCGGCCCGGTGGCAAGGCGCGCATCGAACTTCCCGTGGAACTCGCATCCGGGGCGCACGGCGACTACACCGTGTCCCTGAAGTACGGCGGCAAGGTCCTCGCCGAGCACCCCTGGGGCGTGGGCCGCCCGTGGGGGGTGACCCTGTTCTGGGTCCTCGTCTGCCTGGTCGTCCCGGCGGCGCTGTTCCGCGCCGGCCTGGCCGTCGTGGACCACGCACGCCCCCGTCACCCCGTCCACGCGGCCCGCCCGCCGCGCCGCCTGCTCCCGCGCCTGCCCGCCGCACGCCGGCCCTCGGACCTGCCGTGGGTCGCCCCGGACGCCGAACCGCCGAGACCGACGAAGGACATGAAGGACATGAAGGACATGCGGACATGAAGAAGGGCCGCCGCACCACGCGGGTGCGACGGCCCTCTGTCAGGCTCCGGTGATCAGCGGACGTCGCCCATGAGCCCCTTGACCTTCTTGCGGAACATGTACACCGCGAAACCGGCGACCACGGCCAGCGCCGCCTCCAGGGCCACGAAGCCGGCCCGGTCGAGGTTGATCCCGCCGACGGCCGGGTTGGACAGCAGCGCGGTGACGGAGTCGCCCGCGGTGACCGCGAGGAACCAGACGCCCATCATCTGCGACGCGTACTTCGCCGGCGCCATCTTCGTCGTCACGGACAGACCCACCGGCGACAGCGTCAGCTCGCCGACGGTCTGCACGAAGTAGATCGCGACCAGCCACATCGCCGCGGCCTTGTGACCGCCCTCCGCGATCGACAGCGGAGCGAGGAAGAGGAAGAAGGACGCACCCACCAGCATCAGGCCGGAGGCGAACTTCACGATGGTGCTCGGCTCCTTGCCGCGCCGGTTCAGCCACAGCCACAGCCAGGCGAAGACGGGCGCCAGGGCCATGATCAGCACCGGGTTGACCGACTGGTACCAGGAGACCGGGAACTCCCAGCCGAAGACGGTGTTGTCGGCCTTCTCGCTGGCGAAGAGCGACAGGGTCGAGCCGCCCTGGTCGTAGATCATCCAGAAGACGGCGGCGGCGACGAAGAACCAGATGTACGCCGACACCTTCGAGCGCTCGCCGGCGTCCAGGTCCTTGTCGCGCAGGATGCGGGTGATGACCAGGATCGGCACGATCAGGCCGAGGAGCGTGAGCGGGATCAGCGCCCAGTTCAGGGTGAAGTGGCCGGTGCCGCCGACCAGCGCGTAGAAGACCACGGCGACGGCCAGCCAGATCAGGCCCTTGCGCAGGGTGGCGGCCTTCTCGGCGGGCGACAGCGGGGTGGGGACCTCGCTGCTCTTCGGGTTCAGGTGGCGGCCGCCCAGCAGGAACTGGACGAGGCCCAGCGCCATGCCGAGCGCGGCCAGGGCGAAGCCCAGGTGCCAGTTGACGTTCTCACCCACGGTGCCGATGACCAGCGGGGCGACGAAGGCGCCGAGGTTGATGCCGATGTAGAAGACGGTGAAGCCGCCGTCCCGGCGCGGGTCCTCCGGACCGTCGTAGAGGTGGCCGACCATCGTGGAGATGTTGGCCTTCAGCAGACCGGAGCCTATGGCGACCAGGCCCAGGCCGACGTAGAAGCTCGCGGCCGCGGGCAGCGCCAGGCACAGGTGGCCGAGCATGATGACCAGGCCCGCGACGGCGACGGTCTTGCGGGGGCCGAGCACACGGTCGGCGAACCAGCCGCCGGGCAGGGTGAGCAGGTACACCAGCGACAGGTACACGGCGTAGATCGCCGTCGCCGCGCCCGCGCTCAGGTGCAGGCCACCAGGGGCCACCAGGTACAGCGGGAGCAGGGCCCTCATGCCGTAGTAGGAGAACCGCTCCCACATCTCGGTCATGAACAGAGTGGCCAGTCCGCGGGGGTGGCCGAAGAAGGTCTTCTCGGGGCCGGGGGTGCCCGGACGGGCCGAGTCCTTCGTCAGGCTGGACGCCATGGTCGTTCCTTGCTGGTCGGGACGCGCCCCGCAGCAGCGGTGGTGCGCCCGGTGGGGGGCAGCCGGCACCGGTGCGTACGGCCGTCCGTCCGACGCCTACGGGGGGCCGCTCCGGGTCAGGAGCGGTGGGCGGTCGCCACCGGGATCCACGCCTCTACGCGCGTATCCGCACGACGAGGCCCGGCCACAGGTCGTTTTCCGGTTCAGGGCTGGCGGGGAACCAGCCCGCACACAAAAGAGACCTCCAGGGGCAAACGGCCTCCGAAGGTCGCCATGGTGCTACAGGCGTTGATTCACCATACGGCAGGACACTGCCGCATATGGAAGGACTTGAGACACGGATCACAGGTGCAGGGGGAACCGTAAGCCCCATTTCCATGGTCCTTACCAGGATCGCACCCCATAGCCAGAGGTTTGTATGCGTACCCGCGGAACGTAAGAAGCGGGTATGCCGCGGGTAAGAATCAAGGCTTCCGGTCACACCCCAGCTCAGGGCCTTGCAGGTCTACCATCACCTCATGACCCGTGTACTGCTCGCCGAGGACGACGCGTCCATCTCGGAGCCGCTGGCCCGTGCTCTGCGCCGGGAGGGCTACGAGGTCGAGGTGCGTGAGGACGGCCCCACCGCTCTCGACGCCGGATTGCAGGGCGGCGTCGACCTGGTCGTGCTCGACCTGGGTCTGCCCGGCATGGACGGTCTGGAGGTCGCCCGCCGCCTGCGAGGCGAAGGCCACAGCATCCCGATCCTCATCCTGACCGCGCGCGCCGACGAGGTGGACACCGTCGTCGGGCTCGACGCGGGCGCCGACGACTACGTCACCAAGCCGTTCCGGCTCGCCGAGCTGCTCGCCCGCGTCCGCGCCCTGCTGCGCCGCGGCGCCGCCGAGCCGCAGCAGCCGCCCGCCACCCACGGCGTGCGCATCGACGTCGAGTCGCACCGCGCCTGGATGGGCGAGGAGGAGCTCCAGCTCACCGCCAAGGAGTTCGACCTGCTGCGGGTGCTGGTGCGCGACGCCGGCCGGGTCGTCACCCGCGACCAGCTCATGCGCGAGGTCTGGGACACGACGTGGTGGTCGTCGACCAAGACCCTCGACATGCACATCTCCTGGCTGCGCAAGAAGCTCGGCGACGACGCGGCCAACCCCCGCTACATCGCCACGGTGCGCGGTGTGGGCTTCCGCTTCGAGAAGAGCTGAGCCGCGGGGCAGGCACGGGTAAACACGGGTAACAGGACATGCGCCGCCGACTGATCCAGTCCACGCTCGCCGTGGTCCTCGTCGTGATCGCCGTCTTCGGCGTCTCCCTCGTCATCGTCGAGACCAGGACGATCAGCAACAGCGCCCAGGAGCGGGTGGAGTCCGAGGCGGTCCGGCTGGCCAGCATCGTCGACAGCCGGCTCTTCGTCGCGCAGCAGGTCGACGCGGAGGTGCTGCGCAAGCAGGTCACGCAGGACCGCTACTACGCGGTGATCCGGATCCCCGGCGAGGAGCCCATCGAGGTGGGCTCCAAGCCGTCCGGTGACGTGATCACCGCGACCGCGCCCGGCGAGGAGGGCGAGACCGTCACCGTCCAGGAGCCGCGCTCCTCGGTGACCCGGGAGGTCGGCCGCACGCTGCTGATCATCGGGCTGGTCGCGCTGCTGGCGGTGGTGGCCGCGGTGCTGCTGGCGGTCCGCCAGGCGAACCGGCTGGCGTCGCCGCTGACCGACCTCGCGGAGACGGCCGAGCGGCTCGGCTCGGGCGATCCGCGCCCCCGGCACAAGCGGTACGGCGTGCCCGAGCTGGACCGGGTGGCGGATGTGCTGGACGGCTCGGCCGAGCGCATCGCGCGCATGCTGACCGCCGAGCGGCGGCTGGCCGCGGACGCCTCCCACCAGCTTCGGACGCCGCTGACGGCGCTGTCGATGCGGCTGGAGGAGATCACCCTCACCGACGACCCGGACACGGTGAAGGACGAGGCGACGATCGCGCTGACGCAGGTCGAGCGGCTCACGGACGTCGTGGAGCGGCTGCTGACGAACTCCCGCGATCCGCGCACCGGCTCCGCCGTCACCTTCGACCTCGACGAGGTCATCCAGCAGCAGCTCGCCGAGTGGCGTCCCGCCTACCGCAGCGCGGGCCGGGCGATCGTCAGCTCCGGCAAGCGGCATCTGGAGGCCGTGGGCACGCCGGGAGCGGTCGCGCAGGTGCTGGCCGCGCTGATCGAGAACTCCCTGATGCACGGCGGCGGCACGGTGGCGCTGCGCACCCGCGTCACCGGCAACCAGGCCGTCATCGAGGTGACGGACGAGGGCCCCGGCGTCCCCGCCGACCTCGGCGCCCGCATCTTCGAGCGGGCGATCAGCGGCCGCAACTCCACGGGCATCGGCCTGGCCGTGGCCCGCGACCTGGCGGAAGCGGACGGCGGCCGCCTGGAGATGCTCCAGACCAAGCCCCCGGTGTTCGCCCTGTTCCTGTCCCGCACGCCCGTCGGGAAGTCCCGCGGCGGCGCGGACGAGCCGATGATCCGCTGACGCGGCTCACGACGGCTTACGGCACCCGCTGCCCGGCCCGCGAGCGCCTGGCGCGTTCGCCCTTCAGGATCGATTCCGCGTCCGCCACCGCCTCACGGGGCGGAAGGGCGCGGAACACCCAGCTTCGGTACGACCAGAAGCGGAACAGCGTGGCGATGCCGATGCCGAGGAACTTGAAGATGTTGTTCTGCAGCGGGGTGTCCCAGCCGAAACCGTACGTGGCCGCGTACAGGACGCCGTTCTCGATGACCAGCCCGACCGCGCTGAACAGCAGGAACAGCGACATCTCCCGCGTACGGCGGGTCTTGTCGCGGTCGCGGTAGGTGAAGTAGCGGAAGCCGACGTAGTTGAAGACGATCGCGACGACGGTCGCGATGACGCTCGCGCGCACCACCTGGAGGTCGGTGACGTGCCGTACCAGGTTGAACACGAGGAGGTTGACCAGCACCCCGGCACCGCCCACCGCGCCGAACTTGGCGACTTCGTGGAGGAACCGTCGGAGCCGCGAAGCACCATGTCCCATGGTCGTGCAGGCCCCCGTCCGTGGTTGGCGTCAACTCAGCCATGCTAACCACCCTCCCGCGCGATCTTCCTGCGGACACCGGTGGACGGCCGGAGACGGTCCGGGCAGGGCCGGGGAGGGGCAGGAAACCGGCCACCCTGGCGCGGCCGATACCCTGGGGGCGTGACGTTCCCGGTAGTCGGCATGGTCGGCGGGGGCCAGCTCGCTCGTATGACACACGAGGCAGGCATCCCGCTCGGCATCAGGTTCAAGCTCCTCAGTGACACCCCGCAGGACTCCGCTGCGCAGGTCGTGAGCGATGTCGTCGTCGGCGATTATCGCGACCTCGACACGCTGCGCGAGTTCGCCCGCGGGTGCGACGTGATCACCTTCGATCACGAACACGTACCCACCGAGCACCTCAGGGCCCTGGAGGCGGACGGCATCCCCGTGCGCCCGGGCCCCGACGCGCTCGTGCACGCCCAGGACAAGGGCGTGATGCGCGCGAAGCTCGACGCGATCGGCGTGCCCTGCCCGAGACACAGGATCGTTTCCGATCCGCAGGACGTGGCCGCCTTCGCGGCGGAGGGCGGTGGGGGCACCTCCCGCTCGAGCGAAGCCGAGAGTGGGGGATTCCCCGTCGTCCTCAAGACCGTCCGCGGCGGCTACGACGGCAAGGGCGTGTGGGTCGTCGACTCCGTCGAGGAGGCCGCCGACCCGTTCAAGGCCGGTGTCCCCGTGCTCGCCGAGGAGAAGGTCGACTTCGTCCGCGAGCTCGCCGCCAACGTCGTACGCTCCCCGCACGGGCAGGCCGTCGCCTACCCGGTCGTCGAGTCCCGCCAGGTGAACGGCGTCTGCGACACGGTGATCGCGCCCGCCCCCGGCCTCGACGAGGCCCTCGCCCTGCGGGCCGAGGAGATGGCGCTCAACATCGCCAAGGAGCTCGGCGTCGTCGGCCACCTCGCCGTCGAGCTGTTCCAGACCCGCGACGGCCGCATCCTCGTCAACGAACTCGCGATGCGCCCGCACAACTCCGGCCACTGGTCGATGGACGGCGCCGTCACCAGCCAGTTCGCCAACCACGTCCGGGCGGTCCTGGACCTGCCCCTCGGCGACCCGCGCCCGCGCGCGAAGTGGACGGTCATGGTCAACGTCCTCGGCGGCGACTACCCGGACATGTACTCCGCGTACCTGCACTGCATGGCCCGCGACCCCCAGCTCAAGATCCACATGTACGGCAAGGACGTGAAGCCCGGCCGCAAGGTCGGCCACGTCAACACCTACGGCGACGACCTGGACGACGTGCTGGAGCGCGCCCGTCACGCAGCCGGCTACCTGAGAGGCACCATCACCGAATGAGCCCTGTTGTTGGCATCGTCATGGGGTCGGACAGCGACTGGCCCGTCATGGAGGCCGCCGCCAAGGCCCTCGACGAGTTCGAGATCGCCTACGAGGTCGACGTCGTCTCCGCGCACCGCATGCCGCGCGAGATGGTCGCGTACGGCGAACAGGCCGACGAGCGCGGGCTCAAGGTCATCATCGCCGGGGCCGGCGGCGCCGCCCACCTGCCCGGCATGCTCGCCTCCGTGACCCCGCTGCCCGTCATCGGCGTGCCCGTGCCGCTGAAGTACCTCGACGGCATGGACAGTCTCCTGTCGATCGTGCAGATGCCGGCCGGCGTCCCGGTCGCCACGGTCTCCGTCGCCGGTGCCCGCAACGCCGGTCTGCTCGCAGCCCGCATCCTCGCCGCGCACGACGAGGAACTGCGCGCCCGCATGCGCGAGTTCCAGCAGGAGCTGAACGACCAGGCCACCGAGAAGGGCAAGCGCCTGCGCTCCAAGGTCGAGGGCGCGAGCGGCGGTTTCGGTTTCGGGAAGTGACCCCCATGACGTCCCTCGACGACGCCCGCACGCTCCTCGCCGAGTTCCCCGTCGCCGACGGGCACAACGACCTGCCCTGGGCGCTGCGCGAGCAGGTCCGCTACGACCTCGACGCCCGCGATGTCGCCGCCGACCAGAGCGCCCACCTGCACACCGACATCCCGCGGCTGCGCGCGGGCGGGGTCGGTGCGCAGTACTGGTCGGTGTACGTCCGCACGGACTCGCCCGACCCGGTCGCGGCCACGCTCGAACAGATCGACTGCGTACGGCAGTTGATCGACCGGCACCCGGAGGACCTGCGGCCCGCGCTGACGGCCGCCGACATGGAGGCCGCGCGCCGGGAGGGCCGTATCGCCTCCCTCATGGGAGCGGAGGGCGGCCACTCCATCGCCAACTCCCTGGGCACCCTGCGCGGTCTGTACGGGCTCGGCGTGCGCTATCTGACCCTCACCCACAACGACAACGTGGACTGGGCGGACTCCGCGACCGACGAGCCGCGGGCCGGCGGCCTCACCGCGTTCGGCCGGCAGGTCGTGCGGGAGATGAACCGGCTCGGGATGCTCGTCGACCTGTCCCACGTGGCGGCGACGACCATGCGCGACGCGCTCGACGCGAGCTCCGCCCCGGTGATCTTCTCCCACTCCTCGGCGCGGGCCGTGTGCGACCACCCGCGCAACATCCCGGACGACGTCCTGGAGCGGCTGCCCGCCAACGGCGGCATGGCGATGGTGACGTTCGTGCCGAAGTTCGTGCTCCAGGCCGCCGTCGACTGGACCGCCGCAGCCGACGAGAACATGCGCGCCCACGGCCTCCACCACCTCGACACCACCGCGGAGGCCATGAAGGTCCACCGCGCCTTCGAGGAGCGGCACCCGCGCCCGGTCGCCACGGTGTCCACGGTCGCCGACCATCTGGACCACATGCGCGAGGCCGCCGGCATCGACCACCTCGGCATCGGCGGCGACTACGACGGCACGGCCTTCACGCCCGACGGCCTGGACGACGTCTCCGGCTACCCGAACCTGATCGCGGAGCTGCTGGACCGCGGCTGGTCGAAGGCCGACCTGGCGAAACTGACCTGGAAGAACGCGGTGCGGGTGCTCGACGCGGCCGAGGACGTGGCACGGGGCCTTCAGGCCACGCGGCCGCCGTCCAACGCCACCATCGAGTCGCTCGACTCGCTCGACGGCTGAGCGTCGAGGGTGGGGTAGTCGGTGTAGCCGGTCGCCCCGCCCACGTACATGAAGTACCGGTCGCGCATCTCGTTCAGCGGCGCCCGGTGCCGCAGCCGCGTCACCAGGTCGGGGTTGGCGAGGAAGGGCCGGCCCAGGGCGATCAGGTCGGCTCCGGCGGCCAGCAGCGCCTCGGACGCCCGGTGCACGCCGTCCGTGGAGATCTCCTTCAGCACGGGGTTGGCGACGATCACCCCGGGCCAGCCGGCGCGCACCTTCCGGAACACCGGCGTGTCCGGGTCGGCGTACCCCAGGTGCAGGTAGGCGAGCCCCAGCCCGCCGAGCCGTTCGACGAGCGCCGGGTAGATCTCCTCGGTCTCGCCCTCCTCGATGCCGTTGACGGTGTTGCCGGGGGAGACCCTCAGACCCACTCGCCCGGCCCCGATCTCGGCGGCCACGGCCTCGGTCACCTCGGCCGTGAACCGGATCCGGGCGGCGACCGGCCCGCCGTAGCCGTCGGTGCGGAGGTTGGTGTTGCGGGCGAGGAACTGGTGGAGCAGATGGCCGTTGGCGGAGTGCACCTCCACGCCCTCGAAACCCGCGTCGATCGCGTTCCGGGCGGCGCGTGCGAAGTCGGCGACGGTGGTGCGGATGTCCTCGGCGGTCATCTCCCTGGGCACCACGGCCGGCCGGTGACCCTCCGGCGTGAAGATCGTCTCGGGCAGTGGGACGGGCGAGGGCGCGACCGGGGTGAGCCCGCTGGTCGCGGGGTGGCCGACCCGACCGCCGTGCTGGAGCTGGAGGAACATCCGTCCGCCCGCGTCCCGGACCGCGTCCGTGACCTGCCGCCAGCCGGCCACATGCGCCGGGCTGTGGACGGCGGTGATGTTCGGGTACGTCTGCCCGACCGCGTTCGGCGTCGCGGCCTCGGCGATGATCAGTCCCGCGGAGGCGCGCTGGGCGTAGTACGTGGCCATGAGCGGGGTCGGGGTGCCGTCGGCCTCGGCCCGGTTGCGGGTCAGCGGGGCCATCACGAGCCGGTTGGGCAGGTCCAGCCCGGGGAGACGAGCCGGTTCGAAGAGTGCTGTCGTGTGCTGCGTCATGCCCGTACGCTAGAACCTGACACTCATGTCAGATTCAAGTCGGGGAGTGGGACGTGCGGATCGGTGAACTGGCCCGGCGCACCAACGTGAGCGAGCGGTCGCTGCGCTATTACGAGAAGCAGGGGATGCTCACCGCCGAGCGGACGGCCGGCGGGCACCGGGAGTACCCGGAGGCGGCCGTGGACCGGGTCATCCGGATCCAGGAGCTGTTCGCGGCGGGACTGTGCAGCGAGAAGATCGTCCAGCTGCTGCCGTGCATGCGGGACTCGGACGGCCGGCCCTCGGCCCGCGCCACGCCCAACCTGGTCGCCGAACTCACCACCGAGCGCGCCCGCATCGACCGGATGATCGCCGACCTGGTCCGCTCCCGGGACACACTCGACGAGGTGATCGAGGCGGCCCGGCTGCCCTGAGAGCGTCGCTGCGCGAGCCCGGGACCGTACTCCGAACGCCCCGCCCACCAGGAACCCTTCAGCGCTCCGTGCGACGGTGACCGTACCTCACGAACGACCGTACGGAGTCGCCATGGCAGACCTCCAGGACGACCTGCGCACCACCGCCGCGGCCGGTGAGTTCGACGACCTGGCCGAGCCGTACTCGGACGAGGCCGTCATGGCGGCGGATCCCTACGAGCCCGTCTCCGATCCGGACGACGCGCCGATGACCCGGGCCCACGCCATCCTCGCCGCCCACCCCGTCGCCGACGGCTACAACGGACTGCCCTGGGCGCTCAAGCGCCTGTCCCACTACGACCTGGAGGAGGGCGAGAGCACCGTCGACACGGACGTGCCCCGCCTGCGCCGAGGGCATGTGGGCGCGCTGTTCTGGTCGCTGCACCTGCCCGACGGCCTCGACGGCGACCGGGCCGTCGGCGCCACGCTGGAGCAGCTGGACCTGGCCAAGGCCGTCGCCCGGACCTGCGACGAGGGACTGCGGCCGGCCTGCACAGCGGGGCAGGTCGCGGACGCCCGCAACTGCGGCCGCGTCGCCGTGCTCCTCGGGCCCGCCGGGGCCCCGGCCGTGGGCGACTCGCTGGGCATCCTGCGCCAGCTGCACTTCCTCGGCCTGCGTGTGCTGACGCTGACCGGGGTGTCCTGGGCGAGCGACGCGGGGCTGACACGGTTCGGTGAGGAGGTCGTGCGCGAGATGAACCGGCTCGGCGTCATCGTGGACCTCTCCGGTGCCTCCGCGCCGACCGTCCGCCGTGTGCTGAGCCTCTCCCGGGCGCCCGTGCTGTGCAGCCGCTCCGGCGCCCGTGCCCTCCGTCCCCACCCGGTCAACCTCCCCGACGACCTGCTGGCGGAGCTGGGCGCGGCCAAGGGGCTGTGCCTGGTGCCGCTGACCGCCGAGCAGACCGGCCCGACCGTCCGCGACGTCGCCGACCATCTCGACCACATCCGGGCCGTGGCCGGTGCGCAGTGCGTCGGGCTGTCCGGCACGTACGACTCGGGCTCGGCCCACCCACAGGAGCTCGGCGACACCTCCTGCTACCCGCGGCTGATCGCCGAGTTGCTGCGGCGCGGCTGGGACGAGGCCGACGTGGCCCTTCTGACCTGGGGTAACGTCCAGCGGATGCTGCGCGGCGCCGACTTCACCGCCCGCGCCGCCCAGCAGCGACGCGAGCCGTCGGCGGCGACGATTTCCGAGCTGGACGGGTGACCGGCAGGTGGGTGACTCAGGTGGTGTGCTCGATCCGGCACAGGCAGAACGGATGCCCCACCGGGTCGGCGTACACCCGGAAGTCCTTCTTCTCGTAGTCCTCCCGGTCCAGCACCCGCGCCCCCAGCGCCAGCACCCGCTCCTCGGCCGCGTCGATCTCCTCCCAGGTCGACCCGCCGTCGAAGTCCAGGTGGAACTGCTGGGCGTTGTGGTCGGCCCTGGGCCACTCCGGCGGGGAGTACCCGGGCGAGCGCTGGAAGGCGAGCCGCGGCCCGTCGGGGATCCGCAGCACCACCCAGTCGGGGTCGTCGTCCTCGGGAGTACCGCCCCCGACCTGCGCGTAGAAACGGGCCAGCTCGCGCGGGTCGGGGCAGTCGACGACGACGGAACGGAAACGTGCCACAGCGGACATGAAGCCTCCCGGTGTCAGCAGGCGCAGAGGCAGAACGGGTGCCCGGCCGGATCGGCGTAAACCCGGAAGGTCCGCGTCCGGTCCTCGGTGTCCAGCGGCTTCGCGCCGAGCGCCAGCACGCCCTTCTCGGCCGCGTCCAGGTCCTCCACGTCCAGGTCGAGATGGAACTGCTGCGAGCCGTCGGGCGAGGGCCACTGCGGCGGTACGTACCCGGGAGCTTCCTGGAAGGCCAGCGCCGGTCCGCCCGGCACCTTCAGGTCGACCCACTCGCCCGAGTCGTCGGCCTCCACCGTGGGAGTGCCGCCGAGCACCTCGGCGTAGAAGCCGGCCAGTGCGTGAGGGTCGGGACAGTCCAGGACGACGACACCCAGCTTGGCGAGAGCCATGACTTCCTCCTTGAAGTCGCTGTTACCCGTCAGCGTTACCTGCACATCGCGGATAACCGGTAACCGTTACTCCATGCTGGCCCATTGGCGGTAACCTCGCAAGGGGAATCCGAGAGGTACGGTCCAGCCATGACGGAGAGATCGCCCGCCCCCGGCGGCCTGGCCCTGGTCGAGGCCCTGGTGAACACGCTGGACATCGAGTCGGGTGCCGACTCGCTGGACACGGCGGAGGGCCGGGCACGCTTCGGGATCACGCGCGACGAGGTCGAGGACGTCCGCGCACTGCGCGAGTCCCTGCGCGTGGCCCTGCTCGCCCACGCGGGGCACCCGCCGCACCGCGAGGTGACCCCGCTGGGCGACCTGCTGGCCGGGGCACCGCTGGTGGTGTCGGTCGACCGGCGGGACGGCTCGGCGACCCTCGCCCCGGCCGACGAGGGCCCCCTGGTCTCCCGCGTCGCGGCCGCCGTCGCCGAGGCCCTGGTCGCCGGCACCTGGGCCCGGCTCAAGGCCTGCGAGGCCACCGACTGCCTCTGGGCGTACTACGACCGCAGTCCGGCCGGCCGCGGCCGCTGGTGCTCGATGCAGGTCTGCGGGGCCCGGGCGAAGATGCGCCGCTACCGGGCGAAGGGCTGACCTGCGCGAAGGCCTACGCTTCCTCCTCCCGGGGCGCGTGGGGCGCCTGAGGAGCGGACGCCCGGGAGCCGACCAGGAGCAGGCACAGCACCGCGACCCCGGCGACGATGCCGGTCAGTACGAGCAACGGGTCGAGGGGGCGGGTGACGGAGGCGGTCGTCTGGGTCTGCGGCTGCTGCGCGACCTGTGCGGCCGGGGGCGAAGGGGAGGCCTGCGGTGACTGGCCCGCGGCCGCCGAGGAGGCCGTGGACGCGGCGGAGGGCGGTGACGGGGACGGCCTGCGCGTCGTCGGCGGCCCGCTGCCCGGCGTGGTGAGGCTCGGCGCGGTCGCCCGGTGTCCGGAGTCGGAGCCGGTGTGATGCTCGTGCGCCGTCGGTGCCGCCGTCGTCGCCGGTGCCGCCGCGCGGACCGTGATCCCGGCCGTCATGTTCGGGTGGACGGTGCAGACGTAGCCGTACGACCCGGCCGTGGTGAACGTGAAACTCCAGCTCTGCCCCTTGTCGAGCATCGGGGAGTGGACCGAGACCGGGCCCGAGGTGGTCTTCACGTCGTGCGGAGCCGTGTCCTGGTTGGTCCAGGTCACCGTGGACCCGGCCGGGACGCTCAGGCTCGCGGGCGAGAAGGCGTACCCCTTCATCGTCACGCTGTACGAGGCCGCCGACGCCTGCCCGGCCGGCAGCAGCGGCAGGGCGAGGAGCGTCAGGACGGCGGACGCGGCGGCGCTCCGGGCCGTCCGCCGGGCCGCCCTCACGCGAACTCCGCCGCGACCAGCAGCCGCAGCCGGGTGGCCGGCCGGCGCCACGGCAGCCGGAATTCCGTGGCGCGGCGCAGCAGCCGGTACGGCAGCCGGGCGTGCCCGACGACCAGCAGCCGGTCGTCGGCCCGCTCGACCACCCGCAGCCGCAGCAGGACGGGGAAGGCCGAGCCGTTCAGGCCGAGGTCGCCGGTGAGCTGGAGACGGCCGCCGTGGACCTCGTCGACCTGCTCCGAGGTGAACACGGCGGACAGCAGGCGGTCGTCGAACTCGTAGCGGAACGAAGGGCGTTCGGCGTCCTCCGGCACGGTGAGGGACGCCCCGCCGAGCGTGACGCGACGGCGCAGCACCGGCAACGGCCCGTACCAGGCGGTGAGTTCGGTGAGCGAGCGGCCGGGGGCCACGGTGTACCGGCCGGGCAGCGGCAGCCGGCGGCCGGCGCCGTCGCGCGACCGGGGCGGGGGAGGGACGGTGGGCAGGGTGACGGTCGTCATCCCGGTCTCCTTGGAAGGCGGTTCCCGAAGCATGGCGATGGTGTGGAGAATGGAGCGGGCGCCGCTCCGGCCGGCTGAGCCCCGGCCGGAGCGGCGTCCACCTCTGTCCCGTCAGCAGTTGTTCGTGAGGAAGTCCGTGGTGGGCGTGAGCATCTGCCCGGCCCAGACGGTGTGCATCTTCACGTAGCTGTCGGGGTTGAGCAGGTCCGTGACCTGCTGTCCGAGCGATTCCTCCAGATGTGCCTTGTTGACGTGGTTCAGCAGCGCGCTGAGGGTGTCGTCGAGCACCGTGCCGCCGCCTTCGACGGCGGGCTTGAGGATGCTCTCGACCCACACCGTGTGCATCTTGATGTACGAGTCGAGCGCGAGTGCGTCCTGCACCTGCTCGCCCGGGGACCGCTCCAGGTGTGCCACGTAGAGGTGCTGGAGGATCGGCAGCAGCACGTTCTGGACGCTGGTGCACTGCTCGTCGTCACCGGAGCCGCCACCGCCGGTACCGCCCGTGGGAGTCGGCGTGGGGGCCGGTGACGAGGGGGGAGTGGGTGTGGGGCCGGTCGTCGGCGGGGCCGTAGGAGTGGGCGTGGAGGTGGGCGTGGGGGCGGGCGTCGATCCGCCGCCACCGCCGCCGGAGCCCTCGACGACCTTCACCGATGCCACCATGTCCGGGTGCACGGCGCAGTAGTACTCGTACGTCCCCGCCTTGCTGAAGGTGTACGACCAGGAGTCGCCCTGCTCCAGCGTCCCCGAGTCGAACTTCACCGGGGCCTTGGTGGTGGTGACCGTGTGCGGCACGCTGTCGTGGTTGGTCCACTGGACGGTCTGGCCGACCTCGACGACGAGCTGCTTCCCGTCGCCGAACTTGTTGCCCATGATGTCGACCTGGTGGTCGGCCTTGGCGGCGGCGGGCTGTGCCTCGGCGGCGGCCACGGGCGCCTGAGCCGCGCCCGTGGTCTGCTCCGAGCCGGCCGGCGTGGAACCGGAGACCGCGCTCAACAACCCGAGGCTCAGGACGGCGGCCAGCGCCGCGCCGAGCCCGGCGACCAGCAGACCCCGGTTCCCGGCGGGCGGCCTGCGCCGCCCGTGTCCGGTCTCGTCGCTGTCGTTGCTTCGTTTCACTTGTGCTCCTTGTGCTTGGGGGAGTTCAGCGGCCGGGGTCGGCCGTGACCAGCAGGCTCGTCACGGCGAGCACGACGAGGACGAGCCCCGTCTCGACCGCGACCGAGTAACCGAAGGGCCGCACGGTGGCGGCGTCGCCGCGCAGCAGCACGGCGAGATCGAGTCGGGTGCGCACCCACTGACGGCTCGCGAACGCGGCGAGCAGGACGGCCCCGAGCACGCCCGTCTTCAGCAGGAGCAGCTGCCCGTACGAGGTGTGCAGCAGGGCGTCGTACGACCCCACCACCTGCCAGGCGAGCACCAGCCCGGCGCCGACGATCCCGGTGACACTCACCGCCGCGAGCCGTGAGTAACCCGGCACCACCACCGCCAGCTCCCGGGCTCGCCGACGCGGCAGCACGGCCAGCGTGAGCACGGCCAGCCCGCCGATCCACAGCGAGGCGCCGAGCAGATGGACGAAGTCGGCGACGGCACCCCACGTGGGCTCGGCGCCCTCGGAGCTGTGACCCGTCATACCGGTCGTCCGCAGCAGCCCGAACGTCACCGCGAGGGCGCCCACCCGCCAGCCCGGGGAGCGGGAGGTGCTGGCCCCGCCCTGGAGGAGGGCGCCGAGCACCACGGCCGCCAGCACCCACACCAGAGCGCGGGCGGCGAGCACGACCCCGGGCTCGGTGGCCAGCAGATCGGCGTACGTCCCAGGGCGCAGCGCGTCCCGCAGTCCGCCGAGCGTGCCGTAGGCGCCCTGGAGACCGATGGTCGCGACGGTGGCCAGCAGCCCGACCGTCCAGGCGAAGACGAGCAGCGCCCGGGACCGTGGCTCCTGGGCGCCGCGCGGCCACAGCAGCACGACGAAGGCGAGACCGCCGACGAACAGGGCCAGCGCGAGATAACCGGCCCAGCGGGCGGCGGCGAGACCTTTGCGCACCGAGGGGGAGGCAGCGGGAGCGGAGGCGGCGGCCTCGTCGCCGCCGGTCCCGGCGGCCGCAGCGCCGATGGTGAGGGCGATCCGGCCGGAAGAGGCGTGCCCGTCCTCCGCGTCGACGACGGACCACATGACGGCGAACTCACCGTGCTCCGGGGCGTCGAGCGCGACCCGGACGGCGTCGGCCCCGCCGCCCGGCGTACGGGACACCGGCAGCCGGTCGCCGCCCATCGTCAGCACACGGACGTCGGCGAGGTCGACGGCCTCGTCGAAGGTGAGGGTGAGGTGGCCGGGGGCCTTGTTCAGCTCCGCCCCGTCCTTCGGGGAGGAGGAGACCAGCTCGGTGTGGGCGGAGGCGGCCTGGGGCGCTCCGGCCAGGACGTAGAGGAGGGGGGTGAGCAGGAGGAGGAGCAGGGCGCGGCGAGCGGTCGTGGTCACGGGGTCGCCTCCGGCCCGGGGGACGCGATGCCGCCGAGGAGGCTGCCGACCGGGGCCAGGCCGACACAGGGGGAGGGCTGCGGCGTGGGCGTCTCGCCCGTACCGTCGAGCAGCCCGAACACGGGCTCGGTGAGCCCGCCGAGGAGCGGTTGTACGAGGGTGACCTCGCCGTCCTCGCAGGTGTCGCCGTCGGCGGGGGCGGACCCCGACGGGGTGGGCGTGGGGGAGGGGGAGGGGGAGCCGGCACCGGGGTCGGAGGGCGGGGAGGCCGTATGGCCGGTGTGGCCGGACCCGCCCGCACCGCCGGTGCCGTACCCGGGACCCGCGCCGATTGCGCCGTACCCCGGCAACGGGCCGCCGCCGATGGGAACCTGGCCCGCCCCGGCGCCCGGATCCGATACGCCCGGGTCACCCGGCGCGTCCGGCGCGGGGTTCGCCGGCGCGGTGGCCGCGGGCGGTGATGTCGGGGGAGCGGCCGTCTGCGTGCCGCCGGAGGCGGAGGGGGCACCGATGCCCGACGCGTAACCCAGCACGATGACCACGGCGCCGACAAGCGCTCCGGCCACCAACTCGTCGCGGTGATCCCGCGGCCACTCCGCCCGGGAGAACAAGGGCATGGGGCACTCCTGGCATGGTCAAGTCAAGCCACACTGAAGGTGTGGCGAATGACGACCAGTGGAGTGGAAGGGGGATTCCGCGCAACTACGCGTCGGTTAATCGATTGTTTCCTGACCCTCTCTCCCGGTGGGCCGACCCGAGAAATCGGTCGATTCCGCGTGCCACTCGAATGAAATTCGAACTCATATTGGTGATTTCGAGGGCGACGGCATATGTCGGGCCCGGAGGAGGCTGCTGGCCTTGGGGGGCCTGCCCGAGCGCGGCCTCGGCGCCCGGGCGCGACAGCGAAAGAAGCACAGAAAATCCGCGCGGATCCGCTCGCTCCTTCACCGATCCCGCGAGAATTCCCGAATCTGCCGCGAAGCCGTCAGGAATTCACGGAACCGGACCGGATTCGAGCTCGTGCGGCCGGAACTCAGGCGGTCGGCCGCCCCATCGCCCGGTACGTCCACCCGGCCTTGCGCCAGCGCTCCGGGTCGAGGGCATTGCGGCCGTCGAGGATGATCCGGGCCGCCGCGACCTCCCCGAGCGCCTCCTCGTCCAGCTCGCGGAACTCCCGCCACTCCGTCAGATGCAGCACGATGTCGGCGCCCCGCACGGCGTCCAGCGCCGAGTCGGCGTAGCCGAGGGTCGGGAAGACGCGGCGGGCGTTCTCCATGCCCTTGGGGTCGTAGACCGTGACCTGTCCGCCCTGGAGGTGGATCTGCCCGGCGACGTTCAGCGCGGGGGAGTCCCGTACGTCGTCCGAGTCGGGCTTGAAGGTCGCGCCCAGGACCGCCACCCGCTTGCCGAGGAACGGCCCGCCGCCCAGCGCCTGCCGGGTCAGCTCCACCATCTGCCCGCGCTGGCGCATGTTGATGGAGTCGATCTCGCGCAGGAACGTCAGCGCCTGGTCGGCACCCAGCTCACCGGCCCGCGCCATGAAGGCGCGAATGTCCTTCGGCAGACATCCGCCACCGAACCCGATCCCGGCCCGCAGGAACTTCTTCCCGATCCGGTCGTCGTACCCGATGGCCTCCGCCAGCTTGGCCACGTCACCGCCCGCGGCCTCGCATACCTCCGCCATGGCGTTGATGAAGGAGATCTTCGTGGCGAGGAAGGAGTTCGCTGAGGTCTTCACCAGCTCGGCGGTCGGGAAGTCCGTGACGACGAACGGCGATCCCTCGGTGATCGGCGTGGCGTACACCTCCCGCAGCAACTTCTCGGCCCGCTCGCTGCGCACGCCCACCACGATCCGGTCGGGGTGCAGCGTGTCCTTGACGGCGAAGCCCTCGCGCAGGAACTCCGGGTTCCACGCCAGCTCGGCGTCCTCGCCGGCCGGCGCGTGCGCGGCCAGGTAGGACGCCAGCCGGTCGGCGGTACCCACGGGCACGGTCGACTTGCCGACGACCAGGGCGGGGCCGTGCAGATGCGGGGCGAGCGAGGCGAACGCGGAGTCGACGTAACTCATGTCGGAGGCGTACTCGCCGTGCCGCTGCGGGGTGTTCACGCAGACGAAGTGCACATCCCCAAAGGCGCCGACCTCGGCCCAGTCCTGGGTGAAGCGCAGCCGCCCGCTGGAGCCCTCGAAACCGGCGACGTGCTTGCGCAGCAGCTCATCGAGCCCCGGCTCGTACATCGGGGCCTCGCCGCGCTCCAGCTTCTCGATCTTCTCGGGCACGACGTCGAGGGCGAGCACCTCGAAACCCAGCTCGGCCATGGCCGCCGCGTGTGTCGCGCCGAGATAACCGGTGCCGATCACGGTGATCTTCAGGGCCATGGGTGCTCCAGGGGTCTACGGCAGGTGCGCGCCCGAGCATATCCGGGGCATGGGAGCGCGCTTCACAGGGCAACTTTCCCGCTGTCGTCTAGCTCACGTATCCCTCCGGTGAGCGACCCCATAAACTTTTGATTACTTAACGGTAGTTAGCGCCACCATCGCAGCGTTTTGGAGCGTGAGAGACCTTGGCCGGATCGGCTGACTTCGACCTGTACCGCCCGTCCGAGGAGCACGACATGCTCCGCGACGCCGTCCGCTCACTGGCCGAGGCGAAGATCGCGCCGTACGCCGCCGCGGTGGACGAGGAGGCCCGCTTCCCGCAGGAGGCCCTCGAGGCGCTGGCCGCGAACGACCTGCACGCCGTGCACGTACCCGAGGAGTACGGCGGCTCGGGCGCCGACGCACTGGCGACCGTCATAGTGATCGAGGAGGTCGCGCGGGTCTGCGCCTCGTCCTCCCTCATTCCCGCGGTGAACAAGCTGGGCTCGCTCCCGGTGATCCTCTCCGGCTCCGAGGACCTGAAGAAGCGGTACATGACCCCGCTCGCCAAGGGCGACGGCATGTTCTCGTACTGCCTGTCCGAGCCGGACGCCGGATCCGACGCCGCCGGCATGAAGACGAAGGCCGTCCGCGACGGCGACCACTACGTCCTCAACGGCGTGAAGCGCTGGATCACCAACGCGGGCGAGTCCGAGTTCTACACGGTGATGGCGGTCACCGACCCGGCCAAGCGCTCCAAGGGCATCTCGGCCTTCGTCGTCGAGAAGTCCGACGAGGGCGTCTCCTTCGGCGCCCCCGAGAAGAAGCTCGGCATCAAGGGCTCCCCGACCCGCGAGGTCTACCTCGACAACGTCCGCATCCCCGCCGACCGCATGATCGGCGAGGAGGGCACCGGCTTCGCCACGGCGATGAAGACCCTCGACCACACCCGCATCACGATCGCCGCCCAGGCCCTCGGCATCGCCCAGGGCGCCCTCGACTACGCCAAGGGCTACGTCCAGGAGCGCAAGCAGTTCGGCAAGCCGATCGCCGACTTCCAGGGCATCCAGTTCATGCTCGCCGACATGGCCATGAAGATCTCGGCCGCCCGCGCCCTGACCTACCAGGCCGCCGCCGCCTCCGAGCGCGGCGACGCCGACCTCACCTACCTGGGCGCCGCCGCCAAGTGCTTCGCCTCGGACGCGGCGATGGAGGTCACCACGGACGCGGTCCAGCTCCTCGGCGGGTACGGCTACACCCGCGACTACCCGGTGGAGCGCATGATGCGCGACGCCAAGATCACACAGATCTACGAGGGCACGAACCAGGTCCAGCGGATCGTGATGGCGCGCAACCTGCCGTAACAGGCCCCTGCGTCAGCTGGTGAGCCTCCCGTCCCGCGGGAGGCTCACTCAGTCCTCGAACCCCTCCGCCGCCCGCTTCTCCCGCAGTTCCATGATCGCCCGGCGGCGGGCCAGGCGATGGGTGCGGCGGATCTGGGCCTCCTGGTAGCGGCGCTTGTCGCGTTCGGTCTCCGGGAGGACCGGGGGCACCCGGCGGGGCTTGCCGTCGGCGTCCACGGCCGCGAAGACGAGGTAGGCGGAGCCGACCTGGGTGGGCGGGGCGGACTCGTTCCAGCGTTCGGCCAGGACACGGACGCCGACCTCCATGGAGGTGCGGCCGGTCCAGTTGACCTGTGCCTTGACGTGGACCAGGTCGCCGACGCGGACCGGCTCCAGGAACGCCATCTCGTCCATGGACGCGGTGACGGCCGGCCCGCCGGAGTGCCGCCCGGCCACGGCACCCGCCGCGTCGTCCACCAGCTTCATGATCACGCCACCGTGCACCGTCCCCAGAAGGTTCGTGTCGTTGTGGGTCATGATGTGGCTGAGGGTGGTGCGGGAGGCCGAAGTCGGCTTGCCCGGGATATCCGGAGTGCCGGAATCCGCAGCTGGGGCCTGGTCTGTCATGGCCCCTACCTTATGCCGAGGCGGTATGAGGGGTTTTTGTGTCAGCTTCGCCACAGCCGTGCTCTGATTTTCCGACGACTCTTGTATGGCCCACTACCGGGACCGGCACACTGGGGCGCATGAACAATTGGCCCGAGGGATGGTCCGACGACAACCGCGGCAGCCGGTACGGACGCGGAAGCGCGAGCGCACAGCCCGAGAGCGCCCGCGTGATGCGGCAGGTCCGCCGCGGTCCGGCGCCGTCGCCCGGGCAGGCCGGCTACGGAGGCGCCCCGCCGTACGGCGGCGGAGTACCGCAGCAGCCTTCGTACGTCAACGGCGGCTACGCCGAGCCGCCGGGCGGCTACGACAGCGGCTACAACACCGGCCAGGTCTACGGATCCCCCGGTGGCAGAGGCCCCGGCGGTCCGGGCGACGACCTGTACGAGCCGCGCCCCGCGCCCAACTGGCGCCGCCGTATCAAGGTGACGGCGATCACGGTCGTGACGGTGCTGGTCGTGACGAGCGTCGCCACGTACTTCTGGGCCGACTCCAAGCTCAACCGCGACGTCGACCTGTCGAAGGTCATCGACCGGCCGGAGGCGGGCGAGGGCACGAACTACCTGATCGTCGGCTCCGACAGCCGCGCGGGCCTGTCGGCCGAGGACAAGAAGAGGCTGCGCACCGGGTCCGCCGAGGGCAAGCGCACGGACTCGATGATGATCCTGCACACCGGCAGCAACGGCCCGACGCTGATCTCGCTGCCGCGTGACTCGAACGTCACGATCCCGTCGTACAAGGGGTCCGACTCCGGCAAGCTCTACCAGGCCACCGGCCGCCAGACGAAGCTGAACGCGGCGTACGCGGAGGACGGCCCCGAACTGCTGGTCCGTACCGTCGAGGCCAACACCGGACTGCACATCGACCACTACGTGGAGATCGGCTTCGGCGGCTTCGCGAACATCGTGGACGCGGTCGGCGGTGTCGAGATGGACATCCCGCAGGACATCAAGGACACCAAGTCGGGCGCGGACCTCAAGAAGGGCAAGCAGACCCTCAACGGCGAGCAGGCCCTCGCCTTCGTCCGCACCCGCTACGCGCTCAGGGGTTCCGACCTGGACCGTACGAAGAACCAGCAGAAGTTCCTGTCGGCCCTGGCCAACCAGGTCGCCACCCCGAGCACGATCCTCAACCCGTTCAAGCTGTACCCGACCATGGGCGCGGGCCTGGACTCCCTCGTGGTCGACAAGGACATGGGCCTGTTCGACCTGGCGTCGATGTTCTGGGCGATGAAGGGCGTCAGCGGCGGCGAGGGCAAGTCGATGAACATGCCGATCTCGGGCAACTCCCCGAACGGCAACCTCCAGTGGGACAGCGTGAAGCTGAAGACGCTGGTCAGCCAGCTGAAGAACGACGAGACGGTCACCGTCTCGGGCAACTGAGCACCGGCATGCGTCGGGGGCACCCACGGGGGTGCCCCCGACTGCTGTGAGGCGGCCCTCACACCGCGGTCCTCACATCGTGGCGGCCGACATCGTGCGGCACGTCTCGGCACAGCGGCGACACGCCTCGGCGCAGCGCATCATCTGGGCGTCGTCCGGCATCGACATACACGCCTCGGCGCACATGTCACAGGCCCGGGCGCACATCGCGCACATCTCGGCCGACAGCGGCGAGCGCCGCATCATCATGTCGGCGCACATGCGCGTCATCTCGGCGCAGTCCATGACCGCGCGCATGATCTGCATCTGGGCCTGGCCGCCCATCTGGAGGCAGGAGCTCATGGTCTCCTCGCACACGCTGTGGCAGGTCATGCACGCCTGGACGCAGTCCTGCATCTCCTTGCTCAGCGGGGTCATGTCGGCTTGCTGGGTCATGATTCCTCCCGGGTGGGCGGTGAGGGCCGGGGGCCGGCCCTCGTGCCCTTCCGTCCTACGCCTGCCCGGCCCGCACCGCCATGGGGCGGAAGGAAGAATTCCGCCATGCGTGCGCCGCGGCCCCTACGAGCACGCCACCTCGTCCCCCCGCACCACCCCGGCCTCGCCCTGCCCCGGGTCCTCGGCCCGTACCTTGCGTACGCGTTCGAAGTCCGTGCCGGCGATGACCTTCAGGGTCGCCCCGAGGCCCTCGACCGGGCGGAGTTCGCTGCCCGGCAGGGCGGTGGCGAGGGACTTGGCCGAGCGGTCCCAGCGGGGGTCGTAGGCGACGACGGTGCGCTTGACGTCGCGGGCGGCGGCGTTCACCGGAGCCCGGGTCGTGCGGAAGCCCGTCGAGGCCAGGGCCGTGTCGACACGGCGGCCCAGCCCGGGCGTGCGGGTGCCGTTCTCCACCTGGACGTGGATCTGCTGGGGGGCGACCGACACGATCCGTGCCGCGCTGCGCGACCGGTGCGCGGACAGCGGCCGGTCCTGGCGCAGGGCGTTGAAGAGCCGCTCCGCCTTCACGGGGTCCCACTTCAGCGTGGAGCCGACGTCCTTCACGACGTATCCGATCCGCCCGATCGGGACGGTCGTGAACTCGGAGGAGGAGGGGGAGAAGTTCCGCATGGCCCGGCCCAGGTCCAGCATCTCGTCCGTGCCGAAGCCCTTGTCGGCCCGCACCGAGCCGAGCACGGCCCGCGCCACGTCCCGGAACTTCATCGGGTTGAGGAGGATCCCAGAGGAGGTGATCCGCTCCACGAGCGCCGCCATGAAGCGCTGCTGCCGTTTCATCCGGCCGAGGTCCGACGCCCCGTCGACGTGCCGTGCGCGTACGTACTGGAGCGCCTGCCCGCCCGCCAGCGTGTGCCGCCCGGCCGGGAGGTCCAGGCCGGTGTAGCTGTCCTTCAGGGGGTCCGCGGTGCAGATCGGTACGCCGCCGACCACGTCCACGGTCCGCATGAAGCTGGTGAAGTCGACCTCCAGGTAGTGGTCGATCTTCACCTTCGTCATGCTCTCGACCGTCCGCACGGTCAGCTGCGGCCCGCCCTCGGCGTACGCCGCGTTCAGCTTGACCGGGTGCCCGCCGTGCCGTTTGCCCGTCGTTCGGTCGACGTGCGCGGGCATCACGGCGTACGAGTCGCGCGGCAGGCTCACCACACTCGCCCGCTCCCGGTCCTCCGAGATGTGCACGATCATGATCGTGTCGGTGCAGTGGCAGGGCTCCCCGCCCAGCCGGTACTTCCGCCGCTCCTCCTTGCCGATCTTCTCGCGGCCGTCGGTGCCGACCAGCAGCACGTTCATGCCGTGGCCCGCCTGTGGCCGGTTCTTCATGTCCTTGAAGGGGTCGACCCGGGCGATGTCCGCGTCCAGGCTGGTCATCACCGCGTGCCCGATACCGGCGGACGCGAGGACCACCACGGACAGGGTGGTGACCACCCGCACGCCCCAGCGCGGCTTCCGGCGCCGTACGGGCGGGGCGGACCTGCGCGGGGCGCGCCCGGGGGAGGGCTGCGGGCGGCGCTGCGGAGCGGCGGTGGACCGAGGGGACCGCGGCGGCGTGGGCAAGGGGGCACCTCCGGACGACGGCCGTACGTGGGATCCGTGAAACCGTAGGCCGATACGATCTGCGGCCCGCGGTAGCGCCCCGGCGGCGCGCACCGGTGTCCCCCGTTCGCGGTAACGTGAGGCCCCTATGAACGCCAATCCCGACGTGCGGCTCCCCGCCGTTTCCGTGATCATGCCCGTCCTCGACGAGGAACGGCACCTGCGGGGAGCAGTCCAAGCGATCCTCGCGCAGGAGTACGCCGGCGAGATGGAGGTCGTGATCGCCCTCGGTCCGTCCACGGACCGCACGGACGAGATCGCCGCCGAACTCGTGGCCGAAACTGCGTCTCTCAAAAGCAAGCGCGTGCATACCGTTCCGAATCCGACCGGCCGTACGCCGGCCGCCCTGAACGCGGCGATCAACGCCTCCCGTCACCCGATCGTCGTCCGCGTCGACGGGCACGGCATGCTCTCGCCCAACTACATCGCCACCGCGGTGCGGCTCCTGGAGGAGACCGGCGCGCAGAACGTCGGCGGCATCATGCACGCCGAGGGCGAGAACGACTGGGAGCACGCCGTCGCCGCCGCGATGACCTCGAAGATCGGGGTCGGCAACGCCTCCTTCCACACGGGCGGACAGGCCGGCCCGGCCGAGACCGTCTACCTCGGAGTCTTCCGGCGCGAGGCGCTGGAGCAGCAGGGCGGCTACAACGTGGAGTTCATCCGCGCCCAGGACTGGGAGCTGAACTTCCGGATCCGGGAGGCCGGGGGCCTCATCTGGTTCTCGCCCGAGCTGAAGGTGTCGTACCGGCCCCGGCCGAGCGTGAAGGCGCTCGCCAAGCAGTACAAGGACTACGGCCGCTGGCGGCACGTCGTCGCCCGGTACCACGAGGGCTCGATCAACCTGCGCTACCTCGCCCCGCCGACCGCCGTGTGCGCGATCGCGGCCGGGACCCTGGTGGGCGCGCTGCTGACGCCGTGGGGTTTCGTGGTGCCCGGCGGCTATCTCGCGGCGATCCTGCTCGGCTCGGTCCCGGCGGGCAAGGGGCTGCCGCTGAAGGCTCGGCTCCAGATCCCCGTGGCGCTGGCCACCATGCACATGTCGTGGGGCTGGGGCTTCCTGACCAGCCCGCGGTCGCTGGCGAAGAAGGTCATCGCGTCCCGGCGTCCGGCGGTCCGGGCGGACGCGGACGCGACCACCGGCTGACGCACACCGCACGCCTTGCGGGCCCCTCCCCTTCGGGAGGGGCCCGTTTCCGTCACCAGGTGAAGTTCGGGTTCACGTGCATACAGGCCTTGTCGTCCGCGCCGTTGAGCGCCTGGGCCGACTTCGGGGTCTTGTTGTTACGCTTCGGTGCCTTGTAGGCCGTGCCCTCCCGCCAGTCGGCGCCCACGACGAGCGTGACGCCGGAGACGTCGGTCGACCGCTTCACCGAACCGAGCGGAATCCCGAGGGCCTTGGCGATCCGCTGGGCGTCGCCCTCCAGGTCGGCGCTCGGGTAGCGGACGACGGTCCGCTCCTCGCTCCACGAGCCGGTGGTGTCGGCGACGGCCTGGGTGAAGCCCTGCCCCGTCAGCAGTCCGGCCACCGTGCTCGCGCGCCCGCGTGCCGCGGCCCGGGTGTCGGTCCGGGTGCCGTTGCGGACCTGGACGGGGATCTCGCCGTCGGCCGCGGCCGGGTCGGCGGAGGCCTTCTCCGCCGCCTTCTTCCCGTCCTTGTCCTTGCCGTCCAGCGCGATGTCCTCCCGCACCAGCCGGAACAGCTGCTCGGCGTCCTCCGTGGGCTCCACGCGGGCGCCGACGTACCGGTTGGGCATCGTGGTCATGGTGATGCGCTCGGGCTCCACCTTGCGCAGCTCGTCGCTGAGGTCGTAGAGCTTCTTGACGGTGTCGAGGCCGGGGTCGACGGTCAGGGCCCGGGTGGCCTCCTCGGCCAGTCGGCGGAGCTTGTTCGGGCTGCTGAGGGTGGCGTTCTCGCGCAGCTGGCGGACCATCGCGTTCATGTACATGTGCTGGGCCTTGGCGCGGGCGAGGTCGCTGCCGTCCTCGAAGCCGTAACGGGTGCGCAGCCATTGGAGGGCCTGCTCGCCCTGGATGTACGAGGTGCCCTTCTCCAGCTTCAGGCCCGAGCCCTTGCCGTCGGAGGTGCGCGAGTGGATGTTGGCGTCGACGCACACCGGGACGCCGCCGACGGCGTCGGCCATGGACACCACGCCCGCGAAGTCGACCATGATGAAGTGGTCGATGTGGATGCCGGTGAGCTCCTGCCAGGTGGCCACGGTGCAGCCCGGGCCGCCGTTGCCGAGGCTCTGGTTGGTCATCGTCCGCCCCTGGGTTCCCGGGTACACCTTCCCGTCGTCCGGGTCGGTGCACTTCGGGATCTTCACGAGCGTGTCGCGGGGCATGCTGATGACCGACATGTTGGTGCGGTCGGCGGACAGGTGCAGCAGCATCTGCACGTCCGCCAGCGGCGCGGCGCCGAACGTCTCACGGGCGCCGCCGAGTTTCTGGTTCTCCTTGCTGTCCCGTGCGTCCGAGCCGATGAGCAGGATGTTCAGCGGGGTCTGCCCGGCGGCGTTCGGCGTCGGTGCGGCGACCTTGTTGTCGCCGAGGTTCAGCGCGTCCTTCTTGATGTTGCCGTTGAGGTGCCGGTAGTAGAGGTATCCGGCCCCGGCTGTCCCGAGTATGAGAAGGGCGAGCACGGCGGCGGACCACCTCAGCAACCGCCGGGTACGCCGAGGCCGGCCCTCGCCGCTCGGGCCGCCGGGGGTGCCGCCCGTCGCCGACGTGGTCCCGCCCGGGCCCGGTTCCTGGCGGACGCCCTGCCGCGTTTCGTTCTCCCGCACACCGCTCTGCGTCACTTCCCCGGTCCTTCCCGCCCCCCGGCGCATGCAACAGGCCCGCCCTGCCCCCTGTTAGACGCACGACGGGCCTGTCAGTTGCCCTCAGCGGGTCAACTCGCACACTTCACCTTGTCGGCGGTGGACTTCTCCACGTCCGCCGCCTCGACCGGGGCGTTGAGCTTCACGCCGGCGCCCTTGAAGTCCTTGCCGAGGGTCAGGGTCATCGCGGGCACGCCCTGGGAGTTGGTCACGCTCTCGCCGGGCTTCATCGCCGACCCTGGCAGGCCCATGATGTCGGCGAGGCGGCGGGCCTGGTCGGCCTGGTCGGGGGCGTACTCGAGCGTGGTCCTCGCCAGTGCGGCGGGCGCGTTCCCGCCGTTCTCGGACTTGGTCACGCCCTCCTCGACCTGGAGGTACTGGAGGGTCTTCTGCGCGCTGCCGGTGACGGCCCCGCCGTTGAGGACCCGGACCCGTACCTCGGAGGCCGGGGCCTTGCTGCCCTTCAGCCGTGCGGCCTCGGCGTCCTTCTCCTTCTTCTTCTGCTCCTTGACCTCGGTGAACGAGACGTCGTTCTTGATCATGTCGAACACCTGGGGAGCCTTCGACTCGTCCAGGACGACCGTCGCCTTCACCGTCTCCGCCGGGTTGTCCTTCACCGGGACGGTCGCGAAGGCGATGTTCTTGGTCGGCACCTTCTTCAGCTCCAGGGCGATGTCCTTGAGCGTGCCGACGTTGCCGATGGCCTTGTCCACGGTCAGCGCCTTGGTGGCGGCCTCGGCCAGTTTCAGCAGCTTCGAGGGGCTGGTGAGGGTGTCACTGGAGGACATCTTGCGCATGAGCGAGCCCAGGAACTGCTGCTGCACCTTGATCCGGTCCAGGTCACCGCTGTTGCCGAAGCTCTTGCGGGTACGGACGAACGCGAGTGCCTGCTCGCCCTCGACCGTCGACGGGCCCGCGGGCAGGACGAGTTTGGACTCCTTGTCGTTGACCGGCTTCTCCACGCAGACGTCGACCCCGTCCACCGCCGTCGTCAGCGTCTTCACCGCGTTGAAGTCGGCCATCATGAAGTGGTCGACCTGGATGCCGGTGTTCTCCTTCACCGTGCGCATCGTGCAGCCCGGGTCCCGGCCGTCCTCCCCGAGGCTCCGGTTGAAGCGGACGCCCCGCAGGCCCGGGACGACCTTCTCCGAGCCGTCCTCCAGCTTCGTCGGGCAGTCGGGGATGTCCACGATCAGGTCCCGGGGGATGCTGAGCGCGGTCGCGTTGGAGCGGTCCTTGGCGACGTGCAGCAGGATCGTGGTGTCGGCGTGGCCGGAGCTGCCCTTGTCGCCGTAGCCCTCGTTGCCCTCACCGGTGCGTTTGTCCGTGCCGATGATGAGGACGCTGAAGGCCTCGTCCTTGCTGAAGTTGCTGGCGCCCGCGCTGCCGACGTCGGTCGTCGTGACGTTGCCCTCCAGGTGCTGGAGGTAGAAGTAGCCGGCCGCGCCGACCCCGACCAGCACGAACGCCATCGTGCCGCCGGTCCACATCAGCACCTTCTTGGCCTTCTTGGGCTTCCGCTGCACCGGCCGGCGCCCGCCGCGCCGCCCGGGCGGCGGCTCCTCGGGCGCACCGCGCCGCCGGCGCTGGGGCGGAACGTCGGTGCGGGTGGCACCGCCCTCACGGGATGCCGCGCTGGGGGAGGCCGCGTTGCGGGGAGCCCCGTTACGGGGAGCCGCTTTGCGCGGTCCCGCCGTACGGCCGCCCGCCCCCGTCGGGGGAGTGGTTCCACGTGCCCCGGATACCGGCGACTGCGCTGCGGATGGAGTCAGTCGCAGTTCGTATTCACCGGTGTTCGGATTCAGTACCCACTGGTCTGCGGGGTCGATCTGGTCCCCCCGCCCACGGCGTTGCGCGTCCACGGTTGTCTGTTTCCTCCGTCGGGGCACGCGGCGCCTTCTCCCCCCGGAAGGCGCACGGGTACTTGTCATCACAGAAGCACTGGATCGCTCACACTATCCGCCCAGTTGAACGTCGGTGTGCACTGAATGACAAATTCAGCGTCCATACATTTGGGCAATTCCGCCCAATTCCATGGGGGGAAGGGGAAGGAAGCCGTCGACCGGTGTGTGAGTTGCTTCTCCGGCCGTTACCAGCGGTAGGGCGCGTACACGTCCATGCACTGCCCGGCGTCCGAGCCGTTGAGGGCGTCCGCGTCACCGGGCAGGTCCCCGGCCTTCGGAGCCGGCTGTTTCGGATAGGCCGTACCCGTACGCCAGTCGGCGCCCACGACGACCGTGACGCCGGAGACATCGGTCGACCGCCGCACCGAACTCGCCGGAATGCCCAGCGACTTGGCGACACGCTGCGCGTCGCCCGCCAGCTCGGCGCTCGGGTAGCGCACGACGGTCCGGTCCTCGGACAGCGCGCCGGAGGTGTCCGCGGCGGCCTTCGCGAAGCCCTTGGCCACGAGCGACTGCGCGATGGCGCCCGCGCGCCCGCTCACCGGACCGAGGGTGTCCGAGCGCGTGGCGTTCTGCACCAGGACGCCGATGGCGTCGTCCGCCGCGGCCGGATCCTCGGACTGCTCGGACTGCTCGGAGGCCTGGGAGGGCTTCTTGGCGCCAGGCTTCCCGCCCTTGCCGTCGAAGGGCACGTCGTCGCGGATCATGTCCCACACCCGGTCGGCGTCGGCACCGGCCGGGACCAGGTGGTTGCGGTCCTGCGGGTCCTCGGCCGTGGGCAGCGTCGTCATGGTGATGCGGTCCGTCGGGACCGTCTTGAGCTGCATTCCCAGGTCGTACAGCTTCTTCACCGTGCCGAGCTCCTCGGACACGTGCAGCGACCTGGTGGCCGCCTCGGCCAGGTCGGTCAGCCGGCCGGTGTCGGTGAAGACGTTCTGCGCCTTGAGCGTGCGGATCATCGAGTTCATGTACATGTGCTGCGCCCGGGCCCGCAGCGGGTCGCTGCCCCAGGCGTGCCGGGTGCGCAGCCACTGGAGCGCCTGCTCGCCCTGGACCTTCTTCCGGCCGGCCGTCAGCTTCAGACCCGACCCGCCGGGAACGCCGGGCAGTGGCCGGTCCCACACGTTCTGCCGCACGCACACCTCGACCCCGCCGATGGCGTCCGCCATCTTCACCACGCCCGCGAAGTCGATCGTCATCCAGTGGTCGATGTAGACCCCGGTGAGGTTCTCCCAGGTCGCGAGCGTGCAGCCCGCTCCGCCACGGGCCAGTGAGGCGTTGATGATCGTGTTGACCGGCGGGTACGTCCGCCCGGTCTTCGGGTCGGTGCACTTCGGTATGTCGACCCGGGTGTCGCGCGGAATGCTCACCACGGCGGCGCTCTTGCGGTCCGCGGCCAGGTGGATGAGCATCTGCACGTCGCCCAGCGGCGGATTGCCCCGGTCCTTCCGGGCGCCGCCCAGCTTCACGTTCTCGTCGGAGTTACGGCTGTCGGAGCCGACCAGCAGGATGTTCAGGGGCGTCTGCCCGGCCTCGTTCGGGGCGGACTTGCGCGCCTTGGAGTCGCCGCTGCTGCGCCGGCCCTTCTCGATGTTGCCGTTCAGGTGCTCGTAGTAGAGGTAGCCGGCACCGGCGGTCGCGAGGATCAGCATCGAGAGGGACGTCGCCGACCAGCGCAGGACGCGGCGTCCGCGGCCGGGCCGGCGTCCTCCCGGGCCGTCGCCGACCCCCGGCCCGGCGGGTCTGCCCGGGACCGGCTCGCTCGGGACGGCACGCGGCTTCGTCCCCTCCCCGTACACACTGCTGCTCTGTGCCATCTGCTCTTCTCCACCCCCGCGTCACCGGACAAGGCCTGCCGTACGCCCTGTGAGACGTACGGCGGGCCCGTCAGGTCACTCGGCGCACTCGACCTTGTCCGCCGTGGACTTGTCCACACCCTCCGGCGCCTTCGACGGAGCGGTGAGGGAGGTGCCCGCACCCTTGAAGTCCTTGCCGAGGGTCAGGGTCATCGCGGGCACCCCCTGGGCGTTCTCGACGCTCTCGCCCGGCTTCATCGCCGACCCTGGCAGGCCCATGATGTCGGCGAGGCGGCGGGCCTGGTCGGCCTGGTCGGGGGCGTATTCGAGCGTGGTCTTCGCCCCCTCGGCGGGCGCGTTGCCGGCGTTCTCCGACTTGGTCACGCCCTCCTCGACCTGGAGCCAGCTGAGCGTCTCCTGGGCGCTGCCGGGATCGGCACCGCCGTTGAGGATCCGCACCCGGACCTCGGAGGCCGGGGCCTTGCTGCCCTTCAGGCGGGCGGCCACCGCGGCCGCCTCCTTCTTCTTCTTGTCCTTGACCGCGGTGAAGGAGACGTCGTTCTTGATCATGTCGAAGACCTGCGGGGCCGTCGACTCGTTCAGCACGACCGTGCTCTTGACCTTCTCCGTCGGGTTGTCGATCACCGGGGTCGTGGTGAACGTCAGGTTCTTGGTGTCGAGCTTGCCCAGCTCCAGACCGAGGTCCTTGAGCTTGCCGATGCTGTCCAGCTGCGAGTCGACGGTCAGGGCCTTGGTGCCCGCCTCCGCCAGGTCGAGCATCTTCGAGGGGCTGGTGAGCGTGTCGTTGGACTTCAGCTTGCGCATCAGCGCGCTCAGGAACTGCTGCTGGAGCCCGATCCGGCTCAGATCGCCGCCGAAGCCCACGGCGTGCCGGGTGCGCACGAACGCCAGCGCCTGCTCGCCCTCGATCGTGTGCGTGCCCTTCGACAGCTTCAGGTGCGAGTCCGGGTCGTCGATGTCCTTGCCCAGGCAGACCTCGACCCCGCCGACCGCGCTGGTCAGCGTCTTGACCGCGTTGAAGTCGGCGACCATGAAGTTGTCCGGCTTGACCCCGGTGAGCTCGGTCACGGTCCGCATGGTGCAGCTGGGGGTACGGCCGTCCTGGCCGAGGCTGGTGTTGAAGCGGGCCTGCTGCGTGCCCGGGATGATCTTCTGCGACCCGTCCTCCTGCGTGGTCGGGCAGTCCGGCACGTCGACGATGAGGTCACGCGGGATGCTCAGCGCGGTCGCGTTCGAGCGGTCCTTGGAGACGTGCAGCAGGATCGTGGTGTCGGCGTGCCCGACGCTTCCCGAGTCGCCGTAGCTCTCGTTGCCCTTGCCGGTGCGCTTGTCGGTGCCGATCAGCAGGATGTTGATGGCCTTGTCCTTCTGGAAGCCACCGGTGCTCGCGCCGTCGTCGGAGACGGACGCGATGTTGTCGTTCAGGTGCTCGATGTAGAAGTACGCGGCGCCCGCCCCGGCGACCAGCACGAACGCCATCGCGCCGCCGGTCCACAGCAGGGCCTTCTTCCCCTTCGCGGCCTTCTTGGCCGGCCGACGCCCGCGCCGCCCCGGCAGCGGCTCCTCCGGCGCCCCGCGGCGCCTGCGCGACGGCGGCACCGAACGGCCCGGCGTCTCGGGCCGCGGCCTGCCGGGCGCCTGCGTACGGCCGCGCGCCGGCGGGGCCGCGTCGGGGGCCGGTGGCCTGCGGGGACTCGGGACGCCCGACTGCGGTGAGGAAGCAGGCAGTCGCAGTTCGTATTCGCCGGTGTTCGGATTGAGCACCCACTGGTCTGCGGGATCGATATCGTCCGCCCGCCCACGGCCTTGCGCGTCCACGGTTGTCTGTTTCCTCCGTCGGGGCACGCGGCGCCTCCCCCTCCAAGGCGCCCGGGTCTCGGTCACACAGTGCGCGACCTCAGGACCGTCCTCAGAGCCGGGCGCACCGGATCGCTCACACTAACCGCCCAGTTCAGTGCCGAACGACGGCGGTGACAAATTCCACGTCCCTACACCTGGGCAATTCGCCCATTTCTCGGGTGAAGAGTTCATTACCTTGGAGTTACGTTGGTGCCCGCTTTACTCGCAGGTGTCCTCGGCTGCCGTGTTCCCCCGGAACGTCGGTGGAGGAGAAACGGTGACGACGGGCTTCGCAAACGGCCCCGGATACGAATCCCCGTACGACCCGTCACGCGAATCGGTGGGCCTCGGCGGGGCGGAACCGCGCGGATCGTCCCCGGCCACCGCCACGGGTGTGTCCGTACGCAGCCGCTCGAACAGCCTCTCCGCCTGGGGTTCCACGAGTTGATCGCGATTGGCGTCGTACGCGTACGACTCCCGTGGAACGGTCAGGAATTGCACACGTTCCATGGGGATGTCGCGCAGCCCGCGCACGAGTTCGTACAAACCGCGAAGACTGGCCAGACCCGGGTCGGTTGTGAGAGATGACGTGGCGGCGTCCAGCACGGGATACAGCTTCACCGGATTCAGCAGGACGTCATTGCTGCGCACCTTGTTGACGAGTGCCCCGAGAAACCGTTGCTGACGCTCCATGCGCTCCGTGTCGCTGCCGTCGCCGAGCGTCTTGCGGGCGCGGACGTAGCCGAGCGCCTGCTCGCCGTCGAGGGTCACCCGTCCGGCGGGGAGCCGCAGCTTGGCGGCCCGGTCGTCGATCGGCTCGCGCAGGCACACCTCCACGCCGTCGACGGCGTCGACCATCTCCTTGAAGCCGTGGAAGTCGACGACGACGTGGTGATCGACGCGGATGTCGGTGAGCTTCTCGACGGTCCGGATGGTGCAGGCGGAACCGCCCACCTGGAAGGCCTGGTTGAACATGGTGAACCGCGGCACGCTGCGCGAGCCGTCCGGGCGCCGGCAGCCCGGCAGTTCCACCATCAGGTCCCGGGGCAGGGAGACGGCGGTGGCGCTGTCCCGGCCCGCGGACAGGTGCAGCAGGATCGTGGTGTCCGACCGCTCGGTCCCGGAGTCACGCCCGTAGCGCGCGTTGTCGTCGCCCTCGCGCGAGTCCGACCCGATCAGCAGGATGTTCCGCGCGTCCTTGACCAGCGAGGTCGGCCGCTCCTTCTCGTACCGCGCGAGCTCGGCGGCGGCGGCCTCGTCGGGCGTGATGTTCCCGCTGAGCTTCGCGTACACGGCCCATCCGGCCCCGCCGGCCGCGATGACGACACCGGCGACCCCGAACGCCCCGATCCGCACCCACCGCCGCCGACGCCGCCGCACCAGCCCCGGCCCACTGGCCGAGGCACCCGCCCCCGACCCAAGCCTCCCGGTGTCGCCCACGACAGAGACCACCCCTCACGACGTACGAACGTGCGCGCGCACTGCTCCTACGACTGTGGCGTGGATGGGGGGTGGGCGTGGGGTGGGGGTGGGCTGAACGGGGGAGAGGCATTCGCCTTGGCTGCGGCCGCCCGCCCCCCTGAGCTGGTGCCGCCGGTCCCGCTGAGCTGCGGCCGCCGGTCTCGCTCGGCTGCGGGCAGTCGTGCCGCTTGGGGCGGCACCCGTCCCAAGGAGGCGGCATCCCGCCGCGCCGGGCTGCGCATCGCCCCGCCCTCAGCACCAACGCAGGGCGCTCGAAAGCGCCCTACCGGGCAATGACCGTAACCCGCTCGCTCTCCACCCGCTTGTCCAGCACTCCGTCCCCCGCTTGCTCCAGATGCCGGCACAACACCACAGAACCCCCCGTGGCCAACGGCCCGTACAACCCCGCGTTCAACCCCTCCCACGTGTCGTACGGCAACCCCGACAGAATCCGCGACCCCGGCCCGGTCAACCCCAGCCCCGTCGCCTCCGCCCGGGCCCGCTCGACGACCTCCGCCCCGCTGAACTCCCGCCCCGCCACGATCAGCGCAGGCTCGTCCGGATCCACCGGCGCATACGGCACGAACCGGTCCCCCTGCCCCGGCACCTCCACCGCGTAGTCGACAAACCCCTCGGGCACCTGCGGAAACCGCCCCCCGAGCGGCCGCAGCGCCATCGCGACCCGCGCCCCGGAACACGCCCGCGCCGCCTCCAGCCCGTCCGGGCCGCTCACCACGACATCGGCCGCCCGCGCATCCCCGGCGACGTCCGCGACGACTCCCACCGACGAACACGCCAGCAGCCACACGGCCGTCTGCCAGTGCGCGGGCAGCAACAGTGTCACCCGGTCCCCGGGCTCGACGGACAGCTCGTCCTGGAGGAGGTTGGCGGTCTTGGCCACCCAATTGGCGAAGGTGGCCACGGACAGTTCGACACGTTCGCCCGTGGCGTCGTCGTAGAAGGTCACCAGGGGGCGTCCCGGATCCGCGGCGAGCGCGGAATTCAGCAGGTCGGCAGGGGTGCGATCGGTGGCGTTCACCCGCTCAAGCGTACGCGGCACCCAAGCCTCCACCCAACGGCCGGGCCACCGCCCCGCCGTGAATCCGCCACCGGTTCGGCCGAACCACGGCCGACGGTCCGTCAAGTCCCAAATAGACAGACTTATAGGACTATGTCAAAGATCGGGGGCATGCGTGGATTTCTCGTTTCTTCGATCGGTGTCACCTGTGCGGCCGCTCTGGCCCTTCCCCTCACTCCGCCCGCCGTCGCGACCACGGCGAGACCGGTGCCGGCCACGGAAGCGGCCACGGCCGCGAGACCCGCGCCCCGCGCGGGGACACCGGACACGACCATGGCCGGCCGGCGCGCGGCCGAGCCGTACGCCCCCGGCAGCACCCAGTCCCTCCCTCTCGAACCCCTCTCCCGCAACCGCGCCACCCCCACCGCCCCCGATGCCCACGAGCAGGGCGTGACCCGCCGTCCCGTACGCCACTTCTCCCTCCTCGGCGTCGTCTGGGACGACCCCGAAGCCGAACTGCACGGCCGCGTCCAGGTCCGTACCCGAGCCGCCGACACCGGCACCTGGTCGGGCTGGCAGGACGTCGAGACGCACAACGCCGACCACGCGGCCGACCGGGGGACCCCGGAGAGCACGTCGGGCCGCGTCCGCGGCGCCACCGCACCGCTGTGGGTGGGGGACTCCGACGGCGTGGAACTCCGGGTCCGCTCCCAACCCGAGAAGGCGGAAGCCGCCTCCGCGCACCACGGCACGGGCATCCGCAATCTGGCCGCCGCCCCGCCGCTCCCCTACGGCCTCCGCCTCGAACTCGTCGACCCGGGCGATGACGCCCCGCCGCACGGCGCCTCCGCGGACGGCCCCCGCACCGCCGACCTCGCCGAGACCTCCGCCGCAGCCGGGGCCTCCGCCGCCGAGGCCTCCGCCGCAGCCGGGGCCTCCGCCGCCGCAGAGGCCTCCGTCGTCAACGCCGACCTGGCTCCCCTCGACGCCACCGAGATCCCGGCGCTGAACAGCGCGGAGACAGAGCAGGAGTTCCTCGCCCTCAACGCCGGAGAGCTGACGGAGCAGCAGCAGGCGAGGCCGTACGTCGGTCCGCGCCCGCGCATCGTCACGCGGCGTGGCTGGGGCGCGAACGAGGGGCTGCGGGAGCGGGGCTTCCGGTACACCAAGAAGGTCAAGGCGGCCTTCGTGCACCACACGGCTTCCGGCAACAACTACCGCTGCTCGCAGGTCCCGTCACTCATCCGCAGTATCTACCGCTACCACGTCAAGAGCATGGGCTGGCGGGACATCGGCTACAACTTCGTCATCGACAAGTGCGGAAAGATCTACGAGGGCCGCGCCGGGGGCGTGTCCAGGCCGGTCCTCGGTGCCCACACTCTTGGTTTCAACAACAACAGCATGGGGATCGCCGTCCTCGGGTCGTACGGCGCCAAGAAGCCGTCGTCCGCCGCAGTCAAGGCCATCGCCCGGCTCACGGCGTGGAAGCTGGGCCTGTACGGGATGAATCCGCGGGGGAAGACATACCTGAAGTCGGCTGGCAGCAATCTCCACCGAAAAGGTAAGAAGGTACGACTGAACGTGATCTCCGGTCACCGGGACGGATTCAGGACGTCCTGCCCGGGACGCAAGCTCTACGGCAAGCTCGGCTCGGCCCGCTCCAACGCGGCCCGGTACCAGGGCCGCTGAGAATCACGTTCACCGCCATCGGGGGGCAGCGGGCGGAATGCCGCACGGCCAGCGAAGGCGCCACGGAACGGTCTGCATACACTGACCGGCCGAAAGACAGTTCGGCCGGTCCCGGCAGGAAGCAGAGACGACACGTGACAGAAGCGATCCTCCTGGTCGGCGGCAAGGGCACCCGGCTGCGCCCGCTCACGGTGCACACGCCCAAGCCCATGGTGCCGGCGGCCGGGGTGCCCTTCCTCACGCACCAACTGGCGAGAGCGAGAGCGGCGGGTGTCGAGCACATCGTCCTGGCCACGTCCTATCTGGCCGAGGTCTTCGAGCCGTACTTCGATGACGGTTCCGCGCTGGGACTGCACCTCGAATACGTGACGGAGGAGGAGCCCCTGGGCACGGGAGGCGCCATCCGCAACGTCGCCTCCCGGCTGCACTCGGGCCCCGACGACCCGGTCCTCATCTTCAACGGCGACATCCTGACGGGCCTCGACATCCGGGCCCTGGTCGACACCCACGAGACCACGGGCGCGGACGTCTCCCTGCACCTCACCAAGGTCACGGACCCGCGCGCCTACGGCCTCGTCCCCACGGACGACACGGGCAGGGTCCTGGCGTTCCTGGAGAAGCCGCAGACGCCCGAGGAGATCGTCACCGACCAGATCAACGCGGGGGCGTACGTCTTCCGGCGCTCGGTCATCGACACGATCCCGCTGGGCCGGCCGGTGTCGGTGGAGCGCGAGACGTTTCCGGAACTGTTGACCGCCGGGGCCCACCTCCAGGGCATGGTCGACTCGACGTACTGGCTGGACCTGGGCACACCGGCGGCGTTCGTCCGGGGCTCGGCGGACCTGGTCCTGGGCCGGGCCCCGTCCCCGGCGGTCCCCGGCCGCTGCGGCGACCGCCTGGTCCTGCCGACGGCGACGGTCGCGGCCGACGCGAAGCTGTCCGGCGGCACGGTGGTCGGCGAGGGCGCCTTCGTGGCGGAGGGCGCGCGCGTCTTCGGCAGCACGATCCTTCCGGGCGCCGTGATCGAACCCGGCGCGGTCATCACCGACTCCCTCATAGGCACCCGGGCCCGCGTCGGCGAACGCTCCGTCCTCACCGGCACGGTCATAGGCGACGGCGCGATCATCGGCCCCGACAACGAACTCCGCGACGGCGCCCGCATCTGGTGCGACGCCCAGATCCCAGCGGGAGCGGTCCGCTTCTCTTCGGACCGATAGCGCCCAGGCCGCCGCTGCGGGCAGTCGTGCCGCTGGGGCGATGGGGGAGGGTGGGCGGCGGCATTCCGTGGCGCCGGGTAGGGCAACTCCCTCGGCTTGGCGGCCGCCGGCCGCCGCTGCGGGCAGTCGTGCCGCTTGGGGCGGCACGGGTGGGCGCAGCGGCACCCCGTTCCGCCGGGCTGCGGACCCACCCGGCCTCAGCGCCAACGCCGCAGCACCGGAAACCCGGGTCGGCTCACAACCTCCCGATATCCCACCGCGGCATCTTCGGCGCCCGACGCCCCGGCACCCTTCCACTCAGCAGAATCAACCGAGCCGCCCGATGCCGCTGCCCCGCATACGGCTCCAGCAACTCCAGCATCACCGAGTCATCCGCATCCCGGTCCCCGGCCAACGCCCACCCCACGATCCCGGGCAGATGCAGATCCCCCACGGTCACCTCATCCGGCGCCCCATGACTGCGCTGCACCGTCTCCGCCGAGGTCCACGGCCCAACACCGGGCACCACCTCAAGCCGCGCCCGAGCCACCCCCGGCTCCATCCCGGCCGCCTCCTCCAACCGCCCGGCCACCCGCACCGCACGCAGAATCGTCGACGCCCGCTTGTTGTCGACCCCGGCCCGATGCCACTCCCACGACGGAATCAGCGCCCACGCGCGAGGCTCCGGCATCACATACATCCGCCCGGGCGCGGGCCCCGGCGCCGGCTCCCCGAACTTCCGCACCAGCAACCGCCACGCCCGATACGCCTCATCGGTCGTGACCTTCTGCTCCAGAATCGACGGAATCAGCGACTCCAGCACCAGCCCGCTCCGCGTCAGCCGCAACCCCGGCCGCCGGTGCCGGGCCAGCGCCACCAGCCGGTGCCGGGGCACGAACGCGGACGGATCATCGGCGGCCCCGAGCAGCTCCGGCAACCGGTCCAGCAGCCACTCCGCCCCGGGCCCCCAGGCCTGGCCGCGCACGCCACCGCCGTACGCGCAGACCCGTAGCGTCCCGGGCCCGGCGGGCGTACGACAGGCCCGCCACACGGAGCCGTCCGGCATCGCCCGGAACGTCGGATCACCCGGCCCGCGCCGCAGCGGCCCGAGCACCAGACCGAGATCCAGCGGCCCGTCCGGCACCCAGTCGCGCACCCGCCCCGGGCCGGCGGCCTGCCGCGGCACGCCACCGGCGACGCCGACCTGCCCGCCGCGCACGGTCGTGCGCGTGGGCCGCGGAGCGAACCGTCCTGCCATGAGCGAAGTCCCTGGGATACGAGAGGACGATGTACGAGAGGGGAGACACGAGAGGGGAGACACGAGAGGCGAGAAAAGAGGAGCAGCGCTAAGAGCGTAAGCGCCGACCGCCGCCGGTCACCGCACCTCGATGAAAGCCCCCGCGTCCCGCTCCGGCCGCGCCCGCGGCTCCTCCGCCGGATGCCCGACCGCCACCGCGCCCATCGGATCCCAGTCCGCCGGCAGCCCCAGCACCTCGCGGACCACGTCCCGGCAGAACATCGTCGAGGACACCCACGCCGACCCCAGCCGCTCCCCGGCCAGCGCGACCAGGAAGTTCTGCACGCCGGCGCCGGTGGCGACCACGAACATCTCCCGCTCGGCCCCGTCGCGCCGCGCGTCGCCGTAGGTGTGCGAGCCGTCCATGACCAGACAGGGGACGGCGAGGTACGGCGCGTTCCGCAGCACGTCCCCCCGCCGCACCCGCTTGGCGATGGACTCCTCCGTCTTGCCGTCCCGCCGCAGATCGGCGATCCAGGCGTCCCGCATGGCGTCGAGCAGCCGCGTCCGCGACTCCTCCGACTCCAGCAGCACGAATCGCCACGGGGTGGTGTGGTGCGGCGCCGGCGCCGTCACCGCCGCGGCCACCGCCCGCCGTACCGCTCCGGGGTCGACGGGCTCGTCCGTGAAGGCCCGGACCGTGCGCCGCTGGGTCACCGCCAGCCGTACCGCCTCCGACGTACCGAGCCGGAACATGTCGTCGCGCGCGCCGCGCACCATGGCCCGCGCTCCCTCTCCGTCGTCCCGCGCCAGCAGGTGCGGCAGGCCGCGCACCACGGCGACGGGGAGCCCGGCCGCCTTGCCCTTGACGAGGTCGCCGGCCGCGGCGAGTTCGTCGGCCGTGGCGACGACGGTGGCGCTGAGCGGGTTGCCGTGCGCGTCAGTGCCGCCGCGCAGGTCGTCCAGTACGCGCACTCCGGCGGCGCCGATCGCGACGTCCGTGAGCCCCGCGCGCCAGGGCCGCCCGAACGTGTCGGTGACGACGACACCGACGTCGACGCCGAGGACGTCCCGCAGTCCGGCGCGGATCGCACGGGCGGAGGCGTCCGGGTCCTCGGGCAGCAACAGCACCGTCCCGGACGGGGTGTTGGACGCGTCGACCCCGGCCGCGGCCATGACGAGGCCCTGCCGGTTCTCGACGATCCGGAGGCTGCCGCGCCGGGCGACCACCCGTACCGTCTCGGCGTCGATGGCCGCTTCCCGGTCGGCCGCCCGGACGGCCCGGCCCTCCGCCTTGGACACGATCTTCGACGTGACCAGCACTACGTCCCCGTCGGCCAGACCGGGCTCGGCGGCCGCGATCAGCTTGGCCAGGTCGTCCCCGGCCGCGACCTCGGGCAGCCCGCCCAGGGCCCAGACCCGGTACCCGTCGGCGCCCTGCCGGTTCTCCGGGGCCTCGCCGCTCAAGCTCCCCGCACCTCCTCCGCCAGTGTCAGGGCCTCCCGCGCCATCCGCGCGGTCGCGTCGGTGTCGGTCATCATCAGCGGCACGGCCCGGCAGCGGATCCCGGCCGCCTCGACCCGCTCCACCGCGCCGGCGTCCACCGTGTCGACGAGCCAGCCGTCCAGCAGGCCCGAGCCGTAGTGCTCGGCCACCGCCGGCGCGGTCGACTCGACGCCCACAGCGGCGAGCACCTTGTCGGCCATGCCCCGCACGGGCGCGTCACCGACGATGGGGGACAGGCCGACCACCGGCACTCCGGCGTCGGCGATGGCCTCCCGGATGCCGGGCACGGCGAGGATCGTGCCGATCGACACGACCGGGTTGGACGGCGGGAAGAGGATCACGTCCGCCTCGGCGATCGCCTCCAGCACCCCCGGCGCCGGCTTCGCCTGGTCGGCACCCACCGGCACGATCGCCTCCGCGGGCACCGAGGCGCGCAGCCGCACCCAGTACTCCTGGAAGTGGATCGCCTTGCGCTCGCCGTCGATCTCGACGGCCACGTGCGTCTCGACGCGGTCGTCGGACATCGGGATCAGCCGCACGCCCGGCTCCCAGCGGTCGCACAGCGCCTGGGTCACCGCGCTCAGCGGGTATCCCGCGCCGATCATCTGCGTCCGCACGATGTGCGTGGCGAAGTCCCGGTCGCCGAGGCCGAACCACTCGGGCCCGACGCCGTACGCCGCGAGCTCCTCCTTGAGGTGGAAGGTCTCGTCGGCGCGCCCCCAGCCCTGCTCCTCGTTGATGCCGCCGCCGAGCGTGTACATCACCGTGTCGAGGTCCGGGCAGACCTTCAGCCCGAAGAGGTGGATGTCGTCCCCGGTGTTGCCGATGACCGTGATGTCCGCGTCCGGCACGGCCCGCTTCAGACCACGCAGGAACCGGGCACCACCGATGCCGCCTGCCAGAACCACAATGCGCATGGAAGCCAGTCTTGCAGGCGCCTACGACAACCGGTCGGCGACCACCGCAACCGGTCAGCGGCCACGGCAACCGGTCAGGCACTCACGCCAACCGATCGGGCACGGCACGCCATCGGTCAGGCGGTCACGACGCCCGGCACGCTCCGGGCCTCGCAGTGCTGGGCCGTGTGCATCGGCATCTCCGTCAGGCCCGGGTAGTAGACGTGCAGGCTGACCGCCGGCTCCAGTGCGTCGTTCAGGACTTCGTGCACGTACCCCGGCGCGAAAACGTGCTGCGCGCCTGCCCGCAAGGCGCGTGTGCCCCGCTCCGTGCGCTCGGTCAGCGTGCCGTCCAGCACGGTCAGCACACCGGAGGAGCGGCCGTGGTCGTGCGGCCCGCTGCCCTGTCCGGGCACCCAGGACAGCAGCCACACCTCGTAGCCCGGGCCCGTGCGCAGCCGGTGGTACCAGCGGCTGGTCGCGTCGTACCGGACGAGGTGCTCCCACTGGGAGCGGTCGGCGGCGATGGAGCGGGCGAGTCCGACGAACTCGGCGACGGTGGCCGGGTGCTCGCGCGGGGTCTGGAGCAGATGCGGGACTTCGAGGATGTCGCCGGCGATCTGGAGGTCGCTGTCGCTGTTCATGGGTGGTGGTGGTTCCTCAGTGAAAGAAGGTCAGAGGGAACAGAAGCCGAGAGACGGGTGGCTCGGCCTTCAACTGGAGCAGGTGGAGCTCAACAGCTGGAACAGCAACAGCTACAGCGAGCGCGGGCAGCACCGAGGGACCCGGCGGTGCGGGTCGAGGTGAGTGCCAAGTTCGCGAGCATGCCCACTAGGACACCGGTTCACACCCTCACTGTCAACTCGGCACCCGCTCTGTGGGATGTGGTTCACCTCATCCGGTCGTTCACTCAGATGAAAGGTTTGTTCATGCCGCGCCCGGGACACATGGCGTCCAACCGGGCGCGCAAACCCCGTTGCGTAGTCGTGATCCGACTGTGATCCGTTTCGCTTCGAGGTGCGTGTCGGAACGAGATCGAACCACTGAGCGTCCTTCTCCGTACAGGTCTGCGAGGGGTCCGGCGGACGGCGTGAGCCCCTGCGGGCTCCGTCGGTGTGTCAGGTTTTATGGTGATTTGAACACTTTCCGCTTGGCCTTGGTTCCGCAGAGTGAATAAGGGGCTCAATAGCAGATCTCGGCTTGACTCGCCCGGAGCAGCACACTTGTAATTTCACTCGTGTCGTTCAGCCGGAATCGGTAACGGCTAGATCACGGGGACGCGAAAGACGGACGAGGGGCGCACATGACCGAGACGGTGCAGCAACTGCTGGTCGACGACGCGGACGAGGAACTCGGCTGGCAGGAGCGCGCACTGTGCGCCCAGACCGACCCCGAGTCCTTCTTCCCCGAGAAGGGCGGCTCGACCAGGGAGGCCAAGAAGGTCTGCCTCGCCTGTGAGGTCCGCTCCGAGTGCCTCGAGTACGCCCTCGCCAACGACGAGCGATTCGGCATCTGGGGCGGCCTGTCCGAGCGGGAGCGCCGCCGGCTGAAGAAGGCGGCGGTCTGATCCCGGACGGCGCGATACACCGACAGCGCGCGCCCGACGGGCAACGCGCATCCGGACAACGCCGATCCGACGGACAACGCGCATCCGACAGACAGCGCACATACGTACGCACGCACGGTTCGAACGGCCCGTCGCAGGTGGGTTATCCACAGGCGGCGGGCCCCCTTGTTGCGCAGCCGATAGTGTGGTCGCTCGTCCGAGACGCCCCGCTGCCCCCACCGGCCGCAGGCGTCCACCGCAGTCCACCGAACCGGGGCCCGTACCTCGATGTCCGTGCACAGCCACCCGGCAGCTCATCACGACAGCGCTGCCGCACCTGAGTTCCCGCGTCATGTGGTGACCGCGGTCCTCGTCTCCCACGACGGCGCCCGCTGGCTGCCCGACGCGCTCGCCGGGCTGCTCGGCCAGGAGCGACCCGTCCAGTACGCGATGGGCGCCGACACCGGCAGCGCGGACGCCTCCGCCCAGCTGGTCACCGACGCCCTCGGCGCCGACCGCGTGCTGCACCTCGCCCGCCGCACCGGCTTCGGCCAGGCCGTCGAGGAGTGCGGCCGCACCGCCCCGGTCCTCACCCCCGAGCACCTCCCGTACCTGAAGCGGCCCAGCGGCTGGGACCCGGTCACCCGCTCCTGGCGCGACGACGCGTACGACATGCCCGAGCTCCCGCACGGAGAGCCGGTGCAGTGGCTGTGGCTGCTGCACGACGACTGCGCCCCGGAGCCCGACGCCCTGGCCCAGCTGCTGCGGGTCGTGGACAACGAGTACGAGCTGGGCCGCGAGGACGTGGCCGTCGTGGGCCCCAAGCTCCGCGGCTGGTACGACCGGCGGCAGCTGCTCGAGGTCGGCGTCAGCATCGCCAACTCCGGCCGCCGCTGGACCGGCCTGGACCGCCGCGAGCAGGACCAGGGCCAGCACGACCACGTCCGGCCCGTGCTGTCGGTGTCCACCGCCGGCATGCTGATCCGCCGCGACGTCTTCGAACAGCTCGGCGGCTTCGACCGGCACCTGCCCCTCATGCGCGACGACGTCGACCTGTGCTGGCGCGCGCACGCGGCGGGCTACCGCGTCCTGGTCGCCCCCGAGGCGGTCGTCCGGCACGCCGAGGCGGCCTCCCGCGAGCGCCGCACGGTCGACTGCGTGGGCCGCACGGCCGCGTCCCCGCACAAGGTCGACAAGGCCGGCGCCGTCTACACCCTGCTCGTCAACGCGCGTACGGCCGTGCTGCCCTGGGTGCTGCTGCGGATCGTGCTCGGCACACTGCTGCGGACCGTCGCCTACGTCGTCGGCAAGGTCCCCGGACAGGCCGTCGACGAGATCCGCGGCCTCATGGGCACGCTGCTCAGGCCCGAGCGGATCCTCGCCGGGCGGCGCGGCAGAGGCACACCCCGGATCGACAAGGACGAACTGCGGCCGCTGTTCCCGCCGCCCGGCGCGACCGTCCGCATGACCGTCGAGCAGGTCGCGGGCAACGTCGTCGGCCGCTCCGACGCCGAGGTCGCCTCCGGCGCCGGACGGCACGGCGGTGCCGTCGAGTCCGGCCCCGGCGGCGACGACGCCGACTTCCTGGAGATCGAGCAGTTCGCCCGGCTCAAGCGCATCGCGCGCAAGCCCGGGCCGGTGCTCTTCCTGGTGCTGCTGCTCGTCTCCCTGGCCGCCTGCCGCGAACTCCTCGGCGGCGGCGCGCTCTCGGGCGGCGCCCTGCTGCCGGCCCCGTCCGACTCCTCCGAACTGTGGGCGCGCTACCTGGACGCCTGGCACCCGGTCGCCGCCGGCGGCACCTCCTCCGCGCCGCCGTACCTCGCGCTCGTGGCCATGCTGGCGTCCCTGTTGTTCGGCTCGACCGGCCTCGCCGTCACGCTGCTGCTCGTCTGCTCGGTGCCGCTGGCCGGTCTCAGCGCCTACTTCGCCTCCCGCCCGCTGGTCGAGTCCAGGCTGCTGCGCGCGTGGGCGGCCGTCGTCTACGCCTTCCTGCCCGCCGCCACCGGCGCCCTCGCCGGCGGCCGGATCGGCACCGCCGTCCTGGCCGTGCTGCTGCCGCTCATCGCCCGCGCGGGCATCGCCGCCAGCGGCCTGGCGAATCCTGCGGGGACGCGCGGCAGTTGGCGTGCCACGTGGGCGTACGCGCTGCTGCTGACCATCACCACCGCCTTCACCCCGGTCGTGTGGCCCATCGCGCTGCTCCTCGGCGCCGGGCTGCTGGTCCTGCGGCGGGCCGACATCACGGCGTACGGGCTGCGGTTCCTCGCCCAGCTCGGCACGCCCCTGCTGGTCCTCGCGCCCTGGTCGCTGTCGCTGATCCCGTTCGGCTTCTTCCGGGAAGCCGGTCTGGAGTACCGCCCCTCGGCCGCCTCCGCCCTCGACCTGCTCGGCGCCAGCCCGGGCGGCCCCGGCACCGTCAGCGGCCTCATGCTGATCGGCATCGTGCTGGCCGCACTCGCCGCCCTGCTCCGCTCGGAACGCCGGCTGGGCATCTGGACGGCCTGGACGGCCGCCCTGACCGGTTTCGTCTTCGCGGTCCTGTCCAACAGCTCCACCTGGTCCGGCCCCGCGACGCTCGTCTACGGCATCGCCCTGCTGGCGGCCGCCGCGCTCGGCGCCGACGGGGCACGCGCGCGCGTGGCCGAGCAGAGCTTCGGCTGGCGCCAGCCGGTCGCCGTGCTGATCGCCTTCGCCTCGGCCGCGGGCCCGCTGCTCGTCGCCGCGGGCTGGATGATCCGCGGCGCCGACGGCCCCGTGGAGCGGCGCGACCCGACCCATGTCCCCGCGTTCGTCGCCGAGGAGAGCGGCAGCAGCGACCAGGCCCGCACCCTCGTCCTCGACAGCGACTCCCCCTCCCACGTCGGATACATGCTGGTCCGCGGCTCCGGCGCCCGACTCGGCGACGGCGAGATCGCCGCGGCCGACGGCGAGAACGGCAGGCTCGACAAGGTCGTCGCCAACCTCGTCGCCGGCTCCGGCGCCGACCAGGCCGACCAGCTCGGCGGCTTCGCCGTGCGCTACGTCCTCGTCCACCAGGGCGCGCCCCGCGATGTCACCCGCGTCCTGGACGCCACACCCGGCCTGACCCGGCTCAGCCAGCAGGACGGCGGGGCGCTGTGGCAGATCGACCAGGAGGTCGCCCGCGCCACCATCGTCCCCGCCTCCGGCTCCGGCACCCCCCAGCCCGTCGCCGCCGGGCCCGTCGAGATCCACACCACGATCCCGGCCGGCGCCGACGGACGCGTGCTGCGCCTGGCCGACACCGCCTCCGACGGCTGGACCGCCACGCTCGACGGCAAGCCGCTGACCCGTACCACGGTCGACGGCTGGGCCCAGGGCTTCGAGCTCCCCACCACCGGCGGCAGGCTGGACGTCACCTACGACGACCCGGTCGGCCACACCGCGTGGCTGTGGGCGCAGGGCCTCCTCGCCGTCGTACTCGTCGTGCTGGCCCTGCCCGGCAGGCGCCGCGACATCGACGACGACCTGCCCGAGGAGCCGGTCGTCCCGGCCCAGCCGGTCGCGGGCGAGGGCCGCCGAGCCCGCCGCCTGCGCGCCCAGGCGGAGGCGGAGGCCGAAGGGGCGGCGCAGCCCGAGGAGTTCCCGCCCCCGCAGCCCGAGCAGCCGCCGGCACCCGTGCCCCAGCAGAACCACGGACAGTGGGAGCACGCCGGCCGGCAGAGCGGCGAGTACGCGAACTACGGCGACCAGTACCAGGGCGCCCAGTACCCGGCGGACGCCTACGGACAGCAGTACCCGGCGGATCCGTACCAGGGCGGCCAGTACGACCCGTACGCGTACGGCGGCCAGCCCCAGAACCCGTCGTACGACCAGCAGGGTTACGACCAGACGGGCTACGACCAGGCCTACCCCCAGGGCTACGGCACGCCGTACGACCCGGCGCAGCAGCACCACCCCCACGGCACGGGCAGTGAGCGTCCCGACGGGAGCCAGCAGTGAACCGCACGACCCTGTCCCTGATCGCCGGCGCGACCGCGCTCGCCGCCGTCACCGGATTCGCCGCGCTGTCCGCCCCGGACACCCCGGGCGCGGAGTCCACCGTCAAGGCGGCAGCCCAACTGCCCGTCGAGCGCACGAGCCTGCTGTGCCCCGCGCCCAGCATGTCCGACATCGCGGAGACGTCCTACACCTCCTTCACCCCCGTCACGAAGGGCACCGGGAGCGGCGGCAAGGCCGAACTCCGGGCGGCCGCCCAGGAGTCGGCGGACGGCTCGGGCGCGGGCGGCGACAAGGGCAAGGACGACGGGCAGTCCGGCGAGCGGAAGACCGGGAAGTCCATGCCGACCTCCAAGGAGCCCGGCAAGCCGGTCACCGGTGACAGCTCGGGCGCCGAATCGCCCGCGCTGGTCGGGACCGCGGACGGCAGGTTCGCGCCCGGCTGGACCGTCCAGCAGACGACGGAGGTCGCCGCGGGGACCGGGCGCGGCCTCCAGGGCGTCAACTGCACGGCTCCGGACACGAGTTTCTGGTTCGCCGGCGCCAGCACCGCGGCCGACCGCACCGACTACGTCCACCTGACGAACCCCGACGACTCGGCCGCCGTCGTCGACATCGAGCTCTACGGCAAGGACGGCGCCCTCCAGTCCACGGTGGGGGAGGGCATCACGGTCCAGCCGCACTCCAGCGAGCCGGTCCTGCTGTCCACCCTCACCGACGAGGAGCAGACCAACCTCACCGTGCACGTCAACGTCCGCAGCGGCCGGGTCGGCGCCGCCGTGCAGGCCCTGGACGACAAGCTCGGCGGCGACTGGCTGGCCGCTTCCACGGACCCGTCGGGCAGCCTGGTCCTGCCGGGCATCCCCAAGGACGCCACCTCCGTGCGCCTGGTCGCCTTCACCCCCGGCGACGCCGACGCGGACCTCAAGCTGCGCCTGGCCTCCCCCTCCGGGCTGATCACCCCGGCCGGAAACGAGACGGTGCACGTCAAGGGCGGCATGACCACCGCCGTCGACCTGGGCGACGTGACACGCGGCGAGGCGGGCTCCCTGGTGCTGACGCCGACGGACCGGTCCGTGCCGGTCGTGGCGGCCCTGCGGGTCGTACGCGGCAAGGGCGACAAGCAGGAGACGGCGTTCATCCCGGCCACCCGCCCGGTCGGCACGCGCGCGACGTCCGCCGACAACAGCGCCAAGGGCAGCACGCTCTCCCTGATCGCCCCCGACCGCGCCGCCACGGTCGAGGTCACCGCCTCGGCGGGCAGCGAGGGCGGCACACCGGTGTCGAAGACGTACACGATCAAGGCGGGCACGACGCAGGACATCGAGCCCCCGGTCCCCGGCGGCCTGAAGGGCAGGTACGCGCTCACGGTCGAGCCGAAGTCCGGCGGTCCGGTCTACGGCGCCCGCACCCTGACGGCGACGGAGGGCGGCGTGCCCGGCTTCACCGTGCAGACGCTCCCCGACGACCGGGGGACGGTCGCGGTACCGGAGGCGGACGAGGACCTGTCGGTGTTGCAGAAGTAATCCTGACCGCTGCGGTCGGCGGTGCAGGCGCAGCCCTGACCACTGCGGTCGGTGCTGCGGAAGCAGCCCCGACCGCAGCCGGCCGTCTCAGCCCTGGTCCTCGCCGTACCGCGGATCCACCGTCTCCGGCGTCAGCCCCAGCAGCTCGGCGACCTGCTCGACGACGATCTCGTGCACCAGCGCCGCCCGCTCGTCGCGCCCCTTGGTGCGGATCTCGACCGGCCGCCGGTAGACCACGACGCGCGCGGGGCGCCCCTCGCGGGCGCTGACCGTGCCGCCCAGCGGAACGGCCTCGTCGTTCCAGGCCTGGCCGGGCCCGTCGAGCCGCGGCACCTCCAGCACCAGGAAATCGATGTCGGCGAGCTGCGGCCAGCGCCGCTCCAGGCGTTCCACGGAGTCCTGCACCAGATCCGCGAACGCCTCCGCACGGCTGGCGGCGAGCGGCACCTGCGGCGGTGCGATCGGGCCGCGCATGCCCCGGCCGTGGCGGTCACGGCGGCGGGGCCCGGGGGCGGCGGCTCGGGGCGTTACGGGCTTGTCCATCACTGGTGAAGGGTAGTCCCCGCCGCGCCCCCGCGCCCCGCACCGCACGGCGGTACGGACGGCTTCCGGCCGACCGGTACGGCATGTCGTTACATGACCATTCCAGCCAAGGTTGGGCTCGATTCCGTATCCCGCTGAGACCGGCGACCTCACGGCAATTGAGGGTTTTGTGACGACTCTTGACCGCTTGAGGGGTCGTTCGACATCCCGGACGGCGATGTCCGGGCAGGTCAGCAGGGTGGGCCGGAAGGGGGGTGTGGGGCGTTTCACAGCACGACACGGGGGAGTGACCTGGTGGAGAGTCGTCGCGGCCCGCTCAAGAGTGCGGTACCGTCCAACGTCGTGAGCCCTGTACGTCGCTGTTCGCGCACCGCCTGCGGCCGTCCCGCCGTCGCGACGCTGACGTACGTCTACGCCGACTCGACCGCGGTCCTCGGCCCGCTCGCCACCTACGCCGAACCCCACTGCTACGACCTGTGCGCCGAGCACTCCGAGCGCCTCACCGCCCCGCGCGGCTGGGAGGTCGTCCGGCTCCTCGACGGCTCGACTCCGGCGCGCCCCAGCGGCGACGACCTGGAAGCGCTTGCGAACGCCGTTCGGGAGGCGGCCCGTCCCCAGGAGCGGGCGGCCGGGGCCGGTGGCGGCGGGCGCGCGGCCGACCCGATGGAGGTCGCCCGGCGGGGCCACCTGCGCGTCCTCCGGTCGCCCGACAACTGACCGCACCCCCGGTTCCTCCCCGCGCACACCCATTGACGCGGGCTTGGCGCGGACATGACCATTCCGTTTTGAGGCCGCGAGAAATCGCTTTCGCGTGACGGAAACCAGGGGAGGCGCCCGCGTACGTCCAGGAACTGGAACCCGTCGCCGGCTCACTGGGCCTGTCCGCCCTCGTGGCGGCCCTGCCTCTCGTGATCGTCCTGGTCCTGCTCGGCGGCGTCCGCATGAAGGCGCACCTGGGGGGCCTGACCGGCCTCCTCGCCGCCGTCCTCGTCGCCCGGCTCGCGTAGGCATGCCCCTGGGGCAGGCGCTCTCCGGCGCCGTGCAGGGCGCCGTGTTCGGCCTCTTCCCCATCCTGTGGATCGTCGTCAACGCCCTGCGGGTGTACCGGATGACCGTCTCTGGTCTGGCTGGTGGACGGCCGACGGGGTCTGCGCGAGACCTGGGTGCCCGCCCTCGCCTGCGGAGTCGCCTTCGCCGTCGCCCAGTTCGCCGCCTCCAACTACGTCTCCATCGAAGCCATCGGTGATCCGAGCAGCAAGCCTGCTCCAGCGTGAGCGGGTAGTTGACGAAGGGCCAGTCGTAGTACCGGGGCCCACGGGCTGCGGTCACCTGGAGGGCGCCGATGCTACGTTCGTCACCCCAGCGTGCGAGCCCCTGAAGGCACAACTCCGGATACGTCCGGTGGACCCGGTTGTACGGGGTGTCGACCACGCTAGGTGCGGGGGGCAGTCAATCGCCCCTACTGCTCGCCGAGCTGCCGCCCGACCTCCTGGCCGCCGCCAACAGTTCCGGCGGCGTCCTCGGCAAGATGATCTCCCCGCAGAACCTCACCATCGCCTGCGCGGCCGTCGCCCTCGCGGGCCGCGAGGGCGACTTGCTGCGCAAGGTACTGCCGTGGAGCCTCGGCCTGCTGCTGGTGATGTGCCTGATCGTGGTCGGTCAGAGCACACTCGTCCTGGACTGGATGCTGCCGTGACCTGAGACGACGCCCGGGCGCCGACTCGGCGTCCGCCCAGCGCGCTGTCAGCGGCCGGGGGTAGTTTGTGCGGACCGACAGTACTTTTTCAGGAAGGTTGGCCGTGGCTGCTGATCTGTCTCAGGTCGTGAAGGCGTACGACGTACGCGGAGTCGTCCCCGACCAGTGGGACGAGTCCCTGGCCGAGCTCTTCGGAGCGGCCTTCGTGCGGGTCACCGGCGCGAGCGCCATCGCGACCGGGCACGACATGCGGCCCTCCTCACCGGGCCTGTCACGCGCCTTCGCGCGCGGGGCGGCGGCGCTGGGCGCCGACGTGACCGAGATCGGCCTGTGCTCGACGGACCAGCTCTACTACGCCTCGGGCGCGCTGAACCTGCCGGGCGCCATGTTCACCGCCTCCCACAACCCGGCGCAGTACAACGGCATCAAGATGTGCCGCATGGGCGCCGCCCCGGTCGGCCAGGACACCGGCCTCGCCGAGATCCGCGAACTGGTCGAGCGCTGGAGCGAGTCGGGCGCCCCCGAGCCGGCCGTCACGCCCGGAACCATCACCGGCCGCGACACGTTGTCGGACTACGCGGCGCACCTGCGCTCCCTGGTCGACCTGACCTCCATCCGCCCCCTGAAGGTCGTCGTCGACGCGGGCAACGGCATGGGCGGCCACACGGTCCCCGAGGTCTTCACCGGCCTGCCCCTCACGCTGGTCCCGATGTACTTCGAACTCGACGGCACGTTCCCCAACCACGAGGCCAACCCCCTCGACCCGGCCAACCTCGTCGACCTCCAGAAGCGAGTCCGGGAGGAGGGCGCCGACCTGGGTCTCGCCTTCGACGGCGACGCCGACCGCTGCTTCGTCGTCGACGAGCGCGGCGAGCCGGTCTCCCCGTCGGCGATCACCGCCCTGGTGGCCTCCCGCGAACTGGCCAGACACGGCGGCAAGGGCACGATCATCCACAACCTGATCACGTCCTGGTCGGTCCCCGAGGTCGTCGCGGAGAACGGCGGCACCCCGGTCCGCACCCGCGTGGGCCACTCCTTCATCAAGGCGGAGATGGCGCGCTCAGGCGCGATCTTCGGCGGCGAGCACTCCGCCCACTACTACTTCCGCGACTTCTGGAACGCCGACACGGGCATGCTGGCCGCCCTCCACGTCCTGGCGGCCCTCGGCGGCCAGCCGGGCACCCTCTCCGCCCTCGTCGCCCAGTACGACCGCTACGCCGGCTCCGGCGAGATCAACTCCACGGTCACCGACCAGGCGGCCCGCCTCGCCGCGATCCGCTCCGCGTACCAGGGCCGCGAGGGCATCACCCTCGACGAACTGGACGGCCTGACCGTCTCAGCCACCGACTGGTGGTTCAACGTCCGCCCCTCCAACACGGAGCCGCTGCTTCGCCTGAACGCGGAGGCGAGGGACCCGGAGACGATGGCCAGGGTGCGGGACGAGGCACTGGCGATCATCAGGGGCTGACGGGGAGGCGAGCCCAGCCTCTTGTCCGACCGGTTCGGGCGGCGGGTGGGCAAAGGCCCGGGGGTCAAGGGGGCGGAGCCCCTATCGGGGTCAAGGGGGCGGAGCCCCTTCACAAAGCCCAGCGCCCACCCCCGCACCCACCAACCACCCTCGCCTCACCGCGACCGGCGGTACCCTGACCAGGCACATCCGCACCACCCAAACACCAACGCCCCACCCCGCTTCATCCCCGAAGGGACCCCGCATGGCCATCGAAGCCGGCCTCCTCGACATCCTCGCCTGCCCGGCCTGCCACGCCCCCCTCAAGGAGCAGGACACCGAACTGCTCTGCACCGACCAGACCTGCGGCCTGGCCTACCCGGTCCGCGACGGCATCCCCGTCCTCCTGGTCGACGAGGCCCGCCGCCCCGCGTAGGCCCCGCCCGGGCAGACACACCCGCGTGAAACCCCGGTGCACATAGCCCCCGGCACAACGGGCACCGATCGTAGGACACCCCAAAAAGCGGGGCCCGGAACGGACCCCGGCCATCGGAGGCTGCCGCCCATGCTCGACGAATCGCTGCTCGACTCCCCGGAAGGCCTCTCCGAGGCCGACCACCGCGGGCTGCTCCGCGGCGCCGCAGAAGCCGGCGCCCGCGTCCGCACGGCCGCCCGCCACTCCGCCGAGGCCGGCATCAACGACCTCAAGCCCGACGGCCGTCCCCGCGCCGTCCTCATCGCCGGCCCGGGCGCCGCCGCCACCCACGCCGCCGACCTCATCGGCACCCTCGCCGGCGCCGGCAGCCCGGTCACGCGGCTGGCCCCCACCGGCGTCGCCCCCGCCGCGGGCGCCCTGCGCTGGGAACTGCCCGGCTGGGTCGGCTCCGTCGACCTCCTCCTGATCACCACCCCGGACGGCAGCGAACCGGGCCTGTCCCTCCTCGCCGAACAGGCCTACCGCCGCGGCTGCAACGTCGTCGCCGTGGCCCCCAGCCGCTCCCCGCTCGCCGACGCGGTGAACGGCTCGCACGGCCTGTTCGTCCCCATGGCGACCGCCCCGTACGACGAGGACGAGCCCCTCGCCGCCTCCGCCCCCGGCGTCCTGTGGGCGCTGCTCACCCCCCTGCTCGCGCTGCTGGACCGTACGGGAGTGCTCGCCGCGCCGCCGGACGCCCTCGGCAAGGTCGCCGACCGCCTCGAAGCCATCGCCGAACGCTGCGGCCCCGCCATCGCCACCTACAGCAACCCCGCCAAGACCCTCGCAGCCGAACTCGCCGACGCGCTCCCCATCGTCTGGACCGAGGGCATCTCGGCCGGCCCGGCGGGCCGCCGTTTCGCCGCCGCGCTCGCCGAGCTGTCCGGCACCCCCGCGGTCGTCGCCGAACTCCCCGAGGCCCTCGCCGCACACAGCGCCCTGCTCGCCGGCCCACTGGCCGCCAGCGCCGACCCCGACGACTTCTTCCGCGACCGCGTCGAGGAACCACCCGCCCTGCACGCGCGCGTGGTGCTCCTCCGCGACCGCCCCATCGGCGGCCTCACCGCCGCCCCAGGCGCCCGCGACCTGGCCCTCAGCCATGACACGCCGATCAGCGAACTGGAACCGGAGGAGGGCGGCGAGCTGGAGACCCTCGCGGAACTGATCGCCATCACGGATTTCGCCGCGGTTTACCTGGCGCTCGCTTCGAGGGCCTGATCATGCCAGGGACAACCTGACGCGCCAGCACGCCCGAACACGCAAGAGAGACCCCATGGACCGCCTCGACAACACCATCCGCCCCTACGCCTGGGGTTCTCCCACCGCCATCCCGCACCTGCTCGGTACCGAACCGACCGGCGAGCCACAGGCGGAGATGTGGATGGGCGCCCACCCGGGCGCGCCCTCACGCACCGACCGGGGCACGCTCGTCGAGGTCATCGACGCCGACCCGGAAAAGGAGCTCGGACCGGCCGCGGTCGCCAAGTTCGGCCCCCGCCTGCCCTTCCTCCTCAAGATCCTCGCCGCCGGCGCCCCGCTCTCCCTCCAGGTCCACCCCGACCTGGAGCAGGCCAAGGAGGGCTACGCGGACGAGGAGCGCCGCGGCATCCCCGTGGACGCCCCGCACCGCAACTACAAGGACGCCAACCACAAGCCCGAACTGATCTGCGCCCTTACCGAGTTCGACGGCCTGTGCGGCTTCCGCGACCCGCTCGCCGCCGCCGGCCTGCTCGACGACCTCGGCGTCGACTCCCTCAAGCCGTACGTCGACCTGCTGCACGCCCACCCCGAGGACGCCGCCCTGCGCGAAGTCCTCACGGCGATCCTCACCGCCGACCCCGAGGAGATGTCCCGGACGGTCGCGGAGGCGGCGGCAGCCTGCACCCGACTCGGCGGCGCCTACGCCCCCTACGCCGACATCGCCCACCACTACCCGGGCGACCCCGGCGTCCTCGCCGCCATGCTGCTGAACCACGTCCGGCTCCAGCCCGGCGAGGCCCTCTACCTCGGCGCCGGCGTCCCGCACGCCTACCTGAACGGCCTCGGCGTCGAGATCATGGCCAACTCCGACAACGTCCTGCGGTGCGGCCTGACCCCCAAGCACGTCGACGTCCCCGAGCTCCTGCGCATCGTCCGATTCCGGCCCAGCGACCCCGGCGTCCTGCGCCCCGAGGCCTCCCCGGACGGCGAGGAGCTCTACGAGACCCCGATCGACGAGTTCCGCCTGTCCCGCTACGTCCTCCCCGAGGCGGGCAGCGCCCACGACCTCACCCGCGCGACCCCGCAGATCCTGCTCTGCACCGCCGGTTCCGTCCGGGCGGGCGAGCACGACCTGACCCCGGGCCGGTCCGTCTTCGTCCCGGCCGGCGAAAAGGCCGAAGTGTCCGGAACGGGAACGCTTTTCCGGGCCACCGTCGTCGCCTGACCGTTTCGATGACCCCTTGCTGGTGACCTGAAGCACCGCGGCCCGAGCGGGCTGCAACAATGGCCCACCGTCAAGCACGGGCAAAGTCGCGGGCGGCGCAGCAAGGCGAGCGTCCGGGCCCTGGAACGGCGTACGAAGGGACAACGCGAACATATGAGCGCGTCAGGCGGCACCAAGGCGATCGTGGCGGCATTGGTCGCCAACCTCGCGATCGCGGTAGCGAAGTTCGTGGCGTTCATCTTCAGTAACTCGTCGTCGATGCTCGCCGAGTCCGTCCACTCGCTCGCCGACTCCGGCAACCAGGCGCTGCTCCTGGTCGGCGGCAAGAAGGCCAAGCGCGAGGCCACCCCGCAACATCCCTTCGGCTACGGCCGCGAGCGCTACATCTACGCCTTCCTCGTCTCCATCGTCCTCTTCTCGGTCGGCGGCATGTTCGCCCTCTACGAGGGCTACGAGAAGATCAAGCACCCGCACGAGCTGACGCACTGGTACTGGCCGGTCGGCGTCCTGGTCTTCGCGATCATCGCCGAGTCCTTCTCCTTCCGCACGGCCATCAAGGAGTCCAACGTCCTGCGGGGCAAGCGCTCCTGGAAGGAGTTCGTCCGCCACGCCAAGGCCCCCGAGCTCCCGGTCGTCCTCCTGGAGGACCTCGGCGCCCTCGTCGGCCTGATCCTCGCCCTCGGCGGCGTCGGCCTCGCCCTGCTCACCGGCGACAGCGTCTGGGACGGCATCGGCACCCTCTGCATCGGCATCCTGCTCATCCTGATCGCCCTGGTCCTCGCCGCCGAGACCAAGTCGCTGCTGCTCGGCGAGTCCGCCGGCGTCGAGGAGACCCAGAAGATCGAGGCAGCCGTCGTCGACGGCGACACGGTCACCCGCATCATCCACATGCGCACGCTCCACCTCGGCCCCGAGGAACTCCTCGTCGCCGCCAAGATCGCCGTCCGCCACGAGGAGACGGCCACCGAGATCGCCGCCGCCATCAACGCCGCCGAGGGCCGCATCCGCGAGGCCGTCCCGATCGCCCGCGTGATCTACCTCGAGCCGGACATCTACAGCGAGGCCGAAGCCGCCAAGGGCCCCGACCCCGAGGCAAGCCCCGGCGGTCCCGTCCCGCACCCCACCGACCACTGACCCCCTCCGCACGACTCCTCCGGTCACGGGGCCCGCCGAACCACTCGGCGGGCCCCGCCGCCTTCCACCACTCCCGCACCTCACCGACACCCCCACCCCCGCCCGTCACGGGATCGGCTTGATGTGTTTCCCTGCGGACTGGGGATCGCAGGCGCCCCCGGTGTAGCTTGGGACGGAGCCAGACGTCGCTGCTGATGGCGGTCGGGCGGTCCCACCGCGGACCGGCCGAGGGAGAGAGGGCCTCCGACGGACTGCGCTGCGCACACGCGGGCATGCCTGTGTCCTCTTTCGGGCACCCCTGTGTCCGCCGCCGCGCAGACCAGCCGTACCCACCTCGACCCAATCCCGAGGAGCAGCTCTCAATGACGACTGTCGACACGCGACAGGACTTCAAGGTCGCCGATCTTTCCCTGGCCGAGTTCGGCCGCAAGGAGATCACCCTCGCCGAGCACGAGATGCCGGGCCTGATGGCGATCCGCAAGGAATACGCCGAGGCGCAGCCCCTGGCCGGCGCCCGTGTCACCGGCTCCCTGCACATGACCGTGCAGACGGCCGTGCTCATCGAGACCCTGGTCGCCCTCGGCGCACAGGTCCGCTGGGCCTCCTGCAACATCTTCTCCACCCAGGACCACGCCGCGGCAGCCATCGCCGTCGGCCCGAACGGCACGCCCGACAACCCGCAGGGCGTCCCGGTGTTCGCCTGGAAGGGCGAGACGCTGGAGGAGTACTGGTGGTGCACGGAGCAGGCGCTGACGTGGCCGGACAGCGCCACCGGCGGTCCGAACATGATCCTGGACGACGGTGGTGACGCCACCCTCCTCGTCCACAAGGGCGTCGAGTACGAGAAGGCCGGCAAGGTCCCTGCCGTCGACACCGCCGAGAACGACGAGCACCGCGTCATTCTCGAACTCCTGAACCGCACCATCACCGACGGCTCCCAGAAGTGGACCCAGCTCGCTTCGGAGATCCGTGGCGTGACCGAGGAGACCACGACGGGTGTCCACCGCCTGTACGAGATGCAGCGCGACGGTGTTCTTCTGTTCCCGGCGATCAACGTCAATGACGCCGTGACGAAGTCGAAGTTCGACAACAAGTACGGCTGCCGCCACTCGCTCATCGACGGCATCAACCGTGCCACCGACGTCCTCATCGGCGGCAAGACCGCGGTCGTCTTCGGCTACGGGGATGTGGGTAAGGGCTGTGCGGAGTCCCTGCGCGGCCAGGGTGCCCGTGTGATCGTCACGGAGATCGACCCGATCTGCGCACTGCAGGCGGCGATGGACGGCTACCAGGTCACGACGCTGGACGAGGTTGTCGAGACGGCCGACATCTTCATCACCACGACCGGCAACAAGGACATCATCATGGCCTCGGACATGGCCAAGATGAAGCACCAGGCCATCGTCGGCAACATCGGCCACTTCGACAACGAGATCGACATGGCCGGCCTGGCGAAGATCCCCGGCATCGTCAAGGACGAGGTCAAGCCGCAGGTGCACACCTGGACCTTCCCGGACGGCAAGGTGATCATCGTGCTGTCCGAGGGGCGTCTGCTGAATTTGGGCAACGCCACGGGTCACCCGTCGTTCGTAATGTCCAACTCGTTCGCGGACCAGACGCTGGCGCAGATCGAGCTGTTCACCAAGCCCGACGAGTATCCGACCGGTGTCTATGTGCTGCCCAAGCACCTGGACGAGAAGGTCGCCCGCCTTCACCTGGAGGCGCTCGGCGTGAAGCTGACCACGCTGCGTCCCGAGCAGGCCGAGTACATCGGCGTGCAGGTCGAGGGCCCGTACAAGCCGGACCACTACCGCTACTGAGCCGAGCAGCACAGCGCTGCCGGTCAGGTCCCCCGAGGCAGGCCCCCGCACCCCCGTGCCGGGGGCCTGCCCCGTTTGACGGACCAGCGACCGGCCCAGCCCGTCAAGACCCAGGACCCCCATGCCCCGCGGCCGTTATTCGCTCCACGATCCGCACGATCACACCCCCCTCGCAGAAGAGCACTTCCACTGCGCCATCGGCCCTTCCGGCTGGCGCTACGTCTCCCAGCTGACCACCCCCTCGGGCGATCACCACGGCTCCGTCGACCTCACCCTCGACGAACTCGGCCGCCCCATCCGCCTCGAACTCCACGCCGCCGCCTGGCAGGTCCGCGGCGCCGCCCTCGACGGCGTCACCTGGGTCCGCACCGATCCCACCGGAACCGACGCCACCGAAGGCAATGTGCGCGCCCACGCCTTCACCGGCACCTCCCCGGCGTTCCTCATCGCCACCACCCGTCTCCTGCGCCTCACCCCCTCCTCAGCCGGCACCCGCGTACGCCTCGTCGCCTTCACGGATCCGGTCCTCGCCCCGCGCACCGTGGACCAGTCGTGGACCTTGCTGAAAAGAGAAGCACACGCCACTGACAACGGCCCCCTGACCGTGGACGAATACCAGGTCACAGCCCTGGACACGGGCGAACAGCACTCCGTGCACATCGCCGGCGATGTGGTGCTCGCGGCCCCCGGCATCGAGCTCGAAGACCTCGAATCACCGCCGTCGGTGTTCCCCTGAGCGCAACCTCCGCTGAACGGGCAGCCCCGCCCTCCCTACGCCGGCGGCACGAACCCGGTCCCGGGCCGATCGCCCGTCGGCACCTCATGCGACTCCTCGGGCGCGGCCCCGCCGGACGACTCGACAACAGCCGCGCCGGGCGGCACGACCGGCGGTCCGTACACAGCGGACGTCGCGCCCGCTGCCGAAGGGGTATCAGCAACTGAAGCCGCATAGGCAGCCGGACCGGCCTCAGCAGCCGGAGGAGCCCCGGCAGCCGACGGGGTCGACGAGCCCGGCCCGCTCCCGAAAGCCCGACGGGCCTCCCGCGACTGCCGTTCATGCACGACCGCCGCCAGATACGCCGCGGGCGGAACACCCTGCGGCACGGGAACCCCCGTACGTCCGGCGAGATCCGACGCCAGCCGCTCCGCCATGGACCAGCCGACCTGCGGGTCCAGTTGCTGCATACGCGTCAGGTACTGACGGACGGCGAGCCACAGCCCGTCGGGCACCGCAGACAGGTCGAGCCCCGAGAACCGCCCCGCCAGCCAGGGCGGAGGAGGCGGCACGAAGCCGGTCCGCGCGACCGGAATCCGCTCCCTCACGACGAGAGTCCCCGCGAACACATCCCCCAGCCGCCGCCCACGCGCCGATACGAACGAGGCGATACACGCGACGACCCCGAAGGTCATGAGGATCTCGATCACTCCGATCAAGCCCCTCACCAGCGCATGCCGGAACCGGATCGGCCCCCCGTCGTCCCGCACCACACGCAGACCGCACGCCACCTTCCCGAGCGAGCGTCCGTGACTGAGCGTCTCCACGGCGATCGGCCCGCCCACCAGCACGAGAACGAAGGTCGCGATCGACAGCGCCGTCTGCGCCGCCTCGTCCAGTGAGGCCGTGGAAACCACGATCGCGATGGTCACCGCTACATAGACGGCCACGGCCACCACAAGATCCAGCAACACGGCCAGCGCCCTGCTGGGCAACCTCGCGGGGCGCAGCTCCAGCGCCACCGCCTCGCCCGTCACCAGCTCACTCACGCCTGCCGTCCTTCCCCTGCCCTGCCCCCGACAGGGCCAGTCTGCCAAGCTGAGGGCGCATCGCGCCCCAGTACGACAAGCTGATCCACGAGAGCCGCCGACGAACAGCCGAGGAGCAGGCACACCGATGGACCTCGACGTCTTCGTCTCCGCCCACCGAGCGGAGTGGGACCGCCTGGAAGCTCTGCTGCGTCGCCAGCGTCGCCTCAGCGGTGCCGAAGCCGACGAACTCGTCACCCTCTACCAGCGCACCGCCACGCACCTCTC